>CBDDCF010000036.1:0-1479878 GCA_965225995.1 Acidobacteriota bacterium | reverse complement strand
GGAGCCCGAAGCGTCAGCGAGGGAGCGATTCACACGATCAAGTTTCAGTTTGCAACGACTGCTCGGGACTCGCCTCGCATCCGATCTGCTTTGCTGCGTGGGGGCCAGGCCATGCATCGTAGGAGCCAGCTCTGTCTGGCGAACTTCCGGTCTCCCGGAGCGGAAACCCATAATCTGTGCAGCGATCCGAGCCGATGTTGGGCCCGGCCTTGAAGGCCGGTTCGCCAGGCGGAGCTGGCTCCTACAAAGCGCTCAGGCCAACTGACGCTTGTACTGCTCCGCCTCAGACAAGACAAGCCGTGAATTATCCGGGTAGCAAATTCGCGCCGCCAATGTTGCGAATTCGATGTTGCCGTGTCGGCGGCTATAATGGGTCGTATGAAAAGAACGGCAATTCTCCTTCCACTCCTGGTCGTGGCCAGCACTGTCTCGATTGCTCAAGTGCAATCTTCCAAAATCTCTGAAGCGGTGCGGAAGCATGCACCTGAAACCATTCGAATGCGGGAAAGGATTCATCAATATCCCGAGCTGGGCAACCGAGAAGTCAAAACCGCCGAAATGGTGGCCAATCACCTGCGCGGGCTGGGAATAGAGGTGACGACAGGAGTAGCCCATACGGGAGTCATTGGGATTCTTAGGGGAGGGATCCCGGGTCCGGTCGTTGCAGTCCGAGCCGACATGGATGCGTTGCCGGTTACTGAAGATACGACGCTCCCCTTCAAATCGGAGGTTCGGACTAGCTACTTGGACAAGCAAGTCGGCGTCATGCACGCTTGCGGCCACGACATTCACACCGCGGTGCAGCTTGGAGTAACCTCGGTGTTGGCTGAGTTGCGCGCCGAGATCCCAGGAACCATCAAGTTCATCTTTCAGCCTGCTGAAGAAGGTCCTCCGCCGGGTGAAGAGGGAGGCGCGGACCTCATGGTTCGTGAGAGAGCCCTGGAGAACCCGCGCCCCAGCGCGATCTTTGGCTTGCATACACTAGCTTCACTCGAAGTAGGGAAGATTGGCTACACTCCAGGACCTGCCTTAGCGGCTGTGGATCACTTCATCATCGGTCTGCGGGGCCGTCAGGCGCACGGGGCCCAGCCCCAGGAGTCGATCGATCCCATCGTCATGGCTTCCCAGGTGGTGACCGCCTTCCAGACCATCCGCTCTCGCAATACGCATCCGTTGCAACCCTCTGTGGTAACCGTCGGGATCTTCCGCGCAGGAGAGCGGTTTAATATCATTCCGGCCGAAGTGCATCTCGAAGGCACGGTACGAACCTATGATCCTGAGGTGCGTGATCTGGTTGAGAAGCGAATGGGGGAGATCCTGAGGGGAATCACCCAAGCCTACGGTGGGAGCTTCGAGCTGGATTATGATCGAGGGACGCCGGGCTACGATCAACGACCTGCAGCTGACGGAGCAGATGTTGCCGACGATTCGTAAGGTTGTGGGCGAAGACAGCCTCGTGAGATTGGACCCCACGATGGGAGGGGAAGATTTTGCCTATTTTGCCAACGAAGTTCCCGGTTTCTTTTATCGGCTCGGCATGGTGAAGCCGGGGACTACCTCAGGCGGGCACCACACCCCCACTTTTCAGGCTGATAACTCCTCGGTTCCGGTGGGAATGGAGGTCATGTCCACGTTGCTGGTTCGCTACCTCGAGATGCAGAGTGGCCGGTAGACGTCTCTCGATCGACCAGGCCCGGCGCATGGCTTTGGGGGCACAGGGGTTTGACAGGCCTCGCGCCCAGGCTCGCATCGACGTGCGTCATGTTCGGCGGATCATCCGGAAGCTGGGGCTACTCCAGCTCGACTACGTGAATGTCCTGATCCCGGCACACTACCAGGTTCTTTTTCGAGACTGGGTTCATACCCGCGGTCTCTCCTGGAAAGGACTGTTTATCGAGGCAAACAGTTTACCGAGCAATGGGCCCACGAAGCCTCAATCATTCCCATGGAGATCTGGCCCCTGCTCCGCGGCCGAATGGAGAAACACCGTCTTCGCCCCTGGGGTTTTGAAGAGTGCATGGCGGAGAATAGTGACTTTGTGAATTCTGTCTTGCAGCAGGTGCAGGACGAAGGTCCGTTGGGGGCCGATCAGGTGGACGTTCCACCCGAGTTCCGCAAGAGATCGATTGGCGGAGCCTGGTCGCGCCCGATTGCACGCTGCGTCCTGGAGGCATTTTTCGGCGGGGGAATTCTTGCGGTCACGTCACAAGAACTTCGCTCGGAGCTATGACGTGGTGGAACGGGTCATCCCGGGGCAATACCTGGAGCAAGTCGTCCCGGTCGAGGAAGCTCATCAGCGGCTCCTGCTGCGCGCCGCGCGAGGGTTGGGATTCGGCACTCTGCAGGACCTCGCCGACTATTATAGAATGTCACCTCGCGATACCCGCCCCCGGCTGGAAGCACTGGTCGAAATGGGGAAGCTCAAGCGTGGGCAAGTCGAAGGATGGTCGGAGGAGGTCTTCATCGATCCCGAGGCGTGCACTCCTCGTTCTATCTCAGCCCAGAGTTTGGTGTCTCCTTTCGATCCCTTAATTTGGTAGCGACAACGGCTGGCACGGCTCTTCGACTTTGACTATCGCCTCGAAATCTTTGTTCCCGCTGGTAAGCGACGTTGGGGCTATTACGTCCCGCCCCAACCCTACGGGCGAACGGGGCTTGTTGTACAGCCTGCAAGCTCTTGCCAGCCCAACAAAATGGTGCGGCCGATCTCTGTGTCGAGAGTCGTCGAAGATGCCGGGTATCGACTTCCTCCTCTCTCCTTGACCTCGACTCGCAAGACCCGTTCGCAATTGGCACGTTATTTCGGAATCGCTCGTCTAGTCCTGAGCGCAGCACTAGCAAATGGAGTTAGCATGTCAATAACGAGACCGGAAGAACTGGAAGCCCTTTTGAAGATTGGCAGAATCGTGGCCGCTGCTCTTCAGGAGATGGCGTGCCGGGTACGTCCGGGTATTACGACCGATGCATTGGATCGAGTCGGCGAAGAGGTCCTCAAGGACCACGGTGCCCGGTCAGCTCCACAGCTTTGTGTCAAATTCCCGCGGGCGACCTGTAGCAGTATCAATGAGGAAGCTGCACACGGAATCCCGGGGGATCGAGTGATTCAAGTGGGTGATCTTGTGAATCTCGATGTTTCAGCTGAACTGGATGGGTACTTTGCGGATACCGGTGCGTCGCTGCCGGTTCCACCAATATCGGAACAGGCTGAGCGACTCTGCCGCCGCACTCAGCGGGCGCTCGATCGTTGTCTTGATACCATTCGTCCCGGCGAATACTTCAATCGAACGGGTCTGATTGTCGAAGAGGAAGCGCGGGAAGCCGGCTTCCAAGCGATTCGTAACCTTTGTTCACACGGCGTGGGGCGCTGGCTTCACGAAGAGCCTCGGCAGATAGCCAATTATTATGATCGTCGGGATCGAAGACAGTTCAAAGAGGGGATGGTGATTGCCCTCGAGACCTTCATGTCGCTAAATAGCGACTGGGTAGACGAAGCAGAAGACGGCTGGGCGCTGCGGACTCGAGACGGGAGTCTGGCCGCCCAGTACGAGCACACCATCGTGGTCCGGCCCGAAGGACCGCTCATCGTTACGCAAGGGTCATCGAAGACCCTCGAGTAAGAGCAGTCGCAGGCTCGGGGCTCTGAAAAGCGGGGCGCGAATCCACTCATCGTCAAGCGACTGCATTCACCCTTACAACAGAGCTCTGATGATCCTGCCGCCATTCTCAGGACCGACGGTCGAGCCCATCCGGCCCAACTAGGCACCGACACTGAACTGAAATAGCAACACTGTCCCTGGTCCCATCAAACTTGACCTGACTGTAAAGAAGTTGCAAGGGAGAGGTGCCTACCTAGTCCCAAAATAAGCGTATCAGCTTCTGGGCCGCTCGATTGACTCTTTTTGAGGGTCATTTAGCCCTCTGTGGTCGACTTTCGGACTGAAGGCTGCGCGAGTCGGGCGCATCCGACGGTGATCTCCTGCTGGAGGGCCTTCGGAGTGGGATCGAGAGGCAAGAATCGGAATTTTCGGCCGTTTTCGAACAGACTTCGACCTCAGCCCTTGAACCTCCGTGGATTTTCTTTGCTTTGTCCTGTGGCGGGTTAGCCGTAGCGGACCCGCTTGGGCGACGGCACTCCGCTCAGCAGCGTTTCGGTCCAGTCGTTGACGTTCAGCAGCCGGTAAAGAAGACGTCGCCCCCGCTGCAGGATCTGGCAAGGAATCTGAACCAGCTGGCGCAGGAACCGGCGATACTCCATCTTCAGAATCCGCTGCCCCATCGTCTTGTCGGATTGCACCAGGCCCAGCCAGGCTTTCAAGTTCCAGGCCTGGGCAGCAATCACCAGGTACGCCCAGTTGGACTCGAGGCTGTCCGAGGGCATCCGCATCGCCTGAACCCCGTTCTTGAGCTGCTCCACCACATTCTCCTGATGGCAGCGACGATTGGCTGAGAAAACCACTTCCCTGGCCGACTCCTTTCGCAGGTTGGTCAGATAGAACAGATAGCGGGTCTCGTCAAAGAGCCGTCCCTGTCCTTGGGTGACCGTAATTTGCTTTCGCACCACCACCAGCCGATAGTTCTGCTTGCAGGCCGCCGGTCGATAGGCCAGCTCGGCCACATCTTCCCGCTCCAGTTGCAGATTGCGATAGCCATTCTTTTTGACCAGGGCCTGGCGGATATTCTTGCGCCGCCGTCTTCGCAGTTTCTTCTTCTTTGCCCGATCCAGCCGACTCCAGGCGCTGGGCTCCAGTCCTTCGGCCCGACCAACCAACCCCTGGCTGGAATCCGCCCCAAAGAGAAACTCTACGCCCTCCTGATCCCAGCGGTCCAGATGACGCGTCTGCGTAAAATCCGTGTCGCCCCGCAGCAACACCTTCTGGAAACCACCACCGCGCACCAACTCGATGGCCCGATCCAGCACCTCGGCCGCGCCTTCATGGGAGGGCCGGTTGCCCGACCGATTCACCAAATAGAGCACCTCGTTGGTCTCAGCCACAGACACTACCAGCGGATGATAGCTCCAGTGGCCGGTGTAGCTCATTCCGATTCCGCTCTTACACTGTCCATCCGTCGGGGCGATCGTCCCGTCCACATCAATCGTGGCCTGACGGTGAAACTCCTTGTCTTGGTTCGACCACACTTTCCGTCGCGCCTCATTGACCGCTTCCATCAGATCCCCGATCGAATTCCTGTCGAAGCGCCGCAGGAAGTCCCCCTCCGTGGACGGCGCCGGCACCTTGCGGCCCCCCAGCGCGTCCAGATACACCGGGTCCCGGCGTCGAGCCTCCACGTCCTGCAGGCAGCTACCGCCCGTCATGACGTTGTAAATCAGATTGAGCACATGATCCGATTCCCGGTACGGCAGATGCCGCTCCAGCACCTTCACCCGTTGGTCGATGGTTTCGGCCAGTTCCAGCTGCTTGACCAGCAGCTGGATCACACCCAGCCCCCCGCAGTCCACGGCTCTGACTCGATCCGAAATCTCATAATGGATGTTGCCCCCGCGCAGCACCCTTTGGCCCTTCTCCGGCATCCAACTCCGATCTAATCGATCTTCACTTTCCGATTGCCGTTTGCGCAGGATTTCGATATCTTTTGGGTTCACCTGAAATGCCTTTCTTTTCGGTGTTTTCCAGAGTTTTTTTGCAACCCTAGAATACCCGTCAGGACTGGCATTTCGGGCCTTTTCAGGCCCTTGGAATCAACACTGATGTACTTGCTTTGGGACTAGGCACCTTACAAGGGCTACCTTTTTAGAGTCAGGCCAAGTTTGGTACAACCTGGGACAGCGTCTTTCCAGTTCAGCGTCGCTGCCTATTGGTTGCTTTGCCGCTCCGAAGCGGATCATGCATTGTAGGAGTTACCTTCAGGTGGCGAACTGCCCTACTGACGGGCGTGGGGGCGTTGCGTCTCGTGAGCTGGTCGGCTCTCAATTAGTGGAAGCTGTCGCAAAGATTGGCAGGGGTGGCAGGATTCGAACCTGCGGCCCTCGGTTTTGGAGACCGATGCTCTAGCCAACTGAGCTACACCCCTGCAAGGGTGAGTTTCTCGATCCAGCGAGAAACCATCATCTTAACCGATTCGCCAGCTGTTGTGAATTGCACTGCAATCTGTTATCCCTCGCCATACCAACATGAATTCCTCACACGAATTGCTCTTCGAAAAGCGGGGTTCCGTAGCCTGGGTCACCTACAATCGCCCTCACCGACGGAACGCCATGACGTTTCACATGTACGATCGGCTGGAGGAGATTTGCCAGGAGTTTAGCGAGGACCAGGAACTGCGAGTCGCCGTCTTTCGAGGAGCGGGGGACGAGGCCTTTGTGGCGGGGACTGAGATCAGCCAATTTCAGGGTTTTCGTACGGCCGAAGATGCCCTCCAATATGAAGAGAGACTGGAAAGGGTGTTCAGCAAACTGGAAGAAGTGCCGGTTGCGACAATAGCTATGGTAAAAGGAGTTGCAGTGGGGGGTGGCGCCCAACTGGCTCTGGCTTGCGATCTTTGCTACTGCTCTCCCAGTGCTCGTTTTGGAGTCCCGATTGCCCGTACGCTGGGCAACTGTCTCTCCGGTTCCGGCTATGCCAGACTGGTGGAGCGGATCGGCCCCTTGCCCACCCGAGAACTCCTCTTTACCGGGCGCCTGATCGATGCTCATAAAGCGGTCTCGCTAGGACTCGTCAACCAGGTCCTTCCCGAAGAGGACCTGGAATCCCGGGTGGCCGAGGTGGCCGCCGAAATCGCCGCCAATGCCCCCTTGACCATTCAAGTCAGCAAGCAGGCAGTGTTGCGCCAGCTACGGCAGAATCGCCTTCGCCTCGAGCCTGACCTGTTCTTGCGCTGTTACGAGAGTGAAGATTTTCAGGAGGGCGTGAAGGCTTTTCTCGAGAAGCGACCGCCCAAGTGGAAGGGACGTTAATGTCTTCCTCGATGACCCCATCGGGCCTGCCGGGACAGGCCCCATTGGCAGGCGTTCGGGTGCTTGACCTGGGTCGCCACCTGGCCGGGCCCACTGCGGCATGTGGTTGGCCGACCTGGGGGCCGACGTGATCAAGATCGAGAACCCGGGGGCAGGCGAGTCAGGGAGAACCGCCGGGCCCCCATTCGTGGGACAGGAAAGCGTCTTCTTCCTGGCAGCCAACCGCAGCAAGAAATCCCTGGCGCTTGACTTGAAGAGGCCGGCCGGCCAGGCGGTGTTCCGTCGCTTGGCCAGCAAGGCTGACGTCGTCCTGGAAAACTTCCGCCCTGGAGTGATGGAAGCATTCAACATCGGTTACGACACCCTCCGGGACCTGCAACCGGGCTTGATCTATTGCTCAATCACTGGTTTTGGCCGGCGTGGTCCCTGGGCTTCACGTCCAGCTGTCGATCAGGTGATTCAAGCTTTTTCGGGCTTGATGAGTATTACCGGATTCCCGGGCGGTGAACCGGTCCGGTCGGGCGTACCCATCAGTGATCTGCTGGCCGGTTTGTTCGCTGCCTTCGGAATTGTTACTGCGCTCCACGCACGGCAATCGAGCGGCCGCGGCCAGCGGATCGACACTTCGCTTCTGGAAAGCATGGTGGCGATGCTGAATTTCCAAGGGGTCCGTTATTTGAACAATGCCGGGGAACCTCCTCCGGCCGGAAACCATCACCCTATCATCGCGCCGTACGGGGTTTTTCGGGCCCACGACGGATACCTCGTGATCGGAGCTGCCCACGAAAAAGGGTGGCGTCGGCTATGCGAAGTGATCGGGGCTCCCGAGTTGGCCGAAGATGCCCGTTTCCGAGACAAAGGCGAACGTTTTACCCGGCGGCTGGAGCTGGCCGAGGAGATCTCCCAGCGGCTTGCCCGGGATGCCGTCCAAGTCTGGTGTGCCAAATTGAGTGAAGCCGGGATCCCATGCAGTCCTATCCAGAAGGTGGGAGAAGCCCTGGAGCATCCTCAGGTGCAGGAGTTGGGTATGGCCGTCCAAGTCGATCATCCTGATGTCGGTCAAGTCTGCCTGCTCCGATTTCCCATAGAATTCTCCGAATCGTCCGTCGCCCATCCGGTAGCTCCGCCGGTTCTCGGGCAAGACACTCGCGAGGTACTCATTGAGGTTGGTTTGACGGAAAAAGAGATTAGGCGGCTGGCTGAGGAGGAGATTATCCAACTGGCTCCCGAAGATGGAACTTGATTTGGCGTCTGACTTGATGCCTATCTTGTTTGCTTCGCCTCCTCAGAGCCGATCCACGCTTTGTAGGAGTTAGCTCTGCTGACGAACCCGGCTGTCCAGGCCGGATCCGGCACTCGGCGCCTTGTGCACAAGGCGGAGCTGCTCTCCGCACTCCAAGGCTTCGCCAGCGGGCTCCGGTCCGGGCGCGTGCGATAATGAGGTTGATGCAAGTCGATGCCCTGGCCTTCGGGCCCCATCCGGATGACGTGGAATTGACCTGCGCCGGCACTCTTATTCGGCTCAAGGAATCCGGCTACTCGACCGCTGTCGTGACCGTTACCTGCGGGGAATTGGGCACTCGGGGGACCGCCGAGACACGAGCGTCCGAATTCCACAAGGCGGCGGAAGTGATGGAATTGGACTACTGGCGGATGCTGGGGATCCCCGACGGCGGAGTCACCGACAGTTTCGAGAACAAGCTCGAAGTGGTCCGTGAAATTCGCAAGTGCTGCCCGCGAATCGTCTTTGCTCCCTACTGGATCGATCGCCATCCCGACCATGCCAATTCCTCGAAATTGGTGAGTGAAGCAGCCTTCCTTGCCGGGCTCCGCAAAATCGAGACGGGACAGCCGGCCTTCCGGCCCCATCGGGTGCTTTTTTACCCTTGCCGGGACGAATTCAAACCCTCTTTCGTGGTGGACATTTCTAGTCAGCATGAACGTAAGCTAGAGGCTGTCCGGTGCTACGCCTCGCAGTTCCACAACCCACAGAAATCATTTTCCGGGGAACCACAGACCAACATAAGTCGTCCTCATTTCTTGGAGGCTATTATCACTCGCGCCCGCCAGTACGGCTCTTATGTGGGTTGTGAGTATGGGGAGCCCTTCCTGGTCCGGGAGCCGATGCGGCTGGATGATCCGGTCGCGTTTTTCGGCCCTGAATATCTGAACAGCTATCTTTAGGACGAGTCCTCGTGAATATTGGAATCATCTGCTATCCCAGTCAGGGAGGGAGTGGAGTCGTGGCCTCAGAACTCGGACTGGGGCTGGCCAAGCGCGGACACGAGATCCATTTCGTCAGTTACGCTACCCCTTTCCGGCTCAGCGACTTTCACCAGAACGTCTATATCCATGAGGTGGAGGTGGCGAGTTATCCACTCTTCAAGTACCCACCCTATGCTCTCGCGCTGGCAACCAAGTTGGTCGATGTGGCCCACGAATACGGGCTGGACCTGATTCACGCTCACTACGCCATCCCACATGCTGCCAGCGCTTTTCTAGCCAAGCACATGTTGTCGGAACAGAATGTCAAGACTGTGACCACTCTGCATGGTACCGACATTACCTTGATGGGCCTGGACAGCTCGTTCTTTCGAGCCATTCAATTTTCCATTGAAGAGTCGGATGGAGTGACGGCTGTGTCCTCCGACCTGAGGCGACGAACTATCGATCAGTTTCAGATTAAAAGAGCCATCCGGGTGATATACAACTTCATCGACATTGACAGGTATCACCCCGATAACGAGAAGTGTACAAAGGCGCATTTCGCTCCCAACGGAGAGAAGATCTTGATGCATGCCTCGAACTTCCGGCCACTGAAGCGGGTCGCCGATGTAGTGCGCATTTTCGACAAAGTTCGGCGTGAGATTCCCTCCAAGCTACTTCTGGTCGGTGAAGGTCCCGAGCGCCTCTTCGTGCAGCAACTGGTCAAGGAACTAGGGATCTCGGAAGATGTCTCTTTCCTGGGAGAACAGAACTATCTGGAGCGCCTCTTGCCCTGCGCCGACCTCTTTATTTTGCCCAGCGAACAAGAGAGTTTCGGACTGGTGGCCTTGGAGGCGCATTCCTGCGGCGTACCGGTAATTGGCTCGGCGACCGGAGGGCTTCCCGAAGTCGTGGTCGATGGCGAGACTGGATACCTTTTTCCGATTGGCGAGGTCTCCGCGATGGCAACTAGGATCTTGGACTTGTTTCGCGATGGTGACTGTTTCCAGACCCTCAGCCAGAATGCGCGTAAGCGTGCGGTCGAATGTTTCGATACACAGAAAATCATTCCCCAATATGAGGCTTTCTACCAGGAAGTCCTCGAGACGGAGTGAAAGTAGTATTTCATCCTCCTGTCCCAAAACTCTTGAAGCTTGCCGAGGAGGTTGTGAGACAGCTTGATCCTGCCTGTGATCTAGATACCGCGGCGGGCGCGGGCTAGAGGCTTAGGATTCGAGGCTTTTGGATTTCAGCTAGGATTTCGTACTTCGGATTTCGGGTTTCCTAAGTCCTGTAGACCATAATTACGATGACGTATGCGAATGGGTCTTGCGGGTCGAGGTCAAGGAAGAAGGAGGAAGTCGATGCCGGGTATCTGCGACGACTCCTGACAAAGAGATCGGCCGCAACCCCTATTCGCCCAGAGGGTTGGGGCGGGACGCGGCCAGCTCGTTGTTGCTCGGCCTCGAGGATGGCCCGCATCGATCTGTGCCTCGCGCCTAGATCTGACTCGCGTCGCGCTCCCAACATACGTCACCGTAATTATGGTCTGCAGGACTAAGTTAGCGAAACGACTCGGTCATGAACATGACGGCCTCTTCCAGGTGCCTACCAATCAACTCCCAGCCATGAGGTTCGCCCTCGAAGATCTCGAGCTGGCTCGAAACCTCGCGTTGCTTCAGGATTTGATCCAGAGTGCGCACCCCCTTTTCCAGAGGGATCAGCGCTCCGTAACGGTCTGCGGTTCCGTAGATCATCATCACACGCAACCCGTCTAGATCGGCAGTGCGGGCCAGGACTTCCAGGCTGTTCGCTTTCCAGTGCTCGGCATCGACAGGGTTACCATAGACTCTCCCCAGGAGGCCTCCGAAGAACTGGCCTGCCCTGGAACCCGGCTCGAAAAGCTCGGATGGGGGTTCTTCACCCAGCAAGACAATAGGGGATCCCCCGAACGTGGTGCCGAATAGGTCGGGATGGCGCATCGCGATCTTGAGTGAACCGTAGCCCCCCATCGAGGTTCCCCCAATGGCTCGGTAGCGCCGCTCCTGCTTGATCCGGAAAGACCCTTCGACATTTTGCAGCAAATCCTGCGTAATGTACTTCTCGTAGTCAGCTGAGCCGTCCGCTGCATCGGTATAGAAACTGCGCTCCCCATCGGGATGGACCATGATGAATTCCGGCACCTTTCCGGAACGGATCAAGCGGTCGACTCCCAGGTGCTGGTTTCCATAGCGCTCGACACACCAACTGGTTTCGTCATTGTTCATTCCATGAAGAAAATAGACGACCGGATAGGCCTGGCTGGACGAGTCGTAGGATGCCGGCAAGTAGATGCTGTAGCGCATTTCACGCCCCAGAGCCTGCGATTGAAACTTCTTGAATTCGATTCTTGCGCCGCTGTCGAGGGTGATGGTCTCGTGGCTGACCATTCGCCGAGGAGGGCCACGTCTTCCCCCACGCTGAGCCAGCGACTGGGAAGCGACGAAGAATCCGAAGATCAATAGCAATAGGACGATTTGAGATTTTGATCTAGCCTGAGTCATCCGCCGAATTATAGCGAAAAGTCTTCTGCCCGTGTTGTTGCTCGACCCGTTTCAGGATCTTTCTTGTATAGGAAGCAACTGGGAGATCGGTCTCTCCCAGCCTGGCCCATCGCCATTTCGGTCCAGATGGGTGGCCAGATAATTGACTTCTCAGGGGATAAAACTGCAGTTTCCGATATGTGATCTGGTGGCGAATCGGAACAAAGCCTCCGAGTAGACGAACATTTAAGTGATGGTGAAGAAAGAACTCCCCTTCACTCGATTCGTTCGGGATTCCCGGGATTCGCGGCAGTTCCCAGAAGTCGGACAAGAAAGGATCCCCATGCCCCTTGCGGAAGAGCCACTTTCCACTACGCTCGATCACTGCCACGGTGTAAGAGAACTCTTCGGTGGGGCGTGCTGCCTTCTTGCGGGGGAGCTCCTCCTGCATACCTCGCAGAACGCCCGGCAATGCGGCCGCACCGGACACTCCTGACAACGCGGATTGCGGGGCCGACAGATCAGGGCTCCCAGCTCCATTAGTGACTGATTGAAATCCGCGATGTTGCCTTCTGCTGCAGGCTCCTCGATGAGGGACGACAGAAAGGGCCAGAGCAAACGATCGAGTCGGTCCGTTGTCTCCTCTAATGCCAGAATTCGGGCCATCAGCCGGCGAATGTTCCCATCTAGAATCGGTAATCGAAGTCCATATGCAATTGACAGAATCGCTCCCGCTGTATAGGGACCGACTCCCGGCAGTTTGAGAGCTTGTTCGTAGTTCCTTGGAAAACGGCCGTCGAATTCCTCGCACACGATCTGAGCCGCCTTCCTCAGGTTGCGAGCGCGGTTGTAGTAACCTAGGCTGGACCACAGGGACAAGATTTCCGCTTCCTCGGACCGGGCTAGATCTTCCAGTCGAGGATACGAAGCGACGAAACGTTCGAAGTAGGGAAGCGCGGTTTCAACTCGCGTCTGCTGGAGCATGATCTCGGAGAGCCAGATGTGGTAGGGGTCTCGTTCTCTGCGCCATGGGAGATCTCGTCGGTGGGTTCGGTACCAGGAGAGCAGGCCGTGGATTAATCGGGGAGCATCCGGTAACGAGATCTTCAACGAAACAGCTGCTTTGCGATGGTTGCCAGTTGCATGTTCGAGGTGCCTTCGTAGATCTTTCCGATCTTGGCATCTCGATAGAACTTCTCCACCGGATAGTCCTTGGTATATCCGTAACCGCCGTAGACCTCGACAGCTAATGAGGTTACTTTCTCGGCCATGTGAGAACTGAAGTATTTTGCCATGGCAGCTTCCTTCAAGTAATCACGCCCTGTCTCGCGCAGCCGGGCAGCATTGTAGACAAGCAGCCTGGCGGCCTCGAGTTCGCTGGCAGCTTCGGCCAGCGGGAATTGGATCCCCTGATAGGTCGAGATCGGTTTCCCGAAAGATTGGCGTTCCTGCGCGTAGGCGAGGGCACAATCCAATGCTCCGCGCGCGATACCGATCATTTGAGCCCCGATGCCGATTCGACCTTCGTTGAGTGTCTCGATCGCTACCTTGTAGCCCTTTCCCACTTCACCCAGAATATTCTCCTCCGGGACTTCACAATCTTCGAGAACCAATTCGCAGGTCGAGGAGGCTCGAATGCCGAGCTTGTCTTCCTTGTGCCCCACCGTGAAACCGGGAGTGTCTCGCTCTACCAGAAACGCGGTGATCCCTTTGTAGCCTTTGGCGGGGTCTACATTGGCAAAGGTTATAAAAAGATTTCCCTCTGCTCCGTTTGTGATCCAGAGTTTCTGACCGTTCAGCACCCAACGATCTCCCCGATGGCTGGCACGGGTCTTGAGAGAAAAAGCGTCGCTTCCGCTGGACGCTTCAGAAAGGGCGTATGCACCCACCCAGTCGGTGGCAAGGCGCGGAAAGTACCGTTTCTTTTGAGCGTCCGTCCCCCAGCGCAATAGGGCGTTATTCACGAGCGTATTCTGGACATCGACGATCACACCGGCAGAACCGTCCACCCGGCTCAACTCTTCGACAGCCAGGATCGACATGAAGAAGGTAGAACCCGCGCCTCCATAGTGTTCCGGGATCTCAATTCCCATCAAACCCAAGCCGAAGAAAGCCTCCAGGATCTCCGGTTCAAATTTGCCGGCCTCGTCCATCTTCGCAACGTGTGGGCCGAGTTCGGCTTTGGCGAAGTCGGCAACGCTCTCGCGAAACAGGGCCTCTTCGTCCGAGAAAGCGGTCAGGGGGAGGCGAGCGTCTTCCACAGCCTGCATTGAGTCACTCCTTTTCTCCAAGAGGCTATCACTTTCATTTGGACTGCCTCAAACAGACGAGGTGGGCTCGTGAATACGGGCTTTTGGGTCGGGACGGGTAGAACCTCCGTCTTTGGGTTTGGGTTTGGGTTTGGGTTTGGGTGGGGTACCCTAAGGGTAGCCATGCAATCCTCCTAGCCCGGATTATGCAAGAACCGTAGGCCGGAGTTGAAAAGAGAGTCGAAAGTGGCCCAAATCGGGAGATCGAAGGTGCGACAGGCGGATTTTCGAGGGATCTCTGTGGACGAGCCGTGTGGAGTAGGTGGGGGAGTGAATTTCAGACGGAGTTGGGCCTGAATGAGTGTCCTAAACGATCATTCGGGAGCTAGGAGAGGCTAGCTGGAGTTAAGGCGATTCAAGACGAGGAGGAAAAGGGCCTGCTCCGGAAAGCCGGAGGAAAGATGGGCCCAGATGCGTCGAGTGGTTTGTCGAACCCGCGCCCCAATTTTGAGGACCCGGCGACGCAAAGTTTCGATTTCGAGTTTCTGCCAGGGGGTTCCATACAGATAATCGCGGAGTCGGACGAACATCTGGTAAGCCAGCCCATGCAGGAGAAGTCGAAACTGGTTGGCCAGGAATCGATGACAGCTCAGCCGATCCATACTCAGATGGTTCTTAAAAGCCTGGATGAAGTTCTCCGACTGTCCTCGATCGGTGTAGTGATCATAAAGGGACTGGGAAGAGAGATCGTCTCGGTTGGTGACCACAAAGCGACGATTGATCCCCCGATGGTCGACTTCCACTTTGACGATGACGCGACGGAATCGATCCCAGCTGCCGGCTCGATAAAGAAACTCGTCAAACTGACGCTGTTTTTCCTCGAACTCGTCGAACCTGAGTCGAGTCGACTCGAGCATCGGCTCGACCATCCGTTGCAGGCGGGGGTTCCGGCTTAACCCAATGACATATTGGAGTTTGTTCTCTTCAGATTCACAGAACTCGTAGAGCCGAGGCGTGGCAAAGCCGCTGTCGGCCCGGATCTCAATTTGAAGTTCCTTGCCAACTTCTCGTCGAATGGCTTTCACGATTCGTTTCAGAATAGGAACGATGTGAGAGGCAGCCCCCTTGTTTCCAGGCCTCAATACGACAGTGACCAGGTCCCCCGTAACGGCATCGAAGATCAGCAAAGGATGCAGAATGTGGTTTCGGTAATAGCCGTGGTAAAAAGAGAATTCCTGCTGGCCGTGAGTGTGGTCGTCAGTACTGTCCAGGTCCAAGATGACCTGGTCGGGGCGTCTCTTCTTCAGCGAGCGGACATAACGCTGTAGGAACCCCCGGCTCAGACGCATGAGATCCTTCTTGCTGACAGAGTTTTCCAAACGGGAAAAAGTTGCTTGGGTGGCCAAGTCAGGATCGCTCTCAGGTAACTGATCACAGACGGTCTTGAGCATGGGATCCGAGCGCAGCGTGTCCGCGTCATTGCAGTCTTCGTACCCGGCAACGATCTGAAAGACTCGTTGTCGGATCAGCTTTAACTGCTCATGACGAACGTAGCGTTGGTCCCGGCTATCCGCAATACACGAACTGAAGTCCTCGCAGAGTCGATCTTGCCGATCCAGGGAACCAAACAACAGCCATCCGGCATCGGAAGTCAGGTTCCCACCATCAAAACGAGCCGTGATTTGTGTGTGCGAGTGAAATGCCAGGGTGGTCTGACAGACTGGGTTTGACATTGCCGTAGTTCTCCGATAAGGATTTGTTTAATAAACCCTTTTATATCAGAGAGCTACGGCATTTTTTCTGATCCCCAATCCACTCGAATCCGGATCTCTTGCATAATCCGGGCTAGGATTAGGTTGCTGTGGCGGAGCCTGCAGCCGGAGGCAACCGGCTGTGGGCTCGGTGCCTTTGATGCTGCCCCTACGGTGGAAAGGACAAAGCAACCGCCTCGATTCGAGAGGAAACTCGCGGTGCATCAACCTATCACTAGGCAATGTTTCTTTTGCGGCCTAGAATTTCCGATGGGTCCCAACCGTTACGGTGGCTATTACATCCGTCGCTATCAAATCTATGTTTGTCTCGCAGAATTCCAGGAGAGCTGGGAAGGCTGGGCTCCTGAATATGAAAAAAGGCTCATAGGACACCTTAAAGAAGAAGGGCTACGGATACCGAAACGCAACGCAAGAGGCTGGTTGCCAAGGAACTAACCGAGACGCTATGGAAGCCCTCCCGGCTTTGTGAGGGGAGTGCAAACCTCCGCCACAGTGGCGGAGGTTTGCCTAGTGTGATCCAATGGTCGATGCTGAGCAGACCGATCGGGACCTGCTGGAAGGGTTGCTTGGACTGGGCGTTACACTCGGCTGGGAGCTTTACCAGCGGGTTACAGGCATACCTCCGCTCGTGAATTGAGAGATTTTCGCGGCGCCGCGAAAGTTCAAAAGCTGTTCTCAAAGGCAAAGGTCGGGGTGGGATACACTAAGAGTAGCCACTGCAGTCCCTCCTTTAATAAGTTGCTGCTGTGGTCAGGGCCTGGCAGGGTTGTGCCAGCCTTAACCTCTGCTAGGCCCGTCCTAAATGAATTGCTACAGCCAGGCCAGCTAGAAGTCAACGTGCGGATCAAGGGCAACTGTTGCCTGATTTCCTGTCGCCACTTTGTGCAACTAAGCTCAAAGGGGGATACACTCGGTGCAGCCATTGCATCCTCCTCAAAGGTTGCTGTGGTCGGGGCCTGCAGTCGGTCTGGATTCCCGGCTGCGGGTCCGTTTGCTCAGCATCACTCCACCCTGAGCATTTCCGCCAACGCCTGGTAAGCCTCGGCTGTCCCCGTGCTCGGCTTAGCCGCCCCTCGAAAGTCTCGCGCAGCAATTCGCTTCGCGGCAGTCCGTGAGAAGCCGAGATCGATCACGAGCATCTCCTCATAGTCGCGGATCGTCATATCCTGCAGCCGCGTTTTTCTGTTTCGGTGTTGCACAAGTATTCTTTGAATCGCTTGCTCGTCCATTCCTGTGCCTTTCAGAGAAACCTCTCTACGTAGAGAGGTTTCAAGCCCCTGGCAGGCCCTCTCCCAGGCCCGAGAGAAGAACCCACCAGGGGCTGCGGAGGAAATGGGACGGCCCCGAAAACCGCCCCAGTTCCGACACCAAACTAATCAGCTGGTGCCGAACTTGATCAACTTGATTGCGTTGAAATCCGCGACGTTGCCGCCGCCGTCCTTGAGCTTCCGGACCACAGCCGCGGTCGATCGAGCCATGACCCAGCGAGCTCGCTGCAAATAAGCTGCCTTGGCTCCAGTCTCGTCCCGAGAACCCAGTGCCGAGCGACAACGTCACTGTAGCATCCCTCAGTGCCATCTCAGTTCACCGTGGGAGGGGGCGGAGCGTCCCTTCGAAGCCCCCCCGGCCACGTCTTCGAGAGTTTGGGCCGTGTTCAGCTCCCCCTGCAACTCCGCCAGCGCCGCCGTAGCGGATCCCAGTAGTGCGAAGACGATCAGTGGACACGCAACGCCCTGGGGCACGTGGAACTCTGTCGCGAGCTGGGACTGGAGTTGCCGAGTGAGTTCCTTGACCCGGTGATTTGACAAATCACTCAGGGTGATCATGATTTCGTCCAGCTCTTCTTGGCTTAGTGGCTTCTCTTTAGTCATGTTTCTCACCTCGAAAAAAAGTTTCAGCAAAAAAACCGTGTAAACCGTACGCAATCTAAGGAGAGGAGGGCGGTCTAGGAATCTCCAGATCGCAGCGATTCGTCTGCCATTTGGTTGGTTTGCGATCGGCGGCGGCTGCTTCGGGTTGGGGGCAGGCAGCTGCTGGGTAGGCACCCCCATCTCGCGCAAAGCACCCCCCCGATTTTTCAGTAGCCCCGGCCCGTCTTTCTGTTGTCGGCTCACTCGCTTTCGATCCCCTTCCTTGTCGCCTTTATGTTGCACAGAGAGAGTCTGAGTAGAATGGTGAGAGCTTCCGCGTACAACGCTATTTCTTGGAAATTGTGCCAAAAGCCGATCCTGATCCCGCCTGCCGGATGTCGCTAGAATTGGTGCGTATTCGATCGTCCTGATCGTCTTTATCGGCCCCCGGGACGGTTTGGGGGTCGGTCGGGACGGTAAAGACGATAGAATACGTACCTTTTTCTCATGGCAACGATTCGTCGCCCGTGACTCTTTCCGAACCGTATATCGATGCCTGAGGCTCGCAAGAACGTAGCGCAGCGCTTCAGTCGGCCCGTGAGTTTATTTGGAACTTTCGGCCAGTCCTTGGCCTTAAGCTGCCGTTCAGTGGTGTGTGTTTCTAACTCGGAGAGCAGCTCGGTCGGTGTCCCTTCCCACTCCTCGCGAGTCGTCATCAGATCCTGGATCGCCACCGCCACCGAGTCGGCTTCGAGGCTTGTCTGGATCGCGCCTTTTCGGTTCCGATCATAAGCCTCCAGGAAGGATCCGGACTATCCAGGCTACACTGAGAGCACTCTTGACGGAGTCTCCACCGCTGCTTGACTTGGTCACCCGTACCAGCAAGTTACTCTATGAGACGACTCCATCGAACAAGTACGCCACTGCCATTTTGTGTGCCATTCAGGCCAGCCATGATCGGATCGACTACGTCTGTGGAGGCCACAACGACGGCCTGTTACTCAAATCGGATGGGACTGTCCGACACTTAGCTTCCACCGGCCCCCCGGTCGGGCTGCTGCCGATGATTCCCTTCGAACAGACCCACGTCTCAATGGAAGGGGGAGACCTGTTGGCGTTGTACTCTGATGGTGTCGTTGAGGCCCAGAACGAAGCCGAGGAAGAATTCGAGGAAGAACGCTTTCTCACGATCTTGCAGGAGTCGCGTGATTTGCCTGCGCACGAAGTTATCGATCGGGTCTTCGAGGCCGTGGAAGACTTTGCTGGGAACGCACCCCAGCACGACGACATCACGTTGATGATAGTGAAAAAAAAGAATAAACACGGTGGGTTTCTCGCGCCGAAGGCGGCTTTGAGTGTGTCGTGGAGCGACGCCTTCTGCACAAGGAGAAGCTGCACTTCGCACTCCAAGGGTTTCGCCACGGAGGTAAGTATTTATGAAAGAATTCCCGAAACTCCCTGAGAGACTCTTACTCGGACCGGGTCCTTCGAATGTCCCGACTCGCGTTCTGGAAGCCCTGTCGCGGCCCTTGTTAGGGCATCTCGACCCAGTTTTCATCAGTCTCATGAACGAGATTCAGGAACTCAGCCGGGAGATCTTCGAGACCCGCAATCCACTGACTATTCCGATTTCGGGAACGGGAAGTGCCGGCATGGAAACAGCAATAGTCAACTTCGTATCCCCCAGCGATCGGGTGTTAGTGGGGGTGCATGGCGTTTTTGGTGGCCGCATCGCTGATTGTGCTCGGCGGGCGGGTGGAGCGGTCACGACGGTCGAGGCTCCTTTCGGTGAACCACTCCAACCGGAAGAGCTGGCCCGGGCCGCCAATGAAGCTTCTCCAAGGCTGATAGCGGTAGTTCATGCCGAGACTTCGACCGGAGTGCTGCAACCGCTGAAACCGATCACCGAGTTGGCCCGTCAACATGACGCTCTGTTGTTGGTCGATGCCGTGACCTCCCTGGGGGGACATCCGGTTTCAGTCGATGCTCGCGGGATCGACATTTGTTACAGCGGCACACAGAAATGCTTGACCTGCCCGCCCGGATTGTCACCGCTCACGATCTCTCCCCGGGCGGCAGAACGATTCGTCAAGAGATGTCAGAGCTGGTATCTCGATTTGAGCCTGGTGTCCTCTTATTGGGGATCGGCGCGCACTTACCACCATACGGCTCCCATCTCGATGAACTATGCCCTCCGGGAAGCTCTGGCGATCGTGCTCGAAGAAGGACTCGAGCAGCGCTGGGCCCGCCACGAGAAGCACCACCTGGCTCTGGTGGCGGGCATCGAGGGGATGGGGCTCCGGATGCAGGTGCAGGACGGCTACCGGCTGTGGTCACTGAACACCGTTCAGATCCCAGAGGGGATTGATGACGGGCGTCTCAGGGGGACCCTGCTGCGGGATTTCAATATCGAGATCGGCGGAGGACTGGGATCTCTTGCCGGCAAGGTTTGGAGAATCGGGACCATGGGCATGAATAGCAGCCCGGCACCCATCCTCTTTTTCCTCCATGCTCTCGAGAAGTGTCTAGTCGGGCAAGGCTTTCGCTGCTCTCCCGGAAGCGGGTTGAGGGCCGCCGGGGAGTTCCTGGCCGGCTCCTGATTCTGGGGTGAACCGACAACGATCCGCTGGTGTCTTCAGTCAAAAACCTGGAGGATGAGGGCCGAATCTAGTAAAATCCCTATTCCCGTAGATTAAGCATAATGAGTACATTTCGTTTTTGTATGACCTAGGCAGATGCATCCGTTGGTGTGCTAGAAGGATTGTCGAAATGAGCAAAGGCAAGCAAATCGTTCTGACCGCTCCGCTGACCGAGATGGTTGACCATGCCGGCTTCTTTATCCAGATGGCAATGGCATCAATGCCAATCTGGTTTGAGTGGGTACTGAATAAGAAATACCCGGAGTGGAAGAACGTGAAACGTTTCCCGGACGGCAGTGCCTTGGTTGCTCCGGCCGGACTTCGGGTAGTGGAAGAGGTGATGGGCCAGGAGTTCGGGGAAGAGAATATCGCAGTCTGTTATCCCGAAGACCTCGACAAGTTCATCGGTCCGGAAACCCGCCTCGTCGCCGTTTCTACCCACAATCCGCTGGGGGTGACTTTCGCGGCCGGAGTTTACACCTCGATCTTCGGAACCTCGAAACAACCTGTCAATTCTCACTACGCCGAGTTGATGTTCAATGCCATCAAAGACAATCCGCATCGTGCGAGTTTTAAGGTAATCGTGGGAGGATCAGGTGGCTGGCAGCTGCTCCAAACCACCAATTTCCGGGAAACTTTCAATGTCGACTGCGTCATCGATGGACGGGCCGAATCAGCAGATACTGTCGAACTCTTTCGCAAAGCAATTAATGGGGAAGACTTGCCCATTACCGTCGAAGTGGGCCATCCTCCAAGCGCCGAAAATATCGTGTTTCCTAAGAAACCCACCACCTTCGGTGTAGTCGAAATGACGACGGGTTGTGGCCGCCGCTGCCAGTTTTGCATGCCTGACTTGAATCCGCAGATCGACTTGCCCAAGGACGATATGCTGGCGGCCGTGCGATCCAATGCCGCAGCCGGGAACAAGCAGATTTCACTGGCCACCGAAGACATGTTCATCTGGGGACAAGTGCACACCGAAACTCCCTTTTTTTTCCCCAACCGGGAAGCATTGCTCGATCTCTACAAGGGTGTTGTCGAGACTGAAGGGGTGGAGCAGCATGTTTTGAGTCACGCCACAATGGCTCCGGCCGTAGTCGATCCCAAGTTGATCGAGGAGCTGTCAAATCAACTCCTCGATTACAGTCCGATTCACGTGCCGGCATTGAGCAGCCACCCCAAACACAAAGCCCTGGTGCCTCTCATTGGATTCGAAACCGGCTCGGTGCGAATGGCCAAAAAGGTCATGCCCAGCAAGGCCGTCCCTTTCAAGATCGACGATTGGCCCAGCATTATGATCAACGGGCTGGAAGTGTTGAACAAGAACAACTGGTTCCCAATGCTGACTCTGATGGTTGGGAATCCAGGGGAAACCGATGAAGATGTCAAAGCTACCCTCGATTTCGTTTACGAAATGGAGAAGCGCAACCTCTTCGGCTTCCTCGTGCCGTCAGTTTTTACTCCACTCGAAGGCACGCGGATGGAAAACGACCACGGCATTGAACACACTAAAGACCTGTCTCCCCTGCAGTGGCAGCTCATCATGCAGTGCTGGAAGATGAACTTGCGGCCCGGTTTGCAGTCCTGGTGGGGGCCGCTTTCGTATAGGCTCGGCGGATTGGGTTTCTGGGCTTTTCGTCTGCGCAAGACAAATGGACCAAACTTCACCTGGGCCATGATGAACTTCTGCAGCGCCCTGCCCAGGAAGTTGATGGTCAAGATGGGCAAGATCTATGGCGGTACTCCGCTCAAGGTCAAAACTCGGAAGGAATTACTCGGAACGCTCCGTCCCCACTACTGGCAGTTTTTGCGCGAAGACAACGGAGATATGCCCGAAGCGCCCGAGCGAACACCCCGGCGACAACGAACGCGCCTCAGTGCTGTCGGGTAGTTTTCCAACTCCTAAGCTGAAACTTGAATTGTGGGACGGGTATGCCACAGGCTTTCTTGGAGTTCTCTCCATGGATGGCATTGAAGTGGTTTCGGAAGTGTGGGAGGGGCCCTTCCCAGGCCGCGAGAGGACCGTCGGGCCCGAATCTAAAGATTCTATTTTCAATAGAATCGCCGCCTCAGAAGGTTCATACGTGCTTAGTGGAGTGCATTTTTCGGACCTCGGTCAGGGCCTCTTCTCGCCGGTCGATCCGCTCCGCCTTACCCTGAAAAAACGGGGGCTGGCCACCGCCTCGTCCCTCTAACGAGGCTGCCACTCTCTGGCCCACCTCCCGAAGGGAAGGGCCGGAATCGCCGCTGGCTGCGATCAGGAACACCCCTGCCTGCGTACCCACAATGCTCGAAGTCAGAAAGAGAATCCGCCTCGGATCACGGCTGACTACCTGGCGAGCAATCCGCTGGAGAAAGGGAAGGGGCCGTCCCTGGTAGTGCTTTGTCAAAACCGTCTCGGAAAGGCTCAACAAAGCGTCGACTTGAGCCTCGGCCAGTTCCTCTTCGAGCGCTTTGACCTCCCGGCTCAGAGCCCGATTCTGGTCGAGGGATCGCTGCACAGCGTCTCCCAGACCCGTGTTCCCGGAATCGAGCCGACCCCGTAAATCGGCCAGAATCGATTCCTGCATTGCCAGCCGCTCTCGAACCCTCCCTCCGGCGACATAGTAAATCCGCGTCTGCCCACGTATAGCTTCGGTTTTGATCAGGTTGACCGATTCCAGTTCTCCGGTCGAACTCACATGGGTTCCGCCGCAGGTATTCAAGTCGATTCCCTGGATCTCAACCAGTCGAATACTGCCCACATGATCTTTGGGTAGGCCTCGCGTCCTCACTTTCAGCCGGGAGAATTCTTCGGAGCTCACCCTTCTTCCGGTAACCGGCAGGGCAGATCGCACTGCAGAGGCCACCAGTTTCTCCAGTTCTGCCAACTGCGCGTCACTGATTCCGTTCACGTCCAGCTCGATATCGCTCTGCTCGGGTCCCAGGTGAAAGGAAGTGGTCTGCCAACCGAAGTGATCCGCTGCCTGGGCAGTGATGAGATGCTGAGCGGTGTGCTGCTGCATATGGTCGAAGCGTCGAGTCCAGTCCAGTTGCAGGGAAGCTGGGCCGATTTCGAGTGGCTGGCTCATGTAGTGCCGGACTCCATCGGGAAACTTCTGCACATCGTTGATCGCAATACCATTAATCGATCCCTGATCGGGAGGCTGGCCTCCCCCTTCTGGGTAACAGATGGTCTCCTCGAGGAGGACCCAGGGACCTTGGTCGTCCCGACTGGTGCTCGTAATCTGGGTGGCTAGCCGTTGCCGATAAGGATCGGTCTCAAAGCGTTCGATTCTTGACATCTTTAGATTCTTGGGACTTTCATCTAGGATTTCGTGCTTAGGATTTCGGGTTTCCTAACTTGCTACCGGTGATCGGATCGGGGCCGACCGCCCGAAGCTGGAGCTCCCGGCCGATATTGGAACGACTTGTCGGGATAGGGCGGCGCCTTGGGATCGAGAATGGGATCTTTCTTGATCTTCTCTTGCAAATACTTGACGGCTGCTTCAAGTTGCGAGTCCTGGCCGTTGAACGTGGCATGGGGAAGGTTCAAGACCACGATGTCCGGCACGACTCCATGTCCTTCGATCAGCCATTCCTTTTCAGGGCCGTAGACTCCAGTTTGAGGAGCTCTAGCCAGGCCGCCATCGGTCAGCCGGTTGTTGTTGCTCAGCCAGATCTCGCCCCCCCAAGTGCGGGTACCGATAACCGGGCCAAGCCCCAGGCGACGGAACCCTTCTGCAAAGGCTTCTCCGTCGGAAGCTGTCATTTCATTGACTAGGACCACCATGTGGCCTCGGAATGCATACTGCATATTCCAGGTCGGTTGGCCGACCCGTCCCTTCCAGTAGAACCAGGCCTGGCGGATCAGTTTCTCCAAGATGATGCTGTCGATGTTACCGCCCCGATTGTGGCGCACATCGATGACCAGGCCTTGCCGGTTGAAGACCGGATAGTAGTTGCGGTACCAACTCAGTCAGGTTGCCTGCTCCCATAGCCCGCAGATGTACGTAACCGATGTCGCCCTGCCCCATTTCCTCCACCTTGAGCCGCCGCGTATATTCCCAATCGCGGTAGCGCAGATTGGAGAGACCAACGGTGACTTTGACGATCAACATTCGGCTCTCGGAACCCGGACGGCTCACTTTGAGCAGCACTTGTCGGTCTTGCTGGTTTCGCAAAAGGCGATGGGGATCATCCACCGAGAGGGTCGGCGTTCCGTTGATGGCTTCGATGAGGTCTCCTTCCCGGACACCGACTTCCGGATCGTGGAGAGGCGAGAGTTCACCCGGGAAATCGGGGTCGGACCGGTAGATGTGCTCCACCACATAGCCGCCGGCTTGACTGTCCCGGTAAAGCCGCGCACCCAAGCTTGCGAGCCTAATTTGATCGTCTCCCCGCCGCAGGTCGCCTCCTCGAACGCTGACGTGGAGCGCCGAGATTTCTCCCACCAACTGCCCTATCAAGTCGCTCAGCTCGGCACGCGTGGTGACCCGCTCAACCAACGGAAGGTATTTGTCGCGCATGGCCTCCCAATTGACTCCATGCATATCCGGATCGTAGAAGTAGTCTCGCTCCAGTCGCCAGGCGTCAATGTACAACTGCCGGTTGTCTTCCCGAACGTCGATAGGAAAAGTCCAGCCGCTCAGATCAACTTGGTGGTCTCCCAGATCTGACACTGCCCGGGGCCCAGCCTCGATCACGTAAATGGCGTTTCCTTTCCTGATCAAGATCTTGTTACGTTTTTGGGAAAGCTCGAACCCGCGCACCTGCCCGACCACCTTGACCGGTTTGGCTTCGTCGTTGGTGATCTTCAAAGCCGTCAGATCCGATCCGGCGCTGGAGCCAGTTTCTCTTGACAACCAGAATAGGGCATCCTTGCCCACCGCCAGCACCGAGTAATTGCCTGCCGGGACGGGAACTTCCTTGAATCGGCGGGAAATGCCCTCCAGTTCAACTGCCACCGGTTGGTCTGAGGGCTCGGCCTTCGGCGTGTCGGGGAACAGTTCGTTCTTCGTTGAGAACGGAAACCGGCTACCCGACACGAGTGATAGTTGGTAGATCTTCATGGTGCGGTCAAAATAGGGTTCCGGCTGTCTTGGACCCCAGGGGCTCCCCACGATCGAGCGCAGGTTCCGGTCCGAGAGAAAGTAGATGAAACGCCCATCTTGACTAAATGAAGCCGATCGGCTGTTCGTTCGATCGCTGGTCAAAGTCGTGTTCGTCCCGCTCTCGATGCTGTGAAGAAAGAGTTGCGTGTAGGTGTTGAGAGCGGTTTCTTCGAAGACTAGCCAGCGGCTGTCAGGAGACCACTGATGGGAGCCGATCCCTTCCCGATTAGAAGAGATCCTGCGCTGTACTCCACTCGAAATATTTAAGATCCAGAGATCTTCATTCTGATCGGAGTAAGCCAACCACTGGCCGTCGGGAGAAGGTGTAGCTTGCCAGCGCAGAATCGTGCCGTCGCGGGTCAGGGCCCGCCCTTCAGCGGTTCCGTCCGCCGGCATGCTCCAGTACTCCAGCTCTCCCGATTCATCGGAAAGAGCAATCACGTCGTTCCCGCCGCTGGAAAAGACTGCGTCTCGGTAGCGGATGCCCGGCTTTTTTGAGATCTGGACAAGTCGGCCATCCGAGACCGGCGCCACGAAAACTCGTCCCCTTGCGGTCAACGCCACATTCTTGCCATTCGGATGAAGGTGAGCTGATGTCAGATAATCCAAGGGATTGCTCACCCATTTTCCCCTCAGTTGATCGAAGTCCGAAGAGAGCTCGATATCCAGGCGCTGAGACTTCTGGTCTCGAATCTCGTAAAGATGGACATCGGCGCCCACCTGGTAAACGATTCTTCCCTGTCCGAGGGAGGCTGAAAGAACATCCCAACCGCTATGCCGAGAATGTTGGCGCGGGTTGCGACCCATCTCGTCGATCGACCACAGATTCATCGTGCCATCTCGATCACAGATGTAATAAACACGCCCGTTCCACCACATCGGGGAGTGATTCTCACCGGGGAAATCCTCAGTCAGATTGCGCGCTTCCGCGTCTCCTGCCGAGAAGCGCCAAATGTTGCGGGCAGTTCCCCCTTGATAACGCTTCGTGTTGTTACGGTGAAAGTCGGGATTCGCAAAGAAGAGAGTCCGTCCGTCCCCGTCGTAGACTCCATCGCTGGCCGGGGTGAGAGGAATTCTCGCCCGTTCGCCTGTCGATAGGTCGAGAGACACCAATTGTGATTCCGGGAGCGTGGCGTACTCCCCTGTGGCATACAAGACCCGCCCATCCGGTGTCCATCCAACGACGACCGAAGCCGAGGTTTCGAAAGTCCGACGGGTCGGGAGACCACCCGTTAAGGGCATCGTGTATACCTCGGTCGGTCCTTCGTAGGAAGCCGAAAAGGCCAGTGTCCCCCCATCGGGCGAGACCTGTGGCTGGGTTTCCTCTCCCAGATGGGATGTGAGACGGTGGGCCAGGCCTCCGGTGGACGAAACACTCCATAAATCTCCTTCTGCCGTGAATACGATCGTATCCCCATGGATCGCAGGCATTCGATAGTAGCCCTTGGCAGCCGCCGAGACAGCCGGGGTAAATAGCCGCGAAAGCGTCAGGAAAACAGTGGTTCGCATCAGAGCTTCTCCCTATTAAGTTTGGGACATTAGTACTGGGTGAATTCTAGGGTTGTGATCTGTTGGAATCAAACGGAATTGGGATCTAGAGCCGGAGACGTGAGCCGAGGCTCCCTGAGACAGATCCGACGCTTCGTCTAGGCTGTGAATCAAGTTTCAGGACTATCAGTACCACGTAGACTTCACTTCGGAGCTCGCAGTCTTTAGCAGAAGGTGTCCATATCCCGCGGCACCCTGTTATTCTTGCCCCATCAACATCAGAGGGGGGAGGGATAATGCGACGCAATGGTGTGTGCTTGGCAATGGGGTTGTTTTTCTTGGGGATCTTGGGAGTTTCGTGCCAGCAGCCGGAGCTGGCTTCTGAGAGCGTAGCACCTGCAGAAATGGCTGCTCCAGCACAAAACAAGATGGTCCGTTTGCTGGCACAAGGAAAGCCTATTTTTGGCGTCTTTTCCGGGCCGAAAACACCCGAGCAAGCAGCCACGCTAGTGCACTGTCCGTAAAGTTACCGATTTTAATTGTCAGGGTAGTTTTCTATTGTTGGGCATGGCAAGACCCCACATTCGACTAAAGCTACCCGAACAAGATCGAAGAATACTGGAGTCCTGGTTGCGGGCTTCCAAGACCGATCGAGTCTTGGCCGAACGGGCTCAAATAATTCTGGCTTGCGGCCAGGGGCTGATGGCGACTGAAGTTGCGGAAAGGCTCTCCAAGCGGCTACTGAGTGTGAAAATGTGGCGCAGGCGCTATCTTGAGCAGGGAGTGTCAGGACTGGAGGATCGACCTCGATCGGGCCGTCCGCGGAAGCTATCGCATGCCAATGTGCGAGCTATTCTCAAAGCCACCGTTGAACGCATCCCACGGGAATCGACCTACTGGAGTGTGCGACTGATGGCCGAACACTCCGGAGTGAGCAAACATCAAGTCGCCCAGATCTGGAAGGCAGCCGACCTGAAGCCGCATCGAGTCCGTAACTTTAAAATCAGCAACGATCCTCACTTCGCCGAAAAGGTAATCGATGTGGTGGGGCTGTATATGGATCCGCCCGACAATGCGCTGGTTCTATCCGTGGACGAGAAAACTGAGATCCAGGCTCTGGATAGAACTCAGCCGATGCTCCAGCTCAGACCGGGACAGATCCCACGCCGGACACACGATTACAAGCGCCACGGTACAGCCAGTCTGTATGCCGCATTCGATGTGGTGACAGGTGAGGTCATGGGCCGCATCACCAATAGGCACCGAGCCAAGGAGTTCCTGGCTTTTCTCCGCCAGATTGATCAAGCGGTCGAGCCCGAACTGGATGTCCACTTAATCCTGGACAACTCGAGCACTCATAAGACCAAGCAGGTTCAAAGCTGGCTGGCCCAGCGGCCCCGATACCACCTCCACTTTACGCCCACTAGCGCCTACTGGCTCAATGCCGTCGAAAGCTGGTTCTCACAGCTGGAGCGCCGTTCGATCTACAGAAACTCTTTCAGCAGCGTCCAAGAGTTGAGACAGGAAATCAAAAGATATATTCGGGTTCACAATCAACGCTTGGCCAAGCCCTTCAAGTGGCGCGCCACTGCTGACTCAATCCTGGCAAAGGTCCAAAATGCTCGCGAATCACTCGGCCACTATTAACATCGGGAACTTACCGGACAGTGCACTAGTCATGAACTCCGAGATAGATTTCATCTTTTACTCGCTCGAGCAAGGGCCTTTTGATCTCGGCACGATGCAGGCCTTTATGAAGGCACCGTCGATGCTTCAGGCGGCGCCGGTTCTCGAGAACATCCCGTCATCTTGAGAATACCTCCAGTCCGTGATGGGCGTGAAGAAGCCGAGCAAAAGGTCCATCAATCACTCGACACGGGTGTCTACTCGATCGTTTTTCCTCATGTGGAGAACGGCGAGGATGCGGCCCTGGCCGTGCGCTCGATGCGCTATCAGGGCCCCGCCGGGCCGGGTCCGTCGGGGACTCGCCCCGCCAGCGTTGGAGCCGCACCCGACTATTGGGGAGTCTCGGATGAAGAATACCGTGCAATGGCGGATCTCTGGCCTTTGAATCCGGACGGTCAACTAGTCAGTTTATTGCTCATCGAAGACAAGGTGGGTATTGCCAATGCGCGAGAGATTGTCTCGACTGAAGGAGTGAGTATTGTCTTCCCGGGGCCCGGCGATTTGAGACGGGCTTACGAGAGGGACGCCGAAGCCATCGAGGCGGCCATTCAAACCGTCTTGGCTGCCTGCAAGGAATTTGACGTGGTGTGCGGCATCACCGCTGGCGTGGACGACATAGCCGAGCGTCTTGCCCAGGGGTTTCGCGTCATCATCGTGACCCAAACCGAAGCCATTACGGTGGGGTGCCAGGCTGCCAGCCGGACAGATTGAATGAGGATTCAAAGAAAGAAGGTGCTTAGGGTACAAAGGCGATCCAAGCCTGCAGAAAGGGTGCGGGCGGAGCCTTGTAGGACAACCTCCCAGGTTGTCATCCGGATTTAAGTTTCATCCTAGCGAGGCTTCGCCTCAGACCGACGAGCGGTGTGGCGGAACTCTCCTGCAACGCTCTCAGGCCGGCAACTGAGTCGGGCTCACGGCCCAAGGCACCTCGCGCCGAAGGTGCACCAGGATAACAGCCCAGGGCAACGCCCTGGGGATAGGTGGGTCGACACGAGGCAGCCTGAAGGGCTGCGCGAAATCTAATTCCCCTTTTGACTATCAATTCCAGAACGAGTCTCGTGTGACGTGGGAGACCCTGAGAATTCGGTTGTCGATTTACCCAGGGCGTTGCCTTGGGCTGTTATCCTTTTGCCCTTTTCAGGGCGACTGGCCAAACTTGACTCATTCGTCAAAATAAACCGCGAACAGACTTAGTTAGTAGAGCCACCGAGGTCCCCTCGGATCATTCAAGAAAGAAACTGGGAACCGTCTCGGCGAAGCCCTTCGGAGTGCTGCGGCCATGCCGCCGCCTTTCTTCCGGCAAGCCTTGCTAGCGAAAACGTCCGGCATGCCTGGCCTCGGGTTCAAGGCTGTGGCGTGGCCACAGCACTCCAAGGCGCCCGGGGCGCAAGAATCAGGCAAGTTTCATCTTAGGATTAGACTCAAATGTACGCTGCTCGTAGCGTAAGGCCTGGATCGGATCGATCCTGAGAGCTCTCCTGGCCGGAATCAGACAGGCAGTCAAGACGACTCCAAGGAGTAGAAGCGGAACTCCTATGAAGGTGGTCAAATCGGTCGCTGCCGATCCATAGAGGAAGCCAGCGATCAATCGGCTCAAGGCCAACGAAGCCGGCAGGCCAATGACGATTCCAATTCCGGCCAGCACCATGCGCAAAACCGAGCTACGAGCCGCGCCCAGCGCAATTCGAATTCCGATTTCCGGAGTTCGCTGGCTCACCCAGAAAACCAGAATGCCATAGAGCCCTACACCCGAGAGGATCAACGCTATCACGGCAAACGACGACAGCACTGTCGCTCCGGCCCGAGCCGCCAGGAGCGACACTCCGAGTTGATCTGTCATCGTCTGCATCAAGAGTACCGGAACGTTTTGATCCAGTGCTTTCACTTCTGCCCTGACCTGAGGAGCCAGCTCCTCCGGATTCCCCGTAGCTCGCATGTGGAGCAGCATCCGCGACTGGTAGTCCTGAGAAAACGGGGTGTAGAAATAGGGCTTCGGAGTTTCTCCCAGAGTCGAGAGTTTGATGTTGGCAGCGATGCCCACCACCTGACGCCGTCCCCGTGCATTGATCGTCTGACCGATTGGATCTCGGCCTCCGAAGTAACGGTCCACAAAAACCTGATTCAGGATCACGACCGGGAGCCCGTTTTCGTCGTCCTGGGGAGCGAATGCCCGACCGACCGCGATCGGAATCCCCAGGGTTTCGAAGTACTCTGGGCTCACAATGTTGTAATCGATCGACATGCTCTCCTGTTCGGAAGGAACATATCCAGGGATCTCGACGCCGCTTTGCTGACCGTCTCCGATGATAAATGAGACCATTTCCCCCAGTGCGGCCTGCTGCACTCCAGGCAAGTTCTTGACCCGTTCCAGCAGCCGGGCGAAGAAATCTTGCCCTGCTGCCTCGCTGTAGCCATTGAGGGACGGATCGAGCGAGGCCATAAGGATGGAATCGATCAGAAAGCCGGGGTCGATCTGGTTGGCTTCGTCCAAACTGCGAATGAAGAGCCCGGCACCGACTAGCAGGACCAGGCAAAGTGCGACTTGACCCACCACCATCAGATTACCCATCGAGAAGGGGCCCTTGGCGGTTGCTAGATCTTCCCCTTTCAAAGCGGGAACCAGATTGGTGCGGGCCGATTGGAGAGCTGGCGCGAGGCCGAAGAACAGCCCTGTCGCCACCACTGCCAGAAGAGTAAAACCGAGCACCCGAACGTCGGGCGAGAAATCGAAATGTACGGGAACTCCGAGAGGTGGTATGAGGTTGGCGAGCAGCCGCGTCGCGACCTGGGCCAGTCCGAGGCCCGTCACGCCCCCCATGAAAGCCAATAGCAGACTCTCTGTGAGCAGTTGTCGCACCAGTCTGAACCTACTGGCCCCGACCGCCAGCCGCAAGCTGATTTCTCGGCGCCGGGCATTGGCCCGCGCCATGAGCAAGTTGGCAACGTTGGCACAGGCAATCAGGAGAACGAATCCAACCGCCGCCATCACTATCCCCGAGAATCCGATGGCGGCACCTCTGAATTGAGGTGGAACACTCATTTCAGACTCGCCGACGAGAAGCGGACTGGCCGATGCGTTGCTAGCCGGATATTCCTCGGCCAGGCGCTGTCCGACCAGGCGAGCCGCTTGCTGCGCCTGCGAGAGATCGATGCCATCGCGAAGCCGTCCCGTTACCGTCAGATAATGACTGCCCCGACTTGTCTGGCTTGACATTCCGGGTGCCACCTGGGTCTGCATGGCCAGGGGTACGAACATGTCGAACGCAACCGGCGGTTGGGTGCCAGTAAAGCCCTGCCGGGCCACCCCAATCACTTGAAACTCGTGCCCATTGACGATCACCTGACTCCCCACAATCGAGGCATCCTCTCCGAACCGTCGCTGCCAGAACCCATACGACAAAACGGCCACCGGATGGCTTCCCGGAGTCAAGTCCTCGGCGGCCGCAAAAGAGCGCCCCACCTGCATCGGCACCCCCAGCACGTCGAAATAGTTCCCCGACACCAGGGCGCCAAAGGCTAATTCCGCCTCACCCGCATGCGCCACACTGATGGGGAATGGCCGCTGAGCCATGAGTCCCTCGAAGATCTCCTCTTCTTTGCGATAGTCCTGGAAGTCCAGAAAGGAGACTGAGGCATACAGGAAGTCGGACGACAGGCTCGTGAACACCCGCACCAGCCGCTCCGGTTCCTCCACCGGCAGAGGCCGCAGCAAGAAAGCATTGATGAGGCTAAACGTGGCGGTGTTCAAGCCGATTCCCAGAGCTAGACAGAGACTTGCCACAGCCGAGAAAGCCGGTCTTCGGAGGATGACACGAAGGGCGAATTTGAGATCCTGAATCATGCTGTCCATGGAAGGTCCTTTGTAGTGCAGGCATCTCGGCCTGCTTCGGATCACGCGCGGCTAGCAGGCAAGATGCCTGGGCTACTTGGCAGGCAAGATGCCTGCGCTATTTTGAACGACTCCCGAGATGGGAAAGTTCAAACACCAGATTTGTTACTTGCAGGCCTGCGACGGGAAGGCAATACTCTCAAGCCATGGACCGTGCCCCCCTCGACCTTGAGAGTGAAATCGATGATCTCTATCGGGGTCCGCTGAATTGTTTTGTGACTGACAGGAATACCCTCATCAAAGAGTTACGCGCCGAGAAGAGACGGGATGAGGCGAATCGGATCAAGCAATTGTCCCGGCCTAGTCTTGTCGCCTGGACTCTGAATCAGCTCCAATGGCGTCATCCGGCGGAAGTCAGCCGCCTCCTCGAAATAGGAGATCAAATGCGGGACCTACAACGGGGAAAGCTTTCCCGTGAGGCCTCGAGATCTCTGCCCAAGACGCGCCAGACACAGTTGGCTTTCTTGATGAGCCAAGCCGAATCTTTACTCAATGAAGGTGGACACGCCGCCGCTTCAGACACGCTGCGCAGGGTTTCGCACTCTTTGGACGCCCTGGCCAGTTGGGGCAAGCAGTTCTCGCTTCCTCTGGGTCGACTGAGCCGGGAAATCGCCCCACCAGCCCGAGGATCTCTTGAAGTTGGCGGCGGGGACACCACGGTCTCGGCCTGCTCCGGCCTCTCCGACGTCAGAATCCAGGAAGAAAGAGCCGAAAGAAACCAAAGAAACTGAAGCTGCCCGGGCCCGGAAGCGGCGGCTAGCGCAACTCGATGCGAAGTTGACGCGTGTAAGAAAGAAAAGGGACAGGCCCAGGCAAGCACTGGAGGAATCGGAGAAGGCCCGACAGAACGCCGAAACCAAGGTCGAACAAGTCAAGCTGGCCCTCCGTACTGCACAGCAGGAACTCCAGCAGATCGACGCTTCGTGCCGTGAACAGCGTAAAGCGCTGGCTGACTTGCGGGCCGACTTGCAGGGCACCGAAAGGGAACTGGAGCGACTCCGGAAGGGATAGGGGAAGGGATGAAGGATGAACTCGCAGGGATGAAGTGGGGTGGAGCAGTTCGTCCTTGTTACTTATCCTTGATATGCTCCGTATAAGTAGCGCAGGCATCCTGCCTGCCAAGTAACCCAGGCATCTTGCCTGCAGCGCGCTCTCCGCAGCCCATCAGGGGTTGCGACACATTTTGGAACCGACCAGAAAACTCGAGGAGGCAGTGAATGATTGAGACGAGAAACGGGTCCCGATTAGTTCCTATCTTATGGGCATGGACCTTCATGCTTGCGCTGTTGACGTTGCCTGCGATGGCGGCTGCGACGGTTGCCGAACTTGACGCCGCAACTCGCAGCAAGATCGACAACTGGCTCAAGACCGTCTATCCGGCCGATGAACCGGGAGCAACAGTACTCGTGGCTCATGGGCAAGAAGTTCTTTTTCGAGGTGCCTATGGGATGGCAAATCTGGAGCTGGGCGTACCCCTGAAGCCGGACATGGTTCTCCGCCTTGGTTCAATAACCAAGCAGTTTACCGCTGCCTCAATCATGATGTTGGCAGAGGAGGGAAAGCTCGCGGTAAGCGATCCCATTACCAAACACCTTCCCGACTATCCGGTTCACGGCCACACCATCACGATCGAACATCTCCTCAACCATACTTCGGGAATCTTCAGCTACACTGCCATTCCAGGCTACATGAACGGGAAGATTCGCGATGATCTGACGACCGAGGAACTGGTCGATGTTTTCAAGAATCTGCCGATGGATTTTGCTCCCGGCGACCGATGGCGCTACAACAATTCGGGATACGTCTTGCTGGGCGCGATTATCGAAGCCGTCTCTGGCAAGTCCTATCCCGACTTCGTTGCCGAGAAGATCTTCGAGCAGCTTGGAATGTCCAATTCCCATTACGGTGGAGGCAAGTTGATCCCTCGCCGTGTTGCCGGGTACTCCGGCCGTTCCGGGAACTACTCCAACGCGGCTTTCTTGAGCATGACTCAACCTCAAGCTGCCGGGAGCCTGCTCTCCAATGTCGATGACCTCTTGCGCTGGAATTCAGCCCTGGTGTTGGGGGATGTGATATCCGCGGCCTCCTATCAACAGATGACCCAAAAGGCTCGCCTCAATGACGGAGAACTGGTCGATTATGGATACGGATTCCGTCTGGCGGCGGTCCGTGGAAAGTCGTCAGTCGAGCACGGAGGAGGGATTTTCGGTTTCTCTACTTTCGGTATATGGATTCCCGAGCAGCAAATCTACGCTGCCGTCCTCACCAACATTCCAGGCCGCCAGCCCAGCCCCGGGCTGGTTGCAAAGAAGTTGGTAGCCCACGCCATGGGGGATCCCTACCGCGAGTTCGAAGTCCAGACCTTGCCGGCAGCGATTCTGAAACGCTATGAAGGAGTCTATAAGGTCGGCGAAGAGCAGCAGCGGATCTTGAGCGTGCGGGACGGAAAACTTTACAGTCAGCGAACCGGTGGTCCCCAGCAGGAAGTCTCCGCCGCCAATCAGACCACTTTCTTCTATCCCAACTCCCTGAGCTATTTTGAGATGATTGTCGATTCTTCGGGACAAGTTTCAGGGATGAAGATGTTCCAGAATGGAGAGCCTGATGCCGAGATCGCAAAATGGATTTCATCAGAGATTCCGAAGCCCGAGGTAGCCGAAGTCGATCCCTCCATCCTGGCCGACTATGTGGGGGTTTATCAGCTCGCACCTTCGGTCACGGTCACTGTCTCCCATCAGGACGATCGACTCTATGTCCAAGTGACGGGACAGCCCCGGGCAGAGATTTTCCCGACTTCAGAGACGGAGTTCTTTCTCCAGGTCGTCGATGCGCAGATCAGCTTTGTGCGCGAAGGAGACGGCACCATCAGTCAACTGATCCTGCATCAGGGAGGGAGAGACGTCCCGGCGAAGAGAATCCAGAACTGAGCTTTCATGCTCAAGTGAAACTGGATTTTGTGGGAATCGCTCCCTCGCTCACGCTTCAGGCTGCCTCGTGTCGACCCACCGATCCCCAGGGCGTTGCCCTGGGCTGTGATCCTGGTGCACCTTCGGCGCGAGGTACCTTGGGCCGTGAGCCCGACTCAGTTGCCGGTCTGGGTAGACCGTTGCAGGAGAGTTCCGCAACACACCCCTCGTCGGTCTGAGGCGAAGCCTCGCTAGGCTGAAACTCCGGCTGCCTTTGCTCCAGAGGCCCAATTCGATTTACTATTGCGGCAATGTCTAAATCAGTTTTGCGATCGCTTCTTGCTCCGTTTGCGCTATTCCTGGCCGGGATCTGGGCCGGACCTCTTCAGGCCCAGACGCGCCCTCCGGTCCCCCAGCCACCGCCGTCGGTTGGCCTTCCGAACGAGTTCATTCAAGTCATCCCGAGAGGGCGAATCGCCTCTGTCGATGCCCCCCAATTCGTGCCGGCGGCAGAGGCTGAAATCCCGGCGGACGCTTGGATCATGGGGGTTGTCATGAACGGCCAAGCCCGGGCTTACAGCCTCAATCTCCTGAATCGGCACGAAATCGTGAATGATGAGATCGATGGCGTGAAGTTCGCGGCCGTGTGGTGGCCGCTGGCCAATGCCGGCGTCGTGTACGACCGGGAATATCAGGGGAAAGAGCTGAACTTCGAACCTTCCGGCGGACTCATGCATGCCGCCCTGGTCATGCAAGACAAAGAAACCGATTCCTATTGGTCGATCATGACTGCCGACGCGATCGCGGGAGATCTCAAAGAGACCACCCTCAAGGAGTTGCCGGTCTCGACCAAAGCACAGTGGAAAATCTGGTTCGCGATGCATCCTGACACCGTCGTCCTTTCGGTCGACGGGCGAGAGCATATCGAAAACAACCCTTACGACAAATACTTTTCGTCAGAGGACGGTTACCGCTCTTTTCAAGCCACTGATAAGCGTCTCTCGACCAAGACCCCGATCTATGCCTTCCAGCGGGCCGGGAGAAAATACGCTGTCCCATTCAAACTCTATCAAGGGCTGGGAGCGGGTTTCGCCCTTCCAGGCGGGTACCAGATCTTCTTGTTCCGGCCCTACAGCGTCGCCATCTTCCATTCCACGATTGCGTTTATAACGGACGGTCCGGGCTTCGCGTGGGAGGACGGGAAGTGGAAGGAGCGCAGCTCGGGTGCAATCTTTGATTCAAAAGTGGGGACCTTCATCGGAGCCACCGCCGCAGTCCAGCGACTGCGCGGCTTCGACACCTTCTGGTACAACTGGAGCCTGACCCATCCCGACACAAAGATTCTGAAGAGATCCCGACAATAGTACGGGCGTCCTGAAGCCTGGCGAGCCGCGGCCCGCTTATCGCTCCCGCGGGTCGATAGTAGATTAAGCTCAACTCACATCGTCCGCCGCATTGCTAATGTGTAAAATCCGAAATTTTTGTTAAGATTTCTCGGCCGCACACTCGTAAGTTGTTCTGCATCTGTCGTTTCAGACCGGTAGCGAAAATTGAAAACCGGTTTTGATCGACTGCCGATCCTTCGGTTGCGGCGCTGAATAACGGAGCGCCGTGGCGTCAGCCCGGGGCCTGCCCTCCGAAGTCTTGGCGAAGGGGGGCAGAAAAACGGATCGTGGCAACTCCAGAACTCCGGTCCAGCCGCTTGTAGATGGTAGGAGCGCTCAGTTTCAGAGCGCCAAGCGGCAGCGCGAGCGCTGGAAGGCTTGGCAACGATCTGCCGAAACTCTGCTTAAGACCGGCGCGGCGTTTCCGCTTGCGGCTCCGAGACCCGTACTTCGGCATCATTAGCTCGTCGGTCGATCTAAACTGGCTCCCTTTCGGTTCCGGCCCCCGCGCTATGTCTCTGCGATTGCATTTCGTCTGCCAGCAACGAGGCCAATCGGTTGCGGCCCCTACTACTAGGTACCTAACCGTTGACAACGCTCCAGGCGTGCTCCGATACTGAACGCGATGACTTTCATGCGTTGGGCACTCAGGGTCGGGATCTTGCTGCCGGGACTACTCGGACCCGGTTGTCACACTATCGGAACTCTCCGAGCACCTCTGATGGACCCCTCCGATCCCGCGTGGGAGACACCCGCTCCGGCCGAGTTCCGTGCCCGGTTTGAAACCTCTCAAGGAGAGTTCGTGCTTCGAGTCGAACGGGAATGGGCTCCCCTTGGGGTGGATCGGTTCTATCATTTGGTGAGGGCCGGATTCTTCGACGATTCCCGCTTCTTTCGAGTCATCGAAGGCTTCATCGTCCAATTCGGAATTCCCGGGGTTCCTACCGTCTCAGAGGTCTGGCGAAATTGGCAGCTGCCCGACGATCCAGTCCGGGTCAGCAACACCAAAGGCTGCATTGTTTACGCCATGACAGGCCCCGATACCCGAACCACACAGCTGTACATCAGCCTGACCGATAACTCTCGCCTGGATGGCGACGGATTTTCGCCGATTGGGGAAGTCGAATCTGGGATGGAGGTAGTTGAGAAGATCTACTCCGGCTATGGAGAAGAGGCGGGCGGAGGCATGCGGCGGGGCGACCAGGATCGGATGTTCCGGGAAGGGAACCAGCACCTGGACCGCGAATCTCCCAAGCTGGATCGGATCATCCGGGTGGAGATCGTGGGGCGGTAGTTCTCGTGTAATGTTAATCCGTTTCATGTAACCTACCTGCCGACGGTAGTCCCCCGCGGCAAGCCCCGATCGGAAAACGAGAATCGAGTACGAATTTCCGGATTTCAAACAAACACTCTGCGACCCCTCTGCGTCTCCGCGTCTCTGCGTTGCATTTCGAACGCCTGTCTTCGGGGCAGGCGGAGGACCACAGAGAACACGAAGAGGAGATAGATTCATCGATCCCTGAGGCTTTTGATTTAGAGTTTCCTCTAGGGTTTCGGGTTTCGGGTTTAGAGTTTCTGCGCTCATCTGGTGTAATATGCGGTTTCTCAAGGTCGGGACGTAGCGCAGTTTGGTAGCGCACCTGAATGGGGTTCAGGGGGTCCGGAGTTCAAATCTCCGCGTCCCGACCAAATAAATGAATGAAAATAAACAGTTTGTGGTTGTGTCCTTCTCAGCCCAGAAGAAAGCCATTTTCTCTGAGGGAACACTGAGGGAGCAGGCCATCAGAGTGTCAAGCCTCTCCAGAGCCATAGATCCACTTTTCGAAGCCCCCCCACACAGGGTGTGAATAAGGATTTCAGGCGCTTCGGCGTTTCAAGCCAAGCAAGGGGCTAGTCTCGATAGGTCAAGTCAACAATTGGCCCGCAGAAGTAGGTGATCTGGTCAGCACCCTGCATTCTAGTCAAGATCCCTTCACGACTGAGCTTCTTGAGATCACTTCGGGCGGTGGGATAAGTTACTTCGAAGCGATCAGCAATTCGTGCTACCACGGCAATGGGGTGAATGAAGAGATCATCAATGATCCGTGTTAGTCGGACAGTACCTTTCAAGGCGGATACCCTCTCATGGAACTGACGCGAGAGCGTAATCAACCCTTCGCATCGGCGCGCGGTGTTTTGGGCCTGCTCGACAACCCCTTCTAAGCAAAACTCGATCCAGTTGCTCCAAGCTCCTTGGGAGCTAACCTGGAGCAAGAGGTCTATGTACAGATCTTTGTTTCGATCGAAGTACTCACTCATATTGTCAGGGGCCACCCAAAAGCGGCCAGTGAGGGCCACTTCAAAACCGGCCATTTTCAGGAGCCATTGAGAGCTGCATCCCTCGTAGGATGCGCCGATGGTCAATGTACTGAAAATGGAGAAGAAACAAACGGTTGTGGCGCTATTGAAGCTGGGCTGGTCGTATCGGCGGATCGAGCGAGAAACAGGAGTTCGTCGAGAGACTGTAGCCCGACATGATCCGTCCCGAGATTCAAAACCGGCCAAAGCGGCCCCCGGGTCTGCGCAGCTCGTGTGAGCCTTTTCGGGAGGAAATCCAGAAGAAGCTTGAGCTGGGGTTGCATGCCAAGCGGATCTGGCAAGACCTGGTTTTGGAGCATGGCTTCGATGGAGCGTATAACTCCGTCAAACGGTTTTGCAGAAAGCTCAAAGCCGAGAGTCCACGAGTCTTCGCTCGGGTGGAAACTCCACCCGGTCGGGACATGCAGGTGGACTTTGGCAAAGCAGCTCTGACACAAACCGAATCGGGCCGGTACCGTCGCCCCCACCTGTTCAAGGCAGTGCTGTGTTATTCCCGCCACTCGTATGAGGAGGTCGTCTGGCGGCAGGATCTGGAGACCTTCGTCCGTTGTGTCGAGAATGCCTTCCACTGGTTTGGTGGCTCGGTAGACGTGGTTTGCTTGGATAACCTGAAGGCCGGAGTCACGCGAGCCTGCTTTGTCGATCCCGAGATCAACGCCGTTTTCAGTGCGCTGGGCCGTCACTATAGTTTTGCCATCATTCCCATCCATCCTGGCTCTCCAAATGAGAATGGAAAAGTCGAAAGGACGATCGGATATACAAAGTCCAGTGCCCTGAAGGGCAGACGGTTCGAGAGTCTGGCCGAGCAGAATGAGCATCTACGGAACTGGAACGAGCGGGTCGCCCGACAGCGCATCCACGGCACCACCAAACAGCAGGTCTGGCCCCGATTCCTGGAGGAACAGAAGGGTCTTCGACCTCTACCCGACTCCCGCTTCAGTTTCTTCCGTACCGGCCGTCGCACGGTCTCCGTGGATGGCCACATCGAAGTCGATCGAGCCTTCTACTCGGTACCCAATCATCTGCTTGGCTGTGAAGTGGCTGTGCACTGGGATGACCGGATCGTCCGAGTCTTTTTCCGAGAGCAGCAAGTCGTCCTGCATCCCAAGCGGAAACCCGGCCAGTTCCAGACCGAACCCACACATCTTCCGGAACGCAAACGCTACGCTCATTATCGAACTGAGAGTCAGCTGCTCGGGCAAGCCCGCAGGATTGGCTCTGATGCTCACCGCTGGGCAGTGCGAGCCCTGGAGGTGCGCGACGTGTTGGCCTACCGGCTCCTGAGAGGCATGATCTCTTTGACCCGACGCTACCCGGCCACGGTCGTCAATGAAGCCTGTGCCAAGGCTCTCTCTCACGATGCCTTCCGCTATCGGACCCTGGTGGCTTTATGCAAGCGACTAGACGTGCCGCAACGCTCTCTATTCACCTCCGACCACGAGTTGATTCGGCCGCTGTCTGAGTACCAACTCACTCCCAGCTCAGGAGACCCGGAATGATCTCATTGGAACTGGAACGGAAACTTCGCCACCTCAGGCTCTCGGGCCTGGCCCAGGTCTTTGACGTACGGCTGCAACAAGCCATCCAGGGCCGTCTCTCTCATCAGGAGTTCTTTGAGCTGCTCATCGACGACGAACTCACCCGCCGGCGCGACCGTTTGCTGGAGCGATGTCTCCGCCAGGCCCAGTTCCCGGAACGCAAACTCTTGGAGGACTTCAGGTTCTCTTTCAACACCTCGATCAATCGGCAGCAGATCTTTGATCTGGCCACTTGCCGATTCATCGAACAGTGTCGCGGCTGGTTGGTCATCGGTCAGGCGGGAGTCGGCAAAACACATCTGATCATCACGGTGGCAATCAAGGCTGTGGAAGCGGGTCACCGGGTACAGTACAAGTCGGCTTTCGATCTGCTCGAGGACATCGCTGAAGCCACTGCCACCGGGATGCGCCGACCCTACATTGCAGAGATGACCCGGATCCCGCTGCTGATCATCGAGGATCTGGGACTTCGGAGAGTGCCCGACTCGGCGGCTGAAGATCTGCTGGAGATCCTGCATCGCCGCTACCAGAAGACCTCGACCATTATCAGTTCGAACCGACCACTCGAGGACTGGGGAGCGATGCTGGGAGGAGACACGGCGGCCACCTCTGCGCTGCTGGATCGTTTTCTACACGTTTCGGAGGTGACCTTCATTCGAGGCAAGAGCTATCGCCTCTACGAACGTCAGCAACGGGAGAAGTCGACCAAGAAGCGAGGAGAAAAGAAATGATCCGGAACCGGAAAGCCGTGGAAACTGCCGCGCTATGGAAACCGTGGAGAACGGTCACATCGAGAAGCTGGCCCATGCATCGGTTCTTCCACCGTTCCCACAGCGCTTGGAAAACGGCTCGCGGTGCTCGCTCGTTTCCCACAGTTACGCACCGCTTCTGCTACTGGACATACCAACAAGAAAGAAGATTCCGGATCGACCAGCTTCGCGGTCCAAGAACCGGCCGAACCGGTCAACGAACGCCCTGCTCACGGGCTCACAGCAAACCCGCCCCGACCAGCAGCAGGCCGTACAGCCTCCTCACGGAGGCCTTCACAAGGATTGAAATGTGTTCAAGGCGAGGATATAACTACTAGATCACTGGCCGGTTTTGACCCGGCCCTGAGTGGCCGCTTTTGATGTGGCCCCCGACACTCATATAGAGCCATTGGTTGTTTAGGCCACACCACTCTTCAATCGTAATCGCTAGCAGCAATCGGCCAACTCGGCCATTGCCGTCTATGAAGGGGTGGATTGCTTCAAATTGGTAGTGGACGAGAAAGGCCTCAACTAGAGGGTTGAAGGAGTGCTGGCTGTTTAAATATTTCTCAAAGGAATCAAGGGACTGGGGCAGTTCTCCAGTGGGTGGTGGCACGTAGCGGGGAGGGCGTCCAATTTGATTCTGAGTTCTCCGGAACTCGCCTGGAGCCCTATCCGCTCCCCGCACTCCACTCATTAGAATCTCATGAAGTGCTCTGATGAGTCGAAGAGACAATGGCAACCTAGCCAGTTCCTCTTGTTGTCGTCTCGCTCGAAGGGCGGTAGCATAATTGAAGACTTCCCTGAGGTCATTTAGTGGATCCTCTGCTGAGGTGGCCAGGCGAGGATTCAAGCCAAATAGTAATTGCTGTTCCGGATCGGTGTAGGTCCCTTCAAGGCTTGAGGATTTTTGTGCTTCGCGATTTTGCAGCGGTCGTAGCAATAAGTCAGGGTTAGGTAGATACTTACCGCTTGCATTTAGGTTGGCCAAACTCTGATGGGCCCTCAGTAGTAGTGGCCAGAGAACGTCCGGCCAACTCCAGGTTGGAGGGAGCGGATCGGGGACAAAGGCATTGGAGATGGCAGGAACTCCCGTTACTGGTACTATTCTCCCTGTTCGCTCTTCTCCAAAAGCTTCCAAGTCCATTTTTTTAAACTCCTAGACTTATCTTAAAAAAAACCTAGAAAAATTTTAACACGACTCGTTGCGGTTAAAAAAAACTGAAAGCGCCCAATAAACGCATGCCTTATTGTTGCGCTTATCAAAGGTGTCTAGAAAATGGCGTCAGTCACAAGTTCCCAGTTGAAAGGAGGAGAATGCAGCGGTTGCTGAGCAAGGGGAGTCACAGGGATGGTGTGTACGGATCTCTTCGGCATCGAGGCATGCCTCCGGCAAACTATTTCCTCAATGCTTCCTTCAGAGTAAGAAGGCTTCGAGCACGGACTCAGAGCGGTTCGAAAGGGTTACTTAACCCAAATGCTCAGGAAGAGAATCAATCAAGTTCCGGGCCAATCAGGATTCTCAAGAACTCCGCGAGGAGATCATCCCCGTAGATGACGTAAGACGGCCTATCGTCCAAGGGGTGTAGGGTTCGCCTGCCGTAGCGATACGAGCAGAGGAGCCAGCGTTGGCCACCGATCGTCACGGTTCTGTGGGTGCCCCACGAGAAAAGCCGAACGAGAGCCGACTTCCTCTCGCGGATTTCAGTGATCTCCTGTGGCTCGAGAGTTCCAATCACTTCGATCTGATCGCCGAGCAATCGGACTCGGCATCCCTTTTCCCGCAGCCGCTCGAAAAGATTCTCGGCGTCAGAACAGATGTCGCGGCCCATCTCTTTCTCCCTTCTTTACACCAGCCCCCCCTTTTTGATCCGGTACACCCGGTACATCCCTTTGTTTGCGGGTGTTTGAGCCACTTTCTGAAGTGGTACACGAATTTTCTTGTACCACTTGACAAACTGCGCTCGAATCCAGTGCTGGCGCGGGTTGTACCACCTGTACCACTTCAGAAACGGGGGGGATGTAGCGCTGAAAAGCGTCTTGCAGATCAGCAAAGTCGTAACCCCGGTACTTCTCAGAGCCGATCCTGATCTGCTTGGAATGCACATCGAAGGGCGACAGCAGCCGAGAGAGTTGGGTTTGAGTGATCGGCTTGCCATGCCGGTACTCTGACCATGGCCGCCCCTCCAAGCCAGCCAAGTCGACAGCAATATCCTTTGAGAACATCTTCTCCTTGCCTTCGACCAACTGGCGAAGATCGATCAGCAACTCAATTCCAATCGAGTCGTCAGAATTCGCAGTAGATCTTCCCGAGAGAATCAGGGCAGCCTCTCGGGCTCTTGCAGGCCAATCTCCCCCGGCCAGATCCGCAATCGCTAGGAGTGGCCCCCATGCCTCTGCCTCTCGATCCCCTAACTGATCCGGCACTATGGGATCGGCAGCTCGGAGACTTGCGAAGTTATCCTCGCCAAACCGTCGAAACTTGCGCCGCAGTTCGGGGGTTTCCTCCCACCATTGAGTTAACAGTAGTCTTGGCAGTTTCTCTTCAGGTTTCTTCCGTTTCATGGGAACGGTAATTGACCGTCCTACAAGGGTCTCTGGCAGCTTGCCGTTCGCAGCCATGACCTTCGGATCCCAGACCGAGAAGAACTCGACATGGTGATCATCACCAACGCATCGCGGCACCTGCGCAAAGTGGCGGTTGAAACCGCAATTAAGAAGGGCAATCAGCTCTTCATCTCGATTTTTCAGTAGCCTATCCACTTCATCTAGCAAAACAGTCGGATGCCATGCTTCGATCATGCGAAAGAGTGTTGCTTTTGTGGTATTGCTCAGAGTCACGGGCCGGAAGCACATGGCTGAATAGACCGTCATTGCCCGCGTCTTGCCACATTCCGGCGTCGGGCTCTTGAAATACAAGAAAGCGGACTCGTCAAAGGCATCATGGACATGAGTCTGTGAACAATGCAGGGTTGCCGCCACAGCTCCGCCTGGTGGCAAGATGAGATATCTCTGAAAAACCTCCCGGCACTCGTCCAGCAGATCAGATGCGCACACCTCCTCTAGCTCAGGGCGATCCTTCGTGACTGGGTTGGCATCTTTGAAAGCCGCATCGACAAGCTTGCTAGCACGCGAGATCTTGTTCTCATGCAGAGCATCTACTGCTGCCTTCTTCACCATCTCCCGGTCCAGTGGTCCCAAACCCTCACTCTCCGCTGGGAGTGCCTCCAGCATTCCGGCCAGAGTGTTCGGGTTGACGTCCGCGCTGAGGAATTCGAAACCGGCGGCTTTCAACACATCTTCGGGGGCCTTCACCATGGGATATCCTCTCCAGCGATGTGCCCCGCCTTGTCGGAGGGGTGCTCGCTCGCTCGCGACGCGCTGACTAAGCCGTGAGATGACCCCGGCCCGGCGCTTTTCGTGCTCTCTTGGGGGGAGCCTATCCATCTCGGCCATGGAGTCCTCCATCTTCCGCCTCGTTTCTTCGGTTGCGGTCGCCCTCACCAGAGCCAATTGGAGCCTAAGCAAATCCCTCATTTCCTGGGCCAGGGGAAATAACAATCGTATCTACTGGTGGGGGCGCATCTCCTTTGTGGTCTCCAGATGGTCGCCAACTTTTTTACAGAATCTCAAATCAGGGCAAGATGCGTATGATTGATCAACGACACGTAGAATTGGACCCGGACGACAATTAGAACTGCCCGCTTTTTCAGAGCTGATTTGGATCATGGCAAGCATGGTTACAGACCAGCAGATCAGGAGACTGATGAAATTGCGGAAAAAGGAAAAGACGTTGACGATGGCGGCGGCCAAAGCGGGCATGTCGCGGAACCCGGCACGGAAGTATTTGAAGTCGGGCAAGCTGCCGAGTGAAAGCCGGTCAGAGCGGACCTGGCGCACCCGCCCGAATCCCTATGAATCCGTTTGGCCCGAAAGAGAAGGGATCAGATCCTGAAACAGTCTCCAACCGTGGAGGCGACAACTATTTTTGACCACCTGAATCGGATCTACGAGGGGAAGTTCGAGGAAGGACAACTGAGGACGCTCCAACGAAGGCGCAAGCAGTGGAGAGCCCACTACGGTGAGCTGAAAGAGGTGATGTTTCCCCAGAATCATGAGCCCGGACATCAAGCCCAGTCCGACTTCACTTTCATGAACAGCTGGGGAGTGACGATTGCCGGGCAACCCTTTCCTCATATGCTGTATCACTTCGTCTTGACCTACTCGAACTGGGAGACGACGACCCTGTGCTTCGGTGAATCTTTCGAGAGTTTGACGCTGGGACTACAGAACGCGATCTGGGAACTGGGGGCGATACCATCCGAGCACCGAACAGACCGTCTATCGGCTGTGGTCAACAATCTCAAGAAGGGCGCCTTCACCGAACGCTACCAGACATTGCTCGATCATTACGGAATGAAGCGCCGCCGAACCCAAGCCGGAAAGGCTCATGAGAACGGAGACGTCGAGCAATCGCATCACCGGCTCAAGCGAGCCATCCAACAGGAACTGCTGCTCAGAGGCAGTCGCGATTTCTCAGAGCGCAAGGACTACGAGCAGTTCGTCCAGAGAATCATCGAGCGACGCAATGCTGGCCGGCAAAGACGCCTGCGAGAAGAACTGGAAGTGATGAGGCCGCTACCGGATCCTCGCCTGGAGGACTTCATCCGATTCCGAGTGAAGGTCGCAACCAGTTCCACGATCCGAGTGCGCAACAACACCTACTCGGTGGACAGCCGCTTGATCCGCGAACAGGTGGAGGCGCGACTGTATGCCGATCATGTGGAAGTTCGTTATGGCGGGCAGCGAGTAGCCGAGATGCCTCGACTGCGGGGGGAAGGAAAGCACCGGATCGATTACCGGCACGTGATCCACTCGCTGGTGCGAAAGCCGGGAGCCTTTGCCCGCTATCGCTGGCGGGAAGATCTCTTTCCCGGAGTCCTGTTCCGAGTCGCCTACGACGAGCTGAGAGAGGATTGTCCACAGACGGCGGACCGACAGTATCTGGGGATCCTGGAGCTGGCGGCCCAAGAAGGGGAAAGGAAAGTCGAACAAGCTCTGAAGAACCGGATTGAAAGCGGCCGCCGAACCCGGTTCCAGGACCTGAAGGAGGATCTGATAGAGCCGGTTCTGCCGAGGTGGCAGGTCCAGGTTCCACCAATCAACATCCAGATCTATGACCGATTGCTCGGCACGCACAAGCAGGAGGTGAGGCCATGAGCGGAGGCAACCTGCAAAGACTCAAAGAGTGTTTGGTCGAACTTCGCCTGCCGACCTTCCGCGAGCATCACGGCTCGCAGGCCGCTTTGGCGACCACAGAGAGCTGGTCTTATCCGCAGTACCTGCTGGCTCTGTCGGAGCTGGAAGTCGCGGATCGACGGGAACGACGGATCCAGAAACTACGACGGACCTCGAAACTTCCCTGGGACAAGAGCCTGACTTCATTGGATCGCTCACGACTCCCGCAGAGTGTGGACCGGCAGTTGTCAGGATTGGTGGAGGGAGACTTCCTGGACCGAGCCGAAAATCTACTTGTGTTCGGTAATCCAGGAAGCGGGAAAACGCATCTTGTTTGTGCTTTGGGGCAGGAGTTGATCCTGCGAGACCGGCGGGTGCTGTTCTCGACCTGTGCGCTGCTGGTGCAGCGGTTACTGAGAGCCAAGCTCGAGCTAACTCTGGAGAGGGAACTCAAGAAGCTGGATCGGTTCGAGGCCCTGATCATCGACGACATCGGGTATGTACAGCAGAATCGCGACGAGATGGAGATTCTCTTCACGTTGCTCTCCCATCGCTACGAGCGTCGCTCGATTCTGCTGACCAGCAACCTGGTCTTCTCGGACTGGGAGAGGATCTTCAAGGATCCCCTGACCACGGCCGCGGCAATCGACCGCCTGGTTCACCATAGCGTGATCCTGGAGTTGAACGTGACCAGCTACCGGATGGAAGCCGCCAAGCAGAGAACCCAAAAGGAGACGAAGTGACTCTGAGGTGCCGCTCGAAAGGCCTTCTGCTGGCCACACAGAAAACGGCCCAAGCCCAGAGGGTATACAGCTCAATCAGCGGAGCATTCGAAGGGCAATCCCGAGCCTCGCGAAGCGTGGGAACTCCGTTCGGGCATGCCCTCACTCCATCCCCACGCTCAAGAAAAACGGAGAAGAAAAGAGGGCTTTCAGCCCTCAGAAGAAGGAAGAAAAACAAGTCAAACAAACACCCACTTCAGCGGGCAAGAATCGTAGTCGCGGTGATCAAAAATAATTGTCGTTGAACACTATGCCCTGAGATGCCGCGAAGTCATGCGTCTTCATGTGGTGGGCGCGTTTTTCAGCAGCTTTCTTCCCGGACAGATCGGAGCAGACCTATACCGTGTTGTGGCCTTGAAACCGCTGGAAGAAAACACCGCGCGGCTGCTGACCCTGGTTTTCCTGCCGCGGATGGTCGGGATGTTGGTGCTGCTTTTCGCCGCCATGGTCAGCGGACCGCTCTATGGAGGGCAGGCTCGCTGGTTCGAATCGATCGTGTTCGCCGGAGGCGCGGCGGCAGCGCTCGCCCTGCTGGCGGGCTCGCGATTGCGCTCAGGGCTCCTGCAAGGCTCAAGAGACTTCCTGAGCGGGGTCCGCAGGGCTCTCTTATCGCTCACCCTCCGGCAAGTTTTTGCGCTGCTCGGACTCTCCTTTCTGATAATGGCTGCGCGGGCTGCGGTTCTTTGGGCGCTTGGCGCGGCCCTGGACTGCGTTCTCAGCTTCGGGGAAGCCCTGTTCGTCGTCGCATTCGCAACTCTGATCGCTCAGGTTCCCGTTTCATTCGCCGGCCTTGGACTGCGCGAGGGAGCGGTTGTCTTGTTTCTCATTTCTCTTCAGATTCCCTACGAGAAGGCCATCGTGGTGGCCTTTCTGGGAAGAGCCTTCATCCTGCTGTTGTCCGGGACGGGAGGGTTTTGGCTTATCGGTCGTTACCGCGCCCGCCCGAAAAACTCGTAGAGAAAAACGCATGATCGGGGTGGACTCCAATCGAAACCGGCACTCTCCATTCTTGGCCGCCCTGTTGTCAACGCCAGGTCAGACGCTCTGCACCGATCTTGGCCTGCCCCTTTTGGCTGGCTCCTCGTCCCCACGCCCCTTCCCGTCGGACCTTCCTTTAGAGGTTGCGATCTGCCTGACCCGATAAGGTGGTTTATTGCTGATTCCTTCCAATATCCGTATCAGATACTCGCCCACTATGCCCAGCGCGATGAGGATCAGGCCGCCGAACACGAGGTTGATCACTACCAGAGAGGTCCATCCGGGCTGGGGCGGCGCGCCGAGAAGCCTTCTGAAGATGATGGAAGCCGCGTAAGCGAATCCGCTCAATGCCACGAGTCCGCCGATGAAGGCGAAGGTACGCAGAAGCAGTGTCGAATTGTTGATGAGCAGATTGGAAAGCTGCTTGATGCGTCGGCGAAGCGTGAAGCGGCTCTTGCCATGTCGACTCTTCTCGTGTTGGACATCGACTGGGAAAAAGTCGCTCGTACCGTGGGCCATCAGGGCAGGAATAAAGGGATAGGACGTCCGCACCTCGAGCATGGCCTCGGCCACCTCGGCTTTGAAAAGTTTGAGAGGTGACATCCTGCAGGGCAGGCCGAGGATGACGCGGTCGAACAAGCCCTTCGTCCAACTGCTCAAGATGGTGAGCCTTCTATGCCGACGAGTCACAAAGTTGGCGACGATCACGTCGTGCTCCTGGTGTTGAACCAGCGCGGGAATGTCTTCGGGACGCTGCTGAAGATCGTCGTCAATGGTGATGACGTAGCGGCTGCTGACGTGCTTGAGGCCGCACAGGATGGCATGCGCTTTTCCATAGTTGCGCATCAAACGAAAGGCGATGACGCCGGAGAATTCCCGGGCAAGCCGTTCACAAGTCGGCCAGGTGCTTGGAGACTGCGATCCGTCATCGACCAAAATGACTTCATAAGATGTACGAAGTTGTTTCTCGAAAACCGCGCTCAACCGTTCGACTAATTCGACCACCGAGGAGTCGCTTTCGTAGACCGGTACGAGTACCGAGTAGAGGGGACTTCCAGGCTTTTTTCCCATGCTCAAAGCTTCCGACCCAGGACACGTCCAATGGCACCCAGACGTTTTTCCCGGATTTCTCGCTCCTGCTCGTCGGCTGCCGGGTGACTCCTTGAGTTTCCGTGTGACTGTCAGGGCGTCTGTGCCGTGGGTAGCCATCTCAGTCGCGTAACCCAAACGAATCATGATCTCGCTGCAGGCTAATTCCGTTATATAGTAGGTCCGTTTCTGAAAGAGTGCTTCGGAACTTCCCGGTGTTATCGGACAAGACCGGCTTGCGTAGATTGCCCCAGGCTTTGATACGGCGGGCATTTCGAATTGTCCGGGCTTCCCTATAGAACTCCAACATGCGGTCCTCGAAGCTCAATTCCATAAAATCGGTCAACTTGCTCAAGACCCTTACAGTATCTTGCACCAAGTCCTCGTAACGAACCATCAGAATGCGTCCGCTGTCGCGAAGCTGATCATACAGAGACAAGCCTCCCTCTTGGTCGTTTAACCAAACTTCGACGGCTCTCTTTACTCCTCCGGGCATGCTCTGCGTTGCGAGCCATGAGCTGGCAACGTCCCGGGGATCTCGGACCATGAAGACGAATCTGCAATCTTGAAAGTTGGCGAGTAGAAAAGCAGCAAAGGCGTATGTCTGGTTTTCCTTGACGAACAGGTGGCTGGCCCCGTCTTGATCGGCCTCCCTCTCGTAGACGGCTCTCAGGAGCAACGCTGCCGAAGCTCGTTTGACACTGGTTGTTAGATCCTGAACTGTAACCGTTGTGTTCCAGGTGCCCGGCGTGTTCTTGAAACTGTAAACGACATCCGAGACAAGAGTATCCCAGTTGCGTTTGATCCCCAGATCTCCGTAGTTCCCCCGATTGGTGCCGAACAGCCGGAAGAGGTGGCTAGGCAGAGGTCCACAAATCTTTGAGTGAGCGTTCATCAGACTGGCAATGAGATTGCTGCCGGAACGCTCGGAGCAGATCAGGAAAACGAAGTGTTTCATCGAAGTCCTGTCATTCTACATGGCTTTGCAGGGTGGGAGAAGTCGCGTCGGTAGCACGAATTGAGGGGAAATCGTCTTCCGTTTACAGCTCGTCAAGACTGACCGTCGCAGCTACACTCCTCTGTTTGGAATTACTGAGAGCTTATCTTCCTCCAGAACCGGAGTTCGATGCTCAGACGGGTACTGTCCCTATTGTGGGTGGACGCCGCCCCGTGTATCAGATAAGGAGAGAAGATCAACACCTCGTTCATTCCAGGATTCGGGAGAATGGCCGAAAGGGGATAATCGGCTTGAATTACGGCAGGCACCGTGAACTTCTTGCCATTAAAAAAAGAGCCGGTGGGCGTCTTGTAAACTTGAGACTCCTTCCAGTAATGGCTACCGGGAATGAGGGCCAGGCTGGAGTCTGCAGTACTCCCTGCGAGAGGGACGTAGATATTGACTCCATTTCTAATTCGGTCCAACCAAACGTCACGATGCAGAGGGTTGTAGTCGCTTTTGCCGGGCCGGACGAATCTCAGCAGAAGAACGTCTTCTTGACCCGGCATCGAAGCCGTTTTGGTGGTCACCTCGACCCCCAGAATCCGGGAAATCCGGTCCTCAATTATTTCCCTGGAGAATGAGATGTCCGCAAAGCGTATTCCCCCGTAGGCGATCTCCAGGAATTCGCGGTGCAATTGCTCCGAGGCCACATGTTGGTGGTACGTTTCGAAATTGAAATCCACGGGCAAGTCAACCAGTTGATTGAGCTGCTCCCGCAGCCAGTTGAGCAGCGATGTGCGAAGCTGATTAAACCTCGCGGGTGGGAGAAATCCGAATATTGCGTAGCCCTTTTCTTCCCAACTGCGACCCTCGATGAGGTTGTCGTCTGCTTCCATTAGGATCGTGTCGGGACCAGCGTGAGGCTCGGCGTCGTAAGTAAATGACTCAGTTCTTCCAGAAAACTGATAGTCGGCCGTCGTGTTCACATCATTTGGTATCATACACGGCCCACCTACGTTTGCCTAAGGGGCCTAAGCATCGAGATTGAGGCGGCGAGCTTGGGAAAGAAAGCGATCTCCAGGCTAATCCCTCTGGGAAAGGAGCTTCAGGAAGGCCTTCTCGAAAATGAAGTCAGAGGGCTCGAAGACTCTCCGTTGGATTCGTCTCCACCGGGTCTTTTCTTCTTCCCGACGGGCATCCGACCAGCGGTAGGAGGCGAGCTCGGCACGCTCGACTGGTCTGGTGTCCTCGTATGCCTCCATGATCGGCTCGACCTGTTGGGCATCGATCTGAACTTTGTAGCCCAGTCGCTTCATCTCGCTAAAACAAGTGCTCTGCACAAAGAAGTCGGTCTCCGGCGTGAGGTGTTCCCGGTAGCGGCCGACCGACTGGGTCGTAATGCGCGGACCCTGAAAGTGTGACGAGTTGGACATCCAGACCGAGCCCGTTTGCGTCTTCAGATCACCTTCCAGCCTTCGAGGCGGGTACTCGGAAATCCCCAGGAAGGTGACCACCCGCTCCATCTACAGGTTCAGGTTACGCACAAGATCCTCGTAGCGAATCATCAAGAAGTTGGGATCGGCTTCGTGGGCAAGACCAAAAGCAGCGCTCTTCCGCCACTGGCGGATGTCGAAAAGCAGCGGCTTGGGCTGGCCGCCGTAGCGAGGTCCACTTCCATAGTTCAGTGAAGTTATCATGTCGCGAGGATCTCGAAGAATCTGCAATACTTTCGCCCCACGGTCCAGGAGGTAGGGAATGAACTCCTCGCGGTAGTTCTCCTTACAGCCCACAAGAGGCAACGTCTTATCGGCTGTCAGAGACCAGCAACAGCCTCGGATGAAATTATATAGGGATATGGGATTGCCGGAAGGAAACAGATCAGCAGACTCAGCCTTGAGGGTCTGGCGGGGGGGAGAGTTCAGCTCCTTGAACAATTGACGGCAGAATTCAGGCGTGACGGCATACGTCTTCAGGAACCTCACCAACTCAGAAGGCCGATAATAGTTTGTCCCGATCATGTCATCCAGGGGGTAGAGCAGCTGGGTTGATGCCAGCACCAAGGAAGAACGACGGGTTTGAAGGAAGGCTCTTTTCACTTTGACGTAAAGCGGGGCCAAGGGTTGAGAATGCACAAGCGCCTGAGGATGGATGGACAGAAGCTTATCGAGCAAGGTTGTGCCAGACCGCAGCATCCCCGTCACGAACAAGAAAGAAAAGCTCATCGGGGTTTTCACTGAAGTGGTCTGGCGAACCCTCCTAGCCCGTTCGGAAGCGGTGAGCTGCGCAGAATCGCAGCTGCGTCGGGACCGGTGTTCATGATCAAGTCGATGGCTGATTGATGAGAAAGGAAATCCCCGAAGAGCTGTGGGTAGGTCGGGTGCCGGTAGCGCTGGAAAACGATTTCGATGCCCTCCCTCGCAAATCGCTCAAGGTCAATATAATCGGCACCTTTTGCTCCCTCGTAAAACGTTTTTGCCTCGAAGTAGCGGCAAATGTCGATCAGTCGCTGGTTCGGATCATCGGCCTCCACACCTGTGACGAATCCAACACTCGTCGCCTTGGGCACCTCGGACGAGAACGAAGTCGGGGTGTCAATCTCCAGATATCTGCACATCAACCGGATGAGTCGACAATCGAACTCGAGAAGGGACCCGGTCGGGGCGCTCAACGCCCCCGACAACTCACGAAAGAAAGGTTGGAAGTGGGGGCAATTCCGGTAGTTCTGTTCGATCGAGAGAAGGTGTTTTCTGAGCCATTTCTGCTCCTGGTTGATCTCGATTCCTCGAATCAGCGCTCCCAGGGGGTGTCCTTTCACCGGGACAGTCAGCCAGATCGAACCCGAGGCCGTCTTGATCCGGTTTCTGTTTCGCCAGTCCTGAGCGGTGTATTGAACGTCGTCCAGGAAAACGAAGTGATCGACGCGGGCCATCTGTTCGAAGTACCCCAGCCAGGGAAGGAAAACCGGTTGCAGTATGCCGATCCGCGCCATCAGATGCGACGATCATAGTTTGCCAGCGACGGGAGATCAAACCTGGAAATGCCGCCCCACCGCAACCTTGGGGGCAATCGAGCGGTTCATACGAAAAAAAGCAGCCAGACCGGATTGGATCCGGCGAACCGCTTTTTGCCTGTTGAACCAAAGAGGCTATTTCTTCTCGAGTGCTTCCAGTCGGGCCTTGAGCGCTTTTATTGCCTCTTCCTGCTGCAGTGTGTAGAGCGTCAACTCCTCGATCTTCTCGAGCAGTCGTCCCTGGAAGTTCTGGACGTTGAGCCCTTTGGCCTTGATCTCCTCGGTGCTCGGGACGTTCGGAAGATGCTTGTTCTCGGCGATGAACGCCTCGAGTTCCTGCAACGAAGGCAGAACGTAGTCCGGCTCGAAGACGTAGTCGGCGCAGCTGCCGGTTACACCCTCGGAACACTGCCCCTGGATGGTCAGATTTCCGCTGGAGTCCAACTCCAACTCAGTAACTGCCGTCCCCGATCGGGTAATGACGAATCGACCCAGGTCGTTTTCCGCCGCCATTCTCCAGAAGTCTGTACCCACGCTCGAATCGTTAAGATCGATCCGCACGGTTCCGTTGTTAGTCAGCGACAAGAGCGTTCGGGCGGTGTCTGTGCCGTTCGCTTCCGTGACCAGGATTTGGGCTGTTCCATTGCTTCTTTCGACTTCTAACGCCGCATCCGGCGATGTATCTCCGAGCCCTACATCACTAGTACCCGCCTCAATATTGACAGCGTTGCTGGGGGCGCCGGGGAAGATCCGAAACGGCAGCGTGCTGCCGTTGGTGGCGTCGCGGATGAAGAAATTGGCTTCGTTGCCAGCTACGTCCCAGGTCTGGGGGGTGAAACCGGAGGAGCCGTCCTGCTCGAGTCGCAGTGTTGCCGCTCTAAATGTGAACGTCTACTACCGGGGTCGAGGTGCCCAATCCGAGGCGTCCACCGTCATCCACATAGAGCGAATGGCTGGGGGCGCTGGCTTCGATGGTGAAGGGGGTGCGTCCGCCGTCGATGTCGTCAACCGAGAACTTGTTGGCGCCGCCGTTGGAGGAATCGTTGAAGGTGAGCTGCCAATCCCTGGAGGGGAAACTGGCCGTCGGACTGGTGTCCACAGCCCGGATGCGCAGGTTGTTCTCCTTGATCCGGATCGTGTCGAAGCCAAAGCTTTCGCCGTTCACACAATCAAACCCAATACAGGCACTTCCGTCTACGATCAGGTCATCCAGAATGACCTGGTCCTGAGGTCGGATTCCGCCAAATCCGGGATCATCACCGGCTCCGTTGCCGCTGCGCGACCGCTCTTCCGGCAAGTCCGCGTCAACCGCAAAGCCATCCACCAGGGCGAAGCGACCGCTGAAAGCCATCCTCTCGCTGGGAAGTAATCCTTCCCGCCGCAGCTCATCAATGATGCTCTCATCGCCAGACTCGCGGGCATATCTCATCTGCTCCCGTACTTCGAGGCTGATCACCGGTCGAAAAACCAACTCATAGTGATACGCTCCATCGCGGAGCGGATTTCCGTCAGTGTCGAGGAAATCATAGAAAAGAGGCATTCCGGCGGCAAAGGAACCCCGGAAGATTTCCCCGTCGGGGCCCGAGACGACCAGCTCGGCTCCTTCGTAATCGCGATTGGGTTGCCAATCGATGCCTGAATTTGCCACAACGGCAGTCGCAATGGCTCGCTGCTTGGCGCCGTCAGTTTTGCGCTCTGCCGCCACCAGCGGAGTCAGCACAAGCACCAGAACGGTTAGTAGAATTAGAGCACTTCTCGCTTTCATCATCGCTTCTTCGAGCCTCCTCCAAATAACCTAGAGAGTCGTTGCGCTTGTGTAGCAATCAAGCATTCAACGGTTCAGAGCTTACTCTGCACGGGTCGGAATTCACGCAGAGCCTAAGATTGATTGGCAGAAGCTTCCGCTCCCTCCGGCGTCTTAATGATATGAAAGTCTGGACTCGCGAGCAAGATTTTTCTGTGATCGACATTACTTTATGGGCAGCGCCCAGCAAAGCGGAGATCTCATGCCGCGAATTAGCCCGAATAATTCAGGAACTTCCGGACAAGCCAAGCAAGGGTGCTTGGGGTACAAGGGCGCGGTCGGCCCAGGCCTGTAGGACAGTTCGGGCGAAGCCTTGTAGGATAACCTCCCAGGTTGTCGTCCGGATTAAGGCTTCAGGTTAGTGGTGCCTCGAGCTGCTTAGCGGTGCCTCGAGCTGCGCCGGATCATGCGTGAAAGAAACTTGGAAATCCAGAAATGCCAAGCAGGGTGCTCGGCCTACAAGGGCGATCTGCTCAACCCTGCAGGACGCCTCGGGCGTAGCCTTGTACGATAACCTCCCAGGTTGTCATCCGGATTCAAGTTTCAGGTTACTAGCCTGAGGCCGCCAGCCTCCAAGACCACGCTCTGTGTAGGTCCGGACAGAGGCAGGATGCCTGGGGTACTTGGCAGGCAAGATGCCCGCGCTACTCTGGCAGGCAAGATGCCTGCGCTACTTGGCAGGCAAGATGCCTGGGCTACTCTGGCAGGCAAGATGCCTACGCTACTGGCTTGTGATTGCGTAGAGAAAGTTTTCGGTGCGGATGTAAATGTGACCGTCCGACACCGCAGGAGAGGCCAGAGTGTAGCCTTCCAGTTCATTCTCGGCCAGAATCTTGAACTCGGGACCGGCTGCGATCACCGTAGTCACCCCGTCTTCGCTGGTCACATAGATCTTTCCGTCCGCCATCACTGGAGAAGCGGAATAGATCCCGGGCCGCACTCGCTCCGGACCCCACACGGTCTTTCCGGTCTTCAGCTCGAAGCTGTGCATGACTCCTCGGTCCCCCAGGACGAACAAGTAGCGCCCATCTGTCACCGGAGTGGGTACGTCGGGCCCATCGGGAGAAGACCACAGCAGATGAGACTCCGTGATATCGCCCCGCCCGCCGGCCCGAAAAGCCTGCAGCGGATTCTGTCTGGTGGGAACAATAATCAGGTCGCCCTCCACCACCGGAGAGGCCACGATACGATAGTTGCGGCGCTTTTCCGGGTTGAGCCCTCCAGCTCTCCACAGCTCTTCACCCGTCTTGGGGTCGTGTCCCGTCACATAGTCGCCACCGGTGATGACAATCTCTGTCTTTCCGTCATATTGTAGCAAGGCCGGAGTGGTGTAGGAATCGGGCGACTCCATCACCGCATCGGTCGGACGTTCCACCTTCCAGAGGGTCTCGCCCGTCTCTTTGTTGATCCCCAGGACGTAGGAGGGATCATCGGTTTTCATTCCATGAAGCACCTGCACGTAGAGCTTGTTTTCATGTAACAGCGGGGATGAGGCGTAGCCCCAGTTCAGCCCGAAATCTCCGTAGTCGGCCGGAATGTTGCGCGACCACTTCTCATTTCCTTGGAAATCAAAAGCTTTGAGGATCCCCGTCCCCGTCATGACCCACACGTGATTTCCATCGGTCACCGGAGAAGGAGAAGACATGTTCTGCTTCCGTTCCTGGTGATTCCCGCCGCCCAAGCTGCGCTTCCAGACAACTTCGCCCGAGGTCTTGTTCAGACACCAGAGAGAGAGCTGCTTGGCTCTTGGATCTTCGGGTTTTTCTTCTTCAGGCGCCGGGGGTGTCGGCGGACGCTGTCCTGTGCCTCCGGGTCCGGGGCCGCCCCGTCCACGCCGACTGCGCCGTCGGCTCACGACCCGATCTCCACCTTCCGCCATATTCAAGAAGAGTAAATCTCCCCAGATGATGGGAGTGGCGCCGCTCCAGGCAGGCATTTCGATCTTCCAGGCTATGTTTTCGGTGGTTGTCCACTTGACCGGCAAGTTGCTCTCTTCAACGACTCCATTGCGGTTGGGTCCGCGCCAATGGGGCCAGTTCTCCGCCATGACTACGGCACTGATCAGTAGAAGTGCAATAAAAAGGACGGTTGCTCGCGCGACTCTGGTTCTCAACTTCGCCTCCTTGAGAAGAATTCGCTCTGATTGTAGCGGACTCGGGCTAGTAGCTTCTACGATGATGGTGAAGAATCGGTTACGGAACGCCTTTTCTGGGCTTGCCTGGCGCGACCGAGCCCGAGGCACAACAGGGGAGGAATCTTCGAAATCCAGTTTCAGGTCAGCCCATCCTCCGGCTGCGCCGGATCATGCGTGAAAGAAACTTGGAAATCCAGAAATGCCAAGCAAGGTGCTCGGCCTACAAGGGCGATCTGCCCAAGCCTGCAGGACGGTTCGGGCGGAGCCTCGTAGGATAACCTCCCAGGTTGTCATCCGGATTCGAGTTTCACCTTAACCCGGAGCTTGTCTTCGCAGTAGCGAGGAGAGATGTGGGTCGTAGCGTGGAGTTATCCAGTTCGGAGAGATTTGTGGAAGAGTGGGGACGGCTATTGCGAATACAAGCTCCGGGTTAAAGCTGCGCGATTCGTCGTTGGAATCTCTTCTCTACTTTGGGATGGCTGCCGGTGGTCTGGGCCAGGAATCGTGCCAACACCTTTTTTTCGCGCTTGGAATCCTTTTGAGTCCGGCGGATGCGTCCGAGCTCCTCGTAGTACCAGAAGGGTATATCGGAGCGCGATCGACGGGAGGTTTCTTCCGCCACGTCGATTAGCACTTCGAGCAGGTCGGCGGCTTCCTGGAGTTGCCCTTTCTGTCGCAGTTGGCGGACTTCTCCAACGAGGGCTTTACCGGCTAGGAGTTTCTCGGGGGGAATTTTGAGTGCAGGACCGCGGTGCTTGGGCTCCTCCGGGGTCAGGCCCAGGGGAAAGAGCCATTTGCGAGGTAAACAGCAGCCGATAAGAGCCAGGGGAGCCACCAGGAAGGCGGCGAGAAGCCAGCGGATTTGGGGAAGGCCGCGCGACATGGCGACTAGCAAAGTGATACTGGCGACGGCCAACTAGGCGAGCGGAATCCAGAGCCATCCGATCTGCTGCAAGAGTTCATTTCCCATGAAGTCGTGACCTCGTCCTATTCTACGCAAGGCGGCGATTTGGCGCCGCGTCGGCAAGATGTTGAAGAGACTTCACATAGGTTTCCTGAGTGCCGGAGTCGACACGATCAGGTTTCCCGCCCCGGGCTGCCGCCAGGGCGCTCTGCTATTCAGTGCTCGAACCGCAGGACCGGCGCTCGATCTAATCCGTTTTCTGCGACCTTTGCGTCTCCGCGACCTGCGCGAAGCCAGTTCCGCCGTGGGCCACGAAGCCGATCGGTTGCGAGCCCAGGAGTTGCAGGAAACTATCGCAAGGAAGGGTGGATTGAGAAGCTGCCTGAGTGATCTTGGACAACCAGGCGAGGAAAGGATTTTGTTTGTGAACAAGTTCGAAGTACGAGTTTCGAAATTTCGCACTCCGGATCTTGATTCCAAAACCGGGTTTCCGATCTGCAAAGAAATCTTCGCACTTCAGTCTTCCAGTTTTGGAATTGTCCCGTGATTTCTCACAGGAGGGCTTTCTGTTAGAAAGGAGGTGATCCAGCCACAGGTTCTCCTACAGCTACCTTGTTACGACTTCACCCCAATCATGAACCACACCGTCGACGTCTGCCTCCCAAAGGGTTAGCTCAACGGCTTCTAGTGCAGCCCACTTTCGTGATGTGACGGGCGGTGTGTACAAGGCCCGGGAACGTATTCACCGCGGCGTGCTGATCCGCAATTACTAGCGATTCCAACTTCATGCAGTCGAGTTGCAGACTGCAATCCGAACTGAGAACGGCTTTTTGAGATTGGCTCACTCTCGCGAGTTGGCGACTCTTTGTACCGCCCATTGTAGCACGTGTGTAGCCCGGGGCATAAAGGCCATGAGGACTTGACGTCATCCCCACCTTCCTCCGGCTTCTCGCCGACAGTCTCCGTAGGGTGCCCAGCTTTACCTGATGGCAACTACAGACAAGGGTTGCGCTCGTTGCGGGACTTAACCCAACATCTCACGACACGAGCTGACGACAGCCATGCAGCACCTCTGAGGCAGTCTCGTAAAAGACATCAACATCTCTGCTAACTTCCACCCCAGTTTAAACCCCGGTAAGGTTCTTCGCGTTGCGTCGAATTAAACCACATGCTCCACCGCTTGTGCGGGCCCCCGTCAATTCCTTTGAGTTTCAATCTTGCGATCGTACTCCCCAGGCGGGGTACTTAACGAGTTATCGCCAGCACAGAGGGACTTCAAAAACCCCCTACACTAAGTACCCATCGTTTACGGCTAGGACTACCGGGGTATCTAATCCCGTTTGCTCCCCTAGCTTTCGCGCCTCAGCGTCAGTGTCTGTCCAGCAAGCCGCCTTCGCCTCCGATGTTCCTTCTGATATCTACGCATTTCACCGCTACACCAGAAATTCCGCTTGCCTCTCCAGCACTCTAGTCAGATGGTTTTCCAGGCACTTCCCCGGTTGAGCCGGGGGCTTTCACCCAAAACTTCTCCCACCGCCTACGCGCCCTTTACGCCCAGTAAATCCGAACAACGCTAGCCCCCCCCGTATTACCGCGGCTGCTGGCACGGAGTTAGCCGGGGCTTCCTCCAGAGGTACCGTCATTTTTTTCTTCCCTCCGGACAGGAGTTTACGATTCGAAAACCTTCTTCCTCCACGCGGCGTTGCTGCGTCAGGGTTTCCCCCATTGCGCAAAATTCCCCACTGCTGCCTCCCGTAGGAGTCTGGGCCGTGTCTCAGTCCCAGTGTGACCGTCCGTCCTCTCAGACCGGTTACCGATCGTAGCCTAGGTGAGCTCTTACCCCACCTACTAGCTAATCGGACGCAGGCCCCTCCCAAGACACCCGAAGGCTTTCCCTCTTAAGGCTTATGCGGTATTAGCCCGGGTTTCCCCGGGTTATCCCCCATCTCGGGGCAGGTGACCCACGCGTTACTCACCCGTTCGCCACTCTACTCGCCATCCGAAGACGACTTTCGCGTTCGACTTGCATGTGTTAGGCACGCCGCCAGCGTTGATTCTGAGCCAGGATCAAACTCTCAAATTTTCTTTAAGAGCCCTTCCTCGCCTAGTTGTCAAAGATCACTTGGAAACGAAAAGGCTACCAAGAAATGGGCGGAAGAGTCAAGAGAGAGGGAGGAGGCGAGGTGCGAAGTTCGAGGTGCGAAGAGCACGAAACTCCGCTTAAGACCGACGCGGCGCTCCGCTTGCGGCTCCGAGACCCTCACTTCGGCCTCGTCGGCTCGGCGGTCGATCTACATTGACTCCCTGTCTCTGCGCTTGCATTTCTCCGTGGCTAGTTGATCAAGGAGCGTGGCCTGTTATACGGCTCCTTCAGGTATTTCTGGGCTTCGGCCTGGGCGCCCAGATGGTCATTCTCGGTATTGGCGGCCTTCTGATACTCCGCTAAGGCCCGCGTCCGGTGGCCCAAAATATCGAAAATCTTGCCCAGATGAAGGTGAGTCCAGACCTGCACCCAATCGGGTTGCAGATTGCCGTTGAGAGCATCGCGGAGACTGTTGGCGGCATTGCTGTAGCTATGCTGCAGGAAGAAGGTCTCCCCCAGGCGATAGTGAGCTTGCGAGTTGAGAGGAGCGAGAGCCTTGGCCTTCTCAAACTCGCGAATCGCTGTCACATACTCGTCCTGAGCCTGATACTCTTCGCCCAATGCCAAATGCACCAGGACTCGCATCCGCTCGCTTTCATGGAGGATCTTTCCTCTGGGGTCCAGCTCGAACTTGACGGGAAGAGTCTCGGTCTGGAAGCGAAAAGAAGTACTTTTTCCGGTGATCCGGATATTCTTTTCCTCGGGCTGCCCTTTGGTTTCGATTCTCACATCAACCGGCATTCGAAAGAGTTCGAGATCCTGCTTGATTTGACCTCGCACAGCGAATCCCCCTGCCGTCAGCTTCAAGACGCGGTAATCCACCTCGAATTCCGGGACCCCCGTCGAATCGACCCACTGAGTAAAGAACCAGCGATAGTCCTCGCTTGTCCGCTGGTTCACGAATTCCAGAAAATCGGAGGTATTCGCCGGCCGTCTCCGCACTTGTCCGAACCAGTCAGTGAAAATCTTGCTGAAAGTATCAGTTCCAATCAGCTGACGGAGCATGTAGAGCACCCAGGCCCCCTTGGATTCGATAATCGACTGATAGGGGGCTGTCCCGGCTCCCAACTCGAGCCCGGTTGAAATCGGGGCTCTCTCTTCGTACTTGAGTGCGTCGATGGCCAAGCGGGCTAATTGAGCTTCGTACTGGTCTGGACGCTCTTGCTCCAGGTAGCCCAGGGCCGCATAGGTTGCAAAGGCATCGCTCAGCCAGACATCTCCTACCGAAGCCGGGAAGATCTCAGTCGCCCACCAGTGAAAGGCGGTCCGACGAGCCGCTTCAAAGAGCATGTTCTCGAGACGTTTCAGAACATCCGACTCGAGCAACATCAAGCCGGGTGCCTCGGCATCCGGCAGATTCACGTTCCCGACTTCGACGAGGTTCAGATGCTGAGGACCGGTGTCCCCGCCATACTGGCTCCTGTAGTAGCCGATTAACTTGCTTACCAGATCGGCCACCGGCTCGAGATCCCCTTTGAAATCTTCGGTGACAAAGAAAGTCATGGGGATCATCTTCTCGAACTGCTGGCGATAATAGCGGGCAACTGTCACCGGGAAGCGCGCGGTGGGCTGCTCGTTGATCCAGGTAAAGACTTCGCTGATGCCCTCCGTTTCAAGTGGCTGGAGTTTCCCCGCAGCCACCACGGTAAAACCCAGTGGAACGGAGACTCGAACCGTCGCCGTGGCTCGGTCAAGCGGCAGGTTGTGTGCTGGGAACCAAAGCCCTTCAGTAAATAGAAGCGCCCCATCCGGGTGAACGACGGCCTTTTCGTCCCGCCGCACGTTATCCAGATAGGCAAACTCCTCCCGATCCAGGGTCCCATCATAAGTGAAGACCAAGGTGTGCTCGGTGCCCGCCCGAAAGGGCCCATCCCCCCGCACCAGCATCCGGTTGCTGTTGAAGTTGTCGAAGCGGGCCGTGTAGGTCACGCCATCTGGATCGACCACTCGAGCCAGACTGAGACGGCTATTCAATTCAAAGGGGAGCGCCAGGGAGTCTGCCAAGACCCGAAAGTGGATCGTCGTGGTCCCTTTGAGAAAGCTGTTCTCCGGGATGATCTCGACCTCGATGTCGTATTGTGAAACATCGAGTCGTGGACCGGTGGGAGCGGCGTCTTGGGCGAACCCTCCAACGGCGGTGGCTGCGATTATCGTCAGCAAAATGATCAGCGATCTCATGATTCTCAACCATCCTCGAGTAGATCTATCAAATACCCGGATGCTCGCCGGTATGAATCTTCTGTGCCTAGCTTCTCAGATGCATTTTTCAGGTTTTGTTTCAATTGCTTCCATTTCGCGGGAGCTCCAAGCAAGCTTAAAGCATGCTCCGCGATCAATTCGGGCCGCGCCCTTCCCTGGACGAACTCCGGCACAATTGGTTCCTCGGCAATCAGGTTGGCCAGGCAATAACTTTGAGTATTGACCAGAGGCCGTAACATCCAGTAACTCAGGGCCGGCATCCTGTAAACCATTGAGAATGGTACTTCCAGGATCAACGACTGCAGGGTCGAGGTTCCGCTCTTGATTATCGCATAGTCACAGTCCGGCAACAGCTCCTCGACCGGCCCCTGCCGCACTTCGAGGGGCGTTGCGGATCGAGTTGCAGCTTGAAGCCGGCGGATTTGGTGTTGAACCTGCGAGAGATCGAGATCGGGAGCGACCAGGACTCTGAAGTCGGCTGGCCTGCGGGCCGCAATCAGCTGGCAGGCCTCCAGAAAGAGGCCCAGCATGTTCTGGATCTCGCCTCCACGGCTCCCTGGCATGAGCCCGATCAGAGGACGACTCGCCGGTGCCTCGCTCCGCTTGCGAAAAGCCCGAAGATGGACTGCAGGATGGCCCACGAAGTGAGCCTCGATTCCGAGTCTCTGATAGAACTGCTCCTCAAAGGGGAGGATCACGAGCATTTGATCAACATATCGACGCACTGATTCGACCCGGCCCTCCCTCCAGGCCCAGAGCTGGGGCGAAATGAAATAGCAGATGGGTATTCCAAGCCCCGAAAGGCGTTTCGCCAGGCGAAGATTGAACTCAGGGAAATCGACTAACAACACGACCCGAGGGCGCCAAGCCGTCGCCAGCTGAGTCAGCCGGCGGAAAGTTCGCAGATAATTGGAAAGATTAGAGAGGGCTGCCAGGGGCCCGATCGCGGCCAGATCCCGGGTATCGGCCAGCAAGCGGACTCCCCGCTCTGCGAGCAGTCGCCCACCGGTTCCGCGGAATTCAAGATCCTTTTCGGGACACACCTCGCGAAGAGCGTCCAAGAGGCGGGCCGCGTGCTGTTCGCCGGAAGTCTCCCCGGTAACCACCATGATTCGGGTAGAGCTTCCGGCTGCGGTCATGAGCCCGCCGGGGTCATCTTTTCCACAATCCATGCACCGCCCAGAACTTGATCCCCCCGATAAAAGACCGCTGCCTGCCCCGGAGTAACCGACATCTGTGGCTCATCGAAAAGGACCTCGACGCATCCCGGGGAAGCCGGGACGCCGCGGACGACAGCCGGAGCTGCATTATGTCGACTTCGGATTTGGACTGCTACCCGCATCTCCTCCGTAGGAGCTCTTCCTGAAATCCAGTGCACACCCTGTGCCCGAAGACCCGCGCTGAACAGATCCTGCCGATAGCCCACAATCACGGCATTCCTGGCAGCGTCCAGTCCGGCCACGTAGAGGGGCTTTTCGTGAGCGACCTTGAGTCCCCTTCGCTGGCCCACTGTATAACGATAAATCCCATCATGGGTCCCCAGACAGCGTCCATCCAGGTGCAAGATGGGGCCCGGTCGTTGCTGTTGCTCCAGCACCGGCAAGAAATCAGAGTTGATCTCCCCGGCATGGCGCTGGATAAAACCCGAGTAGTCTCGATCAGGGACGAAGCAAATTTCCTGACTGTCAGGCTTCCCGGCAACCAAGAGTCCGCTACGCTCGGCGACCTCGCGAATCCTGCTCTTTTCGAAGTCCCCCACCGGGAACTCGATTTGAGCTAGTTGCTCCTGCCTCAGCTCGAACAAGTAGAAAGATTGGTCTTTGGTTCGATCCAGCCCTCGCCACAGTTCCCATTCGCCGTCTCGTTCTCGAACTCGCGCGTAATGCCCGGTGGCCACCCGTGAGACCCCAACCTGACGAGCGAAGTCGAGAAGCTTGTCAAATTTGAGAAACGTATTGCAACGTGTGCAAGGAAGGGGAGTCCGACCTTCCAGATAGTCGGCAATAAACGGCTCGATCACCCGCCGCTCAAATTCGTCCTCGAGGTTGAGGACATAAAAAGGGAAGCCCAGCTTCTCCGCGACCCGGCGAGCATCGTACACGTCATCCAGGGAGCAGCAGCTTCCAAACTGATGCTCACCGTCGCGTTTCGGATTTCGGCGATAGTCCCAGAGCTGCATGGTACAGCCAACCAGCGACCATCCCTGCTCGGCCAGCAGCACAGCAGCCGTCGAGCTGTCGACTCCACCGCTCATCGCGAGGAGAATCATTTCCTTTCCCATCTCCGCTCCATCGCTCGCATAATTCACTAGTCCCACACAATACTCTGAGACAGGATATCAACTGAGTTGCGCGTAATCGGGAGTTGGAAGGAATCGACTCGACAGGCGCGCTCCTCAAATTCGGAGACAACTGCGTTGTATCGGGTTAGCAGGCGGATTCGAAAATCGTCCAATCTTTCCTGAATTTGAGGCAGGAAATCAACTCGCCAACCCTCCCCTAGCTCCCTCTTTTGGCTGGCGTCATCGCGCAGGAAGAGCCGGCTGAGATCCCCTCTTCCACTGGCAAAGACCTCGTCCAGCTCGCTCCTCATACGGGCTGCCATCTGATCGGGAACATCGTCTTCTTGAGCTGCCCCGATGGCCCTTCTATGAAGTTGGAAGAAACGGTGATACATGATCTCACTGACTTTGCGCATCTTCTCACTCCGCTGCATCTGAAGCAGATCGCGACAGCGTTGGATGAAGTCCTCGAGTGTTTCACTCGGCTCAGAGAAGGTCTCGAGCTCCCGATGCTGCCAGATGCGAAGGATGTAGTAGCGTTCCAGAAACCGCCGTATCCACTCATCCGCTTGCGAGGGTATTCTGACGATTCGTGGGGGGGCGATCTCCAACAGTCGATCCCTCGGGACCCGCGTCACCATATCCGGCGTCCAGCTCAAATCGCCCTCCAGAAGCGGTATCTCCGGATCCCATTCAGCCCGAAAGTAAACCTCCTGCGATCTAGAACAACCCGAGCGAATGTCGCGAACATCGATACGCACATGAAAAAGAAGGGTCGGTTCAGTCGGCGAGGACGCCTCTTGCAGCAGAAAGTGTGTCACCTGGTGCTCCGCGGAAGGATCTGATTATAGCCGTTCGGGAGAAAGGGTCCAAGGTTTCAGGGGTCCAATTCCCACATTTGGGAGAAGGGAGACCTTGGACCCTGTTCCTAGAAGGGAGGGGGGGGCGACCACTACGGGCCGCCCCAGGGGGAGTGCAGGTAATGCCGGTGTGGGTTAAAGAGGTCGGCCAGCCTCCACGGCATTCCGTCTGGGCCGAAAGCTAAGGTTCTCTTTCTAGCACCCGTAGGGTTGGGAATTGGACCCTTGGACCCCTGGATCCTTTCTCAGGCCGCATCTCGAATGAAATCCTGCCTCAGGAGTCGTTTCAGATCTTCCCGCCCATAAAAGAGCCTGGATTTCGCAGTTCCTTCTGCTACACCCAGCTTTTCGGCGATCTCCCGAATCGTGAAGCCCTCGAGGTCGTGCAACCGGACCACGTGATAGTGCTTGCTCCCAAGGCGGTCCATCGCTCCTTTGACTCGCCGCCGAACCTCGAGCTGCCTCATGCTCTCGAAGGGTGTAGGGGTCTTCAAATCGGGCAGTCTAACATCGTCGGCAATATCTGCTTCGACCCGCTTCGCATGTTTCTTGTTCTTCCGGATGATCTCCAAGCAGACATTCACAGTAATGCGGTTGATCCAGGTCCCCACTTTTGAGTCACCCCGGAACTTGTCTGCCGCCCGGTAGATGTTCATGAACGTCTCCTGGGTTGCATCCTCAGCCGACTGCTCTTCCTTGAGGATCTTCATGGCCGTCCTGTGAATTCGGGTACGGAAACGCGAGAAGAGTTCATGAAAGGCGTACTCATCTCGAGCCCGTACCCGAGCCATCAAATTCGCTTCAAATGGTGCCGCTGCTGCGATGTAAGTACCCATTGTTTCCATAACCTCCGGCTTAATATGAAGCAAGCCGCGTGCCAAACCTTGAAATGCCCTAGTTTCAAGGATTTCACAAAGTTGGGACGAGTAACGGCGTTAAGACAGTTAACACGTCCAGGGGAGGCATAGTGGACTAACCTATTGGAAACAATACAGATACTGGGCGTAAAAACAATTAACGCTCACTGTTGGACAACTTTACGCTTCAGCTCATAGATCTTGAGCTTGGAAATGATCGTCTGGCGGGTGATGCCGAGTGAGCCAGCGGCCCGACTCTTATTGAAATCGTGCTTGTGAAGAGCTTCCAGGATGAGCCTCCGCTCCAGCTCGGCCAACTGCTCCTTGAGTGAAGACTTAGTCCCTGTGCGGCGCGAGAAGCGAACCCTTTCGGAAACCAGAGAATGCTGGATAGTCGAGTTGGGCTCGGCCAGGATTGCCAGCCGTTCGACTTCATTCTCGAGTTCCCGCACATTGCCCGGCCAAGGATAATTCTGAAGCAAATCCAGGGTCGGACGAGAGAAACCCTGCAGCGCCTTATTGACTCGTTGTTCCGCTCGCTCTAGAAAGTGGGCTGCCAGAGCATCGATATCATCGGGACGAGCGCGTAGCGGAGGAATGAAGACGGAGAAGACATTGAGTCGAAAGAAAAGATCCTGGCGAAATGTGCCCTCCTCGACCATCTGGCTTAGATTCCGGTTGGTGGATGCGATCAAGCGAACCTTGATCCGCTTGCTCGCCTGGGCGCCCACCGGCATAATCACGCCGTCTTCCAGTACTCTAAGGAGCTTGACCTGGAGATCGAGAGGCGATTCTCCAATCTCATCCAGAAAGAGCGTTCCGTTATTCGCCAATTCGAAGTAGCCCTTACGATCTTCCGTCGCACCTGTAAAGGAACCCTTACGGTGCCCGAAGAAGGCACTTTCCGTCAGATCTTGAGGCACCGCTCCACAGTTGACCGGGATGAAGGCTTCGTCAGCCTGCAAGCTATGCTGATGGATATAGCGAGCCAGAACTTCCTTCCCGGTGCCGGTCTCCCCCTGGACGAGGACTGTCGAATCGGTCTGAACCACTCGATCCACCATCGAAATCAAGTCCCGCATGGCCTGGCTTCGGCAAATGAAGGTATCGGTTCCCTTGCTGAGTAGACGGACCTCCTCTCGCAGCTGCTGGTTTTCTTCTGAGAGACGTCCATTAGCCAGCTTCAATTCGGCCGCTAGGCGATCATTCTCTCGCTCCAGATCCCAGCGCCGCAGCTCCTGATCCACCATCTGCTTCAGAGAATGGGGATCCCAGGGCTTGGTAATGTAACGATGCACGTGCCCCTCGTTGATGGCATTGATGATGTCTTCTGAATCTGTGTAGCCGGTCAAGATGATACGCACAACATCAGGTCGAATTTGGAGAGAGGAGCGGAGCAGGTCGACGCCCGACATGCCAGGCATCCGCTGATCAGTGATGACCGCCGAGATGGCATGCTTCTTCAGCAATTCGAGGGCTTGCTTGCCCGAACTTGCCTGCTGTACCGGGTAATCCGGCCTAAGTGTCCTCACCAGCTTCTGCAAGTTGGCTTCTTCGTCGTCTACGACCAGGAGTAAGTGCCGTGGCTGGTTCATTTCGTTACCGGAAGTTCGATCATGAAGCGGGTGCCGCCTTTGGCGGCCGGCGAGGAGACAAAGATTCGTCCGCTATGCTGTTGAATGATGCCATAGGAGATACTCAGACCGAGACCGGTTCCATCACCCACCGCTTTTGTGGTGAAAAAGGGTTCAAAGATACGGTTGACGACTTCGGGAGCAATTCCAGGGCCATCGTCCTCGATCTCTATCGCTACTTTGTTGTCCACCAGGGTGGTCCGGATCCAGATATTACCGCCTCCGTCGATGGCCTGACAGGCATTGGCCAGGACATTCATGAAAACCTGGCTCATCTTTCCGGAGTGACAGGAGACTTGCGGGAGATTCCCGTACTCCCGATGGATCTGGATATGGTCTCGGTACTCGTGTTTCAGCAGGTTCAAAGCCAATTCGAGGGGCTCGTGAATATCGATGGGACGCATCTCATCGCTATCCATGCGCGAGAAAGCTCGCAGGTCGGAAATGATCGAATTGATGCGCTTGGCCCCCTCTTCGAAATTGGCAACCAACGTGTCTAGATCCTTGACCAGGAAGTCATAGTTGATCCGCTTCTTCAACTCGGTGACTCCAGACGGGGGTTCTTTCACTCCTTGTTCGTACTCGCCCAGGAGTTGTTTCAGACTTCGGATGTAACTGCGCAAGAAATCGGTGTTGCCGTAGATGAAGTTGAGCGGATTTTTGATCTCGTGGCCAATCCCGGCTACCAACTGGCCAAGCGAGCCCATCTTCTCGCTCTGAACGAGTTGCACCTGAGCTTCCTTCAGCTCTTCGTAGGCGCTCTCGACCTGACGATGACTCTGCTGCAGAGCTCGAGTTCTCTCTTCGACTTTCTCTTCCAGGCGGCGGTTCAAGTCGATCAGAGCCTGGCTTCTCTCCTGGAGCGATTCAGCCATCTCGTTGAAGGTGCGGGCCAACTCGCCCGTCTCATCCCGAGTCGAAACGTCAACCCTCTGGCTCAAGTCGCCGCCAGCGATGATCGATGCGCCCACCGTCAACTTCTTGAGAGGAGTGGTGATGCTCCGAGCAATGGCAAACGTCAGGACAGCAATCAAAAGGGAAGAGGCGAGAGCCGCCGCCACCAACACATTCTTTAGCTCCTGGACGGGCGCGAATATCTCCTCGTTGTTAATGCCGACACCACACAACCACTCAAAATACACATGATCGATTGCTGCCAGGCCGCTGATCTTCTCGGACCCGGGGGGATACTCGTACTCAACATTGGTGGCCACTCGCTGAATAGGATCAGTTCGCATGACCTGTTCGACCGCCTCCGAGAGGCGAACCAATTGGTGGTCACGCGTCAGACTCGTTTCATAGTTATTCAAGATCAGCAGATCCTGAGGTGGGAAGTTCGGCAGCATGCGGTTGAGGCGGTATTTGTGGGCAATGATCGTGTCGCGATCCTTGCCGAACATGAAACCGTAGCCGGAACGCAATGATCGATATTCAAGATCCTCTTCGAGATGATCCAAGATCTCCTGAACATATTCCCAGTTCATGAGGGCCATCAACCCGCCTACCACCAAGCCCCGGGAATCGTAGACCGGCACGGCGAAACCGACGCTGTAGGATCGCGCCAGATCATCTTTTGAATAGTCGTAGAGACTGTGGACCAAAGGGGAGCGATGCCAGTCAAGATAACCAAATCGACCACTCCGAACCTGTTGCAACCAATCAACAGATAGCGTGAAATCGGCGAGTGCCTGGCCTCGCAGACCGCGCAGGGCCTGGCGGTCCAGCAGGTCAGGCTTTTCGGGAAGACTGGACCGGTCAATGCTATTGGTAAGCACGATCCGGCCGTCGATGTCGAACAAAATCAGAAGATCATAAACTTCGTGGATGAGCAGAAACTGGTTCAGCAACAGCACGGGAGAATCCCCTTGGGGGTTCTTCAGGAACTCCACGAATTGGAGGCTCATGGCCTGAGTTTCTTCCCGCTTCTCGAGCAGAGTCAGACCAATCGTATCGGCCACCCCCTGGGCAATCTGCTCGAGATAGAGCGCGATCCGATCCTCGGTAATTCGCCCTTTGGCCTGATAATAGGAAAAAAAAGAAATCCCGATCAGCGGCAGCAGACAAAGCGGCAGAATGATGAAGAGCAGTTTCTGGCGAAGACTTCTCACACCCATGCCCGAATTTCCCTTACCCGGCTGCCCGGTCCTTGAAGTCACGATCGCGACCTGGCTGCCCACGAACCCCCGGCACTAGCGCAGAGTGCAGAGGCTCCGAACAGTCAAAACCTTGGACAGTTCGCTGGTAAATCAGTTTACACCATTTGTGGCTGCCTTCGAGGGGCAGGGCGGTCGATCCGGATACCAACACTGTAATCGAACGAAAAGGGCAAGAGAGGTGGAACCCTTGACCCTAGCCCTCGACTTTCTTACAATCCCCGCATTCCTGGAGTTCTCATGCTATCTTTGATCCGGTTTCTTTTCTGCACTCGTTGTCTCGTTGTTCTTCTAGCCCGACCCTCTGTTTCTCAGACTCAAGACTACGGAAGCCGGGGAAACACGTGGACCAACCTTACCTCTAGCGAAAGGAATGAAGTCGATCAGTTCGCCGAGCGTTTCAAGGTTATGATCGGCGCCGCCCGTAGCGAGCTCATGATGGTTCGCGAGACCATCCGTTATGCTGAGGAGCGCGGTTTACGAGAATGGCAACCTGGCCGGGAGCGGCCCAATCCGGGAGAGCGCTTATACTCTGTGAACCGCGATCGGACAATCGTGCTCTGGGTGGTGGGGAGACAGCCGTTGGCATCGGGCATCCGCCTAGTCAACAGCCACATCGATTCCATTCGCCTCGAGCTGAAGCCCCACCCGCTGAAGGAGCAGACGGGAGTCATTACCCTCGATACGCTCAGCCACGGAGGGGTCAAAGGCTACCAGTGGGTCAACGTTCCACTAGCCTTGACAGGGCGAGTTGACCGAAAAGACGGAACTACCGTCTGGCTCGATCTGGGGTTAAAGCCAGGGGACCCTGATCAACGACACGTAGAATTGGACCCGGACGACAATTAGAACTGCCCGCTTTTTCAGAGCTGATTTGGATCATGGCAAGCATGGTTACAGACCAGCAGATCAGGAGACTGATGAAATTGCGGAAAAAGGAAAAGACGTTGACGATGGCGGCGGCCAAAGCGGGCATGTCGCGGAACCCGGCACGGAAGTATTTGAAGTCGGGCAAGCTGCCGAGTGAAAGCCGGTCAGAGCGGACCTGGCGCACCCGCCCGAATCCCTATGAATCCGTTTGGCCCGAAATAGAAGGGATCAGATCCTGAAACAGTCTCCAACCGTGGAGGCGACAACTATTTTTGACCACCTGAATCGGATCTACGAGGGGAAGTTCGAGGAAGGACAACTGAGGACGCTCCAACGAAGGCGCAAGCAGTGGAGAGCCCACTACGGTGAGCTGAAAGAGGTGATGTTTCCCCAGAATCATGAGCCCGGACATCAAGCCCAGTCCGACTTCACTTTCATGAACAGCTGGGGAGTGACGATTGCCGGGCAACCCTTTCCTCATATGCTGTATCACTTCGTCTTGACCTACTCGAACTGGGAGACGACGACCCTGTGCTTCGGTGAATCTTTCGAGAGTTTGACGCTGGGACTACAGAACGCGATCTGGGAACTGGGGGCGATACCATCCGAGCACCGAACAGACCGTCTATCGGCTGTGGTCAACAATCTCAAGAAGGGCGCCTTCACCGAACGCTACCAGACATTGCTCGATCATTACGGAATGAAGCGCCGCCGAACCCAAGCCGGAAAGGCTCATGAGAACGGAGACGTCGAGCAATCGCATCACCGGCTCAAGCGAGCCATCCAACAGGAACTGCTGCTCAGAGGCAGTCGCGATTTCTCAGAGCGCAAGGACTACGAGCAGTTCGTCCAGAGAATCATCGAGCGACGCAATGCTGGCCGGCAAAGACGCCTGCGAGAAGAACTGGAAGTGATGAGGCCGCTACCGGATCGTCGCCTGGAGGACTTCATCCGATTCCGAGTGAAGGTCGCAACCAGTTCCACGATCCGAGTGCGCAACAACACCTACTCGGTGGACAGCCGCTTGATCCGCGAACAGGTGGAGGCGCGACTGTATGCCGATCATGTGGAAGTTCGTTATGGCGGGCAGCGAGTAGCCGAGATGCCTCGACTGCGGGGGGAAGGAAAGCACCGGATCGATTACCGGCACGTGATCCACTCGCTGGTGCGAAAGCCGGGAGCCTTTGCCCGCTATCGCTGGCGGGAAGATCTCTTTCCCGGAGTCCTGTTCCGAGTCGCCTACGACGAGCTGAGAGAGGATTGTCCACAGACGGCGGACCGACAGTATCTGGGGATCCTGGAGCTGGCGGCCCAAGAAGGGGAAAGGAAAGTCGAACAAGCTCTGAAGAACCGGATTGAAAGCGGCCGCCGAACCCGGTTCCAGGACCTGAAGGAGGATCTGATAGAGCCGGTTCTGCCGAGGTGGCAGGTCCAGGTTCCACCAATCAACATCCAGATCTATGACCGATTGCTCGGCACGCACAAGCAGGAGGTGAGGCCATGAGCGGAGGCACCCTGCAAAGACTCAAAGAGTGTTTGGTCGAACTTCGCCTGCCGACCTTCCGCGAGCATCACGGCTCGCAGGCCGCTTTGGCGACCACAGAGAGCTGGTCTTATCCGCAGTACCTGCTGGCTCTGTCGGAGCTGGAAGTCGCGGATCGACGGGAACTACGGATCCAGAAACTACGACGGACCTCGAAACTTCCCTGGGACAAGAGCCTGACTTCATTGGATCGCTCACGACTCCCGCAGAGTGTGGACCGGCAGTTGTCAGGATTGGTGGAGGGAGACTTCCTGGACCGAGCCGAAAATCTACTTGTGTTCGGTAATCCAGGAAGCGGGAAAACGCATCTTGTTTGTGCTTTGGGGCAGGAGTTGATCCTGCGAGACCGGCGGGTGCTGTTCTCGACCTGTGCGCTGCTGGTGCAGCGGTTACTGAGAGCCAAGCTCGAGCTAACTCTGGAGAGGGAACTCAAGAAGCTGGATCGGTTCGAGGCCCTGATCATCGACGACAGCGGGTATGTACAGCAGAATCGCGACGAGATGGAGATTCTCTTCACGTTGCTCTCCCATCGCTACGAGCGTCGCTCGATTCTGCTGACCAGCAACCTGGTCTTCTCGGACTGGGAGAGGATCTTCAAGGATCCCCTGACCACGGCCGCGGCAATCGACCGCCTGGTTCACCATAGCGTGATCCTGGAGTTGAACGTGACCAGCTACCGGATGGAAGCCGCCAAGCAGAGAACCCAAAAGGAGACGAAGTGACTCTGAGGTGCCGCTCGAAAGGCCTTCTGCTGGCCACACAGAAAACGGCTCAAGCCCAGAGGGTATACAGCTCAATCAGCGGAGCATTCGAAGGGCAATCCCGAGCCTCGCGAAGCGTGGGAACTCCGTTCGGGCAAGCCCTCACTCCATCCCCACGCTCAAGAAAACCGGAGAAGAAAAGAGGGCTTTCAGCCCTCAGAAGAAGGAAGAAAAACAAGTCAAACAAACACCCACTTCAGCGGGCAAGAATCGTAGTCGCGGTGATCAAAAATAATTGTCGTTGAACACAAGACCCCTGTTCGCAACCGCACCCCCCATTACTCGGACAGGCTTCTAGGCGGGATACCGGGAAAGCTGCCACTCTTTGATTTCGGAGCAGCCTGGCTATCCCACCGAAAGAAAAAAGCGCCGCCTCAAAAAGGCGGCGCTAGTATGAATTTCTCAGGTTATGAAAAAAGAAAACAGACGACTGTTCGCGCTGGAAGCTGGCTAACTCGTTCAGCCCTATTGGGGAGTCCGGGAACGAGAACTCTCTACAGATGCGCCAATTTCGACACTTAGACCTCTGGCTTCTCTTAGAGCCTGGATGGCCAGGTCGTAGCGCCCCTGGGCTTTGAAGGTCTTTCCTCGCATCATCAAGAGAGAGAACCTGTTCTCGGCGCTCACGGCGAATTCAAAAGCCCGATTAATGATCTTATGAGCTGTCTCGAACTGCCCCTCGTCTCTCAAAAAAGCTGCGAAGTCCCAGGCCGCTTGAACAACCAGGATCTCGTACTCACCTTCCAACTCTAGATCGACAATCACCGCAAACTCATCAACGGCTTCTGTGTACCGTCCCTCGGCCAATAGTACATCGATGATTTCATATTGGCTGGCGGCAATCCTCAGGTCTGCTTCTTGAGGCAAAGCCTCAGCAGTCTGCTGTTCCGCTTCTGAATTGTTCCGAAGATCCTGACTCAGAATCGCTGGCCCGCTAGATAGGGCAATCAGCAACAACATAATGACGACAGAGAGCATCCTTCTCATGGTCGCCTCCCAATGGCCGCGAATGGATTGTCGCGGTTCGTATTGAAATCCGTAGAAAGAAAAGGATTAGATCTCTTTACTGAAACCAGGAACGGATTCCCCGGTTGCAACCTCTCGACGGTGTAATGATCAAGCTGGGCCATCAAGGCCGGATCGGGCCCGGACGGCAACTGAAACAAACTCAAGGAAAGGAGCAGCACGGCTGCGAGTCCGGCCCATCCAAGGGCCGGGACCGAGGGGCTATGCCAGCGTGGGATCCACTCTCTAAAACGATCAACCAGTCTTTGAGGTACTTCTTGTCGGGTTCCAACCTCGACATGCGTCCTTACGGCCGCCCAGATTCCTGCTGGGAGTTCCAACTCCAGCTCAGCGGCACTGAGAAGGGAACCGAGTTCCAACTGTTGGTCATGAAATTCTGAACAGGCAGGGCATGAGTCCAGATGAGCCTTGAGGAGAGCCGGGTCCCCGTCGAGACTACCATCGACCCAGGCGATTATTTGAAAGCGATGTTTCTGGCAGCTCATTGTTTCCGTTTCAGGTACTCATTCAAATGCTGCTTGACTGTCAATCGTGCTCTGTAGATGTCCGTCTTCACTGAGAGGAGAGAGCGTCCCACGACTTGAGTGATCGCCTCGTAGGTCAACTTCTGGAAGACCGCGAGAACGAACACATCGCGGTACTTTGGTGACATCTGTTTGAGCGCGTTCTGAATGACATCATTCAGTTCCTTCGATAAGAATCTCCGTTCCGGATCGTTCGCTGAATCTTCGGTCGGCAGAATCTCGTGATACCCTACCTCGTCATCATCGATTGAGACGGTCACCACTTTTTGGCTCCGCCTGAACCGCTGATACACTGCATTGCGGGCGATCCTATAAACCCAGTACTTGAACTGGGCAGGATCTCGCAGCTTTTCCAACTCAGTATGCACTTTGATAAAAGTATCCTGAGTCAGGTCCTCAGCTTCTTCGCTGGATCCAACCAGACGCCAGATGAAATTAAAGATCGCCTTTGCGAACAGATCGTACAGCTCCTGAAAAGCCTCAAGAGACCCGCCTTGAGCTGCACTCACGATCTTCGATAATTCATCCTGGCTTGGCTGTTTGGGCATCGCTGACGCTTAGTCCTACCCCCGGACTACCGAGCAGAGGAAAGCCGCAAACACCAGCCTCTTCATCCACGTGCAACAATCTGACAGATGATTTTGAGCTTTGAAAGTTGCAAGAAAGCACCCTCAAGGGGAATTTGGTACGAATAGTGTAACCATAGATCCCTTCCCTTCCTTTGCTTTATCTAGTCGATTTACGGTATAAAAGCTCGGGACTTTGTTCGGGTAGAGTATCCTACAGGAGTTGTGCGCGTGAGACTCAGTCAGAACGGGCTTTTAAAAGTCGGTTTCCTCGCGTTTGGGCTACTGATTTGGATCTTAGCCTGGCCGGGTGAAGACTCGATTCCCGCGGGGGGAGCACGCGAAGTTACGTCTAGCCTAGCGAATTCAGGTTCATCCAGCCTGGATTCATCAAACAATGGAGCCAGGCCTGCGCAGATCGGACGGCGGTTCCCAGGCAACGACCGTACAAGACCCTCTTCCGGTCGAACTTCAAGCTCCAGCGGCGGGCGGAATAGGGAGCGCCCCAGTCGCTCAGTTGAGAACAACCTGGCCCGATTGTCACGAGGGGAATTCGAGGAAAGGGCCGCGCCTGCTTCAGCTTCGCCTCCACGTTCGAGGCCAAATCGGTCGCCCCAGAGAGCTCCAGTGTCCCAGCAGTCCCCGAGCAGGCGGAATCAGCCGCTTCCGGGGCTGGCCGCACGCGGTGGCATGGCTGGAGAGTTGGATCAGCTCGATCGTGGGTATGAAACCGCCCAGAACCTCTTGTTCTCCGGCTTTCGGGGAGTTGCCGGGGGCGGCGGCGCCAGCGTCAATCCCTTCGATCAGGCTCTGGATGACAACTCGGCAGACACCCCTGCCGACCCTACTCCGAGTGACGACGGAGATGCCCCGGATACCGGTGAGCAGCCGAGTAACGACTCCCCGGACGGGGAGGTGATCGACGGAACCGAAGGTGGAGACCCTGTTCCACCTGACACGGCTGGGCCGGCACCGGTGTTCGATTTTCTACTGGTTGGAGTCTCGGGTCCAGAGGATTTGATCGTGCGGGCCGTTTTCGGCGGGTCGGGCTTCATGCTGGAGGACGGGTCCCGGTTCGATCTCTTTCTAGGCGGTGGCGGGTCATTGCTGAACTTTGACCCCGATACCTTCATCATGATCGAGGACTCTAATCAGGACGGTCGAGACGATTTGCTTCTGATCCGTGAGATCCCTTTCGAGGCGGCCACCGGGATTGAGTTGTTCGAACAGAGTTCAGGGGGGGGAACCTTCTCGCTTGTTGCCTCCACCGTCGTACACGTGAAGCAAGTTCAATCAGCCGTGCTTTTCGATATCGAAGGTGACGGCCAACTCGAGCTCCTTTTTGGACTGGCCGGAAGGTCTCGCCTCTTCGTTTATGAGCGTGTTCGCAGCAAATGGGATTATAGCCGGGAATACGTTCTCCCGATCGTGCCAGCCTTGATGATCATTACACGGGAAGGGTCGATAGACGCCCGAAAACAGCTTCAGATTATTGGCCCGGAATTGCAAGTGGTGCTGACTGCTCGGTCGGAGAGCCCGGAGGCTTTTTCATTCGGGTTTGGGACACCTCTACAGAGGATGGGTTCGGTGTCAGCCGATTTTTATAATGCTGGGGGCACCCTCCCCGAGATCCGGTTCATTCAAATGGCGGATCGGTTGCTTTTTTTCGACGTGCGAGACGGGCAGCCAGTCGCTTTTGCTAACCTCGATACTGGTTCTAAGGTCCCGGTGCTCCTGATAGGTGATTACTCCAGGTTGGGCAAGAGAGAGTTGATCTGGCTTCCCTAGACGAGCGATTCCGAAATAACGTACCCATTTGTGGGGCGCGCGACGCGATGCAGGTCGACGCGCGAGGATGAGATCAATGCGTGCCATCGCCCTCCGTCTCTCTCCGCGAGCTCGACTCACAAGACGCCTGTTCGCAACCGCACCCCAATACACCGACGGGCTAATTCACAAATTGTCGGCTGCAGGCCCGCGATCACCCACTCTGACTTAGGAGCGGTGCGACTTTCTGGGGGCAAAAGCATCTCTGAACGCCACAGCGAGAGTGCGACTCTCGCGCTAGGACAAATAGAAGGGTATGGCAAAAGAATGAGAGCATTAATCAGTGTCCTGGTGGTTGGAGCCATGAGTACTACTGGCCTGGCGCAGGCCATCAACACAGGTAGTGATCCCGTCCTACAGGGTATCAACACCACCTCGGCGGTCCTGATTTATGCGCCGTTTGTTTCGAATATTGTGGTGGAACCCGGGCGTTTCGATTCGGCTTTTATTATCAGCAACCCGCTATCTTTCCCGCCCGGCATCACATCCCCCTTTCTGGTGGGTGGAGGCGATGTGGAAGGTATCGTCGAACTCTACTGTTACGACTTCGACGGGACTTTGATTTTCTTTGATAGTGCGATGGATCCAACGGTCGGCGTGGGGTTGTCTGCTCAAGGAACTCTGGGTCCGGGAAACAGCTGGATTTTCCTCTTCCAGGATGTATTGGCTGTAACCGACAACGACCGCGATAAGCCGTTCAACGGCTATTGCTACGTTGTGGGGAGAGGTTTGGACGGTCTCACCGGTGTCGTCTCTGTAGTCAATTTTTCTACCGGTTTTACTCAGACCCTAACCCTGACTCCCAAGCTCGGCCAAGGTCCCTTTCCGACAGCGGGTCTTCCCGTCAGGTTCCAGCCGTAGAGTAAGAACGCCCTGATGAGATCGCTCCAGTGCATCGCCCTGCTGCTCATTACCGGAGCTTGGCAACTCGATCCCCTCAAGGCACTTTTCGTCCGGGTCGGCCTGTACTGGGATGCGTTGGTCGAGCGAGACAAAGCCACTGCTCTTGAGTTTGTCGAGCCCGCGTCGCGCAACAACTTCATCCTTCGGCGAGAGTCGATCATGCAGGAGTGGACTCTTCAGAGCATCGAGATGAAATCTGAGAGTAGGGCCCGGGTTACCGTCCTGGTTGATCGTGAAATCAACGGAATCGTCTTCGGTAAGGCGGGCTTTTCTGAAGACTGGATCTTGCAGGGCCCGCAGTGGATGGTTTCAGTCCCGAAGGTGGATCAGACGGAAGTATTCAAGCAGCTGACAAGGAATGCTGAAAACTCAGATCCAGAACCCCTGAGTGGTGAAGTGCGCGTCGTTCCTCCGGATCTCAAGATCTGGTTCCTTTCACCGCGCCAGGATGGAATGGTCCGTGTCCGGAACGAGCGCCAGGCAGTGCTTTCGGTGACTTCAATAGAATACGATGCTTCATTGTTCCGACTCGTGGCGGCCCCGGAAGTCTTGCAATCAGGCGAGCAGGCAGAGCTCAGGATCGAATACCTGGGAGACGAAATCAAGAAGAACCTACCCGGCAAACTGGTTCTGAACTTAGATTATGGGGGGCAGCCGGAGGCCATTGAGATCGAGGTCTTGTACAATTTTTTCAGCGATAGTTCCAGAGGTTTGTTCGGTCTTACCAAAGAGGAGGCTGATAAGTTGCCTAGGGGTGCCGTCCCAAGACCGGTTCTCAAGTTTCCCGGTCAGCAGAAGCCTCCCCAAAAGCCGTAGGCTCCTAGGACCCAGTGGGTTCCGGCCAACCTCGGATTCCGCGCCAGAACCCCGACGTCCAAGCCCACAATCCGGCGAGCAACCACGGTACATCCAGAAGGCGGCGGTATTCAGGCCCCGCTTGAGCTTTCCCCAACCTTCTTTGAATCCTCAAGAAACGCAAGAAGATTAGGGCCCAACAGGCGGGCGGAAAACGACGCAACCAACTGCCTGACAATTCGGTACGCGACCGCCTTAATCGGCCACTCCAATAACCGAGACGCCGCAGGTGAAGTTTGACGGAATCCCAGTCAGATCGATGGGAGTGAAAAACGCCGACGCTGGAAACGAGATGGGGGGGGTGGGGGAGGCGGCTGCAAAACTCCCAATCCTCGGACATCGCCATCGCTTCATCAAACCCGCCGGACTCTCCAAAGAGTTCAGTTGATAAGAGACAGTTCGAAGTCGAGATCCCCGCCTCGGCTCCACCCTCGAGTCCGGGAAGAAACTGCGAGAATTCGATGCTGTGAAGCACACGGCTGGGCGTCGACTGGGGGTTCGCATTTCCTACGAACCCACCCACCATCGTCAATGGGTGGGCCCTGCTCTCCTCCACCATTCGATCCAGCCATCCCGGTACAGGGGCAGCGTCGGCATCGACGAAGGCAAGCATGCGACCCTTGGCGGCTGCCGCGCCTCGATTCCTGGCAGCTGCCGGCAAGAGCCGTTCTCGATAAGTGAGGTAACGCCCCCCGGCACGCGCAAGGGGCCCTGCTGCCGATTCCCAGCCCGAATAGACCACAATGATCTCGAATTGGATCCGGCTTTCCTGCTGTCGGATTGCCATCAGGGTTTGCTCGAGGTGTTCTTCGTGGCGGTAGCAAGGGATAACGAAGCTGACTAACGGAGGCTCACACACGGGGCAACTCCATCTGGAACCCGCCTCGGACTCCTTTGTAAATGGCCAGACCCCGAGGCCAGCGTAAAGTAGCCAGGTTCCAAGCAAGAGAAGCCAGCAAGGAGGCGGTGAAACGGACCCACTGCCCAAGCGTAGCGTGGTGTTTGCGCAGGAAGTACACGGTGTTGCGGCGAATCCCAAAGACCTTGCGAAGGGCGTCGGGAGTTCCCCAGCCGCCCCAATGATAGGCACCGGCGGCGGGTACGAAAATGGCTGGTATGCCCCGTTTTGCGGCCCGAAAAAGGTAATCGATTTCTTCGTGATACAAAAAGAAATTTTCGTCCCAAGGTCCTACCTGTGCGACCACGTCCCGGTGCACCAGCAGAGCGCAGCCAAGCAGCAGCTCGACTTCCGATGGCGCGGTGTCGGAGAGATCATCGGTCGAGTTCTGGTGGCGAAAGTGGGCCAGGACATGGTTCCAACGGATCTCCCCCCAACTGGCTTCCAGGCGATCCGGCAGATTCCATTGCAGAATCCGGGGTCCACAAATGCAGGGTTTCGAATGCTCTGCGGCCGCCACCAATCGGTTCACGCAGTCAGGAAATAATCGGATGTCGTTGTTCAAGAGCAGGTAATAGGACGGCGGAGCTGCCGATTCTTCTTCTGCATGGCGCAAAGCTCGATTCAATGCCGCCGCGTATCCCAGGTTCTCGGACAAGCTGAGAAGTTGAACCCCCTCGGGAAGGCAATCGGTGGATTGATCGGTTGAGGCCGAGTCGACGACCAGAACTCGGAGGGCCGGGTAATCGCTCTGGTCAAGAGCTGCCAGGGTTTCCCGCAGCAGATCTCCGCCGTTCCAATTGACACAGATGGCTAGCACTTGCGGAGAAGACTGCATAAGTCCTTGTCCGAGATTCTCTGGATTTTTCGAAGCTGGCGCCGGCGTCCAATGGCCCATGGAGTAGATCCAAGGCCGGCCCATAGTCCCCGTAGAAAGGCCCAGCGAAAGCCCCCCTTCAGGAAATGAAAAGCCAAACTGCGGAACCAGCCAAACACCAGATACGGAAGATGTCGAAAGGGTTGGTAAAGCCACATCAGGAGCCATCGATTACGCGTGATCCAGTAGACTCGATTCGAAGTGTAGACGGGGGTGAGGACTCCCTGCCGCCGATCTTCAGGAATATCGTTCGGTTCCTGTCTGTCGAGGTCCGAGGCAGCTTCCCGGTGGTACACTCGCGCCCTGGGAAGGAAGAGGCATCGATGGCCGAACAGCTGACTGCGCAGACTCAATTCCACATCTTCCAGATACATGTAGAATATCTCTTCAAAAAGACCGACACGGTCAAACAGTGAGCGCCGATAAAAGGCAGCTCCTGCGCTCGCGCCTAAAACGGATTCGACTTCCATGAAACGGTCTGCGAGCTCTCCATAACCCCGTTTGTAGGGCATTCCGAAACGATCGTAGCAGTCGCCGGCGCTATCCAATCGGTGTCTGAGCCGAAAATCCAGCATTCGTGAGGCAAAGAAATCGACATCGGGATGTTCGGCAAATGCTTCCAAGCCCTGTTCCACCCAGTCGGGCTCGACTTCGGTGTCGTTGTTCAGCAACGCCAGATAGCGTGTCTGGCAGATTTCGATTCCTCGATTCACAGCCCGAGCGAAACCGAGATTTTCCGGCTGTGGAAGACACTCCACCTCGGGATATTCGCCTCGCAGGAAGTCTGATGTCCCATCGGTTGAACCGTTATCCACGACCAGGATCAGGGCTGGCTTGGTCTGCCGGCGGAGAGAAAAAAGACAGTGGCGCAGCAGGTCGAGGCCATTCCAGGTCGGTATGATGACGGTCAGTTCCCGATTCATTGGCTCCCCGATCGGCGAGCTTCGAGGAGCCCTCGGTTGTAATAGTAGGACATCAGGTCAGGATAGAACCGGCTCAGGTCGAGCCATTCCCACTTCTCAGTCAGGCTACACAGTGCTGCGAGGACCTCGAAGCGCAACCGATCCATCACGGGGTAGGGACAGACCCGATCGATATTAAGGAATCCGGCCATTTCTGGATGCTTGGCGTGGAATGTCCAGGCTGAGTAACCGACCTGGCGCTGCCGTCGTGAAAAGTCGCGCAGACTGGTAGGATGGAAATGGTAGGCGATCGCGTCCCGATTGTAGGTCAGACGCATTCCCATCTGCTTCAATCTCAAACTGAGCTCGACATCCTCCCATCCGTATTCCTGAAAATCCTCATCGAACCCGCCGGAATCAAGGAAGAACTGTCGGCGCAGAGAAATATTGCTGGTATAGAAAAAGTTGAACGGGACATCCTCCGTGTCCTGGATCAGTGAGAACCCGAACTGCCAGCCTTCTTCTCCGATATACCGCATGAACGAGGTCGGCTGAATCTCGGGCGGCCAGGGAGTATATCCGATTACCGCTTTGTTCAAATCGCCTTGCTGATGGCTCTTCCAATGTTCGACGAGAAAATCTGGAGCCGGCACCGTGTCGTCTCCCAGGAAAAGGAGCAGTTGGCCCTTTGCTCGGCCTGCACCGTAGTTCCGGGCGGCTCCCTGCTTGCGGTTGGGTTGTGTCAGATAGGTCACTGGTAGTGGGGAATCTGCCTGCCATTTCAAGACACATTCTTCGGTGTGATCTTGCGATCCATCATTCACGACAATGATTTCGAAGTGAAGAACTCGATCCCTGAGCGCAGACTGCTGACGGGCCAGGGAATCCAGCGTCCGCGCCAGAATATCAGCCCGGTTGTAGGTCGGAATGACGATACTAAAGTCCACGATCCACGAACTCTCGCAGGCGTTGCCATGCGACGGACAACCCTTCTTTTTTCCAGGTTCTGATGAAATCCCTCAGTCCTGGACTGCCGGCGCGGGAAGGAGGATGGTCGAAGGCTCTTTGGCCCCAGTATTTGTGACCGGAGATTTCTTGTTTCAGTCCCGCGAGTCGCTCCTCCAGCTGATCAACCAAGCCTTGCCTCGGCCAAGAATATTCTTGATTGAAGATCCGCTCCAGGCCGCACTGGCGAATTATCTGCGCCTCCATTGCGTGGTAGGCAGGATCTTGCACGATGTGGCGGAAAGGGTCCTCGAAGAGCTTTAGAATATCGCTATCCGCCCGTTTTCTGTGCCGTTGAATCCTCTTCCGCTCTTCCAGTATTCGGGGAAGGTCGGAAATGACATCATCCACTGCGACAAGCTGATTGATCCCATCCAGGACGCGCGTACTAACTTTCGGATCCTCCCGGGCCAGGCCAGCTTCGGTCTGTTTCCAAAGGTAGAAACTGTCTCGATCTACTCCAGCGAAGAGGACCGCTCTCCGGATGGCGAGGAGCAATACTGCCGGAAAGACTCTTCTCAAGGTAGCGTCTTCATAATTCTTGAGTATTGTGAGCAGCGCGTTTCGATGCATCAGATAGCGGGTGCGGTGTTGGTCTTGGCCTTTGAAGGTGGCATGCCCGCGGTGATAAACGATCGAATCGGCGGCGTATCCCACCTGTTTTCCGCGCGACCAAATCCGCCATCCCAGATCGACATCCTCGTAGATGGCGAAGAAGGCTTCGTCGAATCCTCCGATCTCCAGGAAGAACTTCCGATCGATGAGCATGGCGCCACCGCAAGGGAATAGCACCTGCCTGCCCGCGGTAACTCCTGCAACGACGGCTCCGATGTCTTTCTGAACGGCATAACCGAGATATTGCAAAGAAGATCCGTTGTAATCGATCTTTTCTCCGGTCCAATCGAGGATTCGGCTAGCCACACAGGGCTGATCGGAAGAGAGGAGAGGAAGGGCATTGCTTAGCCAGGAGGGATCGGCCCGGGTGTCATTATTGATGAAGGCTACCACCTCACCGGTGGCCGCCAACGCTCCCTGGTTGCAGGGGTGCGCGAAGCCCTGGTTTCGGCGATTGGCGATCACGCGAATCTGGGGGTGCTTCTGCTCCAGAAACTCGACCGAGCCGTCGCTGCTTCCATTGTCTACCACCACCACCTCCCGGTGGCCGAGGCGGCTCAAACTGGGTAACAAATGCTCGAGATGCTCGAGCCCGTTCCAGTTCACGGTAATCACGGAAACATCAGAGGCGGACCGGGACATCTGAAGATTGTACAATGAGCTCCCCCAGATCACGGTCCCGGAGTACGCGCCCTCTTTGGATTTGTCGACGAAGCGTTAGAGTCGAACCGAAGTGGCCAAGATTCCAGGCAAAGTTTTTGAGCTGTGCGATTTTGCGCGGAATGGGTTGGCGGAGCACCAGCAAACCTGCCAGTGCTCGCAGCAGATTGGGGACTTCATGGTTCTTCAACAAGCTTCTGATATTGTGACGCTCTCCCAGAAGTTCACGCCAAGCCGGTCCGCGACTGGCCTGGGTGACCCCTCCGAAGTGGTGGAACACGACGGCTCCCGGTGCCGTTCTGACTTGATGGCCGGAGAGCCACAGCCGCCAACCCAAATCGACGTCTTCGTGATACATGAACATCCCCTCGTCGAACCCGCCCAATTTCTGCAGGACTGGACGACGAAAGAGGCTTGCCCCGGCCGAGGCAAAGAGAACTGGGGCGGGCTGATCGTACTGCCCGAGATCCTCTTCGAACATGCCCCGGTCCCAAGTGTAGCCGAGCCGGTTCATACATCCTCCCACACCATTCAGTAAATGTGGCGTGTCGTAGAGAAGCATCTTGGGTGCGACCGCTGCAATCTTGGGACTCTGCTCGATTTGATTCACCAATTGTCCCAGCCAGTCAGAATCAAGCTTGATATCGGTGTTTAGGAAGCAGATGAATGGACTGCCAGATTCTGCGAGCAGTCGGTTTCCCGCTTTGGAAAAGCCGAGATTCACCGGGCTGGAGATCAGCCGGACCCAGGGATAGCCCTGCTTCACGAGGGCGAGGCTATCGTCGTTTGAAGCATTGTCCAGAAGCAGAGTTTCGAAGTTGTCGAACCGCTGAGCCCCAATTCCGTCGAGCAGTTCAGAGAGGAAACGGCGACCGTTGTAGTTGATGATCCCGAGAGTGACGGAGTGAGTGCTATCAGGCATGCGGCCAGATCCGCAGTATGCGGGCTAGGATGTTTATCAATCGTTCCATTTCTTGGAGAGTCGCTGCTTCCCAAGCTTCCAAAGAGGAGTGTCGGCGAGTTCACTCTTTAAATACCCGACTTCCTGATGGAGCAACGAGATTTCCTCCTGCCGTTCCCCCGCCAAGAACTGAACGGCTGAGAGAGCCCGCCGATGTGCCCCGGCCTGCACCAACAAACTCTCTTCCAGGCGCAGGTACTCGGCATCCGAGAATAAACTCCGAGCCAAGCTCGGGCCGGCCTCGGTAGCTGGGGCCAGAGTCCTCTGGAAATGTTCCATTGCAGCCTCCGGTAATGATTTCCTTCCTAAGAGGAACAGTCGGCGATAAGCCGGAGTCTGCCAGTCTGTCTCCAGGAAACGGCGGTTGTAGAGGCGGTTAAGGGACCGCATTTCGTCGCTCGTTCCGGCCTGTAAGAAGCGATGGGTCAAGGCCTGCATAGCAATCCAGTGGGGCAAGTAACCGGAGGAGAAAGAGAGCAGGGTGCGACTATGCTTGCGGGCAAACCCCTCTATCAAGTCCTTGTGCGGAAGCCCGAACTCGGAATGCTCGTTCAAGAAGCCGTGAGCTTTGAGTAGGCTGGCTTTGAGGTGATGCTCGGCCTCCTCGACCTCGGGAGTTTGTACCGGGAATCCGACGAGAACCCAGTTTTTAGCGATCCGATCCAGTTCCAGCAAGAACTGCTCTCTTTTGGAAGCCGGAAGGTGTTCCAGTACGTCAAGCGAGAGAACGATCTCGAATTGGCAATCCGAGAATGGCAACTGGCTCCCATCGGCCTGAATGTGCTCCGGGAGGTCGACCGGACGCAGATCCGTAGTTCCCAGATGCTCTACATGGGGGAAGAAGTCGGAAGACGCCGCCAGATGCCCTGACTGGTCCCCCAGCACGCCGCCCACGTCAAGCACGCTACGGCATTCCAAACCCTCCACCACGCGGCTCGCTAACTCATAACGTTGATACAAGTCAAACGGGAGTGACTCGACCAATGAGCGCCGATCCATTTGGCTACATTCGATCTCGATGTTGTGGATCTGAATCGACCGCTCCGCCGGCTGCAGATGAAAGGCGAGATTGTGTCCACCCCTGCAAAGCGGGATCTCCTTGACCACGAACTCAATCTCGGGCTGTTCCGAGTCGAAGAAGATTTCGCGAAGCAAGAACCCGTCGAGGGCTACCCGCAGAGTGCCGAACTCTCCTTCGGGGTTCTTCAGTTCAAAGCGGATTCGAAGCCCGCAAGGCTTCCGATCGCTCTTCAGTAGATAAATGGACGCCTCCCTGCCGGCTAGCCGCCGGGACCGATTGCTCAAGGGCTTCCAACCCATCCGGGGCATGGCTGTCAGTCCGTGTCCTCGGACGAACTCGCTCTCGGAACCGAAATAGTCGTGTTGGAAGTGATCGATTGCGACCGGACCGAAGGCAGAGTCAAGCCGGTGAGCCACGAACTGGAACTGGTAGTTGCCGGAAAAGCGAAAGGCGACTTTGAACCCCCACTGCTCAAACAGGTTCACCCAGAACGAGGGAGGCCGCTCAAAACAGTGGGTTCTCTCATCCCGATCGAAGAAGACCGGATCCGGTGTAGATCCGATAATCAATCCGTCCGGTTTCAGCAGCCGGGCCGCTTCGGCCAGAGCTCGATCACCCTGTGTCACATGCTCGAGTACGTCAAAAACCGCCACCACATCAAAGCTTTGTTCTTGGAAAGGGAGGTGAGCCAGGTCAGTCTGGGCTAGAAATGGAGCCATATCGGAGAGTTGTTTGAGGGCAAAGAAACTGATGTCGGCGCCCACTGCCTGGAATCCAGCCTGCCTGGCCAGATCGACCAGGTAACCATGTGCGCAACCCAGATCGCAGAACCGCCCAGTCGGCTTGAATTGGAGAATGATCTCCAGCCAGCCGGCCCAGTCTACAGTCGTTGGCGTGTAGCCGTCGGATCCGTAGCTAGTGCGAAAATACTCGGAGTCATAGAGCAGATCGAGTTCGGCCGAGGTCGGGGACCGTTTCTCCGAGGGAGAGATTGATGGGAGGCGGTCCGGGTTAGGCTCGCTGCTATGCTGGATCTTGTCCTCCACTGGAAGCAGCAAAATACCATGAAGCGAGAGTAGCTGCCAGGAGTGGGGTGGAAAAGCCCGGACCGGTCCCCGCTGCCATATTTCCTACATGTGTTCGAAAAACCAATACGGTAGTGACTTGATCGCTCTCGCCTGGCTCAGCCTGGGGTTCGGATTCTTCTGTTTTGAAGCTAGAAATTTGAGATTTCCTTCGTGCTTCGAGCCTCGGATTTCGTGCTTGGCACCGAACACCGGAAGCGCGTCGCACTAGGAGCCTGTCCGAGTAATGGTGTGGATCGCGTTACGAGCGCCGTGGATCGAGATGTGAGGCGGCCGGCACGCAGGCGATGGCCCCCATCGTTAAGTGCCGGCAACGAAGCAGATGGGTCTTGTTGTTCAACCTGGCTAGATCTTGCCAGCTTAGCCAGAAAGAAAACGCCGCCCGTAACCAGCAGGGAACAGGAGGGTTGTGGCCGAATCTTTTTGTCGAGAGCCGTAGACGATGGGGGCCATCGCCGTCCGTCCCTCTCCGCGAGCTCGACTCACAAGACCCCTGTTCGCGACCACACCCCATTATTCGGACAGGCTCCTAGAGCCGGTCGAGCAGATGCGGCCGCAGCCGATTCATTACGCGCCACCCGAACCAGAAACAGAGGATTGAGCAGCCGCACCAGTAGGCGAGTCCCCACAGATCGACGGGTGGGCCGCCGAGCAGGGCCAGCCGGTAACCTTCGACCATATAAGTGAGTGGGTTGAATCGCAGCAAAGAGCTCAAGAGTTCTCCACTACCCTGCCGAGAATAGACGATCGGTGTCATCCAAAAGAGAAACATGAACCCGATTCCGATCATCTGAGAAATGTCCCGGAAGAATACGTTGAGACAGGCCACCGCACTGGCAAGACCCATCATCATCAGCCACTGGACGCTCAGCAAAACGATTAACCAGGGTAGGGTGGCAACCGAGAGTTGGCCTAACGAGGTGAGCACGACCATGAAGACCGCCGTGCCGACCAATTGGTGAACTAGAGCGGACGAAACCATCGAGAGAGGGAGAACGGCAAAGGGAAAACGCACCTTCTTGAGTAGATTGGAATGAGCAATGAAGACATCGGAGGAGCGTGCGATCGATTCCTGAAACGAGATCCAGGGAAGCAGTGCAGCGAAGAGAGCTATCGCAAAGCTGCCGGTCGTTCCATCTGCTTTGAAGCGGATTCCGAGGTGGCTGCCAAATACCAAAGTGTAGAGCCCGAGCTGCAGCAAAGGGTTTAGAATCGACCAGAAGAACCCGAGAATAGACCCCAAATAGCGACTCCGCAGATCGCGCCAAACTAGCTCTTGCCAGAGATACCTGTTGGGAAGCAGGGACTCTAGCATTTTAACTTGGGTCGGCACCCGGGAGGGGGCGACAGGCCAGGATAAGGAACCCAGACCCGATCGATGATTTCAACCAGGTAGCCGACAAGGTGAGCACAATTCGGGGTAGACTGACTGATTCTTCCGAGGCATGATGGCAGGCGGGTGATGACACCCCTCCATTAGACAACACCCGTGAAACACAGAGCAAGTTCCAGGAAAGCAGTTCCTACTCGATCTCCCAATTGGTTGTTGTGGGTGACGGGAGCCCTTTACTTCTCATTGCCCTTCATTATCAGCCCCTCGGGTATAGAGAAGTTCAGGACGCCGAAGGACATCGTCTTGATCGGTTTTTGCTGTCTGGCTATGGCCACGTTCCTGATCACCCGTCAGCTCCAGTTTTCCCGACTCTCGAACCGTTGGAATCTTGCTCTACTGTTGACCGTGGCTTATACGGTTCTCCATGTCCTGGTGCTGGCACCCCGGGATACCAGCTTACCGGCGTTGTTCAATCTGTTGTTCCTGTTGCTCTTGATGTTGCTGTTGGTTGAGGTAGTCGACCAGTCTTCGTTGCGAACTCTCTGGATGGTGGCCGGCATAGGAATCGCTCTCAACGCCCTGCTTACTATCCTCCAGTATTTCGGCCTCTTCCCCCTGATGACACAATTGACAGGAGAAGAGCTTTCCGGTCGTTTGACTACCGCCGGCCTTATAGGAGAGGTAAACAGCGGAGGATTTCTTTTCGCTTTGACGGCATTGATCGCATCGGCTGGCTTGCTCTCCGAGGAAGCGCGCTGGCGAAGGATCGTTTGGAGCCTAATTCTGCTTTTTACGCTACTCGGTCTCATCTTTACTCGAACTCTGACTGCAGTGGCAGGCTTTAGCGTTTGCCTGACGATTTGGATTCTTTGGCAGCATTGGTGGGTCTTGGTGAGGCGGCAGGGGAATATCCGCTGGTTGGTGGGTTTCTGGGGCGTTTTCCTGGTGGCCGGAGCGATCTCCTTCGCGATCTCCTCCAGGGCTGGACTGACGGACCGAATCGTTGGTGTGGCCCGTCAGGTTTCACGAGGTGACCTCGCATCGGCTACGGCTGGCCGGCAACCAATCTTCCAGCTTACCTGGCATATGATCTCTGAAAGGCCGATGCTGGGCCGAGGGCTAAATAGCTTCGCAATGGACTTTTTCTCCTTTCGCGCTGACACCAAGGTCGGTCAGTCGGTGCAGCTGCTGACTCAACCCGGTGCTTTTCGTCAAACCCACAACGAGTACCTGCAGTTGTGGGAAGAACTTGGCGTGCTCGGATTAGTGGGGTGGGCCGGCCTGCTAGTCGTCTTGCTGTGGCATTCGATTCGGGCGGCGCTGAGCGCCCCAGACCGGGCCACCGCTTACTGGCGTATTCATCTCTTCTTGGGGCTGATTTTGCTGGCTTTCACTTCACTCACATTTTTCCCTTTCCGGGTCGGTCTGACCGCCGCCTTCGCAGTGCTTCTAGTCGCTGGAGTTCGCTCAGATATGACCGAGCGAGATCCCGATCCGCCCGGGTGGCTGACCTGGCAACAGAAGGTGCCGCGGGCAGGTTTCGTGGCCCTGGGCATTTTCGTTCTAACTCTGGCCGGCTGGCTCGGTCTTTCCCGTTGGCAAGCTAACCACGACACCGGTTACGCCGCCTCACTCCTGGAAGTGGCCCGACAGAACCCGGCCGGGCGAAGCCGCAGAGTCCTGGTGGGTCAAGCACTGGCCTTGCTCGACCATGCCAAACAGGGGGGTCCCACCATCTTCGAGATCGAGAGCCTGCAGGGCACGGGCAACTTTCTCTTGGGTAGGTACGATGCTTCGGCCGAGCATTATCGGCAGGCGGCTCACTATCTGCCTAGCCCGGAAGCCTATACAAATCTTGCCGCCGCCCTGATCGGTGCGAGGCAGCCGCTGGAGGCGACGCAGTTGCTGGAGAAAGCACTTCGTTACAATCCCAAGTACGTCCCGGCTCAGCAGGCGCTCGAGGTCGCACGGCAGGGATTCTGATCTGCAGACTAAAAGCATGAGTAGAGCCGAGCAGGAGGTACCTCAGCCCACTCGCGCTCGCTTTGGTATCGATGCCCGAGCATTGCGCTCCGGTCCGGCCGGTATAGCCACTTATGTGAAGAACTTGATCCAACATATTCCTGAGTTGCGTCCTGTTCGGCAGGGTTGGCCGCGAAACAATTTTGTCTGGAATCAGCTGGTGCCGCCGACTGCCGCATTGTTTGGGAGCTGGGACCTCTATCATAGCCCCTGCTACACGGGACCGCTCTGGCTTCCAACTCCCCTGGTTGTGACTGCGCCTGATGTTTGTTACCTGGTAAATCCGGAATGGTATCCCTACGCCCTGAGCAAGGCACGGCTTACCTACTATCGTGCTTCTCTCCGGCGTGCTGATCGAATTATTGTGACCTCCGAGTTCTCTCGTAACGAGTTGGCGCGGGTCCTGCCTGAGGTGAAAAGCCGGATCCGATGCACTTATCTTGCGGCCTCTTCGGAATTCAGCCGATGTGAAAAAAAGGCGGTAGCCGTCCGCCGAACCTATCAGCTGCCGGAACAGTTCTTGCTCCATGTTGGCGACATCCATCGGCGTCGCAACATTCCGCTTCTCCAGGCGGTATCCAAGCGTCTCGGCATTCCCCTCGTTTTGGTGGGCCGGGTTCTGGATCGCGACCATATTGACGAGCTGAGTCGCTGGCACTTTCAGGACCTCACGCTCACGGAGCTCGTCGGATTCTATTCGGCAGCGAGTGTTCTGACCTATGCTTCTCACTATGAAGGGTTCGGGTTGCCGCTTTTGGAAGCCTTTGCCTGTGATCTTCCCGTGGTGGCAGCCGCAACTTCCTCAATTCCCGAGGTCTGCGGAAATGCGGCGGTTCAGGTTGAGCTGGACGTTGAGGCCTTTGCCGTCGGAGTCAAGACCGCTCTGAACCAGCGGTCTGAACTGGTCACCCGTGGCCGGGCTCGCCGCCAGAAATTCTCCTGGCAATTAACGGCCAAGGCCACACGAGAAATTTACCAAGAACTCCTAGCCGGCTGAGCCGGGACTTCCTTGCCGGAACAGTTTCTGGCGCAGCCGCTTTTGAAAATGCAACAGGTCTATCGAGAGATGGACGATACGACGCAATAGGGCGTTGTGCCGCGCGCCGTAATGCTTGTCGTAGAAGAGCTTCATTGCGTTGTAGAAGTGAAAGGTAGTAGCGTCCAGGACATGGTGGGCGCTTTGTGACTTGCGATGAACCACCCTGGCTCCCGCGAAGTAATAGTTGTTCCAACCATGCTGGAGCGCCCGAAAGCAGAAATCAAGATCCTCTCCGTAGAGGAAGAACCGCTCATCAAGGCCACTTGTCTGTTCCAGCACCGCATGCCGAAACATCAAGAAGGAACCCGAAACTGCTTCCACCGGTTGGCTCTCCCCAGGATCCAGGTGCCGCACATTATAGCGTCCAAATCGGAAGTGGCGGGGGAACAGGCGGCTGAGTCCCAGCAACTGGTAGAAAGAGTTTTCCAAAGTCGGAATCGAACGTCTGGAAGCTCTCTGGACCGTTCCATCCGGGTTTTCTACCCGGCAACCGACAATTCCGGCATCCGGAGTTGCGACGATGAATTCCAGTACTCGCTCAATGGCGCGGTCCAAAATGATGGTATCTGGATTGAGGAGCAGGTAATAGTGGGCTGACTGTTTCCGCAGGCCCAGGTTGCAGGCAGTGGCAAAACCAACATTCTTGGAATTCAGGATGAAGTTGACCCAGGGAAACAAAGACTGCGACCTGGACAGGTCCCCCTCCACCGAGGCATTGTCCACTACCACCACCTGGACTCCCTGGAGTGCGGTCTCTCGGCTGATGCTTTCGAGACATTCCTCCAGACAATCGCTTGAGTTGTAATTGACGATTACGATCCGAAGTCTGTTCAAGAGAACTTCGCGTTTCTTCGGTTGAGAAGCCAGTTCCTCTCCAGCAGAAGACGAATCTTGTCACTCTGCAACTGGCGTGTTGCCTGCACCCTCTTCCGTTTTGCTTTCACCTTTCGCCAATCCCGAATGAAGTCCTTCTTGGCTCTCAGAAAGTCCCACCCTCGACCTCGAAGAGTGAAGTAGGCCAGGCAAAGCAGGTTGAACAGCATCCTCTCCGGAAGATACCGTACGAGGAGGGATGTTGGCATGTTTTGCCAGAAGACATATTCTGAGTTTCGGTGCCCATAATACACATAGGTTGGGCTCAGAAGGCCGATACTTGTGTTGACGCGGTGACGGACCATCGCATCGGGCACATAGAGACAGCGGTATCCGAATAAGCGGGCCCGCATGTTGAGATCGGCGTCTTCATAAATTAGAAAAAAGTCCGGATCGAAGCCCCCGGTCCGCTCCAGGAGTTCTCGCCGAAAAAGAGCGGCAGCGCCACACGCTCCGAAGACTTCGCGAGGCTGGTCAAACAAGGAAGCGTCCCGGCCGTGGCCGGTTTTGAAGCCGGATCCCACGACCGCCATACCATCCCCCGCGCTATCGATTCGTTGGGGATCAGAGGCGAAGACGATCCTTGAGGCCCAGAACGACCATTCAGGGTCATTGTGCCGCAACAATGCTTCGAGCCAGTCCGATGCCAAGATCAGATCATTGTTGAGAATCCCGATGAAATCGCCACGACTGGCTGCAATTCCGGCATTGCAGGCTGCTGCATAGCCAACGTTGGAATCGAGGAAGAGATTCGACCACGCAGACTCGTGCCGGGTTTGCAGCCATTCTCGGCTCCCGTCAGTGGAGCAATTATCAACCACAACTACTTCGTCTGCCGGGAGACTCTGGGACAACACCGAGTCCAGGCAATCCGCCAGGACGTCCTTTCCGTTGTAGTTGACGAGGACCAGAGAGATCGTCGGAGTCTGGCCGAGTGTTGGAGTGCGGTCGCCGACCGGGGTCTTGTGAATCGAACTCGCAAAGCTTGACGGAAGGCAATGGCCCCCATCGTCTATGTCTCTCGACTCCAGGTGTTCGTAACGCAATCCGCACCAATACTCGTACAGGCTCCTAGGCGGCACAGCCGTATACTATAATACTCGTGGGTTCTCAGGCTTTCGCTATGAAGGGAAAAGATACCTTGATCGATCACTCGCTGGTGGCGCGAGCGCGCCGCAGCGGGCTGGAATCATTGCTTTCCAATTGGCTCTTCGTCTTGCTTGTTGACCTTTTAATTGCGCTCTCTGCCTATTCCTGCGCGTGGTTGATTCGGATTTTTCTAGCACTCCCCTACACGGCTGCCCTGCTTCCACAGGAGCGATGGACCGCGGTCAGCCACCCCTGGCTGGTGCTCCTCGCGAGCCAGATACTGATCCTCTATTTTCTGGGGCTCTACGACGACCTGAGATCCTTGCGGTCTCGACAGGTGGTGACATTTACGCTGATGTGTTGCTTCGTCCAGATGCTTACAATCTCATCCGTCTTCTTCTTTTCGGAGCAGATCTTTCCGCGCACTGTGATCGTCCTTTTCGACGTCATGAATTTCCTTGGATTGGTTTCCTGGCGAACCGTGCTGCGGTCTAGGCTGACCCGACTGACCCGCCGAACTTTGGTGGTCGGCAAGGAAGCCCAGGTTCTGCAGGAGATCATCGCCGATATAGAACAGAGCCCTTGGAGGGGCCTGCGGGTGGTCGGACTCCTCACGAAGGAGAACCACGAGACAACCCTGATGCAGGGCTACCCTTTACTCGGGACACTGGACGAAGCGGATCGAGTGGTTCAGGAATATGGAATCGAAGAGATCATCTTTGCTTCTCCTCCTTCCTGGAAAGATGATGTGTTGAGCCAGTTGTGCGTGCTCCAGGAGAAGACCAATCTGAAGCTCACGATCCTACCTTCGCTTTACGATATGGTGATCGGGAAGCTCCATCATGTGAATATCCACGACACCCCATTGATCGAGGTCAAGAATCAACCAAATGAGCCTTTTGAAAGGTTGGTGAAGAGACTATTTGATGTCCTGGCCTCTTCTCTGGGGTTGGTTCTCGGCAGCCCTCTGCTGCTGCTTGTCTCGGTGGTAATGAAGGTTGTCAGTCCGGGGCCTGTTTTCTATTTCCAGGATCGGATTGGACTCTTGGGTCGCAGCTTCAAACTGGTTAAGTTTCGAACAATGATTCCTGATGCTGAAGCGGATACGGGGGCTGTTTACGCGGAGGAGAACGATCCTCGAGTCACTGGGTTGGGCCGGATCTTGCGGCGGACTCGGCTCGACGAGCTTCCTCAGTTGATCAATGTGTTGCTGGGCCAAATGAGCTTTGTGGGGCCTCGGCCTGAGCGGTCCGCCTTCGTGGCCGGATTCGAAAAAACCGTGCCCGGTTACACGGAGCGGCACAAAGTGAAGCCCGGAATCACTGGATTAGCGCAGGTTCGAGGCTTTTACGATACGCGAGCCGAAACCAAGCTCAAGTACGATATCGCCTACATCTACAACTTCTCGTTCTCGCTTGATCTCTTGATCTTGCTTGAGACGATCAAGACAGTGTTGATTCGGCGCGGTTCCTAGTCAGCACAGCACTTCCGGCCCTTCGCTTTTGTGGTAGTGGATCACATCCTTGATGATCTCAGACAGAGATTTCTCAGGACGGAACCCGATCAGGGAATGAATCTTCGAAATGTCGGGAACCCGCCGTGCCATGTCCTCGAATCCGGCAGCATAGGCTTGGTGATAGGGGATCTTGATGATTTCAGAACTACTCCCGGCCAGCTCGCGCACCAGCTCGGCCAGCCTCATGATCGAAACCTCTTCGTCCGATCCAATGTTTAAGATCTCCCCCACACTTCTGTCCTCGTGAGCCAACTGGGCCAGCGCTTTTACCACATCTGAAACATGACAGAAGCACCGGGTCTGCGTTCCATCTCCATGCACCGTCAGAGGCTCCCCTGCAAGCGCCTGCGTCACGAAGCGTGGCAGCACCATTCCATAGTGCCCGACCTGACGCGGGCCCACCGTGTTAAAGAGCCTGAGCACGGTCACCGGAACTCTCTTCTCCTTCCAGAAGGCAAGGGCCAAGAACTCGTCCAAGGCCTTGCTGCAAGCATAGCTCCAGCGCCCCTTGGTGCTGGGACCCAAGATAAGGTCCTGCTCTTCGGAAAAAGGAATCTTCTTCGACTTGCCATAGACCTCTGAGGTCGACGCGATAAAGACACGCTTCCTCTTTTTGGCAGCCTGCTCCAACACGACCCCGGTTCCTTCGACGTTAGTTTCGATCGTTCTAACGGGACTCGAAACGATCAGTTGAACACCGACTGCCGCCGCCAGGTGGAAGACCAGATCGGCCCGATCCACGAGTTCTGCGATGAGTTGCCGATTGAGGACGGAATCGATCGTATGCTCGAACTCGGGGTGACCTTTGAGGTGTTGGATATTGCGCATGCTACCGGTAGAGAGGTCGTCCACGATCAGAACACGGTGCCCCTGCTCCAACAACAGCTCACTCAGGGTCGATCCAATAAATCCAGCTCCACCGGTGATCAGAACAGTCATCGCTTCGGCCACAACCCCCTCAGCAATCCATCTCCAGTCGGTGCTATAATTTACACACGTCGTGACAAGATGGACAGCATATCGGTAATCATCCCCCTTTTCAATGAGGCCGCGTCGCTCGAGGATCTCTACCGAGAGCTTCGTCCGGCCCTCTTGGGGCTGGGCCTCGAGTGGGAAATTATCTTTGTCGATGATGGCAGCGGAGACGGCTCGTTTGACATCTTGGATCAGCTGCGAGAGAAGGATCCGCGAATCGGAATTGTCCAGTTGCGAAGGAACTTCGGGAAATCGGCAGCGCTCTCAGCCGGTTTTGCGAAATCGCACGGAGATATCATCGTCACTCTGGATGCCGATTTGCAGGACCAGCCCTCCGAGCTTGCGAAGTTGGTCGAGAAGATCCATCAGGGAGATGATCTGGTATCCGGCTGGAAGAGGGTAAGGGAAGATCCAATCAGCAAGCGCTGGCCCTCGTGGCTATTCAATAAGGTCACGTCCTTCCTGACCGGGATTCCGCTGCATGACATCAACTGCGGGCTGAAGGCCTACCGGCGGGAGGTAATCGAGGAGGTTCGCGTGTACGGGGAGATGCATCGATATATTCCGGTGCTTGCCAGTTACCGCGGTTTCCGCGTCTCGGAAGTGCCGGTCGAGCATCGTGCTCGCCGTCATGGGAAGAGCAAGTTCGGTGCGAGTCGATTCCTGGGCGGTTTCTTCGATCTGATCACCGTTATCATGCTGACGCGCTATAACAGTAAACCTCTACATGTCTTTGGTATTCTGGGCTCGTTGCTCCTTTTCTCCGGGACGGCAATCGAATTCTATTTGTCCATTGGCTGGCTCTTCGATCGTTATATTGGAGATCGGCCCCTCTTCATGCTGGGAGTCGTTTTCATCATCGTCGGAATCCAATTCGTTTTCTTTGGCCTCGTCGCCGAGATGATCGCCTACTCGACGAAACGGGAAGAGTACTACTCGGTGCGACGAGTGGTGAACGTCCCTACTGAGAGGGTTGGAAGCAGACCGGCCGCGCTCGTCCCATGAGATTGGCTCTGATTGGGCCAAGCCAACCCTACCGCGGAGGAATCTCACAATACAACACGCAGCTCTACCGCCGGTTCCAGGGCCAGCACGAAGTGATCCTGATCAACTTCAGGCGCCAATATCCGAGCCTCTTTTTTCCCGGGAAAATGCAGTTCAGCGGGCCGGAAGAGAGCCTGCTGGGTGAACCGCTGATCGATTCCGTGAATCCCTGGACCTGGCATCGACCCGGCCGCCGTTTGGCTCGGTTCAGGCCTGATGCCGCGGTTTTTCACTGGTGGCACCCCTTCTTCGGTTTGTCCTACCGCCCGATACTGGCCCAGTTGGGTAAGCTTCAGACCCCCTGCCGTCGGCTCTTTCTATGCCATAACGTTTATCCTCACGAGCGCGCTCCCGGTGCCTTGGGTCGAGCTCTAGAGACCCGTTTCATCCGATCCGTATTCTCCCGGGTCGATGGTTTTCTGACTCAGTCTCAGGCAATGGTCGGACAGATTCGAGATTTGGGTTGTGCGGTGCCGATCCGCAAAGTATTTCATCCCTGTTATGAACATTTCGGGGGATCCGCCGAGCCGGCCCGACCGGCACCAGACGAGACGCTGCGGATGCTCTTCTTCGGGAACATTCGACTCTACAAGGGGTTGGATGTCCTGATCGACGCATTGGGCCGGCTGCCTGCCGACCTGGCCTGGAAACTCAGGGTTGCGGGAGAGTTCTACCAGGCCCAGGAGCTGATCGAAAGAGCAGCAGAGTTGGGGATCGCCGAACACATTCAGTGGGAGAACAGATATGTCCCAGACTCCGAAGTGGGCGAGCATTTCCGATGGGCGCAGGTGCTAGTGGCACCCTATCGGAAGGCAACCCAGAGTGGAGTCATCCCGCTGGCTTATCAATTCGGGCTGCCCGTGATCACGACTACCGCCGGAGGCCTGCCTGAGATCGTCCGCGAAGGAGAGACGGGGCTGCTCGTTCCACCCGGCGATGCGGCACAATTGGCCGACGCGATTCGCCGCTTCTACGATCTCCGGCAGAGAGTCCCCTGGTCTGGAAACGTAAAGCAACTCGCTAGGTTGCTCTCTTGGGAGCAGGTTGAGGATGCTATTCTGTCTCTCGCTGAGGAGCCCCTGAAACTGGGCTGACCTCGTACCTTAGTCCTGTAGATTCACATTATGGTCTGCAGGTATTAGCGTCACCGTAAACGCCATGTCAAGGAAAGCTCGACGTCCGAAGCGTAGAAGGGCGGGCCTGAATCAGAGGCAAGCTTTATTGCTCATAAGTCTCGTACTGATTGGGGTGGGAATTGGAGTCTATTCCAATTCACTCGGGCACGGTTTCGTTTTCGACGATACAACACTGATCGAGCAGAATCCCAGCCTCCTCGAACTGAATCTGTGGGAGCTAAGTGGGCCGCGGGGATATCGACCGGTAAGAAGCCTCACTTATGCGCTCAACTACTGGTTGGGTGGACTGAATCCGTACGGATATCACCTGTTCAATGTCCTGCTGCATAGTGCCAATGGAGCGATCTTGCTTTGGCTCATCTTCGTTCTGACGGCACGCTTTTGGTTGGCCGTTCCGGCTGCTCTCCTTTTCACTTTGCATCCAATTCAAACAGCTTCCGTGGCCTATGTCTCCGGGAGAAAGGACTTGCTAGCCACCTTTTTCCTGATGGCAGGCCTTTTATCATATTGTCGCTTTCGGCAGGCGAATCGGTCGCGCTGGCTGGCACTGGCGTTCGTTGCCTTCGGGCTGGCCTGCTTGGCGAAAGAAGTTGCCCTGGTGTTTCCCGCCCTTGTGCTAATCGTTGAAGTTGTACTGGCCCAGCGTCGGAATCAGCTGACCGATGTGGCGCGCTTCATCCTGAGCCGGCTCAAGGTTCTCGGGTTGCTGGGCTTTGCCTCGGTGTTGTTGCTGCTGTATTCAGTCTTCTGGGTCCAAGCCAGCCGGATGGATGGTTTTTGGGGCGGATCACCTATCACCAACTATGGAACGTCGCTGAAACTCTTTGTCCACTATCTCAAGCAAATCGTCCTTCCGCACCCGCTGCTGGCCGACTATTCGGGTCATGTGATTGCGGTTTCGACGGGACTACTCGAGCCGGCTACATGGGTGGCAGCTGCGGTGGTTCTCGGATATGTAATGGCGAATATCTGGGCCTGGGGCCGAGATGTGCTGCTTGGCTTCAGTCTGAGCTGGTTTGCGATAGCCATAGTTCCTGTGCTTCAGATCATCCCTTTTCATGAACTTGCCGCCGATCACTTCTTGTATCTCCCCAGCATCGGCTTTTCCCTACTGGTCGGCCTTTTCTTCGAATGGATGTTACTGAATACAGACTTTCGAATTCTGGGCACGGCTATGCTGAGTGCAGTGCTCGCGATCTATGGCTGGCGGACAGTCGAGCGCAACCGAGACTGGAAGAGCCCGATCACTCTCTGGGAGGCGACCTACCGGGACGCTCCCAACTCCTTCCGAGCCAACTGCAATTTGGGAATCTTCGCCTTCCAATCCGGGGACTACAATCGGGCGTTGAAACTGACCGAGCAATGCCGGCGGCTCGCGCCGGATAATCATCTCGCCTATGCCAACCTGGGAGCCGCGAAGCGGGAAATGGGATCCCAAGCCTTGAAAGCAAGAGATTTTGACCGAGCCGAAGCGCTCGAGCGGGAGGCATTGTTTAATTCAGAGAAAGCCATCGAGCTGAACCCAGAGGACTTCTGGTCGATGAGCAACGCGGGAGATGTTCTAAAGGATCTCGCCCTGATCCAGGAGTTGCGCGGCGATCTCGAGGGCGCTAACCAAATCAGAGTGGCCTCTCTTGGCTACTTTAAGCGAGCTCTTGCCCTGGGTTCTTCCCACCCTCAGTTTCCCCAAGTCTACTACAAGACCGGGGCTGTCCTGGTCGACGGAGGCCACTACCAAGAAGCTATTCCGTATTTGGAAAGGTCGGTTGCCGCACTGCCCGACTACTCTCTAGCGCAGTACGTCCTGGGTTTCTCATACTACATGTTGTCCGAGTGGGAGAAGGCACTACACCCTCTTGAAATTGCCCTGCAATTGGGACCCAATCCTGATCTTGTGGCCTACTTGGCCGACACCTACCGCCTGCTGGGCCGGGTCAACGATGCATTCCGGGTCTTGGAAGAGGGGGACAGACGCTTTCCCAACACGTCGGCGATTCATTACAATCTAGGGATTTTGTTTGAAGCAAACGGGAATCCGGCTCTGGCGAAGGAGCATTTTTCCAAGGCCCTCGCGCTTGAGCCGACCGGTAACTTGGCTTCCGAACTGAAACAGCGGCTGGAAGGAAACTGAAGGGAGTCCGTGTACAAGGATCTCAAGATAACCGTGGTGATTCCCTGTTTGAACGAGGAGCAGGGTATTCAAGAAGTTCTCGCGAGAATCCCAGGCTTTGTCGATGAGGTGATCGTAGTCGACAACGATTCCACTGACCAGACCGCCGAAATTGCAACTCGGATGGGGGCGAAAGTAATTCGGGAAGAAGTGAGAGGCTATGGAAGAGCGTATAAGACCGGCTTGATGGCCGCCTGCGGTGATGTGATCATCACGCTCGACGGAGACCACTCCTATCCGGTAGATTCCCTTTCCTATTTGATCGAAGCCTTGCTCAGTCTCAAGGTCGGATTCGTTTCGGCCTCACGGTTTCCAGTCCAGAATCCCGAGGCCATGTCTTTTACAAGCTTCGTTGGCAACATCGGCTTGAGCGCCATAATGACCGTACTGTTCATGCGCTGGATACGTGACTCCCAGTCGGGGATGTGGATCTTCTTCAAAGAGGCTCTTCACAAAATGCAACTGGACAGCGATGGGATGGCCTTCTCGGAGGAGATCAAGATCGAGGCGTTGATCAATCCCGAGATAGGGTTTAAGGAGATCCCCATCTACTTCTCCAATCGTCGTGGAGAAAAGAAGCTGCAACCACTGCGGGATGGCTGGGACAACTTGGTTTTCCTCTTGAAGAAGCGGTTGAGGACACTGGGTAGATGACCCAATCCAAAGCCTGTCCGATCTGCGAATATCCGGCGGCAAGTGTTGTTCTGACGACTACGGACCGGATTTTCCGGACAACCCAAGAAAGATTCGAACTCTACGGCTGCCCCAGTTGTCGCTTGATTTTCATGGACGAAGCTGGGGTGAGCGATCGGTTGGCCGATTTCTATCCCAGTGGATACTGGTGGAACGACGCGGGTACTGCGGGTCAGCTCGAACGCAAATATCGTGAATGGATGGTTCGTCACGACCAACTGGCTTTTGCCCAGAGGGCACTAGGTTCGGGCTTTGCCGGGAAACTTCTGGACATTGGTTGCGGCTCAGGAACGTTCGTCAAAGTGGCACGTCAGGCCGAAATAGACGTGAGGGGTCTGGAGATGGCAGGCGAGGCAGCACAGCTGGCTGAGAGAGAAGTGCCTGGAAACATCTTCCATGGAAGTGAACAGGAGTTGATGGATAGTGCCGAGCAATTCGATGCTATTTCCATGTTTCATACTTTGGAGCATGTTCCACAGCCATTTCAGTACCTGAAGCGGTTGAAGAAGTTGTTCCGGCGTCCCGGCACTTTGATTATTCAGGTGCCCAACTGCCGGAGCTTGCAGGCGCGGCTAATGGGGAGGCGATGGTACGGCCTTGATTGTCCCCGGCACTTGTACAACTATTCGACATTCTCGGTGATGCACTTATTGGGGAGAGCCGGCTATCGGATCCGCATGATGGACCAATTTTCACTCCGAGACAATGCCTGCTGTCTGGTCTCGAGTCTGTTTCCGAGCTTGGATCCGATGGCTAGCCGGGTACGTAACAGGGCTCGAAACGGGAGTCGGAGTCCGGTTTTCCAGATCGGCTGCAACGCCGTCTATTTGTCTTTCATGGTGCTGGCGCAACCGTTAGCTCGCTTGGAATCAATGCTCGGCCGGGGGGCCAGTATTTTTATTGCTGCTTCGCTGGATTGACTCGAGGAGGTTGTGTTGAAGATCGCTGTCATCGGCACTGGCTATGTCGGACTCGTTACGGGCACCTGTTTTGCGGAGAGCGGAAATGACGTGATCTGTATGGATGTGGATGAAGCTAAGATCGACGGTCTACGTCAAGGAAAGAGCCCTATCTATGAGCCCGGCCTGGCCGAAATGTTGTCCCGAAATATGTCACAAGGACGCCTTCGTTTCACCTCCGACATCGGGCTTGCTGTCAAAGAGTCGCTGCTGATCTTCATTGCGGTCGGCACGCCCACCGCCCGAGATGGCTCTACCAACTTGCGATATGTTGAGGATGCGGTTCGGAATATCGGATCTTGGATGGATGGATATCGGATCGTCATCAGCAAAAGCACGGTTCCAGTAGGAACAGCACGACGCTTGGCGGAGATCCTTTCCCAGTGCACTGCGCACTCCTTTGATGTGGTCTCGAATCCGGAATTCTTGAAGGAAGGCGATGCCATCAATGATTTCATGAAACCGGATCGCATCGTAGTGGGAACGGACAGTTCTATAATCGCGGGTCTCTTCCGGAATCTTTATGCTCCCTTCACCCGCACCGGCGCTTCCATCTTGATCATGGATTCGAGGAGCGCCGAGCTCACCAAGTATGCGGCTAACGCCATGCTGGCAACCCGGATCTCCTTCATGAATGAGATGGCGAACTTGTGCGAGCTTGTGGGTGCCGATGTCAATCAAGTCCGCAAAGCGATTGGGCTCGACCAGCGGATCGGAAAAGCGTTCCTCTTTCCGGGTCTTGGTTTCGGGGGCTCCTGTTTCCCAAAGGACATTTTAGCGCTCTTACAGATGGGGCGGGAATCCGACTATCGCTTGAAAATTCTCGAGTCGGTCGATCTCGTCAACCGAAACCAGCCACTCCGTTTCCTCGACGGGATCGTGCGCTGCCTGGGGGGAGACTTGCGGGGAGTTCGATTCGGATTGTGGGGTCTGTCCTTCAAGCCGCAGACCGATGACATGCGGGAGGCGCCATCGCGCGTCCTAATCCGAGAGCTGATAGAGCGTGGAGCCCAACTTCGAGCCTATGATCCGGTGGCCATGCATGTGGCTCAGTCTGTGATTCCGGAACCACTCGAGTACGCTACCGATCCCTACCAGGCGATCGAGGGGGCCGATGCCCTGATCCTGGTTACCGAATGGAACCAGTTTCGGCGTCCGGACTTTCACCGGATGCTGCAGTTGATGAGTAAGCCTGTCATATTCGATGGTCGGAATCAGTACAGTCGGGAGGAGATGAAGGATCTCGGCTTCGACTATTACTCCGTTGGGCGCTCTCCAGTGAAGCAAGATGGAAAAGACTAAGTACCGCTGGACTCAGGCGCCTCGTGTGTCGGTCGTTGTCGTCAATTACGATCGAGTTGAGCTTCTCAAGGAATGTCTGGCATCCCTACTTCAGCAGACGCTTCAACCGCTCGAGATCATTGTGGCTGACAATGGTTCCCAGGACGGGAGCCGGGAATTCGTGCGTGGCCTAAGAAATCCCGCTGTTGTTCTTCTTTCGTTGGAGGCCAACCAGGGGTTCTCGGTAGCCAACAACCGAGCGGTCGATATCGCTCAGGGAGACTATATCGCCCTTCTGAACAACGATGCCGTCGCTGAGCCTCAATGGTTGGAGTCGTTGCTGACGCCATTGCTCGAGGATGCAGGCTGTGGAATGTGTGCCAGCAAGATTCTGCTCAACCCTGAGACTATCGACAAAGTAGGGCATTTGATCTTCCCCGATGGACAGAATCGGGGCCGAGGCACGGGACAACTCGATCGGGGGCAGTTTGACGAGGCTGGAGAAGTCCTTTTGCCAGATGGTTGTGCTGCAATTTATCGGCGTGAGCTGTGGGATCAGACAGGGGGGATGGACGAGGACTTCTTCGCCTATGCCGATGACGCCGACCTGGGTCTCCGAGCGCGTTGGTTGGGCTGGTCCTGCCGCTATGTCCCGCAAGCTGTCGTCTGGCACCGTCAGTCCTCTACGACCTCTCCTTATGCCGAGCAGAAGATCTTCTGGGTCGAACGCAATCGAGTGTGGCTGGCAGTCAAGAACCTGCCCTGGTTCGTGCTCCTGCTGAATCCAGTCTTGACGCTATACCGCTGGGGTTGGAATTTTCTGGCTGCTGTACTGGGGAGGGGGGCCGCGGATAAGTTTCGACGTCGGGAAGGCTGGACCAGGGCGGCTCGAACCGTGCTGCGTGCCAATTTCTGTGCCTGGCGTGGACTGGGCGGAGTTTGGGAGAAGAGGCGTGAAATTCGCCGCCAGAGATGCCTGTCAGACTGGGCCTTCCTGCGATTGATCTGGAAGTATCGAATCAGCGCTCGGGAACTGGCTTTTGGCGATCCGGAGCGCCTCTAAATCAGCCCGGTGGATCCTTGATTTCCCGAGAAACTGTGTGCTATCTTTACGGTTTCTTCAGCTGGCGTAGCTCAACGGTAGAGCAACTGATTTGTAATCAGTAGGTTGGGGGTTCAATTCCCTTCGCCAGCTCCAACGAGTATGCTCCGGCCGGAGATCAAACTGGAGGATACTGGCCGGATCGGAATCTCTTGGTTTTCTATGGAGGGGTGGTCGAGTGGTTAAAGGCAACGGGCTGTAAACCCGTCGACCTCAGGGTCTACGCAGGTTCGAATCCTGCCCCCTCCAGACCCATTTCATACTTGCATCTGAATCACTAGATCAGGATAATAAAGGTTTTTGCGGATGCGGGAGTAACTCAGCTGGTAGAGTCATAGCCTTCCAAGCTATTGGTCGCGGGTTCGAGTCCCGTCTCCCGCTCCAGCTGATTTTGTCAATGAGTGCGTGTCGAGTCCTGAGCCCCGGCTCGAAGGTGGCCGAGAAACAGGTGCCAGCAGTTTCGGGATCAGTGAGCCCACGTAGCTCAGGGGTAGAGCGCTTCCTTGGTAAGGAAGAGGTCACCAGTTCAATCCTGGTCGTGGGCTTTCATTCAAGTCAAAAGCCGAGTTTAGAGTCGATTCGATAGGAGAAGCCATGGCGAAAGCGAAGTTTGAGAGGACGAAGCCCCATGTGAACGTGGGGACGATTGGGCATGTGGACCATGGGAAAACGACGTTGACAGCGGCGATAACGCAGGTACTGGCCAAGCATGATCCGGCGGCAACGGTGCGGACGTTTGATTCGATCGACAATGCGCCGGAGGAGCGAGAGCGAGGAATCACGATCGCGACGGCGCATGTGGAGTATCAGACGGGGAACCGGCACTACGCGCACGTGGATTGTCCTGGGCACGCGGATTATGTAAAGAACATGATCACGGGAGCGGCCCAGATGGATGGAGCGATTCTGGTGGTGAGTGCGGCGGATGGGCCGATGCCGCAGACACGGGAGCACATTTTGCTGGCGCGGCAGGTGGGAGTCCCGTACATCGTGGTGTTTTTGAACAAGTGCGACATGGTGGACGACGAGGAACTGTTGGAACTGGTGGAGCTGGAAGTACGGGAACTGTTGTCCAGCTACGAGTTTCCGGGAGACGATTTACCGGTGGTGCGAGGGAGTGCGCTCAAAGCGATGGAAGGGGATGAGAAGTCGCAGGCGTCGATTGAAGAGTTGATGGCGGCGGTGGACGAATACATGCCGGTACCGGAGCGAGCGGTGGACAAGCCGTTTTCGATGCCGGTGGAAGACATTTTTTCGATCTCTGGACGAGGGACGGTCGTGACGGGGCGGATCGACCGAGGAGAGATCAAGGTGGGGACGGAGATCGAGATCGTCGGGATCCGACCGACCATGAAGAGGGTGGTCACGGGAGTGGAGATGTTCAAGAAGTTGTTGGACTCGGGCCAGGCGGGGGACAACGTAGGCTTGTTGTTGCGGGGGACGGACAAAGACGATGTGGAGCGGGGGCAAGTGTTGGCGGCGCCGGGATCGATAACGCCGCACACCCAGTTCAAGGCGGAATCATACGTGTTGACGAAGGAAGAGGGAGGGAGGCACACGCCTTTTTTCAAGGGCTATCGGCCCCAGTTTTACTTTCGGACGACGGATGTGACGGGAGTCGTGGAGTTGCCGGACGGGACAGAGATGGTGATGCCGGGAGATAGTGTGTCGATGGCAGTGAACCTGATTACCCCGATCGCGATGGAAAAAGGCCTGCGCTTCGCGATTCGAGAAGGGGGCCGCACGGTAGGTGCTGGCACCATTACCGAGATTATCGAGTAAGAAATAGTCAAAGCTTGCGGAGAAGGTGCCCCGAGTCGCAGTTGGCCGACGAGGGACGCTATGTTTTCCAAGAAAGCTGCGAACTGGCGGTGCAGCCATGCAAACCATAATCACTTTTCAATGCACGGAGTGTAAGAGAAAGAATTACACTTCGACAAAAAACAAGAAAACGGTTACGGACCGGATGCAATTGAAGAAATATTGCCGCTGGTGTCGTCACCATACCAACCACAAGGAAATCAAGTAGCTTTCTGGTTGAGCCGGTCCGAGTTATGGGGTGAGGTTGCGAACATAGGGCTTGTGAGTCGAGTTTGGCTCACTGAAGCCGTGAAATAAGACGATGCTCGAGAAGATAAAAAACGCGCCGAGCAAGCTAGTAGCTTTCTACGGCGAAGTCAAATCGGAACTGCGAAAAGTAACCTGGCCGAGCCGGAAGGAAGTCTATGCCACGACCATCATCGTGATCGTGACGGTCTTCTTTTTCGGCTTCTATTTGTTCGCGGTGGATCTTGTTCTCAAGAGTGCCGTCGAGTGGATTCTAGGGTTTTTCAGCTAGTATTGCCAAGGTTTGGAGGGAAAGGTCATTAGCTCCGCCGAAGAAAAGAAGTGGTACATCATCCACACTTATTCAGGTTTTGAGCGGAAGGTAGCCGAGAGCCTGATGAACCGAGTGCAGGCCTACGGTTTGCAGGGCAAGATCGGACAGATCCTGATTCCGACCGAGGATGTCGTCGAAATCAAAGGGGGCAAGAAGGTGGTCACTTCGAAGCTCTTCTTCCCCGGATACATTCTCGTCGAGATGGAAATGGCTGATGAAACTTGGCATCTCGTGCGGAATACTCCCAAAGTCACGGGCTTCGTGGGGCAGGGTACCAAGCCCACTCCGCTGACCGATGAAGAGGTTGATCAAGTGGTCCATCGAGTTTCGACCACTGACGAGAAGCCTAAGCCTAAGTTCATGTATGACCGGGGTGAGTCGGTCAAGATTATAGATGGACCGTTTTCGAATTTTACCGGTGTAGTTGAAGATGTGAATTTGGAACGGAATACCTTGAAGGTGATGGTAACTATCTTCGGGCGCTCGACTCCGGTCGAACTCGAATTTGTTCAAGTAGAGAAGGGCTGAGCTCGCGGTCTTCGCGCGCGAGACGATTAAAGGGTTGTAGAAATGGCGAAAAAAATCATCGGGCTGATCAAACTGCAGATACCTGCCGGAAAAGCGACCCCGGCACCTCCAGTGGGGCCAGCGCTGGGTCAGCACGGGGTCAATATCATGGATTTCTGCAAAGCCTTCAATGCCAAGACCCAGGCTCAGGAAGGGCTGATCATTCCGGCTGTGATTTCAGTCTACCAGGATCGTAGCTACAGTTTTATTACCAAGACCCCTCCAGCGGCTGTCTTGCTGAAGCGGGCTGCTGGGATTGCCAAGGGATCCGGGGTGCCGAATCGGGAGAAGGTGGCGACGATTCCGATGCAGGATGTTGTCGAGATAGCCAAAGCCAAGATGCCCGATCTGAATGCGCGAGACGTGGAGGCGGCCACCCAGATCATATTAGGCACCGCACGCAGCATGGGGCTCGAAGTGGTCGACTGAAGTTCGAGCTGAAGGGTACTCGATACAGGAGAAGCGGAAATGGCGGGTAAGAAATTCAAACAGGCCAAAGCCCGAGTTGAACAGCGCGATTACACGCTCGTGGATGCGGTTGCGTTGCTCAAGGAAGTGAAGTTTGCGGGCTTCGATGAAACGGCCGAGTTGGCCCTGCGATTGGGGGTGAATCCGAGGCATGCCGACCAGATGGTACGCGGCACCGTGGTTCTTCCCAATGGTCTAGGTAAAGAAGTGCAGGTTTGTGTCATCGCTTCCGGTGAGAAGGTAAAGGAAGCCGAGTCAGCGGGAGCCGAGTTTGTCGGGGGTGAGGACATAGTCAAGAAGATCCAAGGTGGCTGGCTCGATTTCGACACCGTGGTAGCCACCCCAGACATGATGAGGCTGGTCGGACGACTGGGTAAGGTGCTCGGGCCACGGGGTCTGATGCCTAATCCCAAGTCGGGCACTGTTACGTTCGACGTAACGAAGGCGGTAGAAGAAGCCAAGGCTGGTAAGGTTGAGTTTCGCGTGGACAAAAACGGGATTATTCATGCCCCATTTGGGAAGCTGTCGTTTGAGGCCAAAAAGCTGATCGAGAACGCCCAGGCCTTGATCGATGCCGTAACCCGGGCCAGGCCCGCATCGGCCAAGGGAAAATACATGAAGGGGGGCGCGATCTCCTCCACTATGGGCCCCGGAATCAAGCTGGAAGCCGGAGTACTCGAGGGCAAATAGAGTGAGGCTATTATGCTGAAATCAGAAAAACAGCATCTCATAGACCAGTTGCACACAGTGTTTGAGAAGAACAGCGCCGTCCTGCTGCTCGATTTTACCGGTATCAACGTAGCCGATGAGACTGAACTGCGAGGGCAGATTAGTCCGTTCGGTAACTACCGCGTAGTGAAGAACACTCTGGCTTTGCGAGCTGCCCAGGACACGCCGTTGGAAGATGTAGTAGATCATTTCCAAGGGCCTACCGCCTTGGCCTTCTCTGAGACGGATCCGGTTGGCCTGGCCAAGGTATTGACCGGTTTCCTGAAGACCCATCCAAATATGTCCTTCAAGGCCGGTGTGATGGACCATAAAGCCTTGACTGCCGAAGAGGTGAAGCGGTTGGCTGAACTTCCCTCGCGCGACGTACTGCTGGCTAAGTTGGTCTACCTGTTGCAATCACCGCTCACGCATCTGGCTTCGACTTTACAATCACCGGTGCGGTCGTTGGTTGCAGTACTCACTCAAATAGAAGCAAAAAAGGACTGAGTTCTTAGATAAGATTCGGAGGATTCGATAATGGCTATTACTCGAGAAGACGTCATCACCTGGGTTGAGGGGGCTTCTATTATGGAAGTCAACCAACTCGTCAAGGACCTCGAAGAAAAGTTTGGCGTGACGGCTGCTGCTATGGCGCCGGTTGCGCTGGCCGGTGGACCGGCGGCAGGTGGAGCGGCTGAGGCGGTTGAAGAGCAGACTGAGTTCGAAGTGATTTTGACTTCGTTCGGTGACAAGAAGATCAACGTCATCAAGGCTGTTCGTGAAGTTACGAGCCTGGGTCTTAAGGAAGCCAAGGAGCTGGTCGAAAGCGCTCCCAAGGCGATCAAGGAAGGAATTACCAAGCAAGAGGCCGAAGAGGTCAAGAAGAAGTTCGAAGACGCTGGTGCTACTATCGAGATCAAGTAATCGGTTGGCTAACGGCGTTGCAAGAAAACTTGTTTGCCCTTGCTGTGAAGCCAGGAGTGTGCTATTTTCACTCCGAAGATGTGCGGTAGGTCTGTTGTTCGGTTCGAACTGCCTTTGAGCTACTGGTGTCTTTTGAAAACGCCCCTGGTTGGGTCACTTCGTGCGTTGTGAAGCACGTCACTTCTTTGGTTTCATTTTTTTAATGGTTGCTTTCAAGCAAGTGCCATTCTTTTCCGTATTTCGCGTTTTCCTATTTGGTCCGCACCGTTCTTGAGGTCTTAGTGTCGGTCGATCGTCCCCGGCAATCTCTCCAAGGATCGCGGACATTCATCGGAATGGGAGCAATTTTGCATGTCTGAGTTTGTAGAAAATGTCTATCGTGAACGGGTCAATTTTTCGAAGATCCGATCCGTTTTTCCCATCCCTAATTTGCTGGAAGTCCAGAAGACGTCCTACCAACGTTTTCTCCAAATGGACCTGCTGCCCTCAGAGCGAGTAGATGTCGGTCTGCAGTCGGTCTTCAATTCAGTCTTTCCGATCACGGATTTTCGGGGGACTTCGTCGTTGGAGTTCGTCGACTATTCGATTGGCAATTGGGAATGCAAGTGTGGCTCTCTGCAAGGGATCCAGCACCTGCGGGGAAGTTGTCACTCATGCGGCGAAACGATCGTTCTCAATCCGTCTTCGATCGAGGATATGACTTGCCGTAACTGTGGCGCGACGGTGCCCAACGAGGTTCCGCGGTGTGATCACTGCGGTGATCCAGTGCAGCTCAATCTAAAGTACAACATCGATGAGTGCAAAGAGCGCGGCATGACGTATGCGGTGCCGTTGAAGGTGACGATTCGGCTGGTGGTGTGGGACAAAGATCCGGACACTGAAGTCAAGACAATTCGTGACATCAAAGAGCAGGAGGTCTACTTCGGAGACATCCCGTTGATGACCGAGAACGGCATCTTCATTATCAACGGAACCGAGCGAGTCATCGTCTCCCAGTTGCACCGTTCCCCGGGTGTGTTTTTCGAGGCCGATGCCCAAAAGATCTACTATCTGGCCAAAATCATTCCCTATCGTGGATCGTGGGTCGAGTTCGAGCACGACAAGAAGAGGCTGTTACATGTGCGGATCGACCGCAAGCGGAAGTTTCTAGCTACGGTCTTCCTGCGGGCGCTGGGGTTGAACACGGATGAAGACATCCTGCGGACCTTTTACCGCCCTTCTACCATCAAATTGGTTGACAACAAGCTGCAGTGGGTGCTGGATGAGAATCTGGTCGGTTTGAAGTTGAGCTGCGACATACCCCATCCGGACGGGGACACGACCCTGGTTGCTCAAGGACGGAAGATCAGTAACACCGCATTCGCCCGCCTGCGCAAGACTGGGCTCGAGCATGTCGAGATTGGGATTGAAGATCTGGAGGGCGCGCGCGCCATGGGAGATCTCATCGACCCCTCTTCGGGTGAGGTCCTGGTCGAGGCCAATAAAGAAGTGAACGGCAGCGTCATCAACGGCATGATCGAGGCCGGAATCAAAGAATTCGTGGTCTTCTTCCCGGCCCGGGACGAGGTGGGTACGATCCTCTCTGAAACGTTGGAAAAAGATGCCGTCAAAACCACGAATGACGCCTTGATCGAGATTTATCGCAAGCAGCGTCCCGGGGATCCCCCAACCTTGGAAACGGCGACCGCGCTTTTTCACGGGATGTTCTTCGATCCTCGCAAGTATGACTTCTCCCGAGTCGGACGGCTCAAGTTCAACATCAAGCTGGGGCTGGACACTTCTCTCGAAGAGAAGACGCTTTCGCCGCAAGATTTTTATGAAGTCATTTCCTACTTGCTGAAACTCAAGAATAATATCGGTGCGGCGGATGACATCGACCATCTGGGTAACCGACGGGTAAGGGCGGTAGGAGAACTGCTCGAGAACCAATTTCGGATCGGGCTGGTGCGGATGGAGCGTGCCATCAAAGAGAAGATGTCCGTGCATCAAGAGATGGCAACTGCGATGCCGCATGATCTGATCAATGCCAAGCCCGTGATGGCGTCGATTCGCGAGTTTTTTGGAAGTAGCCAGCTCTCCCAGTTCATGGACCAGACCAACCCACTTTCCGAGATCACCCACAAACGGCGCCTTTCGGCTCTGGGCCCAGGTGGACTGAGCCGCGAGCGCGCTGGTTTCGAGGTGCGGGATGTGCATCCCACGCACTACGGCAGAATCTGCCCCATCGAGACGCCGGAAGGACCGAATATTGGCCTCATCTCTTCCTTGAGTAGCTATGCTCAGGTGGATGAGTTTGGCTTCATTGAGTCTCCCTATCGGAAGGTAATAGACGGTCGTATCGTCGACTATGTGTCTATTGCCGGGTCGGGAGACACTGATTTGAAGGTGGAAGAGATCTACACTCTCGACGAGGTCAGGGAGCGCAACGCCGCCCTCAAAAAGACTCAACGGCAAGCGACCTCGGAACCCCACGCCTTCTATCTCACCGCCTGGGAGGGAGACAAGCATGTCATCGCGCAGGCCAATATTCAGGTCGATGAGAATCTGCGCATTCTGCAAGATCGCGTCAGCGCTCGCTATCAAGGGAATTTTGTCTTTGTCCCCGTGGAAGAGGTCGAGTATGTAGACGTCAGCCCTAAACAGCTGGTCAGTGTGGCTGCTAGTCTCATCCCTTTCCTTGAGAACGACGATGCCAACCGAGCGCTCATGGGATCCAACATGCAGCGGCAAGCAGTGCCTCTGGTGCATGCTGAAGCTCCCTTAGTGGGCACCGGGATGGAGTACATTGCGGCCCGTGATTCGGGCGCTGTATTGATGTGCCGTCGCAGTGGCAGCGTGGACAGTATGGACGCCGAGCGGATCATCGTTCGAGTGACTTCCGAGGTCGGAAACGAGATTCGGGAAGCCGGGGTGGACATCTACAAACTGACCAAGTTCCAGCGTTCCAATCAGAACACCTGCATTAATCAGAAGCCCCTGGTACGCCAAGGTGACCGGGTGATAAAGGGCCAGATCCTGGCCGATGGACCCTGTACCGAGAACGGCGAACTGGCGCTCGGACGCAACATCCTGGTGGCCTTCATGCCCTGGCGCGGATACAACTTCGAAGATGCCATCCTGGTGAGTGAGCGACTGGTCAAGGAGGATCACTACACCTCGATCCATATTGAGGAGTTGGAAATCGAAGCCCGTGACACCAAACTGGGCGCGGAAGAGATAACTCGTGACATTCCTAACGTGAGCGAGTCGATCTTGGCCGACTTGGACGAAAGCGGAATTATTCGGATCGGCGCGAAGGTCAAACCCAGCGATATCCTGGTGGGCAAAGTCACACCCAAGGGTGAGACTCAGCTAACTCCGGAAGAAAAACTCCTGCGCGCCATCTTCGGTGAAAAGGCAGGCGAAGTGAAGGACGCCTCTCTATACGCACCCCCCGGTATTGAAGGCACCATTGTCGACGTGAAGATCTTCTCTCGAAAAGGCGTCGAAAAGGATACCCGTTCCGAGCAGATCGAACAGGAAGAGATTGATCGGCTTGCCAAGGATCTGGAAGACGAGATTCGTATCCTCAGGGAAGAGAGCGCCGAGCGCATGGTCACCGCCCTTGAGGGAGCGACCTCCAAGGTCAAGGTGACACTAGGTGACCAGAAGATTGCGAGTCGAGGTGAGTCCCTCACCCGGGCGCAATTGAGACGGATGCGCTTCTCCGACCTGTGCCAGCTCAAAGTTAAGGAGTCCGAAGTTGAAGAGGCTGTAGTGGCCATCGAAAGCAAGGACGACCGGCAGATCAAGATCTTGCGTTCGCTGCATGAAGAGCGGCTGGGCCGGATGGAGAAGGGGGATGAACTTCCGCCTGGTGTGATTAAGATGGTCAAGGTGTATGTGGCCATGAAGCGGAAGCTGTCGGTGGGGGACAAGATGGCCGGGCGCCACGGCAACAAGGGTGTCATTGCCCGAGTCCTGCCGGAAGAGGATATGCCTTACTTGCCGAATGGGACTCCCGTCGAGATCGTATTGAATCCGCTCGGCGTTCCCTCCCGGATGAACGTCGGGCAGGTCCTTGAGACCCATTTGGGTTGGGCTGCGCTGGCCCTGGGCCTCCATTATGCAACCCCAGTCTTCGATGGGGCCAACGAGAACGAGATTAAGGCCGAGTTGGCCCGAGCCGGTCTTCCTGCCAACGGCAAGACAGAGTTGTTTGACGGGATGACCGGAGAATCCTTCGACCAGCACGTGACGGTCGGATACATCTACATGTTGAAGTTGAGTCATCTGGTGGATGACAAGATCCACGCCCGTTCGATCGGACCCTACAGCCTGATCACCCAACAGCCTTTAGGAGGTAAGGCCCAGTTTGGTGGCCAACGTTTCGGGGAAATGGAAGTCTGGGCTCTGGAAGCCTATGGTGCTGCCAACATTCTGCAAGAGCTGTTGACCGCCAAGTCAGATGATGTTCAGGGCCGTGCCAAGATTTATGAGGCGATTGTAAAGGGCGAATCCAAGTACAATCCCGGCATTCCCGAATCCTTCAACGTACTCATTCGAGAACTCCAATCTTTGGCTCTGGACGTGGAGTTGATCGAAAGGCCGAGGAAAAAGCTCAGACGCCGTTCCGAGGCCATTGTCCAGGCTGAGGAAGCTTTCGGCTTGGAGACTCCAGCCGAAGCAGAAACTCCCTAGGTGCCGGGCGGAGGGCATCGGGGAATCGCCAAAACGTTTTCATTCTGGGAGTTAAAACCTTGAGAATCTTTCGCGATCAGGTTGATAAAAGTCAGCTCCTCAAGAACTTCGAAGCTATTCGTATCGGATTGGCCTCACCCGAGAAGATCCGCTCCTGGTCGAGCGGTGAAGTGACCAAGCCGGAGACAATCAACTACCGGACCTTCAAGCCGGAACGAGACGGTCTCTTCTGTGCCAGAATTTTCGGTCCAGTCACGGACTGGGAATGCTTGTGTGGAAAATACAAACGCATGAAGCATCGCGGGGTCATTTGTGACAAGTGTGGTGTGGAAGTCACTCTCTCCAAGGTTCGCCGCGAGCGGCTGGGCCACATTGAGTTGGCTAGTCCCTGCTCCCACGTCTGGTTTTTCAAAGGGCTCCCCAGCCGGATCGGCCACCTGCTCGACATTACTTTGCGTGACCTGGAGCGGATTCTCTACTTCGAGGCCTATGTCGTTCTGGATCCGGGGGATGCTCCACTCAAAGAGAAGGAGCTCCTCACCGAAGAGCGATTCCGAGCCCTGCAAGCCGAATACCCGGGCCGTTTCGAGGCGGGGATGGGGGCTGAAGCCATCAAGGAACTGCTGAAACGTGTCGATGTCGAGGCGCTCTCGGTCGATTTGCGTTTTCGGATGAAGAACGAAAACTCGCAACTCAAACGTTTGAAGTTTGCCAAGCGCCTCAAGGTAGTGGAGGCTTTTCGTAAATCAGGAAACCGGCCTGAATGGATGATCATGGAAGCCATTCCGGTAATTCCCCCTGAGTTGCGCCCGCTGGTCCCGCTCGATGGTGGCCGTTTTGCGACTTCTGATCTGAATGACCTGTACCGCCGCGTGATCAATCGGAATAACCGGCTCAAGAAGCTGATGGAGCTGCGCGCTCCCGAAGTCATCATCCGGAACGAAAAACGGATGCTGCAAGAAGCCGTTGATGCGCTCTTTGACAATGGCCGTCGGGGTCGAGTTCTGCGGGGTGCCAAGAATCGGCCGCTCAAGTCTTTGTCCGATACGTTGAAAGGTAAGCAGGGCCGTTTTCGCCAGAACCTGCTGGGAAAAAGGGTTGACTATTCGGGGCGTTCGGTGATCGTCGTGGGTCCCGAACTCAAGCTGCACCAGTGTGGATTGCCAAAGGTGATGGCACTCGAGTTGTTCAAACCCTTCATCTACAACCGGCTCGAGAAAGAGGGACATGCCACCACCATCAAAGGTGCCAAGGAGATGGTGGAAAACAAAGAAGCCGTGGTGTGGGACATCCTAGAAGAAGTGATCAAACAACACCCGGTGATGCTCAACCGGGCTCCGACACTGCACCGTCTTGGGATCCAGGCTTTCGAGCCAGTCCTGGTAGAAGGCAAGGCTATCAAGATCCATCCTCTGGTGTGTACTGCTTTCAACGCCGACTTTGACGGCGACCAGATGGCGGTTCACATCCCGCTTTCCCAGGAATCCCAAATCGAAGCTTCGATCTTGATGCTGGCCAGCAACAACGTCCTGTCGCCCGCCAACGGCCAACCTTTGGCGGTTCCCAGTCAGGATATCGTTCTTGGCATCTATTACCTGACTGGCGAGTCCCGGGGGGCCAGGGGAAAAGGCCGCATGTGCGGATCGATCGAAGAGATCTACCACGCTTTGCATGCCGGGGAAGTCGAGCTTCGAACACCCATTTTTTTCCGGATCGACGGCCAGGCCATCGATCTTACGGGTCAATACGATACCCAGGCCCTGCTTCGAGCCGAGGTCCGGGAATTGGACAACGAGCTGCTGGCCACCACAGTGGGACGGGCCATTTTTAACGACCATTTGCCCTCAGAGATGCCTTATGTGAATGGGCTGCTCAAGAAGAAAGGCCTGCAGCAGACGGTAAACTATTGCTACCAGAATTTCGGACAGGAAGTCACGGTCGGGATGCTTGACGGATTGAAGGAGCTCGGCTTTCTCTACGCCACCAAAGCTGGCTTCACCATCAGCATTGACGACCTCGTGATTCCGGAGAGCAAGGAATCTCTAGTTGAGCAGGCGCGCAAGGGAGTCATTGAAGTCGAGCAGCAATACCTGGATGGTGTGATTACCAACGGCGAGCGTTATAACAAGGTTGTCGCCATTTGGGGAGATGTTACCGAAAAAATCTCCGACGAGATGTTTGAAAACATGTCCGCACCCGGGCGGGGTGACGAGTTGAATCCTGTTTTCGTCATGGCCGACTCGGGCGCACGAGGCAGCAAACAGCAGATTCGACAGTTGGCTGGAATGCGCGGTCTGATGGCCAAACCGTCGGGAGAAATCATCGAGACGCCGATCACAGCCAACTTCCGTGAAGGGCTGACCGTTTTGCAATACTTCATTTCGACCCATGGTGCCAGAAAGGGTTTGGCAGATACCGCTCTCAAGACCGCCGACTCCGGCTACCTCACGCGGCGCCTCGTGGACGTGGCACAGGATGTGATTATCACGGCAGAGGATTGCCAGACACTGGATGGAACGGAAGTAACGTCCCTGGTCGAAGGAGGCGAGACGATCGAAGCCTTGCAAGACCGGATCGTGGGCCGCGTTGCCCTCGAGACAGTGGTCGATCCTCTAACCGGAGATACGATTGTCGAAGTCAACGAACTGATCGACGAAGTGACTGCGGCCACCATCCAGGGGGCAGCTATTGAGATGGTCAAGATCCGTTCGGTATTGACTTGTAAGTCCAAGCGCGGCCTCTGCCGACGCTGCTATGGTCGGAATCTGGCCAGTGGCAAGCTGGTTGAACTGGGCGAGGCGGTGGGAGTTTTGGCAGCCCAGTCCATCGGTGAGCCGGGTACCCAGTTGACGATGCGTACCTTCCACATTGGAGGTACCGCGAGCCGGATCGAGGAGCAGTCTACGGTTGAAGCCAAGTTTGCCGGAACCGTCCGCTTCCTGAGCATCACGACTGTGAAGGACAAGGAGGGCCATCTGGTGGTCATGAATCGTACCGGCAGCTTGGTGGTTCAGGATGCCAAAGGGCGCGAGTTGGAGCGACACGCGGTCGTCTATGGAGCCAAGCTAATGGTTACCGAGGGGACCAAGATCGAGCCGGGACGAAAGCTTTTGGAATGGGATCCGTTTACCTTCGCGATCTTGACCGAAGTGGGCGGAAGCGCTGTCTTAAAGGATATCCTGGAAGGGATTACCATGAAGGAGGAGGTAGACGAGGTCACCGGTATGGCACGGAAGGTGATCACTGAGTCTCCCGATGAGAAGCGTCAGCCTCAAATCCAGATGAAGGACGGAAAAGGCAAGGTGCTCAAGACCTACCTGATTCCCTCCAAAGCTCACTTGATGATCGACAACGGGGAGGAACTCCATCCCGGCGACACGCTTGCCAAGATTCCCCGTGAGACTACCAAGACCAAGGACATTACGGGAGGGTTGCCTCGGGTAGTCGAACTCTTCGAAGCACGGAAGCCGAAGGAAACTGCGGTCATCACCGAAATTGACGGCATTGTCCATTACGGAGGGATTAGCCGCGGGATGCGGAAGATTGGCGTGGAAAACGAAGAAGCCGAGATCAAACGAGAGTACCTGCTTCCCCGGGGCGTACACATCAACGTCCAGGAAGGGGAATTCGTAAAGGCCGGAGAGGCTCTCATGGACGGACCCCGGAATCCGCACGACATCCTCAAGGTGCTTGGGGAAAAGGAACTCCAGGGGTATCTCGTGAACGAAATTCAGGAGGTGTATCGCCTGCAAGGGGTGAACATCAATGATAAACACATTGAGGTAATCGCCCGTCAAATGATGCGCTGGATCAAAGTCGAAGAGGTAGGAGACACGGAGTTTCTCCTCGAAGAGCAAGTCGACAAATTTCGTTTCGAAGAAGAGAACGTACGGGTCATGGAGGAAGGAGGCAAACCTGCCACCGGTCGACCGCTCCTACTCGGGATCACCAAGGCTTCACTGAGCACCGACTCCTTCATTTCAGCGGCCTCCTTTCAGGAGACCACCAGAGTCCTCACCGAAGCTGCGATCAGCGGCAAAGTGGACTACCTGCGCGGCTTGAAGGAGAACGTGATCATGGGGCGACTGATTCCGGCCGGAACTGGAATGGAATACTATCGCAACATTGAAGTCGAGAATCCGTTCCAAGTTGAAGAGGAAGACCCTCTGGCATTTGCCGATGATCTTGTGGCCTTTGGGGAGGATACCGAAACGCCTCGGGCGCAACCCCTCGGAACGACCGATAGATAGCAAGAATGCAAGCGCAGAGGTGCAGAAACGCGGAGGTTTCGCAGAGAGTTTCTCGTTGAGGAAGCCGGTACGAAACCTCCACGTTTCTGTGCTACTGCGCTTTGCATTTCAGCGCCCGCTGCATTTCATCCGAGCGCCTCTCCCAACTCCAGAACCTGACTCAGGAATCCCTCGATTTCGCTGCGGCTGGTCCGGAAATTAATGATGCAAACCCGGAGACAGAAGCGCCCGTCCAAGGTGGTGGGGGAGATCAGATAGTCGCTCCGTCGAATCAACTCATTCAGGATGGTCCGGTTCGTTCGATTGATTCTGTCCTCGTTTTTTTCTGAGGCTGGCCGATAGCGGAAGCAACTGATGCTCAAATCGGAGGCCAGCCACTCGAGATCCAATTCCTGTCTGACCCGCTCGTCCAGCTGCCGCCGGAGTTCGATGTTTCTGCGAATCGCTTGTCGATAGGCGTCTACTCCCCGGATTTTCAATTGGAACCAGAGTTTGAGGGCTCGAAAACGGCGGGACATTTCCAGGCCATGATCGAAAAACGCGAAGCTCTCCAGAGGGGCCTTCTGGGATACCTCCGTATATTCACTGTGCTCGGAAAAAGCGGTCCTCGAAGCCTCCGGGTCCCTAAGCAAAAGACAACCGCAATCCAGCGGCGAGAACAGCCACTTGTGCGGATCCAGCGAGAGCGAATCTACCCGGCATAGAGCGCTTCGCATTTCCCCATACTCGGGAGTCAGCGCAGCAAGGGCTCCGTAGCTCCCATCCACATGATGCCATAGCTCGAAGCGTTGACAGAGGTCCTCGATTTCGCTCAACGGATCAACGGCTCCGGAATTGGCTGTGCCGGCTGAAGAGCATACAAGGCAGGGAATCTGGCCTTCCCTACGATCCCTTACTACAGCTTCCTCCAGTTCGTGGCAGCGAAGGCGTCGCTTTTCATCGATCCCCAACAGCCGTAGATTTGGCGCGGGAATCCCCAGCAGACGAATAGCCTTTCGTATTGAGACGTGTATCTCGCGCGAAGCATAGACCGTGAATCGGCTTCGCTGCCAGGAGTCAAGCCCGTGCTTTCGAAGCCCGCTTTCTATGGCGCAGATCACTGCCTCGGTGTTAGCGGCTGAACCACCACCGAGGAGCAGTCCATGGCCTGTGCCCTGGAAGCCAACCATCTCATCGAGCCAAGCAACAACACGCCTTTCGACCGCCGTAGCGGTAGGTGCCGATCTCCAGGAAGTGACGATCTGGTTCATGGATGAGGCCAGCAAATCAGCCAGCACTCCTACCGGATCAGCGGATGAGCAGACATAGGCCCAAAAGCCGGGATGGCCGTTGCGACGGCGATAGGCCAGGATCGAAGTGCGGAATTGTTCCAGCACCTGTGAGGCTTCACCGGGCAACTCAGGTAGGGGTTCGGACAGGAGCTGGTCAAGCTCAGTTCCGCTGATCGCAGGGAGGATCGGATTGCGCCGCTCATCTTCCAGTATCTCGAGCGCGAGCTCGAGGAACTCCCTGCCCAGGGTCCGCAGTTCGTCGCCATCCAAGTCGAAACTTGAGGCCGTCTCTTCTCCCGATCCTCCCGGTATTTCCAACCCGACTCCAGCTCTAATTGCGGTCTCGATAAAAGGCCTGGAAGCCTTTCCAGAGAGCCCAGATATCCACCTTGGAGGTCACGTCATAAGTGCTGTGCATGGACCAGATGCCGACCCCCCAATCGGTAACTTCCATATTCATGGAGGCAAAATAGCTGGCGATCGTGCCGCCACCATAGCCAGCCTTGTAGCTGTGGATCTGCCAGGGTACATTCCCGTTGTCCAGGAGATTCCGCAGTTTCGCAACGTATTCGCTGTTGGCGCTCCGACCGGGTCCGTAGAGCTTGATCACCAGACCGTGATGCATGAGTGAGGCATTCCCGGGAGATTGTGGTCCAGGCCACAGCGGATTAGTCGCGGGCGTAGTGTCTGCCGTGATCATTTCAGTCGCTGCGAAGCTCCGCATGACGTCCAGTTCTCGCACTTCGCCCGTCTCGACTTCGATCATCGCGGTGATGAGTTTCCGGAACCATTCTGATCCTACACCGATATTCCAACGGCTGCCGACCTCCTCGTCGGTCACCATGTAAGCCAGGGCCGTATGTTCGGGTTGCTGCAACTCCTCTAGCGCAAAGAGGCTGACAATCGCTGTCAGGCGGTCATCCAATCCAAAGGCTCCGATCAGGGCACGATCCAGTCCAACGTCTCTGGGTTCGGTGGCCGGAACGATCTGAATGTCGGCGCTGATCCAGTCATCAGGAGACAATCCATATTTCTGACGCAACAGATGTTCCGCCTGCTCCCTGATGTTCTTGGCCTGACTGCCCTCCTCGGGCGGAGCGCTGACTAGGACGGGACGAAGCTCTTCTCTCTGAATGGCGTCTGATCGAGTGCGGTCCCGGTAGTCTTTATCGACATGGGGAGCGAGATCTGGGACCAGGAGAACGGGGTCTTGTGTTCAACGACAATTATTTTTGATCACCGCGACTACGATTCTTGCCCGCTGAAGTGGGTGTTTGTTTGACTTGTTTTTCTTCCTTCTTCTGAGGGCTGAAAGCCCTCTTTTCTTCTCCGGTTTTCTTGAGCGTGGGGATGGAGTGAGGGCTTGCCCGAACGGAGTTCCCACGCTTCGCGAGGCTCGGGATTGCCCTTCGAATGCTCCGCTGATTGAGCTGTATCCCCTCTGGGCTTGAGCCGTTTTCTGTGTGGCCAGCAGAAGGCCTTTCGAGCGGCACCTCAGAGTCACTTCGTCTCCTTTTGGGTTCTCTGCTTGGCGGCTTCCATCCGGTAGCTGGTCACGTTCAACTCCAGGATCACGCTATGGTGAACCAGGCGGTCGATTGCCGCGGCCGTGGTCAGGGGATCCTTGAAGATCCTCTCCCAGTCCGAGAAGACCAGGTTGCTGGTCAGCAGAATCGAGCGACGCTCGTAGCGATGGGAGAGCAACGTGAAGAGAATCTCCATCTCGTCGCGATTCTGCTGTACATACCCGATGTCGTCGATGATCAGGGCCTCGAACCGATCCAGCTTCTTGAGTTCCCTCTCCAGAGTTAGCTCGAGCTTGGCTCTCAGTAACCGCTGCACCAGCAGCGCACAGGTCGAGAACAGCACCCGCCGGTCTCGCAGGATCAACTCCTGCCCCAAAGCACAAACAAGATGCGTTTTCCCGCTTCCTGGATTACCGAACACAAGTAGATTTTCGGCTCGGTCCAGGAAGTCTCCCTCCACCAATCCTGACAACTGCCGGTCCACACTCTGCGGGAGTCGTGAGCGATCCAATGAAGTCAGGCTCTTGTCCCAGGGAAGTTTCGAGGTCCGTCGTAGTTTCTGGATCCGTCGTTCCCGTCGATCCGCGACTTCCAGCTCCGACAGAGCCAGCAGGTACTGCGGATAAGACCAGCTCTCTTTGGTCGCCAAAGCGGCCTGCGAGCCGTGATGCTCGCGGAAGGTCGGCAGGCGAAGTTCGACCAAACACTCTTTGAGTCTTTGCAGGTTGCCTCCGCTCATGGCCTCACCTCCTGCTTGTGCGTGCCGAGCAATCGGTCATAGATCTGGATGTTGATTGGTGGAACCTGGACCTGCCACCTCGGCAGAACCGGCTCTATCAGATCCTACTTCAGGTCCTGGAACCGGGTTCGGCGGCCGCTTTCAATCCGGTTCTTCAGAGCTTGTTCGACTTTCCTTTCCCCTTCTTGGGCCGCCAGCTCCAGGATCCCCAGATACTGTCGGTCCGCCGTCTGTGGACAATCCTCTCTCAGCTCGTCGGAGGCGACTCGGAACAGGACTCCGGGAAAGCGATCTTCCCGCCAGCGATAGCGGGCAAAGGCTCCCGGCTTTCGCACCAGCGAGTGGATCACGTGCCGGTAATCGATCCGGTGCTTTCCTTCCCCCCGCAGTCGAGGCATCTCGGCTACTCGCTGCCCGCCATAACGAACTTCCACATGATCGGCATACAGTCGCGCCTCCACCTGTTCGCGGATCAAGCGGCTGTCCACCGAGTAGGTGTTGTTGCGCACTCGGATCGTGGAACTGGTTGCGACCTTCACTCGGAATCGGATGAAGTCCTCCAGGCGACGATCCGGTAGCGGCCTCATCACTTCCAGTTCTTCTCGCAGGCGTCTTTGCCGGCCAGCATTGCGTTGCTCGATGATTCTCTGGACGAACTGCTCGTAGTCCTTGCGCTCTGAGAAATCGCGACTGCCTCTGAGCAGCAGTTCCTGTTGGATGGCTCGCTTGAGCCGGTGATGCGATTGCTCGACGTCTCCGTTCTCATGAGCCTTTCCGGCTTGGGTTCGGCTGCGCTTCATTCCGTAATGATCGAGCAATGTCTGGTAGCGTTCGGTGAAGGCGCCCTTCTTGAGATTGTTGACCACAGCCGATAGACGGTCTGTTCGGTGCTCGGATGGTATCGCCCCCAGTTCCCAGATCGCGTTCTGTAGTCCCAGCGTCAAACTCTCGAAAGATTCACCGAAGCACAGGGTCGTCGTCTCCCAGTTCGAGTAGGTCAAGACGAAGTGATACAGCATATGAGGAAAGGGTTGCCCGGCAATCGTCACTCCCCAGCTGTTCATGAAAGTGAAGTCGGACTGGGCTTGATGTCCGGGCTCATGATTCTGGGGAAACATCACCTCTTTCAGCTCACCGTAGTGGGCTCTCCACTGCTTGAGCCTTCGTTGGAGCGTCCTCAGTTGTCCTTCCTCGAACTTCCCCTCGTAGATCCGATTCAGGTGGTCAAAAATAGTTGTCGCCTCCACGGTTGGAGACTGTTTCAGGATCCCTTCTATTTCGGGCCAAACGGATTCATAGGGATTCGGGCGGGTGCGCCAGGTCCGCTCTGACCGGCTTTCACTCGGCAGCTTGCCCGACTTCAAATACTTCCGTGCCGGGTTCCGCGACATGCCCGCTTTGGCCGCCGCCATCGTCAACGTCTTTTCCTTTTTCCGCAATTTCATCAGTCTCCTGATCTGCTGGTCTGTAACCATGCTTGCCATGATCCAAATCAGCTCTGAAAAAGCGGGCAGTTCTAATTGTCGTCCCGGTCCAATTCTACGTGTCGTTGATCAGTCTTGTGAGTCGAGGCCGACTGCGTGCCCGACGCCTCGTATCTCGGCCCATGGCGCTCGTAACCCAATCCGCCCCATTACTCGGACAGGCTCCTAACGGAGATTATCCGGAGGAGGCTTGGGGGGATTGGCGGCGTCCGGTCCCTGCTGCCTCTCCATTTCCTCTTCCCGCCGTCGTTGTCGAAGGGCCTCATCTTCCCGTTCCTTGCGGTCAATAAAACCGTACGCATTCTGCATAGCCCGTCGGAAATCCAGAGTTAATTCCACGGCGGTAGGCAGATTCCTGATCACCTTTGGAGTGATCAAGAAAAGGAGTTCAAAACGTCGTTTGCGCTTGTCGGTTTGGCCAAAGAGCGCGCCCAGAATAGGGATATTTCCGAGCAGCGGCACCCGGTGCCTGGTGAGAGAGTTGGAATCGCTGATCACACCGGCAATGGCTACCGTCTGATTATCCCTGGCAATAAGCGAGGTTTGCACGTAATTACGGTTGATCGTCGGAGTCAGAGCATCACCCGTAGCATTGCTAATTTCGATGGCCAGATCCAGGGTGACAATCCCGCTGGCACTTATCCTTGGCAGCATGATCAGGGTCGTACCGGTGGGCCGAAAATTGATTGAGTTCACGAAAGACGTATTCCCCGCCTGTAGAGGATTTCCGAAGGAGGCAGTGGTAACCGGCACCTCAGCTCCTACATTGATTTCGGCCTCGGTTCCATCAATCACAAGCAAAGAAGGAGCTTCCAGGATCTCAACATTGGTGCGGCTTTGCAGTGCGGCGAGCACGAAATCGACCTGCCGCTCTCCCCCCAAGAAAATTCGGCTTGCTACCGAAAGAGAGCCACCGGTTCCCCCGTCTGCCAGACTCGGAATCGACCCTGTTGTCGCCGGCGGGAAAGTCCCACCCTCCCCCGGCATCAGCCGCTGCAAGAATGTCGAGATGCCATAACTCAGATCGTTGCGCAACTCAACGCTGTAGATTCTGGCTTCGATCAACACCTGACGGGGCAGCACGTCGAGGAGCTGGATGGTTTGTTCCAGGAACTGGTAATCGGCCTCGGTAGATTGAATGATTAGCGAGTTGTTGAACTCGTTGACGATGATCTTGATGTTGCCCGAAACCACGGCACGTACGCCGGACGATGCACTCCGCCCTCCCAGGCTGGGACCGAAGCCGCCCTGCCGCCGCGTCCCTTCCGGCAGGAAGCCGGCCTGCTGTGTTGGGCGCCTATTCTGTTGGGGCTGCTGATTCTGGTCGTCTTCGCTAGATGCACCGGAGGGAAGACCGGCTCCATCTTCGTAGAGCTGCGCCAGAATCTCAGCAATATTCGCTGCCGTGTTGCTCTCAACCTGATAGACATAGGTCCTAACGTTGGTCGCCGTCGATGGAGCATCGAGTTTGTCAATCCATCGCTTGACTTCAGCAAAGACCTGAGGGGAATGGGTCACCACCAGGATACTGTTGAGCCTTTCAATGGCGACAATTCGGACCCCCGCTGCCCGATCTCCAGGGGCAAAGATCTGCCCCAAATCTTCGGCCACATCAGTGGCCTTATTGAAGCGAATCGGTACTAAATCGACGGCATTGAGATCGAAGTAGCGAGTATCCAGGAGATGGATCAGGTTCAGAACCTGTTCCACATTCGCTCGGTAATCGGTCAGGATAATCATGTTGGCCGACTGGAAGTCGACCACTTGGGCCCCCTCGCTGATGAACGCCTGGGCCATGGTCACCATGTCCGAAGAGGGTATGTAGTGGAGAGGAATAATGTAGGTGATCACACCTTCGACCTGATCCAGTTGGGCGCTCTCCGGCGCTTGTCCCAGGGTTAGTACAGGCGGAGTTCCCTGTACGGCTCCCGGTGGGGCCGCCGGGGGTTGTTGCCCAGCTACGACAGGGGGTGGCGCAGGTTGTTGGGTAGCTGTCGCTGGTGGTGGCTGGGCGGCGGCCGGAGGCTGCTCAAGCGCAGCCGTAGGCGGCGTACCTGCCGGCCGTGGACGCTGTATGGTTCCTGGGCGTACGAGTATCGTACCAGGGATCTTGGGACTCTGACCGATGGGCAAGATGACGTAGAAATCCTGGTGTTTGACGATGGCCTGCCGGTTCATGTTGAGAAGCTGCTCGAGAACCGGGAACAAGCGATCTCGTGGAATCTGCTCTCGGGTATAGAGGCTGACATTGCCGCTTACGCTGGGATCGAGCACATAGGTATATCCCAACTCGTCCATGATCGTGCTAATCACATTCTCGAGTGGCGCATTCGTGAAAGACAGCATGATCCCACCATCCGATGAGCTACCCGCTCGAGTCCGTGTCGGTCTCGGATTGGCGGCTGCAGGGACTGCCGATTGAGTGACCACCGGTTGATTGGACGGCTGAGTCTGGTCAGACGGCCGCGGAGTCGACTGTGGGGCATCGGGCTGGCCGGTCGGCTGAGGCGTCACACCGGGGGGACCAGGGGTGCCGGTGGGCCGAGTCTGGACCGGAACTACTGGGATGGGAATATTGCCCGGTAAGGGCTTCTCCGGCTCTGGAGGAGGCCCGGTATCGCGTGTGGTGCCGGGCTTCTGCATGAATGCGTGTTCCAATCCTCCGGCCGCTAGCTTCGTAGACAGGAAGATCAACGCTATGAAAACGAGTCGCATTATGAATCTCTGCTTTCTATCGATCGGGTTGTCGATTGCTATTCGGGTGGATTCTGCCGGACGGGAGGTCTCCGAGTGCCGCTGCCGACAGTTCCTGGAACACCCCCACGCGGATTTTGATTGTTGTTGTTGCGACCTGTCAAGTTTCGCTGACCTGCAGCGCCACCTCGCGTGGCCTGGCCACCTCGACGACCGTCGGCCTGCTGCTGACTCCCACCTGCACCCACCTGCACGCTCCGCTCAGTTGCATCCGAGGCCGCAGCCGATCCCACTGTGATGATCTTGACCGCCCCGGCAGAACGACCTGAGCGAGTGTTCGAGGCGGTCTCTCGACTCAACTGAATCATCTGTTCATAGTCCTTCCACCGAAGAATGAGGAAATCTCGGCCGATTTCGGAAACCTTATATCCTCCGACGTCATCGCTCATTTTGACAATTCGGTTTTCCGAATTCCGTCCCCGCTGGCCGGTAGCGATCTTGAGCACGGCTTGCCTCTCATCTCGAATCGTCGAGACACTGATCAACTGGGGAGCGACGCTGAACTCAGGGGGCTGCTCTTCTTCTTCGGGTTCCATGTCGATGGCTTCATTTCCGCGATTCTTGGAAAATAGATTCTGCTCCGTGATCACCATGAATTCGCCCAGCGGAGTACTGCGTTCTTGGACAAGCCCGGCACTCCCCTCCGGAGGCGCCGTAGTCGGAGGTTGGACAACTTTGGGATCGTTCTGAAAAGCGGACCAGGAAGCGAGTAGCTGCTGGGCGAGAAGCACAATAGCCGCCACCATCAAAAGGTTTATGAGTAACAGTTTTCGTCCCATGACATTTGGCTCCTTGCTTGTGTAGGATGCCTCTAGGGCTGAGAAAGTCGGATAAAACCGGCCACTTGCATTCGAGGCTGGATCCGAATTTGCTCACGAACCCGAAAGCTGGCTAAATTGAACTCCTCAACCAGCAAGTATTTGGGTTGGACCGAAATCGCGTGCAAGAAATTCACCAGAGAATCGAGATCGCTGTCTAGATTCATTTGAAGAACGATTTTCGAATACTCCTCACCTATCTTGCGTTCGGGAAGAGGGTTGCTCCGGGTGACGGTCACATTGTTCTGACTGGCCAGGGTTCGTACCGTCTCTTCAATCTGAACGATCGCAGAATTGGCATCAGCGGCCTCCAGGAGCTGGGACCGGAAAGCTCCGAGGGCCTGGTCAATGCTGGCCAACTCCTGACCATACGCGCGTTGCTGATCGACTGCTTCGAGTGCCTGCCTGAGCTGAAGTTCCTTCTGTCCGATCTGGGCCCCAATCGCCTGCGCCTGATCGTTGAAAGGAAAGATCACGTAGAAAACAATCAAATAGATTCCCAGGAAGGAACCCAGGATGAGTACGGCCCTCTTGTTACGGCGGTTGAGTGAGATTAGTCGTGCCATTGTTAACTTCAGTCCTGTCCTTCTGCAGGCGAACATTGGCCGGTGACAGCGGCCTCGAAATTGAACTTCTCAAGGCCACTCCGACGATCCTGAGTGATATAGCGGGACTCCACTCCACCCAGATGATCTGATGATTGTAAGACTGCGATTAAGCTCGAGGCGTTGTCGGCAAACCCTACCAGGCCCGCCTTGGCACGCTGGATATTGACACTTTGCAAATAGGCGCTTTCCGGGATCCTCTCGGTGAGTTCGCGCAAGACAATCAGGGCCCGCTGTCGACCGCACATCATTTCCTCCAGCTGCTGAAGTTCGGCGAGCTTCTCGTCGAATTCCTGCCGGATAGCCAATGCTCTATCCAGCTCTGGCCCCCTCTTCGCCACTTCCTCCTCGACTGCTGCCAGGACGGTGCGTTGCTGGAAGAACTGACTGGTCCCGGCAGCAAACAACATGATCGCGAGCAACCCCAGCAAGACAGCACTAGGAATCCAACTCGCCCGATAGCCCACCACGCGCTGCGCTGGAGGGATGAGATTGAAACGTGCCAGCGGAGTATTGATGATTCCCGAAACTGCCAGCCCAAACGCCGTCAGAAATCGCTCCCGTGGCTTGGGCTTCAGGCCAACTCCGGCAGCCAGTAGCTCGACTTCTCCAAACCGCTCGCGGATCGGCTCAAACAGTTCCTCTGCTAGATCTCCGCACAAGTACACCTTACGGAATTGAGTTGTGGGCAGCCGCAAGCGCGGAACGAACAAGCCCAATTCACACAAGATGTTTTCGGCTGTCGGCGGTTCCTCAAATTTCACGGTATGAGCGAAACAGGATCCGCTCCCGGCCGTGACAGCAATCTCGAGGGAATCAACCGCGAGATTCAGGACAATCGAGGGCTGTTCCGAAAATCCGTCCCGATGCACCTTGAAGAGCTGCTGAAGGCCAGTGCTGCTCAGGCGAATGGCTGCCGGAAACAAACCCAATTCTCCGAACATCTCCAGCAGGTAATCAACGTACCCTCTAGGGACCATGATCAGCTGGAGCCGGAGGCTCCTTTCTTTCTCGTTTCGTTCCAGAACCACATAATCATAGTAGGAATTCTCCTCCTCTGTAGGTTCGAACTTGGTGGCCTGAAACCCTACGACCTGAGCCAGGTTCTCCTCTACTTCGAGGGGCAGTTCCAGATAATGAATGACTGCCTGGTCGCGAGGGATCCCGAGCACTACGCTCTCGCGGTTGAAACTGTGGGTCCTCAAGAAATTCTGGAGCTGACTGTGCAGTTCCGAAGACTCCAGCTCCAGGAATCGATTGATTTCGGCGGTGTGCCTGACTGCGTAGCCCTGCCAGCTTTTCGCCACGAGGCAAAGTCTGAGGTCTTCGCCTCGGACCTCTATTCCCAATGCGGAATCCAGATCGAACATAATTCAATCCCCTCAGATCTCGGTATTGCTCTCGTTCCAGTAAAGGGTAGTATATCCCTTGGGGCCGATTCCCACTTGAACTACACAGCGAATCTTGGCCACAACATTAGAGCCGTTGGGACGGCCCGTGCTGATCAATGTGTATACGTTGTTGGGTGTAGAACGCGCTAAAACTGCCGCTACGTCCGTGGGCAAGCCGGGAATCCGTGCCAGCAACTCTGAAGGATCCTGGATATACATTTCCTCGCGCAAGTCGTAGATCTGCCTGGCCATGTCTGCGTCCAGGTAAGGGAGCGAGGCTAGCACCGGTAAAGGCGCCGAATTCACGTTGATCGTGTTGGTTCGGACGAAGGTGGTGAAGTACTTCTGTAAGCCATAGTATTCGATCCGTTGTCCATCCTCGGTCACTCCCTTCCGGCCGTAGTAGATCTCAGGCGTTATCCCCTGCACAAGCACCAGTTCATCGGGAACGTCGAAGAATCCATTTTTGGCCAAGTAAGGCTCTTCCAATCCCTGATAGTAGTCGCTTTCCGCTCCATTCGGGCTGAGGAAGTCATCTTCGTCACGCCAGTCGATAATGGAATCGGTGATCATATCGGCCTCCCCTGGATCCATCCCAACCATGATCAGCAAGTTGTAGATCATGTTGGAGTAGGTTTCACCGAGAGGAGCATTCAGATCGATCTTCCCAGTCTCTTCGATGATCTCGACATCCGCCGACCCGTTCCGCAGTTGAATCGATGTCTCACCTGCCAGCACGTCCGGAACTTCCTGATCGAGCCCTTGCTCCTGGCGCTGCCGGGTCTGAGAGAATGCCGACTGAGTCTGAAGGATACGGAAGACTGCGTACTCGATCCCGGCCCGAGCCAGGTAATATCCCAGCTTTTGATCGACCATATTCCGAGCCGCTGTAACTTCGACTCGGATCGAGCGAGAAAACGAGAGTCCGAGCAGGCTCATGGCAACGATGAGCCATAAAACGAGGAGCAGCACCGCCCCCCTCTCAACTTCAGTCTTGTGCGTCCGGGACATCATCTTCTTATGAGATTCCTCAATGCGTCGCGCCCACTGATCGAGCCAAAGAAGGTGGCGTTGACAGTGGCCACCAAATATTCGTCATCGTAATAGATCCGGATCGCACTCGGGACGGATTGCGTTTCGTCTCCTCGCCACTCTTCGAACCAGTCGTACGTCTGGCTGTCTGGATCGTATCCGTAATATTCGAAGTGCAGATCTTGGACCTCTTCTATTACCGGGATCGGTTTGCCTTTCGGAATATCGACCATCTCCTGAAAACTGGGCAGACCGTCAAAGCGACTCTCCATCGCTCCAAAGTAGCGGACACCGTACTCGTCCTCAGCCAAACCATAGCGAACGACGGTTAGTCCAGGGTTGGCAATCAATCGAAGAGGCGCGACTGTAATGAAGGTCATAGACTCATCAGTGCCATAGAAAAGGGGGATCTGGGAGAGTGCCAGTGCGGTGGGATCGATGTTTCCTTCAGTCGCCCGGTCGAGTCCTATGGCACTCTCAGATTCGAGGAAGGCGGCGGTCGGCCTGAGTGGAAACAGGGAACCAATCTGTCGCCTCACCATGTCTTCCAGGACCCGCTTTCGAGCCTTCACGTCGATACGTTTCTGGCTCTCCACATAGCCGGTCATGGCCAACCGAAAACCCGCGAACATGATAGCCGACATCAGAGCCAGGATGGTGATCGAGACCATAACTTCGATCAATGTAAAGCCTAGGAGCCTGTCCGAGTAATGGGGTGTGGTCGCGAACATGGGTCTTGTGAGTCGAGCTCGCGAAGAGAGACGGAAAGCGATGGCCCCCATCGTTGACGGCTCTCGACAAAGAGATCGGCTACTCATTGGTTCTCCCGATCAAACAGTTGCCGAATGGCATCACCAGTCCCAATTCCATCCTCGATATTGGAGATAGCCTTTAGCGAAGCGAGTTCGTAATATTTTCCGAAGCGGTCGTTCTTGAAATAGATGCGAACCTGAATCTCGAGCAGCCGGATCTGATCTTCGGTGACGTCCACCATCAGTTTATCAACCGGTGGTTCCCAGTCCTGTAACGTGGCGACATAGCGGAAGTCCTCGTCCAAGTCCTCGGCAAGGCTGGTGGCTTCAGTCAACTCTCCATCGGCCAGCAGCTCACTCATGACGTTCTCACCATGCGCCATCGCCCGATGTGCCATCTCGATCCGATGAATGTTCTTGAATCCGCCCGAGAAGATCTGCAGAATCGCACCAACGGCAATGCTCAGGAGCGCGAGGGATACCACCACCTCCAGTAGAGTGAAGCCAGCTGATCGGGTTCGCACTACAGGCCCTCCTCAGGCCGGGATAGTCGGGCAAAACCGGTCACGGGATCCACATCGACCAGCAGTGTCTTCCCTTGCTCATTACGCAACATGAACTGGAAACCGGAGCTTCTCCCATTAGGATAGAAGCTGATCCTGCCACTGCGCTGAGAGTCCTCGACAAGAATACGAACACCGGATGGAAAGTGGAAGGCCTTGATCTCCTCCTCGTATTCATTGACATAAGAATAGGCGTCCGCCGGTTGATCCGGGCTGATCTGGAGCATGACTCGAAAGACCTTCTGCTCAGAGATGGCTTGAGAGCGGGCTTTCTTCATCAGGGTCACCATATCGCGAGCTGCCGCATCCAGTTCGAGACCGCTCAGTCCGCTGGTCAGCGAGGGGAGTACCAGAACTGAGGCAAGCGCAAGTACGACCATCACCACGATGATCTCGAGCAGACTGAAACCGGATTCACTACCAAGACGTAATGTCGGCTGCATCGTCCTCGCCACCTTGAGTGCCATCGGCTCCGAAACTCCACAGATCAAAGTCGCCATTCTGTCCGGGCGAGCGGTATTCGTAGTCACGATTCCACGGATCTTTGGGAATCTTCCTGCTATCGAGGTAGGGTCCAGTCCAATTCTGGATCCCGGCATTCTCAATCAAAGCTCGCAGCCCCTCAGAGGTTGTGGGATACCTGCCCACATCAAACCGAAACAGCCCGATCGCTCCATCCAACTGGTTGATCTGGATCTTTGCGATTTCGGCTTTTCCCTTCGCCAACCGGCTCATAACCTGTGGTCCCACCACGGTTGCAAGCAATCCCAGGATGACCAGCACGACGATGAGCTCAATGAGAGAAAACCCTCGCTGTGAACGTCTCCTCTTTTCCATGGTTTTGTTTCCTTCCCTAAAGCGGAACGTTGTTGATGCTAAAGATCGAATACAGAATCGAAACAATCATGATCCCGAACACGATACCCATGATCAGAATGATAGCCGGTTCGAAGACAGCTATGAGACGCTTCATCGAAGTGCGTAGTTCCCGGTCGTAGGTGTCCGCCACCTGAAGCAACATACCATCGAGACGGCCAGTCTCTTCTCCCACCTCCAGGAGGTGAATTGCGAAGGCTGGAAAGACGCCCGATCTTCGGATCGGTTGAGCCAGTCCCTCTCCCCTCTTGACTCCCGACTTGATCGGCTCCATGGCAGCTCCGATGGCCCGGTTCGAGACCACTTCTTTCACGATGTTGATCGACTGAATCAAGGGAACCGAGCTCTCCAAGAGAGTTCCCAGGGTTCGACTGAAACGGCTCACCTCGAGCTTTTGGACGACATCTCCGATCAGGGGAAGCCGCAACGCTCGGGTGTCCCACGCCAGACGTCCCTCCTCACTGGACAGCCAGCTCCGAATCAGCAGCGAACCGGCTAGACCGACTCCGAGGAATGCCCACCAATAGCCGGTGATTATGGCACTCAGGAAAAGGAGAATCCGCATCGGAAGCGGAATAGGAGCTCCGGCATTCTCGAAAATTTCGGAGAATTTGGGGATCACGAAACTGATCAAAATGGCGAAAGAAGCGATCGCGACAAAGACCAGAACGGCCGGGTAGATCAAGGATGAAACAACATGGCTCTTCAGCTCCTCGGCCCCTTCCAGGTATTCCGTAAGGCGTTCCAGAACTTTGTCCAGCGCCCCACTGATTTCGCCTGCCTTCACCATGTTGGAGAAGATCTTGGGAAACACTCTGGGGTACATTGCAAGAGCTTCGGACAATGATTTTCCGCCCTTGATCTCGGTCAGCAAATCCTTGGTAATCTCCTTGAGATACTCACTCTCCGTCAGATCAGCCAGAATCGTCAGGCTGCGATCCAGGGGCAATCCAGCGGCCGTCAAAGTGGACAATTCCTGGGTAAAAACCAGCAGATCCTTCTGATTGACCCGCTTGCGCTGCCAGGGGAACTTGAATTCCCGGCTGAAGATGCCGCCTACTCCATCAGCAGCTACACTGATCGGCATCTGACCCTGCTCTTCGAGGCGCACTAGAACCGTGTGTTCATCGGCTGCTTCGAGGCTGCCCTCGACGATTTTTCCGTCAGTCGCAACCGCCTTGTAATGATAGAAAGCCATTGGTTTTCCTATCTATGGGACGCCCGATCAGGCGGCCTGGGTCACCCTCATAACTTCTGCCAGAGTTGTATGCCCCAGACTCACTTTTTCGAAGCCGTCACTGCGAAGGGTTTTCATCCCGCCTTCGATTGCCGCCCTCCTCAGCTTGGAAGCGTCGGCACTGGTAATCGTCAGGCGCCGGAGCTCCTCATTCATCACCATCAGTTCGAAGATTCCGAGACGTCCCTTGAACCCGGTCTCCGAGCACTCTTTACAGCCTCTTCCTTCATAGAAGGAGCTCACCTCTATCCCGTCATAGCCAGCGTCTCGGAGCACTTCGGATTGGGCCGGCACAGCTTCTCGACAGTTGGGGCAGATCACCCTTACCAGTCTCTGAGCCATCACTCCAACGATCGACGAAGACAGCAGGTAATCCTCGGCTCCCATGTCGACCAAACGAGGGATTGCGCTGGGGGCATCATTGGTGTGCAAGGTGCTGAAGACAAGGTGACCGGTAAGTGCCGCACGGATACCGATCTCAGCTGTCTCTAGATCGCGCATCTCTCCGACCATGATCACGTCCGGATCCTGCCGCACGATTGACCGCAACCCGGCCGCGAAAGTGAGACCAATCTTGGGGTTGACATGGATCTGATTGATTCCATTAATCTGATACTCAACCGGATCCTCGATGGTAATAATCTTCTTGTCGGGAAGATTGATTTTGGTCAGGGCGCCGTACAGCGTCGTCGTCTTACCACTTCCCGTGGGTCCAGTGACCAGGACGACTCCGTGCGGGCGGTGAATCAGCTCTTCGAACTGGCGGAACATATCGGACGCAAAGCCTAGTTTCTCGAGGTAGTAGATCTGGGTATTGCTTTTGTCCAGGATCCGCATGACCACGCTCTCACCGTACATTGTCGGGAGCGTTGAGACCCGAAGATCAACGTCTTTTCCCAGTACTTTCATCTTGATCCGCCCATCCTGCGGGAGCCGCCGCTCGGCGATGTTCAGCTTGGCCATGATCTTGATGCGAGAGATCGTGGCTGCTTTCAGGCGCTTGGGTGGTGATTCCACATCGTAGAGAATTCCATCGATCCGATAGCGCACCTTCAGTTCACGCTCAAAGGGCTCTATATGAATGTCTGAGGCTCTCGACTCGATCGCTCGCGAAATAATCAAATTGACGAGCCTGATGACCGGTGCTTCAGAAGCCAGATCGCGTAGGTGCTCAATGTCATCCGAATCCTCTCCCACACCCTCCGGGTCGTCATCAATGCCTTCTACGAGACGTCCTAGAGTGGACGCCTGGTTGCCATAGAACTTTTCGATCAGATCCAGAATCGCACTCTCAGCCGCCAGCACTACGCGAATATCACGAAAAGTGGTGTAAATACGGACCGCATCGAGTACCGAGAAATCGAGGGGATCACTCATCGCCAGAACCAGAACTCCCTCTTCTACGCCGATCGGAGCACACCGGGCCTCCCGCATGAACTTAGGAGCCAGAGTGTCCTCCACCACTGGGACCGAAGGAAAATCCTCGGCCGACACGACCGGAACACCGATATGTTCACCCAGCTGTCGAACCAGATCCATCTCGGAAAGAGCACCGATATCTACCAGCAGTTTCCCAATCCGATCGGGAGACTGTCTCTGAAGGTTGAGCGCTGCATTGAGTTCTTCTTCCGAGACCACCCCCTTTTCCAGAAGCACCTGTCCAAGGTGAGGCTTGGTCCGAATTTGGCTCAGTTCAATCATCAGTTACCTTCGCTAGTCCTGCAAGACCACAGTTACGCTGATCACCGATTTCATGGTCCGCCGGAGTTAGTACTCCAATACCAGCAACCGCTCAAGAAACTTCTCGCGAGAGATCTTGTCCAGAGTCAGCAGATCCACATCATCCCGCGAAGTACTCACCACCAGCACAATACGTTTTAGCTCCGGATCCAGCTCGTTCCGGTCTTCGATGTGAGCTGAAATCGAAATCCGATCATGGGCCGACAGTTGTTTGATCGCTCGCGAGTAATCCTCGAGACACTCGATGAGAATCTCGCGCACTCTCTTGAGTTGTTCGTCCCGCTTTCCAGCAACATAGGCTGAAGCTGGAGTTCCGTTCGCTCCGCGATAGATTTGGGGAGCTTCGACTTCTCCAAAGGGAGTACGAATGGTGGCGCGGTTGATGTTGAGTTGAAACGAGACAACCACACCGTAGCCTTGCAAGTAGGCAGCATGGGGATCGCTCGTCAGCGCGAACGGACTGGAAAAAGCCTGACGTAGCCGCTCGTCGATGACGCGTTCAAAGACCTGGGTATCCCGTTTCAACGAGAGCATGTTCAGGCTCTGCTGGCCCCACAGGCTAGAGGTCAGGCAAAGTGCTATTGTCATCAAGCTATAGAGTCGAACTCGCATGTTCTTCTTCTCCTATCGAGTCGCGAGGGCCCGGAGATTGTCGGTTGTTTCCTCCATCACCTGGAGATATCTACGGTCCAAATCCTGCAGATCCTGTGAAACGCGGAGCAATTCCACCTGCTGCTGAGTCATGAGTTCATCGGCAAATTCCATCAGGGCACGGCCCATTAACATACGTTCCTCGCCCTGTTGAACCACGATCATATCGTTGACCATTTGCATTAACTCGGGTTGGGACACCATCCGTCTCTCGGTACCCGCCAAACCCAGGCGATCCAGAATTCCCCAGGCACCGACCAGCATCAGGAAGACCGCCGCCACTCTGAGGGCGCTGTTCCACCAGGGAGCGGAGACCCGGCCAGAAGACTCGACGATTGATGCCGGAATATTAGCTTGAAGATTGGTCTCTTCGATCTTCCAATCGGCCAGCAGGTTCCGGGTACCCAGCAATTCTTCATATTCCCTGTGACAAGCTTTGCAACTGTCCAGGTGTCGAAAGAAAAGGAAGCAGGCCTCGGGCCGAAGTTCCTCCCCGTACAACACGTCCATTATTTGCTCATGGCACGATGCACAGCTCATATTCTCTTCTCCAGTAACCGTCGCAGGGTCTTCAAGCCGAGATACATCCGGGACTTTACAGTGGAAAGTGGGACATTCTCGATTTCCGCGATTTCGTGGAACTTCAGGCCTTGATATTGCTTCATCAGGATTACAGTTCGTTGCTCCTCTGGTAGTTGCCGGACAACTTCTCGCAAGAGATCCCCGATTTCTGTACTTCGAAAGACAGTCTCAGGGGTACGGGTATCTACCTGCAAACTCGCCGCATCCTCAATCTCTTCGAGAGCCACTTGTCGTGACCTGACTCGCCTGCGATGTCGCATCCGGCATTCGTTCAAAGCAATCTTGTGCATCCAAGCCGAAAAACTGGCCGGATCGGATAGTCGTTCAAGATTGGAGTACGCCTTGGCGAAAGTGTTCTGAGTCAGGTCTTTAGCCTCTTCGGAGTTTCCCACATACCGGCACACGAAGGCGTAAATACGCCTCTGCCATCGCCTGGCCAGCTCACCGAAACTGACTCCGTCACCAGCCAGAGCCAACTCCAAAAGTTGCTCGTCGCTCTTGACCATCATTTCCTTTGCGCTAGTAGGATGCCGATCCACACGCTAAAGTCTACCGGATCCTTGGATCTTCGGCTCGTGCCGAAATGGACGCCGGGGCGGCCCGGCAAAATCCAGTCGCCTTATTCTAGAACGCCTGAGGCTGGAAGAGGGCGTGGGAAATCACAAGAGAGGACTTGCAAAGTGTTAGCCCGCATAGGCGGCTCACAGGCTGAGAATCGCCCTCGCTAGACCGCCAGCAGGGAGGCTCGGGCATCGAGCTTAGGATTTCGGATTGTGCTGGGCTCAGAACTAGCGGTCTTCCAAAAAGCGGAGGGGATTGAAGGGACGACCATAGAGCCGCACTTCGTAATGAACATGGGGTCCGGTCGCTCGGCCGGTGGCACCGACATAGCCAATCACATCCCCCTTCTTTATCTTTTGTCCCTTCTTGACTACGGCTTTGGCCAGGTGGCCGTAACGAGTAGTGATTCCGAAGCGATGATTGACCACGATCAGATTCCCGTATCCAACCTGCCGTCCAACCGAGTGGACTGTTCCATCGGCACTGGCGACGACCTTGTTTCCCTTAGGAGCGGAGATGTCAATACCGGCATGGAACTCCCGCACTCCTGTGAAAGGATCGTTGCGCATACCGTAGCGATCGGAAGGATATCCGCGAACCGGCATCAGCGAGGGAGTCGCCGCCAGCAGGATGCTTCGGTCCTGGTAGAACTCCTGTAATCTCCGAACTTCACCTTGCAAAGTAATGCTTTTCCGGTCAAGTGAGCTGAAATGCTTCCGCAGCGAATCACTGTCTAAACTAATCAAGGGATCGGTCGTGGATGACGGACCTCCAACTCCACCCAATCCCGTATCGTCCAGTCCGGACACGAAGCGAAGCTTCTGGGCCGCCACTTCAATCACGGAAACTCGCTCGGTCAGTTGCCGGGCCGTGTTCCTGAAGGCCGCATTCTGCCGCCGTAACTGATCTACTTCAGTTTGCATTACCGAGTAATCGTGAGTGCGATTCCACATGGAGTAATAGTGGAGCGAGGAGAGCAGAACGGCAATCAGAAAAACGGCCAAAGCCGTGCAGGCCAGTGACACGGAGCGCTTCGGCACCATGAACTTCCGAGCGCGGCCTCCCGCCAAGTTCGCTACGACAAACGTTAGATTCCCTTTCATACAGGCTCCCCCCCCCGGAAACAGGCCTCGCTGCAGTCGTGAAAATTCGCATCAGTATAGGGGTGAAAAGTATGGAGCGCAACCCGTTTTGGCTGGTGGAGGGCTTGCAGCGTTAATGCAACCCATACTCTCTTGACACGACCATAATTAAAACATTGATTTTAAATAGTCTTATGAGCGTCAACGGGTGGTTGTCCGAATTCCCAATGCCGGAAATCTTTTTTATCCCGATTTCCCCTAATCGAGGATCGATGAATCGTGGCGTCTGGTTCGCAGGGCGGAAATGGTGTGAACACTACTTCCGCTGACAGCTTACGGACATAGGTTCGATTCCCACTGATTCAAATCAGCACTTCCCCCACGGCATTGTCACTTTGAAGGTGTTGACCTTACCCCCTCCGTCTATTCTCGGGAAGTCATCTCTGGACCGGCACCACTGGCAGCGTGGTGAAGATCTGGTTGCCAGCATCCAGCTCCACGGCCACTCCGGTGAACATTGCCTCCCCGGGCGGCACCGTGCAGCGCACCGATCCCACGAAGTCCGACACGTCGGCACCGGTGAAGGTGAACATCTCTTCGATGTACCGGGCCTCCTGTCCGTTGGCCGCCAGAGGGATCTGTGTTTCTTCGAGCCCGGCGCCGTCTTTCATCAAGCGGCAGGTCACCACCAGATCAGACTCGGTCAGATTGCGGATGGCCGCCGCCGTGTCGAGCCCTCCCTCCTGGCGAACGGGGAAGAGGGCGTCCCTCACGGGTGGGCTGGCCCCCACCCCGATGACCCCGATGCCGGGCAGGGCATAGCGCAAGACTCCGCCGATGGGACCTTCGGAAACCACCTTCACCGATCCACCCATCAGCTCCCCCCGGCCATGGGTGGAAATCGTGAGTTCTCCCAGCGGTTCCATTTCCGTCTGGATGCTCAGGGCTCCGTCCCCGGTGATCTCCAGATCTCCCGTGAGATCCACCACCGATGCCGGGTCCATGAGATTCCCCTCCTGATCGTAAAAGTAGAGCGCGGGCCAGCTCGGAGAGACGGCCGTATGATAGGGGGTGGGGCCCGGGCCGCTCGGCCGGGGGGACACATTCACAAAAACGAGATCGGAGGTGGTGCCGCCCCCATTGGCGAAATGCGCAAAATACAGGACCGTTTCCTGGCCTCCGCCTCCCGCCCGGGCCACCGGCACCACCGGCAGCGTGGTGAAGATGCGGTTGCCCGCATCCAGCTCCACCGCGATTCCGGTGAACAGCCCTGGCGCGGTGCAGCGCACCGACCCCACGAAATCGGATGTATCGGTCGCGGTGAACAGCTCCTCGATGTACCGGGCCTCCTGCCCGTTAGCCTCCAGGTCAATCTCCACCTCTTCGAGTACAATGCCCCCGCTCATCAACCGGCAACTCACCGTGATCGCTTCCTCACCCAGGTTGTGGAGCGCCGCTGCGGTGCGGATCCCTCCGGCCTGGCGGCGAGCGGGGAAGAGGGCATCCCTCACGGGTGGGCTGATTCCCACCCCGGCGACTCCGATCCCGGGGAGGTCAAAGCGCAGGACCCCGCCGATGGGACCATTCGAGACCACCTTCACCGATCCGCTCACCACCTCTCCCTGGCCGTGGGTCGAAATCGTGAGTTCTCCGAGCGGTTCCATCGCCGTCCGGACGCTCAGGCTGCCGTCCTCCGTGATCTCCAGATCTTCTGTGACGTCCACCACTGTTTCCGCTGCAATCGGATTGCCCTCTTTGATCGTAAAAGTCGAGGCCGAGCCGAGTCGGCTGGGTGGCCACATTCACGAATACGAGGTCGGAGGTGATGCCCTCCCCATTGGCGAAATGCGCAAAGTCCAGGGTAAACAATTCCGGGGTTGCTTCGGTCTGGTTGGAGGGGGCACTATTGCCTGCCGCGTTGACCGCCCGTACCTGGAAGACGTAGGCCGTGCCGTTGGTGAGGCCGGTGACCGTATGGGTGGTGTCCGTGGAACCGATGGAGATCCATTCCCCCGTCTGGTCGAGCTGGTACTGGTAATCCGTGATGGCCGTGCCTCCGTCGTCCTCCGGCGCATCCCAGGTCAGCACGACCTGGCCGTCGCCGCCCACCGCCAGTAGATTCGTGGGCGCGTCCGGCACCGGAGGAGGAGGTCGCGGCGGTCGCGGAGGTCGCGGAGGGGCGCAGACGGTCCCCTTGAAATTGATCGTTGCCAGCCACGCCTGAAATGCAGTATTCACCGGCGCACACAACGTGGTCTCCCGTATATCCAACACCAAGAGTTGTGACAGCGCCGACAGGGTTAGCGGAAGAGGTCCGCTCAACTCATTCCGGTTGAGAAACAGATCCTCAAGGTTGGTCAAGTTCCCCAGCTTCGCCGGGATCTTCCCGCTCAATAAATTGCTGTCGAGATACAGCAACTTGAGGTTGGCCAAGTTCCCCAGTTCCTCTGGGATTTCCCCGCTCAACGCATTCTCGGAGAGATACAGGCTCTGGAGGTTGGTCAAGTCCCCTAATTCCTCCGGGATTTCCCCGCTCAATAAATTGCTGTGGAGATACAGCAACTGGAGGTTGGTCAGGGTTCCCAGCTCCGCCGGGATCTCCCCGCTCAACGTATTCCGTAAGAGATCCAGCCCCCCAAGATTGGTCAAGTTCCCCAGCTCTGCCGGGCTCTCCCCGCTCAACGTATTCGCGGAGAGAGACAGGATCTGGAGGTTGGTCAAGTTCCCTAACTCGGCCGGGATCTCCCCGCTCAACGTGTTTATGGAGAGGGACAGCACCTGGAGGTTGGTCAAGTTCGCCCAGAGCTCCGCCGGGATTCCCCCACTCAACTCATTCGCGACGAGACGCAGAGCCGTGACGCGGCCATCAGCATTTGTCGTGACGCCGTGCCATTCCGAGAGGCCCTCGTTGCTCAACCAGTTCGTGTTGTTCGTCCAGTCCGCCCCGCCGGTCGCGTTGTAGAGCGCCACCAGCGCTGCCCGGTCCGCCGTGACGTTGATGGTCACGTCGATGCTGGCCGCGCCGCCGTTGCCGTCGGAGACCGAAACCGTCACCGCATAGCTGGCTTTCGTTTCGAAGTTGAGCGCGGCGCTGGTCTGGAGCTGGCCGCTGGACGAGACGATGCCGAAGGTGGCGGCGTCCGTCCCGCCCAGGGTGTAGGTCAGCATGTCGCTCGTGTCCGTATCCGTCGCCGTGACGGCGCCGCCGATGTTTTGGCCCGATGCCGTGTTCTCGGCGACGCTGCGCGTGGTGCTGGTTCCCTCGGTGAAGACCGGCGCGAAGTTGGGCTCGTCCACATTCGTGACGTTGATGGTCACGTTGATGCTGGCCGCGCCGCCGTTGCCGTCGGAGACCGAAACCGTCACCGCATAGCTGGCTTTCGTTTCGAAGTTGAGCGCGGCGCTGGTCTGGAGCTGGCCGCTGGACGAGACGATGCCGAAGTCGGCGGCGTCCGTCCCGCCCAGGGTGTAGGTTAGCGTGTCGCTCGTGTCCGTATCCGTCGCCATGACGGCGCCGCCGATGTTCTGGCCCGATGCCGTGTTCTCGGCGACGCTGCGCGTGGTGCTGATTCCCTCGGTGAAGCTCGGCGCGGAGTTCGTGGGACTACCAATCGCGGTGCCGGTGACGCGGAATTTAAACGGATCGGTGTACGAGCCCCAAGTATCGCCGTCGTAAGGCCTATCGTAGGATTCGTCGGCAATGCTCCATCCCGAAGCCGTGGAATCCTCAGAGTCCGCAGCCGTGCCTTCCCATTGCACGCTACCACCACCGCTACTGTCCACCACAACCCAGTAGGTTGTATTGGTCGCCAACGTGATTCCGGAGGTCGTGAACTCGTTGACCCTCGAAATCAGGGAGGCGGGTTGCGTTAGCGTCACCAAGGAACTGCCGGGCAGATTGGAGTTGCTGTTCGTCCATATTCCGACAGTGAAGTTGATGGTATGGTCCGCGCCCAACGACAGGTCGAGCCCGACGCTAGTCACGGTATAGCCGTCACTGTTGTCGCCCGTGGTAAATGCTCGTGCCCCTTCGTGTGTGTCAAGGCCAAGACTACCCGAGCGCGTTTGGCCCACATTGCTGACCTGCACCGTCTGCGCCTCCACTGTGGGTACGAACGGTGGCGCGAAGATAATGGCGGCGGCGAGGACGGGAAGCAGCCAGCCGCCGGTCCGCCTCCAGGCGGACGGCGCGCTGCGGCGGCAGGGTCGGCTTAGCTCAGAGGTGGCTTTCTGCTCTCTGCTCTTATTCTGAATTTTTAGCAAGCCTTTTTGCGAGTCATCCATAACGTTTCTCCCTCCGCGCCGTTGCGAGCGGGAAACCGCGCGCGCCAGGCGGCCGCTCCGATTGTTCTCAACGTGTCCCCCCACCCATTGCAGAAGCGCCCCATGAGACCGGCGTAGGCACTGTCTACCATAGCATTCTGAGAGAAATAGGATTTAAGAAGAATCTATCCAGCAGGGTTGTGCGGACGGAGTGTGCCCGCTGGAACGGATGGGCTGGTCCAGGTTTCGGAAAAAAGCTAAGCTGGAGTCGGGAGAACGAGGTGTGGCTTGCTCTGTCAGTCCGTGAGGAGTGACTCAACTTGAACTGCCGCCTCGTTCCCCGTTTCCTCATCCAAAGATTGCTTCCGGGATGGTGCCGAAGTGGCTTCAATGGTAGACGTGTGTTTTTGGATGAGCCCCAGTCTTTCAAAAGGGCACTGTCAGAGGAAAGTCGCAAGGACTGAGTTCTCCACCGACGACAGGGAATTAGGCCGCCCCGAGCTGACGCCACTCGGCGAGTGCGGCGGCGCGGTTGAGCTTGAAATTGTCTCGTGAGCAGAGGTGTCGTGCCTGGTTGAAGTGATTGTAAACGGAAGAATGAACGGTGGCGAATTTCTGGAGGCTTTGCATCCGCCTGAAACGGAGCATGGCGTGTTCTCGTCGCCGGAACGGCAGGTGTGAATTCTCCGCACGATTGTTCAGCCAGCGGCTGGCTTGTTGCAGACCGGATCCGCCCAGTTCGCGCAACGCCGCTCGGTAAGACCTGAGCCGATCAGTGATGATCGCATCCGGCCTGCCGTAGCGCTTCATTAGTTTCCTGAGGAATTTCAAAGCGGCTTCGCGGTCTCTCTTCTTCGAGACAAAGGCCTCAAGCACCTCGCCTTCCTGGTCGACGGCTCGCCAAAGGTAATGGCCTTCGCCGTTGATCTTCACGAACATCTCATCGAGGTGCCACCGCCAACCCGAAACCGCGCGCATTCGATCCATCCGCTTCTTGCGGATCTCGGCGGCGAAGATCGGGCCGAACCGGTTCCATCAGAACCGGATCGTCTCGTGGCTCACCTCGATCCCACGCTCGTGAAGAAGGTCCTCGACATTGCGTAGCGACAGTGGGAAGCGAACATACATCATCACTGCCAGGCGGATGATCTCGGGCGAGGTCTTGAAATAGCGAAAGGGGTTCTTCATCCGAAGACACTACAAGGCGCATCTCGCCGACTCAAGCCAGTTTCCTCTGACAATGCCAATCCTTCAGCTAGTGAAAACCTGGATTTTTGAATCAGCAATCCGCCTTGACGTCCTACCCTCCACCCCATAGGCTCTTCCTGCGACTCTGCATGGAGATCCCGGAAGCGTCGATTGAACACGGCTAATTCTTGGAAAGGACAGGCGTGTGAAGATGTTAGTACCTGCGGTCTTTTTTCTTTTGACTTTTAATATTGTGGAGGCACAGGTAGTCACACGTTGCGAGGAAGCGAGTGGCCACGCCTTCTATTTTGGAGGGAGGGGATGGATAGAAGATGCTATTTCTGGCTATGAACTTCTACTTACCAACGCCGGGGGAGAACCTGACATCATATACGAAGATGCTACGGGAACTATAACTAGTTCGAGAGCTATAGGTGAGGTACTTGCGTTACCGTCGCGCCAGATTTTTCTACGTTTCTAGTTATTCACCCAGACGCGACGGTTGAGAACTATGTATTTGAACTAGTGTGCTGTCTGATAAATGCCCGACGTTAACATTGACCGATTGATTCTCTGGCTTTTTTGACCTTTGCCAGGATCGAATCGGCGGTGGCGCGCCACTTGAAGGGCTTGGCCAAGTGTTGATTGTGGACTCGCATGTATCTTCGGATCTCCTGTCGCAGATCTTGAACGCTGGTGAAGGAGTTGCGGTAGATGGAACGACGCTCCAGCTGAGAGAACCAGGTCTCCACGGCGTTGAGCCAGGAGGCGCTGGTAGGAGTAAAGTGCAGGTGGAAGCGTTCTCGGCGCGCCAGCCAACTTCGAACCTTCTCGGTTTTGTGAGTACTGGAGTTGTCCAGGATCAGGTGAATGTCCAGAGCGGGATCGACCGCTTGATCGATCTAACGCAAAAAGGCCAAGAACTCCTGGGCCCGATGCCGCTTCGTGATGCGCCCCATCACCTCTCCCGTGGCTACATCGAAAGCGGCGTAGAGGCTGGCCGTACCGTGACGCTTGTAGTCGTGCGTTCGTCGCTCGATCTGTCCGGGTTTGAGCTGGAGCATGGGCTGGGTTCTATCCAGGGCTTGGATCTGGGTCTTCTCGTCCACAGATAAGACCAGAGCATTGTCGGGAGGGTCCATGTAAAGCCCGACGACATCGATCACCTTCTCGGCGAAATGAGGGTCGTGGCTGATCTTGAAGTTGCGGATGCGATGCGGTTTCAGATCGGCCGCCTTCCAGATCTGAGTGACCTGATGGCAGCTCACTCCGGCGTGCTCGGCCATCAGGCGTACACTCCAGAAGGTCGACTCGCAGGGAATCCGTTGCACCGTGGCGGTGAGGATGGCCCGCACTTTGGCCAGCGACAACTTTGGGGGGCGGCCTGAGCGAGGTTGATCCTCCAGTCCTGACAGTCCCTGCTGCAGGTAGCGTCTGCGCCACTCCTGAACAGTGCGCAAGCGCTTGGACAGTTTCTCAGACACCTGGGTTGCCGTGAACCCTTGGCCGCAAAGCAGGATCAACTCAGCCCTTTGGGCCAGACTGCGCTTGGTCTTGGAGGCTCGCAACCAGGAACGCAAAATCTCGCGATCGTGTGCGGGGAGTTCCAGTCGGATATGTGGTCTTGCCATAACGAATGATACCGAACGGCCCTGACTATTAACGGCGGGAACTTTCCGTACAGTACGCTAGACGAAAACGGAAACGGCATGGTGGTTGCCGGGTTAATTCGTACGGGGCCTTTTGCCAAGAGTTCCATTATGTCCGCCGTGTGTAAATCGCCGTGAGCGCATTATCGCCAAAGTTTTTGTGCAGGATCAGGAGTTTTTATGCAGGAAGTAGTTTTTGGGCAAAGCCCCCTGTCCATAAACATTGGGCAGGACAGTCGATCCGCCGCGGCCAGGCGTTCTCCCACCCATTGCAGGAGAAGTGCACGCGGGTCTGTGCCCGCTGACTCTCCCTGCCGCTCCCGCGCCATGATCGACTCTGCTTTCACCCAGCTTCTGGCGCTTTCCGGGTTTCGGTCGTGGGCAGCCAGCACTGCGCGCTTGAGGGAACCGCCGGTATCGGACCCCCGACGACCACGGCACCTCTGACATGAGGCCGACGAGGAATCCCGCCATGAGGGAGTAGCGGACGATGTCACCCTCTTCCCGCGCCGTGCGCGCCTCGTTCAAGACGGCAAGCATCTGTAGATACCCGGTCGCCCAGTCGAGACCGCCTTTGCCGGGGGAAGGTTCGTCCGGCGGGTGGTCTGACCGCAGCCTGGCTGCAACCGTCCGCCGGATCTCGCCAACTCGGTCCAGATCCCACTTCTCGGTGGCATCGGAGACGTCATCGAAGAGGGCCTCCGACTTGATCCCAGGTAGGTGACCGACAAACGCGAATCCACCCGACGCCCCGAGGTGGAACATCCCCGACCGCTGAGCGTCGTGCACATCCGGACCCTCGGCAAGAGGCCGTTCCAGCCAGAAGAGAGCTTCCTCCAGCGCGTTCAGGACCTTCCCGTATACAGATGGCAACCGCTCGTCACTGTCCATCCATAGATTCCGTTGCTGCCCTTTCGCCATCGCAGATCCACCCTTGCTCCGTCAGCGACCCACATCGTTGACTCGCCCCCACGAGGGTACTGTCAACTTAAGCTTTTCGGCGACGTTTTCGCAGCCCTCTACCACCTAGAAGTCATTGATTCCTAGTCTTGGGTTCAGCAGATTCCGGCCACAAACCAGACGAATTCTGCTTAAGTTGACAATACCGGTCTTGGGTATCAAGCCGCCCCCTTGAAGTGCTCAAATCGAAGCGCCAGCCGATCTCGATCCGGTTGGTCTATTGCACGTCGTGGCAGATGGATGGTCTGACCCGTGAGACACTTGAGCGAGTCCAGTAAGGGACCGTCCTCCTTATCGAGCAGCCGATCGGAGACGTGTATGTGATAATCCGGGTCAATGCCGATCAGGTGTCGATCAAATGCGGTATGGTGAATCTTCGAGAGCGGGATACCATTCGGGATCACCGGCTGGCCGAATTGCTCATCCTTGTCGGGGATGATGTGTGCCGCATCCAAGAGTAATGGCTCGGGAATGCCCGATACCGCACACCGACCGTTATAAGCACTTATAATGGCCTCCCGGAACGATGCCTGATGTAGGCGGCGCTTGACACCTTGCAACGCATAGCATCGTTCCAGGGGGCTCCCGGGGAATGTAGCGATAGCGTCGACCGAGACAGATCCTTGATCCAGCGGGGTCTGGTCTCGCACCCTGCCAAAAGCAACCCTCGCCTTCAGTGTTTTGGCATCCCACCCTGAGATGAATGCCGGCAACACGGCTTGGTATCGGCCCGGAGCGATGCCCAGGAAATAGATTACAGGTATCTGGTTCTCGAAAGCTTCGCGAAGCCAGCGATTATCAGCCGCGTCCGGATCTTGCCTCATGAAAGCATATTCAACTGTTTCGTCACTCCCAAAAACGTGACGGTGAATGTCGCGCTGGTCGTCGTACCAGATCCTTCTGCCTGGCCTAGGGAAAACGGTCTTGATCGATAGCAAGAATTGCATCTGGTGTGGCTTGAAGATGCCGCGCTGTGGATTCACCAACGGGATGCGATTGCCTTCGAATACAAAACCGGGCTTCAGTTCGTTTGTAGTCAAGTGGTCATGTACTTGCTGCAGGCTTTGAACATGCTCGAAAGCCGCCATCCGCATCAGGACGTCTCTAGTAGAACTCGTCATCGCCACACCTTCGGTTACTGAAAGCAGTGCTCATTATGCCAAGCTAGCAAGGTGCGGTCAGGGCATTCCGTGCGTCGCACAGGTGTGGCGATTTGCTTTCCCTGAAGGGCATAGTAATGCCTGCCGTTTTCGAATTACTCGCGAATCCGAGGGCTAACTTCAAAGTTTAGATCAGGTGTTACGGTGACGTAGCCCGTATCAAAGCGCCGATGAATATCGCGGCGAAGTAGCAAGCCGTTCTGTGGTTTGTGCTCTCCCCCATCCCGGTAGGGACGGATATGAGCCACCTCTAGGGCTGGCAGGGTTCGTTCCTGGGTGACCGCGCACCGACGGCCGTAGATGTCGGTCACTAGGACTCGGAATGCACCTTGACCGAGTCGTGGGTGTATCCTCTGTGGCTTGCCGAATCGAGGGCCGGGCAATCCTTGGTCAATGACCCGTTGCATGTTCATGCGGCTGTTGACGGATTCCCACAATCGAAGGCCTTCGTCCTCCGCTGTGTTGTAGGTCTTGAAGGAAACGATATTGTTAGACCAGTTTGCCGGAACTGGGATCCAATCGGCTTCTTCAAAGAAGAATGGTTGGGTCAGGATTCGGCAACCGATCGTGAAATCGCTTCGGTCGTTCGGGTCTGTCTTTCGGTACCTGGCAATGTGCGCCCGCATTTCCAGAAGCGAGTGTGCGCCGTTGGCCTCACCGAAGGCTTCCCAGGCGAGGGAGCAGGGCAGTAGGTTGGCATACACGAAAATTCCCCCGCCGACGATCAGGTTGCGAGGGGCGTGCAACTTAAACAAGAACAGCTCGCCTTGCTCAAGTGCCCGGAAGGGCTTCGGCGAAGGGGACCAGAAATTGACTTCTTCCAGGTTTGGACGACGCCGGAGTATCTCGAACCAATCACCGTCGGTAACGGCTACTACCAGGCTTATGGTCATTGACAAATGTTGGGACGAGGAAAATGGAACTTCTACGACATATCCCGCGCACATTGAAAACGCCCGTGCATCTCATGTGTTAATTGTATCAACGGGAAAGGCATCCAGGCACAAGAAACCCCATATTCACATTGCCCACCGTGTCTGTCTATCTCATTCACCTCAAAATGGGAAAAGAGATGGTCGTAAACATTTCTGCAACGGCGGGAGCAAACTATGTCATTAGGACCACGCCAGGCTCCTCACGCTCCACTCTACTGAAAGTCCCGGCTCTTCCACCTTGCCGGCCCGCTGTCGAGCTTCGGCTGCCAGATCGACTCCGCTACGATGTGGACGACGTTGGACTTATTCTTGACCTGCCCCCACGAGTGGTACCATCCTCTAAGTTAGACCCGGGGCCATTTGAAGTCCACTCCAAGGGATAGGATCCAGTGCCTGTGACCTGGGGAGTTGGGCCTCTGGCGCCGGAGGCCGATAGGCCAAGGCGCTGTGAGGCCGACGCTGGTTGTACTCCCGACGCCATCTCTCGGCCAATACCTTCGCCTCCCACAGCGTGTCGAAGATCTCCACATTCAGCTGATCAACGACAACTAGAATTGACACGTATTGCATCACTAAAGAATCGAACTGAAGCTAGAAACTTGCCTCATTAGGAATCGAACCCAGTTCCGAACAGCTTATTGGTTCCTTGCCTCAGAAACAACGGGTCGGAGGGCGACCGGAGCTGGACCCGTTTCGCGACCCTCTCGCGGAGCAATTGGGCGAGATTGGGGCCCGATTTCGGAGGTCGTCGGCTCTACGCGAGCGATCTCAGCCTTGTAGAGTTGCTTCCTACGCCAGTCCCTCACTCGTCGCTGCAGCGTCCGCAGTTGCCCATCGAAAAATCGACCGGGATAGCGTTGCTGAAGCCCAACGAAGAGCGCTTTGGCTGTTTGAGCGGGATTGGCTTCCAGTTGGACACGAACCTCTGGCCAGACTTCAGCAAAGGGATCCTTTCGGGTCCTCCAAGTCCGGGGCTTTTTCGTCCGCCGATACCTTCTGATCCCATTGGGTTCTTGTGAAGCGGTGATCTCGACAAGATACTTCCTGACGACAGCATCCATCTCTCTGGGGGAGTCGTTCCCCTCCAGTTCCCTTTGTCCGTTAGCAAAGGTCCAATAATGGTCTTGGCGGTGCTCGAGCTCTTTGAGTAGGGTTACCGGATCCAGCTTCCGGTACAACTCTCGATTCGCTCCCTCTTTCGCTTGGTGAGATAAGCAGAGGCGATGACGCGCTGGTAGGGGGTTTGAGCCCGATCGTAGCGCTTCTTGACGCGTGCGCCGTCGCGTTGCTTTTCGATCAACTTCATCGAGGGCTGAAAGAAGTTCACATAGAGGCGTAGAATCTCATAAAGCTGAATCAGCGCCCGCCAGGCCCCCAATCCCTCGTACCGATCGTACCCGATCAGCCGCCTCACGATAGACCCGTTCTTTTCTTCTACGAAGGCCTGATCATGCTTTCGATTGACCCGGGAACGAGTGAAAGTGATCTGCTCTCTTTGGCAGTAACGAAGCATCTCATAGTTGATGAACTCGCTGCCGTTATCCGTATCCAGTCCCAGCAGAGGAACCGGGAGTCGGCCACGCAGGGATTTCAGGGCACCGATCACGTCGGCTTCGCTACGCCGTAACAGGGCCACGCATTCGGTCCAGCCCGTTGCGATGTCCACCAAGACCAGCGTGTGCAGGAAACTGCCTGCAGCACTTTCGCCGCAGTGGGCGACCAGGTCCGCTTCCAGAAAACCAGGTTGAAGATCGTCCCAGTCGGCGAAGGTCCGTACCTTGAGCTGCTTCTTGAGTAAGCTTCCCGGTCGGGTTGTACTCCGGAGCGCAAAGAAAGAAGGAAGGAGGCCGCCAGCATGACAAACGCCACAAACAGCGCGCTTCGGCTGCTGCCCGGGCCTGAGCCGTTCGAGCGGGCGGTCGAGGCCTTCGGTAGAAGGCTCGCCGCCGAGGGGCGTTCCCCGAACACCATCAGCGCGTACCTGCGGGACCTGCGGCAGCTGAGCGCCGTTCTTTTGCAGCGCCACCCAGGCCTGGCCACGGGCCATGTGACTAGCGCCCTGCTCGATGAGGCGCTGACCTCGCCGGCCGTCGTGATTTCGACCAAGGGCACCGCCCGTTCCCCGGCGTCGCTGCACCGTTTCAAGGCGGCCGTCCGGTCCTTCTTTGCCTGGGCGGAGGAGACCGGACAGGTGGCGGAGAACCCGGCGCGGTCGGTGACCCTGCGGCGACTGCCGCGCACGATGCCGAGCTTCCTGACCGAGGCCGAGAAGCGGCGGCTGCTCAAGGAGCTCCGGGGCCGATCCTCGAAGCTCGCCCGCCGCGACCGGCTCATCATCGAGCTGTTCCTGGGCACCGGCATCCGGCTGCGGGAGCTGGTCAACCTGGACGTCGATGACGTGGACCTCGACGCCAAGCATCTCCGGGTCCGCGCCAAGGGAGGCGTCCCCCAGGTGAAGTTCCTCAAGTCCACCCTGCGCTCCCTTCTGCGTGCCTGCCTGAAGGAGCGCCGCCGCCAGGGCGACGGCGAATGCCGGGCGCTGTTTCTCTCCAACCGCGACACGCGCCTGTCGGAGCGCCAGGTGTCCAGGCGGCTCGATCACTGGCTCCAGGCGGCGAGGATCGACAAAAAGCTCAGCCCGCACGCCCTGCGGCACACCTTCGCCACCCACCTCTACCGCCGCCCCGGCGACATCCTGGTGGTCCAGCGGGCGCTCGGGCACCGGGACCTGTCGACCACCCAGATCTACACCCACCTGGTTGACGACGCCCTCGAGGATGCCCTCAAACGGCTCTGAACCGGAACGGGCCGTTGGAATCGTTGGGTCCGCTGTTCCATTTCCGCCTCTGGTGGGGAACGTCCGAGAACACGTCTTATGCGCCATTCCTCCGGAGCTGGACTCCATAAGTCCTCGTGTTGTCGGGGCCGTGCCGTCCCGCCGTTAGGTGTTATCCGCCAGCATTTCCGCGTTTTGCGTCCTTTGTCGCCGCGCTTCCCGTGTAGGTCTCCCATCGGGTGACTGCGGCATCGACATAGGCGGGGTCTATCTCCATGGCGTAACAGGTGCGGTTCTGGCGCTCGGCGGCGATGATGCTGGTGCCGGAGCCTACGAAGAGGTCGTAGACATTGCCTTCGTGGTTGCGTAGGGGGCGCTCCATGCACTCCACGGGCTTTTGTGTCGAGTGCCCGCCCTCGACATTGCGGTCCCAGGTGATGTCCCACACCGTCGTTTGACTCCTGTCCCCACGCCATCTCGCTGTCTTTCCCCTCAAGACACCATACCAGAGACACTCGTGCTGCCAGTGGTAATGCCCTCGACTGATCACCATTTTGGGCTTGCGCCAGATGATTTGGTTTCGCAGGCCATAGCCCGCCGCTTGGAGGATGCGGCCGAAGACCAACACGTTTTCTCCTGAGGGAGACCAGATGTACGCCACTGGCGTCTTGCAGGCTTCGAGGGCCGCGGCCCAGTAGGACGGATCGTCGTCATTGTGGACTTTACCGAGGCGTCCCCCGCTGGAGCCGAAGGCCTTCTTGCGCCACGACGCGTCATAGGCCACCCCATAGGGCGGGTCGGTGACCATCAGGGACGGCTGTGCGCCCTCGAGAAGACGAGTCACCTGGCTACGCTCGGTCGCGTCGCCACACATGAGCCGGTGGCGTCCCAGCAGCCAGAGGTCCCCGCATCGGGACACCGGCTCACTCGGGAGGATCGGATCGGCATCCGCTGGCTTCAGTTCCGCCGGTTCCGGAGCAAACGCGTACATCTCTCTGAGATCGATGGGTGGAGGCGCGTCCAAATCGGAGAGCAGCCGGGCGAGGGCGTCACGGTCCGCCTCGGCCATAGCCGCAAGAGGATCGAGGGTGGCCAGCACCTCTCCCGCCTCCGAGTGGTCCAGGTCCACGACGAGGACCGGTATCTGAGCGTCGGGGGACATCCCCGCTCGCAGGTGGCCATCGACCAGCACCAGGCCATCCGGGGTTTCCCGGGCAATCACTGCATCGACATAGCCAAGACGGTCGAGCATCCGAGACAACGCTGCCTGCTGCCCGGGAGGATGCCGCCTCCAGTTGCGCGGGTCGGGTCGCAGATCTCCGTCTCGGACCCGCCGCAACTCTACGACGCGATCACGCGCCATGGGCATCCTCTTCTTCCCGGCCAGGGGCATTGACAAACCGCACAGTGATCCCCGGCGGCTCGTGATCTTGTAGCTCTACCTGCTGCGGGGGCGTGTGCAGGCCGAAGAGTTTACTGCGCTCGGCGAGCAGTTTGATCACTCTGTCGAGGGCGGCCGGGTCGACATCGGCCCGCGTCCACCATCGCGTGAGCTTCTCTTCGAGCGCCATCGCCGTCTGCGTGCGCAACTGGGCCGCGGTCGCGTACTGCTCCTTGCGCAGTTGGTCGCACACACGTTTGATGTCGCGGAAGACCTGTGCCGGGGAGACCCCGACCCGTGTCGCGATCTCGCGATAGCTCCAGCCCGCGATGCGCAGGCGCAACGTCAGCAGGCGCCGCTCCTCAAGCGTTGGGTTCTGTGGCATGGCATTTCCCTCTCACCGTTTCCTCAACCGTCTCGTCCCTGAGCACAATCGCCGGGTGAGGATTCCTTCCCTTTACGAGACAGCCTGTCAGTTATCTACCGGGAAGCGCTGCGATGTGTCGGGTGCTCTGCGTCACGGGCCTGGGCCAGGATCTGACGCACCCGGCGCGTCGTAACTCCGGCCAACTGGGCAATCTCCTGCGTATGGACGCCCTGATCCCTGAGGGCCAGCACGAGCTTGCGGCGCGCGGCGTACAACTGTGTCTCGGCCGGTATCCAAAGCAGACCCGCGAAGTGCTGCTGGACCGTGCGGAACAACTCGGGCGGCAGGACGTCCTTGGCATTGGCATATCGGCGATTCAGGCGCCGGGGGCTGTTGTCTTCAGCCATGGTTGATCCATGCCCCTGTTGTAGAAACACAGCGGGCGCTGCTGTGGCCGCAGGCATAGTGATGCGGCTGGGCTTGGCTCCAGCCGAGAGCGAGAGCCTGGTCGCGGATGACATCCACCTTGGCCAGCGCTTGTGCGGTCACCGGCCACCAACGTTTCCAGACGCCGTCCACCGGGTACTTCCAACCGGCGTCACGGGCGCCGAACGCGCTGTGCAAAGCGAGGAAAAACCGACACGTCGGCAAAGGACTCCCTCGATCAGGAGTTTTCCCTCTTTTCACGCAGCGCTTGGAAAACGGCTCGCGGTGCTCGCTCGTTTTCCACCGTTCCCACATTTTCTGCGGCTGCTGGATAGATACTTCCTGAAAGTTCTGTTTCTCTCGTAATGCTATGGTAGACAGCGCCTTTCGTCGAAGCGCGCTGCTTCCGTGGGCGGCCAAACGCCATAGTTAGTGGACAGATAGACGTTGCACCGGTATCCCACGTCGCTGTTTCGTGGGCGAGATAGTATCGGTTTCATTGAATTGCTAATTCGTTTTCATTGCCGGAGTCTGCGCGGCAGGAAATGTCCGGGCTGGGGAATAATAGCCAGTATGGGAACGACATTCCGGAAGTACCAGCCGGAGCAGAGCTTCTTGCTACCCCCCTCCCCGCGAGATTGGTTGCCGGAAGATCATCTGTCCTACTTTATCTCCGAAACGGTGGATGAGCTGGATCTGAGTGGATTCTACGCGCCGTACGAAGGGGACGGGCGGCGCAATCGGCCGTTTGATCCGAGGATGATGGTGAAGATCCTGATTTATGGGTACGCGACGGGAACGTTCTCGTCGCGGAAACTGGCTCGTCGAGTGTATGAGGACGTGGCTGTTCGAGTGTTGTCGGCGGGTAATTTCCCAGCCCACCGGACGATGGCGGAGTTTCGTCAACGTCATCTCAAAGAGTTCAAGAAACTGTTTGGACAGGTGGCGCGGAGCGCGGCCGAGGCGGGATTGGTCAAGCTGGGGCGAGTGGCGGTGGACGGCTGTAAGATCAAGGCCAACGCCAGCAAACATAAGGCGATGAGCTATTCACGGATGTTGGAAGAAGAGAAAAGGCTGGAAGGAGAGATCGCCGAACTGTTGGATCGTGCGCAGCAGGTGGATAAAGCGGAAGACGAGCTCTACGGCGAAGAGAATCAGGGAGACGAACTGCCTGAAGAGTTACGCCGCCGCGAAGATCGGCTGAAAAAGATCGGGGAGGCAAAGCAGCGCGTGGAGCAACGGCAGGCCGAGGCGGATCGGAAGCGCGGCCGCAAGCCCGGAGACGGTCGCAAGAACCCGCGCGGAGGACGCCCCTTCAAGCGGGAGTTTGGAGTTCCCGAGGAGAAGGCCCAAGACAACTTTACAGATCCGGAAAGTCGAATCATGAAGAGCTCTGGGGGATTCGAACAATGCTACAACACGCAAGCCGCTGTGGATGAGGAGACAGAGATGATCGTGGCCACGGGGGTTACCAATAACGCGGCCGACAACAGACAATTACTGGGGATGATCGATGCGGTCCAAGAGAACCTGGAGCACCCTCCCGAGCAGGTAGTGGCCGCCGCCGGGTATAAGTCCGAGGAGAACTTTGAAGGTCTAGCAGAACGCGAGATCGATGGCTACATCTCTTTGGGCCGAGAGGGGCGAGATCCAGAGCCGTCGGAAAATCTCCCCGCCACGCTTCGCATGTTCAAGAAGCTGGGCACGGAGGCGGGGCAAACTGTCTACCGCCGGCGCAAGGCGATCGCGGAACCTGTATTCGGCTGGGTTAAACAGGTCCTTGGCTTTCGAACCTTCAGCTTGAGGGGACTAGAGAAAGTGGAAGGCGAGTGGGACCTGGTCTGTCTCGCCCTGAACTTGAAACGCATGAATGGGCGCCTACCCACCTGCTGAGCAGGTTCGGACGGAAAGATGCCCTCCCCCTGGGCTCATTTTCAGCAGTTCGGCCGCCTCTGCAAGCGGAAGCACGATAAAGATCGCCCTTTCTCTTATAGGGCACCCCGAAACATAAACTCAAGAATTGGAAATTCCACGTTGATCAGAAACTCCTGCCGCGCAGACTCCTAGGGCAATAAGACTGTTAGCGGCACAGTTGTGAAGACAATCCCATCAAACTGGAGTCCGATTGTGGAAACCGGACGAGTACAGAGCAGCGATAGAGAACCGCTGAAAACTCCCGGCGGCAGGCTCGGCACCAGTTCATCAGCGAATCGAGCGATGCTCGTGCGTCCTGAAATAGTTAGGTTGGCTTCTCCGATCAGACTCCCGGCTAGGTCAGCAATAGAAACCGTGCAACTCGTTGCCAGCACATCGTCATTTGCGATTGCGACACCTAGCCGCAATCTGGCTCCGGGACTCTGCAGCAAATACGTCGTGAACAAGGTGCCAGGTTGTGACGAGAAGACGGTTGCAAATCCCGTTGTCACATTGGAGGTTTTTGACAGGTACAACACTTGAGCCGTGACCGGCTGCGTACAATTGACTGTTATATATCCTGTTTGTAGCGAAGCCGTGCCTGTTGTTGCAAGGACGGAGATGCCGCCGAAAGAAGAAACGGGATAAGTTGCGGAAGTAATTCCTTTGTCCAGGTCGGGCAACTCGATGAACCGGTTGATGTCCACCCCGTAACTGGAAATCGTACACTCGGCATCCTCTAAGCTGGCGTTGGTAGTGACAACTAGGCTCAACCAGCCCTGACCATCAGCAAACTGAGGGAATACGTGGCGAGTCCTAGCAGTTTCGTCACGGGCAGCAGGATCCGGACCCATCTCTTGCGCGACTGCTTCTATCGTAGTGAAGCTTCGATAGAACTCAGACGGGGTCGGCCCGAAACTGTTTCGAGCCGCGACATACCAGAAGTAAGTCTCGTTTGAAATGAGCGGGCCGGGTGAATAGTAGTGATCGCTGGTGTTCCCCACGAATGGAGGGTTTATATGGGTCCCGAAATACACGTCGTAGGAGGTTGCGCCGGATTCCGGATTCCAAGCAAGTGACGGATTGAGCGATACTTCAGATGACCTATGCGCTGGTTTCGTCAGCGTCGGTTCCCCCGGCCTGAGGCCAGCCTGATATAGGGCCGCAACACCGGCGATATCGTCCGCAGTCGGTGCGATGATGGTATTCCCGGTGGTCTGTGTGGGTGTCATGATCGCTGGAACGCCATCTTCGTGGCTCAGACCTAGTGCATGGCCCAATTCATGGACGGCTACGCGTCTAAAGTCATTAATCCCGAGCCACCGGCCAGACTTGTAGCGGCCGTCGTAAACGCCCCAGTGTTTCGCAGTGTTGAATATGATGTTGGTTTCAAGCAATTCGTTACTGCGAAAGATCGAAACGGTGACAGCGAGCGTATGTGTGCCGAAGGCATCTCTGCAGGTTGTGTCAGAGAATCCAACGCCGTTCTGGCGGAAGTAGCCATCCTCACGGTCGCACGGATCTTCGAAGGTATTTTGATTGATCCGATAGTCAAAGACGGTTGCGTTGTTCCAACGCCCCATTGCCTCTTCGAAAGCTGTGTTCCATAATCCGTCATCACCCGGAATATCTACGTTGAAAGTGGATGTCGCAGAGGGCCACTTTCTACCATTCGGAACAAAGCTTTCCACGATCGTTATTACGCTAAGTAACAAACCGGAAGCGACAAAGCAGTAAGTTACAAGGGCCCGCCTCACGGAGTTCCTTCGAGGTACTCGCGGATCTTCTCCTTGAACTGCAGAGTCGTGACGGCTGAAGAGTCGGTTGCAGCGTCAACCGACAAGCCAAGCGCAAGTCCGTTGCTTATTCTTCCATTCAATTCGGGTTCGTCAGGGAGAAAAGAGGTAATGATTCTTCGATTTGAAGTCATCATGACTCGCTCACCATTGGAATCCAGTATCAAGAAGTGCCCTTGATCCATTCCATAGAAAGGATTCACCTGGTAGCGACTTAGCGATTCCACGAAGTAAATCCCTTGGTCTCCGGCTGCTGGCAACGTTGAATCCGAAATGTGCATTCCTGTCTCACCTACTGTCCCTCCAAGAAACCGAAGCGTTATCTCTGGGGCTGCGTACGAGCCCTTTACTATGTCGTCTATGCGGAACGTTACGTAGGTGTGAAGAGTCATCTGGTCGGGATCGAACATGGATTCACTGCGGACGACCTCACCTTCAAATATCATCTCGGCCTCGTTCGACAGTTGCTCTATGCTCACGGCTCCAACTGTCGAGCCAAATGCCGGTAGAACGATGGTCAAGGCTATCAAAAGTACGAGTACGGTTAAAGCCAGTGGCGATTTCATAGACCCCTTCCAAGCCGGTAGTGCGAACGCGAACATAGACACAAGGTCGCCCCTAAGCGATATCCAGAATTGTATCAGATCGCAAGGCACTTATTCACATTGAGCGCGTCTCTCACCTGCCAGTAGTGTGGACGGCCGAGTCAGGAAAGAACGCGCCAGTTCATCCCTCCCAAGAAGCAGCGTATCGTTTTTTTTGTAAATTCTGAGGGAGCCTGAGGCCGGCAGGTCAGCGGTCTGGGGCAAGATTCTCCAAACCAAAAGTCACTATGACAAAGGAGAATCCGATGACCCCCAGACCTGAGTCCGCCGCCGAACGCAAGCGCCGCACCCGCCGCCTGATTCTCATGGGCTGCTACCTGGAGCATGTCACCGGGACCGATCCCGACCAGCGAGATCTCCTCATGAAGGGGACTGATGTATTCTTAGAAGGGGACCGTGATCGAGAACTGTTCGATTTACCCCCAAACAAGGAGATTTCTGATGGCAACTCCGGCTGAACCCGCCACCGATGCGCTCCATCAAGCCCTGAGCAGCCCCGAACCGGACCCCCAGGTGGTCCATGCCGCCATTGAGGAAATTCGGTATCTAAGCGACCCCAACGTCATCGCTGCCATTGGAGCTCAAATCACCGAGTTGAAGGCCGAGATGAAGGCGGAGTTCACCTGAATTGAAGAGGATGGTTGAATAGCGTAGGGAGTAAGTAGGCGAATGAGAGCTGTGTAGTTTGGAATATAATTCCCTTTTTTTGATCCCGTCCTTCCGGCCCGGACCTTCTCTCTCAAAAGAAGCTCTTAAACGGTCGACCCACCCCCCATCCCGTGGGGCGCGGGGTGGAGGGCTTTAACCGGACCGTCCACATCAGAGAAGACTTCAGCAATGGGATCAAACCGTCTTGTTTGCGCGCCATGGCTTATTCTCGCATGCGCCTAAGACAAGACCACACGTTAGGGCAGGATCTAGCGACCTTCCTCATCAACGCGCGGCAGGTGGAGGGAGGAAATATCATAGCCATTTTCGGACAGGTGACTCAGCAAAAGCCGCTGAACCTCTGTTGGGGACGGGATCTTGTTCTCGTCACAGACGGCAGTATGCCCATTGACTCGGCTGACCTCGAAGTTGGGTTTTTGAAGGTCCAGCCTAAAAATCCTGTCGCCAATGATCGCGGACAAGCTTCCCAAGGAAAAAAAAGGGGGGCTGGCCCGATCCGGGTCCATTTCCCAACGGTTGTCACGAATCGCCTTAGCCTCCTGCTCTCCGGCAATAAAAATCGGGTGAAAAGGGTCTAGACCCGATGCGATTAAGGATCGCCCCCTCATCCAGTCAGGGGCCTCCATGTCGAGATAGTCTAGAATGGTCGGTACAATATCGAGATTCTGGCAGTTCTCCCGGAGCCGAGTGGACGGTTTCCCCCCGGGAAACCGGATCAACAAGGGAATACGAAGCTCAGACCGGCTCCACCTTATGCTGTGATCGGAGTGAATAACGATCAGCTTTTCATCCAATAGATTTCGTGTCTTCAACCAGCCGTAAATCTCTTTTGTGTAACGATCAAAGTCTCGGATGGCATCATCATAAAAATCGGTCATCCAAGCCTCGCTCTGCACTTTCCCTAGAGAGAAAAACGGGTCGACCGGGCGAAATCTCTTCCCGTGGCTCCCCATCAGATGAACATGGGCAAAAAACGGTGAAGGTGTGCTGTCCAGAAAGGAGTGCAGTTCTGCCAGAAGCTTAGAATCCCTCTGGTAAAATCGTCTTGGCTTGACGACTTCTGCATAGACGTCCTCCATCGGCTGCAGGTAAAAGAGATGCAACAGTCGAAAACTGATCCGATCTCTGACCTGAGCCAGAAAATAAGATGTTTCGAGCCCAAGCGCTCCGGCCAAGGGTTCCCAAATCTGGAACTCAGCCTGGGTTCGAAAATTTGACGAGTCAAACGATTCCAGGAAATTAAAATCGTAGACGTCAGCGTAGTGGCGGATACTCAGGTGGATGCTGTGGTAACCACGATTTCGAAGAAGGAGGGGAAAATGCTGGTAAGCGTCTTTGCCGCGCAAAATGTCGGGAGAGAAAAGAACCCGGGTTCGAGTTGGAAGTTTCCCGGTCAAAAGAGAAACGGTCGATCCGGCAGTGCTACGGGCGTTCGAAAAAGCGTTTTCGCAAATCAGTGACTGGGAAGCGAGCTCTTTTAGAAAGGGAGTCGTTTCTCGTTCATATCCGTAAACAGACATGTGTTCGGCGCTGAGTCCATCACTGGAAAGGATCAGAATGTTAGGCCACCTTGAGTCTCCGGCCCTTTTTTCAGATTCATCGTGCGCTTCCACGATCCCGTCAACCGGTACTCTCCCCCGGTGTAGGCCCGCCGCGCCCCCCCTAGACACAGAAAGGATAGAAACCCCCACCATCAACCCGGCGAAGATAAACAGCGGCTTCGAGTTTTGAGACCTGCAATCCCACGTGGAGAGATACCAGTAGATTCCGGCGAGCAAGAGAGCAAACAGAAGCTCGTAGGGGACCATCCCAAGTCCCTCGCTCGATCGGATTCCTAAATCGAAGACCGTGACCATGAAATTGTCCACCAAAAGGAGTCCGCTGCAAGCCAGAACCAATGCGGGCCCGAGCCGTGCCACTGCCACGACTACTCTACGATAGGCTCTGGAACTTAGTGCAAGGTTGCCTAGCCAGCAGATCAACACCACCGCCAGTAGGGGCAGCACCACTACCAGTGGAGCCCGGAGCAGAACAGACAAAGACTCCTTCCAGGAAAGAGCGGATAGAAAGGAAGGTTTGGTAGCAAAGAACAGCCATTCCATGGCCAGACAGAAATAAGCACTCAGAATGGCTGCTGCTGACAATCGTTTCCATGGGGTCTGGATTCTTTGCCGCTTGGACCGACATTGTCTCATAATCCTCGTACTGCCTCCCGGCGGCCTACCGCTGGCGTTCCTTAAGCAGCCGTTGCAGCGCTTCCACCCCGAGTGCTTGGAGGCTGGTGCCATCGTCGAGGCACCTGCGGCTGGAGCTTGCCCGGCACCTTCGAACGGCTACGCTTGTCAGCGCGGGATGCGCCATGTACTGCGTCGGGCAAGGTTGGTTTACGCTTTGCCAAGGGATACGACTCCATGGATCCATTCAAATAGTTCATTGATCTCACCTGCCGCCTTGCCGCTTGGCGCAGATTCGGATGCGGACAATCCGGACGTAAAGGCATCATATAGATATACTATATATACTTCCGGCAAGCGGTTCGACTGTGCTCGTGTCGGCCGCTTCAACCCACGAACAAGAAACCGACCAGCATTGTCCTCCCGAATGCTGCCCCGTTCTGACGAAGAACTGAAGATGATGAGGAGATTACCGAATCGTCGCCTGGAGGACTTCGTTCGCTTTCGGGTAAAGGTCTCGCCAAGTTCCACGATCCGAGTTCGCAAGAACACCTACTCGGTGGACAGCCGCTTGATCCGCGAGCAGGTGGAAGTGCGAGTGTGGGCGGATCACTTGAAAGTTCGTTATGCCAGCCAGGTAGTAGCCCGGATGCCTCGACTGCGAGGCCAGGGCAAGCACCGGATTGAATACCGCGGCACGTGATTCATTCCCTGGTACGCAAGCCGGGAGCTTTTGCCAGCTACCGGTGGTGTGCAGATCTTTTCCCCGGTGTGTTGTCTCGAGTGGCCTACGATGAGCTGCGAGAGGATTGCCCCGGGACGGCGGACCGTCCGTATCTGGGAATCCTGGAGCTGGCCGCCAACGAAGGCGAGCAACGAGTCAGCTAGGCGCTGAAGAAGCTGATTGAGAGGGGATGCCGAGTTCGACTTCAAGTTGTGAAAGAAACCGTGATAGAGCCGGCTAGCTCAACCTGGCAAGTGCCGGTGCCCCAAAGTGGATATTCAAGTGTATGACCGCTTGCTGAACACTCCGGATCCGGAGGTGAGGCCATGAGTGGAGGGAATCTGCAACGGTTGCGCCAGTGTCTTGTGGAATTGCATCTGCCGACGTTCCGAGAGCATCACGGCTCGCAGGCTGCCCTGGCTACGAAGGAGAGCTGGTCCTATCCGCAGTATCTCTTGGCATTGTCCGAGTTGGAGGTGAGTGAGCGCCGCGAGCGGCGAATCCAACGACTGCGGCGGGTCTCGAAGCTTCCTTGGGACAAGAGTCTGACGTCACTGTGAGGTGGCCCCGGAAAATCGGACAATTGTTTAAGGTGTATTCCACCGACTAAGGAGGGATATGCGATGAGGAGGAGACGCAGGTTTTCTGGTGATTTGAAAGCGAAGGTGGCACTGGAAGCGTTTCGGGGCGACCGGACGCTGCAGGAGATTGCCTCGAAGCACCAGGTTCATCCGAACCAGGTGAGCACATGGAAGCGCCAAGCGATCGAAGGGCTTGGCGAGGTGTTCTCGAACGGTGTGGACCGCCGCCGGCGAGACCATGCAAGCGAGGTCCATGAGCTTCACGCCAAGATCGGCGAATTGACGGTTGAACGGGATTTTTTGTCCAGAGGGTCCGGTCGATGAGCCGGGCCGAGCGCCGGGCGATGGTGACGCGCCCTCACCCTGGGCTGAGTTTGAGCCGTCAATGCCGTTTGCTATCGATCGGGCGATCCTCGCTCTATTACACGCCCAAGGGCGAGAGTGCGGAGAGCCTTGCGCTAATGCAGCGCATCGATGAGTTGTTCCTGAAGCATCCGTTCTACGGAGCCCGCCAGATGGGCGCGTCATCTGCGCCTTGAGGGTGTGCGCATCGGTCGTCGCCGGGCCAGTCGTCTGATGCGCCTGATGGGGCTTCAGGCGATCTACCGGGCGCCACGCACCAGTGATCTGCATCCCGAGCACCGGGTCTACCCTTATCTGCTCAAGGGCATGTCGATCAACCGGTCCAATCAGGTCTGGTGCGCCGACATCACCTATATCCCAGTGTGCCGAGGCTTCCTTTACCTGGTGGCGGTCATGGATTGGGCGAGTCGGCATGTGTTGGCTTGGCGGTTGTCGAACACCCTGGACGCGGGCTTTTGCGTCGAGGCACTCGATGAGGCGCTGACTCGCCATGGCCAGCCGGAAAGATTTTCAATACCGATCAGGGCAGCCAGTTCACCGGCTTCGCCCTTCACCGGGCGCTTGCAGGCGGCCGGTGTCCGAATCTCGATGGACGGCAGGGGCCGTTGCATGGACAACATCTTCATCGAGCGGCTGTTGCGCTCGCTTAAATACGAGGCTGTCTATCTGCACGACCTTGCCGACGGTTTCGAGGCCCGGCTCCTCATCGACGAGTGGATCGGCTTCTACAACACCGAAAGGCCACACTCGGCACTCGATGGGAAAACCCCAGCCGAGGCCTACCGCAGCAACCCGCCTGTGGATATGATGGACAAGCTGCTACGCGCCTTGCCCACACCCTCACAGGCGCAGCAACAACGACAGGCAGATCTATCCAAGGAGACTCTGGCGGTATGAGTGACAATCGGAATACACCTTAAATAAACCGCCAAGCTGCCCGACTAACCGGGGCCACCTCAGTGAACCCGAACAGGCCTCTCTGCCGCTCCCAGTCCAGGGGGAAGGTGCGGATCAGCCGGGCGAGCGAAAGGCCGGACGGTTCTTCGCCGTTGAGGATCGCTTCGATGATATCGGGAGCCAGCGTGGTAAGCTTCAGGATGCGCACCACATAGGAGTTATCTATGTCGAGATGCCTGGCCAACTCCGCAACGGAGCTGAACTCGCCATTCTCAATCGCGTCCGACCAGAGGAAAGCCCGGGCCAGGGCCTGAACTACGGCCCCCTGAACGTCCGATGGGCTATCCGGCACACTGCCATCCAGCGCCTGGGGAGCGAAGATCATCTTCCGGCCCCGCATCCGCCGGATGTGCATCGGAATGTGGATCCGCAGATTACCAGTCCCGGTCAGCGTGAGGGTCGGCTGTGCAGTCATTGGGCTTGGCTCCGTTCCCTCGCTTCACTGGCCAAGCCGCTCAGCTCGATGATCAGGCTGGTCATACCCTGGGTCTTCAGTTCCATGTCGATGCCGGTCTCCCGTAGTGCCACTTTCTCGACCAACAAACGGATCAGCCGGTTGCGTTCCAGGGGAAACAGGTCATCCCAAAAGGTCTCAACGCTCTGGAAGGCTTCCGAGACTTCCCGCTCTGCTATACGGGGCTTGCCTCGAATGCCTGGGCTCGGGCTGAGACGTCCATTAGCTGGCGACTCAGGGTCACTGCCTCCTGATTGAGCTCGGCCAATGCCGCTCCGGGGTCCGACCCGTTGCCCTCGGGCGATACCTCTTCGAGCGCGAGCGCGCGGACCTTCAGGAGGTCGGCTTCCAACTGCTGCTTCTGCGTCAGCAGCCGTTCCCGCTCGGCTCCTTCCATCCCCTTGGCGGCGAAGCAGGTCTGAGACACCAGCGTTGGGGCTCGAAAAACAGCGCTCAACTGCTCCAGCACCACCTTCTCGATGTCCCCCGCCGGGACGCGCTTGAGCGGGCAGCGGCTGACCGCTCGTTTGGCATCCTTCGCGCAGTGATAGTAGGTGTAGCGCCGCGGGCCCTTTTGGGTGTAGGTCAAGCCCATCGCGCCGTCACAGTGGCCGCAGCGGAGCACCCCCTCGAGCGGTGAGATGATCTTCGTTCTGGCTTTCGTCTGCTTGGCCCGGGTGTTCTCCGAGAGAACCTCCTGGACTCGCGACCACAGTCCCTTGGAGACGATGGCCTCGTGCTCGCCGGGATAGACCTTCCCCTTGTGGACCACCTCGCCCCTGTAGAGGCGGTTGCCCAGCAGGCGGTAGATATGACCGGTGTTCCAGGGACGCCCTGACCGGTGTTTCCCTTTCTTCGTGGTCCAGGACTTGGTGCGGCATCCTTGCTCATTGAGTTCGGCAGCCAGTGGTTTGGCCGAGGCCAGTTGGGTGAATCGCCGGAAGATGTGCTTGACCAGCGGCGCTTCCTCCGGATTGACGAGCAGCTTCTTTCGCTCCCGGTCCACGTCGTAGCCGAGGATGGCCGGTCCTCCACAGTACTTGCCCCGCCGCTTGGCCGCCGCCACTTTGTCCCGGATGCGTTCGGCGATGACCTCCCGTTCGTACTGGGCGAAGGTGATCAGAATGCTCAGAAACATGCGTCCGGTGGGGTCGGTGGTGTTGAAATGCTGGATGACCGAGACGAAGCTGATCCCCTTCTCGTTGAACCGCTCGATCATCTTCATGAAGTCCAGCAGCGAACGCGAGAGGCGGTCGATCTTGTACACCACGATCACGTCCACCTTCTCCGCATCCACGTCGGCCAGCAGACGCTGCAATCCGGGGCGCTCCATGTTGGAGCCGGAGAATCCGCCGTCGTCGTACTGATCCGGCAGCGCCCGCCAGCCCTGCATGCGTTGGCTTTCGATGTAGGCCTCGGCCGCCTCCCGCTGAGCGTCCAGCGAGTTGAATTCCTGCTCCAGACCTTCCTCGTGGCTCTTGCGGGTATAAATGGCGCAACGGATCAGCTTTCTCCCGGTGGGGTTGCTGGTGGCAATATCAGGCATGCTGGCTACCTGCATCGTTGCCCTTCTTGAGGCCGAAGAAGAGCCTGCCGTTCCACCGCGTGCCGGTGATCTCGCGGGCCACGGCGCTCAGGGAGCGGAACATCCGGCCCTCGTACTCGAAGCCGTTCTCGTGGGCAAGGACCTCATAACGGTAGTCCTTCCATATCCGGACGAACCGGGTGCCCGGCAGGATGTCGACCTGGCTCCGGGGATTGCCGGAAACCCGGCGCTGCATGCGGGCCATTGGGTCATCCTGGGCGGCTTGCTGCAAACGCGTCTTGGCCGCATCCGACAGGCCGCCGTAGAACAGCTCCTGGATGCGATAGGCCAGGCGTTTGATGAGGAACTGTCTCTTGTAGCCGCCGGGCGGCTCGCCGCCATACAGATCGCGCCACTTCTCGCGCAGCTGTTCCATCGTCATGGTCTCGAGGATCGCCAGCTGCCGCAGGACGGAATGGCGAACCCGCGATCCGTTGTTGCTCTCTGGCGATCCCTTTCCGGACTGATTCACGGGCAACTCCCTCATGGACGCGCTGGACGCGTTTGTTAGACATGAACGCTCTGGTTGCCCCAGAAAGAAAGTCCTTCTCCCACTGATGGTTAGAGATTCTTTGCCTTTCTCCGGATATCATTCGAAGAACCGCCCTTTCGGGCTCTCCGGCGGAGCACCCCAACGGCCAGAATCGAGACGATGGCTTGCAGATCGGTTTTCTGGAGAAGCGGTTCGGGCTCAGGACGGGGCTCCACTTCAGGGGGATCGGGACGGAGGGTTCTCCACTCGAAATCGGCATTCCACATTGTGACCTCGGCTGCTCGGGACTGGATGGGACGGTGCGGGTGCTCGGGGAACTCGCCGGACGGCGGGGGCGGGTTCGCCGACACCCACAACCGCCTCAGCTCTCGCTGCCAGTCCGTTGTCTGGTTTCTGACGTTGCGACCGGGCGCCGTCCCCGGCCTTGTCGTCTGTTACCTACCGGATGCCGGTCCCGACTGTCGGAAGGTGCAGGAATCCAGATTCAGACCAGAGGGGGGAAATCGATTTCCGGACGAGCCGTTCGAACTCTCGGGTGCTCAAGCCCGAGCACCGGGCGTGTTCCCACAACCCTCGAAAACGGCTGTTTGGACTCAATTCCTTGATATTAAATGGATTAACCCAACTGGACGACTTTCGGACTCGGTCCGGTAAGAACAGAGAATACGGGCCGAACAGAGAATGAGAGGCCGGAAAACAGGGTGAATTCCGCTGGTGGGGAATGGAGCTGGGATGATATGAGGAACGCCCAAACCGTTTGAAAACAAAAGGTTATCAGGCACACGTCTCCACGGAGAAGCATCCCGGAGAGACGAGTTGTGTTTGGAAGAATGGTGGAGGCGGTGGGAATCGAACTACATCTATAAAGTACTACTAATTAGGGAATAATATATAAATAATTTAGTCATACCCATTAATTTTCCCACTGAGTTTCTTTGTTGGTCGAGGCGGCGGCAAAAGAAACTGGTTAGGCCCTCGGGCGGCGGTATACGGAAATGAAGCGCCGAGTGGCAGCACTAGACCCAAAGCAAGTACATCAGTGTTGATTCCAAGGGCCTGAAAAGGCCCGAAATGCCAGTCCTGACGGGTATTCTAGGGTTGCAAAAAAAACTCTGGAAAACACCGAAAAGAAAGGCATTTCAGGTGAACCCAAAAGATATCGAAATCCTGCGCAAACGGCAATCGGAAAGTGAAGATCGATTAGATCGGAGTTGGATGCCGGAGAAGGGCCAAAGGGTGCTGCGCGGGGGCAACATCCATTATGAGATTTCGGATCGAGTCCGAGCCGTGGACTGGGGGGGCTGGGTGTGATCCAGCTGCTGGTCAAGCAGCTGGAACTGGCCGAAACCATCGACCAACGGGTGAAGGTGCTGGAGCGGCATCTGCCGTACCGGGAATCGGATCATGTGCTCAATCTGATTTACAACGTCATGACGGGCGGTAGCTGCCTGCAGGACGTGGAGGCTCGACGCCGGGACCCGGTGTATCTGGACGCGCTGGGGGCCCGCAAGGTGCCAGCGCCGTCCACGGAGGGGGACTTCCTGCGGCGCTTCGACAGGAATTCGATCTGGGATCTGATGGAAGCGGTCAATGAGGCGCGACGGAAAGTGTGGTCGAACCAAGACAAGGAGTTTCACCGTCAGGCCACGATTGATGTGGACGGGACGATCGCCCCGACGGATGGACAGTGTAAGAGCGGAATCGGAATGAGCTACACCGGCCACTGGAGCTAGCATCCGCTGGTAGTGTCTGTGGCTGAGACCAACGAGGTGCTCTATTTGGTGAATCGGGCGGGCAACCGACCTTCCCATGAAGGCGCGGCCGAGGTGCTGGATCGGGCCATCGAGTTGGTGCGCGGTGGTGGTTTCCAGAAGGTGTTGCTGCGGGGCGACACGGATTTTACGCAGACGCGTCATCTGGACCGCTGGGATCAGGAGGGCGTAGAGTTTCTCTTTGGGGCGGATTCCAGCCAGGGGTTGGTTGGTCGGGCCGAAGGACTGGAGCCCAGCGCCTGGAGTCGGCTGGATCGGGCAAAGAAGAAGAAACTGCGAAGACGGCGGCGCAAGAATATCCGCCAGGCCCTGGTCAAAAAGAATGGCTATCGCAATCTGCAACTGGAGCGGGAAGATGTGGCCGAGCTGGCCTAGCGACCGGCGGCCTGCAAGCAGAACTATCGGCTGGTGGTGGTGCGAAAGCAAATTACGGTCACCCAAGGACAGGGACGGCTCTTTGACGAGACCCGCTATCTGTTCTATCTGACCAACCTGCGAAAGGAGTCGGCCAGGGAAGTGGTTTTCTCAGCCAATCGTCGCTGCCATCAGGAGAATGTGGTGGAGCAGCTCAAGAACGGGGTTCAGGCGATGCGGATGCCCTCGGACAGCCTCGAGTCCAACTGGGCGTACCTGGTGATTGCTGCCCAGGCCTGGAACTTGAAAGCCTGGCTGGGCCTGGTGCAATCCGACAAGACGATGGGGCAGCGGATTCTGAAGATGGAGTATCGCCGGTTCCTGCGCCAGCTGGTTCAGATTCCTTGCCAGATCCTGCAGATTCATGCATTTATCCGTCAAGTACACAATTACCAAGAACTGTGTCGGAGCTTGTCAACGCTACGGCAATCGGAGAAAAAGGGAGCAATGACCGATAAAATAACCCAACAGTGGCCGGACAGAAGCGTGTTGTTTCCTGCCGGGGCCTTGCAACTTCGCTTGCGGCAAGCGATCAATAGGGCAGTTCTGCTCGGGGGCAGTCAAACATGAGCGGTAGTTTTCAAGGAGTACTGGATCACATCCGGTCAATTGCCGGCACGGAGGCCGAGAAGGGCCGTTTGTTCGAGCGGCTGATGAGGACCTACTTTGTCCGGGATCCGCTCTACCGGGACCGGTTCTCCGATGTTTGGTTGTGGTCCGAGTGGTCGGACACACAGCCCGGATTCGATAGGACGGATATCGGCATCGACCTCGTGGCGGAGGAACGCGAGGGCGGCACTTGCGCCATTCAGTGCAAGTGTTATGCACCGGGCACGACAATCTCGAAGGCGCATCTTGATTCCTTTATCTCCGCCTCGGCGCGCAATCCATTCACCTTTCGCATCGTTGTTGACACCGGCGACGCCTGGGGACCGAACGCCAACAGGACCATCCAGGGGCTGAAGCCGGAATGTGCCGTCCTCCGCTTTGGCGATCTCACGAGCCGCCCGTTCGACTGGCCGGATCTGGTCCACGAAGAACCGGAGGCGCTGACATATCGGCGTGAGCCTTTCAGTTTGCGGCCCCATCAGAAGGCCGCACTCGACGACGTAACTGAAGGCTTCAAGACGCATGATCGTGGCAAGTTGATCATGGCCTGCGGGACGGGAAAGACCTTTGCAGCGCTACGCATAGCTGAAGCCATCGCGGGGATCGGAGGCCGGGTGCTCTATCTGGTGCCGTCGATATCACTGTTTCAGCAGTCCATGCGCGAATGGGCAACGCAACGGGCGATCCCGCATCGTTATATCGGGATCTGTTCCGATACCCGGGCCGGGAAAACCGATGAGGACGCATCGCTTCAGGAACTCGAGATCCCGGTCACTACGGATCCGGCTACGATTTCCCGGGCGTTGCGATTATCGTGTCCGGAGGCGATAACCGTGGTCTTTTGCACCTACCACTCGCTCGCAATCGTGGAACAGGCGCAAGACGATGGGGCACCCGCATTCGACATCGTCCTTTGCGACGAGGCCCACAGAACGACCGGCATCGAGCAGCCCGGTGACAAGACCTCGCCCTTCGTATTGGTTCACGACGCCCAAAGAATTCGGGCCGAGAAGCGCCTTTATATGACCGCCACCCCGCGTCTCTACACTGAGGGCGCGAAGGCAAAAGCGGCGCGCCACGACATCGAAGTGTTCTCCATGGACGATGAAGCTACTTATGGACCGGAGTTTCACTGCCTGCCCTTCTCCCGGTCCGTTGAACAGGATCTGTTGTCCGACTACAAGGTCGTGGTTCTCGCCATGTCCGAGCAACATGTTGACGCCGCGCTGCAGGCACATCTGGCAACGGGTAACAGCGAGATCAATATCACCGACGCGGCGAAGATCGTTGGTTGCTGGCGCGCGTTGCAGAATCCCGAGAACAGGCTCCCCGGCGACGGACCGATACCCCACCTGACCCGCGCGATCGCATTCACCAACACGATCCTCTCATCGAAGCGGCTGGTGGATCATTGGGACAACATCGTCGGGCACGCCATCGAACTATTGCCCGAGACGGAGAGGCCGGACGCTTTCCGCTGCGAGACGCGCCACGTCGATGGACAGCACCACGCGCTCGATCGCAAGGCCCGGATCGAATGGCTTAAAGACGATTCCGGGGGAACCTGCCGCATTCTCTCGAACGCCCGGTGCCTATCCGAGGGCATCGACGTGCCAGCGCTCGACGCCGTGCTCTTCATGAGTCCTCGAAACTCCCAGATCGATATCGTGCAGGCCGTTGGTCGCGTCATGCGCAAGGCGGCGGGGAAGCAGTACGGCTATATCGTGCTTCCGGTGGCCCTGCCGGCAGGCGTAGAACCGGCTACTGCGCTCGACGATAACGAACGGTTCGCTGCCGTCTGGAGCGTCCTGCGCGCCCTACGCTCACACGACGACCGGTTCGATGCCGAGATTAACAAGATCGACCTCAATGACACGCCGACCGATCGGATCATCTTCAGCGGCGATGGGGTTGATGGTCAGGTTGGCGGGTCGAGTGCCCCCGAGCTGCCCTTCCCGCCACTCGATCTGCCGCCCGGCGCAATCTTCGCCAAGGTCGTCGAGAAATGCGGGGACCGGAAATATTGGGAAACCTGGGCCAAGGACGTTGCCGCTATCTTCTCGCGTCTTGTCCATCGGATCAAGAGTCTTCTGGCCAGTCCCGATAACGAAACCCTGCGCGAATGGTTCGACGCTTTCCACGAGGAACTAAAGGTCTCTATCAACGATTCCATCAACCGGAACAACGCCATCGAAATGATGGCGCAGCACATCCTGACACGACCGGTCTTCGAGGCGTTGTTCGAACATTACGATTTCGCCGCGGGCAACCCGGTGGCGCGGGCGTTGGACGCCCTGCGACAGGATTTCGGGGAGTTCGGGCTGGAGAACGAAACGCGGGATCTGCAACGCTTCTACGAAAGCGTCCGCATGCGCGCGCGTGGTCTCGATAACAGCGAAGCGCGCCAACGCGTGCTGATGGAACTCTATGAGAAGTTTTTCGCCACAGCCCTCAAAAAGGATGCGGACCGCCTCGGCATCGTCTACACACCGGTGGAAGTCGTGGATTTCATCTTGAACAGCGCCGATCACGTGGTGCGCCGGGAGTTCGGGCGAAGCCTGAGCGACGAGGGCGTTCATGTCCTCGACCCGTTCACCGGCACCTTTCTCGTCCGGCTGATCCAGTCCGCACTAGTCCGGGAGTCCGATCTCGCGAGGAAATACCACGCAGAGTTGCACGCCAACGAGATCGTCCTGCTCGCCTATTACATTGCTGCCATCCACATCGAAGAGGCGTTCCACGGGCGGCGCGGCCCCGAGAGCGCCTATGAGCCTTTCGAGGGCATCGTACTGACCGATACGTTCAATCTGCACACCGACAGGACCGGATTCCCGAAGAATTGGCTTCCGGTCAACAGCGCCCGCGCGGAGCGCCAACAGGATCTACCGATCCAGGTCATCGTCGGCAATCCACCCTGGTCGGCTGGGCAGAAGAGCTCGGCGGACGACAACCCCAACGTGACCTATCCCGAGCTTGAGAAGCGCGTCGCAAAAACCTATGCCGCACGCTCCCGGTCGACGAACAAGAACAGCCTCTATGACACCTACAAGATGGCAATCCGCTGGGCGTCGGACCGGATCGGCGAACAGGGCGTGATCGCGCTCGTCACCAACGGCTCTTGGATCGGCGGCAACGTGGACTCCGGCGTTCGCCCCTGCCTGGCCGAGGAGTTCAGCTCGGTTTATGTTCTGAACCTGCGGGGCAATGCCCGAACATCGGGCGAATTGAGGCGCTCGGAAGGCGATAACGCATTCGGTCAAGGCTCCCGTGCGCCGGTCGCGATCACGATCCTGGTCCGCAACCCGGAAGCCCTTCATGACGGCTGCCGCATCCTCTACCGCGATATCGGCGACTATCTCAGACGTGAGGAGAAGCTGGCGGTCCTGCGCGAGGCGGGGTCGATTGCTGGCATCGAGGATTGGCGAACGATCACGCCCGACCGGCATCACGACTGGATCGGCCAGCGAAGCGAGGAATTCCAAAAGCTCTATCCGGTAGGGTCGAAGGCCGCGAAGGCCGGTAGAACGGATGAGGCGATCTTCCAGCTTTACAGCAACGGCTACAAGACCGGCAAAGATGCGTATCTATACAACTTCTCGCGCGATGCCTGTACGAAGAATGCCCGCAAGATGGTGGACGACTATCTCGGCGCTCTGCGGGAGTTGGACGAATTCAGGAATGGATCCCCCACGGACGAGGTCATTCACGAGATCACAGGCCGTCATTCCTCGAATCTTCGATGGGATCGGGAACTCAAGAACAACCTAAAGCGCAGAAAGGCGATTGCGTACCAACCGAAGAACGTCACAGCGACTCAATATCGACCTTTCGTAAAGCAACAGTGTTACGTCGAATACCTGCTCGTAAGCAACAAGTACCAGATGGACAGTATTTTCCCTGCGTCCGACAGCGAAAACCGTGTGATCTGCGTTCCGGGAATCGGATCGACCAAGCCATTCTCGGCGCTCGTGGCCGATACGATGCCGGATCTTGAACTGATATCGAAGGGCCAGTGTTTCCCGCGCTACCGGTATCGGGAGCGGGCGGAGGTGCAGCGGGAGCTTCCGGGGATCGAATCGGGACGGGAGCGCATCGACAACATCTCAGACACGGCCTTGCGCGCCTTCCGCGTGCGCTACAACGACAACACGATCACCAAGGACGGGATCTTCGATTACGTCTACGGTGTCCTGCATGCTCCGATCTACCGGGCACGTTTCGCCAACGATCTGGCCAAGGAACTACCGCGCATTCCGCTCGCGCCCGATTTTCACGCCTTTGCGAGGGCAGGGCGTGCACTCGCGGAACTTCATCTCGGCTATGAGACCTGCGAGGAATACCCGCTTGAAATTGTGTTTGCCCACGAAGGAGAACCCCGACCGGAACATTTCCGGATCGGCGCGCGGACTATGCGCTTCGTTGACGAAGAAAAAACAACCCTCATCGTCAACGAGCACATACGGGTGAGAACCATTCCGGCGTTGGCACACCAGTATTAGGTCAACGGGCGAACTCCGCTCGAGTGGTTCATCGATCGCTACCGGATCACGCAAGACAAGCGAAGCGGCATCGTCAATGACCCGGAGGGCTGGTTCGACGACCCGCGCGACCTGATCGCGGCAATTCGCCGGATCGTGCATCTGAGCGCAGAAACTGTACGGATCGTGAGGAATTTGCCGCAACCGTTAGGGTAGGCCCTTGGAAATGAGTGTCTTGCCCGTTTCTTCGCTACGATTGGAGGTTTTAATTGCCAGCAGCAACAACGTTTCACTCACCAACGTCCAGCGATGCGGAAATCCTGATCGCTCTTGAGAAAATTGCCGCTGACGTAGGGCAATATGCCGACCAGTGTCCCGTGACGGTGAATTTCATGCAAGGTTATGGCTCGGATCCCACAATCCCGCTGTCTCTAATCCAAAGCGAGCGGTTCGCAGAGCATGCGAAGGAACACGACGGTGCAACGTGGGAGGGTGTCTCGATTTATTTCGAGCCATCGAAACTAACATTAATCCTCACGCGCGACCGAGACAAAGGCGATGACATAATTCAGATCTCTTACCAAAAGGATCCTTTTTATCCTCTTGAACTGCGTCGTGCTCTCATCGCCATTCAGCGGCAGTTCATCCCGCTGAACCGAGCAGAGGCGATAGAGCGAGCGCTTGGTCCAGAAATGGCTGAGTTCTATCGGCTACGTGAAGAAAACCTGTCTCGTCTGGAAAAAGTGACACACAAGCTAGTGGAAGAGACACACGACTATCGAATGCAGCTTGATACCGGAATGGCGGAACACAAACGGGAGCTAACTGCTTCGCTTGAGGAGGAATATAAGAAGAAGAATGCTGTCTTGACGGAGCGAGAACAAGATCTGACCAAGCTTTGTCAAGAGCTCGATGATCGCAGCGCCCGCCATGCGCGGCGAGAACAGAGTAGAGCCCTGCAACAGAAGATCTCGGATCGTTCTAAGAAATTCACACTGACGCCGGATACGCGGCGCAAGCGGCGACCGGTACACGTGATATTTGTGGGTCTTCTTTCTCTTTCAGCAGGATCGATCGCGCTCTCTCTGTTATCTCCAGCTACGGCAACGGAAGGTGCCTCGTTGTGGCTAGAACTAGGACGTTTGCCACTTGGGGTGTTGGGATTCGTCCTTACCGCCATATTCTATATCCGATGGAATGATCAGTGGTTTCGGCAGCACGCGGAGCAGGAGTTCAGGCTTCAGCAACTCGCCAGGTGTCCTTGAAGGCTGCTCCTGCCGCCTCAGAGCCGATAGGGGCCGAGTATGTGCGGTTGGAGTTGAAAGGAGGGTCCAGATAGATCAGGTCCACGCTCTCTGAGTTCAAGCCCCGCATGACGGGCAGGTTATCGCCCGTCCACATGGTGTGGTTTTTGAAGTTCAACACGCAGAAGAATTACCATGGAGCAAGGCGGGCCGTCAACCTTTATTTATAATTCCCATTGCTGTGGACTCTCGGAGCTAAGGGTCCGGTGTTGACTGTTGGAAATACAGTGCTGCTGGTTGGTGAAGGCGGCGACGGGTCGATGGGTCTGTGCTTTATGCCACCTGGACATAACCAGACCGAACTGCTCGGATAGCGGCCCCGTTCTTCAATTCGATCAAGAAGTGTCTTACCCGACCCGACTGGCCTAGAATGAGTGGCACGCCACATCACCCATCGAGCCTGCGGATTGCCACCGTATTTGCTGCGTAGTAGCTCCATGACGGGGTACTGTAGGTCGTTAAGGCACGAATATGGTGCTGACCTGCCCCCCCCTGAGTGGTACCACCTTCTAAGCTAGACCCGGGATCCTTTGAAGTCCACTCCAAGGGTAGGATTCAGTGCCTGCGACCTGGGAAGTTTGCCTCCGGCGCCGGAGGCCGATAGGCCAAGGCGCTGTGAGGCCAAAGCTGGTTGTACTCCTCACGAACAATTCCGCCAATCGGTCCAGAACGTCTTGGTGATTCATCTGTCTCTTGACCTCAATGGCCAGACACTTCCCCAGGATGGTCAACAGCCGAAAGGCCCGTCCATCATGGGTTCGCTCATGTACGAAGTCATAGCTCCAGACATGATCCTTATGAGCCGCTCGCAACCGAACGTAGGATCCATCATTCAGACACAATCTCCTTGTTTTGGCTGTCTGGACGGAACTTTCAGGCCCTCTTGTCTCCGGATCCTCTCCACCAGCTTATGATTCACCTTCCACCCTTCCCAACGGAGCACCGCCGTGATCCGCCGGTATCTGTATCGGCCATTTTGCGTGGCCCACTCCACGACCTTGGCCACTCATCTGTACTCATCATCGAGGATATGCCTTCCCCTTCGCTGGGTCGACCGACCCTGCCCCAGCACTCGACAGGCCCGGCGTTCGGAAACTCGATCTGCTCCTGATCTCTCTCGTGCCCACACCACTGCGCGTCTCCTTTTCGCCGGGCCTAGAAGTTTCCCGAGGCCACTTCCTTCAGGATCTGCTTGTCCAAAGACAGATCCGCGACCATCTTCTTCAACCGCAGGGTAGATTCGGCTATCGGAGCGGTGATCGAGACCGCCAGTGTGAGTGCGGTTCAGGGGACTATAGACGACGTTGTATGAGCTCAATGAGAAACGTAAGACCTACAACATATAAGGGTATTAAGATATTGATACCACAACATGCTCCTCAAAAACGACAAGTGTCGTTTTTGATACCGTGTCAAGTTATGGAAAAAGGAGGTGTGAAATGAGAGTAAGCTACATGGAAGAAGAGAGTTGTCCGGGAGAATTCTTTCTTTGGCAGGCAAGCTGTGGTCGTGTGATCGTTCGATCAATGGCCGGAGTTCGCCTCCAAGATCCTTAAACTATTCCACGGTAAAGTGTACGAACTTGTGATGCAGATGATCGCTGAGATGGCGGCTCCTTGATCAGAATATGGTATTCTCAGGCAGGGAGTCGATGTAGTCATCAAGAGGCTTTTGACTTCCCGTTTCGATGCACTTCTTCATCATCGGAAACTTATCAGGAGTGATAATGAATCCCATGGGCATGGACTCCCCAAACAAGCGAAACCAATCATCCCTGAGATCTTCCAGGTCTTTCCAATCGTATTTCGCCATTATCAGAATCCTCCTGAAGGTCGGGTCACCATAGAAACTGCCACACATTCCATTGTATGACGTCGTCATATAATAGGCATGATATAACACGATCATGAAGACCTGTATCGAATGCTAAGTAGATATATCTGATAGGGGTGCGAACCGTGCGCCCAGGAGGCGTTACGCCAGCAGCGGGCCGATGCCGCACGCCGTTACCGCATCCGCCACAAGAACGCGACTCCAGCCCCCCCTACCTGTCCAGGCCGCTACAGCCCCCCAGAATGAGCAGCAGTACCGCACAGGTTATCCACAGGTGGGAGGAGCTCTCACCCCCGTCCGAAAAGGCTTCATGAATAATCCTGGTTAGGATCCTCCCAACCATCCAACCAATGTATCCCGCCCCTTGAGAACCTGAATCAGATCTGAACCATCCGATCTCAACTCACCCTCTAAACCGGTCCTTCATGTCGCTGCATCAAATCTGAGTGACCGTCTCCATCCACGAAACCACTCACTGCAACTGGACCTGAAGTCACATAATCCATCAGTGCAGAAAGGCTCCTGGAAGGAACCGTACTTCGGGGCCGGTTCGAACCTCATTTCCGCCCGTCAACTTTCTCTACTAGCCCCCGCATTTCCCGGATGAGCGAGGCCGCTCTTCGCCGCTCGGCAATCGCCTCCGCGCTGTAGCGGCCATGCTTGCGAGCGTTGGTGTTACCGATCGGTGCGCCCGGGGATTTGCCTCCGTGCATCCGGCATCTGCCGTTTGCCATCGCGGGCGACCGGCACAGGGTCCCGTTCCGTGTCCGGGCTCCACAGCGCGGGCTCAGGTGCATGGCCAGGCTTTGAGTCGATCTGCTTTGCGTGGGGTTATTCCTCAGATTCTTCATCCCCTCCCACCCCCCGGTCGCTCGATGGTTCCCACCACGGCCTGCCCGCCCTGGTGGACGTGGACATGTTCGACCGTTACCTTTTGCTGGCCCTTGCCCCGATGCTTGTTCAGGGCATCGAGCAATGCTGCCCACGTTCGGGAGAGCTTGTTCGCTTGGTTGAGATTCTCTCGCCGCCCCTCAAAGGTCTGCTCGGCAAGCATGGCTCGGCGGTAGCATTCCATTGCCGCATTGTGGGCGGTAATCAACTGGGCCGCCATCATGCCCTCCAACTCATCCTTCGGGGCGATGCCGATGAGCGCGGCGACGGTGGCGGCCAGCTGCCGGTCGCACTCTTTCGAGTCGGAATGTTTCAGCCACAGCGCTTGTACTGCTTGGTTGGACAGTGTGTTGTTCCAGTGGTCGGACTGCGAGCCGCCGATGCTCTTCAACGCACCTTTCCGGTCCTCCGGATCGTTGGCGACGACGATCTTTGTCTCCTTGCCCTGGGCGGTTTTTCCTCTGTCATAGCGGCTCGTTTCCTTTATTCCAAGTTTCACTAGTGTGGTCACCGTTTGTTTCTCCCCCTGTCACGCCCTCTAGCAACGCAAATTCAGGCTTGGCAACACCGCCAATTTCGGTCCCCCAAACCAACAGGGGATTACCTTCCAACAACCGGTCTATACCAGCCACCTGTTCGGCCTTTTAGAACTCCGGACCACGGTCAAAACATTATCCACCAGCTTGCTTTTTTGCGGCAGATTGAGACGGGATATTTGCGTCCACACCGTCCCTAGCGTCCGCAAGCAAGCTATTATGGGGGATTTCGCGGACGAAAGACTCCTTCGGCGAAGCGCCGTTTGCGTCCGCCAAGGGCTTTTCCGTCCGCATCCCAACAACTCCTAGGTTTCTATCGGGGACTGCTTGTACACGTTTTGCGGACGATGCGGACGGTAGGGACGCTGTTGTTCTTTCTTTATCTGCTTTGCGAAAAATACGAATAATTCGCGTTCTAGAGCGGCCTTCTCGAATGTGATCGACTTCGATATTGGACTTGCGAAGTAAGGGCGATACACGGCGAATCCGTCCAGACAACGCCCGCGGGTTTGCCGGCCAAGCCTTGGTCCTCCTAATTCCCTCGCCAGCCTGATCGGAAAGGACCCTCAGAAGCTCCGTCGCTGTGCCGTGCCACTCTGCCCGGTTCTTCATCAAGGAGAGAACCATTGAAGCTACCGGGTCGGCATCCATCACAGTATCGACTGCATCGCCGCGATTGCGGTCATATAAAGAAAAGAAGGCCCCGGCAGGCCAAAGACCATCCTCGCAGGCCACCACCCATCGAGCGAAATCCGCCATGCGCGGTAGCTTTTCGAGCCTGGTCTCATGGTATAGGCGCAGGCCTGTCGAGACAGCGTCGAGCAAGGCACCGAGAATTTTTGGGCGCGCTGCTTCAAACTTCGTCCAGATTTCTTCCTTGGTCCGGCGTTGCTCATCCGGGATGGGGTTCAACGCTAGGAAGATGGCTCTATCCATGAGGTCGGGGCGGCTCACGATGTCCATAATGCCATTCAAGATAAGTGGACGCACAGCATCGAACAAGACCTCGTCCTGATCGGTGTAGAGCCGGCGCACTGCAAAGCCGCCGCCGGTGGCAAGACGGCACAGCGTATCCGATAACCACGGACGTAACGCGGACACATTGTCAAAGACCAGCAGATGCTGGTTGATGGCCGTGATAAACAGGTCCCAGTCATTGCGCGGCAGTGCTCGCAACGGGGCGATGCTGGGATCAAGCAAAGCCCGCAGCATGGCCGAGAAGGTGGACTTAGCCGAACCTTGCTCGCCTGAGAGAACGAGTACCGGATAGGGCCCCGGGCTCCGCAGGCAGGACAGCATCCAAGCTACTACAAGGACAAAATCGCTATCGCTAACATTGAGGAAAGGTTTCAGCATCTCGACAGTACCGCCCGATTTCGGGATTGGGAGGGGCTGCATTCCGGAGGTCCTGTGGAAGCGGACCGGCGGCTTGTTCACCACACGCCAGCCGTTGGAGTTGATCTCCACCGAGCGCCAATCTTCGTCCCCCAGGTCGAGATAGAGTCTTCCGTCAAGCTCAGCGACACGGATAAAGACTGGCTGTCGCGGCCCGTCGTAATGGGCTTTTGCCTCCAACACATTGAGCGCCGATTGCAACGCCTCCGAATTTGGAGCGCCACCGGTAGCCTCGAAGAACTGTCGCCTGAGCCAGCGGCGAAAGCCCGTTTTGCGGACCGGCCACGTCTCGCGATGGCCGTTGATCTCGATATCTGCAAAGGCGGTTTCGTCAGGCGAATGAAAAAGCTCGGCCGCACTCGCCAATTGGATCAAGATATCGGCATGCGTCGGTTTCCACCCCCGGTCTCGCCGGTTTCCTTGGCTATGGCCTTATCCATCTCTGTTATTCGGCATGCGGTCCTTTTTAGCTTCCTTCGGAGTGTTTCGAAGCCCGCGGGATCGTCTTCTTTTAGCAACGCGAGTTGCTTCACTACCTCCGGTTCGAAAGCGGCGCCGGGATTGCTCTTACATTTCTCAACCAGTGCGTCCAGCGGATCAATCACCGCCTCGGCGGCCTCGATGGCTTCGCGGATAGCGTTTTCACCATTTTTTCCGCTCGCATTGCTCATGAGGTGCCCTCCTCATTGATGGAAACAAAACCGAGCATATCGTTAAAGTCGATGCCGTTCGGTGGACGAGCGATGCGCACACTTCGCCCTTGCCTTTTCCAGCGCGTTGCGCCACCGTGCGCTGCTGCCTCCCCGGGATCGTCGCCGTCGGCAAGAACGATCACCTCACTTACAATAGAGGGCAGATCCAGTGCCCTGAGCCCGGAAGTTGAAAGTGCTGCCCAGGCAGGGTGCCCCGTTGCCTGCATGGCGGCAAGGCACGTCTCGATACCCTCGCCCACCATCAGTAGCTCCGCAGGCTCGCCAAGCCGGACAGCACCGCCCCGGCATGGGCCAAGCATCATCTTGGAGGGATCAACCGGCGCCTTCCTTGTGCCGTCACCGGCAAGGAAGGTGCGGTGAATGGCGAGCGGTGAGCCATCGGAGCCCCGTGTCACCAAAGCCACCATACAGGGCCAGTAGCTCCCTGACGGGTGCTTGAGACGCCGATGAAAGCGGAGCGAACGTGGTATTGGTAGAGTCAGGCCGCGGGCGGCCAAATACGTCTCGACCCGTGTTCCAGCCGGTGACACCGCCGATTGCCAGATGGCAAGCGCGTCCGTCCTTCGCTCGTCCTGCCGATTATGGTTCCGTTTCTTGGGATTCCAGCGGCGGCTCGCACGGTGACAGACGAAAGAGCTTGCGCCATTCCAAAGCCCACGTTTCCTCAAGGCCTCGATCACCTTGCCTTGCTGGCAGCCAGCATGACAGTAGACCAGCACCTTGCCGGAAGCGTCGCGGATCGATAGACTCGGAGTGTGGTCGTCATGTGCTGGGCAGCAAGCCATCCAACCCTGGCCATTCGGGAGGGCACCCTTCAAGCTGCGAGCAATAGCCTCGGCTAAGCCCGAGCTCATCGCTTGTCACTTCCGAAATGGGTCTGGGTGGACTTTTCGCCGGTCGCGCGTGGTCGAGAGGCGATAAATTCTCGGATTTCCGATTCTCGCCAGCGAACAGCGCGGTCGCCGATTCGAATCGGCTCCGGAAAGCTGCCCGCTCGCATTTTCCGATAGAGGCTCGAGCGCGAAAGAGTTGTTATCGACTCAACCTCTTCGCGGCGGAGTAGGCGATCTTCATTCATGGTAACCTCCTAGGTTTTTCTGCCTGAAGGTTGCCACGTATTCCCGAGCGTTCACATCCCTAACGGTGCCGCTTGTAGCTTTAGGGTGTTAACGAGGCCGTCGCTTACGTGCGCGCGGCGGCGGAACGAGTCCATGTACGCGTGCACGATCTACGATTGATCGATTCTTCCTCCAGATTGAGCGGACGGTCGTATATTGCATGCCAAGTCTTCTCGCGACGACGTGACAAGCCGTATGCGGCGGCGTAAAATTTGGTTCGTCGAATTCATAAGGTATTCCGCTAACGTCTCGAATCCCGTTGACGGCTGCCACAATCGAAGCATCGCGCATTTTGTTCTTCAAAACAACTTTGCCGCCATGCTTCGGTTTCACGAGAACTCCCGTCGTGACATCCATCCACCATTTGATCAGCGCAGGAAACACGACCTTTTTGCCACGCCATAGCCGGTGCACGAGAGCATGTAGTACGTCCCAGAGCACACGATCCTTCTCGGATCCGTACGAGTATGCGGGCAACTTTTCCGGGTGCCGCTCCAGCGAGTCGGCAAGTTGCTCTATCATGAATTCATAGCTCCCGAATTCCTCCAGGGTGACCTCCAGGAAATCAAGCCAATAATCTTCGTCAGCTGGCCCGCCTTGGAATGCGGGGTGTGCACGTATCCGGCGTTTGAGCACCTCTACCTCATCCATAAAGCGGGACTACCTTTCTTGCGTTGCTACCGGTGATGAAGGCCGCCCACTGTTCCATCAGCCGACGGCGCTTCTCCAGCAGATCGCTTCGCGCATAGGCTTGTTCCACACTGTCTCCGACGGCATGTGCCAGCGCCAGTTCCATGACGGCGTGGGGAGCATTCGTGCACTCCGCAGCCCAGTCTCGAAAACTGCTGCGGAATCCGTGTACCGTGGCCCGGTCAGCGAGTCCCGTAGACCTCAAAACCTTGGTCAGAGTCATGTCGGACATGGCCTTTCCCTTTCGCAAAGAGGACGGGAAAATCAGGCCGGAACCGTCGTCTATCTCCCGCGCTCGTTCAAGAACCGCCATGGCCGGACCCGACAGCGGAACGCGATGCGCGGTGCCCGCTTTCATGCGTTCACCCACGATGCGCCATTCCTTCGCCTCGAAGTCGATTTCGTCCCACTTGGCGCCTCGCGCCTCACCGCTTCGCGCCGCCGTGAGGATCAGGAACCGAAGACACAGCTTCGCCGCCCAGGATGCCTTCGACGCTTCCACCGTTTTGAGTGCTGATGAGATGTCCCGATAAGGCAGAGCGCGAAAGTGCGACTTGATGGCCGGCATTTTGGGAAGGGCACCGTCGATGGCCTCGCCTGCGACGTTTTGCTCGACGTAGCCATGCGCCCAGCACCAGCGCAGCGTGGCTCGAATTCGCTGGCGGACGCGCCGGGCCGTCTCTGGGCGGGTTCCCCAGATCGGCGTCAACACGGCCAGCACGTCTTCACGCCCGATCCGGTCCACCGGCATGTGGCCCAGACGGGGCATCGCATGGCGCTCAAGCGTTTGCATCCATGAAACCGAATGCTTGAGGTTCCGCCAGCGTGGCTTGAGGGCCTCAAGCGTCTGCGTGGTGGCCTGCCGGAAGGTCGGAACCGTGCTCCTGCGTTTCTCGGCAAGCGGGTTGCGGCCATCGGCTACGACGGACCGGTTCTCGGCCGCACGGCGGCGCGCCGAGGCCAGGGAAACCACCGGCCAACCGCCCAATCCGATGTCATGGCGGCGTCCGTCAATCGTGATTCTCTGGACCCAGGACTTCGTTCCTCCCCGGGCGATGTGCAAATAGAGTGTTCCTCCGTCGCCGAGACGGCCCGGTTGCGAGGCGGCCTTCACGGCCGCAGCTGTGAGCTTGCCCATATTATTCCCACTCTTTTCCCCACTACATACTTGGGATTATATGGGAATCGACCGGAACTCTCAAGTCGCCATGTAAGGGTTAAAAGCCGCATCACCAGCGACTTGAGAGCTGAATCCGGAACTGATGGGATCTCCGGAAACAAAAAAATGGTGGAGGCGGTGGGAATCGAACCCACGTCCGAAAGCATTCGAACCGAAGAATCTACATGTTTGTCCGCCTTGTTCAAGTCATCAGTCGGGCACCACAAGACGGCCAAATAGCCCGACTAAAACCCGTCAGAAAAGTCTCACAACGCGCGCTGACGAGATCCGCAACGTCGCAACGAGCTCGCTAAAGTGACGCTCAACCTGCCCCGCGAGCTGAACAGGCTGACCGGCCGCGTGGCTAATTACGCGGCGATAGCCAGAGTGTTATTGGCAATTTTGGTTTTTGCCACTTTTTTTACGAGGAGCAGCAACCTCGACATGCATCTTCGACCTCAACTACTCCCGTCGAAGCCGATCGCCCCCATTTTCTTAGGACTCTGTCCGAGTAGGAGCCCTTTCAACTCCTGTCTCCTCTTAAGGATGAGGGAAAGACCCGTCTGGTTGCAAGCCGATTCATGACTCACGCACCGTCACTCTTAGCACAGACTACAGCAGATCTAGTCGTTCGGTTTGATCACGCGACAGGCATACCCCAGCGTGAACTCCCTCTTTTCGTCGAATCTGTCGAGAAAGTAACAACCCAGCGGCAAAACGAAGCAAAACAGTCCCAGAGTCAAAATCTCTAGTGGAAAAAGCAAACCGCGCCAGAATCCGGAACGGCCCTGGAAGAGAACTTTGGGAATGTAAGTCAGGCGATGACCCAAGTAGTGGAAGTACCCCCCTTGGGGGGCAATTCGGTAATCGCGAAAGCCCGCGTCCCGAAATAGCTGCTGCAGAGAAAACGTCGTGAAACGAAAGAAATCGTACGGTTGTTGGTGTTCATGCCAGCCCTGGGGGGCGGAAAGAAAGAGCTTACCGCCCGGCTTCAGAACCCGATAGAACTCCTGGATCACCCGGCTCGGATCGGGTACGTGCTCTAAAACCTGGGTATTGAGAACTAGATTAACCGAAGCTTCCTTGAGAGGGAGGTTGGACAGATCGGCCAGCACATCGATGGCCGAGTAGTCCCACTCGCCATCACCTAGCGCCGAGTCGAGCGCCAAGTATCGGCAGCTCTCAAAGAGCTCGGCAAAACGGGACTCTCCGGCCCCAGCATCCAGCACCTGATCTCCTGGTTGGCTGCTTTCTGATGCCTCTTCCGCCAATCCTCGAATGGCAAAATTCAGGGGATGAATCCGCCGCTGCAAAGAGCGGGGAAGAGCGTCAAAGACTTTCTCGTAGAAACCGGCCATGGAGCTCGCTCATGCTATCATCTAGGATGCGCATTTTGCTGGCGATTCTGATTCTTGCCACCCCGCTTGCGACCCCTGTTCGCAACCGCACGCCATTACTCAGACAGGCTCCTCGGGCTCAAAATATATTTCTGTTCACCGTGGATTCCTGCCGTGCGGATCGAATCGGTGCCTACAACAAAGCGATCCATTCGACCCCCAATATCGATGCCTGGGCAGGCACCGGCACAGTGTTCTTGAATGCCTACAGTACCTCGGCTTGGACCGCTCCCGGTCTGGTTTCAATTCTGAGCGGCCTCGATCCACCTACGCATGGGGTCCGCACCCGGGACAATACGGGCCCTCGAGACCTTCCGACCTTGGTCAAGATTCTCCAGGATCGAGGTTATCGGGTCCCAAACATCAATTTCTTCACCTTTGCTTCCTATTATCAGAACTTAGGCCTGGGTCCGATCGAGCGGACATACTTTGGAAAAGAATCAGGAGATGAACTCCTGAACTGGCTCAATAGGGAGGTTGGAAAGGAAAAGCCGGAACCCTTCTTCGTCTGGTATCACAGTACGCTGGTTCATCAGCCTTACAACCCTCCGGCAGAACTCTTGCCCGCTCCTCGCCATGAATTGGAAAAGAGTCCCGGCATCAGAGCGGTGCTCAATGGTGCCATCGTGCCCGTCGGTTCGGCTCGCTTCACTGAGCAAGACAAACCGGTCCTCAACCAGCTCTACACAGCCGAAATCGGCCGTATGGATCGGCTTTTCAACAGGGCTCTCGATATTCTGCGAACGAAGGGCGCTCTCGAAGATACGCTGGTCGTTCTGACCGCTGATCACGGAGAGGAGCTGCTGGACCACGGCTTCGTCGGCCATGCATCAACCTCATTGCAAGCCAAGCTTTACGAGGAATTGATCCGCATCCCTCTGATTGTTTCCTGGCCGGGTCGGGTCCCCGTCGGCAGAGTGTCGGATGTCGCCAGTCAGATCGATGTACTCCCGACGGTGCTCAACTTGCTGAATATTTCGCTCCCTGAGATTCAACATGGAAGAGACCTGTTTGGGGGCAACTCGGAGAGCGCACCCTGTTTTTCGAGTCGGCGCTCGCGGGTAACCAGACCACCCGTGAGAACGAGGACTTGTGGGTTCGGGCGGTGCGCAAAGGCAATCTGAAGTACATCAGTAGCGAAGAACTCTATGACCTGGCAGCCGATCCGCAGGAACAAACCAACCTGATTCTCTGCAATGTCCCAGTATCAGATCAGCTGAGAGGGGATCTGGAGCGCTGGCTGAATCAGCAGTCGACTCAGCAGATTCACTTTGACTTCAGCAAGAAAGTGGACACGCCACTGGATCAGGCCTGTCCCTCTATCTTCACGCCCGAAAACGGCCGGATCATCGACTATGATGTCCACACAGGTGCAATTCTCATCGATTGGACCGGGGACCGGGACAGTACTTATCTGGTTCAGTACCAAATTGGGGAAGGGGACCACCACGTCGCTGGCATTTTCGAGGCTCAGGGCAACCACCAACTGCTGGGCCCTTTGAATCGAGAGCTATGGTCGAATCTAAGAGCCTGGAATCCCTTCCTGATTCGAGTCGCAGCCCGGACAGCAAATCCTTGCTGGAGCGATTGGACCCGTTTCGAATTCTGAGCCAGCGCTCGTGACGCGATCCCCGCCACTACTCGGACAGGCTCCTAGTGCACTGTCCGATAAGTTCCCGATGTTAATATTGGCCGAGCGATTCGCGAGCATTTTGGACCTTTGCCAGGATTGAGTCAGCAGTGGCGCGCCACTTGAAGGGCTTGGCCAAGCGTTGATTGTGAACCCGAATATATCTTTTGATTTCCTGTCTCAACTCTTGGACGCTGCTGAAAGAGTTTCTGTAGATCGAACGGCGCTCCAGCTGTGAGAACCAGCTTTCGACGGCATTGAGCCAGGAGGCGCTAGTGGGCGTAAAGTGGAGGTGGTATCGGGGCCGCTGGGCCAGCCAGCTTTGAACCTGCTTGGTCTTATGAGTGCTCGAGTTGTCCAGGATTAAGTGGACATCCAGTTCGGGCTCGACCGCTTGATCAATCTGGCGGAGAAAAGCCAGGAACTTCTTGGCTCGGTGCCTATTGGTGATGCGGCCCATGACCTCACCTGTCACCACATCGAATGCGGCATACAGACTGGCTGTACCGTGGCGCTTGTAATCGTGTGTCCGGCGTTGGATCTGTCCCGGTCTGAGCTGGAGCATCGGCTGAGTTCTATCCAGAGCCTGGATCTCAGTTTTCTCGTCCACGGTGTCGGGGGCCACATCAAAAGCGGCCACTCAGGGCCGGGTCAAAACCGGCCAGTGATCTAGTAGTTATATCCTCGCCTTGAACACATTTCAATCCTTGTGAAGGCCTCCGTGAGCAGGGCGTTCGTTGACCGGTTCGGCCGGTTCTTGGACCGCGAAGCTGGTCGATCCGGAATCTTCTTTCTTGTTGGTATGTCCAGTAGCAGAAGCGGTGCGTAACTGTGGGAAACGAGCGAGCACCGCGAGCCGTTTTCCAAGCGCTGTGGGAACGGTGGAAGAACCGATGCATGGGCCGGCTTCTCGATGTGACCGTTCTCCACGGTTTCCATAGCGCGGCAGTTTCCACGGCTTTCCGGTTCCGGCTCATTTCTTTTCTCCTCGCTTCTTGGTCGACTTCTCCCGTTGCTGACGTTCGTAGAGGCGATAGCTCTTGCCTCGAATGAAGGTCACCTCCGAAACGTGTAGAAAACGATCCAGCAGCGCAGAGGTGGCCGCCGTGTCTCCTCCCAGCATCGCTCCCCAGTCCTCGAGTGGTCGGTTCGAACTGATAATGGTCGAGGTCTTCTGGTAGCGGCGATGCAGGATCTCCAGCAGATCTTCAGCCGCCGAGTCGGGCACTTTCCGAAGTCCCAGATCCTCGATGATCAGCAGCGGGATCCGGGTCATCTCTGCAATGTAGGGTCGGCGCATCCCGGTGGCAGTGGCTTCAGCGATGTCCTCGAGCAGATCGAAAGCCGACTTGTACTGTACCCGGTGACCCGCTTCCACAGCCTTGATTGCCACCGTGATGATCAGATGTGTTTTGCCGACTCCCGCCTGACCGATGACCAACCAGCCGCGACACTGTTCGATGAATCGGCAAGTGGCCAGATCAAAGATCTGCTGCCGATTGATCGAGGTGTTGAAAGAGAACCTGAAGTCCTCCAAGAGTTTGCGTTCCGGGAACTGGGCCTGGCGGAGACGTCGCTCCAGCAAACGGTCGCGCCGGCGGGTGAGTTCGTCGTCGATGAGCAGCTCAAAGAACTCCTGATGAGAGAGACGGCCCTGGATGGCTTGTTGCAGCCGTACGTCAAAGACCTGGGCCAGGCCCGAGAGCCTGAGGTGGCGAAGTTTCCGTTCCAGTTCCAATGAGATCATTCCGGGTCTCCTGAGCGGGGAGTGAGTTGGTACTCAGACAGCGGCCGAATCAACTCGTGGTCGGAGGTGAATAGAGAGCGTTGCGGCACGTCTAGTCGCTTGCATAAAGCCACCAGGGTCCGATAGCGGAAGGCATCGTGAGAGAGAGCCTTGGCACAGGCTTCATTGACGACCGTGGCCGGGTAGCGTCGGGTCAAAGAGATCATGCCTCTCAGGAGCCGGTAGGCCAACACGTCGCGCACCTCCAGGGCTCGCACTGCCCAGCGGTGAGCATCAGAGCCAATCCTGCGGGCTTGCCCGAGCAGCTGACTCTCAGTTCGATAATGAGCGTAGCGTTTGCGTTCCGGAAGATGTGTGGGTTCGGTCTGGAACTGGCCGGGTTTCCGCTTGGGATGCAGGACGACTTGCTGCTCTCGGAAAAAGACTCGGACGATCCGGTCATCCCAGTGCACAGCCACTTCACAGCCAAGCAGATGATTGGGTACCGAGTAGAAGGCTCGATCGACTTCGATGTGGCCATCCACGGAGACCGTGCGACGGCCGGTACGGAAGAAACTGAAGCGGGAGTCGGGTAGAGGTCGAAGACCCTTCTGTTCCTCCAGGAATCGGGGCCAGACCTGCTGTTTGGTGGTGCCGTGGATGCGCTGTCGGGCGACCCGCTCGTTCCAGTTCCGTAGATGCTCATTCTGCTCGGCCAGACTCTCGAACCGTCTGCCCTTCAGGGCACTGGACTTTGTATATCCGATCGTCCTTTCGACTTTTCCATTCTCATTTGGAGAGCCAGGATGGATGGGAATGATGGCAAAACTATAGTGACGGCCCAGCGCACTGAAAACGGCGTTGATCTCGGGATCGACAAAGCAGGCTCGCGTGACTCCGGCCTTCAGGTTATCCAAGCGAACCACGTCTACCGAGCCACCAAACCAGTGGAAGGCATTCTCGACACAACGGACGAAGGTCTCCAGATCCTGCCGCCAGACGACCTCCTCATACGAGTGGCGGGAATAACACAGCACTGCCTTGAACAGGTGGGGGCGACGGTACCGGCCCGATTCGGTTTGTGTCAGAGCTGCTTTGCCAAAGTCCACCTGCATGTCCCGACCGGGTGGAGTTTCCACCCGAGCGAAGACTCGTGGACTCTCGGCTTTGAGCTTTCTGCAAAACCGTTTGACGGAGTTATACGCTCCATCGAAGCCATGCTCCAAAACCAGGTCTTGCCAGATCCGCTTGGCATGCAACCCCAGCTCAAGCTTCTTCTGGATTTCCTCCCGAAAAGGCTCACACGAGCTGCGCCGACCCGGGGGCCGCTTTGGCCGCTTTTGCTCACCCGAGCCGGGGGCCACTTTGGCCGGTTTTGAATCTCGGGACGGATCATGTCGGGCTACAGTCTCTCGACGAACTCCTGTTTCTCGCTCGATCCGCCGATACGACCAGCCCAGCTTCAATAGCGCCACAACCGTTTGTTTCTTCTCCATTTTCAGTACATTGACCATCGGCGCATCCTACGAGGGATGCAGCTCTCAATGGCTCCTGAAAATGGCCGGTTTTGAAGTGGCCCTCACTGGCCGCTTTTGGGTGGCCCCTGACATCTAATCGCTTAACTTGAAAAGATGGAAAGGGCCCGCTATAAACCGATAAACATGGACCGTTATTGCCAGCCAAGCTCGGTAGTTTCAACTAGCGATCGAAAAAGAGAGGGAGAGCAAGGAAATGACAGCAAGTAGAAGCGGGACTGCAGGCGACCCCCAACCGGGAGTGTCCGAGTTCAACCCAACGAAGGCCGATATGAGCTCCGAGAGCTTGATCTTGCCAAATGAGGTCGACCGGCGCATTTGGAACGAAGAAATATCTCATTTTGTTCCAGAAAGGCTTTTTGATGTTCACTGTCATATGTATCGAGAAGAATTCGACCTGAAAAGAAAGACAGAATCGGCTGGCCTAAAGCCTTTTCAAAACTCCGACCTCCAGATTTTGAGGAATGCCGAAAGCTCGGTGATGCCCGGACGTAAGATCCACCATTTGGCCTTTCCATTTCCCTTCGAGAAGTGTGATTTCGATAAGTCCAACGAATTCGTAGCAGACGCTGTTCAAGAGGACCCGCGCTCTGGAGCATTGATGCTTGTTCACCCCACGATGACCGCGAAGAAGGTAGAGAGAACTCTTTGTCAAAACCAGTTACTCGGCCTCAAGCCCTACCTCCGCTATTGCACTAGTGGCGACATGAGAGAATGTCGAATAACCGATTTCCTTCCCGAGCATCAGATCGCTGTTGCCGATCGATACGGCCTTATTATCATGTTACACCTGTCAATGAGAGAAGCTGTCGCGGATGATCGCAACATCGAAGAGCTGCTACGGTTGTGTGATAAGTATGGCCAAGTCAAGTGGATCTTGGCGCATGGTGCGGGTAGTTACGCAGCCTGGCCAATTGAGAAAGCTGCGGCCAGACTCAAGAAGATTCCCAACCTTTGGTACGAAGTCTCATTGTTATGCGAAATGGAGGCGCTTGATGCCCTCTTCTCCAAAGTGGGGGTGAAACGGGTCATGTACGGCGCTGACAGCCCCGGTTCGGCATTTGGCCGTGGAAAGTACTTCGCCTACGGAATGGCGTGGACAGTGCTCTTGCCAGAAAATCAACGAAAAACGGCGGGGCATGACAATCGTATGACCTTTATTATCTATGAGCAATTGCGTGCCATACGAAGGGCATCAGAATGTTTAGGCCTGAACCAAGAGCAGATAGAAAGCCTTTTCTTTGCTACAGCCAACCAACTCGTCGGATCAGTTGCCGACTCGATGCGAAATCTATGAGGGTACAGAAGCGGTCATTGGGGCACTCGAGTAGCTGTGGTTCGTATCCCTCTTTAGGCACAATCCCCCTTGTCCAGGCACTCAGGATTCTTCCACTCCAACGCTGCCAGCGCCTCCTCGTCGCGCGGCGCAGGAGCGGTAGCTGGCACATATAAAGTCGCCATCGGAGAGAAAGAAACCTTATCTAATTCCGACAATGGGGTCCTCTTTACGAAGGAAGGAAACCTTCTGGAAAAAGCTGCTTCGTACACGATTACCTCATGGTCAAAAGGGTATTGCTGCTGAAGCTTTCTTATCAGCAGCCTTAGACCGTGCCAGTTGACGTTCCTGCTCACGCTCCTTTCTCCGATCGCACCAATCTGCCAGAGAATAAGCGCGGAGTGCGGGGCAAAAGCTCGGCGTCGAATAAGAAAGCTCGTTGCTTCAAAACTCTGACGCCCATTTCTCGCAGGGTCGACACCTAGCTCGGCAAAAAGACAGTCCTCCGCTGAAATGCCAGGCAGCATTTTGGCCTCGTAGCCCTCTGCTCTAGCGCGACGAATCGCCCTGTGTGATGGGTCAACGAATACACCGGGGTGCCCGTATGAAGTTACCCCACTTTTGTGGACACTTTACGGCTTTCGAATCAAGCCACATCTGAGTGCCTCGATTCATAGTTGATCGGCGACAGATAGTCCAGTGACGAGTGCCGCCTGTGAGGGTTGTAAAAGCCCTCGATGTAGTCGAAGACAGCAAGCCTGGCCTGCAGCTTGCTGCGGAAGCTGTGCCGGTCGATAAGTTCACACTCCAGAGAGGCAAAAAAGCTCTCACACAGCGCGTTGTCATAACAGTCACCGACCGAGCCCATGGAGGGTCTGATGCTGGCTCTCTTGCAGCGCAGCCCGAACTCGATCGACGTGTATTGCGTCCCCTGGTCCGAGTGATGGATCACCCCGTCGGATTCACGCTCTTGAAGTGCCATTTGCAGGGCATCGGTCACTAGCCGGGTCTTGAGATCATTTCTGAGCGACCAGCCGACCACTCGACGACTGAAAGCGTCGACCACTACGGCCAGGTAGACGAAACCTGCCCAACTCGGCACGTACGTGATGTCTGCAACCCACAGTCGGTTGGGGCGGCTGACCTGGAAGTTTCGCTCCACCAGATCCGGAGCCGGACGGCTGTCTTGGCCTCTCAGGGTCGTGCGTGTCTTGCGTCTGCGGCTAACGCCTTCAATGCCGGCGACTTTCATCAGTCGGGCCACCCGGTTTTTGCCCACCAGGTGACCTTCCTCTCGAAGTTCCGCCGTAATGCGGGGAGCTCCATAGGTCCGACGACTTTGCTGGTGGATCCCGTTGATTGTTTCCAGAAGACGAGCATTCGCTTCATCTCGAGTCGAAGGTCCGCGATCGACCCACGCGTAGTAGCCACTGGTGGAGACACCCAGCAAACGGCACATGGTGGTGATTGGATAGTCGGCCTGATTAACTTTCACGAACCTGAAGACTTCTTGGAAATCGGATCGCTCTCCCGTGCGAACCAGGCCGCGGCTTTTGCCAATATTTCCCGCTCAACCCTCAGCTGCCTATTTTCTTTGCGCAACTTCCGCAGCTCGGCTCGTTCTACCGTCGTCAGGCCGTCTCTACGACGGCCTTCATCCAGGTCTGCCTGGGCGATCCAGTTGCGGATCGTCTGTTCGTTGGGTTCAAACTCTCGGGCCAGCTCACCGGGTCTGCGCCCGGCTCGATGAAGCTCGACTATCTGCTGGCGAAACTCGGGTGGATAAGCTCGTCTTGTTCTTGGCATCGTATCCTCCATTCTCCCAAAGGATTAGGTGTCCACGAAACCGGGGGAACTCCAGTATAAGGCTACGCAGACCCGCTGTTCCATACGAATACACGTCAGTATCCGATCCACCATCTCATTGTAGGTTTCAAGACGTCTTTTGCCTTCTGAGTAATAATGGCCAAGCGACTCCGCCGTCGAATTCAATCTACAAAACCACAGATTCATTACCGGGTCTGCGACATGGTAAAGAAGCTTTTCCGCCGCACTGATTTCCTCCCGAGCCTCGGGCGTGAGTTGGACGATGAGCCGGATACCTGTTCCTACAATCGTCAAGGAACCCCGCCTTTGCACTATTCTTCCTCGTAAAAGAGCTGTACCTCGAGAACCCACTCGTCACCCAGGAGTTCCTGGAGCCGATCCTTATCACGACTAACAATGGCCTCCTTGGCCTCAGTCGAGAGATTTACACGGCTTAAGTAAGCTTCAGGATTCTCCTCGAATCCTCGAACTTTTCCTGGTAGAGAGACAAGTCAATGAGGAAGTGAGCCAACTTCGTATCCATAATACCTCCATCAGATTACTCACAGATTACATCACACGGAGTTCAGATTGGCCTAATGGACCTGTCGTACGTTTGGGCCCAAATATAGCGGTTTTGGTCAACATCATCGGCTTAGCGCTTACTCTCAGTCGCTTATCTATTCGCCTAACACTACCTTGAAGAATATATCTAACCCCTAAATTTCTAGCGATCTCATGCACATCTTTCTTTCCAGATTTGAAAAGCATGGCGGATGCGCGAGAAATTACACGTATATCTGCAATATTTGCGAGAGAAGTGATAATATCCTCTGTTATTCCATCACTTAAATAGTCGCTCATGCCATCAGAGCTAAGATTGTCGAATGGTAGGACAGCGATCGATCGATCCGAGTGAGAAGTTGGAAAAAGAGCTGAGGAAGAGTAGATCACTCCCGACAACAGGAGTACCAAGGCAGAGATAGTAGCCGCAGGGGCCATCCGATACCGTCGTTGAAGCGTTCCTCTTCCGTCGGGTTTCCTTGTAGTGGCTGTGCTGTTGGCTCCAATCGTCAGTGCAAATGGGTCTTCAAAGGTTCCTGATCGATGAAATTGGGCAAGGGCCGCTTCCATGTGGCCCGCGCTGGAAAAACGTCGCGCAGGATTCGTTGCCAGCGCTCGCTCGACGACCTCGACGAACGCTCGGGGGAGATCCGGCCGGGTGTCGCGCAGAAGCCGAGCCTGACCATTCCGATGGAGTTCGACGAGTTCGTTAAAGCTACTCGACTCAATCGGATATGAGCCGGAAGTCAAATGGAAAAGTAATACCCCTAGTGCGTAAATGTCACTTTGTCTACTAGCAGGCTTGCCCTCGAAAAGTTCCGGCGCCAAGTAAAATGGAGTTCCCGCCAACTGACTCTGCTGTAAGCCGTAACCGGCTGTTGTCTGTTCTCCCAGCCCAAAGTCCACTAAGACAATCCGACCACCATCTTCCCTCATTACATTCTCCGCCTTGATATCCCGATGCAACAGCCCAGCTCGGTGGACAGCAGAAATAGCGTGACAGAGCTTGATAGCGAGGTGAGTCGCCTCGTCAGCGCTCAGCGGACCTCCGTTTGAGATTATTTGGCGAAGGGTCTGACCCCGGATCAACTCGATAGCAAGGCCAACCTTTCCGCCGTGCGCCTCAACACCGTGGACAGTCGCCACATTCTCGTGCTGGATACGTGCCAGAAGCCGACCCTCCTTCAAGATCGACGTTTTCCATGATCCATCTTCAGCGCCACCCGGACCCACCAACTTGAGCGCGATCTCTCGTTCGAGCAAAGGATCCCAGGCTCGATAGACTTCTCCATACGATCCCGCGCCAATTCTCTCCAGCAGTTCCAACGTACCCCACGTCCCAATCACTTTTCCTGGGCGAAGGACTCGCTTTGTCGTGGGACCGGTTTAGATCACGAAAGAAGTCCGCGACTTTGGCGATCTTCTGAAATTGCTCGATCTAGGCGTTTGTCTGTAGGTCGGTGGCTGGGGAAAAAGCCTTCCAATCAGGCAGCTTGCCTTCGGCGATCTTATTTGCCAACTCTTTCAGTAGCTCAGCATGCATTAGCCATCTCCAGTGCAAGCCTTCGGACTGCCCGACTAGTGGCCTTGCGAGCAGCGTCTGGCGATGGAAAGCCGTAGGCAACTGCAATCTCGACGACCGACCGACCGAGTTCAAGTCGTTCGATAATCACACCCTGGTCTCTTGGCCTCAACCGTTCAAGAGCTCTTTCGTACTCCTCGATTGTCTCGCTGTCTATCACCCTTTCAAGAGGCGACCGATCCTGGTCCGAGTAGTCCCCCATACTGTCCCGATCAGGAAGATTTCTCAGTCGACGCAACTCGTCCAATATGCGGTTCTTCAAGCCTCGTCTCAGATACGCCGAAAAAGCACCTTCATGACGATACTCGAACCTGTCAGCTTTCCGAATAGCACGGTACAAGACATCCTGGGTCAGGTCATCAGTATTCAGGAGATCTCTGCAATATCGAGGTAGTCGGCCTCGCGCCCAGCGTCGAAAGGAAGGCAGGTATCGGTGGAAGAGCTCGGAAAGCGCGTGTTCGTCGTCGTTCCGAGCAGAGCACAGGAGTTGAAAGGATGTCCGCTCTCGAAAGTCCTCAACCATAGTGTTGTACCGGGCATCCACTAGCCTAATTCGGTCCAGCTGTTTGCTGAGCAACTGAACTTGAGCTTCTTTCTCGAACCACAAACGGGAAAGGATCCGAGTGGACTGAACAGGTGTGAGCGTCCGTTTCCAAGTTGAACCCTCTGGCGCTACTAATCACTCGTTATTCTACTCTAGAAGATCCGAATCGAGAAACCACAGAGGGGTTGTTATTCGTAAACCATCGCCTCTGAGTTCCGCACGACGGTGATCATACGCTCTGACACATTCGGGCGCACTGCCCTCTTTGCCTTTGAGTATAATTGAGCTTCCAGCGGGTGATTGCGGGTGACGCCTTATTCGAATGCCGAGCCACAGGGACAGAGAACTTGACTCGAAATCAAAATTAAGTCCGAAACAACCTTGGTCAGCGTTGACCCCATTTTCTCCTTTCAACTATTTCCAGTACCCTGCAGTTCAGGCATCATTGATTCGAAGTCGCGGATCTTTGTGAAGGTAGAGTCTTCTTGAGAGGACAAGAGACAATGAAGAGAGTCACATTTTGCGGAATTTTGTTCTTATGCGAAGTGCTTGGGTACGGGAAAAATACCGAAAAACGCCCCATGACCGTTGATGATGCATTGGACATGGTTCAGGTGGGAGGAGCTCTGATGTCGCCGGACGGCGACTGGGTCCTCTTTTCCAAGTCGGAACTGGACTGGAAAAAGAATCGGAGGATCACGAAGTACTTCATGATCCCAGCCGCCAGCGGGGAGGCCTTTCAATTCGTTTCTGATGCGGGGGGGAGTGCCTTTCAGTTCTCGCCCGATGGCAAGTATCTGAGCTTCAAGCGGAGCATCGATGAAAAACAGCAGATTCTTTGGATGCGAACCTCAGGAGGGGAGGCGGTGGCGCTCACCGAGCACAAGAGCAGTGTGGGTTCGTACAAGTGGTCCGCCGATTCCCGCCAAATCTTCTTCGTAGCTCCCGAGCCCCGCAGCGAAGAGGAAGAGAAAAAGCACAAAGAGGGCTACGACATCATTTTTGTAGACGAAGGTCCAAACGGACAGGCTGAGGGCAGTTGGAGAATCCTCTGGGTGTTTGACATCGCAACCAAGAAAGAGTCCCGAGTCACAGATGAGGAATTCATGCTCGGCAACTTCGATGCCTCTCCCGATGGGGAGCGAATCGCCTTCACCGCACATTATACCATCGCCGCAACGATCGAAACAAGGACGAAATATTCATTATCAACGTGGCAGATAAGTTGAAGACCCGCCTTTCCGACAACAATGCCCCCGAAGGAAATCCAGTCTGGGCCCCAGATGGCAAGACCTTCCTGTACACGGCTGCCGATGACCGGAAGTGGCTGAACCGGAACAACAAGGTCTGGCTCATGAATCCGGACACCCGAGAACCCCGCCTGGTTTCCGGGCAATATGAAGGCAACATCAGCAGCGTGAGCTGGATGCCGGACAGCCGTTCGATCCTATTCAGCGGCCAGCAGCGCACCAACACAAATCTCTTCAGAATGGATGTTTCGACCGGCGATTATCAGCAGCTCACGAAGCGCACCGGGACTCTCCGAGCGAGTTCCTTCTCCAAGGATCGGAATCGATTCGTCTATTCTTTCAGCGATTTTGACACGCCCGACGATCTCTATACCGCTTCGTTGGACGATCTCACTCCGGTGCGTCTGACCGATGCCAATCCCTGGGTCGAGAAGGATCTACTGCTGGCCAAAATGAAGTTGGTTCAGTGGAAAAGCAAGGACGATGTCGAAATCGAAGGACTCCTGCATCTCCCATCCGGTTACCGGCCGGGAACCCGGATCCCGCTCATGCTCAATATTCACGGAGGGCCGGGCGGGGTTTTCTCTAACCGATTCAGCGCCATTTACCACATCTACGCGGGTCTTGGGTACATTTCCCTTTCGCCAAATGTTCGGGGCAGTGGAGGCTATACGGACAAGCTGAAAGAGGGAAACACGTTCTACGCGGCCCAAGACGGAATCGGCCTCGGGGACTATCAAGATCTAATGAATGGGGTCGACTATGTGATTCGGGAAGGGTACGTCGATTCAGAACGGATGGCTTTGAGGGGCTGGAGCTATGGCGGCATTCTGGGCGGCTTCGATCGGCGCAGGTGTCTACGACTGGACTTCGGAATATGGTCCTGGACATAATCACGATGTTCGTTACTGGGTGATCGGAGGGACTCCCTGGGACAATCCTGAGGCCTATCGGAACCAGTCGGCCCTCACCCATGTCAAGAATGTCTCAACACCCACACTTCGCATCCATGGGATGGAGGATCCGACCGACAAAGAACCGCAGAGCATGATGTTCTTCACGGCACTCAAGGACATCGGCCGGGTGCCGGTTCGTTATCTGCGGGTCCCTGGCGAGCCGCATGGATTTAGGCAAGCGCGGCATCAACGGGTTCGTGACATCGAAGAGATCCAGTGGATGCAGAAATATGTCCTGGGGATCGACTGGAGCCCGTGGCAGCGAAAGGAAGAGAAGAAAGCGGCGGGCGACGAGCCGACTCCATGACTCCTATTCTTGTGAACGGCACCCGGAGGAAAATCGCGACCTGAATCCACCCATCGTCGAGCGATATCATTCTCTCCCGGTCCGTTTCCGGATCTCGAGCAAGAATCTCTGCGAAGTCTCTGCGCACTCCGCGTCTCTGCGCTTGCATTTCAGCCCAGGGCTACGAGCTACTCCGCGGGCATTCCCTTCATCTTCAGAATCTCAGTTTGGAGCTCCGCCGCCAGTTCCTTCCTCTTCCGGCCAATCGCGGGGCGAGGAGAGCCGAACTCAATGTGGGCGCTTTTCTTTCCGATGCCCAAGAAGCGCCACAGGTGGGTGACTATGTTGTGCTCTCCCCAGTAGGCGATATCTGCGCTGACACTCACTCCGGGCTGGTCGGTATTCCAGGTTATCGCCACCGGTACTACGGGAACTCCGCACTCGGACGCCAGCTTCAGAAGAGCCGAATAAAAGGGGAGCACCCGGTCGCCTCCGGTTGAGGTGCCTTCCAAAAACACCGTAACTGTCTGGCCCGCCCTCAGGCGCTGACCGATCTTTTCGGAGGTAGTCGCCAGATCGCGGCTCTTCGTGCGGGATACCAGAACCTGTTCCGAGACGCGGATCAGAGGTCCTAGCAGCGGCCATTCGGCAGCGTCTGCCCGGGTAACAAAGAGGCAAGGTGCGATCGCGGTCAGGGCCATGATGTCGACGTAGCCGAAGTGGTTGGGACAGAGCAACACGGGACGTTCGGGAGGAGGGGAGCTGGCTGTCACCTGAACACCCGAAAGCCTTCCCACCACAAGCGCCCAGCGGCGTGCCCAATGGGAGGCGACCTCGAAGCGCTCTTCCGGATCGCGGACAGGGAGTTGCCGCAGTAGATAGGCGACATAGAAGATTCCGCTGAGCCCAATGATCGTCAGTAGCCGGAGCGAAGCCAGCAACGGATTCGTCTTCAAACGCATCGGATCCGGCCCCTCCTACTGTCGCTCATTGGACCAGATCCAAGGCTGACATGTGAACGGTCCGGGTGTCCAACAGAACCAGGAAGTCAATGGTCTTGAAATCTCGGTCCAGTGCCGGAGGAGAGATCACCCGAGCCCCCAGCGTCATGTAGGTTCGAAAAAGCTTGGGGAGTCGCAGGGCCGGCCCCAGATCGGATGCGATCTCTCGGTCGGCGTCGCCACAGAGATAGCCGGGAAGCGTTGAGACCAGGATCTCAGGGTGGAGATAGCCCTTCTTACGGATGGTCTGCATGGCCCGCCAGCCATAGTCGGGATCCTGCGAGGTGAGCGAACAACACCCGAATAACAGGCTGTGGGAAAAGACGTTGAGGAAGGTGGCGATCCCGCTCCAGAGCAAGAAGACGGCCCGAAAACTGCGGTGTTCACGGGCAATGCAGGCTCGCCCACATTCGACGAGAACTTCAAAGTAGGGTTCCAGGTTACTCAGGTCGAACTCCTGGGCCGAATAGAGACCTCGCTTCTGAAGCGCCTGTGAGACCGTGTGCAAACGAGAAGTTCCGACAACACACTCCTCCTTCCGATCCCAGAGCACCAAGTGGGTCATCTGAGCGTCATACTCGTCCCGATCCAGCCCCTCTTGATGTGAGCTCTCGAGCCCTTCCTTGAGCTCGAGGTTGAAAACCTCATAGCGGAGCCGGAAAGCTTCGCGCTGGGCAGACGGCGAAATGGCGTAGCCTACCAAGTACCGTCCGCCCGGTTTGCCTTGCAGGCAAAGGAAATCCTGCTGGCATGTCGTGAGTTGATCGGGAGCCTCGAGGGTCTCCTGGAAGGAAGCTGTGAGTCCGGAATCCTGCCGTAGGACTTCTGACATTGTGCCTCAGTGGCCCCCCAGGCTCGCTTACAAGCACGAAGCACCACGGAAAACCCAAGCCCGAAAACTTGAAAGAATCACAGACCCTTGATCGATCGCCTGAGACGAGCGATCCGAGATCAGCTTGCCATGATGGGCCTGCCAACCGCAACAATCTCTTTTGAAGCTTGAGATTTTGAGTTTCCTTTCGTGCTTCGGATTTCGGATTTCGTGCTGGGAACCTAAGGAACTGTACGGCACAATTTCACGTCGTGCCAAGAGCTTGACTCAAATGCTAGCCTGGATAATGCATGAGTTTTCGGCTGCAGGGCCGGGATCATCCGCTCTGACTGCGTTCCCCTCCCTCGGGCTCCTCGACAGAGTGCACGACTATGACTGCGGGGCCCTCGGGAGTAAAGCCTTGTCAGAGCGGCGCTTCCGACCCTTCGCTTCGAAAACGCGCGAATTATCCGGGCTAGGAGCCTGTCCGAGTAATGGTGTGGATCGCGTTACGAGCGCCGTGGATCGAGATGCGAGGCGTCCGGCACGAAGGCGATGGCCCCCATCGTTAAGTGCTGGCAACGAAGCAGATGGGTCTTGTTGTTCAACCTGGCTAGATCTCACAAGCCTAGCCAGAAAGAAAACTCAGCCCGTAACCCGCAGGGAACAGAGGGGTTGTGGCCGAATCTCTTTGTCGAGAGCCGTAGACGATGGGGGCCATCGCCGTCCGTCCCTCTCCGCGAGCTCGACTCACAAGACCCCTGTTCGCGACCACACCCCATTACTCGGACAGGCTCCTAGGGATTCGCCCCGCATCATGGAGCGGATCCCCGATTCGAAATCTGCGAAAGGAACCACTGGGCACCCACGATGAAACCAATGACCAGCACGGTGACAGGCCATTTCCAACGGCCCAGCAGGGGAAGAATCGCCTCCCCCAATTGTACGGCGAGTGAAAGCAGCAGCAGTGTCCAAAGAGCCGAAGCAACAACCGCCACAGCCAGGAACTTTCCGATCGGAGCCTTCAAGACCCCGGCTCCGACGTAGGTGGGGAGCCGCATCCCTGGGACGAACCGAGAAAGCGCTACCGCACTGACAAGATTCCCGGCAAACCAGTTGCCGGCCCTTTGAAGACGGTCTTCCGAAATCAATCCCCAGCCGGTCACCTTGGGACCAAAGGCCCGCCCCAGTCCGTAGAGGCCGAGATCTCCCAATGCGATTCCGATCGAGAGCCCCCAGTAGGCGGTCAGGAAAGCCATTTTCTGGTCGGCGACTAACAGGCCACAACCGATCGTGGTGGGGTCTTCCAGGATAAAGGTGCTGAGGGCTGCCAGTACGCCTTGCTGCAGCGGGGAGCCGGCCACCTGCTCGATCCATCTCAGGAGCCAGTTCCCTTCAATCATGACCCGATCCCCATCTCATCAAGTCGCAGCGACAAGTGGCTGGAAGGCGCTCGGCGCCGCGAGAACGGGGATGGCCAGTAGCGCAGATCGACCCGCTGGTTGGCCAGGTCTACATGAATCTGGGTCAGGCTGCGAGTCGAGGTCAGGCGACGTGACATCAAGGGCGCCCAGGCTTCCAGAGAGGCGGGTTGTAGAAGGTGAAATGCAGGGATGTGCCCGTGAAAGGAAGCGCCCTCCTCTAACCAGAGGCGGAACTGCCGAGACCGCCAGCGGGTTACGCTACGGGAACGCCACGAAGAGGACGTGTGGAGAGTCCAGTCAGCGCCGTTCGCCTCACCAGTACAGCCAGTGGCAAGGATGTCCTCAGCTGCCAGCAGTTTCCGTCCATCCCAGTCGAAGCGTGCAGTCTGCAGGCGATCGATTACGATCAGTGTGAAGGGGGAAAAAGACTCTTGTGACAGGATCCTCCACAACCAGCCGGCCAGATCGGAGGGTGTCGTCTGCTCCAGCATGGCGGGAAGCAGAGTGCCTCGACTCAGTTTTTCGGCGGGCGCTTTCAGGTCCGGATAACGGTTGAGGATACAGCCTCCGAATCCAGCTTGATTGACGGCGATCCAGGTATTTAGAGGCTCTCCATCAGCTGGAGCCATCCAGCTCTTTTGACCCGGGGCGCTATGCACCTGCGGTGGAACTTCGGAAATTCGCCGCCGATCTTCGTCCCGATTCATCGTCAATAGTATTTCTGACGGAGAACGGCGATGGGTGACGCTACACATCCACCGACTCTGACTCTGAAACTGTCGGGCATTTGCGGTGAAGTGCGGTCGAGAATGCTGCTGTTAGATCCTCGGCAACGCTTACGCCTTGCGCTTCGGCTAGCAGTCGGGCGATTGCCAGATGATGGAGTCCATGGCCGGAAAGGAAGACTAACTCCCGTTCTACGGAACTGGCGCAACGGATCGAAGATCCGGCTGAGTCGGCTTTCATTCGGACTTCGATAACCCGACTAGCGTGGCCGGGTTCAATTCTTCCCAGCATTTCCAAGATCTTGTCCATGGCTTCCTGAAACGCGGATGGCTCGGAAGAGATCCGGGCATTTCGATCTCTCTGATCATAACGGACGATCCCTTCCTCCAAACCACGCCGAAAACAGACCAAGAAATCGAGGCAATGCCGTAGGTGAGCTCCGATCGAATCATCGGGCGGGTTGAGGCGCGAATACCGCCGGGCAGTCAACAGATGAGAAAAAGCGAGACATCGATGGCCTACTTCGAGGCAGCCGTCCCGGGCCGGAAAAGCTTGCAATTCCATAGACATCCTGACCCCCATGGGACCCAGCAAGGGGTCCTGCCGAAGAAGCCTTTGAGTTAGCGGGGTATGGCTGAAAGGGCAGCAAACCCGCCTCATATCGAAACGATTCTCAGTATATCAGTACCCGAGGAACCCGTTCGAGTAATGGTGTGGATCGCGTTACACCCATGTTCGCGGAGACCGGAATTACGGAACCGCCCCGATTAGTCCTCCGCCCCGGGCCGGCGCCTCGGAGCTCTGATGATCCCGCCGCTATCCTCAGGACCGGCGGTCGAGCCCATCCGTCCAAGTAGGCACCGACAACGAGGCCAAGAGGCAGTCAGTTCCCAGTTTCGGAAACGCGACCCGACTGTAAGCAAGTTGCAAGGGAGAGGTGCCTAGGAGAATTCTTGACTCCCCTCGCACCAATCCGGATAATCCAAGCGAATCGATGCGCTTGCCTGCTTTTCAGCTCGAGGATATCAAGGGGGTTCCTCACACCTTCCCGAGCAATCAATTAAGTCTGCTCTGTTTCGTGAAGGAGGACTGCCCGACTTGCCGGCTGGTGCTGCCGATCATCGATCATTGGCGGGAGGCCTTCTCGCCCCACCTCTCTGTCCTTGTTATCGGCCAGTCGTGTGAGGGAAACGTTCGTCTGGCCAGTCAACATGGAATCAGGAGCCCGCTCCTCGACGACTCTCGCTTGCTGGTGTCGTTTCGAAACCAAATCGAGGTAGTTCCTACACTGATTCTCGCCGACGCCTCCGCCTCCAGCCTGGCCCGGGTGATTGGTTTCAAGAAAGACGAGTGGCGGGAACTGGAGGATTCCCTCTCCAGCCGGATTTCCGGACACCCCTCTTCCGGAGCTGATTGGGAGGCTTTTCCCGAACTGAGGCCTGGATGTGGTTCACTGTCTGCCGATCCCGAACAGGTGCGCCGGCTCGAAGCTGAACTGGACGGTTCCCGCCTGAGAGCCCGCCCCATCGAGATCGGCGGCGAGACCGACGTGTTCGAATTCCTCTTCGAGCAAGGGTTCACGGATGGCCTGCCGGTGATTCCGCCGAGTCCCGATCGGGTCTTGTCCATGCTCGCTGGAACCGGTCGCGCTCCCCAGGACCTGGTGGCCGTCGTGCCTCCGAATATGGGCAACGCCACCGTGGAGAAGATTGCGATCAACGCAGTCATGGCCGGCTGTCGACCCGACTATTTGCCGGTCGTCATCGCTGCCCTCGAAGCGGTTTGCACCGATGAATTCAACATCCACGGAATCATGGCGACTACCATGGGGGCGTCTCCGGTCCTGGTGGTCAATGGGCCGATTCGCCACCGGATTGAGATGAACATGAAACAAGGGGCGCTGGGGCAGGGAAACCGGGCCAATGCTACGATCGGAAGGGCTCTGCGATTGATCCTGTCCAATGTGGGGGGTGCCAGGCCGGGAGGGATTGAACGAGCCACCCTCTCGAGTCCCCTCAAATTCACGATGTGTTTTGCGGAATGGGAGGAGAAGAGTCCCTGGGAGCCGTTGCATGTGGAAAGGGGTTTCTCGGCGTCCGATTCTGTTGTTACCGCCTTTGGGATGACGAGCGGACCCACTCTGGTGGTGGATCAGACGTCACGCTCTGCGGCCCAACTGGCGGGCAGTATCGGCCAATCGGCCGACGCGGCTTTTCATCCGAGAGCCCATGGATTGACCGATGTCTTGGTCGTGATTCCCCTTGAACATGTGGCTACCTTGGAGCGAGACGGCTACCAGAAAAGTGACCTACGAAATCGGATTCAAGAGGTGACGGCAGTGCCTCTCCGGGAGTTGCAGAGCGATTCGGTTTCGGGCGTTGGGCTCGATCCAGCGCAAGCCTCCCGGCTACCGGCTGAGCGTCTGGCAGTCGAGGTTCCCAAGTTCGCTTCTCCGCAAGACATTCATATCGTTGTTGCTGGAGGGACCGCCGGGAAGTTCACCGGCATTTTCCACGGCTGGTCCGTCGGGCCCAGGGGCACCCAACCGGTTTCGCAACGTATTGAGGAGATTTAAGAGCATGCCTGTGATCCTCGACCCCACAGCCGAACTCGAGCCGATTCCGCGGAAGCTGAACCCTGTGGTGCTGGCAGAACTGCGGTCCATTGCAATGGTCGATATTTCCAAGCCCAAGGGAAGCATCTTCCTCGACCGTCTTGAGTACGGACTGCGGAGCCGGTTCCAAGAAGTTCAAATTGTGCGTTACCAGAAGCCGACGTTTGCCAAGCCCGCACCGCGGGATCTGAGGACCGAGATCGCACGTTCCAACCAATTCGTAGTCATGGCTCTGGCCGATTGAGGGTCCTGCACGACGTGCAGTTTGCACGATGTGGTCTGGTTCGAGATTCAAGGTATCCCGGCGCTGGCGATAGCTTCTTCGGAATTCGCCGAAGCTGCCCTCTCCCAAGCCCAGGCCCTGGGCCTGGAAAATGCCCGACGACTTTTCGTTCCGCACCCAATTCAGGATGCAACCGATTCCGAGATGCGAGCCAAAGCAGACGCAGTTCTGGATCAGTTGACGACGATTCTGGAAGGGGCTCAAGGGATGGGGGAAACATCTGAAGCTTCTGCTTAACGAGGCTTCGCCTCAGACCGGCGAGCAGTGTGTTGCGGAAAAGTCGGTCCAGCAATAGAATGGTGGGCAGGATTATCGCGAAGCCTTTCAGGCTTCCTCATTCCTTTCTCGATTTACCCAGGGCGTTGCCCTGGGCTGTCGCGAACGGAGCGTAGGGTCCGACTACAAAGGTCTTATTTTCAATAAGATCGCCGCCTGTTAAGGCGCCTCCCACAGTTTTGAAACTCCGTTTTTCTGAAAGGCCAAAGTGCCGGTTCCGCCTACTTTTGAGACAGCTTGATCCCTGCCTGCAGTACTCATGGCGCGAGCTCTGTCTACCATAGCATTCCGAGAGAAAAGGAATTTTCAGAGAGTATATATCCAGCAGCAGAAACTGTGGGAACGGTGGGAAACGAGCGAGCCCCGCGAGCCGTTTTCCGAGCGCTGTGTGAAGAGGGGGAAAACTCCTGAGCGAGGGGGTCAGTTGCTGCCATGTCGGTTTCTCTTAGCTTTGCACAGCGCGGCGGTTTCCACAGTTAGGATGGTTGGATTGGGTGTCAGGCCACATGAAGATTGGCTCCGCTTTGGAAAACAACTAAGCTGGAGTCGGGGAATGAGGTGTGGCTTGCTCTGTCAGTCCGTGAGGAGTGACTCAACTTGAACTGCCGCCTCGTTCCCTCCTTTTTCCTCATCCAAAGATTGCTTCCGGGATGGTGCCGAAGTGGCTTCAATGGTAGACGTGTTGTTTTGGATGAGCCCGAATTTTTCAAGAGCAAATAGGAAGGGAGGCAAATGACAAAGCCAACGATTCGAGTGGCGATTGATGTGGGCAGCAAGAGCCACCGGGTGGGAGTTGGCTTGTCGGAAGGCCAGGTTCTGGAAGGGTTCAGTATTGCCCACAACCAGAAAGGTTTCGAGTATTTCTTTGGCCGCGTGGAGCTCCACCGCCAGCGTTTGGAGCGGCCCGTTGAAGTGGCCATGGAAGGCTAAAACAGCTGGGCCCGGCCCTTGGATCAGCAGATTCAGCAACGCGGCTACAAGTTGTTGAATGTCAACAACCTGAAACTGGCTCGCTTCAAAGAGATCTTTCCAGCTCCGGCCAAGACCGATCAGATTGACACCGATAAAATGCTGGAATTGTTTCAGCTAGGCGACACTTTGAAGCGGGCCAAGAACGTGATCCAGGAGGTCAAGCCGGTTCCGGCAGAAAACCAACAACTGAAACGATTGACGCGCAGGCGCAGGCAGCTGGTGGATGAGAAGGTAAGTCTGGGAAATCGCCTCTTGGCCGACCGGCAAGCGATCTGTCCTGAGTTGAGCGCCTTGACCGGGTCGGTCGACAACCGCTGGTTTTTAAATTTCCTAACGGCCCGACAGGACCTGCGACAACTCAGCCGGCTACGCCGCCACAGTGTATTGCAGATCAAACGGATCGGTTCCTTTTATGCTGACATCATCCAAAGCTGGCAGAAAGAGGCTCACTTTTCCGCAGAAGTCGAATGGGTGGGGGAGATGATCCTCCACGATGCCCGACGCATGCTGGAATTGCTCGAGCAGATCGCCCAGTTGAATAATGCCATTGAGGACCTGACTCAGCGCTCCGCAATGGCTCAGAGGATCAGAAGTATCCCTGGCTTCGGAATCATTTCCAGCGCAGAGTTGGCAGGCGAGATCGGCACACTGGAGCGCTTCGCCGGCGAGGCGAGCCTGGCCATGTACCTGGGGATGGCCACTTTGGACAACTCCTCCTCCCAGACGGAGGGAGCTCGACGCACCCGTCATGTGAACCAGCGAACTCGCCAGGCCATGATGGCGGCTGTGGCCCGGCACCTGCGCGAGGTTCCCCAGTCACAGACCTACTACTCCAAGAAGAGAGCCGAAGGCAAAAGATACAACCAAGCTATCCGATCCCAGGCCCGTCATCTGGTTCGAGTGTTATGGAAAATGCTCACCGAGGACCGCGACTACGAGATCCGCTCATGAAAAAACGCATGACAATTCTACCGGGATGTTCAAGATGGCCAGAAAGGTCTGGATTCCTTCCACATAGTTCCCCAGACGCAAGTTCTCGTTGGGGCTGTGCTGATTGTTGTCCTTGTTGACGGTCGGAACACCCACTGCCGGGACTCCCAGTTTCACCACAAATGGAGAGATCGGAATAGAGCCTCCACTGATCCGGATCCGCACCGGAACTTCTCCAAAAGAGCGTTCCAGCGCCCGCGTCAGCCACGCCCCTGCCTCCGATTTGTAGGGTGTGCGAAAAGCTTGATAAAAGACCTGATAGGAGAAGGAAGCAATTTTGGAATACTGCATACGCTCCTCGTTGGTTGGCTCAGGCCCATCGGTCACGTAGTAGCCTTGTTCTTCGATATGTGCTCGAACCAGCCCGACAAGACGCTCGGCGCTGGTCTCCGGAACCAGACGGATGTCGATTTCGGCGGTAGCCGTAGCCGGAATGATGGTACGGGCTTGATCCCCAACCCAGGCTGACGCCATCCCGCGAATGTTCAAGGAAGGAAACTGGAGAGCTTCTTGCAAAGTGGCAGCTACGGCATCCGGTGCGGCGATTCCCAGACTGCGGCGGATCTCTGCCTCATCGTCTGGAGTTTGACGCAGAATGGCGCGGGTGGCTTCGTCCAGCTCTATGCCATCGTAGAATCCCGAAATCGTCACTCTTCCTCTCTCGTCCTTCATAGAAGAGAGCAGCTGCGAAAGCCGGAGCGCGGGATTGGGTACATAGTTTCCGTAGTGTCCCGAATGCTGCGGGGCTCGCGGACCATGGACGGTAAGCGTAAGGTCAACGATACCGCGGGCTCCAAAATTGAGAGTGGGACGATTGGAAGCGTGTCGGGGGCCGTCGAAGATAAGAAGCCAGTCCGCTTGCAGGGCTTCCTTGTGCCGCTCAACCGCATCCGGCAAATTGGGAGAGCCCAATTCCTCTTCGAAGTCCATGACCACCTTGATGTTGAAGGTGGGCTCGAGTCGAGCGATCTTCATCACGTCGAGGGCACTCAAGAACATGGCAGCGGGTCCCTTTGCATCAGCAGCGGATCGAGCGAAGACACGCCAGTCCGGATTAAACGCATTCTGGAGATGGCTCCAGGGGATCTCACGCCACCCGTCGCCATCGCCCCCACGCTCTTTCAATACCGCCTGGTGGGGATCTGGTTGCGCCCAATGAGAGACGTCGGTGGGTTGTCCATCGATTTGCAGATAGATCAGGACGTTGCGCTTGGCTTTTGGGAGTGTCGTTTGTGCCAACAGCATGGGGGGGCCAGCAGTGGGGAGTTCCCGGGTCTCGAAACCCCGCTCGCGGAAAGCCTTTGCCATGAAGTCTATATTCCGCCAGAGATGATCTTCGTAATGGGCATCGTTGGGGATCGCCAGCAGTTCACGCAATAGATCGATCGAGGGGCCTAGCTGGCTCATCGCCAGCGCCTCGAGAATCCCTTTCGTAGGAGGCTGCTGTTGGGCCAGGGAGTGCGCCTGGATGAGGGCAAGCATGAGGATCAAACAGTGCAAAGTGATGAGCCTGGATAATTTAGGCGTTCTCGCCTGCAGGGCCGGGATCATCCGTGGCGACTGCTGCAGCTCCGGTTTCATGTCATCGCTTTGCATAGCGCATCTCCTCATTGTCCGGCGCACTTTTGCATCGGCATCCGGCACTGTGACTCCTGAGCTCATCGTCATCAGCGGGGCCTTGTGGGATAACCTCCCAGGTTGGTGTCCGGAATCAAGCTGCCTTGGTTAGGGTTTGCCAAGGATTGACTCCAGTGCTCCGGTGACAATGGGCCACGTGCTGGAGGCTGGCCTGATGACCTCGAAGTGTCCCGATTCGGGAGCCACGATGAAACGAATATCCTCGCCGGCCTGCTGAGCCTGGTCGAAGTAGGCCTTTCCAAATCGGAACCAGCTCTCGTCGAACCTTCCGTTGATCAGGATCTGAGGGACCCCTAGCGGGAAGAGGTGGGCTGGTGCAGCGTGCGAGTATCGTTCCGGTACCGCCAGCGGAGAGCCACCCATCAGTTTGTTAACGACCGCACCACAAGCCTGTTCTTTGTGGAGCATTTCCAGCGTGGGTACCGAACCCAGAGCAACGACGCCCTTGGGTATCAGAGGGTTGGGCAGATAGAGGGGGCTGGACGGAGGCAGTCGATGACGGGCGGCGGCCCACAGAGCCAGGTGCCCTCCCGCGGAGTGTCCCATCGTGATCACCTGATTGACGTCGAGGGAATACTCAGCAGCCAGGCCGCGCACGAAATCCGTTCCCCGGGCAATGTCGAGGAAGGTTCCGGGCCAGCCCCCACCCGGATTGCCGACTCGTCGATACTCGAGACTCCAGACGGCAAACCCCAATTCGGTGAGAGCCTCAGATGCCGGTCCAGTGTGCTCCAAGTCATATTGAGCTAGAAAACAGCCGCCGTGAATCAGGATGACCAGAGGGTGGGGACCCTGGCTCGAAGGCAGTCGCAGGTGTCCGAATTGAAGAGGGTCTTTTCCATAGGAGATCTGGGCATCGGGGGGAGGAGCCGTCAGCTCTACGATATCCGAAGCAGTGGCCAGCTGAGGCTTTTGAACGGCTTCCATGGGTCCAAACAGGCCCACGGCACTCAGGCTCAGCAGGATGCTCGGTCCACCTCGCAGGAGCAAGAAAACTAGGTTCATGGGCCCTAGCCTCCCAGAATCAAGCCGCCCGCGCAACCATGGCATTATTTCGGCCGGTGCCCAGCGAAGTTTCACTGCGCCTCAAACCGACGAGCCGTAGTCTCATCGAAAGCACGAAGCACGAGGGAAATCTCAAGCACGAAATTGGGAAAACAAATCGGATCGTGCTTCGAGCTTCGGATTCCGTGCTTGGCAGCGAGCACGGGAAGTGGCCGGCACGATCGCCCATCATTTGCAAAGCTTGACTCAAATGCTCAGAAGTTATCGTTACCAGTGCGTAGGAGCCTGTCCGAGTGCACTCGGCTCAGGGAGGGCTGGTCGTGCCGGGATCGGCGACCGGAGGAATGTAGAGCTCAGCCCAGGGTTTTCCGCCTGAATCGCGTTGACTGACGAACTCGTTGCACTCGTCCTGATTGGGAAAGCCGTAATTCTGCCACCCGCCGTGATCGCACGCGTCTCCGTCGAAGGGTTCCTGTTCGAAGTCAAAAGTGACCTCGAAGGAGGCCGTCGCCAGCGTCAGTGCATCGGCATTTCCTTGGAAGCTTGCCCATCCGCTGTCGGCTTTGAGCAGCAGGCCCCCCACTTCCGAGTTGAAGCCGGCATTCGGAAACCAGCTCAAAATCTCGATCAGCGTTCCCGGATTGTCAATTCCGTGAAAGGCATTCAAGGGAGCTCCTGAGCCCCACCAGTAGCCTGCCAATGCGTCCCAACATTGCCAGTCCCCAGGGATGATCTCCTTGCCGGGGGTGTTGGAAGGCTCGAAGACCAGGCGTCCCTTGTCAGAAGTGTCCGAATCCGTTACATCATCGTCGAAGTTGAACTGCAACGAAACCGTCTGCCCAGGGGGAGCAGACTCCACAAAAGTGCAGTACTCGAGGCGCCTTAGAATAGCGAGGGGGAGTCCCACTAATTCGCTGCTGAAGTACTGGAGCGCCATTCCTCCAGTCATGTCGAGCAGTTCGAAAGCGGCACTCCCCCCGCCGATTGGGGGTTGGCCAGGGCCCACTGCCCCCCCCCCCGAGGACGCAATCAGGGCCCCCTCCGCCCCAAATCGCCACCCCGGAAGATTGTCCAGAGAATTAACGAGATCCGAAGGCCTTACGGTGACTCGTTCCTGGGCAATCCCCATCCCGATCAGACTCGTCAGAATCAACAAGATTGAAGCCAGCCTTCTCAATACCACTGTTTGCCTCTGTCGCTGCCCATTGTCGGGAGTGCTCGGATTCTCATAAAGCAAGACGAATGCCACATTGCGGAGAGGCGCTAGTTGTGGCTCGGACCGGCTCTTCGGCGACCTAACCCGGATAATGCACGAGTTTTCGGCTGTAGGGCCGGGATCATCCGCTCTGACTGCGTCCCTACCCTCGGGCTCCTCGACAGAGTGCATGATTATGACTGCGGGCCTTGTCAGAGCGGTGCTTCCGGCCCTTCGCTTCGAAAACGCGGTAGAGTCGACGGCTGGCGCGGTGGCGGTAGGTTCGGGGAGTTACTGTTGCCGGCGGCTTTCGCCATCTCGCCGGTGCCTCAATCCGTACCTTGGCTCCGTTTCCAGTCGCCGCTCGTCGAACCGGACGTGCGGAACTACCGCATCCGGCTCTCGGACAAGGTCTTACGCTTTCGCCCACGGAAGGTCGCGAGTCCGCTCAGTCAGTCGTACCAGCCCCAACTTTTCGTACAGGTACTGGTCCGGGAACTGCCGTGTTCCCTTGCTGCCTAGCTTGTGTTTTCGTCGCAACCACTGACGAAGCCTCCATCGGGTGTGTGTATCCACCGCCCGATAGGCTTTGCTGACTCCACCCAAGCAGAAGTAATTGGCCCATCCCACCAACATTCGGTTCAGACGGACCACCTCTTGCTCCTGTGTCCTGAGCCCACTCCAGGGTTGCGTCTCCCTATGGATTTCGCGACAGATCTTGCCGATCGATTTCTTCGAGGGGCGCGTCCCCAGGTAGGGGATACCGCTGCCTGCTCGATGGCAAGTCCCTATGGTGTAGCCCAGAAGGTCCAAACTCTCTTCCGGCAGCCGTTTCACACGGGTCTTGGTCTCGTTCAGTCTCAAACCCAGACACTCCAGAATCTCCCGCGCGGCTTGTAGAGCCATCTCTGCTTCGCCTTTACAGCAGATTACAAAGTCGTCCGCATAGGACACGATCCGGGCCTGACACTGCTTCGGTCCCAGTTTTCTCCATCCCAGAATGAAGCGGCGAAAGTACAAGTTAGCTAAAAGTGGTGAGATCGGTGACCCTTGGGGGGTTCCCCTTTTCCCTCCGCCTCTTGGCTTATCCTGGTCTTTCTTGGAGTCGTCCACCACCGGCGCGTTCAGCCACATCTTGATCAGCTTTAACATCTGCCGATCACAGATTCGACGCAACACCGATTGCATCAACTCCTTTCGCGGTATGCTGTCAAAGTAGCCACTCAGATCTGCATCCACCACTTCTCGGTGGCCGGGTGTTGATCAGAGCGTGCACCGCTTTAACCGCGTCCTGCGCGCTTCGTTTGGGACGGTAGCCATGTTGTTCCGGTTGCAGATCGGCCTCGAAGATCGGCTCGATGACGAGCATCGCTGCTGTTTGCACCACCCGATCTTTGATCGTCGGCACTCCCAGCGGGCGCTTTCCTCCGTTGGCTTTGTCAATCCACACCCGGCGCACTGCCGCCGGTCGGTAGCTTTTGCTTTTCAGCTCAGCCGCCAGTTCGCCCAGCCACTTCTCTCGGCCCCACAACTCGATGTCTTCGAAGCTCTCCCGGTCCACCCCCGCTGCTCCGCCATTGGCTTTGCATTTCCGGTAGGCGAACTCCAGAATATCTTCTCTCCAGACCTTGTCGTACAGCTGATGAAAGCGCAGCTCGGGCTGCTCCTTCGCTTTGGCGTAGAACGTCCTTTGCAGCTTCCCGATCTTTTCTGGAGTTTTCAGTCCCATTCGGGTCAATCTCCTCGCTGTCGCTTCAAATTACGTCTGCCTTGAACTCAGGCCCCTTCCCTCCAGCGGCGTTACCCGCCTTCCTCAGTAATACAAGCCTGTCCGCCACCCCTGCCGGCCGGACCGCTCCCTCGCAGGTTGTCCGTTGAGAACCGTGCGGCCGTCCTCACCGACAGGGGCTTCCCGTGTTGCTTGCGATTTCCTCTTCGATGCATGCCATCGCCACTACCCCGGTGGAACCAACGGGTGCCATCGCTCGACCTCCCCGCTGACGGCGGCCTTCCCTGTAATTCAGCCAGGTCGGCTTCCACATTGCCCTTTTCGAGGCCTGCTCAGCGTTCACTACTCGTTACGGCCTGCACCTTCGCCAAGTCGCCTTTACGCGACCCTCTACACCGAAGGCTTCAGCGGCTTTGTTACCTCCACCGCTGCTCCGATTGCTACCGGCGGGAGCGACAGTTGCCGGGTGGGTTTCGCACCCACTGAAAATCGCCGCCTTTCCACGGCGCACTGAATTATCCGGGCTAGCCCGGATTATGCAAGAACCGTAGGCCGGAGTTGAAAAGAGAGTCGAAAGTGGCCCAAATCGGGAGATCGAAGGTGCGACAGGCGGATTTTCGAGGGATCTCTGTGGACGAGCCGTGTGGAGTAGGTGGGGGAGTGAATTTCAGACGGAGTTGGGCCTGAATGAGTGTCCTAAACGATCATTCGGGAGCTAGGAGAGGCTAGCTGGAGTTAAGGCGATTCAAGACGAGGAGGAAAAGGGCCTGCTCCGGAAAGCCGGAGGAAAGATGGGCCCAGATGCGTCGAGTGGTTTGTCGAACCCGCGCCCCAATTTTGAGGACCCGGCGACGCAAAGTTTCGATTTCGAGTTTCTGCCAGGGGGTTCCATACAGATAATCGCGGAGTCGGACGAACATCTGGTAAGCCAGCCCATGCAGGAGAAGTCGAAACTGGTTGGCCAGGAATCGATGACAGCTCAGCCGATCCATACTCAGAGGGTTCTTAAAAGCCTTGATGAAGTTCTCCGACTGTCCTCGATCGGTGTAGTGATCATAAAGGGACTGGGAAGAGAGATCGTCTCGGTTGGTGACCACAAAGCGACGATTGATCCCCCGATGGTCGACTTCCACTTTGACGATGACGCGACGGAATCGATCCCAGCTGCTGGCTCGATAAAGAAACTCGTCAAACTGACGCTGTTTTTCCTCGAACTCGTCGAACCTGAGTCGAGTCGACTCGAGCATCGGCTCGACCATCCGTTGCCGGCGGGGGTTCCGGCTTAACCCAATGACATATTGGAGTTTGTTCTCTTCAGATTCACAGAACTCGTAGAGCCGAGGCGTGGCAAAGCCGCTGTCGGCCCGGATCTCAATTTGAAGTTCCTTGCCAACTTCTCGTCGAATGGCTTTCACGATTCGTTTCAGAATAGGAACGATGTGAGAGGCAGCCCCCTTGTTTCCAGGCCTCAATACGACAGTGACCAGGTCCCCCGTAACGGCATCGAAGATCAGCAAAGGATGCAGAATGTGGTTTCGGTAATAGCCGTGGTAAAAAGAGAATTCCTGTTGGCCGTGAGTGTGGTCGTCAGTACTGTCCAGGTCCAAGATGACCGGGTCGGGGCGTCTCTTCTTCAGCGAGCGGACATAACGCTGTAGGAACCCCCGGCTCAGACGCATGAGATCCTTCTTGCTGACAGAGTTTTCCAAACGGGAAAAAGTTGCCTGGGTGGCCAAGTCAGGATCGCTCTCAGGTAACTGATCACAGACGGTCTTGAGCATGGGATCCGAGCGCAGCGTGTCCGCGTCATTGCAGTCTTCGTACCTGGCAACGATCTGAAAGACTCGTTGTCGGATCAGCTTTAACTGCTCATGACGAACGTAGCGTTGGTCCCGGCTATCCGCAATACACGAACTGAAGTCCTCGCAGAGTCGATCTTGCCGATCCAGGGAACCAAACAACAGCCATCCGGCATCGGAAGTCAGGTTCCCACCATCAAAACGAGCCGTGATTTGTGTGTGCGAGTGAAATGCCAGGGTGGTCTGACAGACTGGGTTTGACATTGCCGTAGTTCTCCGATAAGGATTTGTTTAATAAACCCTTTTATATCAGAGAGCTACGGCATTTTTTCTGATCCCAAATCCACTCGAATCCGGATCTCTTGCATAATCCGGGCTAGGAGCCGGTACCGGCTCCAATCACGACCTTGGCTACTCGCCCATCGGCACCCGCCGCCCAACCCGAATCGAGCGTCGGCCCGAAAGCGAGGGCATGGTAGCCAACCGACTCGATTTCCTTCCATCGGCCTCCCCCATCAGTCGAGTAATGGGACCCGGTCGTCCCCGATACAACCATCCCCCGTCCTGCGCTACCAGGGAGGAAAATGATAACCGATTTGAAACCCAGGAGCGGTGTCGCCTGAATAGGTGTCCAGGAGGCTCCATCTCGATTGACGGACAGATTGCCACCTGCGTTTTCCGGACTCTGGTAACTGCCGCCGACCAGGGCCACCTCGAGCTCTTGGCTGACGGCTATTGAAAAGATTCCGCTGGCGGCGTCGCCGCTGACTACTGGAGTTTTGCTAACTGTCCAAGTCAGTCCCCTGTCGGGAGAGTGGAAAACCCGGGCTTGGACACCTCCAGTCGCGATCCAGACCTGATTCTCGGCCACGGCGATCCCGGTTCCACTAGCGGCAAAACCGTGCTCGCCATCGAGAAGGGGTGGTAAGCGAGCGGGGTCGATGCGAGTCCAATGGGTGCCTCCGTCATCGGTCTTCAGGACAAAAAGCTTGCCGTCAACTGCATCACCGTAGAGGAATCCGTTGCGCAAGTCCGAAAAAGCCATTCCATCGAAGAAACCCTCAGCATGGGGGTTTGTATATTGAAGCGTCCAGTTCTGGCCTCCGTCGTTGGTCGAATAAATCCGGGAAAGTAGCCCCGGCCCCGCCGACATCAAGAGGGCGTTGTCCGCATCCCGAGCTTCGAGATCGCGGAAGTCGAGCTCCTCGGCCCCAGCCACGATGCCAGGTTGCCAATGATTTCCGCCGTCCCAAGTTCGGGCAAAGGAGCCACCCGCTCCGCTAATCCAGGCAACGTTTCCGTCGACTGCGCTAACACCGCGCAAGGAGCCGGTTAGGCCGCTTTGCTGTGGAGAGAGCTTGACTTCAAGGCGCAGGTCCGGTTACGGTTGATGAGTTGAGGCCTGGTTGGTTGCACATCCTGAGAAACCTGGACCCGCGACCAGCAGCGCCGTCAGGACGATTGCAGTTCTAGAACTCTTCATTGCTTTGCCTCTCAATCCCGCGTCTTAGGACTCTCACGAGTGTCGCTTATTTTAGGAGAAGCTTCCAAGAAATCTTGGCGAAGCCCTTTGGAATGCGCGCGCCCAAGCCTCCGCTTTCCCCTCGATGCGGACCCTGGGAATCGGGGGACGTGAACTTGTGACGGTTTCAGGCCGGATACCCAAGCGGCAGCTCAATTTAGAAAATCGTCTGGTTTTCGCCAGCGATCCCGCTTTAGCACTCCAAATCGGCTCGCCTCCCGACGAAGGAGTCATTCGATGATCGCGGGCCTGCAGCCGACAATCTGTGAATTACTCGGGGGGGCTCCTGGACGAGCGATTCCGAAGTAACGTGCCAATTGCGAACGGGTCTTGCGAGTCGAGGTCAAGGAGAGAGGAGGAAGTCGATACCCGGCATCTTCGACGACTCTCGACACAGAGATCGGCCGCAACATTTTGTTGGCCCGGATAATTCACGCGTTGTCGAAGCGAAGAGTCGGAAGCGCCGCGCTGACAAGGCGTTACGCCCGAGGGCCGCGGAAGCATAGTCGTGCACTCTGTTGAGCAGCCCGAGGGTGGGCAACGCAGTCAGCGCGGATGATCCCGGCTCTGCAGCCGACAACGCGTGAATTATCCGGGCTAGGAGTCCGCGCGGCAGGAGTTTCTGATCAACGTGGAATTTCCAATTCTTGAGTTTATGTTTCGGGGTGCCCTATACGAGAAAGGGCGATCTTTATCGTGCTTCCGCTTGCAGAGGCGGCCGAACTGCTGAAAATGAGCCCAGGGGGAGGGCATCTTTCCGTCCGAACCTGCTCAGCAGGTGGGTAGGCGCCCATTCATGCGTTTCAAGTTCAGGGCGAGACAGACCAGGTCCCACTCGCCTTCCACTTTCTCGAGTCCCCTCAAGCTGAAGGTTCGAAAGCCAAGGACCTGTTTAACCCAGCCGAATACAGGTTCCGCGATCACCTTGCGCCGGCGGTAGACAGTTTGCCCCGCCTCCGTGCCCAGCTTCTTGAACATGCGAAGCGTGGCGGGGAGATTTTCCGACGGCTCTGGATCTCGCCCCTCTCGGCCCAAAGAGAGATGTAGCCATCGATCTCGCGTTTTTCTAGACCTTCAAAGTTCTCCTCGGACTTATACCCGGCGTCGGCCACTACCTGCTCGGGAGGGTGCTCCAGGTTCTCTTGGACCGCATCGATCATCCCCAGTAATTGTCTGTTGTCGGCCGCGTTATTGGTAACCCCCGTGGCCACGATCATCTGTGTCTCCTCATCCACAGCGGCTTGCGTGTTGTAGCATTGTTCGAATCCCCCAGAGCTCTTCATGATTCGACTTTCCGGATCTGTAAAGTTGTCTTGGGCCTTCTCCTCGGGAACTCCAAACTCCCGCTTGAAGGGGCGTCCTCCGCGCGAGTTCTTGCGACCGTCTCCGGGCTTGCGGCCGCGCTTCCGATCCGCCTCGGCCTGCCGTTGCTCCACGCGCTGCTTTGCCTCCCCGATCTTTTTCAGCCGATCTTCGCGGCGGCGTAACTCTTCAGGCAGTTCGTCTCCCTGATTCTCTTCGCCGTAGAGCTCGTCTTCCGCTTTATCCACCTGCTGCGCACGATCCAACAGTTCGGCGATCTCTCCTTCCAGCCTTTTCTCTTCTTCCAACATCCGTGAATAGCTCATCGCCTTATGTTTGCTGGCGTTGGCCTTGATCTTACAGCCGTCCACCGCCACTCGCCCCAGCTTGACCAATCCCGCCTCGGCCGCGATCCGCGCCACCTGTCCAAACAGTTTCTTGAACTCTTTGAGATGACGTTGACGAAACTCCGCCATCGTCCGGTGGGCTGGGAAATTACCCGCCGACAACACTCGAACAGCCACGTCCTCATACACTCGACGAGCCAGTTTCCGCGACGAGAACGTTCCCGTCGCGTACCCATAAATCAGGATCTTCACCATCATCCTCGGATCAAACGGCCGATTGCGCCGCCCGTCCCCTTCGTACGGCGCGTAGAATCCACTCAGATCCAGCTCATCCACCGTTTCGGAGATAAAGTAGGACAGATGATCTTCCGGCAACCAATCTCGCGGGGAGGGGGGTAGCAAGAAGCTCTGCTCCGGCTGGTACTTCCGAAATGTCGTTCCCATATCGCCATTTTATTCACCAGCCCGGACATTTCCTGCCGCGCAGACTCCTAGCTGGAGTTAAGGCGATTCAAGACGAGGAGGAAAAGGGCCTGCTCCGGAAAGCCGGAGGAAAGATGGGCCCAGATGCGTCGAGTGGTTTGTCGAACCCGCGCCCCAATTTTGAGGACCCGGCGACGCAAAGTTTCGATTTCGAGTTTCTGCCAGGGGGTTCCATACAGATAATCGCGGAGTCGGACGAACATCTGGTAAGCCAGCCCATGCAGGAGAAGTCGAAACTGGTTGGCCAGGAATCGATGACAGCTCAGCCGATCCATACTCAGATGGTTCTTAAAAGCCTTGATGAAGTTCTCCGACTGTCCTCGATCGGTGTAGTGATCATAAAGGGACTGGGAAGAGAGATCGTCTCGGTTGGTGACCACAAAGCGACGATTGATCCCCCGATGGTCGACTTCCACTTTGACGATGACGCGACGGAATCGATCCCAGCTGCCGGCTCGATAAAGAAACTCGTCAAACTGACGCTGTTTTTCCTCGAACTCGTCGAACCTGAGTCGAGTCGACTCGAGCATCGGCTCGACCATCCGTTGCAGGCGGGGGTTCCGGCTTAACCCAATGACATATTGGAGTTTGTTCTCTTCAGATTCACAGAACTCGTAGAGCCGAGGCGTGGCAAAGCCGCTGTCGGCCCGGATCTCAATTTGAAGTTCCTTGCCAACTTCTCGTCGAATGGCTTTCACGATTCGTTTCAGAATAGGAACGATGTGAGAGGCAGCCCCCTTGTTTCCAGGCCTCAATACGACAGTGACCAGGTCCCCCGTAACGGCATCGAAGATCAGCAAAGGATGCAGAATGTGGTTTCGGTAATAGCCGTGGTAAAAAGAGAATTCCTGTTGGCCGTGAGTGTGGTCGTCAGTACTGTCCAGGTCCAAGATGACCGGGTCGGGGCGTCTCTTCTTCAGCGAGCGGACATAACGCTGTAGGAACCCCCGGCTCAGACGCATGAGATCCTTCTTGCTGACAGAGTTTTCCAAACGGGAAAAAGTTGCTTGGGTGGCCAAGTCAGGATCGCTCTCAGGTAACTGATCACAGACGGTCTTGAGCATGGGATCCGAGCGCAGCGTGTCCGCGTCATTGCAGTCTTCGTACCCGGCAACGATCTGAAAGACTCGTTGTCGGATCAGCTTTAACTGCTCATGACGAACGTAGCGTTGGTCCCGGCTATCCGCAATACAACGAACTGAAGTCCTCGCAGAGTCGATCTTGCCGATCCAGGGAACCAAACAACAGCCATCCGGCATCGGAAGTCAGGTTCCCACCATCAAAACGAGCCGTGATTTGTGTGTGCGAGTGAAATGCCAGGGTGGTCTGACAGACTGGGTTTGACATTGCCGTAGTTATCCGATAAGGATTTGTTTAATAAACCCTTTTATATCAGAGAGCTACGGCATTTTTTCTGGTCCCCAATCCACTCGAATCCGGATCTCTTGCATAATCCGGGCTAGGGGTTCCGCGCAGCGAGATCACGTGAATATGCGGATCAAGTTTCGTGAGTCATTTCGCCCTTTTGCTCCTGCCGTTCTGGTAGAAGAAACAGGGGATTACTTCGAACTCGACTGCCCCAGCCCGTATATGCTGTTGGTAGCCTCGGTCGTTAGTGAAAAGCGGGCCGAGATTCCTTCCGTTACCCATGTCGATGGATCGGCCAGGATCCAGACCGTGGACAGTCGGGACAATTTCCGCTTCGCGGCACTTTTGAAAGAATTCTTTTCCGAGACGGGTTGTCCCGTCCTTTTGAATACCAGCTTCAATGTCCGTGGGGAACCGATCGTGGAGTCCCCTGGCGATGCTTTTCAATCTTTTATGAGGACCGGCATGGACGCTCTCGTTATCGGGAATTTCATGTGTCTGAAGAAAGACCAGCCGACGGGTCTATGAAGAGAGCCTGGCGCCACTTTTTGCGAGTACTCATGGCGATCGGGCATTTTCTCGGTCGCATCCACAGTGTTCTTCTGTTGAGTTTCTCGTTCTACGCCATCTTACTACCGATCTCTCTCTGCCGTCGTCTGATCCGGCGAACGCCACCCGATTCGGGATGGCAGGCTCGCCACGGTTTGCCGAAAGATCATTATCGAAAGCAATACTGACCTCTCACCTTGCCAGCCCCAGCAAGACAGCGTTGATGAAAAGCAACTGGGTGGCTTCGCTGTAGGCGCGGTAGTTGGGATCTTCGGCAAAGGCGATGATTTGGCCGCGCCCCATCGGCTGGTGAATGAGAAAAGCCTTGGAGGCCAATTGCGGTTTGCTCTCCTCCCAAACGATGCCACTCAGCACCAGGTTGTCTACCTCACCATATCGACCCACATTGGTCCCCCGATCCAAGGTGATGGGACGGAAGACCCGAGAGCCCTCCACCAGCGCTCCAATCTCTCCATCGGTCCCTGCCGCCAGCCAGTGGTCGGTGTCCAACGTGACCTGGAGGATGGCTCCGGGAACTGGCTCGGGAGCTTCATCGCCCGGAGAGATCGCGTCCAGGTAGGTAATAGGTTGCTCGGTAGTCTCGGGCTTGGGAGCATCGCTGTCCTCGAGCCTGCCCCCCCGGCGCTCGGTTTGGGTCGCCAGCAAGCCGACACCCTCGCGGGTTGCCCATCGGCTGGATTCCCCCATCGTAACGATGGTGCCGCCTTCACGCATCCAGTTCTGCAGGCGTTGCACCATGCCACTGCCGACTGCTCCGCGGTAGTTGCCGCTAGGGAAGATCACTACGTCATAGTTCGACAGCATGACACGGCCCAGACTGCCCGCCCGTACTGCGGTTGTCTGTTGGCCGTAGCGTCGCTCCAGCACGTAACGTGCCCATCCCACAGAATAAGTTGACCCGGGTGAGTCATAGACCAACAAGACCCGCGGTGGGCGAAGAGCGCGGACTTGCCTGCTCCCAAGCGAGATCCCCTCCTGCACATAAGAATCGTTGACCGGCACCACTTCGGCACCGTGCCTGGCCGCTATGGCACCCAGGCGACGAGCCAAATCAGCTCCATTGTCCGAGTTCCGAACGATTGCCGTGCCGACCCGGTAGTTCCGTCCGCCGAGTGAGAACTCGCCGCCGGCAGATCGCACTCGAATCCCTTCTCGCAAGGCCTCCACTACGGCCCCGGCTGCATTGGTGCCCCAGGGGAGGAGATAGCCCACGGTGGCTGCCGGGAGTGCTCCGCAGCTGGTCTCGGGTTCTGCCGTCACGGCTGTCCCGGCGGCCCCGGTCACACTGCCGCTGGGCAGGACCTCCACATCCCAGAAGAGAGACTGGCTCCAGGCCGTCACGTCGTAGATTTGATCTCGCTGGCGATTCGCGCGGCGTTGGATCTGCTTCTCAACGAAATCTTCGTCCATTTCGACGTGATGATCGAGGAGGCTATGCACGAAGCGATGAGCGGGCTGAGCCAGGGGCACCACAAAAGTCGATTTGGCAGCCAGGGTGCGGCCTGAAATCTCAATCGGGCGGCTGGCTCGCAGCACTTCGATCCCGTTACGCACCAGCATACGTGCCAGCCGTTGCGCCATTCCCGGGTCGTGCCCGGAATGTAGCAGGTACTCAGCCGGCCCACTGTTCCCCCGCGCCAATCCGTCGCGTCGAAACGCCAGATAATCGCGCAAGATTCGTTGGCGGTTCACAGGAGCGGTGTGAGCGGAAGCGATTGCCGCCGTGAAATGATGGAGAACCCCGTCGCCATAAGTCAGTAGATCTCCGTCGGAGCGGCGTAGCACCAATGCCCGGGCCGATGCCTGTTCATAAGTCATGCCGAGTGCACCATGGCTGGTCGGCCACATGTCTACGTAGCCTGGATAGAACATGTCGTAGACATCCCGATTGAAGTAGGCGAACCCTCGACGATCGAAAGCGGCGGCGTTGGCGCGCCCAAAAACGTCCATCAGTTGGATCTGTTCTTGCCCGAACCAAGGGTTGGTGGGAGGAGCCGTGGGGGGGAAGAAATAAGTCGAATCCCCACCCATCTCGTGCAGATCGACGACAATCTGAGGCCAGTACTCGAGGAAGACTTTGACTTTGCCCCGAGTCTCGGGTTGGCTCTGAATGAACAAGTCACGGTTGAGATCGAACAGATAATGGTTGACTCGCCCACCGGGCCAAGGCTCATCGTGTTCTGCTGAGATTGTTTCCGGATCCGGCCATCGAGCTCGGCCCATGCTGTTTTGGAAGACAAAACGAGCCCGGCCGTCGGGGTTCTCTAGCGGGTCGATCAAGACCAGCGAGTCTGCAAAGATCTTCTCTACTACTGAGTCGTTCTGAGCCGCCAACAGATGATAGGCCTCAGCCATGGCGGCACCATTCGAACTGATCTCGTTGCCGTGCACCCCATGCATCAGAGCTGTCACAACCGGCAGCCGGTTGACTAACGACTGGGCTTGTTGGTCCGAGAGTCCGCGCGGGTTCGCCAGGCGTTGCAGGTCTGCCTTGATTTCGTTCAGACGAGAAATCCTTTGGGCCGAGCCTATCACCAGAATCACCAACGGCCGGCCTTCCCAGCTCTCCGCGTAACGAATGAGATGAGTCCGTCGCGGGGCCGCCTCCGCCAGCGCCTCGAAATACCGGACAATATCCTCTGGGGATGTAATCTCCTCTCGAAAGTCGTGGCCCACAACCTGCTTCAGAGTCGGGATCCCGGCGTCGTATCGAGCCCCGGGGATGAGTTCTGGGAGCTGCGCCGATTCCTGGGTTCGGGCAAGAGCCGTGGCTGATACGGCCCCGGGTAGCGCGAAGGCAAAGAGGACAATTGTCATCTCATTTCGGAATCGTTGCACTATGGCGAAAAAAGCTCGTTTCATGATATTGAGTCTTCCTCCTGCAAAGAACTGAGTAGTATAACTGGAGTGATAGGACAGGCTGCCGGTCCTGTAAAAACGGGACCGGCAAAGACCACAACGGACCTCCAAGCTGGTCTGGATCAGACTGCCGAGAGATCGGGCACAATCACCCCGGCTCTTGCCTTGGGTGAGCCGAGGACATATGGTACCGGTGGGTCGAGGAGATCGCAATTGACTACTTGGATTGGACGCGCTCCTGGGAAACGGGAATTGGGGGCAGGACGTAGCTTATGACAAATCATCGCAAAATCATTCTGACGATTCTGGCCATGGTGCCATTTATCCTGACATCTGCTTGCTTGCCGACGGCCGGTGGCTTGTCCTCCACGGACGGTATCCAGTCGAACTGGCCTGGATTTCGCGGGCCCAGCTCCAACCCAGTTTCAGATAATCCGAAACTGCCGGAGCGTTGGTCGAAGACCGAAAATGTGGAGTGGGTCGCCGAAATCGGCGGGGTCGGATGGTCTTCACCGATCGTTTGGGGAAATCGGGTATTCCTCACCTCGGCGACCAGCGATCAGCCGATGAAACAGCCCTCCTTGGGAACCGACTTTGGGAACGATTACATTGCTGAGATGCGAGCCCAGGGATTGGAAGCCGACGAGCTCAACAAACGACTTTACGACCGGGACCGGGAACTACCCCACGAGATCGTCATTCGATTGATGGTCTACTGCTATGACCTGGAAACCGGCAAGAAGCTTTGGGAGCGCCAGATCTACGAGGGGAATCCGCCTCGTGGCCGGCACCGCAAGAACAGCTTCGCCTCTGAGACACCAGTGACCGACGGTCAGTTGATCTACGCCTACTTTACGCAGCATGGTCTGTTCGCTTTTGACTTCGAGGGGAATCAGGCTTGGGCCACTCCGTTTAAGGCTCACGACAAGGTACGCGACTACGGAGCTGGTACTTCCCTGGCCATGCACGGCGACAGTCTGTTTGTCCTCAACGACAATGAGGAAGAGAGTTTCCTCGGTGCTTTCGATAAACGGACCGGAAAAGAGCTGTGGCGAAAGGAGCGGTCCTTTTCTGCGGGTCGTAACACCGGATGGTCGACTCCGCTGGTCTGGGTCAATTCACTCCGCACCGAGATCGTCACCCAGGGCCCGGGCGAGATCATCAGCTATGGATTGGACGGAACTCAACTCTGGAACATGAAGCGTATGGCTGGATCACCGATCCAGTCACCCTTCACCTCGGATGACATCTTGTACGTCACCTCCGGCACCCAGGGCGGGCGAACCAAGCCGATCGCGGCGATTCGTCCAGGTGGGTCGGGAGATATCACCCCACCGGAGGAAGAAGATAAGAACGAATATGTCATCTGGTATGACCGGCTGGCAGGTGGCACCTATCTTCCAACGCCTCTGGTTTACGATGGCGGACTCTTTGTTCTGACCTCGAATGGAATCTTATCCCGCCTCAATGCGAACACTGGAGAGCGCGTGTACCGAGCCCGAGTGGCGCCCGGGGCTGCCGCTTTCACCGCATCACCCTGGGCCTACGCCGGCAAGATATTCGCGATTGGCGAAGAGGGCGATACCTATGTGATCGAGGTGGGGGAGGAGTACAAGCTGCTCGGTGTCAACCGACTGGATGAGTGGACATTGGCCAGCCCGGCGATCGTCGGGGACCGTTTGCTGATCCGGACCCAGACCCGGCTGTATTCGATTCGGAATTTGGAGTAATGCAAGCGCAGAGTCGCCGAGGGGAGCGTTTCCCGAAAATCAACCACCTTTTCGGTAGCCCCCCGGCGCGAAGACTCCGCGTCTCTGCGCTTGCATTTCCCTCGCTATTGCCCGTCCGAAACCCTGTCAGCTCCCCCGTTCTTCACATGTGTGTCAAACCAATCCACCCAACGGGCCCACAGGTCGAGCAGGCTTTCCTTGCTGACCGGGGCGTGAGATTCGAAAGGATAGATGTACAGAACAGCGGTTTTACCCAATCCCGTGAGAGCTTGCATCATTCGTTCGGACTGGATCAGAAAGGTGCCGCTGTTGTTGTCTTGGGCACCGTGATACATGAGGAGGGGGGTATCAATATGATCGGCAGAGAAGAAGGGTGACATCTCGAGATAGGTCGTCTGGGCCTCCCACACAAATCGACGCTCACCCTGAAAGCTCATCGGGGTCAAGCTCCGGTTGTAGGCGCCGTCGCCCGCGATACCGGCCTTGAAATAGGGGGTGTGTGCAAGCAGGTTGGCGGTGGCGAAGGCTCCGTAGCTGTGACCCCCGTGGCCGATCCGATCCACATCGACATAACCCATTTCATCGACCTTTCGAATCGCCGCATAGAGAGTGTCCGCCATGTGGGCCAGGTAGTTGTCGTTGAATTGATTCCCCTTGCCGATGATCGGAACATCGGGATAGACCACGGCATAGCCCTGGGTGAGCCAGATGTCAGACCAGCGCAGGTAGCTCAGCGGCGAATAGGAATTATGGTCGGGGACACTACGCCTACCCTGAAGCACACCTCGCTGATACTCCTCGACTGATTGATATTCATTGGGGTAGGTCCAGAAGATGGCTGGCACCCGGGTTCCTTCCACGTATCCGATGGGCAGTGAGATTCGAGCTCGAACCGTCACCCCATCGCGTCGCTGAAATGAGAAGTCGACTCGCTTGGCTGATGTGATCTCCGGAAACGGATCTCGATTCTGCGTCAGGTTCTCCATCGACCCGCTGGAACTCCAAAGATAGCTGTCCGGAAAAACCGTCTTCGACTCCCGGCTGACGATCATTCGCTCCAGGTCGCTATCCAACGGCACCAGAGGCCGTTCCCACATCTGTTTCGAGCCCTCGAATAGACGGTTCTTGCGACCGCTGGTAATGTTCACACGGTCGACAAAAGGCTGGGCTTTGAAGTCCTCCTGGCTGCCGGCTCCCTGCAGGTAGGCTGAGGAACTGTCGCTGGAGAGTAAGGCGTAGGGTACGCCATTGCCGGTCCTCCTGGTCATCAACTGACCGGGGAGATTGAGCACGTCATCCGAGTCGATGCCGCCGGCCAGGACCTGAGTAGCCGGGTTCTGAGTGTTCAGGTCAAAGGCAACGATGTCCTGCTTTTCCTCTCCGCTGAGGGTGGCAAAAGCAAACCGACCGTCCCTCGAATAAGTGGCGCCGCTGATCCGCTTTTCGCTGGATACCAGGGTGGTGGCGCGAGCAACATCGAATGGGGCGTCCAACTGCATCAACCTGTCTTCCCGGTCTGCAGCATCCTCATCGTCCTGTTTGGGTGCGAGCTGAAGAAAAGTAAGTCCCTTTCCGTCGGGACGCCAGGCGACATCACGGGGAAGGTCCTGGTTCGGATTCTGACCCGCCCGAGTCGACGCTTCTTGGAGAGGCGTCTTCCGTATGACCGACAACCTTCTGCCACTTCGATCCAAGACTTCGAGTTCCTGGCCGAAACTGGTGGCAGCCACGATGTATGAGAAGGGTTCCACTACTTTCTCGGCCAGGATGTGGCGACCGTCCGGGCTGACCGAGAGGCCGGTATACATGCCGGGCCGGCCGATGGCTTTAGCCGGCCTTCCAGGAGCCAGTTCGGCCAACTGGGCCGTGGTGTAATAGCGAAACAGATCCTGGTCATGAGTAGTCCGCAGGAGGAAGGGCAAAGTTCGCGTTGGAGTCGGCTTCTCTCGTGTTCGCCGAATCATGGGAGCCCCGGGAATCGGATCGGCCTGCGGTTCCGGACCACGATTGGCGGGAACCAGCAGTGTGATGACTGAGTTTTCTGGTGTCCATTGCAACAGCGTGCGACCCGATCCGCCGCCCCGTTGGCGCCGGCCCCCCAGGGTCGCCATGACATAGGACTGGTTCAAGGGGGCGGCTTCACCTGTGCTAACGTCCGTGGTCCAGACTTGCGTTCCCTCCGAAAGATGTGCCAGAAAAGCAATCTTCTGGCCGTCGGGCGACCAAGTCATGTGACTGATCAGGATGTCGGCAGGAACTTGGACCTGGAGACTGCGGCGGTCGACCAATGAATAGATCTTCAAACCACGCATGCCGTAAGTGGAGAGACGCCACTCCCGATTCACGTCGGGGCAGAATTCCAACATGGCTAGCCTGAGCGTCCTTTGCGTCATGAGCTGCAAAGAGGACATCTCCTGTCGGATCGGGACCATGAAGTGGCTGCCGTCCGGACCCAATTGGTCCAATGTGTTGTAGTTCTTGTCGCGATCAAAGATCTCTCGTATCGTCGAATTTGGTTGGACGTACGAGTCCATGGTTTGTCCTGGCTGAGCAACAACCTGGAGCAATCCTCCGAACAGGAACACGATGCATAACCAGACCACCGTCAGAGTTGAGCCTGTCTGGCACGAAGCTTCGGTCCGCCAATCTCTCGTCATCATTTTGACCTCCAGAAAGCGCATGGTGGGCTTGAGAACCAAATGCCGATGAGAGACGGTAACTCAGCCCGAACTCATGCGTATGGTGTGTTGTCAATCCAGGAATTCTCAACATTCTAGGCCGCACACATTTGGAAACGCAACTGAAGAACCCGAACGACGTTGTTGTCGGGATGGGTCGACATAGAAACAGTTCCTTGTGTAATCTGTTTCCATCGGAGGGAGGGCGCCTCGCAAGCGTCACTCTGCTTTGCCTGCTTATTCAGAACTAGAGGATAAACAGCCAAGATTCTTCATGAAGCGCTCCAAGAAGTCGCGGCCCTTAGGGCCCACCAAAAGGCAGGCCCCGGGTCGCCCCTCTTTCCTGAACCAGTTAATGGACCCGGTTGACAATGGGTCAGTGTGCTTTTTCCGAGTGGCTTTCGGCCTGCTCATGTTGGCCCTGATTGTCCGGTATTTTGTCTACGACTTGATCGACCTCTACTGGATCGAGCCCGAATTTCACTTCACGTATTATGGCTTTGAGTGGGTCAAGCCCTGGCCTGGAGACGGTATGTACTACCATCTGCTGGGGCTGGGGATACTCTCGATATTTGTCGCCGTCGGCTTATGCTACCGCTTCAGCGTCGCCCTCTTCTGCCTGGGATTCACCTTTCTGTTCCTCCTGGAGGAGGCGCTGTACCAGAATCACCTCTATCTGATCTGCCTGATCAGCTTCTGGATGATCTTCATTCCGGCGCACGGTACTTTTTCAGTGGATAGCTACCGTCGCCCCGCGATTCGTTCAGACACGGCACCTGCCTGGGGTTTATGGCTCCTGCGGGCACAGATGGGAATTGTCTACTTTTATGGTGGAGTCGCTAAGCTCAACCCTGATTGGCTGCGCGGCGAGCCCATGCGCAGGCTACTCCGCGAGCGGACCGACTATGCCTTGATTGGTCCCCTTCTCAGCCTGGATTGGATGCCCTACTTCTTCAGTTACTTTGGGCTCCTCTTGGATCTGCTGGCTTTCCCTCTGTTGCTGTGGCGGAAAACGCGCCCCTATGCCTTTGTTGTCACTTTGATCTTCCACCTGTCTAACGCTTTCATGTGGAGGTTCATCGATGTTTTTCCCTGGTTCGCAATCTGCCTGACCGCTCTGTTTTTCTCTCCCGACTGGCCTCGTCGTCTGCTCCGGCGATGGGGGTCGGTCTCAAAGAAGCGGCGGTCGCGAGTTCCCCAGCCCATAACCCTGAGCTGGGCCAGACTGGCCCAGCGACAGCGCGCCCTGGTGGTAGTACTGGCTGTCCATTTCGCGATCCAGCTCTTGGTACCTTTACGCCATCTCCTCTACCCAGGCAGGGTGGACTGGACAGATGAGGGCTTTCGTTTCGCCTGGAGAATGATGCTGCGGATCAAACAGGGCGAAATGTGGTTTCGTGTGGAGGATCCTAAGAGCCAGAGAATGTGGACCGTCGACCCCCAAGAGTCAGCCAGCCCGGAAGATGCTAGAAAAATGGCCCAGGATCCCGTGATGACCCGGGAGTTTACTTACTACCTGCGCGGCGTTTGGAGCCAAGAAATGGGAAACACTGCGGTAGAGATTCATCCGGATACGGGTTTTATTCGCTTCTTTGTCACCGATCCGGCGACCGATACCACCTGGCCTGTCGATTTGAAAGAACACCTGGTGGCCGGGCAGGCTCCGGTCATGCTCGCGCATACTGACATGATCTTGCAATTCAGTCATCATCTTGCCAAGAAATGGGTTGAGGAGAAGGGCTACGAGAGCGTCAAAGTCCGAGCCGAGGCCTGGGTTTCACTGAACGGCCACAAGCATCAATTGGTGGTAGACCCGAGTGTCGATTTGGCTGCCCAACCGCGTTCGCTTCGGCCCTCATTATGGATCAGGCCTTTTCAGCAGCCCTGACCTGAAACTTACTTCTATCGAGGTTGGGGACAACTTGGATCCTTGCCGGTTTTCCGATTCCGGCAATTGGGTAAAGGGAGAGCCAGACCGGAAGGTGACAACGCGGGAGCGGGGCACCGAGAAACGATCGTGAGCGGGTGGTTCTCCCTCTGTTCCGATGCCAGGATGATCAATCCGGATGACAACCTGGGAGGTTGTCCTACAGGGGCTCCGCCCGGGTCTGCAGGCTTGGGCAGACCGCTCCCTGTAGGCCGAGCACCTTGCTTGGCATTCCTGGATTCTCAAGTTTCTCTCCTGAATGATCCGAGGACCTCGGGGGCAGTACTAGCCCGGATAATGCGCGCGTTGTCGGCTGCAGGACCGGAATCATCCGCGCTGACTGCGTTACCCACGCTCGGGCTCCTAGGAGGGGCGACTTCTTTACAGACAAGTCAAGTCTTAGTTTTGGAGGGTCCAATGGGGACGGATCGGATCGACCGCCGACTTGTGAGAAGAAGGTTGCGATTCTCGGAGCGCCGTGGCGTCAGGCCGGGGCGGGAGACCCTGACGTATCGGCGCCAGAACTTTCCTCCAATCCTTAGTTTCTTATCCGTAGTATTCTGTCCACACTTCGCTACTGCCATGCCAAGGGCTTACGGCGTTGGGACTGAAGAGGGGGAACCAGTAGCAACGTTCTTCCTAAGCATGAGAGGATCAGACAGTTCAGATGGAAAAGCTGCTATTTGCTCTCTTGATCGCCACCGCGTTCATTCCTCTTCTCGTCACCATAAGAAGGCAATTTGGACGGGTTTGGCCCGCCGCGTTGACCACGCTTGCACTTTCCGTTGGAGCTTTAGCGTGGTGGGAGCCGGACGGGGACCTGGATCTGGAGAACACCCTCCCTCAGAAGGTGGAGAACGGGGGCTTCGTCGGTTCTGAAGCCTGCCGTTCCTGCCACCCGGATCAGTATTCCAGTTGGTATGCCAGCTTCCATCGCACGATGACCCAGCCCGCTACGCCGGATACCGTGTTGGGCAGCTTTGACCAGGTTCGATTAGAAGACCGAGGCGAGGTCTACAACCTGGAGCGTCGGGGGGACGAGTTCTGGGTGGAGATGAAGGCGCTCTGGCAGATGGAGACGGCCGAGGGCCGAGACTTGAGCCGTTTACCTCATCTTCCCCGTGTCCAGCAGCGGGTGTTCATGACGACCGGTTCACACCACCTTCAGACCTATTGGATTCAAGTGCCCGAATTCAATGGAATGTTCTTTCAATTGCCCTGGTTTTTCCACATCGCGGAGCAAAGATGGATTCCGGGCGCCGACTCTTTCTTGAAGCCGCCCGCCACGATCCCCGAAAGAACCATCATGTGGAACGAGGCCTGTCTAGACTGTCACACCGTAGGCGGCCAACCCCAGATCCGGGTGAGTGAGGGAACCATGTTCAGCCGGGTCGCCGAACTCGGTATCGCCTGTGAGTCATGTCACGGTCCCGGCGGGGAGCATGTCCGGGTCAACCGGCTGCCTCTCCGGCGCTACCGCTACCACTTCGGAGATCAAGCAGACCCCACGATAATTAATCCTTCTCGCCTGGAGCCTTCACGCGCTTCCGACGTGTGCGGCCAGTGTCACAGTTTCTCGGGTACTTATGATCCCGGCTCCTGGTCACTTCAGGGAAGGGCATATCGAGCGGGACAAGAACTGGAGGAAACCCTACACATCGTGGGCTACTCTGAAGGCTGGACCGACCCCTTGCTCCAAGACTGGCTGCGCGAGGAGCCCGATGTATTGAGTGGGAATTTTTGGAAGGACGGTACCATACGGGTAGCCGGTCGTGAATTCAATGGGTTGTTAGAGTCGGAGTGCTTCAAACAGGGAGACCTCTCTTGCTTGTCCTGTCACTCCATGCATGAGAGCGATCCAAGCGATCAACTCGCGCAGCAGATGGAGGGCGACCCGGCCTGTCTGCAATGTCACACAGATTATGCGGAGCGGATCTCCGAACACACTCATCACGCTCCCGATTCCACTGGAAGTAGCTGCTACAACTGCCACATGCCGAACACGACTTTCGGCCTATTCACTGCAATGCGCAGCCACAGAATCGATAATCCAAGCGTGGCCAACAGCTTGAAGACAGGCCGCCCCAATGCCTGTAATCTTTGCCATCTGGACCAGTCTCTAGAGTGGACCGCCACCCACCTGTCGCAGTGGTACGGACAGCCAGCAGTTGAGATGAGCCAGTCCGATCAGGAGATTTCAGCAGGCTTGTCGTGGCTCTTGCGAGGAGACGCAGTGCAAAGAGCCGTCGTGGCCTCGAGTATGGGATGGGGACCCGCCCTGGAGGCCTCCGGCAACAGTTGGCAAGCTCCTCTGCTGGCGCAACTGCTCGTCGACCCCTATTCAGCCGTGCGCTATGTAGCCCATCAATCTCTCCGCCGGCTGCCCGGATATGAGTCCTTTGAATTTGACTTCATCGACTCCCCAGAAGATAGGCTAAAAAGAAAGCAGGCCGCTACGGACCTCTGGATGGGACAGGAGGTTGCTCCGGAATCACGGAGACCGGAACTTTTGATTTCCCCCTCCGGCAGCCTTCAGCTGGATCGGTTGCTGGAACTGCTGAGCCAACGAGACGACCGCAAAGTCCGGATCATTGAGTGAACCGCGAGCAGCAAACACGAAGCTCGAGTCCTGCTTCGAATCCGATCTGCTTCGCTGCCTTGGATGCAAGCCATGCTTTGTAGGAGTCCAGCTGTGCTGGCGAACTCCGGCTCCTGAAAGGAGGCCGGTAGCGTCTAGGATGAAACTTGATTCGGATGACAACCTGGGAGGTTGTCCTACAAGGCTCCGCCCGAGGTCGTCCTGCAGCTTTGAGCAGACTGCTCTTGTAGGCCGAGCAGCCTTGCTTGGCGTTTTCTGGCTTCCCAAGTTTCTTTCATCAATGATCCGTCGCAGCCTGGGGCTACTGGACTGAAACTGAAAGTAGCGCGGGAATCTAGCCTGCGGCCAGCGAATTCAGATGGGCTCCCAATCACAGGCAGGATGCCTATGCTACCCTGGGGCAAATCCGGATTCTTCGCCACGAAGAACACGATGAACACGAATTCTTCGCGCCCTTCTTGGTTATAATCCGGATGCGAGAGGAGCCGACTATCTCCTCGAGCAGAAGGAACCGGAACTGATGCTTAGCCTCACCCTGGCAGCCGCGATTGGGCTCTTCGGACAACCGACTCAAGTCGAGCTTGGGAAGAGGATGCTCCAGGCTGAACAGTGGGATCAGGCCCGGGCAGCTTTTCAGCAGGCAGTCCAGGCCGATCCACGGAACGGCGAAGCGCATTACTACCTGGCCCAGCTGTATGCTCGCCAGAAAGACGATAGAAATACCGTAACCCACTTTCGGGAAGCGCTCAGCATACTCCCCGATCAGCTAATCATTTGGAGCGAGTATGGGGACTGGCTGCTGACCAATGGATACTTCGATGAAGCCGAGCGAGCCTTTCGCAAGCTGGCAGAAGATTCACCGGACAACTCGGAATACTGGCGGAAACTGGGCCTGTCACTCTACCAGGGTGGGAATCCGACGGAGGCTCTCCTGGCTTACGCGGAGTCGATCAAACTCGACCCTCGTTTCGCTCAGACGTATTACCTGGCGGGAGTCTCGGCTCGCTCGATGAGCCGCCTCAAGCAAGCGGAGGACTTCTTTACCGAAGGACTGGCGGTGGATCCCGACCATGAGGAACTGAATCTCCAGATGGGAGAGCTGCGGCTTCAGGATGGTGCACTCGAGGAATCTCTGGCCTTCCTGCAAAAGCTCGACGAAAGCCATTTGGCGGCAAACTACAATCGTGGAGTCGTCTATCTGAGACTCAATCAATTGAACGACGCAGAACGACTCTTGCGCCAGGTCGTGCGCGAAAATCCCGAGCACACCCGGGCCCACTATCAATTAGGACGGCTGTATTCGAGAAAGCAAGAGGAGGAACTGGCCGAAAAGTTCTTCCAGCATTTCCAGGTCCTGGAACAACGGGATCGAGAACGTAGCAGGATCAGTGAAAAAAAGAGTATTGTAGAAAAGTCGGGCCTCAAGTGATAGGCGAATAGACTGATTTAGTGACGCTTCACGATTCGGCGAAGAGCGAGGGAAATCTTATGAAGAAGGTTTGGATTGGAGTCTTGATGGTCTCGTGTCTGGCGGGCGTTGCTTTGGCCGCCGAGTGGTGGGAAAAGAAGTCCTATTTGGAATGGAGCAAAAAAGAGGTCAAGCGCATGCTCGACCGATCACCCTGGGGAAAGATCCATACCATTACCATCCTGAATCCGATGCACACCGGGGAACGGACCTTCCAGACCACCGGCAGCGGTGATTTGGAACGTGAGAAGCTGAATCATTTCCATATCCGCCTCTTCAGCGCCAGTCCCATTCGAATGGCCTTGGCCCGTGACATGATCTTGAAGACCAAAGGCGACGCCGACAGGGCAGCACTGGAGAATATGGTTCGGCAACGAGATGACGAGAATATTGTCTTGACGATCAGCTTGACTGCGGAGCCAGCGGGCGCCGACTCACTGCGCTTCTATTGGAGTGCACTGATGTCGGCCCGGACTGCGGATCTGGCTAAAGCCACATTCCTCGCGACCAAGAGCGGCAAGCGTGTGTACCTGTCGCGTTACCAGCCGCCCGGTGAGGACGGGCTGGGGGCCAAGCTGATCTTCCCCCGGAAGCTCCCGGACGGCCGACCTCTGGTGACACCCGATGAACGGGAACTCAGGTTCGAAACCATGCTCACTCTCGACAGAATAGAGCCGCAGGATCCCGGAAGCAGGAGGACCAGAACCGACCGGATCCGGGCGAATTTCAAACTCAGCAAGATGATCTTCCAGGGCAAGCTGGAGCTCTAGTCCCAAAGCAAGTACATCAGTGTTGATTCCAAGGGCCTGAAAAGGCCCGAAATGCCAGTCCTGACGGGTATTCTAGGGTTGCAAAAAAACTCTGGAAAACACCGAAAAGAAAGGCATTTCAGGTGAACCCAAAAGATATCGAAATCCTGCGCAAACGGCAATCGGAAAGTGAAGATCGATTAGATCGGAGTTGGATGCCGGAGAAGGGCCGCCTGGTTCTGCGCGCGGGCAACATCCATTATGCGATTTCGGATCGAGTCCGAGCCGTGGACTGCGGGGGGCTGGGTGTGATCCAGCTGCTGGTCAAGCAGCTGGAACTGGCCGAAACCATCGACCAACGGGTGAAGGTGCTGGAGCGGCATCTGCCGTACCGGGAATCGGATCATGTGCTCAATCTGATTTACAACGTCATGACGGGCGGTAGCTGCCTGCAGGACCGTGGAGGCTCGACGCCGGGACCCGGTGTATCTGGACGCGCTGGGGGCCCGCAAGGTGCCGGCGCCGTCCACGGAGGGGGACTTCCTGCGGCGCTTCGACAGGAATTCGATCGGGGATCTGATGGAAGCGGTCAATGAGGCGCGACGGAAAGTGTGGTCGAACCAAGACAAGGAGTTTCACCGTCAGGCCACGATTGATGTGGACGGGACGATCGCCCCGACGGATGGACAGTGTAAGAGCGGAATCGGAATGAGCTACACCGGCCACTGGAGCTATCATCCGCTGGTAGTGTCTGTGGCTGAGACCAACGAGGTGCTCTATTTGGTGAATCGGTCGGGCAACCGGCCCTCCCATGAAGGCGCGGCCGAGGTGCTGGATCGGGCCATCGAGTTGGTGCGCGGTGGTGGTTTCCAGAAGGTGTTGCTGCGGGGCGACACGGATTTTACGCAGACGCGTCATCTGGACCGCTGGGATCAGGAGGGCGTAGAGTTTCTCTTTGGGGCGGATTCCAGCCAGGGGTTGGTTGGTCGGGCCGAAGGACTGGAGCCCAGCGCCTGGAGTCGGCTGGATCGGGCAAAGAAGAAGAAACTGCGAAGACGGCGGCGCAAGAATATCCGCCAGGCCCTGGTCAAAAAGAATGGCTATCGCAATCTGCAACTGGAGCGGGAAGATGTGGCCGAGCTGGCCTAGCGACCGGCGGCCTGCAAGCAGAACTATCGGCTGGTGGTGGTGCGAAAGCAAATTACGGTCACCCAAGGACAGGGACGGCTCTTTGACGAGACCCGCTATCTGTTCTATCTGACCAACCTGCGAAAGGAGTCGGCCAGGGAAGTGGTTTTCTCAGCCAATCGTCGCTGCCATCAGGAGAATGTGGTGGAGCAGCTCAAGAACGGGGTTCAGGCGATGCGGATGCCCTCGGACAGCCTCGAGTCCAACTGGGCGTACCTGGTGATTGCTGCCCAGGCCTGGAACTTGAAAGCCTGGCTGGGCCTGGTGCAATCCGACAAGACGATGGGGCAGCGGATTCTGAAGATGGAGTATCGCCGGTTCCTGCGCTGGCTGGTTCAGATTCCTTGCCAGATCCTGCAGCGGGGGCGACGTCTTCTTTACCGGCTGCTGAACGTCAACGACTGGACCGAAACGCTGCTGAGCGGAGTGCCGTCGCCCAAGCGGGTCCGCTACGGCTAACCCGCCACAGGACAAAGCAAAGAAAATCCACGGAGGTTCAAGGGCTGAGGTCGAAGGCTGTTCGAAAACGGCCGAAAATTCCGATGCTTGCCTCTCGATCCCACTCCGAAGGCCCTCCAGCAGGAGATCACCGTCGGATGCGCCCGACTCGCGCAGCCTTCAGTCCGAAAGTCGACCACAGAGGGCTAAATGACCCTCAAAAAGAGTCAATCGAGCGGCCCAGAAGCTGATACGCTTATTTTGGGTCTAGTAGCGCAGGCATCCCTGCCTGCCAAAGTAGCCCAGGCATCCCTGCCTGCGTCCGGCATCCTGCCACCTTCCGGAGTCCCGCCATCTCCGTTGTCTTTCCCCTCCCTTTGAGCTTCGTCGGAAAAGGCGAGGCCAAGGCAAGTGGAAGGGTCAAAGATCCAGTCCCCAGTCCCGGCAGCATCAGCCAACATTGAATCCCGGATCACAGGCAGGAAGCCCATGCTACGACGTCCCAGAGCACTCTCAGCCAGATTCAATAAATTGAATCGCGGTGATCCAAAATGATTCAAATTCTTGAATTTCGATCCATTTCTTTGTACTGAACTATTTATTCTTTTTCTTAGTCGCGGCCGCTTACGAGCCAGGGGTCGTGGGAGGAATGAATCTTGCTTGTTTACACCCGAAAACAACAATAGGGTCTCAGAAGGAGGAGCTTCAATGCCAACTCGATTCGGAACCAGGATGATTCTAACCGTCACTCTACTCATTTTCGTCGCTCTAGCAGCCACGAGTTTGGGGCAGGTGGCGACGGCTCGCTTGGACGGCGTGGTCAAGGACGTAACAGATGCGATCCTGCCCGGCGTCACGGTGATTGCCACGAATACCGGCACCACGATCTCATTCACGAGCATCAGCAATGACACAGGGCGATACACGTTTGTCAGCCTCACACCTGGGGTGTACGACATCAGCGCTGAGCTGAGCGGTTTCAAGCGCCACGTCACGCAGGAACTGCAACTCAAGATCAACGACGTGCTGACCCTCGACATCACGATGCAAATCGGGGAGGTAACGGAGGAAGTGATCGTCGAGAGCACAGCGGCTCTGGTCGATCAAACCAGCACTCGTATCGGATCCGTGGTCCAGCGCGACCAAATCCTGGATCTCCCCTTGAACGGGCGAAACCCAATGGATCTGTTCAAGACCGTTGCGGGAACCACGCCACTTCCGGGAAGTGGACGGAATAACGGCAGTGTGGATGGCCTGCGCAGCAACTCAAACAACGTGCACATCGAAGGCGTTTGGGCCAACGATGCGTCCTATGATTCCTCTCCGGCGCGACCTTTTATCCCAACGCCGCTAGAGGCAGTGGGCGAGTACTCGATCGCAACTTCGAGTACCTCGCTGGAGAATGGCAGAGGGGCAGGCGCTCAGGTCAGTCTGATCTTCAAATCGGGAACCAACGATTTTCACGGTTCCCTTTACGAGTTCAACCGGAATACGTCTTACAACGCCAACAACTGGTTCAACAATCGTCAAGGGAATGAGCGACCTGTGTTCAAACGCCACCAGTTCGGCTACAGCGTTGGTGGTCCCATCTGGAAAGGAAGAACCTTTTTCTTCACTACCACCGAGTGGTCTCGGGAGAGTCAGGCCGGCATAAGCAATCGAATTGTTTACACTCCTGAACTCAGAGGCGGGATTTTCCGCTACTATACGGCGGGCGGAAACTCCGGTTCTTTGGTCGACGGCAATGGAAATCCGACGGTGCCGGCTGGCGACATCGGATCTATTGATCTACTGACTGTGGATCCGACTCGCCTCGGCCTGGATCCGACGGGCCGGGTTGCAGCCGTTTTTGCAGCTACTCCAACGCCCAACAATTACGATATCGGGGACGGCTTCAATACTGCTGGATTTCGCTTCAATGCGCCCGACGATACCAACGGGTACCAATACCTGATCAAGGTGGACCACAAGCTGGATGACCAGAACCAGATCAGGGGTACCTGGACCTATGCCAAGAACAACTCACCGGATGCTGACTCGTTTCCGGGCCTGTTCCCTCGATTTCCGAATGATTTTTACAACCAGGGTGGCATGTTTGGCTGGACCACCACGTTCTCGCCGAATTTCATCAATGAGTTCACGGCCGGTGGCTATGCTCGAGAGAGCTTTACGCAAAATGGGCACCCGGGGTCCAAGGACATCGGTGGGATTTACAACCTGGATGGTCTCGGCGATCGCGGCTCTCGTGGTGGTGGGAGCAACGGCAACTTGATCGGCGTCTTCCAGGATCAGAGGAACCCCATTGTGTCCCTGAGCTTTTCCAACAACATGTCCTGGATCAGAGGCAACCACTCCTACAAGTGGGGGTTCGAGTTGGTTCGTAGTTCCAAGTTCAACTGGTTCGGCGGCGACAACTATATCCCGATCATTGATACCGAAGGCGGCAGCAATCCGGCCACGATTCCTTCTTTGCCGGGACTACACAGTACTGATGCGAACCTGGCTGAGCAGCTGACCAACGATCTCACCGGATCGGTGGGCCACATTGAGCAGCAATTTCACGTGAACTTTCCGGTTGAGAATGGGTACAACCCGTATGACACTCGCTATCGGAGGCTGCTCCAACCCGAGTACGGGATGTTCTTTCAGGATACCTGGAAGATGCGGCCCAATCTGACCTTCAACTACGGTGTGCGCTGGGATCTGTTGACGCCTTCCTTCGCGATCGACGGGGTTTACACGTATCCAGAGGACGGTCCCAGGTCGGTACTGGGTCCGACCGCCTCGCGCTGGTTTCCTGCGATCACGCCGAACGGACGCTACCAAACTGATTTCGCGCCCGATAAGGGTAAGGGTCAGCACGAGTATGATTGGAACAATTTCAGCCCCAGCATCGGGTTCGTGTGGGATCCCACGGGCTCCAACAAAACCAGTATTAGTGCCAATTTCAGAGTAGCGCATGATCGGCACATGATCTCGACTTACAGCCGGTTCGAGGATCAGAATCAGGGTCTGAGCATTGAGAGAGAGATTTCTCCGGTGCCGGGAACCCGCTTTGGGGATGCCCAGAACACGATCTTGCCGATCGCTCCACCTCCCATGCTCTTTCCACTCTTACCGGACACGCGGACAGGGCGGGCCTACGCCTTCAACCCCACGATTCGAACACCTTACACAGAGAGCTGGACACTGCGCATCCAAAGAGAGCTCTCCCAAAACTGGCAAGTCGAAGTAGCCTATGTCGGAAACATCGGTGTCGGCGGCTGGAGAGCCATTAATGTGAATCAAATGGATCTTCGCCGAAACGGCTTTCTGGCTGGCTACCTGCAAGCGCAAGCTAACCTGGATGTCTTTGGGAACCCGAATGTCGGTGGGGATATCGGAATCCTGAATACCATTTTCGGCCCCATGGGTGGAATTCCCAGCTCTCAGTACTCGGGAATCCGGCGGGGTGAAATGTGGGATCTGGCCAATTTTGCAGACACCACCAATTTCAACGGCGTTCGCGGCGGCCTGCTTTCAGCTACCGGTCTGGGCACCAACTTCTTGCGCGGCACCCCCCAGGTTGTGGATGCCACGATTGCCGACAACCTTTCGGTCTCTACCTACCATGGCTTGAAGATGCAGGTGAACCGGCGGTTCTCTGACGGTCTGTATTTTCACGCCAACTACGTCTGGGGAAAGGCACTGAGTGATTTCGAAGGCGGTCAGGGACAGTACGACGACTTCCGTGACAACGACGCCCGCACCCTCGACAAGACGTTCCTGAGGTACGATGCTCGTCACGTCGTTAAATTCAACACCATCTACCACTTGCCCTTTGGCGGTGGAAAGAAATTCGGCTCCAGTTGGAACGGTGTAGTTGACGCGATTTTGGGCGGTTGGCAGTTCACTGCACTGTATGCTTTCACCACTGCCCAACCCTTGACAATAACCACCAACTACAACCTGCTGACGGATAACGATACCGCTACACCTAACTTTAGCGGCACTAGCTTCAATTTCTCGAACATCACGAAAGGGGCATCGCAAGTTACTTACCTCAGCCAGGCGCAGGAGGATCTCTTCTCCACGCCGGCACCCGGCAGTCCCGGAGGCATTCCACAACGAAGCATCCGAGGTCCCGGCTATACTCAGCTCGATGTAGCCTTCATGAAGAACTTCAATCTGCCGCTGTTGGGTGAGGATGGAAGGATTCAGTTCCGAGCTGAATTCTTCAACATGCCCAACCTCACCAACTGGAATTCTCCATCAGGCAGCGGACTGCGGAGCACTTCAGGCAATTTTGGAAGAATCACATCCTCCCGGGATGCCCGAATCGGACAGATTGCCTTGAAGATCATATTCTGAGTGAGCGTGTGACCTTCGAGAGGAAGGATGTGAAGGGCGGAAGACACGTGTCTTCCGCCCTTTCATCCTTGAACCCGATACCGCAGTTCAAACCACAACGGAGTAAGAGATTGATGACATTCAAATCCATGAAACGCCCCCTCTGGCTGGCACTGATCACCTTGACATTGACCTGTGCGCTGAGCGCCGCCCCCGCCGCCAGTCAGGAGAACGCGCAGGGGAAAGCTTCCCTTCATGTCGCATCCAGTAGTGGATTACACCAGGCCGTGGTCGCCCATTCCGCGAAAGTGACCCAGGCCCGAAGCGATCTGACTCGGGTGCTCAGCCATCCACAAGTCAGGGCGCAGGTGAAGAAGTTTGGGGCCAAACCAGACATGCTGCGGCAACAGTTAGCCGGTTTGAGCGATACCGAGATCCTTGAGCTACAAAGCCAGATCATGCCGCTGGCAGAGCAAATGGAAGCAGCCGGTCAAGACGACGGGAACAAAAAGAAAATCCTGCTCATCACCTTGGGGGTAGTTATCGCTCTTTTGACGCTAGCGATGTTTATGTTCTTCTCCTAAACCGGGAGCAGATTGGCTGCGCAAACCAGACCGTTTGAGGTCTCTGTTTGACTAGGGAGGAACGGGCAACAAGTACTTGCTTCTTCCTCCCGCAAACTCTGTAGACAGATTAGAGGCCAGGTGTAAGCATCAGCTCCATCCCCTTTCATCCCCAGAAGGCCTTTCGAGGCCTTTTTCTATTTACCGCCACGCTGTCTCCGGCAATGGCTCTGCCTGCGCTCTTTTGGCAGGCAGGGATGCCTGCGCTACGTTCGAGCACTGCCGTCCGGCTCTCCGTGCCCCAGATCAAGCAGCCATACAAAATGTGTCTGGTAGCCAGCGTCTCCATGGTATTGAGCTATTGGAACACCGAGATTGCTCCATCCGAGATTGCCAAGGAGGTTCCGCTTTACAAAGAAGGAACGACTGGATTAGATCTGCAACGTTTTGTCGAGTCGCGCGGGTTCCAGGGATTCTTGATTCAGCCGCAGTTGGAAGACTTGTTCGCCCATCTCCAGAAGCAGCGCCCTCTGATCGTCAGCCTACCGGGTCGGAAGGGCGTGGACCATGCTCTGGTATTGGTCGGCTATGATGAATCGAGAGTGTGGCTCAACGACCCGGCCTCAGGAAAGGAAGTCTCGCAATCTCTCCGCTCTTTTGAAGCGAGTTGGACGGCGAACCAGCGGTGGACTTTTCTTATCCTTCCCCAATAGAATCGATCCTGATCGGGGATTTTGATCAATGCTATGGTGAAACTTGAATTCGGATGACAACCTGGGAGGTTATCCTACAAGACTCCGCCCGGGCCGTCCTGCAGGCTTGGGCCGACCGCCCTTGTACCCCAAGCGCCCTGGCTTTCGTCGCTCGATTTCGGTACTGCTTTTGCCGTTTTTCTGGTGTCTCTCGCTTGCTTTTACCTCCCCGGATCGTGACCAGGATAGCTCGCAAGACGAACAACGGATCACCCAGGGCACAGAGCTACTCCGCAACTCGCGGTATGACGAGGCTGAGAGGCTATTCAGAGATTGGGTACAGGAAGCTCCCAACAGTCCGAGTGCCCACCACTATCTCGCTCTGAGCCAGGCTCTGCAAAACCGTTTCCAGGAAGCCTTGAGCGGTTTCAAACAAGCGTCGTTACTGGACCCGCTCCGCGCCGACTCCTGTTTTGAGATCGCTGCCGTCTTGCTCAAGATGAATCAATCGGCCGAGGCTTTCGGTTGGGCACGGAGAGGTCTACGAATTGAACCAGGAAGCCGGTATGGGCTCGATTTGGCCGGCTCCCTGAGCTTTCTTCTGAACTCAAAGAATCAGGCCCTGGCGTATTGGAATCAGATCAACCGTCCCCATTTGACGTCCATCAATATTCTGGCCCCTGATCATCTCGACCGTTTCTCGGTAGCCGAAGAGATCGATCTCAAACCAGGCGACCTGCTTAGCAAGATTGAACTGGAGAAAGCCTCCTGGCGTCTCGCTCAACACCCGCATATCCGGAGTGTCGACCTCAGTCCGGTTCCGGGACCCGATCCTGACCAGTTTGATCTCGAAGTGCGAGTGGCCTCGCGTTCCGGATTCGGCAGTCGAGGCGAATTCCTGGCCAATACTTTCGGCCAGATCGCTTTTCAGACCGCCACGCTCTCTTACTGGAATCTCTTCGGAACCGGCACTACACTCGAAGTGCCGGTGCGTTGGAATCCCCGGGCGCGCTGGTTTCGATTCGGCTTGGAAAACCCCCGTCCAGCTCACCTTTCGATCTACACGGCCGCCACCTATGGCTGGCGAGATGAAACCTGGATTCTCGGACCTGATCACTCCTTCCGCCTGAGAAGCCACCAGTTCTCCAGCTCTTTTCTCTTTCCTATTGTGGCGCCAAAAGTCGCTGCACAATTGAAATTAGGATACCGCTGGAGGTCTTTTAGCGACGACTCAGCAACGGCTGATTTCGGCTCGACACAGGCTTCGAACGGAGCTTTTTTCGTCGGCTTCAACCCATCTCTGAACATCCTGAGGTGGGACTCGCCCGTGGGCTGGAAAGTAAGCAGTGATCTCAATTCCGAGCTGAGAGTAACCCGGACTCAGAATGCAGAGAATGGCGTCACTTTCCGGACTTCGGCCAGTTGGGAGAGTCGGTTGGAGAGCCCAACATCTTCAAACTTGAAACAATCCATTGAAATTGGACTGCACGCCGGATGGATCTCCCAACAGAGTCTCGTGGAAGATCATTTTATGCTCGGGATAGGACCCGATACAGATTTCGCACTGCGAGCTCACCGCATCTTCCAGGATGGACAAAAAGGAATGAGCCCGGTGGCCGGTCGTTTTGCGCTGGCCAACGTTAGTTGGCGCCGAGAGATCCGGAAGGTGGGGCTGCTAGCTTTGGGTTTGGTTGTCTTTACGGACGTCGCCAAGGTTGGCCGTAGCTTGGCGGGGCAGCCAGATTTTGACACTATTGTCGATACTGGTGCCGGAGTCGAGTTAGGATGGGGACCACTCCGTTCCAATCGACTCACGGTTGCCTATGGCAGAGATTGGAGAGGTGAACGGAATGCCCTTTATGTGGGCACGCGATTTCCCTGAGGTCCTCACGCTTCATGAAGATTCCGACTGAGCGCAGAAAGAGGATTCTGGTTTGTGCGCTTGCCGCTAGCCTGGCGGGTTGGGCTAGCTCTCTCCCTGGATCCGGTTTTCAGGACCCCAGATCACAGCTGCTGACCGATCTCGGCGTGCTGCCCAGATCGGAGTTAGAGCGACAGGCCTGGGAGACCGTTGCCCAGGCGCCTGAGGCCAGACGTGCCCAATTGGCTCTCGATTTCCTCGAGCATTTTCCCGAAAGCGGCATGCAGCCGTTAGCCCATCAATTCATTGCCATCCAGGCTTTCAAGGGAACCGAATTCGAGATCTTTGAGCGGCATGCCAGGCTTGCCCTCGAGGGAAACAGATCGCTTTCGGAACTCGAATCGCAGCTCGCCTTCTACTACGCTGAAAGTGGCCGCTATGCGGAGGCCGTGACAGTAGCGAACCAGCTTCTTGCCCGGCTTCAGGTGGAACCCACCCCAGCTCACCCCTCCAGCATTGCCGCTTCCCAAAGAGACAGCCGCTTGCTCAGTACAGTCAGATATGTATTGGGACGCTCGGCCCTGGGACGCTCCCAAGTCCAGGAGGATCCTGCTTCCCGCGACACTCTCTTGGGGCAGGCGGTTGGACACTTGACAGCTGCCCTTGACTTGAATCCGGCCGATGATTATACCGCCTACCGATTGGGGCAAGCCTACCTCGCTCAGGGGAACCCAGCGAAGGCCAGCGAGAGCTTGGCTTGGGCGGTGAATCTGGCAGGATTCGCCGCTGATCCGGCTCTCCAGACTCTGCGTGCGACCTATCCGGCTCCGTCCGGAGATCCCGACGCTATCGACGACTACCTGGCCTCTCAGGAACAGGCGCTCCAGTCAGCCTTACAGACCCGACCCCGCTCGATCCGGGTGCCCCTGGTGGGAAGGCCCCACTCGATTCTGTGGTGGGACAGCGTTCCCGAGAGCCTGCAGCAGGCCAGTGTCGGTCCCGGGCCGGTGAGCAATATTCGTTTCCAAGACTATCAGGGCCCCGACTCATGTGAGAAATGTCATTCAACTCGTTACCAGGCCTGGTCGAAGCATTCTCACCGTTGGATGAATGCGCAGGCGAACCGCGAGACAGTCAAGGGGGACTTTTCAGGCCAGGCGACCATACAATATCGGGGGGGACGAGGAACCTTCTTCCACCGCGATGGCAGCTATCGCATGCGCCTGGTGCGGGGAGAATTGCAGCGTACCTATCAGATCGAACGAACGGTTGGCTCACGTTTTTTTCAATATTATGTCGGAAAACAGATTGCCGGACCCGAGGACAGGGACCATCCGATCTGGACCGTCGATCATCTTCTTCCTTTTGGTTATTGGCTCGATGAGAAGCAATGGGTGCCGGTTGTGCACATTGACGCGGGAGGCGAGGTACCCGATTCGAAACGCGAAGATCCCTTCCTCGAGGCGAGTAAGGTTCCCTATGACCAGGGCTGCAGTGGTTGCCATACCACCCGTCCGATTGGTGACTGGATGATTCAGACCGGCGGTCGCCAACGCCTCCGCAGTTTCAGCCCCCATCCCGTGTCGTTTTTGATCTCGTCTTATCTGACCGAGACCCACCCCGATCTGGCTGCTTCGACCACTGGGATCGCGTCTCATGAGATCAATCGGATCGTCGACCAGGAAATGGACCGGCTACCCGCCGATCAGCATGCGGTGACCCTGGGAATCAGCTGTGAAGCCTGCCACAATGGAGCGCGTCAGCATGTCCTTCGAAGTACCGAACGGTCAACCTCTCAGCCGCCTTTGTTCTTCCCTTCCAGTCCTTATCTCTTCATCGAAGGGAGTGACAGTGAAGCAGTCTGGGGCCGGACATCCCACAACCTGAACTGGATTTGCGGTCGCTGCCACTCCGGCAGCCGGCCTCAGTTTGCGGGTGGCATGGACACCTGGAACTCCACTGAGTACAGCGATGCGATCCGTGGCTTCTGTTATGCCGGCGATAACCCGAAGCACTCCGCGCTGGCTCCGCTGAGATGCGTTGACTGTCACGATCCCCACTACACGATCGGCGAGAAATGGAGCCATACTCCGGCCAGCGACGATACCCGATGCCTGCGCTGCCATCAGAGCCTGCAACCGTCCGAAGCCCGCTTGGAACACACCCACCATCCCGCTGACAGTCCCGGATCAAGATGCATGAATTGTCATATGCCCCGCTTGAACGAGGGCATGCAGGATGTAGTCCGGACTCACCGGATCTTCAACCCGACCGAACGGAAGATGATTGAAGCCAACCAGCCGAATGCCTGTAACCTGTGTCATCTCGAGAAAGGTATCGATTGGACCCTGCGGCACTTGAAAGAATGGTACGGGAAGAGCTACTCCGAAGCTAAGATCGCCGCCAACTACGGTGATGTGGATGCCAGTGTGGGGCTCGGCTGGCTGAGGAGTTCGCATCCAGCCACCCGTCTGGTCGCCGCCGAGGCTCTAACCCAAGCCGCTGCGACCTGGGCTTTGCTGGCTCTGGTGGATTCACTGGATGACCCCTATCTGGTGAATCGGCAGTTTGCCCAGCGAGGTTTGGAAAGGATGCTAGACCTCCAATTGGAAGACTTTGGCTACCACTTTTACATGTTTGAGGAAGAGCGGAGAGGCCCCTTGTCTCGGTTGCGCAGATCGATTGTGAAGAATAGGGACGGTCACTGATTGCATCTTTCCGGACGCTTCCGCTAGCAAATGCTTGCGGAGGAAAGGCGGCGGCATGGGAGCCTGTTGCCGAACTCTTCAGGCTACTCAAGATTACGACGCCCAGCCGGATACCAAAGCGGTAGCGTGCTACGCGCACTCAAAATCGGCGCGCTTCGGGCCGGAGGACGACTCTTGAGCCGGGAGGCGAGGCGATTTGGAGTGCGGCAGCGGGATCGCTGGCGAAAACTAGACGATTCTTTAAGAAATTGAGCTGCCGCTTTGGTATCCGGCCTGAAACCGTCGGAAGTCACGTCCCCGATGCCCAAGACCCGCTTCGCCGGACCCGAGTTCAGCAACAGGCTCCGTGGCCACAGCAGCAAGGCGCCCGGGGCGCGAGATCAGGCAGGTTTCAGGTTAGTGGTGCCTCCGGCTGCGCCGGATCGTTCATGAATGAAACTGGGACCCGCTTCGATTCTGATCTGCTTCGCTGCCGTGGAAGCACGCCATGCTTTGTAGGAGCCCAGATGTGCTGGCGAACACCGCTCTCCTGGAAGGAGAGCTTTGAGCAGGGCACAGTATCGGTGCTCAAAGCGCAGGGAGGGTTCGGGGGGGCCGGGTACAATGCCCAGCCTGAGGGGTCCCTGTGCCGAATTCGGCCTGGACAGCCGGGTTCGTCAGCAAATCTAACTCCTACAAAGCGTGGATCGGCTCTGAGGAGGCGAAGCAGACAAGACTCAAGTCAGAGGGTGATCAAGTTTCAGCTTAGGTCGGCAGGGCTGGAAAACAGGCTCAGTTGGAAGAGACGACCTCTTTGCTGACCGAGCCCACCACCTTAAACGGCTCCACGAGCTTTAGCTCATTGCCAGAGATCTCGTCTTTGACTTTCAACAGGAGCTGGTAATTCCCCGGCTCCCGTGTCGAGATATCGATCAGGATAGGAACTGCGGTGTGATCTGCTTCGAATTTCGCACTGCGCGAAATATTCAGATACTTGGGTTCTGTTTCTTCCTTATAGCCGCGAATGGCATATTCCACGTAGAGCGAAGGTTGGAGTGTGCTGGAGTCCACACCCATGTTGTAGAGCTCGAAATAAACACCAAGGTACTCATCATTGGCGAAAGTCCGATTGAAACGGGGGCGCAGCCGGTAGCTGCCAAATACAAAGGGGTCCCGGGCTACTCTGTCGGGTGGTGCAGCGCCCACTTCCGAGCTTAGGACAACGGAGCTGGCCCGAATCTGGGGGCTCTCGAATCCTGGCACGGCAAGCCCCTGCTCCAGAGTTCCGACTCGCTCAGAGACCTGGTCTTTGACAGCCAGGTGAAGTTTATAGCGACCCGGTTTCAGAGCCAGGGAACGGTAATAATAGGCGGATTCGACCAGTTCTTCTTTGAAGTTTGCGGAGCTGTAGTAATTGACGATCTCGTCGTCGAACTCGTAGACAATCCGTTTCGAAAGGTCGGTGATCTGGCCGTAGACCTGGAGGCGACTCGAGAAGAAATCGTCCTCCTCCTCGAAGGAAAGCGTTGAGTTAGGAAATTCCAGAGAGAGTGGTGTCAGCACCCAGGCCTCAGTCATACGCATGAAATGAGACTGCATGTTGAACGGCAGATTATCGTACTCGACGCGAGTCGTGACAACGGTTTGGAGATCGGTCAGCTCGATCGGCGGCGGGGCTGTGAGTTGGGCGAGCAATTCGACTCGCGCCATAGGCCGGTCCTTTTCCCGCTCCATTGGAATCCCCTGACTCCTCCCGCCAGCCCCTTCCCGGATGCCAGCGAGCCGGTTATAGCGAATGTTTTCTGGCTCTATGGCCGTGTCCTCCATAAAGGTATTGCCGGCCCAGGGCGTCCAGAAGAACTCGTCCTTTTCAAAAGGATTGGAGGTCATCTTGTAGAGATTCGCCCCGCTAAGATCGACGAACTCAATCTCAACATCTGACCCAATCCCCGGGAGGTGTCGATAGTTCCAGAGTTCGAAGGGAAACGTCGAAGTTCCTCCTCCACCTTCGTGAATTGGCCTCAAGTAGGCTCCTCCGATGGGATGTCGCTCCCTCCTGTCGGGTGGACCAAACTTGATGTAGATCATGCCCCGATCCGTCTTCCAACCATCGATTCCGGCATGATAGTTCTCATTGGCATATTCAATACGACGAAAGTGTTCGGCCCGAAACTCGTTGTTTCCTGTCCGCGGATCGGGATCCCGGCGCCGCCAAAACTGTTCGACAAAGCTCTCCCGCTCCTCCTCAGTAGTCAGGCCCTTGAAAACACCGGCTTCCTCCGGGACTATGATGTAGACGACATCTTCTTTTAGCCATTTCTTCCAGTAATCTTCGATTTCTTCCTGCTTGATCTGATCCATGTTCTTTTTCTTTTTCTGGTTCTGAGCCGGTTCAGAAAAAGCTGAGGAAGTGAGGAGCAATAGCAGGATCAGCCAAGCTGTCAATCGGTGAGACATATCCTTCATCATACGCTAGAGCCGGGGTCTAGCTCAACGCCAGTCTTGTGTTTCCATTTTGATTCTGTTATGTATGTGAGCAAGGTCTTTCCCACGCGGGCAGAGCAGTTACTGAAGCAGAGTTTCCGGTCGTGAGGAGTGATCTCCCGGTCTGCTATTTCTGCGCCGCCTGCGTGATGCCTGATCAGAGCCTTCAACGTCCGGTCAAGGGAGTGTTCAATGAAACCTCAAAGCGCAGCTTGCAGTTCCTCTCTCACCCCGTCCTGGAGAATTCCATCATTCGTGGTAGTTCTCATTTTCCTCCTGACGGCGGGTCTGGTCGCCCAATCCCAACAGTTTGAGGGCAAGTACCTCTTGCCGTCACGGCAAATTCAGGATCTATTGACCCGCGACAATCACCGTGACAGCCTGCAGGAGTTGAGCCCTGACGGGCGCTTTCTCATGATTCCTATTCAAGAGAACTACTCCACTCTCGAGCTGATGAGTCAGAAAACCTATCGCTTGGGGATGCTGGAACTCAATCCTGACGTAAACCGGGAATGGCGGCTCAATACTTACGGAATTAAAGGACTCAAGGTCTTCGACCTGGAGCAAAGGAGCAGTCGCCGGATCGGACTGCCATCAGGCACTCTGATCAGCGGAATGACCTGGTCTCCCGACGGTCAACGGATCGCTTTTCTGGCCCATCTCGACAGAGGGACCCAGGTTTGGACAGCGGACCCGAATAGTGGGGAAGCGAACCCCCTCGGTGAGGCTTATGTGATGGCCACGCTGAGCGGGCGGCAGCCGCGGGGCCGAGCGGCGACAGCTCCTTCGTCGATGTTGCAGTGGACACCCGACGGAGGTGTGATCACTCTTCTTGTGCCCTCGAATCGGGGTCCTGAGCCTGCCCAATCCAGGGTTCCAGGCTCTCCGATCATTCGGCGCACGCGAGATAAGCCGACTCCCACACCAACTTACCCGTTCCTGCTTCGAACCCAACATGACCAGCAACTTTTCAAGTACTACACAACATCTCAACTGGCTCTTCTGAGACCAGGTCAGTCCCCTCGAAATCTGGGTACCCCGGCCCAGTATGTGAGCATCTCTTCGAGTCCGGACGGGCAGAACATACTGGTGGAGAAGGTAGTTGAACCGTATTCATTCATAGTTAGTCACACGAATTTCGCGCGCGACCTGCAGGTCCTGAATATGAATGGCCGGGTCCTCTCAACGATCCGCAGGACTCCGTTGCGAGAGGTTGCATCGCAAGGCCGCGGCAGGAATCCGGCGCTCGACTTGCCGAGAGAAGTGGCTTGGCGTCCCGATGGAAAAGGTCTGAGCATGTTGTGGTTGGAAGCGAAGACCCCGGGGGATGAAGAAGAGGCTGACTCAGAAAATTCTGATCGACAGGACCAGCTGATGACGCTGGCTGCCCCTTTCAATATGAACCGGATACAGACCCTGGCAGCGACTGAGGAAAGCCTGAGTAGCCTGGCGTTTTCTGAAGACGGCAATCTCGCTTTCGTGACTCGAGCCAAGGGGGGAAAGCAAGACATTGCAGCCTACGATCTTACGTCGGGAACACCTCAAGTCCACATTCTGGCCGAGGAGTTCGATCCAGAAGAGCCGCTGGCGCTACCCGGAGAAGTACTGACCAAGTGGAGTGGCAATGGAGTGGCGCACGCTCTGCTATCGAGTGACGGAAGGTCGGCTTATCTGAAGGGTGACGGGTATCGTGCAGACTTTCACCATCGTCCCTTCGTTGATCGTGTTGAGATCTCGACGGGATCCAAGCAGAGAGTGTTCGAGGGGGCATCGCGCAATTTCGAGCAGCCGCTGATCCCCCTCAACGTGGATCTGACCGAGATCGTCATCAGCCGTGAATCGAAGACACAATTCCCCGATAACTACCTGTGGAAGAGCGACGGATCGACGACCAAACTGACCAACAATAGTGACCCCTATCCTGAGGTCGCTGCGGCTGAGCGTGTCGACTTCGAGTTCACGCGGCGGGACGGCTTAAAGATCCAGGCCCGGATTGCCTTGCCACCGAATTACCGGCGAGGAACCCGTGTTCCAGCGGTCTTTTGGACCTATCCGAGGGAATATGAGACGTTCGATAAATATCAGAACGCAGCGATTACGAGCCGTAACCAGAACGCCTTCCCACACCTGAACAGTCGAAATGCGTCCGAGATCTGGCTCACTCAGGGTTACGCTGTGGTGGTTCCCGACATCCCCATCATCGGAAAGGGAAACACCTATAACAATAACTACATCGCACACCTGGTCGACTCAATGTATGCCGCCATTCGAAAGGTGGATCAGCTAGGTTACGTAGATGTCGATCGAATGGGACATGGCGGTCATAGTTACGGCGCCTTCGCAACCGCCAATATCCTGGCCCGTACACCGTTCTTCAAGGCCGGTATCGCCGGGGATGGAGCTTTCAACCGCTCGCTGACCCCGATGACGTTTCAACGGGAACGCCGTTACCTTTGGGAGGCGCAGGACACCATTCTGGAAATGTCACCTTTCTTTTCAGCTGACCATTTGGATACACCTCTGTTGATGTACCACGGAGCCGTGGACAACAACACCGGAACTTTCCTCATTCAGTCGGAAAGACTGATCCAGGCCCTGACAGGTCTTGGGAAGACCGCTGCCCTGTATATCTACCCTTACGAATCACACGGTCCCAGAGCAATGGAGACTTATATGGACATGTGGGTCCGTTGGCTGGGGTGGTTCGACCGGTACGTGAAAAGTGGATCTGCAGAGATGACGGACGAGGGTCCGAGAGCTCCTAACTAAACTAGACTGGCAAAGGCATCCCAGGGAGCCCGAAGCGTGAGCGAGGGAGCGATTAATTCGTTCCCTCATTGACATGTTGGCTCCGAAAGACCAAGTCTAGCGCTTCAAATCCTCTTGTTGGGAAACGTCTCTCTGTTTCTCGGCTCAACATCGGTTTGGTCTGGCTCTTCCGTAAGGATTTATTCACTTGTGCGACAATTCCTTACAATGGCTGATTTTGAAATGAAGACCACCACGGCTCCATACCAGTTTTGGAGGACAGGACCGGGCGAGTTCGTTGACTCGTCTCTGCGCCTCTTCACTCTCCTCCTACTGCTGCTGCTGCTACTCTTCGCCCGGATCCCTCTCCTCGCCCAGCAAGGGGCAAGCTCGGCCCCAGAACTCGAGTGGTTTCTTGAAGCTGCTGATCGAGATGATGAGGTCGCAGCGGCAGCTTTGGCGAGAATCGCGGCGCAGTGGGATAATAGCTATGCGTCGATGATCGTAGACCTGGTTCAAGTCGTGCAAAAGCGCGATGATGGCTACCGCATTCTGGACCGCTTGACCGGCTTTTTGGGGATTCAGACCGGCCAAGCCTTTGGCCTGGACCTGAAGGGATGGCGAAGATGGTTGGTGTCGCTTCCTTATGAACCACACCCTCACTATCTTCGATTCAAGAGTTTTGTTTATCAGGCGGTGGATCCCAAGATGGGCCAATTCTTCCCCCCTGATGTCAATTCTCGGATTCGCTTGGACGAGATTGAGTGGGGTGGGGTACGGGTGAACGGTATTCCGCCTCTCGATATGCCGGAATACATCCCCGCCTCGGAAGCTGGCTACCTGAAGGATTCGAATCTGGTCTTTGGAGTCTCGTTGAATGGGGAGTCGCGAGCCTATCCCAAGCGTATTCTTGCCTGGCACGAGTTGGCACGTGATCGTTTGGGAGGAGTAGAGTTTACTTTCGTCTATTGTACCCTCTGCGGGAGTGCGATCCCCTACCAAAGTGAAGTGGGAGGCCGCGTTTATAAATTCGGCACGAGCGGTTTGCTATTCCGATCGAATAAGTTGATGTTCGATGAGCAGACCAAGAGCTTGTGGTCGAGCATCGAAGGTTCACCCGTGGTGGGACCCCTGGCTGACACTGACCTCCAACTTCAGATTGTCCCGGTTGTCACAACCGGCTGGAAGGAATGGAGACAAGCTCACCCCGAGACCACCGTCTTGTCATTGAACACCGGCCACCAACGTGACTACTCCGAAGGTGCAGCCTACCGCGATTACTTCGCGACCCAGGAGCTGATGTTCTCGGTCCAAAAGGAAGATGATAGACTCCAGCACAAGGATGAAGTTCTGGCCCTACTGCTCTCGTCATCCACGGACGAGCGTCGCCAGACGCTTGCAATCTCGACGCGGCTGCTGAAAAAGAACCCGGTCTTTCACTTCAATGGCTATGGCAGGGAACTGGTAGTGCTCACCAGTCCTCGCGGAGCAAGCCGTGTCTACGAAGCCGGGGCGGTGCGGTTCACCCGTTTGAACAAGAATCGGATTCGGGATGCTCAAAGGCGTAGTTGGCGAGTAACGGAAGAAGCGCTGCTGCTCGAAGAGGATGGCCGGGAGCGTCTGGATCGCGTTCCAGCGTCTCAGGCATTCTGGTTCGGGTGGTTTGCCCGCTTTCCCGATACCCGACTCATCCACACGCCGCCACAGGCAAGGTAGGCACCTGTAAGGGCAACCGCTGACTCCGCTGACACCTGGATAGGAATTTGATTTTCCCCATTTCGTGCTTGAGATTTCCTTCGTGCTTCGGATTTTCGTGCTTCGTGCTGGAGTACGCCATGTGTGTCTGGACTCGAAACAGCCGAATTCACTATAATAGTGGTTGGTTGATAGCGCCGTGACCATTCGAATCAAAACCATCTTTGCCACCACAGCCCTGATCTTGGGCGCCTTCTTGGCCTTTCTGTTTTCCATCTCTCGTGCCTCAAGTGAACTCGATCAGGATTCGGCAACCTACATTGGCTCTGAGGCATGTGGCAAATGTCACCAGGAAAACCACCAACTCTGGTCTCAATCCCTGCACAGCCGCATGATTCAGAAGGCCGGTCCCCAGGCCATCTTGGGTGACTTCTCGACGAACAACAAGCTGGAGCACGAAGGTTCACGTTTTCAAATGCTGAAAGAGGGTGATTCCTACGTCATCCACGAATGGGACGCCGAGGGAAAGAAGCAGGTTTTCCCGATCCACTTTACGCTGGGAAGCAAGCGCATTCAGCACTATTTGTCAACGCTTCCCGACGGCCGGATCCGGGTCACGTTTCCCACCTGGGATGTTCTCCAGAACAGGTGGTTCCACTCCTCCAAGATTATCCCCACCGGAGATCATGCTGAGGTATCGATTCAGATTTGGAACCAGCATTGCTACAACTGTCATGTGGCCCAGGAAGACCAGGGCTTTGACTTGGAAAGCAACACTTATAAGACAAGCTTCACGGAAACCGGAATCAACTGCGAGATGTGTCATGGTCCGGGCAGCTCCCATGCGCTTCGCATGGAGGCGGACGCCGAGGATCTCAACCGAGCCATCGTCCACCCCGGCAAGCTGCCGCCCGATCGCCAAATGATGGTTTGTGGCCAATGCCACTTCCCGCGCATCATCGTGCAGCACGGATACAGTACCAACAAGAACTACTTCGACTATTATCAGCCGACTCTGATGCAGTTCTTTATCGATCGTCAGTACGATCCCCCCATGTGGGCCGATGGTAGGATGCGTCGTTTCGCCACCGAAACTGGAGCCCTATGGCAGAGCCCTTGTTATCTCGAGGGCGGAGCTACTTGTATCAGTTGCCACAACCCCCACATGAATACGGTCAGTGAGGACACCAAGCTGCAGGGGGATACGAATGGGCTGTGCACTCAATGCCACGAATCGCTGAAACAGGGAGAGCAACTCGCTTCTCACACCCATCACCCCATTGATTCGTCGAGCAGTCAGTGCATCGAGTGCCACATGCCGAAAGAAGTCATGATGATGACTGATCGGGAGCGCGATCATACGATCAGCATCCCGGTGCCGGAGAACACCCTTAAGCACGAGATTCCTAACTCCTGTATGAGTAGCTGTCACCTCGACGAGAGTGCCGAGTGGGTTATCGAGAAGATGGATCTCTGGTATCCCGATCGCCCCAAAGCCAGTGCCACGCGTGCCGATGCCTTCTCCCTGGCCCGGGAGCGCGATCCGAGAGCTGTTGATCTCCTGGTCTCTCTGCTGCGAGACGAGACCCAGAACCGAGTCATTCGGGGAAGTGCCGCCGGCTTCCTGGGAGAGTTCCAGGGTAAGAACGTGTCCGATGCGCTGATTTGGGCGTTGGCTGACCCGGACGTGGTGGTCCGAGCCGAGGCGGCGAGGTCTTTATCCGAGGTGCGCCAGGACTCGGCCCGCGAACCTCTGACCAAACTCCTGAGGGACCCGAACCGGAGTGTCCGAGTCAATGCTTTCTTCGCCCTCGTCAAAATGGGATTTTTGAATCTTCCCGGTCCGGCGAAAGAGGATTTCGAACGGGTGCGAGGAGAATTCGAAGCGTTCCTCACGGACTTCCCAGACGTCTACTCGATTCGTCTGAATCTGGGGACCTACCTGGCGGTCCAGGGGAAGTATCTGCTGGCTTTGCAGGAATATCGCAACGCGGCCAAGCTCCAGCCCCTAATGCCCGCGGCGCACTACTATGTCGGCATCACTTTGGCGCAATTGGGCTTGTATGAAAAGGCTCTGCAGAGCTTCAACTTGACGCTAGAGATCGATCCAAGTTACCGAAATACTGAAGAAGTGCGAGAAAAAGTGCGCGAGATCATCGGCGATTCGAGCAACTAGGGCTTCTAGCTCAGCCCCGCCCCCGCAGTTGGCCGGATCATTCATGAAAGCAACATGGCAAAGCCCTTGGAGTGCGGAGTGCAGCTCCGCCTTGTGCACAAGGCGCCTGCGGCGCAATGCCCTAGAAATTCAGTTGGCAACGACCGCTCCGGACTCGCCTCGCATTCGATCTGCTTCGCTGCTCACGCTTCGGGCTCCGTAGGAATGCATCGAAACGACCTGATGCAGGCTGCCGCCATCAGTTAATGAGGCGCTCGGCCAAGATCTTTCGGAGCCCGAAGCGTTAGCGAGGGAGCGATTCCCACAGATCAAGTTTCAGCTTAGCGACCTTCGCCTGACCGACATGGGCATTAGCCTCCCGCGCCTAATCCGGACCACTTGCCTTGGTCGATTCGCCGAGTCGAAGCCCTTCGTGGGGCCCCTACCCTGCCAGAATCCCGATGAGGTGTCGAACTTCGTCATCCACTTCGCTGGGACCGCCCACGGTGTCGGCGATTTTGTCGCGCAATAAACGTCCAAACTTCTTCCGAAGCCGATGGACTCGGACCCGCACAGCTCCCGGGGTGATCCCCAGCTGCTCGGCGGCATCGGTCTGAGACAACTCTGGGGCTCCGCCGAGAAAGCCTCTCAGGGGCTCGAAGTTATCCAGCTGATCTTGTTGGGCTGACTCGACGCGCAATTGCTCCATGACTTGGTCTAACAGAGTGTAGGCCCATTGCAGCTCGAACACCGCCTCCGGTGTCAGATCCTGTCTTGGCTCCAGGTGGCGGGCTTGACCGTCTGCGAAATCGAGTTCGATCGGGGTAGCCCCTCCACCTCTCTTCTGGGCGGTCTGCCGGTCCCATTCGTCGGCCAGAAAGAATTTTACTGCCGTGAGCAGGAAAGAGCGGAAGCGGCCCCGATCCCGGTCCGCAGCCTTCAGAGACTTCTTCTCCAGGAGTTGAACAAAGAAGCCCTGTGTCAGGTCCTCAGCGCTGCCGACATCATGCCCTTGCCGTCGAATGAAGCTGTAGACCGGAAACCAGTAGGTCTGACAAAGGGTCTCGAGGGCTGCTTGCGAGCCAGGGCTGAGTGTCTCCTGGGCCTCCCGGATCAGGCTCCAGTGGGTTGTCTCGAACCGGCGACGCTTCTTCGGCAGGCTTTCCGGGTCTTGAGGATCTCGAGCCACGCTTGTCCTTTGGTTCGGGAAAGCCGTTGGTGATTGCGATTGAGTATAAGGGCTGGGCTCAGTCCTCAAGCCAACCAGCCTGAAAAGAAGCCTTACCGGCTCTCACCAATCTCAATGGGCACGCCCAACGCCCCTCTCCAGTTGGACAAAGCTCTTCAGATTGCGGCGATTCTGGAAGACGAAGAGATCCAGCGCGAGCTGGAGTTGAGAAAGTGATCCTGATCGACGCGAATCTCCTGATCTACGCCGTCAACACGGATGCTCCCCAGCATGCAGTGGCCCATAGCTGGGTTGAGAAGGTCCTTTCTCAGGAGTCCAGGGTCGGCCTGGCCTGGATCGTCCTGCTGGCATTCCTTCGGATCACGACCAAGCGAGGAATCTTTGAGCAACCCCTTTCACCCGAACAGGCCCGCAAGTTCGTCGATGATTGGCTGAGGCTTCCAATAGTTCGAACCGTCAGTCCCGGCCCCAACCATTGGCCCATTCTGCGCAATCTCTTGGTCACTTCGGGGATGGCAGGCAATCTGACGTCCGACGCCCATTTGGCCGCCTTGGCGATTGAACAAGGTTACAGAATCGCCACTAGCGATCACGACTTCCGGCGCCTTCCCAGGGGTAGAAGTCGTCACTCCCCTGTGAGTCAACCCCATCGCCACCGAGTCGTTACCCTCCAGTCTGCCTTGCACTCTGCAAAGCCGACCACAATCTGATCGTGTAGTTCTGAGGTGCCTCCTCCTAAGCGTGTAACCTTTCCCGTCCTCCTCCTTAGTACTCTGCTAGAGAAACAGAAAACAGATTCGGACAAAAGAGATTGGAGGTCGGATATGTTTCTAACAACCCGCAAGAGAAGGAGAGGAGGGTGTCCTCCCGCATTTCAACCCGTGAGGCAGACCTTGGGCCAGCCGAGGATTCGAGGGCATTGCCAGCGGTTGGCGATCTCCCTACTGGCCGCCATTCTGCTAGCCACCTCAGGCTGCTCGGTTCGCCGATTCGCCGTAAACAAGATCGGAGACGCACTCGCCTCGGGAGGCTCTATTTACTCCGAAGACGAAGATCTTCAGCTGGTCGGAGCGGCTCTTCCTTTCGGACTCAAGCTGATCGAAGGTCTGTTGGCTGAGTCTCCCAAGCACAAGGGGCTACTCGTCACGGCCTGTGAAGGGTTCACGACCTATTCCTATGTCTATGTGCACGAGCGGGCCAGCCGTGCAGCAGAGGAAGATCTGGAGCAGGCTCGGCAGATTCGGGAGCGAGCTCGTCGACTCTATCTTCGGGCTCGCCGCTATGGTCTGAGACGGCTGGAAGCCTCCTACCCGGGAATCACGGAACGACTCGCCTCGGGTCCGGTCGCCGCCCTCTCCAAGATGAAGAAGAAGAACGTGCCGGCACTCTACTGGAATGCGGCAGCCTTGGGACTCGCCATTTCAGTTTCTAAGAACGACGCCGAGCTGCTGGCCCATCTGCCCGAGGTCGACGCCTTTCTGAATCGGGCTCTCCAGTTGGACGAAAGCTGGAACGAAGGAGCTCTGCACGCTTTTCAGGTAACCCTGGCGAGCGCTCGCCCCGGGAGCACCGACTCTACAATGATCCAAAATCACTTTGACCGCGCTCTGTAGCTGTCGCGGGGCATGCAGGCGGGACTCTTTGTCGCCTATGCCGAGGCAGTCTCAGTTCCGAAGCAGGACGCCCCACAATTCAAGTCTCTGCTGCAGAGGGCGCTGCGAATTGATCCTGACGAGCATGAGACTGTTCGACTGGCCAATCTGGTGGCTCAAAAGCGCGCCCGTTGGCTGCTCGACCACGTCGAAGATCTGATTCTGATCGAGGAGACCGACGATTCAACTAGCACCCAGGAAGGAAGGCCATGATGAAGCTCATCCACCGAATCATTCTAATCGCTGCCATCGGACTCTTGTTCGCTCCCCTGTACGGACAGCCAACGGTGATCAAAATGGGGACCTTCGCCCCCGAAGGCACCCCTTGGCACGACGTTCTATTGCAGATAAAGCAGGATTGGGACCGCCTTTCCAACGGTCAGGTCGTTCTCAGGATCTACGCGAATGGAGTGCTGGGAGACGAGCCCACGATGATTCGCAAGATGCGAATCGGGCAGATTCAGGCTGTGGCCCTGTCGGGTATCGGGCTGTCCCGCATCGATCCCTCGATTTCCTGTCTGCAGATTCCAATGATGTTCCGATCCTATGCCGAACTCGACTACGTCCGGGAGAAGATGGCTCCTATCCTCGAGCACAACTTGGAGCAGAAGGGATTCAAGATCCTGAGCTGGGCCGATGCCGGATGGGTGCACTTTTTCACCACCCGACCGGCGGTCACGTTGGATGATATTCGGGGAATGAAACTCCTCACCTCGGCCGGCGATCCGCAGACCGATGAACTCTACAAGGATTTTGGTTTCCGGGTCGTCCCGTTGCCCTACACCGAGGTCTTGACGGCTCTCCAGACAGGTCTGATAGAAGCTGTTCAGGGACCGCCGCTCATTGCCATGGTTCAGCAGTGGTTTGGGCTGGCCCAGAACATGACCGATATCAAGTGGGCCCCTTTGATTGCAGCGACCGTGATTAGTAAAGACACTTTCGAGAGAATTCCCGCCCCACTTCGAGCGCAATTACTGGCAGCGGCGCAGCGGGCCGGTCGCATGCTCTTGCAAGAGATTCGAAAGCTAAATGAGGAGGCGATTCCGGCGATGACCAAACGGGGCTTGAACCGGGTACAGCTCGACTCGCGGGCCGAAGATCTGTGGCGTTCCGAGGCTTTACAAGCTTATCCCAAGCTGAGGGGACGCTACACCTCCGAGGAACTCTTCGACGAGGTCCTGCGATTGCGCGACGAGTTCCGTCAGAAGCGCGACTCAAGTGCTCCAAAGTAGCGCAGGCATACTCAAGCTGTCTCAAAAATGGCCAGAACCGGCAGTTTGACGTTTTCGGAAAACGGAATTTCAAAACACGCAGCGCGGGTTCTCAGGAGGTCCAAATAAGCCAGTTCGCAGGGCACAAAACACAAAAGAAAACCGAAGATTGGATCGTTGTCGTAGTTCTGCTCCTGATGGCGGCTCTACCGTTGGTCGAGATCGCGGCCCGGAAGACGATCGGTCGGGGAATCCCGGGCTCGATCCCTCTGGTTGAGCACTTGACTCTCTGGATCGCCTTTCTGGGTGCCGCTCTGGCTGCCCGCACCGGCCGGCTCCTGTCCCTGGCCACGAATGACTTTCTGCCCCTTCAGTTTCAGCGCTGGGCACAGGCTTTTACAGGCCTGGTAGGCGCTGGAGTGGCCCTCTGGCTGGCGCGAGCCAGCTTTGAGCTGATTCGTGTCGAATTCACGAGTCCGAATCGGGTTGCAATGGGTATACCGGTCTGGCTGGCGATGTCCATCATGCCGTTGGCCCTGGTTTGTATCGGTGCGCGATTGGCTTGGAAGGGGATGGAATCTCACTGGGTGTGGTTGTGGCTTGGCCTGGGACTGTTGCTGACGCTGGGGGTCTCTCTGCCGGAAATGGGGCAGGGTACCCTGCTGGCTGGGATGCTTGTCATTGGCCTGGCCACCCTGCTGGGCATGCCTATCTTCTGTGCAATCGGAGGATTGGCGCTGCTGCTCTTCTGGGTCGAGGGCGTCCCAGTCGCAGCGGTTCCGCTCGAGACCTACACTTTGACCAATCACCCCATGCTTCCGGCGATTCCCCTCTTCACCCTCCGTGGTTACATCCTTTCGGAAGGCGGAGCGAGCCAGCGCTTGATCCGGCTCTTCAAAGCCCTGGTGGGCTGGATCCCGGGGGGGGCGCCATCATGACCACGGGGGTCTTGGCGTTCTTCACTCCGCTGACCGGCGCTTCCGGAGTTACCATCCTATCGATGGGAGGACTCTTGCTGCCTGTCCTGAAAGGTTCCCGATATCCCGAGAAGTTTTCGATTGGCCTGGTGACTGTTTCCGGTTCGATTGGACTGCTCATGCCGCTAAGCCTGCCCGTTATCCTGTACGCGGTTACCTCCAACATCTCCGTGGTCAAACTCTTCGTAGCGTCCCCGGCTTTTTCTTGATCCTGCTGGTGGCGGCCTGGGGGTTGCGGCAGGGTGTGGTCAGCCAAATCGAAAGGATCGACTTTGATCCCTCCGAGGCGGCAAAATCGATTTGGGAGGCGAAGTGGGAGCTGTTACTTCCGGTTGTAATCATCGTGGGAATCGTACGCGGCTACACCACCTGGGTGGAAGCCGCGGCACTGACTGTTCTCTATGCCCTGGTGGTCGAATGTTTTGTTCATCGCGACCTCAAACTAAAAACCGACCTCAAGCGGATTGCAGTCGAGTCAGGAACTCTGGTGGGCGCTTTCCTGATCATTCTGGGGATGGCTTTGGGGCTGACCAATTATCTGATCCACGCTGAGGTTCCGATGCTTGCACTGAGTTGGGTGCAGAGCCACATCGAGTCTCCCTACGTTTTCCTGCTGGCACTGAACATCTTCCTTCTGATTGGGGGGGGATTGATGGATATCTACTCGGCCATCTTCGTGATCGTTCCTTTGATTATCCCGATCGCAACCGCCTATGGAATCAATCCAGTCCATCTCGGGGTCATCTTTTTGGCCAACCTTGAGCTGGGCTACCTGACTCCACCGATGGGAGAGAATCTGTTCCTCGCTTCCTATCGCTTCAAGAAGCCGCTCAGTACTGTCTTTCGCGCCATCATCCCGTACTGGTTGATTCTGATGGGCGGAGTCTTGTTGATCACTTATTTCCCTCCACTGACTCTAACGTTGCTCGAGTGGTGGTCGAAGTAACTGAATTGCTAACCTGAAACTTGATGGTGGGAAGAGCTCCCTCGCTGACACTTCGGGCTCCGAAAGATCTTGGCCGAGCGCCTCATTAACTTCGAAGCATTCCTACGGAGCCCGAAGCGTTAGCGAGGGAGCTCTTCCAGTTGCTTTCCTGAATGATCCGGCGCAGCCGTGTTCCTGCCGCTGCTGAACCTCCGAGAGAGACTTGCGCGAGATAACTGGTCATGTAAACTAATTAGATGAAGGAAATCAGTGCTCAGAATTCAAGGCCAAGTGTCTGTCGATCCTCGACGATGTCCGAGACACTGGGGAGATCGTTGTGATTCTAAAGCGCGGCAAGCCAGTGGCGCGCCTGATCCCGGCCTTCGCGTCGCAAGCCGCCTACCCACAGCTGGAGTTGAAGCGGAGTGTTCGAGGACTCGGAGACATCGTTGAGCCCGTGCTGCCCGAGGACGACTGGGAGGCATTGAGAGGCTCTTGAAGGTGGTGCTCGACACTCTGTGGGAGGTGGCCACCCTGGAATCCCTGGGCCGGATTCAGTTGTCCATGCAACTTCAAGAATGGTTACAGCGGGCGGTTGCGCCGCCACTGGTCCGGTTGCTCGATATCTCTCCTGTTGTCGCTGCAGAAGTAGCCAACTTGCCCGATTCCTTTCACTGTGACCCGGCAGACCGAATTCTGGTCGCCACAGCCCGCGTCCATGGGGCGATTTTAGTCACATCCGATCGCCGTATCGCATCTTCCGGACTGGTAGAAACAGTGGGTTGAAGCCGTCGGTTCTTACAACCAAAGAGACTGCAAAAAGGGAATGACCATGAATCAGCCTAGGGAAATACGACGCCTTCTCACGCTTGCTCTTTTCCTGACAGCATTCGTCGGACTCATTGGTTCCTGCACCGAGGGCACCAATGCGGCCGGCAACTACCAGGATCTCTTGACTTTGTTCGCAGACTGGCGGGAGTTTGAGAGTCCCCCCTTGTTGGAGGGAGCTCCCGACTACACGGCGGAGCGCTTCGCCGCCCGCCATGCCGAGTTGGCGCAGTATCGAGATCGACTCGAGGCGATCGATCCGCGGGGGTGGCCAATCGCACAACAGGTCGACTGGCATATCGTTCGGGCCGAGATGAATGGATTCGACTTCAATCATCGCGTCTTAAAGTCGTGGGAAAGGGACCCTGCCTTTTATCAGTCCATCTGGCTGGAAAAGAGTGACGTGCCGGCTCACGAAGGACCGACCCACCACGCCGTGCTGGAACTCTGGACCTACGATTTCCCTCTCCGCTCCGAAGAGGAGGCACGCCTGCTCAAAGACCTGCGGGTTATTCCCCCGTTGATGGCCCAGGCCCAACTCAACTTGACCGGAAACGCCCGCGATCTCTGGATTGCCGGGATCCGAAACATCGAGACTCAGCGGAGCAATCTGGACCGGGTTGCTGAGCGGGTCGGAGATGGCATTACGGACGAGATCCGGCAGGCGATCATTGCTGCTCGAGTTGCCACCGATGAGTTGGTTACCTGGCTAGAGGAGCAGGCCCCCTCCAAGACCGGGCCCTCCGGAATCGGCAAGGAGAACTACTCCTGGTATCAACAGAATGTACATCTGGTTCCGCTGACTTGGGAAGATGAAGTTGGCCTGCTGAAACGGGAGCTCGATCGGGCGTGGTCCTCATTGAAATTGGAAGAGCACCGCAACCGAAATCTGCCACCCTTGGAAGCGGCCTCGACACCCGAGGAGTACGACATCAAGGCCGATCAGGCGGCCCGCAAGATCATGAAGTTTCTCGAGGATCAGCAGATCCTGACGGTAAAAGATTATATGGAGCCCGCCCTGCGCGAACACCTGGGCTCGTTCGAACCGGCCGAGACGCGTAACTTCTTCCGGATCACCTCCCACTACGATCCGGCTCCTCTCTTTTGCCATTATTATCACTGGTTCGAATTGGCCCAGATGCGGGAGGAGCCGCATTCCAGCCCGATTCGTCGAGGGGCCATGCTGTACAACATCTATGACAGCCGGAACGAAGGCACTGCTACCGGAGTCGAGGAAATGTTCATGCATGCCGGTTTGCATGACGACAGCCCGCGGTCCCGCGAACTGGTCTGGATCCTGCTCGCTCAACGCGCAGCCCGGGGTCTGGGCTCCCTCTACGCTCACGCCAACGACATGACGATGGAAGAAGCCGGTGGCGTGCACATGGAATACACACCGCGTGGTTGGATGAAGACCGAAAAGGAGTTGCTGATCTTCGAGCAACACCTCTACCTGCGCCAGCCTGGTTACGGCACCAGCTATGTCACCGGGAAATATCTGCTGGAGCGCGCTCTGGCAGACTACGGAAGACTTGTCCAAGAGCGGGGAGAGGATTTTAGCTTGGCCAGATTCTTTGACCAGTTGAACGAGATTGGCAGTGTCCCCATCTCGCTCGCTCGCTGGCAAATGACTGGAATCGACGATGATGTGCAGACGCTCATGGCAGCCAAATGAGTTTCTTCAGGGTACAAAGGCCTTATTTTCAATAAGATCGTCGCCTGGGAAGGCGCCTCCCACGGTTTTGAAACTCCGTTTTCCTGAAAGGCCAAAGGGTTCGGTTCCGCCTAGTCTTGAGACAGCTTGAGGATGCCTATGCCACTACTGACTCGTCGTGATTGCCTGGCTCGTTGGCTGGCGCTGATAAGCGCTTCGCGATTGGCGATCCGCGAGGTTGAAGCGCAGCGTCGCAGGCTGACCGCGGCTCGTATCGAGAGCAATCTCATCAAACGAATAGACGTCGGCCTGCGCCCATTTCGCCCGGCTGGCTTCGTGGTCCGAGCCGAAAAGCTGGGAGAGAAGAGCATCGTCCACAACTATGGCCACGGAGGGGCTGGCGTCACCCTGTCCTGGGGTACCTCCTGGCTGGCGCGTGATTTGACTAGCCAGTTCGAAAACTCTTCAGTGGCCGTCCTAGGCTGCGGTGCAGTCGGTTTGACTTGCGCCATCCTGATGCTCGAGCGAAATAGGCAAGTGACCATCTACAGTGAAAAGACTCCACCTCACACTACCAGTAATGTAGCTGCCGCCCAATGGGCCCCCTATTCGCTGCTGGATACTCCCGAAGCAGGCTTTCAGGAGCAGCTCTTACTGGCGGCCGAGCACTCCTGGAACTACTATCAGGAGCGCTTTGGAGACAGCTTCGGCATTCGCCTGCTGGACAATTACGTAGTCGGCAGTGCGCCTCCCTCCTTCCCTTGGGAAGTCGACACAGTGAAGCACCTCTTTCCCGAATTGGAAGATCTGCCCGAGTTCGAGAACCCGTTCGGGACTCGTTTCGCCCGCCGTTTCAAGTCGTTCCAGATTGACACCTCAGTCTATCTGCCGCGCTTGTTGCGTGAATTTCGAGAGAGAGGTGGACGCTTGCAGAATCGTTCCTTCTCAAACCTCCAGCAAAGCAAAGATCTTCCCGAGAAGGTCGTTTTCAATTGCATGGGACGCGGCACTCGACGAGTCTTTCAGGATGCGCAACTCCGCCCCATCAAGGGCCAGTTGACCGTTCTCGAAGCTCAGCCCCAGGTAGATTACGTGGTCATTGCCAACGGGCTCTACATGATGCCCCGTTCCGGGGAAATCGTGCTTGGAGGGACCTTTGAGAGGGGGGTCGAGACCCTGATCCCCAACCCAGTCGAAACGCAAAGGATCTGGGCTGGTCATCGGGATTTCTTTTCGCGGCTGTAGCACAGGCAATCCCTCAAGCTGTCTCAAAACCAATCTGCCAAGCTCACTCTCTTGAAGCTTGCCAGGGAGGTTTTGAGACAGCTTGAATCCCGGCTGGTGATCCGAATACCGCGGGCACCGTCGGAAGCGGAATTGCAGCGCAGGGCAGTACTTTCTGGGTTCCGGGACCTTTGTGTTCTCAGCTAATCCTTGTATGCTTCGCGTCAGTCAATTCTAATCATCCACCATCGAGGTTGCCGTGTTTCAATTGGATTGTTCTCTTGGTCATCTCCGAACTGTCCTGATCGGGCTTACCCTTCTCGGCTGCACTTCCCCGCAGAGCCAGACCAACGAATCTGAGGTCTCAGCTCCGATCCCTGCGGCCGAGCATGTACTGGAAGCTGGGCCAGCAACAGTGGCTTGGGGCTATTACTGGTCGGAAGCAACTCCCGTTCTGCGGGTTGCTTCTGGTGATGTTGTCGAGGTGACAACCCTGCTCACGTCTACTCCGAGTCGACTGGAGAGAGCGGGTATTCCTCCCGAGGATGTGGAACCCGCGCTCCGGGCTATCGTTGACAACGTGACGGACCGCGGTCCCGGGGGGCATATCCTGACCGGCCCGATCTATGTCGAGACGGCCGAGCCTGGAGATGTTCTGGAAGTGCGAATCCTGTCGATCGATCTTCCCATCGCCTACGGGTACAACGGCTGCAGCGGATTCATGCGCGAAGCCTGTCCCGAAACGCGAACCCGCATTATGCCCCTCGACCGGGAAAGGAGGGTCTCGGACTTCGGATTCGGAGTCGAGATCCCGCTGCGCCCCTTCTTTGGAAGTATGGGAGTCGCGCCCCCGCCCGAGGCCGGCCGCTGGAGCAGTGTCCCGCCCTGGATTCATGCTGGCAATCTGGACAATCGGGAACTCATTCCCGGTACGTCGCTATTCATTCCCGTACATGTGACAGGCGCACTTTTCGAGGTTGGAGATGGACACGCGGCTCAGGGGGACGGAGAAGTGGACCAGACGGGGATCGAAACCTCACTCCGAGGGCGCCTCCAACTGATCGTCCACAAGGGGCGCTCAATCGAGTGGCCGCGAGGGGAAACTCCCACTCACTGGATCGCCATGGGCAGCGATGAAGATCTCACCGAGGCTACCCGGATTGCGATTCAGCAGGCCGTCGAGCTGATTCACGACGAGTACGGACTGGAACGAGGCGAGGCCTATCGCCTGATCAGCCTGGCCGCCGATCTTCGAATTACGCAGCTGGTGGACGTGAAGCGCGGAGTTCACGTCATGATCCCGAAGTCTATTTTTGGAACCAACTAGACACCTCCCTTGCAACTTGCTTACAGTCGGGGTCTGAAACTGGGAACTGACTGCCGCCTCTTGGCCTCGTTGTCGGCTGCAGGACCGGGATCATCCGCGCTGACTGCGGGGCCCTCGGGCGTAAGGCCTTGTCAGCGCGGCGCTTCCGGCCCTTCGCTTCGAAAACCCGTGAATTATCCGGGCTAGAACGTGGGAGCTGGCTTAGTCCGGCGAACTCTGCATCAGCCGAATCCGGTCTGCTGGCTAGGCCAGCAGATTCGCCGCGCGAAGGCGGCTCCCACGTTCTTTGTGGCTTCCTAGCCCGGATTATGCAAGAGATCCGGATTCGAGTGGATTGGGGACCAGAAAAAATGCCGTAGCGCTCTGATATAAAAGGGTTTATTAAACAAATCCTTATCGGAGAACTACGGCAATGTCAAACTCAGTCTGTCAGACCACCCTGGCATTTCACTCGCACAGACAAATCACGGCTCGTTTTGATGGTGGGAACCTGACTTCCGATGCCGGATGGCTGTTGATTGGTTCCCTGGATCGGCAAGATCGACTCTGCGAGGACTTCAGTTCGTGTATTGCGGATAGCCGGGACCAACGCTACGTTCGTCATGAGCAGTTAAAGCTGATCCGACAACGAGTCTTTCAGATCGTTGCCGGGTACGAAGACTGCAATGACGCGGACACGCTGCGCTCGGATCCCATGCTCAAGACCGTCTGTGATCAGTTACCTGAGAGCGATCCTGACTTGGTGTTCAACGACAATTATTTTTGATCACCGCGACTACGATTCTTGCCCGCTGAAGTGGGTGTTTGTTTGACTTGTTTTTCTTCCTTCTTCTGAGGGCTGAAAGCCCTCTTTTCTTCTCCGGTTTTCTTGAGCGTGGGGATGGAGTGAGGGCTTGCCCGAACGGAGTTCCCACGCTTCGCGAGGCTCGGGATTGCCCTTCGAATGATCCGCTGATTGAGCTGTATACCCTCTGGGCTTGAGCCGTTTTCTGTGTGGCCAGCAGAAGGCCTTTCGAGCGGCACCTCAGAGTCACTTCGTCTCCTTTTGGGTTCTCTGCTTGGCGGCTTCCATCCGGTAGCTGGTCACGTTCAACTCCAGGATCACGCTATGGTGAACCAGGCGGTCGATTGCCGCGGCCGTGGTCAGGGGATCCTTGAAGATCCTCTCCCAGTCCGAGAAGACCAGGTTGCTGGTCAGCCGAATCGAGCGACGCTCGTAGCGATGGGAGAGCAACGTGAAGAGAATCTCCATCTCGTCGCGATTCTGCTGTACATACCCGATGTCGTCGATGATCAGGGCCTCGAACCGATCCAGCTTCTTGAGTTCCCTCTCCAGAGTTAGCTCGAGCTTGGCTCTCAGTAACCGCTGCACCAGCAGCGCACAGGTCGAGAACAGCACCCGCCGGTCTCGCAGGATCAACTCCTGCCCCAAAGCACAAACAAGATGCGTTTTCCCGCTTCCTGGATTACCGAACACAAGTAGATTTTCGGCTCGGTCCAGGAAGTCTCCCTCCACCAATCCTGACAACTGCCGGTCCACACTCTGCGGGAGTCGTGAGCGATCCAATGAAGTCAGGCTCTTGTCCCAGGGAAGTTTCGAGGTCCGTCGTAGTTTCTGGATCCGTCGTTCCCGTCGATCCGCGACTTCCAGCTCCGACAGAGCCAGCAGGTACTGCGGATAAGACCAGCTCTCTTTGGTCGCCAAAGCGGCCTGCGAGCCGTGATGCTCGCGGAAGGTCGGCAGGCGAAGTTCGACCAAACACTCTTTGAGTCTTTGCAGGGTGCCTCCGCTCATGGCCTCACCTCCTGCTTGTGCGTGCCGAGCAATCGGTCATAGATCTGGATGTTGATTGGTGGAACCTGGACCTGCCACCTCGGCAGAACCGGCTCTATCAGATCCTCCTTCAGGTCCTGGAACCGGGTTCGGCGGCCGCTTTCAATCCGGTTCTTCAGAGCTTGTTCGACTTTCCTTTCCCCTTCTTGGGCCGCCAGCTCCAGGATCCCCAGATACTGTCGGTCCGCCGTCTGTGGACAATCCTCTCTCAGCTCGTCGTAGGCGACTCGGAACAGGACTCCGGGAAAGAGATCTTCCCGCCAGCGATAGCGGGCAAAGGCTCCCGGCTTTCGCACCAGCGAGTGGATCACGTGCCGGTAATCGATCCGGTGCTTTCCTTCCCCCCGCAGTCGAGGCATCTCGGCTACTCGCTGCCCGCCATAACGAACTTCCACATGATCGGCATACAGTCGCGCCTCCACCTGTTCGCGGATCAAGCGGCTGTCCACCGAGTAGGTGTTGTTGCGCACTCGGATCGTGGAACTGGTTGCGACCTTCACTCGGAATCGGATGAAGTCCTCCAGGCGAGGATCCGGTAGCGGCCTCATCACTTCCAGTTCTTCTCGCAGGCGTCTTTGCCGGCCAGCATGGCGTCGCTCGATGATTCTCTGGACGAACTGCTCGTAGTCCTTGCGCTCTGAGAAATCGCGACTGCCTCTGAGCAGCAGTTCCTGTTGGATGGCTCGCTTGAGCCGGTGATGCGATTGCTCGACGTCTCCGTTCTCATGAGCCTTTCCGGCTTGGGTTCGGCTGCGCTTCATTCCGTAATGATCGAGCAATGTCTGGTAGCGTTCGGTGAAGGCGCCCTTCTTGAGATTGTTGACCACAGCCGATAGACGGTCTGTTCGGTGCTCGGATGGTATCGCCCCCAGTTCCCAGATCGCGTTCTGTAGTCCCAGCGTCAAACTCTCGAAAGATTCACCGAAGCACAGGGTCGTCGTCTCCCAGTTCGAGTAGGTCAAGACGAAGTGATACAGCATATGAGGAAAGGGTTGCCCGGCAATCGTCACTCCCCAGCTGTTCATGAAAGTGAAGTCGGACTGGGCTTGATGTCCGGGCTCATGATTCTGGGGAAACATCACCTCTTTCAGCTCACCGTAGTGGGCTCTCCACTGCTTGAGCCTTCGTTGGAGCGTCCTCAGTTGTCCTTCCTCGAACTTCCCCTCGTAGATCCGATTCAGGTGGTCAAAAATAGTTGTCGTCTCCACGGTTGGAGCTGTTTCAGGATCTGATCCCTTCTATTTCGGGCCAAACGGATTCATAGGGATTCGGGCGGGTGCGCCAGGTCCGCTCTGACCGGCTTTCACTCGGCAGCTTGCCCGACTTCAAATACTTCCGTGCCGTGTTCCGCGACATGCCCGCTTTGGCCGCCGCCATCGTCAACGTCTTTTCCTTTTTCCGCAATTTCATCAGTCTCCTGATCTGCTGGTCTGTAACCATGCTTGCCATGATCCAAATCAGCTCTGAAAAAGCGGGCAGTTCTAATTGTCGTCCGGGTCCAATTCTACGTGTCGTTGATCACTTGGCCACCCAGGCAACTTTTTCCCGTTTGGAAAACTCTGTCAGCAAGAAGGATCTCATGCGTCTGAGCCGGGGGTTCCTACAGCGTTATGTCCGCTCGCTGAAGAAGAGACGCCCCGACCCGGTCATCTTGGACCTGGACAGTACTGACGACCACACTCACGGCCAGCAGGAATTCTCTTTTTACCACGGCTATTACCGAAACCACATTCTGCATCCTTGGCTGATCTTCGATGCCGTTACGGGGGACCTGGTCACTGTCGTATTGAGGCCTGGAAACAAGGGGGCTGCCTCTCACATCGTTCCTATTCTGAAACGAATCGTGAAAGCCATTCGACGAGAAGTTGGCAAGGAACTTCAAATTGAGATCCGGGCCGACAGCGGCTTTGCCACGCCTCGGCTCTACGAGTTCTGTGAATCTGAAGAGAACAAACTCCAATATGTCATTGGGTTAAGCCGGAACCCCCGCCTGCAACGGATGGTCGAGCCGATGCTCGAGTCGACTCGACTCAGGTTCGACGAGTTCGAGGAAAAACAGCGTCAGTTTGACGAGTTTCTTTATCGAGCCAGCAGCTGGGATCGATTCCGTCGCGTCATCGTCAAAGTGGAAGTCGACCATCGGGGGATCAATCGTCGCTTTGTGGTCACCAACCGAGACGATCTCTCTTCCCAGTCCCTTTATGATCACTACACCGATCGAGGACAGTCGGAGAACTTCATCAAGGCTTTTAAGAACCATCTGAGTATGGATCGGCTGAGCTGTCATCGATTCCTGGCCAACCAGTTTCGACTTCTCCTGCATGGGCTGGCTTACCAGATGTTCGTCCGACTCCGCGATTATCTGTATGGAACCCCCTGGCAGAAACTCGAAATCGGAACTTTGCGTCGCCGGGTCCTCAAAATTGGGGCGCGGGTTCGACAAACCACTCGACGCATCTGGGCCCATCTTTCCTCCGGCTTTCCGGAGCAGGCCCTTTTCCTCCTCGTCTTGAATCGCCTTAACTCCAGCTAGCCTCTCCTAGCTCCCGAATGATCGTTTAGGACACTCATTCAGGCCCAACTCCGTCTGAAATTCACTCCCCCACCTACTCCACACGGCTCGTCCACAGAGATCCCTCGAAAATCCGCCTGTCGCACCTTCGATCTCCCGATTTGGGCCACTTTCGACTCTCTTTTCAACTCCGGCCTACGGTTCTTGCATAATCCGGGCTAGCCGGTTTGAGGCGGAGCTCCGAGGCGCCGGCCCACGATCAATCTTCCTCGAGCTGTGCCGAGAAGGAGGCAAAAAGTCCTTCAAAGATCGCCATCCCATGATCGAGGAGCCTATCGTCTTGGGCGAAGGAAACTCTCAGTCCCTGGACCAACTGATCCACTGTAATTGCTTCAACATCGCTCAGCTCTTCGGAACGGAGATCCAGTTCGTGGACGATGCGGGCGATCTTTGAGAGAGCCGCGTCGCTCAGTCCGAACTCATGTATCAGCGTCTCGAAAGTCACCCGGTCCCCGTGGTGCCCGAGTTCTACTCCGAACATATCGAAGGGGACGACATCTTCCTCCTGCGAAATCCGCTCGCCGAAGCGGAATTTCGCCGCCGGATCGATGAAGCGCCGAATCAGCCAGCCGGATGCCATCCGGTCGACTCCGGGGCGGCGACGGGTCTGCCAGGTTCGTCCCTGATAAAGGCGGATGTCCCGCCGAGGGGACTTCGCCGTTTCAGCAGCGAGTTTCGGGTCACTCAGCCGTTCGACCCGGCCCAAAGCCAAAAGCGCATCTCTCCGACCGGCGACCCGCAGAGGATCGATTCGGTCAATATGAGCCGCTCGCGACCTTAGACCCTTTACCACACGACGGAGCTCGGTCACGGCGTCGAGCCTTGCCAGACTTTGAGAGCCGGCCGCTGTCAGAGCTTCCTCGCATTGCTGTTGTAAGTCCCGCCAGTCGCGCTGACGGGCCTCTTCCCAGGCAGTTCGAATCACAGCCGACGATAGATCGTCGTCGGCATTTACTGTAAACACGACTGCTTCGCCTCCCTGTGAAATGATCTGGCTGCGAATCCATTCGAAGTCCTCGCGCCCTTCGTCACTCCGCGGAAGTACATACACCGAGTTCTTGATCGCCACCGCTCCGACTGCTTGTAAGCGGCGCCAAATCTTCACCCGGACACGGGACGGCTCCGCCGGAAGCTGATGGACCAGCAGTAGCCATGACGCCTGTGGAGTAGATGCCGGCGTCGCACTGGAGAGAGCTTGACTCATCGCTGTGCCTAGGAGCCTGTCCGATTTGACTGAAACAACTGTTACATACTAGTGTATCAGTCGAATAGATACAAACCAGGAAGAGGCGAGTGAGTTGCAATCAGATTTGACAAAGGCCACCACCCGACTAGTCAGTTCCGACCACTCTCCCAAGGTGAGTTTCAGAAGTGCTGTTGGGTTCTGGTTCAAGCTGGGCTTTATTTCCTTTGGCGGTCCGGCCGGACAGATAGCCATCATGCATCGCGAGTTGGTAGAGCGGCGCCGTTGGATTTCGGAGGATCGGTTCCTGCACGCCCTGAACTACTGCATGCTCCTTCCCGGACCCGAGGCCCAACAATTAGCGACGTATGTAGGTTGGTTACTGCACCGAATTCCGGGCGGAATCGTTGCCGGAGGGCTCTTCGTCTTTCCTTCTATCTTCGTCCTGTTGTGCTTGTCGTATGTCTACGCCGCCCACGGAGACACCGTTCTGGTGGCGGGCGCCCTGGCAGGCTTCAGGCCGGTCGTCGTGGCGATTGTCTGTGAAGCGGTGTTCCGGATCGGGAGGCGCGCGATTCGGCGGCGATCTCACATTGCGATCTCGGCCGGCGCTTTCATTGGAATCTGGTTCTTGGGCATTCCATTTCCGCTCATTGTCCTCCTGGCAGGGCTGGTGGGTTGGATAGGATCGCGTTTTGAGGCTGGGCGCTCGGCAAGCAACCACGCGTCGGAAGGCGAGACTGCCTCGCCTGAGCAAGGGACTGGCCGCGGGCTGGTGATCGACGATGAAGCTCCAGCAGCGCCTCACACTATTCCCTCTGCCCGCCGGTCCTTGCTCATTCTAGCGGTGGGAGCTCTTCTCTGGTTCGCCGGTCTGGCGGTGCTCGTCGTCTGGGTGGGCCGGAACAGCCTCTTTGTCGATGAGTACGCCTTTTTCACCCAGGCCGCATTCGTCACTTTTGGGGGAGCCTATGCAGTCTTGGCCTATGTGGCGCAGGCAGCCGTCGGGACTTTCGGATGGCTAACTCATGGCCAGACCGTGGATGGCCTTGCTCTGGCTGAGACGACTCCCGGTCCTTTGATCATGGTAGTTCAGTTCGTGGGATTCATGGCCGCCTGGAACCACCCGGTAGCGGGACTCACTCCCTTGGCGAGCGCCGTCATTGGGGCTCTATTAACGACGTTCGTAACCTTCCTACCCTGTTTCCTCTTCATTTTTCTGGGAGCCCCCTATATAGAGGTGCTGCGCTCGAATCGGGCGCTCGATGCTTCATTGGGCGGAGTTACCGCTGCCGTGGTCGGGGTGATCCTCAACTTGGCCCTGGTTTTTGGCGCCGCGGTTCTCTTTCCGGAAGATCTGCAGGGGAGGGTCGACTGGTTCGCCTTCCTGATGGCGACAGCTGCTTTCCTTGCTCTCTGGAGGCTCCGGGCCGATGTGCTCTGGATCGTGTTGGGGGGCGGTCTCCTTGGTTTGCTCCGAGGTGCCGTGTGAAGTGACTTTTCCGCCGTCGTGGTGGGCATTTGATTGGTTGGCTGAAGGGGAAAAGAACATCGGTTGTCACCGGACTCGACGGTAACGAAGAACAGAGAGGGCTATGAGATGTCTACACCGGAGCAAGAAAAGCGAACATCGATAGAAGGTGGCGCCCTGCCGCCGGCCCAATCGTCCTCGGTCGATCGGGGCATCCTACTCCGGGCGCGTCGGGAGCTCGAGCAGTTGCTCAGCCTCGAAGAGTGCATAGCGGCGGTGGAAGAGGCTTTTAGGGCCCATGCGGAAGGGAGAGCGATTCCGCCCGGAGTGCTGGGTGCGCATGTGGAGGGAGGCCGGTTTCACATCAAGGCTGCCGGTCTATTGGGGAGTCGTCCCTATTACGCGGCCAAACTCAATGGCAATTTTTACCACAACGAGGAGCGTTTCGGGTTGCCCCGCATTCAAGGTCTGATTGTCCTCTGCGACGCCTGTAATGGGAGCCCGTTGGCGGTCATGGATTCCGGCTACATCACGCTCATTCGCACCGCGGCTGCGACAGCTGTGGCCGCCAAGTATCTGGCCCGCCGGGATGCCGAGACAATCACGATTTGTGGTTGTGGGCTCCAAGGTCGGGTGCAGCTGGCGGCAATCCGCCGCGTCCGTCCTATCAAGAAGGCCTATCTGCATGATCTGGTTCCGTCAGTAGCACACACTCTGGCTTCGGAGCTCGCCCCAGAAATCGCAGTCCAGGTACTGGGTCCGGACGAGCTTTCGCAGGGGACACGTCGCAGCGAGATTACCGTCACTTGCACGCCATCCCGAGATCCCTTACTGGGGTTGGGAGATATCGCGGCTGGGGCGTTGGTTGCCGCGGTGGGAGCCGACAGCGAAGAAAAGCAAGAACTGGAAGTCGACTTGTTGGGGGAATCGCGGATCGTAGTGGATCATCTGGAACAATGCGCCACGATTGGCGAATTGCACCACGCGTTGGCTGCCGGAGCTGTCTCACGGGCCGGTGTGCACGGCGAATTGCAAGACATCGTCTGCGGTAGGAAGCCGGGCCGGGTGTCGGCCGAGGAGCGCTTTGTTTTCGACAGCACGGGAGTCGCCTTGCAGGACGTTGCCGCCGCTGCGATTGCTTATGAGCGGGCAGTTGCCGCCAAAGGAGGAACGGTCGTCGAGTTGCTCTAGCTCGCATCGATCTGCCACCGAAGTCGTGGACAGGCTCCATCCTTGCCCGCAATCTTGATTGCTTTGCCGCTCTGAAGCAGACTCCTACAATGCGTGAGCTGGAACCGAGGCGGCGAGGCAAATTGTGAGGAGCTAAGCTTACGGCCTCTTCACACCTTCTACACAGACAGTGCACAATAAATGCACACCTTTTGCACAGGAATGCTCCGAGGCGGCGCGACAGGGTCGCCGGCACTTGCTTTGTGTGGAGCTGCTGACTCAGAATCGAGTCGTGATTCGATGTCCCTTCCGAGGAGTTTGTCCGAATAGTGTAACCAGGGGCCTGATTCTTCTTTTCATCTCTCTGCAGTTGGCATGTGGCAGTGCCTCTCCGATGCTCAACCTCTCTCCGCAGGCCTAGCCTGCGGGAGCGTTGGAAAAGTACACCCGACTGAATGAGACATACGGAGATCCCGCCGTCACTTCGGGAGGCAAGGCGATCATCGGCGGCATCACTAACGCATGCCAGCGCCGTGTGAGCTTCGAAGCATTCCTACGGAGCCCGAAGCGTGAGCGAGGAAGCAATTCCAGTTTCCTTCTTAAACGATCCGCGGGTTGCTCGGAAGTGGAAGGAAGATGAAGGTAGCGGTCATCGGGGCGGGAGTAATCGGCCTGACCTGTGCCTACGAGCTCGGCAGAAGAGGGCTGGATGTCATCGTTCTGGAGAGGAGTCAACCGGGAAAGGCTTGTTCCTCCGGGAATGCCGGCTGGCTCGTCCCCGCTTTGTCGGCCCCGCTCCCCTCACCCGAGTTGAAGTGGGGAGCCGCCAGCTGGATCTTCAAGCGCGAGAGTCCTCTCTATATCAAGGCTTCGGCGTTGCCATACTTGGTGAGCTGGCTTTTGCGCTTTTGGAAACATTGTAACCCAAGAGATTATCAGTCCGGACTCCAGGCGATTGCTTCACTCAACCACAAGACCTTTGAGCTATTCGATCGACTCGAGAGGGATGGACTCGAATTCGAAATGCACCGTAGTGGTTTGCTGGCACTGTTTCTCGATCCGTCCAAGGCCAGCCATCTGCTTGAGGACCTTGGGAACTTAAGAGAACATGGCTACCGGGTCCCGGAACTTCTCGCACCCCGCGAAGTAAGAGCTCTCGAGCCGGCCGTGTCCCATCGGGTTGGGGCCGGCCTGTGGATCGAACAGGAGAGACATATTCGGCCTGAAACTTTTACACACGCGTTATTGGCCGGACTTCCAAAACAGGGAGTGCAGGTCAGGTCAGGCGTCGATGTCGTGCCTCGACTCAACGGGAAAGGCCATCTCGAATGCCTCGATTGCAACATTGGAAAAGTAGAGGCGGATGCGTTCCTCATCTGCGCCGGAGCCTGGTCGAAGAAGCTCGCGGGTCTGATGGGGAAGAAGATTCCATTACAGGCCGGCAAAGGCTATAGCGTGACAATAAGAGATCCTGACCTGTCGTTGCGACACCCCCTATTCCTGGGCGAAGCGAAAGCTGCCGTGAGCCTTTTCGATGGAGCGCTCCGAGTGGCTGGGACGATGGAGCTTTCGGGTCTGAATGCCCATCTCGATGCGAAGCGGGTATCGGCAATGATGCGTGGCGCTTCCTCTTTTGTTCCGGGAATCGAAAAGGGAAGATCGACCTTGAAGTGGACCGGGATGCGGCCCATGACTCCTGATGGTCTCCCCCTGATCGGGCGACTTGGAGAAGAGCCGAATCTTTACATTGCTACCGGTCATGCCTTTCTCGGAGTAACCCTGGCGCCCGCCACAGCAGTCGCGATCGCCGATATGCTGGAGCATCGTTCAATCGGGGATTCATTGAATCCCTTTGACCCGAATCGGTTCCAAGCTGGATAATTTACGAGTTTTCGGCTGCAGAGCGGTGCTTCCGGCCCTTCGCTTCGAAAACGCGTGAATAGTTGGCTGGCAGTTAATTTGGCAGCCCGCGGAGACGCAAAGGAAGCAGAGTTTTCATGATTCCACCTGGAACCCTGGCTTGGGACAACCACGGCTGTATGCCCTTGCGGCCCGGTGACACCGGTTTCTTGCCGCAGCTCGAACGCTACCGGACGGACGGCTTTGATATGTTGAGCCTAAACGTCGGAATCGACGGGTTGCCCTGGCACCAGACCCTGCAGATGCTGGCGCATTTCCGTTCATGGATTGCAGCCAACCCGAACGATTACGTCTTAGCTGCAACCGTACACGACATCCTGCGTGCCAAAGATACCGGAAAACTTGCTGTCGCCTTTGACATCGAAGGCGCCAATGCGCTGAACGGACAACTAACCATGATCCAGCTTTACTATGACCTCGGAGTGCGCTGGATGCTACTGGCCTACAACCGCAATAACAGAGCGGCCGGAGGTTGCCATGACACCGATTCTGGTCTCACCGAGTTCGGGAGCGAGGTGATTGCCGAAATGGCACGGGTCGGCGCATGGTGACCTGTTGCAGCCATTGCGGTGAGCGAACGACTCTCGAGACGATGTCGTTGGCCGAGGGCCCCGTCATTCTGTCCCATTCGAACCCAAAGACTCTCAAGGACCATCCGCGCAACGTCTCCGATCGAGTCATCCGAGAATGTGCTGCCACCGGTGGTGTGGTAGGAATCAACGGAATCGGCATTTTTCTAGGAGACAACGACATTTCGACGGAGACATTCGTGCGCCACGTCGACTACTCAGTTCAAGTCGTCGGGAGCCAACATGTCGGGATCAGTCTCGATTATGTTTTCGACCGCGAAGAACTTGCCGAATACCTGGGCAAAATGGGCAGCACTTTTCCAGATGAAGCGGGCTACAGAGCAGGCTTGGATTTCATAGAGCCGGAGCGGTTGGAATCAATAGTGAATCGACTGAGTCGGCTGGGCTATCGCGAGGACGATTTGACCGCTATTCTGGGGGGAAACTTCCTACGTGTCGCACGCGAGGTCTGGAAATGACGCCGAAACATCAACTTTCACCGACAGCCGGGGATTTGCGGAAAGGCAACTTCTAAGAAATGGATGCTGGACGCACTATCATCGACGAGCACGACGGGATGAGGCTCATCCGCCGTCGTCTCGACAACCATCCGCGGCCGGGTGAACCGGACTCCGGATTTTGAGCTGGAGTATTTCGATCACGGGCAGCCCCTCGAGCCCTTCTTGGAGACGTTTTTAGCCGACCCGATCAACTGCGCGCGTGGAGAAGCAGATTGAATTATCCGGACTCCCAACGAAGTTTCACTGCGCCTCAAACCGACGAGGCCCGGAGAAGACATGCCGGGAGTTTGCGTCAACCTAAGCTGAAACTTGATCACCCTCTGACTTGAGTCTTGTCTGCTTCGCCTCCTCAGAGCCGATCCACGCTTTGTAGGAGTTAGATTTGCTGACGAACCCGGCTGTCCAGGCCGAATTCGGCACAGGGACCCCTCAGGCAGGGCATTGTACCCGCCCCCCCCGGACCCTTCCTGCGCTCTGAGCACCGGTACTGTGCCCTGCTCAAAGCTCTCCTTCCAGGAGCGCGGAGTTCGCCGGCACATCTGGGCTCCTACAAAGCATGGCGTGCTTCCACGGCCGTTCCTTCTACGCCGAATTCGAGTTTGGAGCAACTCTGTGCAAAATCATCATGGTTCCCATTTCGACGAAGCTGCCCATCGATCCGAGTGCTAATTGAGTTCGAGTCATTGGTTCTCGCTTCTATCGATTGCGAGTACGGTGTGCAGCAAAACGTTGGCGCCGTTTGCCATGTGCTCTGGTGTGGTGAATTCCTTGGGGGAGTGACTGATGCCGTCGACACTGGGCACGAAGATCATGCCAGCAGGCGTGATCCTGGCAATGTTCTGTGCGTCATGACCCGCTCCACTGGGCATGGTTTTGAAGGGGAGCCCGAGGTTGTGCGCCGCTTCGGCGATGAGGGTGCGCAGGCGGGAATCGGTGGGTACAGGGGCTGCGGCCCCATCGAGTTCCTTGAACTCGACGCGCGTACCTCGATTGTTCGCGATCACCTTTGCTTCCGCCGCGATCCTCTGGAAAAGAGCCTCGATCTTGTCGGCCGACAGGTCCCTCAATTCGAGACTCATGATGACTTTTCCCGGGATCACATTAGGAGCTCCCGGCTCAGCCTGGATCTGTCCCACTGTACCCACCTGACTTCCCGGCTCGCTGGTGACAATACGATGGATCGCCAGAGTCACTTCGGCTGCTGTCAGCATCGCATCCCGGCGTTTGTTCATGGGGGTCGTTCCGGCGTGATTCGCGGAGCCCGTTATCACGACGTCCCACCATCGGATACCGACGATGCCCTCCACGACGCCGATGTCGATCTCCTCGTCATGGAGTATGGCGCCTTGTTCGATATGGAGTTCGATGAATGCGGTGAGATCTCCCGGGTTCCGTCGGGCCGTGTTCACTCGTTCCGGATCGCCTCCGATTGCCCTCAGCCCCTCGGCAACGGTCTTTCCACTGTGACTCATGAGCTCTAACGTTTCATGTCTTGTGTCCCCCACCATGGCGCGACTACCGAGAAAGGAACTCTCTTCGTCAGAGAACACCACGACTTCGAGTGGGTGTCGGGTAAGGATCCCATTCTCATGCAGGACCTGGGCGACCTCGATGGCGCCGATGGAGCCCACATCCCCGTCGTAGTTGCCTCCGCCCGGTACCGAATCGATGTGCGAGCCAAACATGATCGGCGCGAGTTGTTTGTCCCTGCCGGCACGCCGCCCGATGATGTTGCCTCCAGCGTCAACCCTGACCTAGAGCCCTGCTTCGCGCATCAATCGTTGCACGAAGGCTCGTCCGGCAATAGCTGCATCGCTAAAAGCGACCCGATCAACCCCGCCATCTTCATTGCGACCGTATCGGGAAAGCATCTTGATCCGCTCCTCGATGCGGCCCTTGTTGACACGCAAGTCCTGTTTCGAGTCCTGGGCGCTTCCGGCCGCGGAGACCAACATTAAAGTGACGGCAATGATTCGGAATCTGGCTGAGCGCATGAGAGTGAGATTCCTTTGATCTCGCACAGGTTTGATTCTAAGCCAGCTGAGCTGCAATCGGAACCACCGCTGGCCTGTGCTTGGCCAGGGGGCCTGATCGTAATGCCGGTGCGTCCACTCCTCGGGCCGCCTCGATTCTACCCCGTTGGAGGTAGATTCCAATATCGTCCAGGGCGATTCCCTGGTAACTACCTTCGGTGACGAGAGCCAGAACTCCTTTCGTCGATCTGCATGGGCTCTTAGGCGCGGATGATCGGAATCCTGTATTTCCTGAGGTGAGCGTCACGCGTCGCCAGTGTTAGCCCTTCCACTTTGGCCTGGGCGACCAGCATTCTGTCGAAGGGATCTCGATGATGCCATGGCAGACCTGCGAGAGCCTCGGCGTGCTTCCAGGTGACGGGCATCTCCTCCAGCGCCTGTCGCAAAAGAACCTCTCCAAAGTCGTCCGGGATGGATAGCTTGCCGATAGACACTTTGATGCGGATTTCCCAAACGGTTGCCGCACTGACGAAAACGAGGTTTGAGCCATCCGCGATTGCGCCAGCGGCTTTCTTCGACAGAGCCGGGTCGTCTCCCAACCACCACAAGAGAACGTGTGTGTCGAGCAGGAGATTCATCTCAGGACTTGGTCACTCCAAAGGCGCTGGCGATATCCTCAGGCAAGTCGGCGAAGTCAGGTGCTATGTCAATACGGCCTCGTAAGGCGCCGGGTTGGCGGCGTTCCTCGGATCGGTGATAGGCGACCAGCTTTGCCACGGGCTTTCCGGCCTTTCCAATAATGACCTCCTGACCGGCTAGCACCTTTTCGATTAACGCGGAGAGTTGGGCCTTGGCCTCCGAAATGTTAGTGACTTGCATGCGGTGTCCTCACGCTTATAGTCTGGTCAGACCAGACTATAAATGTCAAGGCTACCAGCGGGAGACACAAAAAGGGACTCTCCTCGGAAGGACGGGCATTTCTGGTTGACGCACTTCGCGTGATTACTTCGTGAATTCAGTCGGCTTCTCGATCTCGTAGAGAGCTTCGTCTATGTTTTCCAGTCTGCTTTGCAGAACGGCTTTGGCGTCGGACAAACCTCGGTTGTAGTAGTAGGGTCCAATCTCCTTCGAGAAGAACTCCAACAGGAATTCGGCCTCAAACCGGCCAATTTCTCGGTCCTGTTCTGCCTGGAAGTAGCGCTTGATCTGGCGGACAATAATCTCTTTCTCCTCAGTTGAGAATTCTATGATTGACATGAAGTGACACCTTCCTGGTGCTGCGTGACTTCCCCGGCGTCCCCCACCTTGTGGGTCGCAGTGCGGGTAGGCCCTGGGTCGCCCCTCCGGCTGTTTCCCAAAAAGGCCGCAGTCTCCACTCTGAGCTGCTCTTTTCGGCCGTCGCTTGGGAGATCGACCGACTACGTTTGCCCTCAGCCTTATCCAGCAGACCGGGCGAAAAACGCTTCACTTTTGTTGCTTCACCGCGTCCGCTCGCCACCAGTAGGGCCCGGCTCAGCACAGAGTCGAACCAGATGCGATCAAAGGGCTTATCAAATCCGACGATATTGGTCGCACGGAGGGTCGGAACCGCCGAGTGATGGGCGTACCGCTTGTCTGCCAGTACCCACCACGGGTCAAAGTGCCAAAGACGAGCCAGCCGGTGCGCATCCCGGAAACGGCTGTTTCTCAAGTCGGCTCTCCGCAGATCCAGGCGGCTGGGTCGGAACAGGCGGTGCAAGAAAAGGCCCGGCCGGTATGGGACAAGAGCGATGTCACCGCTGTCCTGGGAGATCAGCATCAGCGCCCGGATGGCGCCCTCTCGGTCGAAGAAAGGAAATAGGGAGGTCTGCTCGATACGCTGATCGACGAGCTGGAGCCGAATATCGTGAAGCGAATGCTGACCCAGCATCCAGAACATCAGGCGCCACCATCGCCGGGTTGCTGCGGATTGGGTGAAGCCTGGCTGGGAGCTTCAAATCCTGCCGCCGCCAACCCCACAAAACCACTCATCGACGACACCATGTTGCTGGGGACCACCATCAGCGCTCCCCGTTCCTTGATTGACTCATAGGTCATGTTCATGGCTCTGATTTGCAGGGCCACCGGATCGCGCTGATAGATCCCCGCCGCTTTTTCCATCTCGTCGGCCACCTGCGCCTCCGACTCGGCTAGAATGATGCGAGCCTCCCGTTCGCGCTCGGCCTGCGCCTTTCTGCTCATGGCATCTTCGAGAGCCCCGGGAATCCGGACGTCCCTGATTTCGACCGATTGGACCGTCACGCCCCAGTCTGTGGTTTTGGCATCGATGATCTCTTGCAACTGCCGGTCGATGTTCTCGCGATCCGCGATCATACGAACCAATTCCGTCTGACCAATGACGTCGCGCAATGTTGTCTGGGCAGCCCAGCTGACAGTAGACTGGTAGTTCTCGACCTCGACGATCGCTTGCTTGGCATCCGTCACGACCCAAAACAGTACCGCGTCCACGTTCACCGGCACCGTGTCCCTGGTGAGCGTCTTTTCGGCTGAAAACGGTGTGGAACGAATTCTCATGTCGACGGTCGCCGAGAGTCGATCAAATCCCGGAAACGTCCAGTTCATGCCCGGCCCCAGCACCTTGCTGAAACGTTCCAGGCGCAGCAGCACCCCCCGCTCCCATTCCCGCAGCATGCGAGGCGAAAAGCTGACATAGGTCCCCAGCAGCGCTACCAGCAGCGCCACCATCGGCCGCTCGAGGACAAATACACACCCGATCATAATCAGGACAATGGCCAGCATGATCAGATTGGCAATGGGGTTCAATCTACCTTTCATCAAGTGTCTCCTTCCAGGTGTTGTCGATCAGCTGGGAAAGCTCACGCAAGGTGAGTCCCGACTCACGGCAGAGCGTCACCAGACTCTTGGCACGCTTTGAAATGCGTTGAAAATCTCGACGTGCCAGAGTTGAAGCATTGGTCGCTCGATCGACAAAGGTGCCGATGCCCCGGTCGAGCCTGAGCAGACCCTCCTGCTGAAGCTCCCGATATACCCGGGTGACGGTATTGGCGTTGATCCCGAGCTCAACCGCCAACGCTCTGACCGTCGGCATGGGATCCCCCCGTTTCAGTACCCCCCGATGGATGAGCAGTCGGATTTGCTCACCCAGTTGGACGTAGACCGGAATGGCACCGGTCCGATCGATCCGGAATCTGGTGGGCATGCTCCAAATGTATCAACTAACTATTGTACTAGTCAACTAGTACAATAGTATTCTTTTGGATAGAGAAGCGGCGCTCCGAATGATGCTTGATCAACCGAGTGGCGACCCATCCTGCCTTGTAGTAACCTCCCAGGTTGTCATCGGGATTCTAGTTCCAGCATAGTCGTTCCTCTTTTATGGGTGTCATTCTCGCCATTGGTGCCCCCAGCGAAACCCGTCATCTGGTGTGTGCTAACCTTCCTATCAAGCCATGGGTAAACCGACCGGAAAGCTACGGATTGGAGATGACTGGAATGCCATCACGATTATCGCCCTGTCCCAGAGCAACCCGCTGAAAGCGGTGGCCGAGTTCGTCGAGAATAGTATCGATGCCGGGGCTCGCAACGTCTCGATTACCCGAGGCCGCCAAAACGGCAAGCACTACCTCCGGATTAGCGACGATGGGGAAGGGATCCCTCGCAATCGAGAAGGAATTCCTAATTTACAGTACGTGGCCACTCATATCTGCGATTCCATCAAGCGGAAACTGAAGATCCGGGGTGCAGAAGGGATTCAGGGGGAATTCGGGATTGGTCTGCTTAGCTTCTGGACGGTCGGTGAAGAGTTGCATCTGACGTCATCCGGTTCGGATGGGCGGATGTATCGGATGCTCATGAAGAAAGGGGACCCCAATTATTCGGTGAATCGGACCCGAAAACTATTCGCCACTCCGGGCACCGAGCTGCTGATCAGTCCTCTGCTAACCGGCATCCGGCAATTCAGTGGAGAGAAGATCCAGTGGTACCTGTCCTCGGAATTGAGAGACCGCATTCGGCGGTCGCAGGTGCAAATCCGGATCGTGGATCGGACCGCGCGCAAGGAATATAGGGTGCGCCCCAGGAAGTTCGAGGGGCGCCGCATCCAGCTGCGGGGAAGCCTGCTGACAGAAGAGGACCTGCGCGTCGAACTCTATCTGACTGAGCCTACCTCGTCCGGTGGAGTTGGACTGTATCGGATGGGGACTCGGGTCCTTGCCAGGATCACCGACTTGGAAAGCTTGAACCGAGATCCCTGGACTCACGACCGGTTGGAGGGTCTAATTGATGCCCCGTTTCTGAATCTGACGCCCGGCACTCGCACCGGGATCATTCGCGATCAATACTTCTCCATGTTCCTGAAAGCTTTGGAGCCGGTGGAGGAGTATCTCCGGTTGATCCTCGAAGAACAGGAGAAGGCGGAAGAGGAACGGGCCAGCAAAGAGATGTTGAAGACGATCCGGAAGGCGTTTAGAGAGGCTCTATTGGCCCTGCCGCCGGAGGAATACGACTGGTTCTCGATTCAAGCCAGAGCCGCAGACGGCAGAGCTGCCAAGTTAGGTAGCGTCACCGGGTTTCCGGAAGTTCAAAGACAGGAAGCTGATGCCGATGGTTCTTCGCCACTCGAATCACAAGAAGAGGAGCCAGGCCAGAAGCGGTTTTTTGAATACGCGGGTCCCCTGTATCGGGTCGCGGTGTCTCCGACCTCGAGTGTCGTCGCGGTCGATACGGAGCGCAACCTCAGGGCCCTTGCCCGTGACCGATCTAACCGTATCGTCGAGGAGGACTTGATCTTTCATTGGGAGATCCTGGAAGGGGAGGGAAGTCTCGACAATAGCGACGGCGAAATCTGTTCGTTCCAGGCTCCCGAGGAGCCGGGTCGCACGCGGGTAAAGGTGACTGTGTTCCAGCACCCTACCGAATGTTCGGCGGAGGCGCTCCTGACCGTAGCCGACAGCCTTCCGTCCCCCGATCGAGAGCCGGTAACACCGAAAATGGGGATGCCGGGCTACACATTCGAGAGGGCTCCGGGAGAGTTGTGGCGTTCCCGTTTTGACGAGGAGCGCAACCTGATTGTCATCAACAGTGGCCATCACGATTTCGTCTATGCGTCGGCCACTAAAGCACTGAAGTTGCGCTACATTGTTCGCCTGTTCAGCAAGGAACTGGTGCTTCGGAATTTTCCCGGTTACTCACCAGAACAGCTACTGGAAAGGCTGGTGGAACTCTCCCTCTACACGGAAAGGAATCTAAAGTAGCACAGGCATCCTGCCTGTCACGAGCATTTCCTCCTCACAGGACAACACAAGAATGGCAATCCAAACCTATCGAATCTACGATCCGGAGGCTCCACCCATCGGAGTACGAGTCCTGGTCGATCGCCTTTGGCCAAGAGGCATTCGTTCCGCGGACCCCCGAATCGACGAGTGGATGAAAGAAGTGGCCCCATCGAACCAGCTCCGGCGCTGGTACCAACACGACCCCCAGAAATGGCCGGAATTCAAACGTCGCTACTTCAATGAACTCGACGAGCATCCGGAGATCGTCCACTCGTTGGGTAAGCTGGCCCAGAGTTCCGACCTGGTGCTCCTGTTCGGCTCGCGGGAACGAGTGTTGAACAATGCTTCCGCCCTGAAAGAGTACCTGGAAGGGAAGCTGCCAAAGATCCAGGTAACCGCCGCTATGCGAACCGTTAACCCACAATCCGGAATCCGACGGAAGCGAAATGGTGATCGAAAGTGAAGGTGAGGCTGATTCTGTGCCGTTTCATGAGGACGAAACTCGTCGCGTCGACGGCAGACAGCTTGTGTAGATCCTGACGCTGAAAGAAAGCCCAGCAATTTTCCAGATCATCGATCTCACACTCCAACACCTTCAAACCAGCGAGTTCATTGAGCCTGTCTTTCCACCGCAGTGCCACCTCGCGCCGGACGTTGCGCTCGAGAAAGGAGAAGGTTTCTATGACCACAGGAACTGAAGTGTGAAGCCGTGCGGCAGCGTCTAAAAGGAGAGTCCATAGTGCGAACGATCGATCATGAAAAGAGTCCCTTGTCAGAGCCAGAGCGATCCATGCTCCACTGTCGACGAAGACTTTCTCTCGCTGTCGCATCGATTCGGTTAGGGAATTATAAGGGGTTTTACCCAAAACTGTCACACCTCTTGGGTAAAATAGTTTCATGAAAACAGAGAAGAAAGCTCCTGGCAAGGCGTTCAGAAAGGGTTTGTCGCTGGTGGAACTGTTTGATATGTTCCCCGACAATGTAACGGCTGAGAAGTGGTTTACCGAAAACCGCTGGCCGCACGGGGTACATTGCCCTGGGTGCGGTTCGGACAATGTTCAGGTCCGCAAGACCAGAAAGCCCCAACCTTATCGGTGCCGCGACTGCCGCAAGGATTTCTCGGCCAAGACCGATACTCTGATGCATAGCTCCAATCTAGGCTATCGGGTCTGGGTCATTGCTATGTATCTAATAGCCACCAACATCAAGGGAGTTTCCAGCATGAAGCTCCACCGTGACTTGAAGATTTCCCAACCCTCAGCCTGGCACCTGGCCCACCGGATTCGTGAGAACTTCGCAGATGGGAAAGGCCGCTTGCCTGGATTCACCGGACCCGTGGAAGTGGACGAAACGTACATCGGCGGCAAAGAGAAGAACAAGCATTCTAACAAGAGGCTTTACGCTGGTCGTGGGGGAGTTGGAAAGACTCCAGTCGTCGGAGCTAAGGACCGAACCACCAATCAGGTTAAGGCTTCGGTCATTCAGGGAACCACCCAGAAGGAACTAGAAGGCTTCATCCAGGATCGTGTCGAGCCAGGATCAACGGTCTACACGGACGATCACGGCGGCTACAATCGGCTCTGGCTAGATTTCGAGCATGCTTCCGTCCGTCACAGCGTCAGGGAATTTGTGAAGGGTCAGGCCCACACGAATGGTATCGAATCCTTCTGGGCCATGCTGAAGCGAGGCTACTACGGCACCTATCACCGCATGAGCGAGAAGCACCTGCAACGGTATGTCAACGAGTTCTCAGGACGGCACAACATCCGCTCCCTGGATACCATCGACCAGATGGCCTAAGTGGCTAAGGGCATGGACGGAAAGCGGTTGCGGTATAACGATCTGGTAAGGTAGGATGGTCGCAAGAAACGCACCGCAGGTTAGCAGCCAGAGCGGGGCGAAAACTCAAGTTTAAGCAACCCTTCGGTCGGTAATAACTTAACCGAAAGGAGTTGCTATGTCTAGCTTAGATTCTCCAATTTCAGAAAAATATGATTCAGTCGGTTCTATTAAGAAGATCGTCCGAGAGACCATCCAAGAGGCGCTTCTTGAAGCGGTTAACTCCATCGATCCAGTCATCATTTACAGTGGAGTCGATGGGAAATCTGTTGATCTTGGAAATAATTTTGGAACGGTAGTCGCCCCCACCACCAAGATCAATCATAATTTTAAACAAGAAGACGATAGCGGCGGATGAAGCCGCCAGTTCGCCCTTCAGCCGTTCTATTTCTTGGTACTTTTCGTCGAAGTGTGTCATTGATTACATCCTTTTACAATGCTTGCGTGTTTAGCAGGGTGGGCCAGGAACCGGGAATTTTGACACGCGCGATATGAGCAAAGCATGGGAGAAGTGATTAACTTCCCGGTCAAGCCGATTGACCCATCCGCTGAAGTTGACCTTCAATCCGTTCAAGGGAATCGGCGATCCGATCCTCCGGGGTTTCATGCAGATGCCTCAGCCAATCCCGTAGCATCGATACAAGATCATCTCGACTCAAAGAAAACTGAACCTCAGTGGATTTCCTCGGATCAAATCTCTGATGACGAGATTCCTCCTGACCTAGCACGCGAAGGATGGCGAGTTCTTTGTTCTGGTCGCACGTCAGAAGCCGGAAGGAAGTTAGTTCGAGAGTGGATTGATTCTCGATCTCCTCTTGGAACTGCGTAGTTGACAGGTTCTGGAACGGATCATCGCGACTCATAGTCATTGTAATTCCCCTAATTTGGAATCAAGTCAACGAACCCACGAACCACTGTTCTGGTGCGCCCGATGGCTGGACCGGAGACCGTCCCCGGAGCGCACATTAGATCGTCTTTAGACCGGGGGAGACACTCCGACGACAGGATGTATTGACGGAGTTGTTCTTGGTTGATCTTGGGAAGCCGGAGACAGGACTCACGGTCTTTCTCGGGTAGGTGGAAAAGTAATTCGGCGAGTGTCAAAGCCATATGGCTCTCCTTTTAGAGAACCACTTGACTTGAAACGTTTTAACGGTAGAATCGTACTACCGTATCTAGAACGTACCTGCTGTGGCTCCAAAGCTTGATTAGCAGGGCAAAAAGATCGGGCCACTAGCCCGGTCTTTTTGCGTCAGGGACAAGTGTATCACTACACTAGTCTTTTGGCCCGTAAAGCCTCCTCACCACCCCGGTAACGCCTTCCCTTGCTTCCGTGGGAGGCTGACCTCGCAATCTCAACGTGAGGTACATGGTCCATATTTCAGAACATTTCGGCGGATCGGAGTCGTGCCTAATTGCGGCAGCCGCTATTTCAGCCGTCATTCGGTGAAGGGTGTTCGCCAGCGCGAGCAGACTTTCTTCACTATCAAGCCCAGCGTCTTTGAGTTTGCCGTGTGAGAATACAAGCATATCCGCTGCGGAGGCACCGCTGGTCTCAGCTGGGCAATACTTGTTAAACTCTCTAACCAGAAACTCGAATCTCCGTTGCGTGGATTCGTGCTCGCTGAAGCTAGGCGCTGCGATGGCAGTCAACTTCTCCGCATCCGATAACTGCGCGAAGGGTGCGCTGACAGCTATGAGCAAGACCAAGAGTCCAGCCATGAGTACTCCCTCCTGTGGAGTTTGCCTCATAGATTGTCTAACTTATGGGTAAGGGCGTCAAGCCCTATGCCCTGGTTGACGCTGAGGCGGTTCGGGGCTAGTATCTGAGCATGGATTCTAACGCGATGAAGGGGAAGGAATCGAAACCGAAACGAGGCCGCCCCAAAAGCCGGATTCTCAACATCGACTCGACCCCGGAGTACGCGGCCCGAGCAATCTTTGCCGCTGCGGATGCCAAGATCAAGAAGAGATCCACCGAGAAAAACGAGGGTTCCGACTAGGGCTCTCTTCCCACCTCCCCCCTTCCTTAAGCTTGGCAACTTAGGTATATAATTCCCATCGCGACACCGCCATGCTCTATGATGAATGGAACAGGAGGAAACAACGACCATGCCTGAGAACGGGAATAACTCCAAACGAGCCCGACCCAAGAGGGAATCCAAGTTCGAGGAACTGATCCACGTTGACGCGACCCCGGAAGAGATCGCCCAGACCATCTTCATGGGGAAGCCCAAGCCCAGGGATCAGTGGCGCTACATGAAGCGAGAGAAGAAAACGTAAGCACCCGAATCTACCCATTCCAGGGTGTGTAGTGTCCTGATTTGAAATGAGCGCTTGACTTTTTGGCAAATGTTATAAGATGCCAAGATAAAGGGGGTTTCGATTGGATATCTTCGTCGTATTCCTTGACGATGACAAACCCGAATCACTAGTGCGCCTAAAAGAACGCTATCCTAATCACTTTGAGCTGTCTAAAAATTTGTTTCTGGTTTCGAGTGAAGAGATTGCTGAAAGAGTAGCAATCAACGCAGGTATAAAGGGAGACAGTCGCATCGTCAACGGTGTGGTTTTCAAGCTCAACAAATCCTACTCTGGATATAGTAGCCGCGCTCTTTGGGACTGGCTAAGGAAAGCAGAGGAGCAAGATTGACTTCTTCCAAACTCCAGGCAGTAGGCGACCCTCCGACCGTGGCGTCCCGTTCTGGCGGTGAAGGCGGGAATGGAGTCGAAAAGAGATTGCGAGCCGTTGAAACGCTGTTGGCTCGTATCGACGAACGAACAGAAAACTTCGCAACCAAAGCCGACATTCAAGGAATCGAAACGCTCATCGCCACAAGAGAGTCATCATTGCTCCGTTGGTTGATCGGCATCATTTCTGTTTCTCTGATTTCTTTGGCAGTCGCCCTGATTAGAACTTTTATTTCAAATTAGGACATCCCCTGATTCTGGGTGTGCCTTAGTGTTAGGTTTGGGTAAAACGCCTTATAATTCCCTTCGGTTAGATCTCGTCCCAAACGGAATCATGCTCGGCCGAGGTTCTCGAAACAGGCCCGTCCCAGATTCCGACTGGACCTAACCCCGGATAATGCACGCGTTGTCGGCTGCAGAGCCGGGATCATCCGCGCTGACTGCGTTGCCCACCCTCGGGCTGCTCAACAGAGTGCACGACTATGCTTCCGCGGCCCTCGGGCGTAACGCCTTGTCAGCGCGGCGCTTCCGACTCTTCGCTTCGACAACGCGTGAATTATCCGGGCTAACGCCTCAGGGCGGAGCCACACCTGACGAATTGCCTCTCGCACGAGATCGGCGACACTTCTTCCGCATCGCTTGGCCGCCTCTCGCAATTTGCATCTCGTTTCTTTGTAGATTATCTTGGGGAGAGATGGGTGGAATCGTCCATCCTCGTCGCATGAAGGTTTACTTGATACAGGAGCAGATGATGAAAGCAATCAGGGTTAGTGTTTGGGTCTTCGTAGTCTTGCTGGGAGTGGGGGGCGTCTTCACCCTGGCTGAACCTGCCACGGTAGTCGGTTACGTGATGACGGTGGCCTGCAAGGACCGGAAAGCTGGGGGCATTGTGGCTCACACCACGGTCTGTGCTCTTGAGCCAGATTGCATTGAAACGGGTTTCGGACTCTGGACCGAAGAGGCCTTTACCAAGTTCGACACCCAGGGTAATGAACTGGCGCTAAAGTACTTTCGCTCCACCCATCGGGAGGACAATCACAAGGTGCGTGTGATCGGAAATCTAGAGGGCGACATCCTGCAGGTCGAGGAAATCGTTGCTGTGGAGGATTGAGGCTCGGATTTCGGCTTCGCGCCACTGCGGCTGCTTCGGAGATCCACGAGAGCCCCCGGTCAACGCAAGGTCTGGTCATATTTTGCGCCCCTCCGGCTGACCGCGGCCAAAAGACCCCGGTAAGCTGTTTTTGGACACACCCCCCGCCCGGGGGAGGCAGCCCCCCTACTATAAGAAACGCGCGAGTCATGAAAAGAGCGAAAACCAATTCTCTCCGTCTCTCTGGCGGACCTTCCGCATGGCGTCTTGCCTGTGGGACATTCGTGGGTGACACGCCGCAAAGGGACATGTGCTGGGACACGCCGCAAAGGGACATGTGCTGGGACACGCCGCAAAGGGACATGTGCTTACTCCGGTGATTCCACTCCGGTAAGCTAAGAAATCGATTCAACGAGGGACGCATTTCTGAGATGACGCAGTGCCTGACCTGAAACTTGATTTGTGAGGACGAGATACCTCAGGCTGTCTTACAGTCTCTCCCTGGATGGCACTGAAATGGTTTCGGAGGTGTGGGAGGGGTCCTTCCCAGGCCGCGAGAGGACCGTTCGGCCCGAATCTAAAGATTCTATTTCCAATAGAATCGCCGCCTCAGAAGGCGCCGCCCACGGTTCTGAAACAGGGCTTTCCTCTGCCACATGATCCCCCCCTTTGTGGCTGACATGGAACTCAGTTTCTTTTCTGAATGATCCGGCGCACGTCGGAGGCACCACTAAGCTGAAACTTGATTTGGAGCCTCCATCGGAACAAGAGCGTAACCCATTGATTTTGCGACCTTTTGAGCGTACTTGAGGCGATTCTGCTGAAAGCGGGCCGCATAGGCCTCAGCGCCCTGGTCGACGTATTCTTGGCCGTATTTCAGAGCCCGATAAATGTGTTCGGAGAGCTTGCGCGCAGTGGCTCCAATGGAGATGGACATGCCTTTGCGCTGAGCCATTCTCCGATAGTAAGCACCCAAAGCTGTTGAGGAATTCTTCAGAGACAAAGCCGACATGCGAAGGGTGCAGGCAATGCGGGTCGATCCCAGACCTCTTCCACGACGCTTGCGGCTTTTGCCGGCAGAACGATCCAAGGGGGTGCAAACCTTCAGCCAGGATGCAAAGTGCTTGGTGGAGGGGAAACGCTGGATGTCGAATCCTACTTCACTGATTGCGGTCAATGCGGCTTCTGGGCCGATACCATCGATTCGGGTCAGGTCGACTCCCGTAAACCGCCACAGAGCCGTGCGCAGTTCCTGATAGCCCTGTCGTTTGATGTTCTTCTCTTTGTTGGGATTGGGATGTACCGGCACCGCTTGTTGTTGACGTTGGGGCGGGCTCAACTCTTCCAAACGCTGGATGATCTTCTGCTCATAAACCTCCACCATCTGTTGCCGATACGCATAGTGCTCCAGATGCATCTGGAGATTGAACAAATGCTCGGGCATCCAAGTGCCCTTCAAGTGCTCGGCAATCTCTGCCTGGCTCTTTTTACAGCGACGATCTCGCAACTGGGCCAACTGTAAGGGATCTCGTTCTCCCGCCACGATGGCTCGGAGAATAGACATTCCCGTCACTCCTGTCAGATCCGTCACGGCTTGGTGAACTTTGATATTCATCCAGTCCAGTGCTTTCTGCATTCGCTGGACCACCGATCCCAACGTTTCTTTCAAGTTGGCCCGCTCTCGGGCCAGGGCTCGCAACTCCCGAATCACTGGCGAGGGTCGGAAACAAGCCTCCAACAGCCCACATGCGTGTAGCTTCTGAATCCACTGGCAGTCCAACATATCGGTCTTCCGACCGGGAACCCGCTTGAGCTTGCGGGCATCCACTAGAACTGCCTCGATGCCCCGTTCTTCCAGCAGATCGTATAAAGGAATCCAATACGTTCCCGTACTCTCGATGGCCACCGACTGGACTCCTTGTTTGTGCAGCCAGCCCGCCGCGGCTTCCAACTCGCACGTGGTGGTCCCGAATACTCGCACATTCGGCACTCCTTCCTCTGTTTCTGGGGCACAAATCCAGTGCTCTCGACTCCCCGCATCGACTCCTGCTACCCGGCTATGGACGACCTCCAACCCTCGGGCTGCTTGCTGTCTTTTTTGGGCTCGCTTCCTCCTGCTCTTCTTCTTGGCTTTCATGCTATCGTTGAACCTCCATAAGGAATGTGCGAGCTGCGGCCCGAGGTGGCTATGCTGCTAAATCTAAGCTGCGGGATGGTCCCCCTGGGGGACCTCACCAGTGAATCATGGCCGACTCGGGACCAGGCTAAGATTCGAGCAGTGGATGCTTCAGTGCTTGCCAGGGTCTTGACTGCCACAGCTCGCACCTAGACTAACTCGAAGCTGCCCAAGTTTCTTTCTCGAATCATCCGGCCAACGGCCGGGGGCTGGGCTAAGCTGAAACTTGATCATTGTTCCCCTCGGTAAATGACTAAGCCAGTCGGTCGAAAGGGATTGAGGATGAGTCTTTTGAACGGCTAGTAGAACCGTCGCAGTGGCCACGAAATCCAACAAAAGACAACGTGGGAGCCTGCTTCGTCTGGCGAACAGGTCGCTCTCCAGAGCGGCTTGGCGAACCGAGGATCCGGCGCTGGCTGATGCCGGAGTTCGCCGCACGAAGGCGGCTTCCACTTTTAACCATTGCGATACTCGTCCGCTTGATGAACGGGTCTCGGCTCTCAAGCTTCTGTCTCGAATCATCCGGCCAACGGCCGGCCGGGGCTTTGCTGAGATGAAGGCTCATTAGATTCTGAGGGCACTCCCGTTTGATCGGCACGATGGTGGAAATAGTGGCGGGGATCGGAGTACTCGACTATTCAGCGCGGATGATCGCGTGCCTGCCATATTTCCCTCCTTCCGTGGGGAGCCAAAGTCCCTTGGACGGAGTGCTCGCCAGACCGAGCGGGACTCCTATTGAGAGATTTCGTGCTTCGGATTTCGGCTCCTCCCTGCCCTAGTCCTAGTTCTCCTGATCCAGTTTGAGCAGCGTATGGAGCAGCACATTGGCTCCATTCGTGATCGCTTCTGGAGTTGAGAACTCTTCGGCCGAATGACTGATCCCGTTTTGGCTGGGGACGAAGATCATTCCTACCGGCACGATGTGGGAGAGGCTCTGCGCGTCATGGCCAGCCCCGCTTGGCATGAGCTTGTAGGAAAGGCCCAGCTCTTGAGAACTGGTGCGAATCCGCTCTTGGAGGTCTGGGGCTGTCAAACGGGGTGGATTGTCATAAATCTCCTCATAGGCGAACTGCACGCGCGCCCGGTCGGAGATCTCCTCGGCCTCGAATCGGATCCTCTCAAACAGCCGGTCGATTTTGGGCCAGTCGAGGTCACGCATCTCGACGGTCAGGCGCACCTTTCCCGGCACTACGTTGGGGGCTCCGGGTTCGACCTCCATCCAACCTACCGTACCGACCTGGCGCCCTGACTCCGAGCGAACTCTTCGGTTGACGAGCTGGATGAATTCCGCTGCTGCCAGTAGAGCATCCTGCCGCCGGTTCATGGGAGTGGTTCCGGCATGGTTGGAGAACCCCGTGACGGTGACCATCCAACGATGGATGCCCACGATGCCTTCGACGACTCCGATCTGGATCCCCTCCGAATCGAGAATCGGACCTTGCTCGATGTGCAGTTCCAGATAGGCCTTGAGATCGCCGGCCACCCGGCGTACTTCGTCCAGCCGGTTTGGATCCCCGCCGATGAAGGCGATTCCTTCGCGCAGCGTCTTTCCGCTGCTGCTGACCCGGTCTAGATCAGTTTCCGCCAGTCGGCCGGCCATGGCGCGAGCCCCGGTCTGACCCCCTTCTTCATTGGCGAAGATGATGAACTCCATCGGATGCCAGGTTGGGATCCTCTGCTCGAGGAGTGTCGTGGCTACCTCGATCGCTCCCAATGCCCCCACATCTCCGTCGTAATTGCCCCCTTGCGGGACCGAATCGATATGTGAACCGAGGGCCAGGACCGGCAGGCCGGGCCGGCCTGCTTCGCGGGCTCCGATGATGTTTCCGGAAGCATCGACGCGGACCGCGAGACCGGCGCTTCGCATTAGTCTCATGGCCATCTCGCGCCCTTGCAGATCGGCCTCGCTGTAGGCGACTCGATCGACTCCTCCCAGGGTGTTCCGCCCAAATTTGGAGAGCAGCATAAGCGACGTGTTGAGCCGGTCTCCATTGACCCGGTTACTGAGTGGTTTGGAGCGTTGCTGGAGAAAAGGGGCGGCAGCCGTGAAAGCCACGGTTTGGTTGAATTGACGGCGGTTCATGGGCTCAATTCAATCCTTGGCAAGCGTAGGAGTCAAGTTTTACGTCAACCCATCCCCCAACGCTGCGCCGGATCATTCAGGAGAGAAAACTTGGCGAAAGCCCTTAGCCCGGATAATGCACGAGTTTTCGGCTGCAGGGCCGGGATCATCCGCTCTGACTGCGTTCCCCACCCTCGGGCTCCTCGACAGAGTGCATGACTATGACTGCGGGGCCCTCGGGCGTGAATGAAACCTTGTCAGCGTGGCGCTTCCGACCCTTCGCTTCGAAAACGCGTGAATTATGCGGGTTCTCCGCCTTGTTCACAGGGCGCCGATTTTCGGCGCACGGCACGTGGCGCAATTCCGAACAAGTTAAGCCACTTGCCATGAGTGCCGGAAGACTGGACCTGAAGTGCTACTTGTCCAAGGATCCTTTCTTGCGGATGGGCGTGTCACCGATTCTGGCCCTGCGAGGTGGTAGCTGATTCCTTGCATTCACAGTACTTTAAGCACCAATTGGCAAGATCGGGCACAGGTTTATTCGAAAACCACTCATCCAGTCTTGACGATTTAGGGTCTGAACTGTCAGGAATGATTGCGGCACGTCGTGCCAAACTGAGAACGATGCGCATCAGATTGAAACGCCAGCGACTTATCCAGGAGATGGCCCAAAGCCGAGCTACCCAGAGCACCTGGGCCAGGCAGTTGGGTGTGAGTGAGAGCTATCTCTCTCGGTTGTTGAATGGGAACCGCAATTTCCCGGGACCGGCGATGCGCCAGCAGATGCTGAAACGATTGGGGCGCGGCTTCGAGGATCTATTCGAGGTGGTCGACGAGCGAATGGAACCGTTCATGACCGGCCGCCCGGCAGATTCCGAGGCGCCCGGTGGATACCAGACCAGGGAGGCAGAGCCGGTGATGAGCCATTTGCGACATGATTTTCTCCACGGCCTACGGATTCTGATCCGCAAACCTAGAGGCAGCCTGGCAACGATTCTCACCTTGGCGCTCGGAATCGGAGCAGCCACCTCGATGTTTTCCCTGGTTTTTGGAATTCTCCTGCGCCCCCTCCCGATCGCCGATCCGGGAAGGGTTGTGAGGGTCATCGAGACCCGCCAGGTGCAACCCTTTGCGGTCTCAGTTCCCAATTTTCGGGACTGGAGGGAAATGGGGCAGGCGTTCCAAGCGATGGCTGCTCACTCAGGTGGGACGGCTAATCTGATCATTGATGGTGTGCCTTCTCGAGTTCCCATCCGGCAAGTGACCTCTGATTACTTCCGGGCTCTCGGTATCGAACCTCTCCTGGGCCGGAGTTTCAGGGCAGAAGAAGAAAGCACCGGCTCCGATCCGGTTGTATTGCTCGCCGAGGCGGAATGGGAAACTCGCTTTGCTCGAGATTCCGAGGTCCTGGGGAAACATCTTCGCATCAACAAGCAGGAGTACGAGATCATCGGAGTCCTTCCGGACTATCGAATTCCTCAGCTGATTGCCAACTTTGTTTTTCCTCTGGCACTGGACATTCCCAGTCTTGATCGGCGCGGTCGGCGCACGGTCCAAGTGGTTGGACGGTTGCGGCCCGAGATCAATCTTGAACGTGCCCAGCAATCGATGGAGTTACTAGCTGCCCAGTTGGCTGAGGAGTATCCCGCCAACAACGCAGCCTGGCGTGTGCGGGTCGACCCGCTGACTGAGGTTCTGCTGGGAGAGGCGAAGGCTCCTCTCTATTTGCTGATGGGGGCCGTGGCGATTTTGCTGCTGATCGGTTGCGCCAATGTTGCCGGACTCAACCTTCTTCGCTCGGTGCAACGGAGTCGAGAACTGGCGATCCGTTCGGCGCTGGGAGCCAGTAGGCGCCGGCTTCTCCAGCAGGTAGTGGCCGAACATCTCGTACAGGGGCTCGTTGGAGGAACCGTCGGATTGATTGGAGCGCGGCTCACGGTGTCAATGGTAGGGTCCTTCTTTGCGGGCTTCTTGCCACGGACTAGTGAGGTTAGGCTTAGTTTCGAGGTGGTTTTCTTTGCTATAGGAGTTTCGATCTTGGCGGGGCTCCTCTCCGGGTTGCTGCGGCCCTGAAGAGCTCCCACATTCCTGCCGGGGAGATGCTTGCCAATAGTGGAAGATCGATCTCGGCTGGAGTGCCTCGGCGACGCCTTCAAAGCGCTTTTGTAGTCGCGGAAATGGCGCTGGCAATTATTTTGCTGGTTGGGGCAGGTCTCTTCCTTCGGAGTCTGGCTTCTCTGCTCGATGTTGACCTCGGTTTGGAGCCGAATAATGTCACGACATTTCGCCTGACGTTTCCCGGAGATCGCTACCGGGAGGCCTTCCAGATCCAAACCGCTCTCCAGGTGCTCGAAAAGCAGCTCGAGAGTGTGCCGGGAGTCTTGGAAGCCGAGTTGGTGACCCATCTTCCCTTTAGTGGCCAGAATATGTCGTCCAGTTTTCAGATTCGGGGGCGGGAGCAGCAGGAAGGCGCGAACCAGCCCAATGCCGGTTTCCGGATCGTCTCTCCGGGTTATTTCTCACTCCTTGGGATTCCTGTTCTGGAGGGGCGAGCGTTTGCTTCCACCGATCAGGTGAACTCAATCCGAGTTGCTCTGATCAACCAGCGAGCGGCTGCAAGCTATTTTCCGGATGTGGATCCCATCGGACAAAGCATCTCGTTTGAGAACGACCAGAACGATCAGCCGATCTGGTCGGAGGTGGTTGGCGTGGTCGGCGATGTCCGGCATTTTGGTCCTGCTGCAGATGCAATTCCCGAGATTTACCAATCGTCTCTGCAGGCCGACGACGGGTGGGCCTGGATCGGTCGTACAGTCGGCATCGTGGTCAAGAGAAGAGCATCGATTTCCGAGCGCCAGATACGAGACGCCGTTGCAGTGGCCGATCCTCTGCTACCGTTGTTCGCTTTACGGGAGATGGAATCGCGGCTCGACGACACGACCTACGAGCCCAGACTTCGAGCCATCTTGCTTGGCTCTTTCGGCGGGCTGGCGCTTTTCTTGGCCGCAGTGGGTGTTTACAGCCTGATGTCATTTCGGGTGCAGTCGCAACAGCGCGAATTCCGGATCCGCATCGCCATCGGTGCACGATCCATCGACGTAGTCCGGATGATTCTCGGAAAAGCTCTGTGGCTGATTTGTATCGGGGTCACGTTGGGGCTGTTAGGCGCCTTCCTACTGAGTAGTCTGATCTCTACGTTTCTCTTCCAAGTTGACCCCGTCGATGGGTTCTCCTTTCTGATCTCGGTGGCTTTGATTTCTGCCGTAGCTTTGTTGGCCGCACTGATTCCCGCCAGCCGCGCCGCCCGCTTTGAGCATTTGGCCTTTTGGTCGGAGTGACCCAAGTAGCGCAGGGATCCCTGCCTGTATCTGGATACCGAAAGCGGATGCAGCTAAGGCCTACCTCAATTTGTCAAGATAAATCCCAGGCAAGCATTCCTTGCTCCCGGGGCCTGCACAAGATCAAAGGGTATTGAGTTTCGGTTTTCGGATTTCCTGAAATCTCAGGTTGAAGCAAAGCACGGTCAACCTCTTCTCCCTTTTGGCAGTCTAAAGGTGGGTATTGGGCCAATTAGTTGGCGAATGACGGGTGGCCGATTGTTTTTGCAGGATTCGACTCATAATATCGAGAGCGAGATGAAGTCGAATGAAGTCCAGGTTGGCCAGATCATTGCTCACTATCAGATTGTCGACAAACTTGGGGATGGTGGCATGGGTGTGGTCTACCGTGCCGAAGACACCAAGTTGGGGCGCCAGGTGGCCCTCAAGTTTCTTTCCCAGCGCTTCACTGAAGATCCTGACTGGCTAGCCCGTTTCGAGAGAGAAGCCAAGGTATTGGCGTCGCTCAACCACCAGAACATTGCCGCCATCTATGGCCTTGAGCGCTCCGGTAGTCTCCGTTTCCTGGTGCTGGAGCTAGTCGAGGGACAGACCTTGGCACAGCGTCTCCAGAGTGGTGCCCTCTCGACCCGCGAATCCTTGGAACTCTGCTCTCAAATGGCGCGGGCGATCGAGTCAGCCCACCGCAGTGGGATCGTCCACCGTGATCTGAAGCCGGCCAACGTCACGATCACTCCGGAGGGACAGGTCAAGGTACTTGATTTTGGGTTGGCGAAGAGCGTCAGCCCTGAACAATCGGCTGCCGAACTCTCCAAGACCCCCACCTTGCGTCACGATCTGACTACCGCCGGGATGGTACTGGGGACCGCCGCTTATATGAGTCCCGAGCAGGCTCGTGGAAAGGAGATCGATAAACGGACCGACATCTGGGCTTCCGGGTGCATCCTCTATGAACTCCTGACCGGCAGGGGAGGGTTTTCCGGTGAGACGGTTACTGACATCCTGGGTGCGATCGTACTGCGCGAGCCGGATTGGGATGCCATCCCCGCCGATACCCCGGTTTCGATTCGTCGCCTCCTTCGCCGTTGCCTGAAGAAGGATCCCGATTCTCGTCTCCATGACATCGCTGACTTTCGGATCGAGATTGAGGAAGCACTTGCAGAACCGGTTGAGGAGCAAGCCGTCAGAACCGGGGACCTCCCGCAAAAGCAACTTCCCTGGAAAAGGCGATTTCCCTGGGTGATCTCGGCGGTTACGGCGGTCATTGCGCTGGCCGCGATCTGGGTCGCGACGACTTCCCGGCCTCGCTTTGAACCCAGCTTGCGACAGGTTTCCATCAACACGGAGCGTATCAATATTGGAGGACCGGGTTTGCTGGCGCTCTCCCCAGACGGCAGCCGACTGGCATACGTGGGAGGCGACGACCGCCAGATTTATCTGCGCCCTTTCGATCAGTTGGAGTCGGTTCCCGTGGCTGGGACCTCGGATGCTTGGATTCCCTTTTTCTCCCCCGAGGGTGATTCCATAGGGTATTGGGACGGCGTCGGCCACCGTTTGATGAGAATTTCACTCAGCGGTGGAACTCCTGTGCAACTCTGCCCGGTTGAGAATCCATACGGTGCGGTCTGGGGTCGAGACAACTTCATTTATTTCAGTGGGGAACCTGCTGAGGGAGGCGGAGGAGATCCTGTGTTGCAGCGTGTTTCGGTTTCAGGGGGGACACCCCAACTGCTGGCCACCGGGGAAGATGAGTCGGGCCAGCCCGGCTATTTTGCCTGGCCACGCTTCGTGCGCCGAGCGGGTGGACTTCTGGTCACCCGATTCCCCAGCTCGGCTGCCAGCCTGTCCGAAGGCAGGGTCGAGTTCATCAGCCTGGACGGAAAGGAAAGGAAGGTAATCCTGGAAGCAGCTTCCTCGGCCTTCTTCGTACCCAGCGGGCATCTGCTGGCCGCTACGAACCAGGGCTTGGTCGCTGTTCCTTTCGATCTTTCAGGTTTGCAGACGATGGGGACTCCGATTCCGCTATTGCAGAACCTGCATGTCTCCCAGGACATCTGGACCCACTTCGATATGGCTTTGGACGGGACGCTGGTCTATGTGCCCGGCTCGGGCGATCAATTCGAGAACGAGCTGTTGTGGGTCGATAGCGATGGGTTTACCGAATCAGTAGATGATGCGATGGAGGGGGGTCGTTTCTTCCTCAGTCCACGAATTTCTCCCTCGGGCACTCGAGTCGCCATCACCCAGCGCGAGCAGAGCCTGGACAATATATGGATCTTCGACCTGGAGCGGAGCACGTTGGCTCCGGTCACATTTGAGGCCAGAAACGGCAGTCCCGTCTGGACTCCAGCTGAGGATCGGTTGATTTTCAATTCCAATCGGTTGGGAGCTCTGAATATCTTCTCGAAAGCGACTGACGGAAGTGGAACCGTGGAGCGGTTGACCGAGAGCGACAATGTGCAGTTTCCTTCATCGGTTTCTCCGGATGGGAAGTTTTTGGCCTACAGCGAACGGGATCCTGAGACTCGGTTCAATCTATGGGTGATGGCTCTTGACGGGAGCGAGGATCCCAGGCTGCTGCTTGAGACTCCTTTTAACGAGAGGAACGCCGTGTTTTCGCCGGATGGGCGATGGCTGGCTTACGAGTCCGATCAGTCGCGCCGTTTTGAAGTTTACATCCGGCCCTTTCCCGGTCCTGGGAGCGCGGTTCAGGTTTCCACTCGAGGCGGTCAGTATCCGATTTGGGATCCCAGCGGCAACAAACTGTACTACATGGACGAAGATCGTCTTATGAATGTTGAATTGGAGACCGATCCTGAACTGAGACTGGGGCTTCCGGAACTGGAGTTCAAGGAAGACATCTGGAATGGCTACTACTACCTGGATGCCGCCAATCAGCGATTCATCATGGTCCAACGCGAAGAGGAGCAGTTCGCGAATCAGGTCAATGTGCTCTTCAATCTTTTAAGTCGTCTCCGCGATCTGGGTGGTTCCCGCTGAGGGTAAATGCCTGAAACCCCTCTTACCGGAGCGCCTGCCGACGGTAAGGCCGAAAGTCCAATTTGCAGTCGTGGTGGGACAGGAAATTGAGTAGTCTCCGATAATCCCGATCCGGCAATCCCAACAACCGCACTACCTGCCGATAGTTCCCCCCTACCGCCGACAAAGCGAGATGAAGAAGGTGGCGAACATCTTTACGGCGCAGGTCCCGATTCAGAAAGGGATCTTTGACGTCGGTCCAGAAACTGGATTCTCCTCGGCTCAGTCTGTCCAGCATCAGAGCCATTCCATCGCCTTCTAGATTGCCGGTCGAACCCCCATCCTTTGATTCCGGAAAATGGAGATCCTGTCTGCACAGTTCGTCAGTTGCAGCCAGGTGAAAGGCGCTTTCTACGAGGTTATTCATTTCCCTGACGTTACCCGGATAGGAGTATTCTTTCAGAGCCTGGAGGGCGCCAGCTGACAGTTGACAAGATCGTCCGTGTTCTCGGTTCAGTCGGTCTAAGAAGTAGCTTGCGAGCAAAGGCGCATCGGCGAGGCGCTTACGCAACGGCGGAACTGTGACGTCGATAACACTTAGCCTATAGTAAAGGTCTGCCCTGAATTCTCCTTGATCGACTAGTGCCTTAAGGGAAAGATTGGTTGCCGCGACTATCCGAACGTCGACTTGCCTTTCTGTAGATTCTCCAATTCGCCGCACCTTCCGTTCCTGCAGGACTCTCAAAAGGCGGGATTGCATGGCCGAAGGCATGGCCGAGATCTCGTCTAGAAAGAGAGTTCCCTTTCGAGCTGCTTCAATGAGGCCGGGGCTGTCCGCGACTGCTCCCGTAAAGCTGCCCCGCTTATGTCCGAACAGTTCGTTCTCAACGAGGGATTCAGGGATGGCTCCGCAGTTAACTGCGATGAATGGTCCTGCCGCGCGACGGCTCAGGCAGTGCAGAGCTTTGGCGACAAGTTCCTTTCCGGTGCCGCTCTCTCCATGAATCACGACCGTTGCCTGGGTGGCAGCGACTTGGCGGATCTCCTGGAAGAGTTGCTGCATTCTGGGGTGTCGACCGACGAGAATGTTGCCGTCCGGAAGCTCAATCCGGGTCCCTGACTGTGCAGGGTTGGGCCGCCGACCGAATCTCACCATGTGCTTCGCTGCTATGGAACCGAGACAGGTCAGAAAGTCCAATTCGACTTCGGTAAGCTCTCCGGTGCTGCTCTCAAAATACAGGAGAGCCTGCCGCTCGATTCCGGCGTTGAGGCGTACAAACGCTGCAGACTTGCTATCGCTATGGGAGAAGCCTCCTCGGTTTGAGGAATCTTGTCCGCTCGGGTGATCGAGAAGCCGGGGGATGGAGGCGCGGGTCGATGTGCCTCCCGCGAGCTGACAGGGTGTGGTTCCGCCTGTCTTCAGCCAAAACTGCACCATCAGATGGGCCAGCGTATCTGCCAGGAGGTCGACTAGTTTGTGAGCTATTTCAACGTCGCTACGGGTTGCATGCAGTGCATCAATTGCACTAGGTAGTCGCTGGAACAAGGCAAAGCTGGTCTGGTTTCGCCCGAGCAACTTCTCCTATTCGTACTCGATAGGAGCGATGTGCATGGCACGGAAGCCTTCTCGATTCTCTGGACAGACATGAAGGAGCCGTTCCTTGAGGGCCAGGAGTGCTTTACCGAAACAGGTACGAGACGCCCGGGGCTTCTTCAGGCGAGCTTCGATTCCTGCTTGTGTACGCCAAATTGTCGCGTGCAGCAATGGGCGCTCGTATTCTTTCGCCGTCTGAGGGGCTCTCAAGCAGTGTGCACGAGCCCTCCGCAAACTGCCGCCGGTGGCGGCGATACAGCGCGCTGCGAGGAGATGGCCTTCGGCGATGAGTGGAAAGTAGAAGTGTTCCCGAGAGACGCTTAACGCCTCTTTCACGAGCTCTCGGGCCGTTTTGGAGTCACCTCGTCTCAGACTGATTCGGGCGAGAAGGAACTGTATACGAGTTCGATAATTATGTTGGTAATCCGGTATCTCTTCGAGCGCCAGTCCACATTCTGCCTGGGATTTGTCAAGCTCTCCCAGGTGGTAGAGCGCGGTCACCCTGAGGATGCGCATTCGCCAATAACCTCTCGGGAACGGTGAGGCGAAAGGCGGGACTCCTCGAGGGCGCGGCGCGGATACCCCAGCAGCAGCCACGCCCAGAGGCGGGCGAGCCCCACACGGTGGCTTACTTCTAGGCCACCATCCTCAAGTTTCTTGACACTAATCTTCGACGAGACCACCTGCTGCGGCAGAAGGAGCCAGGTATGATTGCAAATTGCCTCAGACCAGAACCCGGGATCGACTCTCCTTGCACCGGCTGGACGTATGGTGTGGCATCTGGAGTGGAAGTTTATGGCCTCGCTGTGTCGGCCGTGTGCGCCGAGAGCCATGCCCTGAGCATTCAAAAGGAAGGCTTCCACGCCGCGGTCCGGACCAGCCTTTGATCGGGGAATGGCATGCGCCAGGAGTCTCTCTGCTTCAACAAGTCTCTTTTGGTGGAGGAGAGACAAAGTGTAGGCCTGGATCCGCCCCAAGAACAAAGATACGTTTTCTTCTTCTAGAGCCATTCGGATCGCAGAACGACTGACTCATCGCCGAGCTTGAGCTCGCCCGCTACGTATTCATAGCCACATATCGACATTAGTAGGTTTCTTGTGGCGATGGATTCGCAGCAACGTATGTTTTTGAAATCTCATAAAGAGCCAGATCCTATTGTATGTTCGTCTTTGATCGGATCTTCAAGATTTAAGCGTGCATTTTCTCATGAATACATCTAGTGCATGGATTGGAATGGTCCGTATGTACAATTTTAATTCAAGTAAAACAGCCTTGGAGTATTTTACTTGGCAACATAGAGAACATAGTGAGATCAAATCAAGGTATATGTTATCTATGAAATTTAGATTGATGTGTTTGTTAATTGTTTCGCATATTTGATTGACTCGTTCGTAGCGACCAGTTCGCATGTAAGACTCTAGGGTGCTTTCCATGAACGCCGTATCTGATTCTAGAGATGTGATGAGGAAGTCCTCGGGGATCTCATCGCATAGTCTTGATGCTTCTTCGAATAGGCCTAGTTTAAACAGCTTGGGCACCGCTGCTCTCGTTAGCTGCATCCCCCGTTCGAAGCAGACGGATCGTAGGTAATGCCTGGCGCTAACGGCTCGGATCGCAAAGTCGTTGGGCCCAGCATAGCTTTCCAAAGTCTCAGCTAGTTTGGCCTCCAGTTGGTCATCGGGCCTCCCAAATACTTCTCGCGATGTCCAGGCAATCCAGTCATGGGAGCAACAAACATGCATCTCAGCAAGCGTGCCAGGGATCCTTATGAAGCCTCTTCCGCGTAGATTCTGGAGTAGATTCTCTAGGTCTTTGGATCTGAAATGTCAGGGGCCACCCAAAAGCGGCCAGTGAGGGCCACTTCAAAACCGGCCATTTTCAGGAGCCATTGAGAGCTGCATCCCTCGTAGGATGCGCCGATGGTCAATGTACTGAAAATGGAGAAGAAACAAACGGTTGTGGCGCTATTGAAGCTGGGCTGGTCGTATCGGCGGATCGAGCGAGAAACAGGAGTTCGTCGAGAGACTGTAGCCCGACATGATCCGTCCCGAGATTCAAAACCGGCCAAAGTGGCCCCCGGCTCGGGTGAGCAAAAGCGGCCAAAGCGGCCCCCGGGTCTGCGCAGCTCGTGTGAGCCTTTTCGGGAGGAAATCCAGAAGAAGCTTGAGCTGGGGTTGCATGCCAAGCGGATCTGGCAAGACCTGGTTTTGGAGCATGGCTTCGATGGAGCGTATAACTCCGTCAAACGGTTTTGCAGAAAGCTCAAAGCCGAGAGTCCACGAGTCTTCGCTCGGGTGGAAACTCCACCCGGTCGGGACATGCAGGTGGACTTTGGCAAAGCAGCTCTGACACAAACCGAATCGGGCCGGTACCGTCGCCCCCACCTGTTCAAGGCAGTGCTGTGTTATTCCCGCCACTCGTATGAGGAGGTCGTCTGGCGGCAGGATCTGGAGACCTTCGTCCGTTGTGTCGAGAATGCCTTCCACTGGTTTGGTGGCTCGGTAGACGTGGTTCGCTTGGATAACCTGAAGGCCGGAGTCACGCGAGCCTGCTTTGTCGATCCCGAGATCAACGCCGTTTTCAGTGCGCTGGGCCGTCACTATAGTTTTGCCATCATTCCCATCCATCCTGGCTCTCCAAATGAGAATGGAAAAGTCGAAAGGACGATCGGATATACAAAGTCCAGTGCCCTGAAGGGCAGACGGTTCGAGAGTCTGGCCGAGCAGAATGAGCATCTACGGAACTGGAACGAGCGGGTCGCCCGACAGCGCATCCACGGCACCACCAAACAGCAGGTCTGGCCCCGATTCCTGGAGGAACAGAAGGGTCTTCGACCTCTACCCGACTCCCGCTTCAGTTTCTTCCGTACCGGCCGTCGCACGGTCTCCGTGGATGGCCACATCGAAGTCGATCGAGCCTTCTACTCGGTACCCAATCATCTGCTTGGCTGTGAAGTGGCTGTGCACTGGGATGACCGGATCGTCCGAGTCTTTTTCCGAGAGCAGCAAGTCGTCCTGCATCCCAAGCGGAAACCCGGCCAGTTCCAGACCGAACCCACACATCTTCCGGAACGCAAACGCTACGCTCATTATCGAACTGAGAGTCAGCTGCTCGGGCAAGCCCGCAGGATTGGCTCTGATGCTCACCGCTGGGCAGTGCGAGCCCTGGAGGTGCGCGACGTGTTGGCCTACCGGCTCCTGAGAGGCATGATCTCTTTGACCCGACGCTACCCGGCCACGGTCGTCAATGAAGCCTGTGCCAAGGCTCTCTCTCACGATGCCTTCCGCTATCGGACCCTGGTGGCTTTATGCAAGCGACTAGACGTGCCGCAACGCTCTCTATTCACCTCCGACCACGAGTTGATTCGGCCGCTGTCTGAGTACCAACTCACTCCCCGCTCAGGAGACCCGGAATGATCTCATTGGAACTGGAACGGAAACTTCGCCACCTCAGGCTCTCGGGCCTGGCCCAGGTCTTTGACGTACGGCTGCAACAAGCCATCCAGGGCCGTCTCTCTCATCAGGAGTTCTTTGAGCTGCTCATCGACGACGAACTCACCCGCCGGCGCGACCGTTTGCTGGAGCGATGTCTCCGCCAGGCCCAGTTCCCGGAACGCAAACTCTTGGAGGACTTCAGGTTCTCTTTCAACACCTTGATCAATCGGCAGCAGATCTTTGATCTGGCCACTTGCCGATTCATCGAACAGTGTCGCGGCTGGTTGGTCATCGGTCAGGCGGGAGTCGGCAAAACACATCTGATCATCACGGTGGCAATCAAGGCTGTGGAAGCGGGTCACCGGGTACAGTACAAGTCGGCTTTCGATCTGCTCGAGGACATCGCTGAAGCCACTGCCACCGGGATGCGCCGACCCTACATTGCAGAGATGACCCGGATCCCGCTGCTGATCATCGAGGATCTGGGACTTCGGAGAGTGCCCGACTCGGCGGCTGAAGATCTGCTGGAGATCCTGCATCGCCGCTACCAGAAGACCTCGACCATTATCAGTTCGAACCGACCACTCGAGGACTGGGGAGCGATGCTGGGAGGAGACACGGCGGCCACCTCTGCGCTGCTGGATCGTTTTCTACACGTTTCGGAGGTGACCTTCATTCGAGGCAAGAGCTATCGCCTCTACGAACGTCAGCAACGGGAGAAGTCGACCAAGAAGCGAGGAGAAAAGAAATGATCCGGAACCGGAAAGCCGTGGAAACTGCCGCGCTATGGAAACCGTGGAGAACGGTCACATCGAGAAGCCGGCCCATGCATCGGTTCTTCCACCGTTCCCACAGCGCTTGCAAAACGGCTCGCGGTGCTCGCTCGTTTCCCACAGTTACGCACCGCTTCTGCTACTGGACATACCAACAAGAAAGAAGATTCCGGATCGACCAGCTTCGCGGTCCAAGAACCGGCCGAACCGGTCAACGAACGCCCTGCTCACGGGCTCACAGCAAACCCGCCCCGACCAGCAGGCCGTACAGCCTCCTCACGGAGGCCTTCACAAGGATTGAAATGTGTTCAAGGCGAGGATATAACTACTAGATCACTGGCCGGTTTTGACCCGGCCCTGAGTGGCCGCTTTTGATGTGGCCCCCGACATCTGAAACCCAGGATCCCTGCAAGGATTTTGAAAGGCACAGGTCTTTCCGCCATGGTCACCAGCTGCACAATGAGTTGCTCTTTGGGCCCGAGGTTCTCGAACCTCCGACGAAGGATCTCCGTAATTGTGCTGGGAGGGCGATCTCTAGCGGTCTTTGCAAACGGTTGCTTGATTCGAATGGGGAGCATGCCTGAGCGAAGAGCCTCGAGAAGAAAAAATGGATTTCCCTGTGACTGACTGAGCATTTCAGCAGCTTTTCCACGGTTCAGCTTTGAGCTCGCGACATCATGTAGAATTGACCCAACTTCCTCAACATTTAGAGCGTCAACCTGCCGGTCTTTGATTTGGTGATGTAATGTGATGGAATTTCTAAAATCTGTCCATGCCTGGGCCTCTTCAATGTCACTACGGACATTGCAGAGTAGCATCCATCCAGGTCGTTCGATGAGAAGCCTGCGCAAGATCTCCGATGTTCCGTGGTCCATCCATTGAGCATCATCCACTGCGATCACGAGTGATGCTGTCCGGAAAGCCGAGCTGAGCAACGTAACCCAGGATGCAAAAAGATCAGCGGAGCAGTCACAGAGGCTTGAGTTGTGGCTGCCTACTACTCGCGATAGGGCTCCAAACGACGAGTCTCCAGGGGCATTCTTTAGGTGGAGGGTTTCTGTCCGGCGTAGTCGTGCAATTAGTAGTAAGCGTTGAATGAGTCTAGTCTTTCCTATTCCACTTGGCCCATTGAGGATCCAGGTCACAGGTACCGTGGTATCAGGGCGAGCTAGTGATTCGGAGAATTCCCATAGAAGACGCTTGCGACCGACGAATGCTGGCTCCGAACTAGGCATTTAACACAGCGGTTTCTTTCGGAGAATTCCCATAGAAGACGCTTGCGACCGACGAATGCTGGCTCCGAACTAGGCATTTAACACAGCGGTTTCTCTGCAATCTCTGAGAGCATTCGGACTACGAAGCCTGTGTTTGGTCTCAGTTCGGGATCCGGGTTCGCCATCTGCAATATCATCGAGCTGACTGCTCGCGGTATGGAGCTGTCAAGTGCGATTGGTGCCAATCGGTAGAGTCGCGGTGCGCTTGAGGTGAAGAAGATGATCAGGCGAATTCTCGAAGGGGACTCGACAGGTAAAGAGGAGATACAAGCTTAATCCAAGGGAGTAGATGTCGCCGGCAGGCGAGCCCCGCTTTGAGGCCAGGACTTCTGGCGCGATATACCTGAGGACATTGCGGTCCCTCGGATTCGATTCTAGTGAACGATCTAAGGCTAGTCCTAGAATTGGGCTCTTACGCTCATCAAGAAAGAAATCCTGAGGGCTGATCCAGCCGGCTAGCAAACCTCGCCGGTGGCTGGCTGCTAAGGCCTCCGCATAGCGCAGAGCTAGCGTGAGACGCTGCATCATGGAGGGCTTCTCGCTTCTTAGGCTCAAAAGTTGTTTTGTTACTAGGCCCAGTCTTCGACCTCTCCAAGAGATGTCATCAACGGACATCAAATGTGGATGATCGAGAATCGTTCGGCGGTCGATTTGCTTCTCCAAAGCTGTAAGGTCGTCTTGCGCACCGATCAGGAAAAGCATCTTGCGCTCTAGGCTCAAGCGGTCCTCAAGCATGTAAGAGAGCCCGCTTCGACCGTTAGGATGAAGCTGTTTGTATCGCATCGGTGTCTTCCTGCTTCCTTCCTTTCCACTATTGGAGACTCAACCGCGATGTTGAAACCTGGCAGATTCTCAAGGCGGACCACGTCCACGAGGGTTGCCATGGTGCTCGAAATTCAAAAAAATGGATCAAGATCGCCAAATTATTGACACTCAGTACTCCAGAAAACGGTGCGGATTGTTCAGGTATAATATTATTTATTTTCAGTAGTTAAGATCATTCTGTTGATAATTCTACTTTTGGACAATAAATAGTTGTCAATTTTTTGGCGTTTTTTCGCCATATTATTAACATCATGTTATCGATATTGTTCAATGGGAATCGCTTGATCCAGGTTGAGCCAAGCAAATTCCGGTGCAGCGCGGATAAAGCAGGGACAAATTGCCCGAGGAGGCAACGAAATTGTGAGCCAAGAAGCAAGGAAACTCGTTGGTTGTGTGGTTGTTGTGTCGCTCTTAGTCGGTGTCGTTTCCGTGGGGAGCGGACTTGCTTTTCGGAGAAGTAGGCACTCCCTGGTCGGCTTGGGGGAGAAAGTCTCTCCTCTCGTTGCTCGCGAGGTCCTATTCCTAGTGAACAACCCGCAATACGACCACAGACTTCCATTCATTGTCCAAATCGAGAAAGAGCTGTATCTAGAGGAGGTCAGTCGCTGGCAGCTGCGGGATCGTTCCGCCAGACTCGACCTGATCCACTCGATCCGCGGAGAGTTCACCGCCCGTGAGATCGCGGCATTGGTGTCTGACAGGCGTGTTGAGCGGATTGCTCTAGATTCAATTGTTCGCGCAAATGCAGTCAAGAGCCGACCAACGGCCGATATTAGGCGCAACAGATCTCTGGCGACCATCGGTGCCGATCAGGCACAAGATCTTGGATTTGACGGAACCGGGGTTACGGTTGCCGTCTTCGACTCGGGCATCCAGGGCCACCGCGATCTGGGAGACCGTATCCGCCTCTCCGTCGACTTTACCCAAGGCGACCCCATCATCACCTCAAGGAATGTCGACAATTACGGGCACGGTACTCATGTTGCGGGAATTATTGCGGGGGATGGCGCCAGTTCCGGCGGCCTCTACCGTGGTGTTGCTCCCGGCGCAAGCTTAATCGCCATCAAAGTCGTGGGAGATGACGGCATGGGTCGGACCAGTCATCTGATCCGAGCCATCGAATGGCTCCGTGAATCGCATGAGGACCTGGGTGTCCGAGTCGCAAACTTCTCCGTATCACGTCCACCGACTGAGGCCTTTTATGAGGATCCGCTGTGCGAGGCGGTCCGGCTCTTGGTGGATTCTGGTGTTGTGGCCGTTGCGTCGAGCGGTAACTTTGGACGCACCGAACGGTATCCCGAGATCTGGGGTGGAATTACTAGCCCAGGAATCGATCCCGCGGTTATCACTGTGTACCCACTGAATGCCCGCAATACCGCTGCCCAGGACGATGATGTGGCTACCAGCTATGGTTCCCGGGGTCCAAGTTATCGCACTGATTGGTTCAAGCCGGACATTGCCGCCCCGGGAAACAGGATCATTAGTCTTGCCGTGGGAAGTGCGAGACGCAACGCCTACGTGGCACACGGCCCAGACTACATTGAACTTAGCGGCTCAAGCATGGCCGCGCCATTCGTCGCAGGCACAGTGGCGCTGATGATTCAGGCCAGTCCGGCGCTGAGTCCCCTAAGTATCCGGCTCTTGCTCGGGTTTACTGCGAACAAACTCAGAGGCATCCATTTCCTGGAACAAGGTAATGGGCTAGTAAATTCTTTGTCGGCTGTGACTGGGATGGCAGATGGCGGCTTTCGAGAGCTTGTCATTGATGGTGCTCCGGTAGATGGCGGCCCCGGCTACTATCAGGCGTTCGGTCGGTGGCTGTTGGTGCTGGAGCCCGATTAGGGGACTGAAATGGGTCATTGGCCAGATGTTTGGTCCGATAACGTGCTTTGGTCGGACAACGCTCTTTGGTCCGATAACGTGCTTTGGTCGGACAACGCCCTTTGGTCAGACAACGCCCTTTGGTCGGACAACGTGCTTTGGTCAGACAACGTGCTTTGGTCAGACAACGCCCTTTGGTCAGACAACGTGCTTGGGGGCGACGGACAATGACCATGTGCCTACTCCTAAACCCTGGTTCGAAGAAAGGACACGAAGTGATGAAGATCTGGCATTGGGGAGACTAAGTAGCGTAGCTTCGTCCCGCATCGCACTCAGACAAGAGCAACAAGGGGACCCTTGGCGGGGATCCGGCAGCATTCGCCGTGATGGTCGGCCTCCTGCTTCCTGGCCTGGCCTTTAAGGAAAGATCTCAGTCCTCCCATATTGTTTGCTATAATTCAAGTTGGAGTCGGTTTGGCGGAAGAGTATCTTTAAGGTTGAGCCATGCGCACAGCAGGCAAAGTATACGTTCGCACGATCATCCTTTCTGGCCTCCCAGTCTTTGCATACAGCCTGCATTACTCCCTCGTAGCACTGCCACTAGATTGGTGGTATCTGGTGCTCCTGGTCACCGCTGGCAGTTTTTTCCCTATTCGCATACCTATCACCTCGAATGACGGCAAGAGCCAGACTTTCTCGATGACCGTCACAGATGTTTTTGTTTTTTGGGCGATGATTGCCCATGGGCCGGAGGTTTGCGTCGTAATCAATGGTGTCGAAGGACTCGTAACGAACATTCGAGGAAGCACGAGGAGCATTCAGACGCAGTTCTTCAACTTCTCAGAACTCTCAATAGTTGCTTTTGTTGTTGGCAATCTCTTCTTTGGTCTGCTGGGAACAACCGCGCCGGCCACGACTGATCTCCCGGTTCCCTTTGCGATCGCCTTAGCGACGTCCTGTCTCACCTACTATCTGTTGAACACGTCCAGTGTGGCGGGCGCAGTGTCTTTCGCTACCGGAATGCGATTCTGGGAAGTTTGGCGAGGTAATTTCGTCGTGGGCTCTTTACCGACAATTGCCGGTGCGGCCATGGCGGGGCTGTTGTTCTTCAAGTTTGGGGAAATTGACCTCACGACTCTGGCATTGGCGAGCCCACTGCTTCTTGTCGTGTATCTCGCGTATTCAATCAATGTCCGCCGGGTTCAGTCCGTCCTCGATAGTGCCGGCAAGCTCACTGAGCTCTACCATTCCACGATTGCTTCGCTGGCGATGGCCATTGATGCGAAAGATCAGTGTACGCATGGGCATGTGCACCGGGTGCAGACTTTGGCTCTTGGGTTGGCTCGGCGTTGCGGGTTTGATTCGCAGGAGCAGATAGATGGGTTGAAGGCTGCTGCGTTGCTGCATGACATCGGCAAATTGGCTGTTCCCGAGTACATTCTCAACAAACCGTCCGGTTTGACTGAGTGGGAAATGCAAAAGATGCGAGCGCATCCCACTGTAGGAGCCGACATCCTCGAAACAGTGCCCTTTCCCTATCCTGTCGTTCCCTATGTAAGGGCCCACCATGAGCGTTGGGATGGGAAGGGTTATCCCGACGGCCTCAACGGAGAAGAGATTCCCATGGGCGCCCGCATCCTATCGGTTGCGGATTGCTATGATGCCTTGCGCTCGGAGCGTCCCTACCGGCAGGCGATGACCCTGGAAGCCACCCTCGACTACATCAAGGCACAATCTGGCAAAGCCTATGATCCCAAGGTCGTGGACGCTCTGGTTCAAGATGTACACCAGATCGAAGCTGAGATCGCTGCCTCTGAGCAACAGCTCCCTCCCAGTGTGATCGATCACATCGAGGACGCCTACGGAACAAATACTGCCGATCGGAAGAACCTGACGAGGACCGTATTTCACGATATCGCGTCCGCCCATAAGGAGATTCAGGCGCTCTACGAAATCTCCCAGTCAGTTGGAAAATCTCTCAACGTATCGGAAACTACGGCTCTTCTGACTGGAAAAATCCAAAATCTGGTGCCCTACGATTCGTGTTCCATCTACCTCTTGAATTCTGAAACCAACCGGCTCGTGCCCTACTGCACCGTGGGGGCAGAGCGGGCTGATCTCGAGCAGATCGAGGTCGCTATGGGCGATGGAGTCACAGGGTGGGTGGCGGCCAACACACAGCCTATCTCGAACGTCTCTCCAGCTCCCGATTTCACTCAGCTCCGGCACTTGAACAATATCTTCGACAGTTGTCTGGGTGTTCCTCTCGTAATCGATGGCAGGACCCTGGGGGTCATCACTCTTTATTCCAAGATCACCGGTGATTTTACCCACGATCATCTCCGATTGATGGAGACCATTTCGCGGCAGGCAGCAGTCGCCATCAATAACGCCATCATCTACGAGGAGACCCAGGAGGATGCCTATACCGACCTCCTGACCGGCCTCCCCAACCTGCGCTACTTCCGCGTCTTCGGAGAACAGGAACTGAAACGGGCGGCTCGCACCGGATACCCCGTCAGCTTTCTCATGATGGACCTGAATGCCTTCAAACAGGTTAACGACCATTACGGCCATCGAGTGGGAGACCGAGCTCTGATTGAGATTGCCCATATCCTGCGCAATCAGATGCGGAAATCAGATACCTGTGTTCGTTACGGCGGGGATGAATTTGTGTCCATGCTTCCGGGAGTCAACCGCCAGCTCGTCCAAGGCTCTATCGAACGGATCCACCAGGCCATCAACGGGCATGACATCCTGCTCGACGAAGATCGTAGTGTCCGAGTCGGTATCAGTGTCGGATCGGCCACCTTCCCGGATGACGGCTCCGAACTGGAGTCCCTCATCACTCTGGCCGATCAGCAGATGTATCGCAGCAAGATCGTCTTCCGCAGGAAGGCCAAAGAAACAGCGGCGGCATCCACTTCTGTTCTCCCCTTCGAGAAACGCCGGCAGAGCTGATCGACTCACCTGTCATAGGACTCCCGTCGTGAAGCTTCCGAGAGCGGAATTAAGTGCTCAGTCAAGTGCGGCACAACTTGAGAGCGAGCCTCCTCCAGGGATCCGGAACCCGCGTAGCTCACGGCCGAGCGCAGGTGCCCCGTCATGCGGTCGAGGATGGTCTTGACGCTCCCCCGGTATGGCACTTGGCTCTCCTGACCCTCAGCAGGTGTCGCCAGTGCAGCTGCGATTTCCTCAGGATCTTCGGTGTCGTAAAGAGCTTCGAGCACCGCCTGGGGAGATGTCATGCCGCGGTAGATCTTCTTTTTTTGTCCAGTCGCCGGGTCCTCGATGATTTGGCCAGGAGCTTCGTCGGTACCGGAAAGCATGCTGCCCAGCATCACACAAGAAGCGCCCGCCATGAGTGCCAGAAAAATGTCCTTGTCATCTTGGATCCCTCCGTCTGCGATGATGGGGATCGATTCACCCAACTCGCACCAAGCCTCACGAATGGCTTGCAACTGGGGTACACCCGCAGCAGTTTCCAAGCGGGTACGGCAACCTCGTCCAGGTCCGATCCCGACCTTTACCGCATCTGCTCCGATCTCTTGCAGAAAGCGAGCCCCTGCATTGGTTCCCACGTTCCCGCAAATCAGCGGAATCGGATCAAAACTCTTGCGACACGCTTCCACTGCCGTTTGCATGATCTGGGCATGGCCATGGGCGATATCGATGACCAGAACATCGACGCTGGCGGCGATCAGCGCGGCCCCCCTCTCCAGGTAGTCTCCACGGGCTCCGATTGCCGCACCCACCAGGAGGCGACCCTTGGAGTCCTTGCTGTAGTGGGGACGCTGGCGGTACATGATGACATCTTTCTTGGTAATCAGACCGGCGATCTGACGCGTTTGATCGACCAGCGGGAGCTTCTCGATTCTCTTCTCGAACATGATGCGCTCGGCCTCATGCACCTCAATGCCGGGAGCAGCCGTGGTCAGGCGATTCAGCGGAGTCATGAAGCGCGAAACCGGTTCGTTCTCGAATCCGTCGATCCAGGGGATATCTCGGTTCGACAAAAGCCCGGCCAATCGGCCGCTACCTACGGCTTCTTCGATCAGAATTCCTGTAATGTGATGTTCTCGGATGAAGGCCCGGGCTTCGCGAATCGTGCTCTCCGGGGGAAGGCATAGCGGCGACTCAACCTGATAGCCATGACTCCGCTTGACGCGGCTGATCTGCTCGGCCTGCGCAACGATTGGCATGCCCCGGTGAACGACGCCGATTCCCCCTTCAACCGCCATGGTGCGGGCCATCGATTCTTCTGTCACACTGTCCATGTTGGCTGCCACGATGGGAATTCCAATCTCGAGGTTTCCGGCCAGTCGGGTCGAAAGCGGAATTGAGTGCCGGGTGTCAACCTTCCCTTTTTGAGGGCGCAAGAGGAAGTCTGCGAAGGTCTTCCCGACTAACTCGGATTCGATTTTCATGACATCATTCTAACTTATGCCGGAACTGCCAGAAGTCGAGACGATCAGGCAAGGATTGCGTGAACAGATTCTGAGAGCCACGGTTCATGACGTTGAATCGACTGCCTGCCGGATCTTCCAATCTCCCCCCGAAGTGCTCCTGGAGCGGTTACCCGGCCAGCATATCGTCGAGATCGATCGCCGGGGAAAGTTCTTGATCATCAGGTTGAGCTGCGATCGGCTGGTGATTCACCTCGGAATGACCGGACAGCTCACGGTGTGGCATCCGGAACGGCCCGATTCGGAAGGCTTTCTGCGTCACCCTGTGACCGGTTTGCAACGTGTGCGCCAGCACTCCGCCGACAAACATACCCATCTGCAGCTCCACTTCGATGATGGTCGCTCATTGTTGTTTCGCGATCCCCGCAAGTTCGGCAAGTGCCATCTGTTGGAAAAAGAAACGGAATTGGCAGCCCTGCTCTCCCACCTCGGGATCGAGCCACTGTCCGATGAATACACCTTGGAGGCCTTCCTAAAGCGCATGAAGGGACGGAAGACGTCGATCAAGGCTCTCTTGCTGGACCAGCGCGTGGTGGCCGGAGTCGGGAACATCTATGCCGATGAAGCTCTATTCCGGGCTTCCATCCACCCCTCGCGGCGGGCCCATCATCTCCGGCGATACGAAAAGGTGCGGCTCTTTCAAGCAGTTCGACTGGCCTTAGAGAGGGGGGTTGTTTACGGTGGTACGACTTTGCGAGACTACGTCAGAAGCGACGGCAGGGAAGGGGAAAATCAGGAGAAGCTGCTGGTTTATGGTCGCCCCGGTCAAGCTTGTCCGCGATGTGGCACGGGAATAGAGAAGATCGTGGTTGCTCAACGGGGCACGCATTTTTGTTCGAACTGTCAACCCCGCTCGAAACCAGTTCGAAATGTTACCGGTTTACCCGGTAATGCTTGAAACCTCGGAGATCCCTGAGCGGCGGAGGTGAGATAGGGAAGCTATGAATCTCGAGAAGTTGGTGGTTCGAAACTACACTCTGCGCGTTAAGGCCCGACCTGACTGTGATGTCGTTGACATCACTCCTGAGGTTCGCCGGGTTCTCCGGGAGAGTGGCATGCAGGATGGCACTGTGACGGTCTTCAATATCGGGTCCACAGCCGGATTGACCACAGTCGAGTTCGAACCCGGCTGTGTGCGTGATCTGGAGGAGTTGTTTCAGAAGATTGCGCCGGCTACGCTCGACTACCACCACGAGCAAACGTGGCACGATGGGAATGGCTTTTCTCATATGAGGGCGTCGCTCTTGAAACCGTCGCTGGTGATACCTGTAGCTGTTCGAAACCTCAGATTGGGAACTTGGCAGCAGATCGTTTTAGTGAATTTCGACAACAAAACGAGAACCCGGGAGATCGCTGTTCAGACCATGGGTGTGGGCTAGGCACCTCTCCCTTGCGACTTGCTTGCAGTTGGGTCAAGTTTCTGAATCTGGGAACTGACTGCGTTGCCCCCCCTCGGGCTGCTCAACAGAGTGCACGACTATGCTTCCGCGGCCCTCGGGCGTAACGCCTTGTCAGCGCGGCGCTTCCGACTCTTCGCTTCGACAACGCGTGATTCACACGGTTTCGAGGCTCTGTTCCAGGCTGTGCCGGCGTTCTTGGAGAATCCCCCTACCAGATGAACTTGAAGCCGAACTGCATTTCGCGTGGTCCGGAAAGGACGTTGGAGGCAGAGAAGGGATTCTGGAAGTCTGAGCGCGACGAGACCGACACGACGCGGCTTCCGGTAGCGCATCTGCCGTCCACGATATTACAACTCCCGGTTCCCTTGAAAAGCGTCGTCCGCGAAGCCATTGAAGTTGACGCGGTTGAACAGGTTGAAAGCCTCCCACCGCGCGAGAAACGGTTGAGATCGCCGTTGAAGGCCCGTCCGTCTCTCAGCGTCACGATGGTACTGGCCACGAAGCCGTCGCGCGCCTTGCGCAGGCCGTTGTTTCCGATTTTGTCAAAGGGGAGTTCCCAGACCGCCGAAGTCACAAACTTCTTGCGGCTGTCGACTCGGGAGCGCCCTTTCTCGAAATCAGGGTCGAAGGGATTGACCTTCTCGCTGACGGTACACTTCCTAACGAGATCGTCTAGAATTTACAAGTTGTGAAAATCAGAACACCTACCTTCATGCCGCTTTTCGTCCTTCTCTTCCTCTGTTCGCTCGCTGCCCAGAGTCCGGCCGACGAATTGCTCAGGAAGGCGTTGGATCTGCTGGCGCCAAACAGGCTTCGGAGGCGCTTGATCTGGTCAGCGAATTCAGGAAGCAACATCCACGGGATGCCCGGGGACCCTACGTTGCCGGGATGGCCCTCGGTCTGCTCGAGCGCTTTGCAGAGGCGGCGGTGGAGTTTGATCAGGCCAGTCAGATGGATTCCGCGAATCTTGAATACCGAATCAAGGCGGCTCTGGCCTACGACCGTCTGGGACGATTGCCGCAGGCGATTGAGAGACTGCAGCTGGTAGATGGGAACAACCTCTCACTGGCGACTAGTGGTGAAGCCCTCTGGCTGCTGGCCGATTTGTACTTTCGACAGAGCAAGGTCTCTGATGCAGAGCGGGTACTGAACCGCTTCCGCGAGGTTAATCCGGCAGATTTTCGAGCTCAAATGCGTCTTGGTCAGATCGATATGATCGAAGGGAGATTCGAAGCCGCCCTGGAGAGGTTTCTCGAAGTGCAGGGAAATGCCCCGGATGCCGCTCCGGTCCACCACGCCGTGGGCCTAGCTCACTGGAGTCTCAAGCACAACGATGACGCCCTGGCGGCATTCCAGAGAGGAGTGTCCATCGAGCCCGACAATTCGGGCTTTCGCCTGGACCTGGGGCGATTCCTGGTGGAGATCGGTCGGGCTCAAGAGGGGCTGGTCCAGCTCAAACGAGCACAGTCACTGGATCCTGACAACCGCAATGTGGCTGTGCTGCTCTCCCGAGCCTACCGGGCGCTTGGCGACGTCGAGTCTGCTGCGGCAGCCGTTGAGAGTCTTCAGGCCGACCAGGCTTCGCGAAACGCGGAGACGAGCTCGTCCAGCCGGTCCAACTCGAAAACGGCGACCGCCATCGAGTTGTTAGCCGAAGGGCAGATAGACGAAGCGCACGCCCTCTTGCTCGAGGTGGTCGAAGAGGATGCCGACAACTTGCCGGCCCACAATTACCTGGCCAAGATCTACATCTCTTCCCGCCTTTTCGATTTGGCCTCCCGGCACTTGGACGAGTTGAGACGCCTCGCTCCCGTGTCATTCGACGTTGAGTACCTGACAGCTTCGTTCTTCCATCGCGGTGGGCAACCAGACAAGGCCCTGGTAGCGGGAATGGCAGCGCGTGACTTGCGACCCGACTACGCCGACCTGCGAAACTTGTTGGGAAATATCTATTTCGATCTCGGTCAACACGAGCTAGCGAAAGCCGAGTATGAGGCGGCCGTCAAACTGGCACCCGATCGTACTGAATTCCAACGGAACTTGCGTTCGGTTGCGAAGCCCTAGTAGATCCGAGCCTCCGGCATCAGCAGCCGGGGAGCTGGGGTGGCCAGAGTTTGAAGCTCGGTCTCGAGCCACTTCAAAAGATTCTGTCGCTCGCTGGCCATGCGGACGAATCCATCTGCCGTGAGGGTCTCCCAGAGCGTCTTGGGGCGCGGATATCGAACGAGTTGGATGGCTTCGCCGGGACTTGCACCGATCGCCGCTCGCACATGCTCGAGCGCCTTGTCGAACCCCCCCAGATCATCGACTAAACCGAGTTCGAGAGCTTGTGCCCCAGTATAGACACGGCCTTTTGCTTTGGCTTCAAGCTCCTCAAAGCCTGTCCCACGACCTTCCGCCGCCTTGCCAACGAAGTTCTTGTAGACTTCCTGCATCCAGGTCATGACCTGCGTCTGCTGCGCTTCGTCCAGCGTGGTAAAGGGGGACACGATATCGGCGTAAGGACCGAGTTTCACATGATCCACGTCCATACCCAGCCAGTTGTAGAACCCTTCGATGTCGAATTTACCAAAAATCACCCCGATCGATCCTGTAATCGTGTTCGGCTGAGAGATGATCTTGCTGGCTCCCATCGCGATGTAGTAGCCTCCCGAGCCGGCCACTCCCGACATTGAGACGACGACAGGAATCCCGGCCTCTTCCAGAAGTCGGACTTCATTCCAAACCATGTCGGACCCAACTGCAGACCCACCCGGGCTGTCTACCCGCAGCAAAACACCTGCGAAGCGGCCGCTAGTGCGGACGGCCCGAAGGTGTCCGGCCAGAGAACTGCCACCCAGGATCCCGGAAAATGCATCCGAATTACCGGAGGTGATGATCCCTACAGCGTCCACCAACGCAACTTGCCGTCGGGCCCTGCTGTCAATTCTTGATTTGATGGACCTGAAGTAATCGGAAGCGCTGATGGAGTTCGTTTTTGCTTCCCGGACACCCAGCCTTGCGAAGACCTGTGTCCGATAACCGACTTCATCGATGATTCCGGCAGCCACAGCCTGTTGGGGTGTTGTCATCCCGTTGTCGATGAGCTCCATCACCTTCTCGGACGAGACCCCTCTATCCTTTGCAATGCTCTCGATCAGGTTCTTCTGCAGATCGCCGAGCAGAGACTCGTACATCTCTCGAATCGGCTGGCTCATCGCGGTTCGATCGTAGACTTCCGGGCTCTTGAATTCCTTGAATTGGAAGAATTGAGGTGCGATGGAAAGTTTTTGCAAAGTCCGTTGATAGAACGTGACTTCTGCCATCAAGCCGTTGATGAGCAGCATGGTATCCGGGTTGAGGGTCAGGCTGTCGGCGACAGAGGCCAGGGAGAGCTCGGACTCGTTGACCATGTCCAGTGCAAGAAAAGCGTGAATAGGCTTCCCCGACTCTTCTTTGAACTTGGTCAGAATGGCCCGCAGTTCGTCCAGCTGTGCCCAACTGTAGGAGAGTGGTTGAATCTCAAGATAGATCCCAGAAATGCGGCGATCCGAGGCCGCGTAGTCGAGAACGCGCCAGTAGTCGTATAGGCTCGGTGCGTTGGGATCGAGCAGCAGTTCGAACGGATTCTCAGACGGGAACTCGGACAGAGTACCCCCCAATTCCATGCGAAGCACGCTGTTCTGAGAAACCTGCGGAGTCGCGTCCAGCATCGAGAACAAATAGATCCCGACCCCGACGGCCACCGCAAAGATCACCAATAGCAGGAGTAGAACAATTGCCCAAGCTCTCATAGAATCTTCCTTTGGTCCGTAATTCTATTACATTGCACTCATGGAGGTCACTATGTCGAAACCGCCCATTGGCTTTATCGGTCTCGGAATTATGGGATATCCCATGGCGGGGCATATCGCGAAAGCGGGCTATCCCCTCACCGTTTATAACCGTACCCGAAAAAAAGCCGAAAGGTTTGTGACGGAACCCGCAGGCTGCCGGCAAGTTGACTCACCCGCGGATGTGGCTTCTCGGGCGGAGATCATTGTTGTGATCGTATCGGACACACCCGATGTCGAGGAAGTCATTCTTAACGAGGATGGTTTGTTGAAGGCGATTCGCCCCGGGACTCTGGTGATCGACATGTCTACGATCTCTCCGGCCGCAGAGCGGCGCTTTGACCTGGCTTTCAGGGAACGGGGTGCCTTAATCGTGGATGCTCCGGTGTCGGGGGGAGACATCGGAGCAAAGCAGGGGACCCTGGCGGTCATGGCAGGGGGTGGAGACGCGGATATCGAACGAGCTCGACCGCTGCTCCAAACCATGTCTAAATCGATAACCCATTGTGGACCGGTGGGGTCCGGCCAATTGACAAAGCTGTGCAACCAGATCCTGGTATCGGTGACACTCAGCGGAGTCTGTGAGGCGCTCCTGCTGGCGGAGCGTAATGGCCTGGATCCGTCCATCATGATCGAGGCGGTTCAGGGTGGGGCTGCCGGGAGTTGGCAGTTGGCGAATCTGGGCCCCAAGATCGTGGCTCAGGACTTCGCCCCGGCCTTCATGATCGACCTCCTTCAAAAGGACTTGAGGTTGGTGTCCGAGATGTCGGAGGTTTCTCACTCACCTCTTCCGGTTACCAGTCTGGTGAAACAACTCTTCGTCGGCGCCCAGGCGGCGGGCATGGGTCAGGACGGGACTCAGGCGCTTTTCAAGATACTGCGCGGGCTGACTGAGACTATGGGATAGTCGCAGGATCTTCTCTGCGTCTCGCGTCGTGAGAATCCGGATTTCTCGCCACGAAGGACGCGAAGAGCACGAAGTGGAGAGGAAGGGACAAGCTGGTTCTCTTTGACTGAAGGCCCAGCGGAAGAGGGCCGAAGAAGGTGAAGGGTTCGGAGCTGGGCAGGTGCCTCCGGTTCTCCCTTGCTGCTCTTTCCTATCCGATTGCCTCGCAGCTTAGTCTGGGGCCGACTGTCTGAACGCGGCTTCGGATCGCCCATTTTCAGAGCGCCAAGCGGCAGCGCGAGTCTCTGCGATTGCATTTCATCTGCACCACAAGCCAATCCCTATTCCAGAATAGGCTGAAGTGGTGAAGTTCGGTGTGACGTTGTAAGGTCAGCACGCTGCGGACGACTCATGAGTTGTCCGAATGGTCTCGTGGGACAGCCTCGAGGGCCGGTCGCTCGATCCTGGGAAGCTCCGAAAGGCGGAGAGATGACTGAGAAAGAGCAATCTGGAGCTGGGTTTCGACTGGTGCTAGTCGGAATTGCAGCTATCGTAGTTCTGATTCTACTCACCCAGTTTGATGTACAACGGCTCTTGCGCGAGGCCCTGGACTGGATCGACAGCCTGGGAACCTGGGGGGTGGTGGCCTTTGCGGCCATTTACATTCTGGCCGCGGTTCTGTTCCTCCCTGGATCGGTCTTGACCCTGGGGGCCGGAATCGTCTTCGGGGTTGTCAAGGGTGCTGTGATCGTCATTGTTTCTGCCACGATGGGCGCCAGCGCTGCATTTCTGGTGGGCCGCTACTTGGCGCGTAACTGGGTGGCCGGGAAGATCGCGAAGAATAGTAATTTTCAGGCCATCGACGAGGCCGTGGGCAGGGAAGGTTGGAAGATCGTAGGTCTGACTCGCCTTTCCCCTATCTTTCCCTTCAACCTGCTCAATTATGCGTTTGGCATTACCCGGGTTTCTCTCAAGGACTATGTGTTGGCTTCGTTCGTCGGAATGATGCCAGGTACCCTGATGTTCGTTTATGTCGGATCGTTGGCCGGTGATTTGGCCGTGCTGGGAGCTGGAGAGCGTACCCGCTCGGCTACCGAATGGACCTTTTATGTGGCCGGGTTGCTGGCCACGGTAGCTGTCACCGTCTACGTCACCCGAGTAGCACGCAAAGCGCTTGGCCGGCGGGTCGAGCTAGACAGCAAGGAGTAAGCCGAATGGCTGTCGAGTACGATTCTCCTTCCATGCCTCCAATGGACCGGCACAATCGGGAACTGGTCTCAAACGTCCATCCTAAGGATTGGCGCAACCCGAGTCCGGCCTCCATCTACAACCTGGTAGTGATTGGAGGTGGAACTGCCGGACTGGTGACAGCGGCGGGAGCGGCCAGCCTGGGAGCCAAGGTAGCGCTGGTCGAGAAGCATTTCTTGGGGGGAGATTGCCTGAATGTCGGATGTGTGCCGTCCAAGTGCCTGATCTCTTCGGCAAAAGCCTATGCCAACGTGCGCGAGGCAGGACACTTTGGGATTCGCGTTCCGGAAGGAGTGAAAGTTGATTTCGCAGCGGTGATGGAGCGCATGTGGTCGCTGCGGGCCGGGATCAGCCATCATGATTCTGCCGCCAGATTCAGCCAGCTGGGCGTCGATATATTCTTGGGCGCCGGGCGTTTCTCAGCTCGCGATCAAATCCAAGTTGGGGATCAGGTTCTTCGCTTCAAGAAGGCTGTCATAGCTACTGGTGCCCGCGCCACAGCACCTCCCGTTGAGGGACTAATCGAAGCCGGTTATCTGACCAATGAGACGGTTTTTTCTTTGACCGAGCTACCCCGTCGGTTGGCGGTGATTGGCGCCGGCCCGATCGGATGCGAATTGGCGCAAAGTTTTGCGCGATTTGGTTCGAGCGTCGTGCTGTTAGAAATGTTTCCCCAGATCCTCCCTCGCGAAGATCCTGATGCTGCCGACGTCGTGAAACGTTCGCTGCTCAAGGACGGCGTCGAATTAGTGCTTGAAGCTCGCCTCGAAGGTGTCGAGTCGGATCCGTCCGGGAAAAAGCTCGCCCTTCGTCAACGAGACGATCGAGTCGAGATTGTGGTCGATGAGATTCTCGTCGGTGCTGGCCGCATTCCCAACGTCGACGGCCTGAACCTGGAAGGAGTGGGAGTCGATTATGATCCCCGAAAGGGCGTTCTTGTCAATGATCGCCTCCAGACCAGCAATTCTCGAGTCTATGCGGCAGGAGACATTTGCTCTCCTTACCAATTTACCCACACCGCCGATGCCATGGCCCGCATCGTCATCCAAAACAAGCTCTTCCTGGGAAGAAAAAAGGCAAGCGCTCTGGTTGTTCCTTGGTGCACCTTCACCGATCCCGAGATTGCTCACGTTGGATTGTATGAAAAGGAGGCTTCAGACCAGGGAATCGAAGTCGATACTTTCACGAGGGACCTCAAGGACGTCGATCGGGCAATTGTGGTGGATGGAGAAACCGAGGGATTCGTGAAGGTCCATGTCCGAAAGGGAACCGACAAGATTCTCGGGTCTACCGTCGTCGCCCGGCATGCGGGAGACATGATCAGTGAGTTGACGCTGGCCATGGTGGTGGGGGGCTTGGTCTGGGAACACTGGCTGCGACTATCCATCCCTATCCGACTCAGGCGGCGGCCATCAAACAGGTGGGTGATGCTTACAACCGGACCCGTCTCACGCCGACCGTGTCCTCCCTCTTCGAGCGCTGGCTGTCTTGGCGCCGAAAATAGCCCGTCCAGTGCTGGCCACCGAACTAGATCGAAAATGCAATCGCCAGAGTCGCGAAGGCGCACAAGGATCGCAGAGCCATTCTGCTCAGGTTGGGGTACTGCCAGAACGCGGCTTGAGCGCCCATTTTCAGAGCGCCAAGCGGCGACGCGAGCGCGGGAAAGCGTGGCGACGATCTGCCGAGACTCCGCTTAAAACCGGCGCGGCGCTTCCGCTTGCGGCTCCGATATCTTGAGCTTGGCGAAAGTTCTCCGCTGCTGCGCCCTGGATACGGATACTCTCACTTCGGCCTCATCAGCTCGGCGGTCGACTCCAATTGACTCTTTTTCGGTTGCGGCCCCTGCACTAACCAGCATAATTCATAAGGTGTCGAAGTGAAGGGACGCAAGCGCCGTGCTGACAAGGTGTTACGCCCGAGGGCCGCGGAGGCATAGTCGTGCACTCTGTCGAGCAGCCCGAAGGTGGGCAACGCAGTCAGCGCGGATGATTGCGGGCCTGCAGCCGACAATTTATGAATTATGCGGGCTAAGTCTCTGCGATTGCATCTTATCGGCGGAACGTGGCAAAGTTAAGCTCCCGTGTACAGGACTGAGTCCGTTATTCTCTCCGTGATCATCCCAACTCTCAACGAGGCCGATCAAATCTCCCATTCCATAGCTTCGCTTCCCAGATCGCCTGAAATCGAGATCCTGGTAGCCGACGGTGGAAGCCGAGATGGCACGCTCGAGATCGTTCGTTCATCTGGGGCTGAGGCCATTCAGGCACCTTCCTGTCGTGCCATTCAGATGAATCTGGCAGCACAACGGGCCAGGGGTGAAATCCTTCTGTTCCTTCACGCCGACACACAGCTGCCGTTCGGCTTCCAGCCCCTGATCGAGCAGGCCCTGGCGCCCGCAGATGTCATTCTAGGAGCTTTTGAGCTCGCCATTGCCGGGCCGGGGGCGTTGCTTCGAGGGATCGAGAGAGTAGCGAATTGGAGATCTCGGCTGTTGTCCGCTCCTTATGGAGATCAGGCGCTCTTCTTACGCCGGGCGACCTTCATCGAGCTGGGGGGGTTCCGGCCGATTCCGATTATGGAGGACTATGATCTAGTGCTGCGGGCCAGCCGGGAGGGAAGGATTGCGATCGTGCCCGCGGCCGTCCAGACATCAGCTCGGCGCTGGGTCCGAAAGGGGATTATTCGCACCACTCTCATGAATTGGCTCCTGGTGTGTGGGTTTCACCTGGGAGTCTCCCCCGCCCGGATGGCGCGATGGTATCGGGGGAGATAACAAGTACGAAGCGCGAGGGAAATCCCAAATCCAAGAAAGCGAGCGGTATGGATTTCCCAGTGAGAGACTTCGGATTTCGAGTTTACTCTCGTGCTTAGGATTTCGTGCTTCGTGCTTGAGAGCTTCAGTTCTCAGGCTGCTCATTCAGGGTCCAGTCGTAATCGGTGTAGCGGATTCTGAACTGGCCGCTACGAATCGCCTCCTGGGTCGCGGCATCGAGGTGGGGGAGAAGGAATCGGAGCACGGCTGATTCAGTTGTCCCGTGCCCTTCGATCTTGCCCCGACTCTGATAGCGGGGCACGAAGTCCTCTCCAAACCAGTCGAAGATTTTGGAAAGATAGAGAGTCCCCGACTGGAGGTGGAAATTGGGAGAGCGTCGTGCGAATCTTCGCGTCTGGTCTGCGAATTGTTGCTTCAGTTTGCTGCCTTGATAAGGCTCCAGGCGAAGCGGTGGACAACTGAGCGCGGCACAGACCAGAGCTACATGAATGCTGGGATCTCCAAATTGCCGCCGCAGGATCTGATGTTCCATTTGGTCAAGAGTCAACGGCTCTCCCAAGACGGGGAATCGGAGCTTGTCCCACACCCCACTGATTTGACGGATACTATTCTTCGGGTAGGCCAGAGCATTGAGAAAGGAAGATTGGATCGGGTAGTGGTCGATGATGGCTTTGAGAGTGCAGGCGTTGTAAGCGTTGATCCAGAGCGCAATCTGATCATTTCGAGTCCAGCCCTCGTATTCCTGGCGGGGCAGAGTAGCCACCTGATTTAGGAAAGCTTCGAGCAGAGAGTGATCCGCTTTCAGGGCGGCGTAATCGACCAGTCCCTGGTCATCCACGTGTTGGTTGAGCAGGCGGGCATATTTTTCGAAGGAAAAGGGCGATTCTGAGCCGGTTGCTAGAACGGACCACTGCAGGAATGCCAGGATCATGAGGGCGATTTGAGTCCGTCCGAATCTACCAGCCAAAACCGATCGAGCGATGTTCATTGAGCAGCTCCTAGGTCGCGAGCATTCTTCAGAGCTCCCAGAATCCTTTGTCGCGCCTCAGGACCGAGCTCCCTCTGATCCAGTTCGGCCTGTTTGCACAGCAGTGAATCGACGAGCCGTATCTGTCTCCAATAGTGGCGACACATCTTGCACAGAATGCCATGGAATCTGATCCCGAGACGGCTCTGCAGCGACATTGTTTCGAGTGGTTGCCGGCTTGAGAGCTCGAATATCTCACGACAGGACAGCATTTCCGGTCACATTCTCCTAAACCAGTTTTTTTCCAAGCAGCGTCGCAAGCTCTCACGTCCACGGTGAGCCAGGACCCAGAGATTGGTCGGAGTAACCCCCAGTTCCTTACAGATTTGGCCGGTGGAAAGATCTCCGAATGCTTGCAGAGTAATGGCGGTCCGTTTGCGGTCGTCGAGTCGGGAGAGGCAATCTGAAAGAACCTCGCGAAACTCGGCACTCTCCAACGCCTGATGGGGATCGGCTGACCAGGAGGAGAGGGACTCTTTCCAGCGCCCGGTTTGGTTAAACAGATCTTGAGCGGGATAGCCGGAGTCTGGCAGCTGTTGGTAGCTCTCTTCGCGGAAGGACCGCCGAAAGTGATCCATGGCCTTGTGGCGGAGGATTCCTGAAAGCCATGTTCGGGGATTGCTCTCGCCGCGAAAGCGCTTGGCCGAGCGCCATCCGGCCAACAGAGTGTCCTGCACTAGATCTTCGGCGACAGATGAATCGCGCACGAGGGACAGAGCGTAGCGATAAAGTGCATACGAATGGTCTTCGATCCATTGCTCTGGAGTCGCATCGATCTCATTCATATCGTCACGGCGTGTTTTGATAGTCCGCCGTGAGCAGAACGCGGTGCGAATTGGGGTACAAGGCAACGAAGCCGTTTTCGCTAATTTCCAGCGCCGAGGGAATTCCCCCCCTGTAGTAGCTGGTGAGCATTCCAGTGTCGATCAAGAAGATCCGCCCGTCAGAGCGCACTCCAATTCCACCCGAGAGCTGTGGAGAGTGTCCGACCACGAAGCCGCAGACGTCGAAACTCTCCGCCAGCTGTTCGGCTCGCGGAGCGGCCTCTTGGTCGCTCCATTTGGCAAAGCCACGGAACCAGAGCGGGCCGTTGGGATGGACACTGAGCCAGCTGGGGGAAGCGGTGAGGGCCTCTGTGATTTGCAGCAGGTCTTTCTCGTGGGCCTGCAAGCGGGGCTTAGAGCGAAGGAACTCGGCGTACGTTTCCGCCAGCGACAGAGCTTCCGGGTAGTCATGGAAATCGAGTGCTAGATCACGATCTCTCAGAAACTGACGGATTTGATCGTAGGTCTTGATTTCCTGCCGAATGATGGAATTCAGCTTCTCGACATCGGGTGGCAGGGCAGGGTCGAGGCCTCCGTGGAGGAAAATGAATCCGCCTTCCTCGAGGATCGCGTCCTTTTTTCGGAGCCACTTCCCGAATTTGCCTGAAGGCGAAAAAGCCTCCCGATGTTCGAGATAACCGGCTGGGTGGCCGTCAATCCAGGCCTGTCGAAGCGCGTCATTGAATTTTGGTTCCGGCTGGTCCAGGAAGTGGGCCCGAGCCTTGAGAAATTTCTCGTATTCGCGGACCGCCTTTTCCCGGCGCTTTCCCGACTTGTCGTCGGCAAACCGGGCGAAGCTCGCGGGAGCCACGTAACGCAGATCGCCGAACATGTTCATTACTTCATGGTTCCCGAGCAGGACCTCGACTTTTCCTCCTGACTTACGGGTTTTTGCTTCGAGGTCCATCAGGAGTTCGAGGACGAATCGGTCCTCGGATCCTCGGTCGATCAGGTCTCCGGTGTGAATAAGAATTGACTTGTCCCCGGTCCAGTTGCCGGCGGAATCGCGCAGGCCAGCCTCTCGGAGCATCGTTTCAAGGCCACTTCGGCTACCGTGAACATCTCCGATCGCGATGATTCGCTGGCTGAGCCGACTGCTGTAGCAAGCCTGGGAGAGGGGGCTACCCCACCCGGTTTGCCCGGCAACCAAGGCTGTTGCCAGCGATATCACACAAGAGAACAACCGCACCGTCTTCCCCTTTTCAATTGAGACCGTCATTCCGAGGCGACATTGCTTGGGATGCCTTTGCCACCAAGGAGTCGCAAGAACCGCACGCGAGAACCAGATCCGGTATTGTCGCAATCAGCACTCAAACGCGCAAGTTGCGGATGAGATCGACTGCCGGTCCTGTGGTTTGAGCGTTGAGTAACAGAGCGCCAAGCGGCAGCGCGGGCGCGGGAAAGCGTGGCCACAATCTACCAAAACTTCGCTTAAAACCGGCGCGGCGCTTCCGCTCCGATATCTTGCACCCGGCGACATCTCGCTACTGCTGCGCCCTGGGCTCTGATGCTCTCGCTTCGGCCTCGGCAGATCGGCGGTCGAGCTGAATTGACTTGTTTTCTCGGTTACGGCTCCTAGCCCGGCTGCTACTTGGAAGCCAGGGCTGACCATGCCAGGCAGAACCAACCAGCCAGGAAGGCGACGCCACCGATCGGTGTCACCGCCCCCAGCCAGCGAGTCCCGGTCAGGGAGAGCAAGTAGAGGCTTCCGGAAAAGATCACGATTCCGGCAACAAAGAGCCAGCCCGCCCAAATAAGAAGAAGTGAAGACCCGAGACGACTCATCGTCAAGGCGACTCCCAGCAGAGCTAGGGCATGGTACATCTGGTAGCGAACCGCAATCTCGAAGATTTCCAGCAGATCGGCAGCCAGTCTATCGCGCAAGCCGTGGGCGCCGAAAGCGCCTGCGGCGACTCCAAGAAATGCGAGTCCAGCACCGAGGGCAAGGAATAGGCGTTCCATTGAGGCCCATAGTATCAGTTGGAGACTGCTTTCGAAGCTTTCAAAGCCTGTAATAGAATGACTGCCGTGATTTTCGGCAAGAAACTCCCTTTTCAGATTCTGGCGCTCGTATTGTCCGCGCTGTTTGTGGCTTGTGGAGCCACTGCTGGGTGGAGTATCGAGCCTTCTGGCAGGATTGACGAACCGGACTTGAGGGAATCTTCAGGGCTAGCCGCTAGCCGCTGGCACCGTGGCGTTTACTGGACCCACAATGATGATGGTGAGCCTGAGATATTCGCCATCAATCGTAGCGGCCGGCTGCTGGCCAGATTTCGCATCGAGCCGGCCCGAAATGTCGACTGGGAGGAGATTGCCCTGGATCAGGAAAACAATCTGTACGTATTGGACAATACGTCGCGTATTTGTGAAACGAAAATCTCCACTATTTATGTGTTCCCAGAACCCGATCTTCGCGACTCGGGAAAGACGATCGCCCCCACCCGTGTGCTCGAGTTTCCTTTCCAACAGGGAGGCTTCGATTTCGAAGCCATGTTCTGTTGGAAAGAGTTTCTTGATTTCGTGGACAAACCATGGGATGCCAAGCCTCCGATTCTTTACCGGGTAGAGCTGGGCGAGCCTGAGAAGGCACCTGAAGTACTGGGGCAGATCCCGGTTAGCGCTCTCATCACCGGTGCCGATATTGATTCCACAGGAACCCGGATTGCCCTGATTTCCTATCGGGCAGTGTTCATCTTCGAAGGAACTGGTGGCCCGAAACAGATCCTGCTCCAACAGCCACTTGTGAGTCCTTTGAATGCGCGACAGATTGAAGGGGTGGCCTGGCAACAGGACGAGCTCATCCTCTCTAATGAACAGCGCGACATCTTTCGTGGGCCTCGTAATCAGTGGCAAAAGCAGGAAGCCCCTTTCTATCGAAGTGCCAAGCAACAGATCCCGCGCATACCGGGAGCTCCAAAGGCCGGACTCGACCTGGCGGACTGGCCTGCTGGTCGCTGGTTGCGAGCGACCGGATTGCAGGGTGAGATCGCGATTGGGCGAGCGGCCTGGAGCTCCGAGGGAATTCACATTGGGATCCGCCTCCCCGACCAGCTCAAGCTGGAGAAGCTCGATACCGGGTCTTCTGTGGGCTTTCTCGACTGGTTCCGACCGGCCCGAGTGTATGTGATGATCAATCCTTCCGGGACTCGACCTCTCACCTACCTCCCGGAGGAGCGCAGCCTGGTTATCGGCAGAGGTGCGGCGGGCGAATTGGTAAGTGAGGCTCGGCGGGTCCTTCCCGGGACGATGATTGAGGCTTCTGAAAAGAGTCCGCCCTGGGTGCGACTCGAAGAGGCCGAGAACCACCTCGTTGTGACACTCACTGAGCAAATGCCTGGATTGGGAAGTCTCCAAGCCCAGCGCCAGCTCGGTTTCAACCTCATAATCATGGCAGCGGACGGGTCGATTCTTTCCTGGACACCCCTGACGCTCCGCTTTTCCTGGGATTGCCCCAGTTATTGGGGATTGGTCGAAACCAAACAATAGCGTGACACCCAACTTTCTCAAACGAACCCTGAAAGTCTTCGGAATCCTAGCCCGGATTATGCAAGAGATCCGGATTCGAGTGGATTGGGGACCAGAAAAAATGCCGTAGCTCTCTGATATAAAAAGGTTTATTAAACAAATCCCTATCGGAGAACTACGGCAATGTCAAACCCAGTCTGTCAGACCACCCTGGCATTTCACTCGCACACACAAATCACGGCTCGTTTTGATGGTGGGAACCTGACTTCCGATGCCGGATGGCTGTTGTTTGGTTCCCTGGATCGGCAAGATCGACTCTGCGAGGACTTCAGTTCGTGTATTGCGGATAGCCGGGACCAACGCTACGTTCGTCATGAGCAGTTAAAGCTGATCCGACAACGAGTCTTTCAGATCGTTGCCGGGTACGAAGACTGCAATGACGCGGACACGCTGCGCTCGGATCCCATGCTCAAGACCGTCTGTGATCAGTTACCTGAGAGCGATCCTGACTTGGCCACCCAGGCAACTTTTTCCCGTTTGGAAAACTCTGTCAGCAAGAAGGATCTCATGCGTCTGAGCCGGGGGTTCCTACAGCGTTATGTCCGCTCGCTGAAGAAGAGACGCCCCGACCCGGTCATCTTGGACCTGGACAGTACTGACGACCACACTCACGGCCAACAGGAATTCTCTTTTTACCACGGCTATTACCGAAACCACATTCTGCATCCTTTGCTGATCTTCGATGCCGTTACGGGGGACCTGGTCACTGTCGTATTGAGGCCTGGAAACAAGGGGGCTGCCTCTCACATCGTTCCTATTCTGAAACGAATCGTGAAAGCCATTCGACGAGAAGTTGGCAAGGAACTTCAAATTGAGATCCGGGCCGACAGCGGCTTTGCCACGCCTCGGCTCTACGAGTTCTGTGAATCTGAAGAGAACAAACTCCAATATGTCATTGGGTTAAGCCGGAACCCCCGCCGGCAACGGATGGTCGAGCCGATGCTCGAGTCGACTCGACTCAGGTTCGACGAGTTCGAGGAAAAACAGCGTCAGTTTGACGAGTTTCTTTATCGAGCCAGCAGCTGGGATCGATTCCGTCGCGTCATCGTCAAAGTGGAAGTCGACCATCGGGGGATCAATCGTCGCTTTGTGGTCACCAACCGAGACGATCTCTCTTCCCAGTCCCTTTATGATCACTACACCGATCGAGGACAGTCGGAGAACTTCATCAAGGCTTTTAAGAACCATCTGAGTATGGATCGGCTGAGCTGTCATCGATTCCTGGCCAACCAGTTTCGACTTCTCCTGCATGGGCTGGCTTACCAGATGTTCGTCCGACTCCGCGATTATCTATATGGAACCCCCTGGCAGAAACTCGAAATCGAAACTTTGCGTCGCCGGGTCCTCAAAATTGGGGCGCGGGTTCGACAAACCACTCGACGCATCTGGGCCCATCTTTCCTCCGGCTTTCCGGAGCAGGCCCTTTTCCTCCTCGTCTTGAATCGCCTTAACTCCAGCTAGCCTCTCCTAGCTCCCGAATGATCGTTTAGGACACTCATTCAGGCCCAACTCCGTCTGAAATTCACTCCCCCACCTACTCCACACGGCTCGTCCACAGAGATCCCTCGAAAATCCGCCTGTCGCACTTTCGATCTCCCGATTTGGGCCACTTTCGACTCTCTTTTCAACTCCGGCCTACGGTTCTTGCATAATCCGGGCTAGAGCGGGAAGCCCCGAGTGCGATTCTGATGGCGCTCTATTTTTTCTTGGCCATGAGCGCCGTAAGCATCGTTAAGTCGGTGCAAAATGCGCTCTACCTGGGACGGGTAGGATTCGACTGGAAACTGCCTCTTCTTTACCTATTGTTGGCAGTTGTCTCGATGGCGGTAGTGGCCTTGATGGGGCGTCTGGCCGACCGCTATTCCCGTGTTGCCCTGAATGTCTCGACATTACTCGTTCTGACATTCTGTGTCTTCATCTTCCTGCTGCTTCTCGATACAGAGGCTCCCATCGCTTACCCGTTGTTCTATGTGTTCGGAGGAGTCTTCAGCGTCCTCGTGCCGACTCAAGGCTGGATGCGTTCCTATGAGCTCTACTCCTACCGGCAGGCCAAGCGACTCTTCTCGCTGCTTGGCACAGGGGGCATCCTGGGTGGAGCAGGAGGGGGGTACTACGTCGCCGCCGTGGCCTCGTTCGGGATCGAGAGTCACTGGCTGTTGGTGCATGTTGGCGTGATCCTGGTGTTGATGCAGCTCCTACTTCTGGTCCTGAGACGTTCCCGTCGGATACCGGTCCGCAAGGAGTCGAATCGAAGGAGTGAAACGCCGTTGGAGCGGCCGTTGCAGGCGCTCCGTTCTTCCAGCTACCTCAAGTACCTGGCCAGCATGGTATTGGTTTCCGCCTGTGTGGGTACTTTAATCGATCTTCAGTACAAGTGGGTATTGGAGGAAAAGTACTCGGGGTCCCCGACTGAGATAGTCCAATTCTTCGGATATCTCCTGGGAACCATGTTCATTTTCTCGGCCCTTTTTCAACTCTTGGCGATGAGCTGGATGTTACGGCGTTTTGGTGTAGCCGTTACGGCCATGATTCTCCCCGCCGCGTTGCTTGTGGGAGCAATTCCAGTCGTGGTTTGGGCCGCCTTCGGAGCAGTCATCGCTATCAAAGTCATTGATGGATGCCTACGAAGCAGCCTGCACAAGACCAGCACCGAACTTCTCTTCATCCCGACCTTCAACGAAGGTACCGTTGCCGTCAAAGGTTTTATCGATCTGGTCGTGTCCAGAATTGGAGATGCTCTGGCGGCCGCCGTATTCCTTGTTTTGCTGAGTCTGAATAGTGTGCCCATGAAAATCGTGGGAATCGCTATGGTGGTTGCCGCCTCGCTCTGGTTACTGCTGGCCCAGCGCCTTTCCGGCGAGTACCTGCGAAGTCTTCGCAAGCGACTCGAATCCGGCGCCGCCAGCCCCGCTCTCCCCCAGGATCTAACGCTCGGGGCTGAAGCCGAGCTGGCCCTAGTCCGAGCCCTCACGAGCGGTCAAACCGGCAAGATTCGCTTTGCTCTGCGGGAGCTGATTCGCCGCATGCCGGAACGGAGAGAGGCCCAACTGAGTGTGACTGACGGGGGAGCCAGTGTCGTCTACCGCCTTTTTCAACACGAAATCCCTTCCTGTCTGCCTTCCGTCGAGAAGCTCCTGGAACACTCCGATCCGGAAGTGGCCGCAGCAGCACTGCATCTTCTTGTCGGATACCAGCCCGAACAATATCGCCGGCGTTTGGAGACGGTATGTGCTTCTACCTCTAAGCCCTCTCTCCTCTGTCTGGCTTATCTCGACCGATACTCGGACTACGACTCCTCTAGCCAGGTGGAACCGCAGAAGATGCTCGAATGGAGTCGTCAGGGGGGAGTCGCTGAGCGCCGATTGCTCGCGAGTCTGATGCGGAAGAATCCCCAGCCCGAGTTTGAGCCCATCCTGCTGAACTGGATCTTGAAAGAGGATCACTCGCTGGCTCGAGCGGCCCTGGAGGCGCTCGGTGGCTTCCGCTCATCCGGTCATATTGAACTGTTCCTGAATCACCTCGAGCGGGACTGGAGCCGCGCCGCGGCACGGCGGGCTCTGGCCAACTATGGAGATGGTATTGTTCGGCAATTGACTGGACTCGGATCGGATTCGAAAGGTGCTCCCGAGATGCGTCGCGAAATCCCGAGAATCTTGACCGAAGTCGCATCCCCTGCCGCCCAGGAGGCCCTGCTCAGCTTGCTCTATGTCTCGGACCCATTGGTTTCCTACCGGGCCCTGAAAGGGCTGAACAAGATCCGCACCACCCGCAGGCTGGTCTTCGGAGAGGCGGCCCTGTTGCCGATTCTCCAACTCTGGGTGCAAAACCATTACGAATTGCTCAACCTGGATCAAATGCTGGTAAGTCCTCGGCACCGCGAGGACAAGCTGCTCAAGAAAACGGTGCTCGAGCGGCTCGAGTGGAGCACCGAGAAGATCTTCCGAGGGCTGGAACTTTTCTTGCCCCCGGGCGATGCCTATTTCTCCTATCTTGGATTCACTGGAGATGATCCGTCTCTCCATGAAAATGCCGTAGAACTCCTCGAAATGCGCGTCAAGGGAGAACTACGGAAGACGGTTCTCCCCATCCTCACCGGCCGCGATGCCCGTGAGATTGCCAGCCAGGGAAGGCAGCTCTTCAATCTGCCGTCGGACTACGAACGGGTTCTGTCCGATACGCTGTTCACGGCAGATCCCTGGCTCAAGTGTTGTATCATCGCAGTCGTCTTGAACGAGAAGCGGCTAAGGCTTCGGACCCGAGTCGAGACGGCAAGCGAGGATGTTCATCCGGTGGTTCGAGAGACGGCTCTTTGGGCTCTGGAAGCGTGGCTGGCTTGAGACTCGAGCCTGTACAATGGAGTCTGTATCCTGAATCAAAGCAGAGGTCTATCGTTGAAAACGGTTGAAAAAGTACTCCTGCTGCAAGACATCGTATTTCTCTCCAGCGCACCCACGGAGAGTCTCGCCCGCTTAGCGGCAGCTGTCACTCACGAAGAGGTCTCTCCTGGAGCGTCGCTCTTTGAGATCGGAGACCGTGCCCATGAACTCCTTTTCCTGGTGTCCGGCCGAGTCACGCTGACCAATCGGGACGGAGATTCCTGCACCGTGGAGCAGACCGGCTTGGATTTTCTTTCCGTGCTGGGCGAGATGCCACACCTCGTGTCGGCCCGGGTCTTGACCGAGAGCGGAATACTCAGGGTTTCACTCGATGATCTGGTCGAACTCTTGTCCTCCGACGCCGAGTTCTCCTGGCGCCTGCTTCGCCATGTCTCCCGGGTAGGACGGGGCACCTGCGAAGGAGATCCCGTGCCCGAGTATCCGCGAGCGTGACGTCCCGGGTGGCCGGCAGACGAAATGCAATCGCAGAGACGCTGAGCAGTCCGGATCCTCTTCTGCTCGTCCCTCAGGGAGCACCCAAGATTTCCGTCTTCTAATACAGCTCTATCACATGGACACAGAACAACTTACAGCATGAAGTTCTTGACCAGAATTTCAGATTCTACAGATTAGCGATGCCGAGGGATCGAAGAGGACGTACTCGTACCCGTATTCGATTCTCGTTTTCCGATCGCTGCTGCCCCGGGGTAAGCTATGATCTAGTGACGATGATAGACCTTGTCCGTGATCTTCCAACCATCGGAAAGCTTCAGCAGTGAGAGGTAGTCGGTGTAAACATGCTCCCCTTTGCGGAAGAGTTCGATCTTGGCAATGCCGGCTACTCCTGTCACGTCGACCATTGCGAACTTGTACTCCCATTTCTGGTCGTTTGGATCGAAGTCGGAGGCGGCTTTTCTTTTTTCGATACTCGCGATCCAATCGGCGATCGGGTACTGGCTTAACGAACCTTCTCGCACTCCATGGATCTTGAAGACCGGATGGAAGCCGTCCCCCATGGCTTCAGTGTCGAGTCGATTGAACGCGCCGTTCAAGTAGGACCGTTCAACAACATTCTGAATCTCGGCCTTGTCGGCATCGAGGTCGGATGGGGTCACTGCCAGGGAGTAGAAGGCAGCAAAGATAATTACCGTGACAGTGAGTAGGCTAGCGAAGCGTTTCATGGACGGTTCCTCATTCGTTAATTATTGGGTTCTATTGAATTGTCTGGGCTGGTCTCGAAGAATGTCAAGCAGAATGGTCTGACTAAGTTGGCGATCAGACGAAGTTAGAGCAGGGATCCAAGGGTCCAGGGTTCCAATTCCCAGCCCTCAAACCGACGAGCAGTGTTAGTATCGGAACAAATCTCGGCGGAGCCCTTCGGAGTGCGCGGGATCATTCATGAAAGAAACTGGAAGAACTCCCTCGCGCTTCGGGCTCTGTAGGCGGTCGCCAAGATCTTTCGGAGCCCGAAGCGTCAGCGAGGGAGCTCTTCCCACGATCAAGTTTCATCCTAGCGAGGCTTCGCCTCAGACCGACGAGCGGTGTGTAGCGGAACTCTCCTGCAACGCTCTACCCAGGCCAGCAACTGAGTCGGGCTCACGGCCCAGGCACCTCGCGCCGAAGGTGCACCATGATAACAGCCCAGGGCAACGCCCTGGGGATAGGTGGGTCGACACGAGGCAGCCTGAAGGGCTGCGCGAAATCCTTTTGCCGGTGGCTCAAGCCGCCGAGAAGTTCCACTCTCCCCCTCTTTTTTGGTGTGACACTGTGTGCCATCATAAGGATTCGCCAGGCAGCCGGATACGCTGTGTCGTTCGAAGAGACGTATCCAGTCGTTCCGGAGTCGCGGTAGCGTTTCGCGGGCCAGGCAGAAAGGACCTTCGGAGCGTCGCGGAGGCTGGACCGCTGCAACGACTTGATTCGGAGCCGTCTCGATGAGCTGGGCCGACTTCTGGTCGGGTTGGGAATCGAACTGAACGTACAATTGGGGCACGCCGCCTGATGCTCACACGAACCGCAAACACTATGACAGCGTGGCGTTCGCACGGCCGGGGTGCGGACGACGTGCGACTCGAGACGGCGGAGATCCCCGTGCCTGGCCCCGGAGCCGCGTTGATCCAGGTGGTCCATGCCGGGCTCAACTTCAGTGACGTCTTGATGCTTGAAGACCGCTATCAAGTCCGTCCTCCACGGCCGTTCATTCCGGGCCAAGAGGTCGCGGGAATCGTGGTCGATGCGGGGCTGGACAGCCGATTGACCCCGGGAGACCGCGTGGCCAGCAAGGTGGAGTGGGGAGCGTTTGCGCCTTGGGCCGTCGTCAGAGACAACATGGCGATTGTACTCGAGGAGGCCACCGATTTGGCCTCCGCAGTGGCCCTCCCAGTGGCCTACACGACGGCTTGGGTGGGCCTCGCGGAGCAGGGTCAGTTGACAGCTGGCGAGGTGCTACTCGTCCATGGTGCCGCCGGGGGTGTCGGATTGGCCGCGGTCGAGATCGGGAAGGCACTCGGTGCACACGTTATCGCAACTGCGAGCACATCGGACAGGCGGGCATTGGCTCGTACCTACGGAGCGGACGCGGTGGTGGACTACACGGACACCGGGTGGATCGAGGCGGTCGACGGAGCGTCGGAAGGGCGCGGGGTCGACGTCGTCTTTGATCCCGTAGGAGGTCTCATCGGTGAGCAAAGTCTGCGGTGCATGACGTGGGGCGGCCGGCTCCTCGTGGTAGGCTTCGCGTCCGGGACCGTACCCAAACTACCGGGTCATCGTCTGCTGCTGCGCCGACTGAAGGCAATCGGAGTGTATTGGAGTCACGACAAGGACAGTGAGATGCTCGAACGCGTCGCGGGCAACCTGAAAACCCGTCTTTCCGAGGGCAGCATCCGGCCCCACCTGGATCGGAGGTTTTCGCTCAACGAGCTCCCGGCAGCTCTGCAATCCTTCGTCGATCGCTCGGTGAGCGGGAAGATCGTCATGTCCGTCTCCGGAGATGTCCTATGAGCCCTCACCCCAAAGCCGACCCAACACCGCGCCCGCTCGAAGGCATCCGCGTGCTAGACCTGACCCGCGTGATGTCGGGGCCGTTTTGCACCGCCATGTTGGCCGACCTCGGAGCGGAAGTCATCAAGCTCGAGATGCCCGGAGTCGGCGACACCGGGCGGCTGTTCGCACCGCACATCGATGGGGAGAGCGTCTACTTCAATATGCTGAACCGCGGCAAACAGAGCATCACGGTTCAGCTCAAGGACCCGGCAGGTGTGGAGATCGTCCGTGACTTGATTCGCTGCGCAGACGTAGTCGTGGAGAACTTCAGACCGGGTGTGCTGGCGAGGTTGGGATTGGACTATCCATCGGTCCGCGACCTTCGGCCGGAGATGATTTACACGTCGATCACCGGTTTCGGTGCAGAGGGACAATTCGCGCAGCTCCCCGCATTCGATCTGGTCATTCAGGCAATGAGCGGGCTCATGAGTATCACGGGCGAGCGGAACGGGCCACCCAACGCCGTCGGCGAGAGTCTGGCGGATGTCTGTACCGGTATGTTCGCCGCCTGGGGCATCGCCGCTGCCCTGTTCGAGAGGGAGCGCACGGGCAAGGGACAATACCTGGAAGTTGCCATGCTGGACTCCGTCTTTTCGATGCTGCTTACGGGGCTAAGCCGTGAGCTGCACACCGCGAGGCCAGCCCAAAGAGTCGGGAATCGCCACCCCGAGACTTACCCGGTGGACAGCTTTCCGACCAAGGACGGGGATATCGTCCTCGTTTGTTTTACAGACGCCACGTTCGTCGCCCTGCTGAACTCCATCGGGCGGCCGGAGCTCAGCGACGATCCCCGATTCCTCACGAATCCAGCAAGAAACCGACATGAAGACGAGCTGCGCGCAATCATCACCAGTTGGACGAGCAACCAAACACAGCAGGAGGTGCTCGAGTCGTCGCGAATCGCTGGCATCCCGTGTGCCCCGGTGTGGACCCTCCGAGACTTGATCGAGAGCGGCCACCCCGAGGAGAGGGGGATGGTCCTCGGCGGGATCAGTAACCACCTCGGTCCGATCCGCCACGTGCCACAGCCCGTGCGCTTTCGAGGTGTTCCGACCCCGCCCGGAGCATTCTCGCCCCAGCTCGGCGAACATACCGAAGAGGTGCTCCGGCGGGTTCTCGGCTACGATGATGCCCGGGTCGCCGACCTCAAGGCGAAGAAGGTGTTGTGACTGACGCTCCGCTACCAGGATCGTCTGACGCATGGCCTGGCCGCACCAGTCCCCCGGGCAAAGGTTTTGGTGGTTTCCAAACCCCTAACCCCACTCTATATAACGCACGCGAACGGAAAAGTGCGAATCACTCAAATCGGAATCGGGCGGGTAATCATCGCGAGCGGGTGCTTGCGAGTCTTCGATGGAGGCGAGTTTCTATCAATTGACAGCCAACTCCCAAGCTGCCTTCTCACTTTCGGTTAATATAACTCGTAATGCCTGAACGGATTGTAGTGATCGGCGGTAATGCTGCTGGAATGACGGCTGCCAGCAGGGCGAAGCGCCTGGCTCCTGACTTGGACATAACGATTCTCGAGCAGGGAGCTTTCATCTCCTACAGTATTTGCGGTGTTCCTTTCATGCTGGGATGGAATGATGTCGATCCATCTCGCCTGATTACTTTTACTCCCGAGACCCTTCTCGCCGATCGGGGTATCACTGCCCGAACTGGAGTTCGGGTGGATGAGATTCAGCCGGGACGGCGACGCCTTCAGACCAGCCAGCTCTCCAACGGCCAGTCGTCTCAGATCGACTACGACCGGCTGGTGATCGCGACTGGATATCTTCCGCGGGTTCTGTCCCAGAATCAGCAATGTGACAACCTCTTCACCATCAGCCGACTCGAAGATGGTCTTCAGCTGAGACAGTACCTCGAGAGCCATGCGGTACGTAGGGCGGCCGTGGTCGGTGCCGGGTATGTCGGTTTGATGATGACGCAGGCTTTGGCCCAGAAAGGAATCTCGGTTGAACTCTGGGATCGGGGGCGGCAAGTGTTCCCGGCCCTGGACGAAGAAATGTCCGAGCAACTGGGCGATTTCCTGCGATCTAGCGGAGTAGCGCTCCGGCTGGGGAAGCCAGTAGAGCTGACGATTTCTGGATCGCGGGTGACGGAAGTGGTGTCGCAGCGGGAGCGGCAGACCGTCGATGTCGTGCTAGTAGACGTTGGAGTTCACCCCAACACGTTGCTTGCAGAACGTGCAGGAATTGCGTGTGGGATGAGCGGCGCTATCCAAGTCGATGAGCGCGGGAAGACCTCCCTGAGCGGTATCTTTGCCGCCGGCAACTGTGCCGAGACCCGTCATTTGATTACGGGGCGACCGGTTTTTGCCGCCACCGGTACCGTTGCAGCTCAGCAGGGGCGGGTTGTTGGCGAGAACCTGGCAGGCCGTCTCAGTCGTTATCGAGGAACCCTGCAAACATCGATTGAACAGGTCTTTGGGCTGGGTGTAGCCCGTACGGGTTTAACCCTCCGCCAGGCGTTGACCCATGGTTTCAAAGCCGATGGGGTCCAGATCAGCGGACGAACCCGAGCCGCCTATCATCCCGACAGCGCGCGGACACAAGTCAAACTGGTCTTTGAACGACCGAGCGGAAGAGTCTTGGGTGGTCAGATCCTGGGAGAGGAGAGCGCCGCGAAGCGGATCGACACTCTGGTTGCCGCGTTGACAGGGGGAATGACCGTTTCGGAACTGGCTCAACTCGATCTAGCGTACTCGCCTTCCTATTCGACACTCTGGGACCCGATTCAGGTAGCCGCTAATGTGGCGCTTCGGCGGATCTCGTAGCGCAGAGATTAAGCGGTCTCAAGTTTCAGCTTAGTGCCGCCTCCGGCTGCGCCGGATTATGCAGAAAAGAAACTGAGCTCCCGTGTAGCCACAAAGGGGGGGATGATGTCGCAGAGGAAACCCGTGTTTCAGAACTGTGGGAGGCGCCTTCTGAGGCGGCGATTCTATTGAAAATAGAATCTTTAGATTCGGGCCTGACGTTCCTCTCGCGGCCTGGGAAGGCCCCCACACCTCCGAAAACGCGTGAATGATCCGGGTTAGGGTACGAGGCCGATCTGTCTAAGATTTTGAGTTTCATCTCGGATTTCGTGCTTCGGATTTCGAATTTCTAATCTGAAACGGCCTTGCTCGGCCGTTTCAGATTAGAAGAGTCCTTCAATATTACCTTCCTCGTCAATGTCGATTCCGGCCGACAATAGGACCTTCGGCAATCCCGGCATCCGGACTATGGTTCCGGTCAATGGAACCAGAAATCCAGCTCCAGCCGAGACGAGGATCTCGCGCACCGTCAGGATGAAACCGCGGGGTCTTCCCGCTGCCTTGGGATCATCCGAGAGGGAATTCTGGGTCTTGGCCATGCAGATGGGTAGTTTGTCAAAGCCATACTTCGAGATCATACGCAGATTGGTCCGGGCTCGGGCTAGAATATCCACATCATCGGCACCGTAGATTTGCTGAGCCACCGTCCGGATCTTCTCCTCGACGGGCATCGCTAGATCGTAGAGGGGACGATAGGGAGGTGGATTCTGAGCGGTAACCTCGAGCACCTGTTCGGCAATCTCGGTCGCTCCGCCCCCCCCTTCTTCCCATGAGTTGACGATTGCACAGCGGGCTCCACTCTGCTGGCAGATTTGCCGAATGGATTCGAGTTCCGCGTCTGAGTCTCGGACGAAACGGTTGATTGCCACCACCGGCTCCATGCCAAAAGCACGCACATTCTCGAGGTGTTTTTCAAGGTTCTCGCGGCCCTGCAGAATGGCATCGGGGTTGGGCTCATCGAGGGCGGTCTTGGCCCCTCCACCGTGCATTTTCAAGGCCCGGACGGTGGCTACCAGCACCACCAGCGACGGGCTCCATCCCGCGTAGCGCGAGACAATGTTGAAGTACTTCTCGGCCCCAAGGTCGAATCCGAATCCAGCCTCAGTGACGACATAGTCGGACAGCTTGAGAGCCAGCTTGGTGGAAAGAATCGTGTTGGTCCCCTGGGCAATGTTAGCGAAGGGACCGCCATGGACGAAAGCCGGTACCCCTTCGATTGATTGGACAAGATTAGGCAGCAGAGCGTCTTTTAGCAACGCAGTGGCGGCTCCGGCGATGCCCAGATCCCGTACCCGGAACGGTTCCCGCTCGCGGGTGAATCCGAGCAGAATGTTTCCCAGCCGCTTTTTCAGGTCAGAGTAGCCAAGCGAGAGGCAGAGAATGGCCATCACTTCGGAAGCTGCAGTGATCTCGAATCCTGATTCGCGGGGAACTCCGTTGATGACTCCCCCCAGGCCGATCGCAATGTCACGCAACGATCGATCGTTCATGTCGATCACCCGTTTCCACAGGATCCGTCGCGGTGAAACGGCATGTCCATCCGAGAAATGGAGGTGATTGTCGAGGGCGGCGGAGATGAAGTTGTGTGCCGAGGTGACGGCGTGCAGGTCACCGGTGAAGTGGAGGTTGATGTCTTCCATCGGAAGAACTTGTGAACGACCTCCTCCGGCCGCTCCTCCTTTCATGCCGAGACAGGGTCCAAGGGAAGGTTCGCGAAGAGCCACCGAGACCTTCTTGCCCAGGTGATTCAACCCCTGGGCTAGACCGATGCTCATGGTGGTCTTTCCCTCTCCTGCCGGAGTTGGGGTAATCGCGCTGACCAGAATCAGATGCCCATTCTGGGACTTGCTTTCCAGGACGCGACGGATCGCCGGCATTTCGACCTTGGCTTTGTGTTTACCGTAATGGATCAAGTCGTGCGGAGTGAGGCCGAGCCGGGCGGCAATCTCATCGATCGGCTTGAGTTCGATTTGACTGGCTATTTCGAGGTCTCTATTGGGGGTAGACATGGTCTCCTTCGGTTGCGTTGATTCCCGATCGGAATCGGTTGTTCACTCTCAGGTTGGGGAGAAGTCCTTGGTTTTTGCGGGAGCTGGATCACCGAGTCGGTCCGAGATTCTGCGAAAGGCGTGCAAGATTAGATCGTCTTGATCGGGGAGTACGGTCCGCAGGTCCAGGATCACCTGATCCTCTTCAATCCGCGAAATAACGCCATGCCCGGTGCGCAGGGATCGTTCCAGGGAATTCGGGCTCAAGGAACTCGCCTCGATCAGGATTCCCAGGCTGGGAATCGACTCTTCCGGCGCGGATCCGCCGCCCAGTAGGGCTCGAGTTGAGACGATCCGATTCGGCCAGCCGCATGCAACCAACTGAGAAGCAAGATGCTGCGCCCGCGGTTCCAATTCTGACAGGGGAGTCGTCAGCATTTTCCAGATCGGAGTTGCCTGACCGCTCTCACCTTTCTCAATTTCGATTAAGGTGCGCTCCAGGGCCCCGTAAGTGATCTTGTCGACCCGAAGCACCCGCATCAGAGGATTCTTGCGAATCTTCTCGATCAGCGATTGACGTCCGGCGATAATTCCAGCCTGGGGACCGCCAAGCAGTTTGTCTCCGCTGAAACAGACCAAGTCAAACCCTTCAACGAGCGAAGTTTCGATGGCCCGCTCTCGGCTGAGGGCAACGTGCCTGGACGGGAATAGATTTCCACTGCCTGCGTCCTCAACCAGTGGGACCGAAGCCCCGGCTGCCAGTTCCACCAGTTCGCCAGAGCTGACCTGGGCCGTGAAGCCGATAATCCGATAGTTGCTGGGATGAACCTTGAGAATCAGGCCGGTCTGTGCCGAAATTGCCTCTTGGTAATCAGAAAGTCGAGTCTTGTTTGTGGTGCCGACTTCGCGCAGTTTGGCACCACTCTTTTCCAGGATGTCGGGAATCCGGAAAGAGCCTCCGATCTCAACCAGCTCTCCTCGTGAGACCAGCACTTCCTTACCCGCGGCCAGAGTGTTGAGAATCAAGAAGACGGCAGCGGCGTTGTTGTTGCAGACTGTGGCGGCTTCGCAGGGTAACAGGCTCCTCAATCGATGTTCGAAATGTTGATCGCGATGGCCGCGCCGCCCCTTCTCGACTGTGTATTCGAGATTCGAGTACCCGGTCGCAAGATCGAGAATCGCCTGTGCAATGTGGGTCGAGAGAGGAGCTCTTCCAAGATTTGTGTGGATTAAGACCCCGGTCGCGTTGATGAGGCGATGCAGGGAAGGGCTGAGGCTTCCTTCGAGACTGGTTTCGAGGCACGCCCCAAGCCCTGAAATCACTTCTGAAAGCTCCTTTGCCTCGACGATCTCTGCCTTACGCAGCCGGTTCCGCAGGTCGTCCAAAGCGGTCTGAGTTCCCGCTTTCACGCGCTCCCGCCCAAATCGCCGGCTCAGGTGTTCGAATTCCGACTCCTGCAGCAGTTGTCCGACTGCTGGGAGTAGCCGTAACAGGTCTTCTTCGTCGGACATGCCCACATTATAACTGCACCTGGCCGAGGCATCGCTTCCGCCCGACCGGCAGTGTTCCATTCGATGCTCGAAAGCCCTTTCCCTCGAAGCGGCTACTCGTGAGCCCACAGCTCGCCGATTCGGGTCCTGAAGACTCAACTGGAAAGCAGTCGCCCTATCGAGTTCCAAGGTTGTCAGGCATGCCTCCGATAATTGGATTGAATCATGACCATCAAGATCGCTCTGATCAGCGTTTCAGACAAGGCAGGCATCGTCGATCTGGGAAAGGATCTGACGGGACTGGGGTATTCCATACTCTCCACCGGCGGAACCCTTCGAGCTTTGATTGAGGGCGGAGTTCGGGCCACTTCTGTTTCAGAACATACTGGTTTTCCAGAGATTTTGGAGGGTCGAGTCAAGACCCTCCACCCCAAGATCCATGCCGGGATTCTGGCGAAACGCGGCGATGCTGGACATGTCAGAAAATTGGCCGAGTTGGAGATCGATCCAATTGCTCTGGTGGTGGTGAATCTCTATCCATTCGAAGCCACTGTGAGTCGGCCAGATGTTAGCTTGAGCGACGCGATCGAGCAGATTGATATCGGTGGGCCGACCCTGCTGCGCGCCGCAGCCAAGAATTTTCGACACGTCACCGCAATCGTGGATCCGCGTGACTACTCTGCGATCGTGGCTGAGATGAAGAGCTTTGGCGGACAGCCCAGCCTCGAAACTCGACAGACTTTGGCGCTCAAGACATTTCAACATACCGCCCGCTACGATGCCGCCATCGCCGACTACCTCAGCGATCACGAGGAAGGAGAGGGGCTCGCTTCGCAGCTCAATCTCATCGGGATCAAGAAAGCCGACTTGCGATATGGCGAGAACCCCCATCAGGAAGCCGCCTTGTACTTGACCGGCAGCGAAGGCGTGGCCTCGGCTCGCCAGCTGCATGGGAAGGGATTGTCCTATAACAACTATCTCGACCTGGATGGTGCCTGGGCGCTGGTGTCGGAATTTCCCGAGATGGCTTGCGCCATTATCAAACACACTAATCCGAGTGGAGTCGCCCAGGCTCCGAGCCAGGTCCAAGCTTACCAGCGGGCTTTGGAATGCGATCCGGTCTCGGCTTTTGGCTCAATTATCGCCTTCAACCGGGAGGTCGAAGCCTCTACCGCGGAGGAAGTGAAGTCGCTGTTCGTAGAGGCGATCATCGCTCCCTCATTCGAGCAGCGGGCTCTCGAGGTTTTATCCGCGAAGAAGAACCTGCGCTTGATGGAAATGGATCGATTGGGATCGAATGCGACTGTGTTCCGGCAGGTAAGTGGTGGAATCCTTGTGCAGGGCGCGGACGATACCTTGATTCCTTCCGAATCCGATCTCCGCGTCGTTACTTCTAGGAAGCCCGACGCGGCTGGGCATCGCGATCTGCTCTTTGCCTTTGCCGTTTGCAAGCATGTGAAATCGAATGCCATAGTCTTCGCTCGGGGTGAGAGAACTCTTGGGATCGGGGCCGGTCAGATGAGTCGCGTCGATTCCGTTCGATTGGCGGTAGAAAAGGCGCAGAGTTCGCTCCAGGGGGCAGTCATGGCCAGCGATGCATTCTTCCCTTTTCGAGATGGAATCGATACGGCGGCGCAGAACGGTATCGACGCGGTGATTCAACCCGGTGGTTCCCGCCGCGACGCCGAAGTCATCGCGGCCGCTGAAGAGCATGGCATGATCATGATCTTTACCGGAATGCGGCACTTCCGACATTAGGTGCCTAGGGGTAACCCTCAACTCACAACTCCCAAGCGGCGGGCGACTACCCAAGCCCCGGCAATCGGCTATCATCATTGGATGCTCCTGGCTATTGATGTCGGCAACTCGAATACAGTGCTCGGTATCTTTCGCGGGACTGAGCTGATTTGCCAATGGAGAATATCCACCAGTCGAGAGAAGACGGCCGATGAATACTCGGTGCTCTTGCGGCAGCTGTTTGGCTCCGTCTCGATCGAGCCCTCCCGAATCCAGAAAGTGGTGATATCGTCGGTGGTTCCGCCCCTCAACGATCGGCTTTCCGCCATGTGTAGAAGCCACTATGCCTGTGAAGCCATTTTCGTGGAGGCTGCACAGCAGGCACTGCTGCCTGTTCGATACCAGCCGGTTTCCGACGTTGGGGCGGATCGCGTTGTAACGGCAATTGCCGCTTTGGACAGATTTCCACCCCCATTGATAGTGGTAGATTTTGGAACAGCCACAACCTTTGATGCGGTCTCCGTCGAAGGTACCTACCTGGGAGGTGTGATTGCTCCCGGCCTGAGAATCTCGGCCGAAGCTTTGTTTCAGCGGGCGTCCCGACTTCCGCGGGTCGAAATTCGCAGGCCGGATCGGGTAATCGGGTCCTCGACGACCGGAAGCATGCAGTCCGGGCTCTTTTACGGTTACGTCGGATTGGTGGAAGGAATTCTGCAGAGAATGTTGGCTGAGCTGGAGGCTGCTTCCATCATTGCGACCGGAGGTTTAGCGCCGCTGATCGCTTCCCAAATTCCCATCATCTCGGATGTGGACGAGAACCTGATGCTGCATGGCCTGAGGATTTACGCCGATCGGATCTGACTCCTCGTTGCACTAGCGTCATGGCGAACTACTTCAACTACTTTACGGAGATCGAAGAACACTTTGTCAGGTTGCGCGCCCGCAACCTGCTTCTCTCACCCCTGGACTGGTCCTTGATCGAAACCTGGAGAAAGAGCGGGATCCCTCTACCCGTCGTGCTGCGAGGCATTGACCGCACCTTCGAGAATTCGCAAAAGAAAGGGGGAAGGGTGGCCCGGACCCTGTTCTATTGTCACCCCGCCGTAATGGAGGCTTTCGAAGAGTACACGGAAAGCCAGGTTGGGGGAGCCTCGGATGCAGAACCAACGCAGTTCGGGACGCCCGAGAGAAAGCCTGTGGGAGATCATATCGACTCCCTCATTGGAGAGGTCACGCGGGTCACGCTGTCCCCTGAAGATGATCTGGACGAGATCCCCAAGAGGGTGCTGCAACGGCTTCGATTCCTTCGCGAGCAAGTCGAAATCCCTGCCGTACGGCTCCAGGAGATTGACCGTGAGCTGAACCACCCGGGGGAATTGCTGACAGGTTATCTGGAAGGGAGACTGTCCCAGGTCGAGAGGAAGGAGATCCGGAAGCAAGTGCGTGATGAACTGAAGGCCCATCGAAGGCGGTTGGGCAAGGAGATGTACGAAAAGCTCCGCGATAACTATCAAGATCGCCGGATTCGGGAGCATTTCGGCCTGCCCGAATTTTCGATCCTCGAAATCTAAGCGAACCGCGAGAGTTGAATAGAGTCCGGAGTGGCCGGACGAGCTCAAGACGTAGCTCAGGTTTTCCAGTGCCCGCTCTATGCAGCGAAACCGTCTCCTTGAGGAACCGGGTGCGGGAAATCCGCTCGTCCGGGTCTGTGGGGGAGCTGGGGGGAGGGAATCCACCGGCTCTACCCGGAAAAGTTCGTGTTTTCGGTTGCTCGAACGTTCCTCAGATAAGGAATGCAACGCGAAACCACGAGGCTCCGACAGCTGATCCGGGACATTGCATTGAACCCCGTCTTCGTAGCCGCCTTACTGGTCTTCGGCTGGCAATTGACAATCCTTGATCGGCTTCCCGAAGCCGATGCGTTTCCTGGGCGGGTGATCGCGGTTGAAGGGACTGTTGCCGAACCGCCTCAACTGGGCCCGGATTTCCTATACTTCGAGCTGACGAGAGTTGTTCTTGGAGAGCACCCCGGAGCTCCACTCTTGCAGGGTCGAATTGCCGTCACGGTAAGTCTCTCACCGGATGCGCTTTCCCCTCTTCCAGAATGGGGTGAGCGAGTGGCCTTCAGAGGACAACTCCGGGAGCCTCCCTATTATTTGACGCCCGGGGTTGCCGATGCCCGGGTGCGAGGTCTCCGTCGGGGGATCGTTCGTGTCTGCTACTTGAAATCGCAACGGCAACTCGAGCGAGTTGCGCCGGCTCCCGCTTGGAAGGCGGCGCTGAGCACCTATCGACGGGCTTTTCTGCGAAGCAGCAGTGATTTTCTTACGAACCCTATTCGCGCCTTGGTAGAGGCGAGCTTTCTGGGGAATCGGCGGGCTCTGAGCCCTCGATTCCAACAGGACTTGCGAAACACGCAGCTGGTCCATCTGTTTGCGATCTCCGGTTTTCATGTGACTGTGATTCTGGGAGCCTGTTATTGGTTGACACGTCCCCTGGGGCGAGCAGGCTTGCTGTTGGCCAACGGATTGATGTGGGTTTATGGTCTTCTGATCGGTGCGCCGATGACGGCCCTGCGAGCCGCTTTCACAAACTCAGTCGCCTATTTTGGATGGCAGATCGGTTTCCGAAAGCGCTTCTTCAATACCCTCGGCTTGGCTGCCCTCGTATTGCTTGGTGGATGGCCGAGCAGCGGCCGCACAGCTGGATTTCAATTCTCTTTCCTGGCACTGATTGCCACCGGTATTTATCTGACAAGGGCAGCTCCCCGAGCCCGGGCTCAGCTGCGGGGAATTCGATCGGCCTGGCGGAGTGAGGTCTCGACCGAAAGGACGAGCGATACCATCAGCAGTCGAAGCCTGCGTTTTGCGACGGAGCAGTTCTTTGAAAGATGGAGGGAGTCTTCTCTTGTTCCTGAATGCCGACGGTTGATCGGTTTTCTGCAGTACCCGGTCCACTGGTTCTGTCTCAGCCTCCTGATCCAAGCCTTAACCTTGCCACTAAGCTTGTTCTATACAAATCGGGTCTGCTGGGTTCAGCTGCCCGCGAATCTTCTTTTGGGTCCGCTCTTCTCTGTCTTTCTGTTGCTCGTCTTCTTCAGCTTCTTGACCTTCTGGACTCCTATGGCGCCCATTCTCTTCGGGTTGTTGGAGTGGATCGGGCAGGTCTGGTTGTGGTTGATCTCAGCAATGGCTTCCTGGGGGCTGGAAAGCTGGCTTCCTCATCCCTCGGCTGCCCTGACACTGCTGTGTGCTGGCTTGAGTGGCTGCCTGATGTGGATTTCCAGGTGGACTTTTCTCCCAGGCCTACTGGTTGGTAGCTTACTGGCGTCGGGTCTCGTGTTGGCTCCCGCTCGACCCGCAGACAGGCACTTGACGGTAACCCTCCTCGACGTGGGACAGGGGGACTGTCTACATATTCGTTACCCGGACGGCACGAACGGCCTGGTTGATACTGGAGGTCTCGTCTTCTCTGACGATCCAGATTTCTTGGCGCGGACCGTAGTCGCCAGATACCTGTGGGAGCAAGGAGTCCGCCAGCTTCGTTATCTGCTGCTGAGCCACAATCACCTCGATCATGTGCAAGGGGCTGAGTTTCTGAGTTTGGCATTCCTATTGGAGAGTTGTGGATCGGTCCTCGTCACCCGACCCAAGCTCTACCCGACTCGGTCGAGGTAAAGCGCCTGGGCTGGCACGACGATTTCGAGATAGCGGGAGTCCGACATCGAATACTCCACCCAGTGCACGAGGAGGCGGGCAGCGGATCCACCAACCAGGAGTCGGTGGTGGTGGAACTCTCATTCGGCGATACCCGAATCCTACTGCCGGGAGATATTGGTGAGGACGAGGAGCGCCAGCTGTGGGCTGACGGAAGACCGATTACGCTGCTCAAAGTCTCTCACCACGGGAGCTCGCGCAGTAGCTCGACTGAATTCTTGCAGGCCTTTCCAGCCAGGATTGCCGTCGTTTCTGCCGGTCGCCACAATCCTTTTGGTCACCCCTCCCAGGCCGCCGTCGAGCGTTTCGCACGACTCCAGCTACCCTTAATGAGTACTGCGGAGTGGGGTACTGTCCGGCTCAGAACCGACGGTCGGAGTTGGACCATTCAGCACTATGCGGGAGGAGGGTGGCGAGAGTTCACGCGATAACACCAACAACGAATCACTTCCAAGTACGAAAACTTCCGACGACCCACTCGGCCACTGTGGATCTCCGGTGAAGGGTTGGAGGATCGGGCAAGGGTAACGGCAAAGTTCCTAGCGGCGCCAGGAGTACTGCTTGCGATAGTGGATTCGACCCACTTCGCGTTGGCATTCGAGAGAGATCTCGCGGAAGAATTTCGACGATTCCAGGGGAGACTGGAACGTGAGGACATACTGGAGCTTCAGTTCCTGAGCGACCTGACGATAGCTGTCCTCCAACTCCTCGAGGATCTTAGGGAAGAGTACCCGGCCCCCGGTGGACTCGGCAAGGTGGGACATGGCCGCTTCCTTGCGCCGAAAGTAGTTGTCTACGAAGTCTCCGTCGTCGTTCAGGAGTTGTTTCATTACCCGATTCATGAATTCAACTCGGGCATTTCCTCTGACCATGGGCTGGACCAGTCGGGTGCGGCTGACGATGTAAAGCATGATATCGGCCTGGTTCAAGGCGGGGCCTAGTTTCTCGTAGGGGCTCATGCTTTCGTTGTCCAGGCCATCGGTAAAGAGGATGATGACGCGACGTCCAGAAACACCGTTGAATTGGTCTTGGACCGCCTGCAGGAGTGCGTCGTAAAGGGCGGTCCGGTAGCCTCGTTTCAACCTTTTCAAGGATTTCTTGATGCGCCCGAACTTGTTCGTCCATTCTTGCAGGACCTCGACCCGATCCGAAAAACTGATCAGGGAGATCCGATCCTCTTTGCTGAACGAGCCGGCGAATTGGAGGCTGGCTTTGCGGATCTCATCCAACTCGTCGCGTAGACTGCCGCTGGCATCGAGCAATAGGAGCACGTGGACTGGCGCCCGATCAATCATGAAATTCTGAATAGGGGTTTCGAGCCCTTCATCTCGGAGCACAAAATCGGCCCGGCTCAAGTCGCTGATCAGTCCTCCCTGCAGATCAAAGACGCTCACCGGCACTTTCACAAAGTTGGCAGAGACTCGAAAAGAGACGTCCTGAGCAGACGCCCAAGTGCTGCCCAGACACAGCACGAGTAGATAGACTCGCATTCCTTGAGTATAGCGCCAGGTAACTACCAACTACCATTCCCAACTCACAAATCGTCGGGCTACCGACTGAGTAACTCACAACAACTCTTGTGAGTTGGGAGTTGAGAGTTGGTAGTTACAAAAGAAAGGGCTCCCGCTATGGCTGGCTGGAAGCGGGAGCCCTAGCCCGGATTATGCAAGAACCGTAGGCCGGAGTTGAAAAGAGAGTCGAAAGTGGCCCAAATCGGGAGATCGAAGGTGCGACAGGCGGATTTTCGAGGGATCTCTGTGGACGAGCCGTGTGGAGTAGGTGGGGGAGTGAATTTCAGACGGAGTTGGGCCTGAATGAGTGTCCTAAACGATCATTCGGGAGCTAGGAGAGGCTAGCTGGAGTTAAGGCGATTCAAGACGAGGAGGAAAAGGGCCTGCTCCGGAAAGCCGGAGGAAAGATGGGCCCAGATGCGTCGAGTGGTTTGTCGAACCCGCGCCCCAATTTTGAGGACCCGGCGACGCAAAGTTTCGATTTCGAGTGTCTGCCAGGGGGTTCCATACAGATAATCGCGGAGTCGGACGAACATCTGGTAAGCCAGCCCATGCAGGAGAAGTCGAAACTGGTTGGCCAGGAATCGATGACAGCTCAGCCGATCCATACTCAGATGGTTCTTAAAAGCCTTGATGAAGTTCTCCGACTGTCCTCGATCGGTGTAGTGATCATAAAGGGACTGGGAAGAGAGATCGTCTCGGTTGGTGACCACAAAGCGACGATTGATCCCCCGATGGTCGACTTCCACTTTGACGATGACGCGACGGAATCGATCCCAGCTGCTGGCTCGATAAAGAAACTCGTCAAACTGACGCTGTTTTTCCTCGAACTCGTCGAACCTGAGTCGAGTCGACTCGAGCATCGGCTCGACCATCCGTTGCAGGCGGGGGTTCCGGCTTAACCCAATGACATATTGGAGTTTGTTCTCTTCAGATTCACAGAACTCGTAGAGCCGAGGCGTGGCAAAGCCGCTGTCGGCCCGGATCTCAATTTGAAGTTCCTTGCCAACTTCTCGTCGAATGGCTTTCACGATTCGTTTCAGAATAGGAACGATGTGAGAGGCAGCCCCCTTGTTTCCAGGCCTCAATACGACAGTGACCAGGTCCCCCGTAACGGAATCGAAGATCAGCCAAGGATGCAGAATGTGGTTTCGGTAATAGCCGTGGTAAAAAGAGAATTCCTGCTGGCCGTGAGTGTGGTCGTCAGTACTGTCCAGGTCCAAGATGACCTGGTCGGGGCGTCTCTTCTTCAGCGAGCGGACATAACGCTGTAGGAACCCCCGGCTCAGACGCATGAGATCCTTCTTGCTGACAGAGTTTTCCAAACGGGAAAAAGTTGCCTGGGTGGCCAAGTCAGGATCGCTCTCAGGTAACTGATCACAGACGGTCTTGAGCATGGGATCCGAGCGCAGCGTGTCCGCGTCATTGCAGTCTTCGTACCCGGCAACGATCTGAAAGACTCGTTGTCGGAGCAGCTTTAACTGCTCATGACGAACGTAGCGTTGGTCCCGGCTATCCGCAATACACGAACTGAAGTCCTCGCAGAGTCGATCTTGCCGATCCAGGGAACCAAACAACAGCCATCCGGCATCGGAAGTCAGGTTCCCACCATCAAAACGAGCCGTGATTTGTGTGTGCGAGTGAAATGCCAGGGTGGTCTGGCAGACTGGGTTTGACATTGCCGTAGTTCTCCGATAAGGATTTGTTTAATAAACCCTTTTATATCAGAGAGCTACGGCATTTTTTCTGGTCCCCAATCCACTCGAATCCGGATCTCTTGCATAATCCGGGCTAGGACGATAGCTGATTAAAAAATCAGCTTTCCGGGAGGTCAAAATGATGACTGTCTAAGCACACTCTCCGAGTTCTTTCATGCGGCGAAGCTTCTCGACCAAAGTAGTCCTCTTGAGGGACAGCAGGCGAGCAGCCTTGCCTTTATTGCCACCGGTTCTTTCGAGAGATTGTTGAATCAAGTGGCGTTCGAGCTGCGAGATCAAATCGTTCAGGTTGATTCCTTCGTCCGGTAGAGGGAAGGTCCCGAAGCCTGCGGTACTGACCTCTTCGGCTTCCCGAACCAGTGCCGGGAAATCCTCCAACACGAGCAGTTCACGCTCGCCGGACAAAACTGTCGCGAACTCGACGGCGTTTCTCAACTCTCGGACGTTGCCCGGCCAGCTGAACAGGTCGAGTCTCCTACGCGCCGCCAAGTCCAGTGTCTTTACGTTCAACTCGTATTCAGTGGCGAAGAGTTCGAGAAAATGGCTCACCAAGAGCGCAACATCCCCTTTTCGCATGCGCAATGGCGGCACTGGAAGGGGCACGACATTGAGGCGATAGTAAAGATCTTCCCGGAATTCACCTTGTCGCACTTTCTCTTTGAGATTTGAATTCGTAGCCGCCACGATACGCACGTCAAAATTGATGATGTCATTGCTGCCCAGCCGCTGCAACTCACGTAACTCAATCACCCGAAGTAGCTTTATTTGCAAAACCAGCGGCATATTGCCGATTTCATCGAGGAAAAGTGTGCCGCCCTGGGCAAGTTCGAATTTGCCGATCCGAGGTTTTCGGGCATCAGTGTAAGCCCCTTTGACGTGGCCGAACAACTCATCCTCGAGTAGGTGTTCCGGAATCGCGCCGCAGTTGATGGCTACAAAAGCTTTCCCAGCGCGGGGGCTTTGATCATGAAGCGATCTAGCCACCAGTTCCTTGCCGGTTCCGCTCTCACCCGTAATTAGTACGGTTGCGCGTGTTCGAGCTACTAACTCTATTGTCTTGAAGAGGCGTTTCATGGGGGGGCACTCGCCCACCATTTCCATGTCCTGGGGTCGGGAAGACGTCTCCTTGGGCTGAACTTCTGAAAGGCCGACACCAGTGGCGTCCATCAGCTTCTCGATACGAGCCTCGAGTTCAGTGATTTCAAAGGGCTTGTATATCAGGTCTGAAGCGCCCTTGCGGAAAGCCTTGGCCGCGATCTCTCCGTTGACAACTCCCGTCATCATCATGACTTTCGTCAGGGGAGATCGGTTCTGGATATCATCGAATACGGTGAGTGCATCGGCATCTGGGAGCCGGTAGTCGGCCAAGACGAGATCGAAGACGGAATCGTGGATCTTTTCGCGGGCCTCACCTGCTGTGGTGGCACACTCCACGGACCAGCCTTCGTCTTCCAGGAATTCTCTGAGCGCTGACGCCAGGACGGTATCGTCTTCCAGGACGAGTACTGAGTTAAACTTTGGTTGAGCTAAACCCATTCCGCATTTCCCCCTCTTGCTAGCGGGTCGGCCTCTGCCGGGGCCCTGGCCAAGGTCACTCCCTATCAGCGATTTCCATGAAAAATCCACCCTCGCCGCAAGAGATGGTAGTAGCAATAACCTCCAGAAAATGTGATCGTGGTCGCAATTCTAACATGAGTCGACATTTTTCTGACGGTTCCGTCAAGGCGTTGGAACGGTGAGCGATCGCGATCTTTGTAGTAGAAAAGCGAAGAGGCCAGCTGGCTGAGGGCTGGCCTCTTCTTAAGACGGCTGTTTTCTTGCTGAAGGAGGGGATGGGATGGATACAGCCGTGCTTAACCTGGTTGGAGCTTCCTCCTAAAGATCGTTTTCCACATCGCCAGCCATGAAGCTGTTTTCGGCCCAGATGATACCCTCGGCCCAGACAATCCCTTCAGCCCAGACAATCCCTTCAGCCCAGACAATCCCTTCAGCCCAGATAATTCAGCCCAGATAATTCCATCGGCAAAGACCAAAGAACCAATTGAGGCGGTCTCGGCCCAAATGATACTTTCAGCCCAGATGATGCTGTTGGGGCCGAAGAGGTCGGCAGCCCAGTAGCTGTCGCTGGATAGAAGCCGTTCAGCCCAGACCAAACCGTTTCCCCACAGCTCGTAGCTTGGGGTTGCCAGTTCGGTAAAAATCAGACCGTCTGCCACGGCAAAGGCTCCACCCGCCCAGATCTCCTCGCCGTCCAGCGTCCAGCTTGCTGAAACCTTATTTTTCAGCTTGCGCTTCTTGATATCCAGGTTTCGAGCAAGCTGATAGGCCGTTTCGGCATTGACCAACCCGGCACCCTGTTCGAAGGCATGGGGCGAGGTCAACTTGATAGCAGTGACCAGCAAGATCGTCTTGAGCAGATTGGGACTCAGCTTCGGATTTGCCTCGAGCAGCAATGCAGCCACACCCGTTGCGTGAGCTGCTGCCATGCTCGATCCACTCAATGTGAAGCCGAGACCGTCATCTGACTGGTATTCGGGATAGTGCGAGGCCAGATAGCTTCCCTCAGCCGCGAGTGAGTCGATCAGGTTCCCTGGAGCTGAGACATCGGGCTTGAACAGTTCGTCGATATGGCTCGGCCCTCGAGAACTGTAGCTGGTTCCCACATCGTCAGAAGGAGAGGCGGTTTGTCTCGAATTGATCGCTCCAACGGTGATCGCCGCGGGGGAGTTTCCCGGGCTGGTAATGCCGCCCCAAATCTTCAGGTGGTCGGTAGTCTCACCCAGGTTCCCCGCACTTACGACTACCACGACCCCGGCATCAACCAACTCAGCGACTGCCTGGGCCAGGGGATCGTTCTCATAGGACTCCAACGGCGGATGTCCGAGCGAGAAATTGGCGACTCGAATTTGGTACCGATCGCGATTCTGCAGGGCCCAGTCGATAGCCGTGATCAAGCGACTGGTGGTTCCCCGTCCTTGATCATCCAAGACTTTGATATTGACAAAGCGGACACCCGGCGCGACACCTAGATGACTCGCCTTGCCCTGGGCACCTATAATCCCGGCGACATGGGTTCCGTGGCCGAAGCCATCTTCGCCTGGCAGACCCTTAGACCCGGAGAACTGGTCCACCGAAGGGCTGAAATCCACGCTTGCCAAGACCTGAGATGCGACTTGGAGATCGGGATGGGACTTGATCCCTGAATCGAAGAGCGCCACGCTGACGCCGTCCCCCGTGATGCCCTGATTGTGGACAAGATCAATGCCCATACTCCGCTGGTTTGCTGACTCGCTGGGGAACTCGGAATCGCCACTGCCATCTGGATCCCCCCTCGGGTCGTCACTGGGAGCGGGATCGCCAGGATCATCCCTTGGAGGCTTCTTACTTTTCTTCGGCTTCTTCCCGAAAGCCCGCACGACGGCGTCTATCGTTACATAGGTAACGCGGGGGGATCGGAGAAGAACCGCAATCTGGCTTCCAGTCAATCGAGTAGCGAAAGCATTCAATAAAGGAAGTTCCCGGTCCTCTGAATCCGGGTCTCGGGAACGGCCAAGGCGACTCTCCCGAAAAAGGCTCGGTTCGACCTGAACAATGACGGGAATCGGGAAATCGTAGTTCGGTTGACTCCGAAGTAAATCCAATTCGGCGGCCAAAATCGGTGAGAGGCGTTCTCCGGCAGTGGCCTCGAACACCCGCGAAGTGGCCGCTTGTAGCCCGGTCGTCGGTAGAGAGAGGCTAATTGTCAACAGGACCAACAGAGTCACTCTCGTCCAGATCCTGCGTCGGAGAGAAGCAAAGCGAAAGGAAGTCTCGGCGGAGTATCGCTGGCGGCGCAGAAACAATCTCGGGCCACAAGTCGGAAGCAACTCGAACCGTTGAGTCGTCTCACCTCCTCCGTACCAGCCGTTTCGCTTTGTGGTGTCTATTGTAAATGACAACTTTATCTCCCCCTTGGTCACCCCTTCCGATAAGCAAAAGTAGTGCCACTATTTTTCTTGGTTTTGTAAACTATTGTGGACAAGATAAATTTCTCTCTATTGTTGGTGTTGGTGCCGGTCGTCGGGACCCTGGACAGGGCCACAACCGTCAGAAATGCGTTGCGAAATCGATAGAAAGTTGGCGGACGCGCTCGCCTCAAATCTGGCCCGGACAATGCACGCGTTCTCGGTTGCACAGCCGGGATCATCCGGGCTGGTCGCTGGCCTTTTGGGCAGTGCCTATTGGGCTGGAATGGAGTGGGATGCGCCTCCCGAGCTTTCTTCGAGAGGACTTGCTTTTTGGCTGGCTATCAGATTGGCCAGAATCTCAGCAATCTGGTCGAGTTGGAAGGGTTTCGGCAGCATGGCCTGAAAGCCATAGTCGCGGAAGGACGCGAGCACTGGATCTTTGGAATAGCCACTATAGACAATGGCACAAGCCTGAGGATCGATCTCAAGTAGCTGGCCGATCGCTTCTTTGCCACCCATTCCTCCGGGTATCGTAAGGTCCATGATGACGGCAATGAATCGTCTCTTCTCACTCATCGACTCGCGGTATTGGGCGAGGGCGGCTTCACCATCGGGAGCTCCGGACACCTCATATCCCAGTTCCTCGAGTAGCTCAGCCAGAGCTTCGCGAATCTCCCTTTCGTCGTCCATGATGAGCACCCGTCCCTCCCCGGAGGCGGCTTGCCGGTGCTCCGTTTTGACCACTTCGACTTGCTTGCTAGAGGCCGGTAGAAAGACTGAGAAACAACTTCCCTTTCCCACTCCGGAAGTGACCGAGACTGTACCTCCGTGTCTTCGGACGATCGAATGGGTGGTCGTCAGACCGAGCCCGTGTCCTGTCGGCTTGGTCGAGAAATAGGGATCGAAGATGCGGGGGAGGTCATCCGATTGAATTCCCAGACCTTCATCCTGAACGTCGATTCGAATGAAGCTGCCATCCCGCTGATCTGCCACCGGCTGGTCTTCCGTAGCCACAGAATTCCGTGCCTTGATAGCGATAGTCCCTCCCTCGGGCATTGCCTGGGCTGCGTTGATGACAAGGTTATGCACCACCTGACTGATTTGACCCCGGTCGATGACGGCAGGCCAGAGGTCGGGGTCAAAATCGAACGTCGACTTTACATTGGAGCCGCGCAAGGCAAACTCACTTGCTTCCCTCAACAAGTCAGGCACAGCGGCCGCCTGCTTGATTGGGGCGCCTCCTTTGGCAAAAGTCAGCAGCTGTTGGGTCAAGGAGGTCGCTGTGTGAACCGCGTCCTGAACATTGACCAGGTACTTGGACGGATCGCGGCCCTTGATCAGTGACCGCTGTGCGAGTTGATTCTTGAGCAAGATTCCCGACAGAATATTATTGAAGTCATGGGCGATACCCCCAGCCAAGAGACCCAGTGATTCCAGCTTTTGCGCTCTCATCAATTCACTTTCCAGACGGAGCTGGTCGGTGATGTCTCGAACTGTAAGCACCACGCCGGTGACCTTGCTGTAATCGTCTCGGATGGGAGCCGCAATGTGAAATACGTTTCTTGTCGAACCGTCTCGGCTGATCATGCAATAGTCCAGCCCCTCCAGAAAAACGATCTCGCCGGTCTCGATAACCTGACGGCACAGGTCGGTTGTCGGCGACCCATCCCGTTGATCGATGATCTGCACTATCTTTTCAATCGATTCTCCCGCAGCTTCTTCCACACGCCACCCGGTCAGCGTTTCCGCGGCCTTGTTCAAGAGAATAACTTCGCCGTTGGTGTCGACCGTGATGACCCCCTCTCCGATACTCCTCAATGTGACTCGAAGTCGTTCGGTCTCCGCCGCCAAAGCTCGCTGGGCGGCCTTTCTGTCATTGATTTCGCCGACCAGCATGCGATTGGCTTTACGCAAATCGGCGGTGCGCTGCTGGACTCTTTCTTCGAGCAAGTCGTAGGCTTTCTGGAGCGCTTTTTCGGCTTCGATTTTCTCGGCAAGGAGGGCTCTGACCTCCTTCAGGTGTCGTTCGGTCTGGCTGACCCGGGCCCGGTGAATACGGTAGGTGTAGTAGACCAGGAGGATCATCGGGAAGGCCAGGACCGCGTAGTAGGCTTGGGCCAACCCGAAGAAAAGGAAGATCAGAGCTCCCAGCGAAGCGCAGGAAAAATGGGAGATGGCAGCCCACTCAAAACCGTGAGTGAAAGAGGAAATCGGTTGCCGGCTGGCCATCGACATGGCGATCGAAAGAAGCCCCATGTCCAAAACAAAGTAGATTAGACCGCCGACGCCGATCTCGACCATGAGGATCGCGGCATTTTGATCCGCAACCGGGTTCAGGGGAGCCGGTTGACCGTGGAGGGCGTAGAAGATCTCGCCCATCACCCATCCGGCAATCACCAAATGCGCGGCGTTGAACAGGAGGCGGTAGGTTGTGCGTACCCCCGCCTTGAGAGAAAGCACAATTCCTTCGACTCCCGAGAGGAGGACTGCTACCGGAACACCGAAAAGCAGGAGGCCGGTGAAAACAAAGATGTCTCCCACCGCAATCGCATAGAGTTCACCGCTCTTCCGGGTGACCGGCATCTTGATAGAAAGGAAGCTGCTCAGTCCGGTCAGGATCGCCAGGTAGAGCCACCGGAAATTCCCGCCGAAAATGACGCTGCGGGTGGCGTCAAGGAAAAGATACCCGCCGATCAGGATAATCAGAGTAATGAAGATGCTGGCCAGCCACGGCATATCGCGAAGCCACTTAATGCTTCTCGATGATCGCCAGTTGAGCAACTCCACTCCTTACCTCCAGCCAGGGGCCCCCGGTCCTAGCAATCGTGCGGATTGCGTAATAGGCCTCGGCCAAGATGCGAGAAAGACCGATGCTCGCAACTTCCCCTCGTGACTCGGACGACGGTGAGCCCATTGACTCATTTTGTCACTTTCCGGGGATTCCCACAGGTGACGCCAGTCGCTTCAGGACAGTTTGAACGGAACCAGACGGCAACTGAACTCGACCCGGTTGTTTTCCTCATTCTCATCATCCACCTCCCCTTTGTGATCCAGCCCGATCACGACTGTGCACGGCTGGATCCGGCAGCCCTCCGGCACCGGGACCTGGAGCAGCACGGTTTGGTTGCTTCCCAGAGCTCGGGTTGGGAGCAGAAAAGGAGGTCGGCCCGGGAACTCGATCCGGGTAGTGGTCGCGATCGTCTGACCGGGGCCCGGATTCGCGATCTCCAATAGCAGGTTGCCGGGCCCGTCTTGCGAGCATGTAACTGGTTCCAGGGGGTTCGAAGCTGGGCTGAGAAGATAGAGATCAACCCGTTTTGTACCGCAGTTTGCGACCACTAGAAACAGCGTGGCAAGCTCGGACAATACCCGTATTTTCTCGAAGATGACGGTCTTTTTTCCCATCGCTGTGCCGTACTTTCAGCAATGCTTGCGCGAGAATCCTGGCCACGGATCAGGCCACCGATCCGTATTTCTGTGTCAATTCTTTGCGTTCACCGTGGCGAAAATTCCGGTACAGCATCCGGAAGAACTTGAAAAACAAGTAAATAACAGCTGCAAACAGGATGACCAGAGCGATGCAGGCCCCCAGCGCGAGCAGAGGATGCTCGCTGACCAGCCACAAGACGCCGAGGGTTAGACCGTCCTCGGCCAAGCTCAGGAACCAGTTGGAGAATGGCTCCGGAGTCGAATTGACGGCCAGCCGGGTCGAGGCCTTGGCTCCGTGAGCGGTGAAGCTGACGAATCCGCCGATCAGGGCCGCAACCCACACCATGTGGGTCGGCATGTCTGCCAAAGCCGAACCGGCCAGGACAGCCCCGGCCGGCACTCTGATAAAGCTATGAATCGCATCCCAGGTGTTATCGACGTAAGGGATCTTGTCGGCCAGAAACTCGATAAGGAAGAGGCCTCCCGCCGCCACCAAGACCCAGGGGTGGGAGAGGACTTGTAGACCTTCGGGAAGGGCCATCAAATCGAAGCGTTGCAGCAGGCCCAGCACGAGCACGGTCAGATATAAGTTGAGCCCGGCCGTCAGGCTAGATCCGAGAGCAAGAGCGAGACTCGCAACGTCCATATCATCATGTTACTGGATTTAGGGATCCTTGGAAAAGAAACTCGTATCGCAGAAGTCGTGGCCGGCAGACGAAATGCATTGACAGAGACGCGGAGCCGAAGAGGTTTCGCCCGGAATTTTCTTGGGGATTCGCAAAGGTTGGGATCGGAAAACTCTGCGACCCTCAGCGCTTCCGCGTCTCTGCGATTGCATTTCAGAACTGAATCTAGTCTCCCCGACTGGTCGCGCTAAGGGCGGCCCGATAGATCTTCACTCCGTAACCATTGACAGGGACTTCGCCATAGCTGAGCAGCTTATCGACAGTTCCTTCGCCCCGGTTCCAAGCGTAAAGAGTGAGAGCCAGATTTCCCTGGTAACGCTGTAGCAGGTAGCTGAAGTGGGCGAAAGCATAGCGCAGGTTGGTGGCTGGTTCATGCAGCTCACGGGCCGTGACAACGCCATATTGCTGGGCCGTGGTCACCCAGATCTGGGTGAGGCCCCGTGCTTTCCCGCTATCGCCTACTGCCAAAGGATCTCCCTTGGACTCGGCGTGGATAATCGAGAGCATCAAGTAGGTCATGAATTCGGAGGTCTGAATCAGACGCCATTCGGGCTTCGTGGGGTCAACCGCGGCGACCGACTCTTCGTGCACGATGTCGACGATGTTGGGGGGAACGGAGAACTGGGTCGCCATGTCGGCAACAAACTCCAGGTGGAGCTTTTGCGCTTCCAACTCGGTGTTGGCCAGTTTCAGTTCCTGGCGTGCCGATTCGAGTGCCTGGATGTGCAGCTGCGAATCTCGAAAGTGGTAGAACGCAGCGCCCCCACCCACGCCGACTCCTATTCCTAAAGTCACGATGACGGATGAAATCTTCATGAAAACTTGGTTCTGCATCTCTATTTCTCCAAAGCCTTGCTCATTCTTGGAATGAGCAAGGCGTAGTCATGCCATGCGTCCGTTTGCACTGTCCTAGCCAAGAATGTGTCGAGGGTCTAGCAGGGGCGCCGGGAGATCTGGACTCCGAGAGACCAGCCCAGGATGGGAGCGCCAATGGCATTCATAATGTGCGACTCACAAATCGCCAACATGAAATTAGTATAGATCACGAGGCCTGACAAACCGGGAAACCTGGAAGGCCGATCGACGAACCAATTTCGTCGCCCAGCACGCATCAGCAACTCGTCTTAAGCAATAGGAGATGCAGATTTCCTCGGCGAGTTTCAAGGAATGGGAGAAATCTGCGAATGCGACAAATCTGCGAAAAGGAGCTTGTGCCAACCGGTTGCCCGTGTTCAAACGGAGGAACTGACATCACAAGGGACGCAGAGCCGCAGCAAATCGGTTGCGGGCCCCGCGCTATGTAACTGCCGAATTGCCACTTATTGAGTCTAAGGACTAGTGCGCTGCGCTGGAAGGATCCGGTAGAGCTTCGCCGAACTGTTCTTCTTCTCGCTCGCGGATCTCTTCAATCGTAGGCGCGCCCTCGAGCGGGTCCGAAGTGTCTGTCACCCGGTTGTCATCTTCGCAGGCATCGACACCATTCTTATCGATCCAGTCCTGGAACTCATCGGGTAACTCTGCCTCGGGATAAATAGCGTTGACCGGACAAAGAGCCACGCAGGCATCGCAGTCGATGCATTCGTCAGGATTGATGATCAGCATACGGGGGTCGGTGATTTCGTAAAAGCAATCTACGGGACAGTCCGCCACGCATTCGGTGTAGCGAGCATTCACGCAGCGTTCGGTTACAATGTAGGTCATAATTCCCTCCTGTGAGACTGGTATAAAATAGCAACCGTCCGGAGCTTCGGCAACCGCAAAAGGAAAGAATACTGTGAAGAATCGATTTGTTCTCGGCCTCTTGCTCATCATCCTTGCTCGTCCGGCCATGGCCGCGCCCGGAGAGTCGGATAACGGAGAGAAGAGCGGTTTGTTGATAATGGCCCATGGGGGGAGTGAACAGTGGAATGCCGCCGTTCTGGAGGCGGTACGGCCACTGCGCTCGAGCCTTCCGGTCGAGGTGGCCTTCGGGATGGCCGATCCCCACTCTCTGCAACTGGCAGTTCGACGGCTCGAGGAGCAAGGTGTACGTCGAATCGCGGTGGTCAGGCTCTTCGTTTCGGCGGAATCATTTCGGGAACAGACCGAGTACTTTCTCGGCCTGCGAAAGGATCCTCCGACCCACTTCTTGCTCCACGACGGGCCTTTGCCGGATGAAGAGGATCACTATCGATCGGGAGCAGATCCATTCAGTCTGGTTCGGTTAGTGGAAAGCCGGGTGGAGCGGATCCCTCCGATCGAGACTGAGAGTTTGATCGATCTCAACCGGCAGGGACTTTACGATTCTGACGAAATCGGACAGATCCTGGTCGAGCGAGTGCAAATTTTGAGCAAGAATCCGGTCCGGGAAGCCGTTCTGGTGTTGGCTCATGGTGAGGGAGAGGACGAACTCAACCAACAATGGAACGAGCGGATCGGAGTGCTGGTCAAGGGCATCGAGGCAGTGGGGGAGTTTCGGGAAGTTCGGGCCGAGACTCTGCGCGAAGATTGGCTGCGCAAACGGGAAGAAGCCATGGCAAGGATCCGCACGTTTTTTGGGCGGCACCAGGAGGCGGGAGTGGCGATTCTGGTCGTCCCTTTTCGGGTCTTCGGCTTTGGGCCCTACCGCGCCGTTCTGGAAGGGTTGGACTATGTTGCTGACGGTAGGGGCCTGCTTCCTCACCCGGCGGTCAGCCGCTGGCTGAGCCGACAGGCGGAAGCCATCTTTCTGCGCAATGACTGGAGCAATCCTTTTCAGGACAAGGCCAGCGAAGGCCGGCCGTAGAGAGTTATGAGCGAAACGATCCTAGGCGCGTTGCTTGCGATTTCTATACTGGTATCCGGGGCCGTCGTCACCCAGTGGTTTGCCAAGACGATGTACAATACCTGCTCTCAATGCGGCATCTTGAACGCCAGGCGAAGGGTCCATTGCCGGGGTTGCGGCCACCCCATCCAAGCTCCCTGAACCCTACATCGCCGGGGCTGCGGCCACTCCTCCAAGCTCCCTGAACCCTCCTTTGCCCGCTGTTGCAGCCGATTGGGCTCCGTGCTAAAATCCGCGTTTCCACAGGGCGTCCCCATCGTCTAGCCAGGTCCAGGACACCGCCCTTTCACGGCGGCGACAGGGGTTCAAATCCCCTTGGGGACGCCAAAAAACCGAACAGCGCCACACAGCACACCAACAGTTTGGTCCCTGATTCGGGACAGGCAATCCTCTTTTCCTGACCTTAGTCCCCCTAACGAGGCTTCGCCTCAGACTGACAAGCAGTGTAACCTAGCCCTACACAACCTCGCATTTCACCGGCTTGTCTCGTCCCTTGACTACACAGACCACTCTACCAGTCCATGATGCCGTGAAGGTCCTCACTTCTTCCCTGTAAATATCTATCCTGTAAGTGATAAGACCCGGTTCATCGTCGCTGGCCTCTTCCAGGATCAAAACGCAATTTGAGGAGATCAAGGTAGCCAGGAGTAAGATCAGGACAAGCCAAAATCGCATCTTCATGGCAGTGATACCTCCTCGATGGTGTGGAACTCGAGTTGGGTACCGTAGACCGGGTTCCAGCGAATCGACTCGATCAGGGTCTCCACGTCGAAGCTGGCTTCCAACTCGAAGAGCGACTGAGTGAAGTCGAGTACCCAACTGTTGCCTGGGAGCAGGCCGAAGGCGTCCAGGCGATTGATGGCGACGATTTGGAGGCCGTCCTCGATAGCTGAGATTTCCAGAGTCGCTCTCAGGACCGAATTGTTCGCTGAGGGCGGGTACATCGAATTCGATTCCGTTCGCGGAGGCTTTGGCGATGGGGACCACCTGCGTCCCATCCAGCGACTCCAGGACGAGTTCGTTCTCACCCGGAGAATTGCCAAAGCGGTGACCGATCAGAGCCACACGCGTTCCGGCGGGACCGCTCTGGGGCGCGATTAGACGAATTCGCGGGTCGGAGTCCCGCGTCCCGCCACAGGCGAATTCCGGCTTGTCTCCCCGAGATCGCAGGATCCAATGCAGCGCGTCAGCGACACCCACCTTGCCATCAAGGTTGGAGTCGGCGTTCAAAGCGCGGTTCCCTCCAGACTCGGTGTGAGCAGGTGCTTGGAAAGAAGCAGCAGATCGCCAAAATCTAGCTGATCATCCAGATTGGTATCTCCTGGACACGTCGCGATACCGGCTGGGAATTGCTGTCTTCCGGGCTTCTTCGGTACTTCTGCGACTCCGGCCCAGAGAAAGAGCGTCAGCTGAGAACATACGAAGAGCCCCGCCGCTCCGACAGTCCAGATCTGCCAGCCTTTCGCATTCTGGTCTCTCATTAGGCGGACCCCACGCTAAGGCAACTCGGCTGATGGGAAGGTGGTCAATAGCAACCCCTGTTGCCGTAATGCAACGACGGAAATATCGACCGGCGACCAGACCCGGATGGATCCTTCAAAAGACCCCATGGCATCCAGTTCCAGGAAGAATTGGTTGGCGAATAGGGCTTCGTGATGATCTCCTTCCACGTCCCGCATCTGCGTGGAAAGAACTGTTCCGTCCGAATCGACGAGTTCCAGAAGGATGTCCTGTGCGTTCTGTCCGGAGACATTGGCCAGGGCAATTCCGGTGTTCGTCACGCCCGCTTCGAAGAGTACCGGTATAGAGAAGTGTTGCGAGACTGGAGATGCGCCCACACCCGCCTCGCTCAATACGGCCCCGGCGGCATCTGTGGCAATGTCGAAGAGAATTCGAAGCAAGACATTCTGGCTCGGTTTGAGATTCAGGGCGTTCGTTGAAAGAATCAGGACACGCAGTTCACCATCCCCCCTGGACACCCCCAGCCCGTGATCCTCCAGGGCTTCCCCCGGCAGCACGAAAGTCTCCGGCAAAGTTAGTCTGCTGGAGTCGAAAGTAACCCGAAACTGCAGGCCACTGGCCCCAACCTCGTTTTCGAGAATCACGGGAACGATGACCTGAGCCCCCTTCTGCCCGTTGGTGTCTGCGATTATGAGCCGCCCCTGCGCTAAACCTCGGCCCAGAGGTATCACTCCGCAAACGATAATCAACAGGGCCTTTGAGACAGCCCGGTCCCATCCAAACGTGCTCCAAGAGTGTCTTTTCAATTCTATTCCCTTTTCAGCTGACAGCGGTTGGAGACGACTCGGTCGAACTGCATGGTGACCGGGGAATTACAATTGATCGAAGTTGCTTGGCGTTGATGTCGCGCCACACTAGAGAAGATCGTTTTCTCGCCCCTCCGAATTCCGCGCTGCCCGCAATGGACCTTGGCTTGCGATATCATGCTTTCAGGCTGCCGATTCCGACTGCAGCCGATCGATATCGAAATGGAGGGGCCCATGAAGTACGCAATCTTTGGACTTATTCTTCTGATCACGATTCCCTCGTTGGCGGCTCAAGCGAATGACGTCCACTGGCCCTCTTTTCGGGGACACGGTGCTCTTGGGTTGTCCGAAGGTTACCCAGTTCCTGCAGAGTGGGATGTTGCCAGTGGAAAAAACATCTTGTGGAAGACCCGTGTGCCGGGTCTGTCGCATTCCAGTCCAGTGATCTGGGGAAACACGGTTTTCCTGACGACGACGGTGACTGACGGACGGGACGACGATGAACTCAAGGTCGGGCTGTACGGCGCCATCGAGCCGGTGGAAGAGAACGATGCCGTCAGTTTCAAAGTGCTGGCCTTCGACAAGAAGAGTGGCAAGATGTTGTGGGAGCGGGTCGCTCACCACGGGGTTCCCAAAATCAAGCGACACCCCAAGGCCACGCATTCCAATTCAACTCCCGTCACGGATGGCTGGCACCTGGTGGCGTTCTTCGGCTCGGAAGGTCTCTACACCTACGATTTCAAGGGAAACCTGCTCTGGAAGAAGGACTTCGGGGTGCTTGATTCGGGATTCTTTCGGGTCCCGACCGCCCAATGGGGATTTGCCAGTTCGCCCATCATTCATGGCGGGAAGATCATTCTGCAGGTCGATGTGCAGGAGAATTCCTTCGTGGCGGCCCTCGATCTCGAGACGGGACGCGAATTGTGGCGTACCGCGCGCCAGGATGTGCCTACCTGGAGTACTCCTGCCGTACATGTCGAAGCTGGGCGTACTCAGGTCATTCTCAATGGCTACCGGCATATAGGTGGCTACGACCTGGAAAGCGGGAAGGAATTGTGGAGATTGGAGGGGGGTGGAGACATTCCGGTTCCCACTCCGATCGTTGATCGCGGCCTGATCTTCATCACCAATGCCCATGGCCGCATGGCTCCTATCTATGCGATTCGAACCGATGTAGCGGGGGAAATCAGGGCCAGTGCCGAAGGGGAGTCGTCGCCGGCCATCGTGTGGAGTGATCTGGGGCGGAGCGGCGCCTATATGCAGACTCCACTGGTGGTCGATGGTTACCTCTATGTCTGCCGAGACAACGGAGTCCTCACTGCCTACCGGGCGACAACCGGGCAACAGATCTATCGGGAGCGTTTGGGTGGCGGAGGAGGATTCTCCGCTTCCGGGGTAAGCGCCGATGGGAAACTCTTCTATACCAGCGAAGAGGGGGATGTGTACGTGGTCAAGGCTGGCTCTGAGTTCCAGTTATTGGCGACCAATGCGCTCGAAGAAACGACTATGGCCACCCCGGCCGTTAGCGAGGGCGTTCTGTTCTTCAGGAGTCGAGGTCATCTGATAGCAGTGGGGCACTAAGGGCCACCGTTACGCTGGAATTTGATTTGCACTATTGCGGCCTGGCGCCTTGGAGTGCAGGCAGCTTGTTGCCGATCTACCCCGGCCGGATCGGATCATTCAAGAAAGAAACTGGAAGAGCTCCCTCGCTAACGCTTCGGGCTCCGTAGGAATGCCTCGAAGTTAATGAGGCGCTCGGCCAAGATCTTTCGGAGCCCGAAGCTTCAGCGAGGGAAATTTCCAAGTCAACTCTCAGCTCAGCGACTATCTCAAGAGCTCAAGAAAGGAAGCGGCACGGGCAAAGTGGGAGAAGAGTCTCGAACGCAGCACTACTTAATCAAGTGCAATTCCTTCTGGCGGCCATCGATGTAGCGGGTTCCCTGGCTCGTGAAGATGGCGTCCTCCTCTAACATGATGCGGATCTTCTTGCCGTTCCACTCTGGAATTTCGACTGTGACGTTCAGTTCGATGGAATGGGCAGTATTGTAGTGGAGCGGATAGTCGCCTCTGACAGGCACTCCTTGCTGTTGGTCCCACAGGACAATTGCCGTCTGCCCGACTCCTGTCAGTAGCTCTAGATCCTTCAACAACTTACGCGAATCCATCAAAAAGTCCATTTTCTCAGAATAACGAAATCGTAACGTCAACTGCCTCCTTCAATGACCTTCAGCGCTAGCTTGGCCAGGTCGCGCTTCCGGCTCTGTACATAGTGCTCACTCGTCACATCCGGGCTCGCGTGGCCAAGCAGAGCTGCCACTTGCTGCGGGCTCAGTCCGGCAGTCTCCCACAGCTTTGTTGCCCGATATCGGCGCAAGTCGTGGATCTCCATCCACTCCAATCCCGCGGCCTTTCGGGCTCTCGTCCAAACTCTATCGATGTACCGCCACCGCGTTCCGCTTCGACTTGACCAGAACACAAAAGGGCATCCTGGAAGGCGAGGTACCGCTCGGATGGCTGCCTCAACATCCCGGGTCAACGGGTACACATTCTCCTCGTCCAGCAGCTTCGGCATCTGGATCACGACCAGGCGTTCCTCGAAGTCGATGTGATCATGCCGAGCCAGCATCGCCTCACCCTTCCTGCATCCGGTGGCGGCCATGAATTGGAACAGAGGCAGAATGTCAGGACGCTTCTTCCTGATCTCTTCGAGGACAGCATCCACATGCTTCGTGAGGACTCTTCTTGGTCGAGGAATTCCCTTCCGGCTCACGGTGCGCTTGCGGGCCTCTTTCAGTTTGGCCACCCCTGCAGCCGGATTCTCGATCGCGAAGCCGTTCTCAATCGCCCAAGTAAAGATGTGCCGCAATACTGCTACCTCTTTATTCACGGTCACATTCTGCACATCCTTCTGTCGGCGGGATCGATACCGCGCCACATCCTGGCTGGATATCGAACCCACAGGCTTGGATCCGAAGGCCTTAACTAAGGTTTTGATCCTGCTGGTCTTCGTAGCCTTGTCTCGGTTGCTCCTTCTCACATAGTCGGTTTGGTACTTTTCACTCAGCTCGCGAAAGAGCAGGTCTTTCTCGATACGATGCAACAGATCCTCTCGGACCCGGCGCCAGTCGTGCTCACCCATGCGTTTGGCAATACGGATACGGTCATCCCACAACCGGGCTACATCCTCTTCAGGCATCTGCACCTGATTGCGACTGCCATCTGGCCAAGTCACATCAAGCTTCCAGCCTTTGCCATGCTTCCTGACGGCCACTAGCCTTGGACCGCCTTTTGACCCACCAAACCAAGATCTTCTGCTGCCCGGTTGGCCATAGCGGCAATCTGCACCAGTTCCTCAAGCATCTCTTCGGGCACGCGATTACAGCGCTTCAGTCTCACGATTTCCCAAAACTCGTCAAGTTCTTCCAGGATCACGGAGTAAGCCTCGTGAGCAGAATTCAGGTTATTGTGGCCCTCTCTGGCCCTGCGTAATTCGTCGTGCGCCATTTCAAGAAACTCGCTCATCTTGGAACCCTCCTGAGAGCAGCAGGCTGCATGTTTCGGCCCTTCTCCCAGAGCGGCCTTTTCTCCATCCACTCAACCAAGTCGAAGTAGTAGTAGCAGTGGTTTCCGTCGATCCAAACCCGGGCCTTGATCTCTTCCTTTTTCGTACGTCTACGTAGTGCCGCAGGCGACATGCCCAGAACCTTTGCTGCTTCTTTGGTTGTGAGCTTCAGTACTACCGGATCGGTAATTTCCCGCGGTACTGAACACACTGATCAACGACACGTAGAATTGGACCCGGACGACAATTAGAACTGCCCGCTTTTTCAGAGCTGATTTGGATCATGGCAAGCATGGTTACAGACCAGCAGATCAGGAGACTGATGAAATTGCGGAAAAAGGAAAAGACGTTGACGATGGCGGCGGCCAAAGCGGGCATGTCGCGGAACCCGGCACGGAAGTATTTGAAGTCGGGCAAGCTGCCGAGTGAAAGCCGGTCAGAGCGGACCTGGCGCACCCGCCCGAATCCCTATGAATCCGTTTGGCCCGAAATAGAAGGGATCAGATCCTGAAACAGCTCCAACCGTGGAGACGACAACTATTTTTGACCACCTGAATCGGATCTACGAGGGGAAGTTCGAGGAAGGACAACTGAGGACGCTCCAACGAAGGCTCAAGCAGTGGAGAGCCCACTACGGTGAGCTGAAAGAGGTGATGTTTCCCCAGAATCATGAGCCCGGACATCAAGCCCAGTCCGACTTCACTTTCATGAACAGCTGGGGAGTGACGATTGCCGGGCAACCCTTTCCTCATATGCTGTATCACTTCGTCGTGACCTACTCGAACTGGGAGACGACGACCCTGTGCTTCGGTGAATCTTTCGAGAGTTTGACGCTGGGACTACAGAACGCGATCTGGGAACTGGGGGCGATACCATCCGAGCACCGAACAGACCGTCTATCGGCTGTGGTCAACAATCTCAAGAAGGGCGCCTTCACCGAACGCTACCAGACATTGCTCGATCATTACGGAATGAAGCGCCGCCGAACCCAAGCCGGAAAGGCTCATGAGAACGGAGACGTCGAGCAATCGCATCACCGGCTCAAGCGAGCCATCCAACAGGAACTGCTGCTCAGAGGCAGTCGCGATTTCTCAGAGCGCAAGGACTACGAGCAGTTCGTCCAGAGAATCATCGAGCGACGCAATGCTGGCCGGCAAAGACGCCTGCGAGAAGAACTGGAAGTGATGAGGCCGCTACCGGATCGTCGCCTGGAGGACTTCATCCGATTCCGAGTGAAGGTCGCAACCAGTTCCACGATCCGAGTGCGCAACAACACCTACTCGGTGGACAGCCGCTTGATCCGCGAACAGGTGGAGGCGCGACTGTATGCCGATCATGTGGAAGTTCGTTATGGCGGGCAGCGAGTAGCCGAGATGCCTCGACTGCGGGGGGAAGGAAAGCACCGGATCGATTACCGGCACGTGATCCACTCGCTGGTGCGAAAGCCGGGAGCCTTTGCCCGCTATCGCTGGCGGGAAGATCTCTTTCCCGGAGTCCTGTTCCGAGTCGCCTACGACGAGCTGAGAGAGGATTGTCCACAGACGGCGGACCGACAGTATCTGGGGATCCTGGAGCTGGCGGCCCAAGAAGGGGAAAGGAAAGTCGAACAAGCTCTGAAGAACCGGATTGAAAGCGGCCGCCGAACCCGGTTCCAGGACCTGAAGGAGGATCTGATAGAGCCGGTTCTGCCGAGGTGGCAGGTCCAGGTTCCACCAATCAACATCCAGATCTATGACCGATTGCTCGGCACGCACAAGCAGGAGGTGAGGCCATGAGCGGAGGCAACCTGCAAAGACTCAAAGAGTGTTTGGTCGAACTTCGCCTGCCGACCTTCCGCGAGCATCACGGCTCGCAGGCCGCTTTGGCGACCACAGAGAGCTGGTCTTATCCGCAGTACCTGCTGGCTCTGTCGGAGCTGGAAGTCGCGGATCGACGGGAACGACGGATCCAGAAACTACGACGGACCTCGAAACTTCCCTGGGACAAGAGCCTGACTTCATTGGATCGCTCACGACTCCCGCAGAGTGTGGACCGGCAGTTGTCAGGATTGGTGGAGGGAGACTTCCTGGACCGAGCCGAAAATCTACTTGTGTTCGGTAATCCAGGAAGCGGGAAAACGCATCTTGTTTGTGCTTTGGGGCAGGAGTTGATCCTGCGAGACCGGCGGGTGCTGTTCTCGACCTGTGCGCTGCTGGTGCAGCGGTTACTGAGAGCCAAGCTCGAGCTAACTCTGGAGAGGGAACTCAAGAAGCTGGATCGGTTCGAGGCCCTGATCATCGACGACATCGGGTATGTACAGCAGAATCGCGACGAGATGGAGATTCTCTTCACGTTGCTCTCCCATCGCTACGAGCGTCGCTCGATTCTGCTGACCAGCAACCTGGTCTTCTCGGACTGGGAGAGGATCTTCAAGGATCCCCTGACCACGGCCGCGGCAATCGACCGCCTGGTTCACCATAGCGTGATCCTGGAGTTGAACGTGACCAGCTACCGGATGGAAGCCGCCAAGCAGAGAACCCAAAAGGAGACGAAGTGACTCTGAGGTGCCGCTCGAAAGGCCTTCTGCTGGCCACACAGAAAACGGCTCAAGCCCAGAGGGTATACAGCTCAATCAGCGGAGCATTCGAAGGGCAATCCCGAGCCTCGCGAAGCGTGGGAACTCCGTTCTGGCAAGCCCTCACTCCATCCCCACGCTCAAGAAAACCGGAGAAGAAAAGAGGGCTTTCAGCCCTCAGAAGAAGGAAGAAAAACAAGTCAAACAAACACCCACTTCAGCGGGCAAGAATCGTAGTCGCGGTGATCAAAAATAATTGTCGTTGAACACACGGCACTGAGTAGCCAGATGCCGGAAATCCTCGGTATCAAAATAAAGGCTAATTTCAACGCTAGAGTCCTCCCGTCGAGGACGATACTCGATTTCATGAACTTGGGTGCCATAGAGCTTCTTCATGCCCTTGTACCTGATTTTGGCTCGCCGTCCCTTCACATCGCGTAACGGCCAGGCGGTAGTGGCCACGCCACCCAGGATGCCTTCCTCCAGAATAATCTTGTACTGATAGAGAAAATCACCCAGCTCGGAGCGACTGCCTGCCTCCAGTTGGGCCACGTAGGTCTCCTTGCCATCAAAAGACACGTCCTCACCCGGGAAGTCCGAAACGGTGAATTGGATACTGGAACGGAAGTTCATTTCAGAAGAGGTGAGCATAGACTCTCCCTCCAATACCCGACCGTCCCCCACCAGAACCACCAAGCGGCCTTTACCCGAGGCCCGAAGGCTCTTGACTCCGGCCAACTTCTCGGGCGCTCCCAGCGATTGCAGGTGGCCCTCCAATATTTCAGGCAATTTCAACTTCTTCTTTTTCTGAGCTGGGATCGAAACTGTGCACAAAAAGATGGCCAGGACGGCCGCAACACCTCTTAGCACTCGCATTCTTGTCTCCGTTGCGCTTTGCAGAAGTGAAATGTAGGACTGCACTCCTACTCGTAGAAGACGCCCAATGTCTTCAAAACGATCAAATCATAGTAACTGCTATCGGCCATTTCCGGACGGTCAATTGCGATTATGCTCCGCGATTTCCTCATCACTGAGCCGCAAGAATCGCGCTGCGTTGTTTTAGTAAATGTCCCGTTTTTGTTTCTCGGACAAAAAGCTCGCCGACTCGATGCCCTCTATGGCTAGGTCGATGGCCTCGGGCCAGATCATTTGGTCCGAGCCGAACATGATCTTTTCCCCGAAACCTGCATCAATAAGTGCTCGCAAATAGTTGTGAAATTCCGCTCGCGGAATAAACCAGCTCAAGACAGAAATATCGACATACACCTGCGGGTGTTGCCACAGGATTGCTTTCATCTCGTCCAGATATGGCCATCCGGCATGCATCACGTATATTCGCAGGTCCGGGTGGCGCACCAACAATGGCTCCAGGAGCAGTGGCCTGCCGTGGCCGATCCGAAAATCCGGATGTTCGGTGTAGGTTACGCCTCTACCGCTAAGACCCATATGGATACCGAACGGAATACTCAGTTCCTCTGCCAGCGCCACATACGGCGCAAGCCTCTCATCCGCCGGAGTCATTCCCGAATACTGGGATGTGACTTCACCCATAGCCCCCAAGTGTCCTGACATATAGAGTTGCCGCAGGTGATCGAGATCGACGAACGGCTCGAATCGTGGAAAATGCGGTGACCCCAAAAAGCGTTCGGGCGAATGTTCCAGCCAACGATCGACCACGTCCAGCGGGCCACTGAGCACAGCCTTGACGATGTTGTGTCGTTCCATTGCCTCGATTGTCAGCCGGCGGATATCTTCCTCAGTGATGTCGGTCGAGCCGACTCCGGAGATCGGATTCGGAAAAGGTGCGCCGCGGATTATATCGGGCGGATATGCATGCATGTGCATGTCAATAATGGGTGGAGGTTCCTGCGCGCAGGTCGCGAAGGTCGTGAAGAGGCAAATAAGCCCAATAACTCTTTTCATGATATGAGCCTCAGAGCTATGATGTGAGACGAAATACCGCGCCCAACCACCCGACCCGACCCTTGCGAGCAACCAGAAGCTGAACCCCAGTAACGCGCCCGTCGTCGACTGCCCGGCGAAAGATTGCGATGGCATCGGTAAGATGCTCTGATGACATCCCGACTTCGGCTGGAGTTCCTTCGACGAGCGTGGGAGACAAGGAAACGGCCCCAGGAGTTGCTGTCTCAGGTTGTCCGTCACCGCACCCGGAAAGCACCACGACTAAGGCTGCGGAGATGTATCGCACTCGCAATTTCGTCTCCTGCGTTCCAGACCAACGACCACGGTCCGAGACGTTGTGCTCACATGCCGTCTAACGACCAAGATCACCGGGCGGGCAGACCAACGCGAGTGACCTTTGAAAAACGAATAACGTTAAACGAAGCGAACGACGTTGAAAACCGAAAACGTAGCCCGCTCCGGTGCATCGCCTTGTTATCCGGCGTTCGCGTTAGGCGATCGAACGAGCGACTGGAACCCACCGTACGCCATCCGTTTAGCATCAAAAACTGGATTCGATGGATCGATCAAAGGATCGATCAAATCCGCCATCCTTGGGTCAGCCGCGACCTTCTCGTTTGCCAGATCACGTGCCTCACGAGAATCAAATACCACCCATCCAAACACGATGGTTTCATCCTCCGTTGCGGCTACGAGATCAGTGAACGAGCGCGTTCCCTGCAGATTCAAATCGTCACCGACATATTCCCAGTAGTCGAGTGCGCCATGTTCCTTCCAAATCTCTGCAACCGCTTCAACGACACGCTTGTACTCGTTTAGGCGATCGCGCGGAACGGGAAGGACGAATCCGTCGATGTAATGTGCCATACCTGCTCCGATCGTGGTAACTGAATCTCGTGTTTTCAGCCGGATAACTTCTGTTTATCTGGTTTCCAGGTAAACCCGCTTCCTGGTTTCATTTCCAGATAAGACGCCGCAGCCGATTTCCCCAAAGCCATTCGTCGTCCATCGGTTAGCGCTGCCCTTGCGAGATTCCAGCGTCTTATATGGTTTTCCGCATAATACGCCGTTCGAGAGTCTCTCACCAGTTGTGGACAACCCGCCTTGACGAGTCACCCACACTTGCTAGTCTTTACGTACCATAAGAAACTTTTATGATACGTTCCGCTTCTAAGTGATTGAGAATGAAGCGGAATTTTGGGTTGATTTCGAATCTTGTCTCGGATGAGCGCCCTACTCGGGCTGGCGACACGCTAGCGAGACCGTAGGTTTTCGTTCAAATGCCCCCGCTGGTCCTGTTAGAGCGACTACCGCTGGTTCACTCGCCTCCACACTTCCAACACCTTTTGCCTGAGCGCCTGCTCCGTGAGGATGCTCACGTGGTGTGCGTTGGGAAGAACGATGTGCTCGGCCCCAGGGATTCGTTCGGCGAATTCCCGCTGGGCCAGTTCCCACACCTCCATGTCTCGGTCGGACTCGATCGGCCACTCCCCTGCGGCAGTGAGGGCAGACAGCACCACGGTTGGGACTTGCGGCAGGGGCCAGACCTCGCGAGCCTGCTTAAGAGTCAGAGGAAGAGCGTCCCATTGTCCGAACCAACCGGGAGGAGGCTCGTATTGAGCCGTGACCTCTTGGACGTAGTTAGCCCACCGCTCCGGGTCGCTCTCACGCATGTAGTCGTAGACCGCCACAGTGGCTGGGTCGACAAGCACAAGGCCGGCGACATCGTTCGGGAACAGGTTGGCGAACACTGTGGAGAAGAGACCGCCCGCGGAGTGGCCGACCAAGACGACGGGGAACTCGACCCCAGCGTTTTCCAGCGCGGTGTGGAGTTCCAGCGAGAGCTGTCGGGCCGAGCGCGGCGACGGGCCCTCTTCAGAGTTCCCAAAACCCGCACGCTCAAAGACAACTGTCTGAGCATACAGGGCGACAGAATCCCGGACCGGCACCCAGTTGCGCATGCCGCCGACCATTCCGGCATCAAAGACGATAGCCGGAGATCCTTGCCCCTCGAACACCATTTCGAGTGCGTGGCCACCAACGTCGACCATTTTGATCGTCTCGGTAGGGGACTCGGCTGGCGTAGAGCACCCGACAACTGCCAGGACTAGGATCAGTCGCAGGTAGTGGATTCGGTTCACTCGACCCCTCCGTCCACCAGTCGCTCTAACGTTTGGACTGTCAGCTCCATCCCTTTGTTAGACGTCGCGTGGCCGAGATTAATTCCCAGCGTCCAGTTCACTCATGATCTCGTCGACGAACGCCTCGAACTCGGCCGAGTGGAATCCGCGGTTTGTCTCCCAATAGATTTCGGCATCCCGGTAAGGGAGAAGGGCTCGAACGCTGGCCTCGACAAACGCCGACCCCGAGTACAGGAAGTCCGCCTCTATCGCGCCCCAGATACGGTAGAGGTGTCTGTGCCAACTCGCCGCTTCTACCTCAGTCAAGCCGTATGCGTCGATCAGCGCCGTGACTGTCCCCTCTCGACCATCCACCGCCTTGATCTTCGTAAGCACTTGACCCAGGTCGACGTCGTCGAGAAACGGCTGCGTGAGGACGCCTAGCTGATCCATTCGGTTTTGCCGATCAATCGCACGCGTGTTCGTTCGTACCTCGGCTATCAGAACGATCAAGGTGATCACGACTGAAACGCTCGCGACCGGTTCGATCCAGCGTTGCCACTCGGGTCGAGTTGCCAAGATGTACCTCCAAAGTGACGTCTAACGTCCTGCCGTTGGGCGGCCGATCCTCACCTGCGAAGCGTCCGACGAAAGTTCACGAGCCGCACGCGCTCCTAGCGACCGCCGATTTCCCCAAAGCCATTTGTCGTCCATCGGTTAGCGCTGCCCTTGCGAGATCCCAGCGTCTTATAAGGTTTCCTCATAATACGCCGTTCGGGAGTCTCGCACCAGTTGTGGACAACCCGCCTTGACGCGTCACCTCGGCTTGCTAGTCTTTACGTACCATAAGAAACTTTTATGATACGTTCCGCTTCTAAGTGTCTGAGAATGAAGCGGAATTTTGCGTTGATTTCGAATCTACCAGCCTAGGCAGGGCCTTCATCTCTCTTACCTAATCAGGCACTCGAAGGACCAGCGGGGGCATTTGAACAAGAACCTACGGCCTCGATTGTGTGTCGCCAGCGCTAATAAAATACACTGCTCCGGCTGACAGAGTCGACTGTTCCATCGTTGTCGGCATCCGTCTCCGAGACGGACTCCACCAGGTTGCCTCGCTGGTCATAGGCAGATGTGATTGTCAGGACGCGGTCAATCGAGCCGTCGTTGTCGGCATCCGTCTCCAAGACCTGCTCCACCCGGTTGCCTCGCTGGTCATAGGCAAATGTGGTTGTCCGGACGAAGTCAATCGAGCCGTCGTTGTCGGCATCCGTCTCCGAGACGAACTCCACCAGGTTGCCTCGCTGGTCATAGGCACGGGTGCTTGTCTGGACGCGGTCAATCGAGCCGTCGTTGTCGGCATCCGTCTCTATTACCCTAAGGGTAGCAAGACCAAGTCCTTGGTTGCTGTTTCCACTCTGACTGAAGGGAGTGCTAATCGACATAGGAGCCACAACGAATCCGATGACGATGGAATGAATGAGCCAACGCAGTGGTCGTCTAGCACCAACGGAGAGGGAGGATTTCATTTTAGTTCTCCTTTACTAGCGGCGTTTACGGATTAGATCAGAGTTTGAGAAAGAGCCGGACAGATAAAGCTCCGAGGCGATCTGGTCGTCAGCCAACAGGAAACGGCGGAAGGAACGTTGTTCGTCGTCAAAGATCCTATAACGGGGCGGTTCTTTCTCTTCCGTGTTACACGGCCCACCCCTGCGGCCCCTCCTGACGCCGCTACTGCACCAACCACAACGACTGGCGTGAACGCAGGCACGATAGGTTTATTCATTTTTCTTGCATCCTTTTTGGCAAGTACGGTTAAGACCATCCCTTTGGAATAGGGATAAATTGGCGAGTCAGTATGACTATAATAATCGCTCGCTTACAGAAAAGCGAATTGAGTCATCCTCGCGATCGTCAGCCGAACATCCCCCTTCCCCTGTGGACAACCCGCCTTGACGCGTCACCTCGGCTTGGTACTCTTTACGTACCATAAAGGACGTTATGGTACGTATTCGGCCAACCCAACAATGACCCAGGAAATCACCCCCTACAAAAAGAAAAAGCTGGCTGCAGCCGGAATGGCCGAGATGCTGGCAGTGATCGCTGATGCCGGTCCGGACGCTGTGCGCCGGTTTGTTGAATTCTTTACGGCCAACATTCGAAACAAGAACACTCGAGCCGCCTATGCTCGAGCAGTCAGTCAGTTTCTAAATTGGTGCCAGGAACGCCACGTGCAGCTCCACGACATCCAACCTGTTGTTGTTGCCGCTTATATCGAACACCATCCGGGATCCCGACCTACGGTCAAGCAGTCGCTGTCTGCCATCCGTATGCTCTTTGACTGGCTCGTGATTGGTCAGATCATGCCGGTCAACCCGGCTGCGGCCGTCCGGGGACCGAAGCATGTGGTCAATCGGGGGAAGACCCCAGTGTTGAGGGCTGAGCAAGCCAGGGAGCTCCTGGATTCAATTCCAACTGACAAGATCGTGGGCCTGCGCGATCGCGCCATCCTGGGAGTGATGTGCTACACGTTTGCACGAGTGAGTGCTGTGACTGGCATGCGGGTTGAAGACTACTACCAAAATGGACGGCGGGCCTGGTTCCGATTGCGTGAAAAGGGAGGAAAGCAACATGAGGTGCCAGCTCACCACAATGCCGAGGCGTTCAGGGATGAGTATTTGGCAGCCTCAGGATTGTTGAGCAGCCCCAAACTGAAGAGGGCTCCTTTATTTCCCAGTGTCGACCGTCGACGGCAGCTCACTGATCACCCCCTGAGTCGCCATGACGTCAAGCGGATGATCACGCGCCGAGCTCGCCAAGCTGGCCTCCCCTCTTCTACTTGTTGTCATACTTTCCGGGCTACGGGCATTACTGCGTATCTCGAGAATGGCGGCACGATTGAAAATGCCCAGGCGATCGCGGCGCATGAATCACCCAGAACTACCAAGCTCTACGATCGAACCAGCGATGTGATCACGCTGGATGAAGTCGAGCGAATTGGGATTTAACTAATGCTCCGCATCTGCTTCGCCACACTCCTATCGCTCCCGCTCACTTTCTCGCTCGTACCCGAAAGATCAACTCAAAGAGTTTCGATAAACTTCGATAAGGAAAACGTGGGGATCATACTCGATGCTGGCAGCTCTCTCTCGCACAGCCGTGTAGAAGATCTCGCGCGGGTGAGCCAGTGCGGCTGACAGACTCCCCCTGGCAACCTGTTCCCAGTGTAGTAGCCGGTTCTTGCCGTCAAGACACAGCACTGAGAAGACCTCTACAGGCTGAAGCCACAAGTGTTGAAACCCCTCGTAGATCTGACTCGATTTCTCAAATCTATCCCCTTCTTTAAGGGGCACCCTGCTTGGTTTATAAAGAACTTGAACTTCACGAATTCGCATGTTTCCCCTTCATCGGAAAACTTGGGAGATTCATTTCCCCGACCTAGGGGCAGATGTGCCTATCCTCAGATCGCAGAAATCAATCCGTGAAGATCCTTACTTTATACGCAACTCCCGATTTGTCAACAAGTTAACTTTTCTCCACTGCTGGTATAATTCTATCCAATGGAGGTCTTCGTTGGAGAAAAAGAAAAGGACAACAGCACAGTATCGATCGATGCTGCTGACCGCCGCAAGCATACCGCAATATTCGGAAAATCCGGCACAGGGAAGACCACCCTGATTCGCAATATGGCGCTCTCTGACCTCGAATCTGGCAACGGACTCACTGTGGTGGATCCGCACGGCGCTTTGGTTGAGGACATCCTCGACTCGATCCCGCGTCATCGTAAAAACGATGTCATTTACCTGAATCCTGCTGACCCGTCGCGGGTCATTGGGCTAAACGTACTCGAGGCTGTATCTCACGACCAGCGATCACTTGTCGTCTCATCGCTCATCCGTATCTTGAGGAATCTGTGGCCGCTCAATTGGGGGCCCCGAACGGAGTATATTCTCGAGCACGCCGTCTACGCCTTGCTCGAGCAGCCCGAGCCCGTCACTCTCGCCGCACTGCCCAAACTCCTCGTTGACCAGAATTACCGCAACCAGGTTGTCTCTCAGGTTTCTGATCCGGCCGTCCGATAATTCTTTCATTTCTACGAAACACAAAATGATCGCTTGCGTGAGGAGTCGATCGCTCCCCTTCTCAACAAGGTGTCTAAATTCATCACTAATCCCCTCCTCCGGACTGTCATAGGCCAGCCGCGCTCGAGCTTTGATTTTCGCTGGGCCATGGACAACAAAAAGATCATTCTCTGCAACCTATCGAAAGGCGCTTTGGGAGAAGACGTCAGTTCCCTCCTAGGATCACTTGTCGTCACGAAACTTTCCCTAGCTTGTCAGGGGCCACCCAAAAGCGGCCAGTGAGGGCCACTTCAAAACCGGCCATTTTCAGGAGCCATTGAGAGCTGCATCCCTCGTAGGATGCGCCGATGGTCAATGTACTGAAAATGGAGAAGAAACAAACGGTTGTGGCGCTATTGAAGCTGGGCTGGTCGTATCGGCGGATCGAGCGAGAAACAGGAGTTCGTCGAGAGACTGTAGCCCGACATGATCCGGCCCGAGATTCAAAACCGGCCAAAGTGGCCCCCGGCTCGGGTGAGCAAAAGCGGCCAAAGCGGCCCCCGGGTCGGCGCAGCTCGTGTGAGCCTTTTCGGGAGGAAATCCAGAAGAAGCTTGAGCTGGGGTTGCATGCCAAGCGGATCTGGCAAGACCTGGTTTTGGAGCATGGCTTCGATGGAGCGTATAACTCCGTCAAACGGTTTTGCAGAAAGCTCAAAGCCGAGAGTCCACGAGTCTTCGCTCGGGTGGAAACTCCACCCGGTCGGGACATGCAGGTGGACTTTGGCAAAGCAGCTCTGACACAAACCGAATCGGGCCGGTACCGTCGCCCCCACCTGTTCAAGGCAGTGCTGTGTTATTCCCGCCACTCGTATGAGGAGGTCGTCTGGCGGCAGGATCTGGAGACCTTCGTCCGTTGTGTCGAGAATGCCTTCCACTGGTTTGGTGGCTCGGTAGACGTGGTTCGCTTGGATAACCTGAAGGCCGGAGTCACGCGAGCCTGCTTTGTCGATCCCGAGATCAACGCCGTTTTCAGTGCGCTGGGCCGTCACTATAGTTTTGCCATCATTCCCATCCATCCTGGCTCTCCAAATGAGAATGGAAAAGTCGAAAGGACGATCGGATATACAAAGTCCAGTGCCCTGAAGGGCAGACGGTTCGAGAGTCTGGCCGAGCAGAATGAGCATCTACGGAACTGGAACGAGCGGGTCGCCCGACAGCGCATCCACGGCACCACCAAACAGCAGGTCTGGCCCCGATTCCTGGAGGAACAGAAGGGTCTTCGACCTCTACCCGACTCCCGCTTCAGTTTCTTCCGTACCGGCCGTCGCACGGTCTCCGTGGATGGCCACATCGAAGTCGATCGAGCCTTCTACTCGGTACCCAATCATCTGCTTGGCTGTGAAGTGGCTGTGCACTGGGATGACCGGATCGTCCGAGTCTTTTTCCGAGAGCAGCAAGTCGTCCTGCATCCCAAGCGGAAACCCGGCCAGTTCCAGACCGAACCCACACATCTTCCGGAACGCAAACGCTACGCTCATTATCGAACTGAGAGTCAGCTGCTCGGGCAAGCCCGCAGGATTGGCTCTGATGCTCACCGCTGGGCAGTGCGAGCCCTGGAGGTGCGCGACGTGTTGGCCTACCGGCTCCTGAGAGGCATGATCTCTTTGACCCGACGCTACCCGGCCACGGTCGTCAATGAAGCCTGTGCCAAGGCTCTCTCTCACGATGCCTTCCGCTATCGGACCCTGGTGGCTTTATGCAAGCGACTAGACGTGCCGCAACGCTCTCTATTCACCTCCGACCACGAGTTGATTCGGCCGCTGTCTGAGTACCAACTCACTCCCCGCTCAGGAGACCCGGAATGATCTCATTGGAACTGGAACGGAAACTTCGCCACCTCAGGCTCTCGGGCCTGGCCCAGGTCTTTGACGTACGGCTGCAACAAGCCATCCAGGGCCGTCTCTCTCATCAGGAGTTCTTTGAGCTGCTCATCGACGACGAACTCACCCGCCGGCGCGACCGTTTGCTGGAGCGATGTCTCCGCCAGGCCCAGTTCCCGGAACGCAAACTCTTGGAGGACTTCAGGTTCTCTTTCAACACCTCGATCAATCGGCAGCAGATCTTTGATCTGGCCACTTGCCGATTCATCGAACAGTGTCGCGGCTGGTTGGTCATCGGTCAGGCGGGAGTCGGCAAAACACATCTGATCATCACGGTGGGAATCAAGGCTGTGGAAGCGGGTCACCGGGTACAGTACAAGTCGGCTTTCGATCTGCTCGAGGACATCGCTGAAGCCACTGCCACCGGGATGCGCCGACCCTACATTGCAGAGATGACCCGGATCCCGCTGCTGATCATCGAGGATCTGGGACTTCGGAGAGTGCCCGACTCGGCGGCTGAAGATCTGCTGGAGATCCTGCATCGCCGCTACCAGAAGACCTCGACCATTATCAGTTCGAACCGACCACTCGAGGACTGGGGAGCGATGCTGGGAGGAGACACGGCGGCCACCTCTGCGCTGCTGGATCGTTTTCTACACGTTTCGGAGGTGACCTTCATTCGAGGCAAGAGCTATCGCCTCTACGAACGTCAGCAACGGGAGAAGTCGACCAAGAAGCGAGGAGAAAAGAAATGATCCGGAACCGGAAAGCCGTGGAAACTGCCGCGCTATGGAAACCGTGGAGAACGGTCACATCGAGAAGCTGGCCCATGCATCGGTTCTTCCACCGTTCCCACAGCGCTTGGAAAACGGCTCGCGGTGCTCGCTCGTTTCCCACAGTTACGCACCGCTTCTGCTACTGGACATACCAACAAGAAAGAAGATTCCGGATCGACCAGCTTCGCGGTCCAAGAACCGGCCGAACCGGTCAACGAACGCCCTGCTCACGGGCTCACAGCAAACCCGCCCCGACCAGCAAGGCCGTACAGCCTCCTCACGGAGGCCTTCACAAGGATTGAAATGTGTTCAAGGCGAGGATATAACTACTAGATCACTGGCCGGTTTTGACCCGGCCCTGAGTGGCCGCTTTTGATGTGGCCCCCGACACCTAGCTTCCCTCTCGAGACAGGACATCCCGGAAGCCGATCGGCAACCACATTATCTTTTTGCTGATGAGATCCAGACGTTTACGCATGGCGTCGACTTCCCTACTATTTTGAGCGAGTCCAGAAAATACGCCTTGTCGTTAATCATCGGCACGCAAACCCTCTCGCAACTTCCAGAGAAGACAATAGCGGCTGTCTTTGGTAACTGCGCCACGCTTGTCTCATTTCGGGTCAGCAGTGAAGACGCCAGGGCACTCACCCGGGAATTTGGCGCGAGTGGCGAGGGGCCGCGACTCGCCGATCAAATGTACGACCTCATCCTCCCGGCGTCGGAACTACAAAATCTGCCGGATTTCAAACTCTATATCCGGACCCTGATCAAGGGTCGCCCAGAGGATCCTTTCCTCGTTAAGAGTTTTCCGCCGTTTGAAAAGAGTGGCAGAAAGGACCAGCGAGCGCGGGTGGTGCAGACCAGCGGAGCCAGGTTTGGACGAGATCGCCAGGCTGTCGAAAGGAATCTGAATCGTTTTTTGTCTCCAGCACTGGACGCACTGCGCTGAAATGCCCCCCAAACGCCTGAAAACGGCCTCAGTCGCTCGTCATGTAAATTTTCTGATAGTTTCCTTTAAGCAACTAGAGAGGCTTCTTCTCGACGCTTTCAGGCTGACGGCGGTATGGACCTCTCTCTCAACTCGTGCTACCGAGAGAGTCTAGTCGTCTATGTAACCTCTTTCGAAGCGGGCTCTTAATAAGTCGCGCGGCGAGTTGTTCGGCTCTAGCAGTTGCCGAAAGGCGAGACGACCTGTCACGTAGCCGAAGATCGCGGGTCCGACAAAACCAAATGGAAGTAAACTGTCAGAGAGGAGGCTACCGACCAAATAGAAGAAAACTACACTCAGGTAGAGGTTGCCTGGAATCAAGATACACCAGTGGAACGCAACTCTTGAGAAAGTCCGCCGGATCTCCAAAGAATCAAGATGCGGTACGAGCTGTAGCGTAGTGGTCAGACCAGCAATTGCAGATAGCAGGGCCGTCACTATGAAGACTGACAGAATATTTGGACTGCCAAGCAAGGCAAACCCTAGAGGAGATGAATTCAAAACTCTTGCTAATAAAAGAGCCAATACCCAGGATAGCCCCGCCAAGATCGAGTACGGAGATAACCGTGTGTTAGTCATGCGAACCAGAAAATACAGGTTCCAGAGACCGAAAATCAGGCCAGCAGATAAACCTGTCCAGGACCATAAAATTCCGTCACTACTACCGCCAAATCTTATGAGGACAACGGTACAAACCCCCCATGCCGCTGGTTGTAGCAATCGGAGAAACGCATTCTTCTCTTTCTGCAATACCCTCCTACGATGCACAGCTGCATGAGTCAAATCCACTCACAGTGGCACTCCCCATGATGAGCCACCAATACTCCCCCGACTCGTGCTGGTACCACGAGAAAGTGGCACTATTGGTTGCACACGAATTCTTCTGGACCTTCGCGAATTGAATAACCTCAGTAATCAGATCGTCATCCTGGAAATCATAATTGTAATTTTCACCGATTCTGCTGGTAGTTGCGCATAATTCCGACCACTTTCGAAACAACGCGGTGCAGCCGTCGACGAACCAGTGAGTGCCCGCTCCAGTCGGATTCTCTGCCTGGCAGTAGCTGTATCCCTCCCCAATATCTCCCACTCCTGCAACCACTTCCCAACTGAGAACTGCCACCGTTTCAGCAAGCGGAATTAACACCGGATCAACGGCTAATACTGAAATAGCACCGTAGCCAGAGCAACTCCCGCCGCTGAGTCTAGTATCACCAGCACCTGGATCGCGCTTGGCTAGGAGAGCTTTACTAAAGGTGTTTGGATCCGGCTCCGGCACAACCAACTGCTGGGGGTCGACTTCCGGCCGAGGAAGCCCAAGACGATCCATAACCCGAGCTATCTCTTCAGGTGTAGCTATCGGTGCGAGCGGACCTGCTCCTTCCAGTTTATCAAAACTCACAGTCCTATAAGTTTCCGCCAGTGGATCTACCAAGTATATGAAGTGGAAAGTTCCTGAGAAAAAGGAATCGATCTCGGAGGAGAACTTCCGGGAACCGTCTTCGAAGATTTCTAGTTTCGCATTTCTCAAGATGACATCAGAATCTTCCAGCGGAGTCAGGAAAACTTCACGCACCACCCTATTTTCAACCACCTCCTCCTCACCTCTGTTTTGGCCAAATGCTGTATAGAAAATGCTCAATGCAAGTAAGATATTTATTCCGCACTTTTTCATGTGATGGGCTCCTTCTGCAAAAGAGAGATCAATAATTTAAGAGAAATCCCATCTCAATCCAGCATAATTGAGACACTAGTTTGAGATCGCTTTTTAAGAATAATAACAAACTAGAAGATTTTGTCGTATACGCACCGATGATGTGCTTCTTTGATCGACCCGTCGAGTTCCAATTTGGCCGGTTTTAGGTCTCGGAACGATCATGTTGATAAAGATCACCCCCAAAATAATAGCCTAAATGTCCAGTTCACAATTTTTGGGTTTTTCCCTCATTAGACATCTAGACTTCTGCACTTTTAGGTATTACGAAAGTCTGGACTGCCAGACTTCTGATATATACTCCCCTTCTCATGCTCATCACGGTGACTTCACAGAAGGGCGGCGTCGGTAAGTCGACAACCGCCGTTCACCTGGCTCCCTACCTTCAACAAAAAGGGCCAACCGTTCTTGTTGATTCCGATCCGAATAGAAGCGTTTGCGGATGGGCAGTGAAAGGATCCCTTCCCTTTGAAGTGATTCCCCTTCCCCAAGCCCCACGCCGTAGTCGTGAATTTGAACATGTGGTTATCGATACGAACGCTGGTTTGCGAGAGGATGAATTGAGGGAAATTGTTGCGGGTTGCGATCTACTTATCCTTCCAACGACCCCCGATGCCCTCAGCTACCAATCGCTCCTTCTCACCGTTGATATCCTCGACAAAATCCCGGGAGCCCGTTACAAAGCGCTCCTGACCATCATTCCACCGCGTCCAAACCGGGACGGCGATGAGATGAGGATTGAGCTAGATAGCAGATCCATTCCTGTATTCAAAAGTGGAATCCGGCGCTTTATTGCATACCAGAAAGCTACCCTCGAGGGTGTGCCCGTCTACAAAGCCCATGACCGCCGAGCACGAGAGGCCTGGCAAGATTACTTGTCGGTCGGAAAGGAAATCCTTCCATGACGAAACGGAGTCGCTTTGCAGGCATTGCTGACATGCGCCGTAAGCCAGACGAGATTCAGCCCGAGTCTAAGGGGGATGCAGAGTCACCCGCGAAGATGGGGCGACCACCTGGTAAAAAGAGTAACCCTTCATATTCTCAGGTGACCGTCTACCTTCAAAAAAACGTTCACCGCAATGCCAGGAAGCTTCTTTTTGACGACGGCCGCAACTTCAATGACCTGGTTGACGAGCTTGTTGCTCGATGGGTCGCGGAGAATTCAGAAAGCTAGACGTTTAGAAGTCTGGACTTCTGGAATTCCTGAGCCCTTGTTCTAATAAATTCGACCCCGGCGAGTCCCCACGCCGCCGCCTCTAGTTTTCTTTTCCCCCTCAATCCGAAAGGTCACCCACCAAGAAAGGGAGGCGACCTTTCGGATTGAGGGGGTTTCGCCTCGGGTCGAATTTATTAGAACAATAACCAACAAAGACATGGGTTACTTAGATGAGGTTGACGCTTGGCTCCCTGCCACCCTTCCTCCCAAGGAAACTGAGACTGAGGAGGAGTGGTTTGAGAGGATCAAGCAGCAGATCAAAGCCAAGATTCTGGAGTCTTATCGGAACGGTCAGAAAGCCCGGCAACGAGCCGGCCAAGACCACGGACAAAAGTCCGCGTCCGAGATTCCCTTCTTCTTGGAAGAAGAGCCGATAATTAGAAGCAATAACCAACAAAGACATGAGCAACTCAGATGAGGTTGATGACGGGAACCCTGTCATCATGCCTTTCCCTGCAAGGGAGAATGAGTCTGAGGAAGATTGGATTGAGAGGGCCTACAAGGACATCGAAGCTAAGCTTTGGGAGGTGGCAGACAGGATAGAAGACGAAGCCTACGCCGATTGGCCAACCAAAACGCTGAGATTCCTCTCTTCCAAGAAGAACCGATAGTTAGGAACGAAACCAGTGGGACGCCACTGGTTTCGTGCCGGAAAGGTGGTGGCGGCTCCCACCCACCCAGGATGGCTTTATTCATCATTTTCAGTATTGAAACCAATCCGACGTGACGGAGGGATGGGGGCTGGCGTCATCAGTTCCCGGATTGCCTCGAAGACGACGCGGAATTGTTCATCGTATTTCTCTTCCATCTCATCGAGCCGACGCAGGAGATTAGCGTGCGAAGCCAGCATTGTCCGAATCTTCACAAAGACCCGCATGATGGCGATGTTGACATGGATGGCGCGTTGACTTCTAAGCACGCTGGAGAGCATGGCCACGCCTTGCTCAGTAAAGACTCGAGGACGATACCTCCGGCCACCATGGGAGCTTGAGGTTGCAATCTGTGACCTCAAGTCCGTCCACTCCTCGACCCCGAGCGGAAACATGAAATCCTCGGGAAATCGCTCTTTGTTGCGGGTTACCTGCTGGTTGAGCTGCTTCGTCCCGACACCATAGAGCTCGGCTAGATCGGAATCGAGCATGACCTTGTGACCACGAATCAAATAAATCCGTTGTTGGATGGATTCCAGCGGAATTAGTTGGGCGTCAGGATTTGATGGTTTCTTGGGCATTGAAAATCGATTTGTCCCCTAAGTTATTGTGAAGTTTACCTACCGTGGATGAGTTCTTAGATCTTCTGTAGTTCGTTAATGACCTCAACAAATGGAGTGGGCGCGTTGGACGGAAGCGGACATCAAGAGAGGTTACGGCTCGTAAAGTAAAGCTACTTCTTGCCAGCTCCACCGCAGTTCCAGCAAGTCCTCTCCCCGCCGCCTCCACACCTGCCACAGCCTTGGCCTTGGCAATACAAGCACTGAGCTCGAGCAGTGCCACTACAGGTTTCGCACTTCTTCGCCACCATCCACCTCCCGTTAACGCTCGCTCCTTGGCTCACACGAAACCGCCACGCCCTCTCCCTTGTTCTATCGCAACCACGACGGCTTTAGACATCCAGAAACGGCTCTCTATCGACTATCACGTCAGTCTCATTGAAAACCAAACTTGGCAGTGTGCCTTAGATCGCCAGAGAAATCCAGCGGGTTCAGTATCACCCCTGAAATAAGAAAAAGAGTAGAAATCGAAATCTCTACTCTTTTTTGGATTGGTCAAGTGTGTCCCAGCCCCCTCACTCACCCCCAAGCCGCAGCGGATACCGGCTTTTTCCGCAAGCTATTTGAGGTTTCAACAACCCGCAGGTGAACCACCCGCCTCGCGAGGCGGTCAGGTTGGGGCGGCGAGTTGCGCTTCTGTGCCTTTCAGCAGAACAGTCACCACCTCTTCTCGACTCATGGTGTCCGGTTGCTGATCCTCTGGCAGCGTGAGCGCTTTGACAAACATTCTTTGTCCGAGGCGTCTTAAGCATTCGTCAGTGCCGATTCGCCCGGCTTGATCGCCGTCCAGGAGGAGGATCGCTCTCGAGAAGTTTTGGGCAATCAAGTTCTCCTGTTGCTTTGACAGGGATGATCCGAGAAGCGCGATACACGGGTATCCCACTTCTTTGACACGGAGAGCGTCCCAGATTCCCTCCACGATCACTATCGGCTCATCCGGCCCGACCTCTTTCACTTCGCGATGGAAGTTCCACAGCAGATGGCGCTTCTGGAAGCCCTTTTTCGAAGACGGCATCAGGTATTTGGGCTCGCTATTGTCAATGCTGCGTCCCGAATATCTGACGAGCCGGCCGGCCGCGTCCCGGAGCTCGAAAACGAAGCGGCCGGAGAACATCCCTGTGCTCAGACAAAAGCCCGCTCCAAACTGCTGCAGGAGCTCCTTAGAAAAGCCCCTCTGCTGGCCGTACTCGTGTCCGGAGTCGACCCGCAGCTTGAACCCCAACGGCGGGTTTATAACGCTGTCAGCGGGTTTCTCAGGCTGCTGCCTGGCTTTCGCCGGCGACGGCTGCGCTCGCTTTTTATGTGCCCGCTGATCCAACTCCCCTTTCAAGAACCATTCCTGCATTTTCAGCGCCGCTGCCCTCACGGAGATGCCCTCCATGGCCATGCAGAAATCAATCTGCGAGCCTTTGGCACCACAGCTAAAACAATTGAATACATTCTTTTCTAGAGAAATGTGAAAGGCCCGTTCCCCTTTCGCTTGGGCGTGGATCGGACACCGGCCCCGGAGCTCATCCCCGGTTTTTCGTAGCCAGTCTATTCCGTAGTGGTCGACTAACATCGCCATCGTCACGACTCGCCTCACTTCGGCGAAGTCCACAAATCTACTGCGTTTCATAACAACCCCTCATCAGTAAAGGAAAAGTATTTCTGATCCCCAATGACCAGGTGATCGAGCAGCCTAATTCCGAGAATCTTGCCCGACTCGGCTAGCCGCTTGGTCAGCTCGATATCATCACTCGATGGTGATGGATCACCAGACGGATGGTTGTGCAGACAGATGATTCCGGCTGCTCTGACCTTGACCGCCGTGAAAAAGACTTCCCGTGGGTGAGCCAGGGCTGCTGTTAGCGAGCCTCTGGCAATCTGTTCCCAATGGAGCATGCGGTTTTTTCCATCCAGGCAGATCACTGCAAAGGTCTCAACCGGGTAACGCCACATATTCTCGCTAAAGGCTTCGTATATCTGGCGCGCACTGGAATAGGCTTCGCCCTCCTCAAGGGCGACAGAACTGGGTTTGTATAGCACCTCAACTTCACGGATTAGCATTATTCCCCCTTAGGAATTGGGAGATTCATTTCTCCGACATGAAACAGAAGGGCTTCTCTTTCAGATCGGAAAAATCAATCCGTGAAGTTCATCATGTCTTTATACATAACTTCTTTATTTTCCACAAGTTAGTCGCTGTTAAGGTATACTAACAGGTCGGCCTTCTGTGCGCGCTCGCTGCTGCTAGCCAGCAGTCTTTGTAAGATGGGATGCTGGTGCGCCGCCCAAGCGTACTGCAGCATAAAAGGGGTTGTCAGCAGATTGCTATCTTACTCAAGCGGACCCTCGAGCGCCCGGGGCCGACAACAAAACCACACTCACCAGCTGCAAGCTGGCTTGGGCTGAGTGGGTTTTTGTTGTAAACTAAAGAGAGTAAAGGGGTTATAGCCTAGTAATGCGTTGTCTGGTGACTCGTGGTGCGTGCTGTGAATCCTATCTGACTGACTCCGCTCCTCGCTCATCTAATGCACCCGTACTCCGAGGCAATAAACCCCGTACTATCGGTCGATTCAAACCACAAGATTGAACCGATGCACGATTTGACCGATGCACGATTTGACCGATGCACGATTTGACCGATGTTTCATTCTAGGTACGGTTTTTGCTCCCTATCGTACTTTGACCGATACCCCATCGCACCTGAGCGTAAATGTCGCAGCTGAGCGGCTTTTCTGCTCACTTTGGGGGATGCTCCCCCACTCACACTTTGAGTGATGAAATCGCTCAGTTTGACCGAGGCGTGTGTTCTGCCTCGCGCAGTCACCCCATCTGACTAAAATTGACTGCACATCAGATGAAATTTCCACTGCCCCTCAACCCGAGACATTCATTTCAAAGGACTGCACTGGCAATTAAAGGCTCGCGCTGGCAATTAAAAAAGGCCGCACTAGGAGTCGAAATTCCCCGCACCATGTGTCGAGTACTACCGCACTACCTGTCGAGTACTACCGCACTACCTGTCGAGTTTTACCGCACTACGGGTCGAGCAATTTGACTCGAAAGCCGCATGGTTAAAGGTATCCCCAGAACTCTATTCTTTTAATTCGTTTTTATACTTTCTATTCAACAACAGTGATAGTTGTTGTTGTCATCAAATCAATTTTTTCCAATGACTCCAATCCATCCTATCCCTGGAGAGCAGGGGGAAATCCCAGAAAAACAACCAGTCTGGCTCGATCTCAGTATTGCCAGTTTGGGGCTTTTTGCGGCCACCAACAAGAGAACCGGAAATCAACGTACTGTCAGGCTTCCTGACGCATCAGATAACTCTGGTGACAAGATCCACCGCCGTGTAACCATCTCACCGAACGCAGCTCTGAAGGAACCAATCATCCAAGACCTTGACTTCTTTATAGCGTTCATGCAGGTGGCCAATGAACAACGAACCCAAAACAGAGACGAGCTCCGCAACCCGATTGCTTTCACGCCCTACAGTATTTTAAAATGCTTGAAGTTCCGCTCTGACAGCAATCGCAACTATAAGCTCCTTGCCGACTGGCTACAGCGGATGAACTTTACTGGTTTCATTTCAAATAATGCTCTTTTCCGCGCTGATCAGGGCGAGTTTGTAAGCCTCGACTTTGTACTGTTCCAAGCCGTGTTGACTAAGGGGAAAATTCTGCCCGACGGTCACCAAGTAGCTGACAAGTGCTACGTCTGGCTCCCTGATTGGATGATCGCCAACATCAACCAGAACCATCTCTTCCCAATCTTCGAAATCTACGACAAGCTCCAGAATCGAATTGCTAAGGCTTTGCTATTTCAGCTGCCAGCCTGGTTTTGGGGTTCCCGGTCACAGGGCTTCTTCACGAAGCGGTACAGGGAGTTTTGTGCCGCTTTAGGGATCAAGCCACAGCGCTATCAATCGGATATTCGCCGCCGACACACTACTGCCCTTGATGAGCTTGTAAGTTGGGGTCATATGGAGGGCTGGAGCCTTGAGAAAACCGCTGACGGAAAAGACTACAAACTCATTCTTTATCCAGGTGAAATCTACAAGGATGCCAAGAGGAAGAAATTCTCTCAGCAGCTTGCTAAAGAGCCGCCTAACTTTCTCCCTGAACAGGGGACTGCCCCCAACCCCCATATAGCTCGTCTAGAAAAATGGGGCTTTGCCACTGCAGACGCTGCCAAACTCCTCGATCAACTTCCTGAAGATCAACCTGTAGCCGAGCAACTGGAATACCTCGAATCTGAAATCATCCGCCAGGGGGAAGGGGAGAGCGGCATCCGCTCACCCGCAGGCTTTATACGAGACCGCTTGGAACGAAATGCGCCCGTCCCTGATCATTTCCAGTCTTCTAAGAAGCGTTATACCAAACGCCAGGAAGAAGAAACTCAGAAGGCTGCAGGAGAGGCTGTTAACGATCACGAAGAAGCGCGTCTTTCTGAACTATCACCCGCAGAGTAGTTAAGCGACATCATCCCCACCGCAGGTGGGTCTTGGATTCCCGGGCGGTCGTCGCTCGGCGGTTTTTTCCCTCCCAGTAAGGTATGGTTTTGCAGACTTGAAAAGGGGTGGACCTCGGCTGTTTAAGCAACCGAGGCCCGGTCGTGGCAGCCTTCTTGGAAAAGGGGTTTTACCACTAACGGACTGTAGCCTGTCACGACCCTGGGCCATTTGTCCAGACTCCCATCGGAGCTGGACTTATGGTCGAACCGAGGATCGTTCTTCGCCAACGCATCTGTCGCTGTGCGAGTTGCCGCAAACTGTTTCACATTTGCCGCCCCTGCGACCGAGGTCATGGCTACTGCAGCCAAGCCTGTCGTCTGCGACAGCGCCGCCAACAATGCCGCGCAGCCAATCGTCGCCACCAGCAATCTCCCGAGGGTCGAGCCGATAATCGGGACCGACAACGAGCCTACCGAAAGCGGCTATGCGCAGCCCGCGTGACGGATCAGGGTAGACGCAAAGCATCTGCTTCGATCAGGCTGTTCCCGCCCATGGCAGCCTTCTCAACGCTGAGAAGGATTGCTGCCATGGATCAGGAGAACGGTCATGCAAAGCAGTCTTTGTCTCACAAACCAGATTTTGCCCCGGTTTGTGTTCGTTGCGGTGGCGTCGGCCGCTGGGGCGACCCCTTCCATTGGGGGTGAGCGATGATCACCCCGGAACTGAAAACTCAGATTCGTCGCCTCTTTTATGCCGAACACTGGAAAATCGGGACGATTGCCGCAGAACTGGGCATTCACCACGACACCGTGCGCCGAGCCATCGGAACGGAGAGTTTTGCTGCCGCCACAAAACAGCAAGCTCGTGCCCGCCTGACCGACCCCTACGAGGAGTTTGTTCGCCAGATCCTCAAGCAGTATCCGAAACTGCGCGCCACTCGGATCTTCGAGATGGTTCGCCAGCGCGGCTACACCGGAAGCGTCATCACGCTGCGCCGACTCGTAGCCACTGTGCGTCCCTCCCCCCGAGAGGTCTTTCTGCGACTGCGTACCTTTCCCGCCGAGCAGGCACAGGTGGACTGGGCCAGTTTGGGAGAAGTCACCATCGGCAGGGCCCGTCGCAAGCTCTCCTGCATGGCCCTGATCCTCTCCTACTCCCGAGCCCTGTACCTGGAATTCTTCTTCGATCAATCCCTGGAGAACTTCCTGCGCGCCCATGTTCGCGCCCTTCATTCCTGGGGTGGTTGCCCCAGAACACTCCTGTACGACAATCTCAAAAGTGTCGTGCTCGAGCGTCGCGGCGATGCCATCCGTTTTCATCCGCGACTGCTGGAGCTGGCCGCTCACTATCACTTTGCGCCCCGGCCCTGTCACGTGGCTCGCGCCAATGAAAAAGGTCGGATTGAGCGGGCACTGCGTTTTGTCAGGGAATCCTTCTTTGCCGCTCGGCCTTTCACCACACTGGAGCGCTTCAACGAGCAGGCTCACGAGTGGCTCCAACAGATCGCCCACCAACGGCCCTGGCCTCAGGATCGCTCTCGCTGTGTGGCTGAGGTCTTCGCCGAAGAAAGAGCCAAGCTTCTGGCCTTGCCCTCTCACCCTTTCGATACCGAACTTATGGTTTCCATCCACTCCAAGAAGACGCTCTATCTGCGCTTTGATCTGAACGACTACTCGATTCCGCCCCAGGCTGAGGGAAAGGCCTTGACTCTGGTGGCCTCCGACACCCGAGTCCGCGTCCTGGATGGCACCCAGTTGGTGGCTTCTCATCGTCGCAGTTACGACCGCGGTCAACTGGTGGCCGATCCGGCCCATCAGCAGGCATTACTGGCGCAGAAACGAAAAGCCTGGGCTGCGGCTCCTTCCGACCGTCTCACTCGGGCCGCTCCTGAAGCCGAAGAACTTCTCCAGGGGGCTGTGGAAAAGGGCGAGTCCCTTTCCCATCAGACTCGCCAGTTGCTCCTGCTGCTGGAGGACTACGGTCCCGAGGCTCTCAGAGCGGCCCTCTGCCAAGCCCTCGAGCGTCAGACTCCACGCGCTTCAGCCGTCGCCTTTCTGCTTCAGAGAAGTCGTCGAGCCGGTCGCACGGCACTGCCTGTCGATCTCTCACGACATCCCGAACTGGAAGCTCTGGACGTTCACCCTCATCCACCGGAAGATTACGATGAACTCACTCAATCCGAACCCCAATCCGAATGAACTGACCCAAGAACTCGCTCGCCTCGGCTTTTACTGTCTAGCGGGCGAACTGGACGACTTTCTCGCTCGCGCCATCAAGGGCCGCTGGGATCCCCGCACTCTGATCGAAGAGATGGCTCGCAGGGAAGCCACTGAGAAAGCCCGCCGTTCCCTTGAGCGACGCCTGCGCTGTGCTCGCATCGGTCGCTTCAAACCCATGGCCGACTTCGATTGGAACTGGCCCGAAAAGATCGATCGCCCCTTGATTGAGAGAGCTCTCACACTGGACTTCATCCGCGAGGGGAGAAACCTGATTCTGCTCGGAGCTAACGGACTCGGCAAGACCATGATCACCAAGAACATCGCTCATGCGGCCGTCCTGGCCGGTCACTCCGTCCTCTTCCGTACGGCTTCGGATCTCCTCGACGATCTGCAGTCGGATTCTCCTTTGCTGTTGCGAAGAAGACTCAAGAAGTATGCCCGACCCGCTTTGCTGTGCATCGACGAGATCGGCTACCTCTCCTACGACACTCATGCGGCTGATCTGCTCTACGAGGTCATCAACCGACGGTACGAGCACCGTTCCATTCTCATCACGACCAATCGAGCCTTTAAGAACTGGAACCTGGTCTTTCCCAACGCCACTTCCATCGTCTCGCTGCTGGATCGTCTTACCCATCATGCCGACGTCAGTCTGATCCAAGGGCAGAGCTATCGCCGTCGCGAAAGTGAGCTGGAGGCCGCCCAACGCCGCAGCCTAAAGAAAAAACAGAAATGAAAAAGGAATGCCTCTACCGGCCTGGCTATGTCCGTGCGGTGCTCGCTTCCTACAGAGACCTTCCCGATACTCCCTCACACTGCAGGACACCGGACCGATCGCTGGCAGGACAACTCTTTGACCGTCAGATTCCGCTGTGCACCGTCCGCCAGACTTTCCTGCTGGCCTCCGCTCGCCGACTCTTACGCCCTCCCACGGCTCCACAGCTGGCCCCGATTCGATCTCTCCACTACTTTCTCCCCGTCATTGAGGAGCTGCTCCAAAACCCGCTTCCAGACGGATACTCCCAGTATCTGAAACGAAGACTCTCCGCTCGGAAATGACCTTTCGGCGCCCTCTCCTGCCCCTTCTAACTGTCCGGCTTCATGGTCCAGAAAAACGCTCTTCTACATGATCGTTAACAGTCTTGGAGAAATGAACCGACTTGGATACCCCGGCCGCGTAGATGTCCAAGTCGAAGGGTCGGGCCTTTGAGAGGGAAAACACGTTGTGGAATATGGTGTCGTCATTAGGGAATTCAACAGTTGTCCCCTTGACGATGGTGAGGACCCTCGGCCAAAAAAGACGGTTTTTCTGAGAGACGAAGGGATTCCGTCGAGGGGGTGGCCCGACGGCTACACCTCCCTTGACGCCCTCTAGGAAAACGACGACGTTGGACCGGTCCTTCCGCGGGGTTCCATCGAGCTTCCGAATCTCCACCTGACCGGCAATCGTGTTGTCGCGGGCAGGAAAAAGGCCCGATTCGAAATTGTTCTCACGGAACTTGACGTGGCAAGAGACGCACAGGCTGCGGATCTCCTCGAAGGCCTCTCTTGCCGAGTCGAGCTTCTCCCGTTCTGCGAAGGAGATGATTGTAGAGGAGATCCCGCCCGTCCGTGAGGGAGGCGATCCACCCCAGGCCCTTGAGTGTTCCGTAGGCAACCATGCCTTCGTCGTAACCGCAGGGGTAGGCGGCGGAGTTCGAAATGAGGGGGTTGTCTGAGGCATCCTCCGTGCGGCCGGGCTCCATCATCACCCGAGTCGAGATAGCCTACGGCTCCAAAACCTGAAATGTCGAAGTTGTGGTACCACTCCCGAGCCAGAACATGCGACTCGCGATCCGTGGAGAAATACTGACCTTCCTGCTCGGAAAGATCGACGGGCTCTACCTCCGCTTCCTGCAGCTCCATCAAAAGCTCCTTCTCGAGGGCCTCGATTCGCCTTTTCAGATCCTGGATCTCGCTGAGGATTCTCGCAGTCTTGGCTGGTGCTTGTTGCTGGTTCCGGCCAGTGATGGGAGTCTGGAAAAGGGCAAGCAGAATGCCGATTCCGATGAGTTGGTAAGGTTTGATTGCCCTACTGTCCACGGCTCCAAAATCCCACCGAAATTTGTGAATAGCATTCCGACTTCTCAACTTCAGTACTTTGCCCCCACGCAAGAGAATGCAAACGTAATCTCCCCTGCGGCAGGCCTTACGAGCGGGGAATCCGGGATCAGCTAATGCCAATGAGTCCTCATGTTGGCGGTTTAGTCGCCGGGCGCCTTGTAAACGCCTGCGGCTCTCTTCGCGATCTCTGAAGCCCGGACGACTTCATCAGCCGTGTAGAGAGGGATGGTCCTCCAATCTTCTAACACGCCGGCTGAGATGGCTGGCGCGATCCCCCCAATGTACTCGGCATTTCCCGGAGCCTCGCAGATAATGACGACATTGTAGTCTTGTCCAAACATGCCGTAGAAACCGTGCAGCTTCCCTCCGACAGCTTCGATCGCTGCCCGTGCGGCTTCCTCGCGGTTCGAACCCTCGGCCATTTTTTGTTTCAGCGCGTCCCGTGAATATTTCGCCATCAGCATGTACAACATAGTCCCTCTCCTTACTTAAGAAATTCAATGGACTGGAACCTGAAATAGGATCAGACCGCCTCTATTCTGGCTCATACTCCGCCGGGTGGAAAGGGCCTCATCCCGAAAACGAACGATCTCAATGCCAACTCCGGCGATACGACCGCTTTCCTTGTTTTTGCCCGTTTGCAGTCGAGTTTCGCGAACCCGATCTTTCCAGCAATTGGCACGCCTTGCCTGGGTACCCGCCGGAAGGAATGGGGAGAGAATCCGCGAAATGTAAATGAGGGACGAGGATGATAACCAGAACTCTAGGCTGGAGTGCAGTCGTGCTTTCGGTTCTCATCCTCCTTGTTTTCGGGGGAATTCGTCTGGCGGACATGACTCAGGACCCGCCACCGACCGATGAGTTCGGGGTTAGCTATGTCCAACACCCTTGGGTCGCACTCCTGCACATCGTCCCCGGGCTGTTTTTTCTGTCTCTGGATCCCCTGCAATTCGTCGCTCGAATTCGGCAGCGGCGAATCGGCTTTCACCGCGGCCTGGGACGTACACTCGCCATCTGTGCCGCGATCAGCGGCTTGTTCAGCCTGATAGCCAACTTTCGCTTTCCTGCCTTTGGCGGTATCAGCACGCAAGCGGCAACGGTCTTCTTCGGCGCACTTTTTCTTTTTTCACTGGCGAAAGCGATTCGTCATACCCGGAGGAAAGAGGTACACCGTCATCGCGAGTGGATGATCCGCGCGTTTGCCCTGGCCATGGGCGTGGCAAGCATCCGGGTCTTTATCGGGCTGTTTTCGGCGCTGTCTGACCGCGGCTTCGAGGAAGTATTCGGTACTTCTTTCTGGCTGGGCTTCGGCGTAAATCTGCTGGCAGCGGAGGTGTGGATCAACCGCACGCGCGGGGCCGGTCAATTCTCGGACAGACCTCAGTAGGTGAATCGGGGCGGTACGGGGCTGGATATCGCACCGCGACACACGTATCATTCAGAATCAGAATCGCTCAGGTACACTTCAGTATGGAGCAGATCCGTGCCAATTTATGAATACGCCTGCCGAAGATGCGGTGATCAATTCGAATTCCTCGTGATCGGGAAAGCTGAACCGGCTTGCCCTTCCTGTTCGGGACAGGACCTGGAGCGTCTCCTTTCTCTGCCCGCGGTCCATTCTGCCGGAACCCACGATCTGGCCATGCGAGCGGCCAAGAAACGAGACTCGGGACGGGCCAAGGAGCGGGTCCATGACCAGCTCCAATACGAAAAGAGCCACGATCGGCACGGCTAGGCACCTCTCCCTTGCAACTTGCGTACAGTCGGGTCAAGTTTCTGAAACTGGGAACTGACTGCCTCTTGGCCTCGTAGTCGGTGCCTAGTGGGGGATGGGCTCGACCGCCGATCCTGAGGATGGGGGCGGGATCATCAGGGCTCTGTAAGGGTGAATGAGGTCGCTTGACGATGGGTGGATTCGCGCCCCCACTTTTCAGACCCCCGAGCCTGCGGGGGGGGGGGGAAGAGTCTCAGGTTGACGCAAACTCCCGGCATGTCTTCTCCGGGCCTCGTCGGTTTGAGGCGCAGTGAAACTTCGCTGGGAGCCTGTACGAGTAATCGTCGCGAACCCGGGTCTTGTGAGTCGAGCTCGCGAAGAGAGACGGAAAGCGATGGCCCCCAGCCTTGGCGGCTCTCGACAAAGAGAGCGGCCTCCCTTCGGGTAACGGGCGGCGTTTTCTTTTCGGGCTTAGGGTAGAGCCTGGGCCGCTGGGAAATACTTCTCGAGAAAAAGTTCGATCTTCGAATAGACTTCGATCTTGTTTTCCCGGATTCGGAAACCATGAGCTTCGTTGTGCTTACTCACGAACTCGTAGTGCTTTCCGTACTTGTCGAGTTCCTTCTTCAGGATCATCGCCTGTTCATAAGGGACGTTGACATCGAGCTTGCCGTGCCAGAAGAAGAGCGGATGTCGCAAGGTTCGCATGTAATTGACCGCTGAACCTCGGAAGTACTGATACGGAATCAGGCGAGGGTCACCGAAGTCTTCTTTGGCGAAGCGAGAGCGATCGGTGACGCCATAGCCAACGATCCCTACCTTGAACATTTCTGGGAAACGCGCGACAGAAAGCTGGCCCAGAAACCCTCCATAACTTCCGCCCCAGGCCCCGATTCGATCCCCATCGATGAAGTCCTGTTCTTGCAGCCATTTGGCCGCCCAAACAACATCGTCGAGATCTCCGCCACCCCAATCGGCGCCGTTGAAGTTCTTGAACATCACGTCCAGATTCGTACTGCCGCGGAAGTTGGGCGCAAAGAAGATGTAGCCCTTCTTCATGAAATACTGTTCGACGGCGCTGAAATTGTTGCGCGACATCGAGGTGGGCCCACCGTGGATACGAACGAACGCCGGGTACTTTCGCCCCGCTGTCATGTTCAGTGGTTTCCAGAGCCAGGCTTCGATCTCGAGACCGTCACGGCTCTTGAAAGTTACGAGTTCGGGTGTCGCCAATTGCTCGGCATCCACATCGTTCATCGAATCTGTGACTGCGTCCCTCTCGCCTCCCGACACCGACACTTTCCAAACGTCATTGGCTCTGTTGGGACTTCCGTAGGTGAAGGCCACCTCTTGGGGGGATAGAAAATGGGGTGATGAAGCCCAGCTTTTTCCGTCGACCAGGGTGCGTTTCTGTCCACCCTCCAGGCGAATCGTGTAGAGGTTTGAATAGAAGTGCTTCTTGTCGGCTTCGACATAAGCGATGGAACGGCTGTCAGGTGACCACGCAAAGGAGTTCTCATCGTACAGGCGGTTGGTGCTGAGAGCCCGAGATGGCTGACTTCCATGAGCCGCGATGACTCCAATCTTGTTGCTGTTGCCCCGTCCGGAGACGAAAGCGATCCATTGCCCATCCGGCGACCATTGGGGTGAATGGTCGGCGGCATTGAGCCCGGATGAAGTGAGAGCTCTTATCTTTCCAGTGGCCAGGTTAATAACTTTGATGGTCGTTTCTTCCACCCAGGGACGGTCCGCCTGACCATCGATAGTACCCGTCACGGTGAAGTCCGGAACCAGAGGTTCGAACGGGTACTGGAGATCCTTCTGGTCGTCGCCGAGAGGCCGGAAAGGACGGATCGTTACGGTTCCATCGGTCGTATAGACCGTTCGGTAGTTGCGTTCCGGACGTTGCGGCTCTTCCCCCTGGTTGGGTTTGGTCGCCACGACTGCGAGTTCGCTTCCATCAGGTGAAAAAGCCGGGTTGGAATACTTGATGTCGGACGGTTCGTCCTGGTTGGTAATCGGGCTCACCCAGCCGGTGGCAAAATCGTAAATGAAGATATTGTCGTCGGCCGTAAAGACGATCGACTTCCCGTCCGGCGCCCAGACCGGTTCGCTGATTTCCAGGTGTTCTCGCTTCAGCAGATGCTCGACCTGGCCTCCCCCGGCACTGATCAGGCAGAGCCAAACCTGAGGAGCTCCCCAGGCTCTTTGAGGAAGATGGTCGGGGCCCAGCGGCGAACGCAGAAAAAGAAGCGACTGCCCATCCGGGGACCATTGAGGATTGGTGTCGGATTTGTTTTCGCCCGACGTCAGGCGAGTCACCGATCCGGATCCTACATCTTGAACGAAGATGTTGGAGGCCGCCCGATTTGAAGTCCGAATCGAAGAGTAAGCCAGCCGGTTATGATCGGGAGACCAGACCGGATTGGCAGGTGAGGTGATGTCGATGAAACGGACCAGCTCCTCAGATGCTTCCTGGGCTACTCCTATCGAAAAGCTGAAGCACAGAACAAAAATGACTCCGGCAAGAAATCGCTTGGCAGACATTCGCACCTCCCTGTCATGTTAAAAACTTTGGCTTGGCCCCGGCTGGCAAGCCTGCCAGGGCAGGCGATTGTCTCCAATCATTTCCCGCGGCAAGCCGAAAGTCAAGACGCTGAGCCACCCTGCAGCACCTACGAGTCGCTCGCAGCTTCGCTCATTCTGAGTTTCGACCGTTCTATATATAGTAGGGGGCCTTGCGCCCCCCAGCCGGGGGTCTGCGCGAAGCCCTGAGTTTTGCGGGCTGGAGTCTACTCTCGAGGGTCCGGGTGTCATACTCATGTAGACTAATCGAATGCAGAGGGCCCCTGGCAGGACAGGTCAAGTGAGACCTGACACTATCTGGGCCCTGCTTGAGGAAATTAGAGCGAGATGGGCTTGACTTTGAGGATCAGCCTCCATTGTTGGCTGGCTACGGCGCTGGCTGGCCACGGGCTGTTTGGAGCCCAGCCCGAGATCCGCTTGACTTCGATCGCAGTGGATACTGAATTCCCTGAATCTTCTGAGGCGAACTCGTTGAGACTGGCCTGCTCAACTGAAGTTGAGGGACTCCGAGATTTCTTTTTCGATCAAGGTGTCCCTTTTCGACCGGAACTGGTCCGGATAGGCGCCACCGAAAACTGTCACGTTTTCTATCGGTCCACGATTCCCGGTTTCCGGGCCGACTCCTCAGACCGGCCGATTCAAGAGCTCTTTTTCAGCGTAGAGACAATCCGGTTTCTTACCTCCTGCGAAACCGGGAGCGGAGACGTTCTCGACATTGCCAAGGCGGCCGCGCTACTCGAACTGACCAGGCTACTCGAGGCGCCCGATTTAGAGTTCCAGAGGAATTCCGACCGACTGCGCCAGGCCGTGGAGCGATCCCGCCGTTCACAAGTCAAGTGGGAACCCACACTGGACGGCGATCTGGTTGCCAGGCTGGATCGCTTCATAGATGTCAATTTCCCGGAGAACCGGGCGGAATGCTTTACGCTAGAGGCCCAGGAGGGTTTGCTGGAATCAGATCCCGGCTTGCTGGCGGAGTGGGTTTCAACAGCCACCGGCATTACCTCCGATACGGTCTATCCGCAAGCTCTCTTGTCGGTTATCGAGAGCCAGATTCCCGGTTATCGTCCCCGCAATGCTGGCCGCCTGGACGAATTGGCCAAGCGTTTGAGTCAGTTGGGATTCCGAGTCATCCGAGTCCCCAAGATCGCGGGTGAACCCGAACTCGAACCTCAATGGAGTGGCATCAGTTACACTAATCTTCTGGTGGTGAAGGATCTACTGCTGGTCCCAAGATTTGGATTCGGTCTGCCCGAGGATCGGATCTTCGAGGAGTTGCAGGCCCAATTGCTGGCTCCCTTTAAAGTCGTTCCGGTGGATGCCCGACGCGTCCTTTTGTTCAGTGGCGGGATTCACTGTGTGACTGGAATCATCTACGGCGCGGAGAAGGCTGCCGGGGGAAACGAATGATCCTGTTGCAACTGTTTCTGTCGGCAACCCTCTACCCGACTCTCTCTCTGGCGGCGCCCGATTTGAGCTGGCGAGCCGGCCTGCAAAGCGATGTAACATTCTTGACTCTGCTGGACGACGCTTTGCTGGTGGGCACGGAGCGCCACCTCTATGCCGTCGAAATGCATGGCGGTGGAGTTCGCTGGAGGCTCCGCAATGTCAGCGTGCGAGAAGATCAGACCCTGCCGGTTCCAGGGACTGACGTACTGCTCGTCAACGAGGGGTGGGGAGGAAAGTTTCAGGACAAGCAGAGCAGCCTGCTGGCGGTTGACGTCAGGACCGGAACCATTCTCTGGGAATCGAAGACGATCCGACGACAGATCCTCACTGTAGTGCCCGATTCAGATCGGCAAACGGTCCTATTGGTCACAGCCGAGCAGCCGCACAAAGATGACAACGATCTGAAACGACGACTCCGCTTGCATCTGCTGCGTTACGAAGACGGTTACCAACTCTGGACCACCCGGATCGACAAGAAGATCGAACTGACTCCCTTGGCCGAATGGCCGGGACAGGACAAGAGGAGTTTCGATCTTTCCGGCTACCATCCCCCGGTCTTTTACGGTGATCGCCTGTTCGTCCTGTACGATCGGCTGCGCTGCTTCGCCGTCGCCACGGGAAAGCAGTCCTGGCAGACAGACATCCCTCTGGTCGAAGAGGACCTCGCGAAGTCCTACGCCGAACCACTGTTTGACGGTGTCAACCTCTATCTAGCCGGGCAAGGACGCCTGTGGGCAGTCGATTTCCGGTCTGGCCGCCGGCTCTGGAAAAGCAGCGACTTTGGAGTCGTAACCGAAATCTACTTCGAAGGGGATCGACTCTATGGAAAACTGGGCGGCTCTTTCTTTGATGCAGCCGACCAGCGGTGGAACCAATTCGGCCCGTACGGAGCGGTGGCCCTGGATCGGCGGACCGGAAAGAAGCTCTGGAAGTGGGACAATGGCAAGAAGGGAATCACTAACCTTGTGATCTTCGGGGATCGGGTCTATATGGCAGATGCCGGCAGGCTCATCGCACTCGATCGTTACCAAGGAAAGAAGATCTACGCCAAGAGCCATGACTTCAAGAAGCCCCCCCGGTACCTCGGTCTTTCCGAGAGCAATGCCCTGGTGGTAGGGGGTGAGGAAGACGTGGCGGCCTTCGCCTACGGCGACGGCAAGCGCCTCTGGAAACACTATTTGGAGCCGCCGGGCGGCGGCTTCTGGCGCGGATTTATTGCGGGCATCGTGCGCTCCACCGGCGTCCTCCTGTCGGTGGCTTCCTTCACCGCTGCAGTTCACCAGGGACTCCTGCCGGCGGTTCCGGCCCCTCTGAATCGGTTCTTCGGTTTTCGCGGCCGCGTACGACGGGTTACGCGGGAAGTTGGATTCGCGCTATTGGCCCGCAGTGGCGAAGTCAACCGGCGCAGCCGCTATGCACAGTTGGACGGCAATCATCACTATTTCTTCAGCAAGTATCAGGGCAAGAAACAGCTCGTCGGGGTCAATCTGAGCAACGGCAAGATCGACCAACTACTTCAATTTGACTACAAGCAGGGTCGCTTGCTGACGGTGAGTGAGTCCCGCTCCCGCATCTTTCAGGCTCAAGGGAGTCGTGTCCAGGCCTTCGATTTGAAACGCATCAGGAGCGCGCCGGTGATCACACCTCAATACTGAATCCGCTGATTCGTGCAGGCGTTCGTCATCTTCATTCGTTACGGAGCACGTCCACCGGGCTGAGACTGAATGCTCGGCGGGCGGGGAAGTAGCCGACGACCAGCGTTGCTCCCAGCAGGAAGAGCCCAACCAGGGAGAAAACTGACGGTTCGGTCGGGCTCACTTCGTACAACATATTCTCCAACCAGCGTGTGGCCAACACCCCTCCAGCCAGGCCCAGACCGATTCCGATGCTACCCATGATTAGCGTTTCCCGGAAGACGATTCGGAGCACCTTCGATGCCTCCGCTCCAAGAGCCATCCGAATCGCAAACTCACGGGCTCGGGCTCCGAAGATCTGGGTCAGGATCCCGTGAATTCCTACCCCTGCCAGAAGCAGAGCCAGGACTCCGAAGAGGGTCATCAGGGTAGTGGCAAAACGTTGTTGAGCGATTCCCTCGGCGACGACATCCGAGAACTCCGCAGCTCCGAATATCGCCAGTCCGGAATCGAGGCGGCCCACTTGTTGCCGAATCAGGGCGAAAATGTCGGCTCGCTCGGTGGTGGTTAATACGATCTGGTAAAGCTGCCAGTTCCGATTATCGGCAAACTGGGCGTGTGCGACGTAGATCTTGGGGGAAGCTGGCAGCAGATGGCGATGTCGAACATTTCCGACCACCCCAACCACAGTCCGATTCCCTCCCATGCTCAGCACTTTGCCGACGGCGTCTTCATCCTCGAAGTAGCGGTCGGCCAGTGCCCGATTGATGAGAACGCTCGGGCTGGAGTCGGCACGGTCGCTCGAATCCAGCAGTCTTCCCCTCAAGAGAGGAATTCTCAAGGCTTGAAAATAATCGCGATCGACAACCCGGATCTGAGCCGGTCCTCCTCCTTGCTCACTCTCCGGATCGCGACCTGGTATCCGAAATCCCCAGCCATGATAAGGCCCTGTCAACGGAAGCTTTGAGATGGCGCCCGTCGCCTCTACTCCGGGGAGTGCGGTGAGAGCTGACCCCAGTTCCCGATTGAAGTTGGCCCGCTGCTCACCCCGCTCGTACTTGGGGCCCGACAGATCGACTCGAAATGTGTAGACCCCTTCCCTGCGCAGGGTATTCTCCTGCGTGAGAAGGCGCCGGAAACTGGACATCAGCAGAGCGGCGGCAATCAAGAGAACCAGCGAGAGGGAAATCTGGCCGATCACCAGCAGACGACCGGTCCTTCCGTGGCCTGCGACACTCCCCCGGGAGTTCTGACGCAACACCTGATCGAGGTCCAGTCGTGATGAGCGCCAAGCTGGCGCCAGACCAAAGATGATTCCGGTGGAAAGAGCCATCAACGTGGTAAACAGAAGTACATTGCTGTTGAACTGGATCGCCACATTGTCCTGGAGACCTTCTGGTGACAAGGAGAGGAGCGCCACAACGCCCAGGCGGGCGAGCACGACACTGACCTACCCCCACAACCGAGTCCACTCTCTATGTTAGGACTGCGGGCCTATTTTCGGTAGCCTGCAGCCGTGGAATCAAGGGTGGCGAAACCCATCGAGCCTCCGGTGCTGGCGGTCGGTAGCCGAGGGAACTATGGGGTCGAATCTGGTTGTATTCCCTTCTCCAGCGTTCAATCAAAATCTTCGCCTCCAACAAAGTGTCGAAGATCTCGAGGTTCAGCAACTCGTCTCTGAGCTTTCCATTGAAACTCTCGATATATCCATTCTCCCAGGGGCTCCCCGGTTCGATGTAAAGCGTTCCGACACCCACTCGAGCTAGCCATTCTCGAACAACCTTGGCCGTAAACTCGCTGCCGTTGTCGGATCGGAGATGCTCGGGTGTTCCTCTCTCGACAAAGAGCTCTCCCAGCTTCTCGAGGACCGACGAGCTGTTGAGTTTTCTCTGGACCTCAATCGCCAGACACTCTCTGGAGTACTCGTCCATCAAAGTCAACATCCGGAAAGCTCTGCCGTTGTGAGTTCTCGATTGCACGAAGTCGTAACTCCAAACATGGTCTCTATAGGCCAGCCGCAGTCGAATACAGGATCCGTCGTGCAACCACAAACGTCGCCGCTTGGGCTGTTTGGCCGGTACCTTCAGGCCTTCTCGCCTCCACAGTCGTTCGATCCTCTTGTGATTCACCTGCCAGCCTTCCCGTCTCAGTAGAGCCGTGATCCGAAGGTACCCATAGCGGCCGTATTCGCTGGCCAGCTGAGTCATCCGTGCCACCAACTCATCTTCGTCCTCTCCAATCTTCGGCTCACGACGCTGGGTGGAACGTGCCTGACCCAAGACCCGGCAAGCCCGACGCTCGGAGACGTCCAGCCTCGAACAAACACTCTCGACAGCTCGTCGCCGTGTCGCCGGGCTTAGAAGTTTCCCTCCGTCACCTCTTTGAGAATCTGGTTATCCAGGGACAGATCGGCCACCAGTCGCTTCAGCCTGAGGTTCTCCTTCTCCAGCTTTTTGAGCCGCTTCGCCTGGTCCACACGCATGCCGCCGTATTCCTTGCGCCAACGGTAGAAGGTCTGCTCGCTTACACCAATCTGCTTGACGGCCTGCGGGGTCGTTTTGCCTCTGCCCTGGGCCACCTCGACCTCCCTCAGCTTGCGGATAATCTGTTCCGGGGTGTGTTTCTTCTGTGCCATTCTTACCTCCTTACTACGTCCAGTTACTAATACTCAACCTGGACTCGTTTCAGGGGGTAAGGTCAACACCCAGCAGTCCGCCACCCAGGACAAGCAGCAGGTTTTCAGTCAGCAACTGTCGGGCCAGCTGCCTGCGAGAACCTCCCACCGCAGCCCGAATCGCCAGCTCGCGACTGCGGCCGGCGTACTGGCTAAGCTGCAGATTGGCTACGTTGACACAGGCGATCAAAAGCAGGGTCAGGACAGCCGCAAGAAGGATGTACAAAGTAGAGTCAAGGTCGCCCAGCAAGAGTTCCTGCAAAGAATCAAGACGGGCTCCCTCTCCTTGATTCTCGTCATGGGTGCTCTCCAGGACCGCCATCGCTGCGTCCATCTCATGCTGGGCGGCTTGGATCGTGACCTCTGGAGACAGGCGTCCGAGGACCGTGAGATATCGGTTTCCCAGGTTGTTGTAACCTCCTGCCGACAGGTTGTGGGGCACCCAGACGTCTATTCGCCCAGCCATTGGATCGAGGACGCCGGGAGGCATCACTCCGATCACCGTGTAAGGGGCTCCGCTCAAGAGGATAGTTGAACCCAAGATTCCAGGATCGCCCCCCAGGATGCGCATCCAGAGTCCATTGCTGAGCAGGGCCAGCCGGTTGGCGGGTTCGTAACTGGAGAGCCGATTGGAATCCTGGGGGCCCGGCATCAGCTCCTCCTCACGAGTGAACGTGCGTCCGATCTGGGGCTGAATACCGAGTGTGTCGAAGTAATCCGAACTGACCTTCAGCCGCGCGATTCGTTGGGAACGGCCATCCAGATTCAGATTGAACCCCTCCGGGCTGTAGTTGTACAGAGCGGTCAGGCTCTGGAATGACTCGAGACGTTCCCGCAGAGCCAGGTACGTGGGGCCTGAGAAGAAGGGGGACGTCACTCCCGGAGCCTCGTGATAAGTCTGCTGAAGCTGCACCAGCCGTGCCGGCTCCGGGTAGGGCAGAGGCCGCAAGATCAAAGCATCGATGACACTGAAGATGGCTGTATTGGCTCCAATGCCAAGGGCCAGGGTTAGAATACAAACCAATGAGCTGGTTGGATTCCGCAGAAGAGTTCTCAAACCGAATCGAAGATCACGCAAGATAGGCATGAGAAATCGTACGCGCGTGTTGTGGGAAAGGTTGTGCCCCAGCACCCAGGCGGGGAGAAGGGATCCAAGGGGCCAGGGTTCCAATTCCCAGCCGTATCAAAGCGGTGGCTGGATTTGCTCGACTTGTCAAGGTGAGGAATCTGACTCCGCTACTGCCTGGCAGGCAGGATCAGGCTGTCTCAAAACCTCCCTGGCAAGCTTCAAGAGAGTGATTTCAGGATCCTGGGAGGGGCCTTCCGAGGCCGCGAGCGGACCGGCAGGACCGACTACAAAGCTCTTATTTTCAATAAGATCGCCGCCTGGGATGGCGCCTCCCATGGTTTTGAAACTCTGTTCTCCTGAAAGGCCAAATTGTGATTTTGGCTAGTTTTGAGACAGCTTGAAGATGCCTGGGTTACTTGGCAGGCAGGATGCCTGCGCTACTACTGCAGAGTCACCTCCTCGGCACTCCCGTAATACAGGCCGTTGAAAAGGAACTTGAAGGTGCCGTGGGGTTGGGCTCGGAATGTGATTTCAGGTCCGAACATCATCAACCGGCCATCTCCCATTGGAGCATCCACCACGGCGACACCGTCTTCGAGGAAGGCTTGCCCCCAGGCCCACCCGCTGCGCAGAGGGCTGGCACTGTCGAACCAGGCGACTGTTGAGATCCCTTCCATTGATGCTTGCGGTCTTAGTCGAAAGACTGGGTTGTTGTTGAAATAGACATTCAGCCTGGCTGGCAGGCCGTAGGCCAGCGGATGACTCGGATTGACTCGCGAGGCTAGAACGGAACCCGGGACATAGTATTTTTCCCGATCTAGTGGCTGTACTTCGCCCTGCGGTGTCCTTTCAATCAGGTGATTCTCAATCGGTAAGCCGAAGTGGTAGGCCAACCCGGTTGAACTGCCGATCGTGATAATACTTCCGCCCTGCTCGACGAACTGTCGCAGCCGGGGGACCGTCTTATCCACCGTGACCGAACCGAGTTGGTCGTGGTACTGGGCGGGGATGGAGTCCCGATCTGGAGTTCCACCCCGTCCTCCGCGTCCTCCACCCACACCGGGGATCGCTCCACCGACAAAAACGAGAACGTCAAAGTCCCGACCCAGATCGCCGGCGTCCAAGCGAGGCGGGAAGACGACTTCGAACGGGAACTCATACTGTTCGAAGATCCAACGCACCCAGCCGGAGGGCATCGAGCCGCCGTAGCGATCCCATAGGCCGACGCGAATTGGTCGAAGTCGAAGCGCCGCACGCTGGGCAGGTGATTCGATTCCGACGAAGTTCAGGCCCAGTTCTGTGGCCATGCCTTGCAGGCTGGCCCGGGTTCCGGCACCGGCCGGAACATAGAGGCTGCCTTCCGGATATTCTAGTCCGCCAGCTGCAATAGGTTCTTTCAATCTGTAGACCGGGGATCCGGAGGCGAGTAGACGGTTTACAGCTACGAAGGCATCGTTGATGCGAGGATCTAATACGTAACCGGCGGCAGAACTAGAGCCCTGAATCTTGCCGGGCAGCGGACTCACCTCGTCGGAGATCGCCTCGAAAGGACCGTCAAAGTGATCGAGAATTCGATCGAATTGCACTCCCATCTGATAAGCCAGGGTCCATCCCGCGCTATCGTAGGGAGCGGTGGGAGGTCCTCCGGGGTAAGGAATATCATCGGGGTGTACTTGAGGCTCCATCATATCCAGAATATGGGGACGAAAAGCCTGGGCCGTTCGAATGATGTAAGACTGGGCGGGATAGGCTTTACCGGCAACCTGAAAAGAACGGGAAGCACGGTGGACTTGCACACCGTTCCTGATCAGGGTGTTGATGAACTTGCCGGCCGTATTGAAGTCGGCTTGGTCGGCACTCAGGATGTAACCGCGGGCATCCCGCTTGGCCGGTTCTTGGAGGACCTTGGTATAGAGGCTGGAATCGAGTCCGCGACCTCCACGCCCTCCGCGCGTACCCCCGCCGCCTGGCCCCTCGGCCTGGTCTTGCCGGTTCGCTTGGGCAGCCTTTTCAACGGCGGCAATGCGTTCCGGAGTCACTGTCCAATGATCGCGGCTTCCTCGCCCGATCGACTTTCGGCCCATCTGATAAATGTTGTAGAGAAAGATTTCGCGATAACGGGACGCCACATCTAATACGGCCCGATTGGCGGTGATCGAATAGTCGACCGACTGGCGGAAGTGCCATTTCTGAGGGGCAATCGGAGCCGGCAGATCCCCTTTTGGCAGCTGGCGGTTCAGGATCAACGGAATCTCCGCCGGTGTGGGATTGCCGATCGTCTCCGTCAGGAGACCGATGATGTTGTGAAAATACTGCGTGGTTCGTAGACCCCCGTTCCACCAGGTCGAGTAACTGGCACCCCCCCGCATCGTCGCTCCCGGCTTGCCTTCCGCAACGAAACGACCATGCATGGCGGCTCCCACCAGATCGAGTCCCGTGATGACCAGCGGATCGATGTTGTAGTTGAATGGATCGCGAAACGGAGGGGCGAAAAGTACGGTCCCGGCCGGTCCGCTCTGATGATGGTTATAGGCAATTTGCGGGAACCACTCCCGGTATTGGATCCGATTGATGGCGATGCTCTCAGGCTGGGTCACCATGTAGAAGTCGCGGTTGTTATCGTGCCCGACGTACTTTTGGTACAGACGTGGAATGCCTCGCGAGGAACGTTTGCTTTGGTCCTCCTCGCGCATGTACCAATCGGCCACCAGGTCGAGTCCATCCGGATTGACACAGGCGGCCAGCAGAATCACATCATTCAAGAAACGCTGGGTCTCAGCGTCGTCGCGGCTGACCATCTGATAGACCAGTTCCATCAGTTGCTGGGCACCCAGCACTTCGGTGGCATGGAGTCCACCATCGATCCAGACTACCGCCTTACCGCGGGAAGCTAACTCCCGGGCTTGTTCATCGGTCAGATCTCGAGCCAGCGCCAAACGGCGTGCAATCTGCTTGTATTCATCCACTCGCTGGTGATTGTCCGGTGAGGTGATGATCGCCATCCACATCGGTCGGCCCTCGGCTGTTTCGCCAATCTGTTCGAGCGTCATCCGGGATGACTCCTGCTCCAGTTTCTTCCAGTAGGCAACCAGCTGCTGATAATTTGCCAGTTGATAATCGTCGCCCAGGTTGAATCCGAACTGCTGCATGGGAGTCGTCACTTCAGCAGCAGTCACGGGCCCGGCGCTGAACAACAGCGCCAAGAAAACGAGCACTAGAACCTTCTTCATTTGCTTCTTTGCCTCCGAGGTTTGGCAACGCAGTCAGCGCGGATGCTGGCGGGCCTGCAGCCGACAATTTATGAATTGTGCGGGCTAAGCATATCGGAAAGTGGAGTCACTGCACAGACGAAGGTCCCAACAAATCTGATGTCAGAATCGGAGAAATCGCGGGCCTCGATTGCATCTTTGGAGCCTGCCGTTTACAACTAGAGGCGGTCCAGGATCCTTTTCCTCGAATATCATGCGCACAGACGAGCAAGCAGAAAGCAACTCCTCGGTACAATCTAGGGCTGGGAAAATGCCTGCCTGGAGGGTGGCAGATATGCCATCGCCGCCGGCCTGGACCGTACGGAATGTGCTGCGGATCGTGGGCCCGGGCACCATCGCCTTGTCCGTCTCTATTGGGACTGGAGAGTGGATTCTGGGGCCGCGAGTTACGGTCGAACATGGACTTTCCATGCTCTGGATCGTCACCTTTGCCATCTTGTTCCAGTTGGCCTGTAATCTGCAGTTCATTCGCTACACCATTTACACCGGCGAACCCATCATCAACGGGTTCATGAGAACCTCGCCCGGGCCTGCGGTGTGGGGAACAGTCTACATCCTATTAGCCCTTTGCCAGATGGGCTGGCCAGCCTGGGCCGCCACCTCGGCAGCTCCTCTATTTGCAGCCTTTGCCGGAAGGCTCCCCACTGATCAGGACTCGACGGCCGTGCTCCTGCTGGGAATCAGCAGTTTCGTAGTGGCGGTCGGCATCGTCGGTTTTGGCGGCAAGGTCGAGCGGATGCTCGAGATCGTGAACTGGTTCATGGTCACATTCATCTTCAGCTTTCTACTTGTCGTGTGCCTTCTCTTCGTGCCCCCCCAGATTTGGTGGGAAGGTCTGATTGGATTCTTTGGACTGACTCCCGAGTATAGTTTTCGGCTAGTGCCGGCCAGCGTGGCCGGGCGCCAGTCCTGGCTGGTTCTAGGGGGATTTGCCGCCTTTGCAGCAGCCGGAGGCGTAGCCAATCTCATGACCAGTAACTGGGTGCGCGACAAAGGCTACGGGATGGGCAGCCTGGTTGGCTACATCTCCTCTGCGGTAGGCGGGAAAAAAGTGAAGGTCTCCCCGGTGGGGACAGTTTTCCCAATCACGGCGGCGAATCTAAAGCGTTGGAAGGGCTGGTGGCGCTATGTGCTGGCCGATCAAGCGGTGATATGGGCTATCGGCTGCTTCGTGGGGATGTATTTGAATTGCATCCTGGCGGTAACTGTCATGCCCCCAAATGCCGAGATGGAGGGGCTGGCCGCGGGCGCCTTTCAAGCAGAATTCCTGCGCACCCACGCCGGAAATACGGTAGCTCTCCTGGGCTTTCTCAACGGTTTCTGGATCCTCTTCGGAAGTCAACTCGTGATTACAGACGGCTTTGTGCGGATTTCTACCGATATCCTGTGGAGTGGCAGCTCACGGGTCCGAAAGTGGGCTGGGGACGATATCCGGCGTGTCTACTACACTCTGATCATCGCCTTTACGGTCTGGGGTGCGGTGGCCATCAATCTCGCCCGGCCCGACGTTCTGGTCCTGATTGCTGCCAATTCTGCGGGCCTCATCTTGATGTTCGCCGCCTTCCACGGATTGGTTCTCAACTATCGCTTTCTACCAGTGGAAGTGCGGGCTCCGCTGTGGCAGCAAGCGGGAGTGGTAAGCACGATCCTCTTCTATGCCATGTTCTTCATACAGAACTTGCGGGGCTAGGGCTAGGAGCCTGTCCGAGTTCAATTCTCAAGGTGTGAGGACCAGTGGGGATAGCGCTGCGCCAGAGGGGGCACCTTCAGGGAGGCCAAGAGAATCTGAATCCGGCCGAGACGTCCGGGTTCGCCAGCACAGCTCGCTCCTACAAAGCAAAGCGCGCATCGCAGGCAGCGAAGCGGATCGGATACGAAGCAGATTGGACGCGAAGCAGATCGGATGCGCTCTGGATCGGATGCTTCGAGGGGCAGCCGACTACTCGGAGGTGTAGCCGAACCTTCCTTCACGGGCAGTCACGACCAGCTCAAAGGGATTCGTGATGGCTACGTAGCTATTGTCGAGGTCTGTTCGGAACGGCTCTAGAGCTTCCGCTAATTGGGCGGGGAGTCCATCTTGCCAGGGAATCCGTCGGCGATCTTCCTCCAGTTGTTCCAGCTCTGCCTGGAGGGTTTTCGTCAGCTCCATAGAACCTTCCGCGAGTTCCGCCGCCCTTTCCAGGGCTCCCAGCCAGTTGCGGCGAATCTTAGCGAAAGTGAACCCTCCGACATCGATGTCGGCGTTGCTCGAGCCGGGACCGTCATCGGGTGACTTCTGGAGCCAGCCGTAGTAAGCAGTTGTATAGATGTAGACGTACTCCCCAATACCCATGTCTTGGGATAACAGGGCTTGATTTCGTTGCTCGAAGAAGCGGCCGATGGCGGCACCCAGCCCAATTCCACCCCGAGCCATGGAAAGCCCAAAAGTCAATTTTTCCCAGAAGGAAGCGTTGTCGAGTTGGTTGGCCTCTTCTCGGTTTGGAATCTTGAGAAAGAAATCGGCTACTGCCTGCCGTTTTTCCATGCTCTGCCGGCGGACTTCCAAGAAGGCTCGAATTCGTTCGCCAGAAATGTGGCCTCCAGCGGGGGGAGTGTAGTCTTGAACTCGGCCAAAACGTTCTTCCAGCTTCTCCGTCGCCGGGACAGCCTCTTCGAAGCCGCTAACCCGGATTATGCAAGAGATCCGGATTCGAGTGGATTGGGGACCAGAAAAAATGCCGTAGCTCTCTGATATAAAAAGGTTTATCAAACAAATCCTTATCGGAGAACTACGGCAATGTCAAACCCAGTCTGTCAGACCACCCTGGCATTTCACTCGCACACACAAATCACGGCTCGTTTTGATGGTGGGAACCTGACTTCCGATGCCGGATGGCTGTTGTTTGGTTCCCTGGATCGGCAAGATCGACTCTGCGAGGACTTCAGTTCGTGTATTGCGGATAGCCGGGACCAACGCTACGTTCGTCATGAGCAGTTAAAGCTGATCCGACAACGAGTCTTTCAGATCGTTGCCGGGTACGAAGACTGCAATGACGCGGACACGCTGCGCTCGGATCCCATGCTCAAGACCGTCTGTGATCAGTTACCTGAGAGCGATCCTGACTTGGCCACCCAGGCAACTTTTTCCCGTTTGGAAAACTCTGTCAGCAAGAAGGATCTCATGCGTCTGAGCCGGGGGTTCCTACAGCGTTATGTCCGCTCGCTGAAGAAGAGACGCCCCGACCCGGTCATCTTGGACCTGGACAGTACTGACGACCACACTCACGGCCAACAGGAATTCTCTTTTTACCACGGCTATTACCGAAACCACATTCTGCATCCTTGGCTGATCTTCGATGCCGTTACGGGGGACCTGGTCACTGTCGTATTGAGGCCTGGAAACAAGGGGGCTGCCTCTCACATCGTTCCTATTCTGAAACGAATCGTGAAAGCCATTCGGCGAGAAGTTGGCAAGGAACTTCAAATTGAGATCCGGGCCGACAGCGGCTTTGCCACGCCTCGGCTCTACGAGTTCTGTGAATCTGAAGAGAACAAACTCCAATATGTCATTGGGTTAAGCCGGAACCCCAGCCTGCAACGGATGGTCGAGCCGATGCTCGAGTCGACTCGACTCAGGTTCGACGAGTTCGAGGAAAAACAGCGTCAGTTTGACGAGTTTCTTTATCGAGCCAGCAGCTGGGATCGATTCCGTCGCGTCATCGTCAAAGTGGAAGTCGACCATCGGGGGATCAATCGTCGCTTTGTGGTCACCAACCGAGACGATCTCTCTTCCCAGTCCCTTTATGATCACTACACCGATCGAGGACAGTCGGAGAACTTCATCAAGGCTTTTAAGAACCATCTGAGTATGGATCGGCTGAGCTGTCATCGATTCCTGGCCAACCAGTTTCGACTTCTCCTGCATGGGCTGGCTTACCAGATGTCCGTCCGACTCCGCGATTATCTGTATGGAACCCCCTGGCAGAAACTCGAAATCGAAACTTTGCGTCGCCGGGTCCTCAAAATTGGGGCGCGGGTTCGACAAACCACTCGACGCATCTGGGCCCATCTTTCCTCCGGCTTTCCGGAGCAGGCCCTTTTCCTACTCGTCTTGAATCGCCTTAACTCCAGCTAGCCTCTCCTAGCTCCCGAATGATCGTTTAGGACACTCATTCAGGCCCAACTCCGTCTGAAATTCACTCCCCCACCTACTCCACACGGCTCGTCCACAGAGATCCCTCGAAAATCCGCCTGTCGCACTTTCGATCTCCCGATTTGGGCCACTTTCGACTCTCTTTTCAACTCCGGCCTACGGTTCTTGCATAATCCGGGCTAAAGGTGTTGCGAAAAAACAGGAAGCTGCCAGCGGTCACGACAATCGCTAGAATAATCAAGGCGCCGCAACTGATCCCGCAGCCCCAGAGCCAGGGGGATCTCTTTTCAGCCATTTATCCATCATCCTGCAAGCGGGGGGAGAGGTCAATGCCCACGCCATCTCACTTTGCGCCGCAGAGAATCGGTAGACTGCTGGATCTTGGCCCGCAGCCGGGCCGGATAATCGGGGTTGGCTGCCAGAAAGTCGTCCACCACCTGGACTGCCTGCGGCGACGAGTGCCCGCCAAAACTGGACTCGAGCCATCGGGAAGGGAAGAAGATGTCTCCCGTTGACTGAATCTCCTCTAGCAGTTCCAGAACTGGCCTCAAGTACTTTATCGAGGAATCTGCGCGCAAAGGATGATTCAAGAAGCTCAGAGCTTGGGCAACCCAGGGCTCACGATCCCGGTTGCGATCGTCAGCCAAGGATTCAAAGAACTGATCTCGAGTCATCGGATCGGGAGAAAGTGCCGGCCCAACGAATGCAAGTTGGGCTCGGCGGTCCGGATTCTTGATTCGGCCCAGCTGCTGTTTGAGGATCTGGTCGTCGTTCGTTTTGATGACCAGGCTCATGGCCAGACTCGTGAAGTCGGATTCGGAGAGTGTCAAGCCCCCCGGTTCCTGGCGATCCCGCCAGATGGTAGTGAGCCGCTCGATGGCTTCGGGAGACAGGGAGATACTCTGATAGGCCGAGAAAAAACTCGATTTTTGGGAGTCGGTGGGAGCGGTCTCGAGTCGCTCCCAAAGCAACGATTCCCAGCTGGAAACCGCCGCGCTCCGGTCCTCCTCGATCAGGAAGTCCCAGAACAGACGCTGTAGCAGACCCAGCTGCTGGTCCGCTAGGAGCTCGTTCTCCTCCTGGCCGAGGGAGCTGATCAGGGCTGCTATCAACCGTTCCGGCTCGACCCAACCTTCCAACATGTTCTCCCACAGGTTCTGTAAGACGACCGCTCGCTCGAGCTCCGGTTTGAGCCGCGCCAGGTTTGACAGCAGGTAGTCGCGACTGCGGCTGTCCAGCCGGAACAAGCCATAGGCCCGAGAGCCGGCGTTGGGAAGAATGTAATCGGGAGCCGGGTTTCCAATGAAATCTTCGATCGCACGCGATGCTTCATCGAAAAGGAAGGTCGCTTCGAGGCGCTCATCGCCCATCCGATAGCCGACTTGAATCGGCTGGCTCCAGATAAGATCTCGCCCGCCCGGATCACTCTGGGACAAGCGCAGATCGCGCATCGGTGAATCACCCACCTGGCCCTGAACTTCGAAATGAGGCCTTCCCGCCTCTTCCACCCAAACCCGACTCCAAGAAGTCAGGTCGAGATCTGTTAGATCGTCGAGGATTCCCACTAATTCCGGCCAGCTTCCGTTGGCATAGGCAAAGCGTTTTAGATAAGTCTGAAGACCTTCCCGAAGTTTCTCTTTCCCGAGCAGATCCTCCAATTGGCGCATGACGATAGGGGCTTTCTGGTAGATGATTGGGCCGTACATGGTGCCGGCCTCGATGAGGTTTTCCAGGGGCTGCCGGATGGGATTGGCGCCGTCAGTCCGATCCACCGCGTAGGCCGAAGGGTAATGGCGCAAGAAGAATCGCAGTTCATGGTCGATCTCGGGAAAGATCGGATTCGCAATCTTGGCGGCCATGAAATTGGCATAGACTTCCTTCGTCCAGACATCGTCGAACCAGCGCATAGTGACCAGATTTCCGAACCACATGTGAGCCGTTTCGTGAGCGATTACATTGGCCCGTACCATGGTCTGGGACAGGGTGGCGTTGTCATCGAGCCACAGGCCGCGATCCCGATAGAAGATTGCCCCCGGATGCTCCATCCCACCGTACTGAAAAGCCGGCAGGAGGGCGAAATCAAACTTTCCATAGGGATATGGGATGGCGGTGTATTCTTCCAGCCAGTCGAGCGATCGTGTGTGCAGCTCAAAGATGGCATCCAGGTTGCGCTCCACTGTTTCTCGGTTGGTCTCGCGATGAAAGAGCCGCATGATCCGGTCTCCCATCTGGTGCTCCTCGACCTGGAAGCGTCCCACGGCGAAAGCGAACTGGTAGGTGCTCAGTGGTTGAGTTTCCTGGAACGAGATCTCCCGTCGATCCCCGACGACCTGATCATCGAGCACTTGCCCGTTGGCCAGGGCTTCCCATTGGGCTGGGATTGCGAGAGTGAGCCGGTAGCGCGCCTTCAGATCGGGTTGGTCGAAGCAGGGCAACGCTACCGAAGCTCGGTCTGGAACAAAGAGTGTATAGAGATGGTCGTCGCGACGGTTGAGCGAACCATCGCCGGCCAGGAACTCGATTGTGACTGAGTTTTGTCCCGCCTTGAGTCGGGCCGATTCAACCAAGATATGACCATTGACGGCACTAAAGGCAGCCTCCCGGCCGTTGGCTTGGATCTTCCGGACATTGACGGCGTCCTGCCGAAAATCGAGCACCAGCGGCCGATCTGCTGGATCCAGGCCAAAACTCGCAGTCAGGACGCCGCGAATCGGATCGGAGCGCAGTGCGGGGATTTCCAACGATAGATCATAGGAGAGATCCGTGATTCGACTTGCTCGCTCCCGCGCCAACTCCCAGCTGACACCCCACTCGGGAACGACCTCCGGAGGATCGGAGCAGGAGAGCAACAAGAAACTCAGAATCCCGAACAGGGGGAAGCAGCGAGCGGAAGCTATCATGATCGGCAGATTGTAGCCTGTCTGGCGAAGTCTCGCCAAGGGACTAGGAGCCTGTCCGAGTATTGGTGCGGATCGCGTTACGGGCGCCATGGGGTGAGATGCGAGGCGTCGGGCAGGCAGGCGCTGTCATCAACTTCAAGTGCCCGCAACAAAGCAGATCGCCTTCTTGTTGTCCAGCCTGCTGGAGTTTGCAGGTTGGACAACAGAAGACCGCCCGTAACCCGCAGGGAACAGGCGTTAAGTGGCCGAATCTCTTGTCGAGAGCCGTAGACGATAGGGGCCATCGCCGTCCGTCTCTCTCCGCGAGCTCGACTCACAAGACCCCTGTTCTCGCGACCTCACCCCAATACGCGGACGGGCTCCTAGCCCGGATAATTCACGCGTTGTCGAAGCGAAGAGTCGGAAGCGCCGCGCTGACAAGGCGTTACGCCCGAGGGCCGCGGAAGCATAGTCGTGCACTCTGTTGAGCAGCCCGAGGGTGGGCAACGCAGTCAGCGCGGATGATCCCGGCTCTGCAGCCGACAACGCGTGCATTATCCGGGCTAGCTCACCAGGAGCTCTCCAGCCCTTTCCACGGCTTTGACGACTGCCTTGATCAGGGTGACGCGCAGTTTCCCATCCTCTAATTCCAGAATGCCATCGATGGTGCACCCGGCCGGTGTCGTGACGGCATCTTTGAGCAGGGCGGGGTGGTGACCGGTTTGGAGAGCCACCTGGGAAGCTCCCAGCGTCGTTTGAGCCGCCAACAAAGTTGCCACGTCGCGAGGAAGTCCAACTTTGACTCCCGCCTCCGCCAGCGATTCGAGGATCACATAAATGAAGGCCGGACCGCTGGCCGAAAGCCCGGTAACCGCATTCATCAACTTCTCCTCTACCTGCACAGTTCTCCCGACGGTTTCAAAGAGGTGCGTGGCGGTCTCCACGTGAGCGGGAGAAGCATGGCGCCCCGAGCAAAGCGCTGTCATTCCGGCCCCCACTCCACAGGGGGTGTTAGGCATGGCCCTGACTACCGGGATGTCCCCCTTCAGATGGGTTTCGATAAAGTCCGTCGGTACCGAGGCAGCGACGGAGACGACCAACTGACGAGGGGTAAGTTGGCTGGAAATCTGCTGGCAGACTTCGGCCATGGTAAGAGGTTTGACGCTGATCAACACGATTTCGCAATCTCGAACTGCCCGGCAGTTGTCCGTCCCCACAGCGATGCCGAATCGCTCTGCCAGCTGAGCCGCTCGGTCCTCGTGAGCGACGGTGGCCCGAATCTGGCCGGTCTCGAGAAGACCTCGCTCCAAGAACGCTTGCACCAGAAGGCCTCCTAGCTTACCCAGGCCCAGCACTGCCAAAGACCCTTTGTCAGTAACTACCAACTCACAACTCCCAACACTTTAGTAACTTCCAACTCACAACTCCCAACTCACAAGAAATGGATGGTTCGTTGGACGGACACGCAAGACAGGATAACATCTCGAGCAGGGGCTACCACCGTTCTCTGCTGCTGTTCCTAACCGAAGCACCTGGCGACTACGCGTCACTGCTGCGCCATGGGCTTGCGGCGCTGAGACATTCACATCGGCTCATCGCCTCGGCACATAGACGATCTTCGCGCCGAAGGCACATCGTGATAACAGCCCGGGCACCGCCCTGGGAGACAGGGGATAGCCGACCAGGCAGCCTGAAGGGCTGCGCGAAATTTCGCCTGCCAATCGACCTTATCCCAAGCGTCGACTCCTCATCATTGGGCGCCCAAGAATCTGAGAAATCGGCGGAGGTTTTCGTGTAGGTGAGGTGGAGCATGACTCTTGCTGAGGAACTACCGTGTGTGAGCAGAGAGCGTGGAGCATATCGCGAAGCCTTTCAGGCTCCCTCTTCCCTCTCGTTTTTTCCCAGGCCGGTACCCTGGGCTATGATCGCGATGCGTCTTCGGCGCGAAGATATGGGTCGCTCCAATGGAGATCGAGATTCAAGGCGCCGACGGAGGCAAGATTCGAGGCGCGAGGAATTCATTGCCTTCCCTCTTTCTGCGCGAGCTCGACTCAAGAAATGCGGGAGCTGGCTCCTACTTTTAACGAGAACAGCGCTGAGCCTGCCTCGCTCACGATCTGCCTCGCCGCCTCTGTTTCCAACCCACGTATTGAGGAGTCGGCTCCGCCCGGCGAACTCCCCCTGGTCCAAGGGACCGCAAGCCTTGAAAATTCTTGTGCCCGACCACCTCCCTAACTTGTTCATTCAAGGAGAAAAGCACACCCGGGAAGCTAACAGACAATCGGAGTTCGCCACCCGGAGGTGACTCCTACAATGCGTGGCCTGCTTCGAAGCGGCAAGGCAGTCAAACTGCGGGCAAGAACGGAGCCCATCGACGACTTCGGTGACGCAGAGATCATTCTCAAGAAAATGGATCGTCCTTTTTGCCCACGCAAAGGATGCTTCCCCGACACGCCGGACCGGGATCTGCGTCAACCTGAGACTCTTTTCCCGCCCCGGGCTGGCGCCTCGGAGCTCGAAGATGGCCTGCATCAATCTCGTCCTCGCGCCTCGACCTGACTCGCGTCGCGCTCCCAACAATTGGTACGTTATTTCAGAATCGCTCGTCTAGGCACCGACAACGAGGCCAAGTGGCAGTCAGTTCCCAGTTTCGGAAGCTTGACTCGAGTGTAAGCAAGTTACAAGGGAGAGGGGCCTAGAACAGAGCTCGTTGGAGCTCCTCCAGTGCATCTGCGCTGGACTCTTTTTTCTTACCGGCCAGATCGAGGCGTTTACGCTCCAGGCGGGTGAGAATTTCGCGGGCTCGTTCGAGCACAGGGGTTGGGAGGCCCGCCAACCGGGCCACTTCGATCCCGTAGCTACGATTTGCGGTTCCTGGTTTGACCCGGTGAAAAAAGATGATTTCCCCTCCTGACTCCCGGACCGAGACGGAGTAGTTGCGCACTCCGTCATACAGATTCTCCAGTTTGGTGAGTTCATGATAATGGGTGGCGAAGAGGGTTCTGGGAGACCTCTCTGCATCATTGTGCAAGTATTCCGCAATCGACCAGGCCAGGGAGAGCCCGTCAAAGGTTGCCGTTCCCCGTCCCACTTCGTCGAGCAGGACCAGGCTTCTCTGAGTGGCCGTATTCAGGATGTTGGCCGTCTCGATCATCTCAACCATGAAGGTGGAGCGACCGCGAGACAAGTTGTCACTCGCCCCAACTCGCGTGTAGATGCGATCCACCAGGCCGATACGGGCTTCCTCGACGGGCACGAAACTTCCCATCTGTGCCATCAAGACGATCAGAGCATTCTGTCGCAAATAAGTCGACTTCCCGCCCATGTTGGGTCCAGTCAGAATAAGCAACTGATCGGTTGTCGTGTTACAGATTAAATCGTTGGGAACGAAGGGATCGGAGGACTGTAGCTCGAGCACGGGATGGCGGCCCCCCTGAATCACCAGTTCGGTCGAGTCATCCAGCATCGGGCGCTGGTACCGGCGAGCCTGCGCTGTATGGGCGAACGACTGAAGAACGTCAAGCTGGCCGAGCCGGGTCGAGACCAGCTGGAGACGCTGCACCTGATCCGCCACCCGACTTCGAACCGAAATAAACAGGCTACGTTCAAGTGCGATGATCTTTTCCTCGGCCCCCAGGACCTTCTCCTCATAGTCCTTCAGTTCAGCCGTAATGAAGCGCTCGGCGTTGACCAGGGTCTGCTTGCGTACATAGTCCTCTGGCACTCGGTCGGAGTGGGCTCTCGTTACTTCGATGAAGTAACCGAAGACCTTGTTGTAACGGATTTTCAGGCTGGAAATGCCGGAACGCTCTCTTTCCGATGCCTCCAGGCGTGCGATGTAGGACTTTCCCGACGTCGAGATCTCACGCAACTGATCGAGTTCAGAAGAGTGGCCATCTCGGATCAGCCGACCTTCGCTGATCGAAATCGGAGGAGCTGGATGAATGGCCGCCGACAATAGATCATGGATCTCGTGGACCTCATCCAGAGGGCGCGTCAGAGCCTCCGCATTGAATTGGCTGAGGACCTGATTGATCTCTGGAAGGCGAGCTACTGAATCCTTCAGTGCCAGCAGATCCCGAGCGGTGGCTTTTTCTAGGATGACCCGTGCCAGCAACCGTTCAACGTCATGAATCGATGCCAGCAGTTCACGTAACTCCCCCAGTCGAAGCACCGATTGGCGAAGCTCATCCACGGCCTCGTGGCGCCGCCTGATCTGAGACAGATCCAGGCTGGGCCGCAACACCCAACTGCGCAAGAGCCGGGCCCCCATCCCGGTCCGGGTTTCGTCCAGTGATGCCAGCAGTGTCCACTTGCGATTTCCGTCACTCCCTCGTACCAGCTCCAGATTGGCTACCGTCGATTCATCGAGTTTCAAAAAGCGGGAAGACTCGAAAGCAAGGAGCCGGGTGATATGTTCAAGCTGGCTCTTTTGGGTTTCCTTGACATAGTGAAGGAGAGCCCCAGAGGCTGCGATACCAGCCCCCTTGCCCTCAATTCCAAAGCCTTCCAACGTGGAAACCTTAAAATGGTCCAGCAGCTGCTGCGCCGCATAATCGGAGTGAAAGGTCCAGTCCGCTCGCGGGGTTTCGACCAGCCCACTTTTCCTTTCCATAGAGAGCAGGCTGAGAATATGACCGGCTTCTTTTTCCGGCAGAACCAGTTCCGCGGGGGCAAAATGGGCCAGGTATTCGTCGACTTCTGCCCAGCAGCCTTCACCCCGGGCTTCCGTGACCCAGAACTCTCCAGTCGAAAGATCGAGAAAAGAGAGGCCCAACAAATCCTCATCGGCAGTCAGTGCCGCCAGATAGTTGTTGCGTCCCGATTCGAGAACGTCTTCGTCGGTGACCGTCCCTGGAGTGACTACCCGAGTCACTTCCCGCCTTACGATCCCTTTTGCCGCCGCAGCCTCTTCCACTTGTTCGCAAATCGCGACTTTGTAACCCTGTTTGATGAGACGCGAGAGGTAGCCGTTTGCCGAGTGGTGAGGGACTCCACACATCGGAATCGGTTTGCCCTTCTTGTCCTTGTTGCGTGAAGTGAGAGTGATTTCGAGGGCTCGAGAAGCTTCCACAGCATCGTCGAAGAACATCTCGTAGAAATCGCCCAGCCGGAAGAAAACTAGCTTGTCAGGATGCTGGCTCTTGACCTCCAAGTATTGCCGCATCATGGGGGTCTGAGCTTTCATCGAAGCCCCATCCTAGCAGGTTCCACTGACGACTGCAGGAGGCACCGAAGATTGGTCAGAATAGATTATAACAATAGATAATTGAATGCATAACTAAATGTTTAACTATAGATAAAAGAGCGCAATCCACAAAACCTCGATCCCGGCTCTGCAGCCGAGAACGCGTGAATTATCCGGGCTAGGAGTCTGCGCGGCAGGAGTTGCTGATCAACGTGGAATTTCCAATTCTTGAATTTATGTTTCGGGGGGCCCTATAAGAGAAAGGGCGATCTTTATCGTGCTTCCGCTTGCAGAGGCGGCCGAACTGCTGAAAATGAGCCCAGGGGGAGGGCATCTTTCCGTCCGAACCTGCTCAGCAGGTGGGTAGGCGCCCATGCATGCGTTTCAAGTTCAGGGCGAGACAGACCAGGTCCCACTCGCCTTCCACTTTCTCGAGTCCCCTCAAGCTGAAGGTTCGAAAGCCAAGGACCTGTTTAACCCAGCCGAATACAGGTTCCGCGATCACCTTGCGCCGGCGGTAGACAGTTTGCCCCGCCTCCGTGCCCAGCTTCTTGAACATGCGAAGCGTGGCGGGGAGATTTTCCGACGGCTCTGGATCTCGCCCCTCTCGGCCCAAAGAGATGTAGCCATCGATCTCGCGTTCTTCTAGACCTTCAAAGTTCTCCTCGGACTTATACCCGGCGTCGGCCACTACCTGCTCGGGAGGGTGCTCCAGGTTCTCTTGGACCGCATCGATCATCCCCAGTAATTGTCTGTTGTCGGCCGCGTTATTGGTAACCCCCGTGGCCACGATCATCTGTGTCTCCTCATCCACAGCGGCTTGCGTGTTGTAGCATTGTTCGAATCCCCCAGAGCTCTTCATGATTCGACTTTCCGGATCTGTAAAGTTGTCTTGGGCCTTCTCCTCGGGAACTCCAAACTCCCGCTTGAAGGGGCGTCCTCCGCGCGGGTTCTTGCGACCGTCTCCGGGCTTGCGGCCGCGCTTCCGATCCGCCTCGGCCTGCCGTTGCTCCACGCGCTGCTTTGCCTCCCCGATCTTTTTCAGCCGATCTTTCGCGGCGGCGTAACTCTTCAGGCAGTTCGTCTCCCTGATTCTCTTCGCCGTAGAGCTCGTCTTCCGCTTTATCCACCTGCTGCGCACGATCCAACAGTTCGGCGATCTCTCCTTCCAGCCTTTTCTCTTCTTCCAACATCCGTGAATAGCTCATCGCCTTATGTTTGCTGGCGTTGGCCTTGATCTTACAGCCGTCCACCGCCACTCGCCCCAGCTTGACCAATCCCGCCTCGGCCGCGCTCCGCGCCACCTGTCCAAACAGTTTCTTGAACTCTTTGAGATGACGTTGACGAAACTCCGCCATCGTCCGGTGGGCTGGAAAATTACCCGCCGACAACACTCGAACAGCCACGTCCTCATACACTCGACGAGCCAGTTTCCGCGACGAGAACGTTCCCGTCGCGTACCCATAAATCAGGATCTTCACCATCATCCTCGGATCAAACGGCCGATTGCGCCGCCCGTCCCCTTCGTACGGCGCGTAGAATCCACTCAGATCCAGCTCATCCACCGTTTCGGAGATAAAGTAGGACAGATGATCTTCCGGCAACCAATCTCGCGGGGAGGGGGGTAGCAAGAAGCTCTGCTCCGGCTGGTACTTCCGAAATGTCGTTCCCCTATCGCCATTTTATTCACCAGCCCGGAGATTTCCTGCCGCGCAGACTCCTGGCTTTCCCGCATTCTCGTCGCCGCTCGGCGCTCGGTGATTTGGCAGTCGAAGACGCACGGGTCGTAGATCGACTCCAACTGCACCCACCCTCCCAGCCGAGGCATAAAGGCAAAGGCAAAAAGGCAAGGCGTCCGATGGGTAAAGGCACTGGTAAGGGAGATCAGCTAACATAGACGTTTTGCCCAAACTCGTGTTGGCTGCGGATTCGAGGCATTGTCATGTATGTTTTGGCGCTCGACACGGCGACCAACAGTGGAGGGGTAGCAGTCGCCCGGAATCAGGAGGTGATTGGTCAAATTGTCCTGAAAACACCTCTGCGCTATTCGGACAATCTGATTCTCATGATTGACTTCCTCCTGCAGCGACTAGAGCTGGACTCGAGCCAGATCGAGCTGCTGGTGGCAGCTGCGGGTCCCGGGTCCTTCACGGGTCTGCGAATTGGATTGGCAACTTTGAAGGGGATGGGGCAACCGGCGAATGTCCCGGCAGTCGGCATTTCGACCTTGGAGGCGCTAGCCCATCGTTTCCACCAGCATGGTGTAAATGTCGTTCCAATGCTGGATGCACGCCGCCAGCAGGTTTATTCGGCCCTCTACCGTCCCACCGCGAGCCGGGAGCTCGAGCTACTCGCCGGCCCGGTAGCGATGCGTCCCGATCAGTGGCTGCAGCTTCTGGAAAGCGACCAGCCTTATCTTTTTGTAGGCGATGGAAGTCGTCAGTATCGTTCTGCGATTGAGGCCACTCACCCCACGTCAAAAGTTCTGGAAACCGATAATCAGATTCTGGAGTCCCTATGCGTTCTTGGGTTCCGGAAGTTTGCCGCCGGAGAGGCGAGCCCAGCCGCGGATCTGAAAGGGATTTACGTTCGCCCTCCCGACGTGCGTCGACCAACGGCATGATCAAGAGAGCCGAGCTCCCCATTATTGTTACCCTGTTCGGGGTTCTCTTCCTGGCCAGTGTGGATAATCAACTGCTGATTCCACTGCTTCCCGTCCTGGCCCAGGACTTGCGAGTCGAGGTAGCACAACTGGGCGGGCTATTCAGTCTTTATGCACTCTCGGCGGCACTCTTCAATCTCTTGGCCGGCCCTCTCATCGATCGCTACGGTCGTCTCCCTTTCTTGCAAGGCGGACTGGTCGGGTTCGTGCTGCTTTCGCTGGCCGTCTACGCGAGTTCTGCCTACTGGCAATTACTCCTGCTCCGAGCCGGGGCCGGGTTCGCGGCCGGTATTCTCTCGACCTGTGTAGCCAGTTTCGTGGGCGACCATTTCCCGTACCAGCATCGCGGAAGAGTTATGGGGATCGTGTTGAGTTCTTATTTCCTGGCTCTAGTCGTGGGGATTCCGCTGGCCGTCTTCGTATCCGAGATCTGGTCCTGGAGAGCGATTTTCATCGGCACTGGCTGGTTCGCCGGGGCCCTATTCGTGGGAGTTCTATTGTCCCTCAGAGCTCCAACCAAAAACACTGCGGCCAGGTCGCCCCAATCTTCCATACTCCAGCGCTATCTCTTTCTGTTGAGCAGGCCGGAGCGCTGGGGAGCGCTGCTGACTTCATTTCTCGTGTCGGGTGGCACACTGTCTTTCCTCACTTACATTTCGGGCCTGGGATTCACTCCCACCCAAACGTCCCGGTTGTTCCTGGTGGCAGGTCTGGCGGCTCTGGGCGGAAGTCCGGCGGCCGGATGGCTGTGCGACCGGATCGGAAAGCGTCCGGTGTTCCTGCTCTCGAACACAGCGATGGGCATCGGCCTGCCCCTGATTCTGTGGTTGGGCTGGGGGATGTCACTGTTTGGGGTGTTCTTCACGATCACACTATTTGTGGCGGCCCGCCAAACGTCCCTGCAGACTGTGCAGACCGAGTTGATTTCGACGGGAGAGAGGGGAACCTTCATGGCCTTGCGAAACGCCGCCTCGCAGCTGGGGATCTCTCTCTGCGTTTTGTTGGCAGGCATCTTGTACTCCCAATTCGGGTATTCTGCTGTGATCTTTCTGGCCAGCGGATTGACGCTTCTGGCCAGCCTCGTCTTCCTGTTATTCATCCCCGAGCCCAAGTAGCGCCAGACATCTTGCCTGCCAAGTAGAGCAGGCATCTTGGCTGCAGACCTAATTCCGAATCACCGGCTGAAAGCCTGTGCTACAAACTCGACAGCTTCCTTCCAGCGTGCCATCATGCGTTCATTGCCATGAGCCAAAAAATCATTCTCCGAGCATGCTTCTCGATCCTTCTTCTCTCTGTGTCTGCCTCAGCCCAACCGGCACCCCAAAGCCCCCAGGATTTTCTAGGATTCCGGGTGGGAGCCGACCGAAAACTAGCGGATTGGCAGCAGATCAATGACTACTTCACTCAGTTGGCTCGTTCCAGTCCACGGGTTCAATTGGAAGTCGTCGGGCCGACCACCAACGGGAATCCGTTTCTCCTGGCTACCATCAGTTCTCCTGAGACTCTGGCCCAGCTCCAAGAGTACCAGCGAATCCAGGAGATGCTGGCCGATCCACGGAGAGTCAATGAAGCAGGGCTGGGAGCCCTCATCAGGAACGGTAAGACGGTTGTCCTGATCACCTGTGCCATTCACTCCACCGAAGTTGCCTCGGCCCAGATGTCGATGGAGTTCGCCTGGGATATGGCAACGGCAGATGATCCGGAAACCGAGGAGATTCTCAACAACGTCATCTTCCTCTTCGTTCCCTCCCTCAATCCAGACGGGGTAAACATCGTCAACCACTGGTATCAAGAGACTGTAGGGACTCCGGCCGAAGGAACTTCACCTCCCGAGCTCTACCATCCCTACGTGGGTCACGACAATAATCGTGACTGGTACATGTTCACCCAGAAGGAGACCCGCCTGGCTGTCGAAAAAGTCCATAACCGATGGCACCCGCAGATCGTGTATGACGTGCATCAAATGGGCTCCCGAGCCGCCCGCATCTTCGTGCCCCCGTTTATCGATCCCTATGAACAGAATGTGGATCCCATCCTGCAGGCTGAGATAGTCGACTTAGGAGGGTTCATGTTTAGCCGGCTGGTGGGAGCCGGCAAGAAGGGGGTGGTGACTCAGGCCATCTACGACGCGTTTACTCCTGCTCGCGCCTATCAGCACTACCACGCCGGAGTGCGCATCTTGTCGGAGTCGGCAAGTGTGAGAATCGCCACACCGGTCGAAATCTCCTTCGACCAGTTGGGACCGGGCAGAAACTACGATGCTCGCACGCCGAGCTGGAACTTCCCCGAACCCTGGAAGGGGGGAAGCTGGCACCTGCGCGACATCGTCGATTACCAGAAGATCGCTCTCAAGGCCTGCCTGCTGCACGCGGCCCGGAACCGCGAAATCTGGCTCACCAACTTTCATCGGGTAGGAGAACGGGCTCTTGAACGAGAGTCCCCGTATGCCTTCGTGATTCCTGCCGCCGACCTGCAACGAGATACCCAGGGGCTCTTTGACTTACTCAACGTGCTCGAGACCGGGCTGGTCGAGATCGACCGAGCAACGGCCCCATTTCGAGTCTCCGGGCTGAAAGACGTGTCCCCTCCGTGGAACCAGCAAATCTCGGAAGATTTCGCGGCCGGTACCTACATCGTTCGTGTGCAGCAGCCGTATGGCTCATTCGCCAAATCGATGCTCGAGATCCAGCACTATCCCGAGTTGCGGGAGACACCGGGAGGGTCTCTCAAAAGACCCTACGATGTCACCGCGCATACCTTGGGAATCCAACTAGGAGTGTCTGTCTATCGTTCTGACCGGCCCTTTGAGGCCAACAGCGAGCGGGTGACGGGGATCGCGCCCGGGGATGGGCGATTGAGCGGATCCGGACGGTACTGGCTCTTTTCTCACAGTAATAACGCCTTTGCACACTTGAGTAACCGTTTGTTGGCCCACGGGGTATCTTTGTTTTGGGCTCCCAACGGCTTCCGCCAAGAAGGCGTTGGATTTCCTGTAGGCACCGTGCTGGCCTCGGTTCCAGAGGGGTTGGATACGGTGGAGCTCTTGCGCGGCTTGCCGCTGGAGGTCACTCGAGTTTCACGACAACCGCAATTGGCCTGGAAACGGGTGACTGCCCCGCGAATCGGCATCTATCAGTCATATAACGCTTCCATGGACGAAGGCTGGACCCGATGGATTCTGGAGGAGTACGAGTTCCCCTATCAGCGGCTCGTGAATCAACGGATCCGAAACGGAAATCTGAAGAGCGAATTTGACGTCATTCTTGTTCCTGACCAGGGTGCCAGGGCAATCAAGAATGGCTTGTCAAGTCCCTATCCGGAGCAATTTGTGGGCGGGATCGGGGATGCCGGCATGGAGGCCTTGAGAGATTTTGCCAAGGCTGGCGGAACCGTGCTGTTGCTCGGTCAGGCCTCACAGCTGGCGGCCGAGCTGGGTCTTTCCGTGCGAAACGAGCTGGAAGGCCTGTCCAATCGTGATTTCTTCGTCCCGGGCTCCCTGTTGCGAGCCCGCACCAACCCACAGCATCCGCTCACTTTTGGGCTCCCGGCTGAGATTGCGCTCATGTTCGTGCGGAGCCAGGCCTTCTCTTTCGAATCCGGTATCAGCTTGCTCGACTATCCAGGTCAGGATCTACTCCTGAGCGGATGGATCGATGGCGAGGCCAGGCTGGTCAACCGAAGCGCCATGGCAGAGCTCCCACTGGGGGACGGAAGAGTCATCTTGATCGGTTTCCGAAGCCAGTTTAGAGCCCAGGCTCGAGCCACCTACAAGCTCCTCTTCAACAGTCTCTATTACTCCACTATGCAGTAATCCCCGGCGGAGATTGGCTAACGAAACTTCGACTCGAAGTTGACGTCATACTAAAAGAGTCAACCGAAGTGGATCGAAGAGGAGGTACCGGAAGATGATGAGTCGAAGAGATTTTTGGAAACTGGTCCTGTTCAGCAGCCTGATTTCTAGCGGGCTCCTCTACTTCCTACTGCGGGGCCCAGCCGCTGTCGAGTCAGAAGCCGCCCCGTCTCCAAGCTGGGTTCCAACCGCCGTGGACCGACCCATGACGGAAGATGAGACGGTCAATATCGATATCTACGAGCGCTTGGGTCGCGCCGTCGTCAACATTACCGCTACTACCATCGAATACAACTGGTTTTACGAGGCCGTGCCCCGACAAGGAGTCGGCAGCGGGTTCATCATCGACAACCGGGGTCACGTGGCCACTAACTATCACGTCATCGAAGATGCCAAGCAGTTGGAGGTGACCCTGTCCGATGAAACGGTTCTGGACGCTGAAGTGGTGGGAGTTGATCCCATCAACGACATTGCCCTGCTCAAGATCGAGTGTCCGACCGACAAATGCCGCTCGCTAGAGCTGGCCGATTCGGAGGCACTCAAGGTGGGGCAAAAAGTACTCGCAATCGGAAATCCGTTCGGTCTGCAACGCACCCTGACCACTGGAATCATCTCGTCACTGAGCCGCAGCTTAAGAACGGATTACGGCTTCGTGGAAGATGTCATTCAGACCGATGCTGCCATCAATCCAGGCAACAGTGGTGGCCCCCTCCTCGATACCTCCGGTCGGTTGGTCGGAATCAATACTGCGATTTTTTCTCGTACCGGAGAATCCGCCGGAATCGGATTCGCCATTCCGTCAAACACCCTGAAGAGGGTCCTCCCTGATCTTCTCGAGCACGGCAAAGTCATTCGGCCCTGGTTCGGAGTCTCGGGACGGCCAATTCGGGGGCGCCTGGCCCGAGCTCTCGATGCTCCTGTCGAGGAAGGTTTTCTAGTCGAGACCATCGAGCGTGGAAGTACTGCAGATCTGGCAGGGATCGTAGGGGGAAACCGGCCCGTTTATTACGGTAATACCCGACTCCGGATCGGGGGGGACATCATCACCGAACTGGGCGGGATCAAAGTGACTGCAGGAGTCGATCTGTTGCGTGCGTTGGAAGATAAGCGCCCCTCGGAAAAGACGACGATCGTCTACTACCGAAATGACCGCCGGATCGAACAAGAGATCGAGCTAGTAGGGAGCCAATCCAACCGCCGGCGCTTGCGTTTCTGAGTTTTCGGGAAATCCTAAAACCGAAGCTCTAAATCCGAGATGAAATTCGAAACTCAGGCCATCTTCGAGCTCCGAGCAACAAAGGCCGCGTCTCGCCCCAACCCTACGGGCGAACGGGGGTTGCGGCCGATCTCTGTGTCGAGAGTCGTCGAAGATGCCGGGGGCAGACAGATTCCAGTTTCAGGAAGTCAACCCGACTGTAAGCAAGTTGCAAGGGAGAGGTGCCTAGATGTCGTAATACAGCGCGAATTCGTAGGGGTGCGGACGCAACCGCATGGCATCCACCTCGTGCTTCCGCTTATAGCCAATCCAGCTCTCGATCAGATCGGACGTAAAAACGTCTCCCTCGAGCAGGAAGTCATGGTCCGCTTCCAGGGCATCCAATACCTCGGCCAGAGTGCCCGGTAGATTGGCCACCTTCCCCATCTCTTCCGGGGGCAGATCATACAGATCCTTGTCCATCGGATCGGGGGGAAGGATCTTATTCTGAATCCCGTCGATTCCAGCCATCAGCATGGCGGCAAATGCCAGATAGCCGTTGCACGACGGATCGGGAGATCGGAACTCGATGCGCTTGGATTTAGGACTCTTCGAGTAGGCCGGAATCCGCACGCAAGCACTCCGGTTTCGTTGCGAATAGATCAGGTTGATTGGGGCCTCATACCCGGGAACGAGGCGCCGATAGGAGTTCGTTGAAGGAGCACAGAATCCCAGCAGGGCAGGGGCATGCTTGAGGATACCGCCAATATAATGAACAGCCATCGGACTCAGATCGGCATAGGTGCCGGCCTGGTAGAAGAGCGGTTTTCCATCCCTCCAGAGACTCTGATGGACGTGCATTCCGGAACCGTTGTCCATGAAAATAGGCTTCGGCATCAAAGTGACCGTCTGGTTGTGTCGGCGGGCCACATTCTTGATGACGTACTTGTATTTGAGAAATTTATCGCCCATTGAAACCAGGGTGTCGTAGCGCAGATCGATCTCGCACTGGCCGGCCGTCGCCACTTCGTGGTGGTGCACTTCAACATTGACCCCGACTTGCTCCAGGGTGAGCATCATCTCGGTTCGCAGATCGTGCAGGGTGTCCATGGGAGGTACCGGGAAATAACCCTCCTTGTAACGAGGCTTGTAGCCCAGGTTAGGCTTCTCGTCCCGCCCCGAGTTCCAAAACCCCTCAACTGAATCGACGCGATAAAAGGCGTGGTTATAGCTCTGATCGAAGCGGACATCATCAAAGACGAAGAACTCGGGCTCCGGCCCCACGTAGAGCGTGTCGGCCAACCCGGTGTACTGAAGATACTGTTCCGCCTTCTTGGCTACATACCGGGGATCCCTCGAATAGGGTTCTCCGGTAACCGGGTCCGCCACATCACAGATCATCACCAGAGTGGGCACCTGAGTGAAGGGATCCTCAAAAGCCGTTTCCGGATCCGGAAACAAAATCATGTCGCTTTCCTGGATCTGCTGGAAGCCACGAATACTCGAGCCGTCAAAACCAAACCCCTCCTCGAGACTCTCTGGCGTGATCCCCTTTGATCCGAGTGTGAAGTGTTGCCATAGCCCGGGCAAATCACAGAACCTCAGGTCGACGACCTCGATCTCACGCTCACGAATGAGCTGGATCACCTCTCTTGCTTCCATTCATGACCTCCTCGTGTTGATTCAAAAAACGAACACATTGTGCAGGTTTGATATGACACTTTGCAAGCTTTTCTACAACAGGACCACAGAAGATTCCAGATTATAGACTGGGTGCTCTTTTTTGGGAGTCACGGAGAGAGAGATCGGCAACTCTTGCAGGGGCAGATTTCGCGCAGGTAAGCGAAGGAATAGATGCCCGCCTGGTGACCGTCATTCCATTGGATTTGAATAGCGTAGTGCCCCACTGGAGTGGCTGACTCTGCCTGCACGCTACGCTGTCCGAGAATCGGGAGGGAGGTGGGGGAATCTTCGACAATATCGGGCGGAAACTCTTCGCAGTTGGCACAAGGGCACTTGCGGCGCAGGTAGCTCTGTCCGTAAATCGCCTCGTGTCCGTCGTTCCACTGGATGAGGATTCCGCCGGGGGCGTTGAGTTTAATTCGGATGGGAGATAAAGCCATCGATGGTTCCGATTCCGAGATCCCAGACGTGTTCTTCCTCAGTTCTCGATTGTCAGGCTCGGGCCTTGTTGGTAATTGGCGCTCGCCACTTGTCCCGCCACCTCTTCGGCGATTTTGATGAACGCTTCGGCACCCGGTGATTGCCGCTCCAAAGCCACGGGGACGCCCTGATCACTTCGCTCGCGAATGCTCGAATTCAAGGGAATTCCTCCCAGGAAGGGATAGCCTAGCTTGCCGCTTGCGTTTTCGGCGCCGCCATGGCCGAAGATATCGTCTCGCTCACCGCAGTGGAGGCACACGTAGTAGCTCATGTTCTCCACAATTCCCAGCACCGGCGTATTTAGCTTTCGGAACATGGCGATCGCTTTAGAAGCAACTTCTAGGGCCAGATCCTGGGGGGTTGAAACAATCACCGCCCCGGTCAATGGAATAGTCTGGCACAAGCTGAGTTGAATATCTCCCGTGCCGGGCGGCAGATCGATCACCAGATAGTCCAGGTCGCCCCACTCCACGATCCCCAGGAAGTCCTGGATCATCTTGTGTAGCATGGGACCGCGCCAAATGACGGCCTCGTCCTTGGGGAGGAAGTATCCCATCGAGATGAGCTTGATGCCGCGCATCTCGGGAGGAATGATGCGCTTTTCGGGAGTAACCTGGGGAGATTCGAGGGCCCCCATCAAAATCGGGATGCTGGGCCCGTAGACGTCGGCATCCATCAGACCGACGCGGGCTCCAAAGCCATGCAGAGCCGTCGCTAGATTGGCCGCCACGGTCGATTTCCCAACTCCGCCCTTACCGCTGGCCACCGCAATTGCGTTCTTGACTCCCGGGATCAGCCCCTGAGTTTGAGCTGCAGGATTACGAGGAATCTCGACTGAGAATTCCGTGCTGGCCTGAATCCCAACCGTCTCGAGAGCCGTTCCGATCTGAGTTCTTAGCGCTTCTTGCAGAGTGGGTGCCGGGTTGGGAACCACCATCTTGAGGACTTTTTCCAACTCCCCTTCAACGTCTCGCAGGTAGCCCAGTGAGATGATGTCTTTACCAAAGTAAGGGTCTTGAACCTCACGCAGGGCACCTTCGATTCGCTCTCTATTCTCTGAACCAGTGGAAGCCATTAGACTTTCCTTTCATTGTTTCGGTAGGTTCCAGCGCCCCTCCGGAATCTCCAGCGCCGGTCCCCCTTCCAGTTCTTCCTGACCTTCGTTGTAAGAGTAACCGGGATTATCCCGGAAGCGGCTGGCCAAATCCATTTTTTTGCTATGAAAAAGCATGGATGATCTTGGTCAGCAGCTGGCGCAAACGGAGGAGCGGGGATGCCTGTGACCCGAGACCTGCAACTCGGCTCTTCAGGCGGGGGCTCAGCCTGATCGCCAAATAAGAATTCGCACCCAGCCGTCCCGCCATCATCGCGCAGGCAGCTGCGATCGCCCCCACCCAGCCGGCTCGGGTCAATATTGCCAGCAGGCTGACAATCGTGGCGACCTCGATCCCCGTGGCTACTGTGACGAAATGGGTCTTTCGCAGATTGATGGCCATGGCACGCTGAAAGCACAATAGAACCGTCAGACCCGGGATGAAGGCCAGGATACGGGTAGTCATGCCGGCCAGCGAAGTCAGATCGGGATCCAGTCCGGACATCGCCTGGAACCAGCTCGAATTCAGTGGAGTGAAAGCAATCAGGAAAAGCCCGCCGGTGGTGACCATCATCAATCCGACCGCGAACTTGCGCAATTGCCGGTAGCCCTGGAACTGGGCGCCGATTAACACAATTCCAACTTCTTGAAAGGCCAACCCAAAACTGCGGAAGACAAAGACCAGAGAGTTCACGACCGGCAATACGGCCAGCGATTCGATCGGACTCCGACTCCTTCCCATGAAGAATGTGACCATCGGATGGGTTGCCAGCGCCAGCATCGAGGTCAACGCCAGTGGGTAGTAGAAACGGGTAATTTCCCAATAACTGGGCACCGGTTCCGTGGCTTCTTCTTGAAGCAGCTTCTCCACCGCCCGATGACCCATAGCCCGGCTCACCAGCGCCTCGATCACCACTGCGGTGGAGAGCGCTATGGCACCCAGATAGGCACCTTGGATGTTTCCCCAGTGGTAGAGGCCGAATGCCACCCCGGCCATGGACGAGAGCCGTACGATGGTGCCCAGTGCGACAAGCCGTGTCTTGTCGACGCGAATCAGGATTCCATGGTAAAGCCGGCGATAGCCAATGGCACCGGGCCAGGGGAGCAGGAACACAAGAGAGTAGTAGACCAGTTCCCGTACGTTGCCGGGAAGCCCGATCAGATCCCCCAACAGCCAGCCAAAAACCGACGGTACCAGCAGCAACAGCATGATTCCGGTGGTGATGCCATTGAGAACGTAAGTGAAGATCCTCAGGCGCTTGAAGGATTCCGCGTCCCGCGCCAAAGCGGCGGAAGCACTCATGATCATGATGATCGGGGCCTCCACAATCATGGCGAACGAAAAGGCTACTCCGTAGGCGGCCAAATTGTATTTGGGCTCCGAGAGTCGAGCAATCAGCGCCGCCAGGAGGGGCCCCTCCACCGACATCATCAGCCAGGTGGCTGCAAGAGGCAGCCAGAATCGGAAGATTCGGGATAGACTTGGCGCGTGGTGCATGGAAGAAAATGGGCTCCAAAGGACGGCTCGGATTGAAGCCGTAGTCTATCATGCGAGGGGCCCTACCAGGGGGGTGAGGAACAGGCGAAACAGCGCAGCCTCTTACTCTTCTGAAGAGTCCTGAAAAGCCTGACGCTTGGCCAATTCCTGGCGGAAGATTCCTTCCGTTCCAGGCTTCAGGGTAGCTCCCATGTCCAAGAGATTCTCGATCTGCTCGGTATCCATCTGTTCCACGGCCAGGCGCATCGTCTCGAGATCGGGCTGATTGACCGGCGGGCGGGGCGGCGAGGTTGGTTCCTGGTTAGACTCGGCGCCAGCTGCACCAGCAACTGGATTCGGTTGTTCAGTGCTCAGCTTTCGAATGACCAAGATGATTCCGATCAACACGATGGGGAAGAGGATCAGCAGAACTAGAGGTAACATGTCCATTGGAAGGCTCCTCAGTCGACGGAATCCCCGGACAGAATCGGTATTCCACTGGGACAGGCTCCGGCACTGTAACACGGATAGGGTGATAAAGTGAGCCGGGCGCGCCCCATGAATAATGCAATTTCGTGCCGCAATCTACACAAAGAGTATCGAACCCGTGCAGGATCGGTTCCTGCCCTGTGTGGACTCGATTTGCAGGTAGAAAGCGCAGAGTGCTTCGGATTGCTGGGGCCGAACGGGGCGGGCAAGACGACCACGGTCGAGATTCTGGAAGGGTTGTTGGATCCCACCTCCGGGGAAATCCGGATTCTCGGACACTGCTGGGGGCAGGGACAGGATGCCGAGCTTCGTCAGCGCATCGGAATGACCTTGCAGGAGACCCGTTTTCAGGAAAAACTGACAGTGCTCGAGATCGTGCGGCTTTTCCGCAGCTTCTACCATCAAGGACTCGAGCCTGCCGAAGTGCTCGACCTGGTTTCGTTGGGCGAGAAGTCAAGTGCCTGGGTGAGAGAGCTGTCTGGAGGGCAGAGGCAGCGCCTTGCTGTCGCTACGGGCTTGGTCGGGCTTCCCGAACTGCTCTTCCTGGATGAGCCGACCACCGGACTCGATCCGCAGGCTCGGCGCCAGCTTTGGGACGTCGTCGAGTCGCTCAAGACTCGGGGCACCAGTATTCTCTTGACGACTCATTATATGGACGAGGCCGAGAGGTTGTGCGATCGGGTGGCGGTGATCGACAAAGGTCGTGTCATCGCTCTGGGAACGCCCCGGCAGTTGATCAGAGAGCTGGGAGGGCAGGAAGTGGTTGAATTCGAACTCGATCAAGAATTATCCCCACAGCAACTCGAAGAATGCCCGGTCCGACAAGATGGACTCGACAGCATACGCAGCGAAGGAGAACACTACACTCTGACGGTGGATGAAGTCCATCGCTCGATTCCGGCACTCCTCTCCTGGCTGGAAACAGAAGGCCGCCACTTGGCCCGTCTCACCACCCGCCGCGCGAATCTGGAGGACGTGTTCGTGCAGCTGACCGGTCGTCATCTACGCGATTCGTGAAGGAGAAACAGCTTGAGAGGCTCGCTCGCCCAACTCATCGGGTGCCACGTCAAAGCTTATCTTAGGGAACCTGAGGCAATCTTCTGGACCTATGGATTCCCCATCTTGATGGTCCTCGGTCTCGGCTTGGCCTTCCGCAATCCCGCTCAAATTGAGTATCGATTCTCTTTCTTGGAAAGCGAACCGGCCCTCGAACTGAGCCAGCAGATGCCCGCCGATGCCAACGAAAGCTTTGGTTTTGACGTGGTGACCCGGGCTCAGGGGATGGAGCAACTTCGACGCAGCCAGATCGCGGTACTGGTAGAAGTCACTCCGAATTCTTCCCTGGTATACCATTTCGACGATTCCAATCCCGAGTCACGGGCCGCCCGCCTGGCGGTGGACAATCTCCTGCAGTCTCTCCTGGGGAGGCGGGATGCCGCCTCGGTTCGAGAGCAGCGAGTGCACACGCCGGGAAGTCGTTACGTCGATTTCCTGGTGCCCGGCCTGATTGGCATGAACCTGATGGGGGGCGGAATCTGGGGTGTTGGTTTCGTACTGGTCGATATGCGGGTCAAGAAATTGCTCAAACGGCTGATCGGAACTCCCATGCCTCGCTATCAGCTGCTCCTGTCGCTGGTAGGTTCGAGAGCCATCTTCTTCCTTCCTGAAGGCTTCGTCCTGGTCCTGGCCGCCTATTTGATCTTCGAAGTTCCGATCCTGGGCAGTATTCTCGCGTTGGCATTGACGATGTTGCTGGGCGCCATGTGCTTCACCGGACTGGGACTGCTGATCGCTTCCCGCGCCCGCCGTCTGGAGGTGGTCTCAGGGTTGATGAATGTGGTGATGCTGCCCATGTGGATCTGCTCAGGCATCTTCTTCTCGGCCGAGCGTTTTCCGGATTGGATGCAGCCGGCAGTCCAGAGTCTGCCACTGACGCAGCTCATCAATGCGCTGCGAGCCATCATGCTGGAAGGTGCTACACTTCAGCAACAGATCGTGCCGCTGGGGGCGCTCACCCTTTGGGGAGGGAGCTCCTTTCTGCTGGCTTTCTACTGGTTTCGCTGGGGCGATTAGTTACCTGAATAAGCTGAGACTCTAGCCCGGATAATTCACGCGTTTTCGAAGCGAAGGGCCGGAAGCACCGCTCTGACAAGGCTTTACTCCCGAGGGCCCCGCAGTCATAGTCGTGCACTCTGTCGAGGAGCCCGAGGGTGGGTAACGCAGTCAGAGCGGATGATCCCGGCCCTGCAGCCGAAAACTCGTGCATTATCCGGGCTAGGCACCTCTCCCTTGCAACTTGCTTACAGTCGGGTTTCTGAAACTGGGAACTGACTGCCTCTTGGCCTCGTAGTCGGTGATGGGCTCGACCGCCGGTCCTGAGGATGGGGGCGGGATCATCAGAGCTCTGTAAGAGTGAATGAGGTCGCTTGACGATGGGTGGATTCGCGCCCCACTCTTCAGAGCCCCGAGCCTGCGAGGGGGAAAGAGTCTCAGGTTGACGCAAACTCCCGGCAGGTCTTCTCCGGGCCTCGTCGGTTTGAGGCGCAGTGAAACTTCGCTGGGAGCCTTTCCCAATAGACGGCGAGCTGCTTACTGAATCACCCCTTTCACCTCGTCCCCATTGCTGGAGACGATCCAGAGGGCTTGGCCGTCCAGGTTTTGCGAGGTCCTCTTGTCGTACACATACTTATGGAGTCCGTCCGATTCGCCTTTGTACTTCATTTTCTTGTTGCGTACAAAACCGTCGATCGTCACCTTTAAGTCTGCTTTCAAAGAGCTGTATACGACCACTTGGAGCTTCTGCTTGGGGTTCTGGTAGTTGGCTTGGCTGAGGGTCAGAGTAGGTTCAGAGTCTTCCCCGCCGGAGTCCCCGAAGCTACTCTCACTGCCCCCGTCACTGTCATCTCGAAAGGGTTCGATGAAGACCGAGTCGGCCCACAGAATGCTGTCAGACTGGATAAACTGGCTCCAGTCGGTTCCGCTCCCCCACGATTGGACCTCACTACTTGAGGGAAAAAGGAGAAGAGGGCTATAGGCTATCTGGTTGCCCAGCGTCAGAGCACCGCCTGCCCAGACCGTCTCGCCGTTGGGAAGATTCCAGAAGGCGGGAACATCCCGGTGGTTGAGCTCTTTCTTCTCAACTTCCAACTCCTTGGCTATTTTCACTGCTGTATAGGCATTTACGAGACCGTTTCCCTGTTCCAGCATGTGCGGCTGTGTCAATTTGATGGCCGTCAGCTCCAGGACGCCTTTAATCAAATTGGGGTGGATGTGATTGTTTTCGTTGAGCATCAGGACCACGGTTCCCGTGACGATAGCGGTGGCCATGCTGGAGCCGCTCAGGTACATGTGCTCCTCCTCGATGAACAGATCGGGATAGTTTGCGGCAATGTAGCTTCCCGCATGAGCCAGTGAGGGAATCATATTGCCGGGGGCTGAAATATCTGGCTTGAAGAAACCGTCTATCGAAGGGCCACGGGACGAATAGCTGGTGGCCACGTCGTCCGAGTGAGTATCCGTGCCCTGAGTGTTGACGGCACCGACTGTGATGACACTTGGTTCGATTCCGGGGCTAGTGATCCCTCCCCAGATTCCTTCGTGCTCGGCGGTGCGGCCGAAGTTGCCAGCAGAGACCACGGTCGTGATGCCTGCTTGTACCATCTTGCGGGCTGCCTGGGCCAGTGGGTCCTTCATATAAGAATCCTGGGGGGGAGCACCCAGCGAGAGGTTGGCAACTCGAATCTTCTTTTCATCCTGGTGAGCCAGAACCCACTCCACGGCCTGGATGACGCTGCTCGTCATCCCATACCCATCCGGACCAACCACTTTGAGATCGATGAACTTCACTCCTGGGGCGACGCCTTTCCAATGCGCCCGGCTCCTGGGAAGCGATCCAATGATCCCTGCCAGCGCAGTGCCATGGCCATATTCATCGCTCCCCGCATCCTTGTCGATCTCCACCGGCCGGCCGCTAGTGAAATCAACGACGGCCTCGATTCGACCGTCAAGATCGTAGTGATACCCGATGCCCGAGTCGAAGAGCGCAACCGTCATACTATCTTCGCCATCCACTCCTTCGTCGTGGAGACGCGTGATTCCGAGGGTATTCAGGAAGTCTGCTGGAACACCGTTCCCGCGGGTTGTCCCCGACAGCTGAACCGGCCGGTCCTCAGACACGTAGTCTACCCACTCCGATTCCAGGAGCAGCTCGATCTGCTTCACAGTCAGTCGGGCCGTGTAAGCGTGCAGTAGCCGCAACATATTGTCGCGCGATTCCCGGCGGCGCAGGCGCATCGCATAGTTTTGGTTGAAAAGATCTCGGTTGACTTGAACGATCACCCGAATTTCAGGTATCTCCGCCCCACTTCTCGAACTTGTCAGCTTGGCTCTCAGACCCGCCGAGATCTTTTCGGAATACTGATCGAGAGCTGCTTGCTCCCCAGGCTGACGTTCGGTTTGTCCCAAAGTTGACTGGGGAGCCAGAAAGCCGGTCCAGCCCAGCACAATGGCGAGAATTAACATCCTGGTCACTGTCGTCTTGATTCTCTGGTTCATGGTGGTCTTCTCGGAGCTTCGATCTTGGTCGGCAAGCCGAAAATGTCGCGATATCCCTGGTCGCTGAACTTGATCCACCGCATTTTTTGTGCCGCAAATCACATTTTTGAGTCAATAATGAAGGAAGTTGTTTTTTTTCTTACAGATATAAAGATGTGAAGCTCTCCTAGACTCATTCGGAGGGAAAGTTACTTGTCGTGAAAATGGCGAATGAGTCAGCAGTTTGACGTTGCTCTCGTTCTACGACTGGTGCGGGGCGCGGCGCTCACACAAGAGTGACAGAGATCCACGCCTAACGACGGCCGGCGAAGAGCGGCTGAGGCTGTCAAAGAATTTGTTTGAAATCTGGCAAAACGGGAACAAGAGACTGTACCAGTGGTTTGGGACGGTCGGAATGTCAGATCCGGCGAATATAGTTTCAAATGGGTAATTGTGATGCGCAGAAAAATCAGCCGGTTTCTGAGAAGCTTATTCGGCATAGCGCCGGACGCCGAACTGGAACAGCTACTTCAGAAGAATCGCGAGGCTCTTGAGAGTCAGCGTGAGGTAGTCAGGATCACCCTTTCCTGCCTCAAGAGGAGGATCAAATCTTGTCAGGCGTGCCACGGCTATTCACGCCACTCAAAGGCGCTCGGCTTGACCTTTCACTTCCCGCCTATAAACGGCTTCAAGGGATTCATCTTTCCAGATTCGATTAGCGCCGGAAATCATCGTTTCTGGAAAGACTGCTTACAATCTGGGGCTTGTTTGAGATGTCGATAGCAGCGGTGGCGGGTGCTTGTTTTCTATACCGAGTAACCCGAGTCTTTCCTCAAACGAAGAGAAGTCATACTCTGGGCTCCACTATAGATATGGATCGCCTTCTAGGCAAGACAAGAGACTAGGTTTGTCAGTTCCGGTCTCGTCGCCCGACTCATCCGTCTTACTCGTCGTCAACTCGGCTGGTGCTGACATGCTCAGGCCAACCTTATCCTGGAGCATTGAGTCCGCTTCTTCAGCTGGCTCTCCTCCGTTTTGCCAATGCTCTCCCAGCATTCTCCCGTCCAGTGCACAGGCTAAGCCTCCTGCTTGAGTTTCTTTTAAGAGAAGTAATACAAAAAAGGGTGAGAGTTGCAAGGAGTGACGGACTATCCGACGCTCCTCCATGAAAGAATGACGGACTATCGAAGGGAACATGGGAGTCGTGGCCGAACCTCCTTGTCGCGAGCTCGACCCACAAGATCTATGTTTCGCAACCGCACCCCATTACGCGGACACGCTCCCAACGAAGTTTCACTGCGCCGCAAACCGACTAGCAGGCCACAAAGAACGTGGGAGCCACCTTCGCGCGGCGAATCTGCCGGCCTGGCCGGCAGGCCAGATTAGGCTGATGCCGAGTTCGCCGGACTAAGCCGGCTCCCACGTTCTAGGACTGACCATGTCAGCACGCCCCAAAACTTGACTTGTCTGCAAAGAAGTTGCCCTTATAGGTGCCTAGACTAGTCCCAAAATAAGCGTATCAGCTTCTGGGCCGCTCGATTGACTCTTTTTGAGGGTCATTTAGCCCTCTGTGGTCGACTTTCGGACTGAAGGCTGCGCGAGTCGGGCGCATCCGACGGTGATCTCCTGCTGGAGGGCCTTCGGAGTGGGATCGAGAGGCAAGAATCGGAATTTTCGGCCGTTTTCGAACAGCCTTCGACCTCAGCCCTTGAACCTCCGTGGATTTTCTTTGCTTTGTCCTGTGGCGGGTTAGCCGTAGCGGACCCGCTTGGGCGACGGCACTCCGCTCAGCAGCGTTTCGGTCCAGTCGTTGACGTTCAGCAGCCGGTAAAGAAGACGTCGCCCCCGCTGCAGGATCTGGCAAGGAATCTGAACCAGCTGGCGCAGGAACCGGCGATACTCCATCTTCAGAATCCGCTGCCCCATCGTCTTGTCGGATTGCACCAGGCCCAGCCAGGCTTTCAAGTTCCAGGCCTGGGCAGCAATCACCAGGTACGCCCAGTTGGACTCGAGGCTGTCCGAGGGCATCCGCATCGCCTGAACCCCGTTCTTGAGCTGCTCCACCACATTCTCCTGATGGCAGCGACGATTGGCTGAGAAAACCACTTCCCTGGCCGACTCCTTTCGCAGGTTGGTCAGATAGACCAGTCAACACCTCACGCAGATCCATGCAATTCCCGTTAACCTACTGACCCCTTTCCACTTGCCGGGATCAGGGTTATCGGGCTCCTAAGTCCAAAACTCCCAGAAGTATAGCTGAATCGTTACGTTTTCGTTATTCCCAATCTTTGGGTGCGTGAAGCGTGATGAGTAAGTGCCGACGAGCCTATCAGGTATGGAAGCGGGCTCAATTGGGCCGTGTGCGGTACCTGGAGCTGGTGGCTCGAGGGAATGTAATACGATGCCCAACCAGGGAAGAGGTGTTGGCGGGAATTGGAATGAGGGGAGCGGCGTGAGCAAGCGATTAGAGCGAGTCGTTGATGAATTGCTGCTTCGGTACGGACGCCACCTCCCCAAGATCTGTTGGGCACTGAAGCACAGTCGAGACAGGAGGCGAATTGTCTTGGCCGAGCAAATCAATGCATTCGTTTCCCTTATCGTCAACTCTGAGCACTCCTACCCGTGGGCATTGGGCTTCTTGAAGGTTCTATTGGACAACTGGGAGCGGAACTGCGGGCCACCGGATCGGGGCTGCCGGGTGTACCGAGAGACGGAGGGAGCAGCGTGAAGTACCTCCGAGTCAAGAATTGGGGAAGGTTCCAGCAATATAAAGACCGCACTCCACCGTGGATAAAGCTCCACACGGACTTACTAGACAACTATGAATTCTCCGCACTGCCAGATGCTTCAAAGGCGCACCTGATACTGATTTGGGTGCTCGCCAGCAAGGTGGACAACAAAATTCCGGCTCGCCCGGATTGGATAGCGACCAAGATATTTGCCACTGAGCCAGTTGATCTTGAGTTATTGATCGAGGCGGGGTTCCTGGAATACGGAGATGGCTCCAATTGGCGAGCCAACTGGGCCAGCCGTTATGTGTCGAACAAGGTCAGGACGCAACTCCTTCAGGAGGCGAGCCACCAGTGCTTGGCGTGTGGTTCTCCAGATAATCTTGAGATCGACCACATCGTGCCTATTTCCAAAGGCGGAACTGGCGAGAAATCCAATCTTCAAGTCTTGTGCCGGGCCTGTAATCGGAAGAAAAGGGCCACTCTCCGTAGCTACGTAGAAGAGCCTGCGCAGCTGCGGAGACCAGAGACAGAGACAGAGACAGAGAATTCTCCTCCAGGAAAAAGAAGGGAGGGTGTATGGGGAAGGCTATATCGAGGGGCGACTCTCTTGGGGGGGAGCGGCTAAATGTCTACAGCGGCTTTTCGGTTCCCCCTCCAGTCACAGCAATTCGATCTGCGGCCGTACCAGGTCGACGCGGTAGGTAGTCTGCGTGATTCCCTCCTGGCAGGGAATAAGCGGGTTCTGCTTCAGGCTGGAACAGGATGCCACGCTGCAGGTACAGGCATCCTGCTTTACGACGGCCGCTTCAAGAGCGTCGAGGATATTGATGTCGGTGATTGCTTGATGGGGCCGGACAGCAAGCCAAGAATGGTATTTAGGTTGCACTGGGGGCGTGACGAGATGTTTCGAGTCAGCCCAAGAAGTGGTGGATCTCCTTTCGTTATCAGCCAGGGCCACCTCTTTTCGTTGAAGACGACTCCTCGGCGAGCAGGGTTACCTCGGCAAATAGAAACCGTCTCTCTCGCAATGTGGCTAGCCGGAACGAAGAAGTTCCGGCACCTTCGGAAGCTCTACAGAGTTCCAGTCGAATTCGAGCCGCACGGTAAACCACTGGCTTTGGAGCCCTATTTCTTGGGGTTACTGCTTGGCGATGGATCGGTGATTCATGGCGTCTCGATCAATACACCAGACCCCGAGATCGTGTCGGAGGTTTATCGGCAAGGAGCGCTTCATGGACTTGATGTTCGGATTACGATCGAGCCAAGCCAGGCGAATAGTTATTTCTTGAGCCGGGGGAGAAATCCTAAACGGCGAAATACGGTAATGGAGAAGTTGGCTCACCTGAGCATCTACGGCTGCAGCTCAGGTGAGAAGTTCATCCCCCATCGCTACAAGACAGCAAGTCGCAGCGATCGGCTTGAGGTTCTGGCCGGCCTTCTCGATACAGATGGGCACATGAGCGGGGCAGGATTTGATTACATCAGCAAGTCCCGGAAGCTCGCCGATGATATCTCCTTCGTGTCTCGGAGCGTGGGGCTAAAGGCCCACATCCAAGAGTGTCGAAAGAGCATCAAAGCGATCGCTTTTGAGGGTACCTATTTCCGCGTTTCTATCTCTGGTGATTGCTCGATCATACCCAACCGAGTTGAGCGAAAGAAGGCACCTGCGCGCTGGCAGAAAAAGTGCCCTCTCGTGACCGGCTTTGAGGTTGAGTCGATTGGTCGGGGGGAGTATTTCGGATTCGAGATCGATGGCGACCACTTGTACCTCACGGATGACTTCACGGTTCATCACAACTCAGGAAAAACCATAGTGGCGGCTGATGTGATCAAGAAAGCCGTGGCCAAGGGCTCGCGGGTGCTCTTCCTGGCTCACCGTCGAGAGTTGATCGACCAGTGTAGTGACAAGCTCTATCGGTTTGGAGTTCACCACGGGATCATCATGGCCGGCTGGCGGCTCAACTTAGCCGAGCAGGTTCAAGTGGTTTCGATCCAGACGCTTTGGACGCGGCGCGAAGTTATGGAGTTGCCCGAGGCGGATCTGATTGTAGTGGATGAGTGTTTCCCCGCTGGGACGCTAATCGACGGTCGCCCCATCGAATCCGTGAAGGTGGGCGACGAGATTTGGTCTTTCAATCACGAGATCGGTAGACCTGAGAAACGGGCAGTCACGCACAAGTTCAAGAGCGTCCCTTCCAGCCTCTTGCTCAAGATCCACCTATCAACCGGGAAGTCGCTACCTGCACCCCAAACCACCCCATTTGGAATGGCCGCGCTTACGTACCAGTTGCCAACTTGGAACCAGGGGATTCTGTCGAGGAGTTACGTTATGAGCCAAATCAAGCCGAAGAAGTGCGTGGTCTGCGAGACCCTCCAGCGCGGGTGGACCGTGTTGAGGTTCTCGAATCAAGAAGTGATGGAAGATTTGGCGGCCTGTGTCCAGACGGTCATGTCTACAATCTCGAAGTCGAAGGGAATCACAACTACTTTGCCGAAGGCTTCTTAGTCCACAACTGCCACCGCAGCTTGAGTCTCACTTATCTAGAGATCATCAAACACTACCCGAAGGCTGTGTTACTTGGCCTAACCGCGACCCCATGCCGGACTGATGGCAAGGGTCTCGGCCATGTGTATCAGGACATGATCTGTGCTCCGTCGATCGCCGAATTGACCGAGCAAGGGTACTTGGTGCCGGTTCGCTACTTCGCTCCCACCACTCCCAACCTGGAGGGGGTCAAGCTGCGGGCCGGCGACTATGTCGAGAATCAACTTGCTGAGCGGATGGACAAGACCGAGTTGGTGGGTGATGTGGTTGAGCACTGGCAGAAGTTTGGTGAGGATCGTCAGACAGTGGTTTTCGCCACGAATGTGCGCCATTCCCAGCACCTGGCCGAGAAGTTCCAAGAGGCAGGAGTCAAAGCTGCTCACCTGGACGGCGAGACCCCGAAGGATGAGCGGGAGCACTTGCTGGCCGACCTTGCCGCTGGCCGGATCCGGGTGCTGTGCAATTGCCAAGTGCTCACGGAAGGGTGTGATTCACCGGCTGTCTCCTGCTGTGTGCTTGCGAAACCCACCAAGAGCATCGGCCGATATCTCCGAATGGCGGGTCGGGTGCTTCGCCCGTCTGAGGGCAAGACCGACTGCCTGCTGATCGATCACGCTGGCGCGGTTCTTGAACACGGCTTCCTGGATGATCCTATTCCCTGGTCGCTGGACGAGAAGGGCAAGGTTCAGGAGCGCCGGGAGAAGGAGCGCAAGGAACGTTTGCCGATCATCTGTGAGGACTGCTTCACGATCTACACGGGCCGGAAGGACTGTCCGAGCTGCGGTAAGGAGGCTCCGAGACCCGCGCCAGTCGAGCACACGGAAGGCGAATTGGGGGAGATCAAGTGTAGGGAAGCCGGGTTACCTCCCGAGCAGATCAAAGTCTACAGAGAACTCAAAGGCTTCAGACAAAGCCGGGGGTATCGCTGGAAGTGGGCCGAGCACTCTTTTTGTGCGTGGGTGTCGGACCATTCAGAGGGAGACCAGTTCGATGCCTACAAGTTCCCGACAATCTTGCGCGAACTACCAGCGCTGCCACCAGGCAAAGCGGTTAGGGACTGGGTCTGTAAGCGCCTAAGGGAATACGCGAAACAGAAGAGGGCCGAGAGCACACCCGGAACGGAAAACGCATGACCGTGACGAAATTCTGGCCTGTGGGAAAAGGCCGTAAGGATCACAACTGCCTGCGGTGTAGCGGACTGATCCGTCAAGGGACTGTCCATTACGACGTGAGCCTGCGCGACGAGCAATCGACTTACCCAGTCAAACGAAAGTGTTGCTACAGCTGCTGGAAGGCTGGGCGACTCGTGAAGGGCTCGGAGGTGACGGCGTGACCCAGGCGCAGGGAATAGCCCAAGGCCGCTGGCAGGGGATCCTGGCTGAGTTGGGGCTGTCGGACTACCTCAGCGGGAAGCATGGCCCGTGCCCGATCTGTGGCGGCAAGGACCGCTTCCGTTGGGACAATAAAGGCGGGAACGGTACGTATTTCTGCAACCAGTGTGGTGCAGGTGATGGTTTCAAGCTGCTGCAGGAATTCAAAGGCTGGGGTTTCAGTCAGACGCTCCAAGAAGTCAAGCGTGTGGTGTCTTTTTGCCACCAAGTATCCCCACAACGACAGAAGAACAGCCGGGCTCGGGAGTTTTTGCGTGAGGTGATGCGTGGAGCCCGAAGCCCTTTGCCTGGCGGTCCGGTGGTCCGGTACTTGGCTAGCCGTGGCTTGGAAGCCGTTCCCACGCTGTATGAGCATCGGGCGCTGAGGGGGCATGAGAGTGGCCGGAGCTACCCGGGAATGCTGGCCATTGTCCAGGGCCCCGATGGCACAGACCTAACCTTGCATCGCACTTACATGACCAACCAAGGGACCAAGGCTCCACGTGAGTGCCGAAAGCTGATGCCGGTGGCGGATGGCAAGAAGACCACTGGAGGAGCCATTCGGCTTTTCGAGTCAGAGGACACCCTGGCAATAGCCGAGGGGATTGAGACGGCCTTGGCTGTCCATGTGATCACGGGGTTGCCCGTCTGGGCCACGGTTTCGGCCAACGGGATGGAGAGGTTCGATCCACCCGAGAGCGTCGAGCGACTACAGATCTACGGCGACAACGACATCAGCCAGAGAGGCCAGTTTGCCGCGTACTCGCTCTCCAGGCGGCTCGTGAAACAGGGCCGAGATGCGCAGGTCTTCCTCCCGCAACAGATTGGGGACTGGAACGACGTTCTTCGCGAGATGCGGAGGGCCTCATGACCTGGCTGGAAGCAATTGGCTGGGAGATGAAGCCGGAAGCGGTCGAAGTGACCCAGTGCCGGGAGATGGTCAAAAAGGCCACGAGTGAGTGCGCCTCGATCTACTACGCCAACGCCTACCGCGATCCAAAAGCCTTCGCCGCTGCGATTGAGGCCACGATCCCGCTGCTGCGTGAAGTGGATGTGGCGTTCGGGCGTGTCCAGGCCGGGAAGAGCACGCCGGCGCGGTTCAGGGAAGTGCTGAAGCGTTGGTATAAGGCACAAATTCTGGAGTTTCGCAGAGCGGCGAAGGAGGCAGCGTGAAGAGAATCGCCGCCTTCGCTCCTGATTCTGAGATGACGACATTGCCCCCGCCTCAAAACCAGTCGGGCCGCCAGTTCCCTATTGTGCGACGCGGGGGCAACCCCTTGGTAAGCCGATGAGTTACACGTTCGAAGTATCACCAGCACCGAAAAACGCCAACCGGAAACGGGGAGTGCAGTGGGCTAAAGCGAAGCAGGAGCGGGATCGCATCCAGGATGAGATCTGGGGGCAGGTGGTCGCGGCGGGGAGACCCAAATCGCAGAAAGTCCGAGTCTTCCTCAAGAGGACCGGTTTGGAACGAAATGGATGATTCCGGTGTGATCGAGAGCGTAAAGCCTGTAATCGATGCACTAGTGAGCCATGGGGTCCTGCTGGATGACAAGCCGAAGTACGTGACTTATGGGGGAGTAGAACAGGAGATCGATCGAAAGAGACCACCGGTTGCACGGCTCTTCGTGACTCTGGAGGAAATCGAGACGCCATGACAACCACGGCCATTCTCACCAGCATAGCCGGATGCCTGCTCCCTGCACTCGTGTGGGGCGGAGTTCGGCACCGTCTGATGTGCTGGTACGCCTTCTGCGCTTTTGTTTGTCAACTAGGGTTGTGGGGTGTCATTCTGGGGATTGGCACTCGTTCGGCAGCGTTCTATTTGGCTTACCACATCTCCGATCTGATTCATCCCGCTTTCCAGATTGCCCGCTTTCCAGATTGCCTTACTAATTCAGCTCTACGCCCGGCGAGTACCCGATACGGTGCGTTGGATCACCACCACCATAAACGTTGGAGTGGCGGGTGCGATTGTTTTCGAGAGCACTCGCTTACTTGGTTTTCATGCTGTCCTGGCTTTTGGGCAGGCGGGGTTAGCGCTGATCGTGCTTAGTCAGGTGCTAGTGGCTGGGATAAGGCTAGAACCCCTGCGGGGTGGGTTGCTTTTAGGTTTGATGGCTAGTTCGGGTTTGACGCTGTTCTTAGATGGAGTCTTGGTCTTCGAGGGAGTGGAGAGGTGGACGGCTCTGGTACAGCGGTTTTCTCTGCTCCCTTGGGGAATTTGGGCAACAACCGTTATCCACGATCGCCGCAGTTTGGTGCGCAAGGCGGTGGCGGTGGTACGCCGGGGTGTTCGTATGCGCTTACTGGCTGGTCTTGCGGCGGCGAGAAATACCACCCGGCACGCAGCGCGATTCCCAAAGCAATTAGCACTAAGATTCTTTGCATTTTGGCCTCCTTTCACAAACCAGTGGAACAGGAAAGGGTGACACATGGGCACGATTCGAGTCACTTCCGCGGTGAGGAATTTTGCCGAACTGATGCGGCAACTGAAACGCACGCCGCGCCTGATGCGGCAAGTGGCCCGCTTCGCCGAGTTGTCGTTGCAGTTGCAGGGGGATCAATATAGCGGACCCGTGACCCTGAACTACCGGAACGGTTTTGTAGAGTGGGACGAGCGCCCCGAGAGAGGAAAATGGCAGTAGTTTGAACTCTGTCACCAGCTTCACTTAAGATGAAAGTCGACTAGAGCCGGACCCAATGCGGCCCCTTCCTTGAAGGCTAACCCGCACGTTCGGCCCCTGGGCAACTAGGGGCTGTCGTGCGCGGCACCCCTCCTTAGCCCAGCACAACTTAAACATTTACCCCGCCTTTAGAAGGTGATGTGGTGACTCAGCTGTCCTCCTCATTGCGTCCACCGCGACCACGGGGCTCAAACAAGTTGGGCCACGTTTACATCCTGTGGACCGAGGGTCAATACAAGATTGGCGGCTCACAGAAGCTAGTGTTTCGGCTCAAGAGCCTCGGCTCAATGATTCCTACTGATCTCTGGGTTCTTGGGTATATCAAGAACCTGGACATCTACGGTCTAGAGGCGGATCTGCATGGAGAGTTTGAATCTGTTCGGCAAAAAGGCGAGTGGTTCAGGTTGTCCAAGCTTCAAGTCATCAAACTGATGCGACGCGACGATTTGAAAATCATCAATCTGCCAGTCTCCGAATTTCTGCAGCGGGTTCGATAGCATGCCAAGGCAATCATTTCGTCACAGAGTCGCAGCCCTGACTCCAACCGGTGACATTTTCTATATCAGCCGAGCTGCCGCCGAGAGAGCCTTGGCATCGGGCGCAGCTCGCACGGCAAGTGGGTCGTCCCCTGGTATCCAGTTGGTGGGCCTTGGGTCGGTTCACAAAGTTTTAATCCCTCGGGATTGCCACAACTTCAAAGAAGAGTACCGGGATATCTATGCGAAGCGGAAAACCGGACGGTCTCCAAATGCTCTCAGAGAGATAACCGAAGCCGAGCGCGAGTTCGAGTCCGAAAAGCGGTCAAAGCTGGAGTCCCCAGAAGACTACAAGCCGAGCTGCTGGCCGTGTGAATGTGGCGGACTAGTCTGGTACAGCCCGGAGTACGCCAGCTGGTACTGCGATCGGTGAAAACAGGAAAGTAGATGAGCAGGAGATCATGGGCACTACTCGGTATCTGGGTCGTCCTGGTCGTGGCGTTAGCCCCCTCAGTATTTGCTCCACAGATCCAGGCCTACCGTTGCTCATCGACCTTCATCTGCAAGTTGATGAGCCAGGAGATCCCGATCTCTCAATTGTGCCAAGGACTCAACCCTGTGGAAGTCGCGATCGTTGCTGACTTGGATCTCCCCAAAATGCGCAAGGACGGCACTTGGGACCGATGGTCCGTCGAGTGCATGTCGATCCGGGACAGGTAAATGCTTGACGTAGGGGTACTCCTTTACGACTTTCCCAACCTGCGCTACAAAGTGCTGGACAAGGAGGGGGCGGAAGTCCCTGGGCCTCATTTCGTGGCACCTGGGACCGGCCCATATCCGGCTTTCGTGAAGCCGGTGAACGGAGTCTCGAAGCTGCTGCCTGTTGTGATACTGATCGACTGCGGAACATACAAGCATGGCGTCATGTGCGCTGCTGATCATCCAGGAACCCGCCGCCCACAGTTGCCCTGCGGCGGCGTGAATATCTGCCTTAACTGATTAGAAGCAACGGCCAAAATGAACACCAAATCCCGATGCGCCCAGCTACCCCAAGTCAGGGCCATGTTGAAAGAGATGCGTCTGCTCAGAGACGGCGAAGCCCGCCGAGCACCCAAGCGAGGCAAAGATGGCCAGATACTCTACGACACGATGCGGGAGGCACTCCTGAAGGCGTTCGAGGTGGCAGCGTGAAGAAGAAGCAATTGAGCGGCATCTTTCAATTCCTTGCGAGTGGCCTGAATCGGAGGGGTCACCTGGCGATCTCCAAGCCGAAAGGGGCCGGAGCTTGACCCCACGCGGCGGGACAAGTGGAAGAGACGCAAATTGCCGTCTAGTGAGCTCTCCGCGCCAGAGCGGTGCCTCTGTAGCAAGAAGGCCAGAGCGGCTCTGAGAAATTCATGGGTTACCTGAGGAGCAATCAATGGGACTCACGACAGATCGTAATGATCCAGGCCTGAAAGAAACCCGAGAGGATGGCCAACAAGAGACGTACATGGTGCTCTCTGAAGAGGAGAGGGCTAAGGGGTGTGTCAGGCCCGTCCGGTTGAGCTACATCCATTCAAAGTGCGGTGTTGTGACCCGGATGGCCCAGGAGATTGCCGAGACTTATGCGAGAAACCCGAAGTTCTACGGCGCCACCTTCTGCGTGCGCTGTGGCTTGCATTTGCCGGTCGCCGAATTCACTTGGGATGGTGACGGCTCTGTTGTCAGTTCATAGGCATGACCATTAAGTGATTTTGAATCAGTGTCTTAAAGGCACCCCTGCATGGTATAATAAGGAAAATGAAAGGGGTACCAATTGGACGTCAACATCTACACTTCGAACTTTGCACGCTAGGGGAAAGACCCGAGGTCCGTTTCAATAGTCCGGGGGAATCCTGCCTGGTTCAAAGGCGAGCGCTACCTCGACCTGGCTCCCACCCGGAAGATGCTGGCGATGTCGATCGAGGACTATGATCGGCTGTTTGCGGAGATTCTCGAGCGGCTGGATGCGAACCAGGTGGTCCAAGACCTGAACGGTTCGATCCTGCTGTGTTGGGAGAGCCCGAACGTGCGCTGCCATCGGAGGTTCGTCGCGGAATGGATCGAGAGCGAGACCGGAATCTTCATCCCGGAAATGGATGTGGAGGAAGTCATGGACTATCAAGACATGCCGCTGAAGGGCCAGAAGCCGAAGAAGAAGTCCGGAGCACAGCAGAGCAGTCTCTTCACCTAGCACTATGTTTCAAGGATCGATCCCGCCTGCAGCGCAATCATTCGTCGTAGACGAGGTTGCGAAGTGGGATTGCGATTCGATCTACGTGGGCTGTTCCGGCAATCTGACCATCGAACGTTGCCTGTTTGATGCGGGCCAGTCACTGGCCCTGCACTCCAACGACGTCAACATTTATTCGGTAGCCATCGGCTCCTACTTCGCTGGGAGCCCGATCAAGCTTCGGCTGTCTGAGCACGGCAAGGAGCTGGCGCCATGGTTCGAGCCCTTCCTTGAAGAGGATTCCGGCGCGTTGGCATCGCTGATGCTCATGAGCAATCTGGCCATGGGCCTCGGTAGAGACAACGCTGCTCGTTCTGGATCTTCGGCACAAAAGAGCGCTATCCGGAGTATGAGCCCTACTTGAGGGCCATGACCCAGACGACCAATCACGGTCTACCGCTTTGGATCTACTCCAGCGGGGAGGTCCGAAGGGTCGTCACGCCCAAGCAGGGAATCGAGCCCGTGCTGATTACGAGGCTCAAGGATGACTCCGACATTGGATCTGAGCTGGGATTGGTGAAACTCACAGCCAAGCAATTCCAATAATACGAAAGGGGTGGCGTAAAGGAAAGGAGGAGCGTCAACGCGAAGCGCAAGGCCAGAAAAGTCTCTAGGTGCCAGACCTCAAAAAAATGACTTGTTGGTGGCTACTTACGAAGCGCTTACGTGCCTGTCCCAAAATACCGCAAATACCCGACTGCGTTCACGACCCAAGGCTTCTACGCATCCGCTTCAGCCATCCGATTCCCCGCCAGAGCGGCAGGAAGCGTGGGGTCAGGCCACGCAGGGGATTGTCCAGACCCACTACGCCGTCCTGACTGAGCCGCCGATCGGTGCGGCGGGAGATGGTGACCGAGCCTTCGCTGGAGGGCATGTCGCAGGCTGCCCAGCGCATTTTGTAATTCCCTAGAGTAGAGAAGTGAACCACGAAACTGCGCTGGCTTGTGTCGGGCGCGGTGACCGCCGCCCCCCCATGGACCAGTGAAGCGTGCCAGATCAGCACGTCGCCCCTTTGGCAGGTCAAACCTTCTCTTTTAGCCCGCTCTCCTCGCATTGGTCCATCGTGAATTCGTAGGCCTTGAGATACTCCTCTTTGCCATGGCGAATGGCGATCCGGTCGGCTTCGAACTCGTAGTAGGGAATCTTGTGGGAACCGGGAATGTAGCGCAGAGGACCGCATTCCGGCACGATATCCTCCAGCGCGATCCATACGGCAAGCAGGTGGCTGGGAGGCGTTTATTCAGCCGGACTCCAGCAACTTCAGCCAGGAGAAACCCTTTCTGTCGACATCAACGCGCTCAGAGATCTGCAGATTCCCGACGCTTTTGGCGACACTATCCCCTTGGAAGTGCAGAACGGTCAGATCCTCTGGTCAGCCTGATCAACGACACGTAGAATTGGACCCGGACGACAATTAGAACTGCCCGCTTTTTCAGAGCTGATTTGGATCATGGCAAGCATGGTTACAGACCAGCAGATCAGGAGACTGATGAAATTGCGGAAAAAGGAAAAGACGTTGACGATGGCGGCGGCCAAAGCGGGCATGTCGCGGAACCCGGCACGGAAGTATTTGAAGTCGGGCAAGCTGCCGAGTGAAAGCCGGTCAGAGCGGACCTGGCGCACCCGCCCGAATCCCTATGAATCCGTTTGGCCCGAAATAGAAGGGATCAGATCCTGAAACAGTCTCCAACCGTGGAGGCGACAACTATTTTTGACCACCTGAATCGGATCTACGAGGGGAAGTTCGAGGAAGGACAACTGAGGACGCTCCAACGAAGGCTCAAGCAGTGGAGAGCCCACTACGGTGAGCTGAAAGAGGTGATGTTTCCCCAGAATCATGAGCCCGGACATCAAGCCCAGTCCGACTTCACTTTCATGAACAGCTGGGGAGTGACGATTGCCGGGCAACCCTTTCCTCATATGCTGTATCACTTCGTCGTGACCTACTCGAACTGGGAGACGACGACCCTGTGCTTCGGTGAATCTTTCGAGAGTTTGACGCTGGGACTACAGAACGCGATCTGGGAACTGGGGGCGATACCATCCGAGCACCGAACAGACCGTCTATCGGCTGTGGTCAACAATCTCAAGAAGGGCGCCTTCACCGAACGCTACCAGACATTGCTCGATCATTACGGAATGAAGCGCCGCCGAACCCAAGCCGGAAAGGCTCATGAGAACGGAGACGTCGAGCAATCGCATCACCGGCTCAAGCGAGCCATCCAACAGGAACTGCTGCTCAGAGGCAGTCGCGATTTCTCAGAGCGCAAGGACTACGAGCAGTTCGTCCAGAGAATCATCGAGCGACGCAATGCTGGCCGGCAAAGACGCCTGCGAGAAGAACTGGAAGTGATGAGGCCGCTACCGGATCGTCGCCTGGAGGACTTCATCCGATTCCGAGTGAAGGTCGCAACCAGTTCCACGATCCGAGTGCGCAACAACACCTACTCGGTGGACAGCCGCTTGATCCGCGAACAGGTGGAGGCGCGACTGTATGCCGATCATGTGGAAGTTCGTTATGGCGGGCAGCGAGTAGCCGAGATGCCTCGACTGCGGGGGGAAGGAAAGCACCGGATCGATTACCGGCACGTGATCCACTCGCTGGTGCGAAAGCCGGGAGCCTTTGCCCGCTATCGCTGGCGGGAAGATCGCTTTCCCGGAGTCCTGTTCCGAGTCGCCTCCGACGAGCTGAGAGAGGATTGTCCACAGACGGCGGACCGACAGTATCTGGGGATCCTGGAGCTGGCGGCCCAAGAAGGGGAAAGGAAAGTCGAACAAGCTCTGAAGAACCGGATTGAAAGCGGCCGCCGAACCCGGTTCCAGGACCTGAAGTAGGATCTGATAGAGCCGGTTCTGCCGAGGTGGCAGGTCCAGGTTCCACCAATCAACATCCAGATCTATGACCGATTGCTCGGCACGCACAAGCAGGAGGTGAGGCCATGAGCGGAGGCAACCTGCAAAGACTCAAAGAGTGTTTGGTCGAACTTCGCCTGCCGACCTTCCGCGAGCATCACGGCTCGCAGGCCGCTTTGGCGACCACAGAGAGCTGGTCTTATCCGCAGTACCTGCTGGCTCTGTCGGAGCTGGAAGTCGCGGATCGACGGGAACGACGGATCCAGAAACTACGACGGACCTCGAAACTTCCCTGGGACAAGAGCCTGACTTCATTGGATCGCTCACGACTCCCGCAGAGTGTGGACCGGCAGTTGTCAGGATTGGTGGAGGGAGACTTCCTGGACCGAGCCGAAAATCTACTTGTGTTCGGTAATCCAGGAAGCGGGAAAACGCATCTTGTTTGTGCTTTGGGGCAGGAGTTGATCCTGCGAGACCGGCGGGTGCTGTTCTCGACCTGTGCGCTGCTGGTGCAGCGGTTACTGAGAGCCAAGCTCGAGCTAACTCTGGAGAGGGAACTCAAGAAGCTGGATCGGTTCGAGGCCCTGATCATCGACGACATCGGGTATGTACAGCAGAATCGCGACGAGATGGAGATTCTCTTCACGTTGCTCTCCCATCGCTACGAGCGTCGCTCGATTCTGCTGACCAGCAACCTGGTCTTCTCGGACTGGGAGAGGATCTTCAAGGATCCCCTGACCACGGCCGCGGCAATCGACCGCCTGGTTCACCATAGCGTGATCCTGGAGTTGAACGTGACCAGCTACCGGATGGAAGCCGCCAAGCAGAGAACCCAAAAGGAGACGAAGTGACTCTGAGGTGCCGCTCGAAAGGCCTTCTGCTGGCCACACAGAAAACGGCTCAAGCCCAGAGGGTATACAGCTCAATCAGCGGAGCATTCGAAGGGCAATCCCGAGCCTCGCGAAGCGTGGGAACTCCTTTCGGGCAAGCCCTCACTCCATCCCCACGCTCAAGAAAACCGGAGAAGAAAAGAGGGCTTTCAGCCCTCAGAAGAAGGAAGAAAAACAAGTCAAACAAACACCCACTTCAGCGGGCAAGAATCGTAGTCGCGGTGATCAAAAATAATTGTCGTTGAACATCAGCCTATGGGACAAAGGAAGTCGTGATGTTGGCCCGCGTTGAGATGGTGGATCTGAGTAATGGGCTAAGCTCGACGTACGCGTGCTTTAATTGTTGCGCAGACAGCTATGTAAGTTCCTACGTCAGTCCCGGATCGAGCACTGGGCTGGCCGGGCAGTCAACTCAATTCACGGCATTTCAGGAGAACGAAAACTGTTACGGAAGCCAAATAACTCCCTTCTCCGTTGCCTGGGCGGTGTGGAGTAGCAGTAATTCCTCGGTAGCCAGCGTTAATTCCTCAGGATTGGCAAGTTGTCTCCAGCCAGGCACAAGCAACGTCTCAGCATCCTGGGACACCTCGATCTGGTTCAACGAAGGCGGAGCTGTCTTTGGGGAATGCATTGAAGAACAAGCCTTTCCGCAACCAATGGCGCCAGTGAAGGTAATTAAAGTGGACATTCAGAATGCAGACATCACCCAGGATAAGATTACGGTAGATCTAGACGTGGGCAGCGGAGGTGCCTCCGGTCAACTAAAGGTGGAACTTATCGGGTCGGGAGTTTCTCACACTGTGTTTCAGGCAACCAAGAGCAACGGTGCTCACAACATCTCATTCAACCTCTCAAATCTGCCCAACGACAAGGAATTCACACAAGTGAAAGCCACGTGGACGGTTGATGGGACACCTGCAAATGACACGTACAACTACCCTATCAAGATATTGGGTGACTACTTGATTACCCAGTACAATGTACCGAAAGAGGTAGAGTGCGACGCTGGAGACGGCGATGCCTGCCTTACGGTGTCGGGGGCCACATCAAAAGCGGCCACTCAGGGCCGGGTCAAAACCGGCCAGTGAGCTAGTAGTTATATCCTCGCCTTGAACACATTTAAATCCTTGTGAAGGCCTCCGTGAGGAGGCTGTACGGCCTGCTGGTCGGGGCGGGTTTGCTGTGAGCCCGTGAGCAGGGCGTTCGTTGACCGGTTCGGCCGGTTCTTGGACCGCGAAGCTGGTCGATCCGGAATCTTCTTTCTTGTTGGTATGTCCAGTAGCAGAAGCGGTGCGTAACTGTGGGAAACGAGCGAGCACCGCGAGCCGTTTTCCAAGCGCTGTGGGAACGGTGGAAGAACCGATGCATGGGCCGGCTTCTCGATGTGACCGTTCTCCACGGTTTCCATAGCGCGGCAGTTTCCACGGCTTTCCGGTTCCGGATCATTTCTTTTCTCCTCGCTTCTTGGTCGACTTCTCCCGTTGCTGACGTTCGTAGAGGCGATAGCTCTTGCCTCGAATGAAGGTCACCTCCGAAACGTGTAGAAAACGATCCAGCAGCGCAGAGGTGGCCGCCGTGTCTCCTCCCAGCATCGCTCCCCAGTCCTCGAGTGGTCGGTTCGAACTGATAATGGTCGAGGTCTTCTGGTAGCGGCGATGCAGGATCTCCAGCAGATCTTCAGCCGCCGAGTCGGGCACTTTCCGAAGTCCCAGATCCTCGATGATCAGCAGCGGGATCCGGGTCATCTCTGCAATGTAGGGTCGGCGCATCCCGGTGGCAGTGGCTTCAGCGATGTCCTCGAGCAGATCGAAAGCCGACTTGTACTGTACCCGGTGACCCGCTTCCACAGCCTTGATTGCCACCGTGATGATCAGATGTGTTTTGCCGACTCCCGCCTGACCGATGACCAACCAGCCGCGACACTGTTCGATGAATCGGCAAGTGGCCAGATCAAAGATCTGCTGCCGATTGATCGAGGTGTTGAAAGAGAACCTGAAGTCCTCCAAGAGTTTGCGTTCCGGGAACTGGGCCTGGCGGAGACATCGCTCCAGCAAACGGTCGCGCCGGCGGGTGAGTTCGTCGTCGATGAGCAGCTCAAAGAACTCCTGATGAGAGAGACGGCCCTGGATGGCTTGTTGCAGCCGTACGTCAAAGACCTGGGCCAGGCCCGAGAGCCTGAGGTGGCGAAGTTTCCGTTCCAGTTCCAATGAGATCATTCCGGGTCTCCTGAGCGGGGAGTGAGTTGGTACTCAGACAGCGGCCGAATCAACTCGTGGTCGGAGGTGAATAGAGAGCGTTGCGGCACGTCTAGTCGCTTGCATAAAGCCACCAGGGTCCGATAGCGGAAGGCATCGTGAGAGAGAGCCTTGGCACAGGCTTCATTGACGACCGTGGCCGGGTAGCGTCGGGTCAAAGAGATCATGCCTCTCAGGAGCCGGTAGGCCAACACGTCGCGCACCTCCAGGGCTCGCACTGCCCAGCGGTGAGCATCAGAGCCAATCCTGCGGGCTTGCCCGAGCAGCTGACTCTCAGTTCGATAATGAGCGTAGCGTTTGCGTTCCGGAAGATGTGTGGGTTCGGTCTGGAACTGGCCGGGTTTCCGCTTGGGATGCAGGACGACTTGCTGCTCTCGGAAAAAGACTCGGACGATCCGGTCATCCCAGTGCACAGCCACTTCACAGCCAAGCAGATGATTGGGTACCGAGTAGAAGGCTCGATCGACTTCGATGTGGCCATCCACGGAGACCGTGCGACGGCCGGTACGGAAGAAACTGAAGCGGGAGTCGGGTAGAGGTCGAAGACCCTTCTGTTCCTCCAGGAATCGGGGCCAGACCTGCTGTTTGGTGGTGCCGTGGATGCGCTGTCGGGCGACCCGCTCGTTCCAGTTCCGTAGATGCTCATTCTGCTCGGCCAGACTCTCGAACCGTCTGCCCTTCAGGGCACTGGACTTTGTATATCCGATCGTCCTTTCGACTTTTCCATTCTCATTTGGAGAGCCAGGATGGATGGGAATGATGGCAAAACTATAGTGACGGCCCAGCGCACTGAAAACGGCGTTGATCTCGGGATCGACAAAGCAGGCTCGCGTGACTCCGGCCTTCAGGTTATCCAAGCGAACCACGTCTACCGAGCCACCAAACCAGTGGAAGGCATTCTCGACACAACGGACGAAGGTCTCCAGATCCTGCCGCCAGACGACCTCCTCATACGAGTGGCGGGAATAACACAGCACTGCCTTGAACAGGTGGGGGCGACGGTACCGGCCCGATTCGGTTTGTGTCAGAGCTGCTTTGCCAAAGTCCACCTGCATGTCCCGACCGGGTGGAGTTTCCACCCGAGCGAAGACTCGTGGACTCTCGGCTTTGAGCTTTCTGCAAAACCGTTTGACGGAGTTATACGCTCCATCGAAGCCATGCTCCAAAACCAGGTCTTGCCAGATCCGCTTGGCATGCAACCCCAGCTCAAGCTTCTTCTGGATTTCCTCCCGAAAAGGCTCACACGAGCTGCGCCGACCCGGGGGCCGCTTTGGCCGCTTTTGCTCACCCGAGCCGGGGGCCACTTTGGCCGGTTTTGAATCTCGGGACGGATCATGTCGGGCTACAGTCTCTCGACGAACTCCTGTTTCTCGCTCGATCCGCCGATACGACCAGCCCAGCTTCAATAGCGCCACAACCGTTTGTTTCTTCTCCATTTTCAGTACATTGACCATCGGCGCATCCTACGAGGGATGCAGCTCTCAATGGCTCCTGAAAATGGCCGGTTTTGAAGTGGCCCTCACTGGCCGCTTTTGGGTGGCCCCTGACACCTTACGGACATTCAATGCAACTATGAGGAAGTTGAGATGCGTGCTGAGTTCATTGCCGAGGCTTTTCAGAACGGTCACGGCTTGTCGGAGAATGAAGGTCTGCTGGAATGGGGTGATTACTGCTGGACGCACGGTCATCCGCTGCCGAGTGGATGCTCCGCAAGCAGCACGTTTGGTCGTGACACCAATGGTGTTGTTGGTACGTGCAGTGTCGAGATGATGGAAGACTCCCATGTAGCTCGCAATCCAAACCATCCGGATCTCAGTTGTAATGACAAAGTGTTTATTAATACTGTTGGCCTGAGAACCGTAGTGGATGAGTGTCCATCGTGTGGTACCGAGCATCTGGATCATTTCGCTGGACAAACGGGGTGTGATGATGTGCAATCGTTGGGATCTGGGCTCAAAACGATCAAGATATTCTAAAATAGGATGTCCGAAATGATGATCTTCCTGCTTTTGTTTGGAGTGCTTCTGGGATCTCAAGTGCCTAGTCATTTCATGAGCATCTCCCAGGAAGGTGTGACTGTCTCTGTTGCGGCTGATCGCGACGACCGGCATCAATTCCATATTCAAGTCAACTCTGAATTAGGAAAAGAAGATTTCAAGGTTCGGCTGGACTTGGACGTAATGGAAGGACTCTCGATTCAGGATTCGAGTCTTGCCATTCTGGGAGGAGCACAAACCGGACTTGTTGACTTGGCCCTCAAGCAGGTCTTTGATGCTTTCTGGGGATATCGTCCCGTTGCCAGCGAGCAGGGCCGTTACATTGCCTACCTATTGCACACTCCCCGCTTTCCGCCAAGCGGGTCCTACCCCAGACAGATGGTCTGCATTTATGACAGGACCCTGTCTCCCGAAGCAAACCGGCTCAGCAAGGAAAAGGACAGCCCTAGGTTCGTGGGCTTCCCGGTTTTTCCAGAGTCGTCCGCTTCGGGGGATCATCCCTATGAACTATTTGCGTGGAACGAAGATGAGAGGATTGAGGTTACAAGTGGGCTCGCCTGGTTCGATTCCAATACGCTGCTGTTCACTACATGGGAACCCGGACGCAACTGGATTAGGATCGTGAACCTATCAGAGAATCTACTCGACAGCACCGTCAGAAGCTTCCCAATCAACGAGGAGCTCTCGCCACTCATTGAAGGCACTCCACCCGAGCGAATGTCCTTTCGGATTGCTCTACGGGAAGACGCCATCCTGTTCGAAGTACTGAGAGCGAGTTCGAGCCTGAAAGGCCAGACCCTTGAGTTCGATTTGGACTTCGTGACATCAGGGTAATAGAAGAGTTACTCAACGCTCGCTCTTGCGCGTCCTGTCCGAAAACTCAGCCGCGACCAAGGCATCGCGAGGGCGGTGTCAAGTTAAGGAGCGTCGAGCGATTTGGACCCAGAAAAAGCTCCATTGGTGTTCTGCTCACTAGACGCAAATCACCTTAGATGTTTGACGCCAGCAGGTCGAAAGTGGACTACATGACTGCCCTGAAGGAAGGGTACTCCTGCGCTTGGCTCTACATAGACCCGCTTGAATCGGTTCGGCAGAATGACGGCTTCGACCACATCCACAAGACGTTCCAAACGTAGCCCGGTTCGCTCTAGCGCGGCCAGCGCTTCTAAAAGGTCTGGGCTATAGTGCCCCGCGTCTAGTCTATATTCTTGGGAGTTCTGCAGTGAACCCAATGGCAACGAGTAGGTTCTTGCCCGTCTAGTCATCTTGTCACCCCCCATGCCATTCCCCGAACGCTGTCACGATGGAAGGCAGTTCGTCATCCTTGATCGGCAATCCGTGGTCATCCAAAACTTATGTTGTGCCGGACGTTCAACGATCCACAGTGTGGGCACCACGGTTCAACGGCCCACCGCTGTTCTTCCAGCCATGCTTGCGCCGTGGCATCATCGGGGAACAAGCGGAACAGATCAATCAGTGAAAGTCCATCTCGGTAGGATTCTCCAGGTGCTTTTTGTGCCATCGACCGCCCTCCTGATTATGAGGTGAACCTATCGTCGAATGGGGGCCCTGCAGCCGAAGTGTCCCGCTCGGCAAGCTCGGTGACGAGAAAGACAAGAACCAATGTCCCCAGAACTGCAGCAATGATCTTCACAATACTGACTTTGCCCATTTTCATTGGCCTACCTCCTCTTTGTGTCTCTAGGCCCAAAATAAGCGTATCAGCTTCTGGGCCGCTCGATTGACTCTTTTTGAGGGTCATTTAGCCCTCTGTGGTCGACTTTCGGACTGAAGGCTGCGCGAGTCGGGCGCATCCGACGGTGATCTCCTGCTGGAGGGCCTTCGGAGTGGGATCGAGAGGCAAGAATCGGAATTTTCGGCCGTTTTCGAACAGACTTCGACCTCAGCCCTTGAACCTCCGTGGATTTTCTTTGCTTTGTCCTGTGGCGGGTTAGCCGTAGCGGACCCGCTTGGGCGACGGCACTCCGCTCAGCAGCGTTTCGGTCCAGTCGTTGACGTTCAGCAGCCGGTAAAGAAGACGTCGCCCCCGCTGCAGGATCTGGCAAGGAATCTGAACCAGCCAGCGCAGGAACCGGCGATACTCCATCTTCAGAATCCGCTGCCCCATCGTCTTGTCGGATTGCACCAGGCCCAGCCAGGCTTTCAAGTTCCAGGCCTGGGCAGCAATCACCAGGTACGCCCAGTTGGACTCGAGGCTGTCCGAGGGCATCCGCATCGCCTGAACCCCGTTCTTGAGCTGCTCCACCACATTCTCCTGATGGCAGCGACGATTGGCTGAGAAAACCACTTCCCTGGCCGACTCCTTTCGCAGGTTGGTCAGATAGAACAGATAGCGGGTCTCGTCAAAGAGCCGTCCCTGTCCTTGGGTGACCGTAATTTGCTTTCGCACCACCACCAGCCGATAGTTCTGCTTGCAGGCCGCCGGTCGCTAGGCCAGCTCGGCCACATCTTCCCGCTCCAGTTGCAGATTGCGATAGCCATTCTTTTTGACCAGGGCCTGGCGGATATTCTTGCGCCGCCGTCTTCGCAGTTTCTTCTTCTTTGCCCGATCCAGCCGACTCCAGGCGCTGGGCTCCAGTCCTTCGGCCCGACCAACCAACCCCTGGCTGGAATCCGCCCCAAAGAGAAACTCTACGCCCTCCTGATCCCAGCGGTCCAGATGACGCGTCTGCGTAAAATCCGTGTCGCCCCGCAGCAACACCTTCTGGAAACCACCACCGCGCACCAACTCGATGGCCCGATCCAGCACCTCGGCCGCGCCTTCATGGGAGGGGCGGTTGCCCGACCGATTCACCAAATAGAGCACCTCGTTGGTCTCAGCCACAGACACTACCAGCGGATGATAGCTCCAGTGGCCGGTGTAGCTCATTCCGATTCCGCTCTTACACTGTCCATCCGTCGGGGCGATCGTCCCGTCCACATCAATCGTGGCCTGACGGTGAAACTCCTTGTCTTGGTTCGACCACACTTTCCGTCGCGCCTCATTGACCGCTTCCATCAGATCCCAGATCGAATTCCTGTCGAAGCGCCGCAGGAAGTCCCCCTCCGTGGACGGCGCCGGCACCTTGCGGGCCCCCAGCGCGTCCAGATACACCGGGTCCCGGCGTCGAGCCTCCACGTCCTGCAGGCAGCTACCGCCCGTCATGACGTTGTAAATCAGATTGAGCACATGATCCGATTCCCGGTACGGCAGATGCCGCTCCAGCACCTTCACCCGTTGGTCGATGGTTTCGGCCAGTTCCAGCTGCTTGACCAGCAGCTGGATCACACCCAGCCCCCCGCAATCCACGGCTCGGACTCGATCCGAAATCTCATACTGGATGTTGCCCCCGCGCAGCACCCTTTGGCCCTTCTCCGGCATCCAACTCCGATCTAATCGATCTTCACTTTCCGATTGCCGTTTGCGCAGTATTTCGATATCTTTTGGGTTCACCTGAAATGCCTTTCTTTTCGGTGTTTTCCAGAGTTTTTTTGCAACCCTAGAATACCCGTCAGGACTGGCATTTCGGGCCTTTTCAGGCCCTTTGAATCAACACTGATGTACTTGCTTTGGGGCTAGTTTCTCAGAGCTGTATGAGCGACGTTCCTCCGAGCCTATCACTGCCCCGACTCTGGAACAACAGTCTTATCGAAGCCCAACCCGGTCCAGAAGAAGTTTCAAAACGATGCTACTTCCGGTGTCAGTTAGTCACCTGTTTGGGGGGTGTGACCGATCAGCAGGATGTGCGTTTCTCTGATCAGATGTCGGTAGGGTAGTTCCTCAACATCATCCACATTTCCGATGCCTTGCTCCACCTTGAAGCAGCTCGTCATCGGATTGCTGCCAGAGAGTGACGACAAAGAGATCACCTCTCCAGACATCTTTTGTCAGTTCTGTCAGGCTGTCACTAGGGCGTTTTTTCAAGAAAAAATGCTCGTGGTCCGCAAAAACTCCATCCAGTGCGATTCTAGTGGCATTTGCAGTTTGATCGGCCCAGGCTTTTGGGATGAATGTGCAGCTCCTGCTCCTTCTGGCTCAAGCCATCAATCTGTTAGCTTTCGTGTGGTTCAACCGGGAGATTCGCGGTGAGGCTCGCCCTGTATCGTCAGCAGCTCGCGGTCTACCAGCGCAGCGCGTAGAAGCCGAGATTGAAAAACAGGGATCGGCTGTTCACACAGTTTCAAGGCTGTGGAAAGACTGGCGATCCGAGTTGTTCGTCGTCAGGCCTGAAACCGTAATCCAATGGAGGAAGCCAAAGTCTCGAGAGCTCTGGAGGAGGAAGTCAAGGGGCAGGGTTGGCCGGCCATCAATTCCGATGAAGCACATTCAGTTCATTCGGCGGATCTCCTCGGATCATCCTGAGTATGGTGAGGATCGGATTGCCTTGGAATTGGAGCTCAAGTTTGGCATCAGACATTCCCCGGCTACGATCCGAAAGTACAGGGTCATGGGCCGTCCAGGCTCTCGCGACTCTCAGGCGTGGCGAACCTTCCTGAGAAACCAGTCTAAGGCTATTTGGTCCTATGACTTCTGCGTACAGCATACCGTCGGCTTTCGTGCCTTCTATGTTTTCCTCATTATGGCATCTCGAGTCGGAAGATTGTCCATTTCAACATGACCGAGCATCCGACACTTGACTGGACAACGCTGCAGCTCTGAAATCCATGGCGAATCGAATAATTGCGGACCACGGGGCCAGGGAGAGATCTCTACTGGTTCGGACGAGTTCTTTGAGCCGGTGAGCGTAGCAACACTGAGGTCGGGAAATGGCAGTCATGCCCAGATCATGACCAACGCGTTGAGAACTTCAACCTAATTGTAGAGGGGGCACCACGCAACCGCTATTGTGAGGTTGTCGAGAACTCGACGCTCAGAGTCTAGGATGTCGATGGAGACAACCGGGATTACTACACCCGGACGTTATCCCCAAAGTTATCGAGTTAGATGCCTCGGATCCCTTTTCCCATGGAGAAAAGCTGTTATAACGACCCGATGGCTACCCACCACGTAGAAGATGCCGTAGGGGAACCGTTGAACAACCGCACGCCTAGTCTTGCCTTCAACGACCGGATACATAAGCGGATTTTGTGCAAGTCGAGAACGTAGCCGCTCAAACTCGCAAAGTAGATCTTCCCCAAGCCCTCTTCTTTGCCCTTCGTACCAGTCGTGGGCTTCGGCAAGCTCAAGTGCAGCAATAGCCGCAATTTCAACCTTGTACATGTCGAGAACGGATCGCCTCTAAAACGTCGTCGACACTCAGCGTTTCGAGTCTTCCACATTTGAGTGCGTCAGAACGTGCAGTGAGCTCAGCCCTTTGCGCAGGCGTGACGGGCACAGCCTTAGACGAATCGAGGCTCTCCCAAAGCTCCTCAATGAGCGTCAGACGCTCGTCCCTACTCAGGGAGGCGATATCCAGAGGAGTCTTACCCATGGCTAGATTATGGCACCGTACCGCAACACCATCAAGCAACCTAGGGTCTTCGACCGGACCAGCTTCAACGCCTACGCAAGCAGTGTGGCGCTTCGACGATGGGTTGGCGATCCAAATTCTGCGCGTGGATTTCTTGGGCGGGGGAGCTGGCATCGCATTGGCATCACTTTGGCATCATTAAGAATCGCGTTTTTGGAAATCTCGTGTTTTCGGTTAGATGTAATGGTCTGGATTGGACGCCATAGACGCTATGTTCTTTATTTTCAATCGACAGCCAATTTCCCAAGCTGGACGTCGCGGGTTCGATTCCCGTCTCCCGCTCCAATCTTTTCAATGGTTTACGGGGATCCAGCCTGGTTATTCAAACCCGGTCTTACTCCATTAAGGATTTGTTTAGAGCAAATTCGAGCGTGTTAAGCGCCTGTCTCCGTTGATGGAGCGGGGTTTTCGTGTACACATTCAAATTCACATCCAGGGTGTGACCGAGCTGATCCGCAACGATTTTGGGATCCACATCAAGCTTCCTCATAAGGGAGCTGTGGGTACGTCTCATCACTTGAAAGTTCACCCACCCCAGTCCCGCTTTGTGTAGGCGGGGGGCGATGTTTCGCCTCCAGCAGTTGTCCCTGCGGATAGGACTGCTGGGATTCTCCGATGGAAACACCCACGCTTCGGGATCAGGATCGAGTGACATCGCCTTCCAGTCTCGGAATTCAGTCCGGAGCTGGTCGGACAATGCTACCCTCCTCACAGAATGCCGAGTCTTTGGTGAGTCGACCACACCTCGGTACACTCTTTGCCGGATTTCGATGTGATCTTGTCTCACGTGCTTCCATTGGAGCGCGAAGATTTCACCTGGTCGCATCCCACCAGTGGTAGCAAGCATTACAACCAAGCGCTCTCGTGGTTCTAAGACTGAGTAGACTTGTTTCACCTCCTTTGTTGTCATTCGCTTTCTCTCTGCCAGATCAACATGTGATCGAGGCATTCGCGCCGTAACGTTCCAATCAGGCGTTCAACATGAGCTGATGCATCGGGAGCGCCCGATCCAGCTTCGGTTGATCAAGCTGCAATGCCACCAAAATCGGTTCGGATGGAATTTTTGCGAACCACGCCGGACAGAGAGGACAGGCGAATGTATCCAGCCTAACTCAGATCCTCCACAGATAGTTTCGCGTCGCGCATGATCTGGCGTAGCAGACCTCGGCCAAGATCGCGTTGGCTATGGACGGGTACTGTGGTCCGGCGACCAGCGTTGTGACGAAAGATTGCGTGACTTCCGCTTTGGCGGACACTCGCAAACCCATGTTTTTCAAGAATTCGAATGAGTTGACGAGAACTTAAGGTCGGAAGGCGCGGGCTCACACAGCGACCTTGACTTGCGAGACACCGACTTCTTCGTAGATCGGTTCACCTCGGTCCAGGCGATCCTCGACGTGCAACCGAATGGCATCTTCTATGAGGCTGCTCGCCTCCGACTGAGTCTCCCCTTCCGTGTAGCAGCCCGGCAGGGAAGGACATACTGCCAGGAACCGTCCATCCTCATCACGTTCGATTACTACTGTGAAGCTGAATTCACGCACGATGGAATCATATCATGAGCTCATGAGCCCAAAAGCAGCCACATTCACCTTAGTCTCTTCACGCGCCGTAGTCGTTTTTGTCGCTGTTTTCCGCCACTTTTGATCCTCGGCACTCCCGTCCTATCCGAAAATTCAGCCGTGTCGTAACTTACGGCGAGAGTTCGACTTGTAAGCGCGTAGAATGACCGCATGCAGGCCGACACCGTCCTCTCCGAAGACTCGGTCGTGACCGTTCCGGGGCCAACGCCATCATGCTGCTGCTGGGGTCAAATCAGCTCCAGAGGCGTGTAGCAGTCGAGATCCTGAACCATGGAACCCATTTGAATCTCAAACCGTCGCGGTAGGAACGATCCTTTCGAATCGCCCCCCGCACAGATCCCAGCGAGCGGAACTACCGCACTGGGCTCCTACCTCAGGTAATAACGCGCAGTCGCTGTTCGGGATAAGGGTGTCTAACTCGCAGGGCAGGAAGCCAGCTTGCCGCTAAGCGATTCATCCGCTCTCCAGTGATCCGATGACGCTGGCTACGACGCCTGAGCGCAGGCAGCCAGAGTCGATAGACCTGATACTTGAAAGCGCGTAAGGTCAAAATATTCAGCCGACCCACAAGTCTCTGTTGTGCAACAAGTTATCGTCGTCACTGCAAACGGAAGTCAGCCCAACTTTCTTCCGCCTTGCGTCTAAGCACTCGACGTGAGCATCTAGTCCACCATGAACTTCGTTCTCAAGCCCTGGCAACTGCTGCTCCTTACCTTGGCTGGGTGGATCAATCGATACCAGCAGGATGCGATCGAGCACCTTTTGACTGAAAATCAGATACTCAGAGAAAAGCTAGGCAAGCGCCGCATTCTGCTCAACGACGACCAGCGTCGACGCTTGGCCGTCAAAGGCAAGGTGCTGGGCCGAAAAAGCCTCGACAAACTGGCCAAGATCGTGACACCAGACACGCTGCTTCGCTGGCATCGTGAGTTGATCGCTCGCAAGTGGGATCACTCGGACAAACGGCAATCCGTCGGCCGACCACGCGTAGGGAGGCAGATCGTCGATCTCACCCTACGCCTGGCTCGAGAGAATCCAGCTTGGGGCTATGACCGTATTCAAGGAGTGTTGGCCAACGTAGGCTTCAAGATCTCCGACACGACGGTTGGCAACATTCTCAAGGCGCACGGTATTGAGCCGGCTCCTGAGCGTAAGACCCGCACCGACTGGCGTACCTTCCTCAGTGCTCATTGGGATTCGATCGCAGCCGCCGACTTCACCACGGTCGAAGTCTGGACTCGGTCAGGACTGGTCACGTTCTACATTCTAGTGGTGATGCATCTAGAGACTCGGCGCATTGAAATCGCGGGTGCGACGCCTCACCCCAACTCTGAATGGATGCAGCAAGTCGGAAGAAACCGGACCGACTGTGTCGACGGTTTCTTGCGCCTTTCAACTCACATCATCCTGGACCGCGACACGAAGCACTTTCCGTTGCGTCGGATCTTGAAGTCCAGCGACATCGAGGTGGTGGTCTTACCGCTTGAGAAGGGGCCCACTCTCCACCGCCTGAAGGCGGTGGATTCGACGTGCGACTGAAGTCGCCTAAAGACCTCGCTCCGCTCGCAGGCTTACTACTCAGTGACCCGAAAATCGTCGTCTCGGGTCTCGACATCTTGGGTTTCAATATACTCCGCTACCATCGTATCGCTCACATTCCCCGTCGTCGCTACGAAGTAGCCTCGTGCCCAAAGATGTCGCCCCCAAAACTCCTTCCGCAACTTGCGGTGATCCTGCAGTAGATGATGCGACGTTTTCCCTTTGATCGCCTGCATCACTTTGCTCGGCGCCAATCTTGGCGGCACATCCAACAGCAAATGCACATGGTCGGGTCGTACATGCCCCTTCACAATCTCGATGTCCAGCGTTCGGCAGATCTCTCGCGTCAAGTCCCGCACCTCTTTCCCAATATCCCCACGAAGAGCCGGCTTGCGGTACTTCGTGATGAACACAAAGTGATATCTCAGCCGAAATACTGCATGCGAGCTTCTTCGGTACTCCGTCACACCAGAATAGTACCCCAAGCCTCCTGAAGGCTTCGCCTAAAGGCGAGGGGGTTCACCCATCCCAGAGTGGGACCCTAAGAGTCCTAATCTCAATGCTTACTTAGAACGCTTCCTGCGCTCCCTCAAATCTGAATGTCTCAACCGTCTGATTTTCTTTGGTGAAGTGTCATTGCTTCGGGCCCTAAGAGAGTTCGGCCGACACTTCCACACAGAGCGCAATCATCAAGGGCTCGGAAACCTAATTATCGATCCTGGAGAGGAAGTAGGCCGTACAGACGGCGATGTCAGGTGCCGAAATAGGCTGGGCGGCCTGCTTCGGCACTACTATCGAAGCGCCGCTTAATCGGAGACTCTTGATGCACCAGAGTGGAGTAGGTCAAGCGGCCACTGCTGTGTCGGTGTAGTTACTTCAAAGCGGGAAGCCCGTTTTCAAAGCTGGATTCTCAATGGAAGTCGCCCGAGATTCTGACGCTCGCACGCCCTGAAAGCCTTCTATCAAAAGGATCTGCTGCACGACCGAGTATTTTCACCATACGGGGGAGTACGCTGCCTTCAAGTCGATTGGCCGCCAGCAACTTGACAAAGCCCGTTAGAGAATATCGATCACGGGCGACTTGATCGTGTGATCAGATCGTGAACCTCCGACAATCAAGCTTTGACTCCTAGACAGCCCGGCTCAATGGCCCACTTTTGAGCCAAAACCTTTTTTCACTCATTTTTGCAGGTACTTGTCGTACCAAGCCAGATACCGTTCATAGCGGTCTCGAATGAAGCTTAGGCGCCTCAATCCATGGAATTGATTGGGATAGATCACGAGTTCTGTTGGGACGCTGAGATTCTTGAGAGCCTGGTACATTTGCTCTCCTCCGATGATCGGCACGTTGAAGTCTTTTTCCCCTCCTAGAAACAGGGTCGGGGTCTTGATCTTGTCGGCTTTGAGGAAGGGGTAGGAGAACTTGATCCAGAGGTCGAGGTTCTCCCAGGGTGGCCCGAACTCGCTGTCCCAGAGATATACGTACTGATCGTGGCCATAAAGCGCGAGTTTGTTCGCACTGCCAGCCCCGCTGATGGCTGCCTTGAACCGTGTATCGCTCGCGATGACGTAGTTGGTCAGAAGGCCACCGTAGCTCCACCCGCCAATCCCCAGGCGGTGCGGGTCTGCAATCCCACTGGCGACCAGATAGTCGACGCCCGCCAGCACATCCATAACCTCCTTATTGCCCCAGTCGGCAAAAATGCTTTCGCTGTATGCGGCGCCGCGTCCAGAACTGCCCCGATAGTTGACTGCGAGGACCACGTATCCGTGAGCCGTAAATAGCTGGCGCTCGAAACTGAATCGGTGAGTATCCTGCGCCGTCGGGCCGCCGTGGATACGGACGAGCGTGGGATATGGCTTGCCCGCCTCATAAAAAGGGGGCTTTACCACAATGCCATGCACTTCGGTTCCGTCCTTACTGTTAAAACTCACATCTTCAGATCCGCCAAGGTGCAACTCCGCCATCAGCCCATCGTTGTGCGTTGTGAGCTTTCGCATCGAGCCGCCTTCCCAAGCAAAAATCTCTGCAGGCGCATCGTTCGAAGAAGCGAGCATAGCTGTATGACTACCGCTGCTCGAGTGGCTCTGGATTACTCGCTCGTTGCCGGTCAGCCTCTCCATCGCTCCCCCCACGACCGGTACAGTGGCGGCGTATACGTACCGGTCATCGGCCACCAGGAATTCAATCGATCCGCCGTCTTCGCTGAAGCGCGGGGCCGAGACGCCGCGGTTGAGTTCCTCGATCAGCAAGCGCGGCGCCCCGCCGTTGACCGGCGCTACCGCCAGCCGGGTCATTCTGTGGAAATTGTACTTCGGCTCACTGCCCTGAAGGTAGGCCACCAGGGTGCTATCGGGGCTCCAGGCAAGCTGTCTCCCATCAGAGCCGGGATGCGTGCTGAGTCTGCGAATCGCAGATCCGGCCTGCGCATTGGCGACCCACACATCAGTGTTGACGGTGCGCTCCCAGTTCGCGTCCCGGTTGCTGACAAACGCGATCTTCGTGCCATCCGGTGACCATGCAGGGAGTTGCTCTTCATACTCGATATCCCTGGTCAGCGGCGCTGCCTTCCGGGTTGCGATGTCATAGAGGAAGATGCGGCGGCGAGATTTACCGCTGATATAGCCAATGCGATCCCGCTTGAAGCGGTAACGGTTGATGACAATGGGCTTCGGAAGGGGCGCCGCCGCTCCCTCTCCGGGCGCTGCATCCTCACGCTCATCACTTACTGTCATAACGAGGGCGAGCCTCTTTGAATCCGGGGACCACTCGTAGCTGGCGATTGCACCTTTGACATCCGTCAGTTGGAGCGCTTCCCCGCCGCGTCGATCCAGCAGCCAGACCTGCGTCCCTTTGGCCTTGCCTGGACGCGAAGAGAGAAATGAAATGAACTTCCCATCGGGACTCCACTGCGCGGATGATTCGGTATCGGGACTGTAAGTAAGCTGAATGATCTGGGAACCGTCCCAGCTCACCATCCAAATGTCGGTTTGCCGTCTGTCGGCTGCAGGATCCGCACTTGAGACGGTGTAGAGCACCGAATTTCCGTCGGGTGCGACCTGCGGATTGGAGACATCCTGGAGCCGGACTAGGTCATCGAGGCTGATTCTGCGCTGCGCTGTTGCGGGCACTTCAGCCGCCAGGGCCAGTGAAACCAAAAGGAGACAATATGTCCTCATTTCTTCCTCCCTCAAAAAGCTGCGTGAGTTTGATCGGATTCCGCGACCTACTCCCAGAGGGGAGTAGGAAAACCAGTCTGTTTTGGAGATTAGCTCTCCCTGGGGCCCCTGCCTTTAGCTTTGGATCCGAGTATTATATCTCCTTCGGCGTCTGGGCCTTTCGGAACCTGGAAAGAAAACTGGGGCGATTTCGCTCGAAGATTCATGACGTTTCAGTTGCCGCCCTCAGCAAGACTCAGAGCGCCGAATACGGAGAACAACCCTGAATCAATGGCGAGAGACTATTTGCGTAGAGGCCGTGGCGCTTGCGGTTGATCCCCTCTCCTTGCGATACACCTTTCCGCACTGCCGCCAGCCTAGCCGGCTCAGGCGAGCTTTCCCACGGTCTCCAAAACGCGAGAAGGGCTACTACTGTGACCACAGCCCACGGCAGTGAAATTTGCCATTTTGCGGGCCGCGTCCTCTGGATCTGCCCCGCGAGAACCGCTGCCGAACCCGTATCCTGCTGCAATGCGACAAGGTCCGTGTGAATCTCCCGAACCAACTGGTAACGCTGCTCCGGCTCATTGGCCAGCATCTTCCGAACCACGTACTGGATAACCGGGGAGATCCCTGCCCGATGGAGCCCGTAAGGTCAAAATATTCAGCCGACCCACAAGTTTCTGCTGTGCAACAAGTTGTGGTCGTCACGGTAAACGGAAGTCAGCCCGACTCTTCTCCACCCTGCATCGGAGCACTCGACATGAGCACTCCGCTGTCAGGAATTGAGACTCTATCCAATCCTAGTGATCACTGGCCAGTAAGGCAATTGGAAGGCATTGTGGCGTGCGGGGATGGACAAAAGCCTGCTCACAACTTCCTCGGCATGTCCACCACGCTGATGACCACGCCTGGCTCTGCAGCTCGTCCTCCGCGACATAGTGCTCCTTGCAAGCGTCCCGCTTGCTTAATTCGCTGCAGGTGTCAGACCCCGCAGCAAAGGGGAGACCGGCATGGCGGCGAATTGGCCGGGGCAGTTCTGGATGACAGTGGCAGCCACCTCGGCTCCTCCACTGTCCACTTCCAGAACCCCTTCGAAGTCACTCAAGTCTGGATCCATTTCCCAGTCGATCTCGTCGATGAAGAGCGCTCGATGACCTCCCGGCGATAGCATCAGCTCACCAGTGGCGACTACCGTGCCTTCGGCATCCCGCAGGGTGAAGATCAATGTCGTATCGACGTCGTTGACATTCAAGACTGCCAGTCCGGTGTTGATCATTGCGGCTGTATTTGATTCCACAGGAGCCAGAAAGCCCGTCCTCAAGCCCAGGCTCTCGCCCACTCCCGCCACTCCAGTCGGGCCTCCAAAGAGGATCACTCCCGCCAAAGGGCCGTCTGAGACCGCTCTGGCGGCGCCCACCGTAATGTCTCCCATGCCGTCGGTCTCCAGGAGCGTCAAACCACCAGCCGCCACCGTGAAGTCGAGTTCCCCGGTGACCACTTCACCATGCAGGTCCACACTCAATGGATCCCCATCGTCGTTGGTCAGAAAGAGGGTGCCCGAAACGGCATTGTCTGGGTCGGGGTTGATGAGCAGGATCTGGCTGAAGATCTGATCCAGGCCATCTCCAAATTGGGCAAAAGGACTGTGAAAGTCTCTGGCTCAGCTCCCTGAGAATCGACCGATCGAGTCGCAGGACCAATGTCATTCGGCAGCTCCGCGACCGGCATGGTGGCAAACTCCCCCGTTCGGGTCTGGATCACTGTGGCCGCCATCAGTTGGGGGGCACGGGCTTTGAGCAATCCTCGAAAGTTGGAGAAATCGATTCCCGAGTCCCAAATGAACTGGTTGACGAACTGGGCTAGATGTCCCAGACCCGGCAGGTCCTCTGTTACCGTGGCCAGCAGGTTGACTTCCTCATCACACAGTTGCAGACGGACCGTGATCACCTCAGTGCTGACGTTGGCAATAGCAATGCCGGTGTTCAGGTTATCGCCTGCCTCCATTGGAGCCACGAATGCTGAAAGGCGAGGACTGATTCCAACTCCCGCCAGGGCGACTACGCCTCCAAAGAGAATGACTCCACTCAGTGGAGACTGCGGGACAACCGTGCCTGAACCGGCTGCCAGGACTCCAAGGCCGTCACTGCGCGGGCGGGTCAATCCACCATCAGGGATCGCGACCGACAGGGGACCATTGACCGCTTCTCCATTTAGGTCGGTCGCGAGAGCGTTACCGTCATTTCCGCGCAGGGCCAGGTTGGCGTTGGAAGCACCCTCTCCCAAGCCGAAGAGGAGCACCTGGCTGAAGAGCCCTCCCCCGTCGCCATATTGGGCATAGTGAAAGGGGGAGAGCATTCCTACCACCAGGCTGAAGGTCACGGTATTCGCCGTCTCGATGTTGAGTTGCCCAACGACCACGATGACGTTACAGGGATCGTTTTCCGGGTCACCGATCCATGAGAGTCCCGGGCTCTTCAGTAATACGCACATCAGTCTCAATCGAGCTCCGGCCTGCCACGAAGGTGGTCGCAGCCAGCTGGGGATCGACTCCCGCGTCAATGGCCAGTTGGGCGAAGGCCGCCTCCACTTCATCTGCGTTTGCCAGATTCCCGTCCTCGTCGAATTCCGCATTCGCGGTCTCTGACAAACTGTTCAGAGGTGAAGCCCGGAGAAAGGGTCATGGCTTTTCTTCAGGATGCCTCCCACCACATGGAGATCGTATTGATCCGTTTGTGCTGGCTGAAGATCGGCCAAGACTTCATGTTCTCTTCCTCTATTCGCTGGTCTGGAGAAAACCAGGTGATCCATTGCAAGATCCCAAGGTCACGGCGCTGACGGCTGTGCTACAATGTCTTACAGGACTGAGGACAATGTCAAAACGCCAGAACATCAGCGTATCTTTCACGCCCGAGCAGGCTAAGTTCCTCGCTTCTTGCGTGGCCTCGGGAGGTTACCAGTCGACAAGCGAGGTCGTACGGGAGGCAATTCGGCTACTCGAAGACCAAAAGGAAAGACGCCAGGCAGAGATCGAGCGAGCTCGCGGGCTCATACTTGAGGGTGCCCGTGAACTCGACCGGGGGGAGGCCGTGGATAGCGAGATCTTCTTCCGCGAATGGGACAAGGAGCTTGACGCCCTGGAAAACCTGCAGAACAAACATACTTAATGATTCGGCAGGTCGTCCTCTCCAAGGCAGCCAGAAGTGATCGCAGAGAAATCACAGCTTATACCGTCGAACGGTTCGGCCTCCTGCAGGCACGCCGTCTGCGCGATCATTTCCAGGCGGTGCTAAATACACTCGCCAAGTCTCCCTGGATCGGGCGGACCAACGCGGCACTCGATCCCGCGGGTTATACCTTCCGATACTTCGTCACCATGAAGAGCTTCGTCATTGTCTACCGGCCAACCCAGAATGGGATCATGGTTGTACGGATTCTCCACGGAGCTCGGAGCCTAGCGGCGGAGCTTGTGCAGAGCACAGAGGACGAAGAACCCTAAAGTTGAGGATTCTAAGCCCGAAAAGGGGTGCTTTCTTCCGGCACGCCTCCCCATCTTTCTTTCGTGGCATACGGAAGAACTGGCATCGCAGAGGTCGCAGAGACGCAAAGGTCGCAGAGGCTTTTTGTTTGAAATCTGGACATGGGCTCAGAGCGGCCCTCTTTACCACGAAGATGGTGAGTTGAAAGTCAAGACGATCCGGACTATTCACACGAAGATCACAGAGAACACGAAGGGGAAACCGGGGTGGAGATCAAATCCGGAGAATCCCCGCTATTCCATGAACAGATGCGCTCGACGACTGCCTCTCCCACGAAAACACCATTTCACGACCCTTCTCCCCCTTCGTGCTCATCGTGGCCTTCGTGGTCAAATCAGTCGGATTCTTACCAACAGGTCTATCGAATGGATACAGAATCGACGCGTTGGTGCAAAAGGCGGAGCCGTACTCCGCACTCCAAGGCCTTCGGCAATTTGAAGCTTGAGGTCCCGAATCGCGCCCTCGCTGACGCTTCGGGCTCCGAAAGATCTTGGCCAAGCGCAACGTGAGCACAGGGAGCGGTCGCCTTGGTCTAGCCACATACTTTGCTACGGACGAGAGCCCGAGAAAAGTCGCTAAAGGTCCGTTGGCAGCTACCCAAATTGCCCCACAAGCCTGAAAAATGAGCGAATAGAAGTCGTTTTTCAACTATGATGCGCCCATGATCCCCCGAGAGCGGCACCTGAACCGGTTAGACTATTTGCTTTCGATTTTTCCCGTCGTTGCCATTATTGGCGCTCGACAGGTCGGAAAAACGACTCTAGCCCGAGAGTTATCCAGGACCTGGCAGGGGCCCTCCCGGCGCTTCGACCTCGAGGATCCGGGCCATCTGGCCCAGCTCGAGGAACCGATGCTGGCGTTAGGTTCATTAGCAGGGCTTGTCGTGATCGACGAGGTACAGCGGCGTCCCGAACTCTTTTCGGTCCTTCGCGTGCTAGTGGACAGGCCCCACTCCAAGGCTCGGTTTCTCGTGCTGGGGAGCGCCTCTCCATCCTTGCTTCGTCAGAGCTCCGAATCACTTGCCGGGAGAATTGCTGTGCATGAACTGGGTGGTCTTTCACTGGAAGAGGTGGGAGTTTCAGCCAGGGAACCACTCTGGCTAAGAGGCGGCTTTCCGCGCTCCTTTTTAGCCTCTAATGAAGGTGAAAGTGCCGAGTGGCGCCGAGAGTTCATTCGAACTTTCCTGGAGCGCGATATTCCACAATTGGGGATTCAGATTCCGAGTCTTACACTCCATCGTTTCTGGAGGATGCTGGCTCACTATCATGCCCAGCTCTGGAACGGCGCCGAGTTGGCGCGAGCCTTCGGAGTTGCCGCTACAACAGTGCGACGTTATCTCGATATGCTCACCAGTGCCCTGGTGGTCAGGCAATTGCCTGCCTGGCACGAGAACATCAGCAAGCGTCAGGTGCGGTCTCCGAAGGTCTACATAAGTGATTCGGGTCTTTTACACTCGCTGCTGGGTATTGAGGACGAGGCCGCTCTGCACGGGCACCCCAAGGTTGGAGCCTCGTGGGAAGGATACGCGCTTGCAGAAGTCATCCAACGGCTTGGCGCCCTCCCCGAAGAGTGCTTTTTCTGGGGCGCCCACAGTGGTGCGAAACTCGATTTGCTGATTGTCCGAGGGCAGAAGCGAATTGGCATTGAGTTCAAGCGGACCACCTCTCCCGGCACCACCCGGTCGATGCATTCGGCTGCCAAGATTCTCGACCTGGACGAACTGATCCTGGTTCACGCCGGAGAAGACTCTTTTCTTCTCAGGGGCGGCTTCAAGGCAGTCGCCTTTGCTCGGCTCGCCCAGGATCTGACGCCTGACATCTGAGGTTCAAAGATCAGAAAGCCCGGAGAAAGGGACTGCATTGCCTTGACGGGCCGAGGAACGAGAGGGTCGTGTGACCCCTACCCCATAAGTCGTTCCGGCTCGCTGACGCCTGTACTACAATGTCCTACCTGGATAGCGGAACCTTCTTCCGCGAATGGGACAAAGAACTAGACGCCCTGGAAAACCTGCAGAACAAACATACTGCATGATTCGACAGGTCGTCCTTTCCAAGCCAGCAAGAAGTGATCGCCGAGAAATTCGTCATTGTCTATCGGCCAACCGAGAATAGGATCATGGTTGTACGGATTCTCCACGGAGCCCGTAGCCTAGGAGCCTATAAGGGCCACTTCTTTACAGACAAGTCAAGTTTTCGGGTCGTGCTGACATTGTCAGTCCTAGAACGTGGGAGCCAGCTTAGTCCGGTGAACTTGGCATCAGCCGAATCCGGTCTGCTGGCCAGGCCAGCAGATTCGCCGCGCGAAGGCGGCTCCCACGTTCTTTGTGGCCTCCTAGCCCGGATTATGCAAGAACCGTAGGCCGGAGTTGAAAAGAGAGTCGAAAGTGGCCCAAATCGGGAGATCGAAGGTGCGACAGGCGGATTTTCGAGGGATCTCTGTGGACAAGCCGTGTGGAGTAGGTGGGGGAGTGAATTTCAGACGGAGTTGGGCCTGAATGAGTGTCCTAAACGATCATTCGGGAGCTAGGAGAGGCTAGCTGGAGTTAAGGCGATTCAAGACGAGGAGGAAAAGGGCCTGCTCCGGAAAGCCGGAGGAAAGATGGGCCCAGATGCGTCGAGTGGTTTGTCGAACCCGCGCCCCAATTTTGAGGACCCGGCGACGCAAAGTTTCGATTTCGAGTGTCTGCCAGGGGGTTCCATACAGATAATCGCGGAGTCGGACGAACATCTGGTAAGCCAGCCCATGCAGGAGAAGTCGAAACTGGTTGGCCAGGAATCGATGACAGCTCAGCCGATCCATACTCAGATGGTTCTTAAAAGCCTTGATGAAGTTCTCCGACTGTCCTCGATCGGTGTAGTGATCATAAAGGGACTGGGAAGAGAGATCGTCTCGGTTGGTGACCACAAAGCGACGATTGATCCCCCGATGGTCGACTTCCACTTTGACGATGACGCGACGGAATCGATCCCAGCTGCCGGCTCGATAAAGAAACTCGTCAAACTGACGCTGTTTTTCCTCGAACTCGTCGAACCTGAGTCGAGTCGACTCGAGCATCGGCTCGACCATCCGTTGCAGGCGGGGGTTCCGGCTTAACCCAATGACATATTGGAGTTTGTTCTCTTCAGATTCACAGAACTCGTAGAGCCGAGGCGTGGCAAAGCCGCTGTCGGCCCGGATCTCAATTTGAAGTTCCTTGCCAACTTCTCGTCGAATGGCTTTCACGATTCGTTTCAGAATAGGAACGATGTGAGAGGCAGCCCCCTTGTTTCCAGGCCTCAATACGACAGTGACCAGGTCCCCCGTAACGGCATCGAAGATCAGCAAAGGATGCAGAATGTGGTTTCGGTAATAGCCGCGGTAAAAAGAGAATTCCTGCTGGCCGTGAGTGTGGTCGTCAGTACTGTCCAGGTCCAAGATGACCGGGTCGGGGAGTCTCTTCTTCAGCGAGCGGACATAACGCTGTAGGAACCCCCGGCTCAGACGCATGAGATCCTTCTTGCTGACAGAGTTTTCCAAACGGGAAAAAGTTGCTTGGGTGGCCAAGTCAGGATCGCTCTCAGGTAACTGATCACAGACGGTCTTGAGCATGGGATCCGAGCGCAGCGTGTCCGCGTCATTGCAGTCTTCGTACCCGGCAACGATCTGAAAGACTCGTTGTCGGATCAGCTTTAACTGCTCATGACGAACGTAGCGTTGGTCCCGGCTATCCGCAATACAACGAACTGAAGTCCTCGCAGAGTCGATCTTGCCGATCCAGGGAACCAAACAACAGCCATCCGGCATCGGAAGTCAGGTTCCCACCATCAAAACGAGCCGTGATTTGTGTGTGCGAGTGAAATGCCAGGGTGGTCTGACAGACTGGGTTTGACATTGCCGTAGTTCTCCGATAAGGATTTGTTTAATAAACCCTTTTATATCAGAGAGCTACGGCATTTTTTCTGGTCCCCAATCCACTCGAATCCGGATCTCTTGCATAATCCGGGCTAGCCGGTTTGAGGCGGAGCTTGAGCGGAGCACAGAGGACGAGGAATTTGAAAGTTGAGAATTAGAAGCCCAGAGAGAGGGATCACAGGCAGGATCAAGCGTCTCAAAACTCGCCAGAGCAGGCAGTCTGACTCTTCAGAAAAACGAAATTTCAGAACTGTGGGAGGCGCCTTCTGAGGCGTCTATCTTAGTGAAAACAAGACTTTTATGCTGGTCGGACAACGACCTTTCTCGCGGCCTGGCAGGCCCCTCACCTCCGAAATCACTCCCTTGCAGCTTGGCAGGTTGGTTTGCCGGGCCAAGCGCCAGCTGAGCTTCAAGACATTCCTACGGAGCCTGATGCATGAGCGAGGGAGCGATTCCAATTTCTTGCATGAATGATCCGGTGCGGCCAGGGGCGGAGCGAGTCAATGGGGAGTGAAGGAAACTAATTCATGCATCCCAGTTCCTTTGTCGATCAGCCTTGCAGGATCGGAGAGGGCACCAAGATATGGCACTTTTGTCACATCATGAAGAACTCGCAATTGGGACGAGATTGCAGCTTAGGCCAAAACGTCTTTGTGGCCTCGGATGTCATCATCGGCAACAACGTCAAGATTCAGAACAATGTCTCGATCTACACTGGAGTCGTTCTCGAAGATGATTTTTTCTGTGGGCCTTCCTGCGTCTTCATCAACGTCATCAACCCCCGCTCGGAAGTCGCTCGACGCTCGGAGTATAAGCCGACGGTGGTGCGCCGGGGAGCCACGATTGGGGCCAACGCTACCATCGTTTGCGGGTACGAAATTGGAACCTATGCCTTCGTTGGGGCGGGGGCGGTAGTCGCCTCCGACGTCGCGCCCTTCGCCTTGATGCTGGGAGTTCCTGCCCGGCAACAAGGTTGGATGAGCCGGCACGGTCACCGTCTCGTGGATCGCGATGCCGGTGGCTGCTGGATCTGCCCCGAGAGTGGGGAGCGATACCAGGAGGATTCCCGCGGGCGTCTGCAATGCTTGGGCATTGCAGACTGAGAGGGTTGCCGCTGCCATAGCTTGATTTTCCGAATCGCTCCCTCGCTGACGCTTCGGGCTCCGAAAGAACTGTTTCTGGAACATGGCTCCTAGCGAAGTTTCACTGCACCTCAAACCGTCGAGCACATGGTCACGGGAAGCTGTCAATCCCGAAGGGATTTCGTCTTCCAGCCCAGGGTTGTCCGCAACCCTGGAGTCGACAGCACACCGACAACCAAACCCTGAATGGGTTTCGTGTTCTGCGACTACTCGAGCTGGGTAAGACGCAACCCCGTTGGGGTTGGGAACCCCTCATCTCCGTCACCAGGGTTGGGGACAACCCTGGGCTAGAGGCCGCAATCCCCTTGGGATTGAAGACCGCTTTCTCGGCTGCTCTTGGGAAACTTGACTCGGCTGTTAAGAAGTTGCCTCTTAGAGGTGCCTAGTACCTATGAAACAATATCCCTTATGTCGAAAATCGAAACTTTGGAATTCGTTCCTGCGCTGGACCTAAAACAACAGCACTCCGCTCTGGCGAACGAGCTCGATGAGGCCATTCGCGGAGTCCTCGCCCAAACTTCCTTCATTCTCGGCCCCCAGGTCAAGGCGTTCGAGGAGCAAATCGCCGACTTTGTCGGTTGTGCTCACGCCCTGGGCCTGGCTTCCGGAACTGACGCTCTGCGGCTGGCATTCGCCACGCTAGAAATCGGACCCGAGGACGAAGTGATCACGACTCCCTTCAGCTTTATCGCCAGTGCGAACACGATTACCCGGGCCGGAGCTACGCCCGTCTTTGTAGACATCGACCCGGCCACGTTCAACATCGATGTCTCAAAACTCGAGTCGGCCCTGACTACCAAGACCCGGGCAATTGTGCCGGTTCATCTCTATGGGCAGCCCTGCAACATGGAAGAGATTCTGCGCTTTTGCCGAGCCCACAACCTTTGGGTCATCGAAGACTGCGCCCAGGCCATAGGCTCCAGCTGGGATGGACATCAGGTCGGTACGTTTGGTCATCTGGGCTGCTTCAGCTTCTATCCCACGAAGAACCTGGGTGCCTACGGCGATGCCGGTATGGTCGTGTCTAACGACCCGGCGCTGTCTGACAAGCTCGACCTGCTGCGACGCCACGGGTGTGCTCAGAAATATGTTGCGGATCGCCTGGGCTTTAACAGTCGACTCGATTCTTTGCAGGCCGCCGTCCTTGGGGTCAAATTGAATTACCTGGAAGGCTGGAATGAGAAGCGGCGTCAGCTGGCGGCCAGGTACGACAGCTTGTTGGCGTCACTTCCTCAAGTTACGGAGCCGGTGGAAGCCCCGGCGGCCCACGCCGTCTATCACCAATATACGATTCGGGCGGAGCGGCGGGACGACCTCGAGAACCATCTCCAAGAGAGCGGCATCGGGAGCATGATCTACTACCCGGTCCCCATGCACCTTCAGCCTCTTTACGCCGACTTGGGACTGGGGGACGGCTCTTTTCCGGAGGCCGAGAAGGCCGCCCGGGAAGTGCTTTCACTTCCCATGTTTCCAGAGCTGGCCGAGGCGCAACAAGATCGGGTGGTCGCAGCCATCTCGGATTTCTATTCGTGAGAGTAGTGCGGGCTTTCACAAGCTGTCTCAAAACCTCCCTGGCAAGCTCCAAGAGCGTGATTTCAGAGTCGTGGGGCCTTCCCAGGCCGCGAAAGGACCGTCAGGTCCGACTACAAAGCTCTTATTTTCAATAAGATCGCCGCCTGGGAAGGTGCCTCCAACGGTTTTGAAACTCTGTTTTCCCGAGAAGCGAAACTGCCGTTCTGGCTAGTTTTGAGACAGCTTCTTCCAGCCTGCAAATCATGCACCGCATGTGATTCCGGGTAGGCCGGATCGTTTCAGAAAAGAAACTGAGTTCCCGTGAGCCACAAAGGGGGAGATGATGTCGCAGAGGAAAGCCGCGTTTCAGCACCGTGGGAGGCGCCTCCAGGCGGCGATCTTGTTGAAAACAATCTTGTTAAATCCGAACCTAAAGGTTCGTTCGCGGCCTGGGAAGGACCCCACACCTCCGAAATCACTTCAGTGCCATCCAGGGAGAGACTCTAACCCGGAGCTTGTATTCGGAGTAGCGAGGAAAGATGTGGGTCGTAGCGTGGAGTTACCCAGTTCAACCCGGATCATTCACGCGTTTTCGAAGCGAAGGGCCGGAAGCACCGCTCTGACAAGGTTTCGTTCACGCCCGAGGGCACCGCAGTCATAGTCATGCACTCTGTCGAGGAGCCCGAGGGTGGGTAACACAGTCAGAACGGATGATCCCGGCCTGCTGGCCAGGCCAGCAGATTCGCCGCGCGAAGGCGGCTCCCACATTCTTTGTGGCCTCCTAGCCGGTCTGAGGCGTAGTGAAACTTCGTTGGCAGCCTGTCCGAGGTATTCTCGTCATTCCACAGATCAAGGGTCATCTTAGCCCCCAAGATGGCGTTCGATCATTCCTGGCAAGAAAAGGGGAAACCTTCCTCGCTGACACTTCAGGCGCGATACTCGGGTTGGCTGGGCTACTGGCAGGCAGAATGCCTGCGCTACTGCAAGGCGTCGATTCTCGACGCACTCCAAGGCGCCTTGCGCAATGCCCTGGCGCAAAGGCGTTCTTTATTGCAGGAAACCTTCAACCGCGGCAATGGCCTCGGAGCGGCGGGCATTCCAGACTTCGGCAATGCACTCCTTCTGATCTTCCCGCAGTCGCCAGGATAGGGGTGGTTCGCGCCGGGCGCAACGGCTCATCTCTTCGGGAAGAAAGTCGATCGTGGCCAGTTGGATCTTTACCGAGCGGCCATTTCGTTTCCAATACCCCCGGAGCACCCTCAGGTATTCCTGATTGCGAATCCTCGGCGCCTCCTCCCGTACACTGAGCAGAGTCGTCAATGGGGCGTAATACTGGAAGAGGAAGCTCCGCAATGGGTGTTTCCGGTGGCCGGGAGGAAAGGAGCGAATCTGAAGCAGCAGCACCTTGGCCGGCAGTTGAGAGGAACTCTCCAAAGCATCGTTCAGCCAGTGGGCGGGCGCGGTCACTCCGAAGTTGTCATAGTACCCTCCATCAGCTAGATGGAGGCGACCGATAGAAGTCTCGGAAGCGTCACCTAGCGGTCGAGCCACCGGGGTCACAAAGGGAAACGAGGCCGAGAGACGTACGGCTGTCGGAATCTTGATCCCGCTGGGACCAAGGCGGAAAAGGTTGACCTCCCGTTCAGAGCCCAGCTGCTCCTGTTCGAAAGAAGAACGGATTTGGGTGGTGGAGAAAAGCACGGGCCAGCCGGTCTCCACTTCGACCGAGTTTAATATTATTGCCGGTCGGCGACCCGGACCGGTCTCAGCGGCCCAATCGGCCAGACTCACCGATCCGAGCTGGGAACGGGCGGCAAAAGTGCTTTCCATGGCCAACCCCCGATCCAGCAGACGAAATCGAGAGAAGCTGGCCAGAGGAATCCGCAGGACTTCGTAAAACGTCAGGCCGGCCGTGATCTCGTCCAGTGAACCAGCCATCGCCTGCTGCCGGACGGCTTCGGCCTTCTCGTCACTCAGGCTAGAGCCTGGAAAAGAGGTGAGGTAATACATTCCACCCACAGAGCCGCCCGAAACTCCGCTGATCGCCCGCAGCAAGCCGCGAAATTGTGGGACGGCCTGATCCAGTCTCGTGAGCACTGTCGCGGTCCAGGCAGCGGCTTGAATTCCGCCTCCGGCAGCCGCCACTACAAAGATCCGAGGAGCACCGTCCTCGAGAAGTGTGGCTGCGGCTGGAAAAGGAGCCGTCACTGGATCTCCCGGATCGAAATAGTGATCGGTCAGGCCCCAAGCGGGAAAGAGCAGAATCACCGCCACAGCTACGACGGTGATGGCCGAAGCCACTCCCAACCAACGATCGAGCGCAAACGTGATGCCCGAGAGGGTCGTCGTGAGAAGCGTCAGTGAGATGCACAAGTAAGCCGCTGTTGTGAAACCGGTGGGCTCTCCCACATGAGTCATCTTCAGATACCCGATCCCGACGTAGCCGACGAAGAGGACAATGAAGAAGGACAGGGACAGAACATGCTCAGGATAGGGCTCGCGATTGCTTTGAGCTTCATCATCCTCGAAATACCCCGGTCCGAGACGGGCCGTGATCCAGAGCATCAACCGGCGCAGGAGATTCAGGCTACGAGGCAGGCGATGGTAGAGAATCCAGCCGAAGAGGGCCACGAGCACCGCAGCGACTGCACCGGCTAGCGATGCCAAAGCAGAGCGAACGGGACTCGATGAGGAGGTCAGTATGGCCGGAACCTGAACAGTCAGCGGAGCCAAGACGGCGATCAGACGGAAAAGTCGACCCACCCCTGGCAGAACTAGCCGGTTGGGCTCCCAACCTGATCCGAACCGCTCCGGCCCCCGAACTTCGATGATCCAGGCGGCGAACACGGCCGCCAACACAGACAGGTAGGCAGCAAAGGCCAGACTGCCACAGTCCCTCCAACTTAGCCCCTTTATAAAGTTCCCGAACAGAGTCTCGAGTTCCCAGAGCGCGAGGACACTGAAGATGGGAAAAATCAACATCGCCGACCAAGGGACTCGCAACAGGTAAAGACATCGAATCGTAGGAATCAATCGCTTCAGCAAAGTAGCCTCGAGAGGAATCGTGCTCCTAGTTTAGGTGAACTTTAGCTGAATGGACAGTCCATCTCGCCACTTGAGCGCTACGGCTCACGACTTCACCTCCTCTCCTTCCAGGAGAGCGGGGTTCGCCAGCACATCTGGACTCCTACAAAGCGCTCATGGTCTCAGTTCGAGATTCCTGAACGGCCCTTGCCCCTGGTCAATGGATCATTACCCGTATCTCCGGTCACGTTGTCAACGAGGACGAGTTCCTCACTTCGAAGCTGCCCAATCAATTCCCGGCCGGAATAGGTCTTCACCCGATGTATCCACCTCCTAAGTAGTCCACGGAGGGGAACTCTCGCTACTTCCCTCGTCTGCTTCGCTGCCCAAGAAACGCCCCACGCTTTGTAGGAGTCCAGATGTGCTGGCGAACCCCGATCTCCGGAACGGAAAGATGCCTCCTCAGCCTCCAAGACTTTTCGCGTTTCGGCATCCTTGTGCGTTTGACTTAGTATGAAGCCCGGGCGAATCTACCATGGACACCGCCTACGGACCCACCGGCGGAACACTCCCGGAGGCATTTTGGGAATCACCAAGTGTCTCCAACCTCGCCGGCCTGAAATCGACTCGCAAATCGCAGCTCTGGTCATCTCCTCATTCCGCTTTAGCGTTGACAAGTGGGAGGTCGGAATCGGCTCCTACGTAGTCATGCCGGATCACTTTCATGTCCTGGTCGGTTTGCCTGACACGCTCGTGCTAAGGGATTGGATGCGGCGCGTTATGGACTTCGCTGGAAGGAAGAGCCAGGCAGAACTAGTCGTCCGCGGTACCCAATGGCAACAGGACTTCCATGACAGAGAGGTACGGACGAAACGAGAACATGATTACTTGATTGACTATTACCATTTCAACCCGGTCCGTGCGGGTCTGGTTAGGTCCAGAGAAGACTGGGCATTCTCGAGTGTCCATAAGCCATCCTGGGTTGGCCCATTGTGGCGGTGACCGGATGAGGGGGCTTTGAGCCGGGCCTAGACGAGCGATTCTGAAATAACGTACCAATTGTTGGGAGCGCGACGCGAGTCAGGTCGAGGCGCGAGGACGAGATTGATGCAGGCCATCTTCGAGCTCCGAGCAACAAAGAGCTGGCCGCGTCCCGCCCCAACCCTACGGGCGAACGGGGCTTGTTGTACAGCCGGCAAGCTGTTGCCGGCCTAGCCAACAAAATGTTGCGGCCGATCTCTGTGTCGAGAGTCGTCGAAGATGCCGGGTATCGACTTCCTCCTCTCTCCTTGACCTCGACTCGCAAGACCCGTTCGCAATTGGCACGTTATTTCGGAATCGCTCGTCTAGGGTAGCCGGGTTCCTGGTTCGCCAGCACATCTGGACTCCTACAAAGCGTGACCTGCAATCCGAGGCAGCGAAGCAAATTGGGGGCGAAGCGGATCTGGAGCTATCGTTGACAACTACGTGAACCCTCCTTCCACGCCGAAGGCCTTGGAGTGGGCCGAGAATCGACGCCTTGGGCTCAAGGCTGAGCTGCACTCCGCACTCCAAGGCCTTCGGCAATTCGGCAAGATTTTTCAGATTGATCCGGGCTAAAACAAAACGGGCCGTGGGCCCCGCGCTTCCTGAGCGGGATCCACGGCCCTGTGGACCTCTTTACCGATTACACCAGTTGCGAGCTTAGAAGATGAACTTCAAAGCCACCTGTACGATGCGGTTGGCTCGTGCACCGGTGATGTTCCCGAAGTTACTCGACACGAGGTTCCTCTGGAACTGGTTGAAAGTGGTCGAATTTGTCGCATTGAAGAACTCGAAACGGAATTGGAGCTCCGAATCCTCACCTGCAAACCACGGAGTTCTGAAGGATTTGAACAAGCTGCTGTCCAGCACCCAGAAAGAAGCATCCGTGAAGTAGCGCTGTGCCGTGAAGCCAGCGCTTCCTGCAACAGGATGCGAAAAGAGAGCCTTTTCTGACGCCGTGAAGGCGTTCGGAGTCGCCAAGCCCGACGTGTTTACACTGCTACCAATCGTGGGATCCGTACCGGCAAAAGTGACAGTACTATGATCGCCGTTGGTCAGGTTGTTGCGACCAGTGCTGCGAACCGTGATGGGCTGGCCGGAGGAGAAGGAAAGGATCCCATTCACCTGCCATCCACCCAGGAATGCTTCCGCAACGCCATTGGAGAAATTAGCCCAACGGCGGCCCCGACCAAAAGGTAGTTCGTAAATCGCATTGGCATTGACGATATGTCGCGCATCAGCAGCCGAGCGAGACTTATCCAAGCCCCGATTTTCGTTGTCTCGGAAGGCATTCCGCTGACTCTGTCCGCCTTCATAGTCGGTGAGCCCCTTCCCAAAGGCATAGTTTGCCTGGAACTGCAGTCCGTCGGTGAAACGACGGCGTACGTCCAAGCGGAGCCCGTGGAACGTGGAGTGAGAGTTCTGTCCCAACAACTCAACGTTTTCAAACTGCGGATTGAGTCGGAAGAAGTTATCCGGAAGACCGGCCGCGGCCAGTGGAGCACCCTTGAGTGTATCGTCGATGTACTCGGCAACAGCTGCGGTCTCCCCACGGCTGATGTTGCTGTTCTGAGAACCCGCCTGGGCGGAGCTCAGCGTAGACCAGATTTGTCCGAAGACACCGGTGTCTGCACCGACCAAAGGATTTCCAGAAGAAGCGAGGTTCGACTGAGCCACAAGAAAGCCGTCCAGGAAGCCGGTATCTCGGAGATTCAGCTGATTGAGATCAACAGCCCGTGGTTCACCAACGGCGTGATTGCCAACATAGGCAACCTCCAGCACTGTGTTCCGAGCCACTTCACGCTGCAAGCGCAAAGACCAGCTCTGGACGTAGGGGGTCGCGTAGTTGGGATCCCAGACCATGACGATTCCATCACGGTTGAAAGGCTTGGGGCCGAACGGGACACCCGGGTTGATACCCAGCGAAAGCGACTCAGCATTGGCCAGTGATGCATTCGCTACTTGAGAGCCGAGCACGTTGATGACGGTGCTGGCACCTTCCTGATTGAAGTCCTGGAAGAGGGTATTGACCAGCGGGTTGCGATCATAGGCAACACGGTAGTTACTGGCCAGAGTGGTCTTTCCATCGCCAAACAGATCCCAGGTGAAACCAACGTTGGGAGCAAAGTTGTTCCAGTCGGTTTCGTAGATATCCCGACCCGCACTGGGCAACAAGCCCAAGGCCGTTGTTCCAGGACCCGAGATCCCAAATGCACACTCGACACAGGCATTGCCTGATCCATCAATTGGGTAGGAGAAGATCCCATTGGCTTCAAAGTGAGAGGGCAGCACTTCGTAGCGAGCGCCCAACTGCAAGGTCAAGCGATCGTTGAACTTCCAGGTATCTTGGAAGAAGAAGCTGTATTCTCTCGACCGCCATTTACGCAGTTTCGTCTCGAAAGGCACGAAAGCATCGCCACCGGTAGTGACCTGTTGAAAGTCCTGCCGTAGCAATCCCAAAGTACCTGTCACGTCATTCAGTGCTTGCTCTGCCCGACCTAGATCGCTGCCCGAAATGTTCAGAGCCGGGATCGTGGCCGGGTTGTTGGCATTGCTGGTGTCCGCGACCGGGATGTACCTATCGCCGCCAAAAGCCACGTTGGATCGGTTGATTCGGATGTCGATGCCACCCTTGAAGGTGTGATCGCCCTTGATCCAGGTCGCGTTGTCGTTGATGGTAAGCGTAGCCGAAGGTCCCGCCTGGGGCAGGAAGATCGAGCGGTTGGCATTGGTGCCGCGAGCCGGTCCACCAAGACTGTTGAAGTTGAGTAAGGGAGCGGTTTCGAAACGGCGAGGATCGCCGTTACTGGTTTGCCAATCGCGCTTCGTTCCACCCAGACGTAGTTCGTTCAGGAACGTCGGGGTGAAGCTCGAAGTCAACGTGAAGATGCCAGCCGGAAACTTCTCGTTTCTGACCTGGTTGGGATGCCCCAGGATATGAGAAGCAGAAGGGTTGTCGAGACGACGATCGGCGTAGGAAATACCCATCCGATGCTTGTCGTTGACAATATAGTCCCCCTTGAGAACTACCCGCCAGTCATCCAGAGGGTCGCTGGATGAGAAGCGGAATCCGGCTGAATTGAATCCGTCCCCATTGTCGTTGTTGTTGGGTGACGGCAACAGGGAAGCATAGGAAGAAAAGTCGCTCGACATTCCCTGCCGGGTGGGATCTACCGTCTTGAGATCGATCTCTTTGGTCAGGCCATCCACTGTATCCACATACTGAAAGACACCGGTCTGCTTGAAACGGTCTGTCCAAACCGTTCGCTGCGTGGTGGCGTCCTGCACCTGAGTAATGTTTTCGTAGGTGAAGTGGAAGAAGGCCCTGTCTTTGATGATGGGACCACCCACCGCGAAACCATACTGGTGACGGCGGAAAGCTGGAGTATCCAGTCCCTGCCGGTTGCGGAAGAAGCCATTGGCGTTGAGAGCTTTGTTGCGATGGAATTCATAAATTCTGCCGTGAAACTCATTGCTTCCCGACTTGTACACCATCTGCACTTGAGCTCCGCCACCCAGACCCGCTTCGGCAGCCGCACTGGAAGTCGTGACTGAGAACTCCGCCATGGCTTCGACGATCACCGGGGCCAGCGATTGTGTAGCTCCACCGGTCAACATGTTGTCGTTGGAAGCGATGCCCTCGATCTGCACGTTGCTGGTGGTGTTGCGAAGACCATTGATTCGACCCGCCCCTCCTGAGCCGACCCGGTTGGCACCGGCCTGCAAGAAGAATAGATTCATGGGGTTGCGACCGACCAGCGGTAAGTTAGCAATTCTCTTCTCGTCGACAACGGCCCGAATAGACTGAGAAACCCGGTCCACGGGAGGCGTCTCGGAGGTGACCGTGACTTCCTCGCTGATGGTACCGGTTTCGAGCGCGATGTCGAGAGTCCGAGTGTCGCCGACTTCCAGTGAAACGTTGGGATTGGACGAACGCTTGAACCCGGAAAGCTCGGCAGAAAGAGTATATTCTCCCGGCCGAACGTTGACGAAGACAAAACGCCCAGTATCGCTCGTGATCACGGTAGTGGAAAGATTGGTCACGTTGTTGGTCAACGTGACCTCCACCCCGGGGATCACAGCTGCGGAAGCGTCTTTAACGACACCGTCTAGCTGCGCATTCGATTGGCCAAGAGTGGCCGGTGTGAGCAGCAGAAGCAACGAGGCCGCCGTAAGTAGGTAGAAAACGAATTTCTTTTTCTTCAAGTTACCTCCCTAAAGGGTTGTAAAGGCGATCGGCTTCAGACTCCGATCGCAGATCACGGATTCTCGCCGAGCATCAGGAACCTGTCCGATTAACGCTGCACTCTCACTCCGTTACTCGGACGGGCTCCCAGCCCGGTCAAAATTCACGCGTTACCGTTTTCGACAACTCGTGGATTATCCGGCTAGCAAGACTCGGGCCAGAAGCGGCTACCTTCTACCTAAATGACTCAGTATGAATAAGATAAACAGAAATTGGATCCGATACTTGGATTCCGACCTACGAGATTTTGAAGTTGAAATCCAACATTGATTCAATTCGTTGGAGACAGAATGTTGTTCACCAAACAGGGGAGGGACATTTCCAAATTCGCAACAGCCGTACCCCTACCGTTGCTGTTGCCCTTCGGAGCAAGCTCCGAGGGTCGTCCTTCAGCTTGCGAGATCGAGTTCTCTTTCGGGGCCGGTGGAGGTCGGTCTCAGGAGGTCGATTAAAATAGGGCAAGAGCAACGTCGACGGCAGGGGTATGGCGAAGAATTTCCTTGGTGAATGGTGAACTCTTCAAGAGTCGTATGCGTAAGCAATTAGGAACACAAGGAGGAGTTCTGATGGATTTTCTAAAGAAACTGTTGACCAAGAAAGAAAAGGTCAGGATCCTGCGCTGTGCCGAGTGTGGCGAGATCCTACCCAAGCACACGAATTGGTGTGACAAGAAATAAGCAGCTAGACGAGGCTCAGCCTTGTGCACAAGCCGCCGATTCTCGGCGCACTCCAAGGCGCGCAGGGCGCGATGCCGTAGAGATTCAGTTGGCGACGACAGCTCGAGACTCGCCTCGCATCCGATCTGCTTCGCTGCCTCGGATGCAGGCCATGCTTTGTAGGAGTGAGCTGCGCTGACGAACCCTGCTCTCCTGGAAGGAGAGCTTTGGGGCGGAACGATCCAGGTCCGGCATGGACGGCCGGGTTCGCCAGCACATCTGACTCCTACAAAGCACACTTGGCAACAGTGGTGAAAAACTGGATCTGAAGTGCTACTTATCAAAGGATCGTTAGTTTGCGGAGGGGAGCCGCCCCTTGGGATGCTTAAAAGATTGCAAAATCAATGGGTTACGCTTGTCCCTTTGGAGCCAGCGAATCAAGTTTCAGCTTAGCCCAGCCCCCGGCCGTTGGCCGGATGATTCGAGAAAGAAACTTGGGCAGCTTCGAGCACTGAAGCATCCAATGCTCGAATCTTAGCCTGGTCCCGAGTCGGCCATGATTCACTGGTGAGGTCCCCCAGGGGGACCATCCCGCAGCTTAGATTTAGCAGCATAGCCACCTCGGGCCGCAGCTCGCACATTCCTTATGGAGGTTCAACGATAGCATGAAAGCCAAGAAGAAGAGCAGGAGGAAGCGAGCCCAAAAAAGACAGCAAGCAGCCCGAGGGTTGGAGGTCGTCCATAGCCGGGTAGCAGGAGTCGATGCGGGGAGTCGAGAGCACTGGATTTGTGCCCCAGAAACAGAGGAAGGAGTGCCGAATGTGCGAGTATTCGGGACCACCACGTGCGAGTTGGAAGCCGCGGCGGGCTGGCTGCACAAACAAGGAGTCCAGTCGGTGGCCATCGAGAGTACGGGAACGTATTGGATTCCTTTATACGATCTGCTGGAAGAACGGGGCATCGAGGCAGTTCTAGTGGATGCCCGCAAGCGCAAGCGGGTTCCCGGTCGGAAGACCGATATGTTGGACTGCCAGTGGATTCAGAAGCTACACGCATGTGGGCTGTTGGAGGCTTGTTTCCGACCCTCGCCAGTGATTCGGGAGTTGCGAGCCCTGGCCCGAGAGCGGGCCAACTTGAAAGAAACGTTGGGATCGGTGGTCCAGCGAATGCAGAAAGCACTGGACTGGATGAATATCAAAGTTCACCAAGCCGTGACGGATCTGACAGGAGTGACGGGAATGTCTATTCTCCGAGCCATCGTGGCGGGAGAACGAGATCCCTTACAGTTGGCCCAGTTGCGAGATCGTCGCTGTAAAAAGAGCCAGGCAGAGATTGCCGAGCACTTGAAGGGCACTTGGATGCCCGAGCATTTGTTCAATCTCCAGATGCATCTGGAGCACTATGCGTATCGGCAACAGATGGTGGAGGTTTATGAGCAGAAGATCATCCAGCGTTTGGAAGAGTTGAGCCCGCCCCAACGTCAACAACAAGCGGTGCCGGTACATCCCAATCCCAACAAAGAGAAGAACATCAAACGACAGGGCTATCAGGAACTGCGCACGGCTCTGTGGCGGTTTACGGGAGTCGACCTGACCCGAATCGATGGTATCGGCCCAGAAGCCGCATTGACCGCAATCAGTGAAGTAGGATTCGACATCCAGCGTTTCCCCTCCACCAAGCACTTTGCATCCTGGCTGAAGGTTTGCACCCCCTTGGATCGTTCTGCCGGCAAAAGCCGCAAGCGTCGTGGAAGAGGTCTGGGATCGACCCGCATTGCCTGCACCCTTCGCATGTCGGCTTTGTCTCTGAAGAATTCCTCAACAGCTTTGGGTGCTTACTATCGGAGAATGGCTCAGCGCAAAGGCATGTCCATCTCCATTGGAGCCACTGCGCGCAAGCTCTCCGAACACATTTATCGGGCTCTGAAATACGGCCAAGAATACGTCGACCAGGGCGCTGAGGCCTATGCGGCCCGCTTTCAGCAGAATCGCCTCAAGTACGCTCAAAAGGTCGCAAAATCAATGGGTTACGCTCTTGTTCCGATGGAGGCTCCAAATCAAGTTTCAGCTTAGGCCCAGACCCCGGCCGTTGGCCTGAGGATTCGAGAAAAGGAACCGGAATCCGGACAGGCCAAGCAAGGTGCTTAGGGTTCAAGGGCGATCAGCCCAAGTCTGCAGGACGGTTCGGGCGGAGCCTTGTAGGATAACCTCCCAGGTTGTCATCCCATTAAAGTTTCATCTTAGCCCATCCCCCGGGCATTGGCCGAATCATTCAGGAAAGAAACTGAGCTCCCGTTAGCCACAAAGGGGGGGATGATGTCTCGGAAGAAAGCCCTGTTTCAGAACCGTGGGAGGTGCCTTCCGAGGCGGCGATTCTATTGAAAATAGAATCTTTAGATTCGGGCCTGACGGTCCTCTCGCGGCCTGGGAAGGGCCCCTCCCACACATCCGAAACCACTTCAACAATGCCATCCCGGGAGAGAACTCTAAGACAGCCAGGTATTCCCGTCCCACAAATCAAGTTTTAGCCAGGCAGAGCCGCAGACTAATGGGTGAGAGAGTAGACCACGTAATTGACGCCAAACTTGTAGGCCTCGTTGGATAAACTCAGGGGAAACAGTCCCTCGTCCGACCACTCCCAGTAGTCGCCCAGATCATTATTGAAGTTGATGATCATCTGGAGACGCCCGTGCTCGTCCCGGAGTCCGAAAAATTGCGGCGGCCATCGATTGAACTGAGGAGCTTCCATGTCGAGCGATTCAATATCGAAGAAGCAGTGGAAGATGGGATCGTCGATTGTCAGGAGTTCGAGTTCACGATCTGGTAAGACTCGTTTGAAATTCTGATAAAAAATCGCCCAGTGGCGGGGCCCGTCGAAATCGTCGAACATGGCAAACCCGCCCCGATCCAAATACTCCTTGAAATTGGCAGCTTCCTCAGGGGTGATACCCCAGGTTCCCGGCTCGCTGAAGTAAAGGAACGGATAGCGCATGATCTCAGGATCGTCCAATTGCACAACTACATAGGATTCGGGTGCAGTTCGGACTGTGGTCAGCTCGGCTAAGATATTCAGGAAGTTGCGTTCCGCCCGCGGGTAGTCGTGAGCCCACCCCGGGCCTCCCCCGCGACGACTCCAGCGCCAGCCCATCCCTCCTCCTCCTCGGGGATTGAATTGCACTCGAGCGAAGGTAAAGAGGTTGTCGCCATCCGGCAAAAGAAGCGAGTCGTCGGCCCTGACGATTCGTTGAGGTGCGACGATATGGGCGGAAAGGAGAGGGCTCACCAGGGTGACGATCAGCAGGGTACGTATGCTCACTGCCCTAGTTTAATCGAAAACCCTGAAGTGTCGCAAAGTCCCAGCCGACAGCGGCGCCGGAAAATCATAAGAATCCCTAAACTTGACTCAGTCGTTTCTAGGCACCTATAAGGGCCACTTCTTTACAGACAAGTCGAATTTTCGGGTCGTGCCGACATTGTCAGTCCTAGAACGTGGCCTCCTAGCCGGTTTGAGGCGCACACTCCGAGGAGCCTGTCGATCTTGCCTTGGGATTTGGAGTTTTCGAGTTTCATTTCGGATTTCGTACTTCGGATTTCGGATTTCCTAACCTGCCGCTGGGGGTGTGGTAGAGTTTGGTTCCATGCAAAAACGAAGATTGATCTTGGCTGCAGCAACCTTCGCGATCCTTACCGTTATGGCTTCCACGGCTTGCGCACAGCCCAGAATGAAGAGTTCCACCTCCAGGAGCTACCAGGTGGGAGATCAAGTAATCGGCAATACTACGGTCTTCACTCGGGATTTAGAAAAGCGCACCCTGTCTGAGATCGTGGAACCGGAGAGCAAAGTCTTGGTGTTGATCCTGTTCGGTGCCGGTGCTGCAAGAGCACCCGATTATCATCCCTTGCGAGGCGGCATCTGGTGTCCCGATAGCTTTGATGATCTCCCTCTCTGTTAACGATCATGTAGAAGAGCGTTTTTCTGGACCATGAAGCCGGACAGTTAGAAGGGGCAGGAGAGGGCGCCGAAAGGTCATTTCCGAGCGGAGAGTCTTCGTTTCAGATACTGGGAGTATCCGTCTGGAAGCGGGTTTTGGAGCAGCTCCTCAATGACGGGGAGAAAGTAGTGGAGAGATCGAATCGGGGCCAGCTGTGGAGCCGTGGGAGGGCGTAAGAGTCGGCGAGCGGAGGCCAGCAGGAAAGTCTGGCGGACGGTGCACAGCGGAATCTGACGGTCAAAGAGTTGTCCTGCCAGCGATCGGTCCGGTGTCCTGCAGTGTGAGGGAGTATCGGGAAGGTCTCTGTAGGAAGCGAGCACCGCACGGACATAGCCAGGCCGGTAGAGGCATTCCTTTTTCATTTCTGTTTTTTCTTTAGGCTGCGGCGTTGGGCGGCCTCCAGCTCACTTTCGCGACGGCGATAGCTCTGCCCTTGGATCAGACTGACGTCGGCATGATGGGTAAGACGATCCAGCAGCGAGACGATGGAAGTGGCGTTGGGAAAGACCAGGTTCCAGTTCTTAAAGGCTCGATTGGTCGTGATGAGAATGGAACGGTGCTCGTACCGTCGGTTGATGACCTCGTAGAGCAGATCAGCCGCATGAGTGTCGTAGGAGAGGTAGCCGATCTCGTCGATGCACAGCAAAGCGGGTCGGGCATACTTCTTGAGTCTTCTTCGCAACAGCAAAGGAGAATCCGACTGCAGATCGTCGAGGAGATCCGAAGCCGTACGGAAGAGGACGGAGTGACCGGCCAGGACGTCCGCATGAGCGATGTTCTTGGTGATCATGGTCTTGCCGAGTCCGTTAGCTCCGAGCAGAATCAGGTTTCTCCCCTCGCGGATGAAGTCCAGTGTGAGAGCTCTCTCAATCAAGGGGCGATCGATCTTTTCGGGCCAGTTCCAATCGAAGTCGGCCATGGGTTTGAAGCGACCGATGCGAGCACAGCGCAGGCGTCGCTCAAGGGAACGGCGGGCTTTCTCAGTGGCTTCCCTGCGAGCCATCTCTTCGATCAGAGTGCGGGGATCCCAGCGGCCCTTGATGGCGCGAGCGAGAAAGTCGTCCAGTTCGCCCGCTAGACAGTAAAAGCCGAGGCGAGCGAGTTCTTGGGTCAGTTCATTCGGATTGGGGTTCGGATTGAGTGAGTTCATCGTAATCTTCCGGTGGATGAGGGTGAACGTCCAGAGCTTCCAGTTCGGGATGTCGTGAGAGATCGACAGGCAGTGCCGTGCGACCGGCTCGACGACTTCTCTGAAGCAGAAAGGCGACGGCTGAAGCGCGTGGAGTCTGACGCTCGAGGGCTTGGCAGAGGGCCGCTCTGAGAGCCTCGGGACCGTAGTCCTCCAGCAGCAGGAGCAACTGGCGAGTCTGATGGGAAAGGGACTCGCCCTTTTCCACAGCCCCCTGGAGAAGTTCTTCGGCTTCAGGAGCGGCCCGAGTGAGACGGTCGGAAGGAGCCGCAGCCCAGGCTTTTCGTTTCTGCGCCAGTAATGCCTGCTGATGGGCCGGATCGGCCACCAGTTGACCGCGGTCGTAACTGCGACGATGAGAAGCCACCAACTGGGTGCCATCCAGGACGCGGACTCGGGTGTCGGAGGCCACCAGAGTCAAGGCCTTTCCCTCAGCCTGGGGCGGAATCGAGTAGTCGTTCAGATCAAAGCGCAGATAGAGCGTCTTCTTGGAGTGGATGGAAACCATAAGTTCGGTATCGAAAGGGTGAGAGGGCAAGGCCAGAAGCTTGGCTCTTTCTTCGGCGAAGACCTCAGCCACACAGCGAGAGCGATCCTGAGGCCAGGGCCGTTGGTGGGCGATCTGTTGGAGCCACTCGTGAGCCTGCTCGTTGAAGCGCTCCAGTGTGGTGAAAGGCCGAGCGGCAAAGAAGGATTCCCTGACAAAACGCAGTGCCCGCTCAATCCGACCTTTTTCATTGGCGCGACCCACGTGACAGGGCCGGGGCGCAAAGTGATAGTGAGCGGCCAGCTCCAGCAGTCGCGGATGAAAACGGATGGCATCGCCGCGACGCTCGAGCACGACACTTTTGAGATTGTCGTACAGGAGTGTTCTGGGGCAACCACCCCAGGAATGAAGGGCGCGAACATGGGCGCGCAGGAAGTTCTCCAGGGATTGATCGAAGAAGAATTCCAGGTACAGGGCTCGGGAGTAGGAGAGGATCAGGGCCATGCAGGAGAGCTTGCGACGGGCCCTGCCGATGGTGACTTCTCCAAAACTGGCCCAGTCCACCTGTGCCTGCTCGGCGGGAAAGGTACGCAGTCGCAGAAAGACCTCTCGGGGGGAGGGACGCACAGTGGCTACGAGTCGGCGCAGCGTGATGACGCTTCCGGTGTAGCCGCGCTGGCGAACCATCTCGAAGATCCGAGTGGCGCGCAGTTTCGGATACTGCTTGAGGATCTGGCGAACAAACTCCTCGTAGGGGTCGGTCAGGCGGGCACGAGCTTGCTGTTTTGTGGCGGCAGCAAAACTCTCCGTTCCGATGGCTCGGCGCACGGTGTCGTGGTGAATGCCCAGTTCTGCGGCAATCGTCCCGATTTTCCAGTGTTCGGCATAAAAGAGGCGACGAATCTGAGTTTTCAGTTCCGGGGTGATCATCGCTCACCCCCAATGGAAGGGGTCGCCCCAGCGGCCGACGCCACCGCAACGAACACAAACCGGGGCAAAATCTGGTTTGTGAGACAAAGACTGCTTTGCATGACCGTTCTCCTGATCCATGGCAGCAATCCTTCTCAGCGTTGAGAAGGCTGCCATGGGCGGGAACAGCCTGATCGAAGCAGATGCTTTGCGTCTACCCTGATCCGTCACGCGGGCTGCGCATAGCCGCTTTCGGTAGGCTCGTTGTCGGTCCCGATGATCGGCTCGACCCTCGGGAGATTGCTGGTGGCGACGATTGGCTGCGCGGCATTGTTGGCGGCGCTGTCGCAGACGACAGGCTTGGCTGCAGTAGCCATGACCTCGGTCGCAGGGGCGGCAAATGTGAAACAGTTTGCGGCAACTCGCACAGCGACAGATGCGTTGGCGAAGAACGATCCTCGGTTCGACCATAAGTCCAGCTCCGATGGGAGTCTGGACAAATGGCCCAGGGTCGTGACAGGCTACAGTCCGTTAGTGGTAAAACCCCTTTTCCAAGAAGGCTGCCAAGACCGGGCCTCGGTTGCTTAAACAGCCGAGGTCCACCCCTTTTCAAGTCTGCAAAACCATACCTTACTGGGAGGGAAAAAACCGCCGAGCGACGACCGCCCGGGAATCCAAGACCCACCTGCGGTGGGGATGATGTCGCTTAACTACTCTGCGGGTGATAGTTCAGAAAGACGCGCTTCTTCGTGATCGTTAACACAGCGTCGGTTCTCGCTTGCACATAGTTCGATCAGAGTATACAATCAAGGCAAAACGCTAGTCCTACGCGGTTGTACTTATGAAGCACAGCATCATCCTCGCGCTTGTCCTCACGCTCTCTGGAGTTCAATTCGGTCCATCTGACTTATTCGGCCAATCAAGCCGAAAGAAAAGACTGAGGGAAATAGCCGATGAGCTGAGCGGCAAAGGGCTAGACACGGCTCCGGCACATATTGTCCAGGTGAACCACGGTCCAGATCTGGACTTCGAAGAGTTAATTTAACTCTCCCCTGTCGTTGTTTTAGCTCGATATATGGATTTCGTGTACCGAATGAACGAGGATGGAACAGACATTGAGACTGTTCTGAAATTCCAAAAGGATGAGATCTTTCGCGGGCAAAGGTCTCTTGCAGGAATTGAGCCGGGCCAAAGGAGAATGCCCGCGCGAACGAAACGACTTGGGCGTACAACAGCAGGGGAGTTTCTTCTCTTTCAGCCTGGAGGTTACCTGGTCGTCAACGGAGTTAGGTTCAGAAGCATCTACACAGGCACTCCGAAGTTTGAGGTTGGCAAACTGTATCTCCTGTTCCTCAAGAAACTACCCTCAGATCCCCAGCTCGATCCTGATTACTATGGTACTGAACTCCATTACTCAGCTTTTGGACCGAAAGGCGCGTTTGAGATTACTGATGACTACTCTACTGTGAAGGGGCTCGGAGCTCCCGGTTCCCCCCAAAGAACCCAATTGCTACTTCGATTCTTGAATCGCGTCGAACCTTTCTTTGAGTTTCTCAGAGACGAAAGCAAGCGACAAGACGAACTGTCCACGCGACGTCAGAAGAACTAAACGACGACGATTAGATCTACCAAGGAGTTGCGAAAATGCTACTTCCTCATACTTTTCCTTACGCACGGATTGCAGCACTCCTAGTTATTCTGGGCGCTGTCATCCTAGCAGCCGTGGGCGATTGTCCTCCATGCTACAGCAGCTTTACTAAGATAAAAGAAGCTGATCCAGGCGAGCAAGTCGACGTAAAGGTGTGTGGCACCGACTCAGCATGTGGTTCTCACCAGTCTACCATTACAAGCGCACTCGACGATGCTATTTCCAACTGGAACTCAGCATCGTCAGGAGGCCAAAACGCCCCATACAAATTCATAAAGTAGTGCACAAGTGCAGATATTCAAATCAAGCGAATGAGTACTGGGTGGGCAGCTGCTAAGTATGACGACCAGGAGTTGTTTGTAGGAAATGATGCTATCAATTACTACTCAGTTTAATCGAACCCTGAAGATTATTTATCGTTCGCGATTGCACATGAGTTGGGACACTTTCTTAGCCTGGGAAACCTAGCTCTCAATACATCTTGTTCCAGCGAGATAAGTACGATGGGCTCTGCTTTGAATAGAGACCTTTACCCTCCAGGCGTCATGGTAAGTTCCAGCGATGTGGACAGAGCTAATGACGGTTTTGGGAGCAATCAGGCAACGGAGTGCAACTATGTCCCGGCACAAGATTCAGGTATTCAATGCGCGGGACCCTGCATGGCTGTCGGGTGTCCTGGCTTCGATGAGGAAACGTGTACAAACTCTGATAGCACTGACTATCCTGTGTGTGATGATGTTGGGGCCGAATGTTGGGAAGTTTGGGAGATAACAAGCTACTATTTATGTGATGGGACTGGTTGCTCCTACCTATATTCCGACTACCAATATCTCGACACGGAGTGTAGTCCTTTCTTTAATGTGTGTGGTTAGAGAGTCTGCGTGTTCTCCTGTTTGTGCAGCCGGGAGTTGTCTCCTTGCATCCCTACAAGCCATTGATCCTCACGTTTTGGGTTGACTCCCCAACCTAACGTCCTAGTTCGAGCGTTCAGTCGATTGCCTGAGTAATCTCATCGATGAGAACGAGGACCTGCGAGACTTCGTTTCGGCTAGGACCAATCAAGTCAACAAAGGTGCCATGCCCGTCGTAGTGTTCTGGAGGAGGCACGGCGAAGCTAAACCGATTCCCCCAATCAGCTAATGTGAGGGGTAAGGAGAAGCCAAATCCAATGACAACAACATACACTTTCAAAGTCGTGGTCGAGCCTGACGCTGATCGCTGGCACGCCTACTGCCCAGCTCTTGAGCAACACGGCGCTTCGACTTGGGGCAACACCAAGGAGGAGGCTTTAAAGCACATCCAGGAAGTAGTCCAGATGGTTGTTGACGAAATCCCCCACTCTGCTACGCTACCTGCAGGATCATGAAACGCGAGAACCCCCCAAATGAATACCAGTACACCGTGTACTTCGAGCCGGCTGAAGAGGGCGGCTACGTTGTGACGTGTCCGGCTCTTCCGGGCCTGGTCACTGAAGGAGACACACTCGAGGAAGCCCGGGAGATGGCTGCTGATGCCATTCGGGCCTATTTGGAGAGTCTGCGCAAAGACGATCAAGTCATCCCCCGCGAAGGGCGGGCCTTCCCAGATCCAGTCAAAGAGCAGATCCGTGTTGCCCTCGGCACGGTATGACCCGCCTTCCAGCTCTCAGCTCTCGTAGAGTTCTGCGCGCCCTCGCTCGCGCTGGTTTTGTCGTTCACCACTCGACTGGAAGCCACCGGGTTCTGAAGCACCCGGACAAACCCGAGCTCCGAATCATAGTGGCGTACCACAAAAAAGACCTCAAGCGTGGGACCCTCGCGGCGATCATCCGCCAGGCGGGCCTTACCGTGGATGAGTTCTTAGATCTTCTGTAGTTCGTTAATGACCTCAACAAATGGAGTGGGCGCGTTGGACGGAAGCGGACATCAAGAGAGGTTACGGCTCGTAAAGTAAAGCTACTTCTTGCCAGCTCCACCGCAGTTCCAGCAAGTCCTCTCCCCGCCGCCTCCACACCTGCCACAGCCTTGGCCTTGGCAATACAAGCACTGAGCTCGAGCAGTGCCACTACAGGTTTCGCACTTCTTCGCCACCATCCACCTCCCGTTAACGCTCGCTCCTTGGCTCACACGAAACCGCCACGCCCTCTCCCTTGTTCTATCGCAACCACGACGGCTTTAGACATCCAGAAACGGCTCTCTATCGACTATCACGTCAGTCTCATTGAAAACCAAACTTGGCAGTGTGCCTTAGATCGCCAGAGAAATCCAGCGGGTTCAGTATCACCCCTGAAATAAGAAAAAGAGTAGAAATCGAAATCTCTACTCTTTTTTGGATTGGTCAAGTGTGTCCCAGCCCCCTCACTCACCCCCAAGCCGCAGCGGATACCGGCTTTTTCCGCAAGCTATTTGAGGTTTCAACAACCCGCAGGTGAACCACCCGCCTCGCGAGGCGGTCAGGTTGGGGCGGCGAGTTGCGCTTCTGTGCCTTTCAGCAGAACAGTCACCACCTCTTCTCGACTCATGGTGTCCGGTTGCTGATCCTCTGGCAGCGTGAGCGCTTTGACAAACATTCTTTGTCCGAGGCGTCTTAAGCATTCGTCAGTGCCGATTCGCCCGGCTTGATCGCCGTCCAGGAGGAGGATCGCTCTCGAGAAGTTTTGGGCAATCAAGTTCTCCTGTTGCTTTGACAGGGATGATCCGAGAAGCGCGATACACGGGTATCCCACTTCTTTGACACGGAGAGCGTCCCAGATTCCCTCCACGATCACTATCGGCTCATCCGGCCCGACCTCTTTCACTTCGCGATGGAAGTTCCACAGCAGATGGCGCTTCTGGAAGCCCTTTTTCGAAGACGGCATCAGGTATTTGGGCTCGCTATTGTCAATGCTGCGTCCCGAATATCTGACGAGCCGGCCGGCCGCGTCCCGGAACTCGAAAACGAAGCGGCCGGAGAACATCCCTTTGCTCAGACAAAAGCCCGCTCCAAACTGCTGCAGGAGCTCCTTAGAAAAGCCCCTCTGCTGGCCGTACTCGTGTCCGGTGATCAACGACACGTAGAATTGGACCCGGACGACAATTAGAACTGCCCGCTTTTTCAGAGCTGATTTGGATCATGGCAAGCATGGTTACAGACCAGCAGATCAGGAGACTGATGAAATTGCGGAAAAAGGAAAAGACGTTGACGATGGCGGCGGCCAAAGCGGGCATGTCGCGGAACCCGGCACGGAAGTATTTGAAGTCGGGCAAGCTGCCGAGTGAAAGCCGGTCAGAGCGGACCTGGCGCACCCGCCCGAATCCCTATGAATCCGTTTGGCCCGAAATAGAAGGGATCAGATCCTGAAACAGTCTCCAACCGTGGAGGCGACAACTATTTTTGACCACCTGAATCGGATCTACGAGGGGAAGTTCGAGGAAGGACAACTGAGGACGCTCCAACGAAGGCGCAAGCAGTGGAGAGCCCACTACGGTGAGCTGAAAGAGGTGATGTTTCCCCAGAATCATGAGCCCGGACATCAAGCCCAGTCCGACTTCACTTTCATGAACAGCTGGGGAGTGACGATTGCCGGGCAACCCTTTCCTCATATGCTGTATCACTTCGTCTTGACCTACTCGAACTGGGAGACGACGACCCTGTGCTTCGGTGAATCTTTCGAGAGTTTGACGCTGGGACTACAGAACGCGATCTGGGAACTGGGGGCGATACCATCCGAGCACCGAACAGACCGTCTATCGGCTGTGGTCAACAATCTCAAGAAGGGCGCCTTCACCGAACGCTACCAGACATTGCTCGATCATTACGGAATGAAGCGCAGCCGAACCCAAGCCGGAAAGGCTCATGAGAACGGAGACGTCGAGCAATCGCATCACCGGCTCAAGCGAGCCATCCAACAGGAACTGCTGCTCAGAGGCAGTCGCGATTTCTCAGAGCGCAAGGACTACGAGCAGTTCGTCCAGAGAATCATCGAGCGACGCAATGCTGGCCGGCAAAGACGCCTGCGAGAAGAACTGGAAGTGATGAGGCCGCTACCGGATCGTCGCCTGGAGGACTTCATCCGATTCCGAGTGAAGGTCGCAACCAGTTCCACGATCCGAGTGCGCAACAACACCTACTCGGTGGACAGCCGCTTGATCCGCGAACAGGTGGAGGCGCGACTGTATGCCGATCATGTGGAAGTTCGTTATGGCGGGCAGCGAGTAGCCGAGATGCCTCGACTGCGAGGGGAAGGAAAGCACCGGATCGATTACCGGCACGTGATCCACTCGCTGGTGCGAAAGCCGGGAGCCTTTGCCCGCTATCGCTGGCGGGAAGATCGCTTTCCCGGAGTCCTGTTCCGAGTCGCCTACGACGAGCTGAGAGAGGATTGTCCACAGACGGCGGACCGACAGTATCTGGGGATCCTGGAGCTGGCGGCCCAAGAAGGGGAAAGGAAAGTCGAACAAGCTCTGAAGAACCGGATTGAAAGCGGCCGCCGAACCCGGTTCCAGGACCTGAAGGAGGATCTGATAGAGCCGGTTCTGCCGAGGTGGCAGGTCCAGGTTCCACCAATCAACATCCAGATCTATGACCGATTGCTCGGCACGCACAAGCAGGAGGTGAGGCCATGAGCGGAGGCAACCTGCAAAGACTCAAAGAGTGTTTGGTCGAACTTCGCCTGCCGACCTTCCGCGAGCATCACGGCTCGCAGGCCGCTTTGGCGACCACAGAGAGCTGGTCTTATCCGCAGTACCTGCTGGCTCTGTCGGAGCTGGAAGTCGCGGATCGACGGGAACGACGGATCCAGAAACTACGACGGACCTCGAAACTTCCCTGGGACAAGAGCCTGACTTCATTGGATCGCTCACGACTCCCGCAGAGTGTGGACCGGCAGTTGTCAGGATTGGTGGAGGGAGACTTCCTGGACCGAGCCGAAAATCTACTTGTGTTCGGTAATCCAGGAAGCGGGAAAACGCATCTTGTTTGTGCTTTGGGGCAGGAGTTGATCCTGCGAGACCGGCGGGTGCTGTTCTCGACCTGTGCGCTGCTGGTGCAGCGGTTACTGAGAGCCAAGCTCGAGCTAACTCTGGAGAGGGAACTCAAGAAGCTGGATCGGTTCGAGGCCCTGATCATCGACGACATCGGGTATGTACAGCAGAATCGCGACGAGATGGAGATTCTCTTCACGTTGCTCTCCCATCGCTACGAGCGTCGCTCGATTCTGCTGACCAGCAACCTGGTCTTCTCGGACTGGGAGAGGATCTTCAAGGATCCCCTGACCACGGCCGCGGCAATCGAGCGCCTGGTTCACCATAGCGTGATCCTGGAGTTGAACGTGACCAGCTACCGGATGGAAGCCGCCAAGCAGAGAACCCAAAAGGAGACGAAGTGACTCTGAGGTGCCGCTCGAAAGGCCTTCTGCTGGCCACACAGAAAACGGCTCAAGCCCAGAGGGTATACAGCTCAATCAGCGGAGCATTCGAAGGGCAATCCCGAGCCTCGCGAAGCGTGGGAACTCCGTTCGGGCAAGCCCTCACTCCATCCCCACGCTCAAGAAAACCGGAGAAGAAAAGAGGGCTTTCAGCCCTCAGAAGAAGGAAGAAAAACAAGTCAAACAAACACCCACTTCAGCGGGCAAGAATCGTAGTCGCGGTGATCAAAAATAATTGTCGTTGAACAGTCCGGAGTCGACCCGCAGCTTGAACCCCAACGGCGGGTTTATAACGCTGTCAGCGGGTTTCTCAGGCTGCTGCCTGGCTTTCGCCGGCGACGGCTGCGCTCGCTTTTTATGTGCCCGCTGATCCAACTCCCCTTTCAAGAACCATTCCTGCATTTTCAGCGCCGCTGCCCTCACGGAGATGCCCTCCATGGCCATGCAGAAATCAATCTGCGAGCCTTTGGCACCACAGCTAAAACAATTGAATACATTCTTTTCTTAGAGAAATGTGAAAGGCCCGTTCCCCTTTCGCTTGGGCGTGGATCGGACACCGGCCCCGGAGCTCATCCCCGGTTTTTCGTAGCCAGTCTATTCCGTAGTGGTCGACTAACATCGCCATCGTCACGACTCGCCTCACTTCGGCGAAGTCCACAAATCTACTGCGTTTCATAACAACCCCTCATCAGTAAAGGAAAAGTATTTCTGATCCCCAATGACCAGGTGATCGAGCAGCCTAATTCCGAGAATCTTGCCCGACTCGGCTAGCCGCTTGGTCAGCTCGATATCATCACTCGATGGTGATGGATCACCAGACGGATGGTTGTGCAGACAGATGATTCCGGTTGTCTGGATGCAGAGAAAGGGCTGGCTGGAAGCTTTGGGCCGTCACGTGAGCGAATCAATGGTGAGCGGTGGCCTAACCTAAAATCCACAACAGGACTAAACGATGCCCCGAAGGACTAACGACAAGAAGCTGAGTGATCGAGCCCTCACGGCCGAGATGTATCTGCAGGGGCACACCCAGGTCCAGATTGCAAAGAAGATCGGTATTAGCACGGGGCAGGTCTGCATAGACTTGCAGATCATCCGTGACCAGTGGGCCGCGTCGGCCATCCTGAACATCAACGAGGCCAAGAATGTGGAACTCGCCCGGATAAACTTGATTGAAAAGGAAGCCTGGGTTGATTTCTACCGGAGCAGGGAGGATGCAGAGGGGTCTGAGCAATCAGAGGGAACTGGCCCGCAAGGGATAACTTCGGCTTCGAAGATCTGGAGCAAGGGACGCTTGGGCGATCATCAATACCTACGGGTAGTGCTGGACTGCACGAAGCAGCGCCGGGCTATCATGGGATTGGATCAGCCAACCCAGCATCACCACACACACAGTGAGCAAACCCAAGAGAAAAAAGCCGTCGCCGCACTCTCGGATTCTGAACTCGACCGACTCCGAGCAAGCCTTAAGCGAAACAGCGGAAAGGGAAGCACTACTACGGTCCATTAAGGAACCATGGGAACGCTTTTTACGGCTCTCGTTTTGGCGCTACTTCTGCGATAGGGGAACCGGCCAAGCTTTACCATTTGCCAAGCACCACGGAGAACTGTGGCGCTGGGTATGGGGAATCGAGCCGGGCAAGCGATCCCGGACCTTTGTGGCCATCTGGCCCAGGGATGGGGGGAAGAGCACCAATGCCGAGTTGGCGTGTGTCGCGCTCGGAGCCCGGCAGGCAAGGCGGTATGTTCTGTATGTCTGCGGCACTCAAGCTCAAGCTGATGAGCACGTGCAGAACGTTGCAGCGGCTCTTGAGTCGGAGACCCTGGGCAAAGCATCACCGGCTCTCTGTTCTCGGAGCGTCAACCAGTTCGGGCATGCTAAGGGCTGGCGTCGGAACCGGCTTTACACCGCTTCTGGGTTCGTCGTTGATGCGCTTGGTTTGAACACGGCCGCTCGTGGAATCAAGATCGATGCTGACAGGCCTGATCTCATCATCCTGGACGACATTGACGACGAGCATGACTCGCTGTTGATCGTCCAGAAGAAGATCAGGAGCATTACCCGCAAGATTCTTCCCACGGGGGCGAATCACCTGTCGGTGCTTGCGGTGCAGAACCTGATCCATCCTGACTCGGTGTTCGCACAACTCGAGGACGGCCGGGCCAACTTCCTGGGTGATCGGATCGTATCCGGCCCTCACCCAGCGATTCGGGACCTAAAGTATGAGCAGGTCAATGGGCTCACGAGGATCACGGGCGGCACTCCGACGTGGGAGGGCCGCAGCGTCAAGCGATGCGAGGAGATCATTCTCGACATCGACATTGATGCGTTCCTGATTGAGCACCAGCACGAGAGGAACCTGAAAGAGGGCGGCATTGTCACTGACCTCTGGCGAGACACGGTACACATTGTCAGCCCGTTCGAGGTCCCCAGGGGTTGGGCTATCCGGCGCGCGTTTGACTGGGGCAGCACCAAGCCATTTGCATGCGTGTTCTGCGCTCGCTCTGATGGCGAGTCGCCGGTGATGATCCACGGCGCCGAAAGGATTCTCCCGAAAGGCTCGGTGGTAGTCGTCGCAGAAGACTACGGCTGGAACGGAAAGCCCAACCAGGGGCTGCGGTTGAGTAATGACGCCATTGCCAGGCGCATTCTCAAGGCACAAGCCCAGCTGCCTTTCGGGCCGCGGGTCCGGTATGGCCCGGCTGACACTTCGATTTTCGATGTGGTCAACGGCGAATCGATCGCCCAGGACATGGCCAGAGCAGGCGTGAGTTGGTCTCGGGCTGCGAAGGGGCCTGGTAGTCGCGTTGCTGGAGCCCAAAAGATCAGGGGCATGCTAGCGGAGTCTCTCAAGGAGCACCCAGAACGCCCTTGCCTGTACTTCGTTGACATCTGCAGAAACTCGATCCGCACGCTCAAGACGTTCCCACGGGAGCAGGTCAAGGTTGACGACGTGGACACAGAAGCAGAGGACCACCTTTGGGACGCGCTGCGGTACGAAGTTCAGACGATTCCAGGTGAAATCAAAAAGGTCAAGCTCGGCGGCTTATAGATGTCTATAAACATAAAGCACCCAGATCACGAAGCCCGAGAGGGGCAGTGGAAGCGATGCCGCGATGCTGTCGCGGGCTCGGATGCGATCAAGGATGCCACTGTCGAGTATTTGCCGCAGCTCAACCAACAAGGCGATGCTGCTTACAGTGCCTACAGGAAGCGGGCGCTTTGGTATGGGGCCACGTCGAGGACATTGGACGGGCTCTCGGGTTTGGTGTTCCGGAAAGAGATCGACGTCGAGGGCGTGGCAAACGAGGACATTCTAAAGTCCGTCACGGCTAAAGGGTTGTCGCTCAACTCTTTTGCTCGTCAGTCGCTGCGTGAGGTTCTGTGTGTCGGGCGCTACGGCGTCCATATTGACCTTCACGCGGGCTCACCTAGCGCAACCTTGTCGCCGTACCGGGCAGAGCGGATTGTCAATTGGAGAACGCGGCTATTCGAGGGCAGGCAGCAGCTAACGCTGATTGTTCTGGAAGAAACGAATCTCGTCCCCGCCAAGGACAATATCTATGAATTGAAGCCGACCACTCAGTACAGGGAGCTGTACCTGGACGAGTCCGATCTCTACGCCGTGCGGATATGGCAAAAGGTGGAGGACAAGTGGCAGGCTGTAGACGAGCAAGAGCCGGTCATCTTCGAGAAGCGCCAGACGGAAATTCCCTTTGTCTTTTTCGGACCTGTGCTGGGTTCTGCTGATGTGGATAAGCCGCCGCTGCTTGATATCGTCGACGTGAACCTGTCGCACTATCGATCGAGCGCGGACCTGGAGCACGGGCGACACAAGACGGCTCTGCCTGTCTATGTGCTAGCGGGCTTTGATGTCGATACGAAGCTAGTTTGTCGGATCTGATGAAGCCTGGGTGACTGACAACGCATCCGCTAAGGCCTACCTACTGGAGTACTTGGGCCAGGGTTTGAGCGCGCTGGAAGAGGCGCTCTCTTCAAAGGAGCGCCTCATGGCAGTCCTCGGTGCCCGGTTGCTCGAGGAGCAGAAGAAGGATTCTGAGGCGGCTGAGACTGTCAGGTTGCGCCAAGCTGGCGAGCAAAGCACCTTGGCTAGTGTCGCCGAATCCGTCTCAGAGAGTCTCGGGGCCTGTGTCAAATGGATGATCCAGTGGTCAGGCAAGGACGCTGAGAAAGCTTCGGTAAAGCTCAACACGGACTACTTCCCTCGGCGCCTCCCTGAGCGTGAAATGATCGCACTACTGCAGGCATGGCAGGGCGGTGGGATTTCGTGGCAGACCTTCCATCACAACCTAATGAAGGGGGAGATTACTCGCCCCGGTGTGAGCGAGGAGGAGGAGCGGGCATTGATCGACCGGGAGATTGCAGGTGAATCTGGCAGACAAGATCCTTGATGAGTTCGTGCAGCGGGATCTTGACGTGTCCCGGTTTGAGTCAGACCTGCGCCGGCGCACCCTTCGCGAGTTGAATGAGCTCCGGGTGACGCATCACCGGAAGCTGGCACAAGACATCACCCCGCGGCGCTTGGAAGGATTTCTCCAGAGCGCCAAAGTGGATATCTCGGACACGTACTCCGAGATTGCAAGGATGCACTCCCGCGATTACCTGATACTGATGAGAGGAGAGATCGCGGACCTTCGAGTTGCTATTGAGCGAGCCTCTGGTGCGAACCTTTTGTACAAGTCAGTCTGGCATCTGAACCATGCCCGGAACAGTCTGCTGATTCAAGGCGCTCTACTTGGTGAGGTCTGGAAGCGGCAGGCCGAGCACTACGTTGCCACGGTCTGGGATGAGGCGCGGCGTGCTGTGCGTGTTCGGGCTCCGCTTTCGGAGCTGCTCACAAGATTGATTGGCACCCGCTCCCGGCGCTTTCGGGATGGGGCTATCAGCAAGTTTCACCGCTCGGCCGTGACTCTCGGGATAACTGGGGTCAATCGAGCGATGAATGAAGCTCGGATGCTCTTGTATCGTGCCAACGCCGACGTGATCCGAGGCCTGCAGGCGGTTGCCGTGTTGGACTCGAGGACATCCGATATCTGCAGAGCCCGGGCAGGCGGGTTGTGGAACATGGAGACGGGCGAGCCGCTATTTGGCAGCGTGATTCGTTCTCAGTTCCCCGGGCCACCCCCGTGGCACTACCGTTGCCGCACTATCTTGCTTCCGGTGCTCAGGAAGCAGTCGGAGCTTGAGAAAGTCAACCAGCGGGTGCGGGCGAGAGTATTGGGGCGAGCAGGGTTCGACGGTAAGCCGGCAGCTGATCTGAGGTTTGACGATTGGTTGAGTAGGCGCTCTGTGGAAGAGCAAAGAAAGATCCTGGGCACTGGAAAGTTCGACCTCTGGAAGAAGGGGGCGATTCGAATGCCGGACCTGATTGACCAGGCCGGGCGACCATTAACACTAGAGCAACTCAGAGAGACGCGGCCGGCGGCTGCGTAAGGAGCACACATGGCACTGAAGACGGTGTTTTCTAGCGCTGACGAAATCCCGGAGGGATTGAAAGATCATTACATAGAGAAGGATGGCAAGTTCATCCTGGTTCTGGATGGCGACATGCCTGGGCATGTTCCTGAATCTGAGTTGAACGCTCTGAAGGCGAAGGTGGCCGAGTTTCGCGACACGAATACTTCAGTGATGAAGACTCGTGATGAACTCAAGGCGCAGCTCGAAAAGTTCGACGGTGTCGACCTGGAAAAGTATGAGGCCTTGAAGACTCAAGTTGCAGATCTGGAGAAGAAGGGCTTGAAGAAGCCTAGCGACCTGGATCAGCAAATCAAAGCAGCGGTGGAGGCGGCTGTTACGCCGCTCACCCAGCAGGTCACGAACTTGACGGAAGAGCGCAAGACCCTCGCTGCTTCTCTGGAGCGCAAGGACCTCGCGGATGCGATTTCCAAAGAAGTCCTGCCTTTCATCCATGCCGAGGCGTTGCCCTACGTGACCGAAAAGGCATTGCAGGTATTCCGGAATGTGGACGGCCAGATGGTCCCGATGAACGGGGAGACGCCGATCTATAGCCCACAGAATCCAACGGAGCATATGACCCCCAAGGAGTGGCTCCTGGATCGGCTCAAGACCGAGGCGCCCTTTGTGTTTAAGGCATCGAAGGGCACCAATTCCCCTGGTTCAGAGGGAGATCCACCTCCGGGAACCAGGACGCTGGTCAATCCAAGCGCCGAGGATTTCGGCAAGAACTTGGAAGACATCGCAAGCGGAAAAGCGGTCGTACAGACCGCCTAATTACTTCTCAATTATCAGCGCTTAGCTCTCGGTGAGAGTGAGGCAGCCCCGGTGGGGTTTGAACGCAAACCGAAAGGAGCCCCACCGTGGCTAACGATCTCAGTAAAGTTGTTCCTCAGCTTTTGGCACAGGGCCTGTTGGCCCTTCGCGAGCAGGCAATCATGCCTATGCTCATTAACCGTAAAGATGAAGAGACTGCTGGCGGTAAGGGATCGAGTATCGATATTCCGATCCCGTCTGCCGTGACTGCTGTGGCGGTAACTCCCGGCCCTACTCCTCCGGCAACTGCCGATCAGACCCCTACTAACGTAAACATTGCGTTGGATCAGTGGTTTGAGGCACCCTTCCACATGTCTGACAAGGAGCAGAGCGAAGCCATGAATGGCTTCCTGCCCATGCAGGCATCCGAGGCTATCAAGGCCTTGGCCAACACGTGGATGGGGCGATTCTGGATCTTTACAAGAAGATCTATGGGTATGCCGGTACTGCCAGCACCACGCCCTTTGCATCTGATCTGAGCGAGTACGTCAACGCGCGAAAGGCGCTGGATAACCAGTTGGCTCTTCGGAGTGACCGGCGCGTTGTGATCGATCCCGATGCCGAAGCCAACGCACTCCTGTTGCGTGCCTTCCAGGACGCCTCCTATCGTGGAGATGTTCGAGGCATCATCGACGGTCAGATCGGCCGTAAGCTCGGTTCCGACTGGAACATGGATCAGAATGTGAAGACCCACACGAAGGGGACGCTACTTGCCAACCCTCTCGTTAATGGGACGCCAGCAGTTGGAGTTAAGACCTTCAACGCCGACAAGGCAACCCTGACCGGAACCGTGGTTGAGGGGGACATCTTCACGATCGCAGGTGATACGCAGACTTACGTCATCACCACGGGAGCAACCGCCTCCGGCAACGCGATCACGCTTACCTTTGAGCCTGGGCTGAAGATCGCACCCGCTGATAACGCAGTAATCACCTTCAAGGCCACCCATGTGGCTAACCTGAATTTCCACAGGGATGCGTTCGCCCTTGTGAATCGTCCTCTGGAAGATCAGGGCGGAGCCATTGCCATCCAAAGCGCGATTGATCCGATTTCTAAGTTGGTCCTGCGTTTGGAGGTCAGCCGAGAGCACAAGCGAACCCGTTGGAGCTATGACATCCTCTATGGTGTCCAGTGCGTCCGGCGAGAGCTCGCTTCCCGTATCGCTGGGTAAAGCCCTGCCAGAGTGCCCCTTGGGAGGGGGCAGAGCAACCCCCTCCCGCATCTACCAACCCGCATCAAAGGACTATGAAATGGCAAGCGTAAACACGGTTCGAGTGGAGCATGAGGACGGATACATGGTCATTTTGGTAGGGGTCATCTCGGAAAAGTCAAGGCGTAGCGCCAGAGAAGCTCGCGGAGCTTTGGTTGAACCGGACTTGCATGGTTTTGCGGGTAGCCAGGGTTCGGGTTTTGTTGAGCTGCTTTGAGCTCCGTCTTTTCTTTGACAAGTGTTGAGTTCTTACCTTAGTTCTAACGGTGCTCCTCTTTGAGTGTGAGTCGTCTCTTTTGTAGAGAGCTTGCAAAGCGTAGAGAGAATAGCGCCAGAATTTATTGTGAGGTGAAAGTTTCTTATGAAAAAGCGAAGCCGGCGTACTTTGGTCGAGATCAGACAGATAAGAGATCAAGCAAAAGCTATGGTAGATAAACATGGCGAGCTTACACTGTCACAACTAATCGGGCTTTATGGGAGCTCGTTGGGCGTACGTGATACTCCCAGCGATAAGAACCTAGTCAAGAAACAACTCGATCGACTTGCTGGTTCGGGAGAGATCGACTTCCTGAAAGTCGGACGTGATTTGGTGGCCAAGACCAAGTCCGATTCTGTCGAGGAGTCGCAGGATCCGCCTTCTCTCGCCGCCCTCAGGATCTATGCCCTTCAAGTGGAGGAGTTTTCGAAGACTCTCCAGAGTCAGGTTCGGACGCTGGGTCGGATGGTCAGGAACGTTCAGAGCACTCAGGTTGAACCTTAATGTTGAGTGCCTCCATGGAACCGGAGGTGGTCGTATGGTGAAAATACTCGGAGATTCTCGAGAGAAGCCTCCAAAAGCAGTAGGTTGAATACACTCTGCTCCTTGAAAAGTAGCTTTTCCCGGAAAACGGCGCCCGAGACCCTGGTGGTGCCTACTAAGTCGATTCGATTGACAATATACTGTCGTCCGCCGGTCACTTCGACGACGAGATCAACCAACTTGCTGCGATCATCGATATGGTGTCTGACCATGATCTCCGAGTCAAGGTAACCCCTCCACCAATGAATATGGGAACAGGTCTCAACCTCGTGGTGTTCAAAAACTCAACCGAACCGCAACTTATTGAATTAGATGTACTTGGGCAGTTCGAATTTAAATGGATTACGATTGAACTTTTTTGATGTCCTCGTGTATCTGGCCGGAAACTGCGGCGGCTGGCGAAAATAATCCGGAGTTCATGTCCAAATCAGTATCTCCACTTCACTTTCTCCTGCTCACCTTTGCCGGCTGGACGAATCGGAATCAACAATTAGTCATTGAATATATCGTAGGGTCCAAAAACTAAAACGCTCTCTGAGTAGCTTCTCGATCGACAGTTTCAGGATTCTGGGCGGAGAATCTCGGCCGATCTGGGGTCTGGAGTGCTTCTAGGGAGTACAGGCTAGCCAGGATTAGCGGTCCGAGAGCATAGCTCGCCGCCAATTGTAGAGGAATCGGGAACCTTGCTCTTATGCGGCTTCGCGATAGTAGTAGCGCAGCAGTCCGCCGAGTCGCTCGCGGCAACGGAACTCGCCTTCCTGGCGGCAGATCTCTTCGTCCGGCTGGATCAACTTGTTTCCCAGGCCCTGGTGGTTGCGCTCATGGTGATAATGCAGAGAGAACTCATGGATGGCCTTTCGCAACTGCCGCTCCCCGAAGATGATCATCCGTCCCAGGCACTCCTCCTTGATGGTTCGCATGAATCGCTCGATGTGCGGGGTCAGATTCGGAGACCGAGGCGGCAGGCGAAGAGGCTTGACGCCGGCTTGCTCCAACAGGTCTCGAAACTCCTTGGCAGTGCTTGGTGTCTCGATCCATCACCAGCTAACAGGAATTGCGAAGGAAGCCGTCGAACGGATCGGTCAGGTTTCGGCCGATCTGAGTCATCCAGACTGCTGTTGGATTCACAGTGCAACCCGCCAGTTGGACCCGACGAGTGGCAACCTCCCTGACGAAGAGCAGGTAGTAGGTGACCAAACCGTCCTTGATCCAGACCTCGATCGTGGTGAAGTCGATAGAAGCCAGGCAATCCCAGTGGGTCTTCAGGAAGGTAGACCAGCTGGTCTGGCGCTTCCTTTCCGGTGCCGGTTCGATCCCATGTGCTTTCAAGATGTTCCCGATGCTGCTAGAAGAGATCCGATATCTGAGGTTTTTCAGGGCGCCCTCAATACGCTCGTAGCCCCAAGTCGGGTTCTCCTTGGCCATGCGCACCACCAAATCGACGAGTGCTTTTCCGATCCGGGGTCGTCCAACCTTCTTGCGTCGATTGCTGTAGTCCCACTTTTCGGCGACTAGTCGATTATGCCACCGCAGGATCGTGTCCGGACAGGCAATGTTCGCGATCTGCAGGAGCAGCTTGCGTCCTAGAATCTTGCCCTTGACTGCCAAACGGCGACGTTGATTGTCATTGAGAAGGATGCGCTTCTTGCCGAGCTTTTCCTTGAGGATCTGGTTCTCGGTAATCAGATACTCAATGGTTTGCTGTTGCTGCCGGTTGAGCGAGGCGGCCAGCGCAAGGAGAAGCAACTGCCAGGGATGGAGGACAAACTTCATAAGCGCACCAGATGCTGAAAACAATGCACCCAGCATCTTCTGGACACGGTAGTGCGCTGTCAAGCCCCCAAGAGTGTCGGCCGAACAGCGGTGAAATGCAGAACCGCAAAGTATTCATCCTCAGTGACCTGTGGATCGGCTGAGTTTTTGGACCTTACGCGCTACCTGCGCGAGGCGAAGGAGGTCGGAAAGAGGGTTCCGATTCCGGATGCGAAGGTGGCCTTCACGGTCAAGCTTTCCCGCAAGCTGGTGGGGCGAGTCCGTGGCTATGGCAAGTCGACGGGTCTGAGTTTGAGCGAGATACTCACCCGGGCCCTGGAGGCGTTTCTCTTCAAGAGGGGAGATCGTGGCTAAGACGGGGAAACCCGTGCGAGAGATCCGGCTGGAATACAGCTATGACCGATTGTCGGCGGCCAAGATGGGGCAGGTCTACGGGCTTCTGGTGGCGGATAAGGCCTGGGCGGTGGGAGTAAAGCAAGGGAAGGATCAAAATGAAAGTGGCAGCCATCTACGCCCGAGTCTCCTCGGAAAGGCAAAGGGAAGAGCAGACGATAGCCAGCCAGACGGCAGCTCTAATCAAGTTCGCACAGGATGACAGCTACACAGTTCCGCAGGAATGGGTCTTTGAAGATGAGGGGTACAGCGGCTCGAGGTTGGATCGTCCCGGATTGGAGCGGGTTCGTGATCTGGCCTCAGAAGGCCAGATCGAGACGGTGCTGGTTTATTCGCCGGATCGTTTGAGTCGTAAGTATGCCTATCAGGTTTTGTGGCTGGAGGAGCTGGGACGTCAAGGAGTCGAGGTCCGGTTCATTCAGTCTCCTCAAGCCCGGACACCCGAAGAGCGTTTACTGGTGCATTTTCAAGGGATGATCGCTGAATACGAGCGCGCTCAGATTGCCGAGCGCACACGGCGAGGTAAGAGGCACAGAGCGAAGGCTGGATCGATCAGTGTGCTGTCGGGCGCGCCCTACGGATACCAGTATGTCAGGAAAACCCAGACATCGGAGGCTTACTACCAGGTGATTGAGCGTGAGGCTGAGGTGGTTCGTAAGGTCTACAAGCTGTATACCCAGGATCAGCTGAGCATTGGTGCGATTGTCCGCCGGCTCAACGACGAAGCCATTCCTACTCGTCGAAAGGTTTCGCGCTGGGAGCGCTCAACGGTGTGGGCCATGCTGCGAAACCCGGCCTATAAGGGGACCGCTTGTTTCGGCAAGACGGAGGTGAAGGAAAGAGAAAAGATCACTCGTCCGCTGCGTCGTCGTGGCGGCTATTCACCTCGCAGTAGCGCTAATCGTGAAAAGCCTCGGGAAGAGTGGATCGAGATCCCCGTTCCCGCGATCGTGGATCAGCAGAGCTTTGAACTGGCTCAAGAGCAGTTGGAGAAGAACAAGCGATATAGCCGGCGGCGCACCATCGAACCCACGTTATTGCAAGGCCTGCTGGTGTGCAGCGAATGCGGCTACGCCCTATACCGCAGTTCGACGCGGACGTCCAAGCGCAAGCTCTATTATTACCGTTGCACGGGTTCGGACAACTACCGCCACCCCAATGGACGGGTCTGCAGCAATCGGCCCGTGCGCCAAGATTATCTGGACGATGTGATCTGGAAACAAATCCTGGAACTGCTGCAGGCTCCGAGCTTAATCCGACAAGAGATTGGGCGTCGGATCGAACAAATCCAAAACTCCAATCCAACAAAACAGCGCCGGGGGGCTTTGAGCCGGGAACTTGCCCGAGTTTGCACAGGCATGGGAAAGCTGCTGGATGCCTATCAGGAAGATCTTATTCAGTTGGAGCAACTGAGACAGCGCATGCCAGAACTGAGGAAAAGAGAACAGGCCCTGAGATCGGAGCTTGAAAGCCTGGAAGCTACGGCCGCCGATCAAGAGATTTTTCTGCGATTGGCCGCCGGTCTGGAAAGCTTTCTGACACGTTTGCGTCAATCAGCGGATACTATGAGTGTCATGGAACGACAGAAGGTCCTCCGCTTGGTTGTGAAGGAAATCCATGTCGGTCGGTCAACAATTCAGATCAAGCACTCGATTCCGACTAACAGTTCTGACAGGATCGGTGGCTCGACAGAACCCCCAAAGACACCAAGTTATCTTTTGCGTTCGGGGCGTCATAACTCCCCTTGCGGAGTCCTGTGCCTACCAGAAACTTCATTGCCACCTGCGACGCCACGCCAGTCGAAGACCGAATCGATTCGAGAGTAAGTCAGAACGTCTGCTCCATGGACCTTGCTTGGCCGGAGGCCAAAGGGTTGGAGCCAACCGGGCTGTCTACAGCGACATTCTGGATTTTGGGTGTCGAGGCCGCGAGAACTCGAGCAAGCTCGCCTTGCCGCCCGGAGGGCACGGCTCGAAGTAAACCGGGCGATGTACTGTTCAGTTTGCCCAACGGAACTGGAATCAGAGGCTGCCTGATCGGGTGGACCCCCGAAAAACTTCATCCAACGGTCAAGGAAGCCGATACCAGCGGGATCTGGCGGTATGTTTGAAAGACCTGCCTCGGCAGGCAATGAAGATAACGATCCGAATCAGCGGACAGTCTGTCGTGCAAGGTTGAATGGCGCGTTCGTGGACGGAGTTTTGCTCAATTGAACATGTTGCGGGCAAGGGCCAGCCTTCTGAGCCTTATGCTGCTTTGCGTTCGTATCGATGGTGTAGTCCGCCGCAGACCGGAAACGAGATCAAGTCGATTGGCCCTTCAACCACCTTTGAATTTCTCGTGCGCTCGGGGTGTCGCCGCCCAGTCCCTGATGGGGCCGCGCACAATGATAGTATTCTTCAACATATTCTCTGAGCAGACTGTTCAGATGTCGTTCACCGAGCACGATGACGTGATCGAAAAGCTCTCGGCGTAGGGTCCCCACCAACCTTTCTACATAAGGATTCTGCCAGGGACTTCGGTAAGCCGTTCGCGCTTCTTCAATGTTGCAGCTATCCAGAAACTTCGGACTCCATTGCCGTAAATGCCGTCATTGTCACGAAACAAGTATCTGGGCTGTCGACCGAAAGGTGTTGCTTCTCGAAGCTGTTGAATGACCCATTCCATGGAGGGATGGTAGGTTGTCGCGAGATGAATCACTTTTCTGCGGCCATGGCCGAATATGACGAACACGTAGAGAAAAGAAAAGTTGATGGTTATCACGGTGAAGAAGTCCATCGCCCAGGAGACATTCAAGTGGTTGTGCAGGAATGGCAGCCAGTTCACCGATTTGTCAGGCTTCTTTGGACGGAACATGTACTTGCGGATGGTGTCGCTGCAAGGAGGGTTGCAGCCGAGAAGTCGCAGGGTCTCCCTGATACGATCAGCACCCACAGGGGATTCTCTCGGCTGAGCCGACGAATCAGATCCCGCATCCGCCGTGGAACCACAGGTCGGCCTCCTTGTCTGCTTGATTTCCTGCGCCAGTAAAGACAGAAAGCTGTGGTGTGCCGTCGCTTGACTGTGGCTGGCTGCATCAGACGGGCCAGGTGATTCCAGGGATTCCGGAATCTGGACAGGAATACCCAAAGCAACTTGAAAGGCTGGGTGAATCTGGGTCGGGGCTGGTCCTTCTTCTCGATCCGACGTTTGCACTCCGCCAACTGGCTTTCCGCTGCCAAAACCCTGACTGCCAAAGTGACTCTAGAACTGAAGAGAGCCGATAGAAAAGTGTAGATGTACCCAGCAACTCACCGGAGATCAGAAACAGTCCCGAGGATCATCTGGAAAAGGCAACGCATCTCTCTCATTGTCCGCAGAATACGAAGTCGAGAACAGTTACTCAAGGATTCCGTAAACCATTGCTTTAAAAGGTGGACGAAGTTTTTCGGGTGGACAGGATTTGAGAACGTGTTTATCTTCCCTGCCTGTGAGGATAGCGGTGTATCAGTAGGGGCTGCATATTACGGGCTATGGAGCCTAACCGGAACGTACAAGGCTCAGGAGCTAAGAAGAGACGCGCTAGGAGTCTGCGCGGCAGGAGTTTCTGATCAACGTGGAATTTCCAATTCTTGAGTTTATGTTTCGGGGTGCCCTATAAGAGAAAGGGCGATCTTTATCGTGCTTCCGCTTGCAGAGGCGGCCGAACTGCTGAAAATGAGCCCAGGGGGAGGGCATCTTTCCGTCCGAACCTGCTCAGCAGGTGGGTAGGCGCCCATTCATGCGTTTCAAGTTCAGGGCGAGACAGACCAGGTCCCACTCGCCTTCCACTTTCTCGAGTCCCCTCAAGCTGAAGGTTCGAAAGCCAAGGACCTGTTTAACCCAGCCGAATACAGGTTCCGCGATCACCTTGCGCCGGCGGTAGACAGTTTGCCCCGCCTCCGTGCCCAGCTTCTTGAACATGCGAAGCGTGGCGGGGAGATTTTCCGACGGCTCTGGATCTCGCCCCTCTCGGCCCAAAGAGATGTAGCCATCGATCTCGCGTTCTTCTAGACCTTCAAAGTTCTCCTCGGACTTATACCCGGCGTCGGCCACTACCTGCTCGGGAGGGTGCTCCAGGTTCTCTTGGACCGCATCGATCATCCCCAGTAATTGTCTGTTGTCGGCCGCGTTATTGGTAACCCCCGTGGCCACGATCATCTGTGTCTCCTCATCCACAGCGGCTTGCGTGTTGTAGCATTGTTCGAATCCCCCAGAGCTCTTCATGATTCGACTTTCCGGATCTGTAAAGTTGTCTTGGGCCTTCTCCTCGGGAACTCCAAACTCCCACTTGAAGGGGCGTCCTCCGCGCGGGTTCTTGCGACCGTCTCCGGGCTTGCGGCCGCGCTTCCGATCCGCCTCGGCCTGCCGTTGCTCCACGCGCTGCTTTGCCTCCCCGATCTTTTTCAGCCGATCTTCGCGGCGGCGTAACTCTTCAGGCAGTTCGTCTCCCTGATTCTCTTCGCCGTAGAGCTCGTCTTCCGCTTTATCCACCTGCTGCGCACGATCCAACAGTTCGGCGATCTCTCCTTCCAGCCTTTTCTCTTCTTCCAACATCCGTGAATAGCTCATCGCCTTATGTTTGCTGGCGTTGGCCTTGATCTTACAGCTGTCCACCGCCACTCGCCCCAGCTTGACCAATCCCGCCTCGGCCGCGATCCGCGCCACCTGTCCAAACAGTTTCTTGAACTCTTTGAGATGACGTTGACGAAACTCCGCCATCGTCCGGTGGGCTGGGAAATTACCCGCCGACAACACTCGAACAGCCACGTCCTCATACACTCGACGAGCCAGTTTCCGCGACGAGAACGTTCCCGTCGCGTACCCATAAATCAGGATCTTCACCATCATCCTCGGATCAAACGGCCGATTGCGCCGCCCGTCCCCTTCGTACGGCGCGTAGAATCCACTCAGATCCAGCTCAGCCACCGTTTCGGAGATAAAGTAGGACAGATTATCTTCCGGCAACCAATCTCGCGGGGAAGGGGGTAGCAAGAAGCTCTGCTCCGGCTGGTACTTCCGAAATGTCGTTCCCATATCGCCATTTTATTCACCAGCCCGGACATTTCCTGCCGCGCAGACTCCTGGGACTTTAAATCAGTTGACGGTTTGGGAGGTGTCGTCGCTAGACGCTGTGTCCCCGCCCAACTGCTTAGAAAGCTGATCAATTAAGGAAATACAAAAGCTGATTGGCCCGTACCGCATTTTCTGCAGCTCTCCCTGCTCGTTCTTCCAAAAGGCTGGATTCTCTTCAACCAACTGGGTTAGCAAAGTGCCGAGTATCTGTGCCTCTTCCCTACTCAATTGAATTTGGTAGGTCTGGCCTGGCGTTTCCATCAAAACCTCCGTCCCTTCACAGCTTCTGCGGCACTCTGTCCACGCCCCGGATCACCACCCCCTGATGCGCAGCTCGGCCTCTGGCACTACGTTGCGCTCCTCTACGTCTCGTTGAAGCTACGGATCGCGGCCACGCTTCATCGAAGAGAATGCGCCACGCTAGAAAATATGGCCAGCGAAAATCATGAGTGGCTCCGCAACATAAGGCTGCGCGAGTTGTCGATCTTTGCTTTAGCACGCCCCCTTAGCCGGGCATCTCGGATGGCAAGTCGCAACTCCTTGGCGGTGTCTGGCCACTGAATCCAGTGAGCATAACCGGTTTTCACGTGGTCTACTAGGCGGTAGGGACTCTAAATGCTCCCTGAGAGTTTCTGCCACAAGTCTTCAAGACTATTCCCAGAAGCGCATGTTCCTTATGCAACGTCATGTGAATGAAACTTCGCAGGTAGATCTCACGGCCACGCTTCACTAGCTGCGCGATCATAATTTTATGAAATAGGGGCACTCATTTTCGAGAAATGGGCCTCTTGGGAGGCGATCCAGTTCTAGGAGGAGAGGCGACATGGCCATCAGGACTGTGCTTGGGTGGTGGCGGAATTTTGGGTAGTCGTGATCGATTCGTTGATACCCGGTTCAGAAGGGCTCGCACCATCGAGCTTCCTTTGATGATCAACAGCACGAACCATCGAGGCAGTAGCCACTTCGAGGTCGATAAGATGGGTCGTCCGAGCCATCTTATCGACCACATTGGCAACTTGAGAAATCCGATTCTTTTCATTGAACCGTTCTGGGAAAGCAGTGAAAAGAACTGCCAACAGGCCGCTTGCCAGCGCTAGCAGGAGAGATGGCGCGAAGATCAGCAGGTTGATGACAAAGTCCACCTACTCAAGATTGGACTGGGGGCTGAGGTCTATCGGCAGTGATTGATAGATTCCGAGCAACCCCACTAGCAGAAGCAAGCAAAAAGGTACGGCCGGATGTCGGTGCAGTGCTCGGACTATTTGACTCATAGTCGAATTCGCAGGCGGTTGCCTGTCCCCGGCCCGATCCACTGAGCCGCTTCACACACAAAGCCCCATCCTCTGCGGGCCTGGCGAAGCTCTCGGGCAGGATCTTCAGGGCTCCGTCGCGCTTCAGCTTGGTGGCCGTCGCTCGATACACCTCGCCCATGCCACCCTGGCCGATCTTCTCGGTAATGGTGTTGTGGGCGATGGTCTGGCCGATCACGTGGCACTCCGTACTCTGGATATGGAAATGGGAGGATTCCTTATGCTAGAGGTCACGGGCTAAGAAGGCAATTGGAAAACCATGAGTGCGGGTCTCCCACGAATCTTGATTCTTGGAAAGCCTGTAAATACCTGTTGCTCTCGTGCCAACGTAGACACCTCCTGATGAGTCGATGGCGATGCTTCGGCTGTCACTTGGTAGATCGAAAGAGATGTCTTTCCACGTTGCTCCGGAATCGGTCGACTGGATGACAAGCTTTCCAGCCGCATAGACACTGTTCGAATCGTTCTGGTCCACCGCGAGATCGGAGAAGCCTTGAGTCTGAGGCAGTAGTCCAGTATCAATCAATTGCCAGTTCAGACCCTCGTCTTCGCTCTTGTAGATCCCACGGCTCGCGTGGAACAGTGTTTCGTCCGGCGCAATTGCCAGCGGTCCTGCATTTGGGCGAGGGGAATTCGTTAGCAAACTCCAATTCTCGCCTCCATCGACCGACTTGAAGACCCCAGAATGCAGCATTGAAATACAGAGTATCGAGGCTGAGGTCGGCGAAACCACTAGTCCCCGAGGGTGTGGACCGGTGAGACCATTGGAGTGTTTCGTCCAGGTGGAACCAGAGTCGAGGCTTCGGTAAGAGTCCCCTGCTTGGTCACAGCGTAAACGACGCCTGGGAGGTGCGGGTTAACTCTCAGCCAGATGACGAAGACCGGTTCTGGGAATGACCCGGGGAGCCAGTTCATTCCGCCGTCTGTGGTACGAAAAACCGTGTCCTCGCTGGCAGCGTAAAGGTTGTTCGGCTTCACCAGGTCCATGGTAGCGGTTAGCGTCCGTCCGGGACTCCCTCTCAGAGCTCTCCAGGACAGGCCAGCATCCTCAGTCCTGAAAACGTGGCCTGCAAAAGTGTGAAGTGCTATCAGCTTAGACGAGTCCGCGAGATTAACTTCAAGCACGGAGATCGAACCTCCGTAGGGGCCGATCGGCTCCCAGATCTTCGACGATGCACCACACAAAGAGGATCCGAGAATCGAAAGACCACTTATGAAGATACCGACAGCAAGAAGCGCCTAGAAATGCAGCACGACGGAGCATTGGGCTGGAGAGCACGAAAATAGCTGGAGGGGGTTTATTCCTTCTCGGCCCCGCGCCGGATCTCTTCCTGTGCAGCGAGCGCGAGAAAGGCAGAGCGGTTCATGCCGCGGCGCCTGGCGTGTCGATCGATGTCCCGCAGCACAGTCTCGTTGACGGTGATATTGACCCGTACCGCCTTGGTGTGAAGATCTGGCGTCACCTGGACAGCCAGCTTCACGTCAGAGCCGCAGTTGTCGGGATCCTCGAAGATCTCATCCAAAGTGCTTGGAGCGGGGATAGCCAGCCCATCCTCCTCCATTCCCTCTATATGGAATGAGAGGGCTTCGGCTGCGTTGATGAGTGCCTCCTGCAGGGTGTCCCCGGCGCTGATGCACCCCAGAAAATCAGGGAAGTCTACCCCGTAGCAAGAGTCCGGATCTTTTCGAATCAAAGCTATATAGTTTGCGACCATTTGTCTTCCCCCTTACTTTATCCCAGCCTGCCTCAGTACGGAATTCACGGTGCCCTTGCGCAAGTCCTTTTTGGGGTGGGGAACCGTTACGCGACCCGGCTTCACAGGGTGCTTGAACTGGTGATGCGACCCACGATTAGCAACACGGAACCATCCAGCGAGTTCCAGCATTCTGATGAGTTCCTTACTTGTCATGATAAGTATATTATACATACAATACACCCACAATTCAAGACATTTGCCGGAGAATCCACGTGACATTTGAAGCCTCAGACGAACCTATCCACCTTCCCAAATTTGAAATGCCTGCGCCTCTGTTCAGGGACGGCAAGCGGTCCACTGTGACTGTTGGCGCCAGGTGCGAAATCCCTGACATGTGGCAGGCAATTACCGTTTACAGGCGGGCCAGCTTCCAACCGAATGAAGACGGAGAACTGACCCAAGACTTTGACCGAGCGGCGCTTGCTCTCTTTCGCCACACCGTTCGGGAAGTGTTCAACTATGACGGCTTCCCCAAGAGGAAGGGCGAATGGGTTGACGCCTTCCTCGCGAATCATCAACGCAAAGCCCATGCCACGATGTTCGGGCATCTGATCTGGGTGAACCTCATGCCGGTGGAGGCGAATGCAGCGGGCCCTTTAACGCAACCCTTGAGCGCCGCCTCCGATACCTCTTCCGAGTAATCCCGCACACCTACGACTCACAGTACGTCAAGACTCTCGAGGAAGGTCTGGTCCTGACGAACCTGATCGTCAACGCGAGCAAAATCTACTCGAAGCAGAGCAACGAGCAACTCGAGGAAGATCATGCCATCTCCATATAGTGTGTTTCCGCACGGATTCTATGATATTGCATCCGAGGTCGAGATCGATCTTGAAGGCGAAGAGACGATAATCCCGCTGGCCCCCGGCGAAGAAATTGTCGTGGCTCGTGGCCTGGATCATACCCAGACAAATCTACAAGGTGGCCACGCCGCGCTGGATCTACAACGTCATCGAGAACAGCGTCAAGAGCACCTGGTTGGGTGAAACCTCTGCAGGGCCGACGGTGGATAACGCGGGGAACTCCTGCACGAACGAAACGGGCAGATTGTTGGTCATTTTTCGTGGCAACATCCGGGCAGCGATGCGCAATGCCCGCAAGACGATGAGCCTGACGCTAGTGTTTCATGAGGTGTTCCGAACTGACGTGACCTGGTCGTAGGGTATGACAAGCGGCGCCCTGTGGACGATCAGCAAGCTGCGCTCTTCTGTACCCTGTGCCGGTAGGATAGTTCTCTCAACATAAAAGGCACCGCTAGGATGCTCGCCCTCAGCTTTCCAATTGCCTAACTGGGTATTGGCCACTAGGATTTTCTCAATTCCTGACAACCGAGAGCCCACGGGACCGTCCATGGCAAGGATGAGGTGGAGATTCAGGGCGTGGTGATCCAGGTCGTAGATCGGGTTTGTGAGGCGGGTTTAGCACCGGCGCTGAACCCGCAGGACAGTCAAGGAGAATTAGCGATGCACCGAGCCTATTGGCCACTGTTAATCTTTCTGTTGCTCACCCACGGACTGAGAGCCGAGTTCGGCCGGTCCGACCTCTATTTCGCCCAGGTGGCGATTGGCGGCGGCACGAGCACCTCCTTCAGTATCCACAACCCCACCGGGGAAGCCATTGATGTCCGAGTCGAAATCCGGGGATCAGACGGAGCGAAGGTTCTTGAGTTTGATCCTCTGGTTGAGATCCCGGCAGGTGGCACCAAGAACGTGAGCTTTGCTGGGGGAGATCAACTGGTTGTCGGCTGGGCAAAGTCGTCGTCGACGGGACGCTTCAATGCCACGGAGTTCTACCAGATTGTCGTTGGGGAAGTCGAGCTGCCTCGTGTGGGTGTGCTTCCCAGTCCGCTGGTGACCAGAACCAAAATCTTCGCCTTCGTCATTGGCTCGGAGACCAATACCGGCGTAGCGATTGCCAACCCGAATAAGGACCAGGAAATAACCATAACAGCCAGGAGAATCAGCTCGGACGGTGCCCTGTTGGAAACCGTCGAGGTGCCCTTGGCAGCTTTGAACCAGCTGCCAGCCTTCCTGAACCAGGATGCGTTTTTCCCTGGCCTGGTCGACTTCGAGGGACTGGTGGAGTTTGAGTCCGAAGACTCCTTCATCCTGGTCACTTTGCGTTCGGACAATGACCTACTGGCGGCCGTATCCGCTCTGACACCTGAAAGCGATAGCCAACTGACTGCGGGCTCAGTAACTACTGAAATTCTGGCAGAGGGTGCAGTGACAGGTGACAAGATTGCGGATGGCGTCGTGGTCAGGAGTCTCAATGGGCTAAGAGATGAGTTGACACTTGCTGCGGGCTCCAACGTTACCATCACGCCCTTGGGAAGCACTCTGACGATTGCCTCCAGCGGGGAGGGTCCCGCAGGTCCGAAGGGCGACAAAGGGGACACTGGCGACACCGGTCCGGCAGGGGCAACTGGTGAAGCAGGTCCCAAGGGGGATAGCGGGGAGCAGGGCGATCCCGGTCTGCAGGGGCCTCAAGGTGAAACTGGTTCGACTGGTCCCGCAGGAGTTCCTGGCCCCGAGGGAGACCCTCCAGACCACTATCGGTCGGATACAACCGTGGGGAGCCCCAATGTCATTGCGGGCCACGAAGGCAACAGCGTAGCGCCGGGGCTGGTAGGTGTCACCATCGGAGGTGGCGGAGTTATAGATTTTCCAAACACTGTCACTCATATGGGGAATTTTGGCACCGTGGGAGGAGGCCGCTTTAACAACGCCAGCGGGGACAGCTCCACTGTGGCAGGAGGCCGTGGCAACGAAGCTTTTGGGGAGAACTCCACCGCAGGAGGAGGCAGTAGCCACATCGCCAGCAAACTTTTCTCGACCGTGGGAGGAGGCTTTGGCAACGACGCCACTGGGGACAGCTCCACCGTGGCAGGGGGCCGTGGCAGCGCCGCCAGCGGGGCTAGCTCCACCGTGGGAGGAGGCCTCAGCAATGCCGCCAGCGGGGACAGCTCCACCGTGGCAGGAGGCCGTAGCAACGAAGCCATTGGGCAAGGGTCCACCGTGGGAGGAGGCGTTCAAAACGAAGCCAGTGGGAACAAGTCCACCGTGGGAGGAGGCGAGGGCAACGACGGCATCGGGCTTTGGTCAACCGTGGGAGGAGGCCTCTTCAACAGGGCCACCGGGTATGCTTCCACCATCCCTGGCGGTTTTGCAAATAAAGCCTCGGGATCTCACAGTTTCGCGGCAGGGAGAAATGCTAAGGCGGTCACGGACTACACTCTTGTCTGGAACAGTCGCAATTTAAATTTTGTGTCAACCGGGAGCGACCGATTCCTTATCAATGCCAATGTCGGAATCAAGACCAATGATCCATTAACACAGCTGCATGTAGACGGCTTCGTGAGGGCATCGGGTTTCGACCCAAGCTCCTCACGGGAGTTGAAGGAAGACATTCTGCAGCTCTCTCCGGAGAGGCCGTAGAGACAGTGGAAAGCCTAGAGCCGGTGTCCTTCCGCTTCAAGACCGACGAAAGTGGAGAGCTGATGCTGGGGTTTATCGCCGAAGATGTGCCCGAGGTGATTGCCACCCAAGATAGGAAGGCCATCCACTCGATGAATATCATCGCAGTGCTCACCAAGGTAGTTCAGGATCAGCAGCAGCGTATCGCGTCCTTGGAGGAACGGCTGGCGAGCTTGGAGCGCAAGCGGTAGCTGGAGGCGCGGCCATTCCCTCTACTACTTTCTCCCCGTCATTCAGGAACTACTCTTTCAACCCTCTGCCCAAGGGCTGATCAGAATTACGCGTTTTTCGGGTGGTCGCTAACAGCGCCACCACGGCTTGCCAGTGTTTTGACAACTGGCGCTACGATCACTTGACAATATTTTGACAACAGAATTCCCTTCATAGCCGCCTCAGAGCGGCTTTTTTGCGTTATGCCACTAACTCTATCCGCAGCAGGCACAGCCGAGATCTCGAAGAAGTTCATGACCTTCATCGAGCAATGGCAGTTTGATTTCGACACGTCCACTTTGTACAAATGGGCCTTGCTGCACATCCCTGCGGACACTGTCTATGACGGGGTCGAGTACGAGAACCGGATATGGCGAGACTCTGCCAAGGCGCTTCCTCGAGGAGGAGGGAAGAAGAGCCGTACAGTAACCATCCGCGTGCGCAATGACGACGGCTTTGCTGACTAGCTACATAGACGCCGGCGGATCCCTGGAGATGGGGCGTGTTAAGGTGGTGCGTCTGTTCCCGGACCTGGCAGCAGCCCCCGCCGACAAGGTGGTTGGAACCTGGGCCAACCCGTACTGGTTTGGGTGGGTGAAGAGCGCCACGGTCAACCGCATGTATGCGGAACTGAAGGTCCAGTTCGGCCTCCCAGAACTCTCCCGCCCCTTTGGGCGCTCATTCGAGACGACGTGCACCCACACGTTCCGGGATGACTTCCTGTGCCCGATTTCTGAGCTCGTGGGAAGGGGATTGCCACAGCCAACTGGGGTGGGGGCTGCGACGGCCGCCGATGCTTCGTCACTGACGAGCGACACTGATCTTGTGGCGGCGGGTGTGCTGGTGGGTCACCTCGTGGTCTGCATGCACCCGAGTGACAACACGAAGCCCGCGCTGAATCTTAACAAAAGCCAAAGGGACTATCATGGGGGCCTCACGGATCCTTCCCAGCAGAGGATTCCGGTTCGCCATCGTGTTGGGGCGTTCAATTACTTGCGGTACGACACCACGATACAGGCCAATCACGGGAAGGTGGGGCAACCCATTCCTATCCCTATTGGTGGTCCCCATCGGGTTCGTCTGAAGCCAGCAGCATGGTATGACGCAGGGGATTCCCTTCAAGTAGCCGTCCCTATCGGTGAGGCTCGGGTAGGACGGATTCAGGCCAGCAGCATCCAAGGATTCCCGCCCGACAACGACACGGTTGGGGAGCATCCAGTAGGGCACCGGGATTCCATGGTGCTCTTCGGATTTGAGCATTATCTGGTCTCGGGGGCGACCTCCACCAATGACTCAGACGCTGTGGCCGGGGATGGTCTGACGCCCCGCCAGGTTAAAGAGGGCGTTGGGATCAGGAATGGCTTTGGGGCAAGCAACCGGGCGAAGGTTGATACTTATCTCGATGGCTTGTGGCAGTTCCGAGATGAGAATGGCGATGGGTATTCACTTGCCAATTGCTCCACTCTGGTCCTGAGAATCCAGAAGGACAGGGTGGATATCAACGAGTTGGTTGTAGAGCTGACCATCGGGGAAGGGGTTCAGACACTCAAGACGGACCTGAGCACGTGGACAGGTTTTCCCGACATGGCCGAGGTGGCCATGAACGCTTGCATCAACCAAAGATGGAGCGGCGGGATGGACTCGACCCAACTGCTCATCCAGGACTTTATTGATGCTTCTGTGATCTGTCGTGTTCTGGTGACTAATACTCAGACTGAGATCGGAGCAATCGCTGACAACGTGGATGACGGCCCCGACGACAACGAAGACGATGGCACCGGTGGGGATGAGCAGGACGACGGCGGGAAGATGATCATCCCGAACGCATCAGTTCCTCCCAGAGCGGTGGAGGCGAACCGGTTCACGAAGTTGGCACGGGCTGACGAAAATTTGGCAGACCGTCTACAGGATGGCCTCCAGTACGCGATGGAGATCCGCGGCAAAGAGCGCATGGAGTTGACGGTTGGCAGAATCGCAATCGTAGCCAACGGCGGGCGACTCGTGATTCGGCTCCTGGTCCCACTGGAGGAGCTTCCCGAGGAATTGCGAGAGACGATCCCGGCCAGCGAGAGATTTGATTCCGATGCAGCTTATGCCTACTTCAAGAGGCACAAGAAACTCCCCGGGTGTGAAGTGAAGCGCGGGACGCATCTCCGAGGTGTGAAGTGATTGGGAATAGCAATTTGAGGCTGTGTTCAGTGCCGGAGGGGATTCCCGATCCGGTTGTACTGGCACTCACCACTAAGGAAGCAGCCAAGGTCTTGAGCATGTCGCCTAAGAACTTACGCGAACGTACGCAGAGCGGAGAGATAAAGGCCCGTGTCTGGATCGACGGAAACCACCGCTACTACTACTTCGACCTGGTTGAGTGGATGGAGATTCACGACCTGCGCCGGTATCGGGCAACGGTTGTGGGAAACATCCGGGCTGACCCCACAGCAAGTGGCAGCTCTGCTTGGCCACGCGGGTCCGGATGTGACGAGCGAACACTATGTACAGAGCCGGAAGCGCGACCTGGCCAAGCTAGCGCTGAAGGTCATTGAAGGAGGCGTTAACGTTACGATTTCGTTATTTTGGGAAAATGGACTTTTTAGTGGATTCGCGTAAATTGTTGAAAACGTTGGTACGCCCGGCAGGATTTGAACCTGCGACCTCTGGTTCCGGAGACCAGCGCTCTATCCAACTGAGCTACGGGCGCACGTGGCAGGCTTCGGAGTTTAGCAGATTGTCAGCCGCCTGGTCGAGATGATTGGTCACGTGTTTCGCTTCCAAATCTTATCCCTTATCCCGCCTGACTCTCCCTTCTCGCCAACCTCATCCTTCTCACCTCCCCTTTCATCCTTTCACCCTAGTCGGGCTCTTGGGGGATAATCGATATTGGCGTCTCTTGTTCGGACCGGCTTTGACCTGCCGGAGCCGTTTCTTGGGACGTTTCTGGATATGGCGATATTGAACTTGAGTGACAAGGCGGCTGGCTCGGCTGCGCAAGCCCTGGGAGGTGCTTGACGAAGAGCTGTTGCCGGAATTGACCGTCGAGGAGGTGTTTGGCGACCTCAAGAAGCTGAGCCAGGACGGAGCCTATCTCAAATCCTGTTGTCCCTTGCACAACGGTCCGGAAGCAGATGCTTTTTCGATCGATCCGGAACGGCTGGAATGGGTTTGTTTCGCGGGGTGCGGCGGGGGCGGACCGATTCAATTCCTCCAAAAGAAGGGAAAACCAGATTGGATGGAGGCAGCTCAGACACTAGCCGTGATGGCAGGTATCGATTCGGCTCGCCTGCGAGCATGGGGGCAGCACTGGACCGATGAGGACTTTCAGGAACATACGCGGCTGGAGATTCGAGCAAGCCTGCTCCGAATCTTCATGGCGATGGTCCGCTCTCTTTTCGAATCGAAGGCGGGAGAGAGCACGCGCGCTTACCTGGCGGAACAGTTCAACTCCACCGAAGAACAGATCCTGAATGCCGGTCTGGGGCTCTACGGCACGACCACCGATGTCGTTCACTTCCTGAAGAGAAGTTGCCTCGATGTGTCGGATGTGAAATCGGCCGGGTTCTTTGAAGCTCATTGGCAGGGACGGATGGTGGCAGCCTGGGAGGATCTGGGGGGCCGCACCGTCAATCTCTGGAACTGGTCTCCCAGCGGGATTCCAAGTGACGGACCGGCTCCGCGAGGAGAGATCCTATTCGAGCGCGATTCCCTGGGCTCCCAGAAAACTCCCTTCCTGGTGGCAGGGGGGCTCCGTTCACAGGGCCATGACCTGGTTCATTTCGACGATCCGCTGCACGCCGTTGCAGCCCGTTTGACTGGCTTGCTAGATCCCTTCCCAATTGCTTCCCAAGGCCGGCTGGCAGCCGAGCAAATCGACACGCTCGACGTCGCGCTGGCGGAGGGAGGAAGTCTGACCCTGCTCCCTTCCTATGAGCCTCGAAAAAAAGGCAAGCGGGCTCGCTCTCCGAGCCGCGACGAAAAGCTGTTGTCCAAGGCGGGATTTCCCACGTTTCTGATCGAGTCAGCAATCATGGCCCGTTCCAGATCGGAGCCGATGGGACCGGAACAGTTCATCCGACAACACGATCTCGAGGTTTTCCGTCAGCTGCTCTCCCAGAGCGAGGTGCTGGCCTCTGAGGAGCCCTCTCACGGGTGGGGCCTGGGCAAAGTGTTTTCCTCTGGAGGGGCGGCACCCAAGAAATCAGCTGGGACCCGTCAGCGTTCCCAGGCAGACGGCTCGCAGAGCCATGTTCCGGCCTTGATCGGAGTGATCATGGGGGCGGCCGAAGAGATCGGAAGCCGCATCGCTCAGGGTTTTCTGAAAGCCATGCCGGGACAGGCACTGAACCCTCCCTCGGAGAGAGCTCCAGAGGGGCAAATCGGGCGCGGAGAAGTTCGAGGAGACCGACCGCAATTGCCTCCGGCGGAAAGACAGCTGCCAGCGCCAGAGACCCAACGGTTTCCGAATCCCGGACCCGGAGGCCTTTTGCCAGCCGCCCCTGAACCACCTCCCCAGACTTTCTCGGTCGATCGCCTGGAGCGTCAGAGCTTGAGTTCGGCTTTGGCCAAGTCGACCGGCTTGAAGGCAGTCGATGATATGGAAGTACGCTTTCGACCGGGAGAGCTGACGGTCGTAGGAGCGGAGTCGGGGCACGGGAGAACCACGTTCCTGGCCGGGATTCTGCAGCACTGGTTATTCAAGACCCGGGAAGAGTTTGTCTACTATTCGTTCGATGAATCTGAAACCCAGATCTACCACCGGCTCTTGAGTCTGGTGACGGCCACGGCTGGTCTGGGGTGGTCGTTGACTCGAATTCGCAACCACTTCAGTAGCCGCAAAGATCGGGGACCAGATCCGGAGGGCAGAGATTTCGATACCCTGTCGCTGGCCCGAGAACAACTTCGAAAATGGGAAAGTCGCTTCCGGCTGGTATTTCGGCCTAGCACCGAACCGGGACGGATCCAGGGCGAATTAGAATCTCTGTCGAAAGATGGAACTCTGGGCGCCGTCTTCATTGACTCTCTCGATGGCTTGAAGTCTGACCCTGATTCCCAGCTTACTCTGGGGGCTCAACTCAAGACGTTGGCCGTGACCTTGAACTGCCCCGTCATCGTCTCCAGCCGGACCAGCCAGCTGACCCAGAAAAGGAAGGCAGTGGCTGCGGAGATATCCCAGTTGCTGGCTGCCGAGCCAGAAAACTGGCAGAGGCTGCTGGAGAAGCTGGAGCGTTGCCGTCCCATGGTTGATGAGTTCGCATCCGAGATCGAAAAAGAAGCGGATATGCTCCTGGGATTACTCAATTGTGCCTCTCTCTACCCATCCCAGTCCCACTTGCCCGAGAAAACCCTATTCGAAGTGGGAGTGATCAAGAATCGTTCCGGCCCCGCCGGCGAATGGGTCCTATTAGCCCTCGAAAGGCAATTCTGCCGGCTGGGAGATCTGGGGAACGGATGATGAGGATAATCGGAGGGTTGAGGTGGGAGACTAACCTCAAGGCGGCTCGAGCGGGACCATGCGTCAACCTGAGACTCTTTTCCCCCTCGCAGGCTCGGGGCTCTGAAGAGTGGGGCGCGAAAGAGTCTCAAGTTGTCGCCAAGGCTCCCGGCATTTCTTCTCCAGGACTCGCCGAGGTGCAACTCATGAGCGAACAAGGTCAGATGTCTTCCAAGCTCCAAACCGACCTGGACCGTCTGGCCGCCAGAGGATTCCGCACGACATCATCTTCGAGCAAGGTCGGAAGGCTTTGGGACTGGAGTAGGGACCGACTGGAGCCGGTCTGGTACGCCACCCCGATGCCTCGCCCCAGGTTGGTCGCAATGGCTGCACCTTCGACTCCAAGAGCCGGCACTGGTCCCCAGCCGAATATGAGTAGCGGATCGAGCGCTATGTTGATCAGATTGGCGATCCAGAGGGCGCGCATGGCAATCGCCGCATCTCCCGCTCCCCGAAAGATGGCATTGATCAGGAAGAGGAGCATGACCGTGATGTTTCCACCCAGCATCCAAGCTGTGAAACTGGAACCGATCTGGACAACACTCTCAGCGGCTCCCATCAGACGGAGGAGGTCGTCGGCAACGAAAATTCCCACCGCCCCGATCGTCAATGACAGGATGGCTCCCAGGCCGATGGCTTGAAAAGCTGTATTGGCTGCAGCCTGCGGTTTCTTTTCACCAATTCGGCGAGCCACCAATGCTGTGGTCCCCATACTCAGACCCATGGCAACCGCGAAGATCAGAGTCAACAGCGAGTCTGTGATGCCCACCGCTGTCACCGCATCCGAGCCCAGCTTCGCGACAAAAAAAACGTCGACTACGGCAAAGATCGCCTGCATCGACATCTCGAGCACCATGGGAACGGCCAGCAGCACGATGGCGCGCCCCATGCTTCCCTTGGTGTAGTCGCGACGGACTCCCCGCAAAGCGGAGCGCAAGTCTCTTAGCAAACTCGTGTTTTCGGAAGTGTTTGGCAGACGGGTATCCCCCGTTGAATGTTTGGTAGACATCCCGAAACCTCTTGAAACTGATGAGAGAGAGTGGAAGACGTCCGAGCTTTAGCGGACGACCACAAGATCGAGGTCAGTAAGCCGGAACGGAATTGTTGGCTGTAGTGGGCGCATAGTCTAAGACCTCGAAACAAGGATATGGGGAGATCGAAGACAGTTGTCCAGAAGTTTTTCAAGAAACGTGAGGTCCGGAGCTAAACGGAGCCCGAACATCTTAGAAGCCCCTTTCTTCCATGGTAGTCTCTGACGGAATTCTCGACAGGTTTAGGAAAGAGTCATCGGGTGAATATCCCTGGCTGGCGTCGATTGGTCCTGGGGTCCGGAAGCCGGTTGATCTTATGCAACCGAAACAATAACTGAAGGAGGAATAATGGGACTGTTTGATTTTGTGAGAGATGCGGGTCGTCGGATCTTTGGAGGCGGCGCCGCTGAGGCCCCCGAATTGACTGCCGAAGAGAAGGCCGCAGCCGATAAAGCAAAAGCCAATGCCTTGATCGAGGAAGTGAGGTCGCATGATCTGGGGATCCAGGGATTGTGGGTTAGTTTCAGTGACGGAGTCGCGACGATCCGAGGCACTGCTCAGAGCCAGGCCGGCCGGGAAAAGGCAGTTCTCGCTGCGGGAAACGTTCTGGGTGTTTCTCAGGTCGACGATCAGATGACGGTGGCTGACCCCGAGCCGGAAGCCCGGTTCTACACGGTGCAGAGGGGGAGATACGCTGGGCAAGATCGCCAAGGACCACTATGGTAAGGCGTCCAAGTACCCGGTGATTTTCGAAGCCAATCGTCCCATGCTGAGCGATCCTGACAAGATCTACCCGGGTCAGGTGCTGCGGATTCCGCATCAGGACTAGTGCCACCAAGCACGAAACTCGAAGCTCGAAGCACGAGGTGAAACCCAAATATCAAGGTTGTGACCGAAGTTCCCTCGTGCTTCTGATCCAACTTCATACGTACGCTTTCACGCCACCCAATCTCAACTATCCCTGCCCATCATCTCCTCGGAGTGCGATCAGGGGTGCGATGCGAATTGCCCGCAGAGCCGGGGGCAAGATAGCCAGCAGAACCGTCGACAGGGGTACTGCCGTCAGCGAGAGCACGGTAAGCGGATCAGTCGGTTCGACTTGGTAGAGGAGATTTCGAATGAGCTCGCCCACCCAAAAGGCCCCGATCAGCCCGATCACCAATCCGGTCAGGGTTAAATAGAGCCCTTGACGGATCACCATCAGGAGGACCGGGAGATCCTGCGCTCCAAGTGCACGCCTGACACCAATCTCACGGGTCTGAGCAGAGACCCGGTAGGAGATGAGTCCGAAGACGCCGACAGCGGCCAGAAAGAGAGCGATCAGGGCGAAGGCGCCGAAAAGAAGGGTTTGGAACCGAGACGCCGCCAGCGAGGACGATCGAATCTCGTCGAGGGTACTGATGTCGAAGATCGGGAGAGTGGCATCGAATTCCCTGACCACGCTCTGAATTGAGCCGATCAGATTCTCGGCCGGAGTCGCACTCTTCACGATCAAGCTCATGTCTTCCACTGGAGATTGCGAGTGAGGAATGTACATTTTGGGATCCGGTGTCTGCTCGAGACCGCTGTGATGGACGTCTCCCACGATGCCCACGATCGTGGCCGAGCGACCCCCCAGTGCCAAGCCTACATGAGGGCGGACTCGTCTTCCCAAGGCCTCTTGCCCGGGAAAGAACTGGGCGGCAAAGGTCTGGTTGACGAGCATGACCCCGGGTGCCTGCTGATCGTCACCGTTATGAAACTCACGTCCGGCCAGGAGCGGGATGCCCATAGTGGAGAAGTAGCCCGGTGTGACCGGACGCAGGTTGGCGAACGCTTCATCGTTGTCGGTGGCGGAGTCCTCGATGTTGAAACTACTGAAGACATTGCCGTCACTCCCCAGAGGCAGATGCATGGTTCCAGCGGTTTCGATCACGCCGGGAAGTTGGCTCAAGCGTTCCCGGAAGTCCCGATAGAAAGCATCTACACGGTCGACCGTTTCGTAATTGGCTGAGGGCAGGGAGAGTCGAAAACGCAGAACATTCTCAATATTGAAACCGGGATGGACTCGTTCGAGTTTGAGTAGACTCCGAGCCAGAAGTCCGGAACTGGTGAGGATGATGACTGCCAACGCGATCTCGGCGACGACGAGAACGGTTCCGAAGCGCCGGGTCAGTGCGCTACCCCGAGTGGAGCGCTGCAGGTCGGTAAGTGCATCGAGCAGGTTGACCTTCCAGGCCGTGGTCGCCGGGGTCAGGCCGAAGAGAATCCCTGCGCCCGCCGTCACCAGGAAACTGAAAAGCAGAACCGGTGTATTCAATCCAACGCTCGAGAGTCGCGGAGCATTGGCCGGAGCCAGTGCGATCAAAAGGTCGCGTGTCAAGACTGCCAGCATCAGCCCGAGGGCTCCCGCCAAGAGCGCTACCAGGAGGCTCTCGATTACGGTCTGGCGTGCCAGCCGAGCCGTTCCGGCTCCCAGGGCGCTACGCACGGCAAATTCTCCCTTGCGTGCGGTGGCTCGAGCTAGCATGAGTCCGGCCACGTTGATTACGGCAATCAAGAGCACCAGGCCGACTCCTCCAAAAAGTGCCCACAACACAGTCTCGATCCTCCCCACCATCATTTCACGGACCGGCACGATCGTGACTTCGAAATCATCGGGGACCCGATTCGTCAGCGTGCGCAGCTGTTGCACGATAGCGGTAAATTCTTGCCTTGCTTGACTCGGAGTCTGGCCTTGGGCCAATCGTCCGATGGTGGCTATCCACTGGGCTCCGCGCTGGCTTTCTTCCAACTGCTTCTCGGTGAGAGCAAGAGGAACAATAACTTCGAAGCGGCGGTGCCGAGTCTCGCCCAGAAACTCGAAGCTTTCGGGGAGGATACCGATAACAGTGGTGGCGATTCCATCGAGTACGATCGTGGACCCCAGCGCGGCGGGGTCGGATGCCATTTCAGTCTCCCAGAGCAGGTCACTGATCACGGCCACCGGCTGGGCACCGGGCCTGTCCTCGGAGTTCGTGAAGAAGCGACCCTGTGTCGGTGGAACCCCCAATATCGCCAGAAAATCATGGCTGGTGCGGAGGGCTTCCAACCTGCGGGGACTCGATTCTCCCGTCAAGGTCAGCGAAAAGGAATCGAAAGCAGCGATATCGAAGAGCCGGCTGTTGTCCTTCCAGTCTTGATAGTTTCTGGGTGAGACGGAGCTGCGTCCTGGGCCCTGGAGGAGAAAAAAGAGTTGCTCTTCCTGTTGGAACGGAAGAGGGGAGAGCAGGACCTGGTATACGATGCTGAAGAGTGCCGTATTGGCTCCTACCGCCAGTGCCAGAGTGGTGATCATGACCAGGCTCGAGGTTCGGTTCTTCAATAGCACCCGCATGCCAAAACGCAGATCGCCTATCAATCCTGTAAGCATTGGAATCTCCTTTTATTTTGTCCGTAGCGCGGGCATCCCTGCCTGGGTTACTGGGCAGGCAGGATGCCTGGGTTACCGGGCAGGCAGGATGCCTGCGCTACTTTGGAAACTAGCCTGATGAAGCATCAGTTCGAATTATATTTGTGTCCCTTCCAGGACTCCCGTTGGGGAGGACTGCGTGAGTCGGCGATCTGCACGGTGAACAATTGCGTCTCCCCATTTCGCCGAATCCGAATGTGAACTGCATCTCCCGCGTTGCGAGTCGCCAGAGCGAGAAAGAATTCCTCATAGGTGGCTGGACGACCTCCGATGGCAGTCACTTCGTCACCAACCAGAAGACCGGCCCGGTCGGCTGGACCATCGAGCAGCACCGCCCGGACCCGAAGCAGGTTGGGGACTGACGGAGCCTGACCAAGGCGAATGCCAACCTCCAAAGCCCGGTTCACCCAACCTTGAATATGGAGGCCGTTGGCGCTGAAGTTGAGATAGTAGAAAGAGGGTTCCCCCGGTTCGAAGACGAAGGAGACGCTGGTTCCGCGGGCGCTCCCCACCTTGCGTCCTCGCACTCGCGTGGGCGGATCGGGAGCCAGTCGGATTCTCCAGAAGTTTTTCCCTCGGGCACTCCGGACTTCAAGTAGTTGATTCGGCTGTAGGCGCAACCCTGGAGGCGCGGGCCGGCCCTCCGCCAGAATCTCGACTGGATCCGTGAAGTGGAGGATACGGTCCCGGGAGCTGCCGCGCAGAGTGCCGATCCCTTCCAATTCGATGGTCGACTCGGTGTCGAACCGGATCCGTCCCTGGTCGAGAACTTCGACCCATCCATGCTGAGTGCTGAATGGGGCCGTGCCCGTCTCGTGTAAGAATCCCAGTCCCCCCAGAAACAGGGCAATGGCAGCGACCAGGATCAGTCCGAAGCCAGCTTGCCTTCTTCCCAACGGTTGATGGTCGAGCCGCGTGTCCAGGAGCGATCGTATGCGACCTTCAAGAGCACGGGCTTTGCCTAAGGCGCCGATTTGCCAGCCCAGTGCGCTGCCCTGCCTGGCCAGCCATAGAAGATCCTCGGCGTAGCTTCGCCTGGAAAGGTTTTGGGCCAGGACTTGATCATCACAGGCCAGTTCCTGTTGCTCTCGAATTTTCCCCAGGACAATCCAACAAAGAGGATTCAGACACTGCACAGTTGTCGCCAGCTGAGCCAGCCGCAAACTGAGAGTATCGAATCTCTTGACATGAGCGAGCTCGTGAACCAGTATTCGCCGAAGCCGCTGGCGTGGCCAGTCTGCGTGCTCGGTCGGGAGCACCAGAACGGGGCGTCGAAAACCGCAGATAAACGGAGAAGAAATTGCCTGGCTGACCCGGCCCCGAATGTCTCTTTTTCGGATGCCGAGAAGCTGCGCTTGATCTCGGATCAGTGTCTGGATGTCTGCATTCGCTAGTGGAACCGCCTGCTTCAGAGTTTTCCGAGTCCAGAGCTCAACCGTCAGGATGCGAGCGACTCCTGCCAGAAGTCCGAGACCCCACAGCCAGATCAGCCCCTGCGGCAGCCAGTCAATCACGCCTGAAGAGTCGGAGCTCAAGCCCCCGCTTAGAGGTTCAATATCAGCGTTCTGGTGAGGAAGATTACTCCCAGTGGAGATGGTCCTCGCGGTCGCGGCCCGGGAAGCGGGTAGAGCAGAGCCAGATAGCGAGGGTCGGGGAGATTCCCGAGCGACCCTGATTGTCGTAGGCATGAGCATCCGAACATCCCATTCGGGGACCGGATCGTCCAGATTCCAAGCAGGGGAGTGACAGCCGCCAGCAGGAGGATTGAGACGGCGCCGCTGGTCCAACAGAGATGGCGCTGGCCGGCCGATCCCGAGCCGAGCAGCCAGGAGAAGAAGGCAGCCAGAGAGAGCAGCAGGAGTCCCTTCAAGTGAAACCAGAGTAGGAAATCCAGACTGAGAACAGCTGGTGCCGGATCATTCATCGCTCTTTTCCTCCTTGACCTGATCGAGCAATTCAGAGAGGCGATCCAGGTCGGCCGAAGAGACTTCCGAGCGGCGGAGTAGAGCGGATACAGCGGATTCCACCGATCCCCCAAAAAAAGTCCCAAGCAGATGGCTCAACGCCGAGTCGCTGGCGATCGCTCGCGATACCAATGGCCGGTAGAGGTAGCGCGGTCCATCGTAGACATGCTCCACATATCCCTTTTCTTCCAGGATGCGGAGTTTGGCTCGGACTGCCGAATAGCTGGGAGGATGATCGAGCTGCGCCATCACTTGTGCTGACGAGCCCTCCCCCAGACAATAGAGCGCGTCCATAATCTGACGCTCTCGTTTGCTGAGCTTGAGGTAAGAAGGTTTGGCCATGATGCTATGTTTTGTGCACTATGTACATTTTATAGCACTCAATTGCGGTTGGTGCCAAGCGGAAAAGCGCGGGCCACTTCCGGATTGTTGGATTTCAACGCTTCCGAAGATAGATTCTGGTATGAATGAAGTTGGGAGCTGTGCTTCGATCTCGATTGTTAGGCGGCGAACATTCTCAACCGTGCATTGGTCCAAAGTCATGACTTTTGAATCTTTGGATTGAATAAGCAGGGTTTCAAGGTATGTGGAGGACGCCGAGAGCGGGCTATTCGGTGCGGGTGGAGGGAATGAAGGGACAGAACGAATGCTCAGAACGAGATTGCGGCTCTTGAGAACAAAAGGTCTGTTGGTTTTATTGGCTTTGGTCCTGGTGGGAGATTTGGCGCAGGCTCAGGGGCGACGTCGCGACCCGGACAAATGGGAATTCTCCTTTTTTTGGGGAGTTGGTTGGCTCGCAGGGAGGCAGGAATTCCCCACTCTTACGGCTGACAATGGATCTAATCTGGTCCGTATCGACGCTGGCTCCGGCTGGGTTATGGGGGTCAGGATCAGTGAGAATCTATCCAACTTTTTTGCGGCCGAGTTTGAGTACGCGATCAATGATCAGCCGGTCACTGCGTTGAACCTTGCTCCCGAACTTCCCGTCTTTAGCCTGGATCAGAAGATCCACAATTTCACTTATAACGGCATTTTCTACCCGTTTGGGCGGAGGCGCGGTATTCGTCCCTTCGGCACGGTCGGAGCTGGTGCTTCGCTCTTTCAGATATCGAGTGATGCGGAAGCTGCCGGAGTTGCAGCCGGGGTCGATCTGGTTGACCGCTGGAAGGTTGCCTGGACCTGGGGAGGGGGTGTGAAGTTTCGGATGGGTGGTTCGTGGGGCCTTCGTCTGGACTTCAGGGACCATGTCACCCCGGTGCCCGACTATGGGATTCCCCGTTCTGCAGAGCTCATCGACGGCGTACTGATTCCAGCGTTACGACCGGATGGACGGTTCCACAGCTACCAGGTGACGGCTGGTTTGATTTTCTTCTTTCAGCCTTGAGAAGCACCGTGATCTAAACCGACAGGAGATCCTACGGGGAAAAAGGCTCTCGCTTTGGTAAGGTTGGGAATTGCAACCCTGACCCTTGGACCCCTTCTAAGCCGGATTCCAAAGCGGCTGAAAAACTTGACTCAACTTCAAAGGTAGTCGCTCGTCTAGTTGGGCCTGGCCTTGTACTTTTCGTAGAGCAGCGTGTGCTTGCTGTCGAGGCTGATTGGCTGGCCTTTGATGAAGATGTGATGGATCTTCGTCTGGTATTCCAGGATGTCTCCGTCAGTCACCACAAGATTAGCGATCTTGCCGATCTCGATACTTCCTAACTCGTCGGCAACGCCGAAGAACTCGGCTGGAGTCAACGTAATCGAGCGCAGAGCCGCATCGTAGGGCAGCCCGTGAGCTACTGCATTTCCCACTTCGAAGGGGAGAGTGCGCGCATTGGAATTGCCACCAGTAGCAAAAGCGAAACGAATCCCCGCTGCATGCAACGCACCGGGTGCGCGATAGACCTGGCTGACGTGATAATCCTCGCTCGCCGGGAGAGCCTGGGTCGGGCCGAGGATCAGACGGACATTGTTGTCTCGCAGAAAATCGGTGATCTTCCAGGCGTCCCTTCCGCCCAGGATGACAAAATTCAGTTTTTCTGCCTGCGCAAACTTGACGGCCTCCTGGATATCGACGTGGGAATTTGCTTCCAGCAAAACCACCTGTTCCCCGTTCAGGGCGGGGACGAGCGCTTCGAGCTGGCGATCCATCTTTGTGGTGAGACCGTCCTGCTTGGATTTGCCGTAGTAGCGAGCCATCGCGAACAGCTCTTTGATCTCGGTGATCTTCTCATCGAAACGTTCTTTGGCTTGGGTGTAGCTTCCGCCGCCGCCGCGGCCCCGCCGTCCGCCGCCTCCAAGGAGTGCGGGAAGGGACAGCATCAGGGCACCACGACGGCTAATCTCAAGCTCTTCGTGGCTCCAACCGTCCATGTGCATGAGTGCCCCTTGACCGGGCAAAATCCCGCCGGAAGGCCGGCTCAAAATATGCGTGATCCCGTCCACGCGAGCTACTGGAATGTGTGCGCTCTCAATGTGGAAGGCTGAGAAAGCCAGCAAATGGGGCATGAATTCGCCCATCTCTCGATTGTCACTCGTGACTGGAACGGATCCGATCTCGGTCAGGCCGATGGTGGTGTTGGAATTAAAGAGCCCTGGGTAGACAGAGAGATTGCGGCCATTGATGATCCCGGTTCCCCGAGGAATCGAAACCCGGGCTCCCACGGCAGAGACGAGGCCGTTTTCAATCAGCACCGTCCCTCTCTCGATCGGATTTCCAGAGACTGTCACGATTTTGGCATCCCGAATCGCATATCGAGACTGAGCCGAAGCCACCCCGAGCAGTAGGAGAAACACCAATGGAAGAGCGATTCTGGATCTCGTCATCGTTGTCCTCCCTGGGCTGGGGCTGGCTCGACTACATCAACATCGGTAGCCTTCTTTTTCTGGGCGTCTCCCTCTTCTTCTTCTTCGATTGCCAGCAAGCGCTGTTTTTCTTCCACCAGTTGAGCCAGACGTTGCTCTTCGATTTCGTCGCTGAAATAGATTTCGCCGTCGATGAAAACGGTATCAGGGACCGCATAGACGCTTAACGGATAGTTGTTGAACATGACGATATCGGCGTCCTTGCCAACTTCCAGCGATCCTACTCGATCGTCGATGCGCAGTTGCTTGGCAGCATTGAGAGTGACCAGGGCCAGGGCCTGGTTCTCGTCCAGTCCGCCGTAGCGCATTGCCTTGGCTGCTTCTTGATTTAAGTGACGAGCTTCCTCGGCGCTGTCGGAATTGATCGACACGGTGACTCCCTTGCCGGTCATAATGGCAGCATTATATGGGATGGCGTCGTAGGCCTCGACTTTGTAGGCCCACCAGTCCGAGAACGTGGAGGCACCCGCGCCATGGGCGGCGATCTCGTTGGCCACCTTATAGCCTTCCAGAACATGCTGAAAAGTGGCGATCTGGAAGCCGTAGTCATCTGCGACCCGAATCAGCATGGCAATTTCATCGGCGCGATAGGAGTGGGAGTGCACCAGCCGGTCGCCCCGCAGTATCTCGGCCAGAGCTTCGAGTTGATAGTCCTTTCGAGGCGGCAGTGCGCGCTCTCGAGCAGCCTTCTTCTTCTCATAGGCCTCCCAACTCTCCATGTACTCCTTGGCCTTCTGGAATGAGTCTCGAATTACGTCTTCCACTCCCATGCGGCTGCCGGGATAGCGAAGATTGGTACTGGGCTGACCTCGTTGCTGCATTCCGCGTCGCTTCGTGTTCTCGCCCAGGGCGAACTTGATTCCGGGTTTGGCACCTGCGAACTTCATGCCTTCGGTTCCCTTGCCCCAACGCAGTTTGACGACCTGGTTCTTGCCGCCGATCGGGTTAGCGCTACCATGCAGGATATTGGCCGTTGTGACTCCCCCTGCCAGATCCCGATAGATATTGATATCCGTGGCATCTAGGACATCCTCGATTCCGGTCATGGAGGAGACGCTGATGGACCCTTCATTGATCGAATCAGCCCCAATGTGGGAATGGCAATCGATGATGCCGGGGGTCAGCCATTTTCCGCCTGCATCAATGATGCGGGCTCCGGCCGGTGTCGTCACCGAAGTTCCGATTGCCGCAATCTTTCCGTCACGGATCAACAGGCTGGCGTTCCGAATCGTTCCATTGGTCACCGTCATGATGTTCGCGTTGTTAATGACGATATCTTCGGCCATCATCGGCACTGCTAGTAGCAAAAAGGCCAGCAGGAACATTTTGATTTTCATCGTTTGATTCTCCCTTTGGGGGCTAGGCGAAAAGATTCCGCGCATTGATCGATCTCCCAATTATTCTCCGGGTCTGCGACTTCCCTCAATCGGACTCGTACCGGGGCTCTCCATTGTGCCCTGCAAGCTGTCTCCTTCGATGGATCCGCGGACGGTGATCTCGGTCTGAGTTCCTCGCATGTCGACTGTGATATTGAAGCTGAACCGGCCACCCCGAGCGCGGCCGTTCGAGATCGCCACCGTTCCCAATTCCGAAGTCACCTCGCCGCTTAGGCTGCCCTGTTCCAGGGCCAGGCTGAACTGGACATTGAGAGTGCGGTCGGGAAGGCTTACTTGAACGTCCCAATCGCCACTCACACCTCCCCCGGGTTCGCCTCTTCCGGCTCTTCCACCGCGACCGGCGGCCAGCCGATCAGGGGCCTCAAAATGGATGCCATCGACGAAGGTATGTTTGATGGCTGCACTTTCTTGAAAGAGATCTTGGTCGGTGACGACCAGATTGGCCACCTTTCCTCTTTCAATGCTGCCCAATACGTCGCTCACTCCCAGGATTTCGGCGGTCGTGAGGGTGGCGGCACGAATCGCATCCTCAGGGGCCAGACCGCGAGCGCTGGTCCTGCGTAACCCGGCCAGGAAATCCTGAGCAGAGGCACCGTCCGAATAGAATCCAAACTTGACTCCTGCCGCCTGCAGATTCGAGGCAACGGCCGGAGCATTGACTCTATATCGAATCGTCGAAGTGTTTTCTTCAGCCTCGGGATGCTGATCGCGGGGTTTCCGTGGGTAGTTCAAGCTGATCAAGACGGGTGTGCCGGACTCCTTGAGTACCGGAATCAACTGATCGGCTTCAAAGCCGCCGGCCACTACGCAGCTAGTATTGAACTGCTTGCACATGTCAAGGGACCGCTGAATCTCGCGCTCCCGCTTCGCCGGGAAGAGAAGTGGCACGTCTCCTTCGATAACCGACTGCAGGGCTTCCAGTGTTCGGTCGGTTTGGGGCCGCTTCAGACCACGGCGATTGGATCGATAGATGCTCCAGGAGTCCCGATAATGGATCGCGTCCGAGAGCGTTTGCCGTATATGTGCAATCACGCCCATTAGAGAACCTGGGTACGAGCCGAATCCAGCTCCTCGAAAGGACAATGCCATCGCAATGCCTTCTTGAACCAGCATTTCGTCGGAAACTTCTCCATTTAAATTGATGACGGCTGTGGTGCCTTTGAAGATTCCATTGGCCGGACTCACATGCCGGGTCAGGACTCCATTGTTTCGCCAGGCAGCCTGGTCTCCTTGATCAGAATCGAGCAGGTTGGCAGCCGAGATGTGAGCGAAATAGCCGGGACCTTCCTCACTCATTACCGGAGCCAGCCCCCCTCGGCCTCCGCGTCGACCTACAGCAGCGCCTGCCGCAGGTGGCGCGCCTCCGATGTCGGCCAGTGCGTCGATCAGGCCCGGGTAAACGAACATTCCATCCAGGCTTATACCCCGTGCCGCCGCCGGAGGAGCTCCACTTCCCACGCTTTCGATTAGCCCGTCCCGGATCACCACGGTCCCGTTCTCTATTGTCTGCCCATTCCCAACGATTATGGTGGCACCGGTCAGGGCATAATAAGCAGGATTGGTCTTGGGCATGCTGCCAACATCCTGTGCCCAGGCAGTTGAGCCCAGCAGCAGGGCGGCGGTTACCCAGCAGAGCTTTGTCTTCATAAGACCTCCGGACGTATTGTGCTTAAACATTGAGATTTTCGAGTCTATTGCAGTCCACCAGTGGACGCAATACCTGTTGCGCCACTGATTTGAATACGACTCAGGAAATGTTCCGGTTTCAGTTTACCCGCTGTAAATGAAGTAGCCCCTGTGAGATGCCTACGACACAATAAGGGAAGGATGAACCGCTGGAAGATCAACCGTAGCCAACGCAAGACGGCGCTGAAAATGGCGAAGACCATTTTCGATAGGGCCTCGATCTCGATGGATGAAGCGAGCGATCTCCTGATGAATTGCCTTCGGTTGGCTCTGCGAGATCTCCTGGATAGCGGTTTCGTTCAGTGGTCAAGGCCCTTGCCGGATACTCTGACCCTGATCTGGACCGGAGGTATGGCCCGAACGGCTTCCCGGCGCAAGGGCTCAAGATGCCGGACTCACTACCCTGAGGACGATGTCGTCGATCAGGCGTTTGAAGGCTGCGAGGCTCTATTCGATCGCTATCAGCTGGCCGAGGATGAACGCGACACCCTGTTTACGGCTCTGACCTGCCTCGGCTTCGTGGTTCTGGAAGCTTTCCTCGATTGGAAGAAGAAGCCCCCGTTTCCAGAGGTGAACTAGCTAGTGCACTGTCCGGAAAGTTCCCGATGTTAATGTCAGGGTAGTTTGCTATTGTTGGGTATGGCAAGACCCCACATTCGACTAAAGCTGCCCGAACAAGATCGAAGAATACTGGAGTCCTGGTTGCGGGCTTCCAAGACCGATCGAGTCTTGGCCGAACGGGCTCAAATAATTCTGGCTTGCGGCCAGGGGCCGACGGCGACTGAAGTTGCGGAAAGGCTCTCCAAGCGGCTACTGAGTGTGCAAATGTGGCGCAGGCGCTATCTTGAGCAGGGAGTGTCAGGACTGGAGGATCGACCTCGATCGGGCCCTCCGCGGAAGCTATCGCATGCCAATGTGCGAGCTATTCTCAAAGCCACCGTTGAACGCATCCCACGGGAATCGACCTACTGGAGTGTGCGACTGATGGCCGAACACTCCGGAGTGAGCAAACATCAAGTCGCCCAGATCTGGAAGGCAGCCGACCTGAAGCCGCATCGAGTCCGTAACTTTAAAATCAGCAACGATCCTCACTTCGCCGAAAAGGTAATCGATGTGGTGGGGCTGTATATGGATCCGCCCGACAATGCGCTGGTTCTATCCGTGGACGAGAAAACTGAGATCCAGGCTCTGGATAGAACTCAGCCGATGCTCCAGCTCAGACCGGGACAGATCCAACGCCGGACACACGATTACAAGCGCCACGGTACAGCCAGTCTGTATGCCGCATTCGATGTGGTGACAGGTGAGGTCATGGGCCGCATCACCAATAGGCACCGAGCCAAGGAGTTCCTGGCTTTTCTCCGCCAGATTGATCAAGCGGTCGAGCCCGAACTGGATGTCCACTTAATCCTGGACAACTCGAGCACTCATAAGACCAAGCAGGTTCAAAGCTGGCTGGCCCAGCGGCCCCGATACCACCTCCACTTTACGCCCACTAGCGCCTCCTGGCTCAATGCCGTCGAAAGCTGGTTCTCACAGCTGGAGCGCCGTTCGATCTACAGAAACTCTTTCAGCAGCGTCCAAGAGTTGAGACAGGAAATCAAAAGATATATTCGGGTTCACAATCAACGCTTGGCCAAGCCCTTCAAGTGGCGCGCCACTGCTGACTCAATCCTGGCAAAGGTCCAAAATGCTCGCGAATCGCTCGGCCACTATTAACATCGGGAACTTATCGGACAGTGCACTAGCCCCAAAATAAGCGTATCAGCTTCTGGGCCGCTCGATTGACTCTTTTTGAGGGTCATTTAGCCCTCTGTGGTCGACTTTCGGACTGAAGGCTGCGCGAGTCGGGCGCATCCGACGGTGATCTCCTGCTGGAGGGCCTTCGGAGTGGGATCGAGAGGCAAGAATCGGAATTTTCGGCCGTTTTCGAACAGCCTTCGACCTCAGCCCTTGAACCTCCGTGGATTTTCTTTGCTTTGTCCTGTGGCGGGTTAGCCGTAGCGGACCCGCTTGGGCGACGGCACTCCGCTCAGCAGCGTTTCGGTCCAGTCGTTGACGTTCAGCAGCCGGTAAAGAAGACGTCGCCCCCGCTGCAGGATCTGGCAAGGAATCTGAACCAGCCGGCGCAGGAACCGGCGATACTCCATCTTCAGAATCCGCTGCCCCATCGTCTTGTCGGATTGCACCAGGCCCAGCCAGGCTTTCAAGTTCCAGGCCTGGGCAGCAATCACCAGGTACGCCCAGTTGGACTCGAGGCTGTCCGAGGGCATCCGCATCGCCTGAACCCCGTTCTTGAGCTGCTCCACCACATTCTCCTGATGGCAGCGACGATTGGCTGAGAAAACCACTTCCCTGGCCGACTCCTTTCGCAGGTTGGTCAGATAGAACAGATAGCGGGTCTCGTCAAAGAGCCGTCCCTGTCCTTGGGTGACCGTAATTTGCTTTCGCACCACCACCAGCCGATAGTTCTGCTTGCAGGCCGCCGGTCGATAGGCCAGCTCGGCCACATCTTCCCGCTCCAGTTGCAGATTGCGATAGCCATTCTTTTTGACCAGGGCCTGGCGGATATTCTTGCGCCGCCGTCTTCGCAGTTTCTTCTTCTTTGCCCGATCCAGCCGACTCCAGGCGCTGGGCTCCAGTCCTTCGGCCCGACCAACCAACCCCTGGCTGGAATCCGCCCCAAAGAGAAACTCTACGCCCTCCTGATCCCAGCGGTCCAGATGACGCGTCTGCGTAAAATCCGTGTCGCCCCGCAGCAACACCTTCTGGAAACCACCACCGCGCACCAACTCGATGGCCCGATCCAGCACCTCGGCCGCGCCTTCATGGGAGGGTCGGTTGCCCGCCCGATTCACCAAATAGAGCACCTCGTTGGTCTCAGCCACAGACACTACCAGCGGATGATAGCTCCAGTGGCCGGTGTAGCTCATTCCGATTCCGCTCTTACACTGTCCATCCGTCGGGGCGATCGTCCCGTCCACATCAATCGTGGCCTGACGGTGAAACTCCTTGTCTTGGTTCGACCACACTTTCCGTCGCGCCTCATTGACCGCTTCCATCAGATCCCCGATCGAATTCCTGTCGAAGCGCCGCAGGAAGTCCCCCTCCGTGGACGGCGCCGGCACCTTGCGGGCCCCCAGCGCGTCCAGATACACCGGGTCCCGGCGTCGAGCCTCCACGGTCCTGCAGGCAGCTACCGCCCGTCATGACGTTGTAAATCAGATTGAGCACATGATCCGATTCCCGGTACGGCAGATGCCGCTCCAGCACCTTCACCCGTTGGTCGATGGTTTCGGCCAGTTCCAGCTGCTTGACCAGCAGCTGGATCACACCCAGCCCCCCGCAGTCCACGGCTCGGACTCGATCCGAAATCTCATACTGGATGTTGCCCCCGCGCAGCACCCTTTGGCCCTTCTCCGGCATCCAACTCCGATCTAATCGATCTTCACTTTCCGATTGCCGTTTGCGCAGGATTTCGATATCTTTTGGGTTCACCTGAAATGCCTTTCTTTTCGGTGTTTTCCAGAGTTTTTTTGCAACCCTAGAATACCCGTCAGGACTGGCATTTCGGGCCTTTTCAGGCCCTTGGAATCAACACTGATGTACTTGCTTTGGGACTAGCGGGCCGATTCCCTGGATTGAGGGCAGACGGAGCTGGCTTTACCAAGCGCGCGTGGCGTAGACTGAAGCCTCTGATGCCTCTTTTGTTTGCTTTGCCTCCTCAGAACCGATCCACGCTTTGTAGGAGTTAGATTTGCTGACGAACCCGGCTGGTCCAGGCCGGATCCGGCGCAATCGGGGAACCCTCAGACATGGGATTGTACCCCTCATTCTTGCCCTTCTGAGCACTGCTACGCCGCCAGTTCGGGGCTCTCCTTCCAGGAGTGAGGAGTTCGCCAGCACATCTGGGCTCCTACAAAGCATGGCGTGCTTCCTGGGCAGCGAAGCAGATCAGAATCGACGCGGGCCCCAGTTTCTTTCTTGAATGATCCGGGCTAAGCACGAGGTGAAACTCGAAAATCTCAAACCGCTATACTTTGAAGTTTAGAGTTTCATTTCGGATTTCGGATTTTCGATTTCCCAAGCCCAGCTTGGCATTACATTTTCATTTTCTTGAAGATGGACTCTGGAATCAGCTTGATGATGAGCATAATCCAGCGCCAGAACCAGGGCATGTAATAGATCCCGGAACGTTTCCCCAGCATTTTCAGGATCCAGTGCGCCACTTGTTCGGGCTGAGCCACCAGGAAGAGGTCGGGCAGCCCATAGGTCATTGAGGTGTCGACGAAGCCTGGCTTTACGGTGTAGACCCGGACTCCACTTGGCTCGAGCCGGTTTCGCAGGCCCTGTAGATAGAGCGACAGGCCCCCCTTGGCCGCATCGTACACATATTTGCTCTGGCGTGCCCGATCGCCGGCAACTGAAGAGATCCCGACGATTGCGCCTTGTTGCTGTTCTTCCAGGAAGTCGGCGAGTGGAGCGAGCAGCGACACCGATGAGCTAAAGTTGATGCGAATCAGCTCAAGGGCCCGGGCCGGATCGTGGGAGGCTTCGGGCTGCTCTCCGAGAAGGCCTATGGCAAAGACAACAACATCGAGGCCACCCAATCTTGTCAGGGCGTGCTTAATGAATGTGGGATGACTCTCGACATCTCCGGCCTCAAGAACACCGGTGTCCACGGGAACCCCAAAACGGACCCTCAGGTCGGCCTGAATGCGGTCGAGTTCCGTTTGATTGCGCGCGCCCAGGAAGAGTTGGTGCCCTTGTCCGGCAAATGCGACTGCGACGGCTCGGGCAACTGCCGAAGTGGCTCCTAAGATCAGAACCCGCCTCATGGCGCGGCTCCTACCAGACCGAGGCGTCGTCCCAGATCGGAAGTGAAGCGGTTTTCCGGATCGACCCGTTGCTTAATTTCTAACCACTCCGGTAATTCGGGGTACATCGTCGGGCAATACTGTGGTTTGAGACGAGCATCTTTGGCCAGATAGATTCGACCTCCGGCCTCCACTACGAGACGATCCAGAGAGTCCAGAAAATCGAGCAGGTCGTTTCCGCTCATGGGGAAATCCAAAGCCAGGGTATAGCCGGGACGGGGAAAAGAGAGAAAACGATTTCCCGGTCCAAAACGCTTGAGAACGACCAGGAATGATCCGAATCGACTCTGGCTGATGGACTCCAGGATCTTCCGCAGTCCCTCTGTCGGATCGGCGGCGGGCAACACGCACTGATGTTGCAGGAACCCGCGCTTTCCATAGCCTCGATTCCAATTTCCAAGCATGTCCAGCGGATAGAAGTAAGGATCGTAGTGCTCCAAGGCTGAGGAGTGCCCCCGTTTAAAGCGGCGATAATAGATCGCGTTCATGAGTCGGCAGGTGTGACGATTTAGGAGGCCGGAGGGAAGATGGAAAGGGAGGCTTGCCAGAACGCGGTTCCTGACCAGAAGAGGAGCACCGGCGGGACCGGCCGGAAGCTCTGCCAGGGAACATGGATTGCCTCGCATCAGGACTCCGCGGCCCAGCTTCCGACCCCTTGCCACGCAGTCCACCCAGGCGACAGAGTAGGCATACTGGTCATCCTCTTCTTCCAGGTGGCGGAGAGTTTCTTCCAGATCACGGGTTCGCAGATAGTCGACCCGGGTGTAGGCGGTTTCGACTTTCTTGAGAGCCAGGCAGGCCCGAAGGATGATCCCGGTTAGGCCCATTCCTCCGGTAGTAGCCCAGAATAAGTCACCGTTCTGCTGGCTCGAACACCGCACTTCACTCCCGTCAGCCAAGAGCAGATCAAGCCACCGTACATGGTTTGCCAGCGAGCCGTCCTGGTGGTGGTTTTTCCCGTGCACGTCACAAGCTATAGCCCCGCCCAGGGTTACGAATTTGGTCCCTGGCGTAACCGGCGGGAACCATCCCCGTGGCAGCACAAGTTCGATGATCTGATCGAAGGAAACGCCAGGTTCAGCTACCAGTTCCCCGGAGTCAGGGTCGAAATCGAGGAAACAGTCGAGTCGCTGGGTCAGCAATACGGCTCCGTCCCGATTGAGGGCCGCATCACCGTAACTTCGTCCCAGCCCGCGAGCCAACCAGTGAGGCTCGGCAGGAGAGCCGACGATGGGACCCACCCGAGACATTCGCTCGGGACGGAAAGTACGTGCCGAAGTCTTGGGGTAGAGGCCCCAACCGCTCAGCTCAGATTCTAAAAAGCCGGACATGTTTACAGGTTGCCAGACTCAACCGACGTCGAGTGCGACCTAACTCACATCATTGATTGGCCTTTTCCGCTTCCTCAAGGGCGTAATTCAAATAGGCTGCCATTTCCTCAGCCGGAACCACTCCGGTGATCTGGGCGCCGTTGAGGACGAAAGTCGGAGTCGAACTCAAGCTCAGGCTCTGTGCTTCTCTCAGGTCGGTCTCAACAATGAGAGCGGTCTTATCAGTATCGTAACATTCCTTGAAGGCGGCTTGATCCAGCGCTAACTGAGAGGCGAATTGGATTACATTCTCGCGCAGATTATCGACGGTAAGCGCCTTCTGGTTCTCGAACAGCAGGGCATGCATGTCCCAGAACGTCACTGAGTCCTGAAGGTAAGTACAAGCAGCTGCGATCGAAGCTTTCTTGGCCCAGGGATGAAGCGATTCGAGGGGGAGATGCTTGAAGACGAACTTGACCCGATCCTTGAATTCCTCGTAGATCTGTTTGTCCAGAGAGTTGTAAGCGCGCGAGCAATAGGGGCATTGGTAATCAGAATATTCGATCAGAACCACCGAAGAATCCAACTTGCCCCTAGCTGGTCGGTCCGTTAGATCGATTGCATTTCTGCGCTCCTCGACCCCCTGCTGTTTCTGTTCCCAGCGGGCTCGCATAGGTTCCATATTCAGATCCCAAATCTGGCCCAGAACCAGATACTGCCCGGCCTCAGAAAGGAAGATCTCGCTCTGCTGGCGGTTTCCTCCGGATTCGATGTTGACGATGGCCTTTCGAAACGGGCCGTCTCGATTCTCGATCGATTCCACCTCGATTTTGCCGAATTGAGGAAACAAGTTACTCATATATTCTTGTATCCGTGCTTTCAGTTCAGAGTCATCCACTGGAGCAGGAGCGGGCCCCTGTCCACAGGTGGCGAGGACAAGTGTGATCAGAATAAGGAAACCGGGCAGGCTGCGTAGGGTTCTGTGCTGGATCATCGTTCCTCCAATCGCAGGCACATTATGCCCTATTCCGCCGGAGAGATCGATGAAGCGAGTCCCAACAGGTTCTGCGGTCGGTGCGAGACGAGGAAGCGCTGGGAGAGGGATACAGTCTTTTTATCGAATCTGCTAGATTCAAGGTGGAATTCAACCGATGACTTTGTTCGAAATCATTGCCGCCCTGTTAGCGCTTACTGCCGGATTCAGCTACCTCAATCACCGGGTTCTGCGGTTTCCCACTGCGATTGGGCTGATGGCGATTTCGCTAGGGGCCTCTCTGATATTGGTGCTGGCAGGGCACTGGGGGCTTAGCCTGGAACAGACGGCCGAATCTGTTCTGGGGGGGATTGATTTTAGCCAGACTTTGATGGGTGGAATGCTGAGTTTCCTGCTGTTTGCTGGAGCTCTGCATGTCAATCTCGAGGATCTGCAGGCGCGCAAGTGGGTCATCGGAATCCTGGCAACGATTGGAGTCCTGGTTTCAACCGTGCTGGTATCGCTCGGCTTCTCGCTGGTTTCGGAACTGGTCGGGCTACAAATTCCATTCGCCTACTGTCTAGTTTTCGGAGCTCTTATCTCTCCGACCGACCCGATCGCGGTCCTGGCCATCCTGAAATCGAGCGGGGCACCACGCAGCCTGGAGGCGAAGATCACGGGGGAATCCCTCTTCAACGACGGGATTGGAGTCGTTCTCTTTGCCATTTTGTTGGGAATCGCCAACGGAACGAGTACCCCCGGTGCTGCCTACATTGGTCTCTTGTTGCTCGAGGAAGTGGGCGGCGGAGTCGTCTTGGGATTGGGTTTGGGATGGCTGACTTATCGGATGCTCCGCACGGTGGATAACTACCAGGTCGAGATTCTCTTGACTCTGGCCCTCGTCACCGGAAGCTATGCGCTTGCTCAGGCGTTCCATTTCTCCGGTCCGATCAGTGTAGTGTTATCAGGGTTACTGATTGGCAATCGGGGCCGTCTGCTGGCCATGTCACGCACCACGCGTGAGCATCTGGATGCCTTCTGGGAGTTGGTCGACGAGATCCTCAATGGGGTGCTTTTCGTTCTGATCGGTCTGGAGGTTCTGCTCCTTCGTTTTACTGTTCCGACCCTGATTCTAGGCCTCGGGGCAGCCGTGATCGTTCTCTGTGCTCGCTTCTTGAGTGTCGGAATACCGGTTACTTTGCTACGCCGGTCTCGGGATTTCTCTCCGGCGGCGATCCGAATCCTTACCTGGGGAGGACTGCGGGGAGGGATTTCAGTCGCGTTGGCTCTCGCGATCCCCCCCGGTCCGGAACGAGAAATCATCCTACCCGTCACCTATTGTGTGGTGGTCCTGTCTATTCTGGGCCAGGGATTGACGATCGGAAAGCTGATTCAGAAGACCCAACATTACGACTGACAGAAGTCGAACCCGTGTTTAGCTGAAACTTTTTTCGGCCTCCCTCCGTCTTACTGGTTGTCAGGTCGCCCGAAACGGGCTTTTGAAATAGATTGTGGAGGGCCTTCGGGCCCTCTTTCCGTTTTAGCCCGGATAATGTACGAGTTTTCGGCTGCAGGGCCGGGATCATCCGCTCTGACTGCGTTACCCACCCTCGGGCTCCTCGACAGAGTGCATGACTATGACTGCCGGGCCCTCGGGCGTGAACGAAACCCCGTCAGAGCGGTGCTTCCGGCCCTCAAGCTGTCTCAAAACTAGCCAGAATCGCAAGTTGGCCTTTCAGGAGAACAGGGTTTCACAACTGGGAGGCGCCTGCCCAAGCTTTGATCCTATTGAGAATAAGAGCTTTGTAGTCGGGACTGACGGTCCGTTCGCGGCCTCGGAAGGCCCCCACGATCCTGAAATCACTCTTTTGAAGCTTGCCGGCGGGGTTGTGAGACAGCCTGAGGATGTCTGAGCTACTTGGCAGGCAAGGATGCCTGCGCTACTTTGGCAGGATGCTTGCGCTGCTTCAGAACAATCCAGGCTGCCGCCAAACCGGGCTCTCCTGTAGCAACTCCGGACCTTCTTCCCGGGCGTTGTTAACTCTTGTGCTGACCGTCTTGCGTCGCATCTCGCGAGCCGAAAGCGGGTTCATCAATCCCTGCAACACTGGGAGAGGCGTATCCGGATCGAGCCAGGCTCCAAATCGCTCGCGGGTGAGAATGACCGGCATGCGATCGTGCACATCGACGACCAGTGAGTTCGGTTCCGTGGTCAGGATAGAAGTGGATTCAATCAGAAGGTCTCCGGCTCCTCGCCATTTTTCCCAAAGACCGGCGAATGCGAACAGGTCTCCATCATGTAGGGAGAAATGAAGTGGAATCTTGGATTTACCCTGCTGTCGCCATTCGTAGAACCCGTCGGCCGGGAGGAGGCAGCGGCGCTGGGCAAAGGCTTCGCGAAAGGAAGGCCGGGAATGCACTGTTTCGGAGCGGGCATTGATCAACCGCGCGGGGTTCGGCCCCGGTCCATCCGACCACCTTGGAATCAGACCCCAATGCATCTCGTGCAGCGTTCTGAGCTGAGAAGGCTTGCCGAGGATAACCGGTACAGCCTGGGTGGGAGCGATGTTGAACCGAGGTTGCAGATGGACCCGGTCGTCGATCTCATAGAAGTCTTCGAAGCCCTCGATTACCGTAAGCGTGTAGCGACCACACATGTTAGGCACCTAATTTAGGAGACCGCTTTATGGCTTAGTCAAGTTTCGAAAGGATCGTGCGATCGCGCTACGAACCTACTGCGAACTCTCGGCGATCTCCCCTTCTCAGATGATGATTTCGACTCTTCGGTTCTGGCGCCGTCCCGCGCTGGAAGAATTGTCGGCGATAGGGCGATCCACGCCATAGCCCACCGACTTCATGCGCTGTCCGCCGATCCCTTCCTGATGGAGGAAATCGAACACTGCAGCGGCCCGCTTTTCCGAGAGCGCCAAGTTATAGGAAGGCGATCCTGTTGAATCCGTGTGTCCTTCGATGCGCAGGTTCAGGTCCCCCATGATTAGCAAGATCCCAGCCAGCTTGGCCATGACGACTCGAGCTGCTTGCTTGAGCGTAGCTTCATTCACATCGAACAGAATGTCGGGCAGGTTGAGGATGGTTCCCCGAGCGGAATCGCGGGTTTCAGCGACCTGGGCCAAAGCAGACGCGAGTCGATCCTCGACGACGACTTTGTCGGCCTGGATCCGGTCTCTCTCTCGTTCTGCCATCGATTTCTGCCGCTCCACGCTGGCGATCTGGGCTTGGAGATCCTGCAATGAGCCGCGTAATCGCCCCATGCGTGCATCCAGGGAGTTTTTTCGTTCTCGATTCGTCTTATCTCCTGCTCCAGTTGTCGTTGTTCACGCTCGGCCCGCGCTCGTGCGTCGCTGATTCGTGAAAGTTCGCGTTGGGTAGCGCTGACGGCCTGTTCCGCAGTCGCTTTTTCGGCGGCGATGCGGGCAACCTCGGCCTGGGCAGCGGCTTCAGACTGCTTTCGCCGATCCTCGGATTGCGCGAGTTGGGCCTCGAGAGCATCCATTTCGGCTTGCCGTTTGGCGATCCTCTCCTCCAGCGCCACCGATTCCAGACTGCGCAGGGTGATCCGGATCGCCTCATTGCTCGATGCGACCGACTGGCGCGCGTACTCCTGGGCACCTCGTTGGGAGCGTGAACTGCGTACGGCCTGATCGGCCTGCTGGAGTCGCACCGAGGAATCCCGCATCAGGTTGGCGGCATACTCATGTGCTCCCATGCGGCCCGCAATTTCAAAGGCTTTCTGAGCCTGCAGGAGGTCCAGAGGGGTCTTCCCCGCATACTTCACGTTCGCCAGTGTCTCGATGCCGATTTTCGGTGGATCTCCGAAGTCCGAGAAGCGAAGAGGTTGAGTGCCCACCGCAGGCTTAGGTGATCCATCATTGAAGAAGAGGACGAATTCCGAGGGTTTGACTACCTGGTAATAGGGTTCGGCGGTCACCATCAGCGCGAAGCTGCGCAGACCGGTAGAATAGCGAACCGACTCCGAGTCATCTTCCGGTCGAATCCACAATTCCCTCAAATTTTCGGCCTGGCCGTCTCGATTAATGGCCCACAATACGTAGGCCGTGATGTCGCCTCCAAACAATACGGCCGGTTTCATCTTGTCGTAAGAGAGTTCGATCCGCATCTGGCCTTCTCGGAAGTTGGCCTTTGCGCTCATTTTGGCACCCGGAATTCTGCGGCTGGGAACCATCGAAACCCGCACTTCACGGCGCTCTGGAAAACGGATCACGTTCAGCCGTACTTCAGCTGCCGCACTCAACGTTGCTGCACTCAACAAGGTAGTCAAGATCAGGCAAAACCAGGGAATCAGACGGAATCGAACAACCATTTCAGCCTCCTACCGATTGAAAGATGGGCCAATGGGAAGTTTTAGAATCTTGGGAATGAACTCCTTCAGCCAGGGTATTTATACCACAGGGACGAGCCAGAGATGTTTGACGGAAGGGTTCGAAAACTCGTGAATTTTCCGGGCTAGGAGCCTGGGCTTATAATGGTGAGACCCGATTTGACCCATACGACCCAAATTAGGAGGCGAGGCATAATGTTGTTTGCAGGATCCAGACATGCCGTTAGGATGATTGGCTTGGCCAGCTTGCTGGTGGGGGGCGTACTGAGCTCGCTTCCTTTGAACGCCCAAATCTCGAAACTGAAGGAAGGAGAGCCCCTCACTTCCCTCACCTTTCCACGTCTCAGCGATGGATCACCCGCCTCCTTGAGTGAGTTTCAGGGACAGAAGCTGGTGCTCCACATCTTCGCTTCCTGGTGAGCGGGCTGTCGCCGACACGTGCCCGTGTGGCATGGCTATACCGAGCCCTTTCGACGTCAGGGGAAACTTCAAGTGGCCGGCATCATACAGGAGCAACATCCCGATCGAGCTCGCCTCTTCATGCAGTGGAAGCAAATGGATTGGCCGATCCTTGTCGACTCGCTCAATCTTCTGGCCATCGATGTTGTTCCGCTGACCTTACTCATCGACGAGCACGGAATTATCAGGAAGATCCGACCAAAGGAAGAGGAGCTGGATGAGTTTTTGGCGACAGAGTATCCGGTTCCACCTCGGAAGAATTCGACTCCCGGAAAGTCTGAGCTTAGGCGGTTGGAAGAAGTTGATGAACTCTTCCTCTGGAAGGGAGTGGATCACCTGGACCGGGTGGTTGACGGTTATCGTGGATTGCTCGAGGAGTCGGCTGATGTGGGGCCGTTACACTTTCGGCTAGGAGTCGCCTACCGACGTCGTCACGATTCCGACTTCCGTCAGCCGGGCGACTTCGAAAAGGCGGTAGTGCACTGGACGGCTGCCCTGGACGCGAATCCTAATCAGTACATCTGGCGGCGACGGATCCAGCAATACGGCCCGCGGCTGGACAAGCCCTATCCTTTCTACGATTGGGTTCCCAGGGCCCGAGAGGAGATTCGGGCTGCAGGAGCGGAACCGGTTGCGCTAATCGTTGAACCGGGCGGGGCTGAGTTTGCCCAGCCAGCGCGGGAATTCGAAGCTACTGGCGGGGACGAGGTAAATCCGGACGAGCGCGGCCGGATACTGCGTGATGAAGAGGGCTTCGTCCAGGTCGAGACGGTAGTCGTTCCCGCCCGAATTGAGGAAGGAAAGACAGGTCGAGTTCATCTCGAATTCCGCCCTAACCGCTCACTGGATGCCCATTGGAATAACGAGTCGGAAGGTTTGGTCCTGTGGATCGAGTCTCGCCATGGCTGGACGGTCGAGCGCCGCTTACTAAGCATGCGGAATCCGCCCCGCGAGACCAGTAACGAGGTGCGGCGCCTGGAAGTCGAATTTCAGGTGCCGGCCTGGGCAGTCGGTTCGCACACCCTCTCTAGCTATGCTCTTTACTATGTGTGTGAAGGGCGGGACGGCACTTGTGTCTATCGGCGCCAGGACATCCCGATTACCGTTAAGGTCCAATAGGAGCCGTCGAAGCTCAGGCTATCCGTTCGCTTCGAAAACGCGTGAAATTACTCGGACAGGCTCCTAGGGTCACTTACTCGAAATGTTTGATCTGGAGTTTCTCAGAGGCAAGATCGGTCTGGTCCACGACTGAAGCGGCGACGACGCCCATCGCAATACAGATGGCCTCGCTGATTTCTTGCTTGGTGGCGCCGTAGTCGAGAGCTTTCTTGAGGTGGCCGTTCAGGCATCCTTCGCACTTGAATCCGAGCGATGCTGCGATGGCGATCAGCTCTTTGTTCTTCCGGCTGATCTCGGACTTCCGGTAACTCTCGCGATAAAACTGGAAGTAGATCCGCTTCATGCGGTCTGCGACCATCGTATAAGCAGGCCATTTGTCGGCTACCCGCTCGTCCTGGTTCGGAGCTTCTTTTACTTCCGCTTTCATACGTTAGGGTCTCCGGCCATTCCTGCTTCCACGCACTGTCCGTTGTAAAGACGCGACCCATCTTGAGCGAGTTCCCAAAGGTTGGTTACTTGATATCCGGGAGGGCGGTCCAATCGTAGCCGATTGAAGTGTCGTCGTGAGGGATTCTACCTTCGTCGGTGGGGTCGTAAATCCTGGAGGTAATGTAGAAGAGGTGAGCCGGTCCGCTCAAGCAACGGCAGCCGTGGGCCACTCCCTGTGGGATCTTCAAGACCTGAGCCAGCTGATGATCTCCCAAAAGGAGTTCCTGGGTCAGGCCATGGGTGGGCGAATCTTCTCTTAAATCGTGGAGCGCGACTTTAAGGACTCCAGAGCCGACATACCACCAGTCAATCTGTTTCTGATGGACGTGCCAGGCCTTGGCCACTCCGCTGTACATCGCCGAGTGGCTCCATTGACCGAAATCTGAAAAGAAGTCGTCGGTGCTGCGAATGATCTCCCGAAAGAATCCCCGCTCGTCGCAATGTGTGACCAGTTCCTTGGCGATGACGCCTTCGATTGGGCTGGTTGAATTCAGAGGCATCGTATTCGAAAATCCTCAGTCACGTCAGGACTGGCCGATAATCTTGACAGCCCCATCCCGGGTCAGAACGTGCCCTGCTGGCAGTGACTCCTCGATCTTGGCACGAAAGCCTTTCACAGACCAACCGAGCCGGGCCAGCTTTTTTAGGATTTGTCCCCGGACACGGGGCCGGTCCGCACACTCCAAAAAGGTCTCAAGAACCGACTCGCGCGCTTCGTCAGGGGGCAGTTGGAACAGATATTCCAGTGCCGCCAGAGTCACGTCATCGTCCTTCTCGGCCAGGTAACGGCGGACGGTCTCGGTCAGGGCTGGCATCGATTTGCCGACCACGGACTTGATCATTTGCGCCTGAGGTTCAGTGGTTGCCGGTGGGCTTTCCCAAAGGTGCTGGAGTGTTTCCTGAATAATCTCGAGCACCTTTGCTTCGGATACCAGTTCCTGGAGCCCGCGAATCGGCCAATACACTTGACGCTGCGTTCTCAGGAAAGACTTGAGTGGCTCTAGCGCATCCTGTCCCAGATCGACGACCCAGCGGAGCACTTGGTCCTTTTCCTCCTCATCCTGAGTCGCGGGGGAAACGCTAATCGTAAGCCGTTCGAGCAGAGTCAGAATCGCTGCTGGAGTGCCCATCTCGTACAGCTTGTAGGCCGCATTAACTCGAACCGAGGCGTCTCCGTGAGGCTCCTTGACTTTTTTGCGAAGCTTCTGGATTTGCTTCTCAGGGGACCCTCTAAAAATCGAGAAAATGCTCATGCTGTTGCCGCCCAGGACAATATGGCACGAAAGCGGACTTCAATCTACCTTGTGGCCAGTCCCACGACGCATTCGATGTGCTGAGTATGTGGAAACATGTCGACTGGTTGGATTGCCTCGATCCTGTAGCCACTGCTCAGTTGCGCGAGATCCCGGGCCTGAGTTGCTGGATTACACGAAATGTACACGACTCGGTGGGGTCTCTGTTCGAGCAGGCTACTTACCAGAGCCGCGTCCAGCCCCACCCGCGGCGGATCGAGCACCACGACGTGCGGTTTGCCGAATTCCGAAACCAGCGCCGGATCGAGGCCTTGAGCCGCATCGACATTCCTGAAGCTACAGTTCTCAATCCCGTTGATTCCTGCATTTTGCTCGGCGTCTGCAACCGCCTCGGGCTGAGCTTCCACCCCCAACACCCGTTTGCACTCCGGGGCCAGCCAAAGAGCGATACAACCCACACCCGAATAGAGATCGAACACCGTCTCCCGGCCGCTCAACTTGGCCATCTTGGAGGCGGTAGAGTAGAGATTCTCGGCCTGCAGCGTGTTGGGTTGCAGAAAAGTTCCTGATGAGACTTTAATCAGCAGCTCTCCCAGCCGTTCTTCGATGACCCCCGAACCCTTGAGAATCGTCTCCTCTCCCCGCGAAACAGGGGCTCGCGTGTGGTTGACGGTATTCAGGATAGTGACCACTTCGGGGATGGAGCCGAGACGGTTCAGGAACAGTTTCATTCGACTGGGGCTGGAGCGGGAAGTGACCAAGTTGACGAGGTACTGTCCCGTACGAGTTCCGCGACGCACGACCAGATTGCGCAGAAAGCCTTGATGTTTGCGGCTGTCATAGGCTGACCAACCCTCCTCTCGGGCCAACTGCCTGACCGTGGCGAGAAGCTGGGAAGTAAGCTGGCCCATCAGGTGGCATTCGTTCACGTCCAAAACTCGGTCAAACCTCTTGGGGACGTGCAGGCCAAGTGCGAAGCCGCGATCCAGCTCCTCACCACTATCGATCTCCTGGCGGGTGAACCAGCGATGGGATCCGAAGGAGAACTCCATCTTGTTGCGATAGTCGTACTGCTGCGGAGATGGGATTACCGGGGCGACCGGCCCCACTTCCAGTCCCCCTATCCGCGCCAGGAGTTCCCGGACTTGGGCGCGTTTGAAGTCGAGCTGGGCTTCATAGGTCACGTTCTGCCAGGTGCATCCACCGCAAGTGTCGAAGTATGCACATGGAGGTTCGGTTCGAATCGAAGACGGCTCCACAACCTCGGTCACGATCGCCTCGGCGTATTTTCGGCGCTTTCGTTCGATCAGAGCAAGTACGCGATCGCCCGGGACCGCATTTCGCACAAAGATCACGAATCCGTCCACTCGAGCTACAGCCCTCCCCTCGAAAGCCGCTCGAGTAATCTCCAACTCTAGTGTGGCGCCCTTCTTGACCTGAGAGTTTGGCATCAGGAGGATCATAGCAAAGAGCGGTAGAATGGTTCCCCATGAGCCTAACTGGTAAGCAAGACCGGGTTCGAATAGCCAATGCCGGAGGTTACTGGGGAGACGATCCAGGGGCTTTCTTACGTCAGCTGACCGAGGGTCCGATCGACTACATCACTCAGGACTTCCTGGCCGAGATTACGATGTCGATCCTACAAAAGCAGCGGCAGAGGAATCCGTCCGCAGGATATGCGTCGGACTTCGTCAAGCAGTTGTCGGGTGGATTGGATCTTCTCACCGCCACCTCCACCCGGGTCATCAGCAACGCCGGGGGAATCAATCCACTGGGTTGTGCGGAGGCTGTTTGTGCGATGGCACGTGAGCGCAGAAAGACGTTGTCGGTCGCGGTTGTCGAAGGGGACGACCTTATGCATCGTCTCGATGGCCTGCTTGCGGCCGGACACCAACTTTCGAATATGGAGACGGATGAGCCCCTCTCGCGGGTTCGAGATCGGATAACCAGCGCCAATGTCTATTTGGGCGCGGCCCCGGTGGTTGACGCCCTGGCAAGTGGCGCCCAGATTGTGGTGACCGGACGAGTCACGGACACTGGAGTTACCGCTGCAATCCCGGTCTATGAATTCGGCTGGCCTCTGGACGATTGGCCACGTCTCGCCAGTGCGGTGGTTGCCGGACACATTTTGGAATGTGGGGCGCAGGCCTCGGGCGGCAACTTGACTGACTGGCGCGTCGTACCCGATTTTCTGAACATGGGCTTTCCGATTTGCGAAATCGCGGCGGACGGCAGTTTCGAGATTTCGAAGCATCCCAAATGCGGAGGATGGGTGGGCCGGCAAAGTGTCAGCTCGCAACTGGTGTATGAAATGGGAGATCCGCGTTCCTATATCACGCCCGACGTGGTGGCCGACTTCACCAGCATCGAATTGGAAGAGATAGGCGAAGGGCGCGTCCGGGTCCGAGGGGCCCAGGGCGCTCCTCGGCCAGAAACCTTGAAAGTCTCGATCTCCTACAAGGCTGGTTTCAAGGCCCATGGCAGCATGATCATTTCGGGGCCCGGCAGCGTGGACAAAGCTCGGGCTACAGCCGATATTTTTTGGCGGCGCCTGGACATCGAGTTTGAGGAGACAAGTACCGAGCTAGTCGGATTCAACTCTTGTCACGGCGCAGCCGCTCCCAGCAGTGATCCTCCTGAAATCCTCCTTCGTTTGGGGGCTCGCGATAAAGACCGGCAGAAGCTGGAAGCCTTTGCCGAGCTTTTTCCTTCTCTGATCCTCAGTTCGGTTTCCGGAATCGCGATTGTCGGCGCTCGTCCCAAAATCCAGGAGGTAGTTGCCTATTGGCCCTGTTTGATTCCGGCCGAAGAGGTGACCCCCACATGGCATTTGCTGGGGTCGGAAGAGAAGATCCGGGTCCCCTGGCTGCCCCCCGCTGAGGGCGATCGGGAGGCGCCGGAAAGTGAGGCGCCACGGACATCGCCAACTGCTCCCGAATCGGTACCAGGTGAGATTCGTCAGGTGGCTCTTTCGACTCTTTGCTATGGGCGCTCGGGCGACAAAGGGGATACTTGCAATATCGGAATCGTGGCCCGTTCGCCTCGCGTATTCCCGTGGTTGCGGGAATACCTGACGGCGGATCGCGTGAAAGACTACTTCGGCGAAATGTGCCAGGGAGAAGTGGAACGCTTTGAAGTCCCCAATCTTTGGGCTCTCAACTTCTTGCTTCATCAATCGTTGGGGGGTGGCGGAACCGTGTCTTTGCGGGTCGACCCTCAGGGGAAAACAATGGCCGACGCGCTTTTGAGCAGCTTGGTGGAGATCCCAGCCAGTCTGCAGGAAGAGGACAAGTGAGGATGGGTTCCCGGTGTAGAGCTGGCCGGAATCCAGTGATGTTGGAGTTGAGAATATAGGTTAAACATTACGTTGGCCACTTCCGTATACAGTGGTCGGTCCCAGAGCTGGCTTGAACTGTGCGTTTCCGAGAATTTTTCTTCCCGCAAGCGAACACCGGCAGGTGGCGCGGGTACCCGGGAGGGCACGCTTCGGTATACTCGGCCGGACTTGCCGCGGGGAGGCCGTCTGGCACGAGCATTGCTTCTGACATGAGTGGAGGTTTCTAGAAATGGTTGATATCCAGAGGGAAGGTGTGGTCAAGCGACGCCGAATCCGCCAGACAATTCTGGGGATTATTGGGGCGGCATTCTTGGGCTTTATCACTTACGTGATTGCGGGTTTGGAACCGGCTGCTCCGAGCGTCGATTTTGGTACGCTGTGGACCGGCCCTGTCGATCGGGGCGAAATGGTCCGTGAGGTCCGAGGACCTGGCACACTGGTTCCTGAAAACATCTGGTGGGTCCCGGCCCGCACATCGGGTCGAGTGGAACGGATCCAGTCCAAGGCCGGGGTTACGGTCACTGCCGACACGATCATTCTCGAATTAAGTAATCCGCAATTGGAGCTGGATGCGCTCGAAGCCGAAAAACAGCTCGTTCTGGCCGGTGCCAACATGAAGGATCTGAAGGTTCGGCTGGAGAGCCAATTCCTGAGTCAGCGGGCGGGAGCGGCTACCGTCAGGGCCAATTTCGAGGAAGCTCGACTGCGCGCCGAGCGAGACCAAGCCCTGGCCAAAGAGAACCTGATTTCTAGTCTGGACGCAACTCTGTCGAAGGTTCGCGCTGACGAGCTGGCCATCCGGAATCAGCTCGAGCAGGAGCGGCTCGAGATCGCCCGTGAATCGATCGATGCCCAGGTGGCCGCCCAGGAAGCCGAGATCGATCGTCGCCAAGCTCTTTATGACTTGAGATTGAAGGAAGTCGCAGCACTCAGCGTCAGAGCAGGCGTAGCTGGTGTTCTGCAAGAAGTGCCGGTTGAAGTCGGGCAGCAAATTCCGGCCGGGGGCAACCTGGCTCGAGTAGCCCAGCCCGAATCCTTGATCGCGGAGCTACGGATTCCCGAAACCCAGGCCAAGGACGTCACGATCGGTCAGAAGGTCAACGTCGATGCTCGCAACGGGATCATCCGGGGAATCGTCGAGCGAATCGATCCTTCGGTCCGGGAAGGAACCGTCACTGTCGACGTGAAACTGATAGATTCCCTGCCGTCTTGGGCGCGTCCCGATTTGAGTGTCGATGGCACGGTTGAGATCGAGCGCTTGGTAGATGTCTTGTATATGGGCCGTCCGGCTCATGGCCAGGCCAATTCGTTGATCAGCATCTTTAAGCTTGTCAAGGATGGGCAGGAAGCGATCCGCACCCAGGTTCAGCTGGGCCGGAGCTCCGTCAGCACGGTCGAAATCGTAAAAGGGCTGGAGCATGGCGAATCGGTTGTTTTGTCCGATATGTCTCGTTGGGATGGAGTCGATCGAATTCGGCTGTCCTACTGAACTTCTCAAATAGCACATGCGTATAGGCCTTCTATAGCCATTTTAATTTTAGGGAGGAACGAACGGAATGAATGAAACCTCTGATGCGTTGCTTCGCCTGGATAACGTGACCAAGATCTTCTACACGGACGAGATCGAGACCCATGCTCTAGCTGGGATCCACATGAACATCAAGAGCGGTGAGTATGTTGCCATTGCGGGACCCTCCGGGTGTGGCAAATCGACTTTGCTCTCGATCCTTGGCTTGCTCGATTCGCCGACCTGTGGAGAGTACTCGCTGAACAACAAGTCGGTGGCCAATCTCAGCTTGGCCGAGCGAGCTCGGATTCGGAATCGCGAAATCGGTTTCATCTTCCAGAACTTCAATCTGATCGGTGATTTGAGTGTCTACGAGAACGTCGAACTCCCTCTGACTTATCGAGGCACTCCAGGCGCTGAACGGAAGCAACGGGTCCAGAGAGCACTCGACAGAGTGGGGATGGCGCATCGTATGAAGCATTACCCGTCGCAGCTTTCGGGCGGTCAGCAACAGCGTGTCGCCGTTGCCCGGGCGCTGGTTGGAGATCCTTTGATTCTGCTGGCCGATGAGCCGACCGGAAACCTGGATTCCCAGAACGGCGAGGCAGTCATGGATCTGCTCAGCGAACTGCATGCCGGTGGTTCGACGATCTGCATGGTTACACATGACCCCAGATACGCTCGCTACGCGGACCGAAGCGTCCATCTGTTCGACGGACAGGTAGTCGAGGAAAACGCTGAATTAGCGTAACCGAGGCCGGGGCGCACTCGTATTGAAATGTTGGATACGGCGGCGGGTCCGGTCGCAGGACGCGATCGGATGACAGACCGCGCAACATCCAGGCGGGTTGAGTTGTGTTGACACTTGTCGCGAGCCCCGATTGGAGACGGCAGGTTGGAGACGGCGGGAATGATCACTCTACGGAACCTGGAAAAGTTCTATAAGACCGGCTTTGGGAAGACTTTCGTCCTGAGACGGATCAATCTGGACATCAAGCCTGGCGAGTTCGTGACGATCATGGGCCCTTCCGGTGCTGGCAAGACCACTCTCATGAGTATTATCGGAATGCTCGACAGCGCCTGGAGCGGAGAGTATTACTTCCTGGATTATGCCGTCCACGAAATGAGCATCCGGCAGCGGACGGAACTGCACAAACAGTACGTTGGATTCGTCTTTCAAAGCTACCACTTGATCGACGATCTAACGGTTTACGAAAATCTAGATATCCCCCTCTCGTACCGAAATGTAAGAAAGAAGGATCGAGATAGTCTGGTGTGCGATATCCTGGATCGCTTCCAGATCGTGGGAAAGAAAGATCTCTTTCCCAACCAACTCTCGGGCGGCCAGCAACAGCTTGTCGGTGTTGCCCGAGCGGTCATCATGAACCCCAAGATCATCCTGGCGGACGAGCCCACGGGAAATCTCCACACCAGCCAAGGCGAAGAAATCATGCGGTTGTTCAAGCGCCTCAACGAGGAGGGAACGACCATCATCCAGGTAACACATTCGGAGAGGAACGCCGCTTATAGCGATCGCATTATTGAACTTCTCGACGGATGGATCGTGGAGGAGCACAAAGTCGGTCAGACCACTAGCGTCTGATTCGGCGATGCCGTTCGTTTGCTCCGCTCCCGATTCCGGAAAACACCCCTGAATCTTCCCTGTCGAAGATTTCAGATCAGGAGTGACTCATGAAGAAAATCACATATGTCTGCATTACCCTCGTTTGTATCTTTGGCCTGAGCTTCGGCGTTCGAGCCCAAACCGGCGGAGCTGCCGCTCAGGAGTTGAAAGTGCCCGACTCCTACATGGACCGGATGAGCCAGCAGGGCTCAGTACTGGAGATGAGCCTGAAGGAGGCGATTCGGCTGGCTTTGAACAACAACCTCGAAATCGCGATCGAGAACTTCAATGAAGATCTCAATCGGGAGCAGATCATTGGCGCTCTGGGCTTCTACGATCCCACCCTCTCCTTTACCGTCGGTTGGAATGACAGGTCTTCCCCGACAACCAGTAGTCTGGACGCTGGAGGAGGGGTAGCGGTCAGCAATAGCAGTAGCTTTCTGTTGAATACAACAATGAACCAGAATGTGACTGGAGGGGGAGCGTTGCGGTTGACCTTCAATAACCAAAAATTCACCACCAACAGTGCCTTTAGTTTTATCAATCCCCGCTTCAACTCGAATTTTGATGTTCAGTTTACGCAGCCGCTTTGGCGCGGCTTCCGCAAGACCAACACAAAACGCCAGATCAAGATCTTCAATTTGGATACCCAGATTTCGGATACGATGTTTGAACAAAAAGTGACATCGGTGGTGCAGCGTGTCGTGAGCCAATATTGGGAGTTGGTTTTCGCGGTTGAGAACTATGAAACCCAGCGGCAGTCGATGCAGCTGGCCATCATTCAGCACAGCGACAACACCAAACGCGTCGCGATCGGTGTCATGGCTCCCATCGAAATCACCTCTTCCCAGGCTGAAGTGGCCACTCGCGAGCAGGGCCTGATCCAGTCGGAAGTGCAAATCATCAATGCCCAGAATTCCATGAAACGCCTACTGGCTCCCGATCCACAGGCCAGTATTTGGGAGATTACGATTAATCCGCTGGATCGCCCCGATTTGGGGGAGATCACCCTAACGATGCCGGAGGCGATCCAGCAATCGCTGACCAAGCGCCCCGAGCTGGAGCGGCTTCGCCTGCAGATGGAGCAGAACGAGATCAATCGGGACTTTTTCAAGCGGGACGGCAAGCCCACTGTCAACTTGCGCGCCAACTTCGGGTCGGTCGGCGCCTCCGGTAATGTCGCCCAAACGGTCTTCAGAGATACCGACAGCGATGGGATTCCCGAGCCAGTCGGTAGTGAACCGGCCTTTGACGATCCTCGCTTCGGGAACTTCACGACTGCCTGGTCGCAGGCCTTCCAATTCGACTTCAGGGCCTGGGGGGTTTTCTTCGATGTGCAGATTCCCCTCAAGAACCGGGCCAATGCTGCGAATCTCGCGACTATTGCGATTCAGGATCGCCGCTTCTTGAGCACCATGAAAGACACCCAGCAAATGATCATGGTCGAGGTCCGCAACGCCTTCGAGACGATCCAAACTCGGAAGAAGAGCCTGGAAGCCTCCCAACTGGCTACGCGTCTTTCGGAAGAACAATTGTTGGGAGAGAACAAACGCTTTGAGGCAGGCTTGTCGACTAATTTTGCAGTTTTGCGTTTTCAGCGTGACCTGGCGCAAAATCAGGTGAGCGAGCTGCGCGCCATGATCGATTACCAGCTGGCCTTGATCAATCTCGAAGTGGCCATGTACACGATTATCGGCGATTCCGACATCGTCACAGCACGAGGGCACTAGGCACCTCTCCCTTGCAACTTGCTTACAGTCGGGTCAAGTCTTCGAAACTGGGAACTGACTACCCTTGGCCTCGTTGTCGGTGCCTAGTTGGGCCGGATGGGCTCGACCGCCGGTCCTGAGTCTGGTGGCAGGATCATCAGAGCCCCGAGGCGCCCGCCTATGCGGGAAAGAATCTCAGGTTGACGCCAAACTCCCGGCATTTCCTCTCCGGCTTCGTCGGTTTGAGGCGGAGCTTCGCTGGGAGCCTAGGCGTGTTGTATAAAAGTGGTGCTGATCCTGGCCAACCTGGATTGGCCCCCTTTTTTGTGTCCGGTTCTTACTGACAGACGGTGGCACTGGAGTATATTAGGGCCAGCGCGGACAGGCTCCTAGCCCGGATGATCCCGGCCCTGCAGCCGCTCACGCCGCGCATTATCCGGGCTCGGCTCCGAAAAGCGAAGAGTTGAATGAAAGAGACTGCACCACGCATCCTTGTAGCGGACGATCAGACGGATGTTCTGGAGGCTCTTCGGCTGCTTCTCAAAGGCGAGGGATTTCGCCTCAAAACAGTCACCACACCGAGAGAAGTCTTGCGAGCGCTGGAAACCCAGGACTTCGACGTCGTTCTGATCGATCTCAACTACGCCCGGGACACAACATCAGGTCAGGAAGGGCTTGACCTGCTGGCCCGAATACAGCAACTGGACAGTGCTATTCCGGTGGTCGTGATGACGGCCTGGGGAAGTGTCGAGCTGGCAGTCGAGGCGATGCAGAAAGGAGCCCGCGATTTCATTCAAAAGCCCTGGGACAATGCCCGCCTCTTGTCGGTGTTGCGGGTTCAAGCCGAATTGGCCGAAGCTCTCCATTTCGGACGCCTGCTGCGAGCTGAAAACGAGCTTCTGAGGGGAGAGGGGGGACCCCAATTGGTGGCTGACTCGGCCGCCATGAAGCCGGTCTTGCAGCTCATTTCACGGGTCGGACCTTCCGAAGCCAACGTTCTGATTACGGGAGAGAATGGAACTGGAAAGAGTGTGGTGGTCAAGGCGTTGCATGCCGTCTCTCCTCGGGCTGACGGTCCGCTTGTGACCGTCAACATCGGAGGGCTCAGTGAGGGGCTCTTTGAAAGCGAGCTATTTGGCCACGTGCGCGGAGCCTTTACCGATGCCAAGACGGAGCGGGTTGGACGATTTGAAATGGCGGAGGGGGGAACCCTCTTCTTGGACGAAGTCGCCAATGTATCGCTTCCCCAGCAGACGCGACTCTTACGGGTTCTGGAAACCGGTGAATTCGAGCGAGTCGGATCGTCCCGAACACGCAAGGCCGATGCCCGAGTCCTGTCGGCTACGAATTCAGATCTGAAAGAAGAGATTGAGGAGGGACGATTTCGCCAAGATCTCTTGTTCCGCCTCAATACGGTGGAGATCAAGATCCCGCCGCTCCGTCAGCGCAGGGAAGACATCCCGCTTCTGGCGGCTCAGTTTCTGAAGGAAACCTGTCAACGTTACCGGAAGGAAATCTCGGGATTCGATGATGCTGCTCGCCAGGTGTTGCTGAACTGTCCATGGCCGGGGAACGTGCGGGAACTTCAACATGCCATCGAGCGTGGCATTTTGATGGCGCAAGATGATGTCATTCGGGCCCCTGACCTGGGCCTACAAATTGACCATGAAGGGATTGAACATCTTGAGGACATGACTCTTGATGACGTAGAGAAACATCTGATACGAAATGCTTTGACCCGTTTTCAGGGAAATGTCAGCCAGGCCGCCAAGGCGCTTGGTCTAAGTCGCAGCGCGCTTTACCGTCGTCTCGAACGACACGGGCTATGAGGAATGGCCAAACTTCTTTACCAAACTCGGATTCTATTGCTGGCCCTGATGACCGGGGCGGTCGGCGGATTAGTCAGTCTGATTCTGATTTGGCAAGGGGAGTTTACCTCCAAAGTGCAATGGACTTTGACAGTCCTGGTTGTGAGTTGCTGGTTGGGCTTTGCCTTCTCTTTGCGGGAAAAGGTGGTCCGTCCTCTCCAGACCGTGGCAAATCTGCTGGCCGGCCTGCGAGAGGGAGACTATTCAATCCGGGCCCATACGGGGCACAGGTCCGAGGACTCGCTGGCCGAGATCGGAGTTGAGATCAACGCCCTTGAGGCGATTCTGCGCGGCCAGCGTCTGGATGCTGTTGAAGCCACGGCACTGGTTCGAAAAGTGATCACGGTAATCGACGTCGCCGTTTTTGCCTTCGATGCCGAAGGGAAACTCCGTCTCGTGAACCGGGCTGGCGAAATGCTCATGGCTCGTCCTGCCGAACGACTACATGGGCGGAGTGCCATCGATCTCGGTCTGGAGGACTGTTTGATGGGCGATAGCCCTCGCACCGTGCAGCGAAGCTTTCCTGGCAAGACGGGTCGTTGGGGATTGCGCCGGAGCACGTTCAGAGAAGGCGGGTTACCTCACCAACTCTTGGCTCTGGCCGACTTGAGTCAGGCATTGCGGGAGGAAGAGAGGCAGGCATGGCAGCGGCTGGTACGGGTTCTGGGTCACGAACTCAACAATTCTCTGGCTCCCATCAAGTCGATGGCGGGCAGTCTAAGTAGCCTCCTCAAGCGGGATCCTCGTCCCCAGGACTGGGACGAAGACATGGCCCGCGGGTTACAGGTCATCAACTCACGAACCGACTCTTTGACCCGCTTCATGGCGGCCTACGCCCGTCTCGCCAGACTGCCCGAGCCAAGTCTCCAGCCAGTCGACCTGAGCTCTCTCGTCAAACGCGTCGCCCGGCTCGAGAATCGGTTGGAGGTTCAAGTCGCAGGAGGCCCCGAGCTTGTGCTCGATGCCGATCCGGACCAGCTCGAGCAGCTGTTGATCAATATCCTGAAGAATGCGGTTGAGGCGGCCCAGGAGCATCAGGGCGGTGTGGCCATGGGATGGAAGCTAGTGGCTTCCAGCGTGCGCATCTCGGTACTCGACGAAGGTCCTGGTTTGCCCAATACAGCGAACCTTTTCGTTCCGTTTTTTACCACAAAACCGCGTGGATCTGGGATCGGCTTGGTGCTCAGCCGTCAGATTGCGGAGGCCCACGGAGGGAGCTTGAGCCTTCACAACCGAAGCGACACTAGAGGCTGTGAGGCGCGACTCGAACTCCCTTTAGCCCAGTCTGGGAAATCTTCTCAGAGCTTGTAGGATTCGTCGGATGTACAGCCAGTAGAGAGCCGGGAGGCGCCGCTCACCGTAGCGACTTCGCAAATAGGAGAGCGGCGGAAACAGCTGTTCACGAAGCCATCGGAGCTTGGGCCTGATGCCCTTGAGGGTCCAGAAATCCAGCCACAGAAGATCGATCGAGCGGTGATCCCGCAGCAGAACCTGACTTTTCTCAGCTCGATGTTCAACGACAATTATTTTTGATCACCGCGACTACGATTCTTGCCCGCTGAAGTGGGTGTTTGTTTGACTTGTTTTTCTTCCTTCTTCTGAGGGCTGAAAGCCCTCTTTTCTTCTCCGGTTTTCTTGAGCGTGGGGATGGAGTGAGGGCTTGCCCGAAAGGAGTTCCCACGCTTCGCGAGGCTCGGGATTGCCCTTCGAATGCTCCGCTGATTGAGCTGTATACCCTCTGGGCTTGAGCCGTTTTCTGTGTGGCCAGCAGAAGGCCTTTCGAGCGGCACCTCAGAGTCACTTCGTCTCCTTTTGGGTTCTCTGCTTGGCGGCTTCCATCCGGTAGCTGGTCACGTTCAACTCCAGGATCACGCTATGGTGAACCAGGCGGTCGATTGCCGCGGCCGTGGTCAGGGGATCCTTGAAGATCCTCTCCCAGTCCGAGAAGACCAGGTTGCTGGTCAGCCGAATCGAGCGACGCTCGTAGCGATGGGAGAGCAACGTGAAGAGAATCTCCATCTCGTCGCGATTCTGCTGTACATACCCGATGTCGTCGATGATCAGGGCCTCGAACCGATCCAGCTTCTTGAGTTCCCTCTCCAGAGTTAGCTCGAGCTTGGCTCTCAGTAACCGCTGCACCAGCAGCGCACAGGTCGAGAACAGCACCCGCCGGTCTCGCAGGATCAACTCCTGCCCCAAAGCACAAACAAGATGCGTTTTCCCGCTTCCTGGATTACCGAACACAAGTAGATTTTCGGCTCGGTCCAGGAAGTCTCCCTCCACCAATCCTGACAACTGCCGGTCCACACTCTGCGGGAGTCGTGAGCGATCCAATGAAGTCAGGCTCTTGTCCCAGGGAAGTTTCGAGGTCCGTCGTAGTTTCTGGATCCGTAGTTCCCGTCGATCCGCGACTTCCAGCTCCGACAGAGCCAGCAGGTACTGCGGATAAGACCAGCTCTCTGTGGTCGCCAAAGCGGCCTGCGAGCCGTGATGCTCGCGGAAGGTCGGCAGGCGAAGTTCGACCAAACACTCTTTGAGTCTTTGCAGGTTGCCTCCGCTCATGGCCTCACCTCCTGCTTGTGCGTGCCGAGCAATCGGTCATAGATCTGGATGTTGATTGGTGGAACCTGGACCTGCCACCTCGGCAGAACCGGCTCTATCAGATCCTCCTTCAGGTCCTGGAACCGGGTTCGGCGGCCGCTTTCAATCCGGTTCTTCAGAGCTTGTTCGACTTTCCTTTCCCCTTCTTGGGCCGCCAGCTCCAGGATCCCCAGATACTGTCGGTCCGCCGTCTGTGGACAATCCTCTCTCAGCTCGTCGGAGGCGACTCGGAACAGGACTCCGGGAAAGAGATCTTCCCGCCAGCGATAGCGGGCAAAGGCTCCCGGCTTTCGCACCAGCGAGTGGATCACGTGCCGGTAATCGATCCGGTGCTTTCCTTCCCCCCGCAGTCGAGGCATCTCGGCTACTCGCTGCCCGCCATAACGAACTTCCACATGATCGGCATACAGTCGCGCCTCCACCTGTTCGCGGATCAAGCGGCTGTCCACCGAGTAGGTGTTGTTGCGCACTCGGATCGTGGAACTGGTTGCGACCTTCACTCGGAATCGGATGAAGTCCTCCAGGCGACGATCCGGTAGCGGCCTCATCACTTCCAGTTCTTCTCGCAGGCGTCTTTGCCGGCCAGCATTGCGTCGCTCGATGATTCTCTGGACGAACTGCTCGTAGTCCTTGCGCTCTGAGAAATCGCGACTGCCTCTGAGCAGCAGTTCCTGTTGGATGGCTCGCTTGAGCCGGTGATGCGATTGCTCGACGTCTCCGTTCTCATGAGCCTTTCCGGCTTGGGTTCGGCGGCGCTTCATTCCGTAATGATCGAGCAATGTCTGGTAGCGTTCGGTGAAGGCGCCCTTCTTGAGATTGTTGACCACAGCCGATAGACGGTCTGTTCGGTGCTCGGATGGTATCGCCCCCAGTTCCCAGATCGCGTTCTGTAGTCCCAGCGTCAAACTCTCGAAAGATTCACCGAAGCACAGGGTCGTCGTCTCCCAGTTCGAGTAGGTCAAGACGAAGTGATACAGCATATGAGGAAAGGGTTGCCCGGCAATCGTCACTCCCCAGCTGTTCATGAAAGTGAAGTCGGACTGGGCTTGATGTCCGGGCTCATGATTCTGGGGAAACATCACCTCTTTCAGCTCACCGTAGTGGGCTCTCCACTGCTTGCGCCTTCGTTGGAGCGTCCTCAGTTGTCCTTCCTCGAACTTCCCCTCGTAGATCCGATTCAGGTGGTCAAAAATAGTTGTCGCCTCCACGGTTGGAGACTGTTTCAGGATCTGATCCCTTCTATTTCGGGCCAAACGGATTCATAGGGATTCGGGCGGGTGCGCCAGGTCCGCTCTGACCGGCTTTCACTCGGCAGCTTGCCCGACTTCAAATACTTCCGTGCCGGGTTCCGCGACATGCCCGCTTTGGCCGCCGCCATCGTCAACGTCTTTTCCTTTTTCCGCAATTTCATCAGTCTCCTGATCTGCTGGTCTGTAACCATGCTTGCCATGATCCAAATCAGCTCTGAAAAAGCGGGCAGTTCTAATTGTCGTCCGGGTCCAATTCTACGTGTCGTTGATCAGCTCGACTTGGAACTTTGGAGAAGCCATCCAAAAGATACTGTGTTGCCGCCGAAGGGAAGATCTCGAGAGTTACGGCAAGCCCATCTCGACACAGTTCCCCAACCTCACGATCGGCGGCGCATCGATGAAACAGGAGCAAGTCTTCGGGAGGAAGAGCCGCTACGAGAAGATGGATGTCGTAGAGCCAAAGCACAGCCCTGCTACGGTTGTGATGAGCCACGCGGTGGACGCAAGCCAGGAGTAAAGAGTCGAGGTAGGAAGGAATCCGCATACCCAGCCTAGCCGCCGTTATCGATCGCCCCCACATCTCGTCAAAGTCAAGGAAGTGCGAGACGATTTCGACGTTGCTGATCTGCCAGTGCAGGTCGAAGATCAGTTGGATCCCGGGCGCCAGAGTGCAGTGGTAACTGAGCTGATACTGCCCGAGGTCGCCGGGCAGTCGATTGGCTTGCTGGAAACCGTGCTCGCCCAGAATCCGGTCCACCGACGAACGGTCCTGGGTTCGGATGAATAGGTCGGTGTCTCCTCGCACACGCAACTGCGGTTCAGGGTAGACAGAGTAGGCCAGGGCCGTTCCTTTGAGTGCGAGGCAAGCAACTTATCGGCTCTGAATGCTTTGGAAGATCACACGACTACGCTCATGCCGGAGGTCTTCGATGAGACACTGCCCGAAATAATCCTTTCTTAGTTTCAATCGGAGGTCGGGGGGGAATAACGAAGAGCGGCGGAGTCGAGCGAACTGGAAATGCAGAGGCGGGCTCAATCCTTCCTGCTTGAGGAAGTCAAGGAATCCCTCCTCTGTTACCATTTGTTCGCATTCGGACCGGTTGATGGCACCCAATAGCATCGAGCTTACGAGACGTCTGAACTCGGGTCGAAAACTCATGATCAAGCTCCACAAGATGAGCTGCTTCAGGACGCTCAGATTGTCATACTGTGGGCCCAATGACAAGAACGAGAGCAGGCAGTCCGGATACCCGGATGCCGGCATCTACTGCTACACTACGAAGCGCGGCGCTGTTATGGGACTTGCCTCCCGCAGTTAAAGTCGTCTCGACAGTTGAGAAAACTCAAGGTCGAAACGTACCTCTGTTAAGTGAACTCAGAATTGGAGCCGAACATTGGCCTCTGACGTGATTATTGTCGGCGGTGGACCGGCCGGTCTGCACCTGTCCAGACGGGTTGCCGAAATGGGATATTCTACCCTCTTGATTGACGACCGACACCAGATCGGGCTGAGGAAGATCTGCACAGGGATCATTGGGGCGGATGCGTTTCAGGAGCTGGATCTGCCAACGCAGCCAATCCTAAGCGAGATTCGCGAGCTTCGTTTCGTCTCGCCCAGTGGACAAACTCTCGATTACCGACACGAGTCGGTGCTCGCCAAGGTCGTTGATCGGACGAGGTTTGATGCTGAGTTGGCGGAAGCGGCACGTGCGGCGGGCGTTCAGGTGAGGTGCGGCTTTCGGGTTGCGAATGTGTCTATCTCAGCTAACGGCGTGACTGCCGAAGCCTTTCCTGTAGCGCATGTAGAGGAGAAGGAGGCCTTGCGAGCCCGATTTCTAGTAGTCGCGACCGGGGTCGGATCCAGGCTCCATCGCCGGACCGAGCTGGGATCTGCCGTTGAGTTCCTGAATGCAGTGCAAGCCCACATTCGAGTCCGGGACTTTCCCAAAACCCTCTGCTTTACCGGGCGTGACGTGGCACCCGGAGCTTTCGCATGGTTGGTGCCGCTGGGAAATGGTTGGGGACGTATTGGTCTGATGAGCGATCGCCGGGCGGGCCCGTACTTCCAGCACTTTTTGCGGCAGTTAACCGAGTTCCGAACCGATGATGAGCTGGTGGCTGCCGACTACAAGCCAATCGTGCAACGCTTCTCAGGACCTTCCTACGGACACCGCGTGCTAGCTGTGGGGGAGGCTGCCGGTCAAGTCAAGACTACCACCGGAGGTGGGATTTACTGCGGTCTTCTGGGCGCTGAGATCGGCGCTGCAGTCGTGCATGAGTGCTTCAGTCGAAATCGGTTCGATGCCCAATTCTTGGGACGCTATGAAGAACGCTAGAAATCGAGGCTGGCAGATGAGATCTCGTCCGGCTATCGTAATCGGAAGATCTACGCGCGTCTGAGCGATCGACACATCGATGCGCTGTTCAAATTCGCCAATTCGAATGGTTTGATCCCTCTGATCCGGAGAAGGGCACGGTTTGACTGGCATGCCGACGTTCTTCGAGTTGTCTCGAGCTACGGTCTGATTCCTCGCATCCTGGGGGGAATCAAGATCGACTGGCCCTGAATCCCCTCACTGGCTTATGTGCGGTATTGCCGGAATCTACCGTTTCGATCGACCGACTGACGAGCCTGATCTCTCCCTGGTTCGGGGCATGACCGAAGCGCTGCGGCACCGCGGACCGGATGCCTGGGGAGTGAGCCGGCTGGGGAATGCTGTATTCGGTCACCGGCGGCTGTCTATCATCGATCTTTCTCCGGCTGGGAATCAGCCTTTGTCTGACACCTTGGGCGAAGTCTGGATCACCTATAACGGGGAGATCTACAACTATCCAGAGCTGCGTCAAGAACTGATCGACCTGGGGCACGGCTTCCGCTCTACATCCGATACCGAGATCCTGGTGGTCGGGTATCGAGAGTGGGGCATGCGGAAGCTACTGGAACGACTTCGAGGAATGTTCGCGTTTGCGTTGCTCGATCGTTCCCAACCCCAACCCCGTTTTGTCCTGGCGCGAGATCGTGTGGGGATCAAACCGCTCTATTATTTCTCGACAGGCGAGTATCTACTTTTCGCGTCCGAGATCTGCGGTTTGCTGGCCTCGGGGCTGTTTTCTCCTTCTATTGATCGGAGCTCTTTTCTTTCCTTCCTACAGTGGGGCACGATTCCCGAACCACAGACTGGGATCGAGGGGGTGCGATCTCTTGAGCCGGGGCAATACCTCTCCTCCGAATCCACGAGAGGAGAGTGTCAACAATACTGGCAGGTAGAGAATTTTCTTGAACCCCTCGAGGGGCCGCCCGCCGGCTCTATGGATCACTCCGAGGAACTCCGCCCACTCCTCGAAAAGGTAGTCGGCATCCACCAGTTGAGTGATGTGCCGGTAGGAGTTTTCCTGAGCGGCGGCATCGACTCATCGTCACTGGCTCTGCTGGCGGCGTCAGGCCGTGATGATCCCATCCAGACGATCTCCGTTATCTTTGACGAAGCCACCTTCGACGAGGCTCGCTGGGCAAAGCTGGTGGCCGAGAAATGCCGATCGCGGCATACCGAGGTGCGCGTCAGCGGGCATGACTTTGTGTCTCAAATGTCGGAGGTCTTCAAAGCTTTTGATCAACCCACGATCGATGGAGTCAATACCTACTACGTGGCCTGGGCCGCCCGCCGCCGTGGACTCAAGGTAGTGCTCTCCGGGTTGGGAGGGGATGAGCTGTTCTTGGGTTATCGGCATTTCCACAATGCATCCCGAGGAGAGAGAGCCTGCAAGATGCTGGGGGTGGTGCCCAGCTGGTTGCGGAGGCCGGGACTCGACATAATCGGATGGTTATCTGCTCTGGCAGGGAGAAAGTCGGCTGATCGCCTGCGCTACTTGAACCAGCCCGGTCCGGCTTCTTACTATCAGCTGTATCGCGGTCTTTTCCACGACTCCGAAATCCAGCAACTAAGTGCGGCAACCAGGGAAGAAATGCAGGCTCTGAATGCAGAAGTTCAGGCCGTTCAATCGCCCACCTTCTTGGGAAATGTGGTGGCCAGCGAGTTCAAGGGATACCTTCGGAATCAGCTACTTCGCGATGCCGATGTCATGAGCATGGCGCATTCCGTGGAGGTCCGGGTGCCATTCCTCGACCATATCCTGGTGGAGAAGGTGCTCGGGTGGCCAGCGTCAACCCAACTCAGCCCGGGTGTAAACAAGCCCTTGCTAGTTGGGGCGATGGGCGAGACGCTTCCTCGGGAAGTATGGGATCGTCCCAAGCAAGGGTTTGTCTTTCCTCTACAAAACTGGCTCAATCAGCAGAGCCGTCGGCTTCTCATGGAGACGCTTGAGAGCGACTGGCTGGAGCGGAGTGCGGTGCAGAAAATCTGGACTGGCTTTAGGCAGGGGAGAACCCACTGGGCCAGGCCCTGGGCTACCCTCGTGTGGTCGCATTGGCAGAGGTCTTTGAATTGACAGTCCGATCTGGAGTGGAAAAGTGGCGAGAACGGTCCTGATTCTGGCTCCGGATTTTGCTCCCAGCAGCTTCCCGCCTGCCCTTCGAGTTCGGTTCTTCGCCAATCATCTGGCTGATTTTGGCTGGAAGCCGGTAGTGTTGACGGTTGCCCCCGAACACTACGAGACTCCGGTAGACAATGCCAACCTCGACCTCGTTGACAGCTCGGTTGAGGTCATTCAGACCCAGGCTCTACCGGCCCGCTTGACTCGCTGGCTGGGATTCGGTGAGCTCGGCTTGCGCAGCCTTTTTCATCTCCAGAGTCGAGCCTCGAGACTATGCCGTCAACGTGCCGTTGATCTGATCTTCATCCCGGTTCCCCCCTACTTCACGATGATTCAAGGACGCTGTCTCAAGGCTCGTCACGGGATCCCGTTCGTGGTCGACTACATCGATCCCTGGGTGGTTGAAGATTATTTTCGGATGGAGCCTCACCTGAGGCCTCCCAAATGGCGACTGGCTTATTGGGTATCGAGGCTGCTCGAACCGCTGGCGGTGAAGCCAGCCGCCAGCATTGTCGGAGTCTCCGAAGGGACGATTGAGAGTGTTGTCAGCCGATATCCGGGCCTGGAGAAGCTTCCTTCGGCAGCTCTGCCGTACGGCGCAGAAGCCCGAGATTTCGAGTATCTGCGCCAATCCCCTCGACCAAACCCCTGTTTCGACAAGGAAGACGAGCTTTTTTATCTGTGTTACACGAGCGCCTTTATTCCGGGAATGTTCGATACGGCGAGGGCTCTCTTCAAGGCGCTCGGGATAGGGATTGCGAAATCTCCGAGGCTCTTCCAACGGATCCGCATCCACTTCGTCGGATCAAGCTATGCCGGCAGCCTGGAGCGGCACGCTGAGAGGCTTGCCGGGGAGGAGGGAGTAGCTACGTTCGTGACAGAATTTCCGCACCGGGTTGCCTATCTTGATGCCTGTCAAGTGCTGCTCGATGCCGATGGCCTGCTGGCTTTGGGGTCGGATGCCCCCCACTACACGCCTTCCAAGATTTTCCCTTACTTGCTGGCTCGGAAGCCGATTCTTGCCATCTTTCACTCCGCCAGCAGTTTGATTCCAATTTTGGAAGGAACCCTATGCGGTGTGGCCATTCCCTTTAGCCCTGAGAGCGGCGTCTTGAGTCAAGTTCCCGTCATCCTCGAACGGCTCACACAATTGCTCTCAGGGCGCCTGCCTTTCGTGCCGCTGGATGATTCAGAGTTTGCCCCCCATTCTGCCCGAGCCATGGCCTCTGGACTGGCCCGGCTCTTCGATTCCTGTTTGTCAGCCAGGAAGTCAGCCGAGCGAGCTCCCTCATGACAGCACGAGGGAACAAATCGCCGCTCCGCATTTTAGTCGTTTTCAACACCGTTCAATTGTATGGAATGGAGCGTGCCGTGCTCCGGGCATTTGAGCTCCTGACCCCAACGGTGGAGCCTCACCTGGTGCTCACGCGAACCTGTCGACGTGACGGGCTCCCGATTTGGAAGGAGGTTTAGCGCCTGGGATTCGGCTATCATTTCCTGAGTGATTATCGGGAATGGCCCAAACTGACTCGGCCTCACGGGATTCGCCATTTGGGGCTCCTGTTGTCGGTCTTCGTGCGGGGGAATCTTGACGTTCTGCGGGCCCTGCGTGAAAGTCAGTCTCGAGCCCTTCTGTTCCCCGCTACCAGCTATGCTCTTTATGGTGTCCTGGCTGGGCTCTATTGCCGAATCAAAGGATGGCCCAGTTATCTATACTTTCACAATCTGGAGCCGGAGTATCGGCGGTTGCTGCGCTGGTTGAGCCTCTTAATCACTGCATTTTTCCACTGCACAAAATGGGCCAGAGAGCGTACTTTGCGGACCAATCCGTACTTGCGTGGAAAGCAGCAGTCCATCATTTTCAATCGGACTGCAATCGGGTCAGGCACATCGCACGAGATCGAGACTCGGACGGAGGCGGGTAGGCTGCGTCTGGTCTACATAGGTCAGTTGGCGGAGCACAAGGGACTCGATCTGATGATTGAGGCTTTCCTTTTGCTGGCTGATGCTCATCGCGATGTCGATTTGCACATCGTTGGTGAAGGCGATCCAGACTATGTCGATTCTCTGCACCGGTTGATCGGTGCCCTGGGGGGCCGAGTCGTCTTTCGAGGATACTTGGACGACATTGAGCCAGTTCTGTCCGGAGCTCTGGCTCTTCTCTTTCCGACACCACCCAGCCGTTATCATGAGAGCTTTGGCAATGTCGCAACCGAAGCCATGGCTCTCGGTGTGCCGGCTGTCACTTTCGCTTCGGGAGCCGTACCCTCCATCGTCGTCGATGGAGAAACAGGTTTCGTGGTCAAGTCGGAGGACCCGGCACAGTACGCGACTGCGATAGAATGCCTGTTGCAGGATCCGCAACTGCGGAGCAGGATGGGTGAGCGTGCCCGCAAACGCTTTGAAAACCACTTCGGCGACGCTATGATTCGGCAACAGTGGTTCCAGGCCCTGGGACTGGTCTGATATGAACTCAGGCGGAGATTCTCAAGCGCAATATCGGCTCGCGATCCTCTGCACGCACCCGATTCGATACTACTCCCCGTGGTTTCAGGCAATGCAACGCCACCCGCGCCTGGATCCAATTGTCTTCTATTGTCATCGAGCGACACCCCAAGACCAGGCGAGAGCTGGATTTGGGGTTGAATTTGAGTGGGATGTTCCTCTGCTCGAGGGTTATTCATCTCGTTTTCTCGAAAATGTAGCAGCTCGGCCTGGATTCCACTTTAGTGGGATCGATGTCCCTGAGATCGCTGAAGTGATCCGAGAGGGTCGGTTCGACGCTGTTCTGTCCCAGGGCTGGCACTACAAGGGAGCTTGGCAGGCTTTGCGGGCTTGCCGATCTACCGGCACCTTGGCGATGGTACGAAGCGATTCCCAACTGCCAGGACCACGAAGTCGTTGGAAGCGCTTTCTGAAATGGTTGCCCTATCGCGCGTTCATTCCTCGCCTGGATGCCTGTATTGCAGTCGGTACGAGATCGCGCGAGTATTTCGAACACTATGGAGCGCGCCCGGATCGGGTATTTGAGATTCCGCATAGCCTCGGCGAGAGTTGGTTCAGGGAACTCCCTTCAAAGGAAAACAAGGCAACAATTCGGGCGCAGGCAGGGTTTGCCGATAATACGGTCGTCTTTGTATTCGTGGGAAAGCTTGAGCCTAAGAAGCGGCCGCTGGACTTCTTGCAGGCAGCGGCCCGGCTCCCCAAGGGCGAGGGAGCAGTCCTGATCGTGGGGGATGGAATTCTACGCAACGAATGCTACGGTTTTTGCAGGAGTGTAGGACTCGACGCCCACTTCCTAGGTTTTGTCAATCAAGGACAGATGATCGACACCTACGGCCTGGCAGATGTACTTGTCTTGCCCTCTGATGGGGGGGAGACCTGGGGCCTCGTGGTAAATGAAGCCATGGCCAGGGGGCTTCCTTGCCTGGTAAGCGAAGAGGTTGGATCCGCCCCGGACCTGGTGATAGAAGGACAAACCGGGGCGACATTTGAGTGCCGGAATGTTGGTTCCCTCGAAGAGAAAATGAGAGACTGTCTGAAGCATCGAAGAGCGTTGCCTGAAATGGGGCAGCAAGCCAGGAGGAGGGCGGAACTCTACCGGCCTGAGAGGGCGGCTCGGGAAATGGCAGAGATGCTCGTCAGTTTGACCCGATGAGTCGAGAGGATCTCAAGACTTGAATTCGAGACCCCAACTTTCTCTCCTCGGGCTCGTGCTCCCGCCTATCGTGGTGACTCTGCTCCTCTGGCTGTTTGGCAGTTCTCAGATTTCTCTGCTTTCGCTGCTGATTTCCAGTCTGCTCCTGACCGCTGCTTGGGCCTCATTCCAACGCTGGATCCCCAGAAGGGAAAGTGTGTTTCCCCTCTTTTGTGCGCTCTGCGGTATGTATTGGCTCTATTTTGCGTTTCCCCTCTTTCTCGGCGCCGACACCGTCACGATGTACCAGTTCATGGAGGTGATACTCTCCAATTCTCAGCTTCAGACGGCCCTTTATTTGGTCGGTTTCGGTATTGTTTTTGTTGGGCTCGGAATGGCCAGCGGGGTGGGACGAAACATCACGCCCAGGACATTCGTCGACCTTGTCGACCGGTCATTTGCCTGGGACTGGACGCGTGCCGTTCTCTTCTTTGGAATCCTCCTGAATACAGTGGAGAGTGCACCTTTCTTATTGGGTGAGGGACTCCGACAGCTGATCACTATTCTACAGGCCACAGTCCCGTTGGTGGCTTTTTCGATTTTGCTCCGTCGTTGGTTTCAAGGGGGCGCTACGCGAGTCGATAAGTTTCTCGTCGTGGCATTCCTTCTGGTGCGTCTCCTGGGGGGTATGGCTTCTGGTTGGTTGGGCTCGGTGGTCGGTGTTTTAGCGGTGGTGGCGGTAGTCTATCTGGGCCAGCGCCAGCGCCTTCCAATCATACTCCTGATCAGCTTCATGGCTGTTTTCTTGTTTCTGCAGGCGGGGAAGGAAGACTTTCGTCGGACCTACTGGCGCAGCGCAGTGCAGGCCGGGAAGCTCGACCGAATTACCGCTTGGATAGGCACCTCCTGGGGCGTTTGGAACGAGGCGCTCGGGGATGACAGCGGGGAAATGGTGCGGCAAAGACTGCTCAGAGTCATGGGCCGGGTTTCTCTGCTTCCGCAGACCGCGAATGTCCTGGTAATGACGCCGCGAGTGGTGCCGTTTCAAGGCTTAAGCCTGTATTCCTATGTCGCTGTCACACTCGTTCCTCGTTTCATTTGGAGGAATACGCCTTCCATTAACGAGGCCAATCAATTCTATCCGGTGGCCTTCGGCCTGACGACGGAAGAGAATTTAGGCACAGTTTCGATCGCAGTGGGCTATTTGACCGAAGGATACATAGCGTGGGGGTGGACCGGAACCGCAGCCATCATGTTCCTGATGGGAATCTTCTACGATTTTTTTCGGACTGCCTTTCTGTCCACGAACCGCGGTGTTCTTTTCCAGGCAATAGGTGCCGCCCTGTTGTTTCCCTTAATGTCCATCGAAGCCCGGTTTTCTCAATATCTGGGAGGTTTGATTCAACAGATTTTGGTGACTACCGTCGTCTTTCTCCCGGTGCTGAAGATCCGTTCCGTTTCGACACTTGAGCAGGGCGCCGCCCGAAGTCGGCGGTCAAGCCGGATCTCGATCGGGGTCGGGGGATCACTGGCCCCGACCTCAAGCCAGACCTGAGGGCACAGTTCTGCGAGTTCTCCACGTCATTCCCTCCTTGAGTCCCCGTCGCGGCGGGGCCAGTTTCATGCTGAAAGGACTGGCCGTGGAACTCGCGCGGCAAGGAGTCGAGATCGTGGTCGCCAGCACCGACGACGATGGCGCTGGTCGCTACCCACCCGGGCAGCAGAATCTTCCAAACGTAGCTGGCCGCGTAAGCTATGAGATCCATCCGAGGACTCTACACTTCTACTGCCTGTCTATTTCCCTGGGATCTTGGCTGCGTCGAAAAGTCGCCGAGTTCGATGTGGTGCACGTGCACGCACTTTTCTCTCATGCTCCGATTGCGGCCTGTTTTTGGGCAGCCCGGAAAGGTGTGCCCTACCTGGTCCGTCCGCTGGGAGTTCTGAGCCAATGGGGGCTCCAGAACCGCCGCCGTTTATTAAAGCGGGTTTCCTTAGGCTTGGTCGAGGGCCCTCTTTTGGCGCGTTCATTTGCGATTCATTGCACCAGTGAGGCGGAAGCCCTTGAAGTCCGACAGGCCGGAATAGAGAAGCACAGTGTTGTCGTTCCTAACCCAGTTTCGATCGATAGCCAGGAACTGGAGGCCGTCCGAGGAGTAATGCGACGCAGATTCCCTTCTCCGGACGTAAGAAAATGGCTCCTCTTCTTGGGGCGAATTGATCCCAAGAAGGGTCTGGAAGTGACTCTTCGAGGGTTGGCTCGGATCCCGGCGGACGAGCGCCCTGTCTTGCTCTTGGCTGGATCCGGGAATCGGAACTATGAGCAGGGGCTGAAGCGATTGCAGGGGGAGCTCGGGTTACAAGGTGATGTCCTGTGGCTAGGGTTCTTGCAAGGTACCCAAAAGTTGGAGGCTCTGGCTGCCGCCGATGCCTTCTTGCTGGCGTCCTATTCTGAGAATTTTGGGATAGCCGTGGCTGAAGCAATGGCCGCTGGACTGTCCGTCGTAGTGTCGGATCGAGTTGGGTTGGCCGCCGAAGTTCGTGACCACCGAGCCGGTCTTGTCATCCCTCCCGAGCCCTCTGCTGTAGCCCAGGCGATCGCTCGGATCATTACCGAGAAGACTGTCGATTGGGGAGCGAACGGCAAGCGATACGCCGCCGATCAGTGGTCGCTGTCGACTGTTGCCGCGAGGATCATCAAGATATACAACGAAGCTTCGCCTAAAAGCGGCGAGTAGGCTCGACTTGCCGGCACCAGGGCCGAAGCTTGGGATTTTGAATTTCCTTTCGAGCTTGGCGCCTAGGAGCCTTGGGTCTTGACGCCCCTTCCTGTTATGTTCGCTCCAGCATGATCATTGTCGGGTTGAACGCCTACCATGCCGATGTATCGGCCGTACTCCTCAGGGATGGAGAACTAGTGGCCGCCGTCGAAGAAGAGAGGTTCAACCGAATCAAGCATAGTGCTGGGTTTCCGGCACTAGCCCTCCGTTCCTGTCTGGATATATCAGGGGTCGAGCCGGCACAGATCGACTTGCTGGCGGTCTCGCGAGATCCGCGAGCTCATTTGTGGCGCAAAGTCTGGTTCGCTCTGAAAGCTCGTCCAAGCCTGGACTTGATTCGGCCCCGGCTGCAGAATCGGAAACAGGTCTTGAATCTGCCGCGTCGCTTGGCCGAGGCCTTGGGGCAGGACGAATCTTGGGTCAGAAGACGCATCCGCTACGTCGAACACCATCCGGCCCATCTCGCGAGCACATTTCTTGTCTCTCCATTTGAAAACTCTGCAGTCTGTGCAATCGATGGTTTCGGGGACTTCGTGAGTACGTCATTGGCCCGGGGGCAGGGGCGGCATATCGATGTCTTGGAGCGGGTCTATTTTCCTCGCTCATTAGGTCAGCTCTACTTGGCGATCACACAGTTTCTAGGGTTTCGCCATTTCGGAGATGAGTTCAAAGTGATGGGCTTGGCCCCCTATGGTGCTCCCGATTTCGTCCCGTAGATGGCCCGGCTCCTCGAATTGGACAGGCAGGGCCTTTTCCGACTCGACCTTTCGTTCTTCAGACATTGGTCAGGTGGCGATCTCATGAACTTCAAGGATAGAGTGCCTCGAATCGGCAGGGTGTTCACCGAGAAGCTCGACGCCTTGTTGGGTCCGCGCAGAAGAAGTCAGGATCCGCTGGAACCCCGTCATGAGGCGATAGCGGCCTCGCTTCAGGTGGTTTTTGAGCAAGCTGTGTTCCACATTCTGAACCGCTTGCACAGGTTGACCCCCAGCCCCTATTTGTGTCTGGCTGGTGGGTGTGCAATGAATAGCGTTGCCAACGGCAAGATTCGCAGCAATACGCCTTTTGAGGAAGTTTTTGTGCAGCCTGCGGCGGCCGATAATGGGACCGCCTTGGGGGCCGTCTTTCACGTCTGGAACCAGTTGGAAGGCCGGCCCCGAAATTTTGTCATGAAGCACAGCTACTGGGGATCGCGGTTTACCCCGGAACAGATAAGACAAGTTCTTGAAGAGGCGGGGGAAAGGCTCCAAGCCTGCAAAATAACGGAAGCTGAGGACGAAGCCGCTCTGTGTGAATTGGCCGTAGCGGCGATTTCCCGGGGAGAGATCCTGGGTTGGTTCCAAGGCAGGATGGAATGGGGGGCTCGTGCTCTTGGGAACCGCAGTATCGTGGCCGATCCTCGCCGCGCCGACATGCGCGACCTGATCAATAGCAAGATTAAGTTCCGAGAGAAGTTTCGGCCCTTCGCACCGGCGATCCTCGAAGAAAGTTTGGACGAGTATTTTGAGGGAGCGCGACCTGACCCCTTCATGCTCCAGGTTTATCCGGTGCGAGAGAATCGCCAGCAAGCGATTTCCTCCGTCACCCATGTCGATGGTTCTGGGCGACTGCAGACTGTCCACCGTGAAAGCAATCCCTTGTTCTGGAAGCTGATCGACACCTTTCGACGGAAAACCGGAGTACCGGTGCTCCTGAATACTTCCTTCAATGAAAATGAGCCGATTTGCCATTTACCGGGTGAGGCGCTTGACTGTTTCCTTCGAACCGAAATGGATGCCCTGGCATTGGGCTCCTGCTTCCTGACCAAGCGAAGGTCATCATCTCCAGAGAAGGAAGCTTGAGACATAGTCGAGACATCGGGCAGAGCCTTGCAAGAGTCAACCCAAAAGTTCCATATTGCTTTCTTTAACCGGTCCTACTATCCAGATACTAGTGCGACCGGCCAACTCTTGACCGAATTGTGCGAAAGCTTGGTTGCCGAGTACGATTGCCGGGTCTCCGTTGTTGCCGGAACTCCTTTGCTCGTGGCGGCTCCCACTCAGAGCCACGCCTTGTCGAGGCGTAACACCCATAAGGGAGTGGAAATTCTGTGGGCGAGGGGGACACGCTTTTCGAAGGCCAAACTTGCCGGTCGTTTCAGCAACTATGTGCGCTATTTCTTCTCCGCCTGTCTTAAAGGTCTACTCCTGGATCGTCCTCAGGTCGTGGTTTGTTTGACGGATCCTCCTATTATCGGCCTGGCAGGCTTCCTGGCTAGTCGTCGATTTGGTTGTCCTCTGGTGATGGCATACAACGACGTATTCCCCGAGGTAGTCCGGCTCTTGGAGGACTTCAATTCTCCTCTGGTGAATGCAGTTCTGGAATCCGTCAACCGCTGTCTGGCAAGTCGCGCCGATCGGGTGGTCGTATTGGGCTCGACGATGAAGCGGCGGTTGATCGAGAAAGGAGCCCCTGAGGACCATATTTCTGTCATTCCGTCATGGGCCGATTGCGATCAGATCTACCCCTCTAGTAAGGAGAACCCGTTTTCCATCGAGCATGGCGTGTTGGATAAGTTCGTGGTCATGCACTCTGGGAATATCGGACTCTCGCAGGGCCTGGAAGTCGTGATCGAAGCGGCTGCCGACCTCCAGGACTACTCGGATATCCACATCCTGTTGGTGGGAGATGGAGTTCAGAAGGCCAGCCTCCAGGCCAGGGCGGCGGAAATCGGGCTATCGAACGTGACGTTCTTGCCTTTTCAGCCGAAATACGCACTGATTCACTCTTTTGCAGCAGCAGATGTATTTGTCGTCACCCTCAAAGAGGGCCTAGCTGGGTATATCGTACCCAGTAAGATGTATGGAATCCTGGCGGCGGGACGACCTTATGTCGCCTCAGTCGAAGACGAAACCGAGATTGCTGAGATCACGCGCAAATATAGTTGCGGTCTGTTGGCTCGCCTCGGTGATGGCCGGGATCTAGCTCAGCAAATTCTCCGCCTCTACCGGAATCCGAATCTGGGTCATCAAATGGGAGAGAGAGCTCGACAGGCAGGGTTGCTCTATGATCGGCCGGTCCAGGTAAAGGCGTACTACGAACGTCTTCATGGTTTGGTAGCTGAACGGGAAGCGGTATTGCCCACACCTCTTCTGAAACGGCTGTTTGACATCATCCTGTCCAGTTTGGGGATGATCATTTCGAGCCCTCTTTGGGCTTTGATCGGGATCGCGATAAAGCTAGATGACAGGGGGCCGGTGTTTTATGGGCAAGAGCGCGTAGGGCGCTCCGGGAGGATCTTTCGGAGTTGGAAATTCCGTTCTATGATTCCGGATTCGGATCAGGATTTTGGGCCTCTGGCAGCTTCAGAGCTCGATCCTCGGATTACCCGCGTGGGACGGGTCGTGAGAGCGACGGCGATGGACGAAGTGCCCCAGTTGTGGAATATCTTGAAGGGCGAAATGAGCTTCGTCGGTCCTCGGGCATTGATGCCCTATGAAATTGCTGCGGGGGCGAATGGCAGTCGTCCACGACCTCTGAGGTCGATCCGCGGTTATCGGGAGAGACATCGTGTGACACCTGGATTGACCGGCATTGCCCAGATCTTCAGGCCCCGAAATGTGGTGCCCGAGCTGAAGTTTCGACTGGATCGGCGTTACATTCGAAAACGATCGTTTGGGTTCGATCTGCGGCTCATCTTGCTTTCGTTTTGGATCACTCTTCGGGGGAATTGGGAGGTTCGCGGTGACAAGCTTGATTAAAGCTGGAAATACAATTGGTGGACACCTTTAGAGGCGAATCGTGCTATAACTTGGCGATCCTTCGTGAGCATTGTGGTGATATGTCGGCGGCCTTTTTAGAGGCTATGATGGACCGCCAAGAGGCTGTACGACGAATCTGCGTTGAGGGGCGCTCGATTCAGATTCCAAGTTTCGACTCGACTCTTTTGGGAGACATGGTGTCTCCCGGCTGGTGATTAGAGGAAAGAGCGGTAAGAAGAAATGAAGCTTGGTAAGATTGCTTCAAGTATCACTTTGGCGGTTCTATGTTCCCAGCTCGGATTCCTGCGAGCTTCGAATTCAAGCCCTGTCCTGGGGCAGGTGATCGCCGATCGGGCCGAGGTCAATGGTCGTATTGTCCCTTCGGGCACGACCCTGCTGCATGGCAGTGAAGTCGGAACAGGAGCTTATCCGGCCGCAGTTCAGTTGGGCACCGGGCAGGTCGTGGAGATTGGACGCAACTCAGTGGCGCACTTTCAACGACTTTCTGAAGAAGAAGTACGGGTCACCGGCAGGCGCGGAACAGTCAGCTACCGTGAGAGCACCGGGACGATCAACACCATGGGGGTTGACGACGAAGTGAGCTTTTCCCAGCGCCGGACGGGTCAACCGATACTGGCGAACCGGGAAGGTGTAGTGGGAGTTTTGGCCAGAGCTGGGCAAAAGGGCAAGCGCGAGATCGAGGTAGTAGATGCCTCTCGGATCGAACCCACCCAGGAATTGGTGATTCGGAGCAAGGACTCCGGCACGCAGGAGGTCAAGTGTTCGATCGAAGCCATTCGTGACAACACTGTAATTCTGAGAGAAGAGCTGAGATTGAATTTCCGGCCCGATGACTTGGTGATTCAGCGCCTGCGGGTCGTGGGGACTCAGACGGTGGGAAGTCTGAGCCAGAATGCTGGCAGTGGCGCTGACACGCTTCGAGTCGACAGCGCGGCCGACCTCAACCCGTTGCAGCGGATTTTGATCAGAAGCCGGGATGGTCGTACTCGAGGAGTAGCCTGTATTCGGTACGCCGACTACGAGCAGCCGGCATCCCTGACGACAGCTGATGCCGGCAGTGGAGCGGCCCGTATCAAGATTCGTAACGACCTCAAGAATTCCTTTTCCTCAAATTCCGAAATCGTTCAGGGCATCAGTGTCGAGAACCGGTCGATTGTGACCACGCTCTCGGCCATTGTGAATGCCGGGCAGAAAGTTCTCACGGTGAGTGAGCCGGAGAGAGTAGATCCGCTCCAACAAGTGATGATTCAAAGCCCGGATGGCCAGCGTTTTGAAGCCTATTGTGTTCGATCCGTTGAGGGGAATCGAGTCGTGCTCGCCGAGGAACTAGACTTTGATTATGCGGCGGGCTCTCGAATCATTCAGGGAGCTGCTGCGGAAGAATTGATTGCCAGCGGAGTCATGCTTCAGCGTAGCGCGAATTGTTGCTGCTGTTGCGATGCCAGCGGAGTCTTACCGGTGGCCTGGTTTTGGTTCATTCCGGGTGGGGTAGCCCCGTTCATTCCTTGCGTGCCGCCAGACGAGCTGGCTAGTGATCTCGAGCTTCCGCCCACGCCGATCGTTCCCTAGGAGGAGTAGGCGCTCATGGCAGATCTTATCAAGCGGGAGCAGACCCAGCCGGGGAGTGTCTTCCAAGATCTTACCTCGGCCAAGCCACCCATGGCCGATGGTATTGAGCGTTACCTCGATCTCAGCTACTTCTACCTCTTTCTCCTCAAAAGAAAGTGGCTGATTCTGGCTGTGGCAATCACGCTCACGACTTGTTTCGCTATCCAGACCCATACCACGACGTCGGTCTATACTGCGGTCGCTAAAGTACAGATCGATCCCGAAAGCTCGAACTTGCTCCCTTTCGAAGATGTGTTCTCACCGTCGCTCTACTTTCTGGCGACTGAGAGCTATGTTCGCACCCAGGCTGAGATTCTACAGAGCCAGAGACTTGCAAGACGAGTCGCGGACCGTCTTAACCTGGCGGAGGATCCGGTCTTCAATCAGGCCGTCAACCCCGGTGCTTTCTCACTCCTACTAGGGCAGGTGATGAGCCAGCTTCAATCGCTGGCCACCCTGGGTGGATCGAGCGGACTTGAAGAAGCTAACGCTTTTGCCGCGGATTCCAGCAGAGAAGATGCTGCTTCCAGCGTTCGAGCAGGGGTCCAGACCAACGCGATTCGCGGTACACGGCTACTCGAAGTCAGCTTTACGGCTGTCGACCCGGGATTGGCTGCCAATCTGGCTAATGTCTTGGTGGATGAGTTCATCGCTCTCAGTCTAGACCCAAAGCAAGTACATCAGTGTTGATTCCAAGGGCCTGAAAAGGCCCGAAATGCCAGTCCTGACGGGTATTCTAGGGTTGCAAAAAAAACTCTGGAAAACACCGAAAAGAAAGGCATTTCAGGTGAACCCAAAAGATATCGAAATCCTGCGCAAACGGCAATCGGAAAGTGAAGATCGATTAGATCGGAGTTGGATGCCGGAGAAGGGCCGCCTGGTTCTGCGCGGGGGCAACATCCAGTATGAGATTTCGGATCGAGTCCGAGCCGTGGACTGCGGGGGGCTGGGTGTGATCCAGCTGCTGGTCAAGCAGCTGGAACTGGCCGAAACCATCGACCAACGGGTGAAGGTGCTGGAGCGGCATCTGCCGTACCGGGAATCGGATCATGTGCTCAATCTGATTGACAACGTCATGACGGGCGGTAGCTGCCTGCAGGACGTGGAGGCTCGACGCCGGGACCCGGTGTATCTGGACGCGCTGGGGGCCCGCAAGGTGCCAGCGCCGTCCACGGAGGGGGACTTCCTGCGGCGCTTCGACAGGAATTCGATCTGGGATCTGATGGAAGCGGTCAATGAGGCGCGACGGAAAGTGTGGTCGAACCAAGACAAGGAGTTTCACCGTCAGGCCACGATTGATGTGGACGGGACGATCGCCCCGACGGATGGACAGTGTAAGAGCGGAATCGGAATGAGCTACACCGGCCACTGGAGCTATCATCCGCTGGTAGTGTCTGTGGCTGAGACCAACGAGGTGCTCTATTTGGTGAATCGGGCGGGCAACCGACCCTCCCATGAAGGCGCGGCCGAGGTGCTGGATCGGGCCATCGAGTTGGTGCGCGGTGGTGGTTTCCAGAAGGTGTTGCTGCGGGGCGACACGGATTTTACGCAGACGCTTCATCTGGACCGCTGGGATCAGGAGGGCGTAGAGTTTCTCTTTGGGGCGGATTCCAGCCAGGGGTTGGTTGGTCGGGCCGAAGGACTGGAGCCCAGCGCCTGGAGTCGGCTGGATCGGGCAAAGAAGAAGAAACTGCGAAGACGGCGGCGCAAGAATATCCGCCAGGCCCTGGTCAAAAAGAATGGCTATCGCAATCTGCAACTGGAGCGGGAAGATGTGGCCGAGCTGGCCTAGCGACCGGCGGCCTGCAAGCAGAACTATCGGCTGGTGGTGGTGCGAAAGCAAATTACGGTCACCCAAGGACAGGGACGGCTCTTTGACGAGACCCGCTATCTGTTCTATCTGACCAACCTGCGAAAGGAGTCGGCCAGGGAAGTGGTTTTCTCAGCCAATCGTCGCTGCCATCAGGAGAATGTGGTGGAGCAGCTCAAGAACGGGGTTCAGGCGATGCGGATGCCCTCGGACAGCCTCGAGTCCAACTGGGCGTACCTGGTGATTGCTGCCCAGGCCTGGAACTTGAAAGCCTGGCTGGGCCTGGTGCAATCCGACAAGACGATGGGGCAGCGGATTCTGAAGATGGAGTATCGCCGGTTCCTGCGCTGGCTGGTTCAGATTCCTTGCCAGATCCTGCAGCGGGGGCGACGTCTTCTTTACCGGCTGCTGAACGTCAACGACTGGACCGAAACGCTGCTGAGCGGAGTGCCGTCGCCCAAGCGGGTCCGCTACGGCTAACCCGCCACAGGACAAAGCAAAGAAAATCCACGGAGGTTCAAGGGCTGAGGTCGAAGTCTGTTCGAAAACGGCCGAAAATTCCGATTCTTGCCTCTCGATCCCACTCCGAAGGCCCTCCAGCAGGAGATCACCGTCGGATGCGCCCGACTCGCGCAGCCTTCAGTCCGAAAGTCGACCACAGAGGGCTAAATGACCCTCAAAAAGAGTCAATCGAGCGGCCCAGAAGCTGATACGCTTATTTTTGGTCTAGATAAGCGTTTCAGCTCGGCAGGTGCTGCCAACATCTTTCTCGAGGAGCAGATGGCGTCTTCTTCAAGCGATCTCAAACTTAAGGAAGACCAACTTTTGGCCTACGCAAAAGCCAATGACATCATCGACATTACTGATCAGAATCTCTTCGGCCAGGAGTTGCAGAAGTTGACCGAGGAGAAGGCCGTGGCTCAGGGCAAGCTGATTTCTCTTCAAGCCAGGTTCGAGAATATCAAGGACGCGACAACTGACGATTTTCCTACCCAACTGCGGACTTCCGCCATCTCACAACTGGAGGCTCGGCTGTACCAGCTAGAGCAGGAATTCGCGGCCATCGATTCGCAGTATGCCCTCAGACACCCCATCTGGCAGACCAAGAATCAGGAACTGCAGACCACTCGAAACCAGCTCGAGCATGAGAAAGGGCGCACGCTGGAACAAGTGAATCGCGACTATCAGGAAGCTTCCAAGCACCTTCAGCTTCTCGAGCAAGAAGTGAACAGGAAGAAAGCCGAAGCCAGTAATGTCTTAACCAAAACGATCGAGTACAACATCCTGCGCGAGGACGTGGCAGCCATCCGAAAGATCTACCAAGATCTGTTGAATCAGTCCAAACGGGCTACGATATCCGCCGGACTAAAACCGAGTAATGTACACATGTTGGACGAGGCCAGGCCTCCCTCATTTCCTTCATCGCCTTCGCGTAAGCGGACGATCCTACTGGGAGTGATTCTCGGACTCATGATGGGAGTCGGCTTGGCCTTCTTTATGGATTACATAGACAACACGATCAAGAATCCTGATGACATCGAGCAGTTTGTCGGGTTGCCCACTCTCGGCGTGATCCCGAGTCTGGCTTCGAAAGGGCTTCGCAAACGACTGGTTTCAAGCTCGATCGAAGCTGCTCGGAGCGAACTGGTGGCCCGATCTCTGGAATCCCCGCGCTCCCATTTGTGGGAGGCATATCGCCCACTTCGAACCTCGATTCTGCTGTCCCATTCTGGACGTCCTCCCAAAGCAATTCTTGTCACCTCGGCGCTGCCCGGTGAAGGAAAGACCACTACGGCACTGCACACTGCAATGGTGCTGTCCCAGACTGGAGCAAGGACCCTGCTGCTCGATCTGGACATGAGAAAGCCCGCCTTGGCACGGGCCCTTTCGGCCGATTCCACACTCGGGATGAGCAACTACCTTTCCGGGAATTCAGACCTCTCTTAACAGATTCAATCAGTAGGAGTTCCCGACCTCTTCCTGATGGGAGCCGGACCTCATCCACCGAATCCAGCTGAACTTCTGGGCTCGACTCGGATGAGCACGGCCTTCGAACTTCTGCGCGATTACTTCACTTACATCGTTGTCGACAGTCCGCCCATTATCTCTGTCACGGACGCTCTCATTGTAGCTGGGCAGCTCGATGGGGTGTTGTTGGTCGTGCACGGGGGCAAAACACCACGAGATGCGGTGCGTCGTGCCGCAGAGCAGCTACACAGTGTGGGGGCCAGAATATTGGGCGGGTTGATCAATAACGTCGATATCAGAAAATCCGAGTATTCCTACTATTACCGCTATTATTACTACTCGTACGAATACGCGGACAACGAATCAGTTAAGAGGACCGCCTGATGCGAAAGTTAATCCCGCTGCTCATTAGCATAGGCTCGATGTTGGTGCTGGTAGCTCAGGAGGAGTCAGGCGGAGACTATGTGTTAGGTCCCGGTGATCTGATTCAAGTAGAAGTCCTGAATGTACCGGGTTACAAATATCAGGTTCGCCTCGATTCCGAGGGTAACATCCTTCTGCCCTATCTAGGCATGGTGTCGGCTCGAGGGAATACGACGACCCAGCTGGCTGGTCAGCTGACTCGCGAGATGAATGATCAGGTCTTCCGGAATCCTTCAGTCTCGGTCTCCATTGAAGAGCACGCATCGCAACCCATCTCGATTCTGGGGGCGGTTCGACTTCCCGGCACCTACCAGAAGATCAAGCCCCAGTACACTCTGCTCGACCTGCTTTCGGCGGCCGGAGGGATCGATGCCGGGGCGGATGACAGGATCATCATCAAGCGAGGTGCGAATACCGGAGAAGCTGAGTCAATCGAACTGGCGTTGTCCGATTTCTATGGTGCTCGTCTGAATGCTCTAAATTTTCAACTACAGCCGGGAGATGTGGTCAGCATTCCTCCTCGCGAAGAGTATAACCCCGACGTCTACTTTGTGATCGGAGAAGTCTTGAGACCTGGCGATTTTGTATTCCCAAAAGATCGCTCGTTACTCTTGACTCAGGCAGTTGCGGCTGCCGGAGGGACGCTCAAGACGGCAAAGGCGAACGACGGGATCTTGGTCCGATACAACGAGGATGGCAGCCAGACCCGCCTTCCTATTCCCTTCAAGAAGATGATGGCCGGCAAGGTCAACGATATCCGTGTCCAACCCCAAGACATCATCTTCATTCCCGGAAGCAACTCGAAAACGATCATGTACGGCCTCCTGGGCGTGATTCCCAACACCGTGCAGCAGGCAACCACTACCGTTGGTCGTCCCTGATGTTCCGTCCCGGCGAGGGGGTGTCGTTTGAGCTTCAAACCGATCCAGCCCGATTGAGTCTCAGGTGATTCTCAATTCGACGATCCTGCTAGTAACTACCCTCTCCATGCTCTGGGCCCTCTTCTTTTTTGGAGCCACCGAAACCCAGAATCTTTACCGCCTCTTCCTGGCCCTCCTTATCCCCGTCAGTCTCGTCGTGATAAAAATCCTGCGTCGACCGTCGCTGGATCGCTCCACCCTGACTATACTGCTGATTGGAGCATTCCTACTGGGCTCGATTGCGTTTCAGGGCACCCTCGAGAGTCGGGGCTATGTCCATTTGTGGGTTGCCTGGGCTGCCTTCTTCATCTTCAGCCAGCTGACTCGAGAAGGGGAAAGAACTCTAAGAGTCGCCGTTGCCTGCTTACTGGTTGTGGGAGGATTGGAGGGTATCTACGGAGTACTCCAGGTAGCTACCGGATTTCGGTTCGACACACACCCGGGCTGGATGTCTGATGTCGCCACCGGGACCCTGTTCAACCGCAACCACTTCGCGGGCATGATGAACATGCTGTTCCCTCTTTCGTTGGGGGTGCTGCTGGCGTTCTACCAACGGGGACTGAGACGATCGTTGGAACGGAGTGAGCTCTTGTCCCAGATTTGGCTTCTCTCGATCCTCAGTAGCCTCTTGGGACTCACAATACTGCTGAGTGGATCCCGGGCTGGCTTGGCTAGCCTTACCGTCGCTCTTTTCTTCACAACCGTCTATCTGAGGACGGGAAGAGGATCTCGGGGCATTCCCGGCGGGTGGAAGCTAGCGGTCCTTGTGATGGTCCTGGTTCTGGTTTTCGGGGGTCTCTTCAGTTTCGATGCCTTGGCCCAGCGGGTGGGGAGCGTCATCGATGATTTGCAGGAAAGAGTGCAGATCTACCGTGACACGGTACGCATGATTGTTGATCATCCTGTTCTGGGAACGGGTCCCGGAATGTGCGTCTGGACATTCCGACCCTACCAATCTGTGGCAGGAAGAACCTGGTACGACTTTGCTCACAACGACTATCTGCAGACCACGGCCGAGTGGGGGATTCCGCTAGCATTGCTGTTCTGGATCTGGGTGTTTCGGCGGCTGGTCTACTCGATGGCGGCTGCATCACACTGCTCGGAGAGATGGTGGGCGGGCGTCTATCTGGGTTGCGCCACAGGAGGAGTGACAATCGTTACTCACAGCCTGGTGGACTTCAATCTTTACATTCCGACCAACGGGATGCTCTTCATGGCCCTCTTGGCCATCCCCTATTATCCTGTCGATTCCCGGACATCGAACCGGCCGGCGGTTTCCCCATGAAGTGGCTGATCGGCGTCCTTTCCGTGGTCCTTCTAGGCCTTGCTAGCTTTCAGGTCGTGATGAGGTTAGCCGCTCTAGAATTGTCACGGCGAGTCCGCTCTGAGCAGGCCTTGACGCAAGCGATTGAATTCGACGATAGCAACCCCGAATTCTTCCAACTGCGCGCCGATATCTTCCTGAACGATCTGAGAGTCCAAAGATATTCTGCGGCCGGTGAGGATCTAGCCCAGGCCACCCGGCTAAATCCACACTATTGGAGATACTGGGTTGATTTGGCTCGTTTCCAGGAGCGAGTCGGGGATATGGAGGCCGAACGATCCTACCAAAAGGCGCTCGCACTAAGTCCGATCAACGGGCTCTACCACTGGGCGCTATTCAACTTCATGCTCCGAGAAGGGCGCATTGACGAGGCGCTGGTTGAACTGGAAGAGGCTATTGAGCTGGATGAGGAATTGTGGGGTCCGGGTCTGGACATGCTGATTCGGCTGTCTGTCGACTCCGCGAGGCTTCTCGAGATCTGGCCCCCACATCGTTGCGCGACTCTATTTCTGATTCGGGACTTGATAGGCAGGCCGAATCCAGATGAGGCGCGCGACCAGCTCCTGAGGGAGCTCTTTGATCGGATGCTCGAGTTTGAACCTGGAAGAATGGAAGAACTCAACGGTTTGGTCTCCTACTGGCGAGCTCGCCAGGCTCCCGATGAGGCACGCGGTGTGTGGGCTCGCTATCAGCGACGGATGGGGACCGATTCACCCGAGTTCGCCACGGGTCAGAACCTGGTATGGAACGGGGGGTTTGAACAGCCCCAGCAGTCGGGAGAGTTGGGCTGGAGATTCGGTTCCGGCGAGTTCTTGAAGGTGGATCAGGTGGCCGGACTTGGACACCTCTCGAGCACTGGGCTTCGAGTCCGGATCGATGGCCGAATAAGGAGCCCCTCCGACGTGTTGGCGACTCAGTATCTGCTGGCTCCGCCCGGGCAATATGTTCTCAGCTGTCGTTATCGGAGCGACGACAACAAATCGGATGGCAAGCTCCAATTGACTCTTCTTCAGACGAACGGCGGACCATCTACCGTGCTCGAACTAGAAGCCAGAGCTAGCGCTCAATGGAGCACCCTGCAAGCTCCCGTCACAATCCTAACCGGAGCGGATCTGAGACTGCAGCTGGACTCGGCTCTTTCCAGGACCGGAACGGGGGTCACGTTATGGCTCGATGATGTGCAACTAACCCAAGCCGCGAAGGATCAGTAAGCCCTGCCAAACTAGCGCTGACTGGTTCATTAGCGATCTAAAGGCTAAAATAGAGAGTCGTGGATGTGGTCGGGCGCAAGATATTTGCCCGTCCCGGTCGCGCTCTTGGTTCGAGGAATCCGCTCGCTAAGTGAGTAGTCATGAAGGCTCAATTGGGTCTCTTGTTTCTCGTCTGGTACCAGGCTCCTGCTGGTAGCCTCCAGTTGGAAGCCCCTCCAGGAGTGTCTGTGACCTGGGATGAGGCGGCGCTGGGACAGGTCGGTCAATCCGGTATCATGCGTCTGGAAGAGATTCCGCCCGGTGACTACCTCCTGCGCCTCACCCTTGACGGGCAGCTGGTCTTCTCACGACAGGTAGTAGTTCGGCCGGGTACCCAGAGATTACGTGCCGTCCTCGATTTGGCGGAGCCGGAGAGCCGGGACAGCGAGACTTCTGCTGGCCAGCGCCGCCCTGACTCTGCTCTCGGTCCGCGACAGGAGTCAGCGCAGGAGGCTGGCGAGGCTGGACGAGTTGACGAGTTCGAACCGCCTCCGCAGCGAGCCGTTCCCGAGTCCGGCGTCGAGCAGCGGGCAAGTTCAATGGCCGATCCCAAGTCCAACCCTGGTTGGTTTGCAATAGTGGCCGTTGCTTTTGGTGTTCTCGCAGTCTTGTGGTTCTGGCGTCGGACGCTGGTAGCGGAACACATGGCCGCTGCTGCAACAAAGCCTTTGTCCCCAGGGGGCGAAGTGCCCCCGGCAGGGCATGATGTCGCTGTTCTTCCGGTGATCCGGCTACCCACTTCAGATCGGCGACCGCGGAGCACATTCCTGGACGATCTAAGGAGGCGGGAAGAAGAGACGGATAGGCCCTCGCGAGCTCCTCGGAATGACCGGGCCTTAGGGGGAACGCTGGAGGTCGAAGTGATCCCCGAGGATGATGACTCTGCCCCCGATTGAGCTATGTGGACTTTCTTCGTGCTAACGCTGCTGGCGACTATCACAGCTTCCCAGGGAGACTATGTCGGCCTCGACAAGGGTTTGATCGATGGTCTGCGGCCAGGCGATCAGGGTCGCGTATTCTACACATTGAAGGTGGATGGAGCGGAACGAACGATTGAGGCAGGAACGTTGCAGTTGACGGAAGTCGATGACTTCGCCTCGCAGGCCGTTCCCCTGGGATCTAGTCGCTTGAAACCAGGCTTCACCGTGTCTTTTCCCAACGTTCCGGAGCGCCAGACGCCAGCCCAGCTCCTGCGGATCGCGTCCGACCGATTCCAGGCCGGGCAGCTCGAGGTGGCTAGACGCTATTTTGAGAGGCTCAAGGCGCTTTTCCCCGGGGATCCCCTAGTCCTTCGTCGGTTAGCTGAAATCGATCGGAGCCGCAGCGAGGCCAACCAGAGAATCCGTGATTCCCGGACCATTGAGTACTACCTGGCTGCCGCTCGCAGTTTCTTGCGGGATGGCGATCTCGAGGCCTCATTGCAGTATTGCGACCGTGTGCTGCAAATCGAACCCTCTCATGAGGTCGCCCTCAACCTCCAACGATCTCTCTTGCCTCAGATTCGTCGAAAGGAGATGCTTCTTGTCGACTCCGGCCCTGCCGAAGTCGGGCTAGCCCGCGAGGAGGCGCGTTTCTATAATGAGCAGCCCCGATTCTCACTCGAAATGAAAGGTTTCTGGATTGACCAACGGCCGGTGGCATTCGAAGAGTATTACTCCGTGATGGGACAGACTCCGCCAACCAAGCTGATTCTCACGCATCCCACCTCCGATGTCACCTATCGTGAGGCGATCCGCTATTGTTCCTCCGTTGGTAAGCGGCTTCCGACGGAGTTCGGGAGATTGCGGCACAATCTAACGCCTTTTCGGTCGGCTCTGTGGCTGAGTGGACAACCTCCTGGTACCAGTCCTACCCAGGGAATCGGCAGCCCGAGAGGGAATACGGAACTCGCTACCGGGTAGTGCGTGGGTACGATTCGGAACGCAACTTCGATCGCTACTCTCGCTCCTTCATGTCAGATCCAGAGAGGGCCCCCGAGGTCGGTTTCCGTTGCGCGGAGACAGATCTTCCTTGAATACACAATTGAAGGTCGTTGATCTGCATTGCCATCTGATTCCTGGAGTGGACGATGGCCCGCGCCACCTGGACGCAACCATCGAGCTGCTAGAAGTGGCCCACCGAAATGGAGTCCGCTCTTTGGTGGCCACACCTCATATGTTTCTGGAACCCTACTGTCTCACCGCCCCGGATCAGGTGCGGCAGCACTTCGGGGAAATGATTGAGGCTTTGCAAGAGCGATCACAGCTACCCGTGAACGCCTTTCTGCGAGATCTTTCTTTCTTCCTGGGGGCAGAGAATTACGCGTCTCAACCTTTCCTCGAGGCTCTGGAACGGGACGCGGTCCTGACCTTGGCCGATTCCCGTTACATACTGGTTGAGTTTACTCCTCTGTCTTCTCTGCGCCAGATTCGGTCCGTCGTGGAGCGCATTCAGGAGCGCGATTTGGTGCCGGTGCTAGCCCATGTCGAACGCTACGCTAGCCTGCGCGACAAGCAGCCTGAAATGGAGGCATTACCGGCGAGGGGGTGTTTGACACAAGTGAATCAAGGCAGCCTACTCCTGCCCCGATGGTCGGCACGAGGCCGTTTGGCACATCGCCTTGTGCAGCAGGATCTGATCACTGTCATCGCCTCCGATACCCATGGTGCGGGGTTTCGTCCGCCCAGCTTCGCTGATCTAGTACACAAGCATTCAGGTCGTTTGGGAGGTGACCGTTTGTTCCGGCTCTGTTCCGCGAATCCGACCTGGGTGATTGGGCAGGTGGGCTCCTAGACGAGCGATTCCGAAATAACGTGCCAATTGCGAACGGGTCTTGCGAGTCGAGGTCAAGGAGAGAGGAGGAAGTCGATACCGGCATCTTCGACGACTCTCGACACAGAGATCGTCCGCAACATTTTGTTGGATAGGAGTCTGCGCGGCAGGAAATGTCCGGGCTGGTGAATAAAATGGCGATATGGGAACGACATTTCGGAAGTACCAGCCGGAGCAGAGCTTCTTGCTACCCCCTCCCCGCGAGATTGGTTGCCGGAAGATCATCTGTCCTACTTTATCTCCGAAACGGTGGATGAGCTGGATCTGAGTGGATTCTACGCGCCGTACGAAGGGGACGGGCGGCGCAATCGGCCGTTTGATCCGAGGATGATGGTGAAGATCCTGATTTATGGGTACGCGACGGGAACGTTCTCGTCGCGGAAACTGGCTCGTCGAGTGTATGAGGACGTGGCTGTTCGAGTGTTGTCGGCGGGTAATTTTCCGGCCCACCGGACGATGGCGGAGTTTCGTCAACGTCATCTCAAAGAGTTCAAGAAACTGTTTGGACAGGTGGCGCGGATCGCGGCCGAGGCGGGATTGGTCAAGCTGGGGCGAGTGGCGGTGGACGGCTGTAAGATCAAGGCCAACGCCAGCAAACATAAGGCGATGAGCTATTCACGGATGTTGGAAGAAGAGAAAAGGCTGGAAGGAGAGATCGCCGAACTGTTGGATCGTGCGCAGCAGGTGGATAAAGCGGAAGGCGAGCTCTACGGCGAAGAGAATCAGGGAGACGAACTGCCTGAAGAGTTACGCCGCCGCGAAGATCGGCTGAAAAAGATCGGGGAGGCAAAGCAGCGCGTGGAGCAACGGCAGGCCGAGGCGGATCGGAAGCGCGGCCGCAAGCCCGGAGACGGTCGCAAGAACCCGCGCGGAGGACGCCCCTTCAAGCGGGAGTTTGGAGTTCCCGAGGAGAAGGCCCAAGACAACTTTACAGATCCGGAAAGTCGAATCATGAAGAGCTCTGGGGGATTCGAACAATGCTACAACACGCAAGCCGCTGTGGATGAGGAGACACAGATGATCGTGGCCACGGGGGTTACCAATAACGCGGCCGACAACAGACAATTACTGGGGATGATCGATGCGGTCCAAGAGAACCTGGAGCACCCTCCCGAGCAGGTAGTGGCCGACGCCGGGTATAAGTCCGAGGAGAACTTTGAAGGTCTAGAAGAACGCGAGATCGATGGCTACATCTCTTTGGGCCGAGAGGGGCGAGATCCAGAGCCGTCGGAAAATCTCCCCGCCACGCTTCGCATGTTCAAGAAGCTGGGCACGGAGGCGGGGCAAACTGTCTACCGCTGGCGCAAGGTGATCGCGGAACCTGTATTCGGCTGGGTTAAACAGGTCCTTGGCTTTCGAACCTTCAGCTTGAGGGGACTCGAGAAAGTGGAAGGCGAGTGGGACCTGGTCTGTCTCGCCCTGAACTTGAAACGCATGAATGGGCGCCTACCCACCTGCTGAGCAGGTTCGGACGGAAAGATGCCCTCCCCCTGGGCTCATTTTCAGCAGTTCGGCCGCCTCTGCAAGCGGAAGCACGATAAAGATCGCCCTTTCTCTTATAGGGCACCCCGAAACATAAACTCAAGAATTGGAAATTCCACGTTGATCAGAAACTCCTGCCGCGCAGACTCCTAGGCCGGCAACAGCTTGCAGGCTGTACAACAAGCCCCGTTCGCCCGTAGGGTTGGGGCGGGACGCGGCCGGCTCTTTGTTGCTCGGAGCTCGAAGATGGCCTGCATCAATCTCGTCCTCGCGCCTCGACCTGACTCGCGTCGCGCTCCCAACAATTGGTACGTTATTTCAGAATCGCTCGTCTAGGAGTATCAGTCGATCTTGAACAGGAGCTGAGCCGCGTTGACATTTTCGCCGTCTCGAACCCCGCAACTGCGTACCCTCCCTGACTTCGGGGACTTCAGTTCGTTTTGCATCTTCATCGATTCGATGATAACCAAACCCTCCCCCGCCTCAACCTGCTCTCCTGGCTGCTTGAGAACTCGGATCACCTTACCTGGCATCTGGGCCTTGAGGCTGAAGGAACCTTCGAACTCCGGCTTCTTGCTCCCTCCCGACGGGAGCCGTCTCTGATCAACCACCTGAAATGAGGATGAATTCCCTTCTGCGTCTTCCACGACCAGCTGATCTGCGCTTCGGAAGACCACGAAGTCCCGGATGTTCCCGTCAATTTCCAAGGTCAGCCAATCCCGCTGTCGAGCCAGGATCTTGATCGATTGAGGCTCACTCCCTTCCAGGGTCAAACGAAAGAGCGACCTCTCCCGGTCCACGCAATCAACCTCGACTTCTCTTTGCTGATTCTGAGCTGTGGCGGATACCTTCAATCTGTTGTTCCTACGGACGAGAACGTTGCACTCGGAAGTAATCGCGCCATGCGCTTTGTCTCGGCTCCGGCCGCGGCTGTGAGGTCGGGTGATCCAAGTAGTAGACCAGGGAGGCCGCCAGGAACGATTCCTCGCTGACACGATCGCAGGCTTGAGCTAGGGAATGATCCTGAATGAAATGAGTAGAGAGGTCCCCCTTGCAAAAGGCGGGATGCTCGAGCACTCGTCGGAAGAAGGGGATGGTTGTATGGAGCCCACCAATCCGATACTCGCGCAGGGCTCTTGAAAGACGTTGGCGCGCTTCTTCCCGGTTTCGCCCGTGGCTGATCAGTTTCGAAATCAAGGGATCATAGTAGATCGAAACCTCGGACCCCTCGACTACTCCCGAGTCGTTTCGAATTCCTGGTCCGGACGGCTCGATCAGAGTGGAGACCCTGCCAGGAGAAGGCATGAAGTTTTGGTTTGCGTCCTCAGCATAGACCCGAACTTCAATGGCTGCTCCCCGGAATTCGATATCGTGCTGGGCCCAGCGCAGAGCTCGACCGGCAGCGATTTGGAACTGTTCCTGAACCAAGTCCAAACCAGTCACCGCCTCTGTCACCGGGTGCTCGACCTGCAGTCGGGTATTCATTTCGAGGAAGAAGAAATTGGGATTGGAAGGATCGCTGGCACCATCCACGAGGAATTCAACAGTACCCGCATTCTGGTAGTTCGCGGCTCTTGCCACCCTCACGGCCGCTTCTCCGAGTTGGGCACGGAAGTCGGGTGAGACGAATGGCGACGGGCTTTCTTCAATCAGTTTCTGGTGGCGGCGTTGAATCGAACATTCACGTTCTCCCAAATGGATGACGTTGCCCTCGCCGTCTGCCAGAATCTGAATTTCTATGTGACGAGGGCACTCGATGTATCTTTCCAAGAATACTGAGCCGTCTCCAAAAGCTGCCAAGGCTTCGCTGCGGGTCGTCTCGTAGACCTCTGCCAGCACCTCAGGAGAGCGGACCAGTCGCATGCCCTTACCTCCGCCCCCCGCACTTGCCTTGAGCATGATCGGGTAGCCGATTTCTTCTGCAATGCGAGCGGCTTCGGCCCTCGAATCGACGGCTCCATCGCTGCCCGGAACCACAGGCACTCCGGCTGCCACTGCGGTCTGACGACTCGAGATCTTGTCTCCCATCAAACGCATAGAATGAGCCGAAGGGCCGATGAAAACAATTCCCCTCTTGTGACATGCTTCAGCCAAGGCGGCGTTCTCGGCCAGGAAGCCATACCCAGGGTGGAGCGCATCGGCCTGGGCCTCACGAGCGGCCTCAAGGATTCGGTCCAAGTTGAGGTAACTCTCAGCGGCCGCAGCTGGACCGATATACAAGGCGCGATCTGCGAGTCGCACCGCGAGCGATTCCCGATCCGGCTCCGAATAGACGACGATTGGAGAAATCCCGCAATCGCGGCAGGCACGAATGATGCGTACCGCAATCTCGCCTCGATTCGCAATCAGAACCCGGCTGAACAACCCCTTCATGCTCCTTTCGATCAAAGCGGGATATTTCCGTGTTTTTTGGGGGGATTCGTATCCCTTTTGTCGCGGCACATAGCAAGAGCACGGATCAGCTTCTGCCGCGTTTTGCTGGGAACGATGACTTCATCAATATAGCCTCGTTCGGCTGCTGTATAGGGATTGGCAAACTTCTCCCGGAACTCGGCGACCCTTTCGGCCTTGTAGTTTTCGGGATTATCGCTGCTGGCTAGTTCCCGTCGGTAAAGTACTTCAACTGCGCCCTCGGGACCCATGACGGCGATCTCTGCTGTCGGGTAGGCATAGTTCAGGTCAGCCCGGATGTGCTTTGATGCCATAACGCAATAGGCTCCGCCGTATGCTTTGCGGGTGATCAGCGTGATCTTGGGCACGGTTGCTTCGGCGAACGCATACAAGAGCTTGGCGCCATGGCGGATAATTCCTCCGTGTTCCTGCTTGATTCCGGGGAGAAAGCCGGGAACATCTTCAAGAATGATCAGCGGGATGTTGAAGGCATCACAGAATCGAACAAAGCGCGCTCCCTTGGTCGAGGAATCGATATCCAGAGTGCCCGCCAGGACGGCCGGTTGATTGGCGACGATTCCGACTGAAGAACCATCCAAATGCGCGAACCCGATCACGATATTGCAGGCAAATTCAGCATGAACCTCCAAGAAATGCCCGTCATCCACCACTACGCTAATGATTTCCTTGATGTCGTACGGCTGATTGGCATCGCTGGGTACGATCTCGTTCAGCTCGGGAACACTGCGATTGGCGGGATCCGAGGTTGCTCGCCGAGGCGCATCTTCCATATTGTTCAGGGGAAGAAAAGAGAGCAGTTCTCGGATTTGGGCCAGACAGTCCCGGTCGTCACCGGCGGCAAAATGAGCTACCCCGCTCACGCTAGTATGGGTAGTCGTTCCCCCTAGCTCCGATTTGGTCACCTCTTCCTTGGTGACGGTTCGAATCACGTCGGGTCCGGTGATGAACATATAGCTGGTGTGATGCACCATGAAGACGAAGTCGGTTATGGCGGGGGAATAGACTGCTCCCCCGGCACAGGGCCCCATGATCGCTGAGATTTGCGGAATGACTCCGCTGGCCAAGGTGTTGCGCAGAAAGATGTCGGCGTAACCGGCCAGACTGACGACACCCTCTTGAATCCGGGCTCCGCCACTGTCGTTTAGACCCACAACCGGGCATCCCATCTTCATCGCCATGTCCATGACCTTGCAGATCTTGGCGGCATAAGTCTCGGAGAGGCTGCCTCCAAAGACCGTGAAGTCCTGGGAAAAGACAAAAACTTGACGGCCGTCGATCCTGCCAAAACCAGTGACCACCCCGTCGGCCGGGATCTGGTTGTCCTCCATTCCAAAGTCACGGCAGCGATGGACAACGAGTTGATCGAGTTCCTCGAAGGAATCCTCATCAAGCAAGAAGTCGAGTCTTTCGCGAGCGGTCAGTTTTCCCGCCTGATGTTGCCGCTCGACCCGCCTCTCGCCGCCGCCGTCCAGGGCTGCCTGCTGACGGCGGCGTAGTTCGTGGAGCTTGCTCTTCGTTTTAGATCGTGACATTACACTGAGGTAGTCAGTTCTTGCTTGCGATGATCGGCTAGAAACTGTTCCAGCCCGATGTCGGTCAACGGATGAGTCAATAGTTGGGTCAGCACTTTGAAAGGAAGCGTGCAGATGTCGGCTCCGATGCGGGCGGCCTGCACAACGTGTGCGGGATGACGCACCGAAGCAACCAGAATCTCAGTGCCGAAATCGTAGTTGTCGTAGATCGTAGCGATATCTGCAATCAGGTCCATGCCTTCAACACTGACATCGTCGAGACGCCCGATGAAGGGGCTGACAAAAGTCGCTCCGTTCTTGGCAACGAGTAGGGCCTGACTAGCCTGGAAAACCAGCGTCATATTGACCCGAACCCCTTCTCCTGCGAGCAACTTGAGTGCTTTCAAACCTTCAGGGATGGTCGGCAGTTTGACCACCACGTTGGGGTGAATCGCCGCCAGCTCTCGTCCCTCATCGATCATGGCTGGAGCCTCCAGCGAGACCACTTCCAAGCTGATCGGACCATCGACCAGCGATACGATCTCCTCGGCGGCATCACGCAGACTTCGGCCAGCCTTGGCGATTAGAGACGGGTTCGTTGTGACTCCGTCAATAACACCCCAGGCAGCGCCTTCCCGAATCTCTTCGACATTCGCCGTATCCAAAAAAATTTTCATCGTTCACTCCAATATTTGCGGCATTCCGATGGATCAGAAACTCGCCCCAGCGGGTTCCTACGCACGACGCTGACAGGATATTACCTGTGGCGCCGAGAATCCAGAACTAGGAGTGTGTCCGAGTACTAGGGCGGATCGCGTTACGAGCGCCCTGGGGTGAGATGCGAGGCGTCGGGCACGCAGTCGCCGGCATTCGACTTCAAGTGCCCGCAACAAAGCAGATCGCCTCATGCCGCCCGTAACCCGGAGGGAACAGGGGGGTTGTGGACGATCTCTTTGTCGAGAGCCGTCAACGATGGGGGCCATCGCCTTCCGTCTCTCTCCGCGGGCTCGACTCACAAGACCCCTGTTCGCGACCGCACCCCAATACTCGGACACACTCCTAGGTCAACGAGGTGGAAGTGCGGCGAAATTTGAGAAGTCGGATCGTTGGCCCCGGTTATCCACAAAACGCAAGGTGTAGCGACAAGCCTGCGCATCAGCCGGCAAAGTTCTGTCCTCATATTGAAAGTGGTCCACCCGATCGGCCTCAATGAGCTCGTCTGGCGCCAGTCGAACGATCAGCTGAAGGCGGTCCAACGCGGTCCGAGGATCGCACTGCCGGAAGAGCTCGATCCACTCGCTCTGGAAAGGAACTCGAAATCGGACCCGAGCAATCGAGCCTTCTCGCTGCACTTCAAGATCGTTTATAGTGGGAGGGAGCTGGACAGTTGGAGGGAGAGGATCTCCCATCTTGGCGCAGCCGGAGAGAAGGAGCAAAAGGAGGAAAGAAAACGACTGAGCAGGGATCCTTAGCAACGGTAATCCTAGTCCAAGATAAGTACGAAAATGTCAGTATAATATATCGGGAAAATCAGGAGCTGCCGATGACGGCCGATCGACTCCGAAGCGAGCGCGTCGGCCACTTGGTTGCCGGCAACCTGCGACAATCCACTGGGAGGACTAAGAAACATGTCGTTCATGACCCATCTCGAATGCTCGAAGTGTGGAGAATCAGCTTCCCCCAACGAGTTACACAATCTCTGTCCCTGTGGTTTTCCGCTGCTTGCGCGCTATGACCTGGCAGGAGTTTCCAGGACGTTGAAGAAGACCGATTTGTTGGACCGGCCGGCTGATATGTGGCGCTATTGTGAAGTGATGCCGGTGGCCGACGAACGAGAGATCATCACCCTGGGTGAAGGTCTGACTCCACTGGTCAGTCTCGACAGTCTGGCGCGGGAGTATTCTACCGCCAGTTTGATCATCAAGGACGAGGCGGTGAATCCCACCGGCTCGTTCAAGGCCCGCGGGCTATCCGCTGCAGTGACCATGGCCAAGAAGCTGGGAGCAACCAAGCTTGCGATTCCGACGGCCGGAAATGCTGGGGGAGCTCTGGCGGCCTACGGGGCTCACGCCAACTTGGAAGTCTTCATTTTCATGCCCCGAGATACACCCACTGCCAATCGCATCGAGGCTGAGTTCTGTGGAGCACATGTCACGTTGGTGGATGGGCTGATCAATGATGCGGGAATGATGATTGCGGAGCGTAAGGAGCGAGAGGGATGGTTTGACGTCTCCACTCTAAAGGAACCTTACCGGATCGAAGGCAAGAAAACGATGGGCTATGAGATCGCCGAGCAGCTGAGTTGGAAACTGCCGCAGGTGATTTTCTATCCGACGGGAGGCGGAACCGGGCTGATCGGGATGTGGAAGGCCTTTCAAGAAATGGAAGAAATGGGTTGGATCGGTTCCGAGCGACCCCGCATGGTCTCGGTCCAGTCGGAAGGTTGCGCTCCCATCGTCAAGGCGTTCGAGCAGGGATTGGACCAGGCTCCGGCCTGGGAGAATGCCGCCACTTTCGCATCCGGGATCCGGGTGCCGAAGGCGATTGGAGATTTTCTGATTCTGAGGGCGGTTCGCGATTCCGAAGGCACGGCGGTTTCGGTTTCGGAAAGGGAAATCTTCGAGGCAATCCGGGAAGTCGGTACCCGTGAAGGGGTTTTCTTGTGTCCGGAAGGAGCTGCCTGTTGGGCGGCCTTCAAGAAACTTCGGTCGCGCGATTGGATCAGGCCGGAGGACCAGGTAATCCTCTACAACACCGGCACCGGCCACAAGTATATTGACTCGCTGCTTTCGTTCGAGGCAGACACTTCTCGAAGGTGAAGCTTGATTTGCCGTCGGACTCGCTGCCTCTGTAGTCTGCTTCGCCTCCCCAGAGCTCTCCTTCCAGGAGAGCCGAGTTCTTCACATTCTCTTGTCAGCCTGAGTCTCCCGCTGCCCGAAGCCGATGAATCTCGGAGTCGATTTCCCCTCCCAGCAGTAATAGCAGGCTGGCGTAGTAAAACCAGATCAGCAAGATGACCAGACTCGCGAGGCTCCCGTAGAGTCGCTGATAGTCGGCGAAGCGGTCGATGTAGATAGCTAGAACGAGTGATCCGAGCAGCCAGCCGGTAGTCGTGAGGATGCTCCCCGGAGAAAAGAATCGCCAGGGAAGCCGGGTGGCCGGTAGAGCGTAGTAGATCATTTGCAGACCCAGATTGAGGAGGCAGAAGATCAAGCTCCAACGGATCAAAGTATAGAGGAATTGAAGCAGACCCGCCGCCAGCGCCGAATCTCCAGGCGCCAAACCGGCCACTACTCTGTTGAATTCGTCTCCAAAGAAAAGCAGCGCGCCTGCCAGAACGATGAAAAAAGACATGGCAACGGTTACCACCAAGGCCAGACCGCGAACCCACCAGAATGAGCGCTTCTCTCTGACGCCGTAGGCGCGGTTTAGGACAGCCGCCAACCCGTTGAGTCCGAGCGAAGCTATCCACAGCGCGAGCAGAATCCAGAGCAGTGCCATTTGCCCTCCCTGCCAGATTTTCAGCTGTGCCAGCAGTTCCTGAATCTCCTGATTCGTCTGGTTGGGCATGAAGTGGCGAAAGTCATCCAAAATGAGTGCCAAGATCCGAGGATCTATCGGAGTCAGGCCGATAATTGAAGCGAGAAAGATCAGAAAAGGGAAGAAGGCCAGCAAGAACGAGTAACTGAGCTCAGCCGACATGCCCCACACATGGTCCTCGTTAATGGTGGTCCAGAACTCTGACCAGAATCGAGGTTTCAGCAGATAGGCAAAGCCTCGCCAATCAACGGATCTGATGCGACCGCATGGAGTCGGGGGCAGGGGCATGCTGGTTTTGTCAACAGTGATCCGCATACGCGGAACGCACTCTGCGATAGTTCTCCAGGCAGCGCGTGCACTTGAATAGGTGTTCGATTGTTTCAATCACCTCCATGTCTGACAGCTGGCGTTGGGCCAGCGAATGGAGCCGAAGCAGTGGCATATGTGCGCCCCGGATTTCGGTCGGAGGAAACGTGACCGTAAACCTGAATTTGCGGACCACGGGAAAGCTCATAACGCGGTCATGATACCAGATTCAGGGAAAGGGTCCAACGGGTGTGGAGGTTGGTTTCTGTGCTATATTCGCGATCGTGTCGCACCTAGAAAAGGCCCGCGTGAGGGTCCGCCGAATACGTGACGAAATCGAACACCACAATTATAGCTATTACGTCCTCGACCAACCTGAGGTCTCGGATGCTGAATATGATCGGCTCTTCCGCGAGCTCCAGCGAATCGAACTGGACTTCCCGGATTTGGCGAGCCCTGATTCCCCCACTCAGCGGGTTGGCGCCGAGCCGCTTGATAAGTTTCGGAAGGTAACTCACCAGCGCCCCATGCTGAGCTTGGCCAATGCTTTTGACCGAGCCGAGCTACGAGCTTTCCAGAAACGGATCGCGAATCTGCTGGGCAGCGATCGGATCGAGTATGTTTGTGAGCTCAAGATCGACGGAGTCGCTGTGGCTCTGACATACGAAGACGGCAGATTGGTGCGGGGTGCCACTCGGGGAAATGGGACAATTGGGGAAGAAATCACCCTGAATCTACGCACCATTCAGCCGATTCCGTTGCGCCTCCGCGGCGGCACCCAGATACCTTCACAGATGGAAGTTCGGGGAGAAGCTTACTTTCCCCTCTCAGCTTTCCGGCAAATGAATGAAGAGCGGGCGGCGGCCGGCGAAGCTCTCTTTGCGAACCCTCGAAACTCAGCCGCCGGTGCCCTCCGCCAGCTGGATCCTAAAGTGACAGCTCGACGGCCGCTCTCGTTCTTTTCCTATTCGATCGGTTTTCTGGAAGGAATGGCGTTTGAGACCCAGTGGAAAGCGCTCCAATTGCTGTCCGGTTGGGGGCACCGAGTCAACCGAACGGCTCGACGGTTCAGTTCGATTGATGAGGTAATTCAGTTCTGCGAGGAATGGGAAAATCGTCGCCACGAGCTCGACTATGAAATCGACGGCGTGGTTGTGAAGGTGGACCGAATCGATTATCAGCAGCGACTGGGCACCGTCAGCCGCGACCCACGCTGGGCCATTGCTTTCAAGTTTGCAGCCGAGGTCGCCGAGACCCGGCTCATCGATATTCGGATCAACGTAGGCCGCACAGGTGCTCTCAATCCTTATGCTGTCTTGGAACCGGTCGAGCTGTCGGGAGTCACGATTCGCACTGCCACTCTCCATAACGAAGAGGATATCCACCGCAAGGATATCCGGATCGGAGATGTGGTTGTCGTTAAGCGGGCCGGCGATGTCATCCCCCAGGTAGTGGGCCCGGTGGAGCAACGGAGAACTGGGATCGAAGTAGAGTTCCACCTCCCAGGCGAGTGCCCTTCCTGCGGTACAAAGGTCGTCAAACGGGAAGGCGATGCCATGGCCTATTGCCCCAATACGTCCTGCCCGGCTCAGCGACTCGAAGCCTTGAAACACTTCGCGAGTCGGGGAGCCATGGACATAAGCGGGTTGGGCCCACGGACACTGGAAAAGCTGGTAGAACTGAACTTAGTACGTGATCCCGCTGATCTTTTTGAATTGAGCGAAGCACAGCTCACCCGGTTGCCTGGTTTCAAGGAGAAGTCCACTCAGAATTTGCTGGAGGGTATTCGGAGCAGTCGGCAGCGTCCCTTCGATAGAGTGCTCTTTGCTCTGGGAATTCGGCACGTTGGAGGAAGTGTTGCGCAGCTGATTGTCAATGCTTTCCCGGATGTCGAGAGCCTGATGGCAGCGGACGAGGAAGCCGTCGCTGGCGTTTCTGGAGTGGGGCCGGAGATTGCCAAGAGCATCGTCGCCTACTCATCAACTCCTGAGAATCGACGACTGGTGGCGAAGCTGAAGGAACATCTGCCGTTCAAGGGGGAGGCTTCGGTCGAAGCCGGAGAGGCTCTCCAATCGAAAACCTTCGTGCTGACCGGCACATTGCCCTCGCTGAGTCGTCTCGAAGCTCGTAGAATGATTGAGGCCCAGGGGGGCAAGGTCACCTCCTCCGTTTCAGCCAAAACCGATTTTGTCCTGGCGGGTGAGAAACCGGGCTCGAAACTGGACAAGGCTAAGGTGTTGGAGATCGCTGTCATCAGCGAATCGGAGCTAGTGGAGATGCTGAGTGATTGAGATTCATTGTGGTGGATGAGCCACCGCAGAGGCCGCAAGAAACTGCGGAATTCGAGATTTGTCCGCGCTGCAATTACGCTCTGATTGGGCGGACAAGTCGTTGTCAATACTGTGGTTTCCAGATAACGCACCCCTTGTGGAAGAAAATTGGGGCGTGGATTCTCTTGATTCTAATCACCTATGGCTTGATAAAATGCCATATTCGGCTCATCGACGGGTTTGTTTGAGACTCGTACGAGGGCTGATACTACCAATTCCTTCTTTGAATTGATTGCGACGGGCACTGAACTGCATGTCACAAAACTCGCACCAATGCGGACCGATTCGGTACACGGCAGAAACTCAGTCCGATGTGGGACGGGTGAGGCAGAACAATGAGGATTCTGTCATCTCCGCTCCCGCACTGGGTCTGTTTGGCGTCTGTGACGGCCTGGGGGGACACGCGGCTGGGGAAGTCGCCAGTGCCCTTGCCTCAGAGACTCTTATGCAAGCTCTGAGTGAGAATTCCCTGCGGGCTGATCAGGCCCTCCTGGCAGGAATCGAAACGGCTAACCAGAAGATTCTCGAGAAGCAAAGAGAGCAACCCTCTTTGAGTGGGATGGGTACCACCCTCAGTGTCGTCTGGCTGCGCAGCGATGAGGTAGGGGAGGCCTGGATCGGTCACATCGGGGACAGCCGCATCTACCGCTTACGCGAGGGTGAATTCTCGCAGGTGACGGAAGACCATTCTCCCGTGTTTCGTCTCCACAAGCAGGGCGTGATTACTCGCGAGCAGATGTTTGATCATCCCCAGAAGAATCTACTCGATCGATCGCTTGGAATTACCGAGCAGATCGCTCTCGAAGTTTTCGGCACTCGTTTACGGGAAAAGGATCTGCTCTTGATTTGCACCGACGGCTTGAGCGATCTTCTCAAGGACGCGGAAATCAAGCAGATCCTGATGTCAACCCCACTGGACGATGCCTGCTTGGCGTTGGTCGAGTCAGCCAACGAAAAGGGCGGCTATGACAACATCACTGTCTGTCTGATGTCTATTGAGACGATCAACGGATAGCCTGCTTCATGGATGGTGTTCGGGTCTTCGCAGGGATCGCCCTGCCCCGACCCATCTCTACGGTCGCCCGGGCGAGGATTTCGAGTGAATCGAAGATCAGAAGATCCGTGCGAACTGGCGCCAAGCCGAGTTCTGTGCAACCGAAGATGACTACTTGAATTCCTCGGGCCTGCAAATGGGTCAGGCATGGCTCCAGAAAATATGCCGCTGCCTGCCGGTCCCTGTTTTGTTTGATGCAGGCAATGGCCTTTGTCACTCTTACCTGGTGAGCCGGGTCGGGGGCGATCCCTTCCAATCCAAGTGCTCTGAGACTCCTTTGATAAAGCCCGTGGTCGGCAGTGGCTTGAGTAGCCAAAACGCCCACTTTGCTTCCCGCATCGAGTTGCTCAGCGATCCGAGCCACCGTCTCACTAATGATATTCAAGACCGGGATAGGGACGGAATCCTGGACCTCCCTCCAGAAGTAATGGGCGGTGTTACAGGGAATCGCGATGATCTCGGCTCCCAGCCGAACCAAGTCTCGAGCAGTTTCTACGAGAGCCGGCACGGGACTGAGTCCGTTTCCCTCAATGTATTCCACTCGATCCGGAATTTTCGGATTGTTCACGACCAGGATCTTGAGATGCTCCTGGTCGTGATGCGCAGGAGTTAGCTGCACCAATCGATGAAGGAAGACGGCCGTTGCTTCCGGCCCCATCCCCCCCAGTATTCCGACCACCTTTTCCATGGGCGAGATCATAACACGCAGTTGCTGGCCCTTCGGCTACTCAGATGAGATGTTCATGGAGCGAAGAAACCGCTTGTCTTGCTCGGTGAGCCGCCACTGGAAGAAGCGGTGAGTTCCGGAAGTTAGGGACTTCTGCTTTTGGGTATCTTTTTCTGTTCGCTTATCCATGATTTACTCACTTTCCGGCCTGGAGATTTCAGCTCCTCAGGCCTAGTCGAGCCGTCATGAGGAGGGCTCAATTCCCTAAGACGTAGATTTGCGGGGAAAGTTGTACGGCTGCAAGACTTGACTCAAATGCTCAGAAGTTGCCTTTATTAGGCTCCCACGTCTAGGACTGACAATCTCAGCACGACCCGAAAACTTGACTTGTCTGTAAAGAAGTGGCCCTTATAGGTGCCTACTCCTAGTCCGCTGACCGACTAGGATCTCCCATTCAGCCGGAAGGTTGCGGTGCTGGCTGATGAGTTGTGTTAAACATGGGCAAAGGAGATTCAGGTATGCCGACGATCCTCTTTCATGTCTTGCTCTCCCTCAGTCTGCTGTTCGGAGTATCGAATGCTACCTCGGACGATGATGTCCGGTTGGTTCTGACCGGGCTTGATCCGATCCTGTTGATCTCGGGTCAACAAGAATCGGGAAAATCCGATATCGTGTTTGACTTCGAGGGTTTCCGCTACCGCTTCGCCAACCAGGCAAACCGTGAACTATTCGAAAGGAATCCAACGAAATACGCGGTACAGCTGGAAGGGGCCTGTCCAGTGCGCCCTGATCTATCTGGAAAGCCTGAGATCTTCCTCGTACACGAGGGTAAGATCTATCTTTTCTTCACCGAGCATTGCCGCCGTACGTTCGAAGAGGAACCGTCGAACTATGTTCGTTCGGACGGCTCCTAGGAGCCCGTCTCTTTCCGCGATCGTTCGAAGAAATAAGGGAGCGGTTCTTGGACTTAAGAGGTCATGGAAGCCTCTCGACGAAGTTTTTCTCGAAGTCCCGATCAACTGCGGCCTCGAAACCCAATCCCCGATCTAGCACGACCGTGTCCTGCCTCGCTGCCTCGGTTCCAACCTGCGCATTGTAGGAGCCGGCTCCGCCCGGAGAACTCTCCCCGTAACAGCGACCGCAAGTTCTGAAGATTCTTGTGCCCAACCGCCGCGCGGACAACATTTCATTCACGCCCGAGGGCCGCACAGTCATTGTCGACCACTCTGGTGAGCAGCCCGAGGATGGGCAACCCAGACTCTCTGTGTTCAACTCAGGTTCCAATGTGGTCGTCCCCGCCAGTCTCCCTGGCTTGATACAATTTCAAGCACCATGAATTCTGAAACTACCGATCAGAGTAGCGCCGCTTCGGTTGGAGGCCAAATCGCCCCGGCCGTTCCGAGTGCAGCCGGAATCTGCTGGGATCTGACCGATCTATACTCAGGACCCAATTCCGGGGCAATGGAACAGGACGCCGAGAAAGTACGGACTCAGGCTCGCAAGTTTGCCGAGCTCTACCGGGGAGCCTTGGACGGTGGAGGTTCACTCACACCTGCGCTGATGGCCGAGGCGTTGGCCCGATACGAAGAGCTTTTCGAGATCGTCGTCAGGCAATATGCCTATGCCAGGCTGCTTCACGCTGCCGACACCAGACCGGCAGTCCATGGAGCACTGATGGCTCAAACTCAGGCTCTCTACACCGAAGTACAAACCACCGTCATGTTCTTCGAGTTGGACTGGATTGCCTTACCCGAAGAAGAAGCGGCACCGATCGCGGTCCATCCAGAATGTCAGCGCTGGACGCATTTTCTGCAAAGTATTCGCCGCTATCGACCTCACACGCTGAGCGAGCCTGAAGAGATCATTCTGACCGAGAAATCAGCTACGGGAATACAAGCGTTTCGACGACTCTTCGATGAAGTTACTAGCATCCAAGAGTATGAGCTCTCTTTTGAGGGGAAGACTAAACGCCTCAATCAAAGCGAAATCTTGGCAATTCTATACGACACCAACCGAGCACGCCGTCAGGCAGCTCACGCTGCCTTCAGCGAGGGCCTTAGTAAGGTTACTCACCTATCGACTTTCCTTTTCAACACTACGGTCCAGGACCATGGAGTCAATATCCGGCTGAAGAAATACTCGAATCCGGCGGAAAGCCGGCACCTGGCCAATGAAATAGATCAGGAGAGTGTGCAGTCCCTTCTCGAAGCTTGCGAAAGTCGAAGCGACATCGTGCAGGACTACTATCGCCTCAAGCAAGAACTGTTGGGAGTAAGCGAGCTGTTCGACTACGACCGCTATGCCCGGGTGGAGCTGGAGGGGGTGACTGTTCCCAGTTGTGATTGGGACCTGGCTCGCCGCTTCGTCACGCGTGCCTATCGCGACTTCAGTCCGGAGCTAGGTGAAATCGTCGATCTCTTTTTTGAGCGCAGCTGGATCGATGCCGAGCCGCGTAACGGGAAGCGAGGTGGGGCCTTCTGCAGTGCCACGGTGCCTTCTGTGCACCCTTATATCCTGGTCAATTTCAACGGAAACCTGAATGATGTTATGACTCTGGCTCACGAACTGGGGCACGGCGTTCACCAATATAAGTCACGGGAGCGAGGGCTCTTTCACCAGTCGACGGCGCTGACTCTGGCCGAAACAGCCAGCGTATTCGGAGAGATGCTGACTTTCTCAGGTTTGCTCGATGCTGAAAGAGATCCCAAACTGAAGCTCTCCTTGATCTGCAATCGCTTGGAAGATTCTTTTGCCACGGTGTTTCGCCAGGTGGAAATGACTCGCTTCGAGGAAGCTGTCCACCGAGAACGTGCAAAGGGGGAACTCTCAGCCGAGCAGCTGGACGACCTGTGGATCGAGGCGAATGCACCGATGCATGGAGACGCCGTCACATTGACTCCGGAATACCGTCGCTGGTGGTCCTATGTCGGACACTTCGTCCACTCTCCTTTCTACTGCTATGCTTATTCATTCGGGGAGCTATTGGTGCTAGCACTGTGGCGTCAGTATCAGCGGGAAGGCGAGAGTTTTGTCCCCAAATATCTGGAGCTTCTCGCGGCGGGCGGTAGCGATACTCCGGCCAACCTGGTCTCTGCGGTCGGGCTGAACATTAAGGATCCAGGGTTTTGGCACTTAGGCTTGGCAGTCCTCAACGATCTGGTGGTGGAAGCGAAGCGTGTGGCAAGCGAGATCGTGTGACAGGCTCCCGACCAAGCTTCGCCTCAAATCGACGAGGCTCGGAGAAGAAATACCCAGTTTCGGAAGACTTGACCCGACTCTAGGAGTCTGCGCGGCAGGAAATGTCCGGGCTGGTGAATAAAATGGCGATATGGGAACGACATTTCGGAAGTACCAGCCGGAGCAGAGCTTCTTGCTACCCCCCTCCCCGCGAGATTGGTTGCCGGAAGACCATCTGTCCTACTTTATCTCCGAAACGGTGGATGAGCTGGATCTGAGTGGATTCTACGCGCCGTACGAAGGGGACGGGCGGCGCAATCGGCCGTTTGATCCGAGGATGATGGTGAAGATCCTGATTTATGGGTACGCGACGGGAACGTTCTCGTCGCGGAAACTGGCTCGTCGAGTGTATGAGGACGTGGCTGTTCGAGTGTTGTCGGCGGGTAATTTTCCAGCCCACCGGACGATGGCGGAGTTTCGTCAACGTCATCTCAAAGAGTTCAAGAAACTGTTTGGACAGGTGGCGCGGATCGCGGCCGAGGCGGGATTGGTCAAGCTGGGGCGAGTGGCGGTGGACGGCTGTAAGATCAAGGCCAACGCCAGCAAACATAAGGCGATGAGCTATTCACGGATGTTGGAAGAAGAGAAAAGGCTGGAAGGAGAGATCGCCGAACTGTTGGATCGTGCGCAGCAGGTGGATAAAGCGGAAGACGAGCTCTACGGCGAAGAGAATCAGGGAGACGAACTGCCTGAAGAGTTACGCCGCCGCGAAGATCGGCTGAAAAAGATCGGGGAGGCAAAGCAGCGCGTGGAGCAACGGCAGGCCGAGGCGGATCGGAAGCGCGGCCGCAAGCCCGGAGACGGTCGCAAGAACCCGCGCGGAGGACGCCCCTTCAAGCGGGAGTTTGGAGTTCCCGAGGAGAAGGCCCAAGACAACTTTACAGATCCGGAAAGTCGAATCATGAAGAGCTCTGGGGGATTCGAACAATGCTACAACACGCAAGCCGCTGTGGATGAGGAGACACAGATGATCGTGGCCACGGGGGTTACCAATAACGCGGCCGACAACAGACAATTACTGGGGATGATCGATGCGGTCCAAGAGAACCTGGAGCACCCTCCCGAGCAGGTAGTGGCCGACGCCGGGTATAAGTCCGAGGAGAACTTTGAAGGTCTAGAAGAACGCGAGATCGATGGCTACATCTCTTTGGGCCGAGAGGGGCGAGATCCAGAGCCGTCGGAAAATCTCCCCGCCACGCTTCGCATGTTCAAGAAGCTGGGCACGGAGGCGGGGCAAACTGTCTACCGCTGGCGCAAGGTGATCGCGGAACCTGTATTCGGCTGGGTTAAACAGGTCCTTGGCTTTCGAACCTTCAGCTTGAGGGGACTCGAGAAAGTGGAAGGCGAGTGGGACCTGGTCTGTCTCGCCCTGAACTTGAAACGCATGAATGGGCGCCTACCCACCTGCTGAGCAGGTTCGGACGGAAAGATGCCCTCCCCCTGGGCTCATTTTCAGCAGTTCGGCCGCCTCTGCAAGCGGAAGCACGATAAAGATCGCCCTTTCTCTTATAGGGCACCCCGAAACATAAACTCAAGAATTGGAAATTCCACGTTGATCAGAAACTCCTGCCGCGCAGACTCCTAGCCCGGATAATCCCGGCTCTGCAGCCGACAATGCGTGCATTATTCGGGCTAAGCAAGTTGCAAGGGAGAGGTGCCTAACCGGGATCCAGCTTGTGGGCCAGGAGCAGAGCCATTTCCATTGCTTGCTCGTAATTGAGACGAGGATCGACTTGGGTCTTGTAGGCCCGGCTCAAGTCTTGAGGACGAAGTCCACGAGCTCCACCCAGACACTCGGTGACGTCGTCCCCGGTCAATTCGAAGTGAACTCCACCGAGCACGCTGCCTTCCTTCCGATGAATACTAATCGATTGATCCAGCTCGTCCAGAATCCGGTCGAAATCCCGGGTCTTCAAACCTCCCTCGGTTGACTCCGTGTTCCCATGCATGGGATCGCAGCACCAGAGCACACTTCTTGCGGCTCTTTTTCCGGCTTCCAACAAGGGTGGCAGGAGTTCGCCTACTTTGTCACTGCCCAGCCGGTGAATCAGAGTCAGGCGGCCCGGCTCGTCGGCGGGATTCAGAGCGCGGATCAGCTCGATCAGGTGATCGGGATCTGTAGTTGGACCCAGCTTGATGCCGATCGGGTTCGAGATTCCACGGAAGAACTCGACATGAGCGCCCTCGAGTTGCCGGGTCCGATCCCCAATCCAGGGAAGATGGGTCGAGAGGTTAAACCATTTCCCGACTCGCGGAATGAACCGTGTCTGAGCCTGTTCGTAGAGTAGGTGCAGGCCTTCATGGCTGCTGAAGAAGTCGACTCGATCGATATCACTAATCTTGCGCCCCGACAGAGTTTCCACGAAGCGAAGCGACTGGGCAATCGCATCCACGACTTGAAAATACTCGGATGCCCTCCTGGAATGCTTGACGAAGTCCAGCTCCCAATTTTCCGGATGGTGGAGGTCGGCAAAGCCTCCATCACTCAGCGACCGAATGAAATTCAGTGTGAGGGCGGATCGTTCATAACCTCGCAAGAGCAGCTGGGGATCGGGGAGTCGATCAGCATTGCTGAAAGGGAGGCGGTTGATCATGTCCCCGCGGTAGCTAGGTAGACTGACACCCTCACGAGTCTCGTATTGATTGGAACGCGGCTTGGCATACTGGCCAGCGAATCGACCGACTCGAATCACCCGCTTTCCGCAGCCGTGAACCAGGACCAGGCTCATCTGGAGGAGGATCTTGAGTTTGCGAGCGATGACCGAGGACTCACATTCTTGAAAGTTTTCCGAGCAGTCACCTCCCTGCAACAGAAAACGTTCTCCTCGCGCCGCTTCCGCCAATTGGGCCTTGAGAGTCTCGACTTCCCAACTCGTGACCAGCGGAGGAAGTCTTTGCAACTGCTCAACGACCTTGGCCAATTCTTCAGAATCGGAATAGATCGGCTGTTGTGAAGCCGTCAAGTCCTTCCAAGAATCCGGACGCCATTCCTTGGGCTGCAAAACCGGATCTGTGTTCTCCATGGTGTCAGAAGGGAATTTTAACAGATACCCGGTGCCTTCAGAGTCCAGTGCGGCACTAACGGAAAGGGATCGTTGCACGGGGCGGAAGACTTTTGCTATGTTGGCCACTCATGACTTCAGCAATTAGTCTCAGAAAAGGGAACGTCATTCTCTACAAGAGCGAGCCTCACCGGGTTATGCACTACAAGCATCGGACGCCCGGCAAGGGGGCTGCCATTGTGCGTCTGCTGCTCAGGAATCTGATCTCCGGGGCATCCTATGAAATTCGCTTCAATTCGCAGGAGTCGATCGAACGGGCAACCTTGGAACAACAGGAAATGGAGTACCTCTACAGCGATGGCACTCACTATCAGTTCATGCATACCGAGACCTACGATCAGCTGGCTCTGAGCGACGAGCAACTGGGTGAAAGCCGCCGCTACCTAAAGGAGGGGCTGAAAATCCAGGTAGAGTTTTTCGAAGAGAACCCGATAGGGATCGAAATGCCGTCCTACGTTGAGCTCGAGGTTGTGGAGACTGAACCCGAATTGAGAGGGGCCACAGCTAGTAACTCCCCGAAGCCCGCAACTCTGGAAAATGGGGTCGTCGTCCAAGTGCCTCCATTTATCTCGGCGGGTGAGATCGTCAGGGTGGATCCAGTCGAAGGTCGCTACTTGGAACGAGCAAAGTAGTAGAGGCTGCGATGGAACGCGAACAGCTCGAGGTGGATGTTCTTTTTGTTGGCGCCGGCCCGGCTTGCCTGGCGGGAGCCCTCCATTTGTCCAACCAGGTTGCGGCCCACAACGAGGCAGTGGGAAGCGGTCAGAAATCAGGCAGGCAGATCGAGGATCCGCTGATTCTTGTGATCGAGAAGGGGCGTGAGATCGGATCGCACGGCTTCAGTGGGGCAATCGTCGATCCTCGTGGATTCGATGAGCTGTTGGCTGACATGCCGGGAAAGAGGCCACCCTATGATTGCCCAGTGAAGACAGACGCGTTCTACCTCATGACGGAGAGTTTGGCGATCCGATCGCCGGTAACGCCACCGCCCCTCCGCAATCACGGTTATTACGTGGCTTCTCTCGGTAACCTGGTCAAGTGGATGGCGGAGCTCTGTGAAGAGAACGGCGTCGAAGTCTATCCCGAGTTTCCGGCTGTGGAGTTGCTCTTCGATGGGAATCAAGTGATTGGAGCCCGCATCGGAGACAAGGGACGTGACCATGGGGGGGATCCCAAGCCCAATTTCGAACCTGGAATTGACGTCTTGGCCAAGGTCACCGTACTCGGAGAAGGCCCCCGTGGCTCGCTCGCGCGCCAGGCTTTTGAGCGACTCAGACTGGAGCGCGATTCACAGCCTCAAACCTACGCAATTGGCGTCAAAGAGGTGTGGAAGGTGCCGCGCGAAATCGAGCCGGGTACCGTTTATCACACGTTGGGCTTTCCCCTCGGCACGGCTGGCCTTGGGGGTGGCTTCATCTATACGCTGAAGGGGAATCTAATTGACATCGGTTTTGTGACGCCACTCGATTGCAAGGACCCGCACACCGATGGCCATCAGATGCTGCAGCGCTTCAAGACCCATCCTTTCGTGCGCGAAATGTTGGAGGGGGGCAAGCCCATCTCGTATGGAGCGAAGGCGATTCCCGAAGGAGGCTACTACTCGATCCCCAGGCTGTACGCGGATGGCCTGCTCCTGATCGGAGATTCGGTGGCGATGCTGAACGCACAACGTCTGAAAGGGATCCACCTGGCCATCAAAACGGGAATGCTGGCGGCCGAGACGATGGTCGAAGCCCTGGCTGCGGATAACTATTCTGAAGACCAGCTCTCGAGCTACAAGCAGAAGTTCGAGGACAGTTGGGCCAAGCGGGAGCTCTGGAAGGTGCGGAATTTTAGGCAGGCTTTCCAGAAGGGATTCTTCAGCGGATTCTTCCATTTGGGTTTGCAGATGATCTCGGGAGGACGGGGACTCAGGGATCCTATGCCGGCCACTCCCGGCCACACTCACATGAGGACGCTGGCAGAGTACCCGGCGAGTTCCAAGGGAGATGGCCTGAGTGAATGCGATAACCAGCTGACCTTCGACAAACTGAGCGATGTGTTCCTCAGTGATACCGCGCACGAGGAGGACCAGCCTTGCCATTTGAAGATCCTGGATTTCGATATCTGCCATACCCGATGCGTTGAAGACTACGGAAATCCATGCCAGCACTTTTGTCCGGCTGCGGTCTACGAGATGGTCGCAGACAGCCAGGAACCTCACGGAAAAAGGCTCCAAGTCAACTTCACGAACTGCGTTCACTGCAAGACTTGCGACATCATGGATCCCTACCAGATCATCGTTTGGACGCCTCCCGAAGGAGGTGGAGGGCCTGACTACAAGAACATGTAGCGGGGGGGAGCCCCAAGGAAACCCAGCCGATTCTTGAGACGCCTCGCTCAGAGGAAAACGGTCCGATGGCCAATGAAGTTACGATTGCCGGAATCCGGGATGCGCGCAAGACAGTCTACCGTCATCTCAAGCCCACGGCTTTGACCGAATACCCATTGCTTAGCCGAGAATGTGGTTTTTCGCTCTACCTCAAACACGAGAACCACAATCCGACCGGAGCATTCAAGGTCCGTGGCGGGTTCAACCTCTTAGCCAATCTTTCCCAGGAGGAGCGAGAGCGAGGTGTGATAACGGCCACTCGGGGCAACCATGGACAGTCCATCGCCCTTGCCTCTGGACGATACGGTGTCCGCTGCTGGATTGCTGTGCCGGAGGGTAACAATCCTGAAAAGAATGCCGCCATGGAGGGATTCGGATGTGAGTTGATCGTAGCCGGGAGCGATTTCGACGATGCTCGCATGAGAGCCGAAGAGCTGCAGAAAGTGCAAGGCCAGCGCTACATCCACTCAGCCAATGAGCCGCATCTTGTTCACGGCGTGGGAACCTACGCTCTTGAAATACTGGAGGACCTTCCTCGTCCCGATGTGATCTTAGTGCCTCTGGGGGGTGGTAGCGGCGTGTGTGGAGTCATCACCGCCGTGCGCGCGCTTTCGCCCGGGACTCAGGTGATCGGCGTTCAGTCTGAGAAGGCTGCTTCAGTCTACCTTTCCTGGAAAAAGGGCGAGATGGTGACCACTGATTCTGCCGACACGTTGGCCGATGGGTTGGCGACTCGGGTCCCTTTTGAGATGCCATTTGAAATCATTTGCCGATACATCGACGATATCGTCACGGTCTCTGACGACGAGATCCTGGGAAGTATCTTCCGCTTGTTCCTACAGACGCATACTCTAGCCGAAGGAGCCGGTGCCGCCGCCGCTGCCGCGGCCTTCAAGATGCGGGATCGGCTCAAGGGGAAGGCTGTGGTGGCGGTGGTCAGCGGTGGAAATATCGAAACCGGTCTGCTGAGAAAAGTCCTGAATCGGTTCGCCTGACGCGATCCGTTTTCTTTCTCAAGTTACCATTTTCCAGATTCCCCAACCAACCAGTAAGGCTCCGATCAGATGGCCCACCCAGCGAGTGCTCAGCAACGAGTGGTCGATGAAGACGTAAATCGTAAGCAGGATCATCCACAGCAAGTTCATCATGCCTACCACGAAGGCCAGCAGCATGAGCAGCCAGCAGCATCCGACACAGAAAAGCCCATGACGGAAGCCCATCCGGAATCCTCCAGCGATGCCGGGACGCCAGCCGGAGAGAAAGAAGGCGAAGGGTGAGCGGCAATGGGTCAGGCACCGATCTTTGACACCGCTCCACTGGTAGAGGCCGGCCAAAATCAGGATGCTGCCATCCAGGAAGGGCCGGACACCCCCCGGCAGGAAGCTGGATTGAAAATGCAGAAACCACTGCAAGGCGGCGGCTGCACAGCTGAAGAGGAGCCAGCTCGAGAGATAGCCGAGCAGGAAGACGAGGGGGATCACCCAGCGCCAGGCAGTTCCTGGCGGGGCCCAGGCACGAGAGAGATGCCACAGCCAGGGGCCGGCCGACGGCAACATCATTCCGCCCATCATCAGGCCCCACATCATTGCGGCTGTTTGCAGGTCGCCCAGGGACCAGGGCGTGCTCCGGCCTTGGAAAAACCGGTCACCCTCTCCCATCGAGCCCAGAGCCAGGAAATGGCTCCAACAGAGAACCACCGCAACACCCAGGAACAAGATCAACATCACGGGCGTCCAGAGCGGAACTCGGTTCGGGTGAGGTAGGGACGACATAGGACTCTCGAGGTTTAGGAGGTCTCGATCCGACCTTCCCAGACAAAGTCAGAATACAGTCCATGAGTCCCTTCGATCTCAAAATCAAGGCCTTGATCCTGACACTTCGTCTTGCCGCGGGCCAACACATGAATGGCGCCGTGAATCTGATTGAAAAGGTCTTTCAGGATGGCTTCTCCGCTGTCGTTGCACGCCCGGATCGCTTTCACCTCGGTTTCGAAGTAAGGTTCGATCCGCATCCGCTTCACCCTGCCTTCGTCCTTGAATTCGATATCGACGAAGCGGGTCCGGAACCGGGTCTCTACGAATTGAGCCAAGACTTCCCAGGGCCCTCCCACCCTTCCAGTCAACACAGACTCGAGTGCAGCACGCTGGTCAGAATCAGCCCGCTTGTCGATGTAGATCGTCTCCTTCCAGCCCCCCTCGTACATCCTCTGAGGGGTTTCGAATAGAATTGCCACGTTCAGGCTGGCCAGAGGAGTCTCGCCATAACGGCCTTCCCGGATGTGGGCCGCCCAGTGTCCCTGGCATAGTTCATGGGTACAGTTCTGCTTGAATGAGACGTGAGCCGGACAAATAAGCTGGCAGCTACAGTTTTCAAAGAGGAGCCCTTGAATTTTCCATGTCATGGCGAAACCCTTTCTTTAGTGTACCCGCTCGGGGCGGCTCTGCTCGACGAAGCTCAACACCCGCTCCATGTAGGTTTTGCTGTCCAGACGATGGGTGTTGATGTGGTCGGCACCCTCGACTTGATAGAACACCTTACGGCCGCTCAGGGAATCATAGAGGCGACGTCCTTGCTCGAATGGGATCGTCGGATCCTTGTCGCCGTGAATTACGAGTACCGGATAGGTGTGTTGGCGGAGGTAGCGGGCCGTATCCAACTTGCATCTCGAAAAGACGCGGAATATACGGAACTGGGGGAAATACTGCAGCAACTGTCTCTTGCTGGGGAATCCAGATTCCAGGATTAGTCCATCTGGAGCCTTTTGAGAAGCTGCAAAAGCGGCTACACAGCTGCCCAGAGAGCGTCCCCAGTAAATCAGGGGGAGGTCCGGGATTCTGAGGTTCTCCTTGAAGTATTTGATGGATGCCAGAGCATCCAGGTGGAGGCCGTTTTCGGAGGGATTTCCCGAGCTCTGGCCATATCCCCGATAATCGACTGCGAAGACCTGTAAGCCGTGCTGATAGAGCAATTGAAAGACTTGGCTAAAGAGCCCGAGGTTGCCGCTGTTCCCGTGAAAGTAGATGATCGCTGCCTGGGGCCGGGTTGGCAAGAGATGCCAGGCGCTCAGACGGGTCCCGTCAGTAGCATCAAAAAAGAAGCGTTCGAAGGGTACCCCTTGATCGGCCGGGGTCCTGAAGATTCGGCGATCGGGCCGGAAGATAAAACGGTTCTCGATCTTGGGCACCAGCCACCAAAAGACCGCCACAACTCCTAACAGGAAAGATGGAATCGCTACCGATACAACGAGGACGACCAGACACATCAGGGTTGGGTCTTGTGCCAATTGAAATAGCCGATCATCATCTCCTCGAAGCTCTGGTCACCCCAGCGAACGGCTTTGCTGGGATCGGGGTTAGCCGGATTGTTACGGCTATTGTCATACCAGGCTGTGGCACGCAGCCGAGCTCCGGCTGGAACGAAGAGCGGTTCTCTCAGCTCATAATTCAACTGCCAGTTGAAGTCGTATCGGGGCACCTCCAGAATTCTTCGAGTGACTCCTTCGGGCAGCACGAGTTCATATCGGAAAGCCTTTCCTCGAAGATGCATGTGGGGAAAGAAAGAGAGCAGGTACCCGGATTCGCGAAAGCGGTGTTCTCCTACAACTTCGTGATTCTCAGCCCCGGGTGGAATCTCGAATCGCCCTTGTAGAGCTGAGCTCGTCAGGACTTCCGTGACCGGCGGTTGATCGGCGAATACGAATCCGATCTTGGTGCGATCGCTGGTGGCCTGACCGTTGGGTGTGTAATGCACTTGGAATTTGAGCCAGGCACCGGCCGGAAGAAGTTTGGCCATTCCTTTGGGAAAGGAGTTTGGCTGCTGTCCGGGAACCCAACTGGCAAAATAGCCGCGGCCCCCCGACTGGAAGGGTCGTTGGCGCGATCGTCTGCGACCCGGTCTCCGCCCCGGTTCCTCGATGAAGACCAGGACATGATGAGTCGCGATCAGTGCTGTGGGCCGAACTTGCATGTCTTGAATCCAGCGATCCTCTGCAAAGTCGGTCTGCACATAGACATATTGGTAATCCATGATCCCCTCGGCCGGGATCGGCATCTCCTCGGGGATTTCGAGAATCGCATCCGGCTCTCCAATCTGCCAACCGGTGGCATATTGGAATGGCAACGGGGCGTCGCTGGAGTCTCCTCGCGGTGAATCGCCGGCTAGCCAAGCCAGCAGATCCTTCTTCTCGCCCACTGCTAAACCTCGTTGATTGACCCACTCGCCCACCTCTTCCGAAGCAAACCAGGGAGGCATGAGTCCCTTGTCGACGACATGTGAAATCATGCTTCGGTAACCGAATACTTCTCGATAGCTGCTCAGGCTGAAGGGTCCCGGTCCACCCTCACGATGACATCCTTCGCAGTTTCGCTGGATAACTCGGCTGATTCGATTGTGGTAAGTGATCGGCAGCTGTTGGATGGTGGTAGATGTTGGGGAGGATTCAAGGTAACAGCCGGGGGCGGTAGTGGCTTCGGTGGAGAGAGTGCTGTTGCTCGAGATCTCCGCCAGTGCCCACTTCAGATATTCTTGTGTCGGAGCTGGTTTGGTGTAGCCAATCCCGTATTGATCGTCGATGGCGCCCCGGTAACGAAGAGTTCGAGCCGAGTCGATCAAGAAGACCTCAGTAGTCGTCTTGGCATCAAGGCGGCCAGAGATTTCTCCCTCTCCGTCCGCTACCCACTGCACGCCTTTCAGATCTCCTACCGCGGCTTGAATTCGATCGGCCGTATCGATTGGATTGGGAAACACGAAGACCACATTCCATCCTTCCTCCAGGAGCTTCCCTGCGAGTCGTTCCAGCCGGGGTGCATATCGCCTGGAAACCGGGCAGCCCAAATCGCGGATCGCGATCAAGGTTCCCTCAGGCCCCTCTAGCTGAGAGAGCCGGATCGAGGTGCCCCCGAGCGGTGTCAGTTCCAGATCGCTAACCAACCGACCCACGCCTACCGCGCCTCCCTGAAGGACCTCTGGCCTCTCCCTGAGATCTTCGGTACCCTGCGCGAGGAAGCTCGCAAGAGTGGATTGTGGCTGCGCTCTCGGCACTAGCAGCAGTAGCGGCGCGCCCAGTAAGAGCACTCCCAATATCATTACCCGACTAGGCTGCTTCATCGTGAAACTCAACCATCGTTCTTCTCTCCTAGTCTGCGGAAGCTACCCAACAGGATATCCCAAAATGGACTTGTAACCCCAAAACAAGATCTTTCATCAATAAAGTGGTGGATGAAGTGCATGCGTCTCTGAAGCTGCAGGATCCCGTTACTCTTCTTGCTCAGGTGAACTCGGTAGTGAACCGCCTCATAGTAAAGGAATCCACTCCAAATCCCGACTAGCAAGCCGCTCGCTGTGCTCACGTCGGTCGCCCAGTAGAGGAATCCGAAAATCAAACCGGAGACAGGGAGGCTGAACTGTGGCCGGACTAAGATCTCCTCCGGATCGTGGGTGTCTCCGTGGTGTACCATGTGCAGCTGGGCAATGAATTTCCGGAGCTTTCGATTGGGGGGCCGCCAGTGGAAGATAAACCGGTGAATAGTGTATTCCATGAACGTCCACGCGATTAATCCCAGGAGAAACCAAAGCAAGAACGTCCATCTCGGCTTTCCGGGCTCCAGCCAACGGCTGGCCATCAGAAGTCCAACGCTGGCCAACGGGTAGGCCCAAAAGGAAAAGAACAAACCGGCTCGCATCCTGATTATCATAAGCTCTGATTGAAAAGGGTTCAAAGGTGAGGGGGATCGGATTTGTCTGGTTGGAATGAGCAATGGTTCAGCTGGAGGGGCGGACGGCTCCATTACCGGGAAGCGGGAATCGGGTTCCCGGTGCTGTTCCTGCATGGCGGTGCGGCGGACTCGGCCTGGCGTTCCTGGGAGGACGCTCCCAAGTTTCTGCCCGATCTCCGCCTTCTGGCACCTGACTTTCCAGGTTTCGGTGAATCTGATTTGAAAGCTGATCGCGTCGATGTGCCTTTTCTGCTGGATTCCGTGAAGGCTCTGATTGGCGAGCTCGGTTTGGATGAAATTTATCTGGTTGGTTTCTCCGCCGGAGGTCTGATCGCTGCCCATCTTGCATTGCAGCAACCGGAGCGGATCAAGCGATTGGCCCTGGTGGCAGCCGCTGGTCTGGCCTCCGGAATCCCATTTCGTCCGTGGTCCGATCTGGTTGTGGCGTTCCCCCAGGTTCATCGCGTGCTTTACTGGGGAGCTGGGCTGAACCTGTGGCTGATGAGGCGCGGTATGGGCCGGCTGGTACACGATCCGAGTAAATTGCCAACCAGTTTTCTAGTCCAAACTCGCCGCATGCTTCGCCAGCCCGGAGCTGGAGCGGCTTGGCGAAAGTTCCTGCAGGCCGAACTCGCCGGAGATCACTTCCGGAACCAGGTAGCAGGATCGCTGCCAGAGATTCAGGTTCCCACTCTTTTACTTCACGGCAGGCACGATCAGCTGGTTTTGGCTGATCACAGTATCGAGGCTGCACGGCAGATCCGTCGAAGCGAAATCCGGATTCTCGAGGACTGCGGCCACTGGATCCACCGCGAGGACCCGCCTGCTTTCTATGCCGCCCTCTCTGATTTTCTCCGACATGCTTAGCCCATCCCCCGGCCGCTGGCCGGATCACTCGAGAAAGAGCCGGGAATCGGACAAGCCAAAGTAGCATCTGCCTGTGATTCGGACGCCGAGCTCTGCGCCGCCAGCAGGCAAGCCTACGCTACTTTGGCAGGATGCCTGCGCTCCGAAGGGGATGCAGGCTCCTAGCCTTCCAGACCCAGGAAACTTCTGACCTGCTGAGTGAACTGCCGGCTACGCAGATATCCATAGATCTTGTGTGGATTCTGGCTACCCTTCGGGTTTCGGTAGTCGTTGTTGACGATCCGATCGATGATTCGATTGCCGGAGTTGCCGTTCTCGAAGATCTGATCGAGCCCCAGACAGGCCACCGGATCACGTGGATCCACATAGTTGGTCCATGTGCTGATCGAGGCAGGGACCGACAGGGTGCCATGGGCTGCTTGCATCCGCCGCCGCAGCTGGGGAAAGCCGAGTGGACAACCGAAGGTCACCATTTCGCAGTTGAGTAGGCGGGATTGAGATTCGCACAAGACATCGAAAGCGATGAGGCATCCCATCGAGTGCGAGATCAACAGCAGGGGCTGATCTTGGAGCTGCCGCAGGACATGACGTAGTCGCAGACGCGTTTGACTGGCCAGCCCGGGCTCCCGGTAGTACCGGGCCAGATCGGGGTAGTGCGCAGCCATCACTTCGGGACGCAAATCGAGGAGTGCCTGATTCTCCTGGCGCCCCTGTTGAAATTCTACCTCGACCTTGTGCCGGGAGGAGGTCGCGGTGCGCCGGGTATACGGCTCGCGCTCCACGGTTGAGGCCAATGGGTAGTAGAGATCGGCCCAGTAGCTCATCACGAGAGGGAGGCTGCCCGTGAGATTGCACCCGTTCCCCAAACCCTCGAGAATCGCAGTTTCCCAGCTGGACTTGAGTTGCTGCCGTGGGGGCTTGTTGTCCAGCCCGTGGACGCCAATCAGAATACCCATGCCGTTTTTCGCGGCCTGTCAGGGGCGTGAATCGATGCCTGCGGCCTCCTACACGGTACCAGATGCTAGCCCGTCTTGGCACGCAGTCGCCGCATCGTGCTTGCCAAATCAGAATCTCGGAGGAGCAGTTGCTCGACTGTCGTGGAGTCTACCGGCGGAGAGAAGTAGTATCCCTGGCCCAGCGTACAATTGAGCAGCCTAACCTGTTCGATCTGCTCGACCGCTTCCAACCCTTCCACGATCACGTCCATTCCCAGATTGTGCGCCAGATCCACCATGGCACGGACGATTTTCCAGTTCTCGCCATTGGCATCCAGTCCGCTCAGGAAGGAACGATCCAATTTCAGGGCATCGAAGTTCAACCGATCAAGGTAGGAGAGAGAGGAATAGCCCGTTCCAAAGTCATCCAAGTGGAGCTCGATGCCATGGTCCTGGAGTTCCCCGATCAGGGCGGCTGCTGGCTCGGCTTCGCTCATCAAGACATGCTCTGTGATTTCCAAATGAAGGAACCTCGCCTCCAGCTGACTTCCCTTGACGGCCAGCATGACCTGTCGGACTAGTTCGCTCTGCATCAGCTGGCGGCCCGAAATATTGACACTGATTCCCACCTCGCTGGCCTCAGGATAGGTCTTTTGCCAGTGTTTCATCTGTCGACAGGCCTCTTTGAGAGTCCACCAACCGATCGGCACGATCAGTCCGGTTTCTTCCGCGGCTTGTAAGAAATGTCGGGGGACGAGCAGGCCTTGTTCGGGATGATTCCAGCGAATCAAAGCTTCGAAGGCGACGATCTGCATGGTATGGAGCGAGAAGATGGGCTGGTAGAAGAGGCAGAACTCTTTGTATTCGACAGCTCGATGTAGATCGCTCTCTAACTCCAACCGATCGAGAGCTCGCCGATGCATGGTCTGAACAAAGACTTCACAGCAGTTTCCTCCCTTTTGCTTGGCCTGGTACATGGCGGTATCAGCGTCCCGCAGCAGCTCTTCGGGCAACTCATAGGCCTTCTTGCCCCAGGCCACTCCGGTGCTCGCCGTAATGAAGAACTCTTTGTCTTCTAAACGGAAGGGAGTTCGGAAGATTCTCAGGAGTCGGTTCGCTATACGAACCGCCTCAATCGGGCTGGTCACCTCATCGATCAGAATGGCAAACTCGTCTCCCTCCGAGGCGGGCGACAGTGTTTCGGCTGTCCAAGACCTTTTGCAGCCGCAATGCGACCGTCCTGAGAAGCCGGTCACCGACCAGATGCCCGAGGCTGTCATTGACGGTTTTGAAGCGATCCAGGTCGAGGAAAAGCACGGCATAACGGTACCCGGGATCGCGCCGAGTTAGGCGGATTGACTTGACCAGCCGATGACTAAAGTGAGCGCGATTGGGTAATCCGGTGAGCTGATCGTGAAACGCTTGAAAGAGGAGTCGTTTCTCACTAACTTTGCGTTCCGTGATGTCAGTTTGGGAGCCGGCCAGTCGGGTTGCTTTCCCATTGGGAGCAAAGATAGCCAGACCGCGGGCCAACATCCAGAGATACGATCCGTCCAATTGTAGGAGGCGATATTCGGCTTCGAGGTGAGTGGTTTTCCCTTCCAGATGATCAGCCACTTTCCTACGCAGGCTGTCCAGATCGTCTGGATGGACACGGGAGAACCACAGATCCGGGCTGGTCTGGTCGGTGTCCTCTTGGGTGGCGGCCATCTCGTGCCAGCGATGAGAGTATTCGACCTGTTTCGTCACCAAGTCCCAGTCCCAGAAACCGTCATTCGTTCCCCGCACCGCCAGACTGAAGCGCTCTCGAGATTCTCCCACGGTCTGTTCGTTCTGCTGGTCGGAGGTTTGATCGGCATCCGCGGCTGAAATCTGGAGTCTCTTCATCTCGACGAAGACTCGAAAGCCGGCGGCTGAAAAGAGCCCGAAAAGGAAGTGTAGGAAGGCCAGCTCATTGAAGCCAACCAGGAAACTGGTCCCGAACGCGATCAACGAAACCAGTAGCAGGATCGCCAAGCGCCGAGGTTCAAGGAAGTAGAAGGTGAATCCGATAGACAGCCAAACCAGGCTAGCCCGGATTATGCAAGAACCGTAGGCCGGAGTTGAAAAGAGAGTCGAAAGTGGCCCAAATCGGGAGATCGAAGGTGCGACAGGCGGATTTTCGAGGGATCTCTGTGGACGAGCCGTGTGGAGTAGGTGGGGGAGTGAATTTCAGACGGAGTTGGGCCTGAATGAGTGTCCTAAACGATCATTCGGGAGCTAGGAGAGGCTAGCTGGAGTTAAGGCGATTCAAGACGAGGAGGAAAAGGGCCTGCTCCGGAAAGCCGGAGGAAAGATGGGCCCAGATGCGTCGAGTGGTTTGTCGAACCCGCGCCCCAATTTTGAGGACCCGGCGACGCAAAGTTTCGATTTCGAGTTTCTGCCAGGGGGTTCCATACAGATAATCGCGGAGTCGGACGAACATCTGGTAAGCCAGCCCATGCAGGAGAAGTCGAAACTGGTTGGCCAGGAATCGATGACAGCTCAGCCGATCCATACTCAGATGGTTCTTAAAAGCCTTGATGAAGTTCTCCGACTGTCCTCGATCGGTGTAGTGATCATAAAGGGACTGGGAAGAGAGATCGTCTCGGTTGGTGACCACAAAGCGACGATTGATCCCCCGATGGTCGACTTCCACTTTGACGATGACGCGACGGAATCGATCCCAGCTGCTGGCTCGATAAAGAAACTCGTCAAACTGACGCTGTTTTTCCTCGAACTCGTCGAACCTGAGTCGAGTCGACTCGAGCATCGGCTCGACCATCCGTTGCAGGCGGGGGTTCCGGCTTAACCCAATGACATATTGGAGTTTGTTCTCTTCAGATTCACAGAACTCGTAGAGCCGAGGCGTGGCAAAGCCGCTGTCGGCCCGGATCTCAATTTGAAGTTCCTTGCCAACTTCTCGTCGAATGGCTTTCACGATTCGTTTCAGAATAGGAACGATGTGAGAGGCAGCCCCCTTGTTTCCAGGCCTCAATACGACAGTGACCAGGTCCCCCGTAACGGCATCGAAGATCAGCAAAGGATGCAGAATGTGGTTTCGGTAATAGCCGTGGTAAAAAGAGAATTCCTGTTGGACGTGAGTGTGGTCGTCAGTACTGTCCAGGTCCAAGATGACCGGGTCGGGGCGTCTCTTCTTCAGCGAGCGGACATAACGCTGTAGGAACCCCCGGCTCAGACGCATGAGATCCTTCTTGCTGACAGAGTTTTCCAAACGGGAAAAAGTTGCCTGGGTGGCCAAGTCAGGATCGCTCTCAGGTAACTGATCACAGACGGTCTTGAGCATGGGATCCGAGCGCAGCGTGTCCGCGTCATTGCAGTCTTCGTACCCGGCAACGATCTGAAAGACTCGTTGTCGGATCAGCTTTAACTGCTCATGACGAACGTAGCGTTGGTCCCGGCTATCCGCAATACACGAACTGAAGTCCTCGCAGAGTCGATCTTGCCGATCCAGGGAACCAAACAACAGCCATCCGGCATCGGAAGTCAGGTTCCCACCATCAAAACGAGCCGTGATTTGTGTGTGCGAGTGAAATGCCAGGGTGGTCTGACAGACTGGGTTTGACATTGCCGTAGTTCTCCGATAAGGATTTGTTTAATAAACCCTTTTATATCAGAGAGCTACGGCATTTTTTCTGGTCCCCAATCCACTCGAATCCGGATCTCTTGCATAATCCGGGCTAGACAGAGCGACCGCTCCCTCGAACTGGAGCACGCTACTCAGGCTGATCCCCAAGCCCGCCAATGAGAGGACTACCACGAGGATTCGGACTGTACGCAAGGGGGGCAAGTCGTGCTTTACCCAGTGAAGATTGGCCAGGCCCCCAATTGAGACTATTCCTAAGAAAAGGACGGGCATTGCCCCAATCAAAGGGTCAACGTCCGAGTGGCCGATCAATAATGCGAGGTTGAGGGCGCCGATTACTGTAAGGAGCGGAAGCACTGTCTTCTCAGACAGTGTCAGCCACCTTGAACTGGTCACGACAGCCCCTGGTTGCTTGTCCCCCATCCCGGACATTCTGCCTAGAGAAGTCGGAAAGCGTCGGTGATTGAGGTTACAGAGGGGTCGCAAGGGCTGGGATTTGCGCCGATTAACCGGAAAACAAGCTCCTAACCCGGACAATTCACGAGTTTTCGGCTGCAGGGCCGGGATCATCCGCTCTGACTGCGTTACCCACCCTCGGGCTCCTCGACAGAGTGCTTGACTATGACTACGGGGCCCTCGGGCGTAAAGCCTTGTCAGAGGGGTGCTTCCGGCCCTTCGCTTGGAAAACGCGTGAATTATCCGGGCTAACCAAAGGTTTCCCTACCAATTGCAGGAACCTCCGGCAGGCGGGCGCCCCGGTCGAGGTCGGCGTTCTAACCAGGCGACTGGCCAGGGCGGCAGGGACGGCTGTTCTGGTAGAACGGCAGCCGCGCCCGCAAACGTTCGGCTAATTTAGGATCTCCAGTCTGTCTCTCGGCCAGAGCAATAGCTGTCTGTTGCCAACGGAAGGCCGAATCACAACGTCCCATCTCGGCCAGTGCAAGGGCCACCAGTTCTGCTTGTCCAGGTTGCTTTCCTTGTTGGTAGATTCGCAGCGCGAGGCGATACGCCTCTTGTCCATCGCGCAACTCCAATTGGGAAGAAATAGCCAGTATCTGGGCCAATAGGAAAGTGGTTTCCGTTTGGGCCGGGAATTCAACAGTCGCATTCCTCAAGAGATCGAGAACTTGTGTGAGTTCCTGGCGACTCACGAGGAGAAGTGCGAGCTGCACGCGGATCTGCTCGTCCTGGGGAGCCATCTGGTTAGCAGCTGTGAAATAGGTGAGAGCTTCCTCACGCCGCTCAAGTCGGAGGAGCGCGAATGCCAGAGTAGTGACAGCTACCACGGCATCGGGAAAGGCATCGACGAAGGGTTGAAGGTTGCCAACGGCCGCCTCGTTGTCTTGCAGGTGGAAGGCGATCGTGCCCAGGTTGAACATGGCGGTATAGTTCCCAGGTTCCAGGCGTAGCACTTCTTCAAGCTGTGCCCGAGCCTCCTGTGTGAGGTTCAATTTCGAAAGGGCTGCCGACAGATTGATTCGTGCCCGAGAGCTGGTGGGAGCAGCGTCGACGGCTTTTTGGAAGATCTCTCGGGCAGCGGCGAAGTCTCCGCTGGCAAAAGCTTGCCGCCCTCGAAGCAAATGTACGACCTCCCCCTGCACCAGGTTATTGAGGATGTCCATCAGGGGATCGGGGATTCTCACTGCCGTGCTCCCGCTCTTTTCCAAGTGAGCTTTGGCCGACCCTAGATCTCCCAATTCCCGGTAAGTTTGCCCAATCAGATAATGCATTGAATCGGCTGCAGGCGCCAACTGCAGAGCCCGCTTGAAGTGTTCCAATGCCTTTCTGTAATCACGCTGGGCAAGAGCAACTCTTCCCAATCCACTCACGGCGGCAGCCGATTCAGGCCCTTGCTCGATCGCTTTCATGAAGTCCTTCTCTGCCTCCTCGGGGCGATTGGAGTCCAGGTGCAGGTTTCCCCTCCAGATTCGGGCGGCACTATCGCTTGGATCCAAAGCCAGCGCCATCTCGAAGGAGAGTTCGGCTGAATGTGTCTCCCCCATTTTCTGATATAGGACGCCCAGATAATGGTGCCACTGGTAGCTGGTGGGGCTGAGTATGCGAGCATTCCGATAAGCGGCTTCCGCGGCTCGATTGAAATCGTAGGAGTGGTAGATTCTGCCTACTTGGCCGTAGATTTGAGCCAGGGATGCCCGGTCGACATTGGGGTCGGACTGGGCTTGGATCAACAACTCCTGACTCGTTTCAATCTGCTCCCGGACCGATTCCTCGAGCTTGAGGAAAGGGATGGGATTGAGATCGAAATTCACAGCGGTCTGCGCAAACGCTCCCCAAGCTAGCCCTGTGAAAAGCAAGAAGTTACACAGGCTTCCTCTCCCAGACATGATCAATTCCCCGTTCGCAAATGTCACACTATTTCGGATTTGACACCCGAGTTCCCTCACCCCGGGCGAGCTTCACATGACGATTCACCGTAACGGAGTTCCACGCCTCTTGCACTCCGTCGACCCAAGTAATCCGCAAGTCGACGGGCTGGTCGACCTGGTCAAGACCCATCACAATCCGGGGATCATTGGCCGAACAGTAGCTCCCATCGCTTCCCACCACTTTCCAGTCGACTGTCTGGCCTGTTGCAATGATTTCGACCTGAGCTCCCAAAGCCGGGCGTCCTGAGGCTTCCAGCGCCTCTACCCCGAGCCAGTTCCTGCTCTGACCGATCTGATTCAGGAACAATTGGGCTGGGCCTCGATTATTGGTCACGAGCACATCCACATCTCCATCGTTATCCAGGTCCCCGAAGGCTGCTCCGCGACTCACCAGAAGGGCCGCAAAAGCAGGGCCGGCTTGGCTTGACACTTCAGCAAAAGTCCCTCCACCCAGATTCCGGAAGAGCTGATTCCGCTGGTTCAAGGGATGCTCCGATCCAGCGGCCTTCTGTTCGGGCACAATACGAACTTCGCCGTTGACTACTAGTGCGTCTAGCCACCCGTCGTTGTCGAAATCGATCCAGCCAGCCCCGAACCCGGTCATGGGGAGGCTTGGAATACCGATTCCGCTGCTGCTGGTCCGATCCTCGAAAAAGCCTTTGCCATCATTGACGTAGACTGTATTGGTTTCGCCTCTCAAATGAGCCAGCAATAGATCGTCGTCGCCGTCTCGGTCGAAGTCACCGTTATCGACTCCCATGCCAGCTTCGGCTCTCCCCATTTCGTTGAGCGCCACTCCGGCAAGCAAGGCTTCGTCCAAAAACTTCCCTCGCTGGTTGATCCAAAGCCGGTTCGCCAGCCCATCATTTGCCACATAAATGTCGAGCCAGCCGTCCCGATTATAGTCGGAAACGCTCACCCCCAGCCCCGCTCCGGGTCTTCCAACTCCGGCTCTATCGGTTACGTCCTCAAAAGTACCGTCCCCTTGATTACGCCACAGACGATCAGGCTCGGGCTCAAATGCGCCGGGGCCACAATAGTCGCGGCTGGAGGCCTGAGAATAGCATTTTCGACCGCGATTGAAGTCGAACTTCACGTAGTTCGTGAGGAAGAGATCGAGCTGACCATCTCGATCGAAATCCAGGAAGGAAGCACTGGTACTCCAGCGGGTGTCCTCGATTCCAGCGTTTTCGGTCACGTCGGCGAAAGTTCCGTCGCCCTGGTTCCGATACAAGCGATTGGAACGAAGAGAGGTCACATACAAGTCGGTCCAGCCATCATTGTCGAAATCTCCGGTGGCCACTCCCATCCCGTAGCCGCCGGATTTGAGTCCCGACCGTTCAGTGACGTTCTGAAAACGGAATTGACCCGTTGGAATCAGCAGATTCTCGAAGAGCTGATCAATCCGGGAAGGATCGCTGGACTCGCCGATGGCTTGCTCCGATTCGAGCGCACCACCTTGGAGCAAGTAGATATCCAGATCTCCATCACGGTCAAAGTCGAAGACTGCTGCGCCCGAGCCGGTGATCTCGGGCAACCAGAGGGAGCCGTTCATGCCGTTTTGATGGGAGAATGAGACTCCTACCGACTCGGCCACTTCTCGAAATATGGGAGAAGGCTGGAAGGCAACCGCGTCTTGGACCAGGAGTGAGCAGAAGAAAAAACTCGTTAGTAGCCCGGATACTCTTTGTAGACTTGGCCGCAACACTGAATTATCCGGGCAAGGAGCCTCTTCGAGTAATGGTGCGACCCCACCCCATTTCTCGGACAGGCTCCTAGGAGCCATTGCGCACTCCACCATCGGAACGCGGTTGGAAGAACAGGAACTTTCTCACTGGTGCTCCTATCAGGGATGCACTTCCCCAATAAAGCGGTGCCAGCACGATTTCTAGCACAGTGAAGCGGAACGCCCCTTCCACCGAGAATGGACTCTCCGAGAACCAGGCATAAAGCGGAACCACCAGGGGCCAGCCCAGTCGGAGTTGGTGAAAGGGCCAGAACAGCATCACTCCATGATCGGCGGCGTCAGCAGTACAGATCATGTCTACCAGGGAGTGGCTCAGCAAAGCAACCAGCACGAGCCCCGCCGAAAAACGTTGCTGAAGCCCGGGTAGCAGGATCCGGTACACAATGGCTGCCGATAGTGCGAAGAAAAGCGAGTGGCTGAAAGTGCGATGGTAGAGGGCGATCGGTAGATCCAGACCCCAGACCAGGATGAAGTCAAGGTCGGGCGAAACGGCAACCAGCGCCAACAGGCCAACCACCCGTAGGTCTCGGGTCTTCGCGAATCCAATCACGGCTGCTGCGTGCGCTACCGGCAATGCCACAATGAGAGGATTCTACCAATGAGATTCGTTGATTTCGGCCCCGTCTTCCAGATACCAGGTATTGGGCCCATACCGCTTCGCCACGAAGATAAAGAAAGCACCTGCTGCATCGGCCGAGGTCCGCGGAAGTGTGACCTTCATGGACAGTGCCGCGCCGGCTGCCGGGAGCTCGGAATCCTCTAGCAGGAATCCCTTGGCCTTCAATTGGCCAGCATCGCTCCACCAGGATTGAGGCTGGTCGAAGCTGCTCAGGTTGGCATCGACGGTACTGCCATCGCGATCCAGGGTAATCGTCAAGCCTGCCAGGTCGCCCGAAGCACCCACGCCTAGGCGGTACTCGCCTCCCGATTCGAACTGGGAGAACCGAGCGGAAACGCTGACTTCATCGGGCGCTCCTCGCACCACCGGAGCATCCATCGATACCCTTTGCGAAGAAAAGAGCAGTCCAGGACTCGCCAGTCCCAATATCAAGAGCCATTTTGATGTTTTCATATCTGCCCCCTGGGAAAAAGCTTTCAGGCTATTGTAGCGGTTCAGTGTCGTTCCAAGCAAAGAAATGGAAGTAGCGATCTTGGGAGAGGGCTAGCGAAGCTGCGCCTCAAACCGACTAGCCATAGTCTCATCTCGCCCTTCGTTTACAAGACTTGACTAGATCCGATCCAATTGAAAGCTCATCCACCCCCTTTTTTCTCGCCTCTGACTGAGCGCCCATTGGCGTCCCCGCAAGAAGGTTTCTTTCACAAGAAGGTTTTCGTCAGTGGTAAATCCGGAGACTATGAGGCGTCGTCGAGTCACTCTGGTGAGTTCACCGGACAGATTCCGCAGGAGTGGCCCGGTTAGATTGGCGATTACCAGATCGAAGCGTGAGCTCACTGAGCCAGGTCCACCGATTGACAGGTGCAGGGGTGCCTGGTTGGCAAGAGCGTTGCGCGCCGCGGCAACGGCGGCGTCAGGGTCATCGTCGATTGCCCAGATTTTGATGCCGGGCGAAAGCAGGCGAGCCGCAATGGCCAGGATCCCGCTCCCGGTGCCGACGTCCAACAGCTGCCCCACCCCTTTTACGGCTCCGGGAAGTCCCTGCAGGATGAGTTGGGTGGACTCATGAGTGCCGGTGCCGAAGGCGTGGCTCGGGTCAATTTGCAGATTGATTTGCCCAGGTTGTCCCGCAATCCACGGGGGATGAATAAAAAACCTGCCTACAGTAACCCCCTTGAAGTGATCCCTGAAACTCGACATCCAGCGGCCGGGCGGGGCTCTAACGAGATTTTGCTCAATTGATCCGGGGGCTACCCCGGCGATCTGACACACAGCGCGGATCTGGGTCTCGATATTACAGGGATCTTGCTCCAGCGAGTAGTAGAACGTGGCGTCCAGCTTGTCGCCGCTGGGACTCTCCACCCCCCCCAGAGCATCCGTTTCCCAGCAGATCAAGCTCGCTAGTTGGGTGCGGGAGGACGGGAAGCTCATCGAGAAGCAGCGCCAGCTGTGCTCCTCCAGAGGTGGGTCACCGGGTTGAGGTTTCCCAGTGCTCCCTTTCAGCTGAACATCTCCTTTACGCGATCCAACAGGGACGAGGCTTCATCCACAGCTTCTTCTGACTCCTCAGCCAGTTGGCGGAGGGCCTCGCGTTGTCGATCATTCAACTTCCTGGGAGTTACGACTCGAACCGTGACGAACTGATCGCCTGGTCCTCTCCGGTTCACGCCGACAATGCCCCGCTTCCGCAGCCGAAAGATCTTTCCGGTCTGGGTGCTTTCTGGGATTTTGATGGTTTCTTCTCCGGTGAGGGTGGGGATCTTCAATTCGGCACCCAAGGCGGCCTGGATGAAGCTGAGGGGCACTTCGCAGTAGATATCGGTATCCTTGCGCTGGAAAAAGCCATGTTCAGCTACGTTGAGAACGACGTACAAGTCGCCTGACGAGCCTCCGTTGGCTCCCGACTCGCCTTCTCCCGAGACGCGCAATCGCGATCCGTTGTCGACACCGGCCGGGATGCGAAGTTCCAGCGTGCGGTGGCGTTGCAGTCGGCCCGTCCCCTGGCACTGGTTGCATGGGTCCTTGATAATCTTTCCAGCTCCCTGACATTGAGAGCAAGTCCGGCTGATGGTGAAGAACCCTTGTTGATAGCGGACCTGACCATGTCCACTACAGGCCGGACAGGTACTCGGTCCCGACCTAGGATCGGCGCCCGAGCCGCCACATTCGGAGCAAGATTCCTGCCGCGGTATCTTGATTTTGGTGTCGACTCCTTGAACGGCTTCCAAGAAGCTGATGTCGAGATCATAGCGAAGATCGGCGCCCCTTCGCACCCGATTCGGACGCCCTCCTCCTCTCCCGAAGAGGTCTCCAAAACCGAAGAAATCGCCAAAGATATCGCCGAAGTCGGCAAAGATGTCTGGATCGAAGCCCCCACTTGAGCTGCCTAATCCAGAGTGACCGAACTGATCGTATCGGGTGCGCTTTTCCTTGTCACTCAAGACGCTGTAGGCTTCAGCCGCCTCTTTGAACTTCTCTTCCGCTTCCTGATTTTCAGGATTGCGATCAGGATGGAATTGGATAGCCAGCTTACGATAGGCTGCTTTGATCTGCTGGAGGCCGGTATCTCTCGAAACCCCCAGTATTTCATAATAGTCTCTTTTCGACACCTTGCGGCCCTCGCGATTCACAGGTTCATAAGACGGTCGATCACTTCTGGCAAGTACTCAAATCGGGAGACGACTCTTAGTTAGAGGGAGTTTCCTCGGGTTTGACGGCGACGCGAACCTGCGAAGGGCGTAAGAGGCGCCCCTGGCAGAGGTATCCTTTTCTAAGTTCGTCGATGATCTGGCCGTCCTCAAAATCGGCGCTCTCTTCGCGCAAAACCGCCTCATGATGGGCTGGATCGAAGGGCTTTCCGGGTCCTGGAACGGGGGTAACCCCGAAACGAGTTAGCAATGTTTCCAGTGATTTCAGAAACAGCTGATAACCCTCATGGTACGCCTGCAGTCTCGCATCTTCCTCGCTTGCTTCCTCGATACTCTCGAGTCCCATCTCGCAGGAGTCCACTAAAGGGAGGATTTCTTTTAGTACCTCTTCTTGGGAGGAAAGTCGTGCTTCCATTTTTTCCCGAACCATGCGCTTCCTATAATTCTCAAACTCTGCCTGTTTGCGGAGCAGTTGGTCCCACAAGTCATCTCGTTCCTGGGTCAGTGCTGTTAGCTGGTTAGCAGTCTCCCCCTGCGGTGCTTCAGTCTCTTCTTGTCGCTTTCCCGATTCGGGTTGGATGTCTTCTATTTCGAAAGGATTGGGCTGGTGGTCAGCTCTCTTTTTCTTTTTCCCCATAAGTTTACTTAGTCTGTTCGTTTTCATTTAGCAAGCGGGTAAACAGATTGGCGACATAATCGACCAAACCAATCACTTTATCGTATTCCATGCGATTCGGGCCTATGATCCCCAGACTGCCCGTGGCCCCTTCATGATAAACGTAAGGAGAAGAAACAAGTGTGAAGTCATGCATATCCGGTAGATGATCCTCGAGCCCAATCGTTACCGTGGGCCCGGGTTGATCGAGATGAACGCAACGGGAAACCAGCTTCACCATCCGGCTCTTTTCCTCGAAAGTCTGGAAGAGTTTGATCATCCTCTGCACATCTTTGATCTCTGGCATCTCGATCAGCCGAGCGGTCCCGCCCAGGTAAACTGCTCCTTCTTCATCTCCGTTTGGAGGATCTTCGATCAATCCGGCTGCGCACAGCACGATGACCTTGCGCAACAAACGATCGTAAAGAGCTTTGTCCTGGGACATCAGGCGTATCAGTTCTGCCCGAATCTCCATCAGAGTCCGGCCTTCAAAATTGTGAACCAGATATCGTCCTGCCTGGTCGAGGTCGACTTGCTCCAGACGGCCTTCCAACTCGATGAGCCGATGCTGAACGAAACCGGTCGGCGCTACCAGGATCACCAGGATCCGCTGGCGTGAGATCTTGATGAACTCGATGTGCTTCAAGGCAGTCATGGAAAGCGGGGGAACAAGAACAAAGCCCACGTTATTGGACAGACTCGAAAGCAGTTTCGAAGTCTTGTCCATGAGAGCATCGAGATCTGTTTCCTGCTCCAGGCTTCTTCGAATCTTCTCAATATGCTGGTCCGAGAGCCCAGGAGTCTCGCTCATCGAATCAACGTAGAAACGATAACCCAAGATCGTGGGCTGTCGTCCGGCTGAGGCATGCGGCTGGGTGACGTAGCCGAGGTCTTCCAGGTCGGCTACCTCGTTGCGGATGGTGGCGGAGCTGAGACCATCCGGGTGCAGTTTGGAGAGTTTTCGAGAGCCGACTGGTCGTCCGGTCCTGACGTGCTCCTGCACAAGGAGTTTTAAGAGGCCCAATGCCCGTTCGCTGATTGGCGCACCCGTTTCGCCCTTACTCATGTCCCAGGACTAACTTTCTCAAAAATTGAGGTCTCGAGCCGATGTCAGAGACACTATCATACCCCGCCCTCAAAGCTAGCCGGTCGAGGTGCGGCTCGGTTACGTTCTGGAACACCCAGCATTTCTCTGAAACCCCCCTCGAGAGCCGTCCGTGTTTGATCGAAGGAAGGCCTCTGTCCGAGGGCCTCCTGGAGCGAACATAGTGTGGATCGAAGAACCTCGGGAGAGGTCTTGAAGATCCGTCCCATACGGGGATAGTTAATTGTCAGGGGCAGAGATCCATGCTGAAGGAAGGCCTTTCGGAGTCGGCGTTGCGCACTTCCCGCTATCTTCCGTCCTCTCCAGGTGAGCTCGAAGCGGGAATGGGTCACGAAACAGGGAGGAACCATTCCTGGCCTTTGGCGAAGGCGCGTTTTATCTGATACCAAGTCGGTCTCAAGGCCCAGTATGCGCAGACCCTCCCCCAGAGCACTGGCAATCAGCTTATAGCTAGCACGAACTCCTCGTTTCAGAAACAGGTCGCGAGAGTTGGAGGCAATAGCGTAGGTGATTTCGTCGCCATGCAACACGGCCCGCCCTCCGGTGGGCCGGTGTACGATCGGAATGTCGAGCTCTCGGCAGCTCGCGACACACACCGCTGTTGCTACTTTTTGATGTTTGCCCAGGCTGACGGTTGGGCGATCCCAACGATAGAATCGCACCCAGGTGCCCGTTTCCTCGGAACTCTCAGCCCGCCTTAAGAGCTCCCAGTCAAGCCCCATGTTTTCGATACCCGGTGCGGGTGCAACCGTCTCGATGAGGTGCCAGTCTCCGCCCATCACTGTCTTCTTCAATTCGGACTGCAGGTCGAGCGTTTCATCAAATGACCTCATCCACATCCACGTATTCGTAACCCTGCGATTCAGCGACCGGCTGGCACGTGATCTTGCCTGAACATGTGTTTACACCGTTTTTGAGGAGTGGGTTGCGTCGGATCGCTTCTTTCAAACCATAGCGAGCGATTTCTCGAGTATAGGGTAGGGTTGCGTTTGTCAGACCCAACGTTGAAGTGCGGGGCATGGCTCCCGGCATGTTGGTAACACAATAATGTTGAATCCCGTTGACCTGATACACCGGTTCGCTGTGTGTTGTTGGCCGAGTTGTCTCACAACACCCTCCCTGATCGACTGCAACATCAACAATAACGGCCCCGGGGTTCATCTGGTCGATCATCTCGCGAGTGATCAGTTTGGGAGCGCTGGCCCCCGGAATCAGAATCGCTCCGATGACGAGATCGGCCGTGCGAACTGATTCCGCCACGGCATAGGGATTGGAGTGGAGCGTCTCAACCGCCGTATAGTAGATATCGTCAATGTATCGCAGCTTGTCCAGATCGAGGTCGATGATGGTCACTTGTGCACCCAGACCGATCGCCATCTTCAGCGCGTTCATGCCGACGACTCCCGCTCCCAAGATCACTACCGACCCGGGTTTCACTCCCGGAATGCCTCCCAGAAGCACACCCCTGCCCCGATAAGGGCGCTGCAGGTAGTAGGCTCCCACCAAGATCGACATCCTGCCAGCGACTTCACTCATGGGAGTGAGCAACGGGAGATGCCCGCTTTGGTCTGGGATCGTCTCGTAAGCCACTCCGATCACCCTCTTCTCAAGCAAGATTCGGGTCAGCTCGGGCAGCGGAGCCAGGTGGAGATAGCTGAACATGATCTGGTTCGGCCGCAAACGGGGATACTCTGCGGCTACCGGTTCCTTCACCTTGACGATCATCCCTGACCGTTGGTACAGCTCATCCGCCGAAGGCACAAGAGTTGCCCCTGCCTCGGCATATTCGGAGTCGGAAAAACCCGAGCCCTCTCCAGCCGATTGCTGGACTAGAACCTCGTGTTCGTCGAGCACCAATTGGTGCACTCCCGCCGGCACCATGCCCACTCGGTATTCGTTGTTCTTGACCTCTTTGGGTATCCCTAGAATCACCTTCCCTGAACTCCTTCCGGGGATCTCATGGATCCCTAGCCCGGATAATGCACGAGTTTTCGGCTGCAGGGCCGGGATCATCCGCTCTGACTGCGTTCCCCACCCTCGGGCTCCTCGACAGAGTGCATGACTATAACTGCGGAGCCCTCGGGCGTAAAGCCTTGTCAGAGCGGCGCTTCCGACCCTTCGCTTCGAAAACTCGTGAATTATCCGGGCTAGCTACCTTTCTCCAGCGGATAAACAATAGATCTGTCTGGTGGCAATTTCAAACCTGGGAGTCGGCGTGGATGATCCGTGGCCCACCCTCAGGCTGCTCAACAGAGTGCACGACTATGCCTGCGCGGCCCTCGTGTGTAACGCATTGTCAGCGGGGCGCTTGCGACCCTTCGCTTCGACACCTTATGAATTACTCGGCCAGGCTCCCAGCGAAGTTTCACTGCGCCTCAAACCGACAAGCGACCTCATTCACCCTTACATAGCTCTGATGATCCTGCCGCCATCCTCGGCACCGACTACGAGGCCAAGAGGCACTCAGTTCCCAGTTTCAGAAATTTGACCCGACTGTTCACAAGTCGCTCGTCTAGGTCGAGGTCTCCGGTAGACGATATAGTAATCTTCCTACCAGAGTTCCGTAGAAAGTCAGATCCGGGAAGCGCACTGTGCGAATATGGAGGGGAAAATGAAAGCCATCGCAGATATTTGTATTATCCCGCTCGGGGTCGGATTGAGCCTTTCCCGTTTTGTAGCGGCTTGTGAGAAGATCTTTCAGCAGCGGGCTCTCAAAACCCATCTCCACGCCTACGGGACCAATGTCGAGGGAGAGTGGGAGGATGTCATGGAGGCTCTGCACGACTGTCACGTCGCGCTGCATGAGATGGGAGCTCCCCGCGTAACCACTTCTATTCGTCTCGGGACCCGAAACGATAGGGTCCAGAGTCTGGAAGACAAGATTGAGAGCGTACGCTCGAAGCTGGAGCAATCAAACGACCAATGAAATTTCCACGACTGTTACTCATACTGGCTTTCGCCTTCCCACTTTCGGCTGAGAATCCGGTATTTCAAGTTACGGAACATTCACGGGCCCACCATCCTGGAGAGATCTTGCGAATCGCCCTTTCTTCGAGCATTGGTTTTAAAGCAGTGTCGATCGAAGGCTGGGGCCGCAAGTTCCCCGCCTACAGGCAAGAGAATGGGCACTGGATAGCTCTAGTGGGCATCGATCTTGGGACCGATCCAGGGGACTATCAGCTCGATGTTCAGGGAGCAAGCGAAGCGGGGCCAACCTATAATCAGCGCCTGAACCTGACCATCGAGGCTAAGGACTTCCCGACTCGCCGATTGACCGTCGACCCCAAGTTCGTGAGCCCTCCCCAGGACCAGTTAGCCCGAATTCGGCACGAGAGTCGCTTGCTCTCGTCCATTTTTTCGACAGTCAGCAGCCAACCTCAGTGGACGGACAGCTTCCTCTCGCCAGTTTCCGGGGCCCCGAACAGTGGCTTCGGCAAACGTAGTATTTTCAATGGCAAACCTCGGAGTCCTCACAGCGGAACCGACTTTGATGCTGATCAGGGGACGCCCGTGGCCAGTCCAAATGGCGGGGAAATCATGCTCGCCGAGGATCTATACTACACCGGGAACACGGTAGTCGTGGACCATGGCCTGGGGCTGTATTCCCTATTCGCTCACCTCTCCGCCTATAGTGTCAAAGTGGGCGATAGCGTCTCTCGTAGTCAAGTGATCGGCCGGGTGGGAGCGACGGGCCGTGTCACAGGTCCTCACCTGCATTGGACTGTTCGGCTGAGAACCGCGAGAGTGGATCCCATCTCCCTGATCGAAGTCACGAAACTCCCCTAGAATCTCATCCATGAATCGAGAAAAAGAACGAATTCTGGAGACAGCGGCGAAGAAAGTCCATTGGCGGCGCTGGGGGCCCTACCTTGCCGATCGGCAGTGGGGAACGGTTCGCGAAGACTACTCTCAAGATGGTGATGCATGGAGCTTTGTCTCGCATGCAATGGCACCCGCCTATGCCTACCGCTGGGGCGAAGATGGTCTGGGTGGAATCAGCGACAACCATCAACGACTTTGCTTTGGTCTGGCACTCTGGAATGGGCAGGATCCCATCCTCAAAGAGCGGCTCTTCGGCCTGACCAATCCCCAGGGTAACCATGGCGAGGATGTCAAGGAATACTATTGGCACCTGGACTCCACTCCCACTCATTCCTACATGAGTTTCCTTTATCGCTACCCTCAACAGGAGTTTCCCTATGCTCTCCTGATTGAAGAGAATGCCTCTCGCAGCCGGCACGAACGAGAGTTCGAACTGCTGGATACGGGTGTCTTTGCGGGGAATCGATTTTTTGATGCTCGCATCGAGTACGCCAAGAACACTCACGAGGACATCCTGATTCAAATCCGCGTCACAAATAGAGCACCGGTGGCCGCACCTCTCTGGTTGATTCCCCAGCTCTGGTTTCGGAATGACTGGAGCTGGAAGCCCCGGGCCCCGGCCCCGCTGGTCTCGAAGCAGGGGAATCGAAGTCTGCGCATGCATCACAGGACATTGGGAACTCGCTTCCTTGGTTTCTCTGGGGACCCTGACGTCCGGTTCACCGAAAACCTGAGCAACCTGAAGAAGCTGTATGGAGCCGACAACCCCAGTCCCTACTGTAAGGATGCCTTCCACCGTTACCTGATCGACGGAGAGAAGGCTGTGGTCAAGTCTGAATCTGGTACCAAGGCCGGTCTTTTCTACTCGCTCCAGCTCCCGCCACGGGAGGAGATAGTCATTCGGCTTCGACTCAGCGATGGGGAGAGCCATCTGGCCCTGAATGCCGGCGATTTCGATCAGGTCTTTGAAGACCGCCGCCGCGAAGCGGATGAATTCTATGCCGATCTGGCTCCCGCGCACGCTTCCCCGCAAACCAAAGCTATCCAGCGGCGTGCTTTCGCCGGCCTGCTTTGGTCCAAGCAGTGGTATCACTATGTTGTCGAAGACTGGCTGCAAGGAGATCCCGCCCAACCACCTCCACCACCCAGCCGGATGAAGGGGCGGAACGCCAACTGGCTCCATCTCTACAACGACGATGTACTGTGTATGCCCGATGCTTGGGAATACCCATGGTATGCAGTTTGGGACTCGGCTTTTCACGCGATTGCCGAAGCAGCAATCGATCCAGATCATGCGAAACGCCAACTTCAGCGCTTCACCCGGGAATGGTACATGCACCCGAATGGCCAACTTCCCGCCTACGAGTGGAACTTTGCAGACGTCAACCCACCCGTTCATGCCTGGGCTTGTTATCGAGTCTACAAGATCGACGAGAAGCATTTTTCGGGAAAAGCCGATCGCGCTTTTCTAGAGCGTGTATTCCACAAACTCCTGATGAACTTCACTTGGTGGGTGAATCGAAAGGACTACTTAGGCCGGAATCTCTTCCAGGGTGGTTTTCTGGGGATGGACAACATCGGAGTTTTTGACCGTAGCGCTACGCTTCCGGCTGGCGGGCACTTACTGCAAAGCGACGGCACCAGTTGGATGGCCATGTTCTGTCTGAACATGTTGAGGATTTCCTGGGAACTGGCTCAAGAGAATCACAATTACGAAGATATTGCGTCCAAATTCTACGAACATTTTCTCTCGATTGCGGCGGCCTTGAGTTCTGGGACCCCAGAGTGCCCGTCGCTTTGGCACGAGGAGGACGGCTTCTTCTATGACTATCTGAGCTTGCCCGGGCAGGATCCCATTCCGCTGCGGGTTCGCTCCATGGTAGGTCTGGTCCCTCTCTTTGCGGTCGAGATCCTGGACTATCGGCGATTGGAGCGTACACCGGGCTTCAAGCGACGAATGGAGTGGTTCCTGGAGCATCGGCCTGACATGGCCCGGAACATTTGCTGTTTGTTCAACCCGGGTGGAGATCAGAAGTGCATTCTGTCGGCCCTTCTTCCCGATCAGCTAACTCGTATTTTGCAGGTCATGTTAGACGAGAATGAGTTTCTTTCCCCGTACGGAATCCGCTCGCTGAGCAAATACCATCAGGAGAACCCTTATTCCTTCGAGGGGGGAGACGTCGTCCGCTATGAACCGGGAGAGTCGAGCGGTGAGATGTTCGGCGGCAATTCCAACTGGCGAGGCCCGATCTGGTTCCCAATGAACTTCCTGATCATCGAATCACTGTCGAAGTTCCACTATTTCTGGGGAGATCAATTCAAGGTGGAATTTCCCACCGGATCGGGGCAGGAGTTGACCCTGGGCGAAGTGGCCCAGGAACTTTCCCGACGTCTGATCTCGACTTTTCAAAGGCGCGACGATCGTCGTCCCGTCTTCGGTCAAAATCGTACTTTTCAGGAAGATCCGCTGTGGAGAGACGAGTTTCTCTTCTACGAATACTTCGATGGGGACACCGGAGAAGGGCTGGGCGCCAGTCATCAGACCGGCTGGACTTCGCTAGTGGCCAAGCTGATCATGCAGTCGGGATAGGATGGAACTCAAAGTAGCCCAGGCATCTTGCCTGCCCAGATAGCTTGAGGTATGCCTATGCTACTTTGGGCCAAGTTTCTCTCTGAATGAGCCAGCGCAGCCGGGGATGGACTGACTTGGAGGACATCGAAGTGGACAGCGGTAGCGGGGAAAAGCAACATCGGGCGATGCCGAGCCTGGTGTTGTTGGGTCCACAAAGGCGACTGCCGCGAGTCGCCGAAGCCGTAGCAGAACTTGGCCTGGAGAGTGCGTGCGCGATCACCGCTGGATGGCAGGAGCGTGCGGATGAAGTCGGGGAACTGGAAAGCCATCTCAGAATCCCGGTCCTGCGCCTCGACCTCTATCGCCGAGCTGAGCATGTTTTTGAAGACGATCCCAAATTCTTCGACGCCTACCGAGCCCGGCAAAACAAGCTCAAAGCACAACAGCGGGTCTATCGCCTGCGCTTGAACTTCTTGATGAAACAGTGCCTCGAAGTGTGGAAGCTCCGGCTGGCTCACTGCGGCCTGAAGAGGAGCGAAGTCACGCCCTTGAAATGGTGCGCGAACTCGATCGCCATCACCTCGCCGCGGTTGATGCTATCCATTTCGAGTTCGAGCATCGGTACCGACCTCTGGCCCGGTCTGCCGTTTGTCGACAGCGCCAGGAATTGAAGGCACTGCTAGCTTCCAGTCATGGAGCCCTGGTGGCGGGGGGACATGTCGCTGTGTTGTTGAATCGCCTGCGCCTGTTCGGGTTGAAGTCGCTGCTCGCCGGTCATCCGATTGTGGCCTGGGCGGGAGGAGCTATGGTGCTCAGTCAACGATTGGTGCTGTTTCATGACAACCCTCCGCAAGGCCCCGGATTCCCCGAGGTTCTGGAAGCCGGTCTCGGGCTGTACTCCCGAGTTCAGCCTTTCCCTGATCCGACTGGGCGGCTCCGCCTAGACGATTCAGACCGGTTAGAGATTCTGTCCCGCCGGCTCCATCCCCAACAGTGCCTGCTTCTCGACCCCGGCAAGCGGGCCAAACGAGTCGGTAGTGACTGGGAATTCGACTGTCCCAGTCTCGACCCGAAAGGGAAGATCCTGGATGAGGCGTGGGCGAGCACAAATTGAATCCCTCGTAAGAAACGATTTAGTCTCTTCGCGCAGGCTGGATCGCTTTCTGACGGAAAACGAATGGCCCCTGGTAGGGGAAAGCGGGGTTACTTTCGGGTATCGAGGAACAGCCGATGCCGTCTTACTTCAACATTGGATCTGCGGATTGCCGACTTCACAACCCTTTCGACGTCTGAGGGAGAGCGACTTCTGGTTTCTGGAACTTGAGCTACCCTCCGAGTCCCGGATCGAATACAAGATCAACGTCGTTCGCAACGGCGAGAACAATTGGATTCTGGACCCTCTGAATCCACGCCAAGCCCGAGATCCCTTCGGAGCGAATTCAGTCTGCTACGGACCCGGATATGTGCGTCCTACCTGGACAATCCGCGATCCGGAAGCCCGCCGGGGCAGTCTCGAAACAATGCTTCTGAAGAGTCAAGCCCTGGATCGGAAATGCGAGATCGAAGTTTACGTTCCAGCCCGTTTTCGTCGGCGTCGGCGTTATCCTTTGCTGGTCGTTCACGATGGAACAGATTACCTGAGGTTTGCCCAGCTTGGAGATGTGCTCGACAATCTCATTCATCGGCTTGAGATTCCGCCCATGGTGGTAGCCTTTACCTCACCTGGCGATCGCCTGCGCGAGTATGGGGCCAACCCCGCCCATGCCAAGTTCATTTGCCGTGAGCTGGTCCCTCGTATGGAGCAGGAGTTTCCTCTGATCGATTCTCCTGACGGGAGAGGTGTGCTGGGGGCCAGTTTTGGGGCAGTTGCCGCCCTCCACGCCGCCTGGTCCTTTCCCGGAGCCTTCTCTCGTGTTCTAATTCAGTCTGGGTCATTTGCCTTCAGTTAAATTGGTCCCCACGGACGGGGAAAAATCTTTGATTCGGTCGTGGATTTCATGAACGATTTCCGATCCCGTCCCGGGCAGCCAGCAGATAAGGTTATTATGAGCTGCGGGGTTTACGAACCCTTGATATACGAGAATCGCTCGCTCCTGCCACTACTTCAAAAGACCGGTCTAAAGATCCGCTACGTAGAGGCTCGGGATGGGCACAATTGGGAGAACTGGAGAGACCGTCTCCGGGATGGATTGTCCTGGAGCTTCCGCGGGCCCCTCTGGATGATCTATGAATAGGCGTTCGGGAGAAGGGGTACAAGGGTCCATGAGGCCAATTCCCAGAAGTAACATAGGCATCTTGCCTGTGATTCGGGAACCCGGGCAGCTTGTCGCCGCATTCGAAAGCACAAGCAAGTTGCCGGCTCCACCCGGCAAGTAGGAAGGATTACTCATGAAGCTGGTGACTGGCTGGTACTCCGACCGCTTGCAACAGGGCGTAGAGGTGGTTCGCTGGGGACACTATGGAGCTCCTGTGCTCCTGTTTCCCACGGCCGGCGGAGATGCGCAGGAGGTCGAGAGATTTCACTTGATCGGCACCCTCTGGCCCTTGATCGAGAGTGGACGTATCAAAGTCTACTGTTGCGACAGTGTAGCCGGCCGCACTTGGCTCGAAGATCATTCCGTCGAACACTGCGCCTGGGTGCAGAATCAATTCGATGGTTTTGTGTATCACGAACTCGTTCCCGCCATCTTTGACGATTGTGGGGGCGCTCTGCCGATCATTACGACCGGCGCTTCAATGGGCGCCTACAACGCCGTGACGAGCCTGTGCCGCCATCCCGATGTCCTTCGAGTCGCGATCGGCATGAGCGGCGCCTACGACCTGGAAACAAGCATGCACGGGCGTTTCACCATGGATTTCTTTTTCTCTTCCCCCATGCATTTCCTGCCCCAGCTCCCCGAGGACAGCTCCCAACTCGCATTGCTGCGGGAGCGTTTCGTGATTCTGGCCTATGGAGAAGGTCGCTGGGAACATCCGGATCAGTCGTGGCGTCTGGCCCATGTTTTGGGTTCCCGCCAAATCCCGAATCGGGTCGATGTCTGGGGTCCGGAATACGACCACGACTGGCCCACCTGGCGGGCTATGCTTCCTGGCTATATTCACCAAGTGCTGTAGAGAAGAAGGGTCCAAGGGTCCAGGGGTCCAATTCCCAAAGTAGCGCAGGCATCTTGCCTGCCAAGTAGCATAGGCATCCCTGCCTGCCCATTAGTGCAGGCTCCTCAAGCTGTCTCAAAACTCGCCAAAGCACGGTGTTTGGCAATCGGGAAAAAGGAGTTTCACAACCGTGGGAGGCGCCTGCCAGGCGGCGATCCTATTGAAAATAAGCCCTTTGTGTTCGGACCTGACGGTCCGTTCGCGGCCTGGGAAGGCCCCACGATCCTGAAATCACTCTCTTGAAGCTTGCCAGGGAGGTTTTAAGACAGCTTGATCCTGCCTGAGATCCGAGAACGGGCACGGCTTTCAAAAGCGGAAGCCCGGCTTCAACTTTGGTTTTCCCTCCGGCCGTGCCCAGGCTGCGAAAAGCAACCAGTGTCCGGGAGCACTGTTTCTCAGCTATTGGAAGAGCCCGCGTGCAGTGAGGCGCTGCCGCTGGGGAGCAGCTCGAATAGCACGCCCGTGAACGAGTTGGCATGTTCCATGCTCGTGGCCAGGCCCCACATCTTTCGGTTTCACCGTGAAAGGAAGTGCAACATGAGGCGTGGCGTTTTCAGAGCATTACTTCTTGGTTGTCTAGGGCTGCTGTGTGTGGCAGGCACAGTCAAGTTCGCCGACAACATCCTTCAGGAGCCGCAAACTCCCGTCGTGGTCGGCAGTGTGGTCATCGGTGGAGATCCACTCTCCGTGTATGTTTCGGGGCGCTACGCCTATGTGGTCGATAGCACTTCGGCTGATTTGAAAGTGATCGATATCTCAGGCGCTGAAGTCACCTCGCTCGTCGCCCACTCCCTGGAAGCGGGTAATCTGCAGGTTCGAAACGACATGAACGCCCAGGGCCAGCTTCAGGTCAGCGGCGGGCTCAACGTGGGAACTGGAGGCATCTTCTCGGACGGGAACGTGGGGATCGATGGCAACGTGCAGATCGTGGGGACCGTCGCAATCAGGAATGCTGCAATACCAATCACATCGATCGCCGATGGAGTGCAGCTGTACGCTTTAGATTTGTTTGAGCCGGTGGCCAGCTCTGAACTGAGGGTTCGGGACGAGGGGGGGAACATCACCACCCTGTTACCGCATAACTTCTCGCTAATCAGGGAACCCTCAGAACCGATGGCCTGGTCGTTCTACTCGGAAAATGAACACGGCAAGATCAACGTAGACATGCTCAAGACCGTTCGTCTCATGGAAGCCCTCTCCGGTGAGAAGCTGGTGCATATTCGATCCCACTACGAGTCCGAAATGGAGAATTCGCTAGACTCCGAGGCGAGCCTGAAGGCCCAGGTTGAGGACCTGCGCCAAGAAAACCGGAAACTCAAGTTCGAGCTCGATCGGATCAAAAGGGTGCTGGGAATCGATTAGATATAGGTCCGTAGTCCGTCCAACGCAGGGGTCAATCGAAGGTCGGGAGTGGCGTCGCCAAGCTTGGCCATCACGTGGTGGTGCTCTGCAAGTGCCGATAGAGGGCTGCTCGCCGCCCTAGATGCTGCGCTAGCGGATAAGGGATGGGCTTCCATGTGACTCGTAGATTCGAAAGTAGCGCAAAATTCCGCTTCATTTTCAGTCACTTAGAAGCGGAACGTAGCATAAACCCCTCTTTCCGAAGGCTGGGAATTGGCTCCCTGGACCCTTGGGCCCTTAACCCAACAGCCTCTCATACACTTCCAAGTCGGGTCGGCTGAAGAGAACAAAAGTGACCGCCTTTGGCATTGCGGATCGGGAGAGCCAATCACGGGTGGTTTCGAGGGCTATGCCGGCGGTTTCCTGGATCGGATAGCCATAGACTCCCGTAGAGATGGAGGGGAAACCCAGGGTTTCACAAGCGTATTCCTCGGCCAGTTTCAGGCAGGAGAGATAGGCGGAGCGCAGTAGTTCGGGTTCGCCGGATTGGCCTCCCTGATAGATCGGCCCAACGGTATGGAAGATATAGCGGGCGGGCAGGCGATAGCCAGCAGTCGCCTTGGCTTGCCCTGTCTCACACCCACCCAGGCTGCGGCACTCAGTAAGCAGCTCCGGACCCGCCGCCCGATGGATGGCCCCATCCACCCCGCCTCCCCCGAGCAGGCTGTTGTTGGCGGCATTCACGATCGCGTCCAGTTGCTGGACGACGATGTCTCCCTGGGTGAGCAGGATCCGGGTTTGCATGAGACTAGTTGGTCTTCGTGATTTCCCCACAGGTCAGCATCTCAGCCCCGTAATAGGGATTTCGAATCTCGCCCTGCTTCTGCACCCAGGATGCACCTTCTCCTTCGTTGGCCATGGGGCAAAACGCCACTACATGCGCTTCCGGCAAGGGAAGATTGGCTACGACTTTTGACAGTTCCGAGAACTTCTCCCGGGCAGTATCGATATCTTCGCAGTCGGCGACTTCCTTCGCCAGGACCTGGATCTTCTCGTCCGCTTCTTTGGCCAAAGCTTGGAGGGCTTTCTGAGCGGCCGGATAATTGTCGTTTGCCAGCGCAGTCTGGGCCGACAGATAGTTCTGGAAAAGAGCACTAACCACCTGCTCTTCCACCCGGCTACAAGCAGCAGCCAGAGTCAAAAACACGAGCAAGCAGATCATTCGCATCGTCATTGTTTCGTCCTTCCTGCCGGACCCCCTAAGGCCGTGGCTGAGATTATAGACGCAGCTCGGAGTCACAGGTTCCCGCTTCCTTCGGACGGGCTCCCCAGCCCAGCAAAACTTCCCCTCAAACCAAAAAGGCGCACGTGCATCCTAGCGCGGATAATTCACGAGTTTTCGGCTGCAGGACCGGGATCATCCGCTCTGACTGCGTTACCCACCCTCGGGCTCCTCGACAGAGTGCACGACTATGACTGCGGGGCCCTCGGGCGTGAACGAAACCTTGTCAGAGTGGTGTTTCCGGCCCTTCGCTTCGAAAACGCGTGAATTATCCGATCTAGCTCAACCGCCGGCCGTTGGCCGGATGATTCGAGAAAGAAACCTGGGATCTCCACCGATCCGGAAGACAAGGGATGAGAACGAAGAGAATGGGGGAGCCAGCTCGGTCCGGCGAACCCGGAGCATCGGCCGGAATCTCTTTCCTTACTGGACTGCGATGCGCGCTCTTGAGAGCGGGGGTTCGCCAGCAAGAGCTCAGTTTGTCTGATCCTTGAAGGGGATGCAGATTTCTAGCCCAGCCGAAAGCGCCACCCTGGGGGCCGAGGCCAGGAGGTGTGGGCACCCCGAAAGGGTGCGAGAATGGGTCCCTCTGGTTTCGTGTACACCTTCAGCCTGCTGTTCAGTCTTTCTATTCTGACCCCGTGTAGCGCCTGCGGTCTAACCTGGGCTTTATCGTTCGCCCCTTCAGGGCAGGCTCAACTCGTTTCTTGTTCCTTTCCCAGGGCCGGTGCCCTGGACTCTTTCCCCGAAAGTTGGGCATTGGACCCCTGAAAGCCCTGGACTCTTTCCTTGGCCCAACTCGACTCTACTGTAGAGAAGTCACCCTTTATCGGTGCTAGGACTCCTCGTCGGGTTTCTTGAGAACCGCCAGGTAGTCTCGGTACCGAGAGCGAGCACGGATGAAGTCTCGGTGCTCGAGCAGCAGTTCGCGGCTGATCTGGCGAATCTCGTTGTCTTCGCGCACTGAAATGTGCTCATCGGACGATGAAACCGCGAACAGGCAATTCAAGAGGGCCAGCTTCTGCTTGGCTGTGGCAATCCGGTTGAACTCCTTGGTCACTAGATAGTTTTCCGTCCCCCCGAACAGCCGGTTCTGAGACTTCGCCATCTGGACTACGATCACGGCTTGTTTCATGGGAAGACCTGTCTGTTCCTCCACGATCCGCTCCATCGACTCGGTTTCGTCTTTGCTGATGTCCAGGTCGGCATTTGCGACCCGGCCCAGAATGTAGGAGAAGCTGGCGATGAAGCGTGCCTCCTCAGGAGGGAGTTGATCCAGCTCCTGAGTAATCCTTCGGATGGTCTCGGTTTCGCGGTTTTCTTCCTGGGTGGCGCGGTCCTCGAGGCCGAGGAATCGAAGAAGTGATTGCATAAGTGTCTTTACCTTCGAGTTGTTTCATTCAGCCCACGAAGCGGTAGCCCAGGCCGTGAGCAGTCAGGATGAATTGGGGCTTGGATGGGTTGGGCTCGATCTTCTGGCGCAACGACGCGATGTGAGCATCTACGGTTCTAGTGAAGGGCATTGCGTCGTAACCCCAGACGTTGTCGAGCAGGGTATCGCGCGACAGCAAGGCCCCTCGATTCGCAATGAAATATTTGAGCAGCCGGAACTCCAATGCCGAAAGAGCGATTGCAGTCTCATCGCAGAACACTTGCGCACTCCGGAAATCGACCCGAACATTCCCAAACCGATAGGTGGCTCCTCCAGGCGCCAGCGACGTTTGAGTCCTGCGCAAGAGAGTTTCTATCCTGGCCAGCAGCTCCACCATTTCAAAGGGCTTCGTCAGGTAATCGTCTGCACCCAGCTTCAGTCCTACCACTTTATCTATTGTCTCTCCCCGCGCCGTGAGCATCAGGATCGGGAGCTGGTGGCCCTGCTGGCGAAGTTCCCGGCAGATGTCGAAGCCATTTTTACCGGGCAGCAAGACATCGAGAAGGACCAACGAAATCTCTCGCTTCTCCATTTCCGTCTCGACTTCCTCGCTATGGGTTGCGATGGCTACTGCGTAGCCTTCGACTTTCAGCCGGTCGCGTAACGGAATGTAGAGCGTCTCGTCATCCTCGACAATCAGAATCCAAACAGGATTTGGCGCCAGCTGGTTTGTCATGCCTGCTCTCCATCAGCACGTTCCAGCGAAATCCAGAAGGTTGTTCCCCGCTCCGCTTCACTTTCGGCGCGGACATTTCCTCCAAAAGACTCCACGATTCTCTTGACCAGGCTGAGCCCTAACCCACTTCCTTGAACCTGGGAGTGCTGCACGTTTTTTCCCCGAAAGAAAGGCTCGAAAATGTGCCGTAGATCGCTCGCGTCGATGCCTGGGCCCTGGTCATGCACCCCGATCCGAACATAGCGCCCCTCGGCCAGGGCCTCTATTTCAATCGTCACCGGCGGGGTCGAATACTTGACGGAGTTCTGAATCAGATTCTCCAACACTCGGCGGAGCCCGTTGCGGCCGGCACGGACGGGCGGCAAGGGCTCGGGAATGCGGACTTCGATCTGGCTCGAGCCCGGAAGGATCGAATCGGAAAGCTCGTCTATTACAGCGTGGCCCCGAGGGGCCAGGGCGATTGACTCGACCGGCTCGATTGGGCCGGTCGCCTGCGAGCGTGCGAAATTCAAGACCTGCAGCACCATTGCACTGAGACGGGACTCTGCCTTCTCGATGATTCTCCCATACTCAGAAATTTGAGAACTGTCAGACACTATGCCGTCTTTGAGATTTTGGGCGGCGCTCCGGATGGCGGTCAGAGGTGTTCTCAGCTCATGCGAGACACTGGCTACGAAATCCATTTGCTGCCGGGCCAAATCACGGGCCCGTTGGGCCGAGACCAGACTGACCAGCACTGAGGCAGCAAGGATGAAGAGGATCACCGTCGTGACTAACAGATTTTGACGTTTCACTTGGCGGACTGCAGTTTCCAATGAGCCTGCTCGATGCACAGCCAGGAGTTCCCATTCTCCCGCCTCTCGGGGGGTACGGATCTGTTCCCGAGGAGGGGCAGGAGGTCGGCCTCTTCGGCTGCGCCGAGGACCGCCCGGTCCAGGAGCAAAATCCCGTCTATTTTGAAGGACAGACAGGGGTTGCGTAACGTCGGGCTGGATGGGCAGTGCATGGTCTTGTGGATCGGGCCACTCCAAGTGAACGATTCCGCTCGCGCGATCTCGTACCCACAGACGAAACTCGTTGCTGGATTCGATTCCAAAATGGCGCCCAGCCAGCTCGGGAAGAAAGATTTCGCCGATAAATTGTTCGTCCAGCACTAGAATCAGGAGAGAAGAGGGGCGTGGACTACGGGAGCGCCTACCGCGACTCCCCGGCTGGCCGCCCGGAATCAGAACGGCCGGCACCATCCCATCAAAGGGCCCGAAGCCTCGTTCCGAGAAAAACGAGGAACCCCGCAGCCCTCCCTCCAGGCGAGTCCGGGTCGATGTCAAATGACTCGGCCACTCCCTCTCGTTGAAGGTGCTTGTGGCGGGTTCGAATAGACTCGGCTTACCCAGACCTCCCGCTTCATTTTCTAGCTCAATCCGCCAGATCTCCTTGAGCAAATCGCCGTAGGCCTGATCCTCTTTCCATCTCTGATAGCTGTTGCCAATCCCCGTTTCAAGCTGGGGCCACTGAAACGCCGATCGCTGAAAAAAGAAAAATAATCTGGATAACTCGGAGTCGAAGTCTCGGCTGAAACGGAGCGCTGCCTCTGCCAGTTGATTCTGACGTCGATCGCGCTCGACTTCGCTCACCCGATCGATCCAGCTGTACTGGAGTGTACCCAGAACGATCAGCAGAATAACCACGCCTGAACCCACCAGCACGGTCCGTCCGGTCTGCCGAAAAGGGACTCGCATGATTCTGATTCTAGCACTAGCTCGGATTCCTCTAACTCTAACGCTTCCCGCATTTTACATTTCTTACAATTAATTATCTCGGCCATCAAGACTCATACACCGAGCTTGATCTACTCTGAGGTCGTAGAGAAAAGGCAATAGAGAGCGGATGGAGCGACTCCAATTTCGAAGATGGTAGATTCCAGAAAGGAGCCAGATATGAAACGGACACTGACAATTGCAATCGCACTGGTGAGTTGCTTATTGATACTGATCCCAGCCTCTGCCCAAGGACCTCGGGGAGGGGGCGGGCGAGGTGGGATTGGCCCGGCCGGCGCAAACGGCCTTCCTTCCCGTCGCGTCCTGGAGCGAGCCCTAGACCTCTCCGAGGAGCAATTTGCTGAGCTCGAGATGCTGCTCGAGGCGCATCGTGAAGCAACAAAGCCGCTCCACGAAGAGATTCGTGCTCTAGAAAAGGAACTGAGAACCGAGCTGAACGCGGGCACTGCCGGGGCTACCGAGATTGGCCAGATCGTGATCGATGTTCACGGATTGCGAGGTCAGGTTCATGATGCCCAGCAGGCACTCCAGGATAGTTTCCGGGCCTTGCTCACCGATGCACAATTGGCTGCCCTGGAAGAACTGAGCAACCGTCGTGGGCGTGGCCGCCGCGGGTCGAGGGGCGGAGGATCGGGATCGGGAGGATCAGGTACTGGGGGCACGGGCTCCTAGACTCCAACCTTCCCTGGCAAAACGGGAGGCCGAGCGGCCTCCCGTTTTTTCTTGACGAGCGCCTCCGCCAGATCGCCGCCTGGGAAGGCGCCTCCCACGGTTTTGAAACTCCGTTTTCCTGAAAGTCCAAACTGCCGGTTCTCCTAGCTCTGATACAGCTTGAAGATGGCCGTGCTAATTCAAGTTTCACCTCAGGGGATGGTCATCGCGTCGCTCCCGTTGGATCCTCCTGCGTTGGCTGACGCAGGCCAGCTTCTTCGAGCAAGGGTAGAACCCTTTCCACGAAGAAGGGAAGCTCGTCGGCAAAGTTGACGAAAGACACGGTGGTCCCGACAAAGCCAATGCCCTCCATCCGGATCATCTCGTCCACGATCCTCTCCGGCGTTCCGACTAGCGGATAAGTTCCCACACCCCCGGCAAATCGCTGTCTATATTGGGCAAATACATGGGGGTCATGAGAATGGGCGAACTTCTGCTTCATCTGCATGTGATAGTCGACTGCCCCTTGGTCGGCTTGATCCACGGCATAATGGCGATAGTAGTCTTCCGCTTCACGTTGGGTTTCTCGACAGACGACGTGCGTGGTCGTGAAGACCCCAATTTCGCGACCGACCTTGAGTGAACGCTGGCGGATGTCTTTGATGTGTTCTTCGCCACTCTCGATTTCGGCGAAGGTCGTGAATAAGAAATCTGCCGTCCGGGCCGCAAATTCTCTGCCCGCTGGCGAGAAAGCAGACGACATTGTTACCGGACGGGGCCTCTGGACGCTCAAGGGAAGTCCATCGACATTCTTGAGTTGGTAGAACTCCCCTTCAAAATCAAAACTTGTCCCGCCTGCCAGCAGTCCCGACCAGACCCGATACCACTCGAGCCCCTGGGCGTAGCGGTCCTGGGCCGGGGTCACGCCAAACATCTCGAACTCATCGGCATTCCAGCCACACACGATATTTAGTCCGGCCCTTCCTCGGCTGGCGTGGTCAACCGTGGCGATGGCTTTGGCGGCGAATACCGGATGAACTAGTGGGGTGTGAACAGTACAAAAAAGAAATATGTTCCGAGTACAACCGGCCAGAGCTGCCCCGTGAGTCAAGGTTTCGAAAGACCATTGACGGGTATTGGTCTCACCCTTGAAGCCCTTCCAGCGGGCGATCGGCAGGATGAACTCAATTCCTGCCCGGTAAGCCAATTGAGCCACCTGCACCAACTCATCCCAACCTGCCTTCCAACGTTCTGGAACAGTGGTGATGGAGATACCGCCTTCTGCATTCAAGGAGAAGATCCCAAGCTTGAAACGATTAGGACCCAACGGTGAAGTATTCAATGGTAACTCCTGCCACAGCACTAGCCACTAAAGCACGAAGCACAAGCTCCAGGCATTATAATGCCGAGCATGAACCTGCAGAACCGATTTAGCCGCTTCTTCGGACTCGCTCTGCTGATCTTCTCGATCGTCACCGCTCTTCCGACGGCCGGCTTCAGCCAGACTCCGCAGCGGCAGATGGCGCTGACTTTTGACGATCTCCCTCTGGGCGGACCTGGACTCCCGTTGCCTCAGATTGAGGTTATGACCGATCAAATCCTGTCGCAACTGTCACGCATCCAAGCCCCATCCGTGGGACTGGTCAACGAAGAGAAACTGATTGTTCCGGGTGAGATAGATGCTCGTACGTGGATTCTTTCTAAATGGAGCGAAGCCGGAGCGGAGCTGGGGAACCATACCTTTTCCCATCCCGACCTGAACCGTGTTTCACCCACAGAGTTCATCGAAGATATCTTGCGCGGTGAAACCATCACCCGGGTTCTGCTCGCGGCTCGAGGCCGGGAACTGACCTATTTTCGCCACCCCTATCTACATACCGGTCTGCGCCATCAGGACCGAGATCAAGTGGAATCCTTTCTAGCTCGCCGGGGGCATCAAATCGCGCCTGTGACGATGGAAAACTCCGATTGGATCTTCAACGTGGCGCTACTGGAGGCGGAAAGACGTTCTGACCGCATGCTGGCCGATCGCGTAATAACGGCCTATCTTGACTACACCGGCAAGATGATCGAGTTCATCGAGAAAGCGTCGGTGCGAGTTGTGGGCCGATCGATTCCCCAGGTAATGTTGCTTCACGCAAATCCCCTCAATGCACGCTCGCTGGGCCGCTTGCTCGATCAGATCGCAGCTCGGGGCTATCGGTTCATCAGCCTCGAACAGGCACTGGCTGACGCCGTCTATTCCCGGAGTGACAATTATCTGGGACCAGCTGGGGTGAATTGGATTTTTCGCTGGGATGTTGCGGATGGCAGTCGGGACGTGGATTGGAGAAGCGAACCGCAACCTCCGGGTTTCGTGGACCAGCTCTACCAGAGCTTCACCCCGTGAGTTTTTCCTAGGAAAGTCTTTCTGGGATTTGTCTTGACGCTTGAGTCAAGTTCGGTGGTGGGACTTTCGCTCGGACAAAACCTGGATCGGCCGAACGCTGCGCTCCCGCTTGCGGCTCTGATAGTCGTGCCTTGAAGTTCTCTGTGAGTCGATAACCGGACCGTGGCGTTGGAATGCCGGCTCTCGGAGCACCAAGCGGCAGCGCGAGCGCGGGAAATCAGACCCCGTTGGCACCAGGGCTCCGGCTCCCGTTGCTCCCTAGACGAGCGATTCTGAAATAACGTACCAATTGTTGGGAGCGCGACGCGAGTCCCAGGCTATCGTTGCGAACTGAGATGAACTCATTTGAACATTGCGCCCCGCGCCTTGGAGTGCGCCGAGAATCGGCGCCTTGTGCACAAGGCGGAGCTGCACTCCGCACTCCAAGGCCTTCGGTCAAGTTTCTTTCTTCAATGGCTCCCGGGGCCTGAGAGAATCCTTCTCACTCACCCAGGTCCGAATTCTCGATCAGGGCTCTTTCCAGCCTTTTCCGGAGTAGCTCACGCTCCTCATGGGACAAATTCGGCGAGGTCCGGACCTCCTCGACAATGTGCCCGGGTCGGCCGAAGACAACCACCCTTTCTCCCACTTCGAGAGCTTCTTCCAGCTGGTGAGTTATCAGGAGCACGGTAGTCCTCTGCTTGATGCACAGCGACAGGAAGTCTTCTCGGAGGTGTCGAGAGGTCACCGGATCCAGCTGACCAAAGGCCTCATCGGCGAGAAGGATATGCGGGGACGGAGCAAAGGCCCGAGCCATGGCGACACGTTGGCGCATTCCACCTGATAGCTCGCCCGGATACGAATGCATCGACTTTCCCAGACCCAGCCGTTCCAGCCAGCTGCGAGCTTGATCCTGAGTGTCCGCCGGCGAAGGGCTCAGAAACTCGAGTCCCAGGGTGACATTCTGCAAAGCCGTCCTCCAGGGCAACAGGCGATCCTCCTGAAAAACGACTCCGAGGCGACCCCGAAACCAATCGAACTCCTCGTAGGGGCAACGCCCTTCCACCTCCACCCGACCTGCGGTAGGGCGTTCCAGGCCACAAACGATGCGAAAGAAAGTCGACTTTCCGCAGCCGGTCGATCTAACGATGGCGACCCGTTCCCCCTTTTCGACTTCAAGGTCGAGCTCGCGAATGGCTGTGACCTGCTTTTGCGAACTCAGCCCCTGGTAGATCTCGGTGAGGCCCTCCGCTCGTAAGATGGGAGATCGAGTTTCCCGCCTTCCCTGATTCCCGTCAAGGCTCGCCTGGGGCCTCTCGGTCATCAAGCCACCGCCCGCCAACGAAGTAGCTTCCGTTCGAACACAGTCACCAGTCCGTGGCTGGCCAGCAGCATCAGAATCAGGACCAGTGTCCAAGCGAAAATGTCGGCGATTGAAAACTCAGCCTGGGCTACCGTCAGACCATAGCCGATACCCGAGGTGGCTCCCACCAGCTCAGCAATCGTGACGACCCGAATAGCCAGGCTGAGATTGACTTTCCAGCTGGTCAGGATTCCGGGCAGGGAGGAGGGCAGAATCAGGGTCCGAAAGAACTGTGCTCGAGTGGGTCGAAGAGAGCGGGTCATTTCCTGCCAGGCCTTTGGAATGTTCTCCATTCCGTCCCAAAGGTCCAGGAAGAAAATTGGGGCCGAGACGATGAACAGGACAAAAGAAATTCGAAATTCGGTTCCCCGGAACCAGAGAACGGCGAAGAGAATCCAGCAGATGACCGGAATGGCCATCAGCATGCGTACCAGCGGTAACACATAACGGGCGGGGCCTCGCCAGAAGAAAAGCAAACAGGCTGTTCCCGAGCCCAGCAGGAAGGAAAGGATTAGCGCGATGAGAACCCGCAAGCTGGTTCCGGCGATCCATCCGGGATGTTCTCGAACCAAACGGATGAAACTGCGGGCGATCGTTCCCCACCCAGGTACTACATAGTCGGGGGTGGCGAGGGCCACGATTTCCCAGACAAGAGCGAAGCCGATCAGTACAACCAGAGTGTCACGCGCACGGAAGGGTCTGGCTCCTTTGTCACTTGACAGCGTGTAGTTGGGATCGATGTTCATGCAGATCAGGGAATCGTCGCTTGGGAATCCTGCAGTTGAATGCTGCTGCCTCGAAGGCGGGTCCCACTCTTCTTGCTCTTCAAGTAGATGAATCCTTCTCGGGCCTCCCCTCCTGCCAGCGGCTCTTCCGACAACTCGAAGTTTTCCAGAATGGCACGCAGGCGCGACCCCGTAGATACATCAATCGAGGTGCCGGTCCGGTCTCCACTGACGGTCGGAGCTCGTCGCAGATCGGCGGGAGACGGTCGACGCCCCACAATGACCTCTCCATGAATTCCCAAGCTACCCCCTTGGTAGTACTTAATCAGCTTGGGAGTGATCTCGGTGGGCAATGCCCGCTTCAGCTTCTTGTTGCCGGGGCCACGGAAGCTGAATCCGGAAAAGTCCAGCGCCGACTCGACTTCGCTGGGGTTTCGCAGTGCGACCCGAAGCACTGCAAATCCCTCGTTCAGAATCTGAAATGGAAAATTGTTGGGCAGGTCAGCCCTGCGTAGCGATTGAACAGTGATCTCGAGCTGAGCTCCGCTCGCTGTTCCGATTAGACCGACCATAAGACCGAGAAAGTGCAGCTTCATCGTTCATGCTCCTGTCATTGAGTCCTGTAAAAGGCATCAGCGCCAGGAATGCCCGCCGCGAAGCCGGACTCCTGAGCGATGTTGAAAAGTAGTCTGAGAGACTCTTTTTCTTGTAGCGCCGTCCGAATGATCAGTTCGACCCGATCCTCTCGAAGACCCGTGAGCAGAATGCCACCTGGAAAGTTCATGGCTTGGGCGAAAATCTGGTCCGCTTCCACTGGTTGCTCAGTAACGAATTGCGCGGCGTCTGCCAGCGCCGCCCGCCAGAGCTGCGGACCCTCTGGATGCTGAGCAATCCAATCCTCTCGCATCATCGACACCAACAGCCAACCGCTCGTCATCCCGATGTCCTGCAGCCCTTGCTGGGCCTGGGCCACGATTCGAGCCCCCGGCACCTCTCTCAATACCAAAGATGCGGTCGGCTCAAACGTCAGGATGGCGTCAGCTTCACCACTCTGGAGGTGGGCTCGGGCCACGGCCGGACCCGCTTGTAGAACTTCGATCTGGGTTCCCAGCAGAATGCCCTGCCGTTCCGCCAGCAGTCGCAGGATCTGGTATTCAGAGGATCCCATGTCTGCCGCCAGTCGCATCCCTTTTAGATCGGCAAGACTTTGGGTATTGGGAGAAGTACTGATCACCACCAGCGAAGACATCGTCGCGTAAGTATTGGTGATCACTATCGGAACGCCCTGCAGCCGCATCTTTTTAAAGATGAGAGGCCCCCCGGCAATGGTATCGACTTCTCCGCTTGCCAACCCAGCGTAATAGGCTGCTACCGAGCCATAGGGCACGACTTGCAGATCCAGGTTGTGCTTCCGATCAAAGCCTTTGTCTTTGATCACATGAGCCATTACCGAAGCCAGTGAGGCGAAGGTAAAGCTTCCCGCCTGAATCTTGAGAAGACCTAGATCACCAGTCGGATCAGCGGGTTCACAAGCCCAGGTACCCAGCGGTGCAGCCACCAGCAAGATCAGGAGCCGGAGGAGAGATGCCAACATTCTCCGATTCATTTCACGACTGATCATAGTAGCCGCCTCGAGTGTTGTCACTCGCCGAGTTATAATCCTGGCCTTGGATTCTCGACCTAATACATCAGAGAGGACGTTGAATGCCCAGCCAAGAAGAAATCAAGAGACGCTACGAGAACATCCGCCGTGCTATGGCCAAGACAGGAGTCGATGCTCTGCTGGTGTGCGGCAACCAGTATGCGGGTTTCGAGGGTGCGATTCGATACGTTTCGGGTTTTGAAATCGTCCATCGTTGTGCCTATGTGTTGATTCCCCTGGAAGGCGAACCTACTTTGATTTTTCCGGCCGAAGCACGCTGGGTTGGAGACAAGAAGAAGCCCTGGATTCGCGACCACGTTTGGGCCGACGTTCCAGGGGCGTGGGTTCGGGATCGCGTCGATGCAAACGGCTGGAAGCGGCTCGCGGTTTATGGGCTAGAACATGTCCTGGCGGTGCGCGATTACCGCGAATTGGAACAGGCCAACTGTGCTCTGGTTGCGTTCGACTTTGAATTCGACATGGCGCGGGCTGTCAAGAGCGAAGAAGAACTGGTCGAGGTTCGGGACAGCATTCAGATTATCGAAGAGGGTTTTTGGACCCTGGTTAAAGCTTTTCGTCCAGGTCTGACCGAAGCTGAGATCATGGGGCCTGCGGTCGGGCGTTTCTTTGCCGGAGGTGGAGGGACCAGGATGATGAACATCGTGCTTTCCGGCACCGGAGGCGAAGCTGAGCCACACTTCAAGGTTCCCGGTCATCGCAGGGTCGGCCCCGACGATCTGGTGTTCTACTCACTCGAGATCACTGGCTCGGAGGGCTACTGGGTCGAGTTCTCACGCCCTCTGATTGAGGGTCGCGTCAGTGCTCGGACGCAGCGCATGATGAATTGCTATCCGGAGGCATTGAGTGCCGCTCAGCAGACGATGCGGGATGGAGTGCGAGCATCGGATGTACACCGCGCCGCAGCCGATATCTTCCTCCGCAATGGCTTTGGCCTGGGGCATCTCTCGGGCCACTCCATCGGACTGACCATGCTCGAATATCCGGCCATCGGAGCCAATGTGGACGTCCTCCTGAGAGAGAACATGATCTTTTCGTTTCACCCGCAGGTCATCGATCAGAATGGGGAGGCCTGCCTGTATACGCAGGATATGTATCGCATCGGAAAGCAGGGAGGTGAGTTGCTTACCCCCGTCCCTTGGAAGTTGTATCGGGGAGAAGAAAAACCTGGGCACCCTTGAGGGGCAGGTTCTTCTCAGGTGAGCCCAGCCCGCGGCAGTTGGCCGGAGGCTTGGCCTACAGGGAGCGATCTACCCGTGGGCAGTGCTTGAATGTTTCTTAGAAGGAGGCTGTGGAATCGGAGAATGCCAAGCAGGAGTGCTTAGGAGGGTACAAGGGCGATCTGCCCAAGTCTGCACGACGGCTCGGGCGGAGCCTTGCAGGATGACCTCCCTCAAGCTGTCTCAAAACTAGCCACGGCAGCCAGTTTACCCTTTCAGGAAAACGGAGTTTAAGAATAGTGGGAGGCACCTTCCGAGGTGGCGATCTTATTGAAAATAAGAGCTTTGTAGTCGGTCCTTACGGTCCGCTCGCGGCCTGGAAGGCCCACGATCTTGAAATCACTCTTTTGAAGCTTGGCAGTGGGTTTTTGAGACAGCTTGTCCCTGGTTGTCATCTCATTCAAGTTTCAGGTTAGAAGTGGAGAAGAGTGCATGAAAATCTGTGTCGTTGGGTGTGGAGCAATCGGGAGTCTTTTCGCCGGCCACCTGGCTCGACTCGAGGATGTCGAGGTATTTGCCTTTGATATCAACCAAGCCCACTCCGATCAGATCGGGAAGCAGGGTCTGCGGCTTTCGGGCGAAGCCGACTTCACAAGTCAAATGCTTGCCACCAGTGATCCCAAGGAGTTGCCGCAGTGCGATTTCGGGATCATCGTCACCAAGAGTATGCATACCCGCCCGGCCATCGAGGCAACCGCTCACGCCTTCGCTAATGGGGCCGTCTGTTCCGTCCAGAACGGCGCTGGGAATGAAGAGATACTGGCCGAGTTTGTGAAGTTCGTGATCCGTGGAACGACGTTTCCAGCCGGCCATCTGGTGGAACCCGGACACGTCTGTTATGACATTGTTGGTGACACTTGGATCGGGCCCTTCGAGCCCTCCGGAACACCCCTGAAATTGGTGGAACAACTGGCTAACACACTCACCCGAGCCGGGATGAATACAATCGCCATGAAAGATGCGCGGGGAGCTCAATGGACCAAGCTGATTTTTAACGCTTCTACCAATCCGGTGGGTGCTTTGACCCTGCTCCACCACGCCGCTGCCACGTTCTTCAAGCCGACTGAAATCCTCTACGATCAGTTGATCGATGAGGGCCTGGCGGTGGCCGAAGCGCTCGGAATCACCCTCGATAGCGACCCCAAGGCGATGGTTCGAAAAGCGGCAAATGCCGCTGGGAAACACAAGGCCAGCATGTTGCAAGACATCCTGGCCGGTCGCCAGACTGAGGTCGATTTTCTGAATGGCGCGATTGTCCGGTGGGGGGAAGAAACCGGCGTTCCGACCCCCCTGAATCGCTGCCTGTGGGCTCTCGTCAAAGGGCTGGAACATTCTTGGACAGATCCTTGACACACTGGTGTACTGGACCGTACTATCTGTCGGCACTAACCAAGACTGACATGGTTGGATGAACGGGAAATCCGGTGCAAGTCCGGTGCTGCCCTCGCAACTGTGAACGGGTCAAGGTCCACAACGAGCCACTGCATCCGATGATGTGGGAAGGCGTGGAAGATGAGCCCGTGAGCCAGGAGACCGGTCCACCATGCCCTCTTGAGCGTTTCCGAAGGGGAGACGGGAGGAATCCATGGATCTCGGTCAGCATTCAAATTCGCTAGATCCTGCAAAGTCTATTTCCTACCGCAAGCAGACCACTTGGCTGTCACAACTCTGCAGCCGACTCGGAAACCCTGAGAGATTAACTTAGTACTGTGGAGATCCGGAAAAAACGGCGTATTTTCCCGACCACAGTGCTCAGGGAGTACCTAAATGCTTGTCTACAAAACTCATTCGATAGGGTCCTGTCTGCTCTTTCTGACGCTCTTCGTTCCACTTGGTATCGAGTCGGGCCTGGCGCAACAAGGCTCCGGATCACAGTCCCAGCAACAGTCCGGACAAAAAAAGGCACCGCCAAAGGTTCCACGCATCGAAAACGAAATTACCATAACCGCAACTCGCAGCGAGGCATCGCTGCGAACGGTGGGTCAGAATGTGACCGTGATCTCGGCTCAACAGATCGCTGAGCAAGGAGCGGTCAACGTACACGAGGTGCTGGCAAATCTAGCCAGCTTCAGCGTTTCTCAAACCGGAAGCGACGGAGGAGCAACCTCCATCTTCGTCCGAGGAGGAGAGTCTGATTTCAGTCTGGTGATGATCGACGGAGTCCGAATCAATCAACCGGGAGGAGCCGTCGACCTAGCCGATCTTGGGACCAGTAACATCGAGCGAATCGAGGTGGTGCGGGGACCGTCATCAGTCTTGTACGGAGCTGATGCGGTAAGCGCCACGATCAACATCATCACGAAGCAAGGAGCCCCGGCCCGCCCCAGCGGCAGTTTTTCGTTCCTGGGAGGATCCTACGGGACTCGATTCGGTCGCGGCAGCATCACCGGCGGCAGCGACCGAATCCAGTACTCCTTGGGGGGGCTGTATTCCACCAGTGACGGCTTTATCGACCTCAACAACGAGTACGATCGTGGGGAAGCTTCAGCTCGCTTTTCCTTCACGTTGTCCGACCAGGCAACACTGATCTCCACCACTCGATTCAGCAATGCCGAATACGAATTCCCCACCGATTTCATCGGGACTATCGTCGATCCGAACGACTTTCGCACCACCACTCAACAGATCCACTCCCTCGAGTATCAGCACCGGGTGGGCACTACTTACGCGACTCGGCTGCAGTACGGGTACCATCACCGGGACTTCGAGAGTTTTACCGTCGCCGACGGAATTACCGATTTCTTTGATTCTAGTTTTCGAGCACAGGAGAGTCGTCACTTCCTGGACTGGCAGAACAACTTTAGCCTCAATCGATCGAACTTGTTCACCACCGGAGTCTCTTTCGAGCGTGAATCGAGCGGAACGGACAGTTTGAATCGCCGAAGTGTCGGCGTATACGCTCAAAACCAGTTTTCGCGGGGCGAGCGTTTCTTTCTCACCGGCGGAATTAGGCTCGATGACAACGATCGTTTCCAGAACTTTGTGACTGGTTCCTTGGCGGCGGCCTTTCTGGTGAATCCCGATTGGAAGCTGCGGGCCAGTCTGGGGAACGGTTTTCGGGCCCCGGCCTTCGCCGAGATCATCGGCTTTCCCGATTTCGGAATCGTGGGGAATCCGAATCTCGATCCGGAAAAGAATCTGGCCTTCGATCTAGGAATGGATTTCTTTGGTGGTCCAGTTCAATTCTCCGGCACCCTGTTCTTCAATTGGTACAGTGACCTTATCGAGTTCTCCTTCGTCGGGGCGTCGGGCAGCCCCAACTACCAGAATGTCGAGGCTGCCAGGTCGCGAGGACTCGAGCTCGAGGCTACTCTTCCGCTGGGAGATCTCGTTCGCGTCGGAGGCCATTACACGTTCCTGGACACGGAGGTGACGGATACCGGCCTGGCTGCCGGCGACAATTTTGTGGAGGGCGAGGAGCTGCTTCGCCGCCCCCGACATTCTGCGCTTTTATTCGCTCAATTAGTACGGAAACGCTACTCCCTGAGAGCCGACATCCGCTACCAAGGAGAGCGCCCCGATGTCCAGTTCTTGCCCGATTTCTCGTGCTCCCGGATCAAACTGCCTGCTTACCTAGTCACGGATCTTGCCCTGACTCTGCCGATCCTTCCCTTCGAGAACGACCGCGGCGATCTGGCTGTGGTGCTGCGGGGACGAAATATCTTCAATCGGGACTACACGGAAATTGCCGGATTCCAATCACCCGGCCGCTCCTTCACCGCCGGGCTGGAGATCGCCTTCCGCTGAGCCGAAAGGCAACAGCGAAGTTGTCTTGGGTTAAATGTAATCGCAGAGACGCGGAAACGCAGAGAATTTGCAGAGTTGATTTGTTCGGGTTCGGAAAATCGGTTGGCTGATGACAGAGCGGAGGTCCGAAGAAAGGAGTCCGGCTCATGAGACGCAGAGTCATGCCCTGACCTACCGTCCAAGTCTTGGGCCTGAACGCGGGTGTGGAGCGCCCATTTTCAGAGCGCCAAGCGGCAGCGCGAGCGCGGGAAAGTCAGGGCGACGATTCGCCGAAACTCCGCTTAAAACCGGCGCGGCGCTTCCGCTTGCGGCCCCCTCTCTATGTCTGTGCGATTGCATCTCCCCGGGGTTCGGAAGTAAGCTTTCGGCTGGATGATCAAAGTTTGTATCGTCGGTTGTGGAGCTATTGGTAGCTTGTATGCCGCTCACCTTTCGCGAGTCGCCGAAGTCTATGCATTCGTCCGCCGTCCCGAACAGGCGAAGTCCATCAACCGGGACGGGATTCAAGTGTCTGGCACGCATCAATTCCATGCCCGCCTCAGGGCCACCACCGATCCCGGAGAATTGCCTCAGTTCGAGATCGGAATCGTAGCTTGCAAGGCCACCCAAACCGAACGCGCATTTGCTCCGGTTGGGGGGTGTTTCAATGGCGGTGTAGTCGTGTCAGCTCAGAATGGACTGGGAAGCGAGGAGATCATGTCCCGGCTGACAGCCGGGCAGATTATTCGTGCTACGACCTTCATGAGCGGTACCCGGCACAGCGATTCACACGTCGAATACGAACTCGATACCGCTACCTGGATGGGACCCTTCGAACCCTCGAAAACGCCTTTCTTCGCTGTCGCGGAAGTGGCTGAGTTGCTGCGTGGAGCAGGCCTCAAGGCGGAAGCGCTAGAAGATGCCAAGCCGGCTCAATGGTCCAAACTGATCTTCAATGCTAGCGTGAATTCAGTCTCAGCCATCACCGATCTCCCCCATTCTCCACATTTTTCGGAAGAAGGCAGCTTTGCCAGCTTGGGACACCTGTTGCACGATTTGATCGATGAAGGCGTCGAGGTGGCCCGAGGATTGGGAATCGAGCTCCATGAGAATCCATGGGAGATGAATTGTATCGGTGCGCGAACCAATCACCCGACATCGATGTTGGGCGACGTTCGGAATCAGGTTCGAACTGAGGTGGACTTCTTAGGAGGTGCGATTGCCAGTCAAGCCACAAAAGCAGGGATCCCGGCCCCCCTGCATAGCGCCTTGTATCGGTTGATCCGCGGAAAAGAAGAATCCTGGAGCTTTAAGTAAGCACGAAGCACGAAGCACGAAGCACGAAGCACGAAGCACGAGCACCCTGGATTATCCGCCCCAATACTCGGACAGGCTCCTAGGCCCTACGGCCCGCAGTCTCCCGCATCCGTTGCACCACCCCGGGCACTGCGTCGAGTACGTAGTCGATCTCTTCAGCCGTAGTCATCCGGCTCAAACTGAAGCGGATTGCTCCCTGGATCCGGTCGCGACTCAAGTTCATCGCCGACAAGACGTGGGAAGGCTCAAGAGCCCCAGAAGAGCACGCCGCCCCGGTTGAGACGGCGATTCCCTGGAAATCGAGGGCGATCAGCAGGGCTTCACCCTCCAGGCCCAGGAAGCTGAGGTTGGTCACATGAGGCATTCGGAACTCCGGGTCGCCGTTGATCACCGTCCCATCAACGGTATTGCGAATCCCCGTTTCGAGGCGGTCCCTCAGTTTGCGCACCCTCTCATCCATGACGCTCAGACTCTCGTGGGCCGCCCGACAGGCCGCACCTAACCCTACGATGCCAGGGACGTTTTCAGTCCCAGCCCGGCGACTCCGCTCGTGAGAACCACCCAGCATCAGCGGCGCCATCGGAGTTTTCGGTTTCACAAAGAGAGCTCCCACGCCTTTTGGGCCGTGGAATTTGTGTGCCGAAATCGACAGCAGGTCGACTCCCAAGTCATCCACAGCGAGCGGAATCTTGGCCACACTCTGCACGGCATCCGTGTGCACAATGACTCCGTGATCGTGTGCGAGTTCGGCAATCTCCCGAATTGGCTGGCAGGTCCCCACTTCATTGTTTGCGTGCATTACCGATACCAGAAGGGTGTCGGAATCAATGGCTTCGGCAACCTGATTCAAGTCCACCCGCCCGTGCCGATCCACACCCGCGTAGGTGACCCGCACTCCTGACTCTTCGAGAGATTTGCAGGATTGCAGAACAGCTGGATGTTCAATAGTACTCGTGATGACGTGGTTGCCGCGCTCCCGTAATCGGGAAGCCACTCCTAAGACTGCCGTGTTGTCGGCCTCCGTCCCGCCACTGGTAAAAACGATGTTCTTGGCCCGTGTCCCCAAGAGATCGGCAGTCCTCTGACGGGCTTCTTCTACTGCCGCCCGAGCCTGCTGGCCAAAGCCGTGTATCGAGGCAGCATTGCCGAAGCCGTCGCTGAAGTAGGAAATCATTTCCCGAGCAACCTGGGGATCCACCGGAGTGGTAGCATTGTTGTCCAGATAGACCTTCCGCATTTGCGAGGAATAATAGCACAGGCTCCAAGGCCGCTTTGGATCTACACACTTCAGGAAAAGTCGCCCCTTACCTTGACACACCGGGAATTCATCTTATCGATACCTGTGTGAACAGAGTCGGCGCTTTTGGCGAAACTTGATAGATCGGGATAGGGTCTCGAAGATATCTAGCAATTAAATGAAATTGTTAGTGGACAGTTGCCGAACAGGAGTCAAGAGTACCGATATAACAAAGGGAGATTAAAATGAGATTAGTACGATTTGCACCGAATTTAGATGTTGCAAACTTTGATAATGTCGTGAATAAATTCTTCAATTCGAGATCTAATTCACTGGAATGTTCTCGCTACGAAACAGCTTATTCATCCCACAGCCCGGCTGTGGATGTCCGTGAGAATGATGCTGAGCTTGAATTTACGGTCGAGCTTCCAGGGTTAGAGAAGAGTGAAATCGACATTTCTTTGAATAACGGAGTCCTCAACATCAGTGGAGAGAGGTCTGTCGATGAGGCGAACCGGGAACAGTACCGGAGGGCTGAGCGCTGGCACGGTCGGTTTCACCGCAGCTTCCGGCTGCCGGACACTGTTGATGCTGGCAAGATCGAAGCGAACCTGAGCAACGGCTTGCTTCGGATCAAGCTTCCCCGTAAAGAAGAGGCCTTGCCGCGCCAGATCTCAGTGACTGTGAGCTGAGGTTGGTTTAACCCGTTGATGATCCCGGCGAGGCTGGGACTGGATCGATAGATGCGCAGCAGCGCAAGAGGCGGAGTGCAACAGTGCACTCCGCCTTTTTTAGGCCAGCGCAATCACATCGATCTCCACATCTACATCCTTCGGAAGACGTGCCACTTGGACCGTGCTGCGGGCCGGCTTGGAAGCCCCGAAGTATTCGTCGTAGATTTCATTCATCTCACCGAAATCACCCAGATCGCGGAGGAAGACAGAAGCCTTGACGACCTTGTCGAGAGAAGTACCTGCGGCCTCGAGCAATGTTTTCAGGTTTTCCAGAACCTGCCGGACTTGGTCTCTGATTGGGCCCTGGACGAGTTCACCATTTCCCAGAATTGGAATCTGGCCCGACACAAAGACCCACCCCCCGGCCTTTACGGCCGGTGAATAAGGACCGACAGGTGGGGGGCCACCGGCCGGCACGATCAATTCTTTCATCTATCATTCTCCTTTCGAAAAAAACTTTCCATCGTTTCGGGCGTAATCCATGAGCAGCTCGGCCGGCCTGAATCGATCACCGTGGTCTGTCTGCCACTTCTCCATCAGGCGCACAATTTCGGCGGCTCCCAGGGCATCAATATAGCGGAAGGGGCCGCCTCGAAAAGGAGGAAACCCGAGTCCTAGAACCGCGCCCAGATCCCCATCCAGAGGCGAACCAATGATCTCTTCCTGCAGGCAGAGGACCGCTTGATTGACAAACTGGAGGCCGAGCCGCTCCTGAATCTCCCTCTTGGAAAGCTGACGCCTGGCCCCGTTGCCGATGAGTTTGTAGATCTCATGGTTGATCTCCTTCTTGCGATGGGCATAAGAGTAAAAGCCCTTGCCTCCCTTTTTCCCAAGCAGCTTGGCATTGACCAGGATCTTGCCTCGGTTGACGGGATGGACCCCTTGCCCGGCGAAGAGATCCGACAGGATATCCGTCACATGAGCCGCCACGTCTATGCCAACTTCGTCGGTTAGCGCCAGGGGTCCGATCGGAAAGCCCCAGTCCTCGAGAGCCCGATCAATCGCCTCGATCGAGGCCCCCTCGCTCAGGATCTCCATTGCTTCGTTGAGCATCGGGGCCAGCACTCGGGTCGTATAGAAGCCAGGACCGTCCTTGACCAGGATCACGGTCTTGCCCTGATCGAGGCCGACTTTCCTGGCCGTTGCGATTACCCAGTCCTCTGTCTGGGGAGTGGCGATAATCTCGAGCAGGGGCATTTTCGGAACCGGAGAAAAATAATGCATTCCGACGACTGTGCCAGGATGTTTCGCTGCTTCAGCTATGTTCGAAATCGGGAGCGCGGAGGTGTTGCTGGCGAAGATGCAGCTGGGGCTCGTGATGGCTTCTACATCACGTAGTACGGTTTGTTTGAGTTCGAGATCCTCAAAGACGGCTTCGATTACCAGTTGGCAGCCTTTCAGTACATCATATTCGGTGGCAAGCTGGATACGGCTCAGTAATTGGTCCCGCGAGAACTTGGAAATGATACCCTTTCTTACTTTTTTCGTTGCCGACAGCCAGAGGTTTCTCTTGGCCCGAGCCAGTGCATCCTCCTGCACATCTTTCAGAATGACAGGGTAGCCGCTAGAGCTACTGATTTCAGCAATTCCGGACCCCATCAACCCTGCACCCAGTACGGCCAAGCGGTTGACTTTGCGCACAATCTCGGGCGCGGGATGCTTCTTGGCATGGTTGAGGGCAAAGAAGAGGTTGACTAATTGTCTGCTCTCGGGGGAACCCATCAGGTCCTCAAAGGCCTGAGCTTCCGCTTCCGAATCCTGCTTCGAGGCCTCGATTGAGGCCCACACTGACACAATTGAGGATCCGTTCCGGCGCCGGATAGTTGCCACGAGTCTTCTTTCTAACTGTCCTCGCGGCGAGCTCTGCGATCAGGCTGCGCCCGAGTCGGTTGGATTCCAGGAACCGGCTCCATAAGGGGGGACGAGGTCTTTTCCGTAGTGATCCTCCTTTCGACACTTTCGAAGCTACCTGGAGCGCTGTCGAAAGCAAGGTTGGGGCTGGTGTCAGAAGGTCGGCTAGTCCCAGCCGTACAGCCTGCCTGGGATAGATATTCTTGCCGGTTAGCAACAAGCCAAGCGAACGTTCGAGTCCGATCAGACGGGGCAGTCTCTGGGTTCCACCCCCTGCCGGGAGCAACCCCAGTTGGACTTCAGGAAGTCCCAGTTGGGTCTTGGGATGATCGGTAACAATTCGATAGTCACACGCCAGCGCCACCTCCAACCCTCCTCCTAGAGCTGCTCCATTGATGGCGGCAAGAGTGGGTTTGGGGAGGGTGGCCAGGCGTTGTAGAAGCTGGTTTCCGCGGCGACTCAAGACGGCCGCCTCTCCGGTTCCGGCCATGCTCAAGAATTGCTCGATATCGGCTCCGGCAATGAAGTTGTCCTCTTTGCGACTGATCAATACAGCCGCAAGGATGTCACTCGTTTTCTCGATCTGGGAAATCAGACTGTCGAATTCGTCGACCAACGTGCGAGAGAGCTTGTTGACTCTCTGGCCCGGTTGGTCGAGCCAGATGAGCGCGATCCCTTGCTCCACTTCGAGAGTGGCAAATGGCATTTGAATCACCTCCCGGCTCGGACAGGCTCCTAGATCAGCTAGCTGTCATCCGTTCCAATAAAATCGCGTTGCCAAGTCCCCCGGCTGCACAAGAAGCAATCAGTCCCCAGCGTCCCTGCTTAGCAAGCATTCGACGGCAAGCGGTGGTGAGGAGGCGAGCCCCGGTTGCTCCAAAAGGATGACCCAGCGACAGCGATCCTCCCCATCGGTTGAGGCGATCCATGGGGATTACTCCCAAGGCTTGTTCTCGTCCCAGGTATTCCCGATTGAAGGCTGGGCTGGCCAGACACTTGAGGTTCGCTACCACCTGTCCGGCAAAGGCTTCGTGGAATTCAAACACCCCGACCTGATCCAATGATACCCGATTCGGTCGAGTAGCCGCGGCACTGCCATGGCCGGTCCCAGCAAGAGAGAATCGACCGGGGATTGGGCGGTGAAAACCCAGTCTCTAATCGCGATCTCAGGCTGGAACCCAAGTCGCCGGCAGGCCGCTCCAGAACCAATCAGAGTGACCGCCGCTCCATCGCTCAGGAAAGAGGAGTTGCCAGCTGTGACGTTCCCATAAGGCTTGCTGAATGCCGGTTTCAGTTTGGCCAATTGAGAGACGCTGGTGTCGGGTCGAAAACCGTTATCTTGCTCGATTGCGCGAAAGCTTGGGGGGACCCGGAGTGGGCATACTTCTGCCGTCAGCTTGCCCTTTGCCCAGGCTTCGGCCGCCAGTTTGTGAGAACGAACGGCGAATTCGTCCTGTTCCTGCCGGGTGACTCCGTAACGGCCGGCCAGTCGTTCACAATCGGCACCCATCGTCAATCCCGTCGAGAACTCGGCTATGGCAGAGATTTCGGGCAGCAGGTGGCGGAGTCGAAGTCCCTTTAGGAAACCGAGGTAGTCGAGTTTCTTGCGATAACGCCGGGCTGCCAGCATTTTCTTCCGGAGCTGCTTGCGATATCGGATGGGAATGTCAGACAGGGACTCAGTTCCTCCCGCCAATACGAATTCCGCTTGCCCAGCTCGAATCATCTCGGCACCGCTAGCAATGGCCCGATTGGAAGAAATACAAGCTTGAGAAACGGTATGGGCGGGGGACGATTCTGGGAGTCCTGCCGCCAAAGCTGCGTCCCGCGCGACGTTACTAGTCCCAAAATAAGCGTATCAGCTTCTGGGCCGCTCGATTGACTCTTTTTGAGGGTCATTTAGCCCTCTGTGGTCGACTTTCGGACTGAAGGCTGCGCGAGTCGGGCGCATCCGACGGTGATCTCCTGCTGGAGGGCCTTCGGAGTGGGATCGAGAGGCAAGAATCGGAATTTTCGGCCGTTTTCGAACAGACTTCGACCTCAGCCCTTGAACCTCCGTGGATTTTCTTTGCTTTGTCCTGTGGCGGGTTAGCCGTAGCGGACCCGCTTGGGCGACGGCACTCCGCTCAGCAGCGTTTCGGTCCAGTCGTTGACGTTCAGCAGCCGGTAAAGAAGACGTCGCCCCCGCTGCAGGATCTGGCAAGGAATCTGAACCAGCCGGCGCAGGAACCGGCGATACTCCATCTTCAGAATCCGCTGCCCCATCGTCTTGTCGGATTGCACCAGGCCCAGCCAGGCTTTCAAGTTCCAGGCCTGGGCAGCAATCACCAGGTACGCCCAGTTGGACTCGAGGCTGTCCGAGGGCATCCGCATCGCCTGAACCCCGTTCTTGAGCTGCTCCACCACATTCTCCTGATGGCAGCGACGATTGGCTGAGAAAACCACTTCCCTGGCCGACTCCTTTCGCAGGTTGGTCAGATAGAACAGATAGCGGGTCTCGTCAAAGAGCCGTCCCTGTCCTTGGGTGACCGTAATTTGCTTTCGCACCACCACCAGCCGATAGTTCTGCTGCAGGCCGCCGGTCGATAGGCCAGCTCGGCCACATCTTCCCGCTCCAGTTGCAGATTGCGATAGCCATTCTTTTTGACCAGGGTCTGGCGGATATTCTTGCGCCGCCGTCTTCGCAGTTTCTTCTTCTTTGCCCGATCCAGCCGACTCCAGGCGCTGGGCTCCAGTCCTTCGGCCCGACCAACCAACCCTGGCTGGAATCCGCCCCAAAGAGAAACTCTACGCCCTCCTGATCCCAGCGGTCCAGATGACGCGTCTGCGTAAATCCGTGTCGCCCCGCAGCAACACCTTCTGGAAACCACCACCGCGCACCAACTCGATGGCCCGATCCAGCACCTCGGCCGCGCCTTCATGGGAGGGTCGGTTGCCCGCCCGATTCACCAAATAGAGCACCTCGTTGGTCTCAGCCACAGACACTACCAGCGGATGCTAGCTCCAGTGGCCGGTGTAGCTCATTCCGATTCCGCTCTTACACTGTCCATCCGTCGGGGCGATCGTCCCGTCCACATCAATCGTGGCCTGACGGTGAAACTCCTTGTCTTGGTTCGACCACACTTTCCGTCGCGCCTCATTGACCGCTTCCATCAGATCCCAGATCGAATTCCTGTCGAAGCGCCGCAGGAAGTCCCCCTCCGTGGACGGCGCCGGCACCTTGCGGGCCCCCAGCGCGTCCAGATACACCGGGTCCCGGCGTCGAGCCTCCACGTCCTGCAGGCAGCTACCGCCCGTCAGGACGTTGTAAATCAGATTGAGCACATGATCCGATTCCCGGTACGGCAGATGCCGCTCCAGCACCTTCACCCGTTGGTCGATGGTTTCGGCCAGTTCCAGCTGCTTGACCAGCAGCTGGATCACACCCAGCCCCCCGCAGTCCACGGCTCGGACTCGATCCGAAATCTCATAATGGATGTTGCCCCCGCGCAGCACCCTTTGGCCCTTCTCCGGCATCCAACTCCGATCTAATCGATCTTCACTTTCCGATTGCCGTTTGCGCAGGATTTCGATATCTTTTGGGTTCACCTGAAATGCCTTTCTTTTCGGTGTTTTCCAGAGTTTTTTTTGCAACCCTAGAATACCCGTCAGGACTGGCATTTCGGGCCTTTTCAGGCCCTTGGAATCAACACTGATGTACTTGCTTTGGGACTAGTAGAGATGTTTGACACCACTGTTCCCAGAATCGTGTAGTCAATCTGGGCCGGATCCAGGCTGGCCCTGGAAATCAAAGCGGCGCTCGCCTATCGTACCAGGTCATAGGAAGTGAGATCTACAAATTCGGTGCTGGAGCGCAGGAATGGTGTGCGGATTCCCGCCACCCAGTAAACGTCTTTGGCATCTGAATTCCGGGTCACGCACACTCCTCCTCAGAGGACGAACTCCACCATCAAGAAACCCAGGTAAGTGCCAACCGCATACCCCAGAGAACCAACTAGGATTGCTGGGAGCAGAAGATCTTCACGGTTCAAACCGCGGGCCAGCGCCAATGCCGAAATGGCGCCTCCGACGTTGCCTGCGAGGCAATCGAGAGCATGTCCCAGTCCGAACTGACGAGTCGTCCCAGTCCGTACGCAATCAGTCCGTGAATCATCACAGTCACGGTCGCGAAGAGTAGCAGAGTCACCGCCAGCCCTCCGATGCGGCCCAGTGCACCCAGATCACAAAAGGCGCCGATTACCGCCAGGAAAAGATAAACCGCAAACATTCCCAGTGGGCGGTGTCCGTGTAAATCATTGATGATTCGAAACTGGCCCATTAGCAAGGCAACCGAGGTCAAGATGAGAATGGACGGAAATTGAATGCCGAAGTGCTCCCCGATCCAGCCTGTAGACCAATTGGAGAACCAGAGAGTCAAACAGCCCAGCGCCCCCAGGATTCCCAGGTGGAACGGCGAGAGAGAGGCGGTATCGGTTTCCGACCAATCTCGAGGGGGCGCTGCCGAAGTTCCGCGCGCCTGGGACCGGCTCATCCTGAACAACCGTGGGAGCAGAAGCGTCACTACCATCCACAGGGTGGTCAAGATGTTGTCGACGGCGATTGTGCCGGTATACAAGAGCCCTTCCCGAATGAATCCGTAGTGCAGAGCAATAGCATTGAAATTCACCGAGCCTCCAGTGTAGGTGCCGACGAACATGCCTCCCAGGACGGCGTAGGACTCACCCAGCGCTGCCGCGCCACCCACCGCCCACATCGGCGACGGCAACGCCGATAGCCGTGCCTAAAGAGCCGATCAAGAAAGTCCCGATCATGGGTAACCCAGCTTTGAGGATCGTTTTCAGGCTAACCTGAAGGAGGGGCAGAAAAATGGCGAATGGGGCGACATATTTGAAGATCGCATCATAGATTGGAGCTTCGGTTGCATTGGTCGGAATGATTCCAAGATTTGACGTGATAGCTGTAATGAGGATAACCAGCAGTGATGTTCCCAGGTGCCGGAGAGGGGTATTCCGAACCAACCATTCGGTCAGCACAATGTTCAGACACAGGATTCCGAGCACGAAGAGCGACGAAGAAACCATTCAGATGATCCTCGGGGAGTTAGGGAGTCGCTTGAATTGCCGATCTGATCAGCCAAATGGACTGGGCTTCCGCCACCGTATCGCCGGCTTGGTCGCACAATGTCACATCCAACACGCACTCGCTCTTGCTGACCTCGACCGGGGGATCCCACCCGCATTCGGCCGTGATTGTTCCCCGAGCCTTTTTGAGATAACGGATGTTCAAGCCGACAATGATGGAGCGGTGATTCTCGGGGCAAGAAAAGAGAACCGTCAGACCGGTAGTCAACTCTGCCAGATTCATCAGGGCTACCGCATGGATGGAGTTCAGATGGTTACGGATTTCAGGTCGATCGAGCATGCTAACTTGGGCTCGGCCCAGGGACAGTTCTTCGACGTTGGGCTCGATCGTTCCCGAGTAGGGAGCCAGCTGCCCCAGGGTCTTGTTGAAGGCACCCCGCATCTCAGGATTCTCACTCACCAGAGCCCCCTGCTCCTTGAAGACTTGACCTAGGGCGTGGGAAGCGGTCTTTGAAGGGTTTGTCGCGACCTGGTAGGGATCGGGGGGTGTCTTCATTGGCTGACCAGCCTCCCCTCTCGAGGGGCCTCGTTTTCGGACGCAACCTGAGGTGGAATGCTTGGCGCATGGGCCAGCAGCTCCGCCAAAGGAGTAATGCCATCGCTTACCCAATCATAGCGGCCGTCGAGAACCGCTCGGGCTGTCCTGTAGTTGGACACGTCGTCGTTGTCCCAAAGCGCTTTGAAGGCTTTTTTGACCTGCCGGCGGGCGCGCCGACAGAACGTGTCCACCAACTGGATCGCTTCGCGAGCTTGCTCGCTTTGCGACTTTTGCAACGCGTGAGCGCGAGAAATGCTGGCGGCCATCGCAAAAAGCTCGTTGGAGCCGTCCACAATGCGGAAGAGGAATGCCTGCTTGTTCTGAAGTCGCGGCCCGTGAACCACCATCCCATGGAAGATTTCACGAGCCAGTTTGCGGGATTTTCGTTCGATGAAGCGGAGGTGGGAGGCCAGTTTGCCAAACTCGGAGTAGCGGGGCCAAAGTCCCCAGCCGACCCAGCGGCTAGGGTACCACCACCCATAGAAAACTGCCATTCCGGGCAGAGCAGCCAGCTTCTGCGAGGTACTCTTCTTCGGGTCGATCAGGGCGCCGGCTACTTCAAGATGCTTGTCGACTGCTTCACGGGCCATGAAAAGGTGCATGATCTCGCTCGAGCCTTCGAAAATCTTGTTGATTCGAAAGTCGCGCATCATCCTTTCTACACCGATTGCGTCCTCCCCTCTGGCTGCCAGAGATTGCTCCGTCTCATAACCACGGCCGCCTCGGATCTGCATCGTGTTATCGATGATTTCCCATCCGCGACAGCTGTTCCACTCTTTGGCGGCGGCCGCTTCGAGTCGAATATCATAACCCCCTCGATTTGACATTTCGGCGGCCAACTGGGCAATCGAGTCCATGGCGAAGGTAAGGCATGCCATCTCGGAAATCATGGCCGCGATGGCTTCGTGTTTTCCGACCGGCTTTCCCCATTGGACTCGTTCATTTCCCCACTTTTTGCAAATTTCGAGGCAGCGTTTGACAGCGCCGACCGCAGCGCTCGGAATTGACAAGCGGCCATCGTTCAGAGTGGTAAGAGCGATCTTCAGACCCTTACTTTCCTGCCCAATCAGATTCTCAGCCGGGATACGTACGTCTTTGAAAGTGATGATGCCATTGGCGAGGGCGCGTAGACCCATGAAGTGACAGCGCCGTTCGACGGCAACGCCCTCCCAACCGGTTTCCACGACGAAGGCACTGATCTTGCGGGTCTCGGGGGCAATTGCCATCACCACCAGCAATTCTGCCAGTGTGCCGTTGGTACACCATAGCTTGGTTCCGTTGAGTAGATAGTCCCCGTCGGGTTGGCGCTCTGCAGTCGTGGAAAGCCGGGCCGGATCCGATCCGACCTCAGGTTCGGTCAAGGCAAATGCCGAAATCTCACCGGCCGCACAGCGAGGCAGGTACTTCTTCTTCAATTGCTCCGAGCCGAAGAGCTTGAGCGGTTGGGGTACTCCAATCGACTGGTGTGCGGAAAGCAGAGCAGTCAGATTACCGTCGTAGCAGCCCAGCAGTTGCATGACCCGACCGTATTCCACCTGGTTGAACCCCAATCCTCCGTATTCTTTCGGGATCTTCATGCCGAAGGCGCCCATCCGGCGCAGCCGGTCAATCACTTCGGGAGGGTATTCGCCTGACTCGTCGATTCGTGCGCTATCGACTTCAGTTTTCAGAAAAAGTTCAAGCTCGACATAGAAGCTCTGGAAGTCGGGCCGCGGTTCCCCAGCCAGTGGGAACGGGTGAATAAGATCCAACCTGAAATTTCCCAGAAACAGCTCTCGCATGAAACTGGGAGCTGTCCACTCCGTTTGCCGCGATGCCTCGGCTACCTCGAGTGATTGCCGTTCCGTGACTTGAGGATGGTTGGTATTCATGGCAGGCCTCTCTCTGGTGATAATGAAACCATTCTACCACTGCCATAAATTCAAGAAAAAAGTGGGCTTATCGGGGTTTCCGCCGACCTGTAGATTCGTGCTGAGTCCAACAGATCCGCAAGCCAAGGGCGCAGCAGTGAAGAGAAGTGGGCCAAGAACCTCGGATAGGAACGCGTGGCAAAAGGAGGCAGGGGAGCGAGCCTCCCTTACAAAGCTTGCAAGCTCCGAGTGGAAAATTGATCCCACGTTTGCTAACAATGTTAATCAAATCGAGTATGACTAAGAAATCGAAGAGCCGAGTCACTCCCAAGGCTGTGCTAGCCAGCATGGGATCCACCCCTCAACGGAAGATCGTCAAGGTTGGGCGGAACGAAACCTGCCCTTGTGGCAGCGGCCGCAAATACAAAGACTGTCACCAATCAGAGGGGGATGAATTTCTGCAAAAGCTCGCTCTGGAAAGGGACAAGCAAAGGCTGTTGCACGAGCAGGAAGTGCTCGGTGCTCCCTGGTACCGCAAGCTCCTCACGCGCATTCGTTCGAAGTAATTAGGCACCTCTCCCTTGCAACTTGCGTACAGTCGGGCAAGTTTCCGAAACTAGGGAACTGACTGCCGCTTGGCCTTGCTGTCGGTGCCTAGCCCGGATTATGCAAGAACCGTAGGCCGGAGTTGAAAAGAGAGTCGAAAGTGGCCCAAATCGGGAGATCGAAGGTGCGACAGGCGGATTTTCGAGGGATCTCTGTGGACAAGCCGTGTGGAGTAGGTGGGGGAGTGAATTTCAGACGGAGTTGGGCCTGAATGAGTGTCCTAAACGATCATTCGGGAGCTAGGAGAGGCTAGCTGGAGTTAAGGCGATTCAAGACGAGGAGGAAAAGGGCCTGCTCCGGAAAGCCGGAGGAAAGATGGGCCCAGATGCGTCGAGTGGTTTGTCGAACCCGCGCCCCAATTTTGAGGACCCGGCGACGCAAAGTTTCGATTTCGAGTTTCTGCCAGGGGGTTCCATACAGATAATCGCGGAGTCGGACGAACATCTGGTAAGCCAGCCCATGCAGGAGAAGTCGAAACTGGTTGGCCAGGAATCGATGACAGCTCAGCCGATCCATACTCAGATGGTTCTTAAAAGCCTTGATGAAGTTCTCCGACTGTCCTCGATCGGTGTAGTGATCATAAAGGGACTGGGAAGAGAGATCGTCTCGGTTGGTGACCACAAAGCGACGATTGATCCCCCGATGGTCGACTTCCACTTTGACGATGACGCGACGGAATCGATCCCAGCTGCCAGCTCGATAAAGAAACTCGTCAAACTGACGCTGTTTTTCCTCGAACTCGTCGAACCTGAGTCGAGTCGACTCGAGCATCGGCTCGACCATCCGTTGCAGGCGGGGGTTCCGGCTTAACCCAATGACATATTGGAGTTTGTTCTCTTCAGATTCACAGAACTCGTAGAGCCGAGGCGTGGCAAAGCCGCTGTCGGCCCGGATCTCAATTTGAAGTTCCTTGCCAACTTCTCGTCGAATGGCTTTCACGATTCGTTTCAGAATAGGAACGATGTGAGAGGCAGCCCCCTTGTTTCCAGGCCTCAATACGACAGTGACCAGGTCCCCCGTAACGGCATCGAAGATCAGCCAAGGATGCAGAATGTGGTTTCGGTAATAGCCGTGGTAAAAAGAGAATTCCTGTTGGCCGTGAGTGTGGTCGTCAGTACTGTCCAGGTCCAAGATGACCGGGTCGGGGCGTCTCTTCTTCAGCGAGCGGACATAACGCTGTAGGAACCCCCGGCTCAGACGCATGAGATCCTTCTTGCTGACAGAGTTTTCCAAACGGGAAAAAGTTGCCTGGGTGGCCAAGTCAGGATCGCTCTCAGGTAACTGATCACAGACGGTCTTGAGCATGGGATCCGAGCGCAGCGTGTCCGCGTCATTGCAGTCTTCGTACCCGGCAACGATCTGAAAGACTCGTTGTCGGATCAGCTTTAACTGCTCATGACGAACGTAGCGTTGGTCCCGGCTATCCGCAATACACGAACTGAAGTCCTCGCAGAGTCGATCTTGCCGATCCAGGGAACCAAACAACAGCCATCCGGCATCGGAAGTCAGGTTCCCACCATCAAAACGAGCCGTGATTTGTGTGTGCGAGTGAAATGCCAGGGTGGTCTGGCAGAATGGGTTTGACATTGCCGTAGTTCTCCGATAAGGATTTGTTTAATAAACCCTTTTATATCAGAGAGCTACGGCATTTTTTCTGATCCCCAATCCACTCGAATCCGGATCTCTTGCATAATCCGGGCTAGGAGTCTGCGCGGCAGGAGTTTCTGAGCAACGTGGAATTTCCGATTCTTGAGTTTATGTTTCGGGGTGCCCTATAAGAGAAAGGGCGATCTTTATCGTGCTTCCGCTTGCAGAGGCGGCCGAACTGCTGAAAATGAGCCCAGGGGGAGGGCATCTTTCCGTCCGAACCTGCTCAGCAGGTGGGTAGGCGCCCATGCATGCGTTTCAAGTTCAGGGCGAGACAGACCAGGTCCCACTCGCCTTCCACTTTCTCGAGTCCCCTCAAGCTGAAGGTTCGAAAGCCAAGGACCTGTTTAACCCAGCCGAATACAGGTTCCGCGATCACCTTGCGCCGGCGGTAGACAGTTTGCCCCGCCTCCGTGCCCAGCTTCTTGAACATGCGCAGCGTGGCGGGGAGATTTTCCGACGGCTCGGGATCTCGCCCCTCTCGGCCCAAAGAGATGTAGCCATCGATCTCGCGTTCTGCTAGACCTTCAAAGTTCTCCTCGGACTTATACCCGGCGTCGGCCACTACCTGCTCGGGAGGGTGCTCCAGGTTCTCTTGGACCGCATCGATCATCCCCAGTAATTGTCTGTTGTCGGCCGCGTTATTGGTAACCCCCGTGGCCACGATCATCTGTGTCTCCTCATCCACAGCGGCTTGCGTGTTGTAGCATTGTTCGAATCCCCCAGAGCTCTTCATGATTCGACTTTCCGGATCTGTAAAGTTGTCTTGGGCCTTCTCCTCGGGAACTCCAAACTCCCGCTTGAAGGGGCGTCCTCCGCGCGAGTTCTTGCGACCGTCTCCGGGCTTGCGGCCGCGCTTCCGATCCGCCTCGGCCTGCCGTTGCTCCACTCGCTGCTTTGCCTCCCCGATCTTTTTCAGCCGATCTTTCGCGGCGGCGTAACTCTTCAGGCAGTTCGTCTCCCTGATTCTCTTCGCCGTAGAGCTCGTCTTCCGCTTTATCCACCTGCTGCGCACGATCCAACAGTTCGGCGATCTCTCCTTCCAGCCTTTTCTCTTCTTCCAACATCCGTGAATAGCTCATCGCCTTATGTTTGCTGGCGTTGGCCTTGATCTTACAGCCGTCCACCGCCACTCGCCCCAGCTTGACCAATCCCGCCTCGGCCGCGATCCGCGCCACCTGTCCAAACAGTTTCTTGAACTCTTTGAGATGACGTTGACGAAACTCCGCCATCGTCCGGTGGGCTGGAAAATTACCCGCCGACAACACTCGAACAGCCACGTCCTCATACACTCGACGAGCCAGTTTCCGCGACGAGAACGTTCCCGTCGCGTACCCACAAATCAGGATCTTCACCATCATCCTCGGATCAAACGGCCGATTGCGCCGCCCGTCCCCTTCGTACGGCGCGTAGAATCCACTCAGATCCAGCTCATCCACCGTTTCGGAGATAAAGTAGGACAGATGATCTTCCGGCAACCAATCTCGCGGGGAGGGGGGTAGCAAGAAGCTCTGCTCCGGCTGGTACTTCCGAAATGTCGTTCCCATATCGCCATTTTATTCACCAGCCCGGAGATTTCCTGCCGCGCAGACTCCTAGGAGCCTTTCGCCCCGAATTGAAGGCTCAGGCCGAAGCGATTCTAGGGAATTGATCTGAACTTTAAGTAAACGACGAGTTCACGAACGGCCCGGAGTCCTGGTGCCATCGAGTCCAGGTTTCCCGCACTCTCGCTGCCGCTCGGGGCTCTGAGAAGCGGCATTCCAAGGCCACCGTCCGGTGATCGATTGCCACTGAGCTCCGGGGCACAACTACCAGAGACGCAACGGAGATCTTGCCTTTAGGACTTGCATTGAAGTTTTGAATTTCATCTCGGATTTCGTGCCTCGGATTTCGATTTCTCAAGTCAGGTTTGAGAAAGTCGGTTAGCCAGTACTTCGGCCAGGTGTTGGGCCTGGCGTTTCGTGAAGTGTCGAATTTGGGCACGACAGCTGAAGCCGCAAGCCACGATCGTGGTATCCAATTCCGCCGTGTCCACGGCCCGGAACAGTCTCCGGCTCCCAATCAGCTTGGACAACGCGTAGTGTTGCTTTTCGTAGCCAAAGGATCCGGCCATGCCGCAGCAACCGGAATCGACTTGGGTGACCGCCGTTTCCGGGAGCAAGCGGAGGGCGTTCATCGTGGTTTCAGTACCGAAGAGGGCTTTTTGCTGGCAGTGTCCGTGAAAGAGAATGGCGTGGGAATCGGGCTCCAACAAAGTGCGCAGCCTTTTCGAGTAGTCGGTGCCGGCCAGAAACTCTTCCAGCGATTGAATTCGGCTCGCCACTTTTGCGGCCGTTTCGGGATTGCCGACCAGATCGGGCAGGTCATCTTTGAAGGTAGCCAGACAGCTCGGTTCCAGCACGATGATTGGGACCTCGTCTGGGACCAGTTGATCGAGTCTCGCGTAAACTTCGGTGCCCTGCTTTCGCGCTTCCTCCAACTGTCCGGAAGAGATCAGAGGGCGTCCGCAGCACCCACTCGCGATGAGTTCTACAGAAAGCCCCAGAGCCTCGAGCACACGAATAGCCGCAATTCCCACCTGAGGCTCGTAAAAATTCGTGAAGGTATCTGCCAGCAGCACAACACGGGGACGGGAGGGCTTCGGTTGGACGTTCTTCCGATGCCAGGCCTCCAAAGTGGTCGGTGCCAGGGGAGGGAGAATACGGCGGCGATCGAAGCCAGCCAGTTTCTCGAGGACCAGGCGGACCAGGCGGCTGCGATTCACACCGTTGAAGAGACTGGGAAAGCGGCTTCCCAATTCGGCGAGTCGGCGGGTCTTGGCAACCAGCCGCTTACCCAGTGGGAGTCCGTGCTGCTTGTAATAGTGAGCCAGAAACTCGGCCTTCATACGGGCCATATCGACGTTAGACGGGCATTCCGACTTACACGCCTTGCACTCCAGACAGAGATCCAACACCTCGTACAAGCGCTGGCTGGTGAAAGCGCTGGCCCCCAACTCTCCCGCAATGGCAGATCGAAGCGCATTGGCTCGACCTCGAGTGGAATGCTCTTCATCACGAGTTACCATATAGGAGGGACACATGGTGCCCTCCAGGGTCTTGCGACAATGGCCCACCCCGGTGCACATTTCAATGGCCCGGTCAAAGCCGCCGAATTCCTGAAAACGAAAGAATGTCTCCGGGAAATCGGTTCCGTAGTGGGGTCCGATTCTGAGGTTCTGCGTCATAGCGGGAGAATCCACGACTTTCCCCGGATTCATCAGGCCCGCAGGATCGAAGATCCTCTTGATAGCCCGGAACGCTTCGTAAAGCTGGTCCCCGAAGAATTCGCGGTTTTTATAGCTCCGGACCAGACCATCGCCGTGCTCTCCGCTCCAAGCTCCCCCATACTGCCTCACCAGATCGAAGGAATGTTGCGAAATCTTTTGCAGGATCTCGACATCCTCCGGTTGCTTGAGATTAAGGATCGGCCTGACGTGGAGCACGCCGACGCTGGCGTGGGCGTAGAGAGCTACATCCCTCTCCAGGTCCTCACAGACCTTGAGGATCTGTTGGATGTAGGCACTCAAGTGGGGAATTGGGATGGCGGCATCTTCAATAAAAGGCAGTGGTTTTGCGTCGCCCCGCATGCTCAAGAGCACTCCCAAAGCGTTCTTACGAACCGTCCATACCGACTGTTGCTCGCCTCGTGACATGCAGCGATGAACATAGTAACTCTCCCGACGCAACACCTGGTCCCCTGCCACTAGCTCCACTTTTTCTCGGATCTCGGCCGGGTCGTCGCCGGAAAACTCAACGATCAGCAAGGCTCTCGGCCGACCCCGCACGAATTGTCGACAGAGATTCGCGACCGCCGGATTCTGGGAAGCTAGGTCGATGGTGTGGGAATCGAGAATCTCGACCGCACTGGGTTTATGTCGGAGGATCGCTTCCACGCTCTGGAGAGCTGCGACCAGTGTTCTGAAATGGGGAATTGCGACCGCCCGGGCCTTGGGTATCGGCACCAGGTTAACCTTTGCCTCGATGACAAATCCGAGGGTCCCTTCCGCCCCGGTGAGCAGTTGGGACAGATTGAAGTCGGAACTCTCAATCAGGTAGTCCAGATTGTAGCCACCGACCCTCCGTAGCACCTGAGGATAGCGTCGGCGGATCTCCCGGATATTGCTTTCGACAATTTCCAAGACCTGCTTGTAGACCTGACCTTCGCGGTCTTTGCGAGCACAAAGCTCGCTCAACTCACTGGCACTTTTGGCGTTGAATTCCAGGACCTCACCCGTGGCCAGGACTACCTTGAGGGCGATCACGTGATCCACTGTCTTGCCGTAGCTTATGGAACGTGATCCGGCAGAGTTATTGCCGATCATACCCCCCACCGTGGCCCTCGAGCTGGTAGCCACGTCAGGGGGAAAAAAGAGCTGGTAAAAGCTCAAGAAGTCGTTCAAGTTGTCCAGTACGATGCCAGGTTGAACGCGAGCCCAGCGTTGCTTCGCGTTGACTTCCAACACCCGATTCATATGGCGCGAGAAATCGACAACGACTCCGCTGGTAACGGTTTGTCCGGCCAGACTGGTCCCTGCTCCGCGTGCCAGAATTGGGATGCCGAACTTGGCCGCAGTGCGAATTGTCTGCACTACATCCTCGCTCTGCTTCGGGAAGACGACCGCACTCGGCATCATTCGGTAGAGACTGGCATCGGTACTGTAAATCGCCCGAGTCACGTCATCGACACTCAACTCTCCTGCCAGCTTTCGCTGCAATTCCTCCCGGAATCCGCTGAGGGTGCCGTGCTCCATCGGATCCACACTCTAGCATGGCATTCCCTCTGAGGACAGCAGCGAAAATTGACCCTCCAGAAGCTCCAAGATCGCGCACTGCGAGCCCTACAGAACGAAGACCCGAGAAGTGGCTTTTCCAGCTCGACACTGGCACAGCGACTACATTGCAGGTAATATTACGGTTCCTGCGTCAGGGGGGCTGGCTCTTGCCGCAATTTCGAGGAGGAAAAAGTGGTGGGGGCTTCTTTAGATGTCACGAAATTGGCCGGAATCGAAGTCTGCGAACTGAGGTCAGGCAAGGCGGAGGCACGAAGCGTACCCGCCTGGGGTAACAATTGTGTGAGCCTGACCTGGCAGGGCTATTCGATCCTTGAACCGGTCGAGTGGTCAGTGCTGGCGGAAAAACCAACCGGTTTCGGGATTCCCATACTTTTTCCATTCCCCAATCGAGTGGCAAATGGTCGTTTTGAGTTTGGCGGCAAGGCCTACTCGCTCGATCCTCCCCGGCATGGTTTCGTGAGAAGCGCCCTTGGATCGTCACGGGCAGTTTGGCAGGTGAGCAGGAGGCGTGGGTCACTGCTTTGTTCGAGAGCCATCTTCATCCGGATATTCCTGTTGATTCCTATCCTTCGAGCTTCAGTCTGGAAGCTACCTACCGTCTTCGCCCAGATTGCCTAATCCTGGCGTATGCGGCCCGCAATACAGGCCAAAGATACCTGCCCGTCGGGCTTGGCATCCACCCCTATTTTCAGCGGCCCAAGCAGGGTACGCTCACGGTTCCCGCTAATCAGATCTGGGAGCTCGAAGACAGCCTTCCCACGGGAGAGAAGGTTCCTGTCCAAAAGCGTTACGATCTGCGCAAACCCGCCCGGTTAGAGGATTTGGAGCTGGACGATATCTACACAGACTTGATCGGAGACAGTCGGGATTCTGTTCGCTGCATCCTGTCATATCATGAAACTGGGATCCGGACCACGGTCAGGTTCTCTAAGGACGAATTCCCAGAGGTGGTCGTCTATACTGCTCCCAAGCCCAGGGAAGCGATTTGCGTGGAGCCCTACACCTGCCCGACTGATGCTCTCAATTTGGCGAATCGTGATCGTGCCCGTGCCAATCTAGTGGTACTGCCTCCGTCTCAGGGGGCCCGCTGGACGATTCGCATCGAAATGATGCAAGAGGTAGAGTAACTCCCAACTCCCAACTCCCAACCATCAATATTTCAAAAAGAAAATATCTCTGCTTCGGCTCCATCGGACCGGTCGGTCGATTTAAAGCTTTTTCGACTTTGGTTGTGGCCGCGGCACGAATTCTCTGCGATCGCATCTCAACTAAAGTTTGATTCTTCCTACCGATTCGAGGCAGAATTTAGTCTAGACTAAATTTCTGGAGTTCTTGAGATGAAATCGAAGTTGACGCGTCGTCGTTTATTGGAGGGCGGAGCCGCACTGGCAGGCGCCGCGGGAGTCGTTCGGGCCCAATCACTATTGGCTCCTGCCTCTGTCCTGGGAGATGGTGGGCATCCTCCCCATGACCCGTCTCTGCTGGGCGGCATGGGAGAAGTCGATCTTTCCGAGTTTGATCCCAGCCACTTCATGCAGGAGTTCGATTACGGAAAGACTTCCCGGCAGCCGGACGGACGCGTTCTCCGCGAGTGGGACATCGTGGCGGTGGACAAGGAAATCGAAGTCGCTCCCGGAGTTTTCTTTCCCGCCTGGACCTACAACGGCCAGGTTCCAGGCCCTACTCTTCGGTGCACTGAGGGAGATCGGCTGCGTGTGCACTTCAGCAATGGCGGCAGTCACCCCCACACAATCCACTTCCATGGGTTCCACCCCGCCGACATGGACGGTGTTTTTGAGGTCGTCAATCCTGGACAGCAGTTCATTTATGAGTTTGATGCCGATCCCATGGGATTGCACGTGTACCATTGCCATACGATTCCTCTGAAGCGGCATATTCACAAAGGCCTTTACGGTACCTTCATTGTGGATCCCAAAAGCCCCCGACCGGATGCTCAGGAACTGGTCATGGTCATGAACGGTTTCGACACTAATCTTGACGGAGATAACGAAATCTACGCGGTCAATTCGGTGGCCTTCCATCACCAGCGCCACCCTGTCGAGGCTGTGGTAGGCCGGAAGGTCCGGATCTACTTGTCGAATATGACGGAGTTCGATCTCATCAATTCCTTCCATATTCATGGGCATTTCTTCGATGTGTTTCGCACCGGAACCCGCCTTGAGCCGGATGAATTCACTGATACTCTCATGCTCTGCCAAGGGGAACGGCACATCCTGGAGATGACTTTCAAATTCCCAGGCAAGTTCATGTTTCATGCCCATCAAAGCGAGTTCGCCGAGCTGGGTTGGATGGGGCTATTCGAGGTCAAGGAGTCGGCATGAGAATGATCTGGAAAGGTTTGCTTCCGGTTTTTCTGCTGGCCCTGCTCTTGACTGTACTCTATTTCTGGGGACCGCTGGGCGTGTTTCAAGCCGCCTTTCCCCCGGTCGAGGAATTGACCATCGAGCGGGCCGAGTTGCCGGACACCGGGAACATTGTGCTGCACCTGGTGAATGGGGGGCCGGAAGCGGTGACGATTGCTCAAGTAATGGTCGATGATGCAATGTGGCAGCACCAACTGGATCCACCGCTGCGCACGATCCGACGCCTGGCACGAGCCAGCATCATCATCCCCTATCCCTGGGTGGAAGGCGAAGCTCATGAGGTGAAGCTCTTGACATCAACCGGCGTTACGTTCTCGCATGAGATTGCCGTCGCCACCCAATCCCCCAAACCGGATTCGACTTACTTCCTGACCTTCACTTTGCTCGGGATCTACGTAGGCGTGATTCCAGTATTCCTGGGCCTTCTCTTCTTTCCATTACTGCGAGAACTAAAGCCCGAGTGGCTGCATTTCTTTCTCAGCCTCACGGTAGGACTGTTGGCGTTTTTGGTAATCGACACATTGGAGGCGGCGCTTGAGACCTCAGGAAGGGTAGCCGACGCGTTTCAGGGCGTGGCTCTGGTTGGCATCGGCGCACTGTCCAGTTTACTTGTTCTGATGGTTCTTTCCCGGAGCAAGCCGACCCGGGCCGACAAGGGACAGGCGGAAGGAAGATCCTGGACGGCGCTGTTGATTGCCATCGGTATTGGCTTGCACAATCTGGGTGAAGGGCTGGCAGTGGGATCCTCATATGCTTTGGGAGAAGTTGCTTTAGGGACCTTTCTCGTGGTCGGCTTTACTCTGCACAATCTGACTGAAGGAATAGGTATTGTAGCCCCGATCGCGCGTGACCAGCCGAGCGTGTCTCAGCTCTGTAAACTCGGTTTGATTGCCGGGCTACCCACTGTTTTTGGAGCCTGGCTGGGGGGCTTTAGCTACTCGCCGATTGCCGCAACTCTGTTTATGGCGATTGGAGCGGGTGCGATTCTGCAAGTCATCTTCGAACTCTTTCAGCTTCTCAACAGGCGCGAATCGAGCTGGGCCACGATTCACAACCTGAGCGGATTCATGCTTGGAATGGGAGTCATGTACGGCACTGGATTGTTGGTGCTCGGGTAGCTGGCTGGCCCGGGCGGAGCCTGCCGGGCTGTGACGCGGAATCAAGTTTTCAGCTCAATCGGAGGCATACTGTTATGAAGCGTATGGTTTCCATCACACTTGTCACTTTCACGATGTTCGGGCTCTGTCTGAGTCAGTGGAACTTCCGAAATAGTCAAGGAAAGACCCGCGTTGCCCTGGTCAAGATGCCTTACCGAGGTGCCAGGAACGTGGCCGAGCTTTCAGATGTGCCCGACTACTTGGAGCAGGGAGGGCTGGCCCTTCGGTTGCGCGAGGCTGGCGCTGAGCTGGCTCCGATCGCCGCAATCGACCTGACCGATGATCAGAAAAGAGAATACGGAGTTTGGCACCGACTGGGCATGGCAAATGGGCACCTGGGGCGAGTAATCTCGGAGAACTTTCGAAACGACTACTTCTCAGTCGGGCTGCTGGCCAATTGCAGTTCACTCATGGGAATGTTGGCCGGGCTGCAGCATTCGGGCGAGAGTTGGAAAGCACTCCGGGTGGGCCTGGTCTTCATCGACTCCCACGGAGACTTCAACGTCCCCGAAACCACCCTGAGTGGAATGCTGGGTGGGATGCCGGTCGCTGTGTCGGCCGGAATGGCCCTCCACAATCTGCGCATGGAATCTGGACTCCAACCCGCTTTGCCCACGCGATACATCGTATTGGCGGGAGTCCGCGATACCGACCCTCTCGAGCAGGAACTGATCGACCGTTCCGAGATCGAAATGATCGCTGTGGATGATATCCGGAATCTCTCCGACAATCTGCATCGGCAAATGCGTCGGCTGTCTGAACTCACCGATCTGATTTACATCCACATTGACATGGACGTCCTGGATCCCCGCGAAGTGGCTGGGCATCCGCTCACGGTGCCGGATGGTCCCACCAGCCAGGAACTGGCTGCTGCGTTGAGGGTAATGTTCAGGTATCCGAAGTCGGCCGCTCTAGGAATCGCTTCCACCCCGGCCGGCCAGTACGATCCGGACGGCCTGTCACTCCAGGCCGCCTACAACTTGATCGAGGGGGCGCTGGCCGGAATGCAGTCGCGCTAGCTAAAGAATCGAGCTGCCGCTTTAGACGGCTCAGCGTTCTGTGTCGCCGATCGGCAGACTCGAAGAAACGATTCCGGCGGCAGTACGCAGCACAGTGGCAACAAGTGGGAGGGGACTGTTGATAAGAATCGTACCCTGAAAATCGGCTTCGATATCGCCGAAGAGCTCCGGCAAGAAGGCTGCCACGTGTTGACCGGGCCCCAACGACAGGAAGGTCGTGTTGGTTGCCACCACGGCTCCGCCGGAGATCAACTGTATAAGGGCCTGAACCGCTTCGTCGTTGGGATTGGCAACGGCTATCCCGCTATCAAAGCTGGCGGCCTCTCGGCTTACCGCGGCAGAGATTCGATGGAACGCCGTCGTTGCCCCCATACCCGCCTCAAAAGCCCTGCTGTTGACAACCGCCCGAAAGATGGCAGTGGTTCCAATTGGCGCACTGGAGCGAATCTCGGCATAGGCCTGAACCGGAGGAGAATTGAGGCCACTCGTCGTGTAGCTCCGGGAAGAAAATGGAAGTAGTTGAAATATCACCGAACCGCCTAACCCAGCCGTCAGGATAGATTGAGCGGAGTCATTCTCTCGCAGAGCCATATCTATCGGCATCCCGTCGTCCCCCGTGAAGCGAATGTTCCCTTGCGCGGTCGTATTCGCCAGATTGGTTACGATCACTGTCGTCTGGAAAGTATTCGCACCAAACACCCCATCGGCGACTTGCGCCAGGAATGATGTAAAGAACGGCCTATGGATAAAAGTAATCTCTAGATCGATGATCTGTTCGGCTTCCTCAGCATCTCCATAATCAATCAGAACCTTGCTAAAAGTCTCGTCCTCATCGGTCGTTTCGAATCCTACGAAGGGACCGCCTGTTCGGCTTATCTGATCGACAACGAATTCTCCGACTTGCCGTCCCTGATTGTCGAATGCGGTAACCGTCGCCATCGTCGTGGCGGTGCCGTTACGGAGAGTAAAGCCCATCTGCCGGGCCGGGCGACTGAGATTCAAGATCAGCGCGACGTTTTGAGAGGCGTCGTCATTGGCATTAGAGAGGAGGGAAAACCTTTGGCTGGCAACCGCGTCAACCGCAATGATCGGAAGATCGCCGCTAGCAGACTCGATGGATACCCCCCAGGCTCTGAGAATCTGTCCCCCCGCCGCCCCTGCAGCAAGGCCCGCGAAGTTGAGACTAGTGCGTGACACAGAGAAATCCCTTACGGAATCCAGCTGAGCCAAACCTGCACTCAAGCGAGCAAATCCTAAGATAGAAACACAGACAAGGACAATACAGCAGCGTAATCTCATTCCTTCTCCTGATTAAGAGCGCCTGAGGGGGCAAGGACGCGTGACACAGCAACAGACCGATGCTTCATCCAGCATCCTAGTAAAGCACTTGACGCTGACGATGTGATCTGCCTCCGGAGGGGCCGCTAGGAGCCGGAAACTGCCATAATGCTCCAATGGAACTCCAATCGAAAAGTGCACTTGTCAGTGGAGGAACAAGAGGAATCGGGCTCAAGATCGCGGAACGGCTGTTGACCGAAGGGGTCCAGGTTTCGATCTCAGGCCGAAATCGGGATCGGCTTTCCCAGACCGTCGAGGATCTCTCTTCGCTCGGTCGGATTCTGGGGACTGTCTGTGATGTCGGGGATCCACTTGCTGTGGAGAGCTGGATCAAGAATACCGAGCGGCAATTCGGGGCGATTGATTTCCTGATCAACAACGCGGGAGTGGGAATCTTCCGACCGGTGGCTCAAATGACAGTAGGCGAGTGGAAAAGTGTGATCCAAACCAACCTGGACAGTTTGTTCTACGCCTGCCACTTCGCCCTTCCGCACCTCATCAAGAGCTCTTCGGGATTCATCATCAACATCGGCAGTCTGGCGGGCAAGAATGCTTTTCCGGGAGGAGCCGCCTATAACGCTTCCAAGTTCGGCCTGATCGGCTTTAGCGAAGCTCTGATGCAGGAGATTCGCTATCAGGGTATTCGCGTGGCCTACATCATGCCCGGCAGTGTCGACACCTGGTTCGGAGGGAAGGAGCCAGCCGGAGAAGCGAGCTGGAAGATCTCCGTTGAAGATGTGGCGCAGGTAGTGGTCGAAACGTTACAGCGTCCGGCCCGATGTTTGAGCAGCCGGATCGAGCTGAGGCCCTCCCAACCCCCACGCAAGTAGCGGGTAGGTGCTTACATATATTCGACCCGATCCCGAACCGGATTGAACTTCACGGCAAACACCATTTTGCAGTCCTGACAAGTGTAGGCTAAGTCGCGCCAACCACCCCGCTCTGAAGTCTTATCGAGATTCGCAGTAATCTCCGCCCGCTGGCCACCACACTTCGGACAACTGACTTCAGAGGGCGACTCAGGGAGCTTGTGGTCGTCTGGTTGTTGCAGGCTCTTTGAGCGGCGGGCGTCCGGCCCGTCGACTCGAACGATGTTGCACATTTCCAGGATCCGCGAATAGAGCCGCAAGCCGATCCGCTCTTCAAGACTCTCCTCGCCCGATGGGCGGGGCGCTGAATCAATCGCTCGATTGCTGGAGAAGATTGTTGCTTTGTCGTAAGTGTAGCGGTGATTGATCACCATTCGGATTGTCTCTCGGACCCACTCAGTAGAGCGACTCGTTCCCAGATCGTCCCACACCAGTAGATCCACATCTCGGAGCGGCTGCAGCAGCTCGCGCTCGCTTTCCTCAGAACCGGGCCCGTAGGAGTACTGCAGTCTTCGCAGTAAATCGGTTTCGTCTACGAATCGGCCACGAGCTCCTTTCTCAGAAATCAAAGTCTCGAGAATGGCTACCGATAGGTGGGTTTTGCCGACTCCACAGGGACCGACGAAGAGTAGCCCCCTGCCGCGGGGATAGTCTTCCACGAAATCGATGGCCAGTTTGAGGGCCTTCTCCTGCAGTTTGTGCGGCGTATTGAAGGACGAAAAACCTTGATTCCGGTAACGAGGAGGGATATCGGCCGCCAGCCGGCGAAGAACGGTCTGATTCGAGGTCCGACAATCCGGACATCGGCGGGCTACCTCCTCTTTCTCACGCACTTCGATCAACCAGCCGGAGCCGCCACAGCGGTCACACGTCATCGTTTCGTTTTCCATTATTTCGGATTCCAGATCACTTCGGCCGTCCCACTTGCCAGGTTTTCGAATCTGGCCATTACAAAGAGTAGGTCCGAGAGCCGGTTGACATAAATCAGCAAATGCGGATTGACATCTCCTTCTTCTGGTTCGAGTTTACAGATCAGTCTCTCTGCCCGCCGGCAAACCGATCGGGCCAGGTGCAACATGCAAGCGGCCGAGCTGCTCCCGGGCAGGATAAAGTTCTTGAGGGGAGGCAGTTCGCTCTGAAAAGAGTCGATCAGCCCCTCCAGCTTTCTCCAGTCGACCTCTCGGATCCGGCGTATATTGCGACGCGCACTCGATAACGTCGCAAGATCCGCGCCCGCTTCGAACAACTCATTCTGCAGATCCACCAGTGCGCTGGCAATCCTCGGGTCGGGATCGAAGGAATTCGCCGAACCCAGTACCGAATTGAGTTCGTCCAATGTGCCATAAGCCTCTACCCTCAAGGCTCCCTTGCTCACACGTTCTCCGCTGTAGAGAGAGGTCCGGCCGGTGTCGCCAGTTCGCGTATAGATGGCCATAAAGTCAAAATTAGCACGAAAACCGAGACCGGTCGAACAAGTCGCAGTCGAGTAATCCTTTCTCTACCCAACGCACCAACAGCGGGCGCAGGCGATCGGGGTGGACAATGTGGCGAAATAGTTCGCGACCCTCCGCCAGCCCGACCGGAATGTCGTTTTGAAAGCGGCTGAGCAGATCGAGATCCCTCGAAATATCCACCTTCGTGACCTAGATTGGGAATTCTTCACACAGCCGTTCCAATTCCTCCAGCGCCTGATCGCAAAGGTGGCAACCAGGCCTGCTGAGCAAGTCGATGTTTAGCTCCTTCATAGATTCTATATTCGCCTAACCGGAAGATCAGGTCCATCTACTCGGGCAGCTACCGCTTTGGTTTCCGGCTGAGCGTAGTGATCGTGAGTCGTCCAAGAGTTCGGCAATAACCATCAGAGTCTCGGTGCCATCTCGGAGCAAGTCGGTGTTCTGAATCTGCGCCTCGAATCTGGACCTCGACTGGAGAGGCCGACATCTTCGCGCCCAAGGCGCCTCTCGATAATAGCCCAGCACCGCCCTGGGAAAGACCGACACAAGAGAGGAAGCGTGAAAGGCTTCGCGATAATGCTCCAGAACCGACTACCATAGCGGCAGCTGGATCCTGTCGAGCCGTCAAGCTTGCACTTTACCGCCGGATTGGTTGAGAATAGAGATGAATTCGACCTCGGAGGGGGCCGATTTCGTCATACGGGCCAGGCCTCCAACTCCACATAGCGGCTTCCCAGCCGCGGTATTCTAGTGCCAGTGGTGTCAAGTGCATTAGGCCAGGCAGGCTTCGCCCACTCTCTCATCAAAGAGATTTGTGCTCGGACCATCATGGGGGGTCACAATGAGCAAGAAGTACCGGCAGCAGGGTTACAAAGACGATGAAAAGACAAGCCCGGAAGCCAGGAGGTCTCCACGTCGCAGCTTCCGCGAAGGGCCTCGTTCCCCTCGCATGACGAAGTATCAAAAGACCTTCCGCTGCGCCATGTGTGGAACGACCTTGCCCTCTTCGGTGACCGAGATTGAGTTCGCTACTGAGTGTCCCAGTTGTTCCGCCAACTTGCATACTTGCAAGCACTGCGTCTACTTCGATCCCGCCTCTCGCTTCGAATGTACGCAGCCGGTCCTCGAACGAGTGGCCAAGAAGAGTGAGAAAAACGAGTGTCAGGAATTTGAGGCTCGGACCACGGTCGAGAAGGCGACCACCTCGATCCGCGAAACCCGCTCTCCGATCGATCCACGAGATGCGTTCGAAAGGTTGTTCAAGAAATGAAGATCTGTACCTGCCTGAAAGAGGTAGCCAGCAGGGATACGCGTTACCAAATCGACGCTACCGGAACCTGGATCAGCGAAGAGAACATAAGCTGGGAGATCAACGAGTGCGATGAATATGCTCTAGAAGAAGCTCTCAAGCTGCAGGAAAAAAACCAAGGAGAGGTAACTATTCTCACAATCGGCCCCAGCCGAGCTGAAAAGTCCATGCGAAAGGGATTGGCGATGGGAGCTGAGCGTGGGATTCATGTGGTGGACGATCAACGAAAGATCACGTCGCCACATGCCGCCGCCGCTGCTATGGCGGCCGTTTTGCGAGAAGAAGAGTTCGATCTCATCCTGGCCGGAACTCAGAGTGACGACTTGAGCTATGCTCAGACTGGAGTGATCTTGGCCGAGTTCCTGGGACTTCCTCACGCAACAATTGTGATGGAGATCGAAGCCGATCCCATCGCCGGTAAGGTCAAGGCTCTCCGTGAAATGGAGAGCGGATGGTTTCAATGGTTGGAGCTACCGATGCCTGCCGTACTGACCATCCAGGCCGGGATTTCACAGATACGATACCCCTCCTTGAAAGGGATCATGCAAGCCAAGAGGAAGGAAATTCGTCGTCAATCTGCTGATGAACTCGCTCTCGACTGGTCTTCGATTCCCTCGCTTGAGATCAGGAGCCTCTCGTTTCCAGAAACGGCTTCAAAAGCCCAGATGCTTGAGGGACCGGCCAGCGCCGTGGTGGCTACGCTGCTTGAAAAACTGCGCAAGGAAGCCCGCGTTCTTGCATAGATAGTGATTGAGATAACGAGAGATCCATGAGCAAGAAGATATACGTTCTAATCGATCATGCGGAAGGCTCGATCAGCAACGCTAGCTGGGAGACCCTGGCGATGGCGCAGAAGATTGCTGCTGAGGCTCCCTATGAAGTGACGGCGGTGCTATTGGGGCAGAACGTTGACAACCTTGGCGATGAGTTAGCGTCGCTTCGCTTGACGAGCGTGCTACTTGGGCAAGATGACCGGCTCCAGGAATATGATCCGGATGCCTACAAGGTTGCCTTACAGGATATCGTTGAACAGGACAGTCCTTTACTTATTCTAGCCGCCCATAGCTACCAGAATATTGATTTCGCTCCCAAGTTGGCCGGGGCAATGGGAAAGGCATTGGTTACCGACACTATTGGCTTTCGACACGATGGAGAGGAGCTTACTTTCATCCGTCAGATGTTTCGGAACAAGTTGAACGCGGATATCCGCATCAAATCCGAGCCGCCCTGGATCGTCACCATGCAGTCCGGCGCCTACAGTCGGGACGACCTGGAGACGGGCACAGCTCCCGTTCAAACTCGCTCCCTTGATCTGGGAAACCTCGTAACTAGGCGTCGCTCACTCGAGAAAATCGCGGCCATGAAGGGCAAGGTCGATCTAACCAAAGCCGAGATCATCGTGGGCGTCGGCCGAGGCATCAAGAAGCCAGAGAATTTGCAAATTATTCGAGAGCTGGCCGACGCTCTCAACGCGGAAATTGGAGCCAGCCGGCCGGTAGTCGACAACGATTGGTTGGAAAGAGAACGGCAAATCGGAAGTTCGGGCCAATCTGTAACCCCCAGGCTCTATGTCGCGTGTGGAATATCAGGGGCGATTCAGCACATTGTGGGGATGAAAAACGCAGACTGTATTGTGGCCATCAACACCGACCCGAATGCTCCGATTTTCAACATAGCCACGTTTGGTATCGTCGGTGATCTGTTTGAGATCGTGCCCGAATTGACGAAGCACTTGCGAGAGGGTTGAGCCGAACGGGACGAGACTCCGGTTGGGAAAGAAAAAGCTGGCAGGGGAATAGATGGTCAAACGAGCTATACCGGTGTTACTCATCGCTCTGTGCGGGGGTATTTTCGCGGGCCAGCTTCCGAGGGGTTCCTATACTTCGTGGGACCTCAAGGAAAGTGTTTCCCTGCTGAATGATTCTCCCTGGGCTCATACGACTACCTTCACTCGTCTGATCGGTGGTGTAGGAAGCGGGATGGCCGGGGAAAAGGAAATCTATAGCACCTTTTTTACCCGCCTTCTGTCAGCCCGTCCTATTCGGGAAGCTCTGGCCCGAGTGCATCAGATCCGAGCCAGCTACGACAAGTTGCCCGAAGCTGAGCGGAAGAAGCTCGACTCCAACCTGCAGAGCGGTCTCGATGCGGATATGAGCAACTGGTTGGTTCTGACGGTAACCTTCCGCTCGAATAACATTCAGCTCGAAAAAGAGGTCCGGAGATTCTTCGACAAAGAGAGTGCTGAGAGCTTGCTCGACGCGGCCTTTCTCTCGACCCGGGAATTCAGCCAAATCCGGCTCGCTGCCTATTACCCACCGCAGGGAGATGGGGTGGGAGCCAAATTCGTCTTCCCGCGTCTCATCGATGGACGTCCAATCGTCACGCGGGAATCGCCTCAGATCCTGTTCGAACTCAATGTACCGGGTGCCGACCCGCGACTCGCCGTTACCTTTTCCGTTCCCGAAATGTTGCAGAACGGGGAACTTGTTCTGTGAGATGGGGGCGGAAAACCTGGCTGCCCGTGGCGATTCTCTGGGCAGGTTTATTTCCTTTCCCAGGTCTGGGAGCAGCGTCGGATATCGTGGGCCGCGTGATTGACGACCATGGCGAGGGCGTCTCGCAAGTTAGGCTCCAGTTGGTTAGAGCCGACGGCTCGCCTCAGGCCGTCATCAAGACCAATCCCGTCGGCCGATTCGAGACTCAACTTCCCCCCGGCGAATACTTCATCTATGAGGCCGACTCTTCTGCTCTTCTGGGCAGGGTCACGGTAAAAGGGGATCCGGTTCATATCGAACTCCACTGGTCCCGATCCGCCCCCTCGACCCATGAACGGTTGGAAGGAGAGTCGCAAGTCGATGCCGAAACCCAACAATTGCAGTCGATTGCCGGATATCGAGTCCTCACTGCCGACGACAACCCGCACAGCTTACGAGCTGCGGCCGAAGTCTTCAATCCGTTCCTGGCCAGGAGACCAAAGCGCTTCCATGGCACCGTATACGAGTTCCATCGAAACGACTATTTCGATGCTCGAAACTTCTTTGACCCAGTAGGAGAACCGCTCCCCGAGTTCAAGCGGAACCAGTTTGGGGGGCAGTTCGCAGGGGCACTCTGGGAGAAGCTGTCCTTCGTGGGCAGTTTCGCCGCCTTGCGCATCGTGCAGGGCTCGACGATCGTCTCGCATGTGCCGACGGCGTCTCAGAAAAAAGGCGATTTCAGTGCGCTCCCAACCACTCTGACTGATCCTCTTACGGGCAGGCCCTTTGCTAACAACATCATTCCGCTAGAGCGTATCAATCCGGTAGCCCAAGCGCTGCTCAACATTATTCCCAACCCCAACCAGCAGGATGTCGAGCGCAACTTCATCAACAGCCAGCCTCGGGTGAGCAACGAAAACCGGTACACTTTGCGGGCCGATTATCAGTGGGCCGATCAGACCAAGCTGGTTGGGAACTTCACTTTGGTCGACCGCCAAGAGGTGCGGGTCAAACCCTTGTCCGACTTCAACTCGGACCGGCTGGTGGATCATCAGAATCTGAGATTAGCGCTGGACCACCGCTTCAGTGATCGCTTTCTGGGCAGCTTCTCGATCAACCTGAGCCGCCATGTAGATCTGCTGCTGTCCCGGAACAGCGGGAATTCCGGCCTGCTCGACTCAATTGGAATTCAGGGACTCACGATCCTGGACGATACCGATGAGGGCTATCCAACGTTTTCGCTAAGTGGCTATGCTCCGTTCGGTGACGAGAGATCACCCGATACCTCGACTCGAAATAACCTGAGCTTCAACTCCAACTTCAACTATTCCAAGAACGACCACAGCCTGTCATTCGGTACCCGCGGCTCAGCCCATCAAATCAACGATGATCGGACGGGAGGGAATCGGCGGGGTTCATTCCAGTTCAGCGGAGCCTTTACCGGGGATTCGTTTGCAGATTTTCTACTCGGATCTCCTCAGTCGGCTCAACGAGGAATCGGATCCAACCGGGTCGACCTACGGGCTCGTTTCGTGGAGTTCTTCGCCAGAGACCAATGGAAGATCAACCAGAACTTGGCGCTGACGTTGGCGATCACCTACCAAAAAAGACCACCCTGGAAGTCGCAATCACCCGTGTCCGGCTTCTTTCCCCTGACGCTCGAGCCTTCGCTGGAGGGAGGCTTTGTCATTTCGGGGACTGAGGAAGCTCGGGCACTGGGATTCAACGACCATACGCTGACCCGTCCCGACGAAAACAACTTCGCTCCCCGTATCGCCATCGCCTATAGCCCGCGGGGCAACAATTCTTTGGTAATCCGCTCGGGGTTTTCGCTTTTCTACATACCGATTGACCAGAGCCGATACGTTGAAGACATGGCCAGGAACTTTCCTTTCTTCAGCCAGCAAGAAGCCTCCTCCTCGGTCCTCGAGCCACAGATCGATCTGGAAAACCCGTTCGCGAGGATCGAGGATACAGCCATAACTGTCTCCGGCATCGAGCCTAATCCGCAAACCACTTACATCCAGAGCTGGAACCTGGACATAAAAAAGAGGCTGGGCCGTAATCTCAATTTTGAAGTCCGCTATCGAGGCACCCGTAGCGTGGGCTCACTGCGAAAACTTCCCGGCAACATTCCGTTACCTGGACCCGGGGACATTCAAGCAAGACGACCCAATCCCAATCTGGGAGAGTTTCAAATTGTCTCCACCGACGGAAACCGCGCGCACAATGCTCTGCACGTGAACGTAGAGCGGCAACTGGCAAACAGCTTCTCGATCAAGTCGGGATTCAAGTGGGCGAAAACCCTCAATGACAGTGTATGGAGGAGTGCCGTAGATTCCCGTAATTTCTCCCTGGAGCGGGCTGTGGACGAAAACCCGCAGAAAACGTTTTTCGTCAATTACATTTTCGAGCTTCCCTTCGGAGACCCCACGCAAGGGGACGAAAGCGGCTGGTTCAACCGCTTCATTTCGGGCTGGAAACTCTCCGGAACGACCCGGCTCAATGATGGTCGACGCTACACCGTGCGACTCGCCGTGGACGGCAACAACGATGGACTGGGGGGAGATCGACCGGATCGGATTGGTTCGGGTGAGCTGAGCGTGGCTCAGAGAAGCATCAATGCCTGGTTCGATACCTCGGCCTTTTCCGAGCCTGACGGGTTCAGCCCGGGTACCAGCGGACGAAACATCTTGAGATCTCCCAGCCATCACTCTTGGGATACCAGCCTCAGCAAGAACACCAGCCTGGCAAATGGTCATTTCTTGGAGTTCCGAGTCCAGTTCTTCAACGCTCTCAACCAGGTAAACTTTCGCCGTCCCAACGCGAGTTTCGGAACCAGCAGTTTCGGTCAGATATTCGGTGCCGGTGAGGCCCGCGAAGTGGAAGTTGCCCTCAAGTACTCCTTCTGAGCGCCGGGCTCCTGGCATTACACTACTAGCGAGGTTGGAGCAATGAAGGCCGTTCTCCTGAAGCAACACGGAAATCTTGAAAAGCTACATGTCGGCGAAGCACTCAACCCTTCACCGGGACCCGGTGAGGTTCTCATCAAAATGCAGTTCGCCGCTCTCAACCACCTCGATTTGTGGGTGGTCGGTGGTATCCCCGGCATCGAAATTCCGATGCCGCACATCCCGGGAGCGGACGGCGCAGGTGAGGTAGTCGCCTCTGGACCGGGCACAAAGCGCTTTAAGAATGGCGATCGAGTCATGCTCAACGCCTGTATCTGGTGTGGTCAGTGCGAGTTCTGCCTGGCCGGCGAGCAGAGTCTGTGTATCAAGCTCCAGCTCATCGGCGAGCACAAGTCAGGGACTCTGGCGGAATTTTTCGTGGCTCCGGAGAACTCTCTCGAGATGATCCCACAGAACATCGACTTCAAGAAAGCGGCCGCTTTCTCGCTGGTCTTCCAGACCGCATGGCGAATGCTTATGAGCCAGGGAGGTTTGCGCGCCGGTGAAGACGTCTTGATTCACGGTATCGGAGGAGGAGTCTCAGTGGCTGCCCTCAACATCGCCAAGCTTGCCAGCGCCAGAGTTTTCGTAACCTCTTCCAGCTCCGATAAACTCGAGCGGGCTAAACAGCTGGGGGCCGATTTTCTCTATAACTATCAGGAGCAGGATGTAGTCCGCGAAATTCTCGACGCCACCAGAAGGAGAGGAGTCGACCTGGTGCTCGATAACGTGGGCGCCGCGACCTGGCTGCAGAGCCTGAAATTGGCGCGAAAAGGAGGCCGGATCGTTAGCTGCGGAGCCACTACCGGTGCTAATCCAAAAACGGAGATGCGCCTCATCTTCTGGAAGCAGCTCCGAATCATCGGATCCACCATGAGCAACGCTGCCGAGTATCGCCATCTGATACGCCTGCTGGGGCAGGGCAGTCTTTCGCCTGTGATCGACCGGACATTTCCTCTCGAACAGGCAGGAGACGCCTTCAACCGGCTTTCCGAAGCCCGTCAGTTCGGCAAGATCCTGATTGAAGCACCGGCCTGACCCGGGACGGGTCAGGAAATCCGAAAATCGAAACAAAACAGCGACTGACAAGTATTCACTACCGATTGCCGGGGACAAGCGGATCCACCTTGCAGAGTCGCCCGACCCTGGCGAAAGGAGAACGAAAATGAAAATCAATCGGAAATCAATCGTTGTTGCAATACTCTTGTTAGGATTCTTGTTTCCGGCCTTCGCCCTGGCCAGAGTGAAGGCCCGGGTTACGGTGCGAGTGGGCAGCTTTGTCCCTCGACGGACCGTCTACTATCACGTCAGACCAGTTCGCCAGATTCGAGTGGCACCCGTCAGATCTGGCACGATCGACTTCAACGTCAAGCCCCAGAGCTCGAAGATCTTCGTCGACGGCAACTATCTCGGAATTGTCGATCAGTTTAACGGGTACCCGCAAACGGCAATCCTGCCGACTGGCTACCACAACATCCGGATCGTATCCCCTTCAGGCCAGGTAGTGCGGCAGCGCGTCTACGTGGCAGCTGGACGAGAGTTCAACTTGAACCTCAAGTTCTAGACCAAAGTAGCGCAGGCTTCCAGCGAGCGAACGAATGCAGGCAAGATGCCTGCGCTACTTGAGGGGGGCGCGCAGTCGAGGCCGGAGCAATTCGCCCCACTGCGCGCTGTACGGATGAATCCTATCGGCACGGCCGACGGAGTTGTAGACGGGACGATCTTGGTTGGCCCATTCAAAAATCGAGCCCTCCAAGTTGAAGACCGATTTCAAGCCCCCCACTTCCAATCTCTGTGCCATTGCAGCGGAACGGTAGCCGACCGAGCAATAAACCACGACGTCAGAGAATCTGCCTTCGCTAAAGAGACGTTTAATTTCATCGGATCGTTGCGAGTTGATGGCATTCTCCAAGTGGCTGATCTCGAACTCCGCCTTCTCCCGGACATCGACCAATAGAACCGCACGATCCTGGCGGAGCCAGTCTGCCAACTGATCCACCGGAATCTGCTCGACGTCAGGAAACTTTTCCCGAATCTCCTGTTTGACTGCTTCCAAACTGGGTGCCTCCGAATCACTACAACCGGACAGACAGGGGGTGGCAAACAGCAGGACTAGCCCGATGAATCGATGCAAGGACCTTCCCCCAGCGTTAACATTGGCAGGAATGCCAGCCAGCCCTGTTCCAGCCAATCATTGCGGCTTTTCGGCCAACACGAGCGCAAGCAGCTCGGCTCCCAGCCCTCGGCCGCTTCCCCCTTGCTGCTGATTGATAGAACCGGCAATAGTGATGTCTTCAGCCGGGAAGTGGTAGGCGAACGTGTTCCAAAATCCGGTGTGGCCCCAGCCACTCTTTCCGGCTACTGTAATTCGCTCAATACCCATCCTGTAGCCACGCTGATTGGAAGCGATCTCAGCTCCCAACATCGCCTCCAGGGTCTCAGGCTTTCTGTATACCCTGCCCTGCAGGAGATGTCGGATGAAAAGAGCCAGGTCACGGGCTGAAGTGACGAGACCCCCTCCCCCATAGAGATCCATTGACGGATTCCAGTCATGGGTGTCGGCTTCGCCGAGATACTGATGGGCTCGCCGCCCAGCCCCTACCGGCCTCTCTTCGACCGTTTCCATCCAGGTGGCTTTCAAACCCAACACATCGAAGCGCAACAATTCACGAAAGGCGTGGGCCATTGATTTCCCTGTAGTTTTCTCGATCAGCCCTCCCAGAATGACGTACCCGGTGTCGGCATAACGGAACGTTTCTCCGGGAGCTCCAACGGGAGTTCCATACTGAGCGCTATAACGAATCTGGTCGTCCCTCTCCCATTGCCGGTGGGGATTACCGAAGACATCTCGCATATAGTCACGCGTTGCGGCATGGTCGAAGATCCCGCTGGTGTGTGTAAGTAGATGCTTTAGCCGCATTTTCTCCACCGGATAACCACCGGCGCGTAACATTTCCAGTTGCTGCTCAGGCAGGAGTTGATCGAGGGTCGCGTCTAAAGCCAGCTTTCCCTCCTCGATCAGCCGCATGATTGTGGCAGCAGTGTAGGTCTTGGTGTTGCTGGCGATCCGGAAGGTCTGATTGGAGGACAGAGCTTCCTCTTCTTGCGGACTGCCTGCACTTGCCGCCCCACTCCAGGAAAGGCAATGGCTGGGGGCCTCCACATGGACTAGAACCCCCGGCGTGGTCGGGCTCTTCTCAAGGAACTCATCCAAGTGTCGCTGCAGGAGTAGCTCGAGACGCTCAGTGATCTCGCTGGGATTGCAGGGTTCGGCGGCCGGCTGAGCAGCCAGACTCCAATTGAGAGCGGCAATCAGGACAAGAGTGAGGAAGCGCTCGCAGCCGAGGCGGTGTGCGATCGGAAAGAGGCTTTTCATGAGTTCTCCATTGTCCGGTTGATCAGCTTGCCAGTATAGCCTGAACTAGGCACCTCTCCCTTGCAACTTGCTTGCGCAGCCTATCCTTTGACCCTACAATTCCTGGAATGGCGTGACCTTTAGTTGGCTCAGAAACGGTGGTGAGTGATGATGAGAATATTGGTAATAGTCGCGACGGGAATCCTGGCTTCGGCGAATCTGTTGGCGACCTGGTCGGTGATCGCAGTCGACGCGAGCAGCCGGTTGGTGGCGATTTCTTCCGCGACGTGTGTCCGACAGGCAAGCTTCGCCCGTTTTCCCTCCAAGGGTCTCATGGATGTCCAAGCGATCGTGGTTCCCGGCGTTGGCGTTGCCGCCGCCCAAGCTGGAGTTGATCGGACTCGAGAAAATCAGATGCTGATCTTCCGCAAGCTTCAGGAAGGCGTCGATCCAGCCGAGATCATCACGATGCTCAAAGAAGACCCCCAGATCGATCGGCGACAGTTTGGGATTCTCGACCTGAAGGGGCGGATGGCTGGTTTTTCCGGGAGCGGCAACGGTGCTTCTTCCCTGGACCGTCAGGGGAAAGTGCCAGGCACCCAGATCTACTATTCGATCCAGGGTAATATTCTGGTTTCGGATGCCGTGGTCGAAAAGGCGGTAGAAACATTCAAGCAGGCTCAGGGGGATCTGGCCGATCGGGTGCTGGCGGCGATGACGGTAGCTGACAGCGAAGGAGGCGATCGCCGCTGCTCCTGTGAATCCGAACCGGTACTGGAAGCACCCTGTACCAGCAAGACGGCCCACGTTGCTTATCTCCTGGTGGCAGGGCCCGACGACAAGAATGGCGAGTCCCACAATGACGGGGAGTACCAGTTTTATCTTAGTGCCACGGATGCCGATATCCAGCCCGACGAGGACGCTAACCCGGTAAAAACACTCCTCATGCGATACCGGAAGATGCGTTAGTAGCGCAGGCATTTCGCCTGCGCAGAGTAGCGCTTCGCGCGCGACCGGGATCACAGGCCTATGCTACTTCGGGACCTGTTTCTTTCGTCAATGATCCGGTCCAGGGCCAGAGGCGCGGCTCAGCTGTGGGAATTGGATCCCTGAATCCCTGGACCCATTCAAGTGTTTAGGATTCGCCACACTTTCTCAGCCGTAAGAGGCGTATCCAGGTGACGAACTCCCCAAGTGGCCAGGGCGTCGACCACCGCATTCGCCACTGCCGGAATGGAACCGATCGTGGCTGCCTCTCCGATTCCTTTGACACCCACAGGGTTGAGCGGGCTGGGAGTCTCGGTGCGATGGGTTTCGTACAACGGTAGTGATTCGGCACGGGGAAGCGCATAACTCATCAGGTTGCCGCTGATCAAATTCCCACTCGTGTCATATTCGGCCCCCTCGAACAAGGCCTGGCCGATTCCCTGGGCAATCCCACCGTGCACTTGTCCTTCGACGATCAGGGGGTTGATCACCCGGCCACAATCATCCACGGTCAGGAACCGCAGGATCGAGATCTCGCCCGTCTCCGGATCGAGTTCAACGGCACAGATATGGGTTCCGAAGGGGTAAGTCAGGTCTCCCTGGTTGCTCAGCTCGTCGGAATGGAGTCCCTGCCGGAGGGCTTCCGGTAGAGAGGGATCATAGGCAGCCTGGGCCACTTCTTTCCAGGTTTTGGAGTGGGCAGGGGCCCCCACCACCTGAAATCGATCCGCCACGAGTTCGATGTCTTCTACGGCTGCCTCCATTAGATGGGCCGCGATCTGGCGAGCCGCGTCACGCACGATCAGTGCATTGTTGAGAACGGCGACTCCACCAACTGCGACACTGCGGCTCCCAAAGGTCCCCATTCCCTTGGGAACCAAGCCGGTGTCTCCCTCTCGCACCAGGACCCGGTCCATTGGACAGCCCAGCGTTTCAGCTGTCAGTTGAGCCCACGTAGTGTGATGTCCCTGTCCCTGGCTTGCTGTCCCCGAAAGTACTTCGACCGTCGAGTCTTCGAGCACTCGAACCGAGCCCATTTCCCAGGGCCCAAAACCGCACACTTCGACGTAGCATCCGATCCCAATCCCGAGTGGGTTGCCTCCGTCATCTCGACGACGGGCCTGTTCTCGGCGCAGCTCTGTCCAGGAAACAAGTTCGAGGGCCGTATCTAAAGCACGCCGATACTCTCCGCTATCGTAAGTCAATCCGATGGCAGTGGTGTAAGGGAAATCCTCCGCCTGAACGAAGTTCCGGCGGCGGATCTCGGCCGGGTCGATGCCACTTTCTAGCGCCAAGACATCCATCGCGCGCTCCAGAAAATACGTCGCTTCGGCCCGGCTGGCACCCCGATAGGGTTCGATTGGCCCTTTGTTGGTGAAGATTCCCTGCACCTGGCAACGGACGGCGGGAATATCGTAAACCCCTGTCATCATGGCTCCGGTGATGGAGCCTATTACGGGAGCTGACCGGCTGTAATAGGCGCCCACATCGGCATATATATCGCAATCCAGGGCCTGGATTCGGCCTTCGGAATCGGCTGCCAACCGGATATGTGCTTCCTGATCCCGGCCATGGACAGTCGCTAGATAGTCTTCGCTCCGAGTGGCTACCCAGCGGACCGGCTGGCGCAGCTTGTTTGACAACGCAGTACACAGCACCTCTTCCGGATAGATCCCGCATTTGGCGCCAAAGCCTCCGCCCACTTCAGGAGCGATGAGACGGATATTCTGCCTGGGGAAACCAATGGCTTCGGCCAGCATGTCTCGCAACAGGTGCGGGATCTGAGTTGTACACCAAACGGTGAGGCCCGGCTCCTGCCCATCCGACTGATGGTAGCTGGCGACGATAGCTCGTGGCTCCATGGCATTTGGAATCATGCGCTGCACTGCGATTCGCACTTCGGCTCGATGAGCCGCCTTCTCAAGAATGGAATCAATGTCCCCGTTTTCGAACCTCCAGCGATAGCCACAGTTGTTCTCTACACCTTCATGAAGAGCCGTACCCCCTTCTATGGCTTCCGCGATCGTCATCACCGGAGCTAAGGCTTCATATTCCACATCGATCAACTCAAGCGCGTCCAGACCTACCCCGGGATCCTGACTGACGATCGCCAGGATCGGATCGCCGGCAAAACGGACGACTTTGTCGGCCAGAACTCGGCGCGGCGGTGTGGCGGTGTGGTCGGGCTGACCGATCATGCTACCGGTCATAATCGGGAGCGGATCGGGAGCCAGTTCTCGAACTTCTTTCCAGGTCAGTACATCCACGATTCCGGGCAACCCTCGAGCACGCCCGGCATCAATCGAGAGGACGCGGGCATGAGCCAGTGGACTGCGCAGGATGGAAAGATGCAACATCCCGTCTAGCTGAATGTCGGCAACGTACTTTCCGGCTCCTTTCAGCAAAGCCGGATCCTCACGGCGCCGCACCCGGGTTCCGATGAACTTCGGTATCTCTAGAGCCAATTTGAAGCCCTCACGATTCGACGCGCTCCAGCCAGCGAGTGGTGGCGTTGACGTTCGCAGCAAGATGAGTGACAGTCTCATCTCCCGCACCGTGCCAATGCTTTTCGCCACTCTCGATTAGCACGGAAGCTCCCGGTCTAACCTGGAGCATAGGCTCACCCCATTTTTGTACCAGACAAACCCCCTGCAAAACCAACAGCAACTGCAACCCAGTGTGCTCGTGCCAATAAGTGCGGGCGCCCGGCGAGAACTCAACTCGATACAGCAAAACCTTGTCGGAAGTTTCGCTGCCACCCAGCCGCCAAACCCGAGCCTCGCCATCAAAGGTCTGTGGATCGGCTGTTTCCCAACTGAATTCTATCGGATCAATGACCTTCATGGTCTACTTCGTCGCGAAGATTCCTATTTGCTGCTGGAGAGGACGGGAGATTATCATGATTTGAACAACCGGAGGAGCCTAATGACAGCACTGCAGATTGAGAACAAAATATCGATCACGGAGTTCCGCCAGATCTTGATAGCGAGCCAATTACTGGGAAATGCATCTCGACTCGGCATGGCTGAGGTCGTCGAGCAGGCCAGCCCCATCCGTACCTTGGGTGGGGTTGATGTCTATTTGGCAATTCGGGCAAGAATTCCCGACTTCAAACGGGATCAACTCGACCAGGCAGTAGAGCAAAGAATGGTTCAGGTGATTCCAGCCGCTCGTGGCTGCATCTATCTGGTCGCCAAACCCGACGTCCCTTGCGCTTTGCGATTTGCTGCCCATCTACGAGCCTCGCGAGATGACCGCGAGTTCAAGAAAGCGGGCATCCAGGAGGGTGAATTGGAGCAGTTGGGAAGGGTCATCGTGCGTACGCTCCAGGAGCAGGGCCGCCTTTCCACCACTCAACTTCGCAAGCAGCTGCCGGAAGGTTGCTTTCGCAGCCTGGGAGACGTGGGAAAGAAGTTAGGCATATCTTCTACTCTATCGCCAGCTTTGAGATTACTCGAATTCGAGGGGCAAATCGAGCGCTTCTTGAAGGGACAGAGACTCGACAGCGAGAAATATCTTTGGGACGTGACGAATCTTGACCAGAGTTCCTCTCTCACGGATTTCTCCGAGCCGGCTGCCCGCAACCGAAGGTTGGCGGAGATTTACTTTCGAGCTGCCGGACTGGGTACCCTGAAGATGTTCGCCACCTGGTCAGGCCTGAACCAGAGAGACTCAAAGGCAGCCATCGCCGAACTCAACTTGCAGACTTTCCAACTGGAAAGTGAAGACGTGGCCTTGCTCGGTTTTGATGGGATTGAGCCAGCCTCCATCGAAGGGGTCTCATTTCTACCCTTCGAGGACAATCTGATCGCCTTGCAGGCGGGACCACAACAACTAGTCGATCCTCGACACTATGATGTTCCAGTGCCGGTCTGGGGACGCACTCGGCAGGCCACCCTGGGTCAAGCCCGCCACTCCACCCTTCGCTCAATCATTGCGTCCAACCAAATTGCGGGGTTTTGGGAATACGACCCCCAGGGCAGACGAGTCGAGACTTTCTGTTTTGCCGATCTGACGTCCCAGTTAGAACAGGAGGTCAGGCACAGTGCCGAACAGCTGGGAAACTTCATAAACATCGAATTGGAGCATGGTCGCAGTTTTTCGATCGACACTGACAAGGCCCTTTCTGAGCGAGTTCGATTCATTCGATCCTTGCAGTAAAGGAGCAGCAAACTATGGAGATTGTGACTCTGGATCTGGATTTTCAGCAGATCCCTCAAACTGTAGCTGCGTTTCTAGTAAAGGGGCCGCAGGGCGTTCTCTTGATTGAAACAGGCCCAGCCTCAACCCATCAGACTCTGCTCAATCGACTGAGCGAGACAGGAACTTCCCCTTCTGAGATTCGCCATGTGCTAGTTACGCACATTCACCTCGATCATTCGGGGGCAGCCGGCTGGTGGAGCCGGCAAGGAGCCCAGGTCTACGTACACGGTTTCGGAGCTCAACATCTGATCAATCCGGACCGCCTGTTGATCAGCGCTGCCAGAATCTACGGCGACAAGATGGACAGCCTGTGGGGGCAGACTCTTCCGGCTCAGGAAGAACGTGTGACCTCGCTGGTCGATGGCCAGGTCCTCCAGCTCTGTGGACTAGAAATTGAGGCACTCGACACCCCAGGCCATGCCCGTCACCATATGGTCTATCGAATCGGAAATATTGCTTTCACGGGAGATGCCGCCGGCATCAAACTGCCGACTCTGCCGCTGGTCGATCTTCCCGCCCCTCCACCGGAGTTCAACCGGGAGGAATGGAACTCGACCATCCAACGACTCTCCTCATTCGAGTTTGAGACGATTTATCCTACCCACTTCGGAGAGGTAAAAGACCCAGCCCGACACTGGTCCGAACTGCGCGACACTTTGCACGACGCAGTCGATTTTGTCGCGCAGCGCAAAGCGGAGGGAGTCCCCCGGGATACGCTGGTGGCCGAGTATCAGAATTGGAATACAGAGCGAGCTCGACGGGTTGGTCTGGGAGAGGGTCAGATCAGAAAATACAACACTGCCAACCCTCTGCATATGTCGGTAGATGGCATTCTGCGCTATCTTCATAAACGAGAGCGCCGGATGGCAGAATAACGTGTGGCCCTCCAGGCTGTGGCGCCGCTTTCGTGAAAAATACGGCGAACCCGACACGATTACAAACTTCTTTTTCGGCAGCCACTCTCGCCCCAGCAGTCGTATCCAAGGCCTGGAAAACGAAATCGCGCTCAACTACAGGAAATAGGACCGGGGAATGATGGTGGTGAGGCTTGGCAAGTAGTGAAGTTTCAGGTTAGTCGGCAGCGATAGCGCGACCCGCCTCGCATCCGATATGCTTTGCCGCCTCTTGTGCAGCTCATGCTTTGTAGGAGTGAGCGCCCTTGCCCTTGCCTTTTCCCTTCTGGATCAGCCTGAACGCACGCTGGACTTGGGAAAGGAAAGCAATAGCCAATCGTCTCGCTGAACCAAGCAGCGCGGGTTCCGGTCACCCTCGCGGGCTCGGGGCTCTGAGAGTCAGCGCTCCAATTTCAGGGTCCGCTCATCGACTCCAACCAAGTCCTGCTATCTCCCCTGCATCGTGTCTTCTCGCAGCTTCCTAAACTCGGTTCCTTCACGCCAGTTCGGCCAGGCATCCGAATTAGCCAGGCGATAGCCGATTCGCATCAGTAGTTGGAGGTCCTGGATGGTGCCCGAGAGATCCCAGTTCGGATCGTATTCGTCGCTGAGCCGATGGTAATCGTTGTCCAGGTACTGCTGGCGCCGCTCCAGGGTCCAGGCTTCACCATGCTCGGCGCTATCGATCCCGGCGTCCGTATAGAGAGCCGGAATGCCGTGTTTAGCCAGGCTGAAGTGATCCGATCTGTAGTAGTAGCCCTTTTCCGGCTCTGGATCGCTTCTGACTCGCCTGGCCTGGCTGGCAGCCGCTTCGTCAACATAATCATCCAACTCGGAGTTCCCGTAGCCGATCACCGTGATGTCATTCATGGGGCCGTGGAGGTTCATGCCGTCCATGTTGATAGCGGCTACGGTCTGAGCCGCCGAGATAATCGGATTGGCGCCATAATAGGCGGATCCCAACAAGCCCTGTTCTTCCGCCGTGACCGCCAGGAATAGGACACTACGCTGCGGGGAAACGGAGAGAGAAGCAAAGGCCTTGGACAGACCCAACAGCCCCGCCATGCCGGTGGCATTGTCGAGTGCCCCATTGTAGATCTGATCACCTTCCAAAGAAGCGTCCCTCCCTAGATGATCCCAGTGCGCCATATAGATTACATGCTCATCGGGCTGCGTGGATCCGGGTAGCCGTGCCGCGACATTATGCGATGTGGATCTCCGAACCCTGTTAGAAAACTGCGTCGACACAGTCATGCCCAAAGGTATTGCCTTGAAATCGGCTGTTGCCGCTCGCCGCTTGAGATCCGAAAGATCCAACCCAGCCTGTCGAAAAAGGACTTCTGAGACAGGAGCCGTGAGCCAGCCCTCGACCGCGACTCGGGAGGCGTTTCCATCCGGGCTAACCAGATCGAACTGGGGGCCAGTCCAACTGTTGCGTACTGTGTCCCAGCCATATCCGGCCGGCCCCAGATCATGGATGATCAAAGCACCAGCTGCTCCCTGGCGGGCCGCCTCTTCATATTTGTAAGTCCAACGGCCGTAGTAGGTCATGGTGCGACCGTTGAACAGGGCTTGATCCTCAGTGGCATAGCCCGGATCGTTGACCAGGATGAGCGCAGTCTTCCCAGCGATATCAGCCTCCGCGTAATCATTCCAACCGTACTCGGGAGCAACAGTCCCATAGCCGACGAAGACCAGTTCGGAGGAGGCAAGCGAAATTTCCTCGAGTACCCGCTTCGTCCAAAAGACCGAATCCTGCGCGAAGATTAATTCCCGATCTGCTCCTCGACCGGCGATCGTCAATTTCGGTGCCCCTTCCACTGTGATATCCACCAGTGGGACTTCCTGTAGGTAGCTCGAACCGTTTCCCGGAGCCAGCCCCAGTCGCTTGAACTCCTCTTCCAGGAAGGCAATCGTTTTCTCTTCGCCCGGCGAAGACGGTCCCCGGCCTTCAAACTCATCGGAAGCCAACGTCTCGATCCAAGAGGCCTGATCCTCACTCGTGAACCGAGCCTGAGCTTCGGCTAGAATCTGCTCTCCATCAGGAGCCGGCGTACAGGCTCCAGTCGCCACCAGCAGTCCGATAACAAACACCGAAAAGCGTTTTCCCGACATCAATCCCTCCCTGGCCTTGGTTACACTCCTAGCGCGGCAATACTCAACCTACAAGATCCGGGCGAACCGGGCAAGCTGAGGCTGGGGCGTGAGTTTAAGCTTCCATGGAATCCGATCGAAACACTCCAAGGAGGGACACAAACTGTCGGTCGGCTGAGTTGACAGGTGTGGAACAAATGATCTATTCTGCTCTTCTGTAGAATATCTAGGAGTGAGACCGCAGCTTTGAACAAAGTAGGGTCCTTGGGTCTCGGTAATCATGGTCTGAAAGACGAAAGATCCCCTCTGCCTGAAAACGAGGAAAGTACTCCATGGAACGGCTGAAGACAGTGAGTTTTACCCTTCGCAATATTCTGAAGAATCCTGGTTTTGCGGCAACATTCATACTGACGCTGGGCCTCGGCATCGGAGCCAATACCGCCATTTTCAGCGTGGTCTATGGGGTCCTCTTACGTCCACTGCCGTATCCGGATGCGGAGCGGATCATGTATTTGCGCCAACCGGCTGAAAAATTGGGCGTTTCCAACATGAACTTCTCGTTTGTCGAAGTAGCGGATTATCGGCGCCAGGCAAAGACCGTCGATGAGCTCGTCGAATTTGGCAACTGGACCTTCAACGTGCTGGGTCAAGGAGATCCTCATCGGGCCACGGGGGGGGTGGTCACATCGAACTTCTTTTCGGTCCTGGGATTGAAACCCCTGCTGGGTCGAACTCTCAACCTGGAGGACGAAGATGAGGGTACGGAGCCCGTGGTGGTTCTTACCTACGAATATTGGAGCCGGGTGTTTGGAGGCGATACCGCTGCCCTGGGAAAGATTCTCGATCTGACGGTTAAGAAGGCTCGTATCGTGGGAATTCTCGAGCCTGGTTCCCACTATGCGGCGATGCGCAGGCAGAACTTTTACGTCAATTATGCCTGTAACGACCACTACCTGGATGCCGCCATGCAGGATGACCGACGCCATCGCATGACCGATGTGTTCGCCCGCCTGACACCGGGCACGACTATTCAGGCAGCCACTCAGGAGATTCAGAACATCAACCGAACCCTCCATGAAGAGTATCCGGATGCTTATCCGGTAGAACAGGGACTTTCCTTGACAGTGACACCTTGGCTGGAAGAACTCACGAAGCAGGCCCGGCCCACATTATTGATCCTACTCGCCACGGCCGGATTCGTCCTTCTCATTGCATGCTCGAATGTAGCCAATCTGACACTCACAAGGCTAGTGGGAAGAGAACGAGAACTGGCGATTCGTGCTGCCCTTGGGGCCAGCAGTGGACGACTTCGTATGCTGTTGCTCACAGAGAATCTCCTGCTTGCCCTGGGGGGAGCCATTTTGGGCCTTGTCGTAGCCGTACTCACCAGGGATCTGCTGGTCGCCTACACTTCACGGTTCACAATGCGTACTGGCGAAATCGGAATCGATCTGTCGGTGCTGGCCTTCACTCTGGCCGTGGCTTTCGGCTCGGCCCTGGTTTTTGCCTGGCTCCCCGGCTTTGGCTTCTCCAGGGATCTCAGTCCGTCACTTGCATCGAGCAGTGTTCGGGCCACTGGCTCGCTCTCGCGACGCCGTCTGCAGAAGGGTCTGGTGATGCTGCAGCTAGCGCTCTCATTCGTTCTGCTGGTAGGGGCGGGACTGCTACTGCGCTCTCTGGTCGAGTTGCAATCCGTCGATCCCGGTTTCGAGTTGGAAACTGTACTCACAATGGATGCCCGCGACTATAGTGGTCTCGAACAGGAACAACAGCAGCAGTTCGCCAGCTCGATCGTGCAGCAATTGGAGGGGTTTTCGGGAGTCACATCGGCCGCCGTCTCTTCCCATGTCCCGCTCCAGCAGATCGGTGTATTCAACCAGGCCTTCCGAACTCGGGAGGGAGATCAAGACCCCAAAGGCCCCTTTCCGCCATCCGTTTTTCAGCAGGTAACTCCCGGCTATTTCGCGACCATCGGCACGTCTTTGCCGACAGGCCGTGACTTCTCGATCACCGATGAGAAAAACTCGACTCCGGTGGCGATCTTGAGCCAGACGATGGCGCGACAGTACTTCCGAGAAGTGGATCCGTTAGGACGGGAAATCTCGTTTGGGCAGGGGCGAGGGAATTGGTCGCCTTGGCTGACAATCGTAGGCGTTGCGACTGACAGCAAATCGCAGGGAATGGATCAAGACAGCCCCCAAACCTTTTATGTCCCAATCAGCCAGAGCTTCGTTCCGTCACGAATCCTGCTCCGAACCGCGGGAGATCCGGCCGCGTATCTGCGGCAAGTCGTGAACACGATCCACACCCTGGACCCGAATCGCCCGGTCGACAATATCCGCACATTGGAGGAGGCGCGACAGGACAACATCGCTCCCCAGCGCTTGAACACCACGCTGTTCGGGATCTTCGCTTTCCTGGCCCTGGTGATCGCCGCCGTTGGAGTGGGAGGAATTCTGGCTTTTTCGGTGAGCCAACGTACCCAGGAGATCGGGATTCGGATGGCGCTTGGGGCCAACCGCAGCCGTGTGTTGCGCTGGATCCTGCAGGAAGGAACACTTTTGGCCCTGGCTGGCCTAGCGCACTGTCCGATAAGTTCCAGATGTTAATAGTGGCCGAGCGATTCGCGAGCATTTTGGACCTTTGCCAGGATTGAGTCAGCAGTGGCGCGCCACTTGAAGGGCTTGGCCAAGCGTTGATTGTGAACCCGAATATATCTTTTTATTTCCTGTCTCAACTCTTGGACGCTGCTGAAAGAGTTTCTGTAGATCGAACGGCGCTCCAGCTGTGAGAACCAGCTTTCGACGGCATTGAGCCAGGAGGCGCTAGGAGTCTGCGCGGCAGGAGTTTCTGAGCAACGTGGAATTTCCAATTCTTGAGTTTATGTTTCGGGGTGCCCTATAAGAGAAAGGGCGATCTTTATCGTGCTTCCGCTTGCAGAGGCGGCCGAACTGCTGAAAATGAGCCCAGGGGGAGGGCATCTTTCCGTCCGAACCTGCTCAGCAGGTGGGTAGGCGCCCATTCATGCGTTTCAAGTTCAGGGCGAGACAGACCAGGTCCCACTCGCCTTCCACTTTCTCGAGTCCCCTCAAGCTGAAGGTTCGAAAGCCAAGGACCTGTTTAACCCAGCCGAATACAGGTTCCGCGATCACCTTGCGCCGGCGGTAGACAGTTTGCCCCGCCTCCGTGCCCAGCTTCTTGAACATGCGCAGCGTGGCGGGGAGATTTTCCGACGGCTCTGGATCTCGCCCCTCTCGGCCCAAAGAGATGTAGCCATCGATCTCGCGTTCTTCTAGACCTTCAAAGTTCTCCTCGGACTTATACCCGGCGTCGGCCACTACCTGCTCGGGAGGGTGCTCCAGGTTCTCTTGGACCGCATCGATCATCCCCAGTAATTGTCTGTTGTCGGCCGCGTTATTGGTAACCCCCGTGGCCACGATCATCTGTGTCTCCTCATCCACAGCGGCTTGCGTGTTGTAGCATTGTTCGAATCCCCCAGAGCTCTTCATGATTCGACTTTCCGGATCTGTAAAGTTGTCTTGGGCCTTCTCCTCGGGAACTCCAAACTCCCACTTGAAGGGGCGTCCTCCGCGCGGGTTCTTGCGACCGTCTCCGGGCTTGCGGCCGCGCTTCCGATCCGCCTCGGCCTGCCGTTGCTCCACGCGCTGCTTTGCCTCCCCGATCTTTTTCAGCCGATCTTCGCGGCGGCGTAACTCTTCAGGCAGTTCGTCTCCCTGATTCTCTTCGCCGTAGAGCTCGTCTTCCGCTTTATCCACCTGCTGCGCACGATCCAACAGTTCGGCGATCTCTCCTTCCAGCCTTTTCTCTTCTTCCAACATCCGTGAATAGCTCATCGCCTTATGTTTGCTGGCGTTGGCCTTGATCTTACAGCCGTCCACCGCCACTCGCCCCAGCTTGACCAATCCCGCCTCGGCCGCGATCCGCGCCACCTGTCCAAACAGTTTCTTGAACTCTTTGAGATGACGTTGACGAAACTCCGCCATCGTCCGGTGGGCTGGGAAATTACCCGCCGACAACACTCGAACAGCCACGTCCTCATACACTCGACGAGCCAGTTTCCGCGACGAGAACGTTCCCGTCGCGTACCCATAAATCAGGATCTTCACCATCATCCTCGGATCAAACGGCCGATTGCGCCGCCCGTCCCCTTCGTACGGCGCGTAGAATCCACTCAGATCCAGCTCATCCACCGTTTCGGAGATAAAGTAGGACAGATGATCTTCCGGCAACCAATCTCGCGGGGAGGGGGGTAGCAAGAAGCTCTGCTCCGGCTGGTACTTCCGAAATGTCGTTCCCATATCGCCATTTTATTCACCAGCCCGGACATTTCCTGCCGCGCAGACTCCTAGTGGGCGTAAAGTGGAGGTGGTATCGGGGCCGCTGGGCCAGCCAGCTTTGAACCTGCGTGGTCTTATGAGTGCTCGAGTTGTCCAGGATTAAGTGGACATCCAGTTCGGGCTCGACCGCTTGATCAATCTGGCGGAGAAAAGCCAGGAACTCCTTGGCTAGGTGCCTATTGGTGATGCGGCCCATGACCTCACCTGTCACCACATCGAATGCGGCATACAGACTGGCTGTACCGTGGCGCTTGTAATCGTGTGTCCGGCGTTGGATCTGTCCCGGTCTGAGCTGGAGCATCGGCTGAGTTCTATCCAGAGCCTGGATCTCAGTTTTCTCGTCCACGGATAGAACCAGCGCATTCTCGGGCGGATCCATATACAGCCCCACCACATCGATTACCTTTTCGGCGAAGTGAGGATCGTTGCTGATTTTAAAGTTACGGACTCGATGCGGCTTCAGGTCGGCTGCCTTCCAGATCTGGGCGACTTGATGTTTGCTCACTCCGGAGTGTTCGGCCATCAGTCGCACACTCCAGTAGGTCGATTCCCGTGGGATGCGTTCAACGGTGGCTTTGAGAATAGCTCGCACATTGGCATGCGATAGCTTCCGCGGACGGCCCGATCGAGGTCGATCCTCCAGTCCTGACACTCCCTGCTCAAGATAGCGCCTGCGCCACATTTGCACACTCATTAGCCGCTTGGAGAGCCTTTCCGCAACTTCAGTCGCCGTCAGCCCCTGGCCGCAAGCCAGAATTATTTGAGCCCGTTCGGCCAAGACTCGATCGGTCTTGGAAGCCCGCAACCAGGACTCCAGTATTCTTCGATCTTGTTCGGGTAGCTTTAGTCGAATGTGGGGTCTTGCCATACCCAACAATAGCAAACTACCCTGACAATTAACATCGGAAACTTTCCGGACAGTGCACTAGTGGCCGGTTGCCTGGGCGCGGCCGCCCTGGGACGATTCATGTCCGAGCTCCTTTTCAAAGTTGATCCATTCGATATACCGACCCTGCTAGGAGTCGGGCTGGTCCTGATCGTAGTGGCCGGGATGGCGTCGCTCATCCCCGCCTTGCGGGCCAGCCGAGTAGATCCGATGGAAGCCCTGCGGGGCGAATGATGGATTTGCCTTTTCGCCCCAGGGCAGGACAGTTCCCCGACACTTCGGGACCGCCACCACATCCTGCTTCGCCGACTCCTACAATGCGTGGCCTGCTTGGGAGCGGCAAAGCAATCAATTGCGGGCAGCGATGTAGCCCGTCAACGACTTCGGCGGCGCGGAGATCAGTCCCGGGAAAGTAGCATAGGCTTACTCAAGCTGTCTCAAACTGGCCAGAACCGGCAGTTTGAGCCTTTAGGAAAACGGAATTTCAAAACCGTGGGAGGCGCCTTCCCAGGCGGTGATCTTGTTGAAAACAAGACCTTTGTAGTCAGAACTGACAGTCTGTTCGTGGCCTGGGAAGGCCCACGATCCTGAAATCACTCTCTTGAAGCTTGCCAGGGAGGTTGTGAGACAGCTTGACACTGGAGCCTGGACGGCCGCCGATTCAAGGCTGTAGCGTGGCCTCAGCACTTGCTCCAAGGCGCCCGGGGGGCGCAAAATCTAGGCACGTGGCTAGATAGGTACCGGCAACGAGCACCCCCACTTCGGCCGAGTAGCTACCCGGGCTTACGAAAGGGCGTTCGTCGGGATCCGTCCAGGGGGGCGCGACGCAGCCACTCTCGACCTCAATCGCTGAAGGCGGAGGATAACGGAGGTTCCAGTTGATCCGGGACAATCCCTTCTGGGCTTCACCCAGAATCCTTCGCACCTCCTGACCTCGATCATCCCGAATCGTGACGATGACCTTCGGATCTTGCTCCAGAGATTCTGCTTCCAGGGCCGCATAGCCAGGAAACGGAACATCCTTTCCAGACTCGATCAGCTCAGCCTCCGACGCCTCGCGTCGCTGCTTCGCGGTGTCTGGAATTTCCCCCAAATAGAAAGTGATGAGAGCTCCAAAAGGCGGGTTTGGAGCCGTGTAATGAGCCCCGCCCTGGTAGCCCCTCCCTCTGATCCCCAAATCGACGGATTCGACGAATAGAAGTGCATCTCGAATCGGAAAAAGAGCTCCCGGTGAATCCCACAGACTGGCGTCAATGTGTCGCAGCGGGGAGTAGTCGTCGAGAACAAAGAAGCCTCTCCCGAAGGAGGCCCCCACCAGATCGCTCTCACGTCGCTGGATGACCAGGTCCTGGAACGAAATAGTAGGCACTGCGCCATTGTCGTAAAGGGCGTCCAGGCTCTGCACCCGCCCCATCATTTGCAATGCATAGCGATTGAGGTGGCGCGTCAGAAACTAGGAAATAGTGCCGGTGGCATCTATTGGTAGCCGAGAACGAGCAGGAGTACCGCTTAGCTGAATATGGTTTTGGAATGACGGCCGAGCCTCCGGCTCAGGGTTGGGGCAGGACGGCGGCGACGGCGGAGTCGATCATCCCTGCAAAAAGCTGCGTCGCTCTTAGGCGGAGTCCGTCGTCCGAACCATAGAAGCCGACACCCAGATGAGTGAAGCGGGGTTCCAGTAAATTCTCACGGTGTCCCGGGCTGAACAGCCAATCTCCGACTATTGACTGGGCTGATTGCTTGGGGCTTTCGTAAGGAAGCGCGCCGAGACGCATCCAGAGGTTTTCCGCCAGATCGCTGATTGAGTCTCCCATACGATGATGCACCCGTTCGTCCGGAGTATGGAGCTCCGGATTCATATGGTCGAAGTAATGCCGCTCGATCATGTCGTGGCTGTGACGGCGGGCGATGTCCGAGAGCAGCGGATGGGGGCGCAGCCCAGAGAGTCCCCGCGATCTTCGAAGACGGTTGACCTCTAGAAGGATTTCCGCTTCGATCAAAAGCCAACGCTCGGCTTGGGATTGTCCCCTCCGATCCCCGGGGACGAGGTTCTCGTGGAAGTTGACCTGGCCTACCAGTGAGAGACTCGAAACCCAGAACAAGAAGACAAAGAAAGAGCTCTGCAAGACACGGTTTGACACGCATACATGGTGAGCGTGTGGGGACTCAAAAAGATGTAATCGGCCTCACAAACGAGTTCAGGCGATTCGTAATGCGATTGCGGAAGGGCAAGCAAGGGCAAGGGTTCGAGCCTCGAGACACGCTCCTTCAAAAGAATGACTGCGGCTAAACCTGGGCTGTTATCGTTTTGCCCTTTCAGGGCGGGCTCCGCCCTGCCTCATGACACCCCCCACCGCATTCGATTTATCACCGCCTGCTACTTCTTCCACCCAACGACCTTCTGCGACGGGGTTGGGAATTGGACCCCTGAAATCCCTGCCACGCCTAAGCTTTCCTAGACTGCCCTAGCTGGGCCTCCTGTACATTCAACTCGGAAACGATCAACAATCCCACGACAAATAGCACCGAAAAGACCAAAAGGGATGCTGATAACTCGAAGAACCAGCTCGGACTGTCGAGTGTGATCGGAAAGATGGTTAAGCAATAGCGGACGAATTGGGCCACGATGAACGCCAGCAGCCCTCGTCGAGCCAGCAGCCAGGTCATTCCGGCAGCAACTGGCACAGCCAGCAGCAGGATCGAGAGCCGAGGGTGCGCACCTTCGAGCAGAAAAAGGGGACTGATCAGGAACATGAAGGCGAAGAGACAAAGTCGCTGATTCTTCAGGAACCTACGCAACAGTGCAAGCAGAAACAGGCACACCAACGACTCATACACCGCCAACAAGGCAATGTCTCCCGCCGTAGCCAGAGCTCGCCGAGGCCCCATCAAGGTGTCAAAGAACCATTCGTCGAGGTGGGGAAACGTGGACTCCGGGTCGAGAGCGCGGGAAATCAGGTAGTCCAGCTGGGCCTGGACGGCAAAGAAGCCCCCGGCCACCGCTCCCCAGAGTGCATCGCGAACCACTCGCGCATCTTTGAAACGGCCATTCAGGAAGCGGCTCCAGCCCACCAGGGTGAGGGGAGCCGATCTTCTCAGATAAGGCTCGAGCGCGACATAGAGCAGCCAGATCTGGGCGGCCTCACCAAAAGCCAACGAAAGATTCACGATGAAGAGCAGGCTCTCTGCATGTACTTCGAAAATATGGGAAGTTCGCAACATCCACACGACCTGCCGGGCGGCGAAGACAAAACAGGCCAGGCGAAATGCGCCCCGCAGATCTACCCGCGATTTCCTCAGATTTCGAATCCCCAGGGGCAGACTGAGACCGATGAGCAGCAAGTCCAAGAGCATTCCAAAATGGCTAGAGTCCTCCAGAAGACCGGGGCCCTCTGCACAATCCTGACACTCCTCTAAAGTGCCGGGATCGGGCGGGGCTGGAGACAGCTCGAAGAAGACGGGGCGCCCTTGGAGCCAGGCTGCTTCGAGCAGTAACGGATCCCCCTCGTTTGGGACTGCCGTCCAAGCTTGCCTCCGGTCGGCATACACCTCCGGGTTGAATTGAGGCGGAACTTCGGCCAGACCACTTGCCTCCAGACCGGCAGCTTTCAGAATGGCGTCGGAGAACATCTCTGCCGACCCGGCTTCTGACTCTAGATCGGGGACTTGATGGAAATGGAGCAGCTGACCCTGGGGATCCAGAATCACCGAGATCATCCCCGGGACAGTCAAAGGGGGCGGATCGTAGTAGGTCACACGACGGCTTCCGAAAAGCAGATTCTCGATATCCACAGGAATCAGATAGTCCGGCGAAGTGCGATACCAGAAGTTCAGCCCGGGGTCATTTCCGAAATCAGTCAAGTACTCGCTGAATCCAAAGCTTTCATCAATGAAATCTTCCTCGTAACCGAAAGCGCGCACCACTCCACGGGCTGTTTCGGCCAGCACCTCGGGAGATTTCTCGAGAGCTAGCCCCTGCTTTTCCATTACCTGGGTTGAGGCGACTGCAACCATCAGCAAGAGCGTCAGAAAAACGCCCGCTAAGGCAAAGCCGGAACGTCTGGAGGGCGTCTCGCTAGAGAGTTGGGCGATTCGGTCGGGACTGAGCGTAATCGGGAGATCAATCCCGATCGAGCCCCGAGGTGCCAACATCTGGAGGGCGGCCGCAGCAGATACGGGACGCCGCTCCGGATCCTCCTCGAGACAGGCCGAGACCAACCCCTCAACTTTAGGGTCCAGTGACGAAACGCCCTCAAACAGGGCGTTGTCGACAACCGGCATGGGCTCCCCATCACTCCGCTCAAACTTCAAGTGAGGTGGATGCCCTGTAAGCAGTTCGAAAAACACCAACCCGAGCGCATACAGATCGCTGCGCTGGGTAGCCGGTGCTCCTCGCATTAACTCGGGAGCCATATAGGCAGGAGTTCCCGCTCTCGCTTGGGACTCTCTCTGCCCGGCAGTCACCGCGATCCCGAAGTCTGTGATTCGAGCCTGGCCGGAACCATCCAGCATGATATTGGCCGGCTTCAGATCGCGGTGCAGAACACCCTGGGAATGAGCGGCATGGAGCCCCTGCAGCAGTTGCCACATCAAGTCGACAGCCTTGTCGTGGGGCAGCCGACCAATCCGCTTGCGCAGCGCCCCCAGGTGCTCTCCATCGACATACTCCATAGAGATAAAGGTGTGTCCTTCGATTTCCTGGAGATCGTGCACCCGACAAACATTGGGATGGGTGACCTGGCGGGCCAGACGCACCTCCTGACGCAATCGATCCAACCAACCGGAATGGGCCAGCCCCGGCGACAGGAACTTGAGGGCGACGGTGGCTCGCAGCCGCAGATCGTCAGCCCGATAGACTTCACCCATAGCTCCTCGTCCCAGGAGAGAAACAACCCGATAACGCTCTCCGATCATGGTGCCCGGTGGGAAGCGCTCTGCTGCTGTTGGATCGCTGGGACGGCCAAATCCACCGGTCGACTGATAAGCCAGTAGCTCCCGGACATCCTGCAGCAAGTCGGAATCGGTTCCGCATTCGGCTAGCAGCCGAGCCTCGCGTTCCGCCAGGGGCAGTGCGAGGACGGTCAGGAAGATCCTCTTGGCGCGTTGGTAACGAGAAGAATCTTGCATCGACCCGGCTACCTCGGAATTGCGATCAAAAAATACTAAAGCACTAGATAGCTCTCTCCGCAGCCAGGCTTTGGCATGCGTCCATTCTCCTTCTACAGTGCGCGTCGGACAGCCGACGACATCAGCCACTTCGGGCACTGTCATACCACTGAAGAACCGGAGTTCAACGATCTGTGCCTGCCGGGGATCGAGAGTCTCCAGGCGCCGCAGCGCCTCCTCGAGCGCCAGGACATCCATATCGGGACTCTCAAACGGACAGATGGACTCCTCGAGCGTGACCCGAGCGGGGTTCCCGCCCCTCTTGGCTCGCGCTCGGCCCCGGGCATGATCGATGAGGACCCGTTTCATGGCCTGGGCAGCCACTGCCAGAAAATGTGTCCGCTCCGCCCAGGGGACCGTCCCGCCTCCCGCCAGTTTTAGATAGGCCTCGTGAACCAGAGCGGTCGGTTGCAACGTATGGTCGGGTCGTTCGCGCCGCAGATAACGCCCCGCCAGCCGTTGCAGTTCAGAGTAGGCCAGAGTCAGAAGCCTTTCCCGAGCTGTGCCATCGCCCGATCGAGATTGGCGCACGAGTTGGCTGATTTGGCTGGGTTCGGGGCTCTGATCTTGCCTGGTTGGATGCTCTGCCATAGCCTTGCCGGAATCGGTTCGCTTGCAGGTCGCATCTTACACGACTGGCCGAAGGAGTCGCCTTCCGCCCGGGGAACTCTCCCGGTCCAAGGGACCAAAGTTTCTGAAAATTCTTTCGCCCTACCCCCTCCCAGCCTTGTTCATCGAGCGAGAAAGCACATCCGGTTATTTCTGCCAGCGCCCGGAGTTCACCACCTGGAGGTGGCTCCTACAATGCGTGACCCGCTTGGGCGCGGCAAGGCAATCAGAATTGCAGGCAATGATGGAGCCTGTCGACGATTTCGGGGGCACAGGGATCCACAGATCATTCCTATTAGTGACCCCAAAAGCAAAAGGAGGGCGCCGCGGAAGCAGCGCCCCTGCGAGCAACCCATTGGCCCGGATAATGCGCGCGCTAGGACAGGGTTAGAGGCCAATCAACATGTTCAGATAGGCTCCGATCTCATTGGCTGTGACGCGTTGGGCTCCTACCCCAATCCGGCCCCGAATCAGCCGGTTGCCTGTGAGACCCTTCATATAGCGATATATCAGCACGCCATCGGTATCAGCATCCACCTCTCCATTGGCGTCAATATCAAAAGGATGAAACTCGGGCTCCGGCGGAGGAGGCGGAGGGTTACCGCCACCACCGCCACCACCGCCAGATCCGCCACCACCGCCAGATCCACCGCCCACTTTGGAAATCACCCAGGCGGCAAGGTTGGAGACGCGCGTGTAGACACCGAACTTGTCGGGCTCAGCACAGCCGTCGCCCCAACTAGTGATGCCTGCCAGCAGCCAACCATTACGCTGTGTATTGGGCACCGCCAGCGGTCCGCACTGTCTCCGTAGCAGCTGTCGACACCACCTTGAACCCGCCCGGCGCACAACATATTGGGAGTTACGTCACCGCCATAGGATCGTGGCTCGTTGCAACGATCATTCGAAACCACCGGAACAAAAGCCCGCTGCAGATCATCCGGAAAGCCGTTTCCGTTGGCATCGGTGGCTCCCCATCCCAGGATCAGACTGCGGGTACCGGGTGCCGCCAGACTTGCATTGGGAACTTGCAGGAGCCCGATGGTTGGTTGGGAAGACGGGCGGGACAGCCGCAACAGAGCCAGATCCGAGTCGGGCGAATTGGGATCATACGAAGGATGGACAATGACCTCGGCTACATTGATGATTTCACCGTTGGCCGCAGTCAACGTCCGGGCCCCGAGAAAGACCTGAATCGTACTCGGGGCGGTGGCCCTGCCCCGGTCGTCGGTGACGCAGTGGGCAGCCGTCGCAACCCAGGTGGGATAAATCAGTGACCCGCCGCAGAACTGCCCGTAATAAGGATCCTGTCCTGCTTCAATGATGCCGGCCACCCAGGGGTAAGCACCCAGAGGGGCGGTATCGCCTCCAATTATTTGGGGTAGCTGCCGGTCTGGATTGAGGCCGACTGTGTAGGTCGGGTTGGGAACGAATCCGGCTGAACCTTGCTGGGCCAGCACCGTACCCATAGCCAGGGTGAGGGCGACTGCCATCAGCGGAATCCAATAACGAGTGAATCTTCTTTGCATGAGCTTTTCCTCCATTGAGCACCAGAGTTGTCCTTCAACCGCTCTCGAGCGCCCATCCGTTCCCCCTGTTGAGGAAAGCGACAATTCGAAGAGAAACCCGCAAGAAAAATTTGGGAAGGGGGAAGATCCAGGAAAAAAAGGAGCCAAAGGTGTCAAACAGGGACCCACTCAAGAGCTCCCTCGCTCACGCTTCGGGCTCTGTAGGAGGGTTCCGTATCCACCCAAGAGCGATTTCTAAGACAACCTGATGATTTGCCCGGCCTAGCTGTTCTAGAATGGAAGGCTCCTTCGGTGCGAAAGTGGCGGAATTGGCAGACGCGCTAGATTTAGGATCTAGTGCCCTCGCGGGCGTGGGGGTTCGAGTCCCCCCTTTCGCACCAACTTAGAATCAGTGGTTTACGAGGATTCGATGCAAAACGATAATTCTTCATCCCGTCTCTGTTTCACGGAATTGTCACGGTCAGAATTCGTCTCCTCCAGTTTGCGCTCAAGTCTTTCTGCTTCCCGTACTGCCCTTACAGCATGGGATGGGGCAAAATGGCTATAGCGCATCGTGGTGTGGATGTCCGCGTGTCCAAGTAGCTCTTGGACTGTTCGGAGGTCCACACCCAGTCTTACCCAGGACGAGGCTCGGTAGTGGCGCAGATCGTGAAATCTGCACTCTACTTTGGCCTCGTCTTTGGCTGCCTTCCACGCATAGCGGATGGTCAGCCGCCTTTTCCCGTCTCTGTGGAATACCCAAGGGATTCCCACGATTCGGGGTTGTACCCCCGAAAAACTTCATCCAAAGGGTCAAGGAAGCCGATACCAGCGGGATCTGGCGGTATGTTTGAAAGACCTGCCTCGGCAGGCAATGAAGATAACGATCCGAATCAGCGGCGAGGCAGTTGTTGAGGGCTCAATGGCGAGTAGGGGGACAGAGCTTGGCTCAATCGAGCATGTGTTGCGGGAAAGGGGGGGCCTTCTGAGCCTTATGCTGCTTTGCGTTCGTATCGATGGTGTAGTCCGCCGCAGACCGGAAACGAGATCAAGTTGATTGGACCCTCAACCACCTTTGGACTTTTCGTGCTCTCGGGGGTGTCGCCGCCCAGTCCCTGATGGGGCCGCGCACAATGATAGTATTCTTCAACATATTCTCTGAGCAGACTGTTCAGATGTCGTTCACCGAGCACGATGACGTGATCGAGAAGCTCTCGGCGTAGGGTCCCGACAAACCCTTCTACATAAGGATTCTGCCAGGGACTTCGGTACGCTGTTCGGATTTCCTTAATGTTGCAACTGTCCAGAAACTTCCGGACTCCATAACCGTAAATCCGTCATTGTCACGGAACAAGTATCTGGGCTGTCGACCGAAAGGTGTTGCTTCTCGAAGCTGTTGAATGACCCATTCCATGGAGGGATGGTAGGTTGTCGCGAGATGAATCACCTTTCTGCGGCCATGGTCGAAAATGACGAATACATAAAGAGAGGAAAAGTTGATGGTGATCACGGTGAAGAAGTCAATCGCCCAGGAGACGTCCAGATGGTTGCCTATGAAAGGCAGCCAATTCACCGATCTGTCAGGCTTCTTGGGACGGAACATGTACTTGCGGATGCTGTCGCTGCACGGCGGATCGCAGCCGAGAAGTCGCAAAGTATCCCCGATACGTTCAGCACCCCACAGGGGATTCTCTCGGCTGAGCCGACGAATCAGATCCCGCATCTGCCGTGGAACCGCAGGTCGGCCCCCTTGTCCGCTTGATTTCCAGCGCCAGTAAAGACGGAAAGCTGTCGTGTGCCATCGCTTGACTGTGGCTGGCTGCATCAGACGGGCCTGGTGATTCCAGAGGATTCCAGGATCTGGACAGGAATACCCAAAGCAACTTAAAAAGACTGGCTGAACCTGGGTCGGCGTTGATCCTTCTTCTCGATCCGACGCTTGCACTCCGCCAACTGGCTTTCTGCTGCCAGGACCCTGATTGCCAAAGTGACTCTAGAACTCAAGAGAGTCGATGAAAAGACGCAGATTTATCCAGCAACTCGCCGGAGATCAGAAACAGTCCTGAGGATCATCTGGAAAAGGCAACGCATCTCTCTCATTGTCCGCAGAATACGAAGTCGAGACAGTTACTCAAGGATTCCGTAAACCATTGCTTTAAAAGGTGGACGAGGTTTTTCGGGTGGACAACCCGGATCAACCTCTTGATAATTAGAATGTTATCGTGTTCTTGTAGCGAGTTGTTCAGGAAACACCAGAGAGCACGATGCGTACTCAGAAACCTCCCAAAATACCGCTTCCTAAGGGCTGGCCGTCACACGTCAAGTCCGGTGTCCTCCACATCATCTCGTTGGCTCACTTCTCGATCACCCGCGCCCGCGGTTGGGCTGTTGACGAGGGAGGCCCGAAGGCGCTCTTGCAGCTTCCCGAGCCAGTCAACCGATTTCCGGACTTCGTTCGCTACGCGGTGCAACGATTGAAGACCCTCTGTCCTACGATGGGCAAGGTCAAAATCGCGCAGACGCTCGCGCGTGCCGGTTTGCATCTATGCCCGACAACAGTAGGACGAATGTTGAAGGAACCCTCTCCGGCTGTAGCCAATCAGGAAGAGATGGTGTCGATAGGTCGCCTGGTTACGGCTAACGGTCCCAACCATGTATGGCACCTCGATCTGACGATCGTACCGACAGTTTCGGGTTTTTGGGCTTCCTGGCTTCCCTTCGCGCTGCCACAATCGTGGCCGTTTTGTTGGTGGGTCTCCGTCGCCATCGACCATTACTCGCGCCGTTTGATGTCCCTGGCAGTGTTTCCCAACAAGCCCGACTCGCGAACCGCATGTGCGTTTCTGGAAAGCGTCATTCGGTGCGCCGCTTCCGGGCCGAAGTATCTGGTCTGCGACAAGGATAAAATCTTCTGGTGCAAAACCTTCAAGGATTGGTGTCGGCGCGAGGGAATCAAGCCTCGCTACGGAGCTGTTGGGGAGCATGGCAGCATTTCCGTGGTTGAACGCGCAATCAGGACCCTCAAGAACGGATGCACTCGCAGTATTCTGGTTCCCCAGCGACGAAGGGAATTCAGCGACGAGCTTCTGTCCTTTCAGGATTGGTACAATGAGCATCGCCCTCATATGCCGCTCGAAGGCAACACTCCCAATGAAGGAGCTGCTTTCCTTCCGCCTGTTCGGGCGACATATAGGCTACTGTTCCGACAATAACGCCTTCCGCCGTCTTTGCTGCCGTAGGATGGGCACTGTCAACGTCGCCTCCTACAAGCCCACTCGTCGGTTTTGCTAGACCGAAGTCGAGAACCTTTATTCTCCCATCATCGCCCACCATCATGTTGTCTGATTTCAGGTCACGGTGCAGTGATGCCTTCCTGATGCGCCGCAGCGACAGCGTCCGCCATGGGAATCGCGATGTCGAAGAACTCGCTCAGCGAGAATCCGTTCTTCGGCAGAAGCTCCGTCAGGGTCTTGCCGCGAACGAGCTGCATCGTGATGAAGTGGATGCCGTCGGCTTCTTCTACCGAGAAAACCTGAACGATGTTGGGATGATCGAGTGCGGCAAGCGCTTTGGCTTCCCTTGTGAACCTTGCCCGACGTTCTTCACTCTCGGCTAGCTCGGGCGGAAGGACCTTGAGAGCGACCTTTCTATCAAGCTTCGTGTCTTCGGCCAGATATACGTCGCCCATTCCACCGGAGCCAATGTTCTCCAGGATCTTGTAGTGAGCGAGGGTTTGGCCGATCATCGGGTTCCTGCGGAATACTATCCGGTTAGCGAATTGCGGGCAATTCTGGGATAGGCCCTGAAAGGGGTCGACAAGAGTCGTGAACCGAAGGCAGGTTGTAACTTCCCGGTAGTACGGCTAATCTCTCTCCATGCCGCTTGCCGCCGGAACACGCCTCGGGCCTTATGAGATCAGCTCGCTCATTGGCAAAGGCGGGATGGGTGAGGTCTATCGCGCTCGGGATACGAAGCTCGACCGCGATGTCGCCATCAAGGTTCTCCCGGAGGAGTTCGCACAGGACGCCGAGCGCCTCGCCAGATTCGAGAGGGAAGCAAAGCTCCTTGCCTCGTTGAACCATTCGAACATCGCGAGCATCTACGGCCTCGAAGAATCGGACGGGGTGACGGCGCTCGTCCTTGAGTTGGTTGAAGGACCGACGCTCGCTGAGCGAATTGCAGAAGGCCCCATCCCGGTCGATGAAGCGCTCCCCATAGCGCGGCAGATGGCCGAGGCTGCTCGAAGCAGGTCACGAAATCGGCGTCATACATCGCGACTTGAAACCCGCGAACGTGAAGGTCAAGGAAGACGGCACCGTGAAGGTGCTTGACTACGGGTTAGCGAAGGAATTGGAGTGCGAGACGCCACATGGTGCAGACTCGGAGCTATCGCAATCGCCCACGCTCACGCGCCAGGGCACTCAAGTTGGCGTGATTCTCGGAACCGCCGCATACATGAGCCCCGAGCAGGCGAAAGGCAAGCGCGTTGACAAGCGCACGGACATCTTCTCCTTCGGATGCGTCCTCTATGAAATGCTCACTGGCAACAAGACGTTCGACGGAGAGACAGCTGGAGAGACCTTGGCGGCGGTCATCAAGACCGAACCGGAGTGGGAGGCATTACCCACCGATCTATCGCCGACGATGCGCAAGTATCTAACGCGCTGCCTGGAGAAAGGTCCCAAACGGCGCGTCCGCGACATCGGAGACGTTCGTCTTGCAATGGAGGGCGTCTTCGACACCGAGGCTGCAAGGGAAGCGTCAACGGCTAACTCCAACAAGCTCGGCCTCCGGCCGCCGCTTGTGGAACGGCGTTCCCTGTGGTTGCGCCAAAAAGTGCCAGTGGCGGTGTCGTCTTTGGTTATCGTCGGTGCGCTGGTGGTGTACCTCGTATGGCCGGGCCTGCTGCGCCTCGGCAACGGGCCAGATGTCGCTGATGGGCGACAGACCGTCAGCGGTCTGCCGGATGTTCCCAGCTTCGATGGACGGCTGGCAATTGCAGTATTGCCTTTCGAAAACCTGTCGCCAGATCCCGAGCAGGCGTTCTTTGCTGATGGTCTGGCCGAAGACTTGATCACCCGCCTTGGCAGCTGGCTCGCCTTCCCGGTTATCGCACGCAATGCGAGTTTTCGGCATCGCGGTGGCAATCTCGACATGATGCACGTTGGTGACGAGCTCGGCGTGCGTTATCTCGTCACAGGAAGTGTGCGCCGCGCCGGTGATCAAATCCGGGTCACTGCACAGCTAATCGAAGCGGCATCGGGCGAGCACGTGTGGGCGGAAACCTACGACCGCGCGATCAACGACGTGTTTTCACTACAGGACGAGATCAGCTCGACGATCGCGGCATCACTCGTGGGCGACCTGACGCGGGCGGAAGGAGAGCGCGCACATCGGCAGGAAACCGGAAATCTCGAGGCGTGGAGCCTCTACCAATTGGGACTGCACCACTCCGACAGATATACACGGGACGACTCGCTCGAGGCCGCGCGATACTTCGAGCAAGCGCTGGCCCTCGACCCAAACTTCGAAGCGGCAATTGCCCAGCTAGCGATGACCAACTGGATGGCACTGACGGGCGACGGTGGTGTGGCTACCGCGGACCAGATAGCTGCCGCGTTTGAGACCGCCCGCCGCGCGCTTGAATTGGACCCGCGCGATCCTGTCGCCCACGCCGCGCCGGCTCCATCTACCTGATGGTGGGCGACCCGCAGAACGCGGTTGATGCAACCCGGCGGGCTGTGGAGTTGAATCCCAGCATGCCCGTAGCGTGGGTCTGGTTCGGCTGGGCTCAAGTGCTAGCTGGAAATCCTGAGGCTTGCATAGTCGCCACCGAGCGGGCTCAGCGACTAGACCCTCATTTCCCAACGATCTGGATCTACGACAGTCTGGCTTTGGCCCACTGGGAGGCCGGCAATTACGAAACTTCACTCACGGCGGGCCGTCGGTTGGTGGCTACCCATCCGACCTATCTCACCGGCCATCTTTATGTCGCAATGAGCGCTGTGTCCCTCGGTCGCATTGATGAGGCGCGTGCCGCGATTGCGGAGGGACTACGTGTGCGGCCCGACCTATCGATCGAGCTCATGCAGAACTACCTCGCTGTTTCCCGCCCTGAAATCGACCAGCGTCGCAACGCGGTTCTGCGAACAGCGGGGCTCGACTGACGACGCAGCGATCAGGCCCAGCCCAGCTCCCGCAGGGTCCAGGATGCGTTCCAGACCTTGACCATCCTCGCGACTTTGTCGTCGGCATCCATCGTCAACGCGTAGACATCGTGGCTGTTGGTCTGCTTGTTGGTCGGCGGCACCGGACCGGCGTCACCAGTGTGAGTGCCGGTAAACGTGGCTAGTGTAGTGGGCCAGCGATCTTTGCTCATCTGTTTTGGGCTGATAGCGTGGCTCGTATCAGAGACGAAAAGCTATAAGTCGCATCTTGGAGTGGCTGCTGAAGGCTGGCCGCCAGGCATTGTGGGGGAGCAGGGCGCTGAAGGGAACACAGTCCCACGAAAGATCAGAGATCAAAGTTGTGGAGACTGACCAGCCTTACGCGGCACGCTTTAACGAAACGACCGGAAGGTGGCGACGTCCGTCGTGGTAAACAACTTCAAGGCTAAATCGATCACCCGGCCGTCCGGCAACCAGTGTGCAGGGCATGGCACACCGCGATCTCCGTGGCCATTGTTTTCGAGGTTCGAGACGAGGAAGCCGATTGGCAGGGCACCGCGTATGGTGCCAAAACTCCGCCGACCGGTATTTCGTGGTGTTCAGATCCGTCCCTTCCTTATTTATTATGGCCTTCATGAACTTACCGTTGAAGTTTCTGCTGTTGATTTGGGCGGGTTGGGTAAATCGTGCACAACAGGATGCAGTCGATTACCTCAAAGAGAGGAAAACCGCATACTCCGTGAGCAAATGGGCAACAAACGGCTGCGCCTTCAACAACGCCCAGAAACGGCGGCTCGCTCAAAAGGCCAAGGTCGTTGGACGCGCGGCCCTGAGGGAGCTTGCCTGCATCGTCACACCCGATACACTTCTGCGTTGGCATAGAGAGTTGATCGCCAAGAAGTATGACGGCAGCCAACAACGCAGACCAGGTCGCCCTCGGAGTTCGCAGGAGATCCAGGCTCTCATCCTCCGGATGGCGAAAGACAAGCACACCTGGGGGTACAGGAGAATCAGAGTCGCCTTGCGGAATCTGGGCCATCGGATTGGGCGGAACACCATAAAACGAATCCTCAAGAATCACGGTATCGAGCCAGCTCCGGAGCGAGGCAAGGCGATGTCGTGGGACACCTTCCTGAAAGCCCATTGGGGAGCGATCGCAGCCCGTCCTATCCGAAAATTCAGCCGTGCCTAACTCACGGTGAGATTGCGACTTGCAGGCGTGTAATATAGCTGTCCTGAAGACGACCCTCAGCCATCAAGTGCTAAACTGGGCCGTCTCAGGCTGGGTGAGCCGGGCAGAGGGAGTGATTAGATATTGCTGCTCAATAGGTTCTGCCAGCTCTCTGATAAAATGACCGGAGAGCTGTTCAAGTGAGCAGTCAGCCCGGTCAAGAGGTCGAGTGACACCAGCGGAGTCGCAATGAAGAAGCGCGAATACACAGTTGTTTACCAAGAAGTCGAAAACGGGTGGATCATGGCAACGGTACCGGAGCTCCCCGGTGCCGTGACCCAAGGAAGGGATCTGGACGAGGCGAGATCCATGATCAAGGAGGCGGTTGAGCTGCTGCTCGAGAGCTATCACGACAATGCGACCAAAGACGCGCCTGGCAATGCGATTTGGGAGACTCTTACGGTGGATCTGGCCGCATCCGCATGAAGCTGCGTGAGCTGATCAAGCACTTGAAACTACACGGGTGTGTTTTGGATCGGGAAGGAAGCCGTCACACAATTTATCGCAATATTGAGAACGGCAGATGCACCTCAGTTCCGAGGCACCGAGAAATAAAGGAAACGGTTGCCCGGGCAATCTGCACCCAGCTAGGTATTCCTAGACCGTGATGGTCCTGTTGGAGCTAAGTAGCGTCTGCCCTAGGATGTAGATGATTTTGTAGTCGTTCAAAGCCTCAAAGATCAACAGAGATCAACAGGTTTCAACAGAGTTCAACAGAAGCCCGTGAAAAGAAAAGACTTATAAATCAGCTATTTACGCGAAATCCGCGTCCCTGCTTTGGGAGCAGGCGTTGAAGAGATTGTCTACAGGAGGTTTAAACTACTGATACTAAAAGGCTTATCGGATTGACGATAAATCGTCTGCCCGATAGCCTTCCTGCCTATTGTGCAGGCGTGCTCCCCTCGTTGATCAATCGGCATCGTGCTCTCTGCTGTTTCGTGAGAAACTCGCTAGAAAGAACACGATAACATTCAATTTATCAACAGCTTAATAATCTCGGTCGCATACAACACCAAGATCGCTGGACCACTACACCCCAACACGTTGCGATAGGGGCCGCTGGTCTTGCTCGAGGGGTTGGTCAGGGCCGCCTTCATGTCGCGCTCGGCCATCCGGAACGCGGTGGACATCGTTTTGAGCATAACGGCTGAAACCTCCTCCGGTGCATCCCGAGGTTGTTCCATCTTGAACACGTCAGCGACGGGGAGGTACAAGGCCTCGGACCGGCTCCCCGAGCGTTGCTGGCCCACCTGTCGGAGGATCCCCGCCTTCTCCAGCACCCGCACGTGATAGTGGATCGCGGTGGCGGGGCGGCCCATGCATTCGCCGATGATCAACGACACGTAGAATTGGACCCGGACGACAATTAGAACTGCCCGCTTTTTCAGAGCTGATTTGGATCATGGCAAGCATGGTTACAGACCAGCAGATCAGGAGACTGATGAAATTGCGGAAAAAGGAAAAGACGTTGACGATGGCGGCGGCCAAAGCGGGCATGTCGCGGAACCCGGCACGGAAGTATTTGAAGTCGGGCAAGCTGCCGAGTGAAAGCCGGTCAGAGCGGACCTGGCGCACCCGCCCGAATCCCTATGAATCCGTTTGGCCCGAAATAGAAGGGATCCTGAAACAGTCTCCAACCGTGGAGGCGACAACTATTTTTGACCACCTGAATCGGATCTACGAGGGGAAGTTCGAGGAAGGACAACTGAGGACGCTCCCACGAAGGCGCAAGCAGTGGAGAGCCCACTACGGTGAGCTGAAAGAGGTGATGTTTCCCCAGAATCATGAGCCCGGACATCAAGCCCAGTCCGACTTCACTTTCATGAACAGCTGGGGAGTGACGATTGCCGGGCAACCCTTTCCTCATATGCTGTATCACTTCGTCTTGACCTACTCGAACTGGGAGACGACGACCCTGTGCTTCGGTGAATCTTTCGAGAGTTTGACGCTGGGACTACAGAACGCGATCTGGGAACTGGGGGCGATACCATCCGAGCACCGAACAGACCGTCTATCGGCTGTGGTCAACAATCTCAAGAAGGGCGCCTTCACCGAACGCTACCAGACATTGCTCGATCATTACGGAATGAAGCGCAGCCGAACCCAAGCCGGAAAGGCTCATGAGAACGGAGACGTCGAGCAATCGCATCACCGGCTCAAGCGAGCCATCCAACAGGAACTGCTGCTCAGAGGCAGTCGCGATTTCTCAGAGCGCAAGGACTACGAGCAGTTCGTCCAGAGAATCATCGAGCGACGCAATGCTGGCCGGCAAAGACGCCTGCGAGAAGAACTGGAAGTGATGAGGCCGCTACCGGATCGTCGCCTGGAGGACTTCATCCGATTCCGAGTGAAGGTCGCAACCAGTTCCACGATCCGAGTGCGCAACAACACCTACTCGGTGGACAGCCGCTTGATCCGCGAACAGGTGGAGGCGCGACTGTATGCCGATCATGTGGAAGTTCGTTATGGCGGGCAGCGAGTAGCCGAGATGCCTCGACTGCGGGGGGAAGGAAAGCACCGGATCGATTACCGGCACGTGATCCACTCGCTGGTGCGAAAGCCGGGAGCCTTTGCCCGCTATCGCTGGCGGGAAGATCTCTTTCCCGGAGTCCTGTTCCGAGTCGCCTACGACGAGCTGAGAGAGGATTGTCCACAGACGGCGGACCGACAGTATCTGGGGATCCTGGAGCTGGCGGCCCAAGAAGGGGAAAGGAAAGTCGAACAAGCTCTGAAGAACCGGATTGAAAGCGGCCGCCGAACCCGGTTCCAGGACCTGAAGGAGGATCTGATAGAGCCGGTTCTGCCGAGGTGGCAGGTCCAGGTTCCACCAATCAACATCCAGATCTATGACCGATTGCTCGGCACGCACGAGCAGGAGGTGAGGCCATGAGCGGAGGCAACCTGCAAAGACTCAAAGAGTGTTTGGTCGAACTTCGCCTGCCGCCCTTCCGCGAGCATCACGGCTCGCAGGCCGCTTTGGCGACCACAGAGAGCTGGTCTTATCCGCAGTACCTGCTGGCTCTGTCGGAGCTGGAAGTCGCGGATCGACGGGAACGACGGATCCAGAAACTACGACGGACCTCGAAACTTCCCTGGGACAAGAGCCTGACTTCATTGGATCGCTCACGACTCCCGCAGAGTGTGGACCGGCAGTTGTCAGGATTGGTGGAGGGAGACTTCCTGGACCGAGCCGAAAATCTACTTGTGTTCGGTAATCCAGGAAGCGGGAAAACGCATCTTGTTTGTGCTTTGGGGCAGGAGTTGATCCTGCGAGACCGGCGGGTGCTGTTCTCGACCTGTGCGCTGCTGGTGCAGCGGTTACTGAGAGCCAAGCTCGAGCTAACTCTGGAGAGGGAACTCAAGAAGCTGGATCGGTTCGAGGCCCTGATCATCGACGACATCGGGTATGTACAGCAGAATCGCGACGAGATGGAGATTCTCTTCACGTTGCTCTCCCATCGCTACGAGCGTCGCTCGATTCTGCTGACCAGCAACCTGGTCTTCTCGGACTGGGAGAGGATCTTCAAGGATCCCCTGACCACGGCCGCGGCAATCGACCGCCTGGTTCACCATAGCGTGATCCTGGAGTTGAACGTGACCAGCTACCGGATGGAAGCCGCCAAGCAGAGAACCCAAAAGGAGACGAAGTGACTCTGAGGTGCCGCTCGAAAGGCCTTCTGCTGGCCACACAGAAAACGGCTCAAGCCCAGAGGGTATACAGCTCAATCAGCGGATCATTCGAAGGGCAATCCCGAGCCTCGCGAAGCGTGGGAACTCCGTTCGGGCAAGCCCTCACTCCATCCCCACGCTCAAGAAAACCGGAGAAGAAAAGAGGGCTTTCAGCCCTCAGAAGAAGGAAGAAAAACAAGTCAAACAAACACCCACTTCAGCGGGCAAGAATCGTAGTCGCGGTGATCAAAAATAATTGTCGGTGAACACCAAGGCTGCTTCCAGCCCCTCTTCCACAAACCGCTTCTTTAGGTGTTCAATCGTGCGGGAGGTCACTCCCATGGCCTCGGCCGTATGCAACACCGTCCAGGCCGGGGTGCCGGGAGACTCATCGCAAAGCAGCAGAGCTCGTGCATAAAGGACCCGCCTGGCCGCTGTCCTGCCGGTCTTGGTCAAGGCTTTCAGTTCCTGACGTTCTTCCTCTGTCAATGTCACTCGGTAGCGTGGCTTCATGGCAAACTCCCTTCCAGTTTGCCATACTCTATCAAGTAACTCCGAATCAAATGATGTCACATGGTACTAGGAGTCTGCGCGGCAGGAGTTTCTGAGCAACGTGGAATTTCCAATTCTTGAGTTTATGTTTCGGGGTGCCCTATAAGAGAAAGGGCGATCTTTATCGTGCTTCCGCTTGCAGAGGCGGCCGAACTGCTGAAAATGAGCCCAGGGGGAGGGCATCTTTCCGTCCGAACCTGCTCAGCAGGTGGGTAGGCGCCCATGCATGCGTTTCAAGTTCAGGGCGAGACAGACCAGGTCCCACTCGCCTTCCACTTTCTCGAGTCCCCTCAAGCTGAAGGTTCGAAAGCCAAGGACCTGTTTAACCCAGCCGAATACAGGTTCCGCGATCACCTTGCGCCGGCGGTAGACAGTTTGCCCCGCCTCCGTGCCCAGCTTCTTGAACATGCGAAGCGTGGCGGGGAGATTTTCCGACGGCTCTGGATCTCGCCCCTCTCGGCCCAAAGAGATGTAGCCATCGATCTCGCGTTCTTCTAGACCTTCAAAGTTCTCCTCGGACTTATACCCGGCGTCGGCCACTACCTGCTCGGGAGGGTGCTCCAGGTTCTCTTGGACCGCATCGATCATCCCCAGTAATTGTCTGTTGTCGGCCGCGTTATTGGTAACCCCCGTGGCCACGATCATCTGTGTCTCCTCATCCACAGCGGCTTGCGTGTTGTAGCATTGTTCGAATCCCCCAGAGCTCTTCATGATTCGACTTTCCGGATCTGTAAAGTTGTCTTGGGCCTTCTCCTCGGGAACTCCAAACTCCCGCTTGAAGGGGCGTCCTCCGCGCGGGTTCTTGCGACCGTCTCCGGGCTTGCGGCCGCGCTTCCGATCCGCCTCGGCCTGCCGTTGCTCCACGCGCTGCTTTGCCTCCCCGATCTTTTTCAGCCGATCTTCGCGGCGGCGTAACTCTTCAGGCAGTTCGTCTCCCTGATTCTCTTCGCCGTAGAGCTCGTCTTCCGCTTTATCCACCTGCTGCGCACGATCCAACAGTTCGGCGATCTCTCCTTCCAGCCTTTTCTCTTCTTCCAACATCCGTGAATAGCTCATCGCCTTATGTTTGCTGGCGTTGGCCTTGATCTTACAGCCGTCCACCGCCACTCGCCCCAGCTTGACCAATCCCGCCTCGGCCGCGATCCGCGCCACCTGTCCAAACAGTTTCTTGAACTCTTTGAGATGACGTTGACGAAACTCCGCCATCGTCCGGTGGGCTGGGAAATTACCCGCCGACAACACTCGAACAGCCACGTCCTCATACACTCGACGAGCCAGTTTCCGCGACGAGAACGTTCCCGTCGCGTACCCATAAATCAGGATCTTCACCATCATCCTCGGATCAAACGGCCGATTGCGCCGCCCGTCCCCTTCGTACGGCGCGTAGAATCCACTCAGATCCAGCTCATCCACCGTTTCGGAGATAAAGTAGGACAGATGATCTTCCGGCAACCAATCTCGCGGGGAGGGGGGTAGCAAGAAGCTCTGCTCCGGCTGGTACTTCCGAAATGTCGTTCCCATATCGCCATTTTATTCACCAGCCCGGACATTTCCTGCCGCGCAGACTCCTAGGGTTTCTTCGTGGCCCATTCCCTGGCTCGCTTTTGCGCTTCGGCTATCTGTTCCCTGGTCATCAGCTCGGCCACTTTGTCACGGGCGTCGGCATATTTCTGATCTTCAGTTGTTGCCCGGGAGGTGGCTAGATTGAACCACTTGTGAGCTTCTACAAAATCCTGTGGCACGCCCTGACCTTTGGCGCACATGACACCCAGGTTGAACTGGGCCTTTGAGTACCCCTGCTCGGCTGCTAGTCGGTACCACTCGATGGCTTTGGTGGAGTCCTGTGGTACGCCTTTGCCGTTGTCGTAAGAGAAGCCCAGGTTGAGCTGAGCGGTACTGTCTCCCTGCTCAGCAGCGAGGCGGTACCACTTTGCAGCTTTGGTGTAGTCCTGTGGTACGCCGTGACCTTGGCCGTAGAAGACGCCGAGATTGTACTGGGCCTTTGAGTGCCCCTGCTCGGCTGCTAGTCGGTACCACTTTGCGGCTTTGGTGGAGTCCTGTGGTACGCCCTGACCTTGGTAGCACAAGAAGCCGAGATTGTACTGGGCCGGAGCGTCGCCCTGCTCGGCTGCTAGTCGGTACCACCTTACGGCTTTGGTGTAGTCCTGCGGTACGCCCTGACCTTGGTCGTACAAGACGCCGAGGGTGTACTGGGCCGAAGCGTCGCCCTGCTCGGCTGCTAGTCGGTACCAGTTTTCGGCTTTGGTGTAGTCCTGCGGTACACCCTGACCTTGGTCGTACAAGACGCCGAGATTGTACTGGGCCGAAGCGTCGCCCTGCTGAGCAGCTAGTCGGTACCAGTTTGCGGCTTTGGTGAAGTCCTGTGGTACGCCCTGTCCTTCGTAGTACATGAGACCGAGGATATTCTGGGCAACAGCATCTCCAGCGTTAGCTTTCTCTAGGAGTGACAGAACACCAGGAGACTGTCCTACTCTGGGCTCCGGTGCCTGGGAGGACAGCACATTGTGACTTGAAAAGATAGCTAAAGCTCCGACGGTAACGACGACTCTGCGCAGGCTGGTGGGGAGCATTGGCGATCCTCTGTGCCACCTAGATTACCAGAAGCGATTGCAAAGAGACTTCCAAGGTAACCCGAGATTCAGGGCGAATTCCGGTGCTTCTCCAGGGAAGTGTTGTTGATTGTCTCCAGCAACCTCGCAATGCCAGACTATACCTGGATTTCCTTGATCTTTCTCGACATCACACATGTATTGGGCAAGGATCCTGCTTGATGAACGCTCTCTGAGGTAACCCTGCACTGGATCTCAAGCAGTCTTGGTGGGGAGCATTCCGCGCTCAACAACACTTCCCTGGAGAAGTACCCGAAATCCAATCGATGATGTCGTACGCGTCACGAGTCTCCGCAGGCGAGAACACCCCCTCGTAACGTCCGTACGAAGCTCCGCTTCCCCGCACCGCCACGGCCACGAACACATATCCGTGACGCAAGAGCCGCGACAACGTAGGGCTGGTGTCAACGTAGGAACCGATACTGCCGGTGGAAGGCAGTCGGGGTGGAGGAGAACCATCTTCTGATGTGCCAGCCCGCTCAGCTGCCAGGCGCGAGAAGTGGCTGATTGCACCACCCGGATCTCGATGATAGCGTGAGTGAGTCCAGACGACTGGGAAGGCCTCCTCGACGGCAACGCCGTCCACTGCCGGTCGCACGATGTCTACCGCGAGACGAGTGCCATCTCGCGTTGCCACGTACTGCGAGGTTCGCACCCACCCCTCGAATCGCTCCTCGGAGTATCCCTCGTACTGACCGAACGTCGACACCTTGCCGGTTTCGTCTTCTTCATCAACCGAGCATGCAAGGCCAAGGCTGAGCCATAGCAGTGCAGTGAACCGAACGCTAGATCTGGGGGAAAGCAATCTCATTTTCTGGCTCCCGCTGATGGCTATTACGAGCCTGCCTTTGTACAGGCGCTAGCTCCCTCGAAAACCCGATTATAGGCGAAGCTAGACCGGAAAGCTCATTCGCACTGCCCGCCAATGGCGTCTGCGAGCTGGCGCTCCGACCCAGGTTGAGCCCGTGATCCATTTGTTTCACTGCACAGTCTAGAGTTGTGAGCAACTCGTGAAGGATTTTGCTCGTCTGAACGTATGGGTTGTATAAGGAGTTAAATCGATGATGAATAACAACAAGCCCCATCCGGGCATATTAATTAATAGGATTCCGGTGGATGGATTCGCTGGCTTTCTATTTACCGTCGCTGTCCTTTTGACTTTTCTGATTGGCATTCCGGCATTCCAAGAATTCTTCGTCGTGGCTCTGGTCGCGGGTGCAGGTTGGGCGGGAATGCTCTACTACTGGAGGAATCAAACCCGCTGGTAAGCGATCCTTTCCTAACCCGGAGCTTGTATTCGCAGTAGCGAGGAAAGATGTAGGTCGTAGCGTCGAGTTACCCAGTCGAGAGAGGTGTGAAAGAGTGAAGAGAGCTATTGCGAACACAAGCTCCGGGCTAACGGATCAGTGTTATAGTACCCTGGACTAGGAGCCTATCAGGCGAGAGCTTCAGGTAGCTTTTGCAGACGCTCAATTGCACTTTCGAGCAAATCAAGCGTCTTGCAAAAGGCGAATCGTATCTGCTGGCGGCCCAGTTCCGGGCGGTGGTAAAAGCTGGTGCCGGGAACCGCCGCCACTCCCACCTCTCGAATCATCTTCCGTACCAATGCCACATCATCCAGACCGGTCAAACCAGAGGTCTCGGCCATCACGTAGTAAGCTCCCTCAGGCTGGGTCACAAAGAAGCCGATCTCGGCCAGGGCAGGGACGAAGAAGTCCCGTCTCTGGCGGTAGTCCTTGGCTAGCGTTTGGTAATAGCCAGCTTCGGCGGCCATCGCGATGGCCGCTGCCTCCTGCAGTGGAGCTGCCGCGCCGACCGTGAGGAAATCGTGCATCTTTCGGATGGCCGAAGTGACATCAGGAGGAGCGATCAGGTACCCGAGTCTCCAACCTGTCACGCTAAATGTCTTGGAAAGCCCGCTAATCGTGATCGTGCGATCTCGCATCTCCGGGAAGCTGGCTATCAAATGGTGAGTCTGAGCATCGTAGACAATATGCTCATAGATTTCGTCAGTGATCACATAGAAGTCAAACTCCGAGGCGAGAGCTGAGATTGTTTCTAGTTCCTTACGATTGAACACCCTCCCCGAAGGGTTGTTGGGGGTGTTGAGGATCATAGCTTTGATGGGACCCCGTGGGCGGTGGGCTTCCAGCGTAGCTCTCAAACTGTCGGCGTCCAAAGTCCAAGTCCGCGGCTCCAGTGGAAAGAATATGGGCTGAGCGCCCGCAATTACGCAGTCCGGTCCATAATTCTCGTAAAACGGCTCCATGATCAGCACTTGATCGCCTGGATCGAGGATTGCTAAAAGCGCCGCAATCATGCACTCGGTGGCTCCACAAGCAACCGTGATCTCGGTTTGGACATCGACATCGAAATCGTAGTGATCCTTGTATTTCCTGGCAATGGCATTTCGAAATCCGGGCGCTCCCCAAGTCACTGCGTACTGGTTGATGTTGGCCTGGATGGCGTCGCAAGCGGCATCCTTTAACCATTGGGGAGATGCGAAATTGGGGAAGCCCTGAGCCAAATTAATGGCGTCATGTTTCATCGCCAAGCGGGTCATCTCTCGAATCACTGACTCGGTGAACTGCGCGGCCTTTCGGCTAATTCGTTGCTTCATATCGGTTTGTTGTTACTCGAAGGCGACTGAGTAACTTCCAACTTCCAATTTCTAGTCTTGAATGGGTAATGTGAAGTTGTAAGAGATTCGGAGTTTTCGAAAAGATGGCCAGGAACCGTTGCCCGACGATTCACCGAGAGGCAACTCGGACGCTGTTTAGTCTGATCCTGAGAGCATCGGTCCCGGATAGCCAGAGCCTAGTTGAGCTTCATCCCCCTCGGCTAGGATTCGGATCAACTCTGCGTGGAAGTAGTCGTGAGTGGTCTTGACCGTGGCATCCGCTCGCCTATCATACATGTCTCGGCTTCGGTCAATGTCCCGCTGCAAGCGTTCGTAGATATCTTGGTTCTGGCGCCCTTCCTTGACCCTATCCTCATGATAAAGCTTGATTTCCGAGACGAGAAGACGGGCAAATCGGCGAGCTTCCGAGTGTCTTCGCTCGCCTTCCTCGTCCAGTTCCGGCTGGGGTTCGGATTCAAGGGTTTCCCCCCATTCGGCGTCCGGCACAGAACGGATCTCTGTATCTTCTGCAACCTCCCCATCGTCCGAAGTCTCGAGGGTCTCCTCGCCCACGGTGCCGGTTTCAAAGGTGAGAACATCGCCCACCGGATCATCGCTTCGGAGCAGGGTCCCGAGAGAAGGAACGTCCCCCATCTCTTCGCTCACCGGTTCCGCCCCCTCGGCAACGACTTCAGGTGCCTCATCCGGTTCTCCATCAGCACTAACGAACAGGCTCGACCAGCCAGTCGGTTTCGATTCCAGACTGGCCTCCTCTGGCTCCGCCGCATCTTCCAACTGCTCCACAGCCAGCCCGTCAGCCTCTTCTATAGCCAGCCCGTCGGCCAGGTCTTCGATTTCGTCCTCGTCTTCGGCCGCTGGTTCGCGGCTCGCCTGAACCGGCTCTTCGGACTCCGACTCGGGCGGAAGCAACTCTTCCACTTCCCCGACCTCCGTCTCGAATGCGGCTAAGTCATCAGGACTGGCTTCGGCTTCCACCGTCTCCGCTTCTAGGGAAGACGCAGAGACCCCTTCAAAATCCCTAAGAGGCATCTCTAAGGGTTCAGACGGAAGGGTGGCTGTCTCCTTCTCGGCGTCGGCTGTGCTCCCCTCTAGCCGCGCCATTAGATAATGATTCTTCAACACCAGGACTGCCAAATGGCTGAGCAATTCGAGGGAGTCGAGTTCGATCCCGTGTGAGGAATCGACGTAAAGAACAACGGGTGCCGTCTCTTCAAAAATTAGCGGAACGCAGACTGCTGTTGCGGGAACTTCTCCTGCACCGGTTAGCCAGGGGAAGGCCTCGGTCAAATCATCAGTCCGGTAGATGATTCTTTGCTCACGGGCCGAGCGGCGAATCGGATCTTCATCAGACTCCGCCTGGACTGAATCGAAAATCGAGGAATCGAAGCCCAAGCCTTTCCAGGCGAAGTAGGAATCGCCTCGCTGCAGGAAAAGGATCGCGCGATCGCTCAACGAGTTCACTTCTTCCAGGAAGATTTCCAGGATTTGCTCCTGCGTCTCGCCCACTGAGAGCTTCTGGATGGCTTCGTTAGCCCGGCCCACATCCGCACCGGCAGCCGGATCAGGGCCAGCCAGTGCGGAAATCTGGGGATCGTTCAGGAAGTCACGAATGGCGGAGATCTGGAGATTGGCTTCGTTCTTGGCGGCAGCCATCTCAAGTTCGATCTGTCCCAGTCGGTTCAAAACAGCGGTGAGTGCAGTACCCAGTCCGTCTAATTGCTCGAGCAGCTGGTCAGGACTTTGGCTCATTTTCAGACATGTTCTCCAGTATGTCGTAATTAGACTCGCTGCCCCACTCGGCTGTCAACTCTCCTGGGGCGAGTCAAACTCGGTTGGGTCGCTCCCAATTCGGCAGGAACGTCCGTTCCTCAAGAATAGTGTCCTGCGAAACCAGCCATCCCAACTCCGACTCGCCCCGGCAAGTGGCGACGAGCGATCTCGACCATCTCATCCCGGTAGCCGAGAGAATTGGCGTCCAGGTCGATTCGCGAAATGGCGGCCGGAAGGCCTGTCTTACGGGTGCGCCAACCTGTAGCGCTCCCATCTCCACCGATGTAATGATCGATGACAATCGCATCGGCCGCAGCAGCGAGATCGCTGAAGAAGCGCTCAGGGTTCCGAATTGGGAGCAGAGGCGCCACCGTTGCGACGCTGAAGATCCCGGCTTGCCTAATCCTATCTGCGGCTGCCAACCGCTCTTCGACCTTGCTCGCTGAAGGAGGAAGTCCGGGTAGCCGATCCCGATCGGATTCGATCGATATGTGAACCCGGAGCGGCATGCTTCGGCTCACCCGTTTCAGCAGTTCGAGATAGCGAGTCACTCTATGAGAGTGGGTCTGCAGCACTAGCAGGTCGACCGGACGCTCAAGCATCTGTTCCAAAACTCGCTCCGTGATCCGGAACCGGAACTCCTGGGGCAGGAACGGATCGGTGGCACTCGACATGAAGACCCCAAAGTGCCCGTGCCGTTTACGAGCCCATCTCCGCTCTGACTCCCAGCCCCGGAGATAGGATTCGGCAGCATTGATGCGCACTTCCAGAAAACTACCCCAGCTGCGTCCCCGAGTCAGATACCTATTGTGTTGGACGTAGCACCCGATTCCGCAGAGAGAACGACCCAGTGAACAACCCTGATATGGCTGCAGCGAATGCGAGGTAATTCCCCTCAGGTAACCCGATGTGCGGGTCAGGATCTTTCCCACTTCAACCGACTGAATCTCCATCCCCTGCCAATCTTCGATTCCCCGGTAAATAGGGCTGGATAACATTATTTGTCATCGCGATGTCAAAAAGCCGACTCACCAGTCCAGATGAGCTCCCTCTCATGAATCGATTATAACATTGATAAAAAAAGGCTTAGGTGGTTTTCTTCGATGGCGCCCAGACCCCTCCTAGCCCGGATTATGCAAGAGATCCGGATTCGAGTGGATTGGGGACCAGAAAAAATGCCGTAGCTCTCTGATATAAAAGGGTTTATTAAACAAATCCTTATCGGATAACTACGGCAATGTCAAACCCAGTCTGTCAGACCACCCTGGAATTTCACTCGCACACACAAATCACGGCTCGTTTTGATGGTGGGAACCTGACTTCCGATGCCGGATGGCTGTTGTTTGGTTCCCTGGATCGGCAAGATCGACTCTGCGAGGACTTCAGTTCGTGTATTGCGGATAGCCGGGACCAACGCTACGTTCGTCATGAGCAGTTAAAGCTGATCCGACAACGAGTCTTTCAGATCGTTGCCGGGTACGAAGACTGCAATGACGCGGACACGCTGCGCTCGGATCCCATGCTCAAGACCGTCTGTGATCAGTTACCTGAGAGCGATCCTGACTTGGCCACCCAGGCAACTTTTTCCCGTTTGGAAAACTCTGTCAGCAAGAAGGATCTCATGCGTCTGAGCCGGGGGTTCCCACAGCGTTATGTCCGCTCGCTGAAGAAGAGACGCCCCGACCCGGTCATCTTGGACCTGGACAGTACTGACGACCACACTCACGGCCAACAGGAATTCTCTTTTTACCACGGCTATTACCGAAACCACATTCTGCATCCTTGGCTGATCTTCGATGCCGTTACGGGGGACCTGGTCACTGTCGTATTGAGGCCTGGAAACAAGGGGGCTGCCTCTCACATCGTTCCTATTCTGAAACGAATCGTGAAAGCCATTCGACGAGAAGTTGGCAAGGAACTTCAAATTGAGATCCGGGCCGACAGCGGCTTTGCCACGCCTCGGCTCTACGAGTTCTGTGAATCTGAAGAGAACAAACTCCAATATGTCATTGGGTTAAGCCGGAACCCCCGCTGGCAACGGATGGTCGAGCCGATGCTCGAGTCGACTCGACTCAGGTTCGACGAGTTCGAGGAAAAACAGCGTCAGTTTGACGAGTTTCTTTATCGAGCCGGCAGCTGGGATCGATTCCGTCGCGTCATCGTCAAAGTGGAAGTCGACCATCGGGGGATCAATCGTCGCTTTGTGGTCACCAACCGAGACGATCTCTCTTCCCAGTCCCTTTATGATCACTACACCGATCGAGGACAGTCGGAGAACTTCATCAAGGCTTTTAAGAACCATCTGAGTATGGATCGGCTGAGCTGTCATCGATTCCTGGCCAACCAGTTTCGACTTCTCCTGCATGGGCTGGCTTACCAGATGTTCGTCCGACTCCGCGATTATCTGTATGGAACCCCCTGGCAGAAACTCGAAATCGAAACTTTGCGTCGCCGGGTCCTCAAAATTGGGGCGCGGGTTCGACAAACCACTCGACGCATCTGGGCCCATCTTTCCTCCGGCTTTCCGGAGCAGGCCCTTTTCCTCCTCGTCTTGAATCGCCTTAACTCCAGCTAGCCTCTCCTAGGAGTCTGCGCGGCAGGAGTTTCTGATCAACGTGGAATTTCCAATTCTTGAGTTTATGTTTCGGGGTGCCCTATAAGAGAAAGGGCGATCTTTATCGTGCTTCCGCTTGCAGAGGCGGCCGAACTGCTGAAAATGAGCCCAGGGGGAGGGCATCTTTCCGTCCGAACCTGCTCAGCAGGTGGGTAGGCGCCCATTCATGCGTTTCAAGTTCAGGGCGAGACAGACCAGGTCCCACTCGCCTTCCACTTTCTCGAGTCCCCTCAAGCTGAAGGTTCGAAAGCCAAGGACCTGTTTAACCCAGCCGAATACAGGTTCCGCGATCACCTTGCGCCGGCGGTAGACAGTTTGCCCCGCCTCCGTGCCCAGCTTCTTGAACATGCGAAGCGTGGCGGGGAGATTTTCCGACGGCTCTGGATCTCGCCCCTCTCGGCCCAAAGAGATGTAGCCATCGATCTCGCGTTCTTCTAGACCTTCAAAGTTCTCCTCGGACTTATACCCGGCGTCGGCCACTACCTGCTCGGGAGGGTGCTCCAGGTTCTCTTGGACCGCATCGATCATCCCCAGTAATTGTCTGTTGTCGGCCGCGTTATTGGTAACCCCCGTGGCCACGATCATCTGTGTCTCCTCATCCACAGCGGCTTGCGTGTTGTAGCATTGTTCGAATCCCCCAGAGCTCTTCATGATTCGACTTTCCGGATCTGTAAAGTTGTCTTGGGCCTTCTCCTCGGGAACTCCAAACTCCCGCTTGAAGGGGCGTCCTCCGCGCGGGTTCTTGCGACCGTCTCCGGGCTTGCGGCCGCGCTTCCGATCCGCCTCGGCCTGCCGTTGCTCCACGCGCTGCTTTGCCTCCCCGATCTTTTTCAGCCGATCTTCGCGGCGGCGTAACTCTTCAGGCAGTTCGTCTCCCTGATTCTCTTCGCCGTAGAGCTCGTCTTCCGCTTTATCCACCTGCTGCGCACGATCCAACAGTTCGGCGATCTCTCCTTCCAGCCTTTTCTCTTCTTCCCACATCCGTGAATAGCTCATCGCCTTATGTTTGCTGGCGTTGGCCTTGATCTTACAGCCGTCCACCGCCACTCGCCCCAGCTTGACCAATCCCGCCTCGGCCGCGATCCGCGCCACCTGTCCAAACAGTTTCTTGAACTCTTTGAGATGACGTTGACGAAACTCCGCCATCGTCCGGTGGGCTGGAAAATTACCCGCCGACAACACTCGAACAGCCACGTCCTCATACACTCGACGAGCCAGTTTCCGCGACGAGAACGTTCCCGTCGCGTACCCATAAATCAGGATCTTCACCATCATCCTCGGATCAAACGGCCGATTGCGCCGCCCGTCCCCTTCGTACGGCGCGTAGAATCCACTCAGATCCAGCTCATCCACCGTTTCGGAGATAAAGTAGGACAGATGATCTTCCGGCAACCAATCTCGCGGGGAGGGGGGTAGCAAGAAGCTCTGCTCCGGCTGGTACTTCCGAAATGTCGTTCCCATATCGCCATTTTATTCACCAGCCCGGAGATTTCCTGCCGCGCAGACTCCTAGCTCCCGAATGATCGTTTAGGACACTCATTCAGGCCCAACTCCGTCTGAAATTCACTCCCCCACCGACTCCACACGGCTCGTCCACAGAGATCCCTCGAAAATCCGCCTGTCGCACTTTCGATCTCCCGATTTGGGCCACTTTCGACTCTCTTTTCAACTCCGGCCTACGGTTCTTGCATAATCCGGGCTAGCTGGCATTGAAGTTGCGTCTCGAAGGCCAGAAGGATACCTGCATTCCGATCGCGGAGCCCTCATGGAAGAACATTCGACTCAAAAGCTACAGTTCTCTCTCAGCCTTGAACCCGACGTAGTTCGTCTTCTCCCGGAACAGATGGCGCTGTCACTTGATGTGTTGCCACTCTGCAAGCGTGGAACAACAGTGGTGATTGTCGCCGGAAGAGCTCTGAAGCAAGAGCAAATGGGTTCTCTCGAGGCAGCCTTTACAGGAGGAGTCTACCCGATTCCTTCTCAGCTGATCGACCTGGGAAGTCTCTTCAAAGACGCCCGCAAGCACTCGGATGAGCTATTGCTTTATTTTCGGCAGTTGGCCGAGCAAGGGCATTTCCTGCGCCATTTCGTGGGAACGCAGCACAGTCTGGTGGGATCCAAGGAAACCGAGTCACTGCTCCAGGCTCTGTGTGATCTGGGACTTCTCACGGGTGAGGAACTGGCTTCAGCACGGATCTCGAAGACGGTCGTTTCTCCTGCCCTGTTCATCGATCCCAAGGTACTGCAGGCGATTCCGGATCGAGTGGCCCGGAGCCATCAAGTACTTCCCCTCAAACTGACCGAGGATCGTCTCATCGTTGCGGTAGGAGCACAGCCGAGCCGAGCCGCCCTCTCCGCGCTTAGATTAGCTACCGGGCGGCAACCGGAACCGATCCTGGTGAAATCGTCGGAAGTCAGCTCAGCGATCGATGACTGTTATCGCCGCCTGAGCGATCTCGGCTTTCAACAGCTGCGGCTGGGTGAGATCCTATTGCGACGCGGGGTGATTTCTCAACCTCAGCTTGATCGAGCTCTGAAGCTTCAGGAGGACTCCGGCTCCGGTAAGAAGCTCGGGGAAATCCTCGTCGCCCAGAACTTTACCAGCGAGGAAATGATCTACCGAGCACTCTCTGAAAAACTCGGCCTCGAGTTCTTCAGCTTCACCTACACTGACGTGAATACTCAGCTGCGAGGAATCATCTCCAAGAGATTTGCAGAGAATCATCAGGTCCTACCGGTCCGGCTCGAAGGGGCTAAATCAGATACTCTGGTGGTTGCGACCTCAAACCCACAGGACTTGGCGGTGTTGGATCTGCTCAAGAAGATTGCGGATCAGAAGGGTTACCAGCTGCGTCTGGCCATCTCTCCTCCTACCAGCATCGAGCAGGGGATCGCTTACACCTACCATTCAGACGAGTTGCATGCCCGTGACGTCGAGATGGAGACGGTCTCCTACGATGACAACGTACGATCCGACCTGGTCCTGAGTTCGGAGATGCCTCAGATCAAGAAGATCCTGAACAGCCTGCTCTACCAGGCGGTAGTTGATGGGGCCAGCGACATCCATATCGAGAACCTGGAATCTCGCGTTCGCATCCGATTTCGTATTGATGGACTTCTTCAAATGCGAGAAACGCCGGTTAGCAAGGAGAACATCGGCCAGATCGTCTCGGTCCTGAAAATCGACTCAGGACTCGACATCACCGAACATCGACGACCGCAGGATGGAGGCTTCAAGAAGCGGATCGGCAAGGACTGGATGATCGATTTCCGAATCAATGCCCACAACACTCAGTTCGGCCCTGATGCAGTGATCCGAATCCTCGACAATTCCAAACGCCTTCCTAAATTGGATCAGCTCGGCATGCCCGGGGAAATGTTGGATCGCTTCTTGCGATTGGTTCAGAATCCGCAGGGACTGATATTGATCACCGGCCCCACCGGCTCGGGAAAGAGCACGACCCTTTGCTCGACCTTGAATCTCTTGAATCTGGCAGAAAAGAAGATCGTCACCGCAGAAGATCCAGTCGAATATCACTTGGAAGGGGTCTGCCAACATCTGGTTACTGAGCGGCTCGGGAACACCTTCGGAGAGTATGGGCGGCGTTTTCTGCGCAAGGATCCAGACATCATCTTGATCGGAGAAACCCGCGACGAGGAGACCACTGAATCCTGTCTGCGGGCGGCCATGACCGGACACTTGGTATTTACGACTCTCCACACCAACCACACGATAGCGGCTGTGGCTCGGCTGCTCGACCTTGGCGGCGACAGATCCTCGATCTGCGACCCGTCCTGGCCGTAGTGGCGCAACGCCTGGTGCGGAAGAACTGCCGAGCTTGCTTGGAGGAGTACACTCCCGCACCGGAACTGCTGCAAGACTTCTTCGGAATTGCGCCCGGAGGAGTGCGCCTGCTGCACGGAGTCGGCTGCGTGGCTTGCAACCACACCGGCTATGTGGGACGTAGCGGAGTCTACGAGATGTGGGAACTGTCTCGGTTGGCTCGCGAGGCCATCCTGAGCGGGGAAGGGGAATCCGAACTGATGGGGATAGCCGCAAAAGAGGGCTTCAAACCTCTGGTCGCCGATGCGCTAGTGAAAGTCATGGACGGCTTTACGACGTTGGAGGAGTTGCGACGAGTCACTCCACTGGATCAGCTTCGCAACTACGCTACCACCGCCCGCAAACTGTATCTGGATGCTCACGACGGGCGACTCAAAGTGCTACCGTCGGCCTAGGAGCCTGTCCCTTGCAACTTGCTTACATTCCAGGGCACGACTATCAGCGCCGGTAGCGGGGCGGAGTGCAGCGTTCGGCACATCCAGGATCTGGCAGGCCGCAAAAGGTCAGCGACTGTCCGTCATCTCTCACTTCGTTCCCAGGATCGGACACGCTAAGCTGAAACTTGATTTGTACATTGCGCCACAGGCTCCTTCCAGCTTTCCTGTGGCCAGCCCCGAATGTGCTTGCAGGTCGGGGTAATGGTTGACATGGATCGCCCCCGGGAAGACCGCAAGCACCCCACTTGGCTGAAGATCAAACGGATCGGGTTGGCCGGCTTGGCTATCCTGGCGATCGTTCTGGCGGTTTCCAGCCTGCCTGTCCTGGTGCTTTCGTTCTGGATGCCACAAGACCCTTCGACCACTGCCACAGTGGCCGATACTCTTCCCAGCCCGGCGCTGACTCCCACTGAGACGATGCGAATCAAAGCGGGAGATATCGAACTCTATGCGACCCTTTTCTTGCCGGACGGTTCAGGCCCCTTCCCGGCTCTGGTTGCGGTGCACGGATCAGGTCGGACTCGCGGCGCCGATCTGGAGCAGACTGCCCGCTTCTTCGCTGAGAATGGGCTGGCAGTCCTAGTTTACGACAAGCGTGGAGTGGGCAGATCGGGGGGCTACTACTCGGCGGTGGGACGATACAATAGCCGCACAGTTCTCCCAGAACTGGCCAATGATGTCCGCTCAGTCGTCTTCTTCCTTCGCAAACGAGACGACATTCGCAACGCTCAGATTGGCTTGTTGGGATTCAGCCAGGCCGGCTGGATCGTGCCCATCGCGGCTGCAGCCACTCCCGGTGTTGCATTTACCGTATTGATTAGCGGGCCCACGGTGACGGTGGCAGAAGAGATTTATTACAGCGAGCTGACCAGAGACGACTCGGGGGCACCGAGCGATCTCAGTGAAGCTGAGATCAGTTCCAAACTCTCTGAATACGAGGGGCCTAGAGGCTTCGATCCGGAGCCGTACTTGAAGAGACTGGACACACCAGGACTCTGGATTTTCGGCGAACGGGACCGTAGCATACCGGTTCCTGAAAGCACGCGGATCCTGGAGAGACTGATCACCGAGGACAACAAGCCTTTCTACTACCGGATCTTTGCTGGCGGGGACCACGCTCTTCGCAATACGCTCACGGGAGCACGCATTTCGTTCTTTCCGGAAATCATCGAGTGGATGCGCCGGCAGGGTCTGATGGAATGAAAGCGGGAGCGGCGCCATCTTGAGAATCCTTGATATTTAGACCGCTCCCAGTGCAAACTGTCCGGGTGTTAGCACTCATACTGTCAGCTTTCTTATTGCCGCTTCCCCTCACAGGACGCCCCGATGCGAGGGTTCTCGGTCCGATCGAGCAGCTCCCCGGTGTTGCTTCAGCCAGATTTCATGAGGGGCAGCTTTTCCTCGAAGTCGAGAGTCAGGCAAGAGTGTCCGTGAGCTCCATCCAAGGGATTCTCACGTCTCTGGGCAGCGAGACTCAGATCGATCTTGACCGGATTCCGGTGACCCGACATGTCCTTTTTCAGGTCAATGCCGGGCAATGTTTCAACTGTTTTCAGGTGCCCATGAGAAAGAGTTTTGAGCGGGAGGAGTGGGTTCAGAGTTGGAACGTCGTCGATTACGCTCCTCGGGGCCGCTTTCTTTTCCGGATCGAGGCCCGGTTCGAGACGCGGGTGGATTCCCTGAGCGGAACCGAGATCGAGGAAATCTGGCTCAGTGACCGCTATGATGAGCTCGACGAGATCGATCTGAATTGGCTGGCCGCCGGAGTGGCTTGGCGAACAGATGAGGAGTCGGCAGTGGCCGAGGCTCGACGTTCTCAGAAACCACTGTTGATTTTCCCCACGGCCAGCACGTGAGAGGGCGGACTCTTCGTGAGGACGGGTCCGTTCTCAGATCCCACCATCGTCAACTTGATCAACCGCTACTACATCCCAGTCCACGTCGACAATCAGACTTGGACTTCCTCCCGTTACGGGATCGAGCCGGGTGAGGAGAATGCCTATCTCCTGTTGCTGACCCCCGACCTACCGGACCTACCGGACCTACCGGGACCGGGTTTTCGTTTCATGAACCGGTTGAGCGAAGTTCTGGCTCCCAAGAATACGCGGAGCGAACTGATCGCTTTCCTGGAACGCCATCCGAAACTGAAGCAACTTCCTGCGGAAATGCAGGTATTGAAATCGAGAGATGATGACACTGCCAGGAAGACTCTGGCCCGCCGGTTCCTGGAGGAGGGCGACGCTGAGTCGGCTTTGACTCTTCTCGATCGGCTGGCCAAGAAAGACTCGGCAGCGGAATTGCTGAGGGTGCGGGCCCTCCGTCTTAGCGCGCAGCTTGCCGAAGCCCTCCAGTTGTTGGACGGAATTCCTCCCTCAGCTGAGACAGAACTCGAGGGGTTGAGACTGGCTGTTGCAGGGGAAGACTACAGATCCGCTCAGGAACGAATCCACCGTCTCGAGCAACTGGCCGACACCGCCAATGCAGTGCTATATTGGTGGAAGGGTTGGCTCGAGCATCTACGCGGAGCTGATGAGGAAGCACTCAAAATCTGGAACCGGGCCCTTTCTCAATTCCCCCGAGAAAAGGACTTTTATGCCCGACTCAGCTTCTTCACTCTGATCCGTAAGAACTGGGAGCTGCCCGAGAACGTGGACCAAATTCCTTAGTCTAGGAGCCTGCCCAACTAGGCACCGACAACGACGCCAAGTGGCAGTCAGTTCCCAGTCTCGGAAACTTGACTCGACTGTAAGAAACTTGCAAGGGACAGGCTCCTAGCCCGGATTATGCAAGAACCGTAGGCCGGAGTTGAAAAGAGAGTCGAAAGTGGCCCAAATCGGGAGATCGAAGGTGCGACAGGCGGATTTTCGAGGGATCTCTGTGGACGAGCCGTGTGGAGTAGGTGGGGGAGTGAATTTCAGACGGAGTTGGGCCTGAATGAGTGTCCTAAACGATCATTCGGGAGCTAGGAGAGGCTAGCTGGAGTTAAGGCGATTCAAGACGAGGAGGAAAAGGGCCTGCTCCGGAAAGCCGGAGGAAAGATGGGCCCAGATGCGTCGAGTGGTTTGTCGAACCCGCGCCCCAATTTTGAGGACCCGGCGACGCAAAGTTTCGATTTCGAGTGTCTGCCAGGGGGTTCCATACAGATAATCGCGGAGTCGGACGAACATCTGGTAAGCCAGCCCATGCAGGAGAAGTCGAAACTGGTTGGCCAGGAATCGATGACAGCTCAGCCGATCCATACTCAGATGGTTCTTAAAAGCCTTGATGAAGTTCTCCGACTGTCCTCGATCGGTGTAGTGATCATAAAGGGACTGGGAAGAGAGATCGTCTCGGTTGGTGACCACAAAGCGACGATTGATCCCCCGATGGTCGACTTCCACTTTGACGATGACGCGACGGAATCGATCCCAGCTGCCGGCTCGATAAAGAAACTCGTCAAACTGACGCTGTTTTTCCTCGAACTCGTCGAACCTGAGTCGAGTCGACTCGAGCATCGGCTCGACCATCCGTTGCTGGCGGGGGTTCCGGCTTAACCCAATGACATATTGGAGTTTGTTCTCTTCAGATTCACAGAACTCGTAGAGCCGAGGCGTGGCAAAGCCGCTGTCGGCCCGGATCTCAATTTGAAGTTCCTTGCCAACTTCTCGTCGAATGGCTTTCACGATTCGTTTCAGAATAGGAACGATGTGAGAGGCAGCCCCCTTGTTTCCAGGCCTCAATACGACAGTGACCAGGTCCCCCGTAACGGCATCGAAGATCAGCCAAGGATGCAGAATGTGGTTTCGGTAATAGCCGTGGTAAAAAGAGAATTCCTGTTGGCCGTGAGTGTGGTCGTCAGTACTGTCCAGGTCCAAGATGACCTGGTCGGGGCGTCTCTTCTTCCGCGAGCGGACATAACGCTGTAGGAACCCCCGGCTCAGACGCATGAGATCCTTCTTGCTGACAGAGTTTTCCAAACGGGAAAAAGTTGCTTGGGTGGCCAAGTCAGGATCGCTCTCAGGTAACTGATCACAGACGGTCTTGAGCATGGGATCCGAGCGCAGCGTGTCCGCGTCATTGCAGTCTTCGTACCCGGCAACGATCTGAAAGACTCGTTGTCGGATCAGCTTTAACTGCTCATGACGAACGTAGCGTTGGTCCCGGCTATCCGCAATACACGAACTGAAGTCCTCGCAGAGTCGATCTTGCCGATCCAGGGAACCAAACAACAGCCATCCGGCATCGGAAGTCAGGTTCCCACCATCAAAACGAGCCGTGATTTGTGTGTGCGAGTGAAATGCCAGGGTGGTCTGGCAGACTGGGTTTGACATTGCCGTAGTTCTCCGATAAGGATTTGTTTGATAAACCTTTTTATATCAGAGAGCTACGGCATTTTTTCTGGTCCCCAATCCACTCGAATCCGGATCTCTTGCATAATCCGGGTAGGGTTTCAGTTCGACCGCCAGCGCCCGTCGGCCGGCTTCTTTCAGGTCCTGGTAGTAGATTCGGGCGGGCACTCCCAGCTTCCCACATTCCATTTGGACAACATCGAGGCCACAACTAAAGACCACGGGCTCCTGGGGCTGGGGGTCCCGAAATGAGAACTCCTGTCCGTCTACCGAAAGAATGAACAACACTTCCTCGGGTCCACACTGCACACGCCGCAATAGGCCGTCAAAGTAGGCCAGTCCGCGAACATCGACGAAGGATGGGTTACATTCGGGATAAGCTTCCTGGCGGACCGAATCCTGATTCGAGCCTGCCGATTCCAGGGATGCTTTGAGCTGCTCTAGATTAAGCATCACAGAATCTGCATATCCCGCCGCTCCAGCGTTCTCCGAGCGTCGCAGTTTTTCGACCTCGAGTTCGGCCTGGTCATAGTCCGGGACTGTCATGAGCAGCTGTACCAGGGCAACTCGGAATTGAGCCTCATGGGGTTCTAATCGGACGGCCTCCTGCAGATGTTCAACCGCTTCAGCGATATGCTCGCCGCTGAGCAAGGCCAGTTGCCCGAAAAGCAGCCGGTTCCTGGCAAAATTGGGGCGCTGGCCAATCGTCCGATCCAAGTCGGCAAAGAGCTCTGTCGTCTCGGCTCCGTCCAGGCCCGACCTCCCTTCAAGACGACGGATTTTGATGTCCGTCAGATAATAGGCCGTGAGAGCGTCGTTGGGAGACCCTTTCAAGGCCTCCAAGAGCTCGCTTTCAGCCGTCTGATAATTCTCATTCCTCCATTCCAGAATCCCCAGTCCCTGGTGGGCCCTCCCGGAGGAATCTCCCAGGGCAACCGCCCGCTCATAGTAGCGGCGAGCGTCTTCTTCGCGTTTGACAACCCGCAGCAGATCGCCCAGATAGATCCTCGAGTCAGTCTCCCCCAGCCGACGGGTTTCGATTTTACGGTCGGCTGCAGCCCCGGAAAGCACGTATTTTGAAACAAAGTAAGCGTCCTGTGCGACGTAGGCTTGAAGCCTGTCCTGCAGCTCGGCCAGATCAAGATCGAAGGATCTATAGAAAGCATCTTGTCGGTCGTAGGCCAACTCGATCAGTTCTGTGAACTTGATCAATTCAGAGCGGAATCTCCCTTTCTCAGCCATCATTAGAAAGTGGACGAGCGCCCACGATTGCGCATAGAAGATCCCTTTCTTGTCGTTGTGCGTGTACTCCGGAGAATCATGTTCGACTTGGATCAACCGGTCGATGGAAAGCATTTCCGATTCCCGAAGGAGTTCGACATGGTGATCGAGGGGAACACCTAGCGCGACCTGATCTTTCTCCAACTCAAATGAGGAATAAAACTCCGCCATGCCTTCACTCAACCAACGGGGCCAGGGCTGGGCGCTGTAGCTGGTCAAGCGGTGTACATATTCATGGAAGATGATACTGGCGGGCTGAATGGCCCGCTGATCTGCGTTGACTGCGATCACATCCAGATCCCGGCTTCGTTGGTAAAAGCCTCCTACCGGGGCCAGCTTCCCTTGAACCAGGAACTTGTACGGGGTGAAGGAACGGTCGTCGCGAAAGATCACGACCAGGAGGGGCACACCGGTGACTCGCTCCAGCTGGAAGAGCTCGCTGACCACTCCCTGGAATTGTTCCAATTGGCGGACGAAGTCCTGGCTGGCGGCCCGTCCCGCATTACTAATCGCCAAGAAATTAGGGCTCTGAATCTCCGTCCACCGTGCTTGGCCGAGGGTCGTCTGAAGGACGGCGCCAACCAAGAGCATACCGGACGCCAAGCTACGGATCCGGAGCCAAACGGTTTGCCATCCACAGGCCGAGAGAGTCATGATCCTTGGATTATAGCAATGAGCCGGGTTTATGAATCTCGGTTTCTGCCCAAACGAATTCGATCCCGCCTACGTCGTTAACCATAGAGGACAAGAAAGCACATGGGGTGTCAAGCCATCAAGATCAATTCCCAGGCCGATCTGAGGAGCCTAGCCAGGGAGGAGGCGGAAGGGATCCCTGCCGCCTTCGATGAGCTTGTCGAACTGATCGAAGAAGACGTCGTTCGCACCGCACTCTTTCTGACTCGCCATCTTCAGGACGCTGAAGATGTAGCCCAGGAAGTCTACGTTCGCCTACTTCGCAATCAGAAGAACTTGCGTCAGATATCAAATCTCCGAGGTTGGATCCACACCATAACCGTGAATGCTGCTCGCGACCACCTGCGGCGACGAAAGTTGTGGGAGCCTCTTGAGAAAGTCCGGTCCTGGATTCGGCCCCGAGACTCCGCTGAATCGCATCAATTCCAGGGTCGCCTGAGGCAAGCCTTGAGCGAGCTCTCGTTCAGTCAGCGGTCCGTTTTTGTGCTTCAGGAATTGCACGACATGAGCACTCGCGAGGTGGCCACCGTTCTGGGGTGCTCGGAGGTGACGGTCCGCGGCCACTTGATGGCGGCTCGTAAGCGGCTGAGGATTCATTTGGGAGAGTTCCGATCATGAAGAAGTTTCTGCGCAGAGAATGGTTGAATCAAGAGATTCCGCGCCAGGTGTACGATCGGGCCCGGGAACGCGCTCGGAAGCGCCTCTCTTCTCCCGTTCAGCCGGCCCTTGGCTGGGTATTGGCACCAGCTGCAGTCACCTTGCTGGCACTCATCTGGTTCGTTTTCCCAGACCAGGGGGTTCGCCCGACCGAACCCGATGTACCGCCCCTGGCTCAACTCCCTCTCGACTCATCCCGTCCCCTGATTGCCGATCCGCTGCCCACGGTGGCACTGCTGGAGGCGTTCCAGGAAGTGATTTCGGCTCCGGATGAGGCGATTGTTCCGCAAACAAACCTAGAAACCAAACCCAATTTTGACCGCCTGGTGATGAACTTTGTTCTTCCCCGCAGCGGCGTTCGGATGATCTGGATCAAGCAGAGCTTTGATTCCGTTGGAGGTGAATAATGTTTCGGAGAATACTTGCCATCGCCCTGCTGGCGATTTTGACCGCTGGCCTGTCCCTGGCCCAGGACGCCACCGCCAAAGTCTATGAAACGAAATGGAGAACGGCCAGTGAGATGAAGGAACTCCTGGGTGGGATCCTGCCCCCTCGGAACGCTCGAATCTCGGCTAGCGACACATTCAACACGTTATCCGTCGTCGGCAGCCCCGAACTGCACGACATTGTCGCGGACTTATTGAACAAGTACGACAGGCTGGCTCCCCAGTTCGAACTACGATTCTACATTTTGCGAGCCAGTATGGGCGGAGGCGGAACCAGCCAAGAGGTTCCTGATCCGATCCAGGGGATTCTGGAGGAGATCTCCGAGGTGACTCGCTACGACAGCTTCGAGTCGATCGACTCCCCAGTCTTGCGTCTCACGGCCGGGCGAAATGCCAGGCTGTCCGGGGGGGCGGATATGACCTACAGGATCGAAGTAGGACATAATAGCGTTATCAGCCAGGGAGAAACGGCACTGCTCCGGGTAGATGACTTCGGCTTCGTTTTCGAGGTACCTATTAGCTCCTACATAACGACTGAGGGTGTACCCAGAACTCGCTATCAGAGCGCCCGCATCGAGACCAGTTTCAGCATCGCCGATGGCGAGAGCGTGGTCCTGGGAACTTCCCAACTGCGTGAGGCAAACTCTGAGGAAGGCTTTTCTGTTATCGCGATCGTGCACGTTCGAAAGATCGAGTAGAGGAGCCTTTTCTTAAGATGAAACTTGGTCGGGGAAGCGGGGTGTGGCGGGACGCTCTTGTAGGCCAAGCACCTTGCTTGGCATCCGGCGATTCGCGGCGGAGTGAGAAGATGGCACCCAGGGTCAAGCTGTCTCAAAACTAGCCAGAATCGCAATTTGGCCTTTCAGGAGAACAGAGTGGTGGGAGGCGCCTTCCCAGGCGGCGATCTTATTGAAAATAAGAGTTTTGTAGTCGTGCCTGACGGTCCGCTCGCGGCCTCGAAAGGCCCCACGCTCCTGAATCACTCTTTTGAAGCTTGGCAGGGAGGCTTTGAGACAGCCTGAGGGTGGCTGTCCTACAGGGCCTCCGTCGGCGACCGAGTCGACCCTTGCCAGGTTTTCTCCTCTGAATGATCCGGCGTAGCCGGAGGTACCACTAACTAAGTTTGTTCGCGGTTTATCTTGACGAATGAGTCATAAGGCGAATTAGATTTCGCGCAGCCCTTCAGGCTGCCTCGTGTCGACCCACCTATCCCCAGGGCGTTGCCCTGGGCTGTTATCCTGGTGCACCTTCGGCGCGAGGTTCATTGTGCTTCTCGGCGAAAGCCACGATAGACAACCCGGGCTTCCTCGAACTGAGCAAGGACGTGGTCTCTCTCTCTCTGGGATCGCCAGCCCGACCAGCTAACAGCCATCTCCTCGAGCTTGTCGATCCAGCGTAAGGAATAGTCGGCCGCCGGAACACTGCGAACCGGAGCTCGATCGACTATCACCCAGACCGGATTCGTGAATGCCAGTGCCCTGCTGGCATCCAGTGGAAAACGTTGTTCAGGATCGCCTTCCACGCGCAAATGAACCCAGCCGCTCTTTTCAAAACGAAGCGATCGATCGAGCCGGAATGTCAAAGGGTCGCCTTCCATCGGAATCTCTTCTACAACTTCTCCGTCAACCACCAGCAGGGCTCGGCTCAAGGGAGTGATGGATTGAACTCGAGCTGAAATTAGCACTTCGCCCGAGGCAGGCAAGTGGACTTCTTGCCCGGGCCCGGCCTGGTTGGCCCTGAAGTCGATCAGGGGGCCGGTAGTGACGAAAGCGCGACCCTTTCTAAGATTCTCGAACCAGGCAGCCATATCAAGGCCACGTTCTCCGGTATGGACATAGGTGCGCACCGATCCAACCAGCTTGCTTATGTGCAGATTGCTGATCGAATCCTCGCCACCAACAGCTGTCACGCGCAGTCCGTTATTGAGGACTGCATACCAGGGGTAGAAGCCTGCATCGCTCGAGTCGGACCACTCCAGAGCGTGAACCGAACCCAAAGCGGCGTCGACGATGAAGCCCTTGCCACCCCCCAGGCTCCCTTCCAGGGGGTCGGATCGGCCACGAAACGGGTGCACATAGCCGACGGTGGCATCCTGTTCGATCGCTTTTCGGAGCATATCGGTATTGCTCGGGTACAGGCTCTCGATCGCGGTCCCCTCATAGCCGGTTGTAAAAGGGGAAATCAGATGATCGCGGAGGCCCAACATAAAAACGTGGCCGTAAAAGGGAGGCCGGTACTCTTGACCGACAATCAACAGTCGGTCCGGAGTCGAGATTGGGTGCGGCCCGCCGCCGGGAACAAAAAACTGATGATCGAGGATCCGGTTATCTTTGTTGGCAACCTGCTCATTGACCACGTCCTGGTCCTCTGCCGAAGACATGAACATCAGGTTCTCGAGGGTATTGTGATAATTCCCGGCGTAATTCATATGCACGTGGGTCGATCCCGAGTACCAGCCGGGGGCCGCCATGTCGCTAACCCGGATTATGCAAGAACCGTAGGCCGGAGTTGAAAAGAGAGTCGAAAGTGGCCCAAATCGGGAGATCGAAAGTGCGACAGGCGGATTTTCGAGGGATCTCTGTGGACGAGCCGTGTGGAGTAGGTGGGGGAGTGAATTTCAGACGGAGTTGGGCCTGAATGAGTGTCCTAAACGATCATTCGGGAGCTAGGAGAGGCTAGCTGGAGTTAAGGCGATTCAAGACGAGGAGGAAAAGGGCCTGCTCCGGAAAGCCGGAGGAAAGATGGGCCCAGATGCGTCGAGTGGTTTGTCGAACCCGCGCCCCAATTTTGAGGACCCGGCGACGCAAAGTTTCGATTTCGAGTGTCTGCCAGGGGGTTCCATACAGATAATCGCGGAGTCGGACGAACATCTGGTAAGCCAGCCCATGCAGGAGAAGTCGAAACTGGTTGGCCAGGAATCGATGACAGCTCAGCCGATCCATACTCAGATGGTTCTTAAAAGCCTTGATGAAGTTCTCCGACTGTCCTCGATCGGTGTAGTGATCATAAAGGGACTGGGAAGAGAGATCGTCTCGGTTGGTGACCACAAAGCGACGATTGATCCCCCGATGGTCGACTTCCACTTTGACGATGACGCGACGGAATCGATCCCAGCTGCCGGCTCGATAAAGAAACTCGTCAAACTGACGCTGTTTTTCCTCGAACTCGTCGAACCTGAGTCGAGTCGACTCGAGCATCGGCTCGACCATCCGTTGCCAGCGGGGGTTCCGGCTTAACCCAATGACATATTGGAGTTTGTTCTCTTCAGATTCACAGAACTCGTAGAGCCGAGGCGTGGCAAAGCCGCTGTCGGCCCGGATCTCAATTTGAAGTTCCTTGCCAACTTCTCGTCGAATGGCTTTCACGATTCGTTTCAGAATAGGAACGATGTGAGAGGCAGCCCCCTTGTTTCCAGGCCTCAATACGACAGTGACCAGGTCCCCCGTAACGGCATCGAAGATCAGCAAAGGATGCAGAATGTGGTTTCGGTAATAGCCGTGGTAAAAAGAGAATTCCTGTTGGCCGTGAGTGTGGTCGTCAGTACTGTCCAGGTCCAAGATGACCGGGTCGGGGCGTCTCTTCTTCAGCGAGCGGACATAACGCTGTGGGAACCCCCGGCTCAGACGCATGAGATCCTTCTTGCTGACAGAGTTTTCCAAACGGGAAAAAGTTGCCTGGGTGGCCAAGTCAGGATCGCTCTCAGGTAACTGATCACAGACGGTCTTGAGCATGGGATCCGAGCGCAGCGTGTCCGCGTCATTGCAGTCTTCGTACCCGGCAACGATCTGAAAGACTCGTTGTCGGATCAGCTTTAACTGCTCATGACGAACGTAGCGTTGGTCCCGGCTATCCGCAATACACGAACTGAAGTCCTCGCAGAGTCGATCTTGCCGATCCAGGGAACCAAACAACAGCCATCCGGCATCGGAAGTCAGGTTCCCACCATCAAAACGAGCCGTGATTTGTGTGTGCGAGTGAAATGCCAGGGTGGTCTGACAGACTGGGTTTGACATTGCCGTAGTTCTCCGATAAGGATTTGTTTGATAAACCTTTTTATATCAGAGAGCTACGGCATTTTTTCTGGTCCCCAATCCACTCGAATCCGGATCTCTTGCATAATCCGGGCTAACGGCTTGCATTTCGATCGTCATCTCCAAGACTTCCCCGGCCTCGATGCGACCATTCCTGAGCTCGGGCCGGGTTTCAAAGCCTTTGACCGCCACAAGATTGAAATCGCCTTCCGGGAGTTGCATCTGAAATGTGCCGGGCTGGTGGAAGACTTGATCCCGGCCGATCTGGCTCACTCGAGCGTAGGCAGTTGCAGGGGAGTAGAACTTCCCATCGGAGCCGGTTAAGTGAATTCGCGTGGGAGTCGTCTCACCGGAGCTGGCCAACCGGGTCCGAACTTTGAGGATTCCCATCGGTCTCTTCCAACGGCGCTCCGTCAGTCGAACCGGTTTCAGAGTTCCTCCATACGTCTCCAGTAGCTCGAGTTGGGGGAGCCCGTCGCGGTTGGAATTGAAGATGATCCACTCGCCATCGGGCGACCAGCGGGGGTTGAAGGCGTCGTGGGAGAAAAACGTGATCTTGTAAGGCTCTCCTCCCACCGTGGGCTGTACGTAGAGATTGTTGTACTGGTCGGCGGCCGCTCGAGTCGAGGAATAGAGAAACCGCTTTCCCGTCCAAAGAGACGTGGGGTCTGGTGCGATAGAGAGTCTGCTCCTGGAGGACGGTCCGAGCCTTGAGTATCCCTCCTGGTTCCACAGGAACTCTGAGTACATTTCCCGATCCCAAAGGAATATTCCGGTTCGATACCAACAGCAGCTCATTACCAGAGGGGAGCCAGGCGGGAGTGAGATGCATATCCAGAGGTCCAAAATAGAGCCGGTCGCGTCCAAAGTCGTTGTCTTCGGTGATCGCGATCTCTGGACCGTCCCATTGTCCACCTCGTATGGCACGCACGAAAACTCCAAAGTAGCCATTGGGGCGGGTCGATACATAGGCCAGCTGTCGCCCGTCGGGCGAGAAGACGGGATCGACGTAGATGGATTCGTCTTCGCTGGTCAGCGAATGAGTTTCTCCACTTTCGAGATCCAGGATCTGCAGGTGAATTCCTCGCCCACTAGCATCCGCTGTGTAAACGATCCAGCGACCATCCACCGACCAATCGGGCAGGGAGTGGTAGTACTGGTCATAGGTCAGCTCCATCGCGATCCCTGAAGCCAGATTGAGCTTCCAGATCGAGCCAGCCATGGAAAAAGCCAATTCCTTTCCGTTCGGACTCCACGTAGGAGCCCAGGGAGTCGAACTGCTGGCCGGTGGAAGATAGAAGTTGTGCATGTAGTTTCCGCCATGCCGGGCGGCCGGATAGGATCCGAACTCCGCTGGCCCGACTTGTGCCGATAGGCTGAGGCAGTTGAAGCTGCACGCCAGCAGGCCTCCTAGTGTTGCGCTCAGAACTCGCATCGTGACTCTTCTAAACATCGTGGACTCCCTGCTGCTTCTTGCCCATCCGAACTCCTCATTCGAGAAAGGCCGATACTGAACTTGGGTGGCTCGCGCTCCAGGCTGGACTCGCCAACCCTGTCACGCTATTAATAGCAGCAGACCATAAACCAAAGGAAGAGAATTCATGTACTCGCGCTACTCTGCCCTCTGTCTCCTGTCCATGGCCCTTAGCTTCCCTGTTCTCCCAGCCCAACCGGCGACCGAAGCTTTCGACATCGTCATTCTGAACGGAAAAGTGGTGGATGGGAGTGGTAATTCCTGGTTTTACGGAGATGTCGGGATCCGGGGCGACAGAGTTGCTCGGATTACCTATGCGGGGGGCCTTTCTCGAGCTCAGTCTAGACAACGAATCGACGCTGTCGGCCTAGTCGTCAGCCCCGGATTCATTGACATCCAGAGCCACTCGAGAGGAAATTTTCTGGTAGGAGACGGCAGTGATCAACGACACGTAGAATTGGACCCGGACGACAATTAGAACTGCCCGCTTTTTCAGAGCTGATTTGGATCATGGCAAGCATGGTTACAGACCAGCAGATCAGGAGACTGATGAAATTGCGGAAAAAGGAAAAGACGTTGACGATGGCGGCGGCCAAAGCGGGCATGTCGCGGAACCCGGCACGGAAGTATTTGAAGTCGGGCAAGCTGCCGAGTGAAAGCCGGTCAGAGCGGACCTGGCGCACCCGCCCGAATCCCTATGAATCCGTTTGGCCCGAAATAGAAGGGATCAGATCCTGAAACAGTCTCCAACCGTGGAGGCGACAACTATTTTTGACCACCTGAATCGGATCTACGAGGGGAAGTTCGAGGAAGGACAACTGAGGACGCTCCAACGAAGGCGCAAGCAGTGGAGAGCCCACTACGGTGAGCTGAAAGAGGTGATGTTTCCCCAGAATCATGAGCCCGGACATCAAGCCCAGTCCGACTTCACTTTCATGAACAGCTGGGGAGTGACGATTGCCGGGCAACCCTTTCCTCATATGCTGTATCACTTCGTCTTGACCTACTCGAACTGGGAGACGACGACCCTGTGCTTCGGTGAATCTTTCGAGAGTTTGACGCTGGGACTACAGAACGCGATCTGGGAACTGGGGGCGATACCATCCGAGCACCGAACAGACCGTCTATCGGCTGTGGTCAACAATCTCAAGAAGGGCGCCTTCACCGAACGCTACCAGACATTGCTCGATCATTACGGAATGAAGCGCCGCCGAACCCAAGCCGGAAAGGCTCATGAGAACGGAGACGTCGAGCAATCGCATCACCGGCTCAAGCGAGCCATCCAACAGGAACTGCTGCTCAGAGGCAGTCGCGATTTCTCAGAGCGCAAGGACTACGAGCAGTTCGTCCAGAGAATCATCGAGCGACGCAATGCTGGCCGGCAAAGACGCCTGCGAGAAGAACTGGAAGTGATGAGGCCGCTACCGGATCCTCGCCTGGAGGACTTCATCCGATTCCGAGTGAAGGTCGCAACCAGTTCCACGATCCGAGTGCGCAACAACACCTACTCGGTGGACAGCCGCTTGATCCGCGAACAGGTGGAGGCGCGACTGTATGCCGATCATGTGGAAGTTCGTTATGGCGGGCAGCGAGTAGCCGAGATGCCTCGACTGCGGGGGGAAGGAAAGCACCGGATCGATTACCGGCACGTGATCCACTCGCTGGTGCGAAAGCCGGGAGCCTTTGCCCGCTATCGCTGGCGGGAAGATCGCTTTCCCGGAGTCCTGTTCCGAGTCGCCTCCGACGAGCTGAGAGAGGATTGTCCACAGACGGCGGACCGACAGTATCTGGGGATCCTGGAGCTGGCGGCCCAAGAAGGGGAAAGGAAAGTCGAACAAGCTCTGAAGAACCGGATTGAAAGCGGCCGCCGAACCCGGTTCCAGGACCTGAAGGAGGATCTGATAGAGCCGGTTCTGCCGAGGTGGCAGGTCCAGGTTCCACCAATCAACATCCAGATCTATGACCGATTGCTCGGCACGCACAAGCAGGAGGTGAGGCCATGAGCGGAGGCAACCTGCAAAGACTCAAAGAGTGTTTGGTCGAACTTCGCCTGCCGACCTTCCGCGAGCATCACGGCTCGCAGGCCGCTTTGGCGACCACAGAGAGCTGGTCTTATCCGCAGTACCTGCTGGCTCTGTCGGAGCTGGAAGTCGCGGATCGACGGGAACGACGGATCCAGAAACTACGACGGACCTCGAAACTTCCCTGGGACAAGAGCCTGACTTCATTGGATCGCTCACGACTCCCGCAGAGTGTGGACCGGCAGTTGTCAGGATTGGTGGAGGGAGACTTCCTGGACCGAGCCGAAAATCTACTTGTGTTCGGTAATCCAGGAAGCGGGAAAACGCATCTTGTTTGTGCTTTGGGGCAGGAGTTGATCCTGCGAGACCGGCGGGTGCTGTTCTCGACCTGTGCGCTGCTGGTGCAGCGGTTACTGAGAGCCAAGCTCGAGCTAACTCTGGAGAGGGAACTCAAGAAGCTGGATCGGTTCGAGGCCCTGATCATCGACGACATCGGGTATGTACAGCAGAATCGCGACGAGATGGAGATTCTCTTCACGTTGCTCTCCCATCGCTACGAGCGTCGCTCGATTCGGCTGACCAGCAACCTGGTCTTCTCGGACTGGGAGAGGATCTTCAAGGATCCCCTGACCACGGCCGCGGCAATCGACCGCCTGGTTCACCATAGCGTGATCCTGGAGTTGAACGTGACCAGCTACCGGATGGAAGCCGCCAAGCAGAGAACCCAAAAGGAGACGAAGTGACTCTGAGGTGCCGCTCGAAAGGCCTTCTGCTGGCCACACAGAAAACGGCTCAAGCCCAGAGGGTATACAGCTCAATCAGCGGATCATTCGAAGGGCAATCCCGAGCCTCGCGAAGCGTGGGAACTCCGTTCGGGCAAGCCCTCACTCCATCCCCACGCTCAAGAAAACCGGAGAAGAAAAGAGGGCTTTCAGCCCTCAGAAGAAGGAAGAAAAACAAGTCAAACAAACACCCACTTCAGCGGGCAAGAAGCGTAGTCGCGGTGATCAAAAATAATTGTCGTTTAACACGGCAGAGTGATCAGCAAGGTTACTCAGGGAATCACCACCGATATCATGGGGGAGGGCTCAACTAACGCACCTTCGGGACGGGTTGAACAGATTGGAGCCAGATCGTTTGATTTCACAGGAGAGCATGGATTCGACGCCTGGCTGAAGGCCATGCAAGCACACGGAGCTTCTCCCAACTTTGGCTCCTTCGTTGGAGCCACCACGATTCGTACCTTTGCCAAAGGCATGGCCCAGGGTTCACCAAACGAACAGGAACTCGAGTTGATGCGACGGCTGGTCAGGAGCGCGATGGTGGACGGAGCCTTTGGCATCGCGACCGCTCTCATTTACCCTCCGGGAAACTTCGCGACGACCCACGAGCTGATAGAAATGGCCAAGGCTATGGCGTCTTTTGGGGGCGTCTACATCACTCATATGCGGTCTGAAGCTGATCGCTTCCTGGAAGCCATTGATGAAGCTATTCAGATCGGGCGTGAAGGTGAAGTCCCGATCGAGATCTACCACCTCAAGGCGGCCGGCAAGCGCAACTGGCACAAGGCTCGGCTCGCAATAAGCCGCATCGAAGCAGCTCGCGACGAGGGTTTGGACATCGGAGCCAACATGTATCCCTATCTGGCTGGAGGCACCGGCCTAACCCGGATTATGCAAGAACCGTAGGCCGGAGTTGAAAAGAGAGTCGAAAGTGGCCCAAATCGGGAGATCGAAAGTGCGACAGGCGGATTTTCGAGGGATCTCTGTGGACGAGCCGTGTGGAGTAGGTGGGGGAGTGAATTTCAGACGGAGTTGGGCCTGAATGAGTGTCCTAAACGATCATTCGGGAGCTAGGAGAGGCTAGCTGGAGTTAAGGCGATTCAAGACGAGGAGGAAAAGGGCCTGCTCCGGAAAGCCGGAGGAAAGATGGGCCCAGATGCGTCGAGTGGTTTGTCGAACCCGCGCCCCAATTTTGAGGACCCGGCGACGCAAAGTTTCGATTTCGAGTGTCTGCCAGGGGGTTCCATACAGATAATCGCGGAGTCGGACGAACATCTGGTAAGCCAGCCCATGCAGGAGAAGTCGAAACTGGTTGGCCAGGAATCGATGACAGCTCAGCCGATCCATACTCAGATGGTTCTTAAAAGCCTTGATGAAGTTCTCCGACTGTCCTCGATCGGTGTAGTGATCATAAAGGGACTGGGAAGAGAGATCGTCTCGGTTGGTGACCACAAAGCGACGATTGATCCCCCGATGGTCGACTTCCACTTTGACGATGACGCGACGGAATCGATCCCAGCTGCCGGCTCGATAAAGAAACTCGTCAAACTGACGCTGTTTTTCCTCGAACTCGTCGAACCTGAGTCGAGTCGACTCGAGCATCGGCTCGACCATCCGTTGCAGGCGGGGGTTCCGGCTTAACCCAATGACATATTGGAGTTTGTTCTCTTCAGATTCACAGAACTCGTAGAGCCGAGGCGTGGCAAAGCCGCTGTCGGCCCGGATCTCAATTTGAAGTTCCTTGCCAACTTCTCGTCGAATGGCTTTCACGATTCGTTTCAGAATAGGAACGATGTGAGAGGCAGCCCCCTTGTTTCCAGGCCTCAATACGACAGTGACCAGGTCCCCCGTAACGGCATCGAAGATCAGCCAAGGATGCAGAATGTGGTTTCGGTAATAGCCGTGGTAAAAAGAGAATTCCTGTTGGCCGTGAGTGTGGTCGTCAGTACTGTCCAGGTCCAAGATGACCTGGTCGGGGCGTCTCTTCTTCAGCGAGCGGACATAACGCTGTAGGAACCCCCGGCTCAGACGCATGAGATCCTTCTTGCTGACAGAGTTTTCCAAACGGGAAAAAGTTGCCTGGGTGGCCAAGTCAGGATCGCTCTCAGGTAACTGATCACAGACGGTCTTGAGCATGGGATCCGAGCGCAGCGTGTCCGCGTCATTGCAGTCTTCGTACCCGGCAACGATCTGAAAGACTCGTTGTCGGATCAGCTTTAACTGCTCATGACGAACGTAGCGTTGGTCCCGGCTATCCGCAATACACGAACTGAAGTCCTCGCAGAGTCGATCTTGCCGATCCAGGGAACCAAACAACAGCCATCCGGCATCGGAAGTCAGGTTCCCACCATCAAAACGAGCCGTGATTTGTGTGTGCGAGTGAAATGCCAGGGTGGTCTGACAGACTGGGTTTGACATTGCCGTAGTTCTCCGATAAGGATTTGTTTAATAAACCTTTTTATATCAGAGAGCTACGGCATTTTTTCTGATCCCCAATCCACTCGAATCCGGATCTCTTGCATAATCCGGGCTAACAGCCTGCGCTCCCCCTTGGGCATCGGCGGATGGGAAGCTTTTCGAAAATCTAGCCGACCCTGGAATGCGGGCCAAGATCAAGGCCGAGATTGTCAATCAAAAAGACGATTGGGAAAACCTCTGTCAACTTGCCACTCCAGAGGGGGTCCTCTTACTCGGCCTGCAGAAACCAGAGAACCGAAAATACGCTGGCTTGCGACTGGCCGAGGTAGCGACACAGCTGGAAAAGGATTGGATCGATACCATGTTCGACCTGATCCTTTCCGAACGGCAGCGGATCGGAACTATCTACTTCATGATGACTGAAGAGAATCTCGAGCTCCAATTCCGTCAGCCATGGATCAAGTTCGGAACCAACGCCGGCGGAGCCGACCCAGCGCGGGCCGGAGCCTTGGTTCACCCCCGCTCGTATGGAACTTTCCCCCGAATCCTGGGGCGTTACGTAAGGGAACATCGGGTAATCCCGCTTGAAGATGCCATTCGAAAGATGTCGTCTGCCGTAGCCGACCGCCTCTCCATCCGGGACCGAGGCCTTCTCCGTCAAGGTTATTATGCTGACGTCGTGGTCTTCGATTTCAACACGGTGGGAGACCATGCCACGTATGAGCAACCCCATCAGCTATCCAGCGGGATTGTCCACGTGCTTGTCAACGGAGTTCCGGTAGTCGAAAACGGGCGCCACACAAACGCGAAACCAGGTCGCATCGTCCGCGGCCCCGGCTACCGGCAGTGAAGCGGAGTCCGCGCAATGAAAGATCTCAGCCTCAGACCATAAGCCGATCTCGGCCGAAGTCGTCCTGGTGCCTTGAGTTCACCCGCTATTAGTGCTGGGTGAGTTGATATTTCAACTCCAGTGTCGGCTCATCGACTGCTGTTCGAGATGGCTGACCGGATCGCCTTGACAGTGTGTTCCACCCGATAGGCCATCAGTTTCTTTCCGATGCTGATCGCCTTTTCTTTGTCGGCGATACTGATGCCATTGATGGATGCCTTGCCTGCGGCCACTCGCTGGGAGTGGCGAACGGATTGAGGATCAGTGATCATCATCAGGGCCGTGATGGCGAAATCGTCATGCAACCCGTCATTGCTGGGTTCCTTGATTCCAAGTTCTGCGCCCATCCACTCGATAACTTCCTGGTACCGGTAAAACTCGGGGATAAAATGGGCGGATGCGTGGGTCCAGTCTTCGTTCAAGCTCTTGGCGACTGCATCCATACCCCGCTGATTCCCGCCACTGTCGCCGATCAAAATGACGTGTTTGAATCCATGCGCCGCCAGACTCCCCGCCACATCTTCGAGCACCGCACGGAAGGTCTCTTCGCGCAGGCTGATCGTCCCTGGATAGCGCATGTGTCCGGATGGTGGATCGATGCTGCCTTCCGGAACCAGTTTCATAATCGGCGCGCACAGGGCGTTGCCAAGGTTGCGCGCGATTCCCTCACAAGCCCCCTGCAGAACGTAGTTGTGTTTTCCAATCGCCAGATAGGGACCGTTCTGCTCCATCCCACCCGTAGCGATAACGGCAGTGGTTTTGCCCGCTTTGATCTCGTCGCGCACTTCCATCCAGGTCAATTCTTCGATCCAGACGGAGTCCAGGGCAGCAATGGGTCGGGGCCTTTTCAGGTCCTCTTCGAGCTGGCGAGCTTGTGCTGCCTGACGGGCGGCCCGCTCTTCGGGGGTCAGCTGCCTCCGCTGGCTCACAACGAACAGAGTAGTCAGCGTCAACACCGCGGCGACCGGGATGAAGAACTTAAAAAACCTCATTCTGGATCCTCCTGGACAGGCTAGGAGCCTGTCCGAGTAATGGGACGGATTGCGTTATGGGCGCCATGAGCCAAGATACGAGGCGTCCGACACGACGGCGATGCCCGGTATCTTCTAGAAAATTCTTACGTCCTGAAATCAGCACGATACACACTTGTGGTTATTCTTCGATCCGAGTTTTTCCAGCAGCGCAATCGTCTCGGGATAGGGAGAGACGCGCTGGATCGGTCCATTGGCCATATCGGCTGTCGTCTGGCCCTTGCGGCTGAGCACCGTCACGTCGGCTCCTTTTTCCACCAGATACAGGATCATCTCATTGTCCCCTCGGGAGGCCGCATGGTGGAGCGGAGTATACGCGTTGGCGTCCCGCAGGTTGACATCCGCAGCGCATTCTTCGACCATGAACTTGACCGCAGCAAGCCAATTACCCGGAACATGTCGATGCGCATTTCCGGCGTACGACTGGCCATATCCCACTCCTGAGGCAGCATGAATCGGGTAGATGGCTGGCCCCCCGACCGGCACCGGCGGAATCCAGGATGGATCCTTCTCCGAATCATCTTCTTTCGACCCTTCTTCCGACGCTTTCTCCGTTTTCACCTGGGCAGTCTTCTTGGGATCGTCGCCTTCTGCCGGCCCGCCCTCTCCGCCGCTGAGCTCCTTCGCTTTCTTAGCAGTTTCTGGATTCTTAGCCGCGTCAGGATTCATAGCTGTTTCAGGATTCTTTGCTTTGTCAGGACCCTTGGCTGCGTCAGCAGTCTTGGGCTCCTCCTCTTGTGGGCGGCGACGGCGACGCTGGGGCGGTTTGAGCGAGGGGACACCTGGATCGGCTCCATATTCCTTGAGTAGCCGCATCGCAGCCACGTCCAGAGCGTGGGCTGCGCGCCAAAAGGGGGTGACACCCTTCAGGTTGATCCCACTGCCTCGAAGAACTGCGAACGTATACTCCATATACCAGAGGTGTTCCTTGAGCCGCACATTGGGATCGGCGCCAGCTTCCAAAAGAGCTTCCATGACATCCAGGTGCGTGGCAACTTGCTGCTCGTGTTCGGTGGGATGAGAATAGGAGGCCCTGGAAGCCCAAACCCTCTCCAGCACGGAGAAGAGTGGCGCAGCTCCAACCGTGCTCGCCGCGTTGGGATCAGCTCCCCGCTTCAATAGCTCCAGGGCTAGATCGAATTGGCCGTTGATAGCGGCCATCAACAGGGGAGTCGTCTTGTCTCCAGCAGAAGGCTGATTGATATCGGCCCCTCCCTCGAGCAGAGCGAAGACAGCTTCACGATGACCCTGGCGCACAGCGTGGAGTAGCGGACTGAGGCCTCCCCAATGCCCGACCATTTGGCCATAGGAGGGAGATCTTGTCTGCTTTTCGTCGGCGGTTTTAGGAACGTCATCGACGGGATTCCATTCGGCATCGAACTTAAGCGGTTGGGATGAATTGTCAAGAACCGCAGCAGTTTCTGCGGGCGTTACAGCATTCGGTGCCGGAACCTCATCAGGGGGCTCGGCCTTTTCCGATTCTCCGGCCGCTTTGTCTGCCTTTTCGGCTGCCGGTTGGGCGCTCTCCTCCTGGGGACGATTGCCCCGGCCTCGGCCCGGGGCAGGTTTCGGGAGATTGGGCCACTTTCGTTGGATTTCTCGGGAGCCGTCGATAGCCGCTTGAACTTGACTGGGAGTCGGTTTCCAATTGGGGCCGCCACCTACTTGCTCGCGAAAGTCGGTCAGGACTTCCGAGATGCGCCTCTCGGCTGCTTTATCAGCTTCTTCCATTTCGGCGGTATCGACGGTTTTGCTCGAGACAGCCGGGTCAGCCCCGGCTTCGAGGAGAACTCGAATCACATCAACTCGATTATGAGCGGCTGCAAAGATGAGCGGAGTCTGGGCCCAGGAAGCTTCGCGGACCTCGACCTCAGCCCCCGCCTCGAGCAGTGCGGACACTACTTCGGCACGCCCCGACACTGCCGCAAAATGAAGTGGCGTCGCTCCCGAATTGGTGGTAGCGGTATTGGGATTGCTCTTGGCCTGAAGGAGAAGGTCAACAACTTCGAGGTGGCCCTTGCGGCTGGCAAGATGGAGCGGAGTGTAATGTCCGATCCGGGTGCCTGACGACACCTGGGCGCCAGCGTACAATAAGACCTCAGTGAGGGCCACGTCACCTCGCTCGGCAGCCCAGTGGAGGGCTGTCATTCCGTCTCCCTGAGCCGAGTTCACATCGGCACCGTCGCGGAGAAGTTGACGGACTGCTTCAAGGTCTTGCCGGGTAGCCGCATCGGCAACCGGCGACCGAGCGGCCTTCAACCAAGCCAGAAGAAAGGTCAAAACGAGTGCCCCGACCACTCCGGCAGACCGAGGTCTGAGGGCCGCTTTCTTCAAATCCGAGCCTGATCGTGGCTTCATACCGAAAACTCTCCATTACTGTCCCCAAAGCTCTCCAGATCGTGCCCGAGCTTGCGCAGCAAGGAGAGGAAGACGTTGGCCATGGGAGTACCTTCCGGCACCTCAATGTGCCGGTTGCCTTTGAGTTTGCCGTTGCTACCACCCAGCAAAACCAGCGGGCAGCGGCGATGGTTGTGGAGATTGGCGTCTCCCATCGGGGAGCCCCAAATGATCAGAGATTGATCCAACAGGTTGGCCTCTCCATCGGTAGTCTCTTGCAGCCGCTTCAAAAGATAGGTCAGCTGATCCATCCGATACTGGCAGATCTTGTTGAACTCCATGATGCCCTTCTCACGGGCTCCGTGGTGAGAAGCCGGGTGAAAAGCTCGGTTCGATCCACTTTCTGGAAAAGTGCGATTGGAAGCATCCCGTCCGATCTTGAAGGACACGACACGGGTGATGTCTGATTGAAAGGCCATTACCTGCAGATCCCACATTAGCTTCATGTGTTCCGAGTAGGAGTCGGGCACCCCGGGAGGCGCCTCAGGGAGATCTCTTGGATCGCCACTCGTGTTGCGGGCTTCCACCATTTCAATCCGCCGTTCGATTTCGCGGATATTCTCCAGGTATTGGTCCACTCGGTGACGATCGACAGCCCCCAGCTCCCTTTTCATTTCGGCGACCTCACTCGCCACCCAGTCGAGAATACTGAGGTGAGTGCTCCGGCGCAGAGCCCTTTCCTCAGGAGTGCCTCCGGCTCCGAACAGCATGTCGAATGCACTCCGCGGGTCGCGGATCATGGGAAGCGGGGTCGAAGGGGAAGCCCAGCTAATGGTGTCTGAATAGGAACAGGAGTAGTTATAGTCGCAGCCTCCCCCCTTATCGTTTCTCTCTATGCACAGCTGTAAGGAAGGCAGGACCGTGCTTTGGCCGAACTGTTGGGCGTGCAACTGGTCTAGCGAGATTCCACAAAAAACATCCGAACCCTGGGTTTGCTTGGGATGGGCCTGAGTCAAAAAGACAGCGCTGGAACGGAAATGGTCCCCACCGACTTCTTCTGCGTCGAAGGCCTCGGCCATCCTCACGTCGGTGTTACTGACAATAGTGAGGTGGCTACGCCAAGGTTCCAACGGTTTGAGCACGTTGTCGGGCAGCAGCTCAAAGTCGCTGCCGGTCGTGACCGGGGCAAATAGATGCTGTTCAGCCCCCCACTCGTTGCATCCTGGGACGCCGTGGACCTCTTCGATACAGACCAGTCGGGTCGGTCCTGCTTCTTTGCCTGCCGCGTAGAGCCGGCCAGCCGGAATCATGGCATCCAGCAAGGGAAGCGCTACCGCCGCTCCTGCCGCTCGCAGGAATGACCGTCGAGGAAGCTTTTTCTTAGTGACGAAGTGCATGGAAATTCTCACTCCCGACAGACAACGATCGCTATCATCTCCGAGCTCTGTCAGTGAGCTGGTCAGCAACCGGTTCTGAGGCTCGTTTCATGCGGAAAGCGTCACTCATGATCACCCCGAGCAAGAATGACGACATTCGATAACCGTCGTCGACTGCATTTGCTGCAATCGCGCGCACTGTCGGCTGATCCGCATATTCGATCCTTCGTCCCAAAGCATAGGCCATCAGGCTCTCCGTGAACTGGCGAATCAACGGGGTGGGACGCTTCAGGAGGACTACAGCCAGATCAGCCGGGCTATCGATCTCTGTTCCATCGTAATACTTCCCGCGGGTATCCAGAGGAGTCCCGTTCTCCCGAATTCGCCATTTCCCGGTCACATCAAAGTTGTCAAGCGCCAAACCGATTGGATCGATCAAGTTGTGGCAAGAAGAGCAACGCGGGTTCTTGCGATGCTCCTCCATCCGTTGCCGGGTGGTCAGCGCTTGCCCATCCAGCGAGCCTACCGTCTCCTCCAGATCCGGCACTCCCGGCGGAGGCGGCGGGGGAGGAGTACCCATCAGGACTTCCATCACCCACTTGCCTCGTAAGACGGGAGACGTGCGATTCCCCAGCGAGCTCTGCACCAAAACACTTCCATGGCCCAGGATTCCTCGTCGCTGTTCGGTGGGATGCTTCACCAGGCGAAATTCGTCCCCCACCACCCCAGGAATCCCGTAATGGCGGGCCAGCCTTTCGTTGAGGAAAGTATAGTCGGCACTATACAGCTCCAGGAGGCTCCGGTCTGCTCGAACGAGATAGTCGAAGAATTCCTGAGTCTCCTTCCGCATGGCCTCCATCAACTGCTGACTGTAGTTTGGGAACAAAAATGGGTCCGGCCTCACTTTTTCCAGATCCTGCAATCGAATCCAGAGCGAGGCAAAACGGGTCGCCAGCGACACGGAGCGGGGATCAGCCAACAAGCGCCGGGCCTGTTCCGTCAGCACTTCGGCCTTAGATAATTTCCCTGCCCTGGCCACGTCGAGCAGTTCCTCGTCCGGGTTTGTGCCCCACAGGAAGAAAGACAGGCGAGCGGCCAGATCGAGATCGCTCACGGGATAGATCTGTCCCGGCAGAATACCGGCTGGCTCACGCTCCATGCGAAAGAGAAAGTGAGGACTCACCAGAATGGCTTCGAGCGCAGTGCGAACACCAGCCTCAAACCCGCCTTGCTCCACGCCGATTCTGTAGAAACCCATCAGATCGGACACGTCGTTCGCTTTCACTGCCCGGCCATAGGCCTGGGCTGCGAGCCGGGCGATAATCTCTTCGGCACACGGCTGCTCTTCTGCCAGAGCTGTCGGCCGACAGGAAAAAATCCGCTTTCGGGAATCGGATTCAGACACTCCCACGGGATTAAACGGCCCGTCCAGCCGGAGACTCATGATATGGGGCGGCGAAGTCGTCCCGTAACTGGCTTCGGTTCCTGTCAGCGACCATTCATGTGGCCGCAGTAGATCTTCATAAGGACCATCCATTTTTCGAATGAAAGCAGCCGAAATGCGATGCTCCCCGGCCCGAATGAAAATCGGATCGGTTTCGATGGGAAAGCTCTTTCTCCCTTGAAAATCAATATCGCCACCATAACCGAGCAGGTCGACACGCTCCCCGTCGATGGAAACATCAATGTCATGAAAGCGCTCTCCCCATCCCAGCATGAAGGTCAAGCGGAAGACGTAATCTCCGTCGGCAGGAAACGTATGTAAAGCACTGATCCCCCCCGGGTACCATATGGGGTCCCTTCCACGTGATCCCACTCGTGTTGAGACAGAGCCGCCGGATTTGAGTAAGTCTTGGACAGGAAGGGGGCATCGTCCTGGCCGATAATCCGCCGCGCAATTTCGCTGGCCGCATTCAAATACGCATCCATTAAAGTCGGAGACACGGCCTGGACATCGGCAATATTATCGAAGCTGGCACTGATCTGATCGGACGGGAGCCACTCCGCTGGATCGACCGTGATACCCAGGACGTCTTGAATCAGGCGGGCATACTCAGCTCGATTCAAACGCTGAAAAGGCCTTGTTCCCGGGTCACGGGGGGATCTGGAATCGATCAGCTCTTCCAGACTCTCAGCCAGTTTCTCGAGTGTGTTGCCAGCGGGTCGCGGCTGGCCGACGGGAGGCATCATGCCGGCCCGCAGCTTGCGAATCATCTTCTCGGCCAACTCGGCGTTTTGCTCCGGGTGCTCGAGATCAAAGGATTCAAGTGTCATACCTCCGATCTTCATCAGGTCGTTGTGGCAGAACTCGCAGTACTCCTTGAGAAGCTCGGGAGTCGGTTGAGCTGTCCCGGGGAAGGCCTGATGCGAACTAGCATAAGGGAATTGAGAAGCCGGCTCCTGGGGAGATTGCGCCCAGCCCGAGGACAGCAAGAGGAGGAAAAGAGTCGGCAGACCAAGTCCCAGACCCGGTGTCCGAGCAGCCATGCGCACTCCAAGAGCCACCCGAAGGCTGTCTTCAGGATAGCCGCCTGGCGTCCGCAAAACAGTCCATTTTCGGTCATGCCGAGCTGTCACTGGGTTCTCCACCAAAGCATTGTTTTCCGTAATTCAGAGCCGACCTGCTGCAGTATCGACCATCATACAACCAAAGCCCGTGCCATTAAAGAATTCTAGGCACCTCTCCCTTGCCACTTGCTTAGAGTCGGCTCAAGTTTCTGAAACTGGGAACTGACTGCCTCTTGGCCTCATTGTCAATCCTAGCCCGGATTATGCAAGAACCGTAGGCCGGAGTTGAAAAGAGAGTCGAAAGTGGCCCAAATCGGGAGATCGAAGGTGCGACAGGCGGATTTTCGAGGGATCTCTGTGGACGAGCCGTGTGAAGTAGGTGGGGGAGTGAATTTCAGACGGAGTTGGGCCTGAATGAGTGTCCTAAACGATCATTCGGGAGCTAGGAGAGGCTAGCTGGAGTTAAGGCGATTCAAGACGAGGAGGAAAAGGGCCTGCTCCGGAAAGCCGGAGGAAAGATGGGCCCAGATGCGTCGAGTGGTTTGTCGAACCCGCGCCCCAATTTTGAGGACCCGGCGACGCAAAGTTTCGATTTCGAGTTTCTGCCAGGGGGTTCCATACAGATAATCGCGGAGTCGGACGAACATCTGGTAAGCCAGCCCATGCAGGAGAAGTCGAAACTGGTTGGCCAGGAATCGATGACAGCTCAGCCGATCCATACTCAGATGGTTCTTAAAAGCCTTGATGAAGTTCTCCGACTGTCCTCGATCGGTGTAGTGATCATAAAGGGACTGGGAAGAGAGATCGTCTCGGTTGGTGACCACAAAGCGACGATTGATCCCCCGATGGTCGACTTCCACTTTGACGATGACGCGACGGAATCGATCCCAGCTGCCGGCTCGATAAAGAAACTCGTCAAACTGACGCTGTTTTTCCTCGAACTCGTCGAACCTGAGTCGAGTCGACTCGAGCATCGGCTCGACCATCCGTTGCAGGCGGGGGTTCCGGCTTAACCCAATGACATATTGGAGTTTGTTCTCTTCAGATTCACAGAACTCGTAGAGCCGAGGCGTGGCAAAGCCGCTGTCGGCCCGGATCTCAATTTGAAGTTCCTTGCCAACTTCTCGTCGAATGGCTTTCACGATTCGTTTCAGAATAGGAACGATGTGAGAGGCAGCCCCCTTGTTTCCAGGCCTCAATACGACAGTGACCAGGTCCCCCGTAACGGCATCGAAGATCAGCCAAGGATGCAGAATGTGGTTTCGGTAATAGCCGTGGTAAAAAGAGAATTCCTGTTGGCCGTGAGTGTGGTCGTCAGTACTGTCCAGGTCCAAGATGACCGGGTCGGGGCGTCTCTTCTTCAGCGAGCGGACATAACGCTGTAGGAACCCCCGGCTCAGACGCATGAGATCCTTCTTGCTGACAGAGTTTTCCAAACGGGAAAAAGTTGCCTGGGTGGCCAAGTCAGGATCGCTCTCAGGTAACTGATCACAGACGGTCTTGAGCATGGGATCCGAGCGCAGCGTGTCCGCGTCATTGCAGTCTTCGTACCCGGCAACGATCTGAAAGACTCGTTGTCGGATCAGCTTTAACTGCTCATGACGAACGTAGCGTTGGTCCCGGCTATCCGCAATACACGAACTGAAGTCCTCGCAGAGTCGATCTTGCCGATCCAGGGAACCAAACAACAGCCATCCGGCATCGGAAGTCAGGTTCCCACCATCAAAACGAGCCGTGATTTGTGTGTGCGAGTGAAATGCCAGGGTGGTCTGACAGACTGGGTTTGACATTGCCGTAGTTCTCCGATAAGGATTTGTTTAATAAACCCTTTTATATCAGAGAGCTACGGCATTTTTTCTGGTCCCCAATCCACTCGAATCCGGATCTCTTGCATAATCCGGGCTAGGAGCCCGTCCCAGTAATGGTGCGGTTACTTGAGATAGGTCCGACTTTTTGGTTCGGGTGGTGGTCTAATCTGATTGAGCAAGGTCACACGGAATGGAAACTGGGATCAGCATGGTGCAAAGTCTGGACGCTGCGCGGCTTTCTAAGCCGGAGCAGGATCCGGTCGAGGCACAAGAACAGGAATGGATTCGGGCCAGTCAGGGCGGAAACACGTCCGCCTTCAATCATCTGGTTCTGAAGTGGGAGCGCCCGATCTACAACCTGGCTCTGCGCATGATGCAGCAGCCAACGGAAGCTGAAGAGGTTACCCAGGAAGTTTTCTTTTCGGCCTACCGTTCCATCAAGCACTTCCGACTGGAAGCGCGCTTCTCGACCTGGCTCTACCGGATTGCCAGCAACAAGTGCCTGACCCGCTTGCGACAGCGTCCTCAAGGACCACATTGGTCGCTGGATGACGAGGAAACTCCATTCCTTGAAATGGAGCAGTTGAGCCAATCCGCGGGCCAGGAAGATCACGTGTTGAAACGGGAGCGACGAAGCGAAATCCTGCGAGCACTGAAGGTGCTGGGTGCCGAACAACGGTTGGTGGTGGAATTGAAGTTCTACCAGGATCTCAAATTCGAGGAGATCGCCGAGGCCCTGGATATTCCCACTAGGAGTCTGCGCGGCAGGAGTTTCTGATCAACGTGGAATTTCCAATTCTTGAGTTTATGTTTCGGGGTGCCCTATAAGAGAAAGGGCGATCTTTATCGTGCTTCCGCTTGCAGAGGCGGCCGAACTGCTGAAAATGAGCCCAGGGGGAGGGCATCTTTCCGTCCGAACCTGCTCAGCAGGTGGGTAGGCGCCCATTCATGCGTTTCAAGTTCAGGGCGAGACAGACCAGGTCCCACTCGCCTTCCACTTTCTCGAGTCCCCTCAAGCTGAAGGTTCGAAAGCCAAGGACCTGTTTAACCCAGCCGAATACAGGTTCCGCGATCACCTTGCGCTGGCGGTAGACAGTTTGCCCCGCCTCCGTGCCCAGCTTCTTGAACATGCGAAGCGTGGCGGGGAGATTTTCCGACGGCTCTGGATCTCGCCCCTCTCGGCCCAAAGAGATGTAGCCATCGATCTCGCGTTCTTCTAGACCTTCAAAGTTCTCCTCGGACTTATACCCGGCGTCGGCCACTACCTGCTCGGGAGGGTGCTCCAGGTTCTCTTGGACCGCATCGATCATCCCCAGTAATTGTCTGTTGTCGGCCGCGTTATTGGTAACCCCCGTGGCCACGATCATCTGTGTCTCCTCATCCACAGCGGCTTGCGTGTTGTAGCATTGTTCGAATCCCCCAGAGCTCTTCATGATTCGACTTTCCGGATCTGTAAAGTTGTCTTGGGCCTTCTCCTCGGGAACTCCAAACTCCCGCTTGAAGGGGCGTCCTCCGCGCGGGTTATTGCGACCGTCTCCGGGCTTGCGGCCGCGCTTCCGATCCGCCTCGGCCTGCCGTTGCTCCACGCGCTGCTTTGCCTCCCCGATCTTTTTCAGCCGATCTTCGCGGCGGCGTAACTCTTCAGGCAGTTCGTCTCCCTGATTCTCTTCGCCGTAGAGCTCGTCTTCCGCTTTATCCACCTGCTGCGCACGATCCAACAGTTCGGCGATCTCTCCTTCCAGCCTTTTCTCTTCTTCCCACATCCGTGAATAGCTCATCGCCTTATGTTTGCTGGCGATGGCCTTGATCTTACAGCCGTCCACCGCCACTCGCCCCAGCTTGACCAATCCCGCCTCGGCCGCGATCCGCGCCACCTGTCCAAACAGTTTCTTGAACTCTTTGAGATGACGTTGACGAAACTCCGCCATCGTCCGGTGGGCTGGGAAATTACCCGCCGACAACACTCGAACAGCCACGTCCTCATACACTCGACGAGCCAGTTTCCGCGACGAGAACGTTCCCGTCGCGTACCCATAAATCAGGATCTTCACCATCATCCTCGGATCAAACGGCCGATTGCGCCGCCCGTCCCCTTCGTACGGCGCGTAGAATCCACTCAGATCCAGCTCATCCACCGTTTCGGAGATAAAGTAGGACAGATGATCTTCCGGCAACCAATCTCGCGGGGAGGGGGGTAGCAAGAAGCTCTGCTCCGGCTGGTACTTCCGAAATGTCGTTCCCATATCGCCATTTTATTCACCAGCCCGGGCATTTCCTGCCGCGCAGACTCCTAGGTCGGCAAAATCCCGCTTCTTTTCCTCCCTCGGAATCCTCACAAAGAAACTCTCTCGAGCGGGAGAACTGAAATGAAGCGAAATAAGGACTGCAACGAACACCAGAGCTATGCCGAAACACTCCAGATGTTGGGAGAGCTGGAATCCGTCGAGCCTCCCCGACACTTCTTCGTTTATGAAGAGCCGTCACGGCATCCGGGCTGGACCGGCTGGTGGAAGATGATGACGGCTCCTCGGGCGCTCGCCGCCACTGCCTGCCTTCTCTTGCTGATCACTCTGGCGGCTATCGCCTCTAACCTCCATTTCCGCAGTGATGGCGCCAGTTTGACGATCGGCCTAGGTGCGTTGCCGGTGTTGGCAGAGCCTCGGGTCGAGCGAGATCCCGAGCTGCTTCGAGCCGATTTCCGACGGCTTTTGACTGAGGAATTAAGTACACGGGAGCGCCAGGTTCTAAAGCTTGTCCGGGCCGAAATTTCATCTCTGAACGAAGAGATCGAACTGACCCAGGGCGATCGATTCGATCGCATTCTGGCCTCTCTCAATGATCGGCTGGGCCAGCAATTCCAAGAGCGCGACCAGATCCTGTCGAATAATCTGCGGGACGCGGCATTGGATATTTACCAGACTCTCTCAGTCCAACAACAACAGGATCTACGCAGCCTCAATATCCGTCTGGGAGCGGTCGAAACAACAGGGCAGATTCAAGGAAACCAGACCGAAGTTCTGATGGCCACAGTCATGCAGCTGGCCCAGGGACAAGAGTGAATTACGAATTCCGAGGAGAAATGAAATGAAGAACAGATATATGGCACTCGGCCTGGTCTTCGTGATCGGCGTCGGTGGCTGGATCGCGACTACTTTGGCACAGAGAAACGCTCCTTTTGATGTTCAGGAAACAAACAAGGAACTGGAAATCCTGGAAGGGATTCTCTCCACTACTCTGAAGTACGCCGTCGGTGACTCCAGCCGGAGCCGACGGTCGGGGCTTTTCCAGTTTGGCCGAAACTATCAGATCGAGAGCTTCTACCTTTACGGACAGGGAGCAATCTTCATGATCCCCAACAGCCGTTCCGTTCAGAGTTCGAGTCTGGCTGATCTCCGACAGGTGTCCGAGCTGATTGACGAGGTCGAGGAAAAGGGTGCGACTACCGACACTTATTTGCGATCTCTAGAGCGGAGGATCAAACGGACCAACCGAGGTATCGTCTTTGGTAACCTCCAACCCGATTATGCTCCCGTCGCCCCTCAGCCTCTGGTTACTATCCCGCCCCTGCCGCCAGATCCTCCGACTGCCCCCCGTCCCCCCGAGACTCAGGAACTCGTCTACGCGGAATTGGCGGAAGCGTTCGCCCTGTCAGCGGGGCGGCGCGGCAAGGAAGTCTCCGGAGAAGACCTGACGGAATGGATTCAAACCAATCGTGAGGCTCTGGAAAAAGAAACCCAGGAATCCGAGCGGAGTCAGGGAGAAAGTGATGAGAGAGAACACAGGATCCAGAATGCCATCATCTCGGCGCTGGCCCAGCACGGAGATTCCTTGTCGGCGATCAAGCCTGCCGAGTATGTTTCCCTGATCTTCCTGAGCGATTCGAGGGGACTCGACGCCTTCGTATCTGCCCGTCAGAATCGGAGAGGGGCCCTGGTTGTCTCGGTCCAGATGTCTCAGCTGTCAGAGTTCAAACGCGGAGAGCTGACCCTCGAGCAACTGTGGGAACGCTTGGTCCAGTACGAATTGTAACTCCGCTCTAACGACTGGGATAACAAAGCGGTAGCGGAGTTAGCTTCGGCAGCACTGACAAGTCGAGTCAAATCCAGCTACCGCTTTAGTAGGCCTGGGAATTCGACCCATGGATACTTTGCCCCCTGGACCTTAGCCCCCTTCTCTCTTAGCCCGGATAATGCACGAGTTTTCGGCTGCAGGGCCGGGATCATCCGGTCGAGTAGGCGGGGTGTTCCCAAGATACAGAGCCCTGTAGGTGGAGAGTTTCCAACTTCCGCCCTTTCGGTTACGGAGTGGGTTCCTAGTTCCACCATGGGAGGTCTGTAACATCGGTTGCCACCCACGCCCCTCTCAGAACCGGACAAGCGGCTTTCCCACATCCGGCTCTTCGGTATTACCCGTTCTCATCGTTAAACCGGTCCCCATCCCAGGCCGAAGCCCCATCGGCTTGGCTCCTGTTTAAGGTTGCCTTTGCCTACTCGTCCCGCCTCAGATGGGCGGTCAAGAGTTCTTCGACCCGCCTGGTCTGTCTTCTCCTTCGCCATGTGTTTGCTCGATGCCGTCTGCGACCCCGGGGTTGGGCATCTTGACTCGTCTGTAGCGTCTCGATGACCTGCTGCCTGCGACCTCAGAGAAGGTATCGGCCATTCCCATTGCGCATTTCGGGGCTGAGTTCCGGATTCAGCGTCATTATTCGCTTCACCTCGCAAACCTTTCCAGTCCTGAGGTCTTGCCTCAGGTCTTGATACGGGCGGCCTGACTAGGGCCTTGACCCGGAGGGCTTCCCACCCTCTCGAAAGAGAACCATTTCCAGGTTCACCTCTGACTGCGTTCCCCACCCTCGGGCTCCTCGACAGAGTGCATGACTATGACTGCGGGGCCCTCGGGAGTGAACGAAACCTTGTCAGAGCGGCGCTTCCGACCCTTCGCTTCGAAAACGCGTGCATTATCCGGGTTAGGAGCCTCCCCGCTGGCGTTCGATCCGTTGCTGAAGCCGGGTTGAGATAGTACCTTCGGGGAGGTTATCTCGAACGAACTGCTGGATCACGCCTAGTCCTGAGGGTCCATATTGGCGGCGAATCAGAGCCATGACCACTTGCTCTTTAGAGGAGCTCGAGGGCCGACGGGCAGCCTCCAGAGTCGCTTTCAGAATTTCGGGATCGAGCGGCATATCGGTCACTAGTTGACGCAGAGCCCGGCCCCGTTCTGAATCGGATCTGACGGTCCTGCTGACTCTCGCAGCTCGGATAGCGATCTGTTGGTCGAGCTTTGAGCTCTCGACAATACTGATCAGAGTCCGACTTTTTTCGCTGCTGGAGCTGATTGTTTCAGCCGCATCGAGTAATGCCAAGCGAACGGCAGGCGAATCGGGCGAAGCTTCGGCCAGAGCTACCAGGCCGTTGGCTTTCTCCGAGCTCGATCGAACTTCAGACAATGACGTAGCAATCTCGACTGCGGCTTTTTCACCGATTTCTCGGTGGGTGAGAATGAGATCGGTGATCCGCACTCTTCCACTGCTGGAGCGAATGTGAGTCGACGCCTCGATCAGTAGATCGGTCAATTTCGGATCCTTGACATGGCGGTCCACCACTTGCTCGATAATTCGTTCGCTTTCAGATGAGGATCCGATTTGGGACGCCACTCGGGCCAGCCGATGGGTCTGCTCAACCGTGGGCTCCCCTTGAGCCAAGAATTCATCGATGTAAAGTCGCTGCACTGAACTGCTCCGGATCTCTTCGATCTCGGACAGCACGGTGTCCGGCCCACCACTCGCCAGCAGGCGGCGCACGCGGCCCTCGGCATTGATTCCGGTCTGTCGCATGACCTGGGGGAGGATCTCTTTCAGCCACTGACCGGTCTCAGACCCAGGAGTCAACGAGCGACCGTCGCGGGTGAAGGTCCGTTGGAGCTTCCCAGTGGGCAGCGCGACGGCTTCATACGTCCATCGATTATCTCCTCGCTGGTCAATGTTGAGGAAGCCGTCTGGTTCGAGAGTGGCGACATCCGATTCATCTTCGGTCAAGGTAATCTTGCCTTTAATCGAAACCTTGAGTGAATGGCTTCCTTCTCGCCACTCGTGGGTGGTGAGGCCGCGGCGGGCTTCACGAACACTGTCCTCTACTGCATCGAAGTCGACCTTGCAAGCGGCCCCGACGCTGACCAGTACGAGCAGACACATGATGCGGGCATTGATTCTCATTCTTCCTCCGCTCTCAGGATCCTGGCCAGCAGGCACCCCAGGGCCAGGGCGCCTAGTAAGTAGGGCCCCGATCCACCCAGTGAAATCCAGTCCGGCGCCACCTTCCTCCATTCGGAGAAGTCGAACAATCGTCGTTGCTCGGCTATCAACAAGAGAAAGGCAGAACTGACGATGACACCTACAGAATACATGACGGTTATGGGGAGAGTCGCCAGCGTCTCACGTCGAAGCCGGTCCAGGAACTGGGACCTCCACAAGTGGGAAGCCACCGAGGGGGAGGGGCCGGCTAGGGACTCCATGGAGCCGATGCTGGCCGATACCAGCAAAACCTGACGACAGTGTCGGCAAGCGGCTACATGGCGGACGGCTTGCTGGTCTTTTCGTTTCCAGCCTTGTTGCAGCTCCGCAAGATTGGGGCAAACAGCTGGCTTCACGCGAAATCCTCCAGCGACAGACCCTCACGAGAAAGAACTTGAGCAAACTTCCGGCGCGCCCGAAACAGCAACACCCGGATGCTGGATGCGCCCAGGCCCAGTCGCTCAGCAATCTCGTTGTGATTGCAGCCTTCAACGTAGGCCAGCCAGAGAAGCACCCGCTGACGGGCCTTCAATTCCAGAAAGAGCTTCTGCACATCATGCCGCACCTCGCATCTTCGATCGGGATGTGGCATGCCGTCCCAGTCCTCCTCCACGATCTCGGGTCGGCTCCGTCGCCAGGAATCGTAGATGAGTCGAGTCGCCGTGCGATAGGCATAGGCCTTGAGCTCATCCGCCGTCATCTCCGGCAAAGAGCTTCTCAGCAGTCGGTAGCAGGCTTCCTGAAAGATGTCCTCTCCCAGGGTCGAATTGCCGCTCACGCGCACGATGTATGCCCGGAGAGCGTCTCCGCATCTTTCGTAGAGCTGGCTGAATTCGCGGTCCGTGAGGCGACGGCGTTGCGGGCTCCGCCCCAGAATTCTTTCCGAGAAATAGGTTGTAGTCACGATCGCTTCCAGTTCCTTCCTACGATCCTGATAGTGCTACGGTTCAATCTGCGGATTATTCCTCCCTGGCTTACCACCGGAATCCAAGAGACCGTGGCGTCGTGACAGCCAATAGGTAACGGCGGCTGAAAGAAAAAAACCGATCCCAGCCATGACCAGTAGCGCGCCCGGGATACAGATTTCCAACTCTCCAATCAAAAGAGCGACCAGGATGAGTCCGATTCCTAAGACACACAAGAAGAGCCCCACTTGGACGGCGGTCATGATTCGAGAGAGAGGCACGGGAGAGCTCCCCTCCCTCTGATGTGCCCCCAGCAACACCAGCCCCCCTCGAGTCTGAAGGAACTCACGGAGTTCCTGGGAAGACTCAAAACGGGAGAGGACGCGGGTCTGGAACTCGACCCGATCTTTCAGCGACTTCTGGCGGGCCCGAGTGTAGAGCCAAAATACCCATCCCAGCAAGGTGAACAGCCCGAGCAAGGCTATGGTCTCATCCGGAACTCTCGACCCGCTTTCTTGAAGAATCATCATCCCAATATGAAATAACCTTGAGATTGTCTATGAGGTTAACTCGCGTGATTCAATAAGATGTAACTGGTCGGCTGTGGATTTCGTGTGCTAAATAGGTTAGGTTTCTCCGATCCCGGAGCGCGACCACTGAACAGTCTCGTGTTCGCTTCTAGAGATTTCCGATTACGAATCGAACAGAGAGGTTTTCAATGACACGAAATCGAGCGCTGCTGCTGACCATCGCTTTCATCATCTCAGGCGCCCTAGGTCTGGCCTTATGGACCGATCACTCCGATGCAGCCACCTCCGATAATTGGCCACAATGGCGAGGTCCGAACAGTAACGGCGCCGATGAGGACGCCGATCTTCCTTTGACCTGGTCAGAGACCGAGAACATCCTGTGGAAGGTTGAGATCCCGGGTCAGGGTTCCGCTTCTCCCATCGTGTGGGGAGACCGGATCTTCGTCCAGACCGCCATCTCGGCTCCAGTACCCGCACCCGCCGCACCTGAGGCCGGTGGGCGGCAAGGCCTGCGAGGCCGCCGCCGAGGCCCCCCGGGGAAATCCCCCAGTCTGACTCAGTTCAAAATACTGGCTCTGCAACTGAGTGACGGCCGCCCGATCTGGGAAAAGACACTGCTCGAAAAGACTCCCCACGAAGGAACCCACCCTACCGGCACCTGGGCCTCAAACTCTCCCGTGACAGACGGCGAGTACATCTATTCCTATTTCGGATCCAACGGAATCTATTGCCTCGATCTGGACGGCAATTTAAAATGGAAGAAAGATCTTGGAGATATGAGGAAGCGGTTGGGCTTCGGCGAAGGGAGCTCCCCAGCCTTGTATAAGGACACCCTGGTCATCCTTTGGGACCACGAAGACGATTCTTTCATCGTCGCTCTCGACAAGAAGGACGGAAGTGAGAAATGGAGAACCGCACGGGATGAAATCACCTCCTGGGCATCTCCTCTGATCGTGGAATACGAGGGAAAGGCTCAAATCGTGACAGGAGCCACCAATCGAGTTCGCAGCTACGATCTTGAAACCGGAAAGCTGCTTTGGGAAGACAGCGGACTGACCCTCAACCCGATCCCGTCTCCGGTTCACTCGGACGGCATTGTCTACGTCACCGCAGGCTTCCGAGGGAGTGCGCTGCGCGCCATTGATTTGGCGAAGGCGCAGGGAGAGATTACAGGAACGGACGCAGTACTTTGGAGCTACGATCAGGACACTCCTTATGTTCCCACCCCCGTGCTTTACCAAAAGGCGCTCTACATCCTCAAAGTGAATAGCCCGATCCTGACTGCTATCAATGTGAATAGCGGCGAACCTTACTATGCACGCCAACGCCTGGAAAGTCTGAATACGATCTATTCGTCCCCGATTGCTGCCAAGGATCGCCTCTACATTTTCGACCGAGAAGGCAATGCCGTGGTGATCAAACACGGTAAAGAGTTCGAGGTGCTCGCTTCCAATCAACTGGACGATGGATTCGACGCCTCACCAGCCATCATCGGGGACACTTTCTTGCTGCGGGGACACAAGAACCTTTATCGGATCGGTAAACCCTAGGAGCCTGTCCGAGTATTGGAGTGCGGTCGCGAACAGGGGTCTTGTGCGTCGAGCTCGCGGAGAGAGACGGACGGCGATGGCCCCCATCGTCTACGGCTCTCGACAAAGAGATTCGGCCACTTAACGCCTGTTCCCTGCGGGTTACGGGCGGTCTTCTGTTGTCCAACCTGCAAACTCCAGCAGGCTGGACAACAAGAAGGCGATCTGCTTTGTTGCGGGCACTTGAAGTTGAATGACAGCGCCTGCCTGCCCGACGCCTCGCATCTCACCCCATGGCGCTCGTAACGCGATCCGCACCAATACTCGGACAGGCTCCTAGGCACCTCTAAAGGGCGACTTCTTTGCAATTGAGCCAAGTTGAGGGTGTTGGGCGATCGAGCTCCGAACCTCGTGTGTTTCGGTGACAAATCCGAAATCCTAACCTGAAACTTGATCACCCTCTGACTTGAGTCTTGTCTGCTTCGCCTCCTCAGAGCCGATCCACGCTTTGTAGGAGTTAGATTTGCTGACGAACCCGGCTGTCCAGGCCGAATTCGGCACAGGGCCCCCTCAGGCAGGGCATTGTACCCGCCCCCCCCGGACCCTTCCTGCGCTCTGAGCACCGGTACTGTGCCCTGCTCAAAGCTCTCCTTCCAGGAGAGCGGAGTTCGCCGGCACATCTGGGCTCCTACAAAGCATGGCTTGCTTCCACGGCAGCGAAGCAGATCAGAATCGAAGCGGGTCCCAGTTTCATTCATGAACGATCCGGCGACGGCCGGGGGGTGGGCTAAGCTGAAACTTGCGTGGGAATCGCTCCCTCGCTGACGCTTCGGGTCCGAAAGATCTAGGCCGAGCGCCGCATTAACTTCGCGGCATTCCTACGGAGCCCGAAGCGTGTCTTCGTAGATTCTCAAATCATGCTATCGTCCGGAGATGATTCGACGCCATATATCAGCCCTGATCCAAGGCAGTTTTCTTATCGAAGCCCCTTCAAACCCCCGCGGTCTGCTGGTCGGATTCCACGGGTATGGCGAGAATGCGGAGAGCCATTTTCAGCAGCTCCAGCGCATTCCTGAAACTCAAGAATGGGTACTCTGTGCGGTCCAGTCCCTCCACCTGTTCTATAATTCCCGATCTCGTGAGATCATCGGCAGCTGGATGACCAGCCAGGACCGGGAGCAGATGATCGATAACAATATTGGCTACGTGCGATCGGTGGTCAGCCTGCTGCAACGGGAGTTCAAGATTAAAGCCCCGCTGGTGTTTAGCGGCTTCTCCCAGGGAGTCGCCATGGCTTATCGAGCGGCGGCATGCAGCGGAGTGCCCTGTGCTGGCATCTTGGCGCTGGCCGGAGATGTACCGCCCGAGATCGCTCAGAATCGGCTGCTGCCAATACCGCCGTTGCTTCTCGGCCGGGGGCTGGAAGATCCCTGGTATACCGAGGAGAAGATGAGGTTGGACCTGGCGGACCTGAGAGGTCGAGCCGATGTGACCGAGTGTATCTTCGAAGGCGGGCACGACTGGAGTCCTGAGTTCCTGGACCAGAGTAATCTCTTTCTAAAGAGGATCAGACGGGACCACTCAGAAAAGAACAGCGAAACCGTAGCACGATCCAGTTAGGAAGGGGTCCAGGGGGTCCCGCGGGCCAAGAGTCCAAAGTCCATTTTCAAAGGTTGGGAATCTCCAGGGGTCCGGGATCCAAATCCCATTCCTCCTGATTGCCATTCGAGGAAGCCATTTTCATGAAAAAGGTCATTCAATCGCTTCTGGTCACACTGTTAATCCTGTTGTTGGCAGGCTGCACCTCAGTCGACCAGCCGAGTGGGACACCGCGTGTGGCGCTGGTTCTCAAAACCCTGAATCACCCTTTCTTCATCGACATGAAAGCCGGTGCCGAGGAGGCGGCAGGGCGTCTCGGTCTCGAACTCATCGTTCAGGCCGCGGAGCGGGAGCTTGATGTCGAGAAGCAAATGCAGATCGTGGAAAACCTGCTTCAGACCCAGCTCGATGTCTTATGTCTGACGCCCAGCGGCTCGCGGGAGTTGATTCCGGCCATCGAGAAAGCCAACCGGGCCGGTATTCCCGTCGTCACGATCGATACCCGGGTGGATACCAGCACAGCGCCCGGACTTTTAATTGAGACCTTTGTGGGATCTGACAACTACCAGGGGGGACGGCTGGCTGGAGAGTACGTCCTCGGGAAACTGGGGCAAGCCAAGGTGGCGATTCTGGAGGGAATTCCCGGCCATGAAACTGGAGATGCTCGACTCCGGGGATTCAGGGACGCAGTAAAAGACAGCGAGGGAATCGAAATCGTTGCTTCACAACCGGCCAACTGGGAACGAGATCAGGGCTTTACTGTCTTTCAGAACATGCTGCAAGCCCATCCCGAGATCGATACTCTCTTCGCTTGCAGCGACTTGATGGCGCTGGGGGCCATGGAAGCGATTGCAGCGGCCGGAAAGGAAGGCCAAATTCGAGTCGTCGGTTTCGATGCGCTGGGAGAAGCTCGTCAGGCCATCGATGAGGGACGGATGTTGGCCTCGATTGCTCAGTTCCCCAGCGAAATGGGCAGGATAGCGGTCGAGAGCGCACACAAGCTGCTACAGGGGGAGAAGCTGGCCGAGACTCTCACTGTCAGGATCGAACTGGTCACAAAGAGTGACAAGGCGGCACCATGAGAGCGAAAGCTCGAGTCGGCCTGTGCGGACTGGGACGACTTGGTCAAGTATATGCACGCAACCTGCGCGGTCTGGTCTCGGGTACCGACCTGATCGCAGTGTGCGATGTGGACCCAGATACACTCGATCGGGTGGCCGATGAATTCGAAGTCGAGACGCGCTACCGTACCCCCCAGGAGCTGATCGATGATCCCCGGGTGGATGCCGTGGTTATCGTGACTCCCACCCACAGCCATCGAGAGTTGGTGGAAGCGGCGGCAGCGCGTGGCAAAGCCATTTTCTGCGAGAAGCCGCTTTCAATCTCGTTAGCTGACTCAGTCGCCATGCAGAGAGCGGTCGAGCAAAGTGGCGTCTTCTTCCAGATGGGATTCATGCGCCGATTCGACGCTTCTTATGCCGCCGCGCGCCAGAGAATTGAGCAAGGAGAAGTGGGAGATCCGATTGTATTCAAATCGACCTCACGCGATCCTTTTCGCCCCAGCCTCGAATATCTTCGGCTGTCCAGCAGTGGTGGCATCTTCATCGACATGGGAATCCACGATTTTGATCTCGCTCTGTGGTTCTTCGGCGAAGTCGCCCGGATCCACTGCCAAGGGGCGGTCCTCGCCTATCCCGAGATCCAGCCGCTGGGCGACATCGACAACGCGGTCAGCGTCCTGAACTTCAGGGACGGGCGCCTGGGAATCATCGATCTCTCTCGCAGCGGTTTCTATGGCTATGACATCAGTACTGAGATCTTGGGAACCGCCGGGACGATTCGGATTGGCTACCTGCGTGAGACCCGAATCGAGGTTTTGAAACAAAACCAGGTCTCGCATGACACTGTCCCCTATTTCATGGAACGCTTCGCCCAGGCTTACACGGCTCAGCTCCAGAACTTCGCCGACAATTTGTTGCGAGATATGGCGCCACCGATCACGCTGGACGACGGTATCCGAGCCCTCCAAGTGGCTACCGCGGCAACTCTCTCCTGGAAGGAGGATCGTCCGGTGGAGCTGTCGGAGATTACTAAAGCATCTTGACTGGATCCGGTTCGCGTGCGCAGCTTGCTGCGGCCTTCAAGGCGGAAAAATTTGCCTTTGCCTTTGCCCTTCCGGATAGGTGTCATCGCAAGCCGAACTTCGGAGAGGAAGCTCCTAGGAGTCTGCGCGGCAGGAAATGTCCGGGCTGGTGAATAAAATGGCGATATGGGAACGACATTTCGGAAGTACCAGCCGGAGCAGAGCTTCTTGCTACCCCCCTCCCCGCGAGATTGGTTGCCGGAAGATCATCTGTCCTACTTTATCTCCGAAACGGTGGATGAGCTGGATCTGAGTGGATTCTACGCGCCGTACGAAGGGGACGGGCGGCGCAATCGGCCGTTTGATCCGAGGATGATGGTGAAGATCCTGATTTATGGGTACGCGACGGGAACGTTCTCGTCGCGGAAACTGGCTCGTCGAGTGTATGAGGACGTGGCTGTTCGAGTGTTGTCGGCGGGTAATTTTCCAGCCCACCGGACGATGGCGGAGTTTCGTCAACGTCATCTCAAAGAGTTCAAGAAACTGTTTGGACAGGTGGCGCGGATCGCGGCCGAGGCGGGATTGGTCAAGCTGGGGCGAGTGGCGGTGGACGGCTGTAAGATCAAGGCCAACGCCAGCAAACATAAGGCGATGAGCTATTCACGGATGTTGGAAGAAGAGAAAAGGCTGGAAGGAGAGATCGCCGAACTGTTGGATCGTGCGCAGCAGGTGGATAAAGCGGAAGACGAGCTCTACGGCGAAGAGAATCAGGGAGACGAACTGCCTGAAGAGTTACGCCGCCGCGAAGATCGGCTGAAAAAGATCGGGGAGGCAAAGCAGCGCGTGGAGCAACGGCAGGCCGAGGCGGATCGGAAGCGCGGCCGCAAGCCCGGAGACGGTCGCAAGAACCCGCGCGGAGGACGCCCCTTCAAGCGGGAGTTTGGAGTTCCCGAGGAGAAGGCCCAAGACAACTTTACAGATCCGGAAAGTCGAATCATGAAGAGCTCTGGGGGATTCGAACAATGCTACAACACGCAAGCCGCTGTGGATGAGGAGACACAGATGATCGTGGCCACGGGGGTTACCAATAACGCGGCCGACAACAGACAATTACTGGGGATGATCGATGCGGTCCAAGAGAACCTGGAGCACCCTCCCGAGCAGGTAGTGGCCGACGCCGGGTATAAGTCCGAGGAGAACTTTGAAGGTCTAGAAGAACGCGAGATCGATGGCTACATCTCTTTGGGCCGAGAGGGGGCGAGATCCAGAGCCGTCGGAAAATCTCCCCGCCACGCTGCGCATGTTCAAGAAGCTGGGCACGGAGGCGGGGCAAACTGTCTACCGCCGGCGCAAGGTGATCGCGGAACCTGTATTCGGCTGGGTTAAACAGGTCCTTGGCTTTCGAACCTTCAGCTTGAGGGGACTCGAGAAAGTGGAAGGCGAGTGGGACCTGGTCTGTCTCGCCCTGAACTTGAAACGCATGAATGGGCGCCTACCCACCTGCTGAGCAGGTTCGGACGGAAAGATGCCCTCCCCCTGGGCTCATTTTCAGCAGTTCGGCCGCCTCTGCAAGCGGAAGCACGATAAAGATCGCCCTTTCTCTTATAGGGCACCCCGAAACATAAACTCAAGAATTGGAAATTCCACGTTGATCAGAAACTCCTGCCGCGCAGACTCCTAGCTGGAGTTAAGGCGATTCAAGACGAGGAGGAAAAGGGCCTGCTCCGGAAAGCCGGAGGAAAGATGGGCCCAGATGCGTCGAGTGGTTTGTCGAACCCGCGCCCCAATTTTGAGGACCCGGCGACGCAAAGTTTCGATTTCGAGTTTCTGCCAGGGGGTTCCATACAGATAATCGCGGAGTCGGACGAACATCTGGTAAGCCAGCCCATGCAGGAGAAGTCGAAACTGGTTGGCCAGGAATCGATGACAGCTCAGCCGATCCATACTCAGATGGTTCTTAAAAGCCTTGATGAAGTTCTCCGACTGTCCTCGATCGGTGTAGTGATCATAAAGGGACTGGGAAGAGAGATCGTCTCGGTTGGTGACCACAAAGCGACGATTGATCCCCCGATGGTCGACTTCCACTTTGACGATGACGCGACGGAATCGATCCCAGCTGCCGGCTCGATAAAGAAACTCGTCAAACTGACGCTGTTTTTCCTCGAACTCGTCGAACCTGAGTCGAGTCGACTCGAGCATCGGCTCGACCATCCGTTGCCGGCGGGGGTTCCGGCTTAACCCAATGACATATTGGAGTTTGTTCTCTTCAGATTCACAGAACTCGTAGAGCCGAGGCGTGGCAAAGCCGCTGTCGGCCCGGATCTCAATTTGAAGTTCCTTGCCAACTTCTCGTCGAATGGCTTTCACGATTCGTTTCAGAATAGGAACGATGTGAGAGGCAGCCCCCTTGTTTCCAGGCCTCAATACGACAGTGACCAGGTCCCCCGTAACGGCATCGAAGATCAGCCAAGGATGCAGAATGTGGTTTCGGTAATAGCCGTGGTAAAAAGAGAATTCCTGTTGGCCGTGAGTGTGGTCGTCAGTACTGTCCAGGTCCAAGATGACCGGGTCGGGGCGTCTCTTCTTCAGCGAGCGGACATAACGCTGTAGGAACCCCCGGCTCAGACGCATGAGATCCTTCTTGCTGACAGAGTTTTCCAAACGGGAAAAAGTTGCCTGGGTGGCCAAGTCAGGATCGCTCTCAGGTAACTGATCACAGACGGTCTTGAGCATGGGATCCGAGCGCAGCGTGTCCGCGTCATTGCAGTCTTCGTACCCGGCAACGATCTGAAAGACTCGTTGTCGGATCAGCTTTAACTGCTCATGACGAACGTAGCGTTGGTCCCGGCTATCCGCAATACACGAACTGAAGTCCTCGCAGAGTCGATCTTGCCGATCCAGGGAACCAAACAACAGCCATCCGGCATCGGAAGTCAGGTTCCCACCATCAAAACGAGCCGTGATTTGTGTGTGCGAGTGAAATGCCAGGGTGGTCTGACAGACTGGGTTTGACATTGCCGTAGTTCTCCGATAAGGATTTGTTTAATAAACCTTTTTATATCAGAGAGCTACGGCATTTTTTCTGATCCCCAATCCACTCGAATCCGGATCTCTTGCATAATCCGGGCTAGCGACGTTGCCCTCGGTGGCGGGTCAAGTTGTCGATCAAAACGGCGATCACGATGACGGCGCCGACTACCAACTGCTGTAAGAAGGACGAGACACCGAGAAGATTCAGGCCATTGCGAAGAACACTCATGATGAGCGCTCCGATCAAAGTGCCCCCGATCGAACCCTCCCCCCCGGTTAGGCTGGTACCTCCGATGACGGTGGCAGCGATGGCATCCAACTCGTACATAATTCCGGCGATGGGCTGAGCCGAATTGAGACGGGCAGTGAGGACCGCTGCCGCCAACCCGCTGAGGGCACCGCTCAAGCCATAGATCATGATTTTGTGAAAACGGACGTTGATCCCGGACAGACGAGCCGCCTCTTGGTTGCCGCCAATAGCGAGGGTGTAACGACCAAACCGGGTGCGGGTCAGCACCAGATGGCAGATGCAGTAAAGAGCTAACATTAGCAAGACCGGCACTGGGAGGGTAGCTATTTCACCTGTCGCGAGTGAGCGGAATTCCGGGCTGAAGCCGGAGACGGGGCGGCCCTCGGTAAACACCAGGACAGCGCCACGAGCCATACTCATCATGCCCAGAGTAGCGATAAAGGGAGGCAGCTTCCCGAGTGCCACAAGAGTGCCGTTGATGGCGCCACAAGCAAACCCGACCAGCAGCGCGACTGGTACTGCCAGCAGGGGAGAGTAGCCAGCGGTCAAAAGACTGGCCATGACAACTCCCGAAAATGCGAGGATCGATCCAACAGATAGGTCGATTCCGGCCGACACGATGACGAAGGTCATACCGGCCGCAATGATCCCGTTGACTGCGGTCTGTTGAGCGATGTTGAGCAGGTTTGACCAGGTCAGGAAGAAGGGGCTGGCCAGAGACAAGCCATAACACAGCACGAGTAAACCGATCAGGGTTCCCCAGCGGGAAAGTCGAATCCGGAAATCAGGCAGCATCCGATCGATCTCCAACGCAAATTGATAGGAGCTTCTCCGGAGTCAACGATGTGGCCTCGAACTCACCGGCGTTGTGTCCCTCCCGTAACACGAGAACCCGGTCACTGAGTCCGATCAGTTCCGGAAGATCTGATGAAATCAGCAGCACTCCCAGCCCCGACTCAACGAGTCGGTTGATGATCCGGTAAATCTCGGCTTTGGTGCCGACATCGATGCCCCGAGTCGGCTCGTCCAGCATCAAGACTGCCGATTTACATAACAACCATTTTCCGAGCGCTACTTTCTGTTGATTTCCCCCACTGAGACCGATCACTCTCTGCTCAGGGTTGAGCGCCCTGATTCGGAGCTGGGAGAAAGCCTGGCTGGACAGCTCTTCCTCCCGTTGTCGCAATATCACGCCCAGCCGGCTGACTCTCTTCAAACTGGGCAGACTTAGATTGTGGCTAACCGACAGGCACAGCACGAGGCCCTCTCCTTGGCGATCCTCGCTCAAAAGAGCAAGTCCTGCCCGTATCGCTTCTGAAGGCTCAGCTTTCTGAGGAAGGCTGTGCCCGGCAACTTGGATCTCTCCCGAAGCCTTCCGATCGGCACCAAAAATGGCTCGAGCCAGCTCAGTTCGACCCGAACCCATGAGACCTCCGATTCCCAGGACTTCGCCCCGGCGCAATCCGAAACTGATGCGAGTTAATCCGGTATCGGTGGTCAAACCCTGGACACGAAGTACCTCTTCTCCGGGATGACTGGATCGTGCCGGATAGTGTGCCTCGATGTCCCGATCGACCATCAGGCGAATCAGTTCAGTCACCTCTGTACCGGCAATGTCGCGGCACCCGACGTTCTCTCCATCCCGAAGAATCGTGACCCGATCTCCGATTTCGAAAATCTCCTCCATTCGATGAGTAATGAAGACGATCCCAACTCCGGCGGTTTGAAGGCGTCGAATCAATTGGAAAAGCGTCTCGATTTCACGGGCTGCCAGCGCGGACGTGGGCTCGTCCATGATCAGGATCCGACTGTCCCGGGAGAGCGCTCGAGCGATCTCCACCATCTGTCGCTCGGCCACGCTCAGGCTGGCCACCGACCGATCCGGGCTCAGTTGCATCTCGAATCTCTCGAGAGCAGCTCGGGCCTGTCGGCGGACTTCCCGGTTGGAAATCAAGCCCAGCCACCCCGGTTCGATTCCGAGAGCGATGTTCTCAGCCACACTCAGATGGGGGACTAGGCTGAATTCCTGGTAAATGACAGCGATCCCGGCTCGTTGTGCATCAGCAGGGGTGAGCAATGAAATGGGTTTGCCCTGCATTGCCAGTGCGCCCGAATCAGGGATAATGGCGCCACTCATGACGTTCACAAGGGTCGACTTTCCAGCCCCATTCTCCCCCAGGAGGACATGGATCTCTCCCGCCGCCAGACCAAAATCCACTTTATTGAGAGCTCGCGCTCCGGGAAAAGACTTGGAAATTCCGGTCATTTGCAAGAGCATGTGGGGAATAGTAGCAGACCCTGTGCGAAAATAATGGTTTTGCGTCGAGAAGAGCATGGAGCCTAGCCAGGTGCAGGTATTCTCGGATTTTGACGGTACCATCACGACCCGCGACACGATCGTCTTTCTGACTGAAAAACACGGTCGAGGTCCTCAATTCCGAAATCAGATGTTGAACGAGATCAAGACGGGACGAATGACGGTCTTCGAAGTGATCGAGCGAGAATTGGAAACCGTGACACTCAGCTGGCCCGAGGCCCGAGAGAGCTTGCTACGCAACATCGAGATCGACCCCAGCTTTGCGCCGTTCGTAAAGTGGAGCCGGTCGGTGCGACTTCCCCTGAGTGTGGTCAGCTCGGGACTGGAGCCGACTGTCCGCGTCTTCGTTGGAGACTACGGTTTGCCGATCCATGCTCATCCGGTGGAGTGCGCCCTGGAGGGCTGGCGTTATCGGGTTCGAGAGAGCTCGCTAAAAAGCGTGGTACTCAGCCTGGCCAAGAAAGAAGGCAAGGTTGTTTACATTGGAGACGGGACCTCAGATGTCGATGCCATTCCGTTTGCCGATGTGCTCTTTGCGAAATCCTATCTCGGGGAATACTGCCGCAGAAACAACGTCCCCTACGAACCCTTCCAGACTTTCTCAGATGTTCACGAGCGGCTGCAGGCGTATCTGGAAAAGTGGCGCGGATGAAATGCAATCGCAGAGACACAAAGGCGCAGAGGGATCGCAGAGGCTGAACGCCCATTTTGGGAAAGGATAGTTGCAGATCACCGATCTGGCGACCGTCTCGAGTGCTTTGCACCGGCCTCTCTGGCGCTCAGAACCCGAGACAGTCATGAAAACTTCATGTGGCCAGCATACTACTCCTGCAGGTAACTCACAACTCACAAAGTCCCAAGAATTCCTCTCCGAAATCTCTGCGTCCTCTTCGTCTCTGCTCTTGCATCCGGCCGCAGCTATCGCGGCCAGCTCGTTGTTGCTCGGCCTCGAGGATGGCCCGCATCGATCTGTGCCTCGCGCCTAGATCTGACTCGCGTCGCGCTCCCAACATACGTCACCGTAATTATGGTCTGCAGGACTAAGTTTGGGCGAAGTTCTACTTGGTGATTGAATTCAAGTTTGGCTAGCCGAGTCTTTCCTGGTTGAAGCCTGGATCTGCAGACCGCTGCGCTCCGCGGCTCTGAGAGTCGTGCCTTGGAAGTTCACTGCGAGTCGATAACCGGACCGTGGCGTTGGAATGCCGGCTCTCAGAGCGCCAAGCGGTAGCGCGAGCGTCTGCCCCTCCGAAGCCTAGGCGAAGGGGGGCGAGAAAGTCAGGCTCGTTGCCACCAGGACTCTGGCTCCGTTGGCTCCGAGAGACGGCCTGCTATCGCATTCCTTTCCAAGTCCAGCTTCCGATGACACTGATCCGGAAGGGCACAACCATGGGCAAGGGCAAGGGTTTTCAAACATCGAATGCAGCCACTGGTTGCCGGTCTGAGGCGAATTCTTGCTAGGGTGAGTGGCGTTGTGAGTTGATAGTTGCTCTTGCAAAGCTCTACCCCTTTGCACTAGACTGTATATAGGTACATTATGCGACTTAGCTACAATACTCTTCAGGTACTGCACAGCGTGGCCAGGGGCGTCAGTTACGGGTTCGACATCATGGAAAACACAAGCCTCAAAAGTGGGCAGGTCTATCGCGCGTTGAGCCAGCTCGAGGAACGAGGCCTGGTGCGCTCCCAGTGGGAAGAACCTGAGAGGGCGCTGGCTCAGAAGCGACCGCGGCGGCGATATTATCAAACCACTTCGTTTGGGCAAGAGACTCTCCTTGAAACGGCACGCCGTTATCAGGCATTTGGAGATTTCCCCGGGCCGGCTCAAAGCTCTTGAAATCAATGGCAATCCTGCACCTCACCAATTCACAGAAATGGGTTCGCGGGCTGCTCCGCATTTGCTCCTGGCTAGTTCCCCAGGAGTTGAGGCGGGATTGGTTCGAAGACTGGAACTCAGAATTCAAAATCTGGCTTCCGGCGGAAGCCCAACTGCGAACTGGGTCTACCCTCCGTCGCTTAGCCGGAGCACTCTCCCACGCCACATGGTTGCGCGCCAACCCGTGGAGGCCAAGAATCGTGATTCAAGATTTCCTTTTCGGTGTCCGTCAACTCACCCGACAGCTCGGATTCACGCTCACTGCAGTGGCGGTGCTGGCTCTAGGTATTGGCTCGACAACAACCATCTTCACTTTTCTCAACGGTTTGCTGCTTCGGCCACTCCAGATAGTCTCGGAACCGGAGCGGCTGATAACACTGTGGCGAACTCAAAACGACAGTGGTGCCGACACGGTTTCCTATCCGGTTTATGAACACTACCGGGACCACAACCAGGTTCTGCAAGGGCTGGCCGCATTTACCAATCGTTCGTTCCCGGTGATCAGAGATGACTCGTTGCTGCTGCTCAGCGGGGATCTAGTGACGCCGAATTATCTCGAAGTGCTGAAAGTCGACGCCTTGATCGGAGCCCGTTTCTCCCCGGATCAACGCGACGAACTGGTCGTTCTGATCAGCCACCGCCTTTGGGAAGACTCCTTCGGCAGCAGCGGTGCAGTTTTTGGCCAAACGCTGTCCATCCGGGGTCATAGCCTCCTGATTCAGGGTGTTATGCTGGCCGGATTCAAGGGTACTAACCGGCTCAGTGATCCGGACCTGTGGATTCCCGTCGGGGCTGAAGACCTACTGGCTCCCAGTCGATGGGGCAATCGAATGCAGCAACCCGGTCTGAGTTGGCTCAACATGATCGGAAGGCTACGCCCCGGCATCGCTGCGGCACAGGCCCAGGAATCGCTCGAGGTCCTGGCCAACAACCTCCGTCAAATCTACCCTCAGAATGGCGACGCTGGAATCGTCGTCTATTCAGCGACCGGCTTGAGCCCCGAGGCCCGGCAGCAAGTCAATCTGGTGGCCGCCTTATTGATGGGGCTGGTGGGCTTGCTCCTGCTCATTTCTTGCGCCAACGTCTCGGGTTTGATTCTGGCTCGAAACAGCCTGCGCCAGCAGGAACTTGGAGTGCGCCAAACTCTGGGAGCTGGGCGCTTGCGGATCCTGCGGCAATTGCTCGCCGAGTCGCTTATTCTGGGGCTACTGGCAGCGGCAGCGTCGGTCGCGCTGGCTTTCTGGTCGGGCGGTCTACTCGTCGATCTTTTCGCCCGAATCTACGGCGTCCCCTTCGCGCTTGACCCCACGCCCGATCTGACGGTCCTCACGTTTTCCATGGCCCTCGGGTTGGGCTGTGTACTGATAATCGGCCTCGGCCCTGCCCTCGGAGCGTCCAGGAGCGACCTTATTGATGCTCTTCGGCCGGGGGGGGGTCGCTTGACCGCAGGCCGTCGCCGAAGATCCTGGCTGGTTACGGCCCAAGTGGCTGTGTGCACACTTGTGCTGACTGCGGGTGGCCTATTCGTCCGCACCCTGAACCAGATGCAGTCGGTCGACCCGGGCTTCCGCAGCGACGGTGTCCGCGTCTACTCACTATTTCCCCAATTCCTGGGACTCTCCCAAGAGCGAGGGCGGGACTTTTATCAACAGTTGCAGGACGAGCTGGCGGGCTTCGGTGATATCGAATCCCTGACTCTCTCGACCTCTGCGCCCCTGGTAGGAGGGCATTCTTCTGCCGGCTTCCAAACCCAGGATCTGGCCCACGTCGGGAGGCCGTTTCTGATTGCGGAGCGCAACGTGATCGCTCCCGGCTTCTTCTCAACTCTCTCCATTCCGCTTCTCCAGGGACGCGATTTCTCTGCCAGTCTGGACGCTTCTGGTCAAATCTCGAGCGCCATCGTCTCGCGTTCACTGGCTGGGACTCTGTGGCCGGGAGAGGACCCTCTGGGCAAGGTCTTCGATGCGGGTGGGGAATCCTCGCTGCAGGTAGTGGGGGTAGCCTCTGATATCAAGTATCGGGATGTGCGAGAGAGCCGTCGACTGGCATTTTACCGGCCCCTTTCCCAGGATTATCGGGGAAATCTCATCCTGCAACTGAAGTCCGCCGGCAATTCCACGGAAAGCGACGCGCGGGTTCGGGAAATCGTGACGCGCTTGCTCCCGCAACACCCCATCTCGGGACAACCTCTGAGTGACAGGATCGCGAACACCTTTGGAGAGCAACGCCTGTTGGCGAGAATGACAGGCCTCTTCTCGCTGGCGGCACTACTCCTCACTTCGGTTGGACTCTATGGAATCGTGGCCTTCAGTGTCAGCCAGCAGCAGAAAGAGATTGGAATCCGTTCGGCTCTGGGCGCTTCCCGCGCCCAAGTCGTGCGCCAGGTTTTGAGGGCAGGCCTTCGAGTTTCGGTGCGCGGACTCGTGCTGGGCGTCGGACTGCTCGCGGCCCTTTCCCGTTTCTTGTCCCTGGAAGGGACTTTGTTCGGAGTGAGCCCATTCGATCCGGTCAGCGTCTTGGTCAGCCTTGCGATTCTGTTGGCCGTAACCCTTCTCGCCAGCCTGCTTCCTGCTCGACGAGCAGCCTCAGTCGCCCCCCTCGAAGCGCTGCGCTGCGATTGAGTCGGACAACCGGCTCCCGGCGCCTCACCAGCTTGACAAACTGGCGGTAGAACCACTAGCTTCACAGGCTGAAGCTCCGTACTGTAATCCGAAAGTACAGTACCTAGGAGCCTGTTCAAGAGGAGTCTGCGATGCAGGAATCGGGTAACCCGTCCCCTTTACGCGCGGTCGAGATGACAGCACGCGGCGTGCAGGTGCGCTATAGCAGCGGTAAAGGTCACAAGGCCACCTATGACCCTCCCCGTTTCTTCAGAATTGGTCTGGAAGAAGTCTTCATTCCCTGGCCCGATGCTCCCAGCGAGATAAAGGAGGTGACGCTCGAGTGGCAGGGGAGCCCATTCATGACCGAGGCCTTCTTCGCCAACTGCAAAGTTCTCAAACAGGGCAAAGAGGGACTGACTCTGACTTTCAACAGTCCTCTTCCAAGCGCCTTCACAAATTGGTTCGCTTCAGTTTCGGGCCTGCTCTTCCGCGAGGCCCCGGATGCCGCCATCAGGACCTCCCAACTTTACACAATGGCAACCGTTGTTTCAGCCTGTGGACTCTTCTGCGGGGCGACTGCGATTCTCCTGCCGATCGTGGTCGGGGACCAGAGCTGGGTTGACACGACGGCCAAGGTTTTCCTGGTCATCATGGTCGCTTCGATAGGCGCTTTTGCCCTGATTCGCTTGCTGGCCGGAAGACAGGAAGTCAGAGCCATCGGACAGGGGAAAAGTTAGGCTTCCGTTACAGTCGCCTTCTCAAGGATTCTCATGGCAGCCTTTGATCGAGCGAGCGGGTACGATTTCGCTAATCTCTGGATGAATATGGCGAAGATCGTGATCGCGTTGCTCTTCCTCTACCAGAACGCCCTCGACACCCAGCTCGGCGTGCGCGTTTTCCAGGACAACTACTATGTCTTCCATGTGCCGGTAAGTTCCGACGTCGAGGGGGAGAGCACCGAAGTCGTCACTCCCGACGATCCAAACTTCTCGATCGACTTCAAGCCTTTGTCATTGGGCCAGCCTTACGATCGCTTCGTGGTACGAGTTGAAGATCTCTTGAACCAGCGTGGTGAGAGTCTCCTCGCAACCCGAGCGGATCCCCTCTGCTCCGAGATCAATCCAGCCTGTGTCTCGTTCAGTTGGGATCAGCTGACCGGCGGCAATAAGGCCGTGCTGCAGCGAGCCACCTTCAATCTGATGAACCTGGTCAGCCGTGAGTCTTCTCTGGTTTCGGGTGACTACGAGGTGAGTTTTGCCTTTGAATTCTTCCGAAGGAGTAACCTCCTCGATACCGACGACCAGGTGACGCGCCACAACGGCACCCTCAAGTTCCTGCGCAAAGAGGAACTCCGCTTCGGCGATGTGCCGGTCGTCCAAGGCCGCCCCTTCACACTACCCCGGGTAATTTCGGACCGGCTCAGAGAGGGGGGAACTGGGGAAGCTGGGACGCCTATCGTGAAGTTCGGGTGCTGGAGACCGGGTCCGAAAGCGGCTGGCGAAACGGGGCCATCCTGCAGGAGAACCTGCGCAGCCAGCAATTGCTCCCGGTCCGGCGACTCCGACCAGGAAGAACCTATGAACAAAGGGGACACTTTTTCGACCAGCAGAATGTTCAGGTGGACTTCACGATCGGCTTCAATCTGTTGCGAAACGAAGCCCCACGATCCACTTATCTGGGGCCAGGTCAGAGTGATGTCCACTTGGTCCGGATCTACTATGATTGGCACTTCTTCGAGGTCGAGCAGGGCTACTTCTACTACAATCTAAGTCGCCACATTATCGACCCTGACGGCACGACGGCACCGATTGACGGTCGACCCGATGTGCGGGTCCGCGAATTTGGCAATCTGAGGCCCAATGATCTACCCTATCGACTGCAACGGGATCGAGCGACGGGAGACTGGCATCTCCGTGTGGGAGGCCGAATAGAGGATTCTCTTGCTCCCGGTTCGACCCATGAATTGACGGTTGTTGCGAGTGATGATTTTCAATCCCAGAACATCCGAATTCGAATCGAGCGCTAGGGCTCTTGGGCACCTCAATGGGGAATTTCTTGACACAAAACGGGTCCAAGGATCCAGGGCTCCAATTCCCATGCTTTAGTACTAAGCGGGAGACAGCTATGCTCAATAGGGCCGTTCGGCAGGCCCTCAAGCCCAAGATCGTCTGGCTTCTTATGGCCTGGCTCATGTTGGTCCCGGCCTTTGCCTTTCAGCAACCCTGTGAAGACCGTGACATTTCGACACCCAGGTTGCCGGAAATGGTGGAAGCCGACCTCGGATTGCTGCGCGAGAGCGGCGAGCGGGACGCACTTCCAGAGTGGAGCAAAATTGAGAAACTGCGCAGTTTCTACAAGCGCTTCGCTACTCAGAGTGCCCCCTGCGCCATCATCGAGGGAGCCGGCATCGAAGTCCGCATGTTCGTGGCCCACGACTCGATTGAGAGTGCTGCCTTTCAGATTACTTCCGGACTCTTCGAAGCCGAGAAGTTCTTTCAATTCTATGGGGTGAGCCGCCTCAAAGTGGAACGAAGTGACCGCAACGTGGCCCGTCGCTACGCGCTTCCTATTGAGGGCCCCGCCAAAGTGGCTGATGTAGTTGCAATCATCGAACGGAGCGAACTCGCAACTTTCGAAGAGGATCTGGCCCGGCTGCAGATGATTACAGTCCCACGGATCTATCCGCATCCTGAGGCCGAAGCCGATCAGACTGACTGCTTTCAGGTGAGCAGCGTGACCGTCATCCCGAGCCGGGTTTTTGATGAACAGCAAAGTCTGAATCGCGCTGACGGGAAGGTGAGCCTCTCGCTGGAAGGTCGCCGAAGAGCTCTCGAACATGTATGGCGCGAAGTAGACTGGCTGCAACGAATCGAAACTGAAGAGCTGGCCTGCGGCACGCAAGACCGGCCCGGCTATCGAGGACGACAAATCACGTCGCTGAATCTGACAGTGAAAGAACTTGTCCCCGACCTCGACTTCGTAGCCGAATCGATCCGTTTCTGGAACGAGATGGAAGCGCGAATTGAGCAGCTCCGGCAGGCCGAAGAGAGTTGGATGAAGGAGTTGGGAGTCCGACGACCACCTCCCGGAAACTAATCATGACGAGGATCCGTAGATTGCCCGGGAAGCCTTCGATCGGCCTTCTTGTCGTCCTGGCGCTGGGTTCAGGAAATACCGGAGCTTTGTCCCAAGACCAGGCCTGCTCGCAAGATCGTGCCCTGCGTGCCGCGCAACAGTACGCTTGTCTGAATCCGGACGATCTAGAGCAGGTGATGGCTTACCAGGAGTTGCTGGCGATTTCGAAATCGGCTCCCGACGAGACTTCCTTGCGCGAGGCTCTCATTGCTTCGCAACGGGTGGCCGGATGTATCAACAACGATCGCATTTTCCCTAGCGAAGCCGCCGCGACTCAGGATTTCCATTGCATTCAGCAGAGAGTTTTGGATTTTTACCAACAGGTGCGCCAACCGGAAGTCGAGCGAAAACCCCAATTTCGAGATTTGCTGGCCCACGCCAATACAAGAATCCACTACTGCATGTTGGCTCCGAGCGAGTCCTTGGATCGTTGCCTCATCCTGATTGAGGATGCGCTGAACGAGGTCGGCACGGTCTACTCCGATACCGCCGCCAAGTTGGCCGCCCTGGATCCAGCAACCCGGGCCCAGGTCCTGGAAGAGGATGAGGGGATTCCCAAGCGAGAGGAGTTTACCAACTTTACGTTCTTGGCTATCGAGAACGCACGCCGCTTTCCAAAGTTGGTTGGAAAGCAATTTGGAGCTGGCCTGCGATCCGTATTATGCGACGCGGCCGACATCTACCCTGAACTACGTCCCGAGATCATCGATATCTATAACATCTTGATTCGTTTTGACTTCGGTAACCTCGGCGGAGGAGCGGCTCTCTACGATTTCATGACCCTGCTTAAGGACGCTTTTCGGCCGGCTGGCCAGGATTTTAGTTTCCTCCAGCTCAACCCCACTGACTGGAGCCCTTCTCCTCCCCCCTGTTCAGATGAGGATTGGATTCTCGAATTTCCCGAATTTCAGATGCTGGCCGGTTATCGCCTGCCAGAGATTGGTCCTTTTCGATTGCAGTTACGGGAGTTGGAGCGGCGATTGCTGAAAGCGGCGGATCTAGCGGAACGTCGAAACTACGTTTGGAAGCCCTTTTATCGATACGGCAACCTGCTCCTGACCCTGGGGGATTCTTTGAGAAAAGCTAGCTCTCGAAATCCCCTGCTCTGGGAAACCCGGCACCTCTTGATGGAAAAGGCACGGGATGCGCTGCTGCTGCGATCGGTTGCCAATGACAAGCATCCGCTCGACCCGGCCCTTTTACGCGAGGCGATCACCCAACAAATCGACGGCTATGGGCAGGAGCTGCTGGCTAACCTGCAATTGGAGAGGCTGATTGACTTCGGACAACGCTACCTCCAGGTCGGAGAAGTGCTTCTGACATCGACCCAAAAGAAGCGACTCCACCGGTTACTGGCAGTGGCCCATTCCATTCAGGGAGATGAAGAACGCGCATCGACTCACCTCCAGGAGAGCGATCTGCGTCCGGGGGAGTTGGAGGACACGATCAAAGAGCTCCGCAAACTGGGCGTGGGCGTTAAAATACGGCGAACTCAGTCCCCGGAAAACAACCGTTGAACCTAGACCCGAAATAAGCGTATCAGCTTCTGGGCCGCTCGATTGACTCTTTTTGAGGGTCATTTAGCCCTCTGTGGTCGACTTTCGGACTGAAGGCTGCGCGAGTCGGGCGCATCCGACGGTGATCTCCTGCTGGAGGGCCTTCGGAGTGGGATCGAGAGGCAAGCATCGGAATTTTCGGCCGTTTTCGAACAGACTTCGGCCTCAGCCCTTGAACCTCCGTGGATTTTCTTTGCTTTGTCCTGTCAGCCCTTGCGGGTTTTCTTTGCTTTGTCCTGTGGCGGGTTAGCCGTAGCGGACCCGCTTGGGCGACGGCACTCCGCTCAGCAGCGTTTCGGTCCAGTCGTTGACGTTCAGCAGCCGGTAAAGAAGACGTCGCCCCCGCTGCAGGATCTGGCAAGGAATCTGAACCAGCTGGCGCAGGAACCGGCGATACTCCATCTTCAGAATCCGCTGCCCCATCGTCTTGTCGGATTGCACCAGGCCCAGCCAGGCTTTCAAGTTCCAGGCCTGGGCAGCAATCACCAGGTACGCCCAGTTGGACTCGAGGCTGTCCGAGGGCATCCGCATCGCCTGAACCCCGTTCTTGAGCTGCTCCACCACATTCTCCTGATGGCAGCGACGATTGGCTGAGAAAACCACTTCCCTGGCCGACTCCTTTCGCAGGTTGGTCAGATAGAACAGATAGCGGGTCTCGTCAAAGAGCCGTCCCTGTCCTTGGGTGACCGTAATTTGCTTTCGCACCACCACCAGCCGATAGTTCTGCTTGCAGGCCGCCGGTCGCTAGGCCAGCTCGGCCACATCTTCCCGCTCCAGTTGCAGATTGCGATAGCCATTCTTTTTGACCAGGGCCTGGCGGATATTCTTGCGCCGCCGTCTTCGCAGTTTCTTCTTCTTTTCCCTATCCAGCCGACTCCAGGCGCTGGGCTCCAGTCCTTCGGCCCGACCAACCAACCCCTGGCTGGAATCCGCCCCAAAGAGAAACTCTACGCCCTCCTGATCCCAGCGGTCCAGATGACGCGTCTGCGTAAAATCCGTGTCGCCCCGCAGCAACACCTTCTGGAAACCACCACCGCGCACCAACTCGATGGCCCGATCCAGCACCTCGGCCGCGCCTTCATGGGAGGGTCGGTTGCCCGCCCGATTCACCAAATAGAGCACCTCGTTGGTCTCAGCCACAGACACTACCAGCGGATGATAGCTCCAGTGGCCGGTGTAGCTCATTCCGATTCCGCTCTTACACTGTCCATCCGTCGGGGCGATCGTCCCGTCCACATCAATCGTGGCCTGACGGTGAAACTCCTTGTCTTGGTTCGACCACACTTTCCGTCGCGCCTCATTGACCGCTTCCATCAGATCCCAGATCGAATTCCTGTCGAAGCGCCGCAGGAAGTCCCCCTCCGTGGACGGCGCCGGCACCTTGCGGGCCCCCAGCGCGTCCAGATACACCGGGTCCCGGCGTCGAGCCTCCACGTCCTGCAGGCAGCTACCGCCCGTCATGACGTTGTAAATCAGATTGAGCACATGATCCGATTCCCGGTACGGCAGATGCCGCTCCAGCACCTTCACCCGTTGGTCGATGGTTTCGGCCAGTTCCAGCTGCTTGACCAGCAGCTGGATCACACCCAGCCCCCCGCAGTCCACGGCTCGGACTCGATCCGAAATCTCATAATGGATGTTGCCCCCGCGCAGCACCCTTTGGCCCTTCTCCGGCATCCAACTCCGATCTAATCGATCTTCACTTTCCGATTGCCGTTTGCGCAGGATTTCGATATCTTTTGGGTTCACCTGAAATGCCTTTCTTTTCGGTGTTTTCCAGAGTTTTTTTTGCAACCCTAGAATACCCGTCAGGACTGGCATTTCGGGCCTTTTCAGGCCCTTGGAATCAACACTGATGTACTTGCTTTGGGACTAGGTAGTCGGGAGGACTCTCATCACTGGAATGATGCACCAGGGCTCGGCTGCCGTCGGGGGAGCAGATCGGGCGGTGAGTTCCCGCGGAATGGCTCAGGAGCATCGGTTCCCCACCGTCGCGATCGGTACGGTAGATGTGTCGCTCCTCGGGCCGCTTCCGATTCGCTACGAAGAAGACGCTCTCGGCTGAAAGATGGAAATTCTGCACCGCCCACTCTCCGCTCGTGACTGCGGCAGGCTCCCCGCCTGTGCTCGGGATCCGGTAGATGTGGTAGAAATCATCGCGGTCTGAAATGAAATAAATTTCGCGGCCCCCAGAACCCCAGTCCATTTGCCAATAGGCCATCACGTTATCGGGTTCGACTTCCTGGTAGACAGTCTCAAAGCGCCCGCTGCCAGCATCAATGACGAGGATTCGCCGATGCTTCACGTAGAGATCGCTTGTGTCCACCGCAATCCGGCTGCCATCTGGGGACCAGGAAAAGCTGAACAGGATGTCCTCAGGAGAACGGCCCAGCTCGAGCCAGCGAATGCGGCCGGACGAAATTGTGTAGATTCCCAAACGGCGATGAGCGGAGGGCTCTCCCGGCAAAGGTCTGAGAACGCTTTGAAAAGTAGTCTCCTCGGTGAGGTAATCTGGGATCTGACGCTTAGGAACGTGCCGCTCGTCGCGCTCGACTAGCAGGATCTCTGTCCCCCGTGGACTCCAGGAAAACCGCTCGATCGAAACGCCAGGCTCCAGTCGAGTCAATTGCCGCGCTCGAGAAAAGCCGTCGTCCTCTATTGGGGCCATCCAGATATCCCGGCCACGCTGAAAGGCAGCCCCGTGACCATCTCCTAAGAAAACCAGGCTACGGATACTCTCGCCGCCCGGCACCTTTTGGACAGTGCCATCCAAGTCAACCAGGTGGAGTTCCCCGTCGAGGCTGAAGAAGATTCCTTTTCCTCCAGGATGCCAGAGCAAGGAAGTTGCTCCCCGATGTCTCTCCACATCGACCTGCGCGCGTATCAATCGAGGACTTCCGGGAGTCCCTGAAGGAGTGGCCGGACGCGGCAGCCGGGTAAGTCGCCTCGGACCCGGCCCGCCAAGCTCGGCCAGCCAGACGTCCCGAAAATTGAGTCCGTCCTGATTCCAAAGGAAAGCGATTTTCCGGGAATCAGCCGACCACACCGCCCCTGTCGGTTCAGTTCCCAGCAGATTGGGAAGAGAATAGAGTCGTTCCAGGCTGGGATATGGTGCTTCAGAAGTCGTGGAGGGCACCATTTGAGAAGTGCAGGCGCTGCAGAACAGGATGACAAAACACAAGGTGAGTCGGATCATGGTGAATTCCTCTTTGCCATTGCTTTTCGGGAACGAGTAGCGAGTACCGCTTCGCCGAGTCCGAGTACGGTTTTCCAGATCCGGATTTCAAACATATAATCTGCGATCCCTCTGCGCCTCCGCGGCGCTGCGATTGCATTTCCTCCCTGCCCACCAAGCCAACCTGGCAACTTACTGGGGAGGTAATTCACGAAATAGACGGTCAACATCGACGCCTTTCCGACGCAGAGCCCGCCACTCTCGCCAGAAGATCAGGCTGGCCACTCCTGAAACGATGAGCCACATCCAGGTAGAACGAAGGTACCAGGCCGCAACAGGAGCCTGGAGATCTTTGACAGTGTGGACCGCCAGATAGGTCAAGAGTACGATTGTTCCGGCAATCCCGATCAAGGCCTGAGCCTTGCGCCCGCCGGCAAAACGAACCTCTCGGGCCAGAGCAGGATTGCGCCAGCTCAGTGTCAAGACCGAAACACACATCAGACTGAAATTCACCAGCATTCCGGTCACCAGAATATCTACTCCGAGAAAGAAATCTCCTGCCAAATGGGATCCCAGAATACCGGCTGAGGAGACCAGGCAGCTCAGGACGATAGCTACCACTGGAGTGCGAAAGCGAGGGCTGACATAAGCAACGGATTGAGGGAACACTCCGTCCTCGGCCCAGGCAAACATGAGCCGGGAAACCGCCAGGATCAAGGCCGGGAAGTTGTTGATCAGACCGACTGTCGCCCCCGCTACGATCACCACCGTCCAGGTTGGAGAGAGCAGATAGTCTAGCAATCCCGGAGCTGTGAGATCTGTCGTTTGAGCACGCTCGGCGATGAAGTTCCAGGGAACCGCGTGGTAGACAGCTGCCGTGAAAAGCAAGTAGAACGCGCCGACCGTCAGTACGGAGATTCCGATCGCCAGGGGCATCGTCCGGTTGGGATCGCGGGCTTCACCCCCCGCTTGGGCGATGGAATCGAAGCCGATGAAACTGGAAAAAAGAACCGCCGACGCAGCAAACAGGATTCCCCAGTCGAAAGCGGGAGCCGCTGCGGGGGCAAACGCCACCCCCTCTCTCAGCTGGACGGCTGCTGCGAATTGAGTGTGGTCGAAGCTAAAGCCAATCGGGATGACGACAGCGATCCCCAGGAACATCAAGATCATCAGAGGGACCAGTACTCTTTCGTAGAGCCGCACCCCCAGGATGTTGATCACCGCAAAGCCCCAAACGAATGCCAGCGCCAGCAGGACCCGCACGATTCCGACTTCCAGTGTTTCAGCCAGCGAGACCATTCCCAGTGCCACGGCAATGTCCCGCAGGAACGGAACCAGCACATAGGCCACGACTCCAATGGCGATCGAGAGCCCGAACCATTGCGAGAAACTAGCGATGAAACCGATGTAAGGATGAAGGGCACGAGTAGCGTAGACATAGCTGCCACCCGCCCGTGGCATGGCCGACCCCAATATCGCGTAAGCGAGAGCTGCCAAGATGGCCGGAATTGCAGCCAACAGATAGGCCGGGATAACGTACGGCCCAATTCCGGGTACGTTTCGCTGCAGCATGATGGGAATGATGTTGATGGCAGCCCCGACCATGGAACAGATCCCAGTCGCCACCAACCCCATCAACCCCATCTGGCAGACCAGGGTTGCTTCCGGTTGCTTGCTCATTTGGTTCTCGATCCCCTTCGCCGCCTCAGTTTCAGCCTCTTCAGAGTCTTTTCTATTCTGCCTGGAAGAGAGTGGAACCGCACCCCACCGTCCGAATTTATCAGAGGTTATTTCTCGAATCGGCTTAACCGGATAATTCACGCGCTGTCGAGATTTGAAGATGCCTCCATCATGCGACACACTTACGCGGGTGGATTGGGCTGCAGACTTAAGTTGAGCTGCAGACTTAACTCAGACGAACGCTGAGGTGGGCATGAGGATCGTGAACATGGGCTGGCGGACATTCTTGTTGGGCATTTTTCTGATGGGAAACGTCGTCGGTCAAGACAGCTACCGAAACCTACTGGAACTCCATCAAGAGTTTCTTCGACTGCGACGACCCCCGTCGGCGAACGGGATCCAGGATCATCGGCCGGCCACGATTCAGCGGCGTCAGGAGGAGCTTGGAAGGCTCATGGCTCGCTTGGAACGCCTCCCGATTCAAGAGTGGACTATCCCGCAGCAAACGGACTATCTGCTGGTAAGAGCTCAGATGAACGATCTCAGTTTCGGCTTTCGGGTCGGGCGATCCTGGGCGCGGGATCCGGGGTTCTATCTGGATCAGTTCGCCCGGATCCCCTATACGCAGCTCCCCCTGGACACGACTGAAATCGGTAGCCCCCATCGTAGCGCAGGCCAAGGAGAATCTGACGGACGCCGTGGCCGACATGGCTCGCCTCACGATCGGCCACCTTTCACGCTACGACGGAGTCGGACAAGGCATTCCCCGGCGTGATCCTCCGATTGAAGGCACCGTCGGTTGGTTCCAGGATCTGGTCGATCGGTTGGCGAAAAACCACCCCCAAGCAGTTCCGGAGGCGCGCCAAGCTCTGTCCGCCAGCAAAGACTACCTGGCCTGGCTGCAGCAGCACGTCGGTTCCATGAATCCGGTGGGCGGAGTAGGTCTCGAGCATTACCAATGGTTCCTCACAAATGTTCGCCTCATGCCTTTCACAATTCGCGACTTGCGGGTTTTAGCCGATCGTGAACTGCACCGAATCCAGACTTTCCTTGCAATCGAGCAGAATCAGAACCGAGGGCTCCCAGAACTGCGCGTGCCACCTACGGAATCGGAATTCAACAGAGCGCTCCAAGAAGCCGAGACTCAAATCCGGGAACACATCGAGAAGTACAATCTGCTGACGATTCCGCAGGACACGCCAGACCGCTTCGAAAGTGATGTCTTTTGGATCATTCGGCCCGGCAATTCTTGGCACTTCTGGGAACAGCTTCAATATCGCAACCCGCTCAACAATCATATCCATGCTTCAATTCCGGGGCACCGATTCGACGGTTTCATCCAAAGGAAACTTACCCATCCCATCCGGCAAACACACCGGGACGGCGCCCGCAGTGAAGGATGGGGGTTCTACATCGAGGAGATGCTTATGCAGTCGGGTTTACTCGACGACAAGCCTCGGGTGAAAGAGCTCTTCTATATCGCTGCGCTCAAGCGAGCCGTTCGAATCCCGGCTGAGCTGGGACTGCAGAGCGGTGAGATGGCGTTTCAAGAGGCTCTGGATTACATGATCGATCGGGTCCCTTTCCTCGACCAGAATCTGGCTCGCTATGACATGGAAGTCTATATCCGGCGTCCCACCTACGGAATGAACTACACCATGGGCCGAATTCAGCTCGAACAGCTGCTCGGAGAACGAATCTTGCAGCTCGGTGACAAGTTTGTGCTAGGGGAGTTCCACGACTCTATCCTGAATGCTGGCGGCATCCCGTTCTCCTTGATACGCTGGGAAATGACCGGCCAGGACGCAGAGATTCGGCAATTCCTCCCTGAAAATGCAATCGCAGAGACGCGGAGGCGCTAAGGGATCGCAGCGATCTTATTCGAAATCCGAAGGGGGAACAACTGGATTGAGACCAGGTCTCGGCGCCTCTGCGATTGCATTTCCACGAACCTCCTCTCGCCCTTTTCACTCTCCCTGTGACTTCCCTTATCAATTCGGCAGAAATTAGTGTTAAAATATTCGCATTTTTGAAAATGGGAGCGGGAGAGGGGACACGCAAACTGAGTCGGAGACGCTCTCGAGTTGACCCAGCGGTCTTCTCGAAGCTGGACTCCTTCTCGAGGAGGGTGCTCTTGTACCAGAAGATTTTCACATTCACTCTGTTCCTGTTCTTTTCAATTCCACAGCTTCTCTCCGTTGATTCACAGATCGAATTTGTAGCTGAAATCACGGCCATCGACACTTCGGGAGAGTTTACCGTCTTGACGGTAGCCATTACGCCGGAGGTCAGCTTGGGCGTTCTGATTTCCGATCAGACCGAGATCTACGACGCGAATTCAGGGCAATTGGACCCATCTGCTCTGGCAGTCGGCCAGTCGATCAAGGTGGCCGGCATTTTTACCGATCTCGGATTACTGGCTCTCGAGATCGAGCTCTCTTCAGACGGTGACGGCTTCAACCTCAATGGTCCCATTCAGTCGATAGCAGATAGGCAGATCGAGGTCCTGGGTCTACGAGTGGTCGTTCCTCCCAAGGCCGAGATTTCGGATGCTCACGGACCTCTCGCCTTTGATGAATTGCACGTAGGTCAAGGGGTGAAGATTTCCGGGATGGTCGTGGACGGCCAACTCGTCGCCCGGCGCATCAAAGTGGGACGAGAACTTCCTTCTCCCGACTTGATGATCGTGGAGATCCCAGGGGAAGTCCGTGTCCAAGTGATCCTGACCCCCGACACAGAGATTGAAGGCAACCTGGCAGTGGGCGTGCGGGTACGCGTATTCGGCAACGTGGGGACTGATCTGGCCGTAGTTGCCCGCCGGGTGGTCGTCTTGAGGCTGCTCGAGCTGATACCGCGGCGCCTCCAAATGAAGCCTCTTTCTGAACATCGGATGGTGGTCCTCTTGGGTGCGTCCTTCGACCGGGACATCCCCATCGGACTCGCCTCCTCGAATCCCGAAATCGCGCGACCGTCGACCGATGAAGTGATCGTACCTGCGGGGGGGGGGCTGAACGCCGTCTTCCACATCGCGTCGGGACCCGATGAAGGAGAAACAGACATCATCGCCGAGCTTCCCGAAGATCTGGGTTCCCTGCAGGCTCGAAGCCATGTCCAGGTCAACGCAGAGAGACCCCACGCTGAATTTGAGATCCAATGGTCGCCTGACAAGATCCGGGCCGTCCCCCATGGCGACTCGGTGGCCCGACTCCACCTGAACCGGCCGGCACCCGACGATATTCGAATCCGAATCGAGCAAACTCGCGGAGACGAAGATTTCGTGGTCTTCCCCGATGAAGTGCTCATTCCCGCGGGAGAACGGACGGTTCGCGTGCCCCTCGAATTCCTCAAGGACCAAGGAGAAGCACTCCTGGTGGCGAGCCTGCCCGAGGACCTGGGAGGAGACGGCGACGAGTTGGAGATCCAGATCAAAGGCAAGAGCGATGCGAAGCTCCGACTCAATTGGAGACCGGACAAACTGGAAGTCGGGGTGGAAAGCGAAGTCCACAGCAGCCTGGTACTGAATTCCCCGGCACCTGTCGCATTTCGGGCCGTTCTCTCGATACGCCTGGGAGAGGCCGGCCTCCTGACGGGCTTACCGGCGGAGGTGGAATTCGCCGAGGGCCAGCACGAAGCGGTCGTCCGGTTCAAGACGGGTCCACGAGCCGGCCGAGTTACGATCCGAGCAGCAGTACCCAGAGCTCTAGGCGGAGATCATGCCGATCTGAGGGTCGAGATCGAGAATAATTAGACGCCTGACAAGGGGGGCAAGTAGCCCCCTTTCAGGGGTCCAAGGGGCCAGGGAGCCGATTCCCAGATTGAGCCGGAGATCCTTACCGGGTTGCTCGCCACGCGACCTCATCTGGGCTTTGGTGACCTGGCCCCTTTGGAGCCGGTACTAACCTGAAACTTGATCGTGGGAATCGCTCCCTCGCTGACGCTTCGGGCTCCGAAAGATCTTGGCCGAGCGCCTGATTAACTTCGAGACATTCCTACGGAGCCCGAAGCGTTAGCGAGGGAGCTCTTCCAGTTTCTTGCTTGAATGAAGCCGGACTCGTTGATACCGTGACTCCGGCGGACGTTTGCATGGCAGAATCACACCTTCTCGGGAGGCCCGAATGAGACGGCACTTAACGATAGCTCTTGCCACCGGCATTCTCTTCTCTGTGACTCTGTTGGCAGAGAATTGGCCTCAATGGAGAGGGCCCGCTGGAAACGGTGTCTCTCCGGAGACAGGTTTGCCCGCTACTTTTTCGTCAGACCGGGGAATCCTGTGGAAGGCGCCTATCCTGGGGATGGGGGTCTCTTCACCGATCGTGTGGGAAGATCAGATTTTTCTCACCGCTCAACTGGGCCGTGGAAAGCTCCGTCCCGGCAATCATCCCACTCTGTCCCGCGAAGCTGGAGTTACTGAAGGCTCCCTCGAGGCAGAGGATGCTGGCCAGGCGGGTACCCAATTCCTGATCCACTCGATTGATCGGGAGAGCGGGGAGACCCGCTGGACCTTTGAACTGCCGGCAACGGGGGATTTCCCCGAAGTCCATCGCAAGAGCAACATGGCCACGCCCAGTTGCGTGACCGATGGGCGTGGAGTCTTCTGCTGGTTCGCGACCGGCCAACTAGTCGCCGTCGACACAGATGGCCAAAAGATCTGGGAAAAGGCGATGGGAGCGAGCTACAGCCCTTTCCAGATCTCTTGGGGACACGCCAGTTCTCCCACCTTGTACCGTGACAAGATCATCCTTTTATGCGACCACCGAGCCGCTTCCTACCTGGTTGCATTGGACACCCGTAGCGGCGACGAGATTTGGAGGGCCGACCGTGGATCCGGTCTCAGTTCCTATAGCACCCCGATGATCGTACCTGGGCCGGAACGCGTTGAATTGCTGGTCAACTCGAGCCGAGGATTGGATGCTTATGATCCCGAGACCGGTGAGCATCTGTGGTTTCTGGAGCAGCCCAACCGGTTCCCGGTTCCTTCCGCTTCGTTTGGGGACGGTACGATCTTCACTAGCCGAGGCCATCGCAGCGGTCCCTATATGGCGATTGAACCGGGCGGCTCCGGCAACATCTCCGGCTCCCATCTCAAGTGGCAGGTGGAAACCGGAGCCCCGTACGTGACTTCCGTCGTCTACTATCGGGGCTTGATGTATATGGTCAATGGCAGCGGTATCGTGACGGCGGTGGACGGCGACTCCGGAGAAACTCTTTGGAAGAGCCGCCTGGGAGGCGTCTATAGTGCTTCACCGGTGGCCGGGGACGGAAAAGTCTACCTGACCAGTGAAGAAGGAAAGGTTACGGTCCTTCAAGCCAGCAAAGAGGCGCGAGTTCTGGGAAGCAGCACGCTGGACGAACGTACCCTGGCGTCCCCTGCCATCTCCGGCGGACGACTCTATTTCAGAACCGATCGCCACCTCTACAGTATCGGCAACTAGGAAAGTTTGTCTGGGATTTATCTTGACGATTGAGTCAAGTTCAATGGCGGGGTTTTTTTGCTATCGGGCAAAGCCTGGATCGGCCGAACGCTGCGCTCCCGCTTGCAGCTCTGATAATCGTGCCCCGAGTTCACAGGGCGTCGATAACCAGGCCATCGCGTTGGAATGCCGGCTCTCAGAGCGCCAAGCGGCAGCGCGAGCGTCTACCGCGTTTTCGAAGCGAAGGGCCGGAAGCACCGCTCTGACAAGGTTTCGTTCACGCCCGAGGGCCCCGCAGTCATAGTCATGCACTCTGTCGAGGAGCCCGAGGGTGGGTAACGCAAAGGCAGATAGCCCGGATTATGCAAGAGATCCGGATTCGAGTGGATTGGGGACCAGAAAAAATGCCGTAGCTCTCTGATATAAAAGGGTTTATTAAACAAATCCTTATCGGAGAACTACGGCAATGTCAAACCCAGTCTGCCAGACCACCCTGGCATTTCACTCGCACACACAAATCACGGCTCGTTTTGATGGTGGGAACCTGACTTCCGATGCCGGATGGCTGTTGTTTGGTTCCCTGGATCGGCAAGATCGACTCTGCGAGGACTTCAGTTCGTGTATTGCGGATAGCCGAGACCAACGCTACGTTCGTCATGAGCAGTTAAAGCTGATCCGACAACGAGTCTTTCAGATCGTTGCCGGGTACGAAGACTGCAATGACGCGGACACGCTGCGCTCGGATCCCATGCTCAAGACCGTCTGTGATCAGTTACCTGAGAGCGATCCTGACTTGGCCACCCAAGCAACTTTTTCCCGTTTGGAAACTCTGTCAGCAAGAAGGATCTCATGCGTCTGAGCCGGGGGTTCCTACAGCGTTATGTCCGCTCGCTGAAGAAGAGACGCCCCGACCCGGTCATCTTGGACCTGGACAGTACTGACGACCACACTCACGGCCAGCAGGAATTCTCTTTTTACCACGGCTATTACCGAAACCACATTCTGCATCCTTTGCTGATCTTCGATGCCGTTACGGGGGACCTGGTCACTGTCGTATTGAGGCCTGGAAACAAGGGGGCTGCCTCTCACATCGTTCCTATTCTGAAACGAATCGTGAAAGCCATTCGACGAGAAGTTGGCAAGGAACTTCAAATTGAGATCCGGGCCGACAGCGGCTTTGCCACGCCTCGGCTCTACGAGTTCTGTGAATCTGAAGAGAACAAACTCCAATATGTCATTGGGTTAAGCCGGAACCCCCGCCTGCAACGGATGGTCGAGCCGATGCTCGAGTCGACTCGACTCAGGTTCGACGAGTTCGAGGAAAAACAGCGTCAGTTTGACGAGTTTCTTTATCGAGCCGGCAGCTGGGATCGATTCCGTCGCGTCATCGTCAAAGTGGAAGTCGACCATCGGGGGATCAATCGTCGCTTTGTGGTCACCAACCGAGACGATCTCTCTTCCCCGTCCCTTTATGATCACTACACCGATCGAGGACAGTCGGAGAACTTCATCAAGGCTTTTAAGAACCATCTGAGTATGGATCGGCTGAGCTGTCATCGATTCCTGGCCAACCAGTTTCGACTTCTCCTGCATGGGCTGGCTTACCAGATGTTCGTCCGACTCCGCGATTATCTGTATGGAACCCCCTGGCAGAAACTCGAAATCGAAACTTTGCGTCGCCGGGTCCTCAAAATTGGGGCGCGGGTTCGACAAACCACTCGACGCATCTGGGCCCATCTTTCCTCCGGCTTTCCGGAGCAGGCCCTTTTCCTCCTCGTCTTGAATCGCCTTAACTCCAGCTAGCCTCTCCTAGCTCCCGAATGATCGTTTAGGACACTCATTCAGGCCCAACTCCGTCTGAAATTCACTCCCCCACCTACTCCACACGGCTCGTCCACAGAGATCCCTCGAAAATCCGCCTGTCGCACTTTCGATCTCCCGATTTGGGCCACTTTCGACTCTCTTTTCAACTCCGGCCTACGATTCTTGCATAATCCGGGCTAGGGTGCGAAGGGGGCTGGAGCTCACTCAAAAGTAGACCCGTAGCGAAGCAAAAAAAGTGGTGGCTACGGCGCCATATTCGCTCTCCAAGCTGAGATCCGGATTGATACCTCCTCCGAAACCACTCTGAAAACCAAACAACACCGAGGAATTGTCACTCGTCGACCACTGCAAAGTCGAAATCCAGAGCAACGAAGGATCCTGAGTGTTCAGCAATAGTGACTGGGTGAATGTCCACAGCGGATGGAGCTGCCAGGTCAGAGCTGATCCGAGGTAGTGGCGGCCCAGGGAAGTGACTTCACCTCGCCGGACCCGATCGGTGAGCAGCAGAATCTGATACTGTTCCGGATTTCCGACCCCGAATCCGTTGAAGGCCCATTCCACTATCAGGCTCCAGTCCGGATGGAGCTGGCGATCGGCTCCCACACTGGCCCTCCAGAAGCCTTCTCGGCCTACCGCCACCTCGGCTGGGTCTTGCGAGTTCGTCCAGGTTACTTCGCTTCTCAGTGCGGTTCCCTTCAGATCCGTGGTGGCAAAGAGGCCGCTCACCGTGTCTCCGTGAAAGCTTCCGCCCATGAGCCCCAGGTCAAGTCTTCCCAAATGCAGCCGTAGCAGTGCCGCTGCGGTCTTGTCCTGTTCAAAGGAACTTCCCAACACGGCCCCAACCAGCTGTAATTCGGAGTACTGCCCGAGCGCCAGGGTAGCTCGAACGGCATCGACTCCGGTTTTATACTCTCGGTCGACCCGCTGGGGAGCAAAGTTCGAGAACAAATCCATCGAAGGCCAAAAATAGGTCACTCCCCAGGTGATTGCCTGCCGCCCGATCTCGAGCCGCAAGCGTTTCAGGTAGAGCGACAGGACGAGCCGATCGAGCCTGGCACTGACTCCGGCGGCACCCGACGAATTCCAGCTGTCTTGCAGACCGAGCCAGCTGTCGCCTCCTCCCGACACCAGGCTTTGCGCCGCCGAGGCGGGGGGAGAGAGCAGATCCAAGACGGGGTGAACTTCGAGTTTCGCAGATGAACCGATTGAGCTCCGAAACTGGAAACGAAGTGAGCTGAACTCGCTGTCTCTTCGGGGAAGGAAAGCGGGATCAAGGGCTGGGTTTTCAGTCCGAAAGAACTGATAGTGGCGTATCGATCCTCCCCACTGGAAGCCCTGGGCGTGGCCAATTGAAGGCCCCAACATCAGTGGGCCGACGAGCACACCCAGTAGCAACAACGAAATACGACTCGCCGGCTTGAGACCAGGTGCCGGAAAGGAGGAGCGAGCAATCCAGGGCTCAGTCAACTCGTTAGTTCCTCTCGTCACGATCGATCCGCCCATCGAGCATGCGAATGATGCGATGAGCCCTTTCCATCACGCGAGGATCGTGGGTTGCAAAGAGAAAGGTCGTCCCGTTCTCGCGATTCAACTTCTGCATCACGTCGAGCAGATCGAATGCGGTTTCGGTGTCCAGGTTGGCGGTCGGTTCGTCAGCCAGTACCAGAGAGGGTTCTGCTGCAATCGCTCGCGCGACGGCCACTCTTTGTTGTTGCCCACCTGAAAGCTCCCCGGGACGGCGTTTTTCGAGTCCTTTCAGACCCACCTGGTCGAGTACGCACTGAATCCTGTCTCGCCGCTCCGCTGCCGGTACCTTCTGAAGCAGGAGAATGAACTCGGCGTTCTCTTGGGCCGACAAGACCGGAATCAAATTGAATGCCTGGAAAACAAATCCCACCTCTGACAGGCGAAGGCGGGCTTTTTGGCTGCGGCTCAGCCCTTCCAGATCATGTCCCGCCAAGACTATTCGCCCCTGAGTTGGGCGATCCAGCCCTGCGGCGACATTCAGGAAAGTGGTCTTTCCCGAGCCGGAGGGGCCGGCCAAGACAGCAAATTCTCCCCGCTCCAAGACTAAATCGACTTCATCGAGGGCTTTGACCACAAGGTCTCCCTGCACATAGTGGCGCGAGACCTGTTTCAGTCGTAGAACCACTTTCCGGTCGCCCACTATTGACTCCCCAAGAGCCTGATGTCGCCAGGCAACGCCGCTCGCCGAGCCGCAAACAAGGCGAGTAGAAGGTTCATTCCGAAGACGACTAGCATCGCTTGCAGAATCCGGGCCGTCGAGAGCGAGGAATACATGATGGGATCGAAGACCACCCCCACTATGGTGGCTTCTCCTATGCTGAAAATGTCCATCGGAAGTCCGTAGATCGCAAGGTAGGCGTGCAAACTGAGTCCCAGCGCCATCCCGAAAAGAATCGCCAAAATAGCAATCAGGGTGGCTTCGAGAAGAACGAGGAGGAATCTCTGCCCGGCTGCCAGACCGAGAGCATCGAGCAGGGAGAACTCACGACCGCGCTCCAGAACCGACATCAACAGGGTGTTGAAAACCATGAAGGCAATCAGCAGGAAAAGAAAGAAATGGAAGACGTAACCTCCGGCATCATCAACCCGAATAAAGTCAGCCAGCTCAGGAAGCGCCTGCCGCCAATCGAGGATCTCCAGATCGGGGAAAGCTTGCCTGGCTGCCACAGCCAGGCGGGATGACTGCTCCACATCTCGCAACATGACGGCGATCTGATGGATCTGTTGGTCGAGTCGCAGAAACTCCTGCGCGGTGGAGAGATCCACCAACACCAGAGCCTGGTCGGCGCCCTCCAGACCCGTGCGGAAGAGGCCTTTGATTCTGACTACAATGGCTTCAATTTCACCGGTAGCTCCCTGCCCCATCAGCACCATTTTGTCGCCCAGGTCGAGCTTCAATTTTCGGGCCACCCCAACTCCGACCACAACCTTGGCGGAATCCTCCGAAGTCAGGAACTCCCCGTTCACCAGCGTCTCAGCAAAGCGCGAGATCCCGACCTCAGCATCCGGTTGGAGGGCAATCAACTGTACTCCCGCCGAGCCATCCGCCGAAGACCCCAGCACGGAAGCAGAAATTCTGGGAGCCAGCTGCACGAGATCGAAATCACCCCGAGCCTTCTCGAGCCAGTCGGTGATGGCCTGCCGCTCGCGGCCGCTCAAGGTTTTCTCGAGACCGCCTAGATCCTGATAGCCCTCAGCTTGAATGACGACATGACCAGACCCGCTTCGCACGGCTGAATCGATCATCTGGAGATGGCCTCCGTCACCCAGCCCCAAAGTGATCAGAAGAACCGCCAGGCCGAGCGCCACGGTGGTCGTAGTCAACAGCGTACGTCGCCGATTCCTCCACAGATTTCTCCAAGCCAGGCGAAGCAGGACCATCAGCTTCCCTCTCCAACTCCGTTGAGAGCCAGAACGGGATCCATCCGTGAGATCTTGCGAGCCGGGATCAGTGAGGCTAGGAGCGCCGCTATCACCATCCCGATCACCGACCAGATCAAATGCTTCCCGTCCCATCCGAAACGCATCACCGGATCGAGTCGAGTGTTCATCATCGTCAACTCACTCATCCAGCGGCTGAGGTCGATGCCGTGAGTGGAAAGGGGTTGCATGACCAGGGACGCCACCAGTAACCCCAGCCCGATTCCGAGACTGACCAGCACCAGAGTCTCGACCAAGACTGTCATCAGGATCTGGCGAGGAGTCATCCCCAATGCTCCGACCATGCCGAACTCACGGGTGCGCTCGAAGACCGCCATCAGCATCGTATTTAGAATACCCAGGGCTGCAAAAAAAGAAATGAAACCGATCAGGAAACCATAAAAGCTATCTACCAATCCGACATAGTCCCGCAATTGAGGGGCAAGATCTCCCCATCCCTGGGCAATCGCGCCAGCCGGCAGCCGGCCTGACTGATTCAACTCGTCTACGACCGTATCAGCCAGCTCGGGCTGACCGATACGGGCAGCCAACTCGTGCACGGAAGAGGATCCCAGCACCAGGAGTTGCTGCAGGTCCCGGTAGTGGATCACGACCAACATACGGTCGAGGTGGGACAACCCGGTCTTGAGAATTCCGGCCACCCGATAGAGCTCATTCCCCAGGCTTCCGTCAGCAGCCTGAGTCACGGCCGCAATCTCGTCGCCCGTGGAAGCCCGCAGTTCCTTGGCCAGAGCCACCCCGAGCAAGACTTGGCCCCGGGGGTCGGGTGACAGTGCTTTCCCGGCCACCAACCCTTCCAGGAAGGACGTCACTCGAGGCTCGAGAACCGGATCGATTCCGAGGAGCTGGGCACCAGCTGACTGTTCGCCGGTCGAAACCAGACTGAAGCCATACAGTCGTGGAGACACCGCCTCAACCTGGGACTGTGCCTCGAAGCTCTGGAGCAAGGGTTCGAGCTCGATGGAGTCTTGATCGCCGATCAGATCGTAAAGCCCTCGATCAGGCAGGTAGTCACTGTCGTGTACTTGGAGATGCCCCTGCAAGAGGGAAGTCCCGTTGCTCAGCATCTGATCTTTCAAACCAACGCTGATTCCGAGAAGCAGGATGAGGAAGAAAAGCCCGGAAGCGATGGCGGCGATGCTGATGGCGCTCCGCCACGGCTTCCTCCACAGATTTCGCCAGCCCAAACGGACAAAGAGCATGATTTAGTCCTGTAAACCATGATTAGCGGCGGAGTTCGGAGAGTGAGAAAATCCGCTTCGGTAGTTCCAGATCGAACTTCAGATCGTGATAAAGCATCTGCGTGTATTCTGCCGGGCTGTCGGCTGGAACCAGTTTGATCAAGGTGGGGATCTTGCGCCCTCCCATCTGACGGACATCTTCGAATGTCATGGTCCGCTTGAGCTCCCCATCTTCATCATAGTAGCGAGCCCAGGCGGGAATCAGATCGGCTTTCCGAACCTGGTAGGTCATCGCTCCCCACACCACGGCGGCATCTTCATGGGGGATCAGCCTGAACTCATAAACTTCAACTCCATCGCGGAGCCCCTCATAGGTCAACTCGATCTCGTAGTCGGTCACCAGCTGGCTCTCCTTGACCAGCTCGTCGTTGGTAAAGTGGGAACCCATCCAGGAACTGCCCATCATGGATGAGGGAACCCGAATCGTGCGATCGATCTTGGGGAGATAATTCCAAATATCGCGGCCCACCTTCAGGGTTGCAATTCCTTGTTCCTTTTTGGGACTGGTGATCCGAACCAACGCCTTGTCGACCCCTTCCGACCAGATCTCCATTCCCACCGTCCGTTTCCAGTGCTTGGCCACGACCGTCATCTCGACCCGGCCATGGGAAGAATCGCCCCGCAAAAGGCGGTCCACCCGATCGATGATCTCCTTGGGGTCGATGTCTTGGGCAGTCGTGTGGAATGGGATCAGAAAGATCGTGGTAAGCAAAAGCCCGAGGAATCTGATTCGCAACATCCAGATTCAGTATAACGCTCCCTTGCGGCGAGTTCAGGAACGGATGCGGGACACTGGTCTTGTGGAATCGGACTTCTAGCACACGGACGAAATGGAATCAGAGATTAGCATTGGGGGCCGCAACCGAAAGGAGTCAATTTAGATCGATCACCCAAGATCTAACACTTCGAACAAGGCGGCGATGCTCCGATCCAGCGACTGTCCCGCAGTGTCGATGACCACCGGGTAGGTCTCCCAACGAGCATATTCGAGTTCTACGACTTCCTTACCAAGTGAGGCAGCTTCATTCCAGGAATATCGCTTCTCCTCGATTCCACCCGGCTCCGGTGCTCGCCCATGTCTGAGCACACAACTTCGATCTCCACGAACTTACTCTGGACCGAGACTGCGGTTTCACGCCACGCGGAACGAGTGATTTCCAATGGATTCACCGAATCCGCTACCACCTCTGCCCCGAGCTGCAGATTATCCATAGCAGACCGACAACTGCGGGTGAACGGGGAGTTTCAGGTCCTAGACTAGAGAGGCATCAAGTCAGATGGCAAATCATTCATCCTAGCGAGGCTTCGCCTCAGACGGATGAGCGGTGTGTTGCGGAACTCTCCTGCAACACTCTATCCAGGCTGGCAACTGAGTCGGGCTCACGGCCCAGGTACCTCGCGCTGAAGGTGCACCAGGATAACAGCCCAGGGCAACGCCCTGGGGAAGAAATCGAACCAACCCAGCTGATAGGCTAGAACGCTCTCGAGAAGGACTCCATCGTCGCCTTCTACCCGTGCCGTTATGGCGTCAGCATCGTAATGAACCACCACTTCCCGGCCCCCGATAGTCATCTTGAACGGCGACTCGATTCGGGATAGCTCCCGAAAGGGTAGAAACTGACTCTCTCCACTCGAGTCTCCGGATGTCGGGTCCGCCAAAATTTCCAGGTCGTGTGCGGATGCCCCGCAGCTGATACCTGCTCCGTTGGGCATATTAAGGGACTGTATTACTCCAGATGCTAATGTCACCCGACTCGGAACCATCCTCAAAGACCAAGGGCCGCGAGTTGAACTGGAAACTCGACGCTGTCTGGTTGACCCCCACTGCCGAGAAATCCAAATTGTAGTTAGCGTCGTTTGATTGGAGGCAGAAGATCATCGTGGTTTTTTCGTTCAGATCTTCAAAGGACCGGCCGGGAAAGAAGGGGTCATGTTGCCCGGTAATGGGGCACGTCGTGGCGTCGATGAATATGCCGTTCTGGTCGAACGCCATGATCTCCAGAAAAGTGCCCGCAGGTGCCGGCTGTCCCGGGTTGACGCTGGATGTCGCAATTCCAAGCTCCTGGAAAATTGGGAATCCGTTCGGTTCCGCTGCCGGTTTCGTCCCCTCTGACGTAGAAATGGCCTGGCAACGGTCATCACGCAACCAGTTGTTGGGAGTGTTGGGCTTCACAGAAAAGCTCTCGGTGAGAAGCGGTTGATCTCCTTCCCCGATGTGGTACGTTCCCTGGATAGACAGGGAGTCTTCGTCACAGGGAGACTCTACAAAAATCGTGGCGGTCCCCTGGATCAAATCCTCGTCGGCTGTGAAATTAAACCAGCGAATTCCGCCGCGCGGAACGGTGGCCAAGGCAACTAGCTCCGGTTGTCCGTTGATGAACGGGAGTGCTCCGCCAAGCAGCGAACCCTGGTGGAACACGATCGACATATTGCAGCTCTCCTGATTGGGTTCCCGATTTGTCACGAACACAGTGGTGAAGGCGACTACTCCGCCTCCGAGCGGGCCCATGAAGACCTGTCCCAGGGTCGCCACTGTCGCCGCTATCCCTGGGACTAGTCCACCCGCTACGCCTTGCCCCGAGCCAGCAGTCGCCGATAAACTCCAAAGTACTAGGCCGAATAAGGCCGTTCTTGCAATTGACATTGATCTTCCCCCGATTCGAGCGAAGGAAGGCCGATCTGAAGCAGTTTCCGGCGGCCTCTCAGCCACTCGCAAAAATAGAAACAACAGTATAAGAAGAGGAGCTTCTGACTGCCGGCGACGTTAGCAGGGGAATAAGCAGGTGTCAAGGAAGTGCACCCCGGCAGTTGCCCACAATACAACCAACATCCGCCCTGACAATCTGCGTGACAATTCTACTGACGGCGAGTGGAGCGCGATCCGGGGAACTGCACCGCACCGGCTTCCTCGAGTTGCCGTAGGTGAGCGATGACCGCGTCCAGCGCTATTGGACCATACTCCAGGCGGTATTCGCTGTTGACTGCGTTGCGGATCTCGAGGGCGCTGCGTTTGCCGTCGATGAAATTGCGTACCTCCATGGAGGCGCATCCTGGCAGCTCTCGGGCACGCACGCGACGTGGAAGCTCGCCACTCATCACCGGAATCAAGCGTTGAGCTTCCCTCTCGGCGGCATTCAAAGCGGGGTTGACCGGCTCGACGCCACGTGAGGCAGCCACCGAATTGTAGTAGCTCCAGAGAGCTCGCCGCTCAGTGATCATGTCGGCGCGCAGGCGTGAGGCCAGCTCGGAAATCGCAGCCTGGGCTACCCCCGGCGTTCCGGTGGTGGAACCCCGAGTCAGCTCCAAAACGGATTCCAGATTGCGCAATTCCCGCTTGTACCATTGTTCACAAGCCGCATTGAGATCCCTGTAGAATACAGCCAGTTCATCTTTTTCGATGTTGGCCATGAAGTGGGTCCACTGACGGACATTTTCTGCTACCCGGGACCGGCCTCGAGCGGTGGCCATCGATGCCACTTGGATGGGATCGATATCAGGAGTTCCGGCGGTAGCCAGAGCCGTGGCGGCGGTGATGAAGGCCGTCCGTTTCATCTGGGTGGCATCCATCAACTCAGGCCGATCGTGACTGGTGTGGCAGACCATGTCGGGCCAGTGATTGAAGAGCACGGCTGGAACCCCCCGATCGTTGTAGACCTGGTGGTCAGACGATCCATAGAACGGATCGATGACGTAGCGCCAGGCATCGCGCGTCCCATAGGGATCCAGCAAGGGAAAGGAAAAGCCATATCCTCCCCGTCGCTCGTGAACGCGCTCGATGTTGGTGATGCCGACCCATTCGAAGAACTCCTGCGCCACATCGGCGACGAAATGAATACGGGAATCGGGCATTCGGTAAAGGCGTGTTGCGTTGTTGTTGAGGGTCACATTCTGTCCGGCCATATCAATATTGATGTCGGCCGTGGCTTTCTTGAACTCCTCCGGGTGAGAGTTGAGGAAGGCAAAGGTGCCACTGAACTCGTCCACCCACATGAATCGGAGGTTGCGGGCGGGTCGCTTGACGAACCCTCTTTGGATGGCCTCCAGGATGGTGCGCCCCGCTTCAAGAATGAGAACCGCACCTGAACCATCTTCGGCCGCCCCCTGTTTGTTGATTCCTTCGAAGACGTGAGCCGAAAGATAAACCCACTCGTCGGTCGAGCCATCGCCAGGAATCACCGCTGTAATCACTTCGTTGTCGACATCACGCCATTCGGCTTCGATCTCAGCCCGAAAGCGAATCGGTCCGCTGACACCGAGGCGCTTGATACCTTCCAGCATGGGCGCTGAAATATTGAACGCAAAGCCCTTTTCAGGCTGCCCGATACTGCTCCAGAGAATGGCATTGGGAGTGACGCTTGGACGGGGAGTGTTCATATTGACGACTCCCGCCGCGCCGGCCCCAGTAGCGGCACGGAAAGCGCCTCGAGTACTCGATGCAGTGACCACCACTTTATCTTGAACGTCCACACCCTCGAGAGTCGCTTCGTTCACCTCCTCCAGCCATACCATTTCTCCCTCGTAGGTTCCGGTCACACTGCCGGGAGCCAAGGCGGTGGGAATGTCCTTGAAGTCGACGATCTTCCGCAACACCGGCGAAATCACCCAAAGCTCTCCACGAATCCCATCCCAGATCGGATTGCGCGGATACTTTAGGATTTCCACATCCTGATAGCCATATTCCCGAGCTCGCGCTGCCAGCACCTCACTCTCGTGCCATGTACCGGAGAACTCCGCTGCCTGACGGTCCCGGTTATAGCCCGCGATATCTTTCAGGACGTTGAGGGGTCTCGAACCGGAGACCACGCCTCCAAGTCCTTCGAGAGTCTGGTGAGGCAGGATGGTGACGGGTTGGGCCCATCCAACCGCGCCGAAAAGAGTGATCATGGAGAACAACCGCACGGAAGTTTTTGCAAACATGTCTCTTTCGCTCCTAACGATGAGCAGGTGAATTACTAGATCCGACTCTCGTCGCGCCCCCAACTAACTGTCTTTATTTCCTGAAGACAGCAAGTCAGAATCTGTATCGGAGCAGTTTAGCGCGATCCCTCCTTGGGTGCTAGAGGGGCAGACTCGGGTCAATGGGGTTTGAGTTCGCGGCAGGCGACACTGGAAGCCTGTCTGAGTAAATGGGGGTGGTTGCGAATACGGGTCTTGGGAGTCGAACTCCGGTCGAGAACGACGCTGCGCTGCCGCTTGCGGCTCCGATATCTTTGCCTCGAAGATCAGGTTGGAGCCGACCACCTGAAAGCGGTTTGGAGCGCCCAATTTTCAGAGCGCCAAGCGGCAGCGAGAGCGCGGGAAAGCTGGGCGACGATCTGCCGAAACTCGCGAAGGAGTATTTCGCGCAGCCCTTCAGGCTGCCTCCTCGGTTTCCTTCTCTTCCCAGGGCCGTGCCCTGGGCTGTTATCGCGATGCGCCTTCGGCGCGACGAATCCGGACGAGTCTTGAGAATACCGGGCATCGCCGTCCCGTCGGTTCCTACTGCTTCCGGCCACTTCCAGACACGGCTGTCAACAAGCCGAGGGCAATGTAGGTTACCCCCGAGAGGTTCCTGCGAAGACGATCGATACCCTGGCCCGTCGACAGATAGCCTCTGACAGTGCCAGCAGCTACGGCATACGTCGAATCCGTGAGCACGGCCAGGGTCGTGAATACTCCTCCCAGAAACAGCACCTGGGAGAGAGTCGATCCGTGTCCGGGCACGACGAACTGGGGCAGAAAAGCCAGGAAGAAAAGCGCAGCCTTGGGATTCAGAAGATTAACCAGAAAACCGTGCAAGAAAAGGCTCGACAGCTTTCTCGGTGCAAGGTCTTCTACTCTCCGCGGTTCGAGCGGCTCCAGCAGCGTACGCACCCCAAGATAGATCAGGTAGGCAGCTCCCAAGTATTTGACCACGCTAAATGCCAGTGCACTCCGCATGACGATCGCAGAAAGTCCCAACGCGGCTACAGCAACATGCACGATTGTTCCCAGGCCGACTCCAAGCGTTGAGACGAGCCCAGCGATCCGGCCCTGCTCGGGGCTGCGGGCCACAATGTAGAACACCACCGGACCTGGAACGATGAGCAGTACTAGAGCAGTGGAGACGAAGAGTAGGAGAGATTTTGAATCTGGCAAGATTCTTACTCCTAGCAGGCAAGATCAAGCTGCCTGGGCTACTTGATTCCTCTTATATCCTTGCCTGGTAGGTGTAGAGATGGAAGTAGCGGCCCTCGCGCTGCATCAATTGCTCGTGGTTTCCCCTTTCCACGATCTGGCCCTCCTCGATCACCAGGATCTGATCGGCTCGCCGAATCGTGCTCAATCGGTGGGCGATGACCAGAGTCGTGCGACCTGCCAGTAATGTTTCCAAGCTCTTTTGAATATATCGTTCACTCTCGGTGTCAAGATTCGAAGTCGCTTCGTCCAGAATCAGAATCCGGGGATCGGCAACCAGGGCTCTGGCAATCGCTACCCGTTGCCGCTGTCCTCCGGAGAGTTTGACACCCCGCTCTCCAATCACGGTTTCGAGTCCTTCCTCGAAGCGGGATGTGAACTCCGACACATAGGCGGCGTCTACCGCACCCAGGAACGCTTCTTCGGTCGCCTCGGGATTGCTAAAGAGGATGTTCTCGCGGATCGTGCCGTCAAACAAAAAATCGTCTTGAAGGACAACTCCGAGCTGGCTTCGATAGCTGGTGAGAACAACATTTCGCAAATCGTATCCGTCGACTTTCACCTGTCCCTTGTCGGGAGTGAGAAACGAGCCGGCCAACCCGGCCATCGTGGTCTTCCCGGAGCCGGAGCTGCCGACCAGGGCGGTAACCGAACCCGCCGCGGCCCGAAAAGAGATTTCCGTCAAGACCGGATTCCCGTCCTCATAGGAAAAGCTGACCTCGTCGAACTCCAGGTCTCCTTCGAGACGAGGAAGAGCCTCCCTGCGTTCTGGATCGTCCTGCTCGCGGGGCACTGAGAGTAGTTCCTCGGTTCGATCCAGCCCGGCGAACGCCTCCGTGATCTGGGTACCTATATTCGAAATCTGCAGGATGGGAGCGATCAGAAAACCGAGGTACAGAGTAAAGGCGAAGAAATCTCCCACGGTGATCTGGCCGGCCACGATGCGACTTCCGCCCATGCCCATGATCATGAGGGCCGCCGCGCCCAAAAGGAAGGTTCCGGAGCTGGCCACCAGGCTGGTGGTAGTGAGCGAACGCTTGACGTTGTCATAGAGCCGGTGAACACCCGCCTCGAATACCTGGATTTCGTGTTGCTCGGCATTGAATCCTTTGATGACCTGAATCCCGTTCAGCGTTTCTGTCAGCCTACCTGTGACATCGGCGTTGATCTTGCCCCGTTCGCGAAAGACGGGACGAATGTAGCTGAAGGCCTTCATCGATACGATCCCAAACAGCGCCAGTGGAACGACCAGAAAAATGGTCATCCAGACATCGATGGAGATCAACAAAGAGAGGGCTACCACAGCGGTCAGCACTCCTCCAACCAGCTGTACCAGACCGGTTCCTACCAGGTTCCGCACCCCTTCGACATCGGTCATGATGCGGGAGACGAGGGCACCGGTCTTGGTACCCGTGAAGTAGCTGACGGGTAGATGCACCACATGGCGCTGCACTCGAGCCCGCAGTTCGGAGATCAAAAGCTGCGCCTCGACACTCAGGAGGCGGGTCAACAAGAAAGACGTGAGAGCTTGCAGTGCGACTGCGATTCCAACGCCCAACAGGATCCAGCGCATCAGCTCCAAATCCCCATTTCCGATGGCGTTGTCCAGCAGATACTTACTAGCCCCGGGCAACACCAGGCCGGAGAGGCGATTGATGATGATCAGCACGAAGCCGATGAACACCAGGCGCCGGCGAGGCCAAACAATGTTCTTGAAAGCATATTCAAAACTCGCCAGGGAAGGCTTCTTGAGGCCAGGTTTCATCCACCTCTTTTAGAATGTCCGCCGCCCGGGCGCAAGAAAAAAACCGTCAACCTTTCACAAACTATTTATTTGACAAGACTTAATATGACAATTTCATTCTTCTTTTTCCGAAGCAGAAGTGAGCATTTGTGCTGGCAGGTTGCGAGGTCGGTGAGAGAACGTGGGATGCGATTGGCGAGGCCGGTACCGCAAGCGTCTAAAGTGCTTGTCACGGTGACCGGAAGAGCGGGTGCGTTAGAGCTCGGCGCATGCTGAGAGCACTCGGCTCGTAGCTCAGGCTGGAACAAGCTGTCTCAAAACTAGCCATAACCGGTAGTTTGGCCTTTCAGGAAAACGGAATTTCAAAACCGAGGCGCATTCCCAGGCGGCGATCTTATTGAAAATAAGAGCTTTGTAGTCGGGCCTGACGGTCCGTTCGCGGCCTGGGAAGGCCCCTCTCACGGTTTTTAAATCACTCTCTTGAAGCTTGCCCGGGAGGCTGTGAGACAGCCTGTGGAAGGCCCGTTCCAAAGCAGTAGCTTTCTTTTTTCAGGTCCCCGCAGGAAGGAAAATGACAAGTTCTTTACCTCATTTCCTATGCCCTCCGGACCAAATTTTGACGCAATGGTAAGGGTAAAGAAGTCACCCTTCACAGGTGCCGAGGCTCCCAGGCAAGCGAAAGAGCTTCCCCGTCCAAACTCCGTCAATAGAACAAACTTTGTACTCGGACATCCCTCGACTGCGTGCCTCCTCCCGGATCACGGAAGCACTCAGATCACTGCGTATCGGCGATTTTTTCTTGGGCCAGCAGATCCAGAGACGGGGTGTGGAATCGAGATTCAAGATGGTGTCCAGCCAACTCCGCAGTTCCTCGAGTTCCAGCACGAAGAGCAGCACCAGGTCGACCGTTTCCTCCAGGCCGTCGATCCATACTAGGCGCGGCGGCAGGGAACCCAGTTTCCGACGAAAACCTAATGGAGGATCGATCACCGAGACTCTTTCGGCTTCTTTCAATGCGAGCTTCTGAACCAGGCTGCGGCCTTTATAGACCTCGAAGAGGGTGTGGGATTCAGGAGTAACAATCGAACGTCCTTGCGAGAGCCTCTGCAGAAGCTGGTCAACCCCCTCCCAAGACAGATAGATTGCATCCGGAACCTGCTCCCGGATCTCGCTCTTTTTGGGCTCGCTTCCCCCGACGAAGAGAATGGGGATATGACGGGTCCGCGGACTCTGGCGAATCATCAAGGCCACATCCCGGCCTCGGGCGGGAGCTCGGCTAATGTCAATAATGACGGCCCGAGGAGGGTCTTGTCGCAGAGGCTGCATAAAACGGAAGTCGCGGGGGGGCTCGCCGTCGACGGAGTACCCCTGATCCGAGAGAAGACGTCCCTTCTTCTCAGCTTCTTCCGGATCCCAGTGGATGAGTCGGATTCGGCCTTTCATATTCTACAGAGCAAATGGTATCGCAACAGAGCCCATGGATCAGGTCTTTCCCAGGGCGGTTTCCGAGTCCTGATAGTGGGCGATCTCACTCCCGGCAAAACGCCTGACTGACGAATTCCCGCCCGCCGCCGGCGGCCCCATGCTCTTCGCACAATTCCGAAGAACGACGTTATATATAGTAGGGGCCCCGGTTCCCCCCCGGGTGGGGGTGCGTCCAAAATTTCAAGCGAGACACTTTGCGTTGGACTCGGCTGCAGGATAAATTGATCCGGTCAAACAAGACTGGAGCGACCACGATGAACAAACTTCTTACAGTGAGCTTGCTGGCCCTGGCGACCTGTGCTACTCCTCAGCCTGATGACCAGCTCCCAGAAACCCCCAATGATATGAATCAGAATCTGGCGAAATACACCCTGGTTCAGCTAACCACCGACATCTCCCGGCTCAGCGAAAAAGAGCGCAAAATGATCCCCGTTCTGATCGACGCGGCTCAGGCCATGAACCGGATCTACTGGCAGGAAGCCTACGGAGACAGAGCGGCACTCATGAGTTCGATCTCGGATGACGACACCCGCCGCTTCGTGGAGATCAACTATGGACCCTGGGACCGGCTGGCGGACAATCAACCCTTTGTCTCTTCGTTCGCTCCCAAGCCGGCCGGCGCCAACTTCTACCCGGCCGATCTGACTAAAGAAGAATTCGAAGCGGCGGCCGCCGAAGATCCAGCCCTCGCCAGCCTGTACACCCTGGTCAGACGCTCCGAAGACGGAACGCTGAAAGCTGTCCCTTACCACGAAGCCTTTGCCGGCGAGGTCGAAATTGCTGCCTCCAAGCTGCGCGAAGCTGCCGCACTGGCTGAGTCGGAGGGTCTGAAAAAGTATCTGGAGCTCCGGGCCCAGACTCTGCGCGACGACGACTATCAGGCGAGTGACCTGGCCTGGATGGACATGAAGGACAACACCATCGAGACCTACGAAGACCAGCTCTTCGGCTTCAAGGCCGCCCATGAGTGCTTCATTCTGGTGAAGGACCAGGAGTGGAGCGGCCGGCTGGCCCGTTTTGCCGAGCTATTGCTGGCATTGCAACGAAACCTGCCGGTCGAAGATCGCTACAAAGCCGAAACACCGGGCACGGATTCCGATCTGAACGCCTACGACGCCGTCCACTATGCAGGAGATGCGAATGCCGGCTCAAAGACGATTGCCATCAACCTGCCGAACGACGAGGAAGTCCAGCTTCAAAAAGGAACTCGACGGCTCCAGCTGAAGAACGCCATGCGCGCCAAGTTCGACAAGATATTGATTCCGCTGGCTGAGGAACTGATCGCTGCCGATCAAAGACAACACATCAAATTTGACTCCTTCTTCCAGAACACTATGTTTCACGAAGTGGCTCACGGACTGGGAATCAAGCAGACTCTCACCGGGAACGGGACCGTGCGCAAGACACTCGAGGAACAGGCTTCGAGTTTTGAAGAAGGGAAGGCTGACGTGCTCGGCCTCTTCATGGTGACTCAACTGAAAGAGATGGGCGAACTCCCGGACACCGAACTGATGGACAGTTTTGTGACGTTCATAGCCAGCATGTTCCGCTCAATCCGCTTCGGAGCTTCCAGCGCTCACGGTCGTGCCAATCTCATGCGCTTTGGCTTCTTCGAAGAAAAAGGGGCCTTTGCGCGCAATCCGGATGGAACTTACCGTATCGACTTCGAGAAGATGACTGACGCCGTCAACCAACTCTCACGAGAGATTCTTACGATTCAGGGAGATGGGGATTATGAGGGAGCGATCCAGTTCATGAGCGAACACGGTCAGATGTCCTCTCAGCTCCAGGCCGACCTGGACCGTCTGGCTGCTAAAGGGATTCCACGCGACATCATCTTCGAGCAGGGTCTGAAGGCTTTGGGACTGGAGTAGGCTCCTACAATGCATGGCCTGCTTCCAAGGCAGCAAAGCAGATTCGAATTGAAGCAAGCCTCGAGCTGCCGTTGCCAACCCTGCCGCAGCTGCCTCGGGGTAACCTTGAGAATAGTCGAGCTCCTCAGGTTCTTGGAAGGAAGGCCGGTCACCCCTGAGAATCCAACACTTGCCGGGGGTCGATGCGGGCGGCCCGGCGCGAGGGGAGGTAGGCAGCCAGGCCGGCTCCCATCAGCAGCACAGACGACATGGAAAGATAGGTAATAGGGTCGGTGGCTGAAACCTCGAAAACATAAGCCGAAAGCCAGCGGCTTCCCACCCAGGCCAGTAAGAGTCCCACCGGGACTCCGGCAGCAGCAGAGAGCAGACCTTTGCGGAAAGTCACTCTCACGACTTCTCCCTGGGTGGCACCCAAAACCAGTCTCACTCCTAATTCATGCATGCGGCCTGCAACCGTGGCCGAGACCAATCCCACCACTCCCAGCAATGCCAGCAAGGTCGCCAGTAGCGCGAACGTAGAGAGGAGAACGCTGCCCGCCCTCGGTTGTGCTCTCAGGCCAGACATGAACGCGTCTAGCGGTTGAAACGGAGTCATCCCCTGAAATGGCGCCAGCCAGCTCAGCACAGCGCTGGCTTCTCGGCTCAGGTCGCCAGCCGAGCGAGGACTCCGCACCAGAACCTCCATCGACGGAACCGGCACCAACGCGTAGGGTAGATAAGCGGCTGGCTGGGGAGGACTGGACAAGGCCACCTCGCGAACGTCATCGACGACTCCCAACACCTCGAGCCAGGGGCCCTCTTGCGACCTCCCCAGTTGCTTCCCCAGTCCCTCCTCTCCGGGCCAAAAGAGCTCGGACAAGGCCCGTTTTACAACGATCCCTCGGGGCTGCCGCCAGGCCTCACCGGGTTCAAAATTACGCCCCTCGAGAAAGGGTATCCTAAGCACGTCGAAGTAACCCGGACTGACTGCCTGGTAGTTCACCCAAATCGGTTCACGATCGTCCCAAGTATTCTCTCGGGGTCGGAAGGGGAAACCTGAATTCCCATCCAGAGGAAGGCGATGAACCAGCGCCGCAGCTTCGACTCCACTTATTTGCTTGAGTTCCTGCCGGAAGCTGGCCATGAGCCGGATGCGATCCGGAGTTTGTTCCGGCGCCGATGCCGGTATCGTCATGGACGCTCGTGAAACTGCCGATGTGGTAAAACCCGGGTCCACGCGACCCAGGCGGATGAAGCTTTGAGTCAGGAGCGCACCGCCCACCAGAAGAGCCAACGAAACCGCCACCTCGGCTGCGACCAAAAAGCGCGTCGTGCGGCGTGAAAGCCCTCCGCCCTGCCTCAAATTGAGGGAGGGGCGGATCGCCTGGCTTGCAAAACGGGCTTGAAAACATCCTACGAGCAAGCCGCAACCCAGGGCGAGTAGGAATCCAAACAGCGCCACCTCCCAATTGAAAACGGTCTCATTGAGTCGAGGAAGATCCTCCGGCAGGAGGGAGATCAGGACGCGCTGGCCGAACCACCCGACTGCAGCTCCCACAAAGGCTCCAGCCAGACTCACCACGAAAACCTCAATCAACAGTTGCCGCATCAGAGTGAAGCGGCCGGCCCCCAAAGCTGCCCTCAGGGCAAACTCCCGCCTTCGAGCAACGCCCCGCACCAGGTAGAGCTGCGCAACATTGCAACAGGCGATCAGCAACAGTGCTAGCACGGCCCCCATCAGCAGCAAGAGCGATCCACGAGCATCGAAAACCGTAGCCTCCTGCAAGTCCCGCGCGACTACACTCCATCCCTTGCCATCTTCTCCCTGCTCCCGATCTGAGTCGGCGGCCAACTGCGTCAACGCTTGGCTGGCTGTCTCGACCGTGACGCCCAGAGCCAGACGGGCGAGCACGCGAAGAAAGTGGGCCGTGGGCGGGGCGGTTGAGAAATCGAGCTGATAGGGAACCACCAGTTCCACTCCGGCCTGCTGAGGAAATTTAAAATCGCGCGGCAGAACACCAACGATGCGGTGAGACTGGCCATCCAGTGTGACAGAGTCGCCAGTCGGGTCAGTCAACTCGCCAAAGAGACGGCTCCTCAGACCATGACTGAGCATCACGACTGCATCCGCCCCGGGTGGGTCATCCGCCTCGCCCAGATTTCGCCCCAATTCAGGCTTGACCGCCAAGACTGCCAACAAATCAGAAGTAACGCGAGCACCGCGAATCAACTGCACTTCAGAGTCGGAACCGAGGCTGAAAGAGTCCTCTCGATAGGCACCCACAGCCGCAAGAGTCTGAGCCTCTCTCCAACCATCAAAGTGTGGAGCCGAGACTGAAAAGAAGAGAAGATCCGACTCAACGTTGCGGTCCCAGACCCGGATCAGCTCCTCGGGATGGGGGTACGGAAGTGGCGATAACAGAACATTCTGGACCAGACTGAAGACAGCCGTATTGATGCCGATCCCGAGTCCGAGTGTGAGGAGAACGGTCAAGCTCGTCGATTTTCGGGTTCTGAACTGGCGTAAGGCAAAGAAGAAATCACGTAGCATATGGTTCAGTGCTCCTTGCAGTCGGTTCTGGCGGTTCCAGCGATCTTGGATGAGGGTGCATTCTTGTCTAAAAGGCTCGCGTGGACCAAAGTACTCGGCGGCTTGTTTGTTCGCTTCCCGTTGAGTTAAACCTTGACCGACTAATTCGCGGGCCCGCATTTCCAGATGGAACTCGAACTCCTCTTCCACTTCCCTCTTCAGGTCCCGTCCCCAAAAATCCAGAACCCTTTTCCAAGCTGGCTTCTTCATGAGGAGGCCATCCATGAGGGGGCCTCGGTCTGCTCGATGACCCGGGAGAGGATCTCAGCCACCCGTCTCCAACTCAAGGAGCTATGTTGCAGTTCCTGCCGACCCTGCTGGGTTAAGCGGTAGAACTTCGCCCTGCGGTTGTTTTCTGAAATCCCCCACTCCGAGACGACAAATCCTCGTTTCTCGAGCCGATGCAGGGCTGGGTAGAGAGCCCCCTCCGGGACCTTAAAGGACGCGCAAGATATTTCCCGTATCCAACGGGAGACTCCATAGCCATGCTGAGGCCCCCAATTCAAGGCTTTCAGAATCAAGACATTCATCGCCCCTTTGGGCATTAACAAGTTGTTTTCCATATTCCCCTAGCAATACGAGGGGAAGCGGAGAAATGTTTACAAGGATTGTCGATTTCCCCTCGTGGCTTTGCCTTTGCCTTGCCCAGCATTTTCTTTCTCCGATGGGAGCGCGTCGAAGAAGGGCAAGAGCAGAGGCAAAGGCAAAGGAAACGACAAACCCGGCCAGTTCCTAGTCGGAATGGCGACCGACCGAATCGACATTGCTCGATATACTAATCAAAAATTAGTATTTAAAAGCTAGAACCATGAACCGCATCGCTTTGGGAGAGTTGGAACATCTCGTACTGCTGGCCATCTTGCGCTTGGGTGACCAAGCTTACGGGGTCACTATCATCGACGAAATCGCCCTTCAAACCGGCCGATCCATTACCCAGGCCTCGGCCTATCTGACTCTGCGCAGACTCGAAAAAAAGGGATGGATCTCGTCGCGAACAGGGGAGCCCACTCCCGAGCTCGGGGGCAGAGCGAAGCGCTACTTCTGGCTGGAGCCCCATGGCTTACATAAACTCAGCCGGACTCGGACGGCCCTCGAAAACATGTGGGCGGGCTTCCAACACCAGCTCGACAATTTGGAGGAGAATCCCGGCTGACGCCATTCTTCAGCCGGGCAAGATCCCGACCATGCTACGAAGAGAAGACGCCCCACCGGCCATGCTGCAAGCTCTCTGTAGCCTCTGCTTGCCGGTCCAAGACCGGGAGGCCGTACTTGGAGACTTAGAGGAGAAGTATCGAGAAAAAAGCGGGATCTCGCGACGAGAGGCCTACTTCTGGTATTCGAAGGAAGCGATCGCGGTCCTCCTTCGAGTGGCGCCCGAGCGGCTGGTGGCCGCTCTGCCTATCCCACGTATCTTCGTTTCGACTTGGAGGACAACTGCGATGGAATGGATTCAGGATCTGAGAGTAGCTTCCCGAAGTGTGTCGCGAAACTGGGCATTCACACTGCTATGTGGGTTGACCCTGGGGTTGGGGGTCGGAGCCAACACAGCGATCTTCAGCGTCTTGCAAGGAGTGTTACTGAGTCCACTTCCCTTCCCCCAATCGGATCGACTGGTGACGGTCTGGACCTTCACAAACGGAAATCGCCAGATACCCTTGACAGTAGCTGATTTCAACGACATGAACCGACGTCTGACGACGCTCGAGCAAGTCCAGGCTAGATGGTCCAACACAGCCAGTCTGGTGGGTGAGGCCGACGCGGAAGAAGTCAGTGTTGCCTGGGTTTCTCCCGGCTATCTGGAAATGTTGGGAATCGAACCCCTGTTGGGCCGAGGGCTGAATTCGGCCGAGCCCGATACTGTCCTGCTCAGTCATCAGCTATGGAAGCGCCGTCATGGGGGAGATCACGCGATCCTGGGAAAATCGATTCAGGTAGGAGAGCGCTCCCTCCAAGTGGTTGGGATATTGCCCTCTGGCAGTAATCCCAATCTGCCGCCCCTCGATGGAGTGCTGGAAGAGCACGAGCTCTGGAGGCCAATGCCGGAGGAGTGGCTCAGGAGCGACGATCGAGTTCTCGCCTACTTAAGAGTTGCCGGAAGGCTGGCAGAAGGAGCCTCGGTCGAAGCTGCCCAGACCGAGCTTGATCATTTTCTCGGGGAAATCCGTCCCGAACTGAAAGAAGGCGAGTTACGGATAATCGTTCGCAGTGCTCTGGACGACATAGTAGGAGCGGCTCGCCCAATGCTCCAGATACTCATGGGAGCCGTCGGCTTCGTACTCCTGATCGCCTGCTTCAACGTAGCCCACCTTTTGCTGGTCAGAAACCAGAAGCGACAAAGAGAGCTGGGAATCCGGGCGGCATTGGGGGCAGGACCCAGGCGCGTAGTTCGTCAGGTTCTGCTAGCCCGGATTATGCAAGAACCGTAGGCCGGAGTTGAAAAGAGAGTCGAAAGTGGCCCAAATCGGGAGATCGAAGGTGCGACAGGCGGATTTTCGAGGGATCTCTGTGGACGAGCCGTGTGGAGTAGGTGGGGGAGTGAATTTCAGACGGAGTTGGGCCTGAATGAGTGTCCTAAACGATCATTCGGGAGCTAGGAGAGGCTAGCTGGAGTTAAGGCGATTCAAGACGAGGAGGAAAAGGGCCTGCTCCGGAAAGCCGGAGGAAAGATGGGCCCAGATGCGTCGAGTGGTTTGTCGAACCCGCGCCCCAATTTTGAGGACCCGGCGACGCAAAGTTTCGATTTCGAGTTTCTGCCAGGGGGTTCCATACAGATAATCGCGGAGTCGGACGAACATCTGGTAAGCCAGCCCATGCAGGAGAAGTCGAAACTGGTTGGCCAGGAATCGATGACAGCTCAGCCGATCCATACTCAGATGGTTCTTAAAAGCCTTGATGAAGTTCTCCGACTGTCCTCGATCGGTGTAGTGATCATAAAGGGACTGGGAAGAGAGATCGTCTCGGTTGGTGACCACAAAGCGACGATTGATCCCCCGATGGTCGACTTCCACTTTGACGATGACGCGACGGAATCGATCCCAGCTGCTGGCTCGATAAAGAAACTCGTCAAACTGACGCTGTTTTTCCTCGAACTCGTCGAACCTGAGTCGAGTCGACTCGAGCATCGGCTCGACCATCCGTTGCAGGCGGGGGTTCCGGCTTAACCCAATGACATATTGGAGTTTGTTCTCTTCAGATTCACAGAACTCGTAGAGCCGAGGCGTGGCAAAGCCGCTGTCGGCCCGGATCTCAATTTGAAGTTCCTTGCCAACTTCTCGTCGAATGGCTTTCACGATTCGTTTCAGAATAGGAACGATGTGAGAGGCAGCCCCCTTGTTTCCAGGCCTCAATACGACAGTGACCAGGTCCCCCGTAACGGCATCGAAGATCAGCAAAGGATGCAGAATGTGGTTTCGGTAATAGCCGTGGTAAAAAGAGAATTCCTGTTGGCCGTGAGTGTGGTCGTCAGTACTGTCCAGGTCCAAGATGACCTGGTCGGGGCGTCTCTTCTTCAGCGAGCGGACATAACGCTGTAGGAACCCCCGGCTCAGACGCATGAGATCCTTCTTGCTGACAGAGTTTTCCAAACGGGAAAAAGTTGCCTGGGTGGCCAAGTCAGGATCGCTCTCAGGTAACTGATCACAGACGGTCTTGAGCATGGGATCCGAGCGCAGCGTGTCCGCGTCATTGCAGTCTTCGTACCCGGCAACGATCTGAAAGACTCGTTGTCGGATCAGCTTTAACTGCTCATGACGAACGTAGCGTTGGTCCCGGCTATCCGCAATACACGAACTGAAGTCCTCGCAGAGTCGATCTTGCCGATCCAGGGAACCAAACAACAGCCATCCGGCATCGGAAGTCAGGTTCCCACCATCAAAACGAGCCGTGATTTGTGTGTGCGAGTGAAATGCCAGGGTGGTCTGACAGACTGGGTTTGACATTGCCGTAGTTCTCCGATAAGGATTTGTTTAATAAACCTTTTTATATCAGAGAGCTACGGCATTTTTTCTGGTCCCCAATCCACTCGAATCCGGATCTCTTGCATAATCCGGGCTAGAGAGCCTGCTGCTCTCGAGTTTTGCCGCCCTTCTCGGAATGATCTTCGCAATCGGTGGGATTCGTTTCCTGCTCAGTCTCCCATCGGTCAGGCTCCCCAGGATCGAATCCATATCGGTCGACTCCGGAGCCTTCTTCTTTGCTCTGATACTGGCCCTGGCATCCACTCTCCTATTTGGGCTTGCCCCAGCCATCCGATCTTCCCGCCTCGATCTGGTACAGCTCTGCGGAAGCCGGGCCAACTCCCCCCAACATCGCGGAATCGGGGGCGGACGCTTCCTGATTGCCACCGAAGTCGCTCTGTGTCTGACTCTGCTGGCAGGCACTGTTCTGCTCCGCAGGAGCTTTCAATCACTGCATCAGATTCGCCCCGGATTCGACACAGAATCTGTGCTCACACTGTCCGTCACCGCATCCAGTAGAGTCGTCGGTGGAGAGCCGACTCGACTCTTCTTCCAGCAACTCACTGAGGAACTAGCGTCCTTACCGGGGGTACTGGCGGCCGGTTATTCCAATCGAATTCCACTGGGAGGCGGCACCTACGGCGGGACATTCCATACCGAAGAACTGCAGTCCTCGGATCAAGATGGGATCGCTTGCGGATATCGCTTCGTGAGTCCGAACTACTTCACGGCCATGGGGACGCGGCTGATCGCGGGCAGATTGTTCATTCGTTCCGACCCGGAAGACGTGGCGATCATCGATCACAAACTAGCGATGGAGACTTGGCCCGGGCAAGATCCAATAGGCAAGAGGATTCAGACCGGTCAACTCGGACGTAACGGAGAATGGTCGCAAATCGTGGGGGTCGTGGAACACATGCGACATTCCAATCTGCAGAGCGACTCCCGCCCCACGATCTTCTTTCCCTCCTTTGCAATACCCGTGACGGGACGCAACTATTTTGCTATCCGCTCCGCAGGCAATCCAGGTGATATCGTCTTGCCGGTGCAAGCCGCCCTGCGCCGATTGGATCCGCAAGCCACCATGGCCAAAGTGAGGACGATCTCAGATCTGGTTGACGGCGCTCTCGCTCCCACTCAGTTTGCCCTGCTTGTGCTCGGTTGTTTCGGGTTGATCGCCCTGCTTCTAGCGGCCATCGGACTCTATGGCGTCACCTCTTATCTGGTAGGAAGCAGGCTTCGGGAAATCGGCATCCGGATGGCATTAGGCGCCACCCGCAAGCGCATTCTGGGGCTGGTAATGCGCCAGACTGCGCTCTCGATGGGATTGGGATTAGGAGCGGGAATCGTGATCTCTCGTCTTCTCACTCCCCTCATGGCTCATCTGCTCTATGGAATAAGCCCGACTGACGCTACCACCTTTGGCTCGGTTGCCTTGTTGCTTTTACTGGTGGGAATCGCGGGAACACTGATCCCGGCACGGAGAGCCCTGCAAGTTCATCCCAGAAGCGCTTTGGAGTCGGAGTAGGCGACGAAGTCCTGGTGCCAGTGAGTCTGGCTTCCCCACGCTCGCGCTCCCGCTTGGCGCTCTGAGAGCCGGCATTCCAACGCTACGGTCCGGTTATCGACTCACAGTGAATTTCAAGGCACGACTATCAGAGCCGCAAGCGGGAGCGCAGCGTTCGGCTGACCCAGGCTTTGCCCGATATGACAACCCCCGACCACCGAACTTGACTCAAGATTAAAGATAAATCCCAGACAAACTTTCTTAGCGAGCTCGAAGTGCATCCGCTGGATCGATACGAGACGCCCGTAAAGCTGGCAAACCAGCCGCCAGCAGACCAAGAAGCAGGATTCCAAGGGTCACGACGATGTAGGTCACCGGATCGCTGGGACGAACTGCGAACAGCTGCTGTTGGATGAGCCGGCCGCCAAGCTGGGCCACCAGGAGGCCTACCATTGTAGCTCCTGCCACTAGCACGAGAACTTGCCGCAACACCAGCCAGGCAATGTCGGAAGCGTGGGCACCGATTGCCATGCGCAAACCCAATTCACTGACCCGCTGCGCCACCAGGTAGGAAATAACTCCATAGATCCCGAGAGCCGACAGGAACGCTGCTATCAGAGCCATTGAGAGCATGACAACGGCGTTGACTCGACGAGCGGCCACGGAATCGGCGAGCAGGCCTTCAGCCGTCAGCACGCGGGTAATCGGCAACTCAGGATCGATCGTGAGAATGGCCTGCCGGATTTCAGCGACTGCCTGACTCCCATCGCGAAGGGGCGTGCTGGCAACCACGTGGAGGTCGGTCAGGGCAAGCTGGACATCGGACTCGAGTCCGTAATGCCGGACATTTCCGACGATCCCAACCACCTCTGTTTCTCCCACCATCGGCATTTGAAGCACTTGTCCAACCGGATCCCGATCGGAAAAGTACTTGTCCGCCATCATTTGATTGATCAATGTCACCTTGCGCCCATCCTCACGGTCGAAGGAATCGAAACCGCGTCCCTTCAGAAGGGGAATGCCGATCGCTTTCAGATAACCCTTTGTGGCAGCTCGATACTTCGCGGTGGGGCGCTCCGATGGAGAGGCCACTTCCAGTCCCGGGTACGAGAAAGGCATATCGAACTCGGTACCCAGGGGACTCAGAGGCAGGGCGGAAACGATGCCAGCTGCATTGGTTGATCGCAGCTGCTGAATCAGCGGCAACAGCTCATTGACAAACTGTTTTTGTTGCTGGGAGGTGTAACGGGCTCGCGGTAAAGACAGCGCCACCGCAACGACTGAGTCCTTCCGGAACCCAGGATCGACCTCCAAGAGACTGAGAAAACTCCTCACCAGCAAACCAGCGCCAGCCAGCAGGAGAAAGGCCAGCAACACTTCAGCACACACCAGGCCTTGCGAAACTCTCCGCCCTCGAGCACTCAGGACCGCTCCCCGGGTGCTCTCCTGGAGCACTTCCACAAGGTTGGAGCGGAGTACTCGGATCGCCGGCAGGAGCCCGATGGCCAGGCCTGCAAACACGCTCACCGAAAGCGTGAATAGAAGCACCATCGAATCGATCTGGATCTCCTCGACGCGGGGCACACCCTGGGGCAACAGGCGCAGAGCCCACGGCAGACCAGCCCACGCGAGCCCCAGTCCGAGGATCGCTCCGGTCAGCGTCAGCAACAGATTCTCGAGGAGAGAGCGGCGCAAGAGTTGGTTACGGCTGGCTCCCAGGGCAGCCCTGACTGCAAAATCGCGCTGTACCCGCAACGATTTGGCGAGCAGCAAGTTGGCCACATTGGCACAGCCGATCAGGAGCACAATGCCGACTGAAGCGAGTAGCAGTAACAAGATCGTTTTCAAGTCGCCGATCAGAGACTCGAGGACCGGGCGGGCGGTGATCCCCCATCCCTGGTTGGAAGTCGGATTCTCCTCCGCAATTTCCTGCGCCAACAGCGACATCTCCTGACGAGCCTGAGCCAGAGTGACTCCCGGAGCCAGCCGGGCGATGGTGTTATACATGCGGTGGGGCCGCGAGGGAAGCGCTTCCAGATCAAGGGTAAGCGGCAACCACAATTCGACCTCCGGATCGCCGGGCGGAAATACAAACTCAGAATTCATCACGCCGACCACGGTATGGGGAACTCCGTCCAACCGGAGCACACTATTCAGAATCCCCGGATCCCCACCGAATCGACGCTGCCAGGTTCCGAAACTGAGGAGAGCAATCGCGCCCTGACCAGGTTTTTCGTCTGCCTCCTCGAAACTCCGTCCCAGGTGAACTCGACTCCCCAGGACCTGGAACGTGCGGGGAGACATCTCGATCGAAACCACTCGCTCCGGCTCTCCGTCCTGATCGAGCACATTCCCGCGATAACGATAGGCTGCGATGCCCTCGAGACTTTTCGAGCGATCCCGCCAGTCGAGGTAGGTAGCCGCCGATACCGAAGAATTGGGAAGATCCCGATCCATATTGTTTTCCCAGAGGAAGATCAAGCGATCCGGTTGTGGATAGGGCAGAGGTCTCAGGAGCACGCCGTTGACGATGCTGAACATCATCGAATTGGCACCGATGGCGACCATCATGGTCACAATCACTAACAGAGAGACCATCCGATCCTTCCAGATCGAGCGTACGGCATGACGAAACTCGCTCAGCATAGATTTCTCCTCCGGCAAGGTGCGAAAACGGGTGCCTCAGGGTAGCACCACCGGCGAAGAGAATGTAGCCGCGTGAAATGCAATCGCAGAGACTTCTTGTTGGAGACTCGGAAACGGGTGGGAATCAGAGCCCAAAAAGGAGCCAATTGTGATCGACTGCCGAGCCGATGAGGCCGAAGTGAGAGTATCAGAGGCCGCAAGTGGAGCGCAGCGTTCGGCAAGCCCAGGGTCCAACAAGAAGAGACCGACGAGCGATGTGGCCTCGGAGATGGTCTTGCAGTGGGGGGTGCTCCGTTTGCCTGTGCGCATGGTAGGAGGTGGCTCCTACAATGCGTGGGCTGCACCTGAGCAAGCTTTCCGCGCCCGCGCTCGAGCCACAGGACGGGCCGTCGATCTAATCCGCAGGTCCCTTAACTGCCCGTGGATTCGATGACTTTGATGCCGTGCTCCGCGGCTCTCAGGCCCGAAAACCAGCTTTGACCGGCAACGACGTGTTCGTTCCTCTCTGTGTCAACCGCCAAGATGCCGTTCATGACTGGAAGCCAGGCCAAGTAACGACCTTCTTAAACAGCCGTTGTAGCGAAAACTTCTCTGCTTTTTCCCCGGATGGTCGCTGGCTGGCGTATCAATTAAATGATGGTGGCGGACCTCAGATCTACGTTCGCTCTTTTCCGGGCGCGGGTGTGCAGCGGCATATTTCAAGTGGCGGAGGCTCGATTCCCATGTGGTCGCAGAATGGCAAGGAGTTGTTCTACATGGCGCCGACCCGCCAGATCATGGTGGTCGACTACTCTGCCGAAGGAGAGTCGTTCGAGGCAACCAGGCCGCGTTTGTGGTCGGAGGTGAGGATCCCGAACCGGGCAGCTGCTCTCGAATACGATTTGCACCCAGATGGGGAGCGTTTTGCCGTGTTAATGGCGGCCCAAGAGCAGGTCGAAGAAAAGCGGGACAAGGTCATCCTCATCCAGAATTTCTTCGAGCTGCTTCGCCAGGAGGTGGGAAGCTAGTAGGGAGGAAGCCCCGCAAGCGTAGTCTTCCAGTTGTAGTCTGTTTCGTGAACGATATTCCAACAACAATCACGCGCCATGGGGATCAACTTCTTTGTCCAGCCGATCCTTCAGATTCGACTCGGTGTAGTAATCCAGCGATCTTTGGACGACTGTCCCGGATACCAAAGCGGCAGCTCGATTTCTTAGAAAATCGTCAAGTTTTCGTCCAGCGATCCCGCCGCAGCACTTCAAATCGGCTCGCATCACGGCGAAGGAGTCATCCTCTGCGATCGAAGCGCGACGATTTGGAGTGCGGGACCGGATCGTCATTTTCTAGTCTGGGCAGGCACTGGAAAGCCTGAGCTACCGCTTTGGAATCCGGCTGAGCGTCGTGATCTTGAGTAGCCTGAAGAGTACGGCAACAGGCTCCCATGCCACAGCGGTCAGCGCGGATGATCCCGGCTCTGCAGCCGACAACGCCTGAATGATCCGGGTTAGCGCTGTCCTGGCTGCTTGCCGAGTTCGTCTAGCTATTCAATAAGCAAGGAGATCATCCCCTCTTTTCCGGATAGAGGCGGAGCACGCCCTCTTCCGACGCTTCACAGATTCCCCGTTCGGTGATCAACCCGCTAACTAGGCGGCTCGGGGTCACATCGAAGGCGTAGTTTCCGGCGGGACTGTCTCGAGGCATGATCAGGACCTCTTTGATCTCTCCCTCCTCGGCGCCCACCACGAACCGAACCTCCGAGGGATCGCGTTCTTCGATCGGAATCTCGCGAACTCCGTCGCGCATCTTCCAGTCGAAGGTTGAGGAGGGCAAGGCGACGTAGAAGGGGATATTGTTGTCGCGGGCCGCCAGCGCCTTCAAATAGGTCCCGATCTTGTTCGCTACGTCGCCGGTAAAAGTGGTTCGGTCGGTCCCGGTGATTACGACGTCCACCTTGCCTTGTTGCATTAAGTAGCCACCGGCGTTGTCGACGATCACGGTATGGGGCACACCGTGTTGTCCCAGTTCCCAGGCCGTCAACTGGGCCCCCTGATTGCGAGGGCGTGTCTCATCTACCCAGACATGGAGCGGAATCCCGGCCGCGTGAGCGGCATAGACGGGCGCAGTCGCGGTCCCATGGTCAACAAAAGCCAGCCAGCCGGCATTGCAATGGGTCAATACGTTGACCGGCTCTCCTCCTTTGCGAGCAGCAATCTGGCGAATCAGCTCCAAGCCGTACTCCCCGATGCGACGGCAGAATTCGGCATCCTCATCGGCAATCTCGGTGGCCACTTTCTTGGCCACGGCAATTCCCCCTGGCACATCAGTGGCCAAATCCCGAATCGATTCCAGCTGCCGCGCAGTCGCCCATTCCAGATTGACAGCGGTGGGTCGAGTTCGATTGAGCTTTTCCGCAGAAGCTTCTAAGAGATTCACAAACGCCGGGAAGTAGGGAGCTTCTGCCGCTTCCAGAGCTGCGATGTACATCCCGTACCCGGCAGTTGCCCCGATCAATCCCGCGCCTCGAACGTGCATGTCTTTGATTGCGGCGGCGACTTCGTCTACCGATGTTAGATCCTCGACGATGAATTTATGGGGAAGAGAACGCTGATCGATGATTTGCACCACCCGCGGATCCTCTTTGCTCAGCCAGATCGTTCTATAGTGACGGTCCCCTACGCGCATTTGAGCGGCCTCCCTTCCAGCCTTGGAGTTAGAGATTCTACCCCACAGAGACATTGACTGCCTGAGTAGCTGTTGACGGCCTCTGCCCGGAGGCTGCAGAATACTTTTCATGCCGGAAAAAAGCTCTCCTCCGACTCGGGTTGATAAATGGGAACCAAAATCTGATCTTGCCAAGGTCATACAGCAGTGGGGGCCACTACGCGAAATCCTGAAAAAGCCAGAGTCTTTCCAAGAATTGAGCCCACAAGTCTCTGAGTGGAGCAGTGGAATGCACGCCGGGCACATTGCTCTGGCGACTTTCTTCATGGGCGAGATGATCCAACAGTGCCTGGCCCAGCCTGAGCCGAAGAAGGGTGCTGGTTGGGCCAGCTACACGGAAGCGATCTTTCGCAAAGGGGGCTTCGGCAGGGGTACCGGACAGGCTCCTGAAGTCATGCGACCAGATGAACATTCTCCGGAGTTCCTGCTGGAAAGACTGGACGAGTCGAGGCAGCGATGGGATGGGCTCGCTCTCCAGGCGAACCTCATCGAACAGTGTCGGGCCACTCGAAAACACTTCGCTTTCGGGGACTTGAAACCAGCGGATTGGATTCGATTGTGCGCCATCCATAACGCCCACCACCTGAGAATCGTCGAAGACATCCGGAACGCCGTTACGAGTCGCTGAGTCGGCGCACTTCCCGGACGCTCATTTCAGCCGCGGCGCGAGTTCTTGGAAGAGATAGAGACCAAGCTTATGGGCCCCCCGCCGGGGTATTGTGCGCAAGATCGTAGAAATCACCTTCCCCAAATTCCAGCTCTCGGCCTAGATCGATCACGATTGCATTCTCGGCTTGGGCGGCGGTCACGGCAGCCTCGCATAGCCTCCACATCAGCTGATATAAATCGACTCCATTGATCGTTTCTTCGCCAAACCTGGCTAACTTGGCGCTACCCTCGATGCGCCCTCCATTCGAGCGGTAGACAGCCACACGCTGAGTTACGATGATCGGTTCAGCTCCCCGGGCTCGAGTCAGGCGAATCAGTTCCCTCACGCGCGCCTGATAGAGAGCGACATGGTCTTCCGTCAGCCGATCATGGTCGGAAGCTTGGAGCAGTGAGTGCTCGATCCAGGTCACCGACTCCCTCTGAAACGAGTTCCCTTCGTAAGCTAGATCGGCCTGGTGGGCACGGAACGTGTTCCGAACCGTCGTAAAGAGGTGCATCAGGGCACTTCGCTCGCCCAGATATCCCATCCAGCGCGCCGAATCAAGCGGGATTCGAGCCATCGCGCCAAAAGTCTGGTACCCCGTATCCCCAAGTTGGTACAGATCGTTGACTCCGATGTAAAAGAGGATATAGCGGGCATGAAAGCCGGGTATCTTGTCGAGCCATAGGGGGAACGCCTGCACGTGCCCATAGGTCGAATGTCCATCGATCCCGGCGTTGACAATGGAAAGCGGTGTTCCGGCCTCGGCAAACTCCCGTCGCAAAACTGCTTGCCAGGTCTCCTCTTCGTCGATGAAGAGTTGAACTGTGGTGCTCCCTCCCAAAGTCAGGATGTCGATTTGAGAGATATCGGAATAGGCTCCCCGGAATCCGTGCTCGTCCGTCAGATAGTGAACCGGCTCCTCTCTCGGATAGAGCTGTGACACCTGGTAGGTAGCATCCTGATTCCGGGGGATACTCAGGATGTTCAGATTGTCTTCGATAAACCAATTCCCGAAGAAGACTTCGATCAGCAAGAGAGCCATCGAAAAGATGACTCCGTTGACCAAGCTTAGCCGAAAGATATGGCCGACCGTAGATGCACTCCAATAAAGAGCGGCCGCCAGCCCCAAGAACACAACCTGAAAACTGCGCAGACAAAAGAGGATGAAGGAGAAGTCCAACCGTCCGTCTGCCGAAAAAAGCCACCCCACAGCGGTGGGGCTTGCGCCTACAGCCAGAACAATGCAGATGAGCATCGAAACCCGCCGTAACATCCGTTCTCCGGCGGGCCCCTACGCACGGTCCGACGGAGCTTTGCGCAACTTGGGCATAGGCATTCGGAGTGGCCATGAGATCTAGATTCAACACCGAATCGGGGTTGCCCGATTGAGGTTCCAGATCCGCTCTTATAGTAGCCGATCGATGGAAGGCTCCTCAAGTCGGTGCTCCCCCAGAGGTTGCGCGAACCGAGGCCCTGTGCAATCCTGATCCGACCTTGTATCCCCTTCGACCAGATCCTTTTCCCGAGGAGAATAGAGTGGTGATTACACGCGGCATCTCAATCTTGCTTATGGTCTTTGCCTTCGCAACTCCAGCGACAGGACAGAATGGAGTGCTCTCGAGACCCGACCTCGCCCTGACCGGCGTCAGAATCATCAATGTATCTACCGGGAATGTCAGTGCTCCCACAACCGTTATTCTGAGTGGTGGCAAGATTTCTTCGTTGGCAGCAGACCGAATCCCTGCGGGGGCCGAGAGAATTGACCTTAACGGACTGTTCCTGCTCCCGGGGCTGATGGATGCGCATACCCATCTGGACACTCTGGCCGAGGCGCGCCGAGCGCTCGAATCAGGCGTCACGACGGTGCGGAGCGCAAGTGTCGGATCCTTTCGAGATGTCGCTCTGCGAGAACTGGTTCGGGCGGGTCTTGTGGTCGGCCCTGACATCCTGGCAGCCGGCATCTTCGTGACTACTAATCTGGGCGATGCGGTCCTCGCCGACCTCGATCTGGCGGAACTCTCAGGAGGTGTCAATTCCCTCGACGAGCTGCGTAAGCTGGTGCGAATCAATCTCAAGCACGATGTCGACGTGATCAAGACCCGGGGAACCGAAAGAGCTGGATTGCCTGACACGGATCCTCGAAAGCAGGTTTATAGCGAAGCCCAACTGCGAGCAGTCGTCGAAGAAGCCGCCCGGCAAGACGTCCCAATCCTCTGCCACGCGCATGGCGATGAGGGGGCTCGCGCTGCGGTCAAGGCAGGAGTCAGAAGTATCGAGCATGGCACCTATCTCTCGGATGAGACCCTCCGCCTGATGAAACAACGGGGCACCTATCTTGTCCCAACCTATTCCACCGTCGTCGATCTGACCGAGCCGGACGGAGACTATGACAATCCGGTTCTTCGATTGCGGGGGGCGCACATGCTCCCTCAGCTCGCGAGTACCGTCAGGCGGGCTCACGCTCTGGGAGTGCCGATCGTCACCGGCGCCGATACCGGCTACGGACCGGAAAGCCTGCTCCGTATCTCTCTCGAAGTCGTCGCTTTCAGTGAACTGGGACTCAGTCCTCTCGAAGCACTCCAATCGGCCACATTGAGGGCAGCTGAACTCTTCAGAATCGAAGATCGAACCGGCTCCCTGGAAGTGGGAAAGGAGGCCGATGTGATTGCCGTGGTCGGCAACCCGCTGCAGGATATCCGCACGATCCAAGATGTAGTTTTGGTCATCAGCAATGGAAGAGTCGGGCTGAATAGACTCCCTTTCGCCAAGAATTGATGCGCTAGTCCCTTGGATTCCCTTCTGAAACCGCAACTACCCTGGTCATTATGAATCTGGAAGAGATCACACCGGTCGTCCTCACCCTTAATGAGGAAGCCAATATCGGGCGTTGCCTGGGGAGACTCGCGTGGGCACGACGAGTGGTCGTCATTGATAGCGGCAGCCAGGATCGAACCGCAGAGATCGTGGCGTCCTATGCAAACACCGCTTTCATCGTGCGGCAATTTGATAGCCACGCGCGGCAGTGGAACTTCGGGGTCTCCCGGGCCGAGACCGACTGGGTGCTCTGCCTCGATGCCGACTACATGATCCCTCCGGAGTGGGTGGACGAAGTGCGGGAATGCGAGAACGAGCGTGGACTATCGGCCTACTTGACTTCATTCGTCTACCAGATTTTCGGTCACCCCCTGGGCGCCAGCTTGTATCCTCCCCGCCCTGTTCTGTTCGATCGCCAAAGCTGTTCCTACTGGGACGACGGCCATACTCAGCGCCTGCAGATTTCAGGTCCGGTGGGGGAGCTTCGGAATTCACTCGCACACGATGACCGCAAGTCGCTTTCGAAGTGGTTCGAATCGCAGCTCAGGTACGCCAGGCTGGAAGCCGTCAAACTGCTCTCGGCCGATCCCGAGAAGCTGGATCGAGTCGATCGAATTCGCCTGATAGGGGGTCCGGCCGTCCTTTTCACGCCGCTCTACTGCCTTCTCTTCAAAGGTCTCCTCTTCCAAGGCTGGCCGGGATGGTATTACACTCTTCAGCGCACCCTGGCAGAACTTTTGCTCAACCTCGAGATCCTCGACAAGCGGCTCAGAAAGTAGGCTTGACCGTCACAGGCCAACTGCCTAAACTGACACGGTCGGGACTTGGGAGAGATGGGAGAGATTGACACATGATCAATGCAGAGAAGCTTTTGGGAAGTCTGCTCAGGGGTGGCCTGAGATCGGGTCGGCGACGCCGGAGGCGGAGCCGACGGAAAAGCTCCGGATTGGGACGGCTGGTGGGCGGTTCCATGCTGGGGATGGGAGTGCTGGGGATTGCGGTCGCCGCATTCGAGCACTTTACCCAGAAAACCTCGAACAGCTCGGGCTCAGCCCCGGCGGCACCCTCAACAGCTGGACCCGCCTACGGCGGAGCGTCTGCTGCCGCTCCTCCTCCTCCTCCTCCGGGACCTTCAGTCTCGACACCTCCACCTCCTCCCGCCAGCACTGTACCGAGCCCCTCGGAGGCGGTCCTGTTGGTGCAAGCCATGGTGGCAGCGGCGAATGCCGATGGGGAAATCGATGAGCTGGAACTACAATCGATTCACGAGCGCATTGCCGAAGCGGGACTCTCGGCCGAGGAGCAGACCTTCCTAGATCAGCAATTGACAGCTCCTCCGACCCTCGAGCACATCCTTTCCCAAGTCAAGAATCCGCGATTCGGTGTTCAAATATACGCTGTCTCTCTAGCCGCGATCGAGGTCGACACGGATGCCGAGAGGCGCTACCTGGAGCAGTTGCGATCCGGCCTCAACCTGCCCAGCGAAGTCGTTCAGCATTTGCATGAAGAGTTTGGGATCGAGAACTAGTGTAGCTATTAATTCAACCGCTGCTTAGGAGAATGATATGGCAGAGTGGCATTTCAGCTATGACGGGCAACAGACAGGCCCTTTCAATGATTCAGAAGCCCAGGCGAAAGCCCGATCCAATCCAAATGGGCACGTTTGGAGAGACGGCTACAGCGAATGGCTCCCGATTTCGCAAGTCGCCGAATTGACAGGCTCGGGCTCCGCCCCTGTGTCTCCCCCTCCTCCGATTTCCGGACGCGCAGCTCATGAGATCAACTTCCAAATCTTCGGTGAAGAGATGCAGTTCGTCGAGATCGAACTCGACCCCGGGGAGAGTGCGGTCGCTGAAGCCGGCACGATGATGTATAAGGACACTTCCATTCAAATGCACACCATTTTCGGAGACGGCTCCGCCCAGGCCGACCAGGGTGGTTTCATGGACAAACTGCTGGGAGCGGGCAAACGGTTGCTGACGGGCGAGAGCCTCTTCATCACCGTCTTTACTCACGAGGGCAGCGGTAAAGCAAAAGTAGCCTTTGGGGGCCCCTTACCCGGGCAGCATCATTCCCATCGATCTGACAACCATAGGAGGGAGACTGATCTGCCAAAAAGACAGCTTTCTGTCGGCTGCCCGCGGAGTCCAGATCGGTATTCACTTCCAGAAGAAAATTCTGACCGGCCTCTTCGGCGGGGAAGGTTTCATCATGCAGAAGCTGGAAGGCGACGGGATGGTCTTCGTACATGCCGGCGGGTGCGTCGTGGAACGCCAACTGGCGGCGGGTCAGATACTCCATGTCGACACCGGTTGCGTGGTTGCTTTCGAAAGCCAGATCAGCTTCGATATCCAACAAGTGGGAGGCATCAAAGCTGCCTTGTTCGGAGGTGAGGGACTCTTCTTCGCAACACTCGGCGGCCCCGGAAAAGTCTGGCTCCAATCGCTACCCTTCTCCCGGCTGGCGGGTCGCATGCTGCAGGCCGCACCCAAAGGAGGTGGTAGCCGCAAGGGTGAAGGCTCGATTCTTGGCGGACTCGGCGATCTGCTCGACGGGGACAGGTAGGAAGAAAGAGCGAAATGCAAGCGCAGAGACGCGGAAGCGCTGAGGGTCGCAGAGGATTGTGTTTGAGGTCCGGAGATCGAATCAAGGCGCAAGATATCGGAGCCGCAAGCGGAAGCGGCGCGCCGGTTTAAAGCGGAGTTTCGGCGAATCGTCGCCAAGTTTTCCCGCGCTCGCGCTGCCGCTTGGCACTCTGAAAATGGGCGCTCCACCCCCGCGTTCAGGCAGTCGACCCCAGCCTGAGCTGCAAGACAAGGCTTCTTGCGACAGTTCCTTCCGGATCCCCGACAAGAAGCCTCTGCGAAATCTCTGCGCCTCCGCGACTCTGCGCTTGCATTTCTGCTCCCAAGAGGGAGCCAAGCTACCTCGTACGCCAACCCTTGATCGGACCTGGATGGAAGAACTTCTCGGGTGTCATGGCTCCGTTTCTTCGGAAAATGCCCCCATTCTTCATCACGAAGTCCACTCTGCGAAGAGCGTCGATATCCTGCAGCGGATCTCCTCGAACCGCGATCAGATCTGCATACATTCCAGCCTTAATCGGTCCCCTCTCCTCGATCACTCCGGCCGCCCGAAAGCCGTTACTGGTGATGGCTTTAAGCACGGCTGCAGGAGGAATCTGGGCCGCCTTCCAGGTACGCAGGAAGTCGATCGTCAACTCGCCTCGGGTCATCCACTCGCCGGTCTCGAGATTGCGCATCCGATCGTTCCAGTAGTCCATATCGGTTGAGAACGTAAGCGGTACGTTGTTTGCGTGGGCACTCTTGAGCTTGCCCACCGTCCTTTGGAAAGCGGCTTCACTTCCTCGATAGATCGTGTACGGGGTGTCGGTACTGGCCAGAAAGATTCCCTTGGCCGCCATCTGGCGATGGTGTTCGGGAGTCAGGGCCTGGCCGTGTCCAATGATGTGGATGCCCGCATCAATCGCCCGCTGGGCTCCCTCCGGGGTTTGCACATGCCCTTCCACCAGGCAACCACCCTTGGCAGCTTCCCGAATTGCCAGCTGAATGTCTTCGACCGAATATCCCCAGGGCTTGCAATCGATGCACAGCTTGATCGTCTTAGCTCCGAAAAGCATGTTTCTGGCGCACCGCCTTCAAAATCTCATCCGGTGTATCGGCATCGAAATACTCCGGATAGATGATGTCGTGGTATTTGACCATCTCAGGAGTGGGCCAGAATTGCCCCCCTGTGCTGCCGATGATGATGCCGGAGGGAATGATGGTGGGCCCGGGAAGCCAGCCCTGCTCCACCGCTTGGCGCAAAGCCGTGTCGGCGTAAAGACCGTTGTTCCCTACGTCCCGGATCACCGTGAAACCGGAGTTCAGCAATTGCATCGCATTGGACGCCATCTGAATCGCTCGCACGGGAGTCGAGTCCATCACGTAGGTCAAGTAATAGTAGTTGTTTTCGGGTTCTTCTTTGTAGGTGAAAGCCATGTGGGTGTGAGCATCGACCAGTCCCGGCAGAACGGTCAGATGGGACAGATCAATGATCTGCGCACCCTGTGGAATTGTCAGGTTGCTCCCAACCGCAAGAATCCGCTCCCCCTGTACCAGGATGGTCTGGTTGATGGAACTCGTGCCCAAGTCGGGATCGATGAGGCGTCCTGCCTGAATGGCATAGACTCTATCGGTAGGAAGGGGTGGCGGCTCCTGCGGCGGTTGGGCTTGCAAGGGCAAAGCCATCAGTACCATGAGCGCGGGCATTATCCGGGCCAGGAGCAGATCCTTTGAGTTCTTGAGCATTGTCAAACCTCCATGTGAACGATTAAGAGACGGACACAAGTATCCGTCTGAGATCTCGAGAATGCCAGCGCGCTACGAAATGCTTATCCACCTAAGCTGAAACTTGGCTGATGGGAGCTCAGTTTCTTTTCTGACTGATCCGGCGCAGTCGGAGGTACCATTAACTAAGTTTGGGCGTGATTTATCTTGACGATTGAGTCAAGTTTGGCCAGTCGTCCTGAAAGAGCAAAAAGATAACAGCCCAGGGCAACGCCCTGGGTAAATTGAGGAGAGAATAAGCAAGCCTGAAAGGCTTAGAGATAATCCCCCCCGACATTCTATTGCTGGATGACTTTCGCCGAATTCTCAGGATCTCCCGCGTCACACGAGACCAGTTCCGGAATTGAGAGTCAAAGGGGAATTAGATTCTTGCGCAGCACGTCAGGCTGCCTCGTTGTCGGCCCACCTATCCCCAGGGCGTTCCCTGGGCTGTTATCGGGGTGCACCTTCGGCGCGATGGACCTTGGTCGCGAAACCGACTTTTCCGGAACACACTGCTTGTCGGTCTGGGCGAAGCCTCATTAGGCTGAAACTTGGTCTTTTGAACGGCCAGTAGAACCGCCGCAGTGCCCCCGAAATCCCACAAAAGCCAACGTGGGAGCCTGCTTCGTCTGGCGAACCAGGCCGCTCTCCAGAGCGGCTTGGCCAACCGAGGATCCGGTTCCGGCTGATGCCGGAGTTCGCCGCACGATGGCGGCTCCCACTTTGGCCATGTTGCCAAGTGCGCTTTGTAGGAGCCAGATGTGCTGGCGAACCCGGCCGCCCAGGCCGGAGGCGCAGGGACAAGGGGGTTGTGGGAATTGGCCCCCTGGACCCCTGGACCCCTCCTCCTCCAGCTCTCCTTTCAGGAGAGCGGAGTTCGCCAGCACATCTGGACTCCTACAAGGCAAGGCTTGCATCCCAGGAGGCAAAAAACCTTGTGAGTTGGGAGTTGGAAATTGGAAGTTACTCTAGAGCGGCCAAAACAGGGGAATGAGAAATGTGGCCAACAGCCAAAGCGCTATGTTCAGGGGAATCCCTACTCGAAGATAGTCGGCGAACCGGTAGCCGCCCGGACCATAGACCATCAAATTCGTGTGGTATCCGAAGGGAGTACTCAGGGAAGAAGATGCCGCGAAGGTGATCGACATCAAGATCGGCATGGCGTTGACCCCCATCTCCTGAGCCGACGCGAGCCCAATCGGAACCAACAAGATGACCGCCGCATTGTGCGACATGATCGAGGCAAAAAACGTTGAGAGCAGATAAAAAACAGAGATGACCGCAAACGGTCCCAAACCTTCGCTCAGTTTCAAGATCCCGTCCGCAATGAACAGCGCTGTCCCGGTATTCTCCAGCGCGATGCCCAGCGGAATCACTCCAGCCAACAAAAAGATGACGAACCAATCAATCGACTCATAGGCCTCCCGCATCCGGATACAGCCTGAAAGGATCATCACCACCGATCCGACGATGGCCGAGACCAGGATCGGCATGATTTCAAATGCCGCCAGCACAACCACCCCCCCGATGACCGCGAGAGCCAAGGGAGCTCGGTGCCGCCGAACAGGTGGCACTTCCAGCTCCTGCATCATCAGGAACATTGGGTCTACCAGGAGCCTTTCCACGGCATCTCGAGGTCCCTGAACCAGGAGAGTGTCTCCGCCATCCAGACGAATACGGCCGATCTTTTCGCGAATGGTCTCGCCATGTTTCTGAATGGCCAGGACGAAAGCCCCAAAGCGGTGCCTGAAATTCGCATCATTCAAGGTTGAACCAATCAAGGGGGCCGAGGGAGCAATCACGGCCTCGGCCAACATCACCTTGTCCGAATCCAAATCCTGATCGGCATATTTCAACTGCGACCGAATATCCAGGCCCTCCACCGATTTCATCTCCATGATGCTCTGAATGGAGCCGCTCACGAGCAACTCATCGCCCTCGTGAAACTGCAGATTCCTGAGTCCCGAGGTAATGCGCTCGTCGCCTCGATGAACCTCCAGGATCGTTACATCGTACTTGGCACGCAAGCGGCATTCGGCGGCCGTTCTCATCACCACACTTGATTTCTTGTGGACCACCAAGAGCGTAAAATAACGTCCCATTTGATACTTAGCGGTCAAGGCTCTGGCAGGTTTTCGGTCGGGAAGAAGCCGGCGCCCCAGCAGAACGAGGTAACCCAGGCCAAAAAGGAAGAAGACCAACCCCAGGGGACTCAGCTCAAACATCCCGAAGTGACCGAGGCCGGCCTCTGCCGCCATTGAGCTGACGAGAATGTTGGTCGAGGTTCCGATCAGAGTGCAGGTACCCCCAACAATTGAAACGTAGGAAAGGGGAATCAGTAGGCGGGAGGGACTAATCTCGTGCTGTTTGCAGATCGTCATGGTGATGGGCAGAAAGACCGCCACCGCCGCCGTATTGTTGATGAAGGCAGACACGAATCCGGCGGTGATCATCAGCGCCATGAAGAGGCGAAGCTCACTGTCGCCCCCGAAGTGGATGAGCCGGTGGCTGATCATGGTGATGGCACCCGTCTTCACCAACCCACTGCTGAGGATGAACATCGCCGCAATGGTGATCGTGGCCTCATTGCTAAACCCCGAGATGCCCTCTTCCGGGGAGAGAAAACCGGGGCGAAAAACCCCGACGACCATCAGCATGGCCATGATCAGGATGGCAATGATGTCCACCCGCAGCTTTTCGGAGACGAAAAGCACGAGTGTAATCACGACGATTCCACAAACCAGAGCGATGTCGAGCATATGAATCTCTATTGGATGTCTGGAACGAAGCGGGCTCGTGTTCTCGAGACACGAATTCAGACTCCCGGGTCGAGCGATATCCTACAGGGCCAGAGGCTGCGCGTCACGTGCTGATAGAATCTTGCAGCCACTGCACATTCGGAGAACGCGGAGGTATCCCCAACCGACTAGCCCGGCCAGTCTTCGGCCTACCTCTTCAGAGACTCTCCGATCGTCAATTGTTTTCCCATGCAGGCATGATCTCAAACATGTGACGGCATGCCTAGCCAGTAGCACCCTTCCGACGCGGCGGCTAAGCTGAAACTTGATCACCCTCTGACTTGAGTCTTGTCTGCTTCGCCTCCTCAGAGCTGATCCACGCTTTGTAGGAGTTAGATTTGCTGACGAACCCGGCTGTCCAGGCCGAATTCGGCACAGGGACCCCTCAGGCAGGGCATTGTACCCGCCCCCCCGAACCCTTCCTGCGCTCTGAGCACCGGTACTGTGCCCTGCTCAAAGCTCTCCTTCCAGGAGAAGCGGAGTTCGCCGGCACATCTGGGCTCCTACACAGCATGGCGTGCTTCCACGGCCGCGAAGCAGATCAGAATCGAAGCGGGTCCCAGTTTCTTTCTTGAATGATCCGAGGGCACCTCGGATGCACCGCTAACTATGTTTGGGTGTGATTTATCTTGACGATTGTAGTCAAGTTTGGCCAGTCGCCCTGAAAGGGCAAAAAAGATAACAGCCCAGGGCAACGCCCTGGGGAAAGCGAGGAGAGGAATGAACAAGCCGGAAAGGTTTCGCGATAATCCCCGACACTATTGCTGGACCACTTTCGCCGCATTCTCAGGGTCTCCCGCGTCACACGAGACCAGTTCCGGAATTGGGAGTCAAAAGGGAATTAGATTTCGCGCAGCCCTTCAGGCTGCCTCGTTGTGGCCCACCTATCCCCTGGGCGTTGCCCTGGGCTGTTATCGGGGTGCACCTTCGGCGCGATGGACCTGGGTCGCGAACCCGACTTTTCCGCACTTCTTGTCGGTCTGAGGCGGAGCCTCGCTAGGATGAAACTTGACTCTGGATGACAACCTGGGAGGTTATCCTACAAGACTCCCCAGGCACCGGGGGCGCGATACACCTCACCCATCGTGGCCAGCACTGCAACCGTAGCCACCGCGCGCCCGGTCCGGTCCCTGCCGGTTTGGGCCGGCCGCCCTTGGACGATCCGGCGCAGCCGGTGGCGGATCTAACCGGGTCGGCCGGGCTGGCCGCCGTCGGTCGTGAATTGCCAGCTACCGCCTCTCAGCATTTGCAGTGCCTCATCGACCGCCGCCTTCAGTTCCCGATCGAAGCTGTCCAGTTCATCCTGGGGAGAGTTTTCCACCCACACGTCGGGTGCCACTCCGTAGTTCTCTAGATTGATACCGCGGTTCATCGGCTTGCTCGGATCATAGGTAACCACCAGAGATCCCGGAGTTCGAATGCGGCCTCCATTGATCAATGAGTAGCTTCCGGTGGCGATCACCGCCCCGCTGGTGGGCGTACCTACGATGTGACCCAGGCCCAAATCGCGGAAGCCCATCGGTGTGACTTCAGAGTCAGAGCCGGAACGTCGATTGATCAGCATCACCTTGGGACCAGCGATGGCCTGACGGGGGCGTCTGCCCGATTGGTCCGAAGCCCAGCGGTTGTTCCAGAACTCATAGGGCCTCCGTTCCAGGATGTCGAGCAATTGCTGATCAATATTTCCGCCGCCGTTGTACCGGATATCGACCACGATCCCTTTGGCGTTCCAAAACTGGTTGATCTCATTTTCGAAGCGACGCAGCGACGCCTGGTTCATCGACCGAATATGCACGTAGCCAATCTGGCCGCCCGAGACCTGCTCCACATACTTTCGATTGTTGACCACCCACTCCTCGTACTTGATGTTTCGAAGCGAGCCGACGGTGCGCAGGCGAATGTCATGAGCACCGCCGTTGCGGGCCGACGAATCGAGGCTCACAGTCACGTAGTCGTTGAGACTGTGGTTGAGCACCTTCCAATAATTCTCTGGAGGTCGGATTGCCTTGCCGTCAATCGACTGGACAATATCTCCCGGCTGAATGTCAATCCACTCCTTGTCGGCGGGACCGTCGCGATAGATGTGGCCGACCACGTAAGCAGTGCCGTTGGACTCGATTTCGAACCCGACCTCGGCCGTGGAATAGGTGTCGGGCTGGTCGATGCCGCTGGGACCGCTGACCCCGGTGTGGGAAGCATTGAGTTCACCGATCATTTCGTTCGTCAGATCGTACAAATCCTGGTTCTGGCCGACATAATCCAAGAGACCTTCGTAGCGGGCCCGAGTTGCCTTCCAGTCGACTCCATGCATGTTCTCATCATAGAAACGGTATTTCATGACCCGCCACGCCTCGTCGAAGATCTGCCGCCACTCAGTCGGCTTGTCGACGCTCACCGTGAAAGAAAAGTCGACCCGCTCCTGCTTGTTCTGCAGGTTACCGCCCGCGAGCGGCATCATCATCACAGGGCCGGGAGCTCCGCCGCCGCGGCCTCCCCGACCTCTACTACCTCCCCGGCCGCCGCTGCCAGGCCGGAAAAAGACTTTCGACCGGTCCGCAGTGGGTGTGATACCGCCGAAACCGCCACCCGCCAGACGATTCGTTTTGCCGCCGTCGATCGAGATCGAGAGGAGCGCGGAGCCCCGATCATCCTGCCCCAGGAAGTAGATCGTCCGCCCATCTTTCGAGAGGAAGAATGTCCTGACCGCATTGCTCTCCTCGGTGATTTGAACAGCCCGTTTTCGGATACCGACTGAATCAACGGTAATTGCCTCGATGGGAGCAGCCTCCGCCTCTTCTTGACTTCCTCCGCGGCCGCCACGGGCCCCGCCGCGACCACCGCGACCGCGCCCTGATCGCTCAGCTTCGAGAAGCTTGCGTTCCTTGACCATAGGATCGTCAGGATCTTCCGTCAGCCGAGCCAGCGAGACCCTGAAGATCTGCGTGGTTCCACCTTCCCGATCCGATCCAAAGACGATGTGCTTGCCGTCGGGCGAAAAAATCCCGGAGGAATCATTGAAGGAATCCTGAGTCACGTTGTGCTCCGCACCGGAGGCCAGCTCGCGCACGTAGACCTCGGTGTTGAGGTCGAGGTCCCTCCTCGAGTAAACCAGCCAGTTCCCATCAGGGGAGAACTCACCCAACTGATAGCCACGCTCCGGATTAGTCCCCAGGACTCGTGTTGCGCCAGCCGCCAAGCTTTCGTTGATCAACAGAGAATTGGCGGCGGTAAAGGCCAGCTTGCTGCTGTCAGGAGCCCAAACGGCCTGCCGTTTCTCCGATGCGTCGCTGGTCAGCATCCGGCTGTCGCCACTTTCGACCTCATATACCCACATCTGCTGGTCTCCACTCTCATCGGAGACGTAAGACAGCTTCTTGCCATCCGGTGACCAAAGGGCCGATCGCTGGCGCCAGCCACTCGCCGTGACCTGTTTCTTCTCACCCACTTCCGGGTCAGTCGGAACGATGAAAATCTCGCCATGATGGTCTACCGCAATGTAACGTCCATCAGGTGAAGGATGAAAGCCGTCGGCCTGACCACTGCTGGTCAAGTACTCCACCATATTGGCCTTGGGATCAAAATCGAGACTAATCTCCACCTTTCGAGGAGTACCGCGCGGAACTTCCAGCCGCCACAACTCGAATTCGTTCTCGTAAGTGATGACTTTCCCGTCGGGGCTCATAGAAGGGTATTGCACCCCGTCCGAACCATGCCGGGTGACCTGTCGCAACCCGCTACCATTGGGTGAGGTGCGCCAGATATTGAAGATCCCATCGCGCTCCGACATGAAGTAGATGTTTCCATCCGCTCCCCACATCGGATAGGCGTCCTGAGTGTGGGTGCGAAACTCCTTCTGGTCGATGTCGGTCAGTTGGGTGATCTCTTGGCTAGCCAGATCCTGTACCCAAACATCTGTGTTGCTGTTCCCCCGATAGCCCTTCCGCCAATACCGAACCCCATAACGGTTGAAGGCGATCTTGCTTCCATCCTGGGATATCATCCCGGCCGCCCCTTGGTCCATATTCATAGGAACCGGCAGATCCCCTTCACGAGAAACGGTGTGAAGCGGCGTGTAGAAGGCATGGCTACCGCGCGAAGTCGAGAAGATGATCCGTTCCCCGTCGGGAGTCCAATAAAGCCCGGTGTCATTGGTCGTATGGTGAGTCAGTTGGGTGGGGCTTCCCCCGCCTGTCGCCACCAAAAACACGTCGTTATTTCCCATACGATTGCTGGTGAACGCAATCCACTGCCCGTCGGGCGAGAAACGGGGAAACGAGTCTTGGGCCACGTGCGCGGTTAGACGCCTGGCATTAGAGCCATTCTCATTGGCAACCCAAATATCTCCGTGATAGGAGAAAGCGATCTTGCCGTGGCTGCTGTGTGGATAACGAGCAAACTTGATGGGAGCCGCGATAGCACTGGCCGCCAGAGTGATCAAGCTGACAACGACAATTACGAGTGATCTACGCATGGTAGGTGGACCTCCATTGTTGGAAAAAGTTGGGATCGGTGCCAATCCCTAGATTCTGGCGGATTTGATGAAACTCGGCAAGCCGAGGGAGTCAAAATCAGTCAAGAGCGCAAACTGCTACTGCCGATGCAATTGACCGACCAGATAAGCATCGCTCTTGACACAATGACAAGATGCATAATAGTCTTTATTACTGATGCGTACTACTATTACAATTGATGAAGAACTGCTTCTTGAGCTGATGCTTGAATCAGAAGCAACGAGTCGCTCGCAGGCGATTCGCAAGGCAATCGAGTCGTTTCTGGAACGCAAGCGACGGGATAGATTCAAGAAGCTCGCAGGTACTCGGATCTCTGACCTGGAATGGAAGCCACTGGAGGAGCTGGAGATTCAAGAGCTGCGCCATGGATGAACTGATCCTCGTCGACACATCGGTCTGGATCGACTACTTCCGAGGGAAATCTGAGGCTGTCCAAAAGTTGGACAAGATCATCGACCAGGGCCTTGTTCTGGTGAGCGGACTGATCCTTCAGGAAGTTCTTCAAGGGAGCCGAGATCGAACGGCTTTTGAACGTCTGCGGAAAGAAATGGAGATTTGGAAGTACGAGAAGGAGCTCCCAGAAGATTTCATCGAGGCGGCTCGATTGTTCGCAAAACTACGATGGAAAGGAGTCACTATACCGCCCAGCGACTGCCTGGTAGCGGCAGTGGCGCTCCGTCGACGGGTACCGCTCTTCGCTCGGGACGCTCATTTCGAGAGCATCAAGGAGCTAGGTGCCCAGGCCCGAGAGTTCCGACTTATCTACGCTGAAACTTGATCACCCTCTGACTTGAGTCTTGTCTGCTTCGCCTCCTCAGAGCCGATCCACGCTTTGTAGGAGTTAGATTTGCTGACGAACCCGGCTGTCCAGGCCGAATTCGGCACAGGGACCCCTCAGGCAGGGCATTGTACCCGGCCCCCCCGAACCCTTCCTGCGCTCTGAGAAACTTGATTTGTGGGACGGGCATGCCACAGGCTTTCTTGGAGTTCTCTCCCGGGATGGCACTAAACTGGTTTCGGAAGTGTGGGAGGGGCCCTTCCCAGGCCGCGAGAGGACCGTTAGGCCCGAATCTAAAGATTCTATTTTCAATAGAATCGCCGCCTCAGAAGGCTCCTCCCACGGTTCTGAAACAGGCTTTCCTCTGCCACATCATCCCCCCCTTTGTGGCTGACAGGGAGCTCAGTTTCTTTCCTGAATGATCCGGCACAGCCGGGGGATGAGCTAAGCTGAAACTTGATCGTGGGAATCGCTCCCTCGCTGACGCTTCGGGCTCCGAAAGATCTTGGCGACCGCCTCATTAACTTCGATGCCTTCCTACGGAGCCCGAAGCGTGAGCGAGGGAGCGATTCAAGTTTCTTTCTTGAATGATCCGAGGGGACCGCGGTGGCTCTACTGCCAGGACAATGGCCGCGTCGTCGGCTGCAGGGCCGGGATCATCCGCGCTAATTTGAGGCTGAACTCAGAGGGGTATTAAATACTACGCCTTTTGGAGCGAAAATTCGCGGCTAGAGTCCCCGCCGAGAAGGCCTGGGATCACCTGGCCCAGGTGGAACAATGGCCCAGTTGGGCCCGTCATATACGAAAGATCGACCTCCGCCCCGCAGGTACTCTGGGAATCGAGTCGGAAGGATCGATCCAGCTCACGAATGGAGTCCGCTCCACTTTCCGAATGGCGGAACTGAACCCTGGCACGAACTGGAAATGGGTAGGTCCCTTCCTGTGGCTGACCGTCCACTACGATCATCAGTTCCAGGCGGTCAGCTCTAACCAAACGGAGATCGCTTTCGTCCTGGACGGAGAAGGCTTCGGAGTCAGTATTTTCGGCCGCATCTTCGCAGCCATTTACGCTCGCAACCTGGACAAGGCGATTCCCAACCTGGTAATGGAACTTGAAAAGCTGTAGCCGAGCCTGAGGCTTTGAGTCATGGGGGGACTTCTTCTTGAGGGCGGACGTACTCCCTTTTCTTGCAGACGACTCGGCCCTTTTTCATCAATCCACTTCTCAGTTTTGCTTTCTCTCCAACGCCTCCAAGCGGCGTTCCATCGCTTCGTTCTTCGCCTGCAACTCAATGATCGCCGCATCTTTTTCGGCTGCGAGCTCCTTCACCGTTTCCAGCAGTGTCTCAACCTGAGCCCTCAGGCTCGACTCGGAGTCCTGCGAATTCTCCATTTCGGACTCGTCATGGGATCGAATATGCACCAGCTTTTCACCGGAGAGGGCTTCCACGAGACGAACGGTTTTGAGCATGTCCACATTGATCTTGCCGTGCTCGTTTTTCGAGTAGAACGACCAGGCCAGAGCCGCCAGCATCATCTTCAGCGTACAGCTGCACTCCATCGGCGATAGATGTGATTGGTATTGCAGCATTCTTGATTGCGACGGTCCCCACGATCTGCACGTTGCCATCGATCCCCACGTTCCCATCCGAGAAGATACCCCCTGCTCCAACGTCGAGCCCACCGCTGACCTGCAGCTGGCCCTGGGCAATCATGTCGTTTCGAACCTGCAGATTGCCTGCTTCCAGGGAGTGGGCGACGAGCCAGGTGCCTTCAGCGCCGGACACATCGATCACTTTCAAATCATTCGAACCCTGATCGACCACATAGGCGTAGCGCCCAGACACATACACGGATTTTGGAACTGACCCGATGACCAAACTGCCGACTAACACCGGATCGCCCGGTGTCTGCAGCAGGTTGCCGGTGTCGAGTTCGAGTCCCCGGCCCCGTCTATTGTTACCGATCCGGTATCGGAGGTAATGGTCCGACCGACACCGGCCCCGCCTTGATCGTAGGCCGCGTCAAGCGTATTTCCACCGGCGCCGCTATCGTCATCCGAGCAGGAGACTACCCCACTGGCATTGGCCGTGAGCGCTCCGCCATTAGCATTGGCCGTGCAGTCCAGACCCGATAAGGTCAGGTTGCCGTCCACCTCCAAGTTGTCGGCAATCCGGACCTTGGTGGCGGGCGGCCCTTGAGGGCTGACTCACCCTTCATAGCGAAAGCGCAGACCAATCACTTGCACCAGCGAAGAGCTGGTTGGCGTCTCGAACAGGACACTGACCTGGTCCAATCCTGAGTGGAGCCGCGGGATGATCGCCGATACATCGATTTCTGTTCGCTCTCCTGTGGAGACCATCACGGGGCCTCCGCCGAGCGAGCCGGCAAAGTCGGTCCTGCGTGACGGGTTGGCGAGAATCGACAACTGTAGCTGGTAGTCGATCGTCGTGTCCTGTTGCCCGATCAGCACGACCTCGGCGCCCACAAAGGCGCTCATCTCTGCGGGACGGTGAAGCTGAAGCGCGTCTGACCGTCGTTCTGCTGAGACATCGGACTCAACGGACTGGCTGGCGAGACAGGGGGCACCCACAGCTCATCGGTAGCCATCAGCGGACCACCGGCTGTCAGTAGCAGCACCAACAGGCCAAGAACGGTTCTTCGATGAGAGAGTCGAACAAACATGCGCACTCCTTTTTGGTCGGTTTCGCGAGGACTAGCCGATAAGCCTACCAGTAGGAGACGCTTGTGAATAGGACACCGGGGGCATCACCCTCTGAACGGGAGAAGACTTGCCTTCGGAGAGTCTCTCAGCATCAGTCCTCGCTATCCGAGTCCTCGGGTCGCCTCGACCCCACCATGAACCCGTTGCTCATCTGTTGATTCATGAATGATGGTATTCCAGCAACAGGGCTCGGCCCCAAACTCCCCTGATCAGATCTTGCATCACAGCTGGCTGCTCAGGATCCGTAAACAATGGCGTCAATCTCTTCGCTAGCCAGATTGGAAAGGCTGAGCCGGACAAAGGCAAGGGCAAGGGAGTAGCATTACAGAATGTCGAGCGATCCCAGGCTGGCTCGCCGAATCAGGAGCCTCTGGGAGCTTTCGGCGCGCCTGTTTCCTCGCACTGCCAGAAGCGGGGTTCAGAAGTTCAGATCTCTCGAAGAGGCGGATTTGGCGAGGAAGAAGCTTTCCCGACGCTCAAACCTTGACTGACCCCATCGTGCCGCGGCCGATTCTCGGATTCTCGGCCGTCCAATGATGAGGAGTGTGACGTCTGGGATTGAGGGGGCGATTAGCAGGCGGAATTTCGCGCAGCCCTTCAGGCTGCCTCGTGTGCTTCACTTGTCTACCCAGGGCGGTGCCCTGGGCTGTTATCGTCATGCACCTTCGGCGCGAAGGGGACGGTTCTTGACAAAGGGATCGGCCACTTAGCGCCTGTTCCCTTCGGGTTACGCGCGGCATTTTCTTGTTGGCTGGACATGGCAAGATTGAGCCAGACTGAACAACAAGACTTCGAGCGCATCCGGCCCAAATACAAGCTGGCTCACAGCCTCCCTGGCAAGCTTCAAGAGAGTGATTTCAGGATCGTGGGAGGGCCTTCCGAGGCCGCGAGCGGGCCGTCAGGCCCGACTACAAAGCTCTTATTTTCATTAAGATCGCCGCCTGGGAAGGCGCTTCCCACGGTTTTGAAACTCTGTTCTCCTGGAAGGCCAAATTGCGATTCTGGCTAGTTTTGAGACAGCTTGAACTAGGCACCGACAACGAGGCCAAATGGCAGTCAGTTCCCAGTTTCGGAAACTTGACTCGACTGTAAGCAAGTTGCAAGGGAGAGGTGCCGAGGAGAGGTGCCTAGACGATTAACTGCAAGCCTAGACCATTAAGATGTACGCATGAAATCTCTCCTGGTAGGCGTTGCCTTCTTCGTGCTTGGAGCCCCTGTCCTGGCCCAGGATGTCATGCTCACATCGAGCGCGAACAGCGAGCCCGATATTGAAGGCTACAAAATCCACTACGGAAGTCATTCCCGCAATTATTCGGTGGTGGTCGATGCCGGGAATCTGACTTCCCACACAGTCACTGGACTCGCGGCGGGAGACTATTACTTTGCTCTCACCGCCTATAACCGGCTCGGCCTCGAGAGCAGCTTCTCCCAAGAAGTGCTGGCAAGCGTTGGACCCCCCTTTGTGACCACCTTGTCTTTTCCCCGCCTCGTTTCCTCACCGGGCAGTCAATCCGGCCAGACCGACACTGAAACTACGGGGCTGGCGATTGTCAGTTTGGATCCTGAGGATGCCTCGATACGGTTCACTGCGCTGGGTGTGGACGGGGAACCCCTAACCGGTGCCTCCGTCCGAAATCCGGTCTCCTTGCATCTGGACCGAGGGACCCAGTTACCCATCCTGGACAATCAGGTCTTCGGAACTGCTGGCTGAATCTGGCAGCTGACGGGTGGTTGAAGTTGGAGAGCACCACGGCTCAGATAACCGGCTTCTTTCTGTCTTTCGATGACGATCTTTCTATCCTCGATGGAGCGGATGTCTCCTCAATTGTATTGACAGATTTTCTCTTTCCGGAAATCGAAAAGGATGGCTTCACGACAATTCACATAGCCAATCCTGGTAGTGAGGAAGCATCCCTGAGCTTCGAATTGAACGATGGTCTGGGAAGCTCGAGAGCCACGATCAGCTGGAAGATTGCCCCCAATGGAGCGATCTCCGAACGGCTCAAGGATCTCTTCCCCGGTGTCGAAACCTCCACCTCCGACTACATCAAGGCGAGATCGAATCGCCCTGTGGTTCCCTTTGAGTACCTGGGAAAAGCCGGTCTGTTCGTTCAGGGACTCAATGGTCAAGATTCCAGTTCGGGCGCCCACCGACTCTACAGCCCTCAGTATGCCGTGGGGGGTAGTCTTCGGAGCACTCTCTCAGTAGTCAATCTTCTCTCCATAGCGGGCAGCGTTCAATTTCGATTCTTTTCCGACGATGGAAGCCAGATCGGATCTACGTTTGTCCGCAGAGTAGAGCCGCTGGGAAAGCTATATGTCGATGATCAGGACTTCTTCTTGCCTTCCCGGCAGGATCTGCTTCAGGGCTACGTGGAGATCACCAGCGATGGGCCTTGGATCTCTGGAAATGTGGTTTTGGGAGATCCCGAGCGAACTCGATTCTCTTCAGCTCTTCCACTGATCTCTGACCTTTCAACGTCTTTCGTGTTTGGCCATGTCGCCTCCGACGAATCCTACTTCATGGGCGTTGTGCTCCTGAATCCGCATGATGAAACGATCAGCGCGACCCTCGAAATTCACGAGTCGCAGGGCAATCTGTTAGGTATGCGGACGGTGATGATTCCGGGCAAGCAGAGGGTTTCGCTGCTTCTGACGGAGTGGTTTAAAGATCTCGTCGGGGTGAATCTTGAGTCCAGTTTTATTCGGACGACGGCGGATCTTGGAGTCGCAGCCTTTGCCCTCTTTGGCACCAAAGACCTGAATGTCTTGTCCGCCGTCCCGCCTCAGCAAGTGCCAAGATGAACCGTCCGGGGAGTTTTGGCGTTAACCTGGGACTCTTTCCCGCCCCCCTTCGCCAAGGCTTCGGAGGACAGGCCCATGACTCCTCGAACACAAAAGATAACTTCGAGTTTTCCAGGGTGGTTCGCTACCGTGACAGCAAGGATGGGGTGTCGCCTTATGTCACATAAGGTTGTAATAATATGACTCATGGTCAGGTCATCCGGTTCCCAACGGGCGCATCGCATCAACGAGGCCTTGGAGTTGATCGAGCGATCCGAGTCCGTTTCGCAGGCGGCCGAGGAACTGGCAGGGCGACACGACATTTCCAAGCGGCAAGCCTACCGCTACCTGCGCGAGGCGAAGGAGGTCGGAAAGAGGGTTCCGATTCCGGATGCGAAGGTGGCCTTCACGGTCAAGCTTTCCCGCAAGCTGGTGGGGCGAGTCCGTGGCTATGGCAAGTCGACGGGTCTGAGTTTGAGCGAGATACTCACCCGGGCCCTGGAGGCGTTTCTCTTCAAGAGGGGAGATCGTGGCTAAGAAGGGGAAACCCGTGCGAGAGATCCGGCTGGAATACAGCTATGACCGATTGTCGGCGGCCAAGATGGGGCAGGTCTACGGGCTTCTGGTGGCGGATAAGGCCTGGGCGGTGGGAGTAAAGCAAGGGAAGGATCAAAATGAAAGTGGCAGCCATCTACGCCCGAGTCTCCTCGGAAAGGCAAAGGGAAGAGCAGACGATAGCCAGCCAGACGGCAGCTCTAATCAAGTTCGCACAGGATGACAGCTACACAGTTCCGCAGGAATGGGTCTTTGAAGATGAGGGGTACAGCGGCTCGAGGTTGGATCGTCCCGGATTGGAGCGGGTTCGTGATCTGGCCTCAGAAGGCCAGATCGAGACGGTGCTGGTTTATTCGCCGGATCGTTTGAGTCGTAAGTATGCCTATCAGGTTTTGTGGCTGGAGGAGCTGGGACGTCAAGGAGTCGAGGTCCGGTTCATTCAGTCTCCTCAAGCCCGGACACCCGAAGAGCGTTTACTGGTGCATTTTCAAGGGATGATCGCTGAATACGAGCGCGCTCAGATTGCCGAGCGCACACGGCGAGGTAAGAGGCACAGAGCGAAGGCTGGATCGATCAGTGTGCTGTCGGGCGCGCCCTACGGATACCAGTATGTCAGGAAAACCCAGACATCGGAGGCTTACTACCAGGTGATTGAGCGTGAGGCTGAGGTGGTTCGTAAGGTCTACAAGCTGTATACCCAGGGTCAGCTGAGCATTGGTGCGATCGTCCGCCGGCTCAACGACGAAGCCATTCCTACTCGTCGAAAGGTTTCGCGCTGGGAGCGCTCAACGGTGTGGGCCATGCTGCGAAACCCGGCCTATAAGGGGACCGCTTGTTTCGGCAAGACGGAGGTGAAGGAAAGAGAAAAGATCACTCGTCCGCTGCGTCGTCGTGGCGGCTATTCACCTCGCAGTAGCGCTAATCGTGAAAAGCCTCGGGAAGAGTGGATCGAGATCCCCGTTCCCGCGATCGTGGATCAGCAGAGCTTTGAACTGGCTCAAGAGCAGTTGGAGAAGAACAAGCGATATAGCCAGCGGCGCACCATCGAACCCACGTTATTGCAAGGCCTGCTGGTGTGCAGCGAATGCGGCTACGCCCTATACCGCAGTTCGACGCGGACGTCCAAGCGCAAGCTCTATTATTACCGTTGCACGGGTTCGGACAACTACCGCCACCCCAATGGACGGGTCTGCAGCAATCGGCCCGTGCGCCAAGATTATCTGGACGATGTGATCTGGAAACAAATCCTGGAACTGCTGCAGGCTCCGAGCTTAATCCGACAAGAGATTGGGCGTCGGATCGAACAAATCCAAAACTCCAATCCAACAAAACAGCGCCGGGGGGCTTTGAGCCGGGAACTTGCCCGAGTTTGCACAGGCATGGGAAAGCTGCTGGATGCCTATCAGGAAGATCTTATTCAGTTGGAGCAACTGAGACAGCGCATGCCAGAACTGAGGAAAAGAGAACAGGCCCTGAGATCGGAGCTTGAAAGCCTGGAAGCTACGGCCGCCGATCAAGAGATTTTTCTGCGATTGGCCGCCGGTCTGGAAAGCTTTCTGACACGTTTGCGTCAATCAGCGGATACTATGAGTGTCATGGAACGACAGAAGGTCCTCCGCTTGGTTGTGAAGGAAATCCATGTCGGTCGGTCAACAATTCAGATCAAGCACTCGATTCCGACTAACAGTTCTGACAGGATCGGTGGCTCGACAGAACCCCCAAAGACACCAAGTTATCTTTTGCGTTCGGGGAGTCAGGGCGCTGCCCTGGGCTGTTATCGCATAGCCCTTCAGTCTGGCCAGCCGATTCCGCCCTCTTCCCAGGACGGTGAGCTGCAGGCCGCAATCCCTTTGGGATTGAAGAAAACCCTCGACGCTCGCCATGGACAGTTGGTTGACATACACTTTGCAAAAAAAACGAAGGGAGACTGGAGCATGTCAGGCGGTTTCTTCGATCAGTATGCGATATGGGCGTTCCTGCTGGGCGGTATGAGTACCGTCTCATTGCTGATGGGATGTGTTCTGGGCGTTGTTTGGAACCCCCGGGTGGGTGTTACTGCCGCCTTGACAGCCTTTGGTGCGGGCGCCTTGCTGGCTGCATTGAGCATTGAATTGGTCGCGCCGACCGTCATGGCCTTGGTCGGCCAAGGACATGCCGGCACAGGCGCCGAAACAACGACGCGTCACCATGCAGTGGAGGCAATGATCGCCCTCCTCGTCGGTAGTTTAGTAGGCGGCATTCTCTTCGTCCTTTTGGACAGCCTCCTAAATTCCAAAGGTGGCTATTTGCGCAAAGCCGCCACTACGATTGCCTACTTTCGTAAACAGCGCCGCGAATATCTCAGCGACAGGCTGAAGCGCCTCAGTCAAATCGAGTTCATCCGCAGCATTCCCCCGGATCAGATCCAGATGCTGGTAGACCATGTTCGTCCGGTCAGTTTTGAAGAAGGCGAGCAGTTGTTTGATGAAGGGACATACGGCGATCGAATGTTCTTCATCGAGAAAGGTTCTGTTTCCCTTTCTCGGGGGACCACGGCGTTGACGACTTTGACGGACGGGGATGTATTGGGAGAGATTGCCGTGTTGACGCGGGCACCACGCACAGCCCGAGCGCTGGCGACCAGCCCCGTAGTAGCCATAGAATTGCTCAAGGAAGATTTCGAAAAACTGCGGAAACAAGTTTCAGAACTCGAAGTGGCCGCCACCAAGATCGCAGCCCGGCGGCTCGACGAATTACAGCAGCGTGATGAAGAAAGGTCACTGCTGGTAGCCGAAGAGTGGGCACTGGCGGCCAGCGGCTCGGTCACATCTCTTCCACTTCCGACACTGAAAGAGATCCAGGATACGGCGCAGGAACATAATGGTGCTGCCCTTTCCATCTTGCTGGGCATCCTATTGGACGGTATTCCGGAAAGCTTCGTCATCGGCGCCGGATTTCTAGGCCTCTTGACAGCCAAACTTGCGTCAGGCACGCCGCAATTCTTTGAAGTGATCCCCTACACACTGATTGCCGGACTGTTCCTGTCAAACTTTCCGGAAGCCATGTCCAGTAGCATAGGGATGAAAGATCAGGGATGGAAGACCTATCGAATCTTCCTCATGTGGTTATCTCTGGTGATCATGACTGCGGCCGGAGCGGTCGTCGGTTACAGCGTTGGTGCAGAGGTTTCACATGTGACAATAGTGGCGATCGAAGGGCTTGCCGCCGGTGCCATGTTGACGATGATTGCCCAGACCATGATCCCTGAAGCCGTTCACCTGGGCGGTCCCAGCGTTGTGGGCCTGAGTACGCTGAGCGGATTCTTGGCGGCTATTGCATTCAAACTCCTGGAAGGATAGATGAGACCCACCCGTCTCTACCTCATGACGCATGCCACCAGACTTGACTCAACAACGTGAATAGTATTCTCAGGAGTTCTCCATGCGAAACCGATTGCTTGTAACTGTGAGATTTTCCTTCTTATGCCTGGTTGTGGCTGCCTGCTCTTCCGACATCGAACGGATACCAGAGACGATCGATAGGAGCGAGATCGTGGCCCGGGCCGGGGCACCGCTCTTTGACGGGATGGGAGATCACCACCACCCGATCACGACTCAGGATCCTGCCGCTCAACTCTATTTTGATCAGGGACTGACCATCGATTTCGCCTTTAATCATGCCGAGTCGATTCGTTCCTTCCGAGCCGCTCAGCGTCTCGATGAGAATTGCGCTATGTGCTACTGGGGAGAGGCCCTCGCACTGGGTCCCAATATCAATGTCACCAGCAACGGCAGAGTTATCATGAGCGACGAGGATCGGGTGGCGGCTTTTGCCGCTGGACAAAAGGCGGTGACCCTCAAAGACCAGGCCAGCCAGCAGGAGCGGGATTACATCGATGCCCTGGCGACACGCTACAATGGAGACCCGTCGACTCCGCGCGAGCCCCTCGATCAAGCATACGCCGATGCCATGAGGGCCTTACATCTGAAGTACCCCGAGGATGAAGACGCGGCCTCTCTTTTTGCCGAGGCCCTGATGAACACCATGCCCTGGGACTACTGGCTCGATCCGGAGAACCCCAAGCCGCTCACCGTGGAAGTACTTGACGCGCTCGAAAGGGTACTGACTCGCTCTCCCAATCATCCCCTGGCTCTTCATCTTTACATCCATGCGCTGGAAGCCTCTTCTAGCCCGGGGAGGGCCGAGTTCGCAGCCGATCGGCTGCGCGACCTGGTCCCGGGCGCAGGACATCTGGTTCACATGCCGTCTCACATCTACTGGAGAGTGGGCCGCTACCACGATGCCTCCGAAGCGAATGTACAGGCAGCAGACGTGGACGAGTCTTACATCGCTCAGTGCAATGCCCAGGGCTTCTACCCGGCTTCCTATTACCCGCACAACATTCACTTTCTATGGGCAGCGTCGAGCATGGAGGGTCGTAGCCAGGTCGCACTCCAGGCCGCTCGTCGGGTGCAAGCCAATGTCGCACTTGAAATGATCGAAGAATATCCAAGTGTGGAGTTCTTTCACACCATTCCAATGCTTGCGCTAACCCAGTTCGGGCGCTGGGATGAGATTCTCGCGGAGCCCCCGCCGGCCGGGAATCTCGAGTACGCACAGGCGATTTGGCACTACGCTCGGGGCACCGCCTTCGCCCACAATAAGGATCTGGACTCCGCCAAAGCGGAACGAGCTGCTCTGGTACCGTTGCGCGATTCGGCTCAGGTGAACTTCCTGGACACCGTCGCCTATCCGGCAAGCCAGTTACTATTGATTGCCGACGAGCTGCTGTTAGGCGAAATTGCCATGGCGGAAGGCAGCGTAAACCGGGCTATTGACCACTTTGGAGCCGCCGTATCGGCGCAGGATCAGCTGCCCTACACGGAGCCGCCATTCTGGTACTACCCGACTCGCCAAAGCCTGGGCCAAGCGTTGCTGATTGCGGGAAACGCCTCAGCTGCTGAGCAGGTCTATCGCAAGGATCTGGAAGAATACCGACGAAACGGTTGGTCCTTGTTCGGCTTGATCCAAAGCCTCAAAGCTCAAGGCAAGGATGCCAGCCAGGTCCAGGCAACATTCGACGCCGTCTGGTCGGAGGCCGATGTGACTCTGACAGCATCTCGATTCTAAGGAGCTAACCTGAATCTTGATTTGTGGGACGAGTCTGCCACAGGCTTTCTTGGAGTTCTCTCCCGGGATGGCGTTGAAGTGGTTTCGGATGTGTGGGAGGGGCCCTTCCCAGGTCGCGAGAGGACCGTCAGGGCCGAATATGAAGATTCAATCTTAATAGAATCGCCGCCTCAGAAGGCGCCTCCCACGGTTCTGAAACAGGGCTTTCCTCTGCGACATCATCCCTTTGTGACTAACGGAGCTCAGTTTCTTTTCTTAATGATCCGGCTCAGCCGGAGCTACCACTAAGCTGAAACTTGATCGTGGGAATCGCTCCCTCGCTGACGCATCGGGCTCCGAAAGATCTTGGCCGAGCACCTCATTAACTGCAAGGCCTTCCTACGGAGCCCAAAGCGTTAGCCCGGATTATGCAAGAGATCCGGATTCGAGTGGATTGGGGACCAGAAAAAATGCCGTAGCTCTCTGATATAAAAGGGTTTATTAAACAAATCCTTATCGGAGAACTACGGCAATGTCAAACCCAGTCTGTCAGACCACCCTGGCATTTCACTCGCACACACAAATCACGGCTCGTTTTGATGGTGGGAACCTGACTTCCGATGCCGGATGGCTGTTGTTTGGTTCCCTGGATCGGCAAGATCGACTCTGCGAGGACTTCAGTTCGTGTATTGCGGATAGCCGGGACCAACGCTACGTTCGTCATGAGCAGTTAAAGCTGATCCGACAACGAGTCTTTCAGATCGTTGCCGGGTACGAAGACTGCAATGACGCGGACACGCTGCGCTCGGATCCCATGCTCAAGACCGTCTGTGATCAGTTACCTGAGAGCGATCCTGACTTGGCCACCCAGGCAACTTTTTCCCGTTTGGAAAACTCTGTCAGCAAGAAGGATCTCATGCGTCTGAGCCGGGGGTTCCTACAGCGTTATGTCCGCTCGCTGAAGAAGAGACGCCCCGACCCGGTCATCTTGGACCTGGACAGTACTGACGACCACACTCACGGCCAACAGGAATTCTCTTTTTACCACGGCTATTACCGAAACCACATTCTGCATCCTTGGCTGATCTTCGATGCCGTTACGGGGGACCTGGTCACTGTCGTATTGAGGCCTGGAAACAAGGGGGCTGCCTCTCACATCGTTCCTATTCTGAAACGAATCGTGAAAGCCATTCGACGAGAAGTTGGCAAGGAACTTCAAATTGAGATCCGGGCCGACAGCGGCTTTGCCACGCCTCGGCTCTACGAGTTCTGTGAATCTGAAGAGAACAAACTCCAATATGTCATTGGGTTAAGCCGGAACCCCCGCCTGCAACGGATGGTCGAGCCGATGCTCGAGTCGACTCGACTCAGGTTCGACGAGTTCGAGGAAAAACAGCGTCAGTTTGACGAGTTTCTTTATCGAGCCGGCAGCTGGGATCGATTCCGTCGCGTCATCGTCAAAGTGGAAGTCGACCATCGGGGGATCAATCGTCGCTTTGTGGTCACCAACCGAGACGATCTCTCTTCCCAGTCCCTTTATGATCACTACACCGATCGAGGACAGTCGGAGAACTTCATCAAGGCTTTTAAGAACCCTCTGAGTATGGATCGGCTGAGCTGTCATCGATTCCTGGCCAACCAGTTTCGACTTCTCCTGCATGGGCTGGCTTACCAGATGTTCGTCCGACTCCGCGATTATCTGTATGGAACCCCCTGGCAGAAACTCGAAATCGAAACTTTGCGTCGCCGGGTCCTCAAAATTGGGGCGCGGGTTCGACAAACCACTCGACTCATCTGGGCCCATCTTTCCTCCGGCTTTCCGGAGCAGGCCCTTTTCCTCCTCGTCTTGAATCGCCTTAACTCCAGCTAGCCTCTCCTAGCTCCCGAATGATCGTTTAGGACACTCATTCAGGCCCAACTCCGTCTGAAATTCACTCCCCCACCTACTCCACACGGCTCGTCCACAGAGATCCCTCGAAAATCCGCCTGTCGCACCTTCGATCTCCCGATTTGGGCCACTTTCGACTCTCTTTTCAACTCCGGCCTACGGTTCTTGCATAATCCGGGCTAGCGAGGGAGCTCTTCCAGTTTCTTTCATGTCCGATCCGGCGCCGCCGACAACGGTTGCATCATCCGGGCTGGTGCAGTAGTGAGACTCTCTGCTAGCATCCAACTCATGAATCGACTGCAGCGTATCCTCTCTTCCCTTCTGGTCGCTCTTTGCTGCAGCTGCTCCCCGACTAGTCCGGGCGCGGAATCTCCCGAAACGACCGCTTTCGATGTGCTCATCACGGGCGGGCGGATTGTGGATGGGATTGGAACGCCCTGGTTTCGAGCTGATATCGGGTTGTCCGGTGGGCGAATTGCCGCGATCGGAGAGCTTGGTGACTCAGACGCCAAAATAAAGGGGATTATATACGATAGTGCCGAAAATGTGATACAAAGGGTTTGATGGTGGAGCAATTGGATTATTCTAAGCCTCCAAACTGGGTCCGTGGGCGTGCAGATTGCAGACTGGATATGAAGTTCAGGCGCTCATGCAAATCGTTGAGCGAGACGTTGGGGAATTCAACAGCCTGCCATCTGATCAGCGCCGCAACCGGTCATTTCGAATCGCATCGGATGATGAAGGATCTTCCCCGATTGTACGAGTGGAAGAAGCCAACTTCGATGGACCCGGCAATCTCCCAAGCGTCAGTTTTAATATGTCGGAATATGCGATTCGCGTAAATGGCGGTGGGGTCCAGTTCTACGTAAAGCCTGTCTGGAATCCCGGAATTAACGCATGTCGGCTTCATGTTGACGGTGGCAACACTCCGAATGAAGCATGGGAAATCAGCCAGCAGGCGCTTGGGAACCTATTTTTCGGCTAGTCCGTACCCTTCGGCGACTTTACATACCGAACCTTGACCGGCTGGACCACGGCCTTTGACAGTTTCTTGAATGTCGCATCCACGCGCAAGTCCTCGCGCAGCTGCTCACGGTCTGGCTGGTAGGACGGATGCACGACATCGACCGTTCGGGTTTGTGGTTGCTTGGTTTTCTTTGCCATTGTCACCTCACTATCACACTCGCATAGTTTAGCTTTCCAAGTTTAGGCTAGATTTCTTTTGCGGAGATCTTCAAGGGCCTCATGACCCTGCCAAGTCATTTGGATTATAGACTCCGGTTTCTTGTCATGGGATGAAACTCTAATGTGAATATATTCAGCTTCTTCACATAGCTTAACGTGGTATTAGATCTCACATTTTCTATAGTCGGCGAACTCTGGGATCGGGATGTCACCATTGTTTTTCGACTTCTCGACATACGCTAGAATCATTGCTATCAACTTCATTTCACGTTTCATTGAGATTCTCCAAATCGCTGAACCATACTACGCTACAAGGTCTTGATACCGAAGTCTCTTGCCTTCCATTCCTCTGCGAATGCTCGCAATCTGCTCGGCTGTGTCCTGCTCGCGCATGTTGTGGCGTCCGGCGAACTCCTGCACGTAGCGGTCTAGGTGCTTTGGGGACAGCTTGTGGAATGTTCCCGTGTGCGCCCGCTTTAGCATAGACCACAGAGACTCGATTCCGTTCGTGTGAACATCTCCCTTGACGTACTCCGAGAGCGAGTGTTTGATGACCGCGTGATTGAACGGTAGCGCGTCGTATGCCTTCGCGTCGTCCGTGTAAACGGTCGCTCCTGGTGCTGCGTGGTCCTTCACAAAGCCTTGCAGCGTTTCCTTGTCGGTGGACGTTACGACCTTGGCTGCAACCTGCTTCGTGGCACGATCCTTGGCTCCGACCACCGCAACCTTTCCAACCACTCCCCTGCCAGTGTCGCCCAGAGCCTTGCGCTTGGCATTGCTCATGTTGCGACGCTTGCCGCCCATGTAGGTTTCATCGACCTCAACCGGTCCAGCGAACAGCGTACCATCCCGTGAGAGCGCGGCTCTGATCCTGTGCGCCAGGAACCATGCTGATTTTTGAGTGATGCCTAAGTCCCGGTGCAGCTTCATGCTCGAAACGCTCTTGAGGCTGGTGCTTAGCAGGAACATCGCAATGATCCAGTCCTGATAGCCGATTTTAGATCCTTCCATCACCGTGCCAGTCTTGGTACTGAACCGCTTGGCACACAACTTTTCACGGCAGCGAAATGGCATGGTCTTGTGCTGGCATCCGGTCTGCACGTTCAGCGATCCGCAATGTGGACAGCACACGCCAGTTGGCCAGCGATTCTCGATGAACCATGCCTCAGCCGTCCTGTCATCGGGGAACTTCTGCATGATCTGCTTTAGGGTGATGCCCTTGCGGTGTGACTTTCCTGGTGCCTTCTTCATCATGCCGTATATTACAGGAAAGTGCCGAAGATGTCAAGCTTGGACTGGGGTAAATCACAATGTTTCTTGGAATTTAAAGCATCTTTCCGCGATGCTTAACCAAGAACCTTGCAGCGTTCGATTGCATCCACTGATGCAGCAGAGCACGGTTGTACTGGTATTCTCCGAGCTTCGCTCCGGTCATCATTTAGAATCGCTCTATAAAATTTATCCTCACGCTTATCCGCGTGCCGTCGCTCATATCTCTAGTTGCGGGATCAATATAGGCGTCCACAATCTCGCAAGCTCCGATGTAGTCAACTGCTTTCGGGGTGGACCGTCGCTTCCGAATCCATCGCTTTAGATCCGAACGCACTATGCAGATCAGCGTGATAAATCCCGCCCAATGAAACCATAATGGACCAGAAATCATTGACATCCACCGTTTCCACATTGGAAAATTGGTGATGATGTTGGGAAGGGAAACAAGCTGCAGTAAGAGAGAAACTGCAAGAACCGATGCGTTTAAGGTTTGATTGCACCAGTGCATTATTGCAGATTTTGCTCCTGCTCCGGCACTCTCGTATATAATCCCCAAAATAAAAGTCGATGCGACTGACCTAGTTGTGGCTCCCGGATTCATCGATATGCTTGGGCAATCGGAGTTCAACATCCTGGTCGATGGTCGGCTGCCAGCAAGACGACTCAGGGGATCACCACTGAAGTCACAGGCGAAGGCTCTTCCATCGCCCCAGTCAACGAAAGAATGATGGAGGCCCAGCGGGAGCGTTACCAGCATTTCAACGTAGCCCAAGATTTCCGTACTCTGCGGGAGTATTTCGAGCGGCTGGAAACGCGATCCCGGCCGGCCGTCAATATTGCCAGTTTCGTGGGTGCCGGCGGGGTGCGCGACTATGTCATCGGCCGTGAGGATCGCCCAGCCACAGCGCCTGAACTCGAACAGATGAAACGGCTCGTGGCGCAGGCCATGGAAGATGGAGCACTCGGCTTGAGCACTTCCTTGCAATACGTTCCGGACCGTTTCTCCTCTACCGATGAAATCGTAGAACTAGCCACAGTGGCAGCTGAATATGGAGGGATTTACATCACGCACCAGCGTTCCGAGGCGGGAGCGATCTTCGAGTCTCTGGATGAAGTATTTACCATCGCGGAGCGGGCTCGGATCCCAGCCGAAGTCTGGCACTTGAAGACGGCGTACAGGGCCAACTGGGGCAAGATGCCCGACGTCTTGGCGCGCTTCGAAGCCGCACGAGCCCGCGGCCTCGATGTGAGTGCCAACCAGTATCCCTATAATCGAGCATCCAATGGGCTCGATGCCTGCTTACCCATTTGGGTGCGAGAAGGAGGCACCGAGCAAATGATCGAACGCCTCCGTGAACCTGCTCTCCGGCAAAAGATCAAGACTGAGATGGCCGACGGTTCCTCCGCCTGGGAAAACCAGTGGTACGGTTCGGGAGGAGCCGAGGGGGTGATGGTCAGCTCAGTGCTCAATCCAGACTTGCGCCAGTACGAGGGAATGACATTGGCCGAAATTGGGGAATCGATGAAAAAGGATCCGAGGGATGCTCTGATGGACGTGGTCATCGAAGATAATGCAAACACCAGTTGCATCATCTCCATCCTGGAAGAGGATGATGTGCGGACCGCCCTGCGCCACCCCCTGATCTCTATCGACACCGACTCCGGAGCTCGCGCCGAAGATGGGCCACTTTCGGAAAGCAAGTCCCACCCCCGGGCCTGGGGCACCTTCGCCCGGATCTTGGGAAAGTACGTTCGCGAAGAGAAACTGCTAACGCTCGAGGAGGCAGTGCGCAAGATGACTTCGCGTCCCGCACTCCGGGTCGGACTTCTTGACCGAGGTATTCTGCGACCCGGCATGGCCGCAGATATCACCATCTTCGACCCCGCGCAGATCGCCGACAAAGCTACCTTCGAGGATCCGAACCACTACTCAGTCGGGATCAGCTACGTCTTCGTCAACGGCCGGGCAGTAATCCGAGACGGACTCCCGACAGAAGAACGCCCGGGCCAGGTATTGCGAGGCCCCGGCTACCGAGCGGATCAGAAATAGGCACCTCTCCCTAGCAACGTCTTTACAGGCAAGTCAAGTTTTCAAAGACTGCAACTTATTCCCGATTAGCGACACTGTCGATGCCTAGACGAATCACCCGGCGGCTTCGCTCACTGCTGAAAGCACTGCCTCCGAGCTCGGCCACGGTCTCCGCAAGATCATGGCAATCAAGCCGCCTTTTCGCGATATGACCGTGCGGCCATTGACCCGGATTTCGAACTGGCCCTGACGACCTTTCTCGAGATCGACCGGGAAGCCCAGCTTCTCCTGAATAAGTGCAGCGGAACTCGCTGCTTTCTTAGCCACTGTAGCTCACGTCGGGCAGTGAAGAATTCGGATGTCCATGGCAGGGAGTATAACGCAATCCGCCCCCAGACTCGGACAGGCTCCCAGCGAGGCTTCACCTTAAACCGACGAGAGGCTTCCGGAAAATCTCGGCGAAGCTCTACGGAGTGCGCGCGGCCATGCCGCCGGCTTTCCCTCGGAAGCAGGTTCTGGTGGGAGCGTGTCCGGCTCGCCGATTCGGGCGCTGAAGGCTGTTGCATGGGAGCCTGTTGCCGAACTCTTCCGGCTATTCAAAATCACGACGCTCAGCCGGATCCCAAAGCGGTAGCTCGGGCTTTCCAGTGCCCGCCCAGACAGGAAAATGACGACCCCGCTACCGCACTCCAAATCGTCGCGCTTCGGTTGCAGCGGATGACGCCTTCGCCGGGAGGCAAGCCGATTTGGTGCTGCAGCGGGATCGCGGGCGAAAACTAGACGATTTTCTAAGAAATTGAGCTGCCGCTTCGGTATCCGACCTGAAGCCGTCGGAAGATCGATCTCGTCCTCGCGCCTCGACCTGACTCGCGTTGCGCTTCCAAAAAATTGGTGCGTTATTTCCTAAACGCAGCATTAGGAGCTGATCCTCTTCCTAAGTTCTGGAGTCATGATGAAGGAACCCCTCTTCAACAGGGCAGTCTCATTCACGGCCCTGCCAATGATGTCGTGTCGCTTTTCGCCACGGACTCCAATTTTGCCCACGGCAACGGTACCGATATGAGCCTTGACCAGCAGTTCACTGGGCAAATCCTGAGACGCCAACCAGGCAGCGGTTGACAGCTTGAGGTCCCTAAGCATCTGGACACCATCCTTCGCTTTTTCCTCATCGAACGTGATCAGAGCCGCATCGCCGATGAACTTGACTACCCTTCCTCCCGCGGCGGCGACGGCCATTCCGACGCGTTCGGAGAATTCCGCGATCCAATCGAATGCTTGGCCATTCGTCAATCCGCATGATATTCGGGCAAATTTGGATAGGTCAACGAACGCGATCAGAAGCGTTTTTTCCACGTAGCTGCAGGTTTGCCGGCTCTGTTTCTCAACTCTTTTCATACCCACCTACTTTCTAAGAGGTAACACTTCCAGCCCGCCACACTGCCCAGCAACTCGACAGGAGATTCGATTCCGGCTAGTCTGCCTCGCAAGCAATTAAATCACCGAATCGACGGAGGTAAGCATGACGTTGTTGGCACCGAAGACGAAATGGCTCATCGTTCTCTCTGGCTTCATTCTGCTGACGGTAGTCCAGGGCGGCGAAGGGCAAGTTAATCTGCCGACCTTCAAACAGGAGGTAGTGGCCTCGCGAGGGGGCATCAGCACCAACCACCCACTCGCTTCAGCAGCTGGCCAGCTCATGTTGGCCAAGGGAGGCAATGCTATTGACGCCATTATCTCGGCATACTTTGCACTGTCGGTCGTCGAGCCAGCAATGTCCAGCCCTTTTGGCTCCGGGTTCATTAATCTATATACCGCAGAAGGCGAGGCCATCACGCTCGACAATTATACGGTAGCCCCCGGCGAAGCCACTCCCGATATGTACGAGCTCTTACACCCCGACGACGAGACCGCTCAGGCCGAGGCGGGACATGTAGTCGTGGGAGCGGAGAACCGAACCGGATTCAAGGCGATTGCCATTCCTGGGAACTTGAAGGCATGGCTGTGGGTTCTCAAGAATCATGGCAGTCAAAGATTGGATCTTCGGCAGATCCTGGGGCCCGGGATCGACTATGCCAGGAACGGATTTAGAGTCTCTCCGGCCATGGCGAGAATGATCGCCTCCGGACGCCAACGTTTTGAGCAGTTTCCAGGCTGGGCCGAGCAATTTCTGGCCAACGGAGAACCCGCGCAAGCAGGCTCGCTGCTCAAGCGAGAAGCCTATGCTCGTACCCTCGAAGCCCTGGCCACGGCAGCTTCTCCGGGAGCCGGTTTTCACGTCCAGTTGGAAGCTGCCGCGGAACGCTTTTACAAGGGAGATATGGCCCGAAACATAGTCCGATATGTTCGTCACAACGGCGGTTTGCTCTCGGGCCAAGATATGTCCTGGTATCTGGGTGAAGGACTGGACGATCTTTCTGATTCTCAAGGGCTGCGGCTGCGCACTCCAATTCGCGGGGACTATCGAGGCTACGAGGTGATCGCCATGCCACCGACAAGTTCCGGTGGCACCCACATCATCCAGATCCTAAATCTCTTGGAAGGCTTCGACTTGAAATCATCAGGTTTTGGTACACCGAAGACGTTACACCTGATGGCGGAAGCCATGAAGATCGCCTGGGCCGACCGGGATGCCTATATGGGAGATCCGGACTATGCCGGGCGCGATCCCTCCTATGCTTACGCAGCACCGCCCGTGGCTGCCCTGGTGAGTAAGGCCTACGCCACCCAACGCCGCCGCGAAATCAACCCGGAGAGGGCCGGTCGCTTCGGTCCAGGAAAGTTGGGCAATCCCGGTCCCTCCCGCATGCGTAAAGACAATGAATCTCCAAATACGACACACGCCACGGCCATAGACGACGCAGGGAACGTGATCAGCATGACGCAGACTCTGAACGGGCTCTTCGGTTCGGGTGTGGCTCTCCCCGGGCGGACGGCTGGGAGTGGACTCTTGTTGAACAACACCATGGCTCTGTTCGACCCCGATCCGAGGCCTGGCTACGAGCGGGCCAATGCCGTAGCCCCTCGCAAAAGGATGCTCAGCAGCATGTCTCCCACTATCGTGCTCAAGGATGGCAAGCCCTACTTCGCTCTCGGGACACCCGGCGGCACCCGCATTTATGCAACCGTGCTCCAGGGAATTATCAACATGATCGATCACGGCATGAGCATTCAGCAGGCAGTAGAAGCTCCGCGAATCTGGACGATGATGTATGGGGATCTGAACACGGAGGAAGGTTTCCCAGCCGAGGTAACTTCCGCTCTGGAGACCATAGGCCATTCGATCCGGCGGGTGCGGACTGTGGCAGGAGGAATGAATGGAGTGCTTAGAGACCCTGCAACAGGACTTCTCCATGGAGGGGCCTGCTGGAGGCGCGACGGCAGTTCCGCGGGATGGAGCGGCGGAGATGCTCTTGAGCCCGACCTGCTGTTTCCGCCGGCATGGCGAGACGGCTCAGTTAAAAAGCCAGCTTCGCCTTAGGCCGCTAGCTGAGAAGGGGGGCGCGGTTATCTAGACGATTGAGTCAAGTTTGGCGGCGGGGTTTTCGTATCGCAGAGCCTGGATCTGCCGAACGCTACGCTCCCGCTTGCGGCTCCGATAGTTGTGCCTGGGAACTCAGTTGGCGTCGATAACCGGACCGCGGCCTTGGAATGCTGGCTCGCAGAGCGCCAAGCGGCAGCGCGAGCGTCTACCCTGTTGCGCCCCAGGCGGCCCTGGAGTTCGCCGAGAATCGGCGCCTTGTACACAAGGCGGAGCTACACTCCGCACTCCAAGGGGCTTCGCCCAGCTTCTTCAAGCTGTCTCAAATTGCCTTTCACGTTCCAAGGATCTACCATTCAAGCACTCAGAGAAAGGACGCATCGGAGTCATGAGAAAGCATCGTCTGGCAATCGCGATTTTGGCTCCGCTTCTTGCTGCTTGTGCCACTGAACCGAGTCCCTCGGGAAGGGTGACCGTGCTCTTCAACGACCGGACGGTCGAGCTTGAGCAGAGGCTGGCCGATCCCAACGATCTCTGGGTGACACCGGAAGATCTCACCAGAATCAATGATTTCGTGCTGAAACCTGAGGGCGCCTGTCTAGACGATCTCTGCATCCCGGTCTTGCAGGATGAAGACAGCGCGCTGATGGTCACCCGCCGGAAACAAGAGTGGTTCAACGTTAGCGAACTCGCCAGAATACTCCGACAACCCTTCGTCGTGGATCACGAGACCGACGTCTGGAGTTTCGGTCATATACCGCACACCAGGACTTCTTTCTTAGAAAACGCCAAAGCGCCCGATTTCTCCCTTCTCGATCGCAATGGAAGCCGGGTGAGTCTTTCGAATTTTCTAGGAACGAAAGTCATGATCATCACCTGGGCCTCCTGGTGAGGGTGCCGCCTCGACGTGCCGGTCTGGCAGTCCATCTACGCGGAGCTCAAGGATAAGAACTTTGAGATCATCTCAGCCGCCCAGGACTCAGGTGGCGAGGCCGCGGCGGGCATGATCTTTGACGCAGCCGGAGTGACGTATACCTCGATCATCGACGTCCGGCATACCATCAGCTCGCTCTATAACCTCGTTAATGTGCCCTCCGCGGTCTGGATCGACGAGGAGGGGACAATCGTACGCATCGATGAAGGAACTTTCGCCAAAGAATATAAATTCGGAAGCATGGAGGTGGGTGCTGAAGGATTCTCAGCAGCTTTGCGCGATTGGGTGGAGAAGGGGAGAGAAAGTGTCTATTCCATGAGTCGCCGGGAAGTAGCCTCCAAGATCAAGCCCCGCACCGACCAGGAATCTCTGGGTGAACCCGCCTTCAAGCTAGGCATCTACTTCCAATTGAACGGAGACGAGGACCGGGCCAATCATTATTGGGAGCAAGCTCAGAGGCTGAATCCCGAGAGTTGGAACTATCACCGGCAAGATTGGTCATTCTCACCCGAGGAAGCTGGTCAGAATTGGCGTTTGAAGTTCCAAGCACTGGGCGATCAGCCCTACTACGCTCCTCTGGATTTTGTCAGTCCCGAGCCCGAGCACTAACCCAGAGTCAGAACGTTCGGGTTAGGCTCCGCCTCCGGCTGCGCGGCCGAAGGCCTGGGAGTGCGGAGTGCAGCTCCGCCTTGTGCACCAATGCGTCGATTCTCGACGCACAAGGCGCCTGCAGCGCAATACTGGCAGATGAAGGTTCAGGTTTAACGAGGCATTCGCCTCAGGCCGACTAGCGTACAGGGAGAAAGAATGACTGATATCGATTGCCTCATCGTGGGAGCTGGCCCGGCCAGCCTGTCGGCTGCAATCCACCTGGCCTGGCATCAACGGCAGGTGACGGTCCTGGATCGCAAGACCGGTCCTCTCAACTTTACGATTGAGAAACTTCACAACGTGCCAGGCATGCCTTCCATCCGCGGAGTCGACATACTCAAGCAACTGCAGGCCCAGGCAACGCAGCTGGGCGTCCAACTGGAGCGAGCCAACGTGACCCGAGCGGCAGGTACAATTGAAAACTTCACACTCGAGAGCGCGAGTGGAGAGACTTGATCTTCAAGGACCCTCCTACTGGCCACGGGAGTGGCTCGTTATCACCCGACGGTCGATGGGGACTATCGTCCATGCTTTAAATATGCCGGTAAGGGGAACCTCTACTATTGTCCCGATTGCGAAGCCCCAGAAATCCGCGACAAGCGGACCATCGTCATCGCTGCCGGCACAGCCAACGGAGGCGCGGGCATGAGCCTTGGCTTGAGCCGCTACACCTCCGACCTGAGTCTTCTGGTAACTGGCGGAGACGAACTTGATCAGAAGTTGGCAGCACGACTCAAGAAAGTTGGTATCCTAGTTGTGTCAGGCGAAATTCAGTCTTTGGAAGGAGAACGGGGCCATCTCTCAGCGCTCGTCTTGAATGAAGGCCAGCGTTTGCCCGCTGAAGCCTTCTTCGTCTCCTCGCCGGCATACGGTCGTACCGATCTCGCTCTTCAGCTAGGTGTCGAATTGGCCTCCACGAAAGAACATGCCCAACCACGCTCACACGTGGAGATACGAACGTCCCAGGCGTCTGGATTGCGGGCGATCTTCGTCCCATGACGCAGCAGGTGTCTGTCGCCGTGGGAACCGGCAATATCGCGGCAGTAATGATCGACCAGTATCTACGGAAGCGCGATATTGCCCGCAAAAGCTAGTCACCCTAGTTGTGCCGGATGGGCTCGACCGCCGGTCCTGAGAATGGCGGCAGGATCATCAGAGCCGCGTGGCGCCAGCCCGGGGCCGGAAAACTGAGCGAGCCGGTCACCAAACACGCGATAGCCTCCATCGGCGTCGGCTCTTGACCGTCTGCTGTCCGGATACCAAAGCGGCAGCTCGATTCTGAGAGACTCGCCAAGCTGCCGCCAACGATCCCGCTGCAGCACTCCAAATCGCCTCGCTACCCGGCTAAAGAGTCGTCCCCCGGCGCCCGGCCGATTTGGAGTGCGCGTAGCCTGCTACCTAGGAGCCTGTCCGAGTATTGGGGTGCGGTCGCGAACAGGGGTCTTGTGAGTCGAGCTCGCGGAGAGAGACGGACGGCGATGGCCCCCATCGTCTACGGCTCTCGACAAAGAGATTCGGCCACAACCCCCCTGTTCCATTCGGGTTACGGGTGGCATGGGGCGCCCTGCTTTGTTGCGGGCAGTTGAAGTTGAATGACAGCGCCTGCCTGCCCGACGCCTCGCATCTCACCCCATGGCGCTCGTAACGCGATCCGCACCAATACTCGGACAGGCTCCTAGCCCGGATAATTCACGGGTTTTCGAAGCGAAGGGCCGGAAGCGCCGCGCTGACAAGGCCTTACGCCCGAAGGCCCCGCAGTCATAGTCGTGCACTCTGTCGAGGAGCCCGAGGGTGGGGAACGCAGTCAGCGCGGATGATCCCGGTCCTGCAGCCGACAACGCGTGCATTATCCGGGCTAGTCCTCAGGCCAATCCCAACCCCTCAGCTCATAGTACCTACGTCTCGGGGTGGCGCGGATCGGATGGATGTTGTGTTTGCGGCACCACCAGAAATGGAAAGTGGTTCCACTGGCTGCAGCGCCTATAGGAAGAACTAATGCCACATGTCCCACTGCGTGATAAAGGCCAATGGTCGCGCCGCAGACGATGAACCATTTCAGCGCCTTGCGCCAACCCGCTGTCTCAACCTCGAAGACTGCAAAGATCGACGACCCCAAAATGAGCACCACTACGAGAAAGTAAAGTTCCAGTTCAATACCCATAATGTTCGAACCTCCGGGCTTAGAAAGCCGGTATGGACCGCATTAGTCAACGAAACCATCTGGACCGAATCCCAGCCCAGATTCTCCCAACTTCGTACCCTCTGTGTTCTTCGTGGTAATCAGTCCGGATTCTTCACCCTCAAAAGTTCCGGATTGGCAAGGCCAACCAAACTCTTTCGAGGATCATTGCGGCCCCCTTTCGGCCCAGCCGGAGCGGACTACAAGAGGTCGGAAGCTCACCTGCTCCCCAAACCGAACGACGATAAAACGCTGACCGTCCTGGGTAACATCGAAAAAGGCCTCTCCACCGATGCTCCCGACCTTGATCTCAAAGAGTAATTCGGGACTGCCGGTTTTGAATTCTGGAGTCCTGGAGATCGGAACCGCCATAAGGCCTTTCCCGGGAGCGTAGTAAAAGAGTTCCGAACTGCCTTCTGACCAGCGGGGCCCCATTCCGCCCTCCTGTGAAATACGAACCTTGTCTTCCCGATCGGGGAAGTCCTCCAGATAAATCTCGAATTCTCCAGACTCATTCGACGAGTAGGCCACCCATTCTCCGTCAGGGGAAAAGGTGGCGTCCACCTCGATGAACCTCTCACTAGTGAGCCAGGCGGAGGTCTCGCCGCTGTCGAGGTCCAGAACCCAAAGATCCGAACTCCTTGCCGGCCCGCGGCCCCGATGAAAGAGCAGTATTCTTCCGCTGGGAGACCAATCGGCAGGCCATACTCGAGTGGTTTCATCGGCTATGACCGCCGATTCCTCACCCGAACCCGAGGCGAATCGTCGGTAGATGTCAACTTCTCGAGAATAGAAAAACTCCCGTCCCTCAGGAGACCAGACGGGATGCGATTCATTGCCCGGGTCGGAGGTCAACCGCAGAGGCGCTCCCCGAACCGTGTCGAAGCGCCAGATGTCGCCGTTTCCCGTGATTGGGGAGGTGATGTCTACGGCCAACTGGGAGCCTTCTGGCGACAAGCGCGGACGATAGTAGTCGGCGCTCTCACCTGGCACGCGCAGCTCCGTGCCACTGCGGTCCAGCCAGGCCAACTCCCCCGGCCCCAGGGGGGATCCTGGCAGATAAACCAGCAGATTTGCAGCGGCTGAGGCGTTGGATTGGCTGTTGCCGGTCGCCAGAGAAACGCCTTCGGCTATGGGAAATGGGGTTCCCGTAACCTCAAGCTTAGTAAGGTCGAAGGGCACGGCGTGGAGCCTTCCCTCCTCCCAGTAGATCAATTTGCCGTCTGAGAACTGGGCATTCGATACTGTCGGCAACAGCCTTTTCAATGTCCCGGTTTCCAGGTCCCCGACGAAAATTCCCTGCAGACCGCTCGTATTCGCTGCTGTCAGCAGATAATGGTCCCCGTCTGGAAGAAACCAGGGCGTCGAAAACAAATCCCCTCCCCTGCGATTGAAGGTCAACCGTGCAGCCTCTCCGCCGACCGGAATCTTGAGAACGGACAGCCCGTCGTGCGCAACGGTCAAAATAGTGCCATCCACGCCCCAGGTACCTCCAATAGGCGGGGCGCTGAGAGCAACAACTTCTTCCGGCTGGCCCGCGGCCGGATCAATTCTCTTGAGCCGTTCATCGGCGAAGAATGCGATCCAGATCCCGTCCGGCGACCAGAATGGGTAGATCGCGGATTCGGTTCCTGGCAGTACACGTGACTCCAGTTCCTCCAGATGCCGGAGCCAGAGTCGCCGAATCCCGTCGCCGTCGCTGGCAAGAAAGACGAGTTTGCGGCCATCGGGAGAGAGCGCCGGAGCGCCCTGGTTGAGTACGAAGGAGCTTCCCTCCGGAGGCGGCAAGGTCCAGACATAAGAGGGGATTTCGCCGGGACCCGGACCGGTGGAGGTGAACCAATATACGAGCAGGGTAATCAGCGCGAAGGCTGCAATACTCCAGGGAAGCAGGCGAAGCCAGGGTTGGCGGATCCCGGCCTGTACTTCCTTCTGGCGGCCGCTTTGAGCTTCTTCAAGGAGAGCCTCTTGCAACTCCAGTCTGGCATCACCGATCCATTGCAGACGGTGCCGGAGATCGCGTTCCAAGCAACGGTCGAGCAAACGAACCAGGGACGGTGGCAACCGGCCCGGCAAATCTTCACTCGAAGGAGACTCCTTGCGGATCGCCGCCAGAATATCGGAGATAGTCTCGCCCCCGAAAGGCACCGTCCCGACCAGCATTTCCCATAGAACTACACCAAATGACCAGATGTCGGAACGGCGGTCCACCGGCCTCCCTCTGGCCTGCTCCGGCGACATGTATGCCGCAGTCCCCAGGATAACGCCAGCTTGAGTTGCGGCCAAAGACAGTGTCGGTGAAGCCGACATTTCAGCAGAGGCTTCTGTTCCCTCTGCCGTCGCCTTGGCCAGCCCGAAATCCAAGACCTTGACCGTTCCCTCGGCTCTGACAATCACGTTGGCGGGCTTCAGATCGCGGTGAATGATTCCTTTTTCATGGGCGGCTTCGAGGGCCTCGGCGACTTGGGATGCACTCTTAAGCAACTCTTCCAAGGGAATAGCGCCTTTTCTGATACGGGCGGCCAACGTCTCGCCCTCCACCAGCTCCATCGCGATGGCGTGGGTGCTGCCCTGGCATTCCAGACCGTAGACTCCAGCTATGTTGGGATGATTCAGCGAGGCCAGGACTTCGGCTTCTCGGGTGAAGCGTCCCATCCTCTGGGAATCCTGGGCGAAGCTTTCGGGTAGGATTTTCAGGGCTACTTCGCGCTTGAGCTTGGTGTCGGTGGCCCTGAAGACTTGGCCCATCCCGCCCTCACCGATCTTCTCGGTGATAGTGTAATGGGCGATGCTCTGGCCGATCATTGGGAACAAGCATCAAACATCAAGCATCAAACCTCAAATAAATTCCAATATTCAAGCCTCAAAGCAAGAAACTTTGGCTGGCTTGGTTTTTCTGGTTGAACCATGGTTCTGCAGAACGCTGCGCTCCGCTTGCGGCGCTGAGAATCGTGCCTTGAAGTTCACTGTGAGTCGATAACCAGACGGTGGCGTTGGAATGCCGGCTCTCAGAGCGCCAAGCGGCAGCGCGAGCGCGGGAAAGCCGGACTCGTTGGCACCAGGACTCTGGCAGCCTTTGCTCCAGTGCCGGGCTTCCGCCGGTCACCGGAAGAACGGGTAGGACTGAATCCAGTGAAAACCTCTGTTCAGCAGGAGGAACTTGGACTCGTCGACCCGACTCAGCTGAACAACGAGGGAGTCGCTTCCCCATTGGCCGTGCAGAGCGAGCCTGTCGTCGGCCAGCCGCGAGAACTCAAGCATGTGCCCCGCCTCCACGTCGGCCTCGGTTGCCTGCTCAAAGCGAAGCTCAATCAGGCGGGGATTGTAGGCCAGCCTTGTCGCGCCCGCGGTCGTCACCGTCTTGTCTGGATTAGCCACAAACGTGACGGTGCCGTTCGCGGTGTCCACGCTCGTGAGGTAGTCGAGTGTCACGTCGTTCATGCGACGAATGCTCGCCAGCCCGGACCGCTCGATGACTACCCTTCGCCACCGCCTCGCATCTGTGAGTAAAGGAGGCAATAATGCTCCGTTGGATGTGAATGACTCGACGTCATAGATGCCATAAAGCGCAACGGGCGTTCGATTGTATGCTTGACCACGTCCATTGAGTAGACCGACGGCCCTGAACCCGAGGGTGATCGCCAGGCAGATCATGCCGATGCGAAACGCGATACGGTTGGTTTTGGCCCGTCGAAACAGTGGGGAGAATTCCGCCGCTACGCTTGACCGGTTGAGCACCAGTACGTGGGTCAAACGTCGGAGGTCCGGCACAACCAGGACGAGCGTCAGTGCCAGGAGATTCATCGACCAGATCTTCACGGACACGTCGTAGCTCAGGTTCAGCGCGGCTACGTGGCCCAGCGCACCGACCGAAATCAGCGCTCCCAGCGTCGTGGTGCGACGATTGAATAGGAGCACGCCGCCCAGTGTCTCGACCGCTCCGGTGAACGCAGAGTAGGTGGCCGAAGATCCCATGAGGATCCAGAGCAAGGATGTCGGTGAAGACTCGCCAAACGGTTGTACCAACTTAGCGAGGTGCGGCGGCAGCATCTGGAGATGAAAGAGCTTGGCCAAGCCGTACGTGACCATCGCGATCCCCAGTGCATACCGGAGGATGACCCAAAACCAGTCGTTGAGCTTGGCGTAGTTCTTGCGCCGCCGATCCGCGACGCTCCAGATCAGAGTGGCGACCACGGCAAATACTACACAACAAACGAATTGTATCCAATGACCGAGACCGTCGCCATCAGACACGAGTGGCGGGGGAGGGACGAGCAAGATGTGGTTGGCTACCCACTGCACGATAGCTTCCCAGACGACTTGACTGAGGGCCGCGACAGGAAACGTCAACGGGGCGAAAAAGGCGGCGTAACTCCCGAGATAAAGGAGCCCGTAGGTAAAGACAAACCGGAAGGCGATGCGAGATGCCATCGGCCATTCCTTCTCCGGCGCCAAGGCTCTCTGGCCAGCCGAGGTGGGGGGATCCTGAGGTACAGTCACGGGGCACTCCCTTTCTTAAGTCGCAATGCTACCAGCACCGCCAATCCAGTAACTGAGTATCTGATCCTCGGAACCGGCATCAGCCGGAAAGGATTCCCTGCTTGAGCAGGTTGTGGGATTCGCCGCGCTGAGGCAGCTCGAGCTTCGATCTCGGAATCCCGGGAGCCTGTCCGAGTAGGAGCTTCTTTATTTGCGAGTGATTTCGATCGACAGGAGCTCCGACTCAAAGCTCTGCCCGGCCTGGTCCAGTTCTCCCAGGATCGCCAGAAATTCGGGATCCTCGTGTAGTTTGGTCTCTGCGTCGGCAAATTGGCGGAAGGAAGGAAGCTCCCAGTAGAGCCGAACCTGGCCGGTCTTGTCGGCCGCGAAAGTGTTCCTGAAGACACGGAGTCTAGCCTTCAATTTGAGCCGATCTGCCACCCCTTGAAGGCGCTGCATGCGCTCCAGGAAGCCATCGAGGTCGCCATTCGCGTCGACAATAATCACGTCCATAACCGGGCGGTTCTGATCTGTTCCCTGGAGTGTGTGAAGGGAAAGAAAGGCCAGTGCCAGCAAGCCTGCAAGGGCGAGGTTCTTCATTGAATGCTCTCCATTTCAACTGTCTTCGGACGAGTCAGGCCACGGGGCAGGGATCTCCAAAATCCCAACTCACGACACCCAATTCATGCGATCTTAGGGGATTCTAGTGTTTCTGCCAAGCGGACGAGCCGAGCGACTTCGGATCTCAGCTGCAGCGCTTCCAAATCGGCGGACGTGAAGTTCCGTCGTTTTCAGGTCGGATACCAAAGCGGCAGCTCAATTTCTTAGAAAATCGTCTAGCTTTCGCCAGCGATCCCGCTGCCGCACTCCAAATCGGCTCGCCTCCCGGCTAAGGAGTCATCCCCTGTGACCGAAGAGCGACGATTTGGAGTGCGGTAGCAGGCTCGTCATGTTGCAGTCTGGGTGGGTCTGGAAAAGCTGAGCTACCGCTTTGGAATGAGTACTGGTGCGAATTCTTTCAAGCTGCTTGCGATGGACAAGATCGTGACCTAAGTAGAGTCGGATCATGTGATCGATCCGTTCCTCACCCCGCTCTGTATGAATGCCCACTCGAGCTAACTGAACGGGTCGCAAAGACTTGAGAAGACGTAGATTCATGGAGCGCAATACTCGGAGTTCAGAGAGGGCGATCTGGGGATCACTAGAGGCATAGTTTAGTTCCGCAGCCCATGCGTCCTGATCGTATCCGGTGAGGGTTGGCTTGTCTTGGGCCACAATGAGCCGGAGACGCCAAGCCCAAACAAGTTCTGAATCCACGAGATGCTGAAGCACCTCAGCCATAGACCACTTTCCAGCTCTCTCAGCAGCTCTCAGTTGCTCGTCCGAGCTTGACATTGAATCCATTGGCTCCTATCTTGTGTAGACAATCTATAAGAATGGGCCACTGGCTGGGAAACGAGTCTTGGGAAAGCTTCCCGATGCCGGGCATGGATAGAGAAAGGGACACTCATGACAAGATGCAACGTTATTCTGGTAGTGCTATTTTTCTCGGTAAACCTCACCGGAGCGGCATCTTCTGAAGCAGTTCTAGCAATCCAGGGGCTGGACCCGGTACTGCTCACGAAAGGAAAAGAGGTTGAGGGACAGGAACAACATTCTGTAGAGCATGGCCGATACCGCTACCGGTTCAGCAGTGCGCAGAGCCGAGAGGAATTTCTGTCCGATCCAGCCCGCTACGAGATTCAGTTTTCCGGGGCTTGCGCGGCGATGACATACTCGGGGGCTCCTGCCGGTAGCGGAGATCCGGCTCGCTACCATGTGTATAAGGAACGCATTTACATTTTCGCTTCGGACAATTGCCGCAAGCACTTCGAGCAAGATCCCGAAGGATTCTTGAAGGACCCGGACCAGTAGATTTGGTCCGAGAGTTGGGAGTTGTGGCCTGGGCAGGGTTTGTCCAGCTCATGTCGAGTCAACTCGAAGGCCTGCGTGTCAGTAATGCCGGTGGCCCATTGACCTTTCTCGGAGTCGGAATGCTGATGCTGCTGGTCGTCTGCTTGGCAACCTGGATACCCAGCCGTCGGGCTACCCGCCTGGTCCACTCGATGCTCTTCGAGGGGCTTAGAACGAGCTCGCGTCTCACGGGCGAAGAACTGTCCTTGCGTCTAGCGCTTGCTCACCGTGTCTCCAAGAGTATTCGCCACCCACATGTTGGCCCCATCGAATGCCAAAAAGTAGGCTGATCTCCCCTGGATGGCATTGAAGTGGTTTCGGAGGTGTGGGGCCTTCCCAGGCCGCGAGAAGACCGTCAGGCCCGAATCTAAAGATTCAATCTTAATAGAATCGCCGCCTCAGAAGGCGGCTCCCCCTTTTTGATCCTTCGGTGTCAGCTTGAGTAAGCGTCCGGTGCTGTCGCCATCGTCGTCCTCCAGAACCCAGATGGCGCCGTCCGGCCCTTCGAGGACACTGCGAATCCGCGCGCCCATGTCGTAACGCTCGACCTCGCGGGCATCGTTGCCGTCGAGCCCGATACGCACGATCGCCCGGGACGAGAGGCCTGCGACGAATGCATCACCGCGCCAGTCGGAGAACAGGTCGCCGCGATAAATCATCAGGTCACTCGGAGAGACGACGGGTGTCCACGATACCGCCGGTTCATTGAATTCCGGATGCGTGTCGTGGTCGGGTATCTCACGCCCGTCGTAGTGGTCGCCGTTGGAGACGATCGGATAGCCGTAGTTCGCTCCACGCACGACACGGTTCAGTTCGTCTCCGCCCCTCGGCCCCATTTCGAGGTCCCACAGCTGGCCGTCGAGATCGAATGCCAGCCCGAGCACATTGCGGTGGCCCAGCGACCAAATCTGCCCATAGACTCCTTCATCGTCGGCCAGCGGGTTCCGGTCGAAGTAGTCGATGAAAGGATTGTCGTCGGGAACCGAACCATCGTCGTGCAAGCGCAAAACCTTGCCCAAGTTCGCCTGCATGTCCTGGGCCGGCGTGAATTTCTGGCGATCTCCGGACGAGATCCATAGGTAGCCTTTATCGTCGAACAACAGCCGATGGCCGTAATGTCCGTAGCCGACGACCTTGGGATACTGGCGCCAAATAACTTCGACGTCGGACAGTCGTCCGCCGCGATTAGTCGCGGTCAGTCTGGCCCGGATGACGGCTGCGCCCCGGGTATCGCCCACACCGGACTCGGCGTAGCTGAGGTAGATCAAGTGGTTCTCGGCGAAATCCGGGTGCAGGGCGACGTCACCCATGCCGCCCTGGCCACCGTAAGCGACGTCCGGCACGCCGCGGATCTCACGGGACTTTCTACCGGCCTGGCTGACGATGAAAAGGTTGCCCTTTCTTTCCGTGACCAGCATACGGCCATCCGGCAGGAAAGCCAGGGCCCAGGGCTCGTCGAATGAGGTAATGGGCTCGACCTCGAATGGTAGCTCCCTTAGTGATTGAGCCCCAGCCGTCATGAAGAGGCTCAGTGCTATCGCCAAAAATCGTCCAGTCATTCAGTAGTCCTCGTTCGATAAGTTGTGTCGTTCCGGTCGATTCGCAGTTCAATCGCAGCGATGTAATGCCGCTAGCCGTAGTGGCGTTTTAGGCCCTCCACTTTAGCGAACGATGGGAGCCGGCGCCAGCCACCACCCAAGATCGAGTCGAGATATGGCTGGTCCGGTCCTTCGGTCTAATCAGTCGGTGGGTGAACATTGTGCAGGGGCACCCAAACCGTGTTCAAAGCCCAGCGAAAAGAACAAACCATCTGGGAAAGCGGTCATTCAGGTGGATACAAAGTGGAGACACTGGCAGAGCCAACGGAAAGGACGAAGGATGTTGCGCGGCTCTAAACCATTTATTCTATTGATGATTGCCTCGACTCGTTGATTGTCGAAGCGTCGGGCCGACAGTTTAGGCCCAAACAGCATCTTGAACCTCGACATCGCATTCTCTGCGAGGCTTTGTCGGGTGCAACCACTGGAGATGCGCCATTCATATCGACCGAGTCTCTTTATTTCTCGTAGATGGGCCTCGCGCATAGCACGCCGGTCGGGCGGGTCCACACTTTCGCTCAGATTTGCATTGCGACGAGGCGGGATGGTGGCCACAGCGTCCCGGTCCAGTATCGACTGATAGCAGGCTCTTGTGTCATAGGCCCCGTCGCCTGAGACCTGATCGATCCGACCCGGAACCTGGGAGAGCAATCTCGGTAACTTAGTGCTGTCATGAACCCGACTGGGTGTGACCTCCACCGCCACAATCTCTTTGGTTGTCTCGTCGACACCCAGATGCAGCTTCCGCCAGGCTCTGCGTCGACCATGTCGATGCTTTCGGACGTGCCATTCACCGGAGCCGTACACCTTCAGGCCCGTGGCATCGACAACCACGTGCCGAGGTCGGCTGCTTGAGCTGACGCTCAACGACGACATCACGGAGCTTTGCCGTCTACTCACAGTGCTGTAGTCGGGAACCGGAAGATCGAGCTTCAGCAAATCCAAGAGCGAAGAAACGAAGCCCTGTGTCGATCTAAGGCTGAGACGGAACACCGACTTAAGAACCAGCGCACATTGAATGGCTGTATCGGAATAGACTCTCGGCGCGCCTCGACCACACTGCGGGTCAGTGTTCCGCCAGGCCACCAGTGCTTCCTCATCGAACCAAAAGGTCAGCCGACCCCTAGCGATAAGCGCCCGATTGTAGTCTGGCCAGTTGCGCACTCGGTAACGGAACGTGTACTCCTTGGGCATCATTCCTCATCCTGGCACCCTGGCCCATCGGAGACAAGCTGACTGGCCAAAGCGATTTATGCAACAACGCGCTGATAGTCTTAAAAGGAAGCTGATAGTCTTAAAGGGAAGTTCTTTTCCGATAGGGAAGACTGGAAAGATCCCGGAGCGTTGCTCCCTTTCTTGGGCTGGGGAGGAGAGATGTCCTGTAGGCTTGTCATTTTCGTCACTTTTGCAGCACTGACTCTCGGGATCGCAACCGCCCAGACAGAAAAATTCCTTGCCCCTGTGGACCCTGGGTGGCCCTCGGTCGGGCCGAAGAGTTTCGGCCCTTCGGAAGGGGTGAAGATAATCGAGGTGGACCGGGGGCCCAACGTTCCGTTGGTTGTGCCGGGGCCCTCTATCGATCCCGCGGGACCGAGTACTCCCGCCCTCTCGCTAGGGTTCAAGGGTACGGACGGCACTCCTGTCGACGGGTTTTTCCACAAACCGCCGGACACCCATATCGCAGTAGGCACCGGCGCGGGTGCCGCCGGTCGCATCGTGGAGGTGACCAATACGGATGTTCAAATCTTCAACAAGGCGGGGGCCTCATTGGCCACGTCCGGTGGCCTGGGCGCCTTTCTGGGCCTTGCGGCGGGCGCGGGCTTCGACCCAAGGTCTTGTTCGACCAGCACTCGGGAAGGTTCTTCATCGTCGTGCTCGAGGGCAGTTCACCCGCTCTGAGCGTCGTCCATATCGCGGTTTCCACGACTTCCGCCCCCAGCAACACGACCACCGACTGGACCAAGCTCTCGGGCAGCGCAGTGACTTCCATTCCCAGCTGTGGCCCCTGTCTCACCTGGTTCGACTATCCAGGTATCGGCGCCGACAGCAACTCGTTGTTTGTCACCGGAAACCTGTTCGATGCTGGCTCCTCTTTTCGGGGCGTCAAAATCCGAGTGTTCGACAAGTCAGCTGTGACCGGCCTTCTGGCAGGAATCCACTCCTTTGTTGACATCAACGTCGACGATGCGGCCACCGGCTTTGGCACCTTCACCATCCAACCGGCACATGTCTTCGGGGCTACTGACAACGGAAATTTTTATCTGATCAACCGCTTTGGTTCTACCCTTTACCGGTTGTGGGAGATCACGGGCGATCCGGCATCGCCGGTGCTCGTGCAGAGCGGGACCCAATCCTGGTCTGCGGGAACCTTTTTTACCCCGGGGGCGCCCCAGATGGGCACGGCGGTGACACTCGGCACACTGGCCTCGCGAATCCAGAATGCCGTTTATCGAAACGGAGAAATCTGGCTGGCCCTGACCTCGGACCCGGATTCAGACTCCAAATCGGAGGTGGTGTGGCAACGGATAGCGACCAACGGTGGGTCTCCTTCAGCACCGACAGTGACGGATGCCGGTTTTATCGATGGCAGCGACGGCAATGAATGGACATTCATGCCTGCCGTTTCTGTCAACGTGTTGGGCGATGCCGCGATCGTCTATTCGCAGTCTTTTACCGACCAGTTTCCCGACATGCGTTACGTCACCCGGGCCGCCGGGGACGCCGCGGGGACCTTCCAGGCTTCAATGGTCGCAGCCACAAGTCCCGGCTTCTACAGCGCCTTCTTCACGCCCGCCAACGACCGTTGGGGCGATTACGCCGCGGCCGTCGTGGATCCCGACGACGACCAGACCTTCTGCGTGGCCCAGGAAAAGGTACTCGCGGCTGCCGCGGCCGGTTCTGTGATCTGGGATACGTTCATCGGCTGCTTTAGTTTGACCACGCTCTGCGCGCCGCCAGCATCGGGAGACTGGACGGTGACCCAGGACTGCACGCTCAGCCAGGATGCCACGGCTGCGGCCAATGTGATCGTGAATGAAAACGTGGCTCTGACCATTGCCGCTGGAGTCGGCCTGAACATTGATCTTTCGACGTTCTTGTTGACCGTCAAGACTGGAGCCAAAGTCGTCATCAAGCCGGGAGGCAAAATCTTCTGAGGGACGGATTGTCCACGCCCGCCAGTCCAGACTCGCTGGCCGTTCAGGAGCAGAAGCGCTGCAACGCCCGAGCCCAGACCAAGAGGCAGCGGAACCTGTAGCAGTGGTGCCAAGCGCGCGCCGCTTTTCGTCCTCGGAGTCGGCCAGATACTCTTGAATGGCGATTCTGGCCTCACCAATGTCCCTCAGCCTGCCCAAAACGTCACGTTCTAGACAACGCTGCACCAGCCGCCGAATCTGACGGGGCGTGGCCCGCGTCCTGGGTTGCCGGAACCTGCAGAATCCACGCATCCGCAGTTACCTTGAAGCGCTTGTGATTGAGCACGACATGACCCCGGCGGCGATCGACGTCGTGAAGGGAGCCCTCAAAGCCAGGGTATTTTACGAGGGAGGGCTTTCCGATGTTCCGGATCATCGCATTCGCATCCGGGCGGCTGAACTGGTTCTGAAGTTGGCAAGAATCTTTGAGTCTGATGGCGGCGCTCTGGAGGGGCCGCCTCTCCCCTGCAGGCTCCCAAGTCGGAACCTACTCTAGCCATCCTGCAAAAGCCTGGAGCCCGATCAGCCCGGCTAGGATCTACTGCTTCCGCTCGGGCTCCTGAAGAGCCCGCATGCTGCTCATGGCCTCCTGCAATGGAAGACCAATCCCCTCATGCTCGTCCTTATCGAGATAGACTTCGAAGTCCTCATATCCCTTCCGGACCGCACAGATGACATAGTATAAGGAATAGCTCCCCGTACCACCAGCCAGTTCAACCACCTCAATTCCTGTGGTTGTCACATCGATCGCTGCCAGCCCCAATGAAGCCCCAGATTTGGGTGTCAACGTGACCGTCACAGATCCTGGGGCTGCCATCGCTGCGAAGTGCTCCGGAAGTTCAATGTAGCCTTGGCCACTGGTCAGTTCCGCAGTACCCCGAACATAGATTGCTGCCTCTGGACCTTCGATAGATGCATATTTAATGAGGCGATTTGGATCGTTGGGATCGGGCACTATGAATGCTTTGACCTCGCCTTCAATGGTTCCGGTTGAGCCGTCAAGCTTTATCGTCGGAAAACCACTCACTCCATCCCACAGCTCAACCTTTCCATGTCCCGAATCCTCCCTCATGGCCGCAACTGGGTTGTTTGAGGAGTTTAAGAACCCAATGAGTCCCCCGTCCTCCCCGCCGGCATCACCTAAAAAGAAGAGTGTTCTCCCGATAGCGTCCACGATGTTAATATTACCGCTAATGCCCCCTCCTCCAAAACTGACATCCTCTGCAAGTTCATTTGACCCCACAGCCCCATCCACGATTTCTGAAGATGACACGGAATTGTTTCTCATGTTGCTGCGGCCCACTGAATTCGAAGCGAGATTGGACATGGTAATCGTTCCATTGGCTATTTTGGTACCGGTGACGCCTGAATTAGCAATCGACAAGGTCACAGCCCCACTACTCCCACCCCCCGTCAAGCCCGTCCCAGCAGTCACCGATTCGATGTCTCCAGGTCCTGGGGGGCCGGTATCCCCTTTCTCTCCTTGCGGCCCAGGTGGTCCCTGCTCTCCTCCACCGTTACCGCCGGTCGCAGAAATGGTCAAATCATTCCCGGATGATGTGATATTGACATTGTCGCCCTCCAGCAGCCTTACATCTCCAGTGAGCTCATTCAGACTTTTGACTGCGGCCGTAATCCCAATAAATTCTTGCGCGGTCACTTTCCCAGTAAACTCGACGTCTCCGTTGTTGAGGATCGTCATTCTGCGACTACCGCCTCCAGACACCGCCGTTCCCAGGTCATTGACGATGAACTCACCCTCATCCTCCCCTTCCGCGTCAACCCCCACGACGAAGGTCTTGAGAACGCGGTCGTCTGGTCCCGTTCGCACCAGCAAGAAAGCGGCGGAATCCACATTGCGATCCATCCGAAAAACCGCATTGGATCCTTTCAAGTGGACTTGTCGGGCCGGATTGGAGATCCCTACGCCCAGTCTTCTTTCAATTGTGTAGTCTCCTGGAACGTCAAACGCTCCGGCCGATGTCTGCAGCTCCCCTGCGTCAGTAATAGAAAGCCGGATCCAACCCCGTTGCGTGCCGATCAGATCGCTCTCGCTGTCCCAACCCGAAAGTGCGTACTGGAAAACCTCAGGTTCGTTTCCTCCCAGGCCATGGCCGTCGAAGTCGACTGTCGTCCCAGCCACCGGCTCACTGTCAAAGAGCACTTCATCTTTCGAATTGAAAATCACCAGACGAACCGTTGTCACTCTGGCGTCCTCCACCTCGACCGTCCCCCCGAATGGGGAGGGGTAAAATAGAACATCACTCTCGCCTTGCAGACCCTGCTGAGAAAGTCCACCCAAACGGTAGTGGTCAGTTTGCGCGTGGATGATTGGCGCAAGACTTACAACCGCTGCCAAGACGATAATCAGTGCATGCCTGGTTGTGATCATGGTTTTCCTCCTGTTGTGGGTTTACTTTCCAAAAAACTCTGAGGTAGGTTCTTAAGTACATCGCGGGTCTTCTCACTCTACTGGTTCCCGAGGCCTACCGAAAGTGACGAAACACTGCCCGCGCTTCGGCCCAAGGACAGAGTAGCTCATCTTCCTCGACATAACTGCGTACAGAAAACAGCAGATTTATTTCCAACTTCTGGCTGGAGAAAAGTCGGCTGTTTAAGCGGGCTTTCAGATTGAGTCTGCAGGGGGGGGTATTTCCAGCGTATATGAACCGGATGACCACGAGTTCATCTGCCGGGATGTCTTGCTCTAGGGCGATCTCAGGAATGGCTTCAAAGGCCTGCTCCCGCTTGTCAAACCCATGCTTGACCGTCGTGTAGATGGCCGCGTCAGAATCCTCCTCAACGATTCTGCAGACTGAATAAGATCCGGGGATCATTGGGTCTGAGGGTATCATGTGGAGTGGCTCAAGAGGTTGCGGATCTTCGTGTGAGAGACAGCCAACCATCGGCCAATTTCCCTGTAGGTGAGGCCCTGCTCACGCAGCTTGCGGGCCCTGACCAAGTCCACTAGTACCCTGGGCCGACCTTGAGGCTTTGATTATGGAACGACCAGCTAGAAACCCTCGCTCTCTGATAACTGACTGATCGATCCCTCGACTCAAGAAAAGAGAAAGGAAAATGAACGGTCGATCACGCCAGGTTCAACCAAAACTCTTGCAAAGCGCTCTTCTATATGCAGCCAAGGGTTGGCCCGTATTCCCGATATATACCGTTCGGGACGGCCGATGTGCCTGCGAGAGCCCCTGCAGTAGTGCTGGGAAACACCCTAGGACCCCGAACGGCTTTAAGAACGCCACCACGAATCGAAAGAAAATTGAAGGGTGGTGGAAGAAATGGCCGGACGCAAATATCGGAGTCCACACCGGCAAGGCCTCGGGCTTCATCGTCCTGGATATTGACAAGGAGCACGGGGGGGAAGACTCACTTCGAGAACTGGAGCGGCAATTCGGCCAGCTCCCTCGCACCCGTGAGCAGCGCACGGGAGCTGGCCGGCACCTACTCTTTTCGAATCAGACCTTAAGCAACAGGAGTCGGGTGAAGCCCGGGCTTGATATGCGAGGCAACGGTGGATACATAGTTGCTCCGCCGAGTGCCCATATTTGCGGGAGCCGATACCAATGGACGAATGAGAATCCGATAGCCGAACCTCCATCCTGGCTATTGGAAGTCTTCGAGTCAGCATCCAATTCCACGTTCAAGCCCAGCAATCCGCAGAACACGATCCATCCGGGAAATCGCAATACGACATTGACGAGTATTGCCGGGGCCATGAGGCGGGGCGGAGCGAGTCCCGAGTCCATTGAGGCCGCACTTATTACCGAGAACAATCGCCGCTGCGTCCCAACCCTCCTTGTTGATGAGGTCAGGAGGATCGCCGTTTCGATAGGGCGTTATCCGGTTCGCGAGCTTCCCCGTGTCGTTTCGATCGCAAATGTGGAGTCGGAAGAAGTGGCGTGGCTGTGGTGGCCCTATTTGCCGCTCGGCAAAGTGTCGCTGCTTCAGGGGATCCGGGGCTGGGGAAGAGCACGCTAACTCTCTTGGTTGCCGCAGCCCTCAGCAAAGGGATCCCCCTTCCCGGGCAGAGCCGCTCCAATTTTGGAAAAACTCTCATCCTCTCTGCGGAGGACGGTCTAGCAGACACCATCAAACCTCGGCTTGAAGGGCTCGGAGCCGAAACGAAGAACATACTTGCGGCGGAGGACCATTGGACGCTTGACGAACAAGGTCTCAAATCCCTCCGATACTTGATGCTGGAGCACCAGCCGCTGTTCGTCGTCATCGATCCTCTCTTCGCGTTTACTGGCAAAGAGGTCGACATCCACCGGGCCAATAATGCCCGAGCAATCATGGCTCCTCTCGGCAAGTTTGCCGAGGAGTCCAAATGCGCGATTCTATGTATCCGTCACCTCAACAAGAGTGAGAAACAGAGTCCTGGCTACCGGGGTATGGGATCGATTGACTTCACAGCGGCGTGCAGGTCCGAGTTGCTGATTGCTCGCAGTCCAGACGACCCAGATGAGGTAGTGCTGGTTCATACCAAACACAACCTCTCTGCGCGAGGCCCCTCGCTACGGTTTTGTTTTGAAGCTGGCCAATTAGTCTATGCCGGCTCCAGCCATCTGAGAGCCAAAGACGTTTTCAAACCCCAGGGAGGGAAGGCTTCAGGGCAGGCAAAGAACTTCTTGAGTCGCCTGCTTAGGAATGGGCCAGTACCGGCGAGCGAAGGATTGGCCCAGGCCGAGAGCGCTGGAGTCGCCAACCGCACCCTCAGTAGGGCGAAGAAGGAACTTGGCATAGAAAGCCGGAAGCCCTCGGGAAAGGAGTTCTGGTGGGGACTCCCAGGAGCTTTTGATGATGGCCAAGTGTCCCTAGTCCCAAAGCAAGTACATCAGTGTTGATTCCAAGGGCCTGAAAAGGCCCGAAATGCCAGTCCTGACGGGTATTCTAGGGTTGCAAAAAAAACTCTGGAAAACACCGAAAAGAAAGGCATTTCAGGTGAACCCAAAAGATATCGAAATCCTGCGCAAACGGCAATCGGAAAGTGCAGATCGATTAGATCGGAGTTGGATGCCGGAGAAGGGCCAAAGGGTGCTGCGCGGGGGCAACATCCAGTATGAGATTTCGGATCGAGTCCGAGCCGTGGATTGCGGGGGGCTGGGTGTGATCCAGCTGCTGGTCAAGCAGCTGGAACTGGCCGAAACCATCGACCAACGGGTGAAGGTGCTGGAGCGGCATCTGCCGTACCGGGAATCGGATCATGTGCTCAATCTGATTTACAACGTCATGACGGGCGGTAGCTGCCTGCAGGACGTGGAGGCTCGACGCCGGGACCCGGTGTATCTGGACGCGCTGGGGGCCCGCAAGGTGCCGGCGCCGTCCACGGAGGGGGACTTCCTGCGGCGCTTCGACAGGAATTCGATCTGGGATCTGATGGAAGCGGTCAATGAGGCGCGACGGAAAGTGTGGTCGAACCAAGACAAGGAGTTTCACCGTCAGGCCACGATTGATGTGGACGGGACGATCGCCCCGACGGATGGACAGTGTAAGAGCGGAATCGGAATGAGCTACACCGGCCACTGGAGCTATCATCCGCTGGTAGTGTCTGTGGCTGAGACCAACGAGGTGCTCTATTTGGTGAATCGGTCGGGCAACCGACCCTCCCATGAAGGCGCGGCCGAGGTGCTGGATCGGGCCATCGAGTTGGTGCGCGGTGGTGGTTTCCAGAAGGTGTTGCTGCGGGGCGACACGGATTTTACGCAGACGCGTCATCTGGACCGCTGGGATCAGGAGGGCGTAGAGTTTCTCTTTGGGGCGGATTCCAGCCAGGGGTTGGTTGGTCGGGCCGAAGGACTGGAGCCCAGCGCCTGGAGTCGGCTGGATCGGGCAAAGAAGAAGAAACTGCGAAGACGGCGGCGCAAGAATATCCGCCAGGCCCTGGTCAAAAAGAATGGCTATCGCAATCTGCAACTGGAGCGGGAAGATGTGGCCGAGCTGGCCTAGCGACCGGCGGCCTGCAAGCAGAACTATCGGCTGGTGGTGGTGCGAAAGCAAATTACGGTCACCCAAGGACAGGGACGGCTCTTTGACGAGACCCGCTATCTGTTCTATCTGACCAACCTGCGAAAGGAGTCGGCCAGGGAAGTGGTTTTCTCAGCCAATCGTCGCTGCCATCAGGAGAATGTGGTGGAGCAGCTCAAGAACGGGGTTCAGGCGATGCGGATGCCCTCGGACAGCCTCGAGTCCAACTGGGCGTACCTGGTGATTGCTGCCCAGGCCTGGAACTTGAAAGCCTGGCTGGGCCTGGTGCAATCCGACAAGACGATGGGGCAGCGGATTCTGAAGATGGAGTATCGCCGGTTCCTGCGCCGGCTGGTTCAGATTCCTTGCCAGATCCTGCAGCGGGGGCGACGTCTTCTTTACCGGCTGCTGAACGTCAACGACTGGACCGAAACGCTGCTGAGCGGAGTGCCGTCGCCCAAGCGGGTCCGCTACGGCTAACCCGCCACAGGACAAAGCAAAGAAAATCCACGGAGGTTCAAGGGCTGAGGTCGAAGTCTGTTCGAAAACGGCCGAAAATTCCGATTCTTGCCTCTCGATCCCACTCCGAAGGCCCTCCAGCAGGAGATCACCGTCGGATGCGCCCGACTCGCGCAGCCTTCAGTCCGAAAGTCGACCACAGAGGGCTAAATGACCCTCAAAAAGAGTCAATCGAGCGGCCCAGAAGCTGATACGCTTATTTTGGGCCTAGTGACGCGGCTCGATATCGAAGGAGCCTCAGCTCAGAACGAAATGAGGCTGACCAATTCTCCTCTGCCGGAATTCTCCCAATACGACTGGTCCGAAGCTCAGTATGTAACGTTTTTAAGTCATCTCGACGGAGTTGAACTGCATGGACGGTTACTTCTACCACCCCACTTTCAACCAGATCGGAAGTACCCTGCAATCCTCGGTTCGGTCTATAGCAACACCCTGCGGAACCAATGGGGCGGCCGGGATGCCCATCCCGTGTGGGGCCTCGATCAATACCTATTGCGGAAGGGATACGTACTGCTCACCGTCTATTTTCGCGGGAGTTGGGGGCACGGGCGCGAGTTTCGTCGTAAATTGAAGAGAGATTATGGTGGGATTGATGTCGAGGACATTTACAGTGGGGTGTTGTATCTGAAAGAGCAAGGCTTCGTCGATATGGACCGGATCGGGATCTGGGGATCCAGCTACGGCGGGCTGCTTACGTGCATGTCGCTTTTCCGCAAGCCAAGAGTCTACAAGGCTGGTGTGGCCGGGGCTCCGGCTACCAATGTCTGGCACGCGTTGACGGGAGAAATGAGGGTTATGGAGCGCCCTCAAGACTATCCGGAGGAGTATGCTGACTCCTCTGCTTTCACTCATGCTGCGGGGCTCCAGGATCACTTGATGATCATCCACGGCATGCGCGATCGGATCGTGCTCTTCAAGGACTCTCTCATGCTTCTGCACCACCTGATCTTGTATGGAAAGGCCGATCTAGTGGAGCTTGTTCCTCTCCCCGACTCCCGGCACGGTTGGGATAATGCCGGTCTTTACCAGACGCGATTCGCCTACCAGAAGCTGGTTGAGCACTTCGAACGCTACCTGGGTTCGGGAGCGACCCCAGAGTCAAACTCGAAATTCTAAAAACTCGAAGCACGAGAGGAATCTCAAACCCCAAAACGGAAGGAACCGTGCCCCATGGGTCGCGAAACCAGCTATCAAGTCATTGTCGTTGGGGGCGGCATCTCGGGCTGCTCAATCGCCTGTGAGTTGGTCGAGCAAGGAGTGAGTGAACTCCTGCTGATTGAGCGAGGGGCTTTGGCCAGTGGGGCGACTGGGATCTGTCCAGGTGGTATCCGCCAACAGTTCAGCGACGAATCAGATTGCCGCCTGGCCCGCTATTCCTACCACTTCTGGAATCGGATTAATCATGTTCTGGAGCCGGAAAATCCCTTCACTTTCGAGAGATCAGGCTATCTCTTTCTGGCTTTGTCCGATGCCCGTCTGCAGGCCTTCCGGCGCAACGTAGCTCTCCAGAATCGGCTGGGGATTCCTTCTCAGATTCTTAGTCCGGATCAGATTGAAACCCGGCTACCGGAACTCAACCTGAAGGGAGTCACGGGGGGGAGCTTCTGTGGCGAAGACGGCTTCATCGAGGACTGCGACGGAGTGACATGGGGCTTTGCCGAGAAAGCGTGCCGGGGAGGAGCGCGGGTCACGTTCCAGGAAGTCGATGCGATTCAACCTGTTACCTCAAGGAATCGAGCCTGGGAGGTGTTTGCGGGTGGGGAAACCTACTTTGCTCGCCACCTGGTACTGGCTGCCGGAGTCGAGACTCTCTCGCTGACGGCTCCGCTCGGACTTTCCTTGCCGATTCGAGTAGAGAGACGACGGCTGGCCTTCACCGAACCATATCCGGAGCTCGTGATGCCATCTCTGGTCATTGCTCCGGAGCTGGAGTTTGCCGGAAAGCAACTGGCATACGGCGTTTTCTATTTTGGTTGGCTGGGGGAAGGTCCCGAAGATGATGACCTCGTCTTCATCGAAAGGGGACTAACCGGCGGCGCACGTCTGTTACCGCTCTTTGAGGAGATCCGAGTGCACCGGATCTTGAACGGAACCTACGACAATTCCCCCGACGCCCGCCCCATTTTGGGGCCTGTCCCCAACTGGGAAGGGCTTCACCTGGCGATTGGGTTTAGTGGGCATGGGTTCATGATCGCGCCCGCCGTGGCGCACATCGTGGCTTGCGGCATTACCGGTCGGCCGTGCGATCTGCCAATGGCACCTTTCTCGATCGAGCGATTCGGGATTGATCGCGAGCCCGAAGGCCTGGTGATTTAGCCCGGATAATGCACGAGTTTTCGGCTGCAGGGCCGGGATCATCCGCTCTGACTTCGTTCCCCACCCTCGGGCTCCTCGACAGAGTGCATGACTAAGGCAGGACCTGATAATCGGGGGCTCTTGAATGCAGTGCAAGTGTCTGGTGTATAGGTATTGATCGGAGGAACCGAAATGACCAATTTAATAGAGAAGAATGATGTGCAGCCTGTGTGCCCCCACTGCTCTGAGCCGCTCAATGAGATCTGGTTCCGTGGACTAAAGGGTTTTCTCGGCAAGCGCTATGTCTACTTCTGCTCTAAGTGCCGCAAAGCCCTTGGAGTTTCCCATCGAAAGGGCTTCTTCATGGGATAGCCGGTACTTCCATCCGACTCCCCTTTTTTCGGCCCGAATCCGGACGGTTTACCACGAAAGCCACGAAGAACACGAAGATTGGGATGGTCTGAACTTACCAGAGCGGTAGGGTCCTCAGGTGAGCGCGGCTGCCCCTGCCAAATCCCAACCTACATCCTGCTGGCTCTGGCTGAAGCTTACAAGCCCGGATAATGCACGCGTTTTCGAAGCGAAGGGCCGGAAGCGCCGCTCTGACAAGGTTTCGTTCACGCCCGAGGGCCCCGCAGTCATAGTCGTGCACTCTGTCGAGGCGCCCGAGGGTAGGTAACGCAGTCAGAGTGGATGATCCCGGCCCTGCAGCCGAAAACTCGTGCATTATCCGGGCAAGCATGGTGCCGAGATCCGCCGCTGGGTACGGCACCTGTTGAGCCAGTTGTTGGTGGAAAAAGGTGTGCAGGTTAGTGAGGCGGAGGGACTAGCCGTCTCGCTGGAAAGCCAGGGTCTGACGACCTTCAGTCAGCAATTGGCGGCAGGCCTGTTGGAATTCCTGCCAATCTCCTTCGAGTTGGGCGAAATGGTTGCAGGGCACCCATCCAATGGGGAGGAAGATCCGTCCCTGAGGGCCATAGAAAAGCCCCAGATCGTAGAGTGGCCCGGGCATTCCGGCATACATCCGGGGAGGCAGATAGGCCCACACGAGGGCACCGGGCTGGGGAAAGACGGTCTGGTTCTCAGCTGGAATCTGAGCCAGGCTGGCAATGGCTTGATCGGGCGGAATCTGCATTGAAATCTCTGGCCCGGTCCACATGGCGTGAGTGCCCATGAGCTCCAGGGGCTGCGACAGCTGTTCCCAGATGGCCCGGCAAGTGGCTGGAGCCTTGTCCGTCAATAGTCGAGCCCTGGCCTGGACTTGGAGTTGGGGGATGCTGATCTGAATGCTTTGCTGTGCCACGAGTCTGCTACTTTCTTCGATTCGCCTGCAAGATTCGCTTGCGCAGTCTCACTGAATTCGGGGTTACTTCGAGCGCTTCGTCCTGGAGGATGTACTCCAGAGATTGTTCCAGGCTCAGCCTCCGAGGAGGCACCAGGTGGACCAGTTCATCACTTGTCGAGGAGCGCATATTGGTCAGCTTCTTTTCTTTGATGATGTTGACATCCAGATCCTGGGGGCGGGCATTTTCGCCCACGATCATTCCTTCGTAGACCTTTTCTCCGGGAGAAACGAACAGCTCCCCACGGGGTTGCAAATGCTCAATGGCATAAGCAGTGGCTCTGCCGCGGCGGTCGGCTACCAGGACTCCACTCGAACGGTGGAAGATCTCCCCCTGCCAGGTGTCGTAGCCATCGAAGATGTGGGTTAGGATTCCTGTGCCCCGGGTATCGGTGAGGAACTCGGTTCGGAATCCCAAAAGACCGCGTGTCGAAATCCGGAATTCCATTCGAACCCGCCCCGATCCATGGTTGATCATCTTGGTCATTCGACCCTTGCGCATGCCCACCTTCTCGGTAACCACGCCGATATACTCCTCGGGGCAGTCGATGACCAGGTTTTCCATCGGTTCGTGCACAGTGCCGTCCACGGTCCGGGTCAGCACCTCGGGACGGCCGATGGTCAATTCGAAGCCTTCCCTTCTCATCATTTCGATCAGGATGGCTAGTTGTAGTTCGCCCCTCCCGGAAACTCGGAACGTTTCGTTGCTCTCGCCCGGCTCCACCCGGATGGCAACATTCGTTAGCAACTCCCGTTCCAGGCGTTCCCGAATCTTGCGCGAGGTCAGACTCTTTCCATCCCGACCCGAGAAGGGGGAGTCATTGACCCCCATCGACACTGCCATCGTCGGTGCGTCCACCTTGATTGGAGGCAGAGCTTGAGGGTTTTCGAGAGAGGAAATAGTCTCCCCGATGTTGATGTCTTCGATTCCCGTGAGGGCAACGATGTCTCCCGGACCCGCTTCAGCGATTCTCACTCGCTTTAAACCGTCATATCCGTAAAGGCCGTTGATTTCGATTTCTCGGTGCGAGGAGTCCAGTCGAATCTGGGTCAACCGGTCGCGGTCCGTGATCTCGCCATTGAAGATGCGGCCCACCGACAAGCGTCCCACGTAGTCGTCATAGTCCAAGTTAGTCACCAACAACTGGAGAGGGGCATTCTCATCGTAGCGGGGTGCTGGAACGTGGCGCAGAATTGTCTCAAGAAGGGGAACCAGTGTCTGGTCTTCCCGCTCCAGCTCAGTGCGGCTAGTACCCGCCTTGGCATTGCAGTAGAGCACGGGAAAATCCAGCTGCTCCTCGGTTGCGTCCAAATCAATGAAGAGATCGTAGGTTTCGTCCAGAACTTCTGGGGCTCTGGCATCGGGCCGGTCGATCTTGTTGATGACTACGATCGCCGGTAGCTGGGAGTCAAGGGCCTTCTGGAGCACGAATCGAGTCTGAGGGAGGGGACCTTCGCTGGCATCCACCAGTAAAAGGACTCCATCAACCATCTTCAAAGTCCGTTCCACTTCGCCCCCGAAGTCGGCATGACCTGGGGTGTCGACGATGTTGATGCGGACGCCGTTGTAGAGGATGGCCGTGTTCTTGGCCATGATGGTGATGCCCTTTTCCCGTTCCAGATCGATGGAGTCCATGACCCGTTCTGCGACTTGCTCGTTGCTGCGGAAGATTCCGCTCTGCCAGAGCATGGCGTCAACCAGGGTTGTCTTGCCATGGTCGACGTGAGCGATGATGGCCAGGTTTCGTATTTCATTTCGACTAAGCACGATCGAATCCTCTATCAGTCAACACCTGGCCCAGGCAAAGCTGCCACGGCTCGGAGCGGAGTTGTGAGTTTCATGAGTTGTGAGTTGTGAGTTGTGAGTTATTCTAGCTTCCCCGAGCATTCCCCGAAACCGACACGATAGCCCTCTCCCTGGCACCAGCCGGCAAGCGTTAATTCGTCGCCATCTTTCAGGAAGCGCCGTTCCTCCCCGCTCGGAAGGTGGACTGGTTTGGTGCCTTTCCAGGTGATTTCGAGCAGACTTCCGTAGGATGACGGATCGCTCCCACTGATGGTGCCGGATGCCATTAAATCTCCAGTCCGGAGATTGCACCCATTGATCGTGTGATGGGCCAGCTGCTGAGACAGGCTCCAATACAAGTGCCGGTAATTGGACCGACAGATGGGAAAACCGGCATCCAGCCCGGACGTTTGCAGCCGCACTTCTAGTTCGATGTCGAAAGTGTCTCTGGGGGGCTGTTTCAAGTAGGAAAGAGGTTGCGGCTCCTGGGGTGGTCCTTGGCAGCTAAAAGGTTCCAGGGCATCGAGGGTAACGATCCAAGGAGAAATTGTGGTAGCGAAGCTCTTGCCCAGGAATGGACCCAGCGGCACATACTCCCAGCGTTGGATATCGCGAGCGCTCCAGTCATTTACCAGCACCATTCCGAAAATATGTTGGCGGGCCTGGTCGGCGGGAATCGGCGTTCCCAATTGGCTGCCAGGTCCCACGAAAAAGCCCATCTCGAGCTCGAAATCGACCAAGCGACTGGGGCCAAAGCTGGGGATTTCCTGGTCGTCAGCCTGGGTCTGACCATGGGGGCGTTTTATCGGAGTGCCGCTGACTACTACCGAGCTGGATCGCCCGTGGTAGGCGACCGGCAAATGAAGCCAATTCGGCATCAGAGCATTTTCCTTTCCTCTAAACATGGTACCCACGTTCGTGGCATGCTCGCGTGAGGAGTAGAAGTCGGTATAGTCTCCGATCTCGACCGGCAGGCAGGACTCGATCTGAGCCAAAGGGCGGAGGGAGCGGTTGCGCAGGTCTTGCTGAGCCGACAGTTCGCTTGAGCCTACCGACAACAGTTCTTGGAGCCTGGTTCTCACCTTCTTCCAGGGCAGTGGGCCGGCTGCCATGAAGTTACACAGCGAAGAGGTTTGGAAATACCGCTCATCGGCTGGCTGCGCGTCGATCAGCAATCCGGCTTCTTCGATCACCTGCAGATCCAGACAGGAGTCCCCAATTGCCACACCCGGACGCGGGCTCTCCTCAGGGCTGGGCCGAAAGACACCGAAGGGCAGGTTCTGCAGAGAGAAGTGTGAGTCTGGCGCAATGTTTAGGAAGGACTTCAAGTGAGATTTCGTTTCCATGTGCTTCCTCTCCAGTTTTCCCCCGGGTGTGCCGGATCATTCAAGAAAAACCTTAGCCCAAAGTAGCATAGGCCTCCTCAAGCTGTCTCAAAACCTCCCTGGTAAGCTTCAAGGAGTGATTTCAGGATCGTGGGGGCCTTCCGAGGCGCGAGCGGACCGTCAGGTCTGACTACAAAGGTCTTACTTTCAATAAGATTGCCGCCTGGGAAGGCCCCTTACGGTCTTGGAACTCCGTTTTCCTGAAAGGCCAAAATCCCGGCTCCGGCCAGTTTTGAGACAGCTCGCTCCTGCCTGTGATCCGTTTCCCGCGCAAAGCGCGGCCTGCCAGCAGGATGCCTCCGCTACTTGGGCAGGCAAGATGCCTGCGCTACTTGGGCAGGCAAGATGCCTCCGCTACTTGGGCAGGCAAGATGCCTGCGCTACTTGGGCAGGCAAGATGCCTGCGCTACTTGGGCAGGCAAGATGCCTGCGCTACTTGGGCAGGCAAGATGCCTGCGCTACTTGGGCAGGCAAGATGCCTGCGCTACTTGGGCAGGCAAGATGCCTGCGCTACTTGGGCAGGCAAGATGCCTGCGCTACTTGGGCAGGCAAGATGCCTGCGCTACTTGGGCAGGCAAGATGCCTGCGCTACTTGGGCAGGCAAGATCCTGCGCTACTTGGGCAGGCAAGATGCCTGCGCTACTTGGGCAGGCAACGGCGCCGAGCCATCTGAGCGATTGGAGATCTTCAATCGGCTCCTGGACGCTGCAACTACCCAAAGAGATCATTTGGGCAGAGCGGAGATCCCGGATCTGTTGCGTTGTAATTTCATGCTCCGCCCAGGTAACGGACTCATCGCTGGTCTTGAAGTGAGCCGGGCTCTCTTCCTTCAAGCAACCTTCGATCAAGGCGGAATCGGGGCCTGAAATCGCGGCCAGAAGACCAGCCAGGAAGACGTTGATGAACCCGTGGGAGGTGACTCCGATCTTGGAATTGAAATAACGGATTGGGTGGTGAAGTCCCGCTGTGGCCTTGAAAGGAACCTCGTGCTCCACACAGCTCGCGAGCACCTCGCGTACCCTCTCGACTGAAGGAAAGGCGGCGGCTTCGATCCCTCCACAGCGCAGCTTAAACCCCAGGCGTCCGGCTCGCTCCGTGCTCTTGAGCCGGGGGATGAGTTGCCCGGCCTCGGACCCGTTGGCTTCCAAGAATACGTCCAACTTATCGAGATCCCGGGTTGCAATCTCGCTCGCCATCCGGGCCAAAGCCCGGTCCTGATCGGAATCGGGCATAGACGGGAGGCGCAGCTCGATCATTTCGATCTGGGCTCGGCCCCGGGTTGCGATTCTTCCTACCTGGTCCAGCTGTGCGCCGAATTCAGGTTCCAGAATCGAGCCACAGAGTGCGGATATGCGCAGGGGTGTGGCCGGCTCTAGTTCTTGCCACAGTTCGATCGCGTTTTCCAATCGGGCAGCCGGACAGATGAACCGAGCCAGTATCCAGGCGTATGGCGAATCGAGAGAGCTCCTGTAGTTTCGGAGAGCAGATTGGAGATCCAGAGAAGCCGGAGGAAATAGACCAGCGTAATCGATCAGTTCGTGCAACAAATAACGTAGACCTGCGGTCACCAAGAACTCCTTCTCGCCCCATTACTTGGACGGGCTCCTATGGTGGAAAAACACTCATCTTAACAGAGTAGCTACTCAGAGAGGCTGCTCCAGGGGTAGCCCATGACGACGGCATCTTCTCGCTCGATCCCAGAGCCGTAGTAGTCTTTGCGCAAACCCAAGATTTGCAATCCCCCATTCTGATACAGACTTTGAGCCGCCTGATTCGACTCCCGCACCTCCAGGAAGAGGCCGCAGTGCCGTTTGCGCGCTAGCAGGAGCAGGTGACGGAGCATGATCCGTCCCAGCCCCTGACGGCGCGCTGCAGCGTGAACACAGATATTCATCAGGTGCCCGACCCCGCCGCCGACCGACATCACGGCGTAAGACTGAACCTGATCGGAAGACGAGATGACCCAAGTATCGAAACCAGCGGCCAGGCAGCGGCGGAAGAAATCTTCCGGCCAGGGGCTGGGGTAACTCTCCTCCTCGATTGCTGCGATCTGGGAGAGATTTTTCTCTTTTGCAGGCCGTGGCAGTAACTTCCCTTGGGGGGGTGGCGAGAGGGTGTCCATGTCAGACAGACAGACCCTTCATCCAGACCAGGAGCCGGTTCAGGATTTCCTGCCGCACCTGTTCTTTCGTCTTGCCGACGCGAGCCGGTACTTGAAAGGAGTGATTCCCCCCTTCGACGATGAAGAGCTCGACAGGTACGTTCATTCTCTCGATTTCCGGTTGCAGCAAGTCAAGGCGACACAAACTGTCCCGAGTTCCCTGCACAAACAGACAGGGGCATTGGATGAACGCGAGATGTTCCCGCCTCATTCGATCCGGCTTGCCTGGAGGGTGAAGAGGATATCCGAGCAGGAAGAGACCGTTCACGTTTTCTCCCTGGGAGGCCAAATGCGAAGCCATTCTACCTCCCATCGATTTCCCCCCGATGAGCAGGTGTGTCGGATTCCACTCGGAGCGAACCGCCTCAACGACAGTTCGAAAGGTCTTTTCCAGGAGTGGAGGACGATCGGGCGCCCTTCTTCCCCGCTCAATGTAGGGGAAGTTGAAACGCACGCTCGAGACGCCTCCGTCCGCGAGAGCGCGATGGAAGTAGACCATGAACTCGTGGTTCATCCCCGCACCCGCACCATGTGCCAGCACTGCCGCAACTCGCGATGAAGTGTCTGTTTGAATCCACTCTGAAGTGACCGAGAGATCGGGTTGCACTTCGATTTGGCGTTGCCTAGGCATGGTGAAACTCCTAAAGTTGGTTCCTAGTGCTGCGTTCAGGAAATAACGCAGCCCTAGAGCTTGAATCTGAATCCCTCATGTAGAATATTGGAATCGAACGAAACTGCTCAAGGAGAAAAACGAAATGCGAAGAATTTCCTGGATACTCTGTCTACTAATTTTACCCGGCGTACTGCTGGCCCATGGCAACAAGCCTGGAAAAGCTACCCTGAAGGTGGGAGACGGAGCGATTGAGATCGTGTACACGGCCCCTGAACTCAAAGGTCGTGACATCAACGAACTGATCAAGACGGAGGGTGCCAATCCCTGGGGGATGGGTGCGGACAGGGCCACCAAGCTGCAAACTCCGGTGGCCTTGCAGATTGGAGATGCAACCCTGCCGGCTGGGGAGTACACTCTGCGCGCCTATCTGGACGACGATGGCCACTGGTGGCTTCAATTCGTTGACGACGGTCGCGCCGTTGTCGGCAAGCTGATGCTGGACCTCAGCACGGCTAGTGAGCATTTGGAATACCTGGTGATCGGCCTCTCTGGATCCGCCTCTAATGGGGCTCTTAAGATTCAATGGGGCAAGTTCCTGCTCTCGGGGAGCTTTTCCGCCGAGTAACCGGGTCGCTCTCAAGATGATCAGCGGCGCTCCGAGGTTGGGTGGGGTGCGTTCATTTCCTAATTAGTGGCCACTCTTTGTCGAGAGCTGTTGCCGTGAGAACCCATCTCTTTCCGCAGGAACAGTTCTACGCCGTACCCGGAGGAGAACTGTTGCGACGCTTGCTGATTGCCCCCGACATCCAGAGGATATTCGCCTATCGATCCAGAGTCCTCAGCCAGTTATTGGAGGTGCTTCCTGCCGGAGATCCCTGAAAAGCGGACGGGCTAACTGGTAGGCTTGACTCCGCCGACTCCACTCTCTAGCGTAGCGATCGCACAGGGAGGATCCCTCGGCCTCCCAAGGAACAACGGGGCGGGAGCATCGCCCACAACGGAAACGGTCGGATGCAACAATCGAAAGTAGGGTTCCTCCGGATGCTGGGTCCAGGCATTCTGGTCGCCGCAACCGGAGTGGGAGCTGGCGATTTGGCGACGGCCGCATTTACGGGTAACCGCCTGGGTGTCGCCATTCTCTGGGCAGTATTGTTGGGGGCCGGGATCAAGCTGATCTTGAATGAAGGCCTCGCTCGATGGCAGCTGGCTACCGGAACGACGTTTCTAGAGGGTGGGATCCCTCGGTTGGGACGTGGCTTCCTCTTCTTCATGCTGTTTTATCTGATCTTCTGGAGCTATTTTGTCGGTAGCGCGCTGATGAGTGCCAGCGGAGTTGCCGCGCAGGCAATTCTGCCATTCTCTGACCCGGTTCTGGGAAAGATCATCTACGGACTCTTGCACAGTGTGGCGGGAGTGGTCCTGATCGTTCTGGGGGGGTACTCCCTCTTCGAGAAGACGATGAAGGTCTGCATCGCGCTCATGTTTGCGACCGTTATTTGTACGGCGGCTTTGATGGTGGAGAGCTGGTCGGCAGTGCTCAAGGGTATGGTTTGGCCAGTGATTCCGGGAGGCGGGGCGGATGGCATCTCCTGGACGGTGGCGTTGATGGGCGGAGTGGGCGGAACATTGACCATCCTCTGCTACGGCTACTGGATTCGGGAGGAAGGGAGAGATCAGCCATCTGATCTTCCAGTCTGTCGAATCGATTTGGGAGTCGGTTATGCCATGACCGCAGTTTTCGGGTTGGCCATGGTAGTGATCGGAGCTGGAACGGCTGTCGAAGGTTCGGGGGCTGGCCTCATTGTGTCAATCGCCGACCGGCTGGAGCAGATGCTTGGGCCCTTCGCCCGCTGGGCCTTTCTCCTTGGCGCCTGGGGTGCGATCTTCTCGAGCCTCTTGGGGGTCTGGCAGAGTGTCCCGTATCTCTTCGCCGATCTTTTCCGACAGCTGGATCGTGGTGCCGCCAGGACGGTTGCCATTGCTAAATCCCGCCCCTATCTGATTTACCTGCTACTCCTGGCGACAGTTCCGGCGATCGGTCTTTGGACATCCTTCCGAAGTGTTCAGAAGGCCTACGCCCTGGTCGGTGCGGCTTTCATGCCAATGCTGGCAGTGATGTTGATTTTCCTGAATGGTTGGGGGAGGCGAGCTCAAAAGAAGCTGCCGAATCCACTTTGGTTGAATCTGGTGCTCCTGTTGGTGACTCTCTTCTTCGTGTTAACCGGCTGGTATCAGTTCAGCTGATTGGGCCTGGTATTCTTACTTGGGAGAGGAATGCAATAGCAATGGTCTCTCAGGAGCCAAGGGAGCCGGAGTCCTGGCTGCCGACGGGCCTGACTTTCCCGTCCGCCTTCGCCAAGGTTACGGAGGGTAGGTAATCGCGCTGCCGCTTGGCGCTCTGAGAGCCGGCATTCCTACGCCACGGTCCGGTTGTCGACTTTCATCACCGCCACTTCTTCCACCCAAAGGCCTTCTCCGGCTGTTGGGAATTGGACCCCTGAAAGCCCTGGACCCTCTCCTTGGCAAGCTTTCTAAGTCTTGTCCTTCTCCTGAATTTGTTTACGCAGCTGTTTCTGCTGGGAACGGGTGCTGCGCTTTTGGGCCAGGGCTTCCGCCATATCGCGGCGGCGTCTTTGAAAAGCTCCTTCGCGTCTGAGTTTGAGATAACTTTCGTATCGTTCGCGGGGAAGCGCATCCGACTCTACTGCTTCGATCACGGAGCATCCGGGTTCGTGTTCGTGTGTGCAATCGTTGAAGCGGCAATCGCGAGCGAATGCCTCCAGGTCTGGAAAAGTCTGTTCGAGGCCCGTACTGGCTTCCCAGATTTGCAGTTCCCGCAGTCCCGGCGTGTCGATGAGGAGGCCTCCGGAAGAGATACGAACCAGTTCACGGTGAGTGGTGATGTGCCGACCCTTTTTGTCAGAGTCGCGAACCGGTCCAGTTCGTAAACGGCTGACTCCCAGCAGGGCATTGACGAGCGTCGACTTGCCCACCCCGGAGGAACCCAGCAGCACAACGGTAGTATCCGGCTTGATCTGCTTTCGAATTGTGCCCACACCCATACCCGTCAGTGCGCTATACGCGATCACGGGAACTCCCATCGCGACTTCTCGAGCCGCGTCCATAAGCTTCCCCGGGGTAGCACAAAGGTCGAGCTTGCTGAGCAAGATCACCGGACGTGCACCGCTCTCCCAAGCGGTGACCAGGTAGCGTTCCAGGCGCCGTGGACTAAAATCCTGATCTAGTGAGGAGACAACGAAAATGAGGTCCACATTCGCCGCCAGCACTTGGGCTTTCGTGCGGCGTCCCGCAGCTTGCCGGATGATCTCGGTTTGCCGATCCAGGACCAGATCCACCAGGTAGTCCTGACTCGATTCGCTTGCCCGTATGGCTACCCAATCGCCGACTACCGGTCGTTGCTGGGCGTCCTGGAGCCGAAATTTGCCCTTCAGTTTGATCTCCAACTCCCCCAAAGGAGAGAGGGCGCGCAGCACTCCGTTAAAGTCGCTGATGACGCGACCCGGAGTCAAACTCGATTCGAGTTTCGAGAACTGACGGGCCAGTCCTGTGCTCCAACCCCAATCCTTCAGATTCACTGCCAGCATCTTTTTTGTCCCTCACCTGAACTTTAACTCGTGGAGCTTTCCGGACTGCCCTTCTTTCTTCGCACGGGTTTCTAAGGGTCGTCGTTTGGCTGCAGGTGGTCGGCCACCGCCAGGACTGTATTTACGTAGGTTCGGCTGCGGTTGTAGCGGTAGAGGACTCGTGCCTGGGTGCGGCGGCTTCGGGTACTCGTTTTCCAACCATTTCGACGCAGATAATTCGCCATTGAGTATAAGGCATCCTCGAGTGAGAAGAGATCGACCTGGCCGTCGCCGTTCCCATCTATGCCGAATTCAAGAGCACTGGTCGGCATAAATTGAGAGAGACCAATAGCTCCGTAAAGTGACCCGACCAGACTCAACGGCTCCTGCCGGTTGGCCTCGGTGTATTTGAGCAAGGCGGACAACTCTCGAAAAGCCCAGTTTGCCACGCGCTGAGAATTACTCCGCAGCCAGGCTCTACGCGCCGAGGTCATTGTATCGTCTGAAAAAAGCGGTTTTGCCAGTTCATAATCGACAAAACGGGACATGCTGGCCAGCGTGTTGAACGCTTTTCTTTCACCGAGGTATTTCCCGACTCGGGTTTCAACCGTCAGGATCCCGACTGCCACTTCTACCGGGATCCCATACTTCTCAGCCAACGTTTCGAGCAAAGGCCGGTTCAGGTTCAAGAAGTCACGAGCCTCATTCAGCCTCTCGTTACGCAGGATGACATCATAGACGGGAGGCCCTTCCCTCTTGGGCTTGTCCTTCAGGCCAGGGTCGAGCGTCTCTTGAATGTTTCTGAGAAGGCTGTCGCTGACCTTGCCATTGCGGGAAAGTCGCTGCTCTTTTTGGAACGATAGAATGGCCTTCCGGGTGCGCCAGCCTTCGAGTCCGTCGATGGGGCCCGGGTCGAACCCGAGTTGCTGCAGGCCTTCCTGAATCGATCGGATCAACCGGGCTTTGAACCGGTTCTCGAACAAGGCGTGGAGCTTATGGTTCATCGGTTCGGGATCGAACAGGATTTCAGGTTGGGAGAAGATGGAACGGACCCGGCTTTCATCGTGCCCGTCTCTCAAGAGGCTCTGAATGACTCCTTCCCACTGCCTCGGGGTCTCAGCGAGACCGCCGACGAACAACAGAGTCAGAATCGGAACCAGGACAATGCATCGTGTTGTCCGGTTGCTCCCATAAATTTCCGACGAAGCTAGCAAGGTGTCATAATGCTGCCAGAACAGCGCGATCACTTCAAGTCGCAGGAGCACACTTAAAGTTAGTAAAATGGGGAGTTTATGAGGTGGAGATGGGGACTCGATGCTTTTCGTTGACTTTGTTGCTGTGGGGGCTGGCAGCTTGCGCAAGTTCATCTGAGCCAAGGATGGCTGACGCACTGGCGAAGCTGATGGAAACCGACCGCGCTTTCGCTCGGGCATCGGTGCGCGGCAGCGCAGCCCATGCTTTTCGGCAATATCTAACCGAGGATGCTCTGCAACTGCCGCAGGGAGCCGCTCCGTTAGAGGGGAGAGAAGCCATCTTTGAGCTGATGAAACGGTCACCCCGGCAACCCTGGATTGGCAGCCTCAGGGCGGACGGGTTTCGTCGAGCAGCGATTTTGGCTACACCTGGGGTACGTACCAATACCAAACTGCCGATGACACCGGAGCTGAGCAGACCACTCATGGGAAGTATCTCGTCGCTGGCCCGGAGAAGACCTGCCGGGAGTTTGCGTCAACCTGAGACTCTTTCCTCCCTCGCAGGCTCGGGGCTCTGAAAAGTGGGGCGCGAATCCACTCATCGTCAAGCGACACCATTCACTCTCACAGAGCTCTGATGATCCTGCCGCCATCCTCAGCCCGCAAAATTCATAAATTGTCGGCTGCAGGCCCGCCATCATCCGCGCTGACTGCGTTGCCCACCCTCGGGCTGCTCAACAATTTCATCTAGGGTTTGGGATTTAGGATTTGGGATTTCCTGCGCAGCTCATCCCAGGAAACTCTGAGTCAAAGCTGAAACCATAAACCCAAGATAGTTTCCCACCGCGTAGCCCAGGAGTCCGACGGCGATGCCGGACAGGACTTGTTCTGAATAGCCGCGCGCGCTGGCTAGCGCGAGAGCGGAGGCGGCTCCTCCAATATTAGCCTGAGAGGCGACCGCTAACATCGAGGGTTGGAATCCGAACAATCTGCCGATTCCGAAGAGAACAACGCCATGTACACTGACGGTGAGCAGCGCGAAGTAGAAGACTCCGGGACCGATCGATACGATGTTCGCAATCACCGATTGGGCGCCGTTGCCGGCCAGAAAGAGAAGCAGCAAATAGTTGCCCAAGAGAGGGCCACTGTGGAACTTCTGTAGGGCCGGGACCTGAGCGGCAATCACTGCCAGGCTCGTCAACCATAGAACTTGCGGGATCACTGGGACCAGGAGCTGGAGCCGGCCGGACACCCAAACCAGGGACAAGGCGAGGAGGGCAAGAATTGCCACCTGTTCCAGGCCGACGGCATTCCGTGTTCGGCGCAGGGAGTCTTCCAGCGTATGGACGTCACCCGACTCGCTCTGCTTGACGCGGGTGGAGTTTCTCGAGGATCCCAGTAGTACTGGAATGGTCAAACACGCCATCAACCAGAGGGCTGGGACCGTAACATCGGCAGCGATAGCAGCGGTGAAGAGATCACTCGAGGTGTCGAAGGCTCGACCCAAAGCGACAAAGTTCATGCCGCCGCCGACGTAGGTTCCGGTGTATTGCCCGGCCAGTTTCCAGGTTTCGGGGCCCACCTGAGACCCCACAAGAACGGCTGCCGAAAGGGAGCCGGCTGCCGTACCTACAGCTCCCAGGACGAAGGCGATCAACATGGACGGGCTGGCTCGGAGGACAGAGCGCAAGTCGACACCCACCAGGATCAAGACAATCGAGAGATTGACACCCCAACTCGAGAGCCACGAATAGGTGGAGGAGGTATCGGTCAGAATGCCAAGATTCGACAACACTTCGACAACACCATGCCGAGCAGGATGACCAGCATCGCCGGTCCCAGTGCTCTGAAGACTTGATGCCTCTTCTCGAGTTCCAGTGCGAGTACGACAAGAGCGGCCAGAATGGAGGCGATAGCGAGAGGGTCGGCAATCATGAATGTGTCATCTCTCCAAGGGGTCCGAGGAACGATTTGGAACTCTACGCATCCCTAGAATATAATGTGACGTTTTGCCCTTGTCGAGTTTAGACGGTCAAGGGCGAGGACTTCGAAAAAGACGACTAGGGAATTTCATGCCATTAGATTCTAAAGAGATCATCCTAAGGCGCTTGAGTCGCGAATTGAGTGCTGTCGAAACCGTCTTTCTGGGCCCCGGCCTTCCCCAACAGGTGTGTTCCCGGCTTTCTCCGGATGTTCGATGTCTCGATGCTTCCAGCAATGGCTTCTCGGGCGATGTCGATGTCGTTGTCGTTGAGGCACAACAGGTTACTCCGCAGGGTGATCTTGTGTTGGGATCGGAGGACGGTGTTTTCCGAGGAAGTGGACGCCGGTGGATCGTGGCTACGACTCACACCGATTCAGAAGGGCGCCCGCGGCTGGTCAAGAGCAGTCGCTTCCCGATCGCGATGCCCGGTCGGGTCGATCTCGTGATCACCGAAATGGGAGTGATCGAGGTCTCCGAAGTGGGCCTTGTTTTGCGCGAAGTCGCGCCAGGCTACGCTACCGATGATGTGAAGATGAAGACCAATGCAAGCCTTCATGTCGCAGATGATATTCGGTCGATGGATTTAGCTTGAAGATGACGTGAGTGTCCCTATTCGACGACTACGGCAGTGCCGTAGTCCAGCAGTTCGGCGGCTCCTGACATGATCATGGCGGTTCCAAAGCGGATCCCCACCACGGCATTGGCGCCCAGTTGCTCAGCCTCCTCCGTCATACGGTCGAGAGCTTGTTCCCTGGCTTCGCCCGATAGTTTGACATACTCGTGAATCTCGCCCCCCACGATGTTCCGAAACACTGCCAGGATATCCATCCCGAGGTGGCGTGACCGGACGGCATTGCCGCGAACGATGCCTAGAGTTCGCACGACTTTCCTGCCTGTTATGGCTTCGGTGGTCACCAGAATCATCGCTCAACTCCCTTGTACCGATCAGTTCGGCTGTCACGGATTCTCTCCGAGAGCACTGAAAGGAAAAGAAGGCCGAATCCCAGGAAGAAGGCAAAGACCAATATCTTCTGGGAGAGCGGCTCAGCTGGAGAAGAAAAGTACTCTAAACAGGCATAGACGCTGGTTACGACCGCCCACACCACGAGTACGATCCAGCCCAGACCACGACTGATCGTGCCGAAGATACTCTTTTCGATGCGACGCCACTCCTGGTGGGAGGGCTCGACGTAGTTCATCGCCTCTGTCTCCTCTCGGATCTTCCTCAGTTGATTCAGCACCTCCTGGCAGGAAGCGCACGTTTCGAGGTGGGATTCTACTTGCCGCTTCTCGTCATCGGACAATTCCTCATCCAGATAACCCGACAAATAGACTTCGATATCACCGCACTTCATGAGACTTTACCTACGACAGCCTTGGCCAGATTTTTTCTTGCATGATGCAATCTAGACATCACGGTTCCTATCGGAATCGAGAGGATCTACGCAATCTCGGAATAGCTATGGCCCTGATAGTCTTTCAAGAAGACGATCTCCCGATGATCGGGAGCCAGTCCTATTAGCTTTTTCCAAACTTCCTTTCTCAATAGCTTTTCATCGGCTCGTATTCTTCCGGGCTTATCCGGCAGCGCCTCGGGCAATTCTCCTGCAGCTGTCCGTTTTCTTTTTCTCAGGAGATCGATGGCGAGGTTTCTGACAATTGTGAGCAGCCACGGACCGAAGTCTTTTCGTAGATCAAACTTGCTCAGATTCTGATAGGCCCGAATGAACGCATCTTGCACAACATCCAGCGCATCTTCTTTGTTTCGAGTATATTGAAGCGCCAGACCGTAGGCACGATCTCGATGGCGGTGAAAGATCTGACCGTAAGCTTCGGTTTTGCCGGCGAGCACTTGCTGCAACAATTGAGCCTCTCCGATTCCGTTTAGTTGGTTCGCCATACGATGCCTGTCGCACTAATATTCGAAGAGTGATCGTTTTTTGGCAAGCGATTGGACCAAATTATGAAAAGGGGCGGAGGATCACCGCCGGTGCTGAATTCCCTACCGGTCAACCCTTTCTTTGGGCCGCTGCCGCCCACAGGCTTTGGAGCTGGCCCTCCTTCCGTTAGCATGACCTCTGTCTCCCTGGTCTGGTTTCTGGTCAATCTCGCGTCCGTCCTATCCACCTATCTGTCTCCTGAGCGGACCGAATCGATTCGCCTGCTGATCTGGTCTCTAGCCTATCTCTTTCCACCATTGATCTTGCAGATGAGTCTAGACGAAGCCGAGCGTCGCCGTCCCTTGAGCTCCCGTTGGAGACAAGGCGTGTGGCTTGGAGCGCTGGTCGCATTGCTTTCAGGAATGCCGCCGCTGTTGCACTGGTGGGGTTTCGACATGTCTCGCTGGCTTGGTCCCGCAATACTTTCCCTGGTCTTTCTGTTTACTGCTACGGCTGCCTACGCGGTAGCTATTGGCTGGGTGAGCCGGAACCGAACCGAGTCGCCTCGACAGCAGAGGGCTCGCCGATGGGAGTTTGCCCTGTGGGCCCTGGTAGTCATCGTTCTAGGCTCCAACCTTTGGCCGGAGGCGTCGAGAGCCGGGAATCTCTTTCCTTGATCGCTCCCGCGTTTCCCTTGCTCTTCGTGTTCGCCTCGACCTACCACCTGGAGCGATTCCTGTTTTTCGATCTCTTCGTGAAGCGGGGTGCCTTTTCCTGCCTGGTCCTGATCTTGATCGCGGCCCACTTCGCCGTCCTTTCCAAAGTTCTGGAAAACCTCGAGATGGAGGTGGTTCGTCCCTGGATCTACGCACTTGGCCTGCTTCCACTGGCGTTGCTTCTTCCCTGGTTGTACCGTCGCTTCGAGGAGTGGGTCGATCGAGCCTGGCTGGGACGACTCTTTCGTCCGTTGGATGCGATCAAACACTTCCTCACCGGAATCCAATCCGCGGGCTCTGAAATCGAATTGGTTCGGGGCGCGGAAAGTCTGGTGTCCGAAATCTTTCAGGCGCCTACCCAGATTCATTTGTCGACGGCCCCTCCCGCCGATAAATCCGGGATACTGGTTCCGTTTCAGATCCAACCCGGGGTGTCCGGAACTATTCAACTGGGCGGAGGGATAGTAACCAGCCATTCTACGGGACCGATTTGGCCCTGATCGATTCATTGATGGAGGTCTTTGCCCGGGTCCTCGGGAATGTTCGGCTCGAGGAACGCCGACGCAAACAGGAGCATCGGGAAAGGCAACTCCAGATTCACGCCAGCCAGTCCGAATTGAAAGCCCTGCGCGCTCAGATTAACCCCCACTTCCTCTTCAACGCCCTCAATGCTATTGCTGGACTGATCCACGAAGCCCCGGAACGGGCCGAAGAAACAGTGGAGCAGCTGGCGGAGTTCTTTCGCTATACGCTGCGAGGTTCGCAGCAGGAGTGGGCTTTGCTGCGCGATGAAATGGAGTTCGTAAGGGCCTATCTGGAGATTGAAAAGGCTCGTTTCGGTGAGAGATTGCAGGTCGAGCTCCGGAGCGACCCGGGGTTGTCAGACTGGCGCGTCCCCACAATGATGGTCCAGACTCTGGTCGAGAATGCAGTGAAGCACGGCATCTCAAGAGTCCAAGGAGTAGGCGAGATTTCGGTCAGTTGCCGCCGCCATGAGGGCTTCGCCCAGATTGAAGTCCGGGACAATGGACCGGGTCAAGACGTTCAGCCGATCAGCGAGCCTTCTTTCGGTGGATTTGGCTTGCAGAGCATTCGTGAGCGGCTGGAGGGATATTTTGGAAACCAGGCACAGCTGGACGTGTTGCGCGACGCACACAACAACGAGACCGTCGCAACGATTCGTCTTCCCCGTTCCGAGATTCGACTTGAATCAAATCCGCCTGAAAGCAGTATCCTGGACATTCAGGGAGCGATCCCCGACAAGAAAAAAGGGGACCAGTGGTGCAAAGAGTTCTGATAGTAGATGATGAGGGAGTGGCTCGGACCCGGTTGCGAAAGTTGCTGAGTGTGCACTCTGATTTGGAAATCGTAGGCGAAGCAGGGGATGGAGCCGAGGCCCTGGAGAAGATCGAGGAATTGTCTCCTGACCTGGTTTTTCTGGATGTCCAGATGCCAGTCTGCGATGGACTCGAAGCTGTGGCGTCGCTTGGGAGTCCTGCCCCTCAGATCATCTTCTGCACGGCCTACGACCAGTACGCAGTCGATGCGTTCGAATTGAATGCGATAGACTATTTACTCAAGCCTGGGTCCCGTTCTCGACTCGTTCAGGCCCTTCAGAAGCTGAGGACGCATCCGAGTCAGGGCGACGAACGGGCGATGAGGAGTAGACCGGTCCGCGTTTCGGGCGGCCCTCCTTCTCGATTTCTGGGACGGAGAGGAAACCGCTTTCAGGTCGTGCAGCGGGAGGCGGTCGTTTACTTTGAAAGTGAAGGCGGTTTGACCCGGCTCCACTCGAAACGGGTCTCGCTCTGGATGCAACCCAGCTTGAACGGAGTAGAAGAGCGATTAGAAGGGGGAGAGTTCTTTCGAATCAGCCGTTCATCTTTGGTGAACCTGCCACATGTTCGGGAAGTGGCTCCAGTGGCGGGTGGCTATGGGCAGGTCGTGCTCTCGAATGGAACTCGTTTGGATGTCAGCCGACGAAAATATCGACGGCTTCTGGAGCTACTGGATAATTAAGTCGAAGTAGAACCGTATCATACCGTTCAGCCGGCCCAGCCGACCGTTCGCGGAAAAGCATTCCGGCTCGATCAGAGGGCCGCAGTACACTGACGGTATGACTAGAGGTGAAATATGAGATTTGTTGGCTTGATGTTAAAAAATCTTTGGCGGAATCGGCTTCGCACTCTCCTCACCGTGGGAAGCATTGCGGCCTCTCTCTTTCTGGTCACCACCCTGTTGGGGATGGTCAACACGATGCTCAATCCTCCCGAGACACCCGATTCGGCGCTGCGCTTGATTACTCGCCATAAGATCTCCCTCATGAATACCCTTCCGGCCGCATATGGCCAAAAAATTGCCAACGTAGAAGGAGTAGAAGCGGTAAGCGGATCGATGTGGTTTGGCGGCATGTACAACCAGGACGGCCAGGACCAGATGATCTCCATGTTCGCCACGGAGACCGACCAGTTTTTTCAGGTCAATCCCGATATGGAAATATCCGATGATCAGGCCCAGGCTTTTCTGTCGGAGCGCTCGAACTTCATCGCCGGTGATTCGGTGGCCGATCGTTTTGGATGGGAAGTCGGGGGCACCTATCATTTCGGTAGCAACCTGTTCAGCCTGAATGTGGAGCTCAAACTAGTCGGAATCTACTCGGGCGGCGGAGACAATGGAGGCTCCGCCTTCTTCCACTGGGATTACTTTGATGAGGGTCTCAATCGGCCCGGTTTCGTCGGCACCTACTCAGTGCGCGTTGAGTCTCCGGAACAAGTGCCGCAAGTCTCGCAGAGGATCGATGCTGTCTTCGAAAACAGTACGACTCCGACTCACACTGAAACCGAAAAGGACTTTATCCTCGGTTTCATGAGTATGTTGGGAAATGTCCAGCTCTTGATCACGAGCATCTGCTTGGCAGTCATGTTCGCCGTCATTCTGATCGCTGCCAACACCGTGGCCATGTCGATCCGGGAGCGGATTCGAGAGATCGGAGTCATGAAAGCTCTCGGATTCAAACGCAAGCAAGTGATGGGACTGTTGATCGGTGAGTCAGTGCTGCTCTGTGTGCTGGGAACTCTGTTAGGTAGCCTGGGAGCTCGCGTACTTTTCGGGAATCTCAATATGCAGGCCCTTTCAGGAGGCTTTCTCCAGAGCCTTTCCATCACCCCGGCCATCCTTTCGCTTTGTCTGGTCATGGGCATTCTGGTGGGATTGATTGCCGCCGGTTTCCCAGCCTGGCAGGCAGCCCAACGTCCGGTTGTTCAGGCCTTGCGCAACATCGCCTAGGAGATTTGCAACATGCTCGGTAAGGTGCCTCTCAAATACAATCTGCGAAGTCTTTGGGTGCGCAGGGGCGGGACGCTGATGACGGCCGTCGGCATTGGCCTGACCGTGGCCGTGGTGCTTACCATGGCGGCCCTCGTGAATGGGCTTGTGCAGACCTTCGTATCGACCGGCCACCCCGAAGATATCGTGGTTCTGCGTCAGGGTTCAAACTACAGCGAAAGCAATAGCTATTTCAGTCGAGAATTGTTTCAGACGCTGCGCTTTCTCCCCGAAGTGGCTCGCAACGACGCCGGGGATCCGATCGCGGTAGGTGAGCTGGTCGTGGTCATCTCTCATCCCAGATTGACCGGCGAATCGACGAATGTCGTCATGCGGGGAACGACCGATCAGGGGCTTGCTATGCGCCCCGAGCTGAGCATTGTCGAAGGCCGGATGTTTCGCGAAGGAGTTCGGGAGGTCGTGGCCAGCACGTCCTTGTCCAATCGGTTTCAGGATATGCGAGTGGGTGACGAGTTGCGGATTGCTTCCAACGACTGGAAAGTAGTTGGACTCTTCGATGCCGGGCAGACCGCATACGGCTCAGAATTGTGGGGACACTATGATGACATCGCACAAGCCTGGCAGCGCCCCATCTTTTCGTCAGTAACCCTTCGATCCGCCTCCGGTGAGGCGGAACAGTTGATCGAAACGGTCAAGACTGATGATCGGCTTCAGATGGACGCTTATCGCCAAAACGATTATTACGCGGCCCAGAGCATTTCCGCAGCCGGAATCACGGCACTGGGTGTCTTTATCGCCGTCGTGATGGGAGTTGGTTCTTGCTTCGCAGCCATGAATATGATGTTTAGCGCTATCATGTCGCGTTGCAAAGAGATCGGTACGCTACGCGCGCTTGGCTTCAAACGGCGCAGCATCCTGTTTTCGTTTTTCATCGAGGCCTTGTTCTTGGCGGTGCTGGGTGGAATCTGCGGGATCCTGCTGGCTTTACCGATTCAGGCCTATGCCTGGATGAGTGGGCCCATGGGAAGCATGAATTTCATGACCTTCAGTGAAGTAACATTCAACTTCCGAATTACTCCATTCATTATGATGCTGGGCATGATCTTTTCACTGGTTGTGGGAACGGTCGGTGGTATCATTCCGGCTTTTCGGGCCTCTCGGATCCGGCTGATCGAGGTATTGAGAGACTAGGCGGCCAAGAAGACGTCTAGCAGGAGTCTGGAAGACCAATGGAAAAGAACTTGCATAAATTGAAGATAGATCGTTCTAAGAAGGGAAGCTTGCGTCGCTCGGGAACCCCCTGGTTGCTGCTGATCGCGGTCTTTTTTCTGGGGGCGGTCCTGACTAATTTTGGGGTGTCCTATTTTGTACAAGCGCCGGTCCAGGCAGAGCCGACTGCGGCTGAAGCCGATTCGCCGTCCGGACAGGTTGCCCCTTCATCTCGCTCCCTGTCAGAAACGGCACTCGACCCGAATGAGCCGATTCTGCAGGTCTCCGGTTATATCGTTCCCCACCACCGAATCGAGGTCGGTTCGAAGATTCTCGGAAAGGTTGCCTGGGTGGGGGTCGAGAAGTCCGATCAGGTCACCCGTGACCAACTTCTGGTCAAACTGGATGACCGTGATGTGGTTTCCCAACTCGACCAGGCCAAGGCAACCGTGAGCACCAATGCGGCGCGTCTCGCCGAGTTGGAGGCTGGGTCCAGACCGGAAGAGATCGAGCGAGCCCAGGCTGAACTGGAGCGAGCCCGAGCCGATTTGGCAAATGCGGAGCTCGAACATGAACGGCTCTCGGGCTTGCTCGAGAGTGGTGTCATTTCGAAACAGATGGTGGATGACGCCCAGACCCGACGGGATATTTCCCGGGCCAGCGTGGCAGTCGCCGAAAAGAACCTGGAACTGATCCGGATTGGACCCCGCAGGGAGCAAATTGAGCAAGCAAAGTCTGAGCTCGAGCGGAGCCGTGCTCAACTCCGTTACTGGGGCACCCAGCTTGGCGAAACCGAGATCCGCGCTCCTATCAGCGGCACCGTTCTGGAGCGTATTGCCGAAGTCGGAGAGATGGTTTCTACCTCTTTCGCCGGGGGAGCCGTGGTCGTAGCCTTGGCCGACCTCTCCGACTTGCAGGTGGAGTTGGACATCTCCCAATCGCAGTTTCACAAAATCGCGCTCGAGAATGGTTGTGTCATGTCTCCGGTCGCCTACCAGGACCGCACCTACCGCTGCGAAATCGCGGAGATCGCCCCCGAAGCCAACCGATCCCGGGCCACCATTCAGGTCAAAGTGCAGATCCTCGAGCCCGATAGTTTCCTGCGTCCAGAAATGGACGCCCAGGTGACTTTCTATGCTCCAGGTGCCGAGATCGAGGTCTCGGTGTCAAACCAAAGTTCAGACCCGAAGAGGAGTTCCCCGTGAGCGATTTGCTAGTGAAGGTACGCGGAGTTAGCAAGATCTTCAAGAAAGAAAGCGTAGAGGTTGTTGCTCTCGACAATGTCGATCTGGACATTTACCGAGGCGACTTCATCAGCCTGATGGGACCCTCCGGGTCAGGCAAGAGTACCCTGCTCAACCTGATCGCAGGAATTGATCGACCTACCGGTGGGGAATTCCTGGTGCTTGGGGAAGATCTCACCCGGCTTTCGGAAGATGAACTGGCAGGGTGGAGAAACGAGTTCCTCGGATTCGTGTTTCAACACTTTAATCTAATCCCGGTCCTGACCGCGGCAGAAAACGTGGAGCTGCCGCTCTTGTTGACCCGGCTGAGCAAAGCGGAAAGACGGGAACATGTGCAGACTGCTCTGGAACTAGTGGGGCTCTCAGATCGCCTCTCTCACTTCCCCCGCCAGCTCTCAGGAGGGCAAGAACAAAGGGTCTCCATTGCCCGTGCCATCGTGACTGATCCCACCATCATTCTGGCAGACGAACCGACCGGAGATCTGGATGCGGAGTCGGCCCGCGAAGTTCTCGAGATTTTGGCCGCGCTCCACAAAGACCATGGGAAGACTATCGTCATGGTCACCCATGATCCCAAGGCAGCCGCCTTTGCCAAAATTAACCATTATCTGGAAAAAGGCTCTCTCGCCACTCAAATTGTAGAAGCCGCCGTCTCCTGAAGCTTCCCGGGATTGCCGACATACTCTGCGATCCCTCGGCTTCTGCGAATTGCTAATCTGCAAAAATTAGAAATTCTTGTCGAGATTTCTCGGGCGCCCACTCGTAAGTTGTTCTGTATCTAGATCCGATTGCCTCGCAGCTCAGGTTGGGGTCGCCCGCCTTAAACGCGGGTTTGGAGCGCCCTTTTTCAGAGCGCCAAGCGGCAGCGCGAGCGCGGGAAAGGGTGGCGGCGATCTGCCGAAACACCGCTTAAAACCGACGCGGCGCTTCCGCTTGCGGCTCCGATATCTTAGGCCTGGCGAAAGTTCGCCGCTGTTGCGCCCTGAGTCCTGATACTCTCGCTTCGGCCGCATAAGCTCGGTGGTCGACTCAAATTGACTCCTTTTCGGTTGCGGCCCCTGCACAGCCCGGATGATCCCGGCCCTGCAGCCGAAAACTCGTGAATTATCCGGGCTAAGCCCCCCCCTGGTACTCAATCTTGCCGCCGACGATGGTGTAGAGAACCTGGGTCGAGGGGATTTGTTCCTCCGGGATCGTCAGTATGTCTCGATCCAATACGACGATGTCCGCCAGTTTTCCGACTGAGAGAGTTCCCTTAAGGCCCTCCTCAAAAGCGGCGGCGGCGTTGTTAATCGTATAGGAACGGAGGGCTTCTTCCCGACTCATGCGTTCTTCGGGCATGAAAACTTCTCCATTCGGCATACGTCGCGAAACGGTGGAATAATAGGAAGCGATGGGGCTGACGTCTTCTACCGGAGCATCGGTACCATTGGTCACGATTGCTCCCGACTTCATGAACTGTTGCCAAAGATAGGAGGTCTTTTGGGCCCGCTCCTGGCCTAATCGATCGGGTACCCAGGGGCCGTCCGAAGTACAGTGGACCCCTTGCATCGAGGCGATGACGCCGAGTTGCCCGAAGCGCGGAACATCGGCAGGATCGACGTGCTGAGCATGCTCAATGCGCCACCGGAAATCGGACTTGTCGGGGTGGTCCTTGAATGCATTCTCGAAAATGTCGAGAGTCTCACGATTGGCCCGATCCCCAATCGCATGGACACACAATTGGAAGTCATTCTCAGCGGCAATCCGAGCGGTCTCGACGATGTTCTCGATACTCGTGGTGTTCAACCCGACACTGGCCGGCAGATCGGCATAAGGTTCGAGCAGCCAGGCGCCGTGGGATCCCAGCGCTCCATCAATCGAACGCTTGATGGCCCGAACCGTGAGCCGATTGTCGCCGTAGCCAATCATTCGATAGTCCTGTATACCCTGCGCCAGGGACTCATTCCCTTCTCGAAGCATGACCCACAAGCGCAGCGGAAGCTGGCCCGAGTCGACCATGGATTTCAGCAGATCGACCGTGGCAAAAGATGATCCGGCATCCTGAAAGCTGGTGATTCCTTTCGATAACGACTCCTGGGCGGCCAATTGTATGACCTGCCGCCGTTCAGCCTCAGCCTCCTGCGGAGTTCGATCGGAGGTGGCCTGTGATCGGGCTCGGCCAGCCAGACGTTGGGCTGTCTCACGCAACATTCCGATTGCCTCTCCCCGCTCGCCTCGCACGATTTCGCCCCCGGTCGGATCGGGAGTATCACGATCGATTCCGGCCAGTTCCAAAGCCTTCGCATTGACAAAGGACCCGTGGCCACTGGCGTGAGTGAGATAGACCGGATTGTCGGGCGAGATCGCGCTCAGGCTGGCATGAGTGGGCAGTCCCTCGACACTGGGCTCTGGGGTATGGGTCCACTTCTCCTGATGCCAACCGCGTCCCACTATCCATTGACCCGGTTCCGCCTGGGTCACCGCATCGGCCACCATCTGGACGATCTCTTCCCAGCTTTGAGTGGGCATCAGTTCCAGGTTCAGTTTGGCTTGCCCAATCCCCATGAAATGTCCGTGGCCTTCAATAAAGCCTGGAATCGCCAGATGACCCTGCAGATCGATTCGTTGGGTATCGGGTCCGACATAGGCTTCGATATCCGAGGTGCTCCCAAGCGCGACGATGCGATCGCCTCGGACGGCTAACCCCTGGGCCTCGGGAAGAGATTCGTCCAGCGTCACTACCTTGCCTCCGACCACCACTAAATCAGCCGGTTCGACACTGGAACACCCCCAAGCCAGACTCAAGAAAACCAAGATCCCAAACAAGCTTGTCCTACGCATTTGTTGCCTCCCTGGCTTCTGAGACGAAGCCAGCAGTTAATTTTGAATTCTGTTGGGTGTTTCGGGTCATTGGGTGGCGACAGTTCCGGAAGCATCGCCACAGCCACCCACCCAGCCGAATCTCAATACTACATCGATGCCGTATCGCAGGCTATGAAAAGGCAAGTCTAACCTGAAACTTGGTTTAAACATTGCGCCGCAGGCCCTGGAGTGCGGAGAATCGGCGCCTTGTGCACAAGAAGGTTGTTCTACACCCCTGCGAAATCCCCCTTCATCCTTTCCCCAGAATTCCATATCTCTTCATTTTCTTGAGAAGGCCTTGCCGGGAGAGTCCGAGGGAGGCAGCGGTTCTGGCCTGGTTGAACCGGTTGCCTTCGAGCGCCTCCTGAATCAATCGGGTCTCGAGTTCCGAAACCCGGGCGGTCACGATGTCTCAAAGAGAGGCGCCAGGTGGAGGAGACTCGCAAACACCGCAAGAGAGTCTGGAATCGAAACGGCGGCAGCTAGCCTGGTTCCACCTGTGGTGGAGACTCCAAATTGGGGGGAGGAGAGAGGTCGGTTTCTCTCCGGGAACAGCCAGTTGAGAAGGGGGTGGGTCTGTTAAGATACTGAGACTGAGGAACTGAGAAAGAAGCCAAATCATGAAAAAATCAGCCATTCGATCCTTGCCGGGTTTCCTGGCCTTATTCTTCTTGCTTATGATCTCAAAGCTTTTTCCTCAGAGTGCGGCTCACTCCTTTGCCGATTGGCCCATGCTCGGAGGCACTCCCGACCGGAATCTGGTAAGCGATATGGAAGGCGCTCCCACAGAATGGGATGTCAGGTCTAAGCAGGGGATCAAATGGGTAGCCGAGCTCGGGTCGCAGACTTACGCAAACCCGGTCGTAGCCGGTGGAAGAGTCTTCATTGGAACCAACAATGATAATCCGCAAGATGACCGGCTTACCGGAGACAAGGGAGTGCTGATGGCCTTCCGGGAGAGCGATGGCGAGTTCCTGTGGCAAGCCGTTTTCGACAAACTACCGGACGGCGGTGTTCATGACTGGCCCCAAGTTGGAGTCTGTTCGACACCCCTGGTGGAGGGCGATCGGGTCTACTTCGTGAACAATCGGGACGAACTCGTGGCGGTTGATGCCCAAGGATTCGCGGATGGTGAGAATGATGGCCCGTTTACCGGTGAAAGCCGCAAAGGGCAGAAAGACGCCGACATTCTCTGGAAATTCGACATGATTGCTGAACTCGGAGTTTTCCCTCACAACGCGTCAAACACCTCGCCCGTCTCGCTGGGTAACCTGCTTTTTGTAGGCACCTCGAACGGAACCAGTGAAGATCACTTCAGGGTTCCTGCCCCCACGGCGCCGTCGCTGGTGGCGGTCAACAAAAACACAGGCAAGCTGGTCTGGTCCGACAACTCGCCGGGAAAAGACCTCTTTAATGGGCAATGGACTTCCCCTACCGTGGCCAAGATCGCAGGTGTCGATCAGGTCATCATGGGAATGGGGGACGGTTGGGTGCGTGCCTTCGAGGCGCAGACCGGAAAGAAGCTCTGGGAGTTTGATATCAATGCTACGGAATCGGAATCCCCAGCGCCGCGCAACGAGATCCTGGCTACTGCCGTGGCTCATGGAGATCGAGTCTATCTGGCGAGTGGTCAAGATCCAGAGAATGGAGAAGGAGAGGGTCGACTAGTCGCGATCGATGCCACCAAACGAGGGGATATTACGACATCTGGTCTGGTTTGGGAGTACGGCAAGATTCGCCGCTCGATTTCAACCCCTGCTATCCACAACGGACTGATCTATTATCCGGACTTCAGCGGCTTTTTCCACTGTGTGGATGCGGCCACGGGCGAGCAAAAATGGGTGCACGACACTTTTGCGGCCGTCTGGGGATCACCGATCGTCATTGGCGGCAAAGTCTATCTGGGAGACGAAGATGGCGATGTAGTGATTCTCAAGGCAGGACCGGAAGAAGAAGTCATCAACGAACTCAACATGGGTTCGGCCGTCTATTCGACTCCGGTGCCGGCTAACGGCGTCCTGTTCATCGCCGCCCGCGATCGGCTCTATGCCTTGAGTAGTCAGTAGCTCCAGAAGAAGGGGTCCAGGGGTCCAGGGTTTGCAATTCCCAATCCCCCATGCCCATGGCCGTGCGTTTGCCCTTCCGGTTCGACCCAACACTTCTCCATGGCGGCGCCTTCAACCCAAACGAGTTCATTGTTTGACCATGCCGCCGGTTTCTTCCAAACTGATGAGATGTATCGATTCAGTTCATTCCTTATCTTGGTTGCGACCTGTCTGTCGCCGGCCTTGGGGCAAAGTCAAATCCAGATTTCGGCGGATAAACTTGACGCCATCTTTGCCGATTTTGTAGAGCCGGGCTCTCCGGGTTGTGCTCTCGGTATCTCTGAAAGACAACGCCTCATCTTTGTTGGCGGATACGGCCAAGCCAATCTCGAACATCGAGTGCCCATTCGAAGAGACACCGTATTTCGAATCGGGTCCACTTCGAAACAGTTCACCGCGGCTGCGATCCAGTTGCTGGCTCAGGACGGGTTGCTGAGTCTTGAAGACGACCTTCACAAGTTCCTTACCGAGTTACAGGATTACGGCCATGCGGTGCGAATAAGACACCTCATTCATCACACAAGCGGCTTGAGGGACTATCTCACCTTGATGTCTTTGGCCGGCCTGCGCAACGCCGACTTTTACACGGATGAGCAAGTCCTGGCCATCCTGGCAAGACAGCGAGAGCTGAATTTCAAGCCAGGCGATCAGTTCCTCTACAGCAACTCCGGATATTTTCTTTTGGCTGAGATCGTGAAACGGGTTTCCGGCAAGGATCTGCGTCAATTCGCTCAAGAGCGAATTCTCAATCCGCTGGGTATGAAGTCCTCTCACTTCCATAACAATCATGAGGAGATTGTGCTGCGGCGAGCTTCCGGATATAGGAGGACTCCGAAAGGATTTGAGATCAGCATGACAACGCTGGAGATGATTGGTGATGGGGGCCTTTTCACGACCGTTGAGGACCTCAATCGCTGGCAGGCTAGCTTCTACACGGGCCAGCTTGGCGGACAGAAACTGCTCCAGGAAATGGAGCGAACCGCTCAACTGAACGATGGGCAATCGATCGATTATGCCTCGGGACTCAGGGTGAGTAATTACCGGGGCCTGAGAACTGTCAGGCACGGGGGCGCTTTTGTTGGTTTCCGCGCTGAGTTGCTTCGCTTTCCAGAGCAGGGTGTGGCGATTACCTGCCTCTGTAACCTGGCTCAGACGAACCCGTCTAGACTCGCCAATCGCGTCGCTGATGTCATTCTCGAGGATTCATTCACGCAGGCCAAAACTCCCAGAGGTGGCGAGACTGGACCGGCTCGGCCACCGGTCCGCGCGTCTCAGGCCGCCCCGCGAGCGGCAACCCGGAAAGCGGAACAGAGTCGCTATCAGGGTATTTACAGAAGCCACGAGTTGGACATTCAAGTCGAAGTCTTGAGTGGCGAAAGCGGCCTGCTGATCCGCAATCAGGACTTGTTTCGCGATTCGCCGGAAGATGAGTTTCTGCCGACAACCCAAGGTAGATTTAGCGCGGGAGTCACACGTCTCGACTTTGAAGTTTCTGGCTCGGTAGTCACTGGTTTCCGCCTGAGCTCAGGGCGTGTTCGCAACCTGCTCTTCCTACGTCTCGGGGAGCGAAGACAGTAGTGAACCCCACCTCTCCCATGGTTGCTGGGTCCTCGGGCGTGAATGCAACCTTGCCAGCACGGCGCTGGCGGCCCTTCGCCACGACGACCTATGCCTTATCCGCACTTGCCCTTCTGCTGGCTTTGTCAACGGCTTGTCAAGATTCCGCCACCGCCGAGTTACCTGCCGAACTCGAGACTTGGATTGGACAGATGCTACTCGTCGGCTTTCGGGGAACCGAACTGGCCGTGGATTCACCCTTTCTGCAAACTGTTCGCGACCTCCATCTAGGGGGCGTGATTCTGTTCGACTATGATGTGCCGGCCGGCTCCAGGATTCGGAACATCGAGTCGGCTGAGCAGGTGCAACGGCTTGTTTCTCGCCTGCAGGAAGTCGCCTCTATTCCTCTGCTCATTGCGATCGATCAGGAAGGGGGGAGGATTGCCCGGCTCAAACCCGTGCGGGACTTTCCGGAAACCCGATCCCAGGCCGTCCTGGGCGGACTCGACGACCCAACCGTGACCCGAGAAAATGCGGCTTTGATCGCTGCCACGCTGGCTGATCTGGGTATCAATCTGAATCTGGCTCCCGTCTTGGACCTGGCTCTGAATCCCGACAACCCCGTGATTGCTGGCTTGGAAAGAAGCTATGGAGCCGACCCCGAGCTGGTTGCCAGGCACGCTGGTTTGACAATCGATGAGTTCCACAAACAGGGAGTCCTCAGCTCGCTCAAACATTTTCCGGGACATGGATCGAGTCGCGAGGACAGTCACCTGGGACTCCCCGACGTTTCCCAGAACTGGAAGGAGATCGAACTGGAACCCTTTCGCCGCTTGATCGAACGGGGGCTGGCCGACTCGATCATGACTGCTCATCTGTTCAACCAGAGCTGGGATCCCGTTTTCCCGGCTACTCTGTCGCCCCGAGTCATCCAGGGCATGCTCCGGAATGAGTTGGGCTTTGACGGAGTCGTCATCTCGGATGACATGCAGATGGGAGCGATCGTCGAGAACTTTTCCTTCGCAAGAAGCATTCAATTGGCGATCGAAGCCGGCGTGGATTTGTTGGCGATCAGCAACAATCAGGTTTACGATCCGCAAGCACCCGCCAGGGCCATCAAGTTGATTCGCAGCCTGGTCGAGGAGGGCCAAATCGATCTGCTGCGGATTCGGCAATCGTTCGAGAGGATACAGAAGCTGAAACAAAGGATTGGGAAACCCACAACAACCGGATGAACAATTCGAGTTGAACAATTCTACCGGAGGGTTCCGTAGGGATCATCATGGAGCCGCTGGGGACGGCTCATGAAAAAGGTGATTTCCTTCAACGGGGAGCGATGATGAGACAGAGTATTCGATTCTTACTGGCTTTGACACTGGTTGCAGGGGTCACGATCCCGACCGTACTAGGGCAGGATCGGGACCGAGACCGGCGCAGAAATGATCGCATCGATATCAGAATCGATGGCAAGGATATTTCGATAATCGTGGCCGACGCGCTGCGGGAAGCCAGACGATCGATTGATCTCGCCGATCTGGATCACGCTATTTCCGATGCCATACGCGACGCCGATGTTGACCGCACGGTGCGACGTGCAATGCGGGATGCCCGGCGCTCGATTCGGCGGGCGCACAAAGATGCGGATGTGGATGTCTATCTCGGCGACCTGGACTTGTCGGATGTGATTCAGGATTCGCTGCGAGCCACTGAGACCGTACTCGACTCGATCCCACTCGAAGAGATTATCCAAGACTCGCTTCGCAGCATTGATTTGGAAGCCCTGCGAGGGGTCGAAGAAGTATTGTGAGCCATCGAACGGAATCGCAAGGAGTGTGCGCGGCAGAAATGATTGTGGCGAGAAAGTAGGGAATCGAGGCCAGATTCTCTCGATTTCGAGGCGAATAGTGGTTCTAGCCCACGTCACTCCGGTGCTCGGAACACTCGATACGTTCTCCGAGTACCGAGAATTTGCCCCCTTCGGGGCAGCCGGGGACATGGACTCCCGAGTTCTGGAGTTTCTTGATGGTAGCTGTCTCACCGGGGTGAGTGACGGACCAGGTCAGAAGCAGGCGAGATACTGCCTGACGATTCATCACGCAAGCTGTCCGCCGGCTGCCCTTGGGCGCTGCCACCAAATCGTTTCGCCCTCGGCTGAAAACCGGTTCAAGCCCTGTACCCCCACATACAGCAGGGCCATAATGCCGAGAACGGCCACCACACTCAATAACGAGAACCTAGATTGGTTGGAAGTCTTCACTTGCATAGCAATATGCAAGTGTCTCGAACAGGAGTGAACAATTGTGTGAGCCGACGCACGCAGGCGAAAGTCTGCCGGACCAGAAGTGGCTGGATGATCCGGCACAGCCGGAGGAGGAGCTCAGATGAACTCCGTTCCCCAGAGATCATGCAAGTGAATGATCCCGCAGATCCTGTCCTCCTCCTCCACAACCATGAGTGAAGTGATTTTCTGACGTTCCATCAGATTCAGGGCCGTTGTGGCCAGTTCATCAGGAGAAATAGTGATTGGATTGGACGTCATGCAGGTAGCAGCTGTCTTGCTGAGAACATTCTCCTCCCGTTCCAGTAATCGACGCAGATCACCGTCTGAGATGACTCCTCTCAGGCGACCTTCTTCATCCATCACACTGGTTACGCCTAGGCCTTTTCGCGACATTTCATAGATCACATGCTTCATCGATGTTTCCAGCAAGACTCGGGGAAAACGTTCACCGGAGTGCATCAGGTCGCGAACCAGAGCCAACTTTTTGCCCAAGATTCCTCCCGGATGGAGGCGACTGAAATCCTCCCTGAGGAAGCCGTTGTACTGGGATAAGGCGAGAGCGAGAGCGTCTCCCAGCGCCAGTGCTGCAGTGGTGGAAGCGCTGGGAGCCAGGCCGAGTGGACAGGCTTCTTTGTCGACTCCCACGTCCAGCACCACTTCGGAATGTCGAGCCAACGTCGATTCCTTGTCTCCAACTAGACTCACGATGGGAATTCCGAGCCGCTTCAAAGTAGCCAGCAGATTCAGTAACTCGACGCTCTCTCCACTGTTCGAAAGCATGACGACGATGTCACCTGGTGCCACCATTCCCAGGTCGCCATGAATGGCTTCGACTGGATGGAGGTAGAGAGCAGGCGTGCCGGTACTGGAAAGAGTGGCTGCCAGCTTTCGGCAGATGATTCCGGATTTGCCAACACCAATGATAACCACTCGTCCCTGGCAGTTGGACAAGACTTGGAGGGCGTTTTCGAATGACTCATCGAGCCTATCGGCCAAGGATGCGACGGCTCTGGATTCGATGCCCAGGATTTCTCTTGCCGTTCTCCGCGCCTGGTTCAGCCGGGTCGTGGTCGGGATGTGGGTTTCCCTTCCGGAGGGCGATCGGGGCCCAGCCTTGCTCGATTTCAAAATGTGAATCTCCTGTGAGTCTAAAGAGTATGGATTATCCCGGCTACTCACCCCGAGAAGCAAGTACGGCGACCTCGGATTATTCAAGAAAAAAACACGCCTTCGGAGTGGAGGGCAGTTTCACCCTGGCTATGGCGACGGCGAACTGTTTTTCACTACACGATCAATTCGCTGCAAGGTCTCAAGCAATTCGGATAAGAGGTCGATCTGAAGGGCATTTGGCCCGTCACTGAGAGCCTCTTCCGGGTTGTCGTGAACCTCGATGAAAAGTCCGTCGATACGCGTGGCCAGGGCGGCTCGTGCCAATGTGGGAATAAACTCGGCTTGACCACCGGTTGCGGTGCCGGTCCCTCCGGGCAGTTGGACGCTGTGAGTTGCGTCGAAAACCGCCAGCGCTCCCAGCGATCTTAGGATGGGTATTGATTTGAAATCGACAACCAGGTTGTTGTACCCGAAGGAGGATCCCCGCTCTGTGAGGAGAATCCGGTCTCCTCCGGCTGAGCGAATTTTGTCTACGATATTCCGGGCGTCCCAGGGCGCGAGGAATTGTCCCTTCTTCACATTTACCACCCGTCCGGAACGGGCTGCTGCTACCAAGAGATCGGTCTGTCGGCAAAGGAAAGCAGGGATTTGCAGGATGTCCAGGACCTCCCTCGCTTGGCCGATCTGCTGCTCCTCGTGCACGTCTGAAAGCACGGGCAACTCGAGCTCGCTTCGCACTCGTCCGAGGATTTCCAAGCCCTTTTCCAGGCCGGGTCCTCGATAGGAACGAATTGAAGTTCGATTCGCCTTGTCGAATGAGGCTTTGAAAATGAATGGGATCTGGAGCCTGTGAGTGATCTCCGCCAGCTGCCCGGCCATCTCGAGACAGTGCTCTTCGCTTTCAATCACGCAGGGACCCGAGATCAGAAAAAAAGGGTTTGCTCCACCCAGCTCCCAATCCCGGAAACGAAAGGTTGGTGTCTTTGAAAGCGCAGTCAAAGCTGAGCTCTAAACGGTTTCACCCAGAGAGACCGCCAACCCGGCAGCCGATTCGCGCGCTTTGCAATGCTGCAGGGCGGCGGTAACAAAACTCTGGAACAAAGGATGAGGCTTCAACGGCTTGGACTTGAATTCGGGATGGAATTGGCAACCCAGGTACCAGGGATGGTCTTCCAACTCGATGATCTCGACGAAGTTCCGGTCTGGAGAATTTCCCGAGACTTTCAAGCCATAGCTGGTCAGGATCTCTTCGAACTCCCGGTTGAACTCGTAGCGGTGGCGGTGGCGTTCGGAAATCTGTCGTTCGCCATAAACGCTCATCGCCAGAGAGTCCTCTTCCAGCTCACAATCGTAAGCTCCCAGGCGCATGGTGCCGCCCATGTCGTCTACCCCGAGCAATTCCCGGAGTTTGAAGATGACCCGATGCTGAGCTGATGGATTGAATTCTGAGCTGTTAGCTTCCAGCCCGCAGACGTTGCGGGCAAATTCGATCACGGCGCATTGTAGGCCGAGGCAAATCCCGAAAAAGGGTATCTTGTGAACTCGGGCATGAGTGATCGCACGAACCATCCCTTCGATTCCCCGGGGACCAAATCCACCGGGAACCAGGATCCCATCTAGATCCACCAGTTTTTCCTGCCAGTCGCTTCCAACCAATCCCTCGGATTCGATCCATTTCAGATTCACCCGGGTCCGTGACGGAAGGCCGCCATGAAAAAGTGATTCAGACAGGCTCTTATAGGACTCTTCGAGCTCCACATACTTGCCGATGATTCCGATCGTCACGTCCTGTTGGGGATTGTGAATATCGTCAACGAGCTGCCTCCACGAGCTCAAATCGGCCTCTTGGAACTGAAGATTGAGATCTTCCAGGATGATTTCGTCTAGACCTTCTTCGTGTAAGAACAACGGCACTTCGTAGATGTTCTTGACGTCTCGGGCGGTGATGACGGCTCGCGGATGGATGTTACAAAAGAGCGCGATCTTGTCCTTGATATCCTTGGGCAGGATGCGGTCCGTGCGGCAGAGTAGAACGTCGGGCTGAATTCCGATCCCTCGCAACTCCTTCACCGAGTGCTGGGTCGGCTTCGTCTTGAGTTCGCCTGAGGTTTCCATGTAAGGCACAAGTGTCAGGTGAATGTACATGGAGTTCTCGCGCCCGACCTCGTTCCCCATCTGGCGAATGCCTTCCAGAAAGGGCAGGCTCTCGATATCGCCGACCGTCCCGCCGATTTCAGTAATCACCACATCTACGTCGTCGGCCACCCGCTTGATGGTGGCCTTGATCTCGTTGGTGATGTGAGGAATGACCTGCACTGTCTTGCCCAGGTAGTCACCCCGCCGTTCCTTCTCGATCACGGTCTGATAGATCTTGCCGGTGGTCGAGTTGTTGGCCTTGGTGAGCCGGGCGTTGGTGTAGCGTTCATAGTGCCCTAGATCCAGATCAGTCTCGGCGCCATCATCGGTGACGAAGACTTCGCCGTGCTGAAAAGGGCTCATGGTGCCCGGGTCGACGTTGATATAAGGGTCCAATTTTAGGACGGTTACCTTGAACCCTCTGGCTTCCAGCAGGCAGCCGATCGAGGCCGAAGCCAGCCCTTTTCCCAAAGAACTCAACACTCCACCGGTTACGAAGATGTACTTAGTCGCCAAGTTCAAACCTCTCTCTGACTGATGATGATGAATCCCCTGTTACTGCCCAATATTCTCCAGCAGCGGTGTGACACGTTCGACATCTCGGGGCGTATCCACTCCGACCGCTTCCTCCGAGAGCTCGACGACCTGAATCGGAATCCCGTTCTCAAGAAAGCGGAGCTGTTCCAGACGCTCGCTGAGTTCGAGTGGAGAAGGCTTCAGAGAAGCGATCCGGGAGAGGGTCTCCGCACGGTAGGCATAAATCCCCAGGTGCTTGAAATAAAGCGCTTTAGATCGAGCGTAGGGAATTGGTGCTCGGGAGAAATATAGAGCCCTATCGGTGGCGTCGCAGACTACCTTGACGTGATTCGGATTGGCGATGTCTGAAGCCTCCAACAGCCGAATCTTGGCGGTGACAATCTGAGGGGTGGGGTCTTCCAGGAAGCAACGGCAGATGGCATCCACGGTAATGGGCGAAATGAGCGGTTCATCTCCTTGAATATTCACGAAGACATCCGCTTCCAGGCGGCTCCCCGCTTCGGCCACCCGATCCGTTCCGCTACGATGGTGGGGGGAGGTCATGGTTACTTTTCCGCCGAAGTCCTCGACCGCCGAAAAGATTCTCTCGTCATCGGTTGCGACCCACAATTCGGCCAGCAATGAACTGCCCGATGCCCCTTCGTATACCCATTGGATCAGAGGTTTTCCAGCCAGTTTGAGGAGAGCTTTTCCGGGAAGTCGCTGAGAGCCGTATCGGGCGGGAATGATACCCACAAAGCGCATGAACCAATTTACCTTATTGTCTGAAAGAGAGCAACGGCGGGCTAGCGGACCCCCTGTTTTCCGGATCGGCAATCGGATTGTCATCCCGAGGAGGTTCCTTTAAGATGCTTGGGCAGGCTCTTAGGAGCTTGGACAGCTTGAAACGATGCCGACGCTTTTGACGAAACGATACTACTGGACGCTGGGAGCGGCTACCTTGTGGCTGCTGGCGATCATTGCCCCCTCCTTGACTCAGCTAGTGGGGAGTCCCTGGGGTGGGCTTGCGTATCTGTTCTTTCACCCCGTCTGCCATCAGCTCCCCGAGCGAAGCTTCCAACTTTGGAATTCCCAGCTGGCTGTTTGCCAACGCTGTTCGGGTATCTATTTCGGTTTCTGGTTGGGAATACTTCTACTTCCCCATTTGACTACGATCTCGAATGGTCTGTTATGGCGACCCTGGATTTTGGGACTGTTTGGATTGCCTATGCTGATCAATGTCTTTAGCCCGAATTTTCCGCTCGATCGATTCCTGACGGGACTGCTTGCAGGGTTTCCTGTTTCGGTCTTTGTGGTGGTCGCGGTGGAACAGTTCTTCTTCCGTCCTGCGAGGAGGTTTCAGTGAATCAGGCCGCACCCGACAAGTGGAAACCAGTAATCATTGGAGGGGGTGTGATGGGAGTGCTATCGGCACTGCCTATCATTGGCGCCATAAACTGTGCTTGTTGCATTCTGGTGATTGGTGGGGGGGCTTTGGCCAGCTACCTTTATCAGAAGGATTTTCCGCCTGGTTTGCCGGGCCCCAATATGGGTGACGGAGCTCTGATCGGGCTCCTCGCGGGACTGGTTGGTGCGGTGGTCGACTCCATCGTTTCAATCCCCATTACCCTGCTCGGCATTGGAGCGGCCCAGATGGCATCAGCCCTGGATATGTTGCGATCCAGTCCGGACATCCCCCCCGAGGTGATCGGTCTCCTGGAGAGCATGGTGGCCGGGGGAGCGATCGGAATCGGTCTGCTGATCGGGCTGGTTTTCAGTCTGGTGATCTTTGCCATCTTCGGTACGCTGGGAGGAATCCTGGGCGTCGCCATCTTCCAAAAGGGAAGCAGTGCTCCTCCGTCTGCACCGGCGGCTGGACCCCCTCAGACGTACGAGCCTCCAGCACCCGATGGCTATCAGCCTCCTCCGGAGCCTCCCACGCCCGAGGGGTAGGCACCTATGCGGGCAACTTCTTTACAGGTGAGTTTGAGGGCGCTGGGCGATCGAGCCCCGAATCTTATGGGTTTCGGTGCAAAATCCGAAACCCTAAGCCTCAAACCGACGATCAGGGGTTCGGAGTTCGGAGTTCGGAGTTTGGGTTTCGGACTTCGCACTTCGCCCTTCGCCCTTCGAGATAACTCTCCCCGGGTGGGTATAGAGATTGAAGCGTTGGCCGCGCAGGAACCCGATCAGCGTCATGCCGTATTGGTGGGCAGTATCCACCGCCAGACTGGAAGGAGCGCTGATCGCGGCCACTAGCGGAATGCCGGCCATCAAGGCCTTCTGCAGAATCTCGAAGCTGGTTCGGGCCGCTCACCATCAGCAGGCAATCGTGGAGTGGCACTTGGCCCGTTTCGAACTGGTTTCCGACGACTTTATCGACGGCGTTGTGACGACCTACATCTTCCCGGAGACAAACCAGATTCCCAGCACCATCGAACAGGGCAGCGGCGTGCAGCCCTCCCGTTTCTGCGAAGACCGATTGAGCTGCCTCCAGCTTCTCTGGCAGCCGGTAGATCATCTGTGCGGGGAATTTATTATCGATGCTCGACAAAGGTTGGCAGCCAGTCATTCTGAGTGCTTCGAGTGACGCCTTGGAACAGATTCCACAGCTGGAAGTGGTGTAGAAGTTCCGCTGCAAGTGCGCGACATCGAACTCGACCTGAGGTTGCAGCTCTACCAGCACCACGTTACAAGCTGGATTGTCGGTTCGGGGTCCGACACGGACCACCTCACGCTCGAAGTCATGCAGTATTCCTTCCCCGTGTAGGAACCCCAAGGCCAGCTCCGAATCATGACCGGGAGTTCGCATTGTGATTGAAATGCTCTGATCGATGCGCTCTTCGTCGGGCCCGAAGATCAGGCGAATCTCAAGCGGTTCCTCTACCGCTAACCGATCTTGCAAGCGAGAGGTTTCACCCGCTTCTAGGCGGGAGATTTCCATCGCTCGGCTCCGCACTTGAAGATCTTTCCGTGACATTGTGCTCAATCAGCGGGGAAAACCCATCTTCTCCTCTGTGTAGTCTGAGGGCCGCTCGAAGAGGTCGGTTACACCGCTCCCCGAGCTGATTTCCTGGATCAACATTTTATTTCGGAGTTGTCCATCCTCGAAATTGAGGATCCGGATCGGAAAGCCATCTAGCTCCGCTAGCATGTTGAAATTGAAGCCGGTTTGAAATTGAGCAAAGCCCTCCGTCAGGCTGCGGTAAAGGTCGGCCAGGCCCTGGAAGACAGCGTTTAGATTCTCGGCTCCTGGAATCGTCGATCGGCTGGTAGCCCAAACTTCGGCCATTCTTGCGCCGTCCTGGTACACATCGTATCGAACACAGGGATAGCCGGAAATCTCTTTTCTTTTTTCGGTTCGGCGGATCTCAGGAGCAGAGGTCGGAGCGGTATCGGGTTCCGGAATGCGCCCCTTTAACATGGCGGCCAGAGCGTCGCGCTCTTCAGGAGGGAGTATCTCCAGTTGTTCCTGGAACTGGGCCAAGATGGCGGAAATCTGGTTGCTCATCTGCTCCATCGTCTGCTGGTTCATTTCGATGTATTGGCGCGTGTCATGGACGAGGAACCAGAGCAGGTCGCGGTCTCCTCTGAAAATCATGGAATAGTGGCCAGATTGGCTGCCTGCTGCTCCATCGATGCGTAGCATGTTGTCCCTGAAATGCATTTGGCCCCGCATCGTTTCCTGTTCCTGAATGTCGTGCGATTCAAATGTCACTGACGTGAAATCCTGAGCGGAGAGGGGGCCAAGCGTGAGAACAGTGAGGGCGAGATGGATGAATGTCTGGCTGCGAGTCTGTTTCATATGGGGTTCCGATTCTCGGATCCGTCCGCCGGCTTGTTGGTTGGCAACCCGATAACCATCCCAGTAGAGGGGTCACCTGGCTTCTATTCTACACCCGTTGCGAAGATCAGGTCTCCGCTCCGAGTAGGGGTACGAGTACCGCTACACTGAGTGAGCACGAATAGGAGGGTTCAGAAGATGCACTCGGTATAGAGGCCCAGGATTTCTCCGCACTTCTTGCAGCGCAGGGTTTCCGGGATTTCGGCGTAGCGGGGGATGGATTGCCAGGCGTCATGCTGGTCAGGATTGAGCTTGCCCCCTTTTTCAACTTCTCGTCGACTTTTTCGGCGCAACTCTTTGATGGCATACGGGTAGATGTCGGAAAAGTTGCAGCGGTAACAGGTGACTTGCCGAAACACAATTCCCAGTTCTACGCTGCAGAAGCGGTCCTCGTGGAGAGTGGTCCCGGGTGGTTGGGCGAGTTTTCGGCTTTCGAAGGTCACGCTTACTGCAGAGTAGCCGGTCGGTGGGAGTCCTGGCAAGCTCAAGGTCGGTTGAATTTTTTTTGATTATTTTTTTGGAAAACTTCTAATTACACTGTCTATGCTGTTGATTCTAAACAGGTTATACTTGGTTTCTCCCGAAGTTGATCTGCTCTTGTTGTTCGCGTAAGATAACACCTTAGCAAAGACGTCCTTGGGCGTTTCAGTGCGAGTGATCTTTGACAACTAGGCGAGGAAGGGCTCTTAAAGAAAATTTGAGAGTTTGATCCTGGCTCAGAATCAACGCTGGCGGCGTGCCTAACACATGCAAGTCGAACGCGAAAGTCGTCTTCGGATGGCGAGTAGAGTGGCGAACGGGTGAGTAACGCGTGGGTCACCTGCCCCGAGATGGGGGATAACCCGGGGAAACCCGGGCTAATACCGCATAAGCCTTAAGAGGGAAAGCCTTCGGGTGTCTTGGGAGGGGCCTGCGTCCGATTAGCTAGTAGGTGGGGTAAGAGCTCACCTAGGCTACGATCGGTAACCGGTCTGAGAGGACGGACGGTCACACTGGGACTGAGACACGGCCCAGACTCCTACGGGAGGCAGCAGTGGGGAATTTTGCGCAATGGGGGAAACCCTGACGCAGCAACGCCGCGTGGAGGAAGAAGGTTTTCGAATCGTAAACTCCTGTCCGGAGGGAAGAAAAAAATGACGGTACCTCTGGAGGAAGCCCCGGCTAACTCCGTGCCAGCAGCCGCGGTAATACGGGGGGGGCTAGCGTTGTTCGGATTTACTGGGCGTAAAGGGCGCGTAGGCGGTGGGAGAAGTTTTGGGTGAAAGCCCCCGGCTCAACCGGGGAAGTGCCTGGAAAACCATCTGACTAGAGTGCTGGAGAGGCAAGCGGAATTTCTGGTGTAGCGGTGAAATGCGTAGATATCAGAAGGAACATCGGAGGCGAAGGCGGCTTGCTGGACAGACACTGACGCTGAGGCGCGAAAGCTAGGGGAGCAAACGGGATTAGATACCCCGGTAGTCCTAGCCGTAAACGATGGGTACTTAGTGTAGGGGGTTTTTGAAGTCCCTCTGTGCTGGCGATAACTCGTTAAGTACCCCGCCTGGGGAGTACGATCGCAAGATTGAAACTCAAAGGAATTGACGGGGGCCCGCACAAGCGGTGGAGCATGTGGTTTAATTCGACGCAACGCGAAGAACCTTACCGGGGTTTAAACTGGGGTGGAAGTTAGCAGAGATGTTGATGTCTTTTACGAGACTGCCTCAGAGGTGCTGCATGGCTGTCGTCAGCTCGTGTCGTGAGATGTTGGGTTAAGTCCCGCAACGAGCGCAACCCTTGTCTGTAGTTGCCATCAGGTAAAGCTGGGCACCCTACGGAGACTGTCGGCGAGAAGCCGGAGGAAGGTGGGGATGACGTCAAGTCCTCATGGCCTTTATGCCCCGGGCTACACACGTGCTACAATGGGCGGTACAAAGAGTCGCCAACTCGCGAGAGTGAGCCAATCTCAAAAAGCCGTTCTCAGTTCGGATTGCAGTCTGCAACTCGACTGCATGAAGTTGGAATCGCTAGTAATTGCGGATCAGCACGCCGCGGTGAATACGTTCCCGGGCCTTGTACACACCGCCCGTCACATCACGAAAGTGGGCTGCACTAGAAGCCGTTGAGCTAACCCTTTGGGAGGCAGACGTCGACGGTGTGGTTCATGATTGGGGTGAAGTCGTAACAAGGTAGCTGTAGGAGAACCTGTGGCTGGATCACCTCCTTTCTAACAGAAAGCCCTCCTGTGAGAAATCACGGGACAATTCCAAAACTGGAAGACTGAAGTGCGAAGATTTCTTTGCAGATCGGAAACCCGGTTTTGGAATCAAGATCCGGAGTGCGAAATTTCAAAACTCGTACTTCGAACTTGTTCACAAACAAAATCCTTTCCTCGCCTGGTTGTCCAAGATCACTCGGGCAGTTTTTTTCCTACCCGTGCCTATTTTGTGGCAAGGGTTGAAATTGCTGCGGATCTTGACATCCCCATCTCATCTTTGCGAAGATCGGATCTTGCCTTCGGGCAAGAAGGCCTCCTCAGGGAGGCGGAGATCTTTGAAAATCTGGAAGAATAATCTGCATTTTATGGGCAACCACAAGTTTGTCTGGAGTTTTCTGTATAACGGGAAATTCTAGGTCAAGCTACTAAGGGTAAACGGTGGATGCCTTGGCGCAGAGAGGCGATGAAGGACGTGGTCAGCTGCGAAAAGCCTCGGGAAGCTGCAAGCAAGCGAAGATCCGGGGATGTCCGAATGGGGAAACCCGGCCTCGAGAAATCGGGGTCATCCGTTACTGAATTTATAGGTGGCGGAAGCGAACTCGGGGAAGTGAACCATCTCAGTACCCGAAGGAAGAGAAAGAAAATCGATTTCCTGAGTAGCGGCGAGCGAAACGGAAACAGTCCAAACCCGGGACGTTTCGGCGTTTCGGGGGTTGTGGGACCCGGCATCAATCTTCTGAACTTAGCCGAATCGTGCTGGAAAGCCGATCCATAGGAGGTGAGAGACCTGTAGGCGAAAAGGGATGAAGAGGGCTGGGATTCCCGAGTACCGCGGGGCACGTGAAACCCTGTGGGAAGCTGGGAGGACCATCTCCCAAGACTAAATACTCCTCTGCGACCGATAGTGAACCAGTACCGTGAGGGAAAGGTGAAAAGAACTCCTGCTAGGAGAGTCAAAAGAACCTGAAACCGTTTACTTACAAGCAGTCGGAGCCCCCTTGAGGGGTGACGGCGTGCCTTTTGCATAATGAGCCGGCTAGTTATTCTAGGCAGCAAGGTTAATCCGCGAATAAAGGAGGAGCCGAAGGGAAACCGAGTCTGAATAGGGCGTTTTAGTTGTCTGGAATACACGCGAATCTGAGTGATCTATCCTTGGCCAGGGTGAAGGCAGGGTAACACCTGTTGGAGGCCCGCACCAGTGTCGGTTGAAAACGACTTGGATGAGCTGAGGATAGGGGTGAAAGGCCAATCAAACTCAGTTATAGCTCGTTCTCCCCGAAATAGCTTTAGGGCTAGCCTTGGATGATTCGTCTCGGAGGTAGAGCACTGAATGGACTAGGGGGCTTCACCGCTTACCGACTCCAATCAAACTCCGAATGCCGAGAACGTAAGTCCGGGAGTCAGACTATGGGGGCTAAGCTCCATGGTCGAAAGGGAAACAACCCAGATCGCCAGCTAAGGTCCCGAAGTGTACGCTAAGTGGTAAAGGATGTGGAGACGCGGAGACAACCAGGAGGTTGGCTTAGAAGCAGCCACCCTTTAAAGAAAGCGTAAAAGCTCACTGGTCAAGCGGCTCTGTGCCGACAATGTAACGGGGCTCAAGCGTACCACCGAAGCTGCGGAATACATTCGTGTATTGGTAGGGGAGCATTGCCTGGGCAGTGAAGCCGCTTTGTAAAGAGCGGTGGAGCGTAGGCAAGAGACTCTGCCGGCATAAGTAGCGATAAAACTTGTGAGAATCAAGTTCGCCGTAAGTCTAAGGTTTCCTGGGGAAGGTTCATCCGCCCAGGGTTAGTCGGTTCCTAAGGTGAGGCCGAAAGGCGTAATCGATGGACAACAGGCAAACATTCCTGTACCACCGTCGTTCGTTATGAGCAAAGGGGGGACGCAGAGGGATAGGCGGTCCGGGTATTGGTCGTCCCGGTCCAAGCGTGTAGGTAGGCTCGATAGGCAAATCCGTCGGGCTATTACTGAGGCGTGATGGGACCTTGAGGAGAGATCCGACGGGTAACCCGCTAATTCCGCACTGCCAAGAAAAGCCTCTAGCCAGAACTAAGGTGACCGTACCGCAAACCGACACAGGTAGACGGGGAGAGGATCCCAAGGCGCTTGAGAGAACTCTAGTTCAGGAACTCGGCAAATTACTACCGTAACTTCGGGAGAAGGTAGGCCTATCTCGGTCAGGTCACTTGCGGGCCGAAGCTGAGAGAGGTTGCAGAGAAATGGCCCAGGCGACTGTTTACTAAAAACACAGGACTCTGCTAAGTCAACAAAACGACGTATAGGGTCTGACGCCTGCCCGGTGCCGGAAGGTTAAGAGGAGGGGTTAGCACTTCGGTGCGAAGCTCTGAATCGAAGCCCCGGTGAACGGCGGCCGTAACTATAACGGTCCTAAGGTAGCGAAATTCCTTGTCGGGTAAGTTCCGACCTGCACGAATGGCGTAACGATCTGGGCGCTGTCTTAACTAGAGACTCAGCGAATTTGTAGTACCGGTGAAGATGCCGGTTGCCCGCGACAAGACGGAAAGACCCTGTGCACCTTTACTACAACTTAGCTTTGGTGTCCGGTTCAGTATGTGCAGGATAGGTGGGAGGCTGTGAAGTCGGGCCGTCAGGTTCGGTGGAGCCATCCGTGAGATACCACCCTTATTGCACTGAGCATCTAACCTTGTCCCTTGAATCAGGGAGAGGAACAGAGCTAGGCGGGTAGTTTGACTGGGGCGGTCGCCTCCTAAAGAGTAACGGAGGCGCACAAAGGTGGGCTCAGGCTGATTGGAAACCAGCCGTAGAGTGTAAAGGCAGAAGCCCGCTTGACTGCGAGACACACACGTCGAGCAGAGACGAAAGTCGGTCTTAGTGATCCGGTGGTTCCGTATGGAAGGGCCATCGCTCAACGGATAAAAGGTACGCCGGGGATAACAGGCTTATCTTGGCCAAGAGTTCACATCGACGCCAAGGTTTGGCACCTCGATGTCGGCTCATCGCATCCTGGAGCTGAAGAAGGTTCCAAGGGTTCGGCTGTTCGCCGATTAAAGCGGTACGTGAGCTGGGTTTAGAACGTCGTGAGACAGTTCGGTCCCTATCTGTCGTGGGCGCAGGAGATTTGAGGGAGGCTGACCTTAGTACGAGAGGACCGGGTTGGACGTACCGCTGATGTACCAGTTGTTCCGCCAGGAGCACCGCTGGGTAGTTAAGTACGGTTGAGATAAACGCTGAATGCATCTAAGTGTGAAACTCGTCCCAAGATAAGATCTCCCGCTGCGTTAGCAGCCTGAAGACCCCTTGAAGACTACGAGGTTGATAGGCAGGGTGTGGAAGTCCGGTAACGGATGAAGCTAACCTGTACTAATCGGTCGTGAGGCTTGACCTAGAATTTCTCGCTACATCGAGAATTTCATGACAACAGTGGGTTGCCCTGCAGATTTCTTCCCGATGAAAACAGAGTTTCCAAGTTTCCGGTGACTCTAGCGGAGGGGGCACACCTGTTCCCATTCCGAACACAGAAGTTAAGCCCTCCAGCGCCGATAATACTGCGTGGGAGACTGCGTGGGAAGGTAGGTCGTTGCCGGATTTAACCTTAAAAAGAGGCCCCATGGATCACTCCATGGGGCCTTTTTATTAGTAGCATAGGCATCCTGCCTGTGACCCGACCCTCTCCACAGCGTAGCCCTGCTGTCAGTTGTCCGTCGTGCACGCCTACAGGGCCGATTTGGATGCTGTCTTTTCCCTTGAAGGTGACCGGCCTGCACTTTCCTTGGGCCTAATTGATCCGAGGGGCTCGGCGCTCCTCACTCTGTCGGAAAAGCATATGCGTGACCGGCCCGTCTGGATCATCTCTTCCGAAGGTCATCGTTGCCTCTATTGCCTTGAGAAAGAAAGAGACTTCGCTGGAGGCGAAGATCTCGATCCGGGGCTGATTCGTGGCCTGTCCGAAAAAGCGGCTTCCCTCCCGAGTAATCGTCAAAACTAGCTCCGGCGAGAGTTGATAGTCGCCCACGTACTGGTCGAAGATCTCAGGGTCAATCTCCACTTCGACGTGAACCGGACTGGCGAAGCTGGGAAGCGGGTCCGGGTCTTCCCCCCACATCAGCCGCATCGCCGGCGAAGGTACTGAGGCCGATGCGATCTCAATCCCCAGCGGCTGCAGGATGTGCTCCGCTACGTACTCGTCGTAGGTCTGCCCCGTGATCAACGACACGTAGAATTGGACCCGGACGACAATTAGAACTGCCCGCTTTTTCAGAGCTGATTTGGATCATGGCAAGCATGGTTACAGACCAGCAGATCAGGAGACTGATGAAATTGCGGAAAAAGGAAAAGACGTTGACGATGGCGGCGGCCAAAGCGGGCATGTCGCGGAACCCGGCACGGAAGTATTTGAAGTCGGGCAAGCTGCCGAGTGAAAGCCGGTCAGAGCGGACCTGGCGCACCCGCCCGAATCCCTATGAATCCGTTTGGCCCGAAATAGAAGGGATCCTGAATAGAAGGGATCCTGAAATAGTCTCCAACCGTGGAGGCGACAACTATTTTTGACCACCTGAATCGGATCTACGAGGGGAAGTTCGAGGAAGGACAACTGAGGACGCTCCAACGAAGGCTCAAGCAGTGGAGAGCCCACTACGGTGAGCTGAAAGAGGTGATGTTTCCCCAGAATCATGAGCCTGGACATCAAGCCCAGTCCGACTTCACTTTCATGAACAGCTGGGGAGTGACGATTGCCGGGCAACCCTTTCCTCATATGCTGTATCACTTCGTCTTGACCTACTCGAACTGGGAGACGACGACCCTGTGCTTCGGTGAATCTTTCGAGAGTTTGACGCTGGGACTACAGAACGCGATCTGGGAACTGGGGGCGATACCATCCGAGCACCGAACAGACCGTCTATCGGCTGTGGTCAACAATCTCAAGAAGGGCGCCTTCACCGAACGCTACCAGACATTGCTCGATCATTACGGAATGAAGCGCAGCCGAACCCAAACCGGAAAGGCTCATGAGAACGGAGACGTCGAGCAATCGCATCACCGGCTCAAGCGAGCCATCCAACAGGAACTGCTGCTCAGAGGCAGTCGCGATTTCTCAGAGCGCAAGGACTACGAGCAGTTCGTCCAGAGAATCATCGAGCGACGCAATGCTGGCCGGCAAAGACGCCTGCGAGAAGAACTGGAAGTGATGAGGCCGCTACCGGATCGTCGCCTGGAGGACTTCATCCGATTCCGAGTGAAGGTCGCAACCAGTTCCACGATCCGAGTGCGCAACAACACCTACTCGGTGGACAGCCGCTTGATCCGCGAACAGGTGGAGGCGCGACTGTATGCCGATCATGTGGAAGTTCGTTATGGCGGGCAGCGAGTAGCCGAGATGCCTCGACTGCGGGGGGAAGGAAAGCACCGGATCGATTACCGGCACGTGATCCACTCGCTGGTGCGAAAGCCGGGAGCCTTTGCCCGCTATCGCTGGCGGGAAGATCTCTTTCCCGGAGTCCTGTTCCGAGTCGCCTACGACGAGCTGAGAGAGGATTGTCCACAGACGGCGGACCGACAGTATCTGGGGATCCTGGAGCTGGCGGCCCAAGAAGGGGAAAGGAAAGTCGAACAAGCTCTGAAGAACCGGATTGAAAGCGGCCGCCGAACCCGGTTCCAGGACCTGAAGTAGGATCTGATAGAGTCGGTTCTGCCGAGGTGGCAGGTCCAGGTTCCACCAATCAACATCCAGATCTATGACCGATTGCTCGGCACGCACAAGCAGGAGGTGAGGCCATGAGCGGAGGCAACCTGCAAAGACTCAAAGAGTGTTTGGTCGAACTTCGCCTGCCGACCTTCCGCGAGCATCACGGCTCGCAGGCCGCTTTGGCGACCAAAGAGAGCTGGTCTTATCCGCAGTACCTGCTGGCTCTGTCGGAGCTGGAAGTCGCGGATCGACGGGAACGACGGATCCAGAAACTACGACGGACCTCGAAACTTCCCTGGGACAAGAGCCTGACTTCATTGGATCGCTCACGACTCCCGCAGAGTGTGGACCGGCAGTTGTCAGGATTGGTGGAGGGAGACTTCCTGGACCGAGCCGAAAATCTACTTGTGTTCGGTAATCCAGGAAGCGGGAAAACGCATCTTGTTTGTGCTTTGGGGCAGGAGTTGATCCTGCGAGACCGGCGGGTGCTGTTCTCGACCTGTGCGCTGCTGGTGCAGCGGTTACTGAGAGCCAAGCTCGAGCTAACTCTGGAGAGGGAACTCAAGAAGCTGGATCGGTTCGAGGCCCTGATCATCGACGACATCGGGTATGTACAGCAGAATCGCGACGAGATGGAGATTCTCTTCACGTTGCTCTCCCATCGCTACGAGCGTCGCTCGATTCTGCTGACCAGCAACCTGGTCTTCTCGGACTGGGAGAGGATCTTCAAGGATCCCCTGACCACGGCCGCGGCAATCGACCGCCTGGTTAACCATAGCGTGATCCTGGAGTTGAACGTGACCATCCCGGTAGAATTGTCAAGCGTTTTTTCATGAGCGGATCTCGTAGTCGCGGTCCTCGGTGAGCATTTTCCATAACACTCGAACCAGATGACGGGCCTGGGATCGGATAGCTTGGTTGTATCTTTTGCCTTCGGCTCTCTTCTTGGAGTAGTAGGTCTGTGACTGGGGAACCTCGCGCAGGTGCCGGGCCACAGCCGCCATCATGGCCTGGCGAGTTCGCTGGTTCACATGACGGGTGCGTCGAGCTCCCTCCGTCTGGGAGGAGGAGTTGTCCAAAGTGGCCATCCCCAGGTACATGGCCAGGCTCGCCTCGCCGGCGAAGCGCTCCAGTGTGCCGATCTCGCCTGCCAACTCTGCGCTGGAAATGATTCCGAAGCCAGGGATACTTCTGATCCTCTGAGCCATTGCGGAGCGCTGAGTCAGGTCCTCAATGGCATTATTCAACTGGGCGATCTGCTCGAGCAATTCCAGCATGCGTCGGGCATCGTGGAGGATCATCTCCCCCACCCATTCGACTTCTGCGGAAAAGTGAGCCTCTTTCTGCCAGCTTTGGATGATGTCAGCATAAAAGGAACCGATCCGTTTGATCTGCAATACACTGTGGCGGCGTAGCCGGCTGAGTTGTCGCAGGTCCTTTCGGGCCGTTAGGAAATTTAAAAACCAGCGGTTGTCGACCGACCCGGTCAAGGCGCTCAACTCAGGACAGATCGCTTGCCGGTCGGCCAAGAGGCGATTTCCCAGACTTACCTTCTCATCCACCAGCTGCCTGCGCCTGCGCGTCAATCGTTTCAGTTGTTGGTTTTCTGCCGGAACCGGCTTGACCTCCTGGATCACGTTCTTGGCCCGCTTCAAAGTGTCGCCTAGCTGAAACAATTCCAGCATTTTATCGGTGTCAATCTGATCGGTCTTGGCCGGAGCTGGAAAGATCTCTTTGAAGCGAGCCAGTTTCAGGTTGTTGACATTCAACAACTTGTAGCCGCGTTGCTGAATCTGCTGATCCAAGGGCCGGGCCCAGCCGTTGTAGCCTTCCATGGCCACTTCAACGGGCCGCTCCAAACGCTGGCGGTGGAGCTCCACGCGGCCAAAGAAATACTCGAAACCTTTCTGGTTGTGGGCAATACTGAACCCTTCCAGAACCTGGCCTTCCGACAAGCCAACTCCCACCCGGTGGCTCTTGCTGCCCACATCAATCGCCACTCGAATCGTTGGCTTTGTCATTTGCCTCCCTTCCTATTTGCTCTTGAAAAATTCTGGCTCATCCAAAACAACACGTCTACCATTGAAGCCACTTCGGCACCATCCCGGAAGCAATCTTTGGATGAGGAAAAAGGAGGGAACGAGGCGGCAGTTCAAGTTGAGGCACTCCTCACGGACTGACAGAGCAAGCCACACCTCATTCCCCGACTCCATCTTAGGGTCCCACTCTGGGATGGGTGAACCCCCTCGCCTTTAGGCGAAGCCTTCAGGAGGCTTGGGGTACTATTCTGGTGTGACGGAGTACCGAAGAAGCTCGCATGCAGTATTTCGGCTGAGATATCACTTTGTGTTCATCACGAAGTACCGCAAGCCGGCTCTTCGTGGGGATATTGGGAAAGAGGTGCGGGACTTGACGCGAGAGATCTGCCGAACGCTGGACATCGAGATTGTGAAGGGGCATGTACGACCCGACCATGTGCATTTGCTGTTGGATGTGCCGCCAAGATTGGCGCCGAGCAAAGTGATGCAGGCGATCAAAGGGAAAACGTCGCATCATCTACTGCAGGATCACCGCAAGTTGCGGAAGGAGTTTTGGGGCCGACATCTTTGGGCACGAGGCTACTTCGTAGCGACGACGGGGAATGTGAGCGATACGATGGTAGCGGAGTATATTGAAACCCAAGATGTCGAGACCCGAGACGACGATTTTCGGGTCACTGAGTAGTAAGCCTGCGAGCGGAGCGAGGTCTTTAGGCGACTTCAGTCGCACGTCGAATCCACCGCCTTCAGGCGGTGGAGAGTGGGACCCTTCTCAATTGTTTTCCAAAGCGGAGCCAATCTTCATGTGGCCTGACACCCAATCCAACCATCCTAACTGTGGAAACCGCCGCGCTGTGCAAAGCTAAGAGAAACCGACATGGCAGCAACTGACCCCCTCGCTCAGGAGTTTTCCCCCTCTTCACACAGCGCTTGGAAAACGGCTCGCGGGGCTCGCTCGTTTCCCACCGTTCCCACAGTTTCTGCTGCTGGATATATACTCTCTGAAAATTCCTTTTCTCTCGGAATGCTATGGTAGACCAGCTACCGGATGGAAGCCGCCAAGCAGAGAACCCAAAAGGAAACGAAGTGACTCTGAGGTGCCGCTCGAAAGGCCTTCTGCTGGCCACACAGAAAACGGCTCAAGCCCAGAGGGTATACAGCTCAATCAGCGGAGCATTCGAAGGGCAATCCCGAGCCTCGCGAAGCGTGGGAACTCCGTTCGGGCAAGCCCTCACTCCATCCCCACGCTCAAGAAAACCGGAGAAGAAAAGAGGGCTTTCAGCCCTCAGAAGAAGGAAGAAAAACAAGTCAAACAAACACCCACTTCAGCGGGCAAGAATCGTAGTCGCGGTGATCAAAAATAATTGTCGTTGAACAGCCCCGAGAACTTCTCGACCACCCAGGCCATCCCGTAACACTCATTGCAGTAGCGGAACACCTTTCCAGGCGGTCCTATACGTTTCGTTCCTTCGATCAAAACGATCGGGGTGCGGGGTGAGATTCTTGACCAGAGTGGGACCGTACCGACTGGCCCCTGAAGGCCCGAGTGATGACTGAGCATGTGGCGTAACGTGACATCGTCCGCACCCTCGACCGCCAACTCAGAGCCTACTACCTGGTTCAGCGGTGTATCCAGTTCGAGCTTGCCCTTCTCGATCAACTGCAGGATCGCGGTTGCGGTGACGAACTTGAACGTAGACCCGGTGCTGAAATAGGTATCGGTCGTTGCCGGGACCTGGGCACCAACGTTGGCGAGTCCGTAGGCGGCGGTCCAGGCCACCTTTCCCTCGCGTACCAAAGCGATCGAGATCGACGGTATCCCGGTTTCTGAGAGAATTTTCCGGGTCTCCATTTCAAGGCGCTTCCTCTCCGAAGTTCGCCTTGTGATGACACCTATCGGGTAGGGCAAAGGCAAGGGTTCGAGCATCGAACAACACTGCTAGTCCGTCTGAGGCGGAGCCTCGTTAGCCTGAAACTTGCTTCCGAGTTGGATCCGGATTCAGGCAGGATGTCCGGGCTACTTTGGGAGCAGTTTTCTTTTCCCCGTGAGGAACCCTTCGGCTGGCGGGGTTGTAGTATCCGGCCTGAATGAGTTGCGAAAGCGTAAGCGGACGTGGCAGCGGCAGGCAGTCGGAGCAGAAGGAGAGATCGGAGCAGAGAATGCCAGAGGAGCTGATCTCTGAGTGGAGTCGGCGGCTGAGTGATCTGGGGATCTCATTCAGTATCCGTCGATAAGCTCCATTCTAACTTCGCCCCCGTCTCAGGACAGGCCTTCTGAGCTGGACGCTGTTGCGTTCGCCCCCTAGAATCAAGGGAATGAGATTCCTGTTGGTTTGTTCTCTGCTGTGTTTGGGGCCCACCCTGCATGCGCAGACTTTGAATGTCGCCCGCACGCTGGGAAAAGGAAATACCGGTGGGCTGGTGGCAGCGAACGCTCTGATCGTCGAAGATTTCTCGACTCTAGGGTTCGGTTTTTTTCAAGTAGCTCACGGTCTGACCGAGCGGGTTGACCTCTACGTTGGAACTGGGGCGATCGGGGTTTTCGGAGAGTTCCAAAGCAGTTTCACAGTGGGGGCTAATGTGAATCTGCTCACCAGTCGGGTGGTGGATGTCTCCAGTTACAATCTCTTCTCCACTCCGGTGAACCGTAGGAATGACGGGGCTTCGCTACTCTGGTTCAATTCCACGATAGTCAGTAAGGAAGTGAAGGTCGGCAAGGCGACGTGGTCTGTCTACTCCGGTTATAACCTCACGATCCCCATCGACGAGGCTCGCGATGAGAAGCTCTTCACACCTCCCAAAACACAACATAACGTTCCCTTTGGGGTCTTGATTCCAGCTGGCCGCTTCGGTCTTTTCATCGAGTACGACTGGGGCCCGGAAACGCAGATTGTGGGCGTTGGACTGGCTTTCTGAGGTAACTGTCTGGCACCCCCGCGAGACCTGGTTTGCGGGCACTCAATCGTGCGCCTTAGTATTAACCTGAAGCTTGAATCCGGATGACAACCTGGAACAGGCTGTCTCAAAATCTCCCTGGCGGGCTTCAAAAGAGTGATTTCAGGATCGTGGGGCCTTCCGAGGCCGCGAGCGGACCGTCAGGCCCGACTACAAAACTCTTATTTTCAATAAGATCGCCGCCTGGGAAGGCGCCTCCCACGGTTTTGAAACTCCGTTCTCCTGAAAGGCCAAATTGCGATTCTGGCTAGTTTTGATACCGCTTAAGGAAGATTGTCCTACAAGCCTGAAGCGTGAGCGAGGGAGCTCTTCGCGTTTCTTTCCTGAATGATTCGGCCGGACCGCTTGCCCCTTGTCAAATCACCGTTAAGATCTCAATAACTATAGTCGTATTGACTATATAAAGAAATTGAGGTGGGATCGATGAAGGCTCGGGAAATACATTTGGGAATGTGGATTGGCAATTTTGCCCGGGATAGTTGGCTGGAGGTACGATTCGGTATTCGCATCCTTCTCAAGAACCCGGGTCTTACGATTCCGGCTGTTTTGATCCTGGCTCTTGGCATCGGAGTGAACGCCTCCCTCTTCAGCCTGGTCAATACTTTGCTCTTGAAACCGGTTGGGATCCGGGATCCAGAGCAAGTGGTTGGTTGTTATAGCCGGGATATTAGCCAGCCGGGGGGAGGTTACCGGCCATTTTCTTACCCGAACTATAAGGATCTGCAAGCCAATAGCTCTGTTTTTGTCGATCTGGCACACACAAATCACGGCCCACGAAATGCCGACCCTCGGTGTGATGGAGGGGCGTTCAACGCGCCGTGTGATGCTGGACTTGGTTTCCGCCAACTACTTCCGAACCCTGGGTGCCGAGCCTTTTCTGGGGCGAACATTCACCGACGAAGAAGAAAAACCGAGCAGCGGAATTCCGGTTGCTGTCGTCAGCTATCCCTTTTGGAACCGGAGGGGAGCCAGACCAGATGTCCTAGGGTCACCGATCCAGATCGGGGGGATTGAACACACGATTGTGGGCGTTGCACCCGCCGGTTTCACGGGCACGACAGCTTTCTTCTTCCCTGAGATTTGGCTTCCTCTGGGAATGCACGACCGGTTAGTAGCAGGTGGAGAGGAAGGAGGCCGTGGTCTGGGCGACCGGGAAAACCACAAGCTACTACTGGTGGGGCGGCTGCGGAGCGGCGCCACTACAGATCAAGTCAATCGGGAGCTGGAGTCGCTGGCGGGACAGCTTGAGCTGGATTATCCTGCCATCAATCGGGGACAGTCTTTCATGGTGAATCCTCTCGGACGACTCTTTATTGGTCCGGTGCCTTCTGATGGGAGTGGCTTGGAGCCGGTTGTGGGTGTGTTCTTCCTGTTAACGGGTGCGGTGCTGTTGATTACCTGCTTAAATCTGTCGAATCTGCTCTTGGCGAGGGGACGGTCCCGAGCACGGGAATTTGCCATTCGGCAAGCCGTGGGGGCGAGCTGGCATAGACTGATCAGGCAGATGCTCCTGGAATCGCTCTTGTTGTCTCTGGCCGGAGGACTAGGGGGGCTGCTGGTCGCTAGCTGGTCGACCCGAATCTTGGTGACGTCGCTGGAAGGGATGCTGCCCATGAGCCTGGAGCTGGCTCGACTGGATTGGAGGGTGGTGGCTGCCCTGGGAGCGTGCTGCGGTTTGGCGGCTCTCGCGTGCGGGCTGCTTCCAGCTCGACGCCTCTCCAACACACCAGTACTGGATAACCTCCGCCTGGGTAGCGGACAAAGGCGTCTCGGCCGTTCCTCCCTGGGCACTGCCCCTGCGGTCGTGGTCTTGGAGCTTGCTCTGGCCACTGGTCTGGTGACTACGGCAGGCTTCTTCATTCGGGGCTCAGTCGAGGCTGCAACGGTGGATCTAGGGATTTCGGAGCGTAGCCTGCTGATGCAAGTCGATCCCGGGCTAGTCGGGTATGACTTGGCCCGTTCCCGCCGGTTTCATCGTGATCTCAAACTGCGTCTCGCGGCTGTGAGTGGAATTCGCACGGTGAGCTTTGCCAACAGTCTCCCATTTGAAGGCATTCGAGCTGGCCTGCGTGTTTCCCCAGATGGAGAGCCGGAGGGCCGGGAATCGCTTGGACTGCGAACCGTTGGAGAGAACTACTTTTCAAGCCTCGGGCTCTCTTTGATCGGGGGGCGGGAGTTTACCCCACAAGAGGAGGAATCGCCCACCGCGCCGCTAGTGGCGATCCTGGATGCCCGTGCGGCGAAACTCCTGTGGCCACAAGAAAACGCCCTCGGTAAGAAGGTCTCCATATCGTCGCGAGGGCCGGCAGAAGTGGTCGGAATCGCACCGGTGATTCCTGACGGTCTTTTTCCCTCCAACGATCCTCCTAGAATCTATCTTCCCCTGGGTAGAGACTCTCCGAGCAACCTCTACTATCACCTTTTACTCGAATCGGAGTCCCTGCAACCAATCAATTGGATGGCTGAATCGGTGATTGGGGAGGTGCGAGGAATCGACCCGGAGGTGCCGGTCTTGGCGATTCGGAGCTGGAAAGAGTACTTGGACGGAAGCATTGATGTCTCGATGGTGCGTACAGCTGCCAATATCTTTTCCATCTTTGGCGCCCTGTCTTTGCTGATTGCGGTAGTGGGCGTCTACGGGGTACAGGCTTTTGCGGTTTCGCGGCGAAAGTTTGAGCTGGGAGTAAGAATGGCTCTGGGTGCTACCCGGTCTGCGACATTGGGTGTGCTGCTAAGGGATGGTTTGAAAGTCACACTCATCGGGCTTGCGGCAGGACTGCTGCTTACTTTCGCCTTCACTTGGACAATTGCGAGTTTCCTCTATGGAGTGGGGCCGAGGGACCCGGCGGCGATCCTGTTTGCGATCGCGAGCCTGGGAGTTGCATCGCTCGGTGCCTGCATCATTCCCATCTGGCGGGCGCTGCTGGGAGATCCGCTGGCCGCTTTGCGCGCAGATTGACTGATTGCCGAGAGAGCGGAAGACATCTTCAATCCCTGAGTACGAGACGGTAGCTGGTCATTGACCTTGCGCGTCTGCGTGGTAAAACCTTACCAGGCAGGTAATATTTTACCATTATTCGGCGAGAACCAATGGACTCCTTGAGCCGACGCGAGCGACAGATCATTGAAGCTCTCCTTTCGAAGGGATCACTGTCGGTAGCTGAAGTTCGCGCTGCCATCGATGATGCACCCGGGTACGATGCGGTGCGGACAACGCTCCGGATCCTCGAGAAGAAAGGACATGTTGACCATGCCCAAGACGGTCCCCGCTTTGTCTATCGGGCTCGAATCGGCCGCGCGGAGGCTTGTACGCAGGCAATCCAGCGGCTGGTGAAGACCTTTTTCGATGGCTCTCCTCATCGGGCTGCCATGGCGCTCCTGCGGTCTGAAGAGGGTGAACTGGGAGAGACAGAGCTGCGACAACTCGAGAAGATCATCAATCCGGAGGGTGGGGACAGTGACTGACTGGCTCTTGACTCATTTGGCCATGCTCGCGCCGACGCTCCTCCAACTCTCGATCAAGTTGACCCTTTTGTTTGCGTCCTTGTGGCTGCTGTCGATGGCTCTGCGCACCTTCAGTCCCGCCCTCAGGCACCGGGTTTGGAGTGCCAGCATTGTCGGTGTTTTCTTGGCGCCCCTGATTTGCCACCTGTTGCCTTGGGAGCTCGAGGTTCAGGAGAATTACTCCCCGCTAGCATCTGGAGCTTGCTGGACTGTCAGCCGCCATCGATTCCTGCTGCTGCCTCCGATCTCAACCCACTGGGAGGGGATCTGACCGCGAATCGGATCTCGGTTGGGAGTGAGCAGGAGGATGGTACGGCCTGGCTTGGAGGCCTGGTAGGACTGTGGCTGTTGGGTGTAGGAACTCTGATCAGCATGCAGCTTTGCAGGCTCCTGGCGCTCCGCGAAGTGCGCCGCACGGCCTCCTCTTCTGTCTCCTCTGAGGGGCAGGGTCTGCTCGATCAACTCGCTCTCGAAATCGGCCTCGGGCGCCGCGTCAGGCTGCTGTACAGTTCCCGCGCGGAACTACCGATGACCTGGGGCTTGTATCGACCCGTCGTTCTCATGCCATTTCGATCGCGCAGATGGAACCGGGGTTTAGTGCGCTCGATCTTTCTGCATGAGTTGGCCCACATCCGCCGACTGGACCTGTTGCTTGCTCATCTCACACAGGCCCTGGCGTCTCTGCTTTGGTTTCTGCCTTTCGGGTGGTTCATGGTGTGGAGTCTGAGCCGCGAAAGTGAGAAGGCCTGCGACGATGTCGTAATCAGGCTGGGACCCACGGCTCGTGAGTATGCCGGACATCTCGTCGAAACAGTTCGCTCTGCCCGACGCTCTGAGTTTCAAGCAGCGGTTCTCTCCCTGGCTGGGCGCTCCCAGCTTCGTGAGCGGGTGGAGCACCTGGTCTCGAGATCTCATTGCCGCATGATGCCGGCGGCCTTAAGACTGCTCTTGGTTACCGGTGTCCTGGCATTTTGTCTGCTCTTGATGATGGCGGTCCCAGGTTCAGGCCCTGAGGAATCTCCTCCGGTCCTGGTTTCGCAGTCGGACTCGGCAGAGGTGCTGCAATGAAAATTCTCAAAAGCTCCGCTTCGCGTATTCAACGCAGTCAATTCGATCGGATCCGATGTGAGCCTCGGGTCGGCCATGTTGACACGATCGATGGATCTTGTCGTTGCTTCTGTTTTGGGAGGGGCGTCGGCCATTGCCGGTTGGCTTCTTGGAGGTTGGATCAGAATAGCCAAAGGGGTGTCTTCGTGAATCGTACGCTGAAATTTCTTCTGGCCGGGCTGGGGTTACTGGTTCTGGGAGTCGGGGTTGTTTGGTGGCAGGCCGACTGGCTCATCGCCAAAGTTTATCTGGCCGAACTCGAGAGTGAAGGGCGGATTCGAGGCCTCCAAATCGAACGTGTCTTGGACCAGCTTGAAGTCGGGCCGGGCAAGTTTGTGGCCGATATCGGAGCCGGTACCGGAGTGTTTACCCGTCCCTTCTCCCGGGCAGTGGGCGATTCGGGAAGAGTCTTCGCCGTGGACGTAAATCAGGAACTACTCCGCCATCTTCGGGACGAAGCCAGTCGGCTTGGTCTCTCCAATGTCGAGGTAATTTCCGGAGGGCCAACCGATCCTCTATCGCCCCAGACTGTGGATCTTGTGTTCATTTGCGACACGCTGCATCATATCGCTGACCGCCAAGTCTACCTGAAGAATCTACGCAATTACCTCAGGGAAGGAGGCCGCCTGGCAGTCATTGATTTTCGAGAGGGACGCTCGCCGCACCTGATGGCTTCTGCAAAATATGCCCAGGCCGAACTCGATCCATGGTCCCAAGCAGCCGGGTTTCGAAAGCTGGCAACCTACGACTTCCTGGGGGGCAACTTTCTAAGCGTCTTTGGGGTCGACTAGTGCATTATCCGGGCTAGCCATCCTGGGCATTCAATCCGAAAATTCGAATACCTCAGCAACCCTTTTCCGCTCTGACACTGAACTCTACTCGAATCCTCTCCGTATAGAAGCATTATGCATCTATGCGAATCGCCTCTAATTATCGCGAGTACCGCCGGGAACAGGAGTGGAAGTGTCTCTTGTGGATGAGCTCCCATTGAAGCCCTCTATCTATCTCATTCTATTGTCTCTGGTTTCTGAAGCCCGTCACGGCTACGCCATTCGCAAACGGGTGATGCAGCATTCGGACAATGCGGTCCGGCTCGACCCGGGGACACTCTATCGCCATATGGCTCGCCTGCTCAAAGTCGGCTGGATTCGGGAAGCCCAAGTCGTTTGCGACAACGACCCCCGCAGACGCTATTACGAACTAACCGACGTGGGACACGGGCTACTGGAGCTTGAGTCCACCCGTCTGGCGAAACTGGTCGGCGTAGCTCGTGAGTCAGGCTTGATTCGAGAAGGTTAGGGACTGTATTGAACAGTAGCAAGAACACCCTCTTCCGAATCCTCTCCGTCGTTTTCCGCAGCATTCTGAGCCTCTACCCGGCCACCTACCGGAAGAGATTTGGCGGAGAGATGGAGGCCATGTTCTCGGCCGGACTGGCACAGGAATGCGGGGGCAAACCGGCTGGCACGACCCTGATCTATGGCTTTCGCGCCCTCCTCGATCTCTCCTGCAGCGGTTTGATCCTGAGGATCCAGCAGATCGGACGATGCCTGAGAAGTGTCGTTGGGAGAGGCGTGGGGAGGGGAGTTGGGGCGAATCGCCCGAGTCCAGTTCTACCTCGCGTCCGCTCACTCGGCCGCCCTTTCCGCTGGTGGAGCAGCCGCCCACTCCTGTTCGGCACGTGCCTGGTAACTCTATCGGTGGGCCTGGCATCGATTACCGCCATTTTGGGAATCTTGGATTCGGTATTGCTGCGCCCCCTCCCCTATCCGGAGGAGGAGCGGCTGGCTTTGATATGGTCCAGCTTTTCGCCTCGCGATCGTCACAGCGGGATGTCGCTGGTTGAGTTCCAGGAGTTGCGCCAGAGCTTGCGGGCAACTCTCCAGATGGGAGCCTTCGACTACCGCTCAAGCGTCGTGCGCGGAAATGAGGGGGCGTTCGAGATATCCACGGCCCGTATCTCTCAGGATCTGCTGGCTGTGCTGGGCACCGATCCTACTCGGGGGAGACATTTTGTGGATCGCGAATTCCTGCCGTCAAGTGAGCCGGTGGCGCTGATCAGCACTGCCCTCTGGAATCGCCTGTTTCCCGAGCCGATCTTCCAGACAGGCCAGCAGTTGATCGTCAACGATGTGCAGCATCAAATAGTCGGGATCATGCACCCTACGTTTCGCCTCCCCCTGGACAATCCTGCCACGGAGGTGTCTCAGGTCTGGACGCCGCTGCGAATCTCCGAAAATAGACTCCAACGCCGAGCCGCCAAGGACCTGGACGGGGTGATTGCCCGGTTGGCTCCAGGCAGGACAATGGCGCAGGCCCAGGCAGCTCTGGACACTCGAATCGACAGCCGCGTGTCGACTCTACGAACCGAATATCAGGAAGGCCCATCTGATCGCGCTAAAAGAGCAAGTGACAGCCGAGGCCCGCGCTCCAATGCGACTCCTGACTGGAGTAGCACTGCTCATCCTGCTGGTGTCCTGGGCCAACGTCACCGGACTTCTTGCATCCAGCGCCGAATACCGAACCCGGGAACTACAAGTGAGATCCGCGTTGGGAGCGAGCCCTTGGCGCCTCACCGGGATGCTGGTTGGTGAAGCTCTGGCACTGGCTCTCGTGGCAGGCTTGAGCAGCCAATTCCTCTTCTGGCTGCTGGCCAGCTCTCTGCAGTCACTACTGCCAGCAGGCTGGCACCGGCTCGGCCCGCTCGAGCCAAGTCTCCACTTGAGCCTGAGCGGGTTGTTCTTGGTGATCTTGACATCCTCGGTGTGCGGAGTCCTGGTGGCTTGGAGCGCCCTCGGGCGAAGGGCTTTCGAGCGATCCAGAGATGCAGGCCCCGAAAATCCAGGAAAAGGGTTTCCCCTTCGCCGTTTGTTAGTCACGGGTCAGTTGGCCACCCCCCTGGCCCTTCTCATTGGTCTGGCCCTGATCCTCCGGAGTGGCCAGCAGATCAGAAGCGTCGAACCTGGATTTCGAAGCACGGACATCACTACCTTGAAATTGACGCTGCCCGCCTCCCGCTATCCTGACCCGCCGGCTCTGAATGCCTTCTTGAGCCGAACCCTCGGCGCCGGGAGAGCCATGCCCGGGGTGGAGCAGGTGGGGGCGGTACGAAGGAGGCTGCTCGCGGATCGGATTGGAACCTGGGAAATTGCCCTTCGCCGCGCTCCCGCCACAAGCGAGACTCGATTGCCGGAATGGCAACTCGTGTCCGAAGATTACTTCGAGACTCTGAGCATCCCGCTGGGGGAGGGGAGAACGTTCCGGACCAGCGACCGCTTCGAGAAAGTTCCCCGAGTCATCGTCAATCAAGCTTTTGCCGAGGCCTACCAAGAGGGAGAAGATCCGCTGGAGTGGAAAATCCGTATGGGAGGTGGGGCCGACAATCCGTGGATGCCCGTGATTGGGGTAGTGGGGAACACTCAACATAGCGGGCTTCGCCAGCCATCCGCTCCTCGATTTTACGTTCTTTTGAGCGATTTCTCCCGGGCTACTGGCTGCGGACCCCAGAGGAGCCTCAGCTTGATGGTGCGTTCTCCCCTGACCAGCCGTGAGCTCGGCGATCAGATCGCTCAGACCCTTTCGAGTGTGGACCCGGGGCTGGCTGTGTCTGAGCTCCGAACGCTGGAAGACATTATCCGTTCCGCCGAGTCTCAGACCCATTTCAGCACCACCCTCATTCTCATCTTCGCCAGTTGCGCGATCCTGATGGCGGCTGCCGGTGTCTACGGAATCGTGTCTGCACAAGTCACTCGCCGAATTCCGGAAATTGGTCTGCGCATCGCTCTGGGTGCCACTCGTGGGGAGATCCTGAGAGCGTTCCTGAAGCACTCGACAGGCTTGCTCGTTCCAGGAATCTTGATCGGTGCAGTACAGGCCTTGTTGCTTGTGAAACTCCTCGAGGATCTGCTCTTTGGGGTGGCGATTTTCGATCCCGTCAGTTGGTTGAGCGGCGGAGGCCTGATAGCTATCGTCTGTCTACTGGCTTCCGTCCGACCCGCCCACCGGGCTGCCTGCGTCGATCCTATGACGACCCTGCGCCATCAATAGCCCTCACATCTCCTGTACATGGCTACTCCTTTGGGAGAAACTGAGATTCATGAGCCGCCAATCTTCTCTACCGAATTACCTTCAAGGGAGCTGGCAAAGTGCCGTAGCCACCGAAACGCTGGCGATTACGAACCCAGCCACCGGCGAAGTACTCTCTTCAGTGCCCCTTTCCAACGCGCAGGACGTGGATCGGACCGTAGCCGGGGCTCGATCAGCCTTTAAAGATTGGAGGAGGACTCCTGCCACCGAGCGAATCCAGTATCTGTTCAAGTTCAAAGCGCTCCTGGAGGAACGTTTCGAAGAGATTGCCTTCACGATTACTCGCGAATGCGGCAAGACGCTGGACGAGTCAAGAGGCGAATTGCGGCGAGGCATCGAAAATGTCGAGGTGGCCACCGGGATCCCTTCCATGATGCAAGGGTACAACTCCGAGGACATTGCACGAGGCATCGACGAGATCATGATTCGGCAGTCATTGGGAGTCGTTGCGGCCATTACGCCATTTAACTTCCCGGGGATGATTCCACTCTGGTTCTTGCCCTATGCCATTGCCTGCGGCAACACCTTCGTCTTGAAACCTTCAGAAAAAGTGCCACTGACGATGCGGCTCGTATTCGAACTGATCGATGCTCTCGATCTTCCCCCGGGGGTGGTCAGCCTCGTGAATGGGGCGCAGGATGCCGTAACGGCTCTGCTTGATCATCCGGACATTCGGGCCATATCCTTTGTGGGATCCTCGCCCGTCGCCCGCCATGTCTATTCCCGAGCCGCCAGAGCCGGGAAACGGGCCCAGTGTCAGGGAGGGGCCAAGAATGCGGTCGTGATCATGCCCGACGCCGACCTCGACATGACCACCAGCATTGTGGCCGATTCGGCTTTCGGTTGCGCCGGACAGCGTTGTTTGGCCACCGCCACTGCGATTCTGATTGGAGAGGCGGGGGCCCAGTTTCGGGAAAGCCTGTCAGATGCGGCGGCCAGTCGGAAAGTGGGAGACGGACTGGATCCGGAGACGGAAATGGGGCCCGTTATCTCCTCAGGCAGCCGGGAGCGGATTCAGAGAATCATCGCCCAGGGAGTTAGCAAAGGAGCCCGCATCCTGGTCGATGGGCGAAATCCCAAGATGGGTCGTTTCAAGGGTGGCCACTTCGTTCGCCCTACCGTTTTGGACGGACTGGATCCGACAACCGAGATTGCTCAGACCGAGATCTTCGGGCCAGTTCTCAGCCTTCAAGAAACTGATTCTCTGACGGCCGCGATTGAAAGCATCAACTCTTTGAACTACGGGAATATGGCCTGTATTTTCACTGCCAGCGGCTCAGCCGCCCGGAAATTCCGCTATCAAACAGAGGCTGGCAACATTGGCATCAACGTCGGTGTAGCGGCTCCTATGGCCTTCTTTCCATTCTCCGGGTGGAAGGACAGTTTCTTCGGAGACCTACACGGGCAGGGCCGCGATGCGATCGATTTCTACACCGACAAGAAGGTGGTCGTGGAGCGTTGGCCCCGGGAATGGTCGAGACGCTTTTGAGGGCAGGGGTCCAAGGGTTCAGGGGGCCAGGGTGCCAACTCCGAATGCGATTGCAGAGACTAAGTGCTGCGGCCACAACCGGAAGGGTCAATTTAGATCGACATTTGTATTTCAGCCCCGAATCGCCCGCACCTCCTCGAGCTCCGGAATGCTGGCGCGGGCCCCATAGCGGACACAAGCCCTGAAGGCTGCAGCGTTGGCGAACTGAACACAATTTAGAACGGTCCAGTCCTGGAATAGCGCATAGATGAACGCTCCGTGAAAAACATCGCCGGCTCCGGTCGTGTCAACGACAGCCCCTGAAAAACCGGGGACCTCGATCAGGTCTCCCTCATACAGGACCGCCACACCGTCCTTGCCTCGCGTGGTGGCAACAAAGCCCTGAGTAAGCCTTCCCAACTGCAAAAGACCCCTGCGCCAGTCCCCGTCAGGAGAGAGCTCCATTACGAAATCCTGTGAAGGGATCGCAAAATCGGTAAGGCGCAGCAATTCCTCGACCCCCGACTGCATCTGATCGATATCCAGCGACACTTTCATCCCTGCCTGCCGCGCCCAGCCAGCGGCCAGAATGCAAGCCGGCAGGTCGACACCATCGAGATGGAGAATCTGGGCATCTACGATCCATTCTTTCTTCAGTTCACCCGGGTTGTAGAGGAGCCGGGGATCCCGATCCCAGAGGACTGTTCTTTCGCCGGAAGCACGATCCACTAGGATTACGGCGTACTGGCTGAATGCTCCGGAAACGACATCGACGCAGGAAATGTCGATCCGTTCCCGGGCCAAGTCCTGGAGAGAGAACCGACCAAGATCATCGTCTCCAACCCGGCCTATGTAGCGGGTTTGCAGTCCATATCGCCCGCACACGGCCAAGGAAGTTGCAGCGGGGCCCCCTCCCAGCTGCATCCGTTGCTCGATCCGGGACTTACCGCCATGGGAGGGGTATTTAGCTAGAACAACGATCCAATCCACCGCATTCGATCCCAAACCCACCACCTGAAATCGCCTGCCGGTAGGCAGTTTGAGGTCAAGACGGATGTGATCTAAACGCTTCATCCTCGCAAGATCAGCCAGGGCAGGATCATCCACCTTTACTGGGGGGAGTGATCGGTTGTCCCGGATCGGGGTGGATGCCTTCTCGATTGAGTGCTTTGTAGACATCCAGCAATTGCTTGGTGATCAATTGATTGACTTTCTCGACTACCTCGACCGTGGCATTGGCGGCCTCTTCGATCTGATAGAGCTGGTCGACGGTGGGTCGGGAAGTAAAGCGCTCAATACCGCCTTGCAGGCGTCCGCTGGCCTGGGCCCGGGCGGCTGGGCCTTGCTGAATGGAAGAGATCTCCTGGCGTAGAGCGGCGACCTGTTCGCGCAGGCTCTCGGAAGCCGAGCTGCTAGCCTGCAGCAGTTCTTCCACACCGCTCACTTGTTGCTCGATTCGACGCAGCGCATTGCCCGCCTCATAAGCGGGCTTACTGATGTTGTAGATTTTCATCAGCGCTTCCTGGCGAGCCACCCGGTCTGCCTGTGAGATGGGAACTCTGGGGTCGCCCCGAACTTCCAGCATCGTTTCCGAGGTCGAGCCATCCAGCTCTACTTGGACCTTGTAGGATCCGGGAAGCACTCGCGGGCCCGACGGGGCTCCGCCGCCGAAGCGGCCACGGCGACCGGTTGGAGCCAGCGCATTGGGATCGGGGACGTAGGGTGGATCCATGCGGAGATCCCAGCTCACATTCTGGATTCCGGCTTGAGCTGGACCCGAGAGCCGTCGCATCACGTTCCCTTGCGCATCCGAGATCGTGATCGCGGCCTGGGCTCCCTGAGCTTGCATTCTCTGTCCCGCCCGGCCCGGGCCCGCCTGGCCAGGCCGCCCCGCGCGGCCTCCGCCGCCAAAACGCCCGCCTCCCCGACGGCCTTGCCGAGCTCCTCGCGCCGGCGTAGCCTCTTGCTGCTGGGATTCAATCCGCGTCGCCACTTCAGAAGGAACAAAGTACCGAATCTGCGCACCGCCTGAAGGATTCGAGGCAGCATACTCGCCGTCTCCGGTCCATCCCTGCGGTGAATACGTGTTGGCGACCGTCGCTCGTCGTACGCTGAAAACGTGGGCGGCGTCCGAATCGGCTGATGCCAGCTCCTCCAGAGGAGTGATATCGTCCATGATCCAGACACTGCGACCATGAGTTCCAATCACCAGGTCGTTTTCGCGGGGATGGATTTGAATGTCGTCGACCGGAACTGTGGGCAGATTGTTCTTCAGACGCAACCAACTCTGACCCTGATCGGCTGAAAAGAAAACTCCCATCTCATTGCCAACAAAAAGCAGGTTGGGATTGCGGTGGTGTTCCACGATGACATTGACCGAGGTTTCCGGCAAACCCGATGTGATCGACTGCCAGCTTCGACCGAAATCTTCGGTGACAAAGACGTAGGGACGATAATCATCGTTCTCGTGCCCATCAAAAGTGACGTAGCCACGCCCCTCCTCAGCACCCGAAGCCAGTACCCGGCTGACGGGAGTTCGGTCGGGCACTCCCGGAAATCGAAGTGTTAGATCGTTCCAGGTTTTCCCTCCGTCGCGCGTCATCTGAACGTTGCCATCATCCGTGCCGACATAGAGAATCTCACCATTCGAAGGGGACTCTGTAATGGTGGTCAGGGTGCCGAAGTAGCTGATTCCGTCATTTCGGGAGCGCAGGATTTCGCTGCCACTGACCCCCATGATGTCGAGCTCGTTACGATCGATTTTCTTGGTCAAGTCAGGAGAGATCTCTTCCCAGGTATGACCGCGGTCTTGGGAACGCAGCAGTCCGTTTCCCCCGTAATAGAGAATGGATGAGTCGTGCTGCGAAACGAACATGGGGGAGTTCCAGTTGAACCGATAAGAAGGTCCGCCTCCACGGCGGCCGCGGCGGCCAGGCTGCCGAGGATGTCGATCTCGGGCAGCTGAATCAGAACGCGCCAGCGGCCGAATCGCCTGGGTCTCACCCGTCGTCCGGTTGATTCGGACCAGGTTGCCAGTCTGCGACTCCCCGTACATGATGTTGGGGTCATTGGGATCAATTCGAGCGTAGAAACCGTCTCCGCCGACGATGTTGAACCAATCTGCGTTGCGAATCCCCCGGCGATCGTGGGTCCGGCTGGGACCACACCAGGTACCGTTGTCCTGCAAACCTCCACAGACGAAGTAGGGGGCTTGCATATCGAGACCGATTTCATAGAACTGACCGATAGCGATGTTCATGATCGATCGCCAGGTCTGAGCTCGATCCATGCTGACGTTGATCCCGCCATCGCCAGCCATGATCAAGTGATTGGAATTCCCCGGATCGATCCACAGGGCGTGGTGATCGGGATGCACGGAACGAGCCGTAGTTTCGAAATTGAGGCCCCCATCATCCGAGATATGAAGCTGGACTCCCGGCAAGTAGACCCGTTTCGGGTCGTTGGGATCGACGCGGATCTGGCTAAAGTACATGGGCCGTGGATTCGTAGAGCCCAGTTTCTGCCAACTGTTGCCCCGGTTATTCGAGCGGTAGACACCGGTCCCGTCCTGATCGGCTTGGACACTGGCATAGACCAGATTGGAATCTCCCTTGTAGAAATCGAGCGAAATCCTTCCCAACTGGACATTGGGCAAGCCGTCGCTGAGCCTGACCCAGTTTTCACCTCCGTCATTCGTGCGGTAAATCCCGCTGCCCAGGCCGCCCCCGTTGAAGCCATAGGAGGTCCGTCGCCGCTGGTAGGTGGCAGCCAGGATGGTGTCGGGATCAGACGGGTGCATCGCGATGTCGGTGGCACCAGTATCGTCATCAATATAGAGAACTTTGCGCCAGGTCTTTCCTCCATCCAGGGTGCGGAAGACGCCCCTTTCTGGATTCGGTCCCCAAAGATGCCCCGGAGCAGCCACATAGACAATATTCGGATTGCTGGGATGGATCAGGATCCTTGCTACGTGCCGCGTCTCTTCCAACCCCGTCAACTCCCAGCTGCGTCCACCATCGACACTCTTATAGACACCCTTGCCCCAGGGAGAACTCTGCCGGTTATTGGCTTCTCCAGTACCCACCCAAATGATGTTGGGATTGGACGGGGCCAGCGTGACGTCGCCGATCGATGAGACCTCCTCGTCCTCAAAAAGTGGTTGCCAGGTGGTGCCGTGGTTGGTGGTCTTCCACAGACCGCCGGTGGCAGTCGCTGCGTAAAATGTTGCCGGATTTGACTCCAGCACCGCCAGGTCTGTGACGCGGCCTCCCATTACGGCCGGACCGATCTCCCTCCAGCTCAGATTCTCGAGCAGTTCGGGATTGATATCAGCGGTTCTTGTCGCATCAGCAGCAGTCTCTGCGGCGAAACCTGAAAGCGGACTCAGTATCAAGATGATCAAGAAAGCGGCAACTGGCAAACCTCTTGGCTTCGACATCGTTCGTTTTCTCCCCTTTGCGATCAGAGTGATGGACAGAACAGTTCAAATTGATGGTTTGTTTCTACCACCAAAAGCGGGAGGTCACAAGAGTCGGGGTTGGGCTTGTTCCCACAAGATCCTACGCCTACAAGTGCAAGCGAATCCCTGCATCTGATGCCCCGTCTGGGTCCGGCTCGATTTCGGAACTTCGATTCCAGAGGAGGCCAACACCGGTTCTTGCGGCCGCCAGGGGCCGCCTCACCGGCAGGTGGACCGAAACTGGCACCTCTCTTGCTGCGGGCAGCTCTAGTTAAGTTAAGGATGGAGGCGTAGAGATGAGTGGTCATTCCTGGAAGCGAAGGTCACGGCAGTAGGGAGTGAGGGAGCCGGAGTCCTGGTGTCAACGAGCCTGGTCTTTGCCGCGCTCGCGCTCCCGCTTGGCGCTCTGAGAGCTGGCATTCCAACGCGACGGTCCGTCAATTGACTCACAGTGAAATTCAAGGCACGACTCTCGGAGCCGCAAGCGGGAGCGGAGCGTACCGCAGAGACAGGATGCACCCAGAAAAACCCAGACAGGCAAACTAGACTCAAGATTAGAATCAATCCCAGACCAACTTTGCTGAGCGCCGTTGAACCTTTCAAGTGTGTATTTCGTAGGATATCGTTATACCGAACAATATAACGATGATGAGAAACAAGGAGTCGCTCAAACCCCAGTGGTTTCAAATCCTGCTCGCGGTTGCCGACCGCGACCGGCACGGCCTGGGAATCATGAAAGAAGTTCTCCGTCAGACTGACGATCAGATGCGCTTGTGGCCCACCACCCTTTACGGCTCCATCAAGAATATGTGCGCGGCCGGACTCCTGGAAGAGAAAGAGGGCCCCGATCTGGAAGGATTCGAAGAGGACCGCCGCCGCTTCTACGGAATCACGGAAAAGGGTCGGCGTCGACTGGCAGCTGAAGCCAGGCGTCTCGTCAGCTTCATCGAAGTTGCTCGAAACAAGGCGGTTTTCGATGGGAACTAGTCATAAAATGATGGGACCGGATCGAGCGCTCCGCCAATTCTTTGCCTTGTTTCTGCTCCTGGCACCCCGCCACCTTTGCCACAGCCACGGGTCCGAGATCCAGCGACTTTTTGAGGAAGCAGTCAGTCTGGAGCCGAGCCCGTACCGGCGCAGTTGGATGGCTGCGGCTGCTGTCCTCGATCTCCTCAGGTACTCTCTAGTTGAGGCTGCCAGCTTCCGCCCCCAGTCACCTCAACATAAGGAAGGCCCCATGGACAAACTCAAGAACGATTTACGTTACGGCTTTCGATTACTCTTGAAGGATCCTGGATTCACTCTGGTGGCCCTGCTTACGCTCAGCCTTGGGATCGGGGCCAATACTGCTATCTTCTCAGTGGTCAATGCCATTCTCTTCCGCCCTCTCCCCTTCTCGCAGCCAGACCGATTGGTGCTGGCGTGGGAGGGGATGCCGTCTGCAGGATTTGACCGGGTCGGCTTTTCCCCTCCCGACCTCCACTATTTTTTCGAGAATCAGCAGAGTTTCACAAGTCTCGGAGCGCTGACGCCGGTCTGGTATGAACTATCCGGCAAAGATCTGTCGCAAAGAGTGGTAGCGGGCCGAGTCACTTCAGGCTTCCTTCCCACCTTTCAGGTGGAACCGCTCCATGGCCAGCTTTTCCGGGTGGAAGATGACCTCCCCGGAAATGATGTAGTCGTGCTCAGCTATCCCCTCTTCCGCGAGAGCTTTGGGGGGGATCCATCCGTTGTGGGAAACACCATTCAGCTGGATCGCAAGAGCTATACGGTAATCGGAGTGATGCCTGAACAATTCGAGTTCACTCTGGAAGGTCCTTTCGTGGGTGAAGATCCACCCGATCTGTGGGTTCCCAGAGCCTTTACAGCGCGTGAGAAACAGGCCTGGGGAAGCATGTTCAATCATGCAGTGGTGGCGCGCCTCAAACCAGGGGTGACTCCTGGGCAGGCCCAGGCCGAGGCCCGTCTTCTGGCCGCCGCAATTCAGGAACTGTATCCGGCTCAGCTCAAGCAGATGTTCCCCGAAGCTACTCTTCAGATCGATTTGAACCCGCTCCACCAAGAAATAGTGGGGGACATGCGGACACCGCTGCTCGTGCTGATGTGTGCGGTTGGGTTGGTTCTGCTGATGGCCTGCGCCAACGTCGCCAATCTCATGCTGGCTCGGGCTCGAGTCCGTCAGCGCGAGATGGCGATTCGGGCTGCGCTCGGAGCCAGCCGATCCCGTATCGCGGCCCAGGTACTCACGGAGGGAACCTTGTTGGCCGTCCTGGGAGGGATATTGGGTCTGCTGCTGGCCTACGGGAGCCTCCCCCTGATCCTCTCGATAGCTCCGGCTGGTCTTCCCCGGGAAGGAGAAATCTCGATCAGTGGGAGCGTCCTGATCTTCACGCTGCTGGTTTCACTGGGAACCGCCCTGATCTTTGCCGTGGCTCCCGGCATCAGTGCAGCCCGAGTCAACCTGAATTCGGCCTTGCAACAAAGGGGTCGTGCTGCTGGCCTGGGACCGATGAGAATGCAATCCTCCTTCATCGTGGCTCAGGTCGCATTTGCACTGGTTCTGCTGGTGGGTGCCGGGCTCCTCTTGAGGAGCTTTCAGCAGCTTTTGGACACGGATCCAGGTTTCCAGCCCGAACGGACGCTGGCGCTGACAGTGCCGCTGCCACTGGCCGCCTATTCGGATGCTCAGCAGGTGAGACAACTTTACCTCGACCTGCAGGAAAGATTTCGCACTCTGGGCGGCGTGACGCGAGTCGGCTCCTCAACCGATCTTCCCTTCAAGATCACGGAGACCCGGGCTTTTCAGCGAGAAGGGCAAGATCCGGCCAGCCAGGGAAATCCCCCCGCGGTAGTCCATTCCTGGGTGTTGGGAAACTACTTCGAGACCATCGAAGTTCCTCTGATCCGAGGACGCTTGTTCACTCCCGAAGATCGCGTTGGGAGCCCTCCTGTCGCCATCATCAGCCAGCACCTGGCCGAGCGCTTCTGGCCAGGCGAAGATCCGTTGGGCCAGCGAATGATGGCTGGTAATCCGGTGCTGCGCACGGTGGTCGGAATTGTCGGAAACGTCAGAGACAGCAGCCTTGATCGCACTCCCATGCCGCACAGCTACGAGCCCTATTTGCAAGTGCCGGATGGGCTGATCGTCACGAATACCTGGGATGCCTTTCGGTCACTGAATCTGGTCCTGCGAACCGGCATCGAGACAGATCAATTAGCCGCTGCTGTGCGCTCGGAATTGAGATCGATCGATCCCCGACTGGCGATCCAGGACATCCGGAGTCTGAGCGAGGATATCCAGCAAACCATCTCTCCCCAACGCTTTAATCTGACCCTGCTGGCTATTTTTGCCGGATCAGCTCTTTTCCTTTCGGCAGTGGGAGTCTACGGGGTGATTTCATACTCGGTGAGCCAACGCACGCAGGAGCTCGGGCTGCGAATAGCCTTGGGCGCAGCCCGCAATGATGCCATTTCGTTGGTTGTCAGGCAGGGGCTAAAATTACTCGCTGCCGGTCTGGTACTCGGGATCCTCGCCGCGATCGGCCTGACCCGACTGATGGCAAGGTTGCTCTACGGAATCACGCCCAGAGACCCTGTCACCTTTCTGGTAGTCATCCTGGTGCTCAGCGGAGTCGCTCTGGCTGCCTGTCTGATCCCGGCTCTGCGAGCTTCGCGCGTCGACCCGATCCAGGCTCTTCGCTACGACTGAGTAAGGGCTCCCTATCTGGAGCCTGGACCCCGCACAGAGCGTGGTTTCCAGGCTACAACAAGTTGTCTAGAACGCATCTCTTTTGCTAAACTGTTTGCTTGTTTCGAGCGCCTGTAGCTCAGAAGGATAGAGCGCCGGATTCCTAATCCGTAGGTCGCAGGTTCGAATCCTGCCAGGCGCACCAGATGTCAAAAGGAGAGGTCCTTGGCAGGCAAACGACTTACACGGAAAGAGATTCAAGAAGATCATATTCGGGATTTCTTGCGCGGCGCCTACAGCTGGGTAACCGAAAACCGGAACCTGCTGATAGCAGGCGTTGGCATTTTGCTCTTGCTGATCGCTGGAGTTTACGCCGTGCAAGGTTTCCGAAGTGGTCAGAATGATCAGCTGCAGGTGGCCTTCGCAGACGCGATGAAGATCTTTCTCAGCCCCACGAGCGGACAAGAACCGGTCGAGGAACCGGGACATGAAGGGCATGATCACCTGCCCGCCGCAGGTTTAGTCTTCGCAACTGCAGCCGAGCGCGACCAGCAGGCACTGGAAGCCTTCCAGGCGATTGCCGAGAGCTCCTCCGGATCGGTGGGCGATTTTGCCGGGTTCTACGCCGCCGTGTCGCGAGACCGCCTCGGGAACTCTACAGAAGCCGAGCAAACGCTGCGCGAACTGACGACGCAGGTTCGCACGCCGGTGGTGAGAGAACTGACGCATGACTACCTGGCAAGCATCGGTGAACGTAACCAGAATTGGGACCTGGCCATCGAATCGCTCCAGCAAATGGCCGAGAGTTCCGATAACAATTACCCCCGAGAGACGACGCTTCTCCGGTTGGCCCGCATCCTCGAATTGGCAGGAAAGAAAGCGGAAGCCCTCGAAGAGTATCGCAAGCTGATCGCCGAGTTCCCACAACATCGGAGTTCACGAGAAATCGGTGAACGCATCACAGTATTGGGAGCCACCCTGGGTGATGATCCGCCAGCGCAAGACGCAGCTGCAGAGGAGCCCAAGTAGCTAGTACTTGAGCATCGAGTAGATTTCACAATCCGGCAGCTGTTGCTGGCCGTTCAGAAACTCCAGTTCGATCAGGAACGCAGCACACAGGACCTCGGCCCCCAGTTCTCGGGCCATTCTAAGGGTGGCGGCAGCGGTTCCTCCGGTGGCAATCAAATCGTCCAAGATCAACACTCGCTGCCCTTTGCGTACTGCATCGATATGCATCTCGAGCGAGTCTTGTCCATATTCCAGTTCATACGAAGCCTGAATGGTGCGGTAGGGCAACTTTCCCGGCTTGCGCACGGGCACGAAACCCGCCCCAATCTGGTGGGCCAGAGCCGGGGCGAAAATGAACCCTCTCGACTCGATGCCGAGTACCTGCTCGATTCCCTTATCGGAGAACCGATCGGCCAAGTGATCGATCACCATCCGCAGACTGTCCGGGTCGCCCAGCAGCGTAGTGACGTCATAAAAGAGGATCCCAGGTTTCGGAAAGTCGGGGATCTCTCGAATTCTTTCTTTCAATGCATCCATTTATTAGTACCTGATTTCAAAAGTCGTGTTCCCTTCGGGATCGACCTGCTGCACCTGTAGATCTTCGACTCTGCTGAAGACAGGGCCCTCTCGCACTCTCTTCAGCAGATGATCGACCGCAGTCTCCGGGCCCTCAACACGAAACTCCACCTTGCCGTCCGAGAGGTTCATGACCCAGCCGTTGAGGTCAAGCCTCAAGGCGTGGCGGCACACGAAGTAGCGAAACCCTACTCCCTGCACAAGCCCTGAAACCAGCCCCCGGCAGCTCTTCACCGCTCACTCTCCGCCAGCCCCTCGGAGTCTGTCCGAGTAACGACGAGGATTGGCTCACTCCGCGCCCTGAGTCCAGCTTCAACGTATCCGGAAGAGCACAGAAAGAAAGCCCGAGGTTGGAATCTCCTACGACTATGCATGAATCATAGATTGGTCGGGGCGAGAGGATTTGAACCTCCGACCTCACGGTCCCGAACCGTGCGCGCTACCAAGCTGCGCCACGCCCCGACGAAGGGAAACGCTTATAGTACAAATTTCAGGAGAATAAATCCACCGACCAGAAGGACCGAAAAGACAATTGTAAGCAGGTTGAAGTAACGGTCGATAAGCCTCTTCACCTGGGGTCCCACCCAATAGATCAGTGCTCCCACCAGAAAGAACCGCGCACTGCGACTGACCGCCGAAGCCAACATGAAAATCGGGAAATTGATGCGAAATGCCCCGGCGGCGATGGTAAAGACTTTGTACGGAATCGGCGTGAACCCCGCCACCCCGACTGCCAGAGCATTCCACTCCGCATAGAGTCCACCCACTTTGTCATACAACTCCTGGGCACCGTAGATCTCAACGATCGGCATGCCCAGAAGCTCAAAGAATTGGAGTCCAATCAGATAGCCGATGGACGCTCCTACCAAAGAGCCGAGGCTGCAAACCGTGGCGAACCAGAAGGACCGCCTGGGGAGCCCAACTGCCAGGGCGATCAGCAACACATCGGGCGGAATCGGGAAGAAAGAGGCTTCTGCCACAGCAATCACGAACAGGGCCCACACCCCATACGGCTTCTCGGCCAGTCCCACCACCCAATCGTAAAGGGCTCTCAGCCAACGAAAAGGCGGTATTTGGTATTCGGCTGCTTGATCGGCTTGCATCAATTCCGCAACAGTGTGACATTTTGCGAACGGGTCTTGCGAGTCCAGGTTCAGAATTATACGTTCGAATTCGGCAAGCAGGCGTTCGAATCCGCGCAGTGGGACTGCCACAAAACGTCACAGAAAATATCTAACGGTATACCAGGAAAGGCTTTAGTTACTGCTGAAGGAACTGGCACGGAGCATGCAAAGGCTCCAAACCGGAGGTTTCTTGATGTTTGAGGTCTTTCAGGACTGCCGCTTCGTGTTGCGGTCCCTCTTGCGCCAGCGCTCGTTTTTCCTTCTTGCAGTTGCTGTCTTGGCCCTCGGTATCGGCACCAACACCGCCATCTTCAGCATCGTGGAAGGGGTGTTGTTGAAGCCCCTGCCTTATCCCAATGAAGATCGTCTCTTCTGGATCTGGGGGCACAATTCTCAAAATCCGGTGGCTGCGATTTCCCCACCCGACTTTCAAGACTACTGGGAAAGCCAGCAGAGCTTCGAACGGATGGGTGCTTTCGTGGGCCAAAAGCGCGTCATCAACACCTCCGAAGGGAGCCTTCAGGCCGATGGCGCCTTGGTTTCCCGCGACTTCTTTGCCACCCTGAACGTTGCTGCAGCACTGGGCCGAACGTTGGAAGCTACCGACTTCGAAGTCGCAGCCGCCCCGGCTATCGTCTTGAGTAGCGAGTTTTTCTGAGATTTCTTCGGAAGCGATCCTGGCATCATTGGGACTCCTCTGCGGGTTAATCAGAACAGCTACACCATTATCGGAGTGATGCCTGAGACCTTCAGACTACTGCCTTCGACTTTTATGCTCAGCATCCGGGCCGACTTCTGGATTCCTTTCGATCTCTCGATTCCTGAATTCAAGGTTCGCCGTTTCCATTTCCTGTCTGGCATCGGCAAACTAAAAGAAGGCATGACCCAGGAGCAGGCCAGAATCGATCTGGCTCGGATTGCGACAGATCTGGAGCGCCGCTACCCGGACACGAATACAGGCTGGGGTCTCAGCTTTGCGCCACTTCGGAGTGAACTGGCGGGCAACGCACAGGAGTCTCTTTGGATCCTGCTGGGCGCCGTTTTGTTGGTACTCTTCATTGCCTGCGTCAATGTCGCGAACTTGCTCCTGGTTCGGGGGGCGGCGCGCGAAGGAGAGATGTCCCTCCGGACAGCCCTGGGGGCCAGCCGATCTCGGATTCTGCGCCTGTTGCTGGTGGAAGGTCTGGTGTCGTCGATAAGTAGCACCATCCTCGGCCTCATGCTGGCGCAGTGGATTCTGGCAGTGCTCCTAAGACTTAGCCCAGCAGCCATCCCTCGTCTTGATCAAAGCGCCCTGAACTGGAAAGTCCTGCTCTTTTCTGTATTCTTGAGTTTAGCAACGGCTCTCGTCTTTGGACTGATTCCCGCTGTGCAAGCGTTCTCCTTGAATCCAGGTCGTCATCTCAAGGAGAGGGAGTCAACCTCCTCGCTTTCCCGAAGCCGTTTCCGAGCCGGATTGGTGATTGCGGAGATCGCCTTGGCGACGGTACTGTTGGTGGGAACCGGGCTGCTCCTCAAGAGCTTTCTTGAACTGACTCGGGTCGACCCCGGCTTCAAGCCTGACTCGGTGACGACGGCACGTATTTCCCTGTCTGCAAGCCGTTTTCAAGAACCGGCCCAAGTTCACCAATTCATGAGCAACGTGGTTCGTGACCTGGCAGCCGTGTCAGGAATCCAGGAAGCCGGCCTGATTGATCGGGTTCCCATGATCCATCGTGGAAACGACACCATGTTCGTCAAATTGGGAGAGTCGTTGGAAAATCGCGATGAGCGAAAAGGAACCTATATTCGAGCAGCCAGCGCAGGTTACTTCAGTGCGATGGGGATTCCTCTTCTGGGTGGAAGGCTCTTCGACAAGACCGATCGATAGCCCTCCATCCGGTCGGTGATTGTCAGCCAGACCCTCGCCGAGCAGGTCTGGGAGGGAGAGAATCCGGTCGGTCAGTTTCTGACGATAGACCTGGGTGATCCGGTTCTATTCCAAGTAGTCGGCATCGTTGGAAGCGTTCGCCAAAGCCGGTTGGGAGGCTCTCCCTGGCGCACCATGTACCTTTCTATCGAGCAGCGCGAGAACGTGATCAATGAATTCAGCCTGGTCTTTAGAAGCTCCTTGGAAGCCGTCTCGGCCCAGACACTCCGCAAGTTACTCGACCGACATGACCCGGATATCGCGCTCTCTGAAAATCAATCCCTTCAGGTGGCGGTAGACGGAACTGCTTCGCAGAACCAATTCAACTTATTGCTGATGCTCAGTTTTGCCGCTGTTGCGCTGTTGTTGGCCGCGCTCGGAATCTACGGGGTGGTTGCTTTTACCGTACAACAGCGAACCCGGGAGATCGGCGTGCGCATGGCACTGGGAGCGGGAGTCAAGCAGATCGTCCAACTGGTCCTGGGACAGGGTATGGGCATGATCGTAACCGGGGGACTAATGGGACTGGGCGCGGCATTCTTCATGGTGGAGTGGTTGGCCAGTCTGGTCTTCCAGGTGAAGCTTCGAGATCCCTGGGTTTTCCTCACGGTGGCCAGCGTCCTTTCGATCACCGCTCTTGTGGCCAACTATATACCCGCCCGACGCGCTGCCAGAATCGACCCCGTGAAAGCGCTACGGGGATAGTTTGGGAATCTGAAATTCTCCGCAAGAATGTCCCTTCAACGTTGCCGTCAGCTGGAAACCGGAGGAACTGGCGTCACAGAGGACGCAGAGAACAAAATGTCTCTGCGACCTCTGCGCCTTGGAGACCTCTGCAATGCCGGTTCCTCCGTCCACCACGACGAGAATCGGTTATTGGCAGTCCACCGCTGCCTGTGAGACGATCGCCTGAGCGCAGCCTATCTCAACCCCTCCCAGAGTTTGGGATAGCGATTGACATTCAAAGACCAACTGAGGTTGAAGGGGACAGCAGCCATGAACGAGACGGAACAGAGCGTACCGAGCCCGGGCAAATTGAAGCGCCTCTGGAGCAGGGTCAGCTCTTGGTGGCTCAACCTGCCTCCCCACACTGAGGTTCGAAAGGCAGCGGGCCGGGGGGCAGCGATCATCGCCCTGATCCTGGCCGCTGCAATCGGAGCATCGACCAAGCTCGGCCTCGGTTCAGTGACACTCGACCTCTTGGCGGGAGCAATCCTAGGAGTTCTGTTCGCCGTCATCGTCGCACTCGTCGGATCCGTTCTCTTACGGGTTATCGAACATCTACTCGAGCATTCCCGCCGCTTCTTCGGCTGGATCGGTTTGGGCGCTCTCATCATCCTGTTCGCTGTCATGGATCGATTGCCTTTGTCGGACGGCCACACTGTGCTCCTGGCGGTTGGACTAGTCGCAATTCATGCCCTTTTAGCCGGATCTGTCGCGCTATTCCGATCGGGACTGTGGAAAGGCAAGACAACTTTGGCCAGGGGGATCCTCGGCACTCTTCTGGCCGCGGCGGTCGGGGTAGATGTTTACCTGGTCTGGTGGCTCGTCGACCCAGGCGATCGCGACCACCTCATAGCCTTCGACACGGGGTACGGCGAGCCGAGTCACTCGGGCAGGATTAGCCCGGATTATGCAAGAACCGTAGGCCGGAGTTGAAAAGAGAGTCGAAAGTGGCCCAAATCGGGAGATCGAAGGTGCGACAGGCGGATTTTCGAGGGATCTCTGTGGACGAGCCGTGTGGAGTAGGTGGGGGAGTGAATTTCAGACGGAGTTGGGCCTGAATGAGTGTCCTAAACGATCATTCGGGAGCTAGGAGAGGCTAGCTGGAGTTAAGGCGATTCAAGACGAGGAGGAAAAGGTCCTGCTCCGGAAAGCCGGAGGAAAGATGGGCCCAGATGCGTCGAGTGGTTTGTCGAACCCGCGCCCCAATTTTGAGGACCCGGCGACGCAAAGTTTCGATTTCGAGTGTCTGCCAGGGGGTTCCATACAGATAATCGCGGAGTCGGACGAACATCTGGTAAGCCAGCCCATGCAGGAGAAGTCGAAACTGGTTGGCCAGGAATCGATGACAGCTCAGCCGATCCATACTCAGATGGTTCTTAAAAGCCTTGATGAAGTTCTCCGACTGTCCTCGATCGGTGTAGTGATCATAAAGGGACTGGGAAGAGAGGTCGTCTCGGTTGGTGACCACAAAGCGACGATTGATCCCCCGATGGTCGACTTCCACTTTGACGATGACGCGACGGAATCGATCCCAGCTGCCGGCTCGATAAAGAAACTCGTCAAACTGACGCTGTTTTTCCTCGAACTCGTCGAACCTGAGTCGAGTCGACTCGAGCATCGGCTCGACCATCTGTTGCAGGCGGGGGTTCCGGCTTAACCCAATGACATATTGGAGTTTGTTCTCTTCAGATTCACAGAACTCGTAGAGCCGAGGCGTGGCAAAGCCGCTGTCGGCCCGGATCTCAATTTGAAGTTCCTTGCCAACTTCTCGTCGAATGGCTTTCACGATTCGTTTCAGAATAGGAACGATGTGAGAGGCAGCCCCCTTGTTTCCAGGCCTCAATACGACAGTGACCAGGTCCCCCGTAACGGCATCGAAGATCAGCAAAGGATGCAGAATGTGGTTTCGGTAATAGCCGTGGTAAAAAGAGAATTCCTGTTGGCCGTGAGTGTGGTCGTCAGTACTGTCCAGGTCCAAGATGACCGGGTCGGGGCGTCTCTTCTTCAGCGAGCGGACATAACGCTGTAGGAACCCCCGGCTCAGACGCATGAGATCCTTCTTGCTGACAGAGTTTTCCAAACGGGAAAAAGTTGCCTGGGTGGCCAAGTCAGGATCGCTCTCAGGTAACTGATCACAGACGGTCTTGAGCATGGGATCCGAGCGCAGCGTGTCCGCGTCATTGCAGTCTTCGTACCCGGCAACGATCTGAAAGACTCGTTGTCGGATCAGCTTTAACTGCTCATGACGAACGTAGCGTTGGTCCCGGCTATCCGCAATACACGAACTGAAGTCCTCGCAGAGTCGATCTTGCCGATCCAGGGAACCAAACAACAGCCATCCGGCATCGGAAGTCAGGTTCCCACCATCAAAACGAGCCGTGATTTGTGTGTGCGAGTGAAATGCCAGGGTGGTCTGACAGACTGGGTTTGACATTGCCGTAGTTCTCCGATAAGGATTTGTTTAATAAACCTTTTTATATCAGAGAGCTACGGCGTTTTTTCTGATCCCCAATCCACTCGAATCCGGATCTCTTGCATAATCCGGGTTAGCGCTCCTGATCCCTCTCTGCCCGGAAGCCATCAAGTCTGGACTTTGAGTTATGGAAGCGGAACGGACTACCGGCCCGAATTCGGTGAGGACGCAAACCTGATTACCGAGTCAGTGGACGCCTCGCCCTTCGTGAAAGGGAGTGAAGGCTGGCGGATGAAGATCCGTCACTGGCATTTCGGCTTCGACTTCGAAGAATTCCCGGTTAACGGCCGGGTCTGGTATCCACAGGGAGACGGGCCCTTCCCTCTCGTCTTGATCGTGCATGGCAACCACAACATGGTTGAGCGATCTGACCCAGGATACGGCTACCTTGGAGAGCACTTGGCCAGCCGAGGGTTCATCCTCGTTTCGGTGGATGAGAACTTCTTTAACGGTTCCTGGATCGGTGGACTCAGCACCGAGAATGACGGTCGAGGTTGGATGCTGCTTCAACATCTGAGGGTGTGGCGGGATTGGAGCGAACAGGAAGGACATATTTTTGCCGGTAAGGTGGATATGTCACGGGTTGGGCTGATCGGACACTCCAGAGGCGGGAAAGCCGCCGCGATAGCCGGGGCGTTTAATCGACTTTCACGCTATCCCGACGACGCCACCGTCCTCTTCGACTTCGATTTTGGGATTCGGGCAATTATCGCTATAGCGCCGAGCGATGGTCAGTACAACCCGTCCGATCGGCCGACTCCCCTCAAGGATGTCAACTACCTGGTCCTTCAGGGAGGGCACGACGCCGACGTCTCCAGCTTTGCAGGTTCCCGACAGTTGCGTCGCGTTGAATTCACAGACGGCGAATACCGGTTCAAAGCCGCCATCTTCTCGTATCGTTCCAACCATGGCCAGTTCAATACGGTCTGGGGTAACACCGATTCCTCGTGGCCAAGAAGCATGTTTCTCAACCTGAGGCCGCTCCTGACCGGCGATGAGCAGCGACAGTTGGGAAAGGTCAGTATGACCGCCTTTCTCGAAGCGACACTCTACGACAAGAAAGAGTACCTTCCCCTTTTTCGAGACCATCGGACAGCCTCCGATTGGCTCCCTCGGGACTACTACATCACCCAGTTTCGAGACTCGACTTTTCGAGTCGTGGCTGATTACGAGGATGACATTGACGTTGCCACGACTTCACTTGCAGGCGGCTCGATCGAAGGCCATGGCCTCGCGGTCTGCGAGAAGAGGAGATGAACTACCGGAGGCGAGGAAGCAAATTTGAACAAGGCCGCTTTCGTGGGATGGCGGAGGGGAGAAGAGCGAGATGAGTCGGATCAAGAAGACGATACTGAGCAGGCCGAGTCGGGGTCTCCACCGTCGTACTCAATCGTGCTCCCGGAAGGGATTGTCGGAGAGTGGGGTCTGACCGAGCGTTCGCTCTTGATGTTCTCCTTGGCTGATTCGGGTGAGAGCCCTCCTGACGAAGATGACGACTCAGATGAAGCGACCGGTGATCGTGACAATGAGAATAACGATTCCGGGGACCGACCGGATGCCGACGAGGCAGAAGCAGACGAAGAGCCCGACGAGAGCGATAAACCGCCACTCGATCTCAGCATCGTACTGGAGTCGGATGACGCACAAAAGGTAGCCGTTGCGCTCAGCCGATTTCGGAAACTGGTCCCGCCCCTGGAAGCCCGCATGACCAAACTGTCGGATGAGAGTGAACGCTACGGAAAGAAATGGGAACCCACTCTCCAAACTTTCGAGATACCTCTGTCCGCTCTACTGGGGGATCCTTCTCGATTTGAGCTCAGCGCGTTGAGAGTGATCCGATTCCAATTCGATCTCAGCCCTGAAGGGGTACTGATCATTGACGAAGTCGGCTTCGCGGCCCCGTAACTTGGAAAAGTCTGGTCATCTTTTGGATGGTCCGCTCCAATTCCTCGAGCCGTCACCATCTTCTCGCTGACCGGCTCTTGGCCCGCCATGTTCTCGCCCCGCACAATGAATTGCGTTTGCTCGGTGGCGATGAATTCGTCATCTGATTTCAGTTCCGCCCAGCCTCGCGTCAAAACTTCCTGTGCGTCGCCGAAGACGACCGTCTGAGTCTCTCCAGGCAGCAGCTCCACTTGCTGGTCGGCCAGAGCGCTTCCATTGGGCGAAAACAGCTGAACCGCCACGTTGATGGTGTCACTACTGCTGGGGTTGTGGATCGTAAAGGAGGTGGCTGAACCCCCGTTGACCACCACCTGGGGAAACTGCTGGACGCTGCTCCCAACTGGCCCATCGCCGGCACAAGCGCCGCCTGCCAGAGCACGACTAGGGCGAGAACGTAGACCCGCCGCACAACCGAAAGGGTGCGGGTCGGAAACTCTCCACCTAAGGCTGCGCGCGTCGTACTTCTATCCCAACCAAGGGTTAGAGCTTGACTACGGCGACATTCCTCGGAAGACTGTTTTCCGTTGAACGACGAAAGAAACCTCCGCGACCACTTATCCCGTATCGATGGTCGGGGATACAAAGCGTACCGCAGCCTGACCGGCAGCTATCGTCTGTCAACTTTCCGGCTCCGATTTGAAAACATTCAGGGCGACCCCTTTGCGGCTCCGTCGTTGCTCTCGATCCGGATTCCCTTCGCTGATACGGGTTTTCCGGTGGGCTTGATCTCCAGTCGCATTCGAGCCACAGCCTGCGCCGATTTTCTGGCCCGAGTGTTCCGCCGGAATATCGATCGCATTCCGCACCCGATTCGGGGAACCGGCAACAGTGGAAGGGTATCGATTGACGCGGGAGGGCAGGAGGTCCTGGAACGGACTTGTCTGAACATCGATGAGGAGGCGCTGATTTGCCGATTCTACGTCGGTCTGCCTGCACAAGGACGCCGAGTTCTCGGAAAGGAGGCGGAGAGCATCCTGCTCGAATCGGTGCCGTATCTGGTCGAGCGCTCCTTTCTTGCCAACTCCATCGATGTCGCCGCTCTGCAACGTCAGGTGGACTGTGTCGAAGATCAGGATGTATTAAGGGGACAGCTTTCAGCCCAGGGTCTGGTCTGCTTCTTGGCGAATGGATCCGTCCTGCCTCGCCTCTCTGGAGTGGATGACAGACCCCTCGACACTCCACAATGTGTTCCCTTCCAATCGCCTCCTTCTCTAGAAGTAGTTCTTGCAACCCCTAACGCAGGGCCCCTTCGGGGGATGGGCATTCCGAGCGGCATCACGCTCATCGCTGGGGGAGGCTTTCATGGCAAATCGACGTTCTTGAAAGCGATCGAGAGAGGAGTCTACGATCATGTTCCGGGGGATGGACGAGAGCAGGTGGTGACACTAGGCTGTGCGACCAAGATCCGGGCTGAGGACGGCAGATCCGTTCAAGAAGTGGATATTTCTCCTTTCATCAACAACCTTCCGCAAGCTCAAAGCACTCGCCATTTCTCCACCCAGAACGCATCAGGATCGACCTCCCAGGCGGTTAACATCATGGAGGCGCTCGAGCTCGGATCGCAACTGCTATTAATTGATGAAGACACTTCTGCGACGAACTTCATTATTCGGGACGCCCGAATGCAGGCCCTGGTAAGTAAGGAGAGTGAACCCATCACACCCCTGATTGACCGCATCCAGGAGCTCACCCGGAGATACTCTGCCTCCTCCATTTTGGTGATGGGCGGGTCAGGCGACTACTTCGACGTCTGTGATCGGGTGATCATGATGAAGGGATACGAGGCGCTGGATGTGAGTAAACAAGCCTGCGACGTGGCTCGCCGCATCCCGAGCCGACGTCAATTCGAAACCGCGTCTGCCTTTCCTGAGGAATGGAGTCGCCGTCCCGATTCGGCCAGCTTCGATGCTCGCCGGGGGAAGCGAGAGGTCCGAATCGATGCACGAGGGCTACACCGGATCAGCTACGGAACCACTGATATCGATTTGAGCTTTATCGAACAGCTGGTCGATCCATCCCAGACTCGAGCCGTCGGATTGACCATTTGGAGACTTGCTGGAGAGGAATTCCAGCGAGGCGAGAGTCTTGCTCATAGCGTACAGTCGTGGGAGCGGCGATTCAACCGACAGGGTCTCGAGACGCTCTCCTACCGAGTCGAAGGCAATCTGTCTCGCCCCCGCGGACTAGAAGTGGGAGCGGCTATCAATCGAATGAGAACTCTGCGTTTGAGAAAGTCCTAGCTAGTAGGTGGCCACTGTTTTCAGGGAACGCAACTCGCGCAGGCCACGCCGAACCGACTCGAGCTCCGAAGGTGCCATGGGCAGGTTTCCATAGCGAGTGCGGTAGTAGAGTTGGGTGACTTGCCGGGGCAGGGAGGACCCCAGCAATGGTTCCACTCGCTTAGCAAACTCGCCCGGTGTTTCTCCCCGCCCGCGCTCAAAACCTTTTCGCTCGAGCACGTTGATCAACTCGAGATAGTAGGTGGGCGCCAGTTGGGACGGACGCTTGCGCAGGAAGTTCTGTTTGATCAGAATGACCAGCAGTTTCCGGAAGCGCCATCCCAGGACTGCCGATACCAGGACTCCACCCAGGGTGAGCACGATCGCAGGTACTCCCAGCGGCATTCTTTTCAGCCGAGCCAGGAAATCCGCAAATACGTCATCGGCACTACCGACCATTGTGGCGGCGCTCGAGAAACCGGCTCGTAGTCTCGATCCCAGAGAGACAAAGAATCCGACCTGCTTGAAGCGGTCGAACGTAAGAACCTCATTCCAAAAGACTTCAATCGTATCCAGCACCTGACTGGTCAGTCGGGATAAGTAGAAATCGGTCCGCGGGGGGGCCGCCGGAGTGGGGTCAAAGTCGACCCATCCGGATCCTGGAAACCAGGCTTCTACCCAGCTATGAGCGTCCGACTGCCGGACCACGAAATGCCCGCTCCACTCATTGAACTCACCGGCTCGAAACCCATTCACGATTCGGCTCGGAATCCCAACCATGCGTAGCATGATAGCCATGGCGGTGGCGAAGTATTCGCAATGACCCGCCTTGGATTCGAGCAGAAAATGGGCAAGCGGGTCCTCCGCCCGCCCGGATGGATTCTCGAGGGTAAACCCGAAGCTTCCCCTCAATTGGCGTTCCAGCACTAAGGCCTTGGCCAGATCGCTAGTCTGATCCCGGGTGAACTCATCAGCCAGGACCCAGATCCGGCCGCCCACGGGTGGCAGTTGGAGGTAGCGATTGCGTAGGTTTGGCGGAGCGGTCCCGATCCTGACTCGACTCAGTCGCTGGCCCCTTTCCATGATGTCCGAATCCACGGAATAACGGAACGACTCGGGGACATTTGATGCGAAACTGAGAGAATCGTTTTGGTCGCGCAGAAGATGCTCCTGCGGGAATCTCATCCCGGTGACCCAGACCATCCGATCGGCCCCGAAGAGGACCGTGGTGGAATGTTCCAGAGTGATGTTCTGGGTGATCAGGTTTTCTTGATCCTCCGCACGCCGTTGCACGGGAAGCAGGAATCCAGAGTTCTTCGACTCACGAAACAGGCTTCGATACTGGCGCCGAGTATTGCGCCACCCTTTCCCGTTGTAATGATCGAGAGTGATGCCCCGCCATTTGATATCGTAGGGAAGGGATTCGGGGCCCCCTGCTTCCAACTGGACGCGCATAAAGACGTCCCGATTCGTCATGATCCGGCCGATATCTCCCAGGTTGACTTGATCGGAAAAGCCGCTCAGATGGACCCCGGCCCGGTCGTTAATTCGGAAGAATCCAAAAGCCGTCCGCGGTATGGCCAGGAAGATGGGCACCGATACCAACACGATGAGCAAAGTCGTCAGAAGTGCCAGAGAACAATAGGCCCGCATCGAAAAACTGGCTTGGCGGCTCTCAGAATAGGCAGCTTTACTTTCCAGGAGCAAGAAACTGAGTACGGAGACGAAAAAGAATCCGACCAGGCAGACAAGAAATGAAATTGAGATCGTGAAGGTGGAGGCGATTAGCAAAAAGGTGAAAGAGACACAAAACAGAAGCAGGTAATCGCGGTCCTGTTTCTTGGTATAGAGCTTCAACAGGCTGATCAGCATCAGGAGATGGATCGAGCTCTGGATCAGTCCCGAAACGGCTGCCGTATCGAGCAGAAAAAAGGATAAGAGAGCTGCGGAAACTGCCACTTGAGTCCACCAGCCACCGATCTCGATCTCATCGATGACCCAACTCGCGATGATGGCAGCGAGGTAAGCCACTGCCAGCCAGGCACCGGCCGCCTCTGAGGTCAGGAGCGAGGCAAACCCCGAAAAGAGGAGCAGATAAATCGTCAATTTGAAGCTGCGGTCAAACGTCATCGTTCTGTCTTCGGCGCCTCACGGGAGGCTCAAGTAATCGACTACGGGAACTCCCTCGATTTGTACCGATTCCCCAGCCGCGAAGAGAATCGAGTCATTGTCTGCGTCTTCATCCTGCAACACCCTACGGTCCGCGGGGTTTACGCCGGCAAGATACTGCATTAAACGTTCGTACTCGTCAGCCTTTCCATTTCCATTGACCACAGCAGAGAATTCGCCCGACGAGAAGGCAAACTGGACATGAGAATCCCGGTAGAAGTGGGCCAGCGAGGCCACGTAAGAAACCCCTTTTTCGAATCCTTCCAACGCTGCCTCGTCGCATGCCAGCATAAAAGTTGAGAAAAGGATCTTGGGAGGGCGATCCTCCTCTGCCAGGAAGTCCTTGATCATCAGTTGAGACAACTTTGCCGTCGATTTCCAATGGATGTTGCGGGTGCTTTCACCCCGCTGGTAGGGACGGACGTTGTACAGGCCGCTGCCCTGTCCTTTGCGTCGCAGCTCGCGCAGGCCCTGAAGAAAAGGATTTGAAACCAGAAACTGGCTCAAATCCCGTAACTCCGGGTACACCACGATCTGCCCTTTTGCCTCCAGTTGGCGTCCCTTTGAAAAGAGGCCGAACGGAAACGAAGTTCGCACTTCAAATCCTTCCACGGGATAGAATCCTCGGCGATGAAAACTACAGTGGAGCGTCAGCTGAAACTCCTCTCCGGCCTGGAGATAAGGGAAGTTCTTGGCCTGCATGAAGAAGTTCGTGGCCTCATTCTGCTTGTCTTCGACGCTACGGCTCTGAAGACCGATGGCGAAAGATGGAATCATCTTCTTGAGATTCTTGAGAGTGACTAGAAAAGCCGCCCGTTGCCCGGCGTGAATGGCAGGAGGCAGGTTCAATGCAATCTGAAGCCCCTGCAGATCCAGACTCGAGATGATTCCAGAGGCGATCAGCGATGCCAAAAGGAAGGAAAGAATGAGAACCAGCAAGTTATTTCCCGTGTTGAGAGCGGCAAAAGCAATAATTAGCACGATGACGATGAAGAAACCTCCCCGTTTCGTGAGCCGAATGAAGTAGAGGCGCTCCAGGAAATCGAGGCGCACTCGAGAAAGGAGTCGAGGCACCAGAATAGCGCTCGAGATTCCGGCTAGCACAAGCGAGGAGAGGGCGAAGAAGGCGGAGGCATAGGGCTGGCCTTCCCTTCGAGCCAGCGAACTCACAAGGGCAAGGACAAAAGCGCTCGCTAGCAGAAGGGAGGCGAAGACCAGGCTCTTGTAGCTGGCAGAGTGCCCCTTCTTCGAAGTCACTACAGAGGCACCTCAACCTCTTCCATCAAGTTTCGGATGATCGATTCGGCTTCCTCACTCCTGGGCAGAGGTGAGCAATACTTCGAACTGACCATGACTCGATGCGAGAAGATCGGGATCACCAGCCGTTTAAAGTCGTCAGGAATGCAATAGCTCCGCCCTTCTACGAAAGCCAGTGCTTGGGCGCTTCGGTAGAGGGCCATCGTACCCCGCGGGCTGATCCCCAGATCCAAATACTCTGTATTGCGTGTGTTCTCGACCAGCGCCATCACATATTCGAGCAGAGACTCAGCCACGGCCACCTTCTCTGCCTCGCGTTGCGCTTCCAGGATCTCGTCTGCTCCGACTACCGGGGAAATATCATCGGCCGTGGAATAGCTGATCCTAGAGCGAAGAATAGCCTTTTCATCCTCGCGCGATGGATATCCCATTCGAATCTTCATCAGAAATCGGTCCAACTGCGACTCGGGCAACGGATACGTGCCATGGTGTTCGGTAGGATTCTGAGTGGCTACCACCATAAAGGGCTGAGGAAGAGAATACGTCTTGTCTTCAACGGTCAGTTTCCCCTCGCTCATTGCCTCGAGCAAGGCGCTTTGAGTCTTGGGCGTAGTGCGGTTGATTTCGTCGGCCAACACCACGTTGGCAAATAGCGGTCCCTTGCGGAACTCGAATTGCTGCGTGACCTGGTTGAACATGGCGACCCCGGTCAGGTCACTGGGTAGCAGGTCGCTCGTGAACTGGATCCGCTGGAAGTTACAGTCAAATGACCGAGCCAAAGCGTGTGCCATGGTGGTCTTTCCCACACCGGGCACGTCTTCGATCAAAAGATGACCCTTGGCCAACAAAGAGACGATTGCCATTTTGACGGTATCGCCTTTGCCTTTGATGACTTGTTCGATCGAGTCCTGCAGTCGCAGGATTTTGCGGGCCAAGGTCTGACTGAATACATTGGGATGAGGAGTACTCATAAGTAAAAGCCTCTGCGGCTACTGGTTAGGATACCATTTTCGATTTGTCGGACTCCTTGAACGGAAGCACTAGCTATCGTCCAGGATCTTCAGCAGCCAAACCTCTAGCTGTTGCTGGCCCAACCCCTCAAATGCGATGAATTCCAAGCCCATTCCAGGTGGTGTGAAGCGCCGTCTGTCCCAGCGCACCAGAGCCTGCGCACGGATGGAACATTGTTTTCCCCGTTCTACAATTCGAAACTCGATCTCGACCAGCGAGCCCTTGGGCAACGGTTCCTCAGTGGCGATGAACACCCCACCGAGACCTACGTTTTCCAGTACCCCCTTCAGGTACTCGACCGTGGAACTGTCGGTAGGAATCGGGCGATAGCGTATGCCGGCTTCTACCGAAACCCGCGGAAATTTGCGCTTATCTTGCGACATTCCCTTCCTTCCAAACGTCAGGGTAACTGAATCCAATTAGGCGGTTGGTAATCGTTCTCACCGGAACCACCCTTCCGAGGATTTCTTGATCCCTCCTGTGATCCGGATTCCGCGCCAAACGCGGCCAGCAGGCAAGATGCCTCCCGCTACTTTGAGTTCCTGGTTAGCCCATCCCCGGGCTGCGCCGGATCATTCAAGAAAGAAACTGGAATCGCTCCCTCGCTAACGCTTCGGGCTCCGTAGGAAGGCCTCGAAGTTAATGAGGCGCTCGGCCAAGATCTTTCGGAGCCCGAAGCGTCAGCGAGGGAGCGATTCCCACGATCAAGTTTTACCTCAGCTAGACTCTTCGAAAAGAGTCTTCTGGCGGCTTCCGGGCTGCAGCCCGAAATGCTCATAAGCCTGGTCTGTGACCACTCTGCCTCGGGGAGTCCGGTGCAGAAAGCCTAACTGAATGAGATACGGCTCGTAGATGTCTTCGATTGCATCCTTCTCTTCTGAGATGGCGGCTGAGATGGTATTGATCCCGACCGGACCTCCTGCAAACTTCTCGATGATCGTCAAGAGAAGTTTTCGATCGGTCTCATCGAAACCGAGCGAATCGACATTCATCAGCTCCAGCCCCTGGCAGGCAGTTCTCTGGTTGATGGTGCCATCCCCCCGCACCTCGGCAAAGTCGCGCACCCGGCGCAGCAGACGATTACCGATCCGAGGAGTTCCACGCGAGCGCCCGGCGATCTCATCCGCACCTTCTGAGGTAATATCTACGTTGAGAAGCCCGGCTGAACGCCGGACGATCTGAGTCAAGCTTTCAGTGTCATAGAAATCGAGTCGCTGCGGAATTCCGAAACGACCCCGCAAGGGGGACGTGAGCAGCCCGCTGCGAGTGGTGGCGCCGATCAGAGTGAAATGCTTCAGATCCAGCTTGATCGAGCGCGCTCCCGGACCTTCGCCAATGATGATGTCGATCTGGAAGTCTTCCATGGCCGGATAGAGAATCTCTTCAATAGCTGGATGTAGGCGATGGATCTCGTCGATGAAAAGGACGTCTCCCGGCTCCAGATTGGTGAGGATCGCCGCCAGGTCCCCCCGCTTCTCGATGGTAGGCCCTGAGGTCGATCGAAAATTGACTCCCAATTCATTGGCCACGATTTGGGCCAGAGTCGTCTTTCCGAGACCCGGCGGGCCATAAAAGAGAACGTGATCGAGCGCCTCGCTGCGGGCCCGAGTCGCTTCGATGGCGATCGAGAGATTCTCCTTGATCGGGCCCTGCCCGATGAAATCGCGCAGAAAACGCGGACGAAGGGCGTTCTCGTAGCTCTGATCATCATCTCCCAGCCCGGGATCGATGAATCGTCTTTCCTCGTCCATAATCAATAACTACCAAAATCAATAACTACCAACTCACAAGAAAGAGCCAAACTCGAGAGTGCCTTCATCGATCCCCAGCGTATGGATTGAACGTGCAAACTTGCCGCTTCATCCAGAGAGTCTCTTCAGAGCCCCCTTCAGCAGGGGTTCGAAGCCGGCGGCGGTTTCCTTCTGAATCGAGGCCACGGCCCGTTCGGCCACGTTTCGAGGATACCCCAGATTGACCAAGGCAGAAACTACGTCCGACTTCATCGAGCCGACCGTGGCGGTAGCCGTGACTTGACCTCCCGCCATGCCCGTGGGAAGCCTCCCGCGCAGCTCCAGGATCATTCTCTCGGCCGTCTTCTTGCCGATTCCAGGGATAGCATTCAGGCGCATCCGATCTCCCGATTCGACCGCCTCGGTCAATTCATCGGCCGGAACCCCCGACAGGATGGTGATCGCCAGCTTGGGACCGATTCCGGAAATCTGGATGAGCCGCTCGAAGACTTCCTTTTCGAGCTTGGACAGGAAGCCGTAAAGGCTCAAGGCATCTTCTTTCACATGGGTGTAGATGCGCAACTTTACTTCCGCACCTGCTTCGCCGATTTCATAAAAAGTAGAAAGTGGGACCAGCACTTGGTATCCCACCCCGCCCACATCGACAATGAGCCAGCCCGCGTCCTTCTCGGCCAGGACACCCCGCAATCTCGCGATCATAAGCGGCAGTATAGCGCAGGCCCCCGAACGCTTTGCCCGGCTCCTGGGTAGGCTACTTCTGGGATTGATTCCAGTCTTGAACGGGGATGTCCGCAACGGTAGTCAGGGTTTTCACCACGAAGATCACGATGAATACGAAGGGGGAGAGTCTGGGGTTGGGATTCGGTCCGGAAAGTTGTGGGATTAAGACGAAAAGACTCGCTTTCCCGTGGCGCGTCTCCGGCGAAGCCGAGTCGAGCCATCTCAATCTTCGTGTTCTTCGTGGTGAAAACCCTGAACTCCCTTGAGTTTCACGACGCCACTCTTGGCCGCAACTCTTTGTAAATGAAACGCTTTTTCCCTATGATGTAATGTTTCGGAGAAAATAAGACCTTGAGCATAGATCGAACCGACATCCTTTATCATTGCCGGCGCCATCGGGGTCTGCTCGGCATTCGAAGCAAAGTCCCGGTGCGGGACGAGTACATGCTCTCGCTCCTCTACACGCCGGGAGTGGCCGAACCTTGCCGCCGGATCCATGCCGACGTATCAACGGCCTACATCTACACCACGAAAGGGAACTCGGTTGCTCTGCTGAGTGACGGGACCGCCGAAGCAGTTCAAGGGCTGGGAACGTTGGGCATTCTTCCCCTCCTGGAAAGCTGGGCGGTAATGGCCAGGGAGTTGGCGGCAGTCGATGTATACCCTTTCTCTGTCGATGCCTCCAATGGCGCCAGCCTGCTCGAGACGGCTTCGACAATCAGTCCCGCCGTAGCTGCCATCGCTCTCGGCGGTGTCGCTTACCCAGGGTTGTTTGAGCTGCGAGACCAGATCCAAGACTCGACCGGATTGCCGGTGCTTTGTCTGGGGAGTGAGATCCTTGCCACTCTGCTCGGCGTCGGCTTGCTCAATGCAGCTCGCGCTCTCGGAATCGCACCCGATCAGCTGGGCGTTCATGTGGACGGCCTTGACGCGGCAACCGCGGCTCTCTTGGCTATGGCCGACGAGATGCCTTTCCGCCTTTCCCTCAGCTCGGGAGAGGATTCTTGTCTCGCTTCCCCGGGGGAGAGTCCCAAGGATTGTCAGGTCTTGATCCGGTCCAGCCGGAGTGGCGGCCCGGCCGCGGAGTCATTCCGATTCGTATTCGATCTCTCTCCCGAAGGAGGTGGAAGCGATCGCGCGGGTATCTTCTCGCTTTGGCAAGCCGACGATATTGCTTTTCACCCGGCTCTCGTCTTCCCCGGGATTTTCCGGGGGATCGCAGACTGCCGTTTGAAGGAATTTCCCCTCCACTTCTATGGGAAAGTTGCCCAGACGATTGCTGCGAAACAACCGGCAACCTCCCTCCGGGAAGGGTCGCTCTTTCCCAGCCCGCTCGATCTGACAATGGCTCCAGAGGTCGCACGTACCATCACCGAGCTGGCACTGGCGGAAGGTCTGGCCTCCGATCTGGATCCCTCCGAAATCCAGGAGCGCGACTTGGAACGCCTGTACCAGGCGAATCCGGCCAGCATCGATGCCCTGGTCAGTCGGCAGGGGGAGACGAATCCCGATCGCCTGGCGCAGGAATCGTTGGAACTTCACGAGAGATTCGGAGGGGCCATCGAGATCCAGAGCAAAGTGCGGGTTCGGGACGACTACATGCTCCGGCTGCTCTCACCCCCTTGTATCCTGATCCCAGCCCGGGAGATCGTGAGCAACCCGGCACGAGTCTATGAATACACCAGCAAAAGCAATCTCGTAGCCGTCATCACCGATGGTTCTTCTGTGCTCGGTCTGGGGAATATCGGGCCCGAGGCTGGCCTTCCGGTAATGGAAGGGAAGTGCTTGCTGCTCAAGACTCTGGCCGGCGTAGAAGCGTTCCCGATCTGCCTCGGCAGCCAGGATCCCGAAATCATCATCCGGGTGGTGCGTTCTTTGCTCCCCATCCTGGGAGCAGTCAACCTGGAGGATATCTCGGCGCCGCGCTGCTTTGAGATCGAGAGGCGTCTGCGGGAGATAGCCGAAGTACCGATCTTTCACGACGATCAGCATGGGACCGCTATCGTAGTCCTGGCAGGAGTCCTGAATTCCTGCCGGCTACTCGGACTTCCGCTCGGCGAAGCATCGGTGGCAATAAACGGGGCCGGGGCATCCGCGTTGTCCGTGACACGGCTCCTGCAGCATGCCGGAGTCCGAAATATCGTTCTTTGCGATCGCCAAGGTGCTCTCTACAAGGGTCGGGAGGGCTTGAACCCGTACAAGGCCGAGATCGCCGAAGTCACCAACTCGGAGGGACTGAAAGGACCTCTCGAAGAGGTGCTGCGGGGCCACCAGATTTTCATCGGGCTATCCGCTCCCGGGGTCGTCAGTCAGAAGATGATCGGTAGCATGGCGCCGGATCCTATCGTCTTTGCACTTGCCAATCCAACCCCGGAGATCATGCCCAAGCTAGCTCTCGAGGCGGGGGCCGCAGTGGTGGCCACGGGACGCAGCGACTTCAGGAACCAGATCAACAACTCGCTCGCCTTTCCCGGCGTCTTCCGAGGAGTGCTCGACGTGCGTGGACGGACTATCAATGAAGAAATGAAATCAGCGGCAGCCCACGCCATCGCCGATCTGATCATGCCGAGCGAGCTGCGCTCCGACTACATCATCCCTCACGCATTGGACGCTCGGGTCCCTCCCATGGTGGCAGCGGCAGTAGCTCGAGCCGCCCTCCAGACCAATCAGGCTCGAGTACTGGTAGGTCCTCGAGTAGTGCGCGATAATACGAAGGAGTTCCTCTATGGAGGGTGCCTGGATCCCGTAGTGGGTGAGCCGATTTAGGCACTGTTGCTCGGACGGCCGCCTAGCCCGGAGACTTCATTGGCTATTGCTGTCTTGGAAACAACGTGAGCGAACGAGAGCTTCGAGAACTCATGTGCGAGGTCGGTCGTCGCCTGTACGACAAAGACCTTATAGCCGCCAACGAGGGGAATCTCTCGATCCGCCTGGGAAACCAGCTACTGGCCACCCCCACCGGCCTCTGCAAAGGCTTCATGAAGCCCGAAGATCTGGTGATCACCGACCTCAGCGGCGAGCAACTTTCGGGGCGGCGGAAGGTCTCTTCGGAGATCAAGATGCACTGCGTAGTTTATCGCTTGCGAAAAGATGTACAGGCGGTGTGTCATGGTCATCCTGTCTACGCAACCAGTTATGCAGTGGCTGGCATACCCTTGACCGAAGCTCTGATGCCGGAAGTGGTGGTGACACTGGGCTGCGTTCCAGTGGCCCCCTACGGAACTCCCTCGACTCAGGAGCTGGCGGATAGCCTGGTCGATCTGGTACCCCGGTTCGATGCTGTTCTGCTGGCCAACCATGGGGCAATCAGCTACGGCGGCGACCTGGAATCGGCTTTCTTCAAGATGGAAATCCTGGAACATTTTGCCAAGATTTCGCTCATCACCAAAGTCCTCGGGAGGCAGACCCTATTGAGTCGGGAAGAGGTTGACAAGCTATTTAATGTGCGCGGGAAGTATGGTATAAGTTCCCCTGATTTTCGAGAGTCGGGTTGCCCGGTGGCTGCCCCGGGAGAAGCCCAGATTTCCCTCACCCGCAACGAGCTGGAAGAGCTGATTCGGAAGGCCGTTTCAGAGTTGAGTCAAAGCAGCTAGTCCGGCCTCGAACAGGAAGGATTGTATGGCGAACTCGATGGAAGCTTTGGGCATGGTTGAGACCAAAGGTCTGGTTGCGATGATCGAGGCTGCCGATGCGATGGTCAAGGCGGCTCATGTCACCCTGGTGGGTTACGAGAAGATCGGAAGCGGCCTTGTCACGGCGATCGTTCGGGGAGATGTTGCAGCCGTCAAAGCGGCCACCGACGCTGGCGCCGCTGCGGCCCGGCGAGTCGGCGAGTTGGTGACCGTCCATGTCATTCCCAGGCCGCACTCCAACCTGGACGAAAAACTACCTATCACTCTGAAAGACTAGTCCGAGCTTAAATGACTCGGAATCCCTGACATGAACCTCGGTAAAGTTGCCGGAACCGTGGTAGCGACCCGTAAGGACGAGAAGCTGCACGGCAAGAAACTTTTGATCGTGCGTATCGTCGATCCGGCGACCGGCCGGAGCACGGGTTACCAAGTATGCGTAGACACAGTTGGAGCGGGGGTCGGAGAACTTGTGATCACAGTGGGTGGCAGTTCAGCGAGAATGGCGAGCGGAATGAAAGATCACCCGGTCGACTCGTCGATCGTGGGGATTGTCGACAGCTTCGAGATTCTCCCCGATTCGGGCGACGAGGAATGAAACTGGCGCGGGTCATGGGCAAGGTGGTGGCTACCGTGAAAGACCCGGCGCTGGAGGGCAAGAAACTCCTGCTCATCCAGCCTATCCACCGCGACGGCTCCCCCCACGGAAAACCAATGCTGGCGCTCGACTCAGTCGGGGCAGGGGAGGGAGAACGGGTCTTTTTCGTTCGAGGAAAGGAAGGCTCGTTTCCGTGGTACCCAAAAGACACTCCCTCGGACTGCACCATCGTCGGTATTCTGGACGAGCGCAATTTCATATGAAGTTCACGCGTTTATCCGGGCTCGGACAATGATCATCGGACGGGTTGACGATCAACTCTATGCCACCCAAAAAGACCCTGCCTTCGAGGGGCAAAAACTCCTGCTCGTTCAACCCCTCGACCTGGACGGCCAAGCAATGGGAGAGACCGTCTTGTGTATCGATGGGGCGGATGCCGGGGTAGGTGACCGAGTGCTGGTTGTGCTCGACGGCTGGGCGGCCATGCATGTCCTGGGGCACTTCTTCACTCCGGTCGATGCCGCTGTGATAGGGGTTGTCGATCGAATCGACTTGGAAGACAGCCCGGAGTGCTAAGATTGCAACTGCTGAAGAGGTGGATTTCGGGGTAGCGGGCTTTTCTTTCTTCCGGTTCGAAATAGCTCATGAAAATCAAAGTGATCGTCAAGCTCAAAGAGGGGGTTCTCGACCCCCAGGGGCAGGCCGTACTGCGTTCCATTCGCAAGATGGGTCATCAGCAGGTGAGATCGGTACGCCAGGGTAAGTTCTTCGAGCTCGAAATCGATGACGAAAATGGCTCGTCCGTCCTTGAGCTCAGTCGAAAGCTGGCGGATTCCGTGCTTTCCAATCCAATCATTGAGGTTTTCGAAGTCGAGGAATCGGCATGAGATTCGGAGTCGTGATCTTTCCTGGCTCCAATTGCGATCGGGACACGGTCCATGCCCTGGGCGACTTGTTGGCGGTCGAAACAGTCTCGCTCTGGCATGCCGACGAGGATCTGAAGAGGGCAGACGTGGTAGTGGTCCCCGGGGGTTTCTCGTTCGGAGACTACCTCCGCTCAGGCGCCATCGCCAAGTTCTCCCCTGTGATGAAAGCCGTGCGTCGTCATGCGGTCCAGGGAAATCTAGTTCTGGGAATCTGTAATGGTTTTCAGATCCTCCAGGAGGCCGGCCTCCTGCCTGGTGTGCTGTTGCGAAATGCCGGGCTCAAGTTCCTGTGCCAGAACGTCCATCTACGGGTGGAGCGGAACGACACCTCCTTTACCCGCTGCCTTGACAAGAACCAGGTCGTCACCCTTCCGATTGCGCACAATGATGGCAATTTCTTCGCTCAACCGGAGTTGCTCGCGCAGCTCGAAGATCGAGGACAGGTTGTCTTCCGGTATTGCTCGGCCGAGGGCGACCTGACGCCGGAGGCGAATCCAAACGGCTCGCTTAATTCAATCGCAGGCATCACAAACGAGGACCGAAACGTGCTGGGCATGATGCCGCATCCTGAACGCCTGGTGGAACCTCTGCTGGGCGGTACCGACGGTCTCTCGCTCTTCAAATCGGTGGTCGAATCTCTTGAGTGCATCCAAGCTTGAAATCCCAATCGATCCGGAAGTCGTCGCCCATCACGGGCTGACGGCTGAGGAGTACCGGCAGCTGTGTCGCTTCCTGGGGCGGGAACCGAATCTCACGGAACTTGGGATTTTTTCGGTGATGTGGTCCGAGCACTGCAGCTACAAAAGCTCTCGGGTTCACCTTAAGAAACTTCCTACTGCAGGCCCTCAGGTCATTCAGGGACCTGGAGAGAATGCCGGTGTCGTCGACATCGGAAATGGGATGGCGGTTGTTTTCAAGATCGAATCCCACAACCACCCCTCTTTTATCGAACCTTATCAAGGGGCTGCCACCGGTGTGGGGGGAATCATCCGTGACATTTTTACGATGGGTGCCCGCCCTATCGCCTTGATGAACTCCCTCCATTTCGGCCCCCTGAACATTCTCCGGAATCAGTTGATTCTGGAGGGGGTGGTGGCCGGAATCGCCGGATACGGGAACTGCATCGGAATTCCAACGGTCGGAGGCGAAGTCTACTTCGAGCGTCGCTACAGCCGGAATCCGATCGTCAATGTCTTCTGTCTGGGCATCGCTCCGGCCGACGGAATCTTTTACGCTCGTGCCAGAGGTGTGGGGAACCCGGTCATCTATGTGGGCGCCAAGACCGGCCGAGACGGCATCCACGGAGCCACCATGGCATCCGAACAGTTTGACGAGGAATTGGAATCCAAGCGGCCTACAGTTCAGGTCGGGGATCCTTTCATGGAAAAGCTGCTCTTGGAGGCTTGCCTGGAGGTGATGGCTTCGGGAGCCGTGGTCGGAATCCAGGATATGGGTGCGGCAGGACTCACTTGTTCGACTTGCGAAATGGGCACCCATGCCGGAGTAGGAATCGAGATCGAGCTAGCCAGGGTACCGCAACGGGAGCCGGGCATGACACCCTACGAAATCATGCTCTCGGAGTCCCAGGAGCGCATGTTGCTGGTGGCCGAGAAGGGTAGGGAAGACGAAGTCCTCTCCATCTTCAAGAAGTGGGATCTAGACGCGGTAGTGATCGGGGAAGTGGCGGATCATGGTCAACTGGTAGTCAGAGCCGACGGGGAGATCGTGGCGCAGATTCCAAACCATGTACTGACTGAGGAAGCCCCTACTTATCGGCGTCCGCTGCAAGAGCCGGCTTATCTGGAGGCCATCGGTAGCTGGCAGATGCAGGATCCAGGCGAGCCAAGCGATCTCAACTCTATTCTGCTAGAGTTCTTGAACTCCCCCCATGCCTGCTCACGAAGCTGGATCTACCGCCAGTATGATCATCAAGTCGGCACCAACACTGTCCTGCTTCCCGGTCACGACGCGGCGGTCATGCGGCTCAAACACTCCAATCGGGGCCTGGCAATGAGCCTCGACGCCAATCCCCGCTTCTGCTATCTCTCGCCCCGTGAGGGAGCTCGCCATGCAGTTGCCGAAAGCTGCCGTAACGTGGCCTGTACCGGCGCCCGCCCGCTAGCCGCCACCAACTGTCTCAACTTCGCCAGCCCCGAGAACCCGGAAATCATGTGGCAATTCGCCGAGGTGATCGAGGGGATAGGCGAGGCTTGCCGGAAGTTCGACACTCCGATTACCGGCGGCAATGTCAGCTTCTACAACGAGACCCGCGGGCAGGGAATTCTTCCCACACCTGTGATCGGGGTCGTGGGTGTCATGGACGATGTCGCAAAAGCCTGCCCCTCGGCCTTTCGAAGCGCTGGAGATCTGGTTTTTCTGGTGGGAAATACAGGAGCCGACTTGGGAGGTAGCGTCTTTTCCGAGCTGCTCGATCTTCCCCTGGCAGGGCCCTGCCCCAAAATCGATCTCCAGCATGAGAAGGATCTGCAGGAGAGTTTGATCCAAGCAATAGCAGAGGGCGTGCTTCGCTCCGCCCATGACCTTTCGGACGGTGGCTTGGGAATGGCCCTGGCAGAATCGTGTCTGGGTTCCATGCTTGGATTCGAGGGAAGCCTTGCGACCCCCTTGCGGCCCGATCACTTTCTTTTTTCAGAAACGCCTGGGCGCGTGCTCGTTTCAGTGGAAGAAGGAAAAAGGTCGCAGTTCGAAGCTCGATTCGACGAACTCAAAACCACCTTTCTCGGCAGAGTGGTAGCCAATCCAACAGTCCAGTTGGAAATGAATGGCTGGCTTCGACTAGACTTGGCTCTCCGGGACATGGAAGATGCCTGGAAAACTGCACTGGGCAGGCTGACAGGCGCCGGTCTGGATTAGGAAAAACCCTTGTTTGCTGACGACAAATTTCATGACGAATGCGGTGTTTTCGCCGTCTCGGGCCATCCGGAGGCGGCGCGACTTACCTACCTGGGACTCTACGGGCTCCAGCATCGGGGTCAGGAATCGGCAGGCATCGTCTCTTCCACTGGCAACCGGCTTCATCAGAAGCTGGGCATGGGATATGTCGCCGATGTCTTCGACGAGTCCAGCCTGAGTGGTCTCCATGGGACAATGGCCATTGGGCATGTGCGCTATTCAACCACCGGCGAGAGCCGCCTCACCAACGCCCAACCGATTCTCACTGACGGCTGGCGAGGACCGGTGGCGTTGGCCCACAACGGCAATTTGCTGGAAAGTGCGAAGATCCGTGACACTCTCGAGAAAGGTGGAGCGGTCTTCCAAGGGACCACCGACACAGAAGTGATGCTTCATCTGCTCGCCAGACAACCCCATCGGCAGATGGGGCTGGCCCTGCAAGAGGTTCTTAATCAGGTCGTAGGAGCCTTCTCGCTGGTGCTATCGACTTTGGATTCAGTGTGGGCTGGAAGAGATCCCCACGGGGTACGTCCGCTCTGCCTGGGGCAGTTGGAAGGTGCCTGGGTGATCGCGTCCGAAACCTGTGCCTTCGACCTGATCAATGCCACCTATGTGCGGGACGTCCGTCCCGGTGAACTCCTGAGGATTAGGAACGGGGAACTCTCCTCAGTCGAACTCCGCTCCGCCGACCGTTCGGCACACTGCGTTTTCGAGCACGTTTATTTCAGCCGGCCCGACAGCCGGATTTTTGAACAAAGCGTCCACGTCACTCGGCAGGAAATGGGCCGAATCCTGGCCCAGGAATCTCCCGTGGATGCCGACATGGTGGTGCCGGTACCCGATTCCGGAGTGACGGCCGCGCTGGGCTATGCCGAAGCTTCCGGACTTCCCTTTCAGTACGGGTTGATTCGGAATCATTACGTGGGCCGAACTTTCATCGAGCCGAATCATTCGATTCGTCACTTCGGAGTGAAAATCAAACTCAACCCGGTGCGAGAGATCCTGCAGGGAAAACGGGTCGTCTTAATCGATGATTCGATCGTGCGGGGAACTACCAGCAAGAAGATCGTCGAGATGGTTCGCTTGGCCGGAGCCAGCGAAGTTCACCTCCGCATCAGCTCTCCCCCTACTGTTGGTCCTTGTCACTACGGGATCAATACTCCGACCTACCAAGAACTGATTGCCAACGATAGGACCCTGGAAGAGATTCGCAGCTACACTGGGGCGGATTCTCTGTCTTACCTGAGCCTGGAAGGGCTGCAGCGATCGGTGAGCGACCAGGGCAATTTTTGTATGGCCTGCTTTACCCAGGATTACCCGATCCGGGTTGACGCAGGGGCCAGTCAAAGGAGCCTGTTCCAGCTAGAAACCAACTAGGCGCTGCATTCGATGAGCTCAGATCACGACTCTCCGACTCCCCAATTGACTTACGCCGATGCTGGGGTCGACATAGATCGAGCGGATGCGGCTAAGGACCGCATCAAGAAACTGGCACGAACGACTTTTTCCCCGGCGGTGCTTCGCGACGTGGGAAGTTTCGGTGGTCTGTTTCGCCCTGATCTCGGCTCCCTCAACCGACCGGTACTGGTCTCGAGTGCCGATGGTGTCGGTACCAAGCTCAAGCTTGCCTTCCTCACCGGTATCCACAACACGGTGGGGGTTGATCTGGTGGCGCACTGCACCAACGACATTCTGGTTCAGGGCGCGGTGCCCCTTTTCTTCCTTGACTACATTGCGAGTGGCTGGCTGGACGGCTCGGTGATCGAGCAGGTCGTAGAAGGCCTGGCCCGCGGCTGCCGTGAGGCAGGTTGTGCGCTGCTGGGTGGCGAAACTGCAGAGATGCCCGATTTTTACCAGCCCAAGGAATACGATCTGGCTGGCTTTATCGTGGGTATCGTCGATGAGTTCAAGATCTTGGGTGCCGATCGGGTGCAGCCAGGCGACGTGCTGATTGGTCTCCCCTCATCCGGGCTGCATACGAACGGTTTTTCGCTGGCTCGAAAAGTTTTCCTCGAGGTTGCTGCGTTGAGTCTCGAATCTCACGTCGCAGAGCTCGGTCGAAGCGTGGGGGCTGAACTGCTCGAGCCCCACCGCAACTACTTGCCCGTGCTACGCGAATTATTGGCCGGGGATGATCTGCACGCCATGGCTCACATCACCGGTGGAGGCATTCCTGGGAATCTGAATCGTATCCTGCCCGCCCGCCTCGATGCTCGAGTAAACCGCGGCAGTTGGGAAATCCCTCCGGTATTTCGGTTTCTCCGGAATCAAGGGCGTATTTCCGACCGGGAAATGTATCGGACTTTCAACATGGGAGTTGGGATGATCCTGATCGTTGACCGGAATCACCTGACCCGGGTCGAGAGTTTCCTGCAGCGAAAGCAAGAACGCTACATGCTGATTGGTGAAGTGGTCGCAGGCAGCGGAAAGGTCGAGTGGGCTTGAAGAAGATTGCGATTCTGCTGAGTGGCCGCGGATCTAACTTCATGGCCCTTTCCGATCATGTTCAGGCAGGAAGGATAGACGGTGGGATCGTCGGCGTACTCTCAAATATCCCTGGGGCACCAGGACTGGCTGAGGCTGGCCGCCGCGGTTATGTCACTGAGACGATCCCTTCAAGCGGCAAGAAACGGCACGAATTCGACCGGGAGGTCGTCCAGTGGCTACACGATCGACAGGCGGAGATCGTTTGTCTAGCCGGTTTCATGAGACTCCTCAGCCCCCTCTTCATCGAGGCCTTTCCGAATCGCATACTGAACATACACCCTTCCTTGCTACCCGCCTTTCCAGGCCTCCATGCCCAACGCCAGGCCCTGGAGTGGGGAGCCAGAATTACCGGCTGTACGGTTCATTTCGTGGATGAAAAACTGGATCATGGCCCCATCATTCTTCAGCAAAGTGTGCCGATTCTTGACGATGACACCGAGGAGAGCCTCAGCCATCGAATCCTCGAACAAGAGCACCGGGCCTATCCGAAGGCTCTGGCCGAGCTCTGTGCCGATCGCATTCGCATCCAGAACCGGCGCTGTCTCAGGGTGTAATCGCGGCCCCTGGGGGCGGGCCGCCCAGATACCAAGAGGTTCCGATCAACACGTAGCCCGTGTTATCCGAAAATTCAGCCATTCGAGGGCGTTCGTGCACAATTCCAGTCACCTCGCGGATTTTGGGCTACCTTGATGGAAGTTTCAGATCAGCCCAGCCGCTGGCCGCTGGCCGGATTATTCAGGAAAGAAACTGAGCTCCCGTTAGCCACAAAGGGGGGGATGATGTCGCGGAGGAAAGCCCTGTTTCAGAACTGTGGGAGGCGCCTTCTGAGGCGGCGATTCTATTGAAAATAGAATCTTTAGACTCGGGCCTGACGGTCCTCTCGCGGCCTGGGAAGGCCCCCACACCTCTGAAACCACTTCAGTGTCAATAGGGGAGAGAACTCTAAGACAGCCTGTGGTATTCCCGTCCCACAAATCAAGTTTCAGCTTAGTACCGCCCGCTAGCTGAGCTTTAAGTGCCCTACGCTCAGGATGCCTGGAACTTCCTCTCGTTCGTCGTTCGATACTCAGATCAGGGTCCACCTCCACTCCCGGCCGTCCGGGAAAGGGTGTGGGCCGTCGATTCGTCCTTGCCGCTGGATCGGATCGATTCCCTGGCCCAGTGGTTGGGTCGTTCCAGGCTCCCCTGCGCTTCCGGACTACTCTCCTGCATGGTTCCGTTGTATTCAGACGAACATTTCTCTAACGACTTACCCTCAATATGAATGCAATTGCAGAACTTGTTGCATGCGGTTGGGTTTTCAGTATCATCGTGTCAGGGGCCACCCAAAAGCGGCCAGTGAGGGCCACTTCAAAACCGGCCATTTTCAGGAGCCATTGAGAGCTGCATCCCTCGTAGGATGCGCCGATGGTCAATGTACTGAAAATGGAGAAGAAACAAACGGTTGTGGCGCTATTGAAGCTGGGCTGGTCGTATCGGCGGATCGAGCGAGAAACAGGAGTTCGTCGAGAGACTGTAGCCCGACATGATCCGTCCCGAGATTCAAAACCGGCCAAAGTGGCCCCCGGCTCGGGTGAGCAAAAGCGGCCAAAGCGGCCCCCGGGTCGGCGCAGCTCGTGTGAGCCTTTTCGGGAGGAAATCCAGAAGAAGCTTGAGCTGGGGTTGCATGCCAAGCGGATCTGGCAAGACCTGGTTTTGGAGCATGGCTTCGATGGAGCGTATAACTCCGTCAAACGGTTTTGCAGAAAGCTCAAAGCCGAGAGTCCACGAGTCTTCGCTCGGGTGGAAACTCCACCCGGTCGGGACATGCAGGTGGACTTTGGCAAAGCAGCTCTGACACAAACCGAATCGGGCCGGTACCGTCGCCCCCACCTGTTCAAGGCAGTGCTGTGTTATTCCCGCCACTCGTATGAGGAGGTCGTCTGGCGGCAGGATCTGGAGACCTTCGTCCGTTGTGTCGAGAATGCCTTCCACTGGTTTGGTGGCTCGGTAGACGTGGTTCGCTTGGATAACCTGAAGGCCGGAGTCACGCGAGCCTGCTTTGTCGATCCCGAGATCAACGCCGTTTTCAGTGCGCTGGGCCGTCACTATAGTTTTGCCATCATTCCCATCCATCCTGGCTCTCCAAATGAGAATGGAAAAGTCGAAAGGACGATCGGATATACAAAGTCCAGTGCCCTGAAGGGCAGACGGTTCGAGAGTCTGGCCGAGCAGAATGAGCATCTACGGAACTGGAACGAGCGGGTCGCCCGACAGCGCATCCACGGCACCACCAAACAGCAGGTCTGGCCCCGATTCCTGGAGGAACAGAAGGGTCTTCGACCTCTACCCGACTCCCGCTTCAGTTTCTTCCGTACCGGCCGTCGCACGGTCTCCGTGGATGGCCACATCGAAGTCGATCGAGCCTTCTACTCGGTACCCAATCATCTGCTTGGCTGTGAAGTGGCTGTGCACTGGGATGACCGGATCGTCCGAGTCTTTTTCCGAGAGCAGCAAGTCGTCCTGCATCCCAAGCGGAAACCCGGCCAGTTCCAGACCGAACCCACACATCTTCCGGAACGCAAACGCTACGCTCATTATCGAACTGAGAGTCAGCTGCTCGGGCAAGCTCGCAGGATTGGCTCTGATGCTCACCGCTGGGCAGTGCGAGCCCTGGAGGTGCGCGACGTGTTGGCCTACCGGCTCCTGAGAGGCATGATCTCTTTGACCCGACGCTACCCGGCCACGGTCGTCAATGAAGCCTGTGCCAAGGCTCTCTCTCACGATGCCTTCCGCTATCGGACCCTGGTGGCTTTATGCAAGCGACTAGACGTGCCGCAACGCTCTCTATTCACCTCCGACCACGAGTTGATTCGGCCGCTGTCTGAGTACCAACTCACTCCCCGCTCAGGAGACCCGGAATGATCTCATTGGAAATGGAACGGAAACTTCGCCACCTCAGGCTCTCGGGCCTGGCCCAGGTCTTTGACGTACGGCTGCAACAAGCCATCCAGGGCCGTCTCTCTCATCAGGAGTTCTTTGAGCTGCTCATCGACGACGAACTCACCCGCCGGCGCGACCGTTTGCTGGAGCGACATCTCCGCCAGGCCCAGTTCCCGGAACGCAAACTCTTGGAGGACTTCAGGTTCTCTTTCAACACCTCGATCAATCGGCAGCAGATCTTTGATCTGGCCACTTGCCGATTCATCGAACAGTGTCGCGGCTGGTTGGTCATCGGTCAGGCGGGAGTCGGCAAAACACATCTGATCATCACGGTGGGAATCAAGGCTGTGGAAGCGGGTCACCGGGTACAGTACAAGTCGGCTTTCGATCTGCTCGAGGACATCGCTGAAGCCACTGCCACCGGGATGCGCCGACCCTACATTGCAGAGATGACCCGGATCCCGCTGCTGATCATCGAGGATCTGGGACTTCGGAGAGTGCCCGACTCGGCGGCTGAAGATCTGCTGGAGATCCTGCATCGCCGCTACCAGAAGACCTCGACCATTATCAGTTCGAACCGACCACTCGAGGACTGGGGAGCGATGCTGGGAGGAGACACGGCGGCCACCTCTGCGCTGCTGGATCGTTTTCTACACGTTTCGGAGGTGACCTTCATTCGAGGCAAGAGCTATCGCCTCTACGAACGTCAGCAACGGGAGAAGTCGACCAAGAAGCGAGGAGAAAAGAAATGATCCGGAACCGGAAAGCCGTGGAAACTGCCGCGCTATGGAAACCGTGGAGAACGGTCACATCGAGAAGCCAGCCCATGCATCGGTTCTTCCACCGTTCCCACAGCGCTTGGAAAACGGCTCGCGGTGCTCGCTCGTTTCCCACAGTTACGCACCGCTTCTGCTACTGGACATACCAACAAGAAAGAAGATTCCGGATCGACCAGCTTCGCGGTCCAAGAACCGGCCGAACCGGTCAACGAACGCCCTGCTCACGGGCTCACAGCAAACCCGCCCCGACCAGCAAGGCCGTACAGCCTCCTCACGGAGGCCTTCACAAGGATTGAAATGTGTTCAAGGCGAGGATATAACTACTAGATCACTGGCCGGTTTTGACCCGGCCCGGAGTGGCCGCTTTTGATGTGGCCCCCGACAATCATCGCATTGGCTCTTGCAGTCGGATAATGTATTGCGGGGTCTAAAGTTGTACACATGCAGAGTTACCAGCATCACAGTGAAAACAGTTGCAACCACTCCTGCAAAGAACAGTGTCGGAAATTTATTACTTAGATCTTTCCTTCTAGGTATGGATTTGTCTGCTGCCGAGTGATTAAAGGGAAAAATGAGCCTTAGTTTGTGGTAGTCCCAGCAAAGAAGATACGAGTTAGCAAGTACCATTAAGGGTGCAGTAAGAAGTGAGCCGTCGAAACGCACTGCAAAAGTCAGGATAGAAATATTCAAAATTATTGGGAAATAGATAATTGCGCCGAGCGTTGCAGTCCCCGGGATCAGCAACAGGATGGCAGCCGCTCCGAGCAGTACCACCCGCCAGCGTCGCTTGGTGAGTGAGTTGCCGTATCGACTCCCCCTCAGCCCTGGTTCCTGGTTTGCCAAGTACTTTATAACGCAAAGTATACCATGGCTTCACGAAGGTCAAGCGTGTTTATTTGCCTTGATGATGGTTGTCGCAGGGCCGGACGCCAGGATCAGAACTCCACCTCCCTTGTGTCGGGAAAGCTGGGCGAACCGCCACCAGAACTCTCACCCCCCCAGCTTCAGAAACCACCGAATCAGCCGTTGCACACGGGGAGTGTAGGGAGGAGAGATCCACCGGGACGGGCTTATCGGCCCTTGCCGCATCACAGCACGCTGGTGAGAACAGGCTTCGAACCCGTATCGGCCATGCAATTTTCCCTGCCCGCTCTGCCCCACTCCCCCGAACGGCAGTCGAGGATTGGCGAAATGGACGAGCACGTCGTTGATCACGGTGTCGCCTGCCTGGGTCTCCCGCAGCACTTTCTCAATCGCCAGCTCATCCTGGCTGAAGAGGTACAGAGCTAGTGGCGAAGGTTTCGCCTTCACGAAGTCAATCGCTTGAGAAAGATCGTCGTAGGCGACGACGGGGAGAATGGGACCAAAGATCTCCTCCCTCAGAACGCTGCAGTGTTCGGGAACCCCGCGCAGCAGAGTCGGCTCCAACCAGAGTTCGGCTCGGTCTCCGCCTCCCCCCAAGACCAGTTCGGCACCTTCTGACAACGCTTCCTCGAGCAGTCCGGTGAGACGATCGTGATGCTGCTGGTTAATGATGCGACAGTAATCGGCAGGCGGCTCGTTCGGGCCCGGAGAAGGCCAACGTGTCCGACAACCTGAAACCAATTCCCCCAGTAGATTCTGCTCGTCTTGCTTCGGAACCAGAACATAGTCAGGTGCCACGCAGGTCTGACCAGCGTTCAAGAACTTGCCCCAAACGATGCGCTCGGCCGCTCGTTTCAGATTGAAGCTTGGAGTGATGATGGTGGGCGATTTCCCTCCCAGTTCTAGAGTCACTGTGCTCAGGTTAGCGGCGGCCGCCTTCATCACCGCGCTGCCGATTCGGGTAGAGCCGGTGAAAATGACATGATCGAAGGGAAGTTCGGTCAGCTGCTGAGCCGTTTCCGGGCCACCCTGGACTAGGGCAACTTCGTCGGGAGGGAAGGTTTCTTGAATCACCCGCTGCAAGACTTTCGAGGTAGCCGGGCTGTGTTCGGAAGGCTTCAGGCAAACTGAATTACCGGCTGCGATGGCCGAGATCAAGGGTCCAATTCCTAACTGGAAAGGATAGTTCCAGGGGGAGATGATCAGGATGACGCCGCGGGGCTGCCAATGCAGTTCGTTTCGGGTGCCCCAAGAAGCGAGTGTATTGCGCACTCGGCCGGGACGCATCCAACGCTTCAGATTTCGGCGTACTTCCGCAATTTCGGCATATAGCGAGAAGATCTCGGTTGCCACAGATTCTGGGGGCGGCTTTCCCAGATCAGAAAGCAGGGCCTGCTGAATGTCAGGCAACCGCTCTTCGATCACGCGTCGCAGTTTCTCCAGTTTGCCGACCCGTTCTTGCCAAGTTTCGCCTGCCAGACGAACCGCCCCTTGCTTCAGGCCGGCGAGGAGATCCGCTGGCAATTGGGATGGATCTGGACTCGGATTGGCGGGCGGCTCGGGGTTGCCGTTCGAGGTCATCAAGGCTCTCCTACCTCTCTTGGTTCGCTCAGGAGGTCCTGGACCCGCTTTGCGATACGACCCTGAACATCGGCCAGGTGTCCCCGGTCACGATAGGGATTACGCGGCCAGAAAAAGCCCCGTAAGCCATCTCCTTTTTGCCGTGGGACAACATGAATATGGAGATGGGCCACGCTCTGGCTGACCTTGTTATTGATGGCAATAAAGGTCCCTTCGGCCTGCATGGTCTCTTCCACCGCCCGTGCCAACAGTCGGGCTCGGCTGAACAAAGGCTCTACCAGGTCGGAAGGAAGGTCGGCCAGCGTTCCGACATGGCGGCGGGGAATCACCAGACAGTGTCCGGGGAATAAAGGCCGAATGTCGAGAAAAGCCACACACAGGTCCTCATCGAGCACTTTGTGGCCAGTTTCCAGCTCCTGCGCAATCTTGCAAAACAAGCAGTCTTTGGGAATCGCTGTCACTTCTCGATCACCCTGCCATAGGACCCGCTCGGGACGCAAGCCAGCGTTTCCAGGATCAGCGGGCCAAAGAGCCAAGAGATCGGAAGAAGGGACAAGGCTTTTCTGAGGGATGTACGGCCAGGCACTTTCGAGATTTCAGCAACCCGACTTTCAAGTAACCACGAATTCTCGAGCCGGCTCACGAAGGTTGTAATGGGAACTCATCACACGACCGTAGGCTCCGGCGTTGGCGATTAGCAAGGTATCGCCCTCCTGGCAAGGGGGCAGTAGCCGGTCGCTGCCGATCAGGTCTCCCGTTTCACAAATCGGACCCACCACGCTGGCCACCATCGATGCCGGCTCGGAGAGGCGGCTGAGGTTGCGGATCTCGTGGTAGGCACCGTAGAGAGCCGGGCGGATGAAGGAATTCATGCCGGTGTCCAGACCGACGTAGCAGGCGCGGCCCTTTCCCTTGACCTGCGTGACCTGACTCAGCAGGACACCTGCTTCAGCTACCAAATAGCGACCCGGCTCCAGCCACAGCTCATAATCTGGCCAGCTTTGCCGAATCTCGGCCAGGCTGTCATTGAAGACATTCAGTTCGAGAGCCTGTTCACCGGATATCTCAGGAACCCCCAGGCCACCCCCCAGATTCAGATAGCGGACCTCCGGAAACTCGCCCACCAACTGGAGCAGGGCACCTGCCACTCCCCTCCAGTGATCGGCCTGCATGATGCCGCTACCCGCGTGGGCGTGCAAACCAATCACGACGGCACCGGAGGCCTCCGCCCGTTCCCGTGCCTCCGGCAACTCTGACAAGGGAATTCCAAATTTGGTGTGGATTCCTGCTGTACGAACGTGTTCGTGATGCCCTTGACCCTTTCCGATATCGAGTCTCAGGAGGACCTCTCTATTGGCAAAAATCTTACTCCAGTGACGCAGTGGATGGAGACTGTCCAAGGTAAGCCAAACGCCTTGACCGAGAGCGTATTCATATTCGCTGCGCGCAGCAAAGTTTGGCGTAAACAGGATCCTGTCTCTTTCGATTTCGGGAAACAACTTGAGGATGTGTTTGATTTCTCCGATCGAAACGCATTCGAAGTTGAGGCCGGCATTGTGGATTAGGCGTAAGACCCCGGCATGGGAATTGGCTTTGACGGCGAAGAAGATGCGGTCGATTGCCTCCAAGCTCAGTAATCGGTCGATCGCATCCCCCACCGTTGTCAGGTCGTAGACGTAGGCAGAAGGTACCCGACGCGTGATCTCGAGCAACTGGCTGCGCTTCCGACTCCACCATGGCTCTTCGCAAGGCACGGGGACTCGGGCTCCTCGCTGTAGTTCCTCCCAGGTGGGGCCAAAGACACCCCCATCGGCGGTTGGCCGCACTAAAGTGGCATGCAGTTGCTGCACCAAGCGATGGGACTGATCCTGTTCGATCACGAAACTCAGGTTCAGGTCGTTGGCGGCCTGGCTGACCAAGTGGATCCGATGTTTCTCAAAGACTTCCATAGCTGGGCCAATCTCGTGCAGAGTAGCTCGAATCCGACGACCCACCAGACTGACCACTTCGGCCTCCTCCAGAATTTGAACTCGGCACAGGCCTTCGAGGCTGCTCCGCAGGCGGCTGAGCGTGGCTCCGTCGACCGAGTGTGCTCCCCTGTCAAGTGTGACGGTTACATTGCTCTCTGAGGTTGAGACCAGATCGACAGAGAGGCCGAGATCCCGGAAGCAGCCAAAAGCATTGGCCAGGAACCCGACTTGGTGCCACATTCCGAGGGTCTCCATGGAGATAAGTGTGATCCTGGTGCGCCGAGAAATGACTCTGACTCCCGGGGCATCAGCTGCGAGGTGGCCGGCTATCATCGTTCCTGGAAGCTCCGGCTCATCTGTGCATCGAACTCGCAGCGGGATTTGGTGTCGTCCTGCCGGTTCGATACAACGGGGGTGCAGAACCGAGCCCCCGGTGGATGCGATCTCCTGCGCTTCTTGGTAGCTCAACATCCTCAAGAGGCGAGCCCCTGGCACGATGCGGGGGTCGGCGCTGAAGATGCCGGGAACATCGGTCCAGATCTCCAGTCCCAGGGCCTGAAGCTTGGCCGCTAGATAGGCCGCCGAAGTGTCCGATCCTCCCCGACCCAGCACGACGCTCTCGCCCAGGGCGTTTCGGGCGATGAAACCCTGCGTGATCACGGCTTCTGAACCCCCGCTGAGTTGGCTTTGCAGTTCGGGGTCGGGCTCGAAGGGGCAATGAGCCGACAGATATCGGGCGGCTTCGCTCGCATTGGGAACCTCGACACTCTCGAGTAGCTGGCGAGCATCGACCCAGGTCGAGCTGACGTCTTGCGTGCGCAAATAGGCCGCGCCGATTCGAGTCGCCATGAGTTCCCCCAGAGCCAGGACTCTGGCCTGGGTTCGGGGGCTCACTTCTCCCAGCAAGTGAATTCCGGCCAGCAGCTGGCGAAGTGCCGCCGTCTCACCCTGGAGCAATTCGCGACCGTCGACACCCAGCTCCTTCGAAAACTGGAAATGCTGCTCCAGGATCTCTTCCTGGTGGGGCTCGTGGATCCCCGAGACCGCCTGCTGCAAAACCCCTGAGAGCCGGTTTGACACGCCGGCCAGGGCCGAATGAACCACCAGAGGCCGGTACCCCGCAGCGACTCGTTCGCGAAGCAGATCTCGAATCGTGCTCCACTTTCTTGCGGACGATACGCTACTCCCTCCGAATTTCATGACCAGCCAGGGTTGAAGGCCAGAATCAGAGACTGTTTGTGGAGTTGGGAAGGTCCCTTGAGCCAGGGTATTCATCCGATCATCCGATTATCTGTTTCGAAGAGCCTGTTCGAGTAATGGTGCGGATTGCGTTATGGGCGCCATCAGCAAAGATACGAGGCGTTGGTAACAAAGTACACCAATCTGCGGCCCGGCGCGATCTGGGCGAGAGTCTGCAATGCGCTTCACTGCTCCCCTGGATACTTGCAAAGCCGACAATCGGTGCGTAGATTGAGAGCGTTCCAAAACCCCCAAAAAAAAGGAGTCTGACCGCGAGACCCGGCAGGAGGCGCAAACTCATGCGACGTTACACGATCTTGGCTGCTATCATCCTATTCCTTATTCCGTCGCTCCAGGCAGAGCTTTACCGGGCCATGACCGCCCAGGCTGCTCCCGGGCGACTTCTCGATTTGATTCAGCTCTATAAAGAGCATATGCCCTTCTATTCCGAGGCTGGCGACCAGGCTCCCTTCTGGATGCGCCACAGTCAAGGGGACAAATGGGACATCCTTTTCCTCTTTCCAATGGGCAGCTTTGAGGCCTACTACACATCTAACCGTCAGCGAGGCCGCGAGGAAGCTTTCAAGAAGCGAGGCATTACGGCCCAACAGTTTGCCAAGAAGTTCTATGAGCTGGTGGTATGGCATGAAGATGTTTTCGTCGACGGTCCGCCGCTTGACGAAGTCCGGCGGCGCTTCTCGGGAGCGGGCCTCTTCCACGTCGAGATATTCAACGCCTTGGCCGGGAAGTGGGACGAGTTGCTGGCGCAAAGAAAAATGGAAAACGTGTTTCTGCGGAATCTTGGCCGAGCTGAAAACTTGATCTTCACGCACGAGCAAGGAGCCGCTTGGGACATGTTCACAATCGGATTCTACCGCGACCTGAAACAGTACGCGGAGGCCGGAGATCTGCCTTTCGAGCGAGAGGACGAAGCGGCCAAGAAAGCCGGATTCAAGTCGGTTTCGGATATCGGTCCGTATCTGCGTTCCCTGATCTCGGAGCACCACGACACTCTTGCCGTGGCGATTCCGTAAAGCTCTTATTTTTCAATAAGATCGCCGCCTGGTAGGCGCCTCTCACTCTCTTGAACCTCGGTTTTTCTGAAGGCCAAACTCTTGGCTCTGGATAGTCTTGTGACAGCTGGAAAATGCCTATGCAACAAGGCGCGGTTCCAATCATCCGGGCTGTACACTGCGGAAGGTAAGACTCCCCTGCTTGAGATCGATTCGGTCGACTCTTACCTCGAGTCGTTCGCCTGGCTGGGGGCGGTTGCTGCCTGTGGGCAAGCGCCCTCGCAGGGCAAATTGGATCGTCTCGATTTGAGCTCCCCGGTCGGCGGGCCCAAGCACGATTGCTTCAAAGATGTGGCTCCGATAGTGCTGTTCCACATGCTTCAGCAGGTAGTGACGAATGGCACGACGTTCGACAGCCCGAAAATTACGTTCGACTTCGCCGAGCGGGCGGATGATCTCTCCCAGTTCGTCGACCGTGAATACAGCAGGGAGCTGCGACAGATGGGCTGAAAGCTGAAGCTGACAGAGCATATCCACCAGGCGTCGCAGAGGAGACGTGACCTGGGCATAAGCTTCCAAACCCAACCCAGCATGCGGTGCGGGCTCCAGCAGATAACGGCTCCGTTCCAGGTTGCGGAAAACGTCGATGAGGCCTACCGGATCGTAATCTTGCCGGATCTTCAGCTCCTTCTTGGGTGGTTTCTGGGCGCGATAGACCAGGTGAATAGCTGACTCTTGGGCGTAGCGGGCGGCCAGCGAGTTGGCCAGGATCATCATTTCAGCCACAAGTTGACGGGCCGGGGATCGGGTATTGAGTTGAGTCACCGTGATGGATTCCGGGGCATTCACTTTCACCTTGAATTCAGGGGTATGGAAAGTCAGCGCGCCCTGTTCTTCCCGGAGCCGATTTTGAAGGCCTCCAAACCAGGAGAACCAGCTGAGATCAGAGTCGCTTCCTTGATTGAGCCGCTCCTCGACTTTATCGTAGGTCAAGCGCTGCTTCACGGACAGTTCTCCCCGACAGATCTGAAAACCGAGCATTTTGCCCTGATCGTCAACATTGACGAGAGTGCTGATCACGGGCCGTAGCTGGCCCACGTTGAGGCTTGCTAAATCACAGCTCAGTCGCTCAGGAAGCATCGTCAACAGACGATGCGGCAAGTATAAGCTTGACACCCGGAAACGAGCCTCTTCGAGGAGTGGCTCACACGCTCCGATAAAAGAGGCGACATCGGCGATATGAATGCCGACCTGCCAGCCGCTAGAAGTCTTTTCCAGGGTGAGGGCATCATCGACTTCAACTGTGTCTGCATCATCGATGGCGTAGGAATTGAGATGAGTAAAATCTGTCCGGGAGGCGTTGGGAAGATAGGGGCTGAGCTCTGAAGCGGCGATCCTGGCGGCCGGACTGAACGCGGGATCGATCCCGGCTATCACGAGCAGAGGATCGGCATCGGGGGGCAACCGCCCGGCACAAATCAGAAGCTGAAAGGCAGCCTCTCGGGGTGTGAGATCACGCAGAACTGGGGTTCTTCTCCAAATCTCCGGTTCTTCTTCGGTCAACCAGGCCGGAGCCTTGGCATTGCGCGACAGGAGAAATTTCTCGGCTTCTTCCAAGAGCTTCAGGAAATCCTCCCTCGAACTGTCCATCTCGGATTTGGCGAGGGCTCCGTGCAGCCACCCTGAGATAGCCTCCCAGCGGGCGTCTCGTTGCTCTTCGATTTGCCGCTGGTGCACTTGCTGCTCGACCTGGTCTCTCGACCGGGAAAAAAGCTCGACCCCTTTCAGTCGAAAGCGGATCGGATCGCCCAGAGCCGCTCGCAGAACAGCCGACCGAGAACAGGCATCTTCATCTCCAAAGTACTCGCGAGCCAGAAAGGTGGGATCGAGGGCTCCGGCCTTGGCCAGCGCAACTTCCCAGAGCAGCTCCGTATCCACTTCTTCGGAATCGATTTTGTCTCTCAGGGGTTGCAGCACGCTCCCGAAGTCGGAGAGAGTAACCTTGCCAGGGTGGACGATCAGCACTGTGCGGGAATGAACGCGTCGGTTCCGACCATTGGAATCGGTGACCTGCAACTTATCGATTGCCTGGGTTGTTACCAGCCCGAAGAGCAGCTGTCCATTCACCAGGAATTCGACGATACGATCTTTCAGATCAGGGGTCATCGAGTCTGTCCGAGCTCGGATTGAAGGACCTCTAGGAGGCCCTTCAGGAGAGTGTTGAATCGGGCAGATTCGTCAATAAAAGGCCAGTGCCCGGACTGCTCAAAGCCGAGCCAGGAAACTCCGTTCTCTTCCAGGAGCTGAAGTGTACGGCTCAGGGTTCTTTCTCGCAGTCCGGCAATGTAAAGGGTCGGTACTGGGCTGCTTGCCATCTCTCCCGCCAGTTGTTCACCTGCCGAGACCTCGACCAATTCCCGGCTGCTTGCGTGGAACTGGGCGGGATCGCAAACTCTCATACTAGTGGCATAGCTGGCGGAAGCCGGGTCCGATTTCCCGGTTTGCGCCACCTGTACAACGAGTCGATCAAATCCCGACTCGAGAAACTCGCGCTCGGAAAGAACCGCTGCCGGGGAGCTGTAGGTGCAGTCTTCGCGGGACAGATTCCCCTCCACATTGGCAAAAGCAGCGATTCGATCCGGAATACGCCGGCACAGGTATTGACCGATCACACCGCCCATCGAATGCCCCAGAACGACCAGCCGGGACTCCTCCGAAGCTCCGATCCAGTCCGCCAGAAGTGCGGAGTAGTCCAGCAAGCTGTGGATTCGCCCCGCTGGACTCTGCCCGTAACCGGGAAGATCGGGCGCCAAGAGTGTCCAATTCTCGAGAAGAGAGGAGGACAGCACTGATTGGAAGCAGAGGCTGGACTCCCCCAGTCCGTGGATCAGCAAGGTCTGGCGCGCCAATCCCTCTCCTCCCAACCCAACGCGACAGGAAACTGCAGATTGGATGACTTGCGAGAGATTTGTCATACAGTCTCGGATCTGGTTGAAGGTGGAACGGCGTCCAATTCGGTTTCAACTTCCCGGGTCAGGTCGATCGAGGTCGACGAAAGTTAGAGAGGACCCGATTTCATCCAAGCGCTGAATGCAACTCCTCACGACGCGAACCACTTCCAGCGCCCGGTCCAACTCGATCCTTTCCCAGTCGTCTCCAGGGCGATGATAGTCTGCATGCAGACCTGAAAAGAAGAAGAGCACCGGAATCTCATGGTGAGAGAAGGCCATGTGGTCACTGGAAGCTCGGGGCGTTTCAGCAAATCGAAAATGGAGATCGCTTTGTTCTTGAGCAGTTTCCAGCACCTTCCGAAATTCGAGAGCCGTGCCCACTCCACCGACCAGTAATTCGCCAAGGCTCCAGCCGATCATATCCATGTTCAACATCGCGACTGTATGCTGCAGGGGAAAAACCGGAGTTTGCGTGTAGTAAGTGGAACCGAGCAGGCCCAACTCTTCTCCAGCAAAAGCGATGAAAACCAGGGTGTGCTGAGGGCGATACCCGGCAAACCAGCGACTCAGTTCGAGCAATCCGGCCACTCCCGAAGCGTTGTCATCTGCCCCGTTATGAATCTGACCGGAGGCTTCAGGAGCCAAAGAGTGGAGTCCTCCCAGCCCAAGGTGATCGTAGTGAGCTCCTATGACAAGCACAGAATCGTTTTCTCCGGGCAGAATTCCCACGACATTCCGGACAGTCTTCCGAATCACTGTCACATCGATCCGCACTACCGCCTGGATCGAGCGCATCGGGAATGAATTAGGAATCAAGTCGCGGTTGATACTGCGGCGAACCTGGCGAACATTCTGCCCGGCAGCCTCTATCAAACGCTCGGCCCAGGTGGGGCTCAAGCGAATCACATTGAGACCTAAATTCTCCAGTTCGGCTTTTGGCAAACTGCCCGGGTCGCGATAGTGATTGAAGTTGTCCGGCAGCAGGATCAGCCCGAGTGCCCCCCTCTCCACGGCTTCCCGAGCTTTGTACTCGAGATCAGAATAGGAGCTCAATCGATTCCCATCGAAGACGCTCGTCAGCGAATGCTCCTGTGGCTCATGCTCATAGACCAGGACTATCTTCCCCTCAACATCCACACCGGCATAATCGTCATAGCCCAGTTCTGGAGCACTGATACCGAATCCGGTGAAAACCAGCGGCGCTGCTACGGGAAGGAATCCCTCCTGATAGCTGACCGGGTGATAATCTTCGCCAAAACGAAGGTGGAGCGGTTGATTAGGTGTTTCAAAGAAAGTCACCATATTCTCGGGACCTATGATAAATCCAGTTGGGACATCGAACTCCTGAAAGTATTCGCCATCGTAAGGGCCCTCCAGCCCGGAATCCATGAAATGCTCGGCAATGTACTGGGCAGCCTGGTTCAGCTCCGGAGTGCCATTGCCACGGCCTTTCAGGTCATCGGATGACAGATACTTGATGTGCTGCAAGAAGGACTCTCGAAATAGCTCCTGAGAGTAGACCGGAGGGTATCCGACCAGAATCGCGAAAAGAATCAAGCCGGTAGGAGCCAGTCCGAGTGAATGGCGGAGAAGGGTCACCGGAGTCCTTGGCGGCTCATTTTGCAAAGCCTCATCAAGCTCTCGGTCAAGACAGTTATCGTGAACTTCTGGTAGTCACGGAGGTGGATAGAGCCAGGGGATTCGGCTAGGAAGTACTCGTTCATCTCTGTCGTGAGCCGCTGCTGGATGCGATCGGCCTGATGCACGAATTGCAAAAAACCACCTCTGTCCTTGGATCGGGGCAGAAAGAATTTGAAGGTGGACTCACGAGACTCCACGAAGAACTCGCCGAACTGCTGGCGCAAACGCTTCGCTGTTTCTTCGATCTGGCGGATGACCTCGCGCTGCTGGGCGAAGTGTTCTCTGCCCGTGGGAGGGTTTGACAAGTGTCTCCCACTCCCGATTGAGAGCCCGATCTCACGATTCAGCCGCAGCAGACTCAGCATCCGTTCCGCCACATCTTGCGGACTGGGGGTAGCCAAGAAGCGGTTACGATTGAGACGATTGAAGAAGACGTATTGCAGGTTGCGGCGAGCCAAGATGGAAAATTGCGTCGGATCCTCTGCCGGACGAAGAACCTGAATCTCAGCTTCAATATCTGAGAAATCGACTTTCGAGAAATCCGGATTCGCTCCGGATCCATGGTCTTTCGGCTTGTCGTAATTCTGAAATGCCATGGCCGAGCCCATCATCATCATGCAGATCACCGGCTGGGCTAACATTCTCCACGAACTGATCCATCGATACGTCGATCTATTCATCAGGGACTGCAGACATTCTAGCAAGACCGAAAAAGCTGTCAATCACAAACCCTAGCCCGGATGATTCACGCGTTGTCGAAGCGAAGAGTCGGAAGCGCCGCGCTGACAAGGCGTTACGCCCGAGGGCCGCGGAAACATAGTCGTGCACTCTGTTGAGCAGCCCGAGGGTGGGCAACGCAGTCAGCGCGGATGATCCCGGCTTTGCAGCCGTCAACGATGGGGGCCATCGCCTTCCGCCTCTCTCCGCGAGCTCGACTCACAAGACCCCTGTTCGCGACCGCACCCCAATACTCGGACACACTCCTAGGAGCCCGGGCGAGCTGACTGGAAGAACAGATTTGAGATAATCTAGCCGGTGGGGGTCGAGGTTTGACTACCTTTACAAGGGCTATACGCTTTGCCAATCTGGACGAGGCTCGGCAAGTACTGAGAAAACACTGCCGCTATGATGGGCCGGATATCTTTGATGACTCGGGAGAGGAACCGCAAGGCCTGCTCGCGGTGGTCTCGTCTGATCGAGTGCCGGAACGGATCTTCTATCGACTCTTCGACGCCGGAAAGGGAAGCGTCGTGGATATCCAAGTGATCGACTACTCTGGGCATGGCCCTCCGGCAGCGGAACAAGACTACATGGGCTTTGTTTCCGAGGAAAAGGCTTATGTGCTCGAGGGACGACGCTTTGCGATAGAGATCCCGGCCTGCCCGCTCGGGGCTCGCGACATCTATCACCTGGAAGCGATGGTGTTGGATGGAGATCACCCCATGAATCGGGAGTTGCTCGAAGATCGGCTTCAGTTGGGCACTGGCTGGGACTTCGATGACCTGTACGAGCTGATCGCCACCGGCCGGTTAACTGGGCAGAGGGTTGATCAGCTCTTGCACGAATAAAGGGAGCCGGAGTCCTGGCGCCAACGAGTCCAACTTTCCCGCGCTCGCGCTGGCGCTTGGCGCTCTGAGAGTCGGCATTCCAAGGCCACGGCCCGGTTATCGACTTACTGTGAACTTCGGAGCACGATTATCAGAGCCGCAAGCGGGAGCGCAGCGTTCGGCCGATCCAGCGGTCAGACAGAAGAAACCCGCCAGCCAAATTGACTCAAAATTAAAGATAGATCCCAGGTCAGCGTCACTCGGCAGAAGAGTTCGGTAGACGGCCTTCTTCCGGTTCGAAAGGGGGAACATCCCTCAAGATCAGTTGCATGATGCAGACATCTCGCCAACGCCCGGCCACATGCCCGATCTCTTTCTGAATGCCCACAACCGAGTAACCTAGCTGGAGGTTATATTCGATGCTGCGGGCGTTGTCAGCCCAGATCTTCGCGACCAGGTGATGGTAACCGTAGCTGCGGCAACGCTCGATCAAAGCTCGTTTGAGGCGAGGACCCAGGCCCTTTCCAAGTTGGTCCGGCCTCAGATAAACAGCGGTCTCACAACAGACGCGATAGCCAGGACGGTCGCTGTAGCTCTTGATAATCCCCCAGCCCTGAATTCCGGCTCCATCTTCCTGCACCAGAATCGACTCGCGGGATCCGCGATTCTGGAGCCATCCCAACATCCACCCGACCGTCCGCTCCCGAGTGTCCATTGTGGCTCCACCCTGCCGAATCCAATAGTTATATATCTCGATCACACTCGACACATCGGCGACGTGGCAATCGCGAATCACGATCTCAGGCTGTTCGGCGGAGGATTTCGCCACATCGTTCATTGATCAGGTCTCCTTCTCGAATCGCCAGTTTTCCATTCAGCCAGAGGAAAGCAACTCCCGAAGCCAGCCGTCTCGGTCTTTCGAAAGTCGCTCGATCTTCGAATCGTAGCGGATCCAGCAGCAACAGATCGGCACGGGCTCCCTCCCGAATTCGGCCTCGAGCCTCCAGCCCCAAAAAATCTGCGCTCATCGAGGTCATCTTGCGGACCGCCGCCCCATAGCTGAGCAGGGGGCGCTCGAAGACGTAGCGTCTTAGGAAACGGCTAAAAGCGCCGTAGGTACGGGGATGGGGCTCTCCAACTTGATGGGGAGAATTCACCGGATAACTCCAGGAGTCTGAACAGATGATTGAATCCGGGTACAGGACGGACGCATCGACATCCTCCTGAGAGAGGCAGTGGTAGACCATCCAGGCCTCTGGATTCGCGTGCACGAGTCGGCATGCCGCCTCCTCGGGCAAGATACCCCAGCGCTCCCCAAGATGAGTGATGGAACGGCTGGCAGTGTCGCGAATATCTTGTGAAATGACCTGCATCCGAGAGAGATCCACCGAACGGAACCGGAGCCACTCGATACAGCGCCGGATCCATTCCGGTTCCTCCAGTTTTTGAGGAACCGCCTCGACTCCGTGCACCATCAACTCCTTGGGCAAGAAGGCCCGGATCTTCGTGCTGACGGCGGTGTAAGGATAGACGTCGAAGATCACCGACGTCCCGTATTCTCGGCGAAAGTCTTCGATCTGCTGAATCACTCCAGGGATCTTGCCCCAGTTTGGCTGTTCGGCAGCCTTCAGATGGCTGACCAGGACTGGAATCCCGGCTCGGCGACCGATCTCGAGGGCCTCGTCTACTGCTTCCTCAAGGTGATCTCGCTCATCTCGGATGTGGCTTGCATAAACCCCCCCCCATTGGTTAGCCACTCGCGACAGCGTTACAATTTCTTCTGTCTCGGCAAAGCAGCCAGGAGGATAGATGAGACCGCTCGAGAGTCCGAAGGCCCCTTCGGACAGCGCCTGATCCAAAGCTCTGCACATCTGGTTGAGTTCGGAAGGCTCGATGGCTTCCCAATCTTGAACAGCACCGGCCCTGAGCGTCGAGTGCCCCACCAGAGTGGCCAGATTGATGGGAACTCCCCTTTTCTCGAGCAAAGAAAAGTACTCAGCCAGGCTGTGCCATTGGAAGGAGAATCCGATCTGGGAAGCGAGTTCTTCCATGGTTTCGGTTAGGTGCGGCCCAATGGGACCGGGAGATGTGCCACAGTTTCCGATCAGCTCGGTCGTGACTCCTTGAAAGAGCTTGTGATCAGCCGCCGAATCGAAGAAGTAGCCCAATCCAGTGGAAGCATGCGAGTCAATGAATCCGGGGCTGAGCCACAATCCCTTGGCGGGGACGCGGGTGCTAGCAGCAGACGCTCCCAGTCCGGTTCCCAGGAACGCTATCTGATCACCCCGGACGCCGACATCCATCCGCTTAGGTTCTTCCTGCTCGCCGTCGAAGACCAGGGCTCCTTCTATGAGAAAATCCAGTTTCATTTGTCGATCCTGATGTGTACGATTCGTGTCGATAGCTGATCGATCAGCTCCTCACGAATCACTGGAGGCCCGGTCGGGACGTCGATCCATCCCTCAGAGTCCATTTGAATCGGCGACTCGATCAAATCCTCTTCAAAATAGCGACTGGATGGGCTCAGATCATGAATTGTGTCGCCGGCCAAGTAGGCGGCGAAACGAAGATTGGCGGAACGCCCGATTCCGGTCTCGAACATCCCACCTACCCAAACCGGCACCCGTTGCTGCTCGGCTAGATCGGCCACCAGAATGGCCGACAACTCTCCGCCCACACGGCAGGTTTTCAGGTTCAGTTCATCGATTGCGTCGAGCAGGAATGCCGTGCTCAGATCACCCACTCCGTGGATGCTTTCGTCCAGGCAGATTCTCAACTCAGGAATGGACCGCTTGAGGGCCTGCGTGAGGTCCAGTCGGTCCGGGGGAAAGGGCTGTTCGAGCATCGCAGGTTGGATCTCTTGCAAGCCGTCCAGCTCACCCATGGAGGTGCGGCCGAAAGATCCATTGGCATCCAATCCCAGCATGATTTCAGGAAAATCTTGGCGGACCTGTTCCAGGTAGCCGGACGGAAGTCCGGGCCTGAGTTTCAGCTTGATCCGCTGGTAGCCATCTTCCACTGCCTGCTGGATGCGCCCGATCAGGTCCTTTGGATCCGAGTAAATGCCGAGAGCGACCCCTGCCCGGATCCGAGCCCGTGGCGAAGCGTGCCACGATTCGAGCAGCAGTCCGCCTTCTTTGTTTCGGCGCAAACAATCCAGAGCCGCATCGAGGACGGCAGCCCGGGTAAACTCCCATCCCCGAATGCGGTCCAGCGTTTTGACCAGTTGAGCCAAGGAAAGATTTCGCTCCAACTGAGGAGCAATCTGGGTTTCGATAGTGAGGAGGGCAGCTTCCACATACTCAGCCGAATAGTATGGATCTGGCCGGCAGGCGCACTCGGCAATTCCCCAGGCATCGGATCCGCTCCACCAGCGAACAAGCAGGGCCTGACGAGTCTGCCTTTTCCCAATGGCAGACTGGAAGCTCTCGATCAGTGGCAGTTCCACGATTCGAAGCTCGAGGCGCTGGAGCGAAGGGAAGCAGCGCTCCAAGAGATCGTCCATGCGGGCTACGATCGGTTGAGTATCGAGGGACGACGGGATCTTCTCCATAGTTTGCAGGCTGTGCCATTTGGCGCAGCTTTCCAGCTGTTGCCAGAGGGTCAATCCACTAGAACGCGCCGAACCCGGCCACCGACCGATGTGAGGACTTCATAGGCAATCGTGTCGTGCAGGCGGGCGAATTCATGGGGACCGATGGGGGAAGCCGAATCAGCCTCCATCAAGGTGACGGGGTCGCCGACTTGAACCGCCAGATCGGTAACGTCTACCGTTGTGAAGTCCATACTGACGCGGCCCACTACGGGCGCCAAACGGTCACTCACCAGGACTCTGCCGCAATTTGACAAGGCCCGGGAAAAGCCGTCGGCATAACCGACAGGCAGAACCGCGATGCGGCTGGCATGCTGGGTTGAGAAGGTGCCGCCATACCCCACCACACGACCGGCTGGAACTTCATTGACGGCCAGGATTCGGGTCTTCCAAGTCACGGCCGGCTGCAGCTGAGGTTGAATCGAAGGCGAGCCCATCCCGTAAAGCGCCAGACCCACCCGAGCCCTGTCGAGATAGGCTTCGGGAAAGGCCAATGCCGGAGTGCTGCACATATGGCGGGGGCAAGACAAGCCGTCGGTCGCGGTTTGAAAGCGCTTCAATTGGAGCTGGCTGAAGCCGGGATCGAGGTCGGCCGAGGCGAACTGGGAATAGACCCCTTCCAAGCGAAGATCGTGATCCCCGACGAACTCGGAAACCCGGTTCCAGGGAACGCCGAGCCGGGTCATCCCGGTATCTATTTCTAGTTCCACGCGAACCTCCTCCGGAGGAACGGAATCGGCGCTGAAGACGGCCGTCGTCAAATCATACTTCTGGAAGTCCGCCACTTCTCCTTCGAGGCACCCACCCAGAACCAGAATCGAGTCTTCCACTGAGCGGGAGCGCAACTCGATAGCCTCTTCCAGGGTGGCGACTGCGAAGTGATGGATTCCGTAGTCCAGCAGAACAGGCAGGATGTTCCCGACACCGAGCCCATAAGCATCGGCCTTGACGACGGCAATGATCTCGGCTTCGGCTGGAATTCGCGAGCGAATCAGATCGATGTTGGCACGAATCCGGGAGCCGGAGATTTCCAACCAGCAGCGACTCATTCCATTTCATGGGCCAGGTTCTCGAACTTGGTCCACTCCTCGATAAAAGCCAGCTTGACTTCACCCGTCGGTCCGTTACGCTGCTTGCCAATGATGATCGTGGCCACGCCCGAATCCTCGTCGCGGTCTTCCGCTTTCTTGTACATGTCTTCACGGAAGATGAAGAGAACCACATCGGCATCTTGTTCAATGGATCCCGACTCGCGCAGATCAGACAGTTGCGGACGATGGTTGCCTCGTCTCTGCTCGGGAGCTCGACTGAGCTGAGAAAGGGCTAGCACTGGAACCTTTATCTCTTTGGCCATGGCCTTGAGGGAACGACTGATCGCCGCAATCTCCTTCTCCCGGCTTTCGAACCGCTGCCCATCGTTCCCTTTGCCCGACATCAGCTGAAGATAGTCAACTATGAGGAGGTCCAGATCGTGCTCAGACTTCAGGCGCCGAGCCTTCGAGCGCATCTCCATGATGGAAAGGGAAGCCGAGTCATCGATGAAGACGCGGGCGTGGGAAAGGCGGCTCATGGCCTTCGTCAACTCGGCCCAATCCCGCTTTGCAAGACGCCCAGTGCGTACTCGATGACTATCGACCCGAGCCTCCGAACAGAGGAGTCGAGTGACCACTTGCTGGGAACTCATTTCCAGACTGAAGATCCCGACTGTCTTTTTCTGGCCGATCGCAGCGTGCTGGCTAATATTCAAGGCCAGACTGGTCTTGCCGCATCCGGGGCGGGCCGCAAGGATAATCAGGTCAGCCGGCTGCATTCCCGACATCAGCTGATCCAGCTGGGTGAATCCGGTTGCGATACCGGTGATGAGCTCCTGCTGCCGATTGAGCTGTTCGAGATGCTTGTACGTGTCAGGTAGCAACTGCTCGAGCTGTGCGAACCCTACTTGAATCTTCTCCTGTCCCAGTTCGAAGATCGCCTTTTCAGCCGCCTCAAGGAGATCGGAGGCCTCTTCTTCGTTGGAAAAGCTGCGCACCAGGATGTCGTTGGCCGAGTGGATGAGTTGGCGTAGGATCGCCTTTTCCTTGACGATTCGGGTGTACTGCTCGATGTTGGACATGCGAAAGGCACCGTCCATCAAAGATGCCAGATAGCTGGCCCCGCCGATCTCTTCGAGCAAGTTATCCCTGACTAACTCCTCGCGCAGAGTGACCGCGTCGATAGGCCGAGTAAGCGCTGACAACTGGGCCATCTTGGAAAAAATATGCTGGTGGGCTGTTAGGTGGAAATCGCTGGCAATGAGCTTTTCGGCAGCCTGATCGAAGAGCGTATTATTGAGTAGAATCGCACCCAAAACAGCCGTCTCCGCCTCTGGATTATGGGGCAGAGGTTTTTGCAATGTAATGTCGGTCGCGTGGGGAATGGAAGCCATCCGGGGGAAGTGTAACTCAATTTGATCCTCCATCGCAGGCCGGGAATCGAGGAAAACTCACGAAGCGGCCAAGGATCCCGCAAAGCAGGTTCAATACAGCGGTTTGCAAGCCCGGTAGAGAGAGGAAATTCTCAAGGTCCAGTCGTTGGCGGTCTCCCTCTCGACTTGCAATTCAGACTTGGGGCGCTTCGGTCGATTTGCCCAGGAGCCCGTGTGAGAAGGGGTCAGACTGCCAGTGACAAAGCCAAATGGATCGACTATCATTATCGACATATAGCCGCGATCTTCCCTCGGCTCTCCAGCCAGTTCTTCCGTTCGCGACGCCGCCAGTGAGGTCGGCAAATGCGGGTTTTAGCTCGATGTTTTACATCTGTTCTACTGGCGAACATGGCCCTGGTCGAGCTTGTCTGCGGGGGCACCGTCCTCAACTTCCCCCGGCTGTCTTTCGATCCCACAATTGTCACCGGCATCGCTGTCCTTAATCCCAATGATGAACTGGCCAGCATGACCTTGACCCCTTATGGAGAGGATGGGAAGCGGCTGCTTGACCCGGTATCGATTACCATCGAGTCAGGTCGTCAGTTCGCCGACGTGACCGCCTCCCTTTTTGGAACCGGACTCGATCCCGACACTATTGCCTGGTTCCAGGGCATCAGCTCAAGCGACAATTTGACCGGCTTCTTTCTCTTTCTGGACCTGCCCGATGTGGGCATTTTTGATGGGGCAGATTTGCCCCAATTGTCCAAACGTATCATCTTCAACGAAGTACGCATCGACAGCGATTTCTCAACCGAACTGAACTTGATCAATCCTGGGCCGGTCGAGGCGGCCGTCGAGTTGCTGCTGGCGGGGAGCGGGACCAGCCAGCTTCGGAGTGTCACTCTACCCAGTCAAGGCATCCTGCGACTGGATACTGAGAAGTTCTTCCAGGAAAATCCTCAAACCGCTACTTCCGACGACGACGCTCGCTACGTCACTGCCAGTTCCAACATCGAAATCGGAGGCTTTAGTGTCGTTCGGGGGACGGGTGATCTGTTGGGTTCGAACGCCCGCCCGGCAAGCGAGACCCTCAATACGCTGTTCTTTCCACAGATGGCGGTGCTCCATCCGTTCCGGACGCTGCTGGCTCTGATCAACTATTCAGATGAAATGGCCCTCGTCACCGTTACTGCCTTCCAGCAGGACGGGGCTCTGTTTGGAAGTGAAGATCTGGCCAACAATCCGGTCACGTTGGGTCTCGAGTCAGGCCAGATCGCACGGCTCGATCTGGAGGAGCTCTTCGGATTCTTCGGTAGCAAGACCCTCGACGGCTGGATTCGGGTGGATTCGACGGCCGAGGCCGTCAACGGCTCGCTGAGCTACCGACTGGTCACCAACAACTCGACAGCAGCTGTGTCCGCGGTAGCGGCCGGCACCAACCAGGCCGTCTTTTCCCATCTTGCCACCGCTCTTGATTTCTTTACTGGGGTCGCAATCCTGAACGGTGGCACTTTGGCTGCAAATGTCCGAGTGTTAGCGGTGGCTGCAGATGGAACCGTCCTGGGGACCTTCACTACCGTTCTCCAGCCAGGTCAGAGAATCTCCAAGCTGATCCAGGAACTCATCCCCGAGGCAGCCGATCAAGCCGGTGGCTTCATTTGGGTTCGCAGCGACGTGCCGGTCTTCCTCACGTCTCTTTTTGGGAATACCAGCGGAGTGTTGGCCAACATCCCTACCCAGCCGGTTCCTACCGATTTCCGCCCCGATCGGGAAAGTCCAACGCTGAGAGTCAGCCCGCCTCTCGCCGTCCTCGCTCCTGGGACACAGCAGCAGTTTCTACTTGACGGGACGATGGTCGATCCGGTCTGGAGTGTCAACGGCAATGAGGGGGGCAACAGCATCACCGGGACTATTTCAGCGGCCGGAGTCCTCAGTGCCCCCGCTTCGGCCCCGAGTCCCCTGCCGGTCACCGTGACGGCCCAGGCCGCCAACCAGACCGCCAGCGCCAGTGTCGATGTCCTGAGCAGACAATTGCTCGTGAGCGATTCGGGGGTAGTCCAGTCGGTGGCCTATCTAGCGGGTTTGAAGCAGCTCTATACCTCTGAGCTGGCAGGGTCAGTTGCTCCGCTCGAGACGTCCTCACGCCACGGTTCGCAACCCGAAGTCGACTCGGCCATCTTCAATGTTTCGTCGATACCCCGGCAAAAAATTGCCGATTTCATGGCTGAAGACATCCCGAAGATGGTCCCCTTTGCCGCAGGCGACGGGCGAGAGTACTTACTGCTGGCGGGTAACACCTCAGGCCGGATCATTCGCCTTGACCCCGAGAGCGGACAGATCACGGATGTGGTCACCGGGCTCGAGTCTCCGACAGCCATCGCAATCAACCCAGTGACGAGAGAACTCCTGATCGCCGAGGCGACCCAGATCCGAATTGTATCAGCCTTAGAATTGAACCGCGGGCTTTTGGCGCCGGCCACTGTCGAAGCAGCAAAGCCGATCCGCCAAGGGCTGATCTTAGGGGGCGTATCGGCCAGCGGTATTGCCGCCGATCAGTGTAGCGGCAACATCTACCTTTCGGACCGGACGACGGGACAAATCCTCGTGATCGAACGCGGAGTGGGAGCCAGCCGCCCAGTCGTGGCAGGGCTGGATTTACCCGTACAAATACTAGGCCTGCAACGACACGGCACCTCCTGCTCCCAATCCTTCCATCTATTCGTGGTGGAGCGCGGTCCGGGGCGGATTAGCCTGGTGACTCCATTTGACGGGAGCCTGGTTCCTTGGCTTCAGTCCCCGGGCGGAAACGACTTGGCGTTTCTTCCTCCCGAGAATCCGCTCAGCGGCAACCGGGCTGTTCTTCTCGGAGAAGTGTTGGGGAACACCGGACAAGTCGTAGCAGTTGATGTGCCGGGGCTTTACCAGGAATCGGCGCAGAATCCCGGACAGGCCGTCCAAGCTCCGGCCTCCTCAGAAGGCTCTTTGGCTCCTGGCGTTTACTACTTCCCCCTGGTCGCCTACGGCCAGGGTCCACTTTCGGAAAACGACACCTTTCATACCTCCCTGACATTCCACAACGAGGGTGACACGGTGGTTTCGGTGGCTATCGATTTCCTCGACGCAGCAGGTGAAGGCCTGCCTCTTGACTTCGGCTCGGGGCCCCAAACTTCGCTCGAGATCGAGTTGCAGCAGGGAGGAGTTTCCACGAGCCGCACGACTGGAAGCGTCACTCCTGAAAAGCTGGGATACGCCCGAATGACTGTCGCCGCAGGCGCAGTCTCTAGCCAAACAATCTTCCAATCTATCGACCCGAATTCGACGACAGTTTCAATCATCAGTGTGCCCGCATTGACCGAGGCTACGCGCTTCTTCAGCCTGGAGGTACCTACCGAGGTCGAGTATCTGGCTCTGATTGTCATCAACCCCGACCCAGCTACCAATGCCACGATCACCGCAAGATTGTTCGATAGGACGCTCCTGGCAGGCACTGTGCAACTCGCTGCAAGTCCCTTAAGTTGGTCCTTAAATGAGATTGCCGGACCGGGCCCAGACTTCTTCGGCGATGTTCCAGATTTTACGTCTCCCATCGCAACTCTCACATTGGAAAGTAGCCAACCAGTGTTTTTCTCCTTTCTGATGTGCGATGAGGTTAACTCCTGCCAACTCGTCTCGTGAGATTGGGAAGGGTAGTTTCCGATTGCGGAAATTTACGCTGGATCGCTGCGGGAGGGGTCGGGGTCAGGCTCGGGCGGCGCTTCCGGACTGGCCGGCTCCTGGCTTGACGGAATCAACTTCACACGATCCTCGATCTCTTCGAAGATACCGTCGCTCTCTTCGCCCTTGTGAAGAACTCGTGCCACCGGCTCGTCCCCTTCCGGAGCTACCGAAACCAGTAGTTGGACTTTGACTTCACTGTGCAAAGCGACCTCGACATGGAAGTTCCCGATGGCTTTCAGGGCGTGCTCGAGCGAGATCTTGCGGCGATCCACCTGATACCCTCCACCTGCCAATACCTCGCCGATGTCCTTGGTAGTAACGGAACCGAAGAGCACTCCAGTGTCGCCTGATTTGCGGCTGATGACGACATGGTGTTTGGATAGATCGGCTGCCACCACTTCAGCCGCTTCCTTAAATTGGGTATCCTTTTTGGACAGAGCTACCCGCTGCTCTTCGACAACCCTACGATTCCCCTCGGTGGCTGGCAGAGCCAAACCCTTGGGGATCAGAAAATTCCGGCCATAGCCATTCGCCACACTGACGATATCCCCCCGCCAGCCAAGGTTCGCAACATCATCGGTCAATATGATTTGCATGATTCACTCTCAATGAATTGGCTCTTACGGCGAGAGCTGATTCCCTGGTTAGTCTCCAGCGTATGGGAGCAGAGCCAGATGCCGGGCCCGCTTTATGGCGCGCGCCAACTTTCGCTGGTGGGGAGAGCAGACTCCCGAAATCCGACGAGGCAGGATCTTGGCCCTTTCCGGGATATACTGGGATAGCGCCTTGGTGTCTTTGTAATCGATGTAATCGACGTTGTCGGCGCAAAACTTGCAGAATTTTCGTCGTCGAGCCATAGCTATTTCTCCTCGACGGTTTCAGCGTCTGTGGCTTCTTCTTCACCCTCGGTCTGTTCAGCAGGTTCGTCAGCAGTGACTTCTTCCGGGGCCGGTTCAGGATCAGTAGACACTTCCTCACTGGCAGCTTCTTCGGCTGGAACTTCTTCCGAAGCCTCGGCAGGAGCTTCCTCGGCAGCCGGTTCGGCATCGGAGGGAGCCTCCTCGGGAGCTTCTTCGCCAGCCCCCTGGGTAGCAGTCGGCGGCTCCTTAACTACTTCCTCAGTAATCTCTTCGGCTGCTGCTGCGGCTTCGGGAGCAGGCTCTTTGGGCTTGCTTGCTGTCACAGGTTCCGTAGCCCGAGTCGGCGTTGTCTCCGCTGGGAGCCCCTTGCGCCGCTTGCGGCGGGCACCAAATTTCTCCGCTCTCTTCAGATCTTCGTCAACTCGAACTGTCAGGAAACGGATGACCGCTTCGGATACTCGGAATCGTCGTTCCAATTCCGTCACGGCGTCGGCGCCGCCCTCTTCGAGGGTCAGAATCACATAGATTCCTTCTTTGTTCTTCTTGACTGGAAAAGCGAGGCGGCGTTTGCCCCACTCGTCGACCTGCAAGACCTGGGCTCCCTTTTCCGCGGCGACATCGGAGTAGGTCTCGATTTGAGTCTTGACCTCATCCTCCGTCAACAGGGGAGCGAGAACGAACACTACTTCGTATCGTCTCATGGACATGATCTCGTTCCTCAATGCTCAGAAAAACGTTGAGTGTACCACAGATGCTTCGCTCATCAACCTTTCAAAATCGGCGCGATGACTAGCGATACAATCGACATCAACTTGATCAGAATATTCATGGATGGACCGCTGGTATCCTTGAACGGATCACCAACCGTATCTCCCACCACTGCAGCCTTATGGGGCTCGGATCCCTTGCCTCCCAGGAAGCCCCCCTCTATCATCTTCTTTGCGTTATCCCAGGCCCCGCCTGCGTTAGACATGAACAGTGCCATGAGGACTCCGGTAAGGGTAGCGCCAGCCAGTGTCCCGCCCAGCGCATTTGCGCCTAACAGGAGCCCGACCAGCACCGGGGCAGCTATCGCAGTCACACCTGGAATCACCATTTCACCGAGTGCGGCCCGTGTCGAAATATCGACGCAGCGGGCAGTATCCGGTTTGGCTGTTCCTTCCATCAACCCCTCGATCTCGCGAAACTGACGACGGACTTCTTCGACCATCTTGAAAGCTGCTCGCCCGACTGCAGACATCGTCAAATCGGCTATGAAGAAAGGCAGGATGCCCCCAATGAAGAAGCCAACTACGACCCTGGGATCAAGCAAGTTAAGGGTTCCCAAGCCGACGGTTTGGCTATAGGCCGAAAAAAGGGCCAGCGCGGTCAGTGCCGCCGAGCCGATGGCAAAGCCTTTGCCGATTGCGGCGGTGGTATTCCCAATCGAGTCGAGGCCGTCCGTGATCTTACGAGTCTCGGGTCCCAGCCCAGCCATCTCGGAGATGCCACCTGCGTTATCGGCAATCGGTCCGTAAGCGTCAACCGACATGGTCACCCCCACCGTGGCCAGCATGCCTACCGCGGCGATCCCAATCCCATAAAGACCGGCGTAGTTATTAGCAACCAGAATCGTGGCGCAGATCGTCAGAACGGGAAGGGCAGTCGACTGCATGCCGACCGCCAAACCGGCAATGATGTTGGTTGCAACGCCAGTTTGTGAAGCTTCGGCAATTCGTTTGACTGGACTGGCCGCCGTATACCATTCTGTGATCAGGCCGATCACGATACCACTGATCGTCCCCATTAAGATGGAATAGAAGATGCCAATCTCCAGCCCCATCGAATTGATGATCAGAAAGGATCCAATCAGCAGCAGTCCGGCACTCACAAAGGTTGAGTAACGGAGTGCCTGAGCAGGTCCGAGATTCCTCAAGATTCGAATCGAAGCCACCCCCAGCAGCGAAGCAATCAGACCAACGGCGATCACAAGCAAGGGAAGCGCCATGTAGTCAATCCGATTCTGATCGCTGATTCCGAGCACCTGAGAGGCACCCGTGGCTGCCAGCGCGATCGTGGCGATCACTGAACCGACGTAGCTTTCGAAGATGTCGGCTCCCATGCCCGCGGTGTCGCCGACGCAATCTCCTACGTTGTCCGCGATGGTGGCTGGGTTGCGCGGATCATCTTCTGGGATTCCCGCTTCGATCTTTCCCACTAGATCGGCTCCGACATCGGCGCTCTTGGTAAAAATTCCGCCTCCCACTCGGGCAAAGAGGGCGATCGAGCTGGCACCCATGGCGAAACCGCTGATATCCGAGATTTCCAGCACTCCCCGGGTGGCCAGGATGAAGGCAATGGAAATCCCGATCATCCCGAGAGCGGCCACCGACAAGCCCATGACGGCGCCCCCCGAGAACGCCACATTCAAAGCCTGCGCCATCCCAGACTGGTTGGCAGCCTGCGCGGTCCGTACATTGGCGCGGGTGGCAGCCTTCAATCCAAAGAACCCGGCCAGCATTGAGCTGAGGGCTCCCAGCACGAAAGCAGTGCCTGTCCAGAGCGAAATTTTCCAACTCAAGAGGATGAAGATCAGCGTAATAAATGCCACCAAAATCGAGTATTCACGTTTCAGGAAGACCATAGCTCCATCGTGAATGGCATCAGAGATCTCGAGCATGAGTGGATTCTTGACCTCGATCTTCTTGATCGAGAGGTAAGTGAGGCCGGCAAAAAACAAGCCGACCAGCCCCAAAAAGGGGAAGAATATGTACAAATCAGTCATGAGTGCATGTAACCTCGTTTGGATTTCGCCCCTTCAAGTCCTGTTTAGCATCTCGCAGTCGACTGCGAGACCCCCTAATTGAATCTGGCCATGGCTTTCTGGACGCCGTCACGGAAACACGCCGCGATCGCATCGATGGCCCGATCCAATACCTCATCTAACACCGCCATTTCGTCCCGGTGGAAGTCAGAGAGAACATATTCGGCCAGGTCTTCCGGCTCCTGTTCCCCGGCTACCCCAATTCTGAGCCGCGGGATCTCCCGAGTGCCCAAAAGCTCCAGGATCGACTTCATTCCTTTGTGACCACCCGCACTGCCTGAAGGCCGAAGCCGAATCTTCCCGAAGGGTAGAGCAACCTCGTCATACACGATCAGAAGATCGCTGAGCTGTACCTGGAAACGTTCCAGCAGTTCGCGAACGGCAGGTCCACTTCGATTCATGAAAGTAGTCGGTTTGAGCAGCAGAACCTCTCCGTCACCCAGCTCTACGAGGCAAGTCTCCCCCTGGCTCAAGCCGCTTCGAAAACGCCGACCGCAACCGCGAGCGATTCGATCCAGCACCATGAACCCGGCGTTGTGCCGCGTCAGGCGATATCGGGAGCCTGGATTTCCGAGCCCGCAAAGCACATACACCGGGCAGCCCGCTATTCATCCTCTCCCGCTTCGTCATCATCGGCTTTGCCTTTCTGGATGACTGCGGGCTCATCAATCTCAATCTCTTCCTCTTCCTCCTCTTCTTCTTCTTCCTCGGCCACCGGAGGCACTACCGCCAGTAGCACCACACCCGCGTCCGTGAGAACCGTGATCTTGCTGGGATCGACCTGCAAATCAGCCACCCGCAGATTGTCGCCGATTTCGAGTTGCGAAATATCCACGACCAGCGATTCGGGCACATCGCCGGGCAGGCATTCGACTTCAACTTCTCGGCTAACGAACTCGAGTTGCCCACCCAGTTCTATGCCCGGAGACTCCCCCGTGAGTTCCACTGGAACTCCGAAGGTCATAATCTGATCCATGGCCACTTTTTGCAGATCGGCATGCATCAGAGTGCCTCGCACCGGATCCAGCTGGATGTCCCGAATCAAGACGTCCTGGGTGCTCTTGCCATAGCTAACCTTGAAAATCGTGTTCTGGCCGTGCTCTGCCTTTAGGACATGAATCAGGTCGCGCGGATCCACGGTCAAGGAGATGGAATCGAGTCCACGATCGTACACCACGATCGGGATCTTTCCGGCTCGGCGAAGTCGGCGGCTCGAATTCTTGCCCAGCTCAGTTCGTTCATCGGCTTTGACTTGTATCTCAGGCATGGTCTTATTCTCCCGTTTTTCGGGTGGAAACGCTCAGGGCTTGATAAAGAGTCGACTCACCGAAGTCTCTTGATGAATCGACAGAATGGCCTCACCCAGAAGATGGGCAACGCTCAAGACTTTAATTTTAGGAATCCGCTTCTTTTCAGGGAGCGGGATTGAATCGGTGACGATGATCATCTCGTAGTCAGATTTTTCGAGCCGGTCAATAGCGGGCCCGGAGAGGACTGGGTGAGTGGCTGCTGCCAACAGGCGCTTGGCGCCGTGTTTACGCAAAGCCTCTGTTGCCTTGACAATGGTCCCAGCGGTGTCGACCAGATCATCGACAATCAACACGTCTCGGCCGTCCACATCTCCGATGATGAGCATCACCTCGGCCTGATTTTCTTCGGGCCGCCGTTTGTCGATGATGGCTAGACTGGTCTCCAAGTACTTGGCGAAGAAGCGAGCCCGCTCGACTCCCCCCGCATCCGGGGATACGATCATTAGATCTTCAAAGTCGAGCTCTCGCAAGAAGTCGAGGATGACCGGAGTGGCGAACAAATGATCGACTGGAATGTTGAAGAATCCTTGGATCTGCCCGGCGTGAAGATCCATTGTAAGCAAGCGGTCGACTCCGACGGACGTCAGCAAATCCGCCACCACCTTGGCCGATATCGGCACCCGAGGGCGATCTTTTCGGTCCTGGCGAGCGTAGCCATAGTAGGGCATCACGGCGGTGATTCGACTCGCCGAAGCTCGCTTGAAAGCATCCACCATCAGGAGAAGCTCCATGATGCTTTCATTAGCGGGAGGACAACTCGGCTGCAACAAGAAAACGTCTGCTCCACGGACGTTCTCGAGGACCTGGAAGTTGACCTCGCCATCACTAAAGCGCCGGAGCTTGACCCGGCCCAACGGCAAGTTCAGGTACTCACAAATATCTTTGGCCAGCTCTGGATTAGAGGTGCCTGAAAAGATCTTGAGTTTGGTCATTCCAGTTTCACTCGGTGATCCTGGCCTCGAATCGGTTTAGATAGTCCTGGCGGGAAAGAGTCCGGCTGGGAAGGACAATCCCCAGACCTGCATTCTGTAAACGAGTACGAGCTGTCTCGAATTGCCCCGCCCGAGGAATTCCGAGAGTCGTAGATCCGCTCCCGCACACTACTATGTCTTCGCAACCCGCCCGGGTCAATAAGGTCCGTACCCGGCTCAATTCGGGATAACTTTCGAGTAGCGGGCGCTCGAAGTCATTCTCCACCAGATCCCACACCGGCAGCGAGCGACTGATCCGGCCTTGAAAACGCTGAATTCTATTATTCGCCTCAGCCTTTGTCAACTCCAAGGCTGTCTCCAGAGAGGGCCATTTCCCCAATGAATAAGCCTCCCCGGTCTGGATCTGGAATCCAGGACAAAAGAGCAAAAGGCGACACTGTGGGGCATCGTCCCAGGGGTCCAGCAATTCTCCTCGCCCGCTTGCCAGTGCGGTCCCTCCCAGCAGAAAAAAGGGAACGTCCGAGCCGAGTCCGGCTGCCATGAAGTTCAGGTCTGCTGACCTCAAGGGCCGGCCGAGCAGGGAATTCAATGCCAGCAGTGCCACGGCAGCATCGGAGGACCCTCCCCCGAGCCCTGCCCCGACTGGGATCCGCTTCTCCAATTCGAAGTGAAAATGTCCTTCGCTTCCAGTCCGCCTTCTGAATGCTTCGGCTGCTTTCCAGATCAGGTTGGCGTCCGTCTCTGGCAGATCGGCACCCCGCACTCGCAAGGAGATTCCCCTCCCGGCAGATACTTCTGCATGAATCAAATCGTGAAGATCGATTGTCTGCAGCAAGGTCAGGACTTCGTGGTAACCATCCTTCCGGCGCCCCAGGATCTTCAGGATCCAATTGATCTTGGCGAAAGCCGGGAGGGTCAGAGCATCAGCCATGGCGTTTAGGGCAGCCCCTCAGTCGTGCAGCAATTTGGAGAAGCTGGGGACAGACCCCCAGCTAAGCTCCGCCTCAAACCGACCAGCGGCAGCTGCTAGTAAGCACGAAGCACGAATTCCGAAGCACGAGGAAATCTCAAGCACGAACGGGGCAAGATCGAAAGGCGCTTTCGTTCAGAAGAGTTTTCATCCCGATAATCGCCCTCGCTAGTTGGACTTGGAAAGTTCCTTCAGAAGAGCGGCTAGTTTCTTCTTCCACCTTGACCTTCTCGTCCTCTTCTTCGGCGAAGTGAACTGACTGCTCGTAGTACTGGCGAGCTTTGTTCAAGTCGCCTAGTTTGTAATACAAATCGCCGAGATGTTCCAGAATCGTCGGATCTGCATCGTTGATTTGAGACGCCAGAACCAGATTCTTCTCGGCCAATTCGAGATCGTCGAGTTTGAAGTAAACCCATCCCAGGCTGTCTAGATAACTCCCGTTATACGGGTCCTTTTCGAGCGCTTTCTGAATGTAATCCCGGGCTTCTTCTAAACGCACCCCCATGTCCGCCAGCATGTATCCCAAGTAGTTCAAAACCGCGGCATGCTCGGGATCAGCTTCCAGAACTTCACGGAAAGCCACTTCCGGCTTCATCGAACTTACCTTGTCTTTCTCGCAGCGCTCCAAGTTGAAATCGGAGGCGCTCATCCTGGGGCCGATCGCGAAGAGCGTTGACAATGGTTGTCTCCGCCTTCGCGAACTCCTCATGTTCCGAATAGAGCTGGCTCTGTGTCAGCAACAAGTCGATATCCTCTTGCGAGTCCGGTTCCCCCGAGAGCTCTGCTTCCAGCGATTGCCACAGCAGCTTCGAGAAGCCCGGCCGCGGATTGCATGCGGGCTCGGGTGACGAGGATATCGACGTCTTCGGGCTCTTCATTCTGAAGCTCTTCGCTCAGTTGCAGCGCCTCATCAATGCGATCGGCCTCACGCAAAGCATAGATCAGCCCCAGTTTGCCGCGGAAATCATCCGGTTTGTCTTCCATCACTTCGCGAAACAAGCGGATGGCTTCGTCGTATTGGCGATCCTCCTGGAAAATGAGAGCCAGGAAGGACTTGAAGCGGGCCCGATAGTCAGTATTCTGAGGGGTGTAGTCGCTGGCTGGCCGTCGTGTCATATCCAGCAGCTTTTGAACCCGCGCAATCGCTTCCTGGCGACGCCCCAATGCTCGAAGGGCGGAGGCCGAGTAGTACAGGGCCTCGATTTTTGTGGGTTCCTTTTCCAGTACTGTCTCGAGCACATCGGCCGCGCCCTGGTAGTCGCGACTGGCGTCCAGCGCCTTGCCCAACTCAACTTTGATATCCAGGTTCTCGGGAGCCCCTTCGGTGGCCTGACGCAGTCGCTCCACCGCGTCCTCGTAGCGACCCGACAACAGCAGTATCGACCCCTGTCGAAACTGCACATGGGGATTCGCTTGGACCTGTTGAGAGAGATCGTAAACTTCGAGGGCCTTATCCGTTTCGCCGACCTGCTCCAGCAATCTCCCGAGACTGAGATACAGCTCGATGTTGTCGCGGTGGTATTTGAGAGCATATTCCAAGGCCTCGATGGCTTCGGCCGTCTTGCCTAGCGTCATCAGACTCTCAGCACGTTGTTGATGGGCGCTCAGAATATCGGGCCGAGCTTCAACGAGCTGGCCGTAAACTTCCACCGCATCCTCATTTCGGCCACGAAAAACGTAAAGACGACCCAGGTAAAACAACCCTTCGATATTGGAAGCTTCGATCGCCAACCCTTTTTCGAAGGAATCGATCGCTTTGTCCAGGATTTCCGGCTGGCCGTCATTTAACTGACTACGATAGATTTGTCCCAGCAGCAAATAAGCCTCAGCTTTTCCGGGATCAAGTTCAATCGAAATCTCACATTCCGCAATCGCCTTGTTGGGACGCCGAGCTTGCAGAAGAGCACTCGCAAAATCGTAGTGGAGGCGGCCACTCTGAGGGTCGATCTGGAGAGCCTTCTCATACTCGGCCAGTGCTTCCTCCCACTGACTGTCAGCCTCATACATTTTGGCCCGTGTAAAGTGGAAATAAGAGGAGGCCAGGTCAACTTCCTGGCCCATCAACGAGGATAGTGGCAGGAGAGCCAAAACGAGCGGTAGAATCACGCTGGCGCCTTTCATGAAACATATTATGGCATATAGAGAAGCGAGTTCGGAGAGGCACGAAATTCAAAACTGGGAGCAGGAGCTCCTAAGACGGGCTCCTAGCCCCGAACTTGAAACTCCACGGCGGAAACCAGACGGGTGCCCCAAAATCGGTTGACGGCATCGCGAATGCTCTCGGAGAAGGGTTCCAGTTCGCGCACCCATTGGGCTGCGGAAACCCCGATCTGAAGCCTCCCCTGACGGAGCCGGAGGGGCCGGGTTCGGCGAGCCAGTTGGGGGCCCACGAGATCAGGCCACAGCTCGCGAAGAAACAGCTCAGTCTTCTCTGGATCGTCCTGAAAACTCTGCAGAAAATCGCCCAACAAGGAGTTCAGAGTACGCATGTCGTGATTCCTCTTCACGGCAACTTCTCGACGAGTTGGGCTTCTTTAACGGCCATTTGAGGGTCCGCCACAACCCCACTCCCCATTTCGATGAGCTCGAGGATGGCGGATCCGATCTGGAGATCGGGTTGGAGATCGAGGCGGAGTTGTCCCAGCGAACGGCCCCGTTCCACGGCGGTCACGACAACCGTCTGCTGGATCGTCTGCGCAGATTCGAGAACGAATCGGCGCTCTCCGCGTATCACGACATCGAGCTCACCATGGGCTTCGATCACGCGGCGGATCTCCTCCCTAGGAAGCTCTGTGAGCAATATCTGAAGGTCGCTACGCGCCAGGACAGAGTCCTTCACACGACCAATTGCCTCCACCGGATCGAGTGCTCGATACCCCGAATTCTTCCGGATTCGCTGTGGAGTGGCCAGGCCTAGGAAAGCCACCCTAAGGGTGCGGGAAAGCCCTGTTTCCGCTGGTTCGAAGGACACCACTACGTGGGTCTCGGGAGCAGGAGCAGCCTCCTCAATCGGGATCAGATTGGCCGAGATGAAATGGGTTTCAGGATTCTCAGTGCGGGACAGATGCTCCCGCCAATAGGCTAGATCCCCGGCCGTAAGACTGAGCACCTTGATCGGTAAATCCCCCAAGCTTTCGCTCATCAGGGTATTGATCAAATCGCTCCCCGGCCCGCGAGGCTTGAAGTAGTTACCCACATCGACGTGCAGAATGGGATGTCGTTGCTTGGACTGATAGCGGTCGGCATAACCGGCCCGACGGGCCAGTCCCCCGGTGGGGTCAGCCACTCAATCACAGGGTAGGAAGTTTCCCCTGACCCAACCCGAAAAGAAAATAGTCAGGGAATGCTCGGCAGCTATAGAACCGCTCAAACCGCTCCCAACCAGGAACAAAAGTAGTATTCTTCGAATCACAATGGATCGATTCTAACTGCACGGAGCCTGTTCGTCACCCTGACAAGTAGAGTCAAGTCCAGCGACCGGTTGGGATCGCTGGGAAATGGAACTTTGGACCCATGGATCCTTTGCAAGCCCCTAGGAGTCTGCGCGGCAGGAGTTTCTGATCAACGTGGAATTTCCAATTCTTGAGTTTATGTTTCGGGGTGCCCTATAAGAGAAAGGGCGATCTTTATCGTGCTTCCGCTTGCAGAGGCGGCCGAACTGCTGAAAATGAGCCCAGGGGGAGGGCATCTTTCCGTCCGAACCTGCTCAGCAGGTGGGTAGGCGCCCATTCATGCGTTTCAAGTTCAGGGCGAGACAGACCAGGTCCCACTCGCCTTCCACTTTCTCGAGTCCCCTCAAGCTGAAGGTTCGAAAGCCAAGGACCTGTTTAACCCAGCCGAATACAGGTTCCGCGATCACCTTGCGCCGGCGGTAGACAGTTTGCCCCGCCTCCGTGCCCAGCTTCTTGAACATGCGCAGCGTGGCGGGGAGATTTTCCGACGGCTCTGGATCTCGCCCCCTCTCGGCCCAAAGAGATGTAGCCATCGATCTCGCGTTCTTCTAGACCTTCAAAGTTCTCCTCGGACTTATACCCGGCGTCGGCCACTACCTGCTCGGGAGGGTGCTCCAGGTTCTCTTGGACCGCATCGATCATCCCCAGTAATTGTCTGTTGTCGGCCGCGTTATTGGTAACCCCCGTGGCCACGATCATCTGTGTCTCCTCATCCACAGCGGCTTGCGTGTTGTAGCATTGTTCGAATCCCCCAGAGCTCTTCATGATTCGACTTTCCGGATCTGTAAAGTTGTCTTGGGCCTTCTCCTCGGGAACTCCCAACTCCCGCTTGAAGGGGCGTCCTCCGCGCGGGTTCTTGCGACCGTCTCCGGGCTTGCGGCCGCGCTTCCGATCCGCCTCGGCCTGCCGTTGCTCCACGCGCTGCTTTGCCTCCCCGATCTTTTTCAGCCGATCTTCGCGGCGGCGTAACTCTTCAGGCAGTTCGTCTCCCTGATTCTCTTCGCCGTAGAGCTCGTCTTCCGCTTTATCCACCTGCTGCGCACGATCCAACAGTTCGGCGATCTCTCCTTCCAGCCTTTTCTCTTCTTCCAACATCCGTGAATAGCTCATCGCCTTATGTTTGCTGGCGATGGCCTTGATCTTACAGCCGTCCACCGCCACTCGCCCCAGCTTGACCAATCCCGCCTCGGCCGCGATCCGCGCCACCTGTCCAAACAGTTTCTTGAACTCTTTGAGATGACGTTGACGAAACTCCGCCATCGTCCGGTGGGCTGGAAAATTACCCGCCGACAACACTCGAACAGCCAGTTTCCGCGACGAGAACGTTCCCGTCGCGTACCCATAAATCAGGATCTTCACCATCATCCTCGGATCAAACGGCCGATTGCGCCGCCCGTCCCCTTCGTACGGCGCGTAGAATCCACTCAGATCCAGCTCATCCACCGTTTCGGAGATAAAGTAGGACAGATGATCTTCCGGCAACCAATCTCGCGGGGAGGGGGGTAGCAAGAAGCTCTGCTCCGGCTGGTACTTCCGAAATGTCGTTCCCATATCGCCATTTTATTCACCAGCCCGGACATTTCCTGCCGCGCAGACTCCTAGGTGTCATCTGTCCTCAAGCTATGCTATTTTCCTATGGGCCCGAAGGAGTTTATTCCACTCCTGGTAGGCTGATTAGCATGGCAAGCACCCTGGTCCTGAACGTTACCTATGAACCGCTTCAGATTGTTTCTTGGCAGCGCGCCATTCGCATGCTCTTTCAAGGCAAAGTGGAAGTTGTCGAGGAATATGAGGAAGAGGTCCGGAGTGTCTCGTTGGCCATTCGGATGCCGGCCGTTCTCCGGTTGCTCCACTATGTGAAGGTCCGCCATTACCACCATCGGGTCAAGTTCAGCCGCCACAATATCTACGCCCGAGACGGATTTCGCTGCCAATACTGCAGAAGGCGTTTGCCATCTACATCGCTGACCTACGATCACGTCATGCCGGTCGCTCGAGGCGGCGAGAAGTGCTGGGAGAACATCGTCACCTGCTGTGTGCACTGTAATCGGCGCAAAGGGGATCGGACTCCCGAAGAGGCTGCCATGCGGCTGGTCAAGAGGCCCAAAGCTCCCACCGGGTTCCCTCAGAAAATCCGCCTCCATTTCCATCATCGAGAAGCACCCGAGAGCTGGCGCGATTACATCTTCTGGAACACGGTCTCCTTTGAATGACCAAGAGGCGGTCTTGGTCTTCGCACGCTACCCGCGTGAGGGTAGGGTTAAGACCCGACTGGCTCGAGATCTTTCGGCTGGGTTGGTCCTCGAGCTGCACACAGCGTTCCTCCTCGATACCATGCAGGCCGTCGCTGCCGGAGCCTGGGACACGATTCTGTTTCTGGCCGACTGCAGTCCGGCAGATGCCACCGCATGGAGATCGAGCCACCAGTTGCCACCTTCGATAACCACCCGCCCGCAGCAGGGGGCCGATCTGGGAGAAAGGTTGTGGAATGCCTACCTCGAGACCCAGCACGGCTTTCGTCGAGTAGTTTTTATCGGAAGCGATACGCCTGGTCTGCCACTCAGCCTGATCCGCCGGGCATTCGACTTGCTGATTCGAAAACCGGCGGTTATCGGCCCGGTACCTGACGGCGGTTACTACTTGTTAGGCTTGAGCTGGCCTCTGCCCGACCTTTTTCAAGGAATCGACTGGGGCAGCGACCTGGTTCTGGCCCAGACTCTGGCTGTCCTGGGCAAGGTAGACTACGAACTCCTGCCGGAGTGGAACGATGTCGATGAACTGTCCGATCTGATCGAGCTCCGATCCAGACTCGAATCGCCAATTGCATCGGCCGCTCCTCGCACAGCTGCCTGTTTGGAAAGACTCGACCTTTTTTGAGACTTTTCCGATTTCCTGTCGTCCAAGACAAGCAGATAGCGGATAAATTTGAAGGAAGTGGCCCGAGACTCGTACAATACGGTTCTGGACCAATAAGGTAACGGGCAAATCCGGGAAAACAACATGTCAGCAACGCGACGGGGTCTTGTCGAATCGGCGAGAGACTTTCTTGAACGCCTTCTGGCCCTCAAGATCGTCGACACTGAGAGGCTCGGGTACGCGGGTGATCCCTCGAACATATTCAGTGATGACGTCTCGCAACGCTGGCCCAGGACGGTGGCCACCGTATTGGCTATTCTGCTGCACATTCTGTTCCTGGTGATGACCCTTCCTTTCTGGGGTGAAACTGCGCTCGAAGTGACGCGCGAAATCTTTGTGATCAAACAGTTGGCTCGGCCCGCCACTCTGGCAGGAGCTGCTGGCCAGCCCGAAGCCGCGCCTCCCAAACCGAAACCCGTGGTTCCCAAACCCAAGCCCATACTGGTGCCCATCCCAGATCCAACCCCCCATGCCCCGGAACCGATCCGGAAAGAGCAGCTGGATATTCCCAAGGTCGTGGAGCAACTGGCACTCGAACTGAATATTGGCGACATCACCGCGCCCCCCGGTCCGCCGTCTCTGGGTGGCCAGGGAGATGGCCCGCTCGAAGGACAGGGCTTGTCGGCTGAACCCGGTCCCGGAACGGGAACCGGCGACGGAGACGGCGTTTATCGCGTCGGCGGAGGTGTGAGCGAGCCTGAAATTCTCGTCAAGACTACTCCCAGCTATACGGATGACGCGATCAAATCCAAGATCCAAGGAGTCGTTCTGCTGCAGGCCATCATTCGTCAGAATGGTCGAGCCGACAGCATCAAGGTCATTCGCGGCCTCGGCTTTGGACTGGAAGAGAGCGCCATCAAGGAAATCGCTGCCAATTGGAGATTCAAGCCGGGGACCCGTAACGGCCAACCGGTGGACGTTCTGGCATCGATCGAGGTGACCTTCAACCTCCGCTAGCACAGCCTACTCTGGAAAAGCAGAGCCGAGTCTCAACGCATCCATTTCACAAAATCCGTTTCAAGAAGCCAGCGATGCTCTGGCTCAAACCGCCGGTCGCCATTGGCATCCAAAGCACGAAGCACAAAATCCGACGGCACGAGCAAAATCGCAAGCACACAAACTTGACTCAAGTCGCGTAGCCGGGATAAAGCACACGTTTTCGTATAATGGTCCAGTTTCAAACTTCGGGGAGAGAATTTCGTGGTCAACACGCTCGATCTCAAAGCGACTATCAACCTTCCGCGGACGTCCTTCAAAATGAAGGCCAATCTGCCCAACCTGGAACCCACCCTACTGCAGCGGTGGGAGGAACAGCAGCTCTACCAGAAAATTCGCCAGACGCGGAAAGGAAGCCCGACTTACATCCTTCACGATGGCCCTCCCTATGCCAACGGCCATATTCACCTGGGCCACGCGCTGAACAAAATCTTGAAGGACCTCATCGTCAAGTCACGAACCATGGAGGGCTACGATTCCCCGTATGTTCCAGGATGGGACTGCCACGGGCTCCCCATCGAGATCAAGGTTGCCGGGCCCAAGAGAGCCCAGAAGGAACCACTGAAGATCCGTCAGGAGTGCCGCAAATATGCGGAAAAGTTCGTTCGTATTCAAAAGGAGGAGTTCAAGCGCCTGGGAGTCTTTGGTGACTGGAATGCCCCCTATCTCACGATGAGTTACGACTACGAGGCGGAAACTGCTCGCCTGCTAGGTCGCTTCGTGGAAAAGGGGAGTGTCTACAAAGGGCTCAAACCCGTCCACTGGTGTATCTCATGCGAAACCGCCTTGGCGGAAGCCGAAGTTGAGTCCGCTGAACATTCCAGCCCTTCGGTTTACGTCTCCTTCCCACTCTTGGGAGACGCCACGCAGATCGCTCCCCAATTAGCCGGAAGGCAGGTTGAGGCGCTGATCTGGACGACTACACCCTGGACCCTACCCGCCAACCTGGCGATCTGTTTTCATCCCAAGTTCGATTACGCCTTGGTGGAAGTCGAGGGCCGACTGCTGCTGCTGGCCGAGGCACTGATAGATGAAGTCGCGAAAGACTGTGGTTGGAGTCATCATAAAGTAGTGCACAGGCTGCGTGGAGACTCTTTGTCAGGCCTTTCGTTTCGCCATCCTTGGTTGGATCGGGAGTCGGTGGCGTTGCTGGCCAATCACGTCACCCTCGAGCAAGGGACGGGAGCTGTTCACACCGCTCCGGGTCACGGCCATGATGACTACAATATCGGAGTTCAGAACGGTCTCGAGGTCTACAATCCGGTCGATGATCAAGGTCGCTTCGTCCCCGCTACGGAATATTTCGCCGGTTTGCAGGTATTTGAAGCCAACCCCAAAATCACCGAATTTATGCGGGATCGGGGATGCCTGGTCGGGGACAAGACGCTACGCCACAGCTACCCCCATTGCTGGCGTTGCCACAACCCGGTTATCTTCCGCGCCACCCCTCAGTGGTTCATCAAAATGGACCATGCCAACCTACGAAACGAAGCCTTGACCGGGATCGAGCAAGTGCAGTGGATCCCGGCCTGGGGTGAGGAGCGGATTCATAACATGATCGCGCATCGGCCCGACTGGTGTATCAGTCGGCAACGGGTTTGGGGGGTTCCCATTCCAGCATTCTCTTGCCGCGACTGTAGGGAGGTCCTGCTGACCGCTGAAGTGATCAACCGAGTAGCCGAGCGATTCGACGCCGAAGGGGCAGACGCCTGGTACCGTTATAGTGTGGCCGAGCTACTCCCCGAAAATGTAGTCTGCGCTTGCGGATCTCGTGATTTCGAAAAAGAATACAACATTCTGGATGTCTGGTTCGATTCCGGTGTCAGTCATGCGGTCGTTTTGGACAGGACGGATACTCTTCCCTGGCCCGCCGATGTCTATCTCGAGGGTGGAGACCAGTATCGGGGTTGGTTCCACAGTTCCTTACTGGTTGGCATCGGCGTTCAGGGAGCACCCCCTTATCGGACGGTTATTTGCAATGGCTGGACTCTTGACAGCGAGGGTCGAGCGATGTCAAAGAGCCTGGGCAATGTTATTTCACCTTTGGACGTGATGAAGGAGAACGGCGCCGAGATCCTGCGCCTCTGGACTGCTTCGATCCATTACACCGAAGATGTGCGATTGGGAGAAGAGCTTCTCTCGAGGCTGCGAGATGGCTACCGGAAGCTGCGCAACACCCAGCGTTTTCTGCTTGGAAATCTGCATGGTTTCGATCCGTCAGCAACTGCAAGCTACGAATTTAGTGAACTGGACCGTTGGGCCTTGGCTCGGACTGCGCAAGTGGCAGCCCGAGCGGAGAAGGCTTATCGGGATTTTGAGTTCCATGTGGTCTACCACACACTCTACAATTTCTGTATCGTCGACCTCTCCAGCTTCTATCTGGATATCTCGAAGGATCGACTCTACATTGAAGCTCCCGATTCGCCCGGACGCCGCGCCACCCAGAAGGCACTGCATGTCATCTCAGATACCCTGGTGCGCCTGCTAGCTCCCATTTTACCCTTCACGTCGGAAGAGGTATGGGGCAAGTTGTACCCCGAATCGGCGCCGTTCGAGTCTGTTCACCTTGCTGAATTCAGCCGAGAATCAGATCCCTTTCAGGATCGCGAGCTGTTAGGGCGGTGGGATCGTTTTCTCAGTCTGCGTGAGAAAGTCAGCAAAGCACTTGAAGAAAGCCGGCAGGCTAAAGTGATAGGGAACTCACTGGCGGCGGCTCTCACGATCACTGCTAATGCGGAGACGATCGGTTACCTGCGGTCTCTGGATGGGCTCCGTTTTCTGTTCCTGGTCTCTCAGCTGGAACTAGCTGCGGATGACAATCTCGCAGACGATCAGCTCGAACTAAAAGTGGAACCCGCCGCAGGTAGGAAGTGCGAGCGCTGTTGGCACGTCCTCCCTTCGGTGGGAAGCCATCCTGACATCCCGTCTGTTTGTTCTCGATGCTACGGGGTTTTGCAACAACTGGAGAGTGAGTCGTAGCCCAAGCTGAACTTAGGTTCAGATTACCCGGGCTGGGAGAAGACGCCTTGCGAATGTGGGCAGTGGGTGTGGGTCTGATAGTGTTGATCGCCGATCTGGTAACCAAGGCCTGGGTTCAAAAGACCGCCTGGCTTCAATACTATCCGGTGATCGATGGCTTCTTTACGATTCAGTACGCTACCAACAGCGGGATCGCCTTCGGTTGGTTCGATGAAGTCGAGTCCTCTCTGAAGACGCCGATCCTGGGCCTGATGGCTCTGCTTGCGATCACCCTTGTCCTCTACTACATCTGGACCACTCCTGTCAGGGAACGTTTTCTTTTGCTCTCGCTTGGGCTTTTGCTGGGTGGCATCCTGGGAAACCTGATCGACCGTCTTCTCCACGGAGCCGTGGTTGACTTCATCAAGGTCCATTGGGGGACAAAGTTCGTCTGGCCCACATTCAACCTTGCCGATTCAGCGATTACGACGGGGGTAGTGGTGATCCTGCTCTACTCATTCCTGACCCCGACAGCTGAAGAAGAGCCCCAAAAGGAAGCCCCGTCACCATGATTTTCAGGAGCCGCCCGTGGGGGAGACAATTTGCTCATTCTGGGTTGATTGTCTCTTTGTTGTTATCCGGCGGTTCTCTGGGCTGGGCCCAAACAGTTCGAGAAACACCTCTGGCCGACGACGTCATCACTCGATTGCTGAAACGCTACCGTGAGATCGACACTCTCTCGGCCCAGTTTACCCATCGTCTCGTCGGGCACAACCTGGAGGAGGAAGAGCAAGGATTCTTGTTGCTCAAGAAACCGGCAAAGATGTACTGGGAGTACGAGACTCCGAGAAAGAAAATCTTCGTAGCCGACGGGCGGCGGGCCTTCTTCTACGTTCCCGATGACCGCCAGGTCTTTGAGTCAGAACTGCGGCTGGACACTGCCGAGACTCCGCTTTTGTTCCTCTTTGGGAAAGAGGAAGTACGGGAAAGCTACCGGGCAGAGTACGAAATGACTGAGCCAGCTTTGAAGGAGGCCAATCTCCTGATCCGGTTGACTCCCCGGATTCCGAGGGCCGAATTCATTCATGTGCTTCTCGAGATCGATCCCTACAGCTATCTGATTCTTCGACTTGTCGTGGTCGAACCTGTGGGCAACGAAAACCACTATTTGCTGAGCGAGATTCAAGAGAACGTCAAGATTCCGGAAAGGCGTTTTCGCTTCAAAGTCCCGGCCGGAGTTGAGAGAATTCGGCAGGATCCATTTTGAGTCTTCGGACTGGTGTTTTCGAGCCATTGCCGTTAGCATCCGGAAACAATCAAGGAGTGGTAGAAATTGAAGAGAGTGAGAGCCGCGATCAGCGCTCTGGGCATGTACGTTCCCGACCGGGTAGTGACCAACTCAGATTTAGAAGAGATCGTCGAGACCTCGGATGAATGGATCCAGAACCGCACCGGCATCCGGGAACGTCGGATCGTGGCAGATGGGGATGCCAACAGCGATCTGTCGGTGCGGGCGATCCAGAATGCTCTCTCGGAAACTGATGTTCGTCCCCAGGATATAGATCTGATCATCGTGGCCACAGTCACTCCGGATATGCTATTCCCTTCCACTGCCTGTCTGGTGCAGGAAAAACTGAAGGCCAGCAAGGCCTGGGGTTTTGATCTTTCGGGCGCCTGTTCCGGGTTCCTGTATGCCCTGACCACCGGGGCTCAGTTCATTGAGACAGGCGTTTATTCCAAAGTCATGGTGGTGGGCACCGATGTCATGTCGAGCATCATTGACTTCCAGGATCGGTCTACTTGTGTGCTGTTTGGGGACGGTGCGGGAGCCGTCCTGTTGGAACCTTCCGAAGATGGCAATGGCATCCTCGACTTTGTTCTGGGAAGCGACGGCTCGGGGGGCGACTATCTCTGCATGCCGGCGGGCGGCAGCCGGCAACCGGCGACAGCTGAGACAGTTGCTCAGCGGAAACACTACGTTCATCAAGACGGACGCAACGTCTTCAAGTTTGCGGTAAAGCTGATGACTGAAGTGTCCGCCCAAGTTCTCTCCCGAAACAATCTGACGGCAGAAGATATCCAGCTATTTGTGCCCCACCAAGCCAACCTGCGCATCATCAAGTCTTCCGTTGATCGTTTGAAGTTGAGGCCGGAGCAAGTCCTGATCAATATCGATCGATATGCCAATACCACTGCCGGAACGATTCCAATTGGCTTGACCGAAGCCTGGCGTTCAGGACGGATCAAGAGAGGTGACAAAGTCTTGTTGGCGAGCTTTGGGGCCGGGTTCACCTGGGGCAGTCTTCTACTCCAATGGAGCCTCCCTGCCTAGTGCTGCGTTTCTGGGCTCGACTTGAAATAGAGTATAGCGGAGACCCGGACCGGGTCGGAGGAGTGGACTGATGGGACACTTGGATGTGGGCTCGGACTTCGATGGCCAGGGACATCGTCGTTTCATTAGGCATCTGCTCTCGGACATGGCCCAGCTGGAAGACGCTCTTGGCGAGGACATCTTCGAAACCGATACTCGTCGCATCGGCGCTGAGCAGGAGCTGTTCCTGGTCGATGATTATTGGCAGCCGGCGCCAGTTTCAGTGGAAGTTCTGGAGCAGCTCGAGGACGACCCCCGTTTCACCACCGAGTTGGCCCGCTTCAACCTGGAAGCCAACCTGAATCCACTCGTATTCGGAGGCAATTGTCTAAGCGTGATGGAGCAGGAGCTTCGGGATGTTGTCCAGACCGTTCAAAAGGCGGCTCGCACTCAGAGCGCCAATGTCTTGCTCGCCGGTATCCTCCCAACGCTGCGTGAGACAGACATGGTGCTCGATAATATGACCCCGCGCAAGCGTTACTTCGCATTGAACGAAGCGGTACGCAGGATGCGAGGGGATCACTTTCAGGTGCACATCAAAGGCACTGACGAGCTCCTCCTGCGCCATGATTCGGTCATGCTCGAAGCTTGCAACACCAGTTTCCAACTCCACTTCCAGGTAAGCCCCGAGGAGTTCGCCGAGCTCTACAACATTGCTCAGCTGGTAACCGCTCCCGTGCTCGCGGCCGCCGTTAACTCCCCTTTACTGTTCACGCGGAAACTCTGGGCCGAGACCCGAATCGCGCTCTTTCAGCAGTCGATCGACACTCGGGTTTCGCAACTTCACCTGCGCAAGATTCGGCCCCGAGTCAGCTTCGGAGATTCCTGGATTCAGAAATCTGTTGTTGAAGTCTTCCGGGAAGATATCGCCCGCTTCCGGGCGCTGCTATCGGTAGAAGGAGGAAACGCAGGGGTCAGGCCCAGAAAGGCGGGGGAGGCTCCCGAGCTGGATGCTCTCCGATTGCACAACGGCACCGTCTATCGTTGGAACCGCGCCTGCTACGGCGTAAAGGAAGGCACACCCCACCTTCGAATCGAGAATCGAGTCTTGCCCGCCGGGCCGACCATTCAGGACGAGATGGCCAATGCCGCTTTCTTCTTTGGGTTGATGGCCGCCTTGTCTGATGAAACAAAAGATATCGCCTCGCGTCTCCACTTCGACGATGCCAAGACGAATTTTCTGGCCGCCGCCACACTGGGACTGAATGCTCAATTTCGCTGGCTCGACGGCAAGGCCATTCCGGCCGGAGACCTGATCCTGCGCGACTTGCTGCCGCGAGCCCGGGACGGCCTACTTTCGCGCGGCATCGACGCGCCGGACGTCGAGCACTACCTCTCGATCATTAAGGACCGAGTGAAGACTGGCCAGACCGGTGCGCTTTGGCAAATCCGCAGTATGTTACTGATGGAAGACCAGGCCACCGATGCCCAGTGCACAACAGCTCTGACAGCTCTCATCTTCAAGCGCCAACAGCAGGGCGACCCAGTTCACTCCTGGCCGATTGAGAGCCCAGACGAGGATGAAATGATGTGGTTCGGAAACTATCTGCGAGTCGAACAGCTGATGACCACCGACCTCTACACCGTGAGTGAAGACGAGGGGATCGAACTAGTGCTCAACCTGATGGACTGGCAAAAAATTCGACATATTCCAGTCGAAAACTCAGAACACCAGTTGGTTGGTCTCGTCTCCTACCGCAGCCTGATCCGACTTTTTGCTCGATTCGCTCGAGGCGGCGGCCAGGACTTGCCAGGCGGCGTTCGCCAGATCATGAACACCGAACTCATCACGGCGACCCCCCAAACGTCGACCCTCGATGCAATCCGCTTGATGACCGAGAATCGGATCGGATGCCTACCTGTAGTTCGGGATCAGAAAGACAATCACCTGGTGGGAATCCTGACGGAACGGGACTTCATGCGAATCTCCAGGGACTTGGTCGAGGACGAGCTGGAACGTCACCGACAGGCTGCTGCTCACACCGGCGAGACGGAGACTCCCTCAGACTTGTAAAGAGTGACTTCTTTGTAATTGAGTGAAACGGATCTGGGCAAATCGGGGACGTGAACTTCCGGCGGTTTCTGGCCGGATACCAAAGCGGCAGCTCAATTTGTTAGAAAATCGTCGAGTTTTCGCCAGCGATCCCGCTGTCGCACTCCAAATCGGCTCTGCGACCGAAGCGCGACGATCTGGAGTGCGGTAGCAGGCTCGTCATTTTCCTGTTTGGGCGGGCACTGGAAAAACTGAGCTACCGCTTTGGAATCCGGCTGAGCGTCGTGATCTTGAGTATCCTGAAAAGTTCTGCAACAAGTTCCCATGCCAAAACCTTCGGCGCTCGAATCGGCAAGTCGGACGCAGCAGCCCAAGTACCCGCTGCTCGCGGCCCCGCTTCCGAGAACGCGTTCGTTTTCCAGGGGAAAGTCCGTGGAAATCACCTGTTTTGCTGCATCCCGCTGGGCGGCATGTCAGAATGGGTGTCAGGACTAGGAGTTACCTGAAGAGTGGCCAAGGAAACCCAGCGCGAGGAAATCGAAAAACAGCTCGCCGCCTTTACCAGCTATTTGCGCGATAACGGTTTGAAGATGACTCGCCAACGCGAGCTGCTGGTCAGAACGTTCCTGGGCGCCGAAGGGCACCTGAGCGCGGAAGAGCTCTTCGACCTAACTCGCAGGCGCGATGCCAGGCTCGGCTATGCAACCGTTTTCCGTACCCTCAAAGCGATGGTGGAATGTGGAGTCGCGCGCGAGACCGATTTCAGTGATGGCCGAACTCGCTTCGAGAAACATTTCCGCAAGCCGGATCACCACCATATCATCTGCCAGAGCTGCGGCAAGGCTATCGAGTTTTTCAGCCCCGAGCTGGAAGAACTGGAAGAACGGATCGTGGCCCGTTATCACGTCAAACCAATCAAGCAGAAGTTCCAAATCTATGGGATCTGTGAGGACTGTCAGGACAGTCAAAGTAAGAAAAAGAAAGAAACGGAAAACTACGACGCCGACCTGATATTCGCTCGAGACGCCTTGCGGATTGCGATGGAGACCGAGCAGCGAGGAGTGACCTTCTACAAAACGGCTGCCGAAAACTCGACTCATCCTTCCACCCGCCGCGCTTTTTTGGACATGCTGGAAGAAGAGAAAGGGCATTTTCGGCACCTCGAGGTAGAGTGGAACCGGCTCCTGAAGGAAAATCCCGGGATCACCGACGCTCCCGTCTTTCTGCACTTCGATTTCCATGCTCTGAAACGGATCTTCCCTTCACGCCAAGCGGTTCTCAAGAAGATCAAGGACAACCTCAGTGAAGTCCAAGCCCTCCGGATGGCCATGAACATGGAGTTGGAGGCCTATAACTTTTTCAACGAATATGCTGAGAAGTTCAAGGATACGAAGGGCCGCGACATCTTCCTCCAATTCGCCGAAGAGGAACAGGAACACTACCACCTCATTAAACGGGAACTGGATAGGCTCCAGGAAAGCGAGCCCTGAGATTTAGCTAACCCGGATAATGCACGAGTTTTCGGCTGCAGGGCCGGGATCATCCGCGCTAACTGCGTTGCCCACCCTCGGGCTGCTCGACAGAGTGCTGACTATGCCTGCGCGGCCCTCGGGCGTAAGGCCTTGTCAGCACGGCGCTTGCGTCCCTTCGCTTCGACACCTTATGAATTATGTGGGTTGCAGAGAATCGAGGGCACGGGCATGGGAGATGCCTAATCGGGGATTCCTAGACGAGCGATTCTGAAATAACGTGCCAATTGCGAACGGGTCTTGCGATTCGAGGTCAAGGAGAGAGGAGGAAGTCGATACCCGGCATCTTCGACGACTCTCGACACAGAGATCGGCCGCAACCCCCGTTCGCCCGTAGGGTTGGGGCGGGACGCGGCCAGCTCTTTGTTGCTCGGAGCTCGAAGATGGCCTGCATCAATCTCGTCCTCGCGCCTTGACCTGACTCGCGTCGCGCTCCCAACAATGGGCACGTTATTTCAGAATCGCTCGTCTAGTCTATCCAAGATGAACGAATAGTCGAAGGCGGCATCCTTCAAACGATCATAGCGGCCAGAAGCGCCGGCATGACCAGCCCCCATTAGCGTCTTCAGTAGGAGCAGGTTTTGATCAGTCTTCCGGCGGCGCAGCCGCGCCACCCATTTGGCCGGCTCCCAATAAGCAACACGTCGATCATTCAAGCCCGCCCGCACCAGCAGGTGTGGATAGTTCTGGGCTTTCACATTGTCGTAGGGAGAATACGTCAGCATATACTCAAAGTCTTCCAGCACCTCCGGATTGCCCCACTCTTCGTACTCAATCACCGTGAGCGGAATCGATGCATCGAGCATGGTATTGATGATATCTACGAAAGGTACATCGGCAATGGCCGCGCGAAACAAGTCGGGACGGCGGTTGAGCACCGCCCCCACCAGCAAGCCGCCCGCGCTCCCTCCCCGGATCACCAAGCGTTGGGAAGAGGTGTATCCAGAGTCGATCAGATGCTCGGCGCAACAAATGAAGTCCTGGAACGTGTTTTGCTTGAGTCTCAGCTTTCCGGTCCGATACCAGCGCCGCCCCAACTCCTCTCCACCCCGGATATGGGCAATGGCAAAACTGATTCCCCGATCCAAGAGACTCAGCCTGACCGAAGAGAAAACCGGGTCCATGGAGACTCCATAGGCTCCGTAGCCGTAAAGCACGAGCGGGCCCCGAGCGCCCTCTCGAGCCCCCTCCTTGCACCGCACCAACGATATTGGAATCGATTCTCCATCCTGGCTCTGGGCCGTTAACCGCTGAGCCACATAGTGTTGGGGATCAAAATCTCCTTTGACTCGCTTCTGTTTGAGCAGCTCCAATCGTCCCGATTCCATGTCCAGGTCATAGATCGTCTCGGGTGTGGCAAAAGAACTGTATTGCAACCTCAGCTTCGAACTGTGGAATTCTTCGTTGGTGCTCGGAGCTACGGTGAAGAGGGCCTCGGGGAACTCTATCGGATGGGCCTGGTCGGGGCGGAAATCGTGTATTCGGAGGCAGTTCGTTCCGTCCTTCCGCTCGAAGATCGCCAGGAAGTCCTCAAACAGTTCAATCCCCTCCAGCAGTACAGAGTTGCGATGAGGAATGAGCTCCTTCCAATTGTCCCGCGCGAGGCTCGCAACTGGAGCTCGCATCAGTCTGAAATTCTCCGCCTCCTCGTTGGTCGTGAGGTAGAAGCAGTCTCCTCGATGATCGACACTGTATTCGATTCCGTTGCGTCTTCCGGCAATCAGATTGAATTCCCCGCCGGGCAGATCGGCTGGCAAGTAGTGGACTTCACTCGTCACCCGGCTCTCCAGGCTCAGGAGTAGAAATCCATCGCTGCGAGTCCGGGAAACGTCGAGAAAAAACGCCTCGTCCGGCTCCTCGAAGATCAGGACATCCGGTGAGTCCGAGCCCAATTTGTGCCGATACAGCCGATAGGGGCGATTGCGGCTGTCTACGGTAGTGTAGAACAGGGTCCGGTTGTCATTTGCCCATTCAACCGAGTAGGAAGTCCCTTCGATCTCGTCCAAAACCTGGCGGCTCTCCAGGTCTATTACGATCAGTCGGTAGACCTCGGCTCCACTTTCATCCACCGAATAAGCCAGATGGCGATGGTCGGGACTAACCTCGAATACCCCCAACTGAAAAAAGCTTCCCTGGGCCAGCTGGTTGGGGTCGAGAATGATCTCTTCCTCAGCTCCAGCGCAATCCAGGTGCCGGCAATAAATGGGATATTGCTTCCCCTGCTCGGTCCGAGTGAAGCAGATATACTGCCCTTTCCGGAAAGGGACTGTCATGTCGGTTTCTTCGATGCGAGCCAGCATCTCCTGGTACAGCAGATCCTGAAGATCAAGGGTGTGGGCCATCAGGCTATCGGTGTAAGCGTTTTCGGCCCGAAGATAGGCTTCGACACGAGGATCCTCACGATCCTTCATCCAAGAGTAGGGATCTTGCAAGTTTCGACCGTGGAGTCGGAGTTCGTGGTCGTCAGTCGGAGCCAGTGGAGGCCCCGCCCAATCTCTTTTCTTACGGGCCATAACTCTCCTCCCTTGCCTTTGCCCTAATCCGGAAGGCCAAAGGCAAGGGCAAAGGCAAGGGAGATCGCAAGGAGCCGATCAACGAATCCTCCCGCGAGCTGCTACTTCCCACTCTTCGACAATTTCTCCCCGCCGCATACCCCACACCTGATCATGCAAGTTAACAGCCACGCAAATATGGTTTGGAATCACCGCCACTTTCTGCCCCAATTCCAGGCTCTCCGCTCCTCCCTGTTTCAGATAGCCGTGCTCCTCGTTCATGCGCGCGAACTCGGCCTCGGGATAATCGGGAAGGAATCCATGGCCTCCACCCGGGCCAGTGATTAGGGGATCGCTCGTAAAAGTCTTCGATCCACCATCGATGATTGCTTGACCGGGCACAGCGGTACTAACCACGGTCACCCATAGGAATGCCGCACAGTCGTGCCACTGGCAGGCCTTCCATGAGACTGTGTTGCGGTCGTTGAAAATGTAGGTGCCCGGTCGGATTTCAGTCAGACCCTCCACCTCGTGAGAGTAATAGGCTGCGGGAGTGTTTCCCCCTGTCACCCGGGGGACCGACAGACCCTCTCTTCGGAACAGCTCGAGCTGTCTCATAAGTTCGTCGCGGAGTCGCTCGAGCCTGCGTCGAGTACCATCGAAATCGGGATGGATGTGCCCCGAATAGAACATCAGTCCTCCGAACTTGAGTCCCGGTTGAGCCTCGATCTCTCGGGCCAGCTTCAGCACTTCTTCCCCAGGGGGGAGCCCGCACCGGCGCATCCCGAAATCGACTTCGACGAGTACCTCCATGGGACGACTGGACCGTGCCGCCTGAGCCACCCAATGGAGGGAGTCACTGGAGTCGAGAGAAACCGAGATGTGAGCCCGTTCCTGGAGCGTAGCCAAACGACGAGCCTTAAATTCCCCAAAGACGGGGTACGCGATCAGGATGTCGTCAAAGCCCGCCTCCACCATTACTTCGGCCTCTCCCAACTTGGCCACTGTGATACCGGTAGCCCCCAAATCGAGTTGGCGCATCGCCAGGAGGGGGCTCTTGTGGGTCTTGATGTGAGGTCGCAGGTCGAGACCATGGCGCGAACAGTAGTCTTGCATGCGGAGGAGGTTCTTCTCCATGATGTCCAAGTCGACGACCAGAGCTGGAGTCTCAAGTTCTTGTAGCTTCATTCTTCCCTCTCCAACCGTTGCGGGGCAACGCATATCTGTGTGTCCGGCCACCAACTTTTCAGGGAGTATTCAAGTCTAACCGAACATCAGCTTCTCACTCATGAATCGAGGACGGCACTATGCTACAAGATCTGCGCTGGGGATTTCGAATGTTACTTCGCAATCCGGGTTTTTCATGTCTCGCGGTACTCGCCCTGGGACTCGGAATTGGGGGAACGACGACCATATTCTCGGTAGTCAACGCGGTGCTTCTCAACCCCTTTCCTTACCAGGAACCGGAGAACCTGGTGGTGGTCTGGGAGCGCAATCTGGAATACAACCTGCCCGTCATGTACGCTTCTCCACCTAACTTTCGAGACTGGCGGGATCAGAATCAAACCCTGACGAGCCTGGCCGCCTTTTCCGGAGGAGATTACTCGGTGGCACAGCCTGAGGGTGCCGCTTATGTTCCTGGAGCGCGGGTGAGTGCCGGACTGTTCGAAATGTTGGGGGTGAATCCGTTATTCGGCCGCACCTTCACTCCGCTGGAAGACAACCCGGGGGCAGAACCACCTGTCATTTTGGGTTACGAAACCTGGCAAACTCTTTTCGCTGGGCGCAACGACCTGCTGGGAACCCGAATGACCCTCAATGGCCAGCTCCACACGGTGGTGGGCATTATGCCGGCCGGATTTGACTTTCCGCCGCGAATTGTCACCGAGGGCAATGAGACTTCGGTTCGACCAGGACTGTGGGTTCCCTTCTCAGTCGACTATTCTCAGCAGCGAGGAGCCCGCTACATGACCGTACTGGGCCGGCTGAAACCGGGTGTCGGAATCATCCAGGCCCAAGAGGATCTCAATCAGGTGGCCCAGCAATTGGCCCAGGACTACCCGAACTCAAACCAAGGCTGGGATATCGTTGTCACTCGCCTTCGTGACCAGGTGGTGGGAAACGTCCGACCCCAGCTGTGGATTCTGCTGGGAGCGGTGGCTTTTGTTCTCTTGATCGCTTGTGTCAACGTAGCCAATCTGTTGTTGGCCCGGGGAGCCACGCGCAATCGCGAGTTCGCGATTCGAGCAGCCCTCGGAGCTAGCCGTAGCCGGGTGATCCGGCAATTGCTTGTCGAGAGTCAGTTTCTGGCCTTGCTGGGAGGTCTGGCCGGGTTGGCGCTGGCTGTCCTGGGAATCGAAACCTTGATTCGACTCGCCCCAAACAACATTCCTCGTATCGATGAGACTGTGGTCGAGGGCCGTGTCCTGTTCTTCACGCTCATCTTGTGTCTGGCAACCGGAATGATCTTTGGGCTGACCCCGGCCCTTCGCAGTTTCTCAACCAACTTGGAACAGTGGCTTCGAGCGGGGGGCAGAAGCCTCTTCGAGAGTGGAAACTCCAGTTTGCGGGCCAGCCTGGTGGTCGCCGAGGTCGCCCTTTCGTTAATTCTGCTTGTCGGCGCCGGTCTCCTCTTCCAGAGCCTTGTCAACCTTCGCTCGGCACCCAGTGGATTTCAGAGCTCGGGCGTCTTGACATCGAAGCTCGTCCTGCCGCAGTCCAGCTTTCCCGATGCCAATTCGTGGGTCGCGTGATACCGGGAGCTCGGGGAGGAGGTGAGGAATCTGCCGGGGGTCGAAGCGGCCGGATTGATACTGGATATTCCTCTCGGAGATGATCGACAAGGGACTGGATTTATGATCGAGGGAGAGCCCCCCCAACGCGCCCTCGAAAGAAATGTGAACTTCAGCATCCTCACTCCAGGTTATTTCGAGGCGATGCAGGTTCAACTAGTCGAAGGGCGCCAGTTTCGCGACACCGACGACGCCAATTCTGAACCGGTCATCATCATCAACCGGAACTTCGCCGAACGCTTCTTCCCGAATGGAGATGCCATCGGCAATCGTATTTATGCCGGCATACAGAGCCAGGTTCCGCGCCGCATCATAGGTATCGTTGGAGACGTCCGACATAACCGCCTGTCGGACGACCCAGCTCCCACCATGTACCTGCCCTTCTATGAAAGGCCCTGGTCCCGCCGGATGACCCTGGTGACGCGGAGTCGTTTGGAGACAGCCGTCGTGATCCGGTCTATTCGCTCGGTGATCGGACAGCTGGACCCTGCAATCGCATTCTATGAGATCCGCTCCATGGACGAAGTGGTCGAGGAGTCGATTGCCCAACCCCGCTTCGCGGCCCTGATGCTGGTCGTCTTTTCGGGCGTCGCTCTGCTCATGGCATCGGTCGGAATCTACGGTGTGATCAGCTTCATGGTGTCGCGCCGAGTACAGGAGACCGGAATCCTGGTGTTGGGGGCTCAGAAACGAGACATATTGCAGTTGGTTGTGAGTGAAGGGATGCGCCAGGTCCTGCTCGGAATCGGACTCGGAGTGGGTGCATCGCTTCTGCTGAGCCGTTTCCTGAGGTCGTTCTTGTACCGTATTTCAGCCGGCGATGTTACCACCTTGATCGTCGTTTCATTGCTGCTCGGAGGCGTCGCTCTTTTAGCCTGTTGCATCCCGGCCTGGAGAGCCACTCGCTTGAACCCGGTTCAGGCCCTGCGACAGTTTTGAAACTCCGTTTTCCTGAAAGGCCAAACTCCCGGCTCCGGCTAGTTTTGAGACAGTTTGAAGATGCCTCTGCTACTTGTGGGTTTCCAAACTTAATTTTTCTCGATCATCTCGAGTAGCGCGGCTCGTGCAATTGGAGATTCCGAGCGCCCCAGCTCCTGGATTGCACGGCGCCGCATCTCGTAGACGGGATGATCACGAGCGATTTGGGCCAGCGATTGGATAGCTTGATCCAACCCAATCTTTCGCAAAGCCGCGATTGCCTCGGACTGAACGCCTCGGTCCGGATCGCGCCGCGCGATACCGCCCACTTTCTGGGCCACTAAATCACTGGCCCGGCGTGCCATCTCCCGCACCGCAACCCTGCGGATATCCGGAAGCGAATGAGTCTCAGCAATACGAATCAACCCTTCCCGAGACTCCTCTCCGGGGGTTTTCCGGAGCGCCTCGACGGCCCCTTTCTGAACCTTCTTGTCGGAGTCTGTAAAGGCGATCCGCTCGAGCAGAGCTGCCTGGTCCGAAGAACCGAGCTTGGCCAAGCCCTTGACCGCCTCCAAACGAACCATGGCACGCTCGTCGCGCGCGGCAAGTTGACTCAGAGTCGAGGTTGCTTCGGGAGCCAGCAACCGTCTCAAACTGTTGATTGCCTGTGCCACGACCTTGTTTTCGGGCTCGGACTGGAGCACACGTAACAGTGCAGCCCGAGCCGTGGCCAGAAATTTTCTACCCAGTTGCTCAACCGCAGTGCGACGCACTATGATCGCCTCACTCCCCATAGCCCAAGCCTCGAGCCGACTGCGCATCCTTTCGTCTTCCTGGTAACGCGTGAGAGCCAGAATCGCCTCTCGGCGTAGCTTGTCAGGCCCCTCAGAGTCAACAATCCGCAGGACAGCTTCCTGAGCTTGAGCCTCACTGCGCGAAGCCAGCGAGCGGATCAATCTGGACTGCACGTTCACGTCATCTTCGGGATCGAGCAGAGCTAGCAAAGCCGAAGTGGCGGTCGAGTCGGGGATCCGGCCCAGTATCCCGACTGCTTCGGCGCGCAACTTCGGATTTTCGCTGGACCGCGCCAAACTGTCCATCAAGCGCGCGGTCGATGCGTCCAGAAAGTGTCTGAACCCGCGCACTGCTTCCAGTCGGATACTCTGTTCGGGATCTTGCTCCAGAGCCTGGCGCAACAAAGCTTCGGCGGAAGGCATCTGATGCCACCCTACGGCGGCCAGGACACGTTGGCGAATCCGGCTTTTCCGGGTGGCCTGAAACAGGGTACGCATCAGGGCCACACACTCTTCGGGCCGGCTGGCACCAAGCCACTGGAATTCTCGTTCTCCGAGGTCCACCGGCAAGTCCTGGTTCAGGAGCAGCACCCTATCCAGTTCACGCTCTGGATTGTACCCGAGCAAGATCGCCACATCGCGCAAGACCTTGTCTCCGGCAACCTCGCCGGGAGCGATCGAGAGCTGGCCCTTGTTCTGGCCGTTACCCGCGATCAAGTCTCGAATATAAACCCCTCGAAATTCGATTGCCCCATGATTCCAGCTCATGGGAATCCCTTGAATTAGCAAAGTGTTGGGATCGAGCGGCAGTTTCAGCCCATAGCCGAGCCAGACTCCGTCCTCCCCGAAGCGAGCGTTTTCCAGCTCTTGCCTCCAGGCTCGATGAAGCGCCGTGTCCGGGCTCTGCGCCGCGGCCTGGTCAGTGACGCAGGCCACGGGAATTGTCGTCAGCACTAACAGGAGAACCCAACCAAGACAGGAGCGGTCGATTGATCTCGTCATCGACTCCCTCCTTCCCGGAGCAGCTCTGCGAGCGCTTGGCGCGCCTCCGGTGTACCCAGGTTCCCGATGGCAAGGACCGCCATCTTTCGAACCTCGCTGTTGGAATCCCCACGAGCCAGTTCGAGCAGGATGGGCACCGCGCTATTCTGCTTTGTGTCGCCCAACTCCCGAGCCGCCTGAAGCCGTAGCCGCGCTTCGGTTTCCCCCTCCAGGAATTGGCTCAACATATCCACTGCGATCTGGGATCGGAAGTTCCCGAGACGGCTGAGAGCCGCTTCTCGTGTTCGCCCACTCCCCGATTGACGAGCCAATTGAAGGAGGGTCTGAGGAAGATCCTCCCGCTTGAACTGAGCCAGAGATTCGACGGCTTTGCTTCCCAAATCCGGCTGGACCTCCTGGCGGGCCACTTCCAAAAGGAAGTCATAAGCCGGTTCAGTCCGCAGATCCCCCATGGCATCGAGTGCATAGCGCCTGACCTCGACCGGTCTTTGGGAACGGTAGATTCCCTCGAGAGCCGCCTGGGCCTCGGGACGCCGAGTTTCCCCGATGGCGTGAGCAGCTTGCGCGGCCACCCTCTCGTCAGCATCATTGAGGGCGATTCTTTCGACAATTTTAACCACCTCGACAGTACGAATATCTCCCAATTCATCGATCGCCGTCTGCCTCACCTCGGTCGGCTGGTCACTGACGGCAATTCGCCGGAGAAAGTCGAGGCGGTCATCGGTCTTGCGGTTCCCAAAAGCCCGTATCGCATACCTTCGAACGTTTGGAGAGGAGTCGCCAAGAGCGATCTCGCGTAACTTTTCTACCGCCAGCTCCGATCGCACCCGCCCCAACAAACCCACGATCTGTCCTCGCAGCTTGGGGTTCTCAACGCGATCTACCTGATCGATGATGATCTGCACTGATGCCTCGTCACCGATATTTGCCAGGGCGGAGACCACCGACAGAATCTCGCTGTCAGAATCAACCCCGGCATCCACTTTGGTTCGGTACTCGCTCTTTCCCTGGGCTGCCAGACGGTTGGACAGATTAGCCATGTTGCGCCGAGCATCGTTGCGCCACTCGCTGCGAGAACGGGCTTGAATCAGGTCCTGGTAACAGGCGTAGGACTCCTCCAGAGCTCCCAGTTGATCGCGACAATAGCAGATCCAAAAATGAGCGTCGTCGGCCCGACTGCTATGGGGAAAACTGCTAATGAACGCCGTCAGACGAGTGATGGCCTCGCTCCAACTCTCATCCACCGTGAGTCGGAATGCGGCATTGTAGTCGGTCGCTTCCTTCTGTTCGAGCATGCTGGCTGCCAGCGAATAACCGCTCAACAGCAACCAAAGACCACAGAGCACAGATATCTTGATCGAGGTTTTCCTACCGATTCGTTTCAACATAAGTCATCTCCCAAAGGCCTTTCAGGCTCGGCTCTGGTCAGAGTCGAGCGAGGTCTTCCCAGGTTGTGGTTTACTCTTTTTCGTCAGAATCTCAGCCAACTTGATTCTCAACAGAAGCGCCTGCTGCTGAATCGCACTCCGTACAGCTTCGATCACATCTCGCGAGCCCGGATCGTCACCCAGGTGAGCGACTTGTAATAAGATCAATTCCAGATCTCGAATCAGGCCCAGCAACGGTTCGTCGATCTCGTCGGCTGCCTGGAGTTCACTCCGCAGCAGATCCCCTTCTTCCAGAAGTTCCTCCGAAACTCTTCGACTCAGCTCTAAACCCAACGCCCCTTGATCATCAGCCGCCGCTTGGAAATTCATGATTTCCAGGATCAGAACTTCCGATCTCTGAAGGTGTCTCCAAAGACGACTGGGAGGTTGACTGCTCAAGGGCAGAAGCAGATCGGCGCTCGTCGCCGGGAGAGCTGGAACGCCAGACGGAGATCTCAGGTTCCACCCCACCCACACTCCCGAAATGACCAACAGCAGCGAAAAGGCCAGCCGAGGGACCCACCAGCCCAAGTCGAGGCTATTCGACGTTACCGGTCGTCGAGGAGCCAGGATTTCCCGGCGAATTGATTCCCAGGAACGCGCCAAATCCTCCGGAGCCGGAGCTTCGGCCTGTCTCAGCTGCAGTATGTCCAGAGTGTCCCGAACTTCAGCAAGTTCCTTAGCACAGCGAGTGCAGATTTGAAGATGGGTTCTCACCCGGCTCCCCTGCTCATCGGAGAGATCGCCGTAGTAGTTATCCAACAGAAGAGATCGGACCTGCCAGCACTCTCTCATGAGAATTCCTCCTGGCTTAAGTGTGGGCGATGAGCCGCCAGTTGGGTACGCAATTTGCGCACCGCACGAAAGAGAATGTTCTTGACGGTCCCTTCACTCCGCTCCAGGACTTCGGCTATCTCTCGGATCTTGAGCTCCCGATGATGCCGCAGGACAAAGATGGAGCGCTCCAACGGAGTGAGCTTATCCACTGCCCTTTCGATGTCGTCTCGAATACGCCCAGCTTCCTGCATCTGGGCCGGATTGGCATCGACTCGAGTGGTGCTGAGTCCGAATGCCTGATGGAGTGGGATGAAGGAAGCCCATCGCTGCCTTTTTTGGTGTCGGCTGTGATCCAGGCAAGTGCGGATGGCGATCCGGTAAAGCCAGGAACTGAGCTTGGACTCTCCCCGAAATCGAGACAGGGAACGATAAGCCTTGATGAATACTTCTTGCACGCCGTCCTCCGCATCATCCGCGTTTCCGGTCATCTCTCTAGCCAAAAAAGAGATCTGACGATGGTGACTTTCCACTATTTCGCGAAAAGCATCCAGATCACCGACCTGGGCTCTGGCCAGAAGTTTGCCCTCCCGCAGATCTGTCAATCCATCCTCTCTTGTAGGGATTAGGCGGAGGCCGCCATGAAAAGGTTTGCAGAGGAGAATGAATCCCTCCTCAAAAATTTATGCGAAATATTTAACATTAAACTTTGACGGGCGCGGTCTTAAATGCTAATTTATTCGCATCTGGTTGATCATGTGATCAACCTTGGAGGAAAAGTCAAGTGGAAACCGGAGAAGGGGCATAACTTCGGAGTTGCTCCCCCTCCCCCGCGATCCCGAAAAACGGGCCCTGGATCTGGTTTCCACTTCTCCTATCCTCTTCGTTCACATTTCTTTCATATCATGCTTCCGCACTTCCCGCTCCCCCCGGCGGGAAGTGCACCTACCGCCTTGCCCTTCGAATGAGTATTAGCTCAGAAGCAGAGTCCAAGGTTCCAGGGTTCCAATTCCCAACCTTACCAAAGCGGTCGTTCGGCTTGACCTTGTCAGGGTGACGAACCTGACTCCGCTGCCCCACCAAACACTCTTCCAAGCAAATCAACGAATCGGCGTTCGAACGCAAGCTGTCAAAGGCAGGGCTGACTTTCAAACCGACCAACTCAATGCTACGTGACGAATAGGCACGCTCCAGCCAGGTAAGAGCTTGCTCCTCCTCCCCTGGTCGGGCGAAGATTGTTGCCAGGAGATAAGGGGATGTCGGAATAGGCTCCGACACTTCTTGGGCAGACTCAAGTGCAGCTGATGTCTGGCCCGATGTCGCATAGGCGTATCCGATGTAGGCCTTGATTGCGGCATCGATAGTCGGGGATCCACCTGCCAGTGTTGACCGTCGGCGGAAACATCGTAGTGCACCATCGAGGCAATGAACTGGGAGAGGGACCAACCTCCAACGCGGGCTTTTTCACTAAGAAGGGCACGGGCCTGGGAGGAAGATGGGCTGGGAAGCGCTTCAGGCCAGAAAGCGACTATTGGTTGCTTTCGATACCACCCGAACCTAGCATGTCCAGACAATGTACGACGCCTTCTTCAGCCTGATCACAAGCCTGAGCGATCTGCTGATGGGCCCATGGACGATGATCTTCATCGCCTTTGTATCGGTCTATCTGACGGTCCGCACACGTTTTTTTCAGGTGACCGGTTTTTTCTATATCTTGCGAAACACTTTCGGACGGATGTTCGATCGGGGCGGCGACCAGGACCGGGAGCGGGTCACTCCTTTCCAGGCCACCGCCACGTCGCTGGCAGGAACCGTTGGCATGGGGAACATGGCGGGGGTCGCCACGGCCCTTTCCATCGGTGGCCCCGGCGCCATCTTCTGGATGTGGGTTCTGGCATTTTTTGGAATGATGACCAAGGCGGTAGAGGTCACGCTTGCCGTCCACTATCGCGAAGTAGATGAAACGGGCCACATCCAGGGTGGCCCCATGTATTACATCCGAAAAGCTCTCGGCTGGAAGTTCCTGGCTCTCCTGTTCAGTGTCGGCGTCACCATCAACTGTTGCTTCAGTTCCTCTTTGCTGCAAGCCCACACGGTAGGTAGAGCCTTCAACGCGAGCTACGGTCTAAATCCTTATTTGGTCACTGGATTGATGGCGGTGGCTACTGCCGCGGTAGCCATCGGAGGGATCCGACGGATCGGCCGCTTTTGCGAAGCGCTGGTGCCTGGGATGACCACGGTCTACATCCTGACCGGCTGCCTGATCGTCTTTGCCAACGCTTCCAATATCCCTACGGTGTTTAGCGACATCCTCCGCTACGCGTTGGCCCCGGCCCCGGCGGTCGGAGGCTTCGCCGGGGCTACCGTCTTGGCAACTATTCAGATGGGGATGGCCCGCGGCATGCTGTCCAACGAAGCCAGCCTGGGAACGGCACCCATGGTGCACTCCAATGCGGAGACCGATCACCCCTTCGCCCAGGGTTTGTGGGGCGCAGCCGAAGTGTTCATCGACACCACAGTCGTCTGCACGATCACGGCCTTTGTTATCTTGTCATCCGGTGCCTTGGCAGGTGGCAGTACCGGAATCGAAATGGTCCTGGATGCATTCCAGACCTTCTATCCTTCCTCTCTGGCCAGTCTATTTGTTTCCACTGCAATCTTGACGTTCTGTCTGTCTACCCAGATAGGCTTCTTCGTCTATTTCGAAACCGCCCTTGTAGACTTGCTTGGCGAAAATATCTTTGGCTACGTGAAGTGGCTCTACTTCCTGCCTGGAGTTCTGCTAGCCGGGGTGACGAACGTCGATGAACTGTGGTCACTGGCCAATATCTCGGTGGCACTGAGCGCTTTGCCCAACCTGGTGGCGCTCCTGATGCTCAGCGGAGTATTCGTCACATTAATGAAGGACTATCTTCAGGGTAAGAACCATTATGCCGCTCGCATCATTGACGTGAGCCGACAATACGTCAAAATAGCCGGGAAGGCTTAAGTAGCGCAGGCATCTTGCCTGCCTGCGGCCCGCGCTTGACTTTGGGCAATGGCGTCGAGGATCGACTCCTTAACCCGGAAAACAAGGAGCCCAACGGATGTCTTCCGACAAACTGGATGAAAACGCCAAGGGTGTCTTCATCATATCGGCTACACCCTTCACCGAAGACGGCGAACTCGATCTCGAGAGCGCCGACCGGCTGGTAGATTTTTACCTCGAGAAGGGAGTCTCCGGCATTACCGTCTTGGGCATGATGGGTGAAGCGCCGAAACTCTCCTCCCAAGAGTCGGGAACCTTCGTCGGGCACATGCTGGATCGCGTCGACAGTCGAGTTCCAGTCATCGTCGGAGTCTCGAGCCCAGGGCTCGACAACCTGGTCCGGCTGGCCCGCCAAAGCAGGGATCGGGGCGCAGCCGGCGTCATGATTGCGCCAATTGCTGGCCTCTCTCCAGACGAGAGGATCTATCACTACTTCGGCCAAGTCTGCAGCGCTCTGGGCGACGATATTCCGGTCGTCTATCAGGATTATCCATTCGCCACCCGATCGCCGATCTCGGTCACGATGTTCAATCGACTGGTTGCCGATTTCCCACAATTAGTGATGTTGAAACACGAAGAATGGCCGGGGCTGAACAAACTCACTGAAGTTCGACGAACTTCAGTGAGGGGCCTGCGCCGGGTGTCGGTGCTAGTCGGAAACGGGGGTCTTTATCTGCCACAGGAGCTGGCCCGCGGAGCCGACGGAGCCATGACCGGGTTTGCTTACCCAGAAATGCTCGTCAATGTCGTCAGAATGCACCAGGCAGGAGACGCCGAGCGAGCCGAAGATCTGTTCGCTGCCTACTTGCCTTTGGTGCGACACGAGCAACAGCCGGGGTTCGGGCTGGCCCTGCGCAAGGAAATCCTCCATCGCCGAGGCATCATTACATCGCCCAGAGTGAGAGCCCCCGGCTCCAGCTTGAATTCAACCGACCATGAGGAACTAACCCGGCTGATTCGCCGAGTTCACAGCAACATTGAGGAATTGTGAAATGGATCTGGGACTACAAGGAAAAAAGGCTCTGGTATTGGCGTCCAGCCAGGGATTGGGCCTGGGCATAGGTAGCAAACTCTGTGAAGAGGGGGCCCATGTCCTGTTGAGCGCACGCTCAGAGGACAAATTGAGGACCGCAGCAGAGAGACTCACCGCAGCAGGACCGGGCAAAGCCTTCTACCGCGTCGCTGATTTGTCTCAAGACGATAGTGCTCAAAGGCTCTACGCAGCCGCCAAGGAACTATTGGGAGGTGTGGATATTCTGGTCAACAACAGCGGGGGCCCTCCCCCTGGCGGCGTCGAGGTCCCGGATGCCACGAGTTGGAAGGAGCAATTTGACACGATGGTCGTTCGCCTCATCGAAATGACCAATCTCTGTATTGAACCGATGAAGCAGCGTGGCTGGGGGAGAGTCCTGACCGTGGCTTCCTCCTCCGTCATCCAACCCATTCCCAATTTAGCCATGTCGAATACGGTCAGGTCGGCACTAGTAGGATGGAACAAGTCGCTGTCGAATGAAGTCGCCGGATCCGGAATCACCGTCAACATTCTCGCTCCGGGGCGAATCCACACCGAAAGAGTGGATCAGCTCGACGAAGCGGCATCCAAACGGCTGGGCAAGTCGGTAGAAGAGGTGGCAGCAGCCTCTCGGGCCACAATCCCCGCAGGACGCTACGGCCGGGTGGAAGAATTTGGGGCGGTGGCGGCTTTTCTTGTGAGCGAGCCGGCCAGCTACGTAACCGGCAGCGTGATCCGATGTGATGGAGGAGCCGTGAAATGTGTCTGACGAGAAGGGGCCCAAGGGAAGGGTCCAAGGGGCCAGGGGTTCAATTCCCATCCAGCAATCCCAACCATCGCCCCCTCTGCGTCAATCTCTGCGCCCTCCGCGTCTCTGCGCTTGCATCGGATTCAACGTCATGAGTAAGTTCGATCTCAAGATAACCGGAGGCACCGTCGCCAACTCGTCTGAGACCTTCCAGGCGGATGTTGGCATCCAAGCCGGCAAGATCGTTGCGATTGGCGACAACATTGGAGATGCCGAGCGGATCATCGACGCCGCCGGCAAGCTGGTTCTACCCGGCGGTATTGAAACCCACTGTCACATCGAGCAGGAATCATCGCTCGGTCTCATGCCCGCCGACGACTATTATTCGGGAAGTGTCTCGGCCGCCTTCGGAGGAAATACCTGCATCGTTCCTTTCGCGGCCCAGCATCGCGGTCAGAAGCTACGTGATGTCCTGGCCACCTATCATGCTAGAGCTGCCCCTAAGTCGGTCCTCGACTACTCCTTTCATCTGATCATCTCCGACCCGACGGATGAGGTTCTTTCCGAAGAACTACCATGGGCCATTGGGGAGGGGATCACCTCTTTCAAGGTCTATATGACCTACGACAGATTGATGGTGAACGACTCCCAAATGCTCGAGATATTGGTGATGGCAAAGAAACATGGTGCCTTGACGATGGTTCATGCTGAGAATCACGCCATGATCCAATGGATGAGTGACCGACTGATCGATTCCGCTCACGGGGCTCCCAAATACCATGCTCCCAGCCACCCACGAGCTGCCGAGACTGAAGCCATCCATCGAGCGATTGCATTGTCCAGCTTCATAAATGCCCCGATTCTGATCGTGCACGTCTCCACTGAAGCTGGAGCCCGTCTGATTGCCGATGCTCGTTTCTCGGGTCACAAGGTTTTCGGCGAGACCTGCCCCCAATACATGTTCTTGAACGCGCAACAGATGGATCTGCCGGGCATGCACGGAGCCAAGTTCTGCTGTAGTCCTCCTTTGCGAGATCCGGCAACTCAGCAAACCATTTGGCGCTGCCTGCAGAACGGCACTTTCCAGATTTACGCCTCCGATCACGCTCCCTATCGATTCGACGAGACGGGCAAGCTTCAAGCCGGTCCTAACCCAGACTTCAAGCAGATCGCCAATGGCTTGCCAGGGATCGAAATGCGACTCCCTCTGCTCTTTTCGGAAGGCTACGTGAAGGGTCGTATTACGCTGAACCACTTCGTAGCCCTGGCGGCTGGCAACGCCGCCAAGATTTATGGAATGGACCATTGCAAGGGCTCCATCAGCGAAGGAAGAGACGCCGATATTGCCATCTGGGACCCCGAGTCCAGGCGCGTCGTCCGAGCTGAAGAGATGCATGACAATATGGAGTTCACCCCGTACGAGGGGATGGAAATTACGGGCTGGCCAGACACCGTTATTCAACGGGGAGAAGTAGTAATAGAAGGTGATCAACTAAGAGTAAAACGAGGTTCCGGCAGGTTCATCAAGCGGCGCAGGATCGACTGTACCGGAATGCCGGGAACAGTACCTCCTGAGTTGGATCCGGACAAGAATTTTGGGGTCGATTTCAACTTATGACGACCAGCGTCCTCTCGGAATCAGTGTGGATCGGGCTGCAAATGATCCAGCGACAGTAGACAAGATCTTTCGGAGCCCGAAGCGTCAGCGAGGGAGAGATTCCCACGATCAAGTTTCAGCTTAGCCGCCATAGCATTTAAATCGACAATTCACTAGGGTAAGGGCGGAGGTGAAAGATGGGTGTTGCAAGCCCGACCAAAGAACAGGTTCGCGTAGTAGCTGAAGAGATGGGACTGTCACTAAGTGATTCAGATCTCGAGTCCTACGTGGCATTAATGGCGCCCTGGATCGAAGCGTATAACGTGATCGATGCTTTGCCGGCTCCAATGCCCGAAGTGAAATACCCTCGCACACCCGGCCATCGGCCGGGGCCGGATGAGAATTCCTTGAATGCGTGGTACGTCAAAACATCGCTCAAAGGAGCTGACTCCGGAAAACTCAAAGGCAAGAAGATTGCAGTCAAAGACAACGTGATGGTGGCGGGAGTGCCCATGATGAATGGTTCTCCAACCCTGGAAGGTTACGTCCCAGAAATCGATGCCACCATCGTCCGCCGGATTCTCGATGCCGGAGGCGAAATTGCCGGCAAAGCCCATTGTGAAAGTCTGTGCCTGTCTGGAGGTTCACACACGAACTCAACCGGCCCCGTCCACAACCCGCACCGTCACGGCTATTCGGCAGGTGGATCATCCTCCGGCAGCGCGGCACTGGTGGCAGCCGGTGAAGTCGATATGGCTATCGGAGGCGATCAAGGAGGTTCGATCCGATTGCCCTCCTCCTTTTGTGGAGCCTATGGCTTGAAGCCGACCTACGGGCTGGTGCCCTACACCGGAATCATGCCGATTGAAGTATTTATCGATCACACGGGTCCAATTACCGCGACTGTAGAAGACAACGCTCTGATACTGGAGGTGATCGCCGGATCCGATGACTACGATCCTCGGCAGTGCTCTGTAAGGCTCCATCGCTACACCGAGGCTCTGGGGACTAGTTGCAAAGGCATCAGGATCGGGTTGCTCAAAGAAGGATTTAATTGCGAAAACTCCGAGTCGGACGTCGATCAGCAAGTCAAGGCGGCGGCCAATTCACTAGCGGAGCTTGGCGCCACAGTGGAAGAGGTTTCGATTCCCTGGCACCTCCTGGGAGGTGCAGTGTGGACTCCCATTGGCGTCGAGGGACTGACCCAAACGATGATGTGGGGTGATGGCTATGGTCTCAGCCGCTCCGATTTGTACGTCACCAGCTTGATGGACAAGCACCGTGGCTGGCGGCAGCGTCCCCAGGATTTATCCGAAACCACCAAATTGTTCACTCTGCTGGGCACTTACATCAACCGCCGCTATGGCAGCCGCTATTACGGCAAGGCGGTTAACATTGCCCGGATTCTAAGAGCCGCTTATGATTCGGTCTTGACCGAATATGATCTCCTGCTGATGCCCACCACTCCCATGAAAGCGCAGCCTTTACCGAGCCCCGGAGCCAGCCGCGAAGAGATCGTGCAAAAAGCGGTCGAAATGCTCCCCAACACAGCCCCGTTCAATATCACCCATCATCCCGCGATGGCCATCCTTTGCGGAATGAGCGAAGGCTTACCGGTTTCGATGATGTTGGTGGCTCGACACTTCGCCGAACCCACGATCTATCGAGTAGCACACGCCTTTGAGCAGTCCTAGGCACCTCTCCCTTGTAACTACCCAAGCGGCAGCTCGATTTCTTGCAAGACCCATCAGCTTACCGCCAACGATCCCGCTGCAGCACTCTAAATCGCCTCACCCCCGGCTAAAGAGTCGTCTCCCGGCCCGCAGTGCGCCGATTTGGAGTGCGCGTAGCGTGCTACCGCTTGGCTATCCGGCCGACCGCCCTAAAACGAGTATTTGAGGGCGATTTCGATTTCGCGGGATTCTTCAGCTCTCGATATTTGCCCGAAAGTCGAGGTTCCAAATGTGGTACTCGGGTTACTGAAGTTGGCTCGGTTTAGCGCATTGAAGAATTGAATTCGAAATTCCAAAGCCGACCCACTTTTGGTCAACGTGGTCTGTTTGATCAAGCTAATATCCCAGGTCTGCCGGGGCGGGCCCAGGAGAATATCTCGTGCAGCATTCCCAATCGCAAACTCGGCCGGTTCGGCGAAAGCTGCGGTATCGAACCAGCGATCGATAGACTGCTCTGAACCGGATAGCCGACCCGAGCTGATGCGATCTGGGCGATCACCAGAAACGCCGTCATTGTTTGTATCACCCGAGAGTCTGACGCTAAAAGGACGTCCACTCGTGAAGTTGGTAGTACCCGAAAGGCGCCACCCGTTCAGCAGTCCTCGCAACTTGCCCGCCCAGGCAGTGGAGAACTTCCGGTCGGATCCCAAAGGCAAGTCGTAGATGTAGTTCAGATTGAATCGGAGGGGAGAACTAAACCCGGAAATAGCTCTCTCCAGGCGCAGATTGCGGGGATCGGCGGGCGCAAAGAAAAACTGGTCACTGAAAGTACGGTCCCAGGTGAACCCGGACTGGGCAGAGAAGCCTCCAGAGAATCGTTTCTCTAGCTGCAGTTGAAGCTGATGGCCAATTGACGATCCCCTGGAGCTCAGGATTTCAAACTGTCCATACGCGGGATTGGGTCGCCTCTCCTGGATCGACCCTGGGCCGGGGAGAGGGACATTGGCTGGGAAATCAGTAGCAACTCGAGTCGCCTTCCGCCCCTGATAAGTCGCTTCGATCGTCCAGTTCCTTCGAATCTGATTTTGAATGCTCAGCCGCCATTCCTGCACGTAAGAGTTGCGAGTGTGGGGATCAAAGCCTCGGATCGTCGTCTCAGCCGCTGCCGCCGCCTCGAAAGGATTGGTGAGATCTATATCGGGACTATCGATAGGCGCGTTGGCTTCTTCGACAAAGTAGAAAGGGGAATTCCGGCCGAGAAACTCCAGCGCGTTGCGCGAATTGATCGGGCTATAGCTGATCTGGTACGAGCTTCGAATGACGAGGCGGTTATTGCCGAGTGGGCTAAAAGCAACCCCAACGCGCGGTTCCCAATCATTGCGGTCGGGATAGACTCCCACTCCCGGCTCGAGGCCCTCGAGTCCCACACGATTCGCCTCGTCCGTGCCCACAACAACCAGTTGACCATCGATTGGCGGCTCAAATAGGAGTGGAGAAAAGATGGAGACATTGTCGTGGACGGACTGGAAAGGAGCGAAATAGTTGTAAGCCATTGAGAAAGAGAGATTGAACTTCGAATTGACTCTCCATTCGTCTCTGAAGAAGAACTTCCAGCGGGTCCGCCTCAGGTCGGCTCGGTCAGAACCGACTCCCCGGCTGGCGGCATCGGGAATTCCTAGCAGGAAATCAGCGAAAGAGTCTCCGGTGTAGACCCCACTGAATTCGAACCGGCCACGACGCAGGCCGCCAGAACGGTTGTTGTTGTACTGATTGAGCTCGAGTTCGGCGCCGAAACTCAAGCGGTGGCTGTTGGGGCTGTACGTGACACTACCTTCCAGGGAGAATGTATTGTCGGTGTTCGTCCTCGGAGATTGCCGTCGACGATTGGTACCGAGCGAGGCGTAGCCACTCAGGTCGAACTCGGGATAGCCTTCGTCCAGTTCATCCAGCTTGCCAACTCCATTGATCCCCAACGAATCCAGCAGCCCCTGCTGATCCACATTCTGAGTTAGCTGGGAAAAGGTGTTGCGCCTTAGATTCAGACGCAAAGAGCTAACCAGAGAAGCTCCAAAGCTGCGAGTGGCGTTGATGGATAGGTTCTGTCGCCGATTCTGCTCGTTGGTTCCGAACTCCGGCAGATCCGCTACATTGGCTCCGCTTCCGTCTTCCAGAGTGTATTGCCCGAAGATCTTCATCCCCTGAGCGAATTCGTAGTCGACTCGCCCCGTGTAATTGTCCCGGTTTTCGACCACCGGGAGGTTATTCACGAAGTTACGATCCGGATCGTCCCGGTTGGGATCGGGGATGGTCTGGAGCATCCGGCGAGCCACCGGATGAATCATCGAGTCTGGTATCTGATTGCCCTCGAACAGCTGGCCGGTAAACGGGTTTCGGAGAGGAGTCCCGATGCTCAGGAAGTTCCCCTGCTTCATGTCGACATTGGGGATTAGGGAAACCAGTGTCGAACCGCGCACGATCCGCAGACCGTCATAGGTGCCGAACACACTCAGACGATCGGAGAAAAGGGCGCCCAAGCTGAAACCGAATTGGTTTCGCTTGAACTCCGGCAGCGCTTCGTCCACCGGATCGAAGAAGTTTCTGGCATCCAGATTGTCATTCCGATGATACTCATAAATCGAGCCGTAGAAGCCGCCCCGCTTCCGCGCCTTGAACGGATTCACGGCCTCGGCGAAGGGCTGGCCTCGGTCACCCGCTGCGGAGAACTCAACAACGCCAAACCGCATCTCCAGTTCGCCGATCATCTCCAGAGTGGCGTCGATCGGCTCCTCATTGGTCCCGGCAACAGGTTTATCATCGCTGGGCGGTGCCTTGACCACGGTTTCCTCCGGCACTTGCAGACCGAGGGCTGCACCGGAAAAAACAAGCATCACCAAAAGTAGGCTGCCTAAGACTCTCATCCCTGTCCTTTTATTACTCACGGACTCCCGGCAGAACCCACCGCCGTCCGGCCAATGCCACTGCATGACAGATTTATCTCAGTTTCTTTCCTGAACCCGGCAGAGCTGGTGACGGCACTCACCTGCATCCTTTAATCGCATGAATTCACTGGCAGTTTGGTCGCTCAAATGGTCAATTCGCTATCCCTCACCATTGCGCGAACGTCGAACAAGGCCCTCAAGATTCCGGTGTTCTCATCTTCTCCGCCGGATGAACCGTTTCCACGGTTACGGCCACCGCCACCTCGACCTCGACCTCCGCCACCGAAGCCACGACCACCTCGGCCACCGCCACCTCCACCCCGGGTAGCAGAGGCGGGAAGACGGGTCAGCTCGAAAGTGATTTGGCGGTCATCCAGCGTCACCAGAGGAACTCCGTCAACTTCACGAGGAAAAATGAACCTGGCTCCGACACCTTCCTCGCGAGGAGGGAAATAGTTAACCATCGGTACCTGTGCGAAATTGGCGGTTGAGAGAAACGCATTGTTCTTCAGAGTGCCGGTGGTTTGGCTCTGAAAATACTGGCGAATCCTACTTTCTTCGTTGGGATCGTTGGAGCGGAAGCTCAATGCGACCACGATCCATTGATCGAAGTCGATTTCTACTCGCTTGTGGATCAGATCGGAAAACCTCTGTTGCTCCACTGCCGCAAGATCATCGTATCCGTGCTGAATGAGCTGGACTCGTGTGTAGGCTTCTCGGATGGGACGAGCCGACAAGAATCGCACATAGAAGGTGTAGTAAATCTCCTTCTCGCCAGAGACGCCACTGCCCACCCCGCCAATCACTCGAGCAATCGACTCGGTTCGGGCCCAGGGGGAGTCATTCAAGATTTGGACCGCATGCTCCATCGACCACTCCATAAACGGCTGCCCCAGGTAAGGGACCGCGGCCCAGGGAGATGCAAGCAGCGATAGAGCCAAGAAAATCGATAGAAAATAGCGCATGAACAATACCTAAATATAACCCCACCATTACCTCTACGTCTAAGGCTGGCCAGCGGTTTCGACTTTCCTCGAGGAATAACGTTTTGGGTTGCGCCGGGCACGCTCGCTTAGGCGTGGAAACCCCGTCTCCCCCATTCTACGACGATATGGGCGACACTTGCGTGAGTCCAAAGCAAACCGCCCGGCATGCACGCAGGGTGCCTGGGCTACTGGCACATCTTCATCCAGGGAGCCGAGTTGTGAAAATCAGCGACCGCCGACCCGGGAGGAACCAGTCCAGCGCGCCAGCCGACTGCGTTTTGCATCAGCTTGAAACGGCCCTCGAACCCAATGGGAATTGGCTCCCTGGACCCTTCGACCCTTTCTGCCGTACCATCCTGTAGTCAGGAGGTGTCCTCATGCCGAAGCTTTCCCAAACCGGTCCCGGCTTTGTCCTTTCTCTCATCCTGGCCACAGCAAGCCTGGCCGCCCAGAGCGGGCTCATTTCACAACGGGTCTATGCTCTGATTGAAACCGGAGACGGAGTCCCCTGGAAGGGGCAGGAAACCGAAAGCGGAGAGCTGTGGCGCTCACTGGACGGAGGAAAGAACTGGACATTGATCAATCACAGCCGGAACCTGGGAGGCCGTACCGGATATTATAACAACTGTGTGGTCCTGCCCGATGATCCAGATGAGGTTTTCTTCCTGACGGCCGCCTTCATGCACTCCATCGATGGAGGTCTCACGGCTACTTCCCTTTCCGGTCGGCAGCGTCCAGGCGGAGACTACCACGACCTGTGGATCGATCCCAGCAACGCCAATCGCATGATCGTGGGAAACGATGGAGGCACCGCGATCTCCACTAACCGGGGCAAGAGCTGGCATCGAGTTCAGCTGCCGATTGCCCAGATGTACCATGTCACAGTCGACAACGCGATTCCGTATCATGTGCTGGGCAACCGCCAGGATGGGCCCTCTTTTCGCGGACCCAGCCGCTCCCTGTCCGGCGGGAGTATTCCACGCGGAACATGGCACTCGGTGGGCGGTGGGGAGAGCGGTTTTGCGACCCCCGATCCGACCGATCCCAACATCATCTGGTCGAGTGCTTCAGGAGCCGGAGCCCTAGGCTGGATCGTGGTCCGTTTCAACGAGACTACCCGCCAATTCCGCCAGGTCGAAGTCTGGCCCGAAAGTACCGGTGGCTGGCCCGGAGCGGAACTCAAGTATCGCTTTCAGTGGACCTTTCCGCTGCTCATCTCGCCGCACGACAATAAAACGGTCTACGTCACCAGCCAAATGGTCCACCGCACTCGTAACGAAGGCCAGAGCTGGGACGTCATCAGCCCCGATCTCACTACCAACGACAAATCCAAGCAGGGGAGCTCGGGCGGACTGACACCCGACAACATCGGGGTTGAATACTGTTGTGTCATCTACGCATTCGACGAATCACCGGTTCAGCAAGGAGTCCTATGGGCGGGCTCGAACGATGGTCTCGTTCATGTCAGCCGCGATGGAGGGAAAAACTGGAGCGATCTAACCCAAAACATCCCCGATCTTCCCCCCGATGGGGTGGTTCGTGGCCTCGACGCCTCGAAATGGGACGCTGGTAAAGCCTATATCGCGATCGAACATCACCAGCAGGGGAATTTTGAGCCCCATGTCTACAAGACGGCGGATTTCGGGGCCTCATGGCAGAAGATCGTACGTGGTATCTCCGATTCGCCACTCAGTTATGTGCGAGCTATTCAAGAAGATCCGGTGCGGCCCGGGCTGCTCTACCTGGGAACAGAGAACGCGGTCTACATCACCTTTGACGATGGGAATCTGTGGCAACCGCTCCAGAACAACCTTCCCGCTTCGCCGGCATACGGTCTTGTGATCCAGCCGGAGTTCAACGATTTGGTGGTGGGAACCTATGGGCGAGGCTTTTGGATCCTGGACGATCTCACACCCCGGCAGCAGTTGACCGCCGAGGTGTCCTCCTCACCGGCCCATCTGTTCAAGCCCCATGACTCCTATCGTTTCCGCCCCACCACCTCTTCCATGAGCATGCCCAACGATCCTTCGGCAGGGCAAAATCCGCCCCCGGGTGCCTCCCTCAATTACTGGCTGGCGGCGGGGGAAGCCTCGGGCCAGGCCGAGATCGAGATTCAGAATGCCTCGGGAGAAAGCGTGCGTCGCCTGGCGGGAACCCGAGACGCCGGTATCAACCGAATCTGGTGGAACTTCCGAGGCGAGCCTTCAGACCAAATCCGCTTGCGCACCAAGCCGCTCTATGCCGATTGGCTGGAGCTGGGCGAGGATCGTTGGCGCCCGGCTCCAGTGGGTCGTATCTCGATACTCGAGCCACCCGGAACCTACACCGTGATTCTGCACGTTGCCGGGGAGCAGTATCGACAAGCTCTGGAAGTCCGGAAAGAACGGGTCCAGGAGCCCAGGGTTCCAATTCCCATTCCGGAAACTCGGCTAAAAAACTGCCTGAATGGGGCTTTGGAGTTCAATTTCAGAGCGCCAAGCGGCAGCGCGAGCGCAGGAAAGCTTGGCGACGATCTGCCGAGACTCCGCTTAAAGCCAGCACGACGCTCCTATGTCTCTGCGCTTGCATTTCAGCTGAGTGCCACGCTTCTTCAGCGCACCAAAAAGCGACCTGACTCGGGATTCCACTCCAAGCGTTCCCGGTTCTCATGCCACCAGACTTCGAACTTGTCGACTGCAACTTCATTCTCAATCTGGCTCTTCATGGGATCGTAACCGAAGTTGTTCGCAGTACTCTCGATCAACCGATTCTTCACCTGGACACGTAAGAGAGGAGGAGCATCGGTGCCCAGCAGCTGGATCAGCTGATGGAGCCCCTCCTTTTCTCCCAGATAGGTCAGCACATTCGCAGCCGAATACTTGAGCCAGGGGTCTTCGCTCGATTCGAGAACCGCGAGTACCAGCGGAACCAGCCTTGCATCTCCACTCTGCCCCAGCGCCTCAACGACTTCTCGAGGAATCGACAGCTCCCCGGCGGTCACCTGGCGTCCGAGACCCTCTCTGGCCTGCATTACAAGCTCCAGCGACTCTGCATCGGCCTCTCCAGCACCGAGACGGCTCAAGGCCGCCACGATCCTCGCCTGATCGGTATCTGCATCAGGGCCCAAGTGGGCCTGGGGACGGAATCCGACTGCCAGGAACAGCAGGAGACCGACCAGGGCGCTCCCCACCGCCAGTCGTCCTGTCGCTTGAATGGGACGAACGGAATCTCGGACGTAACGAAAGCTCGCGGCAACGATCAGGCAGAGGCCGAAACTGCAGACTACGGCCGGACCACTCGGGAAATCGAGCCGATAAGAAGCCAGCAGCCCCACCAGGCTCACCACCGCTCCAGCTGCCCAACCAATAGCTAACCGGACCGAAACCCGGGAACTGAAGAGCATCCCAATTACGGAAGGGATAATCAAGAAAGAGAAGACGAGAAGCACACCGGCGATGGCCACTGATGAGGTAATCACGAAGCCGAAAGACATGTAAAAGAGAAAGTCCCACCATCGCACTGCCATCCCGGAATCGGCCGCCTTCCGAGGATCCATCGAGATCATCAGGAACTGCCGCCGAAAGATGAAGTGAAACAGCCCGACCACGCTGTAGATGGCGAGCGTCTTCAAGATCGTCGACCAGCTCACCCAGAGGATGGCCCCGGTGAGCATGGCTTCGATATGCTCGGCTCCCTGTGGAGCCCGGTCAGCAATCAAAATTGCCGTCGATGAAGCCACCGCAAAAGTGATTCCAATCAAGGCTTCCTGAGGGACTCGCTGATCGCGCAACCGACTCAGTGAGAAGATGGCCGCGCCCACGAACGTGAATCCAAGTGAATAACCATAGCTGGCCAGAGATTGGGGTTGAAACCCCAGGAGAAATGCGAAGGTGGACCCCAGAGCAGCGATTTGAGCCAGTGCCAGGTCGACAAAAATCACGCCTCGAGAAACCACGTGAAGCCCTAGATAGGTATGAATCCCGGTCAGGATCAAACAGGCCACAAGGGGCGGCAACATGATTGCGAAGATCTGTTCCATCAAGCTCTTCCGTTTGCGCTACCCCGGAGCCTGACACGATTCGGGATAAAGCGCACGCAATTCTCCGATCCAAACGTCGAACAGATCAAAATAGCCCGGCACTGCAGAGGAACCACCCACGGATAATGGGACGATCACCGCCTTGATTCCCGACTGCTGCTCCAACTTACGAGGGGCCGACTCATCGTAATAGTTGGCGGTCAGCAACGGCTTGATCCCCCTCTCTTGGACGAGCCGAATCAGATCGACCAGATGCTTCGGGCTGGGGGGAATCCCCGGCTTGTCCTCCACGTAGTCCAAGATTCGTAGCCCGATGCGATCGGTGAAATAGATCCAGTTCTTGTGGTAGGCCAGGATCTCCTGGCCTCGAAGACACTCCGCCAGCTTGAGCCAACCTCCGAGTTGAGCCCGCAATTTCTTCCCATCATATTCATTGATGTCGAGAAATTCGTCCAGCTGTTGGGCCATCGCCAGGCGATCCAGTTCTCTCCCTCCAACCAGGTCAACCAGGTTCTTACCGAAGAGCCGCCGATAAGTTTCTCTCTCGAAGACTGCATAATTCTCTTGATACACGGAGCCGGAATCCGGATCGACTCGTTTCAGTCCCACCAGGATGTTTCGGGCAATCTGCAGGCCGCGCAAAGGATCCGTGTGAATATGCGGATTGCCGTAAATATGAATGTCGCCCCCGGACCGATCGGCTGTACGCGGAATCTCCAAGAATTTCATTCCGGAAGAAACGCTGACAAAACCGGATGAGTTTTCGCGGATCTTCGGGTTCCGCGACTTGTCGATAAGGGTAGGCGCCCAAAGTTCAAGATCCATGCCGGTGGTCAGGAAGAGATCGGCTTGCGACATGAGACGTGCAAAACTGGGTTTGGCAGAGACAAAATGTACGTCCTGGTAGCCCTTGGCGATACTTTGGACTTGTACTCGATTTCCTCCGATTTGTGAAGCAATCGAAGCGTAGTCGGGCAGAGTCGATACGACCTGGATGGGGCCTTTCGGAGCGAGAGCCCCGAGCAACAGTGATGAGAGTAAGAAGAAACTGATCATGACCGTCAATATGCCTCGTGTTTGTGCGGCCCCAGGGACCAGGTGAATTGGAGGAAGAACCGGTTTTCGTTCTCGTCGAAATTCCTCCGCAGAAAGTCGTATTGTAGCCTCATCCTGACCCATTCGCTCTGCCAGAAAGTCAGGAAGGGCGAAAACCCGGTGGTGTGATGTGCCTGATCCTCGAGTCCTTCCACGAATTGATAGCGTAGCCCACCTAACCATCTCCGCGAAAGTTTCACTTCTCCCGAGACGAACAGGCCTAGTGGATCGCCGCCTTCCCAGCGCTTTCGATTATTGAAGAGGAGTTCGCTACGCAACTCGAAGGATCGATACAGAGCTCTCCGCAAAGGCTGCCACTTATAAGAGAGATCCAAGCCCAGGGCGTTAGAACGATTCTGCTGGTCCTGATCCCAATGCGAAGTTGCGACCGAAAGGCCCCATTCGAAATAGGCGTTGTCACCGATGTCCTTGTAGTTAAGAACCCGCCCGATGTAGATAGGGTCACCGAAACCCCGTCCCGAAAAGCTGCGATCATTCGAATTGTTCACGACTTCGAAATAGGCCTCGGTTGAATCGTTCCAGGGGAGCTTGGGAGCCAGCCAGCTGACGGACGCACCCTCTCCAATCAGACCTTCTTCACCGAAGAATTCGTTGGTCGGCAAATCGCGATTCGCCCAGGGGAGCGCATGCTTGTGAAATCGGTTGAAACGACCGAAGTTCGTGTGGAAGCGGCCTAGTTTCAGACCCAGGCTGCCAGGCAGCGATTCCCACGTAATGTATCCCTCCTCCAGTTCGAATTCACCGTCCTCGAGGGTGACGAAGAATTTGGCCTGGCTATAGGGATCCAGTGGATGCTGAATCGCCATTTCGAAGCCGTCGAAGTTCAAGCGCCGAAATTCATTGTTCTTCGAATCGTCACTATAGCGCGCCGAGATGTCGCCGGTGACGCTGATTTCGGGGTTCAGAGCCTGCAGAGTCCGCTGTCCACTGGAAAAGCTTGCCGGTGCCTGTGGCTCAGTCGCTTCGGACTCGGGTGCCCCTTCCGGCATTCGAAACCCACCGCCAGTCTCGGAGGCTTCAGCTTGAGGCGCGCGAGTAGCGTCGCCTCCAACCTGCTCTAGGGTCCGAACACGATGCTCCAGTTCGTCAATCCTCCCCTGATAAACAGTCTTCATGGCTTGCATCTCTAGTCTGAGACGTTCCAGATCGCGAGTCAGTTGCTCCAAGTCCTGGCTCCGAGCCTGGATCCCCAACAGACTGCAGGCCAAGAAAGCCGAACCAACCGGAATTCGAAAACGTAATCGCATTGCGCTTCTCCTACTGAATCTCCCCTATTCTCGCGCAAATCGGCCGAAAGTTCTGGGAGCACGAAGAAGTTCCATTCAAACTTCGAGAGTGGATGGCCTGTTTTGCTCTTGGATGTGCTTTGCCTTTGCCCCTCTTCTCTGCCCTCGTCCAGGTTGCTGATCAGAATCGTACGGAACATTCTTTGACTGGTCTCCGTATCTGTCTTCCCAAATGAGAACTGTTTCTTTGAGTGGCTGGAGGCCACTCCTCGGAGGAACCCATGAACGGCCTCAAGCTCTCTGTCCGAACTCTTTCGAAAACCCCCTTTGTTACAGCCGTGGCAGTGCTCTCGCTAGCCCTTGGAATCGGCGCGAACGCGGCTATCTTCTCGCTCTTCGATCAGATGCTTCTGTCCGCTTTGCCGGTTCAGAATCCGGAGCAATTGGTCAATTTCTCGGCACCAGGTCCCAAACCTGGCTCGCAGTCCTGCAATGATGCGGGTGACTGTGACGTAGTCTTCAGTTATCCGATGTTCCGGGATTTGGAGAAAGCTCAGGCTTCGTTCACCGGGATTGCCGCCCATCGCCTGTTTGGTGCCAACCTCTCCTACGCTGGCAACACTCGGAGCGGTCAGGGAATGTTCGTCTCTGGAACCTATTTTCCGGTCCTGGGCGTGCGCCCGGCGCTGGGACGTCTGCTGACAGCGGCCGACGATGAAAACTTCGGAGCCCATTCGGTGGTGGTGCTCAGCTTCCGCTATTGGGAGAACGAGCTAGGATCCGACCCTTCGCTGCTCAATCAGAGCATTGTAATCAATGGCCAGCCTATGACGATCATCGGTGTGGCAGCGCGCGGCTTCCGAGGGACCACCTTGGGTTCCAACGTCGACATCTTCGTCCCCATCACAATGAGAACCGTATTGAATCCCGGGTTCAAGAAGGAACGCTTCGAGGATCGCCGCAACTACTGGATCTATCTTTTTGCCCGGTTGCAAGAGGGGACTTCTCTCGATCAGGCACGCCCTCAAATCAATACCCTTTATCGCGGAATCATCAACGACGTCGAGGCCCCGCTTCAGACGGGAATGAGCGAGCCGACGATGATCCGATTCCGGGCTCGGGAGATAACCCTCGAGGAAGGCTACCGCGGTCAAAGCTCCTTTCACCGGGATGCCACGACTCCCTTGACTCTCCTGCTCGGCATCACCGGAGTGGTGCTCCTGATCGCCTGTGCCAACATCGCGAACTTGTTGCTGGCTCGAGGAGCTCGACGGGGACAGGAGATGGCGGTTCGCGGGTCGCTCGGCGCCAATCGACGTCAGTTACTGATACCCCTGCTCACGGAGGCCTTGGTACTCGCCTGCCTGGGAGGAATGGCCAGTCTATTGGTAGCCAACTGGACATTGGGCCTGATTGCTTCCTTTCTTCCGCCGGAAGCACTCGACACTTTTTCATTCGAGTTAAGTCCGTCGGTGGTTCTGTTCACTGCGTTGCTCTCGATCGCCACTGGATTTCTTTTCGGACTCTACCCCGCTTTGCACAATACCCGGCGAGATCGGGTGACCGTTCTGAAAGCGAATGCCGGACAGCCTTCCGGAGCACGCTCGGCGGCCCGGTTGCGGGCCATTCTGGTGACCGCTCAGATTTCGCTCTCGCTGGCCCTGCTGGTGGCCGCCGGCCTCTTCATCAAGAGCCTGGCCAACGTTAGCCGCATTGAGCTGGGGCTGCGCTCCGAGCAGATCGTCACCTTCAGCCTTTCTCCAGTGCTCAATGGCTACAAGGCAGAGCAGAGCAAAAACCTGTTTCAGCAGGTCGAAGACGAATTGTCTGCGATCCCGGGGGTCAGCTCAGTGACCACCGCCATGGTACCGGTGCTGGGAGGGAGCAGTTGGGGAACCTACGTCGCCGTTGAAGGTTTCGAAGGCGGCCCCGATATCGACTCCAATTCGCGCCTCAATGCAATCGGTCCAGACTACTTCCGGACACTTGAAAACCCGTTGCTGGGAGGTCGAGAGTTTACTCGCTCCGACACCCCGTTGGGTCCAAAAACTAAAATGTTCTCTAAGTAGCTTCTCGATCGACAGTTTCAGAATTCTGAGACGGAGAATCTCGGCCGACTTGGGTCCTACAGCGCTTCTCGGGAGTACAGGCTAGCCAGGATTGGGCGGTCCGCGAGCAGAGATCGCCGACAATTGTAGAGGAATCCGCGAACCTTGCTTTTATGCGGCTTCGCGATAATAGTAGCGCAGCAGTCCGCCGAGTCGCTCACGGCAACGGATCTCACCTTCCTGGCAGCCAATCTCTTCCTCCTGCTCGATCAGCTCGTTTCCCAGGCCCTGGTGGTTTCGCTCATGGTGATAATGCAAACAGAACTCATTGATAACCTTTCGTAACTGCCGCTCTCCGAAGATGATCATCCTTCCCAGGCACTCCTCCTTGATGGTTCTCATGAATCGCTCGATATGCGGGGTCAGATGCGGCGACCGGGGTGGCAGGCGAAGAGGTTTAACGCCGGCTTGCTCCAAGAGGTCTCGAAACTCCTGGCAGTGCTTGGTGTCTCGATCCATTAACAGATAGCAAGAATTGCGAAGGAAGCCGTCGAACGGATCGGTCAGGTTCCGGCCAATCTGGGTCATCCAGACTGCCGTTGGATTCACGGTGCAGCCCGCCAGTTGGACCCGACGAGTGGCAACCTCCATGACGAAGAGCAGGTAATAGGTGACCAATCCGTCTCTGGACCAGACCGCGATCGTGGTGAAGTCGATAGAAGCCAGGCAGTCCCAGTGGATCTTCAGGAAGTCATGCCAACTCGTCTGGCGCTTCCGATCCGGTGCCGGTTCAATCCCATGTGCTTTCAAGATGTTGCCGATGCTGCTCGAAGAGATCCGATATCTGAGGTTCTTCAGTGCGCCCGCAATACGTTCGTAGCCCCAAGTCGGGTTCTCCTTGGCCATGCGAACCACCAAATCGACGAGTGCTTTTCCGAGCCGGGGTCGTCCAACCTTCTTGCGTCGATCGTTGTAGTCCCACTTCTCGGCAACCAGTCGATTGTGCCACCGCAGGATCGTGTCCGGACACGCGATCTGCGCGATCTGCAGGAGTAGCTTACGTCCGAGGACCTTGCCCTTGACTGCCAAACGGCGACGTTGATTGTCGTTGAGAAGGATGCGCTTCTTTCCGAGCTTCTCTTTGAGGATCTGGTTTTCGGTAATCAGATACTCAATGGTTTGCTGTTGCTGCCGGTTGAGCGAGGCGGCCAGAGCAAGGAGAAGCAACTGCCAGGGATGGAGGATAAACTTCATAAGCGCACCAGATGCTGAAAGCAATCCACCCAGCATCTGGACACCATAGTGAGCTGTCAATCCCCCAAAGAGTGTCGCTGAACATCGGCGATACGCAGAACTGCAAAGTATTTATCAGCAGTGACTTGTGGATCGGCTGAGTTTTTGGACCCTACGGGATCGCGTTACGGGCGCCATGGGGTGAGATGCGAGGCGTCGGGCAGGCAGGCGCTGTCATTCACTTCAAGTGCCCGCAACAAAGCAGATCGCCTTCTTGTTGTCCAGCCTGCTGGAGTTTGCAGGTTGGACAACAGAAGACCGCCCGTAACCCGCAGGGAACAGGCTTTAAGTGGCCGAATCTCTTTGTCGAGAGCCGTAGACGATGGGGGCCATCGCCGTCCGTCTCTCTCCGCGAGCTCGACTCACAAGACCCCTGTTCGCGACCGCACCCCAATACTCGGACGGGCTCCTAGCCCGGATATTTCACGAGTTTTCGGCTGCAGGGCCGGGATCATCCGCTCTGACTGCGTTACCCACCCTCGGGCTCCTCGACAGAGTGCATGACTATCACTGCGGGGCCCTCGGGCGTGAACGAAACCTTATTCCAAGCTTTGGTCAGCGTGGCGTCTCACTCTCGCATCGTTGCTCGGTGCCGGACACATCACCCAGCACTCGTTCGAGGGTGGCTTGGAAGTGTTTCAGATCAAGTGGCTTGATCAGGTGGTCGAAAAACCCGGCCGCCAGAATGCGCTTGATGTCCCTTTCCGTGGCGCCGTCGCTGATTGCGATCACCGGGATGTCCCGCGTTGCCGCATCTTCTTTGAGCGACTGTATGGCCTTGAGGCCGTCCATGCCCGGCAGGTTGATGTCCATGAAGATGACATCAGGCCGTTTGCGTCGAGCGAGTTCCAGGCCGAATTCAGCGTTCGGGGCATCGAGCAGACTGGCCAGCTGTTGGCCGCTGAAAATGGCCCGCATCAAGTCCAGGCTGGCCGGATCATCCTCGATGTAGAGGGCTCGATAGGGCGCCGCCTCAACCAGGTCAGGGACGGAGTTACGGGCCGCTGCACCCGAATTCCGCTCCGCGATGGCCGCCTTGTCGGTTGGCAGGTCCACCCAAAAAGTGCTGCCTGTGCCTTGCCTGCTTTCCACCCCCAGCTCGCCGCCCATCAACTCCACCAGCCGTTTGGTGATGGCCAAGCCGATGCCGGTCCCTTCCACTTTCCTTTGTTCTGCACCCAGGCGCTCAAAAGGTAGGAACAAATCGACCATGCGTTCTTCGGGAATGCCGGTGCCGGTATCGCTGATGCTGATACGCAGCAACCCCTCTGCGGTTGGCCTACAGGATACCGTTACGCGGCCGCCGTCACGGTTGTACTTGATCGCATTCGACATCAGGTTGAGCAGCGCCTGCTGAAGGCGGGTCTTGTCGGCCCATAAGCCGTGTGCAGTGCCAGGCTGAACCTGGATATCCAGCGTGATCTGTTGCTTGTCCAACATGGATTGCACCAGGTCGGCACAGTTTCTTATCCCTACGCCAGGATCGACCGCTTCCATGAACAACTGCATGCGTCCACTGTCGAAGCGTGCCAGATCCAGCACCTCGTCAATCAACGCCAGCAGGTGCTGTCCCGCGCTGAGGATATGCTCAACGAATACCGCCTGTTTCAGCTTGAGTTTCTCTTCCGGGGTCGCTTGCAGCAACTGCCCAAATCCCAGAATGGCGTTCATCGGTGTGCGCAGCTCATGGCTCACGCGAGACAGAAATTCCGACTTGGCCTGGCTGGCCGCCTCGGCGGCTTCCTTGGCGTCGCGTAATTCGAGTTCCGCCAGCTTCATATCGGTGATGTCCTGTATGGTGCCTTCAGTCGCAACTTTGGTACCGGAATCATCCCTGATAGAGCTGTAGAATTCGCGCACATGGCGCACCCCTCCGTCCCTGTGGACAATGCGAAATTCCACCACTGCATCATCTTCCCGGTCATACACCGCCTCTACTCTTGCCCGGTCCTCCGGGTGGACCAGTTCCAAGTCCCCCTCAAGGGTTGGGTAACGCTCCATGAACTCATCCATCGTGTAGCCATGGATCCGCGCATATTCTGCGGAGATGGTGGTGAATACACCTTTCAGCGAGTCAGCGCGCCAATGGCCGAGATGGGCGACTCGGGCCGATTGTCTGAACTGGGTTTCGCTTTCCGCTAACGCCTCCTGCGCCTTCTTCTGCTCAGTGATGTCGCTAACGACTACTCGCAACTGGACGTCGCTTTCGCCCTCGGCCTCGATCAGAATTGAATCCAGCTCTACCCAGAACGGTTCTGCATTCCTTTTGAGCACGCGTAAACGGCAGCTGTGGCGCTGAGAGGTCTTGAAGATTCCTCTGCGGTTACTGTAGTAGATGTTCTGGTGGTCCGGGATGATGAAGGCGGACAAGGGCTGTCTCACCAGAGCCCGTCGCTCGACACCCAGCATGTGGGCCATTGTGAGATTCGCTTCCAGGATAAGCCCAGTGTAGCTCACGGTCACGTAGCCAACGGGCGCCAAGTCGTACAGATCGGAAAATCGGTCACGCGCCTCGACCAACTCTATCTGGGTGCTGCGCAGCTCCTCGTTCTGCATCTCAAGTTCGATCTGATGAGTTCGCAACTCGTGAACCACCCCGAGGATTTCTGCCGGAGACATGTCCGAACTGTCATAGGCTTCAGCTTCCAACTGCTTTAGCGCTCGCTTGCGCAGTTCTGAGAGTTCGTTGGCTTCCATTTTACCCATTTATGCTTGGTGCACCTTCATTCATCTTGATCTATCGGGACGTTTTTTGGTCGGCAGCGGCTCATTGATCTGCTCCTTCCGCCCCCTTGTGCTCGGTGATATCTTGTGTGATGCTCAGCAGGCGGTCGATCTTTCCCTCGGCATTGAAAATGGGTACGAAGTTCGAACGAAAACGGTGCTTTGATGGGGCGGCAAACTCAAACTCTGCCAACTCACCTGCGAATGCACGGTCCATCAGTCTTGAGATGCGTTCTCGGTCTTCCACACTGACCATGCCAAGATAGAGAACTCCGACAATGAAGGCTTCGTCGTCCTCGTCGATCATCTGAAGCCCCGCGCGATTCATGGACATGAATCGGCCTTCGGGGTCGATCTGGTGAATGCAGTAGGGCGAAGACTCGACAAGCGTGCGGTATTTGTCTTCGCTCTCCCGCAGCTCCTCTATTGCCTGCTTGTGTGCGGTGATGTCTTCGAAAGTGATCACCACACCATCGATGACGTTTGACACGGTGCGGTACTGGTGTACTGCAACTCCTGTTCGAGTTCCTCCCCGGTCTTGGTCATGCGTTGCGAGGAGGGCCGTCTGGGCTTGCGCCCAACTTCCTTTTCTGGGGTCTCGGCCTCCTCGAAAACGACCATCATCAGGCCGTGCATGGCAGTCTGTTCCAGAATGGGCCTGACCATCAGATTCAGGTACACATGGCCCCCGTCCCTCTTCACACGAAAACCCCTGCGGGTCACTTCCTGTTTGTGTTTGGCGACCTGACGGATGGCGATCGACAGTTCCGCTTTGAGCCCCGGGCGTGCCGTCTTCACAATGTTGACACTGGCCTTTCCCTCGGCCGGTTCGAGGAAATTGCCAGTACTGCCGTGGATGTAGATGATGTCGTTGGCGTCGTTGATGATCGAGCAGGGCGGCGTGGCGCTATGCTGGAGGATCGTCTCGAGAAGCTGAAGCACACTGAGTTCTTCGGCCTTCTGGACCAGCCTCTGGAACCTCGAGGTCACGGGCTTCGTAGACTGCCGGTGCGGCCGGAAAGTCCAACATCGGGTGGGCGACTCCAATGGAGGGCTGGCGCCGGAATAGCTTCCACTTCTTGTGTATCGTGGCAAACAGATCCGTGGCCCGCCCGATCGTCTCCGAAGAGCCGAGGAAGAGGATACCGCCGGTCTTCAGACTATAGTGGAATGTCGGCAACAGCTTCTTCTGGAGTTCCGTCCCTAGGTAGATCAGCAAATTGCGGCAACAAAGCAGGGCGAGCTTCGTGAAGGGTGGATCCTTGATGAGGTTCTGGGGAGCAAAAACCAACATCTCGCGAATGACTTTCTTCACCCGGTATTGGCCGTCGTCTTCCTTGTCAAAATAGCGCTTGAGCCGCTCCAGCCCCACATCCACAAGGATGCTCTCGGGGTAGAGGCCGGCGCGGGCAGTGTCGATGGCGTCCTCGTCGAGGTCGGTCCCGAATATCTGAACGTGGAAGTGCCGCCCCATTTTCTCCATACACTCGTGCAATACGATGGCCGTCGAGTAGGCTTCCTCGCCGCTCGAGCAGCCGGGGACCCAGACGCGAAGCGCATAGTCTTCCGGCTTGTCTGCCAGCAGCTTGGGACAAACCACATTCTGAAGGGTCTCGAACGCATCGGGGTCTCTGAAGAAGTTGGTGACTCCGATCAGGAGTTGATATCTGATCGAAACCCATTTCGTGACCAGTGGCTAGGCCACGATCTTGATCAGTTGTTGGACAAGCCTGTTATGAGCGGCTGGCCCTATATAGGTTATGCTTAACCAAAAGGTACGTAAACGCTAACAGGAATCCGCCCTCAGGTGTAGTTTTCTAGTGGTGTATAGAGTCAAGGTCTCGGTTCGTAAAGCCATTGGGCAAAAGCCGAAACAAGGCGGAGCTTCGTTAGGTAGCCAGTACCTTGGCCACGATCAGAGTCATATCATCGCGAGGTTTGGCGCCGCCCGTGAAGCGGGCCATGTGGGCCAGGACTTCGTCTTGGATCTGAGACGCTTCTAGGTGAGCAAATCGCCGCACAATACTGGCGATCCGGTGTTCTCCAAATTCATCCTGTGAATTTGACGCCTCAACGAGACCGTCGGTAAACAAGACCAGGACGTCTCCCGGATTCAAATCGATCGTTGCTTGCTGGTAGGTGTTGTCTGGGAAGAGTCCGATCACCATCCCGCCGGTGCTCAAGCGTATGGGATTAGCCGGCCCATTGGAGCGAAACAGCATCGGAGCGTGATGGCCGGCGTTGACATAAGTAAGGGTTCGGCGCTGGTCCTCGTAGAGTCCGTAGAAGAAGGTGGCGTAGCGAGCGCTTTCGGTGGCCCGGCACATGGATTCATTAATGTCGGCGATCAGCCGATCCAAACGGCGCTGGCGGATCGGAGCAAAGCTCTGAAGCCGACCTTGTAGATTGGCCATCAAGAGAGCTGCCGAGACTCCTTTTCCGGAGACATCGCCCACTGCGATTCCGATGGATCGGCGCGCGATATTCAGGAAGTCGTAATAGTCCCCGCCGGTTTCCATTGCGGGCCGACAGATTGCCGTGTAATTCAATCCGGGGACCTGGGGAAGCACCTGAGGGAAAAGTCGGTCCTGGACTTCGTGAGCGGTGGCTAGTTCTCGGGCGAGGCGGTGCTTCTCCATTTCACCCGGTGCCATGGTCCTTCCGGGTTGCAGGGCTCGGCGACAGGCCTCGAGCAGATTCTCATTCTTGAAAGGCTTGAGAACGAAGTCGGCGGCTCCCAGCTTGCCCGAGTCTACGGCCATTTCCACATCCCCAAAGCCGGTGATCATCACGACTTTCGTGAGTGGCCGAATCCGCAAAATCTCTTGCAACCAATGCAGGCCTTCTTTGCCACTGGTGGTGTCCTGGGTAAAGTTCATATCCAGCAGGACAAGCTGGTATTCGATTTTGGCAAGACGATCCGGAATCTGGGAGGGATCTGTTTCGAGGTCCACGATCTGGGCGTGATCGCGCATGAAAAGGCGGATTGCAAGCAGGAGATCTTCGTTGTCGTCAACTACCAGGATCTTTCCAAGATTGGCGCTCATGTTTTGGATTAGATCCTCCTCTCCTCGGCTCCTGGATCAAGGGCAGCAGCGACATTGTAGCTTTGAACGAAAAAGTTGTCGCTTTCGTTGCACAAAAAGGGGACATTGGCGGCGTGTCTCAGTCCCCGAAGGGCGAACGGGGGTTGCGGCCGATCTCTTTGTCAGAATGCGTCGCAGATACCGAGCATCGACTTCCTCCTCCTTCCTCGACCTCGACTCGCAAGACCCATTCGCATACGTTACCGCAATTCTGGTTTGCAGGACATAGCAAAGGCTGTTCTGGGTTGTCCACATCTGCTAGAATCGCCGCCTTGGCGGGTGGGTTACGGTGTGTGATCCGGGGGAAGACGGGCCTGAGTTGCGCGGTTTGATAATCAGGTCGTGCTCGGCCGATTTTGTTTTCGCGAACCGTGTCACGTCACAGGAGCACCATGAGTTCGGTTTCTCATTTCGCCTCTCCTCGAAAAACCCTTGCGGTTCTGCTTTCGCTGACGAACCGCAGGTCACTCGATGGCTGGATCGGATATGCGGCCATCTCCTGTGTCGTGGCCTCACTCGTATCGATTGCCGCCGCCAGCATCTTCCTCGGCGTGGCTCTCGCGCTCTGGCTCTTACGTGGCCTTGTGTATCGTGATTTTCGCTTTTCAGCCCCCGCTTTCGGCCCCTGGATTGCGGCATATGTAAGCTCGGTCATGATCTCGATCGTCTTTTCGTTGGATCCCGCAATCTCGTCTCTGTACCTGTTGAAGCTGCTGAAGTTGAGCCTGCCTTTTCTGCTCTTCTCTTTCATGACAAGATCTCAGGTACTGGCCAGCATTCCGATTCTGATCGGCGTGATGACTCTCAGCGCATTGCTGGGAATCAGGCAGTACCTGTGGTGGCACGAAGTGACGCTACTCAATCGAATAACCGGGTTCATGTCGCATTGGATGACCTTTGCCGGCCAGCTGATGCTGGTGCTGGTCACTCTCTCCTGCTTCCTCCTGTTCAAACTCTTCCCGGCGAAGAAGTCAGCCTCCCTTGGCCACCAATTTCTGACGATGGCTCCCTACACAATCTCCGTGTCGATCTGTGCTGTAGCGCTTCTCTGGAGCAAAACTCGGAGTGCCTGGTTGGGGGGCTTGGCGGGAGCCGCGCTCTTGATCCTCCGTTGGAACTGGCGTTGGGTTCTGCCCGCCATCGCTGGTGTCACCCTGTTCTTCTTCATCCTCCCTCAGTCCTTCAAACAACGGGTGTACGATGGCTTTAGTTTGCAGGATCAGACTATGCAGGGGCGGATCGAGCTGATTCAGACAGGTGTCCAGATGGTGCGGACCCATCCTCTTACGGGAGTTGGACCGCGCATGGTTCCACGCTCTGCCGCGGCTTTTCGGACGCGAGATGACTTTCCCGATTTTATGTACGTGCATCTGCACAACTCGCCGCTTCAGATTGCCGCCGAACTTGGTCTGCTCACCCTGGCTATCTGGCTTGCTTTCTGGCTCTACACACTACAGAGTCTTTGGCGGCTGGCGCGAAGACATGCTGGCGATCCGGAAGCTTGTTGGCTGGCTCTAAATGGGATCGCTGCCACGGTTGCATTTTTGTGCGCGGGAGTACTGGAGTTCAATTTTGGAGATGCGGAAGTCATCATTCTCCTCCTCTTCCTCATCACCGCGCCTTATGTCGTCATCCGCGAATCGAAAACCGCTTAGGGTGGCAATCTTGGGGACTCGAGGAGTGCCCGCCAGATATGGAGGCTTTGAGACCTTTGCCGAGGAACTGGGATCTCGGCTTGCGGAACGAGGACACCAGGTCGGGGTCTTGGGACGGACCGGCTATGTTGATGAACGGCTTTTCTTTTACCGGCGGATGCGGATCTTGGCCCTTCCCGCAGTGCGTCACAAGTACTTGGAAACCGTCAGCCACTCCCTGCTCTCCCTGAGCGTCGCAGCCTTCTCGGAATGGGAGGTCATCCTACTCTGCAATGCCGCCAACTCGATCTGGGCTTGGATCCCCAGTCTGGCCGGGCAGAAAGTGATCATCAACGTCGACGGAATCGAGAGAAAAAGAAAGAAATGGAATTGGGCGGGGCGGCTCTTCTATCGGTTCTCTGAGTTTCTGGCCACCCAGATGGCGGATCTTATCGTCGCTGATGCCCGTCATATCCAGGAGTATTATCGAGTCGAGTACTCCTGCCTTTCCCGCTTCATCGCCTATGGAGCCCCGGTGGGGAGAACGGAAAGCCATCAGGTGTTGGATAAACTCGGCCTTGAGCCCGATGGTTTCATACTCTACGTGAGCCGGCTGGAACCGGAGAACAATGCCCATTTGGTGATCGAAGCTTACTTGGAGAGCGGATGTGAGATCCCGCTGCTGGTGGTAGGAGACGCCCCCTACAGCCGAACCTATATTCGCAAGCTTCGTGAAATGGCCAGTCGCGGAAAGGTAATCTTGCCGGGAGCCATTTATGGGGATGGATATCGTGAGTTGCTTACGCACTGCCGCTGCTTTGTGCAAGCCACCGAAGTGGGGGGAACCCACCCGGCCTTGATCGAAGCTATGGGAGCTGGCTGTGTCGTGCTGGTCAACCATACTCCGGAGAATGCCGAGGTAGTCGAGGATTGTGGTTTACTTTATGCTTTCAATGATCGCGTCGAACTGGCCAGGCTGTTGGGTCAAGTGGGCCTTGATCCGGGCCCCTATCGAGCTCTAGGCAGGCGGGCCCAGGAGAGGATTGCGCGCCACTACAACTGGGATAAAGTCGTCGGTGAGTACGAAGATGCATGCTATTCGGTCCTCAATAATCTGGCCGGCTAATTTCATTAGCGTTCTGAGAACGTTCCTGACCAACACTTTGCAAAGGCGGCACTTGATCTGGAGTTTCGCGCTGCGCGACCTCAAGGGAAGATTCGTGGGATCGCTGGGGGGCGTCCTGTGGGCTGTGGTGCATCCACTGGTGCTTCTGATCAGTTATAACTTCATTTTCGGCCGGATTTTTCGGGCCCGAGTGCCGGATGGCCTGGAGGTCGGTTTTCCCATCTATCTCTTTGCTGGAATCCTCCCCTGGCTCTACTTCCAGGACACTCTGCTTCGTTCCTCATCTTGCATTCTCGACAACGCCAACCTGGTTCGCAAGACTGTTTTTCCGACCGAGGTTCTTCCGGTCAGCCTGGCCCTGTCGAATCTGATCACGCACCTGATGACGTTGCTCGTGTTGCTCCTCATCCTGGCCTCTTCGGGCCAGCTCTTCTGGACCGCTTTGCTAGTGCCGCTCTATCTGGTTCTCATGCTCCTGTTGTTGCTCGGCATGAGCTGGTTCGCAGCCGCTTTACAGGTTTTCCTCCGGGATACGGCCCAGGTGCTGACTGTGGCCCTGATCTTGTGGTTCTGGTTCACTCCGATTTTTTATGAGCGGGAGCAGTTGCCCGACTGGTTACGCCCCTGGATGAGTCTCAATCCCATGACCTATGTCGTGGAGGGTTATCGCGACCTGTTGCTGAGAGGGCAGATTCCCCACTGGGAGTCAGTCGCGCGCTTGGCGATCTGTGCGGTTTTCGCGTTCGTGATCGGGGGGGCATTTTTCCGGAGCACCAAGCGGGAGTTCGTGGATGTCCTCTAAAGTGCCTGCCAGTGAGAAAGGACTGGCCATTTCACTCCAGGACTTGGGGAAGAAGTACCCTATTTACTCCCGGCCCGGAGACAAGCTCCTGGAATGGCTGATGTGGCGCAGGAAACGCTTTCACCGTGAGTTCTGGGCCCTTCGGGGGCTCAATCTCGAGGTGGAACGAGGCACTAGCTTGGGCATCATCGGGCAAAACGGTTCAGGCAAGAGTACGCTGCTGCAGATTCTGGCTGGAATCCTCCAGCCTAACGAGGGAAACTGTCAGATCGAGGGCAAAGTGGCGGCTCTCCTGGAACTAGGCGCCGGTTTCAATCTCGAGTTTAGCGGCCTCGAAAACGTGTATCTGAACGCAACCGTGATGGGTCTGAGTCGTGCTCAGATCGATGCCTGCCTAGATCGGATTCTGGAATTTGCGGAGATCGGTGATTTCATTCATCAACCGGTCAAGACCTACTCCTCTGGGATGTTTATGCGGCTGGCCTTCGCTGTGGCAGTCCATGTCGACCCCGAGATTCTGCTCGTCGACGAAGCCCTTTCCGTGGGCGATCTGATCTTTCAGCACCGCGGTATCCAGCGCATGCGCCAGCTCAGGGATTCGGGAAAGACAATCGTCCTGGTCACTCATGATCTGGAGGCTGTTTCCCGCTTCTGTGATCGAGCTCTGCTGCTGGACGGCGGGGCGATGTTGTGCCAGGGAGAACCGGAAGAGGTGATCCTGGCCTACCGAAAACTGGTCTCCGAAAGGGAGCGCAGATCGGCCCGCGCTCCCGACCGCATCGATTCTCTCACTTCCGCGGCACCGCTTCCGGTTGTGCGGACCATTCCCCACAGCCATAACCGTTATGGGGATGGCGGAGGTAGGATTCTGGGGATTATCTTGCTGGCTGAGGACGGGACGGTTCTCAGCCAGATCGGAGCCGGCCAGAAGGTGCATCTTGTGATTTCCATCGAATTCGAAACCCGCCTCGAGAATCCGATCATAGGTTTCACCGTGCGGGATCGGCTGGGAGCGGAGGTCACTGCCTCCAACACTACCTATGAGGAACTCCCGTTGCCCTCCGGCACAGCCGGGCAGATCCAAACCGTGGACTTCGAGTTTGTGGTTCCCCAGCTGCGTCCCGGGAGCTATTCGATTTCGCCGGCTCTGGCCGATGGCGATGTGTGGGAGCACACCATCCAGGATTGGATCGACAACGCCTACATCTTTGATCTGGTATCGGCAGGACTGGTCTACGGCCAGATGAAATGGAACGTCTCGGTTCACTATTCGTGTCATTCCGGCGAAGAGATCGATTCGGGTAGCGTGGAGTCATGAGCCGACGTTTTCGCCTCCACGCCGGCGCCGGTTGGCTGGCTGGTGGCGTGGGTCTGCTAGGGATTCTGCTGGTGCACGCCCTGTGGGAATTGCTAGACGCTGCCCCTGCAGGCTGGGACATGGCTTACCACCAACTCCAGGGCGGGCAATTTTTGGAGGCTGCCCGGCAGGGCCATTTGTGGGGAAGTCTGGCCACACTGTCTCCCGAGTATCCCCCTCTCTACTAATTACAAGAGGCCTGGATCCTGGATTGGTGGGGTGACACTCAGTTCTTGGCGCTGCTCGCCAACCTGCCCGGGTTCGTAATGCTGGTGGGAGCCACATTCCTCTTACTGAGGGATCTTGTCCAACCGGCTCGTTTGGCGGGCGCTGCCGCCTGTCTACCCCTTGTTTTCCCTTTCACGGCCTGGGTCAGTCGGGGAGCACTTCTCGATATCGGATTGTCAGGGTTCGTGTCGATTGCCGGATTCCTGATCCTGGCGAGCCGCGGTTTCATTCATCTGTTTCCAACGCTTCTGCTCGGTTTGGCCTGTTTGGGGGGAGTGCTAACCAAGTGGACCCTCCCGCTCTATCTGCTGGGTCCGATGGCTTTTGGGCTGCTCTTGCTCTCGCGCGATCGCTTGCTTTCCTTGCGTAATCTGTGCCTGGCGGGGTTACTGGTGATCCCCGTGTCACTTCTCTATTACGCCCCTTTGCTCTCTGACCTGATCAGCTATTACCCCATCACGGAACAGAGTGGACTGATTCCCTGGGAACCCTATCCACCACACGGCGAGCCGGGACTCGACAATATCTGGGGGTGGATCTACTATCCTCGGGTAATCGCGAGCTACTATCTGCAGCTCCCCTTGCTGGTATGCTTGCTCTTGCCGTTAGGCCGGACAATTCGATCTTCGTCGACCGCAAAGCCAGGATTATCCAGGCTGCCCAGGCAAGTCTTTGGACTGTGTTGCTGGTGGCTGGTTTCCGGCGTTTGCTTTCTGATCTTTCTGACTCCCAAGGATCCCCGTTTCTTTCTTCCCCTGATCTGTCCCCTGGCGGTGCTTGTGGTATGGCCCCTGAGAAACCGGCCTCGCGGGCTGACCGCGCTCCTGACGGTCGCCGCACTGCAGTTTCTCCTGGTCAGTTTCGAAACTCCCCTGGGACCGGTTCGGGTGGCCTCCTGGGTGGAAGGCGATGAGGTTGACTATCAGAGCTTGCAACACGAGTGGGTCTGGTTTCAGACCTACTATTTTGACGCTGCCGGCCCACCCGATCCGCACACCTGGAATCAAGCCGAGATCCTGGCCCGGATCGAGGCTGGCTCCCGGGTAGGGTTTCTGCCCGAACTGGCTCGCTTCAATCCCTATTCCTTTCTCTTGGAAAGCGTCCGTAAGAAGATCCCGATAGAAGTGGTGCGTCCCGGGAATGACCCGGCCTGGCAGTCAACGCTCGACCGCTTGGACTTCGTGATCGGCAAGACGGGAAACCAGGGGATCTCCTATGTCACCGGATTCAATGAGTTGATCATGGCAGGATTGCAGCCGTGGCAGCTCGTGGAAGCGTGGCCTCTGCCTGACGGAAGCCGGGCCCAACTCTGGAAGCGGCCATAAGTGCATTTCGACTCACGGATGTCCGTTTTTTGAGCCGAACCCAGAGAGGACATTTTCGAGGAGGGTCTTTCCCTGTCGGAAGCGGCCGCTGGGACCGTACATTTGGAGGTAGCCCAAGATCCGTTCCGAGCGTTTGTCGGTCAGCTTGCGCGACCTCCAATACGAGTCCAGGACCTGGCTTGGAACACGCGTTCGGTAGAAGTCGTTGTCCGGCATCGAAGTGAAAAGCTGAATCAGATCACGGGCGCACAGGATGTCCTGAACACGTTGGGGCAGAGAACGGATCGACCAGCACTTTTCCAGGTCGACAAAGAAAATCTCGGGAGGTGACTCTTCGCCGAGCAGCACATGGCGGGTCTTGAGATCTCCGTGGACGAAGCTCTGGTTGTGCAAATGAGCCACGGCTTTTCCAAGCGCCGCCGCAAGATCGGATGTCAGTTCAGTATGGTCGTGAATGTCGGATGAATGGTCGGTGCGGGACGCGATTTCGGTCACGCATGGGATCTCACGTACCAGGACGAAGCTTTTCCGGTTGAGGATGACCCCTTTCCTCTTGACCGAGGCAAGTACCTGAAAGGTGCCGATACCGCTGGCCAGAAGGCGGTGTGACTGGCGCAGAACTCGAAAAGCATAAGTCGAGCGCAGGAGTCTGGGAAAAGAGGTGTCGGCCAGGTAGTAGGAGTAGGCCGGGATTTCCTCGCCGCCCACCAGCAGCCGCATTCGGTAGATCTGCCGACTCACCCGATCAATGACTTTCTCGGCTCCCGGCCAGGCGGCTATTTCTTCCGGATGATCCAGGAATTCGGGGTGTGGATTGAGATCTCGATGTACCCAACCTCGACAGTGTTTGTCGGAGTATCGCTGGTATTCGAGGCGAAATTTCCGGGTGATCGGGGCGTTGCCTACCTCGACGGCTTGCAACGTTCGATCGACGGGGGTCGTTCTCTGCTCGACTTTGGATTCAGGGAAGACCATAGAGTGCCCTCCCCGCGGGTTCAAAAGGATCTCCATCAGTCCATCCCAGGAACTGATCGGTGTCCGCCAAATGTCGGGCTGCACGTGCAAAAACCCGCACGAATTTCACCAGATATGGGAAATCGAAATGTTCATCTGCCTCATCTGAGGTCTTGTGATAGTAGCGCATCAGGTCCTGGTTCATCTGACGAAATCCGGGGCTGAAGGTTACCGAAGGAACTCCTTTGCGAGCAAAGTTGTAGTTGTCCGACCGAGTGTAGAAACTGGCCGCCTCTGCCAGCTCGGCAATGGCTTCTATTCCCAATTCGGCACCTGCGCGCCTGAACAGATCCCGGCTCGTCGTCCGGTCAAGACCAATAATTGTTATCACATCGGTGTCAGTGAACCCCGCCCCATCAGCATTCAGGGCGAATGTGATCTTCTCCAGCGGTACGATCGAATTATCCACGAAATGCCGGCTCCCTAGCAATCCCTCTTCTTCTCCCGTGACAGCAAGTAGGATCACGGATCGACGAGGTGGCTGCCGACTCAGGGAGCGGGCCGCTCCCAGCAGGGCGGCAACTCCCATCCCATTATCTCTGGCCCCATTGAAGATAACATCCTCACCGGGATTGTCGGCCGGTTCCTCTGATTTTCCCAGATGATCATAGTGAGCGACTAGCAAGACGTAGTGATCACGTACATCCGGGGCGCTCCCCTTGATCATACCGACCACGTTGCTCGATGTGAACTCCTCGATTTGTGGACCGTCGTAGACCAAGTGGAAGGTCAGGGTTTGCTTTGAGAGATCTGGAGCGCCAGCCAGCATCAGGTGGGGGATCGTAGCCTCTCTATTGGCGACCTCGATTCGTGGGCGGCTCAGGAAACCAGCCAGCCGATTCCAGCCGGTGGTCTCGCTGTAAACATGGATGACGGCTCGGGCACCGTTGCGGATTCCCTGTTGCCACTTCGAATCAAGTTCTTCCTGCAGGCGAGCCGTGCCTCCCTCCAGCGAAAGGGAAGTCAGCCAGATCTTGCCCACCAAAGCGTCTGTCCAGGACTCAAAAAAAAGGGCATCTCCCTCGATTTCTCCTCCACCGCCAGCCAACCAGGCCAATTGAGAGCCGCCGAACGTCTCATGGTCGAGGGTCAACTGAAGACGGGAGGGTGGCGTGATTCTTTGAAAAGGGATGATCTGAAGATAGTCTGGTAGTGTCGGGAACGCATCCAATCCTGCTGCCCGAAAGCTCTCTGCGATGAAGCGGGCTGCCGTATCCGCTCCCGGCGTTCCGATTTTGCGTCCCGCCAGTTCATCAGAGGCCAGGAAGCGAAGGTCCGATTCGATTTGTAGTCGGCTCAGGTCACTTTCCGGGTTCGGTCCTGAAAAAGAACTGAACGACACCGCGCCAATCAGGGACAATAACAGAAGGAGTATTAGGAACAGTCTATTCGACAATCAAAACTTCCTTACAATGGCAAAAAGGCATTATCTCAAAAGAGCCCGAGGGTTGGCGACCAGAGATTTTACTGCGTTGACACTTTCCAGGCCGCACATGTAGCATCGAAGGGTAACTAATGACCCTGGGGGAGCGTTTGATTAGCTGAGAGGATGGGCAACCATCGACCCTGCGAACCTGAATCTGGGTAATGCCAGCGAAGGAAAGGGCTCCTGGGCTTCAGGCGATCGCCTCTCGATTCCTCCCCCAATTAGCTAAGGAACAATAATGACTACCAAAGGCAGTTCTGCCAGTCTGAACTCCAATTCGGCGTTGAGTACCGTTCCCCTTCCCAGCTCGCGAAAGGTCTATGTGTCTGATCCAAGTGGAACTCTTCGAGTGCCCATGCGCGAGATCTCCCTGTCCAATGGAGATCGGTTCATCGCGTATGACACTTCCGGACCGTACACTGATCCAGAAGAGAAAATCCGACTTAACGTGGGATTGAAACGCCTGCGTGAGCCCTGGATTGACGATCGTCGGGACAGCGAATCACTGCCCAGCTTTACCTCCGACTTCACTTGTCGAAGAAACCTTGACCCGGAGCTTGATCCGATCCGTTTTCCCAAGCCCCCTTTGCCGAGAAGAGCGAGACCGGGCCGCAATGTAAGCCAACTGCACTATGCTCGCCAGGGTGTCGTTACCCCGGAGATGGAGTTCATCGCGGCACGCGAGAACTGGCAGAGAGAACAACGACGCAGTTCTGAGTCCCTCCCCACCTGGCAACAGCACCGTGGGCAATCGATGGGGGCCAGTATTCCTCAAGAAATCACTCCTGAATTTGTTCGCAATGAGGTAGCGCGAGGCCGCGCCATTATTCCCTGCAATATCAATCACCCGGAACTCGAGCCGATGATCATTGGTCGAAACTTCCTGGTGAAGATCAATGCCAACATTGGAAACTCAGCGGTGGTCTCCTCGATCGAAGAGGAAGTCGAGAAGATGATCTGGGCTACCCGCTGGGGCGCCGACACAGTGATGGATCTATCGACGGGGAGCGACATCCACGAAACCCGGGAGTGGATCGTCCGCAATTCCGCCGTCCCCATCGGCACGGTCCCGATCTATCAAGCGCTCGAGAAAGTCAATGGAGTGCCGGAGGAGCTGAATTGGGAGATTTTCCGAGACACCTTGATTGAACAGGCTGAGCAGGGAGTTGACTACTTCACGATTCACGCTGGAGTTTTGCTCCGATATGTTCCCCTGACGGCCAACCGTCTAACCGGAATTGTCTCACGAGGGGGTTCGATCATGGCGAAGTGGTGTCTGTCTCATCATCAGGAGAGTTTCCTCTACACCCATTTCGAAGACATCTGCGAAATTATGGAGGCCTATGATGTCTCTTTCAGCCTGGGGGACGGGTTGCGCCCGGGTTGCATCGCGGATGCCAACGACGACGCCCAGTTCCGTGAACTGGAAACACTGGGAGAACTCACGAAAACTGCCTGGGAGCATGATGTCCAGGTGATGATCGAGGGTCCTGGCCATGTTCCGATGCATCTGATCCAGGAGAACATGGAGAAGCAGGTGGAAAGCTGCGAGGAGGCCCCCTTCTACACGCTGGGACCCCTGACGACCGATGTGGCTCCCGGCTACGACCATATTACGTCCGCCGTCGGAGCCGCCATGATCGGCTGGTTCGGCTGTGCCATGCTGTGTTACGTGACGCCCAAGGAACACCTGGGATTGCCCGACCGAAAGGATGTCAAGGACGGAGTTATCGCCTACAAGATCGCCGCTCACGCCGCCGACCTCGCGAAAGGGCATCCGGGCGCGCAGGCGCGGGACAACCTGGTCTCACAAGCTCGTTTTGAGTTCCGCTGGGAAGACCAATTCAACCTCGCTCTAGATCCCGAGACAGCTCGTGACTTCCACGACCAGACTCTGCCGGCCCAAGGAGCGAAGGTAGCGCACTTTTGTTCCATGTGCGGCCCCAAATTCTGTTCCATGCAGATCACTCAAGAGGTTCGGGAGTACGCTGCCGGGCTCGGGATCTCCGATGAGAAGGCTTTGCATACCGGGCTTGAGGACAAGTCTCGGGAGTTCAAGGAACAAGGCTCCGAGATCTATCAGTAGGGCCTGCTGCATGAAACCCGCAGTACTGGTCGTCAATTGGAACAGCGGTACCTATCTTCGAAACCTGCTGGGTTCCCTTGTCGCGGAGCAGTCCAGTTTGGCCAAGATCCTGGTCATGGACAATGGATCGCGGGATGAGAGCTGTAATGGACTCCCCCAGCTCGAAAACTTTGAACTTCGGCTGCTGGGACGGAATCTAGGCTTCGCGGGAGCTGCCAACAGCGGAATTTCTGCCCTAGAATCGGAATGGGTGTTCCTGCTCAACCCTGATGTTCTGGCCCAGTCCGGCAGCCTCGAGGCTCTTTTCCAGCATGCCCGGAAGGCTCCCGGTTGCGGGATCGTCTTCGGTCCATTGCGGGCGCTCCATAGTGGAGCTTGGCAGATCGATTTCCAGTGCCGCAAACTCCCTACTTCCTGGTCCCTGCTCTCGGACGCGATCTTTCTGGACGAGGTCTTCTCCCGGCCTGGCAGAGGAAAACTACCGGTTCCGACCAATCCCATCGATGTGGAACAACCGGCCGCCGCCTACTGGCTGCTCCGTAGGCAGGCGTGGGCCGAAGTGGGTCACTTCGACGAAGACTTCTTTCCGGCCTGGTTCGAGGACGTCGACTTTTGCCGTCGCCTGGCCGAGGCCGGTTGGAAGATCCGCTGCTTTCCAGACTGCCCGGTGAGCCATGCTGGCGGAATTTCGCTCGACACAATCGGTCGTCGCGAATTCACTCGGATCTATTATCGAAATATGCTTCGTTACGTGCGAAAACATCACTCCCAGGGATTCCCCCTACTCTGGTTGCCGATTCAGCTCGGGAGTTGGGTGCGGCAGAGACGCGCCCTGTGAAGAACGCCGTCCTGGTCAGCATTGTTACCTACCACTCTGAGCAGTACCTGGAGAATTGCCTGCAGTCAGTCGAAGGGCAAAACTGGCCGACTCGAGTCAAGATGCTGGACAATAGCTCGGACAGCTCGTGTGCCGAGATTGCCACTCGTCATGGGGCCGAAATCGAGTTGGCTCCGGGCAATCTGGGATTCTCGGTGGGGCACAATCGCAATCTGGCGGGAGAAGAGTTCGAATGGGCATTGCTCCTGAATGCCGATGTCGTGCTGGAGGAGGACTTCTTGGAACAGTTGCTGGAGGCAGTCCGGTTGCGCGAAAGTGCACGAGTAGGAACCGCCGGTGGAAAACTCCTGCGCATGCATGGTGACGGGAGTCCGATCATAACCGACCAGGGACCTGTTTTGGACAGCACAGGTATCTACTTCACTCCCACACTACGGCACTTTGATCGAGGTGGAGGCGAGCCGGACCGGGGGCAGTTCGAGGAACCCGAGTGGGTATTCGGTATTACCGGGGCGGCGCTCCTGTTTTCCCAGGCGTTCTACCGCGACCTGCGGGATGGGGATGAGTTTCTGGATGCAGATTTCTTCGTCTACCGAGAAGATGCCGATCTGGCTTGGCGCGGCCAGCTGCGGGATTGGAATTCTCTGTACGTTCCGACCGCCCGGGCCGGGCACGCTCGACATGTGACGCCACGGGTGCGTCGACGACTGTCCGCGGCGATCAACTGCCATTCGGTCAAGAATCGTTTTCTGATGCGCAGGAAGAACATTGACTGGGCTGTCCGTTTCCGTTGCGGACCCTTCATGTGGATCCGGGATTTTGCCATTCTCGGCTACGTGTTACTCTTCGAGCGGAGTTCGCTGCAGGCTTTCCGGACGCTCTGGAGCATCCGGTCCAGAACAACTGCCAAGAGGCACCGGATCCAGCAGACCCGGACCAGGCCACCCACACAGCTCGCCTGGTGGTTTGCGTTCCGGCCAAGATCACGACCCGCGCGCTCAATGGGGAATTAGGGTATGAAAAGACATAGAAAGGGGCTCGGATTTGTGGCCCTGGCTATCTTGTTAGGATCGCTGTCGGCATCGGCTCGCAATGCACCAGAACTGGTCGTTGTGGTCGTCATAGATCAATTCAGGAGCGACTATCTGACCCGTTTTTCGGACTACTTCCTACCGGCTCGTGAAAACGACCGGGTCGGCGGATTCAACTATCTCTTGCAGTCCGGGGCGGTGTACTGGGATGCTCAATACTCGCATCTGGCCACTTTCACCTGCGCCGGACACGCTACCATTCTCTCCGGCTCCTCGCCGGCCGTTAGCGGAATCATTGGCAATAACTGGTTCGATGCGAAGCGGCGGCGTGCCGTCAGCTGTGTGACCGACCTGGAAGAAGACGCTCCAGCCCCACGCTCTCCCCGCAAACTCAAGGTCTCGACAGTAGGGGACGAACTCAAGCTTGCCAACCATGGGAAGTCGAAGGTCATCGCGATTGGCTACAAGGACTACGCAGTAATGAGTCTGGGGGGACGGAATGCCTCTCTCGCTCTCTGGTTCAATCGCCGCAGTGGAAGTTGGGTCAGCAATGACTACTATCTGAAAGGCCAAGCTCTGCCCGGCTGGGTTGCAGAAATCAATCAGGGCGGTTTGATCGACCGTTACCGGTCCCAGGTCTGGGATCGGTTGTTGCCCATTGAGGCCTATGCCGCCACCCGGCCGGATCCGGTGCTGGCGGGAATTAGAGAGGTGAGCTACGGCTACGGCTGGGTCTTCCCCCACACACCAGAGGGGGAGAAGTACAGTCTTGCCGCACTGGTAGCCAGTCCATTCGGTAACGATCTGCTCCTAGAGACGGCTCTCGCCGCCCTTGACGGAGAACGGCTGGGGCAGGATGAGTATCCGGACGTGCTGGCGTTGGCACTCTCTTCGAACGACTACGTCGGCCATCTCTTCGGACCCTCGAGTCCGGAAGTGATGGACATCTCCGTCAGGACGGATCGGGCCCTGTCCCGCTTTCTGAATGCTCTGGATCAACGTCTCGGGTTGAACCGCATCACTCTGGTTCTGACCTCTGATCATGGGGTGCAGTACATCCCTCGGGAGATCATCCAGGCTCGGGGCCACGCCGGCAGACTCACTGAAGAGGCTCTCAAGACTCCAGTTGAAGTGGCTCTCGACCAGAAGTTCGGGTACGCCGAGTGGGTGTTACACGTAGAAGATTTGGATCTGTATCTGGACCATGAGGTGATCAAATCCAAAGAGCAACAGGCCTCAGCCGTCCAGCAAGTTGCGGCTGAAGCGATGATTGGGACCCCAGGTGTTCTGGCCGCATACCCTGCCCATCGGATTCTATTCGGACCGCTTCCCTCCGGCGAGATTACGGATCGCGTGGTCCGTACCTTCCATCCCGGCCGCTCGGGCGACGTGGTTTTCGTTCCGGATCCGAACTGGTTCCGGGACGCAAATCTGTCTACCACTCATGGGCCCCCTTACTCCGACAACGCCCATGTCCCTCTCATCTTGGCAGGCAAAGGAATTCGGGCTGGACACCATTATCGGCAGGCTGACATCCGTGACATTGCCCCCACCTTGAGCGTTCTGCTGGGCATCGTCTTTCCCAGTGGCTCAAGTGGGAAAATTCTGCATGAGGCTGTGGGTGTTCCGTGACGAGGGCAGCGACAGCGCGGGCGTGAGTCAGTGTGTCTCAAAACCTCCCTGGGAAGCTTCAAGAGAGTGATTTCAGGAACGTGGGAGACATCCGAGGCCGCGAGCGGACCGTCAGGCCCGACTACAAAGCTCTTATTTTCAATAAGATCGCCGCCAGGGAAGGCGCCTCCCACGGTTTTGAAACTCCGTTTTCCTGAAAAGCTAAATTGCCGGTTTTGGCTAGTTTTGAGACGGCTTGAGGATGGCTCCTAGTTGGCCGAACGGGTGAAGTATTTGCGGCACTTGTCGAAGAAGAGTTCGTAAAGGAAGTCTTCCAGATTCTCATCGAGTTGGCCCGCATGTTCCGATTCCAGAAAGTCGCGCAGGCATTTCTCGGCCTCATCGATGTCGGCAATTCCTTCCAGCAGTTTGAAGACCGTGTTCAGATAGCGATCCAGGCCGGCATACGATTTATTCGGATCGGCGGCTGGATCGATCATTGCGATGATTCCTGGACTTGGAGTGAGGGGTCGGCTGGCAGGTCCCAAGCATCCCGATCTCCAGCCTGCAATCGGGTATAGCCGGCGGCCGCGATCATGGCCGCATTGTCGGTTGTGAGGGACGGACGGGGGAAGTAGACGGGGAGTCCAAGATTGGCAAATTCATCGGCTGCCCGAGCTCGCAGATAACGATTGCAGGAGACCCCTCCAGACAGGTGAAAGGAACGAACATCCTGCGGCTCCAGCGCCTGCCTTGATCTGAGCAGCAGCTGATCGACAACCGCCTTTTGAAAACTCGCTGCCAAATCTGCAATCCGGGACGGAGCGGCTCCCAAGTCCTCGGGATCAAGCTTGGGTCCAGGATGCTCTTGGAGAAGGCGGCGAGCTGCCGATTTTAGTCCGCTGAAGCTGAAGTCGAGGCTTCCGTCGCTGATCTTCGGCATCGTGAAGGCCACGGCCTCGGAATTTCCATGGCTGGCCAAACGCTCGATCATGGGGCCGCCTGGGTAACCCAAATCCAACATCTTGGAAAGTTTGTCGAGGGCTTCGCCGGCGGCATCGTCCCGACTCCTGGAGAGGAGTCTGTAATCGAGTTTCTTCGTCACCAGGTACAGGTTGGTGTGCCCGCCCGAGACGACCAGCGAGAGTGCCGGCAATTCGGCTTTGGCGTTGTCGAGAAAGATCGAAAGCAGATGGCCTTCCAGATGGTTGACTCCCAGGAATGGAATCTGCAAGCGGTAGGCCAGTCCTTTGGCGTAAGAGAGACCGACCAGCAATGCTCCCATCAGTCCCGGGCCGCGTGTGACTGCTACTCCTTCCAGGTCGGAGAAGCCGCAGCCGGCTTGTTGTAGGGCCATATCGACTACGCGGGCAATGTTGTCGACATGTTCACGACTGGCCCGTTCGGGCACGACTCCGCCGAAGGCATGATGGGTGGCAGCCTGGGATGCCACAACGCTGGAACGGATGTTGGTGCCGTCCTGGAGGACGGAAGCCGCTGTTTCATCGCAGCTGGATTCGATGCCCAGGATCAGCATGACTGGCCCTTCAGAAGGGAGCAACAGGCCAGCAAGCTCTCCCGGTAAGGGGGACGGGCTACTCCCACTTCGGTGATGATTGCAGTGACCAGTTCATTGGGGGTGACGTCGAATGCGGGGTTTGCCGCCTGCGTGTTGGCTGGAGCCAGCGGGCGCTCACCCAGCATGGTCACTTCCCTGGGGTCTCGCTGTTCGATCGGAATCTCTTTCCCGTTGGGACAGTCCAGGTCGATCGTCGAGAGGGGCGCGGCGACGTAGAAGGGTAAATCGTGGGCTTTTGCCAACACGGCCACCGAATAGGTTCCGATCTTGTTGGCGGTGTCCCCGTTGGCCGCGATCCGATCGGCGCCCACCACTACCGCCTGAATCGTCCCTTGCTGCATGAAATGACCGGCCATGCTGTCGGTGATCAGAGTGCAGGGAATGCTCTCTTTCATCATCTCCCAGGCCGTGAGACGCGCTCCTTGCAGGAAGGGGCGGGTTTCGTCGGCGAAAACCGAGATTTGTTTACCGGCCTCCGTCGCTGCGCGAACGATTCCGAGAGCGGTACCATACCCGGCCGTCGCCAGTGAGCCGGTGTTGCAGTGGGTGAGAACCGTACATTCCTGGGCCAGTAACTGGGCTCCATGAGATCCGATTCGCCGGTTGGTCTCGATGTCTTCCCTCTGCATGTCAAGGGCTTCCGTCTCGAGCGCTTGGGCCAATTCTGGAAATGGACGGGACTTGTGCTGTTGAAAGACTCGCTGCATTCGCTCGATGGCCCAGAACAGGTTCCGGGCCGTGGGCCGGGTCTGCTGCAGAATACCGCTGATCGACTCGAAGTCGGCTTCCAAGTTGGTTGAGCCCCTCAATTGCCGAACTCCGAGAGCGATTCCCATGGCTGCAGCGATCCCGATGGCAGGCGCCCCTCGCACGACCATCGTCTTGATCGCATCGGCAATTTCGGGAACCGAGGTGTAGGTGTTGTAGATCTCCTGGGCAGGGAGTCGGCGTTGGTCCAGCATCACGACGCCCTCAGAGGTCCATTGTAAGGCCCGAATCATTAGACCAAGGTACAACAGGGTCTTAACAGGCGGCAAGGGAGCCACAGGCGGAGCGTCCGTCGCGGGCGATCGAGATCTTTGAATCGGGGGTCAAATGAAGGATCACAACCCTCTGAGGAAAGACGGCATTCAGTTTCGGTGCTGGCGTGATTGGCTTTCCCGCACTCTCGCTTCCGCTCGGCGCTCTGAGAGTCGGCATTCCAGTTCCTGCACCGTGATCGACTCGAAGCGAGCTTCGGGGCACCCAGATCAGAGCCGCCAGCGGCAGCGCAGCGGAAGAGAGAGCCAGGGGTGAGGCTGATCCGAAGCCCGGCTGCCAACTTGATTCAAGCGTCAAGAGAAGATCCCAATAAGCTTGGTGAAGTTGGTGCTTTGGCTGAGCAACTAACTCGCCTGTCTCTCCTTCAAATCTTCCTGTAATCGCCGCGAGATGGACCGTTGGTCAGCATCAGTAGTTGCTGCTTCAGAGCGTCGGAAGAATGACTCCGCCTGAGAGTAGTCGTCCAGTTTCAGGTAGATCTGGCCCGCCAGAATCAGGGTTTGCCAGTCGTCGGCACCCAGCTCCAACATTCGGCGGATCACAGCAGAAGCCTCCTGCCAGCGGGTGAGACGGAATAGGGAGCCGGCACGGAGACGGATCAACTGCAGATCATTGGGCCAAATAGCGAGGGCGTGGTCCAGCACTGCCAGGCTCTGAGCCGGGAACCCAAAACCGGCCTCCAGGAGGGCCAGAGCACGGTAGGCTCGAATCTCTTCAGGGTCGAACCGGATGGCTTGCTGGAATTGCAGCCTGGCCTCAAAGTAGCGACGCTGGTCCATTCTGAGTTGTCCCAGCGCCAGGTGAGTCGGGGCGTGCCCAGGCTCCAGCAGTAGAGCCTGCTGCCAGAGGTCGGCGGCTGCCTCCGGATCTCCGTCCTTTTGACGGAGAGAGCCCAGGGAACGGAAGGCATGGGGCAGGTCGGGCCTCAACTCGATAGCCCGCACCAGGTGAATCTCGCCGGCTTCCGGTGCGGAACTCATCAAGAGCCGCCCCAGGTTCAGACGTGGGCGATACTTTTCGGGAGCTTGGTGCACCGCCGCCGTCCAGATTGACTCCTGAGAATGCCATTCCCTGGACCGCCAAACAGTCAAAATCACCAGCGTCGGGAGGAGAAACCAGCAAAGCAGCCGCAATCTTTGGGGAGCGAATCGAGCCCGGGTTGACGAAGACGTCAATCTCACTAAGGGGCGTTGTAGCCGTGTCAGGAGCAATCCGATCAAGACCGAAATACCAATCAGCGGAGCGTACATACGATGTTCGAAGAGCGGGTCCTGAGCCGGTATCACGCTCGAGGTCGGAAGCAAGGCAAGGAAGAAAATTGCCAGTGCGAATAGCTCACCGGACTGTTTCCGGCAGAACCAGAACGCGGCCGTATACAGAGTTCCGAGGGAGAAAGCGGCGCCCCCGATCAGGCTCCCTCGCGCTGCCGACAAGGGAACGGAGTGATCGAGGCTCAGCCCCACTGGTAGCACCAGCAAACGGAGGTACTTCCACCACGCCGGCACCTGCAGACGAGCGTATTCCCAGCTTGATCCACTTCCGAGGGTGGGATCGCTACGCATCCAAGCTACCATTCCCAAAGCCGCCAGAATCGAGAGTCCAAAACAGACCAGGACAGCCGGACGGGGCTTCCAATCTCGCATCAGAAGACCCTGTTCCAGCCAGATCAATAGCGGTAATACCAGGGTCCATTCCTTGGAAAGAAGAGCCGCCGCCACGCACCCCACCAGTAGCCATTGTCGTAGGCGTGAAGGATGCCGTTGCAACCCCAGTAGCAGCGCGCTCAGAAAGAAAGTGGATGAGAGAAGGGTTGAGCGCTGGTAGACATAAATTACGGACTCGGTCTGGAGTGGGTGTACGAGGAAGATCACAGCTCCCAGTAGAGCCGGCCAAAGTCGCCTCAGTCCGGCCACCTCGGTCCTGCTGATGAGGTCGCGCAAGAGCAGAAATACCAGAAAGGCGTTGAGACCGTGGAGGGTCACGTTCAGGGTTCGAAAAGCGACTGGATCCTGGGGCTGGATCGCGGTTTGCAGGGTATAGCTCAACCAGACTAGAGCCCTCGGCACAGGTGGCCACAGGAAACGGCTCCAGTTGGCGGCGAGCACATTTCCGTCGTCTAGGAAGATCCGATCATCGAAGTGGAAGGGATAATTCAGGGTGTGGGCATAGAGTGAAAACGAAGCGGCCAGGAAGAAAAGCGCCCATCCCGGCTTGGATAGCTGCGTGAGGAATTCGAAACGACCGATCTCTCTGTTCTTGATCAGCGGCTTATGACGTAGTGCGCTCGGTTTCCTTCTTTCCCGGTCAACTCGATCTCAATGCGATCGATCCTGGCACTCCTGCTGGGAAAAAGGAAGACATCACTGAGAGTTCTCCCCGCCGAGACCAGCCGCTCAAACGAACCCAATTCGGTATCATCGCTCATGAAGCGCAAGCGGATCTGTCGAGCCCAGGGCAAATTCGGAATCTGAAGAGTGACCGCCACTCGATCCGAGTCAAGCAGTGCGAACGAGCCGGCCACCGCCGAAGGTGCGGCGCCGCCTACCACTGGAAATGTAGTCAAGGTAGGGACCCCGGCCGGGAACTCCACGCCTTTCAGCTCGCGTAGCGTGACGGCAGCCAGGTTTGCGGCACTGTTGCCCACCACCGAGCCCTGCATTTCGTTGGCGCCTGGCACCAGGTCGAAATACTCACCGATGAAACGGGCCCTGTGCTCCCCGGCGCCAATCGGAACTTGGGTCGTCGCGATTTGAGCGAATTCCGTGTCAAACAGCGAAAGGGTTACCTCGGGAATCGGACCGGCTACCGCGACTGGGTCCACGTTGACGAGGGCCAGTCCGGTGTCCAGGTTGCCGAGAGTGTCGACAAACAGGGTAAACGTATTGAGCGACTCAGTCGCTGGCACCCCCGCCTCATAGAGCACTACCCCGGTTGCCACATCAGTTCTGGTAAAGACCGCGGTGCCACCCAACAGGTTTTGCCCCGAGGTCTGGGCACGCGGATCCGTCACTCGCGCGTAGTCGACGACAATACCTCCCAGCCCCGGAGTCTGGAGGGAAACGCTGCCCCCTTCGGTAAGGTCGATCATGAAAGTGTCATCTGTCCCCAGGTTTCCCAACGTTACAGCCAACGGGGTGCCGCTACCAGTGCTGAAGAATTGCACCTGCACGGTAACGGCCTCGCCTGTATTCACGAAAACCAGCGTGGTCTGAAACTGGATGTTGGCAACGACCCCATCTCCAATCTGGGGAAAGAAAAAGGTTCGTTGGGCTAGTCCGGAAACACCACAACACAGGGTCAGTAGAAGGCAGAAGAATAAGGCCCGAGACGTGGTTCTCAGGAGACTGAAGATAGAGCAAATGTCTGTCACTTTCAAATAGTGAAAGCGAACTGGTGTTGATCCTGCGGGGAGAGATGGTCTAATGGGGGGCTCCCAACGAAGCTCCGCGTCAAACCTAGGAGGGTGCGGCAGCGGGTTGCCAAGATAGAGGTGCCTAAGAGCTGTGAGTGTGCCGAAAGGAATGACAGCTTCACGATCGAGGTTGGCGATCGCCCATGACTGGCTTATCCAGCCGCGAGGTGCGGAGAGGATTCTCAACGAGTTTTGTCGTCGCCTGGAGCACACTTCCATATATGCTCTCATGTGTGTGGCTGACGACCTCGCTCCGGCAATCTTGCGTCATTCGGTCTACGTTTCCCGACTGAACCGGTTACCCTGGGTGGGACACTACTATCGCCTCCTGCTCCCCTTCCACGGACGGGCTGTTGAAGGACTTCAGGTCGGGAGCGATCCAGAAGTGCTCCTCAGTATCAGTCATTCGGTGGCCAAAGGGATCCCCCATGAACCGGATCTTCCCCACATCTGCTATTGCCTGACTCCGATGCGCTATGTTTGGGAAAGAGAGGTCTATGGTGACTTCCTGACTAGCGCTCCGATGCGGGCCGTGATGAGCCGATTTGAGAAGCGACTGAAGGCCTGGGATCTGGAAGCGAACCGGGGGGTCAGCGAATTCGTAGCGATTTCAGAGACCGTGCGAGGAAGGATTCGCCGTTTTTATGGAAGGGAAGCTACCGTCATCTTCCCGGGCACGAATCTCGAGCGCTTTCGCCCTAGAGGTCGGCAACGCGAAGATTTCTTTCTCATCGTCTCGGCCCTTGTACCGCAGAAGAGAATTGATCTGGCGGTAGAGGCCTTTAACCATAACGGGCTTCGCCTATTGATTGTCGGAGACGGACCGCTTCGGACCTCGCTTCGGCTGCGGGCGCGGGACAATATTCAGTTCCTGGGCGACCTGAGTGACCGCGAAATCCTTGATTATTATGGGCGAGCTTCCGCTTTGATTTTTCCTGGCCTGGAAGACTTTGGTCTGGTACCCGTCGAGGCTCAGGCCTGTGGTTGCCCGGTGCTGGCCTTCCGGGGCGGAGGCGTCACCGAAACCGTTCGGGAAGGAAAGAGCGGTCTCTTTTTCGATTCTCAGACACCAGATTCACTGAATACTTCGCTTCGGCAACTGTTACGCCAAAACTGGTCTGAAGAGGAGGTTTCAGCTCAGGTCTCAGACTTCTCCGTGGCGCGTTTTATCTCGGACTGGAACCGGTTTTTTCGAAAAAGGGGCTTTCAGGTTCAACTTTGAAACGTGCGGATTAGATGCGATCGCAGAGACTTGGTGCAGGGGCCGCAACCGATTGGCTTCTAGCGAAGTTTCACTGCGCCTCGAAACGAAGTCCGGAGAGGACACGCTGGGAGTTTGCATCAAGCTGAGACTCTTTCCCCCCTCGCAGGCTCGGGGCTCTGAAAAGTTGGGGCGCGAATCCACCCATCGTCAAGCGACCGCATTCACCCTTAAGAGCTCTGATGATCCTGCCCCCATCCGGCCCAACCAGTGCACTGACCGGGAAGTACCCGTTGCCAATTCGGGATGAGTTTTGATCGCCAGCGAGGCGTGCAAGGGAGAGGCGCCTAGCCAGATCATTTGCTTACACGGCAATCCAGGAACTGAGGATCGGCGACCGATCCGATGAGGAGCCGTCCGCCGTTGAAAGCGGCGACTGAGGAAGCGGACAGCAGCTTTCCCTCTGGATCTACCAATATTGGGATCTTTTGGTAGAGAGTTTGTTCGAAAATCTGGATCCGAAACACCTCGGAAGGAGATCGTCGCCCTGCCTGGCCCATGTACCAGAGGAAGCGGAGCGGTTTGGGGTGAGCGGCGATCCATACGCCGCCGGCCGTGTCGACCTCTAGATTGTCGACGGCGGTTCCCATGTCGAGGACTTGTTCCAGACTAAGACGCTGGTTTTCGGCCCTCCGGAAAACCGTGATGGTCCGTCCCGCGGTGGCAGCCACAAAGAGACGGCTGTGGTCGCTGCTGAGTTGCACCCCATTCGAGAAGGAAAACCCGCTGGCAGCTACCCGAAATCGTTGTCCGTCGAAGAAGGCGACATAACCGCGAGCCAGTTGAGCCCAACTTTCCAGAAGTCGCCCCGAGGACGATTGGCTGCGCCCTTCTACCGAAACGTAAAATTGGCGCCGGGAAAGCGCCGCCACATCGTTGGGAGCGTGGATCATCGGGTCCCGGTAGGTTCGCTCATGGATCAGCTCGGCCCCCTCCCAGCGAAAGCGCTCGATCGTGCTTTCCGATTCACGGTGGTTGACCACGAAAAGGAAAACCGCTCCCCCTGTTTCTCGGATCAGGGACAAGCCCTGGGGGCGAAAAGGGAAGGGGAGTTGGGAGAGCAGAGGTTGCGGCACGGCAGCTGGCTGATTCAGGTCGAAAGAGTAAATGTTCCCCGGCTCTCGAGAGCGGCGATCGGTCGACGAAATGAAAGCGATCCGGCTCTCGACATCGATTGTAATGTCCTCAGAACTTGCAACACCCTTGACCTGGCGGCACTCGGGAAACACCGGATTGAGAGTGCGAAACTCGCCCGAGTCCCAGAGGATCTTGAGGCTCAAGGCCAATACTGGGGCCAGGATCAAGAGGGTCACAATTCGCAGGGCTCGTGCTCGATTCATACAAACAGCTGTCATCAAGTATGCGACAGCGTCCATAATGAAGGCGAATCAGCGTTGATTCAGTTCAGCGGCATGAATTCTGGCTTGCAATTCGGACAGGCGGCGTTCGAAGTCGATGTGTTGCCGGGGTTTGCTATCGAGCAGCTTCGGTCGTTTCCGGGGTGGAGTGCGTGAGATCCGTTTGAACTGGATCTCACAAACCCAACAAAAGTAGGTTTGAATGTTAAGCAATCGAAGGATGTTTCGCTCGATAAAGGTCGGGGCCAGCGACTGGCTCAGAGCACCCGGGTCACGGCAAACCGGACAACGTACTTTGTTTCCTCGCTTCTTCATCGCTAGCTCTCCAACAATTGTTTGCGGAGGAGCCAGAGTCTCCGCAGTTGGCCGAACGTCCGAGACGCCACCCTGAGTCTCAGAGAAGATGGTGTCCAAGATTCTGAACGAGTCATCGGGAATCGTCAACCAATTCCAGCATGGTCCAGGGACGCTGAAAGTAATATCGGGAGCATCAACCTTTCTCCTGGTATCCCGGTCTAAGGCTCTGAAAAAAGGGAAATAGTTCGTGCTGGCAGATGAAATTCTGATCCAAAGAGCGCAGCAGGGGGATATGAGCGCCTTCGAAAAACTGATCGAACGCTATGACAATAAAGTGCTATCGATGGCGCTGAGTTATACACGGGATCCGGAAGATGCGAAAGACGTCTATCAGGAAGTGTTCATCCGTGTATTCCGCGCTCTTCCCAAGTTTCAGCAGCGCAGTCTGTTTTCTACCTGGGTGCATCGAATCGTGATCAACGTCTGCAAGACTCATCAAAGCCGCAGCGCCCGGCACGCTCATGTTTCGTTGGATGAGACGCTCGGCCCCGAGAGTCCAGAGAGGCAGATGCTCCAGGAGCAGCTCAGCGATGGAAGCAGCGGAGAACGGATGGCCCTCCGATCGGATTTGGAAAGTCAGATGAACCAGGCGCTCCAACTTCTGTCACCGAAGCAGAGACTGGTTTTCACCCTTCGCCACTACGATGGCTATAAATTGCGAGAAATCGCCGCCATGATGAGTTGTGCTGAGGGGACAGTGAAACGACACCTCTTCTCGGCTACTCGGAGAGTACGAGAAGTATTGAGGCCCTTGGCGGCCGAAGGATGGCAGGGATGACACATCAGCAGCTGAAAGATCAGCTGGTTCTGTCTTACTACGGTGAGTTGGCAGCAGTCCGGCAGAAGGAGTTGCAGCGGCATCTGACTGAGTGTAAAGAGTGCCGAGCGGAGAAATCTGCCCTCGAAGAGTTCCATCGTCTGCTGGAGGATGATGCGATGCAGGTAGATCCACGATTACTCGAGCAAGCTCGAGCCCAACTCCGAGGAGCGCTCCTCCAGGAAAGGGCTGGCTGGCAGGGCTATTTTGAGAAGCTCCTGGGGGGGTTCAGTTTGGATTGGCTGCACGGGGGGCGTGCGCTGGGACTAACGGCGGCATCGGCTGTGTTCGGTGTGGTTGTAGGTATGCTGATTTTTTGGCGACCGACTGCCCTTCCCAATCAAGACCGGTTGGGGCGAGGTGCCGAAATTGCCGGCCTGGAGTTCATCGATCGGGAACTCACTACTGGAGATTTGGAGTTGATCTATCAGAGTGTGAGGCCGATGCGCCTGGGAGGGGAGCTGGATAATCCCCCGATAGAACGTGTCCTGACCGAAGCACTCGTGAGTGTCGACAATCCGGGGGTTCGAATGCGAGTCGTGAATGCTCTGGAAGAGCGTTCCTCCGGCATTGACGCCGAATTCCAAAGGACTTTGATCGAAGTTCTCAAGAATGACAACAACGTGGGAGTCAGACGACGAGCCCTGGCTCTGCTCTCCAACTTGGTTTTCGATGAGAATCTCAAGGAAGCCTTCATTCATGCCATCGTCAACGATCCGAACGCTGGTATGAGGGTTGCGGCGATCAACGTGTTAGCTGTGAAAGGGGTCGATGGTAATTCCCTCGGCCCCGATCTGCTGAATCGCCTGGCTACCGGCCTCGAGGGAGAAACAAACAATTTTATCCGGCGTCGATCAGAGGAGCTCTTGCAGGAGGTGCAGTACAAATGAAGATCAAGAGATTGGTGAGTAGCGGAAGCGTAGTTTTGATCTTGCAGGCAGTAGTGTTTGCTCAATCCGGCGCAGCACAGGTAGTGGATGTGGCGGCGGGTGGAGAACTTCGGGTCAGTCTGCCCCAGGGAGATGTCATCATCCATACTTGGGATAGAAACCAGGTTTCGGTAGAAGCCGACGGTGATGACCGTGGTGCTTTGCGCGTCGAAAAGAACGGAAATGTAGTAGAAGTCAGTCTCGGTAGTCGCGGCCGTCGCTGGAGAGATGTAGAGCTCGAGATCAGCGTTCCTCGTCGCTTTACACTCGACATTGGCACCGGCGGGGGAGATGTGATTATCCAGGGAGATCTGGAAGGCCTGCTCGAAGTCTCAACCTCAGGGGGCGATATCGATTTCAACGACGTGCAGGGTGAGGTCCGGGTCACGACACACGGCGGAGACATCGACGGCGGAGATATCTCGGGGAACTCTGAAGTGCGTAGTCATGGGGGCGACATCGGCCTCGGCAACGTGGGCGGAAAATTGGATGTCACGACACACGGCGGAGACATTGAACTGCGGGAAGTCGGAGGGGATCTGGTCGCCAAAACCCTGGGAGGTGATATCGATGTGACCCGCGTGGGGGGGCTCGCTGATCTGACCAGCCAGGGAGGAGACATCAGTCTCGATTCGGTGGCAGCCGAAGCCACGCTCCGAACCGGAGGCGGCGACATCTCACTGCGCACGGCCGAGGGTCCCGTAACCGCTCAGACTGCCGGGGGAGATGTGGAGTTCCGGACGGTTCGCGGCTGGATCAATGCCGTTACTGCGGGAGGAGACATTGAAGTGGAGCTGATCCCGTCAGGGTCTCAGGGTTCTACTCTGGAGTCGCGGGGGGGCGATATTACTCTGGTCTTACCGTCCGATGCCCGGGTTACGGTCGAAGCTCGGGTCCGCATTCGGGGTTTTTGGAAGGGCAAGGCAGATGACTACGGAATCGATTCTGAGTTTGCTTCCACACGGTACGAGGAGCAAGACACCGAGATCACAGGCACCTATCAGGTCAATGGCGGCGGTCCAACTATCCAGATCGAAACCGTCAACGGAATGATCCGGTTGCTGAAGTCACGCCGACGCTAGGGGCCTGGCTCCGCGAACCGCTGGCACTGTATTTTGAAAAAAAGCCTCACTTAAGCGAGGCTTCTTTCCTTCCAGGAGTCAAGAAAAAGGCTTGGGAGCCTCCTCCTCTCACCCGCATCGATCTCGTCCTCGCGCCTCGACTTGACTAGCGTCGCGTTCCCAACAATTGGTAGGTTATTTCCTGTACGAAGCACTCGCCATCAGACTAAGAGCCGTTTTTGACTTTTTTGGGGGGGGGCAGACACGTATAATCTGCCCACGATAGAAACTCTACCTGCCCGCGTTGCATCGAAGGAGCCGAGAAACGCGGGCTATTTCGATTAAGTTTTGTGAGTTCGGAGGTTGCGTCAGATGAGTTTTTCGATCAGGAAGCAAGTTGTCTTAATCCTAGCCGTCCTGGTTCTAGGATCCCCGCTCTGCCTGGCCCAGGATCCAATCAAGCCCCCAGAAGGGATTCCAGAAGAGTCGGATTGGCTTTACCGGCAACACTATGAACAGGTTCAGGAGATCATGAAGCTTTCCCTGGACACTCGGGAAGCTGTTCTCGAGTCATACATGAAAAAGCTGAATCCAAAAAATAAGATCGGCCAGTACATGGAAGGCTTTTTTGGACAGCTCATTCGTGATTACGGGGCAGCCGGCCAGAATGCAAAGGCGGATGCGCTACGCGGCCGGCTGGCGACCTTGTTTCCGAACAGTGCCGCTGTGAAGGCCCAGCAACAGGCGCAGGCGCTGCAGGATGCATGGGAAAAGCAAGACTTTGCCAATGTGATCAAGCTGGGGGAGCCGATCTATCAAAAGAACCCATCTGACCAGCTTATGTTCATGCTCGCTCAAAGTTATCTTTCCACTGGCAATCGGGCGAAATCGGTCGAATTCAGCCAGAAAGTGATCAACAGCGTCGGCGTCCAAAAGGGCATCTACTACGCCGCCTGGTTGGCCGACTACCATCTGCGCCAAGGGGATCAAGCCCAGGCAACCACTCAATACGCACAGATTCTCCAGGCCTATCCAGGTTCTCCTCCCGAAGGCTGGAAAGCGGACGACTGGAATCCGATCAAGACGCGAGCCTACGAACTGAAGGCGACCGAGGCCTACATCAAGCAGGATTTCTTGGGAGCAATCGCGAACTACGAAGACTTGCTCAGGGTCGGAGGGCAGAGTGACAGCGCCTATCTCTACATCGGTCTGAGCCACTGGAAGCTGGGAGATTTGGACAAAGCAATGGATAGCTTCGCCAAGGCGGTCGTACTCGGCAAGACCCAGGCCGCGAAGGCGCGGGAGTACCTGGAGCAGATTTACAAGCCGCGCAACAACGACTCTCTCGAAGGCCTTGACGTCCTACTCGATAAAGCCAAGCTAGCCCTTGGTATCTGAACAGCGGAGTGTAAGGGGCCAGGGTCCAAGGGTGCAATTTCCAATACTCACCCGAATAATGCGCGTCGCTGGCTGAGGAGTCTTGTCGCATAGCCTTCCAGGCTCGGATCTGAAATCAAGTTTTATTCAGAAAGTGGCCCATCCGACCCGGTAAAAGGGGCGATTGTGATTTCCGATACAGACGCGTTTTTGAGGATCCATTAAGGTTGTCAACGAGTCGGAAGTGAGTCCCCTCGGAGGTCGGCGAGAGTCGGCGGACGGGGGGACTCGCTCTGGCACACTTCCTCCCTACTCTCCCCTTATGCGCTTCGCCTGGAGTTCCTCGGCTGCCTCAGATTCTTGGTCTTTTTGGGCTCAGGAGACTGACCATTGGAACAACGTAATGTGGGGATAGCGGAAATGGTGGTGACTCTTCGCTGCCCCGATTCCGCCATCTGCCGCCGCCTGCGCATGCGCTATCACGACTTCCTGGAACCGGAGGCGTCTCCCGATGTGAACATAGCCCTGAAGGTCGAGGCGGGAGCCAGCTTTCTCAAACCCGATCCCGGGCCCTGGGCGGTCAAGACCTCGAGAGATGGGCCAAAGCTCAGTTTCGAATCCTACTTCGAACGGGGATGGGTCGATCTGGATCAGGGTCGGGCCGAACTCGTGATGAGGCCGCAGGCCTCTCCGGAAAATTTCCTTCGGGTTATTTTTGCCCACCTTGCGCTGCAGCAGAATTGTCTGCTGGTGCACGCTGCCGGGGTGGTGAGAGAGGGAAAAGCCTACGTCTTCTTTGGCCCTTCGGGCAGTGGCAAGACGACGAGTGTCGGGCGGGCACGGGATGGAGTCATTCTGAGTGACGATATGGTCTTGCTTCGGGTCGGAAAAGACGAAGTAAAGGTGCAAGGTGTCCCCTTTCGCGGTGACCTGCCCGAAACCCCACGCAACAACATATCGATACCGGCAGTCGCAATCTTCTCGTTGTCCAAGGCATCCCAACACTCGCTCGCTGAACTCTCGAAAGCTCGGGCCAGCGCCGGTTTGCTGGCTTGTGTTCCTTTTGTCTTCGACGATCCCTCGGCCGTCCCTCAGGTGATGGCGCTGGTCGATAGGATTCTGCGTTTGACCCCGGTCCTGAAGCTCTCCTTCCGCCGCGACCCCGATTTCTGGGATCTCATCGATCAGCGACTAGCTAAGTCCTGTAAACCATAATTACGGTGAGGTATGTTGGACTAAGTAAGTGCCACTTTCCGCGAAGTGGGAAGTGGGAATTGGACCCCTGGACCCCTGGACCCTGGGCCCTGGGCCCTTCCGGCCCTTCTTCAAAACGGATCGTCTGGCAGTCGTGTTGGAAGAACTCGACCCTGCAGCGCTGCATCCAGTCGCAGCAACATGATCCCGTACCTGGCTGCGCCATAGAAGAGTCCGGTAAACGCCTCGTCTTGGCCAGGTTCTTCCATAAATGCTGGCCGCGCTATCACCCACCGCATGCCGGACGGGTCGGTTTTTGAGAGGCCTATCAGATAGTTTGAGATCCGCCGAGCCAGATCCAGGTACTCAGGTTTCTTGTCAAGAAGTCCCAGTTGGGCCAGGAAATCGGCTGCACTGGCCAACCCAAAGCGCATATCGGGCTTGAATGGAGGATCTCCAAATCCGAGCGTGGGAGCCTCGGGCACTCCCGCCTGGGCGATGCCCCGGGCGCAGGCCCTGGCCAGCTCCAGCCAACGATCTTTCTGCGTGGCCTGCCAGAGCCGGACAAAGAACCGGGCGGTTCCCGCCATCCCATGGGCCCAGCCGACTTCGTAATAGCCGTCCCACGCTTCGACCGGCCAGCCATAGGGTACTTGGAACACATCTCCTTCGGTTCGAGCGACCGCCTGGAGATAGTCAGCGGTTCTCAGTGCTGCCTGAAGAAAGCGTTCCTGCCCGGAGTCCTGATAAAGGGAGGTCAGAAAAAAGCCAATTCCGGCGGCGCCGTGGGAGAAGTCGGGCAGGATAAATTCCCGATCCTGACGAAAGCGCCAGTTTAGACCCCCTTGATCCTCGAAAGAGCGGTGCAGTAGCCGGTCTCCGACCGCGGTTGCCAGCAGGAGTGATTGAGGATGGTCTAGTTCGCTCGCTGCCTGGAGCAAGAGTAAGCCAGAACCGGCATCTCCGAACAAAACGTCGTTGAACTGGCTCCAGCCCTTGCCCGGTTCATTGTCCTCGAGCAAAGCCGCATGGATCGCTTCAATACAGCGGAGAGCCCCCTGTCGATAACGGGACTCACCAGTCTCCCGAGAAGCCTCGAGCAACAGCCAGCAGCTCCCCCCGGGACCGCTGTAGAGGCTGGCTCCAGGCCGTGAGCCGGTGGGCTCCGCTCGATTGGGAAGGTTCAGGAGGATGTGTTCCGCAACATCCAGGAAGAAAGTTTCAGCTCTCTTCTGACCAGTGTCGGAAGCCAGGACTCGATAGAAGAGCGCCACCCCGACCGACCCCCCTTCGAGGTTGACGGCAACCGGGCTTTGCTGCATCGTCACTGCTGGCCACAGAGCACCGCGTCGCGTACTCTCCAGCCACTGATCGATGCTGTTTACAGCTGTCTGATAGATTGGTTCTACGGATTTCGGCGCCTCATCGCAAGCAGGTAGTCCGATCAAGAGAAGCAGCAGGAGAAGCTTGAAATGAGGGGGTCGTGATTGTCGAGTTCTATTCATCGTCAGAATGTTCTCGGTGGAACTGGGCATCCTAGCCCGGATAATGCACGCGTTGTCGGCTGCAGAGCCGGGATCATCCGCGCTGACTGCTTTGCCCCCCCTCGGGCTGCTCAACAGAGTGCACGACTATGCTTCCGCGGCCCTCGGGCGTAACGCCTTGTCAGCGCGGCGCTTCCGACTCTTCGCTTCGACAACGCGTGAATTATCCGGGCTAGTCTTGACCCGTTTTTCCTTCCCACGATAGAATCCATCGGGTGATTCTGAGGGGCCGAGGCAAGCCAAGACCCGGACCCAAGAACCGATCTTCACTTCCCTTGTAATTGCGGGTAACCCAGTGTTCCATCTTGGCGTTATCGAAGTAATATGGCTAGCTCAAACTCTACCGACGTTCAACAAGATCTGGAGTTCCATCGCCAGCAATTGGACGCTCGTGTCCGCGAGATGATCGAGTGGCATTTTAATCCGGAAACGGGTTGCCCATTCTGGTTGGATTGGGCCGAGAAAGCGGGCTGGGATCCCCGGCAGCGAATCCACAGCTTCACGGATCTGGTGCAATTCGAATATTTTCAAGATGACTGGCTTCGGGGAGGCCCGGTGCGGCGTTGGGTGCCGAAAGGGCTGGCCGACAAGCCCATTTTTGTCTTTGAGACGGGAGGCACAACGGGGATTCCGAAGTCGCGGGTCAACAGCGAAGACTTCCGTATCGACTATGAGCTTTTCTCGGACTCTCTCCCGGCTGACTGCTTTCCGCAGGGCTCCGACTGGCTCATGCTGGGTCCTTCCGGACCGCGCCGTCTGAGGCTGGCAGTGGAGCATCTGGCTCAGTACCGGGGCGGCATCTGTTTCTGCGTCGATCTGGATCCCCGCTGGGTGATCAAGTTGATCAAGAAGGGCTGGACCGACCATCTCAAGGCTTACCAGGCTCACGTGATTGATCAGGCGATGACGCTCCTCTCGGCGGGTCACGACATCCAATGCATGTTCACGACTCCCAAGCTACTGGAGGCGCTGGCTGATCGGCTCGAGCAGCAGGGCTCGAGTATCAAAGCCGCAGGCATCAAGGGGATCTTTTGCGGAGGGACCGAGTTCACACCGCAGTGGCATCGTTTCGCCGTCGAGGAATTGCTCGAAGGTGTCTATATGACGCCCACTTATGGGAACACCCTGATGGGGTTGGCGGCATCCAAGCCGTTCGATCCGGCCGACAATTATAAGATCACCTACTACGCGCCTCAGCCGCGGGCCGTATTGCAGGTGGTCGATTTCGATGATGACACGAAACTAGTCGATTACGGAGAGACAGGCCGTGTCACGTTAACCACTCTGACAAAAGAGTTTTTTGTGCCCCGTTTCATGGAGCGGGACGAAGGTGAGAGAGAACGTCCCTGCCCGGCCTACCCCTGGGATGGTGTGAGCGGAGTGCGACCTTACCGGGCTTTTCAGTCCACGACGACGGTAGGTGTTTACTAAGTCCTGGAATGATGGTCTGCCGGACGAAGTCAAGACCGTCGACAAAGGAGCTCGAAAGCGTATGTCGAGAAAGCGCATCAATTTGAGGAGTAGCCGGTGATTCATTTTCCTGTTCTTCGCTGGGGCCAACCCTACAAGAGTCTAGAGGTAGACAAAGCCGTTCACTTTGATACTGGGGAGCCTCTGGCCGAGGTAAGTCAAGCCGTGGGCGGCCTGGTGCAACGGGATATGCGCAAAGCCCACCGGGCCCGCCAGGCTCTCAGTGAGATTCCTTGTCGGGATTTGATCCAAATGGTCAGCAACGCTGCCGACCTTTTCATGTCGGCTGAGTTGCCGGCCGGGGATTCGACCCAGACTGTCGACGAATTCGTGCGCTCTCAATCCGCCACTACCGGGCTCCCCGAACACATGTGCGTCAAGAACATGGAGAAGCTGCACTATGTTCTGACGAGTCTCGAAGAGATTTTGAATGCCCTCACTCGGGGCCTTGATCTGGATATCCTCTCCCGGGGCTACGGGCTCGAGAATGGGGTGATGCGCAGCTATCAGGCCACGTCTCCGGTGCTGGGGATGGTGCTTCCCTCCAATTCGCCGGGTGTTCACGGTCTCTGGTTGCCGGTCATTCCACTCCAAATTGGACTGGTGCTGAAACCGGGCCCCCAGGAACCTTGGACCCCCTACCGGATGTCGGAAGCCTTCTTCGAGGCCGGAATTCCGCGCGAGGCGATCGCTCTTTATCCAGGAGGAGCCGAGATCGGAGCCGCCGTGCTCAACCATTGTCCTCGCAATCTGATTTTTGGAGGTACTGCGACGGTTGAACAGTACCAGGGGGATCCCTCGGTCGACGTCCACGGTCCCGGTTTCAGTAAGATCTTGCTGGGTGACGATGAGGTCGACAACTGGGAGAAGTATCTGGATGTCATGGTCAACAGTGTGTTGATCAATAGCGGTCGGAGCTGTATCAGTTGCTCCGGAATCTGGGCTTCGCGGCACACTCGTGAGATTGCCGAGGCAATGTCGGAGCGTCTGGGACCGGTCGCTCCCAAGCCTCCCCAGGACCCGGAGGCAGCGCTAGCCGCCTTTACAGTGGCGGGGCAGGCAGAAGCCATCGATGCGGCGATCGAACAGGGACTACAAGACGGGGCCTGCGAGGACGTCACGGCGCGTCATCGGGACGGGGAGCGCCTTCTCAGTCGGGAGCGCTGTGCCTACCTGCGTCCTACTCTCGTGCACTGCGAGTCCCCCGAAGCGACTCTGGCCAACACCGAGTATATGTTCCCCTTCGTGAGTGTCGTGCAATGTCCTCAGGACCAGATGTTGAAGAATATCGGCACCACTCTGGTGGGTAGCGGCATCACCAACGACCCGGTGTTCCGGCAGTCGCTGCTCGATTGCACCCACATCGATCGCCTGAATCTGGGTCCAGTGCCTACGATCCAGCTCAACTGGATGCAGCCGCACGAAGGGAACCTGGTCGATTTTCTGTATCGAGCCAGGGCCTTTCAGGTGGCAGATTGAGGGCGCGGAAATGCAAGCGCAGAGACGCGGAGTCGCAGAGATTTCGCAGAGGGATTGGGGACCCCGAATGCTTCGCATGAAGGTGGCGCGAGCGCGGGAAAGCTTGACGACGATCTGCCGATACTCCGCTTAAAACGGGCGCGACGCTTCCGCTTACGGCTCTAATACTCGTACTTCGCTCTCATCGGCTGGCCGGTCGATCTAAATTGACTCCTTTTCGCTTGCTACCGCTGCACTATGTCTCTGCGCTTGCATTTACTGCTGTTTCACATATTTGACGAGCTGTCGGGGCCCTACTTCGGCACCATAAATATTGCCATCGGCATCGGCGGCCACCCCTTCGGCGGCACTGGTAGCCTGCTTGGGATCGGGGTCCTCGATGAAATGAGTCACCCATCCATCTGTTGCACTCCCAATCCGGATGCCTCGTTTCCATCCCCGATTGACTCGATCGTTCGATTCGGAATCAGCTACGTACATGATGTCGTTGGCATCGATGAAGATTCCGCTGGGACGACCGAACTGGGTCCACTGCTCGATGAATTCCCCTTCCTGGTCGAAGATTTGAATCCGGCTGTTGGCCCGATCGCCCACAAAAAGCCGCCCCTGGGAATCCAGGGCCAATGCGTGCGGGTCCCGAAACTCACCGGGACCGTAACCGGTCTGACCCCATTCTTTGATGAACGTGCCATCTGCAGCAAATTTGACGATTCTATTGTTGCCGGGCTGCGCGTGCCCGTCGGCTACGAAAATGCTCCCATCGGGAGCGACCAGGACATCCGAGGGCTGGTTGAACGTGTCCTCTCCGTCCCCCGCTACTCCGGCTTTGCCCAGCGTCATCAGAATCTCGCCCTGGGGGCTGAACTTGATGACCTGATGACCCCGGTCCGCCTCCCCTCGTGCGTCGGCAATCCAAACGTTGCCTTCGGCGTCGACGAAGATCCCGTGGGGCCAGACGATCTGGCTGGCACCAAAGCTGTTCACGACATTTCCCGAGGGATCGAAGAGGATGATCGAGTCAATGTCATCCTTTCCGACACAGGAGTTTTCTCCACAGCGTTCTCCCACCCAGATGTTGCCATCTGCAGAAGGAAATACAGCGCTAGTGGCACCCCAGGTCCGCCCTCCTGGCAGATTGCCCCAGCCCGCTTCGACGCGATAAGGCTCGGTCGGAGCGGCTTGGCTGGCACTCGGGGCGGCAACTTCAGCCGCGCAGCCTGAAATCAACAGCGCCAAGGCTGCTAGGGCAAGTCTATTTCGAGCTGAATTAAGCATGTTTATTCCTCCTCAGGGATCCGAGTTTTAGTTCTCTTCCTCTTCTATTGGATCGGGGAGTCGCAGAGCAACCAACTCGGCTTCCACTCCACGGCCGGCAATTGCACAGACAATGTACTGTTTGCCCTCGTGCATGTAGGTCATGGGTGCGGTGTTGGTTTGGGCTGGAAGCTCGATGGAGGCGATTTCCTGGGCAGTGAGTTTGTTCAACGCGTGAAATACGGGGGCCCCTGAACGCCCTTCGCCGTAAAACAATAGAGTCTTCGTCACGAGCAGATTGGCGTGTGAACGCTGGCCGGTGCGAGGGATGTCGATTCCCTCCAGAGCAGGGTGATTCTTGACATTATCGGGAGTGTCCCCATTCGGTTCTACCCACAGCTGATCGCCGGTCTTCAGATCGGTCGCCACGATGGACCCGTAAGGAGGCTTCCAGAGAGGTAAGCCTTGAGGGCCGCGAGCTCCGCCCGGGCCTTGAACATAATTCATAGTGGAGGGACCACCCTTGGCTCCTCTGTAGCGCCCCCCGATGTTCCGTTCTGAACCCGGGACCAGCGAATAGACACTTCCGCCCCGGGTGGTGGCCGCATACAAAATGCCGGTCTCGGGATCGACAGCCACCCCCCCCGGAATATTTGCTCCGCCGTTGGCCCCTGGCATCACGATTGATCCTTTGTTGCCATTCTCGGGATCATAGACCGAGGGCGGGTTGAAAGGATGAGGAGTCAGTCTGTACTCCTCCGTGATCTCGAGAGCCTGTTTTCGAAGCTCGGGAGTAAAATCAATCAGATCGTCCTGACGTAAGCCCTGCATTTCAAAGGCCGGAGGCTTTGTGACAAAGGGTTGAGTCGGCCACGTCTTCTCGCCCGGAACATCGGTCTGGGGTACCGGCCGTTCTTCGATCGGCCATACTGGCTCGCCGGTTTCCCGGTTGAATACATAGAGCCATCCCTGCTTTGTTCCCTGGACCACCATTGGGATTCGACGGCCGTCTGCCATGTTCACATCGACTACTTTCGGTGCCACCGGATTGTCCATGTTCCAGATGTCGTGGTGGACCATTTGAAAGTGCCACGCCTTTTTGCCGGTCTTCGCGTCCAGAGCGAGGATGCTGGTCCCGTAGAGATTGGCACCGTGGCGATGCCCCCCATAGTAGTCGCCAGTCGGAGTATCGGTAGGCAGGAACACCAGTCCCCGGTCGGAGTCGGCCGAAAGAGGGGGCCAGGATGAGATATTGCCGGTGTACTTCCAGGAATCTCCTTCCCAGGTATCGTGTCCCGGCTCTCCCGGTTGAGGGAGTACGTGGAACGTCCAGAGATGCTTGCCAGTCTTGGCATCGTAGCCTCGGATGTGTCCGGGTATGTTATTGGGGCTGGCCGGCTGGTAGCCCTGTTCGTGAGAGTTGCCTACCACGACAACCCCATTGACCACGATGGGCGGGGCAGAGGATGTGATGTCACCGGAGTCGAGGACTCCGCGTTCAGGATCCACGGGATAGGGGCCCAGGCCCAGCATCAGGTCAACCACGCCGTTGATTCCGAAGTAGGTTAGAGGGTGTCCCGTTTCGGAGTCCAGAGCGACCAGCCAGAAGCCGGGGGTAATGAGAAAGATCACGTCGCGGCCCTCGACCTTGGCATGAGCCACACCTTTCCCGTAGCTCTGGCGGCTCGATTCCTCCCAGCGGGGATTGCTCTTCATGCGATACATCCACAGCGTTTCACCGGTCTTGGGATCAATGGCTGTGACCACGCGCCGGGAGCCGGCCACGGTAAACAGCTTATCGCCCACCTTGATCGGAGTGGCCCGAAAGATGAAGTCGGGAGCAGGGCCGAAATTTGCGGCTTTCCAACGCCAAGCCACCTCCAATTCTGCTACGTTGCCGGCGTTGATCTGATCGAGTGGCGAGTAACGAGTGCTTCTCTCATCCCCACCCCAATAACGCCACTGCCCGTCCTCGGTGCCACGGTACGGTTGAGACAGCAGCGGTGCTGATCCCGCGAGAAAGAGCACTCCAAACATGGCCAGAAAGCAGACTTTTCTCATTTCTTTTTCCTTTCGATGATGATTCTCGCAAGAGCTGCGTCTTCGCTCGGGAGTTCTGTTTCCCCAGTAGGAAAGCCGTTGAGCATCAGGATGTAGGCCATCAGGTCGGCGTATTGTTCCGGCTTGAGACTACTGGGCCGGTCTTCCGGCATGGTGTTGATGATCAGTGAGTTCAGGGCGCCTACGGTGTTGCCGACCCAGGAATCCACCAGTCCACCTGTATAATATGCGGGGATGTGGCAGCGGATACAGATTCTACGCTGAACTCTTTCTCCCCGCTTAGCCTGGGCTGCAGTGAACACTCCATCGGCGGTCGAACGCCGATCATCTTCCAGGAGAGTTCGGGGGAAAACCACTCCGACGATCAAGAGCAGACCCACAATGACAAGGGATGTCCGCAAGAGCTTCTTCAACATGATCGTATCTCGATTCGAGAAGATCCCATTTTGTCCGCCTGCGTACATCGCATTGTGAGTATCCCCTAGCCCACTTGATCGGAGGAGATCTGATTTGTACCTTCCGGCTCTGTTAGATTGCGCTGTGGACGCGCATTGCGCAAGAGGGAGATCGCCCAAGCCAGTCCTGCGACGGCGACTCCGAGCATCAACCAGCGTAGCAGCAAGGCCATTCCTGCCGGAGTGAAGGCGGGCCAGGAATACAGGCTCAACAGGCTGCCCCGCTCGAGCATCCAATGCCAGGCAGTGTGTCCCACCAGTACGGATAGTATGATCGCTCCGATCCTCTCAGCAACCATATGGCGAAACGCAAAAAGAAGGGTCGGGATCAAGATTCCAATCACCAGCAGTTGGCCTAGCTCGACTCCCAGATTGAAACTCAGCAGGGCACTGATCAGGTGGCGCCCGGCGAACTGAAGCGTTTCCTGCAATGCAAAAGAAAAGCCGAATCCATGAACCAGTCCGAACCCGAAAGCAATGATCCAGCGACGCTCTATCCCGACTCCCAGCAAGTTTTCGATCGCCATGTACACGATTGAGATAGCAATCAGGGTTTCGATGAGTGGTGGAAACCAGAGTCCGGCTGGAGCCATTCCCAGGGCTGCTGCCGCAAGAGTGATCGAGTGGGCCAGGGTAAATGACGTGATCACCAGTACGAGTGGGCGGAACCGCCGGAGCGGGATTACGAGACAGAGCAGAAAAAGAAGGTGGTCGATGCCGTCCAAAATGTGGACAAAACCTAGCTTGATGAAATGCCACGCTGCCTGATGCCAGCGAGGATCCAGGATGACGATTCCCGCATCGCTGGCCAGGCTAAAAATACGTTCTGATCCCTGGGCAGGAAGGAAGTTCAACACCGTATGCACCCGGATTCCCAGCCGTGCGAAGGCTGGACGTAGAGAGAACTGGGCACTTTCTGATGGAATCCGATACTCCAGCAGGACATCCAACAACGCCTGATCCCAGAAGATTTCAGTTGTGGCGGGAAGGCGGACCGAAGTGATAGCAGTCAAAGCCTCTTCGAAAGAGCGAAAGGAAGCATCGTTGGGAAGTGAAACCCGAGCCGCGACCAGGGTCGGGTCGAGCAGGAGATTCTCATCTGCGTAGAGCTCGATATTGTCGACTAGCCAGAGGGCCACAGCGTCGCGTAGTAGAGGCTCCACCCGTTCCAGATCCAGGTAACCGGGACCCCGGGTGGGCCAGGACAAGTCGCGCATTGCCTCCAACGGAGCCCGCACCAGAAACTGCAATCGCTCCTCGGTCGGGTGGAGGAAGGCCCGAATCGTCACGTCACTGGGGATTTCGTGAGCCTCAAGCGACCGAATCAAGCCCTTGGGAGTTGCAACCATCCCCAACGCCAGCAGAACTGCGAAGCGTAACCCCCTGAAACCCTGGCTTCTGGCCGACCCTCTTGTTTTGCAGAACACAGTTCTCGATAGAGTACGGATGTCGGCGGAGCCTGACAAGCCCGCTCCCCCCATTCTTCCCCCGTTGGCATCTGGTGGAGGCTCCGATATACTGACGCCATAGACTTCCAGGGGCCGGATGCGGCAAAATCTTCACGCGGGAGAAGAAATGGTAAAGCGATTAGCGGGTAGGCGGAATGTTTTGATCGGAGCGATCTTCGTCTCCGTAATTTTGCTGCTTGGGACCTGTGCCCGGGAACTTGAAAATGAGGCCACATCTGCCCAACCAGCTACCGGTCCTCAAGCCCCCCAATTCGAGGTAGATCCCCTGTGGCCCAAGCCGCTACCCAATCACTGGATCATGGGATCGACGATCGGCGTCTCAGTGGACTCCAGAGATCACGTGTGGGTGATTCACCGCCGGGACTCCTTCAACGAGAGGACCGAGATCGGAGCTGCTACGGATCCTCCGACCGGAGAGTGCTGTATTCCGGCTCCCAATATCCTGGAGTTTGATACTGAAGGAAATCTGCTGGGACATTGGGGAGGGGCCGGGGAAGGCTACGACTGGCCCAGTTCCAATCACGGAATAACCGTCGATCATAAGGACAATGTCTGGATCGGAGGAAACGGTCGCGACGATGCCCATATCCTGAAGTTCACCCGGAGCGGCCAATTCCTGGCCCAGTTCGGCAAGCCCGGGGCCAACGAAGGCAGTAACAGTAGTGAGAATTTTGGCCGGGTGGCCGAGGTATCGATCGATGCTGCGGCCGATGAAGTCTACGTGGCGGATGGATACGGCAATAAACGGGTGGCCGTGCTCGACGTCGACACGGGAGCTTTCAAACGTTACTGGGGAGCATACGGAAACGAGCCGGACGATACCGATCTGGGTCCTTATGACCCAGACGCTCCTCCAGCCCAGCAGTTCCGGAACCCGGTGCATTGCGCCGAGCCGGCTAACGATGATTTTGTCTACGTTTGCGACCGCCCCAACAATCGGATTCAGGCCTTTCGGAAAGACGGCACATTCGTGAAAGAGGTCTTTATCGCTCCCCGTACGCTGGGGGACGGATCGGTTTGGGATCTCGCCTTTTCCAAAGATCCGGAGCAGAGGTTTCTGTACGTGGCAGATGGCAAGAATATGAAGATCTACGTCATTCTACGGGAGACGCTGGAAGTCTTGACTAGCTTTGGAGACGGCGGTCGTCAGCCAGGTCAATTCTTCGGCGTCCACAGCATCGCGACCGACTCCCAAGGAAACATCTATACGACGGAGACCTACGAGGGGAAGCGGGTCCAGAAATTCGTCTACAAAGGGCTGGGGCCGGTAAGTGAGAAGGACCAGGGCACTCCCTGGCCAGCGACGGAATAGTTTCAGCTTAGTGGTGCCACCGGCTGCGCCGGATCATTCAGAAAAGAAACTTGGCGACGCCCTTGGAGTGCGGAATGCAGCTCCGCCTTGAGCACAAGGCCCGATTCTCGGCGCAGTCCAGGGTGCCTGCGGCACCGTACAATTTCAGTTGGCAACGATAGCTCGGGACTCGCCTGACATCCGATTTGCTTCGCTGTCTCGGGTGCAGGCCATGCTTCATAGGAGTGCGCTACGCTGACGAACTCCGCTCTCCTGGAAGGAGAGCCTTGAGGCAAAGCAGACTAGAGATGCATCAAGTTCCGCCTCAGACCCACAAGGAGAGCGTTGACTGATTCGGATTCCTGGAACCTCAAGCCTCAGGCAGCTTTCTTGGCCTTCTCCAGCACCTGGGCAAAGACTCGGGTCGCTCGCTGCATCTCTTCCATGGTGCCGAGCGAGATTCGGCAGTGAGTCCAGAGGGGCGGGAAGGGGCGACCGACGCGGACTCCCCGCTCCTTGCAAGCAGCCTGGAACTCCTGGATCGGCATTCCCACGTCCACGAACAGGAAGTTGGTCTGCGAGTCGGCCACGGTGTGACCGGCCTTGCGGAAGAAATCTGTCGTAAAGTCGCGCACCTGGCGATTGCGCTCCCGTTCGTTCGCAATGAACTTCTCGCCGATCTGGATGGCGGTGGCGGCAGCTATATAACTAGTTAGGCTGATGCTATTCCCCTGGTGGAACTGGCCCATTTCCTTGATCGTATCGGCGTGAGCGATGGCGAAGCCGACTCGCATTCCAGCCATCCCATAGGCCTTGGAAAAGGTGCGGGCTACGATGACGCGAGGATCCGCCAGAGCCAGCGGAATCATGCTCTCGTGTTCGGGATCGGTGACGTAATCGATGTAGGCCTCGTCCACTAGAATCCGAGTTTCCGGCGAATAGGCCAGCATTCGCGCCAGGAACTCCTGGGTCTGGCTATTCGGGATCGCGGTGGAGACCGGATTATTGGGATTGCAATAGAAGAGCAGTCCCGATCCGCGAGCCGCATGCAGCGTCCGATCCATGTCCATTCGATAGCCGTCGTCCAGCGGGACCGAGCGTACCGCGGCTCCGATGAAGGCGGCGTAGTCGGAGCACTCTTCGTAAGTGGGCAGTGCACCGGTCAGATGACGATCTTTCGAGGTATACACGTGGGTGGCGGTCACCAGCACCTGCGTCGACCCGCAACCAATCAGGATATTCTCCGGTTTGACATTGAACCTCTCGGCGATCGCCTCGGTCAATGGACTCCGATAAGCGAATGGATAGCGTCCCGCCGGACTGCCACTGGCGCCCAATCCCTTTCGGATTGACTCCATGACCGCATCGCCGGGTCCCATGGGGTTTTCGTTGGAGCTGAGAATAATCTCCGAGCTGTCGAAGTCGGCTTCTTCTCCGAAACGGTAGGCTTCCCACCCCCGTGCTCCGACGACACGGCTGGAGAGCATAGCTCCGGCCCCAATTCCTAAGCTTCTCACGAAAGAACGCCGCGATAGAGACATGGCTACCTCCTGATCCAAAAACTAGCTAGCTTGCAGCATCCGTTGCCGGAGCTATGTTCAGTACCGTCTGAAATACTTCCACTGCCCGTCGCATTTCTTGCATGGTTCCCAGCGAAATCCGGGCGTGGGTCTCCTCGAATGGCGGGAAATCTCTTCCCACAATGACCTGGTGTTTTGCGCAGGCCTCCCGAAAGGCTTTGGCCGAACGACCTATATCCACAAAAATGAAGTTTGTCTGGCTGTTAGTCGTAGCAAATCCGGCTGACTCGAAGAAACTGAGCACGAACTTGCGAACTCCCAGGTTCCGGGCCTTCTCTGAAGCCAGGTGAGCGGCGTCGTTGAAGGCTGCACTGGCTGCCGCCAATCCCAATACATTCATGTTGATGTTCAGCTTGTATCCAGCCAATTTTGCAATCGTCGCCTTTTGGCCAAGCGCATAACCGACTCTGAGACCGGCCATTCCGAACGCCTTTGAGAAGGTGCGGCTGACGAATACCCCGGGCTGGCTCAAAGCCAGCGGAATCCCAGTTCGGTAGGATCGTGACGTGACATATTCGTGATAAGCCTCGTCGATGAGGATAGCCGTCCCGGGAGAAAACTGGCGCAATCGGGAGACGAAACGCTCGACAGCGCCATAAGAATGGACCGTGCCGGTTGGGTTGTTGGGATTGCAAAGGAAAACCAGTCCGGCCCCCTGCGCCGCTCGCTCCATGGAATCCAGGTCAAGACCGAAGGTCCGGTCAACCGGGACCGAAACGATGGGGGACCCAATCAACTTAGCCGTGTCCACCGGATTTTCGAACGAGGGATCGGCCGTCACGAGAGGCCGTCCTGGGGAAGTAAAAGCCCGAACCGCGTTGCGCAGGATCTCGGAGGATCCAGCTCCGAGGACAATATTGTCGCTCTCAGCATGGAATTCCTCGGCCAACAGTTCCTGGAAGCCTGCTGTAGACCGGCGGCTATTAAAGGGATAGCGTTTGACTTGATCTGTCTCCCCGAAAAGAGCCCTAATTGCTACCGGACCCGGGCCCAAGGGATTCTCATTGCTGCTGATCCGGACTTCATCCGGTTCCGGCGCCGGTACCACTTCAGGTTCCATCTCCCGGAACGTGCGGGCCTTTCCGACCAGTGCTTCTCGACCACGCGCCGAGATCAAATGAAAAGAAGGAGTTTCCCCTGGTACTCCCCCCGAACCTCGTAAAAACTGCCGCCGCGAAAAGGGCATGACTTCCTCCCTGTGATCTTACGCGCTCTCGCGCTTCTGCCGATCTTCCCCGACCTCGAATCTACCGCCCGCCAATTCGAGCAGCGGGTGTGGCTTTCGTTGCTCAATCGACCTCGGAGATTAGATATCCAAAAAGCTTATACCCAACCGGTGCCATCCGCAACTAGGAAGAAGCGCCTGCGAGACACTTTCCGCCGCATAGCACCAAGGCAGTCGGGCTGTCGGGAAGCAAGTGCACTGTCCGGAAAGTTCCCGATGTTAATTGTCAGGGTAGTTTGCTATTGTTGGGCATGGCAAGACCCCACATTCGACTAAAGCTACCCGAACAAGATCGAAGAATACTGGAGTCCTGGTTGCGGGCTTCCAAGACCGATCGAGTCTTGGCCGAACGGGCTCAAATAATTCTGGCTTGCGGCCAGGGGCTGATGGCGACTGAAGTTGCGGAAAGGCTCTCCAAGCGGCTACTGAGTGTGCAAATGTGGCGCAGGCGCTATCTTGAGCAGGGAGTGTCAGGACTGGAGGATCGACCTCGATCGGGCCGTCCGCGGAAGCTATCGCATGCCAATGTGCGAGCTATTCTCAAAGCCACCGTTGAACGCATCCCACGGGAATCGACCTACTGGAGTGTGCGACTGATGGCCGAACACTCCGGAGTGAGCAAACATCAAGTCGCCCAGATCTGGAAGGCAGCCTACCTGAAGCCGCATCGAGTCCGTAACTTTAAAATCAGCAACGATCCTCACTTCGCCGAAAAGGTAATCGATGTGGTGGGGCTGTATATGGATCCGCCCGACAATGCGCTGGTTCTATCCGTGGACGAGAAAACTGAGATCCAGGCTCTGGATAGAACTCAGCCGATGCTCCAGCTCAGACCTGGACAGATCCAACGCCGGACACACGATTACAAGCGCCACGGTACAGCCAGTCTGTATGCCGCATTCGATGTGGTGACAGGTGAGGTCATGGGCCGCATCACCAATAGGCACCGAGCCAAGGAGTTCCTGGCTTTTCTCCGCCAGATTGATCAAGCGGTCGAGCCCGAACTGGATGTCCACTTAATCCTGGACAACTCGAGCACTCATAAGACCAAGCAGGTTCAAAGCTGGCTGGCCCAGCGGCCCCGATACCACCTCCACTTTACGCCCACTAGCGCCTCCTGGCGCAATGCCGTCGAAAGCTGGTTCTCACAGCTGGAGCGCCGTTCGATCTACAGAAACTCTTTCAGCAGCGTCCAAGAGTTGAGACAGGAAATCAAAAGATATATTCGGGTTCACAATCAACGCTTGGCCAAGCCCTTCAAGTGGCGCGCCACTGCTGACTCAATCCTGGCAAAGGTCCAAAATGCTCGCGAATCGCTCGGCCACTATTAACATCGGTAACTTATCGGACAGTGCACTAGGCACCGACAACGAGGCCAAGAGGTAGTCAGTTCCTCCGTGTGCCACGCAGCCAATCCTTGTGCTACGAAGATCGGCTCGCTTCTTGACTCGCCTCCGACACCTCATTACCATCCCATCATTATCCACGTTACCCTGGCTTGCCTCCTGCGGAGTATCTGACCATGAAAATCAGGATTGGATTTGTCCTCGTCACTCTTCTTGTCTCACCCAGTTTCACCTCGCAACTGCGTGCCCAGTTGCCTGAGTCGCTGTTCGACAACCTCAAACCGCGGGCCGTCGGGCCAGCCACCATGGGAGGGCGGACGGTCGACTTTGCGGTTTACGAAAACGATCCGGCCATCTTCTACGCAGCCTCGGCTTCGGGGGGACTCCTGAAGACCGTCAATGGTGGGAATACCTGGGAGAACGTCTTCGATCGCCAAAGCACGGTATCGATTGGCGACGTCACGATCAATCCGGCGGATCCCAACATAGTCTGGGTCGGTACCGGTGAAGCCAACAATCGCCAGAGCTCCTCCTGGGGAGACGGCATCTACAAGTCTTCTGATGGTGGCAAGACCTGGACCCATATGGGCCTGCGCGCGAGTCACCACATCGGCCGTATCGTCATCAACCCAATCGACACCGACATCGTCTATGTGGCCGCCCTCGGCCACCTCTGGGGCGCCAACCGGGAACGGGGCGTTTTCATGACACGAGACGGAGGCCAAAGCTGGCAGCATGTTCTGGCGATTGATGAGAATACCGGAGTCGTCGATATTGCGATCGATCCCGCTAACCCCAAAATTCTCTATGCCGGTGCTTACTCGCGCCGCCGCAGCGCATTCGGATTCAATGGCGGAGGTGCCAACGGAGGCATCTATAAGACAGTCGATGGCGGTCGCAACTGGAATCGCCTCGAACAAGGTTTGCCCGAGGGAGACAACGGCCGGATTGGCTTGAGCATTTATCGGAAGAATCCCGACATCGTCTACGCCATCGTCGAAAACGAGAACGGAGGCGTCTTCCGTTCCGAGGACAAAGGGGAGAGCTGGAGCCGTTTCAACTCACTCAACCCTCGTCCCATGTATTACAGTCAGATCCGGGTCGATCCCTCGGACGAGAGACGGATCTACGTGCTGGGTACCCAGTTGCATGTTTCGGACGACGGGGGGCGGACGTTTCGCGACGACGGAGCGCGCGGTGTCCACCTCGACAACCACGCCTTCTGGATCAATCCCCACTCCCCCCGCCACATCATGACCGGAAACGACGGCGGGATCTGGGTCAGCCGGGATCGCTCCGACACTTGGGAGCATTTGAACAACTATCCGATTGGCCAGTTCTACCACGTGTCGGTCGATATGCAGCAACCCTACTGGATCTATGGGGGCATGCAGGACAATGCCACCTGGGGTGGCCCCAGTGCTGTCCGCGACCGGGTCGGGATTCGGAATGATGACTGGATCCAGATGCTGGCCTGTGACGGCATGTATGTGCTCGTCGATCCCAATGACAACGACACCATCTATACCAACTGCCAGAGCGGCCGCATTGTTCGCTATGACCGCAAGACCGGTGAGCGAAAAGCCATCATGCCCGCATTGGACGATCGAGATGAGCGGCTCCGCTTTAATTGGACAACTCCCATCGTAATCTCTCCCTACGATTCGAACACCCTCTTCACGGCCGGGAACATCGTCTTCAAATCGACGGATCGAGGGCACAGCTGGAACGCCATCAGTGAAGACCTGACCACCCAGACCGATCGCGATGAGCTGGAGTTGATGGGATTCCCTTTTACGGCAACGTCACTGCCCTCAACCAGTCGGTCTTGAGCGAAGGACTAATCTATGCCGGTACAGATGACGGCAATGTCCACGTCACGCGCGATGGAGGCAAGAGCTGGACCGATGTAACCGATCGGATTTCAGGCGTTCCCTCTATGCTCTATGTCAGCCGGTTGACTCCTTCGGCCTTCGATGAAGGGACCGTCTATGCCACATTTGATGGACATCGAAGCGACAACTTCGAACCCTACGTGAGGGTCAGCACCGACTACGGCCAATCCTGGAACTCGATTACCTCGAATCTTCCCAGAGGCTCCGTCTACACGATCAAAGAAGATACTCAGAAGGCCAATGTTCTTTCCTCGGAACCGAGTTCGGCCTCTTTGTGTCGATCGACCGAGGGAGCCAGTGGACTCGCTGGTCCAGTGTCCCGACAGTGGCGGTCTACGAGCTGGTGATTCACCCTCGCGAGCACGATCTAGTTCTGGGAACCCACGGGCGCAGCTTTCTCGTCATAGATGACGTCTCCCCTCTTCGAGAATTCAACGACATGGTTCTGGCTTCCCGGAGCCACGTCTTCGAAACTCGGGCCGGAATCCAGTTCATCCCCGATGAGGATGCCTGGTTCGTGGGGGGGCGCCAGTATTCCGGTCCCAATCCCGCGCCGGGTGCCTACATTAGCTACTACTTGAAGGAAGATCTCGAAAAGCCTGTCAAGATTAGCATTTCAGATGCTGCCGGCAAGCTGATGCGCGAATTGGAGGGTCCCCACACTGCTGGATTGCATCGTGTGGCCTGGGACCTGCGCACCGAACCTGTGGACGAGATGGGAGGCGGTTTCTATGGGAACTTGGATTTCGGGAACTCCGGTCCTTTCGTCTTGCCGGGAGACTATCAGGTCAAGGTTGTGGCGGAAGACGACTCTCACTCCAAGACCGTGACGGCTTTGCCCGATCCGTTGGTGGATATCTCAGACAGCGACCGCAAGAAGCGGTTCCAAGTCTTGATGACGGTCACCGATATGCAGCGAAGCCTCCAGTCGGCCGGTGACGTGGTACGCAAGGCGGGCGAGCAACTGGAACAGGTGAAGGAATTGCTCGAGGAATATCCAGATGCTGCCTCGGCCGTGACTGAGATGTCCGAGGCCGCCGAGAAGGAAGTCACCGACGTACGGACCCGTTTGATCGGCAGGGGAGGCGGTCGGCGAGGTGGCGGGCGCGGTGGCCCCCAGCCCGTACAGCGGCGAGTCGGGAGTCTCAAGGGAGAACTGATTCATTCCCAGTCTCCTCCGACCGCGCTCCAGAGTGCCCGGGCCGAACGCTATTTGGAGGAGCTGAACCGGCTCCTTTCAGAGGTGAGCACGATTCAGGAGAAAACAATGCCGACTTTCTATCGCCAACTGAGCGATCACAAGATCTGGCCCACCCAGGGAAAAAAGATCGAACCTATTAAGCCGTAAGCACCTCTAAGGGCCACTTCTTTACAGTCGAGGCAAGTTTGGTGGGACCTCGGATAGCGTTGCTATTCCAGTGCAGTGTCGGTGCCTAGTCGGGCCGGGTGGGCTCGACCGCCAGTCCTGAGGCTCACCCGTTCGAATGTTCCGATGCTCCCGCGCTCGCACCTGAGGCTTTCTGTCTGGTTTCCCGTTTGCCGGTTCGGACCGATTGAGAGCCGGAGCAACAGACCGGCAATCGTCAGTGCGGGAGGGGAGAACGGAAGAACGCGGGAGCGGGTTTGACATCTTCGTCTTTCCAGAACAAAGTGGACCAGTTTCTTGTTGCTCATGCTGCTAGCGTCTTGCTGGCTGAACGGGGGAAGGCTGAATGAAAAGAGTCGTGATCGTCCTTTGCCTGGCGCTGTCCGTGTGCGCCGCACCCACGGGAGACGACCCACCTTTCGACGTCCTGATCACCGGCGCCCGCATCGTGGACGGGAGTGGCAATCCGTGGTTCCGCGGCGACGTGGGCCTGCGTGGTGATCGGATCGCCGCCGTCGGCCGCCTCCACGACCGACCGGCCGCACGTGTCATCGATGCCGCCGATCGGGTCGTGAGCCCGGGCTTCATCGACATGATGGGCCAGTCGAGCCTGGTCCTTGTGACTGACCCGCCAAGTGCCGAGAGCAAGCTCCGTCAGGGGATCACCACCTACCTCTCGGGGGAGGGCGGATCGCCTGCGCCACAGAGCGCGGAGACGCAGCGGCGTGGTCCGGTCGTGAACGGCGAGGAGCTTCGATGGACGACCTACGCCGAGTACTTCACGCACCTCGAGCGGCTCGGGATCCCCATCAACGTCGTTCACGATGTCGGGCTGACCCAGGTCCGGCGCGTGGTGCTGGGCGAGGGCGACGTCCAACCGACCCCCGAGCAGCTCGAGGCGATGAAGGCGCTCGTCCGTCAGGGAATGGAAGACGGCGCCGTCGGCGTCTCGACCTCGCTGATCTACCCGCCTGCGGTATACGCGACGACTGAAGAGCTCATCGAACTGACCCGCGTCGCCGGGGAGTACGGCGGCACTTACTTCACCCACATGCGCAACGAGAGTCACGCGGTGCTCGACGCGATCAGGGAGGCGATCGCGATCGGCTCGGGCGCTGGCGTTCCCGTGCACATCTACCATCTGAAGGCGGCCGGACAGGAGAACTGGCCGCTCATGGCCGACGCCCTCGCGCTCATCGATTCGGCGCGGACTAGCGGGATGGACGTGACGGCCGACATCTATCCATACGTGCGCAACGGCATCGGTCTCGGGTCGTTCCTTCACCCGCGGCACTACGCGCAGGGCAGGCAGCCCTTCCTGGAGACCCTCTCCGATCCGGCGGCCCGCGCCGAGCTGCGCCGCGAGGTCGAGACGACGGCTGATTGGGAGAACTGGTACCGGCACGTCGGCATGGAGTGGGACAATGTCCTCATCGTTTCCGCTCCGGACGAAGTCGACCCCCGGGTGATCAACCGCTCGATCGCCGGGGCGGCGGAGGTGTTGGGGACCGACTCCTGGAGCGCCTTCTTCGATCTGGTGCAAGCAGGTGGCGTGAGCGTCAACCCCCGGAGTATGAACGAGGAGCAGAAGTGGCAGGCGCTCGCGGCCGAGTACGTCATGATCGACACCGACGCCTCCCCGGTGAATCCGGCGACCAGCGCCAGCTCCCATCCCCGTGCGTTCGGGGCGTTCCCCCGCGTGCTCGCCAAGTACGTACGGGAGGACAGGGCTCTGACGCTCGAGGACGCAGTGCGCCGCATGACCTCGCTCGCCGCGAACCGCCTCGGACTACACGAGCGGGGCCGCATCGCCCCCGGGATGGTCGCCGACGTGGTCCTGTTCGATCCACAGGAGGTCCGCGACGTCGCCGCGTTCGGCGATCCGATGCGTTACGCCGAGGGGATCGACTACGTCTTCGTCAACGGGATCGCCGTGATCGACGGCGGTGCGCTGACCGAAGCGCAGCCGGGGAGACTGCTGAGGCGGACTGGCGGCTGAGCCGCAACCTCAGGGCCCCGAGAACGGTGGCGGCTCGTCGAGCCACTGCGCGCGCACTCCTCTTCCGGGGCTCAGGGGCGACCGTGTAAGCGAGCATCTGCAAGCCCTACTCGTAGTGCGTCCAGAGGCGGAGCACTTTGACGAGGCGGTTTTCCTTGACGAGCTGGTAGACGAGACGGTGCTGGATGTTGATCCGGCGAGAATAGGCACCAGTGAGATCACCGATCAATTTCTCGAAGCGGGGAGGAGTTTGCAAAGGGTCCTCCTGGAGAATCTCGAGAAGTGCCTCCGCCTTGGGGCGAAGGCCAGCGGCCGCCAGCTTGCGGGCGTCCCGCCGAGCCTGGCGAGTAAACACGACTCGCCACTTTACCACCCGGGATCCTCAGAACACTCCTCGGCGAGAGTCGCGAGGCCGCTCCGAATCGACTCCCGCATCCCGGGCACCGACAGAAGATAAAGGGTTTCCTGGATAGCTCGCCAATCTTCCTCCGAAACCAGGATCGCATTGCCTCTCTTTGATGTGATCTGAATAGGATCATGACCCTGCGTGACTTCGTCCAAGAGTTGATAGAGTCGGGCCCTGGCCTGTGTTGCATTCAGCGTTGTCATCGTACGGAATAGCGTACGTTTTTCGGGCATCCTGTGTCAAGAGGATGATCTGACCGAGGCACTCCCCTTGGAAGAATCTAGATCCATCCGATGTAGTCGAAGAATAGGGCAGGGGCAAAGTTCTTGAAGATCGGCGACAGCTAACCTGGATAATGCACGAGTTTTCGGCTGCAGGGCCGGGATCACCCACTCTGACTGCGTTACCCACCTTCGGGCTCCTCGACAGAGTGCATGACTATGACTGCGGGGCCCTCGGGCGTAAAGCCCTGTCAGAGCGGTGCTTCCGGCCCTTCGCTTCGGAAACGCGTGCATTATCCGGGCTAAGGGATTCTCCGGATCCCTTGCCGTTGCCGTTGCCCTTGCCCTTATTTAGCCACCAAACTTGCGGATCCAGTTTCTGCTTTTGGCGTTCTGAGTTCGGAGTTTTGAGTTCTGAGTTTCTCCGGGTCACTCCCTTACTCCCACTTTCGCCTGCAACTCTTCCAGGAAATTCAAAATGACCCGAACCCCCGACCCCGAGTCTCCGGCATCTCCTCCCGCAGCGACTGGGACTAGTCCCGCCCATCCGCACTAACCTGAAACTTGATCACCCTCTGACTTGAGTCTTGTCTGCTTCGCCTCCTCAGAGCCGATCCACGCTTTGTAGGAGTTAGATTTGCTGACGAACCCGGCCGTCCAGGCCGGATCCGGAATCGGGGAGAACCCAAACATGGTTGCTATTGCGACCCCTCTCCCAAGTCCAGATTACGATGGCACTTATGCGGAAGGGCACGGGTATGGGCAAAGGCACGGGCAAGGGTTTTCGACTGGGAATTGGACCCCTGGACCCCTGGACTCTTCCTCCGGCCAGGACACCAACAATCCCAGGCGGAGAGTAGAGTCAAGGCGACGGTAAGAACCATGAGGACCCGCGGATCTTCATAGCCTGCGCTGCGGCCCGCCCAAGGGATACCAAAGCGGTAGCAAGCTACGCGCACTCCATAGGGCTCGGAAGCCCAGTTCTTCAATTCTCTCTTCCCCCCCTATTCCGATCCCAGTGGCGCAAACTTCGGGAATCGTCCCGCAAAGCGTCTTCATTGACCCAGTAGTAGGGTCCGAAGGGTTGCTGCCGGGGCCATAGTTCGTCCATGCTGTCGGCGTCGTAGACCCGACCTGATTTGACGACGTAACGGATCGTCAGGCTGTTTCGGATATTTTCCAGGGGACTGGCGTCCAACACCTGGAAATCGGCTAATTTGCCAACCGTCAGCGACCCCAGATCCTGCTCGGCTCCCAGGAAACGGGCGCCGTGCAAGGTCGCGACTTCGAGCGCTTGGGCCGCGGGCATGGCTTCGGCCACGGCCCATAGGTCCCAGTGGGTTCCCAATCCGTGTTGCTGCCCGTGCGAGCCGATGTCACCCCCGCCGCCCTCAGCGATGATGTCCGCCAGCTGTTGTGCGGGCCAGGGGAATGAGTAGTCGCTGCGCGGTCTGAGCATGCGTCGTCGGGTGTGGGGGAAGAGCTGTCTCCAGGGGTGGAAACGGCGTTGTTTGGGGTCTTTCCAGATCTCCGAATCCTGCCAGAAGAAGCCCTCGTTCCAGGATGCCGGTCCTCCCACCAGCAAAGTGGGGGAATAGAAAGCTCCGGCTTGGCCATAAAAACGGGTCACGTCCCGATACAGAGGGAGGTAGCCCATAGCGTGTTCGAAGGCCGTGTTTCCGTCCATCAGCATGCCCAGGTTGTAGTTGAGGTCGCTCCCTTCGGCGGTCACTCGCAGGCCCCTCTTTTGGGCCGCCTGGACGATCCATTGCCGCTGCTGACGGCGAGGTTGACCCAGTTTGAGAAAGACAGCCCCCCAGGAGGCCAGGCGCTCGGCAGCGTCTTCCGCGTCCTGCTGCTTAGAGATGATGTTCTTGCCGGTGCCGTCGCCCGCATACACCGGATCTGCGGTACTGAATGCCCGAGGCCCGAGGACGATTCCTGCTTCGAGAAGCTCCGCAGTTGGAAATACGTTCTGTGACCAGGTAGCGGGACTCATGGTGGTGGTAACGCCATAGGCCAGGTAGACAACCTGTTCAGCACTGTGGCGAGGGACGATGCCCTGATGCTCACGGTAGTGGTGGGCGTGCATATCGACGTAGCCGGGGAGAATCGTCTTGCCGTGGACGTAAAAGAGCTGAGCACCGTCCGTAGAACAGGTCCCAACGCACGAAATGCGGCCGTTTTCAGCAACGATCGTTCCGGACTCGATTGTTCCCTGGGGACCCATCGTCACGAGGTGGGCTCCGCGAAATGCAACGCGTCCCGGTGCCCGGTCGCGTGGGATCTCGAGTTTGATTTCGAAGCTGTGGGTCTGCCCCGTTTCCAAGTCGTGCCGGAGGTATCGGTTTCCGCTGCCAAACTCGACGACCTGATTTCCCCGCCAGCGCGGGAAGAGGCCTCCGGCAGTGCTGAGGGGAGTGATGGGAAGTGAAGAGCTGCGCTTTTTCACTTCCAACGGGGTTTCTCCCGAGGGGGGAAGCGGCATCACATAGACATTGTCGCCTTCCTGGAAAGCCACCCGCCGGGCATCGGGAGAAATTGAGATCTCATCCGCGAAGGGAAATGTGAGATGTACCCGCCGGTCTGAGCCGGCAGGAGCCACCGAGACCAGCTCGGTTCGCTCCCGCCCTCCTTCGGCGGCCTCGCGTCGGTCGGGAAAGAAGATTCGTCCCCCGGGGCCGATCGAAGCGGCCGGGATCTGCCGCCGCGAGTCAATGGATGGGCTGACCAGCGTGATGAGCCGGAGCTCTTCTCCGGTCGACGAGATCGAGACCAGTTCATACCCGGGGTTGCTGGCCCAGGTTCGTCCCCGAAAAGAGGCGCCGGAGCCCCGCGTCAGCACAATCCGCTCTCCGTCCGGTGTCCACACAGGTTGCAGATACTCTCCCGCCTCCTGGGTCAGTTGTGTGGGCTCCCCACCTCTAACCGGGACCTTCCACAAGTGGCCTCCCTCGGCTTCGTCCCAGGTAGTAAACGCAACCCATTCACCCCCGGGGGACCAGGCAGGAGCATATTCGAGGGGTTGAAAGGCAGCCTCTGTGAGCCGCCGCGGCTCTCCATCCGGGAGTTCCTGGATCCAGAGCCTTCCCAGCGCTTGGAAAACCAGTCTGTCCCCGTCCGGGTTTGAGGTGGGCCAGCGGATGAAGCGGGAGCGGAAGGGTTGATCGGGAATCCGAAAGGAGCCGTCGGCGAGTGCGGAGATGGTTCTTTCAACCCGAGCCCGAAAAGGAATCGTCTCAACCCTTCCACTTTCGACATGAAGACGTCGAATCTTGCCTCCTTGTGGGATGATCAGGCTAAGACCGTCCGGCATCCACGCATAGTCGGGGAGGATTCGAGCAATCTTGATTCCTTCAGCCATATCGATCTCGATCGGATCCATGATCACGCGCTCACTCCCGTTCTTCAAATCGCGCAACCAGAGGGCAGTGCGCGGTCCGAAGCGATGTCCCCGGTACTCGAGCGTCCCGTCCGGAATCCGGCGTGCGAAGGCCAGCCAACGACCGTCGGGAGATACTTCTGGGACGTAAGCTCCGCCGCTCGATCCGCGATACTGTTGCTCAGCAGTGCCTTCGGTGATGGCGAGGATCTGGCGGTTTTCGAAATCGTAGCGGCGGATCTGATGGGATCCCCCAACTGCATCCCGGGGAGCCAGTCCGCCGGAACTGGTGCGCTCATGGAAATAGAGATATCGACCTTTCGGCGAAGTCGATGGCCAGTCAGCTCCCGGCACGTCATTGCCGACCAGTTCAACGCCTCGCCCTCCTTCCAGGTGATGCAGCCAGAGGCCATTGTTGCGAGGTCCCTCAGCCGTACTCTTTGCCACGATCAGATAGTCGCCGTCCGGCGTCCAGACGGGGTCCGTGAAACGGCTCTTTCCGTCTTGAACCACAATTCTAGGATCCGACCCGTCTGCTTTCATGACCCAGACATAGCTCTGGCCGGAGCGATCCGAGATGAAGGCGATCTGACTTCCGTCGGGGGAGAAGGCGGGGTGGTAGTTGACAGCGATCCCTGAGTCCTGGGTCAAACAATCGGCGGTGCCTCCCGAAATCGGTAGTCGATAGATGTGTCCAAGAAGATCGAATACGATCCATTCTCCGTCTGGAGAAACAGCCAAGGACATCCAGGTTCCTTCTTCCGTATCGAAAGCAATGGAGCGGGTCTGCCCTCTGGCCTGGGTAACATCCCAGTCGGGGTTCGGCTGGGCTTGTGCTTGGGCTATCAGCGCAGCCAAGACGATGAACCCGGATAACTGAAGCGGAACTAACTTGTGGATTTGCGGACGTTTCATGGGACCTCCTCGGATCGGCGAATGCTCCTCATCCTACCAGTCGGTGCACCGCACCAATACTCGAACGCTGCTTGGATTCTCTAGAGATGTGGCAACACTCTGCTTTCTCAGTGTTCGTAAACATCGAAAACAGCACAACCCTACGAAGGCCTTCCTTCCCAGGTCCACCAAGACTTGACCCAACTGCACAGAAGTAGCCCTCAAGTATTGGAACCATTATCGCCCCCACAACCTCTAAATTGTTAGGCTGTACGAATCGTCGCTACGAAAACCAATCGTCAGTAATCGGAGCACCGAATGAACCTCTTGTCCCGCCCTATTCTTGGACTCATCCTTATCTTCGCAAATACACTCTGGTCCCCAGGTCAAAGCGGAGCCCGAGTCACCTCATTCAGCCCTACTGGATCTGTGAAACAGGTCCGTCAAGTCCGGGCGACTTTTTCGCAGGACATGGTGACATTCGGAGACCCTCGACCCGCCTCGGACCCCTTCTCGATCGATTGCCCGGTAGCGGGCCGCGGATTGTGGGTGGACACCCGCAGTTGGGTCTATGATTTTGAACAGGACCTGGGGGCAGGCTTGGAATGCCGCTTTGCCCTGAGGGATGGACTTCAGGATCTCTCCGGAGCACCCTTACCAGGAGAGGTTTTTCTCTTCTCGACCGGGGGGCCGGCCATCCTGCGCTCCTTCCCCTACCAGGGAAGTGAAACTATCGACGAGAATCAGGCCTTCCTGCTGCAGCTTGACGCCGTGCCCCAGCCCGAGACACTTCCCGGCAGTGTCTATTTCACGGCGGAAGGGATCGTAGAAAAAATCGGTTTCGACGTGATCGGGGGAGAGGTGAGCCGGGAGGTGCTCGCCAACTACCCCTGGTTGGTTCGCGAAGTCGCAGTTGAGCAATTGCTCTTGATCCAGCCCCGGCGAACCTTTCCTCAAGAGGCTCGTGTGAATCTTGTATGGGGAGCGGGAGTCGCTTCCCTCTCTGGAGTCCGGACAGTTCAGGATCAAATCTTGCCCTTTGTTGTTCGGCCGGACTTCATCGCAACCTTCACCTGTCAGCGAGAGAACTTTGACCAGGGATGCATTCCATTCTCCTCAATGCGGATAACTTTCTCGGCCAACGTGCCCTGGGAGCTGGTGGCTGAGAGTCGTCTGGAAGGCGTCGATGGCCAGATGGGGAAGCCGGTCCCTCCCCAGCGAGAGGGCGATTTCGTCTCTTCCGTTGTTTTTGCAGGTCCTTTCCCAGAAGAATCTCAGTTCACGCTTCATCTTCCAGAGGGAGTCAAAGATGATGCGGGGCGAAGTCTGTCTAACCGCTCCCGTTTTCCCCTCGAGGTTTGGACCGACTCCTACCCGCCTCTAGCCAAGTTTGCCGCCGATTTTGGGATTCTGGAGGCCAAGCAAGGCGGATTGCTGCCGGTAACGATCCGCAATATCGAGGCTGATCTTCAGCTCAATCAGAGGAAGCTCGACGTAGCTGGCCGGATCCGCGGCCGAACCTACCGGGCGGACAGTTCCCAGGTGAGCGAAATCATGGGTTGGCTGCGCCGATTGCGGTCTCGCAGATGGGACGATCGCGCCACATCGATCTTTTCCGGGATCGAGACGAATCCTTCCTTTTTTGAGGATTTGGAGGTGCCCCGCGGCCACCCTGCCAAGGCTTTCGAAGTTCTCGGCATTCCGCTCCAGGAGCGCGGCTTCTTTGTGACCGAGATCGAGAGTCGCCTCCTGGGAGCTGCGCTGCTCGAGGACCAGCCCACCATGTATGTTCCGGCCGCTTCCCTGGTGACCGACCTGGGGGTCCACCTCAAATGGGGCATCGAGTCGTCTCTGGTCTGGGTCACGCAGCTGGCCAGCGGAAAACCGGTGGCTGGAGCCCACGTCGAGCTCTGGGACTGCCGCGCCCAGAGGTTGGCCGAGGCGCGTACCGACAACCAGGGAGTGGCTGTCTTCAATTCGGGTCTTCCCGCCCTGGATGAAGCCGAACGATGCTCTTGGGACGCTTACGACTCGGGTCTACTGGCGACTGCCCGCACCCGCGACGACTTTTCGTTCGTACATTCCGATTGGAACGACGGTATTGAAAGGTGGCGCTTTTCGGTGCCGACAGAGTGGGACAGCAGTCTCGTCTCGGCCCACACCATCCTTGATCGGAGTCTCTTTAGGCCCGGCGAAACTGTTCACATGAAACATTTGATCCGACGCCGAAGCACCTCGGGCTTTGCCCTCTTGCCGAGTGAGATCCGGCTGGCTAAATTGCAGATTCAGCACCAGGGCAGCCGACAGAGTTATGAGTCTGATCTGACCTGGGACTCTCGAGGGAGTGCTGTCTCGGATTGGAATATCCCGGAGGGAGCTCGCCGAGGAGCATACTCCATTTTCTACAAGGAACCGGGCGGGCGGACCTTCTCGGCGGGCAGCTTTCGGGTGGAAGATTTTCGAATCCCGTTGATGAGGGCCCGCTTGCAGGGAGCTTCCGAAGATCTTATCAATCCGGGTGCAGTGCCTCTGGACATTGCCATTTCCTATTTTTCGGGAGGGGGGGCCGGGCAACTCCCGGTTTCAATCCGGTACCGGGAGGAACGTCGTTCTGTTGGCGGGTTTGAAGGCTTCGAAGGGTTTTATTTCGGGAACGGCCGGATCAGGGAAAGAGTACGGCGCTCCAGCCAATCCTACTCCCCCGAGCCAGCGCCCGAAATCAACCGCCTCGACACCCAGCTGGATAATCAAGGGACCGCCCGTGTCTCTTTACAGGCTTCCCCAGACTTGGATCAACCCAGTCAGCTGCGGGCCGAAGTAGAATACCGTGATCCCAACGGCGAGGTTCAGACGGCAACTTCGACTCTTCCCATTTGGCCATCCCGCTATCTGGTCGGCATCAAACGCGATTCCTGGGCTATTTCCCCCGAGACCATGAAATTCCAGGTGGCCGTCGTCAATTTGAAAGGGCAAGCGATGGGAGATGTGCCGGTGCAGGTCGATGCCTTTTCAAACCAGACATTCTCCCATCGCAAACGTCTGGTGGGAGGCTTCTATGCCTATGAACACGTGACCGAGACAGTCAATACTGGATCTGTCTGTGAAGGACGGACGAATCGCCAAGGGCTGCTTTTTTGCGAGTCCAACACCACCCTGTCGGGATCGGTTTTTCTGCAGGCCTCGGCTAGCGATCAGGCAGGGAATCCCACTTATGGCTATCAAAACATCTGGATTGCCGGAGAGGACAGTTGGTGGTTTCAAGTATCGGATCATGACCGGATTGACCTGATTCCCGAGCGGCCGCGTTATGAGCCGGGAGAGAAAGCTCGTTTTCAGGTCAGGATGCCCTTTCGGCAGGCCACCGCCCTGATCTCGGTCGAACGAGAGGGGGTGATCGACACCTATGTGCGCAGACTCAACCGTAACAAGCCGGTGGTCGAGATCCCGGTGTTGCCGAACTACGCTCCCCATGTCTTCGTCTCAGCTCTCGTGGTTCGAGGAAGGGCATCCGGTCCCCCTCCCACAACGACTGTCGATTTGGCTAAGCCCGCCTAGAAACTGGGACTCGGCGAGATCAAGGTCGGCTGGCAAGCTCACGAGCTCAAGGTGGAGGCACGCACCGTCCGTGACGTATTCCAGGTTCGTGAAAAGGTGCCGGTAGAGTTTCGGGTGCGGACTGCGACAGGGGCCCGTCTTCCGGCCGGGACCGAACTCGCGGTAGCCGCCGTCGACGAGGGACTACTGAGTCTCCAGCTCAACCTGAGCTGGGGCCTTCTGCAGTCCATGATGGGGCAAAGAGGTCTGGGGGTTCAGACTTCAACCGCTCAAATGCAGGTCGTCGGGAAACGCCATTTCGGACTCAAAGCGCTGCCCCAGGGAGGAGGTGGAGGCCAGGCAAGCACCCGCCAGCTGTTCGACTCGCTGCTCTATTGGAAGGCTCGTGTAGCGGTCGATCAAAAGGGTCACGCCTCTCTCGAGATTCCGCTAAATGATTCGCTTTCCAGTTTCCGTATCGTAGCCGTGGCGACTGCCGGCGTAGATCTCTTTGGGACGGGCAGTACGAGGTTTCGGACGACTCAGGATCTGATGCTGTTTTCGGGTGTCCCGCCTCTGGTTCGCGAGGGCGACCGCTTTTCCGCCATCTTCACGGTGCGCAACGCCTCTGAAGAGGCGATCGAAGCGAGGCTGGCGGCCACAGTCACGCCTGAAGTCGGAGACTTGACTCCTCAGGAACTCCAGCTCGATCCTGGTGAAGCGAGAGAGGTGGTCTGGAAGGTGACCGCTCCGTTCGGGGTTTCGGGACTTTCATTTGACGTATCGGTCACCACTCGCGACAGCTTCTCGGATCGGATTCGGGTGCAGCAACAGGTCGTGCCAGCGGTTCCTATCAGGACCTTTCAGGCCACTCTCAACCAGCTCGAGGAGACGTGGCAGGTTCCACTACAAATACCGGCCGATGCCATTCCCCAGCGGGGAGGCATCGATGTCGTCCTTCAGAACAGTCTCACGGCCAGTCTGGCCGGGGTGCGCGACTACATGCGGAAGTATCCATATACCTGCCTCGAGCAGCGCGTCTCGAAGGCGGTCGCACTGACCGATGCCGGACTCTGGGAAAGGACCATGGCATCGCTTCCCGCGTATCTCGATTCGCAGGGCCTGGCCAAATACTTTCCTACATCCCGACGTGGAAGCGATGCTCTCACGGCCTATCTGGTAAGCATCGCCTGGGAGCGAGGCTGGCAGATTCCGCTGCCCAGCTTGGAGAGAATGCTGGCAGGACTGTCCGGATTCGTGGAAGGCCGGGTGGTGCGCTACAGCAGCTTGCCCACTACCGATCTGACTCTGCGCAAAATGGCCGCCCTCGATGGCCTCTCCCGCTATGGCCGGGCTTCTGCCGGCCTGGCTTCAGTGATCTCGGTTCAACCGGCGCTCTGGCCGACTTCCGGGTTGATCGATTGGCTGAACGTGGTCTACCGGTTGACTGATCTGCCCGATCGGCCTCGGAAGTTGGCTGAGCTGGAGCAGCAAATTCGAGCTCGGCTGACTTTTCGCGGAACGACCATGGGTTTCTCTTCCGAAGGACGAGATCGCTTGTGGTGGCTGATGACCTCTCCCGACGTGAATTCGCTCCGCCTCCTGTTGGCGCTTCTGGAGCAGGGCCTCTGGAAGGATGATTTGCCCCGGCTTATGGTGGGGGCAATCGGCCGGATGCAGAAAGGCCGCTGGGATTTGACCACTGCCAATGCCTGGGGTGTACTTGCGACCGAGAAATTTGCTGCCCGTTTTGAGCGAACCCAGGTGTCCGGTAGCACCCGGGCTGACCTGGGCTCCGTGTCCGCCACTCATGGTTGGCTGGAAGAACCTCTTGGAGGCACCCTGAGCTTGGATTGGCTGGCCGGTCAAGACACGCTCGAAGTCCAGCATGACGGGGGCGGGCAACCCTGGGTACTGGTCAGAAGCCGGGCGGCGATCCCACTCCTGGAGCCGCTCTGGTCGGGTTACACGATTCGCCGCACCAGCGAGGCAGTCGAGCGCAAGCTGGCGGATCGCTGGAGTGCAGGCGACATCGTCAGGATTCGCCTCGAAATGGAGGCTCAGAGCGACATGACCTGGGTGGTTGTGTCGGATCCTATCCCTGCAGGCGCCTCGATTTTGGGGACGGGTTTGGGCTCGGATTCTGTGCTAACCCGCCGGGGAGAACGCTCGCGAGGTCGCGCCTGGCCCACTTTCCAGGAACGGACCTTCGAGAGCTTCCGCTCCTATTATGATTATGTTCCCAAAGGAACCTGGACCGTGGAGTACACACTGCGCCTGAACAATCCAGGTGAGTTTTCTTTGCCGCCCACGCGAGTCGAAGCCATGTATCACCCCGAGATCTTTGGTGAATTGCCGAATTCTCCAGTGGAGGTGAACCCGTGAAGCGGAAGTTTTGCTGGTTGCTCGCTCTCTTCGGATGCTCTCTGTTGGTGGGAAGCCTGGTGCTGCTCAGTTCCTATTCGCCTCCCGATTTCCAGCAAGTACGCGAGGGCTATGAGTCGTCCGACTCCATTCTCTATGACCGCCATGGATCCGTTCTCCATACCTTCCGGGTGAGCAAGCAGCAACGCCGCCTTCAATGGGTCAGGTTGGACGAAGTGTCGCCCCGTCTTCGGGAAGCCGTCGTGGAAGCCGAGGATCAACGCTTCTATCGGCACTCCGGAGTCGATGGATGGGCTTTGCTCGGGGTACTGGCCGATTACTTCAGAGGAGGAAAACTGCGGGGAGCGAGTACCGTTACCATGCAGTTGGCAGGCATGCTCGAGAAGGATCTGCGCTCCGGCCGAGGGGGCCGGTCCTGGCGACAGAAACTGGGACAAATGGCCTTTGCCGGCGCCCTGGAAGCGAGCTGGACTAAGTCACAGATCCTGGAAACCTATCTGAATCTACTGAGCTACCGAGGAGAATTGGAGGGGATAGCCGCTGCCTCCCGAGCTCTCTTCGGGAAGGATCCACACGGTCTGACGCGACCGGAATGCCTGATTCTGGCTGCTTTGATTCGGGCCCCCAACGCTCCAAACGGAGATGTCAGCAAGCGAGCTGAGCAACTGGCCGGGCGCCTCGCCTGGGAGAATCTAAAACCGGCGATTGACGCAACAATCAGCCAGTCACTCAACGGGAATCGATTCATTCAATCTCGTGAAGATTGGGCTCCCCAGGTGGCGGAGCGTCTCCTGAAAAGGCCTGGGTCTGGCAGATCGGCAATCTCGACTCTCGATCGTGAAGTCCAGATCATGGCGGTAGAAACACTGCGCAAGCATCTGGCCGGCGTATCGGATCGGAACGTACAGGATGGGGCACTTCTGGTTGTCGAGAATCAGACCGGTGAGATATTGGCATATGTGGGTAATGGCGATCCCTTCACGAGCGCACGCTATGTGGATGGAGTCCAAGCCTTTAGACAGGCGGGATCCACCCTCAAGCCTCTGCTGTACGGGCTCGCGTTTGAGCGCCAGCTGATCACGCTGGCATCACTGCTCCAAGACAGCCCTCTCGATGTGGCGGTTTATGGTGGAATCTACCAACCTTCAAACTACGATAACCGTTTTCGGGGGCTGGTAGCGGCCCGCACCGCTCTCGCTTCCTCGCTCAATATTCCTGCGGTGAGACTCCTGCAAGTAGCGGGTTTGGAGGACTTTACAAGTCTACTCCAGAGATTGGACTTTGCTGAGATTCGGGAGCCACTATTCTACGGCCCTTCGCTGGCACTGGGGGACCGCCGATATCACGCTTTGGAATCTCGTCAATGCCTATCATTCGCTGGCGCAGCGAGGACTTTGGAGCCCACTTCGGCTGGATCCCTCGCAGTCCAGGCCTGAACGAGGCGGATCTTCTCGCCGTCCGTTGCTTTTCAGATCTCTGACATCCTCGCGGATCGCGAAGCACGGGAGCGCCACTTTCGGGCTCAGTTCGCCCCTCTCAACTCGTTTCTGGAGCGCCGTAAAGACCGGAACCAGCAAGGACATACGCGACAACTGGTGTGTCGGGTTCACTTCTCGCTTTACAGTGGGCGTGTGGGTTGGGAATTTTTCTGGCCGCCCGAAGTGGAATGTCAGCGGTGTCACCGGAGCCGCCCCGATCTGGTCGGAAGTGATCTCCCGACTGCATGAGAACCTCCCCTCTCGGCCTCCGGATCCTCCTCCGGGATTGATTCAAAGGGAGGTCCATTGGGAAGACGAAAGAAGGCAGTCCGAATGGTTCCTGACCGGCACCGAGCAGGACCGAATCGAGTCGGCTCCCCGGCCCGCACGTTATCGAATTGCTTATCCAGCCCAGGGCATGACGATTGCGCTCGACCCGGATATTCCCGCCCATCTGCAAAGGGTCTTTTTCGCGGCCAGCCCCGAGCCCGATTCCCTGACTTGGAAACTCGACGGGCAGCCTCTCAGCAAGACCGGGATCTGGGAACCCCGCCCCGGTAAACATCAATTGCATCTGGTCGATTCTGCGGGTCAGGTGTTTGGACGAAGTCTGGTTCCAAGTGAGCGGGTAACCGGCGTAACTCCCAACTCCCGAGGAAATGCAAGCGCAGAGACGCAGAGTCGCGAAGATTGCGCAGAGGTGTTCTTGTTTGGAAAGGGAATATTCACCAAGAAAAGAATGATGGGAAGAGTGGATGATTCAAGAGTTTGGTTCCGTAGCCTCCGACCTCGTCCCTTCCGGATCACCTCCAGAAGTTCTCTGCGTAATCTCTGCGACTCTGCGTTTCTGCGCTTGCATTTCGATTGTGTGGAGTTGGAACTTACTCCAACCAATCATCTGGGACATCTCCGGCGGTCAACAAACTGCTGGCCTGAGCCGGCTCGATTTGCAGAAATGTCATGTCGTAGCGATTTTTCGGGTCCCGTGCCCGGTGTTCTTTCTTACGTAGGCTCCAGGCACCAGGCGCCAATCTTGGGAAGAAACGATCCCCCTCGACCTCTGTGTGAACCCACGTGAGGTAAAGACCGGTCGGCGATGGCCAGTGCCTCTGCGTAGACGGCGCTGCCTCCGGCGATAAAGATCTCGGAGTCTTTGGACGCCAGCTCTGCTGCTTCGGAAAGACTGGAGGCAAGCTTTACTCGACGGTACCTAGCTCTTTTCTGCCGGGTCAGAACGATGATTTCTCGGTTTTGTAACGGGGTGTTTTCCGATCGACTCGAACGTCCCGGCGTCCCATGATCAGGTGATGATTCATGGTGAGTCGCTTGAAATGCTTCAGATCGGCCAGCAATCTCCAGGGCAGTTCCTGTTCGTTCCCGATGACACGGTTGGTGGAGACGGCGGCTATGAGAGAGATCATCAGACTGATATGGGAGCCGGTATATGAGGATGTGGATCATAACCGACCAACCTGAAGTCTTCGTAGCGAAAATCGAAGAGGTTCCCGCAATCGGGGTCGATCTGCATTTGTGGCAACGGTCTTCGGTTCCCGCTCCAGTTGGGTTCGTGCTTGCTCCCGGTGGTTCAGATAGAGGTGGATGTCGCCGAAGGTGTGAACGAATTCGTGGGCTTCGAGACCCGTTACCTGGGCCACCATGAGTGTAAGCAGTGCATACGAAGCGATATTGAAAGGAACCCCCAGGAAGATATCTGCGCTGCGCTGGTATAGCTGGCAAGAGAGGCGACCTTCGGCCACATAGAACTGGAAGAGAGTATGGCAGGGGGGCAACTTCATGTGCGGAATCTCGGCAACATTCCAGGCGCTCACAATGTGTCGCCGAGAGTCAGGATTGGTCTTGATCTGCCGGACGATTTGCTCAATCTGATCGATTTCCCCCCCAGACGGATCTGGCCAGTGTCTCCATTGCTGTCCGTTAGACCGGTCCCAGCTCTCCATCGCTATCCGCCCACGCATCCCAGATATGAACGTTGTTTTCTCTCAGGTATTGGATGTTGCTGCTGCCGGAAAGAAACCACAAGAGTTCATGAATAATCGAGCGGAAGAAGAGCTTCTTGGTGGTTAGAGCTGGGAATCCCTGACGCAGATCGAAGCGCATTTGATGACCAAAGAGGCTGAGCGTCCCGGTGCCAGTTCGGTCAGCTCTCTTGATGCCGTCGTTGAGAGTGTGTTCGAGAAGTTCCAGATAGCTCCGCATGTCTTACGCCTGCCCCAGCCGAAATCATTGTATCGCTCCAGGGAGACAAAGCGCCTCCTCAGAACGGATCGAATGGGAGCAGTTTCCACGGCGATCAGCGAACCATCGGCGGTGTTCTGAATCAGGCCCAACATCGCGAAGTCAGGGCTGGTCTGCTCCTCGAGAACGGCCGTCAAGCTCCCTTTGAAGCCGTCGGGAAAATCCGCCAGTGCATCACTGAAAAACCCGGGCTCGGTTACGAAGCCGAGTCGTTGTTGGCGTGGAGCCAGTTCAATTGTGCCGGCGGCGACAAACCCCCCGTCACTATCAGCCAGAACCAACAGGATCCGGCTATAGAGCTCTGGGTGAGGGTTGAAAAACGCCATACCCGAATTCTCGGTATCATCCACGCTGACATAGATCTGGTGTCCCGGGCTGAAGATGCCCTCAGGAACCGAGACTTTGGAACCCAAGAGCTCAAAGATCTCAGTTCCGAGGAGATTTGAATTGTCTCCCAGATCGGAACGGATTTCCACGACTCCGCTCTGGAATGTCCCACTGCCAGCGGTCTCGAATTCGAAAGTCCCAAGAGCCGGAACCTCATAGGGAATGGGCTGGATCCCGCCTCCGCCAGTGGGAGAAAACAGATCTCCGTTCCCGTTCAAGAAGGAAATGGTTCCGGTGTCGGACTCGTTGCGCCGGTTCCTCAGAATCACGCGGACCGAGTTGTCCTGGCCGTTGAAGGTGCCGTTGACCCATTGGGCAAAGAGCACGTCGGGGGGAGGTGCTACCGGGCAGACCAGGGAGCGAAGGAAGTCGCCCTGGCTGGCACTCAGGCCCGCCACTGGGATGGTAATTGACATGCTGTCGTCTGTGCCTCCCGGGCGCAGGCCAGCGTCGGACCGGTTCGCAATCAGAGCGGCAATCGCTCCGGCTGCCTGCAGGTTGGATACTTTCGTGACAAAGCTGCAGTTGCCCCGGTCCACGAGGGCCAGCTTTCCTGCCACGTCGGCGGAATTCTCGATCGTTTGGCAGGCATCCCGGATGCTCGGCAGATCGTGCTCAGAATCGACTGCAGAGGAATCGAAGGCGCAGGCCAGCGCGCCGGTCACTCCCACATCGCTGATTTCAGCTCCAAAAGAAGCGGGCGAGACGAGAAGAGCATCCCCGTCAGGGTTTTCGAGCACAGGAGTTCCCGGCGCAAGGAGACTACCGGCGCCTGCTTGGGCAGTCGGACCGCTCCAGACGAGGTTTTTCTCGTTGGTGGCCGACTCGGCTCTCTCCGCGTCACTCATACGGACCCAGGTTCGCCCCAGCGTTTCGTCCAAGGTAAAGTGATCAAAGATCCCAGGAGTGTCATCGATGGACGCTCCAGTAGCTTCATTTGTGAAATTCGAGAAACCCAGGCCATGGCCTAGTTCGTGCAGAACCGTGGGTGCCAAATCAAGCAGATTGGCAGGCTCCTCTCCATCCAGACCATAGTAGAACCTCGTACCTTCTCCCAAACAGGCTTCGTCGATATCGGAATTGATCGTCATAAAGATGTCGGCAACGCCGTCGGCGGCGGGATCTCCCGATTCATTCGCCCCTGAAAATGCCTCGGCCAATGCCGAGTGATACCAAGTATCCGGTTCGGGCAGCACCCCACTGTCGCTACGAAAGATCTGCCCGGCCGCGGCTCCTGCCAGGGCGGCTCCTCCCCCTTCGGTGCATGTGAGAGGTTGCCAGGTCACGAGAACGTCGATGTCAACGTTGCTCTTAAGGGTATTTGCCCACCCGTCGAGCACTCCGGCGATGAGGTTCTGCCGCGCCGCTCCCAGGGCCGTCGCGTCATTCCCGGGAGCTCCGGCAAAAGGGCGAGGATCTGTGAAGCCGGTGCCCGGATCGTCTCCATCAATGATGTTAAAGTTTGAGGTGCCCAGTTCCCAGCCGATGTCTTGCATCAGCTGCGGGGTAATGTCGAGTCCCAGGAAGGGCAGGTCGGAAGAAAGGAAAGGTTCCATCAGAAGGTTGGGAGTCGCAGAAGTGTCCCAGTGCGAAACCGAGGAACCCAGTTGAACGATTCCGGGGGCGAAAAGTAACGGCAGATCGTCAAAAGAAGTGCCTTGCAGGATGTTATTGTCTCGCTTCAGAGTTACCACAGTCTGTCCGGCCGAGACACGAACTGGTGAGAGAATAACTGCCGTGAGGAGGGCAAAACAAACTGTCCATAGAAAACCGCGTGCCCATTTCATTGGCGATCTCCTCTCTGACCGATTGCATCCCGGTCCAGGTTGGTGGAGTTGATGGCACTTTCAGGCAAGGTGGTACAAGCTATCGCATGATCTCGGTCGACGCCCGTGCGAAAAACGCTGAAGCTCATCATGCTAAAAGGATCGAGAACGAGTCCCGAAAGGCCTCGGGCTGTTTTGACTACCTGAGAACCGGCGCGTGGCCCTGCCTGCTCAGTCCGGTCGGCCATTTTCGCCCGGCTCAACAAGAACTGAGTTCTTGGACCCGGCTGGATGCGACGGTATCGAACTCGCGGTGTGAGCTGGATTGTTTTCGCTTGCGCTCTTTCCTGTGACGCCTGTCTTGGGGGCGTTTGCGGTGCCCCGACGGCGCTCTTCTCGCCCAGTACGGAACCCAGGAAAAGGCCGCACAAGACCGGGGTCAAGAACGCGATTCGGCTCAATATCGAAACGAGTTGCCTGTGTTGGTGCATTACATTGCCTGCGCTTTCTTTCGACGGGAAATAAGTATTCGTTCAATTTCGTGCTAGTCGGGGCTCTCGGGCTTGGATGTGGGCGCCGCTTCCGGCGTTCCTTTATCACCCGCGCTGGACAAGGGATCGGGTGCAGCTTCGGAAGCGGTCGGGATGGGCAACTCCTCAAGGGGCTGGGAATCGATCCCCCGAGGCAAACGAGAAGGGCCAGCCGGGTTGATCGTCGCGTCATGGAGGCTAGCAGTCTGAGGTTTGAAAAAGAACCGATAGATAATGCCGTTGACCACTCCAACCACAAAGAAGATGATGATGCCGTCTACCATGCTGTACAGGTAGAAGGGCTTCACCGCATCGGCATAGTGATTCATGTAGACGGCAGCCAGACTGATATAGAAGAACAGCATTAGCCCGAACACCTTCAGGCTGCGCCAAATCGTGGGGCCGGAAAAGATCGGATGAGTCAGGTGGAAGACCAGCGCTACAGCCAACCAGAGGCAAAAGTTGTAAACGAAGCCGACGATCAAGTCACTCGAACCCAAATTCGCGTTGAAGACTTCCGGGTATAGCGGCATCACCCGGTGCATCGGTTCAGCGATTGTGAGCTGCTCGATCGGCATTCCGATGAGGTACCTTGCCAGGTTCAGGACCACCACGTAGAGGAGGAAGCGGACTGGCATATTCATAGGACTCAGTCCCATTCTAGCGCAATCGGCTGAGAATCGCCCATCCTTGCTCGGATACTCTCCGCCGCTAGTCCGCTTCGAGAGTCGACTCGGAATTGCTGCCGCCTGCTTCCGATTCCTTGATAAGGCAACCTCCTTTTGTTACAGTTCGGGTTCGGACATGGCGCCATTCCTCAGGGTCGAAACTGTTGCCGCTGTCAGGCGCGCAACAAATTCAACAAATTCCGTTACATCTCTAATTTCAGAACAGGAGGATCCAACTATGGATGAGGTGGACATCAAGGACTACTTGACCAAGACGAACGACACTTTTCGAGGTCTGTTGGAGCAACATCAGGCCTTCGAGAAGGAACTCGAGACTTTTACGGACAAGCCTTACTTGAGCCCCCAAGATCAGCTACGCGAGAGCGAGATCAAGAAGAAGAAACTGGTCCTCAAGGATCAAATGCAAGTCTTCATCTATCAATATCAACAGACTGAGCCAGCGTCGACGTAGGCGATCGGGTTGTTGATTTGACTTACGGTTTTGACCTTTGACCCGCTGAAGGGCAGGCTTCAGCGGGTTTTTTTTATTGGGCTCCTGCGCAGTCTATTCGTCGGTTGATCCATGGCAAGGGATGCTTTTCCTTTTCTGATCCCCATACTGCTCTTAGGGGCGGCCAGTCTGTGGCTGGGTTGGTGGGTGCCGGCACTTGGAGTGCTCGCGCTAGCGCTATTCGTTGCCTATTTCTTCCGCGATCCCGACAGGGAGATTCCAGACGATCCAAACACGATTACGAGTCCTGCCGATGGCAAGGTTGTAAAGGTCCAGGAGATCAAAGGTGGGACACTGGTTAGCATTTTCCTCTCGATTTTTGATGTCCACGTAAACCGTGCGCCGATTTCGGGGGCGATTGAGCGGCAGGAGCATCATCCCGGCAAGTTTCATTTGGCCTGGGATGAGCGGGCTTCGGTTGAGAACGAACAGCTTCGAATGACGATTGGCGGCGAGCGGAGCATTGATTTCTCTTTGATTGCCGGACTGCTAGCCCGCCGAATAGTTCCCTGGACTAAGCTCAACCAGAGAGTTGAACGCGGTGATAGAATAGCCTTAATCCGTTTTGGGAGCCGTGTCGATATCCTGATTCCCAGTCATTGCCGCCTCCGGGTCGCGGTTGGGGATCGGGTTTGGGGAGGAAGCACCGTTCTGGCCTATTGGGACTGATTGACTCCCGGATCATGAGCAGCAAAGTGAAAAACTCGAATCATGCCGACGAGGACCAGATATTCGCTCATTCCAAGAAACTGCGCCGAAGCATCTATTTGCTGCCCTCGGCTTTCACTGTAGGCAACATCTTCTGCGGTTTCCTGGCCGTGATTTCCTGCCTGAGTCAGCAGTTCGACGTGGCCGCCATTGCGATAGGTGTCGCCGTGGTTCTGGACGGGCTGGATGGGCGCGTGGCTCGGATGGCCAACGTCACCAGCGACTTCGGGTTGCAACTCGATTCCCTGGCTGACGCGATCAGCTTTGGGATCGCTCCTGCCATTCTGATCTATTCGTGGGGACTCCAGGACCTGGGAAAATTCGCCCGCTTCTCGGCCTTCGTTTTCCTCATTTGTGGCGTCATGCGGTTGGCCCGTTTCAACATTCAGACCCAGAATCTAAGCCAATTTGCCGGGCTGCCAATCCCGGCCGGGGCTGCAGTTATTGCGGCTACAGTGCACTTCTTCCCTCTGCCTCCCGATAATCCCTTGTTTCGGATGTATTTGGTGACGGCGACTTATGCCTTAGCCCTGCTCATGATCAGCACGATTCGGTATCCGGCGCTGAAGCAGTTGAATTTGGGGCGGGGCAAGTCTCACCTGACGATTCTGATCCTGGGTGTGTTGGTAGCCAGCGTTTACTACTATTCGGAAGAAGCCCTCGTGATAATGACCTACGGCTATCTTTTGAGTGGTCCGATCACTCGCCTGGTTTCTGCCGCTAAAAGAAGGTCGGGCTCGGTTGCCGCTAAGCCAGCCGATACGCCCGAATCTGATTCCCTGGGCTGAAACTTGATCGTGGAAATCGCTCCCTCGCTGACGCTTCGGGCTCCGAAAGATCTTGGCCGAGCGCCTTATGACTTCGAGGCATTCCTAACCGAGCCCGAAGCGTGAGCGAGGGAGCTCTTCCAGTTTTCTTTTCTGAATGATCCGGTGCAGCCGGAGCTTCGACTGGCCTGAAATTTAAAGTTTCTCGCTTGACCAGAACGAAGCGGCTGGGCCTCTCCTATTAGTCTTGTCCAGCCGTTGGGTTGGCTTGCGGCTTCTCAATCAGCCAGTGGACGAACCAGGTCCTGAGGCGCTCCAAACGGTCCACAAGCAGCCAGGGTTCACCGCCCCGGGACAATCCGTGGGAGGAGCGTGGATAACGCACCAGTTCGACCGGTACTCCTAACTTACTGAGCGCGATGAACCACTGCTCTCCATCACCGATCGGAGTTCGATAGTCATTCTCGCTGTGGATGATCAGAGTCGGAGCTTTGACATTCTCCACATAGGAGATCGGTGAGAGCTCCCTGTACAGCTCCCGCTGTTCCCAGGGAGGACCATAGAATTCGTGTTCAGTGAGCCCCTGGGCGTCGGAGGTCCCATACCAACTCTCCCAGTTTGTGATGGAACGACTGGTTACAGCGGCCGTGAATCGATCTGTAGTCGAGGTCAGCCAGTTCGTCATGTAGCCACCATAGCTGCCGCCCGAAACACCGACTCGGCTGGGATCGATCGCCGGATACTTTGCGACGGCGGCATCGACGCCCCCCAGATAGTCCTCCTGGTCCAGGACTCCCCATTTGCCGCGAGTGGCATAGGTGAAGTCGTGTCCATAGCCGGTCGACCCACGCGGGTTGGGGTAGAGAACGAAGAAGCCCGAGGCCGAGAGGATCTGGAAAGTCCGGAAAAAAGTGTTTCCATAGGCGCCGTGCGGACCCCCATGGATCTTCAGCACCAGCGGGTACTTCCGTCCCGGCTGATATCCGACGGGCTTGATGACCCAACCTTCGATCTCGGTGCCTCCCTGAACCTGCCAGCTCAGTCGCTCGGCCGGCATCATATCGATCTCTGCCAGCCAGTCATCGTTGAAATGAGTGACTCGTCGGATGTTGCTGCCATCGAAGGATGAAAAGAAGAGCTCATTCGGACGCGTTGGATCCGTCCCCGTGAAGGCCAGGTAACGCTCGCTCTTGTCGGCTGAGAAACCCGAGAAGCGACGGTCTCCGTCGGTGAGTTGCTGCATCTCGCCACCGTTTCGATCGAGTTGCATCAGGTGTCGATTGCCCCCCAGCCCTACCTCAATCCGTAGTTTGGACGAGTCGGCTGTCCAGGCCGGGTTTCCAATCTGGCGATCCCAGCTGGCAGTGAGATTCCGAGGCGAGCCCTGGAATGACCCGTCAGCCGCCAGAGCCACAACCATGATGTCTGATTGCTCCCCCCGGGCCGAGTTGTACCGATAGACCATCCATTTTCCATCTGGAGAGGCCGCCGGAGAGGTTTCGTTGCCAGGGTTGGAGGTGAGCTTTCTGGGTTGGCCGCCATTTACTGAAATATGGTAGATGTCGGTGGTCAATTCCCGATTCAGCTCGTCGTTCTGCATCTCGTCCCCATTAAAGTAGAACCAGCGGCTATCCGCGGCCCAGACCGGGCCGCGGACGTCAAAGGGCAGGGAAGTCAGCTGTTTCGCTTCTCCCCCTTCAGCCGATACGACGAATAGCTGGGTCTTTTTGCGAATCGAAGGATCGGGAAAAAAGGTCAGGGTCCCGTCCCGTTTATAGCGAATCGATGTTACAACGCGGCCATCGAAACGTTTGGAATCGAGGGTGTTGGAGATCGCGTTTGAAGCAATCCAGCCCTTGCGCGGCTCAGATTCTTCCTCGTCGTCGCTATCCGGGCTCTTGGTAAAGGCGATCCACTTGCCGTCGGGCGACCAGATGGGTGAGGCGTCCACGCCTTCCAGGTGGAAGGCTTCTCCTCCTGGCGGATCGACTCGAGCGAACCAGATCGAGTTCTTATCTTTGCCGCGTCTCGAGTTGAAAGAGAGCAGGCTGCCGTCGGGAGACCATTGGGGACTCGAAGATTCGGCTGTCGGGTTGGTGAACCGGAAAGGCTCCCCTTGTGATCGTCCCTCTTGGACCCGTTGCATCCAGATCTCGCGGTGACGCTTGTTCTCTCCTTCATCAATACTCGTGACCACAAATGCAACCAGATCTCCTCGAGGAGACGTGGCTACACTGCTGACAGTCCTCTCCTGATAGTAGTCCTGCGGTTTCAGGCCCCTCTTCTGGGCCATCAAAGAGGTCATCGTCAGGAACACCAAGCAGCAAAAAATCGACCGTTTCATGAGGTTCTCCTCTGATCTTCGTTTCGGATCCGCACACCTTACTCGAACAGACCCCTAGGCTAGTTCGTGGGCTGACAAAAGTACAGGTCTCGGCCACCGAGGCGGTCGAAATGCAATCGCAGAGACTTAGCCCGGAGAATTCACGAGTTTTTCGGCTGCAGGGCCGCAACCGAAAACGAGTCGATTTGAGTGGACCGCCGAGCGGCGAACTTTCGCCAGGCGCAAGATATGGGAGCCGCAAGCGGGAGCGCCGCGCTGGTTCTAAGCGGGGTTTTGGCAGATCGTCGCCAAGCTTTCCCGCACTCGCGCTGCCGCTTGGCGCTCTGAGATTGGGAGCTCCAAAGCCGCGTTCAGGCCGTCGACCCCAACCTGAGCTGCGAGGCCATCGGATAGGAAAGAGCGGCAAGGGAGAACCGGCGGCAGCCTCCCCAACTCCGAACCCTTCACCATCCACAAGCGGCCGGACCGGAGTCTTGGAGTCAGTACGATCCCTTTCCCGCCCGCTGCAGCCACGGCGCTCTGTTATTTAGGGCGACCACACCCCATTACTCGGACAGGCTCCCAGGGCAGACAGAACCCTTATCTGGTACATTGACTCTCTGCTCATTACGTGCCCCGGAGGTACCACCAATGGAAGTCCAAAAAAGCAGGGTGCTCTCAGGCTCCCTGCGCAAGTTGCTGCGCCGTAACGCACGGGGGCATGTTCTCAATTTATTGGGAAAACTCCACCCGGGCGACATCGCGAATCTGTTCAATGAGCTCAATCCCCGAGAGCAATTGCAGGGCTTCGAAGCGCTGGTCGCCGAAAAACGGGCTTTGGCAGCCGAAGTAGTCAATGAACTGGGTCTGGACCGAGGTCTCCATTTGCTGCTGGCTCAGACGCCGCCCCAGTTGGCCAAAGTACTCCAGGAATTGGAAACTGATGATCGCGCCGTTCTGATATCGGGACTGCCTCCAGATGTTGCCGAGAGCGTCCTCGAGCAAATGGGGGTCGAGCAATCTGTCGAAGTCCAAGAGCTCCTCCAGTATCCGGAGGAGACGGCGGGTCGGATCATGACTCCGAATGTGTTTGCATTGCAGGAGAACCTGACTGTAGCCGAGGCGATCCACACCATTCAGACCACCCTGGAGCTCGAGATGGTGTTCTACCTCTATGTGGTGGACGATCGGAATCACCTGGTGGGTGTGGCCTCCCTACGCCAGTTGCTGACGGTTCCCCCCAGCAGTCCGCTACGCCGGATCATGCAGACCGATCTGATCTGGGTTCGCACTGATACCGACCAGGAGGAAGTTGCCAGCCAAGTGGCCCTTTACGATCTACTGGCGATCCCGGTGGTGGACGACGAGAACAAGCTGGTGGGTGTCATCACGGTCGACGACGTCATCGATGTCATCAAGGACGAAGCCACCGAAGATATCTTGCACCTGGCCGGCGTGGAACGGGACGATCATCTCCACACGAATGCCCGAAGCTCGGTGAGGAAGCGATTGCCCTGGCTGGCAGTCAATCTGGTCATGGCAATGATCGCGGCTACTGTTGTCGCATATTACGAACCGGTCATCGCTGCTCTGCCGGTGTTGGCCATGTTCCTACCGGTGGTCGCCGGCATGGGGGGAAATTGCGGGACTCAGACTCTGACGCTCATGGTACGAGCCCTGGCTCTTGGAGAGATCAGTTGGAAGAACACACGCAAGGTTCTCTTCAAGGAGACACTGGTGGGAGGGGCCAACGGTTTGAGCATTGGGATCCTGGCCGGGCTGGTAGTGTTCATCTGGAAGGGTGATCTATGGTTGGGCTTTGTGCTCGGAGCGGCCCTCATCTCGAACATGTTCTTGGCCGGGCTCGTTGGGACCCTGATTCCGCTAGTGCTCAAGAAGTTGAATGTGGACCCGGCGATCGCGTCCGGCATATTTCTACACACGCTGACAGATGTCGTGGGCTTTTTCTCCTTTTTAACACTGTCGGCCGTCCTGCTCTCGTGATTCTATGGCCTTTCTTCAAAGCGAGGCCGTGACGCTTCGCACCTATCCCTACTCAGAAGCCCATCAGATTGCCGTTTTCCTTTCCCGCGATTTCGGCAAGCTGCGGGCCATGGCCTATGGAGCCCGCTCCCGTCGGCGAGCTTTCGGCAGCGGACTCGAGCCGCTCACCCACGTACGCATCAACGTCAGTCGGAAGGAGCAGCAGGAGCTCGGAGTCCTCAAGAGCTGCGAAATCGTGCGCGCTTTTCCGGCCTATGAGTTGAGCTGGGAAGTCAACCTCCACTTCGGGTACTTCGCTGAACTGTTGCTCGAGTTCTCGAATGAGGAGGAAGAGTCGGAGCGGCTCTTTCGTCTAGTGTTGGCGGTACTGGGAGAGATTCAGGACAAGCCGATCCTGCTGCTGGCCCGATACCTCGAGTTTTGGCTGCTCAGGCTGGAGGGAGTGTTGCCGGCTCTTGAAGAACGATTGCCTGCCGATCTGGCAGCCCGAACCATGAAACTGCTGCGAACCTCTCCTTCTCAGTTGCCTGAGGATCTGCTGGCTGGCGATGAGCTCAAAAGGTTAGAAGGACTGGCCGAGGAGTTGATAGAATTCCAGCTGGAAAGACGCCTGAAGACGAAAAAGATGCTCAAAGAGCTGTTGTAGTCGCCAGGATTGCCCTGCGTTGGGCCGGTCCGGAAGGCTGCATGATTCGAGATGACGATGACTTTTCAGAACATTACCCAGGTTCTATTGCAGTTCTGGGCCGACCAGGGTTGTGTCATTCAGCAACCCTATGACTGTGAGGTGGGTGCCGGGACCATGCATCCGGAGACCTTCCTCCGGGTACTCGGCCCCTGTCCCTACCGAGTCGCCTACGTCCAGCCCTCGCGCCGTCCCAGCGACGGCCGCTACGGAGAGAATCCGAATCGTCTATTCAAGCATCACCAGCTACAGGTCATTCTAAAGCCTCCGCCTGATGAGATTCAGGACATCTACTTGAACAGTCTGCAGACTTTGGGAATCGAGCTCCAAGAGCATGATCTGCGCTTCGAAGAAGACAACTGGGAGAGTCCCACGCTTGGCGCCTGGGGGATCGGATGGCAAGTATTGCTGGATGGGCTGGAGGTGACTCAGTTCACTTATTTTCAACAGGCCGGGGGGCAGGATCTGATGCCCATTTCGGGAGAGATCACGTATGGCCTGGAGCGCTTGGGCACCTTCATTTCGGATCGGGCCAGTATCTACGATCTGAGCTGGAACCAGGAATTCGATTACCGTAAGATTCGCCTCCAGGAGGAGGTTGAATTCTCTAAGTACAATTTTGAAGTTGCCGACACGCATATGCTCTTTCAAGTATTCGAGCTTTTCGAAAAAGAATGTGGACGAGCTCTCGAGGCGGGCTGCCCGCTGCCGGCCTATGACTGCTGTTTGAAATGCTCTCATGCCTTCAACATGCTGGACAGCCGAGGAGCGATCAGCGTCACACAGCGGGTCGACTTGATTACGCGGGTCAGAAGATTGGCGGTCGCCGTGGCCTCCAACTATGTGGCTCGAGAGGCACACAATGAATAGCTTCCTGTTGGAACTGGGAAGCGAAGAGATTCCGGCTCCCATGATCGAATCGGCGCTGAATGAGCTGAGCCGGAAGGTGAATGAGCTGCTGGATCGGAGCCAGCTCAATTATCAATCACTCCGGGTCTTTGATTCCCCGCGGCGTCTAGCACTCCTGATCGAGGGTTTGCCCGATCAACAATCGCCCAGACGGGAGACGATCTTGGGTCCGCCCCAAAGAGTGGCTCTCGATGAGGAAGGTCAATTCACAAAGGCGGCCCATGGTTTCGCGCGCAAGAGCGGGGTTTCCGTCGAGCAAATGGAGTTCCTGCAAAGCGAGAAGGGCACTTATCTAGGCTTTCACCGGGAGGAGCCCGGTCTTCTGGTTCCCGATTTGCTGGCCACCGAGATTCCGGAATTGCTTTCCAGTTTGCACTGGCCGAAGAACATGTACTGGGAGGAAAGCCGGTTCCGTTTCGTCCGCCCGATTCGATGGCTGGTAGCTCTTTGGAATGAGGAAGTCCTACCCTTTGAATTGGCCGGTATCAGGACCGGTCGCGACAGCCGAGGTCATCGTTACCTGGGTTCCCATCGGGTTTCGATTCGTCATCCAAGCGACTACGTCGAGGCCCTGCGCGCCCAATATGTCCTGGTTGATTTGGAAGAACGGCAAGCAAAGATCCGTCATGAACTGGCGGAACTGGTCTCCCACGATGGGTCGAGCGTGTTGGAAGATTCCGATCTGCTGCTACAAGTCGAACGGCTGAACGAATATCCCCAGGTGCTGCGGGGGGCGTTCGAGGAGCGCTTCTTGGATATTCCGCGAGAGGTCTTGATCACCGTGATGCGCCACCACCAGAAATACTTTGCAGTGGTCGATGAGCGGGAGCAGCTCAAACCGGCATTCCTTACAGTGATCAATACCGCCCGCGATTCTCCGATGGTACGGACCGGACACGAACGAGTCCTCAAGGCACGGCTCGAAGATGCCGCCTTCTTCTGGAAAAAGGACCGACTGGTCTCACTCGAGGACCGAGTCGATGGTCTGGCCCAAGTCGTATTCCAAAAAGAGCTGGGTTCTTATTTGGACAAAACGCGGCGCATCTCCCGACTTTGTCGCCACCTGGAGAAGGATTTGGAACTGGCGGCGGCGGCTCTCCTCTGCAAGACCGACCTCACCACAGAGATGGTCTTCGAACTGCCAGAGTTGCAGGGGATCATGGGGGGACTCTATGCCCGCCAGGCGGGCGACCCGGAGGAGGTCTGGCGAGCCATCTATGAGCATTATCAGCCGGGCTCGATGGAGGACGATGTCCCGTCCAGCCGGAATGGTGCGTTTCTGTCACTGGCCGACAAGCTCGACACGCTGGTGGGGTGCTTCGGGATCGGTATCGTTCCCACCGGATCGAGCGATGCCTTCGCACTGCGCCGGCAGGCCCAGGGCATCATCAGAATTCTGCTGGAACGGAATCTCAACTTCCCGCTTTCCCAGCTCGTGATCTGGGCCGAACAGGGTTTTGAGTCTTCGCCCTCCGGCGACGAGGGCCGGGTGAAAATCCTCGACTTCCTCGAGCAAAGGATCCGTTTCATCCTCTCCGAATCGGGCATTCCCTACGACGTTCTGAACGCGGTCTTGGCCAGTGGCTACGATGACGTCCCGGCGGCGGCCGCCCGCGCTCAAGCCCTGTTCAAGATCCGGAACGATACAGATTTCGAGGCCTTGGCGGCAGCTTTCAAGAGGATTCGAAATATTCTGGTCAAGTCTGGTGAACAGGAGGGAGAGCCGGCTCCTCCCCTCCTCAAAGAAGCCGAAGAAAGAGCGCTCTGGGATCATCTGCGCAGGATTGCCCCCCAGGTAGAACGCCTCATGGCGGCTGGCGACTATGCAGCGGCGTTCCGCCGGATTGCCACCTTCCGAGAACTAGTCGACGGGTTTTTTGATGCAGTGCTGGTGATAGATCCGAATCAAGATTTGCGCCGCAATCGTTTGGCCTTGTTGAGTCGTATTTCTGAGTTATTTCTACAGCTGGCGGACATCTCGGAGATTGTCCGCAGAGACTAAGAGGGAGATTTTTATGTCGCGAGAGAAGGTAAAGGTGATAGCGCCAGCCGACGGGAAGCTGGGGGTCTTGCTGGTGGGTATGGGTGCAGTCAGCACCACTTTCATTGCGGGCGTCGAAGCCGTCAAGAAGGGACTGGGAAGTCCCATCGGTTCCCTCACCCAGATGGGGACCATTCGACTTGGCAAGCGAACAGAAAACCGGATCCCGGGAATCGCCGACTTCGTCCCGCTGGCCTCTCTCGACGACTTGGTGTTCGGATGTTGGGACATCTTCGAGGAAGATGCATTCACGGCTGCCTCCCGAGCCGGCGTTCTCGAGAAAGAACTGTTGAAACAGGTGGAACCGGAGTTGCGGGCCGTCAAACCGATGCAGGGTGTCTTCGATTCACGCTACGTCAAGCGGCTCAGCGGAGATCACGTAAAGCAGGGTGTCAGCAAAATGGACCTGGCCCGCCAGCTGATGGATGAAATCCAGGAGTTCAAGATCCGAAACGGGGTGGAACGCCTGGTGATGATCTGGTGCGGAAGTACCGAGATCTTTATCCCACCGCAAGATGTTCATCAGACATTGGAAGCCCTGGAAGCAGGGCTTGAGAACAACGATTCCGAGATTCCGTCCAGCATGATCTATGCGTATGCCGCCTTGAAACTGGGCATTCCCTACGCCAACGGAGCCCCCAATCTTTCGGTTGATATCCCTGCCCTGTGCCATCTCGCCGAGCAGAATGAGGTTCCAATTTGTGGCAAGGACTTAAAGACCGGACAAACCCTTATGAAGACCATTCTGGCCCCCGGTTTGAAGGCCCGACTGCTCGGCGTCTCAGGTTGGTTCTCAACCAACATTCTGGGGAATCGGGACGGGGAGGTGTTAGATGATCCCGAGAGTTTCAAGACCAAGGAAGAAAGCAAACTTTCGGTGCTGGAGTACATTCTGCAACCCCAGGTCTATCCCGATCTGTATAAGGATATCTACCACAAGGTCCGCATCAACTATTACCCCCCGCGGCGAGACAATAAGGAGGGCTGGGACAACCTCGACATCTTTGGCTGGCTCGGCTATGAGATGCAGATCAAAATCGATTTTCTGTGCCGCGATAGTATTCTGGCAGCACCCCTCGTACTCGATCTGGCACTCTTTCTCGATCTAGCCTCGCGAGCCGGCATGTCTGGAATCCAGGAATGGCTCTCCTTCTATTTCAAGAGCCCCATGACTCTGCCTCAACTCTATCCCGAACACGATCTCTTCATTCAGTTGATGAAGCTTAAAAACACGCTCCGCTACTTGCGCGGAGAAGACCAGATTACGCACCTCGGGATGGACTACTATGAATAACCCCGAGTCCTTATTTCACAGATAACTACAACTGGCCCCGGCGCCAGGCGTATAAGAGTAGACAAGTGGAGGATGTGAATGGAGACGAAATTTGTCTTCGAGTTCAGCGCCGATAACGTGGAGGGTCAGGGAGATTGGAAGGCCTTACTGGGCGGAAAGGGAGCCGGTCTAGCTGCCATGTCGGGCGCCGGCTTGCCGGTGCCTCCCGGCTTTACGATTTCGACCGAGGCCTGCGCTGTTTACCAAACGGATCCCCACGGCTATCAGAGAGAGGTCATCGGCCAGGTAAACGAGGCCCTTTCCCGGCTCGAGGCGGCTACCGGGAAGACCTTTGGAGCTGCCCAAAATGCGCTTCTACTCTCCGTCCGGTCTGGCGCTAAGTTCTCCATGCCGGGGATGATGGGCAGCGTTCTCAACATCGGGTTGAATGATGAGACGGTCGAGACCCTGGCTCGGGAGACGGGAAACCCACGATTTGCCTTCGACTGCTACCGCCGGCTGCTTCAGATGTTTGGTGATGTGGTTTTGGAGGTTCCGGCCCGCAATTTCGAGCTGGTTCTTTTCGATATCAAAAAAGAGCGTCAGGTCAGTCACGAGATTCAACTTTCGGCAGAAGATCTGCGCAACATCAGTGCACGCTTCAAAGAGATTATCGAGCACGAGGGCAAAGCTTTTCCACAGGATCCAAGGCGCCAGTTGGAATTGGCCACTGAAGCTGTGTTCCGCTCCTGGAACAATCCGAGGGCGGTGACCTACCGCCGATTGATGTCTATTCCTGGCGATTTGGGGACAGCAGTCAACGTTCAGACCATGGTCTTCGGTAATCTCGGCGAACGCTCAGGTAGCGGCGTGGGCTTTACCCGCAACCCGGCCACCGGTGAGAATGAACTCTACGGTGAGTATCTGCCTCAGGCGCAGGGAGAGGAAGTGGTAGCCGGTACCCGGACACCGCTGCCCTTCAGCCATCTCAAGATCAATCTGCCCGAACTCTATCAGGAGCTGTCCGAGATCGCCCTGCGTCTCGAGAACTACTACCGCGAGATGCAGGATTTTGAGTTCACGATCGAGGACGGAGTTCTTTTCATGCTCCAGACTCGAGATGGCAAACGGACCGGAAAAGCCTCGGTGCGGATTGCATCCGACCTTTACAAGGAAGGTCTGATCAATGCTGACGAAGCACTGTTGCGGGTCACTCCGGCCCAGCTTGAACAGCTCCTTCATCCGGTTTTTGTCGAACATGAGACCTCGCCCCTGGCCACTGGGCTCCCTGCTTCCCCGGGAGCGGCCGTCGGGGGAGTCGTTTTCACCGCGGCCGACGCAGTGGCTCGGAAAGAGAAGGGTGAGGCTGTGATCCTGGTTCGGTCCGAAACCACTCCAGATGATATCCATGGCATGCAAGCCGCCGAGGGGATTCTCACCCAACGCGGCGGGATGACCAGTCACGCGGCCGTAGTCGCCCGAGGCATGGGAAAGTGTGCGGTAGTGGGCTGCGAGTCGCTCCACCTGGATGAGGAAGCCGAACAGATCGAGGTGCGGGGCCAAACTCTCAAAACAGGGGACTGGATTTCTCTGGACGGCACCCAGGGGGCGGTTTATACCGGGCAGCTTGACCGAGTCGAGCCCAAACTGGATGATCCGGCCCTCACTACTTTTATGGATCTGATCGCGTCCGTCGATGCGATGGATGTGCGTGCCAATGCCGATTCCGGACGAGATGCCCAGCGTGCCCGAGATTTCGGAGCCGTGGGAATCGGCCTCTGCCGGACTGAGCACATGTTCTTCGGAGAAGACCGCCTGCCTGCGATGCAGCGGTTGATCCTGGCGGAAGGAAGTTTCGAGCGCGAGCGAGCCGCTGCTGAACTAAGGGAGTTTCAGCGCAACGATTTTAGCGAGATTCTGGAGGTCATGGATGGTCTTCCCGTGACGATCCGGCTGCTCGATCCGCCCCTCCATGAATTCCTGCCCAGTCGATCGAACTTAGAATCGGAACTCAAACGGATGCGCGACGAAAATGCACCCATCGAAGGAATCCGATTTGCCCACCGCCTGCTCCGCCGCCTGGACGAGTTAAAAGAAGTCAATCCCATGATGGGGCATCGCGGATGTCGCCTCGGGATCACCTATCCAGAAGTGACTCGAATGCAGGCAGAAGCACTTTTTGAGGCGGCCAGCCATCTCATCAAAAAAGGACATGATCCGCGAGTGGAGCTCATGATCCCGCTGGTGTCGATGGCTAGTGAACTAAAGGATCAGGTTGACGAAGTTCGCAGAGCGATGGCCGATGTGCAGGCCCGAGAAGGTGTCGAAGTGCCCTGCCTGCTGGGCACGATGATCGAATTACCGCGGGCCGCTATAGTTGCCGACGAACTGGCCGAGCATGCGGAGTTCTTTTCATTTGGAACCAACGACCTGACGCAGACCGCTTACGGATTTTCCCGAGATGATTCCGGTCGTTTCCTGGCCCACTACCTGGAGAACAAGATCATGTCCACTGATCCCTTCCAGTCCATCGATCAAGTGGGAGTGGGATATCTGGTCGAGCTGGCCTGTACCAGGGGGCGTGAGGTCCGTCAGGAAATCAAGCTCGGAGTGTGCGGCGAACATGGCGGTGATCCGGAATCAGTGCTCTTCTTTCAAAGCCTCGGCCTGGACTATGTGAGCTGTTCTCCCTTCCGTGTCCCCGGAGCCCGCCTGGCTGCAGCTCAGGCTGCTGTGAGTCAAAAGCAGGGACAGGAAACAGCAAAGAAAGTTGCATCTTAGCCCATCCCCCGGCTGCGCCGGATCATTCTGAAATGAAACATGAGGGCACAGGCTCGTCAGGCGGGCGGAAGACGATCGCAATGGTGAAAGTGGGAGCCGCCTTGGTCCGCCCTGCAGCCGAAAACTCGTGAATTATCCGGGCTCGGACTTGCTTGCTTCTCCACTCGTCTTTAGAATTCGAACAAAACACATCTTTTCAGGGGAGAGACACAATGCGAAAGATACAAGTACTATGCGTTGCCTGCTTGCTGGTGCTGGCACCTCCGGCCCTTCTGGCGGGTAAGAAGATGACAGTGGAGGACACCTTGTCCATGCAATCCTTTTCAGGATTGGAATGGGCTCCCGACAATGAGACACTGTTTTTGGTGCTGCGGAATTGGGACCGCGAGAACAACAGCTACATTTCTCATATCCACAAGCTTTCCCGTTTGACGGGTGACCTCGTACAACTCACTCGGGGAGAGAAGGGTGAGTCGAACCCGAAGATCTCACCCGACGGAAGATTGTTAGCCTTTTCGGCATCGCGTGGGGAAAAAGCGCGCGGCCAGGTCTGGATCCTCCCGCTGGCCGGCGGTGAGGCCTACGCACTGACCGACGCAGAGAATGGCGCATCCAACTTCCTGTGGGCTCCCGACAGCCAGTCGGTGGCCTACGTGACGCGAAACGTGCATGGCGACAAGGAGGAGCGTGAAAAGCGGAAGAAGGACAAAGATGATGCAGTTCTTGTCGACCGTGACTTCACTTTTAACCACTTGTGGATTAAGCCTCTGGGTGATGCAGAGGCTCGCCGTCTGACCCAGGGTGAGTTCAGCGTTGGGGGAATGGACTGGGCCAAGGACGGCCGCCAGATCGTGTTCCAGACCAACTACAGCGGTAACCAGGAGAGTTCCTGGAGGCATATCGATGACCGTCCGGACACCGATGTCCAGATCGTCAACGTCTCGAGTGGGGCCATCACGAACCTGACTCCCGGCGAAGGCCGCGCGGCCGGTCCGCGCTTCTCGCCTGACGGCAGGCAGATCTCTTTTTCGGCTAGCCCCGGGATTACCAGGGGAGACAAGAATGACCTGATCCTGATGGATCTGGCGACGAAACGGACCACTAACCTGACTGTCTCTCATCCGGATTCACTCGGCGGTGCGACCTGGTCTGCGGACGGCCGCTCCCTCTATTTCAGCCTGGGAGTTCGCACCTACACCCATCTTTTCCGGATCTCGGCGCAGGGTGGAGAGCCGCAAGCTCTCACGGCAGGGCTGGGGGTAGGCCGTGGACTCAGTTTTTCTCCAGATGGGAAATGGCTCGCCTTTTCGAAGAACGACGTGGGCGCTCCTGGTGACGTTTGGGTGCGCAGTGTCGGCGGTGGCAACGAAAAGCAGTTGACCGATCTGAATTCTCAAATTCGGGATTTCGACATCTCGAAGACCGAGGTTGTACGTTGGGCGAGTTCTGCCGACGGCATTGAGATCGAAGGCGTGCTGACCTATCCGCTGGACTATCAGCCCGGTACTCGCTATCCCATGATCATGAGCATCCATGGTGGCCCCACAGGTCGGTCCGGCCACAGCTTCAGTGCCCGCAACCAGGTCTTTGCTGGCAACGGGTACGCGATCCTTCAGCCCAATCCGAGAGGCAGTAGCGGCTATGGAATTGAGTTCGCTCGAGCCAATTACATGGATTGGGGAGGAAAGGATTTTCACGACGATGACATGTCCGGGGCCGACAAGATCATCGAAATGGGTATCGCCGATCCAGACAGGATGGTCGTGATGGGAGGTAGCTATGGAGGCTTCTCCACCTTCTGGGCCATCACCCAGACCGATCGCTTTAAAGCAGCCATCGGTCATGCGGCGATTTCCGATTGGTACAGCTTCTACGGTCAAACCGATATTCCAGCTTATCTCCATTGGGGATTCGGTGGACACGTGTGGGAAACCCGGGAGACGTTCGAGAAGTTCTCTCCTTACAACTATGTGCAAAACGTGGTCACTCCGATCATGATCACGCACGGTGAACGGGACATGAGGGTGCCGATCGCTCAGGCCGAGCAGTACTACACCGTACTGAAAAAGGCGGGCAAGGAAGTCGAGTTCGTGCGCTATCCGCGCGAGGGCCACGGGATTCGGGAGCCGAATCACGTCATCGATCTCATAGGACGTCAGCTGGAGTGGTTCGATAGCCACCTGGGTATCCAGCGCGAGACCGCTCCAGTTGAGGATTCGAGCTCTAGTAAGAACCGGTAGGCGAAAGGGCCCACCTTCGGAGAAGGGGTCCAAGGGTCCAGGGGTCCAATTCCCAGAGGCTGGGGAGCGGGCCCCGGACCGCAAAGTTGTATAGGCATCTTCAAGCTGTCTAACAACCTTTCTGGCAAGCTTCAAGAGAGTGATTTCAGGATCGTAGGAGGGGCCTTCCCCGGCCGCGAATAGACCGTCGGTTCCGTCTGCAAAGGTCTTGTTTTCACTAAGATCGCCGCCTGGGAAGGCACCTCCTTTTTGAAATTCCGTTTCCGAAAAGTCAAACTGCCGGTTCTGGCTAGTTCTTGAGACAGCTTGATCCTGCAGGTGATGCGAATCCCGCGCCACCGCGCGCACTCCTAGCGAGCCATTGGCCTCAGACCAACAAGCAGTGTGTTGCATTTCACAGGTTGTCCTGCGGTGAGTGTCAATTGACTTGTCGCATGCTAGTGTACTGTCCGGAAAGTTCCCGATGTTAATTGTCAGGGTAGTTTGCTATTGTTGGGTATGGCAAGACCCCACATTCGACTAAAGCTACCCGAACAAGATCGAAGAATACTGGAGTCCTGGTTGCGGGCTTCCAAGACCGATCGAGTCTTGGCCGAACGGGCTCAAATAATTCTGGCTTGCGGCCAGGGGCTGACGGCGACTGAAGTTGCGGAAAGGCTCTCCAAGCGGCTACTGAGTGTGCAAATGTGGCGCAGGCGCTATCTTGAGCAGGGAGTGTCAGGACTGGAGGATCGACCTCGATCGGGCCGTCCGCGGAAGCTATCGCATGCCAATGTGCGAGCTATTCTCAAAGCCACCGTTGAACGCATCCCACGGGAATCGACCTACTGGAGTGTGCGACTGATGGCCGAACACTCCGGAGTGAGCAAACATCAAGTCGCCCAGATCTGGAAGGCAGCCGACCTGAAGCCGCATCGAGTCCGTAACTTTAAAATCAGCAACGATCCTCACTTCGCCGAAAAGGTAATCGATGTGGTGGGTCTGTATATGGATCCGCCCGACAATGCGCTGGTTCTATCCGTGGACGAGAAAACTGAGATCCAGGCTCTGGATAGAACTCAGCCGATGCTCCAGCTCAGACCGGGACAGATCCAACGCCGGACACACGATTACAAGCGCCACGGTACAGCCAGTCTGTATGCCGCATTCGATGTGGTGACAGGTGAGGTCATGGGCCGCATCACCAATAGGCACCGAGCCAAGGAGTTCCTGGCTTTTCTCCGCCAGATTGATCAAGCGGTCGAGCCCGAACTGGATGTCCACTTAATCCTGGACAACTCGAGCACTCATAAGACCAAGCAGGTTCAAAGCTGGCTGGCCCAGCGGCCCCGATACCACCTCCACTTTACGCCCACTAGCGCCTCCTGGCGCAATGCCGTCGAAAGCTGGTTCTCACAGCTGGAGCGCCGTTCGATCTACAGAAACTCTTTCAGCAGCGTCCAAGAGTTGAGACAGGAAATCAAAAGATATATTCGGGTTCACAATCAACGCTTGGCCAAGCCCTTCAAGTGGCGCGCCACTGCTGACTCAATCCTGGCAAAGGCCCAAAATGCTCGCGAATCGCTCGGCCACTATTAACATCGGGAACTTATCGGACAGTGCACTAGGAGCCAGCTCGCCTGGCGAACCCGGCCATCGAGGCCGGACCCAGAACAAGGAGATTTCGGTTCGAGGACATTGGTGTCCCTACCCCGGTTGACCAGGAGTTCGCCAGGCAGAGCTGGACTCCTACAATGCGTGGGTTGGATCTTTGGCAGCAGCAAATCGAGGAAGCAGCGGATCCGCGAAATGGCTAGAAAACCTAAACTTGACTCAGGCGTCCAGATAAACTGCGGACAGACTTTCCGCTAGTGCCAGTGGGAATTGGGCCCCTGGCCCCTTGGATCCTTTCTCCGAAAGTGGGCCCTTTCTCTGAAGGTGGGCCCCTTCTCCTACCAGATTCCCAACAGTTTCCAGTAAGGAAGGCCAATGCCTAGCCACACCACCAGATGGTCCAGGGCAAGTAAGAAGCCGACGATCCACCAATCCTTTTGCTCGATATAACCAGAACCATAATAGACAGGGGCGGCGCCATCTCCATAGTGGGTGAGCGTGGCGTACAGATTGGAAAAGAAACAGAGTCCAAGAGCAGCAAGCATTGGAGGGGCTCCAGTGGCCAGTGCTATGGCCAGAAAGGCGGCGTAGAGGGCGATGATATGAGCGGTCATGCTGGCAAAGACGTAATGAAGGAAAGTGTAAGCGACGATCAGGAGAATCAACGCGGCCAGGGCATTCCAGCCTTGCAGCCAGACTCGAGCGTTCGCCGTCAGCCAGGTCATTAGATTACTCGAAGTCAAAGCACCCGCCAATGAAATGAAACCCCCGAACCAGATCAGAGTGGCCCAGGCTCGCTTCTCCGAGATAACGTCCTCCCATTCCAGAACGTTCAAGACCAGCAGGACGCCGACGGCCGTCAAGGCAGCTGCGACCGTCGGAATACCGTGAAATGCGGAAGTGGCCCACGTCCCCCCCAACAGCAGAAAGACCACGGCCAGGATCTTCTCTTGAGGGTCCCAGTCACCGAGCACTTTGAGTTCCCGGTTGGCATAGGTGATTGCTTCAGGAGTGGCCCTCAGTTCCGGGGGATAGAGGCGATGGATGATCCATGGCACGATGGCCAAGGACACCAGGCCGGGCACAATAGCTGCCTGCATCCACAAGATCCAAGTGATTTCTACCCCTGCTACATCCCGGGCAAACTGGACGGTGAGTGCGTTGGCCGCCATCGCCGTGAGAAACATCGCTGAGGTCACGACATTACTCTGATAGGCCGTGAATAAGAGGTAGGCACCGATGAGACGAGGAGACGATTCCGGTTCCGACTTGAATTCCAGCGCCAGAGCCCGGGCAACTGGGAAGATGATTCCTCCACTGCGTGCAGTGTTAGAGGCTGTCACAGGAGCCAGCACCAAATCGGTCAAACAGAGAGCATAACCTAAGCGTAGTGAACTGCTGCCGATCGCTCGAATGAAGTAGAGTGCGATCCGCCGACCCAACCCGGTCTTGATGAAGGAACGGGCGAAGAGGAAAGCTGCAATGATGATCCAGGTAACCGAGCTGGAAAAACCTCTCAACGTCTGGTCCAGAGTCAAGATCCCCGTCAGACACCCCAACCCGAGAGAAATGATGACAATCGTACCAATCGGGTAGGGTTGCCAGAGGACTCCGACAATAGTCAGAAAGAAGAGTAAGAAGATATTCCAATCGGGCGCAGTCAAGGGTGCGGGCATGGTAATGAGCTGCGAAAAAGCGAAGCCCAGCAATAGCAAAAGGGCAACAATCATCCGAGGAGAAAGGCTTTTCATCTGCTGGCAAGATAGGGCTTCAGGCTCGAAAAAGCAATACGGGCCAAACACCCGAGTTGGGCTTCTTTCTCGCTTGTCGTTGCCGTTGCCTTTCTTAACCAAGTCTTCTCCGCGAGCTCGAGTCACAAGACCCCTGTTCGCAACCGCACCCCAATACTCGGACAGGCTCCCGACGAAGTGTCACTGCGCCTCAAACCGGCTCCCACGTTCTGGGACTGACGATGTCAGCACGACCCTGGATCCTGGGGACCCTTGCATCTGATAGGATCTGCCAAATGGAATTGGACGACTCTCGAGGAAAGCTGAAACATCGTGACCATCTCTACCAGGGCAAGATCGTGGATCTGGTCGTTGATCAGATCGAAATCGATGGGCAGCGTTATGTGCGTGAGGTCGTTCGGCATCCGGGCGGCGTAGTCGTGGTCGCGCGAACTTCAGAAGGAAAGATCCCCTTCGTTCGGCAACACCGCTATCCCATGAATACCGATCTGCTGGAACTTCCGGCCGGCAAGATTGATCCGGGTGAAGATCCACTTGTCAGTGCCAGCCGGGAATTGGAAGAGGAGACAGGTTATCGTGCCGGACAACTCGATCTGGTCTATCGTTTCTACTCGAGTCCCGGGTTCTGTGACGGAATGCTCCACCTCTACCATGCCGCCAACTTGACCAGAACCGCTCCCCGTCGCGAGGTAGACGAATTTGTGATCGTTGAAGAGTACTCACTGCCTGAAGCGCTACAATTGCTGGAGAAGGGAGATCTCCTGGATGCCAAGACAATCGTCGCTTTACTTTGGCTCGCGCGACGCGAGTATTGAACTGAGTCTTGTCGGTCTAATCTCCGGTAGAACATAGCCTTCTGTGGCTGGTTGCTGGGATCTGGCTGGCCGGGTTGGGTTCAGGTTAGCCCACCTCCAGCCGCTGGCCGGATCACTCTAAGCTGAAACTTGATTTGGAGCCTCCATCGGAACAAAAGCGTAACCCATTGATTTTGCGACCTTTTGAGCGTACTTGAGGCGATTCTGCTGAAAGCGGGCCGCATAGGCCTCAGCGCCCTGGTCGACGTATTCTTGGCCGTATTTCAGAGCCCGATAAATGTGTTCGGAGAGCTTGCGCGCAGTGGCTCCAATGGAGATGGACATGCCTTTGCGCTGAGCCATTCTCCGATAGTAAGCACCCAAAGCTGTTGAGGAATTCTTCAGAGACAAAGCCGACATGCGAAGGGTGCAGGCAATGCGGGTCGATCCCAGACCTCTTCCACGACGCTTGCGGCTTTTGCCGGCAGAACGATCCAAGGGGGTGCAAACCTTCAGCCAGGATGCAAAGTGCTTGGTGGAGGGGAAACGCTGGATGTCGAATCCTACTTCACTGATTGCGGTCAATGCGGCTTCTGGGCCGATACCATCGATTCGGGTCAGGTCGACTCCCGTAAACCGCCACAGAGCCGTGCGCAGTTCCTGATAGCCCTGTCGTTTGATGTTCTTCTCTTTGTTGGGATTGGGGTGTACCGGCACCGCTTGTTGTTGACGTTGGGGCGGGCTCAACTCTTCCAAACGCTGGATGATCTTCTGCTCATAAACCTCCACCATCTGTTGCAGATACGCATAGTGCTCCAGATGCATCTGGAGATTGAACAAATGCTCGGGCATCCAAGTGCCCTTCAAGTGCTCGGCAATCTCTGCCTGGCTCTTTTTACAGCGACGATCTCGCAACTGGGCCAACTGTAAGGGATCTCGTTCTCCCGCCACGATGGCTCGGAGAATAGACATTCCCGTCACTCCTGTCAGATCCGTCACGGCTTGGTGAACTTTGATATTCATCCAGTCCAGTGCTTTCTGCATTCGCTGGACCACCGATCCCAACGTTTCTTTCAAGTTGGCCCGCTCTCGGGCCAGGGCTCGCAACTCCCGAATCACTGGCGAGGGTCGGAAACAAGCCTCCAACAGCCCACATGCGTGTAGCTTCTGAATCCACTGGCAGTCCAACATATCGGTCTTCCGACCGGGAACCCGCTTGAGCTTGCGGGCATCCACTAGAACTGCCTCGATGCCCCGTTCTTCCAGCAGATCGTATAAAGGAATCCAATACGTTCCCGTACTCTCGATGGCCACCGACTGGACTCCTTGTTTGTGCAGCCAGCCCGCCGCGGCTTCCAACTCGCACGTGGTGGTCCCGAATACTCGCACATTCGGCACTCCTTCCTCTGTTTCTGGGGCACAAATCCAGTGCTCTCGACTCCCCGCATCGACTCCTGCTACCCGGCTATGGACGACCTCCAACCCTCGGGCTGCTTGCTGTCTTTTTTGGGCTCGCTTCCTCCTGCTCTTCTTCTTCTTGGCTTTCATGCTATCGTTGAACCTCCATAAGGAATGTGCGAGCTGCGGCCCGAGGTGGCTATGCTGCTAAATCTAAGCTGCGGGATGGTCCCCCTGGGGGACCTCACCAGTGAATCATGGCCGACTCGGGACCAGGCTAAGATTCGAGCAGTGGATGCTTCAGTGCTTGCCAGGGTCTTGACTGCCACAGCTCGCACCTAGACTAACTCGAAGCTGCCCAAGTTTCTTTCCCGAATCATCCGGCCAACGGCCGGGGGCTGGGCTAAGATGAAACTTGATTTGTCGTCTGACTAGAAACTAGATGCCTCTCTTGATTGCTTCGCCTCTTCAGAACCGATCCACGCTTTGTAGGAGTTAGATTTGCTGACGAACCCGGCTGTCCAGACCGGATCCGGCACAATCGGGGATCCCCCAAACATGGAATTGTACCCTGGCCTCCCGGGATCCTTATCCTTCTGACTGCTACGGTGCCAGCTCAAAGCTCTCCCCGGAGTGGAGGGTTCGCCAGCACATCTGGGCTCCTACAAAGCATGGCGTGCTTTCAGGGAAGCGAAGCAGATCAGAATCGACGCGGGCTGAGTTTCTTTCCGGAATGATCCGGCCAGCGGCCGTGTCTTACAGTCTCTCCCCGGATGGCACTAAAGTGGTTTCAGGGTGTGTGGGGCCTTCCCAGGCCGCGAGAGGACCGTCAGGCCCGAATCTAAAGATTCTATTTTAATAGAATCGCCGCCTCAGAAGGCGCCTCCCACGGTTCTGAAACACGGCTTTCCTCTGCCACATCATCCCCCCTTTGTGGCTGACAGGGGGCTCAGTTTCTTTCATGCCCGATCCGGCGCAGCCGGAGGCACTACTAAGCTGAAACTTGGTTCCGCGAAGAGCTCTCTCGCCGACGCTTCAGGCTCCGAAAGATCTTGGTCGAGCTCCACGTGAGCTTCGAAATCTCCGCGACGTCCACAACTCAGCGTTTCATTCACATGAATCGGGCAAATCTTCCTAAACTCGGAGGCACTCCACCACTCCGGCAGCTCCCATACCTCCCCCGACACACATCGTAACCAGCCCGTAGCGGATGCCTCGGCGCTCCATTTCTGCCAGCAGAGTAGCCGTCAGCTTAGCGCCGCTGGCTCCCAGAGGATGTCCCAGCGCAATCGCTCCCCCATTGACGTTCACGATCTTGGGATCGACCCCCAGTTCCTGGATGACTGCCAGGGCCTGAGCTGCAAAGGCTTCGTTCAGCTCGATCAGTCCCACATCTTTTTGCTCTAGTCCTGCCAGCCGGAGTGCTTTGGGAACAGCTTCGACCGGGCCAATCCCCATATATTCGGGCGCGACGCCGGCGGATGCAAAGGAAAGCAGGCGGCCCTGGGGTTCGAGTCCAAGCTCGTTACAGATTTCCTGGGAGGCCAGGATAGCGGTGGCGGCGCCATCGCTGCGTTGACTGCAATTACCGGCCGTCACACTGCCTCGGGCGTGGAAAACAGGGCGCAGTCCTGCCAGTGCTTCCAAAGATGTGTCGGCTCGAGGACCTTCGTCGGCGGCAAATACGACTTCGCGGCTCCGCTTAGTCCCCCCTTCCAAAGTCTCCTGACGGATCTGCAGCGGAATCAGTTCGCGGTCGAACTGTCCACCGGCCTGGGCAGCCAGGGCGTTGTGATGGCTACGCAGAGAAAACTCGTCCTGCTGTAGGCGTGAGATGGAGTACTTCCGTGCCACGTTCTCCGCCGTTAGTCCCATCGACAGGTAGGCGTCGGGATCTTCTCGCACCAGTGCCGGGTTGGGAGAAAAATGGTGACCCTCCATGGGGACCCTGCTCATACTCTCGACGCCCCCGGCAACGACAACCCGATTCATACCCAAAGCAATGTTTTGGGCCGCCAGAGCGATGCTCTGCAGCCCGGACGAGCAGAATCGGTTGATCGTCATGGCAGAGACGTGATCCGGGAGTCCGGCTCGCAACGAAGCGATGCGGGCAACGTTCATTCCTTGCTCGGACTCGGGGAAGGCGCAGCCCAAGAGGACGTCGTCGATCCGATCGAGCGGGAGATCAGGGACTCTCTCCAAGGCTCCACGAATCACCGTGGCGGCAATCTCATCCGGCCGGGTATCGCGTAAGGATCCACGGGGCGCTTTCCCAACGGGACTGCGAACAGCGACGACGATGCGTGTCTTGGCAAGGGGCGCGGCGTTGGAAGTCATTCAAAATTTCCTCTTGAATCGATAGCCTCGTGCTGGGTTCAGGCAACAACCTACCAATTGTTGGGAGCGAGACGCGAGTCAGATCGAGCAGCACTAGTTCTTCGCAAGTTTGAAGAGGCCTTCCCACTCCAGCCAGGTAAGGTTGGCTACCTTGGCTTCCAGAATCTGATTTGGGTTGTCTCCATCTGCCAGCAAAAGGCTGAGTGGGAGCCCCTTCTTGATCAGCTTGTTGGGTTTCAATTGCAGTTCTTTCCAATAGAACAGAAGCTCGATCGTCACCTTTCCGTCCTCTTCCCGAGGAGTGATTACCGGAGTAGCAGCGGCGGCTTCCCGGCTTCGGTTTCCCTTGAGCAGCCGGTGCCAGTAGTGAGGCCCCTGGTTGTTGGCGCGAGGCGAGAACCACAGCAGGTAGCTGTAATCGAGTTGATGGAACATGATCTTCAGGTTGTCATAGAAGTACATGCGATCACGGCGCGTCCGATCGGCCGTCACAAAGACAGAATCGCGCCGGCGAACATTATGAATATCCCAAATGTCGTCCTGCCATTCTACGGCCAAATAAAGCCCCTGTTTGTCCCACGCTCCTCGCAAGGTGAGGGAGACGTCTTCCGGTTCGAACTGACCCCGAGTCGTCGTGTCGCCTGGTCGCAGCACGATCTCGGGAATCCCATCCCATTCATTCAAGATTCCGTCGATTCGAATCTCTCGACTCTTATGCGGAACCGTCCAAGTCTGAGCCTCGAGCACCGAACCACCCGTCAGTAAGGCCAGGCCTCCCAGAAAGAAGAGTTTGTCGCAGATTCTCATGCTTTCCATTGTACCCAATGGTGCTTCTCCTTGGAGCCTATCCGAGTCTTGACACTGTCGGAGCCAGTCTTCATGCTCTTCCAATGGCATTGGAGATTCAGGTTCTCTCCCATCCCTTGGCGAAGCACTGTCTGGCCTATCTGCGTGATGCCTCGACTCCGCCCACCTTGTTCCGCTCGCTGACACGGAAGCTCACGACCATCCTGGCGATTGAGGCCACAAGAGGACTGAATACCCGTTCCACCGAGGTCCAAACTCCCATGGAAGCCACCGATGTGGAGCTGCTGGATGAACCCCTGGTGGTCATCCCTATCCTGCGGGCCGGTCTCGGAATGCTGGAACCCGTAGTGGGGCTGTTCCCTGACGTCTCGGTTGGCTACTTGGGACTGGAGCGGGATGAAAACACTGCTGAAGCCAGTGTTTACTACAGCAAGCTCCCACCTACGGCTGGCAAGACCGTCTTGCTGGTGGATCCCATGCTGGCCACTGGAGGTTCGGCCTGTCACGCCCTGGCTGACATCACCTCGCGTGAACCGGCCCGAGTCATCCTGATTTGCATCGTTGCCGCTCCGGAAGGGGCGGCAACCGTGAGCCGCAGATTTCCAGAAGTTCAGATTGTCACGGCGTCGCTTGACCGCAAGCTCAATGACCGCAAATATATTCTCCCCGGGTTGGGTGACTTTGGAGACCGTCTGTACGGAACGTAGACTATGGCTCTACAAAACATCCTGGGACGAAGAGACGTCGTAACGCTGGCCTTTGGGGCCATGATCGGCTGGGGATGGGTCATCCTCTCTGGCCCGCTGATCGCTCAGGCTGGGACCCTGGGTTCGATTCTGGCCGTTATCTTAGGCGCATTGATGATCAGCTGTGTGGGGCTGGCCTATGCCGAGCTGACGGCTGCCATGCCGCGGGCCGGTGGAGAGCTGGCATTTACGTTCCGGGCTCTGGGACCAGGTGTTTCGTGGGTTTGCGGTTGGGCACTGATTCTGGCTTACGTAGGAGTTTGCGCGTTTGAAGCCGTAGCCCTCTCGTCCGTAGTGAATTATCTCAACCCCTCATTCAGCCAGTGGCCCCTTTTTACCGTAGTAGGAACTCCGGTCTATCTCAGTTGGGTTCTGCTCAGCTCTGCCGGTGCGATATTCATCGGCTACATCAACTGGAAGGGGATTCAAACCGCTGCCTGGGTGCAATTGATTGCCATGGGGGGCTTGGTAGTAGTCGGTTTGAGCTTTTTTGCCGGGGCACAAGTGACCGGGAGTCTGGGAAACCTCGAGCCCCGTTGGCACGACCTGCGGGGTCTCCTTCGCGCAGCGATGCTGATGCCCTTTCTGATGGTCGGTTTCGATGTCATTCCACAGGCTGCCGAAGAAATATCGGTTCCCCGACGCGAGATCGGGAAGCTCCTGATGCTTTCCATTGGAATGGCCACCGTTTGGTATCTCCTGGTTCAGTGGAGTGTCGGATTGAGCATGCCGGAGTCGGCTCGCCAGGGATCTACACTTGTCACGGCAGACGCCGCCGCCCACGCTTTCCGTTCAGCCTGGGGCGGGAAGATGCTGGTACTAGGTGGACTCTTGGGCGTTCTTACCAGTTGGAATGCCTTTTTTGTTGGTGCCACCAGACTTGTCTACGCCATGGGCCGGACGGGGATGTTGCCTCGGGGTCTTCAGGAACTCCATCCTGAACACCAAACTCCGACGCCCGCGGTGCTCTTCATGCTGGCCTGTACCCTGGTCGCTCCCTGGCTGGGGGGAGGGGCATTGGTTTGGATCGCCAATGCCGCCAGTTTTGCGGCGGTAGTGGCTTTCTGTCTAGTAACGATTTCCTTTCTCCGGCTCCGGCTCACCGAGCCCGAAATGGAGCGGCCCTACCTGGTTCCCGGTGGCAACGTAGTTCCGCTGATCGCCGTGGGCGTCAGCCTTGGATTCGTTTGCCTCTACCTCCCCTTCAGTCCCTCGGCCCTGATTTGGCCGGAGGAGTGGTTGATCGTAGTCGTTTGGGCAGCTCTTGGAATCGTAGTCTATCTGCTGGGAAGGAAGCTCCAACCTCCGCCCAGTCGCGACGACCAACGCCGGATTCTGCTAGGTGACTAGGTACTGGGCTTCGCGCTGTTTTAGAGCCGTGTCCTTGCCTTTGCCTTTGTCCTTGCCCTTCTGCCTGGCCCTCAAGAAAAGAATGGGGCATGGGCAAGAGCAGGGGGTGAGGCGGACTCCCATCCAGGGTTTGAGGCATAATAGAGCTGGGATGAGTGGAGTGAAGTACAAGATTTTGATTTTATTCTTGATTTCGACTGTCTTAATCGGGGTCCTGGTGTCTCAGGACCCGGCCGCTCCGCCCCCAACTCTCGAAGATCAATTCCGGGACGAGCTACGGGAGACTTTCGGTGCGATCGCAATCATGGAAGTCTCCAAGAACAACCAGGAGCTGCGAATCAAGACCGGGCTGCCCGTGATCGGTGATGAAGCTTATGTGCTGCTCGTGATGGAGGTCTGCGCCATTCTGGTAACCAAGCCGGCGACCACCTATGAGGAAATCCGCTTCGTCAACGGAATCGAGAAACAGGGCTATGTCTACAAGGCTCCGGCAGAATGCGAAAGTGTGATCGCCGAGCCTGACAAAGAAGCCAAGAAACTGATCTTTGCCCAGACCGAATTCTGCCGCGGCCGCTGCTGATTGCAGAGCCTCGATTTGAAATCCGCCAACTATCTTACCTACCTCGATCTGACCTGAAGCCGGTGTCTGAAAGACTCCGACCGAGCAGAAGCCCGTTTTGTCGAGGCCTGCAGCCTCTGAAATCCACCCCGGATTAGATTATTGCGGATCGCGAGGCTGGAACAAGCTGTCTCAAAACCTCCCTGGCAAGCTTCAGGAGAGTGATTTCAGAATCGTGGGAGGGGCCTCCGAGGCCGCGAAAGGACCGTCAGGTCCGACTACAAAGGTCTTATTTTCAATAAGATCGCCGCCTGGTAGGCGCCTCCCACTCTCTTGAAACTCCGTTTTCCTGAAGGCCAAACTCTCTGCTCTGGCTGGTTTGAACTCTTCAGGCTACTCAAGATCACGACGCTCAGCCGGATACTAACCCGGATTATGCAAGAACCGTAGGCCGGAGTTGAAAAGAGAGTCGAAAGTGGCCCAAATCGGGAGATCGAAGGTGCGACAGGCGGATTTTCGAGGGATCTCTGTGGACGAGCCGTGTGGAGTAGGTGGGGGAGTGAATTTCAGACGGAGTTGGGCCTGAATGAGTGTCCTAAACGATCATTCGGGAGCTAGGAGAGGCTAGCTGGAGTTAAGGCGATTCAAGACGAGGAGGAAAAGGGCCTGCTCCGGAAAGCCGGAGGAAAGATGGGCCCAGATGCGTCGAGTGGTTTGTCGAACCCGCGCCCCAATTTTGAGGACCCGGCGACGCAAAGTTTCGATTTCGAGTTTCTGCCAGGGGGTTCCATACAGATAATCGCGGAGTCGGACGAACATCTGGTAAGCCAGCCCATGCAGGAGAAGTCGAAACTGGTTGGCCAGGAATCGATGACAGCTCAGCCGATCCATACTCAGATGGTTCTTAAAAGCCTTGATGAAGTTCTCCGACTGTCCTCGATCGGTGTAGTGATCATAAAGGGACTGGGAAGAGAGATCGTCTCGGTTGGTGACCACAAAGCGACGATTGATCCCCCGATGGTCGACTTCCACTTTGACGATGACGCGACGGAATCGATCCCAGCTGCCGGCTCGATAAAGAAACTCGTCAAACTGACGCTGTTTTTCCTCGAACTCGTCGAACCTGAGTCGAGTCGACTCGAGCATCGGCTCGACCATCCGTTGCAGGCGGGGGTTCCGGCTTAACCCAATGACATATTGGAGTTTGTTCTCTTCAGATTCACAGAACTCGTAGAGCCGAGGCGTGGCAAAGCCGCTGTCGGCCCGGATCTCAATTTGAAGTTCCTTGCCAACTTCTCGCCGAATGGCTTTCACGATTCGTTTCAGAATAGGAACGATGTGAGAGGCAGCCCCCTTGTTTCCAGGCCTCAATACGACAGTGACCAGGTCCCCCGTAACGGCATCGAAGATCAGCCAACGGATGCAGAATGTGGTTTCGGTAATAGCCGTGGTAAAAAGAGAATTCCTGTTGGCCGTGAGTGTGGTCGTCAGTACTGTCCAGGTCCAAGATGACCGGGTCGGGGCGTCTCTTCTTCAGCGAGCGGACATAACGCTGTAGGAACCCCCGGCTCAGACGCATGAGATCCTTCTTGCTGACAGAGTTTTCCAAACGGGAAAAAGTTGCCTGGGTGGCCAAGTCAGGATCGCTCTCAGGTAACTGATCACAGACGGTCTTGAGCATGGGATCCGAGCGCAGCGTGTCCGCGTCATTGCAGTCTTCGTACCCGGCAACGATCTGAAAGACTCGTTGTCGGATCAGCTTTAACTGCTCATGACGAACGTAGCGTTGGTCCCGGCTATCCGCAATACACGAACTGAAGTCCTCGCAGAGTCGATCTTGCCGATCCAGGGAACCAAACAACAGCCATCCGGCATCGGAAGTCAGGTTCCCACCATCAAAACGAGCCGTGATTTGTGTGTGCGAGTGAAATGCCAGGGTGGTCTGACAGACTGGGTTTGACATTGCCGTAGTTCTCCGATAAGGATTTGTTTAATAAACCCTTTTATATCAGAGAGCTACGGCATTTTTTCTGGTCCCCAATCCACTCGAATCCGGATCTCTTGCATAATCCGGGCTAGGAGTCTGCGCGGCAGGAGTTTCTGATCAACGTGGAATTTCCAATTCTTGAGTTTATGTTTCGGGGTGCCCTATAAGAGAAAGGGCGATCTTTATCGTGCTTCCGCTTGCAGAGGCGGCCGAACTGCTGAAAATGAGCCCAGGGGGAGGGCATCTTTCCGTCCGAACCTGCTCAGCAGGTGGGTAGGCGCCCATTCATGCGTTTCAAGTTCAGGGCGAGACAGACCAGGTCCCACTCGCCTTCCACTTTCTCGAGTCCCCTCAAGCTGAAGGTTCGAAAGCCAAGGACCTGTTTAACCCAGCCGAATACAGGTTCCGCGATCACCTTGCGCCGGCGGTAGACAGTTTGCCCCGCCTCCGTGCCCAGCTTCTTGAACATGCGAAGCGTGGCGGGGAGATTTTCCGACGGCTCTGGATCTCGCCCCCTCTCGGCCCAAAGAGATGTAGCCATCGATCTCGCGTTCTTCTAGACCTTCAAAGTTCTCCTCGGACTTATACCCGGCGTCGGCCACTACCTGCTCGGGAGGGTGCTCCAGGTTCTCTTGGACCGCATCGATCATCCCCAGTAATTGTCTGTTGTCGGCCGCGTTATTGGTAACCCCCGTGGCCACGATCATCTGTGTCTCCTCATCCACAGCGGCTTGCGTGTTGTAGCATTGTTCGAATCCCCCAGAGCTCTTCATGATTCGACTTTCCGGATCTGTAAAGTTGTCTTGGGCCTTCTCCTCGGGAACTCCCAACTCCCGCTTGAAGGGGCGTCCTCCGCGCGGGTTCTTGCGACCGTCTCCGGGCTTGCGGCCGCGCTTCCGATCCGCCTCGGCCTGCCGTTGCTCCACGCGCTGCTTTGCCTCCCCGATCTTTTTCAGCCGATCTTCGCGGCGGCGTAACTCTTCAGGCAGTTCGTCTCCCTGATTCTCTTCGCCGTAGAGCTCGTCTTCCGCTTTATCCACCTGCTGCGCACGATCCAACAGTTCGGCGATCTCTCCTTCCAGCCTTTTCTCTTCTTCCCACATCCGTGAATAGCTCATCGCCTTATGTTTGCTGGCGTTGGCCTTGATCTTACAGCCGTCCACCGCCACTCGCCCCAGCTTGACCAATCCCGCCTCGGCCGCGAGCCGCGCCACCTGTCCAAACAGTTTCTTGAACTCTTTGAGATGACGTTGACGAAACTCCGCCATCGTCCGGTGGGCTGGAAAATTACCCGCCGACAACACTCGAACAGCCACGTCCTCATACACTCGACGAGCCAGTTTCCGCGACGAGAACGTTCCCGTCGCGTACCCATAAATCAGGATCTTCACCATCATCCTCGGATCAAACGGCCGATTGCGCCGCCCGTCCCCTTCGTACGGCGCGTAGAATCCACTCAGATCCAGCTCATCCACCGTTTCGGAGATAAAGTAGGACAGATGATCTTCCGGCAACCAATCTCGCGGGGAGGGGGGTAGCAAGAAGCTCTGCTCCGGCTGGTACTTCCGAAATGTCGTTCCCATATCGCCATTTTATTCACCAGCCCGGACATTTCCTGCCGCGCAGACTCCTAGCTGGAGTTAAGGCGATTCAAGACGAGGAGGAAAAGGGCCTGCTCCGGAAAGCCGGAGGAAAGATGGGCCCAGATGCGTCGAGTGGTTTGTCGAACCCGCGCCCCAATTTTGAGGACCCGGCGACGCAAAGTTTCGATTTCGAGTGTCTGCCAGGGGGTTCCATACAGATAATCGCGGAGTCGGACGAACATCTGGTAAGCCAGCCCATGCAGGAGAAGTCGAAACTGGTTGGCCAGGAATCGATGACAGCTCAGCCGATCCATACTCAGATGGTTCTTAAAAGCCTTGATGAAGTTCTCCGACTGTCCTCGATCGGTGTAGTGATCATAAAGGGACTGGGAAGAGAGATCGTCTCGGTTGGTGACCACAAAGCGACGATTGATCCCCCGATGGTCGACTTCCACTTTGACGATGACGCGACGGAATCGATCCCAGCTGCCGGCTCGATAAAGAAACTCGTCAAACTGACGCTGTTTTTCCTCGAACTCGTCGAACCTGAGTCGAGTCGACTCGAGCATCGGCTCGACCATCCGTTGCCGGCGGGGGTTCCGGCTTAACCCAATGACATATTGGAGTTTGTTCTCTTCAGATTCACAGAACTCGTAGAGCCGAGGCGTGGCAAAGCCGCTGTCGGCCCGGATCTCAATTTGAAGTTCCTTGCCAACTTCTCGTCGAATGGCTTTCACGATTCGTTTCAGAATAGGAACGATGTGAGAGGCAGCCCCCTTGTTTCCAGGCCTCAATACGACAGTGACCAGGTCCCCCGTAACGGCATCGAAGATCAGCCAAGGATGCAGAATGTGGTTTCGGTAATAGCCGTGGTAAAAAGAGAATTCCTGTTGGCCGTGAGTGTGGTCGTCAGTACTGTCCAGGTCCAAGATGACCGGGTCGGGGCGTCTCTTCTTCAGCGAGCGGACATAACGCTGTAGGAACCCCCGGCTCAGACGCATGAGATCCTTCTTGCTGACAGAGTTTTCCAAACGGGAAAAAGTTGCTTGGGTGGCCAAGTCAGGATCGCTCTCAGGTAACTGATCACAGACGGTCTTGAGCATGGGATCCGAGCGCAGCGTGTCCGCGTCATTGCAGTCTTCGTACCCGGCAACGATCTGAAAGACTCGTTGTCGGATCAGCTTTAACTGCTCATGACGAACGTAGCGTTGGTCCCGGCTATCCGCAATACAACGAACTGAAGTCCTCGCAGAGTCGATCTTGCCGATCCAGGGAACCAAACAACAGCCATCCGGCATCGGAAGTCAGGTTCCCACCATCAAAACGAGCCGTGATTTGTGTGTGCGAGTGAAATGCCAGGGTGGTCTGACAGACTGGGTTTGACATTGCCGTAGTTCTCCGATAAGGATTTGTTTAATAAACCCTTTTATATCAGAGAGCTACGGCATTTTTTCTGGTCCCCAATCCACTCGAATCCGGATCTCTTGCATAATCCGGGCTAGGCACCGATAAGGGCCACTTCTTACAGACAAGTCAAGTTTTCGGGTCGTGCAGACATTGTCAGCCGGCAACAAAGTAGATCGTATTGCGGGTGAGGTTTTCCGATGCGCGGCCGGAAGGCGTATGACGCCTTGTCAGCGCGGCCCTTCCGGGACTCTTCTTTTCAAGGAGATCCTACGGTTTCCTGAAGACCAGGAAATACATCGGCTTATTGTATTCGGAGTCGTGAAAATCGCGACCCTGTTTGACGAATTCCAGTCCGTGCCGAGCTGCATCTTCGGTGACCGTCTCGGATGCGATGACGTGTCGCCTGTGATAGTACTGGCGCGGCTTGCCGGCCTCTCCTTTTCCGTCAATGACGCCCAGCCTTCCGCCTGGCGGCCAGTTCGGTTGCCGATCCGGCACCGTGGAACTGGGTGCCGGCCGCCTCCGAAATACAGGACATGGCTTTCCGCTCCTCCTCGTTCAAACCAAGACCGACGACGTGAACCCGGACGTTGACGTTCTTCTCTCTCCAGGCCCGCACCAGGGCGCACGGGTCTGCGTCGCAGGTTTCGATGCCGTCGCTGATCAGGATAATCTCCCCACCGCGGTCCCCGAAGTCTTCCAGCGCAGCGATCAAACTGCGGCTGATCGGAGTTCTGCCTTTGGGATTGACATTGTCTACGAAATTCTGGATTTCTCCCGACACCGCACCCGGCTCGGAGAACGGAACGACCAGCTCGGAATCGGTGCAATCCCGTTCCCTTCGATGACTGTAGACTCGGAGGGCCAACTCGCGCCCGCCGAAGTCGCCGCCTACGAACTCCTTCAACACCTTGCGTGCCGCCTCGATCTTATGAGTCTTGTCGGCCAGCTGTCCCCACATCGAGCCCGATGCATCAAAAATGATGTAGACGGCATCGGTGCTCTGGTCTTGGGAGAATGCGAATGCGCATGTAGAAAACATCGTCAAAAGCAGGAGAATGCAGCTTCTTCGTAGGGTCATCATTTACCTCATAATCTACCGGGAGATTTCATGGTTTCGTATCACTGGATTGTTGGATCCGAGCCCCCGAAACAAAATGGCTCCGTTTCTGAGATGATAGCAAAAGAAGTATGCAGATCGACCCCCGAGAATATCTTTCACTTCCTTTGGAGGCTCACGCTCTACTCGAAGACATTCCGCTGCATGACGTGTGGGCGATCAACCTGAGAAAGGGGCGAACCGATCGCACTGTTCTCGATGTTGCTGAGATCTTCAATGACCAGTTTAGAAGTCTTTCCAGCTTCCCTGTGAAGGTTCTGTTCGGAATAAGATCAGCTCTGGGCCGCACGCTGGGTTGGGACGGGAAGTCGGAGTTGGCAGGGAGCCGCTTATTCCAGGCACGGCGACTCAGCGAGGACCAACGCGAGCGCTCGTTGACCGAACCGGGCACCTCCCTGGGACCGTTTCGGCTGGTCTATGCGTTTCGACAAGAATTGGTTGGGGAAGTCCGTAACGCGACCGTCCATGCATTCTCCTGCCAGGTGCTTCAGCCCCTGCCCGATAGTTACCGTTTCTTCTGGGCCATTTACGAGGCTCCGGTTTCCGCCTGGACTCCGGTCTACATGAGCGTCATTGACCCCTTTCGGCGCTGGATAGTCTATCCCACGATTCTCAGGAAGCTTCAGCAGGTCTGGGAGGGGCGTGAAATGCAAGCGCAGAGACGGGGAGGCGGAGAGATTTCGCAGAGCAATTCTGGTTGAAATCCGGAATTGGGGTTTGGGGAACTCGAACTCGTGGTCGTAGCCAATGCTCGACGGTTTGAGGAGCAGCGTCTCTGCGAGTTCTGATTATTCAAGGCTGCGTGCCCAACCAGCTCTCTCGAAGCTGTTTGGCCTGCTCGGTCGCGGAGTCGTTCTCGACGATCTTATAAGACCGCTCGCGATCTTCCTGCAGCGTCACAACGATATTCAGGAGTCGACCACTGCGCATGACGGTGAGCGATACCTCATCTCCATCTTTGCGCTGATTGAGCCAGGCGTCGAAGTTCGATGGCTGAATCTGCTCTTCATCGAGCGCCATCAGGACATCTCCGGGCATCAAGCCGGCATCGTAGCCGGCACCGGAGGGCGGCACGTTCCCGACAACCAGCGTGCCATCTGAGGTGTTAGTCGACACGCCAATCGATCGAACCGGGTCCGCGTGCTCGATCTCGAGTCGCAGGCCAGCGTGCGTGAAGTAGGCATCGTAGTCAATCTCCTCGAGGCCCGCCACGTGACGCTTGAAGAAGTTGCCGAAGTCGCCTCGACCGCCGCCTTCCTCAGCGATGGCTTCCACGGCGCGCTGGAAGCCGACCGTCTCCTCAAAGCCTGACTTCGGCAGCCCGTGCTTGGACATCAGAAATCTGAAAACATCGTCCAGATTCTTTCGGTTCTGGGTCCGGGAACGAAGTTCCAGATCGAGCAAGGCACCGATGATCTGGCCTTTGGTGTAGTAGGAGATCGAGACGTTGGCGGAATTGTTCGGCCGGTACCAGGTGAGCCAGCTTGACATTTCTGCCGAGGTCAACAGGTGACCGGGCTGCTCCTGCAACTCCCCGATCATCTTGGCCAGGTCGTCATAGAACTCCTGCCGCTCCCACACGCCGGAACGGGCCAGCGAAAGCGCGGCGTAATAACTGGTCATGCCCTCCGACACATAGAGATTCCGGGTGTGCTGGGGACGTGAGTAGTCAAAGGGCCCGAGCACGGCGGGCCGGATGCGCTTCACGTTCCAGAGGTGAAAGAACTCGTGGGAAATCACGAACTGGAATCGCCGATAGAAGTCCTCATCGTCTCCCGCGTAACGGCCGAACGAGATGGTTGTGGAGTTGAGATGCTCGAGACCTCCGCTGCTCCGTCCATTCCTCCCGTGGAACAAGAAGACGTAACGACCATAGGGCGTTCCGCCCATCATCCGCACTTGTTCGGCTACCAGCTTTCGAATGTCGTCGCGGAGCTTGCTGAGGTCGAGGTTGTGTCGCGCATGGACGACGATCTCGTAGGTTGCACCGTCATGCCCGAAGGTCACAATCTCGAGCTCTGGGCTGATCTCGACAGGGGCATCAATCAAGGTGTCGTAATCGGGAGCCCAGAAGTTGCCAGCTCCCGTCGACTTGAGACCGGTCGCGATCTTCCAGCCTGCCGGTGCATCGATCTTGAGTGAAAGCTCCCCGGATGCAGGATAGGGCGCCTCGCCCACCAGATACATCAGGGTGCGGGTACCATTGAGGGTCGCATGGGTATCATTGAGAGCCCGGGCTCCGGCGTGCACCTTGTAACGAACACGTACCACCTCGGCCACTGGCTCGATGCGCCAGGTGGCCGTGTCGACCATCCGGGCAGCCAGCGGCTGCCCTCCTCCGTTCTCGGCCGTGAGTTCCTGTACGTTACTGGCTGCCATGTGAATTCGATAAGCGCCGGGCGACCAGGCTGGCATTGCAATGTCGAGGCTGGCGCCACTTGCGCCACGGATCTCTATCGTAACGTGGAACAGACTCGACGTCGGCTTGGGCATGCTGACGCCGTAGGACACGGTTTGGGCCGAGAGCGTGCCCTGGGCAATCCAGATCAATGTCAGCAGTGTGAAGAGACTGAAGTACTTCGTTGTTTCCAGCGTTGTCGATTTCCGCATCGGTTCTCTCCTCGGTACCCGCACGGGCGTTGGTCAGAAAAGCAGTTGAGTGATCATAGCAGAGCCGCAACCGCGACCTAACTACACTAACCTGAAACTTTGATTTTCATCTGAGTTGATGCCTCGGTAGTCTGCTTCGCCTCCTCAGAACAGATTCACGCTTTGTAGGAGTTAGATTTGCTGACGAACCCGGCGATCCAGGCCGGATCCAGCAATCAGGGATCCTTCAAACATCCGAATTGGATTCTTCCTCGTCCAGCTAGCCTTCCAGGAGAGCTGCAGTTCGCCAGCACATCTGGACTCCTACAAAGCACGGGCTGCACGCGAGTCAGCGAAGCAGATCGGATCCGAGGCGAGTCCCGAGCTGTCGTTGCCAACTGAGATGCCCTTGATTTACGGCATTGTGAGGCAGGTTCACTGGAGTGCGCCGAGAATCGGCGCCTTGTGCACAAGGCGGAGCTGCACTCCGCACTCCAAGGCCTTCGCCAGTTCTTACCCTTGAATCAGGGCCAAATGATCCGGGCGGCGATGCGCCAACTGGAGGCGTTTTTCTCGACGTAATCCAGGATGTTGTCCAGATCGTCCCTACGGTAGACATTGCCGTCATAGATGACGGCGTGAATCGAGGTGCTGTTTGAAATGTCCGACAGTGGATTGGCGTCCAGCACAACCAGGTCGGCGACCTTTCCTGCCGCGATCGAAGAGTAGTCACTACCGAGACCGAAGTACTCAGCCGGGTTCAGCGTGGCCGTTCTCAGGGTCTCGAGTGGAGTCAGCCCCGCTTGGACCAGTTCCTTCAGTTCGTCGTGAAGCCCGAAGCCGGGAAAGCTGTAGGTGTCGGTAGCATCTGATCCGGCCAGCACCTTGACTCCTGCCTGATGAGCGAGCCCAGTGAGTTCGAGTCCCTTGCGATAGAAGTCCATGAAGGCCTTCCTTCCCCGGGGAGATGGATCGCGCCCAACCATGCCATCGGCATCCAGGTTCCATCCCACTTGCTGCAGAAAGTGGATGTACTTCAGACGCGGGTCGTGGCGGTAGGTCGAGTCATCGGCGAAAGCATCCATCTTGCGAGTGATATGGGTGGGACAGAACCAGGTCCCACTCTCGATCATGGCGGTCACTACTGCATCGAACATCTCTGAATCATACTCATCGATCATTGCCCTCCTGAGATCGGTACTTTCAAGGCTGCCGGAATTGGAGTCCTGGCCGGTGTAGCGGGCCAGGTACCGCTGCCTCAGAGCAGCTGCGCCGGGAAAGGACTCGAACAGGAAAAGGCGTGCGTGTTCAAAACTCCGATGCCCTGCCCGGGCGGCATCGATGGCAGCCACTGACCGGGGCCGATGGCCCACAACAGAGACACCCTTTGTTTTTGCGCTTTGCAGCAGAGCGAAATAGGGTTCCGGAAGCACCTGGTTGTACACCTTCAGGAATTCATCTCGAGGATCGGTGCTCGCAACGAGGTTACCTACAGCATCGACGCCCGGCAGACTCGCGATGATGCGACCCGCCTGTCCCATGACGCGGGGACCGAGAAGCCTTCCCTCGCGGATCTGGGTATTCCACTCCCGCTTCTGCTGAAGGCTCGCGCCACCCCCAAGATCTCGAATGCGGGTGACGCCGGCAGCGATGAACAGTGGCATCGTCAGCTGGGGAGACAATTCCGATCCGTGGTGGGCATGCATATCCCAAAGACCAGGGATCAGAAACCGCCCCGTACCGTCGATGGTCTCGGCATTCTCGGCATTCTCGGCATTCTCGGGAGGGGTCGCCGTGTCGTCCTCGTGGACAGCATTGATTCGACCGTCCGCGATGACTACGGTTCGTCCGGGAAGAACGATCCCTTGCTGCAGGTCGACGATCCCCACATTCGAGACGACCACGGGACGGAGAGTGGGCGTAGCAGCCAGCGGAGCCGGGACAGGCAGTGCTGCCAGTACAAGAAAAGCGGCCACCCCGATAAAGAGTAGGAGCACAACGCCGAGTAGTAGTCTCTTGACGATCTTCATTATTGGCTCTCCAGCGCCAGCACCCTGCTCTGGTTGCTCCTGTGGGCTACTCCGCTCTCAGGAAATGAAATTTCTCTTTCCGTGCAGGCACTACTCCGGTAAAGAAGAACGATTATTCGAGGAGGACGCCGAAAAGGCAAGAAGTCCGTGAGCAACAAGAAGTCCCTGGATAACAGGAAACCCCACAAATCAAGTTTCAGCTTAGCCCAGCCCCCGGCCGTTGGCCGGATGATTCGAGAAAGAAACTTGGGCAGCTTCGAGTTAGTCTAGGTGCGAGCTGTGGCAGTCAAGACCCTGGCAAGCACTGAAGCATCCAATGCTCGAATCTTAGCCTGGTCCCGAGTCGGCCATGATTCACTGGTGAGGTCCCCCAGGGGGACCATCCCGCAGCTTAGATTTAGCAGCATAGCCACCTCGGGCCGCAGCTCGCACATTCCTTATGGAGGTTCAACGATAGCATGAAAGCCAAGAAGAAGAGCAGGAGGAAGCGAGCCCAAAAAAGACAGCAAGCAGCCCGAGGGTTGGAGGTCGTCCATAGCCGGGTAGCAGGAGTCGATGCGGGGAGTCGAGAGCACTGGATTTGTGCCCCAGAAACAGAGGAAGGAGTGCCGAATGTGCGAGTATTCGGGACCACCACGTGCGAGTTGGAAGCCGCGGCGGGCTGGCTGCACAAACAAGGAGTCCAGTCGGTGGCCATCGAGAGTACGGGAACGTATTGGATTCCTTTATACGATCTGCTGGAAGAACGGGGCATCGAGGCAGTTCTAGTGGATGCCCGCAAGCGCAAGCGGGTTCCCGGTCGGAAGACCGATATGTTGGACTGCCAGTGGATTCAGAAGCTACACGCATGTGGGCTGTTGGAGGCTTGTTTCCGACCCTCGCCAGTGATTCGGGAGTTGCGAGCCCTGGCCCGAGAGCGGGCCAACTTGAAAGAAACGTTGGGATCGGTGGTCCAGCGAATGCAGAAAGCACTGGACTGGATGAATATCAAAGTTCACCAAGCCGTGACGGATCTGACAGGAGTGACGGGAATGTCTATTCTCCGAGCCATCGTGGCGGGAGAACGAGATCCCTTACAGTTGGCCCAGTTGCGAGATCGTCGCTGTAAAAAGAGCCAGGCAGAGATTGCCGAGCACTTGAAGGGCACTTGGATGCCCGAGCATTTGTTCAATCTCCAGATGCATCTGGAGCACTATGCGTATCGGCAACAGATGGTGGAGGTTTATGAGCAGAAGATCATCCAGCGTTTGGAAGAGTTGAGCCCGCCCCAACGTCAACAACAAGCGGTGCCGGTACATCCCAATCCCAACAAAGAGAAGAACATCAAACGACAGGGCTATCAGGAACTGCGCACGGCTCTGTGGCGGTTTACGGGAGTCGACCTGACCCGAATCGATGGTATCGGCCCAGAAGCCGCATTGACCGCAATCAGTGAAGTAGGATTCGACATCCAGCGTTTCCCCTCCACCAAGCACTGTGCATCCTGGCTGAAGGTTTGCACCCCCTTGGATCGTTCTGCCGGCAAAAGCCGCAAGCGTCGTGGAAGAGGTCTGGGATCGACCCGCATTGCCTGCACCCTTCGCATGTCGGCTTTGTCTCTGAAGAATTCCTCAACAGCTTTGGGTGCTTACTATCGGAGAATGGCTCAGCGCAAAGGCATGTCCATCTCCATTGGAGCCACTGCGCGCAAGCTCTCCGAACACATTTATCGGGCTCTGAAATACGGCCAAGAATACGTCGACCAGGGCGCTGAGGCCTATGCGGCCCGCTTTCAGCAGAATCGCCTAAAGTACGCTCAAAAGGTCGCAAAATCAATGGGTTACGCTCTTGTTCCGATGGAGGCTCCAAATCAAGTTTCAGCTTAGGAACGGCCGAATCAACGCATAGAGGCTACTATCTCGACGCCACTAGACCGTGTCCGCTTCACGAGTTGGGAAGAACTGCCAGACGGTTTGACTTCGTTCTCGAGCTGAGACAAAGATCATAGAATCAAGTACATCATTGATCCAACCACTGCCGAGGCTTAGAGCACTGTTCGGACAGTGCACTAGGGCTAGGGATTCACAGGACGCTCCGCTTGTAGCAGCCTCAGGGCTGCCTTATATTTGGTGCCACGAATCGACATTCCGAAAGAGGTTACGATGAGAGTTTTTTCTGCACTTCTGGCCTGGATGGTCGTTGTGACCCTTCCAGTTGCGGCGCAGACTCCAGACATAGTTTTCATTGAGGAACTAACTTGGACGGAGGTCCGGGACAAGATTGCCGCTGGGACGACGTCGGTTATCCTGCCCACCGGAGGCACGGAACAAAACGGCCCCCACATGGTGTTGGGTAAACACAACTTCATCGTAAAGGTGGCGGCCGAACGGATCGCCCGGCGACTCTCGAACACCCTGGTCGCTCCAGTTGTGGCTTTCGTTCCGGAAGGCAACCTCGATCCTCCTTCCGGTCACATGCGCTATCCAGGCGCGATCACATTGCCCAACGAGCACTTCGAGAAGCTTCTCGAGTACGCGGCCCGAAGCTTCAGAGTCAACGGTTTCACCGACATCATTCTCATCGGGGACAGCGGTGGCAACCAGAATGGACTTCGCAATGTGACCGAAATCCTCAACCGGGAGTGGGCGGGCAGCGGAGTCCGGGTCCACTTCGTGTCGAACTACTACCGCGGTAATGGCTTCCGAGAGTGGCTGGAGACGCAGGGTGAAGTGGCCGATGACATCGGATCCCACGCCGGAATCAGCGACACGTCACAGCTAATGGCGATCGATGCCGGTTTGATTCGGTTGGATGCGCGGGCCAAGAACGGTGGCTTCGAAGGGAGTGGGGTGAGGGGGAACCCGGTCAAAGCGAGCATCGAGTACGGACGCAATGGTCTGCAGATGAAAGTCGATGCGGCGGTCGATCAAATACGCGAATTGATGGCGGGAAAGCCGTAGCGCCCGCTACTTACCTTGGATCGCGACTGAACATCTCGGGAGGAGTCCATGCAACGCAACCTGAAAGCCCTTTTAGTCCTCGTTTTCGTTCTTTGGGCGAACCTTGGTCCGGGCTTTGCCCAGCCTACTCAGCCATCGCCCGAACTTCGCGGAGCGATTCAACAGATCGAGACGATGACTGCACTCGAACTGGCCAAAGAGCCTGTCGGGAGCGTCACGGTCGGAATTGTGTCGGGCCGGGAGCTGGTTTGGACGCGTAGCTTTGGCTACGCTGACCACGACCAGGGGAAACTGGCCACCGCCAACTCCGTCTATCGCATTGGATCTATCACCAAACAGTTCACGGGGCTGATGCTTCTTCAACTGGCCGAGCGAGGAACGGTCAAGGTAAGCGATCCCGTCGAGAAGTACTTTTCGGAGATTAACCAGGTGCAAAGCCGTTTTCCGGGGAGTCCTGCTATCACATTGATTCAATTGGCGACCATGACCTCCGGGTTGGCCCGTGAACCCGAAGATCTTCCCACTTTTCTGAAAGGCCCTGTCTCTGATTGGGAAAAGGTGGTTATCTCGGCTCTGCCCCGCGTGAAATACCAATTCGAGCCAGACACGCACTACCATTACTCGAATATAGGCTATGCGATTCTGGGTCTAGCTCTCAGTCGGGCCGCCGGAAAGAGCTACGTAGACTACCTGCGGGAGGACATCTTTCAACCCCTGGGGATTGAGCACACCGACTTCGAACCGAACCCTTCCATTCAGGACTCGATCGCGGTCGGCTACCAGATCCGAAGAGACGGGAGGATCGATGACGAAACACCAGCGCGCGAACATCTGGGACGCGGTTACAAGGTTCCCAACGGTGCCATGTATACGACGGTCGGAGATCTGGCTCGTTTCGTGGCTTTCGAATTGGGCCACGGACCGGAATCCGTGTTGAAGAAGAAGGCACTGATGGAGAACTTCACGCGGGTCAATTCTTCCGACGGGCGGCTCGCATCCGGGTATGGAATAGGCTTTCGAGTCAACCGATTCGATGACCTGCTGGTCTATGGTCACGGCGGCTCGGTAGCCGGCTATCGGGCCTCGGCCATCTTCGACCCCGTCAGCAGCACAGGGATCATCGTTCTGAGAAATGTGGGTGGCCGTTTCAATGTGGGCCAGCTGGCCAGCCGTGCGCTGGTCGTTGTGGCGCAGGCCAAAGGTCACTGAATCGGTGTGCTCTGAGAGCCGGCATCCAACCAGGCCCAGTAGACGAACTTAGTTAAAGTTAAGTTAAGCTAAGCTAAACCTGAAACTTGATTTGTGAGGACGAGTCGCCGCAGTGAAATCCCACAAAAGCCAACGTGGGAGCCTGTTTCGTCTGGCGAACCAGGCCGCTCTCCAGAGCGACGTGGCCAACCGAGGATCCGGTTCCGGCTGATGCCGGAGTTCGCCGCACGAAGGCGGCTCCCACTTTCGCCATTGCGATCCTCTTCCGCATGTACAGAAAAGGTATTTACAGGGAAAGGAACAGGTCCTTATCAAAAGCACCTGTCCCCATTCTTGAATGGACGTGGCTCTGGCCATCGCACGAACCTTACGGGAAGAACTGCAAGCTCCCCATGATCAGATCGAACAAGTTCGCTAACGTGAACAACTCGTAAGTCGTACCGCTGGCCGGCAAAGCGCCGGCAGCAGAAAGGTCGGTGGCGCCGGGATCGGCAGCTCCGCCACCTTCGGTGATTCCGACCAGACCGTCGAGTGCGGTCACCGATCCATAGTCGATGTCAATCTCACCGTCGGAATGCAGCGTGATCGCGAACGTGTTGGCTCCGGTTGTAATGAACTCCGGGACATCGACAAAGCTGACCGTGAGAGAGTTGGTGTCCTTCGCGGCACTCACCGATCCACCATTGCTGGGAGTGAGATCGTCCCACAGACCCGCGATGCGGGGCGGCCCGCCCAGAAACTCTCCCACTGATTCGCTGAAGTCAGCATCTCCAGCGCCGAATGTGAGACTACCGTTTGAGTTCACGAAGACGCTGTCGTAGGTGAAGCCGTTAAATGGAAAATCAAAATCCAACGCCACCTCGGCAAAACCATCGTCAGGAAGACTCAGCAGCACACCATCCAGCGTGAACACATCCAGGACGTAGCGACCGATCGAGTTTCCATCCCCGCTGAAATCGAAGTCGGGGAAGGTCGAGACCGCTAGGGCGTAATCACCATCTTCCGGCAGCTCGACCACGAGCCTCGAAAGCGGCAGTATACCCCAATCGTCATCGAAATCAATCAGAGTGCCGGTTGTCTTCTTCCCCTTTCCCTCGAGGAGGAACAGTCCCAGGATCGAGTCGAGCTGCCCGGTCAGAGTCTCGGCCACCAGAGTGTGCCCAGCCTTCAGCTTTCCCAACTCGAAGTAGTCGACATCGTCGCCGAGGGGGAGGATTTCCGTATAGTCCTGCTTAGTGTTGACCGAATTGAAGGGCAACTTGATCTTCTTGGCCTTGTCGATGGAGTCGTTCTTTTCGAACTTGTCCGTGAAGCCCTTGTCCGAATCGAACTCCAGCATCATCATCGGCAGGTCGTTGTCTAAGCTGCTGAACAGCTCATATACGGCTGCTTCGTCGTTGAGCTTGATCTTCTTCGGCTTCTTCTTGCTTGACGCTAGCATCGTCAGATCGACCTCTGGCTCGAAGCCCGACCCATAGAGTCCGCCGCAGCTGACTCCGGCCAGACCGTCCAGGGCCGAGACGTCGTCGTACTCGACCTTGATCTTCTTGTTCTCGAGCGTGATCGAAAATGTGTTGGAACCGCTGTTCGCGAATTCGGGCACGTCTTCCCAATGGACGGTGAGGAATTTCTTCTTGTCCTGGGTGAAGAACACACTCCCCTGGGGGGCTCCGGTTATCAGATTGAAAGGACTTAGATCGTCCCCCACACCGGCAATTCGAGGTGGGCCCGACAGCATTTCGGGCGCACTCTCCGTGAAGTCCGTGGAGCCAGCACCAAAACTGAGGTTGCCGTTTGCATTGACGAAGACGGAGGAGAACTTCTGCCCGCACAGCGTGTGCTCAAACGGGAGAAAAACCTGTTGGAACCCATCATCTCCAACCGGCAGTGGATCACCCGGCGCAAAGAGGTTGTTGAAGATGATGTCGATCCCGGTCTCCGGAACGCCTGCCGCCGGGGTGATGGCCACCGCGTCATCGGGCGGGTCGGGGAAGCTTGTACCATTGGACTCGTCGGGGCCATTGTAGAATTCCTCCGGACCCGGCAACGGAACCAACCTCGGTGTGCTGAACCCTCCAGCCAGGATCGTGTCCACAAAGAGTTCGTAGTCGGCTCCCGGCGTCAGGCCGTTGATCGTGTATTCTCCGGTTTCACCCCGATCTCCTGAGATGGCGGAGACGGCGTCGACAAAGGAGTCGCTGGTATTGCGCGCGATCACGTTGACTCCGGTGAGACGTGTGATCTCGTTGGGGCCCAGGATCGTCCCGCTAATGGTACCGCTGCCTGCAAAGAAGCCAGGCTCCGGGTAAAGGAAGGAAAGAATCCCGATGTCATCGGCGTGAGGAGTCACCTGCCCGCCTCCGATGATCGCAAAAGGGTACATCGTCTCGACTTGATCGGCAGGTGCGTCGCCGTAGGTGTTAAAGGGGGTCGGGCCGGAAGTGTCACCTAGAGCAATGTTCTGGCCGTTGACCACGGTGTGGGCCAGCCCACTGTAATGACCGAATTCATGGACGGTCACGCCCTCGAAATCGGCGACTGGAAACCCAGCCAGGATCGACCCCCCGTTGAGAAAGCAGACCGCTTCGATCGGCGTTCCGTCGGGCAGGAATGTGTCAGGGCTGGCAAAGCCCAGAACACCGGGGCCAAAGCCGAGCATCGCAAAGATCGAGCCGTCCTCGTCGAAGACGACCGGACTCAACCCATCCGAGCCATTCGTCCCAGAGAATAGATTTGAAATGAAAGGGGCGAAGTTGGTCGAGTCGACATCGAAGCCGATGGGGCCGTCATTGCTATAGGTATTGGAGGCAGTCGGGACAACCGTCCAGGCGACCAAAGAATCCAGCACCATCGTGATTGCGTCGCCATTCGTGAGAGGGTCGAGTCCGCCAAAATCCGTATTGAAGGGAATGCCGGCACCACCGCCTGGCCAACGCTCGACCCCATCGGGGTCACTCGGGTTCAAATTGAGAGGTCCTCCAGCGAAGAGAGGAATGGATAGCAGAATCAGTGATGTCGTCAACCAGAAGAGTTTCTGATTTCGCATTAGTTCCCCCCTCCCACGATGTTCCGAATCATATTTGCCAGAGCGGCATAGGGAAGGACCTGGCCACTGGCCAAGCCGCCAGAGTTCATGCTGGCGAAGAGACCGGCGTTACCGTAGCCATTGATCGCGACTTTGCCTTGCTTGGTCTCGGAAACGCCAAAGCATCCCTGGCCAAGTCCGATCGTCGAAGTCAGACCAATCGGTCCGGCGGGCCCCACCATCAACAAGTACTCGGTGCCCTGCCGCAGCACCGGCGCGCCGGGAATCACCGGCCGGCCGCTCTCGACCTGTTTGAGAGTCCCCAACATCCTAACTTCGGCGATCTGGATCCCTTTCTCTGTCGCAAAACTACCTTTGAAAGTTTCTGTGACCTCTAACTTGTAGATCACGGCCGGGATGCGTCCTCCGCCCGCTTCGATGAGTTCTTCCGAGATCGAAACCACTTTCCCCAAGAAAATGCTCTCCGCCCCGCTGCACAGTTTTTGCAAGTTCATGTGCATTAAGGTGGATGCCAAGACAGCGCTCGCACTCAGCGCGACTAGTCCAAATCCGATTAGAAATCTTGCTCGTTTCATACAGATTCCAATTCCTTTTCCGTTACTCTTCATTGGAGACAAACCTTCGCCGTCGATTGGCGACACGCTCTGGTAGGGGCAGGCGGGCCAGAAACTAATTTCTGGTCAAAATGTTCCTTTTCCGGCAAAGCTTGCCGAAAAGGTTGCCCAGGATAGCATGCCGGGCGCGGTTTTCTGAAATGCCAAGGAAGAGGGAAGCTCCGCCTCAAACCGACGAGGCCCGGAGAAGAAATGCCGGGAGTTTGGCGTCCACCTGAGACCCTTTCCCCCCTCGCAGGCTCGGGCTCTGAAAAGTGGGGCGCGAATCCACCCATCGTCAAGCGACCTCATTCACCCTTACAGAGCTCTAATGATCCTGCCGCCATCTTCAGGACCGGCGGTCGAGCCCATCCGGCCCCACTAGCCCGGATTATGCAAGAACCGTAGGCCGGAGTTGAAAAGAGAGTCGAAAGTGGCCCAAATCGGGAGATCGAAGGTGCGACAGGCGGATTTTCGAGGGATCTCTGTGGACGAGCCGTGTGGAGTAGGTGGGGGAGTGAATTTCAGACGGAGTTGGGCCTGAATGAGTGTCCTAAACGATCATTCGGGAGCTAGGAGAGGCTAGCTGGAGTTAAGGCGATTCAAGACGAGGAGGAAAAGGTCCTGCTCCGGAAAGCCGGAGGAAAGATGGGCCCAGATGCGTCGAGTGGTTTGTCGAACCCGCGCCCCAATTTTGAGGACCCGGCGACGCAAAGTTTCGATTTCGAGTTTCTGCCAGGGGGTTCCATACAGATAATCGCGGAGTCGGACGAACATCTGGTAAGCCAGCCCATGCAGGAGAAGTCGAAACTGGTTGGCCAGGAATCGATGACAGCTCAGCCGATCCATACTCAGATGGTTCTTAAAAGCCTTGATGAAGTTCTCCGACTGTCCTCGATCGGTGTAGTGATCATAAAGGGACTGGGAAGAGAGGTCGTCTCGGTTGGTGACCACAAAGCGACGATTGATCCCCCGATGGTCGACTTCCACTTTGACGATGACGCGACGGAATCGATCCCAGCTGCCGGCTCGATAAAGAAACTCGTCAAACTGACGCTGTTTTTCCTCGAACTCGTCGAACCTGAGTCGAGTCGACTCGAGCATCGGCTCGACCATCTGTTGCAGGCGGGGGTTCCGGCTTAACCCAATGACATATTGGAGTTTGTTCTCTTCAGATTCACAGAACTCGTAGAGCCGAGGCGTGGCAAAGCCGCTGTCGGCCCGGATCTCAATTTGAAGTTCCTTGCCAACTTCTCGTCGAATGGCTTTCACGATTCGTTTCAGAATAGGAACGATGTGAGAGGCAGCCCCCTTGTTTCCAGGCCTCAATACGACAGTGACCAGGTCCCCCGTAACGGCATCGAAGATCAGCCAAGGATGCAGAATGTGGTTTCGGTAATAGCCGTGGTAAAAAGAGAATTCCTGTTGGCCGTGAGTGTGGTCGTCAGTACTGTCCAGGTCCAAGATGACCGGGTCGGGGCGTCTCTTCTTCAGCGAGCGGACATAACGCTGTAGGAACCCCCGGCTCAGACGCATGAGATCCTTCTTGCTGACAGAGTTTTCCAAACGGGAAAAAGTTGCCTGGGTGGCCAAGTCAGGATCGCTCTCAGGTAACTGATCACAGACGGTCTTGAGCATGGGATCCGAGCGCAGCGTGTCCGCGTCATTGCAGTCTTCGTACCCGGCAACGATCTGAAAGACTCGTTGTCGGATCAGCTGTAACTGCTCATGACGAACGTAGCGTTGGTCCCGGCTATCCGCAATACACGAACTGAAGTCCTCGCAGAGTCGATCTTGCCGATCCAGGGAACCAAACAACAGCCATCCGGCATCGGAAGTCAGGTTCCCACCATCAAAACGAGCCGTGATTTGTGTGTGCGAGTGAAATGCCAGGGTGGTCTGACAGACTGGGTTTGACATTGCCGTAGTTCTCCGATAAGGATTTGTTTAATAAACCCTTTTATATCAGAGAGCTACGGCATTTTTTCTGGTCCCCAATCCACTCGAATCCGGATCTCTTGCATAATCCGGGCTAGGCACCGACAACGACGCCAAGTGGCAGTCAGTTCCCAGTTTCGGAAACTTGACCCGACTCTAAGCAAGTTGCAAGGGAGAGGTGCCTAGGGAAGACGGTAGGGTTGCTGTCGCTGATAGAGGGTTTTCCGGCTTGCGATCTGTCGGGCCAGCGCGGCTTGGTTCGACGCTCGAGCCAACTCGACGCCCTGGCTCGCCATCGAGGCGGCTTCCTGAAAGCGACCCGCTTGTGCCAGTGCCGCAGCCAGAAGATTGGCGGAATGGGGGTCTTTTGGAAGGCCCTCATGAACTCGCTGGGCCAAATCGAGAGCGCGAGTTCCATCCCGCAGATCCGGCTCAGGTCGTTGCTAGGAGCCAAGCCAGACTCCGCAACATGAGCGAGCTTGAAGGGGCCACTCGAATACCTCGTTCGAAGGCATCGATGGCTTCGTTGTAGCGGCGAGCCAGCATCAGAGCAGTCCCCAGATTATAGAGAGGCTCCGGATCGAAGGGGTCGATTTGCGAGGCCAGCTGCCACTCCTCGACGGCCGGTCCCGGTTTGCCTTCGAGAGCAAGGATTCGGGCCAGGTTATTGCGGGCTGCTACATTGCCGGGCTGATGTTGCAACGCCCGGCGGAAGGATCCGAGAGCCGGCCCCGGCTCCTGCCGGCTAAGTTGGATCAATCCTCGGGTGTGATAGGCGTCTCCGTAGGAGGGATCGACTTGGAGGGCCTCCGACACATGGCTTTCGGCTTCCGCGGGCCGCCCCAGCTCGAGCAGGGCGAGGTCCAGATTGTGGTGTGCAAAGGCGTCCTGTTCATGCTCTCGGATAGCCTGACGATACAACAGGATGGCTTCCTGGAGCTTTCCTTGGCCAGCCAGAGCGGCTCCCAGATTCGACAAGTCGCGGGAGTTTCCGGGCCGAATGTCGAGCACCTCTCGAAAAAGTTTCTCGGCCTCAGCGTACTTGCCCTGCTTTGCCATCGTCAGTCCACGGGTGGATCGAGCCTGAGAACTGACGCCAGCCTCGAGCACGAGCCGAAAAACAGGATCACCGGGAATCGACGGGTCGGGACGGGCCTGGGCTAGAAGGAGGTGCCTTTTTGCGGCAAGTTCATCGCCCAATCTGAGGCAGATTTGAGCCAGAAGCACATCGACCTCACCGAGACGGGGGGCCACGGTGGATGCTTCCTCCAAACTCTGTCGGGCTCGTTCGAGCTCCCCAGCCCGACTGTCCAGTCGGGCCAGGCCCAGGAGCGCGTGGCTTGATCTCGGATTCTGCCTCAGCGCTTTTGAGTAACGGAGTCGGGCCTGCTCCAGCTCGTCCAACTGTTGGAACAGATTCCCGGAATTGACAAAGAAAGCTGGGTTTTGGGGATCGAGTTCTTCAGCTGTTTGGAAGCTCCGGAGGGACTCTTCGGGATCGACCGTGCGCAGGGCCAATGCCGCCAGATAGGGCCATTGGTAATCCGCCGAATCCAGGCGTGCAGCTTCCCGGTAACAAATGACGGCTGGCTGAAGCAGCTTGTGCCCATGAAAGAGAATCCCCAGCTCTCCCCAGCGTTGGGCCGTATTTGGTTCGATTCGTAAGGCTTCTTCGGTCTTCCGGATAGCCTCCCGAACCGGGGCCTCGGCGGAGGACAAATCGACGATCGGGAGGCGCTCTGCTATCCCAGATCCCGAATAGACGCATCCGGACGCGAGCAACAGGAGCCCGCATAATCGACGCATTGTCGGCTTCATTTTGTCCCGCTGCCCTTCCGGAGCTCCACCAGCCGGTCAATTCCATCGATTTGGAATACTTCGCGGTTTCCGTCTGGCCAGAGCACTTCCATCTCTACGACCTCGCTGGCTGCGCCGGTTCCGAAGTAGGCCCATGGAGGTCCGGCCGAGAGGTAGCTGTAGTTGGAGGTGATCATTCTTCTCTGGGTTCCGCTCGAGGTTTTCAGCCAGAGGATCGCTCCAATGGCATCTGTCCTCAGTACCGGATCGATGGCCCGCACGGTCAGCCAGTGCCCCTTTCGGGGCATCCTGTTTTCATAGAGACGAGCCGGCCCATTGCTATTGGTGACAAGAATGTCCAGATCTCCGTCTCCGTCGAAATCCCCGGCCATGGCACCGCGGCTGACTTGGGGCGTAACTGTCAGGCCCGCGGTCTGGTCCGACAGATCGCTAAATCTTCCCCGACCGTCATTCTCAAACAGCTGATTGGTCTGAGCATATTCGGTCCAGATATTCTCAGCCTTGGGTGCGGGTCCTCCCCGGCGCACTTTACCATTGGCAACAAAAAGGTCCAGATATCCGTCTAGATCGAAGTCGAGGAACAGTGTGCCGAAGCCGGTGAAGGGCAAGCTGGGACTCCCCAAACCGGTTGCCGATGTCTGGTCCTCGAATTGTCCATTTCCTAAATTCCGGTAGAGGGTATTGGTTTCGCGATCTAGATGGGTCATGAACAGATCCGGTAGACCATCGCCATCGATATCACCGGCAGCCACTCCCATACTGGCTTCGGCTTGTCCGAAGAGGTTGAGGGCGGCCCCCCGCAGGAGAGCCTCGTTCTCAAACCGGCCATTCCCTTGATTCATCCAAAGGAAATTCTCCTCCCCGTCATTGGCCACGCACAGATCTGGCCAGCCATCGGAATTGTAGTCCTCTACCAGAACTCCCAGCGCCTTCCCGGCAACCAGCCCGATGCCGGAGGCTCTGGAAACGTCTCGGAAGCTCCCATCCCCGATGTTCCGGTAGAGGATGTCGGGAGTTGCTGGGAACGACTTCGGTCCGCAGTATTCGGGCTGCCCTGAAATATCGGTGCAAGACCGCGACGGATCGTAGTTTAGGTAGGTGGCCACGTAGAGATCGAGAAAGCCATCGCGATCGAAGTCCAGGAATGTCGCCGAAGTCGACCAGGTGTCCTCTCGAATCCCGGCTTTCTCCGATACTTCTCGAAAGTTCCCCGCTGCCAGCGAGAGCTTTTCACTATCCTGGCTGATCGACGGGGTTCCTTCGTTCAGAAAAAGCCGGTCGTGTCCGAGGTTGGTGACAAAGAGATCAAGGTCACCATCGTTATCGATGTCCCCGACGGCACAACCCATTCCATACTCCCGGTCGGTCAGACCCGCCTCACGGGTGACATTGACGAACCGGCCCTCGTCCCGGCGGTAGAGTTGATTCTCGCCGGCCGCACTGACCAGGTAGATGTCCAGGTCCCCATCCCCGTCGTAATCGAACAGAGCTCCACCCGAACCGATGATCTGGGGCATGTAATAAGGAGAATGCTGACCCGGGTCATGAATAAAATCGAGACCGGTTGGCAAGCTCACTTCCCGAAAATAGGGCTCTGATAAGGCCTGATCAGGGGAAGGGAGGGGAGTCTCCGAGGAGTCAGGGGGAGCCGCATCACAGCTGAGGGCGGCCAATCCGAAGAGAATCGGAATCAACTTCCACCAGGAGCGATTCCGGAGAAGCCTGATCGGGAGCCCAGGAGCCTGTTCGAGACCTGGTGCGCATCCCCTTCGTTGCCTCCGGCGACTTCCAGCAGCTCGGGTCGGCCGCCTTCCTCGATTCGATAGTAATGATTCGCTTCGAGATCGCGAAAAACCTGAATCTCGCCCGAGGGCCAGCGAATCCTGACTTCTTGAGCCGAAGAATTCATCCCCCAGCCAAAGTGGAGTCTCGGGTCTCCGCTGCTTTGATAGCTACTCGACGACTTGCGTTCTTGCATCTGCTGCCGGTCAGCGCTGGTCATCCACACTCGGGTCCCCAGCGCAGCTCGGTTCTGACCCCTTCCCAACAAGTGGAACCCTATCCAGTTGCCGGTCGGTGCCTGATTGCGAAAGAGTTGCGCCCGGCCATTGTTAGACGTAATCAGGACGTCCATCTTTCCGTCGTTATCGTAGTCCAGCGTCAAGCTAGTCTTCCCACCCTGGGAGTGGACGGATCGCCCACTTCAGCCGCCGTGAGCTCGTGGAAGTTACCGCTCCCATCATTCAGACGGATCTGAGTTGGCTGCGGAAAGGTTTGACCTTCATCGATTCGGTCAATGTTGTCCATGACATGGCCGTTGGTCACCAGGATATCTAAGTCCTGATCATTGTCCAGATCGACCAGATCGACACCGAATCCAACCGGCCTGAACGACCCGGCATAAAGGCCGGCCGCTCTTGTCTGATACCTGAACTGCCCTTCATCCCCCAGATAAAGAGCATTCGCTTCGTTGTTGAGGTTGGTGACGATGATATCGAGTCGGCTGTCTCCGTCGCCGTCCCCGTCGAAGTCTCCCGCAACGGCTCCCATCCCGTAATTCCCGGGCCCAATCCCAGCTTCTTGCGTCAGGTCTTCAAAAGTGCCATTACCTCGATTGCGAAAGAGCCTGTCTGGGAGCTGACTGGGCGCTTGATTCTGGCCCGCGATGTGTCCTGATTGAACCAGGAAGATGTCCATGAAACCGTCACGGTCGAAATCGAGCACAGCCCCCCCGGCGCCCATGATTTCCGGCAGATACTTCTGTCCCTTGGCACCGTTTACATGGACGAAGTCGATCCCTGACTGGTCAGTAATGTCAAGGAACCAGGAGTCCTCAGCAACCTGAGCCAATTGGGACGAAGGGGCAGGATCGCTGCTATCGTGCTCCTCCTTTTTGGCGCCGGTGCAGCCGGTAGTCGACCCAACACTCTGAACTAGGAGGAGCCCGAATGCGGCTTTCACTGTCCACTCCCACCCAGCGTCCTCGCAAAGCGGGCGGCTCGGAGTGCGTCCTCAGTTTGTCTCGATCGTTGATAGGCATCGGCCAACAGCAGATACACTTCTTGGTTGCGCGGAGCCAGTCGTTGGCTGATTGACAGATTCTCGATGGCTTCTTCGTTACGCCCCGAAGCCAGGGCCAGTCGAACGAGCTTCAATCGGCCAGGGAGGTTCAATGGCTCTTTCTTGAGTGCCTCACGGAGAAACTGCAACTGATCTTCTTGCCGACTGGCGATTCGGAATTCTTCCAAACGCTGACCGCCCAACTCGCGGTCTCCCAAATTCAAGAGAAGGCGGCCCAGGTTATAAAGAGCTGTGACGTGGCCTGGCACTCGTGTTAGGACGGTCTCGAATGCTCTGCGGGCTGCTGTTGTGTCGCTCAGCCGCAAGGCTGTTTGGCCCAGCAGAACTCGAGCTTCCAAATGACTGGGAGTCACCTCGAGAGCTCGCAGAAGGAGAGGATGAGATTCTTCCGGGTTTCCTCGATCGTAGAGTATTTGGGCCAGTTTGAAGAGGGCCTCGCTGTTTCCGGGGGACATCTGTACGGTGACGCGAAGATCTCTCTCGGCCTGGTCAAGGTCTCCCAGGTTGAGTGCACACATGGCTCTTGCGAAATGAAGGTCGGGCCCGTCCCGTTGGGCAATGCCGCGATCGAGTGAACTTCGTGCTCGAAGATTTTTTCTCTGCTCGAGCTGACTCTTGGCCAGCGCAAGCCACCAGTCGGCTTCATCGGATTTTGTCTCTAAAGCCCGTTGCAGAAGTGATTCCGCCTCCGGGTAACGATATTGCTGGATTCTGATAAAACCCAGCAGGTAATCGAGTTCTGGTTCTTGCTTCAATTCTCGCTGACGATCAATCCAAGCCTCAGCCCGCGCGAATTCACCCTGCGAGATCAGTTGACGCACCGCGTCAATCGACTGTGCCGCCTGGGCCCCGGACGAAAAAAGCAAAGCTCGCAGCAGCCATATAAGAAGGAGAGGCAGTACACGGCCATGTTCTGGCTTCTGTGCCAGCCTCAATTTGGAAGGTCCCATCTTTGCGTACCCCTGTATTTGCCCAGAAAGAAGAACGAAGCACGCGAATTCTGGAGCCTAGCAGAGGGGCACAGGGAACGGCAAGCAGGTCGGTCGGGAAATGGGGGGACGGTCGGGCCGATCGGGCGCCCAATTTCAGAGCGCCAAGCGGCAGCGCGAGCGCGGGAAAGCGTGGCCACGATCTGCCGAAACTCCGCTTAAAACCGGCGCGACGCTTCCACTTGCGGCTCCGATATCTAGGTTCTGTTCACTCTGCCAACCTGATAACATGAGGCCGACTCGAGATCCAAGGAAGTACGGAGAAGAAACTTGGGTACAACGAATCCTCTGGCAAGCCTTTTCGGTCCGAATCCATTTCGTGCTTTGCAGGATCATATCCGCGTAGTGATCCGATGCGTCGACCAGATACCCCCGCTCTTCGAAGCTCTGGCTCAGCAAGATCGCGACAGGATCAAGCAGATCAAGCTCAAGATTTTCGAATTGGAGGAAGAGGCCGATCAAATCAAGAACAAACTGAGGCAGCATTTGCCTCGCGGTTTGTTCCTTCCGGTGAACCGGCGAGATTTGCTGGAAGTGCTGGATATGCAGGACTCGATCGCAGATATGGCTCAAGACATTGCCGGTTTGCTCTACGAGAGACCGATGCAGATTCCAGATCCCATGGTTGAGCCCCTGCTCGATTACGTCCGGGAATGCGTTTCGGTTTGCCATCTCTGCGCGAAGGTCATTGAAGAGCTGGATGAGTTGCTGGAAATAGGCTTTCGAGGGCGGCAAGTTTCTAAAGTCGAGCAGATGATCACAGAGCTGAATTCGGTCGAGGACGAAACCGACGACATGGGCATCACTCTGGGCCGCCTCCTGTTTAAGCACGAGGACGAAATCGCGCCCGTTTCGGTTGTCTTCTGGTATCAGTTGCTGCAATGGATAGGCGATCTTGCCGACTATGCCGAGAAGGCCGGCAACCGCCTGCGTCTTCTCGTCGCACGTTGAGTCCTGCAAACCATCTGACTCGCGTCGCGCTCACAATATATGTCGTCACCTAATTTTGGTTTGCAGGCCTAAGCAATGGAAATTCTCGAATCCCACGGCATCTGGTTTATCGGTCTTGCCGCCGCTTTCGGTCTGTACATGACCTGGGGAATCGGAGCCAATGATGTCGCCAATGCCATGGGAACATCAGTGGGTTCTCGGGCGATTACTCTCAAACAAGCCATCCTGATAGCCGCTGTCTTCGAATTTGCTGGAGTGGTATTGGCAGGCGGGAACGTCACGGAGACGGTCCGAAAGGGCATTGTGGATCCGACTCCTGTGCTCGATCGGCCGGAACTCCTCGTTTTCGGAATGCTGGCAGCCCTGCTCGGTGCAGGAGTCTGGTTGATGTTAGCCACTGCCAAAGGGTGGCCGGTATCCACTACCCATAGTATCGTCGGTGCCCTGGTCGGCTTCGCACTTGTAGGAATCGGCCCGGATGCCGTCTATTGGGGAAAGGTCTGGCAGATAGCTGCCAGTTGGCTGGTTTCCCCCATCCTGGGTGGGGCGCTTGCTTTGTTGCTGATGGTCAGCATTCGGCACTTCATTCTGAATACTGATCGACCTTTCGATAATGCGAAGAAGTACGGGCCCGTCTACATCTTCTTGCTGGGTTTCCTGATTGCGCTCGTAACATTGTTCAAAGGCCTGAAACACCTGGATCTCGAATTGTCTGTTCAACAGAGCCTGTTCTGGGCCACCCTCTTTGGACTCGGGACCGCGGCTGTCGGCTGGCTCCTTATCCGGCGTCGACAAGCCGATCCAGAAGCGGACGCACATTTTCAGTTTGCCAGCGTGGAGCGAGTGTTTGCCCCCATGCAAGTCTTTACGGCCTGTGCTATGGCTTTTGCTCACGGTTCAAATGACGTGGCTAACGGGATTGGCCCGCTGGCGGCTGTCTTCAGCATCGTGCGATCGGGCGGACATGTTGCGCAATCGTCCGGCCTCCCTTTCTGGATTCTGCTTCTCGGGGGCTTCGGAATCGTGGTCGGCCTGGCAACCATGGGCTATCGAGTCATGCGGACCATTGGTGCTCACATCACCGAGCTAACCCCCACCCGCGGTTTTTCAGCCGAACTCGCAGCCGCGGCGATCGTTGTCCTGTTTTCGAGAACCGGCATGCCGGTTTCGACCACTCACATTTTGGTCGGTGCTGTCATGGGAGTAGGGCTGAGTCGAGGAATCGCAGCGCTTGATCTTCGAACCGTCGGCCGGATCGTCTTGTCTTGGATCATCACACTACCGGCAGGCGCTCTTCTGGCAGCATTCTTCTTTTTCACTCTGAAGGGAATATTTACCTGATAGGCACCTCTCCTCCGAAGCCTTGGCGAAGGGGGGCGGGAAAGAGTCTCAGGTTGACGCCAAAACTCCCGGCATTTGTTCTTCCGGCCTCGTCGGTTTGAGGCGAAGCTCCGCTGGGAGCCTTGGTAGTGTCCTAGGACACCACCCTAGTCTTTTCAGTCAATTATGTTACACTCCCAGCGATTCTATCTGAGGAGTGTGATTAGCTAGAATCCAGGAGAATAAAAGCAATCCGCCCAGCGCAATCGACTTGGCGATGGGGTGAGCAAGTTCCTCCTCGACTTCGGCTCACAAAGCGCATCTCTTATATTGGCCATTGTAAATACTCAACTCGTAGTAAGGAGAGACGGCATGAGCAAAGTGCGAGCGATCCTGTTTTTCGGAGTTATCCTCTTGGTGGCATTCAGCCTAACCGGTATGGCTCAGGAGGGGCCGATCACATTCTTAAATGGCGCTGCCACCACCAGTCAAACCGCGTTGCTTGCCAGTTTCCTGGCTTCGCTCGACGATGGGGCGACGGCCAACAGTGCAATGTCGATCAGCAATATCTTAGGTACTCCACCGGTGAACGGCTTGCCCAGCGGCGGCGACGAGTCAGGTTCCTTGTGGATCTTTCTTTACAACCAATCGGGCACAAATTATCAATTCCACACCGCAGACTTTCCGGAAGTGGGGAGCGGGCTCGACGCTGACGGCAGCCTGTCGTCGGGCGGCACCTACACGGTAAACCTGAGGGAGATTCTGACGGCTCTTTTCCCCGACCGAGAACCCGCCGATCGAGATTTCTCGGCTATGCCTGGGTTGTAGCCGACTTCGACGCCGTGACTGGTACCTACTTCAACACATTTGTGGGCGGCAGCAATCAGTCATTCCTTATGGAACCGTCTGTCGGAGGCATACCGGTCGGAGACAACGGCCAGTAACAGCTGGCAATGCGTTTCGGCACTGCAGGACGGATCTTCACCCAGCACGGTGGTGACGGAGACTAGCCGGTGGCGAAGCCGCAACAGCGGCCTGAACCACCGGCACTTCCAAGGCGTCGTTGCGTCCCGGCAGGGCACTCTGATTCCGGGCTTGGCAACCTTCCGGTGCCTGCACCGCAGGCCCTTGTCGGCTCCTTCGGTGCCTAGGGAAACACTCTCGGCGACCCTGAGAAGGTTGGTCCGCGGTTTATCCAGACGATTGAGTCAAGTTTAGGTTCCTAGTGCACTGTCCGGAAAGTTCCCGATGCCACTTCGGGCGCCTTTTGACCGCCAGCTTTGTTTCGCGACGTCGGAAGACCCTGGGTATGACTGCCTTGCGCGCCTCGCTGGCGATCAAAACTCATCCCGAATTGGCAACGGATACTTCCCGGACAGTGCACTAGCTATTTCGCCGATCCACTCCCTTCCTCGATTCGCTTTGCTGCCGAAGATCCAAGCCACGCATTGTCGGTCTGAGGAGCCTCGTTAGGCTGGGCCCGACGCTGGGCGAGACCTACCTCGCTTAGCAGGACGACTTTCCTTGCATCTCGTCGGACCGAACTGCGATGATCTCCAGATGTCGGAAGCAGCCTCCCTCTCCGTGCAGAATCAGATTCTTGGGCAGCAGATGACTGTCTGTTTGACGGTCAATGGGTCGGAGATTATCGAGCAGGTTGAGCCGCGGCTGCTACTGAGCGATTTCCTGCGAGATCAGCTGGACCTGACAGGAACTCATGTCGGATGTGAGCACGGTGTTTGTGGGGCCTGCACTGTTCTGATCGACGGCGAACCCGTTCGCTCTTGCCTCATGTTTGCCATTCAGATGGAAGGCATGCGGATCACCACCGTGGAAGGACTGGCTGGTGGCCAGGATCTGCATCCTGTGCAGGAGGCCTTTCAGGAAGCCCACGGACTGCAGTGCGGATTCTGTACCCCCGGGATCCTGCTCACGGTGTTGCCCTTTCTGGAGGAAAACCAGGATCCCTCCGAGCAAGAGATTCGCGAGCTCCTGGGAGGAAACCTGTGCCGTTGCACCGGGTACCAGAACATCGTCCGAGCGGTGCAACTGGCAGCTCGTAAATACCCGCCGCCCAGGCTCGCCTCCCCCGTGGAGGGCGCCTAGCCGTGGCCACTCGTTGGTTTGGGAAGCCCGTCCTTCGAACCGAAGATCCCCGACTCCTCACCGGCAAGGGACTCTTCGTCGCCGATGTCAACCGCCCGCGGATGGCCCATGCAGCCTTCTTGCGGAGCGACTTTGCCATGGGCGGATCCGCTCCATTGAGGTCGAGGCGGCCCGCGCCCGACCGGGAGTTCTGGCTGTATACACGGCGGACGATTTGGGAGATTTATGGACTCCAGGCCCTCTTCTCGTTCCTCCACCGCCAGTGGAGGGAGCTTTCTTCGTGGCTCGGACTCAGGTCCCGTTGGCGCGAGGTAAGGTCCGCCATGCGGGAGAACCGCTGGCCGTCGTCATCGCCGAGAGTCCGTACATCGCAGAAGATGCATTGGAAGACATTTCGGTGGAGATCGAGTATCTCCCACCGGTCGTCCGGCTGGAATCGGCGCTAGCGCCGGACGCACCGCGCATTCATGATGATCTGGAAAGCAATCTGGCCTCCCATCTCGTCCAGGAGAAGGGGGATTATGAGGGTGTCCGAGATGCTGCAGCTCTGACCGTGCGCCGCAAGTTTTACTACGATCGGGGAGCTTCGGCCGCCATCGAAAACCGGGCCGTCGTGGCAGATTGGGACGAGAGAACCCAACAGCTCACAATCTGGGATACCACTCAAGCTCCGATTCCGATTCGAAATGGGTTGGCGGGAATGTTTGGACTGTTGGAATCCCAGGTCCGGGTCATTGCCCCCGATATCGGTGGAGGCTTCGGACCCAAGATCATGATGTTCTACCCGGAAGAAATCCTCATTCCATGGGCCAGCCAGCAGTTGCACCGGCCGGTGAAATGGGTCGAGGATCGGCGGGAGAATTTCTATGCCACCACCCAGGAGCGTAATCAGATCCACGAAGCTGAATTGGCGGTCGACGAAGATGGACACATTCTGGGAGTGAGGGATTGTTTCATTCACGACTGTGGTGCCTACAACCCTTACGGCCTGACGGTTCCCATCAACAGCCAGTGCACTCTGCTCGGTCCCTACCGCGTACCCCACTATTACAGCGAATTCCAGGCCGTCTTTACGAACAAGACCATCGTCACTCCGGTAAGAGGTGCGGGCCGCCAGCATGGAGTCTTCGTGATGGAGCGGTTGCTCGACCTGGCGGGAAGGGAACTGGGGCTCGATCCGGCCGAAATCCGCCGTCGTAATCTCCTCAAACCGGAGGAGTTCCCGCATAACCACGAAATCATCTGTCAGGACTTCGCTCCTCTCGAATATGACAGCGGCAACTATGAGCCAGCCCTGGACCGGGCCTTGGAGCTGATCGGCTATCGGAAGTTTCGGGATTCCCAAAAGCTGGATCCAGGGAGTGAGAAACCAGAGCGGCTGCGCGGTATTGGGGTTGTCTGCTACGTCGAGGGAACGGGAATTGGACCCTATGAAGGCGCCCGAATCTCGATCGAACCGAGCGGCACCGTCAATCTGGCGACCGGGGTCGGGACGCAGGGCCAAGGCCATTTCACGAGCTTTGCCCAGCTTGCCGCGGAGCAGCTCGGAGTCGAACCGTCTCAAATACGGGTCGTCACCGGCGATACGAGTGTCTTCCACTGGGGGACGGGACCCTTTGCCAGCCGGGGTGCCGTAGTGGCGGGCAACGCCTGCCATGCCGCCGCGGTTGCGGTGCGGAAGAAGATTTTCAAGCTGGCTTCGGAACTGCTGGAAGCGGCGCAAGAGGATCTCGAACTGAGAGAGGGTCAGGTGATGGTGCGGGGAGCTCCGGGTAGCGCCATCTCGCTGGGTCGCCTGGCGGCCGAAGCCAATCCTTTGAGGGGTGCTGTCGAGCCGGGCACGGAGCCGGGACTGGAAGCCACTTCTTATTTTGGACCTCCCTCGGGAGCCACTGCCAGCGGTGTCCATGCGATGCTCATCGAGATCGACCCCGAGACCTGCCAGGTCGAGATCCAGCGCTATGTCGTGGTGCACGACTGCGGAACCGTGATCAATCCATTGATTCTGGAAGGACAGATTCATGGAGGAGTCGCTCAAGGGATCGGAAATGCCTTTTTCGAACAGCTGATTTACGACGATTCTGGTCAACTTCTCAACGCATCTTTGATGGATTACCTGCTTCCCACGGCGGGTGATATGCTGGCCATCGAGACCGATCATATCGAGACCCCATCGCCTCTCAACCCACTCGGAATCAAAGGAGCGGGCGAAGCGGGAGCGATTCCAACCGGAGCCCTCTTCGCCCAGGCTGTGGATGACGCCCTGCGGCAGTGGGGAGTCGAGATCCTGGAGATCCCGCTCAGCCCGAACCGGCTCTTCGAGATTCTCACGGAGAGGCAGGCCATTCAGCAAGGTGCGGGGAATACCGTATGAAGCCTCCCGCTTTCAAGTACTATGCCGCCCGGCACATCGAGGAAGTTCACAAAATCCTGACCCAGTACGGGGATGAGGCAACAGTTCTGGCCGGAGGTCAGAGTCTGGTCCCGACCCTCAACTTCCGACTGGCCCAGCTGGCGGTTCTAGTCGACCTGAATCGAGTGGAAGGACTTAGCGGACTCCACCAGAGCGAGGAAAGACTCACGATTGGTGCGATGGGCAGGCAGCGCAGGTTGGAGAAGGACCCTGTGATCGCCAACCACAGCCCTTTGCTGGCCGCCACTATGCCCCACATCGCCCATTACCAGATCCGCACGCGAGGCACCCTGGGGGGGAGTCTGGCCCATGCCGACCCTTCGGCTGAGCTGCCGGTGGTGGTTTCCGTTCTGAATGGACGGCTGAAACTAAGCAACTCATCCCAGGAAAGGTGGCTGCCCTGTAGTGAGTTCTTTCAGGGGATGTTTCAAGCCGCTCGCCAGCCCGACGAGCTATTAACCGAGATCGAATTACCCGACATGCCCGACCGGATTGGCTGGGGGTTTCAGGAAGTGGCTCGCCGCCATGGCGATTACGCTCTGATGGGGGTGGCGGCGATCATCCCTTTGGACGAGCAGGGCCGTGTCACATCCGCTCGCCTCGGCTATCTGAGTGCAGGGGATGGGGTGGTTCGAGGACGGCAGGCAGAAGCTCGTCTCGAGGGAGACGTTCTCTCGGAGCCACTGATCGAAGAGGCAGCCCGACTCGCCGGAGAGGGTGACGTGCAACCCCTGGACGATGTCCATGCCACAGTTGCCTTTCGCCAGCATCTGGCCCGAGTCTTGACGCGACGGGTGCTGAGAGAGTCGTGGCAACGGGTCCAGGTGACCTTGAGGAAGGAGAGGGGTTCATGAGCAGTGGGTCCGCAAGAGCCGCGACCTCGGCGACAACATCGCTGCTGAGCAATTCCGACCTGGATCCGGTGCCGCTTAGCCTGCGGAGCTGGAACCTCTGGCATATCGCCTCGCTGTGGGTTGGTATGAGTGTGTGTATTCCGACCTACTTGCTGGCCGCGGCCATGGTCGGATCGGGCATGAATTGGTGGCAATCCCTGCTCGCCATTTTCCTGGGAAATGTAATCGTCCTGGTCCCTCTCATCCTGAATGCCCACGCCGGAACGCGCTATGGAATCCCATTTCCCGTCTTCGCCCGCGCGGCTTTCGGCGTCTATGGTGCACACGTACCATCGATCCTCCGCTCACTAGTGGCCTGCGGCTGGTTTGGAATTCAGACTTGGATCGGCGGAACCGCCATCAATGCGCTGTTCGGACTGCTCTGGCCCGCTTGGCTCCAGCTGGGGGGCGCGTGGAGCTTCATGGGGCACGGGCTGTCCGACTACCTGAGCTTTCTCCTGTTCTGGCTGGCCAGCATCTACTTCGTGTGGGCAGGAACCGAGTCGATCAAGTGGCTCGAGACGCTGGCGGCTCCGCTTCTCTTGTTGGTGGGAATAGCGCTGCTGGTGTGGGCAGCTGGGAAAGTTGGTGGCGTGGGCGAGATCCTTCGCCAGTCCGAGCGCCTGGTCGATCGCTCTCAACAGGAAGGGTCGTTTCTGCTGGGAACGTTCCTCCCCTGGCTGACGGCCATGGTGGGGTATTGGGCCACTCTCTCGCTCAACATTCCGGACTTCACCCGATTTGCCAGCAGCCAACGGGATCAAGCTCTGGGCCAGGCGATCGGGCTGCTCACTACGATGCCACTGTTCGCCTTTGTGGGAGTGGCCGTGACCACCGCGACAATCTCAATCTACGGTGAAGCTATTTGGAATCCGGTCGACTTGCTGGTGCGCGTGGTTGATGGCCAAAACAACCCTCTGCTGGCAATTGCTGCCATGTTGATCTTGGCTCTCGCGACGCTGAGCACCAACATTGCCGCCAACGTCGTAGCTCCTGCCAACAGCTTTTCGAGCCTGCTGCCCGGCAAGATCAGTTTCCGCCTGGGCGGACTCCTGGCCGGTCTGATCGGGATCTTGATCTTCCCCTGGAAACTCTTGGAGGTCTACCAGGGTGGGCTAATTGGCTACTCCGGATTGCTGGGGGCCGTGAGCGGTGTTCTAATCTGTGATTACGTCCTGATTCGGCGGACTCAATTGGTGCTCGCGGATCTTTATTCCGAGACCGGCATCTACAGCTACCGGAATGGCATCAACTCAGCCGCCATGTGGGCACTCTCTGCCGGAATCGGGATCGCGCTATTGGGGCGTCTTCTTCCCCTTCTGGGTTTCCTCTTCAACGGGGCCTGGTTCTTCGCTACCGGAGTTTCCCTGGCCACGTATTATCTCCTCATGAAATCTAATCGTCTGGACTGATGCCGAAGAAGATCCTGCAGCCAAAGGAACCTGAGATTCTGTGCCGGACAAGCAGCTTCTCCCATCGAACCGCCGTTCGCGAGGGAGAGCGGAGCCTCTCCTACCGGGAATTACTCGAAGCCGCCTCTGCCATGGCGGCAAGGCTACTTCAGGGTCGGCGCCACTTGAAGGGCACGCGGGTGGGGGCACTGGTCGCTCCAGGTCTGGAATATGTCGTGACTCAGTGGGCGACCTGGATGGCGGGAGGATTGGCGGTTCCCCTGGCTGTGTCGCATCCCGTACCGGAACTCCGATATGTTCTCGAGGATGCCGGGGTGCGGATCCTGGTAGTCGATCACGGACACTGGTCGATTGGATGTAAGGCCTCTCAGGGTCTGGACATCCGTCTCCTGTCGGCCGACTCACCGCCGGATGCGGCTTCCACGCTGGCGCCGGTACAGTCATCTGAAGCCCTGATCCTCTATACCAGCGGAACCACCGGCAGCCCCAAGGGCGTATTGCTGACTCATGCCAACTTGCAGGCCCAGATCAAGAGCCTGGTGCAAGCCTGGAGCTGGTCGGGTGAGGATCGGATTCTCAATGTCTTGCCGCTTCATCACACCCATGGCATCGTCAACGTTGCGATGTGTGCTCTCTGGAGCGGGGCTTGCTGCGAGATACTTGCGCCCTTTGATGCCGGAAGAGTGTGGCAGCGCCTGGCCTCGGGCGACTTGACTCTTTTTATGGCCGTTCCCACCATCTATTCTCGCCTGGTACGGTACTGGGAGGAGCAAGATGGGACCCTGCAGGCAAGCCTCTCGGCTGGAGTCTCAAGGTTACGGCTGATGGTTTCCGGATCGGCGGCTCTCCCGGTCCCCTTACTCGAGGAATGGCATCGGATCAGTGGGCACATTCTGCTCGAACGTTACGGGATGACGGAGATCGGCATGGCTCTCTCGAACCCGCTGCACGGGGAACGGCGTCCCGGGACGGTCGGGCTCCCTTTGCCCGGCATCGAGGTTCGTTTGGTGAATCAGCAAGGATCGAAGCTTGCACAAAGAACCATGGGAGAGATTGAAGTGCGAGGTCCTGCTGTCTTTGGCTCCTATTGGGGGCGAACTCTGGAAACCGAAGCCGCCTTCCGAAGCGGCGGCTGGTTTAGAACGGGTGATGTCGCGGAGCGAGATGACACAGGGTATTATCGGATCCTGGGCCGTAATTCCGTGGACATCATCAAGAGTGGAGGTTACAAAGTTTCCGCTCTGGAAATCGAGGGAGTGCTCCTCGCCCATCCCCAAATCCTCGAATGTGCCGTGGTTGGCGTTGCGGATCAGGAGTGGGGAGAACGTGTTTGTGTCGTCGTTGTTTGCCGCCCAGGCGGGACGCTCCACTTGGCAAACCTGCGCCGGTGGGCCAAGCGACGAATGGCGGCGTACAAGGTTCCCAGTCGATTGAGGTTGTGCTCCGAACTGCCTCGAAACGCGATGGGAAAAGTAACCAAACCGCAAGTTCGCGAAGAGTTCTTGCGAGAAAGCAAGGAATCATAGGCATGAAATTATTCGATCTGTCTCAACCCCTCAACCAGGAAGTCCCGTTCTGGCCGTACTATCCTCCGTTTGAAGTCAAATACATCAAACGGAAATCGGAACACGGGGTCAACGCGCAATACATACAGACTTCCAATCACATGGGTACGCATCTGGATGCTCCCCGGCACGTTGTGACCAATGGAATGACGATCGATCAGATTCCGCTCGAGTGGCTGTATGGCCCGTCCGTAATCGTCGATTTGCGGGACGAGATGGACGATTATGCCGTTTACACTCCGGAGATGATTGAAAGTCGGATCCCCGTCGAAAAGGGAGACCGGCTCATCCTGCATACTGGATGGCATCGCTATGCTCAATTTGGAGCCGAACCGGATGAAGAGCGCTATATCCATCGCCATCCCGGAGCTCATCCTTCCATGGTGAAATGGCTGCTTGAAAAGGAAATCAAAGTGTGGGGAGTGGACGTCATTTCAACCGACCACCCGATGAATCTCCCGATCGGCAGATTTCTGGGGAAGGGTATGCATGGTCATTGTGACCGGGTTCGCCAGCAATGTATCGACAAGTTTGGCGAAGAGGGAGTCCAAGAGCTCTTTCCCGAGGCTGATTACCAACTGACCCACAATGCCCTGTTTCCCCACAACTGCATGCATATCGAGAATCTGGGAGGTGACATTGATGCTCCCGAGATTCAGAACACGCGTCTGGCCGTGGGGTGCTTTCCCTGGAAATTCAAAGGGGGAGAAGCAGCTTTCTCCAGGGTCGTGGCCTTCCTCGAGTAACCCGATGTCGGATCCCGAAATCTGCCGCTTGCCGGCCGTCCAATTGCGCGATCGAATCCGCGCCCGCGAGGTGTCAGCTGTTGAAGTTGCGGAGGCCTTCTTGACTCGCATCGAGCGGGTCAACCCTCAGCTTAACGCGATCTGCACGCTGGCTCCAGATATCGTAAACCAGGCAAGCCAGGTCGATCGGCAGATTGCAGCCGGGGATATTCGCCCGCTGCAAGGTGTTCCAGTCGGTATCAAAGATGTCACCGAGACCCGGGGGATTCGTACCACCTATGGTTCTCCGCTCTATTCCGACAACGTCCCTGCCCAGGATGCTCTTGTGGTGCGGCGTCTGAAGAGCGCAGGTGCGATCATTGTCGGCAAGACCAATACGCCCGAGTTTGCGGCCGGAGGCAACACCTTCAATGAGGTCTTTGGCGTCACCCGTAATCCTTGGAATCCGGCCCTCAGTGCAGGGGGATCCACCGGCGGAGGCGCCGCCTCTCTGGCCTCATGCATGATCTCGCTGGCCCAAGGGACCGATCTGGGAGGATCGCTGCGAATTCCCGCTTCCTTCGGTGGTGTTGTCGGACTACGGCCCTCTCCGGGCCTGGTTCCCTCCTGGCCGAGTGGATTCCTCTGGGATGATCTGCAGGTCGAAGGCCCGATGGCACGAACCGCCGAAGATGTGGCACTGATGCTCGATGTGATCTCAGGACCGAGCGCCTATTCTCCACTTTGCCAGCCGATCGAAGGTCGAAACTTCCTGGCTTCGGTCCGCGAGCCAATGATTGAGGCTCCACGTGTGGCTTATGCGGCGGATCTGGCGGGGATTGGAATTGACCCGGAGATCGAACAGATTTGCCGATCGTGTGCTGAATCGTTGCCCGAGGCCGGTTCGCCGTTGGAGATCATGGACTTCGACCGGTCGGAAGGTTGGCAAGCTTTTCTCGCTTTGAGGGGGCTCTGGATGGTGATCCATCAACATTCGCGGCTCGAGCTGCTCGACCATTTGGGTCCCAATGTTGCCGGCAATGTGCAGGCTGGCCTCCAGGTTTCGACCCGGGAATTGGCGGCTGCTGTGCAGTACAGGAGCCGACTCTGGGAGCGCTTTCGTCGATTCTTTGAAACGTACGATGCCTTGTTGACCCCTTGCATGGCCGTCCCCCCTTTTCCTGCTGAGGAGAATTTCCCCAGCCACATCGCCGGATCTGCCATGAAGACCTATATCGATTGGATCGCTCCGACATTCATTTTGAGCCTGGCCGGTTTGCCGGTGGCATCGGTGCCAGCCGGAATCGATTCGCGAAGTCTACCGGTCGGAATCCAGATCGTCGGTCCCCCCCAGGGAGAGGAAAGGGTTCTCCAGCTCGCTCACCGCGTCAGCGAGCAGATTTCGATCGGATTGCCGGGTGGTTACGCTTGAGGGCAGATCGAGGAGTAGGGTGGAAGAAGTAGCAGGAAAGTTCCCCTTGGGACCCGCTCTAGGAAGGTTTGTCAGTAAGAAAAAAAGGAGTGAAGCCTGATGGCTTCACCCCTTTTCAGATGGCAGAACTGCAGCTTTCCTGTGGTCTCTAATTAGTTGTCGGGCTTCTTTTCCCGTTTCAGAGATGGTTTTTCTTTCTTCAGAGTGGGCTTGTCCCGCTCGGTCTTGTCGGTGTTTGTCTTGCGCTTCAGAGTGGGACGAGCAGCGCCTCCAGTAGCTCCCGCTTCACCCGGTTTAATCAGGTTGTTGTCCAACTCGATGAGTCGCGACTTGACCTTGTCAAACTCGGACGTGGTGACCACAAACTCTGCCTTGGTGGGCAAGTAGGAGATTTCATGCTGAACCTGAGTGATGCGGTTCTCAACTGCCGGATGGGTTCGGAAGAAACTCGTGAACTTTCCGGGTTTCCCCTTCTCACGAGCCATTAGCTTCTCAAAGAAGGTTATGAAGCCGTGCGGATCGATGCCCGTATTCCACAGATACTGAGTGCCCAGTTGATCGGCTTCCGCTTCGGATTTCCGGGTGATCCCGAGAACCGCCAGGGAGAGCCCCATACCGAGACCCTGTCGTATCGCTACCTGGGTCCAGTATCCGCCGACGAAAAGGGCCGGGATAGCAGCGAACTGCATCAACTGCCCTTTGGTCATCCGTTCAGTGGCATGACGAGCCGTTACGTGGGCGATTTCATGCGCCATGACTCCGGCCAATTCGGACTCATTCTCGGCTTCCAGAATCAAACCCTTGTTGACATAGAAATAACCGCCGGGCAATGCAAAAGCGTTGACTTCGTCAGTATCGACCACTTTGATGACGAAGGGGACTTTGGCGTCTGAATTCTTGACGATCTCTTGGCCCAGGCGATCCACATATTCGGTGATTACCGGGTCTTCCACCAAACGGGCCGTTTGCTCGAACATTTGTGCAAACTGAGCACCCATTTGGATTTCTTTCTCGAGTGAAACGAAATTGGGAAAGAGCCCGACTACCCTCCCATTGATCTTCCGATTCCCGATATTCTCAACATCGCCGTGTTTGCGGCCGTTCTTGCCAGCCAGCCCGACCGGAGAGAGAGTCAGCACCACGACCAAGAAGATGGATAAAGCTTGAACTACCGATTTCCGCATTTCAGTTTTGCCCCCTGGATGATTTTCCAACCATTATAGCTCACCCGTTTCTTTTCTTCAGTCCCAATCTTTGCTAACGTCTCACTGCAGTTGGATGGTCAGTCTCGCCAAAAGTTTCAGTCTATGCTGAGGATCCCAGAAACCCCTGACCTCGGTTTGGCAATATGAAGATCCTGACAGTCACCCAGATGATGGAAGTGGACCGCCTGAGCACGGAGGAGTGTGGCATTCCCAGCATCCTGTTGATGGAAAATGCCGGTATGCACTGCTTCCGAGCCCTGGAGGAGGAGTTCTCCGCGGACCTGGCCGAACTCCAGATCGTGCTTGTCTGCGGGAAGGGGAATAACGGCGGAGATGGAATGGTCGTGGCCCGACAACTGCTGCAACAGGCGGCGCCCGCCCAAGTCTTCTTGCTTGGAAGGCAATCCCAGCTAGCCGGGGATAGCGCCGTCAACGCGACTATTCTGGTCCAGTCGGGACAGTTCATTCATGAGGTTGTCGATGAGCCTCAACTGGCTCTCCTGGAGTCGGCTCTGGAGACCTGTGACATCGTCGTCGACGCACTCCTGGGCACGGGATTAAGCAAACCTCTCACATGGCGTTACGCCCGTGCCGTTGAAGCGATCAACCGATGCCCCGGCTTCCGGCTGGCGGTGGATATTCCGAGTGGGATGGCTGCTGACTCGGTCATGTCCAGTGGGCTTTCGGTCTGGGCCGATCGGACGGTTACCTTCACGGCTCCCAAAGTCGCCCACGTAATGAGTGAGGATATGGAGCGGTTGGGACAGCTGGAAGTTGTCCCGATCGGCAGCCCGGTTGCTCTTTTGGAGAAGGAGGACTACTTCCTCGAGTTGATAGACGAGCAACGGGCCGCCGACTGCTTGTTCGCGAGATTGCCTAACAGCCACAAGGGAGACTATGGCCACCTGTTGCTGTTAGCGGGCAGCCGCGGAAAGTCGGGAGCTGCTGCAATGGCGGCTCATGCCGCTTTCCGCACGGGCGTCGGTCTGGTGACACTGGTCGTCCCGCGAGGCATTCAGAGTGAGGCGGCGGCCGCAAACCCCGAAGTAATGACGGAAGGTCTGGCAGAAGATGAACTGGGGGCTTTCGATTCCACAGCCTGGGAAGAACTGAGACCACTTCTGCAAGGAAAATCTGCTCTCGCTATTGGCCCAGGGCTTTCCCTTCGTTCAGGAGCGGCCGGGCTGGTGCGCCGAGTGCTGGAAGAGAGTCAGTTGCCGGTCGTACTCGACGCCGGAGGGGTGGATGCCTTGCGCGATCATGTCGATCTTCTGAGCCGGCGTCAGGCACCCCTGATTCTTACCCCCCATCTCGGAGAGTTCTCTCGCCTCACGGGAACTCCAACTTCTGAGATCGCTACCCGGGGGATCGCTCTAGCTCGCGATTTTGCCAGAGAGTACGGAGTTTGGTTGGTACTGAAGGGTTTCCGGACCCTCTTAGCCGATCCGCAGGGGAGGGTCAGAGTGTGTCCGCTGGGGAATCCCGGAATGGCAACCGCCGGAATGGGGGATGTCTTGACCGGTGTGATTGGCGGTTTATATGCGGGGCATGCTGCACAGGGTACCAGTCAAGGAGCCCTGGCAGCTGCCTCGGCAGGGCTCTATCTACACTCCCTGGCCGGGGACCTGGCGGCTTCCGAAATAGGGATGGATGGGATGATGGCAGGAGATGTGATCGACTGTATACCCGATGCCGTAGCCCAACTCCGAGATTAAGTCCGGGAGGATCAGCTTGAACGGGTCACACAAGAAGGTCTGCCGCCTCACCGCAAGCGCCGCCGAAACCCGAAAGCTGGCCGGTCGTCTGGCCGCCTCGCTCGATTTCCCGGCTGTGCTCCTGCTCCAAGGTGACGTGGGCAGTGGCAAGACCACATTGGTGAAGGGCCTGGTCGATGGACTCGGGGGAGATCCTGACCTGGTCCACAGTCCCACTTTTTCTCTGGTGAACCAATATCAGACACCTGCCATCGAAGTGCTACACATCGATCTCTACAGACTAGAGAACAGGCAACAGCAATATTCTATTGGTCTGGATGAACTCTTGAAGTCGGATGGTTTGGTCGTGATCGAATGGGCCGAAAAACTCCGCCTCGAAGCCCTGAATCCTCTCCACATCAGAATCGACATCAGAGTGGGGTGTGGGCGTCACTTCGCGTTTTCCGGGCTGACGTCGGCCAGTGCTGTTGCTCTCTAGACGAGCGATTCTGAAATAACGTACCAATTGTTGGGAGCGCGACGCGAGTCAGGTCGAGGCGCGAGGACGAGATTGATGCAGGCCATCTTCGAGCTCCGAGCCTGCGAGGGGGGAAAGAGTCTCAGGTTGACGCAAACTCCCGGCATGTCTTCTCCGGGCCTCGTCGGTTTGAGGCGCAGTGAAACTTCGCTGGGAGCCTCAAACCGGCTCCCACGTTCTAGGACTGACAATGTCAGCACGACGCGAAAGCTTGACTTGTCTGTAAAGAAGTGGCCCTTATAGGTGCCTAGGGCCGTCTCCGGGCTGCCCTTCGGCACGGCCGGACGCTCTCACAATCCGAAGCCGTCCTTTCGCTGGTCGAGGGTGGCCTCAGCTTCGGAAATTCTCGCTTTTTTCAGCCAGCAGCGTTTCCTTTATGTGAGATCAAGAAAGGCAGCCCAAGGCTTCAATCTCCTCGACCTACTCATCGGATTGACACTCCTGATCGTTGTGATGACGATGAGCCTCGAACAGTTGAGCAGTGTGTCCGAGAAAGCTCGATTGCAGGCCGCGTCCCGGACCCTCTTGAGCGAACTCAACCGGGCTCGGTTCCTTTCAATCTCTCACAATCTCGCGGTTCGTTTCGAGATTCGCGCATCACCTGCCGAGTACGGGTTCGGGCCGGGGCCGACCCTCAGCACCTGGAAGCCTCTGGGACGGGGAATTGAGGTGACCGGAATGCCCCGTCGACCGATCCAGTTTCATTCCCGCGGAACCGCTGCACCAGCCAGCTCGATCGAGCTTACCAACCGGGCTGGCAGAGTTCGGATCATCGTCAACCTGGTAGGACGGACCCGGATCGAGGAGAACTATGATCGATAAACAGAGGGGGATGAGATCGTACGAAGCCAGCCGAGGATTTACCTTGCTCGGGGTCCTAGTTTCGATGGCCCTGATAGCACTTTTGGCGGGGAGTGTACTTCAGTCGACGGCTCTGCTCCGGCACCATTTCGATCGGGTTGTCGTGCACAGGAGAAAGGTTCTGGAGAAGTGGAACGCGAGTCGACGGCTGCGGCTCCAGAAGACTCCATCGGTGCTTCTGATTGTGACTCTCCCGGGTGCCTGACCGCTGTATCGTCACCACTTGGCTAACGACGGTCTGGGGTGGTCCTGGGAGGTTTGGGTGGGTGAGTACTAAGGTGAAACTTGATTCCGAATGACAACCTGGGAGGTTATCCTGCAAGGCTCCGCCCGAGCCGTCCTGCAGGCTTGAGGCGATCGCTCTTGTGGGCCGAGCACCGCTGCTTGGCATTGCTGGATTTCCAAGTTTCGTTCTTAAATGATCCGGCGCAGCCGGAGGAGGGCTTTGATGAGACTACGGGCGGTGGACCGGGGCAGCCATTTGCGGGGCTTTTGCTCGCTGGAGTTGTTGTTGGCGCTGGGGCTGAGTGTATTGCTGGTGGCGGCCCTACTCACTCTGACGGTGGATTTCTTGACCTTCGAACAAGCTTTTTCGGTGCTGGTGAGAAGAGGCGAGGGCTTGCAAACGGTTGCCAGTCTGCTCAATCGCTACGCAGCCGGGGCTGGGAACCGACAAGATCGCGGACGCGGACTGCAGGTCGCCGCCGATTCGCTTCGGGTCCTTTCCGACCAAGACGGTCCAGATGGATTTCCAGACGGCGTCCTGGCCGCTCCCTTCGAATCGATTCGCGTCCGGGTGAGTCAGGGAGCACTGCAAGTGAGGAGTGGCCGGGGAGGGTATCAGACGATCGTTTTGGGAATCGAGGGCCTCCAGGTGGCGCACCCCGAGCCGCGAATGCTCCGGATAAATGTGAGTACGGTTACCGAACTCGTACCCAGACTGGTGCATGCTGTAGGTGGCGCAGAGTTAGAATTTGACATCTTTCTCTGGAACTACCGACCTCAGCTCTTTCTCCCTGGAGGAGAGCCGGGGGGTGGCGAGTGAAAGGGGAGACGCGCCGGGTGAGAAAGAGCCAGGCCGGCCTGGGAATGGGGGGAATCATTCTCTGGACGGGGTTTCTGGTCCTGCTGCTGCTCGTGCTCCACCTCGAGGTGGCGAACTTGGCATCACTCGGCGGCGGTCTCGAGTCACAGCTCTATAGCTTTGTGCTCGCGGAGAATGGACTGGAGTTTGCTCGAAGTATCATGCAAGTCTTAGATGCGAATCAACTTATCGCAGGGAGAGACGGGAGCTTTGATCTCTCCCGCAGGGCCGGTTGGCGAAATCCACTCTCCCTGTCCCAGGCCCGCGAATTCGATGCTTCACAGGAGTGGTCTCCCAACAGCGACGACGGGTTGCCATGGGATCCGACGACCGGCGCCCGGAGATCTCGTCTCGGCCTGGAATCTGGCCAAGTCTTTATTCGGTTCTCGAACAACCCTGAAGAACGCCCGGATCTGGACCAGGATGGAGTGCTGATCGCACGCACTATGGGAATTGCTGAATCACTCGATCCGGCCCTTGCCGCTCTCGGGACGTCTGTGAGGAACCATGCGACCCTTTTGGAGGCTCGGCTCCGTCACAGCCGCTTCTTTCAATCCCCAGCACCATTAATCCTGTGGGAATCAGGCCTTGTGAATCGAGAAGGAATGCTGCTCAACGAAACCGGTCCACTGGTGGGTTGGGTCGGTGTGGACGATGCTGCCGCCGAGAGCGCTCTGCAGCAGCTCGCGAGCGAGTTGCGAGTCGAGTCTCGGGAGAGTCATTCTGCGGTTCAGAATTTGACGGCATTCTATCGGGACGATCACCACCGTAAGACCCTGTTTGAGCCCGACTTTTGGGACGTTTTTGTGGGCCGAATTCAAGATTTCATCGACCCGCGAATCGCAGGGCAATTGCTCTATCTGCCCGAAGGAGGAGTCCTGTACGGACCGAGAGATGGGCTGATCCTGCACATTGGAGAGCAGGACATGGTACTGGAAGCCGGTTCTGCGGTAACCGGGGCAGTCTGGAAGATCTCACCCGACTCGGTCGGAGCGGGGCGGCTGATCCTAGGCGCCGGTTCACGGTTGGAGTTAAATCAGGAAGCCGTGAGTCAAGCGCTCGAGGCCCTGCCCGCCGACTTGCTCGAATTTCGTATTCTTTTTCCGGAAATGAGACAATAGGGGTTGGTGAACAGGACACAAAAATGAGGAGCTACGATATGTTTAGTAAGATTTTCAAGCTCGGCTTGGCGCTGCTTTTAGCGGCTTTGCTGCCGGGGATGCTGGCTGCTCAAAACAAAAGCAAGTCGAGCAAAAAGCCGCCAAGTCTCGCTCAATTGGCACGTGAAACTCGGGCCAAGAAGGCGGCGCTGGAGAAGCGGGCCCGCACAATCACCGACGCCGATCTGGGTGGGCTCAACGCCAAACTGTCTCAAGGCAGTCGCCCGGAGCTGGCGACGACCGGCGAAGCGGTCGGCTCCGAAGTCCCGGATGCGGGTACTGCCGACGACGGCGTTCAAGAAGACGATCCATTTGCCATCAACGACTCCTTCGACGAGTCGCTCAGCCCCGAGCTCCTGGATGAATCGGATTTCACTCCAGAACAAATGGCGGTCTGGGAAGACGTTTTTCGAGAAGCTCGAGTCAACTTTCAGAATGCGGTCAACGAAGCACTGGTTCTCCAACTTCGCATGAACAACCTCGAGAATTCTTATTTCGCCCAGTCTGATGGGGTCGCTCAGGAAAGCCTGGAGGCCGATCTGAGCAAGACGATGGACGCGATTTCGACGAACAAGCTGAGCCAGCAGGATTCTCAAGCTGCTCTAGATAGCGTGAAAGCCAATGCTGCCGCTGCCGGGCTGTCGCCTCAGCAGATTAGCGAACTGGTTGGACAGTTGCCGGGAATCCCTCCCGAGATCGAGATTCGTGAACCGGAGCCCGATCCCGATGATCCCGATTCCGACGTGCCCCCTCCCGGGGCTTGAGTCTGAGAAATATTTTCCGTGATGCCCGCCCCCGCGGGGCTCCGTAGGAATGCCTCGAAGTTAATGAGGCACTCGGCCAAGATTTGGAGCCCAAAGCGTCAGCGAGGGAGCCATTCCCACGATTAAGTTTCAGCTTAGCCCACCCCCCGGCGGTGGCCGGATCATTCAGAAAAGAAACTGAGCTCCCTGTCAGCCACAAAGGGGGGATGATGTGGCAGAGGAAAGCCGTGTTTCAGAACCGTAAGAGGCGCCTTCTGAGGCGGTCGATTCTATTGAAAATAGAATCTTTATATTCGGGCCTGACGGTCTTCTCGCGGCCTGGGAAGGCCCACACCTCCGAAACCACTTCAATGCCATCCCGGGAGAGAACTCCAAGAAAGCCTTCGGCATACCCGTCTCACAAATCAAGTTTCAGGTTAGCGAGGGCTTCGCTCTTAGACCCAACCAGCAGTGTTGCTTTGTCACCAGCCCTTGCCCTTCCCGGATCAGGGTCGGGCGCCGAGACAGTACGATAGTGCCGCCAGTCTCAGGCGACTCTCTGTTCCAGTTGTTGAGAATAGCTACCGCTGCGGGCAGCTCCGTTGCATCGGGCCCGATGCAAATACGCCCGTTGCGCCGCTTCCGCATTCTCTGATTTGCCCTGCCACGCCTGCAAAACCGGCGCTTGGAGCGCCCGGCCATACGAGAAACTCAATTCCCAGGGGTGGCTCCCCATGGCGTTCATAGCATTCAGGTTGACGGTGGCCTCCACGTCACTCTGACCCCCGGACAGGAACACAACTCCGGGTACGGCGGCCGGTACATGGCGCAAGAAACAACGGACCGTAGATTCGGCAATTGCCTCTGGTGACCCCTGGTCCCCGCAGCCTTTTCCGGGAAGGACCATATTTGGTTTCAGGCACATTCCCTCCAGCAGTACCCGCTGCTCGAACAGGGCAGAGAAAGTCGCGGCCAGAGTGCGAGAAGTAACTTCCTCGCAGCAGTCGATCGTGTGAGAACCGTCCATCAGGACTTCCGGTTCGACGATGGGCACGAGCCCGGCCTCCTGGCTCAATGCTGCGTAGCGGGCCAGGGCATGCGCGTTGGCATCGATGCAGTATTGGCTGGGGATCCCGTCGCCAATCGTGATCACGGCTCGCCACTTTGTAAAGCGCGCACCCAGTGAGCGATACTCCGCTAAACGGCCCCGGAGCCCATCGAGTCCTTCGGTGATCTTTTCACTCGGAGCTCCGGGAAGGGCTTTGGCTCCCATGTCGACTTTAATGCCAGGGATACTGCCGGCCTCGGAAATGACCTGTGGGAAAGGAACTCCATCCCGGCTGCTGTCGCGTAGTGTTTCGTCGAAGAGAATGATTCCAGAAATATGGTTTCCGGCGCCGGCCGTCACGAAGAGCAATTCTCGGTAATCTCGACGATTCTCCTTGCTGGACGGAATGTTAATCGACTTGAAGCGCTTTTCAATGGTTGGAAAGCTTTCGTCTGCCGCTAGAATACCCCGTCCGGGTGAAACCATCTCGCGGGCGGTAGCGCGGAGCTCTTTGTCATACATTACTGGATCTCCTTCAAAGAAAAAGAGAAGGGCGTCATGATTTGTCATCGACTGCCCCAGTTTTGTGGACAGCATGCCAAGAACTGTGCCAGGCATCAAGATCAAGAACGAAAAAAAACCGCTTAAACGGGCTTCTGGCGAAGGCCCCGCCTCGAACCATGGCGTACGGGTCCTTCTGTTTTGAGACCTGGGATTCGAGTTTAGTCTCGTGTTTCGAGTCTTCGGACTGCGAGACTAGCCACGATTTAGGGAGTTCATGGCACAATCGCTGGTCGACTTTCAAACTTGACTCATCCCTACCGGATTATCCGGGCTCCTGGACTTCTCTCCCCGGATGACATTGAAGTGGTTTCGGAGGTGTGGGAGGGACCTTCCCAGGCCGCGAGAGGACCGTCAGGCCCGAATCTGAAGATTCTATTTTCAATAGAATCGCCGCCTCAGAGGCGCCTCCCACGGTTCTGAAACTCGGCTTTCCGCTACGACATCCTCCTCCCCTTTGTGGCTACACGGGAGCTCAGCTTCTTTTCCGAATGATTCGGCCACCGGCCGGGGACGGGGCTGACCTGAAACTTGAATCCGAATGACAACCTGGAAGGTTGTCCTACAAGGCTCCGCCCGAGCCGTCCTGGAGGCTTGGGTAGGTCGCCCTTGTAGCCCCGAGCACCCTGCTTGGCTTGTCCGGATTCAACAGAGTGGGCGACTATGCCTGTGGGCCCTCGGGCGTAACGCCTTGTCAGCGCGGCGCTTGCGACCCTTCGCTTTGAAGACACGTGAATTATCCGAGCTAGAAAGATACCCGGCATCGCCGTCGTGTCGGACGCCTCGCAGCCTGGCGCATGGCGCCCAAAACGCATTCCACACGCTTACTCGAACAGCCTCCCAGCTAGATAGGTGACGAAGGGGTCGGATCTTTTCCGCCCGCGGTCGCGTCAAAGATTGCAGAACTATGCAACCCGATCCAAGCATGCCCAGGCTGAGCCGACCCGTAGTTGTCTTGAAATTTGGTGGAACCTCGCTCTGCGACGCGGACCGGATACGGCGAGCCTGCGACGTGGTCCGAGAACGACATCGGAGCGGGTTTGTATCGGTGGTGGTTGTTTCCGCTCAGGCGGCCATCACGGATCGCTTGCTGGAACAGGCCGCCGAACTGGCAGCCCAGCCCGATTTGCGAGAACTGGATCTGCTCCTTTCCAGTGGAGAACGAATCAGTGCGGCTCTGTTTGCCATTTGCCTGAACGCCTTCGGCACCGAAGCGATCGCTCTCACCGGCTCCCAGGCTGGAATCATCACCGACAATCGTCACACTCACGCACAAATCGTCGAAATCCGTCCTTATCGAATTGCTCAGGCGCTGGAGGCGGGCAAAGTCGTCGTGGTGGGTGGCTTTCAAGGAGTAAGCAATCAAAAGGAGATCACCACGCTGGGCCGTGGCGGGTCTGACATCACAGCCGTCGCCTTGTCGGGAGCCTTGAACGCAGAGCTTTGTGAGCTCTTCTCAGATGTCGACGGAGTCTACTCTGCGGATCCCAGGATCGTCGAGGCTCCCATCAAGCTGGAAAAGCTGTCATTTTCCGATATGGAGAGCTGGCCCAGGCCGGAGCGAAGGTTTTGCATCCCGATGCCGTTGCGCTGGCCCGAAAAGGAAAAGTGAGACTCCATGCCCGCATCTCCTTCGAGCCGCACGCCAGCGGCACAATCATCGATGACCTTGCGGAAAGGGCCCAGGAGAGAATTCTGGGAATCGCTTCGATGCGGGCCATTCACTGGTGTCGCATCGGGGGAGAGTTTCAGGAGTTGATCACAATCTTGAAGACGAAAGCGGTTCGACCCTGAGCAGTTGGCGATCAGGAGGTAGGAAGAATCCGACTTGGAACTTTCTACTTGCCGAGCAAGACAATCCTTCCTTGACATCGGTCTTTTCTTGCTGGTCGCATGAGTTTCCTGAGTGTGACATCCGTTCCGGACTCTGCGTGGTCACACTGATTGGAACCGAGAGTGTCGACTCGACGCATGTCATGTCCGAAATCACCGGCGAATTGGACCCCCGGGAAGTGGAACTCCTGCACCTGGAGTCAGCCGCAGGAAAGTTTCGCCTACTGATCGAGGATCGTCATCACGACGAGGTGGTGAATGCCCTGCACGAGCGCCTGATCGGACAGTAGCGCAGGCATCCCTGCCTGCCAAAGTAGCGCAGCCTGCGAGCTTTGCTTCGCGTTACATGCCCCGCCAAAGATCCCCCCACGCTTTTGAGGAGCCAGTTCCATCCGACGAACACCCGGCTTCCAGGTCGGAAGTCCCAGAATTCTCAGCAGTATTCGTTGTTATGGACTACCGAGCACTATGCTGGATTCGGCCGAGACGACCAGGTTCTCTCTTGGTCCCGACACAAACTCGCGCTTCAAGCGATGTCTGGATGCAGGCAGGGACGCCAGCGCTACTTGGCAGGCAGGGATGCCAGCGCTACTTGAGACGAAGGGCCCGCAGTCGGTTACTGATGTCACAGGTCGCCTGGTCGTCGGCAGATGCAATGATCAGGTTCCCTGCACTGTCCAGCGCGAGTCCTGTGGGATTGAAGATTGAGGCATCGACGCCTGGCCCCCCGTCACCGCTGGGGCCGCAAAACACGCCTCCGAGAATAGTTGTGATGATGCCCGACCCGGCCGCTATCATGCGAATCCGGTGGTGTTCTCCGTCCGAGATGAAGATGTTTCCGTCCGGATCCTCGAGTGCCTGTTGGGGCGATTCAAGACAAGCCTCAGTAGCAGGACCTCCATCCCCACAGACCTGGATATCACCGTTCCCCGCCACCACTGTGAGCATCCCCGAGACCCGATCGAGGCGGAGAATACGATCCGTCCTCTCGCCGGTTTCGGGGCTTGATGAGCTGGCAATCAGAAGATCCCCATTGGGAGTCAGAGATAGGCCGACCGGATAGGCAAACCCAGCTGTCAAGGCCGGCCCCTCTCCTGTGAACACTCCACTGCCGGTACCGGCTGCGGTTGTGATCAACCCCGTGTCGAGGTCGATCATTCGGACTCGATGATTGTTTGAGTCGGCGACGTAGAGCAGTGCTCCATCCAGCGCCAGGCCCTGGGGGCGGGCAAGGAGTGCGGCAATCGCCGGGCCGCCGTCACCGGCGAAACCGCCCCCGATTTCACCGGCGATTCTCTCTATCGTTCCGGACACGACATCGATACGAAAAACAGTGTTATAGGCGGTGACGTAGATATTCTCCTCACCTCCGATTGCCAGTCCCCAGGCGCCGAAGAGGTCTACATCGGTCGCCACATCAAAATCTGCGGGAACCCTCTCCGAGGTCCCGCCGGCCACAGTCGTGATCTCGCCCGTCTCAGCCTCCACTCTCCGCAACAGGTGAGCTTCGGATTCTGTGAAGTACATGTCGCCGTCGTCGGCAAACGCAATCTCTCGAGGAGCGAAGAGCGACGCCTGGGTGGCCGGTCCTCCGTCTCCTTTACGTCTATCCACCTGGGCCACGATGGTCGAGATGAGGCCGGTCTCAGCATCGACCCTGCGCACTCGATTATTTCCCGTATCTGTGATGAAGAGGTTTCCTGCCCCATCGACTTCGACGCCGAAAGGCAAATTCAGTAACGCCTCCGTGGCCGGAACGTTTTCGTCTTCGCTACAGGCACTTTCTTCGACGATGCAACCCGCGACGGTTGAAATCAGCGCTGTCTGAGCATCGATGCGCCGAATCCGGGAGCCATCGGTGATGAACATGTTGTCATTGGCATCAAAGGAAATATCAAAAAGTCGGCTGTCGAGGCTTGCTTCGAGGGCCGGAATATCGTCCGCGGAGCCGCCAAATCCGCCGCCCGCGACGGTATCGATGATCCCAGTCTGCGCATCCACCTTGCGAACCCGACTTTCTTCGCCAAGGATGTAGATATTCCCTTGACTGTCGAAATCCACAGCCCAGGGACGGAAAATAAGGGCCTCAGCAACGGGACCTCCATCGCCGGCAAATCCGGATTGATCGTCCATTCCGGCCACCACTGTCCGTTCCCCCGTTTCAAGAGAGTATCGGATGACTCTGTTCCCAGGGCTGGTGAATGTCTCGGAAATGTAGAGGTTTCCCCTCCCATCATGGCTGAGACCATTGGCGGCATCCGCGTTCGTGATGGTGCTGATCAAACCGCTGGCAATGTCCACCCGACGGACGAATTCATTGCTCGCAAAATAGAAGTTCCCGACCCGGTCAAAGGCGACTTGGGGTGGGCGAAAAATCTGAGCAGTGATGGCTCGTTCTCCCTCCATTGGAGCACCGCCCAGGCCAGTACCTGCAACCGTGGTGATGATCCCGGTGGTGGCGTCGACTCTCCGGATCCGGTGATTCTCGAAATCAGCGATGAAGAGATTCCCGGACAGATCCAGTGTTATTCGAAGTGGGACATTGAGTTCCGCGTTGACTGCCAGGCCCCCGTCACCATCGAATTCGCTGCCGCCGACGATCGTTGTGACTTCGCCGATCTCCAGCTGGTCGAGTGGGATCGGATCGATCGCGAAAGCCGCCTGAGCGATCCCGCCGCGATGCTGGAGCGTGAGCGTCTTGAGCCCCGAGCTGAGCGCGGGGAGCGTGAAACGGATGGTCGAGGTGTCGACGATCCGAGTGTCGTCTGGAATCACTCCTCCGATAACGACAAAGGAGTCCCCGGCAAAATTGCGCCCTTGCACTGCCACTTCGACTGGCACGTTGACGATCGTCGCGGAAGGAGTGACGGAGAGAATCTCAGGGGTGCCGTATACCAGTTCGCGTCCTGTACTCTCGGAATCGGCAACGATTACGCGTCCGGTCTGGGTCACTTCAACATCTTGGGGGTCGTCGAAGGTCCCGCTCTGGGCAGCGCTGACGGTCTCTCCGTTGGCCAGAATCGTCGTTACCTGACCCTCCCCCTCACTCACGTAGAGATTACCGAAGGGGTCGGCTGCGATGCCTCGGGGGTCCGTCAAACCAGTCCCTCTATTACCCTGCGGCCTTCGGATTCTGGCGAGAGGTGACTCCCTTCGTCGCAACACCAACGTCTCTACCATTCCATCCTCCGAGACGATTCGGATCGCCCGATTTCCACGATCGGCCACGACGACCCGCGTGGGCGGAGGAGGCTTTCCGGTGAATTCTCGCTGGAGCTGTTGGGCAATCGATTCTCGTTGGATGGCGATTCCTTCAGGAGAGTCAAAACGAGCTCCACTGCCCTGACCATCCCGCAACCCCGCTTCTCCGGGAACACCAGCGATCGTGGTTACTTCCTGAGTCGCCAGGTCGATGCGACGAATGGAGTGATTCCCGGTGTCGCTCACCCAGAGTCCCCCGCGGGCGTCCAGCGCCACACCGCTCGGGCTCCGGAATCGTGCCAGGATTCCTGCTCCGTCCCTGCTTTCGGCCTGCCCATTTCCAGCCAGCGTCTGTACTGAGGCCTGCTCAGCCAACGGAATCTTTCGGATCACGTGATTTGCGCGATCCGCCACAAAAAGCGATCCGTCCGCCTGATTGAGCGCCATCGAACGGGGGTCGTCGAAAAGAGACTGCAATTTGAGATCGTTGACCAGACCGGAGCTCTGCTCGATTCCCGCATACACCTCTGGAACCTCGGTCAAGTTGTTCGTCAGCAGTATTTGCTGGCGCGTGGGACTCGCCAAATAAAATCTCCCCGAGAGATCTTGTGAGATCCCCGAAGTCGAAAACCCGGCCGCCCCCTGCGTCACCCGCACCACCGTGATCGTGGTGGTTGCAACCAGGGGTCCGACTTGAAGGACGAGGGTCGAAAACCCGGCCTCCATACCTCCGATCTAACCCGTCGCTGCGACCTGGGCCGTTTGTTCATCCAAGTTGATGAATTCGCTGGGAAAGTCGTCCCGGATCTCTCCGGCCGTATCGATGACCAGCGGGCGCAACACTCTTCGATTTCCTTCGTTGACCACTACTTCCCCAATATTTGGATCCGAGGCGTCCAGGATCAACTGAACCGGCACAGCCGTGTTTCCCGGGCGAAGCTGCCTGGCTCCTGCGGCCAAGACCTGATAGTCGAACTGGCTATCTGTCACTCCCAGCAGTGGAATTGTCAGTGGGGTCCCATCGGATTGGGTGAGTGTCAATAGACCGGTGTTAGAGGCGTTTTGCTCTGATGAGCTGATCAGAATCAAGCGTGTGGAAAAACCCTGCCCAAATCCAATCTGGGGAAACACGAGGCTCTCAGCCTGGATCGGTCTCGTGAGATCGGCCACAGGTAAGGTCGTCAGGATCAAGTCGCCCCGCGCATTGATGGTCAGTTTGAGCGTGATTGGCACAAGCGCAACTTCGGCTTGGATCTCCAGAATTCCCGTGAATCCGGGCGGTAGATCCTCAAACAGTTCATCGACAAAGATGGCGAGATGGCCGTTGGCGTCCAGATCTCGGGTGGTTTGCGCAAACTCCAGTCCATTTCGATCGAGTAGTCGCAGAGTGACTTCGGTGGGACCGTTCCCAACACTGGCAATCGCCACCCCGGTTCGGGTATTGACCGTATCCACGAAGATCCGAGCCCGGGTGGTGGGCAGGACGGCTCCAACTCCAGCCTCTGATACGAGGTTCCCAAGTGCATCCCGAAATTGGAAGATGGCCGTTCCCGAGGGGATTCCACCGCCCTCTTCGACTGTGACCACCGCGTACCCGGTGACGATGCCTCCCAACGAGGTCAGAGTTCCTTGAAAGACAACTGAATTGTTGGAAGGGTTGGCCAAGGCCAGACCCGTCGGGACTGAGCCATCCACGAAAATGCGACCCCGGAGGATGGGCTCTACCGCTTCAACTCCGGCTTCTGCCACCAGGATGCCCTGGGAATTGCGGAAGGCGAACAGGGCTGTAGAGACGGGCAGCGTCGAGTCCGCTTCTCTTTCGATCGCGGCGTAGCCAACCAATAGATCCCTTTGCGAGTAAACTCTCAGAGACCACAACCCGAGCCCCGCCACCCCTGACAGGACCAAGAGCAGTCCCCACCGAAAGATTTGTCTACCGATTGGCTAACTCCTCTTTTCTCAGCACACCTCCTTGGACAGGCCCGAATCGTCAGCCTCTTTGTAGCACTCAGCGGCCTGCAAAGGAAACTCTCCCCGAACGAAGTCTGCAGCAACCTCCTAGAAGTGTGTGCTCTCTTCCATCCCTCGTTATGTTGAAAAACCAACACAGCAGGGTTGACCTCGATAGCGGGGTTTGGCTAGCATGACACTAACTGTTGGTTTTTCAGCAATAAATACTAAGAATGACGGGCCGAGAATCTTGAAGGTAGTTCAAATGTACAGGTTTCGGACCAGAGTAAAAGAGATCCTGATTTGCCTCGCTGGGTTAGGCTTTGGGGCCACAGCCTGCCTATCTGAGAGTAGCCGGGCGGTGCCTCCACTGGACCCGCTGATCAAAGCGATTTTCGAATTGGACCTGGCGCCCGGGATGGCAGTTGCCGTGGTTTCTGGCGATGAGCTGGTATATGAGGCTGGCTTTGGTTATGCGGATGTGAAAGCTCGCCGGCTGGTAACGCCGGAGACGCTCTTTTATATTGCTTCCACCAGTAAATCATTCACTGCATTTGCTGCCGCCCTGCTTCACGATGAGAGCCGACTCGACCTCGATGCTCCGCTTTCAGGCTACCTCCCCACTCTGGTGATGAAGCCGCCTCTCTCAGCCGATGAGATTACGCTACGAGATCTCTTGACTCACACTCACGGGATCCAGCAAGGCGGGCCGCTCGAGTTTCGAACCGCATTCACCGGCGAGTTCACTAACGATCAACTCATCCAGCTATTAGGCACCTACGATCCGTCTCCCAACGGCAGGGTGTTCCGATATGGGAATCTGGGGTATAACGTGGTCGGTCTGGCCATGGAGTCCGCGCTGTGCAAAGGCTGGAAGGAGGTCTTGCAGAGCGAGGTGTTTGGGCCGCTGGGCATGACCAAAACGACGGCCTACCGTTCCCAGGCTGATCCAAGCAGTCTCGCAATGCCATATCGTATGGGACCAGACGGCGTGACTCCGCTTCACTATGCCAAAGACGACTCCAACATGCATGCTGGCGGGAGGGCATCTCACCACGGTGGGGGATCTGGCCAAATATCTCGAGGCCCACCTGAATGCGGGGCGGGTCGATGGCAAACAGGTGTTCGCTTCCGCAGTGGTTGCCGAAACGCATCGCCAACATACTGAGCAGGATCGTAACTACGGCCCCTTACACCGGCACGGCTGGGGACTTGGTTGGGATCTCGGCAGCTACGACGGTGACACTGTGATTCACCGTTTCGGGGGATTCAGCGGGTTTCATTCCCACCTTTCGTTCATGCCCGAGCACCGGATTGGCATCGCCATGCTGGTGAACGGGTCGGCAGGTTCACTGCTAGCCAATGCAGTGGCAGCGGCGATCTACGATCGAATGCTCGGGAAGCCAAGCCTGGACGCTGGGATCGAGCCACTATTGGAGCGGGGTTCGGAATCAGGCAGACCAAGCTCGGGAGCGGATGCTCCGAGACCGCCAGCGCCGAGCGGCGCGACCGCAAACGGCTGCCTCACCTTCTCGAGGTCTATGCAGGCACCTACCACAATGCCGACTTCGGGAGCATGGAGTGGAGTCTGGTCGACGGCAGACTCAATGTCGCGGATGGGGCTGGCTCAGAGTACGATGGAAGTGTATGACGGTCAGAACAATCAGCTCCGGGTGGAGCTCACTGGCGGTGGCTCAGTGGTGTCATTCACATTCGACGGCGATCGGGCTATCAGTCTGACTTCCGCGGGACGAACATTCGACCGTAAGTAGCTAGGAGCCTTTCGCTAATCTGAAGATTTTTGCGGCGGGAACACGGCAGGCTGTCTGAGAGTTCTCCCCGGATGACATTAGAGTGGTTTCGGAGGTGTGGGGCCTTCCCAGGCCGCGAGAGGACTGTCAGGTCCGAATATGAAGATTCTATTTTCAATAGAATCGCCGCCTCAGAAGGCGCCTCCCACGGTTCTGAAACAGGGGCTTTCCTCTGCGAGATCATCCCCCCTTTGGCTAACGGAGCTCAGTTTCTTTTCTGAATGATCCGGTGCAGCCCGAGGTACGATCAAGCTGAAACTTGAATTTGCCGTCTGACTTGATATCTCTCTTGCCTGCTTCGCCTCCTCAGAGTCGATCCACGCTTTGTAGGAGCGAGCTGTGCTGGCGAACCCGGCCGTCCAGGCCGGATCCGGCTATCGGGTAGACCTCCAACATGGGATGGTCCCCCGGACCCCGGGATTCTTCCTCCGCCAGCTTCCTTCCAGAAGAGCGGAGTTCGTCAGCGCAGCTCACTCCTACAAAGCATGGCTTGCAGCCGAGGCAGCGAAGCATATCGGATGCGAGGCAAGTCGTGAGCTGTCGTTGTCCAGTTGAGCCGAAACTTGCATGATTTCGCGCACGCAGGAGCCTTGGAGTGCGCGGAGAATCGGCGCCTTGTGCACACTGCAGCCAGTGCGTCACCCCGGATGTCGAAGCGTTTCCGCTCATCACGATGCGTTCATAGGATGCACTCGCTTTCGCCAGCTTGACGTTGGTGATCGGCCCCGGCCCAAATGCACGTTCGAAGTCACACCTGTAGATCGGGAGAACTCGAAGTCAGAGTGGTGACATGAGGCACAGGCAATCCCCCAGGTTGGGATGCATCAAAAGCGGCATGTTAGCATTGCGAGAATAAGAGATTAGCCAGGAGATACGAGTCATGAAAAGCCGAATGAAAAGATTTGCCTTGCTCTAAATTGCCATCTTGTCGCTTGCTTCAGCCGGTGCTCAGTTGAAGACCGAAAAGCAAACGGCTGCTCAGTGGGTGGAACACAATCAGGGAACGTTGCTCACCTGCTCGACGAAACTGTGGGACCTTGCTGAGATTGCGTTGAAGGAACATCAGTCTTCTCGACTCTTGTCCTCACTCCTCGAGGATGGCGGATTCCGGGTGACTCGTGGCGTCTCGGACATGCCCACTGCATTTGTGGCGGAGTACGGCTCGTGCAGTCCAGTGGTGGCGTTCCTGGCTGAATATGACGCCTTGCCTGGACTTTCCCAGAAGTGGAGTACTCGAGTCGAACCGATCGTCGCTGGCGGCGGCGGTCATGGTTGTGGGCACAGTCTCTTCGGTGCCGGCACGGTAGGGGGTGCGCTGGCCCTGAAAGCCGCGATGGACGAACATGGGTTGCAAGGTACGATCCGAGTCTACGGGACTCCCGCCGAGGAACAAGTCGTTGGGAAAGTCTTCATGGTGCGTGACGGACTCTTCGACGACGTTGATGTCTGCTTCGATTGGCATCCGGGAGACAAGAACCGGGTTCGATTACAGCCCAGCAAGGCACTCCGGTCCTTCGAAGTCACGTTCTATGGCCGTTCTGCTCACGCTTCCGGTGCCCCCTGGGAGGGAGTCTCTGCGCTGGATGCAGTCGAGGCGTTCGAGACCGGTGTCAATTTGCTTCGCGAACACATGCCGACTACAGGAAGAATCCACTACGTGGTTACCGACGGAGGCGGAGCCCCCAATGTGATTCCTGCCCAAGCTTCGGTCTGGATGTACAACCGGGCAAAGGACTGGCCGGAAGTCATGAAGATCTACCGCCACGTCGAGACTATTGTGAAGGCCGCCGACATGATGGCCTGGGGCGAAGAATACGGCCTCTCGGAGAAGGGCTTTCGACCTGCTGAGATCCAAATGCTTACGGGAGTGTATGAGTACAACAACAATAAGGAAGCCGCCAAACTGGTTCAAGAGAACTTGGAAAGCGTAGGCCCCCTGGCCTACAGCCCCGACGAGCAGAGATTCGGCGCCGCCCTGCAAAAGAGTTTTGGAGTCGCGGAGGACGGGTACCATACCAAGATTACTGAGCTGAACCTGAATCCGCCGGCTGAATCGGGCGGCTCCACCGACGTTGCCAATGTTTCTTGGGTTACTCCCACGGTCGGTTTCAGCGTGGCCAACTGGCCGCAGAACATCCCCGCCCACTCCTGGGCATCCACGTCGGCTTCCCGGAGCCCGGTCGGACTCAAGGCCATGCTGCAGGCGTCCAAGATTCTGGCATTTAGTGCGATTGATATCATGACGGACCCCGCCAAACTAGAGCCGATGCGAGCCGAGTTCAAGGAGAGCCTCAAACGGTTCAACTACGGCCCACCGGTCAGCCCTGACGCAAAACCAATGCTGCCTTCTCATATGAGATGAATCGAATCAGGAAGCCGAGGTTCAACCGCAGTAGATTGCTTTCGTCTGGTTACCTAGCGGACTAGCCCGGATAATGCACGAGTTTTCGGCTGCAGGGCCGGGATCATCCGCTCTGACTGCGTTACCCACCCTCGGGCTCCTCGACAGAGTGCATGACTATGACTGCGGGGCCCTCGGGTGTAAAGCCTTGTCAGAGCGGTGCTTCCGGCCCTTCGCTTCGGAAACGCGTGAATTATCCAGGCTAGCTGTCAGCGGCGTGCATCCTGAGTCTTGACATGGGGATAATTGAGAATTCGGCTGTCCGCTGTCACTAACTCCAACTCATGTAGTCTGGCAGTGGCCACAAGCAGTCGGTCGGCCGGATCCTTGTGGAACGTACCCGGTAATTCGTAGGCAGCGGCCGCGATTTCGTCGGAAATCGTAATCGTCGCGCAGGTCAATGACTCCAGTGTGTCTTCGATCCAGGAGGTCAAATCGCCCACGAGTTCTATGATGCCTGCGGCTCGCAGCCGGGAGATCTCAAGTGAGGAGACCGTAGAGACAAAGATTGCATGCTCGCGATTCTCGAGGCATTCGCGAGCAACGGGCCCGATTTCTTGGGGAGATTCCTGCGACCAGATCCAGACGTGAGTGTCGAGCAGAATGCTCATTTGAGCATGTCCCAGTCCTCAGTCGAGGAAGCTGAGACGAGATCTCCTCGGATCTTCATGCGTCCGCCGAGCAGTCCCAGCCGACGTTTTCCCATCGATCCCAGAATCGGTTCAATTCGCGCGACGGGCTTGCCGTGGCGCGTGACAATCACAGGCTCGCGCTGCGCACCGCTTCGCGCAGGACTGCGATACATTTTGCCTTGAACTCTGAAATCAGAATTTTCTTCATCGGTGAGAATTATGACTAGATCATATCACCAGGTCAAATAAGCCCTGGGGCGCCCTTCCTTTGGAACCGCGAACAATCAGTGACTATCAAGGGAAATCACTACCCGGAAACGGTCGAGGTGGCGGGAAAGAGACTGATTCTGCTTGGTGCCGGGGTGCGAATGAAGTGGTTTTTTAACGTCTACACGATGGGTGCTTACTCCGAGAGAGGCTCCTGCCAGGCCGACGCCGCCGTCTCAATTGACGAGATCAAGAGTCTTCGCTTTCACATGTTGCGCGATCTTTCGGCAGAGAACATGTCCCAAGCGTTGAGCCGGGTCTTCGCTAAGAACACGCCCCAGGACGCTTCCTCGGAGCTGCGGGGCCGCATCAGGACTTTTCTTTCCTACTTCCGACAGGATTTGGCCAAGGGAGCCCGCATGGAGTTGACCTGCCAGCCCGGAATCGGTGTCCTGCTCAAGCAGAATGGCCTGCAGCAAGGCGCCGCTATTTCCGGTAAGGCCTTTGCTGACATTCTCTGGAGTTGCTACTTCAGTTCAAGAACCTGCTGCTCCGGACTGAAGAAGCTAATCCTGTCAGGCTGCTCACAGCGGCACCGTCTCCCAGTCTCCTCGGCGCACGTTCCGAGTAATGGTACGAATTGCGTTATGGGCTCAGTAGGCGAGATACGAGGCGCTCGGCACCCAGTCGATCTGCATCCGTCTCAATAACGACCGCATTGCCTTCACTCCTGCATGTAGATCGGTAGGCGGATCGAAAATTCGCTGCCTTCTCCGACTACACTTTTCACCACCAGCGACCCGCCCAGGGATTCGATCACCTGCTTGCTAATGATCAGGCCAAGCCCAGTCCCTTCAACGTAGGATTTGTCGCTGGTTAAGCGCCCGAAGGGTTCGAACAACTTTTTCAGTTGCCTGGGGTGCATACCCGCGCCCGTATCGGCAACGCTAATCTCGATTTCATCAGGAAAGGTAGTGCATTCCAGTGTGACGACTCCCCCTGTTTCGTTGTATTTGATTGCGTTGGAAACAAGGTTGATCAATATTTGTTTGAGTCGCATTTTGTCGGTGTTTACCAAAATCGGACCGCTATTTGACACCTTGTCCAGAATCGTTATGTGTGCTTTGCTGGCCAGCTGACGCATCAGTTCGACACAGTCTTTGACCAGCGCAGTCACATCGAGCGACTCCGGATTCACAGCCAGTGCACCTGACTCGACGGCCGACAACTCCAGCACTTCGTTGATAAGATCCAAAAGGTGAGTGCCGGCCTGGAGGACATGACCGATATGTTCCCGTTGTCGGGGAATCAGCTCATCAGAGCTGATCATCAATTGTGAGAAACCGAGAATGGCGTTCAACGGGGTCCTCAGTTCATGACTCATCCGGGAAAGGAATTCCGATTTCGCCTGACTTGCGGCCTCTGCAGTCTTCAAGGCATTGCGCAAGTCTGCCACCAGGTTTTCAACCATCCTTTTATCGGATGAATTCTGTCTGAAGGCCTTCTCCAAGCGCCGCCTGGTCCGTTTGAGTTCGAGACCACGAAATGTAAGTTTCCGACTCGTGCGTGACGTGGCGATGCTGAGAAGCAAATGCACTGCGCTGACGAAAAGGGGTCTCCAAGCTTGTTCCTCAATTTGCGGCTGGTGCAACAGTCCCAGGGCGCCCAAGTGCTGTGTTGGTGTTGCAAACAGAACGAACGTGATGTCGCCGAAGCGGTGCACGTTCCGGCTGACTTCTTCGGAGAGCGCCACACCCCCAGATGGCTGGACCTCGTTCAACAGATCGGTTTTCCAACCCGCCATTTGATCGAAGATTCTTGGCGCATCCTCTCCTTCGCCGGCAACAGGATAAATGTCCCCGATCTCCGTATCGACGATGAACACTACCAGCGCTTCGACCCCGGTTTCGGCCCTGACGACTTTCAGAAATTGCCGACATTCCTCCCGCCCATCGCTCTTGCGCAATAACACATGCAAGGCAAAGTCTGAATGTTGGCGAGGTTGATCACCCACCTCACCCGTCCTGGCGAGAGTCCGTAGCGCGCGAGAGTCTTCCATTCCTCACTCGGGTATCAGGCAGATCAGGGAGGTGGCGCAGGCCAATCCGGAGAAATCGTCGTTGGTTCGGGCCAGTTGACCGAAACAGGCGCATCCTGCGATCGCGCCCGGGTCGATGACTTTTGTCGTCGTCTCAATCTGGTCCTGGAAGCGGTCACCCAGGTGCAGACGAGTCGCGACACATTCGAAATTCAGGGCGCCAGCGACAGAGTCCGTTCCCGTCGAAAGAATCCCGCTTTTTATGGCGTTTACTCCCCGCTCATAATGGCTTCTTCATCGCTGGTCATGATGTACACGACGTCACCCTCGAGCACTTCCGCTGCACAGGCGAAGGAGCCATCGGAATTAAGGGCGAGCGGAACGCGAAGTTTGTACTCCCCTTCCGCTTCAATGCCCAGAATGTAGCGCATGAGAAAACTGGCCTCTTCGCCCTGCGGAACATCAATTCCGTGCTTTTGTGCGAACTTCTGATACGCGCCCCAGGCGGGTCGGCCGCTCAATTCGTGGAGAATCGATCCCTGACTTCTAGTCACGCGATATGGACCGTCCATGGGTTTCCAGCCATGCCGGGCGACAATGGAAAACGGCTTCTCGGTGAGCACTTCTGCGCACACGAATGAATTCGTCAACACCTCATCGTTGATGAAGACGTGGGTACGTTGGAACTGTAATTCATCGGCAGCTGCGCCGCCGAAAAGCTGATATCTGATCCCGGTCTTCGCAATGAGTTCGTCGATTACCATCTCGGCTTGGCCAGCCAGCCCATCCACCAACAACAGCAGGCTGTGTCCCGAATAGTGTGGCGAAGAGTCGTCATCGTTGGCGGCCTGAAAGTTGCGTGTAGCAGTTTCTACAGCCGCAGGTATGTCGCCGATATAGTCGGTAGCCTGGCCGAGATTGATTTCACAATGGTCAGAAGCAATCGTTGAGACTGCAATGCCGCGTGACTCAAAACTACCTGCCGCGAATGCACCGGCACTGGTGCAGCCAATCAGTGGTGCGCCGCCGGTCGCTGACCTGATCGCGCTGACCACTTCTTGCAGAGCATAGCTGGGTGCTGCAAACACTACCGACAGTTTCGTCTGATCGAGATGCCCCATACTTTCAAGGGCTTGAGTTGCTGCTGCAATTGCTGTGTCGCGGGAGTTCTCTCCTGAAGCAAGTCCAGAACCCATCCAAGTTGCCATTACTTGTGCTCCCCATTCGTTTTATGCAGTTTATTCCGTCCAAAACCTTATTACTACCAAATCGCTCTGATCCGAGAAAGTGATTGGGCGAAAAAAAGGACACGGCCTTTTTCGCGTTTCTGGCACTCGGCCATTCTGTCTAATGGCAACTCATCTTGGGCGCCGGTATTGGACTGGATAATCCCCCAGGATCCGATACCGTTCCAGCAATTTAGTATGTCGGGATTCGAGTGGAATCTCCTGGCCTCGGATGAAGACGGCCTCTACTCGGCTGGAAAACTCAAAGGGATCGCCGGACCAAATCACGAAATTGGCTTCTTTTTCTGTTTCTAAAGATCCGTGAGTGTCCTCAATTCCGAGGAAGCGTGCCGCTTCGAGGGTGATCGAGCGAAGTGCCGCGTCCCAGTCCATCCCGAAGCGCACGGCATTGCCGGCTTCGAAACGCAGATTGCGGACATTTGCGGAGTCTCGGGTCGAGATCACGACTGGCACTCCCGCTTGGCTGAGGAGCGCGGCGTTGTCAAAGCGGGTTCCCAGGCGATCGAATTGGGTAGGCAGATTGGACAGCGGCTGGACGACGACTCGAACCTGGGCCTGAGCCACCAACCAGGCCTCCTCTCCCCCTAGGATCGAAACTCTTAGACCCCAATCGCGGGCCAACCGCAGAGCCGCCGAGATGTCGCTGGCTCGCGAAGCCTCAATGTTGAAAGGGATTGTTCTCTCAATTACCGGGACCAATGCTTCCAGATCGAGGAACGAGTTGTGCAGGATTTGAAAACGTCCCGCTTGGATTGCCGCTTGATTTGTCCGGTAGAGTCGAGCCTCTTGAAAAGCCTCGCGCAAAGTCAGGGCCAATCCTCCCCGAGAGCCGCCGCTCTCGGCGTAGGCGCCTGGATGGTATCCGGCATGCATGCCTGCCCCGCTCCGCACCGTCATTTCTTCCAGCGAGCCATCAATCAGATCGACGACGACGCTCCGGCCTGAGATTGCGCCTCCCACTGGAATCGCGGCAACCGTGGTGACTCCTCCCAGGCGGGTCACTGGTATCGCGATGCTGCGGGGATTAAAACCGTCGCTGACCCGGAAAGCTGCACGAATTGGATTTCCCGTTTCATAAGAAGTGTCTCGCGTATTGGGGATGCTTGACACCTCTACCAATCCTAGCGAGGTTGCAACATCAATCAATCCAGGGGTAATGATCTTTCCGGTAGCGTCGATCCGGGTTGCGGAAGCAGGAATCTGAACGCTAGAGGCGGCTCCGATAGTTGTGATGCGTCCCGAGCTGATGAGGATAACGCCGTTTTCGATCGGGTCTGAGCTGACAGGATGAATCCTGGCTCCCACGATCGCTGTTTGACCCAGAACTGAAGGTGGCCAACAAGAGAAGATCAAAAGAACCGATAGTCGTTTCATTGGCGGTCCCCACGAACCCGGTTTCCCAGCTCGAAGTCGGATAGAGGCTGGTACTTGGGGTCCGCGTAATCGTAAACCAGTGCGCCATCAATCCAGACTTGTTCGGCTCGAGAGTAAATACTGAACGGATCCCCGGACCAAAGGACAGCATCGGCATTCTTCCCCTGCTCCAGGGTGCCCACCTGGTCATCGACTCCCAGAACCCAGGCAGGATTTGCAGTAATCCAGCGTAGCGCCTGATCCCGGCTAATCTGAATTCCTTCTTGAATGCCTGAGTAGAACGCTTTGGCGGCATCTTGGTTCAGGATCTGAATTCCGAGATCGCTGTCGGAGTGAATAACTGTCGCGGCTCCCGCTTCGGTCAGTAAGGCGGCATTCTGGAGAATTCCATCGAAGGCCTCCATCTTAAAGCCCCAGTGGTCGGACCATACCGAGGAAGCCGCGCCGTGGCGAGCTAGATAATCTCGCACCTTGTAGGCTTCCACACCGTGGTGAAAGGAACGGATCTGAAGGTCGAATTCCTGCGCGAGCTCCAGAATCGAGGTAATATCATCGGCTCGATAGCAGTGGACCTGCAACAAGATATTCCCTCGCAAAGCCTCAGCTAAAGTTTCCTTGGCCAAGTCCCGAGTTGGGGGGTCTCCTTGGGGGTTGTCGAGCCACTGGTCCCATTCAGTTCGATACTTTAGAGCGTCTAGAAAAGCCTGGCGATAGCTGGCGACATTCCCCATTCTGGTGTTGGGAAAACCCGAGCCTCGTTTGGGGTTCTCTCCGCAGGCCATCTTCAGACTGTGTGGAGCAGCCGGAAAGATCATCTCTTGCGGGGTCCGAGCCGGCACCAGTTTCACCGCCACCCCTCGCCCTTCGATCAGATCTCCGCTGCCGGGTAAGAGTAAGGCCGAGGTGACGCCCCCAGCCAGCGCCCGGGAGAACCCGGGACCCTGTGGCCAGATTCCATGGTCTATCCAGAGTTGGGGAGTCGTCGAGCCGATGTCGTTATTGTCGAAATGGGAGGACACCTCCGGAGTCGGAGACACACCAATATGGGAATGCGAATCGATCAGTCCGGGAGTAACGAACTTACCGGCGCCGTCTTTTTCCACTGCTCCAGGAGGTAGTGGCAGCCCTTTCCCAATGGCTGCGATCTTGCCGTCTCGGAAGAGAATATCGGTTTCGGCCAACTCGGATCCGGCAGCCGTCATCAAGGTAGCCGACCGAATCATGGTGACTCCTGAGGGCAGAGGCTGATAACGAGAAAGCCAGGCATCATTGGGAGTGCCTCGCCGCAAGTTCTCCAGTTCCTGAGCGGAGTAGCTTTGTGCGCACAGGGATCCGCAGAACAGAAGCCCGAGTAGCCAGGATAATCCACGCGTTGTAGGCAGCTGGATCTGAATCATAGTCTCTCCGTACCCCAATTCTACCCACGCCATTTGTCGGATGGCAAACGAGCTGGTCTTGTCTGAAAATCTAGCCGGGTCGGAAAGCCCGGGTTTCACAAGATCTGCAGGCCGGAAGGGGCTTGCTATGACAGCGGGTTGCAACCTGTCTTACACGGAATTACAATCGTCGACATGGTGTAATAACGCTCAAAGCTGGAGCGAGACCACCCCTTCCGAATCCACTCAGAACAACAGGGAACGAGACGCAAGAATCGTCCTCAAACGTCTCGCAGCCCACTTGGAGGCAGTAATGAACCTCAGAAGTTGGCCCGCCACTACCCTGGTCATCCTCCTGGGAACACTTGCATCGCTGCGCGTCATGGCTCAAAGGGATCCCAACCCTGACATTCTTCCAGACTCCGCTCTTCAGCAGTGCTCGGAGCTCGCCGAGATGGACAAAACTCGCCTGCCGAATCCCAGTACCGAGATCATTGCGGCCAAAGTTGTTTCAAACGACCCAGCCGGGAATGCGACTACGAAACACTGCGAGATCCTGGGGAAGATGAACGAGCGGATAGGATTCAATTCGCAAAGCTATGGGATCCGTTTCCACTTGCGCTTGCCCTTGGACTGGAATGGCGGGTTTTACTTTCGGGGAGGTGGGGGCACGAATGGAAATCTGGGTGATGCCCTTGGATTCCTTCCCAATCGGAGGCCCCGAGTCACGGCGCTCTCGCTCGGTTACGCCGTGGTCTCTCAAGACGGGGGTCATGACAACACGATCAACAATGACCCCAGTCTGAACGGAACTCAGACCTTTGGCTTCGATCCCCAGGCGCGCCTCGATTACGGCTACAACTCCTATGATCAGGTGACACAGACCGCGAAAGTTCTGATTACTGCTTTCTATGGTGAACCGCCCAGGAGGTCCTATTATGTGGGCTGTTCGGAAGGAGGCCGAGAGGGGATGATGATGTCCCAGAGATTTCCTTCCTACTATGATGGAATTGTCTCGTTGGCACCCGGTTTCACGCTTCCAAAAGCGTCGGTCTTCGGTGAGGCCTGGGACACGCAGGCTTTCGCGGAAGTGGCGACTGCAGGAGGGGTGTATGACCGCTTTGGGCAACCTTTCCTAAACAAGACTTCTTCTGATGATGACCTGGTACTCGCCTCAAACGCAGTGTTATCGGCCTGTGACGCCTTGGACGGGCTGGTCGAAGATTATCCCTCCTGTACGACCGCCCGAGTCGATTCCAAGCTAGACGCGCTGGAGTGCCGTCAAGGGAAGGACGCGAGCTGTTTGTCACAGCCGCAACTGAACGCCCTCCGAAAAGTGTTCGACGGTGCTCGGAACTCCCGGGGGGAGCTTCTTTATTCCGACTGGTCGTGGGATGCGGGGATTGGCGGCAAGGTAGGTGATGCTTATTTCCAAGGATGGCGGAGGTGGAAGATCGGACAGTTTGATTCCGCGACTAACTCGGCAATCAACGTCACTTTGGGAGCAGGTGCCGCCTCGGCTGTGTTTACCACACCTCCGACCCCGATGACTTGGTACGGCCCCGGTAGAATGCAATTTCTGTTGGGCTTCAATTTCGACATCGATGCAGAGAAAATCCATGCTGCTTCGCGCATTTATGGAGAATCGGCTTGGGACTTTATGATGGCGAGTTCCACCGAGCTTTCCGAGTTCAGGGATCGAGGAAGCAAACTAGTCATCATCCATGGAGTGAGTGATCCCATCTTCTCTATCAACGACACGATCAATTGGTGGCAGGACGTCAACCGGGCAAACAATGGTGCGGCCTCTGATTTTGTCCGGCTGTTCGCGGTTCCCGGGATGGCCCATTGTAGCGGCGGCCCGGCCACGGACCAGTTCGATGCATTTTCAGCGGTGGTGGAGTGGGTCGAGCGAGATCTTGCGCCCGACAGCATTCTGGCTACAGCGGGCGATAATACACCTTGGCCGAACCGAACCCGCCCGTTGTGCCCTTTTCCCAAGCAGGTTCGCTACACAGGAGAAGGCAGCATTGAGGACGCAAGCAACTTTGTCTGTACGGCAGTCGCGGATCGGTAGCCACCCTTGACCTCTTCCGTACAGGTACCCGAATCATACAATTTGACGAGCGACCTGCTGGACCGTCATCTGGTAGAAGGGCGGGGCAACCGGTTGGCAGTGTTGTGTGGCAAGCAACGGTGGACCTATGCGGAGGTGGCGGACGCAGTCAATCGGCTGGCCGCGGGACTCCGCCGGTTGGGGGTACAAGAAGAGCAGCGAGTTCTACTTCTCCTGCCCGACACACCCGAATTTATCATCGCCTTCCTGGGCTCCATCAAGATCGGTGCTGTCGCGGTTCCGACCAACACCACGTTGCGAGCTGCCGACTACGCCTATTTCCTGGACGTTAGCCGGGCCCGAGTTCTGATCGCCGACTCCTCCTTTTGGCCGATCCTGGAACCGATTCTGAAGGCTCGAAGATATCTGGGACGAGTAGTTCTGTGCGGCGAGCCCAGGGAGGGACACCTGGGCTGGGATGAGCTATTGGATGGGCAGTCGCCGGAATGCGAGGCCAGCCCCACCCGCAGAAACGACGTGGCATTCTGGCTCTGGACTTCGGGCAGCACAGGGATTCCAAAGGCGGCGCTTCACCTGCATCAGAACTGGGTCTACTCCTGCGAGTATTATGCCCGGGGGATTCTTAACATCGGTCCCCAAGATCGGACCTTTTCTTTGTCCAAGCTCTTCCACGCCTATGGCCTCGGGAATGGACTCGCCTTTCCCTTCTATGTGGGCGCCACGAGTGTACTCTTCTCGGGCCGTCCTCTACCCGGCAGCGTGCTCCAGACGGCGCACCAGACTCGACCCTCCCTATTTTTCTCGGTGCCTACCCTGTTCGCTCACATGCTTCAGGAGACGGATCAGGACAACCCCTACGATTTGTCCAGTGTGCGTCTGGCCGTCTCTGCCGCAGAGCCTCTGCCGGCCCCTATCTATCGGCGCTGGCGGAGACGTTTCGGGATGGAGATCCTGGATGGAATCGGCTCCACCGAAGTTTTGCATATCTACGTCTCGGCCAAGAGCGGGGAGGTTCGAGCCAGCTGCACCGGGAAGCCGGTACCCGGCTACCAGGTCCGGATTACGAATGAAGCCGGGAGTGAGGTGGCGCCGGGTGAGATCGGCGACTTGTGGGTCAAAGGAGAGAGTACAGCTCCCTGCTACTGGCAGCGGCACCGCCTCAGCAAGGAGCGGATGCAGGGAGAGTGGTTCTTCACGGGTGACAAGTACCGTTGCGACAAGGATGGCTATTTCTGGTATGCGGGACGCTGCGACGATATGTTCAGGGTTTCGGGCCAGTGGGTCTCGCCGATCGAAATTGAGAACACGTTGATTGACCACCCGGCTGTTCTCGAGTCCGCGGTCGTGCCCTTTGCGGACGAGGATGATTTGCTCAGGCCGAGAGCGTTCCTGGTGCTGGATCGAGGGTGGGAGGCAGGGGAATCTCTGGTGAGGGAACTCCAGGAGTTTGTGAAGCAGAACATAACACCGTATAAGTATCCGCGGCGAATTGACTTTGTCCGGGAACTGCCCAAGACCGCCGCGGGCAAGATTCAGCGCTTCAAGCTACGCCGAGAGTGATCCTTCCTCAAGTCTTTCTTCAAAATCTTCCCGGCCGGATTCTTGGGCAGGCTCGCAACCATCTCGACAAGGTGCGGAACTTTGTAGGAAGCGATTCGGTCGCGGCAAAACGCGGTAATTGCTTCAGCGGTGACCCTTTGATCCGGGTGCGGCACGATGACGGCTTTGACGGCCTCCCCGCGGTCCTCGTCAGGAACTCCAATCACCGCGACTTCCAGCACGCCCTCGTTCTGGTACAGGACTTCCTCTATCTCGCGAGGCCAGACTTTGAAACCGGCGACGTTGATCATGTCTTTGACTCGGTCCTGGATAAAGCAAAAGCCGTCTTCATCCTGGTAGCCGATGTCGCCGCTGTGTAACCAGCCTCCGCGAAGGACCTCTGAGGATTCCACCGGCCGGTTGAAATACCCGGACATGACGTTGGGGCCCCGGATCACGAACTCTCCTAACTCACCGGCCTCAACCTCCTTGTCCTCCTCATTCACAACCCTGATCTCAACATTTTCAATCGGGGTACCCACGCTGCCCAAACGATACTGGAAATCATGATTATAGGCCGCGAAGGGAGAGCATTCGGTCAATCCGTATCCTTCGTTGACAACTTTTCCGAAGATCTCGGACCATTGTTGGGCGATGGTGACGTTCATCGTGGCGGCGGCGGAAAAAAAGTATCGCGTCTTCCCGAGCTTTTCCTCGATCTCCCGCAGCTGGAGAAGCCGATTGAAAATGGTGGGAACACCAAAGAACATGCTGACCTTGTTCTCCTGGACCGAAGACAAAACCTCATCCGGATCAAAACGTCGGTGAAGCACCAGTTGAGCTCCAGCATTAATTGAAGCGTTCATGATGAAGTGCTGGCCAAAGCAATGGAAAAGAGGTAGATAGCAGATCAACACATCATCCCAGGTCATTCCGGTGTGCTGGTTGGTTGCAAAGACATTGGAAACGAGGTTGCGCTGGGTGAGCGTCGCTCCCTTGGGTGTTCCAGTGGTGCCTGACGTATAGAGAAGGGCTGCCGGGTCGGACGGTTGCAGATCCTCCCAGCGGGAGAACCGGGCTCCCGCCTCTTCTAGCTTCCGGAACGGTTCAACATGAGCTGGAAGCAGCTCGCTTTTTCCGACCGAATACACCGACCGAAGCGACTCCGCATCCCGGCTGTCAGGAACCTGCTCCAGGAGCTCGTGGCTGGTGATGAGAGAATTGGCCTGGCAGTCGTTGACAATGAACAAGACCTCGTCACGTTTGTTCATGACGTTCACCGAAACAGCCACACCTCCGTTTGCCTGTAGCGCATAATAGCTAACGATGAATTCCGGGATGTTGGGCAAGAACAGGCAGACTCGGTCACCTTTCCGCATGCCTTTCCGGCGGAGGGCTGCCGCCACGTGTATCACCCGGTCGTCCAGATCACCGTAGGACCAGGAGCGGCCTTCAAAGAGGAGCGCAGGTTCTTTTTCCCGAAACGTCGCACTGCGGTGCAGGGCTTCAAAAAGGTTCATGCCTGAATCCTCTCATCAGCCTATCGAGTCTGTCGATAATCGGCAATGGCAAGGTGGCGAGACTCAGCGATTCGGCTCCCGACCGCCACGCCGCTCCGAGAATCGCCACCTTCGTCTCGGGAGCCGGTGGTCGATTCGACCCGTCCCCATTGGACCCTCCAAAGCTGAAACTTGACTTGTCCGTAAAGAAGAGGTCCTTATAGGTGCGTAGACAGGATCTGGTGAGAATGCACGACTGGGTAACTTCTTCGGTCTTTGTCTCATGCTGCCGCCGGACACAGAGTCAAGCCAAGTGTGGCGCCTGAGGAGGTTTTTTGAGTAATGGCCCAAACCGCGATGTCAGGCATCAAGATTGATTTTCGCACCGAGCCCGGTCGTTATCGACATTGGCAGATACGGATCGAACCACCCATCGCCTTCCTCACCCTGGACGTGCAAGAGACGGCAGGGCTCCTGGAAGGTTACAAGCTCAAACAGAACTCTTACGATTTAGGGGTCGACATCGAGCTCTATGATGCCACTCAGCGGCTCCGCTTCGAGCACCCCGAGGTCAAGGTGGTCGTCGTCAATTCGGGGAAAGACAGGATCTTCTGCGCCGGAGCCAACATCGGCATGCTGGGAATCGCTTCTCACCACCACAAAGCGAATTTCTGCAAGTTCACCAACGAGACGCGTCTGGCGATTGAGGATGCTTCGGCCCACTCCGGCCAATCGTACGTCTGTGCACTCAATGGCAATGCCGCCGGCGGCGGATACGAAATCGCGCTGGCGACGGACCGCATTCTTCTGGCTGATGACGGCGCGTCGGCAGTTTCACTGCCGGAAGTTCCCCTGCTGGGAGTTCTTCCCGCCACCGGCGGGTTGACTCGAGTCGTCGACAAACGGAAGGTCCGGCCTGATCGCGCTGACATTTTCTGTACCCTGGAAGAGGGGGTGAAGGGTCGGAGAGCTCTGGAGTGGGGACTGGTTGATGAACTAGTGCCCAGGTCACGCTTCGATGAAGTTGTCAACCAGACGGCCCTCGAACTCGCTGCCCGGAGCAATCGTCCTGGTGGGGTCGTGGGCATCCCATTGAAACGACTGCAGCGCGAGATCACCGATAGTTCGGTCGTCTACTCCCCTTTGCGGGTTGACCTGGACCGCGAGCTGGGGGTAGCGCGGATCAAGATCTCGGCTCCTGCCCAGCCGGGGCCCGCCGCCCTGTCCGAACTTGCCGATCTTGGCGTCAGTTTCTGGCCGCTGGCACTGGCCCGGGAGTTGGATGACGCTCTGCTCCATTTGCGCTTCAATGAGAGCCGGCTCGGCCTGCTGCTGATGACCGCGGAGGGGGATCCAGATCTGGTCTCCGGCTACGACTCGTTTCTGCTCGAGCATTCTGAGGACTGGCTGGTCCGAGAGATCACACTTTACTGGAGACGGACCCTGAAGCGGTTGCAAGTGACCTCCCGGACGTTGTTTGCTCTGATTGAACCGGGCAGCTGCTTTGTGGGTTTTCTTTGCGAGCTGTTCCTGGCTGCCGATCGCAGTTATATGTTCGAAGGAGAGCGCGAAGACAGCGATCTTCCCCCTCCCGTCGTGCGGGTCACCGAGTCCAACTTCGGCCCGCTTCCGATGTCCAACGGGTGCACACGACTCCAGGCCCGGTTTCTGGGAGAGCCGGAGTTATTTCGGAAAGCTCGCAATCTCATCGGTCTGGACCTGGATGCATCGGCAGCCGCCGAAGCAGGCCTGGTAACGACCATTTTGGACGAGATCGATTGGGATGACGAAGTCCGTATCGATATAGAGGAGCGAGCCAGTTTCTCGGCCGACTCACTGACCGGCATGGAGGCCAATCTGCGTTTCGCTGGCCCGGAGACCCTTGAGACGAAGATCTTCGGCCGTCTCGGCGCCTGGCAGAACTGGATCTTCCAGAGGCCCAACGCGGTTGGAGAAGAGGGAGCTCTGCGCCGCTATGGCACGGGTACTCGCCCCAAATTCGATCAAGAGAGAGTCTGAAAGAGGAAAGCCATGACGATAAGGGAAGTGGATTACAACGAGCGCATCCCCAACAATGTCAACCTGGCGGACGACCCTCGCGTCAAACGGGCATTGGAGAAGTGGCACCCCGGTTACCTCGATTGGTGGATGGATATGGGCCCGGAGGGCTTTCAAACCGCCGACGTGTATTTGCGGACGGCAGTCAGTGTGAAGTCCAAAGACGACAAAGAGTGGGCTGTGTTTGACTATGTGAAAATGCCGGATTATCGCTGGGGTATTCTGCTGGCACCTGCTACTGAGGGCAGGAAAATTCCCTTTGGCATTCACAAGGGTGATCCTGCATGGCAAGAGGTTCCAGGAGAATACCGGTCCTCTTTGCGCCGACTGATTGTCATCCAGGGTGACACCGAGCCTGCGTCGGTCGAACAGCAGCGTTATTTGGGGAAGACCGCCCCTTCGCTTTTCGACATGCGCAACCTCTTCCAGGTCAATGTCGAGGAGGGACGCCACTTGTGGGCCATGGTCTACTTGCTCCACAAATATTTCGGCCGGGACGGCCGGGAAGAGGCCGACGAGTTGCTGCGTCGCCGCTCGGGAAGCGAGGACGCCCCCCGCATGCTGGGCGCATTCAATGAGCAGACGCCCGACTGGCTCTCCTTTTTTCTTTTCGCGTTTTTTACCGATCGGGATGGCAAGATGCAGCTGGAGGCGCTTTGCCAGTCCGGTTTCGATCCCCTCTCTCGAACCTGCCGGTTCATGCTGACCGAAGAAGCGTTTCACATGTTTGTCGGAGAGTCCGGTATCCGGCGGATTATTGAACGAACCTGCCAGGCTATGACTGCGGCCGGAGTTGAGGATCCCTACGATCTGGAAGCGATATGGCCACTGGGTGTGATCGATCTTCCCACGATCCAGAAAAAGCTGAATCTCCACTCTTCGCTGACTTTCGACCTGCTCGGGGCCGAGCTCTCGAGCAACGCTGGCAATTTTTCCAGCGCGGGTCTGAAGGGTCGCTATCACGAGGTGAGAATCGAGGACGACCATGAGCTGACCAGCAGCACCTATCCCGTTCTGGAGCGGGTCAACGGAGGTTTCGAAAGAGTCGAACAGCTGGCGCTGACAGCCCTGAACGCGCGGCTCAGAGATGATTTTGTTGCCGACTGCAACTCCGGGGTTTCGCGTTGGAACAAGGTCATACGCCAGGCCGGAGTCGAGTTTGAGCTGAGTCTCCCCCATGTGGCTTTCCATCGCCAGATCGGCTTGTACGTCGACTTGCATGTGACTCCGCAGGGGAAGATGGTCAGTGCGGAGGAATGGAAAGCGAGCAGTGATCAATGGTTGCCCGGAAACGATGAACGGGAGTACATCGAATCGCTTATGGAGCCGCGCTGGAAGACAGGAGAATACGCAAGCTGGATAGCGCCTCCCAAGACCAAGATCAACCGCAGACCCGGGAGTTTTGAGTGGGTGAAACTGGCGGATTGAACTCGAGGAATACATAGCATGACGGATTGCCTCTATTAGCAATGGCTCGGAGTATTGCTGCCAACGAGTCCAGCTTTCCCGCCCGTCTTCGCCAAGGCTATAGAGGGTAGACGCTCGCGCTGGCGCTTGGCGCTCTGAGAGCCGGCATCCAGAGCTACTGTCCGGTTATCGACTCCAACTGAATTCCAAGGCACAATGATCAGAGCCGCAAACGGCAGCGCAGCGCGGCGTAGATTCGAGGCAGGATTATCGGAGCGCCATGGCGTCAGCCCGGGGCGGGGAAGCTGACTGTGAATAGCTCCAGAGCTCCCTTGCAAGGATTGCACAGCATTACTCGGACAGGCTCCTAGCTTAAGCTCACCTGAAACTTGATTTGTGGGACGAGTATGCCACAGGCTTTCTTGGAGCTCTCTCCCTGGATGGCATAGAAGTGGTTTCGGATGTGTGGGAGGGGCCCTTCCCAGACCGCGAAAGGACCGTCAGGCCCGAATCTAAAGATTCTATTTTCAATAGAATCGCCGCCTCAGAAGGTGCCTCCCACGGTTCTGAAACACGGCTTTCCTCTGCCACATCATCCCCCCCTTTGTGGTTGACAGGGAGCTCAGTTGCTTTCCGCAATGATCCGGCCACCGGCCGGGGGATGGGCTAGATTAGCTAGTGTCCTGTTTGATTAATTTGGATTAATAATGATCAGGATGTTTTGGTATTCTCTCTGCATGGCACGACCACCCAAAAAGTTTCTTGTGTCCGAGCAGGATAGGGCCACGCTGGAGTCCTGGTTGCGAGCCCGTAACACCCGCCACAGCCTGACCCAGCGGGGCCGTATCGTTTTGCTTTCGAGCCAAGCCATGGCGGTGGCCAAGGTGGCCGAAAGAGTCGGCATGCATCCGATCAACGTCTATTCCTGGAGGCGGCTCTACGAGCGCGAAGGGGTGGAAGGTTTGAAGGACCGACCCCGGCCCGGACAACCGCGCAAACTGTCTCCAGCCAAGGCCCGGCAGATCCTCCACGACACGGTTCATCGCATCCCTCGGGAGTCGACTCATTGGAGCTTGCGTCTAATGGCCAAAAACGCCGGGGTCACGGTTCATCAGGTGCGTCAGGTTTGGAAAGCGGCCGATCTGAGGCCTCACCGAATCAAGACCTTCAAGATCAGCAACGACCCCCATTTTGCGGAGAAGGTGATCGACATTGTCGGCCTCTATCTCAATCCCCCCGAGAATGCGGCCGTGCTCTCGGTGGACGAAAAGACTCAAGTGCAAGCTCTGGATCGCACCCAGCCGATGCTCCCCATCCGACCCGGCCAGATCGAGCGCCGCACTCACGACTACAAGCGCCACGGCACGGCCAGCCTCTATGCGGCTTTCGATATCGCCTGCGGGCAGGTGATTGGACGCATCACGAAAAGGCATCGGGCCAAAGAGTTTCTGGCCTTTCTGCGACAGATCGACCAAGCGGTCGACTCGGAGTTGGACGTCCACGTCATTCTCGACAACTCTAGCAGCCACAAAACCGATCAGATCCAGAGGTGGCTGGCTCGGCGACCTCGCTTTCGCCTGCACTTTACTCCGACCAGTGCCTCCTGGCTCAATGCCGTCGAAAGCTGGTTTTCTCAACTCACAGAGAGAGCCATCAAGCGCAACGCCTTCACCTGCGTACAAGCTCTGCGAAATGAGATTCGACGCTATATCAAGGTTCACAACCAAGAAATGGCCAAACCGTTCCGCTGGACCAAGAGCGCAGCTTCCATCTTGGACAAGGTTGATCGAGTCAGAACCCGGGATATTATTCAATGAAACTAATCAAACAGGACACTAGCTCACCAGCCCTCGCAGGAAGTGCCCCACCAAGAACGCGAGAGACGCGGCAATACCTCCGATAATGAGGACCTCAATACCGGCCCGACACCACTTCTGGTCGACGAAAAAGCACTTGATCGCGCCCACCGCAAAAAATGCCAGACCGGCCAGCAGCGAGCTCCAAGCAAAAGTGTGGCGGATCGAGCCCGGGAAGATGGCTTCGATTAGGAACACACTCAGAGGTATTCCTCCCATCACGATAAAGGCCAGAAGTGTAGCGAAGCCAGCCTTCCACGGAGTGGTCGTGCGCAAGGGCATTCCAAGCTCCTCTGTCAGCATTGTATCGACCCATCGGTCTCCGTCTGCTGTGATCGCCTCCACCACCGCTTCCAGAGCTTCACCTTTCAACCCCTTGGCTCGAAAAATCTGCCTGACTTCCTCCCGCTCTCCTTCGGGAATCATTCGGATATGCTGTTGCTCGACACGGCGGGCCCGTAACTTCTGCTCGACTTGTGCCTTGCTTCCCAGGTAGTTACTCACGCCCATACTGAAACCGTCGGCCAGTAGATTCGCCAGGCCGAGAACGATGACGATTCCTGACGAGAGTCCCGCGCCCACTACTCCCGATACCACTGCAAACGTGGTTACGATTCCATCAATAGCACCATAGATGAAGTCGGATAAGTAGTTATCTCGGAAATCCGCCTGAAGTCTCTGCTCGATGGCTTCCGGTGTATGCGAGTCCTCGAGATGGCGCTGAGAGTGGGAAGAACTTGTCATGCTCCTATTTCAACATGCCCCATCGGTGCCACATCCAAACCGAAGGCTCCCAGCGAAGCTCCGCCTCAAACCGGCTAGGACTAACAATGTCAGCACGACCCGACTGTTCGCAAGTTGCAAGGGAGAGGTGCCTAGTGCACTGTCCGATAAGTTCCCGATGTTAATAGTGGCCGAGCGATTCGCGCGCATTTTGGACCTTTGCCAGGATTGAGTCAGCAGTGGCGCGCCACTTGAAGGGCTTGGCCAAGCGTTGATTGTGAACCCGAATATATCTTTTGATTTCCTGTCTCAACTCTTGGACGCTGCTGAAAGAGTTTCTGTAGATCGAACGGCGCTCCAGCTGTGAGAACCAGCTTTCGACGGCATTGAGCCAGGAGGCGCTAGTGGGCGTAAAGTGGAGGTGGTATCGGGGCCGCTGGGCCAGCCAGCTTTGAACCTGCTTGGTCTTATGAGTGCTCGAGTTGTCCAGGATTAAGTGGACATCCAGTTCGGGCTCGACCGCTTGATCAATCTGGCGGAGAAAAGCCAGGAACTCCTTGGCTCGGTGCCTATTGGTGATGCGGCCCATGACCTCACCTGTCACCACATCGAATGCGGCATACAGACTGGCTGTACCGTGGCGCTTGTAATCGTGTGTCCGGCGTTGGATCTGTCCCGGTCTGAGCTGGAGCATCGGCTGAGTTCTATCCAGAGCCTGGATCTCAGTTTTCTCGTCCACGGATAGAACCAGCGCATTGTCGGGCGGATCCATATACAGCCCCACCACATCGATTACCTTTTCGGCGAAGTGAGGATCGTTGCTGATTTTAAAGTTACGGACTCGATGCGGCTTCAGGTCGGCTGCCTTCCAGATCTGGGCGACTTGATGTTTGCTCACTCCGGAGTGTTCGGCCATCAGTCGCACACTCCAGTAGGTCGATTCCCGTGGGATGCGTTCAACGGTGGCTTTGAGAATAGCTCGCACATTGGCATGCGATAGCTTCCGCGGACGGCCCGATCGAGGTCGATCCTCCAGTCCTGACACTCCCTGCTCAAGATAGCGCCTGCGCCACATTTGCACACTCAGTAGCCGCTTGGAGAGCCTTTCCGCAACTTCAGTCGCCGTCAGCCCCTGGCCGCAAGCCAGAATTATTTGAGCCCGTTCGGCCAAGACTCGATCGGTCTTGGAAGCCCGCAACCAGGACTCCAGTATTCTTCGATCTTGTTCGGGTAGCTTTAGTCGAATGTGGGGTCTTGCCATGCCCAACAATAGCAAACTACCCTGACAATTAACATCGGGAACTTTCCGGACAGTGCACTAGCAGTTAGGCCGTCTCCGTACCTGCCGCCGTCTGCAAACCTAACCGTTCAATCCCGATTTCGCGCAGCTTGAACTTGCGGATCTTTCCGGTCACGGTCAAAGGATAATGGTCCACAAAGAAGACATAGCGCGGCACCTTGTAGTGAGCCAGATCTGCCCGGCAATAGTCCTGCACCTCGTCCACCGTTAGTTCCGAGCCGGGCACCACAACGATCCAAGCCGAGACTTCTTCGCCCAGTTTCGGATCGGGTAACCCGACCACCTGAACATCGCGAATCGCCGGATGAGTGTAAAGAAACTCCTCGATCTCTCGGGGATAGATGTTTTCTCCTCCCCGGATCAGCATATCCTTGATCCGGCCGGTAATTCGAAAGAAGCCATTCTCCCGCCGGATGGCCAGATCTCCGGTCCGTAACCAGCCCTCCTGATCGATTGCCTTTGCCGTGTCTTCGGGGCGTTTGTAGTAACCCTGCATGACCCCATGGCCTCGCACCCAAAGTTCCCCCCTGCTTTTCCTCGGGAAGATCCTCTCCTGTCTCGGGGGAAACGATTTTGACTTCGATCCCCGGCAGTGGCGGACCCACCGTCGAGACTCGAAGTTCGAGGTCATCGTGGGTATGAGTTTGCGTGATCACCGGTGAAGCCTCTGTCAAGCCGTAGGCAATGGTGATCTCGGAGGCTCCCATATCGTTGGCGACTTGCCGCATGATCTCGATCGGGCAGGGGCTTCCCGCCATGATCCCGGTGCGTAGCGACGACAAATCGTAGTCCTTTTCTCCAAGCAGACCGCGTTGCGCGATGAACATGGCAGGAACGCCGTAGACCGCCGTGCACTGCTCCTCGGACAGGGCCTGGAGAGTCGCTCTTGGTTCGAAGTATTCGTTCGGAATCACTCCGGTCGCTCCATACTCGACCGTGACCAGGTTGCCCATGACGCAACCGAAACAGTGGTAGAAGGGCACCGGAATACAGATCCGGTCCAGAGGCGTGATAGCCATCCGCTGCCCCACGAAGAAAGCATTCATCAACAGGTTGCGGTGGCTGAGCAGGACTCCCTTCGGAAAACCGGTAGTTCCCGAAGTGTACTGGATGTTGACGATCTCGTCGGCGCCCCGCGAAATTCGCCGCTCCTCGAGCTCGCTGTCCGTGACTAGGTCCGATCGCTGCATGAAGTCGTCCCAGCCCAGGTAACCTTCTCGAGAGCTCTCTTGCATGCTGATGATCCGCTTCAACGCAGGACACCTTGCAGAGTTGAGATTAGTCCCGTTGGATTCTGGGACCTCGGGACAAATGCTTTCGAGAATCGCGAAATAGTCACTCGTCTTGAATCGGTCGATCAGGATCAGCGTGCTGATATCAGCGTTATTCAGCACATACTCGAGCTCTGCCCCCCGATAGGCGGGATTGATGTTCACTAGTGGGGCGCCCACCAGTGCCGAAGAGAATTGCATGACGAGCCATTGCGGCCAATTCGTGGCCCATACTCCGATGTGTTCTCCTGGCTTTACTTGCAGTGCCAGCAGGGCTCGAGCAGCTCTCAGCACCTGGTTATTAAAGTTCGCATAGGTCCAGCGAACCGACTGTTGGCTGAAGACGAACGCCTCTTGATCCGCCGATTCCACGGTCCGAATCGAGAGCATCTCTCCCAAGGTCAAACCGTCTACCCAGGGCGTTGCTTCGGTCATGGCTCTTCCTGCCTTTGCACAAGCTATTAGCATAGCCTAGTCTTGGCCCTGCGCAACCCCACTTGACGGGTGCGCTAGCCTGGCGATCGGGCCGGATACGAACGTTCCTGTTCAATAGAGCCGCTTGTTCGGGGCTTTCTTGGAAAAGGAAGCAGACTTCTTGGGCGGTATTGCCGGAGAGTTGTTCAGCACACTTGCCAGACTCGCGATCCCTTCCCTGAGCTGTTCTAGCCCTTGCCCCCGGGCAAGACGATTGCCACAATGTCGGGATGGTTGTTGCGCTCGAAGATTTCCACACGGCTTATCGGCGAATCCGTGACGACATTCTGCGGACTCCTGTGGTGACTCTACGGCCACTTCCCGAAGTGCCTCCGATCACCTTCAAGTTGGAGCTCTTTCAACATACCGGTTCCTTCAAGGTGAGGGGTGTCTTGAACAAGCTGGCCACGTTGGCTCCCGAAGAAATGGCGGCGGGAGTGATTTCGATGTCGTCCGGGAATCACGCACAGGCGGTCGCATTTGGAGCCCGCAAGGCGAATGTTCCGGCCACGATCATCATGCCTTCATGGAGTTCCGCCTCAAAAGTGGCGGCAACTCGTTCCCAGGGAGCTGAGGTGGTCTTGACGGACGGTAACTTGATCGAGCTGGTCCGAAGGCACCAGCAGGAAAAGGGCCTGACTCTGATTCACCCTTTCGATGACCCGGCCATCATCGCCGGAGCGGGAACCATCGGGCTCGAGGTTGTCGAAGACTCAGGTCCGCCGGACTTGGTGCTGGTCAGCGTGGGTGGCGGGGGATTGATTTCCGGAGTAGCCGGCTTCATCAAGCAGGCCTGTCCTGAAGCCCGCATCATTGGCGTGGAGCCGGAAGGGGCGGACGTGATGACCCGGAGCCTGCATGCCGGGCATCCGGTGGAGAGCGCGGTGAACACGATCGCGGATGGGCTGGCGGCACCGTTTGTGGGTGAGCACACGTTGGCTCACGTCCAAACTTTCGTGGATGAGATCTTGACGGTCTCTGACGAAGAGATCCTGGAGGCGCTCCGCTTCCTGATGGAATGCTGTAAGACTTGGGTTGAACCGGCTGCGGCGGCCGCCTTCGTTCCCCTGCTTAGCCGATCAATTGACATGGCCGGAGTGCAAAAAGTGGTCTGCATTTTGTGTGGAGGGAACCTCGATTTGGAGCGGATGCGGCTTCTGCTTTGGCCCGCTTGAGAGGGCTCCGCCATATCGTGTTGGAATCCAAACGCGTCGCTTCACAACGCACTCCAAGGCCTTCGGCTAGTCCCCTTCTCGGATTTCGTGCTTCGTGCTAACCCGGTGTCGGGATCTCGTTCGAACAAACGACCTGCCGCATCGTCTCGCGAGAAACATTCCCTCCGCACATGACGAGAACCACCCGCTGTCCGCGCAATTCCGGGCCCAACTTGCGCACCCCGGCGATCGCTACACCGGCCGATCCCTCGACTATGAGGTGATGCTCTTCCCACACGTAGCGCATCCCGGCCAGGATCTCTTCTTCCGAAACTAACTGAAAATCATTGATCAGTTCCTGGCACAGAGGCAGCGTGATGGCCCCCGGCTCGACTCCGCCCGCTGTCCCGTCTGAGAGGGTTGTGTAGGTGGGAACTTCGATGATCTTTCCAGCCCTGACACATTCATACATGGCCGGGGAACGCTCGGGAAGGCAACCTACGATCCGGATTCGGGGGTTGACCCGTTTGGCGGCGGCGGCAATTCCACTAATCAATCCGCCTCCGCCCACCGCCACCAGAATCACGTCGACGTCGGGAAGCTGCTGGACAATTTCATTGCCGCAGGTGCCTTGCCCAGCGACAACCTCGAAGTCGTTATAGGGAGAAATGTAGGCGCACTCCAGTTCCTCGGAAAGCCGTCGAGCTTCCAATTCGGACTCGATTGGATCTTCCCCGTGAAGAACCAGCTGGACCGGATATCGCCCTAGTGCCCGCAGTTTTGCAGGCGAAGCCGTGGGAGGCAAATAGATGGTGCCCGGATAGCCGGAACGCTTCAGCGCCGCGGCTACCGCCAGACCGTGGTTCCCAGTGGAGGCCACAAACACACCTTTGGAGGCTTCCGCCGGATCCAACGAAAGGACTTTGTTGAGCGCCCCACGAAATTTGAAGGAGCCCGTCGTCTGGAGATTCTCGAGTTTTAGGAAGACTTGCGCCTGTAGAGACTCGGAAAGCGAAGCGGAAAAGTCCAGATAAGTAATTCGCACCTCGGATTGGATTCGCCGGTCGGCCAGATCGATTTCAGCCTGGAGCTTTTCGACCTGAGACAGCCGCTCTGCTTGATTCATGAATTCTCCAATCAACTAGCCCGGATAATGCACGAGTTTTCGGCTGCAGGGCCGGGACCACTCAGGGAAGCGCGAGACCTCTTGAATCGCGTCGACAGCTTTGCATTTTGGACCGGATTGGTCCACAATTCCAGCCCGGCCTTCTCCTCCCGTGGGCCATGATTGTGGAGAATCCAAATGATTTCATCCTTGCTTGCTCTCTTGCTACTCAGTGGCCCCGCCGTGGAATACCGAGCCACCTTCGAGAACGCGGTGCATCACGAAGCAGTTATTGAAGCTACTTTTTCAGAGCTCCCTTCCGGTGACATCCGGATCAAGATGAGTCGATCCTCCCCAGGACGTTACGCGTTGCACGGATTCTCCAAGAACGTCTACGCGGTGTCGGCTTTCGATTCAGATGGCAGGCAACTTCCGGTCGCCAGGACCGACTCCAATGAATGGACAGTGACTGGCCATGACGGTAGCGTCCGCTTCCGATACACCTTGTTTGCAGATTGGGCCGACGGAACATTCAGTGCCGTCGACACCACGCACATCCACCTCAATATGCTGGCAACTTTCGTCTGGGCTGCGGGCCTCGAAGACCGCCCTATCCGCGTTCAGTTCGCAGCGGACTGGAAAACCGCAACCCAACTTTCGGCCACGGGTGACCCATCGATCTTTACGGCACCCAACTTGGCTTATTTCCTGGATAGCCCGACTGAGATCAGCGACCACGAAGTCTACGAATGGCAGTCCGGCAGCGGTTCAAATCGCCAGACCATCAGGCTGGCCTTGCATCATGCCGGAACGCCGGAGGAAGGGCGGGCATTCTTCGAGTTGGTGCGTGCGGTCGTCGAAGAGGAGCTCGGCATATTTGGCGAGCTGCCGGCTTTCAATGACAAACGCTATACCTTTATTGCCTGTTATCTCGATCACGTGGACGGCGATGGGATGGAGCATCGGAACTCCACCATTCTGACCTCGACGAATCCTTTGAAAACTGGCGCCATGGCCAATCTGGGAACCGTAGCTCATGAGTTTTTCCACGCTTGGAACGTGGAACGGCTCCGCCCCAAGACATTGGAGCCTTTCGATTTCGAGGGACCCAATGTCTCGGGTGAACTTTGGTTCGCCGAGGGCTTTACCAGTTACTATGATAACCTGGTCCTGCGGCGAGCCGGACTGATCTCGTTCGACGCACTGCTGGAGAAGCTCGAGAGCAATCTCAGCGACGTTATCCTCTCCCCCGGCCATCTTTATCGGGGCCCGACGGCGATGAGCCGGGAAGCCCTCTTCCACGATGCAGCCAGTTGGACCGACCCGACGAATTCACAAAACACCTTCATCTCTTATTACGGTTACGGAGCCGCCATCGGTCTGGCCCTCGACTTGACTCTTAGAACAGAGTTCCCAGAACATGATCTGGACGGTTTCATGCGTGCGGTATGGACTGAATTTGGCAAGCCCGAGAGACCCTATGATCTGCCCGAACTGGAACAGATTCTGTCCAGTTACACTGACGATCCCAGCTTTGCGAGCGTCTTTTTTCGACGGTATGTGCTGGGGAGCGAGATGCCCCCATTTCGGGAGTTGCTGCAAGCAGTAGGCCTGGATTTGCAAGTGAGAGATGCAGATGAGGCCTGGCTGGGCGACGTCGACATCGAGAAAAGCGACGAAGGCGTCTTTCTGGATTCCGGCACACAACGTGATCAACCGGCCTATCAAGCCGGACTCGATCGTGGAGACCAGATAATCCAACTGGGGGAACGAGCGATCAATGAGCCACGTGACATCGAAGAATTACTCAAGGAGGCCAAGCCGGGTGATTCCCTGGTGCTCCGCTTCAAACGCCGAGGGCAGGAGATCGAGACCACCATTCGGCTGCAAAGTAATCCTGCCCTGGGGATCGTTCGACGGGAGCGAGAAGGGCGATTGAGCCCGAAGCAGGCAGAACTTCGAAACAAATGGCTGGCGGCCCGCTCTCAGTATCGGATTGGAACCGGCAAGTATTGCCCGATTTGTGCCCGGAATTGGCCCCACGAGTACGAGACTTGTCCCTATGATTCGGGAGTGCTGGGAATCACTCCGCCCGACTAGCAACTAAGCTGAAACTTGGTTTGTGAGGACGAGATACCTCAGGCTGTCTTACAGTCTCTCCCTGGATGGCACTCAAGTGGTTTCGGAGGTGTGGGGCCTTCCCCAGCCGCGAGCGGACCGTCAGGCCCGAATCTAAAGATTCTATTTTCAATAGAATCGCCGCCTCAGAAGGCGCCTCCCACGGTTTCGAAACAGGGCTCTCCTCCGCGACATCATCCCCCCCTTTGTGGCTAACGGGAGCTCTTCAAGTTTGTCGGTCTGAGGCGCAGCCTCGCTAGCCTGAAACTTTGGGCTAGAAACCCTGAATCCGAAGCTTCAAATCCGAGATGAAATTCAAAACACCAAATCCCAGGATCCAGGGGGCCAGACTCTTATCCGCTAAGACTTCGCACTACCTCCAGAGCGGCGTCATAGTCCGGTTGATCAGCCACCTCCGGCACGTACTCGGCATAGCGAACAATGTCGTTTTGATCCACCACAAAGATGGCCCTTGATTCCAATCGTAGCTCTTTGATGAGAGTGCCGAAAGCGGTTCCGAACGATCCTGAACGATGATCGGACAACATCCTGACATTGTCGACTCCTGCGGCAGCACACCATCGAGTCTGGGCAAACGGAAGATCCATGCTGACGGTCAGAATGCTGACCTCCGGATACTCGCTGGCTTCCTGGTTGAAGCGCCGGGTCATCGTATCGCAAACCGGGGTATCTAGAGACGGCACCGCGCTCAGAATGCGGACGCCATTGCCGGTGTCTTCCAGTCGTATGGGCTGCAGATCTTTCCCAATGACTTCGAAATCCGGAGCCGGGTCACCCACTTTCAGGGCTTCCCCGAGCAGCGTGAAAGGATTTCCCTTGAGAGTTACTGCATTCACTCGTTCTACGGTCATTTCAGCTCCTTGTGGGCAAAAGAGACTATTGTAGCTGACTTGCCCTAGTCCTGTAGGCCATAATCAGGATCCGCAGGACCTCGCCAATCATCTTTTCAGGTGTCAGCGGCATCCTGTATATATGTGAGCCATGCTGAGCTGGCCCGACTGACGCCGAAGATAGCCCCGGCGATTTAGGAAGCTTTAAGAGATCTGGAGGCGAAACTTTTTGAAGGCAGTGACGTCCAATGTATAGATGGTGGCTGAAGGGCCGTTCACAACGATACAATAGTCTCTCTCGCTACGGAGGGAGTTTTGAAAAAGACGGAACAGACTCATGAAAGCTTCTGTACTTGAAAGCGAAGGCTTGTACCCCCAGACCAAGAAACCGGACCCATCACTCCGGAACCTGGCGCTTGGCATCTTGCTCCAGGCTTTTCGAGATATCGTCGCTCCCAAGAAATCCTCCAACAAGGAATGGGAATTGTGGAGACAGGATGCTCTGGACTGGTTTTATGCTGAGGAAAACCATCCCGGCAGCTTCCTTTGGTTGTGCGAAGTACTGGAAATCAACCCTCGTGAGCTACGCGAGTGGCTGCAGATCTACAAGAACAGCGATGGGAATCAAAAGAAAGAGATGGCGCGAAAGCTAATCCGCTTTCAAATCCGCCACTAAGATCAGTCCAAATCGGCTTGAAGACCCCGATTCGCCACGCGAATCGGGTTTTTTTTTGCTGCCGCACATCGACAACTCGATTAGAATCGCGAAAATGGTCTTTCAGGTTTTCATTATTCTCCTTTTTCTGACCAACCTGGCGATTCTAGTGACCATGCTTTTGCGGCACCTGGCTCGGCGAAGAAGAAAGGAGCCGGAGCGAGAAGAACTGCCATTGGATGACTTCAAGGGCGATCAAATCATCGAAGTCATCAATCTGAAAAAGGCCTTCGAAGAACCGGTTCTCAAGGGGATTTCATTCGACATCAAGAAAGGTGAAACCGTCGGGATTCTGGGGGCCAGCGGGAGTGGCAAGAGTGTCACTCTCAAGATCATCGCTGGCTTCCTGAAACCGGACCACGGCTGGGTAATGTTCAAGGGACGCGACATCGTCAAAATGAGCGAGAGACGACTTCTCGAAGTCAGGAAGCGCCTCTCCTATGTCTTTCAACATGGAGCCGTCTTTGATTTCCTTACGGTATCTGAAAACATTGAGTACCCGATGCGGGAAATGGGGATCACCGACGAGGAAGTGATTCGCAAGAGGGTCAAATACCTCCTCAATGCGGTTGAGCTCGAAGGGATGGGCCACCAGGAGTACGATGAGCTAAGCAGCGGCAGCAAGAAGCAAGTAGCGATTGGGCGAGCGATCGCGAACAATCCAGAAGTCATCCTTTATGACGAACCGACTACAGGGGTTGACCCGATCATTGGCAAGTCTTTGAGCCGCTTGATTCGGAAGCTGAATCGTCAGGAACAGCTGACCTCCATCGTCGTCACCCATGATATGAAATGCATGCGAATCGTCGCTGACCGGATCATCCTCCTCAAGAATGGCGTCATCCACTTCACCGGAGATCTCGAGCAACTCGCGCAATCGCGCGATCCCTACGTGAGAGCTTTTGTTGAGGGGCGTCGGTACCGGGAACCGGAGGGGCACGATAGACTAGGCACCTCTAAGGGGCAAGCCTTGAGTACTTGATGTCAGGGGCCACCCAAAAGCGGCCAGTGAGGGCCACTTCAAAACCGGCCATTTTCAGGAGCCATTGAGAGCTGCATCCCTCGTAGGATGCGCCGATGGTCAATGTACTGAAAATGGAGAAGAAACAAACGGTTGTGGCGCTATTGAAGCTGGGCTGGTCGTATCGGCGGATCGAGCGAGAAACAGGAGTTCGTCGAGAGACTGTAGCCCGACATGATCCGTCCCGAGATTCAAAACCGGCCAAAGTGGCCCCCGGCTCGGGTGAGCAAAAGCGGCCAAAGCGGCCCCCGGGTCTGCGCAGCTCGTGTGAGCCTTTTCGGGAGGAAATCCAGAAGAAGCTTGAGCTGGGGTTGCATGCCAAGCGGATCTGGCAAGACCTGGTTTTGGAGCATGGCTTCGATGGAGCGTATAACTCCGTCAAACGGTTTTGCAGAAAGCTCAAAGCCGAGAGTCCACGAGTCTTCGCTCGGGTGGAAACTCCACCCGGTCGGGACATGCAGGTGGACTTTGGCAAAGCAGCTCTGACACAAACCGAATCGGGCCGGTACCGTCGCCCCCACCTGTTCAAGGCAGTGCTGTGTTATTCCCGCCACTCGTATGAGGAGGTCGTCTGGCGGCAGGATCTGGAGACCTTCGTCCGTTGTGTCGAGAATGCCTTCCACTGGTTTGGTGGCTCGGTAGACGTGGTTCGCTTGGATAACCTGAAGGCCGGAGTCACGCGAGCCTGCTTTGTCGATCCCGAGATCAACGCCGTTTTCAGTGCGCTGGGCCGTCACTATAGTTTTGCCATCATTCCCATCCATCCTGGCTCTCCAAATGAGAATGGAAAAGTCGAAAGGACGATCGGATATACAAAGTCCAGTGCCCTGAAGGGCAGACGGTTCGAGAGTCTGGCCGAGCAGAATGAGCATCTACGGAACTGGAACGAGCGGGTCGCCCGACAGCGCATCCACGGCACCACCAAACAGCAGGTCTGGCCCCGATTCCTGGAGGAACAGAAGGGTCTTCGACCTCTACCCGACTCCCGCTTCAGTTTCTTCCGTACCGGCCGTCGCACGGTCTCCGTGGATGGCCACATCGAAGTCGATCGAGCCTTCTACTCGGTACCCAATCATCTGCTTGGCTGTGAAGTGGCTGTGCACTGGGATGACCGGATCGTCCGAGTCTTTTTCCGAGAGCAGCAAGTCGTCCTGCATCCCAAGCGGAAACCCGGCCAGTTCCAGACCGAACCCACACATCTTCCGGAACGCAAACGCTACGCTCATTATCGAACTGAGAGTCAGCTGCTCGGGCAAGCCCGCAGGATTGGCTCTGATGCTCACCGCTGGGCAGTGCGAGCCCTGGAGGTGCGCGACGTGTTGGCCTACCGGCTCCTGAGAGGCATGATCTCTTTGACCCGACGCTACCCGGCCACGGTCGTCAATGAAGCCTGTGCCAAGGCTCTCTCTCACGATGCCTTCCGCTATCGGACCCTGGTGGCTTTATGCAAGCGACTAGACGTGCCGCAACGCTCTCTATTCACCTCCGACCACGAGTTGATTCGGCCGCTGTCTGAGTACCAACTCACTCCCCGCTCAGGAGACCCGGAATGATCTCATTGGAACTGGAACGGAAACTTCGCCACCTCAGGCTCTCGGGCCTGGCCCAGGTCTTTGACGTACGGCTGCAACAAGCCATCCAGGGCCGTCTCTCTCATCAGGAGTTCTTTGAGCTGCTCATCGACGACGAACTCACCCGCCGGCGCGACCGTTTGCTGGAGCGATGTCTCCGCCAGGCCCAGTTCCCGGAACGCAAACTCTTGGAGGACTTCAGGTTCTCTTTCAACACCTCGATCAATCGGCAGCAGATCTTTGATCTGGCCACTTGCCGATTCATCGAACAGTGTCGCGGCTGGTTGGTCATCGGTCAGGCGGGAGTCGGCAAAACACATCTGATCATCACGGTGGCAATCAAGGCTGTGGAAGCGGGTCACCGGGTACAGTACAAGTCGGCTTTCGATCTGCTCGAGGACATCGCTGAAGCCACTGCCACCGGGATGTGCCGACCCTACATTGCAGAGATGACCCGGATCCCGCTGCTGATCATCGAGGATCTGGGACTTCGGAGAGTGCCCGACTCGGCGGCTGAAGATCTGCTGGAGATCCTGCATCGCCGCTACCAGAAGACCTCGACCATTATCAGTTCGAACCGACCACTCGAGGACTGGGGAGCGATGCTGGGAGGAGACACGGCGGCCACCTCTGCGCTGCTGGATCGTTTTCTACACGTTTCGGAGGTGACCTTCATTCGAGGCAAGAGCTATCGCCTCTACGAACGTCAGCAACGGGAGAAGTCGACCAAGAAGCGAGGAGAAAAGAAATGATCCGGAACCGGAAAGCCGTGGAAACTGCCGCGCTATGGAAACCGTGGAGAACGGTCACATCGAGAAGCCGGCCCATGCATCGGTTCTTCCACCGTTCCCACAGCGCTTGGAAAACGGCTCGCGGTGCTCGCTCGTTTCCCACAGTTACGCACCGCTTCTGCTACTGGACATACCAACAAGAAAGAAGATTCCGGATCGACCAGCTTCGCGGTCCAAGAACCGGCCGAACCGGTCAACGAACGCCCTGCTCACGGGCTCACAGCAAACCCACCCCGACCAGCAGGCCGTACAGCCTCCTCACGGAGGCCTTCACAAGGATTGAAATGTGTTCAAGGCGAGGATATAACTACTAGATCACTGGCCGGTTTTGACCCGGCCCTGAGTGGCCGCTTTTGATGTGGCCCCCGACATACTTGAGTCAAGTTCTTGGCACAATGCGAGATGGTGCCATCAAGATCCTGTGTTAGGTGCCAAGCACGAAAGAAATCTCAAATTTCGTGCCTCGTGCTTAGAAGCAAATGCAGCCCGTTGGTCTGAGGCAGAGCTTCGCTGGGAGCCCGTCCGAGTATTGAGGTGCGGTCGCAAACAGGGTACTTGTGAGTCGAGCTCGCGAACTTGAAAAACACCGTTAATTCCATTTTCGATGTCGTAATCGTCGGAGCCGGCCCCTCCGGAGCAATCGCCGCCTACCAGCTAGCCCGTCACGGCTTGTCAGTCGCCGTGCTTGAAAAAGCCATTTTTCCCCGCTACAAGACCTGTGGTGGAGGGCTTGTTCACCGCTCCCTGAAGTGGCTTCCTTGCCCGCTTCGCGACTGCGTGGAGAGCGAATGTTTTAGGATCTTAATTCGATTCCTAGGAAGCGATCTGGAGTTTGAAGTCAGCCGTCCAATACCCATCGTTTCAATGACCATGCGCTCCGCTTTTGACTATCAGATTCTAGAAGAAGCCCTCACGGCAGGCGTCAGGCTCTTCGAGAACACTCTCTGCCAAAAGGTCACCGTGGCTGAAGACTGGGCGGAAGTCGAGTCGCCTCGAAGCACTTATCGCGGGCGCTTCGTACTGGCCGCTGACGGTGTGAACAGCCAGGTTGCGCGCAGCTTGAATTGGTCCAGCCAACCGTTTGCGGTGCCCGCTCTGGAATGGGAACTCGCGGTCCCGACTCCCACTCTCGATCAATACGCCAACCATGCTGTCTTTGATTTCAATGCGACCGAAGCAGGCTATGGCTGGGTCTTCCCCAAACGAACCCACCTTTCAGTCGGCATTCTGTCAACTCGGCAAGGGACTCGGCGGCTACGTCGTGCTCTCGAGGATTATCTTCGCCTCATCGGCATTCCCTTCGATCAGCCGATTCGGAAAAGTGGACACCAGATTCCCATCCGTCCGCGTGTCTCTTTGAGCCGTGCCCGCGTCCTGCTGCTGGGAGATGCTGCCGGTCTTGCCGAGCCACTCACGGGGGAAGGGATTAGTCTGGCAATTCAGAGCGGCCTCCTGGCTGCCCAGGCTCTGATCGAGAATGACATGCGGTCAACGGAATCCGAGAAGGCCTACGCAAGCCAAGTCAAGCATCAGATCGGGCGCGAATTGAAATGGGGGCGAGCCGTGGCCGCCCTTACTTATCGCTACCCAAAACTCCGAGATTCCCTGTTCCGCCGCCAGGGCCAAAGATTGTGTGAAATGATGACCGATATCTTTATGGGTGATTCAAGTTATCGGAGCCTGGCCTTGCGTCCCGGCAACTACCTGAAGCTATTGCGCCGGTTCCCCGGTTCCAGTTGATTCAGGGATCATCCGGTGTTTCTAAGACCCCCCGCAGGACCGTCACGGCCTGCCCAGAAAGCAGCACCCGATTTTGCTGCAGTTCGATCCTGACTTCCCCGCCTCGGGAGGAAGCCTGGTAAGCCACCAGTCGGGTCTTTCCTAGACGCTCGGCCCAGAAGGGAGCCAGGCAACAGTGGGCCGACCCGGTGACCGGATCTTCATCCACTCCCGCCCGGGGAGCGAAAAAACGGGACACAAAATCGTACTGCTCATCGCTCCGCGAAGTAACAATGACTCCTCGACACTCGACCTCTTTCAGCCGGGAAATATCTGGTTCCAACCCTCGTACAGCAGACTCGCTCTCGACCTCGACCAGGAAGTCCGTACCATTGGATCCGCAAAAGACAAAAGCGGTGCCCAGAGCCTGCTCAAGTCCTTCAGGAGGAGAACCCCGTTCCGCCGGCTGGGAAGGAAAATTCATCTCAATCCATCCCCGAGCTCCGATACGGGCTGTGAGGAGCCCACTTCGAGTGTGAAAACGAGCCTCCTGATCTCGTTGCAGGATGCCCTGCTCCCAGAGGAAGTGGGCGCTCGCCAAAGTAGCGTGCCCGCACAGATCCACTTCGAAAGCGGGGGTAAACCAGCGCAGGCCAAACCCATCGCGAAGCGGCTCCAGGAAGGCGGTCTCCGAGAGGTTCATTTCGCGTGCGACCAACTGCATCCACTCTGCGCAGCGCGGATCGGACAATAGGCAAACAGCCGCCGGGTTTCCTCGAAAGGGTCGATCCGCGAAGGCATCAATCTGGAATATCTCTGTTTTCATAAGTTATTGCCTGAATGCACCACTAGTGTTCAGTTTTCAGTATAGCAGTGCCCGTTTCCTATCAGCGGCCCTCCCCTTCGAGCCCCAGTCGGTCGGCGATCCATTTTATTGAATTGTCTGAATGCTGTTAAGAATCAACCATTTAGGGAGATCAGGCCAAGATTGGATCTGCTTTCTTGGATTACGTCGACCGGGAATCGACCGTCATTGGATCGCCCTATCTAGCAGAAGTCGAGTATTAGCAACGACTTACATGAGAGCCATCCAAATTCGGAATGGGAATTGCTTCGAGGATAGGTGGCGCGGGATTAGAGGTGAGTCGGCTGCCTTTTCCCGCTGAAGATAGACTCCTTTGGGAGAAGGAGTCCTTGAGGTCCGGGGAGCGATTATTCTGTAAGTACCTAGCCTGGGAAGACACTCGTTTCCCGGACCTGAACCCGCCTAAGCCCAATCAGGGGCTACTTCTGTCTATTTGAGTCAAAGTTTCAAGCTCAAAACAGAAGAAAACGAACCCCAGGCAGAGCCAGGAGAGTGCGATCAGCGAGAGGTATGTCGCGAGCCGCAGACGATGGGGGCCATCGCCGTCCGTCTCTCTCCGCGAGCTCGACTCAGAAGACCCCTGTTCGCAACCGCACCCCAATACTCGGACAGGCTCCTAGCCCGCAGAATTCACGCGTTGTCGAAGCGAAGAGTCGGAAGCGCCGCGCTGACAAGGCGTTACGCCCGAGGGCCGCGGAAACATAGTCGTGCACTCTGTTGAGCAGCCCGAGGGTGGGCAACGCAGTCAGCGCGGATGATCCCGGCTCTGCAGCCGACAACCCGTGCATTATCCGGGCTAGGAGTCTGCGCGGCAGGAGTTGCTGATCAACGTGGAATTTCCAATTCTTGAGTTTATGTTTCGGGGTGCCCTATAAGAGAAAGGGCGATCTTTATCGTGCTTCCGCTTGCAGAGGCGGCCGAACTGCTGAAAATGAGCCCAGGGGGAGGGCATCTTTCCGTCCGAACCTGCTCAGCAGGTGGGTAGGCGCCCATTCATGCGTTTCAAGTTCAGGGCGAGACAGACCAGGTCCCACTCGCCTTCCACTTTCTCTAGTCCCCTCAAGCTGAAGGTTCGAAAGCCAAGGACCTGTTTAACCCAGCCGAATACAGGTTCCGCGATCGCCTTGCGCCGGCGGTAGACAGTTTGCCCCGCCTCCGTGCCCAGCTTCTTGAACATGCGAAGCGTGGCGGGGAGATTTTCCGACGGCTCTGGATCTCGCCCCTCTCGTCCCAAAGAGAGATGTAGCCATCGATCTCGCGTTTTTCTAGACCTTCAAAGTTCTCCTCGGACTTATACCCGGCGTCGGCCACTACCTGCTCGGGAGGGTGCTCCAGGTTCTCTTGGACCGCATCGATCATCCCCAGTAATTGTCTGTTGTCGGCCGCGTTATTGGTAACCCCCGTGGCCACGATCATCTGTGTCTCCTCATCCACAGCGGCTTGCGTGTTGTAGCATTGTTCGAATCCCCCAGAGCTCTTCATGATTCGACTTTCCGGATCTGTAAAGTTGTCTTGGGCCTTCTCCTCGGGAACTCCAAACTCCCGCTTGAAGGGGCGTCCTCCGCGCGGGTTCTTGCGACCGTCTCCGGGCTTGCGGCCGCGCTTCCGATCCGCCTCGGCCTGCCGTTGCTCCACGCGCTGCTTTGCCTCCCCGATCTTTTTCAGCCGATCTTCGCGGCGGCGTAACTCTTCAGGCAGTTCGTCTCCCTGATTCTCTTCGCCGTAGAGCTCGTCTTCCGCTTTATCCACCTGCTGCGCACGATCCAACAGTTCGGCGATCTCTCCTTCCAGCCTTTTCTCTTCTTCCAACATCCGTGAATAGCTCATCGCCTTATGTTTGCTGGCGTTGGCCTTGATCTTACAGCCGTCCACCGCCACTCGCCCCAGCTTGACCAATCCCGCCTCGGCCGCGATCCGCGCCACCTGTCCAAACAGTTTCTTGAACTCTTTGAGATGACGTTGACGAAACTCCGCCATCGTCCGGTGGGCTGGGAAATTACCCGCCGACAACACTCGAACAGCCACGTCCTCATACACTCGACGAGCCAGTTTCCGCGACGAGAACGTTCCCGTCGCGTACCCATAAATCAGGATCTTCACCATCATCCTCGGATCAAACGGCCGATTGCGCCGCCCGTCCCCTTCGTACGGCGCGTAGAATCCACTCAGATCCAGCTCATCCACCGTTTCGGAGATAAAGTAGGACAGATGATCTTCCGGCAACCAATCTCGCGGGGAGGGGGGTAGCAAGAAGCTCTGCTCCGGCTGGTACTTCCGAAATGTCGTTCCCATATCGCCATTTTATTCACCAGCCCGGACATTTCCTGCCGCGCAGACTCCTAGCCCGCAGAATTCACAAAGTGTCGAAGCGAAGGGTCGCTAGTGCACTGTCCGGAAAGTTCCCGATGTTAAATGTCAGGGTAGTTTGCTATTGTTGGGCATGGCAAGACCCCACATTCGACTAAAGCTACCCGAACAAGATCGAAGAATACTGGAGTCCTGGTTGCGGGCTTCCAAGACCGATCGAGTCTTGGCCGAACGGGCTCAAATAATTCTGGCTTGCGGCCAGGGGCTGACGGCGACTGAAGTTGCGGAAAGGCTCTCCAAGCGGCTACTGAGTGTGCAAATGTGGCGCAGGCGCTATCTTGAGCAGGGAGTGTCAGGACTGGAGGATCGACCTCGATCGGGCCGTCCGCGGAAGCTATCGCATGCCAATGTGCGAGCTATTCTCAAAGCCACCGTTGAACGCATCCCACGGGAATCGACCTACTGGAGTGTGCGACTGATGGCCGAACACTCCGGAGTGAGCAAACATCAAGTCGCCCAGATCTGGAAGGCAGCCGACCTGAAGCCGCATCGAGTCCGTAACTTTAAAATCAGCAACGATCCTCACTTCGCCGAAAAGGTAATCGATGTGGTGGGGCTGTATATGGATCCGCCCGACAATGCGCTGGTTCTATCCGTGGACGAGAAAACTGAGATCCAGGCTCTGGATAGAACTCAGCCGATGCTCCAGCTCAGACCGGGACAGATCCAACGCCGGACACACGATTACAAGCGCCACGGTACAGCCAGTCTGTATGCCGCATTCGATGTGGTGACAGGTGAGGTCATGGGCCGCATCACCAATAGGCACCGAGCCAAGGAGTTCCTGGCTTTTCTCCGCCAGATTGATCAAGCGGTCGAGCCCGAACTGGATGTCCACTTAATCCTGGACAACTCGAGCACTCATAAGACCAAGCAGGTTCACAGCTGGCTGGCCCAGCGGCCCCGATACCACCTCCACTTTACGCCCACTAGCGCCTCCTGGCGCAATGCCGTCGAAAGCTGGTTCTCACAGCTGGAGCGCCGTTCGATCTACAGAAACTCTTTCAGCAGCGTCCAAGAGTTGAGACAGGAAATCAAAAGATATATTCGGGTTCACAATCAACGCTTGGCCAAGCCCTTCAAGTGGCGCGCCACTGCTGACTCAATCCTGGCAAAGGTCCAAAATGCTCGCGAATCGCTCGGCCACTATTAACATCGGGAACTTATCGGACAGCGCACTAGTGCCGCGCGGGCAGAGTCGAGCCACTCCTGCAAAGCGAGCTGCGCCGTGTGATAATACACATTTTCCAGGGGTAAGACGTGGAAGCTAGGAGATGAGATGGTAGAGATCGTAGATCAAGAGAGTCGGGTTCGCGGCATACTCGACAAACTGCAAGTCCAAGACGTCAATCCCGGCGCCTGCACGGGCCCAGGAGGGTGGATTCAGGACGAAGAAGGAGATCTCTTGGATTCGATCAATCCGGCCACCGGTGAGCGTCTGGCGGGGGTCGTTCAAGCCACTGCCGCCACCTACGATGTAGTCGCCCAGAAGGCCGTCGAAGCCTTCCATCGTTGGAGATTGGTCCCGGCGCCCAAACGGGGGGAAGTTGTCCGAGATCTGGGCAATGCCCTACGCGACTATAAGGAACCGCTTGCAGAACTAGTCACGCTCGAGATGGGGAAGATCCGGGCTGAGGGATTGGGTGAAGTCCAGGAGATGATCGACATCTGCGATTTCTCAGTAGGACTTTCGCGCCAACTGTACGGGTTAACCATGCACTCGGAGCGGCCTTCCCACCGCATGTACGAGCAGTGGCATCCCCTAGGACCGGTTGGCATCATCTCGGCCTTCAACTTTCCTGTCGCTGTCTGGGCGTGGAATGCTGCCATTGCCGCCGTATGTGGAGATTCGACGATCTGGAAACCCTCTTCCAGCACCCCGCTTACGGCGGTGGCCGTGCAACACATATGCAACCGCGTCTGTTCGGGCCACGACCTGGACGGCCTCTTCGGACTTGTCATCGGCCGGGGCAGCGTGGTTGGGGAGAAACTGATCACCGATTCACGGATTCCCCTGATCAGCTTTACCGGATCTGTCAAAATGGGCCGGCATGTGGCAGTTCAGATCTCCCAGCGGTTGGGACGCTCTGTCCTCGAGCTAGGGGGGAACAATGGGATCGTCGTCAGTGACAAAGTCGATCTTGACCTGGCCACTCGAGCCATTCTCTTCGGGGCAGTCGGCACGGCCGGCCAGCGTTGCACTTCGACCCGCAGGATCATTGTTCAGAGCGAGGTTGCCGATGAGTTGGTCGATCGCCTCTGCGCGAGCTACGCTCAGGTACCGATTGGAGATCCACTTGAAGAAGGTACGCTGATGGGTCCTCTGATCAATGAATCAGCCGTCGATGAAATGATGACTGCGTTGGAGCGGGTAAAGCGGCAAGGAGGCAGAGTCATCTGCGGAGGGAAGCGACTGACTGAGAAAGGTCTTTGCTTCGTAGAACCGACGATTGTGCGGACCTCTCGCCAGACACCGATGGTGTGCGAAGAGACATTCGCTCCCATTCTGTACGTGATGGAATACGACACTCCCGACCAGGCCATAGCGCTTCACAACGGCGTACCACAGGGGCTTTCAAGCGCGATCTTTACCGACAGCCTGCGCGAAGCCGAGGCCTTCCTTTCCGCTGCCGGTTCCGATTGCGGAATCGCCAACGTCAACATCGGAACCAGCGGTGCGGAAATCGGAGGCGCTTTCGGAGGGGAAAAGGAGGCCGGTGGAGGGAGAGAGTCGGGATCGGACTCTTGGAAGGCCTATATGCGGCGCCAGACCAACACTCTGAATTTCTCGGAGGAGCTTCCTCTTGCCCAAGGAATTGAGTTTTGCTAGATGATTGTTCTTGGACTCAATTTCTTTCACGCCAATGCAGCGGCCGCGTTATTCGTCGACGGAAAGCTCCTGGCTGCGGCCGAAGAAGAGCGGTTTAACCGAGTCAAGTTCTCGGCCGGACTCCCGGTTCACGCCATTCGCTTCTGCCTGGACCAGGGAAGCGTGGATTTTCGTGACATCGATGTCATTTCCTACGCGCGAAACACTAACACTCGCATCGTCAACCAGGACCAGCTGCACTACCAGGACCGAATCTATCGGATGGACTCCCTGTACGATCGCTACCGGATGAACCTGAAGTTGATCAACTTCAAGGAAACTCTGGCAGCCGAGTTTGGAGTCCCGTTCGAAAGCCTGGTCTTCAAACTGCGCGAAACGGATCATCATCGATCCCACATACAAAGCGGCTATCACTACTCCCCATTCGACCAGGCCCTGCTCGTCTCCTGTGATGCCTTCGGCGATTTCATCACGATTAGGACAGGGATCGCCGAAGGTAGTCAGCAGATTCGCCTGTTGAGCGAAACTCAATTTCCCCACTCGATAGGCCTCTTTTACACCATGGTCTCCCAGTTCCTAGGCTTTTCCGAGTACGGGGACGAAAGCAAGGTGATGGGCTTATCTACTTTCGGTTACCCGGAATTCACGCCGGTTTTGCGCCGGATCCTGTCGCCTAAGGACGGCAGTTTCCGTCTCAATCTGGATTATTTCGACACCCATCGCGGGATCGGAACCACGTGGTCCGAAAGCACCCCCGACATCGGTCGAGTCTTCACAAAGAACTTGGTGAACCTGCTCGGCGAACCGCGATCTCCCGACGAAGAGTTGGGCACCCGCCATCAAAACCTGGCAGCCTCCCTTCAACACCTGATGGAAGAAATCATCCTGGGGATCGTAGATGACCTTTGCCAGCAACATCCCAGTCGAAACCTGGTCTTCACGGGCGGCTTGGCCTACAACTCTCTGCTCAATGGGCACATCGTGGAGCAGACCGACATTGAACACCTCTTCGTCCCTCCGGCCCCCGGCAATTCCGGACTCGCGATTGGATCCGCCCTCGAGTATCTGGGCGAGAAAGCTCCCAGAGAGGTGTGCCTCCGGGCCGATCTGGGACCTGCCTTCAAGACCGAAGCAGTGGCCACTGCCCTGATTGCAGCGGGACTAAAGGTCCAAGAAGAACGGGACCCGGCTGGCAGAGCCGCCCAAATGCTGGCTCAGGGCAAGACCGTGGGGTGGTTTCAGGGTCGGATGGAATTCGGTCCACGTACACTGGGTAACCGTTGCATCCTCATCAACCCCAGCTGTGCCGATACGATGCACGTCAAGCGGAGGGATTATTTGAAGCCCTTCGGAATTGCGATCCTGGATGGAGAATCAGCGAAATATCTGCGTGAGCCTGCTCCCTCTCCATTCATGTCTTTCATGGTTCAAATCCGCGCCCGTCACCGACGGCTATTTGAGGGGGTACTGCTCAACAACTACTGCCGATACCAGACGGTCGACAACGGAAACTCTCGTTTTTGTTCCTTGCTTGAAAAGTTCCACCAGCGGACCGGCCTCCCGTTTCTCATTAACACCTCGCTCAATGCGGAGGGAACTCCCATCATCGCTTCACCCCACGATCTGATCGAGTCTCTGGATGATCTGGGTCTGGATGGCTTGGCAGTCGAGGACCTATGGCTTGAGACTCCCCGCCGGAGTAGTGCAGGCATCCTGCCTGCCAATTAACGCAGGCATCCTGCCTGCAGCTAGACGCAGACAGAATGCCTACACCACTTCAAAAGGCCAGGATAACCAGCTTGAAGAAGCCGGCCACCAGACCGACTAAAATTACAGGAATGGCTACGACTATAAGAACGGGAATGGCGACTGCGGCCAAGACCGGCAGAAACAGGCCTCCAACCAGCACTATGATCAACAGAAAAGGAATCCCAAGCACCAGTCCCAGCAGCAACTTGACGGCGCCGAGTCCGAGCTTGAGAGGAATCACCACGGCTAGAAAGAGGAGCTTTAAGAGCACCCCGAATAGGACCACTGCACCGATCGCCAATCCCACCACTAACAAAAAGAGTTCAATCATGAGCCAGTTTCCCCTTTGAAAGACTGTACGCCCGCAGCCTGGATTTTGTTCCAGCTGATATCGAATCGCAGACTACCACCCGGCTGCCCATCGCGACCGCGTCGGACCGCCTCCTAGCTTAAGCGGCTAAGCTAGGAGGCTGTCCGACACGGTTTCACCCGGGTGCGGAGAGACTATACTATCGAGATGAGACTGGCACTCTTCGACATAGATGGCACCTTGCTATCCGCCAAAGGGGCTGGCAAGCGAGCCCTGGAAGGGGCAATCGAGATCCAATTCGGGATCAAGAACGGGTTGGCTGGAGTGCGTCTGGATGGCAAGACAGATCCTCAGATCATTCGGGAAGCGCTGTCACACCGACCCAAATCAGATGACGAGTTGCTCTCTCCCGCTTTCCGTGAAATGTACCGGACCAACCTGGCCCAAGAGTTGGCGCGATGTCACCACTTCGTCGTCCTTCCCGGAGTTCACGGGCTCTTGACAGCGCTCTCGGAAGATCGCGCCTTTAAAGTGGGAGTCGCGACTGGAAATATGCAGGAAGGCGCTGCACTCAAGCTGGAGAAGGCAGGTCTGAGCTCCTATTTCTCTTTCGGTGGCTATGGCTCAGATTCGGCTAATCGCACCGAAGTTATCCAGGCCGCGATCATGCGTGGACGCCAGTTGACAGCGGTCGATATCAGCGAGGTCTTCGTCATCGGCGACACCTTACGAGACGTGATTCACGGAAAGGAAGCCGGCGCTCGGGTAATCGCTGTTGCCACCGGCAGCTACACCGTCGAGAAACTGAGACGCGGTGGAGCCGATCTGGTTCTCAAGGCCCTCGCCCCCGCCCGAATCCCGCTCCGCTTCATGCAGACCTGGAGGAAATCCTAAACCCGAAGCTCGAAATCCGAGATGAAATTCAAAACTTCAAATCCAAACAGGACTCTCATCGATTCCGTAGATCAAGGAGGGTTTCGTGCCTGCTGTGTGACATGCCAGGGAAGCATCCCTCGGAGGCTCACTCCCGCTCAGCGAGCATCATGCATTTTTTCTTGAAGAAAAGATGATATCTATCGTATTTCAATATGATATCGTTTTGATTGGAGGACGTATGATTACTGAAATTCAAAAGCGTGTTTTTTCGGGTCTCGCAATGCTCCTGGTGTTGTTTGCTCTACAGGGTGCTGCCGTCTGGTTCCTGGTGGAGTCCATCCGAGCGGGAAGTGGCTCTGAGCATTGTCCTGGCAGCGGTAGCCAACATGATCGTCCTGTTTCTGTGGGGAGGACTCTTCATGGTCAACCCGAATGAAGCCAAGGTGCTTCAACTCTTTGGAAAATATGTGGGAACAGTCAAAGATCCTGATCTGCGCTGGGCCAATCCCTTCTACAGTAAGCGTGCAGTTTCGCTCCGGGTGCGCAACTTCGACAGCGCCCGGGTCAAAGTCAATGACAAGCTGGGGAATCCGATTGAGATTGCGGCGGTTGTGGTTTGGAAAGTGGTTGATACGGCGGAAGCCATGTTCGAGGTCGACGACTATAAGAACTTTGTTTACATCCAGAGCGAAGCCGCACTCCGCGGATTGGCAACTGCGTACCCTTACGACCAGCACGAAGAGGGAGAGAAGTCGTTGCGCAGCCACACCAACGAGATTGCGGAGCACCTCAAGCGGCAGATCCAGGATCGGCTTCAAGCAGCTGGAGTGGAGGTGCTCGAGGCACGGATGAGCCACCTCGCTTATGCTCCGGAAATTGCCCAGGCGATGCTTCAGAGGCAACAGGCTACAGCCATCATCGCCGCCCGTAAGAAGATCGTGGAAGGGGCGGTGGGTATGGTGGAGATGGCCATCGAGGAGCTGAGCAAGAAGCAAGTTCTGGAGTTGGACGAAGATCGCAAAGCTACGATGATCAGTAATCTGCTGGTCGTTCTGTGTAGTGATCACGATGCCCAGCCGGTCGTGAATGCCGGCACCATCTACTAAATAGAACTGCGGAAGGAGGGGAAGCAACTCCCGCCTTCCCTTCTCGATGGTCAATCCAAGTGGCAAAACGCAAGGCGTATCTCTTTCGAACTAGCCCCCGGATGCTGGATACTCTCCAACGCTGGGCCAATGATGATCTCCGCAGCTTGAACAGCCAAATTGAGTTTTTATTGCGGAAGGCGCTAATCGACGATGGCCGCTGGAAGATGGCCGCGGAAGAAAAAGGGAACAAGGAAGACTAAGTAGGGCACAGTTATCAGCTGTCCTCGGATCATTCAGGAAAGAAACTGAGCTCCCGTGTAGCCACAAAGGCGGGGATGATGTCGCAGAGGAAACCCGTGTTTCAGGACTGTGGGAGGCACCTTCTGAGGCAGCGATTCTATTGAAAATAGAATCTTTAGATTCGGGCCTGACGGTCCTCTCGCGGTCTGGGAAGGCCCCCCACGATCCTGAAATCACTCTTTCTAAGCTTGCCAGGGAGGTTTTGAGACAGCTTGTTCCAGGCTGTGATCCGAACTCGTTTCGGCCCCAGCAGGGGAGCATTCGTTCTTTCGGAGCCTGAAGAGTTTTCGCTTCCCCCCAGGGCGGTGCTGGGCTGTTATCGTCTGATCCATTCAGGGCAGGCTCCTCTCCATCACCCCCCCTACCTCATTCGCTTCATCACCGCCTGCTACTTCTTCCACCCAACGGCCTTCTCCGACATGTTGGGAATTGGATCCCTGAAAGCCCTGGACCCTCTACTTGGCCAAGGATTCCGGTAACCGATTTCGACATTCTCTCGCCTCCGGTTATCCAGGTCATCTTTGAGCCGGGGACCGCCAGTGCGATGGATGTCACGGAGGATGCTCTGCCGGCGGGTCACGGTACCGAATCGAACCAGTTCGCGTTCACGACAGATGGTAAGTGGCAGCTCAACTTGAAGACCAAGAACTACACGGCTTCCGGGATCTACCGGATCACCATGGTCTCTGGGGACGACTCTGAATATGGGGTAAACAGTTGCCAGACCGAGTTCGTGATTGCACCTTAAGAATCTCCCGTCCTCAATAGCGAGCAGAAGGGGGCAGACTCCCTGAATGCCGAGCTCCCCTTCTCGGCATTCCCGGGCCGGTGGCGACTCGGCCCCTTCCCTGCTACTGAGGGCTCCTATTCGCTCAGCGTTTCAGCCGCGTCGAGAACCGGAACGCGAGGGCAGGACCCCCACCTGCCGTCGCTCTCCGGTTCTCCCCTACACTTTTCCTCAGAATAGCCCGGCCTCGGGCTGGGCCGAATCATTCATGAATGAAACTTGAATCGCTCCCTTGATCACGCTTCAGGCTCCGTAGGACAGAGCCGAAGCTTCATCTCGGTTGTCGATAGCTCCAGACCTGCTTCGCACCCAATCTGCTTTGCCTCCTGGGATGCAAGCCTTGCTTTGTAGGAGTGAGATGTGCTGACGAACTCCGATCTCCTGGAAGGAGAGCTGGAGGAGGAAGGATCCAGGGGGCCAGGGGTCCAATTCCCAAGGCACGGGTCCAGTTCCCAAGATTGCTGGCAACACTGTTGCAGGTCCGGCCTGGAGGGCCGGGTTCGCCAGCACATCTGACTCCTACAAAGCGCACTTGGCATCAGTGGCGGAAGACTGGATCTGAAGTGCTACTTATCCAAGGATCGTTTCTTTGCGGCCTCCGCGAAGGGCTTGAAGGGGTTCTGGGGGCCGCGCCTAGCGGTGCTATAATTCCTCTCACTTACTCCCGGAAGACTTGGCGCAGTCACAACCGATCGTTCATGGTGAGCTGCTCCCGGAAGATTGTTCTTAGAAAGATCAGGCTCCGGCTTCTTGGTAGCGATCGATTTCGTATAGCCTCAGGTGTTCTTAATGAGTCAGATTTTTCGCATCGGACACTGGTCAGTCGATGCACAGCGCCTCTCTATCGAAAGTTCTGAGGGTCCCTTCACCTCGAGCCCCGGCTGATGCATTTGCTCGTCTTTCTGGCCGAAAACGCCGGAGAGGCAGTATCCAAAGAACAGATCCTGGACAATGTCTGGCCCGATGTCTTTGTTGGAGAGGGAGTCGTCTGGCAATCGATTTCCGAACTGCGGAAGTCTCTGGGCGATGATCCTCGTGCAGGTGTGGATGTCCATCGGTTTCCCCTCGAGCCTCTTTCTGGCCCAGTCAGTTGGTGGAGGGCAGACGGCAATGCCCTGGATTCAGCAGGAAGCAATCATGGCCGGCTTGAAAATGGGGCCTCTTTCCTGCCGGGTCGGTTCGGAAAGGCATTTCAGTTGGATGGTGCGGACGACTTCGTTGACTTGGGAAGTGACTCCAGCCTGCAGTCTGGCCGGAGCAGTATTTCCATTTCGGCATGGGCGAAGGCAGACCGGGCTGGATCCGGCCGCGCTCAGATCATCGGGAGCCACTGGGCTGGTTCCACGGGTATCGGGATGGGGCTCAGCCCCGAAGATCGTCCCCAGTTCCACGGTCTATTCAGAAGACGGGGGGGCATGATTCAGGGCCCCAACTCTCTGCGAGATGGCCTGTGGCACCACTGGGTGGGAGTCATAGATGTCTCCGAAAAGGAGATACGGCTCTACGTGGACGGTGCACTAACGGTTTCGGATTCCTATCAACCAGGCCTGCTCGATTCCCTGCAGGACCCGGTCAGTGCCTATGCCAACTATCACATCGGGGCTCGCTATTCCGGTTTCACCTCGGGACCGGAACCCCCAGCTTTCAGGATCGTGGATGCCTGGCAGGGCGAAATCGATGATCTTCTCCTCTACCATCGCGTGCTCAGTCCGGTTGAGGTCGGCAATCTCTTTGCAGCCGGAAGCTGTAGCAAGCAACTCAACCTGAAACTGGATCCGCGGGCCAGTTTTTGGTACGCATCGGCCGAAGCGACGCAGGAACCGCCTCTGGTTCTCGACTTGGAATCCAATGCCCTGGTTGCTGGCGACACTCAGAAAATCACCTATCGAATCGTAGACCCCGGCTATAGTCACTTCAACTGCGGAGGGCCTTTTGACCAACCCGATCTAAGTGTAGTGCTCATAGGAGTTTTTTCGAGCAACAGCACGATTCTCGCCCAAACGATCCAGAACCGGGTACCCGGAGCCATCGATGCCGGCTATGATCTTGCGAACCTACTGAGCTCGGGTGGAAACCCTACAGACATCGCATTTGATTTCCGAGTCCTCAACCAAGGACTCTCTGAAGTTACCCCACTTTTGTGGACACTTTACGGCTTTCGAATCAAGCCACATCTGAGTGCCTCGATTCATAGTTGATCGGCGACAGATAGTCCAGTGACGAGTGCCGCCTGTGAGGGTTGTAAAAGCCCTCGATGTAGTCGAAGACAGCAAGCCTGGCCTGCAGCTTGCTGCGGAAGCTGTGCCGGTCGATAAGTTCACACTCCAGAGAGGCAAAAAAGCTCTCACACAGCGCGTTGTCATAACAGTCACCGACCGAGCCCATGGAGGGTCTGATGCTGGCTCTCTTGCAGAGGAAAGCCGAGTTTCAGAACCGTGGGAGGCGCCTTCTGAGGCGCCGACCACTCGACGACTGAAAGCGTCGACCACTACGGCCAGGTAGACGAAACCTGCCCAACTCGGCACGTACGTGATGTCTGCAACCCACAGTCGGTTGGGGCGGCTGACCTGGAAGTTTCGCTCCACCAGATCCGGAGCCGGACGGCTGTCTTGGCCTCTCAGGGTCGTGCGTGTCTTGCGTCTGCGGCTAACGCCTTCAATGCCGGCGACTTTCATCAGTCGGGCCACCCGGTTTTTGCCCACCAGGTGACCTTCCTCTCGAAGTTCCGCCGTAATGCGGGGAGCTCCATAGGTCCGACGACTTTGCTGGTGGATCCCGTTGATTGTTTCCAGAAGACGAGCATTCGCTTCATCTCGAGTCGAAGGTCCGCGATCGACCCACGCGTAGTAGCCACTGGTGGAGACACCCAGCAAACGGCACATGGTGGTGATTGGATAGTCGGCCTGATTCACTTTCACGAACCTGAAGACTTCTTGGAAATAGGATCGCTCTCCCGTGCGAACCAGGCCGCGGCTTTTGCCAATATTTCCCGCTCAACCCTCAGCTGCCTATTTTCTTTGCGCAACTTCCGCAGCTCGGCTCGTTCTACCGTCGTCAGGCCGTCTCTACGACGGCCTTCATCCAGGTCTGCCTGGGCGATCCAGTTGCGGATCGTCTGTTCGTTGGGTTCAAACTCTCGGGCCAGCTCACCGGGTCTGCGCCCGGCTCGATGAAGCTCGACTATCTGCTGGCGAAACTCGGGTGGATAAGCTCGTCTTGTTCTTGGCATCGTATCCTCCATTCTCCCAAAGGATTAGGTGTCCACGAAACCGGGGGAACTCCACTCAATCACGATTCCACCCCTTGCCGAATACTTGATTCTGGGTGGGGGGAGGATGTCGCAGAGGAAAGCCGAGTTTCAGAACCGTGGGAGGCGCCTTCTGAGGCGGCGATTCTATTAAAATAGAATCTTTAGATTCGGGCCCGGTCCTCTCGCGGCCTGGGAAGGGCCCCTCCCACACCTCCGAAACCACTTCAATGCCATCCAGGGAGAGAACTCCAAGAAGGCCTGTGGCATACCCGTTCCACAAATCAAGTTTCAGCTTAGTTGAATCGGGAATCCAACGCCGCAGTCGCTCAAGAATCCGTCTTCCGCAACCGCCACACCCTGGCTACGGAGGGCCTCCAGATCTGAGTGTAAGGTGTCAGTATCGAAGGCAATTCGCTGGAGGCCATGATCGCGAGGTTCCTGGATTGAGTCAGTTTCAAGCTCCAGACGGCAATTATCCCCAAGTTGAATGAAGCCGTCGCGGCTGGCCAGACCGAACAGGCTTGCGAAGCGTTCGCGGCTCGTTTCTACATCTCCCACCATGGCACTTAAGCTCGAAGCGGAACAGACTCCCAGTTTGGAACTAACCGGGGTACCCTGAGCATTTTCCGGGTAGGTCCAGCTGGTCTTGTGAGGCTGGATCAATTCGACTGTGAACCCGATCCCGTCCTGCGGGTAGACAAAGGCTTCATAACCGTCATTGGCGTTCAGGATTTCGTCCCGGAAAATGGGGACACCCAGCTTTCGAATTCGCTCCACATCAGCTTCGATATCATCCGACTCCAGGGCAATGTGCTCCAGCCCTTCTCCCCGCTCCTGCAAGTAACGATAAGGGCGCTTTTCGGTGTGCCAGTTGTAAACCACATGAATCCAACAGTCATTGCCTAGCAAGACTCGGGAATCGTGCTGTTTCCCTTCCGATTGATCATCCCGAAAGTCACGCGGCTTCATCCCCAGCACTTCCTCGAAACAGCGACAAGCCCTCTCAAAATCCCGAACCACGATGCCTACATGTTGGAGTCGAATAATGGCCATGTGTTGTCCTTGATCATGGGCCCGGACGGTCCATTCGCGGCCTCGAAGGCCCCACACTTCTGAAATTACACTTTTGCATTCTGGACTGAAGCTTTTTCGACAGGAGGATTCCCGGATTCCTGAGCTCGATATCCGGGTTCACTGTGCCGTTCGTCCTCCATCGATGTAAAGGGGTGTCCCTGTAATGAACGAAGAGTCGTCACAAGCCAAAAACAACATCGCCCGGGCCACATCTTCGGGTTTTCCGATCCTCCCCAGTGGAGTCACTTCAACCCAGGACCGCTCCATTTCCTCCGGATCTTCCGCCCGCCGCAGGTTCCGCTGATTCATGGGGGTGTCGATAACTCCCGGGCATACGGCATTGACGCGGATTCCATGAGGTGCAAGCTCGAGCGCCATACATCGGGCCAGGGCCATCATCCCCGCCTTGGAAGCCCCATAGGCGGAACTGTTGACGGCCGCGATTGAATAACCAACGGAGGAGTTCATGACGATGGCTCCTCGCTGCTTTTCCTTGAGGATCGGAATTACATATTTGGACATCAGGAAAGCGGATCTCAGGTTCACTGCCAGCACGCGATCCCAATCCTCCGCACTTGTCTGTTCGACCGGGCACTTCAGCTCGACGCCAGCATTATTGACCAGGATGTCCACCGTACCAAAGCGGTCTACCGTCTTCACGACGACTTCGCGGACCTGCTCCTCGAGCGAGACATCGACAGAAAGGGACAGGGCTTTTCCCCCGGCCTGCTCGATCTGCGCAGCTACCGCCTGAGCCGAATCTGCATGTTGTTCCGCGACCGTCACTGCCGCTCCTTCCAGAGCAAACAGGAGCGCTGTCGCTTTGCCGATACCGGCTCCCGCGCCGGTGACAATGGCTACCTGGCCATTCAGTTTTCCACTCACTCGTCACCTCGTTGAACTCTCTCGGTGAAATATCCCAGTCGTTCGATTCCTTCTCTCAAGCGCTCTTCCGGCTCCAGGATAGAAATCCGAACGAAATCCTTCCAGTGCTGGCCGAAAGCAGTCCCCGGAAACATCAGGATTCGAGCCTTTTGCAGCAGTTCGAGACAGAAATCATGGGCCGCCATGCCGAATCTCGAAATATCCGCCCAGATGAAGAATCCACCTCCCGGGTGAGCGTATGGGATGCCCAGGGAATCGAGCCCCGCGAGCAAGATCTTTCGACGTCCCGCGAAGGTCGCCAGGATTTTCTTTCTTCCCTGCTGTGATCCAGTCAGAGCCGACAGTGCCGCGTATTGAGAGAAGACGGGACAGGGGCCCGAGATGACTTTCTTGAGATGCGCCACAGCTTCGATGAAATGAGCCGGCCCGGCCAGAAAGCCGACTCGAAAGCCGGTCATGGCATAGGTCTTGGAAAAGCTGGACAGAATCACTGTCCGTTCGCGCATGCCCTCGCACTGAGCGATCGAGAGGACATTCGCCGAGTCGAAGACCAGCTTGTCATAGACCTCGTCCGAGAGCACGAGAAGATTCTGCTGATGGGAGATTTCGGCGATCAACCTGACTAATTCGGGTGTATGCAATGCCGCCGTCGGATTGTTGGGATTGACGAAGACCAGGACTCTTCCCGAGCCAGCATGTGCAGCCAACTGGTCTGGATCGATGCAAAAGTCATGTCGCCCCCGGGGAGGAACTTCTACGATTCTTCCACCCGCTGCCTCGACAGCCTGATCATACGAGGAGTATCTGGGATCCTGAACGAGGACTCCATCTCCCGTATCAACCAGTGCCATCATGCTCAAGAAAAGGGCCTCCTGGGCGCCATTGGTGATTAAGATACTGGCTTCGGAATCGTATTCGAGATCCCGCTCGTCCCTCAGCTGTTGAGAGATCGCATCCCTGAGCCTGTCCAGGCCCCGCTCCGAGTTCTTACCTTCGTCTCGTCGCATGAGCCGAACTGCTTCTCTTACGATTTCGGGAGGCGTATCCAGATCGGGATCGCCCGCGCCTAGCCGGACGACATCCTCCATCTGGGCGGCGAGCTGCATGAGTTTGTAGCGAGCCTGGGTGGCTTTCTCGCCTGCTGACAGCACCGGAGTCTTCAAAAGTCCTCCTCTGTCAATCGGAGAATGGCCGCCCGTTGCGAGGGAGCCGCGGTACAAATCGAAAATGCCTGTTTCCAGGAGCGGCAGCGAGCCATGAGCGCTTTCGGAGCCATCAGGTACCCCACCTGAAAAAGGGACAGGTCTTTTATCCCATTCAGATTTCCGATGATCAGAGTTCGCTGGGGATCGCATTGAGGCAGCTGCGAGGACCAGTGAGCCCCGAGGTCCAGAATGTCGGGGAGACCGGCTTCACTCGAGAGCCCGAGCAGGCGGGCTTGATCTGTCTCGGAAAGGTGGAAAGGACGGTAGATGGCCCGAATTTCAGTACTCAACTCAGCTTCCAGTCCAAGTTTTCGTAAGCTTAGCAAAGCCTGGTGCGGACAAGAGTCAGGATCGATGGTGAGGATTTTGCCCGATTTCAAACCCAGGCCCAGCAATATCACGAAGAGTGCTTCCGATTCGGATGTCGTGATGAGGACGTTATCCGCCGGATCTTCAGCATCGGGAGTGGGGCCACCGCGAGCCTGGATCGCACGAGCGATAACTCGGCGCAGCTGCGGGATCCCGGGGCGCACGGTGTAATGCGTTTCGCCGCCCAGAAGAGCCTCCTCCAGTGCTGCCAGAGTAGAAAGGGACAGGTCCTTGTCGGGCAAGGCGGGAGAAAGGGACAGGTCCTTTCGGTTTACGTCCTCTGAATGAAGCAGCTCCTCGAGTCGGGCTATACGACGTGCCAGATCCAGTCTCTGCTCGGTCATTCTGCTAGTTCCAAGATCCGTGAAGAGCTCAGATCATACCCTTCGCCAAGAATTGCCCGAGACAGGTGCTTGGCATCAAACCGCCGACCGTTAACTTCACCGCGAAGTCGCGCCAACAGAACGAAAGCCGGAGCAATCTCGGCTGGGTCATTCCAAGACAGACGTTGCTGTTCCGGGAGCTGTCGGAAAACCTCTTCGGTCAGCGAAGTGGGCTTTATTTTGAGTCCTGGAGTGATGGTGTTCACGCTCACTCGAGAGTCTTCGAACTCACAGGCCAGGGCCCGGGTGAATCCCTCCAGGCCAAATTTTGTCGCACAATAGGCGACTTCATGTGTGAAGCCCTTCATTCCGGCGCGAGAGGAAACATTGATTACCGACCCTCCGCTGTCTTTGATTCCGGACAGCACTGCCTTCGTCAAGAGGTAGGGCGCCGTCAGGTTCACTGCCAGATGCTGGGACCATGACTCGCTTTTCAGCTCGTCGAACGGACTCAGTCGGAGCACTCCTGCGTTATTGACCAGTACATCGACCTTTTCCTCTTGTTCCAGTACCGCATCGATGAAAGCCAGACAGTCGCTCTCCTGAGACAGGTCCGCGGTCCGGGCTTCCACCGATCCGCCGGCCGACTCGATCAGGCGGACTGTCTCCCCGAGCTCCGCTGTCGTTCGCGCACAGATCCAGACACTGGCCCCTTCCTCGGCAAGCTGTTTCGCGACCGCCCGGCCCAACCCTCTACCGCCGCCCGTAACTACGGCGACCTGGCCGGAAAACAGAGCCATTATAGAAATCCTCTCAACAAATAGGCACAGGCAAACCCGATGTAATTCCCAATCGCATAGCCGAAGATTCCAACGATGATTCCTGGGGTCGCCAGATTTCCCCATTTCATGGCCATCGACACCGCTAGAGCGGAACCCGGGCCTCCCACGGTCGACTGGCTGGCTATCGTGATCGTGGGCAAGTCCATTCCCAGCAGCCATCCTGTCCCGTAGAGAAAGAGGCCGTGGAGCACCAGAATCAGGATCATGTACAAGAATAGTCCAGGACCGGCCTTGAGCACTTCACTGACGATGGAGCTGGCTCCAATCACGATAAAGAATAGGTGGAGCGCAAAGTAGGACAGCATAGCGGCTCCCTTCAGCCTTCGAGCGAAGGGGAGCTGGGCGGCGACAATTGCGAGGGTCGTCAGCCAGAGTACCTCGGGAAAGCCCGGGATGAGGGGAGAAAGCAGCTGAGAGAGCCAAAGCGCCCCCAATGGAAATGCCGCCAAAACTGCGATATCGAAGATCGTGGTGGCGGTTGTAGTCCATTTTTCTCGGATGTTTTCCTGAGGAGTCTCGGCCACCGCCTCCCCGACTGCTGATTCGGCGCCAGGCCGGTAGAATCGGTGCAGAAGTCCGAAGAGTCCCACCTGAGTTAGCAACCAGGGCACAGTGGACAGATTGTCGGCCACCGCGGCTGCGGCAAACAGGCTGGGAGTGATCTCCAGTCCCTGCCCCACGGCAGCGAAGTTCATTCCGCCCCCGACGAAGGCTCCGGCGAATGTCCCTCCCAGTTTCCAGGTCTCCGGACCTAGCCAGGAACTAAAGAGGAGACTGGCCAGGAAGGCCCCCACGAAGCTGCCGACAACTGCCAGTCCATAGCAAATGATCAGACGACTTCCAGCCTTCTTCAGGTCGCTCAAGCGGGAGGACATGATGACCAGAACGATCGCGTAGGGCACGGCGTAGGCGTAGACGCCCCGATGGATCTCCGAATCATGCGGAATCACCCCCAGGTTGGCCAAAGCGATACCCAGCAGGGTGCAAACGACGGCCGAACTAATCTTCTCGACGAACTGGAAGCGCGATTCCAGCGCCCGGGCAAAGGCAATGACCAGAAACATGAAGGCCAAAAGGGCCAGAGGATCTTGAATCACGGGCTATCCAGCAAATGGTAGGTGGCTTCGGCGCAGAAGAGAGACCAGTCTCCGGCGAAGACACTCGGATAAGTCCGGAATCCGAACAGAGTGCCATCGCATGGAGCTCTTAATTCCTCGATCGGGTGCCGAAAGAAATCGGTTATTCTCAGCAGCATCTCTCCCTTCTGGATGGGTTTCTTTATAGGGATTTGAGGATTAGGTTCGAGCAGGCCGCTCTGGGAGGCTTGCACAACTTGCTGTTTCCCTCTCCAGGCACCCGGGGCGTATTCCGCATCCCCTTCGAGCATGCCGTAGTGGCGACAGGTATTGTCGAAAGATCGTTTGAGCACATCAATATTCTGCCGAAAAGCCCCTGGCATGGTCGTGGCACAGCCACCTAGCTCTACCGTGATAGCAGGTTTGCTGCGCTCGGCCATGGCGGCCATGGGTGATCCTCCGGAGCGGGGGGCATCCAGAATGATTTCCCAGTCCCGCCCCATCGAGCGCGCCAATTCGAAACTGGCCTCATCCCCGGTAGGGAAGAAAATAGTTTCACCGAGGTAACAGATATTCCCTCCCGAGTGAATGGCCATTTCGAGATCGGCCACGGCTGCGATGACAGTGTCATGAACGTAGGCAATACGTTCTGTCAGGTAACCCTGCTCACGGCCCGGGTATATCCGATTCATGTCGTAGCTGTGATGGTCTCGGGGGTTGCCCCGTTCCATCGCTTCAAAAGAGGCTGTATTGAGCACCGGGACTCCGATGAAGGTACCTCGCAATCTTGCGGGATCCAGCTCGCGGGCGAATTCAGGAATGGCAAAAGTTCCTTCCTGCTCGTCGCCGTGGATTCCTCCATCCACCAGCAATACTGGCCCGTCCTTTTTGCCACGAACGATGATGACCGGGATTCCGAGATCGGTTCCGTCCACTCGGTTGACAGCAGTGACGAATCCGGTGGCTCTTCCTCCTGCCTCACAATCGATGGAACCTAGTTTCATACCGGTCATGGAATGTTGCTCCTTTTTAGGAAACCCGAAATCCGAAGCACGGAATCCGAGATGAAATTCAAAACTTCAAATCCTCAGACAGTGCACTAGTGCACTGTCTGATAAGTTCCCGATGTTAATAGTGGCCGAGCGATTCGCGAGCATTTTGGACCTTTGCCAGGATTGAGTCAGCAGTGGCGCGCCACTTGAAGGGCTTGGCCAAGCGTTGATTGTGAACCCGAATATATCTTTTGATTTCCTGTCTCAACTCTTGGACGCTGCTGAAATAGTTTCTGTAGATCGAACGGCGCTCCAGCTGTGAGAACCAGCTTTCGACGGCATTGAGCCAGGAGGCGCTAGTGGGCGTAAAGTGGAGGTGGTATCGGGGCCGCTGGGCCAGCCAGCTTTGAACCTGCTTGGTCTTATGAGTGCTCGAGTTGTCCAGGATTAAGTGGACATCCAGTTCGGGCTCGACCGCTTGATCAATCTGGCGGAGAAAAGCCAGGAACTCCTTGGCTCGGTGCCTATTGGTGATGCGGCCCATGACCTCACCTGTCACCACATCGAATGCGGCATACAGACTGGCTGTACCGTGGCGCTTGTAATCGTGTGTCCGGCGTTGGATCTGTCCCGGTCTGAGCTGGAGCATCGGCTGAGTTCTATCCAGAGCCTGGATCTCAGTTTTCTCGTCCACGGATAGAACCAGCGCATTGTCGGGCGGATCCATATACAGCCCCACCACATCGATTACCTTTTCGGCGAAGTGAGGATCGTTGCTGATTTTAAAGTTACGGACTCGATGCGGCTTCAGGTCGGCTGCCTTCCAGATCTGGGCGACTTGATGTTTGCTCACTCCAGAGTGTTCGGCCATCAGTCGCACACTCCAGTAGGTCGATTCCCGTGGGATGCGTTCAACGGTGGCTTTGAGAATAGCTCGCACATTGGCATGCGATAGCTTCCGCGGACGGCCCGATCGAGGTCGATCCTCCAGTCCTGACACTCCCTGCTCAAGATAGCGCCTGCGCCACATTAGCACACTCAGTAGCCGCTTGGAGAGCCTTTCCGCAACTTCAGTCGCCGTCAGCCCCTGGCCGCAAGCCAGAATTATTTGAGCCCGTTCGGCCAAGACTCGATCGGTCTTGGAAGCCCGCAACCAGGACTCCAGTATTCTTCGATCTTGTTCGGGTAGCTTTAGTCGAATGTGGGGTCTTGCCATGCCCAACAATAGCAAACTACCCTGACAATTAACATCGGGAACTTTCCGGACAGTGCACTAGGGTCACGAGTATCCGATCGGGCCTCCCTCCCCAGAAACCCGATGATGCGGCTCTTCACCTCTTGCCACCCTGGCGATGTTCTCCAGGATCTCTTCAAAATGCCGTCGTTGCCCTCCTCCCGAACCCCCTCCAGTGTGGGGAGCCAGAATCACGTTGTCCAGACCGAGCAGAGGGTGATCTGCAGGTAGTGGTTCCTGAACGAAAACGTCGAGCGCGGCACCGGCGATTCGTCTCTCTCGCAGGCACTCCACCAGCGCCGGTTCGTCAATGATGGCTCCCCGCGCGGTATTTATGAGAAAGGAGCCGGGTTTCATGAGGGCGAGTCGATCCCGATTCAGGAGCTGTTCGGTCTGTTCGGTATGGGGCGTATGCAGACTGACAAAATCCGATTCTCGAAGGAGCTCTTCGAGCCGACTCCAATTTGCTGTTAGAAGCCTCTCGAATTCTTCAGGTATCGCGTGTCGCTGATGGTAGAGGATTCTCATTTCAAAGGCTCGGGCCCGCCAGGCGACCTCTTTCCCAATCTCTCCGAAACCGATCAGGCCGAGCGTTTGGTGTCGTAACTCGGTCACGTTCGAGAAGCCCAACCAGTTGAAGGCGAAGCTGAACTCGGAGGTTTCTGCCGGCTCGAGTCCTCGTTGTTCGTAGCTGCCGTCAACCACCCCCTGATGCCCGCGCAGCAGATTGCGCGACAGCGCGAGAATCAGAGCCAGGGCATGCTCGGCAACAGCCTGCGCCCCCGCATGAGGCATCGTCGCGACAGGGATGCCTCGCAGTTGGGCGGCTGGCAAATCGACCCGGTCTGCCAGCCGTCCCATGACCTGGACCAGCTTGAGATTCTCTCCCGCCCGATCCATCAGCTCGGCAGTTATTCTTCGCTTCCTTGTGATTAGGGCATTGGCTCCGGTCACCAGGCCTGCCAGCTCTTCTTCGCTCGAGCCACTAGGGCAAGCAAAACGAAGCCTCTCCGAAGAGATCTGCTGTTCAAAAAGCTGCCCAAGTTTGCCGGGAAGAGGATCGATAACGACGATCGAAAAGGGATTCGTACTCACGGGCTGGATTCTACATCCTTGCCGTGCCAACCGCATACCATTACTCGGAAAGGCTCCCAGCGAAGCTCCTAGCCGAACTTCTCCACTATCGATTCTCCCCGGACCAGTGAACCGGGTCCCCCAGGACAGGAGATCAGTCTTTCGCAATCTCAAAGAGCGATTTTAGGGCCACTATAAGCACGGCGGGCGCGATGAACAGCACCGCATTTGAGAGAATGTTGGTGACCGTCTCACCCACAAACGGTAGCGATGCAACGGCGTTGGCCGAGAGAATCAACCCGATCGCCGCCATCAAGAAACCCTGTGTTTCACCGCCTGTGACATTCAGAACACCGACGGCGAGCCCCAGTAGCACTATTACCCAAGTAATCCAGGGTATCCCTGTGATCAGAGCTGCGAGCACTGCCAGAATCAGACCGACAATGAAAGCATACTTTCCTAACCCGGATTATGCAAGAGATCCGGATTCGAGTGGATTGGGGACCAGAAAAAATGCCGTAGCTCTCTGATATAAAAAGGTTTATTAAACAAATCCTTATCGGAGAACTACGGCAATGTCAAACCCAGTCTGTCAGACCACCCTGGCATTTCACTCGCACACACAAATCACGGCTCGTTTTGATGGTGGGAACCTGACTTCCGATGCCGGATGGCTGTTGTTTGGTTCCCTGGATCGGCAAGATCGACTCTGCGAGGACTTCAGTTCGTGTATTGCGGATAGCCGGGACCAACGCTACGTTCGTCATGAGCAGTTAAAGCTGATCCGACAACGAGTCTTTCAGATCGTTGCCGGGTACGAAGACTGCAATGACGCGGACACGCTGCGCTCGGATCCCATGCTCAAGACCGTCTGTGATCAGTTACCTGAGAGCGATCCTGACTTGGCCACCCAGGCAACTTTTTCCCGTTTGGAAAACTCTGTCAGCAAGAAGGATCTCATGCGTCTGAGCCGGGGGTTCCTACAGCGTTATGTCCGCTCGCTGAAGAAGAGACGCCCCGACCCGGTCATCTTGGACCTGGACAGTACTGACGACCACACTCACGGCCAACAGGAATTCTCTTTTTACCACGGCTATTACCGAAACCACATTCTGCATCCGTTGCTGATCTTCGATGCCGTTACGGGGGACCTGGTCACTGTCGTATTGAGGCCTGGAAACAAGGGGGCTGCCTCTCACATCGTTCCTATTCTGAAACGAATCGTGAAAGCCATTCGACGAGAAGTTGGCAAGGAACTTCAAATTGAGATCCGGGCCGACAGCGGCTTTGCCACGCCTCGGCTCTACGAGTTCTGTGAATCTGAAGAGAACAAACTCCAATATGTCATTGGGTTAAGCCGGAACCCCCGCCTGCAACGGATGGTCGAGCCGATGCTCGAGTCGACTCGACTCAGGTTCGACGAGTTCGAGGAAAAACAGCGTCAGTTTGACGAGTTTCTTTATCGAGCCGGCAGCTGGGATCGATTCCGTCGCGTCATCGTCAAAGTGGAAGTCGACCATCGGGGGATCAATCGTCGCTTTGTGGTCACCAACCGAGACGATCTCTCTTCCCAGTCCCTTTATGATCACTACACCGATCGAGGACAGTCGGAGAACTTCATCAAGGCTTTTAAGAACCATCTGAGTATGGATCGGCTGAGCTGTCATCGATTCCTGGCCAACCAGTTTCGACTTCTCCTGCATGGGCTGGCTTACCAGATGTTCGTCCGACTCCGCGATTATCTGTATGGAACCCCCTGGCAGACACTCGAAATCGAAACTTTGCGTCGCCGGGTCCTCAAAATTGGGGCGCGGGTTCGACAAACCACTCGACGCATCTGGGCCCATCTTTCCTCCGGCTTTCCGGAGCAGGCCCTTTTCCTCCTCGTCTTGAATCGCCTTAACTCCAGCTAGGAGTCTGCGCGGCAGGAGTTTCTGATCAACGTGGAATTTCCAATTCTTGAGTTTATGTTTCGGGGGGCCCTATAAGAGAAAGGGCGATCTTTATCGTGCTTCCGCTTGCAGAGGCGGCCGAACTGCTGAAAATGAGCCCAGGGGGAGGGCATCTTTCCGTCCGAACCTGCTCAGCAGGTGGGTAGGCGCCCATTCATGCGTTTCAAGTTCAGGGCGAGACAGACCAGGTCCCACTCGCCTTCCACTTTCTCGAGTCCCCTCAAGCTGAAGGTTCGAAAGCCAAGGACCTGTTTAACCCAGACGAATACAGGTTCCGCGATCACCTTGCGCCGGCGGTAGACAGTTTGCCCCGCCTCCGTGCCCAGCTTCTTGAACATGCGCAGCGTGGCGGGGAGATTTTCCGACGGCTCTGGATCTCGCCCCTCTCGGCCCAAAGAGATGTAGCCATCGATCTCGCGTTCTTCTAGACCTTCAAAGTTCTCCTCGGACTTATACCCGGCGTCGGCCACTACCTGCTCGGGAGGGTGCTCCAGGTTCTCTTGGACCGCATCGATCATCCCCAGTAATTGTCTGTTGTCGGCCGCGTTATTGGTAACCCCCGTGGCCACGATCATCTGTGTCTCCTCATCCACAGCGGCTTGCGTGTTGTAGCATTGTTCGAATCCCCCAGAGCTCTTCATGATTCGACTTTCCGGATCTGTAAAGTTGTCTTGGGCCTTCTCCTCGGGAACTCCAAACTCCCGCTTGAAGGGGCGTCCTCCGCGCGAGTTCTTGCGACCGTCTCCGGGCTTGCGGCCGCGCTTCCGATCCGCCTCGGCCTGCCGTTGCTCCACGCGCTGCTTTGCCTCCCCGATCTTTTTCAGCCGATCTTCGCGGCGGCGTAACTCTTCAGGCAGTTCGTCTCCCTGATTCTCTTCGCCGTAGAGCTCGTCTTCCGCTTTATCCACCTGCTGCGCACGATCCAACAGTTCGGCGATCTCTCCTTCCAGCCTTTTCTCTTCTTCCAACATCCGTGAATAGCTCATCGCCTTATGTTTGCTGGCGTTGGCCTTGATCTTACAGCCGTCCACCGCCACTCGCCCCAGCTTGACCAATCCCGCCTCGGCCGCGATCCGCGCCACCTGTCCAAACAGTTTCTTGAACTCTTTGAGATGACGTTGACGAAACTCCGCCATCGTCCGGTGGGCTGGAAAATTACCCGCCGACAACACTCGAACAGCCACGTCCTCATACACTCGACGAGCCAGTTTCCGCGACGAGAACGTTCCCGTCGCGTACCCATAAATCAGGATCTTCACCATCATCCTCGGATCAAACGGCCGATTGCGCCGCCCGTCCCCTTCGTACGGCGCGTAGAATCCACTCAGATCCAGCTCATCCACCGTTTCGGAGATAAAGTAGGACAGATGATCTTCCGGCAACCAATCTCGCGGGGAGGGGGGTAGCAAGAAGCTCTGCTCCGGCTGGTACTTCCGAAATGTCGTTCCCATATCGCCATTTTATTCACCAGCCCGGACATTTCCTGCCGCGCAGACTCCTAGCTCCCGAATGATCGTTTTGGACACTCATTCAGGCCCAACTCCGTCTGAAATTCACTCCCCCACCTACTCCACACGGCTCGTCCACAGAGATCCCTCGAAAATCCGCCTGTCGCACTTTCGATCTCCCGATTTGGGCCACTTTCGACTCTCTTTTCAACTCCGGCCTACGGTTCTTGCATAATCCGGGTTAGAGGGCTCCTAGTGCACTGTCCGGGAAGCACCCGTTGCCAATTCGGGATGAGTTTTGATCGCCAGCGAGGCGCTGGAAAAGCTACTCTAGGTAGGCTAATCTCGCACTGCAAACCAAGAGGAGGAAATCGACCATGAACCGCAGAGAATTCATGCAAACTTCGGCAGTCGGGCTGGCCGCCTCGTCGACCGCTAGGGAGACGGAGGCGTTTGTGCCCGGGGCAACATTGCCTGCCGTGATCTCGAGTGGGAACGGCTTTGAAGCTGCCCGGAAAGCCATGGACATGTTGCGGCAGGGTGCCGATACACTCGACGCTGTGATCGCCGGGGTGAATATCGTCGAGGGAGACCCCGAGGATATGTCGGTTGGGTACGGCGGTTTGCCCAACGAGAAAGGTGTGGTTCAGCTCGACTCCGCGGTGATGCATGGTCCGACTCGAGGCGCGGGTGCGGTGGGAAGCCTGGAGAACATTAAGTACGCCTCGCGAGTCGCCCAGAAGGTTATGGAGAGTACCGATCATGTCTTACTGGTAGGTCAAGGGGCGCTAGAGTTTGCCCTGACTTTGGGGTTTGAACATGAAGAGCTTCTCACTCCGCAGGCTCGAGAACGTTGGCTTCAGTGGAAACGGAACTTGACCGACCGAGACGACTGGATTCATCCGGAAGAGCGCCTCCCAAAGGGGTCGGGAGCGGCTGGCAGAGCCATGGCCGAGATGACGCGCCACCACGGCACGATCAACTGCAACGCTGTGAATGAGAAAGGGGAGATCTCAGGTGTAACCACAACCAGCGGAATGGCCTTCAAAATCCCGGGGCGGGTGGGTGATTCTCCAATTATCGGCGCTGGATTGTACGTAGATAACGAGGTGGGAGCCTGTGGCAGCACCGGCCGCGGCGAAGCGAATCTGAAGACCTGTGCCAGTTTTCTGGCTGTCGAATTTATGCGTCAAGGGCTGTCTCCGGAAGAGGCTGGCTTGAGGGCCCTGAAGAGGATCGCTGAGAACACGGTCGAACCCTATTTGTTGGAAGATCAGGGCCGGCCCAATTTCCAGGTAAATTTCTACACCATCAACAAGAAAGGAGAGTTTGCGGGAACTGCTCTGTGGAGCGGAAGTCGCTACGTGGCCCACGATGGCCGGGAGCTAAGACGCTATGACTCCGCTTATCTCTACAAGCGCGAGGCTCCCCCGGAAGACGATTGATCCCCAGTCCCTAAAGAGAAGCCCCGATTCGGATGCCGGGAAATCATCTTCGCAGGGCATGGTGGACGCTCAGGGAGTGAGGGTTATCACACTAAGATGAGACAATCATGAACTAAGCTCGCTCGTGGAGGGGGGCCACGGATCGGAATCGGAGGTGGCCGATGATGGGGACAAGCGTGAATAGTAAAGGTGAGGGAAGGCTCGGCTGCCTGCTCTTCCTATTGCTGTTCGCCACGTTTGTGATGCTGATCCTCAAGACCGGACCCGTGTACCTTGACAAAGTCAACTTCGATGATGGGTTGGCGCGGCTTGTCTCGCGGGCAGGAGTCGGGAATTGGCCCACCGAATCAGTCATCCAACGGACGCTGGTGCTGGCCGAGGCATACAGTTTCGAGTGTAAGCGGGAAGATATTTCCGTCACCAGGCCGGGGAGATTTCAGCCCGTAGCCGAGATTCGAATCCGGGTCACATTCCGCAGGGTCGTGCTCTTTCCAGGCTATACCCATACCTTCCATTTCGAGACCAGAGCCTCCAGTTTTGTTGGTCGACTCTGACGTTCCAGGACTCAGCAAAACTTGACTCAACCTCACAGGAGTTGCCCCTTGTTGGTGCCAGGTGTTTGGCATTTGCGGGGGATCTCGTAGAATAGAAGGGTGATGCTTGCACCGAGAGAGAATCCGCCCATCCACTGCGGGGGGTCTTCAGCCCGGCAAAGACGATCTTATCCAAGGGTCCGTCATGCTGGAGTCATCTCCGCTTTCTTGATTCTTGTCGCAGCAATTCCGGTTCTGTCGGCACAGAATCGCAAGACCTTTCCCAACATCCTGCTGGTAACTTTCGATACAACCCGCCAGGATCGTCTGGGCTGTTACGGCTTCGAAGGAATCAGGACCCCCAATATCGATCGACTCGCAGCGGAGGGGGTGTTGTTCGAGAAGGTCTATGCCCAGGCCCCTCAAACGATGCCCAACCATACTTCGATCTTCACCGGTCTCTACACCATCACCCATGATGTGAGGAGCAATGGCCAGACCTTGAACGACGAAGCGTTGACAATGGCCGAGATTTTGCAGAGTGTGGGATATCAGACCGGCGCCATTGTGGCTGCCGCCCCCCTCATGAACGACTACAATTTGGATCAGGGCTTCGATTCCTATAATGATGATTTCCGAGATCCCGCGCTAATTGGTGGTTTCAAGTGGATGCTCCGGGTTTTTTCCGCCAAGAAATTGGTGATACCGACATCCCGACCCGCTAATCGAATTGCCAGCGCAGCTCGCGAATGGCTGGCATCAGCAGCCAAGAAAAAGCGGCCGTTCTTTCTGTGGCTTCATTTCTTCGACCCCCACGCCCCTTACGACTTTCACCCTGACTTTGAGAAGCCTGAGGTCAAGACCGGGGGCGGAGAGCCAAATCAATACGGGGTCAAGGAAGCCAATTATATTAATGAGATCGAGTTCGCCGACCATCATCTGGGAAAGGTACTTAAACAGCTCGACCGTCTGGGCATCACCAATAACACGATCACACTCTTCACCGGAGACCATGGAGAAAGCCTGGGCGAACATGACTACCACGGGCATCGCCAAGATGTCTATGAGAACATCATTAGGGTACCTCTACTGATCCGCTATCCTGACCGTTTGCTGGCAGGCGAGAGGCGGAAGGCTGCGGCCATGTCAATTGATATTCTGCCGACTCTCCTCAATCTGCTGGAAATCCCTTTCACGCCTGAGTCTTTCCAGGGACGAGATCTTTTCCAACTTGCTGAAAGCGAGCCGCGGCGGGTTTTTTCGCTGGCTGTCAAGCTGTTCTCCAAGTCTCCCATTCGGCGCACCATGATTTTCGGCGACTACAAGTTCATCGAGTTCGATGATCCGTCCCGGAATGCACTCTTCAATCTGGCGGAAGACCCGACCGAATCCAGCAATCTGATTGGAATGATGGAGCCGTCACTCAAGAAAGTGGCCTGGATGGAAGAAATCCAGCAATGGTTCGAACGCTTTGAGCGAGTCAATTTCTCGGACATAGCGATGACCCCCGAGCAACTCGAAAAACTCAAGAGTTTGGGATATATTCAGTAGTTCGCGAGTGGGTCGCGGCTGGCAGTGGCGCAGACTGCGCAGAGGTTTTCAAACAACATGCGAGTTCTCGTTACGGGAGGCGCCGGTTTCATCGGAAGCCATCTCTGTGCCGCTCTCTTGAAGCGGGGGGATGAAGTCCTCTGCCTGGATAACCTCTATAGCAGTCGCAAGGAGAACATCGCATCTCTCTCGCGGGACGAGCGGTTCGAATTCATCCGCCACGACATGACGCAGCCGATTTTGCTGGAGGTCGATCAGATCTACAACCTGGCCTGTCCAGCTTCGCCCGTGCACTACCAGTCGAATCCAGTAAAGACCGTCAAGACGAACGTCCTGGGGACCATCAACTGCCTAGGCATTGCGAAACGGGTGGGAGCCCGCTTCTTACAGGCTAGTACGTCCGAAGTCTATGGGAATTCGACGGTTCACCCTCAGTCCGAGGACTATTGCGGCTATGTCAATCCGATCGGGCCGCGCAGCTGTTACGATGAGGGGAAGCGAATCGCCGAGACCCTGACTCTGGATTACCATCGTCAGAATCAGGTTGATACAAGGATTGCGCGGATCTTCAATACCTATGGCCCCAACATGTCTATGATGGACGGACGAGTGGTCAGTAATTTCATTGTCCAAGGGCTTCAGGGCAAACCGTTGACACTCTACGGAGATGGATCCCAGACTCGCTCTTTTTGCTATGCCACGGACATGGTTCGCGGTCTGATCGGACTGATGAACATGGAGAGTTTTGTGGGGCCAGTGAATCTGGGGAACCCGGAGGAGATCCAGGTTGTAGACTTGGCTGAGCAGATTTTGGCCAAGACCGGTCGCCGATCCCAAATCGAACTGCGACCTTTGCCACCTGACGATCCGGTCCGTCGTAGGCCAGACATTTCGAAGGCGCAGGGGGTCTTGGGGTGGGCGCCGCACGTGACACTGGAAGATGGTCTGGAAAAGACAATCGATTATTTCCGTCGCTTGATCGAGGTTAGCTGCACGTCGGTTTGAGTCGCAGCCCGAGCGCGCAATGAGGTCCGAAATTGGGGGTGAAGGTGCTTTGCGGGTCTGCTAGAATACCGCGACCGAGGAACAATTGATGGTAGCAGCCTATGTGCCGGTCTTGATTTTTGTGGTCGTGGCGATCCTGCTTCCCGTAGTGGGATTGGCGGTAGGAAGGTTCCTTCGTCCCTTCAAGCCATCCGCTTCGAAACTGAGCCCCTACGAATGTGGCGTCGAACCTGCGGCTGACGCCCGCGAACGAGTCTCGGTCCGTTTTTATATTATCGCGATTCTATTTGTCATCTTCGATGTCGAGACGATTTTTCTCTTCCCCTGGGCGATCATCTATGGGGAACTGGGCCTTTTCGGGCTGATCGAGATGTTCATTTTTCTTGGGATCCTGATTGTGGGTTACTTCTACGTTTGGAAGAAGGGGGCTTTAGAGTGGGTGTAGAAGCGGAGCACGGTTTCGAGGCGAACATTGTAACTACCACTGTCGATTCCGTCTTCAACTGGGCGCGCAAGTCGTCTCTCTGGCCGATGACATTCGGTCTGGCCTGCTGCGCCATCGAGATGATGGCGACCGGAGCTTCTCGATTCGACATGGATCGTTTTGGGGCTGGCATTTTCAGGCCCTCACCACGCCAGTCGGATGTGATTATCATTGCCGGAACGGTGACTCTCAAGATGGCCGAAGTGATCCAGACCCTTTACGACCAGATGCCCGATCCCAAGTGGGTGATTTCGATGGGGGCTTGCTCGAGTGTCGGCGGGCCTTTTGACACCTACGCCACGTTGCAAGGCGTGGACAAGGTCATCCCTGTAGATGTCTATATTCCGGGTTGCCCGCCGCGTCCCGAGGCGCTGCTGTATGGATTGATGCGGCTGCAGGACAAGATCGACGGAATGAGCATACTGGATAAGTCCTGATCTGTGCCGAGAGGACTCTGGATGGACGACGCGAACAAGAAGGATCCCCAGAAAAAAAAGCTGGCCTCCGTCGGTGGGGCTGAAAAGCCGACCCCCAAGAAGCCACCCGTAAAAAGGCCGGTGCGCAAGAAAGGCCCCACTTACGAAGACCTGGAAGATGATGACTTGCTGGCGGTCCTTCAAAATCGTTTCGGAGCACATGCAATTAGTGGCCAACGGTTCCTCGGACAATCCATTTACAGCGTGGATATCGAGGTCTTGTACGATGTGATCTTGCATTTGCGCGACGAGGCAGATTGTCAGTTCGACTATCTAGTCGATTTGACGGCTATGGACTATCTGGGGGACGAGAAGCGTTTCTGCCTGGTCTACCAACTGTACTCGCACCGGCATGGGAGCCTGATTCGGGTGAAATCGAGGCTGGAAGAGGAGTCATTTGCTCCCTCAGTGACCTCGATCTGGGCCGCCGCCGACTGGATGGAGCGGGAAGCCTATGACATGTACGGAATTGAATTCTCGGGGCATCCCGACCTGAAACGGATTCTCCTGCCCGAAGACTGGCACGGGTATCCATTGCGCAAGGACTATGACATCAAGTTGCAGGATCAGTCCTGGATCCGCAAGCATTTGAAGATTCGCAAGGTTCCTCAATAAGAAGCTGAACGAAACGATCAGGCATGAAACGATCAGGCATGACTGAAGAGACCGTCCTCGACACCAAAGTGCTCGAGATCAACATGGGACCCCAGCATCCCTCTACTCATGGGGTGTTGCGGGTCAAACTGTTTCTGGATGGGGAGCGAGTCACCGATTGCGAGTGCATCATCGGTTATCTGCATCGCGGGGTCGAGAAGATCGGTGAGAATCGTAGCTACATCAAGTGCGTCCCCTACTTTGATCGGACTGACTACATCGCCGCCGTTTCCAATGTCCTCGGCTACGTTCTAGGAGTGGAGAAGCTGGCCGGCATCGAGGTGCCGGATCGAGCTCGTTGCATCCGGATCATGATGACCGAGTTCAATCGCATTTCCAGTCATCTCCTCTGGCTGGCCACCCACGCACTCGACATCGGAGCCATGACGGTCTTCCTCTATTGTTTTCGGGAGCGAGAAGAGATTCTCAAGATCTTCGAGGCAATTTTTGGGGCCCGGCTCACGACCCATGCGTTCCGCATCGGCGGTTTGTGGAAGGACATCACCCCAGGCATTCTGGCAGCCTGTCAGAAGTTCGTCGATGAGTTTCCGGCCCGGGTCAATGAGTATGAAACTCTTCTCACCAAGAACCGAATCTGGTTGGCCCGGACCGTCGGAGTGGGAGTGATTTCGGGTGAGGAGGCGATCGACTACGGTTTGAGCGGCCCTCCCCTGCGGGGCTCGGGAGTTGACTTCGATCTTCGGAAACAACGACCTTACGGTGGATATGAGGATTTCGATTTCGATGTGCCGTTGGGGCACAACGGAGACACCTACGACCGCTACCTGATCCGGCTCGAGGAAATGCGCCAGAGCCGCCGGATCATCCAGCAGTGTATCGATCGTCTGCCCGAGGGGAATATCCGAGGCCGGGTCCCGAAGATTGTAAAACCGCCGGTTGGAGAGTTCTACTCGGGCATCGAGAGCCCGCGCGGAGAATTGGGTTACTATATCGTCAGCGACGGGTCAGCGCATCCATTTCGGCTCAGGATTCGTCCCCCAACCTTCATTAGTCTGCAGGCTCTGAAGCGTTTGGTCCAGGGCCATCTGGTGGCCGATGTGGTGGCTATCATAGGGACGCTCGATATCGTTCTGGGAGAGGTCGACCGCTAATGGAATTCTTCCTCAGCTACGTCGCCATTCCGACAGTCAAGATCGGAGCCATCGCACTGATCCTTTCGGGTGCCGTCGCCTATCTGACTCTCCTGGAAAGAAAACTGATCGCCCACATCCAGGTGCGCTTGGGTCCGATGCGTGTGGGTTGGCACGGGTTGCTTCAGCCGATCGCAGACGGCCTCAAGTTCATCTTGAAAGAAGACATTATCCCGAGTCGGGCCGATGCCTTCATCTTCACTCTGGCACCTGCCATCTCGCTGGTTCCGGCTTTCGTCGTGTTTGCGGTCGTCCCGTTCGGTCCCCCCGGCATGTTCGAGGCGCCGCTGGCCTGGATCCTGGGATTGTTCTTCGATCAGGCTACGGTGGATGCCGTGGTACGCAACAATATCGCTTCCGGTGGGTTTGTGACTGACTTCAACATCGGCCTGCTCTTTATGCTCGCGGTATCGTCGATCGGTATCCTGGGAGTCATTTTGGGCGGGTGGGCGTCCAACAGTAACTATCCCTTGCTCGGGGCTCTGCGAAGTGCTGCTCAAATGGTCAGCTATGAAGTGGCACTGGGTTTCTCGATTATCGGAGTGCTGCTCTTCGCCGGGACCCTGAGTCTGGTAGGAATCGTAGAGAAACAACAGGAGATGGGCGTCTGGTTCATCCTGGCCCAGCCGATCGCTTTTGTCCTCTTCTTTATTTGTGCCTTGGCCGAAACCAATCGTTTGCCTTTCGATTTGCCCGAGGCGGAAACCGAGTTGGTAGGTGGATTCCACACCGAGTACAGTGGTTTTCGCTTCTCAATCTACTTCATCGCGGAATATGCCAACATGATCACCGTGTCGGCGCTGGCCACGACCCTGTTTCTGGGAGGCTGGCTGCGGCCTTTTCCCAACATCGCCTGGCTCGGGTTTCTGGACATCGTACCGTCAGTGATCTGGTTTGTGATCAAAGTTTTCCTATTTCTATACGTCTTTATCTGGATTCGCGGGACTTTGCCCCGCTTTCGCTTCGATCAGTTGATGACCTACGGATGGAAGATCTTCCTCCCGGTCGCCCTTGCAAATGTGATGATCTCGGCCAGCCTTCTGCTGGCATTCCGTTAATAGGCTGGAGATTTTGGAGAGCTGAAAACCAGGAAATAAGAGTATGGAATTCCTGAAAAGAATTTTCTTTGTCGATATCTTGAAAGGGTTGTTGCTGACTCTGAAATATACCTACACCAAGGTGTATACCGAGCAATACCCCCTCGAAAAACCGAAAATTGCTGAGCGCTATCGGGGAGCACCTCGACTGAACAATGATCCCGAAACGGGCGAGACGCTCTGCATCGCCTGCGATCTGTGCGCCCAAATCTGCCCGGAGGACTTGATTGTGGTGGGTTCGGAGCGAGATCCAGAGAGCCGGAAAAAGGTTCTTACCACTTACACTTACGACACGTCGCGCTGTCTTTTTTGTGGGCTGTGCCAGGAGGTCTGTCCAACCAATGCAATCGAGTTGACCCAGGACTTCGAATTGGCGACGTATGATCGCGGCACCATGCTGTGGGACCGGGATCGTTTAGAAAAAGGCTGGGACAGAATCGATTACGGAAAGAATTACGATCGATAAGGCCAGGATCAATGGAAACGATTTTTGAAGCGGTCTTGTTTTATTTGCTGGCAACCATATTAGTGGTCTTCGCCGTTCTGACGATCTTGGCACGCAACCCTGTGAGAAGCGCCGTTTACTTGATTTCCGCTCTGCTTGCAATGGCTGGCCTGTTCTTCCTGATGCAGGCTGAATTTGTCGGAGCTGTGCAGATCCTCGTCTATGTAGGCGGCATCATGGTGCTTTTTCTCTTCGTTTTGATGCTGGTCAGTGTCAGGCAAATGGAACAAGAACGACGGGCTTCCCGCCAATGGAAGACGGCCATCGTGCTGGGAAGTGTTCTGGCGATCGAATTCGGATACCTGCTGGTCAAAGGGGCGGAAGTGTTCAATGCCACCGAGGGGACTACTCTAGTCGAAGAACGCACCCTGAACACGGAAGCGGTGGGGCGCCTCCTCTACACCCAGTACTTGCTCCCTTTCGAGATTGCCTCCATCCTGCTGCTGGTGGCGATGGTGGGAGCTGTGGTTCTGGCTCGGAAAGCAGATTAAGGACGCGAAACGGCTGATGATCGATACAAATCATTACCTGGTTCTGAGTGCGATAGTTTTTTCGATTGGTGTCGTGGGGGTGCTCACGCGGAGAAACATCATCATCATTTTCATGTCGATTGAACTCATGCTGAATTCAGTCAACTTGAATCTGGTCGCCTTCTCCGAGAGGTTACAGGATCTGAATGGGCAGATTTTCGCGATCTTCGTAATCGTTGTGGCGGCAGCGGAAGCAGCCGTCGGCCTGGGTATCGTCATCGCCCTATTCCGCAACAAAGAGACGGTCAATGTCGACGAGATCGACATCATGAAGTGGTAAACATAATGCTGTCACTGCTCTGGTTGATTCCACTGCTGCCTCTGGCCGGCTTCGCCGTTAACGGAGTCCTCGGCTTGCTGCAGGTCTACACCAGCGGAACCCGCCCCACTCAGGTGCGCACCTACTGGGTGGCCTGTGGGACGGTCTTTCTTGCCTTTGTGCTCTCGGTTGGCTGCTTCCTGGCGTTGCTCGACCTGCCACCTGACGAGCGGGTGGTTGAAGTGACGGTATGGGAGTGGATCCCCGGCAACGTCTTCCAGACATCTCACGAAGGCCAGGCGGTACTCGATGTGTCCTGGGGCATGCAGCTCGATCCGTTGTCAGCCATCATGCTCTTGTTCGTTACCGGAATCGGTTTCTTGATCCACGTCTATTCGATCGGGTACATGTGGGACGACCCCGGATTCTATCGCTTCTTCGCCTATCTCAACCTCTTCATGTTCATGATGTTGACCCTGGTGCTGGGGTCGAACTACCTGGTCCTGTTTGTCGGATGGGAGGGAGTTGGGCTCTGTTCCTATTTGTTGATCGGATTCTATACTCATAAGAAGAGCGCCGGAGATGCCGCCAAGAAGGCCTTTGTCGTCAACCGGATCGGCGACTTTGGATTCATCCTGGGCATTTTTCTGATCCTCTCCACTTTCGGCACCTTAGATTTCACCGAGCTGTTTCACAAAGTTGAAGAGACCTTCCCCTCCCCCGAACTAGGCTGGGGGATCTTGAGCTGGATTGCTCTTCTGCTCTTTGTCGGTGCCTGTGGTAAGAGCGCCCAGCTGCCACTCTATGTCTGGTTACCCGATGCCATGGAGGGTCCGACCCCGGTAAGCGCCCTGATTCATGCCGCCACCATGGTGACGGCAGGTGTCTATGTCGTGGCGCGTTCGTTTGCCATCTTCAGTCGGGCTCCAGGAGCCCTCATGATCGTTGCGGTGGTTGGAATCGTGACCGCCATCTTTGCTGCCTCGATCGGTTTCTTCCAACGCGATATCAAGAGGGTCTTGGCCTATTCCACGGTCAGCCAACTCGGATATATGTTTGCTGCGCTTGGCGTGGGGGCGGCGGTTGCCGGAATTTTTCACGTCTTCACCCACGCCTTTTTCAAAGCCCTACTCTTCCTGGGGTCGGGAAGCGTCATCCACGGCATGCATCACGAGCAAGACATGCTCAAGATGGGGGGTTTGAAGAAATATATGCCGATCACTTTCTGGACCATGGCGATCGGGACGGTAGCGATTGCTGGGATCCCGCCGCTGGCCGGATTTTGGTCGAAGGACGAAATCCTGTGGAAGGCTTTCTCGGGGGGCAACATTGGAGTCTGGATAGTGGGATCGATCGCCGCCGGGATGACGGCCTTTTATATGTTTCGCCTGATGTTCCTAACCTTCGCCGGGGAAGAGCGGTTCGATCCCGATCATGTCCACCCTCACGAGTCGCCCCGCAGCATGACGGTTCCGCTGATGGTTCTGGCAGCGGGCTCTTGCATTGTGGGATTCTTCGGACTGGCCCCTTGGACCCATCTTCCGAATCTCTTCGAAAACTTTCTGGAACCGGCTTTTCAGACCTCCTACCACGGAGAAGAGACCCATCACTATTCGGCCTGGTTCGAGGTCGGAATGGCAACCCTCTCAGTGTCTATCGCGGTGGTCGGAATCGGCGTAGCCATCTACTACTTCTTGAAACATAGCCAGAAGGCTGATGAACTGAAACGCCGTTTTCGGGGAATCCACACTCTGCTCTACAACAAGTACTACGTGGATGAGATCTACGAAGTCGGTGTCGTGGACAGCACCAAGGGCCTGGGCAACACCCTCTCCTGGTTTGACGCACGGATCGTTGACGGGGTGGTCAATGGGAGCGCTATGATGACTCGAATCATCGCCTGGGTATCCGGACAGGCCGATCTGCAGATTGTCGATCGACTGGTCAACCTGACGGCCGAGATGGTCAATCTTTTCAGCGGGATTCTACGCAAGCTGCAGACCGGAATGATGCAGCGCTATGCACTTTACTTTGTTCTCGGGATCGTACTGGTCATTACCTTCTACCTTTACGGGGGAGTTTAGTCGATGGGTTTTTTCATGGGGAATATTCTGACGATCGTCTGCCTGTTCCCTCTCTTGGGTGTGCTGCTGATCTTGCTGGTACCCAAGGGAGAGGGAAGCGACAGAAAGGTGAAGCTGGTCGCCAATGCAGTGACCTTGATCGGCTTCCTGATCTCCCTGCCGCTGCTCAGCGGGTTCAATAATCCGGCCTATATCGACACTGCGACCGGAATGCGCTACGTCTTACGCGCTGCTTGGATCGACGCCATTGGAGCTGAGTTCTATTTCGGCATCGACGGCATTTCGCTACTGCTTATCCTGCTCACGACGCTGTTCGGCTTCATTGCCGTTCTTTCGTCCTGGAGCGCCATCGACAATCGAGTCCGGGAATACTACTGCTATTTCTTGATTCTGCAGACCGGGATGCTGGGGGTTTTCATGTCCCTCGACTTTGTTCTTTTCTACGTCTTCTGGGAAGTGATGCTGGTTCCCATGTACTTCATCATCGCAGTCTGGGGAGGTCCCCGGAAGCTGTACGCCGCGATCAAATTCTTCCTCTACACTTTGACCGGTTCGGTGCTGTTGCTGCTGGGAATTCTGGCACTCTACTTCCTCCAATATTCGCAGACCGGGGTGTGGTCCTTCGATGCGCTGGCGATGCGGAACCTGGATATTCCGTTTGAAATGCAATGGTGGGTCTTCTTGGCCTTCTTCGTAGGCTTTGCCATCAAGGTTCCCATGTTTCCGTTTCATACCTGGCTGCCCGACGCTCATGTCGAGGCTCCCACCGCCGGTTCCGTGATCCTGGCCGCCGTCCTGTTGAAAATGGGCACTTATGGATTTGTCCGCTTCAGCCTTCCCATCTTGCCCGAAGCCACTATGGCCGCGCTTCCCTGGCTGCTGCTGCTGTGTGCCATCGGGATTATCTATGGAGCCCTGGTTGCCATGATGCAGAAGGACATGAAGAAGCTGGTCGCCTACTCTTCGGTCAGCCACCTTGGGTTTGTCATGCTGGGGGTCTTCATCGTCACTCCGGTGGCGTTGGAAGGCGGACTGTTGCAGATGATCAACCACGGTATCTCGACCGGTGCACTCTTCTTGATTGTGGGCATCATCTACGAGCGCCGGCACACCCGCTTAATTGCCGATTACGGGGGACTCTCACATATGATGCCGGTCTACGCCACGATCTTCTTGATCATGACCATGTCTTCGATTGGCCTCCCCACTCTGAATGGGTTCATCGGAGAGTTTATGATCCTACAAGGGGTCTTTGCCGACGAAGCCAATCGCTGGTGGGCAGTTGTGGCGGCTCTCGGAATTGTGCTCGGGGCGGCCTATATGCTGTGGCTCTACCAGCGGGTCATGTTAGGAAAAGTGGACAAGCCAGAAAACGAAGGCCTTCTCGATCTCGATTTCCGAGAACTCGTGACCCTGGTACCGCTCGTGGTACTGGCTTTTTGGATTGGGCTCTATCCGCGGCCGATCTTGGAGTATTTGCATGAGCCGGTCAACGAGATCGTCAGGATCGTCCGTCCCGGAGAGTACCAACCCCTTCCCAATCGGGTGCTCCTGGACGAGTTGGAGAGTGAGCGAGCTTCGCTCAAAGAGTAAGTAGACAGCACGACAAAAGGGCAAGGTCAAACGCTATGGATCCGATTTCGGGTGCTTGGGAATTTCTCAAGACCAATTCAGCCGCCATCGCCCCTCAGCTTCACCTCACGATCTGGGCGTTGGGTCTGCTGGCCGTGGCTCCCATCGTCCGTTCCTGGCGACGGGAATGGTCGTTGATATTCAGTCTGGCCGGCCTGGGAATCTCGCTCATCCACCTGCTCACGATCTGGCAAGCCGGGGCAGGGCCCGCCTTTTATGATGCGGTGACGCTGGATGCATTTGCGCGTTTCTTCGATTTGATTTTTCTCATTTCCGCCATCCTGGCTGTGGCGCTCTCTTACCGATACCTGGATATTGAAGATGAGCAGCACGGGGAGTACTACGCCTTGATCCTGTTTGCCACCGTGGGCATGATGTTCATGGCTGGCGCACTAGATCTGGTCACTCTCTTTGTCGGCCTGGAACTCATGTCGGTCTCGATCTACATCCTGGTTGGCTTCCTCCGGCGAAAGCGACGTTCCAACGAAGCTTCGATGAAATACTTCCTGCTGGGAGCCTTTTCCACAGGAATCATCCTCTACGGGATGTCTTTGCTTTACGGCGTGACAGGATCGACGAACCTGCAGGAGATCGGCAGTCAACTGCAAAGCCGCGAGCCCGGCACTCTAGCGATCCTGGGAATGTTCATGATGATCGCCGGTCTCTGCTTCAAGGTGGCGGCGGCACCCTTTCATATGTGGGCTCCAGATGCCTACGAGGGGGCGCCCACCTCGATTACAGCCTTCATGTCGGTGGCCGTCAAAGCGGCGGCCTTCGCGATCTTTTTCAGGATCTTCTATTTGGCGTTCCCCGGCCTGCGGGAAATATATATGCCGGTCCTGGCGGTGATTGCCATCTTCACGATGACTTGGGGGAATGTCGCTGCCGTCACGCAACGCAATGTCAAACGCCTACTCGCCTATTCAAGTATCTCCCACGCGGGTTATGTTCTGATGGGTCTGGTGGCAGGTACCCCATACGGCCTGACTGCCTCGGCGCTTTACCTCCTCATTTACACCTTCATGAATCTGGGCATCTGGGGAATCGTCCTCCTGCTCAGACGGGAGGACATTCGTGGAGAGGAGATCGATGATTTCAACGGGCTTTTCTTCAAGAACGCTCCTCTCGCTATCCTGATGCTGATCTTCCTGCTTTCCTTGACCGGGATTCCACCCTTGGGGGGATTCATTGCCAAGTACTTCGTGTTCGCCGCAGCCATTCGTGCCTCTCTCGAAGCGCAAGGCACTGAGTCGACTCTGTTGATTTGTATGGCCGTCGTGGCCGCGCTGAACTCCGTCGTCGCCCTTTACTACTACATGAGACTGGTGGTCGCCATGTTCTTCCGCACCGATTTCGTGCCCACCCGGCTCAGCTTCTCGGCGGGCCTGATTCTGACCCTGATCCTCACCGGGATCTTGACGGTAGTCATGGGAGTCTATCCGCAGCCATTCATTGAATTGGCCCGATCCGCCAGTTTGACCTTGATCTAGCGCTGCGTTCAGGAAATACTGTCCGAGTAAGCGGGAGGCTAGAAACAGCTAACGACGGATTGAGGACCTGTAATGTCGCTCAAGCCCCAGACGACCCGCCGGATTGCTCAATACTCCTCTATCATTTTTGTTCTCCCGACCTGTCTGTTGATCGGCTTCTTCAGTGGGAAATGGCTGGATGAACGGTGGGGTACGGAACCGGCCTTTGCCATGGTCTTACTTCTGTTAGGAGCCGTGGCGGGCTTCTACCAGGTATTCAAAGTTCTGCTGGAAAGGAAATGAACGATCTGGTACGGCGGGGGCTCTGGTTGGGACTCATCATGACCGCGATCGCGGGTCTCGGTTGGGGATGGGGCACCGGACTTTCGGTGCTTCTCGGAAGTGGGATGGCGTGGCTGAACTTTCGCTGGATGCAGAGGGGAGTCGACCGTGTTTTGATGACCGACCAGAGTCGGCAGTCGGACCTCAAAATCATCGTCCAGTACATTCTCCGCCTGCTGTTGATATTGGCCACCTTGTTTGCTATTATCCGTTTTTCTTTTTTGAGCCTGGGGGGAGGGCTAGTCGGTCTATCGATCTTTGTTTTGGCAGGAATGTTTGAGGCTGTGATCCTGCTCTACCGACAACTTCGCCGCAGCTAGTAGTCGAGTCAATGGAACACGAATTTTTTGTTTCTACACTCTTCAATCGGCTGATTGCAAATCCGATCGCATCGCGATTCGGCGTGCCTTCAGAACATGACGTGCTCCCCGCCCATGTGGTGATGATCATTTTGATCTGCCTCGGGCTATTGGTCTTTGGTCTGACCTTGCGCCGTCGTCTGAGCGTAGACAATCCGGGAACCGTTCAGCAGGCACTGGAGGTGGTGACGGAAGGGATCCTGGGCTTCATGAAGGACATGATCGGCCCCGGCTACCAGCGTTACTTCCCGATTATTGGGACGTTGTTCCTCTATATCCTGGTCGGCAATCTTATTGGCTTGATCCCCGGCTTCATGTCTCCGACCAGCAATATCAATGTCACGGCCGGTTGTGCGATCACGGTCTTCCTGTACTACAACTACCAGGGGTTCCGAGTGCAGGGGGTGAAGGGCTACCTTGCACATTTTGCAGGTCCCGTCCTCATCCTGGCACCGCTCTTGTTCGTGATCGAGTTAATTAGTCACGCGGCGCGGCCGGTTTCTCTTTCCTTGCGTCTGTTCGGTAATATTTATTCCGAAGAACTCATCATCCTCAATATCAATCAGCTGTTTCCGTTTTTTGCGGCACTGCCGGTGCTGGCCCTCGGTTTGTTCGCCAGTACCATTCAGGCCTTCATTTTCATCGTCTTGACCATGGTGTACATTGGCGGCGCTGTCGAAGTGCATGACCACGATGATTCCGGGGGGGCCGGGGAAGCTCCTGCACATCATTGAAAAGACCCGAACCAAGACTTACGTTTTGATCCATTTACAAGAAGGAGAGATTTCGAGATGAGAAAGGTATTTCTGATAGCAGGTACGATGCTCGTCGTGTTCGGAATATTGGCGTCGCCGGTATTGGCGCAGGGCGAGGACGGTAGTGGCCTCGGAGCCTTTAATTCTGAAGCGATTGCCTTGGCCGTTGCAGCAGCCGGTTGCGGCTACGCTCAATCGCAAGCCGTGGCAGCCGGATGTAGAGGGGTCTCGCGCAATCCCGGATCTTCTGACACGGTCCGCTTTTTCATCATCCTGGGGCTCGCCTTCATCGAGTTTCTGGCTCTGTTGGTGTTCTTGTTCGTAGCCTTTGTCAACTGATTTCGGCTGCGAGTTCGGATTTTGAGGCGTAGCGGCCGACTGGTCGCTGCGCCTTTTTTTTGGCTTTCAAGCATTCACCTCCCGCGTGTAAGTCCTCCAGTTGAAGCGGTGGCTGCGATCGGTTAAGCTCCTCTCCAACAGGCAGCCCTTTGGGAGCACTCTCACGCGTTTTCGAAGCGAAGGGCCGGAAGCACCGCTCGGACAAGGTTTCGTTCACGCCCGAGGGCCCCGCAGTCATAGTCATGCACTCTGTCGAGGAGCCCGGGGTGAATCTTCTCCTTGAAGTCCGCGCTCCCCAGTGCATTAGCTTCCCATAGCCGACCGCGGGGTGGCGCAGAGACGCGCTCCAGAGTGTCCGCTGACTCTTCTTCCCGCTCCCATGACCTGCTACAATAGAAGGCATGCCCGGGGGGGCGACTGGGGAGCGACCGAACGTTTAGAAACTGCAGGAGTCTGAAGGAATGCCGAAACTAAAGTTTGCCATAGTCGGAGGTTTGATCCTGGGAGCTATCGCATTGCTGATGTTCAATGGCGTCAACAGCGCGATGATCTACTACTACACGGTTCCAGAGGTCTATGCGAAGGGTCTGGAACTGAGCGATCGCGGAATCCGAGTGGCCGGTTACGTCCAACCGGGGAGCATTCAAAAAGAGAGCAGTAAGTCCCGAGTTGAGTTCGTCGTGTTCGAGAAGAACTCGGAGGACACTCTGCCTGTGGTTTACGAAGGCCTCGTCCCGGATACTTTCAAGGATCACGCCGAGGTGGTCGTCACGGGAAAATTCTCTGCCTCAGAAAGCGTGTTTCATGCCTCGGAAGTGCTCGCTAAATGCCCTTCCAAGTATGAGCGGATGGGTGAGGAACACCCTGAAGAAGTGAGTCTCGAAACCCCCGATCCGGCGGCGACCTACTAAGTCCTACAGGACTAAGATCCGGAGTCGATCCTCATGGTAGAACTTGGACGGTACTTCTTGATGGGGGCGCTCGTCCTCACCGTCTATGCCACTTTTGCGGCCATATGGGGGGGATGGCGCCAGCACATACCCTGGGTGCGGAGTGCCGAAAACGCCGTCATCGGAAACCTGATCCTGCTGGGGAGTGCCGCGATCTCTCTTTGGGTGCTGTTGCTAACCGATCAGTTTCAGGTCGAGTATGTCTTTGCCTATTCTTCCGCCAACCAACCCGTCACCTACAAGTTTACAGCCCTTTGGGGAGGCCAAAGCGGAAGCCTCTTGTTTTGGGCACTCGTGTTGGCGATCTTTTCGTCGATTGCGATCATTCAGAATCGGAATCGCAATCGAGACCTGATTCCGTGGGTCATTTCAGTCCTGACCGTGACCAGTGGATTCTTCTTGATTCTCCTCAATTTCGCAACTAACCCTTTCGATCTCTTACCGGGTGTGCCTCCGGACGGACAGGGCCTGAATCCACTGCTGCAGAACTGGTACATGACGATCCATCCTCCCATGCTCTATCTGGGATACATTGGTCTGACTCTCCCCTTCGCTTTTTCGCTGGGGGCTCTGATCAGCGGACGGCTCGACACCACCTGGATAAGGACCACCCGGAGATGGGCCTTGATCAGTTGGTGTTTTCTGACCTTCGGAATCACGCTGGGTGGAATGTGGGCCTATGAGGAATTGGGCTGGGGCGGTTACTGGGCTTGGGATCCGGTAGAGAATGCTTCTTTTATGCCCTGGCTGGTTGCCACCGCCTTTCTCCATTCAATCATGATCACCGAGAAAAAGGGGATGTTGAAGATGTGGAACTTCATCCTCATCTTGCTTTCCTTCGAACTCTCGATCTTCGGAACGTTCATTACGCGCAGTGGAGTCATTTCTTCCGTTCATTCTTTTGCACTCTCGAACCTGGGTCCCTTTTTCGTGGTCTTTCTGACCTTGAGTGCGGTCACCGGCCTGTTCTGGATTTTTTACCGTTCCAGCGAATTGAAGAGCGAGCTTCGCATGCGCTCCTTCCTTTCCAGGGAAGCCAGTTTCCTGCTCAATAACTGGCTCTTCGTTTCGATTTGCTTTGCCGTTTTCTGGGGTACGGTATTCCCTATCCTATCGGAGTGGGCCACGGGCGAGAAGATTACCGTCTCAGCTCCCTTCTTTAACAAGGTGACGGTGCCGCTCTGGCTGGGCTTGCTCGTGCTGACCGGGATTTGTCCCCTGATTGCCTGGCGCAAGGCCTCAATCAAGAACTTTCGTCGCAACTTCATCTATCCCCTGATCGGAGGCCTGGTTGCCGGATCTCTGGCGCTGGCGGCCGGTGGTCTCTCCTTTTGGCCTCTCCTCTTCTTCTCGGGTGCTGGCTTCGTTGGGATGACGATTTTCTTTGAGTTTTATAAGGGCGCACGCGCCCGCCAGGTGATTCGGCCATCCGGCTTTTTCACCGCGCTGGGGGATCTGGCGAGCATGAACAAGCGACGCTACGGCGGATTTGTTGTCCATGCCGGAGCCGTCCTGGTGTTCATCGGTATCACGGCCAGCTCTGCTTTCAACATAGAGCAGTTCTTCAGTGTTCCCGCGGGCGGAGAGTTTGCTTTGGGCGACTACTCTTTCCAGTTCGAGGAACTGCGCGAACGGAAAGATCCGGAAAAGGATGTGATCCTGGCTCCGGTCAAGGTCTTCAAGGGGGGGAAGCAGATCGCTCGACTGCTACCCCAGAAGCACATCCATCACAAGAGCCAACAGCCTCAGACAGAAGTTGCCATCCGTTCCGGATTCAAGGAAGACTTGTATCTCGTCTTGTCCGGTTGGGATGAGAGTACCGTCACTTTTCATGTGTACATCAACCCGCTCGTGATCTGGATCTGGATCGGGGTTGCAGTGATGGTGCTGGGCGGAGTTTTTGTGCTCCTGCCCAATAGCAAACCAGCCCATGTAGCATCGGCGGCTTCAACCAAGGCTGCTCGGGAGTTAAAAGATGAAGCGGCATAAGCTGTTATTTGCGTGGGTGCTTCTTGGGGTCCTGTTTGGGAGTTCATGTCAATTCCGGAAGCCTGGGGAAAACGCCGATCTGCTCCAGATTACCGGGAACATTGTGTGTACCTGCGGCTGCCCTCCCACTCTGGTTCGAGCCTGTTCGTGTGCCCGGGCCGAAGAGATGACAGCCGAAGTACGTGGCTTGATGTCTGATGGGAAGACCGAAGAAGAGATCTATGCCCACTACATTGCCCAGTTCGGAGCCCAAGTACTGGCTGCCCCCAGGGCTGAGGGTTTCAACCTGCTGGGCTGGATCTTCCCGTTCTTGGCGGCCCTCTCCGGAGGCGCCATCGTAGTCGCGGTCTATCAGGGCTTGAAGCGGAAGAAGGTGGGCTCAGGGGCCGCTCCGGTGTTGCAAGATCTGGACCCTGCGGCTATCGAGAAGTACCGGGAAATGTTGGCTCGCGAGATGGCGGAATAAAGGTCGCTGGAGTGAATCATTCATGACTCTGCTAGTCGCTCCCCTTGTCTTTATCGGCGTCATTATCTTCGTTGCTCTCCCCTTTCTAGCTGATGCGGACGAGGCTGCCCGAGAAGAAAAGAAGCTGACCGCTCGAGAGAGCGCAGTCAAACGCAAGCAAGACATCATCGAGAATCTGAAGGACATCGAAATGGACTTTCGCATGGGAAAACTCTCTCAAGAGGACTATCAGGCCTTGAAGTCGGAGTTCGAAGAACGAGCCATTGCGGTGTTTCACGAAATGGACTCCCTTGAGGACTCCGAGCGCCACTCCCGATCCAAGAAGAAGTAATCCATGTCTGCTTCTTCTCAGCCCCTGCTGCGCGTCACAGGCGTTACCCACCGCTTTGGTCTGATAACTGCACTCTTCGGTGTCGACCTGGAGATCTTTCCGGGAGACTTCCTGGCAATTTTCGGTCCCAACGGAGCCGGGAAGACGACTCTGTTGCGCGTCATCGCCTCATTGATTCGACCCACCCGCGGAAGTGTCGAATTTGCCGGCGGCCACAAAGCGCGAGACCAGGTCGGATATGTCTCTCACGAGAGTCTCCTCTATCCGGATTTGTCAGGCATCGAGAATCTAGTTTTTTATGGACAACTTTACAGTTTGCCCGATCCGAGGGAGAGGGCACTACAGTTGCTCGATCAAATCGGGCTGGAGTCTTCGGCAGAATTGCTGGTCCGCGGATACTCCCGGGGGATGAAGCAACGCCTTACCTTGGCCCGAGCTTTATTGCACGAGCCCTCGCTGATGTTGTTGGACGAGCCTTACACTGGGCTCGATCAGCATGGAGCTCGCCTCCTCACTTCAGTTCTCAGAAGCCTCCGTGAACAAGGCCGCACCGTTCTTCTCATTACCCATAATCTGCGAGAAGGGTACGAACTCTGTACCCGTATGCTGATTGCTGACCGAGGAGAAATTGTTTTCGGAGCACGGCGTGAGGAATTGGATTACCCCTCTTTGGAAGCCCGGTACTTCGAGGCGGTTGATAACTGATCATGTGAAAGCCCGGGCTCGTCAAGGACGGGGTTTGAGGCTCTGGGGCCAGGAATCGGAATGCTAGGCAAAGCTGTCGGGACAATCTGGATAATCGCGCGCAAGGACCTCCTCATCGAGCTGAGATCGAAGCAGGCCTTTCTGACGACCCTCTTCTTCGCCGTCCTGATCCTCCTGATTTTCAACTTTGCTTTCCCAACCGGTAGCCAATCCACACGGGAAGCCGGTGCCGGCATACTCTGGGTCGCTTTGCTATTCCCAGGGATCATTCAGCTGAATCGCTCGTTTCAGTCGGAAACCGAGGAGGGCACCCTCTATGGTTTGATCCTGGCTCCCCTCGATCGCGGCCTTCTCTTTTTGGGAAAGTTTCTGGCCAACTGGATCTTCCTCTTCTGTATAGAGCTCTTCGTGTTAGTTCTCTTTTTGGTTTTCTTTAATTTCTCGTTCGGTTTTCATGTGTTCTGGTTGCTTCTTCTCCTGCTGTTGGCAAGTATCGGATTTACCGGGGTTGGCACTGTTCTTGCCGCCATGCTGGCCAGCCAGCGGACGCGTGATGTGATGTTGCCGGTTTTGCTTTTCCCGTTGATCGTGCCTATACTTCTTGCCGCCGTGAACGCCGCCCAAGAGGTCTTGATGGGCGCCGACCAGGAATTCTTCAAGAATTGGGTCAATCTCTTGGTGGCCTTCGATGTAATCTTTCTCTCTGCGGGGTACCTGCTCTTTGAATATGTTGTTGGAGAATAATAATCGCCACCTGACCATGGCCGCCGCCTTCCTAAGGTGGTCTGGTCGACTCATGATCCCGCTCTACATCTCTATGGTCGTGGCCCTGTGGGGAGCATTTCTCTACGCTCCGACGGAGAAAGAGATGGGAGAGCTTCAGAGGATCTTCTATTTCCACGTCTCCCCTGCGATGGTTTCTTACTTGGCTTTCCTGGGAGTCTTCGTGGGTGGGATTATGTATCTCATTCGGAGGCAGACGTTTTGGGATAGTTTTTGCGCCTCCTGCGCGGAAGTCGGATTGCTGCTCACGATAATAGTGCTCACTACGGGTCCAATTTGGTCCAAGCCGGCATGGGGGACCTGGTTGGCCTGGAACGATCCGCGGGTGATGACAGAGCTGGTGCTTCTGCTCTTGTTCATTTCATACTTCATTCTTCGGTCTGTTTTGCCCGAAGGAGACAGAATGTACAAGTATGCTGCAGTTTTCGGGATCCTGGCATCGCTGGACGTGCCGATCGTACACATGTCGATACGTTGGTGGAGAACGATTCATCCGCACATCTTCACAGCCACGGAAATAAAGCTCGATCCAGATATGAAGATTGCTTGGATGTTGGCTATTCTGGCCTTTGTGATTCTGGTCTGTGTGTTTGTTTTCCTACGCACTGCGATGCGCCTGCAGTCGGGTGTGACCCACGAGTTCTATCACGCGTTGGCCGAGAGGAGAACCTGAATCAATGACGGTTAATGGTTATCTTTTTGCCGCGTACACCGTTGTCTGGACGATCCTGTTTGTTTTTGTCTGGCTGGTACACCGCCGCCAAAAAGAACTGTCGCGAGAGTTGAAGGACATCGCGGATCGACTGCAGAAACGCCGCTAGGAGCCTCACACGGGCTACTTCTTTGCAGCTAAGTCCAAGTGGGTGGAACCCTGGGACAGCGTTTGCCATTCCAGTTCAGTGTTGGTGCCTGGTCTACTGGGGTGATTTAAGGTTGAACCGCCAACTGTTTCCTTCCAATTGTAGGCTATAATCCAGCTATGGCGACGCGCTTCTCCGGTTGGGTTCTCCTGCTTTGGCTAAGTCATCAATTTCTTTCGGTTGCGGCGATTGGCGCTGAAAGGCAAGCCTTCTTTGTCAGCTTCTCTGCCAAGAATCGTCGCGGTATCTTCTTGCGGGATCTGAAGGCAGAAGAGGTGAGGGTTCTGGTCGATAATCAGCCGATGGAAGTCCGCTATTTCGGATACAAATCCGTTGACACCGCCTTTGCCTTCCTGATTGAGAACAGTCCTCGGACCGCCGAATACCCCGTCAGTATGCCGCATATGAATCAGATCAACATCGTTGACGTGATTCGCTACTATCTCCTGGATGGGGCCATGTATATGGTGGCCAGCCACGGGCCAACCCTGGTTGCAGAATTCTACAAAGAGCTCAAGATTCTGCAGGATTTCTCGAGCGATGACATGGACCTGACCGAGGCCATCCAGCGGATGGAACCCAACTTCCGTGGATTGGACGAAGAGAACATCCCGGTCGCGCGTTTTATCGGTCGCGGCGTGGATCTGCTCCGGGCGACCGACGCCAAGCGAAAAATACTTGTGCTCTTTACAACAACCATCAACCGCGATGCAGTTGACGCCTTGGAGGAGTATCGGGAATTGTTGCGCATGTCGAACGTCGACCTCTTCGTCGTTTCGTTTGCTCCCCAGTTTGCTTCTGCCAGCAGCTCTCACGCCGAGAGGGTCAATCGGTTCTACTTTAAGCAACTCGTGGGAGAGACTTCAGGCAAGCTTTATTTGTCAGGGGCCTACGTATTTCCAGAGGAGTTCATGAAGGACCTGGAGGTGCGGCTGGACAATACATACACACTCGGCTTCTATGTCGAACCTGGCGACGAACCGACCGAGCATAGTCTGGATATCCAACTGACTCGTCCCAAGTGTGAGGTTGTTCACAGACGAAAGCTCGTTTTCTGAAGATAATTGCCGGACATGAATCGGCAGAGACGGCTTTTCCCTGGTTCCGGCTCGGTACCATCGACACGTCGATCTGACTGCGGCTTCAGCTTCATTGAGATGCTGATGGTGGTGGCCGTCATCAGCATTCTGTCCGCTTTGGCGGTACCCCACCTGCAGAAAGTTCGCGGGCCAGCTGGTGATTAGCTGGCTCGCCGCAGTTGGGTCAGGTTCTCGAGTCTCATGTGGCGCAGTTTTCGTAAGACGCGCTCCTCGACTGTCTTGACCTCAGCCTCAGTCATTCGTGGTTCCAGCGGTCGGATATCATCGGAACCTGATGGGGAACCGACCCCGAATAACATATGGATTACGTCCAACTCTTTGGGTTTCAAGGTGGGTGGAGCCTTTTTCTTCTGCATGTTCAACCTCCAACGAGGAGTCCCTCTGTCTTTTATGACGCAAGCTCGGTACCACTCGAAGATCCGGCTTTAGCTGCATTTTTCCGGGCTTTTCCGGGCCAAAGTGACAATTCTTGCCAACCTGGGTACGAAAAAGCGTCAATCTCATGGCTAGCACATTTCTAGACAGGAAAAACCGGCGAAAGTTTCGAAAAAATTGCGCGCCGCTTCGCCATCGGAAGTCGGGAGCCGTATTCTCATCTAAAGCACGTCGTTTTCAAACCTTGACTCAAATGCGCGGCAGTTGCCCGTATAGGTGCCGAGACCGCTTCTCGATGTGGAGCCCTTTCCAGTTAACAAACTTGACAGATAATGACTCAAATCTTATAGTCTGCCAAGGCTAAGATTAGTTATTATGGCGCGCTCTAGGCCGTAGGGTCGAGGCGGGTCTTTGGATTCATTTGGCGTTCAGGAGATCTGATTCATAATGGACAAAATCATAGGTATCGACTTGGGGACTACGAACTCGGTAGTGGCTGTCATGGAAGCTGGTGAGCCGACCGTCATCACGAATCCGGAAGGTTCGCGGATTACTCCGTCAGTCGTCGCCGTTACGAAGAACAAAGAAAGACTGGTCGGCCAGGTCGCTAAGCGGCAGGCCGTCACAAACCCCGAGAACACGGTTTACTCCATCAAGCGCTTCATGGGACGGAAGTTCGGTGAAGTCAAGGAAGAGAGCACGATGGTTCCCTACCAGGTCGCCAAGGCCGACAATGGAGATGCCGCAGTCAGATTGGAAGGAAAACTCTATTCTCCTCCGGAGGTTTCGGCCATGATCTTGCAGAAGCTGAAGAGCGCAGCTGAGGACTACCTCGGAGAGTCTGTCACGAGGGCTGTGATCACGGTTCCTGCCTATTTCAATGATACCCAGCGACAGGCTACCAAGGATGCCGGCAAAATCGCCGGACTTGAAGTTCTCCGTCTTGTCAACGAACCGACAGCGGCAGCCCTGGCCTATGGTTTGGACAGCAAGAAGGACCAGACGATAGCGGTCTTCGATTTCGGAGGCGGCACGTTCGATATTTCGCTTCTCGAAGTCGGAGAAGGAGTAGTCGAAGTCAAGGCTACCAATGGTGACACTCACCTGGGCGGAGACAACATCGATCGTGCTCTTATCGAGTGGATCATCACTGAGTTCAAGAAAGATCAGGGAATTGATCTTGCGGTCGACAAAATGGCTCTGCAGCGTCTCAAAGAGGCGGCCGAAAAGGCCAAGATGGAGCTTTCGACCACCCAGGAAACCGAAATCAACCTGCCATTCGTGACTGCCGATGCGGGCGGACCCAAACACCTGAACATGAGTCTCACGCGAGCTCGTTTCGAGCAGCTCGTGGACTCGATCCTCAAGCGGACATTGGATCCTTGCCGGCAGGCTTTGGAGGATGCCAGCCTCAAGAAGGAACAGATCGATGAGGTTGTTCTCGTGGGTGGCTCAACTCGAATCCCGCGAGTCCAGGAACTGGTTCGTGATTTCTTCGGCAGGGGTCCTCACAAGGGCGTCAACCCCGACGAAGTGGTGGCGATCGGAGCAGCCGTGCAGGCGGGCGTGCTGGGTGGAGACGTCAAAGATGTGCTCCTGCTCGACGTCACGCCTCTCTCTCTCGGAATCGAGACTCTGGGGGGAGTGAGCACGGTATTGATTCAGCGGAACACGACTATCCCTACTCGCAAGAGCGAAGTCTTCTCGACTGCCGCCGACAATCAGACCGCAGTCGAAGTACACGTTGTTCAGGGGGAACGGCCGATGGCGTCCGACAACAAGTCGTTGGGCAAGTTCCACCTGATGGGAATCCCGATGGCATCCCGAGGGATCCCCAAAATCGAAGTTACTTTTGACATCGATGCCAACGGGATTCTGAGCGTCAGTGCCAAAGACAAAGGAACAGGAAAGGAACAGAAAATTACGATCACCGGCTCGAGTGGCCTGGGGGATGAGGAGATCGACCGAATGGTAGGCGACGCCGAGTCGCATGCCGAGGATGATCTTCGTAAGAGGGAAGAAATTGAAGCCCGCAACCGCGCTGACAGCCTCGTCTACAGTACGGAGCAGATGCTCAATGAGCACCGCGACAAAATTCCTGAAACAGACGCCAAGATGATCGAGGACGCTTTGTCCGACACCAAGCAGGCCGTAGAGGCGGGAGATTTGGATCGGATCAATGAGGCAATCGAACGGCTGACCAACGCCTCCCATCAGCTCGCTCAGGTGATGTATCAGGCCAGTCAGGGCGAGGAGGCTGGGGAAGCCCCCCCCGCGGCGGCCGCGGCCGAAGAAGCGGCCGCCGATGAGAAAGCTGAGGATGTCATCGATGCCGAGTTCGTCGAAGTTGACGACAAGAAATAGCCCAATGGCGGCCGGACGGCTCGACAGTGTCGCCCCGGCTGGCTGCTAGAAATTGGGGGCCTGGGAGCTCGTCCCTCACTCGGACCGGGCTCCTTTTTTGAAAGGAGCGTATGGCGGAGCGCGATTATTACAAGGTCCTGGGTCTTCCTCGTAACGTTTCTCAGGATCAAATCAAGAAGGCCTACCGGCGTTTGGCCCGCAAGTACCATCCCGATATTAACCCGGGAGATCGAGCGGCAGAAGATCGCTTCAAGGCCCTTCAAGAGGCGTATGCCGTGCTCAACGACAAAGACAAGAGGAGGGCATACGATCAATTTGGAGACGCTCGAGCTACCGGCTGGCAACCGCCCCCAGGAGGCGGATTTCAAGGCTTTCAGGGGGGAGGCCAGGGGGATCTGGGAAGGGGTTTCAGTGGTTTTGGGGATATTTTTTCCGATCTCTTCGGAGGCCGCCGTCGACAGAGAAACGCTCCCGAGACGCAGCGCGGCGAAGATATCGAATACCATTTGTCGATCCCCTTTCTGGAAGCAGTACGGGGGACCCGTGCCCGCATCTCCTTCTCTCGCAAGAGCGGATGCCTGGACTGTTCGGGAACCGGATCGCGAGCGGGCTCTAGTACATCAGGGTGTCCTACTTGTAACGGCAAAGGCAAAGTCGAGCAGCGTCACGGGACCATGACCTTTTCCACCAATTGCCCTCACTGTCTGGGGAGCGGAAGACGCCGCGTCGGGAATTGTGGCACTTGCGGCGGGGCCGGAGAGCGCAAATCGGATGAAACGTTGACCGTCCGCATCCCAGCCGGAGTCAATACCGGGTCGCGGGTGCGAGTCGCCGGAAAAGGGAACGGTGGAACCAACGCTGGGCCTCCGGGAGATCTTTACTTAGTAGTGAATGTTCAGGTGCACGATTACTTTCGGAGGGAGGGAAAGAACGTGTCTTGCGTCATCCCGGTGAGCCTGTCCGAGGCCTTGCTCGGGGCGCGAATCGAAGTGCCCACAGTAGACGGTAGGGCTTGGTTGAATATTCCTCCAGGGACTCAGTCCGGACAAAAATTCCGGCTTCGTGGAAGAGGTTCCCCCGACCTCAAAGGGCAGACTCGAGGGGATCAACTTGTCGAGGTGAAGCTGGTGCTCCCCTCTATCGCCGACAAGCGTTCCCGAATTTTACTCGAGGAGCTTTCTCAACTGAACCCTCAGAGCCCGCGCAAGGACATGGGACTTCGCTGAGGCAGACGATAAGATGGTAAAGAAAATCGTCGGCTACACAATTAGTGCAGTGGCCAAAATCTACGACGTGCATCCCCAGACTCTGCGCGCCTACGAGCGCAACGGGCTACTGACCCCTTCTCGCAGCGAAGGCAATACTCGGCTTTATACTCAACCGGATTTGGAACGCCTGGAGATGATCCTGAACTTCACCCGCGAACTCGGAGTCAATCTTGCCGGGGTCGAAGTCATTCTGAACATGCGCCAGAAAATGGAGCAAATGCAGCAGGAAGTTGGCGAGTTGATGGAGTTTCTGCATCGTCAGTTCAATATCGACCCGGCTCTCTTCACTGGAGTTCGGAATGCGCTGGTCAAAATACCACCCGCCAAGCCGGTAAGAGTCCCGAAACCGACCACTCAGGGCTCTCCTCAAGAGCCAGAACCCGACTAGGTGGAGCCCAAGGCGGGAGTGCCGGGGTCAGAGCGTTGCAAAATCCGAGAAGGGATCCAAGGGTCCAGGGTTCCAATTCCGATGTTTGAGGGCTTGAGAGGCATCAAGTCAAGGGTAATCAAGGCTCAGGCTAGGGTAAAAGGGCGATCTGCCCAAGCCTGCAGGACGGTTCGGGCGGAGCCTCGTAGGATAACCTCCCAGGTTGTCATTCGGATTCAAGTTTCAGCTTAGGTCGTGGCGGATCCGCTGGTAGATTCGACGAAGGGCTCTCTGGTGGGCCAACCGATCCAGCCCGGCTTCCAGCAGAAGTTCCTTGATGCGGTCCAGCGCCGGTTCGAGCCCGTCCAGTACCAACGCCGTCTGGGTCGGGTCGTACGGAATCAGAATCTGATGCATCCCGAGCTCGGCAAAGATCCGTAAGTATCGGGCCGACACCATGTCCGGGCACGTCAGTCGCTTGCGACCCATCTTGACTTCGAAACCCAGGAAGGTGTACAGAATCTGAGCGTCGCATTTCTTCCCCAGCAATTCGACTTTTCGAGTTCTCCGCTGCTCGACATCGGAGTAAATCTGGCGAATTCTTTTGACTTCGGTAAGGATCTCGTCGCGCCCCTGGGGTTGTGTTTTCAAGCTCCCTTCATTACAGCATGAAGCGCTGTCAGGTCACCAGCGAAGCTCTGCTTCAAACCGAGGAGAGGTTTCCAGGAAATCTTGGCGAAGCGTCCTCGGAGTCGTAAGCATTGTCAAGTTGACTGGGTTTCGGAGAGCATGTTAACTTTAGCCTTCATCTCTCGGAGGAAGCATGTCCTTAGAAGCTCTCGGAATGGTCGAAACTCGCGGATTTGTTGGATCCATCGAGGCAGCGGATGCCATGGTCAAGGCAGCCAACGTGGTATTGATCGGCAAAGAATATATTGGGGCTGGCTATGTCACTGTAATGGTGCGTGGAGATGTTGGTGCCGTCAAGGCGGCGACGGATGCTGGAGCAGCCGCGGCACGCCGGGTGGGCGAATTGATCAGCGTTCATGTTATTCCGCGTCCCCATCAGGAAGTTGAGAAAGTATTGCTTCAGAATAGTGCCTCCAAGTCCGGCAAATAGTTCATCATTGAACTGGGCCGAATGTGTTGCAAGATAAGGACTTAATCTCCATTCAACAGGCTCGCCGGATGGTCCTTGCCGCCGACCGGGCCGAAAAGAAACTGAAGAGTTTCAGCCAGCAGCAAGTCGATTCTATCGTGGCTGCGATGGCGGATGCCGCGCGCTTGAACGCTCGCCGCCTGGCTGAGATAGCAGTCGAGGAGACCGGACGCGGGAAGGTCGCAGACAAGACCACCAAGAATCTATTTTCTGCTGTTGATATCTTCAACTCCTTGCGAGACCTGAAGACCTGCGACGTCATTCGCGAAGACCACGCACGTAAGATCACCGAGATTGCCGTGCCCTATGGCGTGATCGCTGCTATTGTCCCCACAACCAATCCCACTTCAACGGCGATCTTTAAGATTCTGGCTTCGCTGAAGGGCCGCAATACAGTGGTCGTGGCGCCCCATCCACAGGCTGTGAGGTGTACCGTTGAGACCGCCCGCGTCATGTACGAAGCGGCTCTGAGAAATGGAGCTCCCGAGGACTGTATCAGCTGCATGGACGAAGTGACGCTGGAAGGCACCCACGAACTGATGCGGCATGACAAGACAAGTCTGATCCTCGCCACCGGAGGGATTAGCATGGTCCGGGCGGCTTATTCGTCGAGCAAGCCGGCTTATGGAGTGGGGCCCGGTAATGTTCCTGCATTTGTCGAGCGGACGGCTGACGTCCCTAAGGCGGTGCGCGATGTGATCGCCGGAAAGACTTTCGACAATGGCCTCCTTTGCTCCTCAGAACAGAGCATCATTGTGGATCGACCGGTAAAGGACCAGGCTCTGGAGGAACTTCGCCGCAACCGCTCTTACCTTTTGAGCAGGGAAGAGCAATCTGCTCTGGAGCAGGTGATCCAGAAACCGAGCGGCAGGCTGAACGCTGACGTAGTAGGGAAGACTCCCCAGGTGATCGCCAGTATGGCGGGATTTGAGGTTCCCGCGGACGTCGCCTGTCTGGTGGGCTTTCCAGAGGGGGTGGGACGTAAACATCCCCTTTCGATGGAGAAGCTGTCCCCGGTCCTCGCTTTCTATGTAGTCGATGGATGGGAGGAAGGGTGCGAACTCTGCATCGAAATCCTCAATTACGGGGGACTCGGTCACACGATGTCGATTCACTCTCAGGACCGGGATATCGTGCTCCAGTTCGGATTGAAGAAGCCAGCCTATCGGATTTGCGTGAATACTCCTTCGACTCATGGGTCGGTCGGCTTGACAACCGGGCTCGCTCCTTCCATGACCTTGGGGTGTGGATCTCCCGGTGGGAACATCACTTCCGACAACATCACCGCGCTGCACCTGATCAACATTCGAAGAATTGCCTATGAGACTCGCTCCGTCGATCAAATCCAGTTCGATCCACAGCCCGATCAGAACGGAGCCTCTGCCGGGAATCAGGTATCCTCCTCCGCCGGGTTCCGGCCCGAAGCTGTGAGGCGCGTTGTCCAGGACGTCGTAGAGGACTATCTGCGGCAAAAAAAAAAGCAGGGTCCAACGTCCCGGGAGCCCATCCCTGAGACCGCTCCGACCATTGAGCGCCAGCCGCCCACTCCGACGCGCGTCGAGAAATCTGCCGCTCTCAGCCGCCCGCCAGCTGTCGATTTCGTATGTGAGGAAGATGTCCGGAGAGCTCTCCAACGGGGAGACAAGATCGTGGTGAACTCCAAGACGATCCTGACTCCCTCGGCCCGAGATGCCGGGCGGGGAAAGAGTGTCTTTATTTGGGAATAGAAGCCTATCCGTGAAATGGGCTGAGGTTGGGGGATGGGTCAAGCAATCCGCACGAGTGCTCGGGTCGGCTCCGAGCGTGCTAAAATGGCCCTTTTCTCAAGATGAAACCGACTCTCTGGCTCGCAGGAACGGGATTCGTCGCGACACTCACGGCGATTCTCGGATCGATTTACGAGTTCGTATTAGGCCTCGGTGGAGTCGGTTTGGCATTACTCGCGCTGGCCGATTCCTCATTTATTTCGGTTCCCGAAGGGAACGATCTCCTCATCGTCGTCCTGTCGACTGGAAAAAGCTGGTCCCGCATGTTTTTCTATGTCGGGATGACGACCTTGGGCTCTGTGATCGGGTGCGTTCTACTCTACAGCGTGGGACGCAAGGGGGGCAGTTTTGTGCGGCGGCGCATCGATCAGGATAGGCTCGAGCGGACCGGTCGGCTCTATGAACGGTGGGGAGTCCTTTCCATCGTGATTCCCTCGCTTTTGCCGCCCCCCTGTCCGTTCAAGATATTTGTCCTGTCTGCCGGAGTTTTTGCAGTTCCCAGGTCGACGTTCATTTTTGCGGTCGCGGTTGGAAGAGCAATGCGCTATCTGATGTGGGGCGTGCTGGCGGTCCTCTACGGTGAAGTAGCCAAGCAGTTCCTGCTGCACAATCTCCATACCGTAGGTCTGGCCCTGTTTGGGATTTTCGTCCTGGCGATCGTGAGCGTGTTGATCAGACAATGGAGCCGGAAACGATCCCTGGAGGAGGCGGCGTGAAAAAAGGATTATGGGGCCTGCTTTTCTTGATGCTGCTTGCCGGTTGCACGAAGAAGGTACGGCTCGAGGTGCCGCAAGGGCATCTGGAATCGCAGACGGCTTCGGCCGACGAACTAGTCGAATTGATCAACCAGCGGTATTCGGGGATTGATACGCTGACCTTGGTCGGAGCCCGCATCGAATTCGTCAGCAGGTTCGCAGATCAAGGCTTCGCCCGAGAGTACCCGGGCGGTAAGGCCCAGCTAATCGCTCGGTCCCCGGACGCAATTTATCTGAATATTTTGAATCCATTGACCAGTACTACCGCCGTAACTATGGCTTCCGAACAGAATCGCTTTCAGATCTGGGTACCCCGGGAGAACAAGTACCTGGTTGGAGACAACAACGTGCAGGTGAATGACCCCAACCCGATCTATCAGGTCAGGCCAGGGCATCTCCTCGACGCAATTCTGGTGGAACCTCTGCCGGGCCTGAACGATCCCCGACGCCTTCTTATCGAAGAAACCGAGGACACGCTGCGCAAGTACTACACAATTACGATTTCGGAACCAGTTCCAGGCCGTTTGGCGGATTGTTTACAACGAAAACTGTGGATTGAGCGTTCGGCTCTTCATTTGAGCCGCCAAGTCTATTATGATTGCGTTCGGCCAGTGAGCCGCATCGCGTACGGGGGCGCGATGGAGATCGGTCAAAAACTGGTCAGCGCTCAGGTTGAATTGGACCGAGTCGATGCGAACTATCTGCTTCGGCTAGGAGTACGAGAGGGTCAGGTTCGGATTGATCGGCCCTTGCGAGCAGGGACTTTCAAGATCCCTCAGCCACCTGGCGCAGAGCGGGTAGAAGTGAAGGGCGATGCGGTGGGAAAGCCTGGCTCTCCAGGTAACACCGGGGGAAACCGCTAGTCATGGTCAAGTTGATCTTCACCAATCTGACGCACCGGCCGACCCGTACGGCAGTCAGTATTCTGGCTGTGGCCCTGGGAGTGGCTCTGGTCTTGGTCAGTGTCGGCCTGTCCTATGGTGCGCTCAACGATTCGGCGGAGCGCACTCGGCAGATGGGCGACGTCATGGTGCAGCCCAGCAATGCCTCCTTCCTTCAAGTTCTCAATAGCGGCAACTTCGATGTTCGGATTCGAGGTGCCCTCGAGAAAGTCGACGGTGTTGCGGCAGTTACACCCGTCTTGTCCAAGTTCCTGGCCGAAGCTTTTCACTTGATTTACGGAATCGACACGGAGAGCTTTCTCAGGGTCAATTCCACGTTTCAGATTTTGGACGGCCGTATGTTCGAGGGGGCCGAGGAAATAGTAGTCGATACCAATTACGCCCATGCCCAGAAAGTAGGAGTTGGGGATCAGATCAACATTTTGGGAACCTTTTACACCGTGACCGGCATCTTTAAAGAAGGCATTGGTGCCCGCGTGCTTCTGCCTTTGGCAACACTGCAGGAGAAGAACGGAACTCCCAACAAGTGCACGATGTTCTTCATCCGGGTGACGGACAATGCGACAATCGATCAGGTCTACGAGGAGTTGAAGGTCCGAGCCAAGGGCTATAAGATTACCAAGACGGCTGAACTGCAGGAGTTGTTGGCCGCAAACACGCCGGTGTTCCGGCAATTCATCACAGCGGTTGTGGCGTTGTCGTCGGTAATCAGTTTTCTAATGATCCTGCTGGCGATGTACACTACAATTACGGAACGGACGCGAGAAATCGGGATTCTCAAGTCTCTGGGGGCATCAAAAGCATATATCATCAAGCTCATCCTGCAGGAATCGCTCGTGATATGCGGCCTGGGTGTGCTGGCGGGTTATGGTCTGACATTTGTCACTCTTCAGATCGTGGTGGCTACTTTTCCAAATCTAAAGGTCGATATTTCCGAAGCTTGGCGGGTCGCCGCCGCACTGATGGCCATGGGCGGAGGAGTCTTTGGAGCCCTCTACCCAGCCCTCAAAGCCGCCCAACTTGATCCCATAAAAGCGCTTGGCTATGAGTAATACCATCGAAATCCGCCACCGGCAGAACATTCTCGCGGTAGAAGATCTGCGTATGGTCTATAGAGTCGGCAGAGTCGACGTCCCCGCCTTACGGGGTGTCGAAATGCGGGTTAAGGAAGCAGAGTTTCTGGCAATCATGGGTCCCAGTGGATGTGGCAAATCTACGTTGCTCCACTTGCTTGGGGGGCTGATTCGCCCAACCACCGGGCGGATTCGAATTGATGGTGTCGATATCAGCAAAGTGAGCGATGCCCAGCGGACACGGATCCGGCGAGACAAGCTGGGCTTCGTCTTTCAACGATTCAACCTGTTACCCTCCCTCACCGCCCGTGACAACATCGATTTGGCGCGCACGATTCGGCGCAATGGTTCCTCCACCCAGAATGGGTCTGATGCCGAGCGGATTCTCGATTTGCTGGGATTGCGGAACAAGATGCACCATCGTCCTGCCGAGTTGTCGGGGGGGGAACAGCAGCGGGTTGCGATTGCCCGAGCCATCATTAACCGGCCCAAGATTCTGCTCGCCGACGAGCCCACCGGTAATCTCGATTCAGAGAACTCTATGATGGTTCTGGAGATGCTGCAGGAACTGAACGTCAAATACAGACAGACGATCATTCTGATTACTCACGATCCGGAAGTGGCTTCCAATGCCAGCCGCATCATCGAAATGCGGGACGGCCTGATTCTGAACCGAATGGAAAACCTGTATTACGCGGTTGAGCAGTCGCGGCTTAATTGAAGAAGATGATCAGGCTTCTTTCCAAGATTTTCTTCTGGACATACCCTAGAGGGTGCTGGCAATACGACCTGATTTGTGTCGCCATCCTCGCCTTCATCTTTCTCACCCCTCCATCGATTTTGGACGGGTCGGCTTTCAATCGGCTGGATCTGGACGAACGGCGCTTGGAGGAACAGCAGGCTCGGATTGAAGCGGCGTTACCAGACCCAAGTCTCGGGCATTGATAGCTTTCCTCCAGGAACTCAAAATTCTGCAACTCAAAGATAGTACGGACGTCCTAGCAAGGGAACGGCGCGCTCAGCACTGAAACACTTATGAAATATCGAACTCATAGCGCAGTCTGGCTATTACTTTGCGTGATTTCCCCGACCGGACTTTGGGCGCAGGACGGCTTGGACGAGATTCTGACTCAGATGGAGAAGCGGGGAGACGATCTGCAGTCGATGCGGGCCCGAATCCAGCAAAAGAAATGGACCGATATCATAGAAGAGTTCGACGAAGGGGAGGAGGGGACGTTTCTCTTCCTGCGCCACCAGGGAGAGGTTTACTTGCGGAAGGATATCGAACAACCTCAGATCTCCCATTTTGTGATCAGCAAGGGTGTCGTGTTGTTCTACCAGCCGGCGATCAAACAGGCCCAGAAATACCAATTGGGGACCAACAAAGACAAAGCGGAGTTTCTATTGTTGGGTTTCGGTACCAGCCGCTCAGCATTGGAGGAGGCCTATGAGATCCGACTGCTGGGTAGCCCGGAAGTGGGGGGGCGGCTAACCTACCAAATCGAATTGAAACCCCGCTCGGATCAGGCCTCGGCCTTCTTCAGCCGGATCGTCCTGTGGGTCGACCCCGAAATCTGGGTGCCGGTCCAGCAAATGCTGGTTGAACCTACCGACGACTATCTGCTGGTCAACTTTGAAGATATCGAACTCAATCCCAAGCTAAAGCCCTCGGAGTTCCAACTCCGGATTCCGGCCGGTGTCAAAGTGTTGGGATAACGGAATAACTCCCAAGTTCCAACTCACAACTCACAAGCCCGCAGCCGTGGGCAGGCCGAGGCAGAAGCTGTGGAGAGGGGGCGCGGTGCCAGTACCGCCACCCGCTACTCTGGATCATTCAAGAAAGAAACTGAGCTCCCGGGTGCCACAAAGGGGGGGATGATGGCGCAAAGGAAAGCCGAGTTTCAGAACCGTGGGAGGCGCCTTCTGAGGCGGCGATTCTATTGAAAATAGAGTCTTTAGATTTAGGCCGGACGGTCCTCTCGCGGCCTGGGAAGGCCCCTCCCACACCTCCGAAACCACTTCAATGTCATCCGGGGAGAGAACTCTAACCCGCATAATTCATAAGGTGTCGAAGCGAAGGGACGCAAGCGCGGATGATTGCGGGCCTGCAGCCGACAATTTATGAATTACTCGGACAGGCTCCTAGACCGAGCTTGACTCGATCTTAAAGCTCAGCGCCGGACAAACTTAGTTTGGTCAGCTGACCAGTGGGTTCGGGTTTGAGAGCTTGCCAGACGTCTCCCGGCTCTGAGCTTCCTGTTGAGCAGAGTCGGTTTTTTCTTCCATCGCCCGGATCGTGGAGCGAGTGTGAATGATGCGGTGAACCACTGTCCAATTCGACAGCACACCAATCACCCACAAGACGGGTTCCATTCGATAGAAGGAGCCGATGATGAGCAGAACCATTCGCTCGGGACGCTCCAGGAAACCCACCTTGCAACTGGGAATGATCGATTCGGCTCTGGCTCGGGAATAGCTGATCAGCACCGAACCCATCATGCATACGGCCACCAGCACGACGTAGTTGTTGCGCCCCAGATTAGCAAAATAAATAAGCAATCCGATGTACATGATCAGGTCGGAATAGCGGTCCATGACAGAGTCAAAGAAAGCTCCGAATGGGGTCTCGGCGTGAGTCTTCCGAGCCACCATTCCATCTACCATATCGAACAGCCCGGCCACTATGAGAACAACTCCCGCCAGCCGGAAATTGCCCCTCGCAAAACTGAAGGCGGCCAAGATACTGGCCAGGAATCCCATAAATGTGAGGTGATTGGGACGGATCCGCAGACGGCTCAGGCTGCGCACGATGGAGCCTAGGATAGCCTGAGCGGCTTGCCCAATCTTTTCAGAAATCATAATCCTCACTCCTGCCGCCGGACCCTTCGCCGGAGACGATTGTAGAACAATCAACTCCGCTACGCCTCCTATTGATGCTCATCGCCGGCGGAATTACATCAGAAGAGTTCGAACTTGATGGTCAGGAATTTCTTTGGATTCTGTCGGAAATCATAGATCAACTTGACTATCTCTGAAGAGACTTCGTTGAGATTCAGATACAACTGCTCATCCTTGGCAAGCCTTCCCAGGGTGCCCTTGCCTTCTTCAATGTCCTTCACGAATATGGAAAGCTGGGCCATCGTTCTTTGCAGGTCTACGTAGAGTTTGTCGTCCTGAGCTAGTTTTCCCAGGGTTCCTTCGCCCTTTTCGATGCTATCGGCAATCTTGCGAATCGTGGCCATGACCTGGTTAGCATTGTCATAAAGGGCAGGATCATTGGCAATCTTTCCCAAGGTTCCTTCCCCTTTATCAATCTTCGCGGTGAGGTTGGCCACATTTTCTGCTGAGGCCCGGATCTTCTCGTACAGCTCGGGCTCCTGGATCAGTCGCGGGATAGTTCCTTTGCCATTGCTCACGTCATGGAACAATTGACTGGCAGTCTCGACCGCCTGTTTGGCTCCCACCACGGTGGAATTCAGGTTGTCGTAAAAAGCGGGATCATTGAAGAACCGTCCTATCGATCCCTCTCCCCGGTCGAACTTGACCAGCAGGTCCTGCAACTGCAGCGACAAGGTCTCGAAATTGGTGAGAATATCGTTAGCGCCAGTGATGAGTTCTTGGAATCCGGCCTGGGTGCGGCCGGTGATCAGGACCACTTCTCGGGTCGTCTCGGTGCCAAACCACGTCTTCACTTGCTCGGCCTGAGTCAAGGGCAAGTCTTCGCTGCGTCCGAGCGAAATCTCGATGTACTTGTCACCCAGCAGACCCACCGAACCGAGAGAGATCGAGCTGTCACGCCGGATCCAGTCTCGCTGGTCGGCTCTGATGCTGAGATAGACTTCGATGTTTTGAAGGCTGGCTCTCAGACGTTCCAGACGGCTTTGGATATTGCTTGATGTGTCGATCGCCTCCTGTAGACTGCGTTCAGCGGTTGTCGTCTGGTTGAGGAGCAGGTTGGCCTCAGCACTTCCCGGGCCACTCCGTGTGACGACAGCCTGGTAACGATTTCGAATGTCTTCAAGCTGCTGTCGAGCCTGGCTGAGAGCGATTGAAGCTTGTGTCTCTCGACCCTGCCACCGGTCGATTTCATCCTGGTTATTGGCGTTCTCGGCCGTATTCGGTAAGGGTGAGCCGGGAACGGAGATATCGACACTATCGACGTTTCCTACTTCCACGCCTCCCAGCAGAACGATGTCTCCCGACTTGAGGCCGGAGACATTGTTGAGGTAGGTTTTGGCGACAAACGTTTCCTGCAGAAGACTCCGGGATCCGATCGAAAGGATTGCCAGCATCAAGATGATGGAGCTAACGATGACGAAGATCCCGACTTTGACTTCAGAGAATGAAACGCGTTTTTGTTCTTCCATTGTGGGCTCCTGTAGCCGATAGCTAGTTCAGGTCAGAAATTCGCGGATGTACTCGTCATCCGAGGCCTTCAGTTCATCGTCAGTGCCTTCAAAGAGCAACTGTCCATTCTTCAGTATAGCGAAGCTGGTATTGATCAGGCAGAACTGGTCATCTTCGGCACGGAAGGAGATCTGGCCATTCTCTTCGAGGATGGCAAACTCGTTGGCCAGATGCATTGCTGAATTGAGATCGTGAGTAACGAATATGGAAGCCACGCCTTCCAGGTCGCGCAACTTGATGACCAGATCACAGATCGTTCGGGCTGTGATGGGGTCCAGGCCCGCGGTCGGTTCGTCATAGAGAAGGATATGAGGTCTTCCCACGATGGCCCGTGCAATGCCGACACGTCGTTTCATTCCGCCCGATAGTTCGGTTGTGATTTTGTCGATGTCCTCCTCCAGGCCCACGAAGCCGAGAACCTGCCTGACGATCGATTCGATTTCTGCAGTGGGAAGTTCGCCATCTTCACGCATCCGGTAAGCGACGTTTTCTCCTACCGAAAGAAAGTCGAACAGGGCGCTTTCCTGAAAAACCATTCCAATCTGGCGCCGGATCGGAAACAGCTCCGTCGCGGATAGCCGGCTGACATCTACTCCCTGCACAAGAACCTTCCCGGAATCGGGTCTGACCAGTCCCAATACCATCTTTAGGAGGGTGCTCTTGCCGGAACCGCTGCCGCCCAGAATCACCTTGGTTTCCGCTTCCCGGACCTCCAGGCTGAGGTCCGAAAGCACGGCCTGTCCTTCATAGGATTTGTAAACATTTTCGAACCGGATCGCGCTCAAGCCGTAAGCTCCAGGATGATCTTGCTCAGGAAAAAGTCTGCCATGATCACCAAGATTGATGCCGTCACGACTGAACGAGTTGTATTTTGGCCGACTCCACGGGTTCCACCTCGAGTCGTCAATCCGAAGAAGCACCCCACTATTCCGATAATGAAACCGAATACAATTGGCTTGACGAGCCCCTCCAGAGCGTGGTTGTAGTTCAGGGATCGAAGGGCGGTACTCCAATACAGATTGGTGTTCAGATTCAAAGTATTGACGGCGACAACCCACCCCCCAACCAGACCGAAGAGATCAGCCAGCACGGTCAGCAGGGGGACCATGGTGGTACAGGCCAGCACCCGCGGAGTCACCAGTTTCTTTGTCGGGTCAGTGCCCAGCGCACGCATGGCATCGATTTGCTCTGTGACCAGCATGGATCCCAGTTGAGAGGTGATCCCCGAGCACACGCGGCCAGCCAACATCAAAGCGGTCAACACCGGCCCCAATTCCTTCACCAAAGAAAGTGAGACCAGCTGTCCCGTCAGATTCACAGCCCCGAACGCCTTCAGCGAACTAGCCGATTGGAGTGCCAGGACGCCTCCGGTGAAGAATCCGGTCAGAATCACGATCACGACTGATCCGACTCCGATCATGTCCATCTGAATGAACATGTCTTTCAGGTAGCGAGGTGACCGAAAGATATTCAGCAGTGCCTGGACCGTCAGAAGAGCAAATTCCTGAACTTCGATGACGATCTTGAGGATCACGTTCATGGTTCGAGTTCGGCTACCCGAGGGGATCCAGGGGCGCGCTCTCCAAGTGTTACACTAGCTTTGCGTTGGTTTCGGCCAAGTCTGAACCTGAGCGCAACTCCAGCCAGGATCGCATGCTGGTGGATCGAGTTCAATCGCGTCGTGGCAAGAACAGAGATTGTTTGGCGATGATCTTGGAGATCCTCAAATATGGAGCCCCGCAACTCGTAGCCAAGAGCTTTCCGGTCGAGGCTTTCGACGAAAAACTGGCCACTTTGGCCCGAGATATGATCGAGACGATGTACGAGGCCCCGGGAATCGGCTTGGCCGCTCCCCAAGTGGGACTCAACTGGCGCCTGATTGTGGTCGATGTCAGCGGAGGGGAGGAAGCTGATCACCTGATGATTCTGGTCAACCCTGCCATCACCCAAAGCGAGGGTTCTCAGAAAGGGGAGGAAGGATGTCTTTCCATTCCCGGATTCACGGCCGTGGTCCCACGCCCGTCTCGAATCCAGGTCGAAGCACAACACCTGAATGGGGAGCCTTTCTCTATCCAGGCAGAGGAGTTGCTGGCCCGAGCCCTGTGCCACGAGATTGATCACCTTGATGGAATCCTCTATCTCGACCGTATTTCCCCTTTGCAGCGGGATCTGACACGGCGCAAGATTCGCAAGCTGGTCAAGGCCGGAGAGTGGTAATGGCCCGGGTGGTCTTTCTGGGGACTCCTGAAATCGCTGCTGTTACACTGCGTGGCCTGTGCCAAGCTTCCGAATTGGAGGTTGTCGGAGTCATTACCCAGGCGGATCGACCGGCCGGACGTGGCCTGCGGCTGCATTCTTCTCCCGTGAAGAAACTGGCGCTTGAACTGGGGATTCGGATGCTACAGCCGATCCGTGTCCGGGGAAGTCAGGAAGCCATTGATTTCCTTAATTTAACCCGCCCCGACGTAATGGTTGTTGTGGCCTTTGGCCAAATCCTCCCCCAAGAGTTCTTCGCTGGGTCGCAGTGGGGCACGCTGAATCTACATACTTCGCTGCTGCCCTGCTACCGGGGCGCGGCCCCGGTGGTTCGCGCGATAGAGCAAGGTGAAGTTGTCACCGGTGTCAGCATCATGCGAATCGACGCTGGGATGGACAGTGGAGATGTGCTCTCGCAAGAAGAAGTGGTGGTCGGTCCCGACGAGACCGCCGGAGAACTCGAGGGGAGATTGGCCGAGATTGGCTGCGAGCTTCTGCTTCGGACTTTGCCTAGCTATCTGGATGGAACCATCACTCCCTGGTCGCAGGACGATTCCTTGGTTACTTTTGCTCCCATGGTCAGGAGGGAAGAAGGATGCATCGACTGGAGCCAGCCCGCCCCCGCCATTCACAACCGAATACGGGCTTTCAATCCTCGTCCGGGAGCCTTTTCCCATCGCGGCGGTGAAATGATCAAGATCTGGCGGACCCGAAATCCGGGTTCCCCAAGAGAACCGGCCCCGCCGGGAACGATTCTCGAGCTAGACAGCCGTACTCTACAGGTCGCCTGCGGCGACAGAAGCCAGCTCGAGATAGTCGAGATTCAACCTGCCAACCGGAGGCGCATGAACGTGGCAGATTTTGCGAACGGCCATTTCGCAGCCAAGGGAGAGCTGCTCGGGTGAGTGACCCGCGGTTGTTGGCACTGCGCTTCCTGCTCGAGGTTGACCAGGGACGTCACGTCGATGAGTTGAGTCTTACGCGGTCATTTCCTGGCCTCTCCCCGGCCGATCGAGGACTGGCCCGGGCACTCGTCTATGGTTGCCTGCGCCAGCTCATGTTGCTTGATTACACTCTCAGCCAACACTCTTCCCGGCCCCTTTCCCGCTTGGATTCGCCGATTCTCTGGTTGCTCCGATTGGGGGCCTATCAGATTTCATTCCTGCGAGTCCCCGAGCACGCCGCAGTCGATACTTCGGTTTCACTTTGTCGCCGAGTCGGATTCCGGTCGGCCTCCGGTTTTGTCAACGCAGTGCTCCGGAATGTCATCCGCAGACCGGTTCAGCCACCAGCCGGAGACGACGCTCAGTCTCTCTCAATTCGTTACAGCCATCCGGAGTGGCTGGTGGGGCGCTACCTGAACCGGTGGGGGCCGGAGACCACCCGTTGCTTCCTAGAACAAAACAACCAACCTGCTCGATCGGTCTTCTGGGTGAATCCACGGCGTGGCTCCCGGCAAGCGCTGCTCGACAAACTGCAAGAGCTAGGCCTAGAGGGGAGCCTCCACCCGGAACTGGCAAATGGAGTTCGGGTGGAGGCCGCCGCCGTTTCGACGCTCGCAAAATGGACCGACTGGGGGTTCTTCATGGACGAAGCCAGCCAGCGAATAGTCCATAATCGAGTCCCATTCGAGGCTCGTTCTGTGGGGGACCTGTGTTCCGCTCCTGGAGGAAAGACCTTTTTGCTCGAAGCTCAGCTGTCTGAAGGGGCTATTCTGGTAGCTGCCGACATCAGCTCCCGGCGCCTGCAACAATTGCGGGAGCGGGCCCAAAAGCTGGGAGTCCGTACCCTCTCGCCGCTACAGTGCGATGCTTCGAATCCACCTTTTCGGCCCGCCAGCTTTGATTTTCTGTTGCTGGACGTGCCCTGTAGCGGGCTGGGTACTATCCGCTCCAACCCCGATATCCGTTGGCGCGTCCAGGAGTCACAACTGGCTCTCTATCAGCAGCGACAAATCGACTTGCTGCGGGCTTCCATCCAGTTGTTGGCCCGGAATGCAGTTCTCACCTATTCCACCTGTTCCACGGAACCGGAAGAGAATGAAGAGGTGTTACGCAATCTGCTCGAAAGTGGGTCAATTCCGGTCCGCCTCCAGAAAACGACTCGGAACTTTCCCGGTGAGAGCCCGGGAGACTCTTTTTTCTGGGCCCAGTTGGTCAGGATTTCTGAAGCCTAGGAGCCTGTCCGAGTATTGGCGCGGATCGCGTTACGAGCGCCATGGGGTGAGATGCGAGGCGTCGGGCAGGCAGGCGCTGTCATTCAACTTCAATTGGCCCGCAACAAAGCAGATTGCCCCATGCCGCCCGTAACCCGAAGGGAACAGGTGGGTTGTGGCCGAATCTCTTTGTCAAGAGCCGTAGACGATGGGGGCCATCGCCGTCCGTCTCTCTCCGCGAGCTCGACTCACAAGACCCCTGTTCGCGACCGCGCCCCAATACTCGGACAGGCTCCTAGCGTGAAGCGAACGGGTTCGGGCGGTATGATAGAGTCTGGTCAAGACAAGAATGGAAGAGAGAGCTCAAAACAAGCAGAGATTGCAGCGGGTCCTCGATTTTGGCAAGATCGCTGTGCTTCTTTCCATCCTGGTTGTTGTGGCAATCCTGTCCACCATTGTCGGGATGGAGATTGCGATCAGTGGCAACGAAGTCGTTGCCCCAGATCTGGCCAATCTGGAGGTGGATGCGGCTCAGGAAGTGCTGGAGAAGCTGGAACTCGTTTTGAATGTCCAGGGAGACCTCTATAGTCCGTCGGTTGGCCAGGGGCGGATAATGCGCCAGTCGCCGGAACCGGGGCAACGCATCAAAACGGGCCAGTCGATTCAGGTCATCGTTAGTTTGGGCGAGAGGACAAGCCCGGTACCTGATCTGGTAGGTTTCATGCAAAGAGTCGCGCAACTCACCGCGGCCCAGTATAATTATGAGATCGGGCATGTGAGTCGGATTTCACTGCCGGAAACTGAGGAGGGGACGGTTCTCAGTCAATACCCAGCGCCCAACTCCGAAAAGGCGACCAGCCCCAAGATCAGCATTCTGGTGAGTGGGGGCACGGGGCGCCGTTTCTTGATGCCGGATTTTGTTGGTCAGAACCTGAATCGGGTACGTACGATCCTCGAAGATCAGAAATTCGAGGTGGGGCAAATTGAATATCGGTTTTATCGGAATGTACGAAAGGGGACGGTGGTTCGGCAGTTTCCACGGCCCGGACATCAAATCCGTGAAAAGGATAAGGTCAACCTCGAGGTAGCCCGTTAATGGCCTGGATTGCTCCCTCCGTATTGTCCGCTGACTTTGTCAACCTTGAGCGCGATATTCGCGTCATGGAGAAAGCTGGGGCTCGTCTGTTGCATGTCGATGTGATGGATGGGCACTTCGTACCGAATATCACCCTGGGCCAGCCGATCGTGCGGGCAATGCGCGGTGTCACAGAGCTTATTCTGGATGTTCACCTCATGATCTCTAATGCCGAAGCGGTGTTTGAGTCTTTCGTCAAGGCGGGAGCCGACTACCTGACGGTCCATGTCGAAGCCGCCACCCATCTGCACCGCATTCTGCAAGGGATAGACGAAACTGGGGCAAAACCCGGAGTCGTCCTGAATCCACATACTCCGTTGCATGCCCTGGAGGAGGTTCTGGCTTGCTGCCACCACGTCTTGTTGATGTCAGTTAATCCGGGCTTTGGCGGCCAGAAGTTCATCCCGGCCACGCTCGATAAAGTACGACGTTTGAAACAGATGATCCAGAAACGCGGTTTGGATGTCAAAATAGAGATCGATGGTGGTGTAGGTCCGGCCAATACGAAAGATGTCGTGGCCGCAGGTGTCGATCTTTTGGTAGCTGGCTCGGCCATCTTCGGTTCTGAAAACCCGAGTGGGACGTTTCGGCAAATGCAGGAAATCGCGGACGGAACGGGAGTGTCCTGAAATGAGAAAACTCAAATACCTATTTCTCCTACTGGTTATCGCTTTGACCGGCGCTTGTGGGCAAAAGGGTTCAGGCTTGCAAGATGGCGCGGTGGCCCCCGATACGGTGCTCTATGAAAACGGGACCAAGTTCCTGGACAAGAATCAGTTCATCAAGGCGCGGTTGGCGTTTCAGACCCTGATCAATACTTACCCGGATAGTGAGTTCACGCCGATCGCCTTTCTACAGACGGCGGATTCTTACTACGACGAAGGTGGGACAGAGAATCTACTGCAAGCGGAAGCTCAGTACAAGAATTTCATTATCTTCTATCCCACCCACGAGATGGCAGACGATGCTCAGATGAAAATCGTGGCTGTCAACATGCGTCTCATGCGTGCCCCAGATCGGGATCCCACCTATTCCCGCAAGGCGGAACGCGAGCTGACGAAATTGCTCCAGGACTATCCCGACAGTGAACTGGCTCCTACTGCAGCCGAATTTGAAAGCGAGGTTCACGAAAACCTGGCCATGGGGATTCAGCAGAAAGCTGGCTTCTACTTCGACAAAAAGTCGTTTCTGGCGGCTGAAAGCCGTTTCAAAGAGGTGATGGACAAGTACAAGAGCTTCAGCCGCATGGATGAGACCCTGTTCAGACTGGCGCGCTCCCTGGAGGAATTGGGCAGGGTGGAAGAAGCCTCCGTCTACTACCACCACCTGGCGGAGGGCTATCCGTTCAGCGAGTATTTCGGTCGTTCCGTAGAGAAGCTGGAACTATTCGAGAAGCCTGTGCCTGAAATCGATCCCGCCCTTGCGGAAAGCAATGCCGAAAACTATTCGGTTGAAGGCTTTTCGTTTATGGAGCCGATCAAGGATGTCTGGCGGACTTTTGCGGGGCGTCCCGACCCCTATGAGTTGGCTCGCAAAAGGGCCGAAGAACGGCGCCAGGCAGCACAGAATCCGAAGCAGGATGACGACAACGGAGGGCAGTAGTTGGAAGCGCATCAGAGAAGGCCGCGCATCGTTCTGGCAGATGACAATTTCACGACTCAGCAGGTTCTGCGTCTTTCATTTGCCGGGGAAGAGGTAGATATCGAATGTTGCGACAGCGGTCAAGCGGCCCTGAAAGAGATCGCGGCCGAGGCCACAGATGTGCTGCTCGCCAATGTGTATCTGCCGGACATGGATGGTTACGAACTGTGCCGCCAGTTGTACGCAGATGGGCTGGGCGCGACTCGAACCATCATGCTGGTGGGCGCCTTTCAGACTTTCGACGAGGAAAGAGCCCGCAGCGTCGGTTGTTTGCATTCGCTAAGTAAGCCATTCGACACCTTCTCATTGGTAAGTCTGGTGACGTCTCTCATCTCTGCCCCGGCTGAACCTGAACCGGTACCCCCGGCGCCTGAGGAGTCCACGCTGCTGTTCGAACCGACGTTAAGTTCAGTTGGAACCGAAATGGTTTTCGATCTGACGTTGCCACAGTGTCGCGGCCTAGCCAACCATTTGGCCCGTGAAGTGTCGATCAAAGGCTTCCCCAAGATCACGGCATCCGATGAGGCGACTTCTTATTCCGAGCCCCAAGCCACTACTCCTGCTGCTACGATCGATCACCAGCGGCTCGTCGAAATCCTTTCGGAAAGGGTTCCCGAAGCCATCAAGAACCTCTTGCCCGATATTGTCCGAGAGCTGGACGAATCGAGCTGATCCGCCGTCAACCAGCCCGACCCGAATCCAAATCCGATGCCCAACTGGTGCCCAAGTCCTGCAAACCATAATTCCTGTACTGTATGCAAATGGATCTTCGCCTCGCGCTCCCAGCAGACGTCAGGCTAATCATGGTTTTCAGGACTTAGGAAGGTAATCCGTGAGTCAAGATATCCCCAAGACCTACGATGCTCGCGCCGTCGAGAACTACTGGTATTCAAGGTGGGAGTCGAATGGATTCTTCGCTCCGGACCCGGACGGAGAAGAGCTCCCCTATTCGATCGTGATGCCCCCTCCGAATGTGACGGGATCCCTCCACATGGGGCATGCCCTGAATCTGACTTTGCAGGATATCCTGATTCGCTGGACGCGGATGCGGGGGCGTCGAGTCCTCTGGCTTCCGGGGACAGATCACGCTGGGATCGCAACTCAAAATGTCGTGGAACGGCAACTGGCAAACGAGGGCCTGCATCGCAATGACTTGGGTCGTGAAGCATTCGAGAAGCGAGTCTGGGAGTGGAAAGAAATTTCGGAGAGCAGGATCCTGAATCAGATTCGGCGTTTGGGATGCTCTTGCGACTGGAGTCGCACGCGCTTCACGATGGATGAGGGGCTCTCGCAGGCAGTACGTGAGGTCTTCGTCAGGCTGTACCGCGACGGGCTCATCTACCAGGGTGAATACCTGGTGAATTGGTGCCCCCGTTGCTCGACCGCGATCTCAGATTTAGAGGTCGAACACCAGCCCCTTGCGGGAAAGCTCTGGCATCTCAAATATCCCCTCCTCGATGGTTCCGGACACATGATCGTGTCCACCACCCGTCCTGAAACGATGCTGGGAGATACCGGTGTCGCTGTTCACCCCGACGACGAGCGCTACCACGATCTGGTCGGCCAGCGCGTCAGGCTTCCGCTGATGGATCGGGAAATCCCGATCATCGGCGATTCGTTTGTCGACAAGGAGTTTGGCAGCGGTGCCGTCAAGGTCACTCCGGGCCACGACCCCAATGACTTCGCGGCCGGGAAGCGACACGGGCTACCGATCGTCAAGGTAATCGGCGAAGACGGCACGATGACCTCCGCTGCCGGGCCTTATGCCGGACTCGACCGTTACGAGGCACGCGAAAGGGTTCTGGCCGATCTCGAAGGTCAAGGCCTCATCTCGGGAGTGGATGAACATCAGCACAATGTAGGTCGATGCCAGCGCTGCGATACCGTGGTCGAGTACCTGGTATCGAGGCAGTGGTTTGTCTCCGTCAAACCGTTGGCTGAGGCGGCCATTTCAGCAGTCGAAGCAGGACAAACGGAGTTCGTGCCTCAGCGTTACCAGAAAATCTTCTTCGAATGGATGCGAAATATCCATGATTGGTGTATCAGTCGCCAACTCTGGTGGGGGCACCGCATACCAGCCTGGCATTGCGGCAGCTGTCAGAAGATTACCGTTGGAGTTGAGACTCCGACTGCATGCGAACACTGTGGAAGTGGAGAACTGCAACAGGAAAAAGATGTGCTGGACACCTGGTTTAGCTCGGGACTCTGGCCCTTCTCGACCCTGGGCTGGCCCCAGAAGACTGCCGATTTGGCGACCTTCTATCCCACCAGTGTTCTGGTTACCGCGTTCGACATTATCTTCTTCTGGGTGGCCCGAATGATGATGCTCGGCCTTCGATTTCGAGACGAAGTCCCGTTCCGGAAGGTCCACATCAATGGCATGGTTCGGGATGAACAGGGGAAAAAGATGTCGAAGTCGCGGGGGAACGTGATCGATCCTCTCAAGTTGATCGACGAATACGGCTCCGATGCAATTCGATTTACCCTCAGCGTGATGGCCGTTCCTGGGACAGACATCCCTTTCTCAATGAGTCGGATGTCGGGCTACCGGGCTTTTTGCAACAAAATCTGGAATGCCGGCCGTTTTCTTCTCATGAATCTTCAGGAAGAAAAATCCCCGTCCAGCAAGGATGCGGTTCAGGACCTCTGGGACCAGGGACGGCTCGGACTCGAAGACTACTGGATTCTGGGCCGTCTGCAGCAGGTCATTGAATCGACCAATCAAAATCTGGAACGATTCCGTTTCCACGAAGCGAGTCACGAGCTTTACCATTTCTTCTGGGACGAGTTCTGCTCTTGGTACATTGAGTTTATCAAGGGAGATCTGGGCGGGGATGATGAGGCAGCCCGTTCCAAGGCTCGGACCGTGGCTCTCTTTCTACTCGACAGTGCTCTTCGGCTGCTCCACCCGTTCATTCCGTTCGTGACCGAAGAACTGTGGCAAAGGCTTCCTCATGACGGAGAGACCTTGATGAGAGCGACCTTCCCGACTGCCGAATTGGCGTGGATCCGGCCCCCGGCCATCGACGATATGCAGGGGATTCAGGAGCTGATTTCAGCGATTCGCACAGCCCGGGCGGAGAACCAGGTGCCGCCCCGCCGGGTGGTTCCTTGCCGTTTGGCGTGCGGTCCGGAAGATCGTTCCAAGATAGAAGCTCAGATGCATCATCTGCGGAGCCTGGCCCGTGTGGAACCGGTCGAATTCGAGGCCGGAGAGGAGGCTTCCGGCAATCGCCTACAGGTGCAGGGAGTAGCAAGTCTGGGGCGGTTTACTCTGTTTCTCGAAGGGGTGATCGATGTCGATGCGGAGCGGGGCCGAATTCAACGTCAGGTTGATAAGCTGGAGAAAGATCTTGTCCAGCTCGATCGGAAGCTCTCGAATGAGAATTTCACGAATCGAGCTCCAGCCGATGTGGTTGCTGGGGTTCGCCTGCGGCACAACCAACTCACTGAGAAAGTGATAGCACTCAAGAAGCAACTCGATGGATTTTCTTGATCTTGATCCGCTACTTCGTCGTGCCTTGCAAGAAGATCTGGGGCGCGGTGATTTGACTACGAGCGCCGTCGCCTCAGTGGGCGATCAAACGATGGTGGCTCGGGTGCTGGCCAAGGAGCCTCTGGTAGTCGCGGGTTGGCCGGTGTTTGCCCGCGTCTTTTCCCAGCTGGGTGAGGTGTCGGCTCGATCGCTCGTAGATGAGGGAGCCTTTTCCCCGGGTGGCGTGATGGGACTGCTTGAAGGCCACGCTTCTGTCCTCCTGAAGGGCGAGAGAGTCGCTCTCAACTTCTTGCAGCGATGTAGCGGGATTGCCAGCCAGGCGCGGGAATGGGTGAATCTTGTCGAGGCCCACCCGGTTCGACTTCTGGATACCCGAAAAACAACTCCCCTCTGGAGAGTATTGGAGAAATATGCGGTTCGTATGGGGGGTGGTTTCAATCATCGAATGGGCTTGGACGATGCTGTCTTGATCAAAGAAAACCACATTCGACTGGCAGGTGGGTTGGGCGAGGCCGTACGGGCTTGTCGGGCCCGCGTTTCTCACCTTTGCAAGATCGAGGTCGAGGTCCAGAGCCGGGAGCAACTCGAGGAAGCTGTAGCCCTTTCTGTGGACGTAGTCATGCTCGATAATTTTTCGCCAGAACGGGTCCGGGCGGCCGTGCGGCAAGTCGGTGGGAAATGTCTGCTCGAGGTGTCTGGAGGGATTACCCGAGAGAATCTGCTCGAGTATGCGGCCACTGGAGTCGACTTTATTTCGATCGGGGCTCTCACCCATTCCTTCAAGTCTTGCGATATCAGCATGCTGCTCGACTTCCCAGAGACCCGGGAAGAGGAATAGCCGAGTCCGGCGCCGAGAATGAAATACGGATTTCCGAAGCCTCAACTATTGAATACCGTTTCGTCTACCAACGACTATCTGAAATCCTTTCTAAGCGATGGCTTACCCCGCGTGGTGGCAGCCCGCAATCAGACTCAAGGCAAGGGCCGCCACGGTCGCAGTTGGGTGTCGGAGAAGGATCAGGGGCTCTATGTTTCGTTCCTCTGCTATCCCAGCCTGCCGACGCAAGAGGCCAACCGCCTGAATATTGTCTCGGCCCTGGCAGTGGCCCTGTCGCTGGAAGAGATCTGTCCGGCTCCCCTCCAGATCGCGCTGAAACCCCCGAATGACGTCCTTCTAGACCAGGGAAAGATCTGTGGGATTCTGGTAGAGACGGCCTCGCTTGGGGAACAGATCAGCTGGGCCATCATCGGAATCGGTATCAACCTGACTCAAAAGTCCTTTCCTTTCCACTCCGAGCCACCTCCAACCTCGCTTTCCATGGCAGGTTTGCCGATCCCCCCCAGGGAGATCATGTATGACATACTGGCGCGGAATCTGACCCAGCTGCTGAGGGAGTTGCATGGCGGAGCCTGGAGCCGAATCGAGGACGAGTTCCTGAACCGGATCTGGGTCTCGGATGGCAAGTAGCGATGAGTATTTTCAACTATCGGGAAAGACCGGGCTATTTCAGCCGCCTCAAAGAAGCACTCCAATCGACCCAACAGGATCTAGGAGATCAGATCGGCAGGGTTATTGGAAGCAATCGCAGCTGGCTCTCCGAGGAGCAGATGGAGGAGCTGGAAGAAGTCCTCATCAGCCGTGATCTGGGTGTCGAGACGACACTCCAGGTGATTGATCGCCTGCGTGAAGCCACCCGCGATGGCCGACCCATTACTTCCTTTCAGGCTAGGCGTCTGGTGCGGCAAGAGTTGCGTACCGCTCTGGAAGCACCCGATACGCTCGAGACGAGCAGGACTCAGCCCCGTGTGGTACTGGTCGTCGGTGTCAACGGGGTAGGCAAGACCACGACAATTGGCAAGTTGGCGCGTCTCTACCATGAAGAGGGACAACAGGTGCTGCTTTGTGCGGCCGATACCTTCCGGGCAGCTGCTGTGGAGCAACTCCAGATTTGGGCCGACCGGACCGGGTCCGAAATGATCAAACAGGGACCAGGCGCAGATCCGGCAGCCGTTCTCTTCGATTCGCTCGTGGCGGCCAAGGCCCGCGGTAAAGATGTCGTGATCGTAGATACAGCGGGCAGGCTCCATAACAAGGCGAACTTGATGAAAGAGCTGGAGAAGATGCGCCGGGTGGCTAGTCGAGAGACTCCCGGAGCGCCTCACGAGGTGTTGCTGATCCTGGATGCGACAACAGGGCAAAACGGACTGGTTCAAGCCCGCCAGTTTCGGGAGGTGGCAGGAGTGACCGGCGTGATCGTGACCAAGCTGGACGGCACCGCTAAGGGAGGGATCGTGGTGGCGATTGCCCGAGATTTGAATTTGCCAATTCGCTATGTAGGTACTGGAGAAGGAATCGAAGACCTCTTGCCGTTTTCAGCCGAAGCGTTTGTGGATTCCTTGCTTCAAGAAGAGCCGGCAGCATGAGGGGTCCGAGGGTCCAAGGGTCCCGGCTTCCAATTCCCAGTTTCCCCCCTTGCTCTTGCCCTTGCTGTTGCCATTGCCGTTCCGGATCGGGCTAGGGTCTGTCTTGAGGTTTCCTCAGCCAGATCAAGTCTTTGCTATAATCGCTGGTGCCTATTGCCCGGTAAGGAACGTGCACGGGAGGGAGCAAAAGCAATCTCCGAGCCGGGATGAGATACACGAATCCGGATTTTGCCCGCTTGCGTGAATCTCGTCGGCCCAACAGGATCTTCCTGCCTGCCGGTTCCGAAGGGCGGTCCGGGCTTGTTTCGGTCCTGCTGGTCATGTGTACGATTACCCAATACAGGGACGAATCACGCATCCTGGTGACGATGAACCGGGATGAGTTGATTGGTCGATGTTCCGAAGAGCCGCCTCGGCGGTATTTGTGCGGTGGCATGATCTGGGTCGCTCCCCGAGCGGGAGCCGCAAAGAATACCTGGATCGGTGCTAATTCCTGCGGAGCCGTACTTGCGCTACTCAACCCCTGCCCCAAGACTCGGACTGTCTCGGACACGAGTCGCTCGCCCCGGCTTTCTTTGATTCCGATATTGCTGGAAATGGGAAGTGCCGGACGAATCGTCGATTTTCTCGAGAATGACTTCAACCCCAGATCCCTGGCTCCCTTCTCCCTGCTCGTTCTTTCACCCTGCTCGGGCGATCTGTTTGCCTGGAATGGGGGCAGGGAATTGGCCCGCTCCAGTTTGCGTTCGGGGTGGAGTCTGTGGTCCTCTTCGGCCCACCGTTCTCAGACCGTGGCAAATTGGAGGCGAGACCAGTTCTATCGCTGGAAGAGTGCGGGTTCCCAATTCAATGGCTTGCTTCCAAGCTTCAACCTGATGAGGGTTCCCGAGCGGGCCTCCTGGTCTCCTCTCATGAAGAGACCCGAGAGTTGTACCCGTAGTATTACTCAAGTCGAACTCTGTCCCGAAGCCGGGTGGCTCGAAATGAGGTACTGGCCCCAGCCCACGCCCGCATCGATTGAACCTTCCAGTGTCATACGCATCCCTGCAGCCGATCGGGCCGACTGTCTCGGCAATCGGCTATTCGCTTGACCCCCTGTTCCTGAAGAGAAAGGCCGCGATTGCGGAAGCTGATTCTTTCCATATTGCTCCTCGTCTCGGCCTTGGCCGCAGTCCAATTGTGGCGCCGCAACAGTCAACCTGAGGTGCCGCAATGGGTGGGCAGCCGAATCGTTTCCTTGGCGCCCAACCTGACAAGCCTACTCTTTGGCCTTGGCCATGGTGCCCAAGTCGTAGGGGTAACTACCTATTGCGACGACCCTCCAGAAGCTTTGTTGCGGGAGAAGGTGGGGAGTTTCTTGAGCCCCAATCTGGAGAAGATCCTGGATCTGAATCCCGATTTGGTGCTGGCTGAGTCCTGGTCTTCCTCGAGAACGGTCCCTCGCCTTCGGCAGCTCGGTTTGGAGGTGTTCGAAGTGCCCACTCCCCAGTCGCTTGCCGAAGTCCGCCAGCTGATCAGGGATCTGGGACGAGTGCTCGAAAACGTAGCAGGAGCGGATCAACTGGTCCAACGTATGGACGATCAGCTAGTCAGAATTCGGGAACACGCTGCGACGCTCGACTGGCGTCCCAAGGTCTACCTCGAAATCGATGTGCCGGCCTGGACAGTCGGGAGTGTCAGCTTTACTAATGAGGCGCTCGAGATCTCTGGCTTTGAGAACCTGTTTGGAGATCTGTCTCAAGCGGCCCCCCGGGTTTCCAGCGAAGCTGTGATTGAGCGCAATCCCGATATCATCGTCAGCTTTGCCGCCACGGCTTCCCAAATCGCAGCTCGTCCTGGCTGGCACGCGATATCAGCAGTTCAGCGCAACTGGATCATCGACGACTTTCCGGAAGCCTGGCTATCACGGGGCAACCATCGCTTGACAGATGGAATGAAAGGTTTTCAGGAACGTGTGGATAGGCTTCCCGGCTGGCCTTCAAGACCCCAATGACCAGGGATGAAGGAGCAATGAATCGCAGGCGGACAATCTCACAATTCGTGGCTCTGATTGTCCTGACGTTGGTGGTGGCTGGGCTCTGCCTTTTTCTCGGACCCGTGCCGAATGCCAGTTGGTCGATCATTATCGAAGTTCGCTTACCTCGCGTGATACTCGGCCTGCTGGTAGGTTCCGGTCTGGCTGCTGCCGGCGTCGTGCTTCAAGGAATCCTCCGCAATCCACTGGCCGATCCATTCATTCTGGGGACCTCGAGCGCCGCCACTACGGGTGTCATGCTGGCGGGTATTCTGGGAATCGGCTCCTACTTCGGCCTCTATTTTATGGCCCTAGGATTTGGCATTTTCTCGATCTACCTGGTTTACCGCATTGCCACCGTGGCCAATCGGACTCCTGTCCAGACAATGATCCTGGCCGGTGTCATCGTCAGCCTCTTCTTCAACGCTGTGGTGTTTGTGTTTTTTTCGATTTTCTTCCGGGAACAGATATCGGTTCTCTATTACCTGTTGGGTACCTTGACCGAAGGGGACTCCACGAAGCTGGTGATCTCAACCGTCATTATTGTGTCTGGGATAGTGGTGAGCTGGTTCCTGGGGCGGGATCTAGATCTCCTGACGCAGGGCGAAGAAGCAGCATTTCACCTGGGTGTGCGGACCGAAACCTCGAAACGAATCCTGTTCGTATTGGCTTCGGCGATGGTGGCAGCCTCGGTTGCGGTGGCCGGTTTGATCGGGTTCATCGGTTTGATCGTGCCGCATATGATGAGAATCATCATGGGCCCTAAGCACCGAGTGCTGATCCCGGCTTCGGCTTTGGGGGGCGCGCTGGTGCTGGTTCTGGCTGATGCTGTGGCCCGGACGGCAGTGCCCCCACTCGAAATTCCGGTGGGAGCCGTAACTGCCTTGCTGGGATCCCCTTATTTCGTGTTTCTGTTGCGTCGCCGGCAAATTGAGTACTAGGAGAATTCAGAATCGTGCGGATTGAGGTCAGCGAGGTAGGCTTCAGCTATCAGCAACCAGTATTGCAGGAAGTCAGCCTTCAGATCGAAGACGGCAGCTTCTTTGCCCTGATTGGTCCCAACGGGAGTGGCAAGAGCACTCTCGTGAAGATCATTTCAGGCCTGCTCACTCCGGATTCGGGAGAAGTTTGGCTGGATGGAAGGAAGGCCGCTGAGTATTCGGCTCGGGCACTTTCACGCTCCCTGACGGTGATTCCTTCTGAACATTATTTCGATTTCCCTTTTCTAGTGAGGGATGTCGTCTCAATGGGAAGATTCCCCCACCTCGGTCCGCTCCAAGGTTTGCGGCCCAGCGACCGCGAAATCGTGTCGCAGGCACTCCAGGAAACGCAGACCGCTCAGCTTGCCGAACGGTCGATCTCCGAGCTTTCCAGTGGAGAACGCCAGCGAGTGTTGATCGCTCGGGCGCTGGCTCAACAGTCCGGCACTCTCATCCTCGACGAACCGAATGCCCACCTTGACATCAACCACCAGATCGCGATCTTTCGGCTGCTTTTCCAACTTCAGCAGGAAGCGGGCAAGACAATCATTGTGGTACTGCATGACCTCACTATGGTGGGTGCCTTCTGTGAACGAGTGGCGCTGCTCAATGAAGGGAGAATCATTCGCACCGGAACACCGAATGAAATCATCACCGAAGAAACGATTCGAAGTACCTACGGAGCCGATGTCCAGGTGATGAGCGGGCCCGAGGGGAATCCGGTCCTCAGCTACTCGGCACGTTCCCATGAATAGCCATCCAAAGATGGTTAGCCGAGGTGCTTCCCGTGCCCCGCACAATACCTGGTTTTCCCTGGCTGTTCTGCTGGGATTCACATTGACCCTGGAAATCTATCTCTGGTGGGGAAAGTTGCAATACCACCATGACGGCTACCGAAAAGCCACGCTGGGCTTTTTGATCTTCGTAGTTCTGCTGAGCCACTGGGGGCAGAAGGATAGTCTTCGGGAAATGGGGTTTCGAATCGACAACCCGGCACGAGTGCTGCGGATTTATGGGATCCCAACCCTGGCGATCGCTTCAGGAATCGTCATTCTGGGAGCCTGGATGGGGGGAGTCTTCACTCCGGTGACGCTGGTGGGAGCCGTTTCCTACCTTGGCTGGGCCGCTGTTCAACAACATTTGCTGCAGAATTTCTATCGGCTCCGATTGCAAGAGGTCGGCAAGCTGTTTGGGGGCTCGCCCGTCGTGGCCACCCGTTTCTCGGTAGTGTTTGCGGCGGCACTCTTTGCTCTCCTCCACTGGCCCAACCTCCCACTCTCCTGCCTGACTTTTCTCGGAGGGTTGCTCTGGTGTAGTCTCTTCGTCAAGGCCCCGAGTCTATGGGGCGCAACGCTTTCCCAGACGAGTCTCACCATCCTTCTGATGCTGTTCTTCAAGTCTGGTCCACTCGATCATTTCCAGGTGGGTGCCCCCGGGAAGCGTTTCGAATACTATGGCGAGGGGGTTCGGGTCGCGGCGGGATATGGAAAGTCGGGCGAACCGATGGTCGGGACTCTACCGGGGCCCGATCAGGGGCGCCCCTCGCAACTCCGCCTTTTCGATGCGAACGGCCAGTTGCTCAGAGAATGGGTGGCATTCCCGGAATACGATTTCTCTGGGGAGTTGGCAATGGGCGACTTGATACCCACGATGCCCGGAGACGAAATTATCGCCACCCCAGGACCCGGATACCGGAATCCACCCCTGCTCCGTATCTTTGACAATACCGGCAATCTGTTGCGCGAAGTTGAGCTCTCCACATTGCCCCCCCGCTATGGCGCATGGGTCTCAATGGCTTGCCAACGGTTGTATGTTGGAGCCGGGCCCGGTCCAGTGTCTCCCCAGACACTGCTTGAAATCAGCCCCGAGGGAGTCGTGCAACGAGAATGGACTTTCGATGACTTGCCCTTCGAAAATGGTCTACGAGGAACAGGTCTTTGCTTGCCCGACGCGGCGGAGGTGGCTCCAGTGCAACTCTTGCTGTGGGGCAGTGACATTTCTACCAATCCATCGACGATCTTCTATTTTCGCACTGATACCGAAGAAATGAAGCCGGTAACCAATTGGAATACCACTTTTGGGGCTCAAGTAGCTCTGTTGAGGCAGAATGGATCCCCGCCCTGGATTGCTGTCTCCCCAGGACCGCTTCAGGGATATCCCGGAATGGTGCTATTGCAGACCCCGGAGGGGGAATCGATCCGTCAGTTCGCCTTCGATGGTAATCCTGATCGCTTCGGGAATTCGCTAGTAGCGCTCGATGTGGATGGCGATGGGACGGATGAAATTGTCGTAGGCGAGGGAACCGGCCCTGGTCGCGGCTTCGAAGTGCAGCTAAGATCAACGGATGGCGCATTGATACGAGCCTGGCAAGCCTATGCGAAACGCAGCACTAGATGAACCCTTGCCGCCGAAAGCTCGTCCTTGAGTATATGAAGTACGCACTAATGGGTTGCCTGTTGCTGAGTCCCACAGCCCTCGCCCAAGAGGCGATCGACGCCGTGACGATTCCGGGCAAGACCGAGATCTTTGTCACCCTGGACCGAACCATCAATACCAAGTCAGCACAGATAGGAGACCGTTTCCACGGTCGAGTCGCCGTCCCCATTACGCTCGATGATCAAATCGTCATTCCCTACGGCAGCTATATCATTGGCTTTGTCGATTTTGCCAAGCAGCCGGGCCGGTTGAAAGGGAAGGGTGAGCTTCGGTTACGATTCGATACCGTCATTCTCCCAAGCGGCACGACCCGCAAGATTCGAGCGGTTGTCCAATCAGCCGAGGAACAGAAAAGCAAGCCCGGAAGTGAAGACGGCACCCTCCAGTCCTCTGGCGGTAGTCAGGCCGGTCAGGCGGGGGAGGGAGCCGCCAAAGGAGGTGCCACCGGCGGTGTGATCGGTGGAGTTTCCGCTCGTAGCTGGAAAGGCTTGGGTGTTGGATCGGCCATTGGAGCCGCCACTGGAGCCTTGATCGGAGTGTTCAAGAAGGGAGACCAAGTCGTCCTCCCCAAGGGCACTTCACTGACCATCCAGCTGGAAAGCGACGTTCGTTTCGTCAAACCTTGATCGGTGACATCCAACGCCCAACTCCAACAAGGACGGAGTGGGCTCAGCCTCGTAACATAGGCTTTCACAAGCTGTCTCAAAAGCCAGAATCGCAATTTGGCCTTTCCGGAGAACAGAGTTTCAAAACCGTGGAAGGCGCCTTCCGGGTTGCTTAACTGAGGAATCTGTTCTCGAACTCTGGAGTCGGTAATAGGCACTGTTCTCGTTTTCCGAACCATCGATAGCGATTTCCCGCCACCCGGCGATAGGCCCAATCTCGCAGCGGACTCGGAATCCAGATGAAAAGGAAGTAGAGCCAGCTCCAAGTCCCGCCCAGGACCCGAGCCGTGCGAAGAACGGCCGTGCTTTCGGTGTAGAGAGAGCCTTCTTGCAACAAGATCATGCTGTCGGGTAACTCGACTCCGGGTGCGTGTTCGCTCAAGAGTTGGTGGGCCGCCTCAGATTGAAGTGACGCAAATCGGAACACATGCTCTCGATCCCGCTTGAGAAGAAAATGCACAGATCCATTGCAGAGGTTGCACACCCCGTCAAAAAAAAGGATCGGTCCATGCTCCATGGCAAGTCCCATTCTACCTCTTCGCGCTTGCTGTAGTAGCATAGGGCCGGCATGCAGACGGAAGCAATAAGCAAGCGACGAGGCTGGATTCCTCTGGTTGGTGCTCTGATCCTGGGAGCCGTGCTTCTGTTAGCTGGCTATGCCAAACTCCTGGAACCGGGAGCTTTTGCCGGGCAGATCCGTCTGGAGAATTTGGACTTTCTTCTTTCAGCCTCGGCGGTTGCCAGCATGGCCCTAGGACTAGAGGTAGGCCTGGGTCTGGCGCTCTTGCTGGGCGTCCGCAGTCGTTGGATCCTGATCCCCAGTGCCGTACTGGTAGCCTTTTTTGTATTCCTCACCGGGCGCAATTACTGGCTGGTCTCACAGGGATTACGTTCGCCCGATGCAGCCTGTGGTTGTTTTGGGAGTCTTATCGAGCGCACTCCAGCCGAGGCCTTTTGGCAAGACCTGTTTCTGCTGGTGCCACCGCTGGCACTGGCTCTCTTCTTCGCACGCGACCACTGGTTTGCCTTACCCCGCAAGAGGCTCTTGGCTTCACTGCTGGCCGGTCTGGCCACCATGGTGTGGACCTGGACTTCGGAAGACCTTCGTTATGCGGAAGAAGCAGCCCTGATTGCCGCCTCTGTCGAGGATTCCGGTTTTCACCAGAGCTATCAGTACGAATTGAGAATCGGTGGCACCCTCTCGACAACCAGTCAGACTTTTGAATCGGAATCGGATCCCGCCATCCTGCTTTTGGGAGCTGAGCTGGAAGGCGGTCTGCTGATCGACCCCCGCGATCACAAGGTGAGGCGTCTCCAGAATCTGGAATCGACTGCTGCGGGATTTGCCATTGAGGAAGTTCATCGGTATCCGGAAGTGGGAGATTTCAGTGTTACTGCCGAAGGAATCTCGTTTGAGTTCAACGGGAAGAGGCTGTTACTTGGATTTCGGGGTCCCGACGGCTCCTAGTTGGGCCGGATGGGCTCGACCGCCGGTACTGAGGATGGCGGCAGGACCATCAGAGCTCCTTAGCCCCGTGCCAGGGCGGTCACGATTTCGAATTCTCCATGACGCACGGGTTGCACCGAGAGCCGGCTACGCTTATTGACTACCATCTCTTCCAGAGCCGGGATTTCTCCCAATCTTCTGAGTGAAATTTCCTGTTCGAATTTCTCGACGAACTCAACATCTACCATGAACCAGCGCGGGTTATCAGGGCTCGATTTGGGATCGTAATGGGGGTCGTTCTTGTCGAAAGCGGTGTGGTCCGGATATCCCTCTTTTATGATGCGCGCGATCCCTGCGACCCCGGGTGGCTTGGCATTACTGTGATAAAAGAGGACCAGATCGCCGACTCTCATTTTGTCCCGCATGAAGTTGCGGGCCTGATAGTTCCGGACGCCGTCCCAGTAGGTTGATCCATCTCGTTTCAGGTCGTCAATGGAATAGACATAGGGCTCGCTCTTCATCAACCAGTACTGCTTGGCCACGTTTTGCTCCTTACTCTGATGACGATGAGGATAGCATAGCGAAAACATCTCCGGTTGACCTGCCGCGAGCCGATTTCAAGCCAAGCGCGTGGAAGGAAGTTTCAGCTCAGGGTCGGCTGGGGACAATCAGCCAGACGAGTAAATAAGGGATGAGACCGGGAAATCCTCCGGGAAGCAAGAGAACCAAGAAGAGCAGCCGAAACCAAAAGACATGAAGACCAAAGAACGCAGCCAAACCGCCGCATACTCCTGCCAGGATTCCGTTTTGCCGTCTCAGTTTCGCCTGTTCCAATGCGTGCATGGTTCCTCCTTAGTCCTGCAGCCTCTTCTTCCTCGACCTCCACTCTCAAGATCCATTCGCATTTATGATCGCAACTACTGTCTCCAGGACTTCGAGAGGCATCCATTTCATTCCCTTCTCAGAAGAGGATTACGCTGGTCGAGTTCAGATTGTTCAACCGCGGTCCCCTTCGCCCATACTCAATTGCAACGAAGTTACCCTGGATAGGTGCATATCGAGGCTTGCTGGGGATCGGTCAGCTTCGGCCCATCAGCTTCTTGTAGGCATTCACGGCCAGTTCGTCACAGCGCTCGTTCTGGGCATGGCCAGCGTGACCTTTGATCCGTTTGAGATGGAGGTCGTGCTTGCTGGCAAGCTGATCCAGTTCTTTCCATTGGGCGAGATTCTTGACCGGTTTCATGCCGCTCGCCGTCTTCCTTCTCCAGCCATTGGCCTTCCAGCGGGGTGACCAGTCACGAAGCCCCTGTTCGACATATGAGCTGTCCGTGACCACCTGGACGCTGACCGTGCGCCTGAGTGCCTGGAGGCCCTCGATTACGGCCTGTAGCTCCATTTGATTATTGGTGGTTTCAGGCCAGGCACCGGAGGCCTCACGGGTCTTTCCCGAGGGCACATGTTCGAGGATGAATGCCCAGCCACCGGGCCCGGGATTGCCGCTGCAGGCTCCGTCGGTATAGAGGATGACTTCAGGAGGTGAGAGAGTGGGGTTCATGAAGCGGACTCAACGCTGTTGCCGAGCATTCCCATGGCGTGATAGCCGGCATCGACATAGATCGTTTCGCCGGTGATCCCGCTGCCTAGGGAATCGGCGATCAGGGAAAGCGCCAATCCGCCGACTTCTTGCTGGGAGATGTTCCGTTTGAGCATCGCCGTCTCAGCGGTTCGGGAGGCCATTTCAGCGAAGCCTGGAATGCTTCTAGCGGCAATCGTGCGGAGCGGACCGGCGCTGATGGCATTGACTCGGATGGCCTGGGGGCCCAGATCATAGGCCAGAAATCGGACGCTGGCTTCGAGCGCTGCCTTGGCGACCCCCATCATGTTGTACTTGGGCACTACCCGTTCGGCAGCCAGATAGCTGAGGGTTGTGATGCTTCCACCTTGTTTCATGAGGGGGGTGGCACGCCGCGCGATGGCAACCAGCGAATAAGCCGATATGTCCATCGCTGATTGCCAGGCCTGGCGCGATGTTTCAGAAAAGGGGGATTCAAATGTCTCGCGTGGAGCGTAGGCGACGGCATGGACGACGAAATCGAGCTGTCCGAATTCCCGAGACACGGTTTCGAAGACCTGATCCAGCTCGTCGTCGCTACCTACATCGCACTGTAGGAGGAGCGCTCCCTCGTGTTGCCGAGTCAGTTTTTCCAGAATTCTCCGAAGTCGCTCTCCCTGGTAGCTGTAGGCCAACCGGGCACCGGCGGCTGCCACACGATCAGCGATTGCCCAGGCTATCGATCGCTGATTAGCGACACCAAAGATCAAGCCTTTCTTGTCTCCTAAGTCGATTGAGTACATTTGGAAAAGTCCTGTTAGAAAAAAGCCTGGCTGCGTAAACCTAGTTGGGTCAGCTACTCGGGACGGCCAGGATCGTTGGGCCGAGGCGGAACCACGATACCGGGTTGCAAGAGCAGACGGCCTGCTTCTTTTTTCTTGGCCGCCACAATCGCCCGGACATCGGCCAGCAGCTGCTGAGCGTCAAATATAACGCCGTCTTTGATGGTGTAACGGACGCCACCTACGCGAGTCGGCTGATTGTCTTCGCTGAGCTTGATCGCACCGGTTCCATAGAGCACTTTCAGATTCTGTAGAGGGTTTTCGTCGAGCACAACCAGGTCTGCCAGTTTGCCGACTTCGACGCTCCCGATTCGGTCCGACATCCCCAATGCCTCGGCCCCCTTCAAGGTCGCTGCCTGGATGACTTCCAGGGGATGAAAACCTGCCTCTCTGAGGAGTTCGCGCTCGCGAATGTAGCCGAATCCATAGAGCTTATAAATGAATCCAGAGTCAGAGCCGGCGGCCACGCTTCCTCCTTTGTTCTTATACTCGTTGAGGAACTGCATCCAGATCTGATAGTTCTTCTTCCAGGCCACTTCGTCTTCGGTTGTCCAGTAGAACCAATAGGATCCATGGGAATCTCGATTCGGCCGGTAGAAGTCCCACAACGAGGGTAACGTATAGTCCTCGTGCCACTCAGCCCGCCGGGCTCGCATCAGGTCGCGGCTGGCCTCATAAATAGTCATCGTCGGCACCAGCGTGATGTCCAGCTCGATCAGTTCCTTCATGACCGCTTTCCTGTGGTCGGACCCAGGCATAGCGGCCTGTTGCCAGAGTCGCCCGGCCTGGCCGAAACGGTGCTGCTCGTTGTTGTAGTTGTAGTCGAGGGGGAAATCCTGAACGGTGCGATCCGTAAAGAGCGACTCCGGGAGTCCGTACCAGTGTTCCTGAGTGCTCAGTCCAAGCCGTGCGGCATCGAGGGTGTTCATCCAGGCAACGCCCATCTGGGCCAAATGGGCCGCGGTGCGGATGTTGTTCTTCCTAGCTTCGTCAATCGTTGCTGCCATGATGTTAGGGCGGTGAGAGCTGAGCTTGAGACCATCTGCTCCCTGCCGAGCAACGGATGCCACCCAGGCCCGCGCTTTTTCGGGAGTCGAAATGGGTTCGTCCTCTCCCTGCCCAAAGCGCACGTAGGCTAGAATTCGAGGCGCCGTAATCTGGTTCTTGGCGCTCTTCTTCTTATGGTCAAGGACCCAGTTCAATCCGTTGCCGCTTCCGGGATCACGAATTGTGGTGATTCCGTGTGCCAGCCAAAGCTTGAAAACGTACTCCGCCGATGTGCCTTGTCTGGTCCCACCAATATGACCGTGCATATCGATCAAGCCGGGCAGGATGTATGAGCCGCTGATGTCGAGTTCGCGTGCGCCGGAACTGGCCCGGGGGCGTTTTGAGCTGTCGACCGGGAGCCCTGGATTCCCGACACTTTGAATCCGCTGGATACGGTTGTTTCGGATCACGATGTCAACTGGCCCGATCGGCGGAGCCCCGGTTCCGTCAATGAGTATCCCTCCCCGAAGGATCAATTCTTGAAAAGGGCCGTCTCCCTCTTTTACCAGGGGAGCGGGAGGGATCACTCGGGGCCTTTGTGCTATAGCTGAGCCGAATAAGAAGCCAATGCAGACTAGAATTAAAGATCGTTTTTTCATAGGTTTTTGTTCCGCGGCTTTCCCAGATCCCACCGTTTCAAGTTCCGCGCGTGGCAGATTATCCTTTCACTCGCCAAGTTTCAAGCCTGATCAACGACACGTAGAATTGGACCCGGACGACAATTAGAACTGCCCGCTTTTTCAGAGCTGATTTGGATCATGGCAAGCATGGTTACAGACCAGCAGATCAGGAGACTGATGAAATTGCGGAAAAAGGAAAAGACGTTGACGATGGCGGCGGCCAAAGCGGGCATGTCGCGGAACCCGGCACGGAAGTATTTGAAGTCGGGCAAGCTGCCGAGTGAAAGCCGGTCAGAGCGGACCTGGCGCACCCGCCCGAATCCCTATGAATCCGTTTGGCCCGAAATAGAAGGGATCCTGAAACAGTCTCCAACCGTGGAGGCGACAACTATTTTTGACCACCTGAATCGGATCTACGAGGGGAAGTTCGAGGAAGGACAACTGAGGACGCTCCAACGAAGGCTCAAGCAGTGGAGAGCCCACTACGGTGAGCTGAAAGAGGTGATGTTTCCCCAGAATCATGAGCCCGGACATCAAGCCCAGTCCGACTTCACTTTCATGAACAGCTGGGGAGTGACGATTGCCGGGCAACCCTTTCCTCATATGCTGTATCACTTCGTCGTGACCTACTCGAACTGGGAGACGACGACCCTGTGCTTCGGTGAATCTTTCGAGAGTTTGACGCTGGGACTACAGAACGCGATCTGGGAACTGGGGGCGATACCATCCGAGCACCGAACAGACCGTCTATCGGCTGTGGTCAACAATCTCAAGAAGGGCGCCTTCACCGAACGCTACCAGACATTGCTCGATCATTACGGAATGAAGCGCCGCCGAACCCAAGCCGGAAAGGCTCATGAGAACGGAGACGTCGAGCAATCGCATCACCGGCTCAAGCGAGCCATCCAACAGGAACTGCTGCTCAGAGGCAGTCGCGATTTCTCAGAGCGCAAGGACTACGAGCAGTTCGTCCAGAGAATCATCGAGCGACGCAATGCTGGCCGGCAAAGACGCCTGCGAGAAGAACTGGAAGTGATGAGGCCGCTACCGGATCGTCGCCTGGAGGACTTCATCCGATTCCGAGTGAAGGTCGCAACCAGTTCCACGATCCGAGTGCGCAACAACACCTACTCGGTGGACAGCCGCTTGATCCGCGAACAGGTGGAGGCGCGACTGTATGCCGATCATGTGGAAGTTCGTTATGGCGGGCAGCGAGTAGCCGAGATGCCTCGACTGCGAGGGGAAGGAAAGCACCGGATCGATTACCGGCACGTGATCCACTCGCTGGTGCGAAAGCCGGGAGCCTTTGCCCGCTATCGCTGGCGGGAAGATCGCTTTCCCGGAGTCCTGTTCCGAGTCGCCTACGACGAGCTGAGAGAGGATTGTCCACAGACGGCGGACCGACAGTATCTGGGGATCCTGGAGCTGGCGGCCCAAGAAGGGGAAAGGAAAGTCGAACAAGCTCTGAAGAACCGGATTGAAAGCGGCCGCCGAACCCGGTTCCAGGACCTGAAGTAGGATCTGATAGAGCCGGTTCTGCCGAGGTGGCAGGTCCAGGTTCCACCAATCAACATCCAGATCTATGACCGATTGCTCGGCACGCACAAGCAGGAGGTGAGGCCATGAGCGGAGGCACCCTGCAAAGACTCAAAGAGTGTTTGGTCGAACTTCGCCTGCCGACCTTCCGCGAGCATCACGGCTCGCAGGCCGCTTTGGCGACCACAGAGAGCTGGTCTTATCCGCAGTACCTGCTGGCTCTGTCGGAGCTGGAAGTCGCGGATCGACGGGAACGACGGATCCAGAAACTACGACGGACCTCGAAACTTCCCTGGGACAAGAGCCTGACTTCATTGGATCGCTCACGACTCCCGCAGAGTGTGGACCGGCAGTTGTCAGGATTGGTGGAGGGAGACTTCCTGGACCGAGCCGAAAATCTACTTGTGTTCGGTAATCCAGGAAGCGGGAAAACGCATCTTGTTTGTGCTTTGGGGCAGGAGTTGATCCTGCGAGACCGGCGGGTGCTGTTCTCGACCTGTGCGCTGCTGGTGCAGCGGTTACTGAGAGCCAAGCTCGAGCTAACTCTGGAGAGGGAACTCAAGAAGCTGGATCGGTTCGAGGCCCTGATCATCGACGACATCGGGTATGTACAGCAGAATCGCGACGAGATGGAGATTCTCTTCACGTTGCTCTCCCATCGCTACGAGCGTCGCTCGATTCTGCTGACCAGCAACCTGGTCTTCTCGGACTGGGAGAGGATCTTCAAGGATCCCCTGACCACGGCCGCGGCAATCGACCGCCTGGTTCACCATAGCGTGATCCTGGAGTTGAACGTGACCAGCTACCGGATGGAAGCCGCCAAGCAGAGAACCCAAAAGGAGACGAAGTGACTCTGAGGTGCCGCTCGAAAGGCCTTCTGCTGGCCACACAGAAAACGGCTCAAGCCCAGAGGGTATACAGCTCAATCAGCGGAGCATTCGAAGGGCAATCCCGAGCCTCGCGAAGCGTGGGAACTCCGTTCTGGCAAGCCCTCACTCCATCCCCACGCTCAAGAAAACCGGAGAAGAAAAGAGGGCTTTCAGCCCTCAGAAGAAGGAAGAAAAACAAGTCAAACAAACACCCACTTCAGCGGGCAAGAAGCGTAGTCGCGGTGATCAAAAATAATTGTCGTTGAACACAAGCCATCAAAACAACCTCGAATCCTGCCTTGGAAGTCGGGATCTGTAACGAAAAGGCCTGTTTGTACTCTCTACCTGTCGACATCGGCGTAAAGCTATGATAAAAAACAAACAACAGGGGGAGGCTGACACTGGACATCTGTATCCAGAGCGGCCTTGGCGTTTTACCGAAGGAAAAAGATTCTCGGAAAGCATGAGCGCCCTTACTGGCAGCGCAACAGATAATCAAGTGGCGTCTTGGGCAACTTCGAGCCAGGATCAGACGATCCCGGTTTCTGATGGCCAGGTTCGTCTGCGCTCGACTTGGTGGACTCCAGCCGATGTTAAGGCCGACGTAGTTCTTGCTCACAGCGGAGAGCCTGAGAAATATCCCTTCCGTGAATCACTGAGAGAATTCCTTCTCGAGGCCGGTTACCAAATCCTGGAGGTCTTCCTGGTAGGGCAGGACGAATCCCATGATCGGCTGATTCGCTATGACATTCCCTTGTTGGCTCGGCGGTTAGCCGATGTTGGACGTTGGGCGGACCGCAACGGATTCGCTCGCCAGCCGATCATCTTGGACACGGGCAATGCTGCGCCAGCTGCACTCTGGCTTGGATCCAGGCGGTTTTCCCCAATTCGTGCCGTGGCCTCGATATGTGGTCGACCCCATTTGGCAGAACCGGCTCTCGGCGCGGTTCGAGTTCGCACTCTCTTACTTGTGGATGCCAAGGATCCCCGAGCCCAGCACATGAATCGAATCGCAGCCAAACGGCTCGGCAAAACTTGCCGTCTCTTGGAATTGACCGACCAGAATCGGCGCCACCAGTTTCACGTGCTGGTCGACTGGGTCAACGCCAAAATGGCGGCCAGTACACAGCCTAAGCTGGCTCTTCGGGCTCGAATCACCGGCAGTTTGCCCGGGCTCGCACTCCTTCGTTCCCTGATTTCACTCGCACTCTTCTTCAGCCTGGTCATGGTTTGGGGATCCGCCAACAGCACTTCTCAGTCGATTCAGTCCGTCCCCGCTGCGCCAAGACCGCCGACTCAGGAGATTTGAGGCTGCTATGGCGTTTCGGGCATACTCTCGCGGGCTTTCTTGATTATTTTGCTAAATTCCGCGCTGTAACGGATCGCGTCAAAGTCCGAGCGGACGTTGCGCAGCTCCTGATCGACAAAAGGGAGGTACTTGGCGGGTTCTCTCTCCAAGGCAGTCCTCAGATGCTCGAGGGCTTCCCCAGCGGCGCCCTCCTGAGCGAAGAGTACGGCCAGGCGAAAATGGATGCGAGCTTCGTTTGCTCCCTTGGCCAATGCCTGCAGGAAGTGGTCTCGGGCGGTGCTCGGATCATCCAGACGCTCCAGAACCACCGCCAAATGAAAGTGCATCGTTCCGTCATCGGGTGCTAAGAGAAGACCGGCCTCGAGCATTTCTCTGGCTTTCTCAGGCTCTTTGAGATTGGCCCAAATCATCCCCAAATTGCGGTAGATCCGGGCCGAGCGGGCTCCCAGTCCGAGGCTCCTCTGATAGGCTTCTACGGCCTGTGCCTGTTGTTTAGCCACGAACAGGATATCTCCCAGCTCATACCAGAAGCTGGGGTTGTCCGGTTCCATTGCGATCGCCTGTCGCATCGCCAGTTCGGCATCCAGTAGACGGTTGTCTCGGAAGGCAATGACAGCTCGGTTGGCCAGATCGGTCGGACCGGCATCGCCCTCTCGCAAACGCTTGTCGGCCTCTTCTGGCCGATCCAGATCGAGCAGTAGATAGGCGGTCTCGCGGCGCAATTCGGTGTCTTGCGGACGCAAAGCTTCGGCCTTGAGATAGAGCTCCAACGAATCTTCGAGTTTTCCCGCGTCACGCAGGGATCGGGCGGCTAACAGAATGACATCGACATTTTCGGGCCGGTATTCGAGGAATCGCAGGAAATACCTGGCCGCTGCCGCGGATTGCTGCAGGTTTTGTTTCGCCAGTCCCAGGTCGAGATCCACTTCCCGATCTTCAGGTTCGAGCTCCTGTACGTGCGAGAAGCTCTCCAAAGCGCCCTCGAAATCGCCGACTTCGAATTGTGCCCTCCCCAGGAATCGCCAGGCACTCACTTCGGATGGATCTCTTTCCAGAACCTGACGCAAGTCGGGCGCCGCCAAGCCGGGCCAGCCGGTCCGCAAATAGACCTCCCCTCGCATCAGTAGTCCGCGCACTTCGTCGGGCTCCAACTCGATCAGTTTGGAGAGGTGTGATTCGGCTTTGTCGTAGGCTGCGAGGCTGAGATAGATGATGACCACGTTGTAATGCGCTGAGATCAGGTCGGGCTCCAGCGCCAGGGCTTTTTCGAAAATTTCGGCTTGTTCCAGGGTGTAGGCTTTTTCCGTGCCAATCATGGCTTCAGCCTGTCGAAGCAAGTCGATGGCTTCGGGTTGAAGTTCAGGCACCTGGATCAGAAGGGTCAACAGTACCAGCCAATTCACGGGACAATCTCCAGAATGAAGTTTACCATTACTCTGACGGGCTTCCAGCCAACCTTGGCTCAAACCAACGAGCTCCATTTGCCTTTGAGCCAAGTAAGAGATCGGCAGCACGAGGGAAATCTTTAGCCCTGCGATGCCGGAATCTCGATCTCTTCCTCGAACCGGACGAGCTCACTGAACTCACGATAGCGTAGCTGGATCTCGGTGAAAGTCAGTTCACGCATGCGCTCCAGAGAAAAGCGTTCCACGTTGAAACTGGCCATAACCGAGCCGAAAACGATCGCCTGGCGTAGCGCTTCCTTGTCGATCCGGCCTGTTCCAGCCAGGTACCCCATCAGTCCGCCAGCAAAAGAGTCTCCTGCACCTGTCGGATCGAAGACGTCCTCGAGCGGATAGGCGGGCGCCGAAAAGACTGATTCGTCTCCATTGGGCTCGCGGCGGAACATCAGGGCACCGTATTCCCCCTGTTTGATGACGATCGTGTGGGGGCCCCAGGTATGAATTTTGCGAGCGGCTTTGACTAGATTAGACTCCCCCGCCAGTTGGCGCGTCTCAGCATCGTTGATGATGAGCAGATCGACCAGTTTGAGAGTCTGGTGAAGAGACTTGAAGTGACCCTCAATCCAGTAGTTCATGGTATCACAGGCCACCAGTCCGGGACGGTTCACCTGAGCGAGAACCCGCCGCTGCAGCAGGGGATCGATATTTCCAAGAAAGACGAAATCACAGCCCGCATAGCTACTCGGGATCTTGGGATTGAACTCCGCAAAAACATTCAGCTGTGTGTCTAGTGTCTTCGCGTCGTTCAGGTCGTAACCATACGCTCCAGCCCACCGGAAGGTCTCGCCATTGAGGTACTCGAGGCCTTGTAGATCGATACCTCGGCTCTCCAAGAAATCGAAGTCCTGTTGTTTGAAATCCTTTCCCACGCAGGCTACCAGTGAGACAGAGGCAAAGAAGCTTGCCGCTATGCTGAAGTATGTCGCCGATCCTCCCAGGATCTCATTCGCTTCACCAAAAGGAGTCTTCACAGAGTCGTAAGCAACCGAGCCCACCGCCAAAATACCCATGCTATAAGTATTTCCCGATAATGAGGTCTAGCTTTTCGCGAGTTGCTGCCGGAATTGTGGAGCGATCGGTGATGATCGCATCACGTACGGCGCACTGGCAGGGACAATCGAATTCCACCGGCAACTGACGTACTAGCTGAGCGATCAACTTCTTGGCACTCTCACTGTTCCGAGTGAGATAGCCGATGAGCATCTCAATCGTCACGTCCTCTTCTTCTTCGTGCCAGCAGTCGTAATCGGTGACCATGGCGATGGTGACGTAGCAGATCTCAGCTTCGCGGGCCAGCTTGGCTTCTTGCAGATTGGTCATACCGATCAGGTCGGCTCCCCAGCTCCGATACAGATGGGACTCGGCCCGGGTTGAGAATGCGGGTCCTTCCATGCACACATATGTGCCACCCCGTTTGATCGCAAACTCAATTCCTGTGGCCGCTGCTGCTACCTCGTCGATGAGGCGGCTGCAGATCGGGTCGGCGAAGCTGACGTGAGCCACGACGCCGTTTCCAAAGAAGGTCGAAATGCGTCCTCGGGTGCGATCGATGAACTGATCGGGAAGCACGAAGTCCATCGGGGAATGTTCAAGTTTTAAGGAGCCCACGGCACTGGCCGAAATGAGCTGTTTCGCACCCAGCTTCTTGAAGCCATAGATGTTGGCTCGGAAGTTCAGCTCGGTCGGCAGCAGACGGTGTCCACGACCGTGCCGGGCCAAGAAGGCGACTCGACGCCCTCCCACGACTCCGGTGATGTAGGAATCGCTGGGAGATCCAAAGGGAGTCTCGACCGTGACCTCGCATCGCTGCTGGAGCCCTTCCATTTCATACAGCCCACTTCCTCCAATAATTCCAATCTCGATCTCAGACATCAGTTGCATTTTCCTCCCCGGATTGGTTTACGCTCGGGTGGGGAACCCGAATTTTTACTCGTCAGGTGGTGTCTGGGATAGTTCGACCAGCACTCCACCGGTCGAGTCGGGATGGATGAAGGCGATCAATCGACCCTCGGCGCCCACGCGAGGCTGGTCATCGATGAGTCGGACATTCCGTTCCTTCAGAATATCGAGCTGCTCCTGAAGGTCCTCGACCTCGAGCGAGATGTGATGGAGGCCTTCGCCTCGAATTTCCAGGAACCTTGATATCGGAGAATCATCGGAGAGCGGTTCCAGCAATTCGATCGCGGAATCTCCACAGTTGAGGACCGCAATCTTGACCTTCTGATCCTCGACGACTTCCATACACCCGAGATCCAATCCCAATTGTTTGTAAAACTCGGCCGTGACCGCGATCGAGCGGGTGGCTATCGCTACGTGGGCGATCCTTGTGGCTTTCATTCCTTTCCCTCCAACCCCAGCAGGCCTAATAGATCATCAATGATCGTATACGGATCGTTTTCCCGCGTCATTATTTTTTGGGCCAATTGATGCAGGTGCTCCTCCGGGATCCGCTTTCTGAGAAGCGCGCTGAGACGTTCCTGGAGAAGCTGAAGGAGGCGCTCTTTGAGGAAGGTCAGGCTCCGAGTCCGCCGTGCTCCCGACTTCTCGAGAAAAGAGCCGAACTCTTCGATCGCTCCGGCCAGATTCTCCACGCCATCTCCCTTCAATGCGATCGTTTTGACAATAGGAGGCTGCCATCCATCCTCTCTCTGCGCGATGCTAAGCAGGGCTCCCAGTTCTTTTTCGATGCGCAGAGATCCCTCCCGATCGGCTTTGTTGATGATGAAAACATCGCCAATCTCCATGATTCCGGCTTTGATGGTCTGGATGTCATCCCCCATTCCAGGCACCAGCATTACCAGGCTAACGTCGGCCGCTCTTACGATGTCGACCTCGTCCTGGCCAACACCCACAGTTTCCACCAGGAGCGTATCGAAACCGGCTGCGGCCAGCACTAATATCGCTTCGTGGATCGAAGGGCAGAGCCCTCCCAATTGGCCTCGTGTGGCCATGCTCCGGATGAAGACGTCCGGATCATCGGCCAGCGAGTGCATGCGTACCCGGTCTCCCAGTACGGCGCCTCCACTGAAAGGAGACGTGGGATCGACGGCAATGATGGCGACGCGACGGCCCTGGTTTCGGTAAAACAGGGCGAGCTGATCTACCAGTGTGCTCTTGCCGGCTCCCGGGCTTCCGGTGATGCCCAGAACGAATGTATTCCCCGTGTAAGGGAAGAGAGCTTTCAGCAATTCGACGGTAGCCAGCTGCCAGGCCCGACTTTCGACCAGAGTGAGGGCTCGGGCGATAGCACGCATGTCACCTTCACGCAGTCTCGTGATATCGACTTCCATTCTGCGATGGGCTTGCAAAGTCACAGCGTCTCCGGAGGCTATTTCAGCAACTCCCGAGCGATCACCATGCGTTGGATCTCGCTGGTCCCTTCACCGATCGTGCAGAGCTTCGAATCTCTCCAGTATTTCTCTGCCGGATAGTCTTTGGTGTAGCCGTAGCCGCCATGAATCTGAATGGCCTCCTCGGAGGCCCAGACCGCCACCTCACTCGTGTAGAGCTTGGCTATGGAAGATTCTCGGGGTACCGAGCCACGGCTTTCTTTTAGAGCGGCAGCCTGGTAGGTGAGAAGACGAGCTGCCGAAATCCGGGTGTCCATGTCTGCTAGCTTGAAACGTATGGCCTGAAAGTCCGAGATCGGCTTGCCGAATTGTTTCCGCTCCTTCGAATAAGCCAGGCCGCAGTCCAAAGCCCCTTGCGCGATCCCGAGGCCCATGGCGGCAATCGAGATCCGACCGCCATCCAGGATCTTGAGAGCGTCCTTGAAACCTTCGGTGCGCTTTCCCAGCAGTTGGTTTTCCGGCACGAAGCAGTCTTCCAGAGTGATCGAAGCCGTGTCACTGGCTCGACAACCCAGCTTGTTCTCCTTGTGGCCTGGGGTCAGTCCGGGAGTCCCCTTCTCGACCACGAAGGCCGAGATTCCGTGGGTGCCAAGCTCGGGATCAGTGGAAGCCATGAGCACATAGGTATCGGCATGAGTGGCGTGGGTGCAAAAGTTCTTGGTCCCATTGAGGATCCAGCCGCCGTCCACGGGAGTCGCCCGAGTGCTAGCGGCAGCGGCATCGCTGCCCGACTCAGGTTCGGTCAGCGCCCAGGCGCCGAGGGCTTCTCCAGAGGCCAGAGCGGGCAGGTATTTCTGACATTGCGCTTCGTTGCCCATTTGAAGAATATGATTGGTACAGAGTGAGTTATGGGCCGCCAAGGAGAGGCCGATGGCGCCATCGACACGGGAAATCTCCTCGATGGTAAGCACATATTCTAGGTAGCTCAGGCCAGCTCCACCGTACTCGACGGGTACCAGGACCCCCATCATTCCGAGGGTCCCGAGCTGGTGGAAGAGGTCGCTGGGAAAATGCTGCGCCTCGTCCCAGGCCAGGCAGTTGGGAGCAATCTCCCGGAGGGCAAGATCGCGGATCGTCTCGCGCAAGATTTCTTGCTCTTGAGTTAGGTCAAAGTTCATGGGCACGAATCTTATCACCTGAGCCTTCTAAGAAATCCGGCCATCTGAAGTTATTGTGGGTGAAAGCCGGTTAAACGGACGTCCGATTTCGATGATGAGATGAAGTCAAAAGCGACCGACCAACGCCGCTGGATCCGAGAAGTGCTGGAACGATACCAGCGCCCGCTGATCCAGTATGCCTATCGGATAACGGGAGACCTGGAGCGTGCCCGTGACATCGCCCAAGACACCTTCCTGCGCCTTTGCCGGCAACCGGTAGAGAGCATAGAAGGTCATGTGGCGCCGTGGCTGTACAAGGTCTGTCGGAATCGAGCACTGGATGTGCTCAAAAAGGAGAATCGGATGATTAGCCTAAGCATTGTACCGACCGCCGCCTGGGAGAGTTCGGACCCCGACCCCAGCGTCGGCCTGGAGAGGCGGGAGCAGTTACAACAAGTAGCCCGGATCCTGGACGATCTTAGCGAAAACCAGAGGGAAGTGGTCAGACTCCGCTTCGAGAGCGGGTTGAGCTACCGGGAGATCGGCCAGGTCAGCGGGCTGAGCGTGAGCAACGTCGGCTTCCTGCTCCACACGGCATTGAAGAGTATTCGGGAAAGGATGCACGAGAAGACATCCTCTCCCAGTTCCCCTATCAGGAGGGCGAAATGACCATCCAAAGGAATGATCCGCGCCTGACGGCCTATGTCTTGGGCGAGCTCGAAGAAAGGGACCGAGTCGAGATTGAAAGCGCTCTCGAGTCGTCTCCCGAGCTGCGCGCCGAAATTGAAGAGATACGCGAAACCGCAGACCTGATGGAGGAGGTGTTCTCCCCCGGAGCAGAGATGAAGCTGAGCCCAGAGCAGATTTCCCGGGTGGAGGCTGCAACGGACAACTCCGTTGTTCCGGGACGACATGGGTCTGTGTTCTGGCTCAAGATCGCAGCTACCCTGTTGATAACGGTTGGCTTGCCGCTGGTGGTGTTGAGGAATCTAGAGTCGATGCAAGAGCCTGAGCTTCAGCTCGCTGCCAACATCGAAGACAGCCAGTCCGCTGATGCCGATCGATCAGCCATGCCCGGGAAGGACTTGGCTCAGACAGCGTCTGGGGAGCACTCTAAGTCGGAGCTTGAACCCAAAGTAGCCGCTTCAGCCACTCATGAGAGTTCGACGGGCGAAGAGAATGAAGCATTGGCTCGTCCTGCTGCGCCAGCGGAACAACCAGAGGAGATTCACCGGTCAGTGGATGCTCGGGCGGAATTCGCGGTTGTCGTCGCGCCGGCTGCTCCTCCAGCCGCTGCTGCCGAAATCGATGCCATCCGAGCGGGACAAGAGCAGGTGCCTGTGCCGGAATCGGCTTCAAGTGCAGGGATCTTTCGGTCAAGGCAGATCGTGAATCTGCCGCTGGCGGGCCGCCGTAGTTTGCCGGTTTTCGAGTTGACACCCGATGGGAAGCGGTCGTCTGGTCTCTCCGGCCGGAGCCGGAGGGACGATCCGTCGAGTCCAATCGCTCCACCCTTCAATACCGAAGGCTACGATCGGATCCGCGGCAATGACTTCAAGCGAGTACTCGATAGCCCTCTATCTACGTTCTCGATCGATGTCGACACCGCTTCCTATGCCAATGTGCGCCGTTTCCTCACGCAGGGCAGTTTGCCTCCACTCGATGCAGTGCGGATAGAGGAAATGATCAATTACTTCAACTACGAGTATCCTCAGCCTACCGGCGACCACCCCTTCTCGGTCAATCTGGAGGCGGCTTCCGCTCCCTGGCGAACCGAAAACCGACTGCTACGGATCGGTTTGAAAGGGCGGGAATTAGATGGCGCACGCCCGGCCAGTAACCTGGTCTTGCTGCTCGATGTATCGGGTTCCATGAGCCCTCAGAACAAGTTGCCCCTGTTGCGCCGAGCCATGCGGCTGCTGGTGGAGCGGTTGCGTCCCCAGGACCGGGTAGCTATCGCGGTATATGCCGGCGCCTCGGGGCTGGTTCTGCCCTCGACGCCAGGGAATCGGAAATCGGAGATTCTCGGCGCCCTCGATCACCTGAAAGCGGGCGGCTCTACCAACGGGGCGGCCGGTATCGAGCTGGCTTATTCGGTGGCCCAATCCAACCGTATTGAGGGTGGAGTCAACCGGGTCATCCTGGCCACCGACGGAGGTTTCAACGTGGGAGTGACAGATCGGGGGAGTCTTACCCGGATGATCGAAGAGAAGGCCAAGCAGGGGATCTTCCTGGGTGTCCTCGGTTTTGGGATGGGAAATCTCAAGGACTCGACCCTCGAACAACTGGCCGACAAAGGCAATGGCAACTATGGCTATATAGATACCATCCGAGAAGCCCGAAAACTGCTGGTAGAGCAGATGGATGGAACTCTGGTGACGATTGCCAAGGATGTCAAGATCCAGGTCGAATTCAATCCCGCCCGAGTGGCTGCTTACCGCTTGATCGGCTACGAAAATCGGGCGCTGGCAAACCAGGATTTTAACAACGACGAGAAGGATGCTGGAGAAATCGGGGCCGGTCACAACGTCACGGCCTTGTACGAACTGGTTCCAGTAGGAGGCACGATCCCGAGTGTTGGCGTAGATCCGCTCAAGTATCAACAGCCTTCCGCAACCCGCTCGGATGTTGCAAGTTCTGGCGAGCTTCTCACCGTCAAGCTTCGTTACAAGCAGCCTGAAGGGGAGACCAGTCAATTACTCGAGGTGCCCTACACCGACAGAGGGACAAACTGGCCGGGTGCCAGTCGCGATTTCAAGTTTGCAGCAGCCGTTGCCAGCTTTGGGATGATTCTTCGTCAGTCTCCGCATCGGGGCAATGCCACTCTCAGTAGTGTCACGGAACTGGCCCGGGAGAGCGGGACCATCGATGCTCAAGGCTATCGGAGCGAGTTTCTGCAGCTCGTCGAGGTGGCTCGTCGGTTGAGCGGCAAGTAGCGCAGGAATCTTCAAGCTGTCTCAAAACTAGCCACTCTTTTGCAGCCTGACACAGAAGTTCTGAGACAGCTTGATCTTGCCTGCTTCTGGCAGCAGCCCACACCGCTCAGATTCTTACGCCTCAGCTGCCTTCGCCCTTTCCCGAAACTTGACCAAGAGAGCCTTGATGCGCTCCAGGACCTGGCCTCCGGTCTCCGAATTTTGGGTTACCCATTCGGCGTTGCGGTACATTTGGTCCCCGTAGTCTCGCCGAATCTCAGTCAGATAGGGCTGGATCTTGGAGAAAAGCACAATCCCCTCGCCCTGGTTCTCCATCAAATAGTCGGCATCGATGATTCCATGTCGAGCCATTCCGTACACCATTTCCCAATAGCTGGAGGTCTGGCGCAGAGCCGCGTTGCAGGGATGATCGAATTGAAGCGCGGCCTGTACATCTTCGTAGCTCTCTGGCCAGAAGCTACTGTTGATGGTGTCGCGCGATTTGCGCATCGTGGGCTCACGCCGGATTTCGTAAAGGCGAAGTGTCAACTCAGCATCTTCGTAGGTCAGGTTTCTCGTTGTCATTCTTGCTCCTTCCTCAGTATCAGATCCTCTTCGTTTTGGCAAAGCATCATCCCGGTCTTTTCCATTCTCGCACTTCGTCAAGTCCCAGGCGGGGCTTCCTCCTCCGCGTGGCAAGCAAATCCCAAAAACTCTTTCGCTAAACCTGCGTAGAATATCTTGGGAGGGCGAAAGATCGAAACTGCGACACCCCATTCCGGGGGCGTTGCGTCCCCTGAAGAGAGAAAAATTCTCTCACAGACATGACCACAAAAATTGGCGGACCCTCGAGGTCTCGCCGGGAGGGATTCGGAAATGAAGAAGATCATTGTTTTCGGGCTATTGCTTTTATTCACGGTCTTGGCAGTTGGATGTAGCACTTCACCCGAGAGAGATGCGGCGACCGGGGACTCAACATCAGCGGCGCCAGCCCCACCAGCGGCTCCCCCACCCGGTCGGGGTGTAGCGACCGCCACTTTGGGCGGCCACGAAGTGTCGATCGACTACGGCCGGCCCCCAATTAAAGGGGCGCGATATGTTGGGCCAGCTCCAGGATGGACAATCCTGGCGTCTTGGGCAAAACCAGGCCACTGTGATCCAGGTGGGCACAGATATTCAGTTTGGAGACACCCGGGTCGAGGCCGGTTCCTATAGTCTCTTCCTGAAAAAGGTGTCGGCCGAAACCTGGCACCTCATTTTCAACGCCCAGACCGGCCAATGGGGTACAGATCATGCTTCCTCCCAGGATGTCCACGAGATTCCGCTCACCGTGTGCCAGTCCGACGAAGAAGTCGAGACATTCACGATTGCTCTCGCAGGAGGGGATTCGGCTGGCAGCTTTACCGTCAACTGGGATACCCTCACTCTGACTGCGGACTTCCAGACAGCAGAATAGTTCGCTGCGGATGCACGATTCCGGGAGAGTGGGGGGCGTCACCGTACGTCTCCTGCTCTACATTGCGAACCTTTTTTTGGTGCCGATCTCCTTCAGCTATTGATCCAAGATGAAATTGAGAATAAAATTCATTATCAACTAAAGGAGACGACGGGATGGTCATGGTTGAAGGGTTGAAGGAAGTGGAAACGGAGTCTGAAGGGGTGTGTACGCTCTCTTCCTTGGCGGTCGGGCAAAGTGCTCGTATTGCCAGCCTAAGGGCGACGACGCCTTTCGAGCTGAGACTGCTAGAGCTCGGCTTCGTTCCGGGCAGCACCGTCACAGTGAGAAGATCCTCTCCACTCCAGGACCCCATCGAGTACGAGGTTCGACACAATCGCATCTGCCTGCGGAGGAGCGAGGCCGCCAGAATTCTGGTCGAGTTGCCCGCCGTTCTGACCTAGCACCCGTTCCTGAAGGTACCTTTTTGGCTTCCCCCGAATTCGCCCCCCTCCCCGTGTTGAATCAGACATCCCGCTGGGTCCTGGTGGGGAGTCCGAACTCGGGGAAGACGACGGTCTTTAATGCGCTTACCGGTCTGCGCAACAAAGTGGCGAACTTCCCGGGTGTCACGGTAGATTGCAGTTTCGGTGTGGTCCATCTTCCGAATGCTCGCTTTGCCGAGATCCTCGACTTGCCGGGAACCTACAGCCTGGATCCGCTCTCTCCCGAAGAAAAGCTCACTCTCGATTATCTGCGAGGAGCCGTCGATCGAGATGGCCCTCCCGAAGGAGTAATCTTCGTCGCCGATTCGACGACTCTGGGGCGCACTTTGCCCCTCCTCGGTTCGCTTTTGAGGCTGCTCGATCAGTCCGAGGCCTCGACCCGGCCGCGCGTGATCCTGGTCCTCACGATGACGGATGAACTGCAGGCACGCCAGGGGGGAGTCAATCAAGAGATCCTTTCTCAATTGCTGGGAATATCGGTGCAGCGGGTGGTGGGAAACCGAGGAGTCGGTATTCTGGAATTAAGGAAGTTGTTGGAACCTCCCCTCCCAGCGACGACGGGCGAAGCGCCGCGCAGCGAAATCCAGATTCCGTCCGACACCCAGGAGCGCTTTGCCTGGGCCGACAAGATTCTGGAGGAGGCGTACCAGGTTCCCAGCCGGGGAACTCCAGTCACCGACTACCTGGACCGTTGGACACTGCATCCAGTGCTCGGGATCTTGACTTTCGCCTTCGTAATGGTTCTTTTTTTTCAAGCGATATTCTCCTGGGCCGTCCCTCTTCAGGATGGAATCGACGCGGCTGTCGGATGGCTCTCAGTGCAGGCCAGTAGTGTCCTTCCCGACGGGTTCGTTCAGGATCTGATCGTGGACGGAGTCTTCACAGGCGTGGGGAGTGTGATCGTCTTCATTCCTCAGATTGCCTTGCTATTTTTGCTCCTGACTTTCTTTGAGCAGATCGGATACATGAGCCGGGCTGTATTTGTGATCGACCGGCTAATGCGGGTAGTGGGACTCGATGGCCGAGCCTTTGTGGCCCTTCTCTCCTCTCATGCCTGTGCCATTCCTGGGATCATGGCGACCCGGACCATGCCCGATTTTCGGCAACGCTTGACCACGATCATGGTTTCTCCACTGATGACCTGTTCGGCTCGCCTGCCGGTGTATACCTTGATTATTGCGGCTTTCATTCCGTCGCGGAGCATCTTCGGGTTCTTCAATCTGCAAGGATTGGTGATGTTGGGTCTCTATTTGGTGGGTGCTTTCAGTGCTATGGTCGCCGCCACGATCTTGAGGAGAGGGCCCTTCGCCGGACAATCGATGCCCTTCTTTGTCGAGATTCCACCCTATCGATGGCCCACGCTCAAGTCTCTCTGGGGAGGAGTGTGGTCTCCTGTCTCCCGGTTCCTGAAGCGAGCCAGCACCGTGATCCTCTTGGTTTCAATGCTGCTGTGGGCACTCCTGGCTTTTCCCGGCGTTGAGGTGCCTCCAGGCGTCCAGCAGCAAGGAGAGGCCGAGGCCCAGGCTTATCGATTGGAGAGGAGCTTGGCCGGCCGACTGGGGAAACTAATTGAGCCGGTCTTCGAACCAATTGGATTCGACTGGCGGATTTCCATCGGCCTAGTCGCCTCTTTGGCAGCTCGAGAAGTCGTTGTAGCCACCCTGGCCCAAGTCTATTCGGCGGGAGTCGATGAAGAGGACACCTCGCTGCCCGGGATTCTGCGAGAGCAGCTGTCGGCTCCTAACGGAGACTCGAGTGACCGGGCCAAGCTGGCCGTTGCATTGTCTCTTCTGACTTTCTTTGTCTTTGCGCTGCAGTGTGTCTCGACAATGGCCATCATGCGACGGGAGACCGGATCCTGGAAGTTGCCCGTATTGGCTTTTCTGGGACTCTTCCTTGTCGCCTATGGCGCGTCATTCCTCGTCTACCGCTTGGCACTGGCAGTCTAGCACCCCATTACTCGGACAGGCTCCTAGACGAGTACGAAGATGAAACTGTCTGACACGATGACCCTCACCGAGTTCGATCATGGCTATTGGTACGCGACCGAGCTCAGGGAATTCGCCAAGAGTCTTGGGATCCCCTCGTCGGGCAAGCTGCGTAAAGACGAGCTCGAGGAAGCCATTAAGTTGTTTCTCGAGACCGGCGAGATCAAGAGTCCGACCCGAAGCCTGTCGACGTCAGGCACCAAGGACGTCGAACGAGGCCTCAGCCTTGGTCTTCCAGTTTCCGTTTACACCAACGACCTGGAGACCAAGGCTTTTCTGGAACGAGAGGCTCGAAAGCTCGCACCAGATCTCAAACGGAAGTCCGGCGCGCGCTACCGTCTCAATCGTTGGAGGGAAGAGCAGCTCGTCAAAGGCACAAAGCTCACCTACCGAGAGCTGGTCCAGGAGTACGTTCGACTCAATCAGACCAAAGAGCCCTTCCAACAGATTCCCCACGGGTGATACATCAACTTCGTGAGCGACTTCTTCGCAAGCCGAAAAAGAATGCCACAAGGGCCCAGGTGACGAAAGCTTGGGAGCAGCTCAAGACGCTGGACATTCCCAAGAACTATCGTTCATGGGTGAAGTGGAGAGGGGATGCCTAGTGCTCCCAGCGAAACTCCGCCTCAAACCAGCGAGCGGCTCGGGAAAATTTTTGGCGAAGCCCTTCGGAGTGCGTGCTGCCACGGAGCCTGTTGCCGAACTCTTCAGGCTACTCAAGATCACGACGCTCAGCCGGATACCAAAGCGGTAGCATGCTACGCGCACTCCAAATCGGCGAGTTTCGGGCCGGAGGACGACTCTTGAGCCGGGAGGCGAGTCGATTTGCTGCAGCGGGATCGCTGGCGAAAACTAGACGATTCTTTAAAAAATTAAGCTGCCGCTTTGGTATCCGGCACTATTGAGTCCTTCCTCTCGAAGTCAAGATTCAGGGTGGATCGTCGCAATATCTGTCCTCGTGAAATCGTGGCCTTTGTGGAGTAGCTTCTGACCGAGAAGCTTGGCCAGGTTAGTCAAGTAAGATGGCCATCACCATGAAATTCAGATTTTTCGCCCTCCTGCTGCTCCCGCTCGCTATCGTGGTCTCTTGTCTGCCAACGAACCGAACTTCCAGGTTTGCAGACCTCGACCAAGTCCTCGATGATCTGGCCACTGAGCATGGAGTTCCGGGGTACTCGTTTGCACTGTTTGATGATCGAGAAATCCTCTACCAGCGCGTTGCCGGCCACCTGAATGAGGAAACTGAAGAGGCCGTCGATGCAGCGACCGTTTTCGAGGCAGCGTCGATCAGCAAACCGGTGTTTGCATATATTGTGCTGGCGATGGCTCGCGCCGGCGTGCTGGACCTGGATGCGCCGATAGGAGCCGCCGACCCTGTGGCTGCGGAACTGGGTCACGATGAGCGATCGGCTGGCCTCACACCACGGATGCTGCTGGCCCATCTCGGCGGTCTTCCGAATTGGCGAAGTCGGATAAACTTCACTGCCACCAACTACGAGGAGCTGTTCGCCCCAGACGATCAACTCCAGTTTATCGTCGATCCGGGTGCGGAATATCGGTACTCCGGTGAGGGGTATGTTCTGTTGCAGCAGGTGGTCGAGCAAGCCGCGCAACGTGGACTCAACGAATTGGCGCAGGAGATGGTATTTGATCCACTGGGGATGACACGCAGCAGCTACCTGTTTGATGAGGACATGCAGGCAAGCGCATCCAGCTATCCAGTGCTGGATGATATCTATCCCGGGCCCCAGGCGGCCCGTGTACCAAAATCCTTTTCGGCTGGTCTCTTGAGCGCGCAATCGATGGCGGAGCTGGGCTTTGTAGTCGTGATGGTGGATGGTCGCGGCACGCCCCTAAGGTCCAAGTCTTTTGACGATTACTCCTACGGCAACCTGCAGAGCGCCGGAGCTATCCAGGATCACATCGCTGCTCTGGGTCAGTTACTTCCGAAGCACCCCTATCTGGACCTGGACCGGGTCGGAATCTACGGGCATTCGGGCGGGGGATTCGCCTCGGCTCACGCCATCCTCACTTATCCGGAATTCTATAAGGTTGCGGTCTCATCGGCCGGCAACCACGACCAACGGAGCTATACGGCTTTGTGGGGTGAGAAGTACCACGGACTGACCTCAGACACCTTGATATTCACCGCGTAGATAATCTACGCGTTGTATAATTAGGGAGAAAAATCACTCCTGATCGTTGCCTACGCGCGCGAGCAGTTCCGCAAGCTGTTTTGCCTCGGTCGGAGTGAGACCTTTGAGCAGCTCACGGTCGGAATCATCAATCGGTCCATCGAGGCACCCAAGAGATCGCTCCGACCTGTCGCCAGTGGAGGGCCCCATGACTTATCGGTTTATCGTGGACACGTACGAAACAGAGCGCATCAAGGTGCTGAGTGTCTGGAGTATGTTCAAAGACGAGGAACTTACCGCCCGTCCTCATCACGAAGACACCCGGGGGCGGAGCGTGCATGAACAAATGGTTCATCAGTGTGTCAGCGAGGACTTGTGGTTCAAAGAAGTCCTCGGCGTCGATGTCGGGGCTCCTCCGCTTCCCGCGACGGAGATTCGATTTGAGTTCATACGTAGATATGCACTAGATTCCGCAAAGCGACTGGAAGAATTGCGCCACAAGGATGAGGCGTGGTGGGAGCAAGGCGTTCAGTTCTTCGACGTGAGAAGGACCCGGGCTTGGATCATGTTGCGACGAATTGCACATACCGCTCACCACCGTGGCCAGCAGACAACTATGCTACGGATGCTCAATCATGATCTGCACAGCACCTATGGGCCGACGGCTGACACGGGCGGACTCATGCAGCACCATGCCCCAACCATCTACCCCTACCCCGACGAGGAGGCTCTGCTCAATCAAGAAATCACGGGCGCTAAAAAAAGCGTTCTACCCGGAGCAGGAAGCACGCCTCCCACAGAGAGACCCGCCTAGGCACTCGAAGGTCACTCCATCAAAGACCGGACTTTTCTTTCGAAAATTGTTGACAACTCATTACAGAATGTATATTCTGTAATCCATGGCACGACCACGAGAGTTCGACCCCGACACCGCCCTCGAGCAGGCAATCGCCCTGTTTTGGGAAAAGGGATACAGTGATACCTCCTATGAGGACATCGTCAACACGACTCAGGTCAGCCGTTATGGGCTCTACGATGTCTTTGGAAACAAGCGAGACCTCTTCCGAGCGGCGCTGGCCCATTACATGGAGCGCTTCCGGAACGAGTTTCAAGCCGACCTTCGCCGGCCAGAGGCAGCTTTGCCGGAGATCCGTGGCTATTTCGAGTCTCTGCTGGAGCTGGGGGCTACAGAAGCAGCCAAGCGTGGCTGCCTCGTCTGCAACACCGCCATCGAGATGGCGCGCAGTGACCGGGAGGTGGCAGCCGACGTGCAGGCCTTCTTCGAGGAGATGTTCGGGGTGTTCCGCAACGCACTCAAGAACGCGAAAAGGAGAAAACAGGTCAATCCCGCCCTTGACATTGAGAACTGGGCGGTCAGTCTGACCGCCCTGAACCAGAGCTCTTCCCTGATGCTGCGACTGGGATTCGGCTTGAAGACGATCCGCCGCAGTGTCGAGGCCTCGCTGTCAGCCCTGGAGGGAGAAGCAGAAAAAAATTTGCTGATTACAGAACATACATTCTGATTAAAACGACCTTCGAAAGGACACAAACCCCATGCAGAACCAACCCCGAAACGGCCGGGAAGGCCGTCCCAAGCGAACCTACTCTGCCACGGATCGATTGGCAGCTCGGCTTGCCGATTTCGTCGTCCGGTGGCGCTGGATCGTCATTGCTCTCACCTTGATCGTGGCCGGGACCGCTGCCAGTGGCGCGCGCTTTCTGGAGTTCTCGAACAACTACCGGGTCTTCTTCAGTCCCGAGAATCCCTGCCTCGTCGCCTTTGAGGATTTCCAGAAGACCTACACCAAAAACGACAATATCCTGTTCGTCGTCCAGCCTCAGGAGGGCAGGATCTTTACGCCCCGGATGACGGAGGCCATCGAGCGACTCACCCACGAAGCCTGGAAGATCCCTTACGTCATCCGCGTTGACTCGATCACCAACTTCCAGCACAGCTCGGCCGAGGGCGACGACCTGACCGTGGACGACCTGATCCGAGATGGTCCTTCGCTCTCGGCAAGTGAGTTGTCGGAGCGCCGCCAGCTCGCCTTGGCCGAACCGCTTCTCAACGGCAACCTGCTTTCGGACGATGCCGACACCACCGGAATCAATGTGACTCTCCAGTACCCCGAGCAGAGTCTGTCGGAGGTCCCGGAGGCGGCCGCTCATGCCCGCCAGTTGGCGTCGCAGATTCAGGAGCAGTATCCCGGCGTCCACATCGCGATCTCCGGCGTGTCGATGCTCAACAATGCCTTTGCCGAGGCCGGGGCTCAGGATGCGATGACGTTGATCCCTTTGATGTGCCTGGTTCTTCTGGGCGTCATGGTTTTCACGTTGCGGAGTGCCAGCGGCACCATTGCCACTCTTCTCTTGATCGGGATGTCGACCGCCACAGCTCTTGGTATCGCCGGATATCTGGGGATCACGCTGGACCCGATCGACGTCACCGCTCCCATCATCATTCTGACGCTGGCCATTGCCGACAGTATCCACATCCTGATCTCGATGTTCGCCCTGATGCGCGAGGGAAGCGCCAAAATTGAGGCCCTCAAAGAGAGTCTACGCATCAACCTGGTTCCCGTCTTTGTCACCAGCGTCACGACCATCGTGGGATTCCTCTCCCTCAATGCCTCTGATTCGCCTCCCTTCTGGAACCTGGGGAACATCACCGCTATGGGCATTGCCGCCGCCTTTGTGTACTCGGTGACCTTTCTGCCCGCGCTGGTGAGCCTGCTCCCTGTGCGGGTCAAAGTGAAGGCGGCCGCCGAAGGGGCCGGGTCCGGCTGGCTCGACCGACTGAGTGGGTACGTGGTAGCACGCTACAAGCCGATTCTGGTGGTTTCCGCCCTCCTGACCCTGGTTTTGACGGCGCTCGTTCCGACCATCGATCTCAACGACGAGTGGGTGCGTTACTTCGATCACCGGGTCCAGTTCCGCAACGATGCCGAGTTCGGAATCGAACATCTCAACGGCATCTACTTTATCGAGTACTCGCTCGAGTCCGGCGAAGCGGGCGGAATCAGCAATCCTGCGTACCTCGCCACCCTCGAGTCGTTCACCGGGTGGCTGCGGCAGCAACCCGAGGTGACCCACGTCTACAGTTACTCGGACATCATCAAACGGCTCAACAAAAACATGCACGGCGACGATTCCGACTGGTACATGGTGCCGGACGACCGCGAACTGGCGGCTCAGTACCTGCTGCTGTTCGAGCTCTCTTTGCCTTTCGGTCTGGATCTGAATGACCGGATCAACATCGACAAGTCGGCCACTCGGGTCACCGCCACGGTGGGGCAGCTACCCACGCGGCAGGTACGAGGTTTCATGGATCGCTCCCAGAGCTGGTTGGCCGACAACGCGCCGGAGCCCATCGCGGCTACGCCGACCGGCGCAACCGTGATGTTCTCGCACATTTCCGAGCAAAACATCAACAGCATGCTGACCGGCAATCTAGCGGCTGTATTATCTGGCGCTGTTAACACAGAAGACCGGGCGGCCAGTGCAGATGATCTATACCCGCGAAGATTCGATGTTCGGGCACGGCAAACGCCATCCTTTTGATATCAAGCTACGGACCGGTTTCACAAATCAAGGAAAAATAACCGCAGTCCAAGCCGACATCACCGCCGATGCGGGTGCCTATGTCTATTTGAGTCCCTACGTCTTGCTCTACAGCGTGACCGCCATTCAGGGACCGTATCGGGCGGATAACGTATTTGTGAATGCCAGGGCGGTGGCCACCAACAATATGTACACCAGCGCGTTCCGAGGATTTGGTGCGGCCCAGGCTTGCATAGCGTATGAACAGCAAATGGATGAAGCGGCCGGATGTCTGGGTATCGGTCCAGCCGATTTGCGGCGACGTAATTTCCTGCGAACGGGCGACAGCATCGCAACCGGCTACCCAGTTGATAGCGCTGTCTGGACCGAACAATGCATGGACGCGGCACTTCATGGTCTTGGCGAAAGAAGTAGCGATGCGGGTCCGTTCAAGATCGGTCGTGGGGTGGCCTGTTATCAACAGAGTTACGGAAGAATAACCTGGCTCCACGATACGTCCGAGGCTTGGGTGGGGAGCGAAGTCGACGGCACAGTCGTGGTCCGATCAGGGGTGACTGACATCGGTGCGGGACAAATCTCCGCGTTGGCACAAATCGCTGCCGAACTATTGGGTGTACATCTGGATGACGTGAGAGTTCATCACAGTGACTCGGCAGCTACTCCGCTGGCCGGCACAACGACAGCTACACGTGCTCTGTACATGACTGGGAATGCTGTTAAGAAGGCGGCTGAAGCGGTGCGGGGTCGCCTGATTGCTCGTGCAGCAGTAGCACTGGCCGTGGATGAAAAGTTTATTGATCTGAGCGACCGACGGGCCTACGACGTCAATCATCCCGAATATGGCATCCAACTGAGTGAGCTTGTCGCGCTCTGCGCATCTGAGGGCATTCACCGTTCGGAATTGTCAATTTTAAAGGCGCCATTTACCGATCCCGTCGATCGTGAGACCGGGCAGGGGCGAGTTCATCCGGACTACGTCTATGGTGCTCACGCGATTGAAGTCAGTGTGGATATTGAGACCGGGGAGGTGACGATTCTCAAGAGTGTGGCGGCTCACGATGTCGGACAGGCGATCAATCCCCAGGCAGTCGAGGGCCAAATCGAGGGTGGTACGGCACAGGGTCACGGCTACGCACTAACCGAGAATCTCATATACCAGGACGGCATACTCGTTACCCCCTCTTTTAGCGAATATCTCATGCCGACTGCGATGGACGTGCCGATGAGAGTAGACAGCATTATCTTGGAGTCTCCCAGCGGCAAAGGTCCATTTGGCGCGAAAGGCATCGGGGAGCCATCTCTGACGCCAGTCGCCCCGGCAATCGCAAACGCCGTCGCGGATGCGATAGGAACGCGCATTTTTGATTTTCCGATTACCCCCGAAAAGGTCGTGAGAGCCTTGCATCACATTGCCTAGACGTTGCAGCTTATGACACCAGTCTCGTGGTGCGTCCGCCCCTGGTCATAGACGATCGTGATCAGGGCCTTCTTTCGCTTACTGGCCTGCCGACACGAGGCGTTTGAGTTTTTCGAACCAGTTCGTGACCACCTGGATCTGGCGTTGGTCGGATCCTTCAACCCCCTTGACCATGACAAAACGTTGACCGTCGGCGGTGACGTCATAATTCGGATTTCCCGACGCGGCATCGTCTCTGTCGTACCGACCTTCGAAAAGGAGTGTCGGCTGCCCAATCTCCAGAGTCGGCTTCGTGACCATGGACACCCCTAGCATTTGGTCTTCGTTACGATAAAAAAGCTCGCCGCCGTCACCGGACCAGGCGGGCTCCTGCCCGCCGTCCGTCGAGACCGGAACGCGAATTCCGGCGTCCGGGTATCTCATCAAATAGACTTCATCGGGGCCGGATTCGTCAGAGACATAGGCGATCCACTCACCGTCAGGTGAGAACACGGGTGAGCGTTCGTCAAAGGGCGACACCAGAAACGGGGACGGCTCTCCTTCCAGAGCAAGAACCCAAAGATCTCGCCCCGTCTCCGGATTGACCTCGTAGAAGGAGAGCGTTCGGCCATCGGGAGACCACGAGTGGGGAATGAGAGAGTATTCGCTGAGCAACAACTCCTCGGCACTGCCACCGCCGTCGGCCGCTTTCCAGAACAAATTGTTGCGGATACCTGTTTTTTGCCTCACCGAGGTAAACGCGATTCGGGTTCCATCCGGGGTCCAAACGGGCCACCGATTGGATGGGGAATTATATACCTAAGTTGCCAAGCTGAAGGAATGGGGTAGGTGGGAAGAGATCCCTAGTCGGACCTTTCCGTTTTCTTGGTGGGACCCTTCTTGATCTTGGCATCCGCTACGGAGAAGATTGCTCGGGCCGCGTACTCCGGGGTTGCGTCGATGTTTAGAATTCGGATTTCTGGGCGGCCTCGTTTCGGCTTCTCCTTCTTCATGGTGACGCCTCCTGGTTATCGGAACACCGGAACCTTTCATCGGCTCTCACCTAAGCATCTCGACCGTTACATCCAGGAAGTTTCAGCCCGTCACAACCTTAGGAAGCGGCCCTGGCGATATCCTCAGCTTCGACATGAGGCGGTAGCATTGCTTCTTTTGGCATATGATCAATTCAGGGTAGGATCAAAATTGGTAGAGCCTGAATCATCCAGCCTACACAGATTTCGCGGATAAACTTGTTGTTATGCACAAAGCCGTGCTACTCTGAGCAGGACCAAGAATAGCCAAGGATGGGTGCAAGCGTTTTGTCTGTTAGCGCCCATCCCTGGCACGACGAAAGGAAAGATATGCCCGCAGTTTTTTGCGGCATAAAACCCTCTCCCCCTAAGCGGGGGCTTTGCCTATTTTCACACTCTACAAGATTGAAAGTCAACACCAAAAGGAGGAGGTGCGTCATGACGATTGAGCGTGAAACAATCTCTCGACTTGCCCAAGAACGTAAGAAGGAGTACGAGTTTTTCACCGAACTAGCAATCCTCATGGGTGAAAAGCCGGATTTTGTTCGACGACTGCAAGAGTATCTTATGGCGGACGAATCCAAAAACAAGCCTCCAGTATTCTCCAACGGTGGCGAAAAGAAGATTGACGTAATTGTTGATATTTTGCGAGAGAATAAAGATTGGATGTCCTCCAAGCATATTACCGAGGCGGCAGAAGAGAGAGGATTCGTTGTTGCCTCACAAAACCTTCACCGGGCTTTTTCCTCAGCCTTGTCTGCGGAAAAACGCAAGAAGAGCAGGAGTCGTATTTTCCTTTACAAGAGAAAGTGGGGACTCGCGGAATGGAAACAGAGGGCCATCGAATCTTCTAACGACCACGAGTCTGGAGAATTGGGTCAGATGGCCCCTGTAGGCCCCCAGGACGAATATGTAATTCCCCTTCAAAAAGGAGATTAAACAATGAGAAAATCGGCATGGCATTCAATCAAAGCTTCTGTTTATCATGTTTGCTCGAATTGCAACACTGGGAACAATATCGAGACTGAGAATCGCAGGTCCGGGACGGGAGGGAAGCTACTTTGTTCGGAGTGCAGTGGTTTGATTTCTAAGGGTAGTTGCTAGCCACTATTTCCCATCGGTGGCCTGAGAGAACCTCTTTGCGTTCGGAATCGCCCTGGAAGGGCACTTTTTTGTAGAACGTGATCTCCCAGAGCGGACCTTCCAGGGAGTTTTCTAACATGTTCCAGGTTTGTCGAAGGCTAGCAACTGGAAGACCGTTTTCTAAAGCAACCGATAAGGCCCTTAGTCCTTCGGAGTAATGCCCGGTGAACTGGACTGTTGGGACGGGGAAGGCATGGCCTTCCCCTCCTTCACAGGATTGCACCGTCTCTACTCCGTTGACCCTAAGCACTTCAACCGCGCACTCGATTCCTGGATCGAGGATATGATCGTGAGGGGTTTTGACTGAAGTTGAGTTTGACACTACGTGCAATCTACCCCACCAAATCCCTATACCGCAACCGTTTCCCGTCCATGCCCTTCGCCACTGAGGCCATCTGGTCGATGGTATCCAGGGATCGGATGTTGTGACGGCCTGAGAACTCATTGACGTATCGTTGCAAGTGTTTCTCGCTCATGCGGTGATAGGTGCCATAGTAGCCCAGCTTCAGCATGGCCCAGAAGGACTCGATGCCGTTCGTGTGGGCCTGGCCTTTCACAAATTCCCTGACGCTGTGACGGACGGAAGCGTGCTCGAAGTCCAACCAGAGCCGATTGTAGCCGCCGTGGTCGTCTGTGTAGACCGTTGATCCGGGATCGACACGATCCAGGATGAAGCCTTATAGTTCCTCTTGGGTGGTTCCCTGGATGACCGAAGCCTTAACCTGATTGGTGGTTCGGTCCTTAGCTCCGACGACTGGAGTCTTTCCAACTCCCCCACGACCAGCGTGAAGCCTCTTGTTAGAATGCTTGTTCTTCTCTTTGCCGCCGATGTAGGTTTCGTCCACTTCCACGGGGCCGGAAAGGATCTTGTCGCCAAGGTCGAATCCTTCCCGTATACGTTGCATCATGTACCAGGCGGACTTCTGAGTAATGCCGAGTTCCCGGTGGACCTTCATGCTGGATATGCCTTTGAGGTTGGTGGTCGCCATGTAAAGGACTATGGCCCAGTCCCGGATGCGGATGTTGCTGGAATGCATGGCCGTACCCTTGCGGACGCTGAAGTACTTCCGGCAATCCTTGCAGCGGTAGGGCATGGTTTTGTGATTTACTCGTGAGTACCTTTTGGACTCGCAATCAGGGCAGTTGATACCGTTAGGCCACCTCTGCTCCTCAAACCACTTCTCAGCGGCTTCATCGGTTGGGAAAATGTCGAATAACTCTGTGATCGTCAGCCCTTTGCGATCTGACCTTCCAGGTGCTTTTTCTTTCCTCATGGAAACTATAGTACCATCATAGTCTGACAGTTTTGGCAACTTAGGTATATAATTCCCATTGGATGTGCCTTCTACGGTCACTCGGGTTCGGGATCTACGCGTCAAGTCCAGGACGTAGATGTCCTCGCGACCGCTTTCCGAACGATTAATGAACGCCAAGCGGTTCTCATCCGGTGACAATCGGGGTTGGTAGTAGATTCGCGGCTCTTCACTGAGAGGCGCCTCTTCTCCCGTTCGATCGACCCACATGAGTTGCGATTTTCGAAGCTCCCGAGCGGCACGATAAACGAGCATTCCTCCCGCCATGCTGAAGTCGTTCACTGCGATCTCGTCTTGCATGACGAGGACCTCGGAACCCGTCACCTGTAGCTGTTGGGGGTCAAATGAAACGGCCCAGAGTGACGAACCGCGTGTGTACAGGAGAATACCGTTCGCTACATAGTGCAGCCGGCTCCCCTCTAGCAGGCTGTGACGACGTCTTGTCTCCAGCGAAAGCACATCGATACGATCGGGCTTCGAACGGGAAGAGACGGTGAACAAGACCGCGTTTCCATCAGGCAGGATTTCGGGCCAGAGATGAGCGATCTCTTGTTCGTCAAAGTCCAAGGTTGTTATCGATTCGGGGACCCCTCCCCCGGCCGCCACCTGCCACAAGTTCTGGTCAGAGAATATGATTCTGTCGCTCGGCCCCCAGTTTCCCATCGTTGCCATGAGTCCAAGGGCAGTCCTTCCTTGCCCTCCTCCGGTCACCAGAGGTGCATGCAGAGGTTGTGGGTCTCCGCCCTCTATGGGCACCTTGACAAGCCGCCCTCCCATGGACAAGCTCCAAGAACAAACCCACTTTCCGTCGGGAGAAAAAAATGCCCCCCTTCCCCCCTTCGTCCCTGGGATCGGCACCGACCCCATGCTGTCCATTCGTCGACGATAGAGCTGGGACACTCCTTCGCTTTTACCCTCGAAAATCAAAGTTCCGCCGTCCGGGGAGAGTGTGATGAATCCGACCGAAGTAACGGCGATACTTACGGCAAACCTGTCTACCCGCCTCGGACTCTGACCTCTTCGCGGAATCACAAGCGCCCCAATAATGAGACCCAAGAGGAGCGCCGCCAGGACCGGGAGAACCCTGAGCAAGAAAATTCGTTGACTTCGTTCCGCAGCGCCCTTCCCAAATCCGTGTTCCAGAACTGGTTCGATACCCAGACCCCCATCGTCGATATCCCGCCAACTGCTATTTCTACTGAGCGCCAACAATCGATGGGAATCTCGTGAACGGCCTGATAACGGCCAGACGGCTGCTTGGCCAGCATCTTGCGCACCAGGTACTGAATCACAGGGGAGATGCTGTCCCGGTGCAATGCCAGAGGGGCTGGTTCGTCCTGCAAGATCGAGCTGGCCGTGGCCATGACATCAGGCTTGATAAAGGGATGCACTCCGGACAGCATTTCATAGAAAATGATCCCAAAGGAGAAGATGTCGGATCGAGAATCGATCTCCTCTCCTTTCAATTGCTCCGGAGACATGTAGGGAACTGTTCCCAAGGTTGATCCTTGCTGCGTCAGCTTCGTTACGCTGACTTGCTGGGTGTCCTCTTGTGCCCCTGAGGATGCCCGTTTGGCCAAGCCGAAATCCATCAGCTTCACATGGCCACCGGAAGTGAGCATGATGTTACTGGGCTTTAGATCGCGATGCACGATCCCTTTCTCCTGAGCATTGTCAAGAGCCTCTGCGATCTCTGCCGCCAAGCGCAGACACTCGGGGACCGGAAGTCGTCCCTGGGACAGCGTCTCCCTCAGAGTCCGGCCCGAGACAAACTCCATGACGATGAAGTCAACGCCGTCGATTTCTCCGATTTCATGAATCTGGCAAATGTAGGGGTGATCAAGAGCAGCTGCGGAACGAGCTTCCCGTAGGAATCGGCGTCGGGCAATCTCGTCCTGAGCCATGGATTCGGGGAGGAACTTCAGGGCAACATCGCGTTTGAGGAGACTATCCGTGGCGCGATAAACCTCGCCCATGCCGCCTTCACCGATCTTCTCCTCGATTGTGTAGTGACCTATCGACTTGCCGACCACCCCGCGCTCCATTCCGGGAATGAGTTTCTACAATCTTAGCTGTGAGGGCTTGCTCAGGCAATCGAAGGAACTGAGAGGCGAGAGGATAGGGCGGGCACTAGGACGCTGCACACTGAGCCGTGCAGTGATGGAAAGTCGGAGGTAGAGACTAACCGCTCGCTCTCGGCATTTACAGTCCCCCTGGCGCCCTCTAGACTCGTCCTGGAGGATCCAACCATGAGAGCCACACCCCTGACGAGCCTTGTTCTCCTCGTTCTGACTGCCTGCTCCCCACCGGAGCATCCAGTCCACAACGCTATCGACGAGATCTTTGCCGATTACGCCACTCCCGAATCTCCGGGTTGTATCTGTGCTGTGATCAAAAGAGGTAGGGTCACCTTTGCACGTGGGTATGGGATGGCAAATCTTGAGACCCATACTCCTCTCACTCCCAATTCGGTCATCTATATCGCCTCCACCTCCAAACAATTCACAGCCGCTGCCGTCGCCTTGTTGGAACTTGCTGGGAAGCTCAACTTGGAAGCTGACATTCGCCAGCACATCCCCGAGTTTCCCGATCTGGGTGAGACGATCACCGTTCGTCACCTGGTCCACCACACCAGCGGTATACGAGATTACTTTGGTCTCCATAGTCTGGCCGGAAAGTCCGACCGCGCCTACACCAATAATCGTCAGATTCTGGAACTCCTCTATCGCCAGCAGGGTCTCAACTTCAAACCTGGGGACCGTTATCTCTACAGCAATTCGAACTACATCTTGCTGGCGGAGTCAGCGCCGCGGCCTCGAGACCGTCAGTCATGGCGGGGCCTTCAAAGGCTTCCGCACTCAGTTGATCCGCTTCCCCGATCAGCACCTTTCCATTGCCGTCCTCTGCAACCTCGCAGGCACGAATCCAACCGGACTTTCCTATCAGGTTGCTGACCTCTATCTGGAAGGAGAATACTCGGAGCCAGCCCAGCTTCAAGCAAGCCCTTCACCGTCGAAGGAGCTCGAAACAGTGGAACTCGATTCCGCGCAACTGGCATCACTGAGTGGCGATTATCGGATGCCCGACGGGAGTCTCCTTTCGCTCCGGCTGGAGGGAGATCAGATCACCACCAACGGAGTTCCTTTTCTGACGGTGTCGGAAAACCGTCTCGAAGCACCCACTTTCGGCGCCGTCATCGAGTTCGAACGCGACTCGTCCGACAACATCAGCGGAGCTGTGCTTCAATTGGCCGGTGTGGTAAGCCGGACCACCCGAATCGAACCCACAAAGTGGACTGCAGATCAACTAGCGGCTGTAGAGGGTAGCTATTACAGCCAGGAAGTGGACACAGGCTATCTCCTCCAAGCTGACGGAGATTCCCTTTCTGCGCACCATAGCAGCCATGGTCGAATCCGCTTGGGCCCGACGAATTCGCCAGCGCTCACCGCGCTTTGCCTCAACTCCACCTTCAACGAAACAGCGCCCGCGCCGCCACCAGCCTTATCATCGATGCAGGTAGAGTGCAGAGACTCGTTTTCGACAGGCAAAATTGATTCTGGCTAGGTCTTGCAGGCTGAGAGACTTGACGATTTAGTTACTGTTTCCGCTCGGAGAGATGGAGGGGACATCATTCCTCTCCACGAGGCAGTTGAGTTCAGTAAACCAGTTCAGGATCACGCGGATTTCACTTCTGCCCTCTACTCCGCCCTCTTGCTTGATCATCAAGAAACGCTTGCCGTCAGGGGAAATATCGTAGCTCGCTTGAGGAAATCTCATCGAGTAGTCTCCAGCCAACAAGACTCGAGGCTTTCCTACTTCAAAGCCCGATTCCGTAGTAATCGGCGCCACCATCACCGAACCGCTGATGTCGCGGTAAAAAAAGCTCGCGGCCATCGGGCGACCACAAGGGTTGCAGCCCCTCCTTATTACCCGAGATCAACCACTTCCCAGGTGACAGATCGAAGCGGCGCACAAAGACTTTCTGCCGTCCTGTCTCATTCGAGACGTAGGCAATCCATTTGCTGTCCGGAGAGATTGCGGGAGAGATTTGAGCGCGTGGATCTGAGAAAAGGGGGCGGGGTTGTTCGGGAGTATCCCTGGGAAGGATACCGATATCGTTACCATTCGAGAAAGCCAGGAATCGCCCGTCCGGGGACCAGGAAGCGAACCCGACATCAAATCCTTTGAAGCCAGCGAACTGGTGCATCAAACTCAGTACGAGTTCGGAAGACTGTCCCCCTGCCGCAGCTTTTCGATAGAGTCCGCCACGGTGATCTCGGGTGGCCGCGAACGTGATCGATCGGCCATCGGGAGTCCAAGCGGGCCATCTGTTGTCCTTACCTGCAAAAGTAAACCGATCGAAGGAACCACCCAACGGCTGTCGGGGGAGAAAAAGGGCCAAGATTCGACTCCTTCAGTCCCAGGAATTGCTGTGGATTCGAAATCGTCCTGCGGTCTCACGTAGAGTTGAGCGACGCCAGCCTTCTCGCCGACGTAGACAAGGTGCCTTCCATCCGGCGAGATTGCTAGATCAGCCATCGGCCGTCTGGGGCTCACTCGGACATTAGGCGCGGGAGTAGCAACCAACCTCGTAACCGGCCCTGAAGAAAGGCCTCGAGACCAGAAGAAAACTCCGGCAAGCGAGATGGCCAACACCCCTGCCAGACAAGTCAGGCCCACATACTTGGGAGTCCAAGAGCTGTTCCTTTTACCGTTCGCCTGGATATCGTGGTTTGCCAGCCACTCGTCCAGTTCGGAGCGATAGGCGTGGACCGAAAAGTGGCCGGTGTTGTGGGTGTGTCGATGAACGGGAAGATTCTCTTCCTTCTCCCACCTTTGGACCGTTCGAACCCCACGGTCCAGATAAGCCGCGATCTCTTTCCAGGAGGTGAGCCGCTCTCTTGAGCTAGCCGTTATAGATTCCATTGGACCACACCCAAACGATCCGGCCTATTCTAGCTTCTCCGCGCCTGTTCTCCCAAGAGAATCCCCATGCGAAAAGGTGCGCCATCGGCATGTGGCGCACAAATTCGCTTGCAAATTATCAATCTGAGAATCCTTAACTTCTCATGCGCTCTCGTATCGAAGTGTCGGAAGTGCCACGCTGGCAATGCTTTACAATCGATAACTTTGTCCTCTCGCCCGACAGTCGGTGGCGGAGGTACTAGGCTGGACAACACAAGCCGAGAGGCTGGTCTAGGACTCCAAGCGTGGGCTTTTAAGACCGGCTCACTGGACTAGTTTTTTTGTCAATCAAACCAGGAAGGGGGCACTAGATGATAGTAGAGACCGAAGTTAGAGGACTTGTTCTTGTGCGGCTGGCCGTCAGGGACCCAAAAGGATTCCTTCAGGCCGCCAGCTTACTCGTGACACTCTTGATCTTTTGTGCCGCACAGGCACAAACTGCCTATTCCGTCAACTCAACGGATGACTTGGATGACGGAATCTGTGACGGGACACATTGCAGCTTGCGCGAAGCAATTCTGGCGGCCAATGCAAGTGTTGGCCTCGACACGATAAGCTTTGACATTCCAGGGATTGGCCCCCATACGATCCAGCCAGGCTCCGCCCTGCCCACGATTACAGATCCGCTCGTCATCGATGGTTACTCACAACCGGGGTCCGCCCCCAATACGAGGCCTTGTCATCAACCGGTTCCAAGGGAGTGCGATCTGGCTGGACGAAAATGGCGATAATAAGATCGCGGGTAACTTCATTGGGACTGATGTCGCCGGATGCCATCCTCTGGGAAATACAGGGACACGGGGAGGCGTGTTCATTGGATTCAATACGGCTCACTTGAGCAACAACGTGATTGGAGGCACCACTCCTGCCTCTCGTAATCTGATCTCCGGGAATCAAAACGCTGGAATCAACATTCAACCAGGCAGCGGCACCCAGGTGATCGGCAATCTGATCGGCACCGACGCAGCTGGCCTGGATGCTCTTCCCAACCGGAGCAACTCTTTGGGCTTAAATGGGCACGGTATCCTTGTCTTCCGAGGCGATAACATCCAGATCGGGGGGAGCAGCGCCGGCGCCGGCAATCTGATCTCGGGCAACGGACTAAGTGGCGTTTTTATCTGTGGGGCTAGTCCCAGCGCAGGAAGTCGGGTCGAGGGGAACCTCATTGGAACCGACATCATAGGAGCCGAACCCCTGGGAAACAAGATGGGAGTCTTCGCCTGTCGGGAAACGACGATTGGAGGGACAATGCCGGGTACTGGCAACCTGATTTCCGGCAACTCTATCCTGGGTAATTCCATCCACTCCAACCTATCAACTGGGCTGGGTGCGGGTCTGGGCATCGACCTGGGTGCCAAGGGAGTCACTTCAAATGATATTGGCGACAGCGACATTGGACCCAACAACCTGCAAAATTTCCCGCAGCTGACGTTCGCTACTACGGGGAGTGTGGAAGGAACACTCCATAGCAATCCCAATACCGAATACAGGATCGAATTCTTCGCCAATGCGAACTGTGACCCATCACGGTTTGGCGAGGGTGAACTATTTCTCGGGTCCACCGATGCGATGACCAATGGCTCTGGCGACGCCAACTTCACGGGTATTTTCCCTGTGTCCGCTGGGGAGAGTGATTGCCGCCACTGCGACTGATCCGGCCGGAAATACTTCGTTTTCCGATTGCGATGTCGCAGTGTTTACCGTTGAAGTAGCCCTGGATATCCATCCAGCCGGCTGCCCGAACCCTCTGAATGTGAATGCCAGCGGGCTTATTCCGCTGGCAATTCCAGGGACGTCCGACTTCGATGTCACACAGATCGATCCTACATCTGTCCGATTGATGGGTGTGGCACCCCTGCGATCATCTCTGGAGGATGTGGCCACCCCCTTTGAACCGTTTAGTGGCAAGGCCGATATCTTTGACTGCACGGAGCAAGGTCCCGATGGATTCCCGGATCTCTCCCTGAAATTTAATCTACTCGAACTGATCGTGGCTATCGGAGAGGTTGACGACGGCGATGTACTTGTGTTGCAACTGACCGGCAGCCTGGCCGATGGCAGCGGAATCCTGGGCGAGGACATCGTGGTCATTCAAGAGTCGCGCAGGAAAGGCCAGAACTAAACACGGCTCAAGAGGAAATTTGTTTGAAATCAGGGTTCTGAGAGAGGCAAAGTGGGCTGCGGCCATCGATCCTCCCTACATCTATAGACTTGCTGTGCAGGAGTTCTTCGGACGCAAAGTGGTAGCGAAGCACGGATAATGGACTTATTCTGGAAACCAGAGAGTTAATAGTTCCTGGGAGGTCGAGGCTTGGGCTATCCGAAAGAGCTACGATTTCACTCAAGTGGGTAGTACCTCGATGAGACACTTCATTTCCTTGCTGATCGCCGCGCTCATCTTCAGCGTCGATACCGCAGCCGTTGCGCAACAGACGTATCGTAACCCGATCATCGAACACCTTGAAGCAGCGGATCCGACCGTCATCCTATTCGAGGGGACGTACTACCTCTATCCGACTCACGGCAGGCGAGGTTATGAAGCCTTCGTTTATCCGACTCACGGCAGGCGAGGTTATGAAGCCTTCGTTTCCGACGACCTCGTGCACTGGCAACGCCGCTCCACAGTGTTCGTCGACCAGCGTGGTGGTCTGTGGGCTCCGGATGTTTTCCACCACGCTCGGGGCGATGGCAGGTTCTATCTCTATTACACGGTGAACCAGCCCGGCGGCGGCAAGCTGGTCGGCGTCGCCGTCTCAGACGAACCGCTCGGTCGCTTCCAGGACCGGGGCACTCTGGTACGGGGTGCTATCGATGCCCACCTGTTCCAGGATGAGGACGGGAGCTTGTATCTGTACTACGTCGATTTGCGGGGTTTTAAGATCGTCGTTCAGCCGATGGCGGACCCCCTGACGAAAGAGGGCCCGAGCACGGTGGTCATCCAGCCTACTGAGCCATGGGAAAAGACCAGGGGCCAGGTCACAGAGGGGCCGTGGATGCTCGAGCACCAGGACCGGTACTACCTGATGTACTCAGGTAGCAGCGCCGACGGACCCGACTACGCGATCGGCTACGCGACCGCAGCCTCGCCGACGGGCCCGTTTTCCAAGCATACCGGCAACCCCATCGCAAGACGCGGAAACGGCGTCTTCGGGCCCGGACACCATTCGGTCACCACGGGACCCGACGGCCGGCTCTGGATGGTGTACCACCAAAAGGACAGCGAGGAATACGGCTGGAAGCGGTCCCTGGCCATCGACCCGCTCTGGTTTGATGACAACGGCGTTATTCGCGTCAAAATCACGCGTGGGACGGATCAGCCGGCACCGGAATCGGGCGGGCCGGGGGGATGACCTTGGCGGCTTCAGATATCACGGGCAAACGCTGAGCATTTGCGTCAAGTTTCCGCTCGGAGGGCGTTGGGAATGCGGTAGCGGACTCCACTACTGAGTATCTGGTTTCCAGAAGGAGCGATCTTGAAAGGCTGTCGAACCAACTCAAGAAAGTGACCCTGAATGGGTGACTCAGATCAGCCCATCCCCCGGCCGGTGGCGGGATCATTCAGGAAAAGAAACTGAGCTCCCGTGTAGCCACAAAGGAGGGAATGATGTCGCAGAGGAAAGCCGAGTTTCAGAACCGTGGGAGGCGCCCTGAGGCGGCGATTCTATTGAAAATAGAATCTTTAGATTTGGCCCTGACGGTCCTCTCGCGGCCTGGGAAGGCCCCACACATCCGCAACCACTTCAGTGTCATCCGGGGAGAGAACTCTAAGACAGCCTGAGGTATCCCCGTCCCTTCCAATCAAGTTTCAGATCAGCTGTTTGTCGCCGCGATCACTGACCCATGGGCTGCCCCCCGTTATCCTGAAACCAGCCGAAAAAGGAGGCAGTATGTCCGTTATTCAGCGCGCCTTACCTATCTTCATCTTCGTGCTCCTGCCGATCTCCGTCCTGCGCTCCCAGATCGGGGAGCAGGTTCAAGTCTTCCCCCATGTCGCCTTGGGCGAAGGAGCCATGACTCTGATTTCTATCGCCAATGCCGACACAACCCAGAATACGGTGCGGATCGATCTCTTCCGATCTGACGGCAGCCCGTTGCTGGACGACTCGACCACTCTGGCAGTGGGGGCTTCCACGACGCTTCAATACGGACGGGAGACGCCCTTCCTCGTCACCGGTTGGGCACGCCTCTCGGCCGACGGACCCTTTACCGCGGCGCTGGTTTTTGAAATCGAAGGTGTGGGAACAGCCGGAGTCCTGCCGGCCGTCGTTTCCGATCGACAAAGACTCTTCAGTTTCGTCGAGGACGGGAGTCAGACCGGCTTTGCGGCTGCAAATCCCCATCCTGACAATGCCAGTCTCGTGACGGCCCGGGTATTCGATGCCCTGGGTGAATTTCAGAAGGAGGTCAGCTTCGTTCTCTCCCCCATGTCGCACACGGCCCTTTTCCTCAACGAGGAACCTCTGGGGGTTGAAGAGGACGGCATCCTTGAAATCACGTCGACTCTTCCGGTGGCGGCGATCAGTCTCATGGTCGAGGAGGGTCTCCTTTTTTCGCTGCCAGTGGCGACACCGGGTGCTGTGGCCGACGGATCCGTGACGACGGTGAAACTGGCAGATGGAGCGGTTGTCACCACCAAAATCGGAGACCAGGCGGTCAACTCACGAAAGTTGGCCAGCCGGGCCGTCATAACCGACAAGATATCCAACTTGGCAGTCACGACTTCCAAGTTAGCAAATGCGGCCGTGACCGGCGACAAGATTGCAAACCAAGCGGTCGATGAGGATGCTATTGCTCCCAATGCTGTTGGCTCCGAACATCTGGACGACAACATCGTCCTGGGCAAAGCAGGTGCGGCCGGCTTTCTGGCCTTGACCAACGAGTTGGGAGGAAGCACGGCGGAGCTGGCTGTGGAAAGCAATCAGGGCCTCCTGCGTCTTCTTGACGCCTCAGGTCGCCCTTTCGCTGAATTGTCCCGCCTGGCTCCGGGGGTGGGCACCCTTGTCTTATCCAACAGCCTCTCCAACCCGGTCGTGGCCCTGGGAGGAGACAGCTTCCGTGCCGGGGTGATTAGCACCCTGTCGGAGACGGGATCAATGATCGCGAGCCTGGGAAGAGGACCGAATGGGAACGGGCGGCTTTCGGTGCTTAGTTCAGCCGGGACCACGATTGCCGAGGTCACTTCCGAGCCCGTCAGCAACGCAGGCAGGGTCAGTGTGGAGTTCCCCCGGTTTCGTGGACACCTAATCCTTTGGGAGAATGGAGGATACGATGCCAAGAACAAGACGAGCTTATCCACCCGAGTTTCGCCAGCAGATAGTCGAGCTTCATCGAGCCGGGCGCAGACCCGGTGAGCTGGCCCGAGAGTTTGAACCCAACGAACAGACGATCCGCAACTGGATCGCCCAGGCAGACCTGGATGAAGGCCGTCGTAGAGACGGCCTGACGACGGTAGAACGAGCCGAGCTGCGGAAGTTGCGCAAAGAAAATAGGCAGCTGAGGGTTGAGCGGGAAATATTGGCAAAAGCCGCGGCCTGGTTCGCACGGGAGAGCGATCCTATTTCCAAGAAGTCTTCAGGTTCGTGAAAGTGAATCAGGCCGACTATCCAATCACCACCATGTGCCGTTTGCTGGGTGTCTCCACCAGTGGCTACTACGCGTGGGTCGATCGCGGACCTTCGACTCGAGATGAAGCGAATGCTCGTCTTCTGGAAACAATCAACGGGATCCACCAGCAAAGTCGTCGGACCTATGGAGCTCCCCGCATTACGGCGGAACTTCGAGAGGAAGGTCACCTGGTGGGCAAAAACCGGGTGGCCCGACTGATGAAAGTCGCCGGCATTGAAGGCGTTAGCCGCAGACGCAAGACACGCACGACCCTGAGAGGCCAAGACAGCCGTCCGGCTCCGGATCTGGTGGAGCGAAACTTCCAGGTCAGCCGCCCCAACCGACTGTGGGTTGCAGACATCACGTACGTGCCGAGTTGGGCAGGTTTCGTCTACCTGGCCGTAGTGGTCGACGCTTTCAGTCGTCGAGTGGTCGGCTGGTCGCTCAGAAATGATCTCAAGACCCGGCTAGTGACCGATGCCCTGCAAATGGCACTTCAAGAGCGTGAATCCGACGGGGTGATCCATCACTCGGACCAGGGGACGCAATACACGTCGATCGAGTTCGGGCTGCGCTGCAAGAGAGCCAGCATCAGACCCTCCATGGGCTCGGTCGGTGACTGTTATGACAACGCGCTGTGTGAGAGCTTTTTTGCCTCTCTGGAGTGTGAACTTATCGACCGGCACAGCTTCCGCAGCAAGCTGCAGGCCAGGCTTGCTGTCTTCGACTACATCGAGGGCTTTTACAACCCTCACAGGCGGCACTCGTCACTGGACTATCTGTCGCCGATCAACTATGAATCGAGGCACTCAGATGTGGCTTGATTCGAAAGCCGTAAAGTGTCCACAAAAGTGGGGTAACTTCAGTGTGGCCAATAGTCTCGGTCTCACGACGGCTGGCCTGAACGGGGCCACCGGGGAGGTTTTCGGCACCACTAAGTCATTCATCGTCCCCGACCCCGACCGGCAGGATCGAATGATTCGCTACACGTCTCTGGAAGGTCCGGAAGCGGCTATATATGTGCGGGGATCGGCCCGTCTCATCAATGGACGGGCCAAGGTCAGGCTTCCCGATCACTTTTTCTCGCTGGCCTTGCCCTCCTCCATTACAGTTTCGCTAACGTCGCGTTCGGCCGACTCGCAGGGGCTGGCGGCGACCAAGGTCGACGGTCGCTGGGTCAAGGTCGTGGAGCTAAAGAAAGGACGGGGAAACTACCGCTTCGATTACCAGGTGCACGCGGTGCGAAAAGGATTCGAAGATCACCCGGTCTATCTGTCGAAAGGGTCTAAATAGTTTCCTTTCCTGAGAAAGATCCTGGTGGGTACCAATCGGGCGCCAAGTCATTGCTGTCAGCAATCCTCTCAACGGCTCGAACAAAGCGAGAACCAGGCGACGGCTACCAAACCGCCCACACCAAGAGAAAGATCAGAACAATCAGACAGCAGTAACGGCAGTAACGGCAGTAACGGCAGTAGCGACACATTGGACACCTCCGCTTGCCATTACGGCGCGGGACCTGTGCCTATTCAACATGGTGCTAGATTTGCAGATTGACCGAATCTAAGCTGCTATCGAATCCATTGAGACTGCGGCGGAGGTCCGAAGTCGACGTACTTGAACCGGCGCAGCGGCTCTTCCCTCGGCCAGACCATATCCAGCGTGTCCCCGTCATACAGCTCGCCGCCCTTCATGACGTAGAGGATTGAGGTGCTGTTTCTGATGTCCTCGAGCGGGTCCTCGTCGAGGACGACGAGATCGGCCACCTTGCCCACCTCGAGGCTCCCGAAGTCGGCCGACATCCCCATCCCTGTTGAGACGTTGATGGTGGCTGCCCGAAGCGCTTCGTGTGGCGTCATCCCGGTCATCTCCAGCATCCAAAGCTCCCAGTGGACAGCCAGGCCGTGCACCTGTCCGTGCCCTCCCGACGCGACCAGACCGCCGGCCTTGCTGATCGCAGCCGCACCCGCCCCGCCGTCCAGGAAGTAGTACTCGTCAAGTGCGAAGCGCTGACTGGTACGTGACTTGTGGTCGACGGCAGCGTGCGTCAGGAAGTGAGCCAGCTTCTCATCGGCATGCACGTCTGTGGTCTGGTACCAGTACAACTCACCCTGGTAGGTGCTCGGGGAGGCGACGACGAGTGTCGGCGTGTACATCGTCCCAGACCGAGCATAGAGCTGTACGACATCGTCGTACACGTTGACCAGATCGGTGGGGGCGTGCTCGATGGCCGTGTATCCGTCGAGGATCATCGCGACCTGGCGCATGACGCCTCCGCCCTCGGCCGTGGTGTTGATGCCCAGCTCGTCGGCCGCTTGAAGCATCCACTGGATCTGTCGCCGTTGCGGCTGCATGTACTGCTTGGTAGAGAACGAGCCTCGATCGACGTATCGCTTTACACCCGCGAAGGCGTCTTCATAGCTGTCGATCTTTACTGCGCGCGACGTCTGCGACGGCCCGGTCATGAAGATCCGAGGTCCAAGCATACGACCGGCCGCGATTAGCTCGCGGTAGTGGAACTGATCCGTCGAGGCGTTGACGTCGCGTGCCATCGTCACGCCGAAAGCCAGGTTGACCAGCGGCTCCGGCGCAATGTCGACGAGCACGTCGCGCGGCATCCCGCGGATATGCGCGTGCGAGTCGATGAGCCCCGGGATGATCGTCTTTCCGGCGACGTCGATGACTCGCGCCCCATCCGGTACCTGCACGGAGCCCGATGGCCCGACCGCGCGGATCCGATTCGCGGTCACGACGATCGTCGCATCTTCGAGTACCTCGTCGCCGCGCATGGTCACCACCCTGGCCCCCGTCAGTGCAACCGAGCCTTCCGGCTTCGGCATGGGGACGGCCAAGCGGATCGGGACGGCCTCGGCGAGTTGGTCAAGACCCTCCTCGGGCGAGTCCGGGCCGAACACCTCGTCCAGCTCGAGGTGCGAGAAGACGTTCGCGAACACCCAGCTGAGACCTGCTCCACCATCCCTCCACTTCAGATCCTGCCCCCCGTCGCGCGTCACCCGCTGGAAGGGTCCGGGCCCCGACTTCTCGTTGAGCGTCACCGTCTCGAGGGAGGGAGGGAGCGCGGCTACATAGACCTCTTCGCGCAGCGTGAACGCGAGCCATCTCCCATCCGGCGAGGGAACCATCTCAGCGGCCCCCTCGACCTTCGCGACCTCGTGCCGCTCGGTACCATCGAGGCGGACCGAGACCAGCGTCCCGTTCTCGGCAAACGTTATGCGCGAGCCGTCAGCGGTGAACGTGAGCTGGTTGTCGGAAGGCGCCGAGACGACAGAGTGAGGCTCGCCTCCCGTGCTGGGGACCCACTCGATGAACCCCCGATTGTTCGTGTTCCGGTTACGGGTGGCCGCCGGATCTTCTCGGACATAGACAATCTTGCCGGCGTCCGTTGACCAGGCCGGGTTCGCGTAATAGGCGGGGTGCGTCGTCAGCCGCTGCGGCTCCCCGCCGCCAGCCGGAACGCGCCATACGTGCCCGCCGTCAGTCGCGTGCCAGCTCACGAAGGCGACACTTTGTCCGTCCGGAGAAAAGGTCGGCTGATACTGGCCGCTTCCACCCTCGATCAGGGGCCTCGGCTCGCCTTCCGGCAAATCCATGATCCAAAGCTGGTTAAGGGAGCCGAAGACCAGCCTCGATCCGTCCGGGCTCATCTCGCCGTAGCGGACGTTCCGCACAACGAGGGTGTCGTCCTGAAACGGCTTCTCGTGATAGATCCGCGGTCCGAGCCGCTGCTCGACCTGCGCCCTGAAAGCGATCTCCCGCACGTCTCTTGTCCGCACGTTGACTTCGTGGAAAGTGCCGTCCTTTACGAACACGACCGCTGATCCATCTGATGTGAACGTGAATCGCGTGCGCTGGTTCAGGTGTTCGCGGTCGATCGGGAATGCGAGCCATTGGTCTTGATCTGTGACGAGGTTGCGCAGCCGGAGGCCGCTCATCGCGTCGATGTCGGCTACGTAGACCATCCATTCCCCGTCCGCTGAGATTGCCGGCCGAGCGGTGCCGGAAGGCGTCCTCGTGATCGCTGCAATGTCCCCAGTATGCCGGTCGAGCCGCATGATCTGGGCTGGCTGAGGCAGACCGTTTCCGCGAAGCGATGTCGCTCTAGAGCCAGCCGTCCCTCGGAAATAGACGTATCGCCCGTTGGGCCCCCAGCGAAAACCGAGTCCCTGGGCCTCCTCGTCCAGCTCGATCCCGCGCCCACCGCTCAGGTGGATCAGCCAGGGCTTTCGGCCGTTGGGGCTCCCCGACTCGTTCCTTCGCACCAGTATGTACTCGCCGTCCGCAGACCACTCCGGATCGTCGAAGCTGAAGTCACCCCGTTCCGTCGTGACGGCCCTCGGGTTCGAACCATCCGCGTCGACCATCCAGAGGTTGTCGTTCCCGCTCCGATCGCTTACGAACAAGATGCGACTCCCGTCGGGCGAGAAGACCGGCTGCAGATCCAACGCCATCCCGCTGGTCAGCCGAGTGGCTGGTCCCCCACTTCGCGGTACGCTGTACAGATCGCCCAGCAGGTCGAAGAGGATCGTTTGGCCGTTCGGTGAGACGTCCAGGTTCATCTGCGTTCCCTGATTGGTCTCGAAGGAGATGGTGCGAGTTGGTGTGATGCAGAGGCTATCGCACTCCTCTTGCTCCTGGGGTCCACTCTGCTCCTGTGCCCCCGCACCCGGCACGGCTAGTATGGCGTAAAGCGATACGATCACTAGATGGCGAAAACGGACCATGATGTACTCCTTTTGCAATTGATGGGTGCCTTCGAGCTGTCTACTGCAACATTTTGGACTTTCTTGAACAAGTTCCTGACAACCTCACAATATCGTGACTCGATGCTCCAGCCTACAATTAGGTTGAACTTCTCATCGCGTTCGTCATGATCGGGAGCATGATCGCCACTTCCCGACGACAGCGTTGCTACGACTACAGGCTCGACACTGACAGGCCGGGTCTGCGGCCCAGACGTACAGAAACAGAGGAAACAAGCAGAATGAACAAGCGCCTAGCACCCAAAATTGCCCTTGGAAACTACCCCTTTAGTATTCTCGCGCAGATTGCGTTGTCGCTTTCTATTTCTCCATGTCGCTCACAAGCACGAGGACAGCCCATGACTCAAACCGCGAGAGGTGAATTCGTGGTCTCCTTGAAGCCTTTGGCGTTTGAGGGCGCCGAACCGGAGTTCGGGCTAGGGCGGATGTCCATCGACAAGCAGATTTCCGGCGACCTCACCGCGAGTACAGTGGGTCAGATGCTCAGCGCGATGACCAGTACTGACGGGTCTGCCGGCTACGTTGCAATGGAGCGGGTAGCAGGTGTTCTAGACGGAAAACACGGAACCTTTGTTCTGCAACACACTGGCACCATCAATCGTGGCGCCCCCTCCCTTTTAGTAACCGTAGTTCCGGACTCAGGCACCGAGGAGCTTGTCGGACTAGAGGGCGAGTTCAAGATCGACATCGAGGAAGGCAAGCACTCTTACGAGTTCACATATCGCTTGCCTGCGCAGTAGAGCAGTTCTGCCGCGCACACTCCTAGACGAGCGAGACCAGGCGGGTCGAAGAACTCTTGACCGCCCATCTGAGGCGGGACGAGTAGGCAAAGGCAACCTTAAACAGGAGCCAAGCCGATGGGGCTTCGGCCTGGGATGGGGACCGGTTTAACGATGAGAACGGGTAATACCGAAGGAGTGAAGGTCCCCACGGTGAGTCGATCGCGAGCGGGCAAACATTCGCCCAACGCAGAGGCGGGATAACGAATGGCAAGAGACCTAACGTCGAATAGGGGAGACTTTGCCCGTTTGCGGGAGGTCGGCCTTGAAAGACACACCGAAGAGCCGGATGTGGGAAAGCCGCTTGTCCGGTTCTGAGAGGGGCGTGGGTGGCAACCGATGTTACAGACCTCCCATGGTGGAACTAGGAACCCACTCCGTAACCGAAAGGGCGGAAGTTGGAAACTCTCCACCTACCGGGCTCTGTATCTTGGGAGCACCCCGCCTACTCGACCGGATGATCCCGGCCCTGCAGCCGAAAACTCGTGCATTATCCAGGCTAGAGGGTGACAGATGAACAGAACAAGAATGAAAGCGTTGTTGTTGGAAGCCACGAAGGAGATGCATAGGCAGGGTCGGCGGCTTCTCGAGATTCCGCCGGGACACATGTGGACAAAGAAGGAGGAAAACGGCGGAAACTTCACCTGGGTATCGGAGGCTGAGCGAGAAGCCGAGTGGAGGATCCACGAATGGCTTCGCCAGACAGTCAGCGACCCGTTTCTGTTCGTGGGGGAGGAAACAAACCCGGCGGCCGAACTCGACCCCGGAAAGCTCAATTACATTCTCGACCCGCTCGATGGCAGTGGACCGCACCGAGGAACCTACGGCTGGGCCTACTTCAGCTGCACACTCGCGTGTCTGGAAGGTCTGAGCCCGCTATTCGGAATTACCTACTTTCCTCTCGTTGATGTTTGGTACGTGGCCGCCCGTTTCGACGGCGACCTCACGCGGGTCGCTCTGACCCGTGGGCCTGCCGGCATGCCCATCGGGATCGAGCGGGGAACTAGATCTGAGGACGTGTCGGGGAACTCCCATGAGAAAGGCTCGTACATGTGGGTGGGCTCCGATGCCCACCGCCGGTTCGATTTGAGCAAGTTCAAAGGAAAGATTCGAGCGCTGGGAGCCACAGCATGCCACCTGTGCAGGCTCGCCGAGGGAGGAGGGGCTGACCCCGCAGGGGTTCTGCTCTCTCGTTGGCGGCTCTATGACGCCTGTGCCTCCCTCATGGTCACTGAAGCGGAAGGTTTCGAGGTTTTCGACCTCGAAAAGAGGCAGCTTACAAGCCTCGGGAATTTAACGGCGAAGCCTCGGGCCGAAGTAGACCACCGAGCCTTGCTCATTTGTCGTCCAGAGATTCGAGCGCACACCCTTCAGCAGATCAAGCTTAAGGAAAAGGTAGCTGGTTCTTAGTGCATCCCCAGCTTTGTCCCAACCTACTGCTCTCCACAGCCTGCGGCATTCGAAGTTAAGGATCCATCCGCGTTCTGGAATAGAGAGAAGATGCGGACCTTTACATCACAGGCTGCCTTAAATGACCCCAGGAAGCCTTCTGGGAGGGTAATCCGCTCTTCCGGGAAGAATTGCAATTGACCCAGGGGCGGGACCTCGAAACTTCCTCCTCCTTCTGCAACGCCTTCCTCCCCAAACACCTCCCAATTACAGGTGGCAATATCTTCGGTGGACGGGTTTGAGAACGCCCCGGCAGTGCGACGGTTGGTGCTCTCCACCATGAGGAATTCGGGGCGGGTACAGAGTGGCGACGGGATCACACCCAGAGGGGACACACCGGGTAGTGAGATAATCTCTGTTGAGAGGATGTGCGCATCGGGCGGATCGACTGCGAGGGCCAGGCTCCCAAACTCCAGATCGCTACCTTCGAAAGCAATCGACAAGGCTCCGTTTGGTGGCACCATCACAGACTGGGTTTCAATGAGGGAGCCATCGGGAGCCCGGAAGGAAGAATCGACGGAAAGGGCCGTGTCGCCTGCACCAACCACCACTTGAGATGAGGTCCCGGCACCTCGGAGCACTGTGGGAAAGCTGGGTGGGCCGGCTGAGGTTCCACCCTGACTCTGTGTGTCCACCTGAACGCGAAAAGGGGGAGTGAACTGTGCCAATAGACCAGGGAACTCCAGAGTAGAAAGGAAGGTTCCTTCGAATGCTTCCAACGGTTCACAAGAATCTTCAGAGTTCGCTCTCGAATTTGCGACAAGAATCTGAGCAGGTACGCTGAGATCTGCTAGAAGTACCGTATCCGCACCTTCTACGTGAACGTCAGGAAACAACCTATCAGAATCGCGAAACAACGGCTGGCCCGAGCAGTCGGCGGACTCGAAGAATCGAGAGTTTCTGGATCCCCACCCATTTCGTTCGACCTCCACCGCAAAGAGAAGCCCGTCAACTTGAAGAACTACACGGTTTTCATCACCAACCTGTACTGCACCCACTCTCTTTCCTGCCGAGTCAAAAATTGCCGCTGAATCTGCTGAACTCAGAGTTTGTGCAGAAGCTGCCAGCAGGGCCAGAAGCAATCCTAATACGAGTGAAACGAGAGTCTTCCTAGTTAACATTGACACCTCCATAGTGTCCGACAGAACGCCGAGACTTTTGAATAGTGTATGACACCCAGAGTGACGGGTCCTACTTCCAAAGCGGTAGAGGACCACGGCCAAGTGTGGCGGCCGGGTCTGAAATGTTTAGGCTCCTAGCCCGGATAATGCACGCGTTTTCGAAGCGAAGGGCCGGAAGCGCCGCTCTGTGATCAACGACACGTAGAATTGGACCCGGACGACAATTAGAACTGCCCGCTTTTTCAGAGCTGATTTGGATCATGGCAAGCATGGTTACAGACCAGCAGATCAGGAGACTGATGAAATTGCGGAAAAAGGAAAAGACGTTGACGATGGCGGCGGCCAAAGCGGGCATGTCGCGGAACCCGGCACGGAAGTATTTGAAGTCGGGCAAGCTGCCGAGTGAAAGCCGGTCAGAGCGGACCTGGCGCACCCGCCCGAATCCCTATGAATCCGTTTGGCCCGAAATAGAAGGGATCCTGAAACAGTCTCCAACCGTGGAGGCGACAACTATTTTTGACCACCTGAATCGGATCTGCGAGGGGAAGTTCGAGGAAGGACAACTGAGGACGCTCCAACGAAGGCTCAAGTGTTAACACTCAAGCAGTGGAGAGCCCACTACGGTGAGCTGAAAGAGGTGATGTTTCCCCAGAATCATGAGCCCGGACATCAAGCCCAGTCCGACTTCACTTTCATGAACAGCTGGGGAGTGACGATTGCCGGGCAACCCTTTCCTCATATGCTGTATCACTTCGTCGTGACCTACTCGAACTGGGAGACGACGACCCTGTGCTTCGGTGAATCTTTCGAGAGTTTGACGCTGGGACTACAGAACGCGATCTGGGAACTGGGGGCGATACCATCCGAGCACCGAACAGACCGTCTATCGGCTGTGGTCAACAATCTCAAGAAGGGCGCCTTCACCGAACGCTACCAGACATTGCTCGATCATTACGGAATGAAGCGCCGCCGAACCCAAGCCGGAAAGGCTCATGAGAACGGAGACGTCGAGCAATCGCATCACCGGCTCAAGCGAGCCATCCAACAGGAACTGCTGCTCAGAGGCAGTCGCGATTTCTCAGAGCGCAAGGACTACGAGCAGTTCGTCCAGAGAATCATCGAGCGACGCAATGCTGGCCGGCAAAGACGCCTGCGAGAAGAACTGGAAGTGATGAGGCCGCTACCGGATCGTCGCCTGGAGGACTTCATCCGATTCCGAGTGAAGGTCGCAACCAGTTCCACGATCCGAGTGCGCAACAACACCTACTCGGTGGACAGCCGCTTGATCCGCGAACAGGTGGAGGCGCGACTGTATGCCGATCATGTGGAAGTTCGTTATGGCGGGCAGCGAGTAGCCGAGATGCCTCGACTGCGGGGGGAAGGAAAGCACCGGATCGATTACCGGCACGTGATCCACTCGCTGGTGCGAAAGCCGGGAGCCTTTGCCCGCTATCGCTGGCGGGAAGATCGCTTTCCCGGAATCCTGTTCCGAGTCGCCTCCGACGAGCTGAGAGAGGATTGTCCACAGACGGCGGACCGACAGTATCTGGGGATCCTGGAGCTGGCGGCCCAAGAAGGGGAAAGGAAAGTCGAACAAGCTCTGAAGAACCGGATTGAAAGCGGCCGCCGAACCCGGTTCCAGGACCTGAAGGAGGATCTGATAGAGCCGGTTCTGCCGAGGTGGCAGGTCCAGGTTCCACCAATCAACATCCAGATCTATGACCGATTGCTCGGCACGCACAAGCAGGAGGTGAGGCCATGAGCGGAGGCAACCTGCAAAGACTCAAAGAGTGTTTGGTCGAACTTCGCCTGCCGACCTTCCGCGAGCATCACGGCTCGCAGGCCGCTTTGGCGACCACAGAGAGCTGGTCTTATCCGCAGTACCTGCTGGCTCTGTCGGAGCTGGAAGTCGCGGATCGACGGGAACGACGGATCCAGAAACTACGACGGACCTCGAAACTTCCCTGGGACAAGAGCCTGACTTCATTGGATCGCTCACGACTCCCGCAGAGTGTGGACCGGCAGTTGTCAGGATTGGTGGAGGGAGACTTCCTGGACCGAGCCGAAAATCTACTTGTGTTCGGTAATCCAGGAAGCGGGAAAACGCATCTTGTTTGTGCTTTGGGGCAGGAGTTGATCCTGCGAGACCGGCGGGTGCTGTTCTCGACCTGTGCGCTGCTGGTGCAGCGGTTACTGAGAGCCAAGCTCGAGCTAACTCTGGAGAGGGAACTCAAGAAGCTGGATCGGTTCGAGGCCCTGATCATCGACGACATCGGGTATGTACAGCAGAATCGCGACGAGATGGAGATTCTCTTCACGTTGCTCTCCCATCGCTACGAGCGTCGCTCGATTCTGCTGACCAGCAACCTGGTCTTCTCGGACTGGGAGAGGATCTTCAAGGATCCCCTGACCACGGCCGCGGCAATCGAGCGCCTGGTTCACCATAGCGTGATCCTGGAGTTGAACGTGACCAGCTACCGGATGGAAGCCGCCAAGCAGAGAACCCAAAAGGAGACGAAGTGACTCTGAGGTGCCGCTCGAAAGGCCTTCTGCTGGCCACACAGAAAACGGCTCAAGCCCAGAGGGTATACAGCTCAATCAGCGGAGCATTCGAAGGGCAATCCCGAGCCTCGCGAAGCGTGGGAACTCCTTTCGGGCAAGCCCTCACTCCATCCCCACGCTCAAGAAAACCGGAGAAGAAAAGAGGGCTTTCAGCCCTCAGAAGAAGGAAGAAAAACAAGTCAAACAAACACCCACTTCAGCGGGCAAGAATCGTAGTCGCGGTGATCAAAAATAATTGTCGTTGAACAGCTCTGACAAGGCTTTACACCCGAGGGCCCCGCAGTCATAGTCATGCACTCTGTCGAGGAGCCCGAGGGTGGGGAACGCAGTCAGAGGTGAACCTGGAAATGGTTCTCTTTCGAGAGGGTGGGAAGCCCTCCGGGTCAAGGTCCTAGTCAGGCCGCCCGTATCAAGACCTGAGGCAAGACCTCAGGACTGGAAAGGTTTGCGAGGTGAAGCGAATAATGACGCTGAATCCGGAACTCAGCCCCGAAATGCGCAATGGGAATGGCCGATACCTTCTCTGAGGTCGCAGGCAGCAGGTCATCGAGACGCTACAGACGAGTCAAGATGCCCAACCCCGGGGTCGCAGACGGCATCGAGCAAACACATGGCGAAGGAGAAGACAGACCAGGCGGGTCGAAGAACTCTTGACCGCCCATCTGAGGCGGGACGAGTAGGCAAAGGCAACCTTAAACAGGAGCCAAGCCGATGGGGCTTCGGCCTGGGATGGGGACCGGTTTAACGATGAGAACGGGTAATACCGAAGGAGTGAAGGTCCCCACGGTGAGTCGATCGCGAGCGGGCAAACATTCGCCCAACGCAGAGGCGGGATAACGAATGGCAAGAGACCTAACGCGAATAGGGGAGACTTTGCCCGTTTGCGGGAGGTCGGCCTTGAAAGACACACCGAAGAGCCGGATGTGGGAAAGCCGCTTGTCCGGTTCTGAGAGGGGCGTGGGTGGCAACCGATGTTACAGACCTCCCATGGTGGAACTAGGAACCCACTCCGTAACCGAAAGGGCGGAAGTTGGAAACTCTCCACCTACCGGGCTCTGTATCTTGGGAGCACCCCGCCTACTCGACCGGATGATTGCGGGCCTGCCGCCGCCAATCCGGGCTAAGGGCTTCGCCAAGTTTCCTGCGTGATCCGAGGGAACCTCGGAGGGCGGGTTTACCTGAAACTTACATCCGGATGACAACCTGGGAGGTTATCCTACAAGGCTCCGCCTGGGACGGCCTGCAGGTTTGAGCAGACCGCCCGTGTACCCCAAGCACCCTGCTTGGCTTGTCCGGATTTCCCAACTCCCCGGGAGTTGGTCCTTGGGAGTTGGAAGCTACCCAAAAAGGGGAGAACTCGAGCGAGTTGCCCCCTTTTGACTCTAAATCGCCGGCATCTTGCCTATGCTGCTATTGCGGCTGCGACACAATGACGGCCGGAACCTTTTTGTCGCGGACCATTTTGTTGAAGCGGTCCAGCCCGCTTCCCATCGTCTCACTGAGTCTTTCGAGGAGACCCTCGAGTTCCGGCTTGAGATCGCCGTAGCGTTCCGTGGCGCCCGGAGTGGGAGCAGTGTCCGGTCCGGCTACGTTGCTATACAGCACGACCCACTGGTTATCGATGCGGCCCGGGAAGTTGAGGGCGTCCTGCCCTCCTTCTCCCTGCAGCTGGGTTAGTTCTCCCTCGATTTCAGTGAGTTGCTCATTCAACTGCGTCGCGGCCTGGGCCAGGTCATTTCCGAACCCGGCCTGCCGGGCTCGTCGACCGATTTCGGTGACTTGCCCCTTGACGTCGCGTAAGCGATTGAGGCTGTCGTAGAGCTCGAAAACCTTCTTCCCGATTTCCACCGTCACCCGGTACTGTTCTTCATAGTCCGCCGCGCTAGTATCGAGTCGCGGATCGGGCTTGACAACAAACGGGTGGGTCTCGCTGTAGTCTCCCAGCGTCAGCTTGACCTGATAGTCGCCCGGGATGGCTTTCGGGCCGCCACCGCCGCCCCGGCCTCCCCACATCACGATCCCTTGCGGAACCTCGAAAATAGCAGAGTGGCGCTGATTCCAAACAAACGTGTTCATCCCGACATTGGTGGAAGGAGCCTGTCCACCGCCACCTCCGCGTCCGCCACGCCCGCCGCGTCCACCCCTGCCGCCACGGCGGCCCTCCCCCTCCGGAGCTTCATCTGAACTAGGCCGGGCGTTAAAGGTGTTGATGACTTCACCGGAAGCATTCAGGATCTCGATCGTCATCGCTTCCGTAGGCTCCTCCTTCAGATAGTAATTGATCGCGGTCGAGTAACCTGCTGCTCGATACGATTCACTCGGTTTGAAGAGGTGAGCTTCGGCTTCCGCGGTTTCGGCAGCGACTTGTTGTAAGGGTGAAATGTCGTCCAGTTTCCAGAAGGAGCGGCCTTGGGTGGCCACCACCAAGTCGTTATCTCCGAAGGCCAAGTCGGTGATCGGAGTGACCGGCAGATTGAGCTGAAGCGATTGCCAGTGTGCGCCATCGTCAAAGGACACATACATCCCGAACTCGGTCCCGGCATAGAGCAGGCCCTGACGCACGGGATCTTCACGCACGACTCGGACGAAGTGATTGGAAGGAATTCCGTTATTTCCGTCGGTCAGGCGCTTCCAGCTCTTGCCGTAGTCACTGGTCTGAAAGATGTAGGGTGTGAAATCGTCCTGGCGATAGCGATACACCGCGATATGGGCGCGGCCCGCGGCGTGAGCCGACAAGTCGATCATGTTCACGACTCCGTAGTCGGGAATGCCGGGGGGAGTGATGTTTTCCCAATTCCCTCCGTTGTCTCGTGAGATGTGCACCCGGCCGTCGTCACTGCCGGTCCACATCAGGCCGGCCTGATGAGAAGATTCCTCGAAAGCAAATATCGTGCTGTAGACCTCGACTCCAGTGTTGTCCTGGGTGATCGGTCCGCCCGAATAACCCTGCTTCGATTTGTCGTTTCGGGTGAGGTCCGGACTGATGATTTCCCAACTGTCACCTTGGTTTGAGCTGCGGTGTACAACTTGGGAGGTATGGTAGACCACGTCCGGGTTATGAGGAGAGATGCGGATCGGTGCATTCCATTGGAAGCGGTACTTCATGTCGAGGGCCTGTTGGCCGGTCTGCGAATCGGGGTAGGCCCGAATGCTGGTGCCCATACCCAAGCTGGTATCCGTTCGACTGATGGTTCCACCATAGCTGCCAGCGTAGACGATGTTGTTGCCCCGGGGATCCACCGCGATATGGCCGCTTTCCCCGCCACCGACCGCATAGAAATCGGTCGCCCCGCGTCCACCCCTGCCCCCGGTCCGGCTGGAAACGGAGGCTGTGCTGTTGTCTTGCTGAGCGCCGTAGACTCGATATGGGAAGCGCTGATCCAGCGAGACACGGTAGAACTCAGCGGTCGGCTGGTTCATCTGTCCGGTCCAGGACTCGGCTCCGTTCATGCTGACGTTGGCGCCTCCGTCATTGCCGTTGATCATCACTGCCGGGTCGTTGGGATTGATCCAGAGATCATGGTTGTCTCCGTGCGGCGTGCTGAAACTCTGGTAGGAGCTACCCCCATCTGTGGAACGGTAGAACCCAGTATTGAGCACATATACCGTCTCCGGGCTTACCGGATCGGCATAAATGTGGATGTAATACCAGGCCCGCTGCAGGAAGCGGCGCTCGCCATTGAGTTTGGTCCAGTTTTCTCCACCGTCATCCGTGCGGAAGATTCCACCGTTGTCTCCTTCGGCTTCCACGATCGCCCAAACCCGCTCCGAGTTGGCCGGTGAAACGGCGACCGAAATCTTCCCGACAAGGCCCGTGGGGAGTCCGCCCTCGACCTTATTCCAGGTGTCGCCTCCATCTGTGGTCTTGAAGAGCCCGCCTTCTTCGCTGCCGCTGCGGATGGTCCAGGGTTTGCGTTCCACGGTCCATAGAGCGGCATAGATGACGCGTGGGTTGTTGGGATCCATTGAGAGATCGACAGCTCCCGTATTATCGCTGATAAACAGCACCTTCTCCCAGTTTTCTCCACCGTCCTTGGAGCGAAAAACGCCGCGTTCCGAGTTGGGACCAAACATGTGCCCGAGGACTGCAACGTAGACCAGGTCTTCGTCTCGTGGGTGGACACGGATCTTGCCGATTTGGCCGGCATCCCGTAGACCCATATGTTTCCACGTCTTTCCAGCGTCGGTTGTCTTGTACACTCCGATTCCACTTGAAATGTTGCCCCGGGGACAGGCGGAGCCGGTGCCTACATAGACCACATTGGGATCAGAGTCGGCCACCGCAATGGCACCGATCGATCCGGCTTCGAAGAAGCCGTCCGAGACAGGGTCCCAGGAGAGGCCGGCGTCACCGGTTTTCCAGACGCCTCCTCCTGTGTAACCCGCGTAGTAGGCCAGGGTGTCGCCAGCCACTCCGGCCACCGCGGAGGAACGACCACCTCGGGAAAATCCCAGAGATTGGTAGTTCATTCCTTCCAGGACCGCTGGCGATATGGTGACATTCGCCGCATCGGCGGTTTCCGAAGCGGGCGTAGGAGTGCCCAACGCCACACTCAGAAACAGAATGCCGAACGCAACCGCGCGTATTCTCAGCAGGATTCTCATTAGGTTCCCTCCACTCGAAAACAGGAAGTCATGGGCTTTTCTACATTCAAGAGGTGATCTCCGGAAGCATAATGCCTCAGCAGTCAGAGATCAATACGGGATGCAATCGCAGAGACGCGGATGACGCAGAGATTTCGCAGAGAAATCTTGTTGTCCTGCAAGGAGAGCTGGAGGGGGAAGGGTCCAGGGATCCAGGGGTCCCATTGCCAAGGCACGGGTCCAATTCCGATGTTGGGGGATCTCCGATTGTCGGAGCGGGCTTGGACCGCCGGGGTTCGCCGGGCGGAGCCGACTCCTACAATGCGTGGGTTGCACGCTGGCGGCGAGGCAGATCGTGAGCGTAGCGGGCTCAGAGCTGTCGTAGCTGCTAGCTATAACTCCAGCTAAGTTCAGATTAGCCTATCCCCCGGATCATTCAGGAAAGAAACAGGAAGAGCTCCCTCGCTAACTCTTCGGGCTCCGTAGGAATCGAAGTTAAGGAGGCGCTCGGCCAAGATCTTTCGGAGCCCGAAGCGTCAGCGAGGGAGCGATTCCCACGATCAAGTTTCAGCCTAGCGAGGCTTCGCCTCAGACCGACGAGCGGTGTGTTGCGGAAATCTCCTGCAACGCTCTACTCAGGCCGGCAACTGAGTCGGGCTCACGGCCCAGGTACCTCGCGCCGAAGGTGCACCAGGATAACAGCCCAGGGCAACGCCCTGGGGATAGGTGGGTCGACACGAGGCAGCCTGAAGGGCTGCGCGAAATCTAATTCCCCTTTTGACGATCAATTCCAGAACTAGCCTCGTGTGACGCGAGAGACCCTGAGAATTCGGTTGTCCAGCAAAAGAATGTCGGGGAGAATTATCGCGAAGCCTTGCAGGCTTCTTCATTCCTCTCTCGATTTACCCAGGGCGTTGCCCTGGGCTGTTATCTTTTTGCCCTTTTCAGGGCGACTGGCCAGACTTGACTCATTCGTCAAGATAAACCGCGAACAAACTTAGTTAGCTCCACTCCTCCAGGATCTCGTCCAACTGCCGGCGAGTCGGCGGGTCGGTCTCTGTCTCGAGTCGCTGTTCAACCAGATCTCTGGCCGTTTCTCCTCCAAGCTGACGCAGTCCCCAGGCGGCATGACGGCGCACCATGGGTTCGTCGCAGTTTAGGAGGAGCTCCAAATCTGACCGGTGACCTGCGTCGTGGGTGTTTCCGAGAGCAATGGCCACGTTGCGGAGCAGCCCACGGCGTTTGGTACGCTTGATGGGGCTCCCCCGGAAACGCCGCGAGAAATCTTGCTGGTTCAGTCGAGCTAGTTCAGCGAGCCGCGGGGATCGGTTTTCCTGGCGGGGAGCCAGTGCCTGGCTCGAGGACCTTTCCGCCTTGGAATTCCAAGGGCAAACATCCTGGCAGATGTCGCAGCCAAAGATCAGATTTCCTATCGGTTGCCGAAACTCCACCGGGATGTAGTTTCGCAATTCAATCGTCAGATAGGAGATGCATCGGCGGGAGTCAAGAACGTAGGGGGCGACGATGGCTGCTGTGGGGCAGGCCTCGATACAGCGGGTGCAAGATCCACAATGATCGGTTGCCGGTAGATCGGGATCGAGGGGAATGTCCAGCAGCAACTCGCCCAGAAAGAACCACGAGCCAAGACGGCGTTTGGCGATCAGGTTCGTGTGTTTCCCAATCCAGCCGATTCCAGCCCGCTGTGCCCATTCTTTTTCCATCACCGGGCCGGTGTCGACATAGGAACGACAACCGGCTTCGGGCACCAGCTCCCGGATCGACGTCTGAAGTCTGTGTAGCTTCTCGAGCAAGACATCATGGTAGTCGTCCCCCGCTGCATAGCGGGAGATGACCCCCCGGTCGGGGCTCTGGTACGGCAGTGGGTAGGGATGATTGTAGTTCAGGGCCACGGAGACGATAGACTGCGAGCCCTCTACGACTTGTTTCGGCTGCAGCCTTCTTTCCGGGCGACGAGCCAAGTAGGCCATCTCACCGTGGTATTCGAGCTCGAGCCACTGGCTGAATCGTTGCGAAGGCAGATTTTGAGCCCTTGCAAATCCCACCGACTCAAAGCCGATCTCCAAGGCCAAGTCTCGGATTCTTCGAGTCAGCTGGGAGCGTTCCATTCAAGAACCTTCATGCTGGAGATGATGCGTTCGAGATAATTCTGATCCAGCGAGTCAAAAGTGGCGGGCTGATCGGAATCGATGTCGAGGACGGCTCGAAGCCGCTCCTTATCGTCGAAGACGGGAACCACGATCTCGGACTGGGAACGGCTGTCACAGGCAATGTGTCCCGGAAATTCACGGACATTCGCGACCCGGACGGTCTGCTGGGCGCGCGCAGCAGCACCACACACTCCCCGGCTGAAAGGTATCCTCAGGCAGCCGAGAGTGCCCTGATAGGGACCCACCCGCAATTCTTCACCATGGACCACATAGAATCCGACCCAGAAGAAGCCCATTCGGCGGCGGATCAGGCAACTCAAAGTCGACATCCAGACGAGTGCGTCAGTCTCGTCGGCCAGAACAGCATCGATCTGTTCGACCAGTTCCTGGTAGAGGGTTTCCTTGTTCTTGCTCATCGATTCATCAGGCCTGGAAGCCTACTCTGAGGGTGTGATCGGAGTATAGCATTAGGGCTGCCTCCTGGAAGAGGCAACTTCTTCACCGTTGAGTCAAGTGCTTAAAGCCCTGCGCGATTGGGCTGGGAACCTCTGGTGTTCGGTGCCAGTCTCGAAGCCTAACCTGAAACTGGATTTGCCGTCTGACTCGAAGCCTCTGTAGTCTGCTTCGCCTCCTCAGAGCCGATCCACGCTTTGTAGGAGCAAGATGTGCTGGCGAACCCGGCCGTGCAGGCCGGATCCGGCAATCGGGGAGGCCTCAAGTATGGGAATTTGACCCCCGGACCCCGGGATCCTTCCTCCTCCAGTGCTCCTTCCAGGAGAGCGAAGTTCGTCAGCACAGCTCACTCCTACAAAGCATGGCCTGCACCGGAGGCAGCGAAGCATTGGATGCCAGGCGGGTTGTGAGCTGTCGTTGCCAACTGAATTTGTGGCATTGCGGCCTGGGCGCCTTGTGCACAAGACAGTACTGCGCTCCGCACTTCAAGGGCTTCGCCAAATCGGTCTTTGGTCGGAGGTATACTGACCAGATCGTGAGCCAACGGAAATTTGGAAAGGCAGATCTGCTGTGCCTCCTGATCGTCATGATTTGGGGGGCCAACATGTCGGTCGTCAAACATGCCCTGCGCGAATTCGAGCCAATCGCTTTCAACGCTCTGCGCCTGATCTTGAGCGCCTTGATTCTCTTCGGAATTGCCCGTTTCGTTGACGGCAGGGTCCCCATCGATCGATCGGACTGGGGCAGGCTCCTGCTGCTCGGGATCATTGGAAACACCCTTTATCAGGGCATCTTCATCGTCGCTCTGGACTGGACCAAGGCAGGCAACGCCGCCATGCTGCTGGCGGCGATAACAGTCTTCACTGCTTTGCTCAGTCGCCTGCGGGGACACGAACGCCTGTCTCCCCTGGGCTGGGTCGGAATTGCCGTTTCCATCAGTGGGGTTTTCCTGATCATTCGCGAGTCAACTGGAATCGCAATGAGTGGCAGCACTCTGGCCGGCGACCTCTTGATGGTCGTGACGGCTCTGTGCTGGGCTATCTATACGGTGGCTTCGAAACGCCTGATGAAGACTTATCCGCCGATCACCTTTACTTCAGTCACTTTCGCAATCGGAGCGCTCGTCTATGCGGTTCTTGCATTGCCATGGGCTCTCCAACAGAACTGGCTCGATGTTTCCTGGCAGGGCTACTTTGAGTTGGTCTATTCGGGCGCCTTTGGCCTATCCCTCGCTTATAGCCTTTGGTTTGCTGCCGTCAAGGAAATTGGTGGCACCAGAGTCAGTGTGTACAACAGCCTGACCCCGTTCTTCGGAGTCTTAGTGGCAGCTCTCTTTCTGGGGGAGCGATTTACGGTTTTGCAGCTGCTTGGAGGAGTTCTGATCTTTTTCGGAATCTTCCTCAACCGCCGTGCCCGGTTGGAATCGGGAAAGCGCAATTGGGAGTGAAGCTTATCGAGCGTTCTTGCGTTTCAGTAGGAAGCTCCCAGGTTGTCATCCGGATTCAAGACCTCATCTCAGCGAGGCTTCGCCTCAGACCGACAACCAGTGTGTTGCGGAACTCTCCTGCAACGCGGGAGACCCTGAGAATTCGGTTGTCGATTTACCCAGGGCGTTGCCCTGGGCTGTTATCTTTTTGCCCTTTTCAGGGCGACTGGCCAGACTTGACTCATTCGTCAAGATAAACCGCGAACAAACTTAGCCCGGATAATGCACGCGTTGTCGGCTGCAGGGCCGGGATCATCCGCTCTGACTGCGTTCCCCACCCTCGGGCTCCTCGACAGAGTGCACGACTATGACTGCGGGGCCCTCGGGCGTAAAGCCTTGTTAGAGCGGCGCTTCCGGCCCTTCGCTTCGAAAACGCGTGAATTATCCGGGTTAGTTTAGTGGAGCCTCCGGCTGCGCCGGATCGTTCATGAATGAAACTTGCCGAAGGTCTTGGAGTGCGGAGTGCGGCTCCGCCCTGTGCACAAGGCGCCGATGCTCGGCGCACTCCAAGGCGCTTGCGGCGCAATGCCGTAGGAACTCAGTTGGCAACGACCGCTCGGGACTCGCCTGGCATCCGATCTGCTTCGCTGCCTCGGGTGCAGGCCTTGCTTTGTAGGAGTGAGATGTGCTGACGAACTCCACTCTCCTGGAAGGAGAGCTGGAGGAGGAAGGTTCCAGGGGTCCTGGGGTCCAATTCCCAAGGTAGTGGCCCAATTCCCGAGGTCAGTGGAACGCTGTTGCAGGTCCGGCCGGGAGGGCCTGGTTCGCCAGCACATCGGGCTCCTACAAGGCGCACTTGGCAACAGTGGTGGGAGACTGGATCTGAAGTGCTACTTATCCAGGGATCGTTATTCTGCCGAGAGGAGCTGTCCCTTGGGATGCTAAAAAGATCGCAAAATCAATGGGTTACGCTCTTTTCCCGTTGGAGACTGCAAATCAATTTTCAGGCTACTTGGCAAACTTGGCTCAACGCTCACGAGTGGCTCTGGAGACGTGCCTCACGTGATTCCGAACTGCCTGAACATGTACTGGTAGAAGGGATCGTGGGTGTATTTCCGCACCCAGTTAATTGACTTCACACAGGGGTTGTACAGGTCCGCCATCTTTCGAAAAAGCATAATGCTGGCCGAGTTCCGAGACAGCTCACTGGCAGCTCGGTAGCTCATTCGGCCGGTGTCGACATAGTAGGAGTGCGGGATCATCCGTCGGCCGTGGCTCAGGCTCTCGGGGAACATTCCCAGGATGAAGAGGGTGTAGTCTCCGATGTACTTGTAGAGTTCTCGCTTGCCGCTTCGAGAGGCGCCTTTCGCGAGTTGCAGCATGTCCACTAGATACTGGACCCGGGTTCCGTCCTCGGATTTCAATTGATAGAGGGAGTCGGCGTGGATAAATTGAAGCAGCAGCGAGCTGACATAACGGTGGACATCTCGGTCGGGCAGAGAGGTCTGGGTCAAAGCGCGGTCGGCCAGCTTCTCAAAGAGCTTTCGGACCGGGTGACTCTCCGGGATTTGACTCCAGTCAATCACTGTTGAGCTCCTTTCCGGATCGAGCTTCACTCCTGGATCTCTCCAGGCAGCTCTTTTCTACTTCGAAAACCTTGCTGTATTCACAGACCATTGACTAAGAGTGAAGAACTCGGGAAAAGTTGTCGGAAAGAGCGGAAAGGTTTGTTTCAGTACGAACCGTCAGCGAGGGAGCGATTCCCACGGAAGGTGGACTAACCTGAAACTTGATCACCCTCTGACTTGAGTCTTGTCTGCTTCGCCTACTCAGAGCCGATCCACGCTTTGTAGGAGTTAGATTTGCTGACGAACCCGGCTGTCCAGGCCGAATTCGGCACAGGGACTCCTCAGGCAGGGCATTTACCCGCCCCCCCGGACCCTTCCTGCGCTCTGAGCACCGGTACTGTGCCCTGCTCAAAGCTCTCCTTCCAGGAGAGCGGAGTTCGCCGGCACATCTGGGCTCCTACAAAGCATGGCGTGCTTCCACGGCCGTGAAGCAGATCAGAATCGAAGCGGGTCCCAGTTTCATTCATGAACGATCCGGCGCAGCCGGAGGCACCACTAAGCTGAAACTTGATCGTGTGGGAATCCGGACAAGCCAAGCAGGGTGCTCGGGATACAAGGGCGATCTGCCCAAGCCTGCAGGAGGCCCGGGCGGAGCCTTGTAGGACAACCTTCCAGGTTGTCATTCGGATTCAACTGAGTACCTCCGGCTGCGCCGCATCAGTCAGAAAAGTAACTTGAGCTCCCGGGCATCCACAACGGGGAATGCTGTCGCTGAGGAAAGCCCTGTTTCAGGACCGTGGGAGGCGCCTTCTGAGGCGGCGATCTTATTGAAAACAAGACTTTTATGCTGGTCGTACAACGACCTTTCTCGCGGCCTGGGAAGGCCCCGCCCCACACCTCCGAAACCAGTTTAGTGCCATCCAGGGAGAGAACTCCAAGAAAGCCTGTGGCATACCCGTCCCACAAATCAAGTTTCAGGTTAGCCCACCCCCCGGCCGGTGGCCGGATCATTCAGGAGAGAAACTGGAAGAGCTCCCTCGCTCACGCTTCGGGCTCCGTAGGAATGCATCGAAGTTAATGAGGTGATCGGCCAAGATCTTTCGGAGCCCGAAGCGTCAGCGAGGGAGCGATTCCCACGATCAAGTTTCAGCTTGGCGAAGGCTCCAACCTCACACCGGCAACCCGTGCCCTTGCCCGTCCGAATCAGTCTCAGCGCAAGCTGGACTTGGGAGAGGAATGCAATAGCGACGATCTCTTTGGAGCAGGGAGGTGTCCGCTATCCCTCGCGGGCTCGGGGCTCTGAGAATCGGCGTTCCAATTTCAGGGTCCGGTGATCGACTGCAACTGAGCTTCGCGGCAGTCCTGAATGTGCCGGTCTGGAAGATCGCCAGTAACCTTGTTTTGGGATGTGAAGCTTTGGGAGTTCATCTCGGATTTCGTGTCTCGGATTTCAGATTTCCTGTCACCTGGCATTGATTTCGCAGAATCCCAATGCCCTCAATTTCGACCTCGATCGTATCTCCATCTCCGAGGAAAATAGGAGGGTCTCGCCATACCCCGACTCCGTGGGGTGTTCCCGTGAGCAATACATCGCCCGGCTCCAGCGTGAAAGCTTCCGAAGCAAAGGCGATCAGATGGCGGATTGAAAAGATCATCTGACGAGTGGAGCTGTCTTGCCTTAGCGAGCCGTTGAGGCGACTCTGAATCGCAAGATTCTGCGGGTCAAGGATATCTTCGGCCTCCACCAGGATCGGGCCCAGTGGGCAGAATGTGTCCAATCCCTTTCCCCGGGTAAACTGTTTGTCTGAGTATTGCAAGTCGCGGGCGCTGACGTCGTTGGCTGCGGTGTAGCCCAGCACGACTCCCAAGGCCTCCGTTTCCTGAACATGTCGGCAAGTCTTCCCGATCACAACGGCCAATTCAGCCTCGAAATCGACCTGTCTGGTGAGGGCCGATGACCAACGGATGGATTGCTCCGGTCCGAGGGTCGCGGTGGTCAACTTTGCGAAGAGCATCGGCTTGCCGGGCGGCTCCTTTCCCTGTTCCCGGCAATGGTCCAGATAGTTCTGCCCGACTGCGACGATCTTTCCAGGGCGGGGGATCGGCAGGAGCAGCTCTACGTCTTCGCGAGCCACGTCCCGACTCCTGGAGAAATCTCGCCTCCCTGTCAATAGTCCTTCCCAGTCCTGATCCGTTGGGAAGACGCGGTCGTCTTGCAGGAGTCCGAAAGTGGGTGCTCCCCGATGAAGAAAGCGTAGCCATTTCATGGCGCCGTCAACCTCAGTCTCGCGCCTTGATTTGTCTCGTATCGCGCTCTTACCATATGTCGCCGTAATTGTGGTTTTCTGTACTCAGAAAGTCCAGCGCGCCAAGTGTTTCAGGTCTTTGATCAGGATCGAATCGCCCCCTATGACCGGGTGGGCCCAGGTGGGTGAGTCGGCCACGCTATACTCGGCGGCCGGCGCATATTCGGCAGCCCCGGCCTTGACGATTACCAGACGAGCATCAGTAGTCAGAAAAAAGACATGTTGGGAAGTCGCCAGGATGGCGGCATTCTCTCCCTCGCGTCCCCGGCTGCCCCAGATCTCGTCGCCCGAAGTCGCGTCAAGGCAGACGAACTGTCCTCTTCTCTTGTGGGAAAGGCCATAGAGTCGGCCGTCCCTCAAGACCGGAGTATTCATATAGAAAGAGGTTCGGGGCGTCTTCCAAAGAGTTTCGGGATCTCCAGAACCGGGACGAACGGCGAATACTCCCTGATCGAGGCCAGACAGGAGCACCGAATCCACGAGAGCCACCGGCGATACTGAGTTTTGATAGGAACTGGTCACGAATGGCAGTTTCCAGGCTTCGCTTCCGTTAGATGCGTCGAGTGCCACGATCCACTGCTGGCTCTGAGTAATCAGTTGCCGGACACCCTCCAGCTCAATTACGATCGGAGACGAATAGCCGGGCCCATCCCCAGTCCATTCCCAGCGCAGCTTACCGTCGGCCAATTCGAAGGCCGCCAGCGCACCCTGTTCGTGGCCCCCCACGTGAGCCACCACCACATCGTCCACGATGAGAGGGGAAGCGGCGGTTCCGAATAGGGGAGAGTCTTCCTTGAATCGGCTTTTGAAGTCGATTCGCCAGCGAACTTTGCCGGTTTGGGTCTCAATGGCCGATAGAATTCCCGTGATGCCGAACGTGTAGAGAGCTCCCTGATGGAGTACAGGCGTCGACTTGGGCCCCTTGCCGTGGTCCAGGGCAGCCGAATTCATGGTATATGGCGTTTCCACGCGATCTTCCCAGATCTTCGATCCGTCCGTGGCCGAATAGGCGGCGACTACTTCGTCCGCTCCTACCCGGGAGTGGAGGTAAATCCGATCGCCCACCCAGAGGGGGGACGAGTGGCCTTCTCCGACCTCAATTTTCCACTGGAGACCGAGCTCGGCAGGCCATGACTCCGGAGCCTCGAATTGAGAGACGATTCCGTCCCGCCCCGGGCCTCTCCATTGGTTCCAGTCCTGGGCGGAACTGGTGCCCGTCAACAAGAAGATTAGAGCTAAAGTCCTGAGTTTCAAGATCAAGTCGAACAAGGTTCTTCCTCCTGAGTCCGAATCATACACGCCAGCAGTACCCGTCCGTCGTTGTCTAGCTCAGTTTCTCTGATCCCTGAAGGGGATGTAGATTTCCAACCCAGGGTCAGCCGAAGGCGCCACCCTGGGACCGAAGCCAGGAGGTGTGGGCCCCCTGAAGGGGTGCAAGAATGCCTCCCACTGGTTTTCGTGCACACGTTCATCGTGCTGTTCGGTTTTTCTCTTCACCCAGGGTAGCGCCTGCGGTTTGACCTGGGCTCTTATCGTCTTTCCCTCTCAGGGCAGGCTGCTCCGTGCTTCATCACACCCTACCCTGACTCGTTCCACCACACCCCATCTCTTCGCTTCATCACCGCCCGCTACTTTTTGCACCCACGGCCTTCTCCGACATCTGGGAATTGGACCCCTGGGAAGCCTGGACCCTTTCTCCGACAGTTGGGAATTGGCCCCCTGGAAGCCTGGACCCTTTCTCCGACAGTTGGGAATTGGACCCCTGAAAGCCCTGGACCCTTGCTCTGTCGAATTTGGTCGGTTGCCCGACCGTCGAATACTCGTTTGAGCGGTACGGCTTGCATCGAAATCTACGATTGTAGTAATTTATCTACGAGCGTAGTAGGAAGGAAGAACCGCCAATGCTCTCGAAGAAGAGAATTCCCGAATTGGGCCCGTTGGAGTTTCGACTGCTTCGAATTTTGTGGAAGTGTGCTCCTGCCGCCGCGCGTGACGTGCTGGAGTTCTACAACCGGAAGTCGGACAGGAAGCTCAAGTATACGACCGTAATGACCTTGCTCACTCGCATGACGGAAAAGGGTGTCGTGGAGGTGGACGGAACGCGACGTCCCTTCCAGTTCATTGCTGCCGTCAGTCGGGAGCAGATGTTGCGGCAGCGGGTACAAGAATTCGTGGATGTCTTCTTCGAGGGCGAGGCGGTCGACCTGGCCGTCCGTTTGGTCGAGGACACTCCGCTCAGTGAAGACTCGCTGCGACGGTTGGAAGAGTCCTTGCGGAGACATCGTGAGGGTCAGGAGGATTCGGGGTTTGGCGAATCATGATGACCGGATGGGTTCAAGAAACGGGAGGATTCGTCATTACGATGCTGGCCCACGGAACCCTGTTAGCGTTCCTCACATGGGTCCTTTGCTCGACGGTGCTAAAGCAGGGTCGTCCGGCGCTGAAATCCGTCTTGTGGACGATTGTCCTTCTCAAGTTCGTGGTTCCTCCCTGGCTGCCCGGAGATTATTCGCTGAGCAATGGGATTGGTTTGGCAGCTGCGAAACTCTGGGCGGGCGCCCCCATTCCCGTGTCCTTCCCCCTGCTTGGCAGGGGAGGTGAAGCGGCCTGGATCATCGATACTCCGGGGGCCAATCTCGCCCTCTGGGTCTGGGTGGGAGCCTTTATCTACGCTGCAGGACTGATCTGGGTGATGGTGCGTGGTCTCTTGCGAATCCGCTCCTTTTCCCGGATCACACGACATCTGGAGCCGGCCCCGGATGGCACCTGTCTAGAAGTCGATCGACTGGCCGAGCAGTTAGGCCTGAAACGATCCCCCCGGGTTCGGGTTGTGCACTCTGATGTCGCTCCGTTGGTGTGCGGGCTTTTCCGGCCGGTCCTGATCCTGCCCGAACCTCTGCTGAGTTCGCTGCCGAATATGGCCCGAGAAGCGATGATTCTGCACGAGTTGGAGCACATTCGCCGCAAAGACTTGTGGGTGCGAGTTTGCCAGAATCTAGCCCGAGTTCTGTTTTTCTTTTGGCCCCCGGTTTGGTGGGTCTGCCGATGTATCGAACGATTTTCTGAAATGGCCTGTGATCAATGGGCCGTAAGCCTGACTCGAATCTCTCCTGACGCCTACGCTCAATCCTTACTCGATGTTGTGAAGCGGCTATCCGGCCAGCCTTCGCATGAATGGCATGTGGCTTTTGCCCGAAAAGGGCGCCTACTAGAAGAGAGGTTTGACATGATTCTCAAGAAAAACCAGTTGTCCCCCCGTTTTCCGTGGCTCGCGTTTCCCTTTCTCGTACTCTGGGTAACCTTTGCCCTGGTCGGGCCACCGCAGCCTCAGAGGCCCGGTTCCGAGTCCGAACCGAGGGCCAGAAGTTGGAATGAGATTGAGGCCCAAGAGGGGAGGTCGCCAAATTACTTGCCTGAATTCCTGTTGCGCGAGTATCCGGAGGCCGACTACGATGCCGACGGGCGTCTGACCGGATTGGAGTTCAAGAACTATTTGCGCGAGGAAGGTTATGTTGGCAAGACCTTCCGAGCCCAGGGAAAAGCGGCCGACGGGACGGCCTACAACCTGATCATCCATCTCGGATCCAGAGCCGGGTGACGGGGAATCAGAGCCGAATCTGTCCGAGGAGCCGCAGGCAAGGAAGGCCAAGTTGGTCCGGGCTCTCGATTCAATCCGATTTGGAGTGACCGTCGAGAAGGGCCAGACCGTGGAATACGAACCCGTCTCGGAGATGACGATCGAACTCCTGCCAGAGAAAGGAGCCAACGTCGAGAGCTTCGGTTTGCAAGGGAAGGCGCTCGAAGTCGAAGTGGTTGAAGCGGCAGTTAAGGGGCTCCTGGACGGCGCTCTCAAGCGCACCAAGCCGGTCAAGCTCCGAGTCCTTCTGCGTCCTTCTTTGAAAACCTACCGGTTGATAGAAAAGTCACTGCCAGTCACGGAGGATCAGGCCCGGGCAGAGTCTGTGCGCTTGGCTCGTGTACGTAGGGCCCAGCTATTGGCAAAGTATCCCGAGGCGGATATCGACGAGGACGGAGTCCTGAGCAAATCTGAGGCAGAAAAGTTGGCGCTCAAATTGCAGTCGATCAAGCGGCCCTAAGTTTGTCTGGGAGACTTTTCTTGATGGCCTCGCTGCTCAGGTGCAATCCGCGCATTGTAGGAGCCACCTTCGTGTGGCGAACCTGGCCGCAGGCCGGACCCGAGGATTTTAGTTCAACGATTTCGGATTTCCGGTCTTTGATCGGAAGTTCGCCAGGCGGAGCAGGCTCCTACCATGCGCACGGGCAAACGGAGCGCCTTACTTCAAGATCATCGCCGTGGTCAGATCGCTCGTCGGTCTGAGGCAAAGGCCTCGTTAAGCTGAAACTTGATCATGGGAATCGCTCCCTCGCTGACGCTTCGGGCTCCGAAAGATCTTGGCGACCGCCTCATTAACTTCGATGCATTCCTACGGAGCCGAAGCGTCAGCGAGGGAGCTCTTCCAGTCTTTCATGAATGATCCGAGAACACCTCGGGGGATGGGCTAAGCTGAATCTTGAATCCGGATGACAACCTGGGAGGTTATCCTACAAGGCTCCGCAGGTATCTTCCTCCCGACTTGTGCGAGACGGCTCCCCTGTAGGCCGAGCACCCTTGCTTGGCATTTCTGGATTCTCGAGGAGCGCTTTGTAGGAGTCAGATGTGCTGGCGAACCCGGCTGTCCAGGCCGGGCCAGCCAATGTTGCCGGTAGCGCCTGCTGACCACGATTTTCGGTGGCCGCTCCAGTTTCGAATCGGTAAGCTGGATGGGACGTGGGGAATCTTTCCATCAAGAGACCGGATGTTGTTGTTGTGGGGGCTGGCGTGTTCGGAGTCTGGACAGCGCTCGAGCTGCAGTGCCAGGGTCTGAACGTTCTCCTGGTTGATGCCTGGGGAGTTGGCCACGCTCGGGCCAGTTCATCGGGTGAGAGTCGCGTCATTCGAATCGGCTATGCGGATCGCACCCTTTATTCTGAGTGGTCTCTCTATTCGCTGGATCGCTGGAAGGCTTTGCAGAGTGAACTCGAGCGTACCCTCTTCCTCGAGACCGGAGTGCTCTGGCTGGGAGGCGAGCAAGATAACCAAATTGCCGCTACGACTCGAGTTTTCGAAAAACTCCAGGTTGCTTACGAAGAGCTGACCAGATCGGAACTTCAAAAGCGTTTCCCACAGCTGGCCACCCAGGACATCAAACAAGGTTTGTGGGAGCCCGGGAGTGGAGTTCTGCGGGCGCGCTTCGCTTGCCAGCAGGCCGCCCAGCATATGGTCCGCCAGGGGGGAGATTTTCGCCTCGCCGCAGTCAAGTCACCTGGAAAGTCTCGTAAGGGGCGACTGCACGCTCTCAACATGCAGCAAGGTCCACCTCTGGAAGCGGATTTCTTTGTCTTCTGTTGCGGTCCGTGGCTTTCGGAGCTCTTTCCCGATCTCCTGGCTTCCCGGATCCAGGTCTCCCGCCAGGAGGTCTTCTTTTTTGGCCTGCCAGCCGGGGATCAGTCCTATCTTCCTGGAAGATTGCCAGCCTGGATTGATCTGAAAAGCGAGATTTTCTATGGCCTTCCGGCAGTCGGTGGGCGTTCCCTCAAGTTGGCCTGCGACGAAACCGGCTCCGTCTTCGATCCGACTCTAGGAGACCGTTCTCCGAGTCCCCAGGAGCTGCAACGCATCCGCGGTTACCTGGCTCACCGATTTCCAGCGCTCCGGGATGCGCCTCTTCTCGAGAGCAGGGTCTGCCAGTATTCTCGAAGCGCTGACTCCCACTTGATTGTGGATCGGCATCCAGAATGGGAGAACGTGGTACTGGCGGGCGCCGGCTCCGGACATGGATTCAAACTAGCACCGGCGGTAGGGCGGCTGAGCAGCCAGTTGGTGTCAGATCCTGCGGCGGAGGCTCCGCGGGAAGTCAAGCTAAGTAACGGGAGTAACTCCCAACTTCCAACTCACAACTCCCAACCGGAGTAACGGAAGTAACTCCCAACTCCCAACTCACAACCGGGGCAAAATCGGTCAGGCTCTTAGCCCCAGGCCGTTGGCCGGATGATTCGAGAAAGAAACCTGGGAATCCGGACAAGCCAAGCAAGGAGGGTACAAGAGGGATGTGCTCAAGCCTGCAACACAGCTGGGGCGGAGCCTTCTGAAGCGGCGATTTTAATGAAAATAGAATCTTTAGATTCGGGCCTGACGGTCCTCTCGCGGCCTGGGAAAGCCCCTCCCACACATTCGAAACCACTTCAATGCCAGCCCGGGAGAGAACTCCAAGAAAGCCTGTGGCATGCCAGTCCCACAAATCAAGTTTCAGCTTAGCGAGGCAGAGCCTCAGACCGACAGGCAGTGCTCCATTCGATGCTCGAAGACCCTTGCCCTCAAACTTTCTTTGGGCCGAGCTCTTTTCTGACTGCTCTCAGCATGAGTCGGCAGTCGGAACTTGAGAGTCGGCAGTTGGCAGTTACTGGGCGCGGGTTGTGAGTTGGGAGTTGGGAGTTACTACTGTGCTCCGATAGAATGACTGGATGCTTCGTCGCATTCTCCTGTTTACCGGTTACGTCCTGTTTTCTGGCACCGGAATTCTGGCATCCGACCTCGAGTTGACCGGCCGCGTGGAGTGCCGTGCGAAGGACGAGACCCTTAACCTCAGCTTTCCTTGTCCTCCCGGAAGCGAGCTGGTTTTTCGGACCGAGGACGGTCGCCGTTTTTCTCTCAGCGAGAAGGATCCGCGAAAAGCGATCTTCGAAGATGGTCGGGTCCGCAACGAATTGCTACGAATTACAGCCCGTCAGGATGAGGAGGGGCGCCTGGCTCTGCTGCTGGTTCACACCTTGAAAAATGGGCGGATGTATCTTCCCCATTATTTCTGCCAGGTTTGCAATATCACCACCTTTGCTCCCGGGCCGTGCTGGTGCTGTCAGGCGGAGTTCGAGTTCCGCGAAAAGGAAATCGAGGCACCGGCAAGTGGCCATAGGCGGCCATGAGCCCTACACTCACTCCCTTGCGCGTGCTGGAGTCCTGTCTGTATGCCGAAGACCTGGCTGCCGCACAGGAGTTCTATTCCAGAGTGTTGGGGCTGGAGCCTTTTCTCCCGGCCAGCGAGAGAGAAGTATTCTTCCGCTGTGGCGATGGGATGGTTCTGATCTTTGACCCCAATCAGACGCGAGTCGATTTGGGAGCCGGCAGCTCCGTCCCGATCGAGGGCCTGACGGTACCCAATCATGGGGCCTTCGGACCAGGCCATCTCGCATTTGCGGTACCCCCAGACGAAATCGATGGCTGGCGAGCCCGCCTGGGGGAAAACAATGTCGAGATCAACTCGGAAATCCACTGGCCCAACGGAGCCATTTCCCTTTACTTCGCGGATCCGGCAGGCAACTGTCTGGAGTTGGCCGTCGCTTCCCTGTGGCAAAGCAAACCCTGGGAGAAAGCATGAAATCCGAACTGTCGGAGAAAGGATCCAGGGCTTTCAGGGGTCCAATTCCCAATTCGAAGAAGGCCGACAAGGCGGAGCCCCACTCCGCACTCCAAGGCCGTCGGCGCCTAATTGAACGATCCGGCGCCCGAGCCTGAGGCTGGGAACCTGTCCGAGTAATGGGATGCGGTTGCGAGCCGCCTGCTCCCTGCGGGTTATGGGTTGCAAGAGCTAACGAGGCTCCGCCTCAGACCGACGAGTGGTGTGTTGCGGAACTCTCCTGCAACGCTCTACCCAGGCCGGCAACTGAGTCGGGCTCACGGCCAAGGTACCTCGCGCCGAAGGTGCACCCCGATAACAGCCCAGGGCAACGCCCTGGGGATAGGTGGGTCGACACGAGGCAGCCTGAAGGGCTGCGCGAAATCTACGTCCCCTTTTGACTATCGATTCCAGAACTAGTCTCGTGTGACGCGGGAGACCCTGAGAATTCGGTTGTCCAGCAAAAGAATGTCGGGGAGAATTATCGCGAAGCCTTTCAGGTTTCCTCATTCCTCTCTCGATTTACCCAGGGCGTTGCCCTGGGCTGTTATCCTTTTGCCCTTTTCAGGGCGACTGGCCAGACTTGACACGACTGTAAGCAAGTTGCAAGGGCGAGGTGCCTAGGCAGTCCTCAGGCTCTTCTGGGCGGAGAGCCAGCCTCCCAATAGATTACCGGGGATGAGAAAGGCAAGGAAGCTGAGGTGATACCAGATCGGCAACACATCCCAGAGCTGGAGCTGAACGAAGATTCCGATGGCCAGTTGGAGGACGCCTAAGGACAAGACGTGACCCATCTCCCGACCTCGGGCGAAACGGGCAGTGACAAATCCGGCCACCACCGAGAATATGACGCTCAGTACCAGGATCAGCAGTAGGATATCCGGTCGGCCGGTTGATCCGTCTTCCCGGAACGCACTCGGAAGCAAAGCCATGAGTAGGGAGTGGGAAGACAGCCACAAGACGGTCCAGGTTACGGTTCCAGCCAGCACGTAAAGAATACTCTTGATCATTGAATTATCCTCATTTAAGAAAGGTTCCAAGGTTTTCAGGGTTCCAATTCCCAGCTTTCGGGGCAGGGTTCCAAGCTTTTCAGGGGGCCAGTCCCCAGCCTGTATCCGAAGCATGAGAACTGGACCAAGGGACCATTTCCCAGATTGTGGGAATTGGAACCCTGAAAACCTTGGAACCCTTCTTAGAAAGTGGGCCCCTTCTTCGAAAGGGGCCCCTTCCCCGAATGTTCACAGCGGCCAATTTTCCGATCGGCTCTTGGCGGGAGCGAAGATAACGAGCACCTTGGCCAGTTGATAGAGCAAGCGAACTCCCAAGCCAGGCCGCCCGTTCTCGACGATTGCTTTCAGCGTGTTAGTGATGAATTTCCCGCCTGACAGCAACTGTTTCGCTGACTTGGTCCCGAGCGGCAGGTCGTCGATCGTCAAGGTAAATTCGATTCCGTCTCGGACCGGCTTCAGATCGTAAGTAATCTTGCAAGGTGGATCATCGTAGTTCGTGAAACGCATGGTGTAGGCAAGCCGACGGGGAGGATCCACCTCCAGGATTTCCCCCACCACATTGGTGTATTTCCCATCCACCGTGCGCATCCGAAAGGGTGCACCCGGCTCTAGTCCCGGGGTATGCATGACGCTATTGAACATGGCCTGTTGAGCTTCATCTGTCTTCGTGATCTCTCGCCAGACCTGCTCGATAGATCCGCGAATGTGGACCCTAAATACGTTTGTCTCTTGGTTATCCATCCTTCTCCTCCGATTCCACTCGATACTTCAGTCTTGTCAGTTTCTGAGCCCATAGGGCGCTGTATTCGGTCGACCATCGGTCGTAGATCATCTGGATTGGCATCACGTTGAAATACAGCTCGCGATTCCGACCCTTCTTCTTTGAGATAAGCAGTCCGGATTGCTCCAGAATGCGCAGGTGTTTCATCACCGCAATGCGGCTGGTCTCGAACCAGCGACAAACATCGTTGACGTTGCATCCCGCTTCGTTTTTGACGATGTCCAGAATGCGTCTCCGATCCGGATTACCCAATGCTTTGAAAACCAAATCCATTGGATCCATATGTAACTAAAAGGTTACATATGGGCCACACTTGTGTCAAGCGAAAAAGTTGAGTAGTGCAGGCATCAGCGGATCGTAGCGGACCGAATACGGCTCTCATCACCCGGCTCTGTCCAGGCCATGATCAGTTCCCGGCCGTATCGGGCCATGCGAGGAAAGCCACTGGATCGAGCGCCGCTGGTCTGTCCAACCACAATCACTTCGTCCTGCGGGCCCTCTGAGGTAAAGCGGCGCAGCCGGATGTCGACTCCATCATCCGTCCTGGCCTCCAGCCAGGAAACCCAGGTCGAGCCATCCAGATTCAAAAGCACGTCGACCCTCCCGTAGGGGTCTCCCTGGTCCACCCGGAAGACGGTGGGGAAGGTTTTGCCGGCATCCTGGGAAAAAGCCAGCCGGACTTGAGGATCGTTGTCAGCCTGGGTGAACCAGGCGACTGCAACCTGTTGTTTCTGAGCATCAATGGCAGGACCATTCACGGGACAGCCGTCGATCATCCAGCCATCGGAACCCACAGGGAGCGGCTCGCTCCACTTTGTGCCGTCAAAACGGATCACCTGAATGTCCCGGATCTCCTCGTCTGATCGGTCTCGGTAGGCTACGATCGGACCGTCGATCGTGACTGCGGCACCAGTCTGGCAGCAGTCACAAACATTGGCGTCCAGTTCCACTTCGCCGGAGAGTTGTCCGGAATCGTCAAGAAAGGCATGACGCAGTGTCATAGGGCGGCGCGGAGTCTTCACGGTGTAGCGGCCGTCAAGCCAGAACAGCGAGAAGCGGTTGCGCCATTCGACCATGCTCACGAAGCCATGCTCGGCCGCGATCCCGTCTCGGTGGGGCGTAATCGGTGGCGACCAGGAACGGCCTGCATTTCGCGACAGGCTGACCTGCACGTCGTAGTCGTATTTACCATCGGCACGGTAAGCCAGCCAATGAGCGGCCATCCAACCGTTCGAACCTATTTTGATGGAAGGGAAGTCGGCCCAATTGACAAACCAGCGTGGGCCCTGAGCGATAGTCAAGGGGCGGGTCCAACGGTTGCGCACGAGACGCGAGAGTTTCAGAGTATGCTCTTGTTCCTCTGTCGGTTCCAACCAGCTCAGGTAAATATCTCCCCCCGGAGAGGAGTCCAGAAAGGGGAACTTGCTGCCCGGCTGGGCCGGAATCTCAATCGATTCGCTGGCGCTGAGCCGGGACGAAAGCTCCGCCCCCTTGTGATCGAGAAGCCTCTCTAATCCCAGGAGCATCACCGTCGGTATCGCAAGAATGGCAACCACCATCAGGAATTTTTTCATCGGTTAATCTCCGGCTCCACACCTTCCCGTTTCATGAATCCTCGGTCAGAATATGGAACATGCAAAACCCACAGTCCAGCATATCTCATCGCTACCTAGACGAGCGATTCCGAAATAACGTGTCAATTGCGAGCGGGTCTTGCGAGTCGAGGTCAAGGAGAGAGGAGGAAGTCGATACCCGGCATCAATCTCGTCCTCGCGCCTCGACCTTACTCGCGTCGCGCTCCCAACAATTGGTACTTTATTTCAGAATCGCTCGTCTAGGGATGAATCTTGAAGTCGACTCGGGAAACTTTCTTCACTCGGGCAGCATCCGGAGTTACAGAGGGCTCCCATGGAACGACAATCCAAGGAATACTTGATCAGGGAATTTGTGGAGCAGCCGGTTTGGGAGGTGGTCGGTAACTCCGAGAATCGTCGCAAGTACGGGCATTTGATTCTGCACGATCTCCAGCAGGCTGGCTACGTCGTCTTTCCTGTCAATAAGCGGGGCGGGCAAATGGACGGCATGACTGTCTACCGGTCGGTTCGAGACCTTCCCCAAGCTCCAGGCGTGGTGGACCTGGTTGTTCCCCCGGCCCAGGCTCTGGACGTTGTCCGCGACTGCCATGCAGCAGAATTATCTCGCGTGTGGATGCAACCGGGCGCCGAGTCGGAGGAAGCCATCAATTACTGCCGCGAGCATTCGATCAAGGTCGTCTACCATGCCTGTGCCATGGTAGAGAAGGTCCTCCAACGCTAGCCCGGATAATGCACGAGTTTTCGGCTGCAGGGCCGGGATCATCCGCTCTGACTGCGTTCCCCACCCTCGGGCTCCTCGACAGAGTGCATGACTATGACTGCGGGGCCCTCGGGCGTGAACGAAACCTTGTCAGAGCGGCGCTTCCGACCCTTCGCTTCGAAAACGCGTGAATTATCCGGGCTAGTTACTTAGGCCTTCGGCTGCGCCGGATCATTCAGGAAAGAAACTGGGACCCGCTTCGATTCTGATCTGCTTCGCTGCCGTGGAAGCACGCCATGCTTTGTAGGAGCCCAGATGTGCCGGCGAACTCCGCTCTCCTGGAAGGAGAGCTTTGAGCAGGGCACAGTACCGGTGCTCAGAGCGCAGGAAGGGTTCGGGGGGGGCGGGTACAATGCCCTGCCTGAGGGGTCCCTGTGCCGAATTCGGCCTGGACAGCCGGGTTCGTCAGCAAATCTAACTCCTACAAAGCGTGGATCGGCTCTGAGGAGGCGAAGCAGACAAGACTCAAGTCAGAGGGTGATCAAGTTTCAGGTTAGGGCGATCTGCCCAAGCCTGCAGGACGGCCCGGGCGGAGCCTTGTACGATAACCTCCCAGGTTGTCATCACAAATCAAGTTTCAAGTCAATCGCTGTTTCGTGGCGCCCGACTCCCGTTTCGGCAGCAATTTTTCAGACAGCCACGGGCCTCGATCTGCTTCACTCCAGGGACAGACCTCGATACAGATCCCACAGCCGTATGTTTCGCAGAAGTAGGGGATACATTTGTCGAAGTCGACGTACCATTTGCGAGTTCCTCGCACCAGCTGAGGAGTGTCATGGATGGCGTCGACCGGGCAGTCGCGAACGCATACGTTACAGACGCTGCACAGATCATCGACTCCGATATCTACCGGCGCGTCGATCGACATGGGTAGATCGGTGACGACGCATCCCAATCTGAAGTTTGAACCATGCTCACGGGAGATCAGGGAGCCATGTTTGCCGAGTTGACCCAGACCGGCATCGATGGCGGGAGGAATTTGCAGTAGGTCGCCGCTATTCGGGTTGCCATAGGACCGGGCCGGCCAGCCCATCCTCCGAATCCGATGGGACAGCTTTGAGACCACGAAACCCACCCTTTCGTAGGCTCGCATTACCTCCGTGGCGGACTTGATGTCGGGGACGCTTCGCATCTGCCGGCGATTCATTTCGACACCGATGCTGATGACATATCGGTAAGGGACTTGGTGATCCTGGTAGATGTACTCCGGCTTAATGGTGGTGATTCCGACCAGATCGGTTCCCAACTCCCGGGCCAGCTTCTTGATCTCCCGCGACATGGCAGTAGGATCGCTAACTTCTCGTCGCTGCGCTGCCGCGGGGCCGCGCGATTTCCTCAGGTTCCAGATGTTTTTGAAGATGTAAAGGACGACTCGCCAGGGATTAATGTAGGAGAAGAATTGATCCAGCTGATCCCACTCTAGTTGAGAACTCCCATCGTTGTGAAAAACATGGGATGCTGGACGCCACTGCTGCTCGTCCAGCCCGTTGATCCGGTTTCCAGAGGTGGGGGGATTCCGATACGCCAGCGTGGTGTGCCGACTCAGATCCCGGCGCAGCTTGAAAGTCATGGGAGCCGGACCTCATCCACATACAGTTTCAGGCGCAGCCTTTGGCGTCGCAGGAACTCCTTGCGAATCCCCCTGCCCGCGAAGAAGTAGGAGTAGGCCACGCGCAGGATATGACTCAGCAAGGCCAGATCATCGGCCAGTGTTCGAGTGGGCTCCGCTCCCTTTTTCGCCTGTGAACTGATGGTCCTCACGGCAAACCACCATGACCCAAAGTGCTGGAAGTGTCAATTGAAGCTGCTGAATGCTGTGGCTCGGGCAGCAGTCAAGCAGTGGATCACCAAGAAAGAACTCACAGTGAACTTCAAGGCATGACTATCAGAGCCGTAAAGCGGAGCGCAGCGTTCGGCAAAGCCAGGCTGCCAGATACGAAAGGCCTCGCCACCCAACTTGACTCAATCGTCAAGATAAATCACGCCCAAACTTAGTTAGTGATCCTTCCGAGGTGCCCTCGGATCATCCAAGAAAGAAACTGGGGCCCCGCGTCGATTCTGATCTGCTTCGCCGCCCTGGAAGCACGCCATGCTTTGTAGGAGTCCAGATGTGCCGGCGAACTCCTCACTCCTGGAAGGAGAGCCTCGAACTGGCGCCGTCGCAGTGCCTAGCCCGGATAATGCAGGCGTTGTCGGCTGCAGAGCCGGGATCATCCGCGCTGACTGCGTTGCCCACCCTCGGGCTGCTCAACAGAGTGCACGACTATGCTTCCGCGGCCCTCGGGCGTAACGCTTTGTCAGCGCGGCGCTTCCGACTCTTCGCTTCGACAACGCGTGAATTTTCCGGGCTAGAAGGATCCCGGGGTCCGATTGTGCGGGATCCGGCCTGGACAGCCGGGTTCGTCAGCAAATCTAACTCCTACAAAGCGTGGATCGGCTCTGAGGAGGCGAAGCAGACAAATAGAGGCATTTGGTCAGACGCCAAATCAAGTTTCATCCTAACGAGGCAGCGCCCTCAGACCGACAAGCAGTGTGTTGCTTTGGTCCCGCCCCAACCCTACGGGCGAACGGGGCTTGTTGTACAGCCTGCAAGCTGTTGCCAGCCTAGCCAACAAAATGTTGCGGCCGAGCTCTGTGTCGAGAGTCGTCGAGGATGCCGGGTATCGACTTCCTCCTCTCTCCTTGACCTCGACTCGCAAGACCCGTTCGCAATTGGCACGTTATTTCGGAATCGATCGTCTAGTTACCACCCGAACGCAATACTTCGATGGCGTCTATCCGGCTGGCCTTCCAGGCTGGGTAGAGTGACGCAGCCGTTCCCACGACCAGCATCAGTACAGCCACACTCGTCAAAGTCAGAGGATCCGATGGGGAGACCTGATAGAGCAGGGGAACTATATAGCCGGAGAGTAGGATGGAGGCACCGAGTCCCAGACTGATTCCGAGCAGAATCACCCGAGTGCTCTGCTTGACGACGAAGTTGAGGAGGTCACGGGGCCGTGCTCCCAGCGCGGTGCGAACACCAAATTCCCGCCTCTTCTGGGCAGCCAGGTAGGAAATTACGCCATAGATTCCGACGAAGGCCAGGATCAGGGCCAGAACCGCGAAGAAGCCGATCAAGACTAGGCTGAAACGGCGGGACGAAATGTCTTCGCTCATCACCTGATCCATCGCCCGAAAGCCGGGAATGGGCAGTTCGGGTTGGATGCCGGCGACGATCCGTTCTACCTGGGATGCAAATCCCGCCGGAATCGTCTGGCTGCGAAGCAGAACATCCATGCCCCAATTCCCAAAGTAGCCGAAGTAGGTTTGCGACATTGGGATATACATCACGGGAACGGGATCGATTGCCAGGCTGATGTGTCGGACGTTTTCTGCCACTCCGATAATCGTCAACCAGAATGCCTCAGAGGGAGGTGGATAGTTGAACGTGATGCGATCCCCGGTCGGATCCTCGCCTGGCCAATAGGCTTCGGCCATGGCTCTGTTGATGATGACTGAGGAGTGACCCTCAGTGGGATTCAAGGGTCCGAAGTCGCGGCCCCGGAGCAGCGGGATACCCATGGTTTCGAAATAGCCGGGCATGACGTTGCGAGAGGTGGCCGGATGCCGGTCCTGACGGCGTTCGTATGTGCGGCCGTCGACCACCACGGCGGTCTGCCACATATTTCCCGTCAGAGGCATGCGATTGATGGCGCCAGCCTGGGTGACGCCTGGGAGGGAGGAAAGCTGACTGAGAAGATCCTGCATAAAGAGCGTCATCTGCCAACGCTCGTCTTCGAAGTCACGCATGAAGTCTTGGAGATCCCGACCTTCTGCAGAGGCGATCATCGGAGGTTCAACCCGAAAGGTTATGAGATGATCTGGATCAAATCCTAAGTCGACTGAGAGCAGGGTGTTGAAGCTTCGAATCATGAGTCCCGCACCGCTAAGCAAGACCAGCGCCAGGGCTACCTGCCCGACCACCAGAGCGTTGCGGAGCCTGGAATTGGGAGACGCGACCGCGCTTCGATCTCGCAGCGCGTCGGCCAGCTCGACCCGGGTGGCATGCAGGGCTGGAGCCAGCCCAAAGAGCAGGGTCGTAAGCAGGGTCAGGCCCACCGTGAAGAGCCCAACTTGCCAGTCGAATTGAATCTGATCAATTCTGGGGAGCCGATCTGCTGCTAGCCAGAGGAGAAAGCGATTCCCCACTGCTGCCAACGCCAACCCCGACAGGGTAGCGCAGGTGGCCAGCACCAGGCATTCCAACAGAAGCTGGCGAATTACACGCCCCGGCCCGGCTCCGAGCACGGATCTAACCGAAAACTCGCGGCGTCGGCCAGCGGCCCTGGCCAGGAGAAGGTTGGCAACATTTACGCAGGCAATCAGTAGGATCAGCCCAACTGCGCCCCACAGGGTAATCAAAGCTTGCCGAACACTTCGCACCTCGGCATCGTGCAGGGTCTCGAGAAAAAAACTCCGATCCTGATTGGCTTCCGGAAATGCGGCCTCCAGGTCACGCGCGATTCGTTCCCCATCTTGTTGAGCCTGTTCCAGGGGCACTCCCTCCCTCAAGCGGCCCACCCCCGAGACAAAGGATGAACCTCGATCCCTTTCATCACTCAGGTCTGTGCCAAAGGGCTTCCAAAGGTCGGTCTGGGGACTGGGGTAACGGAAACTCTCCGGCATGACCCCTACGACCGTCAGATTCCTTCCGTTCAGAGTGAGGTTTTCTCCAACGATCGAGGGACTGTTCCCGAAAGCCGAGGCCCAGAGACGATGGCTGATAATGGCCACTCCGTCGGCTCCGGGCTCATTCTCTTCCGGGGCGAACAGACGTCCGATCTTAGGAGGCACCGCCAACGCGGTGAGGAGGCTGGGGGTCACCCAGGCGTATTCGATGCTGGAAGGGCGGCCGTTTCCGGTCAAGTTTCCGTTGCGCAGATTAAAGACGCCCATTTCGGCGAAGCTGCGATTGGCTTTGCGAAGGTCGACGAAATCGGGTGGGCTTAAGGACCCTCGAAACCATCCTTGTGTCGGGTTACTGCTCCAGATCCGCACCACTCGGCTGGGTTCAGGATAGGGCAAGGGGCGCAGCAGGACGGCGCTGATAGCGCTGAACAAAGTCGTGTTGGCTCCCATGGCAAGGGCCAGAGTCAGAATTGCCACCAGACTGAAGCCAGGGTTTCTGCGTAGGGCTCTGATTGCATATTGAAACTCTCTCCAGAGGTTGCCCATGCTGCGTCGTCCTCCTCGATGAGGTCTCATTTCACTTTCCAGCTTGAGGTTGAGCCCCGCGTAGCGAATCTCGAAAAGCACGTCGGCCGAATTGTCGGGCCGTGACGCAGGCCTCCCCAGTTTTCTTCGCAACCCGGCTTCAGCTTGCTCGGTGTCTTGGCCTTCCCGCTCGAAGAGCTCCTGGCTAGGTAAGCTCAACTCCTGGAGTATTCTCCGTCGGAGAGCCGTGCCCGGGTAGCATCTTTGCCCGTTTACAAGCTGGGACAGGTAAGCCTTGCTCACCCCCAGGCGCTGGGACCAGGCATTCTGGCTCAGTTTTCGAGAGGCCAATTCCTCAGCAAATCTCTCATTTCTCAGGCGAATCCTGTTTCGCAAATCACTCCTTTAGACGAGATCTGGAGAGTCCAGGTTGGCTCGGGCTCGGTATCTCGCGTAGAAAGTGTTTGCTCAGTTCGCGGGCGCCGTCAAGAGGTCGCCCGGAATAGGACAGTATTTCAGGCTGCTGAATAGGGGAATTTTCTGGTCAGCCATCCCCCGAGATGTTCTCGGATCATTCGAGTAAGAAACTTGAGTTCCCGTGTAGCTAGACGAGCGATTCCGAAGTAACGTGCCAATTGCGAACGGGTCTTGCGAGTCGAGGTCAAGGAGAGAGGAGGAAGTCGATACCCGGCATCTTCGACGACTCTCGACACAGAGATCGGCCGCAACATTTTGTTGGCTAGGCCAGCAAGAGCTTGCAGGCTGGACAACAAGCCCCGTTCGCCCGTAGGGTTGGGGCGGGACGCGGCCAGCTCTTTGTGGCGCGGAGCTCGAAGCTGGCCTGCATCAATCTCGTCCTTGCGCCTCGACCTGACTCGCGTCGCGCTCCCAACAATTGGTACGTTATTTCGGAATCGCTCGTCTAGGCAACACCGGAGGGAGATGTCGCCGAGGAAAGAGTTGTTTCAGAGCCCGTGGGAGGCGCCTTCCCAGGCGGCGATCTTATTGAGAATAGCATCTCTCATATATTCGGGCCTGACAGCCCTATCGCGGCCTGGGAAGGCCCCCACGGCTCTGAAATCACTTTCCGATGTCCTGCGATGGAACTATTAAATCAAATCAAATAAATGCTTTACGCTGCTCTACCCGTTGAGGAACGATAATTCAGATTTCAGCCTATCCCCACCCCGGTTCGGGCCGATTCCGTGCTCAGGCGGGCTTTCAAGTTCTGATAAGATCTCTTGAGATAATCTGGCAGGGGCTGGACGGCAGAGTGGTGAGCCTGGCTTTCACTCGAAATCGAATAAAGGGAAGTGTCCGAGTTTGCAGCGTATCTTTTTTCTATCCATTTTGGTGGCTGCTGTCTTCTCCGGCCAAAGCGCGTTGCGGGTGTCTTCCTGGCACCGCAGACAACGCGGATCGAAGGGGCAGTGTTCGGAGCTAGCGGGCCTCAGGGGATAGCCTATCATCCCATCAGAGGCACCCTTTTTGTAGCCGACCGGAGCAACCAGGTTTTCGAGATCGATCTGAATGGAAACTTCCAACAGTCCTTTTCGACGGCTGGCTTCATGCCGGGAACCCCCTCGACCGTCGGCATCGTCTACGATCCAATTACAGGGAACCTCCTTCTTGCCGATGAGGGCAGGTGTTCGAGGTCCAGGCGAACGGGAACAATGCGACGCTGTTTCTCAATCTTGACGGAACGGTGAGTGGCGATGCCAAAGGGATTGCGGTGCACCCGCTCACCGGGAACATCTGGATCGCAGATGATGATGCGGACAGCATTTTCGAGTTCGACCGGTCCAGTCCCGTGCCCAACCTGATTAGCAGTATCAGTACCATCGGCTTACTCCCGAGTTTCTTGGAACCCGAGGGACTGGCCTTCTTGGGACTCGATCTGATTGTGTCGGATGACGGAGACAGCACCGAGACGCTCTACCTGGTCTCGACCTCGGGGCAGTTGCTTCAGACGATTGTGGATACAGATGCTGAAGGGCTCGGCGACCCCGAAGGTGTCGCGAATATTAGCGATACTCGAATCTGTGCGGCAGGTGATCTGGACAACGCTATTCTCTGCTTCGAGATCACCGGCTGTGGACCCCATGACGTGGGTGACTGGAATGTCAGTTTTGACTGCACGATGGCGCAGAACGCCACTGCCCCGGCCAATGTTGTGTTGCTCGAGAACAGTTCGCTGACCATTGCCAGCGGGGTAGCCCTTGATATCGATTTCTCCGCGCATCACTTGAGGGTCAAGGATGGGGCTAAAGTGGTGATCAAACCGGGGGGAGTGATCCACTAGACGAGCCTGTCCGAGTAGGGGACAGGCGTTAAGTGGCCGATCTCTTTGTCAAGAGCCGTCGCCGATGGGGGCCATGGCCTTCCGTCTCTTTCCGCGACCTCGACTCACAAGACTACTCAAGATCACGACGCTCAGCCGGATATCAAAGCGGTAGCCTACGCGCACTCCAAATCGGCGCGCTTCGGGCCGGAGGACGACTCTTGAGCCGGGAGGCGAGGCGATTTGGAGTGCTGCAGCGGGATCGGTGGCGAATTCCGGCATCGGCCGGAATCTGTTTCCTCACTGGGTTGTAATTCCCGCTCTGGAGAGCGGGAGTTCGCCAGACGGAGCTGGACTCCTACAAAGCGTAGGGCTGATCTTCGGCAGCGAGGCAGATCGACGCGGGTAATGATTGGCCTTCGCCGAGTTGCGATCGCCCAATATCATAGATCTCTTCTTGGAATTCGAAGTTTTTGAACTTCAGCTCGGATTTCGTGCTTCGGATTTCTGATTTCCGGAGATGTTTCAACTCAGCTTCACCATCTGGCCGCCTCCCTTCGCCGACCGATAGAGAGCTTCGATCACGCGCATGTTGCGAGCGGCCTCATGGGCAGAGTAGCGTGGAGTGTCTTGATTGAGAACACACTCGGCGAAATGTTCCACCATCAATTGGTATTGGTCGGCACCGCCAACGGTCTCTTCACTGATCCCGGAACGACCCTTGTGATGTTGAATTATTGTGTCTCCGGTGCCGGGCAAGAAGGCAGAGGGTACAACCAGGGATCCCAGAGGCCCTGCAATTTCGAATTCCTCGCGTCGCTCCAGAGTGAGCGCGCAATCGAATTGGGCCAGCAGGTCACCCGGAAAGCGAAGCGTGCCGACCAGTTCCTCATCGACTTGGCTGGAGCCCATTCTGGCCATCGCTTGGAGCTCGACTGGCTCCCGGCCGGCCAGGGTTCGGCTGACATTGACACAGTAGCATCCGACGTCCATCAAGGCACCTCCTCCCAGCTCTCGGTCGAGGCGGATGTTGCTGAGGTTGCTGAGACGAAAGCTGAAGCTGCTGCGAATCATGCGCGGCTGCCCGATTGTTTCTGCCCTGATGAGTTCGATCACTCGCTGAGTTCGCGGGTGGAAGCGGTACATGAATGCTTCCATCAGTTGGACGCCGTTAGTCGCGGCGGCCGACTCCATCTCGCGACATTCCTTTTCGCTGAGAGCAAGGGGTTTTTCGCACAAGACGTGCTTTCCATGCTCAGCGGCACGGATCGTCCACTCCCAGTGCAGACTGTTGGGAAGCGGGATGTAGACGGCCTGAATCGCCTCATCTCTTAACAATTCCAGGTAGTTTCCATAGGCGAGTGGGATCTGCGCAGCGTCAGCGAATTCCTGGGCTCGCTTGAGATCTCGGCTGGCGACGGCGAGCAGTTCGCCATTGCAAGAATTCTGAATGGCAGGGTTTACGGCTACGCGACCAATATTGGAGGTGCTCAGGACTCCCCAGCGGACTCGTTGTGGCATCGGCATCAGCCCTTCAATGGAAGCTTCACCCAGCGATGTTCCCGGTGGGAGCGGGTGACGGCGGTGATGATTTCCTGGACCCTCGCGCTTTGGGCGAAGTCACCCTGGTTGGTCGAGCCTCCATCTCGGATTTCCTGGCAAAAATTGTGGACCAGGTTCCCGTAGAATGCAGTGCTCCACGGGTCATCCTCTCTGAATCCGGGAGGGAAGTATCGGGGTGGGATGCTCTGCTGGACGAACTCCACAGCCTCGGGGGTTGCGGTATGAATGGTCTGGATGACACCGAATTCGTCAACCAGCCGGACGTGAATGGCACCCGCTGATCCATAGATTCGGGCTTCTATACCGGGATAGTTCCCGACCGTGACGTAGCTTGACTGTAGGGAAAAGAGGGAGCCATTCCTGGCCTCGCCCATGAATATATCGGCATCATTGATATTAATTCGCTCGCGCTCGCTATCCAGGTTGGTCCGCCGGCGGTGGGGGATCATGTTGGCCAGAATTCCCACCACTTGGGAAAGGTCGCTGCCCACGCATTCCAGGCCAATATCGATGGTCGGAGCACCGTATCCTTCGAGTGACGAAACCGTGATTCCTTCGCGGCTGACATCGGTTCCCCAGAGAGGCTCGCCGACCGGTCTCTCCTTGTGAATCCTCTTGTCGATCGGGTTGTCGGGGTCCAACCACTGCGAGTTTTGTTCGTAACCGTTGAAGATGAAGGGCTTACCGACGAAGCCTTCACGGATCAGGTCGAACATGTACATTACCGCAGGCGCATAGCGGAACGTCAGTCCAACTTTCGTCTTCAGCCCTTTCTGTTGGGCCAGTTCATGGGCTCGCCAGACATCCCGGTAATCGTGGCAAACAGGCTTTTCGACCAGACAGTGTTTTCCCGCTTCGAGGACGGCAAAGACCAGTTCCTTGTGATCGGCCCGGGTCACGACGTCAATGACATCGATGTCTGGGCGGGCGAGGAGCTCCTGGTAGTCGGTTACCACTTCCGGGATCCCAAAACGGGCGGCCTGGGTCTCGGCTTGTTCTCGATCCAGATCGCAGAGAGCGACGATCCGGCTCAGCGGAGAACGATCGAAACCGGGGAGATGGGCCGCCGCCGACCAGCGTCCCGCTCCAATGATTGCTACGCGAAGGGGTTCATAGGTCATGCCGCCTTGCTTTGTAGCGGATTCCGACCTCTCTGTACAGTGGGTAATTGCAAAGCCGGTTATTCAAGGATGTGATTGAAGTCTTGCCGAAGGCCTTGGAGCGCTCGCAATTTGGCCTTTCAGGAGAACAGAGTTTCAAAACCGTGGGAGGCGCCTTCCCAGGCGGCGATCTTATTGAAAATAAGAGCTTTGTAGTCGGACCTGACGGTCCTATCGCGGCCTGGGAAGGCACTTCCCACGATCCTGAAATCACTCTTTTGAAGCTTGCCAGGGAGGTTTTGAGTCGGCTTGGAGGTGCCTACCACGGATGGTGGCAGGCGACCTGATGAGTCTGTGTTGCGAGCTCGAATTCCGGGTCCACTTCACGGCATAGCTCGGTGGCAAGGGGACAGCGGGGGTGAAAGCGGCATCCTGAGGGGAGGTGAGCCGGGTCAGGGAGCTCGGCGGATGCCGAAAGCGTCCGGTCCGGGAGTGCATGCTCGGGGTCGGGAACTGGAACTGAATCGATCAGCGCCCGAGTGTAGGGATGTCGTGGCTGTGCAAATATCTCCTTACAGGGACCTATTTCGACGATCCGTCCGAGGTAAAGAACGGCCACCCGATCGCAGAGATGATGAACCATCGAGAGATCATGAGCGATGAGCAGATAAGTCAGGCCGAGATCTCTTTTCAGGTCGCTCAACAGATTGACCACCTGGGCCTGAATCGAAACGTCGAGAGCAGAAATCGGTTCATCGGCGACGATGAAGCACGGATTGGTGGCCAGAGCGCGGGCAATGCCGATCCGTTGCCGTTGACCTCCTGAAAACTCATGAGGATAGCGGTCGAAGAAGCGGGAGCTCAAACCCACACGTTCCAGGAGTTCGCAGGCTCGGGCTCTTCGCTGCGAGGGATTTCCCCAAGCGTGAATTTCAAGAGGTTCGGCCACGATCCGACCCACCGAGAGGCGGGGATTGAGTGAAGCATAAGGATCCTGAAAGATCATTTGCATGTGGCGCCGCAGTTTGCGGAGTTGCTCAGAGTTAAGCTCTTCCAGTTTCTGAGAGTCGAATTCGACGCTCCCGGAGGTGGGCTTCAGCAGGTGTAAGAGGGTGCGCCCGGTGGTCGACTTTCCAGATCCGCTCTCGCCGATCAGGCCCAGGGTTTCGCCGTGCTGGATTTCGAAGCTCAGTCCATCGACTGCTCGGATCAACCTTGAGCGGGTTTTGATCAAGGAGGACCGGCTTGTGAAGTACTTACGCAGTCCGCGGACCCGCACCAGAGGGTTGCTCCTATCGGCCATTTTCCGCCTCTTCGAGGGCTTCGATTTGCCAGCATGCAGATCTTTGTCGGGGGCTGGCGGGGAGCAGTGGAGGATTCTCTCGAAGACACTTTTCGACGACCCATTCACAGCGCGAGGCAAAAGGGCAGCCGGGATGTTGCTCACGTGGATCGGGAGGAGAGCCGGGAATCGGCCGGAGGCGCCGCCGGCGGTCGCTCCAGCCTGGAATAGAACGAAGCAACCCCAGCGTATACGGGTGTCGTGGCCGCTTGTACAGGGCGTGAACCGGAGCTTCTTCGACGATGAATCCGGCATACATGACAAGGATACGATCAACCAAACCGGCCACTAGTGCCAGGTCATGGCTGATCCAGATCACGGCCATTCCGAGTTTTCGGCGCAGATTCTGGATGAGTTGGACGATTTGGGCCTGGATCGTCACGTCGAGCGCTTTTGTGGGCTCGTCGGCGATCAGGATCGCCGGTTCACTGGCAAGCGCCATCGCGATCATGATGCGTTGCCGTTGCCCGCCCGAAAACTGGTGGGGAAAGGAGCGGAGCCGGACTTGGGCGTCGGCGATGCCTACCGTTTCCATCAACGCAGCAGCCCGCATACGGGCTTCTTTTCGGGTCAAACCACAATGGCGACGGAGCGTTTCACCGATCTGATAACCAATCGTCAGCACCGGGTTGAGTGAAGTCATGGGATCCTGAAAAATCATCGCAACTCGGGCTCCACAGATGCGACGCAGCTCTGACCTGGATAGCTCGAGCAGGTCGCGCCCCTCGAACCTGGCTTCTCCTTGTTCGACTTTCCCGGGCGGATCCGGGATCAATCCGAGCATGGAAAGAACGCTCACCGACTTTCCCGATCCGCTCTCACCGACAATGGCCAGGGCATCCCCTTTGCTGACGGAGTAGGAGATCCCGTTCACGGCCCGCACCACCCCCTGGTCCGTGTAGAAACGGGTCACGAGGTTGCGAACCTCGAGGAGATCGTTAGCTCTGTTCATCGCTGGTATCCGCTTGTTGGATCGAGCGCGTCCTGCAGCCCATCTCCCATGAAATTGATGGAAAGTACGGTCAGTAAAATGGCGAGACCGGGAAAGATGGTCAACCACGGGTTGGAGGCCATCGTGGCTAGAGAGTCTTGCAGCAGGTTGCCCCAAGTAGGCGTTGGAGGTTGAACTCCCAGTCCCAAGAAGCTTAACGAAGACTCGATCAAGATCGCATTGCCTACGGCCAAAGTCGCTCCTACGATGATGGGTCCCATGGTGTTGGGCAAAATGTGCCGGGCCAGGATTCTGAAATTCGTTGCTCCCATACCCCGGGCCGCCTCAACGTACTCCATCTCTTTCAGGGACAGTACCTGGGAACGTACGACACGGGCTGTGGCCATCCAGCGGAGAAGTCCGATGATCAGGATCATTGCCGGGGCTTCCGTCTGGGTGTAGCTGCTGAGCACGATCAGGAGCGGCAGAGTGGGAATGGAATAGCTGATATCGGTGAAGCGCATTAGCAGGTTGTCGCTCCAACGCCCGTAGAAGCCCGCAACGGCTCCGACAATAGTGGCGATTCCTGTGCGCAGGAGGGCCGAGAGAATTCCGATCAGGATCGAGATGCGACCGCCGTAGAGCAGGCGACTAAGCAGATCACGGCCCAGATCGTCGGTGCCCATCCAGTGACCGAGTGACGGAGCTTGCCGGATGCTTCCCAGGTCGATGGCGTCAAACTCGGCGGGAGCTATCCAGGGAGCGGTCAGGCAGACCAGGCTCAGGAAGCCAAAGATCACGAACGAGAATAGAGCTAGCCGATGCCTGGCCAGCCTTTTTAGAATGAGCCTCCTCGGCGACAAGTCACTCATAACGGATCCGCGGATCCAGAAAGCCGTAGACGACATCGGCCACCAGATTGAAAAAGACCACCATGAATGAACCGATCAGGAGGATTCCCATCAGGAGGGGGTAGTCTCGAGCGAACATGGCTTGAACGAAGAGTCGGCCAATGCCGGGCCACGCGAAGATCGTTTCGGTAATCACAGCGCCCGAGAATAAATCGGCCAGATTCAGCGTCATGACGGAAACCACTGGGATGAGTGCATTTCGCAGACCGTGCACGCCCACTACGAAGTTCTCGGGTATCCCCTTAGCCCGTGCCGTGCGAATGTAGTCGGCCCGAAGCACACCGATCAGGCTGGAGCGGAGGTAGCGAGACCAGCTGGCAATATTACGAAGAGAAAGGACCAAACCGGGCAGAATCAGATGGAGCAAATGATCTCCCAACGAAGTATCGCCCACGGTCTCAGTGCCGGCTACCGGCAGCCAACCGAGTGACACAGAGAAGATTAGTTGTAGGAGGAGCCCGAACCAGAAGACGGGCATAGCCAGGCCGAGAAACGAGAGTCCGGTCCCCAGGTAATCGAGGTTGCTATAGTGCCTGACGGCACTGAAGACGCCTAGCGCGATGGCCACCAGGGCAGCGAACAGAAAGGAACTGAACATCAGTTCGAGGGTGGCTGGAAGACGTTCCAGAATCACCGCGGTCACAGGCCGGCTGGAAGAAAAACTGATCCCTAGATCTCCACTGGCCACTGCCCGTAACCAGCGGAAATACTGGATGTAAACTGGCTGATCTACTCCCAGCCGGTGCCGGTAGTTCTCGATCACCTGAGGATCAATGAAGCGTCCACTCTCGAGCAAAGCGCCTTCCGGTCCCCCGGGGGCAGCCTGGATGATGGCAAAGATGACGGCCGAAATTCCCACCATTAGAGGCAGCATCTGAAGTAGTCGACGGGCGATGTATGAGCTCAAGGAATGGAACTCCCAGCGAAGCTACGCCTTAAGCCGACTAGCCCGGATAATTCACGCGTTTTCGAAGCGAAGGGCCGGAAGCACCGCTCTGACAAGGCTTTACGCCCGAGGTCCCCGCAGTCATAGTCATGCACTCTGTCGAGGAGCCCGAGGGTGGGTAACGCAGTCAGAGCGGATGATCCCGGCTCTGCAGCCGAAAACGCGTGCATTATCCGGGCTAGGGTCCGTAGAAGAAATGCCGGGAGTTTTGGCGTCAAGCTGAGACTCTTTCCCGCCCCGGGGCGGCGCCTCGGAGCTCTGATGATCCTGCCGCCATTCTCAGGACCGGCGGTCGAGCCCATCCGGCCCAACTAGGCACCGACACCGAGGCCAAGTGGCAGTCAGTTCCCAGTTTCGCAAACTTGATTCGACTGTAAGCAAGTTGCAAGGGAGAGGTACCTACTGTTCCAGACTCCATTCGTATAGATTCCAAAAACTCCCGAAATTGGTTCCGCTGCCTTTGAAGTTCTTGATCCGACGGTGGACGACTTCGGGAGTCACGTTGTAGTAGATTGGCAGAGAAAATGCGAGTTCAGCCAGCCTGACCTGGACCTGATCGAGCAGCGGCTTTCGGTCTTCGAAAGCGAGTGCTCGATCCGAGGCTTCCAGCAATTTATCGAACTCCGGATCACAGACCCCTGCCATGTTGTTGGCTCCCTGGCAAGCATAGAGCCCCGTTATACTCGGATCTGCCAGCAGGAACCAGGTGCTGACGATTCCTTCCCACTGGCTGCTCCGCCAACGTTGGGTCCAGGCCGCGCTCTCCAGGGTTTCAAACTTGACCTCGACTCCGATCGCTTTGAGTTGTGCCTGAATCACCTGAGCGATTGCAATGTGATCGGCTCTCCCGGCTCGGTTTAACAGTGTGAAGGACAGCGATTCGCTGCCGTTGTTGCGAATGCCGTTGGTTCCCCGAGGCCAACCAGCCCGATCCAGGATCGCTTCCGAAGCCTCTGGGTCATACGGCGTCCGGGGGACAGCTGCATTATGAAAAGGACTGCTCGGGTTGATCGGGGTGTGGGCAACTTTGACAGTTCCTTGCAGGAGTTGATTGGCGATGGCTTCCCTGTCGATGGCCTGAAAGAGAGCCTTTCGAACTTGCAGATCACCGAATAGGCGTAGTCCTCGGGGGGTATTCAGGTTCAGATCAAAGTGGAGCAGGGCGTTGCGATCGACCAGATGGACGTCGTAGTTGGCGAGAGCGGAGACCTCCGGTACTTGGGTCGGTTCGATCTGCCCATAGTCGTAGCGACCGGCTTTCAGAGCATTCAACCGAGTGTTGCTGTCAGGAATAAAAGACCAGACGATTTCGTCCAGACTCGGGTAGTCGGGTCCTCGCCAATAGTCTTCATTGCGAACCACGCGAATGTACTCTCCCGATTTCCATTCGGCAAATTTGAAGGGACCGGTGCCGATTGTCTGAGGCCCCCGATTGTAAGGCTCGTAGTTGACGATTCCCGCGGTATCCATGCTTCCCAAAATGTGCTCGGGTAGTATTGCCTCAAAGATTCCTGCGTAGAATCCATACTCGCCGTCCCATTGAAAAACCACGGTGTTGGGGTCTGGGGTCCGGCAATCCAGTATTCCCATATACTTCTCCCGGTTGTAGGTCTCGGAATCTGCGCTCGAGACGAACTTCCAAGTGAAACAGACATCGCTGCTTGTCAAGGGTTGGCCATCGTGCCAGCGGACGTCTTCCTGAAGGTGCCAGGTCATTTCGATCGTACCGTCGGGTTGGCGAACGATCAGGCCATTGGCTTCGGTCGGAATCTTCTTGGCCAGCACCGGGATATAAGTATTGTGTTCGTCTGTCGTGATCAGCCCCTCGACCATGCTGAATTCGATGTCGACCAGATTCTGGCTAGTGTAAGCGTTCAGGACGTCGATTTCCCGATTGTAGGCGACACGCAGGATTCTCTTTGCGGCGCCATCCCCGGGCCTGTCGGATGGGACGTCGATTGTTGTGCTCGAACTGCAGCCTGTCCAGAACAGGACGGCTGCACTGAGCTGGAGAATCGATATCCAATTGCGTCTCAAAGGGCATTTCATGCTGCCCAAAACTCTAATGCCTAATTGCCGATTCGGCAAATTGGGGGGTGGATGCGAGCGCAGAGACGCGAACTCTTTGGGTCTCCGCGTTTGCATTTCATTTCATCCAGCCAGCATTTGCTGCCGGATCAGGGACACCGGTATGGAGCCGAAGGAAAGGAACTGATCGTGAAAGCGGGCCAGGCTGAACTCGGCACCCCAGAGTTGAGAAATTTCTTGGCGTAGTTGGTGAATCGTGTCGCTACCCATCAGGTACATTAAGCCTGTGGCCGGGAACATGCTGTTCTTGACGGCTTCACTTTCCGCAGCTGTTGCATTCATCTTGACTTGAAGCTGATAGAAACGGGTCGCCTCTTCGAGCGTCATACGCCCTTGATGGAGGCTGACGTCCACGATGGCGCGAGCGCACATCCTCACTCTGGACTGGCACTCGGCCAGCTTTTCGAGCGGACCTAGCCCGGATTATGCAAGAACCGTAGGCCGGAGTTGAAAAGAGAGTCGAAAGTGGCCCAAATCGGGAGATCGAAGGTGCCACAGGCGGATTTTCGAGGGATCTCTGTGGACGAGCCGTGTGGAAGTAGGTGGGGGAGTGAATTTCAGACGGAGTTGGGCCTGAATGAGTGTCCTAAACGATCATTCGGGAGCTAGGAGAGGCTAGCTGGAGTTAAGGCGATTCAAGACGAGGAGGAAAAGGGCCTGCTCCGGAAAGCCGGAGGAAAGATGGGCCCAGATGCGTCGAGTGGTTTGTCGAACCCGCGCCCCAATTTTGAGGACCCGGCGACGCAAAGTTTCGATTTCGAGTGTCTGCCAGGGGGTTCCATACAGATAATCGCGGAGTCGGACGAACATCTGGTAAGCCAGCCCATGCAGGAGAAGTCGAAACTGGTTGGCCAGGAATCGATGACAGCTCAGCCGATCCATACTCAGATGGTTCTTAAAAGCCTTGATGAAGTTCTCCGACTGTCCTCGATCGGTGTAGTGATCATAAAGGGACTGGGAAGAGAGATCGTCTCGGTTGGTGACCACAAAGCGACGATTGATCCCCCGATGGTCGACTTCCACTTTGACGATGACGCGACGGAATCGATCCCAGCTGCCGGCTCGATAAAGAAACTCGTCAAACTGACGCTGTTTTTCCTCGAACTCGTCGAACCTGAGTCGAGTCGACTCGAGCATCGGCTCGACCATCCGTTGCAGGCGGGGGTTCCGGCTTAACCCAATGACATATTGGAGTTTGTTCTCTTCAGATTCACAGAACTCGTAGAGCCGAGGCGTGGCAAAGCCGCTGTCGGCCCGGATCTCAATTTGAAGTTCCTTGCCAACTTCTCGTCGAATGGCTTTCACGATTCGTTTCAGAATAGGAACGATGTGAGAGGCAGCCCCCTTGTTTCCAGGCCTCAATACGACAGTGACCAGGTCCCCCGTAACAGCATCGAAGATCAGCAACGGATGCAGAATGTGGTTTCGGTAATAGCCGTGGTAAAAAGAGAATTCCTGTTGGCCGTGAGTGTGGTCGTCAGTACTGTCCAGGTCCAAGATGACCGGGTCGGGGCGTCTCTTCTTCAGCGAGCGGACATAACGCTGTAGGAACCCCCGGCTCAGACGCATGAGATCCTTCTTGCTGACAGAGTTTTCCAAACGGGAAAAAGTTGCCTGGGTGGCCAAGTCAGGATCGCTCTCAGGTAACTGATCACAGACGGTCTTGAGCATGGGATCCGAGCGCAGCGTGTCCGCGTCATTGCAGTCTTCGTACCCGGCAACGATCTGAAAGACTCGTTGTCGGATCAGCTTTAACTGCTCATGACGAACGTAGCGTTGGTCCCGGCTATCCGCAATACACGAACTGAAGTCCTCGCAGAGTCGATCTTGCCGATCCAGGGAACCAAACAACAGCCATCCGGCATCGGAAGTCAGGTTCCCACCATCAAAACGAGCCGTGATTTGTGTGTGCGAGTGAAATGCCAGGGTGGTCTGGCAGACTGGGTTTGACATTGCCGTAGTTCTCCGATAAGGATTTGTTTAATAAACCTTTTTATATCAGAGAGCTACGGCATTTTTTCTGGTCCCCAATCCACTCGAATCCGGATCTCTTGCATAATCCGGGCTAGAGCACCGAACTCACTCATCAGATCGGTGGCATAACATGCCCAGCCCTCGGCCATGGTTCCTCCGCAGAAGAGAGCGATCCGCGAGGCACAGTCGACTGCGGCGATCCTGCCCACCAGGCTGGGAGAGCGGGATGCGTGCCAGTTTTGGACGTGGTGCCCGATACCGCCATGATGAATTACGTGATTGAGTTTGATGACGCTGTCGTTGTGGGTCTCGAGGACTCGCTGCCGGCGATGCTTGGGGAGGCATGGCTCGGCGGCTTCCACGAGGTACGCATGAGGAGAGGGCGCTCCGAAGGCTGCCGGTGAGCGGTAGAAGAGAAAGTAGAGGTAGGGCGCCGCTGCCCGAGCCCAGAGTGGGCGGGGGATGTATCGAATCGGGAAATCGGGCCAGCTGAGCAGTTGCTGTCTGGTCGCCAGTTCCTGGACTTCCTTCCATAGTTCTTCGTGCCGGGAGTAGTAACCTTCTACGCTGGGGTGATGCGAGGTGAGCTGTCGCAGCAAATCCTGAGGATCGCCATCCAGCTCGGAAGCCCGACGCTGGAGTTGCTGCCTGGCCTGCTCGAGCTCCTCGTTGGCGTGGGCGAGGACTCCTTCATTATCGAACCCTAGCAAGTGCAGGTAATGGCCTTGCCGGAGTAAGAGTTCGAGTGCCTCCTCGCCGCCGCCGTATTCTGTCGGAGAGCCGGGTAGGACCCTCTCCTCGAGATAATTGCCAAACTCTTCAAAAGCTCTTATTGCCTTCCGTGCCGCCGCCTGCAGCCGGTCCCGAGTCGTGATGTCGGCCCCCAAGAATTCGATTCCCTCGCGCAGGAATAAGATAGACCCTGACACCTCTCTCAAGGCGCGTTTAACCCAGGCGGGAGGGAATATCCGCAAGGTGTGGCGCCCCTGGGTCAGCAAGCGAGGAATGGCTTGGAGGCGGCTGATAGCGGCTTCCAATCGCTCGGACAGGGGGGGCAAAGGAGGAGAGGAAAAGGCTCAGGACACCGAAGATGGCTTCGCCTGTGTAGAAGCTCGGGTTTCCCCAATGGAAATGGTTCGATTGAAGTTCCCATTGCTGGATTGCCAGGAATCCCTCAATCAATTGCCGGTCGAGCGTCTCCCAGCGGTCGGATGGGGGCGGAGCTCGAAGCACTGCCTCTCGAAGCCTGCCCAATCCGGTCAACGTCTCTTGAATCCCCGCTTCCGACAGGTCGGGCAGGAAGTGGTCTCTCTCGTGCAGCCCGATGAAAGATGCGTCGACCGGTCGGTGACGCACGATGTAATCGAGCAAATCTTGGCGGAAATCGGGTTTACGCTCGAGCATGTTCAGAGAACAGGACGCCGCTTGCCTTGGCTCAGTTCCAGCACTGTGGATTCCGAGCTGAAGCTCGATTTGTCATGCTCCCTGGGTAAAACGACGTAAACCATTTATTCTGTTTGATTAGACGAAGTGCGGGTATCAGAGCCGCAAGCGGAAGCGCCGCGCCGGTTTTAAGCGCAGTTTCGGCGAATCGTCGCCAAGCTTTCCCGCGCTCGCGCTGCCGCTTGGCGCTCTGAAAATGGGCGCTCCACCCCTGCGTTCAGGCAGTGGACCCCAGCCTGAGCTGCAAGACGATCGGATTCACCAGCAACAAGCGGCCTGGACCGGAGCTCGGGAAAACTGAACAAGAATTTCGAATTTAACACATTAGCAATGCAGGAGTGCCGTTCAGTTGATTCTGGTCGCTGGCACTGCTGAGAGAAGCTTCTCGTCGAGGGTAAAGAAGAGTTCCAGGTTGCCCAGAGCTTGATCCGAGAGGAGTTGAACCGTTCCGCCCAACAACTCCCCGGCCTCCGGAAAGAGCTCGGAAACCAGTCCGATCAGCCGTTCTCCTGGAGCCAGAACCGTGTCCAGGCTGCCGACAAGCGTACCTGCCTGGTTCCGGACTTCGATGGTTACCTGGGCCGCCAATTCTCCGGGGTTCACGGCGACCAAACCGGTAGCGTAGCCGAGCCCTTCGGCCACATGAGAGAAAACGAAACGGGTCCCTTCTACAGGTTGCAAAGCGATTGCGCTGGCCGCTTGACCCCCGAAGGTAAGGATTTCGGCCGAGCCCACGAGGTTGGGCTGATCCGCGACCAATTGAATCCAGCCTGTGATTGTGCCGCCCGTATCCTGCAGGCCGAATAATTCGCGAATTTTCTCCTTGCGCATCACCCCATCGGGCAATTCGACAATCAAAGGAGGGGCCAGCTCGCTTCCGTCGTTGGCTCGCAGAGTGACGGTTACCAGGATTGGCTCCTCCGGCGGATCTTCCTCCTCTTCCCCTTCCTCCTCGTCACCGAGGTCTGGCACGATCCCGGCCAAGGGAATGCTGGAAGGGTTGATCAGGGTCAACGTGGTTTCCGATCCATCGAACGCTACGAAGTGGGGAATCACGAAATGGGTGGATTCGTTTGAGAAGGGCTGGGCAGTTAGCACCGACATTCGATCGTCGTTTCCAAAGCTTTCGAAGGAGACAGTTCCCGGAGTGGCGATTCTCAGGTAGCCGTCCGCAAAGTCCTGCAAAGGACAACCTTCGCGCGTGATTCGGATGGTTTCAGTGTCGAGGCTGGTTGCGTTGCTCGCATTGACGAGGTGAAAGACTGTTCCATCGGTCACATTGCGATTTGTGGTGGCGAATCCGATTGGGCCTCCGGTCGCGAAAAGTGTTCCAGTGACGGAGCCGACTCGAAGCTCGATCATCTCTGCCATGTCGGTGGCGTCCCACTGCAGAGTCGTCAGGCCGCCGGGCGAGCCAGCGCAAATCCGGATTGGATTGGGAGTAGCATCCAGGTAGGGCGCAGGGCAAGCCAATTCGTTGTGCAGGACTGTGGTGCTGTCCAGCACTTCGCCGGTGTTGGCATTGAGGAGGAAATACTCCGTGCCGGCGGCGACGTCGTCGCCGGTGTCCATAGAGCCGATCGCTTCGCCGCTGGCGAATACTTCTCCGTCGGCAGAGCCCACCCGAATCTCGACAGCCTCGGCAAAGCCGGTTGTGTTCCAGGAGATCGTTGTCATTCCAGTGGTAGCGTCCCCACACACCTGGATGGGGTTGGGGAATGCCCGGATGAGATCCAGACCGGTAAATGAATCAAACACCCCCACGCTACTCGGCTCTCCGGGATCCCCCAGAATCAGGAAGGTGCGTTGGTCTTTCCCGATGACGCTCTGCAGCGTTGTGACCACCAGTTCTCCCGCCGAATCGAAGAGATCAAACAGCACGCTGATGGACGTCAGGTTAGGATTTGTGATCTCGATCGAGGTCAGCCGGTCGTCTCTGATCTGGATCTCTGGGAAGATCGAGACCTGCCTCAGAACTCCCGAGATGGGACCGCCATCGATTCGATTCAGGGTCCCATCATAAGTAAGAAACATACCGGCTATCGTGTCTACGTCGGTATTCAGATCAGTCCAGCCGTCGAAGTCGATCTGATCCTCTTCCTCCAGCAGGGCCTGGTTAGAAGTCAGAAAGCGATCGGTCGTGAAACTGATTTGCTGATTAGGCTTCAGGGTTTCGGTGATAAACAGTGGACATCCGGCATCGGTCAACCTTGCCGTGTCCTCATCCAGAACCGTACCGCTCTCGTCTACCAGGAAGAAAGTCAGTCCATCGGAAACCCAGGTGCCAGTTTGGGCAGAGGCTCGAGGACCGAGGTCCGCGAAAAGAGTCCCGTCGGCTGCACCGACCCGAACCTCCGGGCGATCAGAAATGTCAGTCGTGTCCCAGAATAGAGTCGTTCGTCCGAGTCCCGATCCATCGCAAATGCGGATCGTCATCGGAGAAATCAGCAGGAAGGGAGCAGGGCAACCCACCTCGGTATGGTTGACCGTAACCGTATCGAGCACATCTCCGGTTGCTGCGTCGATCAAAAAGAAGATGGTTCCGTCCTCAACAGTTTCTCCAGTGTCATGGGTGCCGGTCGCCGTCCCGGTCGCGACGACCGGGCCATCGGCAGCTCCAGACCGGACTTCAATGGTTGTCGCCGTGTCGGTAACATCCCAGGTAAGGGTGGTCTGCCCCAGGCCACCGACCTCGCAGACCTGCACTGCAGGGGGATCTACCGTGAGGAAGAAGTTGGCCACCGTGAACACATTCTGGACAAATCCCTCGGCCCTCATGATCACTTCGGCATCCCGGGTCCCGTAGTTCGTAACCGCGAGACCGCTGAAGAATCGCTGGGAGGCGGGGATGATCTCCGTCTCACCAGTTCTTCGTTCTATTCGATCGATGTTTTGCGCGATCAACTGCGGGGAGGTGAGCCGGAATGTCTCTGCCAAAAGCTCGATCTGGTTGCCGTTGAAGATCAAGACGGACAGAGTTTTGCCGTCTGGAGTTACCGCGACATCCTGAGGGCCAGCCGGGACCTGAAAGTTGTCTCGTTCGTATTCTTGACCCACCTGGATGGAAGCGCTCAACAGACCCGACTCGACGTCATAAATGTTGAGCAGATCCAGCAACGGAGACGCTACGTAGGCTAGTGAGCTGTCGGTCGAGAAGGCTGGGCGACTGGTCTCGCGGAACTGGGAGTTTCCCGAAGAGGAGCGGGTTCCCTCCAACAATTCCGTGTCGTAAAAGAAAATATCGACGGCACTAATAGCCGCGAAGTATTGGCCGTTGGGGGAGACTCCGCTGGCTCCCGTTGCGCCTCCTATGTTGAAGGTCTGAAAGAGTGTACGTTCCTCCAGGTCAAGGATCAGAGCGTGGTCGCTTGCCAGCTCAGGAATAAAGCTCCCAGAACTGTTCTCGCGATCGGTGATGATGGCGTACTTGTCATTTCCGGAAATCGAGAGCGTATTGGCTCCGAAAAAGTTGTGGGCGACTTCCACGGTGGTGCCCAGGCCGGCTGAGACTTCCGCCGGATCGGGTACGATGCTGCCGGCCACACTGAATGATGCCGTATCAATAATCTGAATCGAATCGGGCACATCCTCGATCGGCAAAGCGTTGGATCCGGGGAGCACGACCGTAAAGAACTCGCCACTGTTTGCCATGCTGATAGATGCCGGTCGACTGCCCCCTTCCAGCTGGAGCCGCGAACCCGTTTCGGTCATGCTTGACATGTCGAAGCGAATGATTTCGTCAGTCACGGCGGAGGCGATGAACCCGGTCGCACTATCTGGTGTGAAGACGATGTTGTTGAAAACCGAGAATCCTACATCATCAAAATCGAGCCGACGTACGTTCAAAGTAGCGATATCGATAGCTGCAATCGAGCCCAGTTGCATCGGAGTGAAGCCGTTTTCTCCGCGCGGAGTATTGTCCGAGAGGAACAACGATGCAACCGCGATTTGAGTCCCGTCCGGAGTCAGGGTCAGAAAGAAAGGATTGGGTCCGACTTCGATCAATGCCAGGATCTCTGCGGTGTCGACATCAAAGGCCAAGACTCGATCGCCATCATCTTCCAGGCGCCCTGGAAAGGCCACAAAACCACGCTTGGAATCGGGGCTGAAAACCACGTTGGGAGAGAAGTTGAAGTCGACAGATTGACTCAGCGGCAGGCTGGTCAATGGGAAGTCATTAGAGTCAAAACGAAGCTCTTCCTCCGGCGGCGGAATCACTCTCCGAACGACTCTCTGCCCCATCAAGGGAGCAGACGTCAAGCAAGCCAGCAAGACAGAGACTAGCGTTTTGCGCATAATAATCCAAGTTCTCCCGGACCAGGAAAAAGCCATTATAACTGAAACTTTTCGCGCCAACCGTTTCAATAGATGCGGGAGCCGCCGTTTTTTTTCATTCGGATGGTGGCGAAGCCTCGGGACGGACGACGTTCGGGAATTTCGACCCGGCTGGACTCCGGTAGGACTGAAAGGGAATTAGCAGCAGGTTCTTGAGGCGATCGCTCTCATCCTTTTTCAGATGAGTGTCGATTCCGAAGCGCAAGTCAGGGGAGGCGCGAAACCGAAACGTCCCAAACAGGCGATCCCAGATGGAAAAGACATTTCCATAGTTGCTGTCACCCTGTTTCTTGTCTCTAGTCTTCCCTCGGGCTTGTGGGTTTTCTACCGTCAATTCTATAATTCAGGAACTTCTACAATGACGGCAAATAAGAAACCAGCTCTGCGCATGCCAGCTTGGCTGGTTGGAACTTCGGACGATGTGGCAGGGACTCGATACCGACTGAAGGTGGATTGTATTCGGATCGGCCGGGATCTGGATAGAGAGGTGGTCCCGGAAGGTCCGCGTCGCGGAATCGTGTCCAAACAGCACGCCCAGATCGTCTACCGCGATCATAAATACCAACTACTCGATCTGGGCAGCCGAAACGGAACTTTTGTCAATTCTGAAAGCATTCAGAAGGCCACTTTGAAAAACTTGGACCGGATTCAATTCGGGTCGGAAGGCCCGGAGTTCGAATTCCGCATCGAAGCTCGTGAGCCGGTAGCCGAGACGATGATTGCGGATTCGCTGCCTCAGCGCCGCGATCCGCGGGAGGGCGATGCCAGCATCGACGGTGAGCAAGAGCTGCGCATTGCGGTCAGCCGCGCTAGGGCTGCCCGAAGAGGGGCGGGAACTGGCCAAACCCTGATGATCATGCGCGGTCTTTTGCAAACCACCAAAGAGTCGGCTCGCCGACGTTTGCGAGTCGTCGTCGTCGTACTGGCTATTCCTCTGGCTTTGGTGACGCTGTATGCGTTCAACACCCAACGACAGTTAGAAATAGAGAAAGCCGAGATCGATCAAGAGATCAACAGTATCGAAGTTGCACTGGCCGAAGCCCGCGATCCGGAGCAGTTTGAAGCTCTGATCGCCGAACTCGATGAGTATCAGCGTCGCGCCCGCGAGATCCAGAGAAGTGTGCTCTATCAGCTCGGATTGCGGGATCAGGTCACTGACTTCATCGAGGCGGAGATCCAGCGGCTGATGGCCGATCTGGGGGCGGCCCAATATAGCATTCCCGTCGAGTTCCGAGAACGAGTCCAACACTACATCGGTCTTTACCAGGGCCCAAATCGGGAACACATGAACAAGGCCCTGGCCGCCAACCGCGACACGCTGGAGAAGATGCGAAGAGTCTTCGCCGCACATAATCTGCCTGCCGATCTGGCCTTCATCACTGTTGTGGAGAGTGCTTTTCATTGGGATAGCGTGAGCTCAAATGGCGCGGCTGGTCCCTGGCAATTCGTCCCCGCCACGGCCCGCTCTTTCGGGCTCAAAGTGGATGCCGAGGTCGACGAACGATTCGATCTCGACAAATCGACCGGTGCGGCGGCTCTCTATGTTCGCCGGTTGATCTCGGAATTCGGAGCCGGGACCTCGGCGATGCTGGCTCTGGCGGCGTATAACCTGGGCCCTACCCGGGTTCGGCGAGTGGTGCGCAGGATAGAAGATCCGATCAAACAACGGAGTTTCTGGTATCTGTATCGTAACCGGACTCTGCCCGCCGAGACCCGTGAGTACATCCCGAAGATCGTCGCCGTCATCATCATGCTGCGGAATCCCGGTTCTTTCGGTTTCCAGCAGCCAGCTTTCGAGTAGGCACCTCTCCCTTGCTACTTGCTTACAGTCGGGATCAAGTTTCTGAAACTGGGAACTGACTGCCTCTCGGCCTCGATGCCGGTGCCTAATTGGAACGGAGCGTATCGACGGGGTCGACACGCATGGCGCGACGAGCCGGTAGGTAGGTAGCCAGCAGAACGACAGACAGCAGAAGTAGGGCCATCCCTCCAAAGGTCAGTGGATCGGTCGCCCCGGTGGTACTCAAGCCGGCCAACTGCGATTTGATCAATTGAGTCAGCCCCAGCGCCAGCACCAGTCCCAAGAGCACACCTACACTCGCCAGTACGGCACCCTGCTTCAAGACCATCCGCAAGACGTCGGCTGGCCGAGCTCCCAGAGCCAACCGGATGCCGATCGTGTGGCGGCGCTGACTGACCAGGTAAGAGATCACTCCGTAGATACCAACGGCTGCCAGCAGTAAGGCGATCACCGATAGCGCCCCCAGTATGCGGAGCACAGTCTGGGTGCCGACCCGCCGCTGCTGCAGTTGTTGTTCCATCGTCATCAAGTTTGAAATCGCCTGGTTTGGATCGATTTCCTGAATCACGCTGGAAACGCCGGTAATTGTCTGGTGCGGATCAAGTCCTGTCCTCAGCATGAAGTTGGTGGTTCGTGTCGCATTCTGGGCCAGCGGCAGGAAGGCATGGGGCAGGGTCGGATTTGGCTGTCCCAGCCCTGGATTCATGTCCTCCAAGTCCTCGGATACTCCGATCACGGTTAGCCAGGCTGGATCCTGGCTCAGCTGGCCAATCTTGAATCGCTTGCCCAAAGGATTCGTCTTGGGCCAATAGCGCTGAACGAAGGCCTCGCTTACCAGGGCCACCTTGAGCGTGTCTTGATTGTCGGAGCGAGCTAGATTCCGCCCCCGGACTATCTTCAGACCCAGAGTCTCGAGGTAGCTTGGACTCACGACAACGTCCACAATCTCCGGCGCCTTGTTGGGGAGTGCATCCACCGCGCCTTCAATCGTCACTTGGGCAGTTGGACTGGAGTTGAGAAGTCCCACAGGGAAGCGGGAAGCAGTTGTCGCCACCAACACTCCTGGAAGCTCTGACAGCTCCACGACTGCTTGTTGGAAGAAATGGATGCTGTCCTGCTCTTCCGGGTAGGAAGCTGCGGGAAGGGAGATTTGCAGAGTCAGCAGGTTTTCTATCTCAAAACCAGGGTCCGTTGCCCAAACCTGACCGAGGGCGCGGACGAACATGGTTGTCGTCGTCAGCAAGGCCAGCGCAAGAGCCACCTGGACCACGACCAGTAGACTACGCAGGCGATGGCTCTCGGTACCCTGTCCCGATCCACGGCCACCCTGCTGCATAGCGCTTTGCAGATCCGTTTTCGAGATTTGTAGAGCAGGGACCAGCCCGAATAGGATTCCTGCCACCAGGGAAATGCTGGCCGTGTGGGCCAGGATGCCAGCGTCCAACTGCATGCCACCGGTCAACACCGACAGTTGTGGATCGACATCGAGCATGGCCTTCAGAAGTTGCATCCACCAAATCCCGAGAACGAGTCCCAAAACTCCCCCCAAGAGAGCCAGCACGAGACTCTCCGTCAGGAGTTGTCGGATCAGGCGTCTCCGTCCGGCACCCAGAGCCGTACGGAGAGTGATTTCCTTTTCGCGAGAAGCGGCCCGAGCCACCAGTAGACCGGCCACATTGGCACAGCGATGAGGATGACAAAGGAGATGGCGGTATAAAGGATCGTCAGCGCCAGGCTGGAACCGCTGACGACGTTCTCTCGAAGTGTCTGGATGCTGATGCCCCAGTCTTTGTTGGTCTTGGGAAAAGTCTCCTCGAGTCCCCCGGCTATGGTGGCCATTTCAGATCTGGCTCGGGCAAGAGGGGTCCCCTCTTTGAGACGTCCAAGTACCAGGAGATTTCGAAGGTCGCGCGGAGTCTCGGCTCGATTTAGGACGAGGGGCGTCCAGAGTGCGATGTTCTGGCGGGGAAAGAAGAAGCCTTCGTTTGCGATCCCCACAATGGTATGGGCGCGACCATCCAGCAGAATCCTCTGCCCGACTGTGCTGGGGTCGGCACCAAAGGTCTGCTCCCAGAAACTGTGACTGAGGATCACTACAGCCTCAGCCCCGGTCTCTTCGTCTGCGGCCTGAAACCCTCTTCCCTGCGCTGGCTGAGCGCCCAGCAGCGGCAGGAAACCTGAGGAGAATTGAAAGGCCTGCAGCCACATCGGTTCGTCCTTGCCGGCAAAATTGTAGGAGACTGCTCGTCCGGCGACCAGGTAATCAAACGACTGTTTCTGTTTGCGCAAGTCGAGAAAGTCAGGGGCAGAAACCGGCGCCTGGGTCAAGTTCTGCGGCTGGTTCTCACCCTGAATGATCACAATCCGGTCCGGATCGTCGATCGGCAAAGGCACCTGAAACAGGGCATTGAGAATGCTGAAGACGGCTGTGTTGGCACCGATTCCCAGGCCCAGTGTAATCACGGCTACTGCGGCGAACACCGGACTCTTCCACAGGATACGAGCGCCGTACTTGAGGTCTTGGAGTAGTCTCTCCATTTCAACTCCTGGATGATTCCATGCAAGCGCGGGGTCAGAACTCCTCGGACTTCTTACGCTGGGATGTCAGGAAAAATAAACATCAGAAAAGAGAATACCGCCTGAAAAGTCGTTTGGGGGCCGAAAGGGTTTGAAATCGGACTAGGCACCTCTCCCTTGCAACTTGCTTCCAGTCGGGTCAAGTTTTCGGGTTGTCTGAAATCTCAGGGAGTGTTCCCTCTTACGCCGCCGGTGCCTTGGTGCCGTGGCTAGGGAATCTATTGCCGGAATCTTGGACTACTCAAGATCACGACGCTCAGCCGGATACCAAAGCGGTAGCAAGCTACGCGCACTCCAAATCGGCGCGCTTCGACCGGGATCGTCTCTTTAGTCGGGAGGCGAGCCGATTTGGTGCTGCAGCGGGATCGCTGGCGAGCACTAGTCGCGCCTCAAGGCTACCAGAGGAGCCAGCCGGGTCGATCGCCAGGCGGGCAGAGCTGCGGCAAGCATGGCCACAATAGCCAGACCCAGTGTAGTCACGAGATAGGTCCGTGGGGCGAGAGCCTCGATGTTCATCAGAAGGTTACTCAGCAGCCGACTCACCCCAATCGCCCCGAGGACCCCGATGCAGGCACCCGTGACGACGAGTCTCAGGCCCTGCCGTAGGACCAGTCCCAGGATGTCTCGCTGTCCTGCCCCTAGAGCCATCCGAATGCCGATCTCTCTGGTGCGGTGAGCGATGGTCCTGGAAACTGCTCCGTAGATTCCTACAGTCGACAGCACCAGTGCCAAAACTCCAAAGAAACCCAGCGTCGCCCCGGCCATGCGCTGTTGCAGGGCAGCCAGCTCGAGAACTTCGGCGTAGCTCTGGGCATCGAACAGAGGCAGCTGAGCATCCAGCGATCGCACCACATGCCTGGCCCGCTCACTCACCTCGCCGAGTGGGAGCTCAGTACGCAGGTGGAGTGTCAAGTGATCCTCATTCGACTGGGTCAACGGAAGGAAGAACATCGGATCTACCGGGGCGTTCAGGTCGAGCGAGCGAAACTTGAAGTCGGTTACCATTCCCACGATTTCGAAGCGTCGTGATCCGACTGTGAAACTCTTGCCTACCGCACGGTCTTCGAAGTATCGTCTGGCCAAACTCTGGTTCACCATGGTTACCAGGGGATGATCCAAGTTGTCGCTTGCCTGGAACGTCCTCCCCTGCAGGACCGGGATGTCCAGGGTTTCGAAATAGCTGCCGCTGATGTGATTAAAGAAGGCCATGGTCAGCTCTTCCGGAGCTGCCTCGTATCCCTCGGGCTGAATCTCCTGGTTCGGGCTGGCCCCCAGCCGCAGGGCCACCTCGGTGGCAAGAGCGACATGCTCAATCCCGAGAACAGCTTTCAAATGCTCTTGAAGCTGAGCGTAGAAGCGTTGCTTCTCGGCAACATCCATGCGTTGGGGAAGGAGATCCAATGAGGCAATAAAGACATTCTGGTAGTTGAAACCCGCCTTCAGGTGTCGCACATTCTCCAGACTTTGCAAGAGTAGGGCTGCTCCGATCAGAAGAATGAGTGAGAGGGCGATTTGGGCGACCACCAGACCGCCTCGCAAGAACCCTCGGCTATGGCGGGTGGAACCCCGTGAGGATTCATCCCCCAGCACGAGTAGAGGATCAATTCGTGTGGAATGCAGTGCCGGCCCCAATCCGAAGACGATGCCGGTAGCCAACGAGATCAGCAGTCCATAGATGAACACTGTGGGAGCAATTGGCACCTGGAGCTGGATCGGATACGGGGAGGGAGGCACCAACAGCATGAGCAAGCGCTGCGACCAGAAGACCATGACCAGGCTCAGAGTCCCCGCTAGTAGTGCCAGGCAAATCTGTTCAATCAGGAGTTGCCGGATCAGCCGCCAGCGGCCTGCTCCAAGCGAGATACGGACGCCCATTTCTCGGGTCCTGTCCAGCGATCGAGAAAGCACCAGATTGGCGACATTGGCCGAAGCGATAAGCAGCACCAGAATGACAACCACCAGCAGCGCCACCAGCACCGGTCGCAAGAGCAGGGTGGCGTTGTTTTCAGAGTTCGAGACCGAGTCCAGTTGAGCACCATGGGCCAGGCCATCGGGGTATTCAGTCAGCAATCGGGCAGCAATCGTTGAGACCTCTGCCCGGGCTTCCATAAGACTCACCCCGGGAGCCAACCTACCGATCGAGTTCAACCAACTGAAGCCGCGGGAAGCCAGCCGGCCACTGCCCCCCGGAGTGAGCTGGCCCTGCATCATGATGGGCACCCACAGATCAACTGCCAGCGCTACGCTAGTGCACTGTCCGGAAAGTTCCCGATGTTAAGTGTCAGGGTAGTTTGCTATTGTTGGGTATGGCAAGACCCCACATTCGACTAAAGCTACCCGAACAAGATCGAAGAATACTGGAGTCCTGGTTGCGGGCTTCCAAGACCGATCGAGTCTTGGCCGAACGGGCTCAAAAAATTCTGGCTTGCGGCCAGGGGCTGACGGCGACTGAAGTTGCGGAAAGGCTCTCCAAGCGGCTACTGAGTGTGCTAATGTGGCGCAGGCGCTATCTTGAGCAGGGAGTGTCAGGACTGGAGGATCGACCTCGATCGGGCCGTCCGCGGAAGCTATCGCATGCCAATGTGCGAGCTATTCTCAAAGCCACCGTTGAACGCATCCCACGGGAATCGACCTACTGGAGTGTGCGACTGATGGCCGAACACTCCGGAGTGAGCAAACATCAAGTCGCCCAGATCTGGAAGGCAGCCGACCTGAAGCCGCATCGAGTCCGTAACTTTAAAATCAGCAACGATCCTCACTTCGCCGAAAAGGTAATCGATGTGGCGGGGCTGTATATGGATCCGCCCGACAATGCGCTGGTTCTATCCGTGGACGAGAAAACTGAGATCCAGGCTCTGGATAGAACTCAGCCGATGCTCCAGCTCAGACCGGGACAGATCCAACGCCGGACACACGATTACAAGCGCCACGGTACAGCCAGTCTGTATGCCGCATTCGATGTGGTGACAGGTGAGGTCATGGGCCGCATCACCAATAGGCACCGAGCCAAGGAGTTCCTGGCTTTTCTCCGCCAGATTGATCAAGCGGTCGAGCCCGAACTGGATGTCCACTTAATCCTGGACAACTCGAGCACTCATAAGACCAAGCAGGTTCAAAGCTGGCTGGCCCAGCGGCCCCGATACCACCTCCACTTTACGCCCACTAGCGCCTCCTGGCGCAATGCCGTCGAAAGCTGGTTCTCACAGCTGGAGCGCCGTTCGATCTACAGAAACTATTTCAGCAGCGTCCAAGAGTTGAGACAGGAAATCAAAAGATATATTCGGGTTCACAATCAACGCTCGGCCAAGCCCTTCAAGTGGCGCGCCACTGCTGACTCAATCCTGGCAAAGGTCCAAAATGCTCGCGAATCGCTCGGCCACTATTAACATCTGGAACTTATCGGACAGTGCACTAGCTCCCTGAAATCCGGCCGGAGCTACTCCGACAATGACAAAAAGCGTTTCCGTTAATGAATACTTCTCGACCAACCGTTGAGGGATCCCCTCCGAAACGCTGTTGCCAGAGTCCGTGGCTGATCACCGCCACGTTATCTCGACCCGGGACCTCCTCTTCCGAAGGGAGAAAGAAGCGCCCGAGAAGCGGTTGCACCTGGAGTATCTCGAAAACATTGGTTGAAACCAGAGAAGCCCAGATACGGTCTGCTTCGCCGCCGCTCGAGAAGGCCACCGGGTTGGGGCTCATGATTGCGAGATTCAATGTCTCAGCCTGGTCCCGGTAGTCGCGGTAGACGGGGTAGGAAAAGGCAACGATCTGCCCCGTCTTCGCAGTAGGTGAAACTTCAATCAGCCGGGACGGTTGCGCGGCTCCTGGAATTGGATTGAGGAGCACGCCGTTGATCCAGGAAAAAATCGTGACATTGGCCCCCAGACCGATTGCCAGTGTCAAAGAGGCTAGGAGAGTGAATCCTGGATGCTGACACAGTCCCCGCACTCCATACTTCACGTCCTGCCAAAGGCTCAACATGGGTGTTCCCTCCGATTTCCATTGCCGTTGAGGCTTTTCCCCCAGCCCCGAGCGTAGCTTCACAAGAGTCAAAAAGGCTTGGCAATACAACCATAGCCTGGGAAATGGCCTCCTCCATTTGCGGAATTCTTCTTCCAGATCCCCAATCAAGAACTCTGCATCTTCCGGTTCCAGTAGCCTTCCCAGCAGCCAGATGGCGAACCGAGGTGGGTTGTGCGAGGTTGGCATTACGAGTTTTCCCATTCCCAACGGAGTCCACGATTGAGACGCCAGAGCGCCTTCATGGACAGCGTGATAGCTCGGGCTCCGAGAGGCTCGAGTCGGTAGAACTTTTTGCGCCGTCCTCCCCGCTCCGCTGTCGGCTCTCCCACCTGAGAAACCACGTACCCCTTCCTCTGCAGACGCTTGAGGGTCTTGTAGATGGTTCCAAAGTCGACTTTACGGCTCGCCTCGGCCTCGAGCTCGGCCCGGATCATGACACCATACGCCTGCTCGCCGAGCCGCAGAATAGCCAATAAGACGAGCTGTTCCAATTCCCCGAGATGATGGCCCACCATTTCTAGGACTATGCCATATAAATAACGGGCGATCAATGCCACGATCGTCTACCTGCAGAATGTCGTCCCCGAAATGAAGGCCGCCCGGCGGTCCTATCCTGA
>CBDDCF010000035.1:0-732423 GCA_965225995.1 Acidobacteriota bacterium | reverse complement strand
TGTGATCCGTCTTCTCTGGCCGGGAGGTGTTCTGCAATCCGAAGTCGATCCTGCTCAGAATCAGTCTCACCGACTGCGCGAGTTGGATCGCAAGGGAACGAGCTGTCCCATCCTGTATGTCTGGAACGGCAACAACTATCAATTCCAGACCGACTTCCTGGGCGGTAGCGCCATTGGCTCCCTGCTCACTCCCGGAACCTATAACATTCCTGACACGGACGAATACATCAAACTGGATCCGAATGTCCTGAAACTCCGAGACGGGCGCGTTGCCATCACTATGAACAACCAGCTCGAAGAAGTGATCTTCTTCGACGCGATCGAGCTCATTGCGGTCGACCATCCTTTGGAGGTCGATATCTACCTCAACGAAAAGCTCCTGCCGGGCCCTCCCTACGATCCTTTCCGACTGATCAGCCTTTCCAATCCCAAGGTTCCAGTAGCTGCCCGCGATGGAGAGGGGAAGGATGTTCTCGAGGAGATTTCAAAGATCGATCGTCAATATCCCCTCTTTCGCGAATTGCCCTTTAAAGGCTACTCCGAGACCCATGGAATGATTTTGGATCTGGGACCTGTTTCAAACGATCAGGTTACGCTCCTGATGCACGCCTGGATCGACTATGCGGATAGTACGAGCAATCTAGCGGCTGCCCAGGCCGGGCAAGCCCTCATCCCGCCCTATCTACAGGTGGAAGATGGAGACGGAGACTGGGTTACGGTCATCGAAAGAATGGGATTTCCTGCCGGCCTTCCCAAGGCCATGACCGTCGACCTGAGTGGCAGCTTCCTCTCTTCCAGTCGGCGCGTACGAATCGTGACCAACATGCGGATCTACTGGGATCAGATCCTGGTCGATGATTCGGTGCCTGACTCGTCGCTGCGCTTGCATAAACTGGTAGCCGAATCAGCAGAACTCAGCTTCAAAGGTTTCCCTAGATTCTACAGTCCCGACGGCCGCAAGCCCAAGCTCTACGACTACCAGGATGCGTCGCCAACTGCTCCCTGGAAGACTCACATCGGCGCTTACACCCGGTTTGGGAGGGTAGATCCTCTTTTGAGGAAAGCTGAAGACTTCTACGTGGTCACTCGATCGGGAGATCAAGTCGAAGTGCGATTCGATGTCCAAGGGCTGCCCTCCTTGCCGGTCGGCTGGGCACGCGACTACATCCTTCATGTGACAGGTTTTGGGAAGGACATGGACGTGAACTCCGCCGCGCCAGATTTCGTGGGTCCTCTGCCCTTCCACGGGATGCCTTCTTACCCCTACCCGGAGGGCGCCTATCCCACGGATGAAGCTCACTCGAGGTACCTCAGGGAATGGAATACCCGGATCGTTGAGAATTGGCTCCCCGCTTTGCCCCTTGCTGTTCCTTCGCCGACCTATCCACCAAGGCCTCGCTAGCTAGCCGTAAGGAAACAGATTCCGGCCGATGCCGGAGTTCGCTGATTTCTGCCATTCGGCGTTTCATAAAGAGGAGGGCATGGCGCTCTCCGCAGGTGCCGAACGGGAGAAACGTGAGTGGGATTTTCGGAGTTTCGCCTTCCCGCGCCACACACGCATTCTGGGGATGGAACTGGGGCGGTCGGCTTGGGTGGGTTTATCGGCGATTAGCTCCCGATCCCTCGCAATCCGGCCGCTGGGGAGAGTGGCTGGCACTGCTCCATCTGCGCCGACTCGGATGGGACATTCTGGCCCGCAACTGGACGGTCAAGCAGGGTGAAATCGATCTGGTGGCGATCGAAGAAGACACTCTGGTCTTTGTGGAAGTAAAAATGCGAACGGGTAGTGTTCGTCCGGAAGAGAACTTTACTCCGGAAAAGCAGGCGCGGCTGGAACGGCTGTCCAATCAGTTCCGGACCCGCTATGAAATGTCCGAGATGGCTTACCGCACCGACTTGATAGCGATCGAATCGGCCGACTTTCGGTCCTTCCAGCTGCGTCACTGGCTGCTCTGAACGTTCTGGGCTCCTGACCCCTCCTCAGTTGCCTTCTCTGAAAATCCCCTGTCTTCCCTTGGGATTTAGAGCTTTGAATTTTATCTCGAATTTCGGGTTTCGAATTTCGCTTTCCCTCAAGCGAGACCGGCGAGGATGTCCCGTATAGCGGCCAGGCCTGCTTTCAAATCGTCTTGCGGGATCGTCAGCGCAGTTCGGAAACGCACCGATCGTTCGCCGCAACTCAACATGATTATCCGGCGTTCAAAGAGCTTTGAAATGAACTCCCTCCGAACTCCTCGATCGGGAAGGTCGAAGGCACACATCAATCCCAAGCCGCGGACGTTGCTGACCAGCCGTGGGAACCCCTCTTGAACATCTGTCAGTTCCTCCAGTAACCAGCGTCCCAAACGCGCGGTCCGGTCCAATATTCGATCCTTTTCATAGATCTCAAGATAGAGTCTTGCCCGCGCCATATCGACCAGATTTCCTCCCCAGGTCGAGTTGATTCGGCTGGAGACGTGAAAGACGTTGTCGGGCACCTCGTCGACGCGGTCGCTGACCAAGATTCCACAGACTTGTGACTTCTTTCCAAAACAGACGATGTCGGGCACTACGAAGTGCTCTGCGGCCCAGAACTTCCCGGTCCCTCCCCATCCGGTCTGGACTTCATCGTAGATGAACAGAATCTCGTTCTCGTCGCAGAGCTTGCGCAACTGCTGATGGAACTCGAGCCGAAAATGATGATCACCGCCTTCGCTCTGAATCGGCTCGAGAATCAGGCAGGCGATGTCGCCAGCCCGCTCCTGGAGAGCTTGCTGAATCTCGGCAATGGACTTTTTCTCGGCAGCAATCGTCCCCTCCAGATTCTCGCCCGTAGTAGGGAACCGGCACATTGGATTATTCACGCGTGGCCAATCGAACTTCGGGAAATACTGGGTCTTGCGCGGATCTGACGTGTTCGTCATCGAAAGGGTGTAGCCGGACCGTCCGTGGAAGGCGTCCTTGAAATAAATGACCTGCCCTCCCTGAGGTTCTTTCCCGGCCGCCAAATTCTTTTGCACCTTCCAGTCGAATGCAGTCTTGAGAGCGTTCTCGACAGCCAAAGTCCCACCCTCGATGAAGAACATGTAGCGGAACAGATCCCGCACTCCCACGCGTGAGTAGGTGTCCACGAAGGCTGCAAACTCTCGAGTATAGAGATCTGAGTTGGAAGGTTTCTGCACGGCTACAGCGCCCAGTTCCTCCCGTACCTCCGGCGAACAGAGCCGGGGGTGATTGAAGCCCAGGGGCATCGTAGCGAAGCAGGAAAAGAGATCTAGATAGTGTTCGCCGCTCTGGACATCGTAGATCCAACTGCCGTGGCTGCGCTGAAGATCCGCAACTATGTTCAGCCCATCGGCAAGCAAGTGGCGCCCGATTTTCTTGCGGGACTCATCTCTTGCCATCACTACCTGACTTTTTTCCATCTTGTGCCTTCTTTCGTATCTTCCAAGACAACTCCCCGCAGAGCCAGCTCATCTCGAATGCCGTCCGCCCGGGCAAAGTCTCGCGATCTCCGGGCTTCTTCGCGCTCTTGAATCCGCTCCAGAATTGTCACATCTTCGAGTTCTGGAGTAGTGACACGAAAAACGTCGAAGATCCGGTTCGCATCCGAAAATAGCTGGATTATTCGGCCCCGATCCAAACTGCCGATCGTTCCATCTTCTAGAGCCCGATTGGCCTGCCGAACCAACTTGAAGAGGGCGCCAAGAGCTTCGGAAGTATTCAAATCGTTGTTCATCGCGGCTTCGAACTCGGAACGTGCTGCAGCAGTCGCCACCGCCAGGTCGGGATGGTCGGGATGATCATCGGGTACTTCCCGTATCCGGAGCAGGAAGTCATCCACTCGCTGCAGAGCGGCCTCTGCCTGCTCGAGGGCGCTCTCCGTGAAGTTGAGTTGGCGGCGATAGTGGACGGATGCCAGCAGGTAGCGTAGCGCGACCGGACTGTGTCCCTTATCCAGCAAGTCCCGAAGCGTGAAGAAATTCCCTCTCGACTTCGACATCTTTTCGCCGTCTACGATCAAGTGAGCGGCATGGACCCAGTAACCAACGAAGGGCTTACCGGTCGCCCCCTCGCTCTGAGCGATCTCATTCTCATGATGGGGAAAGATCAGATCGATTCCCCCGCAATGGATGTCGAAACTCTCTCCCAGATACTTCATTGACATCGCCGAGCACTCAATGTGCCAGCCGGGACGTCCTGCGCCAAGGTCGGTGTCCCAACAAGCCTCGCCGGCTCGATGTGCCTTCCACAGAACGAAATCGCGAGGGTTCTCTTTGCTGTACTCGTCAGCGTCGTCCAGGCCTCCAGCCTGTGGTGTGGCGTCCTCCAGCCGAATCCCAGCTAGCCGGCCGTAGTCCGCTAGCCCGCTGATCCGGAAATAGGTAGAACCTTGCCGTTGGTAGGTGAGGCCCTTTTCCTGCAAGCGACGGATTATGGCAACCATCTCAGGGATATGCTCGGTCGCCCGGGGCATGACCTCGGACTCTTGAATTCGCAAAGCCTGCATATCATCCAGGAAGGACCGCGTGTATCGCTCGGTGTATTCTTGAATTGATACGCCTTCTTCTTGAGCTCTGGCAATGATCTTGTCTTCGACGTCCGTAATGTTCATGACATGGAGAAGCCGGTATCCGCTGTACAAGATTTGGCGTCTCAGGAGATCCTGGAACACAAACGTCCGGAAGTTTCCAATGTGGACAAAGTGGTAGACGGTCGGACCGCAGGTGTACATGCGCACCCGTCCCTCTTCGAGGGGGCGGAAATCCTCAACCTTCTGGCTCAGAGTATTAAACAGTCGCAGACCCATGTTGCTTGTAAAAAAATCGATCTTAACTGAAACTTGGAAACCGGTACAACTTGTGAAGACGACGGAGGTCCAACAAATGCCGCGACAAGAGGGCAATTATGTTCCCGTGAGGGTACTCAGCTGTTTCCTGCTGATGTCCGGATTCTGGGCTTGCTCCTCCCCACCGAACCACCCCCGTTCCGAGCTTCCTTACTTGCCACCTGACTTGGTGGAGTGGATCTGGAGTGGTGCTATCACGGCTACTTCAGCCGTCGTCAAGGCTCGGTTTACGGAGTCCATCCCGAACCCGATGCTTCGAGTGCATCCAATCGGCAACCCAGCGGCTGTCCAGGAAATCCCCGCTTCCAGCTGGAACGGGGAGTTTCGTATTGCCGAATTTCGCCCGTTGGGGCTCGCAGCCGATACGGAATACCGTTACGTTGCCAGTGGAGGTGAGAGGGAAGAAACAGCACGAATTGGAGTTTTCAAGACTTTGCCGGAAGAAGTGCGCTCCTTTCAGATTGCTTTCGGAGCCTGCGCGGAATCCGGATCGAACGGTCGAGTGTTTGAGACCATCCGCGACCTGAAGCCTCTTCTGTTTCTCCACCTAGGGGACTTTCACTACGCGAACCTTCGAGCCACCGAGCCAGGCCCTTATCTGCAGGCAATCTCGCATGCCCTCGCATCCCCCGCCCAATCCTCCCTCTACCGCTCCATTCCGATCGCATATATTTGGGACGACCACGACTACGGGCCGAATCACTCCGGGCGCACCCACCCCGGAAAACAGGCGTCCTCACTAGCTCACCGCCTGGCCGTACCTCACTACCAGCTTGGAACCGACGATGGGCCCATTTATCAGGCCTTTTCGATCGGTAACGTGCGCTTCATACTGACCGACAGCCGCTTTGAACGGGATCCGCCCGAGAGCACCCTGGTGCGCAGTCTGCTCGGGGAAAAGCAGAAGAGATGGTTCAAGAAGGAAGTCCGGCAGGCAGCTGAGACACATCCCCTCTTGGTCTGGGTGAATACGATTCCCTGGATCGGCTCGAATTATCAGAACGTCGACGGCTGGGGAGGCTTTCCGGAGGAACGAAGAGAACTGGCTGAGTTCCTGGAGAGTGAAGGCCTGCCGAACGTGATAATGCTGAGCGGCGATGCCCATATGCTGGCCATCGATGACGGTTCTCACAGCGCCTACGGTAAACAGCTGCGGGGTTTCCCGGTGTTCCATGCCGCCTCCCTCGACCGACAAGGCAGTGTCAAAGGAGGCCCTTACAGCCACGGAACCCTTCCCGGTGGCGGCTATTTCGGGCTGATGGAGATCGCGCAGACCGAGAGCCAGTTCAGGATCTTATGGAGTGGAAGAAACTGGCAGAATCAGGAGCTGCTCAGCTATCAATTCAATCTACCCAAGAAAACCCCATGATTTCTCCTCTTAGAACCCCGCGTGGAAGGCAACTCAGAGTTTCGTGGCGATGGATGATGTTTGTTGTGCTACTAGGCGGCGTGCAATGTGAGCAGGAAACGCGAGCTCCTTTCTGCCGTCTCGATGCGGCCCCCAATCCGGCCCGCCGATGTGAAGGCGATCCTCCCGCCGCCACCCATCTCAGCTGGTTCTGCGAAAGCCCAGTGCTGAGAGTCGAGGTGCGAGTCGGCTCGAGGGAAGGTCGGATTTTCGCCCAAACTGGCCCTTATGGCCATTCGATGACCGGTCTCTGGCTGAACAAGCCGACCGAGGTCTTTCTCGTTCAAATGTCCAACCAGGAAGTGCTTGCCCAGATCATGGTTGAAGTGGAAAGCCTTCCTTGTCGGGAATAGGCACCTCTCCCTTGCAACTTGCTTACAGTCGGGGCAAGTTTCTGAAACTGGGAACTAACTGACTGCCTCGTCGGTTTGGGGCGGAGCTTCGCCGGGAGCCCGTCCCAGATCAAGGACGAAGACTAATCAAGTAGACATCGCCACGCTGAACAACATCCGTCAGTTCCGTTTCCTCCCGCAAATCGATCAATCCATTCAGCTTGGCCAGAATGAAGTACTCCGTCTGCGAATGCTCGGCCAAGTAGTTCAACAACTCACCCTTGTCACGTAGCGGTTCGGTCAATGAACGGTATCCCGAGTAGTAGAGTGCCGTGTGATGAAAGAAGCGGTACAGGATCAGGGGTTCCTCATCCGAGAGACGATCCTCCACCTGGAGGACCAAACTCTTGGTGGAATGGAAGTTTGCCAGCCTCGGTCCCACCCAGCCGTAGGCTAGGAGTGCGACGCTAGAAAATGTCAGAACCAGAGTCAGAAACCCAGAATGGAGGTGCCGCTTGCGCCAGAAGGCATGCAGCCCAAGGCCACCCAGCGCGGTGGGAACCGCCAGCGCGACCCCCCACAGGACCTGTCGATAATAGAGTGCAGATGCCAGAATCATGGTGATCGCCAAAATCATGGAGATCGCGCCAACTAGGGCAGCCTGAGTTCGCATCGACCGCCAGGTGACCAGATCCCCGCTCAGAAGACGCTCCCATTCCAAAGCTACGATCATTGCAAGGGCTGGAAAGGCCGGAAGAATGTACCCGGCCAGCTTACTGCTACTCAAAGAGAAGAAAACCAAGGGCACTAGCACCCAGACCCACAGGAAAGGCTCGAGCGCACTCTCAAAACGGACGCCCCGGCGCCGAAACCCTTGAACGTGTCGTCTCAGATTCGAGAACAGAAAGATCGACCAGGGGAAGAATCCGAGCAGGATGATGGCCAAGAAGAACCAAAAAGGTTGGGGGTGCCGGTGCATGGTTGTCAAGAAACGGGCCAGGTGATGGTTCACAAAGAACGTGACGACAAAATCGAATCCGTTTTCCAACCAAACCCACCAATACCAGGGAGCGGCAACCAGGAGTCCGAGGAGAACGATGATCGTCAACCGGATCCATGACCAGGCCCGCGGCAAGGCGATCAGACTCAATAATATCCAGCTTCCCGCGAACAGAATCAGCGCTGCCGGACCTTTGGCCAGCAAAGCCAACCCCAGAAAGATCCCGGCGGCTACGGTTGGCCAATGGGAGCGCCGCTCGAGAGCCAAGTACGTGCTAAGCATGGCCAACGAGTAGGTCGCGACCAGCGGCATATCGGTACTCGCAGCTCTCGAGTAGGCGAAGAAGAGAGGGGTAGTCGCGAGCACCAGAAAACTCAGGAAACCGGCTCGTTGAGTGGTCCGACCGGCCAGGAAGCAGCCACAGAGAATTGCACAAAGACTACCCATTAGAGCGACCGGCAGTCGAGCCGTAGTTTCCGAAATGCCAAAAAGTCGAAAACTAATCGCTTCGATCCAAAAGAGTAAGGGTGGTTTCTCCAACCAGGGCTTGAAGTTGAGGGTGGGCGTGACGTAGTTGTCGCGCAAGACCATCTCTTCCCCGATCCTGGCATACCGGGGTTCGTCGGCGCCGAAGAATGGCATCCAACCCAGGGCCAAGAAATGGGTTGCAAGGAGCACGAGAAGTGACAGTGGGAGCAAAAACTGAAGCCCCCGATTGAGAAATTCCTTCATGAACCGGGGTTTGAGGATAGACCGGTCAGCTCTGCCTGGTAAAGAAAAAAAAGGGGGAGACGACCGTCTCCCCCGAATAGCACTGGCCTCGCGGGGTCAGCAACTGACAGGTCGGTTCTAGAAACCGCCCATGCCACCGCCCATGCCACCCATGTCCGGATGGCCACCGGGAGCCGGCTTTTCTTCTTCCGGCAGTTCGGTGACGAGGGCTTCAGTCGTGAGTAGCAGACTAGCAATCGAGGCGGCATTCTGAAGCGCAGTCCGAGCCACCATGGTGGGATCGATCACGCCGTTGGCCACCAGATCTTCGTAGACCTCAGTCTCTGCGTTGTAGCCGAAGTTCGTATCGGCAGAGTCACGAATCTTGCCGACCACAATGGCGCCTTCGGCGCCAGCATTACCGGCAATCTGGCGAATAGGTGCTTCGAGAGCCCGACGCACGATATCCACGCCGGAACGCTCGTCGGTGTCCTCTAGATCGAGATCGTCCAGGGCCGCGGCGGCGCGGACATACACGACTCCACCACCCGGAACGATGCCCTCTTCGGCCGCAGCCTTGGTGGCGTGCATGGCGTCCTCAACACGGGCTTTCTTCTCTTTCAGCTCGGTCTCAGTTGGAGCGCCCACCTTGATCACGGCAACACCGCCAACCAGTTTCGCGAGCCGTTCTTGGAGCTTCTCACGATCGTAGTCAGAGGTAGTTTCCTCAACCTGGGTGCGGATCTGCTTGACCCGGCCCGCGATATCTTCTTGGCGACCGCCTCCCTCGACGAGAGTGGTGTTGTCCTTGTCAATCGTGACTTTCTTGGCAGTTCCCAGGTCTTCCAGGCGCACGTTCTCGAGCTTGATGCCGAGATCTTCCGAGATGACCTTGCCGCCGGTCAAGATGGCAATATCCTTCAGCATTTCCTTGCGGCGATCACCAAAACCAGGAGCCTTGACGGCACAGGCTTGCAAGGTTCCACGGATCTTATTCACGACCAGGGTGGCCAGAGCTTCACCCTCGACATCTTCGGCCAGGATCAGGAAGGGGCGCCCCGCCTTGGCCACTTGCTCAAGCAGAGGCAGGAGATCCTTCATTGAAGAGATCTTCTTTTCATGCAAGAGAATGTAGGGGGCCTCCATCTGGCACTGCATCCGGTCGGGATCGGTCACGAAGTAAGGTGATTGATAGCCGCGATCGAACTGCATTCCTTCAACTACCTCGAGAGATGTTTCGATGGTCTTGGCCTCTTCCACCGTAATAACACCATCTTTGCCAACTTTGTTCATGGCTTCGGAAATGATCTCGCCAATCGTCGGATCATTGTTGGCCGAAATCGATCCGACCTGTGCGATCATCTCGCCCCCAACTGGCTTGGAGAGGCTCCTGATCACCTCGACAGAACGGATCACAGCCTTGTCGATTCCACGCTTGAGCGCCATTGGATTGGCTCCGGCAGCAACATTCTTCACGCCCTCCTGAACGATTGACTGGGCCAGGACGGTAGCCGACGTGGTTCCGTCACCAGCCACATCGCTGGTCTTCGAGGCCACCTCGCGGAGCATCGCCGCTCCAACTTTTTCCAGGCCTTCCAGCTCGATCTCTTTGGCTACGGTGACGCCATCCTTGGTTACCACCGGGGATCCAAATTTCTTATCTAGTACGACGTTTCGGCCCTTCGGGCCCAGGGTCACTCTGACCGCGTTGGCCAGCGTGTTGACACCCGAAAGGAGTGCCCGTCGCGCCTCTTCTCCGTGAGTAATTTCTTTAGCAGCCATTGTTGATTGCTCCTTCTTCGGTTGATTCGTTGTTTCTTATTGCTGAAGAGATGCGGGGAAGCCTAGGCCGAAACAGCCTTACCTTCGACAATACCCAGAATCTCGTCTTCGCGCATGATGAGGAACTCCTCACCACTCAGCTTGACCTCAGTTCCCGAGTACTTCCCGAACAGGATGCGATCACCCACTTGGACCGACATGGTCACTTTGGCTCCGCTGTCCAGTACCTTGCCGTCACCGACGGCGATCACCTCCCCCTCCTGGGGTTTCTCCTTGGCAGTGTCTGGGATAACAATGCTGCCTCTCACATCTTCCTGCTCTTCGATGCGTCTCACAAGAACTCGATCATTCAAGGGTTTGATCATCTAACTGACTCCTTTCCCTCTTGTACTTGGAAATCTCTGAAAACTAGATTGAAGTGGAGCACGGAAAGCGCCCCCCAAGAAATTTAAAACTGTGTTGTTAGCACTCTCTCCTGACGAGTGCTAATAGTAGCAACGCGCCTCTTCGGTTGTCAAACCCGCTTATAGGATCCAGGTTACTGATTGGCAAGTGGTCGGTGGAGGTTTTTTTCGTCCTACACCTCAGTTAGAATCCATAATGCAATCCGCTACTCGGTCCGGCTCCTCGCCCGGATGATTCGCGCGATGTGAAGATGTGCGCGATGTGAAAGCGAAGAGTCGGAAGCGCCGCGCTGACAAGGCGTTACGCCCGAAGGCCGCGGAAGCATAGTAGTGCACTCTGTTGAGCGGCCCGAGGGTGGGCAACGCAGTCAGCGCGGATGATCCCGGCTCTGCAGCCGACAACACGTGCATTATCCGGGCTAGGAATGGAGTTGCAGAGTTCTGAATGAAGACACTAGATCTACCTGAGATACCCAAAGCCAGCAGTGGAAAGGTGCGCGAGATGTTCGACTTGGGGGAACATCTATTGATGGTGGCGACTGACCGGATTTCGGCTTTTGACGTGATCCTTCCCGATATCGTCCCCCACAAGGGAAAGATTCTCAACCAGATCTCCGCATTCTGGTTTTCCCGCACTACAAACATTATTCGTAACCATATGCTCAGCATCGAGCCGGAAGACTATCCTTCGAAGCTCAAGCCTTTCGCCGCAGAGCTGGCAGGGCGGTCCATGGTGGTACACAAGTGCCGGCCCTTGCCGGTGGAGTGCGTGGTGCGCGGATACATTGCCGGATCGGGTTGGAAGGACTACCAGCAGACAGGCTCGGTGTGTGGTATTCCTCTTCCGGCGGGCTTGGAGCAAGCCCAATGTCTGGACGAACCCATCTTTACGCCGGCCACCAAGGCGGCTAGCGGACACGACGAAAACATCCCCTTTTCTCGCGCCGTCAATCTCCTCGGAAAGGAACTAGCCGAGCGGGTGAGGCAAGTCAGTCTCGACCTCTATTCATGGGCTCGAGACTACGCCCGGTCTAGAGGCATCATTATCTGTGACACCAAGTTCGAGTTTGGTCTGATCGCCGATGATCTCCTGCTGATTGATGAGGTGCTCACCCCCGATTCCTCACGCTTCTGGCCTTCAAGCAGATACCGCACCGGAAGTTCCCCCCCTTCGTTCGACAAACAGTTCATTCGCGACCATCTCGAAACTCTAGATTGGGACAAGACGGCCCCCGGACCGCGGTTGCCAATCCCGATCCTGGAGGCCTCAGGCGAGCGCTATGTGGAAGCTTTCCGCGTCCTCACCGGACAAGAGCCGGTCCTATAGATTGTGATGCCTGACCTCAACTGGCTTGACATTCTGGTGCTCTTGCTACTGGCCGTGTCGGCAATCGCGGGCTTCTTCAAGGGACTGGCTCGAGAACTGATTTCGCTGGGCAGCTTAATGGCCGGTTTTATCCTGGCCCTGCTTTTCTACCCGTATGGCGCCCGACTCCTGCAACCGCTCGGGATCGATGCTGTCGCCTCCGGGCTTCTTGGATTCCTGGCAATTTTTCTGTTATCTATTATCGGCGGCGCACTTTTGATCCGAGTCATCCATTCGGCTTTGAAGATCATGCACCTTCGTTGGGTCGATCGGATGCTTGGTGGCCTCTTCGGATTGGTGCGGGGAGGGCTGATTAACGCGATCATATTCTTGGTTCTGGCAGCGTTTCCAATCAGCGGCGAATTTCTGGCGAAGTCGAAGACCGCAGAGTTCTTCTTGACGACCGCCGGTCTTTTGCTCACCTTCTCCTCATCCGACCTTAAGCAGCGTTTCGAAAGCGGTTATGAGAGGATTTATCGAATCTGGCTGAAGGAGACGCTCGAGGATGGTGGAAGCGATTGAGTCACGTCCCCAGATCAGGGATGTCTTGGAAGAATTAATCGACGAAATGGTCAACAAGGGGATTCTTTGGCCGGAGGCGCTCGGAGTCTTTGAGCAACTCTTCATCGAACGCGCCCTCCGAGAATGCCGGGGGAACGTGAGCAAGACAGCCCAACAGATAGGTATGCATCGAAATACCCTGGCACAGAAGATTCGAATCTACCAGATCAAGCGCCGCGAGTTGGCAACCGACTAGAACTCGACGGAAACCACCTGAGTCACGCCCGGATCGGCCATCGTCACTCCATAGAGAACGTCGGCAACTTCCATCGTCCGCTTGTTGTGAGTGATCAAGATCATTTGAATCTTCTCGCTCATTTCGCGGACCAGGCGAGCAAACCGGTCCACGTTATTATCATCAAGCGGAGCATCGACCTCGTCCAGTACACAGAAACGGCTGGGACGGTAAGCAAACAAGCCCATCAAGAGTGCCAGCACAGTCAGAGCTTTCTCGCCCCCTGAGAGAAGCATGACATTCTGCAGCTTCTTTCCCGGAGGCTGGGCAAAGATATCGATTCCACTCTCTAGAAAGTCCTCTTCATCCAAGAGGCGCATCCCACATTCTCCTCCTCCGAAGAGCTTGTCGAAGTATTCCTGGAAGTATCGATTGACTGCCTCGAAGGCCTCTACAAATCGTTGTCGACTGCGCCGGTTCAGGTCGCGGATAGCTTTCTGTGTATCGGCGATCGATGATTCGATATCAGTCCGTTGGGTGGTAAGGAACTGCTGGCGTTCCTCGCTCTCCTGAAACTCTGCCAGCGCGGTCATGTTGACCGGGCCAAAACTTTCCTTCCGCTGACGAAGATCCTCGAATTCTCGGGAAATCACCTCCCGGTCAATACCGACTATTGAAACCTCAGCTGCAACCTCTTCCAGATCCAGATTCATCTGCTCGCGGCATTGCTCTTGCAGGGTCAGAAAATGGGTTTCGATGCGAGCCAGGCCAATATCGAGGCTGGCCCGAATTTCACGCAACTCAGCAGCCTGCTCGCGCAGCGATTTCAGCCGAGCATCATGTTCCGGTTGCTGGCTGCGCCAGCCCTCATATTCCTTTTGTGCCTGAGCCAGCTCTTTCTCAAGATCCTGATTCTCGTTTTCGAGATGCTGCTGTTTTTGACCTGCATTCTTCAGATCGTCGGCAATCCTCTGCCAGCGATCTTCGGTCTCATGAGCCGCCTCAAGGGCGATCTGGGTTCGGTGATTCAAACTATCCGCCTGCTCGCGGATACGATGCAGCGTTTGCTCCAGCGCCTTACGGCGCTCCACCAGAACCTGCTTTTGGGAATCTAGAGTATAAAGGTCATCTTGCGTACGCTGCGATTCGGCCCTGCACTCTGCCAGAGTCCTCTGTTCCTGTTCGAGGAGGCCTTCAGCCATCTTCATTTCTTCGCCCGCTACCACGGCTTGACGAGAGGTTTCAGTAAGGCGGTTTTCGAGTTGCGAGGCTTCTTCTTTCACCGACTCAACTTCGTCCGCAACTACTTGCCGCGAGCGTTGCTGGCGGGTAGCGTCCCTGAGCAGCCGGTCACGGCTGTTCTCGAGGCGGATTCCGGTTTTCTCCAGCTCTGAAAGATCGGCCTGGCAGCTGTGCAGCTCCAGCTTGATCTCGTCCAGCTGAGTGGCCATTTCGCTGCGCCGTTGACGGGCGATGACGGCCTCCTTTTCTAATTGGGAGATTCGCTGGTCTAATTCGCGCTTCTGGCGTTTCAGACTGAGCAAACCCAGCTTCTTGGAGCCACCGGCGCAGGATGAAAGCAGCCCTCGTGAGCTCAGTGATTCGCCCTGCAGTGTGATGAAAGTGCTTTCGGGATAGGTATGAGAAAGCGCCACAGCACGATCCATGTCGGAAACCACAATGGCTTCAGCCTGACCGGGCAGGACGCGCCGGAAAGCGGCACCGACTTCCTCATTCATCTCCAGCAGTTCAGCCAGAGTCCCGTACACCCCCTCTTCGGGTTTTCGTTCCAACGACAGAGTCGGCACGTTGCTTGCTCCGAACCCGTTGGAAGTGTGAATGCTCAAGAATGTACACTTGCCACTCTTAAGGGAACGCAGCTCCTCGAGCCCAGCAAAGGCCTGATCCATCGAGTTCACAAGTACATATTCCAGCTGTTGATCCAGGAATTCTTCCACCAGATTCTCGTACTGGGGCTGGGTTTCTATACAATCGGCCAGTGTTCCAGCGGCCTGGACGGTACTCTTCCCCAAATGTTGGAGAAGCTTCCGAACCCCCTCACTGTATTGGGAGCGGCTCACCTCAACCTCCTGCAGAGAATGGAGGCGCTCGCGCAAAGCAATTAAGCGGTCGTTCAACTCTCGCTCGGCTCGCATTGCTTCGGCCAGAACAGGATCCAATTCCGATCGCCGCAGCTCGAGCTGGTTTCGCTGCGTGAGAATCGACTCCACTGCACCCTGGTGGGTCCGCAGAGCTTGGAGAGCTTCCTCCAACAGCTCCTCGTGCTTGGCCACCGCTAACTCGGTCTGCTGCTTTTCCTTGGCGAGGCGATCAAGACGTGGCTTTAAAACTCTAATCCGTTGACGAAGCTGCTCCTCCAGGTTTCTTAGAGAGGCAGTAAGCGATGAAAGGCGCAAAATGTTGCGACGCGTTTCCTCGACTTCCTCTTCACTTTTCAGCACCGCTCGATCCGCCATTCGGTGTTGATCGCGGCCCATCTCCAGTTCCTTTTCGATCCTTTTCTCCTGGATTTCCAGCTCTGAAAGTTCGATCTTCAAAGTCTGGTTCTCGCGCTGGAGGATCTGCAAGGAATCGTGAAGGGTCTTTTGCTCCACCTGATTGGCGACCAGAAAGCGCTTGGCCGATTCCTGCTGCTCATTCAGGTAGCGGATGGAGTTGAGGGTGCGATCTGTCTCGAGCCGCACTTCCCCGCTTCGAGCCTGGAGTTTGGAGAGGCCGTTTTCCAGTTGATCTCGCACTCGAGTCCGACCAGCATGCTCTTCTTCGGCTTGGCACAAGGCATCGCGCGCATCCGCTTCTCGCTGGCTCAGCTGCGTCTTCTCTCCTTGTCCGTTTTTCAACTCGCCAGCCAGGCGCTCTCTTTCCAGACTGAAGCGGAGCTTCTGAACATCCTTGAAACGGCTGACCAGCTCTCTATAGCGTCGCGCCTTCGAGGCCTGCCGCTTAAGCGAGCGCAACTGTTTCTCTACCTCGCTTACGATGTCATTGACGCGGAGCAAATTCTGTCGCGCCAACTCGAGGCGAACTTCGGCTCGCCGTCGGCGGCTTTTATAAGCGAGGATACCGGCGGCCTCCTCGACCACAGCGCGGCGGTCCTGCGGCTTGCCGGTGAGGAGGTTTTCTATTCGACCCTGGGCGATAAAGGCATAGGAGGAAAAGCCGAGTCCCGCCTCTTCCAGGATGTTTTGGACGTCCAAGAGCCGGCAACGACGCTGATTGATCAGGTACAGGCTCTCTCCCGTGCGGTAGAGCTTGCGACAGACCTCGAGTCGATCCTGAACAAATTCCCTGCCATTGACCACAATCGGGATCGCTTCATCCAGGCCAATCGTCAATTTCACCTGGGCAACGCCCGATTGCTTCCGCTTGCCGGTGCCGCTGAAGATGAGGTCTTCCATCTTCTCACCCCTCAAATAGCGGGCGTTCTGGGCACCTAGCACCCACCCGATAGCGTCGAAAAGATTGGACTTTCCGCAGCCATTCGGGCCGACGATGGAAGTGACGTTACTATGGAAATCGAGCTGGAGCTTCTCAGCAAAAGACTTGAAACCGCTCAACTCGAGGGACTCGAGCTTCAGCATCTACCCTGTATTACCCTCTCTAAAACAGCCGAACTCTATCATGACAGCCTAGACTGACACGCGTCCAACAAGTTGCCGGAAGAGGCGAAGATTCTGTAAGATGAGTTGAATTACAAGAAGTTGAAAACATTGATTTGAAAGGTCGTATCCAGGATGAGAGTTCAGCCCGATCTGGTGTTGCTTACGCTCCTCTTCACTAGTGTCGGCCTGACAGCCCAATCAGCCGACTTCTTTCCATTGAGTGACGTCAAGCCAGGCCTGAGTGGAATTGGGAGAACCGTCTTTGAGGGTGTTGAGATCGAAGATTTCCAAGTCGATATTCTGGGAGTAGTGCGCAACATCTCGCCTCAACAGAACATGATCCTGGCGCGGCTGTCGGGAGAGCGGATCGAAGAGACCGGCGTCTTTGCGGGAATAAGCGGGAGTCCGGTCTACATTGACGGCAAGTTATTGGGCGCGGTTGCTTATTCCTTCCCGTTTTCCAAGGAACCTATCGCCGGGATCACTCCAATTTCCGAAATGGTCAACATCTTCAAGGAGCGCCCAGCTCCCCTGCAGCAGGCTTCGAGCGGTTGGAAAAGACCTGTTTCAGACCTGGTCAAAATGGCCAGCGGGGAAGTCCCTATTATTCCTGGTCTGTCCCGCAGCATCTCAACGACTGCGCAGCGCATGGCTGGGAACCTCACTGCCATCTCGACCCCTATCAATCTGGGAGGACTCTCGGCAAACACTCTGGCCCAATTCTCTGGCCAGTTCCTATCGCTTGGATTGACCCCGGTTCGAGGTCTCGCAACAGCAGCCAGCACGGACTACCCAGATGTTCCACTGTCTCCCGGTTCCACGGTGACCGTGCAAATGGTCCGCGGAGACATGAACGCCAGCGCTGCCGGCACGGTAACCCACATCAGCGGAGATCAAGTCTACGCATTCGGACATCCTTTCATGGGGACCGGCTACACCGATATGCCGATGGCCAAAGGAGCGGTTCTGACGGTAGTTTCCAGCCTTCAAAGCAGCCACAAAGTGACCGCTACGCTAGAGGCCATCGGCAGCCTCAGACAAGACCGCGCCACCGGAATAATGGGCGTCATGCGAGCCTCCCCCCATCTTCTCCCAGTCAAGATCAATCTCTTGACGAGTCGCAATGAGAGGCGCGAGTACAACTTCGAGATCATCACCGACCCTTTCCTGACACCCTTCCTGATGACATTGGCCGTCTTCAATAGTCTGGCATCTTCGGAGCGCACGCTGGGGGCACAAAGCTTGCAGCTGAAATCCACCATCGCGATTAAGGGACAGCAGGAAGTTCTCCTCGAGACCAGCATCTCAGATCTCATTAACGGCCCCGTGATGGCGGCTGTCGCAGCCTCTGCTCCGGTTGGCTTCTTGCTCACCAGCGGTTTCGATGAGCTCGAGATTGAGAAGATCGAGCTCGAGATTCGCGCCGTTGAAGAGCAGCAGTCCGCTCGGATCGATCGGGTTTGGGTCGACCGAGGCAGCGTTCGTGCCGGCGAAGAGTTCAAGATTGGAGTGGCCTTGCGCAAACCCAACGGCGATACTCTCCAAGAAGAGTACACGATCCGGATGCCGAGGGAGATTCCCGAGGGCCCCGTCCATTTGCTGGTGGGTGAAGGGCAATCGGTGGTGCGCCTCGATAACCAAACCGACAAAAGCGAGTTCATCCCCGAGACGTTACACCAGCTTATCCGAGCAATTAACAACCTGAAGCGCAATAACCGGCTCTATGTGCGCCTCTATCGCAACGGTTCAGAAGGCTTTGCAGTCGGCTCTCAGGGACTGCCCGGACTTCCTCCATCAATGCTGGAGATTTACGGATCCAAGCGACAGTCGGGAGATGCCCACAAGATCAATCGCGTCGTTTTCCTGGAGCGTGAGTTGCCTGCCACTCGGTTCGTATTGCAAGGGCACGAGATCCTGGAACTCAATGTAGACGGTTGAAGCCGGTCGATTCAGCAACAGGAGGCCCATGACGATCAATACCCGATCCCAAGCAGCCTGTCCGAGTAATGGTGCGGATTGCGTTATTGGGGCCATCGCCCGCCGTCTCTCTTCACCAACCACGCGTGCATTCTCCGGGCTCGCTCTTTTTCTGTTTTTCTCTCCTTGGATCCTACATGCATCCCGCCCCGCTCGGTGGATCACGACCACTCAAGAGGACTTTCTGGGAGGGGAATTCACGGGAGTCGCCGTTAGCAGCGAAGGACGTCTGACTCGAGCGCCTGCCCTCCAACTCGTGCTCGACACTCGACAGGCTTATATTCACAGTGCACTGGCGGATCGCTCGGGTGTGGTCTACGTGGGCACGGGAAGTGACGGCAAGGTCTACCGGATTCCGGTCACTGGGGAAGCCAGCGAATTCGCGGACTTGAAGGAGAGCGGAGTCTTCGCATTGGCCGTCGATACCTCGAACCGACTCTATGCTGCTACCTCCCCGGAGGGTGAAGTCTATCGGTTCGACGCTCAGGGGAAGGCTCAGGTGTTTTCCTCCCCGCGCGAGAAGTACCTGTGGGATCTAGCCATCGATACCCAAAACAACGTCTACGTAGCAACCGGGCCCAAGGGGATCATCTATAAGATCGACCCATCTGGGAATAGCACGACCTTCTTCGACAGCGACCAGATCCATGTGGTCCGACTCGCTTTCGACATCAACGGAAATCTACTGGCCGGAACCGCTCCTGGAGGCCAGCTCTTACGCTTTTCAGAGGAGGGGAACGCTTCCGTTCTGCTCGATTCCGACCTGGAGGAAGTCAAGGGAATTGCCAGCGATCGCTATGGGAATGTCTACGCAACAGCCCTCTCGTTCGAGGCCGCGCCCGAAAAGGCTGATGCCAATACCGCGCGCCCGCGGGCATTGACCATTATCCCGGCGACCAAGACCGAAGATTCGGAAACCGTCGCAGTCGAAGGAATCAGGCGGGGAAAGAAGCTCGAGCTGTACCGAGTAAGCCAGCAGGGTCTAGTCGAGACTCTTTATTCGGAAGACGCCTCCATGGCCTTCGATCTGTTAGTGCGACCCGATCTGACAGTTCTACTCTCTACCAGCGATCGAGGGCGAATCATTTCAATTGATCCAAATGGATTCCTCAAGCTGCTCGCCCAAAGCCCGGATGACCAGGTCACACGGCTCGTCCAGGCCGGGAATTCTGTCTACGCCATGACCAGTAACCTGGGCAAGGTCTACCGGTTGGGCGGAACCGGATCGGATCCCGGAAGTTATCAATCAAAGGTACTGGATGCCAAGGTCCTGACCCGATGGGGACGAGTGCACTGGAAGCTGACCGGAACGGGAGGTCAAGCTCCGAATCTGTTCTCACGTTCGGGAAACACCAGCAAACCGGACTCCACGTGGAGCGATTGGACGGATGCTTACTCTAAGATCGAGGGTGACAACATCAAGAGCCCAGCGGCGCGCTTCCTGCAATGGAAGGCCGAGTTCCCGGTGGAAGCCACCCCGGTCAGCGCGGCTGGGATCGCACTAGACTCGGTCTCGATCAGCTATTTGCAAGAAAACGTGGCGCCTCGGATTGCCAAGCTTACGGTGCATCCGGCGGGAAGTGGATTCATTAAGCAGCCCAGCGCGCTGGCACCGGGCTCCGGAGCTCTTGGCGGGCCAGATCGGGCACATGCCCTTTCACTGCCCTCCGAGATTCGAAAGTTGGAAGGACAAGCGGTCTCCATCCCTCCCCGGCGGGTGTATATTCCTGGAGCCCGGAGTGTTTCTTGGGAAGCCAGTGATGTCAACGAAGATGACCTACGATTCGCGATTCATTTCCGTGCCGAAGATGAAAGCGAGTGGAAGGCCCTGGTCAAACAGACCTCCGACACCCACTACACGCTGGATGGAAGCAGCCTGGCGGATGGCATTTATCTGTTTCGGATCACAGCTTCTGACCTGTCCGGGAACCCGCCTGATCTGGCTCGCGAATCTTCGCTGATCAGCCGCCCTTTTCTGATTAGCAACACGCTGCCGATCGTGGAGCTAGGCTCGCCGACTGTGAGTGCAACTGCGGCCACCCTCCCTTTCCAAGGCAAAACAAAAGCCAGCTCTGTGTTCCAAGCCGAATACTCGGTCAACGCGGGAGAATGGCGTATCATCTACCCCACAGACGGCATTGCCGATGGCCGGGAGGAGAGCTTCGAAATACAGCTCACCGATTTGATCCGAGGCGAACACAGTGTCACGATCAGGGTGATCGACACCGTGGGAAATATCGGAACCGGTAGAGTCACCTTTCGGGTGCAGTAGGGCAAGCGAACAAATGGAGATCCTGGGAGGCCCAGTTTTTGGCGTGGCTGGCGCGGGCGAATCCCACGGCCCCGGAGTCGTGACCATCGTCTTCGGATGCCCCCCTGGGATCACCATCGAGCGGACTCGCATTCAGAGCTACCTCGATCGGCGTCGACCCGGGTCGACGAAACTTGGGACCCCTCGTCATGAAGCAGATCGGGTGGTTCTTCTCTCGGGACTCTTTCAGCCGCAACTACCCCGCCTTCTGGAAGGCCCTCAACTCAGGGTGGTTGACGAGATCGTTTCCACCTACGAGGCCGGTATGAGCAGCGGCGAACCGATTGCCGCCCTGACCCTCTCGACCAGCTCGAAGTCAGAACAGTACGATCAGTTTGCCGGGGAAACAGGGGAGGTTCGGCCTGGCCACACCGATCTCGTCAAACATTATCAGAGCCAGGGATTCGCCGATTATCGGGGCGGCGGTCGCTCCAGTTATCGTTCTACCATTAGCGATGTCATCGGCGGATCGGTGGCCCGTATTCTTCTCGACCAATACTTCCAGACTCGGTTCGTGTCGAGCGTTGTCCAAGTCGGCGATCTGAGGACCGGAATCTCCCTGTCTTCACAGCTCGATCGAATGGGGAGTCCACTGCCCGCTACGACTAAGATGGCAGACGACTGGCAAAGCAGGATGGATGCCAATCCAATCCCCGCACTCGATGCAGATTTTGCTGACGCGGCTGCTGAGCTGATCCAGAGCGTGCGGCGAGAAGGCGATTCGATCGGAGCTCAACTGGAAGTAGTGGCACTCAATCCCCCCGCGTTAGCCGGAGCTCCCCTCTATAACAGCTTAAAACTACGCCTCATGGGGAGCCTGGGAGGTCTGCATGCCGTCCAGGCTTGCGAGATCGGTGCCGGTAGCAAAGTGGTTCCTCGCCAGGGCAGCCGAAACAACGATCCCATCCGAAGCGACGGTTACCAATCCAATAGCCACGGAGGGTTGATCGGGGGTGTCACCACCGGTTCACCGATCGTTTTTCGTGTTTCCTTCAAACCCACGTCCAGCATTTCCAAGCCGCAGGAATCAGTCCGGAAGAACCTTGAGGAGATCGACTTCAAGCTCAAAAAAGGTCGACACGATCCGTGTGTGGGAATCCGGGCCGGAATCACACTGGAATCCCGAATTGCTATAGAACTGGCGAATGCTGTGTTGAGCCAACAAGCCAGCAGAGTTCACCCGCAGGATTTTTCGCTCTTTCCGAAATAAATTCCAACTCGCACCTTAGACACTTGAGCTATCGACACTTCGCGTTCATATTCGACGTGGTGAAAAATCCGGGATCCACAACGAAAACCTCTGCGACTCCGCGTTTCTGCGCTTGCATTTTGTGCTAGTGAGTTGTGGTCTTGAGTTTCCCTACAACCCACTCCCTTCGTAGACATCGACCTTCTGGAAAGAGTAGATAATAAAGGATTCGGCCACCGCTTGATCGAGCTCGAAGTGAGCCTGTTGTAGAGTGAGTACGACCTTCTCGAGAAGCTCGGAGTTCTTGGGATACTCGAGGATATCGCCGATAGAGGCTCCACCAAAGGGGTCGATCTCTGCCACCACCGACAACGAATCCTCGTAGGGAATCCTCCAGGCTGTGTTTACTAGATCGTTGATTTCGCGGCTCGGTTGAAACACCTGAATCATGACTGGACGGTCGGCCAACCTGGCAGGAGAGCGATGGAAGACCGAGTAGGTCCAGGCCTGCATTGCCTGCTCTGGAAATTGGCCTGCAATTATGAAAAAGAACATCAGGCTTAGCGGAACAGCCACCAGTTTTGCCCGAATAACGTTCTTGTCGAGATCTCTCCAGTAGGTCCAAGCGTAGTCGAGCAGTTCAGCCAGAGGAGCCATCCAGCCACGACGGCTGCGGGCATCGATGCGCCTTAGGATCTGCTGCTGAGAGGCGGCAGGAAGCGCCACTGGCGTCGCCAGGACTCGCTGAATTAAGAGAAGCTCATTCATACGTCGCCGGCAATCGTCGCAGTCTTCCAGGTGTCCTCGAAACACGGTCGCTTCCTTCGCAAGAAGCTCCCCGTCCAAGTATTCGTGCAAACTTTCTTTGGCCTGCTGACAACTCATCTTATTAGCCCCTCCCGGGCCGAAAATCCTGCAAAAGACCCCGCAGTCGTTCCCGACCCCGAGCAATTCGGGATTTCACCGTCCCGATCTGCACACCCGTAACGCCAGCAACTTCTTCATAGCTCAATCCCTGAACGTCACGGAGCACTACCGCCGCCCGCTGTTCGAATGGCAACTTTCCCAGCCCTTCATGGATAGCCCGTTGCAGTTCCTCCGAAAGAGCTGCCCGGTCGGCCAGTGGTTTGGCGCAGACGGGGTCAACCAGGGTGTCTCCCTCCCGCTCGGCAATCAGATTCAGCGAAACCGTCCGGTTGCGAAAACGCCTTCTCCACCAGCGATTTCGATTGGCCGCCTGATTAAGAGTGACTCGGTAGAGCCAAGTCTTGAGGCTGCAGTCACCCCGAAAGGCGGAGATCCTACGGTATAGAGTCAGAAAAACTTCTTGCGTCACATCCATCGCATCGGCACGCTCGGCGAGCAGCTTGCAACACAAGGTGTACACCATGTCCTTGTAGAGTTCGAAGACCTCGGCAAAGGCTGCTTCATCTTGTGCCTTGAGGCGGTCCACGAGAGCATCGACGCTCTCAAAGCTAACATCGCTACGGAATGACGTAGTCAATTCACCCATTTGAGAAGTCCTGTTGATCCCGATCTTAGTGTAGTTAGAGTCGCGGGAAACAGAAAAGTTCCGCATTTCGTCTTGATTCCTTGGCTGGTGGTTTACCAATGTCGGGGATCAAAGGCTTCTACAAGCTGTCTCAAAACTAGCCAGAATCGCAATTTGGCCTCTCAGGAGAACAGAGTTTCAAAACCGTGAGAGGTGCCTTACCAGGCGGGGATCTTATTGAGAATAAAACTTTATAGTCGCACCTGACGGCCCATTCGCGGCCTCGGAAGGCCACTTCCACGGTCTTGAAATCACTCTTTTGAAGCTTGCCAGGGCTGAGCTTGGCTAGAGCGGCAAGGGCGGGGTCAGTCCAACGGTATACGGGAAACTCAGAGTGCTTTGAGCCAGTCTGGGCGAATCAATCGCCGCGGGTCATTACAAAATTTCCGTCGGGTTGTACGGCTACATTAACCGTAACCCGATCCTTATCGGTTGGAGCAATTACGACATTGCCGGGGCTGAAATTGAATTTCTGCAACACGAGCCGGTAATTGCCGGGGGCAACGCTGGCCGAGCAAGTCCCCACTCCACCTTTGAAATCGATCTTGGAGGAAGTGGTCACCCGAGTCCCTTTCGCCGCGTCTACCAGATAAAAACTCAGGTTTGCAAAGCGATAGATGTCGAAATCCGAGCCCGAGGCACGCCTCACGCGGATCGTCAGGGATCTCCTCTTTTTCGCCTGTTGTTCGCGACTGATTCGGTCGGGACGACGTTTGAGTACAGCCTGGTAATCCTGATCTGAAAGGTGCTCATCCAGCAAAGCCAAGTAATTCTGTCCCATCATCTCATCGACAGCCCGATTGACCAGCTCCAGAACCCGAGTTTCTTCTTTCCGCACGGCTACTGCAAAATCGACGGTTTCAATCACTTCATCGACGATCTCTATACCCTGGGCACCGGTCAGAGTGGCGAGTGAGAAAGCCAGCATGTAGCGGTCGTCGATCATGGCAGCAGCCTGGCCGCTACGTACGGCCAGCACACCGTTGTCAATGGTATCGACTTCGAGAAACTGAGCGTCCGGGAATTTGGCTCGAACCTTCTCAGCCGCCACCGTGCCCTGCCGCACCGCGATGATGCGCCCGGCGAGACCGCTGGAATCCAGATCCTGGCCCGGCAGGGAACTGACCATCATCACCAACTCGGATTTGTAGTAGGGCTTGGAGAAGGCCAGCTGTTTCTGCCGCTCTTCGTTGATGCCATATGCTGAAATAATAAAGTCGTTAGCGTCTTCAAGCAGGGTCGGGGCCAGAGAGGCGTAGCCCTCCCGCTTGACCCAGAAGGCAGCTACTTCGCGTTCCACTTCCTGCCCCACCAGCTCGGCAATCTTGGCACCCAGAGCGGCCTCCGGACCCACCATTTGCTGGTTCCTCTGGAAGAGAAGTGGAGCTTCGAAAGGAATATCTCCGATATAGATATTACCTTCCTTTACAGCCTGGCTCAGGGTTCCAACTCCTGCCCCACTGCCGCTGCAACCGAGAGCTATTGCCACCATCACCAGAACCAATAGCAGCTGTGTGGTTCGGAAGAGCGTCTTGGCCTTCATTGCTTTGTACCTCATCTATCTGGATAATCTTTACTTGAACTCCCGCCCTCTGCCTCACCTCAACGGGGCACGGGGCCCATTGTCCATTCGCAGTCTCTCTTTGTAAGACTCCGCATGATAAAACGACATCGCGATTCAGGCAAGTTTATACAGCACTCTCCATGGTACTTGCCGGAGCCGATCAGGACTTTCTCCTGAGAGTCGCCAGTGGACTCAATGTTCCCGCTACATGGACGCAGCACTAGCGATAGAAGGGATTCTCGCCCGTGGAGTGGTCTGTGACGTCCACCACAGCTATGATCTCGGGAACCAGCTCTTTGATACGAGACTCGATCCCCTGCTTGAGCGTCACATCGACCATTCCGCAGCCGTGGCAACCACCTCCGAAACTGAGATAGACCTTGTCGTCGCGTACTCCCACGAACTCCACGCGGCCACCGTGGGCTGCCACCGCATTATTGATCTCGGTATTGATCAGGTGCTCGACCTTCTCAGCGGTCTCACCCACCAAGTCGGGCCGGGGCCCTGAGCCCAGCTCGGGGATTTCCGGCTTGTTGGGATTCTCGAATTTGAAACCCGAACGCAGAATCCCTTCTTCATAATCCACCGTGGCGCCCTTGAGATTTTCAGCGCTACGGGGATCGACGAAGAGCGAGAATCCTTCCAACTCGATGATATGGTCCTCAGCATTCCGGTCGCTGCCTGGAACCAGTTTCATCGCATAAGTGAAATCCATGCCCCCACCAACCAGAGCCTCGAGGCGCAACGCCTCCTTACCCTCCTGGGACTTGAGCGCCCTTAACACCTGTTCTTGCGCCTCGCTGGTGACCAAAACTTGTTCATCAGCCATGACTGGCCATTCCTTTCATAATTGACTCGAGACAAGAATCTTAGCAATATCCAGGACGGCTTGACAAACTACTTCAAGTGATCCGTCTGATTGGATCACTTGGAGCAAAATCTTCCAACCGGACCACTTCAGTACCTTCTGCCACGTTGACCTGGCCTCTCAAAATCCGGATACTTACGCCTGCTTTGCTCTACTGGGGGGGTAGCTTGCATCTGTCGTGAACCTCTTTCCCCTTCCACTTTGACGAGCAACACCGAACTAGCCCAGGGAGGGAAATAATGCCGACTAAGAAGAAGAATAGTAATCCTTGGAAGTACGTCGACAAAGCAGCCTGTGTTGCTGCAGGCGCGGCCTTCAACACGATCCAATTCTTCAATCAATACAGACCCAATCCTTCTTTTACTCCAAAGTGGTCCGATAAGCCGCTCCTCAAGTCCTGGCAGAAAACCAAGCCCAACCTGGGATGGCCGCGCGAAACCGATTCGTTGTGCCCCAAATGTGTCCGAGAGGCTCGCGAGCGGATTCTCAGCGGCGAGGATGATTACAAGATTCTGATTGACGAGAAAGTGGGAGAAGTAAAAGCCCGCGTCGTCGAGCGGGACAATGAGATCTGGATGGAAAAGGAATGCCCGCAACATGGTCGATTTGAAGATCTCATGTCGATTGACTCCAAGTTCCTGCGCTGGATCGAGGCGAACTTCCCGGGACGAGATCAACGCAGCCACAACGATGAAGGCCTTCATAATCACGGTTCCAGCAGCATCAAACACGGGCGAGGCTCGGTGCTCACAGTCGACCTCACCAATCGCTGCAACATGATGTGTGACCCCTGCTTCATGGATGCCAATCAGGTGGGATTTGTCCACGAACTAGCCTGGGAAGAAATCAAGGAAATCCTGGACAATGCGCTCCAGATCAAGCCTCGGCGCCAAATGTCGGTCCAGTTCTCGGGCGGGGAACCCACGATTTCTCCCCACTTCTTCCGTGCCGTCAAGTACGCTCGCAGAATTGGTTACAACAGCGTTCAGGCAGCCACCAACGGAATCGAGTTCGCCAAGAGTAAGGAATTCAGCAAGAAAGCCGCAGAAGCAGGACTGCGTTTCCTCTATTACCAGTTTGACGGCGTGGGAAATGAAGCCAACAGCCACCGTCATATCGGGAATCTCTTCGATGTCAAACTCAGGGGTATCGAGAATGCCCACGAGGCCGGGATCGAGATCGTGCTCGTCACTACCCTCGTCAACAACGTCAACAACGATCAGGTGGGTCCGATTATTCGGTTTGCCATGGACAACCCCAAGAAGATCGCCTTTATCGCCTTTCAACCCGTCTCGTTTACGGGGCGCGATGAGGAAGTCACGGATGAGCGGCGCCTGCGCCAACGCTATACCCTGTCGCACCTGGCCCACGACGTCAAAGATCAGACCGGAATGACCGAACCGACTCGGGACTGGTTTCCACTTTCCCTGATGGGAGCGTTCGCCGACTTTGCCGACCTGGCCCACGGCCCTGAGGCCAATTGGGGGCAGGTCAGCTGCGGCTGCCATCCGAACTGCGGAGTGGGTACGGCTGTCATGGTCGACAAGGAGACCAAGGATTATGCGCCGGTTCCCCAGTTCTTGAGTATTCCGGGGCTGGTTGCCGACATGCAGAAGATCACCGATGCTGGCCGGAGCAAGAAGTTCTCGAACATCATGATGGGTTTGGCTCTGCTCAAGAATTACAGTCCCTTTGACGCGCCACCCCGACTGAGCCTCAAGGAGCTTTGGAAAAAATTCGACAAGAGCTTCGGCCTCAGCGGCAAAGACTATGGGGATGGGGCAGAACGCCGTGACGATCCTTGGAACTTCCTGTTCGTGGCTGGGATGTGGTTCCAGGATCTCTTCAATTACGACTTCCGCCGCACCGAGATGTGTATCATTCCCTACGCTACCCAAGAGGGAGAGGTCTCCTTCTGCGCCTACAATACGGGGCATGGATGGCGGAACATCATCGAACATATGCACCAGAACGCCACAGTGGCGGAATGGTACAAAGAGAACGGCCGTCACGAGATCTGGGCCGGCGGAAACAATGTCGACCTCAAGAGCTACGATCACTCTCTCAAGTTGAACGATGCCGATGTCCAGGCAGAGCGTGCAGCCAGTGACCTTCCCCAGACCGCCCGCGATGAGAAGATGGCCCGGCGCAAGGCTGCCCGACAGGCTGCCATGGTTAGAAAGCACTACGAGGAAACCGTTCTCAAACAGAAGACGAAGGACGATAATATCGTGCAAATCACGACCAACTAGCCGTAAGACGAGAAAATCGATACTCTAGAAGCCCGTCCCGTTCGGCCGAACGGGACGGGCTTTTTGGTTAAAAGGAGTTCGATGTACAGCTCTTATTTTCTACGAGCCGGGAGCAAGTCTGGAAGTCCAGCCCGGATGATCCCACCCCTGCAGCCGACCACCCTTTTATTGTCCGGGCTGGCCCTCTGTCTGGCCAGTTTCTCGACTCTGCTACAGGCTCAGCCTGCCGTCTTCTACGACCTGGCTACGAAGCCTCCTGCAGCGGATCAGCTAACGCGGGTTCACGGATCGGTTGGATCCGGATTCTTCGGAGTGCCTGTCTCGCAACCCGGGGACGCCGATGGGGACGGTAACATGGATTACGCGCTAGGTTTCATGCGTGCCAGCCCTTTGGGCCGCGCCAACGCTGGCGAGGTCAATCTGATTCTGGGAAGCGGACACCTGGGAGAGATCATTGACACGGCTTCCCAGACTCCACGCGTCATCCGGATAGCGGGCGAGTGTTCAACGACAATTATTTTTGATCATCGCGACTACGATTCTTGCCCGCTGAAGTGGGTGTTTGTTTGACTTGTTTTTCTTCCTTCTTCTGAGGGCTGAAAGCCCTCTTTTCTTCCCCGGTATTCTTGAGCGTGGGGATGGAGTGAGGGTTTGCCCGAACGGAGTTCCCACGCTTCGCGAGGCTCGGGATTGCCCTTCGAATGCTCCGCTGATTGAGCTGTATACCATCTGGGCTTGAGCCGTTTTCTGTGTGGCCAGCAGAAGGCCTTTCGAGCGGCACCTCAGAGTCACTTCGTCTCCTTTTGGGTTCTCTGCTTGGCGGCTTCCATCCGGTAGCTGGTCACGTTCAACTCCAGGATCACGCTATGGTGAACCAGGCGGTCGATTGCCGCGGCCGTGGTCAGGGGATCCTTGAAGATCCTCTCCCAGTCCGAGAAGACCAGGTTGCTGGTCAGCAGAATCGAGCGACGCTTGTAGCGATGGGAGAGCAACGTGAAGAGAATCTCCATCTCGTCGCGATTCTGCTGTACATACCCGATGTCGTCGATGATCAGGGCCTCGAACCGATCCAGCTTCTTGAGTTCCCTCTCCAGAGTTAGCTCGAGCTTGGCTCTCAGTAACCGCTGCACCAGCAGCGCACAGGTCGAGAACAGCACCCGCCGGTCTCGCAGGATCAACTCCTGCCCCAAAGCACAAACAAGATGCGTTTTCCCGCTTCCTGGATTACCGAACACAAGTAGATTTTCGGCTCGGTCCAGGAAGTCTCCCTCCACCAATCCTGACAACTGCCGGTCCACACTCTGCGGGAGTCGTGAGCGATCCAATGAAGTCAGGCTCTTGTCCCAGGGAAGTTTCGAGGTCCGTCGTAGTTTCTGGATCCGTCGTTCCCGTCGATCCGCGACTTCCAGCTCCGACAGAGCCAGCAGGTACTGCGGATAAGACCAGCTCTCTGTGGTCGCCAAAGCGGCCTGCGAGCCGTGATGCTCGCGGAAGGTCGGCAGGCGAAGTTCGACCAAACACTCTTTGAGTCTTTGCAGGTTGCCTCCGCTCATGGCCTCACCTCCTGCTTGTGCGTGCCGAGCAATCGGTCATAGATCTGGATGTTGATTGGTGGAACCTGGACCTGCCACCTCGGCAGAACCGGCTCTATCAGATCCTCCTTCAGGTCCTGGAACCGGGTTCGGCGGCCGCTTTCAATCCGGTTCTTCAGAGCTTGTTCGACTTTCCTTTCCCCTTCTTGGGCCGCCAGCTCCAGGATCCCCAGATACTGTCGGTCCGCCGTCTGTGGACAATCCTCTCTCAGCTCGTCGTAGGCGACTCGGAACAGGACTCCGGGAAAGAGATCTTCCCGCCAGCGATAGCGGGCAAAGGCTCCCGGCTTTCGCACCAGCGAGTGGATCACGTGCCGGTAATCGATCCGGTGCTTTCCTTCCCCCCGCAGTCGAGGCATCTCGGCTACTCGCTGCCCGCCATAACGAACTTCCACATGATCGGCATACAGTCGCGCCTCCACCTGTTCGCGGATCAAGCGGCTGTCCACCGAGTAGGTGTTGTTGCGCACTCGGATCGTGGAACTGGTTGCGACCTTCACTCGGAATCGGATGAAGTCCTCCAGGCGAGGATCCGGTAGCGGCCTCATCACTTCCAGTTCTTCTCGCAGGCGTCTTTGCCGGCCAGCATTGCGTCGCTCGATGATTCTCTGGACGAACTGCTCGTAGTCCTTGCGCTCTGAGAAATCGCGACTGCCTCTGAGCAGCAGTTCCTGTTGGATGGCTCGCTTGAGCCGGTGATGCGATTGCTCGACGTCTCCGTTCTCATGAGCCTTTCCGGCTTGGGTTCGGCTGCGCTTCATTCCGTAATGATCGAGCAATGTCTGGTAGCGTTCGGTGAAGGCGCCCTTCTTGAGATTGTTGACCACAGCCGATAGACGGTCTGTTCGGTGCTCGGATGGTAGCGCCCCCAGTTCCCAGATCGCGTTCTGTAGTCCCAGCGTCAAACTCTCGAAAGATTCACCGAAGCACAGGGTCGTCGTCTCCCAGTTCGAGTAGGTCAAGACGAAGTGATACAGCATATGAGGAAAGGGTTGCCCGGCAATCGTCACTCCCCAGCTGTTCATGAAAGTGAAGTCGGACTGGGCTTGATGTCCGGGCTCATGATTCTGGGGAAACATCACCTCTTTCAGCTCACCGTAGTGGGCTCTCCACTGCTTGAGCCTTCGTTGGAGCGTCCTCAGTTGTCCTTCCTCGAACTTCCCCTCGTAGATCCGATTCAGGTGGTCAAAAATAGTTGTCGCCTCCACGGTTGGAGACTGTTTCAGGATCTGATCCCTTCTATTTGGGGCCAAACGGATTCATAGGGATTCTGGCGGGTGCGCCAGGTCCGCTCTGACCGGCTTTCACTCGGCAGCTTGCCCGACTTCAAATACTTCCGTGCCGGGTTCCGCGACATGCCCGCTTTGGCCGCCGCCATCGTCAACGTCTTTTCCTTTTTCCGCAATTTCATCAGTCTCCTGATCTGCTGGTCTGTAACCATGCTTGCCATGATCCAAATCCGCTCTGAAAAAGCGGGCAGTTCTAATTGTCGTCCGGGTCCAATTCTACGTGTCGTTGATCAGGCGAGGATCGGAGCGAAGCCACCGGGGACGAGATCTGGTTCGGAGACGTCAATGGAGACGGATTCAGCGATCTCCTGATCGGGCGTCAGAATTTTAGCCCGACTCCGGATCGGCACGGCGCCGACGCATTGAGTATCGTCTTCGGAACGCCGCGACTGCGCGAGTTTGCCACCCGGCTCGAGTATCTCGACCTGGGCAGTCCACCGCCTGGAATTCAGGTCATCACGATCCGAGGTCGAGCCATCGGTGACCGGCTCGGGATCTGGATGCGCACCGGGGACATCGACGGCGACGGAATCGACGATATTCTTGTGGGCGCAGATCAGGAGGAGGAGTCAGGATCCAACTCCGGAGCTGGTTATGTAATTCGGGGAGGAGATCATTTCTCAGCCAGCGAAGTCATCGATCTGGATGCCACCCAGGGGACCGTTTTGGAAGGAAATGTTACCCGGCTGATTCCCCCGCCCGGGTCGAGCGGTTTCCACCTCGGCGCCACCTGTTTCGTTGCCGACCTGGATGGGAACGGAAGAGCCGAGACACTGCTGGCTGCCGCATTGAGCCGGGCTGGAGCGAGTATCCTTCCCAACAGCCCGGTCGGCGCTACCTGGCAAGCCAGCGGCGGTGCGCCGGGTGGCCGCCTCTACATCGCCTGGGACGACAACTTTCCACAGGCCCCTTGGCCGGCCGAACTCCAATTCGGCAACCTTCCAGGAAGCGAGTCCGTGATTTCTGGTGGTCCCGGCAATCGGATCTTTGGAGAGGAGATCATCGGCGGCGCCGATTTTAATGGCAACGGTCAGGCCGATCTCTTCGTCGGCGACTTTTTCGCCGATGAAACCGGGCTTTCACTAGCCGTCAGCGGAGCCGGATATGTCCTCTACGAAGCCGCCCAAGTGAACGGTGAAAGCTTTGCCATCAATGCTCCCCCCGACGGATTGACCATCAGTATCATCGCTGGTCCTTCGAGAGGCGCCATCGGAGCGGATACCGCCACCGCTGCGGATTTTGATGGAGACGGGTTTGATGATCTGGCTTTTGGCTCGCCCCACCATGATACACAGGGCCGGGATTCGAACGGTGCGATCCATGTCTTTTTCGGACAAGCAGCGACTTGGCCAGCTTTCATGAGTACGGTGCCCGGACAGATCCCTGCTCCGGCGCTGGTGCGAGTTACGGAAGTTCAGGGAGCGTTAGGAAGGGAGGGATCAGACTTGGGGGACACGTTGAGTTACAGCGCTTCCAGCGGTGACGTCGACGGGGATGGCTTTGCCGACCTGCTCTCCAACGAGATGCTCGGAAACGGGCTCGCACCCGGGACGGAAGATGTGGGGAATCTCATCATCATAAGCGGATCAGATCTGGCGCGTCGCTCCCTGCTCGATTTTGCCCAAATCGGCAATGGTGATGAATTCTTCTCCCGGCTCGAGCTGATGCACTGTCCGGAAAGTTCCCGATGTTAATTGTCAGGGTAGTTTGCTATTGTTGGGCATGGCACGACCCCACATTCGACTAAAGCTACCCGAACAAGATCGAAGAATACTGGAGTCCTGGTTGCGGGCTTCCAAGACCGATCGAGTCTTGGCCGAACGGGCTCAAATAATTCTGGCTTGCGGCCAGGGGCTGACGGCGACTGAAGTTGCGGAAAGGCTCTCCAAGCGGCTACTGAGTGTGCAAATGTGGCGCAGGCGCTATCTTGAGCAGGGAGTGTCAGGACTGGAGGATCGACCTCGATCGGGCCGTCCGCGGAAGCTATCGCATGCCAATGTGCGAGCTATTCTCAAAGCCACCGTTGAACGCATCCCACGGGAATCGACCTACTGGAGTGTGCGACTGATGGCCGAACACTCCGGAGTGAGCAAACATCAAGTCGCCCAGATCTGGAAGGCAGCCGACCTGAAGCCGCATCGAGTCCGTAACTTTAAAATCAGCAACGATCCTCACTTCGCCGAAAAGGTAATCGATGTGGTGGGGCTGTATATGGATCCGCCCGACAATGCGCTGGTTCTATCCGTGGACGAGAAAACTGAGATCCAGGCTCTGGATAGAACTCAGCCGATGCTCCAGCTCAGACCGGGACAGATCCAACGCCGGACACACGATTACAAGCGCCACGGTACAGCCAGTCTGTATGCCGCATTCGATGTGGTGACAGGTGAGGTCATGGGCCGCATCACCAATAGGCACCGAGCCAAGGAGTTCCTGGCTTTTCTCCGCCAGATTGATCAAGCGGTCGAGCCCGAACTGGATGTCCACTTAATCCTGGACAACTCGAGCACTCATAAGACCAAGCAGGTTCACAGCTGGCTGGCCCAGCGGCCCCGATACCACCTCCACTTTACGCCCACTAGCGCCTCCTGGCTCAATGCCGTCGAAAGCTGGTTCTCACAGCTGGAGCGCCGTTCGATCTACAGAAACTCTTTCAGCAGCGTCCAAGAGTTGAGACAGGAAATCAAAAGATATATTCGGGTTCACAATCAACGCTTGGCCAAGCCCTTCAAGTGGCGCGCCACTGCTGACTCAATCCTGGCAAAGGTCCAAAATGCTCGCGAATCGCTCGGCCACTATTAACATCGGTAACTTATCGGACAGTGCACTAGTCAACCCCCATACCGGATTGACCCTGACCGCCAACGTCCGCTTCTTGGATGACCAGGGCGACCCGCTGCCCCTACCGCTCCTGATCGACGGAGCCGGCCCGGCCGGTGTGCAGATCGTGAGCGATGTCGAAATCGAGATTCCTCCGTTGGGAACCGTCTCGATTCGGACCGACGGGAAGGGTGAATTGGTGGCCGGCACGGCCCGGGTGAGTTCCAACGGTACTCTTGGAGGACTCGTTTATTTCAACTTCCCCGGGATCGGACTCGCCGGGATCCCAGCCTCGCCCCGACTCAGTAACTTCCTGACTCCGGTCCGGCGACAGGCATTGGACGAAATCCAGACCGGAATCGCGATCTCAAATCTGGCAAGTGAGGAGGCTGTACTCCGTCCGGTACTCCATGATGCCGATGGGCGGCAGCTGGCGGAGGGCGCTGCCATCATGCTGCCTGCTGGAGGGCACGTAGCACGCTTTCTACACGAGCTGTTCGAAGACGTTCTTGGGCCCGACTTCGTGGGAACTCTGCTGGTCAATTGTGATTCCTGCAGGCTGGCTGGCGTCGCCCTGGAACTGGGATCGAAGCCCGGAAATTTCACCGCCGTACCGGTGATCGAACTACCGACTCCGTGAGAGTTCTATGGGTGTAGACCATTCCGCCGTAGGCAGGGATTGGCTCCGCGTGACGACGAGCGATGCTCACACCGCTGGCGAACCCCTGAGAATCATCACCGGCGGCTGGCCGTCCCTCCCGGGCAGGACCATTTCAGAGAAGCGACGCTACCTGAGAGAACATGACGACTATCTGCGCTAGATCCGTCCGATGAGCTGCCTTCCGGTTTCTTGTTGAGGTAGGATTCTGGGGAAGGAGATCACATGGGCATCGATGGGAACTTGTTTCGAAGCGTGATGGGATCCTTCGCGACTGGAGTCACCGTGGTGACGACCCGGGATGCCGAGCAAAATCCATACGCGGTGACCGTCAACTCTTTCACTTCAGTTTCCCTCGATCCCCCGCTGGTTCTGTTCTGTCTTCACAATCTCCTGGCAGGACTGCAGATCTTCCTTGACAGCGGCCGCTTTGCTATCAATGTTCTTTCCCTCGACCAGGAGGCTGTCTCCCACTACTGCTCCACACGGGGTACCGATCGTTCCGAATGGTTGACCACCGGGAGTGTTTCCGGGCTCCCGACAGTCGAGAATCCGTTGGCTCTAATCGAATGCGAGCTGCGAGAAACCTTCCCTGGAGGGGACCATACAATCCTGGTTGGTGAGGTGCGGCACCTGTCACTCAGCCCAACCATCGACGAGAGCGAACCACTGCTTTACTATCGAGGCAGCTACGGGCTGAGCCCAAAGTAGGATCGGCGTCTTCAAGCGCTGTCTCAAAACTAGCCAGGGAGGTTTTGAGACAGCTTGATCTTGCCTGTGATTGGACTGTCTAACCATCATTGCTACCGCTTTGGCATAGCAGCAGTGTTCAGAAGACAGGCGCGAAATCAGGCTTACCCTAGACGATCCAGGAAGTCGCGAACTCCTCGTCGCGACTCCAGTACCACCACCTGTTTGTTGGACCCGAGGCAGGACAGTCGGGCCCGGATTCCGGCGCGGCGGCGACGACGAAAAGTCAGAATGTAAATGAGGTATTCGAGGTCGATGGATTCGATGTTGCCGTCCGTCATGTCAGGCCGCGAACGGCCAAAGTAGCGAAAGTAGCGCTTCATTGCCCCCCACAAACAGGTCCAAGTCGGGAGATCCAGGAAGAGAATCGTGTCGGCAGCTTCGATACGGGACTCCATCGTGCTTCCGTAGTTGCCGTCGAGGATCCACTCCGGCTGACCCTGGATATGCCTCTCGAGGCGGATGAATTCGTCGCGCGGGACAGGGGTCCAGGCCGGCCCCCAGAAAAGCCGGTCGATATGATGCACGGGTGACTTCAACCGGCGGCCCAACTCGATTGCCAGCGTGGTCTTCCCGGATCCTCCACAACCAATGATCGCGATTCTACGGTTCTCAGGGTCGATCATCCTCCATCAGCTCCTTCACCGGGCTAATCCTAGGTGAGTCGTGCGTTCCCGACATGCAAACATCTGTCGGCAGGCCCGCTTCGAGACGCAGTCCTTCCCCCTTAGCCGCCCAGGGTCCTCACCCCGCCAGCTTCCCGGTGAGGTCCCAAAACAGCCGTTCGGATTGTATCGTGGAAGCTGGCAAATTGACCCAGGATTAGAGGCCTGCCAGAATCTTTCTCCAGACGATTGCAATGCCGAGCTACTATGTTCGATCAGTTTGGTATATTGGTGCTCCGCCAGAGCGGGTTTGGGCTCCACTCTCGGAGGTTGAGAATTGGGCTCATTGGTGGCCTGAAGTAACTTCGGCCATGGAGCTTGAGACCGGTTTCGGCGAGGGTCACGGGAGTCTGAAGCGCTGTACTTGGCGGGGCTCGATTGCCCCAGAGTTCATCTTCAACTTGCGGGTCACGCGGATTGCGCCAGAATCGCTTCTGGAAGCTGAGGTGCGCGGTCGCCTCGAAGGCACAACTCGGTGGATCGTCACTCCTCAAGAGGAGGGCTCGGCAATCTGCATGGAATGGAGCTTCCGAACTCACATCTGGTGGATGGGACTCTTGGGACCCTTGACGCGCCGACTCTACCCCCACATCTTCGAGTCAATCTTGAAGAGTGGCGGTATCTCACTGGCTGATCATCTTGCGGTTCCCTGGCTCCCGGCCAAGAAAGTTCATCGGACCAAAAAGAATCTGCTTGGATAAGGAAAGTACTCTGCCGTAATGAAAGAAGAGATCGAGCCGAAACCGTTTCTGAAATGGCAAGGACCTGACAGACAGGACAAAATCTTCACTCTGGGACAAGAGGAGGTGATCCTGGGGCGTCGTTCCGACGCAGACATCGTGCTGAGTGATCCCTACGTCTCTCGTCACCACGCCAAGCTGGTCAAAAGTGGAGACTCTTACGGCCTCGTCGATTTGGGAAGCACGCATGGCTCCCAGGTCAACGAGGAGCGGATTTCTCAGAAGCTCCTCTACCCTGGCGACAAGATCAGTCTGGGGCAACGAGTCGAGATGATCTTCGGGCAAGCGCTGGCTGATGGCACGAGCTTGGAAGAGACCGTTGAAGACCCCATAAAGAAGTCTTTGATGGACTTCACGATGGTATTGCCGCAGGCCTATTCCGGCTACTCCGACATGGAGAAGCTCTCCTTTCTACTTGATTTCCAATACAACCTGGGGCAACAATTTTCGGCCAAAGTTACTTTCGAACACATCCTGGCATCGGCTCTCAAGATCAGTGGCGCGGAGCGCGGATTCATTCTGCTGGCTGAGAACGACGCTCAATCTTTCCGTTACGAACTGGGCATGAGTGGGGCCGGCAAGACAATGCAGGAATCGGAGTTCGTTCAAGCCAGCCAAACCGTGGTCCGCCAAGTCGCGGGCAGCGGCGAGCCGGTTTTCATGACCGAGGGCATAGATGGTGACTTGGCCCACCAGGACAGCATTGTCGCGATGAATCTGCTGGCTCTGGCTTGTCTACCCTTGAAGTGGAACGCCGCCGATTCGGATACCGATGAATACACGGAATCCGCTACCTCGATTCCACCAAGATGATGCACGCTCTGTCGGGCCTGGATCAGAAGATCTTGAGCAAACTGGCCCTCGAAGCTGGAAATGTCTTCGAAAAGGTCCAGATGCTCGAGACCCTGGAAGAACGCAAGCTGTTGGAACAAGACCTGGCACTGGCTCAAGAAACCCGACAGTCTCTGCTCCCCAAGGAAGTCCCTGAGCTCAAACATCTCAAAGTCATTGCTTACAGCCAGCCGACCCGTCACGTCGGCGGAGATTTCTATGATTTCCTGGGAACTTCGACTGACGAGTTGGTCGGAGTGCTGGCAGATGTCTCAGGGAAAGGGATCTCGGCCGCATTGCTCAGTTCTCTATTGCAAGGCGCGCTGGACCGGCTGAACCGGTTCCTCTGTGAGCGTTCCCAGGCGAATCGCTTCGTCACCCTGTTCCTGGTTCAGCTGGGAAACGATGGTGACGGAATCTACATCAGCGCAAGACACAATCCGGCCTTCCTCTACCGGGCTGAGACCGGCGATGTGGAGCAGCTCGAATCCGAACACATGATCCTGGGAGCCTTTGGCTTTGCTACCTATGCCTCCAGCCCACTGCATCTGGATCCGAACGACATCCTGGTGATCTATACGGATGGATTGACGGATGCCGAGAACCCGGCCGGCGATATGTTCGAGGAAGACCGCCTGGTTCAGCTAATCAAAGAAGTGGGCAACTCGGGGGCGGAGGCACTTGAGATGAGAATCCTTGAGTCGATTGAGGAATTCACTCAGGGTATGGCTCAAACCGACGACATCACGTTTATGCTTCTTCAGCGGATTTGATTGACAGGCTCCATGGCGACAGCACCAAGGCCTGCAGCGCGAAGAGATGGGCTACTCGGATGGGCAGGGTCGAAACGAGCCATCCCAATTGGGTTTCTCACCGATCTGTTGAAGGAACAGCGAGAATGAAGGGGAGGGGTCCTCATCTCCCAACGCCCAGTTCAAGACGGCGGCAAGCCGGAGCCCGGCTTCCTGGAGACGGCGACGAATGATCGGTTCGGCGCGCGATTTATACTCCCAGCTCAACGTGATAGGTGCTGGAACCAGCCGACACGATTGCTCTTCACACCCACCGAAGTCAGAGTATCCATCCGAGCAGTCCCCGCAGAGGCAGGGGCAACGGTCTTTGCCCACGCTACAGCGGTAGACTTCGCTCAGGAGTTCTTGCGATTCCCGAGTCCATTCCAGCGGACTACTCGACTGAATCTTCTCCTTCTCGCTCGAGGAAGGCTCCACCAGCAGATCTACATATTCGCTATAGCCGAGTTGAAGCGAATCGTAGATGGCAGAGTCCCAGACCGAATGGAGATTGCGCTGCTGGCCCATATAACTGACCACCACGTCGTTGCCTCCCCGATCACAACCTCTGCCCGCATGAAGCGGTTGATGAAGATCTCCAATGATGTGGGCAAGAAAACGGAGCGCGTTCGCCCGCCGGGTCCGATTCTCGGCGGGATCCCTCAGCGCTTGAAAAAAGTAGGCGATAGCACCCAGCGCATCTCCCTGCGGAGGGACCCCTTGCTGGAGGTATTCGGCATTCGGTTCAATCGTAGAGTAATGGAATGGATCGGCACAGCTCCACTGATCGAAAGAGCGGATCAGGTCAGCCCAATTCGAGACAGCCGCCAGACTCTCCCCGGCCAGTAAGTCGCGTACCTTGCTGCGCGTCGTATCGGTTAGATTCTGCTCGGCAATCAGCCCAACGACTCGGTGCCCATTCGGCCCCCCAAGCGATTCCGGAAAGAAAGAGGAATAAGGTAACGATCAGGAGTGCTAATCCAACGGTCAAACTTCTCAATTTCATGTTGGCAATCGATTCTAGCAGAGTCATTAGGAGCGGACGAAATGCAAGCGCAGAGACGCGGAGGCGCAGAGATTTCGCAGAGGTGTCTTCACTTTGGATCTGGAAACGGATGGGGAGTGTGGTTCGCAGGTCAACTTGGACTCTTGTCTAGATTCCGGCAACCATTTACGGGACCTCTCCAAGAATAGCGATTCTTGGGAGAGGGCCGAAAGAGTTCCAGAGTTCAACGATCCCTCCGGCCCATCCCTTTCCGAATCCCCACCAGAATTCCTGCGATCACTCTTCATTGCTAATGAGCGCTGAATAACAGAGCACCGCGGCGTCAGCCCGGTGCCTGCCCTCCGAAGCCTTGGCGAAGGGGGGCGGGAAAGCGATCGTACTGACTCCCGAGCTCCGGTCCAGCCGCTTGTGGATCGTGAAGGGTTCGGAGCTGCGGAGGCTGCCTCCGGTTCTCCCTTGACCGCGCTTTCCTATCCGATTGCCTCGCAGCTCAGGCTGGGGTCGACTGCCTGAACGGGGGGGTGGAGCGCCCATTTTCAGAGCGCCAAGCGGCAGCGCGAGCGCGGGAAAGCTTGGCGACGATTCGCCGAAACTCCACTTAAAACCGGCGCGGCGCTTCCGCCTGCGGCTCCGATCTCTGGCGCCTGGCGAAGGTTCGTCACTGCTGCACCCTGGGTTTTACCAAGCTGTCTCAAGACCTCCCTGGCAAGCGTCAAGAGAGTGTGTTCAACGACAATTATTTTTGATCACCGCGACTACGATTCTTGCCCGCTGAAGTGGGTGTTTGTTTGACTTGTTTTTCTTCCTTCTTCTGAGGGCTGAAAGCCCTCTTTTCTTCCCCGGTATTCTTGAGCGTGGGGATGGAGTGAGGGCTTGCCCGAACGGAGTTCCCACGCTTCGCGAGGCTCGGGATTGCCCTTCGAATGCTCCGCTGATTGAGCTGTATACCCTCCTCTGGGCTTGAGCCGTTTTCTGTGTGGCCAGCAGAAGGCCTTTCGAGCGGCACCTCAGAGTCACTTCGTCTCCTTTTGGGTTCTCTGCTTGGCGGCTTCCATCCGGTAGCTGGTCACGTTCAACTCCAGGATCACGCTATGGTGAACCAGGCGGTCGATTGCCGCGGCCGTGGTCAGGGGATCCTTGAAGATCCTCTCCCAGTCCGAGAAGACCAGGTTGCTGGTCAGCAGAATCGAGCGACGCTCGTAGCGATGGGAGAGCAACGTGAAGAGAATCTCCATCTCGTCGCGATTCTGCTGTACATACCCGATGTCGTCGATGATCAGGGCCTCGAACCGATCCAGCTTCTTGAGTTCCCTCTCCAGAGTTAGCTCGAGCTTGGCTCTCAGTAACCGCTGCACCAGCAGCGCACAGGTCAAGAACAGCACCCGCCGGTCTCGCAGGATCAACTCCTGCCCCAAAGCACAAACAAGATGCGTTTTCCCGCTTCCTGGATTACCGAACACAAGTAGATTTTCGGCTCGGTCCAGGAAGTCTCCCTCCACCAATCCTGACAACTGCCGGTCCACACTCTGCGGGAGTCGTGAGCGATCCAATGAAGTCAGGCTCTTGTCCCAGGGAAGTTTCGAGGTCCGTCGTAGTTTCTGGATCCGTAGTTCCCGTCGATCCGCGACTTCCAGCTCCGACAGAGCCAGCAGGTACTGCGGATAAGACCAGCTCTCTGTGGTCGCCAAAGCGGCCTGCGAGCCGTGATGCTCGCGGAAGGTCGGCAGGCGAAGTTCGACCAAACACTCTTTGAGTCTTTGCAGGGTGCCTCCGCTCATGGCCTCACCTCCTGCTTGTGCGTGCCGAGCAATCGGTCATAGATCTGGATGTTGATTGGTGGAACCTGGACCTGCCACCTCGGCAGAACCGGCTCTATCAGATCCTCCTTCAGGTCCTGGAACCGGGTTCGGCGGCCGCTTTCAATCCGGTTCTTCAGAGCTTGTTCGACTTTCCTTTCCCCTTCTTGGGCCGCCAGCTCCAGGATCCCCAGATACTGTCGGTCCGCCGTCTGTGGACAATCCTCTCTCAGCTCGTCGTAGGCGACTCGGAACAGGACTCCGGGAAAGAGATCTTCCCGCCAGCGATAGCGGGCAAAGGCTCCCGGCTTTCGCACCAGCGAGTGGATCACGTGCCGGTAATCGATCCGGTGCTTTCCTTCCCCCCGCAGTCGAGGCATCTCGGCTACTCGCTGCCCGCCATAACGAACTTCCACATGATCGGCATACAGTCGCGCCTCCACCTGTTCGCGGATCAAGCGGCTGTCCACCGAGTAGGTGTTGTTGCGCACTCGGATCGTGGAACTGGTTGCGACCTTCACTCGGAATCGGATGAAGTCCTCCAGGCGAGGATCCGGTAGCGGCCTCATCACTTCCAGTTCTTCTCGCAGGCGTCTTTGCCGGCCAGCATTGCGTCGCTCGATGATTCTCTGGACGAACTGCTCGTAGTCCTTGCGCTCTGAGAAATCGCGACTGCCTCTGAGCAGCAGTTCCTGTTGGATGGATCGCTTGAGCCGGTGATGCGATTGCTCGACGTCTCCGTTCTCATGAGCCTTTCCGGCTTGGGTTCGGCGGCGCTTCATTCCGTAATGATCGAGCAATGTCTGGTAGCGTTCGGTGAAGGCGCCCTTCTTGAGATTGTTGACCACAGCCGATAGACGGTCTGTTCGGTGCTCGGATGGTATCGCCCCCAGTTCCCAGATCGCGTTCTGTAGTCCCAGCGTCAAACTCTCGAAAGATTCACCGAAGCACAGGGTCGTCGTCTCCCAGTTCGAGTAGGTCAAGACGAAGTGATACAGCATATGAGGAAAGGGTTGCCCGGCAATCGTCACTCCCCAGCTGTTCATGAAAGTGAAGTCGGACTGGGCTTGATGTCCGGGCTCATGATTCTGGGGAAACATCACCTCTTTCAGCTCACCGTAGTGGGCTCTCCACTGCTTGCGACTTCGTTGGAGCGTCCTCAGTTGTCCTTCCTCGAACTTCCCCTCGTAGATCCGATTCAGGTGGTCAAAAATAGTTGTCGCCTCCACGGTTGGAGACTGTTTCAGGATCTGATCCCTTCTATTTGGGGCCAAACGGATTCATAGGGATTCTGGCGGGTGCGCCAGGTCCGCTCTGACCGGCTTTCACTCGGCAGCTTGCCCGACTTCAAATACTTCCGTGCCGGGTTCCGCGACATGCCCGCTTTGGCCGCCGCCATCGTCAACGTCTTTTCCTTTTTCCGCAATTTCATCAGTCTCCTGATCTGCTGGTCTGTAACCATGCTTGCCATGATCCAAATCAGCTCTGAAAAAGCGGGCAGTTCTAATTGTCGTCCGGGTCCAATTCTACGTGTCGTTGATCAAGAGTGGTTTCAAAATCATGGGAGGGGCCTTCCGAGGCCGCAAACGGACCGTCAGGCCCGACTATAAAGCTCTTATTTTCAAGCTGTCTCAAAAACTAGCCAGAAGCGTTGTTTACAGCTCTGATACTCTCACTTCGGCCTCATCAGTTCGGCGGTCGACTGAAATTGACTCATTTGTCGATTGCGGCCTCCGCGCTATGTATCTGCGTTTGCATTTCGTCCGGTCTCATTCTTCCCACAAATGATGTCCCGTTTCCCTCACGAAAACATCTTCCAGAGTAGGGCGACCGACAGTGATGGAGCGGATCGCTTCAGGGCGAAAGGACATCAAGTCCTGGAGCAGGCGCTGCCCGTTGGGATGTTCGACGCGTATTGTGCCGTTCAAGGTGGAGACTTGACAGCCGTGTCTCTCTCGGATGGCGGTTTGGAGTTCTCGGGGCTGGTCGGTCTGAATCAATACGACATCCCCTTCGATTCGGCGTCTCAGCTGGTCCGGAGATCCCTGAACCACAATCTGACCCTGATGCAGGATCGCCAGGTGATCGCAGCGTTCCGCCTCTTCCATGAGATGGGTGGTGAGGAGGATCGTAATGTCGTACCGGAGGCGAAGGTCTTGGAGATGCGTCCAGAATTCGTGCCTGACGCCGGGATCAACCCCCACGGTGGGTTCATCCAACAACAGTACTCGCGGGTCATGCAGGAGACCTCTGGCCAGCTCGAGGCGACGCCTCAGCCCGCCCGACAGTTGGCCGACCAGTTCTCCGCTTCGCGAGCCGAGGCCGAATCGCTCTAGCATGCGGTCGACTCGTTCACGTAAAGGCTTCCCGTGGAAACTGTAGAGGTGCCCCTGGTGAATCAGATTCTCTCGAAGCGTCAACTGAGGATCAAGACAATTGCTCTGGAAAACTACCCCGATCAGTGAGCGGACCTGGTGCGGGTCTTGAGTCACAGAGATGCCAAGAATCGACGCGCTCCCCGAGAGGGGCTTGAGCAACGTGCACAGAATCCTGAAAAGGGTAGTTTTCCCTCCCCGGTTCGGGCCCAACAAACCAAAGATCTGGCCCTCCCCAACATTGAAACTGGCATTCGTCAGGGCCTTCCGTTTCCCATAGTTGAAGCTGAGATCCTGCACTCTAATAGCCGCCATGAGTTTAGTCCTGCAGAGAATCCTCCTCTGAACCAAAAGTAAAGCAGTGTCTGCCCTGGCTTTACTGCTTGTCGAGCACCATCATGACGAGAAGTAGCGGAAGATAGAGGACCGAAGCCTTCAGCAGACCATGAGCTGCAGCTCGATCCCGCTTCATTCTCAAATGCCAGGCTGAGTTCAGGAAGTATATCCCCAGCAGAACCGCGCTCCCCAAGTAGATGAGACCGGCCGAATCCAACCAGGTGGGAAGAAGGCTACCGACCAGTAGAGCCAGATTGAAGATAAGTATGCGATTAGCCGTCTTTTGACCATCTTCGTCGGCTAGTGGAAGCATCTGGAACCCGCCCCGCCGATAATCTTCCTTGTAGACCCAAGCAATCGAAAGGAAGTGGGGAAACTGCCACAGAAACAGGATGCCAAACAGAACAGCGGCCTCGAGGTCGAGGGACCGCCCTGCTCCCACCCAACCGATCAGAGGAGGGATCGCTCCGGGAACAGCCCCGATCGTGGTGCAGAGTGTGGTCTTGCTCTTCAAGGGCGTATAGAGCAGAAGGTACAACGAAGCTGTCAGCAGCGCCAGGACCGCACTGGCAGGGTTTACCAGCAGCAGCAGGTAGAGGGACCCGGCAGTAATCAGGACAATACCCAGAGTGGCAGCCACCGGAAAATCCACTCGTCCGGAAGGGAGTGGCCGGTTGGCCGTTCTTCTCATCTGAGCGTCCGCGCCGCGTTCCATCACCTGATTGAGAACCGCAGTACCGCCAGCCGCAAGCAGAGCTCCAATGCACACATGCAGTAAGCGCGGGACATCGATCGTCCCCTCACTCGCCAGGTAGAAGCCGGCCACCGTCGTCATGACCGCAAGCGACGAAACGCGCGGCTTAGTCAACTCGAGCAGAGCCATTGGCTGTAGCCGTTGCATTCTCTTTTGCCTTGGTGCCGTCTTAGTCAATACTCACTTCCCCTGAGCAAAGACCCGTTACCCAGCGCAATCTCTCGTTGCTCCGTCACACCTGACTTCGAAAGAACGAGGCTCAGCCCGAGGCAGACAGCCAGGATCAACGCCCCCAGCGCCAAATGAGCCGTTGGGAGGAGAGCCACCATCGGGTGATGGGGCTGACCCGAAGCGATACTCATACGCACCGCATAAGCCGCTACTCCCAGAGCCAGCTGTAGAACGAGTCCCATGACCAGAGCGTAAGCCGTGCGCGACAGACGCGGGCCGACCTCGTTTTTGAGCAGATTCATGGCGCAGAGAAGAATCAGCATACTGACCAGGAGGGCCCCTGCCAAATGCAGGACCAGAGCCCAGGCGACTAACTCAGCGGCCTTGGCGCCGTCGATCGTACCGGCGTGGCGGACTGTGGCACCGAAGATCAGCTGAAGAAAGACTCCCAGAGTTGTGATGGCCGCCAGGCGGAAGCGTGTACCACCCCACGGGAGCGCTGGAACTTCGGCTTGCTGCCGCCACCAGCGCGAGGTGACCACAGCCAGAGCCACCACGATGCAGAAGAAAGCCTGAGCCAGGCAGGCATGTATCACAGAGACGAAAGTGGGTAGCCTGAAGAGAACCGCCAGACCGCCCAGCACTCCCTGTAGGATCACAGCCAGCAAAGCCAGCCAGCCTAGTTTCTGGACCCAGCCGCGGCCCTCGCATCGCCACAGGATCAAAGCCAGAATAATGGTCAGGAATCCGACCGTAGTAGCTACCATGCGATGGCCATGCTCGTAGAAGACTCCGCCCACCATCTCGGGCATGACCTGCCCGAACGAGAGGGGCCAATCAGGAACGGAAAGACCGGCATCGTTACTGGTGACCAAGCCTCCAGCGAGAAGCAAGAAAAGCGTTGCCAGCGCCGTCACAGAGGCGAACCGATGACTGAGGGCCGAGTATTCCGATGAACGGCTCAAAGAAACCCCTAGAAAATGCTTAGTGCTGCGTTCAGGAACTAACTAGGGGCGACCGTCCGGCCGCCCCTATCGTTAGTCCTGCAGACAGGAATTGGTACGTGGGATCAGTGTCGAGAGCTTCAGCTCTTAGCCACCAAACTCAAAACTAACTTCCGTGCTCTCACTGGCTGCGATCGTGACTTGCTGTTCCTGGGTGCCAAGTCGTTCGTGCCAGACTTCAACCGTGTAGCTACCCGGTGGCAAGCCGTTCAGTGCAAAGCTACCGTCATCAGCCGTGACTGCGAAGTAGGGATGGGCAACAACTCCGACATAGGCTGTCATCCAGGGATGCACGTTGCATTTGACCAGTATCATCACCTCTTCACGGGCAAAAGTCTGAACGCGAGCGGCGCTACTCGGCCCTTGCGAGATGTTCCAGTTACGATTGTTCTTGGGAGAAGGATTGATGTTGTGCGTAGTGGGATCACTATTCATGATGCTGATCTCCTGGCCGGTCCGAACACCCAGAACATGGGGGCTGTACAGACAGCCCTTTTGATCCAGCGAGATCGATCCCGAGGGAGGGTCGAAAGTATAGCCATCCAGCCCCGACTTGACCCACACGAAAGCATTCTTTAGATTGCCGTCAGCAACTACCAGGTCTTCGGTGTAAGTAGCACTACTATGCTGGTCAGCACAGGAGGGGTCGGCATTCATCCGAATCCTCGCCCCTTGGCTGGCTTCCCCGCTATAGGTCACTTTGCCGGAAATGTTGCCGGCCGTGGAGGAATCCACTTTCATACCGGCACTGGCTCCCGCCGCCGAATCCGGTGTATCGGACGCAGTCGATGCGGGGTCTCCTCCTCCACTACAGGCCGTCACGAAAACGAGCATTCCGGCCAGCAAAATCAGACAGATCTTTCTTTGCATATTCAGTCTCCTCGAACTTCTCAAAAAGTCATTCTCCGGTGCTGGGCGAAAGCACCTTTCCCAAGATTAACGTCCCATCAACCGGCGCTGTTCTTGTGGAGTAAATTGGAACATATATCGTACCACAAGGTCCGCCTGATCCTCTTCGTAGTCGTCCAACCCCGGGACTCGTCCCAGAGCAAAAACCCAACGGCTGCCATCCCACTGGAAAAGGCCGGAAGGCATAGCGGTTCCGGGCCGAATCAACTCTGGATGGACGATCCAGCGCTGAGTCCAATCCGGTTTCAAACGCTCCGCCACCAACGAGAAGTTGGGAGCCGTCTTTTCGGAATCGGTGGCAGGATCACCGGTCGCATGGCAGCGCAGGCAAGGAGCCGCCGGCGAAGTGAAAAGCGCGCGCGCCAGAGTCAGTTCGGATCTATCGAGGGGCTCAATTCTTTGGGGTAGATACGGCAACGGCTGCTTTGCCAGGGCATGGAAGAAGCGGATCAGAGTCTGAATCTCCCCGTCCGACAAACTAAAGGTCGGCATGCGCACATCGAGATAGGGCCGTACACCATTGGCATCCGTGTCGGTGGTGCTCAGCGCCGGATTCTTCAAGAAACGACCCAGCCACTCCGGATTGGCTCGAGCACCCTGTCCGACCAAGGCGGGGGGGAGCTTCTCAGCATTCTGGGCCTGGTAGAAAGACAGCCCTTCCAGATCCGTCGCTTGGCCGGCCGTAAACTCGTGGCAGCCGACACAATTGTATTTCTTGACAAGCCACCAGCCCTCTTGAATAAAACGCCGCTCGTCCGGCGGATTGTACTGGAACTCCTCGGGGATGATGGTCTCGACACTTCCCAACAGAAAGGTCGTTAACTGATCGATCTCTTCTTCTGTCAGGTGGAAGTTCGGCATCCGGAGCTTCTCGAGGGGCTCCTTGATCTTGCCCTGATCATAAGTGGAAGGATCGCGCAGCTTACGCTCGAAGAATCCCTTGTGATCATACCAGCCCTCAGCCTTGGCGTCGTGCGTGAGCAATGCGAAATCGAGCCGCTCAATAGGCTTGCTACCTTCCACGGTAAGATCGGTTCCTACTTTTCCTTCGTTCTCGAGTCCCGCGATTTCGTGGCAGCCCGCACAACCATAATGACGAACCAGGAAGCGGCCTTGCTCGACCAAATTGGCATCCTCCATAAAGGGCGCTGCCGGATAGCTACTTTCGCTTCGAGACAAAGTCATCAGATAGGTTGCGACATCCCGGGATTCCTGGTCGGACAAGCGCAAACTCGGCATGACAACCTGGTTCTGGACCTGAAGAACATGGTCACCAAGCGGGCACTGGTTGTTTTCGAGATCAAATTCGAAGGGGAGCCCGACCGATGCATAGTCGGCGGCTGAGATGTCGCGCTGATGAACCGGGCAGTAAGGCTGGCTTCTTTGCCGTGGGTTGTGAACCCAGCGTACCAGGTAGTCGTAGTTGGCCTTCTCACCGACTCGCGACAGGTTAGCGGCAAAAGTCCCACCCATGAGGCTGTCGCCTTCGCCTACCGAGTGGCAACCCAGACAGCCCCGTTTTTCAAAGGACTCTTTTCCACGATCTGCATCGCCAGGGGGCTGCCTCGCCAAGTTTCCGTCCAACCCCGACTGCCAGATAAAGGCCGAAATCGCTTGTATTTCGTCGGGCTCGAGTGGGAATTGAGGCATCTTGGTATTGGGACGGAAGGCCTGCGGATTCTCGATCCAGATTGGAATCCACTCCTTGCGCAGTTTGTTCCGCACTTCCTTCAGGTTGGGACCGACCTTCTTGATTTCCATCAAAAGCTCTTGAACGCGAGCCTGCAAGCGATCGGTATCAGCATCGCTGGCCGCAATCTGTACTGTCAGCTTCTCAGCTTCAGCGTAGCGCCGGTTCGCTTCTTCATTGGTCGCGGCCTGATCTCCCTGTAGCTGTATCCTCTCGATTGTGAGGAGGGTCTTGGTTCGATCTTCCGCAAGATCCTCGAGCTGCTTTTGGACGTCCCGTATCTTGGGGGGTTCGCGGTCGAATCCCTCTCGCGGATGGCAACCCTGGCACCCACGGTTCTGGAAAAGTACGCGAGCTGCATTGACAGTATCTGCACCTTCCAGAAAGTGGTCCTGATCGTGGCATTGAATGCATCCAGCTTCCACGTTCTCATTTTCGTACAAAGGCCACATCCAGTGCTTGTATCGGCCATGTGCCTTTTCCGCACTGACTGTTCCGACCCCATTTCCGTTGTGGCAGGGAGAACAGCCGAAGACCTGCGGATCATGGATTCCGAAGAGCTCCGTTCTGGGGTGAGTGGCGAAAAGGGCGTTGCCTCCCACGTCGGCAGCAGTCATTGTGATTGGCTCGCGGGCCGCCAGATGGCAGGATTCACAACGATCCACCAGGCCCATCTCGGCATTGTGGATTTGACGAATTCCGGTTCCGCTGTTTTCCGCCTGGGAAATCAATCCATCGATCTGAGTGGATGTCGGGCCGGACAGCCGGTTCGTGAGGTAGGCGTCGAGTTCTCGTCGCAGCTGGGCCGGCCTGCGGAGCAGCTCAACTCGCTCTCCCTGTAGTTCTCCCTGGCTTTGCTTCAGATTGTTGAACTCAGCTTCCAACTCCTTGTAAGTGACGGTTTCGGGTCCGGTTGCGAACTCGAAATCGATGGTACTGGCCTGCAGATCATCGAGCTCTTGCTGGAGGCTGCCACGAGCCGAGTCGCTATTGGTGGTTTCAACCTCGTATCGCTTGGCCTGGGCTTGGCTCCGCTTATTGGCAAACTCCTGGGTAATGATTTGGAGGCGGTCACGGACGACGCCTTCAGCCTGATCGAGACGCTGTAGCTCGCTCTGAATATTGCCTTCGGCGGCCTGCAATTGCTGCTGCAGATCCAGGTAACCCTGAGCGGACTTAATGGTCTGCTCTTCCTGCTCCCGGGCCAGCTTGACAGCCCTCAGAGCGCTGGGATAGACCTCTCGGAACTCATCTTGATAGGCTTTCCACGGGCGTAGTCCCCATCCCTCTTCGTAGAAAGCCCAGACCAGGCTGAGGATCAAAAGAAGGGAGGAGATGGCAAGCGGGACGGCTAGCGATCTGCTAACGATCGGATCCTGCTCCGGTGCTTCCTCTTCCCAATAGCGAAGTTTCTTAAACCACGATTTCATTTCGGTCTGGCACCAATTTCTCAAATATTGAACCAGGGGGTTACCAAGACATATTTGACCCGGAAAACCAGGCGAAGGACCATTTTCACGGGCAACGCGATCATCATCAGCATGAAGGTCTGATAGATCAAGTAGTGAGCCAAGGTCATCCGCGCATAGATTTTTCGATTGAATTCGCTCCATAGCAGGATCTTGTGACAGATCCAGCCAAAAACAACAAAGTAGATTCCTACAGCAAGGCCACCCACGATTCCGATCATGGGCTGAGTGGAGACCCCCAAAATAGCGTGAAGATCACGATTGGTCTCAAACACCAGTCGATGATGATCCCACGTTTCACCGGGCCAAAACCACATCCACCCGGGACCCCGTATGAACGTCCCAATGATGATCATGGAGACCCAGAGCACCACAAACCCGAAAGAGAAGGCCAGGATGGCGAACTTGCGCTGCTTGAACGTGTAGTAGCCGTTGCCCAGTGGATTCAGGTCGGCGTACGGTATTGCCATCAAACCGAGGATGATCAGAGTGGGCATGACGACACCTGCGATCCAGGGATCGAAGTAAACCAGCATCTCCTGTAGGCCGAGGAAATACCAGGGGGCCTTGGACGGATTCATGGTGAGGTTGGGGTTGGCCGGCTCTTCGAGAGGAGCATTGAGGGCGATTGACCAGACCATAAGGAGCCCCGTCACGATAACAGCCGCAAGGAGCTCGATGCGCAACAAGTAGGGCCAGACATGGAGCTTGGCGTCCCAGCCTTCACGGTAAGGCTCAATCTTCCGGTGGTGCTCCTTGGCCAGGGTTTTGTCGGCTTCCAGTCGATTGATCAGCTTGTCGGTGGCGAATGCCTGCCGTAGCCCGTACCAGTAGAAGAAGGGAATTAGAAAAAGTAGAGCCGCGATCGGAATATTGTCCGGCTTAGAAAAGATTTCCCAGAGTTGTGCCCAATCCATGAATTCCTCCGACTATCAGCAAGTCGCTAAACACTCCTTGCCGGCTCTTAGCGCCGGGGAGCCTTGATCTCTGACTCCAACATCACGGGGGAAGGCCCGGAAATACTTCCGTCTTTCCGGACCCGCCAGAAGTGGACCGCCAGAAAGACTGCGAGAATGAGTGGAATCGCGATGCAGTGCCAGATATAGGCCCGCAACAAGGCGTTTGCGTCAACAATCGATCCACCCAGCAATGCGAAGCGGACGTCGTTGAACTGGGTGATGCCCAGTTGGGCTCCGAAGGGCCCTTCGTGTCCCAGCAGGGGCGTCGCCCGCGCCATGTTCGTACCCACCGTGACTGCCCAGAAGCCCAATTGATCATCCGGAAGCAAGTAACCGGTGAAGGAAAGGAGCAGGGTGAGCACCAGCAGAATAACCCCCACCATCCAGTTGAACTCTCTGGGTGTCTTGTAAGCTCCGGTGAGAAAGACCCGCAGCATATGGAGTTCCACCGTCAAAATCATCAGGTGAGCGGCCCAGCGATGCATATTCCTGAGCAGCCCGCCGAAAGGCACATCGTTTTCCAGAAACAGGATGTCCTGGAAAGCCTGCCCCTTGCTGGGGTGGTAATAGAACATCAAGAACACACCGGTGATGGTCAAGACGAAGAAAAGATAGAAACTGATTCCGCCCATGCCCCAGGTGTAGCGAAAACGGATCGCATCGCGGTTTACTTTGGCCGGATGCAGGTGCAGAAATACGTTGGTGAGCACAGCCAGTGCCCGATTGCGGGGACTGTCGTCGAGTTGGTGGCGGAAGACCGACTTCCAGAGCTGGGTCTTCTTGGGATCCTGGACCGCCTTGACGTCTTCCTTCCCTTTGTCGATGAACGGTTGAACACTCTCTTTGACCTTCACCACGATGGATGGAGATTCGGTGTTCTGGTCGTTCTTTTTCGGGCTTGTGCTTTCCTTCTCAGCCATCTTCTACTCCTTGCTCAAGCAAGTGATTTCATACGGATATGAATGATCCCGGCTGCTTGAACTGGCAGGGAGCACCGGGAGGGCACTGGAAGAGGACACTGGTGTCGACCACGATCTGTCCTTGCGCGTCCAGTTCGACTTTCGCCCGATCCATCGGTCTCGGGGCAGGGCCCTCAAAGTTGATTCCTTCCGAGTCGTATCCACTACCATGGCAGGGGCACTTGAACTTCGCTTCGCTTTCCACCCAGTCGGGAGTGCAGCCAAGATGGGTACACTTGGCGTAGATGACGAAGATCCCTTCGGCATTTCGATTCACCCAGATTCGGAACTGCTGCTGGAATCGGGTGTCGACCCCAAAACCGAAGTCACCCGGAAACCCGATCCGGAAGGAAGTAGAGGGCTCGAACAGTGTGCGTGGAAAAAAGAAACGCAACGTCATGAGAAAGTTGGCGCCCAGGAAGCCAAAAACGCAGGCGAAGGTAAACCTCCGGCGGCGGATCTTGACTAGCTCCAGTGCGCCTGACTCGTCACTCTGCACGTCTTTGGCGTCAGCCATGATTGAATCCTGTCTCTCGTCGTTCTAAGCGGTTAAACATAGCCACTGGCCCAGTCCGTTGTCAACCGACGTCCTGGGTAATAGGGGAAGGTCTGGCCATCGGCGGAGCTGGTGTTTGGCTGGCCTGCGACCTGTGCCGTAGGGCCAAAAGAATCGCAGCCACAATTGCCACAGCCGGCAACAACATCACAACAATGCCCATCTTGATTGCGCTAAGCAGCGTATCGTTCTGCCCCTGGAGAGAAGACTTGCACATCCCGCATCCTTGGGCGAGCAGGGGCACGCAATCGCTGGCCACGCAGCAGACAGCCAGGATGGCACAAAATCGCAGCACGCTTTCAAGGTCGATTCGTCCACTTATTCGCATTGAATTCACTGAAACAGCAATCTGTTGGTTCCCCAACCCCTGGCTTATGGTGCTCAGCCCAGTTCGAGAATTCGGAGACTGTCCGCGAAGAAAACAGCCATCAAGGCAATACACATGAGGGTAACTGGAATCAAAGTAAGGAAAAGACTGAGACGCTCGAAACGGAGATGCATGAAATAGGCCACGATCAGCCCTGCCTTCAGGAAAGAGAGTCCCATTAGGGTCAGCAGCATCACGGTAGCTGAAAGCTGCGTATAGGCGAGTACGATTTCGACCAAAGTCAACCCGAGTAGTCCGCCCCAGACCGTCAGATACAAACGATTTCCATGTTCCGAACTCATGCTTATCCCCTGTCCCCTCAAACTGTATTGGACATCAAATATACCAGCGGGAAAATGAACATCCAGACCAAATCGACGAAGTGCCAGTAAAGCCCGCTGACTTCCACATCTTCATCATTGAATCGGCCTGCATTGAATCCCCAGGCAACCACTCCCAGGTAGATCACCCCCAAAGTGACGTGGGTCATGTGCAGGCCGGTGAGGGTGAAGAAGGTTGCACCGAAAAGAGGCACATTCCAGGGATTGCCAAATGGGGTTACACCGTCATTAATCAGGCCTAGCCATTCATTGCTATGGAGGACGATGAAAGCCAACCCACCGATGATGGTCGCGATCAGCCAGCGAAGGGTCTGTTTCCGATTCCCCCGGTGAGCGTTCAAGACTGCGAAGACCATGGTGACCGAGCTGCTCAAAAGGCAGAGGGTCATGACGCTGGCAAGGAAGATACTGTGTCCGTCGAACGGCCTGGGCCAGTCGGGATTCGCTAACCGGACATAACTGTACGCGATCAGCATGACCGTGAAGGTGAGGGTGTCGGACAGGATGAAGAGCCACATACCGAGCTTCTTCGATCCAATCGCGAACGGTGAACCCCCTCCACCCCAGGTTCCAGTTCCCGTTTTCAGACTAGACATGCTACCTCCCTACCTCCAAAGCACCAGCAAGAGCAAAATATAAAGCCACAGCCCGTCCATGAAGTGCCAGTACATTGCCATCACACCTGTAGCTACCGGAGTGAGACGGCCTGTCCAGAGCCGGAAGGTCAGGTAGACCAGCGCGATTACGCCACCCGCCAAATGCACCGCGTGGGCCACGGTCAGAACATAAAAAAAAGAACTGCTCGGGTTCGAGCTGATATAGACCCCGCTCCCGATCAGCTGCTGCCAGACCATCCACTGGCCGATCAGGAATCCCATGCCGAGCACAGCTGTCAATGACCACCACCGCTTGAGCAGCGCGATCGATGAGAAGTGCCTTTTCGCCTTTTCAATGGTAAAGCTGCTGGCCAGCAGAATCAGGCTATTCATCCACACCATCGAGGGCAGTTGGAGTGGGACCCAATCACTGGAAAGTCCTTTGCGAACCACATAGGCACTGGAAAATCCGGTGAACAGCATAACGATGCCAGCCAGCCCGACCATCATCCCCGTGTAGTATCGCCTATCCGGCAAATCTGCACCCGGAGATGACCCACCTCCCCCGCCGTAACTCCGATCGCCCGGCAAACCTGTGCGGTTCCCTGAACCACCTCCGGCGGTCGGTTCGCGATCGGTCGGGCGAGGAGGGGCAATCGCAGCCATCAGTGTTCGACTGTCTCCTTGTCCTTGTCTGTCTGAAGGATAAAATCCTGTTCCTCACCCGGCACACCGTATTCATAGGGGCCGTGATACACGACCGGATCGACAGGCCCAAAGTTGTCGTGGGGCGGCGGCGACGGAATCACCCACTCGAGGGTGGTTGCTTCCCACGGGTTTTCTGACGCCTTCTTCCCCTTGAAGAGGGAGTGGATGAAATTGGCCAGGAAAATGAACTGGGCGGCAATCGTGATGAAGGCCGCAATCGTGATGAAGAAGTGAAGGGAGCTAACCTCTCCCAGAAAGTTGAAGGCAGTCAACTCAGCGTAGCGCCGTGGATTCCCGACCATTCCCAGAAAGTGCATCGGCATGAAGATCGCGTTGACACCGACGAAGGTAAACCAGAAGTGGATCTTCCCCAGGCCCTCATTCATCATTCGTCCAAACATCTTGGGAAACCAGAAGTAGATTCCGGCGAAGATTCCAAAGATGGCGGCGACGCCCATGATCAGGTGAAAATGGGCAACTACGAAATAGGTGTCGTGGAGGAACATGTCCGTAGACGGTTGATTCAGGAAGAGCCCGCCCAGTCCGCCGCTCACGAAGAGCGAGACAAACCCGATCGCGAACAGCATCGGACTGTCGAAGCGAACCCGCCCACCCCAGATTGTCCCCAGCCAGTTGAAGGTCTTAATGGCAGAAGGAACGGCTATAGCGGTGGTGATTAGAGAGAAGGCAATCGCCGAATAGGGACTCATGCCACTGATGAACATATGATGGCCCCAGACCATGAAGCCCAGAATGCCTATCCCAAACAAGGCGTACACCATTGCCTTGTAACCAAAGATCGGTTTCCGGCAGAAAACCGAGAGAATTTGCGAAGTGGCGCCCATCCCCGGCAGAATGGCGATGTACACCTCGGGGTGGCCAAAGAACCAGAACAAGTGCTGCCACAGGAGGGGAGATCCTCCCTTGTGGTCGATCACCAACTGGTCATTCAAGACCAATCCACCCGGAATGAAAAAGCTGGTTCCGGCGAGCCGATCGAGGAGAAGCAATACTCCGGCCGACAGCAACACACCAAAGGCGAGAAGGCCCAGAATAGCCGTGACAAACCAGGACCAGCAGGTCAGCGGCATCCGCATCAAGGTCATCCCCTCGGCCCGAAGATCAAGAACCGTAGTGATGAAGTTCAACGCTCCAAGTAGAGATGCGATGCAAAAGATGGCGATACTCACGATCCAAAGATCCTGCCCCAGGCCGAGCCCGGGACCAGCGATATCCCCCAGTGCACTCAAGGGCGCGTATCCTGTCCATCCCGAGATGGGGGGACCGCCTGTCACAAAGAACGCCGAGATCAGGCAGATGAAAGACAGGAACGTGATCCAGAAGGAAAGCATGTTCAAATTGGGAAACGCCATATCCCGGGCCCCAATTTGAATCGGTAGAATGTAGTTGCCAAATCCACCCTGCGGTGCGGTCGTCAAGACCATGAAAACCATGATCGTCCCGTGCATGGTCAACATGGCCAGGTAGAACTCGGCCGTCATTACGCCGCCTGGAGCACCGACCGGGAACAAGCTTTCCAGAATCGAGATTTCCGTCCCCGGCCAGACCAGATTGAACCGTATCAAGATCGAGAGCAGCATCCCAATAAAGACGGCGACTAGAGCCAGCAGTAAGTACTGAATGCCGATGATTTTGTGATCGACACTGAATATCCATTTCCGAATAAAGCTTGATGGAGGTGCGTGAACCGCTTGCGACATGGGCTCCCCTTTCTCGTCCCTAGTCCTCAGCCATTTCCCGGAGCCAAGTCTGATAATCTTGCTCGGACAGCACTTCTATGAATGAACGCATGCGATGGTGCCCCAGGCCGCACAGTTCAGCACAGGAGATTTCGAAATTCCCTACTTTAGTGGCGGTGAATCGAAGTGGAATGGCCAGCCCAGGGACCGTATCCTGCTTGATTCTCAGTTCCCGGACAAAGAAAGAATGAATAACGTCTTTCGACAGCAATCGGAGCTCGATCAGGCGGTTAATTGGTATCGCCATGACGGGAAGCACCAGATCGTCTCTCCCGGCGGGATCGTCGAAATCGACCCCCATTGAATTGCCCGCCGAATCGCTGATCAGTTCCGGGCGGGTCGGTCCAAACACGCCGTCGGGCCCCGGATAGCGAATATTCCACGCAAACTGCTGGCCCATGACTTCTATGACCAGCGGTGTTCCTTGCTGCTGGTTGATGTGCATATCAGCCCATGTCCACTGCCCCGGAAGAACCATGACGTAGAACAAGATAGTCGTGGCAACCGTCCAAACCACTTCCAAGCGATCGTTGCCATGACTGTATCGTGCTTTCGCCCCGGGCCGGTCCCGATACTTGACGATCAAGTACCCGAGCGACAGTTGGGCCACAATGAAAATCACGCCGGTGACCGCCAGAGTGATGACAAACTGGCGATCCACGGCCTCGCCATGAGCCGCAACTGATTCCGGAAACCACCAGAAACGGCCAGCAAAGACGATTGTCGTCGCGATCGTAATGCACCAGATCGTAGCCGCCAAAATCATCGGCTAGACTCCTCTCCACACACAAACCTTGCTTCAAACACTCCTCACCCCAAAAACAGGACGAACTCTACCGAAGAAATCCGGAAAAGGCAAAGTCCTTGTCGAAAAAAGGGGGGGCCGGAAACGGTTCGCCGACAGCCGCTGAGAAGAAAGGTTAAAGCTACGAATCACAGGGCGGAATTCGGAGTTCGGAGGAGTGTTTGGCGGGGCGAGGGGTTGAGTCGGGAGACAAGGGTCTTCAAAACTAATTTAGAGAGGCTGAAGAGGCTGATATAGCTTTGAAACGTTAGTCCTTGTCCCCCTCCCTCATGTTCCAGGATGCGGGGTAGCTTTGAGGTCCTGGAATGAGCGCAAGGTAACAGAGTCATCTGACAAAGCTACAGGCGGCGATGCCGCCCCCTCTCTTCAGGTCTGCAGGACGCCCGTACGGAAGCCTTCCGGTGGCTCCTCCTGATACGCAATTTCGAGCGCTCTTGCTAAGGCCTGGCGCGTCTGATGGGGCCGAATTATCTTGTCGATCCAAAGTCGAGCGGCAGCGTACCGGACATCGGTTTGCTGGGTGTAGGTAGTCCGAATCGATTCCAAGATTTGCTGTCTCTCCTCCTCGCCGATCCGGCGGCCGGTCTTCTTCAGTTGCCGAATGCGCAAGTCGGCCAGGGTTCGGGCTGCCTGCTCCGCTCCCATCACTGCATAGCGACAGGTCGGCCAGGCAAAAATAAAGCGAGGGTCATAGGCTTTTCCACAGAGAGCATAGTTCCCTGCGCCATAACTTCCGCCCAGGATCACGGTGATCTTGGGGACAATGCAATTGGCCACGGCGTTGACCATCTTGGCTCCCGACTTGATGATTCCTGAGATCTCGGCCTGGCGCCCGACCATGAACCCGTTGACATCCTGCAAGAAAACAAGGGGGATTCGGTTCTGATTACAATCCATGATGAAACGCGCCGCTTTATCGGCCGACTCGCCGTAGATTACACCCCCCACTTCGAACGGCTTGCCGGGCTCCCGCACATGGGTCTTCTCATTGGCCACCAGTCCGACGGCGCGGCCCTCAATCCGAGCATATCCACAGATCAGAGTCCTTCCGTACTCGGCCTTGTACTCCTCGATCCCCGATCCGTCGATAAACGTCGCCAGGATGCTCCGAGTCGAGTATTCCGCCTGTCCGAGCGGCATCAAATCGTAGACTTTGTGTGGATCCTCAGATGGCTCCAGGCTCTCGGCAACCGGAGGCCGGACATTGGGCGGAGGAGCTACATCCCGAGCCAGACGGCGTAGACGCTCGATGCAGGCCTCGTCGTTGGGTTCCCGAAAGTCAATTGTTCCACTCAATGAAGAATGGAGTTTGGCTCCCCCCAACTCGTCACTGCTCAGGTCCTGACCGATCGCTGCCTTGACCAGCGACGGCCCCGCGATATAGAGCCCGCTTCCCTCGGTCATCAGGATCTTATCGCACATCACGGGAAGGTACGCTCCTCCCGCAACACAAGAGCCCATGATGGCCGCTAGCTGGGGCACTCCCATGGCCGACAAACGAGCGTTATTGCGAAAGATACGGCCAAAGTCGTCGGTGTCCGGAAAGACCTCGTCCTGCAAGGGAAGGAAAATCCCGGCCGAATCGACCAGGTAGATCAAGGGGAGGCGATTGTCCATCGCAATCCGTTGGGCTCGCAACACCTTCTTGGCCGTAATCGGAAAAAATGAGCCAGCCTTGACGGTCGCATCATTGGAGATCAGCATGAAGGTGCGGCCATGGATAGTTCCCAGGCCGACCACCACACCGCCGGACGGAGCCCCACCCCATTCCTCGTACATGCGGTAACCGGCATACGCGCTCAACTCGAAGAAGGCATCCTCTCCGGGGTCGACCAGAAGGGCGATGCGTTCGCGGGCCGTGAGCCGTCCTTTCCTGTGCTGGTTCTCGATCGCCTTCGCTCCCGCCCCCAAAGCCATCTGTTTCTCTTCGGCCTCGAGGGCTGCCAGCAGCGGCTGCCAATCCTGATATTCTTCAAGTAAATCGCTCAAGGGATCCTTTCTTCCACGATCTCTTTGTGGAGCCGGAAGAGACGATCTTCAAATTCCGCAAGGTCGGAAAATACTTCAGTGGCACCGGCATCGCGAAGAGCTTCAGCTGAAAAGTACCCCGTTGCCACACCGAAAGCCCTCGTTCCCGCCGCCAGCGCAGCCTGGATGTCATCTGGCGTATCACCCAGCATGATACTGTTCCCGGGAAGCGTCTCCAAGCGTCTATGAACAAGTTGCAGACCCTCCGGATGCGGCTTAGGATTACTCACCTGGTCAAGCCCGACGATTTCCTGCAGGAGGTGGTTGATGCCCAGATTTCCCAGGATTCGGCGAGCGCTCGAGGTCGTCCGTGAAGTGTTCACCCCGACTCGACAAAGGAGGCCACATCTCTCGAGTAGGCTCAGCGCGCCGGGGAGTAATTGGATTCCATGGCCAGCCAGAGCCCTCGAATACTCGACATAGTCTCTCACCAGTTGGTCAAGCTCGAGTCGATGGGTATCCGCTGTTTCAGCAAACATCTCGCTCAATGGCTGGCCCATCATGCTCAGGATCTGCTCCTTCCGGTAAGACCCAACCCCATGCCGTTCGAGAACATGGTTGAAGCCGTTGACGATGGCGTGGGATGCATCGATGAGGGTTCCATCGAGATCGAATACGACCGCAAGATGCCGCCTCATTGTAGTTGGCCCTTGTGCCGCCGCTTCCAGCCCCGAGTACTCCGCTTCCTGACCTGGGACTTCTTTCGTGCTAGCATGTGCCCTCCATGGGCTCCACCTTAGATTTCTTCGAGTGTTTCCAGAAGGAAGTGGAAAAGAGTCCCGAAACAATCGCTTTACAGGCGGTTTCTCGCGAAGGTGTCCGCGAGTCGTACAGCCTGTCCCGAATCGCTTCCGAAATCAACGCCATTAGCCTCCATTTGATTGAGCAAGGGCTCAAGCCGGGAGACACGGTAGGCATTTTGATGGAGAACCACCCCCGTTGGGGCATCGCCTTTCTGGCGGCCCAGAGCGCCGGTGCGCGGATCGTCCCTTTTGACGTCATGCACTCTGCCGCAACGCTAGCCCATCTGGTAGAACATGCCGATTGCCGGTTCCTTTTTTCTTCGGCTCAATTGCTGGAGAAATTCGAGAGTATTCAGAAATCATTGCCGGAGCCCCTGCTTGCTGTATTGGCCGCTGTCGAGCACGAAGCATATCCCAGTTGGGAGGGAATTGTTTCCTCGAGTGACTCCAAGTCATATCGGTTTCCTTTGGTTGAGCGCGACCTGGACGACGTATTCTTGCTGGTCTACACCAGCGGCACAACCGGGAATCCCAAAGGGGTCATGCTCAGCCAGAGAAGCATCTATCAGAGTGTGATTCAGGTTCTTGCGACGGTAGAGGTACTCCCCAGCGATCACATCCTGGGGGTGCTGCCGCTTTACCATATGCTGGCCTTGATGGCTAACTTCCTCATTCCTCTCTATCTGGGCGCCCGCGTCACGTATCTCGACTCGATTGAACCGCAACGTATTCTCAAGGCCTTTCAGGAAGAAGGAATCTCTATCTTCGTCTGCGTGCCTCAGTTCTACTATGTCATGCACCGGCGAATCTTCCAGGAAGTCGAGGGCCGGGGCTTCGTCGCACGACTCCTCTTCAAGAGACTGCTGAAGCTATCTCACTTCATGAATCATCGCTTGGGACTCAATCCGGGTCGGACCTTTTTCAAACCGATCCACAGGAAGTTCCCGGCTTTGAGCTTTTTCGCGGTTGGCGGCGCCCGCTTTGACGCCGAAATAGCCGAATCATTCGTCGATCTCGGGTTCCCGATGATCCAGGCCTACGGCATGACCGAAACATCGGCCGTTTCGACTGTGGCCGGGCCTGGAGTGAAGGGGCTGGGCTCAGTGGGCAGACCGCTCAAGCATGCTCAGCTTCGGATCAATCAACCGGATGCCAACGGGATCGGCGAAGTGTTGATCAGCGGCCTTCACATTATGAAGGGCTATTGGAAGAACCAGGAAGCCACCGACGAAACACTGGCCGATGATTGGCTACACACAGGTGATCTGGGATACCTGGACGATGGCTTCCTCTATATCACCGGCCGAAAGAAAGACGTCATCGTCCTCTCCTCGGGAAAGAACATCTTTCCGGAAGAGATCGAGCAAACCTACGAAAAAGAGATCCCACTGATCAAGGAAATGTGTGTAGTCGGGATTGCCGACGCCTTGGGGGAAGAGGGGGAAGAGAAACTGCATGCGGTAATCGTGCCCGACCTAGACTACGCCAAGAGCCAGCAGGTCGTCAATGCGGCTGACATGATCCGCTATCTGATGGAAAACAAATCGCAAGCCATCCCACAGCATAAGCGGGTACGCAGCTTCGAAGTGTGGCAGGACCCACTGCCCCGAACAACGACCCGCAAGATCAAGCGTTTCGAAGTTCAGGAGATGGTGGTAGAAAAGTCGCTGCGGAGTTCGTCGGAAGCGCCTCAAGCCCAGGGAAGCGAGCCCAAAAGTCCGACTGAGGCCCGCCTCTTCGAACTCCTGAAGGCCACTGGCAAGATTGCCGTGGTAAATCGAGAGATGAACCTCGAGCTGGATTGCGGATTCGATTCGCTAGAGCGGGTCGAGTTCATGTCGAATGTTCAGGAGCGCTTCCAGATCCAGATTTCCGATGAAGCAGCCACTCAGATTCTGACGGTTCAGGAGCTGGTAGAAGCGGTTGAGAAGCGGCTTTCTGGAGAAGTTTCCGGCGAAAAGGAATCGGGACCGGTGTCGTGGGCAGAGATTCTCCGTGCTCCGCTCGACGAGGACGACCGGCAGCAGGTTCACCAGATCCTACGACGTCGCCGCTTGACTGAGCTTTTCTACTTCTTCTTGACCCGTATCGACTGGCTGCTGTGCAAACTGTTTCTGCGATTTCAGGTTGAAGGGCAGGAGAATCTACCCCGCGATTATCCATACCTTATTTGTCCCAACCATCTGAGTTATCTGGACGGCTTCGTACTGGCTGCCGCCCTCCCTCTCCGACTTGTGCAGCGGCTATTCTTCCTGGGGTACAGCGATTACTTCGGGGGGACGTTGATGTCTTTCTTTGGCAGCCTGATCAAGATCGTGCCGGTAGATGCCAACCGGTATCTCAGGCAGGCCCTTCGTCTGGGATCTGAAGGTTTGAGTCAAGGACTGGTACTGTCTGTCTTTCCGGAAGGAGAGCGCTCGATCGATGGATCCTTGAAAACCTTTCGCAAAGGGCCGTCGATCCTGGCCTGCCAGCTCGAGGTGCCAGTCGTTCCAGTAGCGATTGTCGGCACGTATGAAGTCTGGCGGCGCGGTTCAAATCGGATTCGATTGCACCCTGTCACGGTTCGCTTCGGCAAACCAATACTCCCTCCAGCTGGTTTACGTGACTACGATGAGTTCAATCGCAGGCTGCGCGAAGCGGTGGCCGAGTTGATCGAGTCGAATCCTAAAGGCTAGACTGCTGGCATGCACCCAGCTCTCCAGGGACGCGCTCCGAGCGCGGATTTCCATGACTTCGATACCCTTTGGATTCAGATCTCGGGCACCTTGTGCAACCTCCGCTGCAGCCATTGTTTCATCAGTTGCTCTCCGGAAAACGATAGCCTTGCGCTAATGGAGACCGCCGAGGTGCTGTGCTACTTGGAAGAGGCCCGCGAGCTGGGAGTCAAGGAAATTTACTTCACCGGGGGAGAGCCCTTTCTACATCCCGACATCCTCCTGATCCTGGAAGAGACCCTGGCTCACTTTCCAGCCTCTGTCCTGACCAACGGGCTGCCGATCAACCGGGATCGGGCTGATCGTCTAGCCCATATGGCCGCCTCGTCTCCCTACACTCTCGAGCTCAGAATCAGCCTGGATCACTACGATCCGAAAAGGAATGACGCCGTTCGCGGGAAGGGGACATTCAAGAGGATCCTTGCGGCCTACAAACGACTGTATAGTCGAGGATTCCTGCCCATCTTGACGATCACGGAAATCGACGAATATCAGAACCCAGACCAGAGAGACATCGACCGCTACGATAAATATGTCCGATTGCTCAAGCAAGCCGGTATCGCTCAGCCCCGGGTCAAGATCATTCCGATCTTCGAACTGGGCATGCTGCCCTCTCCGGACCGGCCGCAGCGGGTCACTCCCGAAATGATGCAGGGCTTCGACCACTCGCTTCTCCAATGCTCGAGTTCTCGGATCGCTGCTGCCGACGGTATTTATGCTTGCCCTATCCTGGTGGGAGAAGAGAGAGCTCGAATGAGCCGAACTACCTTGAAGGAAGCGGCAATTCCCTGTTCGCTGTACCATACCGCCTGCACCACCTGCTATGTCACGGGGATGACCTGTAAGAACTACTGACGCTCGACGACTAGCCCGGATAATTCACGCGTTGTCGAAGCGAAGAGTCGGAAGCGCCGCGCTGACAAGGCGTTGCGCCCGAGGGCCGCGGAAGCATAGTCGTGCACTCTGCTGAGCAGCCCGAGGGTGGGCAACGCAGTCAGCGCGGATGATCCCGGCTCTTGCAGCCGACAACTCGTGAATTATCCGGGCTAGAGATCAATTTATGAATCATGCGGGTTAAGGCGGCCAAGTCCTGCGGGCCGTGAAGACGATGTCGCAATTGCTCGAAATCGATCAGAGATTTACCCGTGTCGCCCTTTTGGGGGGGATCTATAGCAATCACCTCGCACTCGAGCGGCTTCTCGATGTAGCCGCTCAGCGCGGAGCTGAGCGGATCTTCTGTCTGGGAGACATCGGAGGATTCGGCCCCCACCCCGACCTCTGTTTTCCATTACTCCAAGATTCGGGCATCGTGTGCATGGCTGGAAACTATGATCTTTCGCTGGCTCGGGGTGAGGAAGATTGTGGTTGCGGTTATTCCGATCCGCGGGACAACCACTTTGCTCAGATCAGCTACGACTATACGTTCCGGAACACCTCCGCCGCCAACAAGCGGTGGTTGGGCACTTTACCGGAAGCGATCCGGTTCCGTCTGGGCTCAAAGCAGGTGCACTTGTGCCACGGTTCCCCCCGCCGCACCAACGAGTTCCTGTGGGCCAGCAATTCCCCTAACCACCTCCTGGCGAAGTTCCTGTCGGGCTACGGCGCCGATCTGATGGCTTGTACCCATACCGGAATCAAATGGCAGAGGTCGCTCCGACCCGATCGGCAATTCGTCAACGTGGGGGTAATCGGGCGACCCGAGAATGACGGCAACACTCACGTCTGGTTTTGTCTCCTCACCTTCGAGCCGGGAGGCGTGAGGAGCGAATTCGTTCCGCTGAGCTACAACTACGAAGGCCTGGCAAATGAAATGCGAGCCGAAGAACTCCCGTACGAGTTCATCCAGACCGTCGAGACCGGTTGGTGGACCACGTGCCTTGAAATCATGCCAGGCAAGGAACGTCGCTGCGGCAAGTATTGAACAGAGAGTGTCGATTTAGGAGATCTTCAATCGTCTTCTGATCGAAAGGAGAGACGTAATGAAAATCCGATTGCTATTTGGGTGCCTGGCAATGATCGTTCTCGGCACGACTTTAGGAGGCGCCCCACCACAGCAGCAGAATTCAGAACACACGATCCGGCTGGGAGCAGATCAGGCGAAACCGGCAGCGAGGCTCGAAGTGGCTTCCTGGCTCACCGGCTACTGGCAGGGCGAGGGGCTTGGGGGCAAGATCGAGGAGGTCTGGAGTGAGGCTCAGGGAAGCAGCATGATGGGGATGTTCCGCTTGATCCAGGATGGAGAAACCATCTTCTACGAGTTGATGCAGTTGGTAGAAACGGAAGGAACACTTCACCTGCGAGTCAAACACTTCAACCTGGATTTCAGCGGCTGGGAGGAAAAGGACAAATTCGTAACGTTTCCACTGGCTAAGGCGGAAAGCGGGCGGTTGCTCTTCAACGGGCTCACGCTCGAGAAGACGTCACCGGATGCTCTGTCCATCTACATCGTCCTGCGGCAAGGAGCGGAGCGGACGGAAGAAAAGATTACTCTCCGCCGAGTCAATTTCTAGGTGGGTTCCCAGCGAAGCTCCGCCTCAAACCGACGAGAGGCTTCCAGGAAAGTCTTAGCGCAGCCCTTCGGAGTGCGCGCGGCCATGCCACCGCCTTTCCCTCGAAGCGGGGTTCATGCTACTGAGAAGAGCTCCGTACTCACCTGCCGCACCAGTTTGAAATGAGGATCGGTCGTGACGACCATGAGGCCATGTTCCATTGCAGACGCCGCAATCCAGATATCGTTGGTGGGGATGGGTGTTCCCGCCTCGCGCAACGAAGGTTGGATCTCAGAATAGCAGCGAGCTGTGTCTTCAGTGAGCTTCAGAATCTCCACCCGGGGTGACGTCCGAAACTCCTGCAGCTGGGACCAATTCTCGTCGTAACGGCCGCCCGATCGAAAACCGGCCATCAACTCAGCCAGCGAGACCACGGTCAAAGCAATGGAATCGGCCATTTGAATGATGTCTAGGACTCTATCGAGTCCTCGCATAAAGGCGGAATAGGCTGAAGTATCTAGACACACACGCATCAATCAGTCCCAGAGTTCCAGGTCGACTCTGCGCTGAGCGGCCAGGGACTTCTCGAATTCTTTCGCCTCTCGATCGTTCCAGGATCCAGCCAGATAATCGAGATCATGAAACCGGTGCTCGCGCGATGAGTGCGCCAGACCGGTTGCTCTTAAGAGGAGCCTAATCACGGTCTTGTTCAGGCTGGCCCCGGTCGCACTCGACTCCTCTTCCAGGCGTCTGCGAAGATGAGGAGGAAGATTCCTTAACGTGATGGCTCCCACGGTAGCTCCTTAACCAGGCGCATCATGGTTCGATGCAATGTGCATCACATATTAGATCACAGCGCGTTTCGAGATGGAAGTCTGCCGAATGCCGTGCAATGCGGCTTCAAGGTCCAGAGTCCAAAGTGAGATGGCGGGCACTGACTTTTACTTCAGGACCTTGGCTTCCACCCTGCGTCCTTCGACGATCAAGGGCGGTACGACGAAACCTCCCGGAAACAAACCAAATACCGTGGAGACATCCCGCTGGCGCACGAGAAAGCTGACCCCGCTCCGGGTGGCGACTGCACTGACTTGAACTTGCGTCGGATCGTTGTCAACTGGAAACCAACCACAGACATCATCCGGTTCACAGATAATGTTGTATCCGTCTACGTCGGTAGACGCCAGGACGTTGTATCCGCCGGCCTGTACTTGAAAGCGATAGGGATAACCGCTGGCGGCCGAGGTTCGAACACCGGCCTCAGTCTGAAGCGTTCGAGGATCGATCGCGAGCACGAACAGCTCGCCGACATCGACAATGGGAGGAGCACCCACCGTCATCCGCGCCTCGATGATCACGTCACCCCCATCCGACAGGATTCGTACTCGTCCCGTGTACTCACCGTCGGCCAGTCCTGCGCGGTTGACTGTCACGGCGATGGTAGCCGAGGTGTCTCCCAAGGGACTGATCGTCGCGGGGCTCGTATCCACTGACAACCAGTTGCCTCCGGAATCCGTTTCGGGGCTAATCGAAGTGACACTGAGGATACCGCCACCGATATTGGTCAGTGTCACGGGAAGACTACTGAAACCGTTTCCAAAATCGACGAGTGTCGTGTCCACCGACAGGATGGGGTCGGACAGAGCGGAGCCAGCTGCGGCGGCGACCGCCCGAAAGGCATCGAATCTACCGAATCCAGTGATGTCGTCCCGGCCGGGGGCGAGCAGATCCACGGCTGTCTGCTCCAGCATCTGCTTCACTTGAGTCGGGCTCAGCGAAGGGTCGACGGATTTCATAAGAGAGACAATGGCTGCCACATGGGGAGCCGCCTTCGACGTACCTTGATTGAGCTTGAAGGCGGGAGAGTTGCTGTCGTCGTTCCACCAGGTGCTCAAGATACCACCTGACGCACCTACGGTCAGGTCACCACCGGGACCCACTCCGGTGATCTTGTTGCCGAAGTTCGAATAGGGAGCTTTGGTTCCATCCCGACCGAGAGCCCCCACGTTGATGACTCCGGGGCAGGAGGCTGGTGAAAAGTCGTCATTGGTGTTCGCGTTCCCGGCTGCTCCTACGACGGAAACTCCCTGGGCCAGGACCTGGCTGAGATTCTCCATCTCGAATCGACTGCAGGATCGAAGGCTGCCCAGGCTCATATTGATGACCGCAGCCCTGACAAGTGCACCCGCAGGAGACGTTCCTCCGTCTTGACCGGGAGTGGTGCCCGAGACGTTCGAGAGCCCGGCTGCAAAGCGTGCCGCCTGCATAATGTCAAAACTGGTACCACCTCCGACTCCCAGAGCACGCAGCGTCATCAATTTTGAGTTCCAGTTTCCCCCGGCGGCACCTGTCCCGTTGTTGGTGACGGCACCTATGGTGCCTGATCAACGACACGTAGAATTGGACCCGGACGACAATTAGAACTGCCCGCTTTTTCAGAGCTGATTTGGATCATGGCAAGCATGGTTACAGACCAGCAGATCAGGAGACTGATGAAATTGCGGAAAAAGGAAAAGACGTTGACGATGGCGGCGGCCAAAGCGGGCATGTCGCGGAACCCGGCACGGAAGTATTTGAAGTCGGGCAAGCTGCCGAGTGAAAGCCGGTCAGAGCGGACCTGGCGCACCCGCCAGAATCCCTATGAATCCGTTTGGCCCCAAATAGAAGGGATCAGATCCTGAAACAGTCTCCAACCGTGGAGGCGACAACTATTTTTGACCACCTGAATCGGATCTACGAGGGGAAGTTCGAGGAAGGACAACTGAGGACGCTCCAACGAAGGCTCAAGCAGTGGAGAGCCCACTACGGTGAGCTGAAAGAGGTGATGTTTCCCCAGAATCATGAGCCCGGACATCAAGCCCAGTCCGACTTCACTTTCATGAACAGCTGGGGAGTGACGATTGCCGGGCAACCCTTTCCTCATATGCTGTATCACTTCGTCTTGACCTACTCGAACTGGGAGACGACGACCCTGTGCTTCGGTGAATCTTTCGAGAGTTTGACGCTGGGACTACAGAACGCGATCTGGGAACTGGGGGCGATACCATCCGAGCACCGAACAGACCGTCTATCGGCTGTGGTCAACAATCTCAAGAAGGGCGCCTTCACCGAACGCTACCAGACATTGCTCGATCATTACGGAATGAAGCGCAGCCGAACCCAAGCCGGAAAGGCTCATGAGAACGGAGACGTCGAGCAATCGCATCACCGGCTCAAGCGAGCCATCCAACAGGAACTGCTGCTCAGAGGCAGTCGCGATTTCTCAGAGCGCAAGGACTACGAGCAGTTCGTCCAGAGAATCATCGAGCGACGCAATGCTGGCCGGCAAAGACGCCTGCGAGAAGAACTGGAAGTGATGAGGCCGCTACCGGATCGTCGCCTGGAGGACTTCATCCGATTCCGAGTGAAGGTCGCAACCAGTTCCACGATCCGAGTGCGCAACAACACCTACTCGGTGGACAGCCGCTTGATCCGCGAACAGGTGGAGGCGCGACTGTATGCCGATCATGTGGAAGTTCGTTATGGCGGGCAGCGAGTAGCCGAGATGCCTCGACTGCGGGGGGAAGGAAAGCACCGGATCGATTACCGGCACGTGATCCACTCGCTGGTGCGAAAGCCGGGAGCCTTTGCCCGCTATCGCTGGCGGGAAGATCGCTTTCCCGGAGTCCTGTTCCGAGTCGCCTACGACGAGCTGAGAGAGGATTGTCCACAGACGGCGGACCGACAGTATATGGGGATCCTGGAGCTGGCGGCCCAAGAAGGGGAAAGGAAAGTCGAACAAGCTCTGAAGAACCGGATTGAAAGCGGCCGCCGAACCCGGTTCCAGGACCTGAAGGAGGATCTGATAGAGCCGGTTCTGCCGAGGTGGCAGGTCCAGGTTCCACCAATCAACATCCAGATCTATGACCGATTGCTCGGCACGCACAAGCAGGAGGTGAGGCCATGAGCGGAGGCAACCTGCAAAGACTCAAAGAGTGTTTGGTCGAACTTCGCCTGCCGCCCTTCCGCGAGCATCACGGCTCGCAGGCCGCTTTGGCGACCACAGAGAGCTGGTCTTATCCGCAGTACCTGCTGGCTCTGTCGGAGCTGGAAGTCGCGGATCGACGGGAACGACGGATCCAGAAACTACGACGGACCTCGAAACTTCCCTGGGACAAGAGCCTGACTTCATTGGATCGCTCACGACTCCCGCAGAGTGTGGACCGGCAGTTGTCAGGATTGGTGGAGGGAGACTTCCTGGACCGAGCCGAAAATCTACTTGTGTTCGGTAATCCAGGAAGCGGGAAAACGCATCTTGTTTGTGCTTTGGGGCAGGAGTTGATCCTGCGAGACCGGCGGGTGCTGTTCTCGACCTGTGCGCTGCTGGTGCAGCGGTTACTGAGAGCCAAGCTCGAGCTAACTCTGGAGAGGGAACTCAAGAAGCTGGATCGGTTCGAGGCCCTGATCATCGACGACATCGGGTATGTACAGCAGAATCGCGACGAGATGGAGATTCTCTTCACGTTGCTCTCCCATCGCTACGAGAGTCGCTCGATTCTGCTGACCAGCAACCTGGTCTTCTCGGACTGGGAGAGGATCTTCAAGGATCCCCTGACCACGGCCGCGGCAATCGACCGCCTGGTTCACCATAGCGTGATCCTGGAGTTGAACGTGACCAGCTACCGGATGGAAGCCGCCAAGCAGAGAACCCAAAAGGAGACGAAGTGACTCTGAGGTGCCGCTCGAAAGGCCTTCTGCTGGCCACACAGAAAACGGCCCAAGCCCAGAGGGTATACAGCTCAATCAGCGGAGCATTCGAAGGGCAATCCCGAGCCTCGCGAAGCGTGGGAACTCCGTTCGGGCATGCCCTCACTCCATCCCCACGCTCAAGAAAAACGGAGAAGAAAAGAGGGCTTTCAGCCCTCAGAAGAAGGAAGAAAAACAAGTCAAACAAACACCCACTTCAGCGGGCAAGAATCGTAGTCGCGGTGATCAAAAATAATTGTCGTTGACCAGGTGCCGGCAACGTGAGTCCCGTGAAAAGTCGGATTTAGCGGATCATCGCCAGGATCCTCGGCGCTGGCGTCGATTCCATCTCCATCTCCCGCTATCTGAGGGTCGTCTATGAAGTCAAACTGGCCCCCCGTGAGCTGGCCGGCCAGATTGGGATCTCCAGTTGTCAGCTCCCAGGCCTGGGGTAAGTTGATGAATGGATAGTGCCACTGTCGCGGGTAGAACGGATCATTCGGAATGACCGATCCCAAAGGCTGCACCAGGTAATTGGGCTCGGCATATTCAACATCCGGATGGCCGTTCAGCCGCTCGATTAGATCCAGCGTTCCTTGTTTGAGGAGCGCCATTTTGGGAGTCGAAATGAGCTCGGCCATTTTGACCGGAGCCGGGGTTTCAATGTCGGCCGACCTCAGCAGGAGGACCCGTTCCGGAGCTTGCCGATGGACCCGTAGTTGCGTCGATTTGAAGAAGTCGGCTTGAGTTGCAGGAGCGATTGAGCTCTTCATCTTCACAATGATTTCGCCGGGACGGAAATCCCAAGTGGGATCGAGCTTCACTCCGCGGCTTGCGCTGGCCGGATAATCTGAGCTCAATGGGGTTCCGGAAGCCGGTAGGATAGACAATAGTCCCGCCTGGACCGGCGTAATCACACCTTCCAGAAAGCCGTTGCCGCGTTGCGGAGGTACTGCCGACAACGAAGCCACTGATCCAGTCCCTGGAGGGACGAAGAAAAACAACTCGAAGGAAAAGATCCCCTGGGTGGCAGTGATCTGGATGAATCCACCGATCTGGCTGGCGAGGTTGGAATCGGTGTCGGTCAGCAATAAAGGGCGGTGCTCGAAGCCTTGAAGGGAGACATCCCCGCCCCCGGTTCGCGCCCCTTCGGTATTAAAGAACTCAACCTGGACTTCGACGTCATCGGGAAACGGATTCAGAAAAGTGATTCCCGTGCCGAAACCAAGACCATTGGCAACATGCGAGTTGACCAACTCACGCTGGGGGGAGGCCTGAAGTTGGACCGATGAAAAAAAATTGTCTTCCCGGTCTCCGAACGAGGCATTGGAGATCAGTCCGGTGCGGTTACTGGAGATCCGCAGCCATCCAACAAAATCCGAGAGTCCCAGAAATTCAGACAGATCTTCCCGAATCGCCGTTCGAGCCGGAAGAGTGACGTGACGGATGGCTGCTGCTTCGCCGGCCGGACTCGATTCCGTCGCAGCACCCGCCCCGGTGAGAAAAGCTTCCAACTTCAGGTCCATGGGCTGAAACGTAGGGTTGACCGCCTTCAGAAACGTATTGATAGCTGGAGTCAGCGCCAGCTGAGCTCCGTAGCTCGAGTTGTCTCGCGAATTGCTCAGGAGAGGCTCAGGAACGGCATTCCGACCGGTCAGGGACTGGCTTCGCCCAACCGACTGATAGCCGGCGATGCCCAGAAATGAGGAGGCTCTGACATAATCAGTATTCTGTAGCGGCGTCTCGAAAATCTCTTCCAACCGTCCAGTGAAGCGGGAAAAAAGGAAATCAGCGGCCGGGAAATCGATGGGCTGCGTTTCGACGACCTGGCCGTTCCGAACGAGTTCGAGTGTCCCGTTCCCCGGACTGGGTCCGGTCAGCCCCAGCACAACGATCTTATTGGTATTGCCAGGTCCGGCAAGCACTTCCTGGAAAATAAGGGCCCCGGACAACCCTCCCAGGAAACTAAAGAAATTTCCATCCTTGACAAGTGGGGCGCCGATCGCGTCCGCACCGTCGATCACATCAATCCCATTGGGATCGAAAGTGAGAAAGAAGCCGACCACTGCGATGTTGTCTGGCTCGGCGATCACAAAACCGGGCAGTCCAACGATTCCGCTGCCGAAGATCTCCGGGAGAACCCGGGCGATCTGCTTCCCGGGACCGACTTCTATGGGCACTTGATTGCTGATCCCAGCACCCTGTGCCAATCGTCCCTCATCATCGACGAAGTAGAGGGTGAGCTGGGCTATAGTTCCCGATTGATTGGCAAAGGCGAGGCCGGTTTGACGCTCAGCCGCATGGATTACGTCGGAGAAAAACAGAAAGACCTCATCGGATCCGTTCTGGGCTGTCAGGTTCGGAATAAAGGCCGGCGTCATGGCAAAAAAGGGCAGGATTACGATCCTGCTAAAGAGCGATTTCAAAGTGTGTGTCATCGACACGATCTCCCGATTGGTGTATCCGACTCGATCCAATCCCCACTTTACTAAAGCGGGCGGCCTGCCAGGACAGCGGTACGATCTCCTTGATCCCGTCCCGGATTCACCTCGACAACATCGATTCCGACAAGCCTCCAGGGGAAAGGAGGAGACAAGAACGCGAGCAAGTCACGCGGGAAAAGGCCCCCCGGTACGGGATGTGAAACACCCGGGGCAAAGGCAGGATCAAAAACATCCAGATCGAGAGTGATGTAAAGCTCCGACCCGGCCGGAGTCCATTTCATCAGTTCCGAAGGGGGAAAGGCCACCCCCGACTCGAGCACATGAAGCCGGTTTGAGTGCTGGGCTGCCACTTGGCGTTGGAGGGCATTGGAGGCCCGAATACCAATCTGGGTCAGAGTCGCGATATGCTCCATTTCGAGGAGACGGACTCCGGTGCAGGCATGCGAGGATCGGCGCCCTTCATAGTCGGGATAGAGATCCGGGTGGGCATCGAACTGAATCACGTGAATCGGTCTTTCGCGACTATCGAATGCTCGCACCACCGGAACCGTCACGGCATGGTCCCCCCCCCCAACAGACAAGGAACCCTGGAGCGTTTCAGGATGTCTCTGACTGTCGCTTCAAAGAGTTCATCTGTCTCCGACCAGGAATCCGAGGGAAACAGGTCTCCTTCTTCCAGCACACACCCATGTAGATCGAGTCCCCACTCCGTGGCCGAGTTGTAGCAATTCCCGTTATAGGCTTCACGAATCCGCCGTGGAGCCCCCGCCGGTCCGCGCAAGTATGTGGACTGAGAATCATCACAAAGCCCCAACAGGCTGAGGGTACTGGCTTCGGAAGATTGGGTAAGACAGCCGGCAAGAAACTCATCCATGGCCGAGAGTATGAAGGATGAGATCGAAGGGATGAAGTGCCGGGCCTCTGATCGCCGTTTGAGATTTAAGAGTTAGTCCCCCGCTTCGTGTTCTCTGTGAGCTTCGTGGTAGTGAATCCGGATCATTAACCACGAAGAACACGAAGAATGCAATGAGCCGGAATCGGACCTTCACCGGTAGGACTCGACCATCTCCTTGAGCCGAGCCAGTCCCATTTTCATGTTTTCCATGTCGGGACCAAAAGAGAAACGCATCCATTGCCGGTAGGGGGAGGTCCCCCGGCGGCGCTTACCCGGGTTGACGTCGAAGAATTCTCCTGGCACCGTCAGCACTTTCCGTCTCAAGGCTTCGCGGAAGAAAGTCGTCGCGTTGTTCAGGGGGTCAGGAAGATCGGCCAGGCTGGTCCAGCAATAGAAGGTCCCGGCTGGTGCTTGCGCAAAGCGAATCCCCATGGCTTCGAGTTCCCGCACCATCAAGTTTCTCTTTCGGCAGAAGTTCTCTCTGAGAGCATTCGTCTCTTGTTTCACTCGTTGATGGGAGAGCGCATCCAAAGCTGCTCGCTGAACAATCCGTGAGGGTCCCCCGTCCAGAGCGCTGGCGGTTCGAGCGATGGCTTCCACCACCCGAGGCGGACCCAGCGCCCACCCCAACCTCCAACCCGGGTAGCGATGACTCTTGGTGAGGCCGTCAAAAATCACGACTGGGTCCCGGTTCACGTCTTCCACGAACTCGGCGCTGCTGACTGGGTCGGGCGCAGGCTCAGTCACCCCGTCAGGCGCCGACTGATAGATGAAATGACTGTAGAACTCATCCATGAGAAGGGTGATCTCACGAGTTCTAGCTTCGGCGACGAGGGCCAGCAAGCTCTCTCCTTGAAGAACATTACCGGTCGCATTGCAAGGATTTGAGACCACGAAGACTCGAAAACCTGACTCCTCGGCTCCCCGTCGAAACAGATCCGGGGTGAGTTGGAATCCTTCCTCTTCACGAGTTCTCAGGAGAGCCGGAGTGAGTCGACCCAGATGCAGATTGAACATATCCTCATAGGCCGTGTAGTCGGGCAGTTGATAGCCCACGATCTCACTTCCCAGGGCCGCCATGGCTCGGGTTAGCGCGAGGCGGCCCCCTTGAGCAATCGAGACATTCTCCGCAGTGTATTGGGACTTTTTGCCACGTCGATAGACTCGATTGTAATAGGCAGCAACCGCCGCCCGGATTTCAGGAGTCCCTTCCAGCGGACCGTAGGCGTGGTCGGCCGGGTCGATTTGCACGTTGGAAATTCGAGGTGGAGCTCCCTGCATAGGCCCCACTTCCGCTGGCCTTGACCCAGGTTGCTCCAATCGGGGTGGCCATTTTCGAAGCCCAGTTTCACGGCCTCGGCGACCACGAAAATGACTCCCGTGTAGGGGACCGTGCGGAACCCGAACTGTTCTGCCGTCAGTTGTTCTCGATCGGTCATGGCTGGCAAAGATAACACCTAAGCTGAAACTTGATTTGGAGCCTCCATCGGAACAAGAGCGTAACCCATTGATTTTGCGACCTTTTGAGCGTACTTGAGGCGATTCTGCTGAAAGCGGGCCGCATAGGCCTCAGCGCCCTGGTCGACGTATTCTTGGCCGTATTTCAGAGCCCGATAAATGTGTTCGGAGAGCTTGCGCGCAGTGGCTCCAATGGAGATGGACATGCCTTTGCGCTGAGCCATTCTCCGATAGTAAGCACCCAAAGCTGTTGAGGAATTCTTCAGAGACAAAGCCGACATGCGAAGGGTGCAGGCAATGCGGGTCGATCCCAGACCTCTTCCACGACGCTTGCGGCTTTTGCCGGCAGAACGATCCAAGGGGGTGCAAACCTTCAGCCAGGATGCAAAGTGCTTGGTGGAGGGGAAACGCTGGATGTCGAATCCTACTTCACTGATTGCGGTCAATGCGGCTTCTGGGCCGATACCATCGATTCGGGTCAGGTCGACTCCCGTAAACCGCCACAGAGCCGTGCGCAGTTCCTGATAGCCCTGTCGTTTGATGTTCTTCTCTTTGTTGGGATTGGGATGTACCGGCACCGCTTGTTGTTGACGTTGGGGCGGGCTCAACTCTTCCACACGCTGGATGATCTTCTGCTCATAAACCTCCACCATCTGTTGCCGATACGCATAGTGCTCCAGATGCATCTGGAGATTGAACAAATGCTCGGGCATCCAAGTGCCCTTCAAGTGCTCGGCAATCTCTGCCTGGCTCTTTTTACAGCGACGATCTCGCAACTGGGCCAACTGTAAGGGATCTCGTTCTCCCGCCACGATGGCTCGGAGAATAGACATTCCCGTCACTCCTGTCAGATCCGTCACGGCTTGGTGAACTTTGATATTCATCCAGTCCAGTGCTTTCTGCATTCGCTGGACCACCGATCCCAACGTTTCTTTCAAGTTGGCCCGCTCTCGGGCCAGGGCTCGCAACTCCCGAATCACTGGCGAGGGTCGGAAACAAGCCTCCAACAGCCCACATGCGTGTAGCTTCTGAATCCACTGGCAGTCCAACATATCGGTCTTCCGACCGGGAACCCGCTTGCGCTTGCGGGCATCCACTAGAACTGCCTCGATGCCCCGTTCTTCCAGCAGATCGTATAAAGGAATCCAATACGTTCCCGTACTCTCGATGGCCACCGACTGGACTCCTTGTTTGTGCAGCCAGCCCGCCGCGGCTTCCAACTCGCACGTGGTGGTCCCGAATACTCGCACATTCGGCACTCCTTCCTCTGTTTCTGGGGCACAAATCCAGTGCTCTCGACTCCCCGCATCGACTCCTGCTACCCGGCTATGGACGACCTCCAACCCTCGGGCTGCTTGCTGTCTTTTTTGGGCTCGCTTCCTCCTGCTCTTCTTCTTGGCTTTCATGCTATCGTTGAACCTCCATAAGGAATGTGCGAGCTGCGGCCCGAGGTGGCTATGCTGCTAAATCTAAGCTGCGGGATGGTCCCCCTGGGGGACCTCACCAGTGAATCATGGCCGACTCGGGACCAGGCTAAGATTCGAGCATTGGATGCTTCAGTGCTTGCCAGGGTCTTGACTGCCACAGCTCGCACCTAGACTAACTCGAAGCTGCCCAAGTTTCTTTCCCGAATCATCCGGCCAACGGCCGGGGGCTGGGCTAAGATGAAACTCAAGTGTTTCGCTTGAGGAAATCCTAAATACGAAATCCTAGATGAAACTCAAAGCTCGAAATCCCAAGACAAACCCGGGGAATTGGACATTTCGATTTGCTAGACTGTTCCTGAAGGGGCGCTGATACCGGCCGACGGGGGGCGGTTCCGAGGAGTTGGTTCGTGATGTCATCGAAGGTCACAGCGTACTGGTCCACGGTCGGCAAGAAAGTGTTCATGGCCCTTACCGGGCTGGCCATGGTGGTGTTCCTGGTGGAGCACTTATCCGGAAATCTACTTCTCCTGGCGGCCCGTTCCGAACCCTATAATACATATGCGCACACCCTCCTCAGCCTGGGCTGGCTACTGGTTCCCGCAGAGCTGATTCTACTGGCTTTCCTGCTCGTCCATATGCTGGCGGGGGTCCAGGTCACGCTGTCCAAACGACGGGCTCGTCCTCGAGCCTATCAGGTGCTCAAAAGCGCGGGTGCGCCGAGTCGCAAGACCCTCGCCTCCTCGACCATGATTATCAGTGGAATCGTCCTTTTCCTCTTCCTCGTCGTCCACCTTTACACCTTCAAATATGGACCCGGCATCGAGCAGGGTTACGTCGCTGAAATAAGGGGAGAGACAGGGCGCGATCTTTATCGACTGGTGATGGAGAAGTTTCAGGATCCGATTTACGTAGTGGGCTACTCGCTGGTCATGCTCCTGCTCGGACTCCATCTGCGTCACGGCTTTTGGAGCGCCTTCCAGTCCTTAGGGGCCGACCATCCTCGTTATTCGAGGCTAATCAGCACACTGGGAGTTGTGGTCTCTATTCTGTTGGGTGCCGGATTCCTGTTCATTCCAGCTTGGATCTATCTGCGAGGGCTATCGTGATGAAGTTGGATTCCAAAGTGCCCAGCGGACCCATCGAACAGCAGTGGGACAGGCATCGGTTCGAGCTAAAACTAGTGAACCCGGCGAACAAGCGGAAGTACCACATACTGGTGGTAGGGACCGGCCTGGCCGGAGGCTCAGCTGCGGCCACATTGGCCGAGTTGGGATACAAGGTGACCTGCCTCTGTATCCAGGACTCTCCCCGGCGAGCTCATAGCATTGCCGCCCAGGGAGGAATCAACGCCTCTAAGAACTACCAGAACGACGGAGATAGTGCTTATCGCCTCTTCCATGACACGGTTAAAGGGGGTGATTACCGATCGCGTGAAGCGAACGTCTACCGGCTGGCCCAAATCAGCGAGAACATCATCGATCAATGTGTCGCCCAGGGGGTTCCGTTTGCCCGCGAGTACAACGGCTATCTGGCCAATCGTTCCTTTGGAGGGGCCCAGGTTTCGCGGACCTTCTATGCCCGCGGCCAGACCGGGCAGCAGCTGTTGCTCGGCGCCTACAGCGCCCTGATGCGACAAGTCGATCTGGGCCAAGTGCAACTCTTGCCTCGCCGCGAGCTGCTTGATCTTGTCTTGATCAACGGAGAGGCGCGCGGGCTGATTGCCCGGGATCTCGCCTCCGGCAAGCTGGAATGCTACGCTGGCGACGCTGTTTTGCTCTGCACCGGTGGCTACGGCAACGTCTACTACCTCTCGACCAACGCCATCAATTCGAATGTCACTGCCGCCTGGCGCTGTCACAAGCGAGGTGCGTTTTTCGCTAACCCTTGTTTTACTCAGATCCACCCGACCTGCATTCCGAAGTCGGGAGATCATCAGTCGAAGCTAACTCTGATGAGCGAGAGTCTGCGCAACGATGGACGGGTCTGGGTTCCCAGGAAGAAGGACGATAAACGAGCTCCCGAAAAGATCCCTGAGGAAGATCGTGACTACTATCTGGAACGGCGCTACCCCAGCTTTGGGAATCTCGTCCCACGTGACGTGGCCTCCCGGGCCGCAAAAGGAATGTGCGACGAGGGACAAGGGGTAGGCGAAACTGGATTGGCCGTCTATCTGGATTTCGGAAACGCGATTCAGCGGCTGGGCGAAGATGTGATTCGTGACAAGTACGGCAACCTGTTCGATATGTACGATCGGATTACTGCTGAGAATCCCTACAAAACCCCGATGCGTATCTATCCGGCTGTTCACTACACTATGGGAGGGCTCTGGGTCGACTACAACCTGATGAGTACAATCCCGGGGCTGCACGTCCTGGGAGAGGCCAACTTCTCAGACCACGGAGCCAACCGGCTTGGCGCTAGTGCCTTGATGCAAGGGCTGGCCGACGGATATTTCGTCATTCCCTACACCCTGGGAGACTACCTGGCCGGAACCAGCTTCGAGCCGGTAGATACCTCCCATGACGCCTTTGGCGCGGCCCAGGAGGTCGTCACGGAGCGGCTGAATCATTTGTTGTCGTTGAAAGGCTCACGTACACCTCGTGAATTCCATAGGGCATTGGGCGAAATCATGTGGAACCAGGTCGGCATGGCACGCAATTCGGTGGGGCTCGAGCAGGCCATTAAAGAAATACCCAGACTGCGAGAAGAGTTCTGGAGCGATCTGAGGGTGCCCGGGTCCTCCGATATGCTGAACAAGAATCTGGAGTTCGCTGGCCGAGTGGCTGATTTTCTCGAACTCGGAGAGCTGATGGCACGCGACGCACTGCAGCGTGCCGAGAGCTGCGGCGGGCACTTCCGGGAAGAACATCAGACTCCCGACGGAGAGGCTTTGCGAAACGACAGGGAATACACTTTTGTCGCGGCGTGGGAATATCAGGGCCAAGATCAAGAACCGCGCCTCCACAAGGAACCGCTCGAGTACGAAGCCGTCGAGCTGAAGCAGCGAAGTTACAAGTAGCCTCTAGGAGCCGAAGTTTTTCGAGATGAGTGAGAAATTGAATCTGACCTTGCGGATCTGGCGACAACGGGGTGCCACGGCCCAGGGGAAGTTTGTCGACTATCCAGTCCGGGACATCTCGACCGAAATGTCATTCTTGGAAATGCTGGACGTCCTCAACGAGTCGTTGATCAAGAAAGGGGAGGAACCGGTTGAATTCGATAGCGATTGCCGGGAGGGAATTTGCGGCACTTGCGGCATGATGATCAACGGAGTCGCTCACGGTCCTTTGCGCGCTTCCACGGTGTGTCAACTGCACATGCGCTTCTTTCGGAGCGGCGAGACGATCGTCATCGAACCATGGCGGGCCAAGGCTTTTCCCGTCATTTCGGATCTGGTAGTAGACCGTGAATCATTCGATAGAATCATGACTTGCGGCGGTTACATATCTGCCCGTACGGGTTCGGCGCCCGACGCCAATGCAATTCCGGTCCCCAAAGAAGATGCCGACCAGGCCATGGATGCTGCCTCCTGTATCGGCTGCGGCGCCTGTGTGGCTGCCTGTCCAAATGCCTCTGCCGCCCTTTTCACCAGCGCCAAGATCTCCCATCTTGCCCATCTGCCGCAGGGACACCCGGAACGGAAGGACCGAGTGCTCCGAATGGTGGCGCAGATGGACAGGGAAATCTTTGGAAGCTGCTCCAATCACGGTGAATGTGAAGCGGTTTGTCCCAAGGAGATTTCCATCTCAAACATCGCGCTCATGCGTCGCGAGTTCATCAAAGCCAAACTGAGGTGAAAGGCGGTTGGAAAATCCGAAATCCTAAGCACGAAATCCGAGATGAAATTCTAAACATCAAATCGCAATCAGTGGCTATTCAAATGCTCTAGCCCGGATAATGCACGCGTTGTCGGCTGCAGAGCCGGGATTATCCGGGCTAGCTAGGAGCCTGCGCTACTCCAATTCGAAAACCTCTCCGAGTCGGGGAGCCACACTGCTTGCCCCGAAGCGGGATCGCAGCAGGGCCGAAAAAGTGGTCGCGGCTTTCTCGTCTCCGTGGACGACCAAGGTGCGACGGGGAAGCCCTCCTAGAGCTTGAAACCACTCTAAGAGACCATTTAGATCAGCCTGGGCCGAGAGTCCTTCGATCGACTCTATGCGGGCCTTGGCCGGGTAATACTCGCCGAAGATCCGCACCGGATTGGCTCCCGACTGGATAACCTTTCCCAACGAGCGCTGGGCCTGGTGGCCGACGAAGAGGACAGTATTTCGGGAGCTGGCGATGTTGTGCTTGAGGTGATGCTTGATCCGCCCCGCATCACACATACCGGAAGCCGAGATGATCACGCAGGGTTCCTTGCTGTGATTGAGTTCGATGGAATCTTCAATCGAGGTGACCAGGCGCAGACCGGGGAAGTCGAGCGGTTCGTCTCCAGCGTTAAGACCCTTCCGGGCTGCTTCGGAATAGGCCTCGGGGTGAACCGCAAAGACCTTGGTCGCAGCCACCGCCATCGGACTGTCTACATAGACCCGACATTGCTCGAGCTTCTTGCTCTCGATCAGGTCGTTTAGCCGAGCCAGAATTTCCTGGGTCCGGCCCACTGCAAAAGCGGGAATGATGACCTTCCCTCCCCCTTCCAAGGTACTTGATACGATTCGCCGCAGGTCCTCGGTAGGGTCCTCGTAGGGGTCCCTGACACGGTCTCCGTAAGTAGATTCGATGAGCAGATAGTCTGGGACAGAGATCGATTCCGGACGGCCCAGCAAACGGCTGCCGGGCACTCCCAGGTCTCCCGAAAGGGCTACCGTGCGAGAGCCTCCAGCTTCTTTAACTTCAAGCTCGACAATCGAGGCTCCGAGGATGTGTCCCGCCTCGATAAAACGGACACAGACCTTTTCGTTCAAGGGTAGGCTCTTCCGGAAAGGGATCGATTCGAATCGGGTGAGGGCTCGATTGGCCTGCTCCTCGGTAAAGAGTGGCCTGATCTTGCTCGAATCGCGGCCCTTTTTCTCCAGCCGTCGGATGCGCCAGCGTGCTTCTTCCTCCTGGATTCGCCCGGCGTCCGGCAACAGGATTCCGCTCAGAGCCCGCGAGGCCGCTGAGATGATGATAGGGCCCTTATATCGCTGTCCGACCAAGGCGGGAAGTCGCCCGCTGTGATCCATGTGAGCATGGCTCAAGATCACGAAATCAATGCTTCCAGGATCGAAAGGAAAAGGAGCCTGATTCCGTTGGATACGTTCCGAACCCCCTTGAATCAGGCCGCAGTCGAGCAGAATGCGGAGCTCACCAGCCTCCAGCAAGTGGCAGGAGCCGGTAACTTCACGCGCCGCCCCTAGGAAAGAAATTCGCATCGGCCCCGGTCCCTTCTTGGCATCGCCGCATCATACTGAAATCCCCCCCTGTGTAGCAACGGACCGGAGCCGCGACTTGTCCGATCCCGTATGATGACAAGGATGAAGGTGCGTAAGGGATTGTCGGTGGGGGTGGCTTTAGGGGGTGGAGCCGCCCGCGGCTTGGCTCATATCGGAGGCCTCAAAGCTCTCGACGAGTACGGCATTCCAATCGACGCTCTGGCCGGGGTGAGCGTGGGGAGCGTGGTTGCAGCCGGCTATGCTTCGGGCATGACGTGTGATCAGTTGATTGAAGCCGCTCATTCCGTCACCTGGAAAGACATCGGTAGCTGGAGTTTCAGTGTTAGAGGTTTCAGCCGCAACGATCGGCTGGGTACTTGGTTGGCTTCGGTGCTCCCCTGTTCTCGCTTCGAGGACTTGCAGATTCCTCTTCGTATCGTGGCCTCTGATCTGCACGGAGGGGAGCCCGTGGTCCTCGAGAAGGGGGATCTCTTCCAGGCGATTCGTGCCAGTTGCGCGATTCCAGGCTTCTATGTTCCGGTCGAAATCGATGGCAAGCTACTGGCTGATGGATACTTGACTTGCAATCTGCCGATCCGTGAGGTCCGTGAAATGGGCATGGACGTCGTTCTTTCCTCGGCTATCGGCCTGGAAATCTCATCCGATGTCAAGCTGAATAACCTCTATCAGATCTTGCTTCGATCCTTTTCCATCATGAGCGCCTCCGTGCAGCGCGAGCGATATCAAGAATCGGATGTCGTGTTCCGGCCCCAAGTGGAGAAGTACAATTGGGCCGATATGGATTCAGCGCTGGCTTTAATAAAAGCTGGCATCGATGCTGTACAAGAAAAGAGGGGCCAACTTCAGGAAGCCGTCGATCCGTCCTTTTGGTCGCGTGTGAACTGGAATCCGTGGCGCCAGCATCGGGAGTGAGCATAGACTAATGCACGAAAAGACTTATTCAATCAGGAGGAGATGAATGCCCAAACTTGAAGTGGAGGGTTTTGGAACTTTTGAGATCGAATCCGGCAGGCGACTCGTATTGGCGATCAAGGATGCCGGAGTCGATATTCTGCATGCTTGTGGAGGCAATGCCCGCTGCACAACCTGCCGTATCGAATTCATCGACGGTGAACCCGACCAGATGACGGTTGCCGAAAAGAGTGTCTTGACCGCCCAAGCTGTGGAAGGAGTTCGACTGTCGTGTCAGTTGCCATGTGATCGGGATATGAAAGTCCGAGCCATCAGTCGACTCGAGGGGTCAGGGCGACCCGATCCTGGAGGTCGACCCAGTGACGAAATCACCCCGCCTGCCGAATGGATTCAAAAGTAGCCTAGGAGTGATCCGGCCGACAACGGTGAATGATCCGGCTACCCGTCTAAAACCACCACGGCTACCGCGTAGGCATCGGCGTGGGTGATCGAGACCAGCTGCCTGATGGCTCCTGATTCCTGAAAGACGTCGAGAGCTTTTCCGTAGAGGTTCAACTCTGGTTTCCCCCCTTCGCCAGAGAGAACCTCAACGTCTTTCCAGCGGATTCCTTGGGCCCAGCCGGTCCCCAGGGCCTTCAGAGCTGCTTCCTTGGCGGCAAAACGGCCGGCGTAGTGCTGGTAGAGATTCTTCCGTTGCTGGCAGTAGTCGACCTCAGCTTCGGTGAAAACCCTTTGGATCATTGAATTCCCGTTGGCCAAAGCTCGTGCGATCCTTTTCACTTCGACGATATCGACTCCAATTCCGACGACCATAAACCTATGCTAACCTTCCTGTCCGTGATGTTTGGCGAAAAAGGAAGCGGGAGGCGAAGCTTTCACACCTTCCAGGAATTGGAAGAGATTCCGGGCTTCGTCCACGCCATCACCTCTCGCCGAAGCGACGAATCCGAAAACACATCCAAGGATGCATTTTCCCCCCGACAAGTCGCGTCAGCCAAGGCCGGGGTTCTAGAGGCGCTGAATCTCGAGCCTCAGGAGTTGCTTCTGCTGCAACAGGTTCACTCCACTGAAATCGTCCAGGATGCAGTTTGCCAGTATCAGAAAGAAGGGGATCTTCCGGAAGCCGATGGTATCCTCCTCCTCGAGACGGATCGCTTTGGCGTCATTCAGACAGCGGACTGCCTGCCGTTAATCCTGGTGGCACCACAGGATCACACTTGTTGCCTATTGCATGCGGGCTGGCGAGGAACCCGCAGCCACATTGCCCAGCGAGGAGTCGAAGCTATTACAGGAGCCTGTGGAGCGGCGCCCGATTCGCTGGTGGCCGCTTTCGGGCCCTGTATCCGATCTTGCTGCTACGAAGTTGGTCCAGAGGTCAGGCGGGATTTCGCCAGGGAAGGGCACTCGCTGGAGCGTGTCTTCGTGGGGACCCACCTAGACTTGGTTGAGGCCAGCCGGGCCGATCTCGAGCGAGCGGGAGTCTGCCGGGTTCTCGACTCGCGTCTCTGCACTTCGTGCCACAAAGATCTCTTCTATTCCTACCGCGCTCTCAAAGATACCGGTCGAATGTGGACGGTGGCCGGTTTTCGGGCTTAGACACCTCTCCCTTGCAACTTCTTTACAGGCAAGTCAAGTTTTCGAAAACTGCAATTGATTGCCATTGAGCGGCAGTCAGTTCCCAGTTTCGGCAACTTGACTCGACTGTAAGCAAGTTGCAAGGGAGAGGTGCCTAAAACTGGGCTCGCATTTCTGCTCGGTATTGGGCTAGTTTCTCGATCAGAGCGGCGTCTTGCCGACTTAGAATCTGAATCGCAAACAGAGCAGCATTCTTGGCTCCGGCTTTGCCAATGGCCATAGTGGCAACCGGTATACCTCCCGGCATCTGGACGGTGGCCAGGAGGGCGTCCATACCCTGCAGGGAAGAAGCCGCCAAGGGGACCCCAATCACCGGCAAGAGCGAGTGCGCTGCCAATGATCCAGCCAAGTGCGCTGCCGCGCCGGCTCCCGCGATCAAGACTTCAATTCCATGCTCGGCGGCTGTCCGCGCATACTCGGCCGTGAGGTCAGGAGCTCGATGTGCCGAGAGGACCTTGACTTCGTGCTCTACGCCAAACTCCGTGAGCATCTGTGAAGCATGTGACATCACTTCAGCATCGGACTGGCTGCCCATCAGGATCCCCACTCTCGGCTGCGACATACGTCAATCTCCTGGCGAAAAGGTCTATTTCGAGTTTTAAGAGTCAGTTCGAGTAGCCCGGGCGGCTATGTCACGTCGAAAGACCATGCCCTCGAAGTGGATCTTGTGAACTGCCTCGTAAACGGCGAGGATGGCACTATCGAGAGTCTCCGATCGCGCGGTAACCCCCAAAACTCGGCCCCCGGCCGTCTCAATCTGACCGTTGTTCCTTCGGGTGCCAGCCTGAAAGACCGTTACCGCGGGATTCTCCTCTGCCATTTCGAGTCCGCTAATCGGAAATCCGGTCGTGTAAGATCCCGGATAGCCGCTCGAGGCCAGCACCACGCAGACCGTGGCGTCGACCGCCCAGTCCAGTCGAGTCGAGCTCAGGTCGCCCCGAGCGAGATCGTACAGTACTGCACCTAGATCGGAGTCCAGACGGGGTAGAACTACTTGCGTTTCAGGATCTCCCAGACGGACGTTGAACTCCAGGACTTGGGGACCCTGCTCGGTTAGCATAAGCCCGGCATAGAGGATTCCGCGAAAGGGTGTGCCAGCCGCATTCATGCCAGATAAGACCGGTTCGATCACCTGATTGAGAACCATCTGCTGAACGTCTGGAGCCAGAATAGTTTCGACGGAATAGGCTCCCATACCCCCCGTGTTTGGCCCCCGACCGCCTTCTTCGATGGTCTTGTGATCCTGGGACGCCACCATTGGCAGGGCACGTTCCCCATCGCAAAAGACCATGAAAGAAGCCTCTTCCCCGCGTAGAAATTCCTCTATCACGAGTCTCGCGCCAGCCTCTCCGAAGTGCCTTTCACGCATAATGATCCGGACAGCACTAAGCGCCTCCTCAAGAGTCTGACATACGAAAACTCCTTTGCCCGCCGCCAGACCGTCCGCCTTGACGACAACTGGCATATCGAACCGTCCCTGGCGCAAGCCCTCCTCGGCCGAATCTGCATCATGGAAAATATCGAAGGCGGCCGTGGGAATCCCCTGCTCCTGCATGAACTGCTTGGCAAATGCCTTGCTCCCCTCCAGCTTGGCAGCTGCCGCAACGGGGCCGGCAACCAAGAGTCCTTCCTCTTGGAAGCGATCGCTGATTCCCCCAACCAGAGGAGCTTCGGGTCCGACGACCGTAAGATCGATTTGCTCCTGGCGGGCAAAAGCCAGCAAACCGTCAAGATCGTTGGAGTCGATATCCAGGCTTACAGCGCATGCTTCCGTCCCGGGGTTCCCGGGGGCACAGTAGATTCGACTGGCCGCCTCGCCCTGGGCGATCTTCCAGGCAATAGTGTGCTCACGTCCTCCCGATCCGACAACAAGTACTTTCACGAGATTCTCCCGATAGAGCAAATCCTCTCACGGCGAAGACGGCGGGCTAGCTGCCCTTGCTTTCGCTCGATTTTGATTCCTTGGTTGAGGGTGCCTTAGACGCCTTGGAGTCCTTGGAGTCCTTGGAGTCCTTGGACGCTTTGGGCTCCTTGGATTCCTTGGCCTCTGCCTTCCCGCCCTTCTCATCGGCAGCATCCTTGGTGCCGGCACTCGAGTTACGTGCATAGTCGGTCACGTACCATCCGCTCCCCTTGAACTGAATCGCGGGGGCCGAGACCAAGCGTTCCAGCTTCCCCTGACATTCTGAGCATTCAGTCAGCGGCTCATCCGAGAATTTCTGGATCACCTCGAGGAGATGTCCACAGGACTGGCACTGATATTCGTAAAGGGGCATTGCTCCATCCAATCAATTGCGACGGTGTCGTTTATAGGATCGCTTTCTTCCGACTGTCAAGTTCGATCCTTCGTAATGTTGATTGACGCTGGTCAAAGCATGCCGGTTTCGGCTAGGCACCTCTCCCTTGCAACTTGCATACAGTCGGGTCAATTTTCTGAAACTGGGAACTGACTGCCTCTTGGCCTCATTGTCGGTGCCGAGTGGGCTCGACCGCCGGTCCAGCCCGCATCATTCATAAGGTGTCGAAGCGAAGGGACGCAAGCGCCGTGCTGACAAGGTTTCATTCACGCCCGAGGGCCCCGCAGTCATAGTCGTGCACTCTGTTGAGCAGCCCGAGGGTGGGCTACGCAGTCAGCGCGGATGATTGCGGGCCTGCAGCCGACAATTTATGAATGAGGTCGCTTGACGATGGGTCGATTCGCGCCCCACATTTCAGAGCCCCGAACCTGCGAAGGGAGAAAGAGTCTCAGGTTGACGCAAACTCCCGGCATGTCTTCTCCAGACCTCGTCGGTTTTCGACCTGACTCGCGTCGCGCTCCCAACAATTGGTACGTTATTTCAGAATCGCTCGTCTAGGGCTACGAAGAGTGTGACGGAGAGGCCTAAGGAGCTGTGCTAGAATTCTCCCTTCCAATCTTCAGTGAGAGGAGGCGCGACGTGAAGGAACTTCGAAAGGCAGTCATCCCGGCCGCCGGGCTTGGAACTCGCTTTCTCCCCGCCACCAAGGCCATCCCCAAGGAAATGTTGCCCATTGTGGACAAGCCGACAATTCAGTATGTGGTCGAGGAGGCCATCGCCTCTGGGTTGACCGACATCCTCTTTGTCACCGGGAAAGGAAAGAGCGCGATAGCCGATCATTTCGATTATGATTTCGTGCTCGATCACCTTCTCACAGAGCGAGAAAAACCACGCGAGCACGCAATCGCTTCCAAACTTGCCGACATGATTTCGGTAGCAACCATTCGGCAAAAGAAACCTCTCGGACTTGGACATGCAATTCTGGTGACTGAACCCTTCGTGGGAGATGAGTATTTTGGAGTCTTCCTGGGAGACGATATCATCGATTCGGAAGTCCCTGGAATGCGGCAACTGATCGATGTCCACCAAGAGTATGGAGGTACGGTGCTGGCAGTCCAAGAAGTGCTTCCCGAGGAGGTTGAGAGGTTTGGAATCGTGGAGATCGACGAGGGTAGACCACAGACCGAGATCGTCTTTCGGGTGAAAGGGCTGGTCGAGAAGCCGAAACGGGAGGAGGCGCCTTCGAATTTAGCGGTGATTGGACGCTACATTCTGCCCGGTACGATTTTCACCCATCTCAAACGGACAAGCCCGGGAGCGTTGGGAGAAGTGCAGCTAACGGATGGAATCTCCAGCCTGTTGCGAGCTGGGGAGCCGGTCTATGCCTGTCGTTTTCAGGGAGCTCGTTTCGATGCGGGTGATCGTCTTGGCTTTCTCATGGCGACCGTCAATGCGGCCCTCAAAAGGGAAGATATCGGCCCCAGTTTTCGACGTTATCTGGAGCGTATAATGAAGTGAGATTGAGCAACTCAGGTCTAGGAGCCGGGCGGTATGCTTGACAGAGCCTTACTGCGAGAAAATCTGGCCGAGGTCACGCTGCGGTTGCGTCAAAAGGGATTCGAAATCGATCAGGTTGGGTTTCAAGATCTCGACCAGCGGGAGCGAGAGGTGCGGCTCGAATCCGAAGAATTACGAGCTCTACGCAATCGAGCCGGCGAGCAAATCGCCGCGGCAAAGAGAGCCGGCCATGACGCCTCTAAAGTAATCCGGGAGATGCGCGACGTTTCGGGCCGGATCAAGCAGAGAGATGAGGAACTGAGCCAGCTGGCAGCAGCACTGGACGAATTCTTGGCTGTGATCCCAAATCTTGCCGACTCCAGCGTTCCGGTGGGGACCGATGAAGCAGCTAACAAGACGGAGAGGATCGTCGGAAGCCCCCGCCAGTTTGACTTCGATATCAAGGATCACGTCACCCTGGGAGCCGAACTCAACATTCTAGATTCGGACCGGGCAGCCAAGATTACGGGATCACGTTTCACAAATTACTACGGAACAGGCGCACGGTTGGAACGTGCGCTGATCAACTTCATGCTCGATATCCATACCCAGGAGAATGGCTATCATGAAGTTCTTCCTCCCTTCATGGCCAATCGGCAGAGCTTTTTCGGTACCGGGAATCTCCCCAAATTCGAAGCCGATCTTTTTGCTTTGAAAGATACCGATTACTACCTGATCCCTAGTGCCGAAGTCCCCGTGACAAATCTGTTTGCAGGAGAGATTCTCGAGGAAGCTCAGCTGCCCTTGGCCTTTGCCGCCTATACCCCCTGTTTTAGAAGCGAAGCTGGCTCTTACGGGAAGGACACTCGGGGGTTGATCCGACAGCATCAGTTCAACAAAGTAGAGTTAGTACGTTTCTCGCGCCCCGACGAGTCCTTTGATCAACTGGAACTTCTGACTGGCCATGCTGAGAACATCCTGCAGCGCTTGGCACTTCCCTACCGGGTTGTAACTCTCTCTACCGGCGACATGAGCTTCTCGTCGGCCAAGACGTACGATCTTGAGGTTTGGGTTCCCTCACAGGGCAAATATCGCGAGATCTCTTCCTGTAGTAACTTCGTGGATTTTCAAGCCCGACGAGCCAATATTCGCTATCGTCCCGAAAGCTCGAAGAGGACCCGTTTCGTGCACACTCTGAACGGATCCGGGCTGGCAATTGGACGGACGTGGGTGGCAATCATTGAAAATTGCCAGCAGAAGGACGGATCCATCTTGATACCGAAAGCGTTACGCCCGTATCTGGGTGGACTGGAATTCATTCAGGCCGAGGATCCGTTTCGCCTGGCTAGGAGTCCCTCCGAGTAACTTGGGATGAGTCTTCTTTCTGAGGAGTGGCTGCAATTATGCTCAAGTTCAACCTGGATCGATCGGTTGACCTCAGCATCTACGATCAGATTCGAGGCCAACTCCTGTCAGCGATTTATTGTGGAAAAATCCAGGCAGGAGACCGGCTACCCTCGATGCGGGAACTGGCGGATGCTCTGGAAGTCAATTACAAGACAATTCGGAGAGTCTACCAACGTCTCTCGGAAGAGGATCTGATCCAGATCGCCCACGGGAGTGGAGCGTTTCTCAGTCCACCCACTGGACAGGAAACGTACGAGGATATGCGGCGACGAGCGATCTTCAAGCTTCTCGCCGAAGTGACAGAGCGGGCGCGCCAACTCGGTTTGAAACCGCAACGCTTCGCCCAACTGCTGGAGGCTTATCTAAGCGGCAACAACTTGCGCCCCCTCAAGCTTGCCGTAGTCGATCATGAAGAGGAGGCCATTATCTTCTCGAAGGAGTTGGAGAAGCGCCTGCAAGTCAAAGCGGTGGCCATCCCTCTCACGGTCGAACTACCGATTGAACATGAAGCACAACTCCAGGAATGTGATTACCTATTGACTACGAGTTGGCATATCGACGAAGTGAAGGCTCTGTCAGAACGCTACTCGAAGAAGATCGTCGAGCTCAAACCGAGCCCCCAGGTCTATTCTGAGATCCTCTCAGCCGCCAGAGATCAGAATATCGCCATCGTAGTCCGGGACGAGAAAACCTTGCACGCATCATGGGAAATCTTCATGAACATCTATCATCCGAGCACCGAGAAGAAGTTCTGGATCGCCCCCATCGCCCGCAATGATCTGATCAATAAGATCGTCGAGGAAGCCGATCTGATCTTCGTCTCTCCAATGTGCTGGGATGAAATGCGAAGACGGACCCCGGCTAGCAAGGAACTGAAGACCTACGAAAACTTCATCTCGGAAGAAACTATCAATCGGCTCAAAGAGCTTCAATTGCTTGGTTGATCAAGATCACCGGAAATCCTCAGATATGCACGCTACCGATCGTTTCATCGCACGGCTCCCCAAGGCGGAACTTCACCTCCACCTGGAAGGGTCCGTGTCGCCGCGCCGATTGAGCCTGCTTAGCCGTAAATACAAGACGGCGCTGGCTGAGAAGACCGGCGAAGAGATCGCCGAGCAGAGCTTCCAATACGCAGACTTTCCGGCTTTCCTGTCTTTCTACAAGACGGTCTGTGAACACCTGAAGGGCCCCAGCGACTACGTCGAAGTCTTCGATGATCTGGTGGAGTCGCTGATCCGGCAGAATGTCCTTTATGCCGAGATCATTTACTCTCCCTCGATTCCATGGCTCTTCGGATCAGATGCCGAAGCTATTCTCGAGACGCTGCTCGAGCGTTCTTCAGAAGTCGGGCGAGGAACCGACTTGCAAGTTCGCTGGATTCTCGACTGCGTTCGGCAATTCGGAGTGGAAGCGGCTAGCCAGACCGCAGAGTTAGGGCTTCGCCATCACGACCAAGGTGTGGTCGGACTAGGTTTGGGTGGTGACGAAAAGTCGATCCCCATGGCGGAATTCCAGGAGGTCTTTCAGCGCGCTCGGGCCAACGGACTGTACGCGCATGTCCATGCTGGAGAGATCGGCGGGCCGGATCAGATCTGGGACGCCCTCAAGGTGCTCGGCGCAAACCGAATCGGTCATGGAATCCAAGCCGCCCGAGACCCGGAGCTCATGGCATACCTGAAAGCTCATACTATTGCTCTCGACGTCTGTCTGACCAGCAACCTGCTGACAGGTGCGTGGAGGCCAGTCTCCAGCAACCCTTTTGGTCTACTCCACACTCGCGGTGTCCCCCTGACTCTCAGCACGGACGACCCGGGCCTCTTCAAAACGAGTCTGAATCGGGAATACGGCTTGGCGGCCCACCACTTCGGCCTTTCAGAAGCAGATCTCTCCTACATCAGCTTGCAGGGGATTCGCTCAGCCTTCTTGCCCCATTCCGATAAGATGAGTTTGATGCAGCGCTTCCAAGATGAGATCCACAGCCTCTAGGAGGCTTAAGAGTCATGTCTGAAACTCCCTTTCAAACCCAATCTGAAAGCAGGTCCACACGCCTTACCAGGAGGGTTTTCCTGGGAGGGGTCACGACAGCAGGCAGCGCGGCAGTCTGGCGCTTCGCCATTCAACCCTTTTGGCCGGGGGACACCCCCCGCGAAGCCTTGTCGATCCAAGCTCAAGCCCTCTCTGAGATTAGCGAATGGGGACCTCAGTCCACTCTTGCGGGCGATCCATTCAACCTCCAACCTGACGGGTCCTCGGCACTCTGGTTCAAGACCGCGGGAGCTCCCCTCGGTCTTCAGGTTGTTCTGGGAAGCTACTCAATGGAAACCAAAGTCCAGGCCGAATTGATCACGGCCAGTCTCTCCACCAGCAATTCAGCCCTTCTGCTTGGAGTTGCCGGGATCTTCCCGGTGAGCTTTTCCATCCCCCACCTGGCGACCAACCGGCTTGTCGGATACTTCCACATCTTTCCCAAAGACGGGAGCCGGCAGTACGCCACCAGCTCAGTCGACTCGCTTGGCTTTGAGAATGAGAAGTACCTGCAAATCTCCAGTTGGGGACCCCCGGCAACCAAAGTGAAGCAGGTGTTCAATCCCCAGGGCGACGGCCGATCCGCGTTTTGGGTGCAGAGCTCGCATGATCTTCCCTTGGGAGTCTTTCTGGCTCTGGATGGGATCCCACTACTTTCCAACGTGAGTGGCTCGATTATCACAGCAGGGGTGTTTGCGGCGCTGACTGAACAGATCGTTTCCCAGGCAGGTTCCCACACCCTCCAACTTGTAGACCCCGCCAATCGAAGGCTTCAGGCGGTAGGAAAGTTCGTGGTCGAACAAGATTGATCTCCGAACATCTTGCATCGCCACAATCATTTCTGCCGCGCACACTCCTAGGTCCAAAATAAGCGTATCTGCTTCTGGGCCGCTCGATTGACTCTTTTTGAGGGTCATTTAGCCCTCTGTGGTCGACTTTCGGACTGAAGGCTGCGCGAGTCGGGCGCATCCGACGGTGATCTCCTGCTGGAGGGCCTTCGGAGTGGGATCGAGAGGCAAGAATCGGAATTTTCGGCCGTTTTCGAACAGACTTCGACCTCAGCCCTTGAACCTCCGTGGATTTTCTTTGCTTTGTCCTGTGGCGGGTTAGCCGTAGCGGACCCGCTTGGGCGACGGCACTCCGCTCAGCAGCGTTTCGGTCCAGTCGTTGACGTTCAGCAGCCGGTAAAGAAGACGTCGCCCCCGCTGCAGGATCTGGCAAGGAATCTGAACCAGCTGGCGCAGGAACCGGCGATACTCCATCTTCAGAATCCGCTGCCCCATCGTCTTGTCGGATTGCACCAGGCCCAGCCAGGCTTTCAAGTTCCAGGCCTGGGCAGCAATCACCAGGTACGCCCAGTTGGACTCGAGGCTGTCCGAGGGCATCCGCATCGCCTGAACCCCGTTCTTGAGCTGCTCCACCACATTCTCCTGATGGCAGCGACGATTGGCTGAGAAAACCACTTCCCTGGCCGACTCCTTTCGCAGGTTGGTCAGATAGAACAGATAGCGGGTCTCGTCAAAGAGCCGTCCCTGTCCTTGGGTGACCGTAATTTGCTTTCGCACCACCACCAGCCGATAGTTCTGCTTGCAGGCCGCCGGTCGCTAGGCCAGCTCGGCCACATCTTCCCGCTCCAGTTGCAGATTGCGATAGCCATTCTTTTTGACCAGGGCCTGGCGGATATTCTTGCGCCGCCGTCTTCGCAGTTTCTTCTTCTTTGCCCGATCCAGCCGACTCCAGGCGCTGGGCTCCAGTCCTTCGGCCCGACCAACCAACCCCTGGCTGGAATCCGCCCCAAAGAGAAACTCTACGCCCTCCTGATCCCAGCGGTCCAGATGACGCGTCTGCGTAAAATCCGTGTCGCCCCGCAGCAACACCTTCTGGAAACCACCACCGCGCACCAACTCGATGGCCCGATCCAGCACCTCGGCCGCGCCTTCATGGGAGGGGCGGTTGCCCGACCGATTCACCAAATAGAGCACCTCGTTGGTCTCAGCCACAGACACTACCAGCGGATGATAGCTCCAGTGGCCGGTGTAGCTCATTCCGATTCCGCTCTTACACTGTCCATCCGTCGGGGCGATCGTCCCGTCCACATCAATCGTGGCCTGACGGTGAAACTCCTTGTCTTGGTTCGACCACACTTTCCGTCGCGCCTCATTGACCGCTTCCATCAGATCCCAGATCGAATTCCTGTCGAAGCGCCGCAGGAAGTCCCCCTCCGTGGACGGCGCCGGCACCTTGCGGGCCCCCAGCGCGTCCAGATACACCGGGTCCCGGCGTCGAGCCTCCACGTCCTGCAGGCAGCTACCGCCCGTCATGACGTTGTAAATCAGATTGAGCACATGATCCGATTCCCGGTACGGCAGATGCCGCTCCAGCACCTTCACCCGTTGGTCGATGGTTTCGGCCAGTTCCAGCTGCTTGACCAGCAGCTGGATCACACCCAGCCCCCCGCAGTCCACGGCTCGGACTCGATCCGAAATCGCATAATGGATGTTGCCCTCGCGCAGAACCAGGCGGCCCTTCTCCGGCATCCAACTCCGATCTAATCGATCTTCACTTTCCGATTGCCGTTTGCGCAGGATTTCGATATCTTTTGGGTTCACCTGAAATGCCTTTCTTTTCGGTGTTTTCCAGAGTTTTTTTGCAACCCTAGAATACCCGTCAGGACTGGCATTTCGGGCCTTTTCAGGCCCTTGGAATCAACACTGATGTACTTGCTTTGGGCCTAGGAGCCTGTCAACTGCGCTGCGTTGCGCGCAACCGAATCACGGCTTCGACCGTCAGCCAGACAGCCAACACCAGGATACCCAGCCCCAGAATCAGCAACAAATAGGTCTGGAGGTTCCAGAAGTCCCGCAGCTTGATGACCATGGCTGTCATCGTCGTGACCAACATGAAGGCTCCCGGCAGAGCAGTAAACCAAACCGGCCGGCCTCGCTGGAGCAGATAGAGCGTCACCGCCACCAGCGTCAACGTGCCCATGATCTGGTTGGTGGTTCCAAAAAGTTGCCAGAGGGCCAGACCGGCCGGCTGGCCTCCGATGCGATAGAAAGCGAAGAACCCAATCGCGAACACGGCCAAGGTCGAAGCGAAGTAACGGTTTGCCAGGGCCGGGACCTTGGCCGTTTCTCCCATTTCCGAAATATTGAATCGGAGTAGTCGGGTAGCTGAGTCGAGACTGGTTAGCGCGAAGGAGATTGCAATCAGCGCCACGAAGGCTTTGGCAACATCAATCGGGAGCCCTAGTTGACCCAGGAAGAGGGCGCAGCCATCGATGAAGGCTTGCATGTTGGGACCCAGACCCTGCGCCAAATCCCAGCTGCTGTAATGGGCCTGCCAGGCCTCCGGATTGACGAATCCGGCCGTACAGGCGAGCACCGCAACCAGGCCGAGCACGGATTCTCCAATCATTCCCCCATATCCGATCAAAGGCGCATCGGTCTCACGGTCGATTTGTTTGGCTGTGGTCCCTGAAGAGACCAGGCCATGGAAGCCTGAAATGGACCCACAAGCGATCACGATGAAAACAAAAGGGAAGATCGGGGGCGCTCCGGTCGGAGCTGCTTGCACCGCCGGAGCTGCGAAACTCGGATTGAGGACAAAGAAGCCGAGCAAGATCGACCCCAGGCCCAGGTAGAGCAAAAGCGAGTTGATGAAATCTCTCGGCTGCAAGAGCTGCCACACCGGCAAGACAGATGCCAGGAAGGCGTATCCAAGCAGGATCAAGCTCCATTGGTTGAGAGAAAGGTCGAGGATCGGTAGACGGGTTCCCGCCCATACGCTCAGCAGAGTCAAGCCAAACGCAATCGCCGTCAACGGTGCTATCGACCAGCCGCGTCGATAGACCAGGAATCCCATCACAAGAGCCACGATCATCAAGAAGGAACTGGGATAAAAAGCTTCCGGATTGTAGGCCGTGCTTAACAGCGTCGCGCAGACGTTGACAAAAACACCCATTGCGAGAGCGATCAGGAAGAAAATCAAGATATGAAAAAGGGTCTTGGCCCGAGCTCCGATGATATCCTCGGCAACCTTCCCCACCGACTTCCCTTTAGCCCGCATCGAAATCACGAGCGCACTGAAGTCGTGGACTGCGCCGATGAAGAGTGTGCCGAAGACCACCCACAACATGGCAGGCACCCATCCCCAAATGACTGCGATCGCGGGTCCGAGCATCGGGGAGAGGCCGGCAATCGAAGCGTAATGATGGCCAAACAGCACAAACTTGTTGCTCGGCACGTAGTCAATGCCATCTTTCAGTTCGTGGGCAGGAGTAACCCGATCGGGATCAAGCTTGAAGACTTTTCGGGCCAGGTGCTTCGCATACAGGTGATACCCGAGGAGATAGGCGACAAAACAAATCAAAGCTGCAATGACGGGACTCATGGCGGGAGATTATAAGGGTGGGAGAAGCTCGTGGCTAACTAAAGTACTAAGATTTTGCCGCTTTGGTATCCGGCTGGCGCAGCATCAGGAGAAGGAGTCCAAGGGTCCGGGGTTCCAATTCCCAGCTTTACCAAGCGGTAGCTGGGCTTGGTGGCGTAACAGGTAACGTCCAGGTGGCGTCTTGATATAAGAAGACAAAGCGACCGGTACCGAAGGAGACGCTTAGGGATTTGCACGGAAAACTGCAGTTGCCCGAGGCTCCAACATCAAACAAAAGAAGGAGGTTTCTAGTGAAAGGAGTGAGAAGGAACTCAGCCAGGTTACTCGTTTGCCTGACGGTCACCCTCGCGTTGGCCGGCTCAATTCTTGCCCAGCCTGGACGAGGAGGAAGGCGGGGCGGCGGCGATGGCCAGAACGGCGATGAGCCGCAGATCAAGCCCTATGCCGAGGTGATTAACGATAAGGCCGTCACTGATGACGGAGTCCTCAAGGTTCATCGAATCGGCAGCAAGCTCTTCTTCGAGATTCCCGTCAGCGAATTCAACAACGAATTCTTGCTCGTCAACCGGGTTGCGAAAAATACCGATGGAGCAGGCTACGGCGGTCAGAAGTTGGGGACGCGCGTTGTCCGCTGGGAGCGCAAGAACGATAACATTCTCTTGCGTGAAGTTAAGTACAACGTCGTTGCGGAAGATGGACCCGAGAGTCTGGCTGTCTCGTCCGCCAACAACGACACCATCATTCGATCCTTTCCCGTCCTGGCCGAAGGCGAAACAGATTCCGCCGTCATCGACGTCACCAGTCTTTATACGACGGACGTTTTCGAAATGAGTGCCAAGGCCCGGTTACAGGCGCGGGCCCTGGATTCCGCACGATCCTTCGTCGAGCAAGCGCTCTCTTTTCCCACCAACGTGGAGGTTCGAGCCAGCCACACTTATACGCGGCCGGCTGAACAGGGAGCTGGCAGGGCCCGGGGCGGGCGGGTCGCGGGCGAGCCGGGATGAGCCCGGGTAGCGCCACCGTAGTGCTGCATTACAGCATGGTGAAGCTCCCCGAGGAACCGATGACCCCTCGACTCTTCGATGAGCGTGTCGGCTACTTCTCGGTCCGGCAGACGGATTACAGCCGATCTGAGCACCAGGCTTCAGAGCGTCGCTATATCACCCGCTGGCGGCTGGAAAAGAAAGATCCCAGTGCGGCTCTTTCCGACCCGGTCAAACCCATCACCTATTGGATCGACCCGGCCACACCCGAAAGATGGATTCCGTACATGAAGAAGGGAGTCGAAGTCTGGCAACCCGCCTTCGCTGAAGCTGGGTTTAGTAACGCGATCATCGCTCGCGATGCTCCCAATCCGGAGGAGGATCCCGAGTGGCATCCCGAAGACGCTCGTTTCTCGGTGATCCGCTGGCTGCCCTCGACCACTCAGAACGCGTCGGGCCCCCACGTTCACGACCCGCGGACCGGCGAGATTCTGGAAACAGACATCCAATTGTATCACAATATCCAGAAGCTCCTGACCGCCTGGTATTTCCTGCAGGTCGGCCCCCTCGATCCGCGAGCCCAACAGCTACCCTTCCCGGATGATTTGATGGGAGAGCTTCTCGCCTATGTTGTCGCCCATGAGGTCGGGCATACGCTGGGCTTCCAACACAATATGAAAGCCAGTTCCCAGTACTCACTCGCGCAGGTTCGAGATCCGCAGTGGGTCAAGGAAATGGGTCATGTCTCAACCCTGATGGACTACTCCCGCTTCAACTATGTAGCTCAGCCTGAGGACGGGATCCCGGTCGAAGATCTCTTTCCCGGAATCGGGCCCTATGACAAATGGGCCACGATGTGGGGTTACAAACCCATCACTGGAGCCACGACTCCGGACGACGAGTTGAAGACCCTCAACCAATGGGCTCTAGTTCAGGACGAAAAGCCGTGGCTCCGATTCACTACTCCCGATGCTGCGGGTACCGATCCCCAGGCCCAGACCGAAGCCGTGGGTGACGTCGATCCCGTCCAAGCCACCGAATTGGGACTCAAGAACCTGCGCCGGGTGGCGGATATGTTGCTCCCTGCCACCAAGCAGGAAGGAAAGAACTGGACTCAACTAGAAGACATGTATGGCTCCCTATTGGGCCAGTGGTCGAGGGAGATGCGACACGTCGTCTCCTTGGTTGGCGGTTTTCTGACTCAGCAGAAACACGCCGGCCAGCATGGGGTCCGCTTCGAACCCGTTCCCCGTGCCCGGCAGGCCGGCGCTATCCAGTTCCTCAATGCAAACGCCTTCGAGACGCCCGATTTCCTGATTGATCCGGAGATTTTGCGGCGCATCGAACCGGTCGGAGTGTTGGATCGGATTCGCAATGCCCAACGAGGCATTCTAGGATCCTTACTGAATCCGAATCGGGTTCAGCAACTCGTAGAACAGGAAGCTCTCGACGGTGAAAGTGCTTATGCAGCAGTCGATTTCTTGAATGACCTGAGGTCCGAAATCTGGCGGGAGCTCGGGGAACGGCGGGTGGAAATCGATCCCTTTCGGCGCAATCTCCAGCGGCTCTTTCTGGAAACACTGGACAGTCGCCTGAACGGTAGTGCTCCTCCCACAAACGATGCCCGAGCACTGTTCCGCGGTCAGTTGATCGAATTGGTCGCCGACCTGGATCGGGCTCTCGGCAAGAGCGCGGATTCCACCACACGCCACCACTTGCTGGATACGCGTGATCAGATCGGCAAGATCCTGGATCCCAAGTTCGAGAGACCCCAGGGAGGTGCAGCGACTCAGCGTTTCTTCGGATTTGACGACCCCGCATTCGGAGACAATCCGGATATCTGCTGGCCGGACTTCAAGATCCTGCCTGATCGTCGACCCTGAGAAGAACCCGGCAGCCGAAGGTCGGGCTGACCTAATTCCCGGAGGGCTCACCAAACCGCGAGCCCTCCGGTTAATGCCTTACTACGCGGGGGCGGCGGCCCCCTGTTTTCCCTTTACCAACATCACGAGTGCTCCAAAAAGCGAACCCATTATCATCGTAAAGGCGATCCAGATCGTCAGTTGGGGAACCAATCCGATCAAAATCCACTTCAAGAAAACATTCATGCCCTCTGGAAAACCGGGCGGTGCCAAATCGTAGTGAGTGCGCCAATCCCCGAGCATTGCGATGAGCATGATCACAGCCACTGGGATGCGGGCTGCCAGGCCATAAGCTAGCAACACTGCATTGAGCTCTTTCCAGCCGCGCTTGCAAATCCAGATGGCTCCCCCCGAAGCGACTGCCGCAACAAGCGCAAGCCACTGGCTATTTGGCCCTAAGGCCAGCCCGCCGAGGAACATGCAGGCAATAATCAGCAATAATCCAAGCGCCGCCATCCCAGCAGTTCTTCCGGTGCCCGTTGTCATGCTTCCCTGAGCAATCAGCTTCCAGGCGAAGTAGGCTCCGAAGATTGGCGGTAGCCAGGAAATACCGATCAGGGCGCCTCCGCCCCCCGCGGCCGAGTTGAAAAGGAGGGCAGAACCTCCCATGACCTCCCCCGCCAAGCGAATCAAAGTAATGACTAGCGAAATAATCGCAGGAATAAGGATCAGATCTTTCACCGGGACAGTTCGAGACATATTTCCCCCCTATAGTTGGAATGTGTCTCTATTGTGGGTTTTTGAGGGAGTCTTCTCAAGCCCCGCGTCAGCGAACGGCATTTTTCGGGTGATGAACGGTCACGGACAGGCTCCTAGTGCTGCGTTCAGCACTAACAACCGCAATTGTCGAGTTTCCTTTCGGCAATCGCCCCAAAGATAGGCAGGCCCGCTCGCTCCCAATCTGTATGGGATAGAAATGCAGTACTGCCACCGCTGGCACAGGACGATCGATTAACCGCAATGAGCTGGGAAACTTCCGGCCTCAACGGATCGGAAGTAACGTCATCACTCCGGTAGCGAGCCTCCCGGACGACTCTCCCGAAGCTACCAGCATAGCGCTCAAAGAGTGGCAGACAGCGATCGACCACCCAATCGCTTCCTATCCGACTCGAAGTGGCTGCCCAACAGAATCCTCTTCGACTGCAGACACTCCCCGGATCTTCAGTGCCCTGCCATCTGAGTTCAACCTCAGTGCTTGTCAAGGGGAGAAAGGCCCGGCCCAATATTCTGAGGGCGACACTATGACTGCCCCAACAGTCCCCCGCTCCGGGCTCAGGAGTGGGTTGTCCGTCTCCCGGAATTATCCTGCCTTCCGCCCAAACCAGCCCGGTCCGTGTCCCGGCCGGTGGGATTACCCGACTGCTCTCTTCCCAGGGCCTTTGGGGAGCGTCTTGCCGGGAGCCCGGCAATCGGGCCCAGTCCACCGATTCCAACCGCTCCGATACTCTTTTCATCTCATCAGGAGCCATAACTGGATCTCCTTCCTCTCGCGCGGCCAGTGGCTCGAACACAACTGTGTGATAGCGGTGGGTAACGGGATCAGCCAGAAACACGAAGCTGCGAGATCCAGGACCGGCAAAGTCGGAGAAGAAAGAGAGGATGCGGCTGCCACCCTTCAGAATCTGGAGTTTCGCCTCCTCCAGAATCACATCGGATCCCATGTCGGGCTCCAGCCAGATCTCCAAAACGTCGGATCGGTTCTGCAGTTTGATTTGGCTCGGAGGCGCGAGCAAAGCGGCTCCGAAACCTAAAAGAAGGCCCAACGGTACGAGTCTCATCATCTGAATCCTCCTCAGGAAAACTTGGGCAGTTGTCCCGCTACCATCGGAGAACTCCTTAATCAATTCTCGTGCCAGATCCAGGAAACATCGGCGGGAGATCCGTAAACGACTATCCGAAAGCAACTTACAGCTGCTGCATCAAAAAACTTAGGATCGCTCAGCTCGAGAAAGTCTGGGGATTCGCGGTGAATTAGTCAGACTGCGGCCTGTACTTCTCATTGGATGATTGACGGCCTGCTCTTTGGCTCCCCGGGTGGCCACACAGTGCTTGGAATACGATCGGCGAGCAAGCGGGGAGATGGAGCGGGAAACGGGATTCGAACCCGCGACTTCGACCTTGGCAAGGTCGCACTCTACCACTGAGTTATTCCCGCTCTGCCGAGATCGATATCTTAGAATCGGGGCCCGACTCTGTCAACCAAAGGGTGGTCTGGCGTGGGAGCCTGTTCCCTTCGGGTAACGGCGGCATTGAACTCGGCATCCTTCGTTGCGGGGCCTGGACTTGGGAGAGGAATGCACAGCAACGGTCTCTCAGGAGTAAAGGGGAGCCGGTGTCCAGGTGCCAACGAGTCTGACTTTCCCGCCCCCCTTTGCCAAGGCTTCGGAGGGTAGACGCTCGCGCTGCCGCTTGGCGTTCTCAGAGCCATCATTCCAACTCCACGGTTCGGTTATCGACCACAGTGAACTTCACGGCACGACTCTCAATGCCGCAAGCGGTAGCGCAGCGCACGGCCTGAGCCAGAGTTCACTACACCCTTAGGCGAGGCTGTGCTCCTAGTTCTGAGTCTGCCTAACCTGCAGTCTTATGCGGTAATCTCCGACCTGAATCGGGCCTTTCGCGATGTTCGGAATCGGGGTCACTGCACCAAGCTCAATCGAATAGAGGTTAACGATGCGAGAAGCCAGCTCTGACTTACGAGCCTGGAAGATGAGCTGGGACTGATTCTCTTCCCCTCGAGTGCGACTACGCACTTCGATTACTGCGCGCCCTTCCCAGATACAATCCACTCCAATCGGGCAGCGGGAATCTTCGGCCACGTTCCAGAAGGTCAATTCCAGGTCAGTTTCGCTGACGTTGACGGTTTCACCGATTTTTAGTTCGATCTCCTCACCGACCGGAACCTGGAAAGATTCACCCGCTGCTGGGAGGGTCGTAACCTCCACTCCTGAGAGTGGGAATCCGTTCAGGGTACGCAGCACAGTCATTGCCAGTGGGGCATCGGAACGAATCAGGTTGACCCCGTCAAAGCGGAACGGAAAGATCTCGGGAAACGCCAGTTCCCAGAATTCGTCGAAATAGGCTCGGAACACTGCTCGGGGCTCAAGCCGCACCGTCTTGATCTCATCCGGTCGCAATCTGAATTCGACCTCCGCTGTACGGTCCGAGAGGTTCACCAGAGCGAAAGCAGTGTTGTAGTCGCGGGTCGAATTGATGAATGTGATAGGAAACGCAAACCCGCGAGAGCCACCAGTGGACATCACCTCGATCTCTCGAAAGACAAGGTCTTCGAACAAGTGGGTCTCCGGACTCTCCAGCTCCCCTTCCGCCATTTGCAGGAATGAGGTGACCGGAATCTCCGACTCGCTGCTCAGACGGGCCCAGCCGAACCAGGCCTGGCCTTGGGCGCCAAGGGCCAATTCGACTGACGCCTTGGCTGGCAGTCTCACGTGCCAACCATCGCCATGCTTTTCCAGGCTCCCGAGAGTGGTCCAGAAAGCCTCCAGATCAGCCTCTACGAGACTCCCGTCCACGCCTCGGAAGACTGCTCGAAAGGACTGCTCGACAGCAGATTCATTGGTCATTCGAAAAACAGTTCGGAAGATGAGTTCCCCTGTCTTGCCAGCTCCAACGGTCGCGAACACCTGGTCTGAGGCGGTTACCTGAGTCGCGACGAGCCAGACAATAAGCAAGGCGCTCAGGAGGATCCTGGTTGTGAGTGTCATGTTTGACCTCCAGTCTTCATGCTTCCGGTCCTCTATGATACGGCCACCGAGATTTGAGTTCATCTCCCAATACCCGATCGAGCCGAATTGTACCCAGGAAAGTTCCGGAATACACTGGAAGGAATGCAACTGACGCAGGAGGACTTGGCGGAATTGAGAGTAGCCCGAGATCTGCTCGAGAACCCCGGGCTGGCTGCCAAACTGACAAATCTACTTGGAGCTCCACTAGAGAAAGGGTTCGCCTTGCTTCCGGAGAAGTGGTCCCAGGCCATTCAAAAGGCGGTTGACCTCTCGCTGCGAAGGGCTCTCGAAGTCGCGCTCGCCACACTGGGTTCGCGCTCGCGGCGGTCCTGGGAGCGCCTTCACAAAATAGCGGTAGTCGGCACGGGCGGACTGGGAGGGGCTTTTGGACTAGCCGCTCTGCCCATCGAGTTACCCCTCTCAACAACCCTGATGTTGCGCTCGATTGCGGATATCGCACGCAGCGAGCAGGAAGATCTCGCACAGCCTGAAGCACAGCTGGCCTGCCTTGAGGTCTTCGCCTTGGGAGGACCCGGAGATCAGGACGATGCAGCTGAAACCGGGTACTATGCAGTCCGGGCGGCTCTGGCACATTCGGTTGCTGAAGCGGCCCGGCATTTGGCAGAGCGTGGATTTACGAAAGAAGGGGCGCCGGCACTGGTCCGTTTCTTGTCTGCCATCAGTTCTCGTTTCGGGATCATTGTCTCGGAGAAAGTAGCCGCCATGGCAATTCCGGCGATCGGGGCGGTGGGCGGTGCCGCTGTCAACGCTCTGTTCATCGACCACTTCCAGAACATGGCCCGAGGACACTTCAAGATCCGAAAACTGGAGCGACGTTACGGAAAAGAATTGGTCAAGCGGATCTACCAGGATCTGGACACCGTTCGAATCGCATGAATGGCTAGTCCAGCAGGTGCTCACGGGGGCAGGGTCGATTTGCAAGATCCCTACAGATTGGTGAAATGACCGAGACACCGTGCTCCCTGAGCAGCCGACCCAACTCACACAAAGGCAGTCCCACGACGTTCAGATAGCAACCGGAAATTGTATCGACCAAGGCTCCTCCCAGCCCTTGGATGGCATACGCCCCGGCTTTGTCAAGCGGCTCACCACTCGCAACATATGCCCTGATCTCACGCTCCGAATAGGCTTTCATGCTGACCCGTGTCTCGACTGCTGTCACCGTGCACTCCCCCTTGCGACACAACGCTAGCCCGGTAATCACCGAATGGCGACGGCTGGCCAGCGCAGCCAGCATCTCACGGGCGTGCAGCAGGTCTGCGGGTTTTCCCACGATCTCTCCATCTACATCGAGTACCGTATCGGCTCCTAGCACCAGATCTCCGGCATCGGCGGGCGTTGAAATCGCTTTTCGTTGAGCCAGGGTACGGGCAACCTGTAATGGGGATCCCACCACATCGTCCTCAGGGACACCGCTGGGGTGCACTGCGAAAGGCCAGCCCAAACGAGCCAGTAACTCTTTTCTTCGCGGGGAAGCGGAAGCCAGAATGATCACAGATCAGGAATCAGACCGAAAACGATGGAGGTTACCGTAGAAGATAAGATTGGCATCTGCCAGTAAACGCTTCACGGTTTCGCAGGGAATATTCAACTCGGCTGAAATCTCCGGCACCGTCATGCCGTCATAATGGCTTCGCGTGAAGATTGCTCGAAGGACTTCCGGGAGGTTTTCTAAACTCTCGACGATATCCTCGTAAAGCGTGTCGCGAGACGATCTGGGAAATTGAGTGGCCAGCTGTGCCATTGGTCTTCTCCTTGGAGCCCTGTCACCATATAGACGATCGCCGGACCAAAAAAGTTTACAGTCTCGGCCGATTCGTCGCCCATCGGTCGATTCTCGGGATGATCGGGCGGTATCATCTGGGAGTGATTCAGTTGCGTCCCTCCGGTTGTATGAACTAGCATTTAAGGAAGAAGCGAAGGGTAGAATTGTCGGGAAAGAGGAGCAAGTGCTGACACAAGAATTCCAGGGAAGCGACAAGATGGTGGCGATCCTCGATGAGGCGGTCCAAGCCGAATCGACTACAGCGATTACGGAACGGGTCAGCCTGGGCTTGGTCGAATTGATTGAAAAACGTCTGGCGGTGCTCCCTTGCGATTTGAAACAGCCGCAGGAGGACTGTTATGCGAGGCGCCTGGTGTACCGGAGTTCGGAGTTCGGCTACGAAGTGATCTCCATGGTTTGGGGGCCCGGTCAGGGAACTCCATTACATGACCACGCCGGGATCTGGTGTGTCGATGGTGTTCTCGAGGGGTGCGTCGAAGTCACCCAGTTCGATTTGGCAGAGCAGATTGATGACCGGATGCGATTTCAACCCCAGCAGACGGTTCATGCCGGACCCGGGATGACGGGAGCGCTGATCCCGCCCTTCGAATACCACACCATCTTCAACCATTATTCTGACCGGCCGTCGATCACCCTTCATGTTTACGGCGGCACGATGGATCATTGCACGATCTTCGAACCCGAATCGGGTGGCTGGTACCGAAAGCGGACGCGCGAAATGCAGTACTCAAGCTAACTCTGGCATCCACTGAGCAACTCGGCAAACTCATTGCACCGAGAACAATTTCTGGTAGAATCTGAAACTTCTGCGAGCCGGGGTAGCTCAGTCGGTAGAGCAGGGGACTGAAAATCCCCGTGTCGGCGGTTCAATTCCGTCCCCCGGCATTCCTTCTTTTCAACAACTTACGGCGGTACGGGTCCGTCCACCGACACCACATCCCATATGTCGGATCGATGCTATCGTCGGCACGCGGAATCCGAATACAATCAAGCGCAGCGCCGTGCGTCTCAACCCAAGACCAGGGGAGTGATGATGCGAGGGATGAAGACAAGCTGGAACCGTCTGTTGCTGTGTGCGGTGGCCGCCTGGGGAGTGAATCTCGCCGCTGCCCGAGCTCAAGTGCAAGTCGAGACCCTCGAGCTGCAGCAACCTATCCCGTCGTGGGGGCGCCTGGGAGGGCTGAGTGTGGACCAGCTCGGCTTCTTGTACATCTCAAATTTTGGGGAATCTGTCTGGAGAGTGAAGCCTGACGGCGAGGTCACCTTGCTAGTTGGCACCGGGCAGAGCGGCCACCAGGATGGTGCCGAAGACGTGGCCACGCTCAGCCATCCAAACGGGATCGTGTCTGCCGATGGGGGAAGGACCCTGTTTACGAACACCATCTTGGGGCAGTGGCGAAAGACCGCTCCCGCGCAGTTGCAGATCCGACGGATCCGCTTGCGTTGATCCTACTCGGCTTTTTCGAGCAATCGGCGAAATTCGTCCAGCAATTTAGGCTTGCTCCAGTTGAGGCCACCGACATGTTCGAGTAGCAATACGCTCTTCGCGTTGAAGACGAAGGTGGTCGGGAGACCACGCACCCGCAGCCGGCGGAAAAGAATGGCATCCGGATCGAGCAATACCGTGAAGGGATATGGGGTATCTTCCAGATACTTGCGGACCGTCTCAGGCTTCTCATCGGTAATGGCCAGCATCACCAGTCCAGCATCGCCAAATTCCTCGTAGAGCTTTGCCATCGAGGGCATCTCGGCACGGCAGGGTCCACACCAGGTCGCCCAGAAGTTGATGAAGACAAGCTTTCCGTCATAGTCGGTGGCATTGACGCTCTCGCCTTCAAGCGTGAAAAGCCGACCGCTGAGATCATAGGTCTTTCCAATCGAAGCCGCCTCGGCATGAGCGGGAAGTCCCAGTGGACCAAACTGTATCCAGAGGGAGACTATCAGCAACGGCAGAGCCACCAGCAACACCCAGCAGGGCGACAGGCGATGGCGCCACTTTGCGAGCACAAAGAACGTCCCCAAAAAGGTAATGCCTAGCAAGAATGACCAGCTCATTTATCTTCTCCGTGTCGAAGAGGAGCCTCACCAGTTCAGACCGCAAGCATCCGAACTTGCTTCAGTTTAGCACACCAATTTTCTCTTCCCCGGGAGCTTGATCACAGCCGGAGAGGCGATTTGACAACCTCCGTAGCAAACCTCAAGATCGAAACAGTTGTATGAAAGTCTCCTTGTTCGTGACTTGCCTAGTCGATCAGCTCTTCCCCAAGGTCGGGCTGGACGCGGTAAAGCTCTTGGAACGTCTCGGGGTCGAGGTTTCTTTCGATCCCAGGCAGACCTGTTGCGGCCAGCCGGCTTTCAATAGTGGCTACCGGCCTGAAGCCCGCAAAGTTGCTGATCATTTGCTTGAGATTTATGCCGGCAGTGAGTGGGTAGTAGTGCCGTCCGGGTCCTGTACGGCGATGATCCGGGCCTTGCCGACACTGTTCGAGACGGAGTCTAAGAAGGAGCAGGCGCGCGATCTGGCAAATCGGACCCTGGAGATCAGTGATTTTCTCTATTCGATTCTGGGAGTCCGCGATACGGGCGCACGTTTCGAGGCTCGGGCGACCTACCATGACTCTTGTCATCTGTTGCGAGAACTGGGAGTGGCAAGCCAACCTCGCGAGTTATTGAGCCAAGTTGTCGGGCTGGAGCTCATCGAAATGAGCGATTCCGATCGGTGCTGTGGTTTCGGTGGCACCTTCGCAGTCAAGTTTCCGGAAATCTCGACGGAGTTGGGAATGGACAAGATTTTGGCGATCGAGGCCAGCGGAGCAGATTACGTGATCGCCAACGACTCGAGCTGCCTGATGCATCTGCAAGGATTGCTTTCTCGCCGCCAATCGCCGGTCAAGACTCTGCACACCATCGAAGTCCTTGCGGCTCAGGGAAATTGAGCATGGATATCCGCAAAGCTTCCCAGACGGCTCTACAGGACAGCCAGTTGCGCAAGAACCTCAAGCATACGCTTGGCACCACCCTTGAGCACCGCTCGGAGGCCCTATCTGAAGTTGACGACTGGGAGCAGTTGCGCAGCTATGCCCATCAGGTGAAGATGCATACGCTGGGGAATCTGGGGACTTATCTGGAACAGCTGGAGCAGCAGATCCAGGGCTGGGGTGGACAGGTGTTCTGGGCCAGTAGCGCGCGGCAAGCGGTCGACTACATTCTCGAGTTGGCACAAGCCAATGAAATCCGAAAGGTCGTCAAGAGCAAGAGCATGGTGGGAGAGGAGATTCACATCAACGCTGCTCTGGAACGGGAGAGGATCGCTCCAATCGAAACCGATCTAGGAGAGTACATCGTTCAACTGGCGGGGCAGACTCCCTCCCACCTGATTGCTCCTGCCCTCCATCTCTCACGCCAACAGGTCAGTGAGTTATTCGCTGAAGCCCACGGGATGGACCCGGATTGCGATGTCGAAGAGATTACGGCAGCAGCCCGAAGACTCCTCCGGGCTGATTTCCTGACGGCTCGGCTCGGGATTACGGGTGTGAATTTTGCCATCGCGGAAAGCGGGACGATCGTGGTCGTCGAGAATGAAGGCAATGCCCGCATGGCGATGTCGACTCCGACCATACACGTGGCAGTGATGGGCATCGAGAAACTGCTCCCTCGGGTCCGTGACTTGCCCGCGTTCCTTAAACTCCTCGTCCGAAGCGCGACCGGTCAAAAGATCTCCTGCTATGTGAATCTGGTACACGGAGTCAGACGGCCCGGGGAGTTGGACGGGCCCACCGAATTTCACCTAATCCTCCTCGACAACGGTCGAATTGATGTACTCGCGGATGAAGAGATGCGCCAGACCCTGGCCTGCATTCGTTGTGGAGCCTGCTTGAATGTCTGTCCGGTCTACCAGAGCATCGGAGGCCATGCTTACGGATCGATCTATCAGGGACCTATAGGTGCGATTCTGACCCCGCAGCTTCGCAATGAAAGCCCGGCCCGCCAACACCCGTTTGCATCTTCCCTGTGTGGCGCCTGCCATGAGGCTTGCCCGGTCAAGATCGAGATTCCGCAGATACTGCTCAAGCTCCGCGAAACAGTCCAGGAACAGAAAAATCAGCGAGCCGGCCACTTGCCGTTCGAACAGATGAGCTTTCGCCTTTGGTCCCAGATTTGCTCCAAACAAGAAAACTATGAGCGCTTCAGCCGGTGGTTTCGGCGAATGGATCCAACCCGCCTCAGCCGCCACTTTCGCTTGCCGGTAGCCTCATCCTGGCTGGCTTCTCGAGACCTCCCAGAGATCCCGAAGCGCACCTTTCGAGAACTTTACAGGTCCGAGAGTTCATCATGAGCCGAGCCAAGATGATCAGCCAGGTGCGGGAAGCGCTGAGCAAAAGCAACCCCCCCGGAATCCCAACTGAACTCCCTCCCTTCCCCGAGTACCTGGATCCGGTTAAAGAGTTCGTAACCCAGGCTCGCCTTGTTGACGTGAACGTCCATCTGGTTGATGAACCGGCGGCGCTGAGCGAGGCGGTGCAGAAAATACTGGAGCAAACCGGGTGTCAAGATCTTTACTGGGAGTCGCCTGAGATCTTCGAACGGCACGGGATAGAAGTGCGTTTTCGGGATCCTGCCGGGTTCGGTGCGGGAAAACTGATGAGCAGTCGCCACCATCGGGGCAGATTTGAGCTCCCGGTGGTTCTCAATACGAAGCCCTACCGGCGAGCGATTCTGACGGAAATTGAGCTGGGGGCCGTGAGCGCTGACTGGGGTGTGGCTGAAACCGGAAGTCTCGGAATCCAGCTTCGACCTGGAAAGGGTCGCCTGTTTGCCATTCTCCCACCCAGAATACTAATCTTCATTCGAGGCGATGCGATCCTTTCCAACCTGCCCCAGGTGCTGGAGAGTCACAATCCCTCGGAAACTGGCAGCATCCTGACCCTGGTCACTGGACCCAGCCGCACAGCCGACATTGAGAAAACACTCGTGATCGGAGTCCATGGCCCAAAAGAGGTCCATGTGATTGTCACTAGTGCTCTTTGAACTCCTCCTTGTAGATTTCGAGAAACGTGAGTAGCAAAGAGATGACTAAGGGACCCAGCACCAGACCAGCCGGGCCGAAGTAGTAGATTCCGCCGCCCAGAGCAAAGAAGACCAGCAGGAGATGCATTCCTTCCGATCGACCCTTGATAATCATTGGGCGAACAAAATTGTCCACCAGCCCAATCACGGAGGCTCCGAGAATCAACAGTACGATCCCTCGCGCCAAAGACCCTGAGAGGATCAAATAAGCAGCCATCGGGATCCACACTGCAGAAGTACCGACCACGGGTAACACGGAGAAAAAGGCGGTCGCGGTACCCCACAGCAGGGGATTCTGGATGCCGAGAGCAAAGAAGATGAGCCCAGCCACCAAGCCCTGACAGATTCCGGTAGCAAAAATCCCGAAAAAGGTCGCTTCCGTTATTTCCCTCAGTTTTCTGAAAACGCGATCCTTGTGGGTGGGAGAGAGCGGAATCAAACTCCGAACCTCTCTGTGAAATTGATCCCCCTCTCGAAAAAAGAAGAACATGCTGAGCAACATGACCAGAAAGTTGAGCAGGAGCGCTCCTACTCCGCCCAAAATAGAGGACGAATGTGACACCAGGTAAGCACCGGTGCGGTCAACCAAGGCCGAAATCAGCGTAGCCAGGTCCATCCCCTCCAGGGCCAGGTAGCGTCCCAGGCGGCGCCATAACTCGCCGGCAAAACCCTCTCCAGAGCCTGGGAGGATGGCCGCCAGCTGATCCCGGTTGATGAGGAAACTGTCGTAGGCTGCGTTGAGTTCTCGGACCAGCGCCAGAGATACAAGAAGAAGTGGAATGATGACGAGAAAGGTCACGATAGCACACATGATCATGGCGCTCAGCCCGCTGCGTTGACCCAACTTGCTCCGTAATTGCTGGTAGTTGGGATAGAAAAGAGAGACTACAGTCAAAGCCAGGATCAGCGAAATGAGGAATGGTCTCAGCATCTGAAAAAAGAGAAACAGGACCAGACCAAAGCAAAGGGCGAAGAAAACTCGGGGGTAACGGCTCGAGCTTGGCATCAACTCGCACTCAAGAGAGGAAAGGAAGGACAGAGCTCGGCCAAACGGCAGTCAGAACAAAGTGGTTTGCGAGCCCGGCAAATCTGACGACCATGATGGATCACCTGGTGGGAGAAATCGATCCAGCGATCTTTCGGCACTACCTCCATTAGATCTTGCTCGATGGGAACGGGAGCCGTCTTCCCAGTCAATTTGAGGCGTTGGGAGATCCTCGAAACATGGGTGTCCACTACAACCCCCGCCGGGATACCAAAAGCAGTTCCCAGCACTACATTCGCCGTCTTTCTAGCCACGCCGGGGAGCGTCAACATTGCTTCCATAGTGGTCGGGATCTCCCCCCCAAAGTCGCTCACCACCTTGCGAGCCATACCGACCAGGTTCTTGGCTTTGTTGCGGAAAAAACCGGTACTTCGAACCAACTCTTGGAGTTGTTGTTCATCCGCCTCCGCCAGCGCCTCGGGATTGGGATAGGCAACAAACAATCGGGGAGTAACCATATTGACCCGCACATCGGTGCACTGGGCTGAAAGAATCGTGGCAACCAGCAGTTCAAATGCATTTTCGTGCTGTAGCGCACATTCGGCTTTGCGATAGACTTCGGCCAGAACGGCGAGAATGGCCTGAATTCTCTCGAGTTCTTTTTTTTTCGACCTGCGGGCAGCCATCGGAACCTCATCTTAACACTGAGTACTCAGCCCAAATGGATCAGTCCCCGGTAGAGATCCAGGTACTGAGAGGCCGCTCTGGGCCAAGAAAAATCGGCTTCCATTCCATTGTGGATCAGGCTGCGCCAAGTCTCTGGACAATTGCCCCGAATCTCGAGCGCCTGATCCAGGGTCCGAATCAAATCAGTCGGTTCGTAGGCAAAAAAACGGAATCCAGTCGCCTTCTCAGCCTCACCATAGGGCGCTATTGAATCACGTAGACCTCCACAGTATCGAACCAGAGGAACAGAGCCGTAGCGCATGGCGTAGAACTGATGCAATCCACAGGGCTCTACTCGCGAGGGCATGAGGAGCATGTCGCATCCAGCGTGAAACTGGTGAAGCTGGGAGGCACTACCCCAACTGCAGAAGGAGACATTTCCGTCTCTCTCCCGAACCAGCTCTTGCAAAGTCGTCCCATGATGGCCGGGCTTGCCGAGGATTAGCCATTGAGCCCGATCCCGGAGTTGGGGCCAGGATCTGAGAAACAGGTCTGCCCCCTGAGCGTCGGGCTCATGCATGACCACGCCTATCAACGGGAGTCTGCTCTCCTCCAGACCGGCCATCCCCTGCAGAGCACGTTTGTTAGCCTCATTCTGGGAGGATCCTTCCTTTCCAAACGGGGCTACCAAGAGCGGGTCCGTGCGGGGATTCCAGACATTGACGTCAATACCATTGAGAATCCCAACCAAATCAGATCCTCTCATCTGGAAGACTTCGTGCAATCCGCCACCGAGTTCGTCTGTCTGGACCTCGCGAGCGTACTGAGGACTCACCGTAGTAATAGCGTCGGCATAGCAAACTCCCGCCTTCAGGGTATTAAGATCTCCAAAGTATTCGAAGGGCGACAGAGGGGCGAACAGCTCGGGAGGCAAGCCGGTCAATTCGAATTTGTCGGCACTGAACCGCCCCTGGAAAAAGACGTTGTGAACCGTTAGCACAGTGGCGATGGAGTTGTAGAAGGGATCCCCCATCAGCCGGAGTTTCAGATAAGAGGGGGCGAGCGCAGCCGGCCAATCGTGACAATGAACAATATGGGGTTGCCAGCCAATCCGCTTCAAAGCGGCTAGGCAGCCCCGGACGAAGAATATCAACCGTTCGAACTCGTCCTCATAGTGCGCCGTGGAATCGGGTTGCTGATAGATCCCCCGTCGCGAATAGAGGACGTCTTGATCCAGGAAGTAATGATTTGGCGCAGCAGTGTCGAACCAGATTGAACCTCGATAGTCAGTGCCGCCAATTCCCACCGGCTCCAGATCATCGACTTTCCTCAGCTGAGTCGATTCCGCCACCGAGGCATGGCAAGGAGAAAAGACTCGAAGATCGACGCCCCGATCAACTAGCGACCGGCTCAGGCCGGCTACCACCTCGGCCAGCTCGCCCTGAGCAGAGTAGGGCCATATTTCGTAGGCCAGCAGACACACCCGTACTTGTTCGCTCATACAGGTCTCAACTCAAGAAAACGGAGAGACTAGCCTCTCATCAGGATTAGCAGCTTGAATGATGGGTTCGAGCTACAAAGACCTCTTTACAGGCGCTTCTTTGCCATATATTCCACGGGGTGTGGTGGCGCTTTCTTCTCAGGCTTCGGACGTCGCCGCATAAAGAGAAGAATGGACAGCCCGCCAGCCAGCCCAATCAGGAGCGACCAGAGAGAAAAAGAATCGCTCACCTTGTCAGCAAGACCGGCAGAGTGCAACACGAATTCTCTTTCGGCTAGCTGCACGTCAATTCCGTTAGCATCTTTGATCTTGAGTGAAAGTATCACCGGCTGGGGCTCTTCCAAGCTTCCCAAGAAGCTCCAACTCCAGCTGGCTTGACCGCGGGGTGTGATTTCTTGAGACGGATCTCCCTCCACCAGTTGCGCCTGGATGGCCAGTGGCGTCTTCCAACTCGTCTCGACGGTGAGCTTTTCGCCCAACTGCTCATAAAGAGATCGCTCTTCCTCGTTGAACTTCACCAGATCAGGAGACTCAAGCCTCAAAACAAATGAGTAAGGGCGATCAACGGTTTTCGGCTCTTCCAATTCGAATTCGGCGATCTTGTAGTCGTGGAGAGCAATGACCGCCGTTCGCGTGTTCCCCAAGACCATGTTCAGGGGTTGTGTTTGCCAGTTCAGAGCACTTTGCAGAACTCTAGCCGCCTGCAAGTTGTCCCGTTCCTGCTGAACTTCCAGAAGGGTTTTGTTAATGCTGTTCTTCCCCGTCGTGAGCACCTTCAAGTTTGAATCGAGGCGGGCTTTCTGGTTCTTCAGCTTTCGAACCTCTTCCTGTAGATCTGTGTTCTGGTTAAGCAGATCAGTCACTCGACGTCCGCTCTCACTCAACTTGTCGGAAAGCCTGGATTCCTCCTCCTTCAGCGAGCTGATAACATTGCTCAGTGACGCCACCTTGCTCCCCAGTTCGTTGGATGAATCGCTTTGTACGTCGAGGTTCCTGATCAGATCATCTACTTGCTGCTCGTGCTGCATGCTCCTGCGCTGCCATTCCGCCTGTTCTGATTCGAGCTTGGCCAATTCTCGCCTCAGCAGATCGCGCTCATCGAGCAGATCCAATCTCTCTTCCTTCAACGAGTCGGCGCCCGTTTCTGCTTCTCGGACCTTGCGCTTTAGTCCGCTATTCTCCTGGGCGAGAGTCTGGCTGCGAGACTTCTCATCCGTCAGCAGTCCCTGCTGTTGTTTGAGTTCACGGCTGCGAGCCGCCAGATCCGATCGGGACTGTTGGAGATCCGGGCTTTCTTCGGCAATCCGCCGAATCAACTGATCCCGACTGATTCCGGCCGTAACGGCGAACTGATCGAGAAGGCGGTCGAATTGATTCTCGACGAAGCTCTCTCGAGCCTCCTCGATGTCGCGATAAGAGCGGCCCTGAGTCAAGGCATAGTTGAGAGCTTCGTCAAAATAGGCTTTTTGCGGAAAGAGATTGGTGAGTTCTCGGGGAAACATGAAATGAAGCTCGGAGAATTTTGTGCCCTCGACTGAACTCAACTTGAATCGCACATAGCTACTCTTGAACTCAACATCGGTGATGCGTACCTGGTCCCCGATCTTGAAAAGAGCGATCTGCCCCATGCCGGAAGTATCAAGCGTTGATCCAGCACGCTGCACAAAGACAATCTGGCGTGCCCCGTGAATAGGGATCTTGAGATACATAGCTCGGTTTTCATAGGTCTGCACGTATCCGTTCTGGATCGCCTTGGAAACCCCGCCCAAGAGGGGCAATGCCAGCAGCCATGCGTAGCAGAGGAGCTGGAGGACGACTGCAGTTCGTTTTCTAAGGAATTCGGGCATGTTCAGACTCCTGCCAAGACTGGCTTCAAGTGTAGCACGACCTCAACTCAAGGCTGGGAGCCCGTCCGACGTTGGCGCTGAGCTTCGTACACGGCCACGGCGACAGCACTGGACAGGTTGAGGCTGCGGACTCCCTTGGACAGCATCGGAATCCGGTAAAAGCGGTCGGGATACCTGTCACGCAGCGACTGAGGGAGCCCGACGATCTCATTGCCGAAGACAAGCAGCGAGTCTTGAGCAAAGCGTGCATCCCACAGACTTTGCCTGGCATGGACCGAGAAAAAGAAGAGATCTTGCTTGGAGAATGGCAAAAGGCAGGCATCCAGACTCATGTGCCGGTAGAGCCGAACCAGAGGCCAGTAGTCCAAACCGGCCCGCTTAAGGGCTTTGTCAGTGATCTCGAACCCCAACGGCTCGATCAGATGAAGCGGAAGATCGAGGGCTGCGCACAATCGAGCGACGTTTCCCGTATTCGGTGGAATGCGGGGTTCAACTAGACAAACTTCCATGGATTTTTCAGGAGTTGAGGATTTCAAAGACCAAGTCTGTGATCTGAAGCCCCTTCATGCCGACGACTCGGACCCGATAGAGGGACGCCACCGGGATTTGGTCTCCCACCCGAGCCGTACGCCCGAGGATCATCATGACATGGCCTGCGATCGTATCGTTGATTTCGTCTTGTAGTTCGATGGACAGGCGTGCTTCGATATCTTCCACCAGAGTTCGGCCCTGTACCAGGTACTGTCCGGACAAGGTCTGACGTATCATTTTAGGCGGAGTGGGGACGTCGAATTCATCCTGGATCTCACCCACGATTTCTTCCAGTACATCTTCCAATGTAACGATTCCGGCGGTCGAACCGAACTCGTCAACTACGACGGCCAAGTGGATCCGTGTCTTGCGGAAATCAGCCAGCAGAGATTTGATGTCCTTGCTCTCGGGGACAAAATGAACCTGCCGAGTTACCGATTCCAGAGAGAAGTTCTCCTTCAGAACTTCAAGGTTACGGAAAAGGTCTTTGACATTGACAAGTCCCACCACCTTGTCGAGACTGCCGTCACAGAGGGGAAATCGGGTGTGGCTCTCAGATCGCGCAGTGCGCAGGTTGTCCTCTATGCTCTTTTGGGTGTCCAAGTACTTCACCTCGACCGAGGGAACCATGACTTGGCGTACAGAACGCTCGGCAAAATCTAGTACCTGCTCCAACATCTGGACTTTGTCCCGGTCCAGCACGCCATGTTGATGGGAATTGGCCAGCAGGAGGCGAAACTCCTCTTCGCTGTGCGCTAGTTCAGATTCCGACGCCGGCCGGACCCCGACTAGCTTGAGCAGGAGATTGGCGGCCCCGTTCAAGGCCCAGATGAAGGGATAGGAGATACGGTAAAAGAGCACGAGCGGCGGGCCGGTCCAGAGTACTGAGATTTCCGGCTTCTGAATCGCCAACGACTTGGGCGCCAATTCGCCCAGCACGATATGGAGAAAGGTAATGAGCAGGAACGCCGTTGCGGCTGACAAGGTATGGACTAACGCCGGCTGCAGCAGTCCGACTGAGGCCAGCACTGGCTCGAAAACCGAGGCAAATGCCGGCTCTCCAATCCACCCAAGCCCCAAACTGGCTAGTGTGATCCCCAGTTGAGTCGCAGATAGATACTCGTCCATATTGCGAATCAAGCGGTGAGCAGTTTTTGCCCGTCGGCTGCCCTCCTGCACTAACTGCGCAATCCGGGTCTCCCGGACTTTGACAATCGCAAACTCGGCGTTCACGAAGAATCCATTCAGGAAAACAAGCACCAGGGCGACACCGATGAAGAGGAACTGTAAACCTAGATCCATGGGATTTCTTATACCACGCCTGCGTAGCCCACATAATTCATAGGGTGTCGTAGCGAAGGGCCGCAAGCGCCGCGCGGACAAGGCGTTACGCCCGAGGGCCTCGATCGGCATAGTCGTGCTCTGTTGAGCTGCCCGAGGGTGGGCAACACGGTCAGCTCTTTGTTGCTCGGAGCTCGCTGATGGCCCGCCTCGATCTCGTCCGCGCGCCCCGACCATCGCGTCGCGCTCCAAGCATTGGTACATTATTTCCTGAACAAGCACTGGTCAGTGAACCCAGGTTGGCTTTTAGCGCATCTTATTGTCAGTATAAAGCGCAGGAGTACGAGAAATGAGACACTTAACTACTCTGATACTGACGGTTCTGGTGTTGACTGGGGGCTTGCAGGCTCAGCAGCGGCAGACCCGGCAGTCTTCTTCTTCAACGTCTTCCAGAACCTGGACTCGAGACCGGAACACCACGAATCGGAGCACGACAAGTGTCACGCCGTCGGTCTCCCGGTCGCCCAATGTCGGCGTTTCCCGATCGGTATCTTCCGGAGGCTCGGGCTGGATCGGCAATCGAGGCTCCTATAGCCCGGTGGACCCCTACCGGAGGATTTCGTCTCAATTCAGGGGTATTCCCGGTTATCGCTACCAACTCTGGGATCTCTACAACTGTGATCTATTCTTTTCGCGTTTGCAGATGGAGTTTGGCTATGCACGGGGACGGGATGCTTTTTGGACTTTCGTCCAGGGCTGGCCTGCTCTGACTCCTCAGGCTGCCGAGCTGGCTTTGACGACCTCGACTCACGCCGCAGATCGTATGCTGGGCATCGCGGCCGATCTGAGCAACCTTCTCGACCTGTACGAAACCGGCGCGCTCGATCAAGCTCAGTTGGAGAACGATGTGAAGCTCCTGCTGAACCAACTCCGGCTTCAGGCCAAGCAGGTGAGGAGCGATTTCTATGTTTCCTATCTGGATCAGCGTCGCACCCGGAAAAGCAAGGGTTTCGATCCGGCTTCTTCGGTCGATGGCTTACGTAACCTGATCTCGGAGCTGCGCACGAGAGCTCTCGATCTGAAGCGCGACTTCGACCAATTCTTCAGCGAAGATCGGACTCGGGTGATTCCGATAGATGAGCTGACGAAGCCTTCCTTCAAATCAAAATCGAAAGAAATCGACAAGTTGGCAACCGCTATTAAGAAATCCGTCGTAAGATTGTAGACTAGTGCTACAGGAAGGCTTGATCTGCACATTCCACTGGGCCGGGCGGCGCGTGTTGAATGTGGGAAGGACGGATCCTCGAATTGATGGAGAGGCGCTACTACGAGATTCTGCGGAACGCCACTCAGGAAGAGTATTACGAGGCAATCAATAGTCCGGACCACGAACTCTACGACGTTTTATGGGATCTGTTTGAGACTGTGGTCATCGAACCGGCGGAGGTTTTCGATCCTGATTTCAACAACCATAATCAGTTCCGCTACAGCATCAACACCGAAGTCATTCTAGAGTTTTTCCCCGACGCCGATTACTTCGCCAAAAGATTCGAACCCAATCCTTACCGTGATGGAACAGATGCAGCCGGAATCCACCTGAAGTTCTCTATTCTGCCTGAAAGAAGCTGTCTCTTCTTGGTGGGTCTTCAGGTTTGGGGACGTTCCGAACGACTCGCTTTTAAGAAGCTCTGGAAACAGCATCGCCCCTTCTTGCGGGATCTGTTGCGTCGCTCCAAGCCGATGGTCTCCAAGCGTATCCCCTTCCCCGCGATGGACTATTCATCCAGCCTTGATGAAATGCTCGACAATTATTTTGCGGTCCGGGATTCAGAGAACTTTCTCGAGCTTCAATATGCTTTTGCCCAGCTCGATGAAACCGGGTCTGCACAGAACTACATGGTCTTCATGGGCTTGCTATATCATGCTATCCGCGCTCATTGTCAGGACCGCGAGAACCGGGTTGAACAGCTGGCGCAACGGCTACGAGAGTTCTTTTCAGGCCGTCTTCCTGACCTTGCTCATCCGCTCCCCAGCGTCGAGATGACAATCACTTCCGACACCGGTTAAAACGACTACCGAGTAGAAGTTGGCCAGGACACGCTTCAATGAAAGTGTTTGACGGCACGGGCGATTACCAGCACGTTGACGGTCCTGGCCCCTGCCCGCCGCAGGGCTCTGGGCAGCTCGCTGGCGGTTGTCCCGGTGGTCAGGATGTCGTCCACAATCCAGACTGAGGAATCCGCCAGATGCGGCTTCCGATCAATCCAGAAAGCGGATTCAAGGTTACGCCGCCGGGCCTCTTCGTCGAGACCAAATTGGGGAACCGTCCGGCGAATTCGGCTGGCTACTGAAAGCAACGGGACTTCTAGTCTCGAGGCCAGATCCCTGGCTAAGAGGTAGGCCGGATCGAAGCCTCGCCGCCGTACTCTCCTGGGGTGCCTGGGAACCGGGATCAGGCCGTCCGGGCGTGGCCATTTCCGCTGGGCGCTGGCGCTGAACATCAGCTCCGCAAGCGGATCGCTCAACCTGGGATGCCCAGCATACTTGAAATGCCAGATGAGCTGCCGCAGCTCCTTCCCATAAGCTCCCCAGGCACAGGCCTGATCGAAGTCAGGAGGATGGTGGCGGCAGCGCAGACAAAGGCCGAAGCTGAGAGTCATCAGACCGGGCAGCAGATCGCCACAAGAGACGCAGAGCCTTCCCTGCAAGGGGCGAAGTTTGGCCTCACAACTTCGACACAGAGGAACGGTCCGTTTTCTCCAAACCAAACAACCGCACAGCACACAGGACTGGGGGAAAATCAGGGCTGCTCCGAAAGCGCAGAGGATCGAAAAAGGGTTCACATTCCTTTAAACGCTGACAGTGACCTGCGAGCGAAGAAAAGGCCTCTCCCGAGGATTTTTTTGCTCCTCGAAATCGACATCATGTGCTAGGCTCCTTTGTCCGGGTGAAGGTACTTTTTCTTTGGATAGGAGAAACCCGACAGCGTCAATACCGGACGCTCGAAGATACGTACTTGAAACGGATCGGCCGGTTGATGTCCTGCCAACGGACTTCCGTGGCTGAAGAACGCAAGAGCGATGTCCGTCAGGTAGCCTCGGGACTAGCCAAGGAGGCTGGCCGAGTGCTGGCCAAGGTCAACTCTAATAGTCATTTGATTTGCCTCGATCATCGGGGCAAGACGATGAGCAGCCGGGATCTGGCAGGTCGGTTGAGAAGGCTGGAGGATAGAGCAACGAGAGAAGTGACTTTCGTGGTCGGGGGATTCATGGGGATTCCTTCTGAGGTTCAGGCTCAGGCCCTCGAAAGCTGGAGTCTTGGGCCGATGACTCTTCCTCACGAATTGGCTCGGCTAGTGCTGTTAGAACAGACCTATCGCGCCCTGACCTTGATTCGGGGTTTGCCGTACCACAGATAGGAGCGCCAACCATGTTTTCGAAAAGCGATCTGACCTTGTTTGCGGAAAAGCTGGTCTCGAAAAGAGCTCAACTCATCGAAGTCGTGCAACGGTCGGAAAACTATGGACGTGAAATAGCTGGTGGCCGCGAGGCTCAGGACCTGGCAGATAGAGCCTCGAGTAGTTATACGAAAGAGTTCCTGTTCAACAAGAGCAGCTCAGATCGGATCTTCCTGCAACAGGTGGATGAGGCCTTGCTTCGCGTAAAGAGCGGATCGTTTGGTGAGTGTACCCGTTGCGAAGAGCTGATTAGACGAAAGCGGCTGGAGGCACTACCTTGGGCAAGACTTTGCTTTTCCTGCCAACAAAAGGCTGAAAAGGGTTAGGAGCCTGTCCTGAGAGCTTCCGGCTCCAAACCGACGGCGTCCGACCAGAGCCTCTCAAGCTTGTAGAAGCCACGAGCATTCTCTGAAAAGACGTGCACGACAAAGTTCAGATAGTCCACCAGGATCCACTCAGAGTTCTCCCGACCTTCCAGGTGTGCAGGACTGCACCCACACTCCCGCTTCAAGCGGCCCAGCACCTCATCACAAATGGCTTTGTTCTGACGCGGGTTGGTACCGTTGCAAATGACAAAGAAGTCTGTGAACGAGGAGATACCACGCACATCCAGCACAACGATATCTTCACCTTTTTTGTCGGCGATCGCTCGCCAGACAATACCCAGCATTGTTCTCGTTTCACTCATAGAGATGGTGTTTCCGGATGTAGCTCAGGACGGCAGGGTCCAAGTAGTCGGGTGCTTCCCGCTGAGCTAGAGCGGAGCGAATGGAGCTGGAACTCACCGGCGGGGGTAGAGGGATCTTGATAAGCAGGGACTGACCGGGTTTGAGTCGTGGTTGCGGTGTTACGCAAACTTGAATTCGGTTCCTGAGGTGGGATTCGAGGTGAAGCTCATCCAGTTCGACTCGGGCTCCTCGTCGACCCACGAATACAAAGCTATATTTTTCCAGGAGTCTAACACAATCCTTCCAAAGATGGATCTGCTGCAGAGAATCGCCGCCCGCAAGAAAACAGACTTCCTGCTCGGGATGCCGATGCGTCCATTCGTCAAGCAACTCCACAGTATAGCTGGGACCCGGTCGATCCAACTCGAATGTCGAAGTCACCATCTGCTCCTCCTCCTGGAGTGCGAGACTGACCATGGCGAAGCGATGATAGGCGTCCGTATGGAGCCGATTTCCTTTATGGGGAGGACGGGGGGCAATCATGAATACGACTTGATGGAGTCCAAGGAACTTCTGTGCGGCCCGGGCAAGGCCGAGATGACCCAAGTGCACGGGGTCGAAGCTTCCTCCGAGAATCGCAACTCTCATGGCTCAATCTCGCTGAGTAGTCGCCCGAGAGCCAATTTGAGGCGGGAGATTCCCTGCCCTGATACGGCAGAGATCTCGAAGAAAGGAAGGTCGTTCTGGAGACAATGTTCGCGGAGAGCAACGAGACGTTCAGGGACCGCTACGTCAAGTTTTGACGCCACCCAAACCTGCGGTTTGCGGCTCAAATCTTCAGCGTATTGCTTGAGCTCGTGCTGGATTGTGTGAGCAGCAGCCACCGGGTCTTCCGGACCGATCGGACTGACATCAATCAGATGAACCAAAAGAGAGTTGCGTTCCACGTGGCGAAGGAACCGATCCCCCAGGCCAGCTCCACGATGCGCGCCCTCGATCAGTCCCGGAATGTCAGCCACAACGAAGCTATCGTAGTCACCCCAGCTGACTACGCCTAGATTGGGAGTCAAAGTCGTGAATGGATAATCTGCGATTCGCGGCCGAGCGGCCGAAAGTACGGAGATCAAAGTCGACTTACCGGCATTTGGAAGACCGATAAGCCCAACATCCGCAAGCGTTTTCAGCTCAAGGACTAGTTCCCGCTCCTCTCCCTCTAATCCCGGCTCATGGCGGCGAGGCGCCTGGTTGGTGGCGGTGGCAAATACAGCATTTCCGCGGCCACCCTTCCCTCCCCGGGCTACGATCCAAGCCAAGCCGGCTGAAGTGAAATCGAAAAGAATTTCTGAGCTGATTGCGTCGAGAACCTGAGTACCGACCGGAACCTCCACCGTCAGATCCTGACCGGACCGACCTTCGCGATTGTTTCCCGAACCGTGCGCTCCCCGTTCAGCCTTGAAGTGTCTCTTGTAGCGGAAAGGCAAGAGAGTCGTGAGGTGAATCGTGCTGCGTAGAACGACGTTTCCACCGCAGCCGCCATTACCACCGCTCGGGCCACCGCGGGGAACGTATTTCTCTCTTCGGAAGGCCAGACAACCGTCGCCTCCGTCTCCGCCTCTTACGAAGACCTTGGCATAATCGATAAACATGGTCGCCTGGGTTGTTCGAGTGGCAATCTCAGCTGGCGACGTGGACGTGAACGAAGTGTCCCTTGCGCCCGCGATTCTGGAACTTGACGTGGCCTGCAGCGACTGCAAAGAGGGTGTCATCATTCCCGCGCATTACGTTGAGACCCGGTTTGATCGGTGTCCCTCGCTGGCGCACGAGAATTGAACCACTGGTTACGACCTGGCCATCAAAGCGCTTCACACCCAGTCGCTGACTGTGGCTGTCCCGGCCGTTCTTTGAGCTTCCCAGTCCCTTTTTGTGTGCCATTTCTTATTCCTCGCCAGCCTCTTCTGCCGGAGCCTGCGCCTCTTTCTTAACCGACTTCGAGTCCGCCTTCTTCTTGCGGGTAGCAGCTTTAGCTGCCGCTACCTGGTCAATCTGAACCGAGGTCAGCAGTTGACGGTGACCCTGCTTGCGACGGTACATCTTGCGCTTCTTGAACTTGAAAACGACGATCTTGTCGCCCTTTGCCTGATCGAGGATGGTTCCGACAACCTTGACCTTGTCTGGCGGGGGCAACTTGTCTCGAGAACCGTCTTCGTCACCCACAAAAAGGACTTCACCGAACTCGACCTGCTGACCCGGCTCCCCATCGATCTTCTCGACTCGAATACGAGCACCTTCGGTGACTCGATATTGCTTTCCGCCTGTTGCTATGACCGCGTACACTTGGCTCGTCCTCCCGAACGGTTTGCAAGCTGGTTACTAGCCCGGTGTTTCTCGTTCTGAAAAACAGTCATTATAGGCAGGTCACCGCCCTCCTGTCAAAACCTGCGAAGGGGTCTACTTCCGCCAAAACATGCGGCTCATGACCACAATCAACGAGTAGAACTCGAGTCGGCCGGCGAGCATGCAGAAACTGAGTACCCACTTGACTGCGGCGGAAAAATGACCGTAGTTGTCGGTGGGCCCAACTTCCCCGAGCCCAGGGCCAATGTTGAACATGGAGGCCGCCACTGCTGCAATCGCTGTCAGGACATCTACTCCCAGGGCAGTGAGGAGAATGCAGGAAAAGAAGTTCACCAGAAAGGCCAAATAAACCAGATTGAGGACACTTTGAATGGTCGCTTCAGAGACCGAACGGCCATTACTGTGCACTGCAAAGACTCCTCGCCGCTCAACCATCCTTTTGAACTCTCTTTGCACGACCCGAACCAACAGGTCGATACGAGCCATCTTGAGTCCCCCAGCCGTTGAGCCGGTACAGCCTCCACAGAACATCAGGGCCAGTAGCAAGAGTTGGGAAAAAGGGGTCCAGAGTTCGAAATCGGTCGAAGTGAACCCGGTCGTGGTCTGGATCGATGCGACTTGAAAGAAAGCATGCCTGAGAGCGCCTAGAAACCGCTCAGGTACTAGCGCCGATTCCCACAGTGCGATCAGCATTGTAGATCCGAGCGCCAGCCCGAAGTAAAGGCGAAGCTCCCGATCTAGCAGCACTCTACGCAGTCGCCGCTCAACAAAACACCGGTGGTGGAGCGTGAAATTGATCCCTGCCAGGAGCATGAACAAGCTCAGTACTACCTCCAGGGCTGGACTGCTGAACGCTTCCACACTGGCGTTTCGAGTCGAGAATCCGCCCGTCCCCAGAGTCGAGAAGGTGTGACAGATGGCATCGAACGGCCCCATTCCAAATCCCATCAACAAGAGGAAGCAGGTCGCTGTCAGGGCGGCATATACTCGCCAGAGCGCGGTCGCAGTTTCCGCGATCCTTGGTTTGAGCTTTCCCGAGCGGGCGCCGGAGAATTCCGCCCGATACAATTCCATGCCCCCGGTCCCGATCAAGGGAAGAATTGCGATCCCCAGCAGGATGATCCCCATCCCACCCAGCCAATGGGTAAAGGAGCGCCAAAAGAGAAGACTCCGGGGAAGGCTTTCGATATCGGAGAGCACCGTTGCACCCGTGGTCGTAAAGCCGGAGACGGACTCAAAGAAGGCATCTGTAAAGCTGCCGAAGTGGGTTGAGAAGTAAAACGGCAAGGCCCCCAGGGCTCCCGCCACTAGCCATGTCAACACCACAAGTAGAATACCCTCGCGGTGATTGAACTCCTGGCGCTGAGCGCGACAGAAGTAGAGGACTAGTCCGCCGCTGGCTGCTGCACAGAGCATCGAACCTAGCAGGGGCACGAGTCCCGCGTCAGCTTCCAACAAAGCCACCAGTAAGGGCGCGACGAGGCTGGCCGCGAGGGCTAGAGCAGAATAGGCTAGGAGTTCGAGAACTCCCTTCCATCGAATGGCTGACTTCATTTACCCGCGATAAATGCCGATTCCAACTCTGGTACCAACGATTCCAGACAAAAGAAGATCACCCGGTCTCCAGCATGGATGACAGCATCCCCCCGAGGCACAGTCACGCGACCGTCCGGATGCGCAATTGCACCTACAATTGCCCCCCGGGGGAGGTGAACGTGGCGAAGCTTTTTACCGACATATTTGGAGTCCTTTGTGGCTACCAACTCAATCGCTTCCGCCTCTTCATCTCGAAACGTCTTCACAGAAAGGACCTTGCCCTTCCGAACGAACTGGAGGATCCGATCTACGGCGACCAGGCGAGTGCTCAACGAGGAATCGATCCCCAAGATCTGGGTCATGGGGAGTAGATCCGAACGATTGATGAGAGCCAGGGCTTTACCAGCCCCCATTCGCTTGGAAAGGAGGGACGCAATAATGTTGTCTTCGTCGTGTCCGCCCAGAGCCAGATAAGCGTCGATTCCTTCGATGTTCTCCTCGGTGAGTACTCGTTGGTCCGTGCCGTCGGCATGAACTACGACAGTCTTCTTGACGAGGGAGGCGATCTTCTCACAGCGACCCAGATCCCTCTCAAAGAGCTTTACCTGCACACCCCGCTTCTCGAGCCGCTGGGCGACTTCGATTCCGATCTGCTTTCCTCCCAGAATAAAGACACGCTGCAGCTTCTGTCGACCCGGTAAGCCCATGAAGCGAAGACACTCGCCCATCTCGGCAGTGGGGACGATGATATGGACAAAATCTCCCACCTGGAGCCGATCCTCTCCGCGCGGGATGAGCACTCGGTGGCCTCGGAATAGCATGACCATGATAGAGTTGGGCGGGCTCGAAGCGTCGAGGTCCCTCATACTCTTTCCCACCACCCAGGAATCATTCCGGATGCTCATGCCGATTAATTGAATTCGCCCCTCGGCAAACCCTCGAAGGTCAGAAACTCCGGGGTGAGCTACCACGCGGAGCAAACGTCGGGCAGCTTCCCTGTCGGGATGAATGATCAGGTCGACGTTGAGATAGTCCTCGCAAAGGGAACGCCAACGATCCACTTCGTGAGTTCTCAAACGGGCCAGTTTGATCCCGACAGTGGGGTAATCCTGAGCGATCAGGCATCCCAACACATTGGCATCATCCTGGTTAGTAGCCGCAATCAGCATATCAGCCGACTCGATACCCGCCTGGACTAGTGTCTTGATGCTGGTAGCGTTTCCCTGCACGATCTTGGCATCTAGAACTTCCTCGAGATGTGCGCAGCGTTGCTCTTCGAGCTCGACGATGACGACTTCGTTCTTCTCTCGGATGAGTCGCCGAGCAACCAGGAGAGCTACCTCCCCTCCGCCCAAAATTAGGATCCTCATGACAATACCAAGGGCCTGGTCGGTGCTTCTTCCGACCAATGTGCGAAGCGGTAGTATACTGACTTCGAATGGAATTTGCCGAAATCTATCGGACCAAGGCTCCTGCGATTTCGTTCGAGTTGTTCCCTCCGAAAACCACCAGAGGCCTGGCCAAACTAGGCCAGCTACTACCTAAAATGAGGGCCCTCGACCCGGCCTTCATCAGCGTCACCTTTGGAGCCTTTGGTAGTGCACAGGACCGCACGTTAGAGATTGCGTGCCAGGTTCGGGAGTTGGGAATCGAGGCGGCCCACCATCTGACTTGTGTCGGTGCGGGACGAGATGGAATCAGCGAACGGGTCGAGCGAATCCGAGCGGCGGGGATCCGGAACATCGTGGCTCTGAGGGGAGATCCACCCGCTGGAACCAACAGATTTCGGCCTCCGCCGGATGGCTTCCAGTATGCGAGTGAGTTGGTCGAGCACTTACGCGGCCTCGGTCAAATGGGGATCGCCGTGGCCGGTTATCCCGAGAAACATCTCGAGGCTAGCGACCTGGAGACCGATATTCGGAACTTGAGAACCAAAGTGGATATGGGGGCTGATGTTGTCATCACACAGCTCTTTTATGAGAACAGCTGCTTTTACGATTTCGTTGATCGCTGCCGGGTAGCCGGGATAGAAAAACCAATCGTCCCCGGACTCCTACCCATTCTGGGCCTGAACCAGATCCAGCGCATCACGACCATGTGCGGTTCTCAGATTCCTTTAAAACTGCTCCGCGATCTGGAGGCCGCTGCTGGGGACGATCGCCAAACCCAACGCATCGGTATCGCACACACCCTCGAACAAGCTCGAGACCTTCTGGCGCAAGGAGTTCCGGGCGTCCACTTCTATGTGCTGAACCGCTACTTCCACATTGCGGAGATCATGGCTCAATTGAGTTGAATCAGAGCTGGTCTCGTCCCGCCCCAACGAACCGCAAACGGCGGCGGGTTTTCCAGAGGCCAGTACTAAGGCTGGCGAACCTGCCTGGGCAGGAAACGGAAACTTCTGAGCAATTCCTGAAAAGCGTCCATGCCTCGCTCCAGTGCCTTTTCTCCCTTCTGAGTGGAAAGAGAGAAGATCACAAAGAAATTGGGCACCTGGGCGATCGCCACAATCTCAGATTGCGTCGCCGGACAATTGTACGTCTTGACCAGGAATTCGTGAGTTCGTCCTTCTCTCGGCTCCAAATCCAGACGTTTGATTTCGGACATCGGACAGTTCAGCTGAAATCGAAGTTCGTCATCCTTTACGAAATCCTCGAGAGTCTCTTCACCTTCGCGGGGCAAGAATCTACCAAACACGGCAACATCGGCTCCACGCCAGGTCGTGCCCTGTCGATGGACGACGAAGTTGGCGATCTGAACTGCCGATTGAACATCAATCATCCAGCCCTCGGGCTCATCAATCAAGAAAGCGAACTGCGGACTGCTGATGCGAATTGTCCTCCCTGCAGCGAGCAGGTAAACTGAACAAAACATTATCAGTAATGCCACTATAGACCGCATTAGAAAAGTCTAGCACGCGATTGAGTTTGGTTGAACACTTCGTTATCCTGGTTGACCCAGCCAAGACTGGATCTCTCGCGGTTTGTGCTTCCTGGCAAACCGATACTCTCACGGAGTGGCAGAACCCGGAAAGGGAGCAGAATGGCGAAGACCCTGTCGATTCGAGACAACCGAACGGGCAAAGAATATGAAGTGGAAATCACTGATGGCGCTGTCCGAGCTCTCGAGCTGCGTAAGATAAAAACCGACGATGATGACTTTGGGTTGATTACCTACGACCCTGGGTTTGCCAATACCGGCTCTTGCCGAAGTGCGATCACCTTCATCGACGGTGAAAAAGGAATCCTTGAGCACCGAGGCTACCCAATTGAGCAATTGGCCGAGAAGGCGACCTACTTTGAAGTGGCCTATCTGGTTTTTCACGGCGAAATGCCGGACCGGGACCAATTGGCCGATTGGTCGGCTAGGATTGTCGAAAACTATCTCCCCAATCAAAGCATCAAGGGGCTGATACAAAGCTTTCACTACGATTCCTCCTCGATGGCCATGCTGATGAGTGCCGTCTCGGCGCTCTCCGGATTTCACCCGGATGGGGCCGACTTGTCTACACGAGCCAATCGCCATCGCCAGCTGGTGCGGCTGATCGGGAACATGCCGACCCTGGTAGCCTATATCTGCCGACACAAAATGGGTTTGCCCTTCGTCGAGCCTCTGGCCGAAGAGTCGTATACTCGCAATTTTCTGCGCATGGTCTTCCAGACCACCCAGCGAGATTACAAACCTCATGCAGTCTATGAGAAGGCTCTCGACGTGCTTTTCATCCTGCATGCCGATCACGAGCAAAACTGCAGCACCAACGCGATGCGAAGCGTGGGTAGTTCCAGGCCCGATCCCTATCTGGCCTCGGCCGCAGCCATTGGAGCTCTAGCCGGTCCGCTTCATGGTGGAGCCAATGAAGCCGTCTTGCGCATGCTCGACGAAATCGGTTCCGTCAACAGCATTGCCGCCTACATTGAAAGAGTAAAACAGGGTGAGGTTCGCTTGATGGGGTTCGGTCACCGGGTTTACAAGAACTACGATCCGCGAGCCCGAATCATCAAAAAGTTAGCCGACGACGTCTTATCAGTATCTGGCTCTAACCCGCTTCTGGACATTGCCCTTGAGCTGGAGAGGATCGCCCTCCAGGATGACTACTTCGTGAGCCGAAAACTCTATCCCAACGTTGATTTCTACTCGGGACTCATCTACCAGGCCATGGGTTTCCCAACCTGGGCGTTTACGCCACTCTTCGCAATCGCCCGGATGATCGGATGGGTTACTCAGTGGGAAGAAATGGTGGTTGATAAGGATCAGAGAATTGCCCGGCCCCGGCAAGTATTCCTCGGGCCGCAACGGCGCAACCTTCCTTGAATGGTAGTTTGAATATGCCAATTTTCGAGTATCGCTGCGAGTCTTGTCAGAACCAATTCGAGAAGATAGTCTTCCGCCAAAAGGAGCCGGTGCGATGTCCCAACTGCCTGGGTAGCGAAGTCTCTAAACAGCTCTCGGCATTCGCGGTTGGAAACGGCAACTCAACTCAAAAGGCACGAACGGAAACAGGCCCCTGTCACTGCGGCGCCCCCCAGCTCGGTATGTGCAACAGTAACTAGAAGATGCAACAGACCGCTTGGCTGAGCTTGCTCGCGCTGGCCCCAATTGCAACCGTCGGAATCCTCCTGATCGGCTTCAGCGTGCTGGCTCGCAAGGCGCTGCCGCTAGCCTACGCGGTCACGCTGTTGCTGGCTCTGCTGGTGTGGTCGGTTCCGATCCGGGTGGCTGCCATTCACGCCCTTTGCGGTACCTTGATTCCACTTTTCGTGTGTTCCTTTCTGACTGGCTTTTTCGGTGAGAAGAGGAGCTTTCGGGAGGGGCTACAAGTTTGGAGGTTCGCGCTCTTCTCCGCTGTCTCATTCACCATCCCCTATGTACTTTGCGCCTACTTTCTGGGGCCTGAGTTTCCCTCCCTGGTAGGTAGCGCGATCGGAATGGCCATCGTCGTGCCTTGTGCGCGAAAGGGTTGGTTCGTGCCCAACCAAGCTTGGGACTTCGGTCCCAACGAAAAGTGGCCGGCCGAGTGGACCGGTGTGCTCAAATCCCCGGGCGCGCAAACCACAGCAACCATGTCCGCCTGGCTGGCCTGGATGCCTTACGCTGTAGTGGCAGGGCTGCTCTTGCTCTCGAGATGGCCGTCCCTCAGCTTGCGAGACCGGCTGAGTGGGATAAGCTTCGGACCCACCAGTTTGTTCGGAAGTGGGATCGGTCAGCAGTTGCAACCATTCTTTCTGCCCGGATTCTTCCTGATCCTGGCCAGTGTCATTACCTATGCCCTGCATTCCATGAGCGGAGCCCAGATTCGGCAATCTTGGACTCAGGCCAGCCAGCAATTGGCTGGAGCGGCGGTTGCTCTGATCTTCGCATTGCCCATGGTAAGGGTTTTCATCCTCTCTGGTCCCGATCTCAACCTCAGCGGACTCGAAAGCATGCCCCTGACCCTGGCCAAGACTGCGGCTGCTCTAGCAGGCTCGGGATGGCCGATTCTGGCCCCATGGGTCGGCGTTCTGGGCGCGTTTGTCGGGGGCAGCAACACCGTTTCCAATCTCATGTTCTCGCTCTTTCAGTTCTCGACAGCCCGGGAAATCGGAGTAGATCCATCCATAGTAGTAGCTACTCAAGCCGTGGGCGGAGCCGCAGGGAACATGATCACGGTCCACAATGTAGTCGCAGCAGCAGCTACGGTGGGGTTGATCGGCCGGGAAGGCGTTCTGATTCGCAAGACGTTGCTTCCAACCACTTACTACTGCCTGCTGGCCGGGGCCACCGCCCAGATCCTCATCACGGGTTTCGGACTGAACAGTGGAACCATCCTGCTACTGGCCTTGTCGGGAGTACTGGGATGGGCTGCTTGGCGAGTAAAGTGAACACATGAAGATACGCTGCAAGTGGGCTGAGAGCGATCCGCTCTACATCAGTTATCATGACTTGGAGTGGGGCGTACCGCTGCATGATGATCGGCAGCTCTTCGAGTTCCTACTGCTGGAAGGGGCTCAGGCCGGGCTCAGCTGGATCACGATCTTAAGGAAGCGTGATGCATACCGAGAAGTCTTCGATCATTTCGACCCGGAGAAGATTGCTGGCTACGATGACCAGAAGCAGCTCGATTTGCTGGCCGACCCACGGATTGTTCGCAACCGCCTGAAAGTGAAGGCTTTCATCACCAACGCCCAAGCTTACATACGGCTGGTAGACTCGGGGCGGTCCTTCGATCATTACCTGTGGGAATTCGTGGGAGGGGAACCAATCCAAAACTCATGGCACGATCTCTCCCAGCTTCCTGCATCGACTGCAGTCTCCGAAACCATGAGTCGAAGTCTCAAGCAAGGGGGTTTCAGTTTTGTCGGGCCCACGATCTGTTATGCCTTCATGCAGGCCACTGGAATGGTGAACGATCATGCTGTCGATTGCTTCCGACTCCGTGAACTATTGAAACCAAGTCCGAAATCCTAACTTATCGCCCGGGGTCTCTCTTAAGGCGACGCTCCACCTCGGATCGGCTCAGACCTGCACCTGATGCTTCATCGAATTCCAATCCCCGTGTGGCTGCAACCCGGTCGATAAAGGTCAGACCCAAGGGCCCGACGTAACTCTCTTCGGTTGCATAGGCTTCATCCTCCATGGCTTCGGGGAAGGAAACGAAGGAGTATCCTGAGGCCTTCAACTGATCGATCAGATCGGACAAGAAGCGGGCCGTTGCGATCCCGATGTGAAGCCTCATAATGTGAGTGATATTGCGTCCGAAGACCTTCTGCGACTGCGACTCGGCATAGTGTAGGGTCGCGGCCATGTGCTCCAGGTAGAAGGTTCTCAGCTGCTCGATGGCAGCGGAATTTTGCTCATTCTCGATGTACAGTGGATTGAAGACGAAATCTGCTGTCTTCACGCTGACCTGGGCAATCTCATAGTCGTTGCGGCGTAACAGCTTGAGCAGGCGTTCCCGCTTCCGGCGTTCATTTCCATGATGGAGTTGAGGAAAACGTAGATAGCGATAGGGAAAACGTTGACGTCGGGCCAATTCTCGGATCGTCTTTTGCCCATCCTCCACATGTTCCAGGAAATGATCGAAGCTGAGAACGTTGAAATCGGCGTCGCCCCAGGTTTGATTTCCGAGCACATGGCCCCGCGTCACCCAGTCATTGAGCAGGATGGGAGAATAGGGCTCCTCGGCAACCTTCTCTTCCACGACGAAGCCAGCAACCTGGATGCTATGCTTGTCCAGAGCTCTCAGCAACATGGTGCTGATTTCCCTCGGCCTCCAAAACCCCATCGGCTTCATGAAAGGGAGCTTATCGAAGGTGAGAGCGATCTTCTTTTCCGTCGGCTGAGCGGCGATCTGGGAGCCCGCGATCAATACGAGGATCGAGAGAATCGACAGGCGGATTGCTATCCCGTAATTTCTGGTCATCATTGTCTTAGAAGAACACTCTTGCGCTTTGTTTCAAGTTGCGAATCTGACCTCCCGCACCTCACAGCCGGGACTCGGCTACGCTGGCTCTTATTGTGAGCCCCGATTATTCCATGACAAAGAAGATAACACGGGTGATTGCCCATCGGGGATTCTCTGCGATCGCCCCCGAAAACACGCTGGCTTCCTTCCGAGCAGCTCTGGAGCTTGCCGTCGATGGCATCGAATTCGATGTCCGATTCAGCCGTGATCTCGAAGTAATGGTCATTCACGACTCCGAGGTCAACCGGACCACGAGCGGGAAGGGTGGCGTAGGCGACCTGAGTCGAGCAGAGATCCAAGCCTGTGACGCAGGTAGCTGGTTCGATCCCCGTTTCCGGGGCGAGACGGTACCGACTCTCTCCCAGGTAGTTGAGCAGATTGGAGATCGGGTGCTCCAGATCGTGCTCGAAATCAAACCGGACCCCTGGATTCCAGTCGACTATGTGGACCGGATTATGAGACACTTTTCTTCCTCTCACCACAGAAGGAAGCTCCTCATTCTGTCCTTCGATCACGAATTGATCGCAAGCCACAGAGGATGGCCAACAGAAGTAAAGACAGGGGCACTCGTGGAGCGCGGGGATCCCGTGGAGCAAGCTCGCCTGGTCGGCGCGGATGTGGCAGCCGTACGCCGCAATCTGGTTAGCTCGAGAAGAATAGAGGCGGCCCATGCACTGGGGCTTGAAGTGGTTGCCTGGACAGTCGATCAAACCCGACAGATCGCTCGCTTTGTTGACTGGGGTGTGGACGCCATCATTTCGAATCAGCCGGATCGCGTGCAGCAGGTACTGCGGGGTCTCTAGCCCGGGAAGAGAAGTGGCATATCTCTTCGGTTTGAGGCGCAGTTTTTTCAAGGTTGAGAGCTGTCCAATAACTCGAACACTTGTCGCGCCGCTACAAGGTCCTCCAGGGCTACTCCTACCGATTTGAACAGAGTCACTTCCTGCTCACTCTCTCGAGTAGTGCGCCCTGTAACGAGTTCATGCAGGTCTCCTTGAATCGAACTTGGGCTCCACAGACCCTGCTCTATCGGCTGAATCAGGTCTCCCGCCTCTGCCAGAGCCCCCTCTCGCGTATCGACAAAGACCGAAGCCCGCAAGACCGCATTCCCGTCCACTTCGCACATCTCAGGTGTGTAGGCTCCGACAAGGTCGAGATGGGTTCCTGCACGCAACCACTCCCCACGGATGAGGGGCTCCAAACTGGAAGTGGCACAGGAGATGATGTCTGCCAGTCGCGCGTAATTCTCGAGACCTTCAATAGCGGAGACGGGTAAGCCTTCAGCAACCAAGAGCCGGGCCAGATCATGAGATTTGTGGCCCGTCCGATTCCATATCCAGATCTTTTTGAGAGCCCGAATCGTAGCGTGAGCCCGAATTAAATGAGGAGCCAAAGCCCCGGCCCCCACCATGAGCAGAGTCGAAGCTTGTGGAAGAGCCAGGTAGTCTGCCGCCAGAGCCGAAGCGGCACTGGTGCGCCGCACGGTAATGGCCGATCCATCCATGGCGGCTAACGGCTTCCCAGTCGATCCGTCAAAGAGGAGCACGGTGCCAATCACCGTTGGAAGACTTCGTTGAGGATTCAGTGGAAACACAGAGACCACCTTCAGGGCCAAGTAAGCTCCTGCTTCCCAGCACGGCATCAGGAGCAAGGTCCCGGGATTATCGGCTGAATCGATCTCCAGGTGCTGTCGAGGTGGCATTTGGACGGGGGAGGAGAATCCCACTCGGAGTGACTCGATCAGGGAGCGATAGTCGAGCAAGGCGTGAACCGTCTCGGCCCCGACAACGCGCATTATTTTCCTAGCGAAAACTGAATTCCTTGGAGAATCCGATAATAAGTCCGGAATCGGGGTCGGTGTCTTCTAGACCCCAGAAGCCCGCAATATCCCAAGAAACTCCCCCCGCCTTTATTTGGAAACCGGCCCGAACGCGGGATTGATCTTCTGTCCCAATTCCACCCGGCCCGGACCGGCCGTAAACTTCGGCCAGGAGATTCAATTTCGGGTGGGCTGCGATCAGTCCGGCCAGGCCATAAGTAAAGAGATCGTCCTGCGCTCCGCCCTCCACCGGATCCCCAAGAATGGCGGCCCCAGCGTTACCTAAAACCGTGAGAGGCCCAACACTTTTCTGAAAGAGGAGCGTGGTATACACGTTAGTCTCATCGATTCCTAATCCGCTCTCGTTTGAAGTATTGGGGAGCTCCACTGCCAGACGTAGTGAGAGCCCCGGAAGGCCCGGTTTTTCAGCCATCAGTCGAACCTTGCTGGCCAGGGTGAAGTCGCCAAAGTCATTCGTGGAGTCCCCCGAAAAATCGAGGCGGTCGGAGTTGGGGGCGGTAAAACGAGAGTTGATATTGAGAGAGTCCTGGAGGCTCCCGAGAATGGCAATTTCGACGTTTTCGGCGACACCGTAATGGAAACCGACAACCCCAACTCGCGTCAGGTCTCCTCGCAATCCTGACAGGGGAACGACGGCTTCCTGCAGGAACTCAAACCCGAGATCAAAGAGAATATGATCTTTTTCCAAGGTCTCCGCCCGCTCGGTAATCAGGGGGCGTTGTTGTCCCAGAAGGGTACCGACCGGGAGGGCCAGGAGCAGGAGAACCAGACGAGTTTTCATCCGGGGGAGTGTAGTGAATGGGCAGCGTTCTAGTCAAACCGGCTCCACGTCAAGCTGACGAGACATGTCACTTCTCCTCCAGGCTCGTCACCGCGGCGTTTGGAATGCCGGCCCTCAGAGCGCCAAACGGCAGCGCGAGCGTCTACCCTCCAAAGCCTTGGCGAAGGGGGGCGGGAAAGCCAGACTCGTTGGCACGACCAAGTGCGGGGCCTAGAGATCTCCCAGCTCATACTGAAGGAGACCGATCAGGGCGATAGCCGCTGTCTCCGAGCGAAGGATTCTGGCTCCCAAGAATGCTGCCTCTAACCCGGCCTCTCGAATGATAGTCCGCTCCGACCCCTCCCAGCCCCCTTCCGGGCCAATCAGGACAGAACAATCAGTTAGGCCCGAGCCCTGCGCCAGTACTGAACTCAAAGAAGCTCCGCCTCTCTCATCCAAGTAAATCCGGAGCTCTGCCGAATCGCTCTTCAGATAGGATTCGAGTGACATAGGAGTCGTGATTTCCGGTAAACGACAGCGTCCGCACTGCTTGACCGCCTCCAGGGCAATCTTCTGCCAACGGGCCGTCGTTTTCTCCAACTTGTCAGGGGGCAACCGGAATTCGCAACGATGTGACTGTACAGGAATGATCCGAGATACTCCCAGCTCTACGCTTTTCTGGACAACCCACTCGAAACGATCCCGCTGAATCAAGGCTTGGCCCAGGGTAATCGAGAGATTCGACTCAGTCTGAGTCGGCTGTTCTGCGATTACTGTAACGGTCGTAGCGGCGGGCTGATCGAGACGGCAGCGAAACCACTTCTCCTCTTCCAAGGAGAGGGCCAGGAATTCCTCTCCCGTTTTGAGGCGGCGCACCCGGAGCAGATGATGGAGCTCTTTCGGCGAGAGCGTGGACTGGTTCTCGCTATCCCGGCTGAGGATGGCTCGCAACATGGCATCTAGCTGCAACCAGAAGTGCTTCCACAAACCGTGCAGACATGGCAGTTACCATTCCTCTGCATCAGGTTCCCGCAGGAGTGGCACGTCTGCGCTTCGCTGGCCGCCGAGTCGGCCACCAGGCGGCGAGTGGCAGGCGATTCGTCTCCAGGCATTGAATACTCCGGGAACTTAACCTGCACGCCTCCCTGGACCGCGCCATTCGGTTTCACCTGATGGATTCCCAGCGTTTCCTGAATCTCCGGACTGAGAAACCGGGAAGCCAGGTAGCGAACCGTGTAGTCGGGAATGGATGTGGCAAACGGAATCTGCTCGTTGTCCGTGAACCCTGCAGGCTCGAAGCTCATATGCGCGAACATGCGGACGTAATCTTCCAGCGGCACACCCCGCTGCAGACCCATTGAGATGGCGATTGCCCAAGCCATCGCCATTCCCTGCAAGGTTGAGCCCTGCTTGGCGAAGTTAACGAAGATCTCTCCCAGCTGAGAATCTTCGGGATAGAGGCCCATGGTGAGAAACCCTTTGAACCCTTTGATCCGGAACTCGTGCTGCAAAGCAGGGTGGTCTTTCGGCATATTCCGCTGCACTGGTCCTTGAGCCTTCGCGGTTTTGCTCTCTTTGTTGGAGAGGGGTTGCACCATCTTGCAGCCGTCCCGGTAAACCGAAACCGACTTCATTCCATACTTCCATGCCTGGATATAGGCATTCCGAATATCACCCACGGTGGCTTCATTGGGAAGATTCACCGTCTTCGAAATGGCCCCCGACAGGAACGGCTGAGCCGTCCCACACATCTTGATGTGGCCCAGGTAGTGGATCGAACGCGAGCCGTTGGCAGGACGATCGGCACAATCGAAAACGGGCAGATGCTCTGGCCTAAAATGGGGAGCGCCTTCGATCGTCTCCCGCTTCTCGATGTAGGAACTGATCTCCAGAACCTCGGCTTCGTCGTAGCCGAGCTTTTGCAACGCCCTAGGAATCGTGTTGTTGATGATGCGGAGAGTGCCGCCGCCCACCAGCTTCTTGGTTTTCACCAATGAGAAATCGGGTTCGATGCCGGTGGTGTCACAGTCCATCATAAAAGCGATCGTACCGGTGGGAGCCAGCAAAGAAACCTGAGCGTTCCGATAACCCTTCTGTGATCCTTTTCGGATGGCCTGATCCCAGACTTCCATTGCGGAATGAAGAAGGCCCATGGGTACCTGAGCCGAATCGATCTTGGAAAGCGCGTCCCGGTGTTTGTGCATGACCCGCATCATGGGGATACTGTTGGCTTCATATCCCTCGAATGCTCCTTTCGCTTCAGCCAGCTCGGCACTGGTCAGATAAGCCTGGCCTGTCAATATGGCTGTAATTGTGGCCGTCAGATTGCGGGCGGCATCGCTGTCATAGGACAGACCCTGCGCCATCAGGAAAGCGCCAAGATTCGCGTAACCCAGACCCAATGTGCGGTAATCGTGGCTGACGCGGGTAATCTCATCGGTCGGATAACTCGAATTATCGACGACGATCTCCTGGGCCAGAATGATGATCTCGACGGCATGTCGAAACCCTTCGATATCAAATCTCCCGTCATCGTCCAGGAACTTCAACAGATTGATCGAAGCAAGGTTACAGGCTGAATTGTCGAGGAAGACGTACTCGGAGCAAGGATTACAGCCTCGGATCTCGTCCTCGTTCGGGCAAGTGTGCCAATCGTTGATCGTGTCGTAGAACTGCAGACCGGGATCCCCGCAAGTCCAGGTTGCCTCGGCTATCCAATCCATCATCTCAGAGGCCTGGTAGTTGTGGACGACCTTGCCGGTGGTGACTTCGCGAGTCTTCCACTCATCCTTTTCCAAAACCGCTGCCATGAATTTATCGGTAGCCGAAACACTATTGTTCGCATTCTGGAACTGAACACTCCGATAGGCCTCGCCATCGATTGAGCCGTCATATCCCATCTCAATCAACTTGTGCGCCTTCTGCTCCTCGAGCGCTTTGCTCCAAATGTACTCCTTCACCTCCGGATGATCCGCATTCAGGATCGCCATCTTGGCGGCTCTGCGGGTCGCTCCTCCCGACTTTATGGCTCCTGCAAAACTGTCATATCCCCGCATGAAAGAGACCGGTCCGGAAGCAAAACCTCCTACCTGAAGAGGCTCGAAAGACGAACGAATCCTCGACAGGTTGATCCCAGAGCCCGAACCGCCTTTGAAGATGATGGCTTCGGTGCGAGCCAGTTTCATGATCGACTCCATCGAGTCTTCCACCGAGTTGATGAAACAGGCCGAACATTGTGGCTTCTTCTTGATTCCAACATTGAACTGGACGGGTGAATTGAAAGCGGCTCTCTGATGGAGAAGGATGTAGGCCAGCTCATGGTTGAAGGTCGTGGCCTCTTCCTGGTTGGCAAAGTATCTCCCACTGACCCCCCACTCTGTCATCGTGTCGACGATGCGCCCAATGAGCTGTTTCAGACTCGATTCCCGATTGGGTTGGCCTATATGGCCACGAAAGTATTTGCTCGAGACGATGTCGGTTGCCCGCTGAGACCAGAAGTCCGGGAATTCCAGGTCGTCTTGCCGAAAAGCGACTTCACCGGTCTTCCAATCCTTGATCTCTGCTGTCCGCTTCTCCCACTTGACATCATCAAAGGGGTGGAGCCCGGATTTCGTAAAGTACCGATGGATACCCAACCCCTTTGCTGGCTGAGTCTGCTTTGCCGCTTTCTTCATCTCTTCCTCCAACTCGCACCAAATACCGCCAAGAACACCCCCCGTGGGACCTGCGAGTGTAGATCGAACCCTCTGACCAATTGAGCTGCATCGTGGCCGAAGAGCCATGTCCGCGTGTGCTGCCTCAGCCTATTTGTCATTTTGACCGATTCGAGCGGCTTTGAAACCCCTTCAGAATCTGGACCAGATCCGCCTTTGATACCTCCGAGACTGCGATCGTCTTGTCGCGTGAACGAAGACCTGCCAAGATTTCCAGACGACTCCGACTAAGACCCATGCTTTTCGCAAGAAAGTCAATCAATCGGCGGTTCGCGCGACCTTCCAGAGGTGGAGCTGAGATCTGAACTTTGAATACTTCCCCCAGGGAGCCAGCCATTTTGTCGCGGCTCGCCCCAGCCTGAATTCGTACTTGGAAACACCATCGGTCCTTCTTCTGGAAGACCCGCAAAGGCTCTAGTAGACTCATGGTCCTGGCTTTCGCCGACTTCCAAAGATCGCGGTTCCGACCCGAACCAGCGTCGAGCCTTCTTCGATAGCCACGGCAAAGTCGTTGCTCATCCCCATCGACAATCCTCTGACTGGTTGTGGTCGACGCTGATTGATCTGATCCAGCAACCGGGCGAGCCGCCTGAAATAAGGCCTTGTCGATTCCGCATCGGAACTCCAGGGCGGAATGCACATTAAGCCCTCCAGTTGGAGGTGGGACTGATCGGAGATGGCCGCCAAAAGGGAATCGAGATCGTCTGGCGTGACGCCTGATTTCTGGATTTCTCCAGCTAGATCAACTTGGGCATAGACTCGAATTCTCCTCTCGAGTTGGGTGGCAATTAAGCCTACACGCCGTGCTATCTTCTCACTGTCGAGGGTGTGGATCACGTCGAACAATTCAACCGCACGGCGAGCCTTGTTGCTCTGCAAGTGGCCGATCAAGTGCCACTCGGCGTTCAAGTCCGACAGTTGGGGCACCTTTTCTTGCGCCTCCTGGATCCGGTTCTCACCGAAATCAACCTGGCCAGCCGCAAAGGCCTCCCGAAGAGGAGACTGGGGAAATGTCTTGGAGACCGCCAACAGCGTAATTTCGGCCGGATCTCGACCCGCCTGGTGAGCTGCGGCGATCACCCGATCACGAACTTCTTGGAGTCTCTTGGCTACCTCAGACACGCTTCCAGTATATCGAATCGGCTGTGTTAAGATCAGCCACTTAGAAGTGAGGCCTGGGAGCGAATGAGAGGTCAGTTCATCACTCTCGAGGGGATCGAGGGTTGCGGAAAAACAATTCAGATTGGCCTCCTGGCCCGTTGCTTCGAGGAGCGGTCAGTGCCTTTCCGGACGACTCGAGAGCCGGGTGGAACGGCCTTCGGCCAAGAAGTCAGAAAGATCGTGCTGCGCCACGACGCAATTGACCGGGAGCCGGTTTCTGAGCTCCTTCTCTATTTGGCTGATCGCTATCAACACATCCAGGAATTAGTCCTGCCATCGCTGGACCAGGGACTTCACGTCTTGAGCGATCGGTACCAGGACGCTACAGTTGCCTACCAGGGTTTCGCCCGCGGTATCCCGCTCGCGACGATCCGCTCGCTAGCCCGCACATTGGAACTTCCGACTCCCGACTTGACTCTAATTCTCGATATCGATGTAGAGACCGGGCTCGAGCGGGCTCGACAGCGTAACTCATCGGAGGCCTCTGAGGAATTTGGGCGTTTTGAGGCGGAAGAAATGAAATTTCACCGGCGGGTCCGGGATGGTTATCACGAACTGGCTTCAATCGAACCAAATCGTATGATTCCGGTTCCGGCCGATGGCCACCCCGAAGAGGTGTGTACTCGGCTCGTGACCGTGCTCGAGCAACGGGGAATCCTCCCCTTCGATTCATGAGCTTTACACTGATCTCACTGGAAAACTTCGTGGGCAACTCGGGACTGCGCGAGACCTTTGCCCGGATCAAGCTGCCCAGCGTATCCCTGTTCACTGGACCCAGTGGAGTAGGGAAGAAGACGCTGGCTGTTAGCCTGGCGGCTCGGCTCCATTGCTCCGCTTCCGAGCAACGGCCCTGCCTAGCTTGCTCAAGCTGCCTGAAGATCCAGGGACGCAACCATCCAGATACATTGATCATCGACCGGGAATGGGTCGAGATCACGATGAAGAATGCGAAGAAAAGGTATAACCCTAGAGTCATCACTATCGATGTATCGCGGGCCCTGGTGCGTGAGGCCCAGTACATGCCCTTCGAGTCGGAACACCGGATATTCATTCTGGATGACATCGACAAACTCAATAGCAGTGCCTCAAACGCCCTGCTAAGGACTCTTGAGGAACCTCTCGCAACTACTCACTTTGTCCTCGTAACTGCCCATCCCGAGCTACTGCTCCCTACCATTCTCTCCCGCTGCCAACGCTTCGCCTTCCGCAGTCTCCACCGAAGTGAGGTCGAAGCCCATCTGCGGGTGCGCGGACTGGACTCTCCCGAAATGCGGGCCAGCTTGGCTCAAGGAAGCATCGGCCGCGCGCTCGATCTCAATTTGGAACAGGTGATTGCGGATCGGGATCAAATGTTCAAGCTCCTCGAAGCCTGGTGCCGACGCCCGGTCTTCGCAGCGATTTTCAAGGCCTGCCATGAGAAGCCACTGGTGGCATACTTGAAAGATCGCGAGCGTACGCTCGATCTCTTGGAACAACTCTCCCTGCTCGGAGAGGATCTGTACTTCCTGGTCACACAACAAAGAGATCGCGTGGTCAGCCAGGATCGAATGGATGAGCTTGAAATCCTGAGGGATTCGGTGACATTGGATTGGATCGAGAGATTTCTATACCATGTCGGTCAGTCGGCTGAAAACGTTCGACGCTACATCACCCCATTGGTGTGCTTCGAGACACTGTGGCTCGAAAGCTTGAACAAGCATGCTTGAAATTGTCTACGTACGTTACGGAGTTGCCAAATTGAAAGCTGAGTTCGTGGCCAGCCAACTCGGTTTGCGGGTCGGGGAGCGGTGTGTGATCAGCACCGATCGCGGAGTCGAATTGGGTGTCGTGCTGACCAATCGCCAGGTGGATAACATCAACTTTGCCGACGCGCGCATTCACAAGGCTCTGCGCAAGGCGACCGAGCGCGACCTCTTGCTTTACGAGAAAAAGAAACTTCGGGAGGAATCCGCCTATCGCCTGTGCCAGGCGCGCATTAAAGCTCGCAAGCTAAAGATGAAACTGTCTCGGGTGGAGCACATCTTCGACGGAAGCCGGGTGATTTTTTATTTCACAGCCAACAGCCGTGTCGATTTCCGGGTCCTCGTGCGAGATCTGGCACACGAATTGAAGACCCGAATCGAGATGCGGCAAATCGGCGCTCGCGATGAAGCTCAGATGCTGGGGGGGCTCGGCTCCTGTGGAACCCGGGAGAACTGTTCCGCAGCGTTTCTAACCGAACTCCGCTCGGTTCCCGTCCGAGCCGTCAAGCAACAAAGCCTGGGAATGAACCCGAACCGTTTGTCAGGCACTTGTGGCCGGCTAAAATGCTGCCTGAATTTCGAGATCGAACGTCCCCGGCGCGACGATGCCCCCGGCTCTTGTTCGTAAGGAATTGGACCCCTGAACACTCGGACCCCTGCAACCCACTAGACGAGAGTCGTCGAAGATGCCGGGTATCGACTTCCTCCTCTCTCCTTGACCTCGACTCGCAAGACCCGTTTCGCAATTGGCACGTTATTTCGGAATCGCTCGTCTAACCCGTCGCTTTCTCTTGCTTCTTCTGCAGCTTCTCCAATCTTTCCGAGAATTTCTTGATAGAACCGGGATCGGCGGCAATCTCAAGGAACTGCAGGCATACATCGATCGCTTTCTCGTAATCTTTCAGCTGCTCGAAGGCCGATGACAGCTTCTCGTACCCTTGACTCCAGGTGGGGCCATACTTGATTGCTTCTTGGTAACGATCAGCTGCCGCCTTGAAGTTCTTCCGCTTGAAGTAGAAATCACCGACCTTGACGTGCTCTTTGGCTTGATTGGCATCCGGTAAGATAATTTCTTCTTCGGACTCGGACTGAGTCTGATCATCCCGAATCAGACGTGGTTTCTTCCGATTCGTCGGAGGATCTTGAGCCATGGCGCTGAGCATGGTCAGGAAGATCAGAAGAACGAAAAACTTGGGCATCTAATTCGCCTCTCGAGTCGGACCCAACCGAGCTTGTATCGGCCACTCGGTTTTAGTTAAAATATCACGAAACTCTTTTCCGACAGGACCCCATTCCAGTCTGCGGCGACACTACAGGTGCCTTGCTGATTGATTCAGGTGTTAGCTCGTGTCGGTTGGAGTAAAGATAGAGAAGCTGAGGTTTTGATGGTTAACAGGAGACTCATACGGCCATCGTTGTCTGAGATGCGTGACCAGGGGCCAGCCAAATTCGCCAACGGTCAGAAGAAACGGGTACCTCCCGATCAGACACATGCCGAGCAATATTACTACCTGAAACAGATGACGGGACGCACGCCGATGGTGATTCAGCTCACGGATGGTGAAACTATTCACGGCGTCATCGAGTGGTACGACCGCGACTGCATCAAGGTGAACCGCGACGACGGCCCCAATCTGCTCATACCCAAGCATGTAATCAAGTACATGCACAAAGAGAACGAGTCGGATGAGGACAGCCCCGGGCTCCAATCTATCGAGCCCTGACAACCAGCGTCTTCCCGAAGTAGTCTTCACGATTGGCGACCCCCATGGGATTGGCGCCGAGGTCTTGCTCAAAGCGTTGTTTGATCTTCGCTTGGCGGGAGCCATTCGCCCGATTGTCTTCGGGTCTGAGCCCTATTTGAGGATGCTGGCTGGGGAACTCGGCCTGGGTTCTTTGCCCGACGATTGGCAGTTCCGTGGCGATCAGCAAATCAAATATCCTCCCCGCTGGGGGAGGGTCGATCCCGCCGCCGGCAAAGCTGCCTGGAACTGGCTCGAGCAGGCGGTAGACTACTGTCGCACTCAGCACAGCCGCCTTCTGGTCACTGCTCCGATCCACAAACAGGCGATACGGCAGGCCGGTTTCCCCTATCCCGGGCACACCGAATACCTGGCGCAGCGCTTCCAGTGCGAGCGCACGGTAATGGCCTTCTTTTCAAAGCAGCTCGTCGTCGCTCTCGTGACAATCCATATTCCGCTGACAGCAGTTCCCCAATCTCTGAACTGCCGGCAGGTCTGTGAAACGGCTATCCTGCTCAGAGAAGCGCTGATCGGGTCGGGCTTGCCCTCCCCGCGACTGGCATTGTGTGGCTTGAACCCACATGCTTCAGAAGGCGGACTCTTTGGCGAGGAAGAGGCCAAGATTCTGAAACCCGCAGTACAGGCTTTCCAAGATCGGTTCGGCCAGGGACTGGAGGGACCGTTGCCAGCCGACACCCTCTTCTATCGCGCTTCCCAGGGTGAATTTGACGGCGTCGTGGCGCTCTATCATGACCAGGGCTTGATCCCCATGAAACTGCTGGCCTTTGACTGCTCAACCAATGTCACTCTCGGCCTGCCCCTGGTCCGCACATCACCCGACCACGGTACAGCTTTCGACATCGCTGGAAAAAACCAAGCCGACCCGGGGAGCATGATCTCCTCAGTCGAATGGGGCTTACGCCTTGCTCAGTTGTGAAGCCAGCTCATAGGAGCGTAGCGCTGCATCCAGGTTGAGGCCGACCAGGCGGCTCGTATTGAAGGCGAATCCTTGTACGAGAGCTGGTCTCAGACGGACCAAATGATCCTTCGTATAGGCGGGCAGCAGGTAGCCTGCCTGAAGGAGAGGCAACACCCCGAACCAGAAGCACAGTACCTCCGAAAGCTCTTCCCAGGGAAGCAGCTCGAACAGCCGTACCTGAGCCACGGAGAGTTGCAGTAGCGGTTGCAGTCCTGTGAAGGCTGGGCTGGCTGCCCATTCGAAGAATCTCTCCAATCGGGCTCCCAGCAACTGTGGTGCGACCGGCAAGTGCCCTTCACCAAGGGGCGCGGCGGGCTCTTGCCGGAGGATTGGTTTGAACCCCAATCCCTGCTCGGCCAGTTCATTGAGGCGTTGCCGGCTCAAAACCGGCGACTCACCCATATCTAGAATCGTAGCTAGGAAGCGGCTCGGTTGAAAGCTGACGCTGGACTCCGCCAGGCCAGTCCAATCTGTCGCCACCAGCTTGGGAAGAAGAAACTCCGAATTGACCTTCCTCTGGTCAAGGCCAGCCCGGAGCAGGCCACTCTTTCTTTTGTCCAAAGCGGAAATATGGTTCTCCGCCTGCGGCAGTTCCGACATGAGTTCATTATAATAGCGGCGGGCCGTGCCATCGGAACATTCTCCTGGAGACTCTCGTACAGGGCTTTCGAAGACGACACGACGAAGCGGGTAAGATGAATGAACAACATTGAGGAAATCCCTTTGAGAGCGCAGGTTGGCCGCTGGTTGACCCAGGGCTGGGACTGGTTTGTCGAAGATCCGGCCAAGTATCTTGTTCTGGGCCTGGTCGGAACGGCCCTGCTTATAGTGACGCAGTCTTTGTTGCTGGGACCTGTGATGCTGGGAATGGCGGCAGTCGGAGTGCGTCGGGCCCGACACTCAAAAGTAGAAATTGGAGATTTCTTCGAGGCGCTACCTTATTTTCTTCCCTCCCTGCTCTCTGGAATCTTGATTCTGGGCTTTTCGTTGATCGGCCTGGCCGTCTTGATCGTGCCCGGGATAGTCATCTTTTCGATGTATTTGTTTTCATTTCACTTCATCCTCGACCAGGGACAGGATTTTTGGGGGGCCATGGAATCGAGCCGTAAACTAGTCGCGCGGGACTATCTCGGATTCAGTCTATTTGGCGGGGCGGTGGTGCTCATGAATCTGCTTGGCCTGGCGTTCCTGGTGCTCGGAATGATGGTCACGCTGCCAGTCACTTCGCTGGCTATTAGCGCGGCTTACTTCCACTGTCTGGACACTGAAGAGGCATCCCCGCCACCGTCTGAGGCGACTCCCGTTCGGATCGACTAAAATGGCTTCGAGATGCAGTTGAAGACAATCGCAGAGGTTTTTGTTTGATTCTGGAGAATCCGTACTCGTACTCAGCGCGGCGCTAGTCGTTTTCGTCTCTCGTTTTCCGATCCCTGCTGTGCCTAGTCCTCACTCGCTACCAGCTCGGCGAGAGTCCTCACAGCGAAGCCGGTGGGGCCGGACATCACATCCTGGTCGGTGTACATATCGACTCCAGCGATATCCAGGTGTCCCCATGGAACCTGGTTCACGAACTCTTCCAGGAATTTGGCAGCGGTGATCGCTCCCGCCCAGCGCTCTCCGATGTTTTTGATATCGGCAATGTCACTGTCCAAATCTTTGCGGTATTCGTCGTCAAGAGGCAATCTCCAGAGCCTCTCACCGGCTCGGTCAGAAGCCTGGAGGATCTCGCTGCAGAGGCGGTCGTCATTCGAGAAGAGGCCTGCTCGGAGCCGGCCGAGAGCGACGACGCAGGCTCCGGTTAAGGTTGCGACATCAATCATGAAGCGAGGCTTGAAGCGCTGGGCATAATGGAGCGCGTCGGCCAGGATCAACCGGCCTTCGGCATCCGTGTTCAAGACCTCGATCGTCTTTCCACTCATAGAACGAACTACGTCGCCAGGGCGTTGAGCCCGACCACCAGGCATATTCTCCACGCTTGGCATGAGGCCCACGACGTTGGTCGGGAGCTGGAGTTCAGCAATCGCTTTCATCGCCGCCAGCACGACACAGGCTCCCGCCTTGTCGGCCTTCATTTGTTCCATAGATTGAGGGGGCTTTAGGGAGAGCCCGCCAGAATCAAAAGTAACGCCTTTGCCAATCAGGACGGCTGGAGGTTCGTCAGGGTCAGCAGCTCCCTGATGGCGCAGAATGATGAAGCGTGCTCCTTCATCGCTTCCACGAGCCACCGCCAGTAGCGCATTCATTCCCAGCTGCTCCATGTCCTGCTCGTCCAGCACTTCAAAGGCCAAACCCACGCTGTCAGCGATCTTCCGTGCTTTTTCGGCTAGCATCACGGGGCCGATCCGGTTGCCGGGCTCGTTCACGAGATTGCGCGCCAGGTTGGTGGCTTTGCCCAGGATCTCACCTCGACGCATGGCTTGTTCCACCGCCTCAGGGCGAATCTCATCATCCGAAGTAACGAACACCATCTCTTCTATCCGGGCAGTGGATCGGTCACTGGTCTTGTACTCATCCGGCTGGTATAGACCCAGCAGAACCCCCTCGACAGCGGCCTGTATAGCCCGCCTGGGATCCAGGGCACTTCGACGAAAGACGGCGATTTTGCGAATGCCGGATGCCTTCAAACGGTGCAGAGCCTGCATAGTCACCATGCGAATCACATGGGAACTATCGTAACCATTCTGCTCACCAGCACCGAGCAGAATCAGGCGACGAATCTTAAGTCCGGACGGGCGGTGGATGACGGCGAACTCTTCGAGTTTCCCTTTCCACTCTCCGGTTTCAATCATTTCCTGCAGTAGACCACCCAAGCACTCATTCAGCTCGGCCCCAAAGCCTGTCTTCAAATCGTCATCCTTGAAGATCGGCACCAAGAGGGCATCGCATTCGAGGCCTCGCCAATCCGACTTTTCTATCCGAATTTTCATTGTCTTCTCCGCTTTAATTCGGCTTCAATCTCTCTTTCTACCATTCTCCGCTTCTTAGCTTCCCGCTTATCGTGACTCTGCTTACCTCTGGCCAAAGCGATCCGCACTTTCACCTTTCCCTTGGAAAAATAGAGGGAAAGCGGGACCAGGGTCCAGCCCTTCTCCATCACTTTTGCCAGTAGGCGCCGGATCTCCCGCTTGTGCAGGAGCAATTTCCTCGGCCGGATCGGATCGTGATTTGAGATATTCCCGTGACTGTAAGGGCTAATATGACATCCTTCTAGCCACACCTCACCCCCTTTGATGCGGGCATAACTCTCCTTCAAATTGACCCTGCGTTCCCGCAGAGACTTGACTTCAGTACCGCGCAGGACAAGACCGGCTTCTAAATCTTCTAGAATCTCGAAGTTATAGTATGCCTTCTTGTTCCGAGCAATCAGGGTCTCAGACATCCAACGCACCCAGGTAAGACCTCACCGCCGCTCTCCAATGCGGCATCGGTGAGAGCCCGTCCAACTGCAACATCAGGTTCTCCAACACCGAATATCGGGGACGAATAGCCGGGGTCGGCAGCTCGGAACTGGGTACCGGGACCACCGGGCTCTCCAATCCCAGCGTCGAAACTATGGTCTTGGCTAGTTCGAACCACGAGCAGTGCCCGGAATTGGTGACATGATAGGTGCCGGCCAGTCCTCGGGCCACCAGTTCGCTTGTCTTGTGGGCGAGATCGACTGTATAGCTCGGGCTCCCCCACTGGTCATCGACTACACGCAAGGACTCACCGGCGCGAGCCCTAGTCGCGATCTTCGCGACGAAATTGGTTCCATCCGGACCGAACAACCAGCTTGTGCGAATAATCAGATGCCGGGGAACGATCGATTTCACCATGAACTCCCCCGCTAGTTTTGAAGCACCATATTGGTTGATCGGCGCCGGGGAATCCCATTCGCGGAAAGGCCGGTTCGACTCCCCATCAAAAACATAGTCAGAACTGAAGTAGACCAGCCTACTGCCACTCTCAGCCGACGCCAACGCGACGTTGCGGGTTCCCTGGGCATTTACCCGGTACACCTCTTCGACCTTTTCCTCGGCCTCGTCCACCTGGGTAAAAGCCGCCGCGTGAATGGTCCAGTCCGGTGCCAGCCGGGCGACTGTGTGCCGAACTTGGTCGAGGTCAGTAACATCGAGATCGGCTCGACCGAAACCGAAAACCGTGTCACGAGTTTGGAAGACCTCTACCAGACGTCTTCCCAGCATCCCAGTTGCACCAGTGATTAGAATCTTCATGGTTCGGGTGTTCAGAGTTTGGAAAGCGTGTCGCCGCGGCTGCTGTACATGCGCTCGTAGTAGTCCCGGTAGGTCCCATTCAGGACGTTGCGCACCCAGTCTGAGTGGTTGCCATACCAGCTCACCGTCTCGGCCAGCCCCTCGGCAAAGGCGGTCTCCGGCACCCAACCCGTTTCCTTCAGCACCTTTTGAGCATCGATCGCGTAGCGTCGGTCGTGCCCGGGACGATCTGCGACAAACTGAATCAATTCAGCACTCGCCCCGACCGCTTCAAGAATCTGATGAATCACGTCGAGGTTCTTTAATTCGTGCCCTGCACCGATGTTATAGACCTCGCCATCCCTCCCGTTCTCGAGCACCATCCTCAAGGCCGAGGCATGATCCTCGACATGAATCCAATCACGGGTGTACAGCCCGTCTCCATATACGGGAAGAGGACGTGCCGCTATGGCGTTCAAGATCATCAACGGAATCAGCTTCTCGGGAAACTGGCGGGGGCCATAATTGTTGCTGCAGCGGGTTATGATGCCTGGAAAGTTGTAGGTCTGGACGTACGCCTGAAGCAAGAGATCGGCCGCTGCCTTGGTAGCCGCATATGGACTATTCGGGGCTATTCGCGACGACTCAGAAAAGGCCCCTTTCGGACCCAAGCTACCATAGACCTCGTCAGTCGACACCTGCAGGTAACGCCCTACCTTGTGGCGGCGAGCAAGGTCCATTAGCACCTGTGTACCGACTACATTGGTGCGGATGAACTGAGTCGAGTCGAGAATGCTTCGATCAACGTGCGACTCGGCAGCGAAATTGACGATTCCCTCGAACTCGTACTTCTCGAAGATCCGCTCCATTTCCTGGACGTTCGCAATGTCAGCCCGCACGAACTCATGCCGATCTCCGACCCCCTCCAGATTCTGAAGGTTACCCGCATAGGTAAGTGCGTCAACCGTTACAATCTGGTCTTGGAGGCGTCGTTTCAGTTGATGATGAACGAAGTTCGATCCGATGAAACCGGCTCCGCCCGTTACAAGTAACCGCATCTTTTTTCTCGAGCTAGCCCGGATAATGCACGCGTTGTCGGCTGCAGGCCCGGGATTATCCGAGCTAGAAGCCTGGGGTCAAAAATGCCTATCTTATCTAACCGAGTCGTGGCTGAGCAATTCTCGGTAAGCCGCCACAGTCCTGCTTATCTTGTGTTCCAGGGAGAAATGCTCTTCAACACGCCTTCGCGAAGCGATGCCTAATCTGGCTCTCAGGTCTTCCGACTCCAACAAGCGGGAGAGAGCCCGGGCCAGGGCGGCTGGATTCCCAGCCGGCACCAACAGGCCATTCTCATCCGGGATGACCAGCTCCGGGTTGCCTCCCACATCCGAGGCCACCACCGGGCATCCGGCCGCCATTGCTTCCAGTAAGGCGGAACTCAGCCCTTCGGAAAGGGAGGGCAGACAGAAGATATCGACCTGCTGCAACAATACACTGACATCGGGGCGAAATCCCCAGAACTCAACTATTTCTTCGATTTCCAACTCCTTCGCCAGGATCTCGAGTCGAGAGCGCTCGGCCCCTTCCCCGATCATGGCGATTCGGAAATTCGTGTAGCCTGGCCGAAGCTTGGCGGCAGCCTGAAGCAGAATCTGCTGTCCTTTTTCCCTGCTCAGATGGGCTACCGTGGCAATCAGGATTGGCGAGCCGGTCGGCTTGGCGGATCGTGGGCCGTTGCCAAGAGAAACTCCTTCATGGATCGTTCGGACGCGGTGGGCGGGCACACCTGCCTCGAGCAACCTCCGCCGAATCGATTCAGATACAGTAAGAGTCAGATCCAGGAGATGGCTGTATTTGAAGCGGCTCACAGGGCTGGCCAGCGGGAAGATGACCCGACGCGATGCTACACAGCGGGACCGCGGAGCCACCAGGCGAGCAGCTATGCAGCCAGCTAGTACCGGGCGGGGCGTGTTGAAGTGGGTTACCTGAGGGCGCCACTGGCGCATCAGAGACCACAAACGCTTCAGTGCTCCCGGCGAGAATTCGCTCCTCTGAGAAAACGCCTCGCGGCGTATCCCCAACTCCCTGACACGTCCGGCCAGTGGACTCTCCAAGGGACAGGCCAGCAACACTTCATGTTCCGCTCGTACCAGTCCCTGCAGCAAAGTGAGGATCTGCGCCTGCCCTCCCCGCCAGACTTGTTCTGTGTCGACAACCAGGATCCTGCCCAGTTTCACTGCTCCCCTTGTCCCCGCTGCAATTCAAACAATTTCAGGTATCGAAAATAGACCGAGCAGGCCGAAAGACAGGAAACCGTCAAACCCGGGAATCCGTCCTGGAAGCCCCGCTTCAGGAAGTAGTTCTGAAAAAATACGAATGGAGGAAGGGTCAGGAAGTGGATCCAGCGGGCCCGCTTACCCTGGTCATAGGCATCAGCTGCGGCGAGAGTCGAAAAGCTTTCCAGTTGAATCAGATACTCCGATACAGAACGGTAAGTGTAGTGCTCCAAGCAACCTTTGAACTGACCCGGAGGCCCTTCGATTTTGAAGCCTTCGTGCACCCTTTTTCCCTCCCAGCTTCCTTTTCTACGATCGAAGACTCGGAGCTGCCAATCGGGAAACCAGCTGGTATGCTCGATCCAGCGCCCCATGAAGAAGGTCTTTCGTGAAACCAGATAACCTGCCGCTCGAGGCGTCTTTTTCTTCCAGGCGGAGAGTTCGGCGCTCAGCAGCCGACTGACTGCTTCGTCGGCATCCAGGCTTAGAACCCAATCATGAGTGGCCAATTCCGTGGCCCGCTGTTTCTGATCGCGATACCCCAACCAGTCCTGGTGGTGGAACGACACTGCATACTCGCGGCAGATGGTTTCGGTGCCGTCGCTGCTTCCCGAGTCCAGCACTACGATCTCATCCGCCAGCGGCATCAGCGATTCGAGCGCTACCCGGATCTTCTCCTCTTCATTTTGGGTGATCAGGACAGCAGAGAGCGGAGTTTCTGGCATATCGGAACTTCCCTCAGATCACAGTCACTGTTCGACCCGCGGAGACGAATCAGGGTCCTTGACCCTCGTCGGGGCCTCGGGATGACGTTCCTGGACCTCTCTTCGGTCATGGTAGATGCTCAGGCACGGTGATTTCCAGAACTGCCTGAATATCTTATCCAGCTCTCGATCCGATCTCCTTGCCCACTTCTTCTCTTGGGCACGCAAGGGCACGACTTTCGGCAGAGCACGTAAGGCAGAGAAGAGGGCCCGATAGAAGACTAGATCCCAGACCCAGATCCGGCTCAGCAGTTTGAGCACGAGCATCCAGCAATGGGACACAAAAAAACTCGGGCTATGTAGATTGACCCAGTGAAAGAGCATACGGTTGCGAACCGCGGCGCTCTCCACTTTCCGCCTCGAGTAGTGGGCGTTGATGGTGGCACTGATTTGATGGAAGGCTCGCGCGGACGGCTCATATACTACCTTCCACCCCCTTTTCCATGCTCGATAGGAAAGGTCGACGTCTTCCCAGTGAAAGGGCGATAGAAGTTCCATGAAGCCTCCTAGCTGCTTGAGTTTCTGGCGGTCGTAACAAGCAAAGCCACCCACTGCATAACCCGAAATCAGCTCCTGCGAGGTAGCTGGCCGCTCATGGACATCGTAGTTGGTATACACAGCCCAAAAACCACGGCGAAAAAGAGCCACCTTACCACCGGTCGCAAAAAGCGGGGGGTTGAACTCAAAGACCTTGGCCGTGACGGCAAAAACGTCGTGCTTTCGAAATCCACATACGATCCGAAGCAGATAGTCGGCCTCCACCTGAACATCGTTGTTGAGGAGGGCCACAAGCGGCATCGAACAGCGTTCGAATCCGCTGTTGCAAGCTCGAGCAAAGCCGCCATTACGCTCTCTGACCACAACTTTGACCTCCGGAAAAAGGCGCTCTAGCTCCGGAACCGTGCAGTCACGGCTCCCGTCATCCACAATCAACACCTCAACCTGGGAAGACTTTTCCTGCTCGTAGAGCCGTGCCGCAGCCAGTACGCTGGGCAGATTTTCCTTCAACAGATGGAGGCCATTCCAGGAAGGAATGACGACACTGATCCCGGGATTCATGAATAATCACTTACATTGGGAAATAGTGCAGCATTAATAGCGGGGCGGAGGATCGAAACGAGCCGAGTCTCCAAGCCAATCCGAAATGCGCAGCAACTGATTGTACTTGGCTACGCGATCGCTCCGACTGGCCGATCCCGTCTTAATCTGTCCGGCATCCGTGGCGACCGCCAGATCTGCGATAAAAGTATCTTCGGTCTCGCCCGATCGGTGCGAGATCACGCACGTGTACCCTTTGGACTGAGCCAATTCAATGGTATCGAGAGTCTCGGTCACAGTCCCGATTTGATTGAGCTTGATCAGAATGGAGTTTCCCACGCCTCCCTCGATGCCGCGCCGCAATCGACTGGGGTTGGTTACGAATAGGTCATCCCCCACCAGTTGAATTCGGTCCCCGAGAGCCTGGGTCAGGTGGGACCAGCCTTCCCAGTCATTCTCATCCAATCCATCTTCGATTGAGTAAATCGGATACTGATCGACCCATCGAGAGTAGAGATCGATCATTTGATCGGAGCTCAAGACGCGGCCATCCGACTTCTTGAAGACATAGCCATGATCTTCCTGAAACAGCTCACTAGCCGCCACATCGAGGGCCAACTTGACGTCCTGTCCGATCCGGTATCCAGTCCTCTCGACAGCCTCCAAGATCCTCTCGATCGCCTCCTCGTCGCTCTTCAAATTAGGTGCGAAACCCCCCTCATCCCCAACCGCAGTCGAGTCTCCGGAGGCCTTCAAGACTTTCTTGAGGCTATGAAAGATCTCGACTCCGCAGCGGAGGGCCTCCTCGAAACACCCTCCCGCCACTGGCATAATCATGAACTCCTGAAAATCAACGTTGTTATCGGCGTGCGCGCCCCCATTGACAATATTCATCATGGGCACAGGTAGGCGGCGTGCGCGTACTCCTCCCAAGTACTCGAAGAGCTGGATCTCGAGGGTCTCTGCGGCAGCGCGCGCACAAGCCATAGAAACCCCAAGCATCGCATTCGCTCCCAGTTTAGATTTGTTCTCGGTCCCGTCCAGATCCAGCATAATGCGGTCGATCTGAACTTGCTCGAGCACCGACTCCCCTTCCAGACTGTCGGCGATAGGCCCCTCGATTTGTTCGACCGCTTTCTGCACCCCCTTTCCCAGATATCGGGTAGGATCCTGGTCTCGCAGTTCGAGGGCTTCATGTTGTCCGGTAGACGCCCCGGAAGGCACCAGGGCCCGGCCGATCACTCCTTCTTCGGTAACCACCTCACACTCGACCGTCGGATTCCCCCTGGAATCCAACACCTCTCGAGCGAAGACTCCTTCAATAAGTGACATGGCTCTCCTTTTCTACCTGAAGGGCGGTAATGGCCGTTACGTTAATGATATCGACTGGGTTACACCCCCGGCTCAGGTCGTTTACCGGTGCCTGGAGACCTTGTAGGATGGGACCGATCGCTTTTGCGCCAGCCAGTCGCTCGGTGAGTTTGTACCCGATGTTCCCTGCCTCCAAGTTAGGAAAGATCAGAGTATTGGCCGTTCCCCCGAGCGGACTCCCCGGGGCCTTCTGAAGAGCGACTGATTCGATGATCGCAGCATCGAGCTGCAACTCGCCATCCACCAAAAAATGAGGGGCACGGGCCCTCAGCGATCGAGTCGCCTCGACGATCTTATCTACGAGCGGATGTCGCGCGCTTCCCAGGGTTGAGAACGAGAGGAGCGCAATCCTGGGTTCAGCTTCCAGATACTTTAGTGTACTGCGACCCGTCTCGAGGCCGATATCAGCGAGCTGGGGAGCCGTTGGATTGGGAACGACTCCACAGTCGGCAAACAGCATCGCTCCCCCTTCTCCCCAGGACTTGTCTTGCATAATCATCAGAAAGAAGCTTGACAGTATCGAAACATCGGGTCTGAGACCTACACAATGCAGGGCGGCTCGAACTGTCTCAGCCGTGGTGTGGACCGCTCCCGCAACGCAGCCGTCCGCTCGGCCTATTGAGACCAACAGGGCGGCGGCATAGAGAGGATCCCGGACCAGTTCTTCGGCCTCATGGCGACGCAGTCCTCGAGAACGCCTCTTTTCGTACAAAGCTGATTCTAACTCTCTTCGAACTGCCGTCAACGATGGATCCACGATCTCGAAGTCGGGTGCGATTCCCAGACTCCGAAAGCGAGCTCGAATAGATTGTTCAGAACCGACCAGAATGGGGCGTGCCAGGCGGGTCTTATGGATCTCTTCGACCGCCTGCAGTATCCGAGCATCTTCGGCTTCCGGAAAGACAATGCTTCTGGAGGCTCCTCGTGCTCGCTCGAAAAGGCGATCGAGCAGACTCATGACTGGGGATGTTGACACGTTATTTTAAGGCGTGTCAAGATGGGCAACTGTGGATCTTAGAATCGAGAATCGAGAAGGCTTTCATTTCATCTCGCCGAGCGGCGAAATGGTGACAGGTGAAGGGGAACAACGGTTCAAGGACGAGTTGAACCGGGCCTCTGCGGCTGGGGAGTTGCGTGTCGTCGTCGATCTTTCTGAGGTGCCCTACATAGATAGCTCAGTATTGGGACAGCTCGTCCACGGCTTTACTCTCCTGAAAAAAGAGGGGGGAGCACTGAAACTCGTCAATCCCTCCCGTCGCGTCATGGATCTTCTCAAACTGACGCGGCTGATCACGATCTTCGACGTTTTCAAGAGCCGGGAGGAAGCGATCGCGAGCTGGAATACCAGCTGATCCGACAAGAGCAGCTAGGAGCCTGCCCGGCTAATCCGTTCTTCGACCCGTTTGATACTCTCCTCCAGATCGACACTGGCTTGCAGTGCGTTGGCCTTTTGATAGGCCGTGAGAGCTTCCTTAAAGCGGTTCGTCTTTTCGTATAAGAAACCGAGTCGGTCATAAGCGTCGCTATTGCTTGGAATGAGTCTGACTGTCCTTCGGAATGCCTCTTCGGCTGCCTTGAGATTGTCCCCAAAAAGATAGGCTAGACCCAAGTTGAACCAGCCTTCACCGTCCGCGGGACGGCTTTCCACGAAACGGATCAGTAGTTGGCCGGCCCGTTCGAACTGTTTGGCCTCAATCAGAGCGGTGGCCCGCCGGAACTGCAGCTGGTCCAGGTGGCGTTGGGCCACTTCGTTCCCCGGTTCCAACGCGACTGCCTGCTCTAAGTACTGTTGGGCCTTGTCGTCCTCGTTTAGCTGGAAGTAAGCCAGACCCAGTTGCAAGGTATCGTCGGCGTTTCCCCGCTGAATCGCGGCCGCTTGCTCCAGGCTATCGACGGCCAGCCTGTATTGCGCCAGATTAAAGGCCGATGTGCCGCGCAGGCGAGCAACTTCGTAACGATCCCGCGGGGCCGTGGCTAACGTCGCTGCCCGATCCAGGGTCGGCATGACTTCCCGATAGCGCGCCGAATTGAAGTAGGCCAGGGCCAGGGCTCGATAAGCGGGAAACTGGTCCGGCTCGAGCCGGATCGACTCTCGTAGCGCTTGGATAGCTTCCTCATATTCACCTAATTGCAGCCGGCAAAAGCCAATGATACGGTGTCCAAACTCGTACTCTGGCTGTTCTGCCACGATCGGCTGGAACTCTTCGATTGCCTTCCGATACTGCTTTTGCTGATAATAGGAAACACCCTTCTTATAGTCGCCCTGGCCCGCTACCAGAGTTCCCGCCAGCAGGCAAAGCAGTATTTGATAGATCGACTTCATAGCCATCTTCCTCAGAAATCCGCCGGAGTCGAGGGCTCTTTTATTGGAAAAAAGCCTTCCAACGATCCTTCTCGGTTTTGGTGGGCAAGGCAACGTTTTTGACCTCGAGTTGCTTCAGCAGATCAAAGACGTCGATCATTGTAAAGTAGGGGACAGAGGCTTCCGGGTCGATGATCACCGGCTTCTCTGGACTCCTCTGGATTCGATCGTTCACGTACCCTGCCATCTCATCAAAATTCATGGGCGACCGGTCCACCACGTACTGGCCATCCCCCAGTATTCTGATGTGGATACTCTCTTCCGGTTGCACATCGAGTGGGGTGGGATCGTCCTCCGGAAACTCGTTCGGGATTCCGCTGCTGGAAGTGAACACTGCGGTGAGCATGAAAAAGATGATGAGCAGGAAAGCGATATCCGCCATTGATGAAGTCGGGATCTCGGTCTCGGCTCGGCGGTTTTTTAGCTTCTTGAAGGCCACGGTTCAGTTCCCCTCATCGACGTCCTGATCCTGGATCGTGCTCCTTTGACGGGTCAGTAAAGAAATACGCTTCACTCCCGCCTTTCTGAGTTCGTCCAGGACCTCATCGACGCGCCGATACTCGACAAGCCGATCGGCTTTGATGATGAATTCCTTGAAAGGAGCTTGTTCTATCAGACCGCGGACCTGCAACCTCAATTCCTGCAGCGTCGGCACTTCAAAAGAAGGATCCTCCCCATCGGTATAGAAAATCTCGCCGGTGTCCTGGATCGCGACAATCGCAGCATCGTCCGAGACGTCCTCTTGAATCGCCGACTCAGGAAGTGTGACCTTGGTTTTGTCGGGCGAAAAAGTAGTCGTCAGCATAAAGAAAATAATCAGTAGGAATGCAATATCCGCCATCGATGCGGTGGGCACGAGGGGTGCAATCCTAGTGACACGATGCTTCATGAGGCAGAACCTTCACGGGAGAGTCTGAGCGACGAGTCGACGACAGAATTCCCACCAGTGCGGGGAGAAGTCTGCTCTCTGGAATGACGCTCTTCAACTTCGTTGAACGTCTCCAGAAGCATCGAGGCACTGGTTTCCATATCCAACGCGAGATTCGAAACCCTACTATTGAAATAGTTATAGGCAGCTTGCACGGGAAGGGCAATCATGAGACCGGTGGCGGTCGTGATCAGGGCCACTGAAATACCGCTGGCCACCGCTTCCGGATTTCCCAGCCCGACTCTAGCCAAGGCATCAAAAGAGGAGATCATACCAGTGACCGTGCCGAGGAACCCGAAGAGGGGCGCAACATTGGCCAAGGTAGCCAGGATCCAGAGACTCTTTTCCAGTTTCGAAACCTCGTGCAATGCCACGCTTTCCATCGCTTTTTCGATTTCTTCGTGCTTCTTGCCGTAACGCAGCAGACCTGATTTGAGGGTAGTCGCGACGGGATGATCGTACGACTCACATACTTCGATGGAACGCCGCAGGTTTCCTTGTAATAGTGATTCGCGGATCTCGGAAAAGATTTCGGCGGTATCGCCCTTGATTCGATAATAGGTGATGGCCCTCTCGAGGACGAAAATCAACCCGAGCAGGGAACAGATGAGTAGGGGAATCATCATGACTCCACCTCGGCTCACATACACCCAGAGACCAATTAAGAGTGGCACTAGTTTGTCCTCCAATTTCTCAAATTCGACATCTCTTATAGATTGGTTGAGGCCTGGAATGTGTCAGTCTAAACACCCATAATAGTGTCGCCCACTTTAGCAAGTCAATGAGATCGGCCATCGGCAGAGCGGCAGATCGCCCTCTACAGACGCAAAAATCAGCGTAGAGTTCTTGAGTCGAGGAATGGCTTGACTCGCCCTCTACCCTTCCCGGTTTTACCAACGACACAATGTCGGCCCTTCAGGGAATCTTGATGTTCAATCGCTTCAGCTTCTCATTGAGAGTGGTGGCATTTACCCTTAGCAGGCTGGCTGCCCTTTTCTGATTCCAGTCTGTCTTTTTCAGGGCGGTGGTGATCAGGCCTCTCTCGAACTCGATCACCAGTTCTCTCAAAGAGGCGCCGTTTTCCCCCAGATTGAGTTTCCCCAGACTGACCGATGTCCTTTCTAGGACGTCGCGAGGAAAAAGATCTTCGCTGATCCGCCCATCATCGGGGGCCAGTACCACGGCTCGTTCGATGACATTTTCCAGCTCACGCACATTGCCCGGCCAATCATATTCCATCAAGACGCGCAGAGCCCCCTGATCTAGAGTGCAAAGATCATGTCGGTTTTCCTTGGAGTAAATCAGGATGAAGTGCTCGGCCAAGAGAGGGATATCATCTTTGCGCTCCCGCAGCGGAGGTAATGCGATGATAATGACGTTGAGGCGATAATAGAGGTCTTCCCTAAAATGCCCCTTTTCAGCTGCCTCTTTCAGATCGATATTCGTGGCTGCGATGATGCGCACATCGACCTTGACATTCTCGAGTCCTCCCACTCTGCGAAACTCGCGCTCCTGTATGACCCGCAACAACTTGGCTTGAGTCTCCAACGGAAGGGTACCGATCTCATCCAGGAAGATAGTGCCTCCGTCGGCCGCTTCGAAGATCCCTTTCTTGGTTGCCGTGGCACCGGTGAAAGCGCCTCTCACGTGACCAAAAAGCTCGCTCTCGAGCAAGTCGAAGGGAATGGTCCCGCTATTGACTGCCACGAAAGGACGATCCACCCTCTTGCTGCATGCGTGAATGGCCTTAGCGACCAATTCCTTCCCCGTGCCGCTCTCGCCGGTGATCAAGACCGTGCTGCGTCGGGGGCCGACCTGGGCGATCAGATCGAAGAGCCGCTGCATCTGCAGGTTTTTCCCGATGATGTTCTCAAATCGGTGACGACTCTGCAGAGTCTGGCGCAGTTGGCGGTTCTCCAGCGTGAGCTCTCTGTGTTCGAGCCCATTCTTGATCACCAGAAGCAGTTCGTCGTTCTTAAAGGGCTTCGTCACGAAGTCGAAAGCTCCTACTTTGGTGGCCTTGACAGCGTTCTCGATAGAAGCATAAGCAGTAATCATCACCACGACCGTGTCAGGACTGCGCCGGACCAGTTCTTCGAGCGCCACCATTCCACCCATCCCCGGGAGCATCAGGTCGAGCAGAACCAGGTCGACTTCTTTCTCCTCCAGCTTCTCAAGACCTTCTTCCCCACTACCGGCAACGGTGACATCATAGCCCTGCCCTTGGAGTAGCCGGACAATCACCTCGCGCATGATTTCTTCGTCGTCGATCAGTAATATCGAGAGTGATTTTGGCATTGACTTTCTAGTGGTCAAAACAGCTTCCCGCTGCGTTCCGGTTAGCCTTCAAACGGTTTTTATGACAGGAGTTATAGCACTTCAGTTTACCCGCTTCAGGGGAATTGCCAGCGTGAAAGTGGTCCCCTTGCCGGGCCGACTATCGACCGAAATCCGACCGGAGTGTTCCTGGATGATTCCATAGGAAACAGAGAGGCCCAACCCGGTTCCCCGGCCGATACCCTTGGTAGTAAAGAAGGGATCGTAAATCCGCTTGACGTTCTCCGGAGAGATTCCCTTACCGGTGTCGCTAATCTCAATCAATAGTGTCGAGTTCTTTTGCCTCGTACGCACTACCAACTCACCCCCATCCGGCATCGCATCGCGTGCGTTCAGGAACAGATTCATGAAAACTTGCTGCAGCCGGCCGCCGCTGCCGAGCGTGGAAGGCAGACCGGGATCTAGATCGAGCGCTACATCCACTCCGCTGTTGCGCAGAGGATGATCCAGCAGCGAAAGGGTCTCCAACATAAGCGAATTTAGATTGACTTGCTGGACCTCCGTTTCGCTGACCCGGGCAAAGTTCAGTAGATTGTTGATTATGGTCGAAGCACGAAAACTCTGTTTCTCGATGCTCTTCAGGACGTCCAGATTCGGGTCCTCGGAATCGGTCTCCTGGATCAACATCTGTACGTAACTCGAAATGCCAGTCAGCGGTGTGTTGACCTCATGCGCGATGCCAGCTGCAAAAAGGCCGATTGAGCTCAGCTTCTCGGCCTGCAAGAGCTGCTGCTCGAGTTGTACTTTTTCTGTGACATCGTCAAACAACAGCAAGGTTCCCGAGTCGAGATTTTCGCTTGAGACGAATGGAGCCAGGGTGATATTGACGAGACGATCATTCCCGTTCTTGCGCGGAATCGCAGTCTTGTGGATGTGAGCCAGCTCGGGAACAGTCCAGCCCGTCCCGGTGATGAATCGACGTAGCGCTGCAACAATCTCTGCCGGAAAAACTCCATCTGACCTTCGCCCGACTACATCCTCAGGAGCCAAGCCTGTGAGGCCTCGCATTGTCGGATTCCAGGTCGTGACCCTCCCCTCGTCAGAGATCACCGCCACCCCGACCGTGATGCTTTCAATGACGCTGTCCGCATAGGCCTTCAGGTCCGCCAACTGAGCGGCATTGGACTCGAGCGAGCGGTAAAGCAGCGCATTATCCAGAGCAATCGCTGCATAGCCGGAAAGAGTATTGACGAGCTGCAGGTCCTCACTGCTCAGGAAGTGCTGGCCCTGGCGCCGTCCCAACCCCAAGAAACCGATCAACCGGTCCCGCACGAGTAGCGGACTGACGTAGTGGATCCCCATCTCCATCAGTTCGCTGAGGGCTTGATTGGCACTCTCGGAAGGCCCGGCGATCAGGGCTTCAGTTCGAACCGCAAGCTCCAGCAGTGCATCGTCTGAGATCTCTAGCCCTTCTCGGCGCGAAAGGCCCACTCCACGGTAGGGCGAGAAGCCGCTGCCCCCTTTCTCGTCCCGCAGGAAAACGGCCACTGAGGTCACTGCAAGAGTCTGTCTCATCCGTTCGCAGATCTGCTCGCTCAGACGGGCGACACTGGTCTCCGTCGTCAGGGTTCGCACGAATTCCGAGAAAGATTGCCGATAGTCGTACCGCTCTCGATAAAAAGTCCGGTCGATCTGTTCTTGGATCCGATTCTTGAGCGGTGCAAAGAGAAATGCCACCAACAGAGCCCCGCCCGCAAACAGGATGAAACTGTTTCCCCCTACCAGGTTCTGCAGGGCCTGGCCAATCGCCATCACGATAGCCACGTACAGCCCCACCAGCGCGGAACTCGCAATCAGATAGGCCATCCCCCGTTTGAAGATGACGTCGACATCCATCAAGCGATAGCTCGAAATCGCGTAACCAAAGGCCAGCGGAATCACGACCAAACTCATGGAACTGGCTTGCATTAGTGGACTCGTCTCCCACCCGAGCAGGAAGGGAATTCCATAGAAAACCGCCATCGGGGCTACGCCCAATACTGTCCCACGAGTGATCCACTTCATGCGCTGACGGTGTAGGCTCGAGCTGGCGCGGCGACGCGCCATTACCAGGACCAATGAGCCCAGCACAAACAAAGTCAGAAAGTGGCCCAGATGAAGCCGATCCAAGATACCTGACACGGCAGTATTTCGGGGCAGTCCAATGCCCTGCATCCAGCCCGTGAACCACCAGGCATGAAGAAGAATCAGGAAGCAAGCCGGCAAATATACTGCTAGTTTTGTATTGTGACGTGCGATCCAACCGTCCCTCCGCTCCGGGAACAACAGGCAAAATTGAACGAAAGCGGCGGGCAGAAGGAGAAAAGCGGTCGTGTTCACCCAATAGATGAGAATGTCGAATGTGTCGGCTCGTCCAGAGTGGCGGTACAAGAAAACCACGAAGGCAAGCAGGCAGACCACGAAGAAATGAAATGCCCCACTCGCTTCAAAGTTGCGTAGAAAAATGATTAGACCAATGCCCAGATAGGTAAAAGCGATCAACGAAAGCAGGATATCCGTCGACGAAAGCTGCTGCTGTCGCAAGAGTGGGACCTCGACTCGGACTAGCCCGAGACCCATCTTCTGAACTTCGTAGTTCGCGGGAGTGCCGGAGGGAAGGCTAACCGCCAAGAACTCGCGGATCTCAGTGAGATCGTCAATCCCGCCAACCGGAATGCCTTGCACGCTGATCAGGACATCACCCGGTGCCAGATCGGGGCCTTCACCCTCGGTCACCAGACTGCGAACCTCAAGCCCCTGACGGGATTCAGCCCATTCAACCCCGTCGCTGACCTGCTGCCAAATCACACGGTCGGAAACGTTGGCAACGCCCAGATACACCGCCACCCCGGTCAGAAGCAGCACCAGAAGTGTCTTGTAGCGGATGGCCATCTCTCAATCCACGAGTCGGGACGCAGGCATTTCTCCGTCTCTACTCGTTCGCAACATCGATGCCATCTTGGCGAGAGTCTGTGAGAAACGCCATAACTAAATCAGTTAAAGAACTTACGGTATCCGCTCTAAGCCCGAAACGTCACCTCGACAAGAGCGAACATCCAAAACATTGGATTAAAATCCAAATGTTTAGATCATGGGCCCATTTCGCGCGCTCGGGCTACGGAGTCGATCAGGCGGAGATGCTTCAGGAAAGTGTAGCCTGCGGCTTAGAAATTGACCGCGAAGCCGCCTCGAAAAGTACGCGGATTCTGAACCAACACCAGATTTCCCTGGGCGGTACGAATTATCCCAAATTCTTCATTCGTCAGATTTCGAATGTCCAGCAGCGCCTCAAATTTGTAATCCTGCAGGAAGTCCAGCCCTAGAAACTCGAGCCAGGAAACTGGAACCGGCACGACCTGGCGAACATACAGGTTTATCCCTTTGTTTCCAGTCTGGTAGAAGTCGTAAATCGCATCCAGCGAGGTAATCGGCTGACCTCCGGGAACGGCTTTCAAAAGAGCGGTCAGCTCCGTACTGGTGGCGGGAATCACGGCGTCCAATTGAGCCGCAAGGGCGTGAAACCCCTGGCGCCGAATCAGCGTTTCGAGAACCCCTCGCTCGACCAACAGAGAAGGCCCGGCGGAGTCCAGCCCTTCCGCCGTCGCCCTTACATACGATAGTGAAGCCTTGAAGTTCTCGCCAAATTTCTGCTTCACAGTCAGGCGATAGCCGCTATTCTGCGACATTGAATCGCTCAATTTGAAGAACTCAGGAGCGGGGCCGCCGACCAGCGCAAAGAAAGGCATCGAGGAGCCAAAGAACTGATTTCGGAAAGCTGCTAGTTGAAGCTCGGTGGCGGCGCTCACCTGCTGTGTGAGAGAGGCTTCCCAGAAGCGGGCCCGGGCCAGATCGGTGGGGTGCCCGTCCAGCATTGACAGCGAAACCGCATCGGCCAGATTGACTCGTTCCCCATCCGGCAAGTCGATCGTATCTCCCAGGGTTTCCCGCTTGGATGTAACGCGAGCCTGCAAGATGGTCGAGTCAAGCGGCTGAATAGTCAACTCCGCATTCGGACTCACCACGGTTTGTCGGAGGCCTCCCCGAACCTTGTTCAGTTCAAAACCAAGGTTGAGAGAGAGCAGATCACCGAAAGTCAGCCTGTCCTGCAGTCCCAGACTGAGAACGTTGGTCGCTCCGGCGGCAGGCGGATAGGGTTGGTTAGCGGCAAAGGGGGCCTCCAACGCTGCGATACTGGGGTGGCCATTGTTGAATCGCCCATATCCCATCAAGAGCTGCAGCGAATGGCTGTCTCCAAAGTCGTAGGTTAGAAGATTCTTAACTCGCCAGGACGTATCCGCAGCCGAGGCCACTTGTCCGGCGACGACATAATTAGATGGCCCCAGGCTTTCTCGGAAAGCGAAGTTCGTGATACTCCCACCGGAGTGATCTGCATTGCCCAGTCCGGTGTTGGAGTAAATCTCGAAGGTTGCCGACTCAAAGGGATTTCGTGACCGGCCTTCCGGCCTGGGAAAATTATCGCGGCCCCTAAAAATTACTCGTTTATCAGCGGCCGATCTCAAAAGGGTCTTGATGCCGACATTCTCACGGTCATCGGGGCCCAGACTGAGGAGCTGATGCAATACCAGGCTGACAGATGCGGTGCGACCAGCCGGGATCTCAACGACCCTACCTTGCGGACTCTGATAGGCCGAGCTCTTGACCTGGAGTTCGTAGAGTCCGCTCTCGATATTCGTAAACTGAAGGCGGCCTGACGGATCGGTACGGGTGAAAACGGGCAACACCTCACCGCTGGCCTGGGAAACCAAAGCCACCACCAGGTTGGCCACCGGCTTTCCGCTCCGATCGTTGACGATTCCGATCAAATGTCCCAAATCCGCACCAGCACCCAGGGAAGGCACAACAAGCAGTGTGGCTAGGAGAAGTGTCAATAGCGAGCGGCGCACCTTATACAGATCCATCTAAGAACGGTCCTCTGACGAATTGTGTCAGTGTGGCATTTTAGAACTGGTAGATGGACATCGTCAACTAAGTGTTCACCTGTTGAGTCCCCTGTCCAACCATTCCAGTTGCTGGTCGGCCCCGATCCCCGGGGTCACAGTCGGCTGAGGATCCGAGCTAAGGAGCCTGTCCGAGATCACCCAGCCGGTACTGGCACCGGGAAATTCTTTTCAACGGGTGTGAGCGTGAACACTGCCGAACATGCGATTTTTCTGACATCTTAGAGGCACTTCCGCTCTCTTCCGACTCAAACATTAACTGTTTCCCTTGCTGTTGGAGGGGAGAGGGGTGGAGTTTGAAATCCATGGCTGAGGAGACACGGCGCTCCTTAAACCGCCGTAGTCTGTTCCAGAGGGGAGTTTCCCAGCGGGTGAGGGGAGGACTTCCCATAGGAAAAGATCTTCCCTTGATGCGTTCGTCCAGGAGTGGCTGGCTCACCCGCCCCCATCGCAAGGATCGGCCCGACCTGGCAACGATCGCGCTGGATCGTCTCGGTTTCGGCCCCCGTCCGGGGGACCGGGAAGCTTCTTGGCTCTCGGTCCCGATGATTCGAGTCGAATCGAGGCCTACTGCGAGCAACAGTTATTCCCGGATGAGATCGACGACAGTGCCTCCGAGCAGCAACTTGCGGCGAGCGGATTCACTACCCTGGACAAGAGCCAGGATCAACTCTGGGCAGAGCACGTCGTCCCTTCGCCCGAGTACTCGGTGCGGATGCAATCGATTCGCGAGACCGAGAGAGCGGCCTTCATCCGAGCGGTTCACAGCCCCTGCCAATTACGAGAAGTACTGGCCGATTTCTGGCACAACCACTTCAACGTTTACGCTTGGGACTACCAGATTGGACCGAATTTTGGAGCTTATGATCGGGACGTGATCCGGGTCAAAATGTTCGGGAATTTTCGGGAAATGTTGGGAGCGGTGGCCAGCAGCTCGAATATGCTCTTCTACTTGGATAACGTCGTCAATTCCAATGCGGGACCGAATGAGAACTACGCTCGTGAATTGTTCGAGCTGCATACCCTGGGTGCTCCCAACTACGTGGGAGTGGGCCAGCAACGGGATGTCCCCCTCCACGGCGAGGGAGTTCCGGTCGGATATGTGGATGACGACATCTACGAGGCGACCCGATGCTTCACGGGCTGGTCCGTGAACGAGGACACTGGACGACTCGAGTATCGGAATCAATGGCATGATCGCTTTCAGAAAACGGTGTTGGGTGCGTGGTTCCCTCCCGATCAACCAGCACTGCGCGACGGTCAAGACGTTCTCGATCTTCTGGCCGAGCACCCAGGCACGGCCGATTACATCGCTTGGGAACTGTGCCGACGTCTGATTTCAGACAACCCTGATCCAGAGATCGTAGCCCAGGCCAGCCTGACTTTTCGCCAGGGTAGATCTGCCCCGGACCAGCTCCGGCAGGTAATCAGAACGATCGTGCTTTCTTCCCATTTTTCAAGTACTTGGGGAGAAAAGATGAAACGGCCATTTGCACTGTTGGTCAGTTTCTTGCGGGGCACGGGAACCGATCTGATCATGCCGTTTGACGACTCCTTCGCCAACAGTTTCTTCTACCTTTTCGAACACACTGGCCATTCCCCCTTCGCCTGGCAGACACCTGATGGTTATCCCGAAACCAGCGAGAGCTGGGAAGGAGCTCAAACTTTTGTGGCCAATTGGAGACTGCTGTTGTGGATCGTAAGCCGCCAAATCGGAGACGAGGATTTTCTCATCCCTATACTGGAGCAAACACCCGGCTCGCTCGAGTCTTCAGAGGAACTGGTCGACTTCTGGGTTGATCGATTGCTGGGTCGTACGATCGACACCAACGACCGTCACGAGTTGATCAACTTCATGGCGCAGGGCCGAAATCCCACCTATCCGATTGGGCTGCACTCCGAAGACGTGCAGGATCGCCTGCGTTCGCTGGTCGCCGTTATCGGCATGAGTCCCGAGTTTCTGGAAGCTTGAGAACCGACTCGACAGGAGCCTTTGTATGAACCCCAAGACTTCGCGCCGCTCCTTTATGGTGGGCTGCTCGTCAGCTATCGCCGCTCTGGCCGGATCCCGCCTGGGATTTGCCTACTTCGGCAACCCACTCGATTCCAATCATAATATTCTCATCTATGTATTCCTGCGAGGCGGAATGGATGGACTCAGCTTTCTACCGCCAATCGGTGGACCCGACCGCAGCATTTATCAGGCGGCCCGGCCCGTTCTCCAAATCCCCGGCAGCGGAGACGATAGCTCCATCGACCTGGATGGGCAGTTCGGCCTCCACCCTTCAGCCGTCTCCCTCTTTCCCCTTTTTGAGGAAGGAAAACTGGCGTTGATCCAGGCTGCCGGCTTGAAGGTAGACACACGAAGTCATTTCGATGCCATGGACTTTATCGAGTCCGGGACTCCCGGCCAGAAGAGCAGCGAGGGGTGGTTGACCCGGCACCTGCGAAGTTCTCCCAGTCTCCCCAGCGAAATTCTGGCCCCTTCGATTGCGATGGGGAGTCTGAAACCTCGATCGCTACGCGGGAGTATCGAATCGATGGTAATGGACGGGACCCGGGGGTTCGATCTGGATATTGGAGGCTACCGTTGGAAGTCAGCCCGCCGAGTCGCTCTGCGCAATCTTTACGAAGGTGGCAGCAGTGCCCGACACACCGCCGGCCTACAGGCCCTGAATGCCGTGGACATCATTGAGACCTACGTAACGAAGGATTACACTCCCACCCCAGGAGTCGAGTACCCGCGCTCCTCGTTCTCGACCCAACTGCAGGCGCTGGCCCAGATCATAAAACTGGACGTCGGGCTCAGCATCGCAACCATCGACTTGGGCGGGTGGGACACTCATGCTGACCAGGGGAACCGGGTCAACCAACACTTTGGGCGACTGGTAAGCACGCTCTCGGAAGCCTTGACAGCCTTCTATCAGGATCTGAACGACAGCCAAAGTTCTCCCTTGATCAACCGCGTCACGGTGGTGGTTCAAAGCGAGTTCGGGAGACGATTGCGCGAAAACGACAACCGTGGATCAGACCACGGCCATGGCAATGTAATGCTGGTTATGGGGGGAGAGGTGTACGGAGGTATCCATGGGTCTTGGCCTGGACTGCACACCGATCAGCTTTACGATGGAGTCGATCTGGATGTCACCACTGATTATCGGCAAATCCTGGGCGAGATCCTGATTCGCCGCCTCCAAAACAACCGACTCGGAACCGTCTTTCCCGGACTCCAGGAGTACACTCCGCTGGGTATCGTTCAGGGAAACGATATGGCTCCGATCCTATAGGTGCTACTGCGCTTGCCTTCTCCCTCTCTGTAGCTGATTCAAAAACTGGCGCAACCGGCGGCGCTGGCCAGGATTCAAAATAGCGCGCAATTCCCGGAGAGCTCGCTGACGAACCTGCCGCTGTTGTTGGTTACGACGCTGATCGGCGTGGACGTAATCGGCGCGAGCCACCTCGAGAATATCGCGCGCCCGCGTGGCCTGATTCGGGTTCATGTCAAGACGGTTCAACATCCGCTCAAGAGCCCCACTCGCGAGTCCCAGACCGCCAGCCCTATTCCCCTGAAGGTTGTCTCGGTTGGGGCGAGGCGGGACCGCGTCCCGCGCACGCACCGCTGGAGATTCGCTATCGGCTACCAGCCGCGAGCGCTGCGAGAGTTTGACTACGGCCGCTCCAAAAGCAGTGCCGATCAGAAACACCAGCAAAACCCAGAGAAGTGCCTTACTACTGTTTTGCATCGTCACTCCCATCCTCCTCTGTCTGGGCCAGCACCAACAGCATGTCGTCCAGCGTTTCTGGAGCCAACACCTCTTCGTCTCCCTCCACCAACCAGCCCAATGAAGAGGATTTCTGCTCCACTGAATCGTTGGTAAAGTAGAGTAATAGCGACGCAACCAGAACCAGCGCTGCCAGAGCCGGAGTCAAACGTCGTGCCATTCCATCCAAGATCTCCCAAAAACTATAGGCACCCGAGATAGCCAAGTGTGCCACCCGGGAGGAAAAGAAGTGGGGAATCTCAGGCTCAGGCGCAGAGTCCGCCATCGCCCTCAGGAATCGAACTCGGTCAAAATTATCGCGACATTTCGGACACTCAGCCAGGTGTTCTTCAGAGACACGACTGCCGGGTTCCCATTCCTCAAATCGAATATGTTCTCGTTCCATCGCTTCCCACCCCCAGGCCAGCTTCCTTGAGAATCGCCACTAGACGTTTCTTGCACCAACTTACTCGAATGCGGACTGCAAGTTCAGTCGTTCTCAGAGATTCGGCAATCTCCCCGTATTCCAAACCCTCGACCTCTCGCCACACAAAAGCCATCCGGTCCTTTTCCGGCAACCGCGAGAGAAGATGTTGCAATAAGTCAAACATTCTCTCGGCCTCATGGGCCTCGAGCGAATCGCTCTGAAAGTGTCTAAAGAGGTGCTCCAACTCGCCATCATCCTCGCCCGCCAAATCGGAGAACAGGCTCTGAGGTCGACTTTTGATCTTTCTCAGTTCGTCATAGCATCGATTAGTAGCGATTCGCGCTATCCAAGCCTTCATTGGGCGCATGGTATCGAAAGAAGCCAGCGACTTGTAGAGTTTCAAAAAGACATCTTGAGCCACGTCCTCGACGTCCGCCTTTTGCCCGAGATAGTGAGATGCAATGCTGAAGACGAGCCTCTGATAGCGACGGATCAAGGGCTCGAATGCCCGGCCATCCTCTTGCAGACAAGCTTGCACTAGCTCCGCGTCGCTTCTTTCCATTCACAAAAGCCAGTACGGTCAGGAGCCGTTTTGTTTCACGGAATAGAAACCTCTCTCTCTCCAATCTACAGCAGTGCCCTACCAGGTGCCTAGGAGTGTACGCGGCAGAAAACTGATCTACTGCGAAAGCGAAGGATCGCAGATGTCGAGCACCCTCGTCGCTCCGGCTTTTGTTACCTGCAGTCAGACTTGTTGTTCCGATTCTCCCTTCATATTGGTTTGCATCTAATCGGCCTGTCAACCTCCTAAGATTCTTTTTCACAGACGTTTACGTGGTTTGGATCAGAGTGGCACGAAGCTTGCGAATAGAAGTGCGGGACGAACGCGGACCTAGCGCGACGTCCCGAGGTGGGTTCCTTCACTCTTGAGAAAGGAGAGGCCTTCGTGGAGAAGTTCCGATTCTTGGGGGAACTTTTTCGAGGGCTTCCCACCTCTCCTCAGAGAAGCCTAGGAGTGTGCCCGAGTATTGGGGTTTCGAAGCGAAAGGTCGGAAGCGCCGCGCTGACAAGGCTTTACGCCTGAAGGCCTCGCAGGCATAGTCGTGCGCTCGGTCGAGGAGCCCGAGGGTGGGGACGCAGTCAGCGCAGATGATCACGGCCTTGCGACAACGCGAGCATTATCCGGGCTAGACGACACGCGTTCGAATGCTTCAGAATAGCGAGTGTGCTCTTAATGCGTGAGTACATTTTGAACACTAACCGGGTAACCCAAATGTCAAGAAATCCTTTGACCTCCGAGCACTGGGCGGCCTTCTTTTCTCGCGTCATGCTGGGCACAATTTTTCTGATGGCCAGCTGGTTCAAATGTTTTGACATGGGTCCGTTACAACATGCAGACCAGTTATTCGTCGAACCTTATGCCGAGTCCTGGATCCCTGCTTGGCTGCTTCTCGCAACCGGCGTCACGGTACCGCTAGTGGAATTGGCTGCGGGCGGCCTGCTGGTCATCGGTTGGAGAACTCGGGAGAGCTTGGTCGCTATCGGCTTCATCCTGCTGCTGGTCACCTATGGTCACCTACTCACGCAACCTCTGTACTCAATCCAGGGACATATTTTCCCCCGGACAGTCTTGATGGTGGCCACTTTTCTTTTGCCACGAGACGCTTTTGCCCTGGATCCCTGGCTGAAGTCCTCCAGGAAGGCTCGGGAATAGGTTGCCAACCAGAAAGGTCATTTGATGGCTAGGATCCCGGTCGCCATCCTGGGAGCCACAGGGAATGTCGGACAAAAGTTTATCCTCCAGTTGCACAGCCATCCGTGGTTCGAAATCAGGGCTGTGGGGGCTTCTGATAACTCCGTCGGTAAGAGCTACCGGGAGGCTGTCGCCTGGCGCCAGCCGGAAACTCTTCCAGATGAAGTCGGCCGACTGACGGTAGGACCTTGTCGGCCACCCCTGGACAGCCCGGTCGTCTTTTCGGCTCTGGGGTCCGACGTAGCCGGCGAGATCGAGGAGTCTTTTGCGCGGGCTAGCCATTGGGTCTTTTCCAATGCCCGCTGCCACCGAATGGACGAGGATGTGCCTTTGCTACTGACCGAGGTCAATCCTGACCACCTGGCCATGCTGCCGGCCCAGCGTGCTAACCGAGAGTGGTCTGGAGCCATCGTCACCAACGCCAACTGCTCCACCATCGCGCTTGGCCTGGCGCTGGGTCCTCTCCATCGCCGCTTCGGGTTGGAGCAGGTGCAAGTCGTGACGCTGCAGGCGGTGTCGGGGGCCGGGTATCCAGGCGTGGCTTCTTTGGACATCCTGGGCAATGTGATTCCACACATCCCGGGGGAGGAAGCAAAGCTGGAGAGGGAAACCTGCAAGATCCTGGGCAAATTGGAGGCTGACGGGAGTGTTCGTCCGGCCGAAGTGGCGGTGAGCGCTCAAACCACCCGAGTTCCTGTAGTTGACGGTCACATGGCCTGCGTGTCGGTATCTCTGGCTGCCTCGGCAGCAGAGTCAGAGCTCCTCGAATGCTGGCGTCAGGAGACACCGCTCCCGAGTGAACTTCCCACCGCTCCTCGCCAACCCGTCTGGGTGACACGCGGGCAAGATCGCCCTCAGCCTCGATTGGATAGCTGGCTGGGCGATGGGATGGTGTCGGTAGTGGGCCGACTGCGCCCCTGCCGCGTACTTGACTTCAAGTTCGTGGTCCTGGGTCATAACACCATCCGGGGAGCAGCCGGCGCATCGGTGCTGAACGCAGAATGGGCACTGTTTCAGGGTTTGATCAAACAATAATTCGCGGGGTGTGGGATCGGACATGAAAATCGCGCTGCTTGGCACGGGGAAAATGAGTCAGGCCGTACACCGACTGGCGGAGCCTCTGGGTCACCAGATCATCATCGCTCTCGATTCAAAGTCGAACCCGGCGTCCAACAGGATTTTTCAAGGAGACTGGGTGACTGAGAGTGAAGCTCTGATCGATTTCTCGGCGCCGGAAGCTGCCGTTGAGAACATCTTGCGGGCCGGCCGGACCGGATTACCGATCGTGCAAGGGACGACAGGCTGGTATGACCGGATCGATTGGCTGGGGAACCAATTGCAGGAAATCGGGGGGAGTTGCGTCTACTCTTCTAATTTCAGTCTGGGGATGCAGCTCTTCTTTCGCGTGATTTCCCAGGTGGCGACCCTGATGGCACCCTTCTCCGCCTATGTGCCGTACCTCTCGGAGCAACATCACGGAGCCAAGAAAGACGCTCCTTCCGGGACAGCGCTGCGTCTTCTCGAGATTCTTGAGAACCACTCTCCGAACCCGGTCCCCACCACTGTTCTTAGGGCAGGTTCAATCCCGGGCACACATGAAGTCGCCTTCGACTCGCCGGAAGACACTCTGCTTTTTCGACACACAGCACGGAACCGGAACGGTTTCGCCCGCGGCGCACTTCTGGCAGCTGAATTGATTCAAGAGCGGCAGGGCTTTTTCGAGTTCCAGGAGATATTGTTCGATGAGAAATAAGAACTTCGCCGCGCCTGGCGGGTGCGGGACAGCTCTGGTCACGCCATTTGACCGGCAACAGGCCGTCGATTGGCGGGCCTTCGAAAAGCTGGTCAACCGACAAGTCGAGAGCGGAATCGACTTCCTGGTTCCCTGTGGCACCACAGGCGAAACCGCAACCCTCTCACTGGACGAGTACCGGGAGGTCATTCAGACTTGTGTGCGAATCGCCGATGGGCGAGTGCCAGTCGTGGTCGGGGCAGGCAGCAATGCTACCGCCCACGCTGTCGAACTGGGACACACCGCGATCGCGGCCGGGGCCGATGCGCTCCTCTCCGTGGGCCCTTATTACAACAAACCGAGTCAGGAAGGGCTCCTCCAACACTTTAGTCGAATTGCTGAATCGTCGAGTGTCCCAGTCATCGTCTACAACGTACCGGGGAGAACCGGCAACAACATCCAAGCTGACACTCTACTGCGGCTAGCGGAAGTCGATGGGATCGTCGCTGTTAAGGAAGCGAGCGGTGATCTGTCCCAAATCATGCAGATACTGCGCCGAAGACCGGAAGGCTTCAAGGTCCTTTCGGGAGATGACAATCTGGCACTTGCCACGATGGCTCTGGGAGGTGACGGGCTGATCTCGGTGGCTTCTAATGAGATTCCGACCGAGATGACCAGCATCATTCAGCTCGCCCGAGCGGGACGGCTGGCCGAGGCCCGCAGGATTCATTACAAGTGCCTGCGATTGATGGATTTGAACTTCGTCGAATCTAATCCTATGCCGGTCAAGTATGCCCTCTTTCGGCTGGGATTGATTGAAGAGAGCTATCGTCTCCCATTGTGCCCTCTGCAAATAGCATCCCGACAGAAAATCGACGCAGCGCTGGGAGAACTGGGGATACTGTAAATGCTACGGGAAAAGATAGAGAGACTTTACGCGAGCAAAAAAACCCAGTTTACCGTCGGTGACCAGTCTCTGATCCGTGAATTCCTGGAGCGGCTCGATCAGGGGAATGTTCGGGCAGCCTATGCAATCGCCGGGACATGGAAGGTCAATAGCTGGGTCAAGAAAGGAATTTTGCTGGCCTTTCGAGCCGGTGTCATGCGGGAATATGAGGGAGGTGGTAGCTTCCGTTTCTTCGACAAAGACAACCTGCCTCTGAAGAATCTGCAGGCTAGCGATGGAGTGCGGCTTGTGCCCGGAGGATCTGCGATTCGTTTTGGGGCCTTTGTGGCCTCAGGGGTAACCTGCATGCCCCCGATGTATATCAACGTCGGGGCCAGGGTCGAAACCCAGAGCATGATCGATTCGCATGCCCTCGTCGGCTCCTGTGCCCAGGTCGGAAAACGGGTGCATATCAGTGCTGGAGCACAGATCGGGGGCGTCCTCGAACCCATCGGAGCGACTCCGGTCGTGATCGAAGATGAGGCTCTAATCGGGGGACAGACCGGTGTCTTCGAAGGAGTGGTGGTTCGGCGCCAGGCGGTCATCAGCGCCGGGGTAATTCTAACCCGATCGACCCCCATCTATGATCTAGTGCAAGAGAGGATCTTGCGTTCCAGTAAAGATCAACCCCTCGAAGTGCCCGAAGGAGCAGTGGTCGTTCCCGGTTCTCGCACTGTTGATACCGACTTCGCTCGCGCCCAGGGCCTTTCCATAGCCACTCCCCTGATCGTCAAATATCGAGACGCGAAGACTGAGCACTCCATCCAATTGGAAACGGCTCTTCGCTAGAGCTGCTTGCTAGGAGCCCGGATAATTCAAAATGGGTGAAATTCCACACATTACTTTCCTGAGTGACTTCGGCACTCGCGAGTACTATGTGTCAGCCGTCAAGGGAGTCATCTTGCAACAGTGTCCCGAGGCTAAGATCATTGATATCTCGCACCAGATTCACTCCCACGATCTGTTGGAAGCCGCCTTCACGCTGGCTTGCGCTGCCCCCTACTTTCCGAGAGGAACTGTTCATCTGGCGGTGGTCGACCCCGGAGTCGGCTCTGACCGCCGTGGGATTGCAGCCACCGATGGCAAACACTTCTTCGCCGGGCCCGACAACGGCATCCTCTCACTGGTTTTTGATCAGACCGAGACCCTGCATGTATTTTCAATCGAGGCCGAGCATTACTACCGTCAACCCCTGTCTGCCACTTTTCACGCTCGTGACGTCTTTGCTCCGATTGCGGCCCAGTTGGCGAAAGGCATTGCGATCGGAAAACTGGGCCCCGAGATCAGTGACCCGGTTCGTCTCCATCTCCCCCCTTTGAAAGCATTGGGAGATGGCCAATTCGAAGCACTCGTGCTGCATATCGACAAGTTCGGGAATCTCATCACCAGCGTCCGACCGGAGGACCTGAAAGGGCTTGGCCTCCCGCAACAAAACTTGCGGTTCCGAGTCGGGGAAACGCTCATCGACAAGCACCGCAGCTTCTACGCGCAGGCCCAGCCGAACGAACTCTTCAGTATCCTTGGAAGTGCCGGATACTACGAGATTTCCTGCTGTCGCCATCCCGCAGCGAACCGCCTGGGAGTCCGTCGAGGAGCCAAAATTCAGGTGCAGACCTGAGGGCAACCAAAACTCATGTACTCCGAAAAGGTAAAAGAGCTGGTCTCGAATCTACCCAATCGAGGTGAATTACTCGAACCCTCCCACCGCGCTCTTGGGCAAAACCCGATTTGTGGAGATGAGGTCGAGCTTTTCTTTCAGGTTCATGAGGGAATGGTCAACGAGTGTCGCTTTCTGGCCCGCGGCTGTCCTGCGGCACTGGCCTCAGCTGCTGCCGTGACGGAACTCTGTCGCTCGCGCAACGTAACCGAATGTCTGCGACTCGATGCCGAAGCATTGCTCGATTTTCTAGGCGGCCTGCCCCGCCACAAACTGCATGGCGTGGAATTGGCCTTGGACGTCCTTCGGGATGCTCTGCAACGGAGTCGCTAGTGCTAGTCGCACCTCAAGACTCGGATCGGATCAACGAGAGCGGCCCGCCTGGCTGGCAGATAGGCGGCTACGGCGGCAAACATGGCCATCACTAGAGCCGCGCCCAGCAAAACACCCGGGTCAGTCGGTTCAACCTGAAACAGCTGGCTGGAAATCACATTCGCTAACCGAGCCACCGCAAGCACCGCCGGAATTCCGATTGCAAGCCCGCAGCCTACCAGCAGCATGGTCTCCCGGAAGACCATCCAGACTACATTGAGGTGGCTCGCTCCCAGCGCCATCCGTACTCCGATTTCAGGGGCACGGCGAGTGACTTCGTAACCCAAGATTCCATAGATTCCAATAGCCGCAAGCACCAGCGCCAGAGCGCCGAACAGTGACGTCACCCTTACCAGCAATCTTTCTCGTCTCAGAGTCCTGTCTACCAGATCAGCGAGCGGCGTGAAGGGGGTTCGCTCAAAACCGCGATCCAGGCCTGCCAGCTCCTTCGGGATTGCAGTCACAAGTCCCGCACTCGTCCGCTCCACTCTGGCCAGCAGCGCGACAGGAGAACTTTCCATCATGGGGTTGAAATAGGGCACATAAAAACGGGGTGGGGGTTCTTCCCTCAAACTATTGTACTTCGCATCCCGCACAATGCCGATGATCTCCACTTCGCCCGGATTGTCGGGATGGGTATTGAGGACCCTTTTCCCAAGGGGATCTCTGCCTCCAAAATAGCGCTCCGCGAAAGTCTCATTGATCAGCCCGGCGCGTGGTCCGGAACGACCGTTGGCTCTGCTCAGTTCCCTTCCTCTCACTATCTCCATTCCGACCGTCGAAAAGTAGCCCGGGCCGACATGGTCGTAGCGGTAACTAAGCCTTTCCCCGGGGGCCGGCTCGAATCCTTCAACCGCGATCGGATCCCCCGACTCACTATTCGAAAACAAGCCGTTATGTGACACGGTTGCCGAGAGGACGCCGGGAATCTGTGCGACGCGGACCAGGAGCTGATCGACGAGGTTCAGAGCGGCCTGTCCCTGATACCCTTCCTGGGCGAGAGGGATCCAGCCGATGAGGACTCTGTCCTGATCGAAACCCACGTCAACCGCCGCCGCATTCTGTAGCGTCCGAATGAAGAGGCCGGTGACGATCAGAAGAAGCACCGACAGGGCTATTTGTGAAATCACGAGGGTACGGCCCACATGACGGCTGGGCTTCCCTCCCGGGCTGAGACCGGGCGTACCCTTGAAGGCCAGGGTCAAGTCTCGCGAAACCGTCCGCATCGCGGGAATCAGACCGAAAAGTACTCCAGACAGAGCGGACATGAGAAGGCAAAAGCCCAGAATCCGACCGTCCAATCTCAGTTGCACCGCTGTTAGAGTGCCCTCTGCAGCTAAGCTCATAAGAAGAGATTGAACCCAAAGCGCCACCAGCAGTCCCACGGCCCCGCCGATCACTGCCAACATCAGACTCTCTGTCAGGAACTGGCAGATCAGGCCCGCTCGACTCGAACCCAGCGCCAATCGGACTCCTACCTCCCGCACCCGCATCCGACCTCGCGCCAACAGAAGATTGGCCACGTTGGCGCAGGCAATAAGCAAGACCAGCACCACCATCCACATCATGGCCTGGAGGGGCTGCTGATAGCGTTGCCGAAGCGGAGAAGCTCCAGTGGCGGCAGGAGTAAGCTGAATGGTCTGGTGGGGCAGCTCCTCCCGGATATCCGACTCTAAGCCGGGATCAAAGCGAGATTCCACGTACCGGTCAAGGAGCAAATTGAGGCCCACCTCAGCCCGCTCCGGTTCAATAGCCGTGCGGAGCCAGCCCATCACGTTCAGCCAGAGTGGCTGATCCAACACCGACCCCCTCGATTCGAGCAAATTCTGTCCGGGAAATATGAGTCTCTGAGTCAGAATCGGGACCCAGAAGTCGGGTCTTCGGCCCACAGTCTCCCCGAAAAAGCTAGGAAGCATGACTCCAATGATCTGATACTCACTCTCGAAGACCTTGATCCGCCGCCCCAGAACATCCTGTGCCCGACCATACTGGCGTTCCCAGAAAGCATCACTAACCACCGCTACCGGCAGCACTTCACCCGGATCGTCTGCCTCGCCGCCAAACACCGATCCGAGGAGAGGCGGCACTGACAACACGTCGAAAAAATGTCCGCTGACAAGACTCACTTGAGTACGAATCGGAGTCCGGTAGCCGTCAGGGTCCAGCCGCACCTCCCTGGCGGCAGTGCTCGAACTCGAGGCAAATAAGCTTTGCAAGACTTCGTCCTGGTCGCGAAAGTGGAGGAATTCGTTCCAGAACAGCAGACTACGCACCCCCCGCTCGCTACCAAATGCGATGCCCGATGAGGTGAGATCGGTTAGCGAATAGAGTTCTTCAGGGGCAGGGATCGGCAACGCACGATAAACCAGCGCATCGAAAAGGCTAAAGATGGCTGTGTTTGCTCCAATTCCCAGAGCCAGCGTCAAGACGGCGATCACAGTAAAGCCGGGGTTGTTCTTGAGAAGTCGAAGGCCAAAACGCAGATCCATCAGAACTGATTTCATCGCAACTCTATCTTGACGCAACCTGCATGCCAGCGAGGAAGCACTGGCAACCGGCCTAGGAGCCTGTCTGAGTAATGGAGAATTGTGCGTTTTCGAGGATCCGCGTTTCGAAAAAGGACAGTCAGACTCGGAGATGGACGAAAAACTCCCGGTTTCCCTTTTGTCCTTTCACCGGCGAAGGGACTTCTGCCAGAATTGAGAATCCGAGCTGCTGCACGCTTTCCTTGACCCGTTTGACGATCTTGGCCCGCAACGCAGCATCGCGGATCACTCCCCCCAGTGGAATCTCTTGGCGAGTGGCTTCGAATTGGGGTTTGACAAGGACCAGGACTTCGAGGGGACTCAGCGCGAGCAACCGAGAAAGGATCAATTCCACTGAAATAAAGGAAACATCGAGAGTGACTAGGTCGGGGCGGGGGTCAAAGAGATCGGGCGCTAGCCGCCGGGCATTGATCCCTTCAAGCACCCGCACGCGAGGGTCCTTTCGCAAACTCCAATCCAATTGCCCCTTGCCGACATCGAGAGCGTAAACCAACCGAGCTCCGTGTTGTAGCAAGCAGTCGGTAAAGCCGCCGGTGGAAGCTCCAATGTCGAGACAGACCCGGTCCTCTACCCCGATGTGCCAAGCCTGGAGAGTCGGCTCCAGTTTCAGTCCGCCACGCGAGACATACCGCCGGTGCGGATCGACTTCGATCTTCGCTGCTGGGTCAACAGGTGTTCCAGGTTGAGAGACCGGGTGACTGCCCATCTTGATTCGACCGCTGAGCAGCAGAGCCAGAGCCTGACGCCGATCCTCGACCAGCCCCTGCTCGATCAACCAATCATCGATCCGCTGCTTTCCAGGCGCTGGTTTTCGCGGGTTCGTCTTCACGCTAGGCGTACCTCCGAGTCGCCCTAGGTTCATTCAAGATAGAAACTGCCTCGTAGCATACGCCTGTGCTCCTTTTCCCTTACAGTCCTGCTCTGGAGCCAAGGGAGCCGGAGTCCTGGTGCCGTCGAGTCTGACTTCCCCGCGCTCGCGCTGCCGTTTGGCACACCCAGCCAAGCTTTGCCAGATACGGAAGACAAGGGAGTAGAACGAAGAGAACTATTAAAGCAAATAAAATAAAAGATTTACGCCACTCTACCCATTGAGCAAGACAAATCAAGTATCATCGTACTAGTGCCCTCGGCGGGCGATGAAGTGGGCAATCTGACGGAGCGTTTTCCCTCGGGGCCCGAGAAACTCGAGCTCGGCTACGGCTCGATCCAGCTGCTCGTTCTTTAGGACCCGGCTTTTTTCAATCCCGTACAGGGCTGGATAAGTTGCCTTTTCGGCCAACTGGTCCTTGCCCGCGGTTTTTCCCAGATCTTGAGAACTGGCTTCGACATCCAAAATATCGTCCACAATCTGAAAGACCAGACCAATGGATGAGCCGAATGCGGACATTTTTTTCATCACATCAGACGAGGACCCGCAAAGCAGCGCCGAGCTTGTGACTGAGGCCCGAATCAGGGCCGCCGTCTTGGAGCGGTGAATGTACTGCAGCTCTGACTCTGAGAAGTCTTTCCCAGCCGTCAGCAAGTCTACAACCTGTCCCGAGATCATCCCTTCTGGAGTTCCAATCGCTTTGCAAAGGACATTGATGACGGACAGAGTCAGGGCCGGATCCACCCCAACGGTAGGAAGCTCGGACAGCAGTTCGAAAGCCTGAGTGAGTAGAGCATTCCCGGCCAGGATCGCCACCCCTTCGCCGTATTTCCTATGCAGAGTGGGGAGTCCACGCCGAAAATCATCGTTGTCCATTGCCGGCAGGTCGTCGTGAATTAGAGAATAGGTATGAATCAGCTCGAGGCAAGCCGCCAACTTCAAGACGCTGGCCAGCGGACCGCCCAGGGCTTCTCGGGTAGCCAGGGCCAGAATCGGACGTACCCTCTTGCCCCCGGCAAAAACGCTGTAGCGCATGGCCTGATGTAAGACGGTAGGCGATTGAGAGTCAGGCTCCAGCAGGAGATCCAGGCTGGCGTCAACCCGCTTGCGTTGGGACTCGAAGAAGCCCTTCAACTCGGACAGCGCTGAGGCCTCAATCACCGCTGTCTTCCTCAAAATCCACTTCCTTCAGTTGGCCCTGGCTCTTGATCAACGTCTGAACCTTGCGGTCGGCCTGGTCCAACTTACTGGAGCAGAACTCAGCCGTTTTCATTCCCTCCTCGAACAGCTTGAGAGAGGCCTCCAGGGATTCATCCCCTTTTTCCAACTCAGAGACAATCTGTTCGAGTCGTGCCAGGGTAGCCTCAAAGTCTTTCATTTCCATGGTCTTATTCTTTCCTGGTTGCCCCGAACTCTCCCCCTGCTACACGGACCGAGAAATCCTGGCCCGCCTTGATCTGGGCGGGACGGCGAATGATCGTAGCCTCACGCGAGACCACCGCATAACCACGCTCCAGGACGGCCTGGGGCGAATAGGCCTGCAGCTCCTTCCGCGCCAGCTCAAGACGGGTTCTCCGCTTTTCTTGTAGCCGTAGCATATGCCGATCGAGAGCTTCGCCCAGCGCTTCAACCTGTCGTTTCCGGTTGGGTACCAGGATTGGAAGACCGGCCCTCAATCTCGCCTGAACCTCATCCAGTCGCTGCTGAAGATGCCGGAGCCGGGTCTCCGCATCCACGAAGACGCGCCGGCTGCGAAGTGCTTGCAACCTGTGGCGCAGCCGAGACAAGTGGAGCTGAATAGCGCCATGGGTTCGGTTTCTCAGTTGGAAGACTTGAGCCTGAAGCTCCTTACGCGTGCGTGAGACGATTTCAGCGGCGGCAGAAGGGGTCGGCGCCCTTTCGTCCGCTACAAAATCGGCGATAGTAAAGTCGATCTCATGTCCGACAGCCGAGATGACGGGGGTCTTCGAGCCATGGATGGCGCGAGCCAGACCTTCATCGTTGAAGGCCCACAAATCTTCGAGTGATCCGCCGCCCCGGGCCAGGAGGATGACGTCAATGTCGGATCGTCGATCCAAATATTGCACGCCCTGCTTCAGCTCTTTGGCAGCCTCCTCCCCCTGAACCCGACAGGGGTAGATCAAGATATCGAGCCGATTGTTACGGCGCTTGAGAACCCGCAAGATATCCCTCAGCGCCGCCCCGGTGGGAGAGGTGGCTATGCCGACACGAGAGGGTAGCATGGGAATTTTCTGCTTGTGTTCAGGAGCGAAAAGACCGGCAGCTTCCAATCTTCGCTTAAGCCGCTCGAAGGCCATTTGGAGCGCACCCTCTCCCGCTGGCTCCATGTACTCCACGACCAACTGGAACTCGCCCCGCGGCGGATAGACCGAGATCCGTCCCCGGGCCTGAAGGCGTTCTCCATCCTTCGGGGTGATCCCGATGAGTTGAAGTTGAAGTCGAAAACAGACCGCTTTGAGCTGGGAGCCCTCATCTTTGAGGGTAAAATAGGCGTGGCCGGAAGGAGGGATCCGGAGATTGGACACCTCGCCCTCGACCCATACGTCTTCAAATTCCGTCTCCAATTGAAAACGGATCCGATCGACTATCTGCGAAATGCTGAGAATCCGCCGAGACGATTTCCAGTTGAACTCCTGCTGCATTCTGCTCCCCGGGCGTTGGGCCTCGGGCCGTTCGGTTCGGGGTGACGACTCACCCCCAACAGATTCGGTCCGGATCATAGTGTAACGTTTGTTGGGAGCGCGACGCGAGACAGGTCGGGTTTGCTCCCAGATTGGATAGTTCGCTATGATTCGCAGACGATGACTTGGTTCAAGCGAGAAAAGACACCTCTGGAGCCGCCCAGCGAGGCCGAACGAACCGTCAAGACCGAAGGTCTGTTCGTCAAATGCGAGGACTGCCGCGGCGTCATCTGGAAAAAGGAGTTGGAACTGAGCCTTCACGTGTGTCCGAAGTGCTCCTTTCACTTCAAAATCAATGCCAGACAGAGGTTGGACTACCTGTATGACGACAAAGCTTACGTAGAATTCGACCAGGACTTAACATCGGCAGATCCTCTCAGTTTCATCGACAAGAAAGCTTATCCAGATCGTCTCGTCCAGGCCCGAAAAGCCACCGGCCGCCAAGAGGCAGTCGTAAACGCGATCGGTGAGGTGCATGGTCATCGACTCGTCTGCTCGTGTATGGAATATAAATTCATCGGCGGCAGCATGGGGTCCGCCGTGGGCGAGAAAATCACTCGAGCCGTGGAACGATCGCTTCAAGAAGAGACCCCGCTCCTGGTGATTTCAGCCAGTGGTGGAGCACGCATGATGGAGGGCGTTCTCTCGCTTATGCAGATGGCCAAGATTAGCGCTGCACTGGCTCGCCTGGAGAAAGCTTCGGTCCCCTACATCTCCCTGTTGACAGATCCCACTACGGGGGGCGTAACGGCGAGCTTCGCCATGCTGGGCGATTTCAATATCGCTGAACCTCGAGCTTTGATCGGCTTTGCGGGACCTCGCGTAATCGAGCAAACGATTCGGCAGAAACTTCCCGAGGGGTTTCAGCGAAGCGAGTTCTTGCTCGAGCACGGAATGCTGGATAGCGTGACGCCCCGCTCCGAGCTGCGGGGTTTCATCGCAACCGCGCTTCGCTTCATGAGCAAAAGGGCAAGCTAAGTCCTGCCGAGCCGCCGCGGACTCTGCTAAACTTTTAGTCAGCTTTGGCGTCTACGCAAAGAAAACCCCTCATTGGCTGGGGTCCTGATAGTCATCCGAACTGGAGCCCTCATGTCTGTAAGCCCCTCCCCGGATCAATCCAACTCTCGCCAAGGTCCGAATTTACAACTGATTCTCTTGGGACTCGTTCTGTTGGTACTCGTCCTACTGGCCGTATTGATGTTCTCTCGCCTGGGTTCGATTGAGGGCCGACTCGGGCAGCTGTCCGAGGAATGGACAGAGGTTGCGGGCTCGATCGACGAATCGGGCCGGCGCAGCGAAGAGGCTCTCGCCTTAGCGAAGCAAGCCGACGTGAATGCCTCCCGGGCTGCTAGGCAGCGAGATGACGCCAACCGACGACGCCAACTGGCAGAGCATGAGACCAGCATGGCCCGTCAGGAGGCAAGTAGTGCGCGGGACGAAATGGCGAGGATGCAGGAAGAGCAGGAGGTGCAGCTCCAGCAGCTGGAGCTCAATCTGAACAAGATCGCGGAAACCCGGCGAACCGCGTTGGGGCTAGTCCTGAATCTGGGCAGCGATGTCATGAAGTTCGATTTCGATAAAGCTAACCTCAAACCGCAACATCGAGAGCTCCTGAGCCGAGTGGTAGGTATTCTGCTCACGTTAGAGGGCTATGGCGTCTATGTTTACGGACACACAGACGACGTGGGCTCGCCTGAGTACAATCTTCAGCTTTCCAAGCGCCGGGCCGAGTCGGTGCGCGACTATCTGGTCGAATCCGGTATCGACCCGGGAATTATCACTACGGATGGTTTCGGCCAGGACCGCCCCCTGATTTCGGCTAGCAGCGCAAACGCCCGCGCCAAGAACCGCCGAGTTGAAATCGGTGTCATCAACACTCGTATCAACTACGAGCGTAGTATTCCCTGATCAAATGCAGGGTTCCAATTCCCAAAATCAAGTTCAGCCGAACGAGGCTCTACCTCAGAGCGAGAGCACAGCTCCATTTGATGCTCGAAAAACCTTGCCCTTGCCTTTTGCCTTTCCGGATAGGTGTCATCGCAAGCCGAACTTCGGAGAGGAAGCTCTAGCCCGGCGTTCCCGCGCTCGCGCTGCCGCTTGGCGCTCTGAGAGCCACCATTCCAACGCCACGGTTCGGTTATCGACTCACTTTGCACTTCGAGGCACGACTATTAGAGCCGCAAGCGGGAGCGCAGCGTTCGGCCCAGCCAGGCTGGCCAGTTATGAAAAGCCTCGCCGCCAAACTTGACTCAATCGTCAAGATAAATCACACCCAAACTTTCTTAGAGGGGCTCAATATCAATAACGTCGGCGGATCTCGATCTGGGCCGCATGACTTGAATCTTCGAGCTCTCTGCCTGGGACTTCAACCGGCTCCATAGAGCTCGGCGAATAGGTCGTCGAGTGGCGGGGACCAGGCAAAGGAAGCCGAACAAGTCGGTAAGCAAGCCAGGGGTCAAGAGGACCGCAGCTGCCACAAGAATCAGGAGCCCTTCCACTAGCGACTCAGCCGGCACTCGACCGGCAGCCAGCTCGGCCCGGATCCTGGCCAGCACCAGCAGACCCTGACTGCGAGCCAAGAGGGCGCCCAGAAACCCGGTCAGAAAGACGATTCCCAGAGTGGGAAGAAAGCCAATAAACTGGCCAATCAAGACTAGGAGTGCCATTTCGATCAGGGGTACGGCGATAAAGAGAAGCAGGGGTTTGAGCACTCCGACCATTATTGCATGATAAGAAAGAAAGCTTGTGTGGGAGACATCGGCATGATCGTGGTCGGGGGAACGCGGTCGTGAGAAGCAAGTCGAGGTTGCGGATCATTCCAACTGGTCGGAGTCAAAGACACCGATGAACGGGAGGTTACGAAACTGCTGATTGAAATCGAGTCCGTATCCCACCACGAACTCATCCGGGATTTCGAAACCCAGATAGTCGGGCTCGATCTCTACCTCCCGGCGGGCAGGTTTGGACAATAGACTGCAAAAGCGAACGGAGCGGGGGCTGCGGCTCGCCAGATTTCGCAAAAGATAAGTAGCCGTGAGCCCGGTGTCGACGATGTCTTCCACTAAGACGACATGCTGCTTCTCAATGCTGCTTTCCAGATCCTTGAGAAGTTGCACCTGCCCGGAACTCGCGGTCGCCGCCCCATAGCTGGAGACGGAGATGAAGTCGATCTTGAGATTGAGGTTCACCGCTCGAACCAAGTCGGCGTGAAAAATCGCCGCTCCCCGCAGGATGCAGACAAACAGCGGCTCCTCTCCCGACAGGTCGGTCGCAATCTGGCGACCCATCTCGGCAACGCGTTGGGCAATCTGTTCCTGGTTGAAAAGGACCCGACTAATTCCGATTGGGGCAGCTTCCACATGCCAGATAATACGGGCCTGACCGGGCCTTGTAAATCCCTACTTAGCTTTCCGCACTTAGCTTTCCGCCGGGTTCATAGGCTCAACCTGCCGGCGGCTGAACTTCGAACTCACGCGGCCAATCAGCCAGACGAAAAAGCGGCTCAGATCATCCATGTAGGAGTAGACCGAGGGCAAGATGATCAGAGTCAGAAAAGTAGAGGTCGTCAAACCTCCAAAGACCGCCAGGCTGACCGGAGCCCACATGCGACCCCGTCCTTGAGCTCCTGCAAAATACTCGGGAAACAAGAACGGCATGGTCAAAGGCAACAGCCCGAAAAGTGAGGTGCAAGCGGTCATCAGAATGGGCCGGAATCGGTCCTGGCCGGCCTGAATGATGGCCTCTGTTCTTCCCAGCCCCTCCTTTCGGAGGTTGTTGATGTGGTCTATCAGAATGATCCCGTTGTTGACGACCAGGCCGAACAGCACCAGGATTCCCAGATTCGCCATCTGGTCGAGAGCCGTGCCGGTGATCTTGAACATCACTGCCACCCCAATGACCGAGAACGGCACCGTGAAAAGAATGGTGAAGGGGTGGATGAAACTCTCGAAAAGGGAGGCCATGATGATGTACATCAGGACTACTGCCATGATCAACGAGAAGTTGCTGGCGTTCTCCGAACTGCGAAACATTCGGAAGTTCCGACCCATTTCCCAGCTGTAACCGTTGGGCAGTCTGAGATCTGCCAGAGCAGCCTCGACATCCTGGGAAATAAACATCATACCGGCAGCATCTGTGTTGGCGACGATACTCAAGGTGGATCGCCGATCCTCTCGGCGGATTGAGAGGGGGCCTTTCTCGTAGGTATGATCCACCACTGCATGAATCGGAATCATCTCTCCCCGCCGATTCTCGAATGTGATGTTCTGGATCTCCTGCAAGCTGATTTCGTTCCCACCTCGCAGCTGGAGGATGACGTCCACCTCACCCTGGTCACTCTTGATACGGGTGGTCGCGCGCGTGCCGAGGGCCGCTGAGATTGTTCGGGCTACCATTTGCGATGTAATCCCGTACTGCTCGGTCTTTTTTCGATCGACTTGCAAGTGGATTTCGTCATCGCCCGTTTCGAGCGTGGTCTGCACATCCTTCAGTGAGGGAACCTGAAGCAATCTCGCCTTGATGATGTCGCCGTACAACTCCAACAATCCTGGGTCATCTCCCCGCAACCGGACTTCGGTTCCCTGATCAGCGCCACCCCCATAACCGTGGCGCCGACCTACCGTGTATTCCACGCCCGGTATGACGGGAAGCTCTGCCTTGATCTTCTCGGTCATGATCGCGACGTCGGTGGTTTTCCCGGTATCCCTCAAGTAAATGTTCAGGGAGGAGCGGTACTGACCGCGGCGGCTGTTGCGATTCGAGAATTCAGAAGAGACTGAAGCGATTTCCAGCTCTTCCTGCTTGGTCAGAAGAATGCCTTCCAACCGATCGAAGATCTGAGACATTTGCTCCAATGTGTAAGAGCGTTCCATCAATACGCTGAGCGAGACCTGGCGAGCAGCCACCCGAGGCATGAACCCTCGATCGATATGCGTGAACAAGTAATAGGAGGACCACCCAATGAATCCCATCATGATCAAGGAGACGAAGCGCCACCTGAGCAGTCTGGACATGACCCCGCCATACAAGCTCATCATCCAGACCAAGCTCTTCTGTTTGGCCCGTTCCTTCCCGGTAAAGAGTCGGGCCGAGATCATCGGGACCAGGGTCAATGCGACCACAAGGGCGGCGATCAAAGCAATCCCAACAGTCAGCCCAAAGTCCCGCATATAGCGACTCGAGAACGAGTCATCCACGAAGATGAAGCTGGCAAAAACAGCGACCGTGGTCGCGGTCGAAGCCAGCACCGCGACGCCCACTTCACCGGAACCCTTAACGGCCGCCTCGAAGGCGCCCTGCCCTTTGTCCTGCTTGTGCCGAAAGATGTTCTCCAGTACAACGACGCTGCTGTCGACGAGCATGCCGATCGCTACCATCAGGCCCATCAGGGAGACAATATTGATCGTGATTCCGGCGTTGAAGAACACATTGATCAAGTACATCATCCCGAATGTGAAGATCACGGAAATCGGAATCGCCAAGGAGATGATTAACGTACTTCGAATCTTGAGCAGGAAGAGAAAGAGCACGACTGCGGCCAAGGCGCCTCCGAAAATGCCAGCCTTGGTCAAGTCATCGATGCTGCGCAGGATCTCCCTGGATTGATCACTAAAAATCTGGATAGACAGAATATCGGCATAGCGGGGTTCAGCTTCCAACTTGGCGAGTGCAGCCGCTACGTCTCGACACACGCTCACGACATTGGCAGTGGAGGCCTTAAACACCTGGATGGTGATGGACTCTTCTCCATTCAACCTCGAAAAGGACCGCTTCTCTGGAAAATCGAAGCGCACAACACCGAGGTCGCCGAGTGTAATCCTTCCTCCCATGAGCGGGAAGTCTTCGATTTCCTGTGCGGTCTCGAACTCGCCCACGGTTCGCAGAGTGAACTTCTTACCCCCTTCGATGACGTAACCGCCCGACAAATTGACGTTATTGCTACGCAGAGATTGGCTGAGCGCAGAGAGATCAATGCCGTGAGCATCCAAACGTGCCGGATCAAGTTCAATGATGACTTGCTTGGCTTGTATTCCTCGCGACTCAACGTTGGCAACTCCAGGCACCCTTTCCAGCCGCGGGCGCGCCACTTCTTCCACGAAATTAAAAAGGTCCTTGCGGCTTCCCTGCCAACCGATCGAGAAATTGAATATCGGCCGATCTCCCGACTGATGGCGTCGAATCCGTGTCCGCTCCACATCATCCGGCAAACGATTTTTGACCTGATCCAACCGATCACGAATCTCGAGGGAAACCAGATCCATGTTGGAGCCCGACTTGAATTCCAGGCTGATGTTCGAGCCGCTGCTGGAGGAAGTCGAGGACATCGTCTCCAGATTTTCCAGAGTGCTCAGAACCTCTTCCAGCGGGCGGGTGATGTCGCGCTCGACCTCGGTCGGAGAAGATGACGGATAGTCCACACTGACTGAAGCACGAGTTGAGCTGAACTCCGGCATCAGCTCGAGCGGCAAACGCTGCAGCGAGATGTAGCCAAGGACGAGCACGCTCAGGACAGCCATCGTGATTGTGACCGGTTTGTAAACCGAATAGGACGTGAACTTCATACCTTTTTCTCCCGGACGACGAGGGTGTAGACGATGGGAACTAGCAGCAGCGTTAAGAGAGTCGAAGTGATCAGCCCGCCGACCACGGTGATGGCCAGCGGAATCCGAAGCTCTGATCCTTCGCCTGCGCTGAAGGCCATGGGAAGCAACCCGAGTACCGTGGTGCTGGTGGTCATCAGGATCGGCCGCAACCGGATCGCTGCCGCCTCACGGATCGCCTCGAATTTGTTCTTCCCAGCACTGCGCAACTGGTTGGCCAAGTCGAGCAGAACGATAGCATTGTTGACCACAATCCCGGCCAGCACAATGAACCCGATCAATACGACCACATTCAGGACCTGGCCGGTGAGATAGAGAGCGGCTGAAACGCCGATCAGTCCGAAGGGAATCGCAAACATGATGACAAAAGGTTGAGTCAGCGACTCGAATTGAGAAGCCATCACCAGATAAACCAGGAAGACTGCCAGCAGAATGGCGAATCTCATGCTATCGAAGGCGACCGCACGCTCTTCACTCTGTCCCCCCACATAAGCCTGAAAATCACTGGGCAGGGAGAACCCTGCCAATTCGGCTCGGATGTCGGAAACGACCGCCTGCAAATCGCGATCGACAATGTTTCCTGTGATTTGCGCGACTCGCTGGGGGCCAATCCGCCGGATTTCGGCCGGTCCTTCTTGCAGAGATACCTCAGCCAGAGTGGAAAGGAAAATGGGATTCGCCCCGGCTGGATTCACGATCAGGTTGCGTAGATCCTCGACCGATGAGCGATCCTCTTCCTTGAGACGAACTCGGACATCGATGCGACGGTCTCTCTCATTGTACTCGGTCGGGATCTCCCCTTGAACCTTGTTCCTGACCAGGGCGGCAATCTGATTCACGGTAAAGCCGTAATTGGCGAGCTTGCGCCGATCGAAGCGGATCTGAACCTCAGGATTGCCCCCTTCAGTGGAGGCCTTCAAGTCGCGTAATCCTGGAATCGACGCCAGTCGACCCTTGAACCGCTCGGCGTAGATCTTGAGCGACTCGAGGTTGTAGCCTTCGATGATTACTTCGACTGGTGTTTTGAAACTAAACAGAGTCGGGCGTGAGAATTTGTACTCGATCCCAGCCAGGGAGCGAAAATTGCCGCGAAGATCCTCGATCACCGCCGCCTCTCTGGCTTGCAGAGTTCCCTCTTTGAGCTTGACTAGGATTTGTCCAATGTTCTCACGTTCCTCGACTGCAGACACCCCGGTCTGATTACCGACTCCTGCGATCGTGTAGTAAGTATCGACTGCCTCGTGATCGCTGATGATTGATTCAACATCAGCTAATTGACGGGCTGTCTGTTCCACCGGAGTTCCGCTGGGAACTTTGACGTCAACAAAAAACTCTCCCTGGCTAATCTCAGGAATCAGCTCCGAACCCAAGTTTCCAAGCAGCGAAATGGCACCCACAAAGAGCAGAACGGCGCCTCCCAGGCCAACCCATCGGATGCGCAGGGTAAACCGCAGTAAGGCAGCATAAGGCCGTGTCAGGAAGAAACTCGATTTGGCAGTCTGCTTCCTGCTGACAGGCTTCCCACTTCCCAGGCTGGAGAGCATGGGAATCAGCATAATCGCGACAATCAGAGAGGCTACCAGTGAGAAAGTCACTGTCATCGCCTGATCCGAGAATAGCTGGCCAGCGATCCCTTCAACGAACACGATGGGCACGAACACACAGATCGTGGTCATTGTGCTAGCCACAACGGCACTTCCCACTTCCGAGGCACCTAGTGAGGCGGCCTCGAGCCGACTGTGTCCCATCAGACGGTATCGGTAGATACTCTCCAGAACCACGATTGAGTTATCCACCAGCATTCCGATACCCAGTGCCAGACCACTCAACGACATGATGTTCAAAGAGATCCCGCCCACGTACATCAGGAAGAAAGTAGCTACGATCGAGATCGGTATCGATAGGCTGATGATCAGCGTCGTTCTCAGTGAGCGGAGAAAGATAATCAGCACGGCTATAGCGAGAATCCCGCCCAACGTGGCGGTCGACAGAACCTCGTCGATCGATTGCTGGATGAAGCCTGATTGGTCGAACACTACAGTGAAGGTCAGCGGATCGCGACGTCCGGCATACTCAGTCTCGAGCTCCACCAATCTCTGCCGGACCTCGCGAGCTACCGATACTGTGTTGGCGTCGGCCGCTTTGAATACAGCGATCTCAACGCTTTCTTCACCGTTGATCCGGGTTACTATATTCCGTTCCTTGAATCCGGAATAGACCGAACCAATGTCGGCCACTCGGATCGGGACACCACTTTTTTGAGCTACGATGACATCGTTGATTTCGTCGACGGTCTCGAACTCATTCAGGGTGCGGACCAGATACTTACTTTCCCCTTCCCGAAGGGTGCCACCCGTAAGATTAATGTTCTCCTGCCCCAGACGACTCGAAACTTCCTGGATCGAGATCTGCATAGTCGCCATGGCCCGTTCGTCAAGCTCGACGAAAATCTCCTGCTCGAGACCCCCCGAAACTCGTACCGCTGCCACACCTCCCGTGCTCTCCAAGTCGGGCTTGACGAACTCGTCGCACAGGTAGCGGATCATGGGAAGGTTGCGGGTCCCTGCCACGCTAACTCGCATGATGGGATCCGTGGAAGGATCAAATCGGAGCAAGATCGGTTTCTCAGCTTCCAGTGGGAGCCTCAGCAGATCGAGCTTTTCCCGGACGTCCAGGGCCGCAAAATCCATGTCAGTCTGCCAGCTGAATTCGATTACTACATCGGATACTTCCGGTTTCGAGATCGAACTCACACGCACGACGTTGTTGACCACAGCGACGGCATTTTCCACCGGCTCGCTGATCAGATTCTCGATTTCGGTTGGTGCTGCCCCTTCGTAGGTCGTGCGCACGGTGAGGGTCGGGTAGGAGATCTCGGGCAACAGATTCAGCGCAAGCTTGTCATATGAAACGGCGCCGAAGACCGCGATGGCGAGGAAGAACATCGTCACCGTCACGGGTCGATTGATCGAGAAATCGGAGATCCTCATGGACGGCGGGGCCGTCCACGACTACCGGCTCCGCCCATCATGGGTCGAATCTCGTTGAAGAATTCCTGAAATTTTGCGGTGTTCTGAACGAAATTCGGGTCGGCTGCAAGTTTGGATTCATAGATCTTCTTGATCTCTGGATTCTCGAGAAGTCGAGGCAGAAACGCCCTTATTCGCTCGGCATCAAACCCTCCGCGACCCCCTCGCTGACCGCGTTCCCCTCCCCGGCGTCCTTCGCCTCCTCCGGCCGATCCCGGGGGCCGTGTACTGGCCACCGGTGCTGGAGCGGCGACAACCTCGGTTGGCTGTCCGGCCAGTTCCCGGGCCATGATGTTGACGGGGTACCCTTCATTCAGCCCTTCCAGCCCCACCGTGACAACAGTATCGCCCGCTTCGAGACCGCTCACGATCTCAACAAGATCCTCTTCCATGAATCCCAGAGTCACGTCTTTCTTGGCTACGGTGCTGTCCGCCTGAACCACAAAGACGCGATTCTCGTCCCGTTCTCGTACCACTGCCCGCTTTGGTATTACGACCGCGTCCGCATGTGTTTCGGTGGCCAAGAACGCGGTACCGAACATCCCGGGCCGCAATATTCCCTGGCGATTCACCTCGAGAGTCACTTTGACCGTTCCCGAATCGGCATCGACCGTCGGGCTGATCATGCGGATTCGGGCCTGAAAATCCCTCTCGGGCAACGCCTGTAGTTGGAGTCGAGCCTGCTGCCCTATGCTCACCTTCCTCAATTCCCGCTCGGGTATGTAAATGCGGGCCCAGAGCGGATCAAATTCTGCAACCGTAAAGGCCGCCTCATTGGGACTGACCCGCTGTCCAACTTCGATCGACCTTGCAGTCACAACCCCACTGATCGAAGAATGAATCTCGGTATAGTCAAGCTGGATTTGAGAAGCTGCCAACCGCGAAGTCGCTGCCTCCAGCTGTCGCTTTGCGACATCTTCCGCCAGCGAATCGGTGCGATTGCTGAGAGCTGCCTGGTCGAATTCCTGCCGACTGATCAGTTTCTGTTCCAAGAGTGAAGCTGAACGCTGAAAATTCGCTTCCGACAACTGCGAGCGCACTTCTGCCTGCTGGAGAGAGAACTGAGTTTGTTCGACTGCAATCTTGGCCTGCTCGAACTCATTGCTGATCTCTCGATCATCCAGGACCGCCACTACTTGCCCTGCTCGGACAATATCGCCCTCTTCAACTTCGATCGACTCAACCAGGGCATTGACTCGCGCAGCGATTGTGACCTGTCGGATGGCTTCGAGTGTCGTATTGGAAGTGATGAAGTCAGAGATCGGCCGGCGAAGCGCTTCAAAAGCCTTTACACTGACAGCATCGTCAGCCGCACTAGCACCCGGATGCCCTCGACTGCTACCCCCGCCATTCCGCCTCTGACTAGAAGCGCTGTCTCCAGCTCCGGTGCTACAGGCCACAGCAAACAAGGCCAGAATAAGAATTCCTATTTTCGTACGCATTGTCTTCCGATCTAGGTCTCAACGGCCGGTCTAAGCTGGCCAGTTTCCATTTTTGAGTCGGAGCCAAAATGCCGGACTCCAGTTCAAGTACCCCAGCACCTTTTTCCCTACTTCATAGACGAGAGCTTCCAGAAACCGGTTACAAAGCCTGGCCGGTCCAACAATCACCCCACCCAAAGCAATCTCAGAGCGCCTTGCTACGATCTCGCCGGTCCTTTCTGAATCCACCTAATGACACTCAGAAAGTGTTCGATTAGGTGGTCTCTGTGAATACTTATCGGGCCGAGATCGCGTGTGGTCAGCCCATAGACGAAGTGCTACAATGCTGCGAATTGCTTGAGAGAGGAGTGGGGATTGCCGGTAGAATACGTCGAGAAAGTCTACAATAAACAGGCGAATTTCTACGATCTCTTCTTCGGGCGGCTTTTCCCGGGAAGGGAGCGTGCATCTGAGCTACTCAAACTGTTTCCCGGGGCCAAACTCCTGGAAGTTGGCGTGGGGACCGGTCTGACTCTTCCGAAACTGCCCAAGAACGTCGAAATCACCGGCATCGATCTTTCTCAGAAGATGCTCGCCAAAGCCCAAAAGCGGGTGGCTAAGCTGGGACTCGACAATGTCAAGCTCATCCGGATGGATGCCACCAAGCTGGATTTCCCGGATAACAGTTTTGACCGGGTACTGGCCGCTTTCATCGTCTCAGTCGTCCCGGAGCCCATTCTCCTGGTCGAGGAAATGAAACGAGTCTGTAGACCAGGCGGATACATCCTGATGGCGAACCACTTTCTGAGCGAGCATCGAATCAAAGCCTTTGTCGAGCGTCTCGCTTCTCCTCTCTGCTACCGAATCGGCTTCAACACCGATCTGGACCTCGAGAAACTGCTCCGAGACACTCATCTGGAAATCGATTTCGAAGAAAATTCCGACGCCATCGGCCACTGGAAGGCCGTCCGCTGCATCAACCGGAAATAGGTTGGGAAACTCGAAATCCGAAGCACGAAATCCCAGAACAAATCCAAAACTCCAACTTCAAGAATGCCTTTCCTTAATGTGGAAGTAGGGCGGAGAGGGTCCAGGGCCTTCAGGGGACCAATTCCCAACCGTCTGAGATGGCCATTGGGTGGAAATGGCAGGCGGTGAGAGTCGATAACCGGACCGTGGCCTTGGATGCTGGCTCATCGAGCTTCGAAGATCGATCCAAATCTGGCTCTGAACAGCGATGTTTGACATCCCTTCAGACCACTAATACTCTGCCCCTTGGGAGTGTCTCCTCCTCAATCTGGACTCGATCAACCTCGGAGAAACTACGATGGCTCATCGCATCATTGCTCTTATCTGTTGCAGCTTGTGCGCCTTAGGGACTTCCCGGATCCAAGCTCGAGAAGATTTCGCGCTCCCACAAATCATGGACTTCCCTTTCCCTTCCGGCTTGGTGAGATCTAATTCCGGACAGTCTCTGGCCTGGATACAGAGTTTTCGGGGAGCGCGCAATGTGTGGATGGCAAGCGCACCCGATTTCAAAGGTCGCCAATTCACTGAATGGTCTGATGACGACGGCTACACGATCTCGCAGCTCGTCTTCAGCCCGGATCAACAGGCCGTTTTCTTCGTGCGCGGGGATGGGGCCAACCGTCGCGTAGAGCTGCCGAACCCTTCGCATAAGCCCGGCGGAGTCCAGCAGTCTATTTGGATGGTTCGGTTGGATGGTACCGATTCGAGGATCCTGACGGAGGGCAGCTCACCGATCGCTATCCCCGATGGCAGCGGGATTCTTTTCCTGAGCCGGGGGCAAATCCAAGAGATCTCTCTCGAGAAGGAAGCCGAGCCGGAAGCTTTGATCCAAGCGCGAGGCGGGGCCTCCTCTTTGCGATGGTCTCCTCAGGGAGATCGTCTGGCCTACGTTTCGAATCGAGGAGATCACAGCTTTATCGTAGTCTTCGATTGGGCCTCAAAACGTCTCCAATATCTGGATCCCAGCGTCGACAGGGATAGTGATCCGGTGTGGGCTCGAGACGGAAGCAAGCTGGCCTTCCGGCGAGTTCCTGCACGCAGCAGAGCCGCGATCTTCGAAGCTCAACGGGAGGGACAACCCTGGTCTATCCGGGTACACGACTTCGCCTCCAACCAGACCAGACAGCTGTGGAAGGCCGAGGAAGGCCCGGGCAGCGTCTTCCATCCCGTGGTGGCTTCAAATCAACTCTTCTGGAGCCATGACAACTAGGTCGTATTCCCCTGGGAGCGCACCGGTTGGAACCTTCTTTACTCCGTCCCTGCCACGGGAGGGCCAGCCCGCCTCCTCAGCCCGGGAACGTTCGAGGTCGAAGAGGTAAACTGGGCTCAAGACAAGTTGCATCTGGTTTTCAACGGGAACCAAGGCGATATCGACCGCCGCCACATCTGGCAGGTGGCCGCCAGCGGCGGTCCACCCCGACCTTTGACACAGGGAACTGAGAGCGAGTGGAACGGCAATGCGCTGGTTGGAGACCGGCTGGCCTTCATTCGCGCGGGGGGTCAAAGCCCACCGCAGATGTATTTGCGATCGGGATCATCAACCAGTCTCCTGGCTCCGGAAAGTCTCCCCTCCAACTTTCCCGAGTCCCAGCTGGTGGTACCTCAGCAGGTTGTTTTCGACGGGGCGGATGGAATGAAGATTCACGGTCAGCTTTTCCTCCCTTCCGGCCAACGACCGGGAGAAAAGCACCCCGCAATGCTCTATTTCCACGGCGGATCGCGTCGTCAAATGCTCCTGGGCTGGCACTACAGCAGCTACTACGCGAATTGTTACGCCATGAATCAATACATGGCTAACCAGGGCTACATCGTGCTCTCAGTCAATTACCGAAGTGGTATTGGCTACGGACTGAATTTTCGCGAGGCATTGAACTATGGCGCTAGCGGAGCCAGTGAGTTCAACGATGTACTCGGGGCGGGAGCCTATCTCAGGAACCGCGATGACGTCGATCCGGCAAGGATAGGCTTATGGGGTGGATCGTATGGGGGATACCTGACGGCCCTCGGCTTGTCGCGCGCATCGGATCTCTTTGCTGCCGGTGTCGATGTTCACGGAGTGCACGATTGGAACCCGGTGATTCAGAATTTCATTCCTTCTTGCGATCCGTTGCGCGATCCCAACCGAACTCGCCTGGCCTTCGAATCGTCGCCCCTGGCATCCCTGGATACATGGCGGTCGCCGGTTCTGCTGATCCATGGAGACGACGACCGAAACGTCCCGTTTAGTGAAAGTGTCCACCTGGCCGAAGGCTTGCGCGACCAAGGAGTCTACTTCGAGCAACTCATCTTTCCAGACGAAGTGCACGGATTCTTGATGCACCGCTCGTGGCTGAAAGCCTTCGAGACAGCGGCCGACTTCCTACAGCGCAATATGGTACGGCGCTAGGAGTGCCGGAGGGGCTGGACCGACCGGTCCTGAGCATGGGGGCAGGATCATCAGAGCTCCGAGGCGCCAGCCCGGGGTCTGTCCTCCGAAGCCTTGGCGAAGGGGGACGGGAAAGAGTCTCGGGTTGATGCCAAGGCCCCGGTACGGCGTGTTGGAGAACCGCCCTGTGCGTCGGCGAAAAGGCCGGTCCATTTCTCCCGGCGGAGTCAGAGAACCCGAGCGTACGTGGAAGCTTCCTGGGCGAGAACCGAGAGATCCTACAATGCGTGGGTTGGAAACTGAGGCGGCAAGGCAGATCGTGAGCGTAGCAGGCTCGGCGCTGTCCTCGTTGAAAGTGGGAGCTGGCTGCCGCATTTCTTGTGGGTTGTCCTCTCATCGGTTTGAGGCGAGTGAAACTTCGCTAGAAGCCTGTCCGAGTATCGGTGCGGATTGCGTTACGAGCGCCCCGGGGCCGAGATACGAGGCTTCGGGCCAGGGGGCTAGGAAGTGGGAATTGGGTCCCTGAACCCTTGGACCCTTTCCCCTAATCGGTCAGGCTGCAACCCACAATTTTTTCCAGAATACTGACGGGAGCCTTTTCCGGGAAGAGCATCGCTCTCCGGTCAATCATGAAGGTCTGCTCGAGGGCGAAACGGCCGGAGAGCGCAGCATGGGGCACCGAATCCGTGTAGACCATCCAGGAAGAACCCGGACTGAAAAAACAAGTCTCTTTTTCGCAATCGCGCTGGTAGCTCCGGCTCGCCTTCAAGAAGTCATGCAGCCCGAGCATGAAGTCATCGTAACGAGACGGGGCAGGCACCGGCAAACCGACCCGCCGAGCAGCCCGTGCCAGATTTCTCTTGAGCGCACTTCCCGGCGATTCGCGGGGTTGGGGTAGGGCCATACCTGCCGCCAGCCAACCCGAAACACTCTCTGAGAACGGCTTTCCCACGACCCAGTGGCGGGGTTCTTCAGGATTGATGTTCGTAAAAAACCGAAGGATGCGATTTCCCCGGGTGGCACGCGTCGGAAAGGCATCCACATGGAGTAGGTCGTTTCGACGCTTTTGACTTATTTCGCGCCCTTTCTCCTGGATCGGGCGAAAACTAGCGTAGTCCAACCGCCAATTGACTGCATAAGGGGCCAACCCGACTTCCAAAAACTTAGTCACGCTGCGACTGTATTTGCTGAGCACTTTCAGCATCCGCTGCACATCTCGAGAATTGCCTGCCATTCCGGTCACGCGGTCCTGCAGCGGCCGATAGGCAATGTTCTTTCGGTACTTGGCCCGGCTTTGACGCTGATTCAACAGGAAATCGAGGGCGGCTTGGGGAAACTCGAAAGGAGTTTCCGGGAAGTACAGAATGTGGCCTTCTTCCAAACGCCTGCACCACTCCGAAGCCTGGAAACCGGGCTCCCTGAACTCGCCTGGCGAAATCTCGAATCGACTCATCGGCTTGAGTTTATCGAGAAGCTGAGGTGGGAACAAGCGGCCGGAATCGCTTCTATCTTTCAGAGTCTCTTCAGATCCCTGTGACCGCTCTCACTGACCCTCGAGGCGAGTCTCAATAGACTCCAGCTGCAGCACTTTCGAACTCACGGATAAGACCACATGATCAAAGCACAATTGACTGTCCTCCTGGTGATTCCGACTCCGCCGATGAGAACCGGAGCGGTTGACAGTTTCCTGGGGCGAGCAGATGCGATTTTCGTAGGACGGGTCATCGAACAGCGCAGCTCCTGGGATGAGGATCAACGATTGATCTGGACCGACCACGTGTTTGAGGTCAAGCAATGGCTCAAAGGGGGAAGCGCTCCAATCGCCATCATCAAGGAGGTAGGTGGGACCATCGGAGGCTTGACTCTGACGCTCTCCCATCCAGTCAAATATCATCGAGACTCCAGTTATCTCGTCTTTGCGGAGTACAAGACCCAACTGCGAACGCTAGAGGGCACAGCGGGACAGCTGCCGATCCTGGAAGGTACCGGTGGAGCTTCTTTCGTGAAACTCTCTCCTCAACATCCTCTCGCCGATTTATCTGATCACGAGGGGCATTCCCTTCAAGACCTGTCTGTATTTCCCGGGCGGCTTAAAGAGAGGATCCAGCACTAGTGCTAAGCATGCGGAAACTGACCGACCGAGGCCGTTCCGGCAAATCGATCTTCGCCCTCCTTTTGCTCCTCGTACTGTTCTTTCAAAGCGGCTATCTGCTTCTTGAAAACGAATTGGGCAACACCTTCGAATGGCACAGCCAATTAATTCGAGTGCAGCTCTGGAACGGTTTTCAACAGGCCTTGCCTGGAGGTAGTGGGGCGCCACGGAGGACCTTGATCGAGGCCTTGAATCTATGGGCCAGGAACTCGTCTGCCGTAATCAATGTTACTGACACCGCAATCACCAGAGCGGCCCAGTGATCAACGACACGTAGAATTGGACCCGGACGACAATTAGAACTGCCCGCTTTTTCAGAGCTGATTTGGATCATGGCAAGCATGGTTACAGACCAGCAGATCAGGAGACTGATGAAATTGCGGAAAAAGGAAAAGACGTTGACGATGGCGGCGGCCAAAGCGGGCATGTCGCGGAACCCGGCACGGAAGTATTTGAAGTCGGGCAAGCTGCCGAGTGAAAGCCGGTCAGAGCGGACCTGGCGCACCCGCCAGAATCCCTATGAATCCGTTTGGCCCCAAATAGAAGGGATCCTGAAACAGTCTCCAACCGTGGAGGCGACAACTATTTTTGACCACCTGAATCGGATCTACGAGGGGAAGTTCGAGGAAGGACAACTGAGGACGCTCCAACGAAGGCTCAAGCAGTGGAGAGCCCACTACGGTGAGCTGAAAGAGGTGATGTTTCCCCAGAATCATGAGCCCGGACATCAAGCCCAGTCCGACTTCACTTTCATGAACAGCTGGGGAGTGACGATTGCCGGGCAACCCTTTCCTCATATGCTGTATCACTTCGTCTTGACCTACTCGAACTGGGAGACGACGACCCTGTGCTTCGGTGAATCTTTCGAGAGTTTGACGCTGGGACTACAGAACGCGATCTGGGAACTGGGGGCGATACCATCCGAGCACCGAACAGACCGTCTATCGGCTGTGGTCAACAATCTCAAGAAGGGCGCCTTCACCGAACGCTACCAGACATTGCTCGATCATTACGGAATGAAGCGCCGCCGAACCCAAGCCGGAAAGGCTCATGAGAACGGAGACGTCGAGCAATCGCATCACCGGCTCAAGCGAGCCATCCAACAGGAACTGCTGCTCAGAGGCAGTCGCGATTTCTCAGAGCGCAAGGACTACGAGCAGTTCGTCCAGAGAATCATCGAGCGACGCAATGCTGGCCGGCAAAGACGCCTGCGAGAAGAACTGGAAGTGATGAGGCCGCTACCGGATCGTCGCCTGGAGGACTTCATCCGATTCCGAGTGAAGGTCGCAACCAGTTCCACGATCCGAGTGCGCAACAACACCTACTCGGTGGACAGCCGCTTGATCCGCGAACAGGTGGAGGCGCGACTGTATGCCGATCATGTGGAAGTTCGTTATGGCGGGCAGCGAGTAGCCGAGATGCCTCGACTGCGGGGGGAAGGAAAGCACCGGATCGATTACCGGCACGTGATCCACTCGCTGGTGCGAAAGCCGGGAGCCTTTGCCCGCTATCGCTGGCGGGAAGATCGCTTTCCCGGAATCCTGTTCCGAGTCGCCTCCGACGAGCTGAGAGAGGATTGTCCACAGACGGCGGACCGACAGTATCTGGGGATCCTGGAGCTGGCGGCCCAAGAAGGGGAAAGGAAAGTCGAACAAGCTCTGAAGAACCGGATTGAAAGCGGCCGCCGAACCCGGTTCCAGGACCTGAAGGAGGATCTGATAGAGCCGGTTCTGCCGAGGTGGCAGGTCCAGGTTCCACCAATCAACATCCAGATCTATGACCGATTGCTCGGCACGCACAAGCAGGAGGTGAGACCATGAGCGGAGGCAACCTGCAAAGACTCAAAGAGTGTTTGGTCGAACTTCGCCTGCCGACCTTCCGCGAGCATCACGGCTCGCAGGCCGCTTTGGCGACCACAGAGAGCTGGTCTTATCCGCAGTACCTGCTGGCTCTGTCGGAGCTGGAAGTCGCGGATCGACGGGAACGACGGATCCAGAAACTACGACGGACCTCGAAACTTCCCTGGGACAAGAGCCTGACTTCATTGGATCGCTCACGACTCCCGCAGAGTGTGGACCGGCAGTTGTCAGGATTGGTGGAGGGAGACTTCCTGGACCGAGCCGAAAATCTACTTGTGTTCGGTAATCCAGGAAGCGGGAAAACGCATCTTGTTTGTGCTTTGGGGCAGGAGTTGATCCTGCGAGACCGGCGGGTGCTGTTCTCGACCTGTGCGCTGCTGGTGCAGCGGTTACTGAGAGCCAAGCTCGAGCTAACTCTGGAGAGGGAACTCAAGAAGCTGGATCGGTTCGAGGCCCTGATCATCGACGACATCGGGTATGTACAGCAGAATCGCGACGAGATGGAGATTCTCTTCACGTTGCTCTCCCATCGCTACGAGCGTCGCTCGATTCTGCTGACCAGCAACCTGGTCTTCTCGGACTGGGAGAGGATCTTCAAGGATCCCCTGACCACGGCCGCGGCAATCGACCGCCTGGTTCACCATAGCGTGATCCTGGAGTTGAACGTGACCAGCTACCGGATGGAAGCCGCCAAGCAGAGAACCCAAAAGGAGACGAAGTGACTCTGAGGTGCCGCTCGAAAGGCCTTCTGCTGGCCACACAGAAAACGGCTCAAGCCCAGAGGGGATACAGCTCAATCAGCGGAGCATTCGAAGGGCAATCCCGAGCCTCGCGAAGCGTGGGAACTCCGTTCGGGCAAGCCCTCACTCCATCCCCACGCTCAAGAATACCGGGGAAGAAAAGAGGGCTTTCAGCCCTCAGAAGAAGGAAGAAAAACAAGTCAAACAAACACCCACTTCAGCGGGCAAGAATCGTAGTCGCGATGATCAAAAATAATTGTCGTTGAACAAGCCCAGGATGGCCTGAATTTAGTGACGATGGCGAGAGACACTGTAAATTCAGACGAGATCTCGGGACGTCTGGCGGTTACCCTGTTGTGGTCTCAGCGCCAGGGGCAGATCGATACCATCACGGAAGCCGACGTTATCTTCAACCCCAATCCGAGCGACCCCTGGAGCATTCGAGAAGGCAAAGATGCCCTCAACTTCTTCGATGTGGCAGTCCACGAGTTTGGCCACATGCCGGGGATGCACCACGCCATCTCTCGGGCCGCCCGAATGTTTTTCCAAGGAGGGGCTTTCGGTTATGGCCTCAATCAGTTGAGTTGGGATGACGTGGCCGGGATCAATGTGCTCTTTCCGCTTCCCGGCATTGATCGCTTGACCGGTTCGATCGGCGGCCGTGTCACCCGAGCAGGGCAGGGGATCTTCGGGGCTTTCGTGGTTGCTGTCGATACCCACGGCGTGGTAACGGCCAGCGGCATTACTTTGCCCGGCGGCCACTACGAAATCCTCAACCTCCCACCGGGAGACTACACCGTTTATGCCGAGCCATTGGATGGTCCAACTCGTCCTTCGAATATTTCTGGTGGAGTATTTTCGATCAGCAGCCTGGACGGCAATTTCCCTCCAACCTTCTTGGAGAATTCCCAGGAAGCCCGAGTTCGAGTCAACGTTGGAAACAGGACCAGAGGCATCGATATTCGAGTCGCGGGCGGGCAAACCGGCCTCGATCCGGAATTCGTCGGCGCTGCTCCAGACCCGTCTGGAGCAATTCGGGTTGCCACTACCGCGACTCGGGCTCATCTCGGCACGAACACCAACATCATGGTCGCCGGCAAAGGCGTCGGCTCCCTCAACGATTCGAATGGTGTACACGTGTTGGGACAACGGATCATCGCTGGACACATTTCGGCCACTCGAACCCATCCCAGCGGAATAATTTTCAAGTTCTTCCCGATTACGGTTCCGAGCAATGCCCCTTCCGGTCAGTACTCCCTCGTCCTGGAAGGCCCCGGAGAGCGTGGGATCATCACTGGAGGGCTCGAGATTTTCTCGCCCTTTCGATTCCAACAAGCCTTCGGGCAATTTGCTCATCTGCCAGGCACCATCTCTTCGCGATTGTGGGTTGTCAACACCAATCTGGATGACCCGGTCGAGACCTCAATCGAGATCCGGGCGAATAACGGACAGATCGCGGGCAGTGACTTTGGGATCGTTTCCGCCGATGGCGAGCCTTCCCGCAGCGCCAGCCTCAGACCAGGCGGCTCGTCCACTTTTCGGACCGTCGGCTCGATGGGGATCACAGGATCGGTTCGAACTCGAGCCGATTCCTGGCCGACAGTGGCGGCGATCCTGATCGATAGTGAGTTCGGAACCACTGGACTGGGTCCCGGACATCCGGTTCATGGTTTCTTGGCACCGGTTGACTTGAAGGACAGGGGAATCTCGATGAATACCGGGATTGCCATCTCAAATGTGGATGAGCGCGAAGCCCACGTCCTCCTCAGGCTACACGATTCTGAGGGAGCCTTTCGGGGAGAACACTCCTTGGTACTTCCGGGGGGCGGGCAAACCGCCAAGTTCGTGGACCAGATGGTCCCTGTCCCTTACGACAGTAATGGTGGGTTTCACGGAACAATTACCGTTACTTCGAACCGGCTGGTCACAGGAGCTGTCATCCGAACCCAGCCGAGGGTCTTTACTACGTTTCCTGTCCTTCTTAACGAAGTGGCCACCCGCCGCGTCTTTGCACAGTTCGGCCACGGGAGGCGGCTCAATTCAGAACTTATATTGGCCAATCCATCGGCCACGGCCACCGCCACTCAGGTCCGGGTGCGAGTCCGCAACAGCGCCGGGCGGATGGCCGCTGTAACGATCAACGGGGTCAACTATCCAAATGGAGAGCTGCAACTGACTATTCCACCCCGGGGCGTCCGGTCCTTGAAAACCACCCAGCAAGATTTCGTAGGCTGGGTTGAGGTTGACTCCGCCATCCCGGTAGGCGAGACCGTACTCTTTTCGTCCGAGGATCTTGGGACGGCCGGCGTCGGCCAAAGTGAGTTGTCCAGCCGACTGGTGGCACCGCTCGAGCGCAACATCAGTCAGCAAATGGACATGGGAGTGGCCATTGTGAATGCCCAAGCAGACTCCAACAGTGTCACGCTGGTGGCTCGCGACCGCTTGGGAAACCAGGTCGGTAGAACCGTGACTCTGCATCTCACCGGCTTCCAGCACATCGCTCGTTTCGTGAATGAAAGCGACTTTGACCTGGAGCTCCCCGATACGTTTTCCGGATCACTCTGGATGGAATCCACACTTCCGATCGCAGCTACCGCTATTCGTCAATCACCCGGGGTTCTAACGACCTTCCCCGTCACGGACCGAAACCTTTTTCTGATCCCAGCATTGGAATCGATACAGTAGGATCAACGGCCTGCTACAATCGGCCGATCATGGCCGACAGGAAGCACCCTCCGAATCGCCTAGCGCAGGAGAGCAGCCCCTACTTGGCGCAGCATGCCTACAACCCCGTAGATTGGTTTCCCTGGGGCCAGGAAGCTCTAGAGGCGGCACGCAAACAGGATCGACCTATCCTGCTGAGCGTTGGATACTCGGCCTGCCATTGGTGCCATGTCATGGAACACGAATCGTTCGAGGATGAGGAAGTCGCCCACCTCATGAACGAGAAGTTCATCAATATCAAAGTCGACCGGGAAGAGCGCCCTGATATTGATGCCATCTACATGAACTATGTCCAAATGACCACCGGCAGCGGCGGCTGGCCCCTCACCGTATTTCTCGCGCCAAGTCAGGTCCCCTTTTATGGTGGAACCTATTTCCCACCCGGAGACCACTATGGCCGGCCCAGCTTCAGGAAGGTGTTGGAAAGTGTGTCTGCGGCGTATCAGACACGGCGAGCCGAACTTGACAGCATGAGCCAGGAGGTAGTCAATCGCCTACGGCAAGCTTCCGCTTTCGACTCCCCCTCTAGGGAGCTGGACGACGAAATTGCGCCGCGCGCGGCCGAAAAGCTAGCGGCCCAATTCGACCGGCGCTTTGGAGGCTTTGGGGACGCGCCCAAGTTTCCCTCGTCGATGGCGCTGGCATTCTTGCTCCGACACTACCAGAACACCGGGCACCAACCCGTTCTCGATATGGTCACCCTGTCGCTGGATCGAATGGCAGATGGAGGCATCTACGATCACTTGGGAGGAGGATTCCATCGATACACTGTAGATGAAAAGTGGCTAGTGCCCCATTTCGAGAAAATGCTCTACGACAATGCCCTGCTGGCAAGACTCTATCTGGAAGCCTGGCAAGTCACCGGGAGCCGGCGCTATCGACTGGTCACAGAGGAGACCCTGGAGTGGGTGGCGCGGGAGCTATTGCACGAAGAGGGGGGGTTCCTCTCTGCTCAAGACGCCGACAGTGAGGGAGAAGAGGGCCGTTTCTACGTTTGGAGTGTCGAGCAAGTCGAGCAGAAACTGGGAGACATTTCCGAAGTTTTTCGCGATTTCTTCGATGTCACCTCCTCCGGGAACTTTGAAGGTGCCAACATCCTGAACCGGCGCTATCCGCTTGGGTCTTTCGCAGCCCACCGAGGACTTTCCCCCGATTCGCTGGGCAGTGAATTGGACGATGCCCGGATTCGTCTCCGCGAAACTCGCCAGCAACGGGTCGCCCCCGGTACCGATGACAAAGTCTTGACCAGCTGGAACGGCCTGATGAACTCCGCCTTTTCACGGGCGGGATTCGCCTTCGGGAGAGCAGACTTGACGGAAATCGCGATCCGGAATGCAGAGTTCCTGTGGCAGGCCGTCCGTACTCCCGATGGGGAACTGCGCCGCAGCTGGAAGAATGGCGAGGCTAAATTGAACGCCTACCTCGAAGATTATGCAGCTGTATGCGGGGCATTTCTGAATCTGTTTGAGACGACCGGGCAGCGCGTCTGGCTGGATCGAGCTCAGGAACTGATGGAGAAGCAGCAAGCGCTATTCTGGGATGACGATGCCGGGGATTTTTATTTCACCGGTTCGAACCACGAGGAATTGCTGGTTCGCCACAAGGAACACATGGACAATGCCACTCCCAGCGGTAATTCGGTTAGTTGTCTCAACCTGCTGCGTCTCTCACAACTCACCGGGGAGGCAGCTTACCAGGAGACGGCCAGTCGGATGCTCTGCCGAGTGGGGCTGGCCCTTTCAAGTCACCCTTTGGCTTTTGGAAACTGGTTGCACGCCCTCGACTTCTTGCAGGGTGATACATTACAGATCGTGCTGGCGGGAGATGCCTTCAAGAAATTTCTTCCCGCCGTGCAGCAATCCTTCCTCCCCAATTCGATCATTTTCCAGATCAACGATTCCAACTCCGATCTTCCACTGGCCGCCGGCAAACCGAGCCAGGGCCCGGCCCGAGTCTACCTCTGCCAAAACTATCAGTGTGAGCGTCCGGTGAGCGAGGTTGAAGAGCTGAAGATCCGACTCAGAAAGTGATCCTTTGCCAGGAGTGTTGTGCCCCGGAGAGTTTCGTGCGAAACGCTGAGTTCCTGAAGAACTTTGTCCTTCATCCAAATCAGACAGGTGCAGTTGCTCCCAGTTCCTCATATCTTGCCGAACTCATCACCGACTCGGCGGATCTGGCACAAGCTCAGGTTGTCATCGAGTTCGGCCCGGGAACCGGTGTCTTCACCGAGAAGATTGTCCAGAAGTTGCCGGAAGATGCCACCTTTCTGGCGATCGAGGCGAACCGAGACTTCGCCAGAGCCACCAGGGAACGCTGTCCCGGAGTGACCGTCGTCGAGGATAGTGCAACCAAGCCGCACAAGCACCTCGAAGAGATGGGGGCCACGCAATGCGACCGGATTATCTGCGGCCTTCCCTGGGCCTCATTCGGAGAGAACTTGCAGGATCAGATCCTTGCCTCCATCCGATCGGTTCTTGCTCCGGGAGGCCTCTTTCTGACATTTGCCTATGTGCATGGAGTGATCCTCCCGGCCAGCTGGAGATTTCGAAGAAAGCTTCGAAACACCTTTCCCGAGCTCCACACGAGTCGAGTGGTCTGGCGCAACCTGCCTCCGGCTTTTGTCTACGTGGCGCGGAACTGACCTAGCCTAGGAGCCTGTCCTACAGGGCTCCGTCGGCAACCGAGTGGACCTTGCCGGGTTTCATTTCAGAATGATCCGGCCACCCGCCGGCGGATGGCGTCGCTGAGGAAAGCAGCGTTTCAGAACCGTGGGAGGCGCCTTCTGAGGCGGCGATTCTATTGAAAATAGAATCTTTAGATTCGGGCCTGACGGTCCTCTCGCGGACTGGGAAGGGCCCCTCCCACACCTCCGAAACCACTTCAATGCCATCCAGGGAGAGAACTCCAAGAAAGCCTGTGGAGCACCCGTCCTCGCAATTCAAGTTTCAGCTTAGTGGTGCCTCCGGCTGCGCCGCATCGTTCATGAATGAAACTGGGACCCGCTTCGATTCTGATCTGCTTCGCGGCCGTGGACGCACGCCATGCTTTGTAGGAGCCCAGATGTGCCGGCGAACTCCGCTCTCCTGGAAGGAGAGCTTTGAGCAGGGCACGGTACCGGTGCTCAGAGCGCAGGAAGGGTCCGGGGGGGGCGGGTACAATGCCCTGCCTGAGGTGTCCCTGTGCCGAATTCGGCCTGGACAGCCGGGTTCGTCAGCAAATCTAACTCCTACAAAGCGTGGATCGGCTCTGAGGAGGCGAAGCAGACAAGACTCAAGTCAGAGGGTGTGATCAAGTTTCAGGTTAGGAAATCCGAAGCTTCAAACGCCAGGACACCAACACCCTCGATTTCGGCGAACCACCACCTGATCCCCCAACAAGCAACCTCTGCGCTCACTCTGCGGATCCGCGGCTCTGCGCTTGCATTTCAGTCAACTCCCGGCGCAGGGCGCGCAGAGCCACGGCACGGTGGGAGATCTGGTTCTTTTCGTCCCGGGAGAGTTGGGCGAAGGTCTTGCCAGCCGGGGGATAGTAGAAGATCGGGTCCAGTCCGAAACCTCCCTTCCCCTGGGGAGCCTCGACTATGCTGCCTTCCACTCGGCCCTCAACCTGGGTTCTCCGAGCAGGGCCCAAGTACAGACAGACAGCGCAGCAGAAGTAGGCCGTTCGAGCGCCTGGACCAACCCCCTTGAGGCGGCTCAGAATCTCGCGGATCCTTGCTTCATCACAATCTCCGACCCTGGCCGTCTCAACACCCGGTTCCCCGCCCAACGCATCGACACAGAGGCCGGAGTCATCGGCTAACGCCGGCAGATGAGTCCAATCGTAGTAATAACGCGCCTTCAACAGTGCGTTCTCAGCGAATGTTCGTGCGTCTTCCAGGGGCGGAGGGGGGGCATCGATGTCCTGTAGAGTGATGAACTGCCACGGCAAGTCGGCTAAAGCCGTTTTGATTTCACTTACCTTCCCACGATTAGTTGTGGCTAAGAGGACTTTCAAGACGTGCCAGGGTTTCGGGTTCGAAAAGGTGGTCGATTCCGCCCAAATGTTGTGTCAGGGCTTGGGCTTGCTGCAGGATTAGCTCGTGAATTCCCTGTTGGGCCAATTCGACTAAATCCTGAAACTCTTGTTTGGAAAAGGGGGCGCCTTCGGCCGTCCCTTGGACCTCGACGAAGTGTCCAGACCCGGTCATGACAATGTTCATGTCCACATCGGCGCTGGAGTCCTGCACATAAGAGAGATCCAGGTATGGTTTTTCCGGCTACGATGCCTACGCTGATCGCGGCCAGGAAATCGATCAGCGGTGAGGCCTCCAGGATCTGTTGTTTGAGCATCCAATCAACAGCCAGGGTCAGAGCAACATATGCACCAGTGATCGAAGCTGTTCGGGTTCCGCCGTCGGCCTGAATCACGTCGCAATCGATCCAGATCGATCGTTCGCCAAGCCTCTTGCGATCGACGACGGCCCTCAGTGATCGGCCGATCAGACGCTGGATTTCCTGGGTTCGACCCGACATCCTGCCTCGGGAGGCTTCCCGGTGCATGCGAGATCCGGTGGATCGAGGGAGCATTCCATATTCGCGGTAACCCAGCCCAGCCCGCTACCCCGAAGGAAAGAAGGGATTTTCTCCTCCACGCTTGCCGTGCAGATAACTTTCGTGTCGCCGCACTCAATCAGGACTGAGCCTTCTGCATGGCGGGTAAAAGCCGGTGTGAGACGAACCGGGCGAGCTACGTTCCAGGATCTGTTGTCCGCTTCAGAAACCATTGAGAAATTTTACCTGAACGGAGTGGCAAGGGAAATGTGTCCGGCCAAAGTGGGTTTTTCCAAGCCGCCCACCAAGAAACGCACCTGTTTAATGTTCTCGAGATTGTTCATCAGTGATCGAGCCAGCGACAGCAGAATGGCGTACTCAACCACTGCGCCACCCGGAATCTGACCCGCGATCTCTCTCGAGAAATCGATCAGCGCCGTGCCATTTTCCAGCAGGTACACCTGCTCTACCGAGCCCGCCGGAATCACCGCCACCAGTTCCTCGACAGTTGCATTGACGATCTGTTGGGCTTTCCTGGCGGGTTCTTCGCTCGTTGCCAGGTCGATGGCCACTTTTCGTTCGAAGGGGCGGCCCGGACGCCGAGGCGTCGATTGGTAGATGAGCAGTTCGATCGGCTTTTGCTCGGTCTCGGGCTCTTCGAGTGCTGGCACTACTTCGAGGGATTCCTCCTGTGCCGTCTGCAAATCAATCTGACGCTTCCGCATGGCCGACAAATAGAGGTAGGCGAACACAGCTGATGCCAGCACAACTGCCACAACTGAAATGACGAGCGGCCTGTTCCCTCTCACTCCAGAAACTCCTCCAGCCCGCTGGCGATTGCCGCAGCAACCTGGCGAAGGAACTCGGGAGTCTGTAGACGCGCACGATCCTGGCTACTCGTGATGAAGCCCAGTTCGATCATGACCGCCGGCGCCTTGACCGGGCCAAGAATAGCGAGAGGGGCTTCGGCGATCTGATTTCCCACACCGAAGATCAGGTTGAGCTTTCTCTGCAGGATTGTTGCCAGCCGGCGGCTTTGAGGTAGAGCGTCCCGCTGCCCTTCGTGCCAATCCAACCAGATCGATTCTTGCGAGTCTCGCCGGTCAAAATAGCGATGAATATAGACTACCGGGCCGCGGACATTTTGAGTTTCCGAAGCACCGAGATGAACACTCACAAAAGCCTTCGAGCGATCCCCGTTGGATTGAGCGCTACGCTGCTCGAGTGAGGGATTCATCGTTTGATCTCTCGTCAATCGGGGTTCAGAACGAGTCAAACTCAAGAATTCCTGAATCTGCTGGGTAACTTGCCAAACCACCTGGGCTTCCAGAACTTCCTGGGTCGGCGCAACTCCTGCGTCGTCACCGCCGTGACCCGGGTCGATGGTAATAATTCTCGACTCATGATCTTGTCGGAACTCCGGCGCCGCATGATCACGGCGCGAAGGGCGGCGGGATGGCGGAGTGGGACGACTAGGATTCAAGACGGGTGGATCGAGAGTCTCAGTCGAAGTATTTCCGCGACCTCGTGAAACGGGCCGCCCATAGACCGCGACTACCTGCCGGTCAGGTCCACTCAAGGAATACTGGCGATAATTGAAGTATTTTGAGCCCTTCACGATCTCGAAGTTTCCGAACCGGCTAAAGGAATCGAAACGCACTTGCCGTATCAGCTCCTGATTGGGCACTACTCTTGTGATCTGCGGCTGGATCGAAAAGCCCTCAAATTCGACCTTCAGATAACGACGATACTCACGAACCCGAAAAGGTGTCTCGTTCGTACTCGAAAAGATCACCGTCACATGGTCCGGGTAGTTCACGATGTCCACACGCACCACATTGCTGTCGAGGCGGTCCAGGCGGTAATTGTATCGGCTCGTCTGTTCCAGCTTACGGTCCATGACCTGTGCCAGACCTTTCTCCAGAATATCCTCGGGAACGAACCAGGCACCATCCGTAGCCTTCCTCACAGCGGACGACAAGAGGATGTACTCTTCACGATACCTGAGCAGCGGACGGCCTTCGGTCAGAACCAACCTCCCGCGGGGTCCCCGAACCTCAGCGCTCCGCTCGCCAGTAGCGACTAACTCGAGATCGAGAAGCGAGATGATCTCTTCCAGTTCGTAGAGTGTCTGCCCTCCGGCCTGACGGCTTCGAATATTCTGGAATGTCTGGTTGATCTGAAAATGCAGATCCTGTGCTGTTAGCGGTGTGAACAAACCAACCAGCAGGAAGAGCATGCCCTGCGCTATTTGGAATTGGGCGAATCCGACTGTGCGGCGATCAGGCCAGGTCACAACCGCTTCATTATACCTGGAAGCTTCGCTTCAAATGCTAAGGAGTTGCCCCTCAGACACTTCTTCCCAACAGGAGCGCGATCTCAGAATCTGCCTGACGAGGGCTGTGTGCAACGCGTGTCCGGCCTTGAAGGCCCGGATATGACCCAGGATTGGATAGCCACACAAAGCAATATCGCCGATAAGATCGAGCACTTTGTGGCGGACAAATTCATCTTTCTTCCGTAGCTCTCCGTTGTAAATACCCTGTTCGTCAAGCACCACCGCGTTGTCCAATGATCCGCCTCGGATCAAATTGCTCTTGCGCAACTGCTCGACTTCGTGCAGAAACCCGAAAGTGCGAGCAAAAGCTAACTCCTTCCTGTACGCCTCAGGCTCCACGCTCAAGTCGAGGCTCTGCACTCCGATGGCCGGATGGGCAAAGTCGATTTCGTAGCTGATCCGGAATTCGTCGGCCGGGGTGATCGCGATAAACTTGTCGCCATCCTCACAACGGACTTCCCGGGTCAGTTTCAGGAAGCGTCGCTCTCGGGCTTGCTCAATGATTCCCGCCCGGCCAATCATCTCCACGAAGGGGAGAGCCGAACCATCCAAAATGGGAACTTCAAGGGAATCGATTTCAACGATCAAATTGTCGATTCCTAGCCCGTAAAGCGCCGACATTAGGTGCTCGACGGTTGACAGCATGACCCCCCGCTTCATCAGGGTGGTGGCCAACACGACGCGCGAAACATACTTGCGGTGAGCTTCGATCTCAAAGTTCTGGAGATCCGTTCGGCGAAAGACAATACCCGAATCCGGAGGCGCAGACGTCAATCTAAGCGAAACATCAGCGCCTGTGTGGAGGCCAACTCCACGGGTTGAAACAGAGCGCCCAATGGTTGTCTGCATCCAACGTCAATCAGATGCAATTCTCTCACCAGTCCGAATCCAATCCGTGGAACCGGCTACTCCATTGCCGGGAAGGGCCTGGAGCCCGCATGGAGTGGACTTTTCCAACGGGTTCTGCAGAGCGCGACCAGGATCGCTACGAGTCCCGACTGTCGCATGGTGGACACAGAATTGTGGCTTCTGGAGCACAGACGAGTGCTCCGTTCAGGAAACGAGGAGACTCAGTTCTTCTTTTTCTTCTTCTTTTTCTGGACCTTGACCGGAGGTTCCAGAAAATGCTCTTCCGGGATCGCATCGTTCACTCGAATAACTTCAATAAAGGTCTGCTCGGCTAACTCACCATCGACGTGTGCGTCAGTGCGCAGCGCCAACTGAACTCCGTCGATTTCATGCCAGTTGTAAAACTCGACCTCGCGTTTGTGGAGCAGTCCTAGCCCGTCCGTGAAGTGACTCTCTACCTTGGTTGGGAAATGGCTCTCCCGATCGAAGTAGACCGTGACTGTGTTATTCGTCTTGTCGATGAACTCAACTGCTTCCAGATCGCCTTCCCCTGAGATCTCTCCCGGACCGTAGTAGAACATCGACTGGCCGTCTTCGTTGCGCCGATTCCGCAGAAGATAGCCTAGATCACCCTTGATCTGCCGCCTGAAATCTTCTATCTGCTTTTCAGTCAGCTCTTTGCGGTCGAAAGGTCCCTCTTTCACCCAGCCTTTGTTTAGCTGGAGATTGTGGACGGTGACCTCCGCGCGTTTGCCCTTTCCGAACTGAAATCGGGATTTCACCGGTTCCTCATAAACAGTCCAGTCAAAGAAGCTGGTGAAGCCCTTGCGGCCGTCCTTATAAAAGAAGTAGCGCCCTTCGCTCACAATGTTCTTCACCGCCAGGAAACGCGCGCCTCCCAGCGCCTCGACGGCAGCCTTGACGACGGCTGCAGCCTTGCCATCTTCTTGTGCGGCCCCTAAACGGGCTGGGGACGCCAGGAGCAGGAGAATTGCCAGCAGCGGCTTGGTGACGATCGGCCGGTAGCGAATCAGTGCCATAGACATGGAGCTTTCCTTTTTCGAAGGTGACCAACTTTCTACTTTGACGACGGGCCGTGGGAAGAGTTTCACCCCGAAGCCCGATGAATTTCCAAAACTAAACGGCCGACCATCGCAAACTCTGTTTCCCCGGTAACTTACGCCTATTCGGCCGCTTACGCAAGTTTGAGGCTTTGGGGCATAGGGGGACTTCTTTATGAGGGCGGACGTACTCCCTTTTCTTGAGATACCTCCGCCCTTTTCCATCAATCCTCTTCTCAGTTTTGCTTTCGTTCCAACGCTTCCAAGCAGCGTTCCATCGCTTCGTTCTTCGCCTTCAACTTTATGATCTCCGCATCTTTTTGGGCTGCCAGCTCCTTCACCGCTTCAATCAGTGTCTCAACTTGGGCTTTCAGGCTCGCCTCGGAGTCTTTCGAATTCTCCATTTCGGACTCATCATGCGATCTCATGTGCACCAGCTTTTCACCGGAGAGGGCTTCCACGAGACGAACGGTTTTGAGCATGTCCACATTGATCTTGCCGTGCTCGTTTTCCGAGTAGAACGACCAGGCCAGAGGTTCTGAGGGTTCTCCAATAAGGGAGAAGTTATGCGGCGACAGGGTGGTGATAGTACCCGACTCGTCCCGGACCCTCAGTTCAGAGCTGGCGGAAACATCTTCGGCATAGAGCTGCACCAGATTGGCGGGCGAATTGATTGGCACAATGTCATTGGCAATAGCAAGCGTGCCCGAGATCCCCACGTTCCCATCAGAAAAGATGCCCCCTGTTCCCACGTTGAGCCCGCCGGTGACCTGAAGCTGGCCCTGAGCAATCACATCGTTTCGAACCTGTAGATTTCCCGCCTCAAGCGAGTGGGCGACGAGCGAGGTGACTTCAGCCCCGGACACATCGATCACCTTAAAATCACCCGTAGGGCCAGCATCGGCCACATCGATCACCTTCAAGTCAGTCGAAAATGTATCGACGACATAGGCATAGTGCCCCGACACATACACGGATAGTGGTTCTCCCTTGATGCCCAGACTGCCGGTCAGGCTGGGTGCACTCGGATCGGAGACATCGATCACTTTCAGATCATCCGAACCAAGAGCGATGACATAGGCGTAGCGCCCGGACACGTATACGGAGTCGGAATTTGCGAGGGCCAAGCTGCCGACTAACACCGGATCTCCCGGCGTTTGGAGCAGGTTGCCCGTGTCCAGTTCGAGTCCGCCAGATCCGTCTATTTCAACTGCTCCCGTATCGGCGGTAATGGTCCGAGCAGGACACTACCCCCGCTGGCATTGGCCGTGAGCGCTCCGCCATTGGAATTGGCCGTACAGTCCAACACGGCTATGGTCAGGGCGATGGTGGTTGTCGTACCGGTGGTCGTCAGGTTTTCATCATCAAACCCGATCGTGCCGCCGCTGGCAGTGATCGTGTCATTGACGCCATCGATAGTAATCGTGTTGCCGATAGTGACATCCCCGTCATTGGCAACAGAGATACCGGCGCTGCCGCCGTTGCCTACCAGCTTGAAGGTGGATAAGTCGAGGTTCTGGGTAGCGGTGTGGTTGCCAAGATTATCGCTCCCGCCACCTCCACCACCGTCATCATCCGAGCAGGACACTACCCCACTGGCATCCGCCGTGAGGGCTCCGCCATTGGAATTGGCCGTGCAGTCCAAACCCGATAAGGTCAGATTGCCGTCGACCTCCAGGTTGTCGGCAATCCGGACCTTGGTGACGGGCGGCCCTTGAGGGCTGACTCGCCCTTCATAGCGAAAGCGCAGACCAATCACTTGCACCAGCGAAGAGCTGGTTGGCGTCTCGAACAGGACACTGACCTGGTCCAATCCTGAGTGGAGCTGCGGGATGATCGCCGACACATCGATTTCTGTGCGCTGTCCTGTGGAGACAGTCACGGGTCCTCCGCCCAGCGATCCGGCAAAGTCGACCCTGCGTGACGGGTTGGCGAGAATCGACAGCTCTAGCTGGTAGTCGATCGTGGTGTCCGCCTGCCCGATCAGCACGACCTCGGCGCCCACAAAGGCGCTCATCTCGGAGGGGACCGTGAAGCTGAAACGCGTCTGACCCTCATTCCGCTGGGATGTTGTACTTAGCAGATCATCGGCTGGCGAGATAGGGGTCACCCACAGCTCATCGCTGGCCATGAGCGGACCACGGGCTATCACGAGAAGAGTTAACAGAGCCAGAACAGTTCTTTGAGGAGAGCGTCGAGGGAACATGTGCACTCCTTTCACCAGGTCGTTTGTTGGCGAAACTTGCCGACAACCCTAGCAGGGGGAGACACTCAAGGATAGGACACATCGGGGGCGACATGAACCTCTGGACAGGTCTGGCCGCGTCGTTCTCATGATAAACCCGCTGGCTCGTCTGGTCATGCAGTACCGGTGCACTGGACCGGGCTTCGAATAGCTGTAAGGGGTGGGGAATAAACGCGAAGCGTGAACGAGGCAGGATCTATGACCGATCACCTTCCAATGTAGCGATCGTAGAGGCTCCTGGCCACAGCCGGGTCATCGGTCCCCTTAATGATAGCCCTGCCATCGCGGAAAAGGGTGATTTCCTGACGAGGAAGGAAGATCCTGAGCAGGTAGTCATTGCAAATTACCCGGGCAGCGGTCGCCAGACGACCGGACATCTCTTCCAGATTCAATTCGTAGCTGCGAGCCGGAACGATCTGGACTGCGTCTCGGCCACACAAAGAAGTAATCCGATCCTCATTCGCCCCACCCTTTAGGAATACAAAGTTACTCTTGCCGCAGCAATCGCAATCCGGATCAGGTGGCGCCCTGACATGAATTGTTCTCCATTGGTCATCCCATACATCGAATTGAAAGAGCCGGGGTTCGAGCTCGTTCCCAACCAGCAATCTCAAGACTTGAGCTACCTGGAAGGAAGCCACGGCATGAACAGCCGGAGCGATGATCCCGGCCGTGTCACAAGTGTCGAGGGTCCCAGGGGCCGGAGCCTCTGAAATGAGGCAACGCAAGCAGGGAGTTTGTCCCGGACGAAAAAGGAAAGACATCCCATGGCTACTCAGACAACCAGCGTAGCTCCAGGGAATGCGGCATTGCCAAGCGTAGTCATTCAGCAGATAACGAGTGGAGAAGTTGTCGGTGCCATCGATTAGCACATCATGGCCAGCAAGAAGATGGGCGTTGCCATGGTTCAGATCCGTCACATGAGAGGTGATGCTGACTTCCGAATTGATGCCTTCGAGCACACGCCTGGCGCATTCGGCTTTGGGAAGCCCTTGCTCGGCATCGCTTTCCGTGTACAAGGACTGACGTTGTAAATTGCTGGGCTCGACGAAGTCTCGATCGATCAGCGTAAGCCTGCTCACTCCGGCGCGAGTGAACATTTCGGCAGAGACGCTCCCCAAGGCTCCACAGCCGACGATAACCAGGCTGGATTGCCCCAACTTGCGCTGTCCAGCTTCGCCAATTCCGGGGAACAGGATTTGTCTGGAGTAGCGGTCCAGCGTCACCAAATGATTGTAACATCTAAACTTGTCACTCTAGGTGGCGGTTTGTGGTCAAGCGAGAAGAGATGGTCAAGAAGAATTCGAGTCAGCCGCGAAGAAAAAGAAAGTCGGGCCCGCCTCGGCCTCGCCGGAGCCGAAAGGCGCCGTCCAAGAAGGGGCGAAGCCGACTCCGTAACCTATTCGGACCTGTGCTCCTTCTGACGCTGGTAGCAAGTCTCTGCCTGGGCGGCGGTGGAATCCATTACTATGGAAAGTTCAACCGCCTGCTGGAAGCTCGATTGGAGGCTGGGAGACCCGTGCAAACGCAAGTCTACAGCCGTCCGGAAGTGCTTCTGCAGGGGCAGCGGACCTCACGAGACACGGTCGTCGATCGCCTTCTCGATCTCTCCTATAAGCCTCGGCTGGAGCCCGGCCGACCGTGGTTCGAAGCGACACCAGACGCAATACTTCTGTCTCATAAAAGCGGCCAAGAGCAGGTACGGCTTCACTTCGACGGCGACCGGATCAGTCGCATCATCGTCAATGACAGACCTGTCCTTGCGGTAGAGCTCGAACCCCAGTTCCTCACCTCGTTATTTGGCGAGAAGAGGCAGCAGCAGAAATTGCTTTCGTTTGCTGAGATTCCCAGACATCTACTGCAGGCAGTCCTGGCAGCCGAGGACAGCCGGTTCTTCCAGCATCCCGGGATCGATCTTTGGGGGATTGCCAGAGCTGCCGTAACAAATCTCGTCCACTGGGAGCGCAGGCAGGGAGGAAGCACCCTGACTCAGCAGTTCATCAAGAACTACTTTCTTTCGCCCGAGAAGAAGGTGCTCAGAAAGCTGGAAGAGATCTCGTTTTCCTTCTTTCTTGAACGCCGCATGACCAAACAACAGATTTTCCAGCTGTATTCCAATGAGGTGTATCTTGGTCAGGTCGGAACTTTTGCCATTATCGGCTTCGGTCAGGGGGCCCGGGTCTATTTCGGAAAACCGATCGAGCAACTCAGTCTGGCTGACTCCGCCACATTGGCCTCGATCATTCCTGCCCCCAATCGCTATTCCCCCTACCGCGCTCCCGATGAGGTTTTGCGGCGTCGCAACCAGGTGCTATCACGGATGGAAGAGATGTCTTGGATTTCCACCCGTGAGAACGCCGAAGCCCGCCGGATGGCCTTGGGAGTGATCCCTCCAAGCCGACAGAATTTCGCAGTCGCGCCTTATTTTGTCGACTTCGTGTCAACCTCAGAGCTGACGGCCCGCGGCCGACAGGCCGACGACAGCCTCTTCATCCACACCGCCCTCGATCCATTCTTACAGAAAATCGGCTATGAAGCAGTCGCCGAAGGACTCGACGAGGTTCGCAAACGGCTGGCCCGGCGACATCCTCAACCCCGACCCCAGGCTGCCCTGCTCGCCGCCGATCCACGAACCGGGGAGATCCTGGCCATGATCGGAGGGCAAGACTACGCCCGGGTGCAATTCAATCACGCCACCAATGGTCAACGACAACCCGGCTCCACCTTCAAGCCCTTCGTCTATGCAGCCCTGCTCGAAGAGTCGCGTGGTCGGCCTCAGCCGACTTCTCTGGCCAGCCTGGTGGTTGACGAACCGTTTAGCTTCCCCTTCGGAAAACAGATCTATCGGCCCCGCAACTATCGAGACAAATACTATGGGGTCGTCTCGGTGCGCGAGGCCTTGGCCAAATCTCTCAACGTGCCGGCTGTAAAACTAGCTCAGGAGGTTGGGCTCGAGAAGGTACGCCAGTATGCCTTGGAATTCGGATTCAACGACTCGATCAAGGCCTATCCGTCGCTCGCCTTGGGAGCCTTCGAGGTTTCACTCTTAGAGCTTGTGCAAGGTTATCAGGTGCTCGCCAATGGTGGACTTATGATTCCCTTGAATTCCGTTCGTGGAATAGAAATCGACGGCGTCAAAGAGGTCGTCTCAGTGTCGGCCGGCAAGCGCGTAATCTCGCGAGCGGCGGCGTTCCTCGTTGCCTCCGCGCTGCGCAGCACACTCGATGAAGGGACGGGCCGGGCCGCCCGCAGCCTTGGCTTCCGGCTTCCTGCAGCCGGAAAAACTGGCAGCACAGAAGACTCCTGGTTTGTCGGCTTCACGCCTGAAATCGTATGCGGTGTTTGGCTGGGAAGTGAATCGGAAGCCCCCCTGGACCTGAGCGGTGCCTCCGCTGCACTACCTGTTTGGACCTCTTTCATGAAGCGGGCTCAGGAGATGGACTACTTTGCCGGTCGCGAACCGCAAAAACCTGAAGGCATAGTTACGCTACAGATCGACCCTGAAACAGGCCTGCGTTCCTCCGCAGGCTGTCCCAAGAAAGCAGAGGAGTTCTTCCTACCCGGCACCGAACCGAGCCAAACCTGCCAGGTGCACTAGTCCCAAAGCAAGTACATCAGTGTTGATTCCAAGGGCCTGAAAAGGCCCGAAATGCCAGTCCTGACGGGTATTCTAGGGTTGCAAAAAAACTCTGGAAAACACCGAAAAGAAAGGCATTTCAGGTGAACCCAAAAGATATCGAAATCCTGCGCAAACGGCAATCGGGAAGTGAAGATCGATTAGATCGGAGTTGGATGCCGGAGAAGGGCCAAAGGGTGCTGCGCGGGGGCAACATCCAGTATGAGATTTCGGATCGAGTCAGAGCCGTGGACTGCGGGGGGCTGGGTGTGATCCAGCTGCTGGTCAAGCAGCTGGAACTGGCCGAAACCATCGACCAACGGGTGAAGGTGCTGGAGCGGCATCTGCCGTACCGGGAATCGGATCATGTGCTCAATCTGATTTACAACGTCATGACGGGCGGTAGCTGCCTGCAGGACGTGGAGGCTCGACGCCGGGACCCGGTGTATCTGGACACGCTGGGGGCCCGCAAGGTGCCGGCGCCGTCCACGGAGGGGGACTTCCTGCGGCGCTTCGACAGGAATTCGATCGGGGATCTGATGGAAGCGGTCAATGAGGCGCGACGGAAAGTGTGGTCGAACCAAGACAAGGAGTTTCACCGTCAGGCCACGATTGATGTGGACGGGACGATCGCCCCGACGGATGGACAGTGTAAGAGCGGAATCGGAATGAGCTACACCGGCCACTGGAGCTATCATCCGCTGGTAGTGTCTGTGGCTGAGACCAACGAGGTGCTCTATTTGGTGAATCGGGCGGGCAACCGACCCTCCCATGAAGGCGCGGCCGAGGTGCTGGATCGGGCCATCGAGTTGGTGCGCGGTGGTGGTTTCCAGAAGGTGTTGCTGCGGGGCGACACGGATTTTACGCAGACGCGTCATCTGGACCGCTGGGATCAGGAGGGCGTAGAGTTTCTCTTTGGGGCGGATTCCAGCCAGGGGTTGGTTGGTCGGGCCGAAGGACTGGAGCCCAGCGCCTGGAGTCGGCTGGATCGGGCAAAGAAGAAGAAACTGCGAAGACGGCGGCGCAAGAATATCCGCCAGGCCCTGGTCAAAAAGAATGGCTATCGCAATCTGCAACTGGAGCGGGAAGATGTGGCCGAGCTGGCCTAGCGACCGGCGGCCTGCAAGCAGAACTATCGGCTGGTGGTGGTGCGAAAGCAAATTACGGTCACCCAAGGACAGGGACGGCTCTTTGACGAGACCCGCTATCTGTTCTATCTGACCAACCTGCGAAAGGAGTCGGCCAGGGAAGTGGTTTTCTCAGCCAATCGTCGCTGCCATCAGGAGAATGTGGTGGAGCAGCTCAAGAACGGGGTTCAGGCGATGCGGATGCCCTCGGACAGCCTCGAGTCCAACTGGGCGTACCTGGTGATTGCTGCCCAGGCCTGGAACTTGAAAGCCTGGCTGGGCCTGGTGCAATCCGACAAGACGATGGGGCAGCGGATTCTGAAGATGGAGTATCGCCGGTTCCTGCGCCGGCTGGTTCAGATTCCTTGCCAGATCCTGCAGCGGGGGCGACGTCTTCTTTACCGGCTGCTGAACGTCAACGACTGGACCGAAACGCTGCTGAGCGGAGTGCCGTCGCCCAAGCGGGTCCGCTACGGCTAACCCGCCACAGGACAAAGCAAAGAAAATCCACGGAGGTTCAAGGGCTGAGGTCGAAGGCTGTTCGAAAACGGCCGAAAATTCCGATTCTTGCCTCTCGATCCCACTCCGAAGGCCCTCCAGCAGGAGATCACCGTCGGATGCGCCCGACTCGCGCAGCCTTCAGTCCGAAAGTCGACCACAGAGGGCTAAATGACCCTCAAAAAGAGTCAATCGAGCGGCCCAGAAGCTGATACGCTTATTTTGGGCCTAGACGAGCGATTCCGAAATAACGTGCCAATTGCGAACGGGTCTTGCGAGTCGAGGTCAAGGAGAGAGGAGGAAGTCGATACCCGGCATCTTCGACGACTCTCGACAGAGAGATCGGCCGCAACCCCCATGTTCCCTTCTGGTTATGGGCGGCGTGGGTCGATCTGCTTTGTTGCCGACACTAGAAGATACCGGGCATCGCCGTCGTGTCGGACGCCTCGCATCTCGGCCCACGGTGCCCATAACGCAATCCGCACCATTACTCGGACAGGCTCCTAGGGCAAGATCGTGACGGTTTCGTCGCTAAGTTCACTAAAGGGGAGGAGCGTCCCCAGAAGATCGATCAATTGTGGAGCCAGCAAAGTGGACAAGGTGATGTCGGCTGTACCTAGAAGATCGAGAGTGGCGAAATGGATATTCAGGAGGTTTCCTTCGGTCAAGAGAAGTACAGCATTCTCGTCGAGACCTCCCGGCTCTCCATCCTCGTCTCCCGGCCGGAACGACACTCCAATCACGGCCGTACTCGAGAGCGAGGCGGTCGACTTGCTTACCGTCAGGTCGGGACACATGTGTCTTGTGAGGCAAGCCCGCGAAAAGAGACGGAAGGCGATGGCCCCTATCGGCGACGTCTTTCGACAAATAGATCGACTATGACGATGACCCCGCTTCGATCTCGTCCGCGCGGCTAGATCTGATTCGCATCGCACACCCAACACACTTTCCATACTAACGGACGCCGTAGTTAAGCTCTAACTTGAATGGGATGACAACCTGGAAGGTTATCCTACAAGGCTCCACCCGAACCGTCCTTGCAGGCTTGAGGCGATCGCTCTCGTAGGCCAAGCACCTTGCTTGGCATTTCTGGATTTCCAAGTTGCCTTCATGCCGATCCGGCGCAGCCTGGGGCACCACTAACCTGAACCTTAAGTACGCAGCGCCTTGCTTTCGAGCTGATCTGAAGGCTCCTTACCGCCAACGTTTCTTGCGCCGATAACGCTTCTCCTGCCTCGCCGACTGACTCGTTTTGACGCCGAGATAGAACTCCCGCACGTCATCGTCTTGGGAAAGCTCGGCGGAGGTTCCGGAAAGGACGAAACGGCCATTCTCGAGGACGAAGGCCTGGTCGGCGAGGCGTAACGCCTGTCGGGCATTCTGTTCCATCAACAGGATCGTCAACCCGTCGCCGGCCAACTCGCCGATAACGCCGAAGATCTGGCCTACCAGGACCGGCGAAAGGCCCAGCGACGGTTCGTCGAGGAGAAGTAGTCGGGGACCGTTCATGAGAGCGCGCCCAATCGCCAGCATCTGCTGCTCCCCTCCCGACAGCTTTCCGGCTTGCTGTTTTCTGCGCTCGGCCAGGGCGGGAAAGTAAGAGTAGATTCGAGCGTAGTCGACTTGGACCTCGGCCTTGCCTCTACGATTGATGAGGGCACCGACCCGCAGGTTTTCCTCTACCGTCAATTCTTCGAAGACCTCCCGCCCTGCTGGAACATAGGAAATACCCAGACGGACGATTTCTTCGGTCCTGAAACCCTGAATGTCCCGGTCCTGGAATCGGATGATCCCCTTCTCAGGCTGGTGGTCGATCAGCCCCAGGATGGTCTTGAGAATCGTGGATTTTCCCGCTCCATTGGGCCCCAGGACAGCGCTGATCGTGCCTGCCTTTACTTCGATAGAAATCCCTCGCAGGGCATGAATCAGATCATATCGGGTCTCGACGTTCTCCAGCACCAACACCTCAGGAGTTCTCCTCTTCCGCCCCCAGATAGGCTTGAATGACTTCCGGATGAGTGGCTACTTGAGGCGGGCTTCCCTGAGTAATAGGGCGACCGAAATTGATTGCCAGAACCCGATCTGAAATTGTCTGTACCATTTGCATGTGGTGCTCAATCAAAAGAACTGTGATTCCTAGTTCGGCCCGCAAATCCTGAATCGTATAGATCAGATCTTCCCTTTCCTCCTGGTTCATGCCGGCTGAGGGTTCATCCAGGAGAAGGAGCCGCGGCTCCGTCGCCAGGGCTCGTCCCAACTCCACCTTCTTGCGGATTCCATAGGGCAGTTCAGAGACGAATCGGTCTCGCACTGGGTGCAGGTCCAGCCGATCGATGATGTGTTCGACGAACTCCCGATGCTCGACCTCTTCCACGGCAGCCTGGCTGCGACGGAGGAACATGGTGGCTCCGCCAAGCAGGCCCGCCCTCATCTTGAGATGACGGCCCAGCAGAAGATTCTCCATTGTCGTAACCTGCGTGAAGAGCTCGATATTCTGGAAAGTTCGTGCAATGCCTCGGGCTGCGATTCGATGCGGTGGATGGCCGGAAACCCTAACGCCCTCAAATCGCACGGCACCCGAGGTGGGCTTGTAAATGCCACTGATGCAGTTGAAGAGGGTCGTCTTGCCAGCTCCGTTGGGGCCGATTACGGAGAAAATCTCGCCCGCGTCGACCGTGAAATCGACATTATCGAGAGCAACGACTCCTCCGAAATGGCGGCTCAGCCTTTGCACCTGCAGAATCGGAGCCAGGTCAGACCTTCCTTTCGTAGTGATGTCCAAAGAGGCCCGCGGGGCGGATGCAGAGAACCGCAATGATGATCGCAAAAGCCACTACCGACTTGAAGTCGGGAGCGATGTAGGCAGCGAAGTAATTTTCCAGAATACCCAACAACCATCCTCCCACCAGGGCTCCCACCGGGCTGGTCATTCCCCCCAGTACGGCCGCCGCAAATCCCTTGATCAGGGGGTCCCACATCAGAGAAGGTTCCAGTGTCGAGACGGGAGCGATAAGGAGCGCAGCCAAGGCTCCCAGGACGCTACTCAAACCAAACGTCAGGCCGAGTAATCGACTGGTCCGAATTCCGTTGAAACGGGCTGCGTGCCAGTTCTGTTGTGTGGCCCGGAGAGCCAATCCGATACGAGTGCCGCGAAACAGTATGGCCAGGAGGATCACGGCGCCGGCGAGAATGCAGACGCCCAACAAATCGGCTCCACTGACCACCCCGCCCCCCAATTCGATCGAGACATCATTCCAAACTGGAAAAGGCAGCAAGCGCGGGTCCGCTCCCCACTTCCAACCGGCCACCCCGTAGAGAACGAGTTGGAAACCTAGCGTCATGATCATCAGGTTCAGCAGATCGGGTTGCTTGGCGCGGCGCAGGATGAAGAATTCGAAGGCAATTCCAATCAGGGCCGCCAAAAGGAGCGTGCAGACGAAGGCTATGAGCGGAGAGAATCCTCCGGCCTGCAAAAAGGAGTAGTTTAGAAAGGCACAGATCATTCCGGTTTCCCCAAGGGCGAAGTTGGGGATCTTAGAGGAACGATAAATCAAGACCATAGCCAGCGCAATCAGTGCGTAAAGACTTCCCGTGGCTATACCACTCAAGAATAGCTGTACCAGCATGGCCTGCTTCTCCCCAATTGACTCAAATGCATAGGAGTTCCCCTTGATTAGCTGCCTCAGAAGGGCCAGGTCGACCAGTATCGGCGGGCCCGGATCCAAATCCCGTATAGTCCCATCGGTTCTAGCAAATTCACGGCGATTAGGGCCGAACCAATAAAGATCAACCCGACGTTGGGAAGACCAGCCGTGGTCATAAACCTCTCCGAGAAGACGGCCAGCAAACGCCCGAGTACCGGCAAATCCTGAACGATGTCCATCTTTAAAGTGATGAACCCGAGCAGAGCTCCACCCATGACCGATCCCAGGATGGAGCCTCGTCCCCCGGCCACGACCATAGCCAAGAATAGGATGGACTGCAGGAAGTTGAACTGATCTGGATTGATAAAGCCAGTCGTTATCGCAAGCAACCCGCCGGCAACACCGACAAAGAAAGCACTGACCCCAAAACTCAAGGTCTTGTACAGCGCTACATTGATCCCCACACTCTGGGCCGCGACTTCGCTATCGCGAATGGCTTGAAAGGCCCGGCCCATACGGCTCCGCATCAAGTTCCTTGCCATCCAGACTAGCACCACGGTGATGGGAATGATCAGCCAATAAAGGGCGCGATCATCATCTAATTGGAGGAACCAGATCCTGGGCCGGGGAACCACGATCCCCATCCGTCCACCCAGCCAGGGGAGCCGTCCGATGATCTGAGTGACCGCAAGCCCAAAACCAAGAGTCGCAATTGCAAGATAGGGCCCTTCCAGACGCAGGGCTGGGAGCCCGAGAAGAAAGCCCATACCCGCAGCCACCAGGCCCGCCAGCAGTAGCGCTAGTGGGAGAGGAATCAATCCGTGCCCGATCGTGAGCGCGCAGGTATAGGCTCCGACTGCCATAAACCCGGAATGTCCCATTGAGATCTGCCCGGTGTAGCCCACCAGGATGTTCATTCCGACGGCTACCAGAACCTGGCACCCAAGATAGTTCAGAGTGTAGAGGGAGTAGTTGGGAACGAGGAAAGGAATAACCGCCAGCAGGCCCAGAAACCCGCTCAGCCAGAAACGGGAAAAGGCGCTTTTGCAGAGTTGCAAATCCTCGTAGTAATCGCGCCTGAGATCCATCCCGGTGTATTATGCAACGAAGAAGGCTTGGGGACCTGCCAGAAAAGGGGACGGCTACCCACCTCTACTCCAGCCATTCCGTCTTCAGATTCTTGGGATTTGGGGTTTTCTCTCGTGCTTCGAGTTTAGGATTTCGAGTTTTAAAGACCTAGTCGTCGCTTTTCTTCTTCGGTTGGGATTCCTTGTTGTGGCTCTTTTGGCGGTGCTTCTCCTCTTTCTTACGGATCAGCTCTTCCCGCAATCGCAATTGATCGGCTGTGAGATGAGGAACCAGGGAGTCACGCGCCTCTTGCAAGATCTCTCCGACTCGGGGACGGTATTCATGCCGCAACTGGTGGAGCTTTTCCCGGGCTTCTTCGATTGACTTTTGGAGAACCAGCTTCTGCTGATCGTCGAGTTTTAGCTCCCGGATTAGCTCTTCCTCCATGCGAGAAGTCATACTCTGTCGAGAGCGGTCTCTAGAATCTGCTTGGGGCGATCCTACGAATTGATCATAGGTCGCACCCAGCACGAATCCGAAAACCAGTAGGAGGAGTACTCCAAATACATTCTTCCAGCGCATTTTTTGTTATCTCCTCCTCGGTTCCAAAAGCACGGCCTCTATGAGCAGGTCCTGGCTTACTTCCGTATTCTCATCGTCGGCCATCTCAGTCAACAGCCGCTCCCAGGTCTCATCTGGCGGGTTTACAGGACCCGGCTCCCGAATCAGCCCCACACTCAAGAGTAAGGTCGCCAGAGCGGTGGCCGGCGCCAAGTTCCAGGACAGCCGGGCAATACTCAACAGGATGCCCTCGGGTGGCTTTGGTAGCTTCGCAATTCTCGTTCGAACTCCGGCCAAAAAGACCGAATCCGGACTCTCGCTGCCGAGTGGACTGCGAGCCAGCAACTTCCGGGCTACCTGCTCGACTTGGGTTCGGCTAAGCCTCTTTTTCCCGTTCATTTGTTAATCACTCCGCTGCTCGAGCAACTCCTCGAGCTCTCGTTTCAGGAATCGGCGAGCCCTAAAGGCCCGTACTTTTACATTGGACCGGGTCCAACCCAGAATCTCGGCCACTTCAGCGACGTCGCGATCTTCGTCGTAAAGCAGATAGAGAACGGCTTGATCCTTGGCGGGAAGCTTATTCCGTACTTTTTCCAGCAGGGTGGCTGCCTCAAGTGCTTCCGCCGTTCTCTCTTGAAGACTCTTAGATGAAGTCAACATGTGACGCTCAATTGACTGCGACTCGTCCGATCCAATCTGCGACTCGCTAAACTCCGGCCGCCGTCGCTGGTGTCTAATCCGATCTAACGAAATGTTAATCGTGATCCGCAACAACCAATTGAGAAAGGGCACCCCCTCTTTCAATTTATCGAGCTGTGTAAAGGCCCGAACAAATGCTTCCTGTGCCAAGTCCTCGGCATCGTGCGGCTGCGGGAAAAAGCGGCTGGCAACCGAAGTCACCTTCCGACGATGACGTAGAACTAGCTTGTCGAAGGCCGAATTGTCACCCGCCCGAACTTGAGAAACCAGAGTTGTGTCTTTCTGGCAACCTGGCACTGGGACAGAATCTCCGGCCTTTTCCACGAGGCTCTCCCTAACTACCCACTCCTGTTGGCCGGAGCCTGCGACGGCAATTCCCATAGGGCCTTCCTCGTAACCTCTCCCTAAGTGTGAAGACGTCCCTCTCCGAGCTCTGGTTACGTAGACATGCTTCTAGGAGCATGTCCGAGTCAAAACTCAGTTGAACGTCGCAATCACGGGAGCGTGGTCGGAAGCAATCAGGCCCTCCTTCTTCTTACGGTACTCGCGGTCAATTTCCACCTCTTGCAGGCGCCGGCTAAAAGTTGATGTGGCCAGCAGAAAATCGATTCGAAGACCCTGGTTTCGATGAAAGGCTCCGGCTCGATAGTCCCACCAGGAGAACTGCTGCTGTTGTGGGTGAAGCTGCCGAAACAAATCAGTGAGGCCGCATTTCGTGAGCCGGGCAAAAGCCTCCCGCTCGGCGGCCGTATGAAATATCTGCCCAGCCAGCCCAGTCTCGTTCCAACTGTCCAAGGCGGTCGGACAAATGTTGAAATCGCCCCCCAGAATATATGGCTCGGGCTGGGAAGACCGGCCTTCCAGATATTCGGCCAAGTACCCGAACCAGCGTAGCTTCCGAGGGTAATCTTCGTGGTTCACCGATTTTCCGTTGGGACAATAAACACTCGAGATACACAGATCGCCCACCCGAGCAGTCACCAGACGGGCTCCCATGTCCTGCCCCCCGGGCAACCCCTGGATCACGTTTTCTCCTTTTTCCTGCGACAAAATGGCGACCCCGTTCCAGGCCTTTTGGCCATGCACGATGGCGTGGTAGCCTTCCCCTGCAAAGACCAGGTGTGGGAACTTTTCTCCACTTAGTTTCAACTCCTGCAGGCAAACGATGTCGGGCTGCCGGGTTCGCAGCCAATGCAGCACGAAGCCCAAACGGGCTTGCAGTCCATTCACATTCCAAGTTGCTACTCGCATAGTCACTTGCCGGAAGCACCTTCGCCAACAAATGGAGTACTTTCAAGTTCTCGCTCAACCTGAGCATGGATCCACCGGTAAGTCTCTCGCAGCCCCTCCCGCAGCCCAATCGATGGCGCCCATCCCAGCACTTGCCGTAGCCTGCTGTTGTCAGAGTTACGGCCGCGCACTCCCTGCGGTCCGTCGATGTGTTTCTTTTGAATCTTGACCCCGGCAATTTCGGCCACCAAATCGGCCAGGCCGTTAATCGAAATCAGCTCCTCCTGTCCCAAATTCAACGGCTCGGCATAGTTCGATCGCTGGAGACGGAAAATGCCTTCTACACAATCCTCGATATAACAGAAAGAACGGGTCTGCTCTCCGTCTCCCCAGATCTCGATCTCGGGGTTGCCGGTCAAACCGGCGATCGCTACTTTACGGCAAATCGCTGCCGGCGCCTTCTCGCGTCCCCCCTTCCAGGTACCGAGCGGACCATAGATATTGTGGAAACGAACGATTCGAGTCTCGATTGCATGATCTCCCGCGTAGTAGCTACAGAGCTTCTCCGAGACCAGCTTTTCCCAACCATAGGCGTCCTGGGGCTGGGCCGGAAAGGCATCCTCCTCGCGCAGCGGCGTAACCTCGGTTTCAGTCTGCAGGAATTCAGGGTAGATACAGGCGGAAGAGGTGTACAAGTAGCGCGAAACGCCGTTCTGCCGGGCTGCCTCGAGACTATTCAGATTGATGAGGGAGTTGTTTCTCAGAATCTGCGAGTGGTTGCAGGAGATAAAACCCATGCCGCCCATATCCGCAGCCAAAGCAAAGACCCGATCCATCTTTTCTGTCGCTGCGAGACAGTTTCCCAATTCTCTCAAGTCGAGCAGGCGGAAGTCATCTACCGGCGTCTGGCTGAATTCCGGGTACTTCAGATCGGCCCCGCGGACCCAGTACCCTCTTTCTTTCAGATAGGCCACGAGATGGGTTCCTATGAAACCGCCGGCTCCGGTGACCAGGATCTTCTCGTTGTTCATGCAATCGCTCCGGGTTAGCAAGCACGGAAAGGGGAAAATCACTAGCCACTTTCCGCAAGCGCAAATCTACCATATAAAGGAAGCAAGCTGGCTCTCAGAGCGCCGAGCGGCAGCGAGACCCAGGCTTTGTAGGAATCCGGCCCGGTCCAGCCAACTGACTTTTGACTCCGCCACGAGGATCAACTAGATTCAACCGGTCGCGACCGTGCAGCCTGTGCTGGCAACGGATCTCGAAGGAGGACCAACATGGATCCGGTGTATGTTTCTCGAGTCAAAATCATCCGCGAGAGCGGTCCCATGCGCTGGGCTCATCTACCCGCTGAGGATAACCCGGTGCGGTTTGGAGTGCATGGTGAAATTGCCGCTCACTATGGAGTTCCCGCTGACCGGTTTCCGAGTCACGCCACCACCATCGACGATGTCGTCGCAGCGGCAGCCGGCTGACTGACTGGAACCTTCGGGGGCGCGCTGGAAGCGCGTCAGATTGACGCCAGTAATGCTCGGTTGGTGGGCGAAGCTCGGGGAGAGATCGAGAATGATGATGGAGTGCTGATCATTCGCCGAATTCACGTGACCTATCGATTGAAAGCTGCTGAAGAGCAGCGGGAGTTGGTAGAGCGGACCCACCTAATGCATGCCCGCTATTGCCCGGTGTACCGCTCTCTTCAGGGCAGTATTGAAATTACGACAAGCTACGAATTGGAAACTGAGAATTAGGGCGTGTGTCTGGTTCGTTCATCTGCATTGCTCAAGGAGAAAACATGTCCAAAGAAGCCCGCCTTCGGATCACCACCTTGTTGATTTGCGTGCTGACGACGACCGCGCCTGCACTGCTGGCCCAGCAACTCCCGTCGCCCGAATCGGTGCTCGGTCACCGCCCCGGAGACGATTTCTTTCTAGCCACCTACGATGAGTCGCTCCAGTACTTCAAGCAACTCGAGCAATCCACTGACAAGCTCAGGCTGGTGAATGTCGGCCAGACCAGTAACGGGCTGGAGTGGCAAATCGCTTTGATCTCTTCTTCGGAGAATCTGGCCCGGATCGACAGATACAAGCAGATTGCGGGGCAGTTGGCCTGGGCGCGGGATCTGGCCCCGGGATCTGGCCCCGGATCAGGCGCGCGCGTTGGCCCAAGAAGGGAGAGTGATCGTCCACATCGACGGCGGCCTGCATGCCACGGAAGTGGCTCATGCTCAACACACGATTCAACTCGCCTACGATCTGGTCAGCGCTGAAGGGGATCCCCAGATCGATCGAATTCTGGATCAGGTCATCCTGATGCTCTGGTTTTCCATCAACCCTGATGGGCAAAACATGGTGGCCAACTGGTACCGCCGAAATCTAGGGACTCCATTCGAAGTCAGCGGATTGCCTTGGCTCTATCCAAAATATGTCGGCCACGACAACAACCGTGACGGCTATATGAACAACATGCTCGAGTCGCAGGTCGTAACGCGAACCACGTTGGAATACAGCCCTCAAGTCTTCTACAACCACCATCAATCGTCTCCTTTTCCGACCCGGATCTGGATCCCGCCTTTTGCCGAACCGGTTTCCCGCAACACTCACGCCCTCATGTGGCGTTGGGTCAATCTGCTGGGCACAAATATGGCGGCCTATCTGGACGAGAGGGGAATGCCGGGCGCGGTTCATCGAGGACAAGGATTCGATGATTGGTACCCGGGGGTTATCGACCACGTTAACAACTTCAGAAACACGATCTCTTTCTTGACTGAGACGGCTCTCTACCGTTTTGCAACCCCTCACTTCTATACTGTGAACGACTTTCCGGCGAACCGGCGAGACCTGCGACCGGATGCCTTCTACTCGAGCCCATGGAAGGGGGGATGGTGGCGCCTGGGCGACGCGGTTCGCTACATGTTGGGTGCTTCGATGTCGGTCCTCGACCTGGCCTCCAAGTATCGGGAGAATATCCAATTCAATCGGTTTCAGGCGGGCCAGGACGTCATCCAGCGCTTCCGCCGGGAACCTCCCTACGCCTGGATTTTGCCGGCTGACCAGGAGGACTCGGCCACGGCTGCGGTGCTCGCCCAAAAGATGTCCCTGAACGGGATCGAAGTCCACCAGACCACCAGCGGCTTCAGCGCCGGAGGCCGAGTGTATGCAGCTGGGAGTTGGGTCATTCTGATGGATCATCCGTTCGCCGCTCTGGTCAAGGAGCTCTTTGAAGTGCAAGTATACCCGGATCTCAGAGACTTCCCTGACGGGTCCTCCCGACCTCCCCTACGACGTGGCGGGATGGACTCTCCCACTGCAGATGGGTGTCGAAGCCATTCCACTATTGAGCTCAGTCGATGCACAGGCGCGCTCCTCTTTCCGTCGTCTCGATGAGGTCTTGCTTCCCGGCGGTCAGCTCTCCGGATCGGGATCGACCTTCCTCATCGACAACCGGAGCAACGCAGCTACCCGCGTGGTGAACGAAGCCTTGAAGGCGGGTGCTACGGCGGCCTTTAGTGCGAGCGAAAAAGCCATCGTGCTGGAGGGGATCGGCAGACAACAGCTCGAGCGATTGCTTGATAACTATGGGGCCAAGGCCCGCGCTGTCACCAGCCAACCCGAAAGGGCAATCCCATTCAGCCGACCCCGGGTCGGACTCTATCGCCCCTGGACGGCTTCGATCGATGAGGGCTGGACACGCTGGTTACTCGAGGATTTCGGTTTCGATCCCATCTCACTCTATAACGGGGACCTACAAGCTGGCTGGCTCCGCGAACGCCTGGACGTCATCGTCTTCGCCGACGGTCGTTCCCGCAGTTTTTTGACGGGAAATCGATCGGGCACTATTCCCGAGGAATTCCCCGGAGGAATTGGGGACTTCGGGCTCGAAAACTTGCAGGAATTCGTCAACCTCGGAGGCAGCCTGTTGGCTTTCAACAACGCTTCAGGATTTGCCATCGACACCTTTCAACTACCTGTAAAGAACGTGCTGGCCGGGCTCTCCAATCAGGAGTTCTTTTGCTCCGGATCAATTCTTAAATCGACTGTTGTTGCTGCCGATCATCCGATCGCAAATGGTCTGCCGGCCGAACCTAATCTGATGTTTGAGCGAGGTCTACTTTTAAGCCGGAAGCATCTTTCAAAGGAACCTCGATCCTGAGTTACCCGGATCGCAATCCGCTGATGAGCGGCTTCATCCTCAAACCGGAGAAGATTCAGAAGAAAACAGCACTGCTTGAAGCCCGCCTCGGCGAAGGGCGAATCGTTCTGTTTGGATTCCGGCCCCAATGGAGGGGACAATCGCACGGCAGCTATCGGCTCATCTTTAACTCCCTTTTCCTTTCCACGGTACCTGCCGCTGAAACTGACGAAGGAGATGATCAGCAGGCACAGAATTTCCAACTCGATACATGGAACGGCATTCGCAGCTCGATTCGAGCGGAACTGACCAAGTTCATCCAGGAGAACCGAGATTTCAATACCGCTCGCGGCTCGGCCGCCCTGGCGGCAGCCAACCAGCTCGAAGCCCTCGTGGATTCCTTCAGCAAACAACAATTGAACGCCCTCCAAGACCTCCAGAAAACCGTGGCTCCCGACGTCCGGACGAGTTTGTCCCAGTATGTGTCGCAGCTCAAAGGACTGCTGGTCGATGTCAAGAGCAAGGATTTCTCGAGCGTTGACTATTCGGTTTCCGATTTGGTCCGGCAATATCGGCTGGATGAACTGGAGGGAGAAGTCAGGTCCAAACTAATCACGTAACTCCAATATTGGTCTGCTTTGTTGACGGCAATGGCTCTTGAGTTTCAGGGTCACGAAGTCCAAGCAGCTTGATCCCTGCGAAATCCCCCATCATGCTTTCTTCCCGCCACCTACCGTCTCTGGGCCAGGAGTTCGAGCTTTCTGGAGTAGCGGTTTTGATCTTCCTGTTGGGTTGCGGCCTGCTCGGCCTTGGCGAGTTGTTTGCGCGCTTTGTCCATTTCACCGATATGGGCCAGCGCTTGGGCTAACTGAAAGTGGAAGGAATGATCTCCTGAGCGTCGCTTGACGGCCTGTTGAAAATGATGGACCGCAGCTTCATAGGCTCCTCGATCAAAAGCCCTTTGGCCCAAGAGAAAATGGTAGAACGGGTTCTTCCGACGATAACGAGCGACTTTCTTTTGAAGCTTGCTCGAGTCTGCCTTGCGATCCATCTTTTCGTATAATTTGACCAGATTGTCGAGGGTGCCGAGGCGGTTGGGGGCAAGCTCAAGGGATCGCTGATAGGCGTGCTCGGCGACTTCCAGATTGCCCAGTGTGCTCTCTGAAACCGCCAGATTGGACCATGCAAAAGCACAAGTTGGATCCGCTCGAACTGCCTTCTTAAAATTCTCGCGCGCTCGAATCGGACTCCCATTACCGAAGGAGTCTACCCCCTTGTTACTGAAATAGTGGGCCAACGCCCGGTGGTCGCTCACCACTCGTGTCCCAATCCGAATGCGATCCACGGTGGCCGCCAGATCTACTTCGAAGGGGCGGCCTTCGATGAAAACTACCACATTGACGTGTTGCGCGTTGACGACGATTTGGCCGTGCTTGTCCCAGGTCGGCGGCATGTCGACTTCTTGAAAACGGGCATCCAAGCCCGCGTCCCGTGCCATGGCTATGAAGAGGTTGCTGAAGGAGAGGCAGTTTCCGCTCTGCTCCTGAAACGTCTCGGCAGCCGTTTTGGTGCGAGATCGGTCATAGACAAAATTCAACTTGTCGTCGTCAAAGATGGCGTTGACCAGATCGTAGACACGATCCAATTCCGGGGCTGAGGAATTCACATACTGGTCCACGAAAAGCTTCATCTCCGAATTGAGATCGAATACTTCTGCCGGAGACAACACCAGGGCCAGCGCCAGTGCTAAAAACATTACAGCTCAACCTCTCATTCAAGTGCCTTGTTTATATTGGACTCTAATCGGGGGAGGAAGTTCAATTCTTTTCTTCCCATGATTGGCGCACCCGGGGAGCCGTTGCATGACGCTCCAGGTTGTGAACCGGATCATTCAAGAAAAATGGGAATCGGGACAAGCCAAGCAAGGGTGCTTCGGGTACAACGGCGATCTTAGTCCGGCGAACTCGGCATCTGCCGAATCCGGTCTGCTGGCCAGGCCAGCAGATTGGCCGCGCGAAGGCGGCTTCCACGTTCTTTGTGGCCTCCTAGCCGGTTTGAGGCGCAGTGAAACTTCGTTGGGAGCCTGTCCGAGTAAGGGGTAAGCGTTTGGGCATGGATTTGACACCAAGTTTCACGTCGAGCATTGTCCCATACCAGTGGAGATGTCAGAATCAAATCCATCAGAATTCCGGCGGGACCGGTGATCGGCTGATGTTCGTAATTCCAAGAAAGAAGTACTCGCCCCCCAATCTTCTCACCATGGAGCTAAACTCGTGAAGTTCACCCACAAACCAGCAGCAATTGTTCTTACATTAGCCCTGGGGCTCCTGGCGACCTCGGCCATTGCCCAGAAGGAACTCCAGCCGGAAGACTATGGAAAATGGGAGAATCTGGGGCGCGCTGTCCTTTCGCCCGATGGCCGCTGGTTGGCGGTCCGCATCTCACGGGTCGACGGCACTTCCTGGCTCGAAGTTCGGAACCTCCAAAGCCCAGCAGATCCGGTTATTTTGGAAGAGGGCAACTCCCCAGCCTTTTCGGGGGACTCGAAATGGCTGGCCTACAGCATCGGGTATTCAACGGCCGAACAGGACAAGCTGCGTGCTGCTGAGAAACCGATCCGGCTCAGCCTGGGTCTTCGAGAACTGGATTCGGGAACCAGCCGAGAGTACGCCAATGTGGAGCGCTTCTCCTTCTCGGAGGGAGGCGTTTTCCTAGCAGCTCTCCAATACAAACCCGACGGTCAAAGCGGTGACGAAACGCGCCCAGCTGGAGGATCGCTGATGGTAATTCATCCAACGGAAGATAGCGCGATTACTCTGGGAAGCGTGACCGAATTTGCCTGGCAGCCGGGCGGTTCGCTGATCGCACTTGCGGTCCAGGTCGAGAGTGGTCCCGGCAATGGAGTCCAACTCTTCGACGCCGCGGCGGGGGGCTTGAGGGTTCTCGATTCAGGAGACGCAGAATTCACCCACCTGGCTTGGCGAAAGGAGGCGGATGATCTCGCTTATTTCCGCAAAGTACCCGACGAGGAGTACTACGAAGACAACCACCGGCTTGTCGTATGGCGAGGTCTTAACGGTTCTGGAACCCGCTTCAAACTCGACTTGGCTGACCATTCCGGCCTCCGCGAAGCCCGTCGAATAGTGGCAGGAGCTGGCCTTCAGTGGACCGATGACGGAGATCGAGTTTTCTTGCGGATCCAAGAATGGGTTCGCAAACCCGAGCCGCCGGCGAAGAAAAGCGATGAGAAGAGTGAAGAAGAAACGGCAGATGAAGTTGAGCGTTCCGACGTTCAGATCTGGCATACCCGAGATGAACGGATCTTTCCCATGCAAGAGTTACAAAAGAACCGAGACCGAAATCGGGGACTCCTTACGAGCTGGGATCTGGACACTGGCCGCCTCAGGGTTTTGGGAACCGATATCAGGATCAACGCTTCGGTATCCCGTAATGGCAGGCTTGTGATTGAGGAAGACGAGCGTCCCTACACTTTCGGTAATCAGTTCGACACTTTCGGGCAATCCGACATTCGAGTTGTCGACCTCCAGAAGGGAACGCGAACCAAGGTTGTCGATGGCGTATGGCATTTCTATGGGAGTAGCCCGCAAGGACGCTACCTGCTCTATTTCCAAAACGATGATTTCTGGACCTTCGATGTCAAGACCGGGGCCAAGACAAATCTTACCAAGAACGTCTCGGATTTCGTGAACCGGGAGTACGACACGCCGGTTCGGGAACAGCGCCCTCCCTGGGGCGTCGGATGCTGGATGGCCGACGATGGGGCAGTCCTGTTAAATGACCGCTATGACGTATGGTGGGTCCCACCGAATGGGAAGAATCCTTCCAAGCTGACGGCCGGAACTGAGCACAGAATTGTCCACCGGGTGCTGAATCTGAACCTGGATCGGGATCCCTTCGATCCAGCTGAAACCCTCTACTTCCGTACTTCCGGGGAATGGAGCAAGCAGTCGGGTTTCACGCACCTTAAGCCGGCGGACCGTGCCAAATCGAGGGTGGCCGAGCGGCTACTCCAAGAAGACTCCGCGCTCGGCGGCCTGATCAAGGCCGAGAAAGCACCGGTACTGGCCTTTACCAAGCAGGCCTTTGACGATTCTCCCGATTACTTCGTTGCGAGGCCGGATCTGTCTGATGCCCGCCAGGTCACCAACACCAATAAGTTTCAATCTGAATACGCCTGGGGACGGGCCGAATTGATCGAATACGCGAGCGAGGCAGGCAAGCCTCTGCAAGGCGCCTTGTACTATCCGGCCGGATATGTGGAAGGACGTACCTACCCGATGATCGTATATGTTTATGAACGCCGCGCGCAGTTGATTCATTCTTACCGAACTCCTTCCGAGCGGAGTTCCTACAACACAACTGTTTGGACCACGCAAGGCTATTTCGTTCTCGAGCCCGACATCGTGTTTCGAGATCGAGAACCGGGGATCTCGGCCGTTGAATGCGTTCGTCCGGCGGTCCAGGCCGTAATCGAGAAAGGCGCTGTCGATGCAAAGCGAGTAGGACTAGTCGGACATTCATGGGGAGGCTACGAAGCCAGTTTCATTCCGACTCAAACAGACATCTTCGCGACTTCGATCGCCGGTGCACCGTTGACCAACTTCTTCAGCATGTTCGGCACCATCCATTGGAATCAGGGCCGTCCCGAGTCGAGCCATTTCGAAACCGGGCAAGCCCGAATGGAAGTGCCTTATTGGGAAGATATGGAGGCCTATGTCAGGAATTCCCCGGTGATGCATCTGCAGACGTTGAACACTCCAATGCTGATCTTCTTTGGCGACAAAGACGGCACGGTCGATTGGCATCAAGGGGTTGAGATGTACAATTATGCTCGGCGAGCTGGCAAGTTCCTCGTCATGCTGGTCTACCCGGGAGAGAATCACAGCGCTCGTGAAAAAGAAAACCAGATTGACTACCACCATCGGATCCGGGATTGGTTCGGACACTTTCTGAAGGGTGAGGAGGCAGCCACGTGGATCACCGAAGGAGTACCTGCACTGGAACGTGAACGCTGGCTGAAAGAGACACAAAGATAACCTGAAACTTGCCGAAGGCTCTGGAGTGCCGAGTGCAGGTTCGCCATGTGCACAAGGCGTCGATTCTCGACGTACTCCAAGGCGCCTGCGGCGCAATACCAGTAGATCAAATTTCAGCCGCTGGCTGCGCTGGATCATTCAAGAAAGAAACCTGGAATCCGGACAAGCCAAGCAAGGTGCTTGGGGTACAAGGGTGGTCGGCCCAAGCCTGCTAGGCGGCCCGAGCGGAGCCTTGTAGGATAACCTCCAAGGTTGTTATCCGGAATCAAGTTCCAAGCTAACGAGGCTTCAGAGCCGGAGTAAGACTATCAGAGCCGCAGCTGGAAACTGACATTGCCCGAACTACCCGATCTCGAAACCTATCTTGACGCTTTGCGGGAACGGATCCTTCTCAGCCGGCTAGCGGCCATTCGTGTCCGCAGCCCTTTTCTGGTCCGGTCTTACGACCCACCTTTACGCGAGGCAAATGGGAGACAAATTAGGCGACTCTCACGAATGGGCAAGCGGATTGTCTTCGAACTCTCCGGCGACTATGCCCTGGTGCTCCATCTGATGATCGCCGGCCGGATCAAGTGGGGAAAGTCGGGCGCCGGCATCCCGGGTCGGGGAGGGCTGGCACTTTTGATTTCTCGAGCGGAACTCTGCTGGTGACCGAAGCAGGTTCGAAGCGGCGTGCATCTCTTTATCTAGTGCGGGGTCGAGAACAGCTGGTAGAGCATGACCCCGGAGGCCTGGAGGTACTGGACTCCGATCTGGCAACTTTCAGTACGACCCTGCTCCGCAAGAACCACACGTTGAAACGAGCTCTCTCGGATCCACGGATCTTGAGCGGTATCGGCAATGCTTTTTCGGATGAGATTCTGCATCGGGCAGGGCTCTCTCCACTTCGTCAAACTTCGCAACTGGAACCTCAGGAAATCGAGAAGCTCTTCAAAGCTTGCCGCCACGTCTTGTCGACATGGGTGGCTCGATTGGATAAGCAGCGCCAAGGAAAGTTCCCGCTCAAGGTGACGGCATTCAAGGAGGGAATGGCGGTTCACGGCCGCTTTCGCGAGCCCTGTCCCGTCTGCCAGACCCCGGTTCAGCGCATCGTCTACAAGAACAACGAGACTAACTATTGCCCCACCTGCCAGACCGGCGGTCGGATCTTAGCCGACCGGGCCCTTTCCCGACTACTGGCAAAGGATTGGCCTCGCACACTGGACGAACTGGAACTCAGGCGTCCTGGAACCGGGGTTCGGCGGGGGGAGGTGGACAAAGGGTAGGACTGAGGTTTTTCAGGATTTCTGCGGGGACCTCATTTTGTCATTTAGGTGAGGCGCGAGTCTCCGTTGAACGCGCCCTGCCGCTTTCAGGACTATGCCCGGGGACGGGTCCCAAGGCGGCGGCAAGCCGCGCGCACTCCGAAGGGCTTCGCCTTGCGCCGCAGGTGCCCTCGGAGTGCTGGGGCTTGCCACAGCCCTGAGTTCTGACGAGGCATTTTTCGTTTTTTTCCTTCAGCGTTCGTTTTCTTAGGGTATGGCCAATGAATCTCTTGACTGGCACCATTCTCCACCGCATCGATTCCGTACCGAGCACTGTTATTTCCTGACGGCTTCCACACTTCACCAGAAGCATCTTTTTCGAGGTGCGGAGAGACCACGATTCCTCGAAGAGACTCTCCTCGAGGTCTCTGAATCCCTACGCTGGGAGCTCCAGGAATGGGCCGTCTTTTCAAACCATTACCACTGGGTCGGTTGGGCTCAGAAGCTGGCGGAATCGCTCACCACCCTGACCCGGACGATTCATTCCAAAACGGCCCGGCGGGTCAATAGGGAGGATAGAACTCCGGGCCGGAAGGTCTGGCACGAGTTCTGGGACAAGGAAATCACTTTTGAATCCAGCTACTATACCCGTCTCAGCTATGTGCACAACAACCCGAAGAACCACGGCCTGGTGGCACGACCAGAGGACTACCCGTTCTGCTCAGCCCGGCGAATTCTTCTTACGGGAATGACTTCTTATCATCGCCGAATGCGGTCCTATGGTCACGATCGGCTCAGAGTTAAGGACGATTTTGAGCCTATCTGGTGAAAAAACTGCGACTCTGCGCTGAACCCGCCCCAGGTCACCGCTTTCTAGGCTCCGCCTCGGGTCCGTTCCTAAGGCGGCGGCAAGCCGCGCGCACTCCGAAGGGCTTCGCCTTGCAACGCAATTGGCCTCGGAGTGCTGGGGCTTGCCACAGCCCTGGACTTGCTGGAAGAAAGGCTATGCCTCTGTAGCAAAACTAGGCTAGGGCGTTCGCAGTTGCAAGTCTGCGGTACTGCTAAAGTCGAGAGATGAGGCACCGAATCCCTTCCTCGAAGACGTGCGGCTGGTAAGCAAAGTCCCGCAAAGCACGACTGTGATCGAACACCTTGTCTTCGCTCAGACGGAGAACTTGTTCGGCTGAAATTGGAAGATTCGTCCCCAACCTTTCCATGCACCGCAAGAGGCTGACCCAGGGCTGGGAGGGAACATGGAGAGTTCGGTAAAGATCTCGGGCCACAGATCGCGTATCTCGAGGACAAATGGCACCGAGAACCTCCGAGCGGCAGCCCGGGCCGCCATTGCTGCAAAGAAGGTTGGGGAACTACCGATTACGATTTGCGGATGGCTCAGTCGGCGAGTTGAGAAGAGAGACGCAGCGGGCTGAAAGGAGGCATGCCCAGCAGACCGTCGGAGAAAACCCCGGTTTTCAGCCCGATAGGTCCAGTGCCGATAGATGGTGATCCCGTCGAGATCTTCTCGCATCCTCACACAGTTCTTGTAACCGGGATAGAGCCTTCCATAAGGATGGCTCGGCAGACACGTGACCACCTCAACCTGATGTCCGCACTTCACCCAGGCTTGAGCAGTCTCGAATAGGCGCGCAGAAGGAGCCCCGATTTCGGGCATGAAATAGTGTGTGAAGACGGCGATCCTCACGCCCTTCCTCCATTCAGTGATCAACGACACGTAGAATTGGACCCGGACGACAATTAGAACTGCCCGCTTTTTCAGAGCTGATTTGGATCATGGCAAGCATGGTTACAGACCAGCAGATCAGGAGACTGATGAAATTGCGGAAAAAGGAAAAGACGTTGACGATGGCGGCGGCCAAAGCGGGCATGTCGCGGAACCCGGCACGGAAGTATTTGAAGTCGGGCAAGCTGCCGAGTGAAAGCCGGTCAGAGCGGACCTGGCGCACCCGCCCGAATCCCTATGAATCCGTTTGGCCCGAAAGAGAAGGGATCAGATCCTGAAACAGTCTCCAACCGTGGAGGCGACAACTATTTTTGACCACCTGAATCGGATCTACGAGGGGAAGTTCGAGGAAGGACAACTGAGGACGCTCCAACGAAGGCGCAAGCAGTGGAGAGCCCACTACGGTGAGCTGAAAGAGGTGATGTTTCCCCAGAATCATGAGCCCGGACATCAAGCCCAGTCCGACTTCACTTTCATGAACAGCTGGGGAGTGACGATTGCCGGGCAACCCTTTCCTCATATGCTGTATCACTTCGTCTTGACCTACTCGAACTGGGAGACGACGACCCTGTGCTTCGGTGAATCTTTCGAGAGTTTGACGCTGGGACTACAGAACGCGATCTGGGAACTGGGGGCGATACCATCCGAGCACCGAACAGACCGTCTATCGGCTGTGGTCAACAATCTCAAGAAGGGCGCCTTCACCGAACGCTACCAGACATTGCTCGATCATTACGGAATGAAGCGCCGCCGAACCCAAGCCGGAAAGGCTCATGAGAACGGAGACGTCGAGCAATCGCATCACCGGCTCAAGCGAGCCATCCAACAGGAACTGCTGCTCAGAGGCAGTCGCGATTTCTCAGAGCGCAAGGACTACGAGCAGTTCGTCCAGAGAATCATCGAGCGACGCAATGCTGGCCGGCAAAGACGCCTGCGAGAAGAACTGGAAGTGATGAGGCCGCTACCGGATCGTCGCCTGGAGGACTTCATCCGATTCCGAGTGAAGGTCGCAACCAGTTCCACGATCCGAGTGCGCAACAACACCTACTCGGTGGACAGCCGCTTGATCCGCGAACAGGTGGAGGCGCGACTGTATGCCGATCATGTGGAAGTTCGTTATGGCGGGCAGCGAGTAGCCGAGATGCCTCGACTGCGGGGGGAAGGAAAGCACCGGATCGATTACCGGCACGTGATCCACTCGCTGGTGCGAAAGCCGGGAGCCTTTGCCCGCTATCGCTGGCGGGAAGATCGCTTTCCCGGAGTCCTGTTCCGAGTCGCCTACGACGAGCTGAGAGAGGATTGTCCACAGACGGCGGACCGACAGTATCTGGGGATCCTGGAGCTGGCGGCCCAAGAAGGGGAAAGGAAAGTCGAACAAGCTCTGAAGAACCGGATTGAAAGCGGCCGCCGAACCCGGTTCCAGGACCTGAAGGAGGATCTGATAGAGCCGGTTCTGCCGAGGTGGCAGGTCCAGGTTCCACCAATCAACATCCAGATCTATGACCGATTGCTCGGCACGCACAAGCAGGAGGTGAGGCCATGAGCGGAGGCAACCTGCAAAGACTCAAAGAGTGTTTGGTCGAACTTCGCCTGCCGACCTTCCGCGAGCATCACGGCTCGCAGGCCGCTTTGGCGACCACAGAGAGCTGGTCTTATCCGCAGTACCTGCTGGCTCTGTCGGAGCTGGAAGTCGCGGATCGACGGGAACGACGGATCCAGAAACTACGACGGACCTCGAAACTTCCCTGGGACAAGAGCCTGACTTCATTGGATCGCTCACGACTCCCGCAGAGTGTGGACCGGCAGTTGTCAGGATTGGTGGAGGGAGACTTCCTGGACCGAGCCGAAAATCTACTTGTGTTCGGTAATCCAGGAAGCGGGAAAACGCATCTTGTTTGTGCTTTGGGGCAGGAGTTGATCCTGCGAGACCGGCGGGTGCTGTTCTCGACCTGTGCGCTGCTGGTGCAGCGGTTACTGAGAGCCAAGCTCGAGCTAACTCTGGAGAGGGAACTCAAGAAGCTGGATCGGTTCGAGGCCCTGATCATCGACGACATCGGGTATGTACAGCAGAATCGCGACGAGATGGAGATTCTCTTCACGTTGCTCTCCCATCGCTACGAGCGTCGCTCGATTCTGCTGACCAGCAACCTGGTCTTCTCGGACTGGGAGAGGATCTTCAAGGATCCCCTGACCACGGCCGCGGCAATCGACCGCCTGGTTCACCATAGCGTGATCCTGGAGTTGAACGTGACCAGCTACCGGATGGAAGCCGCCAAGCAGAGAACCCAAAAGGAGACGAAGTGACTCTGAGGTGCCGCTCGAAAGGCCTTCTGCTGGCCACACAGAAAACGGCTCAAGCCCAGAGGGTATACAGCTCAATCAGCGGAGCATTCGAAGGGCAATCCCGAGCCTCGCGAAGCGTGGGAACTCCGTTCGGGCAAGCCCTCACTCCATCCCCACGCTCAAGAAAACCGGAGAAGAAAAGAGGGCTTTCAGCCCTCAGAAGAAGGAAGAAAAACAAGTCAAACAAACACCCACTTCAGCGGGCAAGAATCGTAGTCGCGGTGATCAAAAATAATTGTCGTTGAACAATTCTGAATTCAAGGGCCAAATAGCACTCAAAATTGGGTTGTGGCGATTTGACTACTAGCCTGAAACGAATCCGGATGACAACCTGGGAGGTTATCCTACAAGACTCCGCCCGCGCCAGCCTGCTGGCTTTGTCAGCGAATTGAGCCTGGTTATATTCAAGTTGAGCCCTGGCCTGCGACCTGGAATCACTCCCCAGTCTTGATCTTTCTGGCCCACTCTCGATTGGCTTGATACCAGTCCACCATCGACTGGACACCCTTCGCAAACGACCATTGGGACTGCCAACCCAATAATTCACGCGCCTTTTCCACATCAGCCCAAGTTCGCATTACGTCGGCTCGATACCGGGCCCGAAACTCGAGTTGGGCCTTCTCTTGTGTCAGTCTCTCAATCAACCGGATCAGATCAAGCACTGACACCGGGAAATCCGACCCCAGATTGATGATCCCGTATCCGACCTCCTGAAGGCCGAGGATAGTCCCCTGCGCGATGTCATCTACATAGGTGAAGTCCCGGCTCTGGTGGCCATCCCCAAAGACGATCACTGGGCGCCTCTCCGTGATCCATTGGACGAATCGGAATGGGGCCATGTCGGGGCGGCCGGCTGGACCGTAAACCGTGAAGTACCGAAAAGCGGTGACGTCCAATCCATGCAAATCGTGATAGGTGTAGCAAAGCACCTCCGCGGCCTTTTTGGAGGCCGCGTAAGGAGAAATCGGCCGATCGGTGGGCAGTTCCTCGTGCAGGGGCTGAACCTCAGATTCACCATAGAGGCTCGACGTTGATGCCAGCACGAACTTCTCCACACCCCACCTGACACAAGCATCGAGCAGGTTGAGTGTCCCGGTCAGGTTGGCGTCAAAGTAGATCCAGGGATCTTCAACAGAGGGCCTGACTCCGGCCCGGGCGGCGAGATTGACAACAGCGTCCAAGCCTACATCTCGACCAAAGAGCTGCGCGATCTCATCGCGCCGGCAGATGTCGAGTTGATGGAACTCAAATTGTTCGAGTTCCCGGAGGAGTCCCAAACGATAGTGCTTGAGACTTTTATAGTAAGCATCATTCAAATTGTCGACGCCGACAACCTGATGCCCCTGTTCGATGAGAAGAGAGCAAACTCGAGCTCCGATGAAGCCGGCTGCGCCGGCAACCAGGTAACGAGACACGTACTTACCTCCAAGAACGGCTATGGTAACATCTGCCGCTTGAGGAGTTGCAGCTGATGAATCCGTCGTCACAGGCGGCCCTGATCGATTGGAAGGAATTGCGTGTTGTGGTGACCGGTGGGGCCGGGTTCTTGGGCTCCGCCCTGGTTGAGTCTCTAACCAGCCGCGGTGCCCAGAGCATCGTCTGCCCCAGAAGTAAGGATTACGACCTGCGTCGATCTATAGCCGTCAGACGACTGCTCGAGGAGCACCGACCCGACATAGTCCTTCATCTGGCAGCCAGAACCGGGGGGATCGGAGCGAACCGGAGCCGACCGGCCGAGTACTTTTACGACAACCTGATGATGGGGGTCCCGCTGCTGCATGAGTCGTGGCGGTGCGGGGTGAGAAAGTTCGTCGCTGTCGGCTCGGTCTGTTCCTATCCCAAGCACACTCCGATTCCATTCAAGGAAGAAGACTTGTGGGATGGCTATCCAGAGGAAACCAATGCCCCCTACGGTTTGGCCAAGAAGATGCTTCTGGTCCAGTCTCAGGCCTATCGGCAACAATATGGATTCAATTCGATCTTCCTGCTCCCGGTCAATCTGTATGGCCCTCGTGACAATTTCGATCTGGAGACCTCCCATGTCATCCCGGCTGTGATTCGGCGCTTTCTGGAAGCCAAGGAGCAAGGGCGCCGATCAGTCACGTTGTGGGGATCGGGCTCCCCAACCCGGGAGTTCCTTTATGTGAAGGACGCCGCAGAGGGAATTGTCCTGGCCGCTGAGAGATACGACGGCGATGATCCGGTCAATTTGGGATCCGGGAATGAGATCAGCATCCGGAACCTGGCTCGGCTGGTAGCCGAACTCACTGAATATGAGGGCGAAGTCCTTGGGGATCCCGATTACCCGGACGGCCAGCCGAGGCGCTGCCTGGATGTCGAGAAAGCCAAGCAACGATTCGGGTTTCGGGCCAAAACAGCTCTGCGGGACGGACTCCAAGAGGCGATTCAGTGGTATCTATCAGACCGGCTCAACCGAGTCGTTTGAGGCGACAGGACCTTCCTTCATGAAAAGAGCACTGATCACGGGAATTACAGGGCAGGATGGTTCGTATCTGGCAGAGTTTCTGCTGTCGAAAGGATACGAAGTACACGGTATCATCCGCCGGGCCAGCACTTTCAATACGCGTCGAATCGACTATCTCTACCGCGACCCGCATTCTGAAACAACCCTCTTTCTCCATTACGGTGATATGGGGAACACCGGTGCATTAATGTTGTTGATTTACGAGATCAAACCGGACGAGATCTATCATCTCGCCGCCCAAAGCCACGTGCGCGTGAGCTTTGATCTACCTGACTATACGGGGGATGTAACCGGTCTCGGAACCACACGGATCCTGGAAGCCATCCGGCGGAGTGGCGTCGAAACCCGCTTCTACCAAGCCTCCTCAAGTGAAATATTCGGCGCCTCTCCGTCTCCCCAGAATGAACACACTCCTTTCGCTCCACAAAGCCCCTATGCAGCCGCCAAGTTATATGCCTATTGGATGACTCGGAACTACCGCAAGGGATACGGCATCTACGCTTGTAATGGAATTCTCTTCAATCATGAATCGCCGCGCCGCGGAGAGACTTTCGTCACGCGCAAAGTGACTCGAGCCGTAGCTCAGATCAAGGCAGGCAAACAGGATACCCTCTATCTGGGAAATCTGGACGCCAGGCGCGACTGGGGTTACGCCCCGGAGTACGTAGAAGCGATGCGGCTAATGCTCCAGCAGGACCAGCCGAACGATTTCGTGATTGGCACCGGCGAGTCGCATTCCGTACGCGAGTTCATCAGCGTCGCATTCGATTACGCGGGAATGGACTGGGAGCGCCATATCAAGCTCGATCCCCGTTACCTTCGCCCGACCGAAGTCGATGCGCTCCGCGCCGATACGACAAAGGCCTCTAGTGTGCTTGGATGGAGGCCCCGCATCTCCTTCAACGATCTGGTAAAGATTATGGTCGATGCCGACCTCGAGGCGATTGGGCTGGTGTGTCCAGGAGAGGGGCGAAGCGCGGTTCAGTCACGGTTTCAAGACTGGCATCGTTGGACCGATCAGAATACGACGATCTGAAATGGCTCCCTCGCTCAGAACGTGTCCAATAGTTCCTACGGGGCCGGAGCGGCAGCGATAGGCAGACCACAGCGTACTCTGGGCACCTACATAGGGCAAACCCTGCGCATTTGAGTCAAGTTTCATCTCGCGCTGCTTTGCCGGGAAGGGCGATTTCCCCTTCCTCGTCAGTCTGAGGCAGAGCTTCGAAGGATTCTTACGGAGCCTGAAGCGTCAGCGAGGGAGCGCTTCGCAGAATCAAGTTCAGCTTAGAGCTGATCGTCAATCTTTTCCGGGTGCGATTGAATCCAGTCGAGAAGGGCCTGGATCAGATCTTCGAGGTCCCCCAGATGTCTGGCGCAGATCTCGTAGAGCTCTTCCTCGGACACTTTATCGTAGAAATGGACAAGACGATTGCGGTAGCTGGCGAGGCGCCGCAGAAGCGCTCCCCGGTCCTCATCCAAGACCCCAACCCGCACCAACACCAAGGCGATTTCTTTGCATTCCGTTGTTGCTTCACCGCAGCCTCGAGCCGCGATATGGCGGCCTAGATCGAGCACCGCTTCGAGAGCTCGGCGGAGGTATGAGACAGCTGCGCCCACGTTGCGATGGTCTTTTTGGAAATCCGAGAACGCGCCCAGGGGAAGGTCCCGGATGTTCCTCACCATTTGCCGGACCCAAGAGACCCGTGAGGCGATGACCTTGCTTTGGAGCCGGGAAGGGGTCATCTTACTCTCCGCAACGTCTCCCGGCGGTGAAGGCGCTCGAAATAAGCCAGATCCGCAGCTCGGCGCAAGACGAACAGCTCGAACTCGGCCTGGCTGTGCTCATCGGCACAATAAATCAGTTCGCCCCTGATGACGTCCAGAGCCAGATAAGCCCCGGCTTCCTCCAGGATGACCAGATCGACCCGAGAAACGTCAAACAGATCCTCCAACCGAATGGCCAATTCCACTCGCTGCTCGACGGACAGACGCTCTCCCACTCGGGTTTGGACGCCGATATCCGCGTCCGAACTCAATGACCCAGGAGTTTTGGAATCGCCCTGGCGTACGAGCCTGACGATCTGTTCAGAGCGGTTGCCGAATATGTTAAGGGCGTCGATCGGGAACTGTCGGCCGATGGAAGCCAGTTCCTCGGCCAGAGAAGCGGTCAGCATCAAGTGGGATAATATCATGAGGAACGTCTAATCGGAGTCGTACCATGACCAGGAACTACTCACCGGGATCCTGAAAGATCATTTTCGATGCCGACCTCGAGGCGATCGGGGTGGAGTACCCGGGAGAGGGACGGCAGGCCGTGCAGACGCGGTTTCAGGGCTGGCATCGTTGGGCGATCGGAACACCACGACTTGACTGTTCGTTTTGGCCTCCGTGATTGGATGAGGATAACTGGTGACGGACCTCCCGCTGCACAATAGCCGTGTCTTGATTACCGGAGGCACTGGATCCCTGGGAGGGAGGTTGCTCCAGCATCTCCTGACCGGAGCTCTCGGGCAACCCTCTCAAATCCGGATCCTTTCCCGGGATGAGGAAAAGCATCAACGCCTGCGGTTGCGGTGGGGCGCATCTTTATCGCCATTCGGGAGGCTCGACGGTGTTCCTGTGGAATCCATGATTGGCGATTTGCGAAATCCGGAAACCACCCTTGGCGCAGTCACCGGGATGGATGCGGTATTTCATATCGCAGCCATGAAACATGTACCCCTCTGCGAGTACGCCCCCTTCGAAGCCACGATGACCAATGTGGTTGCCACTCACAACTTACTCACATCGATTCGCAACTTGGAGAATCCGCCCCGACTCTTCGTTACGGTGTCCACGGATAAGGCTTGCGCTCCGGCCAGTGTCATGGGGATGACCAAGGCCATTCAAGAGCGTCTGGTAGTGCTGGCCAACCTATCTTCGCCCAGAACCCGTCACGTGGTCGTCCGTTGTGGCAATGTGATCGGCACTCGAGGATCCTTTGTCCCCCTCTTCAAAGAACAGATTGCGAGTGGTGGTCCAGTCAGAGTCACATCGCCAGAAATGACCCGGTTCCTGCTCACGTCAAGTCAAGTGAATCAGGCGCTTGTTGAGGCGATTCTCCATGCTACGCCCGGGCAGATCATCGCCTGGAATGCTCCCGCCGCTAAACTGATCGATATTGTCCAGATCCTGGCCGCCGGCAAAGACATCCCCATCGTTATTTCCCAGCCCCGTACAGGAGAGAAGCTCCACGAACTAATGGTTACGGAAGAAGAGTCGGGAAGGACGTTCCGACGGGGAAACTTCCTGGTTATTAACCCGGGATATCCTGAGCTGGTACTTGACGGCAATGAAGAACCGGTGGGAAAGTCGATTTCTTCCCGAGATCGCGTCCTTTCACTCTCTGATCTGAGCCACCTACTAGATCAATCATGACACCGGTGGGCCACCAGGGATAGGAGAGAAAGCGTATGGACAACTCTTTCCACTCGGAAACTCAAGAGGAACGCATTTGCTTGTCTCCACCCCATCTCACAGGCACTGAACTCGATTTGATCAAAGAGGCTCTCAATTCCAACTCGCTCGCCCCTTGGGGCTCCCAAGTCGATGCCTTTGAAAAGGAAGTTGCAGGCTATCTGGGAATGAAATCGGCACTGGCTGTCTCTTCCGGAACAGCGGCACTACACCTCGCGCTGAGGCTTCTAGGAGTGAAGCCTGGAGACGAGGTAATCTGCCCAACCTTAACCTTTGTCGCCACAGCGAATCCGATCCTGTACCTGGGGGCGCAGCCGCTGTTCATCGACAGTGAAGCCAGGAGCTGGAATATGGACCCGGAACTTCTGGCCGACCTGTTGGAGAGTCGAGCTCGATCCGGCCGGCTCCCCAAAGCCATTATCGTAGCGGACATCTTAGGGCAGAGCGCCGATTATGATGCCATTCAGCCCCTGATCGAGCACTTCGATATTCCCCTGGTGGAAGACGCGGCCGAGGCCTTGGGAGCCTCCTACCGGGGAAAGAAAGTGGGGAGCTTCGCTGATCTCTGTGTTCTCTCCTTCAACGGGAACAAAATCATCACCACATCCGGAGGAGGCATGTTGCTGGCAAACGACGAATCCTCAGTTGCCAGGGCCCACTTCCTAGCCGCTCAGGCCCGGGAACCTGCTCCCTACTATGAGCACAAAGAAGTTGGTTACAACTACCGCCTGAGTAACATCCTGGGAGCTGTGGGACGATCCCAATTGAGCACGTTGGATGAGCGGGTTGCCCGCCGACGCGAGATTTTCGACTTCTATGAGAATCACTTGAGCGAACTCGAAGGCCTCGAGTTCATGCCCGAAATGGAAGGGAGTTTCTCCTCGCGCTGGTTAACCTGCCTGCTCATCGAGCCGGAACTCTTCGGAGCGAGCAGAGATTCCATCCGACTCGCTCTCGAAGCGCAGAACATCGAATCGCGACCGACCTGGAAGCCGCTGCACCTGCAGCCCCTTTTCGAGGGAGTCGAAACCGCAGGCGGTGAGGTCTCGCACGAGATCTTCAAGAAGGGGTTGTGTCTGCCGAGCGGTCATGCCATGACGGAGACCCAGTTGGAGCAAGTTGTCCAGACTTTCCGGGATCTTTATCACGGAGAAGCAGGTCGAAGTCACGGCCTCCATCGCCGCGCCGCAGAAAGTTGATCTAGGCACCTCACACGGGCTACTCCTTTACAGTCAAGTCAAGTTGGATGGAACCTGGGACAGCTTTACCATGCCCCTTCAGCGTCGGTGCCTAGTCCCAAAATAAGCGTATCAGCTTCTGGGCCGCTCGATTGACTCTTTTTGAGGGTCATTTAGCCCTCTGTGGTCGACTTTCGGACTGAAGGCTGCGCGAGTCGGGCGCATCCGACGGTGATCTCCTGCTGGAGGGCCTTCGGAGTGGGATCGAGAGGCAAGCATCGGAATTTTCGGCCGTTTTCGAACAGACTTCGACCTCAGCCCTTGAACCTCCGTGAATTTTCTTTGCTTTGTCCTGTGGCGGGTTAGCCGTAGCGGACCCGCTTGGGCGACGGCACTCCGCTCAGCAGCGTTTCGGTCCAGTCGTTGACGTTCAGCAGCCGGTAAAGAAGACGTCGCCCCCGCTGCAGGATCTGGCAAGGAATCTGAACCAGCCGGCGCAGGAACCGGCGATACTCCATCTTCAGAATCCGCTGCCCCATCGTCTTGTCGGATTGCACCAGGCCCAGCCAGGCTTTCAAGTTCCAGGCCTGGGCAGCAATCACCAGGTACGCCCAGTTGGACTCGAGGCTGTCCGAGGGCATCCGCATCGCCTGAACCCCGTTCTTGAGCTGCTCCACCACATTCTCCTGATGGCAGCGACGATTGGCTGAGAAAACCACTTCCCTGGCCGACTCCTTTCGCAGGTTGGTCAGATAGAACAGATAGCGGGTCTCGTCAAAGAGCCGTCCCTGTCCTTGGGTGACCGTAATTTGCTTTCGCACCACCACCAGCCGATAGTTCTGCTTGCAGGCCGCCGGTCGCTAGGCCAGCTCGGCCACATCTTCCCGCTCCAGTTGCAGATTGCGATAGCCATTCTTTTTGACCAGGGCCTGGCGGATATTCTTGCGCCGCCGTCTTCGCAGTTTCTTCTTCTTTGCCCGATCCAGCCGACTCCAGGCGCTGGGCTCCAGTCCTTCGGCCCGACCAACCAACCCCTGGCTGGAATCCGCCCCAAAGAGAAACTCTACGCCCTCCTGATCCCAGCGGTCCAGATGACGCGTCTGCGTAAAATCCGTGTCGCCCCGCAGCAACACCTTCTGGAAACCACCACCGCGCACCAACTCGATGGCCCGATCCAGCACCTCGGCCGCGCCTTCATGGGAGGGTCGGTTGCCCGCCCGATTCACCAAATAGAGCACCTCGTTGGTCTCAGCCACAGACACTACCAGCGGATGATAGCTCCAGTGGCCGGTGTAGCTCATTCCGATTCCGCTCTTACACTGTCCATCCGTCGGGGCGATCGTCCCGTCCACATCAATCGTGGCCTGACGGTGAAACTCCTTGTCTTGGTTCGACCACACTTTCCGTCGCGCCTCATTGACCGCTTCCATCAGATCCCCGATCGAATTCCTGTCGAAGCGCCGCAGGAAGTCCCCCTCCGTGGACGGCGCCGGCACCTTGCGGGCCCCCAGCGCGTCCAGATACACCGGGTCCCGGCGTCGAGCCTCCACGTCCTGCAGGCAGCTACCGCCCGTCATGACGTTGTAAATCAGATTGAGCACATGATCCGATTCCCGGTACGGCAGATGCCGCTCCAGCACCTTCACCCGTTGGTCGATGGTTTCGGCCAGTTCCAGCTGCTTGACCAGCAGCTGGATCACACCCAGCCCCCCGCAGTCCACGGCTCTGACTCGATCCGAAATCGCATAATGGATGTTGCCCGCGCGCAGCACCCTTTGGCCCTTCTCCGGCATCCAACTCCGATCTAATCGATCTTCACTTTCCGATTGCCGTTTGCGCAGGATTTCGATATCTTTTGGGTTCACCTGAAATGCCTTTCTTTTCGGTGTTTTCCAGAGTTTTTTTGCAACCCTAGAATACCCGTCAGGACTGGCATTTCGGGCCTTTTCAGGCCCTTGGAATCAACACTGAGGTACTTGCTTTGGGCCTAGTGTATTGCGGTTGGGTGAAGTTGACCATCTCCGCCGCCACGCGTTATCGGCTGCAGAGCCGGAATCATCTGCCCTGAATTATCGGTATAATCATGTCGAATTTCTTGGTGCTCAGCTCGGATGATCCCGGCCCGGCAGCCGGCAAGTCCATAAATTGTCCGGGCTACTAGTCAAAATAGTGGTGAAATGCGGATCTTACATGTAGTAGGCACTCGACCCAATTTCATGAAAGCGGCCTCGGTAATCAGAGCTTTGCGAGCAAACGACTGCCACCAGACGTTGATCCACACCGGGCAGCACTACGACAGTTCCATGTCGCAAATCTTCTTCAAACAGCTGGAGCTCCCTGAACCCGACGTCAACGTGGGAGTGGGTTCCGGGACGCATGCCCAACAGACGGCGCAGATAATGGTTCGTTTTGAGGACGTGGTCAAGGATCGACAGCCCGACATGGTTGTCGTCTATGGCGATGTCAATTCCACCGTGGCAGCTGCCCTGGTATGCTCCAAGCTGAACATTCCGGTGGCTCATGTTGAGGCTGGGCTTCGGTCCTTCGATCGTTCGATGCCGGAGGAGATCAATCGGGTTCTCACTGACCAGATTTCCGAGCTGCTCTTTACGCCTTCCAAAGACGGCGACGAGAATCTCGCCCACGAGGGGGTCGCGCCGGAGAAGATTCACCTGGTCGGAAACGTGATGATTGACACTCTGATCCGGCTCCTGCCTAAGATTCGCCCCGATGAGGTCATGACCTCGCTTGAAGTTGAGAGCCAGCGCTTCATACTAGTCACGTTGCACCGTCCTTCTAACGTGGATTCTCCGTCGATGCTGTCGAACATCTTGAAGACATTGAATCGGCTTGCGTCCAAGAACCCCGTCATCTTCCCCGTACACCCGCGAACAAGGGAGAGAATTGAATCGTCCGACCTTTCCGTTTCCCTCGCGGTGCGGCTGGTCAAACCTTGGGGCTACCTGGAATTTCTCGCATTGCAGCAGGAAGCCCTAGTCGTAATTACCGACTCCGGAGGTATTCAGGAGGAAACGACATACCTGGGCGTCCCCTGCCTGACAGTCCGCGAGAATACGGAGCGACCAGTAACAGTCGAACTTGGAACCAATCAGCTGGTTGGCACCGACATGGAGTTGCTGGAACGAGAAGTGGAGGAAATCCGTTGGAGTCGAGGCAAGAGAGGGACCGTGCCCCCGCTGTGGGACGGACAGGCTGGGGAACGAATCGCCCAACGTTTGGCTTCTCTGGATCGCTCGAGTCAATGTGGCACACCTGTTGCCTAGGCACCTCTCCCTTGCAACCTGCTTACAGTTTCAGCCGAGCTGCTCCTGGACTGGAATTAGGACGACTACTTCACGATGGTCCGGGTAACAGCGTATTATATTGTTCATTTATGATTGGGGGTTCTAGAGACTGACGTTGCAAGCGGCAGCCAAACTCAGCAAGAAACACGGTTATGGCACAAATTAGGACCGAGGCCACCGGTGCGGCCGAGCAGCAACTCCTCAAGAAAATCGCCGCCAAGAACGCTCTAGTTGCCGTGGTTGGTCTCGGCTACGTTGGGTTGCCCCTGAGCATTCGTTTTGCGGAGGCTGGGTTTCCCGTCCTGGGTCTGGACACCGATCCAGAGAAGGTCAAAAGCCTCCGACTAGGTAAGAGCTACATCAAGACGATTGACATCGGAATCCTTCAAGCGGCAATGCAGGAAAACCGATTTGAAGCCAGCGGCGACTTCTCCCTCATCAGAAACGCAGATGCCATCATCCTTTGCGTGCCGACTCCGTTGAGCAAGCACCGAGAGCCCGATCTATCCTTTGTTGTGGGCGCTATCGAGACCATCCGCGACCATTTGCGGGCCGGCCAGGTGGTGATCTTGGAGAGTACGACTTATCCGGGCACGACTGAGGAGGTTATCGGCGGACGTTTGGGAGAGGCAGGATGGGAGATCGGCAAGGATATCTTCCTGGTGTATTCTCCAGAGCGTGAGGACCCGGGAAACCAGTTTTTCCACACCGGGAACATCCCTAAGATCTGCTCCGGGGCCACGCCGAGCTGCCTAAGGGTAGGCAAAGCGCTTTATGAAGGCGCTGTCGATGAAGTGATTCCAGTCTCTTCACCACGCGTGGCAGAATTGACCAAGCTGCTGGAAAATGTCTACCGAGCCGTGAACATCGCGCTGGTTAATGAACTCAAGCTGGTGGCCGAGGGGATGGGGATTGACATTTTCGAAGTGATCCGGGCTGCTACGACAAAACCTTTCGGCTACACCCCTTTCTATCCAGGGCCTGGCCTGGGGGGTCACTGCATCCCGATCGATCCCTTTTATCTAAGCTGGAAGGCTCGAGAATTTGGCCTCTCAACTCGTTTCATTGAACTAGCCGGCGAAATCAACACGGCCATGCCGGACTATGTCGTAGGACAAGTTATCAAAGCGCTCAACCATCATGGAAAGGCATTGAGCCAGTCCAAGATTCTGGTGTTGGGGGCCGCCTACAAGAAAAATGTAGACGACATGCGTGAATCTCCCAGCGTAATTCTGATCAAGAAGTTGCAGGCTCTGGGAGCGCAAGTTTCGTACTCCGACCCATACGTCCCCATTTTGCCCAAGATGAGAGCCCACGACCTCAAGATGGAAAGTGTCCCGGCCAACCCTTCCACAATGGCGAAGATCGATTGCGTGCTCATTGCGACTGATCACGACTGCTTCGATTGGGAGATGATTCGCGAATTAGCGCCTTTGATTGTGGACACTCGAGGGGTCTTTAGTGCCGACGGCAAAAAGATCTTTCGGGCCTAGGAGTCTGCGCGGCAGGAGTTTCTGAGCAACGTGGAATTTCCAATTCTTGAGTTTATGTTTCGGGGTGCCCTATAAGAGAAAGGGCGATCTTTATCGTGCTTCCGCTTGCAGAGGCGGCCGAACTGCTGAAAATGAGCCCAGGGGGAGGGCATCTTTCCGTCCGAACCTGCTCAGCAGGTGGGTAGGCGCCCATTCATGCGTTTCAAGTTCAGGGCGAGACAGACCAGGTCCCACTCGCCTTCCACTTTCTCGAGTCCCCTCAAGCTGAAGGTTCGAAAGCCAAGGACCTGTTTAACCCAGCCGAATACAGGTTCCGCGATCACCTTGCGCCGGCGGTAGACAGTTTGCCCCGCCTCCGTGCCCAGCTTCTTGAACATGCGAAGCGTGGCGGGGAGATTTTCCGACGGCTCTGGATCTCGCCCCTCTCGGCCCAAAGAGATGTAGCCATCGATCTCGCGTTCTTCTAGACCTTCAAAGTTCTCCTCGGACTTATACCCGGCGTCGGCCACTACCTGCTCGGGAGGGTGCTCCAGGTTCTCTTGGACCGCATCGATCATCCCCAGTAATTGTCTGTTGTCGGCCGCGTTATTGGTAACCCCCGTGGCCACGATCATCTGTGTCTCCTCATCCACAGCGGCTTGCGTGTTGTAGCATTGTTCGAATCCCCCAGAGCTCTTCATGATTCGACTTTCCGGATCTGTAAAGTTGTCTTGGGCCTTCTCCTCGGGAACTCCAAACTCCCACTTGAAGGGGCGTCCTCCGCGCGGGTTCTTGCGACCGTCTCCGGGCTTGCGGCCGCACTTCCGATCCGCCTCGGCCTGCCGTTGCTCCACGCGCTGCTTTGCCTCCCCGATCTTTTTCAGCCGATCTTCGCGGCGGCGTAACTCTTCAGGCAGTTCGTCTCCCTGATTCTCTTCGCCGTAGAGCTCGTCTTCCGCTTTATCCACCTGCTGCGCACGATCCAACAGTTCGGCGATCTCTCCTTCCAGCCTTTTCTCTTCTTCCAACATCCGTGAATAGCTCATCGCCTTATGTTTGCTGGCGTTGGCCTTGATCTTACAGCTGTCCACCGCCACTCGCCCCAGCTTGACCAATCCCGCCTCGGCCGCGATCCGCGCCACCTGTCCAAACAGTTTCTTGAACTCTTTGAGATGACGTTGACGAAACTCCGCCATCGTCCGGTGGGCTGGAAAATTACCCGCCGACAACACTCGAACAGCCACGTCCTCATACACTCGACGAGCCAGTTTCCGCGACGAGAACGTTCCCGTCGCGTACCCATAAATCAGGATCTTCACCATCATCCTCGGATCAAACGGCCGATTGCGCCGCCCGTCCCCTTCGTACGGCGCGTAGAATCCACTCAGATCCAGCTCATCCACCGTTTCGGAGATAAAGTAGGACAGATGATCTTCCGGCAACCAATCTCGCGGGGAGGGGGTAGCAAGAAGCTCTGCTCCGGCTGGTACTTCCGAAATGTCGTTCCCATATCGCCATTTTATTCACCAGCCCGGACATTTCCTGCCGCGCAGACTCCTAGGCACCTGTAAGGGGCAAAGCCTGTGCATTTGAGTCAAGTTTCATCTCGCGCCGCAGGCGCCCTCGGGGTGCTTCAGCTTGCTGCCGCCCTGGGCCCTCCGGTGACTCCAGTCCGCGTAATGAAAATGAAAGGCGGCGGCAAGCCGCCGCACTCCGAGGGGCAGCGCCGGGAAGAGTGACTTCCTTTTCATCGTCGGTTTGAGGCGCAGTTAAACTTCGCTGGGAGCCTGTCCGAGTAATGGGGTTCGATTCCGAACATGGGTCTGGTGAGTCGAGCTCCCTGGGAGTCGCAAGAAAATGTGTGGCATTGTTGGTTGGCTTTCTTCAGACTCGAGCCAACGAGTCGACCCCGAATTACTGCGCCGGATGCGTGACGCGATGCCCCATCGCGGTCCAGACGGGACTGGGATCTGGGTGCAGCCGGGCGGACAAATTGGACTTGGATTCCGTCGGCTGGCCATCATCGATCTCTCTGATTCGGCCAATCAGCCGATGAGCAACGAGGACGGCACTGTTCGTCTGGTCTTCAACGGTGAGATATACAACCATCAATCTCTACGCCGGGAACTACTCTCCCGGGGCCATCGCTTTCGCACGGACCATTCCGACACCGAGACGATCGTGCACGGTTACGAGGAGTGGGGAGAGAAAGTCGTTGACCGCCTCGAAGGGATGTTTGCGACAGCCATCTGGGACGAGCGACGAAAACGCCTTTTCCTGGCTCGTGATCGAATTGGAATCAAACCGCTCTATATCTCGTGGATCCCCACCGGGTTTCTGTTCGGATCGGAGATCAAGGCCATTTTGCAGCACCCCGAAGTCTCGCCTCAGATGGAACCCAGAGCGGTTTATCATTACCTTTCCTTCTTGACGGTCCCGGCTCCTCTCACCATGTTTCGCGGAATCTACAAATTGCCCGCCGGTTTTTGCGGCTTTGTCCAGCCCGACTGTAGCTTCAGAGCCGAGCGGTACTGGGATGCCTTGCCTGGACAAGGCCCCGACATTGAGGAATACGCATCACTACCGCTCCCTGAGCGGCGCCCCTTTGCCGTCAAACGGACGTTGCGACTGCTCGATCAGGCGATCGAAAAGAGAATGATGTCCGACGTTCCTTTTGGTGTATTTCTCTCTGGTGGGATCGATTCCACGGTCAATACCGCGCTCATGACCAAACATCTTGGGCGGCCGGTCAAGACCTTCACGGTTGGCTTCTCTGACCACAAAGCCCTCAATGAGTTGACTATGCCCGCCAAGCGGCCCGCCACTTCGGGGCGGAACACCATGAAGCCATGGTTGACGAAAAGGCCATGCGTGAGTACTTGCCATCGCTGATCTACTCGCAGGATGAACCGATTGCCGATTGGGTCTGCATCCCCCTCTATTTCGTGTCCAAGCTGGCACGAGATGCGGGAACCGTGGTGGTTCAGGTGGGCGAAGGGAGCGACGAGCAGTTTTGCGGCTACAAATCCTATATGGCCTACCCGCGCATGTACCGCCGTTACTGGCAGCCGTATACCCGTTTTGTTCCCGGCTTTGCCCGAAGCATTGGCTCTTTTGTTGCGAATCAACTCATGGGCTTGCATGATCGGCACGACAACTATTTGCACCTTGTCTCCCGAGCCAGCCTCGGCCGGGGGCCCTTCTGGAGCGGCGCAACCGTGTTCCCGGAACCCAGGAAATCGCGGCGAGTTGCCAAGCACAATCTTCCTCCGCTGGACATCCCCGACCCCATGTGGAACTCCGGCCTGCTGCCTTCGACGTTCGACAGCGTCGATACCTATGAGATCGTTCGTTCCTTCTTCGATCGGCTCGACGCAGCGGCCCCTGAAAACGACATCCTGACCCGGATGACCTACTCCGAATTCAAGCTCCGGCTTCCCGAATTACTGCTAATGCGAGTTGACAAGATTGGTATGTCCACCTCGATTGAAGCTCGGGTCCCATTCTTGGACCACCGGCTGGTGGAGTTCACGATGCATCTGCCCCTGGAGATCAAAGTGGGCGACGGAGTTTCCAAGTCCCTCTTGAAGGAGGCAGTTCGAGGGTTGATTCCCGACCCGCTCATTGAGCGGAAAAAGATGGGCTTTGGGGCTCCGGTCTCGGAGTGGCTTCGGGGTGATTTCGGACGTGCGGTGGACGCCCAACTCCGCTCTACCAAATTCTTTGAAGCCTTTCCGTCAAATCGCGGCGCCGTGCTGGACATGCTCAGGCGGCATCGTGAGGGCCGAGGCGACTTTGCGCTTTACATCTGGACTTTCTACAACGCGGTGGCTTGGTTCGATTCCTGGATAGAAGGGCGCGTCGAGGCTCGTGTCGCGTGAAGGTATTGACCCTTTTGCGACGCGCTGCCGGCAAACCTCCCGGCTACGTTTTTCGAAAAGCGTAACCGAGATCAGGCGCCTGCTCAATGCAGGCCGCTTTCGTCGCAGGCTGGCTGCTTTGACAGCCGGAGAGCTGGCACGAAAGGCAGGGTTTGATTCGGTCCAGGTGCTCTGGAACTCGCGCCTCGAGCTGGGACTTGGGCTCAACCAGTCCAGCCGCCAAGAAGTCGCTCAGTTGCTGAGGGATGAGTATCCGGGAGCCGTGGCCAGGTTGAAGGAGGCGTGCGAGAGAATTCTCCGTCACGAGTTCGATCTGCTCGGCTCTGGCCCGACTCAGCTGGGAGACGAAATCGATTGGCATCTCGACTTCAAGTCGGGCCGACGATGGGACCGTGATAGTCTCTCCCACCGAATTCACTACGCTGAGCTAGACCGTCCCAGCGACGTCAAGGTGCCGTGGGAACTGTCCCGCTGTCAGCATCTGGTTACCCTGGGGCGGGGCTGGACGGTGTTCCGGGATGTTCGCTACGCCTCGGAATTCCAGAACCAGATCCGCTCCTGGATCCGGGCCAACCCGATCGGATTTGGTGTCAACTGGGCTTGCACGATGGACGTCGCGTTACGCGCCGTAAACTGGGTTTGGGCACTCACTCTCCTCGAGGATGCACCACTGGAGGACGGCTTCCTGGAAGAGATTCTTCTGCGGCTCTACCAGCACGGTCTTTGGATTCCACAGCATTTGGAGATCGGCGCCGTCAACGGCAATCATTTCCTTTTCGATGTGCTGGGGATGATCGCCTGTGGGACCTTGTTCTCAGCCGACAACAGGGGACAGCTCTGGCTTCAGGAGGGGGTAGCCTTACTGGAGCGCGAGATGCTGCAACAAGTCGAGAACGACGGTGTCACTATCGAAGCTTCATTGCAGTATCATCGTTTGGTACTCGAGATTTTCTTGGTAGGGAGGCAGTTCTGTATGATGGCTGCTCGACCCTTGTCCTCTGCCTTCGAACAGCGCCTGCAGGGCATGTTCGAATATGTCTATGCCTACACGACACCCCAGGGCGGTTCTCCAATCGTGGGCGACGCCGACGACGGCCGGGCTCTCATCCTGGGCGATACTGAAATGACCGATCATCGATACCTGCTCTCCACCGGCAGTGTCTTGTTCCGGCGCGGAGACTGGAAAGAGCGGGCAGGGGACTGTTGGGAAGATTCGCTCTGGTTGCTGGGTCCCGAAGCGAAAGAAGAGTTCGATTCGATAGAAGCAGTTTCTGAAACGAAATCCCACCACTTTGCCGACTCCGGAGTGCACATCCTACGCTCCCGGCATCAATATCTCTTTGTCGACGCCGGGCCCGTCGGCTTCAAGGGGGCGGGTGGGCACGGTCACAATGATTGCCTCTCTTTTGAGTGGCATGCCCTGGGGCGGGCACTGCTGACCGATTCGGGAGCCTTTGTGTATACGGCGGCACCTGATTGGAGGAATCAGTTCCGCTCCACCGAATTCCACAACACGATTCGGGTTGATTCCCAGGAAATTAATCGCTTCCCATCCGCCTTGGCCCTCTGGACTCTGACTGACGATGCCCAACCCACAAACGTAGAGTGGCATTCCTCACAAGAGTCGGAAAAACTAGCTGCCGGCCACACCGGCTACAATAGGCTGGCCGATCCTGTGAGCGTGTCGCGCCACTTCGAGCTGGATCGCCGGAAACCAGTGCTCTTGCTGCATGACGACATCGGCGGCCAGGGGGAGCACTATGTGGAGTTTTTCTTTCATGCAGCGCCGGGAGCCACGACCGAAAAAAGGGTCGGTGGTGTAGTTCTCTCCTGGGATGCTGACTTGGGAGTGGAGCTTCAGATTCAGGTAGACTCCCTGGTCGATTGGGTTTGGGAAACACGACTCGGCTGGTTTTCTCCTTCCTATGGAATCAAAACCGAGCGTCCCGTGTGGGTCGCCCACGCAAGAGTCAAACTTCCGATCTCAGTGACATGGAGGTTGGATGTGCAACTCCAAGGCGGCTCTGGAGAGAAGGCTCATGTGGAACGAAAGATTGGAAGACTAGTTTGATCCAGATTGCCAATTCCGCCGGACAGATCAAAGTCGTTGAGGTGCCGCCACCCGCTCTACGCCCCGGCGGATCGCTGATTGCGACGAGTCATTCCCTGATCAGTGCGGGGACCGAAATGGCCAGCCTTGGGGGCGGCGGCCGCAAAGAGAACATTCTCATGCGAGCCGTCAAGAATCCGCACTTGGTCAAGAAAGTGATTGACCGTGCGGCAAACCACGGCATTCGAGAAACGATAGATTTGGTTCGCTCCCGCATCTCTGACGAACTCGCCATCGGTTATTCCTGTTCTGGCACGGTGATCGAGATTGGGCCAGGAGTGAACGACTTGCGCCCCGGCGACCGGGTTGCCTGTGCTGGCGCTGGATTTGCCAATCACGCCCAGTACAACTTCGTGCCTCGCAACCTGATAGCTCGCCTCCCCGACAACGTCTCGCACGAAGAGGGGGCCTTCGCTACCCTGGGCGCCATCGCCTTACAGGGAGTGCGGCGCTGCGATCCCGAGTTAGGTGACAGGGTGGTCGTCCTGGGCTTGGGTCTGCTCGGCCAGCTAACCGCACAGCTATTGAGGCTCTCCGGAGCAATCGTGATTGGAGTTGATGTTCGAGCAGACCGGGTTGAAAAGGCTCGACATATAGGGATGAATCTCGGCTTTACAGTCGGCGAAAGAGACTTCGTAAAGGAGGGACAGGAGCGCATCCGAGCCTTGGAGGTGCGCGACGTGTTGGCCTACCGGCTCCTGAGAGGCATGATCTCTTTGACCCGACGCTACCCGGCCACGGTCGTCAATGAAGCCTGTGCCAAGGCTCTCTCTCACGATGCCTTCCGCTATCGGACCCTGGTGGCTTTATGCAAGCGACTAGACGTGCCGCAACGCTCTCTATTCACCTCCGACCACGAGTTGATTCGGCCGCTGTCTGAGTACCAACTCACTCCCCGCTCAGGAGACCCGGAATGATCTCATTGGAACTGGAACGGAAACTTCGCCACCTCAGGCTCTCGGGCCTGGCCCAGGTCTTTGACGTACGGCTGCAACAAGCCATCCAGGGCCGTCTCTCTCATCAGGAGTTCTTTGAGCTGCTCATCGACGACGAACTCACCCGCCGGCGCGACCGTTTGCTGGAGCGACGTCTCCGCCAGGCCCAGTTCCCGGAACGCAAACTCTTGGAGGACTTCAGGTTCTCTTTCAACACCTCGATCAATCGGCAGCAGATCTTTGATCTGGCCACTTGCCGATTCATCGAACAGTGTCGCGGCTGGTTGGTCATCGGTCAGGCGGGAGTCGGCTTTCGATCTGCTCGAGGACATCGCTGAAGCCACTGCCACCGGGATGCGCCGACCCTACATTGCAGAGATGACCCGGATCCCGCTGCTGATCATCGAGGATCTGGGACTTCGGAGAGTGCCCGACTCGGCGGCTGAAGATCTGCTGGAGATCCTGCATCGCCGCTACCAGAAGACCTCGACCATTATCAGTTCGAACCGACCACTCGAGGACTGGGGAGCGATGCTGGGAGGAGACACGGCGGCCACCTCTGCGCTGCTGGATCGTTTTCTACACGTTTCGGAGGTGACCTTCATTCGAGGCAAGAGCTATCGCCTCTACGAACGTCAGCAACGGGAGAAGTCGACCAAGAAGCGAGGAGAAAAGAAATGATCCGGAACCGGAAAGCCGTGGAAACTGCCGCGCTATGGAAACCGTGGAGAACGGTCACATCGAGAAGCTGGCCCATGCATCGGTTCTTCCACCGTTCCCACAGCGCTTGGAAAACGGCTCGCGGTGCTCGCTCGTTTCCCACAGTTACGCACCGCTTCTGCTACTGGACATACCAACAAGAAAGAAGATTCCAGATCGACCAGCTTCGCGGTCCAAGAACCGGCCGAACCGGTCAACGAACGCCCTGCTCACGGGCTCACAGCAAACCCGCCCCGACCAGCAGGCCGTACAGCCTCCTCACGGAGGCCTTCACAAGGATTGAAATGTGTTCAAGGCGAGGATATAACTACTAGATCACTGGCCGGTTTTGACCCGGCCCTGAGTGGCCGCTTTTGATGTGGCCCCCGACACCGTGGACGAGTTTCTGCCAGAACCTGCAGCCGGTCCTCTTTCATCGCTTGGAATTGTTCGATCAGGTGCTCGAAGCGAATCAGCTTCAACGAATCGATCTCTCGTCTAAACTCTGCCGCCCAGCTCAGCAACGTCGGTTTCGACACCTTTAGCTCACCAGAAATCTGATTGAAGCTCTTGCCCTCGGCCCGAAGTCTAACGAACTCCTCTTTGGTTTTGATGTCCTTCGCCATATTTTCACCGGTCAAGTTTTGGTCAAGTGTATCTTGAAAATGCGACCAGAGAAATTCGGGCATTAATATGGTCGCAGCGTGGATGATTTTCAACCTTAGCCTAGTCTGAGGACTATGATTTTAGACCAAGTAACACTCGCTCAAGTCTGCCCGTTCGGCGACGTAGTTCGTTGGAGGCAATGTGAGTAGCGAATATGGAGGCGGGAAGAGTGCTTTGGAAGGCTGGATGTTGTTCAGAGTGCTCAAACAGCTCCCCAGCAAGCTTCGTCGGAACCGGTTGTTCAGCTTGGGACTTCTGGAGTAGTCAAGACGAATGAAAACTGTGCGACCCAGAAGAACGTCCTGTGTGTTGATAACCGTTTCACGGTCGTCATCAAGGATTCCGAGGATCGGATACTGAACTCCAGAGGCCATGAATCTGCTAAGTTTTTCCACTGAACAGATGCGTGGCAACTTACTGCCCGGCTTCGCCAAAGTAAGAGCTGTTATCAACTGCATTCTGAAGAATGCCAGAGTCGAGACGGGGGCAAGCTGGTAACACTAATCAGACGGACTGGGCTTCGCCCACACCCTCCTCGCAGGAGTAAAAGACGCTCTCCCATGAGCGACGCGTGGGCGCTGCCCGTGGGTCCGATTCCCTCAGCCCCTTCTCAACTGAACGACCTGCACCGATTTTCCGGTACTGATTCTCTGTAGCTCCGCAGCCCACCGCTCCAGCGCCTGTCTCATCTCGTCATGGTAGGTGTGTGTGTCGTAGATCCGACGCACCTTGGGAATAGCGCTCAGGTGATTCTGGATTCGATCCACGAGCTCAGCATCTATCCGCAGCCGTTTCCTCAGTGTTGTCTTAAACGTTCGCCGTAGATCGTGGTTCGTGAATGGTCGCACTTGCGAGGCTTCCTCGTTGCACCTGTCAATCAACCGCTTCTTGGCCTTCTTCAAACTCAGCACATGACCCGTATGTTGGTAGGGACTCGGGAAAAGCCAAGGGTTGTCCATTTCTGCTGCCTCACGAAGACGCTCCAGATAAGAAAGAGCCAATTCAGGCAGAGGTAGGCTGTGCCCCTGCCGGTTCTTGGTGATCTCCCTGGGTATCCACCAAATACCGTTGGCGTCGATCTGATCCCAGCGCATCTGAGTCACTTCGCCTGTTCTCTGTCCAAATAGAATTAGGAAACGGTAGAGAGTGGCCAGGGGCTCCTCGAAGTTGTCCAAGGTATTCCAGACCACAGCCAGTTCCGACTCAGTGAGTGTCCGGCTTCGAGGATCTTCCTTCCTGACGGGGCGCTTGGCGAGCTGGCCGGGGTTGGGGTAGTGCTCGGGGAGGACGCCACGTGTATCTATGGCGTAGTTGAAGATAGAACCGATCAGAGACCGCGTCCGGTTTGCCGCTATCGGGGATCCCCTGTCCTTCTTGATGGACTCGAGCACCCGCAGAACATCGCGTTTGGTAATGGAGTCAATTGGGCGGTTCTCCCAGGCTGGCAACAGATCCTTCTTGGCAATGCGCCGCTCTTCCTTGACGGTGTTCGGAGCCTTGACCTTATCGAATGGGGATGGATCAGAAAGGTACTTTTCAGCCAGAGATCCGAAGGTTACAACCTGGCGGGCGGCTTCCCGCTTCTTCTCGAGCTCAGCCACGGGATCGTTTCCCTTTAGCACTTCGGCTGACAGCTCCAGCGCACGCTCCCTGGCCTGGGCCAGACCGAACCCAGGATACTCCCCGATCACAACCCGCCTTTGCTTACCCGCGATCGATCGATAGGTGTATCGGAATATCTTCCGCCCCGCCGGGGTGACTCTCAAGGACAATGTCCCTCGGTTTCGGAAGCCGGTGTCTGTGACCTCCTGCCAGGATCCGTTTTGTTGCAGAGCCCGAATTGACATGTCAGTGAGTGGGGTTCGTTTCTCCATGCCCGTTCTAGCCTCCAGGATCTGAGGGAACACTGAGGGAACAAGAATCCAGAGCTTTATTGAAACATGGCGATACGACTAGGAACAAGGATGAAAGGTTAACCTACTATTATTAATTGGGTTATGGGTCCCTCATAGAACTGAGTGAAACAGCTAGAATCATGGGGGTCCACTGAATGGGGTTCAGGGGGTCCGGAGTTCAAATCTCCGCGTCCCGACCAATCTTTTCAATAACTTACGCGGATTGGTTTTTCCCTGATTTTTCGACTGTGTCACTTTGGTAGGCAGAATCGAGGATTTTGACTGCCCGGAGTCGGTGATCCGGGGCGAGGTGAGCGTACTTCATGGTCATCGAAAGGTCGTGGTGACCGAGCAGTTCTTGCGCGGTCTTCACGTCGATGCCGGACATGACCAAGTGGGAAGTAAACGTGTGCCGAAGATCGTGAAAACGCACGTTTTCGATTTCAGCAGCTTTGTAGGCCTTCTTGAAGCGCTTCTTGAAATCAACCCACCGAGCTACCGATACCAAGCTGGACCGCGATGTGGCTCTCAAAGTCCTGCCCGAAGCCTTCACCGGTGATCCCGAGCGGATGGCACGGTTCGAGCGGGAAGCCAAAGTGCTGGCCTCTCTGAATCGTGCCAACATCGGCACCATGCACGTCTGGAGGAAGAAGACGGAGTCCGGGCACTAGTACGGGAGCTGATCGAAGGGGAAGACCTTTCTGAACGCATTGCCAAGGGACCGATCCCATTGGAGGAGGCGCTTCAAATCGCTTTGCAAATAGCCGAGGCGTTGGAGGCTGCCCATGAGAAAGGCATCATCCACAGGGATCTGAAGCCTGCCAATGTGAAGATCACTCCCGAGGGTCAGATCGAGTCTCGAGAAAAGACCTTTTTCTGGCGACCCTTACTAGTCCCCTAAAGGCAGCTTCGATTCGGTTTCCCGCACTATCCGGCTTTCTTGACCCGTCGGATTGTCCGCAGGGTGGCTGCCTCGTTTTGCTGGGCATGATACAACTCCCATCGAAGTTGCAGGTTCATCCAAAAGCCCGCACTGTTTCCGAAGAACTTGGCCAATCGCAAGGCAGTTGCGGGCGTGAGCCCTCGCCGACCATTGACTACTTCGTTGATTCGTTGATAAGGGACTCGGATCCCGTCGGCAAGAGCACGCTGTGAAATGTCCATGGACTTGAGGAATTCCTCAAGTAGCATCTCACCAGGATGTGTAGGTTCGCGATGTGTAGGTACTCGAATCATGGCTGACCTCGGTGTCTAGTGATAATCGACGATCTCAACCGCATCGGGTCCGTCATCAATCCAAACGAAACAGACTCGATACTGCTCGCTTATCCGGATACTGAACTCACCTTGCCGATCTTGGGACAACGCCTCCAGCCGGTTTCCGGGTGGAATCCTTATTTCTTCGAGCCGCCCGACGGAATCAAGTTGCTCCAGTTTCCGTGCAGCAACCCGCCATAGATCACGTGGACAGGTCTTCCTGGCGTCCTTCGAATTCCGGCCATTGAAAATGTCCTCCGTTCCGGTGGTCGCGAAGGACTTGATCATGAACACATGATAGCACGGCTATCGTGCTATTTTGATTGATCTCGATACCGGCTCTCCAAGTCCTTCTGACGGCCAGCCCTCGAACAGAGGGGATCGACTTCTGTCCATCGCGTCTGAGCACCCTTGGACACCTGCGGATCCTCACGGTCAATTCCTTCAAATTGCCTTATTAGGCACTGACCACTAGGATTGGATGAATCTCAATCCCTGAAATTGGAGCACATCATTGATCGGTCAGGCCACAACAGTTGAACTCTTCCGGGTCATTGCGAATGCGCTTGTTGAGACACGGAATATGATTGAGGTCGCTGAGTTCTTTGAAGTCGTTCACCATATTCGTCCGTCTGCATGATCCTGGGTCGGTCTCCACCCCCAGTCCCATGAACCGCAACGTCGAATGATGACGAATGTTCGCGCCGCCTGTATAGTTCATCGTGTGGGTTCCAACTCCCGAAAGCTGATCATTCAGATTCCCTGCTACAACGAAGAGAAAACCCTGAGCCGGGTGTTGGCTGAGTTGCCGCGTCAGGTGGAGGGTTTTAACTGCGTCGAATGGTTGGTCATCGACGATGGCAGCACCGATCGCACTGTAGAGGTGGCCCAGGCGGGAGGTGTGGATTGGATCGTCGGACAACCACGGAACATGGGGCTGGCGCGAGCTTTTACAGCCGGGATCGAAGCCGCCCTCAAGATTGGGGCAGATGTCATCGTCAATACCGACGGAGACAATCAGTATTGTTCGGCCGACATTCCCAAGCTGACGGCGCCAATTCTGGCGGGGACTGCCGATATGGTGGTCGGCGCCCGTCCTATCTCCGAGATTGAGCACTTTTCCGGGCTCAAGAAGGCCTTGCAGAAGTTGGGTAGCTGGGTGGTGAGAAGAGTCAGCCAGACCGATGTGCCCGATTCCCCCAGCGGGTTCTGAGCCCTCAGCCGGGAAGCCGCGATTCGACTGAATGTCTTCGGCGAGTATACCTATACCCTGGAAACCATCATTCAAGCTGGCCTGGATGGACTGGTCGTCTCCAGTGTCCCGATTCGAACTAACGAACCCCTGCGCGATTCCCATTTGATCAAGAGCGTTCCCAACTACGTCTGGCGAAGCACGATTACGATCGTCAGGATCTTTTTGACCTACCGCCCATTACGCTTTTTTTGGTTACTCGCAAGCCTCCCATTCGGGCTGGGAGCTATTCTGGGAGTTCGGTGGATGATACTGTCACTGGGAGCCTCCCAATCGACCAATATCCCGAGCCTCATCTTTGCCGCAATTCTAATCAATATCGGTTTTCAACTCCTCCTGTTCGGACTCCTGGCCGACCTTTTGTCGGCTAACCGGAGGTTGGTCCAGGACACCCGATCGCGCCTGCGTAGAGTCGTCACGGATAAGATGTCGGAAGAGTCAGGGAAGGCTGCTTTGTCTCGAGTAACGCCATCGTCCAGGGAAACGGAGAAACAACACCCCTGATTCCAAAGTAGGGGCGAAGCCGATTCAGAAACGCGTTTTTGGACCAGTTCTGGACATGTCCAGGAGTGTTGCCCAGATCGGCGAGATACTTGCCCCGCATCATATTTAGAATCCTCCAGATCGGCTCTCGGGGAACGCTGGCAATCAGGTACGGCCGGGCTAATTGTGACAAGACTCGCAGGGCTCGGTCCGTTTCCTCCAGATGCTCCAGTACTTCACAACAGATGACCAGATCGGCCCCATCCGTCGCCGGAGTCAAATCACAAATACTAGCCACTTTGAATTCGGCATCATTTTGCACGTGCTCAACCCGAAGGCGCGCCTCCTCGACCACTCTTGGCGAGAGATCACTGCCCTTGAGCCGAAGCCCTCGCCCCGAGAATCGAGCGAGCAGGTAACCTTCCCCACATCCAACTTCGTGGACGGAACGATAGTCGATCTGCTGCGCAAGTGATTCCAAACCCTGGTAGAAACCGGCCACCAACCTGCGGGCAATGGGGTTTTCCGACTCGTGCTTGTTGTAGTAGTTGCCGGCCGGAACTGAGTCTCCGGCAACTCCCGAATCGACTCGCGATGTGATTATTCGTCGCATATCATGCTGGTTCGATCACCGCCCTATTCGTCACCCGAATCCGCTCGTACCCTGATTGGCATCCCTGCCCCGGGCTCCGATCCTGGATCCCCTGAATAGGAAGAATACCAAAGCAAGGGGCGAACCGGTCTTGGCGCAGGGGCGACTCGAATCGTTTGCCGAGTGGGCGCCTTGCCGCAATCTTTAACAATGCGCTATTTTGGAGGCCCATGAATGACCGGAGAAGTACTTGGATCGATGTCGGCGTCTCGGCGCTGATCTTCGCACTGATTCTCCACCTGTTCTGGGGCTGGCTCAAGCAAGGCATGGACATGGACGAAGTGAGCCGGGTCAGCAATGTGATGCCTATTTTTCACGACGATGCCCTGCCTACCAACCAAAGCATCTTCGATCTCGAATTATTCGGCTATTCGATTCCCCTAATGTACAAGGAGTACATTTCGACCGCGTATTTGCTGCGCTTTCTCCCCCTGGGCCTCTTCAATGACTACGTAATTGGCCTGAGGATTCTCCATCTGACTTATTTTGTGGGAGCCTGTCTCGCGCTCTACTTCTCGCTACGCTCCTTTAGCTGTTATATGGCTGCGATGACCGGGTTGCTGCTCGCCTGCTGCCCGCTGATCTATCCGAGGGTTCGGATTGGGTTTGTCAACTCCTTCCATCTGATGTTCCTGGTCGGCGCCTGCTTTTTGATTTGCCGATACGTGAACCTACCTGAGAGGCGCCTTCCCGTTCTGGGAGCTTCATTCCTGCTTTTTCTTGCCGCCAATCAAGCCTTCTACTTCAGTTGGGTGATCGCTGGACTGGGGCTGGCTTCCTTCCTTCTTTTCCCTGACCACTGGTGGAAGTTCGCGCGCGATTGGAAAGCGGTCGGTTTGGTCGTTCTGGGGGCGAGCCTCGGATTGATCCATTTCGTTATCTACAATCTGGCCGCAGGATTCCCAACCTTGCGATTGCTGTTTCTCAAGATCTTCTTCCCGGCCGAGTACAACAAGTCTCCCGTCGACCTGACCCCGGCCCTCCCCTTGTCCGAAGAGGTCCCTATCAAGCTGGAAAAATTGTTTATGTTGCTCGCGGGTAGCGGGATAATTCACGTGGCTTTCCTTCTCGCTATCCTGATCCTCAGTTTGCTCGCCCTGGTCCACACTCTCAAGACCGGAACGTTTCGGGAAAAGCGTCTCTATTTCCTCCCCCTGCTCGCATTTCTGCTCATTTTCGGGCTCATCTTGATCAGTCCTAAGACGTATCGGGAAGGTCACTACGTTTATCTGTCCCCTTTTTGGGAGCTGGCGGTCCTGTCCGCATCGGGCCCCCTGGCGCTCCTCCTTTTTCGCCCCAGAATCGCCCGGGGAATTGTGACGCTTCTCCCGCTGAGCCTGCTCATGACGAATCTGTGGACCACGGAACAGAAAGTCATAAGAATCAATGCCACCGGGGGAACCGGGCTTTTCTCTCCCGCTGTATTCGACTATGTCGACTACCTGAACACCCGGCAGATCGACTCCCGTGACGTTGTCTTCTTGACCTGGGGATTGCATATGCAACCCTATTTCATCAACCAGGGCCGTTTCCACTTCAACACCCTCGTCACCCAGCTCTACGCTGTTTCGGACCCGGCTGCCCAAGACCTACTCCTGAGCAGTTTTCTTCTTACTTCGCAGACCCTGGCCACCCGACGATCTGAGTCCCTTTACTTTCCGCTGTACGCTGCTCGTCGCACAGACCTGAACGATTCGCTCCTTCGAGTGGCAGAAAGACATGGAGGCAAGTCGACGGTTGAACGGACGTTCTACGAACGCGCCGGTGACCCGGTCATTCGACTCTTTCGACTGGACGACTTCCCGACTCTCCGCTCAACGCTTCTGGAAGAAGCCATGGACACTGTGCTTTCGGACGAATTACGAATCACTAATTTTGGTCCCACGGAAGCTACTCTACCCGCTAGCGAGGCACTTCCCATGTGGTTCATGGCGACAAACCTGGCACCTACGGTCAAAGTCTGTTTCGATGGTGAACCGCTCCGAACACGTTCCACCCACACCGAGCCACGCTGGTCAGAAGCCGTTACTGCTCTGGTTCCCATCCACCGGATAGATACAGGAGGTGCCTATCGGCTCTCGCTTTGCGATTCGGTCCGCGGAATCCACTCTCGCCCGGTCCTCTTCAGCTTGTTCGATATCCCTGCTCTGGTGATCAGCGACGAACTTCGGATCGACGATTACGCTCCCCGCGAAGTCCGTTTCCCGGCCGCCCAAGGACGACCCGCCTGGTTCGCTACGGGCAGCGTGACGTCGACAGTCCGGGTCTGCTTTGAAGGGCGGGCGCTGCGCAGCTCGGTCCGTGACGGGGACAGCCAGACAAAACCAACGCTGACTGCTAATCTTCCCATTCATGAGCTGAGCGAGCCCAAGGAGTACGAAATCTACCTGTGCGACGCACAGCGCAGCATCCGCTCTCCCGGAGTCCCGCTTCGTCTCGTCCCAGAATGAAGAGAAGGTCCTCCTCCTCCACTGCCGCTGGCCGCAGAAATAGTCAAGTCATGCACGGATGACGTGATATTGATATTTGTCCTTTCCATTGTGTAGTTGCGGAGTGCCTCCAAGTTTGCCACCATGAAGGTGATTCCGAACCGACTCCCGAATCTGCAAGCCGGAGGTGGAAATGGATCGAAGGAAGTTCTGCGCGAGTCTACCCGTGAGCGGTGCGGCCTTCTTGGCATACGCCGAAGCTAAAGGGATAATCCATGAAGAGGCAGCTGAGAGCGTAGAGCATATTCTACTGGAGGAGATGGAGCTGGCTGCTGCCCAAAGGCGAGAATCACAGGAGAAGGAGGAACTAGTTCAGCTTCCAGCTGCTCCAGGACTAGTGGATATCCTGGAAAAAAGGATGAGACCCGGGATCCGAAATCACCTCCTACAGAGCGCCAAGAATGCTCTGGAGAGAGATTTGCCGGAAGAGACTGTCCTGGCTTGCCTATTACACGACTTTGGGATGGCTATCCACGCACCCGATCATGGATACTGGGGAGCACAGCTGATCCGGCCCTACGTCAGCGAAGAGGTGCATTGGGCCGTCAAGTACCATCAGGCGCTTCGCTTCTTCCCCGACTCTTCCGTGGGGTATGAGTATCCGGAGCTTTACATTCGCCTTTTCGGTGAGGACTTTAACCCGGAACCGTATATCCAGGAGGCTTACAAAGTCGCCCGAAAGCACAAGTGGTACATGAAGTCCAGGCTCGTGACAATGATGGACGAGTACAGCTTTGACCGTAACGCCGAAGTTTCAATCGAGCCCTTCGTCGATATTATCGGTCGCCACTTCAAGAACCCGAAAGAAGGATTGGGTAAGGACAACAGTCCGGTCTTTCACAGGTGGCACACATTGACCGATCCCAATCGTCCACTTTGACGGCCTGCCCCGACAGAGCTTCGAAGCCGAAAAGTAGCGGGAGCTTCCAGCCTGCGTCAGGATTTAGGCAAGATGCCTGAGCCTACGATTCAGGCAAGATGACTGAACTACTTTGCGGCAAAAACCGAAGAATCGATAGATCACTCACAGCCGGAGGACGGTCCATGAACTCGATCCGCTTCACTTACTGCTCGTCTCTTGTTCTTGTTGTCTTCCTGCTAATCGGTTGTACCAGCACTCCCGATGAATTCGCCGGAAGCCGAGAGCTGATTGCGGAAGCTCTGGCTGATGGAGTCGCTTCTGTCTCGGTCGCTGTAGCCCGGGATGGGGAGGTCATCTGGGAGGAGGGGTTTGGCTGGGCCAACCGGGAGAAGGAGGTCGCGGCCAGCGAAAACACCTCTTATTCCCTGGCTTCGATCACCAAGCCGATGACCTCGACGGCGCTGATGATCCTGGTCGAACGGGGTCTGGTCGATCTGGATCGTCCCATCAATGAATATCTGGCAGAAGATGCCGGACTACAATCGCCTTTAGGGCATCTCGAGGAAGCTACTGTCCGCCGAGTCGCCAGCCATACCTCCGGGCTTCCTCTTCACTACCAGTTCTTCTATGAGGACGAGCAATTCCGTCCCCCGCCCCGAGAGGAGACAATCAGCAGGTATGGCAAGCTGCTGACTTTGCCCGCAGAACTCTACAACTATTCCAACCTGGGTTATGGAGTCCTGGATCATCTGATCACTCGGGTTTCGGGAAAACCCTATCCCGAGTTCCTGCGGGATGAGGTCTTCGCGCCATTGGGATTGAGCCACACTGCCATCAATCCACCTCAGATTTCGGAGGATCTCGTGGCCGTCCGTTACTCAAGTGAAGGAAATCCACTCCCCTTTTACGATTTCGACCATCCCGGAGGCTCAGCCGCCTATTCGAGTGCCCATGATCTGATCCGATTTGCTCTCTTTCATATGAATGGACCCTCAGCCGACCAGCCTTCCATTCTGAGCGATGCCACTCGAATTGCGATGAAGCAACCCGACGAGGGGAGAAGCTATGCGCTCGGGTGGTCACGAGGAGACGCGGCCAATCAGCCGGCGACGAATGGGCATAGCGGAGGGATGGGGGGAGTCAGTACGCTGATGACTTTGGTTCCGGAACGGAATGTTGCCCTGGTAGTCCTCTCGAACAGCAGTTCCCGCTACCCGTCCAGGATTCAGCGGATGCTCCTCCATGAGCTGTTGCCTGATGACTTTCCTGTGCCCGCCGCTCCCGAGCGAAACAGCTCGGAACCGGCTGAATTCGTGCCCACTCAGGAACTGTTGGGGGAGTGGGGAGGAGAAATAGAGACCTATCAGGGCAACCGATCGCTCGCCCTTCGAGTGGAGGCCTTCGGCCGAGTTCAGGTCCGCTTCCAAGAGTCGGAATGGATCGCCCTGAACGAGGTCCAATTCGAGGATGGCTTCTTGCGAGGACATTTCCCGGCTGATATTGGTACCGAAGATGCGAGCCGCCGTCCACATAATTTGCGGCTCTACTTGAAGCTCAGGGGAGATCGCCTGAACGGAGCCTGTACCGCCTTGTCGTTGCCTGCAGAAAAAATTGGAAACGCCCTTTCCCATTGGGTGGAGTTGACGAAGCAGTGAGTCCTCAGGACCGGCGGTCGAGCCCATCCGGCCCAACTAGGAGCCTGTCCGAGTAATGGTGTGGATCGCGTTACGCCCGTAACCCGAAGGGAACAGGGGGGGTGTGGCCGAATCTCTTTGTCGAGAGCCGTAGACGATGGGGGCCATCGCCGTCCGTCCCTCTCCGCGAGCTCGACTCACAAGACCCCTGTTCGCGACCACACCCCATTACTCGGACAGGCTCCTAGGCACCGACTACGAGGCCAAGAGGTAGTGAGTTCACAATTTCAGAAACTTGACCCGACTGTAACAAGTTGCAAGGTAGAGGTGGCTACTCTCCCCGCAGCACGGAGGCCGGATCCACTCGCAAGGACCGCAGTACGGGGAGAACGTGGGATGCCAGGAGAATCGAGAGCATCAAGAGCAGCGAAGCACCGACAACACCAGGGTCGAGGGGCTCGACTCGAAAAAGGAGCCGTTCCAGGAAACGGGTCAGCCCTCCGATCAAGAGAAGTCCGGCTCCGAGGCCCAGCACGGTGACCCGTACTCCCTGGCTCAAGACAAGCCGGATGACGTGCGAGTGGTTCGCTCCTAGCGCGACTCGAACCCCCAATTCGTGTGTCCTGTGGACTACCGCATAGGAGGCCAGGCCGTAAATTCCTGCGGCCGTGAGCAATACGGCCATCGCGGCGAAGGCACTCAGCAGCAGTGTGACGAACCGCTGGTCGGAGGTGACGTTTGAAATGAACTGGTCCATTTCATAGACGGCGTAAACGGGGACATCCGGGGCCACTTCTGAGACGGCGGAGCCCAGCATTGGCCCGACAGGACCCGCGGTCTCGACCCTGAGCGCCAACGTGAGGTAAGACTGGGGTCGTTGGGACAGCGTGACGTAGGCCTGCTTCTCAGGGACCGTAGCCAGATCCCGATGACGAACATCATTGACGATGCCGACGACCGTCCACCAAGGCCCTTTGTCTACAGGACCTAGTCGGAGTTGTTTGTTGAGGGCATCCTCACCCGGCCAGAGTTGGGCAGCCGCGGACTCAGAAAGTACGATCGAATGGGGAGAGTCCTCACGATCCTGGGGTCCTAGCCCGGATTATGCAAGAACCGTAGGCCGGAGTTGAAAAGAGAGTCGAAAGTGGCCCAAATCGGGAGATCGAAAGTGCGACAGGCGGATTTTCGAGGGATCTCTGTGGACGAGCCGTGTGGAGTAGGTGGGGGAGTGAATTTCAGACGGAGTTGGGCCTGAATGAGTGTCCTAAACGATCATTCGGGAGCTAGGAGAGGCTAGCTGGAGTTAAGGCGATTCAAGACGAGGAGGAAAAGGGCCTGCTCCGGAAAGCCGGAGGAAAGATGGGCCCAGATGCGTCGAGTGGTTTGTCGAACCCGCGCCCCAATTTTGAGGACCCGGCGACGCAAAGTTTCGATTTCGAGTTTCTGCCAGGAGGTTCCATACAGATAATCGCGGAGTCGGACGAACATCTGGTAAGCCAGCCCATGCAGGAGAAGTCGAAACTGGTTGGCCAGGAATCGATGACAGCTCAGCCGATCCATACTCAGAGGGTTCTTAAAAGCCTTGATGAAGTTCTCCGACTGTCCTCGATCGGTGTAGTGATCATAAAGGGACTGGGAAGAGAGATCATCTCGGTTGGTGACCACAAAGCGACGATTGATCCCCCGATGGTCGACTTCCACTTTGACGATGACGCGACGGAATCGATCCCAGCTGCCGGCTCGATAAAGAAACTCGTCAAACTGACGCTGTTTTTCCTCGAACTCGTCGAACCTGAGTCGAGTCGACTCGAGCATCGGCTCGACCATCCGTTGCAGGCTGGGGTTCCGGCTTAACCCAATGACATATTGGAGTTTGTTCTCTTCAGATTCACAGAACTCGTAGAGCCGAGGCGTGGCAAAGCCGCTGTCGGCCCGGATCTCAATTTGAAGTTCCTTGCCAACTTCTCGTCGAATGGCTTTCACGATTCGTTTCAGAATAGGAACGATGTGAGAGGCAGCCCCCTTGTTTCCAGGCCTCAATACGACAGTGACCAGGTCCCCCGTAACGGCATCGAAGATCAGCAAAGGATGCAGAATGTGGTTTCGGTAATAGCCGTGGTAAAAAGAGAATTCCTGTTGGCCGTGAGTGTGGTCGTCAGTACTGTCCAGGTCCAAGATGACCGGGTCGGGGCGTCTCTTCTTCAGCGAGCGGACATAACGCTGTAGGAACCCCCGGCTCAGACGCATGAGATCCTTCTTGCTGACAGAGTTTTCCAAACGGGAAAAAGTTGCCTGGGTGGCCAAGTCAGGATCGCTCTCAGGTAACTGATCACAGACGGTCTTGAGCATGGGATCCGAGCGCAGCGTGTCCGCGTCATTGCAGTCTTCGTACCCGGCAACGATCTGAAAGACTCGTTGTCGGATCAGCTTTAACTGCTCATGACGAACGTAGCGTTGGTCCCGGCTATCCGCAATACACGAACTGAAGTCCTCGCAGAGTCGATCTTGCCGATCCAGGGAACCAAACAACAGCCATCCGGCATCGGAAGTCAGGTTCCCACCATCAAAACGAGCCGTGATTTGTGTGTGCGAGTGAAATGCCAGGGTGGTCTGACAGACTGGGTTTGACATTGCCGTAGTTCTCCGATAAGGATTTGTTTAATAAACCCTTTTATATCAGAGAGCTACGGAATTTTTTCTGGTCCCCAATCCACTCGAATCCGGATCTCTTGCATAATCCGGGCTAGAAGGCGGCCTCCCAGTAGCTGAATACGCATGACATCGAAATAGTTCGACGTCACGCCGTAGAGTAGGCCATAGGGCGCTTCAGCCGGGTTGTTTTCCGGACGATCGCGACGGTGAAAGCTATAAGCGTCGCGATTGCCGCCCAGGGGCATCTGGGAAGTGGCAGCTGCCGCCTGGACCCCGGGTAGAGCCTCGACTCTTCCTAGTACTGCATTGAGGGTGGCCTCGAGCACCGCCTCCTGGTCGAACCTTTGGCCCAGGAATGAAACTTGGGTGCTCACGAGAGATTCACTTTCGAAGCCCGGGTTGACAGCAAGCAGATTGTCGATGCTCCGAATCATTAGCAGGGCACCACAAAGCAGAACTAGAGCGAGGGTCAAGTCGGCGGCTACCAGAAGCTTCTGACCTGCGACGAGTCCTGGACCAGCAGTGCTTCGACCTTCCGGCCGCAGCATCCCCATCAGATCTCCACGGGCCAAAGAAAGCGAGGGAGCCAAACCGAAGAGGAGGCTCGAGGAGATCGCCGCCGCCAGAGCAAAGAGCACCACCAACCAGTTGATTGTGATGCTATCCAGGCCCTGCACCGAAGGGGGCGCCAAGCGAACCAGGAATCCGATCGCCAATGGGGTGCAAGCCAGGCCGATTCCCCCCCCCCAATTCCTCCCAACACCAGGCTTTCCGTCAGAAGCTGACGGATGAGTTGTCTGCGATCAGCCCCGATCGCAGCGCGCAGACTGAGTTCCCTGCGTCGCCGGATGCCCCGGGCCACGAACATGTTGGCTACGTTGGCACAGGCGATCAGGAGGAGTAGCAGGACGGCTACCGAAAGCACACTCGGGCAGGACGGATTGACTTCGTGAGTTCGACTTGAAGCGGGCTCACCGCCGCTGTCAGGTCCTCCTCGTACTCGACCGGATAGGCCTGGTTGAGACTCTCCTGAACCCCTTCCAATTCGGCGATTGCGGTCTGCAGGGAGGTCTCTGCTTTCAAGCGGCCCACTCCCCTCAGGTGCTGACAGCTGCGGCAGGCCCAGGGTAGAGAGGAGTCATAGCCCAGCGGCACCCACAAGTCCGGTTTCTCATAGAGGTGACTGGCGATCAGATCATCGAACCCTTCGGGCATCACACCGATCACCTGGTAGTCGCGATCGCTAAGCCGCACGCTCTTTCCCACGATGCCCGGTTCCGATGCGAACTGGTTTTGCCAGAGAGAGTGGCTCAGGAGAATCACGCTCCACCCTTCCGGATGGTCCTCGTTGGCCGTGAAAACCCGTCCCAGCGAGGGTTGGATCCCCAACAATTCGAAGTAGTTGGCGTTGACGCGCACAGCCGCAAGGCGGTCGGCCCCTGGTCCGTCTGCAGAGTTGGCGACCAGGATCGAATGGCTGAGATTTGAGCAAAACCCTGGGACGTAGAGCGCCAGTCGTCGAGCGTGGCATAGCCCAGGTTTCCGGGCGCTCCGGTATTGGAAGGATGACCGATAATCACAAGTTCCTTGCCATTCGAATAGGGCAATGGGCGCAGTAAGAGTCCGTTAACGACACTGAAAATGGAGGTAGTCGACGCAATCCCTATGGCCAGAATGAGGATCGCGAAGAGGGCAAAGTAAGGATTCCTGCGCAGAACCCGGAGCGCATAGCGGAAATCGAGCCAAAGGCCGGGTAGCGATCCTCCCCGGCCCACTGGTGGCTGAGGATCGACTTTCTGGCCGTCGAGGCGGCGAATCTGTCCAGCCGCGAGTTCCGAGGCGACCAGCTCTCCGATTGCTTCCCGGTAGGCCTCGTTCTCGTTCAGGCCACGTCGAAGCGCGGAATTGAATCGATCTTCCAAGTGTTGACTCATTTCTTCCAGGATCTCGGCCTCTCGTGCTGGATCCTGAGACAGGTGGGGGAGATGCTCTCGAAGGACATTGCGCCAATCTCTCATCGTTCGTCCTTATTCAAAGCTAAAGTCGGTGACGCGACTGACGGCGGAAAAGAACTCCTTCCAGGCGGCTCGCTGATCGGCTAATCCTTTCCGGCCTGTTTCGGTGATCTGGTAGTAGCGCCGCCGCCGCTGCCCCGCCTTTTCAACCCAGCGTCCTTGGAGCAGGCCATCCTTCTCGAGGCGATAGAGGATGGGGTACAGAGAAGTGACGTAGAAGCGGAGCGCACCCCCGGACCTCTGCTCGATCAGGCTGGCGATTTCGTAGCCATGACGGGACCGCTCTTCAAGCAGAGAAAGAATCAGAAACTCGGCGCTGCCTTTCTTGAGCTGATGTGGTTTCACGAGGCATTATATTGTTGAATCCAATATATTGCAATTCATAATAAGGAAGTCCAAGAATGGGAGCTCATCCTTCTGTGGGGCCGATCATTCCTGAGAGGCTTGCCGTAGGCCTTGGAGTGCGGAGTGCAGCTCCGCCTTGTTCACAAGGCGCCGCTTCTCGGCGCACTCCAAGGCGCGGGGCGCAATGTTCAAATCAGTTCATCTCAAGCACTTTATACCTGGACTCAAAGGCCAGGGTACTCAGAGAAGGCTCCTCTCGTCCGCCGTCGAAGAGGGCCCAGTCGTACAGATCCAAGTTGGTCACTGGGAATCAGGATAGCCAAGCCCCCTCTCATCGAAATGAGGCCATAGATCCTCTCGATCTCTGTAAACCGTCTTCAACTCAGGAGAAAGCTCCACGCTGATGGACTCCTCTCTCCGCTTATTGGACTCTTTACCACCCAGCAATACGAGGTCCTGGTGATCGTTTAGACCCATTTCAGAGTAGGCGAGGACAGAGAAATATTGGACCCATTCGCGCGAGATGTAGCTCCGTGTCAGATAGCAAAGCTGACTGTTGAACCCTTCCCATGGTGCCAGGTACTTCGAACCGCCGTCCGGCACTGCGACCGAGTCTCGTCGGGCCGGGCCAGGACCCAGGATCGAGAGCACTACGAGTCCGTCATCCTTGAGGAGGCGCCTCCACTCCTCCAACCACGCATTCTGGGACGCTTCATCCAGGTGTGTGAAGAAGGAAATTGCGTAGATGAGGTCGAAATGGGAATCGGGAAACGGAGTAGGCGGAGTTGGCCGGTTCACGACCCAGTCGGCGATTGTCAAATGATGTCGGCACCAGGAAACCAAGACGTCGCTCGAATCACATCCGTAGAGTCTACCCGGGTCGACATGTTCTCGGATGAAGCTGACCGTGCGGCCGCATCCGCAGGCAAAGTCCAGGACCCGGCCAAATGAAGATAGATCGTAACCCTGGGCGGCAAGCAGATGGTGGATACTGGCGGCAGTTCGGGAGCCGATCTGCACGTACTCCCTCAGTCGTTCTGTATTGCCGACTTTCCCGCGAAGAGCAGGAGGTGGAACTTTGAGCGTTCTGCGGACCATGGCGAGGGCGTATTATACCTGGGATCAAAAGGGCGTCGCGGCCTATAATCGTCGCGACCGTTCCGATCGGAAAGACGGATGAAGAACATCAGGAAATGGCTTCGGCTCTCTTTCAAGATCCTGGTCGCTACCGGCATCAGTTTTGTCTTGCTGGAGTTGTTGCTGCTGGCGTTCAACGACTCCATTTTCGGCGATTTCCTATATGTCTACGATCGCGACCTGGGGTTTCGCGTTCGATCGTACGGCACGTGGGGCGGCATCCATTCCGTCAATCGGTTCGGCTTTAATGATCGTGATTACCCCTTGGAGCGCAAACCCGATACGTTGCGCATCCTCATCCTCAGCGACTCTTTCAACTGGGCCGGTGGTCTGAATGCGAAGTACACGTCGATTCTGGAGAAGCGATTCGAGGAGGAGTTCGGCGACCGCCGCGTCGAGATCATTAATGCAGGGTACTCGTCCACCCACACCTATGAACAACTGTTGCTGCTACAGAAGTTCGGCCTTCAATACAATCCGGATCTGGTGATCTTGGGATTCGTGGCAGGAAACGACTTCGTCTCTGCCCAGCCCTGGCGAAAGAGGATCGTCTATGGGGGCGCTTTCCTGGATATCGACACCCGCAGCGACAACTATTGGGAAGTGCTCGGACAGCCGGTACTCCTGAAGAGTCGATTGTACCTGTACCTCAAAGAGCGTCTGATCATTTACAAGCGACAGTTGGAGGCAGAGCGGGAGATGGAGCGGGACAAGTCCCTCGCGCCTGAATCACCGGTCCCCACCGTGACCATGCCGACGGATTTTTATCTGTTGCTGGAATTCAACCGAATGCAGTTCGCAAAGCTGGAGAAGACCGCGGAGTTCGCTCCTCATCGCCAGCACATACTGGACAGCCTTGCCGCCATGCAGGAGTCCCTGAAGCAGAAGGAGATCGGTTTCATGGTGGCTGTCTTCCCGGATGAGTTCCAAGTCGATCCTTCGCTGCGGCAAGCCGTCATCGAGCGTTACCGGATGAATCCCTCCAAGTACCGTTGGAACCATGCTCAAACGTTGTTGAGAGATTTCTGCGGGCAACGGGGGATTGAGTTCCACGATTTCCTGCCCGCTTTTGAGCAGGCTCACGGGGCCGGTCAACGACTCTACCTCCCCAACGATTCCCACTGGAACGACGCGGGGAATGGACTGGCGGCGCGCACGGGCTAGGAGTGTGCGCGGCAGAAATGATGCGAGTCGAAGGGGACACTCTCTTTCCCAAAGAGTGACCCTTAACAAGTTTGGGGCGTGGTAGAGCACAAGAACCTTCAGGGCTCCTGGTCTCTTGGACCGAGGGAGTTCGCCGGGTGGAGCCGACTCCTACAATGCGTGGGTTGGAACCGAGGCGGCGAGGCACATCGTGAGCGTAACAGACTCAGCGCTCCCTTCGGCTCTTCCCTTAAAGCTTGAGATTTTGAATTTTCTTTCGGGCTTCGGATTTCGGATTTCGTGCTTGGCACCTAGTCGAGGAACTTTATGGCACAATCTCAAATCGTGCCAAGAATGTTAGGGATTCGCCCCACATAGGTGCCTGCGGACCGGTAATCTATAAGGAATTGCCTGCTTGAGGAAAGAAGTCGTCTTTGTCATTGTCGCGGCCGTCTCGGCGGCTGCGCATTTGGCCTTGGGGTTCACCTTTCCGTTATTGGATTGGGATATCGCTCAGGCTTCCCTAGCCAAACCGCCGATTTCGGACGGGTCGTTCGTGCTCGGCTGGGGGCAGCCAGTCCTGCCCCAGGCTTTTCTGCACGGGCTGATGGCCGGTCTGTTCGCCATGACGAGTAGATTTCCGCTTCTCACTTCCCACATCATCATCAGCTGTCTCTTCTCTGGAGCCACCGTATTCTTGCTCATGTTCTTGTCCTGGCGGATCAGCGGTGGCGTCGCGTCCTCTCTGGTCGTCGGCATTCTGTTCTCTCTGGCAAGAAGCACCGGCGCCATTAATCGGGCCGGCGAGAACGATCTGACGGCGGGGCCAGTTCTGCTGCTGGCTCTCTTTCTGCTCCATCCCAGTGGTGGAAGACCCTTCCTGCAGCGGCGATGGGGACGGGCGGCCCTGGCTCTTCTCTTTGCCCTCCTGCCGTTTTTTCACATCCAACTCTCAATCATTGCGGCTCTGTTCATGCTCCTTCAAGCCGGACTGGAGTGGACGGAGAAGCGCAGCCTGCGTGGGAGTTTTGAAATTGTTCTGATAGCCGGACTGTTCGTCCTCGGTCTCGGCATGTTCTTGGGCCCGGCAGTTGGCTACTCGATTTTCTCCACCGGTCTGCTCCAGGCGGTGTTTGGCTGGAATGCTCGTTTAGCCGGGGAAATAGCCGTCTCCAGGGACTTCTCATTTTTTGCGTCCCTTGACTGGGGCACTCACATCTCTTGGTTCATTCACGCTTTGCGAACCCAACTCTTCGGAGGCTGGTTTCACGAGGACCGCGTGGTCGGTTTCGGATTGGCCTTGTTGCTCTTCTTCGGGCCGTGGGTGGCTGTTTTCTGGATAGATGGCCGCGTCGGGAAGAGATTGTTGAGGATCGCAGCCGGGGTGGCCTTGCTGTGGGCTCTCGTCATGATCGCGAAGCCGGTCCCGGGCTGGGGAACGGACCTGGTTTTGGGCGTCAATATGAGCGTTTACGGTTTCTGCCTCATCTTCTGGATTCTTCCTCTCCTTTCCTTTCTGCTGAATCGTCCCACTGGGACCCTGGGGGCCTACCATGCCGGTTTGCTGCTGCTCCAACTGGCCTGGTTCGTTTACTCCTTTTGTTACGAGACGCTTTCTGCGGAGAGATGGGTGCCGGTTGTGGTGGTGGCGGCATGGCACAACGCGTTGATATTGAAGTGGCCCAGAGCCGGTTTTGTCCCGTGGCGGTGGAAGTCAGTGGCGGTGACTATCGGAGTGACGGCGGCACTCCTACTGAACCAAGTCGTGAACGTCTGGCAAGTGTCCAAGCTCTCGGGCGTCCTCAGCGTTGCGGGGTTGGTGCTTTTGGCTGGACAGATCATACCGGCCCTCCGGCGGGAGGCTTCCGGCTGGGGTTTGGATTTTGTTCCCGAGCGATTCGCATTTCTCGAGTCGGCCATGATCGGGTTCTTTCTCATCCAGGTCGCCATCCATCCGCAGGGAATTCGAGCCGTGATGCGCTCCGACGAACGGATCACCTTTTCCCGGGGCTTGCTGGATTGTGGCCTGCCGGGCGGTTCCACCATCGTCCATTCCGATTTCGTTCTGGGGACGGGCATTGCTTACTTTAGCGATGCGAAGGGTTTCGATTGTTCTTCGGACGGGTTCCAACTGCCGCTGAGCGTCGGCGGAAGCGACTGTTTCTACGTCCTGGAGAGCTGTATAGATTTCGTCGAGCAGGAAGAAGGTGACAAGACTTTCTCCTTTCGTCCAATCCCCGCATGCTCAACTTCGAATTATCGCCTGCTGCAGGCAGCGAGTAATTAGCCCGCACAATGCATAAGGCGTCGAAGCGAAGGGTTGGAAGTGCCGTGCTGACAAGAGGGCAAGAAAGGGGTCCATTTCTTGGGAATGTCTCTGTGCCACCGAAATCGTTGACGGGCTCCATCCTTGCCCGCGATTTTGATTGCTTTGCCGCTCCGAAGCAGGCCACGCATTGTAGGAGTCACCTCCGGGTGGCGAACTTAGCCGTTTGGCCGATACCGAGGTGTGATTTCACCTTCAATGAACAAGTTTGGGAGGTGGTAGGGCACGAAAATCCTCAGAACTTGTGGTCCCTTGGACCGGGGGAGTTCGCCGGGCGGAGCCGACTCCTACAATGCGTGAGTTGGAACCGAGGCGGTGAGGCGGGATGTGGCGGTATTGGATCGAACCGAAAGGGACACGGCCTCTCTGATTTCGACTCCGAGGATGACAGGTTTGGAGAGGGGGAGACTGCCCTCCTAGGTCGCGGCGTGCCTGTCCCGTTTCTTCAGGCCAATAATCACAGTCCAGCCGAGTGAATACCCCCGACAGTTTGCAGTACTGTGGCAGCGAATTCTCGGTCGGATTCGATCACAAGCGTTCCCTGAAAATCGGAGGCCAGGGGAGTGATCTGGTTGACGAAGAGGGCTCGTTGTTGCAGGGGTGCTAACGCTATTTCGCGAGAGCCGATTTCGATCCCGTCCGGGCCGCGCAACGACAATCGCATGCTGAGATTGGACATGAGTGAAGGGTTGACGACTGCCACGGCGGTATCGACTCCCGAGGCAGTGCGGTTTACGGCCGCCACGAATTCTCTTCCAACCGCCGCGCCCAGACTGCCTGCCTCGGCCAAGACCTCATTGTTTTCGCGCAACTGAAGGATGACCGATCCCTGCAGTGGGCGTTCGGAAAAGAAAACCGCCCAACCTGAAAAAAAATGATCCGAGGTTGCATCTGTTCCAAATATCCGAGTCGATTTGCCTGGAATATTGAAACGGAAGGATGAGTCGGCGGCATCGTCGATGGCAACCGGTTGCTGGGCACCGTTGGGAGTAACGAAAAAAAGCTCGCCGCTCGTCTCCTCGTCTCCATTGTTGGTGATCAGGATCGAGCTTCGAAAACTACCGATCGGTGTGTTCCCATCGGCAATTTGAGCGAAGATCTCCCTCCAAACAAAGCTGATTCGGAAGATGTCCCCAAGATTTCCGGCGACATACAGTTCCCCCGCCTCGTCCTGAGCGAAGGCGACTGGAAAGACCATGTTAGCCAGCAGATGGCGCTGCCACAAACCCCTTGCTGTTTCCTGAAGCGCCCAAACCTTCCCCAATACGAAGTCGGCAAAGATATAGGCACCAAACAGGGGAGTCGCTTGAGGGCCCCGGTAGACGAGCCCTCCAATTGTCGCTTTCCTGTCTGTTCTCCCGTAGGTATGGATGGGCGGCAGCAGTCCGTCGGTGTCACAATCCTGAACCCCTTCCCGGAAGCATACATTGCCTTCCAGTATGGGCCATCCGTAATTGCCCCCTTTTACGACAAGGTCCACTTCCTCGAATCGGGCACCTCCAACGTCGCCCAGGAAGAGCCTTCCCGATCCACGGTCGAACCCCATGCGAAAAGGGTTGCGAAAGCCGTAAGCCCAGATCTCTGGGCGTGCACCCTCCTGTCCCACAAATGGATTGTCGGGAGGAACGCAGTAGGCTTGATTCGTGTCGTTGACATCGATGCGCAGGATCTTCCCCAGGAGGCTGCCCAGGTCCTGGGCCTGATCGCCGATGTTGGGTCCTGGAGGGCCGCCGTCGCCGGACGAGATGTAGAGCATCCCATCGGGTCCAAAGGCGAGATCTCCGGCTTGGTGAACAACGGTGGGCTGCTCGATCACCATGATGATTCGCTCGCCGGATATGGGTGCCCGGCCAGAAGCAGCCCGATCGGGATCGTCTGACACCTTGTATTCGGAGATGATGGTCTTGAAGGCTGGCCGAGACCCGGAGGTGTAAGCCACGAAGAAGCGTCCGTTCTGAGCATATTGTGGGTGGAAAGCCAGCCCGATCAGGCCGCCCTCGCCGAGTTCGGAAACTCGATTAGTAATGTTCAAAAAGGGCGTTTCCAACAAGACTCCGTCGCGGATGACTCGAATACGCCCAGCCAACTCGGCCGCAAATAGCCGTCCCGACCCGTCGCCGGCGGTTGCGATATCCGAGAGACGCGCCAGCCCGGTAGCCACGGGATCCAGGCGCGCAATGGGACCAGAGAAGAGGGTTCCCAGCAATAACGGGAACGCCAGACCTAAGAAAGAAATCTTTGGTTTGATCGGTGAATTCACGATTGAGAATCTGTTTTGGATGCCGAGGTTAGCAGGTACGAGAATGAGGGTCGAGATGACTTCAGAGGCCTGGGATTGTCGGAGCTGCTGATGCTAGAATCGCCGCTCCGGTGGGCTCTCAGCCTACATTCATCCGGGCTTAGTGACTATTTCGAAGCGGAGGTCACTTGCTACCCTTCCCAGGCAATCGACGTCGAATTGTCACCCGCAGCAAACAACGACTGAGTAACTGTCTCTCAGCGTCCAGCCGAGTGAATGCCGCCTACCGTTTGGAGCACGGCTGCGGCGAATTCTCGGCCGGATTCGATCACAATCGTCCCCTGAAAATCGGAGGGTAGGGGAGTGATCTGGTTAACGAAGAGCGCCCGTTGCTCGAGGGGGGGCAGCGCCAGTTCGAGAGAGTCGATTTCAGTCCCGTCCGGGCTGCGCACCGATAATCGCATGCTGAGGTCGGACATGAGTGAAGGGTTGACGACTGCCACGGCGGTATCGACTCCCGAAGAAGTGCGGTTCACGGCCGCCACGAACTCTTTTCCAACCACTGCGCCCGAACAGCCTGCCTCGGCCAGAACTTCGTCGTTTTCACTCAACTGAAGGATGACCGCCCTTCAGACGGCGTTCCGAAAAGAAAACCGCCCAACCCGAAAAAAAAGGATCCGCGGTTCCATCTGTTTTGAAGATCCGAGTCGACTTGGCTGGAATCCTAAACCGGAAGGACAAGTCACTGGTGTCGTCGATAGTAACTGGCTGCTGGGCACCGTCGGGAGCTACGAAGAAAAGCTCGCCGCTCGTCTCTTGGTCCCCATCATTGGAGATCAGGATCGAGCTTCGAAACACACCGATCGGTGTGTTTCCGTCGGCAACTTGGGCAAAGACCTCCGTCCAAAGGAAACTGATTCGGAAGATGGTCCCAAGATTTCCGGCGACATACAGTTCCCCAGCCTCGTCCTGAGCGAAGGCCACAGGAAAGACCATTTTCGCAAGTAGATGGCGCTGCCACACACCCCTTGATGTTTCCTGCAGCGCCCAAACCCTCCCCAATACGAAGTCGGCAAAGATGTAGGCACCAAACAGGGGAGTCGGTTGAGGACCCCGGTAGACGAGCCCTCCGATGACGGCCTTTCCGTCTGTCCGCCTGAACTCATGGATGGCCGGTATGAATCCTTCCGTGTCGCACTCCTCGATTTCGGGCGGGAAGCACGCGCTGCCTTCCAGTCTCGGCCACCCGTAGTTTCCCCCTTTGACAACGAGGTCAACTTCCTCGATTCGGCTATCACCAACGTCGCCCAGGAAAAGCCGCCCCGACCCGGGGTCGAACCCGAAGCGGAAAGGATTACGAAAGCCGTATGCCCAGATCTCTGGACGTGCACCCTCCTGTCCAACGAATGGATTGTCGGGAGGAATGCTGTAGGTTAGATTCTCGTCCTCGACATCGATGCGCAGGATCTTCCCCAGGAGGCTGCCCAGATCTTGTGACTGGTCACCAGCTTCCCGTCCCGGAGGGTCGCCGTCACCGGACGAGATGTAGAGCATCCCATCTGGCCCGAAGGCGAGGTCTCCTGCCTGGTGAACCGAAGTGGGTTGCGCGATCTCCATGATAATTCGCTCGGCGGGTGCCAGCGGGGGCGGGCCAGAATCAACCCGATCGGGATCTTCGGGTGACACCTTGTACTCGGCGATTATGGTCTTGAAAAAGTGCTCGGGACCGGCGGTGTAAGTCACGAACAAGCGTCCGTTTTGTTCATATCGTGGGTGGAATGTCAGCCCGATCAGGCCGCCTTCGCCGAGTTCGGAAACTCGACTGGTAATGTCCAGGAAGGGCCTTTCCAACAAGACTCCGTCACGAATGACCCGAACGCGCCCGACCAGCTCCGCGGCAAACAGCCGTCCCGTCCCGTCACCGGCGGTTGCGATGTCCGAGAGACGAGCCAGGCCGGTAGCCACGGTGTCCAGGCGGGCAATGGGACCAGAGAGGAGAGTTCCCATGAGCAACAAGTACAAGAGAGCGGAAAGAGAGATCTTTGGTTCCGTCAGTGACTTCATGATAAGAATTCGGAGGTTAGCAGGTACTGAAATGGGGGTCAAGATGGCCAACAGGGCTCTGGGATTATCGGAGAAGCTCATGCTAGAATCGCCACTTCGGTAGACTCTCGGGCTGCATTCTTGGGGGTTTTAAAGTGAGTTTTCGAAGTGGTCGCCACTTTCTGCACATTCCCGGGCCGTCAAACGTTCCCGATCGCATTCTCAGAGCGATCGACCGCCCTACCATCGATCATCGCGGCCCGGAGTTCGCGGAACTGGTGCTCGGCGTTTTGCCGGGTCTGCGCGAGCTGATCGGTACCTCCGGCCCTGTCTTCTTGTTTCCATCGTCGGGCAGTGGTGCCCAGGAAGCTGCGCTGGTCAACACGCTGTCGGCTGGTGACACGATTCTGGTGATCCACAACGGATTCTTCGCGACGATTTGGCAGAACACTGCCCAGAAGCTCGGTTTGAAAGTCGAGATCCTCGACTTGCCCTGGGAAACTGCGGTCGATCCGAATCGCGTAGCTGAACGACTGAGTGAGGATCCTGAGGGGGAGATCAAGGCGGTCTTGCTGGTCCATAACGAGACCTCGAGCGGTGTGACCAATCATGTCCCCGACGTGCGACGAGTGCTCGACCAGATGAGGCATCCGGCTCTACTGCTTGTGGACACTGTTTCTTCTCTCGGATCGATCCTGGTCGAGCATGAGAAGTGGGGGGTGGACGTCACCGTCTCGAGCTCGCAGAAGGGCATGATGCTTCCTCCCGGGCTGGCCATTCAGGCAGTCAGCCCCAGGGCTCTGGCTGCTGCTGAGTTTGCGTCGCTGCCGCGCGCCTATTGGGACTGGAAGTCTCATCTCAGCTCGAACGAAACCGGGTTCTTTCCATCCACTCCCGCGACCAATCTGCTATATGGGCTGAGTGAAGCGATAACCATGCTCCAGGAAGAGGGGTTTGAGCAGGTCTACCGGCGCCATCAGCATTTGGCTGAAGCTACCCGGGCGGCGGTTCGGGGATGGGGACTGGAGATCTTTTGCCAGAGCCCTCAGCACTTCAGCCCGGTGCTGACTGCTGTGCTGCTTCCGGAGGGTTTCGACTCGGATGCTATTCGGGATCTCATCTTGGACCGGTTCGACCTTTCGCTCGGGACCGGTCTGGGCCGACTCAAAGGAAGGGTCTTTCGGATAGGGCACCTGGGAAGCCTGAATGAGCTGATGCTGGCGGGCGCTTTGTGTGGAATTGAAATGGGCCTTCAACTGGCGGGAGTGCGATCCGCGAAGAAGGGGTGAAGGCCGCACTCCAGGTGCTGCGCAGCCGATCCGAATTGGCCAAGAAATAGGGGAATCGATGAGATCGCTGCTCGGGTTTTGTTGGATTTCAGGGATCGCGCTGCTCCTGCTACTGGTGGCGTGTGGAGGCGCGCCGACCGACAACGTTCGGCAACTCAGCCTGGGACATGTCGGAGCTCCTGGTTCACTCTTTGCTCGCTCGGCCGAAGAGTTTGCTCGCCGGGTCAATCAACGTCTGGCCGGGAAGCTCGAGATTCAGGTCTTCGGGTCGAGCCAGATCGGCGGGGACGAAGTGCTGCTGCGCAAGCTCAAGGTGGGGACCGTCGATTTTGCCCTGCCTTCAACCATCATGTCCTCCTATGTCGATATATTCGGGCTTTTCGATATGCCCTATTTGATCCGCGACCGAGATCACATGAGGCACATCGAACGTGAGATTGTCTGGCCACGCATGGCTCCCCTCGCCGAGGAAGCCGGCTACAAGCTGTTGGCAATCTGGGAGAATGGTTTCCGCCATATCACGAATAACCTTCGGCCCATCGAGAAACCCGCTGACCTGGCGGGTATCAAGCTGCGCACACCTTCCGGTCGATGGCGGGTTCGGATGTTCCAGGCCTTCGGAGCGAACCCTACTCCCATGCCCCTGTCCGAGGTCTTCGTGGCCCTCCAGACCGGGGTGATGGACGGCCAAGAGAATCCTTTGATTCAGATCTACTCTTCGCGATTGCAGGAAGTTCAGAAGTTCCTTTCCTTGACCTGGCACGTCTACACCCCTGCTTATCTGACCGTTTCGGCACAACATTGGCAGCGGATTCCAGAGGAGCTTCGCCGGGTGATCGAAGAAACGGCACGCGAAGTCCAAGATTCTGTTTATCAGACGGCGGCCGAACTCGATGCCAACGCCGTCGATCAGCTCGAGCAGGCAGGAATCCAGATCAATAGACCTCAGCTAGACGCATTTCGACAAGCCAGTCAGCCAGTCTATGCCGAGTTCGCGTCCCAGGTGGCCGGGGGGCAGGAGCTGATCGATCGAGCTCTCGAGACTCCTGGAAGCCGTTGAAGTTGCGACACATCTTCGAGAAGATCCTGGAAGCCATCGTTGTGGCTCTACTGGTGTGCCTGGCTCTTGTGGTGGTGGCGGGAGTGGTCTTCCGACGAGCCAGCTCTGGTCTGGTATGACGAAGTTGCTTCTATTCTGCTCGCCTGGCTCACCTACTACGGAGCCTCCCTCGCCGTTCTGAGGCATGCCCACATCGGTTTCCCCGCGCTGGTCGAAAAACTCGGCCCGGTCCCTCGGAGAGTTGCGTTGGTTCTTCGCGAGTTGGTGGTTGTAGGATTCCTCCTCGTCATGGCGTGGGCTGGGCTCCAGGTGATGAGGGCTCTCTCGGGAACCTACCTGGTCAGTTTGCCCTGGATGCCGGTTCAGGTCGCCCAGTCGGTAATTCCGATCGGCGGGATCCTCTGCATTCTAGCCGAACTATTGGGCCTTCCGGATCGCTTTTCCGGCCTGAGGAGCCGATCCGATAGCCGGTTGAGGGATAGAGAGTGACTCTCTTTTGGATGTTCCTCGTCCTGTTACTGCTGGTCCTGATCGATGTGCCAATCGGAATCGCATTGGCGGCAGTTGCGACCCTGGAGATGCTCTTTACTTCAGGTGTCGCGGCCTTACCCAACGTCGGCATCCTGATGTTCGATGGAGCAACCAAGTTCCCTCTGATCGCCATTCCGTTGTTCATCCTGGCCGGAGCTATCATGAACTCGGGTGGGATCTCGAGACGTTTGATCGCCTTCGCGTCCGCCTTGCTAGTGCACTGTCCGATAAGTTCCCGATGTTAATAGTGGCCGAGCGATTCGCGAGCATTTTGGACCTTTGCCAGGATTGAGTCAGCAGTGGCGCGCCACTTGAAGGGCTTGGCCAAGCGTTGATTGTGAACCCGAATATATCTTTTGATTTCCTGTCTCAACTCTTGGACGCTGCTGAAAGAGTTTCTGTAGATCGAACGGCGCTCCAGCTGTGAGAACCAGCTTTCGACGGCATTGAGCCAGGAGGCGCTAGTGGGCGTAAAGTGGAGGTGGTATCGGGGCCGCTGGGCCAGCCAGCTTTGAACCTGCGTGGTCTTATGAGTGCTCGAGTTGTCCAGGATTAAGTGGACATCCAGTTCGGGCTCGACCGCTTGATCAATCTGGCGGAGAAAAGCCAGGAACTCCTTGGCTCGGTGCCTATTGGTGATGCGGCCCATGACCTCACCTGTCACCACATCGAATGCGGCATACAGACTGGCTGTACCGTGGCGCTTGTAATCGTGTGTCCGGCGTTGGATCTGTCCCGGTCTGAGCTGGAGCATCGGCTGAGTTCTATCCAGAGCCTGGATCTCAGTTTTCTCGTCCACGGATAGAACCAGCGCATTGTCGGGCGGATCCATATACAGCCCCACCACATCGATTACCTTTTCGGCGAAGTGAGGATCGTTGCTGATTTTAAAGTTACGGACTCGATGCGGCTTCAGGTCGGCTGCCTTCCAGATCTGGGCGACTTGATGTTTGCTCACTCCGGAGTGTTCGGCCATCAGTCGCACACTCCAGTAGGTCGATTCCCGTGGGATGCGTTCAACGGTGGCTTTGAGAATAGCTCGCACATTGGCATGCGATAGCTTCCGCGGAGGGCCCGATCGAGGTCGATCCTCCAGTCCTGACACTCCCTGCTCAAGATAGCGCCTGCGCCACATTTGCACACTCATTAGCCGCTTGGAGAGCCTTTCCGCAACTTCAGTCGCCGTCAGCCCCTGGCCGCAAGCCAGAATTATTTGAGCCCGTTCGGCCAAGACTCGATCGGTCTTGGAAGCCCGCAACCAGGACTCCAGTATTCTTCGATCTTGTTCGGGTAGCTTTAGTCGAATGTGGGGTCTTGCCATGCCCAACAATAGCAAACTACCCTGACAATTAACATCGGGAACTTTCCGGGCAGTGCACTAGCTAGCGTTCGGCAGACCCAGGTTTTGCGCGACACGAAAAACCCCGCCGCCAAACTTGACTCAATCGTCTAGGATGCGGCCTACAACGCTTGCGTTGTCCAGGCTAGCTGCGGGCTCTGGTCGGGTTGGTTCTTTTTGATAAGATCGCTTCACTCCCGACCATAAACGAACTCTTCGACAGCTCCATGAATGCGCTCGACGGTGGTTTGGCTGGGGGCTTGGCTGAATCGTGATACGCCGAGGGCGGTGATCCAATTGGCGAGAATGGCCCACACTCCGCCATGAAGACCTCCGGGATGAGGCCAGCTCACCAGGGTCAGCACCATCACCCCCAGACCGACTCCGATTCCCGCCAGCACTCCGGTTTTGCTGAGCACCCGCCGGGTGGGAAAGCAGACTCCCATGATAGCCGGCATCAGCTGCAGTGCTCCTGCACCCGAAAGAGCGACCAGGCTCACCAGCAGGCCGGAGGCCGTGACTGACAGTTGATAGCCGATGACGAGGAGGGCGACCACGATCACTCGTCCCACAGCGATGTAGTGGCTGGCTTCTGCATCCGGCTTGATATAACGCTGGTAGATGTCCCGGGTTAAGACGGTCATGTTGGAGTGCAGAATCGAATCCAGAGTCGACATGGCTGCGGCAGTCGCTCCTGCCAGGATGATCCCGGTCAGCCAGGGAGGAGCGTACTGGAATAGCAGCTCGGGAAAGATGCGATCGGGCACCTCCAGATCGGGCATCGCCAACGCTCCGCCGAGTCCCACTAAGGCTGCCGGGATGTAGAGGGTCATCAAGAACAACGGGGTCGTGGCGCCGAGCCATTTCACGGTCTTACCCGAGTCAGCAGTGAAATAACGAATCATGATGTGGGGTTGGAAGACGATTCCAAAAGAGAAAACGATGGTCATGCCGATCCACATTCCGGGAGTGAAGTAGCCTTCTGGTCCCGGAAGGGTGAGCAGAGCCGGCCTTTCCTCGATGAGCCGTCTCCAGAGTCCCAAGGGACCTCCAAAGAGGCGCTAGGTGAGCACCAATGCGCCCACCCAGACTGCCACGTACATCCAGACACCCTGCAGGACATCGGTCCAGTAAACGGCCCGCAGGCCCCCGGCCATGAGGTAGCCCGCGGCCACGAGAAGCAGGATCAAGGTCCCGAACTTGAAAGAAATCCGCCCCCCTGAAGCGACCGAAATGATGTATCTAAGGCCCTGAGCCTGGACTTGAATGTAGAGGATCGTAAAGCCCACCGAGACCAGGGCTACCACCACTCGGACAGCTTCACTCTCATAGAAGTCGGCCACCAGATCAGCTGGAGTCATATAGCCGAAACGCTTCCCCAAAGCCCAGATGCGAGAGCCCAGCACGTAGGTTATGGCTCCCACCAACACGGTCCAGGCTCCGGCATCCCAGAAGCCGATCCCGTGCCGGAAGAAGAAGCCGCCCGACCCGAGAAAGGCGAAAGCCGAGTGGAAGGAGGCGACTACGGTCAGGTAGAGCAGTACAAAACCGGCTTTGCGGCCGTACAACAGGAAATCTTCCAGATCAACTGTCAGGGCTCGGTTCGCGAAGTATCCCAGCACCAGCGTGAACAGGAGATAAGCGAAGACGAGGCCAGTGGAGATCATCCATCCTGGCACATCAGACTCCTTTCCGGCGAGACCAGATCAGGATACCGATCAGGATGAAGTAATCCACCAACAAGAAGAGATAGAGGAAGGGCATTCCCAACAAGACGGGCTCAATACGATTAGCCAACCAGAAGACCAGTGGAGGCTGACTGAGCAAGAAAAAGAGGAGAAAGAGACCGACCGCAACTCGGCCTTTGAAGCTCCTGGGAAGATAGTGGTTCTGCCGACCTGAGGACCTCACGTGGGATAAAGTATTGGCCACCGCGTTTGTGTTGTAAAGGGAGGCTCTGCCTGAAGTGAGTCTCCGATGTTCGGGCTAGCCCATCCCCCGGCTGCGCCGGATCAGTCAGGAAGGAAACTGCCGAAGGCCTTGGAGTGCGGAGTGCAGCTCCGCCTTGTGCACAAGGCGCCCGGGGCACAAAATCAGGCAAGTTGTATTCACTAGCCCGGATAATGCACGAGTTTTCGGCTGCAGGGCCGGGATCATCCGCTCTGACTGCGTTACCCCCCTCGGGCTCCTCGACAGAGTGCATGACTATGACTGCGGGGCCCTCGGGAGTAAAGCCTTGTCAGAGCGGTGCTTCCGGCCCTTCGCTTCGAAAACGCGTGAATTATCCGGGCTAGGAGCCTGTCCGAGTATTGGGGTGCGGTCGCGAACACGGGTCTTGTGAGTCGAGCTCACGGAGAGAGACGGAAGGCGATGGCCTCCATCGTTCGACCCGGTCTGCGACACCGTCGGAAGATAGAATGCCAGCATGTCTTCACTTGCCAAACGTTCATTCTACGTCTGCCAGGTCTGTGGTCTGCAAGCCCCGAAGTGGATGGGGCGCTGTTCGGGCTGTGGTGAGTGGGATAGCCTGATCGAAGAGCGGGCCGCAACAGCTGGCGCGCCGGTTCAGGTCGCTTCCGACGATTTGCTTTTTTACACGAATCTCGATTCCAGTCACGCCCCTCGGATTGAGACCGGGAATGCCGAGTTCGATCGCGTGTTGGGGGGAGGATTGGTACCGGGTGGACTCATCCTGCTGGGAGGTGAGCCCGGAATCGGAAAGTCGACGCTGGTGCTCCAGGTGGCCGACGGACTGGCCTGCAGCGGACGAAAAGTGCTCTATCTGGCTGGGGAAGAATCGCCACAGCAGATTCGACTGGGGGGGGAGCGGCTGGGGTCAACGGCAAGGCGCTCTACCTGGCCACGGATACGCAACTCGAGTCGATTCTCGTCCAGGCAGAGAGACTCAAGCCCGATCTGCTGATCATCGACTCGATTCAGACCGTTCATTCCTCACGTCTGGAGTCGATTCCAGGGAGCATCTCTCAGATCCGGGAGTGCGCCGCCCTCTTCATGGAATTTGCCAAGAAGCACCACCTGTCGATTCTGCTGATCGATCATATCAATAAAGAAGGCGCTCTCGCCGGCCCCAAGATGTTAGAGCATGTGGTCGATGTGGTCTTGTATTTCGAAGGGGAACGTCACCAGAACCAGAAGATTGTGAGGACCATCAAGAACCGCTTTGGACCCATTCACGAACTAGGAATCTTTGAGATGACGGGGGCGGGGTTGGCGGCGATCGACAACCCTTCTCAACTCTTTCTTGCAGAGCGAGCTCTGGATGTTCCAGGCTCAGTTGTGGTGTGCACTCTGGAAGGGTCGCGACCGGGCCTCGTCGAGATGCAGGCTCTCGTGAGTCGAAGCCGTTACAGCACAGCCCGTCGGATGTGCAGTGGAGTCGACCCCAACCGCGTATCCCTACTCCTGGCCATGCTCGAAAAGCGCCTGGGACTGGAACTGCTGGGGACCGATGTTTATGTCAATGTCGCGGGCGGATTGAGCCTTCTCGAGCCAGCCGCAGATCTAGCAATTCTTGCCTCCATGCTCTCCAGTCTGCGGGAAATTCCGGTCGATCCCAACACGGTTGTATCCGGCGAAGTTGGCCTGGCCGGCGAGATCCGCGCCGTCAACCGAGCCCTGGTCAGAATCAAGGAGGCAGCTGCCCTGGGTTTTACGCGAGCCTTGCTCCCCAAGAGCAATTTGCCGCTCTCGGAGAAACAAACACGTATCAAGCCGGTCGGCGTATCCTCGGTCTCCGCTTTCTTGCGCGCGCTGGACAGAGACACGCCTGAACTACTAAAATAGACTTGGTGGTGTAGCTCTTTAGGAGGTACTGGCAACAATGATCGTGTGGCTGTTCCGAAGTCTGTTCGTGGTTGCTCTCACCTTTGCTACAGCCTTTCTGAATCCCATTAACCTGAGGTTCTCGGTTGCGGCTACCCTGGGCGCGGCTATCGCAGTCTCCATCCTAATTGCCGAACAAGTCGTTCGCCGCTGCTCAATGCGCACCTTGATTGGGGCGGTTTTCGGATCCCTCGTAGGCCTGCTGGGGGCTCTACTAGTCAGTAACATCCTCAGTAACATGGTCGTCCTGGAGCCGGCCACGGCCACCTTCTTGCAAGTCTTGACGCTGGCCCTCATGACCTATCTGGGTTTGATGGTGGGGATTGCCAAAGGAGATTTGCTGAATATTAACCTGGGAGGGATTTTCAAAGAGCGAGCGCGCCGGAGCGCCAAGATCCTGGACACCAGTGTCGTGATCGATGGGCGGGTGGCCGATATCATCGAGACCGGTTTTCTGGAAGGTCCCATCACGGTTCCCGAGTTCGTCCTGAAAGAGCTTCAGCTGGTCGCTGATTCGTCTGACTCGATCAAGCGCAATCGAGGCCGACGAGGGCTTGACATTCTGCGTCAGATCCAGAAGAAGTCGAACGTCAGTGTGAATATCGTAGAAGACGATTTTCCCGAGATCAGAGCCGTTGACCACAAGCTGATAGAACTGGCCAAGGAGCAGGGGGGAACCATCGTCACTAATGATTTCAACCTGAACAAAGTAGCCCAACTGCGTGGCGTCGCCGTCCTGAATATCAACGAACTAGCCAACTCCCTGAAACCGGTCGTCCTCCCTGGCGAAAGCATGAAGGTCTTCATCCTGAAAGAAGGCAAAGAATACAATCAAGGAGTTGCCTATCTGGATGACGGCACCATGGTGGTGGTTGACAATGCCCGTCGCATGATCGGCAAGAATATCGATATTCAGGTCACCAGCGTCCTGCAGACCACGGCCGGCAAGATGATCTTCGGGCGCTTCAGCGTCGAGGGGCAAGGGCAGGCGGGGAGCGAGTACAGCCAGCCGCAACGGGTTTCGCGACTTTGATTGGACTCGTCCTGGCCGCTGCCGGATCTGGACAACGTTTCGGTTCTGAGATTCCCAAGCAGTTTCTGGAAGTGGAAGGTAGCCCAGTCTATCTCCACGCCTTTTCCCAGATCGCTCGATTCAGTAGCGCTCGGGTGATCGTCACAAACCTCGAGCACTTAGATCGAGTGCGCAGCCAGCTTCGGGGAAATCCCGAGTGGATTGATGTCCGAGTGGTACCCGGCGGAGAGACGCGCCAAGAATCCGTCCGCCAGGGAGTCCGGGCGCTTCCCCCTGAGGTGACCCGAGTACTGGTTCACGATGCCGCTCGCCCTTTTGTATCTCCAGACCTTGTCGAGAGAGTCTTACGAGGTCTCGATCAGACTGGAGCCTGCATTCCAGCCTGCCCCATTTCTGAGACCGTAAAACAGGTGAGAGGACGCCGGATTATTCGGACCTTGGATCGAAACCAACTCGTCCTGGTTCAGACTCCTCAAGCCTTCCAGCGTAATCTTTTGGAGGAAGTGCTGGAGTGGGCATCCCAAGAGGGGGTGCAGGGAACCGACGAAGCTTCTCTCGTCGAGCTTAGGGGAAAGACAGTCGAATGGGTTCATGGAGATCCGGCCAACATCAAGATCACTTGGCCGCGAGACCTGGAGAGTGCCCATCTCGGGTGGCAGAATCAAGAATCCAGTCAGATTTGAACGGGAGTGGCGAATGTTTCGTGTCGGTCTCGGTTTCGACTTCCATCCTTTCGTCGAGGGGCGCCCTCTGGTTTTGGGAGGAGTCCACATTCCTCACACTATGGGACTGAAGGGGCACTCCGACGCGGATGCTTTGCTGCACGCCCTGGGTGACGCTCTGCTAGGGGCGGTCGGGCTCAATGACATCGGGAGCTATTTCCCTGACAGCGAGCCCGATTATGAGAACATCTCCAGCCTGGTCCTCCTCGAGAGGATTCTCGCACTGGTTCGCGAGCAGGGGTTTGAGGTGGGTAATGTCGATATGGTCGTGGTGGCAGAATCACCGCGGCTTGCCCCTCACGTTGAATCGATTCGACAGAACTTGAGCCAGGCACTTGGCCTGGATCGAGCCGCCATCGGGATCAAGGCCACGACGATGGAAGCCTGTGGCACGATCGGAAGAGGCGAGGGGATTGCCGTGCAGGCGGTTGCGCTGCTCGAGAGAAACGACTAGATGGAAAACCAAGGAATAGACAGCCACTCACTCGAATCGTTTCAAGACCGTGCCATCGCGGCGGCACAGGAGGCAGGAAGCCTCCTCAGGGAACGTCATGGGAGTTCCTTTGCCATCGCAAAGAAGGGCCGGATCAATCTGGTCACCGAGATGGATCTGGCTTCGGAAGAACTGATTGTGAGCCGTTTGCTGACTGCCTATCCAGATCATCAGATTCTAGCCGAAGAACGGGGGCAGAGTCAGTCCAGTAGCCCTTGGAAGTGGGTCATCGACCCTCTGGACGGCACGACGAATTATGCGCACGGTTATCGTTTCTTTTGCGTCTCGATCGGTCTCGAGTTTCAGGGGAAGATAGTGCTCGGGGTGGTCCACGATCCCATCACGTTGGAGACCTTTTCCGCAATTAGCGGAGCTGGAGCAGAATTGAATGGTCAGCCCATTCGGGTCTCGATCGAGGCGACTCTCGAGAATGCCATGCTGAGTACCGGGTTCTCATATCAGCCAGAAGCGGTAGAACAGAACTTGGAGTTGTTCAACGCTTTGATCCGGCAGGCTCGAGCGATTCGCCGCGATGGCTCGGCTGCTCTCGATCTGTGCTACGTAGCCTGTGGCCGGTTCGATGGCTTTTGGGAGCTTTCGCTGAGTGCCTGGGATGTAGCCGCTGGGACTCTCATCGTTCGTGAGGCAGGAGGGGTCGTGAGCCGATTTGATGGGGCTCCTGGGACCATCTACGATGGTGAAATTGTGGTCTCGAATGGGAGTCTCCATGCCGCTCTGTTGGAGTCCATAGGGGCTGTCAGAGCACAGCGCTAAAATCGCGCGGAACATGAAAGTCGCCATTGGAAGCACCTGCGCTCCCAAGGTCGCAGCGGTCAAAGAAGCGTGGGACATCTTTTCTGCCCAAATCCTCGACGACAAGAAGGAGGCTGTGCACTTTCCGAGCTACGATGTGGCGAGCGGAGCTCCGAAGATGCCGGTCAGTGCGAAGCAGCTCATGAATGGGGCTCGCGGTCGTGTCGAAAGTCTGATGCTTCAGCTGAAACGGGAAAAAACAGAAGCGGATTACTACGTCGGGTTGGAAGGGGGCTTCAACATTGCCGATGATCAAGGTGCGCGGCGCCAAGTCTTTTTGGAGAGCTGGGCCTATGTGAGCGATGGGCAAGCGGGGTATTTCGGACATGGTGGGGGGATCTTCATACCACCTAAGATCTCGAATGCGGTGATCGATCGCGGAATTGAGTTAGGGATCGTCATCGACCGGTTTCTCGAGCAGACCGACGTGCGCAGCAATCAAGGTACCTGGGGCGTGCTGACCCGGGACATCATCAATCGCAAGCACTCTTTCGTAGTTGCGTTGATTGCCGCCTGTGCACCCTTTTACAATCCTTCCGCCTATCGCTGACCTAAACCTACCTACTTGGTGTTGAGTTCAGGAGATGAACAATTGGATTCGGAATTTCACCGGCTGCATCGAGGTTATCTGTGGAAGCATGTTCTCGGGCAAGAGTGAGGAGCTGATCCGAAGACTGCGACGTGCCCAAATCGCACGCCAGAGGGTGCAAGTCTTCAAGCCGAGGCTGGACGACCGCTTCAGCAAGGGACAAATCGTTTCCCACAGCGAAGTGACAATCGCTTCGGAAGCTGTGTCAACTGCACAGGAGATCTTGGACGCGATTGAAGATCGTACCGAGGTGGTTGGAATCGACGAGGGACAGTTCTTTGACGCAGGTCTCGTGGAAGTTTGTGAGAAGCTCGCCAATCTGGGAAAGCGGGTCATCGTGGCCGGTCTGGATACCGACTACCGTGGCCAACCCTTCGATCCTATCCCCTCTCTGTTGGCCGTCGCCGAATACATCACTAAGACGCTGGCGATTTGCGTCCGTTGTGGGAATCCCGCCAACTGTACTCAGCGACTCGTGAGCAATCAGGAACTGATTCTGGTAGGAGCTTCAGACGCTTACGATGTCAGGGGCCACCCAAAAGCGGCCAGTGAGGGCCACTTCAAAACCGGCCATTTTCAGGAGCCATTGAGAGCTGCATCCCTCGTAGGATGCGCCGATGGTCAATGTACTGAAAATGGAGAAGAAACAAACGGTTGTGGCGCTATTGAAGCTGGGCTGGTCGTATCGGCGGATCGAGCGAGAAACAGGAGTTCGTCGAGAGACTGTAGCCCGACATGATCCGTCCCGAGATTCAAAACCGGCCAAAGTGGCCCCCGGCTCGGGTGAGCAAAAGCGGCCAAAGCGGCCCCCGGGTCGGCGCAGCTCGTGTGAGCCTTTTCGGGAGGAAATCCAGAAGAAGCTTGAGCTGGGGTTGCATGCCAAGCGGATCTGGCAAGACCTGGTTTTGGAGCATGGCTTCGATGGAGCGTATAACTCCGTCAAACGGTTTTGCAGAAAGCTCAAAGCCGAGAGTCCACGAGTCTTCGCTCGGGTGGAAACTCCACCCGGTCGGGACATGCAGGTGGACTTTGGCAAAGCAGCTCTGACACAAACCGAATCGGGCCGGTACCGTCGCCCCCACCTGTTCAAGGCAGTGCTGTGTTATTCCCGCCACTCGTATGAGGAGGTCGTCTGGCGGCAGGATCTGGAGACCTTCGTCCGTTGTGTCGAGAATGCCTTCCACTGGTTTGGTGGCTCGGTAGACGTGGTTTGCTTGGATAACCTGAAGGCCGGAGTCACGCGAGCCTGCTTTGTCGATCCCGAGATCAACGCCGTTTTCAGTGCGCTGGGCCGTCACTATAGTTTTGCCATCATTCCCATCCATCCTGGCTCTCCAAATGAGAATGGAAAAGTCGAAAGGACGATCGGATATACAAAGTCCAGTGCCCTGAAGGGCAGACGGTTCGAGAGTCTGGCCGAGCAGAATGAGCATCTACGGAACTGGAACGAGCGGGTCGCCCGACAGCGCATCCACGGCACCACCAAACAGCAGGTCTGGCCCCGATTCCTGGAGGAACAGAAGGGTCTTCGACCTCTACCCGACTCCCGCTTCAGTTTCTTCCGTACCGGCCGTCGCACGGTCTCCGTGGATGGCCACATCGAAGTCGATCGAGCCTTCTACTCGGTACCCAATCATCTGCTTGGCTGTGAAGTGGCTGTGCACTGGGATGACCGGATCGTCCGAGTCTTTTTCCGAGAGCAGCAAGTCGTCCTGCATCCCAAGCGGAAACCCGGCCAGTTCCAGACCGAACCCACACATCTTCCGGAACGCAAACGCTACGCTCATTATCGAACTGAGAGTCAGCTGCTCGGGCAAGCCCGCAGGATTGGCTCTGATGCTCACCGCTGGGCAGTGCGAGCCCTGGAGGTGCGCGACGTGTTGGCCTACCGGCTCCTGAGAGGCATGATCTCTTTGACCCGACGCTACCCCCGGCCACGGTCGTCAATGAAGCCTGTGCCAAGGCTCTCTCTCACGATGCCTTCCGCTATCGGACCCTGGTGGCTTTATGCAAGCGACTAGACGTGCCGCAACGCTCTCTATTCACCTCCGACCACGAGTTGATTCGGCCGCTGTCTGAGTACCAACTCACTCCCAGCTCAGGAGACCCGGAATGATCTCATTGGAACTGGAACGGAAACTTCGCCACCTCAGGCTCTCGGGCCTGGCCCAGGTCTTTGACGTACGGCTGCAACAAGCCATCCAGGGCCGTCTCTCTCATCAGGAGTTCTTTGAGCTGCTCATCGACGACGAACTCACCCGCCGGCGCGACCGTTTGCTGGAGCGATGTCTCCGCCAGGCCCAGTTCCCGGAACGCAAACTCTTGGAGGACTTCAGGTTCTCTTTCAACACCTCGATCAATCGGCAGCAGATCTTTGATCTGGCCACTTGCCGATTCATCGAACAGTGTCGCGGCTGGTTGGTCATCGGTCAGGCGGGAGTCGGCAAAACACATCTGATCATCACGGTGGGAATCAAGGCTGTGGAAGCGGGTCACCGGGTACAGTACAAGTCGGCTTTCGATCTGCTCGAGGACATCGCTGAAGCCACTGCCACCGGGATGCGCCGACCCTACATTGCAGAGATGACCCGGATCCCGCTGCTGATCATCGAGGATCTGGGACTTCGGAGAGTGCCCGACTCGGCGGCTGAAGATCTGCTGGAGATCCTGCATCGCCGCTACCAGAAGACCTCGACCATTATCAGTTCGAACCGACCACTCGAGGACTGGGGAGCGATGCTGGGAGGAGACACGGCGGCCACCTCTGCGCTGCTGGATCGTTTTCTACACGTTTCGGAGGTGACCTTCATTCGAGGCAAGAGCTATCGCCTCTACGAACGTCAGCAACGGGAGAAGTCGACCAAGAAGCGAGGAGAAAAGAAATGATCCGGAACCGGAAAGCCGTGGAAACTGCCGCGCTATGGAAACCGTGGAGAACGGTCACATCGAGAAGCTGGCCCATGCATCGGTTCTTCCACCGTTCCCACAGCGCTTGGAAAACGGCTCGCGGTGCTCGCTCGTTTCCCACAGTTACGCACCGCTTCTGCTACTGGACATACCAACAAGAAAGAAGATTCCGGATCGACCAGCTTCGCGGTCCAAGAACCGGCCGAACCGGTCAACGAACGCCCTGCTCACGGGCTCACAGCAAACCCGCCCCGACCAGCAGGCCGTACAGCCTCCTCACGGAGGCCTTCACAAGGATTGAAATGTGTTCAAGGCGAGGATATAACTACTAGATCACTGGCCGCTTTTGATGTGGCCCCCGACACCTTACGAGGCACGTTGCCGCCGCTGTTTCGAACCACCAAAGGAAGAGGCTTGAGGGGAAAGGGTCCAAGGGATCAGGGGTCCAATTCCCAATGCTGAGGGAATCAAAGGCTGCTGCGAAAGGAGTTCAGCTTGAATCGATAACCGGGCCGTGGAGTTGGAAATGCCGCTCTCAGAGCGGCGAGCGGCAGCGAGAGTGCGGGAAAGCGGCGATTCGTTGGCACCAGAACTCCGGCTCTGGAGGTTGTCCGGCCCGGGATGGAGAGTCGCCTTGGCTCCCTACGCGCGATTCCGGGATGCCAATGCTTGTCCTCTCCGAAGCCCAGCTTGCGCTGACACTTATCAGGAAGAGCAGGGCCAGCCAGGGCAAGGGTCAGAGTATCGAAGCAAAAACGGCTGCAGTGGTCCGAGCCTGCATCGCTGCGAATCATCCTTCATCCTTTCCCAGCCTCTCTCTCACGATCGCAGCAAGCTTCTCGCCCAGGAATGGAGCGAGTTCGGACACGCTGGCTCGCCGGATTCGGGCCACACTGCCAAAACTCCGGAGCAAGCGCAGCTTACGTTTGGCACCAATACCGGGGATCCGATCCAGCTCTGACTCGAAATCCCGGATGGATCGGCGCCTCCGGTGATAAGTGACGGCAAAGCGGTGGGCTTCATCTCGGATCTCCTGAATCAGCTGGAGCACCGGAGAGTAGCGTTCCAGCTGCAGCGGATCTTCCTGGCCTTTGATGAAGATGAGCTCTTCCCGTTTGGCAATGCTGGCCAGTGGAGTCTCCTCAATCCCCAGTTCGGCCAGGGCCTGGTAGGCGGAGTGAAGCTGACCCTTTCCGCCGTCGATCAGAATGAGGTCGGGGAGCGGAGTCCCCTCATTCAGCAAGCGCTTATAGCGGCGCCGTACGACTTCGATCATCGATGCGAAATCGTCTGGCCCCTGCACTCCTCGAATCTTGAACTTTCGATATTGACTGCGATCCATGGTGCCGCCCTGACAAACCACCATTGAAGCTACCGTCTCGGTGCCCTGAATATTCGAGATATCAAAAGCTTCGATGTGTGCGGGAAGTGTCGGAAGGTAAAGTTCAGCCTGAACTCTCCGCAACAATGCCTTCTTGCGAGATCGCTGAATCCGGAATCGGTTCTCGAAAGCGATCCGGGCATTTCGCTCTACCAAGACAAGTAGGTCGTGTTTTGCTCCCCTCTGTGGAATGTGTATCCGTACCTTGCGTCCACGCCGGTGGCGCGCTTTTTCGGTCAGCCAGTCTGCGATCAGATCTTGATCGTTAATCTCGACCGGGAGAAAAATAGCCGCTGGTACGAAGCCAGCATTCAAGTAGTACTGCTGGATCGCGTCGCGCAGGAACTCTGCTGGATTGAAGAAGTTGAGATCTTCCCAGAAAAACTCACGCTTCCCGATCACTCGCCCGTCGCGCAGAGTGAACAGCTGCAGAGCCAGGTGATTTGAACGATGATGGTAGGCAAAGATGTCCACGTCAGAGACCCCGCTCAAGATCATCTTCTGCCGTTCCGCCAGATCTCGCACCATCTTGATTCGATCTCGATAAAAGGCGGCGGCTTCAAAGTTCCGAGCGCCGGCGGCCTTCTTCATCTTTGTCAAAAGTTGCCGGGTCAGGCTCTCGTTCTTTCCTTCTAGTAGCAGCACCACTGCGGCTGTCGCCTGCCTGTACTCTTGGTCATTGCAGAGACCGGCTACGCAGGGCCCCAGACAACGTTTGATGTGGTATTCCAGGCAGGGGCGCTCGAGTTCCCCATCGATCTCGATGTCACAGGTGCGCAACAGAAAATGGCGGTTGATGATCTTGACCGTGTTGCGAGCCAGGGAGGCAGGCAGATAGGGGCCGAAGTAGAGGGCCCCATCGTTCAAGATTCGCCGGGTCAGAAGCACCCGCGGAAAGGGCTCATTGACGGTCAGCTTGATGTGAAGAAAAGACTTGTCATCCTTGAGGTTGACGTTGAACTTGGGCTTCCTCTTCTTGACCAGCGTGCTTTCCAGAATCAGAGCTTCTATTTCGCTGTCGGTGAGAATGTAGTCTAGATCTCGAATGTGCTCCTTCAAGACCTCGGTCTTGGCATCGAGGGTTCGGCTACTCCGAAAGTAGGAGCGAACCCGGCTGCGCAGGCTTTTGGCTTTGCCGATATAAATCACTCCCCCTCCGGCATCTTTGAAGAGATAGACTCCGGACTGGGCCGGGAGCCTCTTCAATTTGGCTTGAAGGAGGGTGTTCATGACATCGATTATATGCTGGTCGCTTTCGAGGGACCGACGGTCCTTTGCTGTGCGCAGCTAGCGTCGCGAGAAAACTGCGGAAGCGCAAAGAAGCAGAGCTGGAAACAGTGCCCGTCCCCAATTCTATCGCACTGCAGGCACACCCCCACCCGGGGGGTGCCGGGGCCCCTACTATAAGTAACGTTCGAATCGCGATAAGTGCGAAAAAAGAGTCCCTCCGAGTGGTCCTCCGGTGAGTTGACCCCCAGTAACTCCGACATCTGACGAGTCAATCTGCAGGCCGCCTTCCCACACCCCCTCGTAGCTCCCGCGCCGCTCGGCGAGTGCATAGAAACTGTTACTCGGAAGGCGTATCGACGGAGGCAGTGTTGGAGGTGACAGGAGCATCGTCAGCGGTCAGAGTAGCCTGCCGCAGGCAAACTACGCGACCGTTAGAAAAGATGGCGGCCGGCCTCAGCCTGAGACCGAACTCCTCGGCTCCACGGAGCTTTCCCAAAAGGCTCTGGCCCTTTTTTCGCCCTCGCAGGCTCATCAGTTGTCCAAATCCGTCTGGGTGAGCCAAAACGAGATCCAACCTCGACCCCAGTCAGGAAAGCCGGCAGGAGGGTCGTCCCTCTGAAAGAGCTCTTGCGCTTCTTGCAAGAGTAACTTCCCGGCCAACATCAGAGAGCTATCCTGCGTCCGTCGCGAATCGCTGATGAGCTTAGTGCCGCTGAGGAGGTAAGTGCGGGGATTCTCTAAATCGGCCTTGATGGCCTTTCCCAATGCCTCATTTGCCTGCAGATTGTACTTCATACCATTCAACTGATCTCCTGCGGCCCAGAAAGATCCGGCCCTGAAGTCGTCGATCAGGTATTGCGAAGCGAAGTGATCGCTGCGAACCCGCGCAGAGCCTTCCGGTTGTCGCTGGGAGGACAAATCCAGGTGCAGTTGGGCCCGATCCATCATCGCCGGCCGATCAGCCGGGGCTTTTTGGCGGGCCACCTGGGTCGTGACGAAGGCCGTCCAATATTGCACCTGCCAATCTTGCGAGAATGAAGCAGCGAGCTCCTCGAGTGTTTCGAGCGCTTTCTGGCTTTGCTCGAGGCTCCCCGCAGCACTAAAGTGCTGAAGGGCCTTCTGCAGGGGGGCTAGAAATGCGGGCTGCGCCGACAGTCGAACGTTGAGGCCCAGAATGAAGAATAGGCAAGACATTCCGACAGCGAGTCTCATGGCATCTCCTCTCGAATAAGCTGTTTTTCGTTTAGAAGCGCTGACAGCTTCGAGTGGTTCTCCATTTCCGGGAAGTTCGTTCTCCGACAGATGGGCCGCCAGACAACAGCGGGCAACACTTTCGGGTGGCAACAGGGGCTCTGGGGAGGGGCGTATGCCGTGGTCAGTCTCGGTACCGACACCTTTCGCAAAACAAGGTCCCAATGAGAAGCCAGTCCCCGCAGGGGTACAAAAGGCTGGGCAATCGAGAGGGTAGCTCTTCTTCTGGTCGGGTCTCCTCGACCTCGACTCCCAAGACCTCTTCGCAAACGTCGCGTAATTCCGGATGCCAGTACTTAGCCCGGATTATGCAAGAACCGTAGGCCGGAGTTGAAAAGAGAGTCGAAAGTGGCCCAAATCGGGAGATCGAAGGTGCGACAGGCGGATTTTCGAGGGATCTCTGTGGACGAGCCGTGTGGAGTAGGTGGGGGAGTGAATTTCAGACGGAGTTGGGCCTGAATGAGTGTCCTAAACGATCATTCGGGAGCTAGGAGAGGCTAGCTGGAGTTAAGGCGATTCAAGACGAGGAGGAAAAGGGCCTGCTCCGGAAAGCCGGAGGAAAGATGGGCCCAGATGCGTCGAGTGGTTTGTCGAACCCGCGCCCCAATTTTGAGGACCCGGCGACGCAAAGTTTCGATTTCGAGTTTCTGCCAGGGGGTTCCATACAGATAATCGCGGAGTCGGACGAACATCTGGTAAGCCAGCCCATGCAGGAGAAGTCGAAACTGGTTGGCCAGGAATCGATGACAGCTCAGCCGATCCATACTCAGATGGTTCTTAAAAGCCTTGATGAAGTTCTCCGACTGTCCTCGATCGGTGTAGTGATCATAAAGGGACTGGGAAGAGAGATCGTCTCGGTTGGTGACCACAAAGCGACGATTGATCCCCCGATGGTCGACTTCCACTTTGACGATGACGCGACGGAATCGATCCCAGCTGCTGGCTCGATAAAGAAACTCGTCAAACTGACGCTGTTTTTCCTCGAACTCGTCGAACCTGAGTCGAGTCGACTCGAGCATCGGCTCGACCATCCGTTGCAGGCGGGGGTTCCGGCTTAACCCAATGACATATTGGAGTTTGTTCTCTTCAGATTCACAGAACTCGTAGAGCCGAGGCGTGGCAAAGCCGCTGTCGGCCCGGATCTCAATTTGAAGTTCCTTGCCAACTTCTCGCCGAATGGCTTTCACGATTCGTTTCAGAATAGGAACGATGTGAGAGGCAGCCCCCTTGTTTCCAGGCCTCAATACGACAGTGACCAGGTCCCCCGTAACGGCATCGAAGATCAGCAAAGGATGCAGAATGTGGTTTCGGTAATAGCCGTGGTAAAAAGAGAATTCCTGTTGGCCGTGAGTGTGGTCGTCAGTACTGTCCAGGTCCAAGATGACCTGGTCGGGGCGTCTCTTCTTCAGCGAGCGGACATAACGCTGTAGGAACCCCCGGCTCAGACGCATGAGATCCTTCTTGCTGACAGAGTTTTCCAAACGGGAAAAAGTTGCCTGGGTGGCCAAGTCAGGATCGCTCTCAGGTAACTGATCACAGACGGTCTTGAGCATGGGATCCGAGCGCAGCGTGTCCGCGTCATTGCAGTCTTCGTACCCGGCAACGATCTGAAAGACTCGTTGTCGGATCAGCTGTAACTGCTCATGACGAACGTAGCGTTGGTCCCGGCTATCCGCAATACACGAACTGAAGTCCTCGCAGAGTCGATCTTGCCGATCCAGGGAACCAAACAACAGCCATCCGGCATCGGAAGTCAGGTTCCCACCATCAAAACGAGCCGTGATTTGTGTGTGCGAGTGAAATGCCAGGGTGGTCTGACAGACTGGGTTTGACATTGCCGTAGTTCTCCGATAAGGATTTGTTTAATAAACCCTTTTATATCAGAGAGCTACGGCGTTTTTTCTGGTCCCCAATCCACTCGAATCCGGATCTCTTGCATAATCCGGGTTAGGGAATGGCAAATACCAGTGCTTCGAGGATTTGTCCAGTGTGCAATTCGATTCTTCTCTCCACGGAGCGCATGTAAATGCCGTCAGGCCGTGTTCTGTTAAGGACGAGTACCAATTCCCCCGCCGGTAGGCTGGGGAATTCGAAAAAGCCGGTCTCGCTGTCTACTTGTCCTGTGGTCCTGAAGGGCCTTCCCTGGGCTGTCCCTCGAACACTGACAGAGACGCTCTTCGCCGGTTTTCCGCTCTCGACCAAGACAACCCTTCCAGAAAGCGCTGCTTCTGGATCGCGTAGTTGGACTGTGAGGAGGCTATTGGCCAAGTCTTCGCTGATGCGGAACTCCTCTGTGAGGAAACCGTGGGCGTTTACTGTGCGTGAAAGGGAAATCGTTGGGGGTTACAGAGAAGCGGCCCTCTTTGTCTCCCAGGACAAACTCCTGGCCACCCGCAATCCGGGCCTGTGGCACCGGGCGCCCCGCACTGGAAACGATCATCCCCTGAACCGCTGGCGAGCGTTTCATAGGAACACTTGTGGGCGGGCTCCTGGGATCCAGGCGGAAGGAGGTTTCAAGGAAGCCGAGAGCATGTATTTCACAGGCTAGTGAGGCCGCTTCCGGCCGCAGATCAAGGTCGGCATAGCCACGCTCATCGCTGGTTGCGGCATAGAATTCCGAGTCAACCTTGCAGAAAACTTGAGTGTCTGGAACTGGGATTCGCTCATGCACAACCCGGATCCGTACGGTCAGGGCGTCCTCAAGCACAATTCGAACTGATGAGATTCGGCCAGCTACCAGATCCACCTTTTCGAAATGTGGGAGGAATCCGGTAGCGTTGGCAGCCAGATTCGTGGGACCAGGCTTCAGATCCGAGATTTCGAACTTGCCAGCTCTTTCAGTACGAGACGGCAGGCTGGCAAGTCCCGCAAAGTCTGGAAGCGAGAAAGGGTAAGCCGGAGCCACAAGCGCACCTTCGATACTGTGGCCCCGAACGTCCACGACTACCCCGGTGACTGCAGCGTCAGCGGAGGCCAGGCGAAAGTTCTGCTCGACGATAGGCGAACCAAGAGGAGTGATCCAGGCCATCGCACGAGCCTTGCCCGCCGCTTCAACCAGGAGTTTGCATACTCTCGGTGCAGCCAACTTTAGGCGATAGCGGCCGGACCGATCGGTGAATTGCCGCATTACTGGATTCTGGAAGCCGAATGACGTCCGGTTTTTGAAACAGGTAATCACCGCTTCCGGAATGGGATCTCCGGTTTCAGAATCAGAGACCACACCGAAGATCGTGTGTTTGTTCAGTGGAGCCCGCTTCTTCTCATCGAAGGCTCCCTGGGTCAGATGGAGGAGACTCGTGATGGGCACACTTTCTGGAAGGACAGAGACAACAGGGGAACTCCCACTCGAACTGGAGGAGGTTTTGGGAGTGCCCGTAGGGTTCGGACTCCGCTCCTGCCCGGTTTGCACTGGAAGCTCAACTCTCGGTTCTATGACGCGAGTCTTCGAAGTCGGGGAGTTGATCTGCCCCCACAGGCACAAGAGACCAAGCAAGATAACGAGAAGACCGAAAGCGTGCTGGCTAGTTAGCATCTCAACCGCCCAATTCCGAGGTCGTGGCGCAGGACATTCAAGAGTTTTCTTTCCAGTAGTACGGCTAGGGAGACGAAAATCTTCGCCCTCACCTGTGCAATCGGGTGGGCTGGCCGAAGCCGAAGATCCTGTTGTTGGCCTTCGTCTTCTCTCGTTTCTGGGAGCGGTCGGCCTGTCTCTTCAGCAGTTGACCATCTTGGTCAAGTCTCTCTCACTAGCTCAGTTTGTTCGCGGTTGATCTTGACGAATGAGCCAAGCCTGGCCAGTTGCCCTGAAAAGGGCAAAAAGATAACAACCCCGGGGCAACGCCCTGGGTAAATCTGCCTCGTGTCGACCCTCCTATCCCCAGGGCGTTGCCCCGGGGTTTGATCCTGGTGCACCTTCGGCGCGAGGTACCTGGGCCGTGAGCCCGACTCAGTTGCCAGCCTGGGTAGAGCGTGGCAGGAGAGTTCCGCAACACACCGCTCGTCGGTCTGAGGCGAAGCCGCGCTAGTAGCAATCTCGGACCAGTTTCATGCTGAGCCGGTCCGAGAGCGCCGTTCACGGCCGAGGGCCGCGCAGTCATAGGCGGGCACTCTGCCGAGGGGCCAGGGCCGGCAACGAAGTCAGTGGGTGATCCCGGCTCTGGACGGCAGTTCAAGCTGCCGAGTAGGCATAGTTGATCCCTTCCAGATAGTCGATCAGACGCGTTACGGGATCGAATCCCAGCACGCGCAGCGGATCGGCGACAAAGTTTGAAAGAGCGTTGATGTCGTAATAGTAGCGCTTCCCATCGCGGGCACTTTCCACGTACTCGATTCCACCGACATCGATACCGGCTGCTGTCACGATCCGAACGACGTCCTCCACCACATCTGCCGCCGGACTGAATCTTTCCGCGCGGACCTTGTTTTGGGGTGCGTCCTCGGCGACTGCTTCTCGTTGCAGTTGCTGTCCACTGACACTATTGCAGATGTCCGCGGGGCACAGATTGAACTCGTTTGCGTCGGTGTGAACATTCAGCGCATATAGCAGCCGCCCCCCGAGCATTTCTACCCGGGTCACTTGTCCGTCAGCTGGCGTGATGTATTCCTAAATTAGGAGCGTGCCATCGAGCCCAGCATCGATCCGGTCTGCCGTGGCCGCTTCCGCGAGTTCTGAGAAGTTGTCAAAGCGGGCGATTCCGGCTCCGCTCCCCCCCAAATTGGGTTTTGAGACGACCGGAAATCGTAGCTTTCGGGCAGCGGAAATCTGGCTGCGATGATGGATGACCACCGTGCGAGGGAAAGGAATTCCCAACTCCGAAAGCAATTTTAGCTGTAGCACTTTCGAAGTTTCCAGCCGGAAGGCGCGCGCCCCGTTGACCGTCGGAACGCCCAGCTTCTCGAGGTGGGCCAGGTAATTCTGGGTGAAGAGGATCGCACTCGAGCGCCCTCTGAGGAAGGCCGAAGGGCTCATTCGGTTGAAAAGGAATTGGGCTTTGCACAACAACTCGTAAGCCGCACAAAAACTCAACTTTCTGCACAGAAACGGCTATGAACGACACCAGTTCCAAAATCTGGCCTGATCCCAAGCTCGTACATTTCGTGGATCACCACGACTATGTTGTGGCAGAGGATCTTGCACAGGGCCTCGTTGATCATCGACGTGTCGCATTTGCTTCTCAGGGAGTCCCCGAACTTCCCCTTGATCATCGAGAAGGCTGTCTCGACGTTCGAGCGCCGGTGATAGTGGGCCATAAATTCTTCCTGCCTCGTGTTGAAGTGGTGGAACATCCGATTCCACGCACTCGTGATCTTGTCCTCGGGCTTGCTGTTGGACTTGAAGGCGATGAAGGGGACCGCCCCGGCTTCGGTGATTGCGTTGACGTTCTGGCGGCTGAGGTATCCCTTGTCCGCCGAGACTTCCTCCACCGGGAAGTACTGAGCCGTCGCACCCAGCAGGGGAGGAAGAAAGGGAGCGTCATGCCGCTTGCCGTCCGTGATCTGGGCGGCGGTGACGATGTTGGTCTGGGTTCCGCACATCAGGTGAGCCTTGAGCCATTCACGCCGGGAGCCTTTCTTGCCCCATTTGTACTCCACCCAATGGTCGAATCTGGAAGTGCTAAACCCCGAAGCGTCCACGGCGAAACTCCGTTCAATCGTGGCGAGGGGAAGGCTCGACTTCGTGACGAGTCCTTGAAGGATTTCTGTCAGATCGGCCTGACGAAGAACATTGAAGACGCTGTTGAAGTGGGGAACCTTCCTGATGAAGCCCCGGTTATGGGCTTCCCTCAGATCGCTCATGAAGCGGCGACCGGAGACGGTGCTGTAGACCTTGAACGCAGCCGCAAAGAGGGAATCGGACACAGGGATAGGCTTGCGTCCCGTTTTGTTCCTGGCTGGCTCGGGAACGCCGTTAACGAGGTCTTTGAGCAAGACCTGGAACTGGTCCTTCTCGTGGATCTGGGAGGCGTTGTAGGCTGTCCAGTCCTGCGTGTATGTCCGCTTGACGGTCTCCGTTACGCTGACGCTTTCCCGAACGGTCTTGGTTCCGTCTCCGTAGCGTTCTTCGACGGTTATCTGAACGGCCATGATGTGCTTACAGAGGACCCCGCGAGTGTCGAAGTCAGGGCAGGTGCAGCGGGGCGTCCCGTTGAGGCCAACGGAGTAGGAGCCGCTTTTGCTCTGAGAAGGGACGACCCACTTCCCTTCCTTCTCCTGAATCCTGAAGCGGGATGCGATCTCAACTGCTTTGGCTTGCCTGGGGTTCATGGGGTTTCCTCCTTGCGTTGCAAGGGGCATGAATCCCATAATGGAAGGAGCGGCCTGTATGAGTGTCATGAGCACCTTGCGGGTTTAGGCTCTGCCGCGTGTTACATCCACGCGGTAGAGCCGGTTCAAAATTTGGCCGAGGGGACGGGATTCGAACCCGTGAGCCGTGTTGTGGCACGGCTGGCCGATTATAAGTCGGCTCCATTAAACCTCTCTGGCACCCCTCGGTCATCCTCATTTATTGGCCTTCAGCATCTTAAGCAACTCTCGGGTTCCCACCATCCTCCACTGGTAGATAGGCTTTCCCTTGCTTCCAGGAAAGAGCATAAGCGACCCATAAGCATGGAGACGCTTCAATGTCGAATTAATGCTGGCGAGGGGATTGCTCCTGTAGTCTGCGAAGGGGAAGTTATTTCTTTCCAATTCCTTACGGATCATAGGTGGAGTAAATTTTTCCCCGGGGGAGTTACGCAATACCATATGGACAGCCTCGGTCAGTCCAACACTCTCCTTATTCAAGCGCTTGATAAACCCCTCGGTCGCCTCGCGAACATCGCGGCCGGCTTCTGGGAACATAGAAGCAGTCACTTTGACGAGGCTAGTCAGCCGCAAGAGCGTGAAGTTAAGCGCGTCTCTTTCATCTCTAAGCCGTTTGATTTCGCCAAGGAGTTGTTCGAAGTGTTTCAAATAATCTATTTCATTCATGAGGATACAGTAAGACATAATGCCTAATAATGTCATAGGGAAAAAACGAGACAAAAAGAAAATATGGTTGGGACGCCTTGATTGAGTCGGTGGAAACCGAGATCGAGGATCTGAAGAGGAAAACTGCTAAGATCGGACAGTTGGAACGCGAGCTTGAGCTTCTTCACTCATGCAAGAAGGAGATACCGTGGAATCCTGCAGCTAGTGAAAACCTGGATTTTTGAATCAGCAATCCGGGGTGCCGTGAAGTCGGGGGAAGGCTAGAGCCCTGGGTTGTAGGATTGGGGGCTGGAATGGGATCGGGTTTCATTGTCGTTCGGTTTCCTCCATAAGGAAACACTGGACCATACGCTTAAGCCTTGATAGCGTTGTGGAAACCGAAAAGGGACACACAAAAGAAGATGATGGAATTAGTGGTATTTTTGATCTATTGCTTTTGCATCTACTGGTTCAAGTGTAGACGACCATGATTTGTGGAACTAAAGGGCTTCCAAGGGATTCTTGTGCAAGAAACGGAGTTTCTGTGCAGAAACCTATTTATGTGCAAAGCCAAGGAATTGATAGGGGATATCACGGCTACTGATCTCGAAGGTGACATCTTCCGGGCGCAGGGCCAGGAAGGATTGACCTCGCTCTTCGAGCTGTTTGAAAAAGGGCCGAAACCAGTGCGGGTGTTCGTAATAGATTGCCCAGAGGCGCCGTCCTGTGATCATTGCTGAAATGCCGGTGCTTTTGCTCAGGTTCTAGGTTTTAAGTCCATCCATGAGAACCACCGCTCGAACGTCTCCTCCTCCGGTCCGGAACCGAGGGAAAAAATAGTATTGGCTACAACACATCTGGTGTTGGAGCTGTTCTGAAGCAGTGGCCGAAAACATCATGCGCAGTATAGCGGAAATCGTCTTCCGGAGTCGAGGTTCAGCAATAACTTGTCTACGAGAAGTCACCTTTCTTTCAGTGTCCGGCCCGCATGGCCCGTCCGGGCCGTGCATCTGCCAGCAACTCTCCATTGCGTACGACAATGACTCCATTGACCAAGACGTAGGGAATCCCTTGGGCAGGGATGGCGGGATCCAGGTAGGTGGATTGATCGATGACGGTTGCCGGGTCGAAGATCACGATGTCGGCATCGGCTCCCGGCGAGAGGCGTCCCTTGCGTGAAAACTCGGGCACCCAGGCTTCCAGACGCTGAGCGGGTTCGAGGGTCATCCGGCGGAGGGCATCCATCAAAGTGATCAACTCTTCCTGGCGCACGTATTTCCCGAGGACTTTGGAAAAAGTCCCGGAAGTGCGAGGGTGCCCTTTCCCGTTTTCCATAAGGCCGTCGCTGGCGATCATGGTCAGCGGATTCGAAATCGCAATTCGGGTCAGAGCGGGAGTCCGACTGTGAATCGCCACAAAGCCTCCCTGTTCGCGATACCGACCAAAAGTCTCCCGGGTCAAAAACTCTCCGGTGAGAGTCCGCTGGTGCCGTTCGAACTGGTCATCATCCCGCTCTTGCCAATCGTCGAAGAGGGCCGATTCAATGGCCGTCATCCCGGTTTCATAGGGGTGAGCCTCGGTCGTGACATCCTGTCCTCTTTCGCGAGCAGCTTTGATCTCCGCCAAAAACTCGGCAATATCCTCGCCGCCGCTGGAGTTGGCGTGGACAAGGTGCAAAGCGGTGCCGGTCCGAGCGGCTGTTTCGATCGCTTCCCGGGCACCCGTCACCCCACCGCGGACGTGGATATGAGCCGCCGCGCCAGCCTTGGCTGCCTCGCTCATCATCACTTCAAACTCAGCGTTAGTGGCTGCCGGTGTGTAGGCCAGTCCGAATCCGACCGCGACCGCCCCTTCCTTCAGCCCCTGTGCAATCAACTCGGCCATCTCGTCGATCTGTTCGGGGGAAGCAGTATCTCTGTTGGCGGGTCCACTGGGGAGGAATTGCCCGGGATCGCCCATCACTTTCATTCGAACCGGAATGTGCCAGACACTGGCGCCGAAATTGATGAGCTGACCACCTTCTCTTTCGGCATACCACTGGGCCACGTTGCCGACCCCGACTTCGAGCTCAAGCCCTGTCGTAACCCCATCTCTTGCCATCAAACCGTAGGACTCAGGGCTCTGTCCATGAGCATGTAGGTCCACAAAGCCCGGTGACACCACCTTTCCGTTTGCCTCAATCAGTGTCGTTCCCTGGAGCGGATCCTCGCTAATAGTGATGATGCGTCCGTCCCGAACCCCGACCGACCGAATCGCGTCCAATCCGCTCTCGGGGTCCATGACCCTCCCGCCATTGATCACGACATCGAATGGCTGAGCACTCTGCCGGCCCGCACTGCACCCCACTAGAGCGACCAAAAAGGCCAAACCAATGAAAGCTTCCCACCAAGATCTAATGTTTCCGTCTCGCATGCGTCTTCGTCCCCCGTCTTTGGTTTTCGTGACTCTCTTGTACTCCTAACACGACCCGTCCCGCAAACTCCGGTTCCACCTCGGAGGAAGCGAATTCGAGATTCTGTTTCCTGGTGGGATGAGGTTCGTCTGTGTCGTGAGAAATGGCGCGCAGTCTCCTCATCGGTGCACCCTGAGTGGGTTTCCCGCCCCCCCGCGCGGCTTAGGGCTCTGATGAGCGTGCCCCGAAGCGCACAGGAGGGATGCGATCCAAGCAGCTGCACCTGGAGCCCGGCCCTCCGGGTGCTTGGAAGTTGTGAGTTGTGAGTTGTGAGTTACCTCTGACAGTCTATGTCGACGGCACTTCCAAGATGTTGCCCCAGATCCCGAAGATAGGTTTTGATCGTGGCACTTGAGTCCATGAAGAAGTGGGAGACGAACCGGAATATCGGATTGTAGACTTCTCCATCTTCGGTAATCGTAACGCGGGTTGTCGTTTCGTCTCGCTCTAACTGATAGGTCCAGCTTCCTCCAAAGGGCAAGGTTTTATCGGCTATCCGTGTCACCATGCGCCGGGGTGGGTCCGACTCCTCGATGCGGAAGCTAATGACATCGCCGCCGGCATTGGTCTCCTTCCACTCGTCCCCGGCGATGAAAGCAGTTCCACCTGCGTCACGTCGCTCCTCCAGGAGGAGGCGGCACGGTTGGCGACGACTTGCCAGAGGGTCTCCGGGGAATGGGGAAAGTTGGCGCTACAGGAGGCTCGGTGTCCCTTGGGAAGGAGATAGCCGATCACTATCACCAGTAAGACCGCCCCTACGAAAACGGCGCGTCCGAAGACGACGATCTTTATCATGATTCAATTCCTTCCGGCAGGAGCCTTGGCTTCCGTATCGTTAGTTCTCCTTGTCCAGGCGTTGCGCCGGCTCTGTGCCTGCATGACTCTGCCAGCCGCCTCTGCCAGCAGTTCCAGTCCCTGAACGGGCTGGCTGCGCGAATTCCGGTGGCAGTTGTCATGTTCTTCGCGACCATGGGTGACTGGGGAACACACTACGACGGCCCGCCCCCGGATTTCCCTGAAACAGGGCCTTTTGTAGAGTGGCTTATCTCGGGCTTGTTCCCTCAGTTGACGTTTGCTCGATGTTCGGACACCGGGAGAGTATACCGATGCAAATGGCCTAGACGAGCGATTCCGAAATAACGGGCCAATTGCGAACGGGTCTTGCGAGTCGAGGTCAAGGAGAGAGGAGGAAGTCGATACCCGGCATCTTCGACGACTCTCGACAAAGAGATTCGGCAACAACCACCCTGTTCCCTGCGGGTTACGGGCGGTCTTCTGTTGTCCAACCTGCAAACTCCAGCAGGCTGGACAACAAGAAGGCGATCTGCTTTGTTGCGGGCACTTGACGTTGAATGACAGCGCCTGCCTGCCCGACGCCTCGCATCTCACCCCATGGCGCTCGTAACGCGATCCGCACCAATACTCGGACAGGCTCCTAGGCCGGCAACAGCCTGCAGGCTGTACAACAAGCCCCGTTCGCCCGTAGGGTTGGGGCGGGACGCGGCCAGCTCTTTGTTGCTCGGAGCTCGAAGATGGCCTGCATCAATCTCGACCTCGCGCCTCGACCTGACTCGCGTCGCGCTCCCAACAATTGGTACGTTATTTCAGAATCGCTCGTCTAGGGTGCCATTCTAAGCCTCAAAGCCGAAGGATCCATAGCCCACTATCCCAGACATAAACTCGCAGCGAGCCCTCTGCATTGCTAATGTGTAAAATCTGAAATTCTTGTTAAGATTTCTCGGGCGCACACTCGTAAGTTGTTCTGCATCTACATTTCAGACCCAGCTCAGGCTGGGTTCGACTGCCTGAACGCGGGGGTGGAGCGCCCATTTTCAGAGCGCCAAGCGGCAGCGCGAGCGCGAGAAAGCGTGGCAACGATTTGCCGAAACTCCCCTTAAAACCGGCGCGGCGCTTCCGCTTGCGGCTCTGATAGTCTCAATTCGGCGGTCGACTGAAATCGGCGCAGTTGTTGGTTGCGGCCCGCGCGCGATGCTTCTGCGTCGCTGCGATTGCATCTCATCTCGGATTCCTCCGCTCAACCACCTACTGGTTGACTCCTTCGGAGCAGTGCCCCTACACTCCTGCAAACCATTTGTGGGAGAAGCGGCATGAGAAATCTGACCAAATCGTACTTAGCACTGATCGTTCTGCTCCTTTTTTCGGTATCGGCTTCAGGCCAGACGAAGCGGCTGCTCGAGGTGGATGACATTTTCAACGTCAAATCCGTAGGCAGTCCCCGAATCAGCCCCGACGGTGCCTGGGTAGCCTACACCGTTTCCGCGATGAACAAAGAGGACGACAACTCCGACACCGACATTTACATGTCTCCTTATGCTGGCGGAGACGCAATTCGCGTTACGACCGGGCCAAAAGGTGAATCCGGCCCCAAATGGAGTTCTGACGGAAAGTACCTGGCCTTTACTTCCGCGCGGGACGACGAGGGGAATCAGGTCTGGTTGCTCGATCGTCGGGGTGGAGAAGCGACCCGCCTGACCGATTTTGAGGGTGGCCTGAGTTCCTTCGAATGGTCTCCCGATTCAACCCGCCTTCTGATCACCCGGACCGACCCGGACCCCAAGGCAGAGGAAAAAAAGAAGGCCAAGGCGCCTGAGCCGCTGGTCGTGACCCGGTTGCAGTTCAAACGTGATGGTCGCGGCTATCTGCATAGTCGAAAAACTCACCTGCACATCTTCGAACTGGAAGGCCGTACCAGTTTTCAGCTGACTCATGGAGAGCATGACTCGGGGGGCGCCGTCTGGTCCCCGGATGGTCGGTGGGTGGCGTTTGTCAGCAACAGAACCTCGGAGCCGGACGCAAACAGAAACTCGGATCTGTGGGTGATCCGAGCTCAGGAGGGAGCCAAGTCAAACAAGATAACTGAGTGGCGCGGATCTGACTCTTCTCCTGCCTGGTCGCCGGACGGTGGCCATCTGGCCTACATTCAAGGGGGGAATCCGGAAGATATCTGGTACGCCACCAACAATTTGGCGGTGGTGGCGATCTCGAATGGGGATTCCCAGGGGAGCCCCCGAATCTTGACCCAGGGCGTTGACCGGAATCTCTCGAGCCCGGATTTCACTCCCGATGGTCGTTACATCCGATTCCTGATCGAGGATCGGAAGAACCGACATTTGGCCCGAGTGCCGGCAGCCGGGGGAGACTTCGAGTTTGTTACGACCGGAGAACGTAGTATCCGGCAATTCGACTCCAATGCTGCGGGACAGACGATCCTCTTGGAAAGTCGGTTGTCTTATCCGTCCGAGGTCTCGCGCCTCGAAGGATCGTCGATCCAGCGGATTAGCAGAGTCAACGACGAGTTCCTGGCCGGAATCGAGCTGGCTCGTGTAGAGACGACCACGGCGGCCAGCCGGGACGGAACCGAAATCGATCTGTTCCTGACCCATCCGCCGCGCGCCGGTAGTGGACCGCATCCGGCTCTGCTCAGAATCCATGGTGGCCCGGTCAGTCAATTCTCCAATTCCTTCAGCTTTGAATGGCAGCTGTTGGCAGCCAAAGGCTTCCTTGTGGTCTCGGCCAATCCGCGCGGTTCCTCAGGACGGGGGAGCGCCTTTTCTCGCGCTATCCGGGCCGACTGGGGCCACAAGGACTTCCAAGATGTGATGGCGGCGGTTGACAAGGCCATCGAGATGGGACTGGCTGACAAGGATCGGCTCGGAGTAGGAGGTTGGAGCTACGGTGGAATCCTCACCAACTACGTCATCACCCAAACCGACCGCTTCAAGGCCGCTATCAGTGGGGCAAGCGAGGTCAACTACACTGCCAACTACGGCCACGATCATTACCAGCTGCAATGGGAAAAGGAACTCGGATTGCCCTGGGAGAACCCCGACGCCTGGATTCGGATTTCCCCTTTCTTCAAGGTGGGAAATGTGGTCACGCCCACACTCATCATGTGTGGCCAGCTGGACTGGAACGTGCCACTGCAAAACTCTGAGCAGTTGTACCAGGCTCTACGCCGCTTGGGTCGGGAAACCGAGCTCGTCATCTATCCCGGACAGGGGCACGGCATCCGACGTCCCAGTTATCAAGTGGATCGCTACCAGCGTTATCTGGACTGGTACAACAAGTACTTGAGACCGGAAGCCAGTGAAGTGAGGGAAAGGGGGAGGGAGAATTAGGGGAATGGGCTAAAGCACGAAACCCGAATTCCGGGGGAAATTTCAAGCACTAAATGGGAAAAATCGAAAGTTCGATCCAGGTGTCAGCGAAAACAATTCTCGCTGATCGCATTCACTCGGCAATTCCCTTATAGGCTCCTAGACGAGCGATTCCGAAATAACGTACCAATTGTTGGCAGTGCGACGCGAGTTAGGTCGAGGCGCGAGGACGAGATTGATGCAGGCCATCTTCGAGCTCCGAGCCACAAAGAGCTGGCCGCGTCCCGCCCCAACCCTACGGGCGAACGGGGCTTGTTGTACAGCCTGCAAGCTGTTGCCGGCCTAGCCAACAAAATGTTGCGGCCGATCTCTGTGGCGAGAGTCGTCGAAGATGCCGGGTATCGACTTCCTCCTCTCTCTTGACCTCGACTCGCAAGACCCGTTTCGCAATTGACACGTTATTTCGGAATCGCTCGTCTAGCGAAGCTTCGCCTCAAGCCGACGAGAGGACACCCCACAAAAGAATGTGGAAGCCGCCTCCTACTTTCAACTAGGACAGCGCTGGACCTGCTACGCTCACGATCTGCATAGCCGCCTCAGTTTCCAAGCCACGCATTGTAGGAGTCGGCTCCGTCCGGCGAACTTCCCTGGTCCAAGGGACCGCAAGCCCTGAAAATTCTTTTGCCCGACCACATCCCAAACTTGTTAATTCAAGGAGAAAAACACACCCGGGAAGCTGACAGACGCCCGGAGTTCGCCACCGGAGGTGACTCCTACAATGCGTGGCTTGGCAACGGAGGCGGCGAGGCAGTCAAATTGCGGGCAATGACGGAGCCCGTCGACGGCTTCGGTGGCACAGAGATCAGTCTCAAGAAAATGGACCGGTCTTTTCGGCCACCCACAGGACGGTTCCCCGACACGCCGGACCGGGGTCTTGGCGTTAACCTGGGACTCTTTCCCGCCCCCCTTCTCCAAGGCTTCGGAGGACAGGCCCCGGGTTGGCGTCTCGGAACTCTGATGATCCCGCCTCAGGACCGGCGGTCTAGCCCCTCCGGCGCAACTAGGCACCGACACTGAACTGGAATAGCAACGCTGTCCCATGGCCCACCAAACTTGACCTGACTGTACGCAAGTTGCAAGGGAGAGGAGCCTAGGTCGTTTTCTTCTTCACCAAGTCGCTCCGCTTCAAGTGAATCTTGTCGAAGCTCTCGGAGCTGATCACGTAGTACCAACCGGAGAAGCGCTGGTTGAGTTCCTCCGCCTTCAGCGTTCCCTCCTCGATCTTCTTCTTCCAGGCTTCGTGAGCCTCGAAAAGTTCCTTGTTTCCTTTGTCGTTCTCGGAGAGGTCGGTCTCTTCTTTACCCTGGAAATCGAGATTGGCCGGTTGTTTGGGTTCGGGAAAAATCTCGGGACGGAAACTGCTGGTTGCGAAAAGGTAGCGGTTTTCACCTGGTCCGGCATTCTGATCCTGGTTGGACTCGGAGCCCGCGCTGACGGCTTCTCCGGTTCCGAAGAGGATTTCACCAAAGCGGAGCGTGTACTTCACTCCTGCATCGGTTTGCACCTGTAGCTCGCCTTCATTAGAGAGCAGACTGCCATCGCGGCTGAAATAAAAGCCTTTGTTCTGGAGCGACAGTCTGTCAGCTTGAGTAATCCGCATCCCGTCTGCCGACTGCTTGAGACTTCGAGAGAGACCTTCTGGTTTGGCCCGGACGCCTACAATCGAGAGCTCATCCACTGCGCTGAGCAGTGCATTCATTTTCACTGTATCGACCTCCTCGCTAGAGGCCATGCTACTGGCGGCCCAAGTGGTGCCATCCTTATCTAGATTCAGGGTACCCCGTTGATTGACGGCTCCGGTACGCTCATTAATTGTGTAGTCTCTGATGATTACATTGTCGATTCTATCCTTCTCTACTTGAAGTAGATCCTTCTCGATCCAGTCCGCGAATGTAGTCGAGATTTCAAAGTCTGCCTTGGCCACGTAAACCCGTTTTTGTTCTGGGAGTCGCACAAAGTGAAAGCCCGCTCGCTCCGGGACTTCCTTCCCGATGATAATATCCGCCAGCACTTGATCCGAGGGATCTTTGAGAGTGATTCGTTTACCTCGCCCTTTCAGAGTGGTCAGCGCTTCATCCAGCGGATCCCCTACTCCGGTGGCTTCGTGGTCGGCGACATTGGACGAACGGTAGTCTTCCTTGATCAAACTGATCACTCCGGCGGCCGTCTGAGCCAGGCGATCCTTTCCGTCTGCTTCGTAGTTGTTATGTGAAGGTATGGTCCAGAGGCCGTCACGAAAGGTCACTTTGAACGGCTTCGCCGAGGCGGTCTCTTCGTCGAATTCGATTACCTCCAGTGTGGCCGCGGCATTGGGATCGGTGAATTCGGGGAAAAACAGTTCGCCGCGATCGGCAAACGCTTCGGGTGTCACGGTGCCTGGAGCTGTGACCAGAACCAGCAACAACAGCAGGAGGGCGACACCGGCGAAGGTCATGGTTTTGTTGGTTTCACTCATTGTTCATCCTCGAAGTCTGTGAGCGGCTTGGGCCGCCTCTCGTTCCCGCTTTTGGCGGCGTAAAAAGATCAAGATTCCCATCACGATTACAGGAATCGGGGGCAGCAGTACTGCGAAGGTCTTGATACCACTCTGAATCCGTCGCAGTTGCGCCTCCATGTTTTCTTTGCTGGCTGCGACTTTCCCTTCTTTCTGGGATTCGATATTTGATTTGAGTACCTCAAATCGGCGATTTTCAACTTCTTGCAGGTTGCGCGCCATGATCTGTTTCGTTCGTTGATCCAGATCGCTTCGCTGGCTCACCTCTGCCACCCTCTCGTTGAGCCGTTGCTGGGCGGCGGCTAGAGCCTGGGCAGCTTCGGACTCGGCTTCTTGTTCTTCTGCCATACGACGCGTGATGAAATCCTGGGTCTGTGCCTCGACTCGGGTCAGCGTGCGATGACGGACTCGTTTGTTGCGCAGCGCAATAAAGGAGTCATCCCCGATCAGGGTATCCATGGCATTCAAGAACAAGTTCACGTTGTCGAAGTTGAGGTTTTCGGGCCCTTGGTCACGGATTTGGAAGAACTGTGGGCTGATGAAATCCAAGTCGGCAATCACAATGACATTGAGGGAACCCTCAGGGCTCGGCGCCAGCTGACCGAGGATGCCCGCAGTGCTCGGCTCGGTCTCGTCGCCCTCTTCTTCAGAATCGGCTTGCTCGGTAGAATCGGCTTGCTCTGGCTTGAACACATGAGCTGCCACCACATAGCTCTGAGGATCGGGCCGATGTGGCAGATTTCGGTTCAGCTGGGCTCCGAAGAAACTCCGCTGAATCATCTGAAAATAGCTGAATCTCCCGGAGGCAGTGCCCGTCTCCAGAAAGGGAGAGAACTCGATTCCCTCGTGGCTGGCGGATTCCAAGAAACCCGGATAGAGGAAAACGGCTTCTTGCAGTCCGGCGCTGGCCTGGTATTCTGAGCTGAAGGCCTCCGGATTGCCGTTACCCCGTCCTACGAAGACGACTTCGGGTGGGAGGTACTCCAAATCCGGGTGAGGATTGTAACTGTCCCAGACGATCGCCGAAGCATCCCAACGGACCCCCAATCGGGAGATAAGGGCCTGGATGTCTCCTTTCGCTTCGGGAGGGGGTCCTTGCGGCTGAAAGGGGTTGCGACCGGCTCCCGGTTGTTCGACCGGGGCCAGTCCCAGGTTGGTCAGCGGCAATGGATCGACCATCAGTAGAGTCGGCTTGCCGGAAAAAATGAAGCGTTCCAGCCGGTTCAGCGCGGGTTGTGGAAGAGACGATGGCAGCGCCACCATCATTCCGTCCAGGTCGGCCGGGAACTCGGCGTCCTTGCTCACCTGAACCACCTCGTATTGCTTTTTGAGCTCAGCCACGACTGGCCAGGGAGGCGTGCTTTGAAAAGTTTGGAAATCGAGACCGCCGAAGAGGCGGATCTGAGTGTCCAGGACCCCGATCTTCTTGCGCACGGTTCCAGCCACGACACGGATGCTGCGGGCTAATTCGTACTCAGAAGATAGACCGCGATCCATGAAAGGGATGACCTGCTCTTCTGCTCCACAGGTGATTGCAAGTCCCATGAAGACAGTTGCGAGTCCGGCGCGAGCACTCTCCAGTACGGGGATCTCACGGGGCACGATTCCAAATTTCTCGCGGGCTTCTCGGGCTACTTCCGTGAAGGGTTCGGTGTCCTCGATGCGCACCTGGATGGTAGAGCCCCCCAGGGCATCTAGTTCGCGCAGCATGTCGAGCAAGTTGGTGCGAGTCTGGACATGGGATTCTGGAACCTCGGGGCTGATGAAGGCCTGGATGAAGACCGGACGGTCGGAGGAAAGGGCTCCAATCAGTTGTCCCGTCTCGCGGCTTATGGAGTGCAGTCGCTCAGATGTCGTGTCCAGACGGAGTCCTGTGCGTCCAAAGAGCACGACCAACGCCAGAGCAGCAATCGCCATCGCGACCGCTCGAACTGTATGGTGAATCCAGGTCGGACGCCCCTCCAGTTCCTTCGGCCAGTGTCTTCGATCCACCAGCACTACATTGACGAACAGCGCAATCGCCGCGACTGAGAGGAAGAAGAGCAGACCCGAGAAGCTGACCACTCCCCGGGCGAAGTCCTGAAAATGGTAAACCACGCCCAGTGGCGTCACCGCTCGGGCTAACCCAGGACTGATCAATGCTGCTACCTTATCGAGGAAGACAACGGTGGCGCAAAAGAGTGACCCGAGGACGAAGGCGATCGTGGCGTTGGAAGTCAGGCTGGAGGCCAGCATGCCCAGAGCAATCAATGCCATACCCACCAGGAGATAACCAAAATAGTTCCCGATCACCAGGCCGAGATCGGGGCTTCCCAGCCAGAAGAGCACCAGGACATGGCTTAGCGAGAGCGCCAGGGAGGCGGCGTACACGCCGACAACGGCTATGTACTTGCCCAGTACCACCTCCAGACTTGTGGCTGGAAGGGTCAGGAGCAGTTCATCCGTCGAATTCTTGCGTTCTTCCGCCCACACCGCCATGGTCAGAGCCGGTACGAAGAACACGAGCAGATAGGGAAACAGATCATTGAGATGATCCAAGTTGGCTAGGTTATTGAGAAAGAAGCGATCTTGCCAGAATGCGGCAGCCGCGCTCATGAAAATGAACAGGGTAATGAACACATAGCCGGTGGGATTCGTGAAGTATTTCCAAAGATCGCGCTTCACCAGGGCCAGAATGAATTCGGTATTGAGTTTGCCAAGCATCACTCTTCCCCTTCCTCGTTAGAAGTCTCGTACTCGGTGCCATCGCGCCCACCGGTCTCGTCGGATGTGAGCGTTGCACCAGATTGAGCTTCCGGGCCAGAAATCGGTCGCCCGTAATTGGTGAGCTCATAGAAAGGCTTTTCCAATGACCCGTTTTCTCCAAGGTCTTCGGCGGTTCCATCGAAGATGAGCCTACCTCGATCTACGAAAAGGACCCGATCCGCCACTGCCACAACCTCCTGCAGGATGTGGGTCGATATCAGGACGGTCTTGGTCTTGCCGAGTGCGATGATATCGGCTCGAAAATCACGAATTTGATTGGGGTCCAGACCGGCTGTAGGTTCATCCATGATCAGTACATCGGGGTCATGTAGGAGAGCTTGAGCCAGCCCGACTCTCTGACGGTAGCCTCTGGATAGTTTGCCGATCGGTTTTTCCAGCACTTCCTGTAACGAGCACTGATCAACCACCAAATCGATCCGCTCCCTCTTGCGGCCATTGCCGAGCCCTCGAGCATCGGCAAAGAAGCCCAGCAGTTCGAGGGCAGTCATGTCCAGATAAAGAGGGCCGTTCTCAGGCAGGTATCCGAACCGCTTCGCGGCTTCGATACGTTCCCGCCGAATATCCAATCCAGCAATCGCCGCCTCTCCAGAACTGGGAGCCAAGAAACCGGTCAGGATCTTCATAGTGGTGGATTTTCCAGCGCCATTGGGTCCCAGAAAGGCGACTATTTGTCCCTCGGCAATCGAAAATGAAATATCCTCGATGGCCACAAAGTCTCCGTAGTACTTGGATAGCCCTTTGGCCTCGATCATAGGGCGTGAAGAACCGCTATTCGTCATTGTTTTACTCTCCTGACCTAGCCCGGACTCGAGAAACCCAACACCGCCCTCACAGTCCTAAATCTCCGGGGTCGTCAGCAACTCTACCGCGTAGACCTGCATAACCCAACTGACTGGTTTTGAAATCGTGGTCGGCAGACAGCTTCTGCGAGTTCTATCCTGATCTGGTTTCCAGTACCCCTTTGTACAACATCAGCGTCGCGTTCAAGCCTTGTGTAGCGGAACAAGGATTTCAATCAGCACAAGATTTCTTACGTTGAAACCAGTTTCGAGTTTCTGAAAATAGCAAAAAAAAGGCCGCAATTACAAGTCTTGCGGCAATCTGCGTGTAAGAGCCCGTCCGGGTAATGCAGTGAGGTCGCGAATCCCATCTTCGCTGCGGGTCATGGCTGAGCGTCGGCTGGTGAACTGGCGTTGAGCCAAGAGTCGATGATGACATGTTAGAGTCAGCTCTCAACAAAACAGGAAGGAGAACGAGCAATGAACGACACTTTCTTCCTCATCCTGGCGCTTGTACTCGGCATCAGCGCGATTGCCCAAGGCCAGCCACAAGCCAAGTTCGCGGTCTACGGCCAGAACATCGAGGAGCGGGCCTCGAGCCGGATCGGCTATTGGCGCACTAATGTGAATGCCGGCCTTGGTGAGGTGGTGATCAGCTACGGCCCCGCCCTGGAATTCCCAGCGGTCGCAACAGATGGAGCAACTCAAAGGCACCATGTGGCGATTGGGAGACAACTACTGGTCCATCCTGGATACCAATCTGCCTATCCAGTTGGGTGAAATGGAGGTTCCGGTTGGTTTCTACTATGTGGCAGTCGCCCGTTCTAAAGAGGGAAGCGATTGGGATCTGGTACTGATCGATCCTGAGAAGAGCCGCCAGAAAGGACTCGATTCATATGACGTCGGTACCCGACCTGGCCAGGTTCCGGTGTTGATGAAGACACCCCTCAAATTCGAGCCGAACCCCGGCGACCCAGTCGCGAAGCTGACAATCCTGCTCAAACTCGACAGTGGTAGCAACACGGACGGTCAGATGACGATTTCCTGGGGAAATTTCCGACTGAGTATCCCTGTGCAGGTAAAGCTCCCCGGTTAGGCACCTCTCCCTTGCAACTTGCTTACAGTCGAGTCAAGTTTGGTGGGACCTGGGACAGCGTAAGCTATTCCAGTTCAGTGTCGGTATCTAGTTGTGCCGGATGGGCTCGACCGCCGGTCCTGAGGATGGGGGCAGGATCATCAGAGCTCTGTAAGGGTGAATGAGGTCGCGAGTCGAACTCGCGGAAACAGACGTAAGGCGATAGCCCCCCGGCGCCGTGATCCTTCACTTCACACTTCCGAAACATCCCCTTCATACTTTTCCGGCATCCCTCCCGCAGGTGATTCCGGTTCCGCCGATTCCGCAGTAACCGTTTGGATTCTTGGCCAAGTACTGCTGGTGATATTCCTCGGCGTAGAAGAACTCGGGTGCTGGCAGGATCTCGCTAGTGATCTCGCCTAGTCCAGCTGCTGCCAAGCGAGTCTGGTAGAGTTCTCGAGAAGCGAGTGCCGCCGCTTCCTGGGCTGGAGTGTAGAAATAGATCCCCGACCGATACTGGGTGCCCAGATCGTTTCCCTGTCTCATTCCTTGCGTTGGATCGTGGTTTTCCCAGAACACACGCAGCAATTCGGCGTAACTCGTAATCTGGGGGTCGAAGACCACCCGCACCACCTCTACGTGCCCGGTCAACCCACTGCAGACTTCCTGGTAGGTTGGATTCGGTGTTCGGCCCGCGGAATATCCGACAGCAGTCGAATAAACTCCATCCACTTGCCAGAATTTTCGTTCCCCACCCCAAAAACATCCCATCCCAAAGAGCGCCATCTCCTTGTCTGGGAATGGGGGCTTCAGTGGATTGCCATTGACGAAGTGCCGATTACCGATCTGTATCTCCTCGGATCGCCCCGGCAGAGCCTCTTTCGGGGTAGGCATCAGGAATTTCTTGGTACTGATGAACATAAATTCTCCTAGCGGTGCTCTAGCCCGGATAATTCACGCGTTTTCGGCTGCACGGCCGGGATCATCCGCTCTGACTGCGTTACCCGCCCTCGGGCTCCTCGACAGAGTGCATGACTATGACTGCGGGGCCCTCTGGCGTAAAGCCTTGTCAGAGCGGTGCTTCCGGCCCTTCGCTTCGAAAACGCGTGAATTATCCGGGCTAGATCGTCAAACAAGCTTAGCAATCTTTGCCCTTTCAAATCGAGTTGCGCCAGATGCAGTAAACTGAACGGCTGGAACTAGGCGGACCGACCCACGAGGAGAAGCACCATGTCAGGTCTGTTATTGGACGTCCGGTACGCCGTGCGAATGTTACTACAGAGTCCCGGATTCAGCGGAATCTCGATCTTGATTTTGGTCCTCGGGATCGGGGCGAATACCGCCATCTTCAGCATTGTGAGTGCGCTCCTGTTGCGCCCCTTGCCCTATCGAGATCCTGATCAGCTAGTTTTACTCTGGGAGGGTGCCCCTCAATTCGGCTTCGACTTCGTGCCCACTTCTGAGGGTGGCTTCGTGGCCTGGCAGGAACGGAATCAGGTCTTTAGCCACATGGGCCTGTTCTCGAATGCCAACCTGACACTAACGGGAATGGGGGATGCCCAAAGGAGCCAGGGCATGTACGTCTCCTGGGAGCTCTTCGATCTGCTCGGCACGGAGGCTGAGTTGGGCCGAGTGTTCAATGGGGGCGAAGGGCAGGAGGGGGGCGAGGCGACCGTGCTCCTGACCCATGGCTTTTGGCAAGATCGTTTTTCCAGCCGCCGGGACGTGCTCGGTCAACGGATCACATTGAACGGGGTGCCCAGGACTGTGATCGGAGTTCTACCGCCCGGTTTTCTGTTCCCGCCGCCGATTGACGTCCTGGGTCAGCTGGTGACCTGGAATCCGGAATTCTTCACTCCCGCCATTCCCAACCCCGAGGATCTGGGTCAACGAGGATCCTTCGTAGTGGCACGCCTCAAGCCGAACGTAACTCTCGAACAGGCCCGCGAAAGTCTGAAAGCAGTGGCCGCCTCGCTGGTCAAGGATTTCCCCAACTTCTATTTGGACGGCACTAGCGCTTTCCTGGCACCTTTGCACGGCCAGTCGGTAGCGCGAAGCAGAACCGCTCTGATGATCTTACTTGGTGCAGTGGCCCTTATCTTGCTTATTGCCTGTCTGAATGTGGCGAATCTGTTGTTGGCTCGAGGAGCAGGTCGTCAACGGGAGATCTCCGTGAGAATTGCGCTGGGAGCGGGGAGAGCTATGATCGTCCGGCAACTTCTCTTTGAGAGCCTGCTGTTGGCCTTGATTTCAGCCCTGGGAGGTGTGGTGATTGCCCATTTCAGCTTGAAGATACTGCTTCGCATTGGAGAAGGAATGCTGCCCAATCTCGGTCCGATTGAGATCGCCCCGGAAGTGCTCCTTTTTGCGCTCACGATAGCACTCGTGACAGCAGTCATCTTTGGCCTGGTGCCCGCGTTGCAGCTCGCCAGGCCCAATTTGCATGAGACCCTCAAAGAGGGCAGCCGCGGAAATTCGGCAGGATTGGGAAGGCAAAGAATGAGGAAAACGCTCGTGATTCTGGAAGCTGCATTGGCCCTGATGCTGCTGGTTGGAGCCAGCCTCTTGCTCAATAGTTTTTCCCGTCTCCAGAACATCGACTTGGGTTTTGTCTCAGAGAATCTGGTCAGTTTCGAGGCCTTCCTGGCGGGAGATGAATATGCCTCCAACGGAGCTCGCAACGTCTTTTACCAGCGTGTGATGGCGGAGGGGGCGTCGATTCCGGGCGTCGTCTCGAGCGGAGCGGTGAACCCGCTACCTCTTTCTCAGGTCCGATCTGCCACGGGTTATTTGATCGAGGGGCAGGAAGCCCCCAACCCACAGCAACAAATCCAGATAACGGATCGCAGGTTGGTCACGCCCGGTTATTTTGAAACTATGGGGATCCGACTGGTAGAGGGACGCGGCATTCTGGACAGCGATCGGGAGGATGGGGAGCTAATCTTGGTGCTTAACCAGAGCCTGGCTAGGCGTCATTGGCCCGGCGCATCTCCCGTCGGCCAGCGGATGAGTATCGGGAGAGATGACGCTGGCAACCGCCGCTGGTGGAGAATCGTAGGGGTGGTCGGTAATGTCAAGCATACGCAGCTCCAGGACGATTCCCAGAATGCTGTCTATTTACCCCTGGTCACGTCCCCGCCCGCTACCTCGTTTATTGTGGTTCGTAGCGCCTTGGATACCGAGCAGATCAGCCGACAAGTGCGGGAGCGAGTCGCCCAGCTCGACGGCAACGTAGCGCTTCGAGTGAATACCATGACTTCTTTCGTGAGACAGGCCCAATCCGGCTACCGAGCACCCGCAATTCTGCTCGCAATCTTTGCAGGCCTGGCGCTGGTTTTGGCTATGGTGGGGCTCTTTGGCGTCATGTCTTATCTGGTCAGCCAGCGGTGCCAGGAGATCGGGGTGCGAATGGCGCTTGGTGCATCCGCCTTTAACATTCTCGCTCTCGTCTTTCGCCAGGTCGGATTACTGGTTGGAGCCGGGATTGTGCTTGGACTGCTCGGCGGGTACGCCTGTTCCCGCTTGATCGAAAGCTTGCTCTACCAGACCTCTCCGGGGGATCCTTTAGCGCTGACTGCATCAGCCTTTATATTTTTCCTGGTAGCCGTGATTGCGGGCTTGGTGCCGGCTTTGCGGGCCGTCCGGACAGATCCCCTGGTGGCTTTGCGAGCCGATTGATGGTCCTGTCTCATGGGCAACAGGAGATGAAGAAATGGACATTGGACAGATGACGATGCACGCCGATATCGAAGCCATCAGTCGCCGGGTGGAGGAGGCCAGTCGCTTCGTAGAACCTTTGGAGCGCGAAGTGGGGAAGGTGATTGTGGGGCAGTCGTACATGGTTGAACGGCTCCTGGTGGGGCTGCTCTCGAATGGCCATGTACTGCTGGAAGGTGTTCCTGGACTGGCTAAGACACTGACGGTACGGACCCTGTCGGCGGTCATCGACGTTGCCTTTCAGCGCATCCAATTCACCCCAGACTTGCTCCCTGCCGATCTCATCGGCACTCTCGTCTACGACCAGAAAGATGGCGAGTTTAAGACCAAGAAGGGTCCGATTTTCTCCAATCTCGTATTGGCTGATGAGATCAACCGATCCCCGGCCAAAGTGCAGTCGGCTCTGCTCGAAGCCATGCAGGAGCGGACCGTCACGATTGGTGAAAACACCTATCCCTTGGATGACCCTTTTCTGGTGCTGGCGACTCAGAATCCGCTGGAGCAGGAAGGTACTTATCCCTTGCCGGAAGCGCAGGTGGACCGTTTCATGCTCAAACTGTCGATAGGTTATCCGAGCCGCGATGAGGAGCTCCAGATCATGCGCCGGATGACGACCGGTGAGATACCCGAAGTCAGCCCCATCGTTGAACTCAGTGAAATCATTGCGGCCCGCGAGGTGGTCCACTCGGTTTATGTAGATCCCAAAGTGGAGAATTACATTTTGGACATCGTGTTTGCCACCCGCGAGCCGCAACGAGTGGGTCTCTCTGATCTGACTGGCTTGATCGAATACGGAGCTTCTCCGCGGGCTTCCATCGCTCTGGCACGCGCCTCAAAAGCGCACGCTTTCCTCGAACATCGTGGATTCGTTACGCCGGAAGATGTTCGGGCGGTGGGTCCGGATGTCCTGCGCCACCGCGTCATCCTGACTTACGAGGCGGAGGCCGAAGAAATGACTCCAGAAGACATTGTGCAGCGGATCCTGAACCGGATCGAAGTTCCCAAAATCGGGACTGTCTTGCCCAAACCAGAACCCTATGATGTCAGCTCAATGATTCCAAAGGAGATTCTCAAAAAGGTGCGAAGAATCGAGATCTCGACCCGAGGTCTCGTCAACGCTTGTTTTCCGGGCAGTATCACTCGGTTTTCAAGGGGCGGGGAATGAACTTCGCGGAGGTACGCGAATATCAATATGGCGACGATATCCGCACCATTGACTGGAATGTCACGGCCAGAATGCGTCATCCCTACGTCAAGGTATACGAGGAGGAAAGAGAGCTGACCGTGATGCTGGTAGTCGACGCCAGCGGCTCGGGGGAGTTTGGGACTGCGACCGGAATGAAGGGAGAGATTCTAGCTGAAATCTGCGCTCTCTTGTCCTTCTCGGCGATCAAGAACAACGATAAAGTAGGCCTGATCATCTTCACCGACAAGATCGAGAAATGCGTACAGCCAAGAAAGGGACGCAGCCATGTCTTACGGGTGATTCGTGAGCTACTCTACTTTCGCCCGGAACACCGGCGGACGGATGTGGCGGTGGCGCTCGAGTATCTGTCTCGAGTTCAGCGCCGGCGCAGTGTAGTCTTTCTGGCATCCGACTTCCTGTCTCCCGATTTCGAGCGCTCGCTCCGAGTCTCGGCTCGCCGCCATGACATGATCTCGATTGCCATTGACGACCCTCGCGAGCGTAGGCTCCCGGCGATCGGCTTCGCCGAATTTGAGGATGCCGAGAGCGGGCGAAGGCTGTTGCTGGACACGAGCTCGCAGGAAGTCCGCGAGCGTTTCTCAGAACTGGCTCTGCAACGGCGTCAGCGTTTGCGCTGGCTGTTCGGCTCGGTGGGCGTGGATTTTGTCGAGATCTCTACCGAGACCCCCTATGTTGAGCCCTTGATTCAGTTCTTTAAAAGGCGTAGTCGGAGGATCCATTGAGGATCCCAGCCCAGCTGTCGACACCTTGTGAATTATGCGGGCTAGCAACCATGATCTTGCTTGCGGTCGGCGGGTTGACCTGCCGGGGCCTGGCCCAGGCGGCTGACGGGGTGACAATCGAGTGAAGTCTCTCGCGTACCCGGATCACAGTTGGAGATCAGGTCGATTTTCAGATTCAGGTTCTACATCCGGATAACTACCAAATCGGATCCCTTCCCAGTGCTCTCGATTTCGGCAAGTTGGAGATACTCGACCATCGGGTCCAGAACACTCCACCTGTCGATGGCCTGGCAACGACTCTTTTCCTGTTTCGAATGACTGCCTTTGAGGTGGGGGACCTGGTAACTCCAGAGATTTTGATTTCCTACTCGTCGGATGATGAAGCAGAGCGGCAGGAACTCTCGTGCAGCCCCATCAGTCTCCAGGTAGAGACGGTCTTACCAGAAGATGCAGAGGATCTCCAGGACATCAAACTTCCTTTGGATGTTCCGGCCGATTCCCTGTCCTGGTGGATCTGGGCTCTGCTTGCCGTACTTGCCGCCGGACTCGCATTTTGGTTCTGGAGTCGCCGCAAAATTAAGCAGGAGACGATTCCAGGTCCGGCCGTTCCCTCCTTGCCCGCATACGACGAAGCCATCGCGGCGTTGCGTCGGTTGGAAGAGCAAAAACTGCCTCGCCAGGGTGAGACCAAACGGCACTATGTGGAACTCTCGGAGATTGTCCGGCGTTACATTGAAAGACGTTTTGGCGTGGTGGCTAGCGAAATGACGTCGCGTCAGATCCTAGAGCAATTGCGTTCGCAGGCCGGGCCTGACGATTATTGCGGCGAGCTTGACGGGGTCTTGCAGGAATGTGATCTTGTCAAGTTCGCTAAACTAGAGCCGCCTCTCGAACGCAATCAACTCCTGTTGGAACTGGCTCGGAATTGGCTGGAGAAGACCCGACCAGTTCCAGTTGCTGGCGCTGGCATTGCATCACTGGAAGCGAAACCATGAGCACGCTCCGTCTCGCCCAACCGTTAATGCTCCTCCTCGGCGCTTTGGTGCCGGTTCTGATCTATTGGTATTTCTTCCATCGCCAACGCCGTACTGCCGCCCTTCGCTACTCGAATCTCGAGCTTCTGGAAGCAGCTGGTAAATCGTGGCGCACCCGGCTCCGGCATCTCCCCTTCGTGCTCCGCATGTTGGTCGTGGCTTGTCTCGTGCTGGCTCTGGCTCGACCTCAGACGGGGAGTGCGGAAGAGGAGATCACGGCGGAAGGAATTGACATCGTCATGGCCCTGGACCTTTCGACTTCGATGCTGGCAGAGGATCTTCGGCCCAATCGGTTGGAAGCTGCGAAACGGGTGGCTATGGAATTCATCGACGGACGTCGGAATGATCGAATCGGTCTGGTGGTCTTCGCCCGACGTGGGTTTGCCCAGTGTCCCTTGACACTCGACTACGGGATCTTGAAGGATCTGCTGGCTGAAGTTCAGACCGGCCTCATCGATGATGGTACTGCCATCGGAATGGGGCTTGTCACGGCCATCAATCGGTTGAGAGAGAGCAATGCTAAGTCCCGAATCATCGTCCTGCTGACGGACGGGAGAAACAATCAGGGCGAGATCGATCCGTTGACAAGCGCTGAAATGGCCCAGACCCTGGGTATTAAGGTTTATACAATCGGCGCCGGAGCCAAGGGTTTGGCCCCGTATCCAGTTCAGGATCCGGTTTTTGGCCAACGCTACGCCAGGGTCGAAGTCGATATCGATGAGGAGACTTTGCTGGAGACGGCAGAGATTACCGGAGGCCGCTACTTCAGAGCGACGGATACCGCAAGCTTGAAGGCCATTTATTCGGAGATCGATCGGCTGGAGAAGACTGAAGTGACGGTCACTCAATTCACACGTTACCGCGAGCTCTTTCATTATCCGCTTGCCCTGGCATCCTTGTTGCTAATCTCGGAACTAGTCTTGGCAAACACTCGTTTTCGGAGGGTCCCATGAATGCCGGTCAAAGGAGGGGCGACTGAATGTTTCGTTTCTTCGAACCCTCAGCTCTCTACTTGCTACTCCTGATCCCAGTGCTCTTGTTCTTTTTTGCCTCAGCTCGGCGGGCACGCGGTCGCGCGCTTCGAGAGTTTGGAGATATTGAACTTCTGCAGAAGCTCTTCCGGGCTGTTTCTGAAAGACGGCAGGTGAGCCGTTTCGGATTGGCATTGCTGGGAGTCAGCTTCCTGGTGCTGGCGTTGGCGCGACCTCAATTCGGATCCCGTCTCGAGACGGTGGAGCGCAAGGGGCAGGACGTAGTGGTGGCGCTGGACCTTTCGAAATCCATGCTGGCCGAGGATATCCAGCCCAACCGCTTGGAGAAGTCCAAGTTTGCCGTCTCCCGCTTTATCGACCTCCTGGGCGGAGACCGAATTGGTCTAGTCGGGTTTGCCGGAGAGGCATTTATTCAATGCCCCCTGACCCTCGACTACGGCGCTGCCAAGCTCTTTCTGAACGCCATGGGACCGGACATCATGCCTGTGCCGGGCACTTCACTCTCCGAAGCCGTAACGAAGTCTCTTCAGCTGCTCGCGTCGAGTCAGACCAACCAGAAGATCCTGGTCATGATCACCGACGGTGAAGATCATGGAGAGAGGGTAGAACAAGCGGCTGCTCAGGCTGCTGAACAGGGGGTTGTGATCTACTCGGTTGGGATTGCTTCGGCGGGAGGGACCCCGATTCCAGAGATCGATTCCAATGGCAAGAGCCAGGGATTCAAGAAGGATGAGCAGGGCAACATCGTCATGACTCGACTGGATGATCGCAGTTTGAGAATTCTGGCTGAAGCAACCCGGGGAAGGTTTTTCGTGGCCAGTCCCGGGGGAAGTGAGCTCGAGCCGATCGCTGAAGAAATCAGTAGTTTCGAGGATTCAACACTTCTTTCTCAGCAGTTCGTACAATATGAGGAACAGTTTCACTGGTTTGCGATGATTGCACTGATCTTGCTGGCAGGCGAGGCCTTTCTGCCCGAAGCACGAAGAGTCCAACACGATTGGAAAGGAAGATTTCAATGAGACGTAGCTATTCCGGAGTCGCATTATCCGGGCTACTGCTCTGGGGTTTGAGCTCGCAGCTCGCCGGTCAGACGGTTCCGGAACAGGTCGCTCAGGCCAACCAGCTCTACCGGGAAGGTAAATTCGACCAGGCCAAGAAAGAGTATCTCGAAGCCCTGAAGCGGCGGCCCGAGCTCCCCGAGTTGCATTTCAATCTGGGGGACGCACTCTACAAGTCTGAGGAGTATGAGGACGCCCGTGAGTCTTTCAAAGAGAGCCTTCGGGAAGCCCCTCGTGAGCTCCAGTCCAATGCGTGGTACAACCTGGGAAATGCGCTGTTTCGCCAAGGTGAGCTGCAGGAGAGTCTAGAGGCATTCAAGGAATCTCTTCGGCTCAATCCAGCTGATGTGGATGCGAAACACAATCTCGAATATGTCCTGAAGCAGATGCAGGAGCAGCCGCAGCAGGACCAGAGCTCCGACGATCAGCAACAACAAGAAGAACAAGACCAGCAGGAGCAAAGCCAAGATCAAAGTCAGGGGGAAGAACCTTCTCAGTCCCAGCAGGAGGAGAGCCAGCCGGAGTCTGAACAGAATGAGCAACAGCCTCAGTCAGGGTCTGAATCCGAGGCCCCTCCGAACCCGGCAGACGAGCCACCCCCGCCCCAGAGTGCTGAGACGAATTCGGCTCAGCAGATGTCCCTCGAAGATGTCCAACGAATTCTGGACGCGTTGAAGGAAGATCCGGAAAAGTTCCTCAAGAGAAAGGTTGTCAGGCCGGTGCGGCTGAAAGTGAAGAAGGATTGGTGATCTCCGAATGCGATCAATGAGCCCAATCAGCGACCTAGTAGAGCCGAGAAGGCGTGCCTTGTCCGGTCTGGTAGCTTTGCTTCTGCTGGGTTCCACGGTCGGAAGTCTCCGGGCCCAGGACGTCGAGGTGAAATCCTATCTGGATCGTAGCAAAGTAGCTCTGGGCCAGCAATTTACACTTTTTGTTGCGATCACAGGAAGCCAGGGGGCTTCGGCTGAGCCCGAGGTTCCCTCACTCGGAGATTTTGCGATTCCCCTGGGAAGTGGTAGCTCTTCTGAGATCCAGATGGTCAATGGACAGATGACGGTTTCTCGGACCATTAACTTTTATTTTCAGGCCTCTCGGGAGGGCGAGTTCCAGATACCCGCGGTCCGGTTGCGCACCCCTAATGGAACGTTGACGACGGAAAGTCTGAGCATCCAGATAGATCCGGCATCGTCGGTGCTGGCGCGGACACGGAGGCAAATTGAAGACTCCCCTGACTCTTCCAATATATCTTCGCGCGAGCTCTTTCTCGAAGCCTCGGCCGACAAATTGAGGGTCTATCAAGGACAGGCGGTGGTCGTCACCTACGACATCCTCACCCTGGTGAATGTAACCTCTTTCTCGCTGGTCGATCTTCCCTCAACCCAAGGATTCTGGGTCGAGAATTACCCGATCGACCAACCTCAAACTCGAAATGAAGTGGTGGAGGGGCAGCGCTATATAGTGGCTACCATTAAGCAGATGGCACTGATTCCAACCACCCCTGGAAGCAAGACAATCGAGCCGCTGGTGGTGGAATGTGAAGTTCGCACTCGGCGCCGCGGGGGTCTGTTTGACGATTTCTTTTCGGATCGGATGTTCCGGAATACTAGGAAGAAGCGAATCGCTTCTCAGCCGATCGAGGTCGAAGTCCTTCCGCTCCCGTCCGCCGGTCGGCCCGCAAACTTCTCGGGGGCAGTGGGAGTGTTTGAAATTGAATCGAATGTTGACAAGAATCAGGTGGAAGCCAACCAGGCCATTACGCTAACCGTCACGGTCCGAGGTGAAGGCAACATCACCAATATCTCAGATCCCCAACTGGATTTTCCGGATCGCTTTGAGATCTACCCCCCGGAAAGCAAGATCCAGACGCGCCGCCGTTCCCACGGCATCGCAGGGGAAAAGACGTTCGAGTATGTGATGGTGCCGAGAGCAGCCGGGAACTTCGAGATTCCCGCCCTCGAATTGTTATACTTTGATCCGGAAAGCGAAGTCTACAAAACCGCACGGAGCCCCCTTATTCCGATAACCGTCACTACCTCGGAGGACTCGACCCGCCTGCCCGACCCCTCCATCTCAAAGCGTGAAGTCTAACTTTTGGGGGAAGATATTCGATTCCTGAAGTCGAACACTTCTTTGCGTCGCCGCTTCGGGTCTCCGATTCATCCTTTTGCTCTGGCGCTGAATCTGCTGGCACCTCTGTTGTTGCTGGGGGCAGTCACTCTGTACAACAGACACCAGGAGAAACTCTCGACGGATCAGGGATATGCGCGTTTGCGTCGATCCCGGAAGCTGGCGGCGAGCCGTCTTTCTTTGGCGCGCAAGCTTCTCGAATCTGGTTCTCAGGGAGATTTCTACGCCGAGGTCGATCGCGCTCTGGCGGGCTTCGCCGGAGACCGCTTGAACCTGCCCCAGGCCGGCTTGATTTCTTCTCAGCTGCAGGCCGCACTCTTGGCTCGGGGAGTTGAAGAACCGCTGGCCGGCAAGTACATCGACTGCATGAAGCTTTGCCAGGAGAAGCGTTTTGCCCCAGTTCCAGATAGTCGGTCGGAGCGCAGTGAGTCACTGCAAGGTGCCGAAACCGCAATCGCCGACTTGGCTCGTGTTCTCGAAGCCGCCAACAAGGGAAGGAAGCGAAGAGCATGATGATCGTCCGTCGATTCCCCGGCTGCTGCCTGTTCGTCCCTTTGACGCTCTCGTTCCTAGCCTTGTTTTCTTTGCAGGCGCAGGACGTTGAATCGCTCTTTGAGCAGGCAAACATGCAGTGCCGTGAGGAGAACTTTTCAGCCACGATCCGTCTGTACGAGCAAATCCAAAGCAGCGGGTGGGAGAGCGGGGAACTCTACTACAACCTGGGCAATGCTTACTTTCGGGAATCGAAATTGGGGCTAGCCATCCTCAACTACGAGAGGGCAAAGCGCTTCTTCCCGGCAGATAGTGATTTGAGCCGCAATCTGGAGATCGCCAACCTTCGAGTTATCGACAAGATCGAGACGCTACCGGAATTTCTTCTTATTAGCTGGACGAAGAGTTTCCTGCGCTCGCTGACAGTCGGCAGCTGGGTCGTTCTCATTCTCGTCTTCTACTGGTGTGCGGTCCTTTCACTATCGGCCTGGTGCCTTTTCAGCACCCCCCCTCTGCGTCGCTGGTTGCTGCGAGGAGCGATTTCCGCAGCTCTAGTCGGAGTGGTTACAGCTAGCCTGTTGGCGGGACGGATGTGGCTGGACCGTTCGGAGATCCCGGCTATCGTCATGGTGTCTGAGGTAGAGGCTCTGAGTGCGCCTGCAGCTGGCGCTACCGAGGTCTTTCGGATTCATGAAGGAACCCGGGTCCGGACCGGCACCCGCAACTCCGACTGGAGCGAAATTATTCTGCCTGACGGAAAGGTCGGCTGGATCCCGAGCGAAGCGATCGAATTGATCTGATTCTATGAACATCATCGATAAGCCTTCCACTCCCGTGGGGTTGATCGGCGGAACCGGGGAGGAAGGGCGCGGAATCGTGCTGCGTCTGGCTCAGGCCGGGGTACCCGTCCTGATCGGTTCCCGCTCGGCCCGGCGCGCCCAGCAATTGGCCACTGAACTGAACTCTCAATTGGGCTGCCAGAGGATTGACGGCGCCGCCAACAAGGTTCTGCTCGCCCGCTGTGAGGTGCTTTTCCTGACAGTGCCGTTTGCTCATGCGGCGGCGGTCGTCGAATCAATGGCAGATCATCTTCGGGCTGGGCAGATTCTCGTGGATGTCACCGTTCCGGTCTATTTCAAGAGGGGACCGCGCTTGCTTGAACTGCCGGAAGGGTCAGGCAGCCAGCATTTGCGATCCCGGTTGCCCCAGCAAGTCGCCATGGTGGCTACCTTCAAGACTCTGCCTGCTCATTTGTTGGTTGATCTGGAAAAGCCTCTCGAATGCGACGAGTTCGTGGTAGCTGACTCTCCCGAAGCTCGAGATCGTGTGGTGGCGATCCTGAGCCGGATCCCATCGGTTCGCTGGATCAACGCCGGTCCCCTGCGTTTTGCCTCCGCTGTGGAAGGGCTGACCCTGTTGGCAGTGAGCTTGAATCGTCGATTCAAATCAAAAGAAGGACGCTACCGTTTTCTCGGGATTGAGTAGCGCAGCGCAAGCATGTTGCCTGCCATGTAAATCAGGCATCTTGCCTGTATCCGGATTCGCAGGCTGGAAGCCTGCGCTACTTTGCAGGCTGGAAGCCTGTGTTACTTATTCTGCACTCTGGCCCCTTCTTTTGAGACCCGCAGAATTTGGAATTCAGCCGCTAGTCCGGCCTTCGCGAATTGGCTCACCATCCAGGCTCCGATCTCAGCACCGGCGGTGGGGTCGTCTGTCAGGCTGCAGACCGTGGAGCCGGATCCACTCAAGTAGACGCCGAGATGGTGAGAGGCGGCGGTGGGAGGCAGCCCCTCTAGCCGCAGGATGTCGCGACAGCCGGGGATGAGAGCTTCCCGGTAAGGTTGGTGCATCCGGTCTTGAAGAGCCGGAGCCAACAGCTCCTTCTGGTTGTTGTAGAGCGCATGCAAGAGCAATGCCGAGCGCTGGATGGTCTGAATGCAGTCCTCCCGCGAGTAGTTGTCAGGAAGCACTTGTCGGGCTCGTGCCGTCGAGACCTTCAGCTCGGGAATAGCCACCACGAAGAGCAGATCAGTCTCTATCGGCAGAGCTTGGACTCGGCTTGAATTCTCTTTCTTCCAACACAGGACCCATCCCCCTTTCCAGGCAGCCGCCAAGTTGTCTGGATGTCCCTCAAGGGGAAGGGCAAGCTCGAAAAACGAACGATCGTCGAGTGGGACTCCCGCCAACCGGGAGACGACCATGATGGCGGCCGTAATGGCTGCTGCGCTGCTACCCAGTCCCCGTTGTAGCGGAATGCTGTTCCGTGAGGTAAAGTGGAAGCCAGGTAGATCGAATCCGAATTGTGCGGCCGATGCTGCCAGTGCCTCCGCAAAGATGTTCCGATCTCCGACCGGCCAATCTCCCAGCCACTCATGCCGACCGGAGTCCGAGCGGCGGACCTGGATGTCGAGATAGAGGCCGAGGGCTACCGAGAAAGTGTCGAACCCGGGGCCAAGATTGCTGGTGCTGGCTGGAACAGTGACTTGAAATGGGGCCGTGCCGTGCATAGACATCTCCGCGAATTAGGAGTAGGAGAGCAGATAAAGTTCGTAGGAGATGAGCGTCAGGTACAGAGCCAGGATAATCAGGAACAGGTTCCGGGCCTGCATTCGAAATCTCCCAACTCGCAGGTAATACTCTTTATGGATGAGGACAAAAAGCAACGCTCCGCCGGAGAGCAGATACTTCACCAATAGAAAAGGTAAGGGTCCCCATTCGAGGAAGAAATCCATTACGGGGTTGATCTCTCGCCCTCCTGAGCCCACCAGTCGCAGGGTGAACAAGGCGTCCAGCGTAGAGAGGACGATCAGCGTTATGAAGAGGAGTGTAGAGGTCGACTCGTAGCGATCCACGTAGTAGTGGCGGTCGCGATCCGACTCCCGCCTGATCTCTCGGCGGCGGCCAAACAGGCTGTCCAGGCTCAGCGGTTTGGTAGGTCTAATGCGTCGATCGGTGAAATCATCCGTGCGTTTAGGCGATTCTCGCTCCGAGTTCTTCTTCGCCTTCGATCGGGTTCCAAGAAACCTCACAATTCGGATCCTTCGGCTTCCAGGCACCGGTCCAGGAAACCGCGCGCCAGATTCAGGTCGGGAGAAATCCCGGTCCAGTTCAGAAACTGCAGTGTAGCCTGCCGAATAAACATCTCCACTCCAGAAATAGTCCGGCCGCCTGATCTTTCAGCCGCTCTCAGAAGTCTGGTCTTCGCTGGCCGATAAATTAAATCATAAACAACCTCAAAATCTAGTGGAGAACCTTCCCAGGGAGAAGCATCGCTGTCGGGGAATTGCCCTATCGGAGTCGTATTGACCAGCACCTGCCCAGCCAGCGGGAGTTGGGACCAATGGGCAGTCTGGCAGTCGAATCGATCCGCGATATGCTCGAGAGCCTTTTCGGAGCGGCCCACTACGGTCGGGATGGCGTGGGCCTCTTTCAGGGCCGCTACAACCGTTCGGGCCGCTCCTCCAGTGCCCAGGACGACTACCCGGCAATCAGAAAGCGAGATCTGTTCGGTCAATGGCAGCAGGAAGCCATCGCGATCTGTATTCTGGCCGCTCCAGCCTCCTTCCCCGTGGGTCAAGGTGTTTATGGGATGGGCTTCGTTGGAGAGAGAGGAATCGACCCAACGGGCTGCCGCCAGCTTGTGCGGCATTGTCACGCTGAACCCCCGAAAGGGTAATCGAGCATCAAGCACCCAGTCCAGGAAAGGAGCGAGATCATCGATCCACAATGGAAGGTAAACCCCTTCCCGCTGGTAGTGCTTGAACAGAAAGTTGTGCAGGTCAGGGGACAGGGAATGGCGCAGCGGGTTTCCCAGCACGGCATAGAGAGGTGGATGGCCACCCTTCGAGTTCGAAAAGCTGTCTAATCCCTGTCTAAGTGAGAACTGGCCAGGAGCGATCTCGCGATCTCCCAGCGAAACATAGGTCCAAGCGTTTCCTAGGAAGCCTCCCAGATAGCGCGTGATTTGCCCGAAGTTGCCCATCCCCAGGATGATCCGAGACCCGGGAGCCTTCTCAGACATCCAGCGAAGCAGGGAAACGGCCTCAGCGGTGTTTCGAGTAGCTACTGCCAGCTTGGCGAGGTCTCCGGGGCGTTCTTGCTCCGGGAGGACGGCGTCGAGACTGGCAGGGAAGGAGTCGAAAAGATGGCGAGAGCGCACGATGCGCACCGCTTCGGGAAGACCGGGAGGAGTTGGAGTGTCCCATTCCAGATCGAGGAACTCAAAGCCTGCATTCGCGGCCCGCTCGAGCAGTGCTAGCCGGTCTCGCTCCGCCCCTTGAAAACGGCCCCCTTCCCGAACCGGTCGACAGGTAGCGATCCGTTGAGCCCGCTGCCTGCCGGGCAAGGCAGGAATCGCTGGCCCAGCGAGATGGTCGAGGCGCACCTCAATGTGCGAGCAATCGCTGGAGTATCGGTTCAGCTGCGACAGCAGACGGCGCGGATCCGGTTCGGCAAGGGTTAAGCAAAGCTTCATTGCGACCGAAAGCCAAAGTGCTGTGCAGAGAAGTGCTCAACCCGGGCTTCTCGCTTCCAGGCATTTTCTTGAAGACCGGCCTTCCTGCAGCAGAGCGCCAGAAACTGGGATGGCCCTAGCCCCAATTCCTCGGCGACCTGGGGTAGCAGCAATCCCCTGGAGTCTCCCTGGCTGATCAGAATACCGTGCCTTCCGATGATCAAACGATCGGGTGATTCCATCCGTTGCAGAGACCCGACCAAAGTGAGTTCAATTTGAATTTCGGCCAATTCGGAAGGCTCCACGGGATCGAATCGCGGGTCTCGCAGAGCCGCCGCAAAACAGTTCTTTGCTATCGTCTGGCCGAGCGGTTCGGGTTTCCCCAGTTTGCCGATACAGCCGCGGAGTTGGCAGTTCCTTCGGAGTGTCACAAAGACACAACCGAGCTGCCGAAAGATGCGTGCTCCACCCAGCTTCGAGTTCCTGAAATGACTCCATAGTTGCCCTTCCGGAATACTCAACTGGATGGCGGCGTAGAGAACTTGTCGCGAGAGTTCAAGGAGCATGACCTGATCGACGGACCCCAGGGAGTTCACGCCGATTCCCGTTCCGAGATGCGATCCTGCGGGATCGGCTTCGGCTCGCGATAGGCCACTCCTCCACCGTCCGAATCAACGACCCCCCAGAACCGGTGGAAGTATTGGACCAGGGAAGCGATTGACAACACCACCACCAGCCAAAGAAGCATCTGACCGGAGCGGTAAATGAGGGTTTCGGGGAATCGATTGGCGATGATCAGACAGCTAACGCAAGCTACCTGGGAAACCATTTTGTACTTGCCCAGTCTGGAGGCCGAGATTGTAATGCCTTGGGCTGAGGCGATTCCTCTCAATCCGGTAATAGCAAACTCGCGGGCGACCACGATGATCACCATCCAGGCAGGCGCAATATCCAACTCGACGAGCGAGATAAAGGCAGCTGAGATCAAAAGCTTGTCAGCCAGAGGGTCGAGGAGTTGCCCGAGCCGAGTGATCTGCGATCGTTTTCGAGCCAGATAGCCGTCGAAGTAATCGGTGGCAGCTGCTAGAGCGAAAACCAGAAAGCCGTAGATCTCACGTGCTGGAGATGGACTTGTCAGCAGCACCCCAACCAGCGGAGGTACCAAAATGATCCGAGTCACGGTCAAGCCATTCGGCAGGTTCATGTCGACAAACATCACCTTATAGCACACTGGGCACCTATAAAGGGTGGGTTCTTTGCAATTGAGTCAAGTTTGAGGGTGCTGGGCGATCAAGCCTCGAACCTCATGAGCTTCGGTGCTAAATCCGAAACCCCCAGCACGAAATCCCAAAGGAAATCCCAAATTCTAAGCCTCAAAACCAGATCGTCTCGTCTCGTGACGGCTATTATCGGGATGAAATCTCCTCGGAACAAAAGCTTCTCAGTTCGAATAGGTGAAGTGCTTGAGGTGCGGCAGAAAGGAATCCGCAAGTTCCGGATCAAGATGAGCCGATCTCTAGATGCTGAGAAAGTCGTTTTTCTGAGGGCAGAAGGAGACGGCTGGGAGCCGATCACTCCGCCGCAACGAGGTGAAAGCATCACACTCACAGTGCCGTCAGTAACGAATCCGATTCTGCCTTGAGTCCGGCACATATCGCGGACAGGCGCCAAAAAGGGCCACTTTTTTGCAGACCAGTCAAGTTTTCGGGTCGTGCTGACATTATCAGTACTAGAACGTGGGAGCCAGCTTAGTCCGGCGAACTCGGCATCAGCCGAATCCGGTCTGCTGGCCGGGCCAGCAGATTCGCCGCGCGAAGGCGGCTCCCACGTTCTTTGTGGCCTCCTAGCCGGTTTGAGGCGCGGAGAATTTGCGGGAAGAGCATTCGAGTTGAAACCGGAGGTTCTCTTCCGCATCCTTTTTTCATATTATATGGGCGGAGCAGGAAGACAGGCCTGAGTGCGACAATTAGCCATCAAATGCGAAACGACTGCGCCACAGCCAGAAGAATCTGCAGCTCATGAGGACCCCGTGAAGTCCCCAGTTCAACTCACCCGACAGATAGTTCCTCAGAATCGCGTTGATGTGATCGATGTCTGCGACCTGATCCGGCAGCGTTTCGGCGAGGTTTTGGGTCGCTATCGGAAGGCGGTCTACTACTCGTACCACACCACAGCTGGATATTTTGATCAGCGGCTGAGTGCCCGCCTCAACCACAGCCGCGATTCGGTGCATGATTTTGTCTGTTCGTTCCAGACCCTGTTTCCTCCCAATGCCGACTACCAACACGATCAGCTCCAGCTCAGGACTGAGCTGACGGAATTGCAAAAGAAGGACGAGCCGCTCAACGCAGATTCTCATCTCACCTTCATTGGTTCCGGGTTGGCCAATTGTGTGACCTACGCCAATGACCCCGACAAGCCCGTCTTCTTTGTAGATTTGGACGGAGTTTACCGAGACCGTCGCAGGACCCGTCAAACCACGGTGATTGGGTTCAACAAAGAGAGCACCGTTTTGGAAATTCTGCGGCACGTGCCGGTCTCAGGGCATCCCATAGACTCGATCAATCTCCGCGACCCAGGCCTGGGTCTATTCGAGGAGCTTCAGTTCCTACTCGACCGCTACGAAGTGCGGACCGGCCGGATCGACATTTCACTGGAGACTGCAGAAAGTCATGCCGGGCTCACGGTCAATGAGTACGAAACGCTGCTCATGACCCACGATCTTCGCGAGGTTCTGCGCAACCCTTTTCGCTACATGGCCCAAAAGAGTTTGCACATGGTCGAAGACCCACGCGCCATTCCAGGAAAAGCGATCAACTACGCAAAATATGACCTGGTGCGTTTCGTGAATAGTTTTCTCGATACTTTTGGCCTCAGTGAGTCGCTGGTCGAGCGAATGATCGACAAGTTCCTGGCTTATCCAGCATCCCGCTTTCTCCGTATGAAGCGCTCCCTGAGTATGCTGGTTTCTGATCAGGAGGCCACCGGCCAGACTTCCATCATCACCGGTACCTACCAGAGTCCGATCCTGGTGCAGTGGAAGAAACCCACCCAGAAGGCGCGCCGCCGTCTAAAGATCAGCGTCGTGCGTTTCGACTAATTAATTGCTTATGGCTAAGGTGGGTTTTGTCAGCTTGGGATGTCCCAAGAATCTTGTGGACAGTGAGGTAATGCTCGGGCTCCTTGCCCGCGCCGGACACACCATAACGTCCGATCAATCGCAGGCCGACGTGATCGTCGTCAATACTTGCGGTTTCATCCAAAGCGCCAAACAGGAATCGATCGATACGATCCTCGAAATGGCGCAGCAAAAGGTGAAGGGCAACTGCAAGAGATTGATTGTGGCAGGCTGTCTGGTCGAACGATATCGCCGCGAGATCTCCGCAGAAATAGCCGAAGTCGATGCCGTCATCGGGACCAATGAGCTTCCCAACATCCTGCATTTGTGCAAAGACTTGGGACAACCGGTAACAGCTCCGCCGGTATTCGAGGGCCGAGAAGGGTATCTCTACTCCGACTCGGATCCTAGAATCCTGACCACTGCGCGCCACACAGCCTATGTCAAGATCGCGGAGGGTTGTGATCACCCTTGCACCTTCTGCGTCATCCCGCAGATGCGCGGTTTCTTTCGCAGCCGGCCTAGTGAATCGGTGGTTAAAGAGGTTCGACGCCTAGCCGAATCAGGAGTTCGTGAGGTCAATTTGATCGGCCAGGATACGACGATGTTTGGCTGGGACCGAGGCGAACGGACCGGTCTAGCTCGTCTGATCGAAGAACTCGGTGAGATTGAAGGTGTCGAATGGGTGCGCTTTCTGTATGCCTACCCGAACAACCTTTACGACGAATTGCTGCACGTCATGGCTCGTGTGCCAAAGGCTTGCAAGTACATCGATGTGCCGCTACAGCATGCCGCGAGCCCGGTTCTCAAGCGAATGAAGAGGGGTGGTAATCGTCATTCGCTGACCCATTTAGTAAGAAAGATTCGGGGATTGGTTCCGGGCGTCGCGATTAGGACCACCATGATCGTTGGCTTCCCAGGCGAAACTGAAGAAGATTTCGAAGAACTTCTGAGCTTTGTCGAGGAAGCTCGATTCGAACGCCTCGGAGTTTTCACTTACTCTGACGAGGAATCGGCGACATCACGCGAACTGGGTCACAAGGTCGATCCCGAAATTGCAATGAGACGTCGTGAGCAGGTGATGAAAAGGCAGAGTCAGATCTCGCGTCAAGCCAATCAAAAACTGGTGGGGACCCGTCACAGGGTCTTGCTCGATGGCCCCTCCCGTGAGAGTGACCTGCTCTGGGAAGGACGCCTCTCGACCCAGGCTCCGGAGATCGATGGAGTGGTCTACTTGACCGATGGACTCGACGACCAAAGTCGGCCGGGTGAACTGCGAGAGGTGCTCATCACCGAAGCCCACGACTACGATCTGGTAGGACAGGTCATGGCGTGAGCAGCAAACTAAAGCCTTGCCCGCAGTGTGATCAACCTGCGAAACTGAAGAGCGACCATTTTCCTTTCTGCAGCCGACGTTGCCGTCTCCTCGATCTGGGGAAATGGCTGGCAGGGGATTTTCGAGTGGCAAGTGAGCGGGTCGATCCCGAGGCCCACCAGGAGTGGATGGATGAAGAGTCTTAGCCCGGCACGCTGGTTGGCAACCGGTTTGGGAGCCGGTTTCCTTCCGATCGCTCCTGGAACCTGGGGTTCGGCAGAAGCTGTGGTGATTGCAGCTCTGGTCATCTGGATAGCTCCCGTCCAGGCATTCTGGCTGATCGCGGGTCTGGGTTTGCTGGCGACCGTAGTCGGCATCCCGGCTGCAACTGCCGTATCTCGGCAGGAAGCAACCAAGGATCCATCCATCGTTGTTATCGATGAAGTGGCCGGTCAGTTTGTCACTTTTCTCTTAGTCCCACTTTCCTGGCCCTGGCTGATCGCCGGTTTCTTCGTCTTTCGCATCTTCGATATCATCAAGCCCTTTCCGGCACGCCAAATTGAAGCTCTGCCCGAAGGCTGGGGGATCATGCTCGATGATCTGGTGGCCGGGCTCTATGCTGGACTTCTCTTGATGTTGGTGGGGAGCTTTCTATAGCCATCCCCCCCGTTTAAGGGATCCTATGCCGACCAAGCAGCCACCTCGAGCCGAAGTGATAGCGGTGGGTTCGGAGCTGCTTGGTGAAGGTCGTGCCGAGACCAACTCTCTTCTGATCGCTCGCTACCTGGCCCAGGTCGGCATCGAGATTCGGCACAGAATAGTCGTGGGAGACGATGCCGAAATCTTGGCGACAGCCGTCCAACAAAGCCTGGACCGATCTGCCCTCTTGATCATCACCGGCGGCCTCGGCCCCACCGAAGACGACATAACTCGCGAGGTGGTTGCCAACCTGCTGGGGCGTGAATTACGAGTGGACTCCGTCTCCCTGCAACGCCTCAAAGCGATCTACGGCTGGCTCAAACTAGAGATCAAAACCAACACCCTGCGCCAGGTCACCGTGCCGCGGGGAGCCGATGTACTTCACAACGAACACGGAACCGCGCCTGGCCTCCTGCTGAGAGCGGGAGACTCTACTATCTTCCTGCTTCCCGGCCCACCGCATGAGCTGCAACCCATGTTCGAGAATCAGGTCATGGAGCGAATCCGGAGGAGATTCGGAACGCGGGAACTGCCGGTACGCAACATTCGCCTGGCTTCGCTGGCAGAATCGGCGGTCGACGCCCGAGTGTTGCCTATTCTTGCGGAGTATTCCGAGATCGAATACACGATCCTCTCGTCCCCAGGGCTGATTGAGTTGATTTTCCGATCCCAGGCCGAACCGGAAAAGGCACACCTGGCTCTCGATTCTCTACAAACGCGGATCTGTCAGGAGATGGGTGATCGGGTCTTTTCGACTCTCTCAGAAGAGTTGCCGACTGTGGTTGGTAAGCTCCTGGCCGAGAAGGGCTGGCTGCTAGCCACCGCAGAGTCTTGTACGGCCGGGTCGATCAGCCGCTGGCTCACCGACGCCAGCGGCAGTTCATCTTTCTTTGCCGGAGGAGTCATCGCCTACAGTGACCGCGTCAAGATAGATTTGCTGGGTGTCAGCGAGGAGATTCTGCAGTCCCACGGAGCCGTTAGCTCAGAATCAGCGGTCCAAATGGCCTCCGGGGTGTGCCGCGTGACTGGAGCTGAGGTCGGTATCTCGGTCACCGGGATCGCGGGTCCCACCGGTGGGACCCGCGAAAAGGCGGTCGGAACCGTTTGGTTTGGCGTGAGCGTGCAGGGGCGAGCCGCCAGTGTGCACCGTCGTTTCCCTGGAGATCGGGCATCGGTACGTTTGCGGTCTACCCGTTTTGCACTCGACTGGCTGCGCCATCAGATTCTCTAATGAGATCTTTCATCGCCATCCAAATTGGCCAACAAGTACGAGCCCGACTCGCTCGGCTGGCATCGGAAATCGGTAGCAGCGGAGCCAGAGGCCGTCCGGTCAGCTCACACGCTATTCATCTAACGCTTAAGTTCTTGGGGGAAGTCCAGGCCGAGCAGGTGCCCGGAATTCTTGCGGCACTCGGAAAAACAGCACGGCAGTTCAAGGCGTTCACGCTGCAGACCCAGGGTCTGGGAATCTTCCCCAACCCGGAACATCCACGTGTCCTTTGGGCCGGGCTCGCTCCGCCGAATTCAATCATCAGTTTGCAAAAGGCACTGGAAGGACATCTGGACGAACTCGGCTTTGCTCCCGACAATCGCCCCTTTCATTCCCACCTGACTTTGCTGCGGATCAAGGAGGTGAAGAGTCGGCATTTTTTGGCCCGCCTCGTTCAACGGAATTCCGGAGTGTCCTTTGGGCCAGTCGAGGTTCGTGAAATCATCCTTTTTGAGAGCCTGCTCAAACCGGGTGGAGCGGAGTACAATGTCAGGGGTCTGGCTCAGTTGCGGCCGGGACCATCGTGAATACCGGGGAAGAACTTCCCGAGAAAGGATCACACCTAAATGGCAATCAGTGAGGAGCTACTCGAGATTCTGGCATGTCCGGCCTGCAAAGCTGAAGTCAATCTAACGCCGGAAGGGACCGGGCTCAAATGTGTGGAATGTCACCGGTTGTATCCGATTCGGGACGATATTCCGGTAATGCTCATCGACCAGGCAACCATCGAAGCACCCGACGGCAAGAGTGACAAGGAGTAGCGCTTGAGTCTTCTCTATTTCCCGATCAGCTTAATGATCGCGGCTTCCAGCTTTTCCTTGGTGTAGTCTTCGCCGATCTCCAGCTGACGATGCTGGAACCAGCTGGCCGGATCCGGATGCTCAGAGTTCCACTCCACGCCGTTTTGATAGAGTACGAACAGATCCCAGGACTCCTGTAGCGGGGTGCCGAACTTCTCGTGGTACTGGTTCTTCCCGTAACTCCAAGTGTCCCAGTAATGACTGACTCGTGAGTCTGCGAGGTACCGGGTCGCCGTCTGGGCGGTAAACCTGTTGTCGTTTCTAAGAAGCGGAGTCCAGAGCACATAGGAACTCAGCTTGGCGTCAGGATACTTGCGGAGTATTTCAGCTACTTCGGAGGCCCCCCGAATACAATGGGGTCAGGTCGGGGATAAGACCAGCACGAGACGCGAATTCTCGGTCTTCGCGTTAAAGGCTTCCTTGAACTCCTTTCCGTCAAAAGTGATCGGAGTCAATGGTAGCTGATCGAGACGTTGCAACGGCAGAAGAGCGAATAGCAATAATACCCAACGCATAACACTCCAAAGGATACTCAAGAGGACCCCTAAAGTTCAACCGCTAGTGCTGTGTTCAGTGCACTAGGAGTCTGCGCGGCAGGAGTTGCTGATCAACGTGGAATTTCCAATTCTTGAATTTATGTTTCGGGGTGCCCTATAAGAGAAAGGGCGATCTTTATCGTGCTTCCGCTTGCAGAGGCGGCCGAACTGCTGAAAATGAGCCCAGGGGGAGGGCATCTTTCCGTCCGAACCTGCTCAGCAGGTGGGTAGGCGCCCATTCATGCGTTTCAAGTTCAGGGCGAGACAGACCAGGTCCCACTCGCCTTCCACTTTCTCGAGTCCCCTCAAGCTGAAGGTTCGAAAGCCAAGGACCTGTTTAACCCAGCCGAATACAGGTTCCGCGATCACCTTGCGCCGGCGGTAGACAGTTTGCCCCGCCTCCGTGCCCAGCTTCTTGAACATGCGAAGCGTGGCGGGGAGATTTTCCGACGGCTCTGGATCTCGCCCCTCTCGGCCCAAAGAGATGTAGCCATCGATCTCGCGTTCTGCTAGACCTTCAAAGTTCTCCTCGGACTTATACCCGGCGTCGGCCACTACCTGCTCGGGAGGGTGCTCCAGGTTCTCTTGGACCGCATCGATCATCCCCAGTAATTGTCTGTTGTCGGCCGCGTTATTGGTAACCCACGTGGCCACGATCATCTGTGTCTCCTCATCCACAGCGGCTTGCGTGTTGTAGCATTGTTCGAATCCCCCAGAGCTCTTCATGATTCGACTTTCCGGATCTGTAAAGTTGTCTTGGGCCTTCTCCTCGGGAACTCCAAACTCCCGCTTGAAGGGGCGTCCTCCGCGCGGGTTCTTGCGACCGTCTCCGGGCTTGCGGCCGCGCTTCCGATCCGCCTCGGCCTGCCGTTGCTCCACGCGCTGCTTTGCCTCCCCGATCTTTTTCAGCCGATCTTCGCGGCGGCGTAACTATTCAGGCAGTTTCGTCTCCCTGATTCTCTTCGCCGTAGAGCTCGTCTTCCGCTTTATCCACCTGCTGCGCACGATCCAACAGTTCGGCGATCTCTCCTTCCAGCCTTTTCTCTTCTTCCAACATCCGTGAATAGCTCATCGCCTTATGTTTGCTGGCGTTGGCCTTGATCTTACAGCCGTCCACCGCCCCTCGCCCCAGCTTGACCAATCCCGCCTCGGCCGCGATCCGCGCCACCTGTCCAAACAGTTTCTTGAACTCTTTGAGATGACGTTGACGAAACTCCGCCATCGTCCGGTGGGCTGGGAAATTACCCGCCGACAACACTCGAACAGCCACGTCCTCATACACTCGACGAGCCAGTTTCCGCGACGAGAACGTTCCCGTCGCGTACCCATAAATCAGGATCTTCACCATCATCCTCGGATCAAACGGCCGATTGCGCCGCCCGTCCCCTTCGTACGGCGCGTAGAATCCACTCAGATCCAGCTCATCCACCGTTTCGGAGATAAAATAGGACAGATGATCTTCCGGCAACCAATCTCGCGGGGAGGGGGGTAGCAAGAAGCTCTGCTCCGGCTGGTACTTCCGAAATGTCGTTCCCATATCGCCATTTTATTCACCAGCCCGGACATTTCCTGCCGCGCAGACTCCTAGGGATATTGGGGGCCTTCATTAATTGATAATATTAAGTAATCGACTCGCTTCTTGGAAGACGCGGTGAGGGCGGATTAGTTGCATGCAGATATTGGCTCGGCAGGTCTTCATCGCCGGAGTGTCATAGCAGGGAGCACAAGCAACAGGCACTCTCAAGATAACTACGGGTGCCCCGTTCTGGAGGGGCTGCACCTGGGCCAGTTTTGCCGGTCCCCATAGTACGATGAGGGGTGTTCCCACCACAGCTGCAAGGTGGGCAGGACCAGAATCGACTGAAATGAAGAGCTCCATGCGGTCGATCAGAGCCCCCAATTCTCCGATCGTCGTACGTCCTGCCAGATTGACTACCCGCGGGTTATTGAGCGTTGCCGCAATCTGGTCTGTGGCCTTGCGATCGGCAGCGGATCCGGTGAGGACAACCGAGGCTCCGTCTGCCAGCAGGTCTCGTCCGAGCGCTACGAAGTTCGCCAGTCGCCAGCCCTTCAAGCGGTCAGGCCGAGCGTTTTTTCCGGGAGGGCCGTAGCCACAATGGACCCCAACTCGGGGACGAGCCCGGTCTTCCAGTAGTTGACTGGCTCTTTGCCGGTCCTCTGGGTCCGCGACGAAGAGCGGACGCAGTGGCATTGTCTCCCAGTCCGGGAAACCGGCGACAGCAAGGTGGTTACGGCTCGAATGCTGAAGTGGATCGAAAGGATGGTCTTCAAATGAGCGAATCGCCCGAATCCGGCATCGTCCCACCAGTTCACGGTATCGAGCAGCGCTCTCCAAGAGGATTGCCAGATCATATTCCTCTCTTCTCAAGTTGCCGATCAGCCGTCTCTTCTCTCTAGACAGTGCGATCGGCCAGTTTCGCTGCTCGAGAGGGAAAACCCGGTGCACTTTCGGGTGGTTTCGGAGAGCTTCCGAGACACCGGCAGAACAGAGGAAATCAATTTGGCTCTGGGGTTCGGTCTCCGCCAACGTGGCTACCAAAGGAGTCGACATCAGGGTGTCTCCCAGCGCGCCCACCCGGACGATCAGGATCTTTCGAACTGGCGTCATTGCTTCCGGATTATAGCGAAGCGCGCCGATTCAAAGTGCGGTAGCGATGTCAGCTTCGTCACCCTGACAAGTCGAGTCAACTCCAGCTACCGCTTTGGTAAGGTGGGGAATTGGAACCCTGGACCCTTGGCTTGCCCACGAACTGAAGCCCAACCTGCGATCGGGAATCATCCTCATCGAAAAGCCCAAATTGGAGGAGTTCATGAACGATATCTACACCACGAAACGGTTCGCCGGGCCCCCGCCAATGGCGAGCATTCCAAGGTCTTCGATTCCGGTTCGCCCATTCTTGCGGTGGGCAGCGTGGGTGTCTGCCTGGGTCGCCCTGGTCGGCAGCGGGTGGGGAAGCGACTTGCGAGTGCGTGACGTCAGAGTATCCGGGAACGAGGTCGATCTCATCTTGTCCTGGAGTAACTCCTGGCGCAACGATCGCAACTTTGATGCGGCGTGGCTCACGCTACGACCTACCCGCGAACCGCATAGCGGACTGATCCCACTGGCTCGCGATGGGCATTCGGCCGAGGGTCCAGTTTCTTCGCAGATTGTCGTTTCCGACGATGGGCTTGGGATTTTTGTCACCGCGGCCCGTCCCTACCGAGGGGACGTCACCTGGCATCTTTCGCTAAAATTGGCGCAGCCCTTCTCCGGAACGCTCGAAGCTTGGGCGCTGGAAATGGTCAACATTCCGGCCGGCCCCTTCGATCTGGGAGATACCCATCCCGAGTTGCTGGCCGATTCGTCTTTTTATCGAGTGGGCTCCGATGGTAGTCCAGCGGGTCCGTTTCGAGTCGAATCTGAAGATGCCATACGGGTTGGAGAGAATTAGGGTCAACTTTTTTATCAGCCGGGCCAAGAGCCTCAGTACAGAGGAGACCAGCAGGGCCCGATTCCGGCGACTTTTCCCAAGGGAACACAATCCTTCTACATCATGAAGTATGAGCTACGACAGGGACAATATGCCCGCTTCTTGAATGCCTTACCGGATGCCTGGCTGAGTAGCCGAGCCAACCACCAGGTAAAGGGCGAAGAGGCCGACAGCTGTACGATTCGTCGCCAGGAAGGTCGTTTCGTGGCTGGTGCCGAGAGCCGGCCTTGTAACTTTATAAGTTGGGCAGACTCGGCGGCGTTCGCTGACTGGATGGCCCTCCGCCCAATGACTGAGTTGGAGTTCGAAAAGGCTGCCCGCGGTCCCCGCCAGCCGGTTCCCTACGACTATCCGTGGGGAGTTGCCACTCGGGCGCTGTTGCGCCGGACAGTGACTCCTGAGCGGGATCTAAGGGCTGCTACGGCCCTGGATGAGGCTCCACTTTCGGATGTCACCAAAGAACAGCATGGAGCCTCCTTCTATTGGGCGATGGATCTGTCGGGAAGCCTCTGGGAAAGAGTGGTTTCGGCCGGTCATCCCCGAGGCCGGACCTTCCGGGGGACACACGGCGACGGCAAGCTTGATCCTCAGACCGGTACGGCTACTAATCAGGATTGGCCGGTACTATCGGAGGATGGCCGGGCAGCACCCGGTATCGGATATCGAGGCGGGGCCGACTATTTCGGCCGCGAAGGGCTCACTAACCCCTACAGCCCGGTCGCCTCCCGGACATTTGCCTCCTGGGACGGTGCTTATCGTTACAAGACCTACAGCGCCCGCGCAGTGCGCTCCGCCCCCCAATAGCAGCGTTTTGAGAAACCACCGCAAGGAATTGAGAAAAGGGAAATCTCCGTGACCTGCCGACCGGTGTAGGAGGCAAGTCTTGCCGCAGCCCTTCGGAGTGTTGTGGCCATGGAGCCTGTTGCCGAACTCCTCAGGCTACTCAAGATCACGGCGCCCAGCCGGATACCAAAGCGGTAGCAAGCTACGCGCACTCCAAATCGCCTCGTCTCCCGGCTCAAGAGTTGTCCTTGGAAAAGCTCCCTCGCTCACGCTTCGGGCTCCGTAGGAATGCATCGAAGTTAATGAGGCGGTCGCCAAGATCTTTCGGAGCCCGAAGCGTCAGCGAGGGAGCGATTCCCATTCGGCCGCTGATTCAAAGCTGTGGCCTTAGGAGTGAGTAGCGCTGACGAATCAGACGCCAATTCAAGCTTCAGCTTAGTTGCTCTCCGGCTCCCCCGATGAGAGAATTTCCACAAGCTGTTCGTAAGCGCGAAATCAAGGGGAAAGCCCGGATTTTGGCAGCTAGCAGGGGAGAGGCTCAACCAATTGAAAACAACCCGAGCGAGGCATATTTTCTTTTCCCTCGAGGGCTTGACGATTGGGGCGATCTACGTCCTTTCCTGGTGGGTGGTTTCGACTCAGCTTTTCCTCGATCATCAGGGCCCACTTGGTTTGGCAATATTGATCGACCTGACCCTGACGGCGGGGATCCTCCACTACTTTTTCGGGATTCGCGGAGCCGGATTGCCTGCTTGGACTCTGCTACCAGTGGTAGGGACCGGGTACGCTCTGGCCGGGATCCTGGCGCCCGAGTCGTTTCGTCAAGGGAGCCTGTTCTTCGTGCTAATTGCGGCAGCCATTGAACTCACTGCCGCGGTCTTCGTTTTGATACGTATCTCTGAAATCGTTCGCGGTTACCACCGAGCGAGGCAGCTCGACACGGACCCCTGGCTGGCACACGAGCGATCTCTGGGCGACGTCCTCGGCTACCCCAAGCTAGCCTCGGCCGTTCGTCTCGAATGCGAGATTTTCTGGCTCGCCGTTGCTGGTTGGTTTCGTCGGCCTGTGGCACCCGTCGGAGTGGAGATCTTCACGGTCTACAAACGAGTCTCCTGGTTTCCCCTGGTCGGAGCACTGCTTTTTCTTTCAGGCGCTGAGTTCGGAATGGTTCACTATTTCTTGATTCGGGCCGGGTGGATGCTGGGGCTACGATCTCTCTCTTGTTGCATGCATATGGCGTTCTCTGGTTGTTGGGCGATGCTCAGGCGCTCCGTTTGCGCCCGGTCGCTGTATCTGAAGAAGCAATCAAAATCCAGATCGGTCTCCGCTGGAGGTGTTTTCTCCACCCTTCTCAGGTCCAGCAGGTGGATTTGATCTCTGAAAGCGAACCCGACGGTTTCAGCATGGTCTTGATGGGCAAGCCAAACGCTGCGCTTTCGCTCCGTGAGCCGGTGGAGATTCAGGGACTGTTTGATATTCGTCGAACCGCCGATCGTCTTTTGCTACAGCTCGACGACAGGGATGGTTTTGCGAACGCCGTGGCTCGTGTTTCCGATTGAGTCAAGTTTGGTGGCCGGGTTTTGCGTATCGGGCAAAGCCTGGATCGGCCGAACGCTGCGCTCCCGCTTGCGGCTCCGATAGTCGTGCCCCGAAGTGTGCCAATTGCGAACGGGTCTTGCGAGTCGAGGTCAAGGAGAGAGGAGGAAGTCGATACCCGGCATCTTCGACGACTCTCGACACAGAGATCGGCCGCAACATTTTGTTGGCTAGGCCAGCAACAGCTTGCAGGCTGTACAACAAGCCCCGTTCGCCCGTAGGGTTGGGGCGGGACGCGGCCAGCTCTTTGTTGCTCGGAGCTCGAAGATGGCCTGCATCAATCTCGTCCTCGCGCCTCGACCTGACTCGCGTCGCGCTCCCAACAATTGGTACGTTATTTCAGAATCGCTCGTCTAGTCTGTGATCCCGAAAGCATAAAGAGCCTCCAGGGTGCGGATATAAACCCTGCCGGCGGCGATTGCCGGAGTGGCATAGCAGTTGGATTGCAGGTCGTTGACCGCTTCTGCTTCCAGGCTGCCGTCGGTTCGCAAGACTGCAACTTTGCAGGTTTCGCTGACGAAAAAGACTTTGTCGTCGGCTGCCACGGGAGATGCGTAGTACTTGTCGATCGCTCCTTGGATTCTTCCCTGCGCCAGAACCTCTCCGTCTTGTGGTTGGAAGGAGGTTGCGATTCCGCCGTCGTTGATCATGTACAGAACATTCTTGTAAAGCAAAGGCGACGGGAGTTGAGGAACCGAGCGATGATACTGCCATTGGATGGCCGTCTGGGACATGTCACCGCTTCCCCCCAATCGAATTCCGAGCATCCCATTCAGACTGGCCATAGCGGACCGATAGTAGTTCCATTCGTGTTCATTGAGGGTCTTATCCGAATTCAGATCGACGAAGCTGAAGAAGTTTCGGGCGGGACCCTGCAGCTCATCTTGGGTGAAGTATCCATTCTCGTCGGCATCGGCAGCGGCCAGTTCTTCCGCCCATTCCCTGGTCGTGATCAGGCGATCCGGCTGGTTCAGCGGCGTAGCATACCCATTGACGAAGAGCATTTCGTCCGCAATAACTGGAGTCGATTTCATCTCAAAAGCCAGCCCTCTCACCCACCACGCCTTCTCGCCGGTGTTGGCATCGTAGGCGGTCAGGAGAAAGGATCCCGGCACCAATATCTGAAGCTGCTCAGCGCCAGCGTCGTACAGGATTGGGCTGGAGTGTCCACTGGTCGCTTCGGGACGCTCTTGCCTCCAGCGCAGCTCGCCACTCTCCTTGTCGATGGCTACGATGAAACTGCCCTGTTGCTGATCGCAAATCATGACGACGACATCGCCAGCGATCATCGGAGAGGCTCCCATGCCATAGGCGTTGTTGAAGGGACCGAGCGGGAAACTCCAGCGTTCTTTTCCATCGCGATCGTAGGAAATCAGGCCGAGATCGCCGAAAAACACATAGACGTTTTCGGATTCATCCAAGGCCGGGCTGGCAGCTGCCGGGCTATTGCGAGCATCCAACTTCTCTTCCCGATTGCGGGGGGCTACCTTTCGCCAAATCTCCTTTCCGGAGGATCGGTCGAGGCCGATCGTGAAGAGATCGTCTCCTTCGAAGCCGGTCAGGTAGATCCGACTCTCACTCAACACCGGAGAGGAATGACCAGCCGGAAGATTGGTCTTCCAGACGACGTTCTGATCGGGCCAAAGTGTACCGGGAGTCCGCCGCTCTCGATCACTCCCGATCCATTGGGCCCGCGAAAACGGCTCCAGGTATCGGGCTCTCCGGCCGTTGCGATACAGGACGCAAGCAGAATTGGCAGGGAGATAATCGCTAACAGTGCTTTGAGATTCATGGAGGCTCCTCAGTGTTCAAGACTTTGTTGGAGCCCAAGTTTCAGGTTTGGAAGTCTCAACGTCAAGTCTCTGAGCGACCGATTCGAATCTTCCACCTTGGGACTGGCGAAGCCCTTGGAGTGCGGATTGCAACTCCGCCTTGTGCAACAAGGCGTCGATTTTCGACGACCAAGGTGCCTCCGGCGCAAATCCACCCATCGTCAAGCGACTTCATTCACCCTTACAGAGCCCTGATGATCCTGCCGCCATCCTCAGGACCGCGGGCGAGCCCATCCGGCCCAACTACAACTAGGCACCGACAACGAGGCCAAGAGGGAGTCAGTTCCCAGTTTCAGAAACTTGACCCGAATCTCTTTGTCGAGAGCCGTAGACGATGGGGGCCATCGCCGTCCGTCTCTCTCCGCGAGCTCGACTCACAAGACCCCTGTTCGCGACCGCACCCCAATACTCGGGCACCGCCGCTCTTGGATACTCGGATATCCGACGGATTGCCTTCGTAGTAGACGCTTGATCCTCCACTCAAACTTCCCGTCAAGGGACCGTTCAGATTGACCGTCGAGCGACTCCCGCCACTCAAGCCGACACGGATCGCCCCACTCTCCAGATTGCCCAACCGCATCTGGCTTCCCCCACTTCCAGACAGCTCCAGACTTCTGGTGGAACCTCTCAGCTCGACTTGTGCGCCCCCCGAAGTACTAACTTTGAGGTGCTCGGCTTCAACCGTTCCCTCCACCTGGGAGCCCCCCGAAAGACCGATCGACATGTCGTGTTCTACGGCAAAGCGATCGAGCTGCCCGCGGGCACCTCCGCTGAGGCGCAACTTGCGCAGGTCGGGCATCTGAATGTCGGCTTCAAAGTGAATTCTGCGATAGCTTCGACCCGACTCCAGTCCAATCTTGAGCGTGTCGCCGCTCTGCTCGACTTCGAGAAACTCCCGAATATTGTCATCGATTCGGATCGTCACTCGATAGCTGCTCCCTTGAGAGATCGAGATTCGACACCCATGACCTGCTTGTACGGAATCGAAATTCTCAAAGTCCTCGTCCAGGCGACCACGTCGCCCGATCCACGAATACTCGCAAATCCAACGATACAGCCACTGGCTCCCAGCACAGCTAAAGACAAGACCAGAGCAAAGCGAACTCGACGACGCATGAGGATCCTCCCGGAATCAAGTTATTTGGAATGTTCTGCAATAGAAACGAAGTCACGGCATCAGAAGTTCAATCAGGGCTAAATTACGCCGACTGATACTGGTGCTTCGGATCGTTTCTGCGTCGAGCGGGCAGCGTTCAGCTTTGGAGCTCGCAATCCTGGGCAACACTTTTAGCCCTCGAAGACCTCCCTGGTCTTGACCTCGGCGAACCACTATTGACCACAATAGGCTCATGAACTCGGTACTCCAACTCCTCAGCTTTCTGTTCGCAGTTCAGGCCGGTCTGCCGCTTCAGGGCTCTCCACCTTCGGGCTTCTCCGAATCCATTACAACCGAGCACTTCGCGATTTTTTGGCGTGAGGCAGAGACCCCTACAGACCAGGTCGAGGAGGTCAAGCGGATCGCCGAGCAATCGTATCTACAACTCCAGGCGATCCTCGGAGAGTCGGAGCTGCCAAAACTCCAGATCATTATTCAGCTGGAGGGAGACGCCCAACTCGGCCCAGTTCGGTTCGATGCCCCCCACGTTGACAGCCAGGGCAGAATTCACCTCTACCGTTATTCTGCCCCCGCGTACACGAACTCTCTGCCCCACGAATTGGTTCACGCACTAAGGCGTTGGAGACGCAGAGGATGGGACGGCTTCTCCGAGGAGGGGTTAGCGACCTACTTGGGGTTGCAGCTGGCTGCCCCTGTGAAAGGCTATCCCCTCTATGGATTTCCATTGGAGATCGCTGCCGGCCAGTGGTTGGACAGGGGAGAAGCAATCCCTCTGAAGACTCTGCGAGACAACCATCGGCGGCTTAATCTGCCTTGCAAGGCCCAGGCCTACACGCTACGCGGCTCGTTCTTTACCTACTTGGGAGCAAAGTTCGGGCGCGAAGCCGTACTCGAGCTAGCTGATCCCCGACGCCCCCCACGCAGTGAGCACTACGCGCAGATTTTCGGCAGCCCTTTTGACCAATTAGAGAAGGGCTGGAAGGTGGATTTGCTGGAACGATTCAGGAAGAATCCCGATGCCCGCGCACTGGCTGCGCAATACCGCAAGCAAACCCCGGTGGCTGAAATGCCGGTCTGCGTTTCAGGAAGAGATTTTAGTCCCACTTCTTGAGAAGATCATCTGGCTGGCGTGGTAGAGGCTATGCTGAACGATCCCATGAAACAGCACGTAAAGCGAGAATTGGAAGTTCATTCCACGGACGGTGCGGGTGAGTTCTGAATCTGGAAGTGCTTTGACCGCGGCTGCCAAGTCGCGATGCGCCGATTCGAGGCGCTTCTGGGCAGCTTCCCAAGCGCCCGGTTCACTCGCTAACACGGGCGGGAAGTTCTCCTCGTCGGAAAGCTGAGTTTCACCGCTTTCCAAACTCGCTCGAGCTGCTTCGGCCCAAGCAGCGGAGTGCAGCACGAGTTCCCAAATGGAATGAGCATTGCTTTGCGGATGGCGGGCCGCCTGCTCCGGACTGACTCCCTCCAGAATCTCCTGCAATGAAGGTCCATGCCATGCCGGACCGCTCCAACATCGTTCTATCTGATCGGCGATTCGCCCAGTCGCGTTCAATGAAATCCTCCTGAATTACCGTTGATTCCTCCATGTTAGACTATGGCTTCTTCGGTGGGGGTATAGCTCAGCTGGAAGAGCACCTGCTTTGCAAGCAGGACGTCGTCGGTTCGAGTCCGTCTACCTCCACCAATTCAAACTGTTGAAAATAAAATCTTTATCTGGGTTCCCTTATCATCAACTTGGCCCTCCGTTCGTCAGAAAGGGGCAGAAAAGGGGCAAGTGTGCCATTTCTAGCCTCCCATTCTTTGGTTTCCTAGCCTCAAAACAATGGAGGGGATTTGCTCTGCAGCCGTCTTCTCGGGGTGATGGTTATACTACTAGGCAGAACCGCTCGGCTAGCCGGATACGGTGAAAACAGGTGCCTGTTCCGCCTGCCCGCCGAGCGACCCCAAAAGGAGCAGATCCCGACAGGGGGTAACATGTCCGCTAGTCAGCCGAATAGTGAGGACGACGAACGATTCAAGAAGTTCTATCTTTTTTTCGTCGAGTTTGTCTACCTGCGACCACCCGAATCATTGCGCTTTTGCAGCGCTTTACTTTCGCCTGCCGCGAAGTCGATCCCAGCCAATCATCTGAGACCTCTCTTTGAATATTCTTACGGCTCGGGCGAAAAGCCGAACCCTAAGCTGTTGACAATGTATTTCTCCTATGTGAACGACTGGACAGGTCGGCGCTGGAAAAACACCTGCTCGATTCGTTCGAAGCGGCGCTGCAGGCGGTGCGTGTGGAGGAAAGCTCCCAGGAACAAAGGCCAGTCAAAATTGATGATCTAGTGGTCTCCCCGGAAGACATATCCGAGACGCGAGAACAAGCCCCCCTGCTGCCGCCTCGGATCGTAGAGATTCTCAGATCAAAGTTCAGAGTTACGGTGGTTGACGCGCAAAGATTCACCGGCGAGAGCCGGACAACTATCTACAAACGGATTAATGATGGAATCCTGAAAACGGTCGGTACAAAGGGCAAGGGCCGCAAAATTCTCGCCAAGTCCCTCCTCAAGTATATGGGCGAAGGCGACTGAGCCCCCCTTTACACTCCTGCACAGTTCCGTGCAATTCCTTACAGTTACGAACGCTAAGTATAATGTGTTCTACGGTTTAGGTTGATCGCCTCAGCACCTGTGTGGTCTACTTCGAAACATGGAAACAGAGGCACTGAAACTTTACACGACGAACGATGTCTGCGAGCTGCTCCGCATCTCACGTACCTCCTTCTGGCGGCTGCGCAAGGCGAAAGTACTTCCTGCACCATACGAACTGTCCCCCGGTCTGTCTCGCTATCGGGCTGATGAAATCGCAAAGGCGGTCAGCAAGCTTCGCCCAGTGGAGACCGCCTGATGGATGCACTGCGGGAACGACCATTCAGGGGGCGATTGACACTACGAAACACCGAAGGCTCTCTGGTTCTCCTGCTCCGCAACTGCAGGATAGCGGAGAAGATCCTCCTCTCCAATACAGAACAGGGGAGCCTAATTCACGAGCAACTCGATCTGGTATTGGCCAGAGAGAGTGAAGCCGCCAAGCGGCAACTCCGAGCCTACCTGGCTGACTTGAATTCCCTCTCCGACACTGATCTTCTAAAGCTGGACACGAATCTGCGGGGCTCGCCATCATGATCCCCCGAACAGGACTCGGCTGCCTCAAGTCGATTGTCGTACTCGCCTACACTCGAGACATTCTGTCGGAGGGCTTTGTCGAGCGGATGTTCGTTAGATTCCCGGGAATGAGGGGGGGGGTGACGACTAATCAATATTACCAGGACTACGCTTCCGCCGGAGTCAGCTTGGTCCCAGTCAAAACAGATGGCTCGAAGGCCCCCGCTGTGCCTTGGAAACAATTCCAGCGCCAGCCTGCAGATAGCGAGACTGTGCAGAAGTGGATCGACCGGGGTCACGGCATCGGCCTCATTGGCGGTACGGTAAGTGGAAACCTCGAGGTGCTGGACTTTGAAGCTGGAGCTGACATCCGGGCGTTTGCAGATCGACTCGATCAGGCGGCACCGGGATTACGCGAGAGACTATCGCTTCTCGTAGGCACCCCCACAGGTGGCTACCACATCATCTACCGTTCCTCGGCACCAGTGGAGGGGAACCAGAAACTCGCCTGCAAGTCTTCAGGTGACGTCCGCATAGACACTCGAGGTGAAGGTGGCTATGTAATTGCTCCTGGATCACCAGCTGGCTGTCACCCCAGTGGAACGGCATACGAACTGCTGAAGGGGAGCTTCCACGAAATCCCCGTACTGACATCAAACGAGCGCACCACTCTCCTGGAAGCTGCTCGAAGCCTCAACGAGTTCCACCCTCCTTCACGAATCGTCCGAGGCAATTACAAGAATAATGGGGAGCGTCCTGGGGACGAATTCAATAAGCGATCGCAATGGGGAGAGATTCTCGAGACTCATGGTTGGACCAAAGTCTTTTAGCAGAACGGAACCCTTCATTGGCGGAGACCGGGCAAAAAGGTTGGGACTTCCGCAACGACTGGCCACCGAGGTTCGGACCTCCTATACGTCTTTAGTAGCAACGCCACGCCGTTTGAACCGGACACCTCATATAAGCAAGTTCGCGGCCCACAGCTTCCTGAACTTCGGAGGCAATTTCTCGGCCGCTGCCTCCCAGTTATTTTCAACCGGGTACGGCAAGCAGACTTCAGACAAACCTGCAGACGTCCAAATCGAGAATTGGGGTGAGCCAGAGGAACTACCACCACTTCGTCCTGAGGCTCCCATTCTCCCAGAGAAAATGATTCCTGAGCCACTAAGAGCCTGGGTCACGGATACGGCTGAGCGGATGCAAGTCCAACTCGTGATCCTCATGGCCGCCGTCCTCGTTGGACTTGGATCTGTAGTTGGCAGACAGTTAGGAGTTGGCCCTAAGCAACGTGATGACTGGCTAGTGATTCCAAACTTGTGGGGTGCCGTAATTGCCCGTTCTGGGCCAATGAAAACACCCGGAATTGAGGAGGGGTTAAAGCCCCTGAAACGCCTGGCCGCGGAGTCCCGCAAGGAATTTGAGGCCGAGATGGCGAGAACGGAGCCACAGCGAGAGATTCTCGAATTGGAGATTGCAGCGCTCAAAAGCGCTCTCAAGCAAGCCGTTCGTAATGATCAACCGCAAGAAGCAATTCAGGAGCAGCTAGAGGCAGCGCTTAGGAGGCGAGGTAGTCTTGAAGTTCAAGAGCGGCGATACATCACCAGCGACAGCACTGTCCCAATGCTGGCGGAGTTACTGAGACAGAACCCGAGCGGACTCCTGGTCTACCGAGATGAAGTCACCGGGCTTTTCATGAGGCTCGAAGCTAAAGGCTCTGAGGGGGACCGTGAATTCTACCTGGAATCCTGGAGCGGCAACCTCAATTACGATGTCGACCGAATCGGAAGAGGACATTCCAACGTCCAGGCACTTTGTCTCTCCATCTTTGGAGGCATTCAGCCGGGGAAGCTCGACAGGTACGTTGAACAGACGCTGAAAGGCGGTTGGGGTGATGACGGCTTTCTGCAGAGGTTCCAGATTCTCGTCTTCCCGGAACCCAGTCGAGAGTGGCGGAATGTTGACGTCCAACCCAACTTAGCGGCCAGGAAAAGGGTACATTCGATCTTCTTTGCCCTAGGCCAGCTCGATCCAACTCAGCTGAACGCGCACGAGATCCCATACAGCGACGTCCCAGCTCTACGTTTCTGTCCGGAGGCACAGGAACTGTTTGACCGCTGGCACAGTGAGCTTGAGAAGCAGGTGAGATCCGGAGATCTATTCCCGGCTCTTGAATCGCACCTGAGCAAATTCAAGTCACTCATGCCTTCACTCTCCCTCCTGTTTCACCTGGTTGAAGTTGCGGACGGTGGGAATCCTGGTTCGATCCCTGTGGGTTGCGCCGCAATGGCAGCGGCTTGGTGTGACTTCTTGGAAGAGCATGCCCGCAAGGTGTACGCCTTGGCCGGAAACGAGAGCCGCACAGCCGCCCATGCGCTCGCGGCCAAGATCAAGGATGGAGTGATAGAGAACGACTCAACGGTTCGGGCAATCTACCGCAGGCATTGGAGCGGACTCGAGACTCAGAAAGCTGTGCTTCAGGGTCTCTCCCTGCTCGAAGATCTGGGCTGGCTCAGAGTGCTTGACTCCAAAACTGGCGGACGCCCCAGCGAACTTGTGAAGCTCCATCCTCAGTTCAGAAAGGAGCTTTCCTGATGGCTTTTCACTCTCGTTGGCTGGATTGCGAAAAATCTGAGGCAACCCTAAGGAATGCAGTGCCAAAAGTGCCAAAAGGGGCTTTTGACACTGAAAAACCTTTTGGCACTGCCCCTGAGACAGGTTTAGGGGAGGCTTTTGGCACTTTTGGCACTGCGTTTTCTGGGGGTGCTGTAGAAAAAAACATATACGCAGGAACACATCGGACAGTGACGTTTGGTGGAGCGCAATGGTTGATTTGCGAGTATGACGATCGAAGCTCGGCTTACCGGATGAGCGATCCCCCACCAGAGCCGGGCACATTGTTCAGCGAGAACGGAAACACCGAAGAAGGTACTCGCAACGAGAGAGGGCCCCCCGCCCTAGCCCCCCCTTTCAAACTTACAAGAACTGACAAATTCAGAAAAAGCACAGGTGATGAAAATGAAATATTCAGATTACTTCCCTTCAAAATTCATCAATGCAGACACTCTCGAGGGTAGGGGGCCGAACCTTGACCATGAAGCAAATTGAACGTTTCGAGTTCGATGACGGCCCTAAGCCGAAAGTCGAGTTCGAGGAAACCGAAAGCGAATTGATTCTCAACAGGACCAATTTCAAAACGATTGCCGACTTGTATGGCGATGATACCGACACCTGGGCGGGAAAGCGGATCACCCTATTTCCAACTGAGGTTGACTTTCGCGGCACTCAGACTATGGCAGTCAGGGTGCGGATGAGTCCGCCAGTGTCCAGCCGGATCACTGACGAGGACGTTCCCTTTTAGATGATGGTAAGCAAAGGGGCTGCTCCGGCAGCCCCAAAGTCCGGAATAAAGAGAAAACCAACCATGGGTAAGACGTCAAGGCAGCGCGGCAAAAACAACGAATTGGAAACGGCTCGATTTTGGGGCATGCGTCGGAGCCACTTTGAAGCACACGACTTGACGGGCCACCCTGTCATCAGCGTGGAATGCAAAGCTCGAGCGACAGCCATCGCAACGCTGGTTCGTTGGATATCCCAGGCCATTAATGCTGCCCCTACAGGCAAGACTCCCGTGGCGCAGTTCCACGCTATGGGAACTCGGCGAAGTCACGATCTGGTAATCATGAGAGCAACAGATTTGCGAGATCTTATAGGCGTAGGGGAAGCCGGGGGAGGGGGCGTGTACATCCCGACAGCTTTTTTGGCGATGGAGCGGACACAGGTCCTTCACACACACGACCGCGAAATAAAAAAACTTGAGGTGAGCAAATGGCACGAGGGCGAAGACCGACACCGGCAGAACTGAAGCTGATGGCTGGGAATCCTGGCCACCGCAGCATGAATCTGGATGAGCCTAAGCCCGATGGCGTGCCCGTGATGCCCGAGTGGCTGAGTGAACGAGCTCGGGCACTGTGGGCTCAGCACGCAGATATTGCGTTCTGGCTGACTGCAGCTGATTCGATGAAGCTCGCTGTGTTTTGTGGGCTTGCAGCGGAAATCCAGACCGACCTGGCCGGGATTAAAACTTCAAGGATCGCACTCTGGCGCAGCCTCGGATCAGACCTGGGGTTCGATCCGTCTGGCTGGCCAAAGTTGACCGGGGGAAGTAGGAAGCCGAAGACTGCCGCGTCTCGCTTTTTCGATTAAAAAGTAGAAAGATCGCTCGGTATTCGTATGAGACATGGATCGAACAAGTCTCGCAGTGCAGATCCGTATGATACATATGTACTTGGTTGATCTCGTAGAATCATATGGAAGAGGAGCGCATGCCGATACCCGAAAGCCCAAGGGTCCTATACCTGAAGAATCCGCTTGATGAGGTCCTATGTCAGCTTCGTTTCCCAGCAATTCTCCGAATTGGGGCTGAAGTACCGGCTGCTTTTCAGGACAGAATTCGCGGTTCCTTTCCCATCTACGAAGAGCGACATCCGGGAACGGTGCATAATTTGAAGATCCCAGCAGAGATCGCTCAGTTACTCGGCGATGTTCCTGGCACTGCGTCATCTACTGAGTACATGTTTCGCTCGGCAGATGAAATCTGGCAACTAACTCTCACGAAGGAATTTATCGCCCTTTCCACCCAAAAGTATGGTCGCTGGGAAGAGTTTCGGGAGAGGTTGGAAGCACCTTTTTCTGCGCTCCTCGATGTATACCAGCCTGCGTTCTTCGCCAGAATCGGTCTCCGATACAGGGATGTCATCAAGAGATCAGCCTTGAACCTCAAGGATCAGGAGTGGAAGGACTTGCTACAACCGGCCATCGCAGGACTGCTGGTCACTGCAATCAGGCATGATATTGAGGAAACGTCTTCCCTGACTCGGATCAGGCTGCCGGAATACGGGGAGGCTAAGGTGCGTTACGGCCCCGTTCCCACCGATTCAGAGGTCATTTATTCGATCGATTGTGATTACTCCACGACAGAGAGAAAGGCACCAGATGAAGCAAGGAACACACTCGACTATTTCAACCGCCAATCCGGAAGGCTTTTCCGGTGGTGCATTTCTGATCCCCTTCATGCGGCCTTGGATCCAGAACTTCTTGACTGAGAAGACGGATGTGACAACTGCTTCAGTAATGGCAATCGATGGGCAGCAAAATGAGCTAGATGAAGGACACCTCCGTCATCATGTATACGTCACGAGTCATGATGAAAGCGATCCGGAGGCGTTTCTTGCGATGAAGATGAGAATCATTGCCTATTATCTTGTTGACCAAATCCCTAGGGTAGGATTAAGGGATCTTCTTGAAAGTCTTCGGGACATTTTCGAATATTACGAAACTCGGAATCATGCGGCCGTGCCCGAAAAGATTACCTCATCCAGTGTAGTACTGGATCCAGAGGTGAACTCTTATGTTCGTCCGGAATTCCACATATCCGAAGAATGAATGACCTGCCGCAGCCCTATTTTCCCTCACCAAACGAGGGTGCATTACGTCAGGGCGAAATCCTCACAGACCTCAGAGAGTTTTTTATTCCTAGACTCTCGGGGAACGTAGCGAAGCTTGACGAGCAGCACCACCCTTTTGTGGTTCTAGTCAGTCAGGATTGTGACTTGGCCACAGACTATCAAATCCGTTTCAAGAAGGACGAGCTCGACGAAACTAGGATCTTGCGTCGTCTTCTCTTTTGCGAAGTGACCACTGCCGAATCGCTAAGGGTGTCGGGGGCCACATCAAAAGCGGCCACTCAGGGCCGGGTCAAAACCGGCCAGTGATCTAGTAGTTATATCCTCGCCTTGAACACATTTCAATCCTTGTGAAGGCCTCCGTGAGGAGGCTGTACGGCCTGCTGGTCGGGGCGGGTTTGCTGTGAGCCCGTGAGCAGGGCGTTCGTTGACCGGTTCGGCCGGTTCTTGGACCGCGAAGCTGGTCGATCTGGAATCTTCTTTCTTGTTGGTATGTCCAGTAGCAGAAGCGGTGCGTAACTGTGGGAAACGAGCGAGCACCGCGAGCCGTTTTCCAAGCGCTGTGGGAACGGTGGAAGAACCGATGCATGGGCCAGCTTCTCGATGTGACCGTTCTCCACGGTTTCCATAGCGCGGCAGTTTCCACGGCTTTCCGGTTCCGGATCATTTCTTTTCTCCTCGCTTCTTGGTCGACTTCTCCCGTTGCTGACGTTCGTAGAGGCGATAGCTCTTGCCTCGAATGAAGGTCACCTCCGAAACGTGTAGAAAACGATCCAGCAGCGCAGAGGTGGCCGCCGTGTCTCCTCCCAGCATCGCTCCCCAGTCCTCGAGTGGTCGGTTCGAACTGATAATGGTCGAGGTCTTCTGGTAGCGGCGATGCAGGATCTCCAGCAGATCTTCAGCCGCCGAGTCGGGCACTCTCCGAAGTCCCAGATCCTCGATGATCAGCAGCGGGATCCGGGTCATCTCTGCAATGTAGGGTCGGCACATCCCGGTGGCAGTGGCTTCAGCGATGTCCTCGAGCAGATCGAAAGCCGACTTGTACTGTACCCGGTGACCCGCTTCCACAGCCTTGATTGCCACCGTGATGATCAGATGTGTTTTGCCGACTCCCGCCTGACCGATGACCAACCAGCCGCGACACTGTTCGATGAATCGGCAAGTGGCCAGATCAAAGATCTGCTGCCGATTGATCGAGGTGTTGAAAGAGAACCTGAAGTCCTCCAAGAGTTTGCGTTCCGGGAACTGGGCCTGGCGGAGACATCGCTCCAGCAAACGGTCGCGCCGGCGGGTGAGTTCGTCGTCGATGAGCAGCTCAAAGAACTCCTGATGAGAGAGACGGCCCTGGATGGCTTGTTGCAGCCGTACGTCAAAGACCTGGGCCAGGCCCGAGAGCCTGAGGTGGCGAAGTTTCCGTTCCAGTTCCAATGAGATCATTCCGGGTCTCCTGAGCTGGGAGTGAGTTGGTACTCAGACAGCGGCCGAATCAACTCGTGGTCGGAGGTGAATAGAGAGCGTTGCGGCACGTCTAGTCGCTTGCATAAAGCCACCAGGGTCCGATAGCGGAAGGCATCGTGAGAGAGAGCCTTGGCACAGGCTTCATTGACGACCGTGGCCGGGTAGCGTCGGGTCAAAGAGATCATGCCTCTCAGGAGCCGGTAGGCCAACACGTCGCGCACCTCCAGGGCTCGCACTGCCCAGCGGTGAGCATCAGAGCCAATCCTGCGGGCTTGCCCGAGCAGCTGACTCTCAGTTCGATAATGAGCGTAGCGTTTGCGTTCCGGAAGATGTGTGGGTTCGGTCTGGAACTGGCCGGGTTTCCGCTTGGGATGCAGGACGACTTGCTGCTCTCGGAAAAAGACTCGGACGATCCGGTCATCCCAGTGCACAGCCACTTCACAGCCAAGCAGATGATTGGGTACCGAGTAGAAGGCTCGATCGACTTCGATGTGGCCATCCACGGAGACCGTGCGACGGCCGGTACGGAAGAAACTGAAGCGGGAGTCGGGTAGAGGTCGAAGACCCTTCTGTTCCTCCAGGAATCGGGGCCAGACCTGCTGTTTGGTGGTGCCGTGGATGCGCTGTCGGGCGACCCGCTCGTTCCAGTTCCGTAGATGCTCATTCTGCTCGGCCAGACTCTCGAACCGTCTGCCCTTCAGGGCACTGGACTTTGTATATCCGATCGTCCTTTCGACTTTTCCATTCTCATTTGGAGAGCCAGGATGGATGGGAATGATGGCAAAACTATAGTGACGGCCCAGCGCACTGAAAACGGCGTTGATCTCGGGATCGACAAAGCAGGCTCGCGTGACTCCGGCCTTCAGGTTATCCAAGCGAACCACGTCTACCGAGCCACCAAACCAGTGGAAGGCATTCTCGACACAACGGACGAAGGTCTCCAGATCCTGCCGCCAGACGACCTCCTCATACGAGTGGCGGGAATAACACAGCACTGCCTTGAACAGGTGGGGGCGACGGTACCGGCCCGATTCGGTTTGTGTCAGAGCTGCTTTGCCAAAGTCCACCTGCATGTCCCGACCGGGTGGAGTTTCCACCCGAGCGAAGACTCGTGGACTCTCGGCTTTGAGCTTTCTGCAAAACCGTTTGACGGAGTTATACGCTCCATCGAAGCCATGCTCCAAAACCAGGTCTTGCCAGATCCGCTTGGCATGCAACCCCAGCTCAAGCTTCTTCTGGATTTCCTCCCGAAAAGGCTCACACGAGCTGCGCCGACCCGGGGGCCGCTTTGGCCGCTTTTGCTCACCCGAGCCGGGGGCCACTTTGGCCGGTTTTGAATCTCGGGACGGATCATGTCGGGCTACAGTCTCTCGACGAACTCCTGTTTCTCGCTCGATCCGCCGATACGACCAGCCCAGCTTCAATAGCGCCACAACCGTTTGTTTCTTCTCCATTTTCAGTACATTGACCATCGGCGCATCCTACGAGGGATGCAGCTCTCAATGGCTCCTGAAAATGGCCGGTTTTGAAGTGGCCCTCACTGGCCGCTTTTGGGTGGCCCCTGACAAAGGGGTCGGAAAGGGCTAAATTCCACGATCTGGAACAGAGTCAAGCGGAACCAGGATCCTCGATACCACTTCTTCCAGGAAATAGAGCCGCATCAAGACGCTAAGGGCGAAGGGATTGAGGAACTTGGGTCCGACTTCAAGCGGTATTTTGCCGTCCCCGGTGAATTGGTTTACGCTGAGATTGCGACGGGAAAGCTGCTGAGAAGATGCTTCTTGGCGCCCCCATACGCCCAACATTTGACATCTCGATTCTACTATTTCATGAGTCGAATAGCCTTACCCGGCGACCACATAAGCAAGGCGTGAGGTGCTTCTTCAGGGAACTGTTATTAACTTTCTCCGGGAGCTCCGCAAGTCATAATCCTGCCTGGATTTCCGAGTCGTATTCTGTCATGAAGCATGTATGAAACCACAGAATGGTGTAGAAACCCTGGTAGGATCAGAGGTTGTGGAGATGCTGGAGAGGACTAACAACACTTCCCTGAAGAAGCACCCGACCTTCTGTCGCTGTTCTCTACTTTGACAACCTTTCGCAGGATCGGGAGGGGGACATGTGGGCAGCGGGAATGGACGGATGCCGTGATCACCGAGCTGACCAAACTCGGAAAACTAAACGTGAAATCTCGGCTCCAGGTCCTGACTTTCAAGGATCAGCCTCCTGACCTGCAGTCAATCCGAGACGAGGTGGGTGTCGATGCCTTCCTGGAGGGAAGCTTACAGTAGGTCGGAGATGAAATCCGCATCAATACTCAGTTGATCGACTCCGAGTCGGGAGACCATCTTTAGGTGTTAACGATCACCAGGATGCGCGCTTTTTTGGATAATGTGCCGGTGGATAGTGCCTCAACATCATCCGCACCGAAGGCGTTCGGCGGCGTGGGTCCAGAGGTAGGTCCCTTGTCAGGAGCTTCAAAATCCAGCCTTTCAGTCCTTCTGCCTTACTGGGCACAGACCACTAGAATTGGGAGAACGAATCAACTATCATTGTCGACAAAATAGCCCCGATCTTCCGAGGGCCATCCAGCCATTTCTCCCGTTCGAGGCAAATCCAGCGGGGTCGGCAAATGCGGGTTTCAGCTCGATGCCTTACTGCTGTCCTATTGGGGAGCCTGCTCCTGGTCGAAGTTGTCTGCGGGGGCACCATCCTCAACTTCCCCCGGTTGTCTTTCGATCCCACTATTGTCACCGGCATCGCTATCCTGAATCCAAATGATGTGACGGCCAGCATGACCCTGACCCCTTATGGAGAGGATGGGCAGCGACTGCTTGACCCGGTGTCGATCACAATCGAGCCAGGCCGGCAGTTCGCCGATGTGACCGCCTCCCTTTTTGGAACCGGACTCGATCCCAACACCGTTGCCTGGTTCCAAGGCATCAGCTCAAGCGACAATTTGACCGGGTTCTTTCTCTTTCTAGATCTTCCCGATGTGGGTATCTTTGACGGGGCGGACTTGCCGGAGTTATCCAAACGGATCATCTTCAACGAAGTACGCTCGACAGCGAATTCTCAACCGAACTGAACTTGATCAATCCCGGCCCGATCGAGGCGGCCGTCCAGTTGCGGCTGGTGGGGAGCGGGACCAGTGTCCTTCGGAGTGTCACTCTACCCAGTCTAGGCGTCTTGCGAGTAGATGCTGAAAAGTTCTTCCAGGAAAGCCCTCAAACCGCTACCACCTCCGCCGACGCTCGCTACATCACTGCCACTTCCAATATCGAGATCGGAGGCTTTAGCGTCGTTCGGGGGACGGGCGATCTGGTGGGTTCGAACGCCCGGCCGGCAAGCGAGACGCTCAATACGCTGTTCTTTCCTCAGATGGCGGTGCTTCATCCGTTCCGGACGCTGTTGGCTCTGATCAACTATTCGGATGAAATCGCTCTCGTCACCGTCACCGCCTTCCAGCCGGACGGGGCTCTTTTTGGAAGTGAGGATCTGGCCAACAATCCGGTCACGTTGGGTCTGGAGTCAGGCCAGATTACCCGGCTGGATCTGGAGGAGTTGTTCGGATTCTTCGGCGGTGAGACCCTCAATGGCTGGATTCGGGCGGATTCGACGACCGAGGCCGTCAACGGGTCGCTGAGCTACGAGCTGGTCACCAACAAGTCGACGGCGGCTGTGTCGGCGGTGGCTGCCGGAACCACCCAGGCCGTCTTTTCCCATATCGCCTCCTCTCTTAACTTCTTCACAGGAATCGCAATCCTGAACGGTGGTACTTTGGCTGCCAACGTGCGAGTGCTGGCTGTTGCGGCAGATGGAACCGTCCTAGCCCGGATTATGCAAGAACCGTAGGCCGGAGTTGAAAAGAGAGTCGAAAGTGGCCCAAATCGGGAGATCGAAAGTGCGACAGGCGGATTTTCGAGGGATCTCTGTGGACGAGCCGTGTGGAGTAGGTGGGGGAGTGAATTTCAGACGGAGTTGGGCCTGAATGAGTGTCCTAAACGATCATTCGGGAGCTAGGAGAGGCTAGGAGTCTGCGCGGCAGGAAATGTCCGGGCTGGTGAATAAAATGGCGATATGGGAACGACATTTCGGAAGTACCAGCCGGAGCAGAGCTTCTTGCTACCCCCTCCCCGCGAGATTGGTTGCCGGAAGATCATCTGTCCTACTTTATCTCCGAAACGGTGGATGAGCTGGATCTGAGTGGATTCTACGCGCCGTACGAAGGGGACGGGCGGCGCAATCGGCCGTTTGATCCGAGGATGATGGTGAAGATCCTGATTTATGGGTACGCGACGGGAACGTTCTCGTCGCGGAAACTGGCTCGTCGAGTGTATGAGGACGTGGCTGTTCGAGTGTTGTCGGCGGGTAATTTTCCAGCCCACCGGACGATGGCGGAGTTTCGTCAACGTCATCTCAAAGAGTTCAAGAAACTGTTTGGACAGGTGGCGCGGATCGCGGCCGAGGCGGGATTGGTCAAGCTGGGGCGAGTGGCGGTGGACAGCTGTAAGATCAAGGCCAACGCCAGCAAACATAAGGCGATGAGCTATTCACGGATGTTGGAAGAAGAGAAAAGGCTGGAAGGAGAGATCGCCGAACTGTTGGATCGTGCGCAGCAGGTGGATAAAGCGGAAGACGAGCTCTACGGCGAAGAGAATCAGGGAGACGAACTGCCTGAAGAGTTACGCCGCCGCGAAGATCGGCTGAAAAAGATCGGGGAGGCAAAGCAGCGCGTGGAGCAACGGCAGGCCGAGGCGGATCGGAAGCGCGGCCGCAAGCCCGGAGACGGTCGCAAGAACCCGCGCGGAGGACGCCCCTTCAAGTGGGAGTTTGGAGTTCCCGAGGAGAAGGCCCAAGACAACTTTACAGATCCGGAAAGTCGAATCATGAAGAGCTCTGGGGGATTCGAACAATGCTACAACACGCAAGCCGCTGTGGATGAGGAGACACAGATGATCGTGGCCACGGGGGTTACCAATAACGCGGCCGACAACAGACAATTACTGGGGATGATCGATGCGGTCCAAGAGAACCTGGAGCACCCTCCCGAGCAGGTAGTGGCCGACGCCGGGTATAAGTCCGAGGAGAACTTTGAAGGTCTAGAAGAACGCGAGATCGATGGCTACATCTCTTTGGGCCGAGAGGGGCGAGATCCAGAGCCGTCGGAAAATCTCCCCGCCACGCTGCGCATGTTCAAGAAGCTGGGCACGGAGGCGGGGCAAACTGTCTACCGCCGGCGCAAGGTGATCGCGGAACCTGTATTCGGCTGGGTTAAACAGGTCCTTGGCTTTCGAACCTTCAGCTTGAGGGGACTCGAAAAAGTGGAAGGCGAGTGGGACCTGGTCTGTCTCGCCCTGAACTTGAAACGCATGCATGGGCGCCTACCCACCTGCTGAGCAGGTTCGGACGGAAAGATGCCCTCCCCCTGGGCTCATTTTCAGCAGTTCGGCCGCCTCTGCAAGCGGAAGCACGATAAAGATCGCCCTTTCTCTTATAGGGCACCCCGAAACATAAACTCAAGAATTGGAAATTCCACGTTGATCAGAAACTCCTGCCGCGCAGACTCCTAGCTGGAGTTAAGGCAATTCAAGACGAGGAGGAAAAGGGCCTGCTCCGGAAAGCCGGAGGAAAGATGGGCCCAGATGCGTCGAGTGGTTTGTCGAACCCGCGCCCCAATTTTGAGGACCCGGCGACGCAAAGTTTCGATTTCGAGTTTCTGCCAGGGGGTTCCATACAGATAATCGCGGAGTCGGACGAACATCTGGTAAGCCAGCCCATGCAGGAGAAGTCGAAACTGGTTGGCCAGGAATCGATGACAGCTCAGCCGATCCATACTCAGATGGTTCTTAAAAGCCTTGATGAAGTTCTCCGACTGTCCTCGATCGGTGTAGTGATCATAAAGGGACTGGGAAGAGAGATCGTCTCGGTTGGTGACCACAAAGCGACGATTGATCCCCCGATGGTCGACTTCCACTTTGACGATGACGCGACGGAATCGATCCCAGCTGCCGGCTCGATAAAGAAACTCGTCAAACTGACGCTGTTTTTCCTCGAACTCGTCGAACCTGAGTCGAGTCGACTCGAGCATCGGCTCGACCATCCGTTGCAGGCGGGGGTTCCGGCTTAACCCAATGACATATTGGAGTTTGTTCTCTTCAGATTCACAGAACTCGTAGAGCCGAGGCGTGGCAAAGCCGCTGTCGGCCCGGATCTCAATTTGAAGTTCCTTGCCAACTTCTCGCCGAATGGCTTTCACGATTCGTTTCAGAATAGGAACGATGTGAGAGGCAGCCCCCTTGTTTCCAGGCCTCAATACGACAGTGACCAGGTCCCCCGTAACGGCATCGAAGATCAGCAAAGGATGCAGAATGTGGTTTCGGTAATAGCCGTGGTAAAAAGAGAATTCCTGTTGGCCGTGAGTGTGGTCGTCAGTACTGTCCAGGTCCAAGATGACCGGGTCGGGGCGTCTCTTCTTCAGCGAGCGGACATAACGCTGTAGGAACCCCCGGCTCAGACGCATGAGATCCTTCTTGCTGACAGAGTTTTCCAAACGGGAAAAAGTTGCCTGGGTGGCCAAGTCAGGATCGCTCTCAGGTAACTGATCACAGACGGTCTTGAGCATGGGATCCGAGCGCAGCGTGTCCGCGTCATTGCAGTCTTCGTACCCGGCAACGATCTGAAAGCCTCGTTGTCGGATCAGCTTTAACTGCTCATGACGAACGTAGCGTTGGTCCCGGCTATCCGCAATACACGAACTGAAGTCCTCGCAGAGTCGATCTTGCCGATCCAGGGAACCAAACAACAGCCATCCGGCATCGGAAGTCAGGTTCCCACCATCAAAACGAGCCGTGATTTGTGTGTGCGAGTGAAATGCCAGGGTGGTCTGACAGACTGGGTTTGACATTGCCGTAGTTCTCCGATAAGGATTTGTTTAATAAACCTTTTTATATCAGAGAGCTACGGCATTTTTTCTGATCCCCAATCCACTCGAATCCGGATCTCTTGCATAATCCGGGCTAGGAACCTTCACGACGGTGCTCCAACCCGGTCAGAGAATCTCCAAGCTGATTCAGGAACTCATCCCCGAGGCAGCCAATCAGGCGGGCGGCTTTATTTGGGTTCGCAGCGACGTGCCCGTCTTCCTCACATCACTGTTTGGTAATATCAGCGGAGTGCTGGCCAACATCCCTCCTCAGCCGGTCCCGCGGGACTTCCGCCCCGATCGAGGACGCGCAACGCTGAGAGTCAGCCCGCCCCTGGCCGTCCTCACACCTGGGGCAATGCAGCAGCTTCTCCTGGACGGGACGATGGCCGATCCGGTCTGGAGTGTAAACGGCAATGAGGGGGGCAACAGCATCACCGGGACCATCTCAGCGGCTGGAGTCCTCAGCGCCCCCTCTTCGGCCCCGAGTCCCCTCCCAGTCACCGTGACGGCCCGGGCCGCCAACCAGACCGCCGGGGTCAGCGTCGATGTTTTGAGCAGACAGTTGCTCTTGGGCGATTTGGGGGTCGTCCAGTCGGTGGCCTATCTAGCGGGATTGCAGCGACTCTATACCTCAGAGCTGGCGGGGTCGGTAGCTCCACTCGGGATCGCACTCCGTCACGGTTCGCCACCCGGTTTCGACTCGACCATCTTCGACGTTACCTCGGCGCCCCGGCAGAAGATTGCCGATTTCACTACGGAAAACATCCCGAAGATGGTCCCTTTTGTCGGAGTTTACGGGCGGGAATACCTGCTGCTGGCGGCCAGCACATCAGGCCGGATTATTCGCCTGGACCCCGAGAACCAGCAGATCACGGATGTAGCCAGTGGACTCGATGCTCCTGCAGCCATCGCAATCAACTCGTTGACGAGCGAACTCCTCGTCGCAGAAGCGAATCAAATCCGAACGATTACAGCTCTAGAACTGAACCGGGGGCTGTTGGTGGCTGCCAGTGTCGAAGCAGCGCAACCAATCCGCCAGGGGGTGATCCTTGGAGAACTCCCGGCCAGTGGTATAGCGGCCGATCAGTGTAGCGGCGACATTTACTTGTCAGACGCGACGACCGGACAAATTCTCGTGATCGAGCGCGAGATGGGAGCCAGCCAGCCGGCTGTTGCGGGACTGGATTTACCCGGACAGATGCTGGGCCTGAACCGGCGTGGAGTCTCCTGTTCCCAGTCCTTTCATCTGCTGGTGGTGGAGCGCGGCCCGGGACGGATCAGCCTGGTGACACCATTTGACGGGAGCGTGGTCCCCTGGCTGCCTTCGCCCGGGGGAAACGATCTGGCGTGTCTACCCTTCGAGAATGTGTTCAGCGCCAATCAGTCTGTCCTTTTCGGGGAGGTCGTGGGCACGATCGGGCAACTCGTGACCGTCGATGTTCCTGGGCTTTACGTCGAAGAAGCGCAAAATCCCGAGCAAGCCGTCCAGGATCCTGCACCGGCAACAGGTGTCTTGCTCCCCGGCGTTTACTATCTCCCTCTCGTCCTCTACGGTATTGATGAGCCCGACGACCCCGAGGACGTTACCTCGCAAACCTCATTGACTTTCCACAACGCGAGCAACGCGGTCGCTTCGGTCACGGTTGATTTCCTCGATGCAGCGGGAGGGGGCTTACCGCTCGATTTCGGTTCTGGACCCCAAACTTCGCTGCCGGTCGAGCTCGTGCAGGGAGCAGTTTTCACGACTCAGACCAGCGGAAGTGTCACCCCTTTGCGGGAGGGATACGCCCGAATGACTGTCGCCGGAGCTGAAGTCTTTGGCGAAGTTGTCATTGATTTGATCGGCAACGATTCGGTTTCAACAGTCAGAGTGCCGGCACTCTCTCAGGCCACCCGCTTTTTCAGCCTGGCGCTATCCGCTAGCGAAGATGTCGACGAACTGTCGCTGATTGTCCTCAACCCCGATCAGGCAGCTAGCGCCACGATTACGGCGAGATTATTCGATGGGGCGATCCTGGCAAGCGCCAAGGAAATCGACGTCGGTCCGCTGAATTGGTCTAACCCTACAATCGCCGGAGGGAACCGGGACCTATTCACCGATTCACCTGAACTGACGTTTCCCAGCGCAACTGTGACACTGGAAAGTAGCCGGCCGGTGTTTTTCTCCTTCATCCTGTGTGGCCAGAATAACTCCTGCCAAATAATCTCGTGAGGCTGGGGTTCGAAGTTGCAGGCTAACGAGCATCTTCTCAGACCGATTAACGCCTCGCCAAACTGCGAGACTGACTTCGCCGAGTGGGAATTACTCTTGGTCGCTGGTGGATGGGTCGCCGCCCGATTCGGACTCGGGCTCCAGGGTGGCCCGGCGATTCTTAATGATTAAGAAAGGTGAACAGAAAACGCTGGCGCTAGCAGAAATGACCCTCGTCCAAGACTGGTTCGAAGAACTCCAGCGCCTTGTGCCAGCGGACAGCTGACAGGATCACCAAACAGCTGCTGCTGGGTTGGCGCGGAAGGTGTATCGCAAGGAGCGGGGAATCAACCAGAGGAATTAGAGGTCTTTGCCGCTACTCTCAATGGCACTCTCAGCGTGACGGATCATACTTCCCAAGTCCAAGGCAGTTGTGTTACAGGCGAAACGAGGTCCCAGGCTCGTGAAAACGAGATGTGAAGACTCGTCCGCCGAAAATTTCCTCCCGAGAGGCCGGGTTACTGGTCCAGAAAACTGCGTTTGGGGCTGATCGACAACATTAGACCCCAATATACCAGAGTAACGCAGGCAACATCCTTGAGATTCAGGACCGGATCTCTAGAGAGATCGCCATCTCTTTGGGAGTTGAGCTAGCCACTGTTCAGCTCGGTGTCTTGGAAGTCCATCCGACGCAGGACCCTGCTGCATTCGAGCATGTCAGTGAAGGTATTTACTTCTTCCCCGGTGCGTCGGCGGGGTGGGGGTGGGTTCGCCCGGGTTTTCCGCCAAACCAAAAGCCGACGTATTAGGAAGTATTAGGAATTTGAGTGGGAGACACTTGGGAGAAACTATTTGATTTGACCTAGTCTCCTCGTGTCCCTCACCGTGCCCTGCATCGAGCTTTAGGAACCTTGTCGCACCAGACCACAGGAATCATTGCCATTGAGCACGGACTCCCCTACCATCGAGCTAGGTTAATCGGCAAATCCCTCGCCAGCTCCAGAGTGAGCTAGGAATCACATACTCCCAAGGTGAGTGCTCCATGCGTGGAAGACTTTTTCTTGGCAAGATCGGGGCGTGCGCATCGCTCGCATGTCTCGCTGTGACCGCAGTCCGGGAACAGCCGAATTTGACTCCGTTCACCCCGACAGGCTGGTCGAGTCCTTTAGTAGTCTCGGACCGCAGCGGCACCAACACCAGCAACGGTAATCTCACGTCGGACGACACTGTTTATGTTGACTGGGCTGTCGCCAATACAGGAGCAACCTCTACTGGCGGAGCCTTCTTCGTATCTCTTTATCTGAATAACCAGCTCGAGACGACATGGACCGCAGCGGCCCTCGATCCAAACTTCTTCACTTTTGTGGAGGATTATTCTCTCGGAACCCTAGCCCGGATTATGCAAGAACCGTAGGCCGGAGTTGAAAAGAGAGTCGAAAGTGGCCCAAATCGGGAGATCGAAAGTGCGACAGGCGGATTTTCGAGGGATCTCTGTGGACGAGCCGTGTGGAGTAGGTGGGGGAGTGAATTTCAGACGGAGTTGGGCCTGAATGAGTGTCCTAAACGATCATTCGGGAGCTAGGAGAGGCTAGCTGGAGTTAAGGCGATTCAAGACGAGGAGGAAAAGGTCCTGCTCCGGAAAGCCGGAGGAAAGATGGGCCCAGATGCGTCGAGTGGTTTGTCGAACCCGCGCCCCAATTTTGAGGACCCGGCGACGCAAAGTTTCGATTTCGAGTTTCTGCCAGGGGGTTCCATACAGATAATCGCGGAGTCGGACGAACATCTGGTAAGCCAGCCCATGCAGGAGAAGTCGAAACTGGTTGGCCAGGAATCGATGACAGCTCAGCCGATCCATACTCAGATGGTTCTTAAAAGCCTTGATGAAGTTCTCCGACTGTCCTCGATCGGTGTAGTGATCATAAAGGGACTGGGAAGAGAGATCGTCTCGGTTGGTGACCACAAAGCGACGATTGATCCCCCGATGGTCGACTTCCACTTTGACGATGACGCGACGGAATCGATCCCAGCTGCTGGCTCGATAAAGAAACTCGTCAAACTGACGCTGTTTTTCCTCGAACTCGTCGAACCTGAGTCGAGTCGACTCGAGCATCGGCTCGACCATCCGTTGCAGGCGGGGGTTCCGGCTTAACCCAATGACATATTGGAGTTTGTTCTCTTCAGATTCACAGAACTCGTAGAGCCGAGGCGTGGCAAAGCCGCTGTCGGCCCGGATCTCAATTTGAAGTTCCTTGCCAACTTCTCGTCGAATGGCTTTCACGATTCGTTTCAGAATAGGAACGATGTGAGAGGCAGCCCCCTTGTTTCCAGGCCTCAATACGACAGTGACCAGGTCCCCCGTAACGGCATCGAAGATCAGCCAAGGATGCAGAATGTGGTTTCGGTAATAGCCGTGGTAAAAAGAGAATTCCTGTTGGCCGTGAGTGTGGTCGTCAGTACTGTCCAGGTCCAAGATGACCGGGTCGGGGCGTCTCTTCTTCAGCGAGCGGACATAACGCTGTAGGAACCCCCGGCTCAGACGCATGAGATCCTTCTTGCTGACAGAGTTTTCCAAACGGGAAAAAGTTGCCTGGGTGGCCAAGTCAGGATCGCTCTCAGGTAACTGATCACAGACGGTCTTGAGCATGGGATCCGAGCGCAGCGTGTCCGCGTCATTGCAGTCTTCGTACCCGGCAACGATCTGAAAGACTCGTTGTCGGATCAGCTTTAACTGCTCATGACGAACGTAGCGTTGGTCCCGGCTATCCGCAATACACGAACTGAAGTCCTCGCAGAGTCGATCTTGCCGATCCAGGGAACCAAACAACAGCCATCCGGCATCGGAAGTCAGGTTCCCACCATCAAAACGAGCCGTGATTTGTGTGTGCGAGTGAAATGCCAGGGTGGTCTGACAGACTGGGTTTGACATTGCCGTAGTTCTCCGATAAGGATTTGTTTAATAAACCTTTTTATATCAGAGAGCTACGGCATTTTTTCTGGTCCCCAATCCACTCGAATCCGGATCTCTTGCATAATCCGGGCTAGGAGTCTGCGCGGCAGGAAATGTCCGGGCTGGTGAATAAAATGGCGATATGGGAACGACATTTCGGAAGTACCAGCCGGAGCAGAGCTTCTTGCTACCCCCCTCCCCGCGAGATTGGTTGCCGGAAGATCATCTGTCCTACTTTATCTCCGAAACGGTGGATGAGCTGGATCTGAGTGGATTCTACGCGCCGTACGAAGGGGACGGGCGGCGCAATCGGCCGTTTGATCCGAGGATGATGGTGAAGATCCTGATTTATGGGTACGCGACGGGAACGTTCTCGTCGCGGAAACTGGCTCGTCGAGTGTATGAGGACGTGGCTGTTCGAGTGTTGTCGGCGGGTAATTTCCCAGCCCACCGGACGATGGCGGAGTTTCGTCAACGTCATCTCAAAGAGTTCAAGAAACTGTTTGGACAGGTGGCGCGGATCGCGGCCGAGGCGGGATTGGTCAAGCTGGGGCGAGTGGCGGTGGACGGCTGTAAGATCAAGGCCAACGCCAGCAAACATAAGGCGATGAGCTATTCACGGATGTTGGAAGAAGAGAAAAGGCTGGAAGGAGAGATCGCCGAACTGTTGGATCGTGCGCAGCAGGTGGATAAAGCGGAAGACGAGCTCTACGGCGAAGAGAATCAGGGAGACGAACTGCCTGAAGAGTTACGCCGCCGCGAAGATCGGCTGAAAAAGATCGGGGAGGCAAAGCAGCGCGTGGAGCAACGGCAGGCCGAGGCGGATCGGAAGCGCGGCCGCAAGCCCGGAGACGGTCGCAAGAACCCGCGCGGAGGACGCCCCTTCAAGCGGGAGTTTGGAGTTCCCGAGGAGAAGGCCCAAGACAACTTTACAGATCCGGAAAGTCGAATCATGAAGAGCTCTGGGGGATTCGAACAATGCTACAACACGCAAGCCGCTGTGGATGAGGAGACACAGATGATCGTGGCCACGGGGGTTACCAATAACGCGGCCGACAACAGACAATTACTGGGGATGATCGATGCGGTCCAAGAGAACCTGGAGCACCCTCCCGAGCAGGTAGTGGCCGACGCCGGGTATAAGTCCGAGGAGAACTTTGAAGGTCTAGAAGAACGCGAGATCGATGGCTACATCTCTTTGGGGCGAGAGGGGCGAGATCCCGAGCCGTCGGAAAATCTCCCCGCCACGCTTCGCATGTTCAAGAAGCTGGGCACGGAGGCGGGGCAAACTGTCTACCGCCGGCGCAAGGTGATCGCGGAACCTGTATTCGGCTGGGTTAAACAGGTCCTTGGCTTTCGAACCTTCAGCTTGAGGGGACTCGAGAAAGTGGAAGGCGAGTGGGACCTGGTCTGTCTCGCCCTGAACTTGAAACGCATGCATGGGCGCCTACCCACCTGCTGAGCAGGTTCGGACGGAAAGATGCCCTCCCCCTGGGCTCATTTTCAGCAGTTCGGCCGCCTCTGCAAGCGGAAGCACGATAAAGATCGCCCTTTCTCTTATAGGGCACCCCGAAACATAAACTCAAGAATTGGAAATTCCACGTTGCTCAGAAACTCCTGCCGCGCAGACTCCTAGGCGGTCTCCGTAACCTGGTCGCCCTGGACATCGATCACATGAATGAAGCGATTCACCATGCTAACGAAGCCGATCAGTGTGAGCATCTCGACCACTTGATCCGAAGTAAAGTGATTGTTCAGCTGAGTCCAAAACAAGGCTTCGGAGATATCGTCGGGGTGGTCGAGGACCTCCTCCACGAGTCCTAGAGCATCCTTTTCATAGAAAGAGAAGAGATCGCTGTCGCTGTACTCATCGAGCGCGTTGAGTTGATCTTCGGTCCAACCGCCGTCGAGTGCCATCTGGGTGAACTGGGTGACGGAAGGCTTGCACCGTTCGACTTTGCTCGTCTTCAGCATGACCAGGGCCCGCATCTTTTCGCTGAGCTCGCCTGACTTGAGCAGTGTTGTGTAAAGGCCAGCCACAGCTCTCAGGTAGTTCGGGCTGTGGGCCACGGTTTTCAGGTAGTTGGGAACGAATCCGAGCTCATTCTCGACTTCCTGATAGGCCTCGCGAATTTCGTCGTACGCGGCGTCCGATTGAATGGGCAGATATCTCGGCATACAACTCCTTTACGAAGCCGAAATGGTACCACTGGTCCGGATGGATGACAATTCCGAACCTACGGCCTGCAGGCCGGTGGAGAGTGGTTAGTCGAGCTGAACCAGGGGAGGGGTCTTGAGCAGCAAGGCTTCAAATTGTCGATCGGCCAGATAACTGGAGCGCACCAGCGGACCTGCCTCGATGTGCTCAAAACCCATTGATTCGCCGATCTGTTTCCATTCGGCAAACTCGTCCGGGTGGTAGTGGCGAGCGACGGGAAGGTGCCAATTGGAAGGCCGCAGGTATTGACCAAGGATCAGGATCTGGACTCCCCGATCGATGAGGTCCTGCATGACCAGCTGGATCTCTGCAGCTTCTTCGCCCAGTCCAAACATCATTCCGGTCTTGGAAACGATGTGGGGGGCGATCTGTTTGGATCGTCGCAGGAGTTCCAGTGAAAGGGAGTAGTCTCCTCCGCCCCGGGCCAGCGGATAGAGCCGAGGCACGGTTTCGATATTGTGACTCAGGATCTCAGGAGCAGCTTCGAGCACAGTGCGGAGAGAGTCATCCGATCCCTGGAAGTCGGGAACCAGTACCTCAATGAAGCAAGTCGAATGGCGCCGTCGAATCTCTCTGATGGTGGAAGCGAAGATGGCGGCCCCCCCATCCGCTACATCATCCCGATCGACCGAAGTAATCACGACATGACGTAGCTTCATCTGGGCTACTGCCTGAGCCACCCGTTTCGGTTCCGCCAGATCGAGTTCCGTCGGTTTGCCCTTGGAAACGGCACAGTAGCGGCACCCGCGCGTACAAATGTCGCCCAGGATCATGAAGGTTGCGACACCGTGAGACCAGCACTCCCCCATGTTTGGGCACATGGCTTCCTGACAAACGGTATTCAGTTCGAGACCCTTGAGCAGGCTCTTCAGTTCATGCACGTGCTCCCCGAACGGAGCTCGCACCTTGAGCCAGTCGGGGTGGCGACGCAGGGGCCGTCCTCCACTGGTGCTGCAGGCTTCGGACATATCCATACGATAACAGATTCCCGGTTGTCGACGGCATCCCGCGTTGGATGCCGGAGTGGGCCGATGGGAGAAGTGCCTCTTCCGAAATCAGATATACTGCCGGGACAGAGTAAGCGACCAGTGCCTTCCGACTCGTGCTGTCTTATGTCTACCTGGATCGTGGGAGATGTCCATGGCTGCTACCGTACTTTCCTGGCTCTGCTCCGCCGGTGCCGGTATGAGGAACAATCCGACCGTCTCATTCTAGTAGGGGATCTGGTCAATGGGGGACCAGACTCGCTCCAAGTGCTGCGCTGGGCCCAGGCCCGAAGCGATCGTATCGATAGTGTTCTTGGGAATCATGACTTGTACTTTCTGGGCCGTTGGTCGGGTGCCTGTTCTCGCAAGAAGCGGGATACGCTCGCTTCACTCCTGGCGGCGCCGGATGTTGATTGTCTGGCAGAATGGCTCCGCCGGCGCCCATTGACAATCACCGAACCCGGTTTCCGGATCGTCCATGCCGGCCTCCTTCCTGAATGGACCTGGGCGGAATCCAGTCGTCTAGCGCTTGAACTACAGGAAGAGCTTCGCGGTTCTCAGTTGGCCAAGTTTCTGAGGGCATACTTTCGAGTGCAACGGGATAGCCCGAAGCAGCGCTCTCCCCGCAAAGCTGAACTGCTTGGGGCGTTGCAGACCTTTTGCCTGGTTCGCGTCTGTTCACGTCAAGGCTTGATTTACAGTGATTTCAAGGGCTCGCCCGAGCACTCTCCTCGAGGCTTCAGACCGTGGTATGAGCATTCCCACAATTGGGCCGGAAAAAGCACTCTCTTTTTTGGGCACTGGGCAGCTTGCGGTTACCGCAGGCTTGGGCATGCCCTCTGCCTGGACTCAGGCTGTGTCTGGGGAAAACAAATGACCGCGTACCGAGTAGAGGACGGAAAAGTCGTTCAGCAGCCAAGTCTGGAGAGAGGGTAACTCGAAGCTATTAAGATGAAACTTGATTTGGCGTCTGACTTGGTGGCAGATCGGATGCGAGGCGAGTTCCGAGCCTGCCTGATCCTATTGTTTCTCTTTTCGTTAGCCCGGATAATGCATGAGTTTTCGGCTGCAGGGCCGGGATCATCCGCTCTGACTGCGTTACCCACCCTCGGGCTCCTCGACAGAGTGCATGACTATGACTGCGGGGCCCTCGGGCACTCAGCCGATTGGAACCAATGGCGAGGCCCGGGTCGCGATGGTTTGATTCTTCAGGAGACTCTCGAGTCTTGGCCGAACCAACTGGTTGAACTCTGACAACAAGAGGTGGGTGATGGGTATTCCTCGCCTGTTATTGCCCAGGGAAGGCTCTTTACTGTGAGGCGGCAGCAGGAGTCCGAGGTCGTCACTGCGTTCAATCTCTTGAACGGAAATCATCTTTGGAGGAGGGAGTTCCCGGCTCCCCGAATCCGGCTGACCAGCCCGTCGAGTTTCGGTGTGGGGCCTCGTGCAACACCTGCTGCCGAAGGCGGGCGCCTGTTCGTGCTGGGCATTAAGGGGGTGCTCCTAGCGCTTGACACTGAGACCGGTCGACTCCTCTGGCAAGTTCAACTCACTCCGGAGCGCTATCCCGAAGATGGGGCTTCCATGTCTCCTCTGGTGGTGGGAGATCTGTGTATTGTTCACCTGGGCGATGAGTACTCAATTGGTCACGTTCTCGACCCGCTCGTTGATGGGAGTGGATGTGGCTGATGGCCGGCTGCTCTGGTCGCGGCCCTTTTATTCCTTCGGGGCCAACACAGCGAGCCCTTTGGTCATTCCTGAGCGTAACTTGATCGTAGACTCGGGCTACGATCAAGGAGTCCAGGCCGTTCAGGTGGAACGGTCGGAGCAGGGTGAATGGACCCTCGGCACGGTTTGGGAGCAACCGGATCTCACCAACTGGCTCGTGACCCCGGTCCTGGATGGACGCTATCTCCTGGGATTTGCTCAGCGCCGGAGTGGCCTTCTGTTTTGTCTGGATGTGGTGACCGGGCAACGATTCTGGCAGACTCGAGGAAGGGAAGGCCAGATGGCGAACTTGCTGCGTTGGGGTCCCTGGCTGTTAGTCCAGGGAGGGCGTGGGAGACTCTCGGGTGTACGCAGTCGATCCAAAAGCGCTGAAGCCCATCGTGAGCTACACCGTAGGCGAAGGAAGTAACTGGACTGTCCCGGCTTTTTCGGAAAGGTTGATGGCCATAAAGTCGGGTCAGAAGATCCGAGTCTGGAAATTTCCGGACTGACCCGGAATCAAAAGGGAACCCTCTGGGAGAGATCTGAGATGAGGCAGAGAATTGTAGGAGTGATGGGATCGGGATCACGAGTACACCGTCGCCGTTCGACTCAACTCGGCGCCTGGTTGGGGGAGCTCGGCGTCCACCTGTTGACTGGCGGTGGTGGCGGCGTGATGTCAGCCGTGAGCGAGGCCTTTTCTCAGGTTCCCTTGCGACGGGGAAGAGTAATTGGAGTCCTCCCTGCGCGCGAGGGGGAAGTCCCTAACCAAGCTCCTAACGGCTACCCGAATCCATGGGTTGAAATCGTGCTCCAGACTCATTTGCCGTTGAGTGGACTGCGGGGAACGGAGAACACTTCTCGGAACCACATCAATGTGCTCAGCTCGGACGTCATCGTCGCCCTGCCCGGTGGCGATGGCACCAGCAGCGAAGTTCGGCTTGCTCTTCAGTATGAAAAGCCGTTAATGGCCTTCCTCGAGAACCGGGAGGAAATCCCCGATCTTCCCAGGGAGGTGCAGATCGGGAGGTTTCCGGAAATTCGAGGTTTCGTCGAAGGTCTTGTTCTCACAGACTGAAACTGCCTGATCATTGGCGGGATTCATTCTCATTCCGAGGAGGCTTGGAAGATCGGCTAGATAGGGTATGATCCTCGGATAGTAGATCTTGTCTTGGAGGGATGAAATGCGACGGAATGGGTTCATTGTGGTAGCGGTATGCGGTTTGATGGCGGCCTCGGCGGCCTGGCTTCTCCCCGGACAGCGGCGGCTGGACAGGGTCAACAGGAGCAGGCTTCCGAGGAGCTAGACCCAGTGCAGGAGCTGGTTGGGCGGCTCAGTCTTGAGGGCTACAAAGCGACACTCAAGGGGCTAACGCAGTTTGGAGACCGGCGGCAGGGGACGGATCGGAACCGTAAAGCGGTCGATTGGATTGAAGCTAAACTGCAAAGTTATGGTTGCCAGACCGAGAGAATTCAGTACGAATATAATCCAGCACCACGGCGGCGAAGAGGTGGAGCGGTCGGCGGCCGTGGGCGACGTGCTCCACGTGAACCCGTGATTGCCAGCGGCGAAGTCCGTAACGGTCCGGGCGGGTCGCGGTATCGGGGCACAACCAGGCAAACCGGAGTGAATTCGGATCCTGAGGCCCAACCGGATGATGCGTTGCGTGAGCTCAACAGAGAGCCGACGAGTCCAGGCCTGCGAGAAGAGGTCTACTGCACCAAAGTGGGTTCGACCCGGCCCGATGAGATGTACATCATCGGAGCTCATATGGATGGACACGGCTGGGGCTAGGCCGCGAACGACAATGGCTCCGGTACCGCTCTCGTGATGGAACTGGCACGCATCCTGAACATGCCTGACGTTGAGACAGACCGCACGATCCGATTCGCCCTTTGGAACAACGAGGAGACCGGCCTCAACGGTGCTCGCGCCTATGTGGAGCAGCGAGCGGAACTTCAAGGGAAGGAAGATCCTGTCGGGTCGGGCCGCTATCCGGAGCCGACATGGGTAGGCATGATCCAACACGACATGATGATGTGGGACCATGGGATGCCTCGAGCGGATGGCACGTGGAACCCGGAGCAACGGCCTGAAGCGGATGTGAACATTGAATTCCAGTCCACCTCGAAGTTTGCCGATCCGGCAATGAGACTCGCCTTCTTCTTCCGCGAGGCGAACGAGAAATATGCCACCGACTATCCGGCAGCGGTCGGGACGCATATGACGAATACCGATTCGACACCGTTCATGAATCTCGTCCCGGCAATCAGTCTCCGGGAGAACGAGCGAGGTATGCATACCGGATCGGGATGGAATCCAACCTGGCACCAACCAATCGATGTATTTTCCAGCTTCAGCGACAAAGACTTTGCGCTCGGTCTGAATGCCGCACAGACCACGCTCGGAGCAGTCGGTCAGCTGGCAGGCGCGACGCTGAAGAAGTAAGACACAGTAGCGCAGGCATCCTGCCTGCGCCACTTTGGCAGGCAGGGATACCTGCTAACCCGGATAATTCACGAGTTTTCGGCTGCAGGGCCGGGATCATCCGCTCTGACTGCGTTACCCACCCTCGGGCTCCTCGACAGAGCGCATGACTATGACTGCGGTGCCCTCGGGCGTGAACGAAACCTTGTCAGAGCGGTGCTTCCGGCCCTTCGCTTCGAAAACGCGTGAATTATCCGGGCTAAGCGGCTGCCTTCTGGAAGAAAGTGCGCAACCGCTTGGCTACCAGCACCTCTTCTCCCTCCCGCAGCAGCCGGGTCCGCACGGTGATGTCGTAGGCGATTCTCGGTTTGCCTCGCAGGAGGCGCCCTTTCACCTCTTCGGTAGTCAGGGGGATGATGTTCCTATCCCAGGTCAGGAGAACATCCGCATACCCCATGGTGTTCATCGATTGCACGGCTTTTAAACCGGGAATCCCCTGTAATTGTTCCGATAACCACTTCGCTTTGGCGTTCCAACGGCTGATTTCAGCGTCGTAGTCGAGGTTGAGGAAGTGGTCGAGGGCCACGATAAGCCCGATGATTTCTTCTTTCCCGACCTTCATCCCGCGGGCGATGTTGTCGTGCGGATAATTGTTCAGGCGAGCGGCTTCGATCAGATCTTTGCGGCCGGCTAGAAAGCCGGTTGCCTGAGGCCCTCCGATACCCTTGCCGCCGCTGAGCACAATCAAGTCCGCCCCGGCCTCGAGAAACCTCATCGGGTTGGAGTGCGGGGGAATATCCGACGCCAGGTCCACGAGAACAGGCACTTTGGCTTTCCGGCCGATCTCAATCAGTTCCTTGGGACCGAGGACATCGAGTGCTGGAGGGTGCTGGCCGACCGGAAAAGGCGGGGCGAAGATGCTCTGTTTCTCGGCACAGGCAAGCACCGCAATCATGGCTGTCCTCTTCCCCAGCTTGCCCAACAAGTCAGCTTTGGAAGTCGCTTCTACAATCTCCATCCCTGCAGTTCGATAGGCCCGATCATAGGAAAAACGGTGGCCAGGAGCGATCAGGCATTCTCGCTTCTGCCAGGTGACTTGGGGCAGAGCCGCAATCTTTCCCTCATCAGAACCGGTCAGGCATGCGGCAGCACCCAAGATCATGGCCGAGAATCCGCCGCAGCTGACGATAGCGTCTTGGGCTCCAATTGCGCGGGCGATATGCCTTCCGGCGGCTTCGGACAATTCGTTCATGTCGACGAAGTAGTCATTGGCTTCGATCATCGCCTGCATGACTTCCGGCGACATGCGCCCACCTCCCAGCCGGGAAATGTGTTCATGCGCCCCCAGGTGTGGCCGCACACCCAGTAGCCGAGTATAGATGTTGTCGCGCAACGTGGCCTCGGTGTTCGCCGGAGCTGTCAAAGCGGCCGCCACCCCAGCGGAGGCTTGCCCGGTCGGTTGTAGGCTGGCTGCGAGAGCCCCCGGGATTCCGACGAAGGCGCCGGTCTGAACAAATTTACGGCGACTCACACCTTGTTCCGTTCCGGCCGGCTTTCCCGATCGTTGGTTCTTCAATGAAAAATCTCCGGTTGATAAGAGCTTCGTATTGGTTTGGCACAAGGCGTCGATTCTCGATGCACTCCAAGGTCTGCGGCGCGAATCAATGAGCCTCGGCAAAGCGGCCGAGGATAGGCTGTCCAGGGAAGACCCCTTGCACCGTTTCGCCACTCTTGATGACCAAGGTCCCGAGCACGATGACGTGTTCAATCCCTTGCGAGAAAGAAAGGTCTTCCTCGAAAGTCGCGGTATCCAGCGCCGACTCGGGATCGAAAATAGTGATGTCGGCGTCCGCCCCTGCCTGAATCCGACCCTTGCGTCGCATCGCTGGCGCCATCTCCTGGAGCCGTTGAGCCGGCATGAAGGTCATCTTGCGGATCGCCGTGGCTAGGTCGAGCGCTCCCCGCTCCCTGACGTAGCGTCCCAGGACACGGTCGAAGGTGCTGGCGGAGCGCGGATGGGCGCCCGGCGTGTAGGGCATACCGTCAGAGGCCACCATCACGAAGGGAGTCGACATGGCGAGTTCGATCCACTCTTCTTTCATCACGTGGAGAATGACCGTGCCACCGGTCTTTCGGTAGTGATCGAAGGTCTCCCTGGTCAACCGCTCGCCGGTTGCTTCCCATTGGATATCTCCGTAGGAGACTCCGAGCTTCTCCTGCCAGCCGTCGTCGAAGATGGCGGACTCGAGGCTCGTGGAGCCTGCCGTGTAGGGATAGGCTTCGGTCGTGACGTCCAGCCCCTGTTGCTGGGCGCCTCCGATGAGTGCGAGAACCGAGGGTAATTGTCCCAGGCTCATCGAGTTGACGTGCACGATATGGAGAGGAGCACCCGTCGCAGCCGCATTGGCAATCACTTCCTGCATAGCGTCGAGTGTCATCGAACGGACATGCGTGAAGATGGGAACATCGAATTCGGCGGCGAGACGAAAGACTTCAAAGATCTCGTTACGGTCAGCGCCCGGCGTGTACTGATGGGGTAATCCGAAACCGATTCCACCCTCTCGCAGTCCCTTCTCGAGGGCGCTTCTCATGGCCCTGTAGGCGGCTTCCGGCAGAGCCGCATAAAAGCTGTCGGCCAGCGTTCGATCCAGCACGCTCGGCGTCCCCTGTTCGGCGGTTACGGATTCTCTTATGTGCCGATCGAGTTGGGTCCGTTCTTCTCCGTCGCGCATTGCCAAGGCTCGTGCCATGGACTGGGCAACCGAAGCTCCATAGTGGATCGGCGCCCGATCCTTTCTCGACTCCAGCCACTCCGCAATCCCCAGATAGCCCGATTCGAGCTCAAGCGCGGTCGTGACCCCGTCGTGAGCCTGGTATTGGTTGGCGATGGCGGACTGCCCGTGAGCATGCAAATCGATGAAGCCCGGAGAGACGACGAGGCCGGTCGCGTCGATTCGTTCACCGTCCGGAGCGAGCCGATCATCCAGTGGTTGCTCGGAGACCGCTACGATCGAACCGTCCCTGATCCCGACGTGGCGTACTCCATCGAGAGCGGTCTCAGGGTCGATTACTCGGCCCCCAGCGATGACCAGATCGAACTGACCCGTCTCCGCCGGAGCGAGTTCGGAGTTCGAACAGCCACTGAGCAGGTTGTGCAAACCCACCACGGCAAAGATCCATGCGATCCGCAAGATTCCGTACAGCATTCCATCCTCCAGTCATCATTCTCGGCCGGTCGAGGCTTTGCGAATGTTGCCGGTACAAAGCGCCTCCGCTGCCGGTCTGATCCCGCCACAACAGGACAGGAAAGACTATACGGCGGTTTCGGCTAAGTTGCCACAATGCGCTTGATGTCGGATGACTCGAGTACTAAATTATCTGGGAAAAAGCATGACGGACCCAATCCTTACCTTCCCCGAAGGCCCTCCTGCTTTGGGCGCTGTATCCCAAGCAGTGGGACGACAATCGTTTGGGCGCGCTTTGGCTGGGGAACTCGATTGAGCCGGGGGTATGGGTTGATGGGAGTCGTGAGATGAAGGACAGTAGACTAGCGGCGAAAGGGGACAGGAAATGAATGCGTGGAGAAGAACGGTCGGTTGGTCTTATTTGCTGCTGGGAGTGATGGGATGCGATCAGGCGGGCCAGTCAGAGAAGGATCGCTTCGAGCAGTTGTTTTCCGGAAGCATGCAAGTTATTGATCTGACGCATAGCCTCGCCAACGACGGGCCGTTCTGGCCCAGCCCGGAGGGCAACCCGTTTCGACACGAGGTTCTGCGTGCCCATCCGAGCGGTGCCGCTTCCATGGCAAGGTACAGCACACCCGAGCACCACGGCACTCACCTGGATGCCCCGATTCACAGCGCCGACGGACAGCCTTCCGTTGACAGTCTTTCAGCGGCAGACCTGTTTGGACCCGCCGCCGTTGTCGACGTCTCCTCTCTCTGTGAGACGGACCCTGACTATCAGCTGACACGCCAGGATCTCCTGGACTGGGAGGGCCGCCATGGAACCCTTCCTGAAGGCGCTATCGTTTTGATGTTCACCGGTTGGAGCAGAAAGTGGGACGCTCCAGAAGCCTACCAAAATCAAGACGCCGAAGGACGGATGCACTTCCCCGGTTTCTCGGCGGACGCCAGCAGTGTTCTGACGGAGGAGCGCTCCATCCGAGGAATTGGAATCGACACACTCAGTGTGGACGCTGCGGTGGCCGGATTCGGTACCCATCGAACGGTGAACGGTTCCGGGAAGTTCCACCTTGAGAACGTAGCCAACCTGCATCTGTTGCCAGAAATTGGAGCCTACCTGATTGTCGCTCCCATTAAAATAAAGGGGGGCTCCGGTGGCCAGGTCAGAATCTTCGCGACCATTCCGAGGCACCTATAAGGATAAATTCCATGAACGAGCAGTGGGAGATGCCTGGCTTCATCACGAACGCGAGTCGTGGGTATGGATCCGGCAGCGGTTCGTCCCGTATCCTTTGCAAAACAACCTCCCTCGATCCTGAGGACTGCGACCGGGCTCTCGCCGGTGTTGCCGCGGCCCAAAGCGCTCGCAAGACACCTCTCAACTTTCGGCAATGGATCGAGTCGACCTTCGGCGAAGGCCTGGCCGAACTCTTCCTCTTTCCGTATAACCTGAAGGTCTGGGGGTATCCACTGGAGACGCTTGGAATTGGGTGGGTCTCAGACCGGGTAGCAGTTCCCGAATTGAGTCGGCTTCGAGAGAGTATTCGGAGCTGCTGCGACGATATTTCGTGGGGTCCGAACAATACTTTCCGCTTCCCACCTCGAGGTGGCACAGGAGCCATCTGGGAGGGGGTCTATCAGTTGCTGAACCCGGCCCGTTTTCGGTTCGGGGCCAAAGTTGTCGGAATAAATCTGCAGGAGAAAACTCTCAGTACGGCGGATGGGAGCCGGCTTCGTTATGATTCTCTCGTCACCACGATGCCCCTGGACAAGCTTTGTGGACTCTGTTCCGGTTTGAGTCGCGAGGCACTCGAGGCCTCGCAGCACCTGGTGCATAGTGCGTGTCACATTCTGGGTATTGGGTTACGCGGTCCTTGTCCGGCCAAGGTTGAAGGAAAATGCTGGATATACTTTCCAGAAACTAGCAGTCCTTACTATCGGGTAACGGTTTTTTCGCATTACTCTCCAAATAATGTTCCATCTGGAGACGGCTATTGGTCGATTATGGCCGAAGTCTGTGAAACACCTTTCCGACCGATAGACGCGGCCTCACTGCGCCGCCGAACGCTGGATGCCCTACTCCACGACCGGTTCATTAGGCCAGAGACCAGGGTGGTCAGCTTCTGGCAGCGGCGCGAGGAGTATGGCTATCCGACACCCTTTCTGGAGAGAGACGATGTCCTGTCTCGGGTTATGCCAGAGCTGGAATCAAACCAGGTTTTTTCTCGCGGACGTTTCGGCACCTGGCTCTACGAGGTGTCCAATCAGGACCATAGCTTCATGCAGGGGGTCGAGATCGCAAATCGAATTCTCGAAGGACGCGATGAGGTTACGATTCATGATCCCAATCTAGTGAATAGTGGTGTGTTCCAGACTCGGGAGTAACCTCTAGCCGAGCTTGTCACGGTCGTCGGCAATCTTGATCCATTGGCGCAGATTCTCCTCGATCCCGGAGACGACCATTGCACGGAGACTGCGGGTAGTGGAGCCAGACGTCTGGATGATCTCGATCTCGGGCCCGTAGCTCTTGGCCAAAAACCAACTATCCAGGTATAGTCGTTCTTCTTAAACACCTGACGCAGCTTCAGAAAACCGGGGCGGACTCGAAAGCTGAAGAAACTGACCTCGGTCATCGCATCCCGAACCAGTTCTTTGAACTCGTTTTCTTCAATCGGTCTTAGTTTCTGCGCCTCCATTTTTTCATTCTCTCCCGACTGCCTGCGATTCTCGGTAACCCCTATCACGAGTTGGAATACTCATTTCCGGTCAATCCGAGGAACAGATGGCGTTCTGTGACCAGGAACCGTGTGCTAGGATGATTCAAATGGCAACGAGACTGGGCCGTGATCTGGGAATCGCCAGTCGGATTCTGCGCAAGGACGGCCTGCCTGTCAGTTTGATCTTCTTCGTGACCTCGAAGTGCAATCTGTTGTGCAAGCATTGCTTCTATTGGGAAGAACTCAACCTGCCCAAGAACGAGCTCAAGCTGGACGAGATTGAAAGGATCTCGCGAAGTCTGCCCAATCTACTGACCGTTTCTCTGACCGGCGGGGAACCTTATTTGCGCCCGGATCTGCCCCAGATTGCCGCCGCTTTTGAAACCAATTCGGGAACCCGGAATATCCAAATTCCTTCCAATGGACTCCTTGTCGATCGCACCGTAGATCGGCTCGAGGAGTTACTCGGCCTGGTCAAACAGGCTCGAGTTGCGACCGGAGTCTCACTCGATGGTCCTCGTGAGATTCATAACCAGATTCGGCAAGATGAGCGGAGCTTCGATCGAGCTCTGGAGACTCTTTCTGCTATGAAGGCTCTCAAGCCGAAACACCCAAATCTGTCGGTGGGTGTGGCTCTGACGGTAACGGCTGCAAATCAGCATGTGCTCGAAGACTTCTACCGCTTCGTCGACGAAACCCTTCAACCTGACGCTATCACCATCACCCTGACCCGAGGAAACCCGATCGATCAAGAGCTTACTGAGGTCGACCTGTCGCGATACCATGCCTTTGCGAGCCGAGTCCTCGACTACCGACGTGCTCATCGCTTGAGTGACGGTTGGACCGACCGGATCGTGATCGCGAAGGAAGCTGAAACCTATCGCCTCATCCGAGAGGCCGCCGTTGCCGAAAGCCGCATCTCTCCCTGCTACGCCGGGCACCTGATTGGAATTCTGAGCGAGACCGGCAAGGTCTTTGTTTGTGAAATGTTGGACAAGCAAATGGGGAACGTACGAGACTTCGACTGTGATCTGGCTGCCCCTGTGGCGTTCTCCCCAGGCCGAAGAAGCTCGTCATTATCAGCTCGAGAAGAACTGCCAGTGTACCTATGAGTGTGCTATGAGCGTCAACACCCTCTTTAACCCCCAGCGTTCCATGCGGATTCTTTGGAATGCACTTTTCTAAGCTGAAACGTGATTTGTGGGACGGGTATGCCGAAGGCTTTCTTGGAGTTCTCTCCCGGGATGGCATTGAAGTGGTTTCGGATGTGTGGGAGGGGCCCTTCCCAGGCCGCGAGAGGACCGTCAGGCCCGAATCTAAAGATTCTATTTTCAATAGAATCGCCGCCTCAGAAGGCGCCTCCCACGGTTCTGAAACACGGCTTTCCTCTGCCACATCATCCCCCCTTTGTGGCTGACAGGGAGCTCAGTTTCTTTCTTGAATGATCCGGGGCCACCTCGGTGGCGGTACTAAGCCGCGCGAAGTTGGCCGGACGTGTTTACACCGTTTTGTGTTCTGAGCCGGCCAGCAGACGGCGATGGAATAGGGAAGCAGTGAAGCCAGCCCAGCTCGCCCAGACCATTTCCATCGGAAGGAAAAGAGCCGCCCTCAGCGTGAACGGGAGACCGCGTTTCCGCCGGCAGAAAGCCAAGAATCTCCAGTTCAAACCATAAAAGAGCAAAACCAGGACAAGAGCGAACATCTTGAAACCTGGCAGTGACATAGAAAGAATCAGGCTCAACACCGTTGCTCCGGGGAGGAGGACTGACAGGATTCGGCTCCAGCGATGAGCGCGGTAGTAGAATTCGCTTTCCCCGGGAGCGACTTCGACTCGTCTCAAGTCGACAATCCGCCGCTTGTCCTCGCGTAGAATCGAGCCCAGGCTGTAGGTCTTGAGATGAACCCCTTGAATCCGCCGATCGATGACGAAACGATAACCTCGGCTTCCCAGGCTTATTCCCAGACGGAAGTCCTCCGCCGTTTCAAGCCTGCCATCGAAGCCCTTCACTTCCTCAATCACCTGCTTACGAACACAGAAAATTGGAGTGTGAATGAAGGGGCTCAAGGTTCGGGTGGAGTCATAGAGGTAGCAGGTGTAAAGGTTTTTGAAATGCGTGAAGAAGCCTGCCCCGGGGATGTCGGCTGCATAGACTCCCAGCACTCCTTGCACCTCGGGGCGGTGACAGTAAACGTCGAGAGACTCCCGGATCCAGAAGAGGGCGTTAGCCGGCAACACGACATCCGCATCGAGAAAGAACACATGGGGGTATTGGGCTTCTCGCAAACCCAAGTTCCGTGCCTGCGCAGGGCCCGATCGGGAGCGAATTGGAAGCAAGCGCGAAGGAGCTCCGAAGTCGAAATCCCGGGCGAACCTACCGCTCCCATCGGTCGAGCCGTCATCAATCAGAAGGACTTCACAGTGGTGCAGGTCGTTCTGGGCCAGAGCAGGCATGGTCCGACACAACTGGCCGACGCAATTGTAAAAAGGGATGATGATCGAAATGGGATAGCCTTGACTCAGCTGATCGGGAGTCTTGGGACGAGCCGTGCGTCGTCTCTGGATAATCGGGAGCTGATCGGTCATGATCCTGGTTCGTCGCTTGCCTGGCACTGCCGCAGTCTCTCTTCAGGCGCGACACCCTGATCTGATTCGCTTTGTCTCAGAGTTCGACAAGATAACGCGAATGCGTGCTCAATACCAATCGAAGAGGTAGAATTCGATCTCCAACCGGGACCGGCGTATGGCCCGAGGGTTGGGTGCCAAATGATTTGAGAAAGAGATTTGGATTGCTTCCACAAAAAGCCTCAGAGCTGACTCGTGCAATTCGGACCCCGCAAGCGACCGCGATGGTGGCTGGCACAATCATCGGAGCGTCGATCTTCGTGCAGCCTTCGGAAATCACCGGCAAGGTTCCCACTTTGGGGGGAGCTACTCTGGTCTGGATCGCTGCTGGAATACTGACCTTCCTCGGTTGTCGTGTCTGTTCAACCTGCGCGATCCGGTTTCCAGCCAGCGGAGGCGTTTATACCTTTCTCTGCCGTCTCTTCTCCCCTGCTCTCGGCTTTTTGTGGGGTTGGGCCATGTTCTGGACCATGCATTCGGGGATCATCGCTGCTATTGCCGTCATCTTCGCCCGCTATTTCTCCTACTTCGTCCCGCTCGACAGCCGAGAGTCGAACCTGGTTGCGGTTGCCGCCATTCTGGCTTTGACCGGCATTAATTGCCTGGGGGTCCGGCCCGCCTCAAATCTGCAGACCTTCTTTACCGCTGGGAAGATCGGAGCCATTCTTCTGATCATCGGCGTTGGGTTCCTGCTGGGGAGTCGGGCTGAGAGTCCTGCAGCGGAGGGAATGGAGCTGGGCTACGGAGTGAGCGGTTCTTGCAAGCTCTGGTGGGCGGCCTTTTTGCCTTCGGTGGCTGGCACATGGTGACCTATAACGCAGAAGAGACAGTCCAGCCGCGCAAGACTATCCCGCGCGCGCTGTTGCTGGGCGTGCTGCTGGTGACGGTTTGCTACGTAGCGTTGAACGCGGTTTATTTTTATCTACTTCCTCTGGAATCGGTTATTCGCTCCAATCGGGTGGCTGCCGATGCGGCTGACGCCGTCTTTGGCCGCGGTGGTGGGGCAGTGATGTCCGGCCTGGTTGTGTTCTCTACTTTTGGTGCGCTGATCGGGATTGTGTTGGCCGGTCCTCGAGTTTACTTCGCGATGGCGCGTGATGGTCTGCTCTTTTCCTGGTTGGGGGCGGTTCATCCTGTATTTCGAACACCCTATCGAGCCATTCTGCTGCAAGGAGTCTGGGCCTCGGTCCTGGTCGTCACGGGAAGTTACCGGACGCTATTTACGCGTGTCATTTACACCGAATGGATCTTTTTCGGCCTACTCGCCGTGGGCTTACTGCTGGCGGTCCGACGATACGATGTTGCAAGCCCGGGAAGGCTGGAATTAGCAACTTGGGCACTCTTTGCTGCTGCATCCTTCGGCATCGTCATCAACCAGATTCTGACCGATCCATCTGAGAGCCTGCAGGGTTTGGCTTTTGTTCTGCTGGGGCTTCCCGTTTACTATCTGTGGAGGAGGTTCGAAAAGGTATGATCATCGATTTTCACAGTCATTATTTTCCTCCCCGATATATAGATGCCATCCGTCGGGGCCCGAGCCGTTTCAGGGTCACGGTGGACGGCGAGGGGAACCCGGTCCTGCACTCTCCGGGTGACTACGATGTGGTGGTCCCAGGGCATCGAGACTTGGCTTTCCGGAAGCAGGTTCTTGCGACTCACGGCGTAGACACCCAAGTGCTGAGCTTCACCGCCCCAGGTACCAGTATTGAAGAGCCTTCCCGGGCCGTCGAACTGGCAGCTCTGGTCAATGACAGTCTGGCCGAGGCTCCGGGCCCACACTTTGCGTGTCTGGGAACATTGCCAATGAATGATCCTGAGGCTGCCTTAGTCGAAATGCAGCGCGCAGTCGAGCAACTCGGCATGCGCGGTTTCATGTTCTTCAGCAACGCTAGTGGAGTCCCGCTGGCCGATCCCCGTTTTGAGCCGCTTTATGCCTATGCCGACCAGCAGAAGCTGGTGATTTACATTCACCCTACCTACCCGCTGGGAGTCGAAGCCATGGAGCACTATATGCTCATGCCGCTGGTTGGATTTACCTTCGACACGACTCTCGCTGCTGCCCACCTGGTTTTTGCCGGTGTACCTGAACGCCACCCAGGAATCCGGTGGGTGCTGGCACATTTAGGAGGAGCTATTCCCTATCTGGCGGAGCGATTGGACCGGGGCTACGAGGCCTTCGAGCGTTGCCGGATCAACTTGAGCCGAAAACCGAGCGAATATCTGCGCGAGTTCTACTACGACACGGTGAACTTCGATCCCGAAGCTCTGCGAATGGCCCTCCACTTCGCCGGTTCCGGCAAACTCCTGGCCGGAAGCGATTACCCGCATATGATCGGGAGCCTGCCGAAGATGGTCGAATCTGTCCATGGTCTGGGGCTCTCGATAGCAGAACGAGAAGCGATCCTGGGGTTAAACACAGCGGGTCTGCTGGGACTGTAGATGAAGCTTAAGCTAGACCGATCGGTCGTTTCCTGGGCCCTTTACGATTGGGCCAACTCGGCCTTTGCGACAACCGTGATGGCCGGTTTCTTTCCAGTTTTCTTCAAGAGTTATTGGGACAACGAAGCGACTGCGGCAACCAGTACCTTTCATTTGGGCGTCTCCAATTCAGTCGCTAGTCTGGTCATCATGCTTCTGGCCCCGGTGCTGGGAGCGATTGCCGACAGCGGTGGAACGCGACGCCGCTTTCTCGGTTTCTTTGCCTTCATGGGGGCTTTGTCGACTCTCGGTTTGTTACTGGTTGCCGAGGGACACTGGATGCTAGCTGCCCTGCTCTATGGCTTCGGGACGATCGGTTTTTCGGGGGCCAATACCTTTTATGACTCATTGCTAGTCGAGGTTTCCGATGAAAAGCGAGTCGATTGGATCTCGGCCTTTGGTTTCTCTATGGGTTATCTGGGGGGAGGGCTCCTGTTCGGCCTCAACGTTTGGATGGTCAGTTCGCCCGATACATTCGGGTTCTTCGGACCCATGCAGGCCGTCCGCTTCTCATTCCTGACTGTGGGCGTCTGGTGGGCGGTCTTCAGCCTGCCGGTGCTGCTGTGGGTTAAGGAGCGTCCTGGAACCCGTGTCGGTGGGGTACGAAAAGGGTTGCTTCGGTTCCGCAAGACACTGGGAGATCTGCGCCGGCTACGGGTCGTGTTTCTCTTTTTGATCGGGTATTGGCTCTACATCGACGGAGTCGATACGATCGTCCGAATGGCGGTAGATTACGGCCTTTCCATCGGTTTCCGGCAGGAAGATCTCCTGTTGGCCCTGTTGATTACTCAGCTTGTCGGATTTCCGTCCGCTCTGGTGATTGGTCGGCTGGCCATCAAGTGGGGTCCACGCCGCGGTATTTTCTGCTGCATCGCCGTCTATGTGGGAATCACAATCTGGGCCGTCTTCATCACCAGTGTGATCGAGTTCTATCTGATCGCGGTAGCCGTAGGCCTGGTGCAGGGAGGCATCCAGGCGCTAAGCCGATCTTTCTACTCTCGGCTGATCCCCAAGAACAGGAACGCTGAGTTCTTCGGTTTCTACAATATGCTGGGTAAGTTTGCGGCCGTGATCGGTCCCCTCTTGATGGGACTCGTGGGAGTGTTGACCGGGAGTCCACGCCTCTCGATCCTGTCGATCATTATCCTCTTCCTGGGCGGGGCCTATTTTCTTTCCAAGGTGGATGCAGCGGAAGGCCGGCGCCAGGCTGCTCAGCTGGAGGCCTTGTAGGAGGGACTGTAACCGACTCTGGGATGGGTGAACCCCCTCGCCTTTAGGCGAAGCCTTCAGGAGGCTTGGGGTACTATTCTGGTGTGACGGAGTACCGAAGAAGCTCGCATGCAGTATTTCGGCTGAGATATCACTTTGTGTTCATCACGAAGTACCGCAAGCCAGCTCTTCGTGGGGATATTGGGAAAGAGGTGCGGGACTTGACGCGAGAGATCTGCCGAACGCTGGACATCGAGATTGTGAAGGGGCATGTACGACCCGACCATGTGCATTTGCTGTTGGATGTGCCGCCAAGATTGGCGCCGAGCAAAGTGATGCAGGCGATCAAAGGGAAAACGTCGCATCATCTACTGCAGGATCACCGCAAGTTGCGGAAGGAGTTTTGGGGCCGACATCTTTGGGCACGAGGCTACTTCGTAGCGACGACGGGGAATGTGAGCGATACGATGGTAGCGGAGTATATTGAAACCCAAGATGTCGAGACCCGAGACGACGATTTTCGGGTCACTGAGTAGTAAGCCTGCGAGCGGAGCGAGGTCTTTAGGCGACTTCAGTCGCACGTCGAATCCACCGCCTTCAGGCGGTGGAGAGTGGGACCCTTCTCAAGAAGGGGACTGATCTTGCGGGCCAGCGTGAGGGTAGCGATCCCCAGACTGAGGGGGCAATGAAGAACCGAATGAAACTGAGCGGTCCGCAATAGCCGGGTAAGTTCCAACGGAGGCGGGAACTCTCTTACCGACTCGGGCAGGTAGCTGTAGGCGCTGTTTTGACCCGAGATCAATCGCCCGATGAGTGGCACGATTGTCCGGAAGTACCATTGGTAAACCTGTTTGAAGCCGGGAGTGCTCGGTTCCGAAAACTCCAGGATAGCGAGTGTTCCCCCAGTTTCCAGAACCCGGTTCATTTCTGCCAGTCCCTGCCCATAATCTTCCATGTTGCGGAACCCGAAAGCGACAGACAGTCCCCGAAAACTCCCAGCGCGAAAGGGCAGGCAAAGGGCATCCCCCTCCACTAGAGAAATCAATTCATTCAACTGCCGCCGTTGCGTCTTCTGATCGGCTCGAATGAGCATGGGATGACTGAAATCGCAGCCAACGATCGATCCCAGACCAGAGAGTTCGATCGCGAGGTCGCCGGTGCCGGTGCAAAGATCGAGAATCGGACCGGATCCAGGGGGAAGCATGCTGCCGAGTCGGCGGCGCGTCCGCCAGCGCCAGTAGCGATCAACCGAGAGCGAGAGCAGGCGATTCAGCAGATCATAGCGGGGAGCGATCTGTCCGAACATTTCTCGGACTTTGTTGGAACTCCGATCTACCATGAGTCGAACACGCTAGCAGCGAAGCTGCGCCTCAAACCGACGAACTTCATCAGCGTCCAAAGCACGAAGCCCGAGGCTCGACTCACCAGACTCATGTGCAACCACGGCCCATTATTGGATCGGCCTTTCTAGGCCGACTCGAGCGCCGCCAGCCAAGCATTTCGGACTTTACTTTCCGAGGGATTGGCGTGGGGGCCGACCTGTCCAATTTCATTGACTAGAATGAATACATTCTCGTCACCGATTCGCTTTTTATCGCGGTCCATCGCTTCCAACAAGCTCTCAGGCGAAACGTGCTCCACTGCGGGGAGGGTGCCCACGCGCTTGATCAACCGACAGATACGTTGGCTACTCTGGGCGTCGATCTTTCCCAATTCTTGAGACAGAGCGGCGGCGGCCAGCATGCCCCAGGCCACAGCTTCACCATGTGTGACCTGATGAAACCCGGTCACCACTTCGAGAGCGTGTCCAAAGGTATGCCCATAATTGAGGATCTGGCGTAGGTTGTGCTCCCTCTCGTCCTGAGAAATAACCTGGCTCTTGATCTCGCAGCAGCGGGATATGACCTTTTCCAGCACCTCTCCATCGCGATCCAGAAGCCCTTCTAAATTGGAATCCAGGTAATCGAAGAACTGGCTGTCGTAGATCACGCCATACTTGATAATCTCGTAGACGCCCGACCGGAAATCACGTGGCGGTAAAGTCGCCAGGGTGTCCAAGTCGATACAGACCAACGAGGGTTGATAGAACGCACCGATCAGATTCTTGCCATGTGGGTGGTTGACGCCAGTCTTCCCTCCAACCGAAGAGTCGACTTGGGCAAGCAATGTGGTCGGAATCTGGACATAAGGAATACCTCGCAGATAGGTGGCCGCCACGAAACCCACAATGTCTCCAGTGACTCCCCCTCCCAGCGCTACAAGTGTCGAGGCCCGATCGGCTCGTTGCGCGACCAGGAAAGTGTAGATGTTCTCGATCGTGTGGAGGTTCTTGGTGCGCTCTCCTTCAGGAATGAAGATGGTGATGGTCTCGAAGCCGGATCGCTCCAGCCGGTCGGCCAATTTTTGGCCGTGCAGCTCAAAGACTGCGGGGTTCGAGACCAAGAAAATCCGCTTCGAGATGTCATGCCAGCCGAACAATTCGTCGACTTGTTGCAGAAGGTGTGGCGCGATGAGGATCGAATAGCTGCGATGGTCGAGATCGACGCGAACGGTTCTCATGTTCGTTAGGTGAGCATCCCTTCAAGTGGACTACTAGCTGAGGCGTAGCTTTTCTTGGGGATCCGTCCGGCATGAAAAGCCAGATGGCCGGCTTCCACAGCGAGCCGCATTGCGTGAGCCATGCCAACAGGATCGGAGGCTCCGGCGATGCCGGTGTTCATTAGGACCGCGTCCGCTCCCAGTTCCATCGCAAAAGCTGCATCAGAAGCTGTTCCGACGCCGGCATCCACGATCATTGGTACCGAGATGGTCTCCCGAATAATCCGCAGGTTGTTCGGATTCTGGATTCCAAGCCCGGAACCGATGGGAGCGCCCAGCGGCATGACAGCAGCAGCTCCCAAGTCTTCCAGCTTCCTGCAGACGACCGGATCGTCATTGGTGTACGGCAAGACTGTGAACCCATCATCAACCAGAATACGGGTTGCCTCGAGGAGGGCTTCGTTGTCGGGAAACAGGGTCCGCTCATCCCCAATCACTTCCAGCTTCACCAGTGAGGAGAGTCCTGCCGCCCGCCCCAATTTTGCGTAGCGCACCGCTTCATCCGCGGTATAGCATCCGGCCGTGTTGGGGAGAATAACCATCTTCTCGCGATCGATGAAATCAAGGAGTGAGGTTTGGCTGCGCTCGGTTAGGTTGACGCGCCTCACCGCTACGGTGACCATTGCCGCACCGCTCGCTGCATGAGCCTGCTGCATGATCTGGAAAGTCTCGTACTTTCCAGTTCCGACGATAAGCCGGGAACTCAGTTCAATCTCCCCGATCTTCAGTTCTTCCAATCCCATGCTCGACTTTCTAACCGCCGCCTACGAAGTGTACGATCTCAAGGCGATCCGCGTCTCGTAGCCGGTACCTGCACCAATCTTGCTGTTTGAGGATTTGACGGTTCAGTTCGACGGCGACCGGACCTCGCTCAGCGACCACTTTGGCCACCAGTTCCTCGACTGTCCACTGTTCCGGGACGGCCAGCGAATCTCCATTGACAATAATTGCTATCTTCACAACGAGCCTGCCCGCCTCACAATTCAAGTTCGTCTTTGGAAGATCATATTCTGGAGCCTGATCTTATCCAATCGACTATCGCGACTGCAACCAAGCCGCCTGTGACGAGGCCTCTCTCCCTTGTCTTGCTAGAATCGCTGGATAACGTCACATAGTGGCCACGGAATTGTACAATAGGCTGCCGGATGCAATTGAAAAGTGAGGCGAACCTCTTGTGAAAGAAGTAAAACAGAAACTCGAAAAACGGATTAGTGCGCTGGACCGGGAACTGAAGGAAGAGTTGCCGATTGCCCTCAAGAAGGCGATCGAGTTGGGAGATCTGCGAGAGAACGCGGAGTATCAGACTGCCAAAGAGCGGCAGTCAATCGTGCAGACTCAACTCGGCCAACTCCGGCAGCGGCTGGCCAACCTCTCCCTCGTCAATCTGTCGAAGATCCCGACCGACCGTGTGTCCTACGGTTCTGAAGTGGTATTGATGGATCTGGAGACCGATGAAGAACGGCGTTTTCGGCTCGTAACCAGTGAAGAGTCAGATGCCGCTAACGGACTGATATCTACAGCTTCACCGATTGGCAAGAGCCTTATGGGCCATTTTGAAGGAGATGAGGTGACCATCCGAACCCCACGCAGTGTTCGGACCTTCGAGATCGTCAGCCTGAAGACAATTCACGACAAGGATTGATTTTGGCGCGAGTTTTGCCGAGACCGGGCTATTGCAGAAGCCGGGATCCGGCCGGATCCCGGTTCCTCAGGCTCTCTTCGAGGACGACCAAGGTCTCGACCACCTGTTTGATCGTGTAAGTCTCTCGTAATTCGCCAACCGAACTCTCCAAGACGACCTCTTTGCCGATCTCGAACTCGCTCTGAACATCCACCTACAGAGCGGTCTGATACTTCACATGATCGCTGACCAGGACTCCGCGGACTCGCATTTCCTGGCCCAGCAGGAGGGCGGATGCCATTGCCAGTAGAACCGCAACACCAATAAGTCGGTAGTACTTCATGAGGCAAGTATAAGAAGAAGGGATCCCGATTTGAGTGATTTGGATAACAGGGAACAGGATTCTTCCGTGAGTGTCCAAGAAAAGATGGAAAAGCAGCCTCCCGCCAATCAAGCGTCGTCTTACGCTAGAATAGTCCTCATGAAGTTCCGCGGAGAGCGCCGGAAGTTGGTCTTTTGGGGCGGCTACGCCGGGGCAGTGATCTTGACTGCCGTTTTCGGGGGCTTCTTTGGGATGCTCCTGGGATACAGCTTCGATCTGCCCCAGGTGCAGGAGCTGCAGCAGATTCGCCCCAATGTCGTCTCGTATGTCTATTCCGCAGATGGTCAGATTCTCGGCGATTACGCTCTCGAGCGTCGAATCCTGGTCACTTACGACCAGATTCCCGAGCAATTGAAGCAGACTATTATCGCGGCGGAAGACTCGAATTTCTTCGAACATTCCGGTATCGACTTCGGCCGTTTCTTGATTACTGCCGTCCGCAACATCCAACGCGGTCAGTTGGCCGGTGCCTCGACACTGACCATGCAGCTTTGCAAACTTCGTTTCACAGGTCCGGAGAAGCGACTGGAGCGCAAGATCAAAGACATGATGTTCGCGCTCCAGACAGAGAAGCACTTCACCAAGGAGCAAATATTTACCCTCTATTTCAATCAGATTTACATGGGGCACGGAATTTACGGGATCGCTGCCGCTGCTGACTTCTATTTCAAGAAAAGAATCGACGAACTTACGTTGGCTGAATCGGCACTGCTGGCCGGCATCTTGAACGTTCCCGGACGTTATTCTCCGATACGCTATCCGGATCGCGCTCTGCGTCGCCGTGCCTATGCGTTACGACGGATGAAAGAAGAGGGCTTCATCACCGGCGATCAGTATGAAGAGGCCATGACAGAGCCTCTCCAGATCAACCAGAAGGGGGCCGACCAGACGGCAGCCTATTTCGTGGAGTGGGTTCGCCAACACCTGGAACGGAACTACTCGACTGAGAGGATCTGGCAGGGAGGGTTGAAGATCCATACAAGCCTCGACAGCCAATTTCAGGCGGCAGCCCGTGAAGCTTTGCGGAAGGGACTCCTGAGCTTTGATAAGCAGACACATCCCTGGCATGGAGCGGAAGAGAATGTGGCTGGCGATAGTGACAAGGACCTGTCCAACTACAGCCACGCCGAGTGGCGCCAGATTTTTTCGCCTGGCCAGATCGTACATGGCCTCATTCTGGAGGTCGATCGCTCCAAAGCGGTCGTTAAATTAGGGAGCTATACCGCCGAAATCGGTCCCCAAGAAATTGCCTGGACCACACTGACGCGGGTTGACAAGGCTCTCAAGAGAGGCGATGTCGTGCCTTTCTTGATCGAGAGAGTCGACCGGGAGAACCAGACCCTCAAGGTCCGACTGGAGCGAATCCCCGAAGTGCAGGGCGGGTTCCTGGTGCTGGACAACAAGACGGGCGCCATCCGAGCCATGGTCGGCGGGTTTGATTTCGAATACAGTAAGTTCAATCGTTCGACGCAAGCTCTGCGCCAACCCGGTTCGGTATTCAAGGTTTTCACCTATGCAGCCGCTCTCGAGTCGGGGAGATCACCTTTTGACACCCTGCTCGATGCCCCCGTCTACTACCAGGATGCGTTGGGGCGTCCCTACGAACCGCGCAATTCCGATGGAAAGTTCAAGGGGTTGATTCCCCTCTATCAGGCTCTTGCCGAAAGCCGCAATGTTCCCACCTTGCGGCTTGCCAGAGCGCTGGGAATCGAAAGCGTGATCGAAATTGCCCAACGTTTTGGGATTCGACGGGATTTTGTTCCGGTTTTGCCAATCGCTCTGGGAGCCGGGGAGATTACGCTGCGCGACATCACCTCCTCATTTACGGTTTTTGGAAACGGTGGAGTACGGGCCCGTCCCTTTTTCATTTCCCGAGTCGAGGATTTCAATGGGGTTGTACTGGAAGAGAACGAGCCTTCTTTCGAGCAGGTTCTGACGCCCGACGTGAATTCCAAGATGGTTTACCTGCTGCGGAATGTGGTGCGGCAGGGTACGGCGGTTCGGGCCCGTGCGCTCGGTTTCCCGATCGCTGGCAAGACTGGAACGACAAACGAGGCCACGGATACCTGGTTCGTCGGTTTTACCCCGAGCATGACAGTCGGGGTCTGGGTGGGCTACGACGAGAAAAAGTCTCTAGGTGAGAAAATCTTCAGCACCAACCTTGCACTTCCCATCTGGATCGACTTCATGCAGCGTATTGAAGAACGCATTCCCAAGGGCGATTTCTTAGATATGTGGCAGCCGTCAGCCTTGGAAATGGCGGTTGGGCCGACCGTCCCTACGCCGGACTCCGATGTGGGTGACGTGTTGATTGAAGACATCCCTCCTTTCACCCCGATCCCGGAGGACTGGGAGGATCCACGCAAGAAAGAGGAAGACGGGGACAAGCCGACGACTCCCGTTTCGGACGAGAAAAAACCCGTCAAAACGCCGGTCAAACCGGTGAAGCCGCCGTCTGGCAACTGACCTGAGTCCGCGCCGAAGGCGCTTCCATGTCGGCGCGCACTCCAAGGCCTTCGCCAAGTCGCTTTCAGGAATAATCCGAGGGAAACCTCGGTGGGGGTGCATCCCAGGAGAGCCAGTTCAGCTTCGGCGCTCAATCACGAGTTCGGGGATACGCAGCAGTGCTTCTCGATAAACAGAGCTGGGAAGACCTTCGAGACAGCGTATGGCTTCTAAAGCGTACCGGTCGGCTCGGGCCTGGAGGGTGTCCAAGGTGCCATGCCTGCGGACGAGTGCCATGATCTCTTGTTTGTTGGCGCTCGAGAAATCACGATCCGAGATGACCTTTCGCAGAAAGTTTCTTTCCTCGAGGTTGGCCCTTTCCAAGAGGTAGATGATGGGAAGGGTGACCTTGCCTTCTTCCAGGTCCTTCAAGACCGGTTTGCCCAGGGTTTGTTCGTCCGACGTGTAGTCGAGCAGGTCGTCGGTCAACTGGAAGGCAAGGCCCAGACAACGGCCATACTCGCCCAGTTGGGCTTCGATTCGGCGATCGCACTCAGCCACGATTCCAGCCAGCCGTCCACAGGCGCTGAAGAGACAGGCGGTCTTGCGTGAACAGATTTCGAGATGATCTTCCTCGTTGAGATCCAGACTCCAGTTTCGTTGCAATTGCAAGAGTTCGCCCTCCACCAGAGTGCGAGTCACTTCAATCAGTAGATCCAGGATGCGAAAATTCTTCAACTCCAGCGCTAGATGGAAGGCCGTCATGTACATCCAATCGCCGGCCAGAACCGTGATGTCGTTTCCCCAGGTGGCGTTGACCGAGGGCCGTCCCCGCCGGATTTCAGCGTTGTCGATGATGTCGTCGTGCACCAGAGTGGCGACATGGATCAGCTCAACCACAGCACCCAACCGAATCGCAGCCGTGCCGTGATCGGCACAAGCTTTGGAACAGAGCAGAAGGATTGACGGTCGGAGCCGCTTTCCGCCGCTCCGGTGGAGGTGTTGGTTAATCCTTTGTAGCAGGGGAAGAGCTGAATTAGTCAATTCAGCAAGCTGGTGTTCGACCTTGGCCAGATCCTCTTGCAGGAGGTGAAAGATCTCCCTCTTGCCGAGAGGTATCTGCGAGGTCTCTGCTTTCACGATCGGGCTAATATACCAAGCCGAGGTTGCGCGGAGCAAACTCGGTTCGGCGGTTCCTGAATCGCGAGGAATGGCAACCCGCACCTGGATTAGGGGGGTCTCTCCACGGGTTTGTTCAGTTGTCTAATGGGGATTTAGCCTGAAACCTCAAGTGGACGAAACAACCGCTCGAAATTCGACGAGCTCTGGCGGCCCACATCGCTCACTGAAATCTGCCGCAAATCGGCCAGGATCTCGGCCACCCGGACAACAAATGAGGGTTCGTTCCGTTTCCCGCGATAGGGTGTTGGCGCCAGATAAGGGGAATCGGTTTCGATCAAATAGCGGTCGGCTGAGATAGCGGCAGCGATTCGGCGAAGCGCATGGGACCGGGGGAAGCTGAGAATGCCCCCGAAACCCAGATAGAAATCGAGGTCGGAGCAGGTCTGGGCTACTTCGTCGCCACATGTAAAACAGTGCATGACACCGCGCAGTTGGCCTCGACTCTGTTCGCGGGTGAGTACCTCGCAAGTTTCTTCCGCCGCATCTCGGAAGTGGATGACAACCGGCATTCCGGCTTCTCGAGCCGCAGCCAGTTGCCACCGAAAGGTGCGCAACTGCTTATCGCGTGGGGCATTGTCGTAGTAGTGATCCAGACCAATTTCGCCCCAGCCCAGAACCTTGGGGTGGGACATCAAGTCGGCAATCCGATTGAGCAAATCCGGAGTTGCCCGATCGGCATCATGAGGATGTACGCCCAACGCAGCGAAGAGTTGAGGGCTTTCTTCTACCAGTTCCAGGACCCTTTGCAGACTCTCGGGTTCTGGAGTGGCGCAGGCGATGCAAAGAATCCGATTCACACCCGCGGCGCTGGCTCTTTCCAGAACTTGAAACCGATCAGAGCTGAATTGTTCGCCATCTAAATGGGCGTGAGAGTCGACGAACATTACTTCAGGCGGGCACCGATCTCCACCTGTTCGGCGAAGGTCGTGAGTACAGACCGACCTTCAATCGAGGCTGCCACGATCATCCCGTTGGACTCGACACCCATCAGCTTGGCGGGTTCCAGATTCGTGACAACTGCCACGACGCGCCCAGGCAGCGTTTCGGGAGCATAGGCCTTGCCGATTCCGGCCACCAGTTGCCGAACCTCGGTACCGATGTCGACTTTCAATTTGAGTAGCTTCGAAGAATTAGGAATCCGTTGTGCCTCCAGAATCCGGCCAACCCTCATCTCGACTTTGGCGAAGTCCGCGATCGAGATCTTGTCGATGTCAGGGGCGGGATCCGAACCTGTGGCGTCCGTCTTTGCTGCTTGCTGTACTCCGGGAGTGTCACTCATGGAGGCCAGAAACTTCTTGCGATCGAGTCGAGGGTAGACCGGTTCGATCTTTCCCAATTGGCTTCCCGCTTTGAGACCACCCCAACTCAGGCTTTCTGGAGACCAGGTTTTTCCCCCGGAAACCGCTTTCATTTGTTCTAGAATGGCCCGGCTTCCATCTGGCAGAACCGGGCTCAAGATCACAGCGATGATGCGAAGAGCTTCTGCCGCGTTGAAGAGAACCGTACCCAAGCGAGGCCTTTTTGCTGGGTCCTGAGCCATCTTCCAGGGCTCGTGGGCGACCAGGTACTTGTTGCAGACTGCGATCAATTCCCAGGTATTGTCCAGGGCCTTGGTGATCTGAAGCTTGTCGAAGTTCTCGCGATACAGTTTGACGGTTTCTCGGCAGTAGCGAACTAACTCCTCATCTGACCCCTCCAGTCCCGCGGATTCCGGAATCTTACCGTCAAAGTAGTTCTGGATCATCTTCAAGACCCGGCTCGCCAGATTACCTAGATCATTGGCCAGATCGCTGTTGACACGGGTCACCAAGGCGTCGAATGAGAAATTCCCGTCTGAGCCCAGCGGGATCTCCCGGAGCAAGAAGTAGCGAATGTAATCACGAGGCAGAGCGCGGATCAGAGTATCGGCCCGGACGAAGTTCCCCAGCGACTTAGACATTTTCTCCCCGTTGATCGTCCACCAGCCATGAACCAACAGGTGACGCGGCGGTTCCAGCCCCGCCGCCATCAGAAAGGCTGGCCAGTAGACGCCGTGGAAACGCAGGATATCTTTTCCCATCAGCTGGATGGCAGCGGGCCAGGTCTGGCGGAACCGCTTCTTGTCGGAATCAAAACCGATGCCCGAAAGGTAGCCATGAAGGGCATCGAACCAGACGTAAAAGATATGTCGGTCTTCATTCGGGACCGGAATTCCCCACTGAAATGAGGTTCGGCTGATGCTGATATCTTTCAACCCTCCCCGGACGAAGCTGATGATCTCGTTCAGGCGAGTCTGAGGAATCACGAAGTCGGGGTTGTCTCGATAAAAGGTCAGCAGTTTGTCGGCGAAGGCAGAAAGTTTGAAGAAGTAGCTCTCCTCCTTGATGAACTCTGTCGGGCTTCCACACTCCGGACAATTGGTTTGCTGACCACTGACATAGGACTCGCAGCGAACGCAATAGAGGCCCGAGTATTCGCCCAGGTAGATATGGCCGTTTTTCTTCATCCGCTCGAAATTTTCCGAGACGGTCGCATAATGGCGTTTTTGGGTGGTCCGAATGAACTCGTCGTAATGAATCCCCATCCGGTCCCACACTTCAGCGAAGACTCGGGAATTTTCGTCAGTCAGTTGGTTAGGCGTAATCTCCCTTTGCTGGGCCGTGCGCTCGATCTTCAGACCGTGCTCGTCAGTGCCCGTCAGGAAGCAGACCTCGAGTCCGCAGAGCCTCTTGTAACGCGCGATCGCATCCCCAATCACGGTCGTGTAGGTGTGTCCAACATGGGGAACGTCATTGACGTAATAAAGGGGGGTTGTCAAATAGAAGGCTCTACTCATACTTTAGCTCTTTCAGCGCTTCGAACACTTTCCTCCGGGCCAACTTAAAAGGAATCCCACGCGCTGTGGCCAGCTGCCGCAGCTCTTTGTACTCGGGCCAGACATTGACGACTTGTCGTCCCAAACGGCCCAATTTCACGGTGATCGGCCCGAAGTCTGTTTCGACCTGAATGCTTTCGCGATCCAAGACCCATCGTCGAGCATATTCCCAACGCAGCCCCAATGTGGTGGTTTCCTTAAAAACCAAGCTTGCCAGCCGATCACGATCTCCATTGCAACAAAGAATAGTGAGAAGAACCCCGGGGCGACCCTTTTTCATGTGCAAGGAGGAATAATAAACGTCCAGGGCACCCTGGCTCAAGGCAAGATCTTGAAAATCGGCGAGTGACTCTGGGTCCATATTGTCGATGCTCGCCTCCAATACCGAGATCTCTTCCTCCTGGAGAGGTTCAGCCAAGCGGTCCTCAATTTCGGTTTCAAAGAGAATCACTCTCAACATGTTGGGGATCTGATCGAACTTCTTGTCCCCGGCACCTAACCCGCTTCGCAATGGAATTGCCGCCGGCATTCTTTTCACCGGCTGACCCAGTGATGTGACGAGGGCTGCCCCAGTGGGGGTCGTCAGCTCAGAGTCGACCGGTCCCATTCGACAGGGAAAACCCCGCACCAGCCGCTCGGTCGCGGGTGCGGGAACCGGCCAATTGCCATGTGAGAACTGGACAGTTCCTCCGCCCAGAGCCAGCGGAGAAGAGAAGATGGATCTGATCTCGAGAAGATGCAGGGCGAGACACGATCCCACGATGTCGATGATCGAATCGAGTGCCCCTACTTCGTGGAAGTGAACCTCCTCGATCGATGTTCCGTGGACTTCCGCTTCGGCTTGTCCCAATCGGCGAAAAACTTTGCCGGCACTCAGCTTGACGGGTTCGGGAAGCCGACTGTATTCAATCAGTTGCAGGATCTGGGTCAGGTTCCGCGCCGGCGCATCGTGAGCATGGACTGTGGAGTGATCCTTGCCGGCCGGTTTGTGAGAGTATTCGATGTGCAAGTCGAGACCGCGTAACCCCTGCCGTTCCACCTGCCGGGTGTGGAGTTGGAAGGCTTCAAGCCCCAAGGATGAGAGCCCTTCAACGAGCTCGGCCCGTTGCACCCCGAGGTCCAGCAAGGCGGCGAGCAGCATGTCCCCGGCGATCCCATTGAAAGCATCGATGTAGAGTGCGCTGGCCATGTCTGTTCCCCTTATTCATGTCCTCGCTGTCTGACCTTGCCGGATCTTTGCAGAGCCGAAACCGACTCGCGTATCATGCTACGATGATTCTAGGCCGAATCCAGAGGGTCGAGCAGTCGCTTCTAGATTTCGTGGCCGACCATTTTGCGATCCAACTCGATCGTATCGTGGTTGAGGCTCCTCCCAACCCGGGCCTCGGCGACCTGGCTTTTCCAGTGGCTTTTGAGTTGGCAAAACCCTTGCGTCGACCGCCTCGGAGGATTGCAGAAGAGCTGGCCCAGACGATTCCTTCCTTGCCGGGCGTAGATCGGTTCGAAGCCGCTGGGGCAGGATATCTCAACTGTTTCTTCGATCGCGCCGATTTTCTGGGAGATTTCAACTCCTGGGTGCGGGAACTGGACCCTCCCCGAGGGGGAGGTAACGTCATTGTAGAGCATACCAACATCAATCCCAACAAAGCCGCCCACATCGGACATTTGAGGAACGCCGTGATGGGTGACACTTTCGTTCGCGTCCTGAAGTCGGCCGGGCACGAGGTTGAGGTCCAGAACTATATCGACAACACTGGCGTCCAGGTGGCCGATGTCGTGATTGGCTTCGCCCATCTACGGCAGCTCAGCCTGGATCAAGTGGCGCAGATTGGCGAGCCCTTCGACTACTATTGTTGGGATCTCTATTCGCAGGTGGCACAGTGGTTTCGAGAGGACGAAGAGCGTTTGCATTTGCGGCAGCAGGTCCTGGCCGAGATCGAAGAAGGAGGCAGTCCTATCGCCGCGTTGGCGGAGCACATCGCAAACCGCATTGTTTCGGCCCATCTTGCCACCATGGATCGGCTCGGGATTCGGTACGATGTGCTGCCTCGCGAGAGTGAAATTCTTCACCTGAAATTTTGGGAACAAGCCTACCAGCTCCTTAAGGAGAGAAATGCGATCCAATTTGTCGAGGAGGGCTCCCACAAGGGTTGTTGGGTGATGTCCCTTCCCGAGCAGGATGGTCAACCCGCCGACGAAAAGATCATCGTGCGGAGCAACGGTACCGTCACGTATGTGGGAAAGGACATCGCCTATCAGATGTGGAAGTTCGGTCTGTTGGGCCGCAATTTCTTTTACCGGATCTTCGACCGTTATCAAGATGGGCAGCCGATCTGGGTTAGCGCCTCTCAACCAGGTGCGGAGAAGTCGCCCGATTTTGGAGGCGCCGAGCAAGTCTACAATGTAATCGACGTTCGGCAGTCCTATCTACAGCGGGTAGTCATTCAAGGTTTGCGGAATCTAGGCTTCGACGAACAGGCCGACAACTCGACCCACTTCTCCTACGAAATGGTCGCCCTCTCACCGGTTGCCTGTCGGGAACTAGGAATCCAACTTTCCCCCGAAGATGAATCCAAGGCTTTCATAGAAATGTCGGGGCGTAAGGGGCTCGGAGTGAAGGCGGATGATCTGATCGACAAGCTCATCGAAAAATCTCTGCACGAGGTTGAAGTTCGTCAGGCCCACATGGATGCTGAAACACGGACCGATATCGCACGCAAGATTGCAATTGGAGCCCTTCGTTACTTCCTTTTGAAATACACTCGAACTTCCGTAATCGCGTTTGATTTTGAAGAAGCCTTGAGCTTCGAAGGTGAGACCGGACCTTATATTCTCTACTCCGTCGTACGCGCCAATAATATCTTTCGCAAGCTTCAGGAAGAGGGTTTTGATTGGTCGCGGAAAGAATGGGCCGATCGTTTGAGGCACGGGAGGTTTAGCCGGTTTCTCGGAGACGACAACACCTGGGAGATGTTGCTGTTGTGTGGAAGGACAGAGGAAGTAGTTGAGAGATCCGTCCAGTCCTTGGAGGTCTCACATTTGGCCCGCCATGCTTTCCAGCAAGCACAACTGTTCAATCTCTTCTATCACCGCTGCCACATACTGTCGCAGACCGATCCCAACGAGAAGCTCTTCCTGGTGGGGGTGGCTGATGTGGTAAGAGCCAGCCTGCTACGCATGCTGGGGATCCTGGGAATCGAAGCCCCGGAAAGAATGTGATGTACAAGTCAACGGCCTGGAAGCACCTGAGCTTCCTTCTGATCTTCAGTACGAGTTTGCTGGCCCAGCCGGAAGCGGTCAATAAGCAGTTGGAGTTGGACCAGATCCTGACTCCTTCAGAATTACGCGCATATCGGCAGAAATCCGACTATCGGGATCGCATGGGGCTCTTTCGGGATGTCCTGCGGAGATTCGGCAGCCAGATCTCGCTTCAAACCAAGGCCAAAGACTATGCGGCCATCGATGGCACTCTGCTCGCACTGCGCTCGCTATCGATTCATGGAACACGCCAGGCTGCGGAGCCCCACACTTCGAAAGAAGGACGCTCCCGGAAGGTCAAGCGTCTCGAGATTGAACTGCGACGACAGGTAGAGAACCTCCGTGACCTCAAGCTAAAGGTGCATTTAGAGCTGCGACTGTCTTTTGAAGAAGTAGAAGCGAGTCTCGAAGATTTCCGAAACAAAGTGCTGGGTCTCCTCTTTGAAAGCTCGAATGGCGGGTTCCCGATGAAGCCGCCCCAGCTTGGCCAGCGCACTTGGATCGGCTCCGCTTTGCTGCCGGCATTTGAGCAGCGTCGAAGAAGGGGGAGCGGCATCCGCGGCGATCAGTTCACCGATGCCGAGTACGAGAAGGTTCAAGACGCTCAGAAATTAAAGGACCGGGTGAAGATCTTCATGGAGATTGCCGAGAGCCGCCTCCTCGAGATCGAGCGCCGCCGCGAAGGCACTGAGTGGAAGGGGGACAAGGAGAATCCTCTCGAGTTCTACACGCTGGCTCAGATGGTGCATGCCTACGACCGGAGCATTGCTGGGACGATGATCTTCATCGATGAAAAGGCAACCCGCCGGCTGGAAAAGGAAAAAGAGATAAAGAAGGCTCTGAAGCAACTCAACAAGAAAATGCAGGAATTCATCCCACGCCTCGAGCCGATTCGCCAGCAGGCTGTGGATGAACAGGACGAGGAGCTTTTTATTGAGATTCGAAGCGCCATGACGAACTCGGACAAGGCCCTCAAAGGTTCTCAGTTGGGGCTGGGCGCCCCGGCCAACAATTGATCTCGCTACTCAACCAGCTGATACCGGCTACTCCCACGGCTGTGGTAGCACGAACGATTTCCATACTCTGGTGAGTGATGCCCCCCAGAGCAAAGACCGGGGTGTAGAGCATGTAAGTAGCTTCTCTCAATCCGGGAAGGCCGAGCGGTATGAGGTCGGATTGTTTCGAAATAGGATCGAACACGGGTCCCAGTAGCAGATAGTCAGCGCCTGCCGCTTCAGCCGCAACGGCAGCTGGGACCGTGTGGACGGACTTGCCGATCAGAAAATCAGTCTGTCGCCCCGCTCTCTTTCGTAGTGCCAAACATTCCGGGATCGATTGCTGCGAGGTAAGGTGAACTCCGTCCGCACCAGTCTGCAAGGCCAATTCGGTATGGGTATTGAGCAGAAAGATCTTGCCATGTCGGTGGGCCAGATGGACTCCCTTCTCGACCCCCTCTCTCTGGTCTTGGAGAGAGAGGTCTTTCTCTCTCCACTGGAGCAGATGTGCGCGACTCGCGAAAAGGAGTCTCAGGTATTGATCGAGGGAGAGGTCTGGGTGGAGTTTCCGCCGCGAGATGCCGTACAGCAGGGGCGGAGCCAGATCATGCTCTTCCAAAATAGCGCTGAAAATGGACAACTTCCCAGGCTCCAAGCATTAGATTTGAGACCCCAAGGCCTGACACCGCTCCCCGGAAGAAATCGTTGAGAAAGATGGTTCGGAGAGCGGGATAGTGTGTCAGCAGCGAATTCTGGTCCCAGAGTACAACCCATGGATAGATGATGAGGAAAATTCCGACTTCCAGGCAGTAGAGCACGTAGACGAAGAAGAGGACTCGATTAACCATTGAGCCGTGAGATGAAGTTACTCAACTTTTCGTTGACGTCGCGATAGGACGAATCTTGTTCGTGAATGCTCTGCAACAGATCGATTGCCTGTTGCAATTCACCCTTCTCAGCCAAGGCTAGACCAAGATCGTATTCGAACGCTCGTTTTTCGAAATCTCGAAGTTCTTTGATTTTCAAGCCTTCGCGCGCCCAGCGGACAGCATCGTCGGTTTTGCCCAGTTGTCGACACGTACTTGTCAACATACTGCAGCAAAGGATCCGTTGCGGGAGTGCGGAATCGTCCAGCATGTCGATTGCGATCAGGAACTCCTGAAGAGCATCATCGACTAATCCCATCTCTTTGTAGGCCAGCCCCAAATCGTAGTGGACAGTTGGTGAATTACGCCCTCCGGCGGTTTCATCCGCGACGTCGTAGCGAAGAATGGAGCCCTCACGATCCCCGTTCTTCCCTTCGACGAAGAGTTCATCGAGGGCATCTTCCATTTCCTTTTCAAAGTCTTCGAAGAGCGCGGGTTCGGGAAAGGCGGAAACCAGTTTATCTTCCTCGCCAATGACGCTGAAGTCATCGCCAGCTTCTTGCGGCTCGAGACTCTCTGCCTCGATTTCTTCTGCAGTCCGTTCCCCTATCTCTATCCCAACCTTGCGCGCCCTGACCTGCACGGCTTCATCGTCGGGGTACTGTTTCAGAAGGCGCTCGATGAGGCTTACGCCATCTTCCTTGAACCCGCGTTTGAGGTAGAAGTCGACCTCTTGAAGAGCTTCATCCAACGATGCGATAGGCGCGCATTCCTCCGCGTCATCGGGCTGCGCCTGTTCGAGTTCGATGGAGAGTTCGGTTGCATCCGCTACGGGTTCGTCGAGCACGATCTCTTCCGTGTTCTCAAAGGAAAAAGTCTGCTCTCCGTCAAGCGCAGGTTGGATGTCTTCTCCATCGAGGGCTCCGAACAGTCCCGAACCTGGTCCCGTATCGTCAGAGGGGGGTTCCCAATCGCTTGGGGGTGGGAGTTGGTTTGGGGAGTGAAGAGCGATGTCTTCGTCGAAGAACGAGTCGCTGGACGCATATGCCGAATCTGGGTCCGTGCGCAGTAGCCCCTCAGTGATCTCGCTATCGGAATGTCCGGCCTGGCGGAGTTCCTTGTAGAGTCGTGCTGCCGCATCTGTTTCCGAGATCTTTTCTTCGGCTCGGGCCAGATAAAGTTTGACCGGGTAATCAGGGGCTCCCGATTTGAGATGGGCAGCCAGAATCTCTCGGACTTCTTGATCGGCATGACAACTCTCTCCCATTTGTCTGAGCAGGTCCAGCGCTGTCGTGTTTTCCGGGTAAGCTCGCAAGACGGTTCCAAGAATTTGTTTGAAGGTAGGAAAGTCGCCATTCTTGCGCAGACACTCGAGCGCTTCGAGATGGGCCTCGAGTGCTGCCGGCTCCTTCCCTTGACCGATCAGGAGCTCAGCCTTGCGGAGAGGGATCTCCGCGTTTTCAGGAGAAATGGATCCAATCCGTTTCAGGAAGTGCAGGGCTCGATCGACATTGTCATTGTCCACATAATGATCAACCAGGTAGCGCAATTCTCGAACAGCATCAAATTGAAAACCCTGCTTACTGTAGAGGTCGGCCAGGCTTTCTCTGGCTAGCATATCCTGGGGAGCAATCCACAGAGTCTTCTTGAGCATGGCGATCGCCTTGGGGGCGAAGCCAAGATTGAGGAAGATTTCGACGACTCTTTGAAAGTTCTTGAGTGCTTCCTGAGGCTTGCCCTGACGGACTAGCAAATCCCCGACTATGTTTAGGAGCGTGGGCTCGTCAGGCTCTAGTTCGAGAAGTTTTTCATATTCTCGAATAGCTGCCGAGAATTTCTGGTCGAGAACGTACTTCTCAGCTGTGCGGAGGATCTTTTGTTTATCCCGCATTACCTGGTTGTTCTAATCATGACCAAAGCTCTTCGAGGTCAATCCTAAACTCAACACCTCCACGTTTCTGGTGATGTTGATGACCAAAGAAGGGCGTCAGCGAATCTCCTGGATTCGGGCGGCTTTTCCTTTGCGCTCTCTCAAGTAGTATAGCTTGGCTCGGCGAACTCGCCCTCGACGTACCCGTTCGATCAGCTCGATCACTGGAGAATAGAGTGGGAATACGCGCTCCACGCCGTACCCTTGAGAAACCTTTCGGACTGTGAAAGCAGAGCGATTCCCTCGATTTTTGATGGCAATGACGACCCCTTCAAAAACCTGAATTCTGAATTTGTTGCCCTCGCTGATCTTCACGTGAACCCGAACTGTGTCTCCGGGACCGAATTTCGGAATCTCCTTATCGGTGTAAGCCTTCTCGATCTGGTCAATTACGTTCATATCAATGTCCCTCTCAAATGTTCCTAGTCTGCGCTCCGCAGCAGATCGGGTCTCCGTTCCCTGGTTTTGTTGAATGCTTCATCCTGTCGCCATTTTCGGATCCGTCCGTGATCTCCCGACAGGAGGACATCAGGAACTTTCCAACCCCGGAACTCAGCGGGGCGAGTAAAGTGAGGATAGTCAAGCAACCCGTGCATGAACGACTCATCGAGCACTGAGCTAGGGTTGCCTACCACGCCCGGGATCAACCGAGCGACACTGTCGATCAGCGCCATACCTCCGATCTCACCCCCCGACAAAATGTAATCTCCCAACGAGATCTCTTCGTCAACGAGATGATCGGCAACTCGTTGATCGATTCCCTCGTAACGTCCACAAATCACTACCAAGTGGGTCTGACTTGCCAACCGCTGTGCGGTTCGTTGGGAAAACGTCTTTCCCTGGGGGGAAAGCAGAACGACGTGGCAAGAATCCCGCTCCGCAGTCAGCGATTCGACCGCCTCGAAGATAGGCTCGGGCTTCATGACCATCCCTTCTCCTCCACCGTAGGGCCGATCATCCACCGTTCTATGGCGATCTTGGGTGAAATCCCTCAGATCCACGAGGTTGACCTTAAGCAGTTGTGCTTGCCTGGCTCGGCGGACCATGCCGACCCCCAAGATCCCCTCGAAACAGCTGGGAAAGATGGTCAATACATCAATTCTCATCCCATCATCCCGGTTTAGATCCCTGTGCTCTACGGTCTTCTCGCTCCTTTTTCCTCCTCCTGGACGAAGCCGAAATCTGGTTCAAGACGATCAATTCTCCCGGCAGATCGACATCGATTCGCAGCATCTCGGGATCGACTTTCCTCAAGAATTGCTTGGCCATCGGAATCAGGATCTCACCCTCAACTGCCTCGATCACCAGTAAAGCCGCGGCTCCCGTTTCCAACACTCGCTGGACTGCACCCAGAGGGCGCTCCCGGTTGAAAACCTCACATCCGATCAAGTCGGAATGGAAATAAGTATCAGGGGGCGGCTTGACGCGGTCCGCCTCCGGAACCTGAACCTCTCCTCCTATCAAGTGCTCTACCTCGTTCGGTCTACTCAAGCCCGCGAACTTGAGTAGAATCCGGTTCTTATGGAACCTGTAGCCTTCCAGGATCTCCCATGCAACCTGAGCTTCGGTAGCGACCCGAACCGTTTCTAATCGTGCGAATCGTTCTGGGAAGTCGGTCAGGCTCAGTGCGACCACCTCGCCCCGAACCCCATGCGGTCGGGTAATCCGGGCAATCGTCACAAAGGCTTCCAAATTACTCCAGGATCTCCAACACGAACCGTTTGCGTAGCTTCATTCCGGCTGCTCCAAGCAGGGTCCGGATGGCCCGGGCCGTTCTCCCTTGCCTTCCGATTACCTTTCCCAGGTCTGATTGAGCGACTCGGAGTTCGAGTACGGTCGTTTGCTCGCCAACGATTTCGGTTACAGCCACTTCTTCAGGTTGATCCACCAACGCTTCCGCGATCATATGGACTAGCTGCTTCATACCACCTCCAGTGGATAAGCACTTGAACTAGCGACTTGTGCAACCCCCTCTTGTTGACCTCGATAGTGGTGCCCCAGAGGACCTGCCGTTGAAGACAGATGAGAACCCTATTCCTGGTGAGCCACTTCGGGCTGGGTGCTCCTGACCCGTCTGATCAGGCTGCGGACCGTTTCGGAAGGCTGGGCCCCTTGTGAGACCCAATAGTCTATACGTTCCAGGTCCAGGTGAAGCCGTACCGGTTTCAGGGCCGGATTGTAATGGCCCAGTATTTCTAAGAATCTACCGTCTCTGGGGCTGGATTTCTCGGAGACCACCACCCGATAGTGGGGGTCCTTCTTGGCTCCATGACGGCTCAAACGAATTCGAAGCAAGGTTGTCCTCCTTGAGAGCTAACAAAACATTCTATCAAATGCACCTTCAATGCGGGAAATTCAATCCGGGTAACTTCTTGCCAGAAAAGCCCTTACTCATGTGTTTCATCATCTTGCGAGTCTGCATGAACTGTTTCAACAGGCGATTGACCTCCGAGACCGGCCGACCGCATCCACGGGAGATCCGTTTGCGCCGCGAACCGTTGATAATCCGGTAGTTGGCCCGCTCCTTGGGCGTCATGGAACTGATGATGGCTTCCAAGTGGAGTAGCTGTTTTTCGTCGACGCGAAGCTGATCGAGCTGCCTCATGGGGCCCATCTTGGGTAACATTCCGAGCAATTTGTCGAGCGGTCCGAGACGTTTGAGTTGTCGCAGTTGATCGCGGAAGTCCTGCAAAGAGAATTCGTTCTTGCGCATCTTGCGCAGCATCCGCTCTGCATTCTCCTCGTCAACGACCTCTTCCGCCTTCTCGATCAGGCTGAGCACATCTCCCATTCCGAGAATTCGCCCTGCCATACGTTCCGGATGGAAGACCTCAAGTGCATCGTACTTCTCGCCGACTCCGATGAATTTGAGCGGCGTATTCGTTACCGACTGGATCGAGAGAGCGGCACCGCCGCGTGCATCGCCATCCATCTTGCTGAGAATGACGCCGGAAAGTGACAATCGCTGGTTGAAGTCACCTGCCGAGTTAACGGCATCTTGACCAGTCATAGCGTCAGCCACCAGCAACGTTTCTGTTGGGTTGGTCTCGGACTTGATCTGATCTAGTTCCTGCATTAACTCTTCGTCGATATGAAGACGACCGGCGGTATCGATAAGCAAGACATCGAACCCTGTGTTGCGGACCTGGGTCAGGGCCAGGCGAGCGCGCCCGACGGCATCCCGACCGGCATCCTCCAGGCAGGGGACTTCGATCGCCTGAGCCACCACCCTGAGCTGCTCAATCGCTGCCGGTCGGTAAACGTCGGTTGAAACCATAAAAGGACGCTTGCCCTGTTTCTTCAGCCAGTAAGCCAATTTGCCGGTGGTAGTAGTTTTTCCGCTGCCTTGGAGTCCGATCATCAAGATAACCGAAGGGGGTATCTTGCCGAACTTCAAGGGGGCGGCGATGCCTCCCAACAAATCGGTCAGCTCATCCCGCACAATCTTGACGATCTGTTGCCCTGGGGTCAGGCTTTGTAAAACCTCTTTTCCAAGTGCCTTTTCCTGCACCCGAGAGACGAAGGTCCGCACAACCTTGAAATTGACGTCGGCTTCCAGCATGGCGAGTCGGATCTCTCGCATCGATTGTTGCAAGTGCTGTTCGGAAACCCGGCCTTCACCTTTGAGGTCCTTGAGCACTCCTTGAATGCGCCTGGAAAGGCTTTCTAGCATCGTTCGTCACCTGTTGCTTTCCGTCTCTGTTCGCGAACTCGACTCACAGGGGCCGATGTTCGCAACCGCACCCCAATACTCGGAAAGGCTCCTGACCCAAAAAAACGACTATTGTACTCAGTTTCGCGGTTTTGTGTAAAGTTAGCTGCAGAAGCTTCGAGTTGCGGATTTGGTACCGAACACCCAGGGTGCATATGACTACAATAGGCGGAATGCAAGATGTACTAGTGGGCACCGCCGGGCACATCGATCACGGGAAGACTACTCTGGTCAAGGCTCTTACCGGAATCGACGCGGATCGGTTGCAAGAGGAGAAGCGACGGGGGATTACCATCGATATCGGCTTTGCCTCCAAACTGCTGGGGGACTTCCGGATCGGTTTTATCGACGTTCCGGGACATGAAAAGTTTGTCAAAAACATGCTAGCCGGAGTGGGAAGCATCCAATTCGTCCTGCTGGTCGTGGCTGCCGACGAATCGGTCATGCCCCAAACTGTCGAGCATTTCAGGATCTGCCAACTCCTGGGGATTTCGAGCGGGCTGGTCGTCCTGACCAAGACCAGCCAGGCTGACCCGGATCTAGTCGACGTGGTCAAGGAAGAGGTGTTTGAACTGGTACAAGGGACCTTCCTGGATGGAGCCCCGCTGATCGCCGTAGACAGTCTCTCCGGCGACGGGATCTCGGAGCTCGAAGGGGCGCTTCTAGTCAGTCTGAAGGACCTTCCCAGCCTGGATTCCGATCGGCGGCTCTTTAGGATGCCCATCGATCGAGTCTTCTCGAGTCGTGGCTTTGGCACGGTGGTGACGGGCACTCCCTTGGCTGGCCGGGTCGGCAAGAACGACACCCTCCGGGCCTACCCCACCAACCGGCGAAGCAAAGTCCGCTCGGCCCAAGTTTTCGGAGAAACGGTCGATCTAGCTCACGCCGGCCAGCGGACGGCGATCAACCTGTCTGGCGTGGAGCGAGGGGAACTGGAACGAGGGCTAATCCTGGCTCCCCCGGATATCTTCGAGCCCACCCACATGCTCGACGTCTCACTCCAAGTGTTGGAGGACGCTCCTGCCCCGATCCGGCAACGGGATCCGATCCGTTTTCACCACGGAAGCGCCGAGATCATGGGTAGGATTTATCTTTTTGGGGCGAAGGAGATGGCTCCGGGAAGCCGTGGCTTGGCCCAGTTGCGGCTGGATACTCCGACCCTGGTCTGTTCGCTGGATCATTTCGTACTCCGGCGGTATTCACCCATGACGACAATTGCTGGTGGAGTGGTATTGGACAGCCGGGCCGTTAAGCACAAGAAAAAGAGCCTCCCACAGGTAGTGCAGCAACTCGAGAATCTGCAACAGGGGTGGCGGGAGCGAGCCGCCGACCTTCCAATCCGTTTCATCGATCACTGGATTACACGGGCGGGCGCTGTCGGACTGACACTTCGAGACCTGGCCTCCAGGCTCGGCCTTCGCGTCGGGGTCGTCTCGCAATTGGTCGAGGGCTCGGGAAAATATGAGGTTGTCAGCCGGGAACTGGTCATCTCTACGAACCAGTTAGTGGAGCTGGAGGAGTGCGTTCTGAAGTTCCTGCAGGGTTTTCACAGGGACCATCCCTTGCAACTTGGGATCTCTCAGGAAGAATTGAAGAATCGTTCTATGCCCCATGCCCCAAGCACTGTCACCCAACATGTCCTCCACCGCCTGCTCTCTGCGCACAGGATCGAAGTTTTCGATGGGCTGGTCAAGGAAGTCAATCGGCAGGTGGAACTCAGCTCCCAGCAAGCTGAAGTGCGCCTCGCCATCCTGGCTCGATTCCAAACCGAGACTCTGGCCCCTCCTTCTCTGACCGCTCTGATCGAGACGGTTGGACATCCCGAAGATGCAACTCGAGAGATCTACTACTATCTCATTCAGTGCGGAGAACTATTGCGGGTCTCGGGCGACATCGTGATCTCGGGCCGGCAGAAGGAATGGATGGTGACGAATATTTACAGCTCTTTCCAGTCCGGCGACTCCTTCGAGGTTCAGCAGTTCAAGGAGTTGTTTGGAATCACACGCAAGTTCGCAATTCCTTTCCTAGAGTTCTTGGATCGTGAGCGCATCACTCGCCGAGTGGTGGACCAGCGGGTCGTGTTGTAACATGACCTGGGGACTGGTCGGGAAGAGTTGATCGAGAGGAGAACAGCTGTGAAGAGCAAATTCAGATTGATCGCATTTTCGGCCCTGCTGGGAACTTTCACTTTGCTGGGGCAAGAGCGCTCCGCTCTGTCGGATATGGCGGACGAGATTCTGCAGGCGATTAGTGATCTGAGGGAGCTCGAGCCCCGCCGTGATGTACAGAAAGGAGTCTTGTCCCGGGAGCAGATCGGAGAAGTGTTCCGGAAGCGAATTGCGGAAGACTACTCGGCAGAAGATCTGGAAAAGGAGCGAAGTCTGCTCGTCAAGCTGGGAGTGTTGCCTCGCGAGTACGACTACGTTGAAGGAACCATGCAGATCCTCAACGAGCAGGTTGCCGGTTACTACGATCCCCGTGACAAGACCCTCTTCATTGCGGACTGGCTGCCTCCGGAAACCCAGCAAATGACGATGGCCCACGAGCTGGCACATGCCCTGCAAGATCAACATTATGAGCTCGAGGAAATCCTCTCGGGCAAGGATCAGAATGGAGATGCCCTGCTGGCCCGGCGAGCAATCGTGGAGGGAGATGCGGTGGGAGTCATGTTCGACTATCTGCTGCTGCCTCTGCAGCGCTCCTTTGTTTCGCTCCCCAATTTGAAGGACCTGTATGAGCAAACCTTGAACCAGCAGTTGAGCGGCCAGTCCCAAAGCCAACAATTGCAAAAGGCTCCCGCCTTTATCCGCGACTCGCTCCTCTTTTCCTATGTCTATGGGGCTCGATTCATGCAAGTCTACCGAAAGTCATTCTCGTGGGCTGAAACGGGAGGCTTGTACCGCAGGTTGCCCCGTTCCACCGAACAGATCATTCACCCCGAGAAGTACTTTTCGGAACCGGACGATCCGACGCGAATCGATACCGCCGTTGATGATGCCCTGATCGACTGGGAAACCGAATACTCCGATATTTTCGGTGAATATCAGGCCCAGCTCGCGCTGCGCGAGTACCTGACCGACGAGAAGGCCGAATTAGCAACCGCCGGCTGGGATGGGGATCGGATCCGCCTGCTCCGGCATGAAGACGGGAAGCTGGCTCTACAGTGGGATACTATCTGGGATGACGACTCCGAGGCCCGGGAATTCCGAGATCACTACGCCGAACTGATCCGCCTCAAGTATCAAATCGGAGCGCCCGAGACCCAGCCTGAAAGTCGGCTCAGCTGGGAGACTGAATTCGATCGAATCGAAATTACCCTGCAAGGTCGTTCGGTCCGAATTCTCGAGATCGAAAAGGTTCCGGTGGTACGGCAGTAAATTGACACACTCGGCCTTCCGGGAGTACCATCCAAGTAGGTTTAACGACTTTAACGGGAGCCAAATCAATGGGACTGGGCGTACCTGAACTCGTCATTATTTTGATCATCGTGGTCGTTATCTTCGGGGCCAGCCGCCTCCCGCAGTTAGGCAAGGGTCTGGGTCAGGGGATCAAGAACTTCAAGAGTTCCGTGAAAGACGATTCATCTTCCGATTCGTAGCTCCGTTATTCATCGCTCGGTCCGAAGGACCGGCGGTCGATCAAAACCGGTTTCCGGATCCCCAACAAAAAGCCTCTGCGTCCCCCTCTGCGTCTCGGCGCCGCTGCGCTTGCATTTCCAGTCGACCTCATTCTGAAGACCACTGGTAGAGAATCAGCTGGTTCTCGTTCTTGACCAGCACCTGGTTTCGGTAAAAGACGGGATGAGCCCAGGTCGGGCTCTCGGAAACTGTATAGCTGGCCTCCAGCCGATACTGGGACGGATCGATCCCCAGGACTCGGAGCTCTCCACTGTCGAGCAAGACAAGCAAATGTTGTCCCGTACTCTGGATGGAAGCACTCTGTCCTTCTCGTCCTTGAGTGGCCCACTTCAGTTCGCCCGTCGCCATATCGAGCGCAAAGAACCGTCCCCGCCCGGAATAGGAGAGACCATACAAGATGCCCGCTTCCAGTACTGGAGTGCTGGTATAAAGCGTAACCTCATCGTTCTGCCATGCTGGCTCAACTCGCCAGTCAGAACCCTGATGGAGCAGTCGAAGCGCTGTGGTCGGGCTCCGGTAGGCGGAAAAAATGACCAGGTTCCCTGTCACGATGGGTGTCACAATCTGGGCGTTTGAAGTGAGGGAATGGGACCATAACCCAGCACCGTCACGGACGTCCACTCCGTTCAAGCTGGTGCGGCTGAGCACGATCACCTGGGGGATACCATCCACTTCTGCCAGCACCGGCGAGGAAGAAGACACCCCCGATCCCGACCAGCGCCAAAGTTCCTTGCCACTCTCCAGTTGATAAGCGGAGAGCTGTCCAGCCTCGGCGTTTCCTACATTCAGAATCACCATATCTTCATGCACTAGGGGAGAAGCTGCAGCCCCGTAGTAGTTGCCTCGCGTCCCATCAAAGGTGGCAGAGGTCTCCAGGCCCTTCGGGCTCAACTGCAAGGGGCAGCTTGAGTTGGGGCAATCCCCTGCTTCGTGGTGCTCCTTTCCGTCACACTCCATGCCACAAGGCGGACACTCGAAGATGATCCTTTCGGGAGTCACGGCCGGCAGCAGGCGATGTCGCCACAGTAGCTTCCCGTCCTCTGCCTGAAAGGCCGACGCGGTTCGGTCGACACCGAGAGTGACCAGAATTCCTTGACTCAAAACCGGTGTCGCAAACGGACCTCGACCTAGACTGACCGGGAACAGGCGCGGGCTGGTAGCCTGCGCATTGGGTATGAAAGGAGCCTCATAACGAGCTGACCAGATGACTCGGCCATTTTCTCGAGAGCGGGCCGTCACTTCTTCTTCCTTTCCCCGTCGAGTGATCGAGTAGATTCGATCTTCCACGAATAGTGGAGAGGCCAGTCCTGGCCCCACATCTACCGACCAGACCTGCTTCAACTCTCCCGGCAAGGTCTCAGGAAGCTGGACTTCGCGGACGATTCCATCGCGCCCCGGGCCCCTCCATTGATTCCAATCTTGAGCCACGGACCAGACGGCTCCTGACACCCAAAGTAATCCCGTCCCTAACAGCCAACTCAGCATTTGTGTGTTTTTCATCGCTTCTCCTAGATAATCTACAACAAGGGTAAGGAATCGGGGTTGGAGTTGTCAATTGGTTAGGCGGTGTGGATGCAATGTAAGCGGAGAGGCGCGGCCCGGGAGTCATTTTTGATCGACCGCCGAGCCGCTGAGCGAAGTACGGGTATCAGAGCCGCAAGCGGCAGCGCAGCGTCGTTTTCAACCGGAGTTTCAGCCACTGGTCGCCAAGCTTTCCCGTGCTCGCGCTGGCGCTTGGCGCTCTATTATTCAGCGCACGCTCCGCAGGATGGGCGGTCGATCAAAGCCCCTCATTCCCTTCCCGCTACATGCTCTCCTAGCCCTATCACACAGGTACATAACGACTTACATCGCATGTTACACGAAAATCCTTAACGAAAATTCCCGATTCCCAACAAGAAGTCTCTGTGCCCCCTCTGCGTCTCCGCGACTCTGCGCTTGCATTTCACGAACCGGGCTATTCCAGGAGCAGCAGGCCGGGGTTTTCCAGGTAGCGGATCACGTAGTTGAGGAATTCGGCTCCGATGGCTCCGTCCACCACACGATGATCGAGGGAAAGAGAGAGGTTCATCATTTCTCGGATCACGATCTGACCGTTTCGCACCACCGGGCGTTCCGAGATCTTGTGAACTCCCATGATTGCGACTTCCGGGTAGTTCAGGATGGGGGTGGCCAAGACCCCGCCGAGCGAGCCCAGGCTAGTAATTGTGAATGTGCCGCCGCGCAGATCTTCGAGTCGGGCGCGCCCTTCGCGAGCTTCTCCGGCCAACCTATCGATCTCGGCAAGGAGTTCGAGCAGGCCCTTCTGATCGGCCTGGCGGAGCACCGGCACGATCAGGCCGTCTTCGGTGTTGACGGCCAGACCGATGTTGTACTCACGATGAAGCTGAATGACCTGATTCTCTTCATCCAGCGAGGCATTCAAGAGTGGAAACTTCTTCAATCCGTGAACCACGGCCTGGATCAGGAAGGGCAGGTAGGAGATCTTTTGCGCGGGATTGGCTGCCAGGTAGCTTTTTCGAGTCGCCACCAAGTTTGACACGTCTACTTCCTCAACGTAGGTGTAATGAGGAGCGAATCGCTTGGCAGCGATCAGATGATCTCCGATCTTCTTGCGCAGGCCACGGTAGGGAACAGTGTCTCCAGTGATCGGCGGAATTGGCTGAGCGGAGGCTGCTGCCGGAGCAGGCTTTGAGGCGTCTAGAAATCGGTCGAGATCCTCACTTCTGATGCGCCCGCCTGGTCCCGTTCCCTCGACTTGAGTAAGATCGATTCCCGCCTCGCGAGCCTGTTTGCGAAGTGCCGGAGTTGCCAGTACCTTGCTCCCGGGTGCAGGAGCTTTGGCTCTCTGTTGGGGCTTGGGCCGAGACCGGTCTGGAGTACTCTCCGCCTTTCTTGGGGGGGGCGGCGTTTCCTCACCAGTCTCGATGACCACCATCACCGCCCCCACTTCGATCACATCCCCTTCTTTTCCAATCGTTTGGCTCACTGTTCCCGTCACGGGAGAGGGGATCTCGACGGTGGCCTTGTCAGTCATCACTTCGACCATGATCTGGTCGTCGGCCACCTCCTCTCCGGGCTTGATCAACCACTGAACGATCTCACCTTCGACGACCCCTTCGCCGATATCTGGAAGCTTGAATTCGAATGCCATCTTGTAAACTTTCTGCTGCTAAAAGTGGTTGTCGGAGTTCCGAGTCGTGCCGGTCAGTAGGCCAGGTTGGCTCGCACTGTACCCACGATTCGGGCCGCATCAGGAAGGTAGTCATTCTCCAAAGTGTAAGGAAAGGGAGTATCCAAACCGGTCACCCGCTGTACGGGAGCCTCCAGATGAAAGAGGGATTTCTCGCAGATCACGGCCGCCAACTCGGCGCCAAAGCCGCAGGTCCGAGGAGCTGCGTGAACGATCACAGCCCGGCCGCTTTTCTTAACGGAGGCCAATATGGTCTCGATGTCGTAGGGCATCAACGTTCTCAGGTCGATCACTTCGGCCGAGACTCCGTCCTCTCGATCGGCCTTCTCAGCCGCTTCCAATACGGTGTGAACCATTGCACCATAGGTGATCAGCGAGATGTCCGAGCCTTCCTTCACCACCTTGGCTTTGCCCAGTTCGACGACATAGTCCTCTTCCGAGACTTCCCCGCGGGCCGCCCGATAGATCCGTTTCGGTTCCAGGAAGATGATCGGATCGTTGTCACGAATCGAAGCCAACAAGAGCCCTTTGGCATCGTAGGGACTGGAAGGAGTTACCACCTTCAGTCCTGGCGTATGGATGAAATAGGCCTCCGGGCTCTGGGAGTGATAATGACCGCCTCGGATCCCTCCTCCGTAAGGGGTTCGAATCACGACAGGGCCGCCAAACTCTCCTCCCGAACGGTAGCGTAACTTCGCCATTTAATTGACGATCTGGTCGAAAGCCGGGAAGATGAAGTCTGCGAATTGAATCTCTGGCACCGGTCGAAGCCCATACATCGCCATGCCTATGGCCACTCCGACGATGCCCCCTTCAGCAAGGGGAGTGTCGGTGACGCGGTCTGAGCCAAATGCCTCTTGCAGGCCTTGTGTGGCCCGAAAGACTCCACCGAACTTCCCAACGTCCTCTCCTAGCACGACAACGCGCTCGTCTCTTTCCATCTCGAGGTGAAGAGCGTTGTTCACGGCTTGGATAATGTTCATTCTCGGCATGGACTCCAACTCTCCTCGGTCAAGCCTGGGACTCGACAGCCTCGCGTTGCTCCTTCAATTCTTCTAATTGTTCCTTGCGATGCCAGGGTGGAGTTTCGAAAACGTCCTCGATCAAGGTCTCGATACTGGGGGGAGGGAGGTTTTCAGTCAGTTTGATAGTAACTTGGATCTGATCACGAATCTCCTCTTCCAGTTGCAGCTCTTTCGTTTCATCCCAAAGTTCGAGCCGTCTCAGATAAAGGCGGAAGCGGTTCAAGGGGTCACGTTCCTTCCATTTCTCGACCTCATCGTCCTCTCGGTAGGAGCGCGGATCGTCGGATGTTGAGTGCGCACTCACCCGGTAGGTGACCGCCTCCACCAGAGTTGGGCCGCCGCCGGACCGAGCCCTCTGGCAAGCCTCCTGGGTGGCGGATACCATCGCCAATACATCGTTTCCATCCACACGAATCCCTTCAAAACCATAGGCTTGAGCTTTGATGGCAATCGATTCCGACGCTGTCTGAGATTCCAAAGGAACCGAGATCGCCCACTGGTTGTTGCGGCAGACGAAGACACAGGGCGACTTGAAAACACCGGCAAAATTAGCGCCTACATGGAAATCTCCTTCCGAGGTTGCTCCGTCCCCAAAGAAAACCAGCACAATCTCGCCTTTGCCCGAGATCTTGGCTGCCATGGCCATTCCAGTGGCTTGTGGGATCTGGGTTCCCACCGGGCTGGAGATACTACCAAAACGTAGCTCCCGAGCACTGTAGTGGTTCGGCATCTGGCGCCCCTTTATCGCGTCCCCAGAATTCCCGAACAATTGGCAGAACAGCTTGAATAGCGGAAAACCACGATACAGGGCCGCACCAAGTTCTCGATAGCAGGGAACGATCCAGTCTGTGTCTCGAAGTGGGTAGACGCTGCCTAGGACTGCAGCTTCCTCCCCTATCGAGGCGATGTAGAAACCGATTCGCCCTTGTCGTTGCAGGGTGATCATCCGTTCATCTACCCGCCGGTTCAGCAACATTGTGCGGTATATTTTCAGAAGATCTTGATGCGGGATGTCAGGAGGTTCCAGGCCCTCGTTGATAGAGCCGTCGGGACGGAGAATCTGCAATAATGCCTCGGACATGGCCGGATTATATCGTTCAGCCTCCTGCCGGACAACAATCCGGCTGAACTGATGGACACGCGACAACATGAGTCCACGTGATCAGAAGTTCCAGCTTCAATTCGATGTCACCGGTGTGATCCTGGCCGGAGGCGCTTCCTCCCGGTTGGGACAGCCCAAGCAATTGCTTCGCTACGGAAATAGCACGCTGCTCGAGCGAATTGCACAGGAAGCGATTGCTTGCGGTGTTGGCCAGACGCTGGTGGTCCTGGGTTCCAACTCTGAGTCGATCCGCCCTACCCTTAGGGGCCTGCCCGTGGAGATTGCCATCAACTCTAACTGGCGGGAAGGTGTAGCCAGCTCAATTCGCGCTGCCGTGCAGTGGTTCCAGGGCCATACCCCGAATGCCACGGGTATTCTGTTCATGGCCTCGGATCAGGTCTTGATCGACCGCTCCAGCCTGCAAAAGATACTCTCGGAGTTCGAAGGGAAGCCGGACCGTATTGTGGTCTCTCGATATGGTCGGACCCCTGGCATACCCGCCATCTTTGGCAGAGCTTACCTACCCGATTTGACCAGCTTGAGGGGGGATCGCGGCGGCCAGTCCCTGATCAGGCGATATCCGAAGCAAGTACGCAAAGTACCGCTCCCGGAAGCGGCTCTTGACATCGACTGTTGGGAAGACTGGGAGGCTTTCCTGGCCTCGGATACAATGCGCCCATGAGAATTGCATTGATACAGCAGACCGCCAGTGAGGACATTGAAGAGAACATATGCCGGGGAGAACAAGCGCTTCGCCAGGCTGCTCGCTCAGGTGCCCAGTTGGTGGCCTATCCGGAATTGGCTTTCACGCGGTTCTTTCCACAGAAGCCTTCGACTTCAAAACCGGCTCATCTGGCCGAGGAGATCCCCGGGCCCTTGACGGAACGCTTCAGCACTCTGGCTCGCGAGCTGCGGGTGGTAGTTGTTCTGAACCTGTTCGAGCGGCGAGGATCGGACTATTTCGATTCTTCACCGGTCCTCGATGCAGATGGTTCACTGCTCGGAACGACGCGAATGATGCATATCATCGAGGCCCCCTGTTTTCATGAACAGGACTATTACACTCCGGGTGACCTGGGGGCTCCGGTTTATGACACTCAGGTGGGTCGGATCGGGGTGGCGATTTGTTACGACCGACATTACCCTGAGTACATGCGGGCGATGGGGATTAAGAGAGCTGAGCTTGTGATAGTGCCGCAAGCCGGAGCGGTCGATGAATGGCCAGCCGGTCTGTTTGAGGCGGAACTCCAGGTGGCCTCCTTTCAGAATGGGTACTTTGCCGCATTGGCCAATCGAGTTGGAGCCGAAGAATGCCTCAGTTTCGCCGGCGAATCATTCGTCACTGATCCGGCGGGTCGTGTCATCGCTCGTGCTCCCAAAGGTGTGGACAATGTTCTGCTGGTCGATTTGAATCTGCCGGACGTGGAGACGAGTCACGCCCGGCGCCACTTCCTTAGAGATCGCCGTCCGGGTGTAAGGTTTTAGCCCCCCGATCGTCCAGCGACTTCACTCACTGTTCAAACCTTCGATTCCCTGTCTCCAAGGGAGCGTTCAAAACGCTCCCGGCTCGTCGCGCAGGACTTCCAGGGGGGGGCGCCGCACGGTTCCACGACTATTGAAAATTCCGATCAGGACCGTCAGGCCAACAATCAAGAGGATGGAGCCGGAAGCCGGCAAGAGCTGGGGGTTGAGTTCGGATTCGAATAGGAAGTGAGCCAGCGCCCAACTTCCGGCCAGGGCCAGACACAGTCCGGTCAAAGTGGCGAACATCCCGAGAAAGAAGTATTCCGCCACCAGGATACCCATGATTTGGCGGCTCGAAGCACCCAGCGTTCGCAGCAACACGGTTTCGCGCATCCGCTGGTAGCGGCTGGTCAGGACGGCTCCTACCAACACTACCAACCCGGTTAGGATGCTAAAGAGGGCCATGAACCGGATCACGAAGGAGACTTTGTCGAGGATGGTCTCAACAATCGAGAGTACCAGGCTCAGATCGACGGCCGAAATGTTGGGAAATCGCTCGATCACTTCCCGTTGCAGGTCGGCCGAAATGATAGCCGTTTCAGTGCGCCCGGTAATCACGTGAAACTGGGGGGCCTCTTCCAGGACCCCGGCAGGAAAGATGGCGAAGAAATTCGGTTGTACCCTCTCCCAATCGACTTGCCGCAGACTGCCGATCCGGCAATCCATCTCAATCCCCTGAATGTCGAAGACCAGTGAGTCTCCGACCTGGACATTCAAATCACGAGCGATTCCTTCTTCCAGCGAGATTGGGATTGGCTCCTGCAAGCTGGAGACTCTCGCCGTCCATTCTCCGGAAACCAGTTTCTCACCATCCCCGAGTTGCTCGCGATAGCTCGATCGGTATTCTCTTGACAGAGCCCATCGAGAACCGCGCCGGCGAGGGCCCGAGCGGAGTTCCTCCACAGTGTTCCCGCCAACTGCTGCCAAGCGCATAGAGACCATTGGGACATCCATCTGAGTCTCGACATCGTACCGCTTGAGAATCGCTCGGACATCCTCGATCTGATCTGGCTGGATGTCGAAGAGGACCAGATTAGGATTGTCTTCCAGCCCGGTCAGGGCAGAGTGAGATAGCAGAGTTCCCTGAACGAAATAGAGGGTGGTAAGCAAGAAGGTCCCCAACCCCAACGCCGTCATCAGGACCAGGGTTTGATTGTTTGGGCGATAGAGGTTGGCCATACCCTGACGCCACACGAATGGCCAGCCGCGGGGCAGGAAACGTCGGGCAGCAAATGAGATTCCGTGAGCGACTCCGGAGAGCAGACCGAAGGCCGTGACCAGGCCTACAAAAAACCAGATTCCGAACCAGATACGGTTTGTCTGGGCAATCGCGAAGGCCAGGATGGCTGCTCCTATCAGGGCTTTCAAAGCCCATTGCCAGGGGTCTGATTGCCAGCGGACGTCTTCAAATGCGGATCTCAATACTAATAGAGGCGATGCATTGCGAATCGGGAGAAGAGGGAGCAGCGCAAAAAGGAGAGCAAAACCGAGTCCAATCAAGGATGCTTTGGCGATCGCCGAAAGGGAAATCGCGAACTCGACCTCAAGAGGAAGAAAGTCGGCCAGCACTTGGGGCAGCGACATTTGAACGCCGAGGCCGATCAAGCAGCCGGTGAATGTGCCGATTGAGCCCATTGCCAGGGCCTGAATCGCGTAGATCCCCAGGACCTGTTTGCTGGTCGCGCCCAGGCAACGCAAAACCGCCGCCGTCGGGAGTTTCTGTTGAATGTAAAGATGGATTGCGCTGGCGATTCCAATCCCACCCAGGAGAAGGGCGATAAAGCCGACAAGATTCAAGAAGCGATAGAGGTTGCCCAGGGCTCGCCCCAGGCTCCGCTTTCGTCGCTCGACAGTGTCGATCCTGAGCCGCTCTTCCTCGAGCCGAGATTCCTCATCCAGGACCAACTGCTCGGCATCGGTTCCTTCCGGCAGCTTGAAGTGGATGTGGTAATTGACTCGGCTGCCAACCTGAATCAGACCGGTTTGCTCCGCGAAGCGGAGCGGGATGAAAACGCGGGGAGCCGCCACCGTGAATGCCAGCGACTCGCCGGGGACGCTGAGCAGCTTTCCGACGATTTGGAAAGCTACCTCACCAATCCGGACCTCTTCCCCCAGGTTCAGATCGAACTGGCGAATCAATCCGGCGCCTACCAGAGCTACCGGCTGCCCGCTATGTAGTTGTGCCGCAACGCCCACCGGTTCTGTCTCCAACTCACCATAGAATGGATAGCCTCCTGATAGGGCCCGCACTTGGACCAGTCGTAGCTTGCCGTTTCGCGGGAAGTAAGCCATTGAGGACAGACTCGTGACTCGGGAACTTTCGCCGCCAATGTCCGTGAAAAGGACCTCGGCCCCGCTACTGAAGGGGCTGGAGGACCGAATTGTGAGATCTGCGCCAAGCAGAGTACGTGCCTGCTGGTCGATGGCCAGAGAGAGATTCTCGCGCAGCGAACTGATGGCCACCAGGGCGGCTACTCCGAGGACGATCGAGGAGGTAAAGAGAAGCAGCCGCTTTCGGCTACTGCGACTTTCCCGCCAAGCCATGGACCAAACCCAGGCATTCCATGCTCTTCGGGAAGGGGATGGGGAAACCGTCATGGGCGCACCAGGGACTGGATGCCGCTAGCCATGGGTTCATCGGATACGATTCGGCCACCCTTGATCCTCAAGATTCGGTCGGTCCGCTCCGCCAATTCCAGATCGTGGGTCACGAGCACTAGAGTCGTTCCGTGGGCTTCATTGAGTTCGAAGATCAGATCATCGATGAACTCGCTCGTTTCGGCATCGAGATTCCCAGTCGGCTCGTCGGCGAACAAGATCGAAGGCCGATTGATGAAGGCCCGGGCAAGACCTGTACGCTGCTGTTCGCCGCCCGACAATTGTGCCGGGTAGTGATCGAGTCGATCAGCCAATCCCGCTTGTCCCAACAGTCCGGCGGCCTGTTTTCTGACGTTCCGTTCCCCGCGCAACTCCATTGGCACCATGACATTCTCGAGAGCGGTCAGAGTTGGGATCAGCTGGAACGTCTGAAAAACGAAGCCCACGTGTCGGTTGCGCACCTCGGCCAGTTCTTCTTCGTCCAATTCACCGAGGCTAATTCCTTTCAGTGAGACTCTCCCTGAACTGGGGCGGTCCAGGCCCGCACACAACCCCAGTAAGGTAGTCTTGCCGCTTCCCGAAGGCCCCACAATGGCCAGTCTCTCGCCGGAGGATACTCGGAAACTGACATCTTGGAGCACAGTGAGTGTCCGCTCCCCACTCCGATAAGTCTGAGTGAGGCCATCAACGTCGAGGACAGGTTCTTCCATCGCCATGTCATTTAGCAAGGACGCTACTTGGGTCGAATTGGTTCTGAGCTTGATGATGGCAACCCCACCCCTCGACTCGAATCAGGTCTCTAACTTTCATCGTGTAAGATGAAGAAGATGTTGGCAAGAGCGCTTTTTGGGCGGTTTTCGATGTGGGCCATGTTGGCTCTAATCGGTTGCGGTAGTCAGCCGGCCGTAGCTCCCGAAAGTCGCTCCCCGACGCCAGCCGATGCGCGGGTTGAGGCTAACGAGCCAAGCAGTCCGCCGGAAGAGTCCTCTAGTGTCGGCCAGGATGTTCCGGTGGTCCTTTTTCTCGGGGATAGTCTGAGTGCCGGCTTCGGCCTTCCCGAAGCTGCCGCCTTCCCGGCGCTGGTTCAGCAGAAGATCAGACAGTACAACCTTGATTTCCAGGTCATCAACGCGGGAGTCAGTGGAGATACATCAGCCGGAGGCTTGCGAAGAGTCGATTGGCTACTCAGAAGGTCGGTCGCGGTGTTGGTCCTTGAACTGGGCGGAAATGATGGTTTGCGCGCGGTCGATCTAGAGGACACACGGCGCAATTTGCAGGCCATTATCACCCGCTTCCGCAGAGAGAATCCAGAGCTGAAGGTAGTCATCGCAGGCATGATGATTCCGCCCAATTTGGGACCACGTTACAGCCAACAGTTTCAGTCTCTCTTTCCCCAGCTGGCTAAAGCCAATGACGCAACTCTGATCCCCTTCTTGCTGGAAGGTGTGGGCGGAGTGCCCGAACTCAACCTGCCGGACGGAATTCACCCCACCGCTGAAGGGCATAAAATTGTCGCGGATGTAGTCTGGAAATACCTCGAGCCGGTCCTGCAATCAATGGCACCGTAGCGGTCGGCCGGAATACAAAGCGGTCAAGCTACGCGCACTCCAAATCGGCGCACTTCGGTCCACGCTATGATTATGCGGGTTACGATTTCCAACCGAGTTTATTTGTTCGATTTTGAACTTTTATTCTACGTCCACCCTCCAAGTCCAGTTTATCTGTGACAAGACGTAAACCTTTTGTTCTGCCAATGAGTCTAAGGGGGGACGGGAAGGGAATAAATGGGTCTACAATCGGCAGTCAACTATACTCCACAGCAAGGAAGACAACTCATGGCGGGCGTGGAGGCAGGCGATCCGATCGCTCTGCAGAGCCTGTTCAATCGCTACTGGGGGCGAATCTACACATTCCTTTACGGCACGATTGGGAATCGTGAAGATGCCATGGATGTCACGCAGGAAGTGTTGATGCGGGTTTACGAAAAAGCCCACCTCTACGACGGATCCTATCCCTTGACTCCCTGGATTTACAGAGTGGCCGGGAATCTCTGTACCGACCATTTTCGGAGGAAGAACTTTCGACTGCATGCCAACTCGGTAGAATTTGATGATTCATTCGAATCTAGCCAGCACACGTTGACGACGCCGGAAGACGAGACGATCCACAAAGAGACGATGGAGCGTGTCAAGATCGTTCTCCAGAAGTTGCCTCGTCGGCAACGTCGTGTACTCGAAATGAGGCTCCTCAAAGAGCTTCGCCTACGCGAAATCGCCGAACTGTAAGGGATTTCGGTGGGTACCGTCAAATCAACTCTGCACACGGCGTTGCATCGCCTCCGTGAGAGCTTGACGCACGCTTGATTAACTAGTTTTCGTCCGGTGTCGGGGAGACCCATCCTGCCCTTTGGCGAAAAGGCCGGTCCATTTCTTGGGATGATCTCTGTGCCACCTCGCTAGTTTGGACTTGTCGGTCGGCAAAGGAAGCCGGGGAGCTCTTGTTTCTCTGTGAACTCCCCGAATCGATAGGACCCTTATCTTGGGGGCGAGCCGCGCCCGGGCCGTTGGGGCTGAGGATTGGGCAGTGGCTTACGGGGCAACTTCTCATCCCTCATGGCCGTGTGATAAACGAAGGAGGCCATGATGACCGAGGCTTGCTTCATGTCTTCGGCGATCACATGATCCCAGAAATCCATATTCGTATGGTGAGTCCGGGTGTTGTAATCGATCTGATCTTGGATGAACTGAAAGCCGGGCAAACCTACAGCGTCGAAGGCCAGGTGATCGGTGCCTCTGGTATTCCGGATCGTCAGTGTGGAAGCACCCATATCTGCGAAAGGTGCTAACCAGGCATTGAAGATAGGTCGCACTGCGTCATTCCCTTGCAGGTATACTCCCCGAATCTTGCCGGTGCCGTTGTCTAGATTGAAGTAGCCCGATAACTCTTGGTGTTCCGGCTTGAGCTCCATGTCGGAGCGGTCCGCGAAATGCTGTGCTACGTAGCCTCGGGAGCCCATTAGGCCTTGTTCCTCACCACTCCAGAGACCGATGCGGATTGTCCGTCGGGGTTTCACGTCAAGGGCCTTCAGGATCCGCACGGCTTCCATTGCGACGGATACGCCGGCGGCGTTGTCCGTGGCCCCGGTGGCTGAATGCCAGGAATCAATGTGTCCACCCACCATGACCAATTCGTCTTTGAGCGCCGGATCGGTTCCCGGAATCTCGGCGACTACGTTATAGGCTTGCTGATCTTGCTTGTGGAACTGAGTCTCGATCTCGATTTCGAGTTCCACATCGACGTCTTTTTCCAGCAGGCGCTGGAGCTGATTATGGCCCTCAATGCCCATTACGATAGAGGCAATCCCAATGGGCTCCTCCGGGTCACGTGATCCGCCGCTGCCCACGAACAGGGTTCCATGCTCGCCCCGGCTGCCTTCGACTGTGACAGCCGCCCCCTGCTCCTTCAGAAACTCCGCGACCTTGTTTCGGAATGCTCGCTGTTGCCGAAAGTTGCCACGGCGACCGCGGCCACCACGACCTTGACCGATGGGCGCCTCCGCGATGGCTTCGAGGTTTTCTTCTGAACGCCGGACCGCGTCCGCCTCGAAGTGAGTCAGGGCCTCCCGGTTTGCGGGAATCAAAGCGATCGCTCCCTTCAGTTTTCCCTCGTATTTAGCAAAGTCTTCTTCCGAACTCAGCTCCAGTAGAATCGGCTTTCCACTGACCACGCCGTTGGTGCCGCCGCTCCAAGCCTTGGGAAAGGCGATCATGGGTTGATAGTACGGCTTGACCATGGCTACGGACAGCTTCTCGAGCGACCAGCCTTGACCGAAGATTCCCCAGGGCTCCAGTTTGGAGTTCGCCAAGCCCCATTCCTTGAGCTTGTCTCGACTCCATTCGCTGGCTCTCTTGAGACCGGGTGAGCCTGTCAGTCGAGGTCCCGACACGTCAGTCAGATAGCTGAGAGTGTCCATCACTTGCGAGTTGTTGAGTCCCTCCATTTTGATCCGGGTCACCATCTGCAGGTCAACCGGTTCCTCTCCGCCCAGCCCCAAACCTACCAGGCAAACAATCCCGCACAGGACCACTAATGCTCTCTTCATGCCAGAACCTCCGTCAAATCAATAGATTAGTCTCGAATTGTCGGGAAACAGTCTCCCCGGCCGGGTTATTGTATCAATCAGTACCGCAAGAGGATTGTCTAAATATGTCGCTTCTAGGCACCTCTCCTTTGCAACTTGCTTACAGTCGAGTCAAGTTTCCGAAACTGGGAACTGACTGCCCCTTGGCTTCGTTGTCGGTGCCCAGTTGGGCCGGATCCAACGGGACTTGACTGAAAGTAAGGAGCCCCCGTGAGGTGCCTACAGCGAGTCCGTTCCTGGTAGAATTCGTACGACCCCCGACAGGAGGCAGAGGTGGCAGCAAAGTGATGAACTCGGGTGCGGCGAAAACGCCTAGAGCTCCAGGTCGTTTCCGATGGCGGTGGCTGGTTGCGGTGGGATCAGGTGCAGTCCTCTTGCTCTTCATACTGGGGTTTCTTTGCGCCCCATTTCTGGGCTCCTCACTCGTTTACCAGAGTCCCCTCCCGGAGCACGTCGATGCCGCTGTCGTTCTCTCTGGGTCTATTCCCGACCGAGCCATGCAGGCCGTCGACCTGGTTCGCCTCGGTATTGCTGGCTCGGTTCTGATCGTCAATGATCCACTGGACGATACTTCATCGGAGTTGCGCAAGCTGGGAGTGCCAGTCTACACCCACTCTGAACTAAATCGATTCATTCTGTTGAAAATGGACGTTCCTGAAGAGCGAATCCAGGTTCTCCCTCAACAGTCAGCCAGCACCTGGGAAGATGCCCTGGCTTTGAGGGGTTTCCTCGAGACCAATCCCCTGAGTTCGGTTGCTGTGGTGACTTGCAGGTATCACACTTATCGTTCCTGGTTGAATTTCAGACGGGCCCTCGAGGGATTGCCGGTCGAACTCTACGTTGTCCCCGCCTCTCTGTGCTCATTCGAAGACCAGGTTTGGTGGCGTTCCAGGCGCAGTACCTGGCGGGTTTTGCAGGAGTGGCTCAAACTCGGCGGCTACTTAATCGGCTACCGCTGACCTGATGCCAACGGTCAACCATCATGGCAATCTTCGGACCCCAAGGGATTCGCGACTCGGTACGCAAGAGTTATGGCAAACATGTCCAGATGTACCAGGCTGAACCTCCGTCAGAAGGGGTCTCTGTTCACCACGCCTCGCTTCACAGTACCCTCGTGCTACGCTATGCATTCGCTTATCGACCGATGCCCGAGGCCATTGTGTGGTTGGAAATCGGCCCCTTGTTGGAGTTGCCGGAAGAAGATGCCCTGTCTGCCCTGGCAGAGTACGTGGTCTACAAAGAACGGCCAGCACGAGCCGATCTTAGGCTACTTCAGAGTGCGGTCGCTCGGGGAATGGACTTCTTGTCGCACGAGGACCAAGAGTTCTTCTTCTCTGCCGCCTGCCAATACCGCTTCCAGTGGAAAAAGCTCTGGGCTCCGGCGAGCCGTGGGGAGAGGGTTGCTGAATCTGAGGAGGGTTGATTGACGGAAAAGATCTTCTTGAGAGCCTGCCGTCGCGAGAGAGTAGAAAGGGCGCCGGTGTGGTTCATGCGACAGGCGGGGCGCTACTTGCCCGAGTATCGGGAGATTCGACGGCGGCACACCCTCCTCGATATCTGCAAGCAGCCCGAACTCGCAGCCGAAGTGACTTTGCAACCACTCCGTCGCTTCTGTCTGGATGCGGCAATTGTCTTCGCCGACATCCTGCTCCCCCTACCTGAGATGGGTGTGGCCTTCGAGTTCGCCCAGGGAGAGGGCCCGGTGATCCATGAGCCGATTCGGAGCCGCCGGCAAATCGACCGATTGCACTTCTTCGAGCCCGCTCACAACTTGAAGCATGTCCTACAAGCTCTGACCATTGTGCGGAGTGAACTGGCCACAGAAGTTGCTTTGTTGGGGTTTGCTGGCGCTCCCTTTACGGTTGCGAGTTACATGATAGAAGGGAAGGGATCCCGCCATTACTCGCATTCCAAAGCTCTGATGTACGGCGACGAGGAAGCCTGGAACGCTCTGATGGCGCTTCTTACTCGGATCACGATCGCCTACTTGCGGGCCCAGGTTGCAGCCGGTGCCGACGCTGTTCAGCTCTTTGACAGTTGGGTCGGATGCCTGGATGAGGCAGATTACCGGCGTTATGTGCTGCCGCATAGCCGTGCACTGTTTCGTGGTTTGCTTGATCTAAATGTCCCGCTGATCCATTTCGGCACTGGTGTCGAGCATCTGTTAGGGGCGATCTATGAGGCGAAACCGGATGTGATCGGGATCGACTGGCGTCTTCCCCTCTCTCGGGCTCGCCAATTGCTCGGTACTGAGGTGGCTTTGCAGGGAAATCTGGATCCGGTCGCGCTGCTTGCTCCCCGCGATGTGCTTCTTCTTAAAGTTGATACCGTTTTGAACGAGAATGTGGGGCCTGGATTCATCTTCAATCTCGGCCACGGTGTTCTGCCACTCACCGATCCGGAGAGTCTGGCCTCCGTGGTGGATCGGGTGAGAGAGCATTCGCAGGATTCCTGATGCCGGCTTTCGATGTGGCGATCCTGGGCGGTGGAATCTCAGGGATCGCCACAGCCTACTTCTTGGAGCAGTCTCGACCGGATCTCAGAATCACTCTAGTCGAGAAGCGATCCCGTCTAGGTGGTCTCATCTCGACCGTTGAGTTGGACGGTTTCCTGTTCGAACAAGGTCCGGATTCGTTGGTCGAACACAAACCGGAAGGAATTCAGCTGGTTCATGACCTGGGTCTCGGTAAGGACCTGATCTCATCTTCTCGAGAGCAGTCTGGAGCGCTGCTCTGGGCGAGGGGGAGTTTGCACCCCTTCCCAGTGGGAATACTGATGCGCGCTCCCATCGATCTGAACCGATTCGGTAACTCCACTTTGCTTTCCGAAAGAGGGTGGAAAAGGGCCCTGCAGGAACCTCAAATCCCTCCCTCTCAGGAGCCGGACGAGTCGGTCCACGGTTTCTTCGCTCGCCGGTTCGGGAATGAATTAGCCCAGTTTTTGGCGGCCCCGCTGGTGGCGGGAGTCTACGGCGGCGATTCCCGTCACATTAGTCTCAAGGCCACTTTCCCGAGACTCTACGAGGTTGAGAGATCTCAGGGATTCGTGTCAGGAAGGGCCTCTACAGAGGCAACTGCTCCTCTCCGATCTCCTTTCCTATCGCTCCGTCGAGGGTTGGGACAGCTAGTCGACTCCCTTCAGGAGAGATTGTCGGGCCACTGCTTCTTCCAAAACGCAGCTGTAACAGCAGTGAGCCCGGGCGCCCGAGGTTACGAGATTGAGCTGGGAAAGGGTTCGCGGTTCTCGTCCCGAATTGTGGTTGTGGCAACCCAAGCTCCCGGAGCCAGCCGGATTCTCGGTCGCCACTTCCCCGACATCGGCAGTATTCTGGGCCAGATTCGGTATGCCCCTTCCGTGATCGGCTGTTTCGGTTTTTCGAGCGATGTCACTTCCCACTTGCCGGGCACCGGTCTACTGGTACCCCCTGAACAAGATCCGGATCTCCTGGCCGCTACTTGGGTACATCACAAGTTCCCCGGACGCTGCGCTCCGGGAAAGGCTCTGGTTCGGTGCTTTCTGGGGACCGCGGCCGTTGCTCACCGTCTGGATGACAGCGACTCCGTCATGGCCGAAGCGTTGTGGCAGTCCCTGCGGCGCATCGCCGGAGTGACAATCAGGCCCATTGTTTCTCGAGTTCATCGCTGGCGTCATGGACTGCCGCAATATACCCTCGGACACTTGGAACGAATTCACCAACTGACTTCTCTCCTGGATTCTTGCCAGAATCTCTACTGTGTCGGAAACTACTTCGATGGCGTGGGTATTCCAGATGCAATCCGAAAAGCTCGGGAGACGGCGAATGAAATCGCCCGGAGTTAAGATTGGCACATTTGCAGAGTGATCCCGCTCGCAGGCCCGATTTGAAAGATTGTTGTAACCTACAGACTCGTCTCGGAGTAGAACCTTTTGCTCGGGCATCTCATCTAATGGGTGGAGTCAGATGAGAAAGTTGACGTTATTCGCATTGTTGGTGGCAATTCCGGGTGGGCTCGAGGCAGCGGATTGCAAGACGGAACTGGAGGAGGTGGGACTGCCCCACACTCTCAAAATGCGAAGCAAACCTCAGCGCGCCAGGTGGGAGACGGTGGAGCGAATTCTTACGGATTTGAGAAAGGGTCTGGAAGGAAGACCCTGCACCGTCTTGTTCAAGGATGCATTCCTCTCCAAGCGACCGGAGTTCTTCTTTCCTCTGCTCAACAACTTGTTGCGCACCGTACCCGAGACGAGTCTGGAAGGAGCTGGAATCTATGCTCAGGATGGAAGCCGCCTGGGAGAATTTTCTAATCGTGTGGTGTTCGAAAAAAATGGAAGCCTCCTTTATTACTTCCAATTTCGCGATCGATCGGGCCAACTTCAATCGAGCGGAAATCGGCTCCTGATTGATATTCAATCGAGGAAGCCGTTCTTTCAGCTCAAATGGTCAGAAATCGCTCAGCGAGAACTATTCGCTCCGGTCCAGGGAGACGGTTCAGGAAGATGAAGATCGACGGATCTACATTGAAACTCTTGAGGCTCACAGCGGTCCACCTGGGGCTGGCGCTCAGTCTGGCGGGAGCCTCTTCCTTGGCCGCTATGCAGGAGGAACCCGCCCGGATTACTTACCGAGAAGCCTATGACGCGGGCTTCGAGGACGGATTCCGGATCGGCAAGGAAGATCGAAACCGGAGTAGCCTCTTTGATCTTGCCAATAAGAAGCCCTTTCAGGAGGCCCGCCGCGGATACGATGAGGCAAGGCACGACGAGGAAGTTTATTCGGTGGCTTACCGCCGCGGATTCGAAGACGGATATAGTAAAGGATATGGGCTGGAAGAGTCGGGAGATATCGCTACTCCGACCTCTCAGCCGGTCGCCCCGCCCCCTCCGCGAAGGGCCTTCTTGCGGACGGGAAGTGACCTGCCCTCGCAAGGCATCACAGTTCCCGCGGGAACAGAGTTTCAGATCGAGCTCCTCGACACGCTAAGTACGAAGTACAGTGAACGTGGGGATCCCTTTGGTGCCCGACTCACCCAGGAGGTGCGTATCGGAAGAGGATTGATCATTCCCGAGGGAACTCAGATCGAGGGGCGGATAGCTTATTTGAAGAGGGCCGGGCGCATCCGCGGGCGAGCCCAGATGAATCTACGTTTCGAAAAGCTCCGGCTATTGGACGGGCGGGAGGCTTTGATCGATGCCTATGTAGTTGAGATCGAGCCCAGGAGTGCAGAGAAGGTCCGGGGAGATGAAGGGACCATTGTCGGCAAAGGAGGCAAGTCGGGTGATGGGAAGTCGATCGGAACAGCCTCGGCGGTGGGAGGCCTGATTGGATTGATTTCGGGGGGCAAGAAAGGCGCCGGTGTCGGTGCAGCCGCCGGAGCTGTCGCGGGTTTGGCGAATGTCCTGTTGACCCGCGGACGCGATGCCCAGCTTGAATCCCGTACGCGAATGACGATTCGACTGATCAATGAAGTCCAATTGCAACGACCGAACTCCGGCAAGAACCAGCGGTCGGTTCCCGATTAGCCAAACGCGCTCTTGTACCAGCCTATTCTCAACACCGTAATTAAGGTTGGTGTGCTACACGAAAGTCCTTCCGTGTGCGTAATGATCTGAATTCCGCTGATGATCCTCGTTCAGATTCTCCCTTGATTCGAGATGACTTGAAGTACTCTGTTGCAGTGAGGTTGTGCTCTGGGTCATAATATTTTGCCGAGGCGTAAGGTTGGTAGGGGTCGCCTCTTGCAAATCTAAGCTTGCCCGTGGTGCCTTCGAATAGGCTTTCGGGGAGGCTTGAATCTGTTGGCTTGAACAGCCTGAATCCGGGCCTTCCCGGCGCGTAGTGGGACTTCGCGTTGCGGGCTGTCAGTCATTTTCCCTGCTCTAAATTGGACGTTTATTCTTGAAGGTGCGTGGAGCATTCAAGACAGCTAAGAGTTGCCCTTGGATGTTGCGCCACCGGTTTCTGAAGGGAGGTTGATGGAATGGACAAGCGAAGACGTCGCACTCTGGTTGAGATCAGACAGATTAGAGACCAAGTAAAGTCGATGGTTGATAAACACGGTGAGCTTACCCTGTCGCAACTTGTGGGACGTTACGGCAATCTGTTGGGTGTTCGTGACACACCGAGTGATAAGAATTTGGTCAAGAAGCAGCTTGATCGACTCTCTAGCTCAGGAGAGATCGATTTTACGAAAGTGGGTCGCGATCTGGTCGCCAAGACCCGATCCGAGACTGTCGAAGAGCCCCAGGGACCTCCATCTTTGAGTGCTCTTCGAACCTATGCCCGCCAGGTTGAGGAGTTCGCAAAAACTCTTCAGAACCAGGTTAAGACTCTGGTTCGCATGGTTGAAAACGTACAGGCCGAGGAATAACGGGAGAAGCTCGAAATCCTAAGTCCGAGGCACGAGATGAAATCCGAAACCTAAAATCCCTAGGCGCAATACACCTAGTGCACTGTCCGATAAGTTATCGATGTTAATATTGGGCGAGCGATTCGCGAGCATTTTGGACCTTTGCCAGGATTGAGTCAGCAGTGGCGCGCCACTTGAAGGGCTTGGCCAAGCGTTGATTGTGAACCCGAATATATCTTTTGATTTCCTGTCTCAACTCTTGGACGCTGCTGAAAGAGTTTCTGTAGATCGAACGGCGCTCCAGCTGTGAGAACCAGCTTTCGACGGCATTGAGCCAGGAGGCGCTAGTGGGCGTAAAGTGGAGGTGGTATCGGGGCCGCTGGGCCAGCCAGCTTTGAACCTGCTTGGTCTTATGAGTGCTCGAGTTGTCCAGGATTAAGTGGACATCCAGTTCGGGCTCGACCGCTTGATCAATCTGGCGGAGAAAAGCCAGGAACTCCTTGGCTCGGTGCCTATTGGTGATGCGGCCCATGACCTCACCTGTCACCACATCGAATGCGGCATACAGACTGGCTGTACCGTGGCGCTTGTAATCGTGTGTCCGGCGTTGGATCTGTCCAGGTCTGAGCTGGAGCATCGGCTGAGTTCTATCCAGAGCCTGGATCTCAGTTTTCTCGTCCACGGATAGAACCAGCGCATTGTCGGGCGGATCCATATACAGCCCCACCACATCGATTACCTTTTCGGCGAAGTGAGGATCGTTGCTGATTTTAAAGTTACGGACTCGATGCGGCTTCAGGTCGGCTGCCTTCCAGATCTGGGCGACTTGATGTTTGCTCACTCCGGAGTGTTCGGCCATCAGTCGCACACTCCAGTAGGTCGATTCCCGTGGGATGCGTTCAACGGTGGCTTTGAGAATAGCTCGCACATTGGCATGCGATAGCTTCCGCGGACGGCCCGATCGAGGTCGATCCTCCAGTCCTGACACTCCCTGCTCAAGATAGCGCCTGCGCCACATTTGCACACTCAGTAGCCGCTTGGAGAGCCTTTCCGCAACTTCAGTCGCCATCAGCCCCTGGCCGCAAGCCAGAATTATTTGAGCCCGTTCGGCCAAGACTCGATCGGTCTTGGAAGCCCGCAACCAGGACTCCAGTATTCTTCGATCTTGTTCGGGTAGCTTTAGTCGAATGTGGGGTCTTGCCATGCCCAACAATAGAAAACTACCCTGACAATTAAAATCGGGAACTTTCCGGACAGTGCACTAGTTGGGCCGGATGACCTCGACCGCCGGTTTTTGAGGAGGGCGGCAGGATCATCAGAGTTTGTCTCAGGTTGACGCAGAGTCTCTCGTGCTTCGGATTTCGGATTTCGTGCTTGGCACTCACAAGAGACTTAGGGCACACTTCTCCATCGTAATTAGACCTTGCTGAAGGCTGAAGAGTTGCCCTAATCGGTGCCGGTTAGCGTTCCAAGGCCTCGATCGCGAAGACATGGCATTGGAAGCCGTTGAGGATGACATGCAGACCAGGATCGAGCATTTCGTCTCTTGCCCGATCATAATGTTGACCCGTGAGCAGGTCTGTGAGCCGCCAACGCGAAACCTGTGCAGATCCTCCGATCAGGGCTTCAAGTGGAATCCGAGCCTGCGAAAAATGGGGGCTTTGGTTCACTACGACTAGATGCAGTGCCTCCCCCATGGACCAACAATAGGCAATTAGATTTTCGTTACTCTGCCCCTCGTAACGCTGAGCCTGGAGCAAAGACCAGGCGCCCTCCGCAAAATTGGGGTGTCGTCTGAGATCCAGCAAATGGCCGTAGAACCGCAGGAGCTCGGAATCGGTCTTTTCCCGGCTGGTGCGGGCCAATTGAACTGGCAGATGAAGCTTCCGTCCCTCCATCTGGCCGTGGTTGACCAGCTTCAAACCTGGCAAGGTATAAGTAAGAATTGCAGCCGCCCGGAGTCGGTCTTCTTCAAACACTTCCGCCGCTCGGGGCTCGTCATGATTTTCGAGGAAGCGGACAAGTGATGCTTGAGAGCTCGGATCGGCCTGGAGGTGCTCTCGAATCTCAGTGGCCGGCGCGAAGCGGCAGCGGTCGTAGAGCGTCTTATCGTAGACATAGTCGAAGCCCAGCTCGAGAAGCCTGCCTTCCGTCCCCCAGTAGGCCTCGGCAATCAGAGTGAATTCGCGAAACTCCTTTCTGACATCCTGCCAGAACTCTGTAGCCGGAGTCTGCTGGGAAAGATCGTCTTTCCAAGTGGAGGAAAAAATGTCATTGAGCACCAGCATGGCCATGTCGCAACGCACGCCGTCACAGTAGCCTGAGATCGTACTTAGCTCAGCCAGCATTGCCTCCCGAGCTTGGGGAGCGAAGTAGTTCAATTGAGCTGTGTCTGGCCAGGGATCAAAACAAGGATCTCGCCCTCGGGCTATGGCATGCTCCCGGCCGCCGCCCGGTTGCCGGAAATAGGACTCGGGATGATCCTCCCATGCTCGCTTGGGCCCCACTACGAATCTTTCGGGATAGGATGCGACCCAAGGGTGATCGGGACCCGTGTGGTTAGGAACGAAGTCCAGAATCAACCCCATGCCCCGGCTTTTAAGTTTCTCTCGAACCGACTTCAGATCCTGCCAGGTGCCGATAGCGGGATCGGGTTCATAGCTCTGAATTGAATAGGGGGAGCCGAGCACGTCCTCTTCCGTCCAGCCTGGCAAGACGGAGTCATAAACAGGGCGCACATCTTCTCGAAGGAGAGAGATCCGCCTCCCTTCGGGACTTTTCTTCCACATGCCCATCAACCAGATTAGGTTGAAGCCCTGTCTGGCCAGGCGGTCCCATTCGGCGTTCGGAACCTCAGAAAGACTAAGCCACTTTCCTTCTTCGTTTGCCAATTCATAGAGCCAGGGCAGAGTACTGATTTCATACAGCAGTGGGTTTTGCAATCAGCCTCCTCAAGGAACATGGGGATATTAGCATGCTGCTGTCCAGCACTAGGCATTTCCGACTACAATTGTCGAAGAAGGAAGTCGATGATGGCAGATGGGCTGCGAGTGTTGGTGATTGATGATGACGAGGCGATACGCGAGGTCTTGCGACTGCGTCTCGAATCGTGGAATTTCGCTGTAGAAACAGCTGCTGACGGAAGTCGAGGTCTGGCCCAGGCTAAAGCCCGATCCTTTGACGTTGTCATTTCTGATGTGGTAATGCCCGGCATGAATGGTCTCGAACTCCTGCAGAGTTTGACAGCTTCTTGTCCTCGATCCGCACTGATCTTGATGACGGCCCATGGAACGGTCGATCTCGCCGTCGAAGCTATGAAGAAGGGGGCTACCGACTTTCTGACCAAACCGATTGAGTATTCCAAACTGAAAAGCCTGTTGGAAGATCTGAGAGACCGCCGCGAGACGCGAGAGCGAGGTGGTGAACTGCGCACGAGTCTCGAAAAGGACGGGACATTTGGCCCTTTCGTGGGGCAGTCAGAGGCGATGCGCGAGGTCTACCAACAGATTCGGATTGCGGCTGCCACCGACGCGCCCGTCCTGATCACCGGCCACAGCGGGACGGGCAAAGAGCTGACGGCGCACTCTGTGCACGAGCTGAGCCGGCGGGCAAAGCAGGCTTTTGTACCCGTCAACACGGCCGCCATCCCGTCGGACTTGCTCGAGAGCGAAGTCTTCGGCCACGAGCGCGGGGCTTTCACCGGAGCCATAGCATCCCGGGCCGGCTGTTTCGAAATGGCAGATGGCGGCACCCTCTTTCTGGACGAAATTGGCGAGATGCCAATCGAACTGCAACCCAAGCTCCTGCGAGTGTTGGAAGACGGGCGACTGCGCCGGGTAGGGGGTACCTCCGAACTTCAGGTCGATGTGCGCATCATCTGTGCCACCAATCGCGATCCCTTGGAAGCGATTGAGCGACGTCGTTTGCGCGAAGATCTCTTTTATCGCATCAACGTGTTCCAGATCCCGCTCCCTTCCCTTCGTGAGCGAGATTCCGATCTGATCCTCCTGATAGAACACTTCCTCGAGCAATTCAACCAGAAGCACGGGATGAAAGTGGAGGCCATGGGGCCGGAAGCGCAAGACTATTGTCAGAGTTACTCGTGGCCGGGCAACGTAAGGGAATTGAGAAACGTCATGGAACGGGCAGTGGTAGTAGCGCGCGCCGGCTGGATCGAGCCCCATCATCTGCCCCCTTATGTGCGGAATCAGAAGCTCGCCGATCCCAAAGTGGTCTTGCCCCCAGGGATAACAGCGGCCGAAGCAGAGAAAGCTCTGATACTTCAGACCCTGGAACGCGTCAATAACAATAAGGCAGAGGCCGCTCGCCAACTCGGATTGGACGTCAAGACGATCCGGAATAAACTGAAGTCCTACGGGTTCAGCTGAAGTTCGCGCTGCCCGAAGGCTGCGCCTATGCGAATCGGTACTCGAATTAGTGTTGGCTTCCTGAGCTTCACCGTGCTTCTGGTCGTTGTGTTGATTTATCAATACGCGACAATCCTGCGTGTTGTAGATTTGACGACACGTCTCTCGGCCATCAACTACGACATGGGGCAAGGCACAGTGCGACTCCAAAATGATCTAGCCCTGGTCGAAGAATTTACTGCCAAGTTCTTCATCTCGAGCGATCCCGAACCCTATGCATCCGACCTGATTGAACTTTTTGCCGAAATCGGCCAGAAACTTTCCCGCTTTCGGAAGTTGGACGTCTCGAAGTCCGAGTTGGATCAATTGACGATGGTGTCCGAGGAGTGGGACCAGTTCGAGCGCATCCTGAGACCCTGGCTTGAAACCAAGGGTGTCAATGTGCCGGTCGAGACAGCGCGCGAGGTGGATGCTGCATTGCTCAAGGTGATCGAGGAAGTTCGGAGGCTACTGCCGATTACACGCAGACAGTTGGAGGCAGCCGATGACGCTGCTCGTGAGGCGGGTAAACGGGCTCTAACAGTGGCGCTGGTTGCGGTGCTCGTCGCGGTTGTCATGGGGCCTATGGCCACCTTTTTCATCGTGCGCTCCATCACGGGACCGTTGGAGACTCTGACGGCGGCTACACGAAGGCTGGCTGCAGGGGATTTCAGTGCACGGATCCAACCTCCCGAGGATGAAGACATGGCTGGCCTGGCTCGCGATTTCAACAGTATGGTGCGGGACCTTCAAGAGCTGGAACAACACAAGAAGGAGTTCTTCTCAACCATCAGTCACGAACTCAAGGCTCCACTGGCTTCAATGCAGGAGACGACTGGCCTTCTTCTCGAGGGATTGGCGGGAGAGCTTCCTGCTCGGCAGCGGAAGATGCTCCAACTAAACCATCGATCGGGAGACCGGTTGATGCGACTCTTGAACAACATTCTGGATTATTCTCGGCTCGAAGTTGGGGCGCTTCGTCATGAGTTTCGAGAAGCTTCCCTTCAACCCGTACTCCAGGATGTGGTCCAGGGATTTCAGGGGTTGATTCAGGAGCGTCAGAGCCAAGTAGAGCTAGACCTTCCCGGAGACGGGGTCGTGTTGAGTTGCGACCCAGAGCGGCTTTCCCAGGTATTCCGCAATCTGCTCGACAACGCTCTCAAATACTCCCCACCTGAATCGACGATTCGGGTCGAGTTGCAGCCCAATTCTCTTAACCTCCGGAAGCTGCCCAAACGAATCCGAGAGTCGTTGGGTTCCCGAGAAACCCACTGGGTCAGGATCGACTTTCGGGACCAGGCAACCTCCATCCCGGCCGGGGAGCAGGAACAGATCTTTCGCCGCTATCATCAAACCCAGGGGCGGCCGATCCGATCGGGAGGAGTCGGCCTCGGCTTGGCAATCAGTCGCTCGATTGTGCGAGCTCATGACGGTTTCATTTGGGTGGAAGAAGTCGGCAAAGAAGGAGGAAATTGTTTTTCAGTAATTCTGCGGCGGGAAGGTCCCGTGGCTGATTTGCTCAGACGGAAGCAGAGGCGCAATGTCTAGAGAGCGGAGGCGTCAAACGAGAGCACGCTATTTCCTGAACGCGGCACTAAGCTCGTGCCTGGCCCTGGTTCTGATTTCCACGGGCTGCAGGAAAAAGGCCGGTCAGGGGACGATTTCCCAACCACCTATCGTGGTCAGTTCTCCTCAGACGACGGTTCCTGTGCCCGATGCCCCCGAAGCGCCGAGCACTGGTACCAGGCTTCCCGAGACCCACCCTGTTTCTGCCACCCCCTGGTCGGAAGCCGACGAGCGGTACCGAGTTCTCGATTTGAAGGTTGCCTGCTCCCTTTATCGAGACCTGTGGCGCGCGGGACAGCCGCCGTTGCCATGGCATGTTGCTGCCCAGGCTGTGATGTCCTGCTCGGTCGGTTCTCCAGAGGACCAGAGGCTTGCCCGAAGATGGCTGCAGCTGCTGATTCCTGAAGAAGCTGTGCTCGACGAGCAAGAGCTAGCGTTACACATCCTCGGTCAGCTTCTCGAACAATTGCAACACCAAGTCCAGACTGTCGCCGACCGGGATGCGAAATTGGAACAGCTCAACAAAGAACTAGAAAACCTCAAAAAGATCGATGCTCGCCGACGTCGCCCGTAGCCACCTCTCCCTTGCAACTTGTATACAGTGGAGTCAAGTTTCCGAAACTGGGAACTGACTACCGCTTGGCTTCGTTGTCGGTGCCTAGTTGGGCCGGATGGGCTCGACCGCCGGTCCTGAGGAAGGCGGAAAGATCATCTGAGCCGCATGGCGCCAGCCCGGGGCGGGAAAGAGCTCAGGTTGACGCCAAAACTCCCGGCATTTCTTCTTCGTACCTTCGTCGGTTCGAGGCGGAGCTTCGCAGGGAGCCTTTCCGAGAAAGCAATCGATGCGGAGACTCTTCAAGTGCCGGCAATCTTGCTTGCTTTGCCGCTCCCGAGCCGGTCACGCATTGTAGGAGTCACCTTCAAGGTTGGGGGGCCCTTCCCAGGCCGCGAGAGGACCGTCAGGCCCGAATATAAAGATTCTATTTTCAATAGAATCGCCGCCTCAGAAGGCGCCTCCCACGGTTCTGAAACAGGGCTTTCCTCTGCCACATCATCCCCCCCTTTGTGGCTGACAGGGAGCTCAGTTTCTTTTCTGAATGATCCGGCGCAGCCGGGGGATGGGCTAGGCTGAAACTTCAATTCTTGCGCCGAAGGCGCCTTGGAGTGCGGTAGCGGGTCGTTGGCGGCAGCTCTTGCAGGTTTGCTGTAAAGAGAGCTACCGCTTTAGTATCCGCGCGCAAAGATCAGAAGCGCCGAGTCTGAAGTGTTCCGTGTCCGTCGTCCCAAGCTACACGCACTCCAAATCGCCCAGTTTCAGTCCTGAATGATCCGGCCATCAGCCGGCTTGTCAAAACGGGCGGGGTCCATGGCCTCTATCCTTTCCATCGGACCGGCCAGGATCAGTCGCGCCGCCTCTTCACCGACTGCCCAACTGCTCCCCATTCCACTTCCTCCCAGCCCACCTACCCAGAAGAAGCCATCCAATTGGGCATCCCAGCCGAGCGCGAAGAGACCGTCGGGGGTGGGAGTCCGGAAACACGCCCAAGCCTCTCGCTGCGATGCGTCACGAAGTTGAGGTAACTGCTTCCACAACACCTCGGCCAGTTGCTCACGGATCTCCGCACTGATCGTGGTCACCAGCGAAGTGGAGGGCTCCTCATCACAGATACAAAACAGGAGACCGCCGGCTTCAGGTCTGAAGTAGAAATTGGCACAGCTGTTCCAAACGATGGGTCTCTCCTCCGTCTCGATCGTCTGACCGTCCAACACAAAGAGGTGGCGCTTCATCGGGATGAGGGGTACCGGTGTCGCGGAACACATTCTGGAAAGGGCACTAGCCCAAGCCCCTGCGGCGTTGATTACGACGTTGGCCCGAATCGTGCCCACGCTTGATCGGAATTGGAACGGGGACAACGACTCGAGCGCCAGAATTTCACAATTCAGCTGCATCTTGACAGCCTGGCTACGTGCCCCCTCTAGGTAGAAGCTCAACAGCTTGTGGATATCGACAACTCCGTCGGTCCCGGTCCAAAGCGCTGCTTCAAATTCATGTCCGTCAAGCAACGGTATTCGCTGTTTGACGATCTCATTCGACACTAGTCGCGAACCCAGGCGAGAGTCCTGCGACTGGCCAACCAGCTCGCTTTCCCGGCCCAACAACAAAGAACCATGTTGCCGAAAACCGATCTGCTCGCGAAGGCCTTCGTAGGCAAGCCGGCTGCGAACCAGGAGGTCACGGATCGAAGGGGGAGCTGTCGGCTGAAAAAACAGTGAGGCGTTGCGCCCCGAGGCGTGCGTACCTGGCTGGTCTTCTTTGTCGACCAGCAGTATCGTTCCCTCGAACTGGCGGCTCAGGTGGTAGGCGGTTGAGGCTCCCGCAAAGCCAGTACCGACGATCAAGAGATCCGTTTCGAGTGTTGCCTGGTTGCTCAAGCGGTTGCTCCAAGTGAGTGAGATTCTAGCATGTTATGTGGGCTATCCGTCCCTGCTCGAATAGTTGTGGGACCTCTCTTCTTGAATCGCAAGAGACATCGTGCTTTCCTATACAGGCCATGAAGATACATGAGTACCAGGCCAAGCAGATTTTGCGGCAATACGGAGTGCCAGTTCCCGATAGTGTGGTGGTTCAGGATAGCGCGCAAGCCTTTGATGTGGCTGATCGGTTGGGCGGAGTCGTGGCGGTAAAGGCACAGATTCATGCCGGCGGCCGGGGGAAAGGGGGAGGTGTCAAGATCGCCCGCTCTCCAGAAGAGGCCGAGAAGTATGCTAGTGCCATCTTAGGCATGGTCCTGGTCACTCCACAGACCGGTCCAGAGGGACGAATCGTACGTAGGGTTTTGATCGAGAAGGGTCAGGACATTCAGAGCGAGTTCTATCTCGGGATCCTGGTTGATCGAACGGCCCGTCAGCCTTTGATCATGGCCAGCTCAGAAGGTGGCATGGAGATCGAGGATGTGGCTCGCGATCATCCGGAGAAGATCCTCAAGGAATACGTGGATCCGGCGGTCGGGTTGCAGGGGTTTCAGGCTCGACGAATCGCATTTGGCCTGGGACTGCCAGGGAAATCAGTGACAAAGGCTGTCAAATTGATGTTTGCTCTGTTCGACGCCTTCCAAGAAACAGAGGCTTCGCTGGTTGAGATCAATCCTCTCATCCTGACCGGAGATGGCGATGTACTGGCCCTGGATGCCAAGATGGATTTCGACGACAATGCCCTCTACCGGCATTCCGACATCCTTGCTTTCCGAGACTTTCAAGAAGAAGAGCCGCTCGAGATTCAAGCCTCCCGCCATGGGCTGAATTACATCAAGCTGGACGGTACCGTGGGCTGTATGGTCAACGGAGCCGGACTGGCTATGGCGACCATGGACATTATCAAGCTGGCCGGAGGAAGTCCGGCTAACTTTCTGGACGTGGGGGGAGGGGCCAATGTTGGGCAGGTCAAGAGTGCTTTCAAGATTCTGATGTCGGACCAGAACGTCAAGGCGGTTTTGATTAATATCTTCGGCGGAATCATGCGCTGCGATACCGTAGCCGAGGGGGTTGTCCAGGCTTTTTGCGATATGGGTGTCGATGTGCCTGTCGTGGTGCGGTTGGAAGGAACCAATGTCGAGCGCGGACGTGAGATCTTGCGCGAATCGCAGTTGAACTTCACGGTTGCCGAAGGCATGGCGGACGCAGCCCAGAAAGTCTGCTCCCTGGCGGGGACTGAGTTGCTAACCTGAAGCTTGGCCGGGTCAGCGGGCTGTGGCAGGACGCTCTCGTAGGCCAAGCACCTTGCTTGGCTCTACGTCAGTGCATTGGAAGGCGGAGTGAGAAGATGACACCCAAGGTCAAGCTGTCTCAAAACTTCCGTGGCAAGCGTAGAAAGAGTGATTTCAGGATCGTGGGAGGGGCCTTCCGAGGCCGCGAAAGGACCGTCAGGCCCGACTACAAGCTCTTATTTTCAATACGATCGCCGCCTGGAAAGGCGCCTTCCACGGTTTCAAAACTCTGTTCTTCTGAAAGGCCAAAGTGCGATTCTGGCTAGTTTTGAGACAGCTTGAAGGTGGGCGTCCTACAGAAGCGCCGTCGGCAACCGAGGCGACCCTTGCTAGGTTCCATTCTTAAATATCCGCGGCGGCCCGGAGGGGTAGGCTGACGAGTCAGCCAATACGCAAGCAAGATAGTTTGGAAGAGAGGATATAGTGTCAATTTGGGTTGGTCGTTCTACTCGCTTGTTGGTCCAGGGGTTGACCGGGAAAGAAGGGACCTTTCACACCCTCCAGAGCCGGGAGTATGGCACTAAAGTGGTAGCTGGTGTGACGCCCGGAAAAGGGGGTTCCAGGCATGAGGACATTCCAGTCTTCAATACCGTAGCAGACGCAGTCGCCGCCGAGCAGCCAGATGCCAGTGCGATTTTCGTTCCTCCGCCCTTTGCCGCCGACGCTGTCATGGAGGCCGCCGCCGCAGGCATCGAACTGGTGGTCTGTATCACGGAGGGGATTCCTGTCCAAGACATGATCAAGGTCTGGCAGTTTCTGCAGGAAAAAACAACCCGTTTGATCGGTCCCAACTGTCCAGGAATCATTACTCCAGGGGAATGCAAGATTGGTATCATGTCCGGCCATATTCACCGTTCAGGTAGAGTCGGAGTGATCTCCCGAAGTGGAACCCTGACTTATGAAGCGGTGGGACAACTGTCGTCGCTGGGTATCGGGCAGAGCACCTGCGTCGGAATTGGGGGAGACCCGATCAGCGGTACCAGCTTCGTGGATGTGATGAAGGCCTTTGCCGCCGATCCCGATACCGATGCTGTCGTGATGATCGGAGAGATCGGTGGCTCTGCCGAAGAGGAAGCGGCAGCCTTTATCCGAGATCATTTCGAGAAACCGGTGGTCGGATTCATTGCCGGCCAAACTGCGCCTCCGGGGCGCCGTATGGGGCACGCCGGGGCCATCATCTCTCAGGGTAAAGGCACCGCTGAAGAAAAGATGCGAGTCATGGGTGAGTGCGGCATTCATGTGGTGGAAAGCCCCGCCGAAATGGGCTCGACCATCCAGAGCCTTCTCTGAGTACCTGGTTTTTGCCAGGAGCGAGCTCGAAAACGAACCGAAAGAAAGGGGAGCCAGATGCAGCAAGCAACACTGGCCATTATCAAACCAGACGCCACCAAGAAGAATATAATCGGCCAAGTCCTGCAGCGCGCTGAGAATGCCGATCTCAAAGTCGTCGCGATGCGCCTCATCCACCTCACCAGGACTGATGCCGAAGGCTTCTACTATGTCCATCGCGAACGTCCCTTTTTTGGGTCACTGACCCAATTCATGTCGGAAGGCCCGATCGTCGTGATCGTGCTGCGTGGGGAAAATGCCATTCCCCGTTGGCGCGAATTGATGGGCAAGACCAATCCCGTGGAGGCAGATGAAGGCACCATTCGTAGAGTCTTCGCCGAGAGCATCGAACGCAACTGCGTCCACGGAAGTGACAGTCAGGAATCGGCCGAGTTTGAGATCGGCTACTTCTTTCGCGGACTGGAACTGGTTAGCTAAGTCCAGCTTTTCGGAGCCCGAAGCGTCAGCGAGGGAGATTGCCGAAATCGAGTTGGGAATGATGGTCTACGGGATTAAGCACCAGTGCCCTCCCAGGACGTGGAAACGATGAGCCCTGAAACAGATTTCTCAATGCTGGCTTCGCTCTGGCCGTCAAAACCGGAGATCAGTTTCGAGGAATATATGCAGCGCTGTCTCTACCACCCGAACCATGGGTACTACGGCAAGCCGGATCGCAGTCGGGTCGGAAAAGACGGAGACTTCATCACCTCTCCCCATCTGACGCCGTTGTTTAGTCGTCTCTTGGGCCGTGCAATGGCTGACTACGACCGCGAGCTCGGTTCTCCGCCTTGCCTCGACTTGGTCGAACTGGGAGCGGATCGCGCTCTGCTAGGTCACCAATTGCAAGCATTCTTCGAGAGCGTACAACCGGAGTTATGGAAACGGGTCCACTACACACCAGTCGAGCTGGGAGACACTATTCCCGAGTCCATCCAGGGGATCGTTTTCTGTAACGAATTCTTCGATGCTCTGCCCGTGCGCCGGGTCCTCTACCGGGGCGGGCGGTTGTTCGAGATCTTCGTCCGGCGGAATCAAGCAGGGGGACTCCTAGAGGTGCTTCACGAGACGTCAGAGCCCGCCGTCAGACGCTATCTGGAGCAGGGATTCCCTCCTCCCAGGGAGGGTTGGATCTATGAAGTCAACCTGCGAATGGTCGAGGTACTGACGGAACTAGCACGAAAGATCAAGCGGGGAGTCGTTGTGACCATTGATTACGGATATCTTCGCCGGGATTACGCGGCTGGCGATCGGGCTACCGGGACTCTGATGTGCTATTCGGGGCATCGGGCTCACGGCGATCCCTACCGAGCCCCCGGTATAGATGATCTGACAGTACACGTGAATTTTCGGGTGCTGGAAGAGGCTGGGCGGCGATTGGGCTGGCAATCCGAACCCTTGATCACTCAACGTGAGTTCCTGGCGCAGTGGGGACTCGAGGCCGAACTGGCCCGCGAAGAAAACTTCGGTGTTCTCCACCCCGAGCGTATTCGAGAGCGGCTCGGGATTCGCGATCTGTTGGCTCCGGGAGGCATCTCCGACACGATGCGGGTTCTGATACAACGGGTTGGGGCAAAGGTTAGAGCATAAAAGCAACGCTGCTTGTCGGTGTGAGGCGAATGCCTCGCCAAGATGAAACTTGGTTCCGCGACGAGCGAGGGAGCTCTTCCAGTTTCTTTTTTGAATGATCCGGCGCGCAGCAGGAGCTACCACTAACCTAAAACTTGAATGGGATGACAACTTGGGAGGTTATCCTACGAGTTTCCGCCCGAGCCGTCCTGCCGGGAGGTTTTGAGACGGCCCATAGGTTACTTTGGGCCCAATTCCCTTCATGAACAATGCGCGCAATACTTCCCCTCAGGCGTTCTGGGGCAGCGAAAAAGCCCGCGCGTGCCAGCTCTCGGCGAACGGCTTTTCGAAGCCTTGCTGGCGGAGCTGTCCGAGAGAACCGAGATTGGTGTCGAAGACCGGAGTGGCAGCCCCCACTTGTCCGTCTTCGATGGCGGGTTGAAACTCCGTGAAATGGACGGCCTGAATGCTCCCGTCCTCAGCTCGGAAATAGACCTGGCTGCGCTCGAGTCCATCCAGCCCTTCCGCCTGCAACTGCTTGAACACCCGCACCGAGGAATCGACAGCACACCCCGAGATCCCCCCGGGAGCATAGCCGGAAAGCATGAGAAACCGATCTTCAAAGATGCAGAAAACTCCCTCCACACGGGTCCCGTGCGTCTCCCAATGAGGGAGAAAAGACGATAATCTCGCCTCCAGGACTTTCCTCTCTTTCCCGTTCAGACTAGTTTTGAAGCCGTACACCCAGAGTCGGCTCTCATCCGGTAGAGCTTGGAATATGTCAAGATTCATGTCTGTAGTTTCCTTGTCTGTTCTCCGCTGCGCAACCCTATTATAGACGCAGCACCCGGAAGGACCGGTATTGAAATCAATTTTCTGCCGCGCACACTCCTAGGAGCCCGTCCGAGTAATGCTTTGAGTGATTTGAAGAAATCAGATCTTTGGCTATTGATTTGCGGGCTCGGCTTGCTGGCCAGCATCGTAGGCTGGACTTTGCTCAGTTGCCAATTCATCTACGGAGAAGGGCACAGTGACCGCCCAATACTGAGTTTCCTGATCTTGTACGGGCTGGCCTGGCTGTTCTTCGTTGCCGCCTTCTACGGGGTATGGAGGACGAATGGAAGTGGCTCGCTCCTGCTCATTGTCGGAATTGCGATGCTGGCCCGCATCATTCTGTTTCCTTCGGAACTCATTCAAGAAAACGACGTCTACCGATATGTCTTGGACGGCCAAGTTTTGATCCACGGGGGAAACCCATATGAGTTTTCTCCCTGGGAGGTCCTGGAAGAAGGCAAACCGGAACTCCGTTCGAGTTTGGGATCTGAAGAAGCCCAGCAGACCCTGCAGCGGATCGGGTATCCGCAGATCCCTACGATCTATCCACCTTTGGCGCAGGCCGTTTTCGCCGGAGGAGCGTTAATCGGGGGCTGGAATTGGACAGGGCAAAGATCAATACTCCTCCTCGTTGATCTGTTGACCCTGCTGACTCTCGTACCTCTGGTCGACCTACTGGCCGGGCGCCGGGGGTGGATAGTTCTCTATGCCTGGAACCCGTTGCTCCTCAAAGAAGTAGCCAATTCAGCCCACCTGGATGTCCTGGTAGCCTTGTGGGTGTCACTATTGCTACTCTCACTGATCGCCTTTCAGCGGTTTTGGAGCCTAAAGTGGCTGAGCCTGGCAGCTGCCGCTTTGGCGGCCGCAGTTCTTTCCAAGCTCTACCCTTTGCTGCTGGCTCCGGCCGTGCTGGTCTTCGTCTGGAGATCCTCCCGAAGCTGGCAGCATATCGTTTATCTGGGTACTGTCTCAGGTTTGCTGGTCTTGCTGGGATTCGCCCCTTTCGCAAGTCTTGGGCCAGACCGGCTCTTCCGCGGATTGCTCATCTATGCCAACGAATGGCGTATGAACGAAGGCTTCTTCACTTTCCTCGACTGGTTCTTACCGAATCCCCGTTATTGGGCTGCCGCCATCAGTGTGGCTGTTGCCATCGGGCTGCCTCTGTGGCAACGTCGCATAGCAGACCCGGCCCCGGGGGTCTTGCCGAGGCATGATGCAAACGCTCACCCTGCCTCGACCCTGCTCCTGGCCCGCCAATTTCAATGGGTGATCTTGACCTGGTACCTGGTGATGCCAACCCCTTTCCCCTGGTACGCCATCCCTCTTTTGCTGCTGATGGTGATTTCTGACAGTCTGCCCGCTCTGCTCGGGACCCTGACTATCAGTGGCGTGGCGGCTCTCTACTATCTGCGGTTCTTCTTCGAATACCATGATTTTGATCCGGCCTGGTGGGCGACGACCCGACTGGCTGAGCATTCTCTGATCTGGCTCGCTCTGGGAGTGGGCTGGTTCATGAGGCGAAGTAAGATGTCTATTGACCAAAATCTTTCGGAGCCCGAAGCGTGAGCGAGGGAGATTTCTCAAGGCTCTTCACAAGCTACGCGCCCTCCAAATCGGCGCACTCCGGGCCGGGGGACGACTCTTTAGTCAGGGCCGAAGCGATTTGGTGCTGCAGCGGGATCGTTGTCTGTGACCTGGCGGGTTGCAAGAAATCGAGCTGCCGCTTTGGTATCCTATCCGAACGACAGGATTAGAACTCTATGTCCCGAATTTACCAGCCTTTCGCGACCACGCTCCATTACTCGGACAGGTCCCTAGCCCGGAACAGCCCTTTCACTGGTAACGGAACGCGCGGCTAGCCAGCGAGCCGACTAGGAGGGCCCCCAGTCCCAGCAGAATCACAGCTGTCAGTCCCGAGCTCCAGCCAGCTTGAAAGCTCACGAGTTGGTGCAGGGCGTCCATCGTCCAGCCCGACGGTATCGCTTTCTGTAAGGTTTGCATCCAGGACGGGTTCCGGCTGCGATGATTTCGCCATGGTCAATGATAGCCAGCCGATCGCACAAGGCCTGCGCCTCCTCCATGTAATGAGTGGTGTACAGGACGCAGGTTCCTGTGGCTACTTCGGCTCTCACCAAATCGAGGAGCCGTTCCCGGGATTGAGGATCCACCCCCGCCGTCGGCTCGTCGAGTAGTAGCACCTGGGGCTGGTGTACGATCGAGCAGCCAAAGTTGAGCCGGCGTTTCATTCCGCCTGAAAAAGTCCTGACTGAATCACCGGCTCGATCGACCAGTCCGATGCTGGCTGACACGTCATCGACTCGAGCTTGGAGTTGCTTGCCGCGCAAAGCATAGACAGCGCCCCAGTATTTCAGATTCTCGACCGCCGAAAGGTCGTCATAGAGGGCCAGTTCCTGGGGCACGACTCCCAGCTGCTGCCGCGATCGTGGACCGTCACGGACCACATCGTGACCGAGGAGCCGGATAGTTCCTCCGCTCGGTTTGAGCAGGCCGCAGATACATCCAATGGTGGTCGATTTCCCCGCGCCGTTAGGGCCCAGCAACCCGAAGATCTGTCCCGACTCGACTTGGAAAGTAACGTCTCGAACCGCCACTAATTCTCCAAAGGTCTTGCGCAGATTGTTCACTTCGATCATGGAAATCCCATCTTTAGTGCTCCCCTTTCTCGGCCCAATGGACCCGCCTGATGGCCTCCGGAATAAGAACGTCAGGCGCGACTGGCGTTGACGATTGCTTGTACTTGCCATTGCTTCTGGGCTGGCCTCAAGCGAATATAGTAGGCATTGTGTCTTCCAACTATAAAAACAGCGAGGCAGCCATGTTCCAACCCACCAATCGACGAAACTTTCTGATTTCTTCCATTGCGGCCAGCACTTTGCTGAGTCGACTTCAGGCCGAGGTCCCTTCTGAGAATACCTCCTCATACTGGGAGTCGATTCGCGGGATGTTCCCTTTTCGTGAAGAAAAAGTGCCCATGAACTCCGCCAATCTTTGCCCTTCACCCAGGATCGTCAGTAGCCATGTGGCCAATTGGACCGAGGACATCGATGAAGACTGCTCTTCCAACAATCGGGCCAAGTACTCAGGTCTGCGAGAAGAGGCTCGCAGTGGAATCGCTTCTCAGCTGAGAGTGGATCCCGATGAGCTGGCCCTGGTGAGGAATACAAGCGAAGCCAACAATATAATCAATAACGGATTTCCTCTCGCGCGCGGAGACGAGGTCGTTCTCTGGGATCAGAACCATCCCACCAATCTGGTAGCCTGGAAAGTACGGGCCGAGCGCTTTGGGATTCAGATAAAGACCGTTTCCACGCCCGAGAACCCCTCTAGTCAGGGGCAGCTCATGACGGTGTTCGAGCAAGCGTTGGGAGTGCGAACGAAGGTGCTGGCTGTCTCCCATGTGTCCAATGTGAGCGGAATTTGCCTACCGATCCGGGAACTTGCCGAGACGGCTCACCGACGGGGAATCTATGTTCACGTCGATGGGGCCCAGACCTGGGGAGCGTTCGATCTCAACCTGACCGAAATGGGTTGCGATTCCTATTCTGCCAGCTCCCACAAGTGGTTCATGGGACCCAAGGAAGCAGGGATTCTCTATGTGAAACGGGATTGGATCGAGAGGCTCTGGCCCAGTGTCATCGCTCCCGGATGGGGCGCCGATGCGGCGACCAATTTGGTAGGAGCTCGCAAGTTCGAATCGCTCGGGCAACGGGATGATGCCTGTCTTGCAGCGATGGGGGTCGCCTCTGATTTCCTGAAGCGGATCGGGATGCCTCGGGTTGAAGCGCGGATTCGCGAGCTGAGCCACCACCTAAAGAGTGAACTGGCGGGTCTAGGAGCGCCTCTGGTAACACCACAGGAGCCCGAGTTGTCGGGTGGAGTTTGCATTATGCGAGTCCCTTCCGACAAACGGAGAGAGTTAGCGAACCGTCTCTACCAGGAGTACGGAATTGCTGGCGCCGGAACCGGTGGCCTGCGACTCTGCCCGCATATCTACAATACAGAAGATCATGTGAATCGGGCCCTCCGGGGGGTTCGCGAACTGCGTTCCGTTTGGAAGGGCTAAGAGGTGTCTGCGTAATCAACCACCGAAATACAATGTCCTAAAGAGCGCTATCGAAGCGAGTAAGTTCCAAACGCCCCGGAGTTTGCCACCTGGAGGTGACTCCTACAAAACGTGGATTGCCTTCGGAAAAGCAAGGCAATCAGAATCTCCGATGGGAGTGGAGCCACGTCCGAACTGATACTCGGCCAAATGTGACTCTCAAAGGTCGGCAAAAGTCACTGGGATTCAGGGCCTCCTTACGGCCCGCGATGGCGACCTGATTGGGGTTTTCAAAAGGATCACGGGCGGGCATAATGTAGGCTGTTACGCACAACCCGTTCTCACCACCGGCACAGGGGCCGAGCGGGTATGTCTCTGAACCTGGGAGTCACTGAATGTATCCGTACCCCTTCGAATATGTCCGGCCAAAATCGCTAGGAGAAGCGGCCCGGCTACTGTCGGAGCTGGGCGGAGAGGCCCGTTTGCTGGCCGGAGGCCAGAGCTTGATTCCGCTCATGAAGTTCCGCCTCGCTGCTCCCAGTCATCTTGTCGATCTCAATTTCATTCCCAATCTGAGTTTCATTGATACGCAGTCTGAAAGCGTCCGGCTTGGACCTCTGGTGCGGCATGCCGATGTCGAAAATTCGGAGATGGCCAAACAGATTCCAATCGTGGGTGACTGCGCTGCTGGAATTGCTGACCTCCAGGTCCGCAACCGGGGCACGGTGGCCGGGTCGATAGCAGAAGCGGATCCAAGCGGAGACTGGGTTCCGGTCCTCTTGACGTTAGGCACTCGAATCAGGATGGTTGGGCCTGCGGGAGAGAGGCAGATTCCGCTCAGGGATCTGATTGTCGATGCCTATACCACCACCTTGGCACCTGAAGAAGTGGTCTCCGAGATCAAGATCTCTCGTCCCGGTGCCGGGACCGGAGGAGCCTATGTTGCGTTCAAACGTTGTGCTCAGGTTTATGCTTCCGCCGCCGCCGCTGTCCAGTTGACGTTGTCGGATGGAACCTGCACGGAGGCCGGGCTCTACCTGGGTTCGGTGGGATTAACCGCGGTTCATGCGACTGCCGCCGAAAAGGAACTGGTTGGAAAAGAGGTAACTCCGGCACAAATCGTGCGTGCCGCCGAGGCCGCCGCCGCCGCATCCGATCCCCAATCGGACAAAAGGGGAAGTGCCGAGTACAAGCGCGCTCTGGTCAGGACACTGGTCGAAAGAGCCACCCAGTTTGCCATCCGAAGGTGCCGGGGAGAGAAAGTGGAGGTCAGCCACTACTATGCTTAATCCAAGCGATCGAGTTGAAATTGAATTTAGCGTAAACGGAAAGAAATATGAGCGCGAAGTAGAAGCACGCCAATTGCTGGTGGACTTCCTGCGCGAAGACTTGAATCTGACCGGCACTCATATCGGATGTGAGAGTACCTACTGCGGTGCCTGCACGGTATTGATGAACGGACGAAGCATCAAGTCGTGTACCGTCTTTGCCCTCTCCGCACATGGGACCGAGATCCTCACCGTCGAGGGTCTGGTCCAGGATGAAAAGCTGCATCCTCTGCAAGAGGGATTTTCCACTTGCCATGGCTTGCAGTGCGGCTATTGCACACCGGGATTCCTCATGTCTGCCCTGGCGTTGCTGGAAAAGAATCCCAACCCGACCGAGGATGAGATTCGCAAAGGGGTGGCTGGGAATATCTGCCGCTGTACCGGATATCAGAACATCATCAAGGCGATTGGAGCTGCCGCCCAACAGATGCGAGCTCAAGAGTAGGAGTGAGGTTATGAGAATCACCCATAGTGGCGACTTTCAGGTTGCCCGTAGCCCACAGGAAGTCTTTGATTTCCTGAGCGACCCTGAGAAGTTAGCTCCTCTGCTTCCCGACTTCAAGGGATTGGAAAAGTCGGATGATGCCTACGTCATTAAGCTCGCAGTAGGCGTCTCCCACATCCGCGGAACTGCCACCATCAAACTCAAGCTGGACGACAATCAGCCCCACCACAAGGCGAGCTATATCGGCAATGGAAGCATGGCGGGAGGATCCATCAATCTGAATGCCGGCTTCGAATTGGTCCCCTCAGATGGAGGAACCCGTGTGGAGTGGATCGGGGAAGCCCAGGTGTTCGGACGAATTGCGTCTTTGGCCCGGGGGTTACTGCAGCCGCTTGCCAAGAAGAATATTCAACAGATGATTGACTCCCTGCAGGCGGCGCTTGGCGGTGGATCTTCGAAATGAAGCCCCCGATGTACGGAAGAAGGAGTGCCAACCGTGAGTGACGGATCTGTTAAGAAGCGTTGGGTAGGACAGCCCCTGCGGAGGAAAGAAGACGATCGCTTGATTCGGGGCAAAGGGAAGTTCGTCGACGATTTCAAAATGGCCGGTATGCTCTACCTCCATTTCGTGCGTTCCCCCTACGGTCACGCCCGGATAGTATCGGTCGATACTTCGGCCGCCGAAGCCCATCCGGAAGTGGTCTGTGTCCTGACCGGCCAGGAGGTCGGAGAGCTGGTCCAGCCGTTCATGCAGATTGGCCCGGAGCCCGGAGCCAAGCTTGTTGACAAGCCAATGGCCGTCAAACGGGTTCGCTATCAAGGAGAACCGGTTGCCGCGGTGGCGGCTGAGTCTCGGGCTGCCGCTGAAGATGCTGCCGAACTGGTTCAGGTCGAATACGACATGCTGGATTGCGTCACCACCGCCGAGCAGGCTCTGACCGACCAGTCAATCCTGCACGATGAGGTCGGTACGAATCGGATCTACCAGGATGTTTTCGAGTGGGGCGAGGTCGACGAAGCCTTCGGCGAAGCCGCTCACGTGGTCGAAATCGATCGCCTCCATTTTCATCGTTTTTCGAGCACTCCTCTCGAGAACAATGCGATGATCGCCACCTGGGACGGGATCAACAAACTCCATCTGCTTTGCAATAACTCCTTCCCCACCTTCGGGATCCAGTTTCTGGCCGCAGCCATGGGAATCTCCCTCGAGCAGATCCACGTCGAAACTCATGACATTGGGGGCAGCTTCGGGATCAAGATCACGTCATACCCGCAAATGGCAGTTTGTGCCTATGCCTCCAGAAAAGCGGAAGGGCAACCCGTAAAGTGGATTGAAACTCGCACTGAACATCTGTTGGGGAGCGGTCACGGAAACGAACGTACCTATTTCAATACCCGGGTGGCACTCGACTCGGAAGGGGTCATCACTGCAGTAGAGTCGAAGCATGTAGACGACTGTGGAGCCTACGCCCGTTACGAACCGCTGGGATGCGTGATTTGGTCACAGGTGGTTCCGGCAACTCTCAAGGTGCGTAATCTGCGCATCGACTTCTCCCAGGTGACCACCAACAAGTGTCCGACCGCTCCCAACCGGGGCTATTCCCGGCTCCAACACCTCTGGTTCATGGAGCGGATTCTGGATATCTCGGCCCATCAGCTCGGAATCCCTTCCGATGTCATGCGTCTGCGCAATTACATTCCACCCGAAGCGTTCCCATATACCACTCCAAACGGCTGTGTATATGACTCGGGGAACTATCCCAAGCTGCTCGAGGAGGCCAAGAAGCTGATCGATTGGGATCACTTTGTCGAGGTGCGCGAGAAGGCTCGTAGCGAGGGCCGTCTTTTTGGAATCGGTATCGGCACCACTCTGGATTCCGGCACCAACAACTTCGGCCAATCCCGTATCCTGAACAAGTATTTACCGTTTTCGGGAAACTCGGAGGCAGCGACTATCAAGATTGACATGGATGGCCAGTTGGTCGTCAGTCTGGGTAGTGTCCCGCAGGGCCAGGCTCATGAGACGACCACCGCCCAGGTGGTGGCCGACGAGCTCAATGTCCATCCCGATGCTGTCCGCGTCAGAACCGGTTTCAACACCGAGTGGAACAGCTATACCGGCCACTCCGGCACTTATGCCAGCCAGTTCGCCGTGACTGGACTCTCAGCCGTCCACGGAGCCGCCCTCAAGCTCAGGAAGGAAATGTCGAGATTGGCGAGCTTCATGCTGGGGGCCGAAGAGTCCGAGCTGGAATTCGGCGTGGGGGAAGAGGGGCCTGAGGTGCGAGTTCCCGAAAGCGGAAAGTCTATTAATTACTGGGGCCTGGCCAATCTTGTCAGCGTCAACAACGCAGAGCTTCCCGAGGAACTGCGCGAACTCACTCTGAATTGTCGATATGTCTACGTACCTCCGTTTAAGGTCCCCGACCTCGAGAAGAAGTACGGGAATCTGACCTTGACCTACGCTTCTCAACTTCACATTGCGGTGGTAGAGATCGATCGCGGAACCTACACACCGAAGATCCTGGCCTATGCCTGTGTCGAGGACTGTGGTACCGCCGTCAACCCGGTGATCGTCCAAGGACAGGTTCATGGCGCGGCAGCTCACGGGATCGGTGCAGCACTTTACGAGAGTTGTGACTATGACGAATTCGGCAACATGATTACGGCAACCTTCAGCGATTACATACCTATCACCATCACGAATATGCCGAATCTACGCTATGGCAGCATCGAGACGCCCTCGCCGTTTAGCTTCAATGGCGCCAAAGGAATGGGAGAAGGGGGCGGAGCGCCACTCCATGCCATTGCGGCTGCCCTGCAGGATGCATTGCACTCCAAGGGGGTTGTGATCGATGACTCTTTTTGTAACGCCGACCGCCTCTTTCAGATTCTCCAGTCAGTAGAAAGCGGGAACTATCCCAGGAGCGTCCGTTTACAGAGCCGGTAACAGTTCCTCTTTTGTAATCGATAGACTAGGTTGCGCCCATGGCTTTTCCAGTTGATCGAATCAAACTGGCCCGGGTTCAGTCCCGCATGGCTGAGCAAGAACTGGACGCCCTGGTCGTGAGGGCTCCCGATAATGTCGTCTATTTGACCAATTATTGGCCCATGAAGGGCTATGCCATGGCGGTATTCCGTGCCGACCAGGATCCCACTTTGCTGGTGCTCGAAGCTCAGCTTGAGAACGCTCGCCGGAACGCCTGGACGTCGGATATCAGGACCTTTCGTTTCTATGATGAAGGTGACCCCAGACCCCCTACATCGCGCTCCCTGGATGCAGCTCTGGAGATCCTCAAGTCGGACGGCTTGACCCGTCGGGTGGGTGTCGAACTCTCGCAAGGATCCCAGATCTGTGACCGAATGGTGGGGGAGCCGACCGTCTTGAACCAGCCCTATTTCGAGGCGATCCGAGGCGCCAGCCAAGAGCTAGTAGACGCGGTTCCGCTGCTGGTGGCCTGTCGGATGATCAAGACCGACCAGGAAATCGAGCGCATGCGCCTGACCAATGAGTTGGCGGCAATCGGTCTCGAATACACACGACAGCACCTGGAGCCGGGAAAGATGAAGGAATGCGATGCGGCCGCCATGATCGAAGGTCACATCCATTCCGTTGGTATCGGCTACAAGGGTAAGATCGAGATGGCACGGGCTTTTGCTTTGGTTTGGTCCGGTCCCGGGATCGCAACCTTTACTGCAACCAAAGACAATCCCATTCAGGCCGACCAACCGACTCTCTTCGAACTCTGGGTTTGTGCGGACGGTTATTGGACTGATTTGACCAAGAACCTGTGTCCAGAACCACCCACCCCTGCCTACGAACGGCTCCTGGATTCGATGCTTTCGATCCTGTTCGAAGCGGCCGACTACTGTCGGCCCGGAGCCGAACTGGGAGGCATCGATCGGCTCATTCGAAAGCGGATCGGGGAGGCGGGCTATCCCGGCCAGCCTTCCCATCCGGTAGCTCACGGAGTTGGGGCGAGAGCTCACGAGCCCCCTTTCGCCCACCAGGCGGCCCCTGGAATCGTACAGGAAGGAATGGTGCTGGCCATCGAACCGGGCGTCTATTGGGAAGGAGGCGGGGGCTTGAGGGTGGAAGACAACTTTTTGATTACAGACTCGGATGCTATTGCGCTGTGCCCTTTTGGTGATGATTTTCGGACTCATGGCTGACGGGAAGCAGCCCCCGCTCCCAACGTTCACTCGCACCCTGGTCTTGGGGACAACTTGGCTGGAAGACTTCTGAGACTCGGGCATCTCAGAAAAGCCAAAATGAATCGACAACTGAACTCACCTTGCCGGGAAGAAGGCCCAATCAAGTTTCAGCCTAGTTGGCAACGATAGCTCGGGACTCGCCTTGCATCCGCTTTGCTTCGCTGCCTCGGGAGCCCGCCTTGCTTTGTAGGAGTTAGCTGTGCAGACGAACTCTGCTCTCCTGGAAGGAGAGCCTTCGAGCTGGCGCAGTGCAGTGCAGTGCTCAAGCACAGAAAGGGTCCAAGGATCCAAGGGTCCAATTCCCACTGCTCGAGGGAGCTTCGATTGCAGGATCCCACCTGGACGGCCGGGTTCGCCAGCACAGCTCGCTCCTACAAAGCGTGGATTGGCTCTGAGGAGGCGGAGCAAACTAGATCTGAGAGCCACCATTCTAACGCCCCGGTCCGGTTATCGACTCACAGTGAACTTCAGGGCACGACTATTAGAGCCGCAAGCGGGAGCGCAGTTCGGCACAGCCAGGCTTGCCAGTTACGAAAGACGCCAAACTTGACTCAATCGTCAAGATAAATCACGCCCAAACTTTCTTAGTCCAGCCAGATCTTTCGGAGCTTGAGGCCTCAGAAAGGGGGTCTCTTCTTGCTGAGCTTTCTCGGGCGGATGGATATAGTAGAAGAATGATGAATTCCGGTTTGATGGAGAGGGTCCTCGCGCAGGTCAGCGAGCAAGGCATTATTGAGATGTCCAAGGACGTCATCAGTATCTGCACTCCTACGGGCCATGAAGAACCGATGGCCGACTACATGAAGCAGACCTTCGAAGAAATGGGCCTGCGAGTGAGTTGGCAACAAGTCGAAGAAGGACGAGCCAATGTTATTGGAGTGCTAGAGGGCATAGCGCTAGGCAAGAGCCTGATGTTCAATGGCCACATGGACACCTCCTACACAGGTCAAGAAGCCCACCTGACAGGAATCGGCTACAAGCCCTTTCCCGTGATCAAGGATGGCGTGATCTACGGACTCGGGATCTACAACATGAAAGGGGCCCTGGTCTGCTATACCTCCGCTCTCAAGGCCGTGATGGCTGCCGGTGTGAAGCTAGAAGGGGACGTGATCATCGCGGCCGTCGCCGGAGAAATTGAAAAATCGCAATGGGGCACCGATTTCGTAGGTGCCGAGTACCGAGGCTATGGAGCTGGCACCCACTACATGGTCAATCACGGTTTCATTCCCGACATGTGCATTCTGGGCGAGCCCACCGATATGAAGATCGTGCTCGGTCATTTCGGCAGTATGTGGGTCCGCATCTCGACCCATGGCCCATACATGCACACCGGGTTCAGCAGCGGCCGCCAAAATGAGAACGCGATTCACCGGATGCGGCGCGTGATGGATGGGATTGCCGAGTGGATTCCCAGCTGGGAGGAGAAAGCCGCCTACGGAGGCAAGAATGGGATCGTCAATCTGGGTTGTGTACAGGGAGGCCACCCCTGGAGGGTAAGCCGTTTGCCGGATCGTTGCGATGTTTTTCTGGACGTCAGGGTGCCCCCGACCTTCCACATGGCGGATGCCGCTAGGGATATCAAGGAACTGGTGCTGGGTTTGCGTCGCCGGTACCCGGACCATGAAGTGGAATACGAGATCTTCGTGACAGCACCGGGCGCCGAAATCGAAGCTGATCATCCGCTGGTCAAAGCCATCGTCCGGAGCCACAAGGCAGTGATCGGAGAACCACCCGAGACCGACACGGTTATTTGGTCTTCGGATGCCTCCGTGATGACTCGTTACGGCATCGAAACAATCAATTATGGGCCCTCCAGCGGGGTCCGCAAAGCCGATGGAGAAAAGGTCCCGATCCAGGTCATGACCGATATCACCAAAGTCTATGCTCGCGTTATTTGTGATATTTGTGTTGTTACTCAATAGAGTATTGGAGATTCAAACGATGCGCTTGGTTACTTTTGAACCTCTCCCCCTGGTCAGCCGAATCGGCGCACTCGTTGGTTCGGACGTCATCATCGACCTGAACCATGCCTATGCCCTGTATCTGGCTGAAGTTGAGAGGGAACCCGCCTACTATCGGATGGCCGAAGCCCGCTTGCCGGCCAAGATGGTGGGTTTGTTCGAAGGGGGAGATCGAGGACTAGAGGCGGCCCAGGTGGCCTTCGACTACGCGGTCACGCAGGGTGCCGACATCCAGGGAGCCTCCGGCGAGCAGATTCGTTACGCTCTCTCGGATGTTCTCTTACGAGCTCCTATCAAGCCGACCAAGTTCTTCCACACAGCCGGCAACTTCCGGGAGCACCACGAAGAGGCCGAAAAAGCCGGATTCTCCCATCCTGTGCGCCCCTGGATCGTATTCTTCCAGAATGTCGATGCCATCATCGGCCACAATGAGCCGGTTATTTTTCCCGATCATTTGACGCAAGAGCTCGACTACGAGCTCGAACTGTCGGTGGTTCTCAAGAAATCGGGCAAGCACTTTTCGAAAGAGGAAGCGATGGACTATGTCGGTGGCTACCTCATCTTCAACGACATCACGGCCCGGGATATTCAACGAAAAGAAATGGAGTCGGGCGTCTTCAGCATGTCGAAGGCAATCGATACATTCTGCCCTCTGGGACCCTATATCGTGACGCCAGACGAAATTCCTGATCCTCATGATTTGAAGATGGAACTTCGTGTGAATGGTGAACTTCGCCAGGAATCCCACTCCAGCAAGATGTCGGTGACGATTTCCGAAATTCTCAGCCACTACGCTTCGATGGGTTATTCCGCAGGCGATGTGCTCTCGACGGGAACCGTGTCGGGTGTGGCAGCATTCAGTCCTGATCCTCAGGCCTGGTACTTGAAGCCGGGGGACGTGATGGAATGTGAGATCGAACAGATTGGTATTCTGCGAAATCCCGTGATCTCCTGGGAAGAGGCATATGGGGGGAAATCATAAGAAAGTTTGTCTGGGATTTATCTTGACGATCCACTCAAGTTTGGCGGCGAGGCTTTCGTATCGGACAAGTCTGGCTGTGCCGAACACTGCGCTCCCGCTTGCGGCTCTAATAGTCGTGCCCCGAAGTTCAAAGTGAGTCGATAACCGGACCGTGGCCTTGGAATGGTGGCTCTCAGAGCGCCAAGCGGCAGCGCGAGCGCGGGAACGCCGGGCTCGTTGGCGCCAGGACTCGGGTTCCCTTTGCTCGAGAGAGACGGTTGCTCGAGCTTCCTCTCCGAGGTTCGGCTTGTGATGACACCTATCCGCAAGAGCAAAGGCCAGGGAGGGTTTTCGAGCAGCGAATCGGGCACTGCTTGTCGGTCTGAGGCGAAGCCTCGTTAGGCTGAAACTTGAAGTAGCGCAGGCAAGATCGAGCTGTCTCAAATTCGGGTCGGAGGGAATCCAGCCTCTTGGAAAACTAAATTTCAGATCTGTGGGAGGCCCCCTTCCAGGCGGCGATCATATTGAAAACAGGAAACAACATGACCGAACACAATCAAGAATTCTGGACCAGCGAACTCAATCAAAATGCCGAGATAAAGAAGTCGTTCAGGGACAGCGGCCCCATTCGCTTTTACGACACTACGTTGCGCGACGGGGAACAAACCGTAGGGGCGGTTTTCAATCCCGATCAAAAGGTCGAGATCGCTCAGCTGCTCGATCGACTCGGTGTCTCCCGCATAGAAGCCGGCTTTCCACGAGTTTCTGAAGCCGATTTCGAGGCCTTCGAGCGCATTCTCGGACTCGAACTCAAGGCTGAGGTGTGGGGCTTTTCGCGCGCCCTGGAGGCCGACGTGGAAGCCCTGGTAGACCTCGGTGTTTGCCATGCCGTGATCGAAGTTCCCACTAGCGCCATCAAACTCGAGGCTTACCGCCTGACCCGCGAGAAAGTGATCGAGCGCGCCGCCACTGCCATCGAGCTGGCCTGCGACCACTCCATCGAGGTGGCCTTCTTTGCCGTTGACGGCACTCGCACTGAACTCGGTTTCTTGAAGGAAATCTATCAAGCGGCCATCGCAGCCGGAGCGAAGGAGGCGGCGGTGGTCGACACCATCGGAGCTTGTAACCCGGAGGCGATCGAATTCCTGGTGCGGTCCATGAGGGAGTGGCTGGGGCCCAAGATTCCGCTCCATTTTCATGGCCACGACGATTTTGGCCTCGCCACGGCTTCAGCGATCGCCGCCGTGCGGGGAGGAGCTGATTGGATTCAAGGGACCATCAACGGCATGGGGGAACGGGCCGGCAACGCCGACATCGCAGAAGTCGCGCTCGCTTTGCAGGGTTTGTACGACGTTCCAGTAGCCCTCGACCTGTCCCAGGCCCGCATCGTCGCAGCACGCATTCAGGACCTCGGCGGTTACGCCTTGGCGCCCTGGAAGCCCGTGGTGGGAGACAATCTGTTCATTCGTGAGAGCGGAGCCGTAGCCGCCCAGTTCCACATCCCGTCCGCGATCGAACCCTATTCCGCTAAATTAGTAGGAGCTGAAAGAGGAATTGTGCTGGGCAAGAAGAGCGGGCTTGCCAGTATTGATCTCAAGGCCCGGGAGTTGGGCTTGGAACTCCTGGAAGACCAGCGAGCCGAGATCCTAGCCGGGGTCAAACAGAGGGCAGTGTCAAGCGCTGGGCTCGTGTCCGACGACGAGTTTGAAGAAATTGTGGAAATGCAGGCGCAGAGACGCGAAGGCGCAGAAGTTTCGCAGAGGAATCCTGTCGGGGATCCGGAAGAGGAGGGGTCTCGGAGGCCTTCGTAGGCGGATGCTGCGGTAGTTACGAACTGGGGCGGCAGCCTCCGGTTCTCCCTCGCAGCTCAGGTTGGGGTCGACCGCCTGAACGCGGGTTTGGAGCGCCCAATTCAGAGCGCCAAGCGGCAGCGCGAGCGTGGGAAAGCGTGGCGACGATCTTCCGAAACTCCCCTCAAAACCGGTGCGGCGCTTCCGCTTGCGGCTCCGATACCCGTACTCCGGTCTCATCAGCTCGGCGGTCGACTCAAATTGACTCCTTTTCGATTGCGGCCCCCGCGCTATGCCTCTGCGCCGCATTTCACACGCCCGCCATCGTTCAGAAGCGGCTAGCAATCAAGAACAGATCGGCTCGCATCCAGGCCTTTCGAAAACGCTCCTCCACGGCTGTGGCGTCTTCTTTCCCCTGTGCCCGCAAGCTCTGGGCGAGTCCGAACAGAGACCACCCATTCTCGGGATGCTTCTTGAGCTCCTCTCGAAAGACCAATTCGGCCGGTCCGGGCCGGCCAGCGTCAAGCAGCATGGCGCCCAGGTACTGGCGAATCGGCAGAGCCCAAGATTCGGGCTCGGAGTAAGGGAATTTGTCTTCTCCGGCAATGGCTTGCCGGAGCAGGCGCTCAGCATCTTTATAGCGCCTTTCTGCAGCAGCGATCTCGCCTTCCAGAAGTCCTTTCGCGACCTTCAGCATTTCTCGCTTGGAGAAGCGCCGATAGCGGGCATCTTCTTCCAGCTCATCGATCAAACGAGCCAGGCTGTCGAGAGAGGGCCGGGCTTGATCCAGATGACCGAGGCGCAGGTGTGCCATACCTTGTCCCAGCTCCCAGAAGGCTCGGATGAAGGGATCTTCCGGAGACTCCTCCATCTCGAGTAGTTCTTCCCACCGGCCAAACCGAACCAGCATTTGATAGACGTGGAAGGCATCGGATTCCCGAGTCCGGGCCAGGTCTTTCGAGGCCTGCATAGCGACAGCGCTCTGTCCATCCATCCATCCTGCGAACACCAGCATGTCCAGATTGTGTGAAGCGTAGATGGCAGAAGCCTGGCCCAATTTGGCCTGCAGATCGACAATATGAGCCCTCTGGTTGGCACGAACCGCGTCCTCATAACGCCCGATCCGCATGTAGATATGGGACGGCATATGCTGGATGTGACTGGCGCCAGGCATTTCGTCTGCCAGGAAATAGGCACAGGCTTCGCCGCGCCGGGGATCGGAGGAAGCTTCTACTGCATGGATGTAAAGATGGCAGGCTCCAGCGTGTTTGATGTTGCGGGCCAGAGCGCTTTCCAGAACACCGATGGCCTCCGAGGTTGCCGGCCTGGCGCTTCCATCCTCCAGCCACAAGTCCCAGGGGTGGAGCACCATCAGCGATTCGGCGAAGAGGGCAGCTGCATCGAAGTCGTAGGGATGAGTGCGCACAACCTCGCGCATGGCATCCACGTATTTCTCGTCCAGTTCTCGGCGGTGGTCTTCGTTGGGCTCCGCTTCATATCTAACCTGCATGGCTCTGATCAGAGCCACCTCGAGAGGGGAGGCTGAGTCGGCGAGTTCACGGGCTTTCCGAATTGCCTGGAAGGCTTGTTTCCCGGCTTCCTCGTCCATTTCGCCGTTCTGGTAGGGCCCCAGGGCCCAGGCTTCTTCCCAATAGCACATTGCGCAGCTGCGGTCATGGGTCTGAGCCATTCGGAAGGACTCGACTGCAGCGGAGCGGCCAAAGCCCCGGGCCAGTTGCAGACCCTGGTCGAAATAGCGTTGAGCCATCGTTGAAGCAGTAGTGATTTGCTTGCCGTATGAGCCGAGATTCCCATACAGTGGAATCGGAGTATCGGAATCATCCTGAGCGAAGGATACGCTGACCAAGCAGAAGGCTACTGTCAGGGTTAAGGCTGAATTTCGCAAAAGTTCGCTCCTTTGGTACTCGACATGATCGGCCGAGAAACATCCGACTGTACTCTATTTAAAATGGGGGAGCACTTCCTCGCCGAACAGATTTACCTGTTCCAACCGGTCATCTCCCCAAATCTCGAGCAGGATGTGAGAGCAACCAGCGGCTCGGTATTGCTCGATCCGTTCGATGCATTCTTCGGGGGTGCCGGCGATGGCGTGTACTTTATCGAGGATCGAATCAGTGACAGCCTGGGCAGCCGCTTTGCGGCCGCCTCGCTCCATACCTTCCGCAATCGGGTTGATTTCCTCGAACGTGAGGCCTGCTTTTTCCAGGATCACATCGGCTGAACCGCGGATATTCTGCACCTTGTTGGCCAGGTACATGGCGGCCATTTCTCGGGCTCCCTCTTTGCCTTGAGTGGAATTGTGGGCCACACTTCCCACTACCACCGACCCTAGATCCAGGCTCGATGGATCTCGTCCCGCAGCCCGGGCACCGGCTTCCATATTGGCTCGAGAGTAGCGGACGAAGTCGGGTGTCGTAATGCTGGCAGTGAGGAGACCGGCTGTGCGAGATCCGGACATTTTTTGCAGGACTGGTCCGGTGGCTCCGAAGTAAGTCGGCACTTCCCAGTCGGGGCAATGGGTGCCCTCGGGGATGGCCGGGATATCAGCCGAGAAGACCCGGCCCTGGTAGCTCAGCGCTCCGCCACGCAGGGCTCCCTGGATGATCTCGAGGGCTTCGCGCATGGCTACGGCGGGCCCCGCGACCTTCCCTTTTTCCCCTTCACCGACGTGTTTCATGAAGATTTTGGAGGCTCCCAGGCCGAGCAAGAATCGATCGCGTCCTGCCAGTTCCTGTAATACGCGGGCTTCCATGGCGATTTGAGCGGGGTGGCGAGTGTAAGGGGAGATGATGCCCCAACCGATTCCGATGCGACTGGTTTCACGTGCGGCTAAGGCGGTAATCGAAGTCGAAGAACGGGCTTCGAAGGAGTGCTTTCGCCACCAATGGTAAGCCTCGGCGAGCCAGAAAGTATCGAATCCGGCTTGTTCGCAGGCTTTGGCCATGGTTATTGTCTCTTCGACGGGTTCCATACTCAACTGGAGTACGCCGATACGGAATGGAACACTCATTTCTGGAACTCCTTCGGTTCACTAGTGCTGCGTTCAGGAAAATAACGTACCGAAAGCAGCACTGGCGACAGGGTTGAGTGCCTGGCGGAAGTAACTACCTTTTCGAGTATAAGCATGACTCCCGCGTCGCGCGACGGCCAAGCTATCACAACTCCTTCCAAAGTCAATCCGAGCTCTTGGTCAACCCTGAGACCTTCGCTCTGAGCCGAGGCCACGACTCGGGTGGGGCCCTCAGCAATGTCTTACTGAGTATTATTCTTGGCCTGACTGCAGTTTGGTGTGGCTATCGGCTGAGCCAGTAATTTGTCTCGACCTGCGCTTCAGACGAGCTACCAACAGGATTGCTGCTACCAGCAAACCCATGACCAGTCCCGCCCACAGTCCCGACGCTCCCCATCCCATTGGAAAAGCCAGGATGATTCCAGTTGGCAACCCGACGGCCCAGTAAGAAATCAGGGACAGCCACATTGGCTGCCGGGTGTCTCGGAAGCCGCGCAACCCTCCCATCGCCACCACTTGGACACCGTCAAAGACCTGAAAAGCTGCCGCAAATAACAAGAGTTGGATCGCGAGGGCGACGACGGGCTCATTGACCGAGGTCCGAGGGTCCAGGAAGAGCGCTGTGAGGCTATGGGGAAAGAACACAAAGACGAGAGCTGGCACGGACATGAATCCGATCGCCAGGACGATGCCGCTCCAAGCCGCGGTCAAGGCCTGTTCCATCCTGCGTCCTCCGACATTCTGTCCAACCCGGACCGAGGTGGCCGTGGCCAAACCGAGGGCGATCATGAAGGTGAACGCGGCACACTGGATGGCGATCAGATGGGCCGCCAACTGCTGGACTCCAAGGAGTCCCATCAAAAGAGCAGTAATCGAAAAGAGGCCCACTTCCAGCCCCTGAGAAGTTGCGACAGGCCAGCCCACGCGGAGTAGTTCCTTGAGGTAGCTGAAGTCGAGGTTGTCGCGCACGAGGAAGATCTCAAAATGGCGAAATCGGGGAGTCCACAAGACGATTCCGCTGAGCATGAGGAACATGGCCCAATAGGCTATGACAGTGGCCAGACCACAACCTGGCAAGCCCAACGCGGGAGCTCCCAGTTTTCCGTACATCAGGATCCAGTTACCGACCACATTGATGGCGACTCCAATCAGCGTCACCAGAGTCACCACACGTGGGGATGAAACGCCTTCCACGCAGGTTGCGAAGGACCCAGAATCCGAGAAAAGCAGGGGACGCCCAGCAAAGAAAATTGAGGTACGCTACAGAGCGGGCGACGGTGGTCGGATCTTGCCCGAGTACAGACAACAGCAAAGGAGCGTTCAGAAGAAAGACGATCGCGATCAGAGCGAGCGCGCCAGCCACTATGAACCCCTGCCGAATGGCATGCCCAACCGCCCGGTGATCTGAGGCCCCGTATGCCTGTGAAACCATGGGAGACGTTGCCGCCAACAAACCCATCGAAGTAATCATCAAGGGGCTGAACATGGTGTTGCCCAGGGCGGCAGCCGCCAATTGCTCGTTCCCCAGCCCTCCTACCATGATGGTATCGACAAGGGTCATCGAAGTGCTGGCCATCTGGGCCAGCATGACCGGCACCCCCAGCCGAGTAATCTCCCGCACCTCTCCCCCGGAGGTATCCCACCACTGTCTCAGCATGGGCGAAGATTATGAAGGGGATGGGGGAAAGTATGAAGGGGGGATGTCGCAGGGATGAATGCAAGTAAGAAAGAAAAGCATCCTCCTTCCTTCATACTTGCGACATCCCCCTTCATACTTTCCCCCATGGCCAAGTTCGATGCGGTTTTCGTCGGGAGCGGCATTAGCTCCTTGGTGGGTGCGGCGATCATGTGCAAGGCGGGCTGGGAAGTCTGCGTTTTGGAGCGGAACCGCTTGCTGGGTGGAAATATCTGCACTGAGGAACTGACGGTGCCGGGGTTTCGGCACGATGTCCTTTCCGGCTGGCACCCCCTCTTCCTAGGATCTTCCGGCTACGTCGAGTTGGCTTCGGATCTACAACCTCGCCCTGAAAGAGCCTCCTTGCTGGCCGGGAGGCGACCCTCGCTTTCTGAAGACCGCCATCGTGCACGTTTCGGATGGAATCGACCGTGTTTCCGCTGCCGTCCATCAAGCCGATCGAGGACTACTCCCTGCCGAGGCGGCGATTGTGGTGGGCCAGCCGATGGCCATCGACTCCAGCCGAGGCCCGCCGGGAAGCTGGATTCTCTGGATTTAGCTCCAAGAACTTCCCCGCCACCCGACCGGCGACGCCCTGGGGGAAATTGCGTGTCAGGGAGAATGGACCGACGCCATCGCACAGGCTTATGCCAGACGCATTCTGAATCGTCTCCAGAAATTTATTCCAAACTTGCAGGATGCCGTCTTGGGACAAGTCATCCTTTCTCCAGCTGACCTGGAGCGGCGCAATATCAATCTAGTAGGGGGAGACCCTTATTCGGGGGCCTGCGATTTGGATCAGTTCTTTCTGTTTCGTCCGATCCCAGGCTACTCCGATCACACGACTCCGGTGGAGCAGCTTTTTCACATCGGAGCTTCGACGCATCCTGGACCTGGGCTACACGGTAGCTCCGGCTACATGGTGGCTCGGAGGCTCCTGAAAAAGCGCTGGTTCTAGCGTAAGCGATGGGCAACGGTAAAGGGGCACTGAAAGCGAAACTGTTAAACTCCTTGGGGATTGCGTCGGTGGAGGCATCGACTGCTATAGGTGTTTCAAAACAAGAAACAACCTGAAAACTGATCCGTACTCTTCGCCAGCGGGCGCAGAATCGCTGGCTCCTGAGCACTAGAATCACATGATTCGAGTTGCCGTCAGGTTACATTTTGGGTGTTTTCGGGGAGAGATTCGGGAGGCTGAATGCATTTGAGAAGATCATTTCTGAGTTTGTTGGGTCTAAGCTTGCTCGCGCTCCTGCCCCAAACTCAATTGCAAGCCGAGTCGCAGCTACGTTTCCCCCGTTTGACCAACGAGAACGGAACCATCCTGGGCGTCACCTGCGTCAATCCCACTGACCAGAATGCAACTTTGGAGTTGGTGGCTTACAATGCTGATGGTCTGTTGTTTGTTGGGGCAGGAATTACCAATCCTGCTCTACTCGAGGTGCCGGCCAATCAGCAGTTGGCTATGGTGGCCACCGAAATCTTTGGGCTGGGTCTGGCCGCCGATACGGTCGGTTGGTTCGAAGCGACGAGTGCCGTCGACGGAATCACCGGGTTTTTCCTGTTTCTGGATGTGGCCGACACTGTTCTGGATGGGGCCGATCTCCCGCAGGCGGACACGCGGATTGTCTTCAATCGTGTCGAGGTCGACAATGCCAGCGGGGTTTCCACCGAGCTGAACATCGTCAATACCCAGTCGACCATCGCGCAAATCGATTTGATCCTGGTGGATGAGGCAGCTCTGCTGGATGCCGACCCGGAAAACGATACGATCCTGGTCAGGCTTGAAGACGTACCCGCTCATGCGGTTCGCCGCGTCGATGTGGGATCTCAGTTCGGACAGGACCCGGTTGGACCCTCGGCCTATATAATCGCCTTCTCAAACACCCGGATACTGGGCTTCGAGGTGGTTCGGGATGCCGGCAAGGACGCCATCGGTCTGAATGCCAAAATAGCTGCCGAGAGACTTAACCGTCTCTACTTCCCGCAGTTGGCCGTGCTCGGGCCGTTCCAGATGGAGATCGGTGTCGTCAACCGCTCGCTCCGTTCGGTGACCGCAGTCTTCACCGCTTTTCGACCTGACGGCAAGCCCTATGCGGCGCCTCAGGTCGGGCAAAACCGAGTAGTCCGCCAGATTCCGGCAGAGTTCCCTTTTCAGGCCAACGTCCAGGAACTATTCGATTTTTCCGGAGTGGGTCCAGCAGGGTCAGAGGAGTTTCTTGAAGGCTGGATTCTGGTAGAGTCGATCAGCCCTGCACTGAACGGTTATGTGAGCTATGGTGTTCCTGAGAACGGCTCAGAAGCCGCAGTAGCGGCACTGCTGGCCCCCCTGACCGAGGCACTCATTCCGCATATTGCGACAGACCTGAGCTTCTTTACCGGCGTAGCGGCTTTGAATCCGGCGGCGGTGGCCGCCTCCTATCGGATCGTTGCCCTGACACCCGCGGGAGACATCCTAGGCAGTTTTGACGGGATTCTGGGTCCGGGGGAACGGGTTTCCAAGCTGGAGGGATCATCTGGATCCGGAGTAACTCCCCCCTTTACGTGACCGCGCTGTTTGGTCGTAACAGCCTCAAAGTGCTTTCTAACATCCCTGCTCAGGAAGTTCTCGCGAGCTATCGTCCCGACGCCGCGCTCCCGGCTATTGAGGTGACGCCCAGTTTTGTCGTTGTCACTCCTGAAAGCAGTCAGCAGTTTGGCATCGCCGAAACGAATGGCTCGGCACTTCCCGTTTGGACCGTGGACCCGGAAGGGAGCGGAGACGTGGACCCTTCCGGATTATTCACGGCGCCGGCCAATTCGTCGGACAGCCCGGTGACAGTTGAAGCTGCGGATCCTACGCTCGATATCCGCTCTGCCGCCACCGTGGACATTCTCGATCGGGAGAATTTTGATCCCTCGTTGGCGAACGTAGAGGCACTGGCTTACTCACCCACCAGTGATCGACTGTTTGCCGCGCAGCCTATGCCTGGCACAGCTCCAGGATCTTTGGCTCCGCAGGGAGTTGTCTCGACCCGGATCATGCAGATTACCGCGGAAGGCGCAAGCGAGTTGACGACGCTGGTCGGCATAGAGGTCCGATCAATTTTGCCTTTTGTAGGATTCGACGGGACCGAGTTCCTGCTCTTGGCGGGAGGCGACCGGATCTTGCGGCTGGATCCGGCCGATCAAGCCACCCGGGTCGTGGCTGCGGGTTTTTCCGACATTCAGGGGCTTGGCTACGATTCCCAAAACGGAAACCTGATGGTGGCGGATTCAGCCGGACTAGCGCTGGTGTCGGGAGCCCAAATCGAGCCGGATCGAGTTTCCGGGCTCGAATCCAACGGGAGTCCAACACTGCGGGTATTGGATCAGGCGGGGATCGGTGATGTCGAGTTCGATCCCTGCTCTGGCGGGTTCTATTTTTCCAGTCCCGAGAGCGGGCAGATTCTGAGGTTCGACTTGGGTGGCTCTGAAACCCAAGTGGTGGTTGATGGGCAGGCCGGGGTGGAACATCTGCTCCTGCTCCAGCGGCGCGATCAAGCCTGCACTCAGTCAGGGCACTTACTGGCGGGGAGCAAGAGCTCTGATCAGGTCAGTCTGATTCAGTTGTCGGATGGTTCGTCCCAGCCCTGGCAGGCGGTGGGCCAGGGAGGAAGCATGGCCTTCCTTCCTTCAAGTTCTGCCCTGGCTGAAACCGACACGGTGGTCCTCTTCGAGCGAGGGGGGGTGCAAAATGCGGGCTCGCAGGTGAGCGGTGGTTTGTTGGCAGTCGCAGTATTCTCGCTTTATCAGACAGACCCCGTGAATCCGATGGGAGTACCGCAGGTCGGGATTTACAGCGATCCGGTCTCAGATACGTTCGAATTCTCGGGGCCGGCGCTAGACGTGGTGGAGTTCTCCGTGACCCGTACCGAGAGCGAGCTAGTCTTGACTCTGACGCTGGCTGATCCGTTTGTGCCCTGTATCGACCCTTGCCCGCTTCCTCCAGGCAGTCCACTCAATGCCCTCTTTGGCCTGATTGATCTCGATCTGGACCAGAATCCCGAGACCGGCGGCGTTTCATTCGTCGATCTTCAGAGTCCTTTCACAACCGGAATGGGCGTAGAGTTCTGTATCGACCTCGGAACCTATGACCCGCCCAGTCAGACGATTCTGGTTTTCCGGGTCATCGGGAACCAGCGGCAATTTGCCGGGGCGGTTACGATGGAGGTGACTTCCCACACCGCTACCATTCGCGTGCCACTCGACTTGCTGGGGGACGACGGGTTGGTCAACGCGGCGGGCGTGATTGGTAATCCTTCGGAACCCACCGACAGCGTTCCCAACGGCGGATCAGTTCGCAGCAAAGTGGTTGTATCGGGGAACTAGTTTGTCTTAAGTAGCTATGTCCGGCAGACCATAATTACGGTGACGTATGTTGGGAGCGCGATGCGAGTTCTGGAATTGATCGTCAAGAGGGGAATTAGATTTCGCGCAGCCCTTCAGGTTGCCTCGTGTCGACCCACCGATCCCCAGGGCGTTGCCCTGGGCTGTTATCCTGATGCACCTTCGGCGCGAGGTGCCTGGGCCGTGAACCCGACTCAGTTGCCAGCCTGGGCAGATCGCCCTGATAGGCCGAGCTTTCTCAAAAGCACCAAAAAGGCATCCTACAGAGCCTGAAGCGTTAGCGAGGGAGCTCTTAATCCGCTCCCTCATTGACATTTCGGGCTCCGAAAGAGCAGGTTGATCACCCCGATCCTACTCTTGCGACTGGATGAGGACGGTCTAAGCCTACTTGAATGCCGGAGGCGGCTGGCCTAGCATTGCCCCCTACTTATGCGACAAGTTTGCACAAATGTTCCCGGGACGATTGTTGGTCCTATCAGTGCGCTGGTCTGGGCTCTTGCCGGTGGCTTTGTTAGGTCAAGGGCAGGTGAGCGATGTTGCGGGCAAGGTGGTCTCCGTACAAGGCACGGTTGAAGTCGACACAACAGGCTGGACCGCCGCTCAAATCGATCAGCTTCTGAATACAGGAAGCACCTTGCGGACAGCCGTCCGCAGCCGGGCCACTGTGCTGCTTCTTGATGAGACCCAACTCAAGATTGCACCCAGTTCGCAGTTACAATTGACCGCGGTTCGTCCCGCATCATCTTTTCTGAGTCGTTTGGCCAGCGTCTCTTCGAACGTCGCTCAGAGTTTGCTCAACATCAATCGCGGCAAAGCCTGGCTGAGAGCCCGTAAGAAACCCACCGCCGTGCAGGTCCAGACGCTGGCTGTCACTGCCGCTATTCGTGGCACCGAGTTTGTCATCGAGGTTCTGGACGATGGCGAGTCGATCTCCACCGTGCTGGAAGGGGCGGTGGAGATGAGCGATCCGCAGGGATCGATTACGGTCAATACAGGGGAGGAGGGGCGGGCCCGGATTGGGCAAGCACCCACCAAGCGCATTATTGTCAACCCTGAGGATGCCGTTCAGTGGACCCTTTATTATTCCGCTTCAGCCAGTCCTCGAGACTATCCATTCGTGACCGCCAACCTGGCCGACGCACGTAACCGGCTGGCTTCCCCTCCTGCCAATCCAGTGGCCCTGGCTCGACTTCAGCATGATGCCGGAGATCTGGACACGGCTCTGGCCACCCTGGGAGGGGTCGCTGGAAGCGCGGCCTCCGAGACACGGGGTTGGATTCTGGTTCAACTCAATCGGATTGCCGAAGCAGTTTCGGAGTTCGAGGGGCTGACTTCTCCCGCCTGGCGGGGCGTCGTCGGATTGTCGCTGGCTCACTGGCGTGCGGGTGATCTACCGACAGCTTATGCCACAGTTGAGAATCGAAGCGACCCCCAAAGTCAAATTCTGAAGGCTACATATCTGGTGCAGTCGGCTGAGGTGGAAGCAGCCCGTCAGATCCTTGAATCGGTGAGCAGCGCCGACCCCACCAGTGCGCAGGCCCAAGGCCTGCTGGCGGTGGTGCAGTTGGTTCAGAACGACAAGGATGCGGCCTTGGTCTCGGCTCAACAGGCGGTTCAAGGCAGCCCCGATTCCCCATCGGCCCGTCTCAACCTGAGTCTTGTTCAACAGAGTTTCTTCGATCTCGATGCGGCGACTCGTTCGGCTCGGGAAGCACTCGTCAGAGATCCAAATTTTGTTGCCGCGCAGGTGCAGTTAGCCAAGCTTCTGTTTGGCGCAGGGCGGGCCGGAGCGGCTCAGGAACTGGCTCAGAGTACCGTCCAATTGGCTCCCGATGATGCCGCTGTGCAGTCTCTTCTCGGTTTCATTCAGCTCGCTCAGGCCAAATCTCAACAGGCCGTTATAGGCTTCCAGCGCTCGATTCGACTCGAGAGCAATGCAGTGGAGCCGCGGCTCGGGTTGGGCATCTCTTTCATGCGCCAGGGTTTGTATGACGAGGCGATTACCGAGATCCTGAGTGCGGCTGCCCTGGAGCCTCGGCTGGCCCACTATCAAAGTTATCTCGGCAAAGCCTTCTATGAGAAACGGGAGTTCGAGCAGGCTTTCACCGCGCTGGCCTCAGCCATGGAATTGGATCCCAGGGACCCCACTCCGCATCTCTATTCCGGGATCTTTCAAAACGACCTCAATCGGCCCGGGCAGGCGGTTCGAAGTCTCCAGACTTCGATTCAGTTGAACGACAACCGGGCAGTCTATCGAAGCCGTTTCGTGCTGGACCAGGATCAAAGTACGCGGAATGTCCAACTGGCCAGCTCTTTCAACCGCCTGGGTCTGACCAACTGGGCGAACGTGGAAGGCGTTCGCTCCAATTTGACGGACCCCACTAATAGTTCAGCCCACCTCTTGTTGGCAGGTACTTTCTTGGATCTTCCCGGACGGACAGGCGCCGCCGGTTCCGAACTGCTCTACACGCGCCTGCTGATGCCGGTCAACGCCAACTCCTTTAACTCTTTCAACGACTACACGACTCTCTACAAGAGTCCGAGTATGAATTTCACTGCCGCCGGAACTTACGCCAGTTTCGATGCCAGTAGTGGATCGCTGATTACTAGCGGAGGAGGCAAACGCTGGGCCTATGGACTCAATCTCACTTATGATCGGGAACAGGGATTTCGCGACATCAACGGTGACACCAAGAACTACACGGGCTTCGGCCTCTTTAAGTATGCGCTGGGCCCCAAGACCGATTTCCTTCTGACCTACGCCCAAGTTCAGTCGAATTCAGGCGATCGCGGCGGCACCGAGATTGCCCACTCCAGCACCCTGACGACTCCTTTCCCAGAGGACCCTTTCTTTATTGACGAGCCATATCGGTTCCCCGAGATCGATGGTGTGGTGCCGTTTCTGAGCACCAGTGATGGCAGGGATCCTAACCTGCGGGCGCGGAACCGACTGGAGCGTTTCGAGGCCGGGTTCCATCACCGTTTCCGGCCCGGGAACGATCTGGTCATTTTGTTTTCTGCTCGAGAGAGTGAAACGGTGATCGACACGGTTGTGAGGCGGAATAATCGACGGAACGTACCCGTCGGCGACACTCTGAACTTCCTCAGATCATCGCTACGGGTCCCCAACATGAGCCTGCAGGTGGCCCATCTGCTCGAGCTGAACCGCTTGCGTTTCAAGTATGGAGTCGACATCTCCGAGGGGCGGACTCGGTCTCGTGAGGACACGATTCTGTTCGACAATTGTGGAAACGGCTTCTTTTTCGACTGCGAAGTTAGTTTCTTCCCTCAAGAGTTTTCCAACCGTCGCAAAGAGGTCAGTGCGGGCGCGGCTTTCGTCCAGGCGGACGTCGAAATCGGGAAGTTTGTCTTCAACGGTGGACTCAACTACGACTGGGCCAGCGACGACAACATTTTCGTAGGACCCGAGACGCAACTCGATCTGAGTGGCAACCGTGGTGTTGATGCATCGATACGGCAATGGAATCCCCAGGGCGGAGTGCTCTTTCGTGCCAATCAGAGCCTGTTTGTGCGCTTTGCTGCCGCCCGCAGTCTGCAACCGCTGACATCAGGAATTAGCGGCGGAGCGTTTGTCCGGGAACGACTCGTCCCGGCTCATTTGAACGGCTTCATTCTCAACCTCAATGAAACCGAGCTGACGCGGAGCGACCTTTACGAAGTTGCTCTCGACTACAAATGGAGGGGGCGTACCTTCTTTCAGATCGATGGCTTCATCCGGGAAAAAAACACGCCGGTTGGAAACACGGTGGTGAGGGAGTTCGGGGCTTCCCGCTTTGTTTTGACTACGCCGGAGCTTTTCCAAGGAGATATGTTTGGTGGAAGGGCGACTGTGAGCCATCTGCTGACGGAACAGCTCTCTCTGACGGGACAGTATCTGCTCACTGACGACGACCTTGCCGGTCTCAGTCGTCGCGATCACAACCTGAGCGGCAATCTATTCTGGGTCAATCCCAGCGGACTCTCGGTTCGAGTGACCGAGACCTATTTCAAGCAGGACGGCAGGCTGGGTGAAACTGCCAGCGACAGCAAGGTCTATTTGACCGACGCCGAAGTTCGCTACGAACTGCCCCGCAAGTTCGGTCTGATCCGGTTCCGAGCGGAAAACCTCTTCGATCGACACTATCGCTATATCGTCGATCCGTTGGCCCTGTCCTTCCGAACTCCGGCCCGGCGGCTTGAGGTGGGCCTCCAGTTCTTCTTCTGAGTCGCTCTGGATTGCTAAGCTGGCTGCGTTGGCAAGCGATGTAGATTGTGTCCGCTTGCATTTCGTTTGCTGGCCACGAAGCGATTCAGCGGCAGCCCCGCGCTGAGTTTCTGGGTTTTCCTCTCGTGGGGCCAAAATCTAGTGGCGGCGCCAAAAACTCCCCCAAGGCTGGATATTGCTCATCCCAAGCGCGATAATCCAGGTTCGTAACTGCTGGACCAAGAGTCGGCCGATCCCGTCGAAATCGAGGAGGTAGTCAGTATGAATGTTTCCCTGGATCAGAAGTGTGTCAACACCATCCGAACCCTTTCCATGGATGCCGTTCAGAAGGCGAATTCCGGCCACCCCGGAACAGCCATGGCGCTTGCCCCGGTGATGCACACTCTTTTTGATCGATACTTGGACCATTCACCTTCCAACCCCGAGTTTGCCAATCGGGACCGTTTCGTATTGTCGATCGGGCACGCTTCCATGTTGATCTACAGTACCTTTCACCTGACCGGCTATGATCTGCCCCTGGAGGATCTCAAGAACTTTCGGCAATGGGGAAGCAAGTGTGCCGGCCATCCCGAATACGGGCATTGTCCCGGGGTGGAGACCACCACCGGACCTCTTGGCCAAGGTGTTGCGACCAGCGTAGGAATGGCGATTGCCGAGAAATGGCTAGCTTCCCATTTCAATCGCCCCGGCCACAACATCATTGACTACAGCATCTACGCTCTGTGTGGAGATGGATGCATGATGGAAGGGATTTCCTACGAGGCAGCCTCACTGGCGGGCCATTTGAAGCTCGACAATCTGGTTTGGATCTACGACAACAACCGCATAACGATCGAGGGGAACACCTCGCTCGCTTTCAGCGAAGATGTTGCCACCCGCTTCATGGCCGCCAACTGGAACGTGTTGCGAGTGGGAGACGCCAACGATCTGGAGCGTTTGGATGCTGCCCTCAAAACCGCCCTAAATGAAGATGAGCGCCCGACCATGATCATCGTCGACAGCCACATCGCCTATGGAGCCCCCAACAAGCAGGACACTTCGGGAGCTCACGGATCCCCCTTGGGCGACGATGAAATCCGGCTCACCAAACGCAATTATGGATGGCCTGAAGATTCCCAATTCCTGGTGCCGGATGACGTAGCGGCTCATATGGGGCAGGCAGTGGAAAGGGGACGCCAGAGCGAGGCACAGTGGAAACAACGGTTTGAGATCTATCGCGAAGAACATCCGGATCTGGCTGCCCAATTCGAAACCATGAAAGCGGGTGATTTGCCTTCCGGCTGGGACAGTGAGGTGCCCGTTTTCCCGCCCGACGCAAAGGGTGTCGGAGGGCGTGCAGCGGGCGGCAAAGTAGAGAATGCGATTGCTTCGAAAGTTCCCTGGCTGGTGGGTGGATCTGCCGACCTGGCTCCTTCAACTTTGACCCGCATCCAAGAGGGAGGCGATTTCTCGGCGGAAGATTACTCAGGGCGCAACCTCCACTTCGGAGTCCGTGAACATATGATGGGGGCTTGTATCAATGGAATGGCCCTCTCGAAACTGCGAGCTTTTGGATCGCAGTTCCTAATTTTCTCGGACTACGAGCGAGCGCCGATCCGGCTCTCGGCCTTGATGCACTTGCCGACCATCAACGTCTTTACTCACGACAGTATCGGAGTGGGTGAAGATGGGCCCACCCATCAACCGATTGAGCATCTGGTTTCGCTTCGTGCGGTTCCCCAACTACTCGTGATCCGCCCTTGCGACGCCAATGAAGTGGCCGAAGCTTGGAAGGTCGCGGTCCAACAGAAGAAGCACCCGGTAGCTCTGATTCTGAGTCGCCAGAATATTCCGACCTATGATCGTTCTGAGTACGCTTCGGCTTCGGGGCTGTGCCAGGGGGCCTATGTCTTTTCAGACAGCGACGGGTCTCCAGATGTCATTCTCATGGCCTCCGGCTCCGAGCTGCAATGGATTGTTGAAGCTCAAAATCGGTTGGCTGATGAAGGGATCCAAGCGCGCGTGGTGGCGGCACCCTGTCTGGAACTCTTCGAACGACAGCCTCGCGCCTACCGGGAACAGGTCCTGCCCCCTTCGATTCGGAGTCGGGTGGCGATAGAAGCCGGAACCTCTCTGGGATGGCGGCGCTATGTCGGACTGGACGGAGCCATCATTGCCCGGCGCCATTTCGGAGCCTCCGCACCGCTAGCGAAGCTGTTGGAAGAATTCGGCTTTACTGTCGAGAACGTTGTGACAACCGCGAAAGCTGTAATCGAGGGGCACGCCCCCTGTGGCCTTGGGAAGGACTGATTCGTGAGATCGCTGGTTTCTGGGCAGCCGGCAGTCACATAATTCGAAACCGCGAGGGATGGTTCGTATGTCAAATCCACTAGTAGAATTACAGAAGCTGGGCCAGAGCATCTGGTACGACAATATCCGCCGGTCCATGCTGGATGGTGATTTGCAGGCCAAAATCGCAGACGATGACCTGCGCGGCGTCACTTCCAACCCTGCCATTTTCGAGAAAGCAATTGCGGGCAGCACGGACTACAACGAAGCGCTGGCCGAGCTAGCCCGCAAAGGCAAGAGTACGGCCGAGATCTACGAGATCATGGCAGTCGAAGACATCCAGAAAGCGGCCGATATCCTGCACCCAGTGTACCGGCGTAGCGGAGGTACTGACGGCTATATCAGTTTTGAAGTTTCGCCCGAATTGGCGCACGATGCGGACGGCACGATTCGCGATGCCAAGCGTCTCTGGGCTTGGATCGATCGGCCCAATGTCATGATCAAGATTCCGGCGACGCCCGAAGGATTGCCGGCCATCGAAGAGGTGATCGCCGCCGGCATCAACGTCAATGTCACGCTGATCTTTGCCAAGGCCGCCTATCTCGAGGTTGCTGACCGTTATCTCAAGGGCTTGGAGCGGCGAGTGGCTGCCGGCCTGGCGATCGCTCATATCGCTTCGGTAGCCAGTTTCTTCGTCAGCCGCATCGATAGTTCGGTGGACAACGAGCTGGAATTCAAGATCCGGCGCAGCTCGGACTCCGCAGCCAATGCAAAGATGTCGTCATTGCTGGGAAAAATCGCCATTGCCAACGCGAAAGATTCCTATCAAGAGTATCTACGACTCTTCAAGGCGGAGCGTTTTCTCGCATTACCAGGTGCCCGGCCGCAACGAATGCTGTGGGCCTCGACCGGGGCTAAGAACCCGAACTATCGCGACGTTGTTTATATGGAAGAGCTAATCGGATCCGAAACTGTCAACACGGTTCCGCCAGCGACTTACACTGCATTTCGCGATCATGGCGAGGTCAGGGGACAGACGCTGATCGCCGATGTCGATGAGGCCCGCCAGGCACTGGCCGACCTGGCCGCTGCCGGAATCAGTCTTGACAAGCACACCAGCAAGCTACTAACCGCTGCTGTCAAAGCCTTTATCGACCCCTTCAAGAGTCTTTTCAAAGTCATTGATGGAAAGAGGGATGAGGCATGCGAGTGCATCGTCCAGCGGCAACGAGCCTTCCTGGGAGACTCCGCGGAATCAGTCGAGGCCGCACTTGACAGAATGGAGCAGGAATCCTGGACTCGGCGGATCTGGCGCAAGGACGCCAGCCTCTGGAAGGAGGATGCCGCCTCGGCCGAGATCATTCGCAATGCCCTGGGCTGGTTGAGTGTTCCAGAGGTCCTGCTCGCGCATGCGGAGGAACTCCAGTCCTTTGCCGCTCGAGTCGTTGCTGACGGCTTTGAGTTTGTCGTTCTCCTGGGAATGGGGGGGAGCAGCCTTTGCCCGGAGGTCTTGCGACGAACCTTTGGGAGACGCGAGGGATTTCCCGCGTTGCTCGTTCTGGACAGCACGGATCCCACGACAATCTTGCATCTTGAGGGGGCAATCGACCTGGCGAAGACGCTCTTTATTGTGGCCAGCAAGTCGGGTTCGACTACCGAACCTCTGATGCTCCAACAATATTTCTTCGATCGAGTTCGACAGTCGATGGGAGACCGGGCAGGGCGTAATTTCGTGGCGATCACAGACCCGGGCTCGAAGCTGGAAGCTATCGCCCGGGCCGACAACTATCGGCGGATCTTCATCAACATGGCGGATATCGGAGGCCGCTATTCGGCGCTCTCGTACTTTGGAATGGTCCCGGCTGCTCTGGCCGGAATCGATGTCAAGGAACTGCTGGATCGGGCCTTCCGTGCCAGTCAGGCCTGTGAACGAACAGTGCCGATCAAAGATAATCCAGGAGCCCGCCTGGGGGGTATCCTCGGTGTGTTGGCTCGGGATGGCCGCGACAAAGTAACCTTTGTCATCCCTCCACCCATCGACTCACTAGGTCTCTGGATCGAGCAATTGGTTGCCGAGAGCACCGGAAAGGAGGGGATCTCCATCCTCCCGGTGGCAGGAGAGCCGCTGGGTTCGCCCGACCAGTACGGTTCGGATCGGGTCTTTGCTTATGTCTGCACCGAAGCTTCGTCTGACTCAGTTCTGGAGGCAGGGCTCGATGCTCTCGAGGCAGCGGGCCATCCGGTCATCAGACACCTGATCCAGGATGAGCTGAGCCTGGGACGCGAGTTCTTCCTATGGGAATTCGGCGTCGCAGTCGCCGGAGCCATTCTCGGGATCAATCCCTTCGATCAGCCCAATGTGCAAGAGAGTAAGGACAACACCAAAGCGTTGCTCGAGCAATACACCCGGGAAGGATCGCTGCCTGGTCTACACCAGATAGGAGAGAGCGGGGGGTGTTCGATCTCCTGTGACAGCGCCGCCGCTGCTGCCCTCTCGGGACCGAGTCTGGACAAGATCGTTGCCCAACACTTGGGTCGAGTCAGGGCAGGAGACTACGTGGCTTTGACAGCCTACATACCGGAAGATCCCGAGACTGACCAAGCCCTGGAAGCTATTCGTTGTCAGATACGGGATTCCCTCGGTACGGCGACTACTGTAGGTTACGGACCGCGCTTTCTCCATTCAACCGGCCAGCTCCACAAGGGAGGTGGAGATAATGGAGTCTTCATCCAAAGTACGACCGATGATCAAGGAGATCTGGCGATCCCGGGCGAAGTGTTCTCCTTCGGACTCCTCAAACAAGCGCAAGCTCTAGGAGACTTCCAGGCGCTGGCCAGTCGCGGAAGAAGAGCCATAAATTTTCACATCGAAGGTGAAGTAGGGGCAGGCTTGGCGCGGCTCCAGCAGATTGTCGAAAAGGTCGTAGCTACTGCCTGAAAACCGATTAATCTAAAGGTAAGGAAACCGGCAAAAAGCCAAGATTCCTGGAAAGAGGGGGTAACACATGTCAAAAGCACAATTCGGAATGGTCGGCTTGGGGGTGATGGGGCAAAACCTGGCTCTCAATGTAGAGCGTAACGGTTTTCCAGTGGCGGTGTGGGATCGGGAGCCGGAAGGCGTAGATGCCTTCCTAGCCGGGAACGCAGAGGGAAAGAATGTGGTGGGTACCAAATCGACCGCTGATTTTGTGGCGGCGCTAGCGCGACCTCGGCGCATCATGCTGATGGTCAAGGCCGGGCCTCCCGTGGATTGGACGATTGACCAGATAAAACCCCACCTCGATGAGGGAGACATTATCATCGACGGTGGAAACTCCTATTTCCCAGACACGATTCGACGAGAAGCGGCACTTGCGGACGAGGGTTTGAAATTCTTTGGGGTCGGCGTCTCAGGGGGAGAAACCGGGGCCCTCTGGGGACCCTCGATGATGCCCGGTGGAGATCGCGAGGCTTACCAGGAACTCAAGCCCATCTTTGAGCAGATGGCGGCCAAGGTTGATGGCCCCTGTGTCGCATACTGTGGGCCGAACGGCGCTGGTCATTTTGTGAAGATGGTGCACAACGGAATCGAATACGGCGACATGCAATTGATCGCTGAGTCCTATGAGCTGATGCGCACGGCTCTGGGCATGGGAACTAGCGAACTGGCCGACGTCTTTGGCGAATGGAACGAAGGGCTGCTCAACTCTTACCTGATCGAGATCACTTCCAAGATCTTCACGGTGACCGATCCACAGACGGGGCGCGCCCTGGTCGATCTGGTCCTCGATAAGGCGGGACAAAAAGGTACTGGGAAATGGACCGCCCAGGTCGCCCTCGATGTCGGTATTGCCATTCCCACCATCCACGCTTCGATTGAGTCCCGTTTCCTGTCTGCTCTCAAGACCGAGCGTCTGGCTGCCCAGGAGGAGCTGACTGGTCCTAGCCAAACCTATGACGGGGACAAACAGGAGTTTCTGCAAAGCATCCATGACGCCCTTTATGCCAGCAAAGTCTGTTCCTATGCGCAGGGGATGGCCCTGATCAAAGGGGGTTCAGACGAGCACGATTGGGGTGTGGATATGGGTGAGATGGCGCGCATCTGGAAGGGTGGTTGTATCATCCGCGCCCAGTTCCTGGGCAAGATCCGGGAAGCCTTCCAGCGAGATCCGAACTTAGTCAATCTGTTGATGGACTCCGAGTTCAAGACCTGGGTGCTGAACGCCCAGCCCCGCTGGAGAAGTACGGTGATTACCGCCCAGCTACTGGGAATAGCACTGCCTGCCATCTCGGCCAGTCTAGCCTATTTTGACTTGTACCGGACGGCCAATAGTCCGCTCAATCTGACACAGGCCCAGAGGGATTTCTTTGGTTCCCATACCTATCAACGAACAGATGATCCGGACGGAGATTTCGTGCACACTGATTGGGTCGGGATTACAGGTCAAGAGTAGAAGGTGTGGCAGGACTTTGAGGAAAAGCAATGACGAGTGAGGCGATGCTGAACCCGCTGAGCCAGGGGCTCAGACTGGAAAGAACTCCCGAGCCATGTAGCGTCGTAATCTTTGGAGCTTCAGGAGATCTGACCCGGCGGAAGCTGATTCCCGCTCTCTTTAGCCTGGCTCGCCAGAATCTGCTTCCCGCGGGCTTTGCCGTGGTTGGGGCTTCTCGTACTCCATACAACCACGATGATTTCCGCGCCAAGATGCGCGAAGCTCTGTTCGAGTTCGCGGACGTTGGTCCGGGCGAGCAGGCGCTTCTTGAGAGTTTCGTCAATGGCCTCTTCTACACCCCGACTGATCCCTCAAAGCCGGAGAGTGTCCAGCAGCTGAAGGCCCTGCTCGGAGAGATTGGCAAAGAGCGCGGAATTGCCGGAAATCAGCTCTTTTATCTCTCAACTCCCCCCAGCCTGTATGCTCCGATCTGCCTGAGTCTGGGGGCAGCCGGACTGAATAGATCCCAGGGTTGGACCCGAATCATCATTGAGAAGCCATTCGGCCACGACCTGGAAAGTATGCGGGATCTAAATCGCCAGGTACTGAGTGTATTCGAAGAAGACCAAGTCTATCGGATCGATCACTACCTGGGTAAAGAGACGGTTCAGAACATCATGGTGCTGCGTTTTTCGAATACCTATTTTGAACCGCTCTGGAATCACAAGTACATCGAGCACGTTCAGATCACGGCGGCAGAGAGTCTGGGAGTGGAAAAGCGAGGTGGCTACTACGAGCAGGCGGGAGCTCTACGCGACATGATACAGAACCACTTGTTCCAGATCTTTTCGATGGTCGCGATGGAGCCTCCCGTCTCTTTGGAATCTAATGACATCCGCGATGAGAAGAACAAGGTGGTGAAGGCGATTCGTCCCTTTTCCATCGACCAAGTTCCGGATTTTGCACAACGCGGTCAGTATGGCTCCGGAGCGATCAATGGGGAACCGGTTCCCGGCTATCGGCAGGAGGATCAGGTGAACCTTGAATCGAACACCGATACCTACGCTGCTGTTAAACTGGTTGTGGATAACTGGCGCTGGGCTGGGACTCCTTTCTATCTTCGTTCTGGGAAGCGTCTTCCCAAGCGGGTTTCAGAGATTGCCATACGCTTCAAGCAGCCTCCTCAAGAGCTCTTTGGAAAGCTTTCCGGTCCGGCCGCCGAGTCGAACGCCCTCGTTATTCACGTCCAGCCAGACGAGGGAATCACGATGAAGTTCCGTGCCAAGCTACCCGGCCCGGCCATGCATATCAGGAACGTCAACATGGACTTCGACTATGGAGCTTCCTTTGGGAAGAAATCTCCCGAGGCCTACGAGCGACTCCAGCTTGATGCTATGTTGGGGGACTCGACGCTCTTTGCCAGAGGCGACATGGTTGAGGCATCCTGGGAGCTGATGAGCCCGATCCTTGAAGCCTGGCAGGAGCCAGCGGGAGACGCATTTCCCAATTACGAAGCCGGGACTTGGGGTCCCTCAGAATCGGACAACTGGTTGGCCAGGGCCGACCGGCAGTGGAGGCGCCCGTGAACCTCTCCAGCTTTCCGAGGCACTTCTGACAGGAGCCAGCGACGACCATGGGAGACAACCATGAATCGAACGGTTTGACCGGAATCGACGTGAGCGCCATTGAACGCGAGCTGCGCGAAATCTGGGAAAACCTGGGTAAGGAGAGTGAGAAGCAGGGCCAGGCCCTGATGCGAACCTGCGTGCTCAACGTGGTTGCAGTTGCTCCTCGTGATCCCGGGGGAAAGGAGACTATCGGAACCTTGGGTGAGGTCAGCAGCGTACATCCGAGTCGGCTTTTGATCCTCTTGCCGGAAACGAATTCACCGAAATCTTCTCTCCAAGCCACGGTGACCACGCAGTGCCATTCGGCAGGCTCTCGCCGTCAGGTCTGCTGCGAACAAATCGTAATTTCTGCCAGCGGCAAAGGGATCCAGGGACTGGCCAGTGCAGTGCGACCGCTCCTGGTCCCCGATCTGCCGGTAGTGCTCTATTGGCGCCATGAAGCTGATTTCACTCCGCGTATATTCCGTGACCTCGCCCTAACCGCAGATCGCATCATCGTCGACTCGAGGCGCTTTCGCGATTCGGCCAAGGGTTTCCAGGATCTGCGGGCTGCGATCGAGGAGACGCCGGGTGCTTCATTCAGTGATCTGACCTGGACCCGCATGAACCCCTGGCGAAGATTGGTCTCCGCTTTCTACAACGTCCCGGACTGCCACAGCTGGTTGGAAGACTTGCGTGAAGTCCAGATCAAGTGCTCCCGATCCCAGCAGGGACAGACCGGCCTTCCCGTACAGGCGCTTCTGATGGCAGCCTGGCTGAGTAGCCGCCTGGAGTGGAAACCCCAGGGCCATTTCGAATGGATCAGTGATGAGTCCTGCAGAATTGAACTCCAGTCCGGCGATCATCGGGTTGCGATTACGGTGAAGATGCTGGGCAAGAGAGGAGGATTGGAAGGGATCCGACTTCTCTCCAATACACCGGGAGTCACTTTCAATGTCTACCTGGATAATGCCCGAGAACATCTCTGTTCAGATATTGTGGCCAATCCTCAGACTCGGAATGCTCGGGTTTCCTCGCTAAGAGCCCCTACCGAGGCCTATGTTGTGGCTCGTGAACTGGAGATCCTGAGTCGTGATCACGTCTTTGAGCAAGCGGCTAGAATGGCTGCCGAACTAGCGAATTGACGGGAAGAGAACCATGAGTGAAATTGAGATCCTCAGCGATGCCCATGATGTTAGCCGACGCGGAGCCTCATTGCTGCTGGAATTGGCGACTGCTGCCGATCACCAGGCACGCCGTCTGAGTGTTGCTCTGTCAGGAGGCTCCACTCCCAAGACCATGTTTCAGATCCTGGCAAGTGATGAGTTTCGGGGTCAGATGCCCTGGGAGACCGTCGCTTGGTTCTGGGGAGATGAGCGGTGTGTCCCTCCGGATCACGAAGACAGCAACTACAATATGGCGCACAAAGCTCTTCTCGAGGTGGCACCGATACCGGAAGGGAATATCTACCGCATGCCTGCGGAGAATGCCGACCGTGAGGCGGCTGCAACCAGCTACGAGCGAATGCTGCGAGCTTATTTTGCCTCCAGTAGTGGGATTCCGAGTTTCGACCTGATCTACCTCGGTATGGGTGACGACGGTCATACCGCGTCTCTATTCCCCGGAACCAAGGCATTGGCCGAAAGCAGGCGACTGGTGGTTCCGAACTATGTGGATAAATTCCAGAGCTATCGTCTGACCTTCACGATCCCGATGATCAATGCGGGGAGACAGGTCGTGTTCCTGATTGCCGGGGAAGGCAAAGCCGACCGATTGCACGAGGTCATGGAAGGTCAGCGGGATCCGGATCGCCTTCCCAGCCAGTACATCCAGCCCCATCCTGGCCAGCTCCGCTTCTTCCTCGACCAGGCGGCCGCAGCCCGGCTGGGGAATGCCGGCTAGGAGGACTCTGGTCGGAGGTAGTCGATTTTGTCCGGGAATAATCTGTTATCAGGATGATAGCCGCCGGAATGTGGAAGCCAGGACGAGCTTTCATCTTAGCCCACCCCCCGGCCGTCGCCGGATCATTCAGGAAAGAAACTTGAGCTCCGGGGCAGCCACAACGGGGGATGGTGTCGCTAAGGAAAGCGGTGTTCAGAACCGTGGGAGGCGCCTTCTGAGGCGGCGATTCTATTGAAAATAGAATCTTTATATTCGGGCCTGACGGTCCTCGCGCGGCCTGGAAGGCCCACACCCACACCTCCGAAACCACTTCAGTGAGATCCGGGGAGAGATAGCGGAGAATTGGAACCATGGCCTCCTCGGATCCCTGCCCGAAGCCGGATACCAAAGCTCCAGCAATTGTGAAAGGAGGGCGAATCGCTTATAAAAGCTAGCGGAGGAGCCGTTGAAGGACTTTGTACGAGTTTCCACCTATTTCGTGATCAGTCTTCTGATCGTGCTGCTGCTCGGGAATTTCACGCTCTTCATTCAGGCCTTCGAAACCAGCCATTACGACCTCATGACCCGCTTGCGGGCACCCGTGCCAGTGGATGACCTGGCTATTGTTGCCATCGACCAGCTCAGCCTTTCCGAGCTGGAACAGGAACAGCTGACCTTCCCCTGGCCCCGATCTGTCTATGCGCTGGTAATTCAGGTTCGCAATGAAGCCGGTGCCAAAGCCATCCTGTTCGACATGGTCTTCGATCGGATTTCGGATCCGGGGGAGGATCAGGCCTTTGCCCAGGCGATTAGGGAAAGCCAAATACCGGTGATCCTGGCGGCTTCCATCGAGACGACGGTCACCCAACAGTATAGTCTCGAGTCTGAAGTCTGGCCCTTAGATGTGCTGATTGATGCCGGAGCTCTTCCCGGATTTGCATTGCTTAGTCCAGATAGCGATACGATCTTGCGTCACGGGCGCCTCAGTGTGGGAGGGGAACCGACCCTGGCGGTGCGAGCTTATCAAGCTCTGGGCAATGAACTGCTGGTCGAGGACTTGCCGGTGGTCTCCCTGGAGAGTGGTGATCCGGAAATCCTGATCCGCTATGCAGGCCCCCCATCGAGCGTCCCTCAGCGCTCTTTTTCCCAACTGTTGCTAGGCGGCTTTCCTCCCGACTTCTACCGCGACAAGGTGGCTATGATCGGCCGCGCCCAGTCAATTCAGGAATTGAGTTCGAGCGTTGCCCAGGCTGACGCTTTCGGGACTCCGGTGTCGAGTATTCAGATGCCGGGGGTTGAGATCCACGCCAACATTCTCAATTCCCTGCTGGAACAGGATTTCATCGATCAGGCGCCGAATACTCTAGTGCTGGGAATCTCCCTGCTGATTTCCCTGCTCATCACTCTGATCGTACTCAAGTTGCGGCGCATTCAGCCCAAACTGCTCTGGTCAATGGGCCTACTGGTCAGCTTCACAGTCATCACACTGGTCCTGTTTCTATCCTTCGACTATTGGGTCTTGACAATCCAACCTCTGCTGATGGGGGGGGGAACCCTGGCTCTCAACGTGGTCCACGAGTACTTTACCTCCGACAAGGAACGGAGACATGTGAGAAAGGCTCTCTCCGGCTACGTGTCGAGCGAGGTCATGCAGGGAATTCTCGATGATCCTGCCGCTTTGGAACTGGGAGGGCGGCAGGTCCAAGCCACGGTTCTCTTCTCAGATCTGGCAGGATTCTCCAAGATCTCGGAAAGCATGTCCCCGACCGAGTTGTCCTCGATGCTCAATGAGTACTTTAATGAGATGGGGGACGCCATCATGAGCCGAAAGGGGATGATCAACAAGTATATCGGCGATGCCGTCATGGCCATTTGGGGCGTTCCTTTGCCCAATCCTGATCATGCCGTGCTGGCCTGTGCCGCCGCCCTCGATATGCAACACCGGATCGAAAAGATGCCGCGGCTGGAGTCCCGAATCGGATTGAACACGGGGGAGATGGTGGCCGGAAATCTGGGCCACCGAGAGCGCATGGAATACACCGTCATCGGAGATGCCGTGAATCTGGCGTCCCGTCTGGAAGGAGCCAACAAGCCATTCGGAACTCCCAGCATGATTAGCGATTCGACGGAAGAGCTGGTGCGCGGGCATTTTGTGACTCGGCAACTCGACTCCATTCGAGTCGTGGGCAAGAGGCAGCCGGTTAAAGTGTATGAGTTGATGGCCCTGGTGGATTCCGACGCAGTCACGCCCGAGATCAAGTCGATGCTGGAGTCGTATGCTGAGATCCTCGAGTGCTACACGGCACGGGACTGGGAGCGCGCTTGTCAATTGACCGACCGCCATGCCGTGAATTTTCCCGACGACACTGTAATTACCAAAATCTACCAACCGCGTTGCCGCACTTTTCTCAAAGAGCCTCCGGACCCGGATTGGGACGGCGTCTACGATCTCAAGTCCAAGTAAGGGGTGCCCATGAGCTTCACGGTCATTTTCTCTGCTGCGCTCATCGTGATTGCTACGCTGGTGGCCGGGATCACTCCCAACCGGTACATTAAGCGCAGGCTTCTAGTCAGCATCCTTTTGGCCTTGGCTGGACTGGGATTAGAGATGGCGCCCCGGGTGGGTACCCTGTTCCATCAGGACTGGCCTGATGCTCTCCATAAGGTAGCCACTCTGTTGCTGGGGATATCCCTCATCAATTTCGTGGTGGTGCTTCTCCTGAACCGTCTCCGTGGGCAAGGGGTGTCAGAGCGCTGGCCGGCCATCGTACAGGACGCCATCGTATTGGCGGGAGCCCTGGCTGTGGCCTGCTCGCCGCCAGAGAAGAATTCGTAGCACTGGGGGTGGCCAGTACGGTGGTTATCGGGCTCGCCCTGAGAGATACCCTGGGCAATCTCTTTGCCGGACTCGCCCTGCAGACTGAAAAACCCTATCGGGTTGGTGATTGGGTGGAAGTCTCGGATGAGCAGGCCGGGTGGTTCAAGCTACCTGGCGGGCTACCAAGATCCGAACCAAGTCGGGAAACTTTGTCATCATTCCAAATAGCAAGATTTCTCTCGACAGCATCACTAACTTCTCGATGCCGACACCTGTTACCCGTCTCGAGCGCCAAATCTTGATGGGGTATGAAGTTCCTCCCAACTTGTTCAAGAAGCTTGCCGTCGAAGCCTGTGCAGATGTCCCGGAAATCTTGAAGGATCCCAAGCCGGACGTGCTCACCCACGAATACGACGACTACGCGATCCGCTACCGCTGCCGATTCTGGATCGACGACTACCGCCGTTCGGAGCCGATTAGCGACAAGTTCATGACCCTTTTCTACTACCGCTTGGAACGGGCGGGCGTGCGGTTGCCTGTGCTGGCACGCGATGTGCGGATGACCCAGATTGAGGCGCCTCAGGAGGAGATCGCAGTTGACACGCGCCGCGCTTTCGTCAACCGGGTAGATCTGTTTGCACCCTTGCCCGAAACCGTCAAGGAACTGATCGCCAGTTCACTGGAAGCCATCACGTTTGCGGCGGGAGAGTCGATTGTCCGGCAAGGAGATGCGGGAGATTCCATGTTCTTCGTGCACCAGGGCGGTGTGCGCATCGTTTTGGCCGAGGGGGATCGCGAGAGTAACGTGGCGACTTTGGAAGCGGGACAGTTCTTCGGCGAAATGACCCTTTTGACCGGAGAGCCTCGCACCGCAACCGCCGTGGCAGTCGGAGATGTAGAAGCATTTCTCCTTCACAAGAACTCGTTTAAACGTATACTCGAAGACAATCCGTATGTGCTCAAGCAGATCAGTACGGTGATGGAGGAGCGCCGCGATGGCCTCGCAGTTCGAGCGGCACCTCAGAGTCACTTCGTCTCCTTTTGGGTTCTCTGCTTGGCGGCTTCCATCCGGTAGTTGGTCACGTTCAACTCCAGGATCACGCTATGGTGAACCAGGCGGTCGATTGCCGCGGCCGTGGTCAGGGGATCCTTGAAGATCCTCTCCCAGTCCGAGAAGACCAGGTTGCTGGTCAGCAGAATCGAGCGACGCTCGTAGCGATGGGAGAGCAACGTGAAGAGAATCTCCATCTCGTCGCGATTCTGCTGTACATACCCGATGTCGTCGATGATCAGGGCCTCGAACCGATCCAGCTTCTTGAGTTCCCTCTCCAGAGTTAGCTCGAGCTTGGCTCTCAGTAACCGCTGCACCAGCAGCGCACAGGTCGAGAACAGCACCCGCCGGTCTCGCAGGATCAACTCCTGCCCCAAAGCACAAACAAGATGCGTTTTCCCGCTTCCTGGATTACCGAACACAAGTAGATTTTCGGCTCGGTCCAGGAAGTCTCCCTCCACCAATCCTGACAACTGCCGGTCCACACTCTGCGGGAGTCGTGAGCGATCCAATGAAGTCAGGCTCTTGTCCCAGGGAAGTTTCGAGGTCCGTCGTAGTTTCTGGATCCGTCGTTCCCGTCGATCCGCGACTTCCAGCTCCGACAGAGCCAGCAGGTACTGCGGATAAGACCAGCTCTCTGTGGTCGCCAAAGCGGCCTGCGAGCCGTGATGCTCGCGGAAGGTCGGCAGGCGAAGTTCGACCAAACACTCTTTGAGTCTTTGCAGGTTGCCTCCGCTCATGGTCTCACCTCCTGCTTGTGCGTGCCGAGCAATCGGTCATAGATCTGGATGTTGATTGGTGGAACCTGGACCTGCCACCTCGGCAGAACCGGCTCTATCAGATCCTCCTTCAGGTCCTGGAACCGGGTTCGGCGGCCGCTTTCAATCCGGTTCTTCAGAGCTTGTTCGACTTTCCTTTCCCCTTCTTGGGCCGCCAGCTCCAGGATCCCCAGATACTGTCGGTCCGCCGTCTGTGGACAATCCTCTCTCAGCTCGTCGGAGGCGACTCGGAACAGGACTCCGGGAAAGCGATCTTCCCGCCAGCGATAGCGGGCAAAGGCTCCCGGCTTTCGCACCAGCGAGTGGATCACGTGCCGGTAATCGATCCGGTGCTTTCCTTCCCCCCGCAGTCGAGGCATCTCGGCTACTCGCTGCCCGCCATAACGAACTTCCACATGATCGGCATACAGTCGCGCCTCCACCTGTTCGCGGATCAAGCGGCTGTCCACCGAGTAGGTGTTGTTGCGCACTCGGATCGTGGAACTGGTTGCGACCTTCACTCGGAATCGGATGAAGTCCTCCAGGCGACGATCCGGTAGCGGCCTCATCACTTCCAGTTCTTCTCGCAGGCGTCTTTGCCGGCCAGCATTGCGTCGCTCGATGATTCTCTGGACGAACTGCTCGTAGTCCTTGCGCTCTGAGAAATCGCGACTGCCTCTGAGCAGCAGTTCCTGTTGGATGGCTCGCTTGAGCCGGTGATGCGATTGCTCGACGTCTCCGTTCTCATGAGCCTTTCCGGCTTGGGTTCGGCGGCGCTTCATTCCGTAATGATCGAGCAATGTCTGGTAGCGTTCGGTGAAGGCGCCCTTCTTGAGATTGTTGACCACAGCCGATAGACGGTCTGTTCGGTGCTCGGATGGTATCGCCCCCAGTTCCCAGATCGCGTTCTGTAGTCCCAGCGTCAAACTCTCGAAAGATTCACCGAAGCACAGGGTCGTCGTCTCCCAGTTCGAGTAGGTCAAGACGAAGTGATACAGCATATGAGGAAAGGGTTGCCCGGCAATCGTCACTCCCCAGCTGTTCATGAAAGTGAAGTCGGACTGGGCTTGATGTCCGGGCTCATGATTCTGGGGAAACATCACCTCTTTCAGCTCACCGTAGTGGGCTCTCCACTGCTTGAGTGTTAACACTTGAGCCTTCGTTGGAGCGTCCTCAGTTGTCCTTCCTCGAACTTCCCCTCGTAGATCCGATTCAGGTGGTCAAAAATAGTTGTCGCCTCCACGGTTGGAGACTGTTTCAGGATCCCTTCTATTTCGGGCCAAACGGATTCATAGGGATTCGGGCGGGTGCGCCAGGTCCGCTCTGACCGGCTTTCACTCGGCAGCTTGCCCGACTTCAAATACTTCCGTGCCGGGTTCCGCGACATGCCCGCTTTGGCCGCCTCCATCGTCAACGTCTTTTCCTTTTTCCGCAATTTCATCAGTCTCCTGATCTGCTGGTCTGTAACCATGCTTGCCATGATCCAAATCAGCTCTGAAAAAGCGGGCAGTTCTAATTGTCGTCCGGGTCCAATTCTACGTGTCGTTGATCAATCCAGAGCCGTCGGAAAATCTCCCCGCCACGCTTCGCATGTTCAAGAAGCTGGGCACGGAGGCGGGGCAAACTGTCTACCGCCGGCGCAAGGTGATCGCGGAACCTGTATTCGGCTGGGTTAAACAGGTCCTTGGCTTTCGAACCTTCAGCTTGAGGGGACTCGAGAAAGTGGAAGGCGAGTGGGACCTGGTCTGTCTCGCCCTGAACTTGAAACGCATGAATGGGCGCCTACCCACCTGCTGAGCAGGTTCGGACGGAAAGATGCCCTCCCCCTGGGCTCATTTTCAGCAGTTCGGCCGCCTCTGCAAGCGGAAGCACGATAAAGATCGCCCTTTCTCTTATAGGGCACCCCGAAACATAAACGCAAGAATTGGAAATTCCACGTTGATCAGAAACTCCTGCCGCGCAGACTCCTAGCCAACAAAATGTTGCGGCCGATCTCTGTGTCGAGAGTCGTCGAAGATGCCGGGTATCGACTTCCTCCTCTCTCCTTGACCTCGACTCGCAAGACCCGTTCGCAATTGGCACGTTATTTCGGAATCGCTCGTCTAGGCACCTGTAACGCGTGGCTTCCTTGCCATTGAGTCAAGTGTAAAGGCGTTGTCGCTCCCTCATTGCCCAGCCAGGTTTAATCCATCCAGTTCAAATTGGCTCTGGTACTTAGGGGCCACGTAGATGTAGCTCTGCTGCATCAGATTATCTACGAAAGTCTTCAAGACGGGGGCCGATTTGTCTTGATACAAAGCGTCCTGCACCTGAGCCTTGACTTCTTCGAGTGGGCGCACCGTGGCTGGTTTGCGGCTGATCAACTTGATGATGTGGTAGGCGAAGTCACTCTTAAAGATTCCGCTCACCTGGCCCGGCTCGAGTTCGGAGACTGCCTCCTCCACGGCGGGGTGCAGGGTTCCCTCCTTGAAGCTTCCCGGAATGCGGCCGCCATTGGCTGCGGTGGGAGCCTCGGAATAGGTCTTAGCCACCTCTTCTAATCCCAGTTCGTCGATCTGAGAATGGGCTTGGCGAGCCTTGGCCAGTACCTCTTCCTCTTTCCGGCCTTCCAGGGCCAACACGATCTCGGCCAACTCGAACTCTCCCGGCAGCCGAAATTCGTCCTGGTGAGTTTCATAATAAGTCTCGATCTCGGGGGTCAGCAAAGTGATGCGGCTGTAGACTTCCTGCTGTAGCACTAGCTGCTGAATATACTGATCTTTCATCCCAGATCGGTACTCGGTCAGATTAGTGCCTTCCCGCTGTAAGACCTGATCAAAAGTCTCGAGGTCGGGAAGGTTGTTGTCAGTGAGCATCTGCTGTAGAGCAATGTCTACCTGCTGATCGATATCCACCAACATTCCCCGCTCGTCGGCATGCTGCTTGAGTAATTCAGACTGAATCATTCCTTTGAGCAGACCGCGTTTGGCCCGCTCCAAAAGTTCCTGATCAACGGTCCCTCCAGATCGCAGAGAGATTTGGAGTAGCCGAATCTCTTTACTCAGATCGGTCATTGTGAAGACGGTTTGGTTGACCTTGGCCACCACCTCATCCAGGATCCTCTCTTCGGGAGCATCCTGGGATATGAGCGGAGTACTCAAAGACAGCAATGTCAGGATTCCGCCCGCGATAAGGGGCCGCTGGTCACGGAAGTTGTGCATCGCTCTTTCTCCAGTCCCGACTCAGGCTCGGGTCGAATATCTCAATGGATGCAGATTGCATCATTTGGTTCACGATCTGTTCAAGGCCTTCCCGTTCCCGTTCCGAGACCAGTTGCTCAAAAATCTGATCTTGAACTTCATAAAATTTCTGAGCGTGGCGAGGGATCAGCTCTTCGATAGTAAATATATGGTGCCCCAGTTCGGATTGAAATGGTTCTCTGATCTCGCCCACTTTCAGCGCGAAAACCACTTCTTCGAAACGCGGTGGCAGTTCCCCGCTCTGAAACAATCCCAGATCTCCGCCCCACTCGGCCCCGAAGCCTGTCGATTTGAGGTTAGCCATTTCCCGGAATTGACGAAAATCTCCAGCTCGCAGTTCCCTTAGAATATGTTCGGCCTGGGCCAGATCCGGGACCAAAATCTCGAGTACTCGGTACTGCTCATCAATCTGAAAGTCCGCCAAGTTTCGTTCGTAGTGGAGCAACAGACTACGCAATTCGATCGCCTGATCTGCCTGCAATCGATTGAGCAGTAGTTTCTGGATCATCAGATAGTCCAGCACGTTCTGTAAGGAGTAGTCGGGATTTGCAGACGTCTCATTCGAATTGAAGACCCACCCAATTTCACGCGCCTCTGCTGCCGTGGCTGAGAAGCCTGCTTTTTGGGCTTCCTGAGCAAGTACTTTTTGGCGGATCAAGCGGTGCAGCCCTTCTCGGCGATGCTCGGTACTCTCGCTGTTGAGTCCTTCGTCCTTAAGATAAAGTGCGAACTCCTCTCCCCGAATCATCTGATCGTTTACCCGGGCCACATCAGTCGGGTTCGGGTCGTCGGCTTCGGGAACTGGGTTTGGTTGAGTACAAGTCGCCCCGGCCAGGACCAGACAGAAAATTTGGCCAAGGAAAAGGCGAAAGCCTGAAAATGCAGAGAGTTGCATCGTCAATATTCTGTCGTCCCCAGAAAATCCGCCCCCGCTGCTTCACTACGAGGGTCACTTGAAGAGGAGAATGCCTCTCGGGGACAGGTCTTCTCCCCTTGGCTGAACCGCGTCATTCTATCACAGCCAGTTTGGTCAGCTTCTCTGTCAGGTTGGCGAGAATGCCGGCTGGGGTAGTCGATTCCAGATCAATCAAGAGGCGCCCGTCGGGAGACATCGAGAGGCCTTTCTCGCGCCCCACCATGGAAATCAGTCCATTGACCGGGATCGGCGTATCATTTTGAAACTTGAGCCCAACCCTCCGCCCTTGGCGTTCGATCGACAGGACTCGCAGATGTTGAGCCTGCAACCGCAGCTGGGTGTATCGAAAGAGATTCGATACCGCTCTTGGGTACTTTCCAAAACGGTCTGTGGTTTCTGCCTTCAAGGCCTCGAGGGTGTTTGAATCCGACACTGCAGAGATCCTCTTGTAGAGGCGAAGCCGCAGGCGAGAGTCCGTTATGTAGTGTTCGGGGATCTGAATATCCAAGCCCAGGTCGATGCTGGTGTGGACTTCGCTGAGGGGAGACTCCCCTCTCAACTCCCGAACCGCATGCTCCAACAGAGACATATACAAATCGAGGCCCACCTGGCTGATGTGCCCATGCTGTTCGGCACCGAGAAGATTTCCGGTTCCGCGAATCTCCAGATCGAGAGCCGCGATCCGAAAGCCCGCTCCCAGATCACTGAATTCACGGATTGCCTGGAGTCTCTTTCTGGCTTGCTCGGTAAGGACTTCCTGGCTCGGGACCAGAAGATAAGCGTAGGCTCGTCGATTCGAGCGTCCCACTCGCCCTCGTAGCTGGTAAAGTTGGGAGAGTCCGAAGTGGTCTGCCCGGTTGACGATCAGAGTGTTGGCGCGTGGAATATCGAGACCGTTCTCGATGATCGTAGTGCAGACCAGTACGTCGTATTCATAGGCGCGGAAGCGGAGCATGACTTGTTCGAGATTCTGTTCCGGCATCTGTCCATGAGCAACGCAGACCCGCGCGTCGGGGGCTGTCTCCTGGATCATTGCCGCAATGGAATCAATCGTCTCAATCGAGTTGTGGACAAAGAAAATCTGTCCCTTTCGCTTCAGCTCCAAGTCGATCGCGCTTCCGATGATGTCACGCGAGAAACGCACCACGACCGTCTGGATGGCGAGCCGATCCTGGGGAGGAGTCTCGATGATCGATAGGTCCCGCAGGCCGATCATTGACATGTTCAAGGTGCGGGGAATGGGCGTAGCAGATAGTGTCAATACATCGACTTCGGTCTTGAGCTTCTTGAGCCGTTCTTTTTGGGACACCCCAAAACGCTGTTCTTCATCGACGACGATTAAGCCCAGCTTGTTGAAGTGCACATCGCGGGAAAGTAGGCGATGGGTTCCGATCAGGATGTCCGTCAATCCCAGCTCGGCTCTCTCCAAGACCTCTGCCTGCTCCTTGCGATTGAGAAAGCGGCTGACCATCGCGACGTTCACAGGGAAAGCTTCAAAGCGTTCCCGGAACGTGGTCAGATGCTGAAAGGCGAGGACCGTGGTGGGCGCCAGGATTGCCACCTGATAGCCATCATTGATCGCTTTGCAGGCGGCCCGCATAGCGACTTCGGTCTTGCCGTAGCCTACGTCGCCGCAGACCAAACGGTCCATCGGCCGCTCACTCTCCATGTCCCGTTTCACATCTTCAATGGCTTGCGCCTGATCGGGGGTGACTTCGTAGGGAAACGTGTCCTCAACTCCGGCCATCAAGGCGTCGTCCGAGGAGAAAGCATGGCCTCGAGCGAGCTCCCGCTTGGCGTAGAATTTTAGCAGGTCCTCGGCCAGATCGCGGATAGATTTCTTGATCCGGCGCTTAGTCTTTTCCCAACTCGTCCCCCCCAAACGATCCAGAGTTGGCGAAGAGTCCCCTGCTCCACTGAATTTTTGAAGCAAGTCGAGTCGGTCGACCGGCACGTAGAGCTTCGCATCGTTGCGATAAACGAGTTCGACGAATTCTTTTTCAGACTCGGCCACTCCGATCCGCTTCAGACCGCGAAACCGACCGATACCGTGTTCGACATGGACCACACAATCCCCTTCTCGCAAGTCTCTGAAGTCGGACAGGAAAGGGCTTGTCAAGTCGCGTTTGGCGGGTTTTCGGGCTTGGGAGGCGCGCTGGACTGTCTCGTCGAACACGTTGGAGTCGGTCAAGACATGAAGGCCGAGCCGCCGGGACGAAAACCCCTGGGAGAGATTTCCAACGGTGATTGCCAGGGGGCTGGCCAAAGTGCTGGAAAACCCCTCCCGCGAGAAGTGAGCCAGAACGTCGTATTCCTTGAGAATGTCGAGTAGCCTTTCAGCTTTTCCGAGGGTAGACATCACAAACAACGCACGCTCTCCCGACTGTCTCCAAGCTGCTTGATCCTTCAGTAGATCGCGGAAGTTGTTGTGATACTTCCTCTCGACCCGAAAGTCGAAGGTTGGAGTCGACGGGTCGTCCACCACCAGGGAGTGGACCTGGCAAGTCTCAGACTGTTCCAATTTCTTTGTGATCTCGGACCACCCCACGAACAAGTGGCGGGGAGGAAGCGCCAGGAAGCCATCTTGATGGCGTTCCTCAAAGCGTTGGCTGAGACGGTGGGCGCGAGCAGCAGCTTCCTCCGTCAGCTTTTGAGGGTCGAGCAAGATGGCACGTGGCCTGCGATCCTCCCAGCCCAGATAGTCGAATAGTGTTGAACCCAACGGGCGGACCAGGGGCATCAGGTACTCGAATCCATTATAGAGCTCGCCATGCTCAGTGAATTGCCATTTTTCCTGCAAGGCTTCGGCGAAGCGAACTTCTCCCCAGAATTCGGCACTGGCATCTTGCCATCGCCGTGCATCGTGTTCCGCTGGCACGAACTCGCGCATCGGTATGATCTGACAGTCCGTCAGCAGTTGGATGGACCTTTGGCTAGAGGGGTCGAATTCACGAATTGATTCGATCTCGTCGCCAAAGAACTCAATCCGGACGGGATTCTGGTAGGAAGGAGGGAAGATATCGACAATTCCTCCTCGATGCGAAAATTCTCCGGTCTCGCTAACCGGATCCTCTCTCAGGTAGCCGGATCGTCGGAGTACCAGCAGGAGATGATCGAGAGGAAAGAACCCGCCTACCTCCAAATGGAGACAAGTACTCATGAACTCCTGCGGCGATGGGACTCGGCTGAGGACGGAGTGCAGGGTAGTGACGACAAAGCCCGCCTGGAGCTGGAGCAGCTTCCAGAGGCCGACGGCTCTCTGTTCCGAAATCGCCGGGTGAGGAGAGAGTCCGCTGTACGGGTCCGCCTCGATTCCCGGGATCAAGACGACGGGTAGATTGGCTTCGGTGAAGAAGCTAAGATCCGAAACCAACCGCTCCGCTTCACGGTTATTTCGACAGAGCAACCAATAGAGTCCGCCAGTGCTGCGCTGAAGCAGGCTGAAAGTGAATGCACCGTCGCTTCCATGGAGTCCCGTGAGATGTTTCGACAGAGAACGATCGACGAGAGTCGTAGTCCAGTCTTGAAGAAGATCTCGAGTATTGCTAGACGCCACGAATCCGCCGGATGATGGATGAAGTTGAATGTCTCACTTCGATAGGTATCGAAACCGCCAGGCCGCCCGAAGCCTCAACATCCTCGCGACCCACGATCTGGTCGAGCGGCCAATCGCCGCCCTTTGCCAATACCTGCGGGCGGAGAAGCCGGATCAACTGGGCTGGGGTGTCTTCATGAAAGATTGTCACCCAATCGACAGATTCCAGCCCGGCAATCACTTCCAGCCGATCACGCTCGCTCAAGACAGGACGAGAGGAACCCTTCAGCCGTTTCACTGATTCGTCACTGTTCAGACCGACCACCAGAGCATCGCCCAATCCCCGAGCGTGTTCGAGATAACGGATATGGCCGGGGTGGAGAAGATCGAAGCATCCATTGGTAAGTACCACTCTCTTGCCAAGAGATCGATACTCTTCGAGGATCAACTGGAGTTCCTGTACGGTCTTGATCTTCTCCTGGAAGCTGCGAGTTACCACGATGAGTTTCCCATTTACCTGACATGTTCCCGACCGGCTCGCGGCCGGGTCAACCGAGTTCTTCGTGGAAGAGGTCGGCGATCTTCCCGCCGAGGCGACCGATCTGGTTTCGATCGGCTCCTTCCACCATCACCCTCACCATGGTCTCGGTGCCGGAGTAGCGGATCAAGATTCTTCCAGCGGTGGCCAGTTCAGCCTCTGCTTCTTCAATCGCCTATCGAATCCGCGAAATCTCCATGAAGTCGGGCTTCTCACGAACCGGCACATTAATCAGGGTTTGCGGGTATTTTCCCATGCCCTTTGACAATTCGAGCAACGATCGGCCTGTCCTCACTAGAATAGCGGCGACCTGCAGGCCGACCAGAATTCCATCCCCGGTCGAAGAAGTTCGGCGCAGAATGATGTGACCGGATTGTTCGCCTCCCAGATCGTGAGTACCCCGCTCCATTTCTTCCAGCACGTAGCGATCGCCGACCTGGGTTCGTATGAACTGCAACCCCTCTTTTCGCAAAGCTACTTCGAGCCCCATGTTTGCCATCACTGTACCAACCACAGTCCGAGTCTGGAGTTGATCGTTCCCCAATAGCTCTCGCGCCAGGATCAAGAGCAGGTGGCCCCCGTCAAACACCTGTCCCTTGGCGTCGATCAGAATGGCCCGATCAGCGTCCCCGTCCAGTGCCAAGCCTACGTTACATTCGGTATCTGTCACCCGGGCCGCCAGTCCTTCCGGATGAAGAGCTCCACAGTCGCGGTTGATGTTGCAGCCATCTGGCTGGGTAGCCACTTCGTGCACCGTCGCACCTAGCCGCTTGAAAATCCGGGGGGCCAAATCAAAGCCTGCGCCATTGGCGGCGTCAATCGCAATTCGCAACCCGTCGAAGCGGCTGCCGGCTACGGACTCTTCCAGGAACTCGAGATAGTCAGAGCGGAGTTCGGCTACGCTGTCAAGCGTCTGGGAATCCAAGTGTTCGGGGGCGGTGGACGCGTCCTCGAGAATGCGACGCTCGACCTCTAGCTCCGTAGGATCGTCTTGTTTTAAGCCCGAGCCCGAGAAGATCTTGATTCCGTTATCCTGGTAGGGATTGTGCGAGGCAGAAATCATGACTCCGGCCTCAAAAGACCCTTGGGCCGTTAAATAAGCGAGCCCGGGAGTGGGGATCACTCCGGCCGAGACACAGCGTCCTCTGGCATCCCGAACACCTGCGCTCAGCCAGGCTTCGATCCAGCGACCGCTTTCGCGAGTATCTCGACCAATCAGGATATCGGCTCCACCGGTACCCGCCAAAGCTCGACCGATCCTCCAGATGGTCGCTCTGTCTAGCGGGTATTCACCGGCTACGGCACGGATCCCGTCTGTGCCAAAGAGTCGCGCCATTCTTTAGCGTATTCTCCTGGCTCTCACTTTTGGAGGACGGGTTCGCTCGAGAAGGAAAATAGTGGCATATTCGGGTGGGATCGTCACCTGGGGATCATATTCTGAGAACCGAGCGGCGGGTTCCGCCTGACTCAAATCGACTTCGACCAGAAACAACTTGGGATCCAAGTCGCCGGTCCAGGACTGCGGAATACTGCCCATCAGGGTAATCGTTTGAGTTTCGAGGCGGGTTGGCATTTCTGCCGGACTTACCCGGACTGCGACATCCTGTACCTGAATATCGCGCCGCTTCTCTTCCACCGTCACGTTGACCACCAGAACCAGGTCATTATCGATGCGAAGATCGAGGTCTTCCAGATCGACGAAGGCGGTCTGGGTCAGCGGCTCCCTTCTCCCCGAAATATCGATCGGAATGGTGTTGATCGTTGTTGTGGCCGCTACCCGAGAGGCCGGACCCGACACCCGAATCTCATTGGGAAGTAAACGGATTGCCGTCACTTCGAAACCCGGCGCCAGCTCTCCTTTGATCTGGGGTTCGACGGGCACGAAGAGGCTGGCCACCTGCTCGATCTCGAGCCGCACCATGGAAGGAGTAATGCTGTCGATTTCGACATGTGCCGGGCGGTTGATGCTCTTCTCGGTCAGTTGGACAACCTGGGTTCCCGGGCTGGCGTTGGGAAGATCGATGACTGCACTCAACTGGGTTTGATCGACCCCCCCGGGGCGCTGGGATCGCGAGTAGACTGCGATCGTATTGGGTAGGTCATTTGAGATCACCAGGCCCTCTGGCATCGTGAATCCGAGTGGAATCGGAACCACTTGCCAAACTGTCTGTTGCTGAGAGACCTGATGCCAGGTCAAAACTGCCAGGAGTACTGAGACTCCCTTTAGCAAAAGATTGTCCAGCAGCAGATTTCGGAGCCTCATGCAACTCCCGATTCCTGCTCAGCTGTAGCCCTGCCCTCACGAGTCTTGTTCTTCGGCCTTTTGGCAGTCGGTGGCGTTGATCCAAGTGCTCGATCGAGTAGCTTCATCAGGCGAGCGCTGTCCAGGTTGCGGGTCATCTCCCCTTCTTGGACGATCGAGATTGTTCCGGTTTCTTCTGACACGACTACGGCTACCGAGTCGGTCTCGGCAGTCATTCCAATCGCTGCCCGATGGCGAGTCCCCAACTCCTTGCTCAGATAAGGGTCAGTGGTCAGAGGCAGGAAGCAGCCGGCTGCCAGGATACGGTTGCCTGCAGCAATGACCGCCCCATCATGGAGAGGGCCCTTGGGATTGAAGATCGTGAGGAGTAGATCGTAAGTCAGGTTTGCGTCGAGTAGAATCCCCGACTCGATGTAGTTCTTTAGACCTATGTCCTTTTCCAGGACGATCAAAGCACCGATTCGTTTGGACGACAACTCCGTCGCAGCCAGAACAATTTCCTCCAGTTTGTGGAGATGCCGTTTGCCATCAAAAATTCCCACGTATCGGGTCCGACCTATCTTAGCTAGAGCTCTCCGAATTTCGGACTGGTAGATGACGAGTAGCGCGAACACGAAGTACGGAAGGAAGCGTTCCAGCAGCAAGCTCAACGTCCGCAGACCGGCCTGATTGGCGACATAGTAGAAGAGAATCACGCCGACAACTCCGAAAGTCATCTGCCATGCTCGAGTGCCCTGAATCAGGCGCAGAGCCTGATAGATGATGAAGGCCAGCAACCCGATGTCAATGACATCTCGGAGGGAAGCTGTCGCCAACAGGGCGTCGAGCATCTATTTCTCCTCATTCAAAAGTGCATCGGTTACGTCAGCGACCATTCTCAGCTCAGCTACATCGTGAACCCGAACAATATTGGCGCCTCTGACAATAGACACAGCCACTGAAGCTATTGTTCCCCAGAGCCGGTCCGCCGGGGACACTCCGAGGATACGGCCGAGAAAGCTTTTCCGCGAAGTTCCGAGCAGGATTGGGAGGTCAAAGTCTCCGAGCAGATTCAGTCGATTGATAATCGCCAGGTTATCCTCGACCGTTTTCCCGAATCCGATGCCAGGATCCACAACAATTCTATCACGTTGAATTCCAGCAACTTGTGCTCTCTGTAGAGCTTCGCCCAGGTCGTTGAGAAGCTCCTTCCAGATGTCTTTACTCGGGGGGATTTTCTGCATATCTCGTGGCGAACCGCGCATATGCATCAGGACAATTCCTGCCTTGAATTGGGCAACCACTTCCCCCAACAGAGGATCCTGGCTAAGTGCATCAATGTCGTTGACAATGTCGGCGCCCTCTGACAGCGCCTGGCGGGCCACTTCGGCTCTCACAGTATCCACTGAAATCGGAATCTCAAGATGGGCACGCAGCCTCCGAATCACTGGAATCACCCGCCGCAGCTCTTCTTCCTGGCTTACCGATTCAGCCCCGGGGCGACTCGACGCTCCCCCTATATCCAGGATATCAGCCCCGGCAGACACCATTACCCGGGCCCGCTGCAGGGCAGCCTGGAGAGAAGGAAAACGACTTCCCGGATAGAACGAATCAGGAGTTACATTCAAGATCCCCATGACGGCAGTTCGGCGGCCCAATTCTAAAGATCGATTGCCGAAGCACCAGGTTTGGAGCTTTCTTGTCATGGACTTGCGCCTGGAAGGCGATAGGGCTTGAGTCTGGCCGGCGAGAAAGCCCTGAGGAACGAGCGACCTACGAAATCGGCTCTCGGTTGGCACCGAGGGCCGTTTGCGGTGAGACTCCCTGATTATGCCGTGGCTGGGCGTTGGCGAGGACTAGCCAGCGGTTTTATTGTTTCACTCTTGGACGATTCGTCGGGAGCACTTTCCTGATTCGAAGGGGACGTCTCATCGGGGTCGCTCTGTTCATCTTGACGGATTGTTTCGCCTTTGATCACGGCCTTGATTTCCTCGAAGTCCAAAGTTTCGTACTCCAACAGGGCTTCGGCAAGTCGAATCAATTCATCGCGATGTGCCTCCAGGATTTCGCGAGCCCGCAGACTGCCCTCCGAGATAAAGTGTGTGGTTTCTTCGTCGATCCTCATGGCAGTCTGCTCGCTGTAGTCCTTGTGTCGCGCGATATCGCGGCCTAGGAAGATTTGCTCTTCGTTCTTGCCGAACGTGAGCGGACCCACAACGTCACTCATGCCCCATTCACAGACCATCTTGCGGGCCAGACTGGTGGACCGCTCCATGTCATTCGCGGCTCCGGTCGTTATGGTTCCAAGAAAGATCTCTTCCGCTGCCCGCCCGGCCAGCAGGATGCTGATGGTAGCCTGCATATACTCCAGCGAGTAATTGTATCTGTCTTCTTCTGGAAGCTGCATGGTTACGCCGAGAGCCCGACCTCGCGGAATGATGGTCACTTTGTGAAGAGGGTCCGCATCCGGTAGATAGTAGGCCGCCAAGGCGTGACCGGCTTCATGATAGGCCGTGACACGCTTCTCCTTTTCGGTCATGACCATGGAACGACGTTCCTTGCCCATCAACACCTTGTCTTTGGCCTCTTCGAAGTCAGTCATGGCGACCGCCTTGCGGTCATGCCGGGCCGCGTTAAGAGCGGCTTCGTTGACCAGGTTGGCCAACTGGGCGCCGGAAAAACCGGGTGTTCCCCGGGCCAGCACACCAAGCTCGACATCTTCTCCCAGAGGGATCCGACGCGTGTGGACCTTGAGAATACCTTCCCGGCCCTTGATGTCGGGAAGAGAGACGACCACCTGTCGATCGAAGCGGCCAGGTCTCAACAGCGCTGGGTCCAGCACGTCGGGTCGGTTGGTGGCTGCGATCAAAATGACTCCTTCGTTTGATTCGAAGCCGTCCATTTCAACCAGCAGTTGATTGAGTGTCTGTTCTCTTTCGTCGTGCCCGCCTCCCAGGCCAGCGCCACGGTGCCGACCTACCGCGTCGATCTCATCGATGAAAATAATGCAAGGGGCGTTCTTTTTTCCTTGTTCGAAAAGGTCACGCACGCGGCTTGCGCCCACCCCCACGAACATTTCCACGAAATCGGATCCGCTGATACTGAAGAAGGGCACGCTGGCTTCGCCTGCAATGGCTCGCGCCAGCAGGGTCTTACCGGTTCCCGGAGCGCCCATCAGCAACACACCTTTGGGGATACGTCCTCCCAGTTTCTGAAATTTTTGGGGTTCCTTGAGGTACTCCACGATTTCCTGAAGCTCTTCCTTTGCCTCTTCGACTCCCGCTACATCCTGGAAAGTTACTTTCTTCTGCTGATTCGTTGAGAGCTTGGCGCGGCTCTTCCCAAAAGAGAGTGCACGGTTCCCACCGGCCTGCATTTGACGCATCAGAAAAATCCAGAAACCGACGAATAGAAGAATCGGAAAGCCCGAGCTGAGAATCATATAGAGCACATTGTTCTGCTCTTCCGCAATAATGCTCACGTTGGCATTCGAATCGTTCAGAATCCCAGCCACAGTGCTGATGTCGTCCTGTGGAATGACTACCTCGAATTCGCGAGTGAGATCGGGACTCCGCTCGTTGCCGCCCTGCAGGCTGTAGGTGCCGGTTATCGCGCCTGACTGGTTGATCTCCGCGCCTATGATGCGGTCCTGCTTGAGCAGAGTGAAGAAGCGACTGTAGCTAAAGGGATCAACTTCGGCACTGTTGATCTGCTTTAAGAAACCATAAAGTGCGATCACCGCCACGATGACCAGCACAATCAAAAATATATTCTTGGCTGTCGTATTCAAGACGGGCCTCCCGCCGGGTTGTTAGGCTCGCAATTATAGTGTAAAAGAGAGAATCTCGCACGCTCCAGCTCCCGGTATCTAAGTTTCGGGGTGGCCTTCAATGCCGATATCTCTGCGATTCTTTCTGCTGTTACCTTCATCTTGGCTCCCTATTTCAGAACCCGTGCGGGGTCCAAAGTTGCACTCGTTTTCTCTACATCGATACACACCAGGGGGTCCTCGCGGGAACCTGCCACTCGATCTGCCGCTGTCCCGAGTCCCTCTACCCAGAGTACTTCGCCTGGTGCGGAGAGAACCACTAGCCTTCGGCGCTGCCGCAGCGGGAACTGTTTCTCGGTAAGCAGCTCAGCCACCTTTCTGAGCCGGTTCCGACCTCTCGACGCATAACGGATGCGATCGCCTTTCTGGAGGCTACGAACAGTCAACCGGTTGCCGGAAAATTCGAGAAGAATTGGACGATCCCTCCCTTTTCCGACCGGACCTGGCCTGGCTCTGATCCGGTGGCCCGTCTCTTTTACGAAAATTTCGCCCGGTATGCTCAACTGGATTTCGAAATCGAGCGCATCAGAAGCCTTAGTAAAGATTATGCGGTCCCTTTCCTTCCATACTTCAAGGGCTCCGGGACCATTGAATCGGCGTCCCGTCTGAAGGTCGAGTAATGCTTCGATCTGGGCCAGGTGTCGGGTTCCCAGTTCATTTCCCATCGTGACTCGGTGGGCGGCCTCCCGGAGGAAGGCGCTGCGCCAGAAAGGGCTTTCCTGCGCCAATGCCCGGCACTCGACGGACAAACCCTCCGCCTGCGGTTGGGAGTGCTTCCTCAGGAAATCATCTGCCTTGTCACGGATCACTTCAACCAGGTTTCGATGGAGATCTGCAGTTCGCCCTAGGGCTCCCGCTACTTGTGGATTCAATCGGTCCCGGATCGTTGGAAGCACGCGCTGGCGGACGAAATTTCGATCAAAGGACGAATCCAGATTGGAGGAGTCACTGCAGTAGTCTACTGTTCTTTCACGCAGATACTCGAGCACCTGGCGACGGGTCACTTGCAAAAGAGGGCGGATCACCTTGAGCTGCCTCTCGACCAAGTCATCATACCATCGCACTGGATAGATCCCGGCCAAACCTCTGGGGCCGGCTCCCCGAACTAATTTGAGGATTACCGTTTCGGCCTGGTCATCCAGCGAGTGACCGGTGGCGAGACAAGTGTCGGAATCGCCCAGCTCCTTCCGAAAGTAGGAGTAGCGTGACCGGCGAAGCTGATCCTCCAGGTTTCCAGAGGGGACCCCGGCCGATTTTCGGCGGCCAACTCGCAACGGCACATCGAGGTCTCTACAGAGGTCACGAACATATCGTTCATCCCGGTCGGCTTCCTGGCCCCGCAGATTGTGATGATAGTGGATCGCAGAAAGTCCAAACTTGAGAACTCCCCGGATCTTCAAGAGCGCGATCAAAAGGGCGACGGAGTCGGGCCCGCCCGAGAGGGCGACGGCCACGGACTTGTCGCCGGCCAGCATTTCAAACTTGCGGATCGTCTGGAGAACCCGGTTCTCAAATCCAGTCACGGGACTCCAGATTATCACTTCCGTTGAATTGACAAGGGAGCTCAAGGTAACATTGCGCCTTTGAAAATACGGCGGTGTAGCTCAGAGGTTAGAGCAAGCGGCTCATATCCGCTGTGTCGGGGGTTCAAATCCCTCCACCGCCAGAACTCTCCGCTTTCGGCAATCCCGTGGAGTCCAATGTGAGTCCCCATTATCGCCCTCGTCGTCTCCGTGAGAATTCCGTGTTGAGAGAAATGGTGGCGGAAACCGCTCTCCGAGCTGACCAATTGATCTATCCAATGTTCGTTTGTGAAGGGCAGGGGATTCGGCAGGAAATAGCTTCTCTGCCTGGACAATTTCGTCTTTCCCTAGACCAGTTGTTGGAAGAGCTGCATCCGGTCCGCGACTCAGGTGTGCGCTCGATTGTCCTCTTCGGAATCCCGGAGAGTTCAATGCGGGACGCTGTCGGCTCTCAGAGCAGAGCCGTAGATGGAATCATTTGCCGTGCTATTGCGGCGATCAAGGAAGAGCACCCGGAACTTCTCCTCATCTCCGATGCCTGCCTCTGCGATTATACCGATCACGGGCATTGCGGGGTTCCGGGGAAGCTGGTCGATTCTAGATGGCAGATTGACAATGATTCCTCCATTCACCTGCTGACCGAAATTGCACTTGCCTACGTCCGTGCAGGAGCCGATGTGGTGGCCCCATCTGACATGATGGACGGGCGGGTGGAAGCGATTCGGCTGGTTCTGGACGAAGCCGGATTCTCCCAGATTCCGATTCTCTCCTATGCTGCCAAGTATGCATCAGCGTTCTATGGTCCCTTTCGGGATGCGGTGGGGTCGGCCCCCAAGTTTGGCGATCGCAAGAGCTATCAGATGGACCCGGCCAATGCCCGCGAGGCTCTGAGAGAGGTACAGCTCGATTTGGAGGAAGGAGCCGATATCATCATGATCAAGCCGGCACTCCCGTATCTGGACGTGATTCGGAGAGTCCGAGAGCTGGTTGATGTTCCGATTGCCGCTTATCAAGTCAGTGGCGAGTACGCTGCTCTGTGTGCGGCCTTTGAAAGGGGATGGCTGGAGCGCGACGCAGTCATCCAAGAGAGTCTCTTGGGAATTGCCCGAGCCGGTGCCGACTTGATCCTGACATACTTCGCGGTTGAGGCGGCTCAGATGATGCGCGACGAGAGATGGAGATGAGGCGAGAACAAAGCGCTTTCTGGTTCGAGCGTTCTCGACAGCGGATTCCGGGTGGAGTGAATTCACCCGTTCGAGCTTTCCGGGCGGTCGGTGGAGATCCCGTCTTCATTGCTTCGGCTCGAGGTAGTCGAATCACTGATGTCGATGGGAACGAATACATCGATTATGTCGGGTCGTGGGGGCCAATGATCCTCGGTCATGCCCATCCCGAAGTCGTGGAAGCGGTGACTAAAGCGGCTCTGCATGGAACCAGTTTTGGGGCCCCCACCAAGCAGGAGGCTCTACTTGCCGAGAAGATCTGCCGGTTCTTTCCCAGTATTGAGAAGCTGAGGCTCGTCAACTCGGGTACCGAGGCCACGATGAGTGCGATCCGTCTCGCCCGAGCTTGCTCGGGTAGGCCAATGATCGTTAAATTTGACGGCTGTTATCACGGCCACGCTGACTGTCTGTTAGTCCAAGCCGGATCGGGAGTCGCCACGCTCGGGCTGCCTGACAGCCCGGGCGTCCCCGAATCGGTTGCCCGCGAGACTCTGACCCTGCCTTTCAATGATCTTCCCGCCCTGGAGCAGGCTTTCCGGCGCTATCCAGATCAGATCGGAGCAGTGATTCTGGAACCGGTCACAGGCAACATGGGGGTCGTTCTGCCAGAAGTTGGATTCTTGTCAGATCTTCTCGACCTCTGTCAGAAAAGTGGTGCGATCACCATCTTCGATGAGGTCATGACCGGATTTCGTGTGGCGGCGGGCGGAGCCCAAGAGCGATTTGCGGTTTCGGCTCCACTAACTTGCCTGGGGAAAATCGTGGGTGGAGGACTGCCGATTGGCGCCTATGGAGGAAGCGTCGACATCATGGAACAGATTGCGCCCCAAGGACCCGTCTATCAGGCCGGAACCCTTTCGGGCAATCCACTGGCGGTTGCAGCCGGCTTGAAAACGCTCGAAATCCTGGAGAGGGAACAACCCCATGAGAGGCTCGAGCAAATGACTTCGCGGCTCTGTGAGGGGTTAAGACGAGGCGCGCGAAAGGCCGGGGTTCCCCTCCAGGTTCACCAGTGCGGTGCAATGTTCACGGCCTTCTTCAACCAGCAGACGATTCGGGATTTCCGTACCGCCAAGACCACCGACACCCGTCGCTTCTCGCGTTTTTTCCAAGCCATGCTCGATCGCGGGATCTATTTGGCTCCTTCGCAATTCGAGGCCAGCTTCGTCTCGCTGGCACATTCCGAAGAAGATATCGATAGGACGACGGCGGCAGCTTTCGAGAGTTTGCAAGGAATCTCGCGGGAAACAGACTGACTAAGCACTGGAATTCTAGTTTGAAGCAGACCCGGCCGGCTATACAGCCGGGGCGGAACTGTGGAGCTGTCCGTAGGCCTTGTCGAGCATCTCACCGAGTTCCTCTTCAACTTGCGGTAGATCTCTGGTTTGCACAGTGGCGATCTCAGAGGCGATGAGCTGTCGAGCCCGATCGTACATCTTCTTTTCCCGAAAGGAGAGAGGCTTCTGAAAACTGAGGAAGTGTAGATTTTGAAGAACCTCGCCTACTTTGAAGATGCACCCGGTTTTCATCTTCTCGACGTTTTCCTTGTAGCGGTTCTTCCAGTCCGAATCGGGCTCCTCATTGTGTGACTGCAGGATGGCAAACAGCTCCTTCACGTCCTCTGAATCGCAAAGTGGCCGTAATCCCACGTTGTCTACATTAGAGACCGGAATCATGACGGTCGAATTGGTGTCCAGTGTGCGCAGAACGAAAAACTCTTCCTGCCGACCGGAAATGCTGCGCCTACACACATCCTCGATTTGACAGACCCCCTGATTTGGATAAACGACTTGATCTCCGACTTGAAAACTCATGGAATACCTTCACCCCCCCCCAATAAGTCGATGATCCGAGTATAGGCCATCTTCCTGAACAGTGTCAAAAGTCGGAAGCACTTGCAAAACAGGAGTTTCGGGCAGGCTCCTGGGAAGGACTCGGTGGGAGCCGTCAAGAGTCACTTGTTGAGAAGAGTTCCTGCGATCCGGACAAAAAAATCCCAAGGAGTACAGGGCACTCGACCTCAAGCCGACGCCGCCTAGCTTGACAGCTGCTAACCAACGCAAGGTTCTCCTTATTGTCTTTCCGCGTTTCCTGCTCTTGCCGCGAACAAAAGAACAAGCACCGCTTCAGACGGAAACCCTTCTTCGCTCTAAACTTCCCCGGTCACCCAAACTTACTCGAAAGCAACTCCGGACGGCCGTTATGGAAGCTCGTCGCTTCCGACCCCTCCTGACCTTCGCCGAACCTCTTTCAGCTGCGCCGAAACACCGCCGTCCAAGTCCCGACTCGCACTCTCTATGCCTCGGTTTCCCGCTGCACTCGCCCTCCGTCAATTGGGCTCATAGTGCTCTCTCGTTGTTGTCACGCCGCGCGATTGCTCACTCGGTGTGGCAGACCCCGAAAGCCAGTCAGACGTTTCGATCTTGCGACCGTAACCCCTTGGGACGTTTAATATTATAGCGCACCCTCAAAACTCTGAAAGGGGGGTTTTAGAGAAAAACAGAATGCACTGAAATTGTGCAACTAGTCCGATTTTGGGGAAGCCGCTCGAGACTGCCATTTCGGGATACTTGTGTCACAGTATTTACACAGTTTTTTCCACAGGACTGGAATAGTGCCCCCAGGGACTCCTGTGGACACTCCTCTCGTAATCGGAAAAAGGGGCGTTCTGGGCGAATTCTTGACTCCGTTTTCCTTCACAAGATGGCCTTCCAGCAGCCAATCCGAAAGCTGAATCAGGAAACGGGAACCTAGGACGGTCATTATTCGTGGAAAGCTTGGTATGATCACATTTAGCAAGTGTCCTGAAAGGCAAGATCGGAATATGAAGCTTCAGATCGAGTATGTGCCCCCCACCCGGTCGGGAAAAGGGGTCTGACCCATGGGAAGCATTTTCAGTTTCTTTTTCAAATATCGATGGTTCTATTTTCAACAGGGTGATTTCGCTTTTCAGTGGGGGCCGGGTTGGGCTCTGACTATGCTCGGTTTCGTATTGCTGGCTCTCCTGGTCGGTGGCCTTTATTGGCGTCGCTGGATCCAGGGGGGGCAGGGCTGGCTGGCCGCCCTCCGGTTCGCCTTCTTTGGCTTGCTCCTGTTGATGGCCTTTCGACCTAGCCTGGTATTGTCGACCCTTGTGCCCCGGGAGAACATGCTGGCCTTGTTGGTTGATAACTCTCGATCGATGGGGATTGTGGAGGAGTCTGAGCCGCGGGGCGAACCTCTGCGGAGGATCCTGGCCCCTGATGCCGGTTTCATGGAGGCTCTGGAGGAGAGATTCTTCGTTCGATCCTTCTTGTTCGACGGCCGAGGAACGCCAAGCAAGGCACCATTGCCTTTAGATTGGAGCGGAGATCAGACCAATGTGGTCGCCGGAATCGAGCGCGTGCTGGCCGATAGTCGTAATTTACCCTTGGCAGGGATCGTGCTTTTCAGCGATGGGTCGGACAACAGTTTCCAAAGCTACCAGCCCTTAATGGCGGAACTGAAAGCGCGGAAGATCCCGATCTACACGGTCGGAGTGGGTCCCGAGCAGCTCGAGCGGGACGTGGAAGTCACGCAGGTGAGTGCGGGCCGCGTAGTCCTACCCAACTCAGTTACGGGTGCTCGCGTGACCCTGCGCCACCAGGGCTTCGGCGGAAGCCGGGGACGCTTGGAAGTGCGCAAGGGGAGTTCTCTTGTCCTGACCCAGGAAATCTACTTTCCCCGTGATGCGCCGACCGTGGTAGCGGAAGTGGCGCTCAGCCCCAAGACCGAGGGAATCAAGGAGTATCAATTCACTCTCCAACCCTTGGAAGGTGAACGGATCACCGCCAACAACTCGATGCGCACGATCGTGCAGGTTCGCGATCTAAGGCCTCGCATTCTTTATGTTGAGGGACACCCTCGCTGGGAGTACAAGTTTATCCGCCAATCTTTGATCAAGGACGAGAACCTCAGATTGGAAACGCTGCTCCGGACCGCTCTCAACAAGTTCTACCGGCAGGGTATTGCTGAAGAGACGACATTGGCTTCCGGTTTCCCAGACGATCGCGAGGTTCTTTTTGAATACAAGGGATTGGTGCTGGGTAGTGTAGAGTCTTCTTTCTTTACTTTTGATCAGATGGCCATGATCAAAGACTTCGTGAGTAAGCGGGGTGGTGGATTCTTGATGTTGGGAGGAGGCTCTTCTTACGCTGCCGGGGCCTACCAGAATACGCCGATCGAGGAAGTTCTGCCTGCCTGGCTCCCCACCGAGACCAACTCCAGCACTTATTCTCAAGGGCAGGGCATACTCTCGATTACCGCTCACGGGGAGCGGCATCCGGCCTTAAGTCTGGCTTTGGAAGGGGGAGCGAAAACCAAGAGCTGGCAGGAGATGCCGCCTCTGACCGATTGGAATGCCATCCGTGAGGTGAAACCTGGAACCACGACTCTCGCTCAACTCAAGGTAACCACTGCAGGAGATAAGGAGATTCCACTGCTGGCCTTCCACCGATTCGGGCGGGGCCACGCGGTGGCCCTGCTGACAGGGAGTAGCTGGCGTTGGCAAATGGGTCTGGAATCTGAAGACCAGAGCCATGAGACATTCTGGCGCCAGATGATGCGGTGGCTGGTCAGTTTGTCCAAAGATCCTGTGTCCGTCGAAACCGAGCGGGAGATCTACTCGCGGAACGAGCGAGTGGTGGTTCGGGCGGAAGTCAACGACGCGGCTTTCAACCGCATCAACGATGCCGTGGCCGAGGCCACCGTGACAGCTCCCGACGGGACGATCTCTACCTTTCCCTTGCGCTGGAGCGCCAAGGAGGATGGCGTCTATGAGGGGGAGTGGCCAGCCGGCCCCGATGGACTCTACCGGGTGAGCGTGGAGGCCACAACCCGTTCCAGCCGGAATCCTAAGAGTTTCGGCCAAGCCTCGACCACTTTTCTCACGGAGACGGGGGCTCGCGAGTACTTCGATCCAGCTCAGAAGAGAGACTTCCTGGAGCGACTTTCCGGGCAGACCGGGGGACGCTACTATCCACTGGACGAAGTGAGTAGGCTTCCCGAGGAGATTGTCTATACCGAGCGGCAGTCCTCGAGCGTCGAAGTTCTCGATCTGTGGGACATGCCAATCAATTTCATGCTCTTGCTTGGCCTGTTAATTGGGGAGTGGGTTTTGAGGAAACGTTATGGAACGATCTGAGCCATCCCGGGGCCGAGCATCCCGGCACCGATGTCAATTCCCCGGCTCCGAGATCCGGCCATCGGTTCTGATTCCACTGATCCTGCTCTGGATCGGGAATCTCTCAGGCCAGAGTCCGGCGGCGGTCGTTATTATTAGTGGTCTGGGTGGCATGCCGGAGTACGAGGAGAATTTCGTTGCCTGGTCCGACAAGCTAGAGGCCCTCTTCAAGGATCGGTTGCCTGACAACGTCTACCGTTACGACGGTCGCCAGCAACGGGCAGCCGAAATACTGGAAGGTCTAAAGGCAATCCCGGCCACGATATCTGAAGAAGGTGAAGTGTGGATTTTTCTGGTGGGGCACGGTAACCATGATGGGGAGCGATATAGGCTCCACATTAAGGGGCCCGACATTACCGACCAGGATCTCGCTGGCTTGCTTGCGGCCCTGGGAGAGCGACGAGTTTTCTTGATTGCCGGCAGCAGCGCCAGTGGAGCGCTCCTGCCCATTTTGTCAGGTGAGAATCGGGTAGTCGTGACCGCCACTCGGAACGCCCGTGAAAGGCGGCCCCCGCTGTTCCTCTCCTTCTTTCTGGAGGCCGCCGAATCTCCTGTGGCCGATACCAACAAGAACGGCCGGGTTTCGTTGCTGGAGGCCTTTGTGTTTGCGAAAGATCGAGTCGCTGAGTGGTTCACAGAGAAGGGGCGGATCCAGACCGAACATCCTGTCCTGAACGATCAGGCTCAATTCGTCCTCGGAGCCGATGCGCGAGGAGGGGACGACCCTCTGCCGGAGCCCGACCTTCGGACTGGATCCGGCCTGCTTGCTGCAGCCGCCTATCTGGCGGCGCCGCCCGAGAGGGCTTACCGCTCGTTGGAGGCTCAGGAGCTGGCACGACAGCGAGCAACGCTAGAGCGTGAGATCGAGGACTTGAAGTTTCGCAAAGCGGAGGTTCCGACCGATGACTATTACAGGCAGTTGGAGCAGCTGTTGATCAAACTGGCCCAGTTGAATAGCCGGATCGAAGAACTGGAGTCGAGTAGGTGAATCCGAGAATCCTGATTTTCGTGCTGTCCCTGAGTCTCGCTTGTCCTTTGATGGCGCAGACCGAAGACCTGGTGGGCGAAGTCCTGAATCTGATGGGAAAAGGGCGTTATCCGGCCGCTGAGGAAAAAGCCCTGCAGGGAAGCTCCCCGCTGGTTGTGCGGCTCAGTCTGGAACTGGCAAAACGGCGAGGGGACGGGGTGGCCGTCAGAAACCGAGCGCAACGGCTCCTCAACCTTTATCGGGCCGGCCAGCTCCAGACCTCGTCACAAATGTCGCAGGCCGCCTATGCTGCCTGGCAACTCGATCTTTGGCAGGATTCCAATCAGATTTACATCGAGGCCGCCGAACTGAGTCCTGTTTCGCCCTCTCTCTACGTCGACTGGGGTCATCTTTACCTCCAGAAGTACAACCCTGGCGAAGCGGAAGCGATTTTCAGCGACGCGCTGGCGGCTTTGCAACTGGCTGGCGACGAAGAGCGCTGGCAAGAGGTCGACATTCATCTCGGAATGGCCAAGACTCTGGGCGCTGCGGGGCGTCCCACTGCACCGGCAGTGGAGTCGGCCGAAAAAGCCGATGCCGCGAATCTCGATCTGATGGCTTTCAAGATCCACGCGATGGTGGAAGAGAGCAGCTGGGTGGAAGCTGAGGAGCTGTTGACAGCGGGTCTCAAGCTGAACAAGAACTTCGTCCCTTTCCTACAGGCCAAGGCCGCATTCCATTACTTTCAGAAACAGGACAAAGAGTTTGAGAAGATTCGCAGCCGGATTCTCGAGATCAACGCTTCCAACGGAGAAGTGTTCGAAATAATGGGGAGCCTGGCAGTTAACCGGCGGCGTTTCGATGATGCCATTGCTTTCTTTCGGGCAGCGGTGAGCCGTAATCCCGGGCTGTGGAGTGCCGTGTCCGCCTTGGGGATCAATCTCTTGCGGGCCGGGTTTGAAGAGGAAGGGAAGCAGGTTCTTGAGCGGGCTTTTGCCAATGACCCGTTCAATCTGTGGACCCGGAATACGCTGGTCTTGCTCGATTCATTCGAGAACTTCACCCGATTTCAAACTGAGCACTTTTCCGCCAAAATCGAGACCGACGAGGTGGCTGCCCTCCGACCCTATGTTGAAGAACTGTTAGAGAGATCACTGGCAGAACTGGAGGAAAAGTACGACCATCAACTGAGCGAGAGGGTGGTTTTCGAAATGTACTCCAATCACGATGATTTTGCGGTGAGGACTCTCGGTCTGCCCGGACTCGGTGCTCTGGGCGCGACCTTCGGAAGGGTTGTTGCGATGGATTCCCCTTCCGCCCGTCCGGGTGGGAAGTTTCATTGGGGATCTACGCTGTGGCACGAAATCGCTCACGTGATCACGCTCTCTCTCAGTCAGAACCGCGTACCCCGCTGGTTCACGGAAGGAATCTCCATGATGGAGGAGCGCCTGGCTGTAGAAGGCTGGGGTGACTTCTTGACCCCCCAGTTCGTGGAAGCCTGGAGCGAGGACAAGCTGCTATCACTGGCCGAGCTTGATGCCGGGTTTCTGCGACCCAAATTCCCCGGTCAATTGGAACTGAGCTATTTTCAAGCCGGATGGTTGTGCGATTTCTTGGCAGCCACCTATGGAGCCGGGAAGATCCGAGCCATGTTACTAGCCTTCGGCGAGGAGAAGAGCGGAGAGCAGGTATTTGAAGAAGTCCTGGGTGTTTCAATCGATGAAGTGGATCAGGCTTTCAAAGAGGAAATGCGAAATACCATGGAGCCGCTGGTAGCCAAACTGAAGCCGCCAGAAGAGTTCCAATTGGGGAACGAAGAACTGGAGTTGGCCACCCTCCGGCAGAGCCTGGAGACCAATCCGGACAACTACTTTCTCAATCTGCGGTTAGCCCACCGGTTGATTCAGGCAGATCAGGCAGAAGAAGCCGTTCCCTTGCTCGAGAAGGCGATCGAGATCTTTCCTTATTTGGCCTCGGAAAACAGCCCCCACTCGATGCTCGTGCAAATCTATGAGAAGGAAGAGGACCGTCAGAAGCTGATCGAGGCCCTCGAGCGTTGGTGGAGCGTGGCTCCACGTTTTTATTCCATTGGCGAGCGTCTCGGCCAGCTCCAGCTGGAAGACGGTCAGATTGAGAAAGCAGGTCAGACGTTAAAAGGTGTGATGTTTGTTGATCCTCTGAAGCCACGCGCTCATCAGTTACTTGGGCAGGTGTTCCTGAAGCAGGAGGACCACCAGCGAGCCGTTGTTGAGTTCGAAGTCCTCAAGTCGATGGCCCCACCGGACATCGCCGGAGCCCATTATCTGCTGGCACAGGCGCTGGCTGGCAGCGGAGAAAATCAGCGCGCTCGCCGTGAAGTCTTACTGGCTCTGGAAATCGCGCCCACCTATGTCGAGGCCCAGAAGCTTCTGTTGGAGCTCGTGAAGCCATGATGCTGAGGTTTTTAGCATTGGGGATGATCGGGATCCTGACCTGGGGAATTAGCCCTCTGGTCAGCTTGGACACCGACCCTAGTCGGGATCCCAACGATCCGAACCTCTTTCAGTTCGTGCGCATTCGCTATAACGGTTTTACCGGTTTTGGCTCATTTCGCATGCCGAATGGCCCCACTTGGATGCACGACTATCCACGAGCCGAGCAGAACTTCCTGAAGATCATGCTCGAATTGACCACCGTCGAGACCACGCCCGATTCTTACCTGATCCTGGATATGGACGATCCCCGAATCCTGGACTATCCCTTCCTCTACGTGAGCGAACCGGGATACTGGAACGTGACGGCGGACGAAGTGGCCAATCTACAGGAATACGTCAAGCGAGGGGGTTTCCTGGTCTTTGATGATTTTCGTGACTGGGACGAATGGAACGTGCTGGTGAGTGCCATGCAGCAAGTCGATCCGGAAAAGACCTGGACCGAACTCACCATCGCTGCCCCCATCTTCCATTGTTTCTTCGACATCGAGACGCTCCACATGGTACCGCCTTATGACGTGCCAGGACCTCCCACCTGGTATGGCTGGAGCGACGAGTCCGGAAATCTGCAGGCGATCGCCAATCTGAACAACGATATTGGAGACTATTGGGAGTGGTCCGATCAGTCGATCAACCCACTGAATTCCAACGAGGCGTACAAATTCGGGATCAACTATGTGATCTACGCGTTAACACATTAGGCGGACGAGCGAGTATTCGCGTAATCCTAATCAGCCAGAGAGGACAGAAAAATACACGTGAGCATTACACAGAATCTCCCTCTTGAAGATGACCAAGTTTCAGAACTGATCGAGAAGCTGGTTGACTCGCGGAAACGAGTCGAGGCCGAGTTGGCAAAGATCATTGTCGGCCAGAAGCAGGTGATAGACGAAGTCCTGATTTCACTTTACGTCAGCGGGAACTCGATGATCACCGGGTATCCAGGTCTGGCCAAGACTCTGTTGATTTCCACTGTTTCAGAAGCGCTGGGACTGAAGTTCAACCGGATTCAGTTCACGCCGGATTTGATGCCTGCCGACATTACGGGAACCGAGATCATTGAAGAAGACAAGACGACCGGCAAGCGGGCTTTGAAATTCGTGCCGGGTCCGATTTTCGCGAACCTGGTATTGGCCGATGAAATAAATCGTACTCCTCCCAAGACTCAGGCGGCATTGCTCGAAGCCATGCAGGAGCGACGGGTCACCGTATCAGGAAGGACCATGACCTTAGAGCCTCCCTTTATGGTCATGGCAACTCAGAACCCCATCGAACTGGAGGGCACCTATCCCCTGCCTGAAGCCCAACTCGACCGATTCATGTTCAACATTCTCATCGGCTACCTGACTGAAGAGGAGGAAGTAGGAGTCGTGGAACAGACGACCAGTGATCGAAGTGCGACTGTCGAATCCGTGGTTTCGGCCGAGGAACTGCTCCAGTACCAACACTTGGTCCGAAAAATTCCCGCCAGCGATGATGTCACCCGCTATGCGGTGCGCCTGGTGCGAGCCAGTCGGCCGGGCACTGAGGAAGCGCCTGATTTTGTGAATGAGTGGGTCAGTTACGGAGCTAGCCCCCGAGCCGCCCAGTTCTTGATTTTGGGAGGTCGGGCTCGGGCTGTGATGAATGGGCGTTTTAATGTTTCGGTAGAAGATGTGCAGGCCCTTGCCAAGCCTGTTCTCCGGCATCGCATTTTGACCAACTTTCACGCAGAATCGGAGAAAGTCACGACCGATGACATCATCGATCGATTGATTGCAATGGTAAGTCCTCCCGCATCCGGTTTGTAAGAGAAAGCAGGCACGAGTGAGCGCCAGTCGAGGCCCTATAGAATCGATTCAACAGGCGGAATCACATCTTCGCTTCATCAAGCCCGAGGCTTTGATCGCGATCCGCAATTTGCAGCTGATAGCGAAAGCTGTGGTCGAGGGCTTCATCTCGGGTATGCACTGTTCTCCCTACCACGGATTCAGCGTGGATTTCGCCGAGTATCGTGCCTATGCTCCCGGCGACGATATTCGGACCGTTGATTGGAAGGTCTTCGCACGGAGTGACAAGTTCTTCGTGAAGAAATTCGAGGGAGATACGAATACCCAGGTCTACCTGCTGCTGGATTGCAGCAAGAGCATGGGCTTTTCCAGTCACAGCGTGTCGAAGCTGGACTACGCTCGCTTTGTGGCGGCGGCAATAGCCTACTTGTGCCAACGCCAAAAGGATGCGGTCGGATTGATGACTTTCGACAAGAAGGTCCTGGACTATACACCGGCTCGGATGCGGCGGGGACAGCTACAAACCTTCTTGCACCACCTGGATCGAGCGGAAAGAGGCCAACAAACTGATATCGTTGCGGCGGTCACTGAACTGGCCAATTACACGCGGAAGCGCAACCTTCTGGTGTTGATCAGCGACTTTTACCAGGATCCGGAGGCGGTTGCCAAAGCCCTGCGAATTTTCCATTTGCGGGGTAACGATATGGTCATTTTCCATCTCCTGGATCCACTCGAATTGGATCCGCCGTTCAAGGGCACAGTGACTCTGGAAGACGTGGAAACGGGTGAACATCTCACGTTCAGCTCAGACTCTCGGAAGCATTACCTGGCCCGACTCGAGGAGCACATCGCCCGGCTGCGGAAGGCATTCTCCGAGATGAATGTCGACTACGAGGTCTTGAATACGGAACTGCCGTTGGACAGCGCCTTGCGCCGCTATCTGACGGCCCGGTCCAAGCAACACTAACGATCTACATGAGAGCACTAGCATAGCGGAAGTACCATGGATTTCTTGAACCCGCTCTTTTGGATCACGACGGTCGTCATCGCCGGCCCGATTCTGCTTCATCTGGTGGAGAAGGAAAAGCGTAACCGCATTCCATTTGCATCTCTGATGATGGTGCCCCGGGTTCCCATCAAACAAATGCAGAAGCGACGCATCGAAAACCTGCTTCTGTTACTCCTGCGCTGTCTTGGAATCGTGCTGATTGTGGGAGCCTTTGCTCGACCCGTTGCCACCGGGGCCTGGTTCGACCGTCTCAATCCATTGGGTGCCCGCTCGGTCGTCGTGCTGTTGGATGATTCTCACAGTATGTCGCGCGATGGGGTGTGGACGGCGGCTTTGGACGCCGCCCGAGCAAGACTCAGGAGCCTGAGCGATGGAGATGAAGTCAAGCTGGTGATCTTCAGTGAATCAACCGAGGCGATCAGCCAATGGGAGAGCAATCGGAGTGTGCTGGAAGGCATCCTGGGTACTCTCGAGCCTTCGTTCCAAGGGACCTCCTACCTGGAAGGTCTACGTTTTGCGGCTGAGCAGTTCGACGACGACCGCAACCAACAGAGGGAAATCTACCTGATCACGGATCTCCAGCGCAATGGAATGTCGGCGTCTCAAGGATGGAAGATTCCGGAGGGCATTGAGGTCGAAGTCGAAGATGTCGGTCGCCCCGGCAAGAATCTCTACGCCGATGAAGTACGGGTAGTGCGGAATGCTTTTGGCAAGACCTATCCCTCGCCCATTCTGATGCGCATCGTGAACAGTCCAGCCGCGGCAGCAGATGGCACCGCCACCCTCTTCCTGGGAGAGACCCAGGCGGATCGGAAGCCGTTTGCGATCGACGAAAGTGGTGTTGGGCAGCTGACATTCGAGCCTTTCGATCTGGATGAAGGAATCAGCAGGGCCAAGATTGTGCTTGATTTCCCCGACGATTTGGCGGCCGATAACAGCTTCCACTTTGTCGTGGATCGGCGCGAACCGCGAGAGTTGTTGCTCTGGACTGCCCCCGATGTTCGCTCTTCCTTCTACCTGCGGAGTGCATTGGAAACCGGCGATAATCTGCCTTTTGTGGTGCACGAGACCAACCGTTTGAGGACGCTTGATCCGGCGCAGACCCCGCTGTTGGTGATCAATGAACCTCGTACCGCCCCACCCTCGTCTGAGATCAAGCCCTACTTGGAAGCTGGAGGAGGTGTGATCATTGTGCTGGGGGCCGGGAATCGAGCTCAGACCTTCGACTCGGGCTGGAGAGAGCTTTTGCCGGCTCAGGTCGGTGATCGGAATTTCGTTCGTTCTCGCAGTCGGCCGTTTACCTCGATCACCGACGTGAGCTGGGATCATCCCATCTTCCAGATATTCCAGGATATTCACAAAGCGGCGGTAGCGGGAGCTCAATTTTACAGTTATTGGATCCTCGACGCTGACCCTTTGAGCACAGTTGTGGCTCGTTTCGACGAGGGAGATCCGTTCCTGCTTGAGCGCACTGTGGGGGCCGGCAAGGTCTTGATGCTGGCGGCTGGTACGGATCCCGTCTGGACCGATTTCGGCCTGCGCCCATCCTATCTCCCATTCTGGGCACGCCTGGTCGACTATGCTGCCAACTGGCAGGCCAGTCCAGCGGCATTACGGATCAATCAAGTCTTACCGATCAAAGAGGTTGCCGGAGCCGGGACCTCAAGATCCTGGGAAGTGCTCGATCCTCTGGGAGAACGTATTCTAAGTTTGGAAGGCGACCAAGCAGGATCTCTCTTGTTAAAAAGGCCCGGATACTATGAAATAAGAGACAACAAGAGCACGGACTGGGTGGCAGTGAACGTGAGTCCGTTGGAATCGGACTTGGAGCGGATCCCGGTCGAGGAGCTGCAAGCTGTATTTGTGCCGACGCAATCTCGCATTGACGAATCGGTGGCGGACGAAGTAGTAGCGAAGACCCGCGAGAAGGAGCAGTCCCTTTGGTGGCTGTTGCTAGCCCTGGCCGCGGCGGTTTTCGTAGCGGAAGCCATCGTGGCGAATCGCAGCCGCCCTGTGGCCGTTGGAATGACCTCCCAATAGGAGCAACCTGAGTTATGAAACCACGCAATCCTCTGCAGAGTGAAATTACCAGAGTGCGCCGTCGTCTTCAGCTGGAGCGCAGCCTGAAAGGACTGGCAGTGGTGGCCGGGTGTATCTTCTTGGCCACGATCGTCGCCAGCTTGCTGCTGACCCGTTCCAATTTTTCCGACACCGTCCTTTTCTGGACGCGAGCCTTCGCCGGAATCGCGCTGCTGTTACTGGCTGGCCGCTACCTGGTCGTTCCACTCTTCAGAAGTCCGTCCCTGCGCCGGGTGGCCCGGTTTCTGGAGGAGCGCTTCCCCGGTCTGCAGAATCGGGTTTCAACGGCCATAGAGCTCTCGGATGAGACGAGCGACGTGCACCCGGTGATTCGCAGACTGATTATCAGGGATGCTCGCGAGAAACTGCGAGGAGTTCACCAGCCAAAGCTCTACAACAGGCGGGCTGGCTTGACTTCAGTGCTCACCCTGGCTGCGTCGGCCATTCTCTTCCTGGGAATGTTCTGGGCCGGTCCCGAGGCTTATCGCTACAGCTTGAACAAGTTCTTTAGCACCAGTGCCGACGATCAACCGCCCTTGTACAGTATCGAAGTCGAGCCCGGAAACACCAAAGTAGTGCGCCACGCCGACGTGGAGATCCGCGCCCAACTGCTAGGATTCTCCACCGAAAACGTAAAGCTGATGGCCAAGTACGAAGGGCAGCCTGCCTGGGAGGGGGCTACCATGCGGCCCGATCTGGAGGGGAATGATTTCGTTTTCCTCTTTTTTGACGCTCGGGAACGCATTGACTACTTCGTCGAGGCAGATGGGATTCGCTCGGCCACCTTCTCGATCGACGTCTCGGATGTGCCTGCCGTGAGCAAGCTTGAGATCCTCTTGACCTTCCCCCGGCATACCTCGCTGGGGCCGAAGATGCTCGAAGACGAGGGAGATATCCGTGCGCTGGTAGGGACCGTGGCTGAGTTCACGATAACGGCCGACCAGGCAGTGCAGGCGGGAACGGTCAAGTTTGAGGACAGTGAAGATATCCAGTTGGAGGTGGTCTCGCCGACGGTCCTGAAAGGATCCTTCAAGGTGGCGCAGGATGATTTTTACCGAATTCACCTGCAAAATTCCGAGGACGTCTGGAGTCCCTCCTCAGATGAGTTTCTGGTAGAAGCCCTCATAGATCAGCCCCCCTCGATCGCGATTACCCGGCCCCGCCGCGATATGAAGGTGACGAACCTGGAGGAAGTCTTTACCGAGGTCAAAGCTGACGACGATTACGGCCTTCGCGAATTGAGTCTCTTCTTCTCGGTCAATGGAGAGCCTGAGCAAAAGGTGGCTTTAGACATGGTGCGTGGCGCCCGTTCTGCGGTGTCTTCGCAGACCTTCTATCTGGAGGAGTACAACCTGGAACCGGGCGACTTCATCTCCTACTATGCGCAGGCCCGGGATGCGGTGTCGGACGCCCAGACCGATATCTACTTTCTCGAGGTACAGCCCTACGACCGGGAGTATATCCAGTCCCAACAGGCCGGCGGCGGTGGGGGCGGCGGTGGCGAGAGAGATCTGATGCTCTCAAAGGGGCAGAAGGAGATCATCGCAGCCACATTCAACGTGCTCCGCAGCAAAGAAAGGACCGCAGCAGCAGAATTCGACGAGAGCGTGCAGACGATTGCCCTGATGCAGCAGCAGCTGGAGCAGCAGGCACAAACCATTGTAGAACGTATCAAGCGGCGAGGCCCTGCTACCCAAACGAAGATGTTCCTGAAGATGGTGGAATACCTGGAGGCAGGCATCGAACACATGGGGAATGCTCACCAGAACCTGAATCAGACCAAGCCGAGCGAGGCTCTGCCCTTCGAGCAGAAGGCGCTTCAACAGCTTCTGCGTGCCGAGGCCCTCTTCAAGGAGATCCAAATCTCGATGGGTCAGCAAGAGGGCGGCGGAGGCCAGTCCCAGGCCGAGGACCTGGCCGACCTGGTGGACCTGGAACTCGATCAGAAAAAGAATCAGTACGAGACTTTGCAGCAGAGCCGGGCTCAACAGCAACAGGACGAACTGGATGAGGCCGCACGCAAGCTAAAGGAACTGGCGCAACGACAGCAGCAGGAAGTGGAACGCCGTCGCCGCCAGGCCCAGCAGAGTTCCTCCGGCGGTGGGGGCCAGTCACACCAGCAACTGGCGGAAGAAATTGAAGAGCTGGCTCGCCAACTCGAGCGCCTTTCCCGGGAAGAACGGGACAAGCAACTCGACGACGTGGCGCGCCAGCTCCGCCAGGCCGCGCGTGATCTCAAGCGCAGCCAGAACGGGCAGAACCCGCAACAGTCACAGATGGAAGCCGAAAAAGCTCTGGAAAGGCTGCAGCAGGCACAGAACCAGCTCAATCGCCAGCTAAACGAGCAGCTCAAATCATCAGTCCAGGAGTTGGTCGAAAAGTCGCAGGAATTGACCCAGCGCCAGGAAGAAGTCATCGATGAAGTCCGCGAGCTTGAAGCTCGGCAAAAGGATGGCAAAGTCGACAAGGAGTACATGAAGCAGTTGAGAGGCTTGCTCCAAGAAAAAGGCAACCTCCAGGAAGAGCTCAATCGGCTGGAGAGCCAGCTCCACCAGACGTCCAAGAGACTCAGCTCAAAGCAACCCAACACTTCGGAGAAGCTCAAAGAGGCGGGCCTCAACGTCCGTGATCAGCGACTGCCTGAGAAGATGCAAGAGTCCTCGGAATTGCTGCAGCGCGGCTGGAATACGCTGGCCCGACAGCGTGAAGAAGGAGTAGCCGAACACATGCAGGAATTGACGGAGAATATCCGCCAGGCCCAGCAGGCCATGGGGTCAAATCCTATGGGGAGTAGTCCGGAGGAACGGGCTGAAGAGAGTCTCAACCAAATCGGCAGTCTGGTCGAAAACCTGGAAGCACTGAAGGAACGGGCTGAGGCTCAGCAGGGACAACAACAAGGCCAACAGGGTCAGCAGCAAGGTGAGCAACAAGGCCAACAGCAAGGTCAGCAGGGCCAGCAGCAAGGTGAGCAACAAGGCCAACAACAAGGTCAACAAGGTCAGCAGGGCCAACAGGGCCAGCAGCAAGGCCAGCAGGGCTGGCAGCAAGGTCAGCAGAACCAGATGGGCGGGTCCCGTCGCGCCGCTGGCCGAGCCAATCCCAACTCCAATGCGGGAGGAATCAATCCGCAGCAGGTGCGCCGAGAATGGCAGGAACGAATCCAGGAAGCCGAGGATATCGGGCGTGGGTTGCGCGGTACCGATCCCCAGACGGCCCGCGATATTGCGGAACTGGCCCGCCAGATGCGTGAGATTGACGCTCAGCGAGTGCTCGAAGATCCCGAGGAAGTGGCTCGCCTCAAGAGCCAGATCATCAATGGTTTTCGACAACTCGAGCTTGAGGTCTACAACAATATCAAGAAGCAACCCGAACAGTTGAGACTGGCTCACGAAGAGGAGGTTCCAGCCGAATACCGGAACCGGGTGGAAGAGTATTATCGTTCTTTGGCCGGAGCCAAGAAGAACAAACGACCCTAAGCACCTCTCCCTTGCAACCTGCTTACAGTCGGGTCAATTTGCTGGAATTGGGAACTGACTCCCGCTTGGCCTCCTGAAAGTCAGCGAGGGAGATTCCGTCGGCCGACTAGCTGCACATAGTTGGCGAGCAGGATCAGGGCGCCCCCCCAATAGATCCCACTGGTTAACCTTTCGGAGAAAGCGAGCCAGGCCGCCAGGGCTGCGCTGATCGGCTCAAGTAACATCAAAAGACCCGCTCTCGAAGCCTCCAGCTTACGCAGTCCGGCAAAGGTCAAACAAATCGGCAACAACCCGGCGATCACTGTGTAGATGGCCACGGCCGTCCAATGCTCGCGGGAGACGGAAACGTCAAGACGGAGTAATTCAGGTCGCAGCCCAATGCCACTGAGCAAGGGCCGAGCCAGCCACAAGAAAAGGGCGGAAAAGGCCGTGTAGCCGAAGGCTGAGCTGATGAAGTGCTGTCTTCAGAGGGAACTCAATCGGCCCCAGATCACCCATAGTGAAAGGAGAAGACCACCTGCCACCCCGCCCAAGACTCCCCAAAGGTTGTAATCCGCTCTTGCATTCCAAGGTTCCAGCAAGAGAATCGTGCCCAGGACCGCAAGACCCAGAGCCGCGAGTTTGCGGCTCGTGACCGGCTCTCCCAGGATGAGGCGCCCCAAGACCACGGTCCAGATGGGCTGCGAGTAGAGGAGTAGCGCCACCACCGCGACCGGCATGGCTAGCACGATCCCCAAATACTGGGCCAATTGAAGCCCCGCTCCGATTACTCCGAAAACCAGGAAGAATCCAAGCTGACCTGGGGAGACGCGAAAGTCAGAGCGGAGCAGCACAAAGGGGACGAGAGGAAGTGGAACGAACACGATAAGAAAGGAAATCTCGAACCACGAGAAACCGATTTGATCAAAGTACCGGGCACCAACCGTAATTGAGCCGTAGCAGATGGCAGCCAGGCACACCAATAGGGAATGGAAAGATGAAGAGTCCGGGATCCCATTTTGCCTGGCGTCAAGCATAAGCTTCCCAGAATAGCAGGCAGGGAGGAGCGGAGGACGAAATGCGAAATGCGAAATGCGAAATGCGAAATGCGACGTGCGAAGTGCGAAGGCGGGAAGTGTTCTTGACCCGACACAGCAGGATGGCTAACATCTATCGATCCACGTATCAGAAGAATGCGAACAACTATGACCAGATTTCTGATGGCCGGGCTCTTAATGGCAAGTATGGGCTCGTTATCAGCTCAGATTCCAACCGGACCCGGGTTCCGGAAGGGTTGAGAAGACGGCCTAAGCACCTATAAGGGCAACTTCTGAGCATTTGAGTCAAGTTTTGCAAACGATCGTGCTGGGCCTTTCCGGTGTTCGGTGCCAAGCACGAAATCCGATGTTAACGATCATGTAGAAGAGCGTTTTTCTGGACCATGAAGCCGGACAGTTAGAAGGGGCAGGAGAGGGCGCCGAAAGGTCATTTCCGAGCGGAGAGTCTTCGTTTCAGATACTGGGAGTATCCGTCTGGAAGCGGGTTTTGGAGCAGCTCCTCAATGACGGGGAGAAAGTAGTGGAGAGATCGAATCGGGGCCAGCTGTGGAGCCGTGGGAGGGCGTAAGAGTCGGCGAGCGGAGGCCAGCAGGAAAGTCTGGCGGACGGTGCACAGCGGAATCTGACGGTCAAAGAGTTGTCCTGCCAGCGATCGGTCCGGTGTCCTGCAGTGTGAGGGAGTATCGGGAGGGTCTCTGTAGGAAGCGAGCACCGCACGGACATAGCCAGGCCGGTAGAGGCATTCCTTTTTCATTTCTGTTTTTTCTTTAGGCTGCGGCGTTGGGCGGCCTCCAGCTCACTTTCGCGACGGCGATAGCTCTGCCCTTGGATCAGACTGACGTCGGCATGATGGGTAAGACGATCCAGCAGCGAGACGATGGAAGTGGCGTTGGGAAAGACCAGGTTCCAGTTCTTAAAGGCTCGATTGGTCGTGATGAGAATGGAACGGTGCTCGTACCGTCGGTTGATGACCTCGTAGAGCAGATCAGCCGCATGAGTGTCGTAGGAGAGGTAGCCGATCTCGTCGATGCACAGCAAAGCGGGTCGGGCATACTTCTTGAGTCTTCTTCGCAACAGCAAAGGAGAATCCGACTGCAGATCGTCGAGGAGATCCGAAGCCGTACGGAAGAGGACGGAGTGACCGGCCAGGACGGCCGCATGAGCGATGTTCTTGGTGATCATGGTCTTGCCGAGTCCGTTAGCTCCGAGCAGAATCAGGTTTCTCCCCTCGCGGATGAAGTCCAGTGTGAGAGCTCTCTCAATCAAGGGGCGATCGATCTTTTCGGGCCAGTTCCAATCGAAGTCGGCCATGGGTTTGAAGCGACCGATGCGAGCACAGCGCAGGCGTCGCTCAAGGGAACGGCGGGCTTTCTCAGTGGCTTCCCTGCGAGCCATCTCTTCGATCAGAGTGCGGGGATCCCAGCGGCCCTTGATGGCGCGAGCGAGAAAGTCGTCCAGTTCGCCCGCTAGACAGTAAAAGCCGAGGCGAGCGAGTTCTTGGGTCAGTTCATTCGGATTGGGGTTCGGATTGAGTGAGTTCATCGTAATCTTCCGGTGGATGAGGGTGAACGTCCAGAGCTTCCAGTTCGGGATGTCGTGAGAGATCGACAGGCAGTGCCGTGCGACCGGCTCGACGACTTCTCTGAAGCAGAAAGGCGACGGCTGAAGCGCGTGGAGTCTGACGCTCGAGGGCTTGGCAGAGGGCCGCTCTGAGAGCCTCGGGACCGTAGTCCTCCAGCAGCAGGAGCAACTGGCGAGTCTGATGGGAAAGGGACTCGCCCTTTTCCACAGCCCCCTGGAGAAGTTCTTCGGCTTCAGGAGCGGCCCGAGTGAGACGGTCGGAAGGAGCCGCAGCCCAGGCTTTTCGTTTCTGCGCCAGTAATGCCTGCTGATGGGCCGGATCGGCCACCAGTTGACCGCGGTCGTAACTGCGACGATGAGAAGCCACCAACTGGGTGCCATCCAGGACGCGGACTCGGGTGTCGGAGGCCACCAGAGTCAAGGCCTTTCCCTCCGCCTGGGGCGGAATCGAGTAGTCGTTCAGATCAAAGCGCAGATAGAGCGTCTTCTTGGAGTGGATGGAAACCATAAGTTCGGTATCGAAAGGGTGAGAGGGCAAGGCCAGAAGCTTGGCTCTTTCTTCGGCGAAGACCTCAGCCACACAGCGAGAGCGATCCTGAGGCCAGGGCCGTTGGTGGGCGATCTGTTGGAGCCACTCGTGAGCCTGCTCGTTGAAGCGCTCCAGTGTGGTGAAAGGCCGAGCGGCAAAGAAGGATTCCCTGACAAAACGCAGTGCCCGCTCAATCCGACCTTTTTCATTGGCGCGACCCACGTGACAGGGCCGGGGCGCAAAGTGATAGTGAGCGGCCAGCTCCAGCAGTCGCGGATGAAAACGGATGGCATCGCCGCGACGCTCGAGCACGACACTTTTGAGATTGTCGTACAGGAGTGTTCTGGGGCAACCACCCCAGGAATGAAGGGCGCGAACATGGGCGCGCAGGAAGTTCTCCAGGGATTGATCGAAGAAGAATTCCAGGTACAGGGCTCGGGAGTAGGAGAGGATCAGGGCCATGCAGGAGAGCTTGCGACGGGCCCTGCCGATGGTGACTTCTCCCAAACTGGCCCAGTCCACCTGTGCCTGCTCGGCGGGAAAGGTACGCAGTCGCAGAAAGACCTCTCGGGGGGAGGGACGCACAGTGGCTACGAGTCGGCGCAGCGTGATGACGCTTCCGGTGTAGCCGCGCTGGCGAACCATCTCGAAGATCCGAGTGGCGCGCAGTTTCGGATACTGCTTGAGGATCTGGCGAACAAACTCCTCGTAGGGGTCGGTCAGGCGGGCACGAGCTTGCTGTTTTGTGGCGGCAGCAAAACTCTCCGTTCCGATGGCTCGGCGCACGGTGTCGTGGTGAATGCCCAGTTCTGCGGCAATCGTCCCGATTTTCCAGTGTTCGGCATAAAAGAGGCGACGAATCTGAGTTTTCAGTTCCGGGGTGATCATCGCTCACCCCCAATGGAAGGGGTCGCCCCAGCGGCCGACGCCACCGCAACGAACACAAACCGGGGCAAAATCTGGTTTGTGAGACAAAGACTGCTTTGCATGACCGTTCTCCTGATCCATGGCAGCAATCCTTCTCAGCGTTGAGAAGGCTGCCATGGGCGGGAACAGCCTGATCGAAGCAGATGCTTTGCGTCTACCCTGATCCGTCACGCGGGCTGCGCATAGCCGCTTTCGGTAGGCTCGTTGTCGGTCCCGATTATCGGCTCGACCCTCGGGAGATTGCTGGTGGCGACGATTGGCTGCGCGGCATTGTTGGCGGCGCTGTCGCAGACGACAGGCTTGGCTGCAGTAGCCATGACCTCGGTCGCAGGGGCGGCAAATGTGAAACAGTTTGCGGCAACTCGCACAGCGACAGATGCGTTGGCGAAGAACGATCCTCGGTTCGACCATAAGTCCAGCTCCGATGGGAGTCTGGACAAATGGCCCAGGGTCGTGACAGGCTACAGTCCGTTAGTGGTAAAACCCCTTTTCCAAGAAGGCTGCCACGACCGGGCCTCGGTTGCTTAAACAGCCGAGGTCCACCCCTTTTCAAGTCTGCAAAACCATACCTTACTGGGAGGGAAAAAACCGCCGAGCGACGACCGCCCGGGAATCCAAGACCCACCTGCGGTGGGGATGATGTCGCTTAACTACTCTGCGGGTGATAGTTCAGAAAGACGCGCTTCTTCGTGATCGTTAACAGCCTGCGCTACTCGGGGAAAAAGCGGGCCACTGTCTGGGGGGCGGGAGGGGCCGACAGAATCGAACCAAGCCACATCATCAGACTGGAAGCCGCCACCATGGGTACCACCGGCATCAGTCCCGAATCACCGAGAGAGTAATCTGGATTCCCCGAGGCATCGAGGAAGAAATACAGCCACAGTACCGCCACGGTGACAATTGAACAGAGAGCTCCCACCCAAGTGCTCCGTTTCCAATACAAAGCCGCAATCAAAACTGGCAGGAGAGCGGCGAATCCGGAAAATGACCATACCCCCAGGCTGAAGATGCTGCGTGCAGTGAAACGCGAAAGGATGAAAATCGCGCTCAAGATGCCTACCACGAAGAGCCGCCCTGCCAAGACTTGATGTCTTTCCCGCATCCGATCGCGAAAGGCTACATGACGGACGATGTCCTGGGTGAACATGGTTCCCAGCGCCAAGATCTGCGAATCGAGGGAAGACATGATAGCGGCGAAGACGCCAGCTGCCAGTAGTCCGGCCAAGGCCGTAGGAGCATGTTTGTCAATCAGTTGCACGAGCACCGCGTTCGCCGCCGGCCCTTCCAGACCAGGAAACTCCAGTCGTCCGAATATCCCCAGCAACACCGTGGGAATCCAGACGACAGCGACGCAAACTGGGTAGAGCACAATGCTGCTCCGGAATGTCGAGGCTCGCCGGGCCGCCAACCAGTGCATGAAAATGTGAGGGAACATGCCGGCCGAAAGGGGAATCAGCGTATAAGACAGGAGCTTGGCGAAGGAGATTTGGCCGCCCAGCATGAGCATTTCCGGGTGTTCGGTCTGGAGCCGTCCCATGGCTTCTCCCAGTCCACCCATGCTGTTTACCACGACGATGAACGTGAGAGCCCCCAGGACCATGAAGACGATGGTCTGGAAGGCATTCGCCCAGGCGGTTCCTCGCAAGCCACTATAGGTGACATAGACCAGAACGACGGTGCACACCAGCAGTCTCCCTACCCATTCTGGCAGCATGCCTTGGCTAATCTGGTTGAGTGTGATGCCGCCACCCATCACCCCGATCAGGATATACGGGATCAGCAGTATCACGAGCAGAATGAACGTCAGAATGCCCACCAGGTCCGATTCCCAACGTTCCCGAAAGAACTGGGACTGAGTCATGAAGGAGTGTCTTTTGCCAACCGCCCACATCCGTGTCCCCAGGAAGAAGAAAATCAGGGGAGCCACAAAGGCCGACGACGAAGCCATCAAAGCAAAGACCCCGACCCCCCGGCGATAAGCTTCGCCTGAAGAGCCGAGCAGCGCAAAGGCCGTCATATGGGTCCCGAAAAGGGAGGCTAGAAGTAGAAAAGGACCGATCGAACGAGTGGCCAAGAAATAGTCTTCCCCGGTCCCCTTGAAGAGGCGGTGGCTGGCCCAGCCAATACCTAGCACAATTGCGAAATAGAGGGAGATGATGGTCAGCGTCATTCCGAGTCTCCGCCGGAATCTTTCACGGACCGGGTTAAAGAATAGAAGACGAGCGTGACCGCCAGACAGTAGAAGAGATGGTAGACGAGAACGACTGGCAGTCCTAGGAGGAGAGCGGGATTCCCCCAATTCCAAAAATCGTTATGTGCCAGGTACATCAGGATCAGCAGGAGAATCCAGCCCTTACCCAGCCTGTCCGTTTTGCCGGTTTTCATGGGAAACGGCTATCGAGTGTACTGGATCGTTCCGAAAACACCAAAGGCATCTGCCGGAATCACGGAACTCGCGCCGAAACCTCGGGTCTCGTAGTTCTTGTCGGTCAGGTTCTTGAAGTTGAAACTGAGGCGCCAGTTCTCGACTCGATACGAGATGACCGCATCCAGGGTCACATAGTCGTTCAGTTTGAAGGCATTATCCGGGGCAATGAACTGCCCGCTGACGTAGCGCGCTCCCCCCCCGACTCCGATGCCGTTACTGAAGTCCTTACTCGTCCACAGGTTGAAAATGTGGCGGGGTGCGAAGGGGGGTGTATTCCCCGACCGATCGATGGGGCCGAAAGTGGGAGGCGGAAACGCGACCAATCCGATTTCAGCGAAGCGCGTGAGTTCGGAGTCATTGAAGGAATAGCCAGCAAAAGTATACCAACCAGGGGTCACTTGGAAGACGCTTTCCAACTCGAATCCATCCGACTCCTGCATCCCCAGCTGGCGTGTCACTCCGGTTGCGTCGGGGATGGCAACGTTCTCTCTTTCCACGTGATAGAGGGCGGCATTGAAGCCGAGCCTGCCGTCCAGCAAATCGTTCTTGATTCCAAACTCCAACTGGGAACCCTGTTCCGAATCCTGGAATCCGCGAACCAGGCTGGAGGGAGGCGCAAACGAGGTACCCCCACTGAAATAGACTGACACTTGGCTGTGCGGTTTGACCACCAGGCCAGCCATGGGGCTGAACTCGTTCTCATCCTTACGCACCCCGGTTTTCTCGTCCTCGAAGTTGAGATGGTCCAGTCGTCCACCGAGGAACACGTGGACCTGCTCTGACAACTGGATGCGATCCACGATATAGGGCGCCACGATGATGCTCCGCTGATCCCCAGCCAGCGACTGATTTGGCAACAGAAAGATGGGTTTGCGGGCAGTCTCGACGGGATTGAACAGATCGAGACCGGGGAGAAAGGCCACGTCCAGAGTAAAATCGTCGCCCAGACGAGCGACCTCGATCCCGGTCAGCAACTCATGCCGGACTGACCCGGTATTGAAACGAAAAATGCCTTCGAACTGATTTCCAAAGAAGCGCTGGCCGTCGTCGAGCAGGTTCAGCACCCGTTGAACTTCGAGACTCCCGGTGGCGTTTGGGAAAACGCCGACCAAGAGCGTTCCGCTGGTCTGCCAATCGAGCTCGGTGTAATAGAACTTGTTTCTCAGCTCGATCTGATCCGACACTTGTCGGTGCCAATCGAAGCGAAAACGCACGAGTTCTTGTTCCGAATGATCAAAGGGTGATCCAAAGGAGGTCTGGCGGTTTACGGGAGCGATCTGGTCCCCGAGTAGTGGCAAACCGGCATCCGGTGAGTATTCATTGCTTACATATTCAAAATTGAACGTGACCTGGGTCTTGTCACTAACTCTCCAGGTAAGAGCCGGGTTGATGGCGACCTGGTGATTCTCCTGATCGTTTCGGTAGCCGCGAACATCCTGTCCCATGGCATTGATTCGGAACGCAACCGGTGAATCGGCTTCCCCCAGATTAAAATCGAACTGCCCCCGAAATGTTCCAAAAGATCCCATCGTCCCGGAAGCTTGCATGAAAGGGCTGAACCTGGGTTGTTTTCGAGTCAGGTTGATAGCTCCTGACATGGGGTTTCCGCCGTAAAGGAAGGTTCCTGGGCCGCGCAATACTTCGACCTGGTCGATGTTGTAGAGATTGTAGAAAGTGGCCTCCGGCTCTGCCGCGCCATCGGTCAACACCATTCCCGTGGCCAGGGAATCAAATCCCCGAATGAAGAAAAAGTCGTGAACTCCGAAGTTCGATTGAATGTTGATACCCGGGACATTTCTCATCGCATCGGTCAGAGTGACGCTATCCTGACTCTTGAAGAGGGAGTGACTGACGACGGAGATAGAAGCAGGAGTATCCAGGATAGGAGCCGATAGCTTAGTAGCTACCGATCCTCGACTGGAAACGATGGGGGCTTCTTCTTCGACGGTCACCACAACGTCCTTTCCCCGAGCCTTCTTGGTGTCGCCCTGTGGGGAAGAGGCAGGTGGGTTCTGGGTAGATTGGATCTCCTTCTCCGCCTTTTCTTTCTTCCCTTCATTCGTTTGCTGCGCTTCGATCCGGCTGCTGAACGAAACCAAGAGGAAGAGGAAGGGCAGAGCCCGGAGCAGTTGTGAGTAGTTGTTCATTTGTTCACCGCTTACCGCCAGAATAAGAGTCTTTACAAGTGCTGCGTTCAGGAAATAGGGGACCAATTGTTATTTCCTGAACGCAGCATTAAGAAAGTTTCTCTCCGAAACAATAAACCAAACCATCGGCAGTGCCGATCACGAGTTTTCCCTGCGCGACAGCTGGAGAAGCATCAAACGGAGAGCCCGCCTCAAAAGACCACTTGATCTCACCGGATTGGATATCCAGGCTGACGATTATACCGCTCTTATCGGCTGCAATCACCCGATCTCTCGCCACTACCGGGGAGGCATCGATCCGGGCTCGCGCCAGATAGGTCCAGTTGGCTTCTCCGGTCTGGGAATTGAGAGCATGCAACATCTTGTCGCGGCCTCCGATGAAGACCTGATCGGCCGTGACAGCAGGCGACGAATAGAAGGGAAAGTGCCTTTTCGGGTGCTGGTAGCTCCAAGCCAGCTGCTCTTCGCCAAGATCGACAGAAAGCACTTCGTTCTCAAAGGTTCCGACAAACAGCTGGCCGTTGACAACGGCCGGGCTTCCGGCCACGTAGGCCCCCAATTCCACCTGCTTGGTGACTTCTCCATCTCTGTCACGCAACATCCAGAGATATCCATCGCATCCGGTAACCGCCACGGTGTCTCCGATAACCACCGGCGTTCCGTGCACGTACCCGCCCGTCAGATGAGTCCACAATAGCTCTCCTGTTTTGGCATTCAGGCCGTAGACCGAATTGTCGTAGGAACCAAAGAAGACTTTGTCGCCGATGAAATTCGCCGAAGAAGTTACGCCAGCTTCGGCCCGAAAGTTCCAGATTTCTTTTCCCGATTCGGGATTCAGGGCATGGAAGAATCCTTCCTCGTCTCCAAAGTACAAAATTCCATCATGAATGGCGGGCGTGGATTTGATCTCGTTGCCGGCGTCGTAGGTCCACCTAACCTGGCCGTTGCTCAAATTCAGAGCGTACAATTTCCCGTTCAGTCCGGCGGCAAAGACAGCACCCTGATAGATCGTGCTAGACGCTTCAATTCCTTCTTCGATCTGAAATGTCCACAACACTTCCAGATTGTCGCTGAGGCGAGTCTGGCTGACCCCGGTCTGCGACGCATTGCCCCGAAACAGGGGCCAATCCTGACCGGGCTGGGCCGCCGCCAGTTGAACACTGGCAAACGCGCTCATCAGAATCGAGTAGCAACGCCAAAATCTCATTGAAAAGCCTCCTGATAGAGTGTCAAGCTGGCAGCAGAATCAAACCGCCGAGGATTGAACTTGCCGGTCCATTGCTGACTCGCTTGGTCGGCGAGCAACACGAGGTCCTCCTCCCCGATGCCACATTGTTGCAGGGTTCGGGGTAACTTGCCGACTTCTTGAAACTTGCTGATTCTAGACAGCAGGTGGTCCACCGCCGCCATCGGGCGAGGAGCTCCGGTGAGTTGCTGGTAACAATCTCCGGCCGCTTCGGAATTAAAAACCAGAACGTGAGGCAACATCAGCCCAACTGCCTTACCATGGGTGAGACCGATTCTTGCAGTCAAGGGATTAGCGCAAGCGTGGGCTGCTCCCAGCATGGAAGCCTCTATCGCCAACCCAGCCATATAGGCACCCAGCTGCAAGCTGGCACGAGCTCCCAGACAAGGGCTCTCAACACCCTTCTCGAAATGAGCATCGAGAAGCTTCCACGCCTGCTGGGCAAACGCGTTGGAAACCGGGTTCCGTTTAGCACAGACGAAGCTCTCCAACGCATGGGCCACCGCATCCATAGCGCCCACTGCCGCCACCGACTGGGGCATGGTCAAGGTCAGTTCGGGATCCAGGATGACCTTTCTGAAGCGGGCCTGGGGGTCGCCACAGGCCATTTTGACGTGAGTGTTACAGTCCGAGATCAAGCAATACGATTGGGCTTCGCTGCCGGTTCCCGTGGTGGTCGGAATCCCGATCGAAGGGAGCATCGGAACTCCCGCCTTCCCCATGCCCCAGTAGTCCTGCATTCGACCGCCGTTAGTGAGCAGGAAGTTGATTCCCTTGGCACAGTCCATGGCGCTTCCTCCACCTAACCCGATGATCAGGTCAATCTGCAGGGAAGCAGCATACCGACGCCCCTTTTCCACGTCCAGATCGGTAGGATTCTCTTGCACTTCGGAAAAGACAAACGACTCAATCCCGGCTTGGCTCAGCCCCTGCAACACAGCGTCAACATGACCGGCAGCCTGAACTCCCGGGTCAGACACCAGGAGCACCCGGCGAGCCCCGAACTGGCTTGCGGCTTCGCCGATCAAACCGACCGATCCGACTCCACAGATCAGCGGAGCCACGATGTCAACCTCAAACTCCAGCGTCGCCATTGCTACTGTTGCTTGATAGCGAATAGCGTATTCCTGCTGGCCACGTAGAGGACGCCGTCCTTGGCCACCGCAGTCGTCATGATTGCGCTTCCCAGATTCGGCTCAGACAGGACTTCCATCTCGGTTCCCTCTTTGAGAATGGCCAGATCTCCGTCTTCATCGCCGATGAATACTTTTCCGTCAACGACCAGAGGGGAGCCCCAAACCGCGGCAAAAGCGTTATAGGTCCAGTGCAACTCGCCGGTCTTGGCATCCAGGCAGTATAGGTAGCCGCTCAAATCAGCAGCGTATAGGATCCCGTCCTTGATTGCCACAGTCGAGATCGTGCGATTGAAGTCGTCGCCTCCGCGATGCCAGACCACAGCTTTTTCGGTAAGGTCACCTTCGCCCTGGGGCTCGATCACCCAGAAATGACCGGGCGCTTCACCATGTTCCGGATCTTGGCCGACTCCCAGATACACCTTGTTATCCCATATGACGGGAGTTGCGATGATGTTGTTTCGGGTACCGGCGCCGCCCAGCAGCCAGACGGACTCCTTGGGGTTGCAGTCGAACTTCCAAATCATCTCACCGGTCTTCGGCTCCAAACCGTAGAGCCATCCGTCCCCCCCGGCGAAGAGTACCTGCTCGCGCCCGTGGATCGTCCCGTAGGTGGGATTGGACCACTGACCATGCAAAATGTTCCGGCCGGGCAGGTCGCTTTCCCAGACTACTTCGCCGTTGTTCTTATTGACCGCGATAAAGCTAGGAGCTCTGGGCGAGGGAAGAGTCAGGTGGTCTTCATCAACACCGTTGCTGGTCACCGTATAGAGGAGATCTCCCACGATGAGCGGGGAACTGGCCGCCAGATTGTGGGGAAAGACGTCCAGCTCGTTGATCATGTCCAACTTCCAGATGACGTCCTCATCGATCTCGGATTTCTGGGCTTCCTGGTCGAATGGCCCGTCGTTTTCGCCATCCCGAAAACCCTGCGCATCGGCACAAATCAATTCGCCCCGATTGGAGAGGTAGAAGAGTCGATCGCCTTCCAGATAGGGAGTGGAGCAGACTCCTTGAAGGGGCCAGTCATTGACCCTTCCCACAGCCAGCTTCGGATGGGCAGCCTGCCACAGGAATTCTCCATCGGCAGCTCGAAACGCCATCACGTTCCCACGGTCGCCGGTTAGCTTTGGATTCCGAACCGAGCCGTTGTTGGTACCGACGAAGACTTGCCCGTTGAAGATCACCGGTCCCGCATAGGTCTGTGAACCCAGGGCAGCTTTCCAAAGAATGTTCTTCCCCGTGTCGGGATCGAAATCGGAGGGTATCCCCTTGGCGTCGGAGACCATGTTCCGATCCGGTGTTCCACCGAACATGGCTCGATCCAGGCTCTCGTTGGCAGCTGTGAAGAGAAGCCAGGAGGCGCCGCACAGCAGGATTACGATGACGAGCTTGCTACTCAGGCTTTTCATGATTATCGCCCTTCGGTCTCAATTCGGATGTTTTGATAATGGATGTCGTGGTAGGACTGACCATAGATTCCTGGAGATCCCGACCGGATCGGATGTGGATCTTCTGCCACGATCGTCCAATCCGTCGGCTCAGCCTGATCTCGCGGCCAGACCTTGCCCCGGATGGTCGCTTTTTCGTCGGTGGTCTGCACCTGCATCTTCATTCGGAACCATGTTTCCGACTCCCAGGCAAAGGGGACTGACTGTGCCATCCTGCGCGCGGCCGCCCAGGAGTGCACGGAAACAGTCTGATTATTGCCATCCAGGCTCAGAATATAACCGCTGTTGATCAGGCCCATGTCGGGAATCCGGCGACGGTGGGAGAGAGCCTTGAAGTCAAGGGACATGCTGTAGTCGTGCATGCGAGAATCCCCGAGGTAAACATAGGCTCTTTGAATTCCCCGATTGATCCGTTTCTTTTCGAGTACGGTTTCCCCGTTTTCCAGTTTCTGGACTAGTAGTTTGTTGAAAGCTCCGATCCAGTGACCAGGATATTTCCCGACTTCAATTGACTCCAGATCTGCAGACCACCCGCCTTCGGGAAAGACCCGGACCCGGAGCTCGGCACTCAGGCCACCGCAAGTAGCTTTGATCGCTCCACTGCGCGGCGTTTCGGCCGCTCCAGCAGTGAATTCGGAGCCCTCGATTTCCCCCGGGATACCCTGCAGGGTCCAGGTGGGGGAGACATCCTCTAGCGGTCTTCCCAAGCGGTCGAAAGTACGGGCTTTGAGGTTGACCTTCTCGCTGGCCCGCAAACTCAACTCACCAGGCCACACTCGAAGCGTGGTTGCCGCCCCTTCACCGCGAGTTTCCGCCCGCGGCTTGGAAGCCGATTTCCTGACTGGCTTAGCCGAATCTCCGAGACAGTAGATTCCTTCTTCGGTCGTAAAGTAGATCCGCCCATAAGCGATGGCCGGAGAACCGTAAATCTCGGCGTAGCGACCCCCCGGATGGTGGATTTCGACACGACTGGTCGGCTCATAGCCCCCGTCATTGATCTTGATGATGTGGAATAGTCCATTCACTTCGGGAGCAAAGATCTTATTATCGGCCACCACCGGAGAACCTTTGCCGACCGTTCCCAGACTGGTCTCCCAAACTAGCTGACCCGTATCCGCTTCCAAGACATGCAGATTGGCGGAGTTATCAATGATGTACAGGCGTCCGTTGAAGAGTGAGGGAGCCGAGAATCCGGCCGGATACTCGTCATGCCTCCAAATCTCATGAGTCTCGGTAATATCGCCACTCCCAGTGGCGTCGATAGCGACCAACCGGCCCATCGTGTTGTCGTCGAGATTCTCCTCACTGTGGGCCGCATATACACGGTTATTGGCCAGCACAACGGAGGAATTCAAGCCCCGGTGGCTGAGTCCAAAGCCCCACAACTTGCGTCCTGTATTGGCATCCAGGGCATAAACCGAGCCATCTCCATCGCCGTTAACCAAAACTTTCCTGCCGTTGATGTCTCCAATCACGGGTGTCGAGTAGGTATTCAGGTCAGCCGCCGCCCCTCCCGGAGTCGAAATCCACACCAGTTCTCCGTTTCGCTTGTCGAAGGCTGCGTAGCGATGGCGCGGCACTGCGAGATTCCCCCAACTCGACATGCCGGAGGTCAAGAAAAGCATGTCGCCGTCGACCACCGGCGTATGGGTCCGTCCCCCGAATCCCGAATAACGGCCGAACTGCTGACTGAGCGGCCGTTCGAAAACGGTCTTCCCATCTTTGTCCAGAGCAACCAGCAATCCCCCAACACCGTGGAAATAGACATACCCGGTTTCAGAATCAGCTGCCAGATTGGCCCAGCCGACACGCTCGAAGGGAACTGTAGTGAGATAGACGTTGAAGCGCCGTTCCCACAGCAGGTTCCCATTCTCGGCATCAAAGCACATAACTCGCTCTTGGCGATCAATTCCTTCGCCGACCCTGCCCGAGGCACAGACTCTTCCGTCCAGGACCACCGGGGTCGAACGTCCCACAAAATCGCGACGCCAGATAACATTGCGACCACCCAATTCCCAGCTATCGATCAGGCCGGTATCGGGAGCCACTCCCTGCTGCCGGGGGCCGCGCCAATGAGTCCAGTCCGAGCCCAAGGCACTGGCGACAAGCAAGGAAACTATGGAAAGGATCGAACTTACTCGACAGACTTTCATCAGTTCTCTCTTTTGAATGTTTCGGAAGTGGAGCATGCACGAATTCTAACAAATACGCTGCTAGTCAGTTGGTGACTTCTGACGCCTCATTCTAAGACGAGTTCCGGCCGCCTGAGTTTCGAAAACGTTCTCCTTTGTTCTAGGTAGACGCTGGGGAAGTGCCTCCAGTTACTCCGAGAGAAACGTTCGCTGAGTCGGGCTCGTTGAAATTCCAAATGGTAGGCAGTGGGTATCGGCTCTCTGGATTGGGAAAGATAGCTTCGAGACCTGGCTCGGATTCGATCTGGTTTTGAGTTTCATCTCGGATTTCGTGCTTCGGATTTAGGATTTCCTAAAGGAAACTCGATCGTGGGAATCGCTCCCTCGCTGAAGCTTCGGGCTCCCAAAGAATCTTGGCCGAGCACCTCATTAACTTCGAGGCATTCCTACGGAGCCCGAAGCGTTAGCGAGCTAAGCGCACTCCAAACACGCCTTCCACGTGGGGGGAAGCTCCCGCTTAGACGAACCGGATGGTCAGAGGATATCGGAACCGAGTCCCTTCAGACGTCTTTACCGCGGCCACGATAATCATCACGAAGTCCAGAATCAGGAGCATTAGAATCCCAAAGACCGAGAGCGCTATCCAGGCGATACCGAGCGGGGCAAGAACACGCCCCATCGAGAGGACCAATGCCCCCGGCAGCACCCCCAGAAAGATCAGGCCCAGGAAGTAGACCGTCACAGACAGATGGAAGTTCAAGGCTTCGCGACCCTGCTCGTCGAGATATGCTGATTCATGCTTTTTGAGGAGCCAGATCACGAGAGGGCCTAGCAGGTGTGCCAAAGGAAGCCCGACGAAAGCCAGCATCGGGCTGAGGTGGCAACCGATTGCCCAGGAGCGGTTGCTATCCGGAGCGGGCGGGCCAGAAGTCTGTGGAGCCACTGTCTCATTCATGTTACTGGTATGCTCTACGAACGATCTGAGAATCCTATTCATAGCTCCTTGCATTGAAGCTCTCCACTCCTTCTGCAATGATGGCGGGGGTGAGCAGCTCACTCCCGCAACGATTCAATCCAGGAGGCCTTGAATGACATTCGTTTCCGATCTCAGACCGCGCGAGTTGTGGCAACATTTCGATCAGATTCTGACCATTCCCAGAGGCTCGAAGAATGAAGCAACCATCCGCAAGTATGTGATTTCGATTGCCGACAAGAACGGGCTGAGCTGCCGTCAGGACGGTGCTGGCAATTTAGTCGTGCTCAAGCCAGGCGCCCCGGGTAAGGAAACGAACCCATTGCTGATATTGCAATCTCACCTGGACATGGTCAACGAGAAGAATGCCGAGGTGATCCATGATTTCGAGAAAGATCCGATCCAGCCGCGGCGAGATGGAGATTATGTAAAAGCTACCGGCACCACCCTGGGAGCTGACAACGGGATAGGTGTCGCGACCCAATTGGCCGTGCTGGAAAGTCCCGACATTGAGCACGGTCCTCTCGAACTACTGTTCACCGTCGATGAAGAGACTGGCCTCACTGGGGCGGCCGCGCTCGAGCCCGGCTTTCTCAAGGGAACTCGTTTGCTCAATCTCGATACCGAGGAAGAAGGCGCGATCTACGTGGGTTGTGCGGGAGGTGCTGGCATCGACCTGACTCTGGTCCTGGATTGGGAGCCGACAGGGGGCGAGCAAGTCACCCTCCAGGTCCATTTGACAGGATTGAACGGCGGTCACTCGGGAGTCGATATTCATCGTCAGCGGGGAAACGCCATCAAGATCCTGGCTCGTGCGCTGGCAGCCGTCGAGACAACTTTTCGGCTGGCCGAAATCCGGGGTGGGAACATGCGTAATGCAATCCCCCGTGAAGCTTCTGCTGTCTTGTCTATCCCCAGGCTTCAGGAGCCTGCATTTCGCGACCAACTGAATGAGGTCCTGGCACGAGCTACCGAGGAAGTCCGGATGGCCGACCCCGAAATGCGCTGGGAAATCACCCAGGTTGCGCCAGCCGATTCTGTGCTTAGGAAGGCTTCCAACAAGACTGCGATCGATCTTTTGAATGCACTGCCTCACGGTGTGACGACGATGAGTTATGAGATTCCGGAACTGGTCGAAACGAGCAGCAATGTTGCGACTGCCGAAATCCAAGACGGACGACTGGGAATTCACGTCAGTAACCGGAGTTCCGTGGCCTCGGCACTCGAGGCGCTGTCTGGACAGGTGAGTTCTATCGGCAGACTAGCTGGGGCTTCTGTAGCAATCGGCGAAGCCTACCCTGGGTGGCAGCCGAACCTGGATTCCCAGCTCCTCCGTAGCGCGCAAAGAGTGTTTCTGAAGCAGCGCAATGAGGCGGCCAACGTGAAGGCTGTCCACGGCGGCCTCGAATGCGGGCTGATCGGGGAGACTTTTCCCGGAATGGATATGATTTCGATCGGGCCTCAGATCGAGTTCCCACATTCACCCGACGAGCAGGTCAAGATCGATTCTGTATCCGAATTCTGGGAGACTCTGGTGGCTATCCTGGAGGATGTCTAGCCGAAATAGGGGCCAGGGGTCCAAGGGTCCAGCTCTTACCCTCCTTCCTAATCGAAAATAATGAAGTCGAGGACCAGCCAGGCGCTGAGCACGGCTCCAGCCAAGAACTTCCACAGGGCCGGGCGGGGAGGTGCAGGTCGCTGCCGGGGACCGGTCCACTGCAGTCTCTCCTTTTGCGCATATCGACGATAATTGTCCCGGATCCCCATTAGAATGGAGTATGAAACGGCATAGAAGACCACGAAGACGACGGTCAGAAACAGCCCCAGGGTCCAGTACAGGGTCTCGCGCGACATCGGGCGATGTTATACCATCCCGACTGTCATGACTGCTCGAACCGGCGACCCGCCCGCTTCCATACGAATTGACCGCTGGCTCGATATCGCTTGTCTGTGTAAGACTCGCAATCGGGCCGCCGAAGCTTGCAAGAAGCGGCAAGTATCGGTTAACGGCCAAACGGCGAAGCCAAACCGGCTGATCCGGCCCGGAGATCGGATCGAATTGAACACCCGAGATTGGCCCTGCATCGTGCAGGTTGTCGGTTTGACGGAAAAGCCCGTGTCCCGTGCTGTGGCCCGGACTCTCTACGAAGATCTCTCGCCCCCCCGGCCGAAGCTCGATCCACTAGAACGGATCCTGCGAATGCCTTCGGTGGAACGCGAGCGAGGCGCCGGTCGCCCCACCAAGAAAGAGCGCCGGCGGATCGGCAGTCTGCGGGGTTCGTAGCGCCAGCGAGGGAGCGATTCCCACGATCAAGTTCGGTCAGTCGAACTGCACCGATGCGACGAATGGCAGATTGCGGTGGCGGCCCTGATAATCCAGGCCATATCCGATCAAGAACTCATCCCCGACTTCAAAGCCGGAGTAACGGATGGGACACTCCGCCAGCCGCAGTGAGGGACGGTTCAAGAGGGTACAGGCGTGCAGCGATGCCGGACCTTTTGACGCCAGGATCTCGAGCAAGAAATTCAGGGACAAACCAGTATCGACGATATCTTCCAAGACCAGCACGTGCTTGACTTTCAGGTCATGGCTGACATCTCGAACCAGGCGCACCTCGCTTTTGGCTTGCCCGGGGGAATAGCGGCTGAGGGCCACAAAATCCAGGGATACCGGCAGGGAGACCGCTCTCATCAGATCGGCGGCGAAAATGGAAGCCCCCGTGAGGACTGCTACCAGAACTAGCTCTGAGTCGCATTTGGCATAATCGCGCTCGATCAGACGCCCGATCTCTGCGACCCGTGCGGCGATCGTACTGGCGTCCAAGACCACCTCTGAAATCGAGGCCTTCAGGGATTCATGCTCAAGGAGCGCGTGACTCATTCAGGCGACCGAACTTGAAAAGCAGCTTCTTATAATCGCGGGCATACAAGATTTTGACTTTGACATCTGGATAGAGAGCTCGCATACGCCGGATCTTGCTATTCTTCCGCGTCACGAGACTCTGCTTCATGGTCGTGAGCTCGATGAAAAGATCGAACTCAGGCAAAAAGAAATCTGGGGTAAAGCTCTCTACGACTCGTCCTGTCTCGTCTCGCTTCAGAGCAAAACAGGTGGACTCAAACGTCCAACCCACGCCATAGAAATCGAGAAAACGGGCAAACTCCCGTTCGCTTTCGTGGGCAAAGCGCTCACCCAGATCCTCAGTTGCCACAACCATCGACATGCTAAATCTAGCAGACTCACCTGACAGATCGGTCCACCGAAACCCCAAATCCGAAGTCCGAAACCCGAGATGAAATTCAAAAGCTCCAACTCCACTGGAAATTGGAACCCTGGCCCCTTGGACCCTTGCCCTGGCAACGAGGTCTCTCATTCCAGGATGGTGGGGGGCACCGCGGACAGGAAATCGAGGGTGAAGTTGCCAAACAGCTGCTGAGCGACGATTGGCTGTGTTGATTCAATCGTGATGTAGCCTCGCACCTGGCCGGCACTCTCCGGCACTAAGTCGGCCAAGAGATCCGAGCGCCGAGTCCCCGAAAGCAGGTCGATGGATGTCGAGCCACTCTCTTGACCTGCTTCTGTGAAGACTCGGATGGTTAGGCGGGCTGTTTCTAAGTCGGGGTTGTGGAAGGCTAGGCCGGTGAACAGTTGCTCCGCCGCGCTGCCGGTTCTCAGGTTGGCAACCTGGCCGAAAACAGCCCGCGTCAGGAGTCTTGTCTGGAGGGGCAGCGCTGCAGCGTAACGAGCGAAGTCGGCATCACCGAATATAACGTCCCCCAGCACTCCAGGACCGCTCGCTTCCACTCGAATCGAACCGTCGATCTGGGGGGCGGTGGCGGGACCCAGGCTGAACAGATCCCCGATGTCACGTTGTAGCACCTGATTCGGCCCTAGAACCAGGTTCGGCGCCACGTTCAGGACGCTCCCGTCCTCCCGAAGCGCGGTGATGATTAGGGCCACGGGACTCTCCGAAACGTTGGCTATCTTGAGCGAGGTAGAGATCCGGCTGTCTCCGCTCTCTCCATGGGCCAACTGGGCCGAAAAAGAGTTCAGCGAATCGTTTTCAGGGAGAGCATTGAATCCCAGAATCGTATTTTTCAGCTGAATCGTCTGGAAGGCGGCAATGCCGAGGCTCGAGCTGGTAATCCGGATCAACCCATCATTGATCGGACCCAGTCCGAACAGGGAGTCTAAAGTTTCGGCCAGACATCCGGCGGAGGGCAGGTTGCGCTGCTGTAAGCCCAATTGCTGTCCGGCCGGACCGAAAATCTCCAACTTTACCTCCACGGCTTGCGTGTTGGGATTTGCCAAATAGAGGGTCTGAACCGCGTCTTGCGTCCCCTCCAGGGAGAAATAGCTCGAAGGGCCGCTAATGATGCGGGTGAAGTAGAGGGCGGTGGACAGTTCAGTCACAGCAACCGCACCATCCAACTGGGATACGAGGCCATCCTCGCCCACTTGTCCAAACTGGAAGAAACTGGCAACACTCGATCGCTCGGAAAGAAGCCGGATCCAGCCATCCCGTGGATTGGTGACATTGAGATCGAAGATCTCACTGGCGGTGCGCGCAACCTGCTGCTGCGAACTCAGGTTCTGCCAGCTTGGGTTGTCGGGATATGACTGGAGCGTTCCATCGGCTGCTACAGCCTGGAACTCGAGATCGGTAGCGAACAAGCCGTGGTTGGTAATTGCATAGCCGGAGAAGCTGACTGCGTCACCTTTAAGGAAAGGGAACCAGAGTTCGGCCCCGGGCAAAACGCCCTGCCTTCCTGGTCCCGCAAACGCTTCTCGGATCAGGAGCATGCCGATGGGCGCAAGAACGGACCCCAGAGTTGCTCCTACCAGCAGGAGCCTCAAGAGCCCCCGCCTTAGCCCGAATAATTGACGCGTTGTCGAAGCCAAGAGTCGGCGGCGCCCCGCTGTCAAGGCTTTATGGCAGAGAGGCTGAGGAGCCTGTTCGAGTAATCGTGCTGATTGCGTTCGGGACAGCCGGATAGTCCTGTACATGCAACATCTCCAGCTATCAGGCTAACCCTGATCCGCCCCTCGGTTTTGTGATCCCGACAACCTCCGCTACTGATAAACCGTAGGTGGCACCGCGGATAGATAATCCAGAATCTGGTTGCCGAGCAGTAGTTGAGCTACCACTGGCAGGCTCGCGAGTACTTCGATGTAGCCTCGCGTCTGACCGATCGATTCGGCTACCAGAGCGGCCAGGAGAGTGGCGATCCTCCCCCCGGGGACCAGTTGAATCGTGGTTTCACCTACCAGTTGACAATCCAGTGTAAACACACGGATTGTGATATCCACGGTCTCTCCGTTGGGATTCGCGAATGCCAACCCGGTAAACGTCTGCCAGCTAGGATCCTCCGCGTCCTCCGCATTTGCCACCTGGCTGAAGATGGCCCGCCGCAGGAGTTGGGTCTGGAGAGGCAGTGCCGCCCCATATCGCAGACCGAATGCCTCGCCGAAAACCACGTCCCCAATGACACCGTCTCCGTCGGCGGTTACGGTCAAGCTCCCTACTACCGAAGGAGCAGTCGCTACATCCCCCAGTCCGAACAGATCCGCGACCGATGACTCGAGCGACTGGTTGGGCTCGAGGGTCACCATCGTGGTGCCGATTTCAGAGCCCTCTTCGTCAGTGGCCGTGAGAGTCACCACTCGGGTCATCCCGGAGACATTCGAGATCTTCACGGAAGTGAAGATGGACACTCCAGGTGCCAGGTTTCCGCTGGCCAACTGTCCGGAGTAACTGGTCGTCCCGTCGTTGCCAAAAGAGGCATTGAACCCCAATAGGGTATCTTCCAATTCCACCAACTCGAATCCGACGGCTCCAGGCCCATTGACATCGACCCGGATGAACCCTCCCACGACCTGGGCAACTCCAAAGACTTCAATGACTCGTTCCTTGAGACACCCCTTCCCGGGTAATTCCCGTTCCACCGGATCTCCAACGGCATTTCCCATGCCGTAGAAAAGCGTGAGGGTCAGAGTGATCGGATCGCTATTCGGGTTCGCGAGATAGAGTGTGGTCACGGCGTCCTCCGCGCCACCTACCCTGGGAAACGTCTCGGCTCCGTCGAAGATACGGGTAAAGTAAAGGGGATTCCCCTGTTCGGTGAAGGCCACTGAACCGTCGAGCTTGCTTTGCGGATCGGCTAAACCGTCCCCGAACAGAAAAAAGCTCGCCAACTGGTCGGTGTTGGCTCCGATTCTGACCCAACCGTCTCTTTCGGAGTTGATGGGCAGGTCGAAGAACTCCGCCCCCAGCTGGGCCAGCTGTTTTTTCGATTCAAGAAGTTCGAGACCCGGATTCTTGGGGTAGTCTTGGAAAACTCCATCGGCGTTCAGACCCTCGACATCGAGGATCGCAGTCTCGTCCGAGTCATTTGTGATGGCAAAGCCGGTGAAGGAACTGAAATCCCCATCCAGGAAGGGGTACAGATAGAAGAACTGGCCCCTGGAAGCGTCAAAAAAGAGGGTCTGGTTGTTCAGGTCAAAACTGGCACCTGCAAAGACCTGATAGATCGGTCCAGCCGGGGTGCCGATCGGGTTGGAGAGCGCGGAGAGATCGGTTGGAGTCCCGCTGGTCAACCCTCCGGGACTCAGGCCGACGATGGCTTGGAGTCCGCTATCCCGGAGGATGCTGGTTTCACCATAACGAAACAGAATGTCGCCGGTCGGGAACAACGTCACTGAAAACGTGTTCCCTGGGCGGGTCCCAAATTGAGCAAACTCCGGCACATCGGTCCACGCGAAGGTGAGGCTATTGTTCTCGAAGGTGGAGGTGACGTCGCCGCCCGCAGTCGGATCGAGATCGGTAAAGAGAGGCGCGATTCGGGGCGAACGCCCCAGGAACCGCGCTTCGTCTCGGGCCTCGCCCAAACCCCCATCTCCGGAGACAAAGGTCAAATTTCCATCGCTGTTGACGACCACTGTTTCGTTAGTCGTTCCGTAAAAGGGAAACATAAAACCGGACGGAAAGGGGAATTGTTCCTCGTCATCGTCTCCCAACGAATCGAGCTGTCCCGCGGTCTCATTTGAGACCAGGACAATATCGGGCAAGATCTGCCCGGCCGCGACGGTCAAGACAGTGCGTTGGGTGGGGTCGTCGGCAGCAGGGTCACCCGACTCATCGGCACCGTTGTAGTAGTCCTTGGGAAAACCAGTGAACCGAGTATCGAAGGGTCCCACGCCGGAACCGTCGGTGAAAGCACTGTTGAGCGGCTCGATAAATAGCACGTAGTCGCCCCCTGGCAGACCGGGTAGTTCGAAGCCACCGTCCCCCACCAGTAGGAAGTCAGAGACCGCCGAAACATGATCGACGCCTTCAGTGAGTCCTCCGGCCGGGGTCTGCTGCGAGACCGGGACCGCCACCACATTCGATCCCGCGAAGGGACCGCCGGGCCGGCGACGGATCGAGCCCGAGATGGTGCCCGACCCGGCAGCGAAGCCGGGTTCGGGATAGAGCCACGAAACCCACGCCCGATCATCAAGCCGCAAGATTGTTGGTCCTCGGGCAATGAAGGGGAACATCATAGGAACGAATCCAAACTGACCGCTATTGAAGAAGAACTGCTGACCGGCCTGAGTATGATCCAACCCGATCAAATGACCGATTTCATGCAGCACTGTTTTCCGAAAGCTGCTGGAGGGCGAAAGATTGGCTTGCACTCCGTTGAGAACAGCAAAGCCACCGTCGAAGAAATCGTCTTGAAAATCAGTAATGAAAGAGTTGGCAAAACCCAGGACTAAATTGCTGGAATTGTTTCCGATAACCACGTCGATGATGCTGCCATCAACATCAAAGATGATCGGACTGCCCTCGGCCGTGACGTTGTTCAGAAAGGGCATGACGTTGGTCGCATCAACATCAACGGCGAGAAAACCCTCGTCGGAAAATGTTATGGAAGCCGTCGGCACATCTTCCCCAATTTGCAGGATTTCGCGCAGCGCGGCAGCTCCCTGATCTCGGGTCAAGACGGCTGAAAGAGGCCCGTTGTCGAAGACGACTGGCACCGCCTGGGCGGGGTTCCAGCGGAGAGCCACACCTTGCCGGATGATTTGCAGTGGCCCACCCGCCCAAACAGTCGCGCCGACTATGATCAGCATCAGACAGAGACATAGAAGGGTCCTGAAACGAATCGAGTTTAGTTTTTTCATCGGGATTCTCCTCTGCGGCCCTACTGGGCGGCTCTTTGGTTAGCCGTCTGATACCGATCGATCTTGCGGATCGCCGATGTCAAGGTACGCAAAGGCAGACTGCCTCCCTGGCTGAGTAATGAGGACTCGGCGCTGGTGAGTCCAACTTCGGCAGCGGGAGAAACACCGCCCATGATCAGGTTTCGATTATCCAGTCCATTCACGACCCGGACTCCCTCCTCGCCTCCACCCAGGACTTTGAAGACTCCCTGACTGAAACCGACCGGGCTGGTGAGGCCGAGTTGACTGTCTCCGTGCAGGAACATGAGGAGATCCTGCCCTTCGTGGTAACTGGGCATACCAGCGATTCCCCGCATCCCGCGACGGGGCGCCAGCACCTGCCGAAATACGATTCGCTGGCCGGTTTCGGTCCCTTTCACCCCTTCGCTGACTTCGAAGGTGTATTCCATGGCCTCCATGCCAGCCACTCCCGGAACCACCCGAGTGGCCAGGCAGCGGCCTCGGAAAACGCGATCCACAAACTGGACCATTTCCTCCAGACTGGCGAGACGAATAGAGGTCGCACCGAGCGGAGGGACAAGTGTCATTCCAATTATTAAACCAATGAGAAAAAAAAGCTTATTACGCATTCAAACCACCTTTGTCCTGATTTAGCCCTGCTCACTCATCTCCCCGTCCGGGCGCTTGACCCGAACCTGCGATCTTCCTTATTCTACCCAGATCCGCTGGGATACAACGAGCTTTCCTGGCCAGGCCCTTGCTTAATCTGGCTCACGTAAAGCGCCAGAAGGGCAAGGCTGTCGTCATAGATGACGCTAGTCAAGCAGAAGTCTCATCATGTCCGCACCAAATCTTCACCAGGTTGCCACTGAGATCTTTGGCCCAGACGACCCTCAGTCGATCCAGAGGTGGGTGGATTACTGGGAAGGGAGCCAGGAGCGCAACCGTTCCCTGCTCGAGCCCTTCAAACGATTGGCACTTCTTGACTTCCGCGGGAAGCGGGTGCTCGATGTTGGCTGCGGTACCGGAGGTATGTCGGGAGTCGTCGGAGACCAATGCTGGCACTACGTCGGGCTCGACAATCATCGTCATGTGATCCGGTTTGCTCAGCCTCAGGACCACTGCCTGTTCCTGCAGGGAGATGGAACCCGTCTCCCTTTCAGGACTGAAAGCTTCGACTTCATCTTTGCCTTCGACGTGATCGAGCATTTGATCGGGGGCGAGAGCTCACAGCGGGAGTTCCTCCTGGAGCTGCGGCGCGTCTTGCGTCCTCTCGGGATGATCCTGCTGACCACTCCCAATTGGCTTTATCCCTACGACGCCCACAGTGATCTCTACTTCACCCATTTCCTCCCCATCAGCCTGGCGGATCGATATATTCGCTGGTTACGACCCGGATTTCTGAAAGAGCACGAGTCGTTTCGCGAGATCCAGATCATGTCTCCCTCGTCGCTCCGGCGATGCCTGAGGGGATCCCGCCTCTCTTTCCTTCATCAGCTGCCATGTGGATTGGACCGCACCGACTATGCACGGATCTTTCCTCTTCGCAGCCCACTGCTGCCACTCGGTCTGGGCTGGCTTCCCCATGCTGAGTTCTGGGGCATCCTCTCCCGAGAGGAAGCGCGCCCCACACTCCGACTCAAGTTGTCCAAGCATTGGTACTACGAACAGAATCAACCCTCTCAAGAGCTGGCCGCCGATTTCGCACCACGAATCGACTTCCAAGACAATGGATTCGGCCGCCAACTGGGAGCCGGCTGGTTCTGGCACGAGCGGGATCAGCAGGGATTCCGTTGGACCGGTCACCTGGCGGAATGCTACCTCCAGTCATCGGGACATGAAGACTTCCTCGAACTCTCCGGCTACTCACCGTATGATAATCACTTTGTGGTGGAGGTCGACGGAGTTCCAGTGGGGGAGCACGAGATAGAGCGGGAAGAGAGCTTCTCGCTCCGGCTACTCCTTCCCTTCCGTAAAACCAGTCAACACATCTTCAGGGTGTGCCTGCGCTGTCGGAAGACACATCGGCCAGGCGACTCCAAAGACGACCGCGATCTGGGATTGATGATTTTCTCAATAGGTCTGGCTCGATGATCATCCGGTTCCTGCGCTGGCTGCTCCTGGCACCGGTGCAGCTGTTACTTGTGGCGGCATTGATCCTGGCTGAACTATTCCGTTTCCTACCGATATCCCGGCATAAGGGACTTCCCGGCCAGAGCCTCGACTCCCAGCAACCCTGCTCGATCATCCTTTTGAATTGGAACGGAAAGCACTTGCTGGCGGAAAGCCTTCCAGCAGTTCAGCGAGCAATCTCCTTCTCCGGAGTCGAGCACGAAGTGATCGTGGTCGACAACGGCAGCGAAGACGGGAGCGTCGGCTGGCTCGAGCAGAACCATCCCTGGGTCCGGATCGTCTCGCTCTCCGAAAACCTGGGTTTTGGGGAAGGAAACAATCGAGGAGTACGCGCCGCCTCTCATCCTATCGTGGTTCTCCTGAACAATGACATGATCGTGGAACAGGACTTCCTGCCACCGTTGCAGGCTGGCTTCGACGATCCGGAAGTCTTTGCCGTCACGAGTCAGATCTTCTTTCCGAGCGGCAGAAGGCGGAAAGAAACCGGGAACACACAGGCCAGCTTCCGCAAGGGCTACCTCGAGCTTTCTCATCAGAAGGTGGGGAAGGCGCACTACAATCGAAAGTTCCTCCCCGTGTTGTGGGCTGGAGGAGGATCTTCTGCCTTTCGCCGATCCGCCTTCCTGGAGTTGGGAGGGTTCGATGATATTTACTCCCCCTGCTACGTCGAGGATACCGACCTGAGCTACCGGGCCTGGAGGCGCGGTTGGAAGGTCCTTTTGGCGGCAGACAGCAAGGTGCTCCACAAACATCGCAGTAGCAGCTCGAAGCGATTCAGTGACCAGGCTCTGCACAACCTGATCGAGGAAAGGAAGCTCTGGTACCTGTGGAGGAACTATCAGCTCCGCACTCTGTTCTCTCACTGCCTTCTCTTCCCCGTGCACGTGGGGAGCAAGATTTCTGTCTTTGCATATCTCAAATCGCTGCGCCGGCTTCCCCGAGTTTGCTGGCATCGGTTGCGCGAACCGCGCAGGAGCATCGGCGATCGTCAGCTATTTGAATGGGTACATCGCCCTCTCCTCTTCCTGAACCACTTCTACCCAGAGCGGGCTCGCCAGTCTCGAGGCGAGAAGCTCAGAATTCTGCTGTTGAGCGCCTACCTCCCTCATCTGGGCCGTCATGGCGGCGCTGGGCGGGTGTTCCAGCTCTTGAAGCGAGTCTCCAGGCATCACGAAGTATGTGTCGTCGCTTTTGTGGAAAATGAGGATGAATACGCCGATCGGGTCCAATGCGAAGCCTGTTGCCAGGAGGTCGTAACCGTCTACAGACGTGAGTACGATCCGATTTCGATCTTTCCGTACGAGCCCTTCGAGGAGTTCAATACCCGCGACTTTCGGCAAGCTCTGGAGAAGCTCTTGTGTGAACGCGACTTCGATGTCGTTCACTTCGAATGGACACAGATGGCCATGTACCTGCATCTGTTTCCCGAGATTGCCAGCCTGATCACCGAAATCGAGGTGAACTACGCGGCCCATCATAGCCAGGTGAAAGTGGAAAAAAACCTGCTCAAGAAGAGCCGGCTCTTCTACAACACGCTTCAGACCATGTATCGGGAAGTGGAACTTTGTCGCCAGGTCGATAGGGTGGTGTGTGTGACCGATATCGATGCGGGCTACCTGAAAGGATACGTCCCAGAAGAGAAATTGGCGGTCATCAATACCGGCGTCGAAACTAGTTATTTCGCCCCGGATTGGTCCTTCGAAACCGAACCGACAGCGATCGTCTACGTAGGGGCATTTCGTCATGATCCGAACATCGACGCCATGCTCTTTTTTCATCGCGAAATCTGGCCGCACATCCTGAAGCATCGATCGGACGCTCATTTGTACATCGTGGGATCCTCTCCGCCGGAAGCAATTCAAAAGCTCGGAGAGTCCGCTAATATCACTGTCACCGGGTTCGTCGAAGACCTTCGAGACTACTATCGACGGGCCCAGGTGGTGATCGTTCCCCTGCGAACTGGAGTGGGCATCCGGGGCAAGATCCTGGAAGGTTGGTCGGCGGCAAAGGCGATGGTGGCTACCCAGGTTGCCTGCTTTGGAATCCGCGCGGTACATGGCAAAAACATCCTGATCGCGGATGATCCCATGGAATTTGCTAACTGGACAATCGCCCTACTGAATCATCCAGAACACTGCCGCTCCCTGGCGCTGGCCGGGCATCAGGTGGCGAAAGAATATTACGAGTGGGACCAACTGGGCGAGGAGATGAACTCTCTCTATGAGAGCCTGGTGCCGATCCATTTACAACCAACGGTGGAGCCCAGCTTGCCTCCGGTTCAGGTGCGCTCGTGAGTGGGGAAGGGCTTCAATCCCCTGTTCTTCTGGTGCAGTGCTGCCATTTTCCCCAGTTTTTCTTCATTGAGCGTCTCCTCAGGCAGCAGAATCCAGAACTTGTGCTCCATGCTCTAGTAGTCGATCATCCTGATGTCAGACAGTACCTGCAGCTCTTCGAGAAGTTCCCCAAAGTCCACTTCCCTTCGGACCCAGTCCTCGAGAGCTATTCGGACATTATTGTTCCGCTCTTGAACCGTGGTTATGTCGGTCTGAAGCGTCGTGCCTGGAAGTTGCCGGGACAGCACTGGGAATCTGATTATGCTGGACAACTGCGTCCTCTAACCCGGGCTCGCCTGATTCGCTCGTACGCGACGGCCCATCACGCTGCAAGTCCGACCTTTGTCGATTTTCTCGCAAGCTTCCCTCAGCGACCGCTGGGAAAGAGGATCCTGATCCTGAACAGCGCCCATGAGTCGCTCCTGGACCGGTACGCCCAGCCTCTCCGAGAGCTCATCGATCAAGCCGACTCGATTACGAAATTCAATGCCAGTTCGTTACGGAAGGCGTGGCGAGAACTGAGAGGCGAGAGTTTTGACGCTGCAATCGTCTTCTTCTCGGGTGAATGCGGGTTGTTCCACCTCAAAATCATCCCCTTCCTGAAGCGAATCCCTCAAATCGTTATTTTCAATGAGAGCGGGGGCTATTTTCAAGCCAATTCGCGGGGATTGGCCCGCTTCTGGTTCCAGCGTCTGCGACACGGTGTCGCCACCCTAAACAGATTCCATCCATCTTGTTGCTGCAGTCGGAAGTCAAGGAGTACGTAGCCGAAGCCGCCAAGAATCTGCGTCTCGGACATCTTTATCCAGAGGCGAGAATCACGGTCCTGTGCAAACACGAAGATCGGGACTTTCTGGGTAGCATTCCAGAGATTGATGAAGTCATCCCCTATTCCCGACGAAATCAGCTGCTGAAAACCTATCAAGTGACACGCGATCTCCAGCCGGACATCGTGTCGGCCGTGTTTTCGGGACGCCCCTTGTACTTCTCCACCAGAATGCTCTTCCTGGGTCTGCTCGATCGCCCTCGTCTGGTCTTCAACGCGCAGCTGGATTACTTTTGGCTTACGCCTCGAACCCTCCTCCGGCTGAGGGAAAGAGGGACTCTTCTACTCGACCTCGATCAGCCTAGTGGCACCAAAGTGGTCGTGGTTCAGACTGAAGCCCGCCCCTATTTGCGACAAGTAGTGCAAAGGGTCAAGGGAGCGAAATTCTATCCCAAGTCGGATGTCGTGGTCCTGGCACAGGCGAATGATGCCGAGGAAGTGGCCCGGATTCCGGGTGTTAAGCAGGTCATTCCATGGTCCAAGCGAGATGGATTCCTTGCGCTCCGAAAAACCGTCAGGAAACTCCGTCCAGAAGCCATCTTTGCCACTTTCACACGGTGCCACGGCTATGCTCGGCAAAAGCTCTTCTTCATGCTGTTCAGAGGAGGCCGGAAGGGAGTCTTCAACGCTCGGTTGGATGCCTATTGGCTCTCTCTGAAAACGTATCGAAATCTCTTTCGCAGTCAACCTCCCCTGTTCGATGAGTTAGGCGACCGGATCCTGGACGTCTTGCTAATCCAAACCGAGGAGCGACGCCTGACCACCCGGGCTCTGGAAAGGACGGTGCGGGAAAAGGCAGTAAATGCGGAACGAGTGGCCGTGTTTTGCAGCTGGCAGGAGGCTGACCATTTTAAGCAGCACCCCCCGGTTGACCGAGTCTTCAACTACGAAAAGGGGGACTGGAAGGACACCCTGCGGGTCCTCAGAAAGCTTCGAAGGGAGCGCTGGGACGTCGTGGTTGGCCTGTTTACCGGTCGCCCTATCTTTCGACTCCAGAAATTGCTCTTTCTCTTCCTGCCCGCCCGTCATCGGTTGGTCTTCACCCCGAACCTCGACTGCTTCTACCTGAAGCGGACTCGAGTGGCCCGAGCCTTGCGCCTGCCTAGCCCGGATTATGCAAGAGATCCGGATTCGAGTGGATTGGGGATCAGAAAAAATGCCGTAGCTCTCTGATATAAAAAGGTTTATCAAACAAATCCTTATCGGAGAACTACGGCAATGTCAAACCCAGTCTGTCAGACCACCCTGGCATTTCACTCGCACAGACAAATCACGGCTCGTTTTGATGGTGGGAACCTGACTTCCGATGCCGGATGGCTGTTGTTTGGTTCCCTGGATCGGCAAGATCGACTCTGCGAGGACTTCAGTTCGTTGTATTGCGGATAGCCGGGACCAACGCTACGTTCGTCATGAGCAGTTAAAGCTGATCCGACAACGAGTCTTTCAGATCGTTGCCGGGTACGAAGACTGCAATGACGCGGACACGCTGCGCTCGGATCCCATGCTCAAGACCGTCTGTGATCAGTTACCTGAGAGCGATCCTGACTTGGCCACCCAGGCAACTTTTTCCCGTTTGGAAAACTCTGTCAGCAAGAAGGATCTCATGCGTCTGAGCCGGGGGTTCCTACAGCGTTATGTCCGCTCGCTGAAGAAGAGACGCCCCGACCCGGTCATCTTGGACCTGGACAGTACTGACGACCACACTCACGGCCAACAGGAATTCTCTTTTTACCACGGCTATTACCGAAACCACATTCTGCATCCTTGGCTGATCTTCGATGCCGTTACGGGGGACCTGGTCACTGTCGTATTGAGGCCTGGAAACAAGGGGGCTGCCTCTCACATCGTTCCTATTCTGAAACGAATCGTGAAAGCCATTCGACGAGAAGTTGGCAAGGAACTTCAAATTGAGATCCGGGCCGACAGCGGCTTTGCCACGCCTCGGCTCTACGAGTTCTGTGAATCTGAAGAGAACAAACTCCAATATGTCATTGGGTTAAGCCGGAACCCCCGCCGGCAACGGATGGTCGAGCCGATGCTCGAGTCGACTCGACTCAGGTTCGACGAGTTCGAGGAAAAACAGCGTCAGTTTGACGAGTTTCTTTATCGAGCCGGCAGCTGGGATCGATTCCGTCGCGTCATCGTCAAAGTGGAAGTCGACCATCGGGGGATCAATCGTCGCTTTGTGGTCACCAACCGAGACGATCTCTCTTCCCAGTCCCTTTATGATCACTACACCGATCGAGGACAGTCGGAGAACTTCATCAAGGCTTTTAAGAACCATCTGAGTATGGATCGGCTGAGCTGTCATCGATTCCTGGCCAACCAGTTTCGACTTCTCCTGCATGGGCTGGCTTACCAGATGTTCGTCCGACTCCGCGATTATCTGTATGGAACCCCCTGGCAGAAACTCGAAATCGAAACTTTGCGTCGCCGGGTCCTCAAAATTGGGGCGCGGGTTCGACAAACCACTCGACGCATCTGGGCCCATCTTTCCTCCGGCTTTCCGGAGCAGGCCCTTTTCCTCCTCGTCTTGAATCGCCTTAACTCCAGCTAGCCTCTCCTAGCTCCCGAATGATCGTTTAGGACACTCATTCAGGCCCAACTCCGTCTGAAATTCACTCCCCCACCTACTCCACACGGCTCGTCCACAGAGATCCCTCGAAAATCCGCCTGTCGCACCTTCGATCTCCCGATTTGGGCCACTTTCGACTCTCTTTTCAACTCCGGCCTACGGTTCTTGCATAATCCGGGCTAGGAGAGGCTAGGAGTCTGCGCGGCAGGAGTTTCTGATCAACGTGGAATTTCCAATTCTTGAGTTTATGTTTCGGGGTGCCCTATAAGAGAAAGGGCGATCTTTATCGTGCTTCCGCTTGCAGAGGCGGCCGAACTGCTGAAAATGAGCCCAGGGGGAGGGCATCTTTCCGTCCGAACCTGCTCAGCAGGTGGGTAGGCGCCCATTCATGCGTTTCAAGTTCAGGGCGAGACAGACCAGGTCCCACTCGCCTTCCACTTTCTCGAGTCCCCTCAAGCTGAAGGTTCGAAAGCCAAGGACCTGTTTAACCCAGCCGAATACAGGTTCCGCGATCACCTTGCGCCGGCGGTAGACAGTTTGCCCCGCCTCCGTGCCCAGCTTCTTGAACATGCGAAGCGTGGCGGGGAGATTTTCCGACGGCTCTGGATCTCGCCCCTCTCGGCCCAAAGAGAGATGTAGCCATCGATCTCGCGTTTTTCTAGACCTTCAAAGTTCTCCTCGGACTTATACCCGGCGTCGGCCACTACCTGCTCGGGAGGGTGCTCCAGGTTCTCTTGGACCGCATCGATCATCCCCAGTAATTGTCTGTTGTCGGCCGCGTTATTGGTAACCCCCGTGGCCACGATCATCTGTGTCTCCTCATCCACAGCGGCTTGCGTGTTGTAGCATTGTTCGAATCCCCCAGAGCTCTTCATGATTCGACTTTCCGGATCTGTAAAGTTGTCTTGGGCCTTCTCCTCGGGAACTCCAAACTCCCGCTTGAAGGGGCGTCCTCCGCGCGGGTTCTTGCGACCGTCTCCGGGCTTGCGGCCGCGCTTCCGATCCGCCTCGGCCTGCCGTTGCTCCACGCGCTGCTTTGCCTCCCCGATCTTTTTCAGCCGATCTTCGCGGCGGCGTAACTCTTCAGGCAGTTCGTCTCCCTGATTCTCTTCGCCGTAGAGCTCGTCTTCCGCTTTATCCACCTGCTGCGCACGATCCAACAGTTCGGCGATCTCTCCTTCCAGCCTTTTCTCTTCTTCCAACATCCGTGAATAGCTCATCGCCTTATGTTTGCTGGCGTTGGCCTTGATCTTACAGCCGTCCACCGCCACTCGCCCCAGCTTGACCAATCCCGCCTCGGCCGCGATCCGCGCCACCTGTCCAAACAGTTTCTTGAACTCTTTGAGATGACGTTGACGAAACTCCGCCATCGTCCGGTGGGCTGGAAAATTACCCGCCGACAACACTCGAACAGCCAGTTTCCGCGACGAGAACGTTCCCGTCGCGTACCCATAAATCAGGATCTTCACCATCATCCTCGGATCAAACGGCCGATTGCGCCGCCCGTCCCCTTCGTACGGCGCGTAGAATCCACTCAGATCCAGCTCATCCACCGTTTCGGAGATAAAGTAGGACAGATGATCTTCCGGCAACCAATCTCGCGGGGAGGGGGGTAGCAAGAAGCTCTGCTCCGGCTGGTACTTCCGAAATGTCGTTCCCATATCGCCATTTTATTCACCAGCCCGGACATTTCCTGCCGCGCAGACTCCTAGCCTTTCGTACCCCGTCAAAGGGATCAAGGGGATCACTGGGACTCAGGAGCGCTGAAGGAAGCTCTCCGGAAGCTGGCACGAGGGATGATGTTCGTACCCCGTTTTGCCTTCCTTCTGGCTTGGCTTTGCATAGTGCAGCTAAGACGAGCGCGCTCGCAGGGTGGGAGTTCATGGTGAGCCGGAAGCGTCAGACTCCGAAGGGTCGGGCGAAGAATGCAGATGAGCTAGCTTCCAAGCTCCACCATTCTGCTTCTGATAGATCTCGGTCCATCTTCCGCTTTCTCTCATCAGTTGGCCATTCTCCTGATAGGCAAACAGATAGAGAGAAGTAATCCAGGCAACATCGTCACGCACTTCAATCTGGATGTTCGAGGTAAAGAAAGTGATCTCGTTGAGTTGGTAGAGATACTGTTGAGCTGTGTTTTCAAACGTCTTGAAATCGGAGAAACGAGGGGGTGGAACGGTATTGAAGATGATAGCGTCAGCTGCGAAAATTTCGCGCAAATCGGCCAGGTTCTTTTGCTCCCAGGCTTTTACATGCCTCCGGTGAAGCTCGAGCAGATTATCTCTTGGATTGTTACGCATTTGGTAGAAGTCCCATATTGTAGCCAGAACATAGCATCCTTTTCAAACTCGGACAGGCTCTTAGCCCGGATAATGCACGCGTTGTCGAAGCGAAGAGTCGGAAGCGCCGCGCTGACAAGGCGTTACGCCCGAGGGCCGCGGAAGCATAGTCGTGCACTCTGTTGAGCAGCCCGAGGGTGGGCAACCGCAGTCGGCGCGGATGATCCCGGCTCTGCAGCCGACAAGGCGCGCATTATCCGGGCTAGAGCCTCAGACAGCGGCCAGAACGGCCTGAGTGACCTCTTGCGTGGTCGATACCGTTTCGCCAGGCAGCGCCAGGTCGGCCGGACGGACACCCTGTTCAAGGATCTGGATGACGGCATTCTCGACTCGCTCCGCCAGATCGGGACGCCCGAGGGAAAACCGTAACATCAATGCCAGCGACCCGATCGCAGCCAGCGGATTGGCTTTGCCACTACCCGCGATGTCGGGGGCGCTGCCATGCACTGGTTCGTAAAGACCCCGGCTTCCCCCAGGTCGTTCCGCCCCGGTGCTTGCAGACGGGAGCATACCGATCGAACCCGTGAGCATAGCCGCTTCGTCGCTCAGGATATCTCCGAACATATTACTCGTGAGAATAACGTCGAACTGAGTGGGTCGAGCTACGATTTGCATGGCACAATTGTCGACCAACATGTGCTCGAGTTTGACGTCGGGAAACTCGATCGCCACTTCTTTCACGACGCGACGCCATAACTGGGAAGTCTCCATCACATTGGATTTGTCGACACTGGTCACCGTGCCCTTCCGTGTCCGGGCGGCTTCAAAAGCAACCCGCGCAATGCGCTCAATTTCCCAGTCCCACTAAACTTCTGAGTTAATCGCACCCCGTTGTCCCTGATCATTCACGCGATTCCCCCGGGGTTCGCCAAAATAGATTCCGCCAGTTAGTTCCCTGACAAACAGGAGATCGACTCCGGCTACCCTCTCGGGCCGTAAGGGAGACGCGTGTGAGAGGCAGGGCAGCACCTTGACCGGTCGCAGATTGGCAAAAAGGCCGAGCTCCTGGCGTAAGCGTAGAAGAGCCTTCTCGGGGCGTTCCGTTGGAGGAAGATGATCCCAGGCAGGATCGCCCACAGCACCCAGCAGGACCACGCCGTGGCGGCGACAGTCCTCGAGCACGAAGTCGGGTAAAGGCTGACCATGCTTGCGGAGTGCCTGCCCCCCCACGGGATGGACAATCGGTGACGCCGTCAATCGGTGCCGATCTCTCAATCGATCAACGATCTGGAGTGCGGCGCCAACCACTTCCGGCCCAATGCCATCTCCTCCCAAAACAACAAAGCTACGCGCCATAGAGAATCCTTTTTGCTCAAGTGAAGCGGTTATTCTAACGGTTGGTGGCTGTTCACGGCTAGGAGTCTGTACTTTCGGGAGGAAAGTGAGCCGATTCACCATGTTATAATTGGCCGCATCTACTCGGACCAGGCTCCTGGGAGCCGATTCGAGTATGGGGTGCCCTCCTAACCATTTCTCGGACAGGCTCCTAAGCTCCAGAAGGGGAAAAAATGCCTTCGCTTTGGTCAGGCTCGATCTCATTCGGGCTGGTTTCGATCCCAGTTCGGCTGGAAGTTTCTCAACGAAGCCAATCGATCAGTTTCAACCTGTTGCACAAGACTTGCATGAACAGAATCAGGCAAAAGCAATTTTGCCCACACTGTGAGGAATACCTGGAACGGAGCGACCTGGTCAAAGGGTATGAATACGAAAAAGATCAGTTCGTCGTGATGGAGTCGGGAGACCTGGAGCAGGCCGAGGCGGGGGCTTCCCGAAGCATCGAAGTAGTGGCTTTCGTCGACGAATCGCAGATCAATCCGATGCACTTGAGCAAGACCTACTACTTGGTGCCCGAAGCGGGATCTGAGAAGAGCTATATCTTGCTCCTAGAGGGTATGCAGGAGACGGGTCGGGTCGGAATCACGCGCTTCGTCATGCGGGGCAAGGAGTACATCGGAGCGGTGCAAGCGGCAAAGAAGGGGCTGATGTTGCACATCCTTTTTCACGCCAGCGAATTCAAGCAGATGAGCGATGTCTTCGAACTGCCCGAAGTTGACGTGCGCGACAAGGAACGTGACCTGGCCATTCAGATCATCGACAACTTGACGGAAGATTTCTCCGACGAGATGCTGGCCGATGAGCATCGAGAACGGTTGCTGGAGGTAATTCGTCAAAAGATTGAAGGGCAACGAGTAGTTGTAGCAGAGACCAAGCAACCGGCCAAAGTCGTGGATCTGATGGAAGCTCTCAAGCGGAGTCTGGAACTGACAGCCCAGAAGAAACCGGTGGCCAAAGCCAGCGACGAAGCAGCCTCCTACGAAGAACTCCAAGAGAGAAAGGGAGCCTGATGCTGCACCATTTCAATCGCAAGGAAGCCGCTAGGATTTTGGACTTGCCCCCAGGGCGGCTTCGTTACTGGGATCGAATCGGTCTGATCAAACCCAGTCTGGTAGAAGGGCGCCAAGCATACTACAACTTCCGAGACCTGATTTGCCTCCGGACTGCCGGCGGTTTGGTCCGCAGGGGCCTGTCAGCCCCAAAAATCAAGAACAGTATCCAGTTCCTGCGAGCCAAATTCCCCGAGTTTGATGAGCAACTCAGCAACAAACGCATCTCGGTATTGAGCGACCGTGTGATTCTGAGCAACAAGTATCGCCTAATCGACACCCATTCAGGACAGCTTCTTTTGAAGTTCGACCTGGACGAATTCAGGCAGGAAATCGAGGCAAAGCTGGGCAGCCAGACAGAGCCCAAGACGGCACAACAGTGGTTCGAAGAAGGTCACTGCCTCGACACCTCACCGGAGGGTTTCGGAGAGGCCTTGGAAGCCTATCGCAACACGGTCAGGTTGGATCCCGATTTTGCGGATGCCTTTGTCAACATGGGCCGGATCTATTTTCATCAGAAGAAATACATTGATGCTCAGCGCTGCTTCCGGCAAGCCCTCAAAAAGTCTCCCTACCACGCCAAGGCCGCCTTCAATCTGGCAAATGTTTTGGATGAACTGAGCTGCACTGCGGAATCAGTACAGTGGTACGAGCGGGCAATTGAGGCCGAACCCGATTTTGCCGACGTCTATTTCAACCTCGCTCGGGCGACTGAAAAGCTGGGAGACTGGGACAAGGCCGTACGACACTGGAAGGCTTATCTGACACTGGATTCCAGCAGCGACCACGCCAAGACTGCTCGCAAACGAATTCACTTGCTCCAGGCAGAATTAGCGCGTGGCTAGACGAACGATTCTGAAATAACGTACCAATTGTTGGGAGCGCGACGCGAGTCAGGTCGAGGCGCGAGGACGAGATTGATGCAGGCCATCTTCGAGATCCGAGCAACAAAGAGCTGACCGCGTCCCGCCCCAACCCTACGGGCGAACGGGGCTTGTTGTCCAGCCTGCAAGCTGTTGCTGGCCTAGCCAACAAAATGTTGCGGCCGATCTCTGTGTCGAGAGTCGTCGAAGATGCCGGGTATCGACTTCCTCCTCTCTCCTTGACCTCGACTCGCAAGACCCGTTCGCAATTGGCACGTTATTTCGGAATCGCTCGTCTAGGCACCTCTCCCTTGCAACTTGTGTACAGTCGGGGTCAAGTTTCCGAAAACTGGCAACTGACTGCCTTTTGGCCTCGTTGTCGGTGCCTAGTTGGGCCGGATGGGCTCGACCGCCGGTCCAGCCCGCATAATTCATAAGGTGTCGAAGCGAAGGGACGTAAGCGCCGTGTTGACAAGGTTTCATTCACGCCCGAGGGCCCCGCATTCATAGTTCGTGCTCTCTGTTGAGCAACCCGAGAGTGAGCAACGCAGTCAGCGCGGATGATTGCGGGCCTGCAGCCGACAATTCATGAATTATGCGGGCTGAGGATGGCAGCAAAATCATCAGAGCTCTGTAAGGGTGAATGAGATCGCTCGCCGATGGGTGGATTCGCGCCCCACTTTTCAGAGCCCCGAGCCTGCAAGGGGGGAAAGAGTCTCAGGTTGACGCCAAAACTCCCGACATTTCTTCTCCGGACCCTAGTCAGTTTTGAGGCGGAGCTTCGCTGGGAGCCTGTCCGAGCAAGGGGAAGGCTCCTAGAGGATCTTCTTCCCCAGCGCCGAGCAAACCAGACCGACGGCTAGGCGACCCGTGCGATTCTCAGAATCGAAGACCGGATTGACTTCTACCATCTCGAGGGAGACACAAAGACTTGAATCGAAGATCATTTCCATCGCAAGATGGCTCTCTCGATAGGTAATTCCGCCGGGAACCGGCGTTCCGACACCGGGGGCAAAGTTAGGATCCACGACATCCAGATCGAAACTGCAATGAAAACCGGCAGTTCCATCACTCACGATTTCAAGGGCCTCTTCCATCACCGATGTCATCCCTCGCATATCGACTTCTTTCATGGTGATCACCCGCAGACCGAGCTTGTGGATCAGTGCGCGTTCGCCGCGATCCAGCTCTCGGGCTCCTACCACGACTGTGTTAGCCACCGAGATCTTGGGCGAGAAGCCTTCGATATCGACGAGTTGAGCCGGGCCAAGGCCAAGCGATGCTGCCAGTGGCATGCCATGAACATTCCCAGAAGGACTAGTCTCGGGCACATTGAGGTCGGTGTGGGCATCGATCCAGATGACTCCCAGTGGCTGGCTCCGGGAGTGGAAATAGGAGGAAGCGCCAGCGATGCTACCGGCCGCAATCGAATGATCTCCTCCCAGGACCACAGGAATGCACTCGTCTTCCAGTGCCTGACGGACCCACATCGCCAATTCTGTGCAGACCTGACGGATCTCCTGCAGGTACATCGATTGCTTCTCGTGAGGAACCTGCTCTGCGATCCGGACTGCCACATTCCCTGCGTCCTCGACCTTGAGTCCCAGCCCTTGGAGACGTGACTGGAGGTGACCTATGCGAATTGCGGAGGGTCCCATGTCGACACCTCGCCGACCGGCACCCAAGTCCATGGGGACTCCGATGATCCGAATCGGGTCGAGCTCTCGAGGGACAGGTTGAGGTTGATTCATTGGCTGCGTCCCGGTCTTTAGCCATTTTAGTCGGATCTGTTTTCGGGGGAGCTGTTGTTATCCGTATCCTGGTAAGCTTCGATGATCAGGCGGACCAAGCGATGCCTGACCACGTCGCGCTGATCAAAGAAGCAAAAGTCGATTCCGTCCACCGACTGCAGGATTCCCTGTACCTCAACCAGGCCTGACTTCTGCCCGGGAGGAAGATCGATTTGAGTCACATCCCCCGTGACCACAATCTTGGAATTCAGCCCCATACGGGTCAGAAACATCTTCATCTGGGGAGCAGTGCAGTTCTGAGCCTCATCCAGGATGATGAATGAATCGCTCAGCGTTCTGCCCCGCATGAAGGCCAGGGGAGCGACTTCAATGATCCCCCGCTCCAGCATCTTGTCCACCCGCGTAGCATCCAACAAATGAAACAAGGCATCATAGAGTGGGCGGAGATAAGGGTCGACCTTGTCGTGGATATCTCCGGGCAGAAACCCGAGTTTCTCTCCGGCCTCCACAGCCGGTCGAGTCAATATGATTCGATCCAACTTCTTTTCGATCAGAGCCGCTACCGCGACTGCTACTGCCAGGAAGGTCTTGCCCGTTCCAGCCGGCCCGATTCCGAAGACCAGGTCCTGATTCGCGATCGATTCAACATACGTGGCCTGGTTCCGAGTTCGGGGAACGATGCGGCGATGGGTGGTCTGAAGCACCACCTGATGCTGAAACAGCTCGTCCAGAGTCGTGGCCGCTCCTTCAGCAATTTGCCGAAAAGCATCCTGCAGCTGACGAGGAGAGAATCGCCGGCCCTGTTCCACCAATCGGCCGAATTCTCGAAGCAAACCTTCGACGGCGGCGACTTGGGGTTCATCACCGCGCAGGGTCAGACGAGCACCTCGAGCATTGATCTCGACCCCGAAGAGCTGCTCCAAGAGTCGGAGGTTTTGATCTTGCAGGTCGAAGAGAATTTGAACTCCCTGGTCGGGGAGGACGAGTTTGCGGGACGATGCGGGGGAAGGTTTCGTGGTCAAGTCCTAGCGGCAGCGACCGTCTCTTTTCGCAGCAATTGAGCCAGAGAAGATTTGTACCGGGCAGCCGTATTAGAGTGGATCGTTCCCCTGCCGGCCGTGCGGTCAATGACACTGTAAACTTCTCCAAGAAGAGCTTTGGCTTCTTTGAGTTGGCCTTCCTCAACCAGCTTGCGGAACCGTTTGATCTCACCTCGCATCTCACTTTTCCGGCCACGATTTCGCAGCCGACGAATAGAGTTCTGCAAAATTCTCTTTTTGGCTGACTTTATGTTTGCCATTCGCTCTCAATGCTCCTCAAGAAACAAACATTATAAGGATTCCGCGAGACACACGTCAACTACGAACCCCTCCAGCACCTCTCTCTCCTGAACCGTGCCGGTCTTAGATCTGATTTCAAGTCTCTTGAGTTTCAAGAGAAGCTCGATGAGGCGTTCAGGCGAAACCGCTTCCAAACTCCTTCGCTGGTTTCTATAGCTCCAGATCTTTAGCTCGCGAACGACCTGATCAAAGGGACGCCGAGCAAACATCAACTCGCGAGCCACGATCAGACGTCGAAAGTTCCAATAAAGGATAGCCAACACCTGGGGCAGACGAATCCCCGCCTCCAACAACCTGTCTATTACCAGGAGAGCCTGTTCTGCCCGACGCGAAGCCAGAGCGGAAATCAGCTCAAAGATATCTGACTCTCGGGTCTGGACACACAGGCCCAAAACGTCCTGACGCCGAATCTGCTTGTCATCTAACCGGTACAGTAGGAGCTTTTCGAGTTCCCCGGACAGAATGCTCAAATCGTCTCCTACCAGATCGACAAGAGTGCTAGCCGCAGCCCTTTCCAGCCGAAACCCTTCTTCTTCCGCCTGGCGGATGAGCCAACGAACGGCATCGGTCTCGCCGATCTTAACGAGAGGAAGGCGGGGCCATTTGGAGGGTTTCCGACCCGCGAACTCCAAGATCACGACACTTCGAGGGTTGGGAGATTTGAGATAAGCCAGCAGTCGATCTCCTCCCTCCTGTGCCGATCGAACCCACAGCCACCGCTGCTTTGAAATCCAGGGGAGAGTCTGAGCCGCAGAGACGACATCCAGCTCGGAGTCCTCTCCTGCCAAATCGAACTCTGACCAGTCGAAAGTGCGTGCCGACTCGGCGACCTGCGCCAGCACGAACCCGCGCATGCTACTCAAGGCAAAAGCCTGCCCCTGACTGACCACGTAGACCGGCAGTGGCGCCGCCAGAGACTTTTCGAATTCCTCGAGATTCACGAGCGGAATATATCACGCGTCCCTGGGAGCCGATAAGGCTAGTCGGGTCTCGATCACTGTCGTGTTCATCCTTCTGATAATATCGAGAGCATCATGAAAGACCGGATCAATCAGGATCTCAGGCTGGCAATCAAAGCCAGAGACAACCTGCGGCGGGACGTCTTGAGAATGCTCAAGGCCAGGATTTTGGAGAGTGAAGTCGCCCTGCGCAAGAAGAAAGGTCGCAACTACGAACTTTCTTCGGAGGAAGTCCAACAGGTGGTCGTCGGGTATTCAAAACAGCGCAAACAATCGATCGAGTCTTACCAGCAAGCGGGTCGGCAGGACTTGGTCGAGAAAGAAATGGCGGAAATGAGGATCCTCGAAGACTACCTGCCCGAGCTACTGAGCAGGGAAGAGATCGAGGCCCTGGTAACGAAAGTGATTCGGGAGACGCAAGCTACGGGACCCTCCGATCTGGGTCGGGTCATGAAAACCGTGATGGGCCGCCTTCAGGGACCTACCGATGGGAAGCTCGTGAACCAGATGGTGCGCGAAAAACTGATCTCTGGATGAATCACAAACTGGGTTGTATTCGCCTGAGCGGAATCGAATGTTGGGCTCGAATCGGTGTGTCAGCCGCGGAGCGGGCTCACCCGCAACGCATTCTGATCAACGTCGACTTGTCACTCGACCTGGAAGCGGCGGGGCACTCCGATAGCTTCGAGTTGACTCTCGATTATGCCCAGGTAGTCGAGTTGCTTCGTGATCAAGTAGCCGAAAGTGAATTCCAGTTGCTGGAGGCTCTGGCCAGCCACCTAATGAAGCGGTTAATAGGGATTCCACGGGTGGAAAAGGTCGTTCTGGAAGTCGAGAAGTTCCCAGCCGATCTCGCCGAAAAATTGGAGAAGGTCGCGGTACGGCTCAGCCAGTCCCGGGACCTGTGAAGGGCCATTTCTGAGCGCTTGAATCAAGTCCTGCAAGCGACGACCGTTTGTGCCTTAAGGTTCGAGTGCGCGGTGGCAAGCTCGAATCTGCTGCCACGATCAAGACTCCGACTCAGGATCCGCCAGCCGATCAAGGAGAGTCCGCAGTTCGTCTTGAACCTTGGCCTTGTTGATCACGTAGTCCGCACCGCTGTGGTGAGCTTCCTCCAATTGACCTTCGTCGGCACACAGCACCACTGGGGGGCGGGCTTCGCGGCTGGTCAATTGAGAAATGAGTGAGACGGCACTGATTCCTTCGGCACCTAAGTCGAGTAGCACTAGATCCGGTTTTTGTTCCAACTCGGGCAAGAATTTGTAGAGGCTGGTGACAGCTTTCAAGCGCCCACCGGCTCCAACGACACAGTTTCCGATATCGGCTTGCAGGAATAAGTCGGTGATAAAGGCAAGAATGGTCATAGTGCGGATCGGGGATCTTTCCCACCACTCAGACGATGAAAGACTGGCCGCAACTACAGGTCTTAGTGGCGTTCGGATTGATAAAAGTGAATCCTTGTTGCATGAAATCTCCCTGCCAGTCGAGGGTCAGGTCCTTCAGATACAAGTAACTCTTGAGGTCAACGAAAACACGGGCTCCAAACTCTCCGAAAATCTTGTCTCCTGGACGCTCAGCGGCTTCGAAACGAATTACGTAACTGAGTCCAGAACAGCCGCCTCCCTTGACGCCTAGTCGCAGTCCCCCCCCAGGCAATTCTGCCGTAGCAAGACCATTTTCGATTCTCTTGGCTGCTGCTTCCGTTACGTGTATTGCCATCCGTGCTACGCTCCCCGTTGAAAGGATTCTCTCCGATTATACATAATCGATATGCACCCAACCCAACCAAACTCGAATCAGCTCGCCCCGCCACCCAGGATGGATTCCCCTACTCGCTATCCAGCTGCCACAAATCGATCTCACAATGAGAAACGAAACGGCCGCGTAGCCGGGGTCATCCTGGCAGCCGGGGCCTCATCGCGAATGGGGACGCCCAAACCGCTGTTGAAATGCGGTACACGGAGCTTCCTCGAGACGATTGTTGAGAACAATCAACTGGCCGCCATCCCTTTCATCATCATCCTGGGGCACTTTGGGAAGGAGATCAAAGATCGTCTCGGATTGCCGAAACGATGGCTGCTCTGGAATGAACGACCCGAATTGGGTCCGCTTTCCAGTCTTCTCTTGGGTCTCGAACACTTCCGCAACCGTAAAGCTCTCATCGTCCAGGCCGTCGATCACCCTCTGATCTCAGCCGGAACTCTGCTGCGACTGTCTGAAGCCCATCTGAAGCGGCCCGACTGCATTCTTCTCCCCTCGTTCCAGGGAAGGAAGGGTCATCCGACACTTTTTCCGAAGCGTTTCTACCGAAAGCTGGAGACGGCCCCACTGAGCGAAGGGGCACGTTGGGTGGTACGAAGGAATCGAGCCTCGGTGCTCTGGGTCGCAGTCAACGATTCTGGAATTCATGCAAACTTCAACCGGGCTGGCGATCTCAAGAAGTGGAACTGGGGTCCAAGCCACCTTCGCTGGGGGCCTACCCAACAAACTGGACCTGGACCCGGTGCGGGATAATGCCTGCTTTGTGCCCTCGATCGAGAAAAAGCTGAACCGCAGTGCGTCCTGACTCCCCGTAGTCAACAGTCCGCTCATTGACATACATACTGACAAATCGATCTCCGTCTGAGGAGTCGAGCCCGCGTCCGAACTGGAGAGCATAGTTGAGCGCTTCCTCCCGGTGGGTCAGTGAGAATTTGATGCTCTCTCTCAGCATGACTCCCAGACGCTCGATCTTCTCTTCCCCTAGATCTCTGCGAATCACATTCCCCCCCAGAGGCAAAGGTAATTCCGTCTCACGGAACCACCATTCGCCCAAGTCCATAATCTGCAGCAGGCCCTCGTCGCGATATGTGAGCTGGCCCTCATGAATGATCACTCCCGCATCGCTCTTCCCCTCCCGCACATGGGGGATGATCTCGTCAAATGGCACCACCTCGATCACGACTGAGGGGTGGAACAGCTTCAAGGCGAGGTAAGCAGATGTGCGCAAACCGGGTACGGCCACGCTTCGCATTCCGAGGTCAGACGACTCAAAATACCTGCGGCTGACCAGCTTGGGACCGTAGCCCTCGCCCATACTGGCGCCACTATTCAGGAGAGCATAGCGGTCAGCGATGAAAGCGAATCCATGGATGCTGACTGCCGAGACCTCGTACTTCCCCTCCAGCGCCGCGTGGTTCAAGGTCTCGATGTCATGCAGTTCGTGCACGAAATCAAACTCGTCAGTCTCGATCTTATCCGTAGCTAGCCCGTAGAACATGAAGGCATCGTCGCTGTCGGGACTATGCGCTACGCGAATTGTTTGCTTTGCCATTGCGTGATTCCTTCACACCGTTCGAGGATCCGAATTTTGCAATATACCAGAAAGACCGGAACCCGAGAGGACTGCCAGCTAGGAGCCTGTCCGAGTATGGGGTCGCCGTCGTGTCGGACGCCTCGCATCTCGGCCCGCGGCGCCCAGAACGCAATCCGCACCATCTTAGGAATTCAGAAAAGGATTACTTCTCCGTTCTTGGCCAATGCTCGTCTCGGGACCGTGTCCCGGGTAGAGAATCTTTTCGTCTCCCAGCGGCAGGATCGTCTCTCGAATACTCTGCATAAGCACTCGAGGAGATCCCCCCGGCAGGTCGGTTCGCCCGATCGATCCTGCAAAAATCGTGTCTCCACAAAAGATCAGATTTTCGAGTTCGAAGATGACGTGCCCAGGAGCATGGCCGGGTGTGTGATAAACCTGAAAATGAAGTGACCCGAAGGACAATTCCTGACCGGCTGCGAGAAAATTATCGACTGGGGGCGGCGAATCGCATTGCAATCCAAACCACTGCGCCTGTTGCGGCAGTTGCCGGTAGAGCTCTACGTCATCCGGGTGTAGGTAGATCGGAACCTTCCGCTCAGCCAGGAGCTGTCCTATTCCAGAAATATGGTCGAGATGGGCGTGGGTGTTAAGCACCGCCACCAGCTTCAAGTCCTCCGATTCTAATCGGGGGGCGAGCCGGGAGACCTCATCTCCAGGGTCTATGTAGACACTCTGCCGGGTTTCGGAACAGGCGACTATAAATCCGTTCTTATGAAAGGGTTCGACTGCTTCGGTAAAAATCAGAGGATTCTTTGGCATCTCGCCCATTAATGGAACTTTGCAGTCACTTGTCAAGGCTGCAGTACTTAGTGATTGACAGGCACACGCGTTTCGGGTAGCACACAAACAGATGTACAAGAGAATGGTTGTGCTTTTGGCGCTCCTCTCAATCCCTTACATGGCCACCTTGTACCGAGGGTTAAACGCGCCGCTGGCCACTGATTTCACGAAGTTCTATGCTTCGGCTGTCCTTTTTCAGGAAGGGACCAGTATCTATGCTCCTCTCGATCAGGCCCGTTTCGACTCCACCCCGACTGCAGATTCGGGGGACATCGAAATTCATCCCAACTTGAATCCTCCTCTGCTCACGCTCTTGTTGGTTCCTCTGACCTGGCTCCCCTGGAACATCGCCTACGTTTTCTGGACTCTAGCATCGCTGGCATCCGGCCTTGCTGCGATGATCCTGCTCTCCCGAGAACTCTCACTGGCCAACGCCCAGCGAGGCGTGCTCGTGAGCTTGATCCCCTTTCTTCTCTTCTACCCGACCTGGGCTACGATCCGATTTGGACAGCTGTCACTCTTTCTCTTCTTTCTGATCGTCCTCCTGTGGCGCGACTCGCGAAGCGGGAGGGACTTAAGAGCCGGATTAATCCTGGGATTCCTGATGGGACTGAAGCTGTTCACCGGGCTCTTTCTGTTGTTCTACTTGTTGCAAAAGCGAGTCAAAACTGTTGCTGTAGCGATTCTGATCTTAGCCGGCAGCTGGGGGGTGAGCCTGATCGCCCTGGGGTCCGGAATAGCTTCCGAGTATCGCGAAGCGCTCTCCCAGGTGACCTGGACAGGGGCGAGTTGGAATGCCTCTCTACAAGGCTTCTTCAGTCGCATCTTTGGGGGATCAGAAGGCCTGGCCCTCTGGGAAGCCCCCCAGGCAGGGCGGATCCTGGCGACCTTATTCTCCGTGTTGGCAACTCTGGCTCTAGTGATCGCAGTTCGGCCCAGGGAGGCCAAGGAACTGGCCCCAACCGATCTCCAATTTTGCCTGGTCCTGCCCCTGATGCTACTGCTTTCGCCCTTGGGTTGGATGTACTATTTTCCAATTCTGCTGCTTCCTGCCGCCATTCTTTGGAAACGGGGTAAGCGCTATGACTCGGGGCTATTCTTTGTGCTGGCGACGCTCCCTTTTCCGTTCCTGGAAGCCGCAGCCGTGGACGGTCCACTCGACTGGTTCGTCTACTCCGGCGTGTACTTCTACGCCCTCTGTTGGCTCGCGTTTGCGATCCTGAAAGAACTGCGATCCTCCAAGTCCTGCAGACCATAATTACGGTGACGTATGAAGGGAGCGCGACGCGCAGCGGGAGATCGATGTGGGCTAGGAGCCTGTCCGAGTATTGGGGTGCGGTCGACGAACAGGGGTCTTGTGAGTCGAGACAGGCTCCTACTAGCCTGGATAATTCACGCGTTTTCGAAGCGAATGGCCGGAAGCACTGCTCTGACAAGGCTTTACGCCCGAGGGCCCCGCAGTCATAGTCATGCACTCTGTCGAGGAGCCCGAGGGTGGGTAACGCAGTCAGAGCGGATGATCCCGGCCCTGCAGCCGAAAACTCGTGCATTATCCGGGCTAGGTGTGTGCGCGGCATCGACTTCCTCTTTCCTTCCTCGACCTCGACTCGCAAGACCCATTCCGCATGGTCATCGTAATTATGGTCTACAGGACTAACCTGCACGTCTGATTGCCAGGGTGAGCATCAGCATTGAAATCAGCACTACCGGAGGCCCTTCCAACCAAACCCAGAAGCCGGGCAGTCCGGCAAGAGTATCGATTCCAAAGAGCAACAATCCCAAGGCAATATGACAGCTTGCCAGCAGAATCACGATCGGGCGGAACCGATCTGCGTCGCTTGACAGGCACCACATCAGTCCTCCATGAATGGCGTAGAAGGCTGACAGGGAACGGGAGAGATACTCGACAATCGGACCCGGTGGGAGTGCTCCCAGCCCAAGCAACCGATGAATTGAGTCCATCGCGGTTGTCGGCAGAAAGATGGCAAAGATCGCCAGCAGCTGAATGCTCCCAGCTAGGCGAAGAAGGAAGATCAGAGTATATTCTGAGCGATTCATGGGCCGATTATAATCTCACAATCGGGATCCATGGTGGGTGTGCGGTCGTGGGCAGGCAGGACGGACGGCTCCTCGAACTCTTTGATTCAGATTCCTGAAGCCCCAGGTCACGAAAACATGCAACTCAATAGTCTTGATTGGGCACTCGTCATCGCCTACTTCTCCATCGTCGTCGTCTTCGGCTTATGGTATGCCCGCAGAGCTGGAAAAGGTCTCGCCGAGTTCTTCGTTTCGGGCCGTTCCCTCCCTTGGTGGATGCTGGGAACCTCGATGGTGGCGACCACCTTCTCCACGGACACTCCAAACCTCGTGACCGACATCGTGCGCAAGAATGGCGTGGCGGGTAACTGGACCTGGTGGGCATTTCTGATTACAGGAATGGGGACGGTGTTCCTCTACTCGAGACTTTGGCGACGGTCTGAAGTACTGACGGACGTCGGATTCTACGAACTCCGTTACTCGGGCAAAGGGGCCAGGTTTCTGCGCGGATTTCGTGCCCTCTACCTGGGCCTTTTCTTCAATGTGGTCATCATGGCATCGGTGACTCTGGCCGCCATCAAGATCTCCGGAGTGTTATTGGGTGTTGACAAATACACCACGGTTATCGTGTGCGGAGTGATCACCGCCGCCTACAGTGCTACTTCCGGGCTGTGGGGAGTGGTCTTGACCGACTGTGTCCTGTTCGTGCTCGCCATGGCGGGCTCGATAACCGCGGCTGTCTATGCCTTGCAGCATCCCGAAGTAGGCGGACTCACGGGGCTTCTGACACATGCGGCGGTTATCGAGAAAACTGCCTTCCTGCCTGATTTCTCCGATTGGAACACGGCCCTGGTCGTCCTCATTATCCCTCTGGCGGTGCAATGGTGGAGCACCTGGTATCCGGGGGCAGAGCCGGGAGGCGGAAGTTATATCGCTCAGCGGATGCTGGCCGCCCGCGACGAGCGGCACTCGCTGCTCGCTACTCTGTGGTTCAACATCGCTCACTACGGGCTTCGCCCCTGGCCCTGGTTGCTGGTCGCTCTCGCTTCGCTTGTCGTCTTCCCCGATTTGGATTCATTGCGTCTGGCTTTTCCCGACTTGGATCCCTCAATCCTGCAAGACGATCTGGCCTACCCGGCCATGCTCACCTTTTTGCCGCATGGCCTGCTCGGCCTGGTGGTCGCTTCGTTGGCGGCCGCCTACATGTCCACGATTTCGACCCAGGTCAACCTGGGCGCCTCCTACCTGGTGAATGATCTCTACCGGAGATTCCTCAAACCGGAGGCCTCGAATCGTCACTATATCCAGATCGCTCGCCTGATCACCGTTTCTCTCGTCGTGCTCGCCGGACTCGTCTCCTTCTGGCTCGAGAACGCTCTTCAAGCATTCAACATCCTGCTTCAAATCGGTGCCGGAACCGGTCTCATTTTCCTGCTGCGCTGGTTCTGGTGGCGGATCAATGCTTGGAGCGAGATCTCAGGTATGGTGGCCTCTTTCAGTGTGGCCGTCTATTTCGAGTTCATTCACGAATCCTTGGGCCTGGCCCCAATCGCACCCCAGTGGCAACTGGTCACGGGCGTTGTGCTGACCACCATCAGTTGGATTTCGGTCACTCTGCTCACTCCTCCCTGTGATCATGCAACCCTGGAGGCCTTCGTCCTCAAAGTTCGGCCCTTTAGTCGGGGCTGGCGACCGATACTGGGAGGGCGGAAAATCAAGACCAGCAGCCTGTCGGCGTCCATTCTGAGTTGGTTTGCCGGAGTGGCGGCCGTCTATTCGGCCCTCTTTGGAACCGGCTTCCTGCTCTATCGCAATCTCCTTCCTGCCACCTGCTTATTCATCATCTTTGCGTTGTCGGCAAGCTTGCTCTGGAAGCTCCTTCCCCAGACACTGGAAGATCGCCCTTCGGCCTAAGCTGCCGGTTCTGGCTACTTGTGATACAGCTTGAACTAGGCACTGACATTGAGGTTTGAAGAGGAGCTTCGCTGGCTCCTGACTTCATCACGGCTTCTTCCAGGGCAAGGCCTCAGGACGGTCCACCGGCCTCCAGGTCCGCGCTGGCCGCTCAGCCAGCCGTTGCTTCAGATCGAAACGATCTCCCGGGGCGAGAAGGTAAAACAATCCATTGGGGGGAATCATCTTCTGAGAATCATAAATGGCCACGTACCCCTGGCCGAGTACTTCGAATTGATCTCCTTGCACCACGATTGCCGTATCTTCGTCAATTCCAATACCCAGCAGTTGGGGATGGGCCAGGATGATTTCGACGAGATCAAATTGGCGGTTTCGCTTTAACAAATGTTGATCGATCGCTGAGTTCTTGAGAAAGCCGAGTCCCTCGACATGATCTCCCATCATGATGGTGTTCCCGCTGGTATCTCCGCGAGCAAGATAGGACCCCTGGATCGTGGCTCCGGCCGAGGACCCGCCGATGACTCCTCCCCGATCGAGCAACTCGAAGAGGGCCGTCTGGGTAAGAGTATTGAGATAAGAGTCCGCCAACCGCCATTGCCTGCCGCCGCCGAAGAAAACCCCTCGTGCCTCCCGGATGGGTCGGACAAACTCCTCTGAGTCGGCCACCTTACGATCATTGGTATGGAGCACCGTGAGATTCTTGGCTCCCAGCGCCCTGAAGCTCCCCAGCCCGCGCCAATCAGTCCCATATTCAGCAGCGCCTCCGGCCGTAGGGATCACAACAATGGGCGCCTCTATCCCTCCAGCCAATTCCAAGAAACGGGTCAAGATGGCGGGATCACGCATCGCCCCGCCGACGATGACTAAGGCACCCCGGCTGGGTCCAATCTCCGCGGCCCAAAGCCCATTCGCCGAGCCCAGGAAGAGAATGATCAAAATGAAGCGGAGAGTCATCTGAAACACCCAACCTACCCCATTGCCGATCGATGCAGCGGATCGAGCCGCCTCGGAACTGTCAAAACGACTCACTCCGTCGCACTTCTGGAAGTCTTCTCCTAGTTTCATTTCGTTCTCCCTGCTCCCCTCGCCGTTGAAGGCATTGCAAAATAACTACATCTTGAATCCAGAGCCATGTAACCCGATCATAGCCGCTCATCCAGGCTTCCGAAAGATCTCTTCAGGCGTTCGGCTCTAGTCCTTGGAACCCTGAGAAGCGGCTTCGGCACCGGAGAAACCCAACATCTTGGAGAGGCCAACCCGAAGCGTTTCGTAGAAAGCCTCCAAGCGTTCTGGATCATCCGTCCATGACGAGACCGACATTCCGATCTCTGATTTTCCGGAGCTGCTCGGACGGTAAGTCAGAAGCACGAATCCTTTCCCTTCGTCCCAGCTGAACATCATGAAGTCGTTCGAAGCGACCAGGATTCTAGAGGAGATCTTTGACCCGTCCCAAAGCTCGATCTCGGTGTCACGAAGCGGCTCGAGCCGTCCCTCCAGCGTCAGCCACTTCCGATGTCCGGACGGGTCGAGGATGTAACGACTGATCTCATATTCAGTAAGCGTTGTGATACTCGACATCTGGATCGTCTGACGGGGCCGCGCGAAGGAGTGACCAAGATACAGTTTCAGGACATTAACCCTCTGCTGCCAGGCTGCAATCGCCTCCTGATAGGCGACATCCCCTTCGTCGTCGTCAGAAAAGCCGGAGTGGGTAATACTGACCAGGCAGCTTCCAGAAGCGCCTTCAATACGGATCTCGATCAATTGGCCTGACGGTCGGAGCTCGACAAGCAGCGAACGCTCGTCTGCCAGGCTGCGGACCACGAACTGGAACGGGACGCTAGTGCCGGACAAGAGCCAACTTACCGTCTGTCCGACCGCCAGTTCTCCTTCAGCAGAATCGAGCAGCCAATTGGAAAGATGAACAGGGTCAGTCCAGGCCAACCAAACCTGCCAGGGGCTGACGGCAGTTTCGACTTCCCTCCGAACCGTCCGGCCCACATGGTCTAGCCCTCCTCCAGAACCGTCGCTCAATTTCTCACCTCAGCCAAGACTCCGAGTACACTCCGACTTGCTTTCCCAGTCTATAGATTGTAGGACAACGGGCCGACTTCGAGCATTTCACAACGGCTCAATGGATGGTGGATGCCAGCGGCGGTTCCTGAGCGCTGGTCGGGCTGGCTATCTTGACAATGAAACGACAGGACCCGACACTCTGGTCTTCACAAAACAGTTCGAACCAGTGTTCTCCTGGCTCTTTTAAGACCATGCCTCGTAGTTGTAGATAACCCTGAATCACTCCCATCCCGTCTGCCTTGGCCTTCATTTCAGGGATTTCATCTATAACTCCCGACGGGCGGTGCAAATACAGTCGTACCGGGTAGTTGTCGGACGATTTTTCTTCTTTACCCTGCAGCAGGAAACGAAAAAACACCCAGAGGCAGGGATGGGCGGCTGGCACGGATGAGGCGCTGACGGTGTCGAATAAGCCCTGTAGCTGAACCTTGCCATCGGGAGCCTGAACTACCTGATCACAGAGCAAGAGTGCCTGCAATAGAGCCATCTCGCCGAATATACCACACCCGTCAGTATGCTCCCGTAGTCCGTTGCAGATCGGGACCTCCCCCGAGGAAAATCTCCATTTTCGTGCCGGAGGATTCATTCGTGTTTTGGATTTCGGGCTGCTTGCTTAGCGGAAAATACAACGGGTCGGTTTGAGGCGGAGCTTGGCTGGGAATCGGTCCGAGTCAGAGAGACGCATTTTCTCCTGCAAAAAAAAGCAGACACAGAGGTTAGAATACAATTGTCTGGGTAGCGATGGAGAGATTATGGAGCTCTTGCCCGATGGCCTCAGAGATAAGCTTCCCCAGTTGGGAAGTAACTCCGAGGGTTTGCCGAAAGATCTCACGGTCCACACGCGGCTTGTGGATCCTACCAGCAACTGGCGCTGGTATATCCTCGAATTCGATGGGGAAGATACCTGTTACGGCTTGGTAGTGACCAGCAAGAATGCTCTGATCGGTCATTTCACAATTAGCGAGTTAAGAGCGCTCCGATACCATGATCCAGCCCTGGGCACGGTGGGAGTCGAACGTGACACCTATTTCGAACCGGTAAGTTTGGGGGAACTCATGGAAAAGGAGCCCAAAATTCGACAGGCTTTTTCCCCCTCAGGACTGGATCTGATTGACCTGGAGTGACGAGGGAGAAGCATGCGCGAGAAGATCTTTGCATTAGTGGCTGTCGGGGCGGCGCTCCCGGCCGGTTTGCTGGCCCATCCCGGCCACGGCACGAGCGAGCTGGGTTCCAAAGGCTGGCATTGGCTGCTCGAGCCCGAACACACAGGCCTGACGTTTGCCGTTGTAGCCATCACGAGTGGATTACTCTGGTGGGGTCGCCGACTCGCCAGGAACTCTTCTGGATAACACTCGAGTAGAATGATCCGCACCTTTCCCTCGAAAGCGGTTATTTGGGCTGCGCGTTATGGAATCTCTAGTCCGACCGGAGCGCCTGCAGCGGATCGATAGTAATCGCGCGTCGAGCCGGAAACAGACAGGTGGCCATAGCCACTGCCAGGAAGAGACTAGCCACAATCAGAAAGGTCATGGGGTCGGTTGGTTCTATCCCATAGAGACTGGCCGAGACGCTGCGACCCCCGATGAAAGCCACCGCCAACCCGGTAACCAAACCGATCAGGACTAATTTCAATCCCTGGGCAAGGATCAACAGCAGGACCGTCCGCTGCCTGGCTCCGAGAGCCATCCGAATTCCTATCTCATGAGTGCGCTGGTTGACTGCCAAAGCGATGACCCCGCTGATGCCGGAAAGGGTTATGAGCAAGGCTAGAGTGGCAAACATCCCAAGCAGAAGAGTCGTGAGGCGAGGAGAGGCTATCGATTCTCGGCGCAACTGATCCAAAGTCTCAATGTAGGTCAGAGGCTGCTGAGGATCTAGCTGATAGACGATCTCCTTGATCCGCCGCTCCATGACGGAAGGATCTGAAGTCGTCCGGACCAGGAAACTCGATCCGAATCCTCCCTGCCGGAGGGGGACGTAGATGACTTCGGTGGAATCCGCACTCAACGCGTGCAAACGAGCATCTCCAACGATCCCGACAATCTCCCGCCACGGCTCGTCGGCAAAACGCACCCTCTGACCGAGCGGCTGGTCATTTGGCCAATACATCGTGGCAAAACTCTCAGAAACGACGGCCACCGGAGCAGCCTCTGAGTCATCGGCCGACGAGAAAAGGCGACCTCTTCGAAGCGGAATCCTAATCGTCGAAAAGAAGTACTCACTGACCGAGCGAATATCGACAAGGGGGCCCATCTCCCCTCTTTGAAGAGGCCGTTTCTCAATCTCAAAGGAGAAATTCGCCGGTCCTTGCTGAGCCAGCGGAACAATGTTTCCTACCGCTGCTGAAAGCACTCCCGGTTCCTTCTCGAGTATCGCGAGGGCCCCTTCGAAGAACAGGCGAGCATCCTGGGGACTACTGTATCGTGACCAGTTCATGGAAAGGGCCGCACTGAGCACATTCTCAGTACGGTATCCCGGGTCGATCCCTTGCAGCTTGAGTAGGCTGCGCAGAGTCAAACCGGCCGAGATCAGAAGCACACACGACACCGCAACCTGCCCCACAATCAGTAATCCTCTCAGCCTGCTGGGAGAGCCCCGGAAATTGTGGCGACCCGCTTTCAAAGCCGGAATGATGTGCTCGAGCTTGACTGCAAGTACGGGGATGAGAGCGAAGAAGACTCCGGAGACGATCGAAAGACCAAGTGCAAAGGCCAGGACACTCGGGTTGATTGTAATTTCACCCGCCCGAGGAGTGAGGCGGGCGGTGAAAGCCTTCAGCAAATCGAGTCCACCCGCTGCCAACAGCAGTCCGAGCAGCCCTCCAAAGACGGTCAGTAGCAAGCTTTCCACCAGGGCCTGACAGATAAGCCGCTTCCTTCCCGCACCGATCGCGACGCGGACCGCCGTCTCCCTCTGCCTCCGAAACCAATTCGTTAACAGCAGATTCGCGACATTCGCACAGGCAATCAGCAACACCAGCCCCGTGGTGACAAGCAGCAGAAAAAGAGTAGGACGGGCCTGCCGGGTGAGTTCCTCATGCAGAGTGGTCGCTCGAGTCTCTAATCCCCCGTTTCCATAGGTTGCGGGAGACTCGGCTTCGAAGCGCTTGGCCACGGTATTGAGCTGGGCATTCACCTACTCGAGACTAAACCCAGGCCGAACTCGGGCCATTGCAACCAGGCTTCGGAACGTGTTTCGATTGGAGGGTGTCCGCTGGGCAACAGCCCGGAACGGACAGGCAGAACTCGGCATGAAGACATCGACCGAAAGGGGACTTAGGGGGATTGGCGGCAAGACTCCGACCACGCGATGAGGGCGGTCATTCATCTCGATCAGGCGGCCAATGATGTCGCGATCAGCTCCAAAGCTCTTCTCCCAATAGTCGTGGGTCAGAAGCAAGACCGCTTCCCCATTTGGGGTATTGTCCTCGGGACTGAAACTCCGGCCCAGAATAGGATCGACGCCCAGCAGGCTGAAGCAGCTGTCGGAAACAACTCCAGTCTGAACGCGTTGCGGCTCCTCTCCTCCCAGCAGTACAAATGACATGCTGTGGAATTCCACGATATCAACCAGGCTGCTCACGCTGGCTCGATAATCTTCCAGTTCCGGAATAGAAAACGGTAAGTTGCTGATTTTGCTCTTGGGAGCAGATTGCATGAGGCGGACCAATTCGTGCCCGTTGCGGTAAGGGAGAGGGGCCAGAAGCACACCGTCGATGCGGCTGAAAATGGCGCTGTTCGCTCCGATTCCGAGCGCCAGTGTAACCAGGGCCAGCAGCGTGAAACCCGGTCGTTTGCGAAACTGCCGAATCGCAAATGTGAGATCTTGCAGCAGATTCTCGAAGCGCCGCAAGTAATCGGCATCACGCACTTCTTCCTTGGTTTTTTCTATTCCGCCAAAGTTACGCAAAGCAGCCGCCGAGCCTCGACGAGCGAATGTCCGCGATCCACATACTGTTGAGTTTCCATCTCGAGATGGAAACTCAACTCATCATCCAGGTCTTTCTCATCGCGCTCGGGATTGACGACGTGCCCTAGCTTGAGTAGCCAGCCCAACGAACCTCCTCCTCTCCTAGACAAACTACAGCATTGTACCCTTATACACGTGGGCAGAGGAAAAATGTTCCAGGCCCCCGGGCGGAAAAAGGAGAGAGGGCTCACAGTCCTCAGTATTAAGAATCGTTTAGAATCACTGGTGGACTCGCTCCGTACAACACGGAATCGGATCCTGGTAAGGAGATTTCGGCTGTGGTTCAGACTCGACTCATGCGCCTCTGGATCCTGGGATTAGTGACAGCAGCTTCAGTTTCCTGTGGAAGTAAGAGGGTGAGCATTGCACCGCCCAATCCTCCTGTTGGCGCTCCGGCTCCAGCGCCCGTCGAGAACCGTAAAGAAGCTGCCGGTCGAGATGCCCCGCTACGAAGCAGGGCCAAGCCTTCCGCTTCCGGTCAACGCCTCGTGGGTGACGTCCTGACGCAACTTGGAACTCCTTACAAATGGGGCGGGACGACACCCGAGGGAGGATTCGATTGTTCGGGACTCGTCTACTGGACATTCGGGCAGCAGGGCATCTCGGTCCCCCGCCTGACCAGCCGGCAGTTTGTGGCCGGCAAAAAGGTTTCAAAACGGGACATTCTCCCTGGAGATCTCCTTTTCTATGCCTGGGGCTCGGATCCCAAGCAGGTCTCCCACGTGGGCATCTATGTCGGGGACGGAGAATACGTGCACAGCCCAGGTTCTGGAAGAGAAGTGCTTCGAGCGCCCGCCTTTGATGCAGCTCACAGAAAACGTTTCCTGGCCGCGCGTCGAATCACCTCTCCCAACGCTTCGTCGCATCAGGCTGAGTCCACGACGACCGATACGTTTTCTTATCGAGTTCAAGGCAGGGGACTACATCTGGGCGCTGGCCCGGCGCTTCAATGTCTCTCCTGCTCGGCTACTCGAACTCAATGGTTTGAAAGCTGATGACATTCTAAGAATCGGACTGCTCTTGCTAATACCTGCGGGGAAGGGGTCCAAGGGGCCCAGGGGTTCAATTCCCATTCCCTGAGAGGGGGCCCAATGGGCCAGGTTTACTATCCCCATCGGCCGGGAAGGGTCCCAGGGTTCACTTCTCATCCCCTGAGAAGGGGTCCAGGGAGCCATTCCCCGAGGCCTACATCCCAGAACCCACTGCAAGCACGGTCGGGAAGCCCATGGGAAGGTAATCTGCTGACCTTCCCGACCGATGGGAATTGTAACCCTGGCCTCTTGGACCCCTTCTTCGGAAGGTAATCTCCTGACCTTCCCGGCCGATGGGAATTGTAACCCTGGACCCTTGGACCCCTTCTTCGAGTGTTATGATTCTGCAATGAGAAAACAGAGGTTGTTCACACCGGGGCCGACCCCTTTGATGCCAGCTGCTCAGAACGCTCTCGCCTCCCCTTTGATCCACCATCGAACACCGGCTTTTGCGGTGCTTCTACTCGAGACCCGGGAGCGTCTGCAAAGGATCTTTCGCAGCGACAATGACGTAGTGGTGCTGGCAAGTTCGGGGACTGGTGCGATGGAAGCTGCCGTTGCCTCAGTTCTGCGAGCCAAGCTGGACCGAGCTCTGATCGTGGCAACTGGAAAGTTTGGAGAGCGCTGGATCGACCTCTGCCGTGTTCATGGAATTCCCCAGGACCTGCTGGAAAAGCCTTACGGGCAGGCGCCCCACAGCCGGGAGATCGCCGACCGCATGCTGGAAACGGGAGCCACTGCGCTGCTCGTACAGGGCTGTGAGACGTCGACCGCCACCCAGCTTGATCTGGAATCGATCGGACGAGATGTGCGAGCTCGGGTTCCCGAATCCCTGATCATCGTTGATGCAATCACGGCGTTGGCGACGCAACCTCTTGAAAGTCAGGCATGGGAGCTGGACGTAGTCATATCGGGTTCACAAAAATCGTTCGCCATGTCGCCCGGCCTCGCGTTTATGTGTCTGAGCCCGCGGGCCTTAGCGGCTGCCCAAAGAGCCGGGACGGCCAGCTACTACTTCGATCTCGCCCGCGAGGTTTTGCGTCAACGCGACGGACAAACCGCTTTCACTCCCGCCATCAGCCTGGTCCAGGCTCTTCATGCCGCGGCTGGGGAAATCCTGGAGCAGGGTCTCGAACGAGTGATACAGGAAGCTGAACTGATGGCGGCAGCCACCCGTGCAGGCCTCCAGGCACTCGGTTTCAGGCTTCTGTCTTCGGCTCCGGCCAATGCCGTCACGGCCGCTTTTCCACCCTCCGGAATCGAGGTCGGGACTCTAATTCGGTCTCTGGAATCGCGATTCGGGGTGAAGGTCGGCGGAGGCCAAGGAGAGTTGAAGGGGAAGATCCTGAGGATTGCTCACCTCGGCTATTTCGACACGCTGGACGTTTTCAGCATTCTTGCGGCCCTAGAAATCTGCGTTTCGGAACATTTGATCGCCCGAGAAGCCACCGGAGCAGGTGTCGCGACGGCTATGGAAGTTGTCCGGGATCAAGAGGCTACGATCCGGGATCAAGGGGTTGCGACTTGACGAAAATCCTTGTTCGGGATCCGATCTCGGCCCAGGGCATGAACCTGCTTCAATCCGATTCGGATTGCTTGACTATCGACTGTTCTGAGATCAGCGAACCCGAGTTCCTGAGCGAGCTGGCGGACGCCGATGCGCTGGTGGTGCGGAGCCGAACCCGAGTCGATCCCAGCCTCCTCAATCACGCTCCACGGTTAAGAGTAGTTGGCCGGGCCGGAGCCGGCGTCGACAATATCGACCTTTCTGCTGCCACTGAGAAGGGAGTGCTGGTCATGAACACGCCCGGTGGCAACAGCATTAGTGTCGCCGAGCACACGTTGGCTCTGATGAGTTCTCTAGCCCGCCGTATCCCGGCTGCCCACGCATCTATTACTCAGAGGCGTTGGGACAAGACCGGCTTGATGGGGTATGAATTGCACGGTCGCACGCTTGGCCTGGTGGGCCTGGGCCGGATCGGTATGATGGTAGCTCGCGTGTCGAACGCGCTGGGACTGCGGCTGCTGGCTTTCGACCCCTACGTCAGCCAGCAGTATGCCGACACCAACGGCGTCCAACTGCAGAGCCTGGAAGCTCTATTGGAAGAATCCGACATTGTGAGTCTTCACCTCCCACTGACTCCTCAAACCCGGGGGCTGATGCATGCTCAGCGGCTGGCTTTGATGAAATCGACGGCCTGGCTGATCAATACAGCACGCGGAGCATTGATCGTCGAAGACGACCTCGTGCATGCTCTATCTGGAGGCCAACTCGGCGGCGCCGCTTTGGATGTCTTTGAGAATGAACCTCACATCAGCCCCGCCCTTTGCGATCTCGAAAATGTGGTTCTGACACCCCACATTGCAGGCTCAACGAGAGAAGCCCAGGCTCACGTCGGGATAACCATAGCTCGCCAGATCCTCTCTTACCTCAAGCAAGGGCTGATCGAGAATGCGGTCAACTTTCCTTCTCTCTCGGGGGAAGAGACCAGGGAACTGGCACCTTATCTCTCACTGGTGGAGCGCATGGGAGCGTTCCTAGGCAAGATCTCGAGGGTAGCCGCAAGCGAAATTTCGGTTGAGTATTTTGGGGCGGTCGCCCAACTCGATACCAAGCCTCTCACGAATTACCTTCTGAAATCGATCTTGACACCGATCTTGTCTAAGACGCTTAACGCGGTCAACGCACGCAACGTCGCTGGGCAGCGGGGTATCTCGATCCTGGAGACCAGTAGCAGCCGCCCCCGCAGCTATTCCAATTTGATACGAGTCGAAATTCGCGGACAAAGCCCCGCTGCCCTGGAGTCCATGGAAGGAGCCGTGCTCCATCAAGGAAGGCCTTGGGTGATCTCGGTGGATGACATCCCGGTAGAAATCCCCCTCCAGGGTCACTTGCTGTTCGTCCGGAATGTCGATACTCCGGGCGTGATCGGACAGGTCGGCCAGATTCTGGGTGAAGAGCAGCTCAACATCGCCAACTTCGTGCTGGGGCGGAATACCGATCAAGCCGATGCGGTCGGGATTTCGATCACCGACGATTCGATCTCGGCCCGAGTTTTGGAACGGATTCGGCAGGCAGAAGCTGTCTCTTTTGCGGAAGTCATCGCGCTGAAATGATCCTGGAGCAGCCCAACCTACGGCATCCCTTGCCACGAAAGGAGATCACTACGATGTCAGTTATGAAGCCCTTCCTTACCTCCCTTCTGGCCCTCTTCGTTGTCGGGCCGCTGGGGCTGGGTGCCGAAATGCCCGTGATCCTAGATATGAAGGACCGGGCCGCCCTCCGTGACCAATGGCTGGAGATCAGACTCGAAACGGTGGTCCCTCGTCTGATGGAACGCGAAGATATCGACATGTGGATCATCGTGGCCCGCGAATACAACGAAGATCCTGTTTTCTGGAGCATGAAACCCGCCCCCACCTGGCTGGCCGCCCGACGACGTACCGTTCTTGTTTTCCACGAGAATGGCCAAGGCCGAATCGAACGGCTCGCAGTGGCCCGATATGACATTGGCAAATTCTTCCGCAAGGCGTGGGACCCCGAGCAGCAACCCGATCAGTGGGCCCGCCTGGCCCAGATCATTCAAGAAAGGAATCCCCGCCGTATCGCGCTCAATTACTCCCAATACTTTGCCCTAGGGGACGGGATCACACGCAGTGAATTCGAAGCCCTGAATCACGCGCTCCCGAAGAAATATCAGGAACGGATCGTGAGTGGCGAGAAGCTGGCCATCGGTTGGCTGGAATGGCGGATTCCCGAAGAACAGCAAGTCTACCCGACGGTGTGCCGAATCGCCCACGAAATCATCGCCGAAGGACTCTCTGATCGGGTCATCCAGCCTGGCTTCACTACGACGGAAGATGTTCAATGGTGGTACCGCGACCGGATCCGCGAACTGGGCCTAACCACCTGGTTTCACCCCTCGGTTTCGATTCAACGGGCAGATGAGGCAGAACTGCGTACTTCGTTCGCCTCCCGTCCTTCGGAACAAACGCTTCGCAGGGGCGATCTGATCCATATCGATTTTGGGATCCACTACCTCGGCTTGAACACAGACACTCAGCAACATGCCTACGTCCTCCTGCCCGGGGAAAAAGACGCTCCGAACGGCCTCAAGAAGGCTTTGGCCCAAGGGAATCGTCTCCAAGATCTACTGACCTCGAACTTTGTGGAAGGGCGTAGCGGAAACGAGATTCTGAGGCGTTCGCTCGAGCAAGCAGTCGGCGAAGGGCTGGTTCCCAGTATTTACACCCACCCGATCGGGTTCCACGGGCATGCCGCTGGTCCGACAATTGGGCTGCGGGAACAGTCAACACCTCACGCAGATCCATGCAATTCCCGTTAACCTGTTGACCCCTTTCCGTTTGCCGGGATCAGGGTTATCGGGCTCCTAAGTCCAAAACTCCCAGAAGTATAGCTGAATCGTTACGTTTTCGTTATTCCCAATCTTGGGTGCGTGAAGCGTGATGAGTAAATTCGCCTACCTGGACACCGAAGTTAGGAACGCCATCCGAGAGCGGGACAACTGGGTGTGTCAGTACCCGAGGCACTGGCCAAGATTCCCATGGAACCTAGAGGTTTCGCACTTCATCCGGCGTGGTCACCACAACACGCGATGGGATTTGGAGAACTGCGACTTACTCTGCGCAGCCTGCCACAAATTCCTCGGGGTTTGCAGGCGAGCCTATCAGGTGTGGAAGCGGGCTCAATTGGGCCGCGTTCGGTACTTGGAACTGGTGGCTCGGGGGAACGTAATACGACGCCCTTCCAGAGAAGAGGTGCTGGCGGGAATCGGAATGAGGGGAGCGGCGTGAAACGGAACCCAGAAGCTACCTGCTCAAACTGTCCGTTTTGGTATGCGATGGACCCGAATGATGATTTTGGTTGGTGTCGCGCTAAATTTCCGTTGTTTCGTTCCCAGGTGAAGAAAGATGCCGCGTTACCTTACGAGGCATCTTGGCCTGCCACTGAAGAAACCGACTGGTGTGGGGAGCATCCCGACTTTGAACTTGACCTCCCGGTCGATCCCAGTTCTGAGGTGTACGAGTGAAGTACCTCCGGGTCAAGAATTGGGGAAGATTCCAGCAGTATAAAGATCGCACTCCACCGTGGATAAAGCTCCACACTGATTTGCTGGACAACTATGAATTCTCGGCATTGCACGATGCGTCAAAAGCCCACTTGATTCTCATTTGGGTACTTGCCAGCAAAGTGGACAACAAGATCCCAGCTCGGGCTGACTGGATCGCCACCAAGATATTCGCCACTGAGCCAGTTGATCTTGAGTTATTGATCGAGGCGGGGTTCCTGGAATACGGAGATGGCTCCAATTGGCGAGCCAACTGGGCCAGCCGTTATGTGTCGAACAAGGTCAGGACGCAACTCCTTCAGGAGGCGAGCCACCAGTGCTTGGCGTGTGGTTCTCCAGATAATCTTGAGATCGACCACATCGTGCCTATTTCCAAAGGCGGAACTGGCGAGAAATCCAATCTTCAAGTCTTGTGCCGGGCCTGTAATCGGAAGAAAAGGGCCACTCTCCGTAGCTACGTAGAAGAGCCTGCGCAGCTGCGGAGACCAGAGACAGAGACAGAGACAGAGACAGAGGCAGAGAATTCTCCTCCAGGAAAAAGAAGGGAGGGTGTATGGGGAAGGCTATATCGGGGGGCGACTCTCTTGGGGGGGAGCGGCTAAATGTCTACAGCGGCTTTTCGGTTCCCCCTCCAGTCACAGCAATTCGATCTGCGGCCGTACCAGGCTGAGGCGGTAGATGGTCTGCGCAATTCACTTCTTGCTGGGAATAAGCGGGTTCTGCTTCAGGCAGGAACAGGCAGTGGCAAGACGATCGTGGCGGCAGATGTGATCAAGAAAGCCGTTGCCAAGGGCTCGCGAGTACTCTTTTGGGCTCACCGCCGAGAGTTGATCGACCAGTGCAGTGACAAGCTCTATCGGTTCGGAGTACACCACGGGATCATCATGGCCGGACGGCGGCAAAACTTGGCCGAGCAAGTGCAAGTGGTCTCGATCCAGACGCTTTGGACTCGGCGCGAGGTTATGGAGTTGCCCGAGGCGGATCTGATCGTGGTAGATGAATGCCACCGCAGCCTGAGTCTCACTTATCTGGAGATCATCGAACACTACCCGAAGGCTGTGTTACTTGGCTTAACCGCGACCCCATGCCGGACTGAGGGCAAAGGTCTCGGCCATGTGTATCAGGACATGGTCTGCGCGCCGTCGATCGCCGAATTGACCGAGCAAGGGTACTTGGTGCCGGTTCGCTACTTCGCTCCCACCACTCCCAACCTGGAGGGGGTCAAGCTGCGGGCCGGCGACTATGTCGAGAATCAACTTGCTGAGCGGATGGACAAGGCCGAGCTGGTGGGTGACGTGGTGGAGCACTGGCAGAAGTTTGGTGAGGATCGCCAGACGGTAGTTTTTGCCACCAATGTGCGCCATTCCCAACACCTGGCCGAGAAGTTCCAAGAGGCGGGAGTTAAAGCTGCTCACCTGGACGGCGAGACCCCGAAGGATGAGCGGGAGCACATCTTGGCAGACCTTGCACAGGGCAGGCTGCGAGTCGTGGTGAATTGCGAAGTTCTCTGCGAGGGGTGTGATTCACCGGCTGTCTCCTGCTGTGTGCTCGCGAAACCCACCAAGAGCATCGGCCGATACCTCCAGATGGCTGGCAGGGTGTTGCGCCCAGCTGAAGGCAAGACCGACTGCCTGCTGATCGATCACGCTGGCGCCGTTCTTGAGCACGGCTTTCTGGATGATCCTATCCCCTGGTCGCTGGACGAGAAGGGCAAGGTTCAGGAGCGCCGCGAGAAGGAACGGAAGAAGGAGCGGTTGCCAATCATCTGCAAGGACTGTTTCACGATCTACACGGGCCGGAAGGACTGTCGAGCTGCAGCAAAGAAGCACCGAGACCAGCACCAGTCGAGCACACAGAAGGCGAGCTTGGGGAGATCAAGTGCAGGGAATCTGGCATGACGTCGGATCAGATGCGCTGGTTTCGCCAACTCAAAGGCCTGTGTGAACAGCGCGGCTATCACTGGAAGTGGGTAGATCACGCCTACCGGGAGATGTTCGGCCAGTCACCCCACTCGTCACTGAGATCCCTGCCGCCAATGAGGCCGAGCAAAGAGGTGAAGTCCTGGGTTTACCAGCGGGCCAAGGAATACAAAAAGCAAAAAGGGGATGGGTAGTGTGGATTTACCTACCATCAGCCTTGCTACCGGAATCGGAGGTCTTGACGTCGGAGTCAGCTTTGCGGGCTGGGTACTTGGATTCCGCACTAAAGCACTCTGTCGCGTGGAGAGGGAAGCATTCGCCGTGGCGAACCTGGTCACGAAGGAAGAAGCGTCTCAAGTGGATGAGGCACCTATCTGGACCGACATCGCGACATTCTCAGAAGTCGCTCACTGCTTACGTGGCAAAGTGGGCCTCCTCACTGCCGGACTTCCCTGTCAGCCATTCTCTTGTGCCGGGCAGCGTAAAGGGGAAGAGGACGAGCGCTACCTCTGGCCTCACTTCTTCGACATCCTCCAAGCCTGTGAGCCCGCCCTGGTGTTTCTCGAGAACGTCCCAAATCTTCTTGCCTGGTTTGAGCCCATCGGGGAGCGGCTATGCGAGTTGGGCTACTCGTTTGAAGCAGGAGTCTTCTCGTCGGCTGAGGTTGGCGGAAGCCACCTGCGGAAGCGATTCTTCGCGCTGGGGTACTCCAAGCAGTTCCGATATGACTGGGACGAGTGGTGGGGGACAAGGGAAGAGTCTACGGACGGACGTGAAGCGCTGGCCGACAGTCAAAACCCCGACCGGAGGGTCAGAAGCACGGGATTCGCGAGCAAGGAGGGGAGCCGGAGGAGAGGACATCGGGGCGTCAGTTCAGAGATGGGCAACACCACGGAAGAACGAATTCGGAAGCGAGCCAGAAGAACGAAAGGGCCCTCAGTTGATCTCGATGGCGCAGCGGTTCCACCTCTTCCGGGAGACGCTGAAGGCTGGGCCAGAGTCCTCGCAACAAGGCCAACAGCCTCGAATCCTTCAACTCATGCAGTAAGCAGTTTCAGGCGGTGCTGTGCAATCCACCATTCGGAACCAAGATCGTTGAGAGGCGTGCGGAGGTGTTAAGACGTTTTTCGATGGGTTATAAGTGGAAGCGATCCGAGTCGGGAGAAGTCATTCGAACAGACGAAATTCGAGAGAAACAGCAGACTGGAATCCTGTTTGCAGAGTTGTGCGTTCGTCTGGCGGTTCCCGGTGGCCGGGTGGGCATTATTCTTCCGAACGGGTATTTGGGAAACCGGAACCTTGAGTATGTGGCCCTGAGAGATTGGCTGTTACGCCACACAAAGATCTCCGGTATCGTGGCGTTCCCGCGATTTACTTTTAAGAAGTCGGGTGCCGATGTAAGTGCATCAGCTGTTTTCTTGGAACGACGCAAGACGCCCCTCAAGAACACAGCCGATAGTGCAGATCATCGTTTCTACGTCAGGCTGTTGGAGTCAGTGGGTTGGAGAATGGGAGACAAGAAGGAGGCTAAGGTTCATCGGCGAGATCCGGAGACGGGGCTGCTTATACTTGATGATCGAAATGAGCCTATTTTAAATGCGGATTTCGAGATCATTCTTGACGAGTTCTTACGATCTCCGGCAGCCGACTGTTTCCCGTGGATGCTCGAAGATCGAGTAGTACCCCCAGGTCCGCAGTCATGGTCGGGTCCTATCGAGAATGTATCTCGGACACAAGACCTGATTCTTGATCCCAAGCGATTGTCATTCATGTCCTATGAAGTGCGGAGATTTGTCAAGTCCCGTAAGAATTTCGCTTTGGGAGACGTGTTGAGGGTTGTTCCGAAGAAGTCGTTCGAGCCAAAACCGTCTCAGTTTTATCGGTATGTTGAGATTGGAGATGTTGGTATCGGCGATTACGATTATAAGAAGATGCGGGGATGGGAGTTGCCGGGTCGCGCCCAGCTGCAGGCCGAACAGAGTGACTTGTTCATCTCAATTGTTTGGGGGTCTGTGAAGAAGTGGTTCATCGCATCTGGCCGCTGCTCCGATTTGGTTGTCACTACCGGATTTACACGACTCAGAATCAAGGACGGGAGGGAGGATTTCTGGCCTGATATTGTTACGGCTCTATGTTCCAGAACATTCAGGGTTCAAATGCGTTCACTGGCGACTGGATCAGATGGATTAGCCACTGTATCCGATGAAGATTTGTTGAGCGTTGTGATTCCAAGATTATCCTCAGCAATGCGACTCAAGGTTGTCGAAAAGATGAAGCCCTTGTTTAGTGGAGAATCCAGATTCGAGAAGTCGGTTATGGCGTTAACCCTCAATAATAAGGCATATGCTGAAATCCCCCCACGCAAGAGTCATTGCAGTGTGGTTTGATAATTGGTTTGTATAGGAGAGGTTGATGAAGAAGCCAAAAAAGCCTGAACCCAAGACCGTCGAGATCGTCCGATCCACCTACCGCCCAACCAAGGCCGAGATCAACCAGGAGTTCGAGGTTGATCTGCCAGAGGGTGACAACCAAAACCATGCCGATGCGGCCATGGAGGAACTTGGAAAGGCGATGACGCAGCCGGTGAAGCCCCGCTGGATTGACAAACCCAGGAGCCGTCGCAAGTAGGGTGGATGTGTTGTCTGGCGTGTCTCAACTGGGATTCTTCGGCCAGCTTGAGATTGGAGAGTGGGTGGCGTACCTGTTTGCCGGGGGAGGATTGGCCTACGGCGGGGCTCAGAAACGGCTGCGAAGGAGAGACAATGAGCGATTTGGTAAACAGATTGGGGATTTAGAACGTACAATAGATCCAGGGCGGACGTCCAGTTCGATCACGCCCCGAGGGGAAACAAGGAAGGAGGATCGCTAATCATGACTGAATCGCAGGTCTACAATGTGATCGGAATTCTCATCCCAGCGGCCGGAATTTGGGCACTGTTGAGGTGCCTACTCCCGGCATACTTCATCGACAAATTCAGGTCAAGATTGTTCGAACTACGGGGAGAAATCTTCCAGTTTGCTGCCAACGGGAATATTGCATTTGATCATCCTACCTACACCACTCTGAGAAGTACGATCAACGGCATGACCCGTTTTGCCCACAGACTGAGTTGGACCGAGATCTTCCTTGCTATGAGATTTCCCGAAGCTTACGCCCATTCTGCTTCGTTCTCAGACAAATTGGAAGCAGAGTTGGCTAATCTGCCCACTGAGGTCCAGGAGGGAATAAAGTCCTTCAAAGTAAGGCTGGGGCAGATCGTTCTTGTTCACTTGCTCGTTAGCTCCCCGATCCTGCTGGCGACGATCATCCTTCCTTTATTGAGCTGGATCATGTCCTACTACTCAACACTTCTCGCGATGAGATGAAATCGTGAAGATTGACGCCTTTCGATACGGCAAGGCATACACGATTCCGCAAGCAGCGAAGATATTGACCACCTATCCGCCAAACATCCGGCGGTGCTCTTGTTACTCCCGTCAGGACACACGGCGGGCCAGTTGGCCGAGCCAGACCTAGTGGCTTGTCTCCCTCAATCATTGGCACCAAGAGCGTTATTGGGAGCCTGTGATGACTAGCTTCTGTACTCCTCGGGGGGAAGATGGTTGGGTCTTGCCGGGATGCGAGCGAGGCACAGCCCCCGGCCCACCCTACCTCTGGGACGGCCAGGAGTGGAAGGAGGTGGCTTGAACCCACTACAGGAGATTACCCAGAAGCCGCAACTGTTTGCGCATCTTGCCCACTTCGCTCGAGTCTATCTGAGGCTGCCCCGGGAGCGCCGCACCGGGACGTACAGCCTATGCGTGCGCACTGGTGAGATAAAGGCGGTGTCAGGGCCGGGCGTGAAGGAGAAGTGGTAGTCTCCACCAAAAATGTCACCTAGTTTGGTATAATAGCCACTGGCTGCCCAATGCCTGTCTAGGCCACGCCTTCGGGTGAGACGGCACGCGGCCCCCTGTGGAAGTGGGGGGGGGGGGGTGTGTCGGTAACCCTCTCCCCGCCATGCCCCTCCTCTTCCTTTTGACGCCGAGTGCGCGAGTTGGCTGCGCCGAATAAGTTCCCATCTTGGAAGGCAGTGCTATGTCAGGACACTTAATTCTCAATCCAGCAGGCGAAGAGATACGAGTGCCGAATCATGCCATCAACACGCTCAAACTGCTCAAGGTGACGGTGTTCAATCGTAAGCGGAGACTGCGCCAAATCACCGAGGCGATATTCCCGCTACTGAAGCGCGAGTACGACACCATCACGAGCGGCAAGGAAAGCTACAAGGGCAACGGTCTGCGGCTGGTGCCAATGTGAGTGCAAGAAGTGCAGCAAGCTGGAAGAGGACACCGACACGACAGCGAGCCCCTTTGGTGCGCAGAGCTTTGCGGCGGTGCGCTGCCAGGACTGCGGTGTCTGGTACGTGCCTACGAATGAGGCGGATGAGGGGACAGAGCACAAGACATGCCACAGGGGTGGAGGATGAGGAAGAAAATGAAGTGCGAACACTGTTTCTTCTAGGCAAAGGACAAGCCCAGCGGAGAACACGAATTGTGCTGCATGTGTGTGTTAACGATCATGTAGAAGAGCGTTTTTCTGGACCATGAAGCCGGACAGTTAGAAGGGGCAGGAGAGGGCGCCGAAAGGTCATTTCCGAGCGGAGAGTCTTCGTTTCAGATACTGGGAGTATCCGTCTGGAAGCGGGTTTTGGAGCAGCTCCTCAATGACGGGGAGAAAGTAGTGGAGAGATCGAATCGGGGCCAGCTGTGGAGCCGTGGGAGGGCGTAAGAGTCGGCGAGCGGAGGCCAGCAGGAAAGTCTGGCGGACGGTGCACAGCGGAATCTGACGGTCAAAGAGTTGTCCTGCCAGCGATCGGTCCGGTGTCCTGCAGTGTGAGGGAGTATCGGGAAGGTCTCTGTAGGAAGCGAGCACCGCACGGACATAGCCAGGCCGGTAGAGGCATTCCTTTTTCATTTCTGTTTTTTCTTTAGGCTGCGGCGTTGGGCGGCCTCCAGCTCACTTTCGCGACGGCGATAGCTCTGCCCTTGGATCAGACTGACGTCGGCATGATGGGTAAGACGATCCAGCAGCGAGACGATGGAAGTGGCGTTGGGAAAGACCAGGTTCCAGTTCTTAAAGGCTCGATTGGTCGTGATGAGAATGGAACGGTGCTCGTACCGTCGGTTGATGACCTCGTAGAGCAGATCAGCCGCATGAGTGTCGTAGGAGAGGTAGCCGATCTCGTCGATGCACAGCAAAGCGGGTCGGGCATACTTCTTGAGTCTTCTTCGCAACAGCAAAGGAGAATCCGACTGCAGATCGTCGAGGAGATCCGAAGCCGTACGGAAGAGGACGGAGTGACCGGCCAGGACGGCCGCATGAGCGATGTTCTTGGTGATCATGGTCTTGCCGAGTCCGTTAGCTCCGAGCAGAATCAGGTTTCTCCCCTCGCGGATGAAGTCCAGTGTGAGAGCTCTCTCAATCAAGGGGCGATCGATCTTTTCGGGCCAGTTCCAATCGAAGTCGGCCATGGGTTTGAAGCGACCGATGCGAGCACAGCGCAGGCGTCGCTCAAGGGAACGGCGGGCTTTCTCAGTGGCTTCCCTGCGAGCCATCTCTTCGATCAGAGTGCGGGGATCCCAGCGGCCCTTGATGGCGCGAGCGAGAAAGTCGTCCAGTTCGCCCGCTAGACAGTAAAAGCCGAGGCGAGCGAGTTCTTGGGTCAGTTCATTCGGATTGGGGTTCGGATTGAGTGAGTTCATCGTAATCTTCCGGTGGATGAGGGTGAACGTCCAGAGCTTCCAGTTCGGGATGTCGTGAGAGATCGACAGGCAGTGCCGTGCGACCGGCTCGACGACTTCTCTGAAGCAGAAAGGCGACGGCTGAAGCGCGTGGAGTCTGACGCTCGAGGGCTTGGCAGAGGGCCGCTCTGAGAGCCTCGGGACCGTAGTCCTCCAGCAGCAGGAGCAACTGGCGAGTCTGATGGGAAAGGGACTCGCCCTTTTCCACAGCCCCCTGGAGAAGTTCTTCGGCTTCAGGAGCGGCCCGAGTGAGACGGTCGGAAGGAGCCGCAGCCCAGGCTTTTCGTTTCTGCGCCAGTAATGCCTGCTGATGGGCCGGATCGGCCACCAGTTGACCGCGGTCGTAACTGCGACGATGAGAAGCCACCAACTGGGTGCCATCCAGGACGCGGACTCGGGTGTCGGAGGCCACCAGAGTCAAGGCCTTTCCCTCCGCCTGGGGCGGAATCGAGTAGTCGTTCAGATCAAAGCGCAGATAGAGCGTCTTTTTGGAGTGGATGGAAACCATAAGTTCGGTATCGAAAGGGTGAGAGGGCAAGGCCAGAAGCTTGGCTCTTTCTTCGGCGAAGACCTCAGCCACACAGCGAGAGCGATCCTGAGGCCAGGGCCGTTGGTGGGCGATCTGTTGGAGCCACTCGTGAGCCTGCTCGTTGAAGCGCTCCAGTGTGGTGAAAGGCCGAGCGGCAAAGAAGGATTCCCTGACAAAACGCAGTGCCCGCTCAATCCGACCTTTTTCATTGGCGCGACCCACGTGACAGGGCCGGGGCGCAAAGTGATAGTGAGCGGCCAGCTCCAGCAGTCGCGGATGAAAACGGATGGCATCGCCGCGACGCTCGAGCACGACACTTTTGAGATTGTCGTACAGGAGTGTTCTGGGGCAACCACCCCAGGAATGAAGGGCGCGAACATGGGCGCGCAGGAAGTTCTCCAGGGATTGATCGAAGAAGAATTCCAGGTACAGGGCTCGGGAGTAGGAGAGGATCAGGGCCATGCAGGAGAGCTTGCGACGGGCCCTGCCGATGGTGACTTCTCCCAAACTGGCCCAGTCCACCTGTGCCTGCTCGGCGGGAAAGGTACGCAGTCGCAGAAAGACCTCTCGGGGGGAGGGACGCACAGTGGCTACGCGTCGGCGCAGCGTGATGACGCTTCCGGTGTAGCCGCGCTGGCGAACCATCTCGAAGATCCGAGTGGCGCGCAGTTTCGGATACTGCTTGAGGATCTGGCGAACAAACTCCTCGTAGGGGTCGGTCAGGCGGGCACGAGCTTGCTGTTTTGTGGCGGCAGCAAAACTCTCCGTTCCGATGGCTCGGCGCACGGTGTCGTGGTGAATGCCCAGTTCTGCGGCAATCGTCCCGATTTTCCAGTGTTCGGCATAAAAGAGGCGACGAATCTGAGTTTTCAGTTCCGGGGTGATCATCGCTCACCCCCAATGGAAGGGGTCGCCCCAGCGGCCGACGCCACCGCAACGAACACAAACCGGGGCAAAATCTGGTTTGTGAGACAAAGACTGCTTTGCATGACCGTTCTCCTGATCCATGGCAGCAATCCTTCTCAGCGTTGAGAAGGCTGCCATGGGCGGGAACAGCCTGATCGAAGCAGATGCTTTGCGTCTACCCTGATCCGTCACGCGGGCTGCGCATAGCCGCTTTCGGTAGGCTCGTTGTCGGTCCCGATTATCGGCTCGACCCTCGGGAGATTGCTGGTGGCGACGATTGGCTGCGCGGCATTGTTGGCGGCGCTGTCGCAGACGACAGGCTTGGCTGCAGTAGCCATGACCTCGGTCGCAGGGGCGGCAAATGTGAAACAGTTTGCGGCAACTCGCACAGCGACAGATGCGTTGGCGAAGAACGATCCTCGGTTCGACCATAAGTCCAGCTCCGATGGGAGTCTGGACAAATGGCCCAGGGTCGTGACAGGCTACAGTCCGTTAGTGGTAAAACCCCTTTTCCAAGAAGGCTGCCACGACCGGGCCTCGGTTGCTTAAACAGCCGAGGTCCACCCCTTTTCAAGTCTGCAAAACCATACCTTACTGGGAGGGAAAAAACCGCCGAGCGACGACCGCCCGGGAATCCAAGACCCACCTGCGGTGGGGATGATGTCGCTTAACTACTCTGCGGGTGATAGTTCAGAAAGACGCGCTTCTTCGTGATCGTTAACACCCTCTCCAACGAGCACTGATGCGCCATTTTGAGAAATCGCCGGTCCAGTTCGTAGCAGTAGCAACGCCTCCGGCCTATTCCGATATCTTTGGTTTCACGAAGGATGTCTTCATCAGTCGATCGGATGACGATCCGGAGTTCATCTCTCAGGTCACAGCCTTCATCGAGCTGACAGAAAAGACGAGAGAAACCGATGTGCTGCCGTTCGACGAAGTTTACTACGACCCTAAGTTCCGGCTGGCTTATGATCCCAAGCGACGGATGGGCAAAGATTATGGCCCCATCTTCGACTGGCAGGGCAAATTCCGCTGGCACAATGATCCTCGCAAATACACCACTCCATCGATCTGGCTGCTGGATGGCGACCTGAAACTGCTGCGAGAACCGTTTGTAGGGAACAACTACAACGACGACCCACCTCAGATTCTCTATGGATTCCGGGACGTGATGGAGAGTATCGAAGCGTTGCTCGGCGGAGACTAGGCATCTCGATTCAGTTACTCGGAGTTGCTCAGCAAGCGAGTGATCACGGCCAGGTGGTGGTCGTCGTGTTCGGCTACGAAGTAGGCCAGGTCGAGAATCCGCATCGGCTTCTTGAGGCGGGGGTGGAGACTTCCTCGTTGCACGTCGTTGGCGTCCAGACCTTCCAGGCTCTCCACCAAGCGGGCTCGCTGCTCTCTGAAATCCTGCAAAATCGCACCCAAATCGGCCCGGTTGTGGGCTGCTTCGTGGGTCTTGCGGTTTGTCAGGTCAGCCGGGCGCCTCACATCCCAGCCGTCCAGCACATCCGAAATCCGCCCCGCCCAGAGAGGCTCCAGATCAAGAAGGTGCCCCGCCTGCTCCTGAATCGACCACTTCTCGCCCTTTCGTTGTACCAGTTGAGAAGCCGACAGAGGAGTCAATCGCTCCTCTAAGCGGGCGAGTGTACCTCGCAAACGTTCCACAATCAACGGGAATATGAATAGCGGTTCATCGCAGGCGAATTTCCTCTCGAACCAAGGGATCATCATGGCGGCGCTTCGGGTTTGAGATTCCGTCTCGTGCTTCGGGTTTCGGATTTCGAGTTTGGCAAGGATGATAGCATGATCGCTCTCGGGAAATGTGGACACACTGACTAAGTTTGTTCGCGGTTTATCTGACTAATGAGTCAAGTCTGGCCAGTCGCCCTGAAAGGGCAAAAAGATAACAGCCCAGGGCAACGCCCTGGGTAAATCGAGAGAGGAATGAGGAAGCCTGCAAGGCTTCGCGATAATTCTCCCCGACATGCTTTTGCTGGACAACCGAATTCTCAGGGTTCCCGCGTCACATGAGACTCGTTCTGGAATTGATAGTTATAAGGGGAATTAGATTTCGCGCAACCCTTCAGGCTGCCTCGTGTCGACCCACCTATCCCCAGGGCGTTGCCCTGGGCTGTTATCCTGGTGCACCTTCGGCGCGAGGTACCTGGGCCGTGAGCCCGACTCAAACCGGCTAGGAGGCTGCCACGCAAATCTTGGCGAAGCCCTTCGGAGTGCGCGCGGCCATGCCGCCGCCTTTCCCTCGACAGCGGGTACTTAGACTCCGCGTCCAGCTGGCTGATACGGGCGCTGAATGCGGCGTCATGGGAGGCTGTTGCCGAACTCTTCAGGCTACTCAAAATCACGACGCTCAGCCGGATCCCAAAGCGGTAGCTCGGGCTTTCCAGTGCCCGCCCAGACAGGAAAATGACGACCCCGCTACCGCACTCCAAATCGTCGCGCTTCGGTCGCAGAGAATGACTGCTTAGCCGGGAGGCGAGCCGATATGGAGTGCTGCAGCGGGATCGCTGGCGAAAACTAGACGATTTTCTAAAACATTGAGCTGCCGCTTTGGTATCCGGCCTATAAACCGTAGGAAGTTCACATCCCCCGATTCCCAAGATCCGCTGCCCCCGACAACCGCCACCAACTTGTCCCGAGTGCGGCAGCAAGATCCCAGCGAAGCTCCACCCCGGAGAAGCCTACGAAATGCCGGGAGTTTTGGAGTCAACCTGAGACTCTTTCCCCCCTCGCAGGCTCGGGGCTCTGAAAAGTGGGGCCGCGAATCCACGCATCGTCAAGCGACCTCATTCATCCTTACAGAGCTCTGATGATCCTGCCCCCATCCTCAGGACCGGCGGTCGAGCCCATCCGGCCTAACTTAACTAGTGCACTGACCGGGAAGTACCCGTGGCCAATTCGGGATGAGTTTTGATCGCCAGCGAGGCGCGCAAGGTAGTCATACCCGAGATCTTCGGGACGTCGCGCAACAAAGCTGCCGGTCAAAAGGTGCCCGAAGTGGCATCGGGAACTTTCCGGACAGTGCACTCGGCACCGAAAACGAGGCCAAGAGGCAGCCAGTTCCCACGGTTCTGAAACTCGGCTTTCCGCTACGACATCATCCCCCCTTTGTGGCTACACGGGAGCTCAATTTCTTTTCCGAATGATCCGACCACGGGCCGGAGGCGGTGCTAAGCTGAAAGTTGATCGTGGGAATCGCTCCCTCGCTGACGCTTCGGGCTCCGAAAGATCTTGGCCGAGCGCCTCATTAACTTCGAGGCATTCCTACGGAGCCCGAAGCGTGAGCGAGGGAGCTCCGCCAGTTTCTTTCCTGAATGCTACGGCCAGTGGCCGGTGGGCGGAACTGAGCTGGAAACACTTGGAATCACTTTTCCCGTGTATGCGGCAACCTTTCCCCAGGTAGCCCGGTATTGTGGAGTGATGGACGACGTTCGGATTACGCAACGATGAAAGTTCGACTACGGCATCGACAACTTGCCCGCCGGCTGGCGCAAGGCCGGCTGAGCCAGAACGCCTGGGCTCACCGCATCGGGGTCAGTCGCGGACACCTCTCGAACCTGGCGAACGGCAACCGTCCTTATCCAAGTCCACAAACACGCGCGAAGTTGCTCCGATCTCTGGAGCTCGAGTTCGACGAACTATTCGAGGTCGAGATACCGCACGAAGAGATGACGCCGACTGCAAATCGCCATCTCTTTCGCGGCCCGGAGATCGAGCCTGAGCCCAATCTGGGGAGAAAAGAAATGGTGAGAGTGTGGAAAGAGCTGTGGGCCGATCTCCGTTACGGAGTCCGGACAGTTCGGAGGAATCCCGGCTTCTGTCTGGTGGCAGTGGCCACCCTGGCCTTGGCGATCGGAGCCAATACAGTGATCTTCAGCGCAATGGAGGCTTTCGTGCTTCGGCTTCCGAATTATCCCACGGTCGAATCATTGCGGGAAGTGAGGCTCGATCTGCCGGCTGGCAGCAGCTCGATCACGGACTGGTCCTATCCGCTGTTCGACGACTTCCGGCGCCGCCTGCCGAACCTATTGAAGGTAGCAGCTTATACCGAGAATCCGCGCAACTACAATCTGGCCAGCGGGGATCGGCCGCTACCCGTCCAAGTGGAGTTCGTGTCCCCTAACTACTTCACTCTGCTGGCGGTGGCGCCCGCCCGGGGACGCAGCCTGAACACTCTACCCGCTGATGAGACTAGCGTCGCCATGCTCAGCCATACTATTGCCGAATCGCTGTTCGGGCCAGCCTCCGACCCGTTGGGGCAAACGATCGAACTCAATACGGTTCACCTGACGGTGGTCGGAGTCATGCCTCCCGGATTCCGCGGCCTTTCCGATGCAGCAGATATCTGGGTGCCGATGGCGCAAGCCGCTCAGCTCATGTTTGCCCGCCGCCTGGTGGTCCCCTTTGCATTCTGGCATCAGGTCCTGTTACAGATCCCGAGCGGAATGAGCTCCCAAGAGCTCGCTTCGATTCTCCAGAGTGCATCCCAAGGGACGTCGGAACAGTTCAATATCCCCTCGGTCTTTGCTGGCGCCACAATGAGGACACGAGCGATCGAACTGGGCGAGCACCGGCGCGATCGCGATCTGGAGAGCTCCCTAGTGGTGCTTTTCGCCGCCGTGGGTCTGGTTCTGTTGGTGGCCTGTGCCAATCTGGCAAATCTGCTGTTGGTACGAGCGGCCCACCGAGAGCGAGAGATATCGCTCCGCGCCAGTATCGGGGCGGGAGGTTTTCGGATTTTTCGGCAGTTGCTGACGGAGGCGGCAGTGCTCGGCCTCTTGGGCGCGGGGTTGGCCCTGTGCCTGGCCAAAGGGGGAATCGAAATCGTTGAGGCGCTCAAGCCTCCGGCCATTGCTGGCAGTTCTTCGAGTGAACCCCTGCAGGTTAACCTGAGCGTCCTCGGGTTCACGCTGGGCCTTTCCCTGCTGGCTACTCTTCTTTTCGGAATCGCACCGGCACTCCGCGCTTGCCGAAGCGATCTGATCCAGGCCCTCCGGGGGCAGACGTCCGGTCCAGCCCACTCATCGGGCTACCTGCGCAGCGGCCTGGTGGTTGCCGAAATCGCACTCGCCACTGTTCTGCTCGTGGGCGCCGGACTGCTGTTGCAGAGCCTGGGAAACCTGCTCGGTCAGCAGGTTGGCTTCGCGCAGGATTTCCTGGCAGCCCGCATCGATCTTCCCAGCAAAGCCTATTCGGAATCTCAGTCCCGTCTCTTTTACGAGGAGTTGCTGGCCAAGGCTCGCGCTCTGCCGGGGGTGGAGAGCGCTTCCCTCGCCAACTGCCTGCCCATTGAGAGCGGCTGCGACAGGACGTCCCTCAGAATCGCTGGCGATCCATCCGAGACCGGCAATCCCTATTCCACCTGGGTACAAATGATCGATGAGAACTTCTTGAGTGATCTCAAAATTCCGCTACTGGCTGGTCGCGGAGTGAATGCAGAAGATCGGGCGGGAGCTCCCTTGATCGCAGTCGTCAACCAGAAGGCTGCGTCTGAGTATTGGCCCGACCGAAATCCTCTGGGTGAAAGGATTCGCCCTGCAATCGGTTTTCCTGAGGGCCAATTCGCGGAAGTGGTCGGAGTGGTTGGAAATACCAAGGATCGAGGGCTTGGCGCAAAGGCAACGGCCGGCATTTACTTGAGTTTCCGACAAATCTCCTACCGGTCGAATTTCCTGTTTCTAAAAGGGAGCCAACCGGCTCAGTTGGCAGGACCATTGCGCACACTGGTTCAGGAAATCGACCCCCGATTGGCCATGTGGGACACTCGTCCACTCGGAGAGTTTGTGGGCCAATCAGCCGCCCAATCTCGCTTCCGGGCCCTTCTCCTGGGAAGTTTTGCGGGACTGGCACTGGTGCTCTCCCTGATCGGAATCTATGGTGTCACCTCTTTTGCGGTTGCCATGCGAAGCCGCGAGCTGGCGATACGCAAAGCCTTCGGCGCTCGTCGTCGCCAGCTGCTGCAGATGGTGCTGTGGCACGGAATGTCGCTGGTGGGGTTGGGAATTCTGGTGGGCCTGGCCGGATCACTCGGGTTGACCCGATTCTTGACGAGTATGCTCTTCGGCATCTCGGCAGGGGATGGCTGGACTTTGCTGATCACGTTGCTCTTGATCACGCTGACCAGTCTGGCCGCCTGCTACATCCCAGCTCGCCGCGCCACCCAGTTGGATCCGATTGACTGCCTGCGGTGTGATTAAGATGAAACTCGGGTGTTTCAGGTTAGTTGGCAACGACAGCTCGGGACTCGCCTCGCATTCGATCTGCTTCGCTGCCTTGCGTGCAGACCACGCTTTGTAGGAGTGAGCTGTGCTGACGAACTCCGCTCTCCTGGAAGGAGAGCTGGAGGAGGAAGGACCCAGAGGGTCCAGGGGTCCATTCCCCAAGGCAGGGGTCTAATTTCCAAACAGTATTCAAGGTCCGGCCTGGACGGCCGGGTTCGCCAGCCCATCTGGACTCCTACAAAGCATGGCGTGCATCGAGGGCGGCGAAGCCAACTGATGCGAAGCGTTTCTCTAGCTGTCGTTGCCAACTCAGATGAAACTCAAAGAGCCCCCTGATCGGTCCGGTGTCGGATCCTAGCCTGTGATCCTCCCGGATCCCGCACAAAACATCTCTGCGGCCTTTGCGTCTCTGCGAGGCGAGTGCCTCGGTATGCAGTCAAAGCCAATTTGGTTGCGAAGCTGACTCCTCAGGTAGCCCGCAGGACCCGGACCGGATCAGCCCTGAGGGCCTTCCGCAAAGGTACCGCGGAGGCCAGCAGCAGGGGAACGAGAGTGAAAGTCAGCGGATCCTGGGCCTGGATTCCAAAGACAAAACCAGCCAGCACCTGTGAGATGCCGAAAGAAACGGCCAGCCCTAGAGCGACACTTCCCAGGACCATCCAGGAAACCTCTCTCAAAAGCAGTTGGACGAGGCTGACGGGGCGAGCTCCGAGAGCGATTCGGATACCCAGTTCCCGAAGCCGCTGGCTCACGCTCAAAGCGACTAGCCCGTAAAGACCGATCACAACCAATGTCAGCGTGGCCAGGCCCAGGAAGCTGCCCAGAGCAGCCGCCATGCGGAAGGGGTAAACCAGAATGCTGATGTGATCCTGAAACGTGATTGCATCAAAGATGGGGACGTTGGGATCCAGTTCATGAATGGAATCCTGCATCAGCGGCACCAGGGCATGATTCCCGGATCGGGCACGGACCACCAAGTTGACCGAAGAGAAGTGATTGAGAATTGGAGTAAACAAGAAAGGTTCTGCCTCTTCTCCCAGCGTCTGCACCTTGGTGTCCCGCGAGATGCCCACAATTTCGTGCCAGGGTCCCTCTTCTCCTCCGACCCGCAGACGTTGTCCTAAGGCGGACTGGCCCGGCCACAGAGCCCGAGCCGCAGCCTGGCTGACAATGGCAACGGGTGCTCCATTCTGGTAATCACTGCGCAAGAACTCCCGCCCCTGTAATAGCGGAATCTGGAGGGTCTGAAAAAAATCGAGCCCCACTCTCCCGTTCTGAATCTCCTGGCCGCCTGATGGCAACCAGACCGTAGTAGTGGATCGTCCAAACAGAACTCCGGCCGGAATCCAGGAAGTGATCGCCGAGGACACGATCTCTGCCTCGGAGTCTAACCGGGACTTGAGTCTCCGGAGATAGTCGGCGGAAGCCGGATCGTCAAACCCGGCCAGTCCAAGCTGGATGCTGGCCATCGCTGTGTGGGGCGTATTGAACCCGGGATCCACTTCGGAAGCAATGCGCACACTGCGCAGAAACAGGCCGGCCACGATCAAGATCAGGACCGAGAAAGAGAGCTGAGGGATCAGCAGGAAGCGGCTCCAGCGGCGCTGGGTTCGTCCAGCCGTAGCCCAGTCTCCTTCCCTCAGCAGAAGAGAGGCCTGGGTGCGTCGAACCTGAGCCCCCGTGGTCATCGCGAAGAGAAGAGCCACCAGAACCGACAGCACGACAGAGAATAGGACGACGCGAAAATCGATGCCCAGATCAAAGTGGATTGGCACCGGCAAGGGAGGCGCGAAGCGATCGAGAAAAGACGAACACCAGAAAGCCAGCCCCAGACCGACTCCCCCTCCCGCAAGCGAAAGCAGTAAAGCTTCCAACAGTGGCTGCCGGATCAGGTCAGCCCAGCTGGCGCCCAGTGCCTGACGGATGGAGTAGTCCCGTGTCTTGATGAAAGTACGAGCTAAGAAAAGATTGGCCAGGTTGGCACAGATTACCAGCATGAGCAATCCGACGGCTCCCGTTAGAAGCCCGGCAATCAGGAAAACGGGTCCGTCGCCTTCCGGGTTGAGGATCACGTCCTGAGTTGAATAGAGGAGGAAGTTGCGACCTTGATTGGATTCTGCAAATTGCTCTTCAAGACGCTTTCCCAGACTGGATACGAAGGCCTGCGCCTGTCTCAGCTCGGTTTCGGGTAGAAGTCGAGTTTGACATGCAACCACCGGTTTCCCCGGTCCTCGACGTTCTGGCGCAAGAAGGTCAACTGAGAGAATGACGCCCACACGTCAATTGACACTCCGCGAACAAGCAGGCCGGAAAACCCGGGTGTTGCGATCCCCACCAGAATGAAACTGCGGCCATTGAGCAAAACGCTAGAACCCACAATATCGCTGCGGCCGGCAAAACGGTTTTGCCAGAGACGATGACTGATGACGGCGGTAGGAGGAGCGCCTATGCGAGTATCCCGCGAATCGAGAAACCGACCGGCCACCGGATCCAGGCCGAGGACAGCAAAGTAGTCGGCGCTGACCATCTCGCCGAAAACCATGTCCGCGGGAGGGCCCGCCAGTGCACCCAGGAAAGCCCCATATCCGAGCACACCGTCGAAAACATTCTGCGATTCTTCCAGGTCCCGAAAATCAGGCAACGAGAAAGCAGTGTCGCCGGTTCCATCGGGCCGGGTGGTGTAGAGGTTGACCAGCCGTTCCACATCCTCAATCGGCAGCGGCTTGAAGATCACGGAATTGATCAGGCTGAAGATGGTGCTGTTGATTCCGATTCCGAGACCGATGGTCAGGATCACCGTCAAAGCAAAAAGAGGTTGCCTCAGCAATCCGCGGACGACGCTACGAAAATCATTCCAGAATCCGGTCATTCTTCCCCCCAACTGCCCTCGAGACACCGATCAGGCCACTCATAAAAGGTCCACTCCTGAGCATCTGAGTCGAGTTTCCCAGCGAGATGCTCCTATCAGCTAAACGAACAAGAGGGGTCAAAAATTACTCAGAGCGAAGAGCGATCAGGGGATCGAGGCGGGTCGCCCGTCGTGCCGGCAGGAAGGCGGCAAGTAATACGACTCCGGCCAGGCGGCCAGCGATTTCTCGGACTCGGGGTATGAGATCGTCGAAGTCCCGGTCACTTCGCAGCACGAAGTTTAGTTGTGTGGGGTTATCCAGCCAGAAGGGACGATAGATCTGAGGAGGCCCGTCGGCTCGCAAGTCATTGGTACGCAGATGCTGGACAACTCCCACCACGTCGACCCAAGCTTCTTCGAGTGCATTACCCGAGGGGTTGACGAACAGCTTCAGACGGCGACCAATCGGGTTTTGTCCCGGCCAAGCCTGCTCAGCCAGCCTGCCGTCGACGACAACGGCACCCCGGCTCTGGGTACTATCTTCCCAAGTGAACTCCCGACCCGCCATCAGCTTGAGTCCCAGGGTCTCGAAGTAACCAGGGGTCACGGTGCGGTAGTCGCCACCCAGTTTCCCCCATTGGGCTTCGCTTTCAGCATCGAAGGCATAGGGACCCGTGCGCAACCCTCCAGCCAGTGGAACCAGCGAGATTCCGCCCACCGAAGCCACCCCCGTGTTGGGATAACTCTTCGAAGATCTCGCTTTCTCGCTCAGGGGCCAGAGCCACAGTTCGGAGGTCGGCTTGCAACAGGCGGCGCCAGGCAGGCATTGTCAACTCCTACAATGTGATTGATGGCGGCTGAGAATTGCCTCCAGGTATCTCGTTTTTGATGCAGCATCTTCTTTCCCGTTTCGGTCAGCTTGTAATAGCGACGCCGTCGCTGTCCGGCTTTCTCGACCCAGCGTCCCTCGATCAGTCCCCTGTTTTGAAGTCGGTACAGGAGGGGGTAAAGAGAGGCGGCATGGTAGCTGAGCACCCCGGCAGACTGCCGCTGAATCTGCTGGCTGATCTCATAACCATGGGATTCCCGAGTCTCGAGAATTGCCAGGATTAGGAGCTCAGTGCTCCCCTTCTTGAGTGTATTCCCCATTTCATCCATCGATGCCATATGTGGGAATGATATATATTAAAGCCGAGGGCTGTCAAGGATCTGGAAAAGATGGGCACCCTCGCTGTGGTGAGAGGGCAAAACAACGATCCTTGGATAAGTAACACTTCAGATCCAGTCTTCCACCACTGTTGCCAAGTGCGCTTTGTAGGAGTCAGATGTGCTGGCGAACCCGGCCGTCCAGGCCGGACGTGCCACACGGTTCCCCGACCTTGCGAATTGGGCCCCTACCTTAGGAATTGGACCCCAGGCCCCCTGGACTCTTCCTCCTCCAGCTCTCCTTCCAGGAGAGCGGAGTTCGTCAGCACATCTGACTCCTACAAAGCAAGGCCTGCACCAAAGGTAGCGAAGCAGATCGGATGCGAGGCGAGTCCCGAGCGGTCGTTGCCAACTGAATTTCTACGGCATTGCGCCGCAGGCGCCTTGTGCACAAGGCGGAGCTGCACTCCGCACTTCAAGGCCTTCGGCAAGTTTTTTTCTTGAATAATCGGGCCCATCCGAAGGTGGAGCCAGGCTGAAGATCGGCCCCAACTGCATGCTATACTCGCACCACTTTTCGGTACCAGCAGAGGGGTCTTCAGAATCAATGGGAACTTGGTGGTCTTCGCTAGAGAGCCTGCTGCGAGCGCAGAATATTCTGATCTTGGCGGGCGCCTCGGCCGCTGTGATTGTGGCCGGAAGCAGCATTCTTGGATTCCTTGTTCACGGCCGAATCTCGACCCTCCGTCAGACAGTTGCTGAACAAATCGCTGCCGGCCAGGCAGAGTCGGCGGATCTCGAGCAGACTCGGTCGGTCGAACTGGAAGACTTCCGGCGACTGCTGGAGGCCTCCGAAACCCGCTCGGAGGGATTCCTGAATCGGATCGAGGAAATGGACACGCAAATGGGGGCCCTGGTTCAGGAGCGTGACAAATGGCGGAGGGCCGCTAATCAGCCACCGGCGAACCCGATTCGGCGACCGGGAGAATTGCTCAACGCCCAGGATCGAGCTAAGTTCGTCCAAATCCTGAAGGGTTCACCTAAGTCGCGGCTGACGCTGATGACGCTGCCGGGCAACGACACCTCGAGAAAATTAGGGGACCAGTTAGCATCCATGATCAGGGCGGCGGGATGGACGATCGAGGTGGTGGAAACGCCGGTCGAATCGCCGCCTCCGTCACACACTTTCGTCGTTCATTCCCAGGAGACCATCCCCGAGGCGGCCATTACCCTGTCGGTAGTTCTGGCGATTATGGAGATGGCGTCTTTCCCACCCAAGGTGATGCTGAACCCGGAACGACCCGCCGGTTTTCTGGGCCTGATCGTGGTGGACCCAGTAGCGAGTCCGTAGTTTTCGTGCTTGAGATTTCCTTCGTGCTTTAGAACAGGGTCGGAGCCTCTCCCGGGGAGGTGCTGGAGAGGCTCCGCGAGGGGTGGATGGTGTGCCCCTCAGCTCGTAAAGAAGTCGAAGATGTTACCCAGCGTGCTGCTGTCTGCTTGATAGATTTCGGTGTAGCGGCACTGGCGGCAAATAACGGTAGTGAAGCGCCTGGATTGGACATCGAAGATCTTACTAAAAAGTCCACCAGCGGCTCGGAACTCACCGGTTTCATATGAGCTGTAGGCACACTTGGGGCATCGATAACCTGCTGCCATATGTCCTCCTTTGGTGTTGCGTTCTACGTTTTACAGTGGCTTTTTCTTCACTGCTTGGTCCAAATAGGAGGCAAAAGAAAAGCCGAGCCCCTTTCCCAGTTGTTTGGCAATGGACAATTCCTGGTGATGCCGTGGCAAAATCTTGATTGCGCCTCTTTCCCGGCCATTTCGCACTTTTCGTATCTGAATCGTTATTAAACTAGGGGGCTCATTGCCCCCCAGGGCGGGGGTGCGCCTTCCAGTTATTTTGTTGAATTGGCAACGGCCTTATCTTGAAGAATTATCCCCGATTTGCTCACGAATTCTTAGCCGGGCTTCGGTCATAATGGAAGTGGGCCCTGAAAGAGTCGGCAGTCGGCGGGGAGGCTCTGCAGGGGGCAAACGAGGGCATCTTTCTCCGAACTGGAAGGAGCCGCCAAATGAACTGGCTGAAGAAAGGCTGCTTGTGGGTTTTGCTGTTTGCATTGTTAACCGGCGTTGCCATTTGGCTTGGCGTCTGGACACTCTACGACGACTTCCTGGCACGCGGGGCGGCTGCAATGGACATCCGCACGACTCCCGCTGGGGGCCGTGTTTATGCTCGAGGGGATCGGTCCCGACGGTCAACGACGAATGGCCGCCACGGCAGCCTCAATTGGAGACGACGGTGTTTTCCTGGTCGATACCCTTTATCGCGGATCTGAATCGGCGGTCCTTGAAAAGCTTCGGGAACTAGGAAGTGAGGAGATCCGCTACATTGTCAGCACCCATGCCCACCCCGATCACGTGGGCGGCAACGAGGTGTTTCGGAGTGGGGCACAGTTGGTCGCTCACCGTGAAGCCAGTCAGCAGATTTCGAACTCGATCCAGTGGTTCTCATTGCTTCCTGCCTTTCCCGGACATCCTGCCTGGGCGCCTAACGAGTTGATCGATGCTGAGCGAAGGATGACATTCAACGGCGAGGAAGTACGGATTATCCCGCTGCCCGGAGCTCACACCGGGGGCGACCTGGCGGTCTACTTCACAACCTCGAAAGTGCTTGCCTGCGGAGACATCTTTAGTGGTCCGGGCCGTTTCTCCACTCCGTCAGATGTCTATGGAGGCACGCCCAAAACGCTGGCTGAGAGTTTGGCCAGTATTCTAGCCTGGCTTCCCGAGGACGCAAAGATCATTGTGGGACACGGTCGCTCGGGCGGTCTTTCGACACGGAACGATCTCCAGCAGTACTACGACTTGCTCATTGCGACGCTCTCCAACATCCGTTCGCTGGTGGCATCCGGCGCCAGCCGTGCCACAGTTCTCAGCGGGGGTCTTCCAGCCACCTGGCGGGAATGGGCCGACGATCCAGAAGAACTCGAAACCTGGTTGTCAGACTTGTACACCCACATCAGTCGAGAATGAGGCATTGACCTAGGTTCGAAGGGGGTCCAGGGATCCGGGGTTCCAATTCCCAGCAATTCGGGATGAGTTTTGATCGCCAGCGAGAAGGCATCGCCGTCGTGTCGGACGCCTCAAGCCGATGAAGCCGGGAGAAGAAACGCTGGGAGTTTTTGGCGTCAACCTGAAACTCTTTCCCGCCCCGGGCCGGCGCCTCGGAGCTCTGATGGTCCTGCCGTCATCCTCAGGACCGGCGGTCCAGCCCATCCGCCTAACTTAACTAACCTGAAACTTGATTTGTGGGACGGGCATGCCACAGGCTGTCTTACAGTCTCTCCCTGGATGGCACTAAAGTGGTTTCGGAGGTGGGGGGGTCCCTTCCCAGGCCGCGAGAGGACCGTCAGGCCCGAACATAAAGATTCTATTTTCAATAGAATCGCCGCCTCAGAAGGCGCCTCCCACGGTTTTGAAACTCTGTTCTCCTGAAAGGCCAAATTGCGATTCTGGCTAGTCTTGAGACAACCTGTGGGAGGTTGTCCTAACGGGGCTCCGCCCGGAACGGTCTGCAGGCTTGGGCAGACCGCTCCTGTAGGCAAGTTGCAAGGGAGAGGTGCCTAACGAGGGATGCGGTGCCCTCGAGAGACGTAGCGCACGCCGGCATCTGTATTGGGGTCCGGGATCCCGTCTGCCGATTCGATCTTTCGCCAGATCAACTGAAGGGTTCCTCCGTCGAGGGAGTACTCAAACTCCCAATGCCGCCTATGTACTCCGGTCGTACGGCGAGTGGGATCGGGCTCGACAACGTAGGTGAGTGCGGTGGCGACAACAATCACGTCAGCTCTGCCAACCAGATCGGGAACGGAGACTGGAGTAGCGGCGGCTACAGGCCCCGAGGCGCGATAGTCCGGTCACCAGGATTATTAACAGGATGCTCAAGGCGGTTACGAAAATTCTCATTGATATCTCCACAACGTGGACCCATTCTCCTTGGTCCCGAAAATCGTCGAACCCCCTAAATCGCATGGGTTCCTTGTTGACTCCACAACTTACACTCAACCGTCTCTGTCGTCACTTACGAACCGTCTGCCTTATCAGCCCATCGGCGTGGGTGATGGTGTCAGGAAATAGTTTAGTCGCATTGAAGAAGTCAGACAGAACGATGCGGTTCTCAAAACTAAGCTCATGAGTTCCTGTTCCAAAATCCACAGCCGGCAGATTGCATCTGGTACATTAGGCCCCACCAGCCAAAATGGGGCAGCCTTGCTCAACGAAGATCCACCGTTTGGCGACAGCCGAGGAACCGTTGATGCTCAGCTTCTTTACACAAACCCCACGAGGAGACTTCATGCGACACCATTTCTGTGCCCTTGCTTCCCTGGCAGTACTGATTATGACTGCACCTGGAGCACTGGCTGCGACCACATTGATTCATGCCGGCAGATTGCTCGCTATACCCGGTGAGCCGCCAAAATCCGAGCAGACTATCGTGATCGAAGGACAAAGAATCGTCGGGATCCAGAGCGGTTATGCCGACCCGTCGAATTTTGATGGCGACGTGACGGTGATCGACTTGAGAGATCAGTTTGTGTTGCCGGGCCTTATGGACATGCATGTCCATCTTCAATTCGAGTTGGGGCCGACTAATGACAGCGAAAATCTTAGAATGTCGAATCAACAGGCACAGATGCGCAGCGTGATGTTCGGCATGCGTACGCTCCGAGCCGGTTTTACAACGGTTCGTGACGTTGGGTCCTCATCCCAGGAAATGTATGCCCTGCGTGATGGTATTAACAACGGATGGGTCGACGGTCCTCGAATCATTGCTGCAGGGGGTGTAGGCATTACTGGGGGTCATGCGGACATCAGTGGTGTCAGTCCTGACTTGATGAAAATGAACACTTCAGAAAATATTTGCGATGGCCCTTATGACTGCCGACGGGCAGCCCGAAATGTTATCAAGTACGGTGCTGACCTGATCAAGATCACCTCGACGGGTGGCGTACTGACAGACCGAGCTACCGGCACGGGCCAGCAAATGGAGGCGGACGAGTTGCGAGAGGTTGTGCTCGCCGCCAAACGGATGGGCCGAAAGGTGGCCTCACATGCCCATCAAGAAGACGGCATTATCGCTGCCCTCAAGGCCGGGGTGAGCAGCATCGAGCATGGCACCTATACCGGTCCAACAGCCATCAAACTGTTCCGGGAAACTGGTGCCTACCTGGTGCCGACGCTACTGGCGGGCAAGACCGTCATGGAAATGGCCAAGAATTCAGACTTCATGACTCCAGCGATCAAGGAAAAGGCCATTCGGGTCGGCGGTCATATGCAAGGTAATTTCGGCAAAGCCTACAGGGCTGGGGTGAAAGTGGCTTATGGAACCGACAGTGGTGTCTCAAAACACGGCACGAACGCTGAAGAGGCGGTATTGATGGTTGAGGCCAGCATGTCAGAAATGGATGTAATCAAGTCAGCCACGGTAAGTACGGCGGACTTGCTCAACATGTCAGATTCCATCGGCACGATCGAGGCGGGCAAATATGCCGATATCATTGCGGTAGAGGGGTCACCCTTGGACGATATCGCAGAACTTTTGGATGTTGTTTTTGTGATGAAGGGTGGGAAGACCTATAAGGACTGATGCGCTCAGTCTCCTGCAGATGGCCCCATGGATTCTTGGGGTAACCGAGATTTCGTGCTCCCGTTTTCGCACTTTCGCAAGCTCACTCGTTATTCAATTAGGGGCCCCGGCGCCTCCCGGGGCGGGAGTGCGCCTGCCACGCCTGGGCTAAGTCTTGAAAGAAGGAATCATGAATCTTATCGGGAAACGGGCCTTTGTCACGGGGGGTTCTAGAGACATTGGGGGTGCCATCGCCAGGACTCTGGCCCGGGCTGGAGTAGACGTCGCCAGTGCTCCGATGAACCGCCAGGGCACAGGATATTGCGCATCAGGTGGTCACTTTCTGTCGGTCCGATTCAGTGACCGGGCAAGTGATCGTCATCGACGGCGGCATGCCGGGAGGTACGCACTAGTCCCAAAGCAAGTACATCAGTGTTGATTCCAAGGGCCTGAAAAGGCCCGAAATGCCAGTCCTGACGGGTATTCTAGGGTTGCAAAAAAACTCTGGAAAACACCGAAAAGAAAGGCATTTCAGGTGAACCCAAAAGATATCGAAATCCTGCGCAAACGGCAATCGGGAAGTGAAGATCGATTAGATCGGAGTTGGATGCCGGAGAAGGGCCAAAGGGTGCTGCGCGGGGGCAACATCCATTATGCGATTTTGGATCGAGTCCGAGCCGTGGACTGCGGGGGGCTGGGTGTGATCCAGCTGCTGGTCAAGCAGCTGGAACTGGCCGAAACCATCGACCAACGGGTGAAGGTGCTGGAGCGGCATCTGCCGTACCGGGAATCGGATCATGTGCTCAATCTGATTTACAACGTCATGACGGGCGGTAGCTGCCTGCAGGACGTGGAGGCTCGACGCCGGGACCCGGTGTATCTGGACGCGCTGGGGGCCCGCAAGGTGCCGGCGCCGTCCACGGAGGGGGACTTCCTGCGGCGCTTCGACAGGAATTCGATCTGGGATCTGATGGAAGCGGTCAATGAGGCGCGACGGAAAGTGTGGTCGAACCAAGACAAGGAGTTTCACCGTCAGGCCACGATTGATGTGGACGGGACGATCGCCCCGACGGATGGACAGTGTAAGAGCGGAATCGGAATGAGCTACACCGGCCACTGGAGCTATCATCCGCTGGTAGTGTCTGTGGCTGAGACCAACGAGGTGCTCTATTTGGTGAATCGGTCGGGCAACCGACCCTCCCATGAAGGCGCGGCCGAGGTGCTGGATCGGGCCATCGAGTTGGTGCGCGGTGGTGGTTTCCAGAAGGTGTTGCTGCGGGGCGACACGGATTTTACGCAGACGCGTCATCTGGACCGCTGGGATCAGGAGGGCGTAGAGTTTCTCTTTGGGGCGGATTCCAGCCAGGGGTTGGTTGGTCGGGCCGAAGGACTGGAGCCCAGCGCCTGGAGTCGGCTGGATCGGGCAAAGAAGAAGAAACTGCGAAGACGGCGGCGCAAGAATATCCGCCAGGCCCTGGTCAAAAAGAATGGCTATCGCAATCTGCAACTGGAGCGGGAAGATGTGGCCGAGCTGGCCTAGCGACCGGCGGCCTGCAAGCAGAACTATCGGCTGGTGGTGGTGCGAAAGCAAATTACGGTCACCCAAGGACAGGGACGGCTCTTTGACGAGACCCGCTATCTGTTCTATCTGACCAACCTGCGAAAGGAGTCGGCCAGGGAAGTGGTTTTCTCAGCCAATCGTCGCTGCCATCAGGAGAATGTGGTGGAGCAGCTCAAGAACGGGGTTCAGGCGATGCGGATGCCCTCGGACAGCCTCGAGTCCAACTGGGCGTACCTGGTGATTGCTGCCCAGGCCTGGAACTTGAAAGCCTGGCTGGGCCTGGTGCAATCCGACAAGACGATGGGGCAGCGGATTCTGAAGATGGAGTATCGCCGGTTCCTGCGCCGGCTGGTTCAGATTCCTTGCCAGATCCTGCAGCGGGGGCGACGTCTTCTTTACCGGCTGCTGAACGTCAACGACTGGACCGAAACGCTGCTGAGCGGAGTGCCGTCGCCCAAGCGGGTCCGCTACGGCTAACCCGCCACAGGACAAAGCAAAGAAAATCCACGGAGGTTCAAGGGCTGAGGTCGAAGTCTGTTCGAAAACGGCCGAAAATTCCGATTCTTGCCTCTCGATCCCACTCCGAAGGCCCTCCAGCAGGAGATCACCGTCGGATGCGCCCGACTCGCGCAGCCTTCAGTCCGAAAGTCGACCACAGAGGGCTAAATGACCCTCAAAAAGAGTCAATCGAGCGGCCCAGAAGCTGATACGCTTATTTTGGGTCTAGAGCACTTTGTCATGCCGTCGTTCAGTGCAACCCAGCGGGACCGCTCATTGAAAGCACCTCGGCCTGTTGCATTACGGTCAGAGTTGCCTTCTGTTGCTTATCAGGTGGATAGCTGATTTTCTGAGGATCCTCTTGATCATCACGCGCAGCTTGGCCTGGACACTACCTTGCAATCGTACGCCTCAAGTTCACCACTTTGACCGTTCAGGGGCGGGAAGTTCCTTTTGGTCTGGAACTCTTCTACGAGGAAGCAAAGGAATTCGCATGGGATGCCATTGCTCAGCATGAACGCACAGAAACGTTCTACGACCTTGGGCTCAAGGGAACGGAAGGACTGGCCCTGAACTGGATATTGAAAAGTCTCCGGGTTGGTGGGGAGGCATTTGTAATAGTTCCTGACAGTCTTTTGCTTCGAGCTTCGGTCTTAAAGGCATTGCAAGAACACTGTTTGATCCGAGCTGTAGTGTCTCTGCCAACCCGGACCTTTTACTCCACCCCGCGGCGGACCTACATTTTGGCCATTGAAAGGAAGCGGCTTGGAGATATCCAGTCCGACCCTGTATTTGCATACATCGTCGGGGAGACGGGTGAGACTCGGGACTTCGGTTGGAGATTGAGGAGAATGACCTTGCAGAGATGGTGCCATTGTTCCGGCAGTTCAGGGCTGCTCCAAACAGTTTCCTTCCCACTTCAAAACGCTGCAAGGTGGTGCCGTTCGCTGAGGTCGTGGAACGGACCGACTGGAGGGCGGACCGGTGGTGGTCCTACGAGGAACGGGTGGACCTCGGATTGGATGAGCGGAAACCGGTGATCTACCACTTGGATTTTGTAACGCAAGTAGGAAATCATGCTTCAGAACTTCATGGATTGGTGAGTGAGTGCCGGTCTGAGGACTGGCAGCCCGAGAGTTACGCCCTGCGGGACGTGACCCTGGACGATCCTATTTTCTCTTATGTGAAGAAAACGACCGGATGGACAAAGACTCAACTTCATTCGTTGGTGGGACCAGAAGATATTGATGAGTCCGTGCCAGTTTACACAGCCGCCGAATTTCCTGTCGGATATACAAAAGCGAAACACAACAATCTCATCTCCGCGTCCGATTCCTCTCCTGCCGTGTCGTTTGCGGCGAATGGAGACGGCAGCGCGGGGAGGAATTTTGTACTGCACAATCGTCCATTCTATGTGACCAGGGACCGCACCGTTGTTCAGATCACGGAATCGGAAATCGACCCCAGCTATGTGATCTATGCTCTGCGGCACATGAAAGCAAGGCATGGGTTTGACCATACTCACAAGGCCGTCCCGAAGAATCTGAGTAAGGTGTCATTCGGCATCCCTGTGATGAAATCGGGGGTGTTCAACGACAATTATTTTTGATCACCGCGACTACGATTCTTGCCCGCTGAAGTGGGTGTTTGTTTGACTTGTTTTTCTTCCTCGTAGGGTCCAAAAACTAGAATGATGTCTAAGTAGCTTCTCATTCGACACTTTCAGAATACCTGAGACAGAGAATCTCGGCCGACTTGGGGTCTGGAGCGCTTCTAGTTTAGCTGCTAGGGAGTACGGGCGAGCCCGGATTAGGCGGTCCACAGGCAGGGATCGCCGCCAATTGTAGAGGAATCGGGAACCTTGCTCTTATGCGGCTTCGCGATAGTAGTAGCGCAGCAGTCCGCCGAGTCGCTCGCGGCAACGGAACTCGCCTTCCTGGCGGCAGATCTCTTCGTCCGGCTGGATCAACTTGTTTCCCAGGCCCTGGTGGTTGCGCTCATGGTGATAATGCAGAGAGAACTCATGGATGGCCTTTCGCAACTGCCGCTCCCCGAAGATGATCATCCGTCCCAGGCACTCCTCCTTGATGGTTCGCATGAATCGCTCGATGTGCGGGGTCAGATTCGGAGACCGAGGCGGCAGGCGAAGAGGCTTGACGCCGGCTTGCTCCAACAGGTCTCGAAACTCCTTGGCAGTGCTTGGTGTCTCGATCCATCACCAGATAACAGGAATTGCGAAGGAAGCCGTCGAACGGATCGGTCAGGTTCCGGCCGATCTGAGTCATCCAGACTGCTGTTGGATTCACAGTGCAACCCGCCAGTTGGACCCGACGAGTGGCAACCTCCATGACGAAGAGCAGGTAGTAGGTGACCAAACCGTCCTTGATCCAGACCTCGATCGTGGTGAAGTCGATAGAAGCCAGGCAATCCCAGTGGGTCTTCAGGAAGGTAGACCAGCTGGTCTGGCGCTTCCTTTCCGGTGCCGGTTCGATCCCATGTGCTTTCAAGATGTTCCCGATGCTGCTAGAAGAGATCCGATATCTGAGGTTTTTCAGGGCGCCCTCAATACGCTCGTAGCCCCAAGTCGGGTTCTCCTTGGCCATGCGCACCACCAAATCGACGAGTGCTTTTCCGATCCGGGGTCGTCCAACCTTCTTGCGTCGATTGCTGTAGTCCCACTTTTCGGCAACTAGTCGATTATGCCACCGCAGGATCGTGTCCGGACAGGCAATGTTCGCGATCTGCAGGAGCAGCTTGCGTCCTAGAATCTTGCCCTTGACTGCCAAACGGCGACGTTGATTGTCATTGAGAAGGATGCGCTTCTTGCCGAGCTTTTCCTTGAGGATCTGGTTCTCGGTAATCAGATACTCAATGGTTTGCTGTTGCTGCCGGTTGAGCGAGGCGGCCAGCGCAAGGAGAAGCAACTGCCAGGGATGGAGGACAAACTTCATAAGCGCACCAGATGCTGAAAACAATGCACCCAGCATCTTCTGGACACGGTAGTGCGCTGTCAAGCCCCCAAGAGTGTCGGCCGAACAGCGGTGAAATGCAGAACCGCAAAGTATTCATCCTCAGTGACCTGTGGATCGGCTGAGTTTTTGGACCTTACGGGATGGGTGAAGCCCTGAGACTGACCTGGTCGTCCATCAGGAACGACGTACTGTCGCTTGATAATACCAAGAGCGGCAAGGTGCGGCACATTCCCCTCTCTCGAGTCGCAAAGGAGTGGCTGAGGAACCTGGGCCGAATCGTCGGGGTTCCTTGGGTATTCCATCGGCGCCACAAACAGAGGAAGTCTATCAAGGAGATATGGGCGGTGGTCAAGAAGGACGCCGGCGTGGATTGCAGGTTTCATGACCTGTGCCACTACCGGGGGACTACTTGGGTCAGAAACGGTGTGGACATCCGCACAGTCCAGGCACTACTTGGTCATGCGGACATCCACACCACAATGCGTTACGCGCACTTCGCACAGGACCATGCATTCGATGCGGTACGACGTGCGGAACAGCGCGAGCGTGACGAAAACGTTACGCGGGATGTTGGATAGGCAAATAGCATTCTCTGTGAATCCTCGTAAGGCATTGATTCTATTGGTGCCGGAGGGGGGACTCGAACCCCCACGAGTTATTTACTCGCCAGATTTTGAGTCTGGTGCGTCTGCCAATTCCGCCACTCCGGCAGCAACGGCGGGCATTCTACATCCTCCGACAGTAACTTCCAACTCTCAATTTCCAACTCCCAAATCTCGAAGAGGAGAGACTATGCAAATTTTGGACACTTTGCCTTGGTTCATCACAGCTAGCTGATTATGCTAGCTGCTGTGAAAGCGATCCAGGTTGGAGCCTTCGAGGCCAAAAACCGACTCTCAGAATTGCTCTCCCTCGCTGAAAAGGGACAGACCATCCGTACGGGACCCGGGACACTGAAAGAATTGATAGTGATGGGTCGAAGATGACCCAGTTCGTGGTCGATGCATCGTACTCTCAACCTGGCTGCGGAAAGTCTCGGACTGACCTGAGTTTGAAAGGAATCCTTCATGACATCTACACTTAAAACCCTCACTCTTCTGATCCCCCTGTGGGGACTCGTGAGCAGCCTCCCGGCCCAATCAAAACCCCGGGCCAGGGAGCTTGGAGTTCCTTTCGAAGGCACTCCGGGACCGCTGAATGCCATCACTGACGTGGCCGGAGTCCTGGTGGGTCACACGACTCTGATCCGGGGCAATGGAGACCTTGAAGTAGGCACCGGTCCTGTCCGCACAGGAGTGACTGCCATCCTGCCTCGAGGCAAGGCTTTCTCGCCAGTTTTTGCCGGCTGGTACTCGCTCAACGGCAATGGAGAGATGACGGGAACGACCTGGGTCGCGGAGTCCGGTTTCCTGGAAGGTCCGGTCTTGATCACCAATACTCACAGCGTCGGAATCGTACGGGACGCGGTCATCGAGTGGATGCGCGACGAAAGAGTCTTCGACACGCTGGGCGGAGGTGGGTGGTGGGGGCTCCCGGTGGTGGCCGAGACCTACGATGGCACACTCAACGACATTAACGGGTTTCACGTTACTAAGGAACATGCCTTTCAGGCTTTGAACTCGGCCACCGGCGGCGCCGTGGCGGAGGGAGCCGTGGGGGGTGGAACAGGAATGATCTGCAATCAGTTCAAAGGTGGAATCGGCACTGCCTCGCGTCGTGTCGGGCCCTACACGCTGGGGGTTCTGGTCCAGTGCAATTATGGAGGCCGTTCGGGACTCCTGATCGCTGGGGTACCGGTGGGCAGAGAGATCGGCGACTTGCTTCCGGAGATTAACCGCGGGACGGCCGAGGGTGGAGAGTTCGGATCCATCATTGTCGTGGTGGCTACGGATGTTCCCCTTCTGCCCCATCAACTGAAGCGTCTGGTCCGGCGCGTTCCGGTAGGCATTGGACGGATGGGAGGACTGGGTACGAACGGCTCGGGGGACATCTTTATCGCCTTCTCGACCGCCACCCCACAGGCCTGGAGCCGTCGGGAGTCCACCCGGCTCGAGATGCTCCCCAACGACCGCATGTCTTCCCTCTTCAAAGCCACTGCGGAAGCCACCGAAGAGTCGATCGTCAATGCCATGGTGGCCGGTGAGACAATGATTGGGATTAATGGCAACAAGGTCCATGGACTTCCCCACGATCGGCTGCGGGCGGTCCTGCGCAGGTACAATCGACTAGGTAATTAGTGCACTGTGTGTCGATAACCGGACCGTGGCATCGGAATGCCCGCTCTCAGAGCGCCAAGCGGCAGCGCGAGCGCGGGAAAGCCAAACTCGTTGGCACCGGCACTCCGGCTCCCTTGGCTCCTGAGAGACCGTTGTTGTTGCATTCCGCTCCGAGTCCAGCTTACGACTTTAATCGGGATGACAACCTGGGAAGTTATCCTACAAGGCTCCGCCCGAGGCGGACACTTGCTGACCAATTCAAGGATAGTGAGATGACACAGAGTCTCTTTGCCGACCTCGATCTTGCGCGCCGCCTGGAGCGAGCGGAAGCCCATGCCAACGCCCGGTTTGTCGAAGCTCGAGCCCGCGTCACTCCGAATATCCACGCTGAGTGGATAGAAGTGGCCGGAGCCTACGCCATGTTCGACGGCATCGACTCCCCGCTAACCCAGAGTTTTGGTCTCGGACTGTTCGACAAGATCACGCCGGAACACCTGGAAGAGCTTGCCTGCTTCTTCCACGACCGCGGCTCTACTGTCTACCACGAAATCAGTCCACTGGCTCTGATGCGTCCTCCTCTGCTGGAATTACTCAACGTCGTCGGCTACCGTCCATTGGAACTCTCGAGCGTCATGTACCTGGGGCTCCCCACCGCTGCGGCCAGGGCCTCATGCAATGAGCGGATCAGAGTACGTCAGATAGCAGAAACGGAGCGGGACATCTGGGTTCGGGTCACCGTCGAAGGCTGGAGTGAATACCCCTAGCTGAAGGAATACCTACGGGGCATCGGCCCCGTGATGGCGGCACGGGAGGACGGCGTCCTCTTCCTAGCAGAAATTGCAGGGCAGCCAATCGCGGCGACGGCCCTCAGCATTCATGACGGAGTCGCACTGCTGGCGGGCGCTGCCACCATTCCACCGGCCCGCCGTCAAGGTGCACAGCAAGCTCTGCTGGCGAAACGTCTTCACTTCAGCCACCAACAAGGCTGCGATGTAGCGATGATGTGTGCTCAACCTGGCTCGGCTTCTCAGCGCAACGCCGAACGCCAGGGTTTCCGTATCGCCTATACGCGGATCAAGTGGGAATCAAACTTCGTCCACCACTAATTCGTCCCATGGTTCCGCCACTGTTGCCCTAGAAGTTAAACCATTCCCGCCTTACGGTTTAGATCATTTCCAGGTGACTTCCATGGCAAAGAAATGATCGAAGACCGCCCTGTTCGGGTTGTTTCTATCGTCGATTTCGGGACTTCGGATAAAGAAATCCAACTGCTGCGCCGCAGGATCCACCGCACCGGCCGGACTCCGCTTGTTCAAGAGAGGGTAGTTTGCCTGTAACGTATCTCGATTGCGCATGCCCTGGGTGACCATGAAATGGATCTGGAACTCCTCGTAGAGCGGCTCACCGTTCAAAGTGGCGTGGCCGAAGCCCCAGCCTGCCACATAGAGCAGTGACTTAGGCCAATTGGTGTCTCCACAACCGGAATCTCCATGCTCGAAAATAAAGGCTGCAATGCCTCCGTCTTGACAGGGGCTGAATTCGTGGAAGCGATCCATTTCGATCACTAGATCTCCTGCTGGAACCTTGAGTTGAGCCACAAAGGTGCCGGTGTTCTCGATTTCATTGACATCCAAGTCGATGCTGCCCTCGACCGGATGAACAGTCTGAGCCTGGTTGTCCACGTGGTCCCAGCCGGGAGGATCATCCAGCCGACCAACCTGGTGCACCCTGCCGGCACTGATGACGAAGTCCCCGCTGTACAGGTCATGCTGCTCCGGCGCATAGAGTCCCATCTCCGTACCGGGCTGGAGGCGCGGAGTGGCCGGGGGAGGAGCCGGGGGCTCTGCCTGCGGAGCCTCGTTCCGGCAGGATGTCAGGGCGACGGAGAAGATCACCGCTACGGCAACCCATACCCACCGTGATTTCGAGAAGAGCTCCCTCGCTGACGCTTCAGGCTCCGAAAGATCTTGGCCACGTGCCGCGTCAGCTTCGAAGCTTTCCGACGGAGCCCGAAGCGTGAGCGAGGGAGCTCTTCCGGCTTCTTTCGTGAATGATCCGGCGTCAGCCGGGGGCGAGGATAAGTCCAATCGTAAGAAAGAACGGGATCGCATGCGATTGCCCCTTTCGTCAGGGTGATCGATTCTCGAAGTGAACTCGACGCAGGCTGTCTGGGACGGTTCGATAGAGACTTCGATCTCTTGTTTGCCAAAGTACTCGTGCCAGGCCTCCAGAGTATAGAAACCGGGCGGAATGTTCTCAATCCGAAAGCTCAAGAATCTTCGACACGTGCGGGACGCTGGATTCGCAGAGCCTGTTGCTACTCACTCAATACGCCTTGTACGAGCCAGCTCAGGTCGGGCCGGATCATTGGAGAAAGAAACTGAAATCGAGTTTCCTCCTGGCATCAGCGCCAAGCTCTCGTTTATCGATCGAGACTGGTCGGCGGCACGGCGGAAAGCATTCTGATTCCTAGCGGTCCCAGAGCTCCGAAGAGTTGCTGGGCGATCAAGGCCTGGTCTGAGCTGAACTCGACGTAGCCTCCCGCCTGACCTGCCGAGGCGGCGATCAGCTCGGGCACGAGTTTGGAGCGCCGCTGACCCGGCCCCAGTTCCAGGGTCGTTTCGCCCACCAGCACTCCTTCGGCAGTGACCACCCGGATGGTCAGTTGTGCAGCCACTTCACCCGGATTGAAAAAAGCCAGACCTGTGAAAAAGTCGGTGATGTTGGCGACCTGGCTGAAGACGGCGTGGCGAAAGGCCTGGCTCTGGAGCGGCAACGCAGCCGCGAACTCAAAGGCCAACGGGTCACCAAAGATCACGTCTCCGATGACTCCCGGACCATCCGACTCCACTTTCAGGGATCCGACCACAGGGGAAGAGCCCTGAAGGGTGGAAAAGGCCGGGATGAAAAGGCTGCCCGCATCCTGATCAAACTGTTCACCGGGCCCGCGTTGCACAACGACGGAATCGCCTAGCGGGCTGCCGTCCTCGCCCAGCGCGGTCAGGGTAACCACCCGCGTTTCGAGAGAGGTGTTGATGAGCGAGGTGTTCGTGAAGAGGACGCCCGGCTCAGCGGCCAGCTGAGCCGAGAAGGACTCGGTCCCTTCGCCCGGAGCTTGGGCATTCAGCCCGATCACGGTCTGCTGGTCCAGCAGTTGAATTCGCACGAACCCAATCGCCCCTGGCCCGGAAGTCACTTCGACCATCACATAGCCGGATGAGATCTCTTCACTGATCCCGAAGACGTCACTGACACTTCCGTGCAGAAACCCCTTGGGAGCAATCGTTACAGTCCGCTCAAAGGTCCGCGGTGAGGCGCTGGCAGGCTGCGAACTGGCCGCCACCGGAGCCGTGTCGAACAACGTCAGATCGACATCGATACTCTCGCCATTGGGATTGACCAGGGTCAGTTCAGTAGTAGCAGGCTGGCCACGGCCACTCTGGGCCGGTGAAAGGAATGGAGCATCCGTGAACGTGCCCGCTCTCTTGCGTTCCTGGGCCTCTTTGGAGTTGGGGTAGATGGCGTCGGGGTTGCTCCGATAGATCATCAGGAGCCCGCCCGTCGACGTAGCGTAGCCGGCAATCAAGTCCTGGGTTCCATCCTCATCCAGATCGCCGGCAACCAGCGACAGGGGTTCGAGATCGTCTCGTCGCAAAGCCCGGAGCTCCTGGCCGTCAACCTTGTAAGTAGTCTCCAGGAGCCGACCATCTGTGAGGTGGATCCAGGGGTAGCCGCGGCCCGCCGCCTGAATCACTGCAGGATTGCTCCTGGCTTCACGTTGGGCAACTTGACTGAGTGGCTGAGTCGCGGCCATGGCCAGAGCCAAACTGCTAGTCACGATCACAATGCGAAGCTTCACGGGCAAGTTTTTCGGAAACTCAACTCTCATCAGATCCCCCAGAATTCAAGTCACTTGAAAAAGGCTGGCCGTGAACGCCTAGCGCTCAACACGTAAGCTCATTCTCATGTCTAAGTGAAGGAATTACAAGCTTTAGGTTTTCGATGGAGTTTCTTCGGAGGACAGGCTAGACTCTTTGTGCGATGAAAGTAACGGCCAAGCGGTTTTGGGTTTTGTTGTCGCTCCTGATCCTGCTCGGGGTGGCGTGTACCAAGAGTCCAAAGATCTCCCGACCGGGTCCTCGAGCCCCGGTTGCGCAGACCCCGGGAGGGAAACCTCCTCGGATCGAACTTCGGCACCAATCCCAGCCCTGGTGGAGCAGAGTTCCAGGGGAATCAGACGGGGAACTCGTTCGCCTTACCCACCCTCAGTCACAATGTGACCTACCACTGGCGCATCGACGAAGTGAACGGCGAGGGTACCACGACGGGCGATGTCTGGAGTTTCACGACCGCCGAGGAGGCTCCGCCCGACGTAGTGACGATCATCGAGGCAAAGTACAACGCAGGCAAGGATGAACTAAGGATCAAGGCAACCAGCAGCGCACAGCCCCAGCCCCTTCTCACCGTCATCGGCTACGGAGAAATGACGTTTAAGAGGGACAAGTACGAGCGAAAAATCAAGCCCCTGGCGCCTTTGCCGATTCCGTCGACTGTAACGGTAGTCTCCAGTTTCGGTGGGTCGGATACGGCAGTGGTCGCAGGAGCACCAGCACCACCGACACCTGGCCAGGCCGGCAACCCAAATCCAGCCGACGGAGCAACTGACGTTTCCCTAAGCGCTACAATCAGCTGGACGGCCGGTTCGGATACCGATTCTCACGACGTGTCTTGGGCATCAATCCCAGTCCAGGAGGAGCTGAATTCCAGGGCAATCAGCTAGGGACCACCTTTGACCCGGGCCCCCTGGCCAACGCCACTACTTATTACTGGAGCATCGATGAGGTGAACGGCAACGGAACCACCTCGGGAGCGGTTTGGAGTTTCACTACCGAACCCGTACCAGGGCCGCCGGGAGCGGCCTCGAATCCCCTCCCTGCCGACGAAGCGACCGGCGTTTCTATCGATGTCGTCTTGAGCTGGACCGCCGGTTCCGGAGCGGCTTCCCATGATGTTTATTTCGGCACCAATCCAACGCCCGAATTCCTGGGGAACCAGGGGGCCAATTCGTTTGATCCAGGAACTCTGGCTTTTGATGCCACTTACTACTGGGCAATCGATGAGGTGAACGGACACGACATCACCGCGGGGCCCATCTGGAGCTTCACCACCGCTCCCGCACCCTCGGGTGACGTAGTGACGATTCTCACTGCCGAATGGAAAGCCAGCCGACAGGAGTTGAAGGTGACGGCCACCAGCAGCGAGCAGCCCGGTGCGGTTCTCACACTGGTGGGCTACGGGCAGATGAGATTCAAAAAGGGCAAATACGAATTCAAGAAGAGACCCGTGGCAAATCCCGGCACAGTGACCGTGACATCCAGCCTGGGAGGCTCCGCCACCGCAACCGTGGTCATCAGGTGATGGGCAATTGTTTCGGTGGTTAGTGCACTGTCCGGAAAGTTCCCGATGCCACTTCGGGCGCCTTTTGACCGCCAGCTTTGTTGCGCTACGTCGGAAGACCCCTGGTATGACTGCCTTGCGCGCCTCGCTGGCGATCAAAACTCATCCCGAATTGGCAACGGGAACCTCCCGGACAGTACACTAGCCGACCCGCGGTCTGCCAGAACGCTGCGCTCCGCTTGCGGCACTGATAGTCGTGCCTGCAGTGGGAGTCGATCGCGCGGGCGTCGAGTATGGAAGGCCGACTCTCAGAGCGCCAAGCGGCAGCGCGAGCGCGGGAAAGCTCAGAGGGGCTACCGAAAAACTGTGATAGCCGTTGCCATCACCCCCTTACTTCCGCGAAGCCTGGCTGAGTCAGCAACAGCCGGGTCCCCGGCTCGTGCGGGAGCACTGCAAAGAGCCGCTCAGCGTGGCCAATCGACGCCTCGATCTCCCCGGAGTCACTGCTGTAGGTAGCGAGTGCCGTGAGCAAATCAGGGTCAAAGGGATGTACAGAAGAACGATCGTGAGCGTTTGGGCGGTCCCCGCCCCAGTTCCGATGCTCCCGCGTTCGCCCCTAGTCCGGCGAACATGCAGCAGCCCCCATGGCTTGTTGCAACTCGGGTGCCTGAGGAAGTATCTCGAGAGCCCGCAGCAAAGAGGCGAAGCCAAGCTTAAGCACCGTCAGTGCTACTGCGGCACAATCTTGATCCTGGCTCATCCGGGCTTCGTGTAGACGGTCCGAGTGGTCGACGGGGGCCCGCCGAGAATACCGCTTCTCGTCGTTTCAACCACGAGTGAGGGAGGCGATGTCAGCCGTCGGCCTCGTTGTAACCTCAGCGTCTGCCGCAATTCACTGGTGACTGTCCGGCCATCCTCAGGGTTGGCAAAAGAGTAGGTTGTTGTGATGATCAGGCTGTCCCCTTGCCATGCGGCAGTCGAGCGATGTTCCTGCATCCCGCGGCCCATCAGCACCGTGTTAGTAGTCTTGGACCCGTCCAGAGAGTAGCGAAATTTCAGCGCCGGCTGTAGGTCCCCGCGCGAAAAGAAGATGCGCTCGACCGTCAGCTTGTCCGCCTGCTGGGAGATCGTGAAGGACGGACCCCATCCGCTCCCCAGGGAACCACTTCGACCGCCAGCGCGACCCCCTCGGGGTGCGGATTGAACCGTCCACACTCCGGAAAAGTCAGGGCTCGCCTGAGCGGCGAGGCCGGTTGCAATGATTGCCATCGCAACGGCTCCCAACAAACCCGTCAGTCGTCTCATCCTTCATCTCCTAATGGCTACATTGCGCGCTGACCCTACTGCCGACCGCGAGACGGGCGGTACGGATCGTCAGCATCGATCGGAACGTTCGGGAATTTCTCGGTCGTCGCCATGTATTCGGCGACGATCTTGTCGATGACACTCTTCACCCAGGGGTTAAAGTCCTTGACGTCCGTCTCTTCCTTCGGATCGGACCGTAGGTGAAAGAGTCTCATTGTCGAGGTTGGATCCGGGTCACCCGGCTCGGGGCGGAAGTTAAACCAGAACTTCCAGTCCTTCCACTTGACCGCTAACGGCTGGCCACCCTGCCCCATGAAGATGACGTTGTCCCGGTTCGACCGGGGCTGCTTGCCCTCCAGGAAGGGGAGTTGGTTCACGCCGTCAATGGGACGGTCCGTGGGGACGATTTCGGGGGCTCCCACCGCCGCTGCAAGAGTAGGAAAGAAATCCACCTGATGGACAATCTCGTTCGACACTTGCCCCGCCGGGATGCGACCTGGCCAGCGAATAACGCAGGGCGTTCGGATCCCGCCCTCCATCGCAGAATTATAGAAGCCGTTCCAAGGTCCAGCGGAGCCGCGCCACGGTCTCCGCCTCTCGGCACCATTGTCGGTACACCAGAAGACGATCGTGTTCTTCTCGATCCCCAGACGATCGATCGCGTCGAGTACCAGGCCGACATTGTGGTCGACATCCGCCATGGCATCGCCCATATCTCCGGCCCCGGTGCTGCCCGCGATATCCGGGTGAGCCAGCGTCGGGAAGTGAATCTGGGTGATCGGATAAAAGAAGAAGAAGGGCCGACTCTGCTCGACGTTCCGCTCCATGAACGTGATGCCCAGTTCCGCGGCCTCGCGGTCCACGGTACGGCGGGTCTCGAGATTATATGGCTTCACCTTGCGGGGCCGCTCACCTGCTTTGCCCTCCCAGATGTTCCTCCATGGTGTCCGGATCCCACGTCTCGAAGCTCGTGAACTGTGCGGTGTGGCTTGTGCCCGGGATGCCATACCACTCATCGAAGCCCTGATCCGTCGGCTCCCGTCGTCCTTCCCACTCATCTCCACCGACGTGGCATTTCCCAAACAGCCCGGTCGCATACCCCAAGGTCTTCAAGGCCTCGGCGATCGTGACTTCCCAGAGTGTCATTCCCGTGGCTTGTGTCCCACCAGCTCGCGCTGCGTAACGCCCCGTGAGCAACGCGATGCGCGAGACCGTGCAGGAATACTCGACATTGAAGTTATTTAGCCGCATACCCTCAGCGGCAATCTGGTCAATTCGTGGTGTCCGGACGCCGCGCACGCTCCCATAAACACCCACCTCGCCCCAGCCGAGGTTGTCGGGGAACATCAATACGATATTGGGACGTTGCTGGGGATTCTGTGCACTCGCGAGCCGAGGAGCAGCGAACAAGACAATCACTACCAGCAAGAGAACAGCAGTGCATAAGCTATGCCGTGGATTGAGCATGATGCATTCTCTGACCGGTGCCGAACGCAGCTCAGGTTGGGGGCGACTGCCTGAACGCGGGTTTGGAGCGCCCAATTTTAGAGCGCCAAGCGGCAGCGCGAGCGCGGGAAAGCTTGGCGACGATCTGCTGAAACTCCCCTTAAAACCGGCGCGGCGCTTCCGCTTGCGGCTCCGATACCCGTACTTCGGTCTCATCGGCTCGGCGGTCGACTCAAATTGACTCCTTTTCGGTTGCGGCCTTTACACTTTGCCTCTGCGATTCCATTTCATCAGTGTCGTCACGGGACTCACTCTTCAGCTTGAATCTCTTTGGCGATGCGCTGAACCTCGTCCAGTACACGGAGCAAGTTGCCGCTCCATAGTTTGCCAATTTGCTCTTCCGTGTAACCTCTCTTGACCAGTTCTAGAGTAACGTTGAAAGTTTCGGAAGCATCGTTCCACCCTTCGACTCCGCCTCCACCGTCGAAATCCGAACTGATTCCTACGTGATCCAGACCGATTTTTCCCACTAGATAATCGATGTGATCGACAAAATCGCTGACGTCGACAGGCTGGGCCTCAACATCGGCCATGCGAGCCGCTAGTGCTTCCTCAACGGGGGCGACTTTTTCGCGGTAGGCTTCACGCTCCTCTTGAGACATCTGGCGCAACTGGCGACGGTTGGCAATGAGCTCGACCCCCATTTCAGCAGCGATCTCACTCCGAATTGAGTTCAAGGCATCCCGGTAAGCGCTATTCTTCTCGGAATTTACGTAGCTGCTAAAGGCCACGGTCTGAATGACGCCACCATTTTCTTTCAGCGCCATGAGCTGCTCGTCATCCATGTTGCGACTCACGTCGTTCATGGCTCGGGCTGCGGAATGCGATGCCATTACGGGAGCGCGCGTCAGCTCGAAAACCTGCATGTTGGCTTCTTTCGAGGGATGCGAGAGGTCGATCATGATCCCCCATTTGTTCATCTCGGCAACGGCCTGAGTCCCCAGGTCACTCAGACCGTTGTACAGCCAGACATCGTCTCTTTCTCCGGTATTCGAATCGGAGAACTGGCTGTGGCCGTTGTGAGCTAATGACATGTAACGACCGCCCAGCTCTTGGAATCTCTTGATGTTGCCGAGATCCATTCCGACCTGGTAGGCATTTTCGATGGCGATCATAGCCACCTTCTTACCTGAGGCTATGATCCTGTGGACATCATCCGAGGTGTAGGCGATTTCGATCTGATCGGGTGCCTTTTCTTCCGCCAGCCAGTGAATGGCCTCGAATTTCGCCATGGCACTCTGTGTAGCTCCAGCATAGCCTTCTTCCGTGAGTGGCCCCTGTCCAACAAAGACCACAAACCAGGCAACGTCCAGACCACCAGCATTCATCTTGGGAAGATTGACCTGGGTGGTCAGGTTCATCGTATAGTTCCGCTCGTCTGTGAAGTTCCCCGGATTGATGTCGTTATGGGTATCCAGCGTAATAACGCGCTCGTGGATGCCCTGAGCTCGTTCCTCTAACGGCAGCTCCACTTCCGGCTCGGGAGCCAGCTGGCAGCCACTGAACACGATACCAGTAAGTAGAAGCACCAATGTCGACCTGAATGATGAGTGTGTCATGGCTTATATGGTAGCCATGGTTGGAGAGAACGGCAATGAAATATGGGATGGATTCGGCAGCTAGACGAGCGATTCCGAAATAACGTGCCAATTGCGAACGGGTCTTGCGAGTCGAGGTCAAGGAGAGAGGAGGAAGTCGATACCCGGCATCTTCGACGACTCTCGACACAGAGATCGGCCGCAACATTTTGTTGGCTAGGAGTCTGCGCGGCAGGAGTTTCTGATCAACGTGGAATTTCCAATTCTTGCGTTTATGTTTCGGGGTGCCCTATAAGAGAAAGGGCGATCTTTATCGTGCTTCCGCTTGCAGAGGCGGCCGAACTGCTGAAAATGAGCCCAGGGGGAGGGCATCTTTCCGTCCGAACCTGCTCAGCAGGTGGGTAGGCGCCCATTCATGCGTTTCAAGTTCAGGGCGAGACAGACCAGGTCCCACTCGCCTTCCACTTTCTCGAGTCCCCTCAAGCTGAAGGTTCGAAAGCCAAGGACCTGTTTAACCCAGCCGAATACAGGTTCCGCGATCACCTTGCGCCGGCGGTAGACAGTTTGCCCCGCCTCCGTGCCCAGCTTCTTGAACATGCGCAGCGTGGCGGGGAGATTTTCCGACGGCTCTGGATCTCGCCCCTCTCGCCCCAAAGAGATGTAGCCATCGATCTCGCGTTCTTCTAGACCTTCAAAGTTCTCCTCGGACTTATACCCGGCGTCGGCCACTACCTGCTCGGGAGGGTGCTCCAGGTTCTCTTGGACCGCATCGATCATCCCCAGTAATTGTCTGTTGTCGGCCGCGTTATTGGTAACCCCCGTGGCCACGATCATCTGTGTCTCCTCATCCACAGCGGCTTGCGTGTTGTAGCATTGTTCGAATCCCCCAGAGCTCTTCATGATTCGACTTTCCGGATCTGTAAAGTTGTCTTGGGCCTTCTCCTCGGGAACTCCAAACTCCCGCTTGAAGGGGCGTCCTCCGCGCGGGTTCTTGCGACCGTCTCCGGGCTTGCGGCCGCGCTTCCGATCCGCCTCGGCCTGCCGTTGCTCCACGCGCTGCTTTGCCTCCCCGATCTTTTTCAGCCGATCTTTCGCGGCGGCGTAACTCTTCAGGCAGTTCGTCTCCCTGATTCTCTTCGCCGTAGAGCTCGTCTTCCGCTTTATCCACCTGCTGCGCACGATCCAACAGTTCGGCGATCTCTCCTTCCAGCCTTTTCTCTTCTTCCAACATCCGTGAATAGCTCATCGCCTTATGTTTGCTGGCGTTGGCCTTGATCTTACAGCCGTCCACCGCCACTCGCCCCAGCTTGACCAATCCCGCCTCGGCCGCGATCCGCGCCACCTGTCCAAACAGTTTCTTGAACTCTTTGAGATGACGTTGACGAAACTCCGCCATCGTCCGGTGGGCTGGAAAATTACCCGCCGACAACACTCGAACAGCCACGTCCTCATACACTCGACGAGCCAGTTTCCGCGACGAGAACGTTCCCGTCGCGTACCCATAAATCAGGATCTTCACCATCATCCTCGGATCAAACGGCCGATTGCGCCGCCCGTCCCCTTCGTACGGCGCGTAGAATCCACTCAGATCCAGCTCATCCACCGTTTCGGAGATAAAGTAGGACAGATGATCTTCCGGCAACCAATCTCGCGGGGAGGGGGGTAGCAAGAAGCTCTGCTCCGGCTGGTACTTCCGAAATGTCGTTCCCATATCGCCATTTTATTCACCAGCCCGGACATTTCCTGCCGCGCAGACTCCTAGCTGGAGTTAAGGCGATTCAAGACGAGGAGGAAAAGGGCCTGCTCCGGAAAGCCGGAGGAAAGATGGGCCCAGATGCGTCGAGTGGTTTGTCGAACCCGCGCCCCAATTTTGAGGACCCGGCGACGCAAAGTTTCGATTTCGAGTTTCTGCCAGGGGGTTCCATACAGATAATCGCGGAGTCGGACGAACATCTGGTAAGCCAGCCCATGCAGGAGAAGTCGAAACTGGTTGGCCAGGAATCGATGACAGCTCAGCCGATCCATACTCAGATGGTTCTTAAAAGCCTTGATGAAGTTCTCCGACTGTCCTCGATCGGTGTAGTGATCATAAAGGGACTGGGAAGAGAGATCGTCTCGGTTGGTGACCACAAAGCGACGATTGATCCCCCGATGGTCGACTTCCACTTTGACGATGACGCGACGGAATCGATCCCAGCTGCCGGCTCGATAAAGAAACTCGTCAAACTGACGCTGTTTTTCCTCGAACTCGTCGAACCTGAGTCGAGTCGACTCGAGCATCGGCTCGACCATCCGTTGCCGGCGGGGGTTCCGGCTTAACCCCATGACATATTGGAGTTTGTTCTCTTCAGATTCACAGAACTCGTAGAGCCGAGGCGTGGCAAAGCCGCTGTCGGCCCGGATCTCAATTTGAAGTTCCTTGCCAACTTCTCGTCGAATGGCTTTCACGATTCGTTTCAGAATAGGAACGATGTGAGAGGCAGCCCCCTTGTTTCCAGGCCTCAATACGACAGTGACCAGGTCCCCCGTAACGGCATCGAAGATCAGCAAAGGATGCAGAATGTGGTTTCGGTAATAGCCGTGGTAAAAAGAGAATTCCTGCTGGCCGTGAGTGTGGTCGTCAGTACTGTCCAGGTCCAAGATGACCTGGTCGGGGCGTCTCTTCTTCAGCGAGCGGACATAACGCTGTAGGAACCCCCGGCTCAGACGCATGAGATCCTTCTTGCTGACAGAGTTTTCCAAACGGGAAAAAGTTGCCTGGGTGGCCAAGTCAGGATCGCTCTCAGGTAACTGATCACAGACGGTCTTGAGCATGGGATCCGAGCGCAGCGTGTCCGCGTCATTGCAGTCTTCGTACCCGGCAACGATCTGAAAGACTCGTTGTCGGATCAGCTTTAACTGCTCATGACGAACGTAGCGTTGGTCCCGGCTATCCGCAATACACGAACTGAAGTCCTCGCAGAGTCGATCTTGCCGATCCAGGGAACCAAACAACAGCCATCCGGCATCGGAAGTCAGGTTCCCACCATCAAAACGAGCCGTGATTTGTGTGTGCGAGTGAAATGCCAGGGTGGTCTGACAGACTGGGTTTGACATTGCCGTAGTTCTCCGATAAGGATTTGTTTAATAAACCCTTTTATATCAGAGAGCTACGGCATTTTTTCTGGTCCCCAATCCACTCGAATCCGGATCTCTTGCATAATCCGGGCTAAGAGCGATTCCCGAATTTGCTGCTGAAGAGGAGTAGAGTCGCGAGACACGCGGATCTGGAACGCTTCATCGGACCGAATCTGGGGCGAGAACCGTAATTCTAGCTCTTGCCCTCTTCGTTGCACCGTGAGGTCCAGGGGGCGCCCGGCCGTCACTCCGTTCAACGGGTCTTCGCGGCCCACAGAACGTCCGTTGAGGCGAAGCAATCGATCGTTCACCAACAATCCAGCCGTGGCGGCCGGTGACCCGGGGTTAACCGCGGTCACCACCGGATCATCGTCGAAGTTCCGGGTAAGTGAGAATCCCGGATCCAGTTCCGTCCTGGATTCCCGGTTCAACTCCAGGCCGGCCATTGCCAGGATTCGCTGGTAAGGTAGTTCTTCGACACCCGACACAAATCGCTTAAAGAAATCCTCAAAACTGGATTGAGCAACCGATTCAACGACCCGTCGGATGTCCCCCGGCAGGAACCCGACTCCTCTCTCTCCGAACCAGACATTCATGAGGCGCATTACGTCGTCAAAACTGCGCCGATTGCCGGTTCGCTGACGAATTTCCAGATCGAGCAGAAAGCAGATCAGCAGGCCCTTGTTGTAGTAGGAAATACTACTTTCCGGCCGTCGCTATTCTGGATACCGATCAAACCACGTTTTCCAACTCGATTGCTCCGCACTCTGCTCGAGGCGAGCCGGTCGATTCTGGAGATTACGAATCTCACGGCTCAAGTTCACATAGAACTGACTCTCGTCGATGAATCCGGCCCGAATCCGTGTCAAGAGCGAATAATACGAAGTCCCACCCTCGGAAAGCCAAAGCGCGCGAGTGGGAGTTTCTTGCAGCCAGTTCATCTCGTCGAACTCGGCAGGCCGGATCCTCTTGACATTCCAGAGATGGAAGAACTCGTGGGCGGAAACATCCGCGGCTGAGCCGATATCCTGGGCCACCCTGGCTCTACGCAGTCCGATCGCAGTGGAGTTGCGGTGTTCCATACCTCCCGACCCACGTTCATTGACGTGATAGAGAAAGACGTAGCGGCGAAGCGGGACTGATCCCATCAGACGAACCTGATAATCGACAATTCTTTCCAACATGGCGACCAGATCGTCGAGAGCAAAACTTTCCCGTCTTCCGTGCACCACTACCTGATACTCGACCTTATCTCTCTGGAACGCCCTCAATTCGAAAGTGCCCAGCTCGAAGGGAGAATCGATCAGGTGATCGTAGTCGTCGGCCCGGTACCCACCCTCAGACAATTCCAGACCGGTCGCCACTTTCCAGGCTGGGGGATAGTCCTCGAATCGAACCACGTGCGGCACCCGCCGGTGTTCGGGCAAGAACAAGCAGATCAGTGCAGCGTGCAAAAAGGCGTGCTCTGCCGTCACTTCTGCGCTGAAACTCCCCGGCAAAGAGGCCCGGATCGTATAACGGATCTCGATCTCCCGATTGCCCTGCGGGATCAGCTGCCAGCTCGATTTGGCCGAGCGGTGAAACTCTAATGGGATGCCTTCCGGGGTTACCGCCTCGATCTGATCGATAAAGCGCGCGAAGTCCCGGATCTGATAGGTATTGTTCCAGACCGGAAGAGCCACCCGCAGGGGTTCGTCGGGCACATCTCGCAACCGCATCCGTACATGCAGCCGATTCTCGGCCCGGCCCTTCAGCGAAATCGTATACTCAATCCGGCTGGTGGCTTGCAAGTATCCGGTTCCAAGAACGCCGCCCAAAACTCCCCAGCAGAAGGCTCGTCTCAAAATTTTGCTCATTGTCAGGCCTGTTTATCAGATTTTGACGGCTGAGGGGAGTCTGCCCGCGATTCTTGGTGGATCTTCGACCGCCACCCAACCGGCCAGATATAATACTCAGATGGCTGAATCGGGAAAAATCACCTATAAGGGGATCGCTTACGGAGACGCATTAACTCAGTCAGGTCAATTCCGTCTTTCCAGCCGGTTCTCGCCGAGTGAAGATCAGCAGAGAGCCCTCGAAGAACTGTGTGCAGGATTCGCCAGTGGCGAGCAACACCAGGTGCTCCTGGGCGTCACAGGGTCGGGCAAGACCTACACCATGGCCCGTCTGATCGAGAAGCTCAATCGACCCGCCCTGGTGCTCAGCCACAACAAAACGCTGGCCGCTCAGCTCTACCAAGAATTCCGCAATTTCTTTCCCGAAAACGCGGCTGAGTACTTCGTCAGCTACTACGATTACTACCAACCGGAAGCCTATATCGCTTCAACCGATACCTATATTGAGAAAGAGGTCCTCATCAACGAAGAGATCGACCGGCTTCGTCACTCGGCCACCAGGTCGCTGTTCGAGAGGAGGGATTGCATCATCGTGGCGAGTGTCAGTTGTATCTATGGTCTCGGCTCACCCGAGGCCTACTACGGAATGCTGATGATGTTGAACGAAGGCCAGCACATTGATCGACGGGAAATCCTCGAGAAATTGGTTGCGATCCAATACAGCCGAAATGATCACAATCTGGTCCGGGGGAGCTTCCGGGTGCGGGGCGATGTGATCGAAGTGATTCCGTCCTATCAGGATTACGGCATTCGGATCGAACTCTTCGGAGACGAAATCGAGGGAATCTATCAGTTCGATTCCCTGACTGGAGAAGTTCTCAAGCAACACAAGCGGATTCCAATCTATCCCAAATCCCACTACGTCATCCCGAGAGGCCAATGGGACCGTGCGGTGGACAGCATCAAGGCCGAACTCGAAGATTTCAGAGGAAGATTGGAGGGAGAGGGACGGCTGTTGGAAGCCGATCGAGTGCACCAGCGCACCATGTTTGACTTGGAAATGATCAAGACCGTCGGCTATTGCCGTGGAATCGAGAACTACTCGAGACACCTGACGGGACGGCAACCCGGAGAGCCTCCTCCCACGCTGCTTGATTATCTTCCTGACGACGCTCTCCTGTTCGTCGACGAGAGCCACGTCACGATTCCTCAGGTGCGAGGAATGTACGAAGGGGACCAATCTCGCAAGCGGAACCTGGTGAAGTTCGGTTTTCGCCTCCCTTCGGCGATGGATAACCGGCCACTCAATTTCGCGGAGTTCGAGCAACGAGTTCCCCCAATCCTCCACGTGTCGGCAACCCCGGGTCCCTATGAACTGAATAAGACGCTGGGGGTGGTGGTCGAGCAGGTCATTCGCCCAACCGGACTAATGGACCCTGAAATCGAGATCCGGCCGGTGCGCGGTCAAATCGATGATCTTCTGGAAGAAATTCGGACTCGGGCCGAAAAGAATGAACGGGTTCTGGTTACGACGCTGACCAAGCGGATGGCTGAGGAGCTCACCGAGTACTACACTGAAGTAGGTGTCCGGGTTCGTTATCTGCACTCCGAAATCGACACCCTGGAACGCATCAGTATCTTGCGCGACCTGCGTTTGGGCCGCTTCGACGTCTTGGTCGGAGTCAATCTGCTACGCGAAGGACTGGATCTACCCGAAGTGTCCCTGGTGGCAATTCTGGATGCCGATAAGGAAGGCTTTCTCAGGAGCGGTACAGCCCTCATTCAGACCGTAGGTCGCGCAGCCCGCAACCTCTACGGCAAGGCCATTCTGTATGCCGATCGGATCACCGACTCGATGCAGCGCGCAATCGACGAGACGACTCGAAGGCGCGAGATCCAGGATCGTTACAATCTCGAGAATGGCATCACTCCAGAGACGATTCTCAAGCCGATCGATGCAACTCTGCTGGAAATGACTCGGATGGACTACTACGAGGTTCCACTGGTGGCTGAGGCTTCGGAAGAATACTCGTCGACGGCTGAAATCGAGGTCAGAATCAGAGAACTCGAGGAGGAGATGCAGGCTGCAGCCCAGAAGTTCGAGTTCGAAAAAGCTGCTCAATTTAGGGATCGAGTGAAGGAACTCAAGGACCTTCTCATCAACTTCTCCGGCCCCGAATCTCTTTCCTCCCTGGAATCATGAATAAGCGCAAACGGGCCTCACTTGTAGGTTCGGTTCAACTGCCTGGCGACAAGTCGATCTCGCATCGTTATGCCCTTTTGGCCGCCGCCGGTTCGGGTAAAACTCGCCTCATCAACTATTCACCCAGCCAGGACTGCAGTAGCACACTGCGCTGCCTCCGCCAATTGGGTGTCGAGATTCAGCAAGCCGAAGGAAGCACAGAGATCGCGGGCCGCGGTCTAGCAAATTGGGAGGCTCCGAGCGATCCCCTCGATTGTGGCAACAGCGGTACTGCCCTGCGACTGCTGACCGGGCTGGCGGCAGGCCGCTCCTTCCCTGTCATCCTGACCGGCGACGCCTCTCTCCGGGAGCGTCCGATGGATCGGATCTGCCAGCCACTGCGACAAATGGGCGCCCGCATTTCCGCCGCTCCCGGAAACCGTCCTCCGCTCAAGCTCCAGGGAGGGAAGCTCTCGGCCATCAGCTACCGAACTCCGATAGCCAGCGCCCAACTGAAATCTTGTCTACTGCTGGCCGGCCTCCACGCCCAGGGCGTCACTCGTGTCCAGGAGCCGTCCCCCAGTCGCGACCATACCGAGAGAGCTCTGCCTTTTTTTGGGATTGAGGTCAGGAAAGAAGATGGCTGGATCTGGCTCCGCCCCGGAATCGTCCGCAATCCAGCCAAATTGCACATCCCGGGCGATGTTTCCGCGGCCACCTTTTTCATTGCGGGTGCACTGCTCGCCCCTGGCTCGCGAATTCGCCTCGAGTCAGTCGGTACGAACTCCACCCGCGGAGCCTTCTTGAAGCTGCTGCAAGGGGCGGCTGCCCCGATCGTTTTCCACAACCGTCGCCATTTCCAGGGGGAACCGGTCGAGGATCTGGAGGTCGAATATTCGCCGGGACTGTTTCAGGCGTTCCCGAATTCGCTGAAAGGGGCAGCTATCCCGAATCTGATCGACGAGCTTCCAGCCTTGGCCGTCCTGGGAACTCAGGTCAGGAACGGACTCACAGTGCGCGACGCGGGCGAGCTTCGAGTCAAGGAATGTGACCGTATTCAGGCCATCGTCAGCAACCTCCAGGCACTGGGAGCCGCGGCGCGAGAATTCGCGGATGGTTTCCACGTCCCGTTTACGCCTCGGCTCAAGGGAGGATCCGTCCAGACCTTCGGAGATCATCGGATTGCTATGGCATTCTGGCTCGCCAATCTGGTGTCAGATTCCCCGGTCGAGCTCGATGATTCTGCTTGCATCGCAGTTTCTGACCCCGGCTTCTTTCGAGAATTCGAAAAGGTGACGCGCAATGGCGGCGATTAACGCTCATGTTCTGCTGGTCGGCTTCATGGGAAGTGGAAAATCCACCGTCTTGCCCTGGCTCGGGAGCGCGCTCGGATGTGCTTGCCGGGAATTAGACGAGCGAGTAGTGGAACGTTACAGCCTGCCGATTCCGAGCATCTTCCAAAGACTCGGAGAAGAGACATTTCGGAGGGCAGAAGGATGGGAACTATCGCGACTGCTGCTCGATCCGGCGTCAGTGATCGCGCTCGGGGGAGGAGCTTTTCACTCACCCAATCGGGAGCGTATTCCTGCGCGCTCAATTACGCTGTGGCTAGACATCGAACTTCCTCTCGCCTGGCAGCGTTGCCGGTACCATCCCAATCGTCCCCTGGCCTCCAATCGGCAGATCTTCGAACAACTCTATGCGCAACGTCGAATCGACTATCAGAACGCCCGACACCGGATTCAAGTCGCTCACCAAACACCGCGGCAGCTTATTCGAGAGATCCAAGACTTGCTCTAATAACCTCCCAAAAACCAGGAGTTTACAACTCATGCCATGGATTCGTGTCATTCGGCCGGAAGAAGCCGGCTCCTCCCTGAAGCGGCAATACGATGCCGCCCAGAAAAGAGCCGGCAAAATCTACAACATTGTCAGCATTTCGAGCCTCAAGCCGGACTTCATCCGTCAGTCGATGTCCTTGTACGTCGCTCTGATGAAGGCTCCAGGAAAGTTGTCACGAGCCCAACGTGAGATGATTGCGGTCGTCGTCTCCAAAACCAATGACTGTTTCTATTGAACCGAAGCCCATGGGGAGGATCTCCATGATCAGGTTCAGCAACGAGATCTGGTGAACCAGATCAAAGATGACTTTCAGCTGGCCGATCTCTCGCCGGCAGACCACCAGATGTTGGAGTACGCGACCAAGCTAACGATGGATCCGGCGCTGGCTTGCAAGGCCGATCTGGAACACTTGCGGGCAGTGGGCTTCGACGACGAAGCAATTCTTGAGATCGTCCATATCACCGCCTATTTCAACTACATCAACCGAGTGGCCGACGGCCTGGGCATCGACCCTGAGCCAGCTTGGAGACGCTCCTAGACACCCGGAGAAGAGGGTTAGCTATCCCTCCGGCTGCGCCGGCTCATTCAAGAAAGCAACTTCAAGAAAATCCATTGAAGTCAGGACATTTCCGGATCGTAATCGTACTCGCTGCCCGTGACCGTCTTCCGCCTGTCCGGCGCTACCGGAACAGCATCAATCGGAAAACGAGGACTGCGAACGAGTAAGAGTACCGTTTCGCTGAGTTCGAGGATGGGGTGCGGAAGGTCGGGCCTGGAGTAGAGGTTCGCTGGGAGCTATGAGTAATGACTGACGTCGGTGCTATAATCCGCAGCCTTGATGGTTCGTCAAATCAGCTGGTTAGCAACTCTCTTACTATTCTCTTCAGCCCTTCTCGGCCAGGACTTCGCACTCGACGAACTGGCTTCCGACTTCCCCCAAAAAGGTTTCGACAAAGCGATCACTTTCTGGGTCGCTGTCTTCAGCAAGTACGATGAGAATGAAGTCATTTTCCATGACCGGAACGATGTCAGCCTGATCTACCACGTGGAGCGCTTTTCGAAAGGGATCGAAGGAGACGGCGCCGAGCGGAAGCGCCAGCAACGACGACTGAAACAAGTACTGGCCAGGGTTCAGTCCGCCCTCCGCGAGCTGGTAAAGGCGCCTCCCCGCAAAACCCACTTCAGTCGACCATTCGTAACCAACTCCAGGAAATAGGCAAGAAAGTGAGTGGAAAGCAGTTCCGCCAACTCGCTGAGACGGTACGGATGCAACGGGGCGTGCGCTCAAAGTTCGCTGCCGGCTTGAGACGTTCCGGCCAGTACCTTCCGTATATCGAACGAACCTTTCGGGAGCAGGGACTGCCGGTTGAGCTGGCAATGCTGCCCCATGTGGAGTCCTGACTCCCCGAACGCAAAAGATAACTTGGTGTCTTTGGGGGTTCTGTCGAGCCACCGATCCTGTCAGAACTGTTAGTCGGAATCGAGTGCTTGATCTGAATTGTTGACCGACCGACATGGATTTCCTTCACAACCAAGCGGAGGACCTTCTGTCGTTCCATGACACTCATAGTATCCGCTGATTGACGCAAACGTGTCAGAAAGCTTTCCAGACCGGCGGCCAATCGCAGAAAAATCTCTTGATCGGCGGCCGTAGCTTCCAGGCTTTCAAGCTCCGATCTCAGGGCCTGTTCTCTTTTCCTCAGTTCTGGCATGCGCTGTCTCAGTTGCTCCAACTGAATAAGATCTTCCTGATAGGCATCCAGCAGCTTTCCCATGCCTGTGCAAACTCGGGCAAGTTCCCGGCTCAAAGCCCCCCGGCGCTGTTTTGTTGGATTGGAGTTTTGGATTTGTTCGATCCGACGCCCAATCTCTTGTCGGATTAAGCTCGGAGCCTGCAGCAGTTCCAGGATTTGTTTCCAGATCACATCGTCCAGATAATCTTGGCGCACGGGCCGATTGCTGCAGACCCGTCCATTGGGGTGGCGGTAGTTGTCCGAACCCGTGCAACGGTAATAATAGAGCTTGCGCTTGGACGTCCGCGTCGAACTGCGGTATAGGGCGTAGCCGCATTCGCTGCACACCAGCAGGCCTTGCAATAACGTGGGTTCGATGGTGCGCCGCCGGCTATATCGCTTGTTCTTCTCCAACTGCTCTTGAGCCAGTTCAAAGCTCTGCTGATCCACGATCGCGGGAACGGGGATCTCGATCCACTCTTCCCGAGGCTTTTCACGATTAGCGCTACTGCGAGGTGAATAGCCGCCACGACGACGCAGCGGACGAGTGATCTTTTCTCTTTCCTTCACCTCCGTCTTGCCGAAACAAGCGGTCCCCTTATAGGCCGGGTTTCGCAGCATGGCCCACACCGTTGAGCGCTCCCAGCGCGAAACCTTTCGACGAGTAGGAATGGCTTCGTCGTTGAGCCGGCGGACAATCGCACCAATGCTCAGCTGATCCTGGGTATACAGCTTGTAGACCTTACGAACCACCTCAGCCTCACGCTCAATCACCTGGTAGTAAGCCTCCGATGTCTGGGTTTTCCTGACATACTGGTATCCGTAGGGCGCGCCCGACAGCACACTGATCGATCCAGCCTTCGCTCTGTGCCTCTTACCTCGCCGTGTGCGCTCGGCAATCTGAGCGCGCTCGTATTCAGCGATCATCCCTTGAAAATGCACCAGTAAACGCTCTTCGGGTGTCCGGGCTTGAGGAGACTGAATGAACCGGACCTCGACTCCTTGACGTCCCAGCTCCTCCAGCCACAAAACCTGATAGGCATACTTACGACTCAAACGATCCGGCGAATAAACCAGCACCGTCTCGATCTGGCCTTCTGAGGCCAGATCACGAACCCGCTCCAATCCGGGACGATCCAACCTCGAGCCGCTGTACCCCTCATCTTCAAAGACCCATTCCTGCGGAACTGTGTAGCTGTCATCCTGTGCGAACTTGATTAGAGCTGCCGTCTGGCTGGCTATCGTCTGCTCTTCCCTTTGCCTTTCCGAGGAGACTCGGGCGTAGATGGCTGCCACTTTCATTTTGATCCTTCCCTTGCTTTACTCCCACCGCCCAGGCCTTATCCGGCACCAGAAGCCCGTAGACCTGCCCCATCTTGGCCGCCGACAATCGGTCATAGCTGTATTCCAGCCGGATCTCTCGCACGGGTTTCCCCGTCTTAGCCACGATCTCCCCTCTTGAAGAGAAACGCCTCCAGGGCCCGGGTGAGTATCTCGCTCAAACTCAGACCCGTCGACTTGCCATAGCCACGGACTCGCCCCACCAGCTTGCGGGAAAGCTTGACCGTGAAGGCCACCTTCGCATCCGGAATCGGAACCCTCTTTCCGACCTCCTTCGCCTCGCGCAGGTAGCGGTAGGCTTGCCGCTTGGAAATGTCGTGTCGCCCTGCCAGTTCCTCGGCCGCCTGCGAAACGGACTCGGATCGCTCGATCAACTCCAAGGCCTCGTTGATGCGATGCGCCCGTTGGGAACCGGATGACCTGACCATGAGTCATATTATTACAACCTTATGTGACATAAGGCGACACCCCATCCTTGCTGTCACGGTAGCGAACCACCCTGGAAAACTCGAAGTTATCTTTTGTGTTCGAGGAGTCCTCTTTCTCCTATGCGGCTCGCTCCAGCGCTGGGGCTTCCGGGATCTGGCAACTGATGCGCGGGACGAGTCGATCCCTCTTGACCATCAACCGCTCGGTCGATGAGAGGCTGGATCCCATCGCATCCACCCGGGCAGCTTCCCACATTCTCAAGGAGAACCACCAGACTCTGGGCAATTGGCCCCTCGCCATTACGGCCTACAATCATGGTGCGAACGGCATTCGTCGAGCCCGGGCCAAGTATGGAGACGATCTCTCCTCAATCATCGAGAATCACCGTTCCCGCCTATTCGGGTTCGCGAGTAAGAACTTCTATGCCGAGTTTCTGGCCGCTGGCTTGGTGGCCAAGAATCGTGACCATTTCTTCCCGGGAGTGGTCTTCGACTCGGCTCTCGAGTTCGACCAGATTCGACTCTCCCACCGCTATCGGATTAAAGACCTGTCGGAGATGCTTCATCTGTCAACCCAGATCTTGCAAAATCTCAACCCATACTTGACCCGGTCGGTTTGGGCATCCGGGATTTTGCTGGCCGCCATCGACCTCAGGGTTCCAGCCGGACTGGGGGAGCAGGTCAAGGCGGGGCTCGCCAAGCTGACTCCGACTCCCGGGAGTTCGGCGGTCCGAGTGGGATCGGATGGACAGCTGCGCTACCGAATACAACGAGGGGATACATTGGCTAAGATCGCCCGACGACACGGCATCTCAGAGCGATCGCTGCAAGCGGCCAATAACATCCCCAACAAGCATCGAATCTACCAGGGGCAGCTCCTGATCTTGCCAGACGGTTCCCAAACCGGTGGCTCTGGCGCTGCGCCGATCCGCTACACAGTGCGAAAAGGGGACTCACTGGCTCTGATTGCCAGCCGTTTCGGTACCACAATTCGCCAACTCCAAGCGTTGAACACCATTCCCAACCGCAATCAGATCTACCCCGGTCAAGAGCTCCTGTTGCAAGGGGTCACCCGCTACCGCGTAAAACGGGGCGACACTCTGGCCCAAATTGCGCGCCGCTTTCGGACGTCGGTGGCTCAACTCAAGACCGTCAACGGAATCGGAAATGCGAATCGAATCTACCAGGGCCAGGTCTTACAGATTCCAGCCGGTCGCTAGAGGTGGATTAGCGCCCCACTTTTCAGAGCCCCGAGCCTGCGAGCTGGATCACAGCATTTCAGATTCGTCAGCACTAAACTGCACAATATGCAGGATTCCGGCTCCACCACCCGGCTACCCCGTGCCGACCAACAACTGCGTCTGCTTTTGGCCTGTCCCACCTGCGAATTGCAATTTGACGCAGGAGCGCGTGAGCCGGGAAGCAATTTCCATTGTGGTTGTGGGACCCTGATCACCGTTCCCCAGGTCACGATCCGTGAGGACTCTGCGGTGATTCGCTGCTCCTCGTGTGGTGCCCCCAAGCGAACCGGGGGCCAGCTGTGTCCCTTCTGCAGCGCCAAATTCACTCTCCATGAGCGGGACCTGAAGACCATCTGCCCCAACTGCGTTTCCAGGATCAGTTCCCGGGCTCGTTACTGCCACCACTGTGGAATCTCGATCATCCCAAATCGACTGAAGGAAAGCGCAACTTCGTTCCAGTGTCCCTGCTGTGCCGACCACAGCCTGAATTCCCGTCAGCTGGGGGAGGACCAGGTGACAGTGTTGGAGTGCTCCTGCTGCGGAGGCCTATGGCTGGGACACGAGGTATTTACGCTGCTGCAAAAGAACGCCCGCACTCAGGAGATTCCCTGGGCCGGGCGTTCAGAAGAAGGAATCGCCAAGCCACCATCCCGTACTGAGGGCCCGCTCTACCGAAACTGCTGCATCTGCCACAAATATATGCGCCGTCGTAACTTCGCGCAACACAGCGGAGTCATTGTCGACATTTGTGCGAAACATGGGATTTGGTTCGACCAAGGGGAACTGGAACAGATCCTCAGGAAAATCAGCAGCGGCGAATTGAGCCAGTCCAGCCGGAAGGCCCAGGCCAGGCGACGGGAAAGAGAGATCCTGAAACGGGTCAGACGGGAAGGCGGTCCGCTGGACCGAGCCGGTGCCGAAGAGTTCGGCAACAACCGAGGAGAAGGTCCGGCTCCCGATTTCATTCGAGGAGTGATCAGCTTTCTACTGGAGGGCTGAAGAGCTGCTCGAAATCCGAAATCCGAAATCCGAAGCACGAAATCCGAGATAAAATCCGAAGCTCAAAATCCCAGGAAGGGACCCCCTTTATCCCAAGCATGCGGGCAAAGCACCTATACGGACCACAGACAAGTCAAGTTTTCGAGTCGTGCTGACATTGTCAGTCCCAGAACGTGGGAGCCAGCTTAGTCCGGCGAACTCGGCATCAGCCTAATCCGGTCTGCTGGCCAGGCCAGCAGATTCGCCGCGCGAAGGCGGCTCCCACGTTCTTTGTGGCCTCCTCGCCGGTTTGAGGCGCAGTGAAACTTCGTTGAGAGCCCGGATAATTCACGAGTTTATTATGCGGGCCAGGAGCCTGTCCGAGTATTGGGGTGCGGTCGCGAACAGGGGTCTTGTGAGTCGAGCTCGCGGAGAGAGACGGACGGCGATGGCCCCCATCGTTTACGGCTCTCGACAAAGAGATTCGGCCACTTAACGCCTGTTCCCTTCGGGTTACGGGCGGTCTTCTGTTGTCCAACCTGCAAACTCCAGCAGGCTGGACAACAAGAAGGCGATCTGCTTTGTTGCGGGCACTTGAAGTTGATGACAGCGCCTGCCTGCCCGACGCCTCGCATCTCACCCCATGGCGCCCGTAACGCGATCCGCACCAATACTCGGACAGGCTCCTAGTCATTCTGATTGCGGCTGCGATTCAGCTTCCGCACCCTCTTTTGCTCCAGCTTGGCGGTCCGGCTGGCTTCCTCGGCCTCGCGCATAGCCACCCGATACTCCTCGAAGCGGGGATCGTCCCGCAGGCTGTCAAGATCCTCATCCCCCTTCAGGTTCCCTAAGACATTGAACCCGGCTTCTGAAGCCCGGCGCAGCCAGCGAAATGCTTCGTCTGAATTCCCTGCCGAGCGTAGGCACAGGCTACGTTGTAGTAGGAAGTTGCAGAGTGGTACCCGAGTTCCGCTGCTCGCTGAAAGGACTGGGCCGAATCCGTGAAATATCCTGAGTAGTGCTGGGAAAAGGCGAGATTGAACCACCCTCGTCCGCTCCCCGGGTGGTCGCGCACATAAGTGGAGAAGTGATCGATGGCAGGAGCCCACTGTTCTGCATTGGTGCGGCGACGACGATGATCTCGAAATGTTTCCAGAGAGAGGTCTCGCGCTTTGGCGGCAATCGTTTCGAAAGCAGCCACGTTCCGAACATTCGCGAGGTCTGGATCGTGGGCCATTTTGGAAGGGAAATCCATGCCGTTGTCGATCGCACGTTCTAGCCAAGCCAGGGCGGAGACCGAGTCGTTCTCAAGAGAGTAGGCGCAAGCCAGATTGTACATCGCCGTGCTAGCCCGGATTATGCAAGAGATCCGGATTCGAGTGGATTGGGGACCAGAAAAAATGCCGTAGCTCTCTGATATAAAAGGGTTTATTAAACAAATCCTTATCGGAGAACTACGGCAATGTCAAACCCAGTCTGTCAGACCACCCTGGCATTTCACTCGCACACACAAATCACGGCTCGTTTTGATGGTGGGAACCTGACTTCCGATGCCGGATGGCTGTTGTTTGGTTCCCTGGATCGGCAAGATCGACTCTGCGAGGACTTCAGTTCGTGTATTGCGGATAGCCGGGACCAACGCTACGTTCGTCATGAGCAGTTAAAGCTGATCCGACAACGAGGCTTTCAGATCGTTGCCGGGTACGAAGACTGCAATGACGCGGACACGCTGCGCTCGGATCCCATGCTCAAGACCGTCTGTGATCAGTTACCTGAGAGCGATCCTGACTTGGCCACCCAGGCAACTTTTTCCCGTTTGGAAAACTCTGTCAGCAAGAAGGATCTCATGCGTCTGAGCCGGGGGTTCCTACAGCGTTATGTCCGCTCGCTGAAGAAGAGACGCCCCGACCCGGTCATCTTGGACCTGGACAGTACTGACGACCACACTCACGTCCAACAGGAATTCTCTTTTTACCACGGCTATTACCGAAACCACATTCTGCATCCTTGGCTGATCTTCGATGCCGTTACGGGGGACCTGGTCACTGTCGTATTGAGGCCTGGAAACAAGGGGGCTGCCTCTCACATCGTTCCTATTCTGAAACGAATCGTGAAAGCCATTCGACGAGAAGTTGGCAAGGAACTTCAAATTGAGATCCGGGCCGACAGCGGCTTTGCCACGCCTCGGCTCTACGAGTTCTGTGAATCTGAAGAGAACAAACTCCAATATGTCATTGGGTTAAGCCGGAACCCCCGCCTGCAACGGATGGTCGAGCCGATGCTCGAGTCGACTCGACTCAGGTTCGACGAGTTCGAGGAAAAACAGCGTCAGTTTGACGAGTTTCTTTATCGAGCCAGCAGCTGGGATCGATTCCGTCGCGTCATCGTCAAAGTGGAAGTCGACCATCGGGGGATCAATCGTCGCTTTGTGGTCACCAACCGAGACGATCTCTCTTCCCAGTCCCTTTATGATCACTACACCGATCGAGGACAGTCGGAGAACTTCATCAAGGCTTTTAAGAACCATCTGAGTATGGATCGGCTGAGCTGTCATCGATTCCTGGCCAACCAGTTTCGACTTCTCCTGCATGGGCTGGCTTACCAGATGTTCGTCCGACTCCGCGATTATCTGTATGGAACCCCCTGGCAGAAACTCGAAATCGAAACTTTGCGTCGCCGGGTCCTCAAAATTGGGGCGCGGGTTCGACAAACCACTCGACGCATCTGGGCCCATCTTTCCTCCGGCTTTCCGGAGCAGGCCCTTTTCCTCCTCGTCTTGAATCGCCTTAACTCCAGCTAGCCTCTCCTAGCTCCCGAATGATCGTTTAGGACACTCATTCAGGCCCAACTCCGTCTGAAATTCACTCCCCCACCTACTCCACACGGCTCGTCCACAGAGATCCCTCGAAAAGCCGCCTGTCGCACTTTCGATCTCTCGATTTGGGCCACTTTCGACTCTCTTTTCAACTCCGGCCTACGGTTCTTGCATAATCCGGGCTAGATCCGTCCGGCTCCAGTTCGATCGCCCTCTCGAGTGCTCGATGGGCCTCGGGAAATTGACGTAAGCGGAGCAGTTTCAATCCCAGCTGCGACCAGTCGCCCGAGTCCGTCGAGTCCACCGAAACCAGCCAATCCAGATCCTCCAAGTATGCGGTCGTCAGGGCGTCCGGAATCGACTGTGGCAATCCAGGATCGGAAGCGAGAATCGGCCCGAATCGGATCGAGGTCAGAGTCTTCCCAGTAGTGATCCTCACTCTCGAAGCCTTCGCCCCGGGCCCGCTCCAACCAATTAATGGCGCGGGCGACGTCTCCCATCATCGCGTAACCGCAAGCCGTATTGTAGGCGCTTGTGGAGGGCCGAAAACCAGCCTCAAGGGACTTCTGAAAGGCAGCAATGGCTTCTCCGAAGCGATCCGATTGGTGGAGTTCATAAGCCTCCTCGAACCAGTATTTTCCGTCTCGGCCTTGCTCCTGTCGGGGCGCTTGGGTGGAGGCTCGCTGCGAAAGCTGCACAATCTTCTGAATCGGGACCTCGGACTGGAATTGTCGGGAGCTTTCGGCGCCGCTCACCCGCTCCAAAGGGGAAGACGGGGGCTGCTGCACGGTGCCAGGGCCGGCCCCCGACACGGGAGTACGGGCCGCCAGCTGCAGCGGAGAGATAAGGGCGAGTAGAAGGAAAGCTCCAAGATAGGTCCATCGCACGCGACCTGTGGTGGGCTCACGCCTCACGATCCTGGAGTCCAAGATTGCCTGGATACGTCGTTCGATTCCGGAGATTCGGGCCATAGTCAGTGTTGCTCCATGAATGGGATCGTTGGAAGGAAAAGCCCGCGCAACTGCTAGTAAATGCCGGACATAGGATGAAGGCCTCGGGCCATAACCGACCACCAGGTCGTCGCAGGCCTGCTCGCACTGCTGACGGGCTTCCCTCTCCAGCCACCAGGCGAGAGGATGAAACCAGTAAAGCGCCGTGACCAGCCTTCCGGCCCAGTGGCCCCACTGATCGCGGCGTTTGAGGTGGGCCAGCTCGTGTAGGAAGACCGAGCGCAGCCGGGCTGCATCCCAGCTGGTTGCATGGCTGGGCAGAATCAAACAAGGCGACCTCCAGCCCCAAATCATCGGCACTTTGACTGCCGAGCTCAGCAAGAGATCTGGTTCCGCAATCTGCAGGTCGCGGCACTGGGTCCGGAAAAACCGCCTCAACGGAGGAGTCGGAAGACTTGTGGCACGAGCTCGAATCGATTGTAATCGCAAGATTCCTGCCAGCATTTGAATCGTCAGAATCATCCAACCGCAGAGCCAGCTCCCTGCCAACACCAGAGTGGTCTCGAGGTGAATGGCCGGCCATGCCCAGCCCCCCGTCCAATCGCCTTCAAACATTGCGTCAGGGACTCCCACCAGCGACGGCGAGGACTCCACACTGGGAACGGTTTTTAGCGTGTAGTTCCGGGCCGTCGGTCGCACTAACTCCGGCACTCTTGACAACGCACCCGGGCTCGGAAATTCTGGGGAAGCCCCGAAGCTGGCGGTGAAGGGGCGAAGGGTCAAAGGAGCCTCAAAGGGAGTCCAGGCCGGAAGCAGCAGACCCAAAGCCGGGAGACCCAGCAAAATCCCACTGACACACCGGAGCAGCAAGTGCCTGGAAGCCGCGGAAAACGACTTGAGACGCGTAATGATCAAACAACTGAAGAGCATGAGGGCCGTTGACTTCAAGATCAGGCTGAAAATCCACCCCAGTCTCTCCGCATCCAAACTCAACTCGATCATCGCCCCTCCTCTCCAGCCTTCTCGATCAGATCCTGGATCCGTCGCAATGCCCCTGCCGAAAGCTCCGCACCCTTGGTTTCAATCAACGTCAACATCACTTTTTCGATTGACCCCTCGAAGAAGGTCTCCAAGACATGATCCAGTGCCGAGAGCTGGGCTTTGGCAGGATCACGAGTGGGCAAGAACACGTATCGATTGGCATCGTGTTCATGACGGACATGACCCTTTTGCTCTAGGATTCGCAAAGTGGAGCGCACCGCCGAGTAGCTGGGCGCCTTGAGCATGCTGCGGCGCACTTCGGCAACCGTACTCGGGCCCAGCCGGAACAAAGCATCCATGACCTGCTTTTCTCGCTTGGCCAAGGGAGTCGATATCACTTCGGTCATTGCAACCCTCGTCTTCAAAAATACACGGCAGAACCTGCCGCAGAGTGCTCAAAATCAAGCATATGTTCAAAAACTAGCACTTCCTGCCAGGGAAGTCGAGGCCTCGCTGTCGGCCAGCAAACTCGTAGCATCTCGGCTTTGAGCGAAGTCTCGCTAGCCCGAAGCTCCATTCTCCGCTAACGGTTTGAGGCCGAATCCGGTGTGTTGGAAGGTGGCTCCATAGAGGAGTGAGAAGATCGGCCCGCCCAGACAGAAGACGGCCCACGGCAAATATGTGAGAGTGGGAACTCCCAGGGTGGTTGCCCTGAAGATTGCCGAAACCGTCCAGGGCATCAGAGGTTCCACAATCGTGACCGAATCCTCGAGGACACGAGAAAGGTTCTCGGCCGCCATCTCATATTCCCTATACGCCTCTTGAAAGAGCCCCCCGACCAGGAGGGCGGTAACTCCGCCGTGGCTGGTGAGCGAGATGACCAGTGCTCCCGCGGACATGCTGGCTGCCACCAGGCCAAACGTGGAGCGAACGCCTCGAAGCAGTCCCCCCACCAGCCGGTCCAGTCCTCCCGAGAGTTCCATACCGGAGGCCAGCAAGAAGGCAGCAATGATGACCAGTAACGTATTTGACATGGAGAACAGACCGCCCCGATTGAGGAGCGTTCGAAGGAGGGAACTGGCGCTCACGGAGTCGAATCCTGTTCGCTCGAGCATGCCGATATCAAAGCCGCCAATTCCGGCAGCTACTGCCTGCTGCAGGCTGAATCCCTGCCACGCTACGCCCAGCGCCAGGGCCAATACCGAGGAAAGAACAATCGTCAGCGCCGGGGCTTGCTTGAGCAACACTCCGGTGACGACGAGGAGGGGCGGAAGTAACACGATCCAATGCAAGGAATAGGTCGCCTCCAGTTCATTCAACAGCTGGAACGCCGCTTCCGGTAGACGATCGTCGGGAGTCGGCGTGGCGGTTCCCAAAAGCGCGTAGACCAAACATGCCAGGAATGCAGACGGGAGCGCCGTGTAGAGCATGTTCCGGATGTGCCGATAGAGGTCGGCGCCAGCTCCAATGGCACAGATATTGGTCGAATCAGAAAGCGGTGAGAGCTTGTCACCAAGGTAAGCTCCAGAGACAATTGCGCCGGCTGTGGGACCCAACGGCAGTTCCATTGCCAGGCCCATTCCCATCAGGGCGACTCCTATCGTGCCCGCCGATCCCCAGGATGTCCCGGTACAGAGGGACATTACGCCCGTGGCCAAGAAAGCGGTCAGAACCATATAGTCCGGGCGAATCAACAGAATTCCGTAGTAGACCATCGTTGGGATGGTTCCGCTCAGGACCCAGGATCCGATCATCAAGCCGATTGAAAGAAGAATCAAAACTGCCGGAAGTACAGCTGCCAACTTCTCTCCTGTGACGCGTTGGATTGCGCTCCAGCCGTGACCTCTCCGAAGCGCAGAGACACCCGCTACGGAGGCCGCTCCCAGCATCGCCCAGATCAACAGTGGGGATCCCACTTCGAGGCCCAACACCTGGACGCCCAAGACGAGAAGAAGGAACATCGCAATCAGGGGTAAAACCGCTTCCATCAAAGAGGGGGGAGCAATCCGGGGGCGCGCTGAGGTTCTCTCAGACATCATTCAGGGAGGGACCTCTCCAGGTCCTGAATTAGGCGTTGAGGGCTTTCCAGACCCACCGATAGACGAACGCGGCCGGGAGGGATTCCCTGGGCCTCGAGCACTTTCTGATTATCTCCTCGGTTGGGGGGTGATCACCAGACTCTCGACGCCTCCCCAGCTGACTCCTCTGCGAAATCTCTCGAGCTGGTCGGTGACACGACTCAGTGAAGGAAAGTCCGCTACTTTGAGTTCGAAGCTGAACACCCCGGCAAATCCAGTCAAAGTGGAAGGGAAGCCTGAGTCGAGGGAGAGGGCTGGATGAAAGACCCGTCTCACGGCCGGGTGCTGCTGCAAAAACTCGGCTACTTTCAGTCCTCCGTTCTGATGACTGAGCATTCGGCTGGGCAAAGTCCTGAGTCCGCGTATCAACAACCAGGAATCGAAGGGTTCCAAAATGCCGCCGTTTAATAGAAACGCGCTGTAAAAGATTCTCTCTAGCAGCTCCCGCGCCCCAATGACAACACCCCCAAGCACGTCACTGTGCCCTCCGAGATATTTCGAGCAGGAGTGGACGACCAGGTCGATTCCCGAATTAATCGGCTTTTGAAAGATCGGAGTTGCCCAGGTATTGTCGATCACAGTCCAAATGCCCCGGCTCTTAGCCAAATCGGCTAGTTCCCGAATCCTCACTTCCCGGAAGAGCATGGTTCCGGGACTCTCCAAGAAGATGATCCGGGTTGAGGGACGAATCAGGCGCTGGACCGCATCAATTCCCTGACTGAGCGTGGTGTCGTATTCGATTCCAAAATCCCTCAGACGATCGGCCAGCTGAAGGGTCGGACCGTAAATCTGGTTCACAAAGAGGATGTGATCCCCTTTTTTCAAGAGGCCCAGGAAGACGGCACTGATGGCAGCCATTCCCGAAGCAAAGCATTTCGCCGTCTCACCCCTCTCGAGACTCGCCAACTTTGTCTCCAACAACTCAACTGTCGGGTTCTGGCCACGGGTGTAGATGTACTCGACATGTTCGCGCGAGAGGCCCTGTATCAGTTTCTCGAGGCTTTGTTTGCTGAAGAGCGATGTCTGAAAGAGAGGAGGCGAAACAGCCCCCATCGGATTCTCCTCATCAAGCCCCAAACAGATCTCTTCGTCGCGCAAATGCTCGCTACCCATCGCTTCGAGGATATCCCAATTGTTGGGAAGCCAAATAACAATCTGTCTGTTAGGCTCAAGCACCATGATGTGGCAATTTCGTTCTTGGAGTTTCGCAGTTGTCGGCCTATTCGCCGTCACCCATCCTCTCTTGGAAGCTCAGCGAATGTTTCCCACCAACCCCACTTTCATTCTAGGCACTGAAGCAAAGAGATCCGCAGCCCTCTCTTTTGGCGATCTCGATGGAGACGGGGACTTGGACGCCGTAGTGGCCAACGGGCGCCATTGGCCCCAACAGAATGAGATCTACATCAATAATGGAAAGGGCTTCTTCCTGATCTCCCGAGACCTCGGCCAGGAACGGGATACAAGCTATGCGACCGAGCTGTCGGATCTCGACAACGATGGGGATTTGGACATAGCCGTGGGAAATGACAGTGTTCGGAAGACGATCTTTCTAAACGACGGCTCGGGAAGGTTTCAGCCAGGCGGCACCTTCGGGAAAGACGCCAATACGCGAAGCCTGACTCTAGCAGATCTGGACGGCAACGGCTTCACCGACATATTGGTCACGAATCGTATGGAACAGAATGTGATCTATTTCAACGACGGCAAGGCTCGATTCACCCGTTCCGCCCTTTTCGGGTCGGCCCAGGACTCGACCATCTCGGTGGCCACGGCCGATCTGGACGCTGATGGAGATCTCGACCTTGTGCTGGCCAATCGGGACGGTCAACCGAACGCCGTCTATTTGAATAATGGCAAGGCCAACTTCGGCGAAGCTCTCCCCTATGGATCCGGGAAAGATGAGACCCGAGCGACTCGAGTCGGAGACCTCGACGGGGATGGCAAACTCGATATTGTCAATGCCAATATCGGTGAAAGTAACGCGGTCTATTTTGGAGATAGCCACGGCAGTTTTGACTCAGGTATCCGCTTCGGACAGCCTACCGGTGCCAGCTTCAACCTGGAGCTAGCCGACCTCGATCTGGACGGAGATCTGGATATCATTGTCGCCAACAATGGACGCCAGAATGCCGTCTACTTCAATCGGGGCGACGGGAGAATGTTTGAGCAAGTGCGCTTTGGCCTGGAAGACGGAGTTACCTACGGGTTAGCCGTCGGCGATCTGAATGGCGACCGATATCCGGACATTGGTACCGCCAACTCAGATGGTGTCAATATGATCTTCCTGAGCCGCGAACGATAGCTGAAAAAGCCGCCAGAGCGAGACCGCCGACCCCTCCCGGGACTGACTCCAATAATCCTCCAAGACTTTGTTTCACGACGCTTGGAAGACGGCGATTGGGAATTGGACCCCTGCGACCTAGCTGCCAACGAAACCTGAGCCACGACTTGCGGGTCACCCTACAAGTCGGTAGCATTCGATGGTCCACGGGAATCGTCAAGGGGGTAAGATGACAGCTTCAAGTTCCGCTCCTGAGCCATCTTCGGAAAACAAGCAAAGCTTTGTGGATCGCGCTCTGGCTGGAATTGAGCGGGTGGGGAATAAGCTCCCCGACCCCGCTGCGATGTTTGTGATCGCGCTCTTTCTGGTCTGGGTCGCATCCTGGTTCCTGGCGGGGCTTGAGTTCAGCGTCCCAGCCCGGGAGGGAGCTAGGACTCTGAGCATCGTGAATCAGCTCTCAGGAAGCAGCCTGGCCACCTCTCTCTCCACCATGGTGACGACCTTTACCGGCTTCGCCCCGCTGGGAGTCGTTCTCGTCGCGCTGCTTGGGGTCGGGGTCGCCGAACAAGCGGGATTCATCAACGCCGGGTTGAAAGGTCTGCTCTCGTTTACTCCCCGCAAGCTGCTCTCTCCCATGCTCTTGTTGGTGGCCATTGTCAGCCATACCGCCGCGGATGCCGGATACGTTCTGGTCATCCCCCTTGGCGGCATCATCTTTTATGCTGCCGGGCGACATCCTTTGGCTGGAATCGCCTGTGCCTTCGCTGGAGTTTCCGGCGGGTTCAGTGCCAATTTCATCCCTTCTGGTATCGATCCACTGCTGCAAGGATTCACTCAGGCAGCCGCCCAGATCCTGGACGCCGGCCGCTTCGTCAATCCCCTTTGCAACTGGTTGTTCACTAGCCTCTCTTCAATCCTGGTGATCCTGATCGGTTGGTTTATCACGGACAAAATCATCGAGCCACGCCTGGCCGGTACCAAGATTGACGGGGAAGCGGCATCCGAAGCAGCGATGACTCACGAGCTCTCCGGCGCCGAGCGACGTGGACTTTGGGCGGGCCTGGGAGCAATGCTGTTGGGATTGGTCGTCCTCTTTCTTGCCGTGTTGCCGGGCGATTCGCCACTGCGTGCCCCAGACGGCCAGATCACTTCTTTCAGCGCCCCTCTGATGAGCTCGATTGTACCTCTGATCTTCCTGCTCTTTCTTATCCCCGGAGCCGTCTACGGGTACGTCGCAGGCACGGTCAGCAACCACCGGGATCTGATCAAAGGCATGAGCAAGACCATGGCAACCATGGGCTACTACATGACCATGATCTTCTTCTGCGCTCAATTCACGGCTGCCTTCGGTCGCTCGAATTTGGGAGCACTGCTTGCTGTGGAAGGCGCCGACTTTCTGAAGGCCCTCGGCCTTCCCGGAATGGCGACTATCGTCGGCATCATCATGCTCAGTGCGATGGTCAACCTGCTGGTCGGATCCGCCTCCGGAAAATGGGCCCTGCTGGCTCCCATATTTGTGCCAATCCTGATGCAAGTGGGACTCTCTCCTGAACTGACTCAGGCGGCCTACCGGGTAGGCGATTCGACCACCAATATCGTAACTCCTCTGATGCCCTACTTTCCGTTGGTCGTGATTTTCTGCCAGCGCTGGCTCAAGAGCACCGGGATCGGGACCGTGACATCGTTGATGATCCCCTATAGCGCCACACTCCTGGTCTGCTGGACAATCTTTCTTCTGATCTACTGGATGCTAGGTATTCCACTCGGCCTGCAAGCCCCCTATACCTATCCTTAGAGTGAGCCTGGTCCTTAGAGTGAGCCTGGAAAATGGTCGATTTGAGAGATTTCGGGCTTTTGTTGCTTCCAGTGGTGGCGCTGGCGGGCCTGGTTCTGATTCTGCTGCTACAGCGCTATGCACCGGCTGAGCGCAAATCAGTGGCGCTGGTTGGGCTATTATTCCTGATCAGTTGCGGCATATTGGTGGCGCTGTCCGGTTCTCCCTCCGAACCCGGACGCCTCGAGAAGACTGCCGTCTTGTTGCTTGGCCTGACTGCGATTTCTCTGCTTTGTCGAGGACTGTTCCGGCTTCTCCTCCCCGTTTCGGAATTCGGGTTCCTCGCATCCTCCAGGACATCGTGTTCTCTGCGGGAGCCTTGATTTGGACCTTTTTCTGGCTGGCAAGAAACGGGACCGATGTGGCCAGCTTACTCGCAACCTCGGCGGTCATTACCGCTGTGGTTGCTTTTTCCCTGCAAGACACGCTCGGCAACCTGCTGGGAGGAGTCGCGATTCAGATCGACAGGTCGGTTCGCGTAGGGGACTGGATCCAGGTCGGCGACTGGGTGGGCAAGGTCCAGGAAGTGCGTTGGCGATACACCTCGATTGAAACCCGGAACTGGGAAACTGTGGTGGTTCCCAACAGCACCCTGGTCAAGAATACTTTCCTGGTTCTGGGAAGGCGCCATGGTGAGCCACTGCAATGGCGGCGCTGGGTTCGCTTCAATGTCGATTTCCGCTACTCGCCAGCCCAGGTGATCCAGGCCGTCGAAAAATCGATACTCTCCGCCGAAATTCCACGGATGTCACCGACACCGCCGCCCAACTGTATTGTGATGGGATTCGACGATAGCTTCGCCCGCTACGCGGTCCGCTATTGGTTAACCGATCTGGCCGTCGATGATCCGACCGATTCGGAAGTTCGAAAGCACATCTACTTTGGGTTGAACCGAGCCGGAATCCCCCTCTCGATACCTGCCCACGCTCTGTTCCTGACAGAGGAAAGTGAATCCCGTTCGAAGATCAAGTCCGAGAAGGAGTTGGAGAAGCGGGTGGCAGCTCTTCGACGGATCAACCTGTTTCGTAGTCTGGGAGATGAGGAGCTGCGCCAAACCGCCGAGAATTTGATTCCTGCCCCCTTTTCCGCCGAAGACGTGATGACGCGGGCCGGTTCCGTGGCTCACTGGTTGTACATCATCGTCTCGGGCATCGCCGACGTAGTTGTGGTCGAGGAGAGCGGTAACCGCGTGAAAGTCAGCGAGGTGACTGCCGGACATTGCTTCGGCGAGATTGCGCTCCTGACTGGCGAAGAACGTTCGGCCTCTGTCATCGCCAGGACCGAGATCGAGTGCTACCGTCTCGATCGCGAGGCCTTCCTGACAGTGCTCCAGGTCAACAAGGAGCTGGAGGCAGAGATCACCCGCCTGATCCGGGAGCGTAGCTCCACCGTCGATGAAGCAAACCTGCAGCTGGATGAGAAAGTGCGTGAACAGAAGCTGGCCCAGGAACACGTCGCGATCCGGAAACGGATTCATCAATTTTTCAAGGGCTCATAGGCAACTCTGGACGTCGACTTCTTAACGCTTGACTCAAGGTCGAAAACACTGGTGTAGAATCGGCCCTATATATTCTACGGAGGTATTCATGAAGCGGATTTGTCTGTCGACCCTCACTGTCCTGGTCACACTGACCACCTCAGCTGTCGTGGCCCAAATGGACAGCAAGAATTTCACCTACGATCAGGCCTATCCTCGGGGGCGAGACTCGGGGCCCTCCCTCACCGGGCAGGTCCCCAACATCAGGAGCTGGCTTGACGATCGACATTACCTGGAACTGAGACGAGAAGAGCAGCAGAGCCGCCTCTTCTCGGTGGATGTCGAGAGTGGGCAATCCGCACTCCATCGTGACTATGCCGAGCTGGGAAAGAACCTTCCGGAAGGCCTCAGCCTGACTCGCCCTGCAGCTACCAACGCAGATGAGTCCCATTTTATCCTGCAGTCCGAGGGTGACCTGTATTCGTTCGATATCGCCTCCCGGAAGCTGGTCCGTTTAAGTTCGACTGCGGCCAGCGAAGAGAATCCGATATTCTCCCCCGATGGACGTTGGATCGCCTACACCCGGAACCGCGACCTCTATGCCTACGACCTTGAAGACCGCCTCGAGATCCAGCTCACCAGCGATGCCACCGACACGGTCTATAACGGCTGGGCCTCTTGGGTTTACTTCGAGGAGATTCTGGGGCGGCGCGGAGGTTATCGCGCTTTCTGGTGGTCCCCCGATAGCCGGTCACTGGCCTATTTGCGATTCGACGACTCTCCAGTTCCGGAATTTCCTATCTACCACGCGGATGGACAACACGGGGAGCTAGAGGTCCAACGTTATCCCAAGGCTGGCGATCCGAATCCCTACGTTTCACTCGGAGTGGTCCGGTTAGACAGTCAGAAGACGGTCTGGATGGATTTCGTAGAGAAGGCCGACCACTACCTGGCCTGGCCTTTTTGGACTCACGACAGCAGGAAACTCACCATCCAGTGGATGAACCGGGGCCAAGATACGATCCGACTCTACAACTGCGATCCCACTGACGGCAGCAAGACGTTGCTGCTCGAAGAACGGCAGGACTCCTGGGTCAGCTTCTTTAAAGATCTGTACCACTTCAAGGACGGATCAGGCTTTTTGCTGCGCAGCGACGTCGACGGCTGGAGTCATCTCTATCTTTACCGACCCGACGGAAAGCTGCGCCGTCGTCTGACCTCCGGAGACTGGCGAGTTAATTCGATCTCTTCCGTCGATGAAAAGAACGGTATCGTCTATTTCATCGGACGCCCGGGCAAGACCTGGGATGCGCAGCTGATGCGCATCAGCCTGGAAGGAGGTCAACCCCAACGGCTCACTACCTCGGCAGGAGTGCATCGGGCTCAGGTGTCGCCTGCAGGAAGCTACTTCATCGACACCGTTAACACCATCGAAGAACCCAGTCGGGTCTCACTGCACCGCGGAGATGGCGCTTTGCTGCGGGAGTTGGGGAATGCCCTGACTGATGAGATGGCGGAATACGCCTGGGGCAAGGCAGAGCTGTTTACGATTCCCTCGGGAGACGGCTACGACCTGCCCGCCTACTGGGTGCTCCCCCCCAACTTCGATCGAACTCGCCGCTATCCCGTGTTGTTCAGTATCTATGGCGGCCCCGATGCGGGTAGGGTACGCAACTCGTGGCTCGGAATCCAGCCTCATTATTGGGCCCAGCAGGGAGTCATAACCATCAGTGTCGATCATCGTGCGAGCGGGCATTTCGGAAAAAAAGGAGTGGCCTTGATGCACCGTAACCTTGGGAAATGGGAGATGCACGATCTCACTGCGGCCGCTCAATGGCTGCGCCGCCAACCCTTCGTCGACCCGACCAAGATTGGAATCACTGGCGGTAGCTACGGTGGCTACACGACCCTGATGGCCCTCACGCGGGCGGCGCAGCATTTCAACTTTGGAGACGCCCGCTCCTCGGTAAGCGATTGGCGTCTTTATGACACGGTTTATACGGAACGCTATATGGATACCCCTCGAGAAAACCCGGAGGGTTACGAAGAGGGAGCGGTTTCCAGCTGGATCGAGCACTATCAGGGTGGCCTCCGCATCACCCATGGCACAATCGACGACAACGTCCACATGCAGAATTCCATTCAGATCGTTGACTGGCTGACGTCCCATGACAAGGAGTTCGAACTGATGCTGTACCCGGACAGTCGACATGGCTTCCAGTCCAGCCAGCGCATCCATTCCAATCGGGCCTCACACAGTTTCTGGATGCGGGTCCTGCTGGGCCGGGGGGGGATGGACACGACCACCGAGCCCGAGTAGCCGTGTAGTACTGTCGGACCATTGCGGGAAGCCCGAAAAACTTCCCCACTCATGCCGAACGAGCTATTCTTATAAGGGAGCCCCTCCAAACAACCTCAAGACCTCGGGATTTCTTGCGGCAGTGCTGCTTGGCCCGATTGGAGCACGATCATGAACTGGAAAACACGAATCCTCATCCTGGGCATTTGCCTGCCAGCAATGGCGGCAGCCGATAAATGGTACGACGCGCCTTTCCAAAACTGGAGCGAGAAGAACGCTCAAAAAATGCTCAGGAAATCTCCCTGGGCCAACTCCTTTACCTATGCCCCCCAGTCGAGCACCTCACAGGCCTCCGCTGGGTCCCGTGGAGGGCGTGGCGGCGGAGGTGGCGGCGGTGGCGCCTCAGGAGGTTCCGCCCAACAGTCCACTCGGGTCGCTCCGGCTGTCTAAATTCGAGCTCAGTGGTACTCGGCCAAACCGATTCGGATGGCCCTGGCCAGACAAGTGCTGCTCTTGAATCCTGCCGCAGACACCAACCTGATCGATCAATTTGTGAATACGGATCCAGAAGACGCCATCCTGATGCTGGGTTTCGATTCAAATGCCACGGGCGCAGGCCAGATCAGAATGATTCCCGGCATCATGGCCCGGGAAACTCTGGAAACCCTCGGGCCCGTCACCGAACTCGTCACTAAGAACAAAAAGCATGTACAACTCAAGCAGTACGTCCCTCCCAGCCGAGAAGATCCGACCGCCAAATTCGTCTTCCCTCGACTCCTGGCCGATGGAACACCACTCCTCGAGATGGACGACAAAGAGGCTTCGTTCCGCACGGTACTGGAACGTTCGAGACCGAAAACTTCGCATGAACTTCCGATTCAAGACCAAAGAGATGCTCTTCGGGGGGAAACTGACCTACTAGGTGAATCGCGTCGCGCTCCCAACACACGTCACCGTAATTATGGTTTACAGGACGAGGTTCCCGCTTTGAAACAGACCGTGCTGGCCTACCGGGCCGCCAATGCGCTGGAGGCTCACCTCATCAAGCACGTTCTCGAGGCTCGAGAGATTCCTGTCGAGATTGTGGGTGAAGGACTGGCGGGAGCCGTGGGAGAGCTTCCAGTGGATGTGCTACAAGTCGAAGTAAGAACTCTTCCCGAGTTTGCCGAGCAGGCGCGGGCTGCGATCCAAGACTACCAGCAAGATGAGCCAGGACCCGAAGAGCCTGCCTGGCGATGCCCCTTTTGCGACGAGGAAAACGCCCCCAACTTCGAGATTTGCTGGCGCTGCGAGAAGGAGCGACCTCCTTTTTCCTAACCTGAAACTTGATCACCCTCTGACTTGAGTCTTGTCTGCTTCGCCTCCTCAGAGCCGATCCACGCTTTGTAGGAGTTAGATTTGCTGACGAACCCGGCTGTCCAGGCCGAATTCGGCACAGGGACCCCTCAGGCAGGGCATTGTACCCGCCCCCCCCGGACCCTGCCTGCGCTCTGAGCACCGGTACTGTGCCCTGCTCAAAGCTCTCCTTCCAGGAGAGCGGAGTTCGCTGGCACATCTGAGCTCCTACAAAGCATGGCGTGCTTCCACGGCCGCGAAGCAGATCAGAATCGAAGCGGGTCCCAGTTTCATTCATGAACGATCCGGCGCGCAGCCGGAGGTACCACTAACCCGGAGCTTGTATTGGCAGTAGCGGAAAGATGTGGGTCGTAGCGTCGAGTTACCAGTTCAGAGAGGTGTGTGGAAGTGGAGACAGCTATTGCGAATACAAGCTCCGGGTTAGGCTACTCAAGATCCCCATGCCTAACCTTTTGGCCTTCATGATCGTATACTATGCATACTCCATGTATACAAATACGACACCTGGCGATAAACTCCTCTCATGACGAGAAACCTAACCCGGATTATGCAAGAGATCCGGATTCGAGTGGATTGGGGACCAGAAAAAATGCCGTAGCTCTCTGATATAAAAGGGTTTATTAAACAAATCCTTATCGGAGAACTACGGCAATGTCAAACCCAGTCTGTCAGACCACCCTGGCATTTCACTCGCACACACAAATCACGGCTCGTTTTGATGGTGGGAACCTGACTTCCGATGCCGGATGGCTGTTGTTTGGTTCCCTGGATCGGCAAGATCGACTCTGCGAGGACTTCAGTTCGTGTATTGCGGATAGCCGGGACCAACGCTACGTTCGTCATGAGCAGTTAAAGCTGATCCGACAACGAGTCTTTCAGATCGTTGCCGGGTACGAAGACTGCAATGACGCGGACACGCTGCGCTCGGATCCCATGCTCAAGACCGTCTGTGATCAGTTACCTGAGAGCGATCCTGACTTGGCCACCCAGGCAACTTTTTCCCGTTTGGAAAACTCTGTCAGCAAGAAGGATCGCATGCGTCTGAGCCGGGGGTTCCTACAGCGTTATGTCCGCTCGCTGAAGAAGAGACGCCCCGACCCGGTCATCTTGGACCTGGACAGTACTGACGACCACACTCACGGCCAGCAGGAATTCTCTTTTTACCACGGCTATTACCGAAACCACATTCTGCATCCTTTGCTGATCTTCGATGCCGTTACGGGGGACCTGGTCACTGTCGTATTGAGGCCTGGAAACAAGGGGGCTGCCTCTCACATCGTTCCTATTCTGAAACGAATCGTGAAAGCCATTCGACGAGAAGTTGGCAAGGAACTTCAAATTGAGATCCGGGCCGACAGCGGCTTTGCCACGCCTCGGCTCTACGAGTTCTGTGAATCTGAAGAGAACAAACTCCAATATGTCATTGGGTTAAGCCGGAATCCCCGCCTGCAACGGATGGTCGAGCCGATGCTCGAGTCGACTCGACTCAGGTTCGACGAGTTCGAGGAAAAACAGCGTCAGTTTGACGAGTTTCTTTATCGAGCCGGCAGCTGGGATCGATTCCGTCGCGTCATCGTCAAAGTGGAAGTCGACCATCGGGGGATCAATCGTCGCTTTGTGGTCACCAACCGAGCCGATCTCTCTTCCCAGTCCCTTTATGATCACTACACCGATCGAGGACAGTCGGAGAACTTCATCAAGGCTTTTAAGCACCATCTGAGTATGGATCGGCTGAGCTGTCATCGATTCCTGGCCAACCAGTTTCGACTTCTCCTGCATGGGCTGGCTTACCAGATGTTCGTCCGACTCCGCGATTATCTGTATGGAACCCCCTGGCAGAAACTCGAAATCGAAACTTTGCGTCGCCGGGTCCTCAAAATTGGGGCGCGGGTTCGACAAACCACTCGACGCATCTGGGCCCATCTTTCCTCCGGCTTTCCGGAGCAGGCCCTTTTCCTCCTCGTCTTGAATCGCCTTAACTCCAGCTAGCCTCTCCTAGCTCCCGAATGATCGTTTAGGACACTCATTCAGGCCCAACTCCGTCTGAAATTCACTCCCCCACCTACTCCACACGGCTCGTCCACAGAGATCCCTCGAAAATCCGCCTGTCGCACCTTCGATCTCCCGATTTGGGCCACTTTCGACTCTCTTTTCAACTCCGGCCTACGGTTCTTGCATAATCCGGGCTAAGCGGGCAATTCGAGCAACTCGTCCTGCTGGCGATTCTGGGGGGTGGCGAATCGAGTTACGCCATTCTGATCCGGCACCGGATTGAGGAAGCCACCGGAAGGCCGGTCTCGCGGGGGGCCCTTTATCGTACCCTGGATCGGCTGGAGGCCAAGGGTTTTCTCTGCTGGGAACTCGAACAACCTCGAGAGGACAGAGGGGGCCTCCCCAGGCGCCGCTTTAAAGTCACCGAGGCCGGAGTGAAAGCCGTGCGCTCTACACGCGATGCGCTGCTTTATCTTTCTCAAGGACTGGACGAGATCCTGGGAGAGTCATGAAGCCTATCAACTTCAGCCATCCGACACCCCCCGTCCTGGCCGAGGAGGTGCTCAGAGCGTGGCTACCGGCAGGCCCGGTCGGGGAGTCCATTCTAGGTGATTTACGGGAAGAATACCGGGCCCACCCTGGTTCCCAGGTGGGCCGCTTCTTCTGGTATTGGGGGCAGACTCTCACGCTTCTCCTGGGCTACTCCTTTGCCAGCCGGTTGTGGCCGCTCCTGCCCGCTGGCCCTCCTCTCTCTGAAAACGACAATGAGAAAGAAACCACCATGCGACTCACCATGCAATCCATTCAGCTCGATTGCCGTTACTTTTTTCGAGCCATGCGTTCCAATCCCGTCTTCAGTCTGATTGCCATCGGCACTCTGGCTCTAGGTATCGGCGCCAATTGTGCCGTCTTCAGTGTAATCAGTGGAGTCCTCCTCAAACCCCTCCCGTATCCCGAGCCGGAGCGGATCGTCACGCTTTGGGAAAAGTCGGAGCGGGGAGGAATTATGCACATCGCCAGCCCAAACTTCCACGATTGGCAGCAACTGGCGAACCGTTTCGAGAGCCTTGCCCTGCTGCAGAGTCCTCAGTTTGGCGGGCCGACTACGGTGCTGGGCGGAGTTGCTCCGGTACGAGCCAGAGTACTGGGAGTCTCCACCCGTTTCTTTGACGTATTTGGAGTTCCTGCCCAGCGAGGGCGTCTCCCCGAAGCATCCGAGTTCGTCACGGGATCCGGTCCAGTGATTGTGGTGAGTCATCGTTTCTGGACAACGCAATTGGAGTCCAGACCCAACCTGGCCGGTACGCAGCTCGAAATCTCCGGCGTCTTTGCTGAAGTGATCGGGGTGATGCCTCCCGGCTTCAACTATCCCGGAAAGACCGACATCTGGTACCCCACCAGCTTTTCCTCGGGTGGGAGTCGGACCTCCCATAACTGGATGGGGATTGGCCGTCTCGCCTCGGGCACATCGCTAGCGGCTGCGAGTCGCGAAATGACGGCGATCGCCCAGCGACTGAAGGAGACCCACGGAAGCGAGATAAACGCGATCGACGTCGCTTTGACTCCCCTCCATGAGGAATTGGTAGGCGCCGCGCGCCGTCCCCTTCTTCTGCTGTTGGCCGGCTCGGGGCTGGTCCTGCTGATAGCCTGCACCAATATCGCCGCTTCCCTGCTCGCGAGAGGTGCCGCCCGCCAGGGAGAGGTCGCGATTCGAGCTGCTCTGGGGGCGAGCCGGGGCCGCCTTTTGCAACAGTTGCTCACCGAGAGTGTAATTCTGGCTCTCCTCGGGGCCGTGGCCGGAATATTGCTGGGAGCGGTTGGGGTTCGTCTGCTCTTGTCACTGGGTGAAATGGTGCCCCGTATCGACGACATCACCATGGATCTGCGGACAACGCTTTTCGCGATTGGCCTGACCTTGCTGGCAGCTGTCATGGCTGGAGTGTTCCCTGCACTGCGTTTGACAAGCAGTTTGAGGCACGGAGTCGGTCCTCGCCGGGGAACCAGCACAGGCAAGTCTCAACGTCTGTTCTGGGACAGTATGGTGGCTGCTGAAGTAGCGTTGGCGTTACTTCTCCTGGTCAGTGCCGGGCTTCTTATGAAATCTTTCTGGGGCTTGCTGGCAGCCCCTGCCGGTTTCGATCCGGAAGGAGTACTTACGGCGAAAATCTCAGTCTCACCCAACCGCTATCCCGATCTGCCCCAAGTCGCTAACTTCTATCAACGAGCACTAGCCGAGTTGGAATCGATACCGGGAGTCGCTGCGGCAGGTCTGACGAATCATTTGCCGTTGGGCGGGCTGTGGTACAACGGGGATTTCGAGATCGAAGGAGTAGGCAGCAGCGGAGACTCGGCGGACTACCGGATTGCGAGTCGTCACTACTTTGAGGGGCTGGGGATTCCTTTGCTGCGGGGACGCCTATTCGAAGATCGCGACAACGCCGCTACCGGAGACGTGGTGATCATCAACCAGGCTGCTGCCAATCGGTTTTGGGAGGGAGCGGATCCGATCGGGAAGCGGATTCGAAATCTTTCAAACGACAGTTGGATCTATCCGGACCGTTGGCTCACGATCATCGGCACTGTCGGCAACGCCCGCCACCGAAATCTGATTCAGGCGCCCCGGCCAGCCCTTTACGTCCACTCCTTACAGCGACCGGGCTGGCTACGGGGCGGGTCTCTGGTCTTGAAAGCTCGAGCGGAAGCCGACCCGGGAGCACTAGCCGCCCCGCTGCGAGAGCGACTGCGTACTCTCGACCAGGATCTTGCAGTGACCTTCTCCACGATGGAGTCGCGCCTTCTTGAATCGGTTGGGGACCGCCGCTTCTCGATGCTGCTGCTTGGGATCTTTGCGGCCTTAGCCTTGATTCTGGCCGCCATGGGAATTTACGGAGTCGTTTCCTACGCGGTCGAAAGACGGACTCGCGAAATCGGCATTCGGATAGCCCTTGGCGCCACCTCCTTGCAAGTCCTGCGGCTGGCTCTTCAGAACTCGATGATTTCGGTTTGGATCGGGCTATCCCGGATTATGCAAGAACCGTAGGCCGGAGTTGAAAAGAGAGTCGAAAGTGGCCCAAATCGGGAGATCGAAGGTGCGACAGGCGGATTTTCGAGGGATCTCTGTGGACGAGCCGTGTGGAGTAGGTGGGGGAGTGAATTTCAGACGGAGTTGGGCCTGAATGAGTGTCCTAAACGATCATTCGGGAGCTAGGAGAGGCTAGCTGGAGTTAAGGCGATTCAAGACGAGGAGGAAAAGGGCCTGCTCCGGAAAGCCGGAGGAAAGATGGGCCCAGATGCGTCGAGTGGTTTGTCGAACCCGCGCCCCAATTTTGAGGACCCGGCGACGCAAAGTTTCGATTTCGAGTTTCTGCCAGGGGGTTCCATACAGATAATCGCGGAGTCGGACGAACATCTGGTAAGCCAGCCCATGCAGGAGAAGTCGAAACTGGTTGGCCAGGAATCGATGACAGCTCAGCCGATCCATACTCAGATGGTTCTTAAAAGCCTTGATGAAGTTCTCCGACTGTCCTCGATCGGTGTAGTGATCATAAAGGGACTGGGAAGAGAGATCGTCTCGGTTGGTGACCACAAAGCGACGATTGATCCCCCGATGGTCGACTTCCACTTTGACGATGACGCGACGGAATCGATCCCAGCTGCCGGCTCGATAAAGAAACTCGTCAAACTGACGCTGTTTTTCCTCGAACTCGTCGAACCTGAGTCGAGTCGACTCGAGCATCGGCTCGACCATCCGTTGCAGGCGGGGGTTCCGGCTTAACCCAATGACATATTGGAGTTTGTTCTCTTCAGATTCACAGAACTCGTAGAGCCGAGGCGTGGCAAAGCCGCTGTCGGCCCGGATCTCAATTTGAAGTTCCTTGCCAACTTCTCGTCGAATGGCTTTCACGATTCGTTTCAGAATAGGAACGATGTGAGAGGCAGCCCCCTTGTTTCCAGGCCTCAATACGACAGTGACCAGGTCCCCCGTAACGGCATCGAAGATCAGCAAAGGATGCAGAATGTGGTTTCGGTAATAGCCGTGGTAAAAAGAGAATTCCTGTTGGCCGTGAGTGTGGTCGTCAGTACTGTCCAGGTCCAAGATGACCGGGTCGGGGCGTCTCTTCTTCAGCGAGCGGACATAACGCTGTAGGAACCCCCGGCTCAGACGCATGAGATCCTTCTTGCTGACAGAGTTTTCCAAACGGGAAAAAGTTGCCTGGGTGGCCAAGTCAGGATCGCTCTCAGGTAACTGATCACAGACGGTCTTGAGCATGGGATCCGAGCGCAGCGTGTCCGCGTCATTGCAGTCTTCGTACCCGGCAACGATCTGAAAGACTCGTTGTCGGATCAGCTTTAACTGCTCATGACGAACGTAGCGTTGGTTCCGGCTATCCGCAATACACGAACTGAAGTCCTCGCAGAGTCGATCTTGCCGATCCAGGGAACCAAACAACAGCCATCCGGCATCGGAAGTCAGGTTCCCACCATCAAAACGAGCCGTGATTTGTGTGTGCGAGTGAAATGCCAGGGTGGTCTGACAGACTGGGTTTGACATTGCCGTAGTTCTCCGATAAGGATTTGTTTAATAAACCCTTTTATATCAGAGAGCTACGGCATTTTTTCTGATCCCCAATCCACTCGAATCCGGATCTCTTGCATAATCCGGGCTAGGCACCTCTCCCTTGCAACTTTGGGCCGGATGGGCTCGACCGCCGGTCCTGAAAATGGCAGGATTATCAGAGAGTTCCGAGACGCCAGCCCGGGGCCGTCCTCTGAAGCCTTGGCGAGGGGAACGGGCGTCAAGTGGCCGATCCCTTTGCCAAGAACCGTCGCCCTTCGCGCCGAAGGTGCATCACGATAACAGCCCAGGGCACCGCCCTGGGTAGACCATTGAAGCCGACGAGGCAGCCTGAAGGGCTGAGCAAAATTCCGCCTGCCGATCGACCCTCAATCCCATTCGTCACACTCCTCATGATTGGGCGCCCGAGAATCCGAGAATCGGCTCCGCAGGTCTTCCGTATGTGAAGTCGTGTACGAGTCTGCTGAGAGACCGTCGCGTTACCCTCAGTGCCGCGAGGTGAGAAGACAGCGTGGAGCATATCGCGAAGCCTTTCAGGCTTCCTGTCCCTCTCGTTTCTTCCCCAGGGCGGTGCCCTGGGCTATTATCGCGATGCGCCTTCGGCGCGAAGATATTGGCCCCTCCTGTGGAGTTCAAAATTCAAGGTGCCGAGGAGGAGTCCAAGATTCGAGGCACCTAATGGCCGTCGCCTCCCGTCTCTTTCCGCGAGCTCGATTCACAAGACCCCTGTTCGCAACCGCACACCATTACTCGGACAGGTGCCTAGCCAAGAACCTCAGCGTCGGAGACTTTCTAGTTGTTCGATGGATCGCCAAATGCCCCGCACCATAACTCCCTGAATCGACCGTGTGTTGTGGATGTTTTCGAGTGGGTTGGCTGCCAGCAGAACAAGATCGGCACGTTGACCTGCAGCAACGGCACCGAACGTATCGGCGCGTTCGCCCAGGGTTTCGGCGAGAAAGCGAGCCGGCGTGGTGGTGGCGGCCCGCAGTGCCTGAATTGGGGTTAGGCCGGCCCGCACGAGTTCCTCCATCTCTAGGTGCAGGGACCGACCCGGGAACAGCCCGGGCTGGTCAGCATCAGTCCCCGCCAGCAGGGGGACTCCCGAATCGTGCAGTGCCCGCACGAGTTCGACGGTAAACGGATAACGGCGCTCGAGGTCCGCGCGGTAGGCCTCGATGGAGGCGCGTCGGCCTGGATCGTCGGCCTGCCACATGCGCTCTATCGATGGTGCCAGGAGTCGCGTCTCAGCTTCCGACATTACCCGGTGGAATTCAGCCATCAGTGTGCGCGTGGCGGCAATATACGACAAGTTGGCAGTCACATAGACTCCAGCGGCACGCGCCGTCTGGACTATCCTGGGAATGTCCTCGTAGAGGGGCACGATCCGTTCGGTGCAGTTCCAGAACCTGGGTCCAATGCAACTACGGTCCAGGTAGTAGGCGTAATAGAACAGCTCGGCATGGGCCACCATGCGCTGACCGGAGCCCAGGACGTCGTCCGGCTTCACGAGGAAAGGGAGGTGGCCCACCACGGCGACGCCGAGTTCCGAGGCTCTCTCCAGCGCCGCGCGATACGCGCTCGGCGGCAGCATGTTGTGGACCTTCACGACGTCGTATCCGGCCGCATGATCGCTCTCTAGCGCCGCATGCACAGCCGCCGAGGTGTTAACGGCTGCGGACCCACGCCCGCTGAGGATCCGTCCTGTGGAGTAGAGGTTAGGCGATGCGCTGCCCGCAAAACCGGGCATCTCTCGTGTCTCCGGAATGGACCGGCCGTTGAGCCTGTGGTTGCCCATCTGCAGCACTGTGGTGACGCCGTAGCGAAGATAGGAGACCAGCTCCGAAGCATCGCGAATGTGCACGTGCATATCCGCCAGGCCCGGAATCAAGAAGCTTTCACTCCCATCGACGACCAGCCAATCGGGTGCTACTTCGACGCTTCCCGCGGATCTGACGTCGACGATACGATCGCCCTGGACAAGGACGGTCTGAGAGTAGAGCACCCCATCGCTCGCTAGCGGGACAACGTTGACACCGACAATGGCGACTCCGGGCGGAGTTGCCTTATTGGTTTGCGCCTGGGAGATGGGCTGCGCACTGCCGATCGCGGTCATCGCGACGGACCAGAGCACGACGCGTCGTAAGAGGAAACTCGTCACTGTCTTGCGGTCATGTGAGAATTCGAGTGCCGAAAAGTGATTGACGCATCCGGTCCTTTTGAAACTTTGGATATCGATTCTCTGAGACTCCAGCAAGAGGCCTCCAGAAGTCAACGGATGTCGACGAAAAGAGTTGGCACTCGTTGGCACTCGGGCCCGAAAACTCAGGAGTCGAGCGTTTTCCTGCCGCTGTGGGCTGAAGGCTCTGCCATGGGAGGCTATTGCGTTGCCGAACTCGGGGTGAGCTTGTGCCGGTTCTCCGGCGCAGCGGGTCTTGCGAATCGGGGGAAGTGAACTACCGACGGTTTCAGGCCGGATACCAAAGCGGCAGCTCAATTGCTTAGAGAATCGTCTAGTTTTCGCCAGCGCTCCCGCTGCAGCACCAAATCGCGACTCGCTTCATCACGCCTCCTGCTCGTTGACGGCGCTTCCCGAGTGAAGCGTCGACGGCGAACAGGATAGACCGGAGTTGCGGGACGGCACATCGGCCGCGCGGCGCTTTCTGTCTGGTTCTCCAGGAGCAGACCGGATGGTTCGTACGGTCGCAAGGCCGGGGAGGCTACTCGTCGTCCTCGTCAACCAGGCCGCGGGCGCCAGGCAAATACGGCGGCCTGGGTGCGGTCTGTCAAATGCAGCTTTCCCAGGATGTTGCTGACGTGTCGCTTGACCGTCTTGTCACTGATGTTGAGTCGGTGGGCAATCGCGAGATTGGAGCGGCCCTCGGCCAACAACTGAAGCACCTCGCGCTCGCGCTCGGTGAGAGACTGGGGGTCAGCCGTGCCTCCATCTTGCAGTTCCTGCATTAACCGAGCCGCGATGCGGGGATGCAGTGTGGCCTCGCCGCGCACCGCGCGGCGGACCGCCTCGGCAATCTCCTCGGGCTCGATGTCCTTGAGCAGGTAGGAGATGGCACCGGCGCGAATGGCAGGGAAGATGTGCCGGTCGCGATGGTACGATGTTAGGATAACGACTCGGGTTTCAGGACTCGCTTTCTTGAGCCGCCGCGTGCACTCGCCCCCACCCATCTTCGGCATCAAGAGGTCGACCAAAGCAACGTCTGGGGTGTGACGGGCAACGTTGACCAGCGCCTCCTGGCCTACGCGGTAGAAAGCCTGCTCCACCTCCAGCGGCAAATCACAGTCACCGCTGATCTGCAGGAGGGCATCGATCCCGGTCTTTTCCGACCAGCGCCCGGCCAGGTCGCGCGCCCGTTCCAAGTCTGCTACGGGGGTGTCGCGATCGCGGTCGAGCTGAGAGGGAACCGAGCCCAGGAAGAGCGACACGGAGAACACATGCTGCTTCACGGTGTCGTGGAGCTCGCGTGCCAGCCGGTTGCGTTCGTCCGCCGCGGCCAGTTCCTGGCGTGTCTCGAGCAATTGTTCGAGATCCCCGGCCATCTTCTCAAGGCTTCGCGCCAAGTCGCCGAGTTCGTCGCCCGACCCGTCATTCACCCAGACTGACAACTCGCCTCGGCTCCAGGCCGCGGCGACGTCGCCGAGCCGGCCAAAGCGATGCACCAGGTTACGGCTAGAGGCCATGCCAAACAGCGTACCTACGATCATCCCGACCGGCAGCAGGAACAACACCGTTCCCGGAAGGCCGCGCACCAGGGCCCAAGCCAATTGACCGGGCGAAGGTGGCTCCGGCAGGCTCAACTGCTGGCCAGGCCAGCAGATTCGCCGCGCGGAGGCGGCTCCCACGTTCTTTGTGGCCTCCTTTGGAGCCCGGACAATTCGACCGAGGTCATGAACCGGAGAGATGAATATGAATGATTTGCCAGCCTTGTTGGCTGTCTTTCCTCAGAATGGTCGTCTCTTTGAAATAAGCTATCTGCCCCTCATCTTCTCCGTAAAAGCCCCGGGAGAAAGAAGTCACAAACGCCATCTCGCCTGCAACGAAAACGTAGGGTTGCATCTCCTGGAAGAATCCCACTTTGGTAATCCCTTTCCGCAGAAGGAATTCGAACTCTTCGCGATCATCGAGCTTGCCTTCCACACGGTAGGGGCTGGAGGGCGACACCAGCGTAATGTCGTCGGCGATAAATGAGAAAAAGGCATCAGTGTCGTTTCTGGTAAAAGCGTCGTTCCATCTCTCAATAACGGTCCACACCTCCTTCTGTTCTAGAGACCAGTTGTTTTGATGATGGGGATTGTGCACCGCACCCTCATGCAGAGCAGCAATATCCGATTTCTGTGTTGCTAGACTCAAACTCAACATGCCCCCCAGGGAAACTGGAATGATTAGGACTGTCTTCAGTATTGAGTTACGACTAAAGTTGAAGGCGCTTCGAGAAGCTGATTCTTGTTGCATCGTTGTTTTCTCGACTTTAAATCAGGTTACTTCGAGACATGAATATGGATGACTTTTCACCCGTCGGGGCCTCTGTGCAGAACATCAGTGATTTTCCAATCGATCTTTTCTTGCGTGTTTCGAAGAAGCCGTTTTCTCGCTCTTCCGAACAAAGCTTCCTGTCACGATTCAAATCTAGAGGATCCATAACAGAAAGGCTTTCAGAATCGTGCTTTTCCGCAACCCATTACTCGGCCGGGCTCCCAACGGAGCTCTGCCTCAAACCGAAGTTGCAAGGGAGAGGTGCCTAGGAGCGAGTCATGAGCGGACAGCACAAACATACCTTCATCTTTTCGAGCGAGGCTTTTGACATTTCAGAATTCTGCTGCTCCCACGATTGCATCGACAAGAAGCGCGAGGAAGTCGCCCCCTCTCATGAAATCGTTTTTCCCCGACGAGGCTTGTTCGTACGCCGAAACAGAGACCAGCCTTTTGGAAATAGAGCATCCACTTGGCGGAGGAGATGTTTCGACGGTGTTTTCTGTTTCTCTTCCGATTCTGAAAGAGCTAAATGGGGTCGAGGGAATCGGCTCCGAAGAGCAGCCGTTTCGGCTGAATCACCGGAGCATAGATCTTCGGACAACCCTGATGCATTCGCGGCTGCTGCGTCAAGCACGCAGCTTGCCGAGAGAGAATATTATTGCCTTTGAGGAGACGGTCTTTGAGTTTCTAGAGCCCCTGTGTTCCGGGCGAGATTCTGCTGAGAGTGGTCAACCACTTGACTGCAAGCGATCTACTCGAGAGGCTCATCGAGCGTTGGCGAAGAGAACCGTTGTCTATTTGAACGAGAATTTTACGATTTCCGGCCTTGCCAAAGAAGTGTTTAGCGCTCCTTTTCATCTTTGCCGGGTGTTTCGCAGGGAGACCGGGTTGACGCTCCATGCTTATGTCAGCAGACTGCGTTTGACGACCGCGCTGACTCGGCTGAAGGAGACCGACGTTCTGCTTAAGGAATTGGCCCTGGATTTCGGCTACTCCTCGCAAAGCCATTTTTCATCGAGTTTAGTTAAGGCCATTCAGGGGTGGAAAGAAGCTGTTTTTCGCTTCGCAGTTGCTACAGCAGTAATAGGAAAATCCGAAGAATGAAGAGATGCGTGCCGTCGCTCGGAGTTGACCGGCATCGTTGCCTGATCCGCAATTCCAGCAGACGTTGAAAAACGAAGGCAATGGATCCAACCTCACCTCTCCCCTTGCAAAGACAAAGCCCCAGCCATACTGACTCGTCCGAGTGCCGAATAACCGGTCGATCTGGCGAGTGCTCCAGTTCAGACCAAGCAGCGTGGCCCGATTCCACCAGGTGGGCAAGTAGGACAGCCAACGAGCACGGCTAGGAAAATGGATCCGTTGTTCCGGGTGCGGTTTCTTGAGATAGATGAACGAGCTGAACAACTGGTTGAACTGCCTCAACCTAAGGTCGGTCCGGCTCTGTACTGCCTGGACCAGCTGATTGAATTGGAAACGATTGATATGACCTCCCTCGTGGAAAACAAAACGGTACAGCGCATCGTCCAGGCTGGAACCATTGGGAACCGCAATCCAGAGCACTCCAGTGGGTTTCAAGATTCGGTGGATCTCCGTCAGTGCCTCCTTATAGTCAAAGTGTTCAAAGGTGTGGTTGCAGATCACAGCGTCTACCGATGAATTGGCCAGGGGAATCTCCACGGCGCTGGACTGAATGTACTCCACCCGGGAGTCGTCGCGAAAAAGAGAAGCCGGATCTAGGGCAACGTCGATCCCGATGATTCGGCAGGGATAGCTTGCATAACCAAAACTCCCTCCGCCGCATCCCAGATCCACGGCTATCTGGTGGGGGGCAAAACTACGCAGGAAGTTGTCCATGGCGGTGCTGTCGGGTACCCGATTGAGACGCTTGATCGCAACGAATCTTGCTCGTTGCATGCAGAATACGAAGCCAAGAACAGCTGCGCAAGGATAATAGTAGATCCTTGTTACCCGCGTTGGGTTGCCAGCCGTTCACTCCAATTGGCTCGGATTTGGCGCGGCGATTTGGAGTGCGGTGTGCCGCTCCGCTTTGTAGAAGCGAGCTGCTAGAAAACCCTTGTCGTTGCCTTTCCGGATCAGTGCCATCGTAATATGGACTTGTGAGAGGAATGCAATAGCAACCGTCTCTCACGAGCAAAGGGAGCCGGAGTCCTGGGGCCGACGAGTCCGGCCTTCCCCCGCTCGCACTGCCGCTTGGCGCTCTGAAAGGCGGCATTCCATGGCCGCGGCCCGGTTATCGACTCACAGTGAACTTCGAAGCTCGACTCCTGTTCATCACCGCCAGCTACTGCTTCGGCCTAGGGCCTTCTTCCGACAGTTGGGAAGTGGACCCCTGAAAGCCCTGGACCCTTTCCTTCGCCAAACTTGATGCTATCGTCAAGTTGTCCAGTTCATTATGCTCGCTAAGGCAGGTTCATAGCCGGGTTCCGTTTGAAGAATCCGAAAGGCCTCAACTCGAACTCATGCCAGGCTGTGGGCATCACCGGCCAGTCTTCGGGCCGAACCACGTGGTGGAAGCCGACTGTGTACCACAGGACAATATCGGTATTCTCGATCTGCCGGTTGGCGCGGGTCCACTCCGGCAGTCCGGCCGCCTTCTGGTTCTGGTAGGGGTAGTTTCCACCTGCGTAACGCTGCTCAGACGAATAGGGGGTAACCCATAGATGGTATTTCGTGAAGCTGGCTCGGATTTGAGGCCAATCGAGTGGATCGAGAAGGGAGACGGCATTGTGAACGACCGCTATCTGGTAGCTCACCGGGTATCCTCCGACACCTTTCTTGTTGGGGTGGATGACTCTCCATAAGGCGGGGTGCTGAAGGTCCAAGACCAATTGGGCTTCTGATTCCCGGCGAGCAATCTCGGAATGGACTGCCCAGATACTCTTGCGGCCGCTGCTGGATTCCACGTTTTGTCTTTTCATTCTATCGATAACAAAACTGTTGGTCGGGCCATCAACATCGAAATCGAGCCTGAAATTGATGAAATGGTCGTGGTTGACGGCCACAGTATTCCTGTCGACAAAACGGCCATATTGGTCCGCCGTCCCGGAAGCGTCGTTGAGAGAGTCTGCGGGGCCAACACCCTTCACTTCAACGATACCGGTGGCGCCGACCCTGACTTTAATCGAGCCGTCCTGACGGAAGATCCAGTCGAAAACATAGTCGTAGTTTCCGATAGCCGGGATAAAACGGAGCACGAGTTCCTGGCTGCTCCGACTTTCCGTACTTCCACCCACAAAATCGTAATGTCTCCAGGCAGGATCAATTGGATTTCGCTCGAACAAACAGAGTGCGTTTTCGCGCTCTCTCGGTTGTCCCTGGTCGTCGGACATCAGAGCCCCGAAAAAGCTGGAATAGGCTGGGCAGTCACTTCCCACTTGGAGCGGACTCATCAACTTGCCGGCGCCATATTCGCCGGCATCCATGTAGGTCCGAAACGACCATCCAACATCGGGATCCATATAGGGGACGAAAATCTCGGAGAGGTGCCCTTCATAGAGAACCGATCGCTCTTGTTCGCCATCTTTATGCCGCACAGAAGAGAGGATGGGCCCGACCCGGGCATCGAAACGGAAGTGGAAGCTCCAGCCTTGCCATTCCACTTGTTGCCCCCTGAGTCGATAGCCGACTCCTGCGGGCTGTGACTGGGCCACCCGATTCAGCTGCCGTGGTCGAGCGACGTCTTCGCGCCCGTATTCCGTCGCATTGCGTGGGATCGGCACATTCCCGGTATCGTGGACTCGAATGACGTCTTTCTGATTGAGATCGACCACTGCTGTCAAGCCTTCGATGGGATGAGCCCAGAAGTTTCTCCCCTCCCGTCCGTCGAAGCAGGGGACTCGGACGAGCCGCTTTCCAGTTTCGCTGGAATCTCCCAAGTAGCTGGCGGAGAGGGGCATGCAAATCACGGTCTCGAAACTCTTGAATCCGCGTCGCCGCATTGCCTCACGCCAGCGCGGATCACTCTGCACAATCTCTGCTACGCCAAAGAGCTCTTCTTCCAGGAGCATGGGTTGAACTCCGCTGACTTCCTTCCAGGAATCCAAATTACCGGCTTTCAGATCGACAATTGCCTCGAAAGTCTTTGGCCCGTGCTTGACGACAGCCAGTGCCCGGCGTGAGTAAAGCTTCCCTTCTTGCCAGGAAAGCACTTCAGACTTGGGTGGCGAATAGAGCGTAATCAGTGAAAAGCGGCTCGATTCATCGATCTTTCCCAGTTGCCGCAATAGGGGCACGACAGCTGAGATCTCAGCTTTGGAGAGAGGATCCAAAGGGTGGGCAGCGACTGCCGTAAGCAACAGAAAAAACGTCAGGGCGAATAGGGTTAGTGGTCGATTAGGCATGGTTTTTCTGCGGTCGGTTCGAAAGCGTTATCGGTTGCCCGATGATACGGAACGGGTGGTTGAAAGGAAAGGAATGAGCAGCGATGATCGACTGTCCTACCGCCAGGCACGAATGGTCTGGCTGCTTTTTCCAACCCACTCGGCTCAATTTTGCGCCTCGACATCATACAAGTCTCTGAGGAAAAGTTGCATGTTTGCCATCAAGGGAACCCGCTGGGCGGGCAGTAAACTGATTGAATTGGGTAGTGCGCCAACATCAAGGTAGAGCCCTGTTTCGCTTGACCGGGAAGTCGTATAGACTGGGTCAACGACGTGTTCGAACGAACCGGATCTGGCTCGCGGGTTCACGAAACTAGGAGCACGATCGACTTTCCTCCGCCACCGCTGCCAGGTCCTTAACAACCGGAGCTTCGTCATGAAGAAGAGCCTGTTCAGCAAGGCGCTCTTCGCGATCGGCGCGGCGAGCCTCATGGCGCTGCTTTTGAGTGCCGCATGGGCCGCCCCACCGTGGCAAACTCAACCCCAGGTCCAACCCGCTGGCTCCTCCATTGCCGGCGGGCAGCCAGCAGTGCCCGCTGTCGACGGCACCACGCTTCCCCTGGCCGCAGTCCAGGACCCTGGGCTTTCTGTGGTTCTTGTCATCGACGTATCTGGCTCGATGCGGGAAAACAACAAAATGCGGGACGCCAAGCAGGCGGCTCTGGAATCGATTGCGCGCTATCTGACCCCGGACCTCGGGCAGCAGCCAACCCTTCCTTCGGTCAGCCTCCCCCCGCAGATTCGTCCCCCCGCAGTGAGCCTGGCGGAGGCGGCGAAACTCGACAGCTTCCGCGAACTCGTTACTGAACTCCAGAAGTTGCAGGGCAAGGCGGGAAACCCGCCGGGTCACCTCGTGTCGTGGACCACCACCGACATGCAAGATATGCGAAAGCTGATGGACAAGATGGACGAGCTTATGCAGGGGGTGGCGCTCGAGAAAAAGCAGGGGGTGCTCAAGCTCCTCGACCCCCTGATCGAGAAGATGCACTTCGCGATCGAGAAGAAGGTGAACGCATCACTCAATGGCGGTCACTTCTACATGGTGAGTGGCAAGAAGTCTAATCACCCCGACTTCGGTGGTCTTTACGCCAACAAGATGTCGGACCACGACGCGATCTACGTAGTTCCCCATGCCAACGAAGCGAAGAAGCGTCATGCTCGGTTGGCCGAACAGTTTCTCGAGAGCGAGCAGTTTCCCGAGAAGGGCTGGCTCCAGCGTACGGATTCGGCGATGGAGTCGGGCGAGGCAACCTTCCGCCACGCCCGAACGCGAGCCGCACGACAGGCCGATTTCAAAGCATTTGAGACTGCTCTGGACGCCAACAACGACTGGATGCGAACCGTTTCGGGAGGAGGCTGGGTTTCGGAGTACGTAGTCGAGAAGGGTGAGGTCATCAAGCTTGACGCCCTCAGGGCCAACCCCGACGAGGCTCGCCAGACTCTCAAGCAGATGATCCCGCAACTCAAAGCCAATGGTCTCAGCTTCGATGCCCGCGGTCCCTCGAACCTGGGCTACAACTTCGGGGCGGTGTCCGACTTCGACCGCCAGTACATGCTCAACCTCCACCGCAGAAAGGCGGCTGGCTGGGTGGCAAGGTGCTGATCCGTTCCGCCCAACGATACCGTGATTACATCCGGAACAACCCCGGGACTACGCTGCTTTACGTCGCCGGCATAGGCTGGGCCGGGTACGACGTTTACGACGCGCTCCAGAACGACGACTGGAAGCGAGCCCAGGAAACAACCGCTTTGACACTCGGTCAAGAGGGGGGGGGCGGCGGTAGCAGAGTACATTCTGGCCTCCCGGTACGGATTGGCGGCCGGTTCGGGCGGCGCGGTCGTCGGGGTCGGAACGATTTCGTATATCGGTGCCAAAGCACTGACCGAGGCGGTGATCGAGGGAGCCGCCGAGCAACGCGCGGCCCGTAGCGCACGCGAGATTCTGTCGGGCATGACCGCCGAAAACCAACCCGTGCCTGGTCTCGAGAACCCGCAGCGACAGCCTCTCCCCGACGGTCGGGTGGGAAACCGGGGCTTTCTCGAGTTCATGGGGGTCCCTCCACCCTCCGAACAGCAAATGGAAGAGAAGTTTGCTCCCGGACAATACGGCGACTCATTGCGGGTCGAGGTCGACCCCCGGACCAAAGCGGTGACATTTCGCCGCAAGACAACAATCTTGCCGATGCAGTACGCGAGTCTCAACCCGCATACGGAAGAGACCTGGGACATGGACAAGAAGACGGTTCCCCGCAATGAGCTCATGACCAATATTCAGATGACCCAACTGTTCGACCACATGCGCGGCAAATACCGCGACGCCCTCGACTCCGGGAGCGTTCAGGAAGCCGGCCTTGTTCAGACCAGTTATGGATACAGCGACGGGATCAACACGTTTTCGATACCCAACCCAGGCGGCCTGCTCACGCAGCGGGAGTACACCTATTACCGCAAGCTGTTCGATGACGACTGGAACTGGTACACCGCGCGGGCGCAGCAACCCTGGAGTGCCGACGATCTTTTTGCCGCCAAGAAAAAGATGTTCCAGCAGATGATGCAGTCGGTTGTCGAGGGCAAAGAGCGAGACATGCAGTTCCAGCAGGCCCTGGACAAGATGACCCCCGAGGAACTGGAGGCGCTAAAAAGAGCGGTAGACAGCAAAGAGAGGAAGTTCAATCTCAATGGGCGAGAGCTGACAAGTCAGCATCTTCAAGATAGGATCAATCTGGCAACCTCAGTACGCGAAGGGGCCCTGAAGAAGATTCTTGACGACTTCAAAAAGTCCGGGATTACCGAAGACGACCGCAAAAGGGTCGATGTACTGGTGAGCACCACCGGACTGACCGGGGTTGCGACGCCGGGTGACGTCGAGTTCGGCGTGCTGGCCTACTCGGGCGACTGCAAAGCCAAGTTCTGGTTCCATCCTTTTTCACGGCAGTATCGCCCACTCAAGAAGGCAATCGACTCGTTATCCCCGGGAGGCGGGACTCCGATGTCGCTGGCGCTCTACCAGGCTCGTTGGGCGATATGGACCGAGGGTAAGGGACAGCGGGGGACGATCATTTTGCTCACTGACGGCCAGAACGACTGCGCCGACAGCCCCGTGGCGGCGGCTGAGCGGATCTACAAGCGTGTCGATACCGCTGCTCCCGTGCCGGGTCAGAGTTCGTCCTTGGAAACGATTCCGTCATTTTGGAACATCCGTCTAATGGCCAGAGCCTTTGCTGCCCAGGCCACTGGGGCCACGAGTCCCCGCTTCCCGGGTTACCACCAAATCGACACGTCGCTCGGGCAGGTTTCGCAACAGCGGCGTAACATGCCGATCTCAGTCTCGACCGTCGGGTTTCGGGTCAACGACGCCCAGCAAGAGGCTCTCGACTGGATTGCCGGCGCCGGCGGTGGGGTCTCTGCCCGAGCCGACAACCTGGGCCAACTCGCTTTGGCATTCGGAAGTGCCATCGGGGCCGCCAGCCCAGGGGCAATGGTCGGTTCCGGAGGCGGTGGAGGGGTTCCCTCCCGGCGAGGGGGTTTGAGCGGTGTGATGCTGGGATCGATGATCTTTTGGAGCCTCGCCCTGTTACTCTTGCTCGCGATCGTAGCAATGCGCCAGGGATACTTTCCGGCGCTGCTCGGGTCCGGCAGAGCCCCGAACCCAGGCTTTGCCGGTGGCACGGCAGGGACAGCGCCTGCCAGGGACGAAGATAGACCTGCACCTGAGCATCGACGAGCCGGGAGGGTCGCGAGCCGCCCACTTTCGTCTCGCTCCGGTCAGGATCGGCCGTGATCCGTCCAACGATCTTGTGCTCGAGGACGAACGCGTAAGCTGGCAACATGCCGAGATCGTGGTCGAGCAAGGCAAGCTGTACTTGCTCGATAAAGGCAGCGCCACAGGCACCTACCTTGACGGTCGGAAAATCGAGCGGGCGACGGTCTGCCGGGAAGCCGAGATCAAGCTTGGCGATACCAGGCTCTCAATTGGTTAGTTCAGCTTTTCACTGGGAGCCAGAATTGAGACTATAGAGGGAGCTGTTTTCTTGCAGGGCAAAGACGGGACTCTGCCCTGATTCGGGAGGGAAAGATGAAAAAGCACTACCTACTTTTCGGACTGATGGCTTTCCTGCTACTCGGGTTATTGTCAGACCAGGTCTTGGCCAAGGAGGAGTGGATCAGTGACATTCTGGCCAATCCCTCCCGCTACTGGAACGTGGAGGTGACCGTTACTGGTGACGTGCAGGTGGTCAACGCCAATCCGCCGGGAACTACTCGGGGAACCTATGCCATTGTCGACGATAGCTCTGATCAACCGATTGGGATCAGAACTCGAGATCTGCCTCAGGTCGGAAGGAGATACGAGATCAGCGGAGTCGTGATGCAGGATCCCAACAACGCCGCGGTTCCGGTCATCAATGAGACTAGCCGGAGCGAAGCCGGGCGAGCGGGACTGGCAGACTTACCTGCTGATCGGAGGAGGTGCAGCTTTCCTCATTCTCCTAGGGGTGTTCTTCTTTCTGCTGATGCGACCCTCGCCTAAGGCAGAGCCCCCGCAGGCCGCACAGCCGACCGTCCGACCGGCCACTGCTCCGGCCGGAGGCCTTCCCACGACTCGAGTTTCTCCGCCCACCCAGGCAGTCTCCCCGGCAAGGGGGGCGGCCACCGAGATTTTTACGAATCTAGGGGGTGAGCTGACGGTAAATCGGGGACCCGATCAGGGCCAGGAGTTCATCTTCCACAAGCCGGTGACCACGATTGGCCGCAGCGGATCGAGACCGAATGACATCGAGCTGGCGGACAGCACCGTTTCACGAGATCAGGCATCGATTCTCTATGACGGGGGAACTCGGGAGTTCTCGTTGAAGAATGAAAGTACGACCAACCCAACCCGGCTCAACGAGGCGACGATCTCGACTCCAACCAAGCTCAAGACCGGCGACCTTATCGAAATGGGAAAAACGATCCTTCGGTTCAACAAAACTTGAAGGGGATCGTGGCCGACTCGGTGGTGCAATTCTTCACCTTGACTTCATTGAATCGAGGCGGCCGCCGTGGCTTGGGGCCCGGCCCGCTGATTGCCCCGCTCCGCCGAGCCCGGATAATCCCGGCCCTGCAGCCGAAAACTCGTGCATTATCCGGGCTAGGAGTCTGCGCGGCAGGAAATGTCCGGGCTGGTGAATAAAATGGCGATATGGGAACGACATTTCGGAAGTACCAGCCGGAGCAGAGCTTCTTGCTACCCCCCTCCCCGCGAGATTGGTTGCCGGAAGATCATCTGTCCTACTTTATCTCCGAAACGGTGGATGAGCTGGATCTGAGTGGATTCTACGCGCCGTACGAAGGGGACGGGCGGCGCAATCGGCCGTTTGATCCGAGGATGATGGTGAAGATCCTGATTTATGGGTACGCGACGGGAACGTTCTCGTCGCGGAAACTGGCTCGTCGAGTGTATGAGGACGTGGCTGTTCGAGTGTTGTCGGCGGGTAATTTCCCAGCCCACCGGACGATGGCGGAGTTTCGTCAACGTCATCTCAAAGAGTTCAAGAAACTGTTTGGACAGGTGGCGCGGATCGCGGCCGAGGCGGGATTGGTCAAGCTGGGGCGAGGGGCGGTGGACGGCTGTAAGATCAAGGCCAACGCCAGCAAACATAAGGCGATGAGCTATTCACGGATGTTGGAAGAAGAGAAAAGGCTGGAAGGAGAGATCGCCGAACTGTTGGATCGTGCGCAGCAGGTGGATAAAGCGGAAGACGAGCTCTACGGCGAAGAGAATCAGGGAGACGAACTGCCTGAAGAGTTACGCCGCCGCGAAGATCGGCTGAAAAAGATCGGGGAGGCAAAGCAGCGCGTGGAGCAACGGCAGGCCGAGGTGGATCGGAAGCGCGGCCGCAAGCCCGGAGACGGTCGCAAGAACCCGCGCGGAGGACGCCCCTTCAAGCGGGAGTTTGGAGTTCCCGAGGAGAAGGCCCAAGACAACTTTACAGATCCGGAAAGTCGAATCATGAAGAGCTCTGGGGGATTCGAACAATGCTACAACACGCAAGCCGCTGTGGATGAGGAGACACAGATGATCGTGGCCACGGGGGTTACCAATAACGCGGCCGACAACAGACAATTACTGGGGATGATCGATGCGGTCCAAGAGAACCTGGAGCACCCTCCCGCGCAGGTAGTGGCCGACGCCGGGTATAAGTCCGAGGAGAACTTTGAAGGTCTAGAAGAACGCGAGATCGATGGCTACATCTCTTTGGGCCGAGAGGGGCGAGATCCAGAGCCGTCGGAAAATCTCCCCGCCACGCTTCGCATGTTCAAGAAGCTGGGCACGGAGGCGGGGCAAACTGTCTACCGCCGGCGCAAGGTGATCGCGGAACCTGTATTCGGCTGGGTTAAACAGGTCCTTGGCTTTCGAACCTTCAGCTTGAGGGGACTCGAGAAAGTGGAAGGCGAGTGGGACCTGGTCTGTCTCGCCCTGAACTTGAAACGCATGAATGGGCGCCTACCCACCTGCTGAGCAGGTTCGGACGGAAAGATGCCCTCCCCCTGGGCTCATTTTCAGCAGTTCGGCCGCCTCTGCAAGCGGAAGCACGATAAAGATCGCCCTTTCTCTTATAGGGCACCCCGAAACATAAACTCAAGAATTGGAAATTCCACGTTGATCAGAAACTCCTGCCGCGCAGACTCCTAGTGCTCATCCTGTTGCTGTCCGTCTGGATCAGGCCGGCCATGTCCCAGCCTACCCGGGTCGCCATTGACATTCAGCGTGTCAACCTTCTCGACCTTCCACAGATCACCTGCTACTTCACGGTACTTGACCAGGCGGGACGATCCCGTCTGGGATTGACCGACCAGGAAGTTGAGATTTCTATCGATGGGGTTTCTCAGCCTGTCGATCGCCTGACATCGGCTCTGGAAGGCAGAGAGTTTCTGTCCATTGTGTTGCTCTTTGACCGTAGCGGCAGTGTCCGGCGCGCCCTTGAACAGGCCCGCAATGCGGCGGGCGACTTCGTGCGGCGTTTGAGCGACCGGGATCGCGTCGGCGTGATCACTTTTGACGATCGAGTCTCGGTCGATGCTGATCTAGGGTCTCCCGGGGCGGCGCTGCAGGCGATGGACAGAATCCAGGCGGGTCGAGATACCGCTCTCTACGATGCCCTGCTCGTGGCTTTCGAGCTCCTGGGGAAGGAGACGACCCAGCGGAGAGCGGTGATCGTGCTCAGTGACGGCAAAGACACGCGCAGCACGGGTACCTTAGAGCAGGTGGCGGAGGAGGCCAGACGATCCGGGATCGCGGTCTACACGGTGGGGATCGGGGACCGGATCGACGAAGGACTTCTCCGCGAGGTGGCCCGAGACACGGGTGGAAGATTCCTGCCTGCCGTCGGACCGCAGGATCTGATGGCTCTCTATCAGAACATTGCCGAACAGTTTCAGAATCAATATCTGGCCGTGTTCACGCCCACAGCAGGAGAGGACGGGCTGTGGCACGATATCGAGATCACGCTTCGCGAGAATGGCGTGAGTTCAGCCGGGCGGCGCTACATTGCGACCCGAGGTCCGGGCGTGGCCAGGGAGGTGGTTCGAGGAATCGCCAGTCGAGGCCGGAGGCGAGCACTCCTGGCGACCGCCTCGGCGGGGGCCCTGATCGGCCTCTGCACAGGGTTGCTGTTACTGCTCATGGCTAAGCTGACTCGGCCCGAGCTCGAGCTGCTGTCGTTTCCTTCAGTAGGCATTCTCGTGTGTGCCACCATCCTGGGAACAATCATCGGTGCGCTGGTCCAATTGAGCTGAATGTCTTTGGTTCCGACAACATGACTCCTTCCACGCTTGGCAAGTACGAACTCATCGAAGAACTGGGACGCGGGGCCATGGGAGTGGTCTACAAGGCTCGTGATCCTTTGATCGGTCGTGAAGTCGCTCTGAAAACGATTCGTGCTGATTTCATCGGTGGGAGCCAGACAGAGGCTCAGGAACGATTCCTCCGAGAAGCGCGTTCTGCCGGCAATCTCTCCCATCCGAACATTGTCACGATCTACGAGGTCGGGGAGGATCAGGGTCTCGTCTTCATCGCCATGCAATACATCGAGGGATCCAACCTCGCCGAGTTGTTGGCCTCGGGGACTCGTTTCGCATTCGAAGACGTAATTCGCCTGATGCTTCCGCTCGCCGAGGCGCTCGATTATGCCCACCAGAGCGGTATCGTTCACCGCGATGTTCAACGACAATTATTTTTGATCACCGCGACTACGCTTCTTGCCCGCTGAAGTGGGTGTTTGTTTGACTTGTTTTTCTTCCTTCTTCTGAGGGCTGAAAGCCCTCTTTTCTTCTCCGGTTTTCTTGAGCGTGGGGATGGAGTGAGGGCTTGCCCGAACGGAGTTCCCACGCTTCGCGAGGCTCGGGATTGCCCTTCGAATGCTCCGCTGATTGAGCTGTATACCCTCTGGGCTTGAGCCGTTTTCTGTGTGGCCAGCAGAAGGCCTTTCGAGCGGCACCTCAGAGTCACTTCGTCTCCTTTTGGGTTCTCTGCTTGGCGGCTTCCATCCGGTAGCTGGTCACGTTCAACTCCAGGATCACGCTATGGTGAACCAGGCGGTCGATTGCCGCGGCCGTGGTCAGGGGATCCTTGAAGATCCTCTCCCAGTCCGAGAAGACCAGGTTGCTGGTCAGCAGAATCGAGCGACGCTCGTAGCGATGGGAGAGCAACGTGAAGAGAATCTCCATCTCGTCGCGATTCTGCTGTACATACCCGCTGTCGTCGATGATCAGGGCCTCGAACCGATCCAGCTTCTTGAGTTCCCTCTCCAGAGTTAGCTCGAGCTTGGCTCTCAGTAACCGCTGCACCAGCAGCGCACAGGTCGAGAACAGCACCCGCCGGTCTCGCAGGATCAACTCCTGCCCCAAAGCACAAACAAGATGCGTTTTCCCGCTTCCTGGATTACCGAACACAAGTAGATTTTCGGCTCGGTCCAGGAAGTCTCCCTCCACCAATCCTGACAACTGCCGGTCCACACTCTGCGGGAGTCGTGAGCGATCCAATGAAGTCAGGCTCTTGTCCCAGGGAAGTTTCGAGGTCCGTCGTAGTTTCTGGATCCGTAGTTCCCGTCGATCCGCGACTTCCAGCTCCGACAGAGCCAGCAGGTACTGCGGATAAGACCAGCTCTCTGTGGTCGCCAAAGCGGCCTGCGAGCCGTGATGCTCGCGGAAGGTCGGCAGGCGAAGTTCGACCAAACACTCTTTGAGTCTTTGCAGGGTGCCTCCGCTCATGGCCTCACCTCCTGCTTGTGCGTGCCGAGCAATCGGTCATAGATCTGGATGTTGATTGGTGGAACCTGGACCTGCCACCTCGGCAGAACCGGCTCTATCAGATCCTCCTTCAGGTCCTGGAACCGGGTTCGGCGGCCGCTTTCAATCCGGTTCTTCAGAGCTTGTTCGACTTTCCTTTCCCCTTCTTGGGCCGCCAGCTCCAGGATCCCCAGATACTGTCGGTCCGCCGTCTGTGGACAATCCTCTCTCAGCTCGTCGTAGGCGACTCGGAACAGGACTCCGGGAAAGCGATCTTCCCGCCAGCGATAGCGGGCAAAGGCTCCCGGCTTTCGCACCAGCGAGTGGATCACGTGCCGGTAATCGATCCGGTGCTTTCCTTCCCCCCGCAGTCGAGGCATCTCGGCTACTCGCTGCCCGCCATAACGAACTTCCACATGATCGGCATACAGTCGCGCCTCCACCTGTTCGCGGATCAAGCGGCTGTCCACCGAGTAGGTGTTGTTGCGCACTCGGATCGTGGAACTGGTTGCGACCTTCACTCGGAATCGGATGAAGTCCTCCAGGCGACGATCCGGTAGCGGCCTCATCACTTCCAGTTCTTCTCGCAGGCGTCTTTGCCGGCCAGCATTGCGTCGCTCGATGATTCTCTGGACGAACTGCTCGTAGTCCTTGCGCTCTGAGAAATCGCGACTGCCTCTGAGCAGCAGTTCCTGTTGGATGGCTCGCTTGAGCCGGTGATGCGATTGCTCGACGTCTCCGTTCTCATGAGCCTTTCCGGCTTGGGTTCGGCTGCGCTTCATTCCGTAATGATCGAGCAATGTCTGGTAGCGTTCGGTGAAGGCGCCCTTCTTGAGATTGTTGACCACAGCCGATAGACGGTCTGTTCGGTGCTCGGATGGTATCGCCCCCAGTTCCCAGATCGCGTTCTGTAGTCCCAGCGTCAAACTCTCGAAAGATTCACCGAAGCACAGGGTCGTCGTCTCCCAGTTCGAGTAGGTCAAGACGAAGTGATACAGCATATGAGGAAAGGGTTGCCCGGCAATCGTCACTCCCCAGCTGTTCATGAAAGTGAAGTCGGACTGGGCTTGATGTCCGGGCTCATGATTCTGGGGAAACATCACCTCTTTCAGCTCACCGTAGTGGGCTCTCCACTGCTTGCGCCTTCGTTGGAGCGTCCTCAGTTGTCCTTCCTCGAACTTCCCCTCGTAGATCCGATTCAGGTGGTCAAAAATAGTTGTCGCCTCCACGGTTGGAGACTGTTTCAGGATCCCTTCTATTTCGGGCCAAACGGATTCATAGGGATTCGGGCGGGTGCGCCAGGTCCGCTCTGACCGGCTTTCACTCGGCAGCTTGCCCGACTTCAAATACTTCCGTGCCGGGTTCCGCGACATGCCCGCTTTGGCCGCCGCCATCGTCAACGTCTTTTCCTTTTTCCGCAATTTCATCAGTCTCCTGATCTGCTGGTCTGTAACCATGCTTGCCATGATCCAAATCAGCTCTGAAAAAGCGGGCAGTTCTAATTGTCGTCCGGGTCCAATTCTACGTGTCGTTGATCAGCGGACAATGATTTCGCCGTCTTTAATCCCGACATCAATCGACAGCACGGTTTGCGCATCGGAATTGATATCCATCGGTAGACGATTTCGGGCATCCATCGAGAGCTAGGAAATGATTCGAAAAAGTCTGTTTTCTCTTAGGTTGGCCCTGCCGGCGATGGGCCTGGGTCTCATCTCGATAGCCGTAGCCCAGCAGAATGAGGCGAGCCGCGCCGATTTACCAGATATGCACTCGGTTCATGTGACCGACTTCGAATTAGAATGTACGGATTGTCACGCTATCGCAGACGATCCGGCGCCAGCCGATCGTCTGACCTTCTCGGTAAGACCCCTGCATGAAGCCTGTTAAATCTGCCACGAAGACGTGTTTGACGAAGGGGAATTCGTCTCTTTCTGCCTCACCTGCCATATCGATGATTCGTTCGATCTGGGAGACTTTCCGAGCGGGAACCTCTCGATCGCGGTGTTCGACCATCAGAAGCATCTCGACCCTGAAGGGCGGGTGAGCGCCAACACCGGCCAAAGGCAAGACTGCCTCTTCTGTCATCCGATGCAGGCTGATTCACAGTCTGGGGTTCTTCCGCGACACCCCCAGTGCATCGCTTGCCATGCAGGTTCGAACACAGTTCATCCAAATATCGACGAAGATGGAGAGGGGTGTATCGGATGCCATTCTCTGGAGAAGATCGATCATTCTATCAAGAACAAAGGTGCGGGTGAGATGGCCGAAGGTGGACGCTTGCCGGCCTGGCTGTTGGCACGGACACAGGAGAGTGGGATGACAACCCCTCAGGCGGCCGACAACCGCTCCTATCGGGGAAGCTCCTGGCACGATGTGGTCGAATTCCCGCATGGCGCACACGTTATGGACCGGACCGGAGCCGGGATCGACTGCGTGCTCTGCCACGAATCGATCCTGAAGCGCAGCGCTATCGACCAGATCTCCAGCTACCCCACCATGAAGCTATGCGCAGATTGCCATCAGTCCGTCGATCGGGTGGGGAGGGAGAACCAGCTTGGCAATTGTGAGATTTGCCATAGCGAAATTCGAATCGGAACGGTGCCCGGCGAACAGGGGCTGATGAGTGACATTCGCCATAATCGTGTCTTTTCCCGTTCCCACGGGATATCTGCTCGGAATGATGCTGCCTATTGTTCTTATTGCCACGGTTTGAATCGGGCAGATGGCGCGTCGTGCGCCGAGTGTCACTCCTTGATGCAGCCCGAGAACCATTTGGCGGCCCGCTTTGAAGAGAAGACTCATGGCCGTTTAGCGTCGATGGAGCGCGAGAATTGCGCGGTATGCCACGAAACCGATTTTTGCGTCAGGTGCCACAATATCCCGCCCCGGAGTCACACGCCCCTGCCACTGTTCGTGGGTGGATTCCATCGCGACCTGGCGGCCTTAAACCTGAGAAGCTGTTTTGCTTGCCACGAGTTTGAAGCAGATTGTCAAGAGTGCCACGCGCGGGAATTGAGGATCCCGCAAAGGCTCCTAGGTAACTGAGTATTTGGTAACTACGGCTGGCCTTCTGTCCCATATTGACGGCCCGAATGCATGAAAACTATCATGTCGCCGGGGACGTCGGACGGAAGAGCAGGGTCGTGATTTGAAAGCTTAGAGGTTTAGGTATGCGTGTTGTCAGGATCCTCCTAGCAGTCGTCACGATTCCCCTCATTATGGCCCCTCTTTGGGGTCAAACTGTGACAAGGATCGTGCCCCCCCTGGATACCGGAGCCGTCCAAACCTATCAGAGCCCTTTCGCGTGCCAGCCGTGTCATCCCCGCCAATTCAGAGAGAATCGGCAGAGTGTAAAGTCGGGCTATCGTAACTTTAGCCCCACGTTCAACGCACTCGAGCTGGCAGGGAATACGTCCGAAGCAACGCAGCTCGCTTTCGAGGCGGGTGTCATTCAGGCCAACCTGAGGCCCGCGGCTAATCCCGACCTGGATAACTTTGTAGCAGGTGGAGAGGATGGAGCCTCCCAAACCGCTGATGAAGTGCGCGGTGGATTCTGTCTGGGGTGTCATAGCGGTCATACGATCGGTCTCGGAGTGAATAGCGAGAAAGGGGGAGCCCCCAACGAGGTTCCCTTGTGGGATGGTCGCTTCGTCGCCAATCACGCTCCGGGTGCACCCGAAGGGTCTCGTTTCGTCGATGGGGAGAACATCCGTCCCCTGCGTGATTATCACCTGGTGGATGGCAACGGGAATCAAGTTCTACCCGACGAATTCGGCGGCCTGCCTCCGCCTGGAGCGCAGACCTCCCTAGGTGGCTTCGGTGTTAATTGCGATTACTGCCATAATGTCCTCGGTCCCGACCTGGATCGGAGCTTTCAAGGGGATGGATTGGGCAACGTCGGGCTGCAGTTGCTCTTCACGGATTTCAAGGTCGGACCGTTCAAGAATGCATTCCCGCCCAGGGGTCGCTTTCATCAGTCGACGAATCGCGATGAGAGAATCAATTATCTGCGCAGTCCGATGCTGTGCAACGCCTGCCACGACGTCCGCGTACCTACTGCGGACATCATCTCTACGGATGACCTCAGCCGGCTGGCCACGGTCAGCCACTATCGTCTCGAGAACCTAAGCACCGATTGGACAATCGGCCCCTATAACGATCCTGGCCAGAATCCTTTCGGCCAGGTGGTTCGCTGCCAGGATTGCCACATGTCCCTGTATCCCTATGCCGGGGACAGCAGCTACACGGTGACCGACCCGGCGACGGGCGACAAGATCCGGATAGCGAGCCCTACACCAAGCGTCTTTCCAATCAATTATGCGGCCGAAGGGGAGAATGGAATCGAGAACGGGGACTTCGCGACGGAAGGCAATATTCCCCTGCCTCGTCGCAAGGTAGCCACCCACTACTTCACCGGAATCGACGTACCTCTTCTCGGCGATGACGAAATGAAGGCGTTTCTTGGGGATGATTATCCTTCGGTGGATGAGCCCGGAACCGATGAATACGGTATTCCGAATGCGCTCAGCGTCCGGCGACAGGATCTGGCCGAGGCTTCTGTACGTATCGATCTTGAGCGCAGCGATTCTACAGCGACGCTGGGTGAAACGTTCACTGCCCGCGTTCGAGCGATTGCCCTGACCGGACATCGTCTGCCCAGTGGGTTCTCTCAGGAGAGAGATGTGTGGGTTCAGTTCACGGTTTCAGCCCAGAGAAAAGGAAGCGAGAGAGACTTCGTGCTTTACCAATCAGGGTACCTGGTGGACAAGCCACATCCAGAGACTGAAGAGTTTGACCGGGATGGGAGTTTCGAAGATGAAGATCAAGAGCACCTCGATGTCAAAGTCAACCCCTTCGACCATAACAACTCGAGGTTCGGTTTCGGTCCGGACGACGGTCCCCATGCTCGGATCTTCGAAGGGTTGAAAGAGGGGTTGGTCTTTTTCCGCAATGAACTGGTGCGAATCTACGGCCCAGCCCGAATCCCCGTAGAAAAGGCTTTCTTGCCAGTTAGCGACCACGACGAACTGCTCGAAGTCTGTTGCCAGCCGGGAGTTTCCCCCGAAAACTGCGTCGATCGAGCGGTTTGCCTGTCGACCGGGATTCCGGGCGCGAATCGGCGTCATCCACGGAGCGGTGAGCTGCTCCACTTCGTGTTAGAGGAGGAGACCTTTAGTGCGGGCTCTACCAACTTTGTCGACAATTGGAGAGCCCTTCCCCCCCTCTACCCCAGGACGTATGCCTATGAGATCCATCTACCATCGGCAGAAGAGCTGGCGGAGTTTGGGGTGGAGCTCGAAGGACCCATCCAGCTCAAGGCCGAGGTTCACTTCCGCCACTTCCCACCCCTTTTCTTGCGTTTTCTCTCTAGAGTAAGCGGCGCATATGTCGAGAGGAATATCTTCAATTTGTCGTCGCTCGCCCGATTTGTGGGGCTGCGGGGCCCGATGAATCGAAATCTCAACCTATGGGACGAACAACGGATTGACGATAAACTGCGAACTATGCGTGGAATTGCCGGTGCGGAGATTACCGTACCGTTGAATCAGCTGGCTCCAGCACGGCGTTGGTTCAGGCGAGACCGGAGGGGGCAATAATGAAAATTCGAGTCGCTCTCGCCGTCGTCTTTTTGGGCATTGTGCTGGGGGCAGCCTTGTACGAGTCGCTGCCGTCGAGAGCCATTGTAGTGCCCGTCAGCTACGGCCCACTGCATGCCGGTATCGGCAGCCCGGGAGCAATCGTCGACGAAGCCCAGCAAGCCATCGAAAATCCGGTCTTATTTGCGCTCGTCAAGACAGATTGGCCGCTGCTTGGGATCGCGGAGCCCAGGACCGCCTGGGAATATGTGCAACGTGGGATGTATCGGCAGGACGATTTGGAAGATGAGAGCAGCGCGATTGCCGACTATCTGCATGCCGAGGAACTCTTGGAGGAAATCGCCCAGCGCATCGGAGACGAGAGCCTGCCTGAGCGAATGCTCCTGATCCACCTTCGGCTGGGCCCCATCTATTTGCAGCGCGGCCAGTGGGAGGATGCCATCCGCCACTTCGGCTTTGTCCTGGACGAGAATCCAGAGGCGGAAGGAATCCACCGCGAAATCGCTTTGGCTTATTTCGGGCTTGGCCAGGACCAGTTGCGTGAAGGTCTGGAGGCGAAGTCCCAGGAATCTTTCCAGATCGCCTTCGAATCCTTTGAGCGTGAACTGGAGGTCGCCCCTGACAACCAGTTGACGCTGTACGATTTTGGGGAGTTCTTGCTCGAACCCGAGGTCCGTCTGGACGGAGTCGATCAGTCCAACCTGGCCCTGGGTCTATTCCAGACTTACTTGGAACGGGCCGAAGAACATTGCGACACGTATCCGATACGCATCTTGAAAGTGGACAAGAAGGCTCGTAATCTGGGAGGAGCTGGGAGCGATCTGGCGATCGAAAACTGCGTCGAAGGGAAGGCCGTGCGATAGGTCCCAGAGGGAAGACAAGAAATGCCGAACAACCCATGGAAAACTGCAACTATTCGGGGAGGCTCGCCTCATCTCATATAATGTGTATTTCATAATTTGAGGCGGGTCGAATGAATAAAGCCGACAACTCATCCTGGAGGAGAAGATGAAGGATTTCTCTAAGTTTTTAGTACTTTGTGCCGTTGTGGTGGTCGGTCTGGTCATGGTAGCAACCGTTCCGGATACCGCCTCCACCGTGCTCGCCACCAAAGACATGTACAAGATTGCCAAGGATAAGTTCGGGAAAGAGATAAAAGGCTGCAAACATTGCCACGTCAAGGCTCTTCCTAAGGAAACCAGCCACGATCTGAACGAAGTCGGGGAATGGCTGGTCGAGCAGAAAGAAGAACGGGGTGCCGAGGCGGTTGATCCAGCCTGGTTGGAGGACTACCCCAGCCCTGGATAACTCACTTCCTGACTCAATTTCCGTGAAAGTAGGGGAGAGCCAACACTCTCCCTTCCTGCCCTATAGCCCCTGTATTCGGGATGAACCCAGTCTTCTCCCAAAAACGCCGGTGATTATTGATAGAAGAATATTTGCAGGCTATACTCGGACCTGCTCTCGGGATTACGATCTAGGAGCGGGGAGCTCTAACGCTCATCCGGGACGGTCTTTCTTGTGCCTCGGCTTTTCGAAAACTGGTGAGTTCACAAAGAGAAGATGGCGAGTGACTTTCGACTGAGGCTCAAGTTCTGGGGCGTGCGCGGATCAACGCCCACTCCCCAGATTGACAATCTCGGTTTCGGGGGAAACACGTCTTGCCTCGAGATCCGGCTTCCCAATGACGAGCTGCTCATTTTCGATGGCGGCACCGGCCTTCGAAACCTGGGGATCTCCCTGCTCCAGGAACCGGCGCGCGGACAGCTGAGGGCTCGCCTTTTCCTGACCCACTTCCATTGGGACCATATTCAGGGAATTCCATTCTTCGTTCCCATCTACAACCCGGAGAGTCATGTCACCTTCCACTCCTTTCACTCCGCGACCGGGCTGGAACAAATGCTCAAAGGTCAGATGGCGCACCCTTACTTTCCGGTGCCTTTCGATGTCCTGCCCGGGCAGACCACGTTTCTCGAGGTGGGCCGCGATCCCATCCAGTATCAGGATGTTACGATTTGCCCGTTCCGCATGAATCATCCGCAGGGAGCTATCGGGTACCGAATCGAGCGAGCCGGGGCCGTCATCGTTTATGCCAGCGATCTAGAACATGGACATGAAACTCTCGACAAGCTGGTGCGCGAGTTCGCCCAAGATGCAGATATTCTGATCTATGATTCCCAATACACCCCGGATGAGTACCCCAGTCATGTTGGCTGGGGACACAGCACTTGGGAGGAGGGGACGCGAGTCGCACGCGAGACAGGAGTCAAACAACTGATCCTGTTTCACCATGATCCCGACCATAATGACGGAGTGCTCAAGGGAATTGTCGATGAGGCCCGGGAAAAGTTCGAGCATACCGACGCTGCACGGGAAGGTGCCGTGTACGAAGTCTGAACGATCCGGCCCGGCCGGAGGGGTCAGAAAGACAGCTTTAGGGACAGCCGAAAGGATCGAGCCGGAGACTGGGTATCGTAGTTGCGACCGAATCCTGCAGATTCCAGAATGCGGATCGGAATTCCGAACGAAGTCTGGTTTAGCAGATTGAAGGCTTCCACTCGAAACAACAGCGAACTTTCGCCGCTCAGCAAGAAACGGCGCGAGAGCGCAAAATCGATATTTGCGAAGCTATCCGAGAGGAAAGTATTCCGCCCGATCTTTCCGTTTTCTCGCCGGGCCGCGATTAGATCCCCAGGTGACGTCCCCGTCTGAAGTGAAACTCCGACCGCCGAGTCCGCCTGAGTGAGCAAGCCTTCCAGGCTGTCGAGGCGATCGGTCAGATTCCCGTCCTGATTTCGATCAAGAGAGGTGTTGATCGTATAGGGCTGGCCGCTGCTGAACTCACCGATAGCCGATATCGACCATTCCCGGGCCAGAGCATTCCCTTTCCCGGGCATCTTCCAGGAGGCCAGAAAAGTCATCCGATGGCGATTGTCAAAATTGGCCGGAGCTCTTTCCAGGAAGAACTGATCTGTCTGCTGCGGGAAAGCAAAGAAACCCCGGCCGTCAAAAGGATCGGATACCTGGTCGATGGCATGGGACCAGGTGTACTGAGTCTGGAACTGAAGACCCTGGGCCTGCCGCCGTAAAAAACTCAGTTGGAGTGAGTGGTAGCTGGATTGGGCAGAATTCGAGAAGATCGTGAAGGCGCCCAACCCGGAAACCGGACGATCAGGCGAGAAAGCCCCCACCGTAAGCGGATTGGAAAAGGAAGAAAGCAGCACCGGAGTTGGCGTCATTCCTGAATTCGGCGTGCTGAACCGTGTCAGGTTTAAACCCCGTGTCCCAACGTATTCCGCGTTGAATGCGTGGTTCCTGCCCAATTGATGTTGCAAAGAAAACAGATAGTGCTGGGCATAAGGGGAGTCGAGCTCTTCGCTGGGAAGAGTGAAAGCCAGCCCATTGATGCGCAGACTTCCCGCCAGAGCCTGCTGGAGGAGCGATCCAATTGCAGTCGCGGGCCCTTGGCCGGCCGCGCCGAACTGGTCCAAGCTTCCTGGTCTGATCAGGTTCTCTCCGGTGGGCCGGACACCAAAGAAAATCGGATTGGGGACCAGCAACCCCGAAGCGCCTGCGTTTCCTCCCCCGCTCGTAAGAAGAAAGCTGGGATCCAGATTGATCGGGATGAAAGTGGGGAAGACTCCTCTCGATTGACTGGTGACAGCTCCCAAATTGGCGTCATAACTGATCGAGTAGCCGGCCCGGATCACCCATTTCCCACTTCCAAAAGGATCCCAGGCCAGCCCGATTCGGGGGGCAAGGTTGTTCCGGTCCGGCAGATAGATTCGTTCACGGTTCCCGACAAATTCGCGATAGGCCGCCAGCGCAATGCCGAACGAGGAGTTACCTGCGGCCACGATGTTCCGGTCCGAGACGAAAGACCCCGAAGGGGGTTGGTTGCTGAAGTCCTCTGGCTGGAGCATGGGCTGGTCCCCGAGGGCCAGCTTGAAGGTGTCCTCGATCTTGCGGTTCTGCTCGACGGGAACGGTTTGTCGTTCGTAGCGTAGTCCCAGATTCAGAGAGAGATTTCGCGCCAACTTCCAATCATCCTGCACAAAGATGTCGAACTGCGTGAACCGGAGCCCGATTGCGTTGCCAGAAAGAGGCCGCGTGGTCAATGTCTGGAGAAAGCTGCCCGGTGTGCCAAGTGCCGCAAAATCGGTCGCTGGGACGATTTCGCTACCCATATTGAATAGGCAGGTGGGGTTGAAGTGGCAGTCGCCAAGCAACCCATTTCCAGAGACCTGGAGAGGTCGGCTATTCCTGGAGAGGCTACTGTTCAATTGCGACCAGCGTACGTCTGCTCCGAATTTGAGCGTGTGACTAGCGGTGTTGAACGTGAAGGCGTCTGCCAGCTGAAACGTGTTGTCCACCCGGGCTTGCGGGAAATTGAAGACATCGATCCCGATTCCACTGTAGGGAGAGATGAGCAATTGCCCGATCGGTCCAGTAGTGCCGAATGGGCCGAAGTCTCCAAAGGCGTCTGAATTGTCCTGGTGAGGCTTCCGACATTGGCCAGTGAATCCGGGATATTGCTCGGAACTTGGGAACCAAAAATAATGGGACTGCCCTTTTCCGGAGGGAATCCGAGTGCCGTCCTCCCATAAGAGAATCTCAAACCATTCGCCCAACCCGACCTAGATGTGTTCAGGAACAAGGAGAGATTCTGGGTCCGAGTCCGCGTAGCTAGCCTAGAATTGAGCGAATCGCTGGTGAAAGGAATGATGGAGTCATCGTCTGTGAAGTTGTAGCGGCCCGAAAAAACTGTGCGAGTCCGAGAGATACCAGTCCTTCTTGATCGAAAAGACCAGCCCTTCCCCTTCATCCGGCTGGACCTGGGAATAGGTGTTGCCGTGAAACGGGCCAGCCAGGTTATTCGGTAGTGGATAGAGGGAAAAGACTCCTTCACCGGCCAGGGAGGAATGCCGGAAGCCCGGCCGTTCTTCCAAAAAGGCACCCAGTTGATCGATAGGAATGAAGCCGGTCCGAGTATTGAGTCCCCTTTCGGTTTCTCCAGGAACCACGAAATGACCGAGCGCCGAGCCGGTGCGGCGCTGATACTCGAGCGATCCGAAGAAATAGAGGCGGTCCCGCACCACTGGCCCCCCCAACACCGCCCCCCACAGTTGCTGGCTAAAGTCGCGGCCGTCGATAGCGCCACCGTTCAACGATTCCGTCAGATTCGTGGAGTCGATAAAACTCTGATCGAAAAAGCCGTTCGAACTGAGAGTATCGTTTGAAAGCAGTCCGTAGATGTCCCCATGCACCTTATTCCCGCCGGAACGGGAGACGGCATTGACCATGGATCCGGAGTTACGGCCGAACTCGGCAGGGAAACCAGCCGTAATGATCTGGAACTCTTGGACACTTTCGCTGCTCTGCGGTACGAGAGAAACGAACCCCTGGCGGCGGACGCCGATGTCTTCGTCATTGTTATCCAAACCATCGACTGTGAAATTGTTGCTGCGACCCCGCATTCCGTTGACGGCAAACTGCCCCGTAGTTCCGACCCCAGCCCCCACCGCCAGCCCTTGGCCGCTCGAAAAGGGTACCCGAAAGACCCCGGGCGATAACAGTCCCAGCTGGTCGAAAGAGCGTACTCCCCGCAACGGGAGAGAAAGGAGTAGCTCGGAGTCGTAGTTTGCTCTTATCGCCCAGTCCAACAACGTCAACATCGAGGTCGTTCCCGGCTCGCTCAGATAGGCCAGGACCAGCGGAGTTGGCCCGGTGCTGGTCAAATCGACAACCGCCGTTCGAGTTTGTTCTCCCCGCAGGGTGATCTGCTGGGTTGCCGTTGCGACTTCCTTGCGCAGCTGAAATGGGGGAAGGACGACCTTGGGCTGATTCAGACGAACCAGAACCCCTGTCTTTTCCTGCGGGTAGTAGGTATCAACCGCAGCTCGTACCGTGTAGTTCTCGGGTTCGAGCTGCAGAAATGCGAAGCTGCCAAAAGCATCGGTTGAAGTACTCTTCTGCCAGCCTCGATCGACGTTTTCGAGAGTCAGGGCAACATCTGCCAGGGGAAGATTTCCATCGACATCGAAAACAGACCCCAGCACCTCGCCGGTCAAAGTATCGGCTTGCACGGTCACACCGCCTCGGTGGTCCGCCATCAAAATCAGACCCAGACAGACGAGCCCGGACAAGGCAAGCATTGGCGGCTTCAGAGCTGGCCGCACTTTGTCGCGTGTCCAGGAAATCAAATAAGTGCCCTCGTTCTGTAGTCCCAAACTGGTTCTTGTTCAGCCTAGGCGATTCTTCCGACAATGTCACTCTCAATTGGGTCGAGGGCTGGCGCGAGATCGATTCAGGGGTAAGCTCCCAAGAGATCCTGGTGCGGCCCCTGCCTGATACGTGATTTCTTGGGACGAGAATACGTCATGCTGTCTTAGAGTTCTCTACCCGGATGGCATTGAAGTGGTTTCGGAGGTGTGGGAGGGGGCCGCGAGAGGACCGCTGCTGCATTGCTTGGGAGTTCGGCAGGAACTGAGCCCAGACGGCAACTATTGCAGTTGCCTGAGCGCCTCTTTGAGTTCTCGGTTGTTGGGGAACCGTTCGATGCCCCGCTCGAGTAAACGCCGACTGGCTTCACAATCTCCAGTCTGGCAGAGAGCCTGTGACTGGAGCAGATAAACCGCCACCACTACGTCTTCGGACTCACCACTCCCGGCCCCGGCCTGGAGCCCGACCTCCAGCACCTCCCGTACGTCGTCGAATCTTTCTGTTGCTGCCAAACTCTCGGCCAGCGCCAACCTGAGGCCCAAATCGGGGCCGGTACCTTCGAAAGCGGCCAGATAGGTGAGAGCACGTCCGACATCGCCGCCCAGAGCAAATCGTCGGGCGAAGAGCTCGTGGGCCCGGCGATCGGGGTGGTGAGCGACCTCGAAGTCAGAGAACGACTGGGGACTGGTCACATCTTCGGGTCTCATCAGACTGTCGACCGTGATCGTTTGTAATCCGGGAACCTGAGCGAAGATCATCAGATCGAAACTGCGTTGCAACAACTGGCTGAGGCGGGTGGTGTCTCCCAATTCGGCCAACCGAAGCCCAAATCGGTAGACCAATTCGTGAATTCCCTGGGTTTCATTCTCAAAACTGATCAACGACACGTAGAATTGGACCCGGACGACAATTAGAACTGCCCGCTTTTTCAGAGCTGATTTGGATCATGGCAAGCATGGTTACAGACCAGCAGATCAGGAGACTGATGAAATTGCGGAAAAAGGAAAAGACGTTGACGATGGCGGCGGCCAAAGCGGGCATGTCGCGGAACCCGGCACGGAAGTATTTGAAGTCGGGCAAGCTGCCGAGTGAAAGCCGGTCAGAGCGGACCTGGCGCACCCGCCCGAATCCCTATGAATCCGTTTGGCCCGAAATAGAAGGGATCAGATCCTGAAACAGTCTCCAACCGTGGAGGCGACAACTATTTTTGACCACCTGAATCGGATCTACGAGGGGAAGTTCGAGGAAGGACAACTGAGGACGCTCCAACGAAGGCTCAAGCAGTGGAGAGCCCACTACGGTGAGCTGAAAGAGGTGATGTTTCCCCAGAATCATGAGCCCGGACATCAAGCCCAGTCCGACTTCACTTTCATGAACAGCTGGGGAGTGACGATTGCCGGGCAACCCTTTCCTCATATGCTGTATCACTTCGTCTTGACCTACTCGAACTGGGAGACGACGACCCTGTGCTTCGGTTAATCTTTCGAGAGTTTGACGCTGGGACTACAGAACGCGATCTGGGAACTGGGGGCGATACCATCCGAGCACCGAACAGACCGTCTATCGGCTGTGGTCAACAATCTCAAGAAGGGCGCCTTCACCGAACGCTACCAGACATTGCTCGATCATTACGGAATGAAGCGCCGCCGAACCCAAGCCGGAAAGGCTCATGAGAACGGAGACGTCGAGCAATCGCATCACCGGCTCAAGCGAGCCATCCAACAGGAACTGCTGCTCAGAGGCAGTCGCGATTTCTCAGAGCGCAAGGACTACGAGCAGTTCGTCCAGAGAATCATCGAGCGACGCAATGCTGGCCGGCAAAGACGCCTGCGAGAAGAACTGGAAGTGATGAGGCCGCTACCGGATCGTCGCCTGGAGGACTTCATCCGATTCCGAGTGAAGGTCGCAACCAGTTCCACGATCCGAGTGCGCAACAACACCTACTCGGTGGACAGCCGCTTGATCCGCGAACAGGTGGAGGCGCGACTGTATGCCGATCATGTGGAAGTTCGTTATGGCGGGCAGCGAGTAGCCGAGATGCCTCGACTGCGAGGGGAAGGAAAGCACCGGATCGATTACCGGCACGTGATCCACTCGCTGGTGCGAAAGCCGGGAGCCTTTGCCCGCTATCGCTGGCGGGAAGATCTCTTTCCCGGAGTCCTGTTCCGAGTCGCCTACGACGAGCTGAGAGAGGATTGTCCACAGACGGCGGACCGACAGTATCTGGGGATCCTGGAGCTGGCGGCCCAAGAAGGGGAAAGGAAAGTCGAACAAGCTCTGAAGAACCGGATTGAAAGCGGCCGCCGAACCCGGTTCCAGGACCTGAAGGAGGATCTGATAGAGCCGGTTCTGCCGAGGTGGCAGGTCCAGGTTCCACCAATCAACATCCAGATCTATGACCGATTGCTCGGCACGCACAAGCAGGAGGTGAGGCCATGAGCGGAGGCAACCTGCAAAGACTCAAAGAGTGTTTGGTCGAACTTCGCCTGCCGACCTTCCGCGAGCATCACGGCTCGCAGGCCGCTTTGGCGACCACAGAGAGCTGGTCTTATCCGCAGTACCTGCTGGCTCTGTCGGAGCTGGAAGTCGCGGATCGACGGGAACGACGGATCCAGAAACTACGACGGACCTCGAAACTTCCCTGGGACAAGAGCCTGACTTCATTGGATCGCTCACGACTCCCGCAGAGTGTGGACCGGCAGTTGTCAGGATTGGTGGAGGGAGACTTCCTGGACCGAGCCGAAAATCTACTTGTGTTCGGTAATCCAGGAAGCGGGAAAACGCATCTTGTTTGTGCTTTGGGGCAGGAGTTGATCCTGCGAGACCGGCGGGTGCTGTTCTCGACCTGTGCGCTGCTGGTGCAGCGGTTACTGAGAGCCAAGCTCGAGCTAACTCTGGAGAGGGAACTCAAGAAGCTGGATCGGTTCGAGGCCCTGATCATCGACGACATCGGGTATGTACAGCAGAATCGCGACGAGATGGAGATTCTCTTCACGTTGCTCTCCCATCGCTACGAGCGTCGCTCGATTCTGCTGACCAGCAACCTGGTCTTCTCGGACTGGGAGAGGATCTTCAAGGATCCCCTGACCACGGCCGCGGCAATCGACCGCCTGGTTCACCATAGCGTGATCCTGGAGTTGAACGTGACCAGCTACCGGATGGAAGCCGCCAAGCAGAGAACCCAAAAGGAGACGAAGTGACTCTGAGGTGCCGCTCGAAAGGCCTTCTGCTGGCCACACAGAAAACGGCTCAAGCCCAGAGGGTATACAGCTCAATCAGCGGAGCATTCGAAGGGCAATCCCGAGCCTCGCGAAGCGTGGGAACTCCGTTCGGGCAAGCCCTCACTCCATCCCCACGCTCAAGAAAACCGGAGAAGAAAAGAGGGCTTTCAGCCCTCAGAAGAAGGAAGAAAAACAAGTCAAACAAACACCCACTTCAGCGGGCAAGAATCGTAGTCGCGGTGATCAAAAATAATTGTCGTTGAACACAAAACCGAACTGCGTGGAAGAAACCAACTCGAGTTCGTCCCCGGAAAGCGAAGCCATGGCGCCCTCGAATGCGGCCACCGATTCCGCTCTCCGATTCTGCTCCCAGGACTGTTCGGCAGCAAGTTGAGCCCGCCAGAAAGATGTCTCGAGCACCTGCCGGATCAAGTGCTCCGGCAGTTTGTTGACCGACGCCTGCTCCCGATGGGCGAATTGAAAGTCGAGAATGCGGTTCCGTAGTGGACGGCTATCCGGTGCGCGGCGAAGCGTCTCGACGAGTGCGTTCCAAGCTTGTCCAAGACGCCGATTCTCTTCCAGCTCGTCTATTCGGGCCAGCCCCTCATCCACGATAGTCGCTTCGATTTGGTCGATTAGTTCCTGCAGCTCGAGCCGCTGGTGTCCTTCCAGCGCTAGATCGCGCGAGCGCCGAAACATCTCGAGTGCCAGGACGTGCTCGCGTAGAGCGTAATGGATCTGTCCGAGGAGCCGGTAGGGAGCGTAGTATCGATCGTCCCCTTCGATCGCCCGATTGGCTGCTCTGCGCGCCTGATCGGTTCGCTCGCTCTTCCAGTGAGATGTGGCCAGTTGGAGATGGGCAAAAGCATTGTCTCCATCAGTTTCGAGGGCTCTTCGAAACTGGCGATCCGCTTCTCGCTGCCAGCCCAGATAGGCTAGAAAAATGCCGTAATCGACCTGGATGTTGGCATTTTCCGGGGCCAGTTGCATGGCCTTTCGGAAACTGGTTTCGGCGGCATCGCTGCGCCGGACGGCAGCATTGAAACGAGCAAACGACTGCATGACTTCGGCATTGTTGGGTTCGGCTACCAGGAGTTGGTCAAACAATGCCTGGGCCTCGCCGAAACGGGCCTGTTGCCGGTAGAATGCCGCCAGTGAGAGCCGAAAAGCAGGCTCTTCCGGTTCTAACCGGATCGCCAGTTGGAGGTGATTTAGGGATTCGGCGGCCGTTCTTCCACTGCGCTGGGCAATTCTGGACAGAGTTTGGTAGGCGTACCCATTGCCGGGATGAAACTGGATAGCGTTCCGGACCTGCTGTTCCGCTTCCGCCCAACGTCCCGTGAGGAAGAGTAGCTGTCCCAGTCCATGGTGGGCGGTACTGTCTTCGGGGTCATTGGTCAGGGCTTCTCGAAATGCGGTTTCCGATTCGGCGTAGCGGCGCTGTTCCAGGAAGATCAAGGCGCGAGTTATGCGCGGGTAGTTCCAGAGAGGGGCCAGGTCGATGGCTGTGTTGAGTGACGTCAGGGCCTGGCTCAGCTGTCCTTGTCGCCAATAGGACAGTCCAATCGCGTTGTGGACGTAGCTGGCGTCAGGGTCGACTCTGACGGCTTGCTGCAGGATTTTCCGACCCTGGGCAAACTGATCCACCTCGAGCAGCGCTCGTCCCCGAAAAAAGCTCTGTTGAGCCTGATATTCGATTGGGTCCGCGCTAAAAAGCTCGCGAAACTGCTCGATCAGCTCTCCTCCCTCGTCGAAGGCTCCTCGGCTCTAGCGCACATCGCCTCCCCGTAGGTAGCGGAGGAGAATCCTCTGGGCTTTGTCACCGAGCGCCACAACCAGTTCTCTTTCGGCTGTCTGCAACTGCTCGGCCGTGAGGAGACCACGAAGCTGTTGAAGGAACTCGAAAGCATTCTCACCAGCCAGCTGCACAAGCTCTTCCTGCCATAGGGAGGTCTTGAACTGGCGGAATAATTGCTGAGCGCTGGAGTCCAGATCGGCTGGAGGCTGGGTAAAAGAGGGAGGAGGTTCGATCGCCATCAGTCCACGTAGCTCTTGAGTGGCGACATCGAACAAGTGTGGGCCGCTGCGCAGTTTGAGCCGATATCGCCCCTCATGAGTCGGGGAAAAAACCAGGCGCAGGCTCGCTTCTTCGCCGGACCTCAGTCCTTGAATCTGGAGGGGACGAGAGGTATCGTCGATCTGAGCGTACAAATCTCCGTCCAGATAAACGTCCGTCCCCGTCTCCAGCCGCATTACCAGTTGGGCCTGGCTGTCCGGATCGAAGGCTGGGGAGGTCTGAAGGGGAGGTAGCGGAAGGGCCGGAGGAGCTAGCGAAGCCACCAGGTAGCGCCCCGGCCGTGAAGTGCTCAGAGCCACTTCATCCACGTTGAGGACATTCTCTCCTTCAGCCAGATCGACCGTCACCTTTTCAGCATTGTTGTCGCGATCGAAAAACTGAAGCTCGAGCGAACCCGGCTGGAGAGGTCCAATGGCTACTGTATTCTCCCCTGGGGGAATTCGACGAACCCCTACCGATTCGGTGGCCGGATCGGTCCACTGGGCACGTACCAGTTCTCTGGCCGTGGGATTCTCCAGACGCAAAAACGTTGCGTTTTCATCAATTTGGGCCGGACCCGGTTTGTCCAGATCCGCAAGCGGATATTCGGGATCGAATCCTTCATTCACTACCGGGTTCTGATTGAACGCAGTGAGTTCGGGAACTTTCCTCTGAACGTAGCTCACGAGCTCCTGGGCGCTGACCACCGGATCATCGGTAGACTGCCCATTCAGAGCCTCCAGTAACGAATAGGTAAAGGCGCCGTGACCGAGATTTTCCCGTTCGAATGAAGTCTCGTTGGGACCGCTCGCGGCCAGGTTGAGAAAGGTCCCTTCCGATTCAACCCCGAACTTGTCCATGACATAGTTGTTGATTAAGTTGGCAGTATCTCCCAGGCCCGCATGGCACATATCGCTGATCAGTATCCGTTGTCGAGCCTCGAAGAACCCGGCATTCAGCTGTTCAGCCAAGCCCAGGAAGCTAATCGATGTGGCATTGATGTTCGTGATCTTGCCATCACTAGGGATGAAGTAGCCGATTGGGCGCTTGGGGTGGATCACTCCATGGCCGGCAATAAAGACGTAGATGGTGTGACCCGCTTCGACCCGGTCCCACATATTCTCGAACTCCTGGAGGATCCCCGCCCGCGATGCATCCTCTTCAAGGAGCGTGAAAATATGGTCGGGCAGGATACCCCCTCCCCGCGGACTCTGCAGGAATGCGGAGAAAGACTGAGCGTCAGTGGCGGCATAGGCCAAGGGCTGGGCATGGGTGTAGTTCGAGATCCCGATGATCAGTGCCCAGACCTTGGTAGGGTCGGTCTCGTTAGCGATCTGGCCAGCCAGAAAAGGGCTACCCGCGAGGAGGAGCAGGGCGATTAGTAACTTCCTGCGGGCTGCCAATCCTTGTCGCAGAGACTCTACGGATATGTTCATTCCGATCAATGCACCAAGCCTCAGCGGCGCAGGCTATGATAGACGAATTCAATCCAACGATCCTGATTGATGAACCCGGTACCCCAGGAAGCAAACTTGGCATCGAGTCCCCGCTCCTTCAAGCCGTCCAACATCAATTCATCGCGCATTCCTTGGCGAACATGTTGAATCGTCTCAGTGAGCATTTCGTGGTAGCGGCGCAAGTCAGGGAGAGTCGAGAGTACGCCATGCCCTGGGATGATTTTCACATCACCCCCCATCTTTTCGATTTCGGCGATGACGTTGCCTACATTCTCGAGTAATCCCAACGCATCGCCTCCACTCGCGATGTCTACGAATGGAAAGCGATCGCGGAAGAAATGATCCCCCATGTGGACTACCTTTGATTCGGTGAACACGATGATGCTGTCCCCATCAGTATGCCCGGTCGGATAGTGCATGGCTCTGATTTCTTCGCCGTTGAAATGGATAGAAAGGGATTCATCGAAGGTAATCACCGGCCAGGCTGCAGGGGGAGATGAGGGGGTGATCTGTCCATTGCGATTTTGTTCGGCGGAAAGGCGTCGTCGGACATTGGTATGGGCGATGATAGTGGCTTCGGGACCGAAGACCTGATTGCCCCCAGTGTGGTCGCCATGCCAGTGTGTGTTCAGGACGAACTTCAGTTTGCCAGGGCGAATCAGGGTTAATGCCTGCTGGATTTTTCCTGCAAGAGGGGCGAACTGATCGTCTACTATCAGAACCCCGTCCGGCCCAGCGGTGACCCCAATATTTCCGCCCTGCCCTTGCAGCATGTAAACGTTCCCGGAAACCTGCGTGGCTTTTATTTCGACCGCAGCCCAATCCTGGCTCACTACAGTCCCGACTAGACCTGCCCTGAAAACCAATGAAAACAAAAGTATTCGCTTCAACACCATGCTCTCCTTTTCAGTAATTCAACCAATGTATTGCGTATTGACCATTTTTTCAATCTTTCAGATAACCGTGAATCATCAGGCCCCGAGCTTCGGATTTCGGATTTGGTGCCGCCACAAGAGTACCTTGGCACGATCACAGGTTGCCCTCAAAACTTGACTCGACTGCAAAGACGTCGCCCTTCAGGGTGTCCCTGTGTTAGTTTCTAATTGTGAGATTTGAGGATCCCGCACTGGTTACCTGGTCTGTTCTGATCATTCTCGCGCTGATTTTTCTGCAGGGTATCGGGCTTGGATTGGCGCTTTTCTTTCTGGGAAAGCGGATTTCTTCAATGCAGAATCAGGCGACCCGACTGGGAGGCTCGATCTCGCGGCTTCTGGATCAGAGCGACCGACTACTGGTTCAGGCCGAGTCACTGCACCAGAATATTCCGGGAAGCATGCAGAAGGTCTCTTCCTCGCTGCGTTGGTTCAATTCCAAGATGGAGGAGATTGACGAGCTCGCTGTCCGAAATTTGGACGTTGCCGCCAATCAATTGCAGAGGGTGAGCGATCGGAGCGACCAGGTTCTCTCTGGATTCGGTGCCACGACACACAAAATCCACCGAGCCATCATCGACCCGGCTCATCACATTTCCGCGGCTCTTTCGGCGATTCAGGAATCCGTGCTATGGGTTTTTACCCGAGCCCGCCCGAAAGATCGGGAACAAGTGCATCCAGATGAGCAGATCTTCATCTGAGGGAGCCTCGGTCCAAGAGCGGAGGCGACAGATCTCAGAGGGAAATGTCCCTTCCAGATGAGCAGATCTCGATCGGAAAGAGTTCCGGTGAAACATGGCAAGCGACAGTTCCTCAGGCAAATGTCCGTCGATTTCTCATACCACCATGACCGAGTTGGTGTTGCCAAACGACACCAACAACCACGGTAATATCCTCGGCGGAAAGGTGCTGCACCTGGTCGATCTGGCCGGCGCCATGGCAGCCTATCGTCATTGCCGTATGCCGGTCGTCACAGCGTCCGTCGATTCCATGGTTTTCCACCATCCCATCAAGGTTGGGCACCTCGTGCTCCTGGAAGCCTTCGTCACCCGCGCTTTTGATACCTCTATGGAGGTGGAAGTCACCGTCTGTTCGGAGAACCCCTTGACGGGGAGGCGATTGCGGACGAGCACCGCCTTCCTTACCTTCGTAGCTCTCGATGATCATGGCAGACCCAGCAAAGTTCCCCCGATCCTTCCCGAGACTGCAGAGGAGTTGGAACGCTATGAAGGAGCCCTCGATCGTCGACAACGGAGATTGGAATCCCGCACGAGGAAATCATGAGTGATCGGTCAGATCAGGCGCTCATCGAATTTGTGTGCCAACTCGTGCAGTGTCGATCGGTCCTCGGACAGGAGCGCGAGGTGGCCCAACAGGTAGTCGCCAAGATGGAGGAACTTGGCTTTGACGAAGCCTGGATCGATCCGACTGGAAACGCAATCGGTGTGATTGAAGGAGGGAGACCCGGAAAGACGCTGGTCTTTGATGCCCATATGGACACGGTTGATGTCCTTCCAGCCACCGCCTGGTCGCGCGATCCATTCTCGGGAACGGTTGAGGGGGGGCGAATATTCGGTCGTGGTTCGAGTGACATGAAGGGCGCTCTGGCAGCTATGGTTTTCGGCCTGGCAGAAACCGATCGTGGAGCGATTGCAGGCAAGCTAGTGGTTTCAGCTTCGGTCGGCGAAGAGAGTATCGAAGGACTTGCCCTGGCCAGTGTCCTGGAACAAGTACCCGCTGACTTCGTCGTTATCGGAGAGGCTTCCGAATTAAGGTTGGTGCGTGCCGGTCGCGGGCGCGCCGAGTACGTACTGGAAGCCGTGGGGCTGCCGTCCCACGCTTCCTCTCCCCAGCTAGGACGGAACGCGGTTCTCGAAATGATGGGCTGGGTCGGGCGGTTAGAAGCTTTGGATATGCCGCGCGATTTGTTTGTGGGCCAGGGGGTGATGTGCTTGACCGATATCATCTCGGAGCCTTACCCGGCTCACTCCGTGGTGCCGAGTCGATGTTTAGCGACCTACGAGCGACGCCTGCTCCCGGGAGAAACACAGGAGCAAGTGGGTCAGGAGTTGGAGTCAGCCGCCGCCGGTAGAGTTACGGAATATCGGCTGGCTTTGGCCCAGGCTCGCTTCGAGACTTACACAGGCGCGCGACTGGAAACGCCCAAATGGTTTCCCGCGTGGCAAATCAGCGAGGACCACGAGGTAGTACGGCGGGCGGTTGACGGTCTTGCGCGAGCGGGTTTAGAGGTCGGCTTTGCCGCCTACCAGTTCTGCACCAATGCAGCCTATACGGCAGGAGTTGCCGGTGTCCCGACCATCGGTTTCGGACCCTCCCGCGAATCCCTGGCGCATATTATCGACGAGTATCTAGAAATCGAACAACTGCTGGCGGCTCGAAAAGGCTATCTCGGGATCGCGATTGGATTGCTCGGTTCCTGACGCCTGTTCCACACCAGGAGGCTATTGATGACACACGGAGTTAGCGGGCCGGCCTTGCGGAGATGGCGCCGGTGGGCCAGAATTCCATTTGTGATCTTTGGGATGGCTTGCACTTCCACTGCCGATGGGACCCAGGGAGGGACTGACTTCGCCGAACTCCGTCGAAGGATGGTCGAAGAGCAACTGGTGGCTCGTCAGATTTCAGATCCACGGGTTTTGGCGGTCATGGGCCGCGTGTCTCGACATGAACTCGTACCTCCCGATCAAAGAGCCCGGGCCTATCAGGATTCTCCCCTCCCAATCGGTTTCGGGCAGACCATTTCCCAGCCCTTTATCGTGGCGCTGATGACCCAGGCGGTGGCAGTTTCAGAAGGAGACCGAGTCCTTGAAATCGGAAGTGGCTCTGGTTATCAGGCAGCAGTCTTGTCGGAACTCTGCCAAGAGGTCTTGACAATCGAGATCGTGCCCGAGCTGGCGGAGCGGGCAGCTCGAGACCTTGAGCGGCTGGGCTACGACAATGTGACTGTGCGCTCGGGAGACGGCTACGCAGGTTGGCCCGAGAAGGCACCTTTCGACATTGTCATCATCACAGCGGCGGCCGATCAGATTCCACCCCCGCTGCTGGCTCAGCTAGCTCCCGGCGGCCGCCTCATCATGCCGGTCGGTGGAGTGAATGATGTACAAGAACTGACGCTGGTGCTAAACGAAGACGGGCAGCTGAAGCGAACCCAGATTACTCCGGTCCGATTCGTTCCACTGACCGGAAGAGCTCGTCGTCCCCGCTAACTTAGTGCTGGCATCCGGAAATACGGCGACGTTGTAGCTATCGGAGTCTGGTATGCGCCGTGAACCGTCGGAAGGGCTTTGCCAAGTCTGGCATCGACTCTGGTAACGGGCCTTGATGTTTAGTGTTTCAGCTGGGATTTAGGGTTTCAGGTTGCGAGTTTTTCCAAGCGGTATTTTCGTTTCCGATAGTACAGATAGACCGGTATCCCGGCCAGTACCACAAGCAGACTGGCCCGCATCTGGGGCCAATCCGAACTGGCCGCTGCGTTGATCAAGATCAGCACGTTGAGTCCGACAAAAATGCCGGGCAGCACTCGATAGAGCAAGAAAAACAGTCCCCGGCCTTCTTCCGAGCGGCGAACCCTGAAGAGCGCCGAAGCTGTCAGGGTCGTGAACAGAACCAGGATCGTTCCCGACAGGATCAGGAGGTCTCGTAGCTCCGTAATGCTCACCAGAAGAACTGCGACCGCAGTCTGAAACCAGATCGATTTTATGGGAAGGCTGCGGGCTCCGTCCACATGGCTCAGCCAGCCCGGAAAAAGGCGATCGCGAGACATCGCGAAATAGACGCGAGGGCCGGCGATCGACATCGCTGTGAGGGAACTGACGATGGATGACAGTATGAGCAGATTGATCAGCGTCGCTCCGAACGGACCCAGAGTCTGTGAGGCTGCAATCTCCCCTACCGGGATCTTACCCGCCAATTCGGACAAGGGAACGGCTCCGAAGTAAGCCAGGTTGACCAGCAAGTAGGCACCGATCACCGCCACGGTTCCGAGCAGGAGCGAGGCCGGGACGTTTCGCTTTGGATTGCGAACTTCCTCCGACACATAGACGGTCGCGTTCCAACCTGAATAGCCGAACATGACCATGATGATCGCCGAACCCAGAGATCCTAACTCGACATCGCTGAATCCCCCGGAAACGATCGGTTGTAAATGAGTTGCAGGCTGAGAATTCCAGAGGACTGCGATCGAGAAACCGACAATCAGGCCAATATTGAGGAACGTTACCGCGGAGTGAAAATGGGCGCCGAAACGCAGACCGAGCGAAATGAAAATGCTGACTGCCAGTATGCTTCCGATGGCGACCAGCTTGACTGCCATCGGGTTCTCGGCCAGTAGCGGGAAGAAGTACTGGAGATAGGATGCCATCCCTAATGCTGCTGCTGCCACAGGGGCCGAAAACCCAATCAGCAGTGAAGCCCAACCGGAAAGAAAGGCCACGAAGGGTCCATAGGAGGGATAGAGAAAAGCATACTCTCCGCCGGCTTTCGGGATTCTCCGCGCCAGCAAAGCGTAGCAGGTAGCGCCGATCAGGGCGAGAAAACCACCCAGAACCCAGACCCCCAGGACCCAGGCCGAGCTTCCGACCTTCTCAGCAATCAGCCCGGGGGTGGTAAAGATCCCAACGCCGACGATGTTTCCGATGACGAGAAAAGTCGCGGCTCCCAGGCTGATTTCACGAAAAAGCCGCAAGCCCTGATTCAATTCAGGATGTCCAGGATGATCCCTTCCAAGGTCTCGTAATCCTGATAATTAAGAAGGTGCTTGACGACCGTCAAGTCCTCATTGAGAAAGAATAGCGTCGGGAAAACATTGATGTTTCCGAAGGCTGCTCGGGTAGCTTCGTCTACATGAAGATTGGGGTACTCGGTACCGTTCTTTGCGAAGTAGGCCTTGTATTGCTCCTCGGAAGTTTCGATCTCGAGAACCCGGTCTGCGTTCAGTCCGACGATTCTGAAGCCCCGAGAGCGATATTCCTCGTCCAGTTTTGCCAGAATAGGGGCAATTCTGACACAGGGAGGACAGCCCGTGAACCAGAAGTAGAGGAGCGCCCCTTTGCCGCCAATCCCCTGACTCGACAAGACGCCTCCCCCCAGCTTCTCCAACTCGAATGCTGGTATCTGCTGGCCTTCCCACTGAGTGATCTTGACTTGAGTGCCCCGGCTCAGGATGAAGGCTTTGATGTTGTCGAGTTTGAAACTGTTGATTTTGCGAGTCGATGCGTCGCGGGAAAAAAGAGGAGGAACTCGGCTGTCCAACTCCATGACCCGTAGCAAGAGCTCGGCCGAAGTGCCGCTGATGCCGAATCCGGCGCCTATTTGAGTTCGGGTCGGTACCTTTCCCGTGGATTCGAATTCACTCTTCAAGAATGCCGGAATCTGAAAGAAAATCTCATAGAGTCTGCTGAGAAAGGCTTTTTGTTCGGAGCTGAAGCGGGAGTCGTTGTGTAGGTCCGAGAAAGTGACTCGTCCTCCCGACTCCTTCATCATTTCCTGCACACGCTGCAGGACGGCCTTCTCGACGTCCGACTGGCTGAAAGCTGGCACCAGGAGGGCGGCAACAATCGAAAGCACTACAATCATTCGCATCATGAGTCTCCCCTGTTTGACAAAGCGGCCCACGGAATCCTCTTCGAGCCTCGTCTTCCTTTGCTCTTCTAAGAAACACCATCCACCCCGAAGTTTCAACTTCCTAGGGACGCGACTGGGACGCTTGAGGTTCCGATAAATTCGGGCCACCTCTGTCATGATTCGGACAGGCTCCTAGGTGAAGCTCCGCCTCAAACCGACGAGAGGCTCCCACGAGAATCTTGCCGAAGCCCTTTGGAGTGCGGTAGCGGGCTCGTCATTTTCCTGTCTGGGCGGGCACTGGAAAACCTGAGCTACCGCTTTGGAATCCGGCTGAGCGTCGTGATTTTGAGTGCCTGAAGAGTTCGGTAATAGGGTCCATGGCCACAGCACGACAACGCACCTGCGGCGTAAACGGAGACCTTCCTTGAGAATTCAGACCACCGAAAAACTTGACTCAACTGTAAAGAAGGCGCCCTATGACAGTACGTAGTGCACGACACTCGCAGCAAGGGGGCTGAACAATGACCGCTGGGACCCAGCGATGTGGGCTGGTACTCGACCCTGTATTCCGACTCCACCAGACGCCTGCCGGTCATCCCGAGCGGCCGGACCGACTACTTGTTCTCGAGCAGGCGATTGGGCAGTGGGAGTTCTTTCCCTCTCTTTCCATCGTTCCCCCCACGAAATTGGCTGAGGAATGGCTGAGTTGGGTGCATGTCCCCGAAATGGTGAGCCTGGTACAGGCCACCCGCGGCCGCCCTCACGTTGCTATCGATCCCGATACTCATACCAGTACCGAATCATATCGAGTCGCAACCCTGGCAGCCGGCAGTTTGATTGAGTTGATCCGACGCGTACTGGAGCGCGAGCTAGAACGAGGTTTCGCTCTGATTCGGCCCCCGGGACATCACGCGGAGAGCCGCCGTGCCATGGGGTTTTGTCTCTTCAACAACGTTGCTCTAGGCGCCGAATATGCACTCCGAAACTATTCCCGTATCAGGCGCGTCGCGATCGTCGATTTCGATGTTCACCATGGCAATGGCACCCAGGAGATTTTCTACCATCGTTCCGATGTGCTGTATTTGTCGAGCCATCAGATGCCTCTCTTTCCGGGAACCGGAAATTGGCAAGAGCAGGGAATCTCCGATGGGCTAGGATTCACCGTCAACTTCCCTCTATTATCGGGAATTGGAGACCAGCTGTTCGTGCCCCTCTACCAGCAACTGGCCACTCGGTTAATTGAGCAGTTCGAGCCCGATTTGCTCCTGGTTTCGGCCGGATTCGATGCCCATCAGCGAGATCCTCTGGCTGGCCTCCAAGTCAGTAGCACGGGATTTGGGAAGGTCGTCAGCTCCCTCCAGGCTTTGGCCGAAGCACTGAAGATTCCTCTGATCTGTGTACTGGAAGGAGGATACGATTTGACCGCCCTGAGCGAATCCGTTCTGGCTAGTCTAGGAGCCCTTCTGAATGAGGGTGTGCGGGAAGGGGGGACGACCGCAGAATTTGAGCAGTACAGGAGAGAGGCAGTCAGCCAGTTGTCCGATCGGTGGGGCGAGGTAAATGCAAGCGCAGAGTCGAGGAGGCGCAGAGAGTTCGCAGGGGAATTCTGTTTGGATCCAGAAAACGGAGCCCATGAGAGTCCCACGTCCATTTCCGGATTCAAAACAAGATTATCTCTGCGAACTCTCTGCGCCTCCGCGACTCTGCGCTTGCATCTATCATGCCGGCTGGCCGAACTTCTCCTTCAACACCTCGGGCAGCCGGTAAACCGTGTTGCACTCTTCGCACTTGAGAAGAACCAGCTTCGGGTCGCTACCGAATTCGGCCTCGATCTCTCTTCGCAAATCTTGATCGACCTCATTGTAATAGGACGCGAACGGATAGTAGCGCTTCAGACCACCATGGCAGTTCTTCCCCTTTTCATTCTTTTCAGTGCATACAACTTGTCTGGGCAAGAGTTCCTTGATCATTTGGGACACCTCCGTCCGCTATCGATACTCCCGCTTGGCGAGGACTCGCAACAACCTCTCCAACGGATAGGTGTTGATCACGTCGTCGGCCGTGAGCCAGCCGCGGCGAGCAGTGTAAACCCCAAACCGCAGCATGGCAAACGCCCGCAGGCTATGACAGTCGGAATTAACGCTCAACAGGACCCCCTGATCACGCGCCATCCGGCAGTTGATATCATTTAGGTCAAGCCGCTTGGGATGACTATTCAGCTCCAGGCAGACCAAATTCTCACGGGCCACCCGCATCACTTCGGCCAGGTCGACAGGGTAGGAGTCCCGTTTGAACAAAACTCGGCCGGTGGGATGTCCGAGCAGGTTGACCGCCGGACAGTCCAGCGCCCGACACAGCCGTCGCGTCATTTCTCCCTGGGTGAGATTGAAGTGGCTGTGCACCGAGGCGATAACGACATCAAGTCGCTGCAGAGTTGAGAGGGGTAGATCGAGAGAACCGTCCTCCAGGATCTCAACCTCGATCCCGGAGAGTACCCGGATGTCGGGGAACTTCGTGTTGAGCTCGGCGATCTCTTTGAGTTGACTATCGACGGCCCCCTCGTCGAGTCCCCCTATCATTGCCAGACTGTGACTGTGGTCGGTTATTCCAATGTATCCGTAAGCGAGTTCTCGGGCCTTTTCCACCATTTCAAGCAATGAATTCCGCCCGTCCGAAGCAGTCGTGTGGTTGTGCAGTTCACCTCGAATGTCCGCCAGTTTGACCAGATTCGGTAAGGTCCCGTTTCGGGCAGCTTCCAATTCTCCTCGGTTCTCACGCAATTCCGGCTGGACGAAATCCAGGCCCAGGTGACGATAGATGTCCGCTTCTTCGGCTCCACAGATCCTTTTCTCGTTCTCGAGCGAGAAGAGACCATATTCGCTGATGCTGAGCCCATGTCGTCGAGCTCGTTCACGCAGCACTACGTTGTGTTCTTTGGAGCCCGTGAAGTACTGGAGGCCGGAACCGAAAGACTCGGGGGCCAGGATGCGGACATCGCAGTTTAGTTCCCCTTCCAGCCGGACAGTAATCTTGGTGTCACCGTCATTCACAAGTTGCTGCACTTTGGCGTGCTCCATGAGCTCGTCTCTGACGCAAGAAGGAGAATCACTGATTACCAGGAGATCCAGGTCTCCCACCGTTTCTCGGTGCCGGCGCAAGCTTCCTGCCACCTCGCCCTGGGAAATCGCACCCGTGTGGGAGAGCTTTTCAAGCAGCGATTCAGCTAGCTCGAGCGCGAGATCGAGGCGAATCCGGCCCGTCTTTTCTTTGTAGAATCGGATGGAATCGAGGATTTTCAGTTCGGTCTTCTGGCCGAATCCCGATAGTGTCCGCAGCCTCTCGCTCTCGAGCGCAGCCTCCAGTTCTGCCAGACCGGTGATGGCAAGCTCTTTCCATAGCTGCTTGATCCGCTGTGGGCCCAGGCTGCGCAGTCTAAGGAGTTCCAGCAGCCCCACCGGAACTCGTTTCCGTAACTTCTGGAGTTCGCTACAGGTCCCTGTGTTGAGGATCTCCTCGATCTTGGAAAGCGTGCCGGCTCCCACTCCCGGTACCTGCTTCAGGCGTCCGTCTTTACGGCCGGCACTCTCTGCGGCCGAGAAAGGGAGATCCCGGATTATCTGAGCAGAGCGATGATAGGACCGAATTCGGAACGGATTCGCACTTTCCAACTCCAGCAGGTTGGCAATTTCCTGGAGGATCTTTGAAATCTCGACATTATCCAAATGGAGTAACTCCCAAGTTCCAACTCACAACCCCCAAGAAGCTCCTTTGATGTTGTTTTCCGGCTTGTGTCCCTTTTGCGATGGGACTGATCTCTAGGAATCTCAAGTGATTTCGTGAACCGATTCGATCCGTTGCGAATCACACTCGGGGCAACACTTATGGCGATACCATAGTTCTCCAGAGCCCAACCAACCACAGTCCTGACACTGAACGGTCGAATTGCGTAGCTTCGAGTGGTGTATAATTTCCGCGACTTTATTCGCAGCCAATGCTGTGATCGCAACTCCCAACACCACGTAATTGAGGGCTATCAGAGCGGGAATACGCATCGACGGTACGTATAGGAACAGCATCTGAAAAATGAGTACTAGGGCGACTAGCCCAAATCCTGCACTCTTGAGCACGATTCGATGAGAATAACACGCAACCCGCTGGCCGTATGGGCCCTCTTCGCAAGCGTCACGTCTCCGTCTTTAGTCGGCGCGGTCCAGACGGAGGATCTGTTCATCGTATTGCTGGTGGAGAAGTCTCTGGCTGAAAAGATCATGGAATGGGCTCCGGAGTCATCACGGGCCGAACGAAAAGCTCTTCTCGAGAGCCCGCGAGGCCGGGAGTATGTGTCAAGTTTGGCCACATTCAAGGAAGGCCGTTTCGGCCGGTTATTGGGTCGATTGCAGACTACCGGACCGAGCAGTGACTTGCCGCGACTCCTGGATCATGGCTCCATCGTCTTGAACGACATGGTGGTGGAAGGAGAGCTGGATCAAGTCCAAGCGCTGGCGGAAGACGTGCCCGTCATCGGAATCTACCCGGTAGAAGAGCGCTTTCCGATGACCGACGCGATGCCCGAACTGCTGAGAGCAACTGAGGCCTGGGAAGTTGTGGGAGGGGTTGAGAATGCTGGAGCCGGAATCCGGATCGCATTTATCTATTCAGGAGTGAATATTGAACACCCCATGTTCAATGATGACCAACTGGTGCCCCCGGAGGGCTTTCCACTGGGAGGTTTTCCAGGGCAGACCAATCAGCAGGTGATTGTTGCCCGCAACTTTGTTCGAGTCGACTTGGGCTTGAGCCCCCAGCCAATCCAGGATCCACGAGATGAGCTTGGGCATGGTTCTCGAGTAGTGGGAGTGGCGGCTGGCTCGTTAACCGAGACCTTGATCGGGACCCTCCGTGGCATCGCTCCCAAGGCATTCATTGGGAACTACAGAGTCTTCGGAGATCCGAGCATCAATGGCACCACCACCAATGCCGCCGTTCTGGCAGCGGTGGCAAGCGCCGTGGCCGACGGTATGGATATCATCACCCTGAGTCTGGGGGGACCGGCTCGGAATCCTCAGACTGACCCGGAACAGATAGCGATTGCCAACGCTTCGGAGTTGGGAGTCGTGGTCGTGGTGGCTGCCGGAAACCGTGGAACTCAAGGAGCTGGTTCGGTCACCTCTCCCGGCACATCGCCAGAGGCGCTGACAGTGGGATCGTCCTCTCACAGTCGGGTCTTGTTGCCACGAGCCGAATTCACGAGCAACGATGTCCTTCTCCCCCCTGAGTTGGAGACCGTTCCCTACCAGCCCGGTACCGGGCCTACCATCACGCAGCTGACGGGTCCTCTCCCCGTCACTCACATCGCCCATCTCGACGCCTCGGAGGAAGCCTGTGCACCATGGCCGGCCGGATCCCTGGCCGGCCGGGTGGCCCTCGTGAAGCGGGGAGAATGTCTCTTCACGGAGAAGGCCGCTAACGTCTTTGGAGCAGCCCAGGCAGCTGCTTTGCTGGTGTACAACAATGTGCCGGGAAGGCCCATCAGCATGGACTTTTCGGGCGAACAAATTGGAGGCCCTGCTGTAATGATCGACCAGCAGCTCGGGGAGGCTCTGAGTGAGATACTCCAGACTGGAGTCGTGCCCGCGTCAGCACTCTATCCGGTTCAGAATGCTATCTCTATCAACGTGCTCTTCTATCCCCAGTTCGATCAGACCAGCTTTACCGCTCTTGCCGTAATCTCCGACGAGTACTCCCCTTTCAGCGGAGCGGGCCCGGCTTTCACTCGAATCAAGCCCGATCTGGTCGCGCCGGGCGAGGCGATCCTCTCGGCGGATCGGTGCTGGCCCAACTTCATCAACTGTGGGATCAGCTATTCCAATCCCGGCAATACCCAGGGGACCAGCTTCTCGACACCTGCGGTCAGCGGAGCCGCAGCCCTGATCCTGCAGAAGAATCCGTCTTGGCCGAGCAGCTGGATTCGATCTGCGATCGTCAATACGGCGGTTAAGACCGTCACCAACAATGGAGAGAAGGCTACCGTCAACCAGGCCGGGAACGGTCGCCTCGATGTCTTGGCGGCGATTCAGACCCCGGCGGTCCTGGAACCGCTGAGTCTCAGCTTTGGTCTCCTGGACAACGATGTTCGGGGAAGCCAGGAATTCCTCCTGACAAATGTGTCGACCCAGACCCTGACCTTCCATTTCTCGGTTGTCGACGCTATGAACGAGCCGGCTGTGGTCTTTGACGTCGATCCCCCGACATCCACTCTAATGCCGGGGGAGTCGGTCACAGTCACCCTTACCCATGATGCGGGAAGTGCACTAGGTTCAGGGTTCTTCGAAGGCTTTGTTGGGGTGGAGGCTCATAGCTTGACTCCGGCTCCGGCCGGGCAGACCACCACACAGGATCTCTCGATTTCCTACTGGGGGAGTGTCACATTCACGCTCGGTGGTCGGGTTCTCGAAGTGGCGCAGAATGGTTCCGCCGGATTTAACACGATTGGAGCGGCCCTGGCAGCGGCTCTGCCTATGGACACGATCGAAGTACTCGATTCCGCAACCTATCTGGAAAACCTTCTGATCGCGACCGATATCAATGGTATTCCGCTTCACGGGCTTACTCTGAGAGCATCAGCCGGGGCCCGACCTCTCATCCAGGGAGCGGAGAACAGCGCCGTCCTGGAAGCTCGTGGAGTTTCGAACCTCTCTATCGAGGGCTTTGAGTTCCAAGGTGGGAACGGGATGATTCAGCTTCTAGATTCCAGCGGAATCATCCAGGACAACATTCTGGATGGGTCGGAAGCCGAGAGTGCGGGGATGCTGGTTGCTCTTAGCAACTCACACTTTCATCTCTTTGGTAACGAATTGTTGGGGGCAAAGTCGACGGCGATGGGACTTTTCAACGCCTCGAGTGCGCTCGTCCAACAGAATCGCATCGGCACCTCCAACCAACCGTCCGGCCAACATGGATTCTTCGCTGGAACCCAGAGTCTGGTTAGCCTCTTTCAGAATGTAGTGGATTCCAGCGGAGCATCATTGGTAGGCCAATCGGTCCGTCTCTCGGGTGCTTCCGGGCTGCTTCGAGGCAACCGAATTACGCGAGCCGGCGGCCCGGTTGCAGATGGAGTTCTCGTCCAAGGTGCCGGCTCTCTGGCCGAATTGAGCGGCAACCTGATTTCGCAGCAGAGCCGCTTCGGAATATTCGTGCTCAATGCCGCCCACCTGGAGTCGTTAGGAGATCGCATTCTTGACAATACGACCAGCGGAATTCGGACCGAGAATCAGGCCAGTGGCCGGATCCGCCGAGCGCGGCTCTTCAGAAACGATTTGGCAGCCAGTATCCAGGATTCCCTGCTCGCAGTTTCGGACTCTCTAGTGGCCGGGATATCGGAAGGTTTCGAGCTGAATTCTGGCAGTTTGAACCTAAGCCGATCCACTGTCTTCGGCCACTCCGGAGCCGGTATCAACGCCGATTCGGGAAACTTGCTGGCGGATCACAACATCTTCTCCGAGAATGCCGGAGGCGATGTCGTCGGAGCGGCTGCCAAGCTTCTCAATTTCAACTTGACCGATGGCCTGAGTGCCGCCGATACCAATATTCAGGGCCAGGCCCGGTTCGTGGATCCGCCAAACTTCGACTTTACACTAACCGAGCAATCTGATGCCATCGACCGGGGAGATCCCTCGATCTGTTGTTTGGAGGGGGACTTCTTCTCCCACACGCGTATCGCCGACGGAAACGGAGATGGTCAGGCTGTGCTCGACATGGGAGGCGTTGAATTCGGTTCCTCCTCCACTCCCTCGCTGATCGCCCCGGTCCTGGCGATTGGGGAAGGAGCCTTCGTCGGGCTGGCCCTGGCCAACTCGGCCGCTCAGGTCCCATCGGATCCCCTGGCCGCCAGCGCTCAGGAAACAGTCTCTCGCGTCCAACTTCAGGGTTACGATGAGATGGGGCAGACCGTGGGAGAGGCCCTCGAGGTCGAAATCTCTTCCGGCACCCAGTCCGCCTTTTTAATCGGAGATCGTTTTCCAGCGGCGGCCCGGTGGATTGAGATTCGACCCACTCAGCCCGATCTCCTCAGTTTTACTCTGCTGGGAGCCAATGATCTGAGCTTCATGGATGGCAGCCAGCTGTCTCCGGCTGTCTCCGACGTCCTGATCTTGCCCGAAGTCCAGGCTGCTAATGGCTCCAACACGACACTTTATCTGGTAAACCCGGAAGGGCAGAGCCAGCAGGTCTCCTTGACTTTGCGGCGCCCGGGAGGGCCCCTCAGCAAGTTGACGTTTCAACTTGTGGCTCATGGTTCGGCTGTGCTGGATGTGGAAGAAGTCTTCGGGACTACTTCGCAGGGGTACCTGACCGTGCAGGCTGAGCGATCCTTCTTTGCGATGGAGATCTTCGGAGATGAACAGGCGCGAGGGGGGCTACTGGCTCAGCCTCAAGGCTCGGCCGCCGGCCGCCTCTTCGGTGCGCAGCTAGCCTCCAATCCAGAAATCGATACCCGGGTCAATCTCATCAACCTGGGCGAGGCGACTACCGCTACTCACACACTGCGCGCTGAAGATGGAAGTCAGATTGCTTCGGCTCAGGCAGAGTTGGCCAGCGGAGCTCAGCATTCGTTTCAGGCTCGAGATTTCTTCCAATTGGAGGGGCTGGCAATCGACGGCTGGCTCGAGGTGGCGGCAGATCAAGGCGAGATCCTGGGGAACGTTGTCTTTGGCGATCCGGCCGGAAAATTCAAAGCGGCTTTGCCACTGCAGACGACCGGCGCCCGGGAGTTTTTCCTCAGCCACATCGCGGAAGGCCAAGATATCTTCACAGGAGTCACGTTGCTGAACACCGATTCCGGACCGGCGCTGATAAGTATCGAGGCTTTCGATCCGCAAGGAGGTCTACTCGGCCGCAGCTTTCAGATTCTACTCGCTGAGGAGAAGCGGGCCTTTCTGCTGCGCGAGCTGATGCCGGAGCTAGGAGAGCAGTCGGGGGGCTACCTCCGGATTCGCTCAACCCGCAAAGTCCTGGGATTTGAGCTCTTCGGGAATCAGGACCTGGTCTTCCTGAGCGCGGTCTCACAGCAGAAGGTGGTGGAGTAGAAGAGATGGTGACGAAGGAGAGCCGGATGGAGAAGCTTCAGAAGCTGATCGAGAACAACCCCGATGATCCCTTTCCCTGCTACGGTCTGGCCATGGAGCTGCGCGGGCTGAATCTGGCTAGCAAGGCGGCCGGGGTTTTCTCCGAGTTACTCCAGCGGCGGCCCAACTACGTTGCAGCTTACCTGCAGTATGCGGCCGTCCTGATCGATCTGGGGGAAGAAGACAAGGCACGCCGTGTCTTGAACAAGGGGATGGAAGTCAGCTCAAGCGAAGGGGATCAGCACGCCTTCGAGGAGCTTCAGGCCGCACTTCGTCAGTTATCTTGAAGCCCGGAGCCTGAGCGACGGAACATCCGGACGGCCCTTCAGAACGCGGATTCCAAATCCCTCAAGACCCGCTCTTCGTCATCTGAGACCTTGGAGAAGCCGAGAAATCCACCGGCCGCTTCCGCCACCTGGCGAGCTCTGAGCAGCAGCTGCGACTTCAGCTGCTCCCGCTCCTGGTCACCAATATTGTTGACGAGTTCGCCGATGTAATCCTTCCAGGCGTCGAGTAGTCCCTTCTGCGGGATCCGGCTGAGCCAACTTTCGAGCAGCTTGTAGGAAGCCGTGCCCGGCGCAATACCTTGTTTTCCAGCAGCCTGCAGAATCGCCTCCCTCTCCTTCTGGTCCAGGCTGCCGTCGGCCCACGCAACTTCGACCAAAGGGATCAAGGTGAGGGCTGCCAGCGTCTCACTCTCGATATTCAGCTCTGTCAGTCGCGAAAGGACCTTCTCATCGTCAATGCCGGAAACCTCAGCCAATGCTTGCCGTTTGGCCGTCGTGGCATCTTTCTGCTTGAGATCGGCCAGCAGTTGCGCGTTGTATTTGGCGAAAAACGAGTCTTCCAGGGCTCGTTTCCGGTCCCCCAGAAAATCTTCTTTCATGTCTCTCAACTCCTCTTCTTCAAACTTCTGGTCGAATGTAGGCAGTTATTCTATAGGAGAGTCCGGACTCGATGCATCCGATTGTTTCACTCACATGCCGCCGCTTTTCCTCAAAAGCGGCTACTTGGGCGCGCTTTCGGCTCGACCCCATGATCTGCTGGGCGTACTATCTGAAGGGAGAGCACAGTAAGCCGACTCATCTGGAAACCTGAGGCACAGTCCATGAAACGACTCTGGCCAATCATTGCCGTGTCTGACGTAACTAGGAGCGCAGCGTGGTACATGGAGTTGGTTGGAGGCTCAGCAAACGCACCCGGGAAATGAAGTCTTTGATCAGATTGTCGACTCGGACAACACAGTCTTGTTGTGCCTCCATCATTGGGGACCCTCCGGGTCTCAGGGCGATCATGACTGGCCGACACTCTCGCAACCGACTGAGGGAGGCGATCAAAACGGCGTTCTGCTCTGGTTTGTCGTTGACGACTTCAGTGAGGCGTGGGCACGGGCGCAGACATTGGGGGCGCCTCTCGAGGAAGAACCCAATTCCGACAACGGTACTGGGATGCGCGCGTTTGTGATTCGGGATCTCGATGGTTACCACGTGGCGGTCAACGAAGCACATCCGGTTGGAGTGGAATAACCACCGCACCAATACTTGACTTGCGCTCCGAGGTGCCTCGCACTTCGCACTTCGCGCCTCGCACTTGGTACACGCTTTCCCGATCAGGGTCGGCGCGTCGACGGGGGCGAGCGGACAGGCCGGATGCGCTGGAGCTGCAGGTGCAGATCGAGCTGTGTCCGAGTTCCGTCGAGAACTTCCAGGGAATATTCCTCGCTCTGATACCAGACCAGATTGTTGCCTTCGCGACGGCTGCCACTGGCCCGAATCGTGTAGCGCCCGGGTTCGAGATCTCCAATCAAGTAGGATCCCGAGCCGCTGCGGGCGGTTCGCCTGGGTCTGCCGTCGGAATCGTCGAGACGATTGAAAGAAACTCGGGCCTCGGGTAGCGGGACGCCTGCCTGGACTCAGAAGCTGCCCCATGACCACGGACGAATAGGGCCTGAGCGTGATTACGATCGAGTTTGGCAGCGGCTTCTCAAGATTGAATTCCTCTTCCCACTTGCTGAACCCTTGCCGGCTGGCAAACAGCCGGAGCGATGAGGGATCTGGGATCGGGATTTCGAAGTATCCGCTCCTGTCGGTAAGTGATTCTTCCAGGGGCTCAGTCGGCAGTTTCCGTACCATGACATGGACGCCCGAGATGGGATCACCCGTCGGGTCGAGAACCTGGCCGCTCAGGATGGGCGCGGGTTCCAGCTCGACCTTTTGGAGGGTACCGTCGTTGATTAGAGTGGCCTGGGATGAGCGGTACCCCGATGCCGATATCTGGACTGGAACTTCAACCAGTTCGTCGATCACGGGCATCCAGATTTCGCCCCGCGTATCGGTGCTTCCCGCCAACCCGTCCGGTCGCCCTATCGTGGCGCCGGGGACGGCTTCTCCGTCGAGGGTCAGGACTTGCAGGACCAGGGTGGGACCCTTGATCACTTTGAGGGCAAGTTCGTGAGCGGATCCGGGCGAGAGTCGGATGTCGCGAGTGCCCTCGAAGTGCCCGCGCATGGAAGCCATTACGCGGACTCGCCGCTGGGCCGGGAGATGCTGTATCTGGCACTCTCCGGACTCGTCGGTCAGGCATTCGAAAGTGGTTACTTGGTCGGTCGGCTGGAAACTCATGATCCGAGCTTCTACTCGTGCTCCTCCCACTCTCCGGCGGCTGAAAACCTCGCTGACGGTGACCTTGAGAGTCCCCGCCCAAGGTGTCAGAACCAGCACCAGCCGGACTTCCCCGGGTCCGGCTGACCAGACTCTCTGCCGGATCGGAGCATAGCCTGCAGCACTTCCCATGATCCAACCGCCAAACCCATCCGTTAGATCAAGGCGGAAGGCCCCTTCCGCGCCACTGACGGTATCGCCTTGGAAGCCAACTGCTCCAAGATCGGAACCAGATTCGCCAATGAGCTCGAGTGCCACTCCAGAGATGCCGTTCCCCTCCGGGTCGATGGCGCGTCCGATCAGGACCGATGCCGAAGTGAGATAGGTCTGACGCTTCAAGTGGGCTCGCTCTATGAGTTGATCTTGAAACTTGACAGGCTCCTGCTCCTTTCTTTTCCGATCCGGGAGCGCGCCACTGCGGGTGCGTTGCGCCAGGGTGTCCGCTCCAAGAGAGGACGTCGAGCCGACAGTTCCAGTAGGGGTGCCGGACGGCGAGGCACGTTCTTGGCGTGACAGAACTGCCCACACCAGCAGCAGAACCGTCATCAGACCGATCCAGTGTTTGATCTTCATCAGTAGTCGGGTTGTTGTTTGGCTCTTGGACTCCTTCGAATCGAAAAGGTTCCCTAGACGCGGCCTGCTCTTTGTTGCTCGGAGCTCGAAGATGGCCTGCATCAATCTCGTCCTCGCGCCTCGACCTGACTCGCGTCGCGCTCCCAACAATTGGTACGTCATTTCAGAATCGCTCGTCTAGGGCGACGTCTTGGCGGTTGAGTCAAGTCTTCCACGAGCAAGGCCTGGTCTCGGGTCCCACTGATCGGTTTGAGGCGGGCTCCTGAGTGTTCCCGGTTTGCGAGGTGAAGGCAATTCCACAATAATGGAGCACTGCCAAAAAGAAGAGCTCTCAAAACAGTGGAGTCGAAACTATGCGGAAGTGCTTCGTTATCGTCCTTTTGATCCTGTTTGCAGTCCCTATTTCTCTTCTAGGCGCTGAGGACGCCCGCCTGAAAGACCTCAAAGCCAGAGCCTTGCAAAATGTCGAGTCACGGGCCCAATTTACCCAGCAGATGGTTGACATGATCTTCAGTTTTTCGGAACTGGGATTTCAAGAATTCGAGACTTCAGCGTATGTGACGCGTCTTCTCCGGGAGAATGGATTCCAGGTTGAGGAAGGGATCAGCGGCATTCCAACCGCTTGGGTGGCACGCTGGGGCTCGGGTCGTCCCATTATCTCTTTTGGAAGTGACATCGACGGAATTCCCAAAGCTTCACAGAAGCCAGGCGTGGCCTACCATGATCCAATGATCGAAGGGGCGCCGGGACATGGAGAGGGGCATAATTCGGGGCAGGCAGTCAACGTCACGGCCGCTTTAGTTCTGAAGGAGATCATGCAAGCGGAGGCGATTCCGGGAACTCTCATGCTGTGGCCAGGCGTGGCCGAAGAACAGCTTGGCTCGAAGGCTTATTTCGTGCGAGACGGCTACTTCCGAGATGTCGATGCGGTCGTCTTCACCCACGTCGGCAACAACCTTGGGGTGAGTTACGGGGAAGGTCGGGGCAGCGGGTTGGTTTCTGTCGAGTACAGCTTTCATGGCGATTCGGCCCATTCAGCGGGTGCCCCTTGGAGAGGCCGCAGCGCGCTGGATGCCGTGGAATTGATGAATCAAGGGTGGAACTACAAGCGCGAGCACCTGCGACTACCGCAGCGATCCCACTACGTGATCACCAACGGAGGAGATCAGCCGAACGTGGTGCCTTCGCTAGCCTCGGTGTGGTACTACTTCAGGGAACTCGACTACTCCCATATCAAAGCGTTGTTCGAGCTCGGGAATGACATGGCACGAGCGGCCGCCATGATGACCAGCACCGAGGTCGATTGGCGGATCCTGGGTTCGGCTTGGCCGCGACATTTCAATAAGCCGATGGCGGAAGCGGCTTATCAGAATATTGAGGCCGTGGGCTTGCCCGAATGGAGCTCCGACGACCAGACACTGGCTCGGGCTCTACAAAAGGAAGTGGGAAGTGAGCCCGACGGTCTAGCCACCAAGTTGTCCGATGCCCCGGAGCCCATCCGAGGTCCCCGCCTGGGGGGCGGTTCCGACGATATCGGAGACATTTCGTGGAACGTCCCTACCATTACTCTTCGCTTCCCGTCGAATATTCCCGGCCTGCCGGGCCACCATTGGTCAAATGCGGTTGCCATGGCGACGCCGATCGCGCATAAAGGAGCAACCGCCGGGGCTAAAGTATTGGCCCTGACCGGACTCGATCTTCTGTTACGGGAGGATTTGCAAAACTCAGCCCGAGAGTACTATCGCGAAGAACAACAGAAGGAAACTATCTACACGCCGTTCATCTCCGAGTCCGATGTGCCCGCCACTCACCTAAATGAGAGAATCATGAAGGACTTTCGTCCCGAATTGGAAAAAACCTATTTCGACCCCAGTCGCTACAAGACCTATTTGGAGCAGCTGGGTATCCGTTATCCAACCGTGCGTGCAGGTCAATCCGGCCGGCAAGGGAAGCCCAGAAGATAGATTCAATGGGGGCGGTTACGCGAACCCATCATGTGTCCTAGGGAGAAAATGACGATAACGGCAACAATATGGAAAACGAGTAATCCTGCACTCATGCGGACATTCCTTTCCGAGGACCGTTGCCGGTGACAAGACCGAAAGCGTTCCGCCTTAGGACCGATGCTTGATTCTGCCAACCGTGACGCTGCAACCGGATCCATGACTATAAGACATTCAGGATGAGTCAGAAAACCATTCTCGTTGTCGACGATGAAAAACTGCTCTGTTGGTCACTTCGGCAGAGGCTCGAAGAATCCTGATATGACCGCACCACCCGGGCTAATTCGAATCTTGCTCGCTGGCGTTCTGCTCGCGGCCAATCTGCTGGGCGCAACGGAAGAGGTTCTAGTGGCGGTGGCCTCGAACTTCTCGGGAGCGGCCCGCAGTTTGACCTTGCAGTTTCAGTCTCGCACGGGGCGCAGGATCGTTCCGATCTTTGGTTCAAGCGGAAAGCACTACGCTCAGATCAGACATGGTGCACCCTTTCACGCCTTCTTGGCGGCTGATCGGCGCCGCCCGGAGTTGCTAGAGCAAGCGGGCCGGGGAATTGTCGATACTCGGTTTACTTATGCGATCGGGCAGATCGCGCTCTGGAGCCCCTCGGCTCGGGACTCGTCCGGCAGGTCGACTCTGAGCGAGGCCGGGTTCCGACATCTCGCGATTGCCAATCCCAAATTGGCACCATACGGTGAGGCAGCCCGCCAGGCCCTGGTTTCGATCGGAGTGTGGAACCAGATTCGAGCGAACCTAGTCTTTGGAGAGAATATCGCCC
>CBDDCF010000034.1:0-368270 GCA_965225995.1 Acidobacteriota bacterium | reverse complement strand
AAGAGCGATCTCTGGAAGACGTCCGGCCACTACGAGTATTTTCGCGAGAATATGTACACCCTGCAGGTGGACGAGGATGAGTATGTCTTGAAGCCCATGAACTGCCCTGGCCATATCATGATCTACAAGTCCGGCCAGCGAAGCTATCGGGATCTGCCGCTCAGGATAGCGGAATTCGGAACTGTGTACAGATATGAAAAATCTGGTACTCTACACGGTTTGCTGCGGGTGCGGGGCTTCACGCAGGATGATGCCCACATTTTTTGCACTCCCGAACAGGTTTTGGACGAAGTTATTGCCACTTTGGATCTGGCTGAGCATCTTTTGATGAGTTTCGGTTTCGACGAATACAAAGTGACGTTGTCGGTTTCCGATCCGGAGCATCCTGAACACTATTCTGGGAAGCCGGAAGACTGGGTCAGAGCTGAGAAGGTGCTGGTCGAGGCACTGGAGCAAAAGGGTTGGGACTATGAGCGTTGTGAAGGAGAGGCGGCGTTTTACGGGCCGAAGATAGACATTCAGTTGATTGATGCATTGGGCCGTTCCTGGCAACTGAGCACCTTCCAGTTCGATTTCAACCTGCCGGCCCGTTTTCATGTGAACTTTGTGGGTTCGGATTCGGACGAGCACAATGTGATCATGATCCATCGCGCTCTACTCGGCTCGATGGAGCGTTTCATGGGGATTCTGGTCGAGCACTATGCGGGCGCCTTTCCGGTTTGGTTGGCCCCTCTGCAAGTTCGGGTGATACCGGTCAGCGAGCGTCACATAGAATATGCCGACTCGGTCACCAAAGAACTTGCGAGCGAAGGGCTGCGGGTTGAAACCGACAGCAGAAACGAAAAGGTGGGTTTCAAGATTCGGAGTGCCCAAATTGAGAAGATCCCTTTCATGCTGATTGTCGGGGATCGAGAAATTGAGCAGGGGACGATATCGGTGCGCAATCGCGTGGAAGGAGATCAGGGCGCATCCACCCTGGACGACTTCGCGAAGCGAGTTCGCCGGTTGGTGGCAAGCCGTGCCGCCAAGCCTTGAAGACTCCCCCTAGAAGAAAGGACCACAGAATAGTTTGAGAGGGCCACGTAGATTTTCTGGAAGAAGAGAACCCAGCACGAGAGTAAATCGCAGGATTCGGGCCTCGGAGATTCGCGTCATAGACGATGATGGAAGTCAGCTGGGTGTGATGACGCCCTACCATGCGCTAAAGATAGCTGAGGAGAAGGGCTTGGATCTGGTAGAAGTGGCTCCCACGGCGCGGCCTCCGGTCTGCCGGATCATGGACTACGGTAAGTATCGGTACCAGCAAAGCAAGAAGGCGCACGAAGCCAAGAAGCATCAAAAAACGTTTCAGGTCAAAGAGGTGAAGTTCAGGCCCAAGACCGACCAGCATGACTACGAGTTCAAGAAGAACCACGCGATTCGCTTCTTGAAAGGGGAGAACAAAGTCAAAGCGACTATCATGTTCCGAGGTCGCGAGGTGACTCACCCGGAAATCGGAAAAGAGATTCTGGAACGACTGGCAGAAGAGGTCAGCGAATATGCCGGTGTTGAAAGAGGCCCCAAGTTGGAGGGCTATAATATGACGATGATTCTGGCGCCTCACAAAACGCCCCAGTAGGACCGAGGCGAGAGCCCGGGTTTAACGGAAGATAGAGATCATGAAACTCAAAACTAGACGTGCAGCCGCCAAGCGATTCAAAGTAACAGGAAGTGGGAAGATTCGCCGAAACTCGAGTCACAAGTCGCACATCCTGACCAAGAAATCCGCTAAGCGGAAGCGAAATCTACGCAAATCCTCTCTGGTTGATGCTGCTGACATGAAGCGCGTCAGGCAGATGCTCAATAGTTGAGATCGGAGTCGGCCAATGCGGGTCAAAAGAGGCACAAAGAGAAGCGCCAGACGGAAGAAGATTCTCGAGCAGGCGAAAGGTTATTGGGGGACCAAAAGCAAGCTGCATCGATCTGCCAAAGAGGCGGTCATGCGCGCACTCGCTTTTGCCTATCGCGATCGGCGACAAAGGAAACGGCAATTCCGTCGCCTATGGATCATTCGGATCGGAGCGGCGGCTCGCCTGAACGGATTGAGCTACAGTCAGTTCATGCATGGATTGACCTTGGCCGGGATGGATCTGAATCGCAAGATGTTGTCTGATATCGCAGCCCAAGACGCTGCCGGATTCAGCCGCTTGGCTGAGACCGCAAGGCAAGCTCTCGCCGCCTAGGAGCCGATCCGATCATTACTCGGACAGGATCCTAGTGCTGTGCCACCCACTCCCTTTCATTCCGGCGAATCGGTCAAAGTCATGTCTGATCAGCTCTGGGAAAGCTTTCAGCGGGATCTGACGGCAGTCTGTTCTGCTGAAGAGCTTTCCGAAATCCGGAACCGATATCTCAGTCGCAAGAGTGGCCTTATCAGCCGGCAATTGCGAAGTCTGGGTCAACTACCGCCCCCACAACGGCCCGCCGCCGGACAGCGACTGAACCAACTCCGCAAACGTGTTGAAACGGCTCTTCAGTCGCGCCGGGAAGGTCTGGAAGCCGAGCTGCTTCGGATCCGTGCTGCAGCCCAGGCGATCGACGTTACGCTGCCCGGTCTGCGGCCAGTCCGGGGACGGATTCATCCTCTGCGCCGAGTGCGCCAGGAGATCGAAGAAGCCTGTGTGAGTCTGGGTTTCGAGGTCGTGAGCGGGCCTCAAATGGAAACCGACTACTACAATTTCGAGGCTCTGAATATCCCGCGTGGCCACCCGGCTCGGGAGGAGCAGGACACATTCTATTTGGACAATGGCCTGCTGCTGCGAACCCACACGTCCCCGGTGCAGATCCGGACCATGGAGGCACGCCAGCCCCCGGTGCGGATCGCGGTTCCCGGCCGAGTCTTCCGGAGAGACGCTTTTGATGCCACCCACAGCCCCATGTTCCATCAAATGGAAGCTCTGGTGGTAGATCAGGGAATCCGTTTCTCAGATCTGAAGGGAACCCTGGAGCGCTTTACTCAGGCACTCTTCTCAAGAAACACGCAGGTCCGTTTGCGTCCCAGTTACTTTCCGTTTGTGGAGCCCGGAGCCGAGGTTGATATCAGTTGCATCTTTTGTGCCGGAGGTGGTTGCCGGATATGCAAGAGAACCGGCTGGATCGAGATCTTGGGGGCCGGAATGGTCCATCCCCGGGTCTTCGAGGCGGTCGGGTACGATTGGCAAAAATACACCGGATTCGCCTGGGGAATGGGCATCGATCGAGTCGCGATCCTCAAGTATCAGATCTCGGATCTCAGGCTTTTGTTTGAGAACGATCTGCGCTTCCTGGGCCAGTTCTAGATTGCCCCGCCTGCGTCGGTTAGCAGGGGAGAAAATATGCTTATCAGCCACCGATGGTTGCTAGAATTTGCCGACTTTGAGATCGTGGTTCCAGAGCCGGAGGCATTAGCTCGTGCCCTGACCAACCTAGGGTTAGCCGTGGACGAACTCATCGGGGTCGAAGGGGACACCCTCTTCGATTTGGATATCCCCGCGAATCGTCCAGATTGCATGAATCATCTGGGTTTGGCACGGGAGCTAGCCGCATTCTTTGGACTTCAACTGCGTCCCCCGAACCAGGAACCCCCTGACCCGGCTCCGGATACGGATCTGCACGCCTCGGTTGAGATCCGGGAGTGCGTCCTCTGTCCGCGGTATGCGGCCCGCCTCATTCAAGGAGTGAGGATCGAGCCGTCGCCTCCCTGGTTGCAGGAGCGGCTTCTGTCGGTGGGGCAAAGGCCGGTCAACAATGTGGTCGACGCGACCAACTATGTCCTCCAAGAAATGGGGCATCCCATGCATGCCTTCGATTACGATTCTCTGCGCGAGAACCGGATCGTGGTGCGCTGTCGCCTACCCCACGAAGACCGTCTCCGGACATTGGACGGGGAAACAAGGCAGCTCGTTGATGACACACTATTGATCTGCGATGGGAGCCGGCCTGTCGCGGTGGCGGGAGTGATGGGCGGTTTGGAGAGTGAAGTTTCCATAGCCACCAGTAAGCTGCTTCTGGAAAGCGCTTATTTCGATCCTGCATCAATTCGGGCTACCAGCAAACGGTTGGGGTTGAGTACCGAGGCTTCCTACCGCTTCGAGCGAGGAGCCGACCGGGAAGCTCCAGTGCGGGCCCTAAACCGCTGTTGTCACCTCATCCTGGAACTGGCGGGCGGAAGATGTAGTGGTCCGGTCCTGGATGAGTATCCGGGTCAGATCTCCCCCCAGTGGATAGACCTGACGCCTCGGCGCATCAGTCAGGTGATCGGAAAGGACCTGGATCCGGCTTTTGTGACTCGAACTCTCGAATCTCTCTCCTATCAGATCACCGAGCAGGAGTCAGGTTGGCGAGTCAAGGTGCCCACTTTTCGAGTGGATTGCAGCCATCCCGACGACCTGGTCGAAGATCTGTTGCGGCACCACGGATACGACCGGATTGAGAGCACTTATCCGCCTTCACACTCTCAAGGCCGACGGCTCCCCGACCAAATGTCTATGGAGGCAGTGATTGAGGCTTTGCTCGGCGCGGGCTACTCGGAGGCGGTCACGTTGGCATTCACGACTCCAGAGAGCGAGTCGGCCTTTCACACCTCCGACCGGACTCTGATCGGGCTGGGAAATCTTTTGAGCGAGGATCTGACCCATCTGCGAAGTACTCTGGCGGCCGGATTGGTCTCCTCGCTCCGCACGAACTTCAACTTTGGTTCTCGTCAAGTTCGATTGTTCGAATTGGGAAAGGTCTTCGAGTCCGGCCCGCAGCCGGTTGAGTCCATGCATCTGGGACTGGTGGCCAGCGGATCGGCAGATTCGCGGTTTTGGGCCGGGCCGGCTGCCGAGTTCACCTTCTTTCACATGAAGGGGCTGATCGAAGCATTGGCCGACACCCTGGGGCAGCAGTTTCGCTTCGAAAGCTCCCCCATCGGCTTCTTGCATGAAGGTATCAGTGCGTCGATCTACGAATCGACCGGAGACCGAGTGGGCTGGGTGGGTCGTCTCAACCCCGCTCTGGAACAGGAATACAAGCTTAATCAACCCATTTTTCTTGCTGAGATCTCGCTTCAGAAATTGTTGAAGAGGGCCCCTTCCGAACCCCGATTCAAAGATTTGGACCGTTTTCCCTCCTCCGACCGGGATATCAGTTTTCTGGTTGACAATGAGGTTCAGTACGGTACAATAACGGATGCTATTAAAGCATTGAGTATTCCGGAGTTACGGGATATTCAACCGATCGATTTTTATCACGACCGAAAGCTTCCCACAGGTAAGAAGAGCTTGACGATCAGGCTCACTTTTGCCAATCCAGAGAGAACTCTGCAGCAGGACGAGATCGCGGTACACGCCAGTGCCGTGTTCGACCAGTTGAGTGCCAGATTCGGCGCTCAGCTAAGGTCCTGAAAGGTAAAGGACTCGTGCCTACTTCGTCACTCGATCATTTGGTGAACTTGGTCGACCAGGTAGTCGGCCAACTGCGAAAATCGCAAACTGAGAATGAACATTTGAAAGAGGAGATCGGGCGACTGGAGCAAGAGTTGGAGGGACTCAAGGAGGATCTGGGAGTCAGGAGGGGCGAGGTGGCTCGGCTTCGGCGCACGCGCAAACGTGTCAAGGTCTTGGCCGAACGGGTGCTCGACCATCTGACGACGCTAGAGAATTCGAACGGCGAGATCGACGTCACCGGTTAGTTTCGAGATGGTATCGAAAGCGGATCGCATCACAACTGTCACGATCTTCAATCAGACTTACATGATCAAGAGTGGAGATGATCCTGGCTATGTCAAGGCACTGGCGGGTATAGTCGATCGAAGGATGAACGAATTGTCCCGACAAACACCTACCGTGGATACGTTGAAAGTTGCCATTCTGGCCGCCATGTATCTTGCCGATGACTTGCAGAAGGCGAAGCGTCAGATTGATGGGTACTCGGCGGAAGTGAAAAGCAAGGTACAATTAATGTTGGATCGGCTGGAGCCGTGCTTGGCTGCGACGCCCTCTCGGACAGTCCCAGAGACTGAGGTCTGATCAATTATGGATCCCTGCGAGGTTAGTGATGGTCAGTAGAAATTGAGCCAACATTTTCTACTTGGGATTTCGGGTCCGCTCACGGTGAGCAATCCTTCGGGAATTGCCTAAAGTGAGAGGTAGATCTCCCACCTGCTGTTGCAGGTTCAATCTCACGAGCCACACGGCTGAGCGGGGATCCAACCGCCCTCTCGAACCCATACCTTTCGTCGGAATCTGCGAGGAGTGAACTCGTGGAATTCAATTCGACCGTCATCGGCGTCGCGGTAATCGCGCTTGCGGCGCTAGCGCTCTGGACCATCATCAAATTCCGCTGGATCGACCGAAGACTGGCCGTGACCCAGGCCGAGTGCAGCCGCTTCCAAGAACAGGCGGAGCGGCATGCCGAGCAATCTAAGAAAGAGAAACTGCTCGAGGCCAAGGACCAGGTGCTGAGTTTGAAATCTGAAGCCGAAGAGGAGATACGGGCACGACGCCGCGAGCTCGATCGTGTGGAACGCAAAGTAGAAAGCTCGCAGAGTGACCTGGCCCGCGAAGAGTTGCAGCTACGCGGGCAACAAGAAGGGGTCGAACGTGAGCTGGTAGAGTTGAATAAGCGGGAAGAACTTCTGCGTGTTGCGGAAGACAAGCTCGACGAGGCGAGAGCGGAACAAATTCGACGCTTGGAGTCGGTCGCCGGGCTGACGGTCGAGGAGGCCAAGCGGCAATTGATCGGCTCCCTCGAACAGGACGCTCGGCGGGATGCGGCGTTGCTTGCCAAACGGATCGAAGAGGAGGCTCGTGAGCGATCCGATCGCGAAGCCCGCAAGTTGGTCACGATGGCAATTCAACGGTGTGCAGCCGAACATGTGGTGGAAACGACTGTCTCTGTAGTGGATCTTCCATGCGACGACATGAAAGGTCGTATTATCGGCCGGGAGGGACGTAATATCCGGGCCCTGGAGCAGGCTACTGGGGTGGATCTGATCGTGGATGACACCCCGGAAGCCGTAATCCTCTCAGCCTTTGATCCGTTGCGCCGGCAGATCGCAAAACTGGCCATCGAAAGTCTCATCAAGGACGGGCGTATCCATCCCGCCCGAATCGAAGAAGTCGTGGATCGTGTGGAGCGGGACATGGAACAGAATCTGCTCCAAGAAGGCGAGCAAATTGCCTTCGAACTTGGAATCCACGACTTGGCCCAGGAACTTCTGCAACTCATGGGGCGACTCAAGTATCGGACTAGCTATGGTCAGAACGTGCTTTATCATAGTCGTGAGGTCGCTTACCTTGCGGGATTGCTGGCGCGCGAGCTGGGGGCTGACGTAAATGTCTGCCTGCGAGCCGGGTTCCTTCACGATATTGGCAAAGCCGTCGACCGCGAATTGGAGGGAACTCACCTGCAACTCGGTGTGGAGTTGGCGCGCAAACACAAAGAGAGCCCGGAGGTCATTCATGCCATCGAGGCTCACCATTTCGACGTCGAGTTCCAAAGTCTGGAAGCTGTGCTCGTGCAGGCGGCCGACGCGATCTCTGCAGCTCGACCGGGAGCCCGTCGCGAAGTTCTCGAAAACTATGTGAAACGACTCGAGCGGCTTGAATCACTGGCCGCCTCCTTTGACGGCGTTTCCAAAGCATTCGCACTCCAGGCGGGACGCGAAGTACGGATCATAGTCGAGAGTAGCCAGATCAGCGATGAGCAGGCCTTTTGGTTGACGAAGGACATTGCCAAGAAAATTGAAGCTGAATTGCAGTACCCGGGCCAGATCAAGGTCACGTTGATTCGGGAAATGCGAGTAGTTGACTACGCCAAGTAACTCCAAGGAACCGGTTGGACAAGCTCCTGGCTAGCCTCTTCAAGTCACCTGCTGGGCATATACTTAAGGATTAAATGTGCAAGAGATGAATATCGCGGCTGTCCAGTAGGATCGCCATTATTTTCCTGATTGGGTGTTCTCTTTCAGGCCTGTCATTTCAGGTTGTGGGAGAGGGGGATGCCGTCCCTCGCAGGCTGTCGGTTCCAGAGTCCTCGGCGCAGCGGGGCGAGTTCACTGTGCCAGTGAAACTCTCGGAAGGCAGTGGTATCGTAGCAATCCAGTTCGAGATCTTCTTCGAAAGCGACATTTTGGAAGTGGTCGAGATTCTGCCGGGTTCACTGTTGACCGTCCACGAATTTGTCGTGAACACCTCCTTTGCCGGCTTTATCGGCGCTGCTATCGTCTCTCGAGACTTCACAACTTTCCAGTCTGGCTCTGGATCGGTGCTCGAGATTGTTTTCCGCAACGTTGCAGACCAGGATACCGAGTTGGACATAGCAAATGCCTTGGCATTGGCGCCGGATGGCTCGCCCATCGAGATCGAGGCGAGCCCCACTGCCGTGGTGGTATTCCCGGAGGGGATTCCCACGGCGGATGAGCGAGGCTTGATGTTGCTGCTAATCCTCCTCATGGTTTCCGGACTGGCATTGTTGAGGAAGGGCATGGTTTGAAGTCCGTTCTCTGCCCCCGGCTTCATTACCTGAGACTCCTGATCGGGTTGGCTCTGCTTACGGGTATCTACGAAGTTCATTCACAGCCTCGCCTGGGGGCGGTCACCGGAACCGTCTACTTACCTATTCTTGGGAACTCGGAAGGAAGATCTATCCAATTGGTGATGACCAACCCGGACCCATCCGAGGCCACGATTCGGGTGTTTGGTTACGACGATCTGGGAGCTCCACTGAATGGAACTTCGCCCCTGGTCACCGAATTCCAGATCGGCTCCGGACGGACTATCCAGGTTTTCGATTTCAACCTGCTGGGACTGTTTCCCGGTCAGGTACCCGGCGGGTGGCTGAGGATTGACATTCTGAATGCCAACGTCTCCATCCATGTCCAGCAGCGAGATGAATCCGGGCTTCAAACCGATGGCTTTCGACTCTCGGGAGAGACGCGTGATCAACGACACGTAGAATTGGACCCGGACGACAATTAGAACTGCCCGCTTTTTCAGAGCTGATTTGGATCATGGCAAGCATGGTTACAGACCAGCCGATCAGGAGACTGATGAAATTGCGGAAAAAGGAAAAGACGTTGACGATGGCGGCGGCCAAAGCGGGCATGTCGCGGAACCCGGCACGGAAGTATTTGAAGTCGGGCAAGCTGCCGAGTGAAAGCCGGTCAGAGCGGACCTGGCGCACCCGCCCGAATCCCTATGAATCCGTTTGGCCCCAAATAGAAGGGATCCTGAAACAGTCTCCAACCGTGGAGGCGACAACTATTTTTGACCACCTGAATCGGATCTACGAGGGGAAGTTCGAGGAAGGACAACTGAGGACGCTCCAACGAAGGCTCAAGCAGTGGAGAGCCCACTACGGTGAGCTGAAAGAGGTGATGTTTCCCCAGAATCATGAGCCCGGACATCAAGCCCAGTCCGACTTCACTTTCATGAACAGCTGGGGAGTGACGATTGCCGGGCAACCCTTTCCTCATATGCTGTATCACTTCGTCTTGACCTACTCGAACTGGGAGACGACGACCCTGTGCTTCGGTGAATCTTTCGAGAGTTTGACGCTGGGACTACAGAACGCGATCTGGGAACTGGGGGCGATACCATCCGAGCACCGAACAGACCGTCTATCGGCTGTGGTCAACAATCTCAAGAAGGGCGCCTTCACCGAACGCTACCAGACATTGCTCGATCATTACGGAATGAAGCGCAGCCGAACCCAAGCCGGAAAGGCTCATGAGAACGGAGACGTCGAGCAATCGCATCACCGGCTCAAGCGAGCCATCCAACAGGAACTGCTGCTCAGAGGCAGTCGCGATTTCTCAGAGCGCAAGGACTACGAGCAGTTCGTCCAGAGAATCATCGAGCGACGCAATGCTGGCCGGCAAAGACGCCTGCGAGAAGAACTGGAAGTGATGAGGCCGCTACCGGATCGTCGCCTGGAGGACTTCATCCGATTCCGAGTGAAGGTCGCAACCAGTTCCACGATCCGAGTGCGCAACAACACCTACTCGGTGGACAGCCGCTTGATCCGCGAACAGGTGGAGGCGCGACTGTATGCCGATCATGTGGAAGTTCGTTATGGCGGGCAGCGAGTAGCCGAGATGCCTCGACTGCGGGGGGAAGGAAAGCACCGGATCGATTACCGGCACGTGATCCACTCGCTGGTGCGAAAGCCGGGAGCCTTTGCCCGCTATCGCTGGCGGGAAGATCTCTTTCCCGGAGTCCTGTTCCGAGTCGCCTACGACGAGCTGAGAGAGGATTGTCCACAGACGGCGGACCGACAGTATCTGGGGATCCTGGAGCTGGCGGCCCAAGAAGGGGAAAGGAAAGTCGAACAAGCTCTGAAGAACCGGATTGAAAGCGGCCGCCGAACCCGGTTCCAGGACCTGAAGGAGGATCTGATAGAGCCGGTTCTGCCGAGGTGGCAGGTCCAGGTTCCACCAATCAACATCCAGATCTATGACCGATTGCTCGGCACGCACAAGCAGGAGGTGAGGCCATGAGCGGAGGCAACCTGCAAAGACTCAAAGAGTGTTTGGTCGAACTTCGCCTGCCGCCCTTCCGCGAGCATCACGGCTCGCAGGCCGCTTTGGCGACCACAGAGAGCTGGTCTTATCCGCAGTACCTGCTGGCTCTGTCGGAGCTGGAAGTCGCGGATCGACGGGAACGACGGATCCAGAAACTACGACGGACCTCGAAACTTCCCTGGGACAAGAGCCTGACTTCATTGGATCGCTCACGACTCCCGCAGAGTGTGGACCGGCAGTTGTCAGGATTGGTGGAGGGAGACTTCCTGGACCGAGCCGAAAATCTACTTGTGTTCGGTAATCCAGGAAGCGGGAAAACGCATCTTGTTTGTGCTTTGGGGCAGGAGTTGATCCTGCGAGACCGGCGGGTGCTGTTCTCGACCTGTGCGCTGCTGGTGCAGCGGTTACTGAGAGCCAAGCTCGAGCTAACTCTGGAGAGGGAACTCAAGAAGCTGGATCGGTTCGAGGCCCTGATCATCGACGACATCGGGTATGTACAGCAGAATCGCGACGAGATGGAGATTCTCTTCACGTTGCTCTCCCATCGCTACGAGCGTCGCTCGATTCTGCTGACCAGCAACCTGGTCTTCTCGGACTGGGAGAGGATCTTCAAGGATCCCCTGACCACGGCCGCGGCAATCGACCGCCTGGTTCACCATAGCGTGATCCTGGAGTTGAACGTGACCAGCTACCGGATGGAAGCCGCCAAGCAGAGAACCCAAAAGGAGACGAAGTGACTCTGAGGTGCCGCTCGAAAGGCCTTCTGCTGGCCACACAGAAAACGGCTCAAGCCCAGAGGGTATACAGCTCAATCAGCGGAGCATTCGAAGGGCAATCCCGAGCCTCGCGAAGCGTGGGAACTCCGTTCGGGCAAACCCTCACTCCATCCCCACGCTCAAGAAAACCGGAAAAGAAAAGAGGGCTTTCAGCCCTCAGAAGAAGGAAGAAAAACAAGTCAAACAAACACCCACTTCAGCGGGCAAGAATCGTAGTCGCGGTGATCAAAAATAATTGTCGTTGAACAGGGGGTGGTGATCCGGGTGGTAGACAGGGGCCGAGGAAGTTGTGAATCAGAGGCGGGCGGAGGAACAGATGGGATCAGATAGCGAGGCAATCAAGGACGTGCTGAGGCGATATGGAGCACTTATAAATGAGGGCGACTTTGAATCTTGGATTGCTCTCTGGGATGCCGAAGACCGCCAGATGCCACCCGGTGCTCGCGCTCGTGTCGGAGTTGGGGCAATAAGAGAGGGAATGGAGCCAGCTTTCGAGAACATGGATTTTGAGTTTGAACTCGTGAGTATCGACGAGGCGACAGTGTTTGGTGATCTTGGGCTAACGCGATGCACTTACTCGCTGTGGGCTACACCGAAGGAAGGTGGAGACACTATCGGAGTGATGCCAGACGGAAAGGCGCTAACGCTGTACGAAAGACAATCGGACGGGTCGTGGAGAATTGTGTACGACTGCTTTAATTCGAATGTGGCCCCGGGGTAATCGAAGAACCGCAAAGCAGTGTTGAGAAAGGACCGAATACACGCTGCTCGTTGCCGTGGGCCTGCCTTCCAATTGCCTTCCTAGCCCTTGACGGCTAGCATAAGGAATCCTCCCATTTCAAGACAGCGGAGAGCCCACGTGATTGGCCACACCATCGCCCACTACACCATTACCGAGAAGATCGGCCAAGGTGGTATGGGCGAGGTGTAGCGGGCCACTGATACCAAGCTAAAGCGGGACGTGGCGCTCAAAGTGCTCCCTGAATCCTTCACCCAAGATCCCCAGCGCATGGCCCGCTTCACTCGTGAAGCCCAGGTGCTGGCCTCGCTGAATCATCCCAACATCGGGGCCATCCATGGCCTGGAGGAGCAGGACGGAGTCCGGGCACTGGTGCTGGAGCTGATCGAGGGGGAGGACCTTTCAGAGCGCATCGCCAAGGGGCCGATTCCGTTGGAGGAGTCCCTCCAGATTGCAGTCCAGATTGCGGAAGCACTGGAGCAGCGCACGGGAAAGGGATCATTCACAGGGACCTGAAACCGGCCAATGTGAAGGTCACACCTGAGGGTCAAGTGAAAGTGCTCGACTTTGGATTGGCGAAGGCCATGGAGGAAGGTCCCACGAGCTCTCCGGAAATGACTCATTCTCCCACCCTGACCATGCAGGCCACCCAGGCTGGGATCATTCTGGGAACGGCGGCCTACATGTCACCGGAACAGGCTCGTGGCAAATCGGTGGATAAGCGAAGTGACATCTTCGCCTTCGGTGCCTTGCTTTACGAGATGCTGACGGGAAAGAGGGCTTTTGGCGGCGACGATGTTTCGTTAACGCTAGCCAAGGTACTGGAACGTGAGCCGGTCTGGGAGGATCTTTCCGAAGAGGTATCACACACCGTCAGGCATCTACTGTCACGTTGTTTACATAAGGACATCAGCCTAAGGCTTCAGGCCATAGGAGAAGCCAGGATCACGATCCAGGAGTACCTTGCCAATCCGGCCGCAGTTGCAGGAGTTGAGCCTCAAACCACAACCTCTCAGCCCTGGAAGCGATGGCTCCCCTGGGCGGTGGCTGTCCCTATCATCGCCGGGCTTCAGATAGGCGTGATTGTTCTCCTCGCTGTTCTATTGACTGCTGAACCACCCGAACCCCCCCTCCGTAACTCCACGTGGCAGAGGAAGGAGCCCTGGAGCCGCTGGTTTCACCCGACGGAACAAGCATCGCCTTTTGGAGGGATAACTCCCTTTGGATACGAAGACTTGGCCAGGTGGCACCAGAACAGTTGGAAGGCACCGAAGGAGGCAGCAACCATTTCTGGTCCCCGGACAGCCGCTCTCTGGGTTTTGTGGTCACCAACAGACTTTGGAGGATCTCAGCGACAGAAGGCAGCTCTCAAGTGATCTGTGATCTGCCAAGGGGAACTTTCTTTGGTGGGAGCTGGGGAACGGGTGACTCGATCGTCTTCAGCAATGGCTCTGGTGGGTTTTGGCGTGTATCCGCCAACGGAGGAGATGCAGAGATTATCTTGCCCCACGAGCAGGGAGACACCCGTTTTGGAGACCCCCATATCCTTCCAGACGACAAGGGGTTTGTCTTCGGCCAGGCGGACCAAAGCAAGATCGAACTCTTTGACGGGCAAGGCCGCCGCGTTGTGTTGGAGCGGGAGGGAGCGGTACTGAGTGATCCTGTCTATTCTGAGACGGGCCATCTGATTTATCTCAGGACGGGTAGCAATGAGGGGATCTGGGCTGTCCCGTTTTCTCTAGATGAACTGGAAGTGACAGGGCAAGACTTCAGATTGTCTTCTGAGGTAGCCGTACCCTCAACCTCCAGAGACGGTACACTCGTCTATGGTCCAGGGTCATCAGTCAGTGCTCTGCGCCAACTGGTATGGGTGAGCCGAACGGGAGAAGTTCTGGAGAGAATCGGCCAACCTCAAAATAGGATCTCTACCCTGGCGCTTTCTCCTGACGAGACGCGGGTGGCTGTGTCTGCGGGTACCCTACTTAAGATCTGGATTCACGACATCGAACGAGGCAATAGGCGGGTGATTACCTTCGGGGATACCGGTAATTTGTTCCCTTTCTGGAATAGCGACGGGGATCGGGTCGGCTACTCCAGTGGTAACTCCATTCAGATCAGACGGGCTGATGGCAGTGGTCAGGAGGAGAAACTGGCCGAAGGTCAGTACGCAAGCTTCTCTTCCGACGGCAAGTACCTCGTCTATTCGCTGCCAGACGAAGCCACAGACAGCGACCTTTGGTACTTGCAGGTGGAGGGGGACACGACACCCCAAGTCTTTCTACAAACACCCCACCAAGAAGACTCCTGCGCGCGCTCACCCGACGGTAACTACCTGGCCTACGAGTCTGATGAAAGTGGAAGAGACGAGGTTTATCTGAAACGCTTTCCTACGGCTGAAGGCATCTGGATGTTGTCAGTGAGTGGCGGCGCCGATCCCTTTTTTAGCAAAGTCGGCAAAGAACTCTACTTTTGGCAGGGCAGTGATTTAATGATGGTTGAGGTGGACACTACTGGCAGCGAGCCCCAGCGCAGTGATCCTCAAAGACTATTCTCTGCCAGTGATATCGATGTCCTGGTCAACAACCAGCGCACCGCCGACATCAGTCGCGACGGTCGCTTCCTGATGACTCAGGATGTCCGCTCTCAGCAGGATGAGGGAGCCACACAACACCCAATAGTGGTCATCGAGAACTGGTTCGCCGAGTTCAAGGCCCGCCCATGATCGGCAAATCCATCGCCCACTACACCATCACCGAGAAGATCGGCCAGGGCGGCATGGGTGAGGTGTATCGGGCCACCGACAACAAGCTGAAACGAGACGTGGCGCTCAAAGTGCTCCTGAATCCTTCACCCAAGATCCCCAGCGCATGGCCCGCTTCACTCGGGAAGCCCAGGTGCTGGCTTCGCTGAATCACCCGAACATCGGGGCCATCCACGGCCTGGAGGAAGAAGACGGAGTCCGGGCCCTGGTGCTGGAGCTGATCGAAGGGGAAGACCTCTCTGAGCGCATCGCAAAGGGGCCGATTCCGTTGGAGGAAGCCCTCCAGATCGCTCTCCAGATAACAGAGGCTCTGGAGGCGGCGCACGAGAAGGGGATCATCCACAGGGATCTCAAGCCCGCCAATGTAAAGATCACCCCGGAGGGTCAGATCAAGGTGCTGGACTTCGGCCTGGCCAAGGCGATGGAGGAAGCTCCCGCGAGTTCACCAGAGATGACTCATTCTCCCACTTTGACCATGCAAGCCACTCAGGCCGGGATGATCCTGGGGACGGCAGCTTACATGTCTCCAGAGCAGGCCCGTGGAAGGTCCGTTGACAAGCGTACAGACATCTGGGCCTTCGGCGTGGTTTTCTATGAGATGCTCGCTGGAGAGTCTCTCTTCAGCGGCGAAAGCGTTACCGACATCCTTGCAGGGGTCGTCCAGAAGGATCCCGATTGGGATTTGCTTCCGGCTTCGACCCCGGCAGCCGTTTGCCGTCTACTGGTCCGTTGCCTGAATCGAGATGCCAATTCGCGTCTCAGGGATGCGGGTGATGCCCGCCTTGAAATCCTCGATAGCCAGGGGGCGGGCGGGGCTAGCTTGTCGCAGCTTGACGGGAAATCGACAAATTCACGGCTGATTATGGCGGTCGCGTCAATTGCAGCCATTGTGGCGATCTTCTCAATCGTCTGGGAGCGAGCACCGACGGATCCGGGTGATTTGATTCGATTCAAAGTTGAACTCCCTTCCGGATTCCGCCCGACAAGTGACGGACAGGGCTCAGCAGTGGCTCTGTCTCCGGACGGGCAATTGCTTGTTCTGGTTCTACAAGGACCGGCCAGCACTTATCTACATTATCGGACCCTCGACGACCCCACGGTTCGGCCAATTGAAGGAACGGAGGGGGCAATACTCCCGTTCTTTTCTCCCGATGGTAACTGGATGGGATTCTTCTCAGGAAGAGACCCCGAGATTCATAAGATGCTTCTCCCGGGGGGAGCATCGAATAGCGTGATCTCGTCACTCGGCGGAAATAGCGACGTTGAGGCTGGCGTTGCTTCCGGTGATCGAGGGTCCAGAGGCGCCGCCTGGCTTGATGATGGCTCGATCGGCTATTCACCGACGTCGGAGTCACCCCTCTTTCGAGTCCCCGGCGATACGCAACAGGCCATACAGATCACCCGCCTGGAACAAGGTGAGCGGTCCCATCGCTGGCCTGTGGCGGTGCCTGGCGAGAACATCGTGCTCTTTACAGTCGAAACTGAAGACGATCGGTCATTCGATGAAGCCCGAATCGAGGCCCTCGATCTGAAGAGTATGAAACGCGTGCCGGTTCTGGAAGGGGGGAGCTATCCAGGCTACTTGCCCTCCGGCCACCTTCTCTACGTTAGCGGGGGTAAACTACTGGCAGTGCCTTTCGACGCGGCCACGTTGTCAACGAGCGGTGCCCCTGTCGTCGTCTCTGAATCGGTGCTTTATCACGCTCCGAGTGGGTCGGCGGCCTATGCGGTCTCGGCTTCCGGTGCCTTGGCCATCGTGCCTGATTATCTACAGATTGAGTACGACGTGGTCCGCCGCCTGAAGGATGGCTCGGTAGAGACTCTCTGGCGACCCGAGCGACCGATCGACTCGATTCGTGCCTCACCTGATGGTTTACATCTGGCATTGGTGATGGAACGAGAGATCTGGCTTTACAATCTCGACCGTCAGGTCACGGTTCCTCTAACCAACGATATGAACGTTGGCGGTGGGTTGACCTGGAGCGCCGACGGTCAGAAGCTCGCTTTTTCCGCCCAACCCCGCGGCCTGTCTGCCATCAACCTCTTCTGGATGTGGGCCTTCTCGGATGAGCCGCCTGAGCGGTTCCCGTGGAACGACGACTTTCGCTGGGCGGGGTCTTGGGTGAAGAGCGGCTTGATCGCTTTCGAAGAAGCAGACGACCTCTACGTCTACGACACTCTTGGAGAAAATGAGCCCAGGGCAGTCGCAACCACAGCTTTCAAAGAGGCCGGACCAGCCCTCTCCCCAGATGGCAGGCTTCTGGCCTACTCCTCCGACGAATCCGGTCGCTTCGAGGTTTTCGTTCGCTTGCTTGAAGGATCGTCGAGAAAACAGCGCGTCTCGACCTATGGCGGGTTTACACCGACCTGGTCCAGCGACGGAAAAGAGCTCTACTACTTGAATGAACAAGGCTTGAGGTCGGTGACAATCGGCAGCGGCCCCACACTAACGATCAGTCAACCTCGAACTATCGAATCTGAGGTTGCTGGCAGTTCGTTTACATGGCTTTATAACCGCACCTACGATTTGCTGCCGGAAGGTGATGCCATTGTGATGCTTCGGCCTCGCCAGCAATTGGAGGCGCCCAGTCCGATCGTGACACTCAATTGGTTTCAAGAGATCAACCGGCTCGTGCCCAGGGACAACTAAAGAATGATCGGCCAGTCCATAGCCCACTACACCATTACTGAGAAGATTGGCGAAGGCGGAATGGGGGAGGTGTATCGCGCCACGGATACGAAGCTGAAGCGCGATGTGGCCCTGAAGATCCTGCCCGAGAGTTTTGCCCAAGATCCTCAGAGGATGGGACGCTTCCAACGGGAGGCGGAAGTCCTGGCCTCACTCAACCATCCCAACATTGCCGGAATACACGGCCTGGAGCAGGAGGGCAGTACCCACGCCATCGCCATGGAGTTGGTGGAGGGCGAGACCCTGGCAGCCCGCATCAGCAAAGGCGCGATTCCTCTCGAAGAGGCGCTCCAGATCGCATTGCAGATCGCCGAGGCCCTGGAGGCCGCTCATGAGAAGGGGATCATTCACCGGGACCTGAAGCCTGCCAACGTGATCGTCACACCTGAGGGAACGGCCAAAGTACTCGATTTCGGGTTGGCCAAGGCGATGGAACCAGCAAGCTCGTCCGATGCTGATCTGAGCCAGTCGCCCACTCTCACGATGCAGGCCACCCAGGCCGGGATCATTCTGGGCACGGCGGCTTACATGTCTCCGGAGCAGGCCAAGGGTAAGCCTGTCGACAAGAGAGCCGACAACTGGGCTTTTGGTGTTGTCCTGTTCGAGATGTTGACCGATCGGAAGGTGTTCGAGGCAGAGGATATTTCCGACACCATGGCGGCGGTTCTCAGAGCGGAGTCCTCGTGGGAACATCTCCCAGCAGACGCACCCCAGATGGTTGAGAAGCTTCTTCGACGTTGTCTCAGCCGCGAACCCAGGCGACGACTACGCGATATCGGTGAAGCACGGATCGCCATCGAAGACTATCTGGACAACCCCGAAGCGGAGACGGCATCGACCCTCCTCCCCTCAACTCTCACTGATCTGTGGAGGTTACCGGCTGTTTGGGCGACGGCTTTTGCAGTGGCCATCGCTGCATTCCTGGTGGCCTGGTTCTTGAAGCCCGTTCCCGAGCCTAAGCCTGAGCCTCCTCGACGTCTGGAAGTGTCAATTGGCGCGGATGCCTCTTTGGATACCTCCGCCTTCCCCGGGACAGCCGCTTTGTTGTCCCCGGACGGTTCCCTGGTGGCCTTCGTTGCCCAGTCCGAGGGTAGTCCTCGACAACTCTATGTGCGTCGCCTGGATCAACTGCAGGCAACACCTTTGTCGGGGACAGAAGGAGTTCAGCAACCATTCTTCTCTCCCGACGGGCAGTGGATTGGCTTTTTTGCAGGCGGCAAGCTGAAGAAAATCTCGGTAACGGGTGGAGCTGCCATGACGCTGTGTGATGCTCCTCGAAGAAGCGCAGGTGGGGACTGGGGCGATGATGGATCGATTGTCTTTGCCCCCGGATTCCAGGAGGGGCTGTCAAGGGTGTCTTCGGCTGGCGGAACATGCCAACAGCTGACCACCCTGGACGAGGAGGAGGGAGAAGTCAGCCACCGCTGGCCACAGCTTCTGCCCGGCAGTAAGGCGGTACTGTTTACAGCATCGAGTACACCAGGCCGGTACGAGGAGGCCAACCTGGTCGTCCAGACGATCCCCGCAGGACAACGGAAGATCGTGCAGCAGGGCGGCTATCACGGGCGCTATCTGCAAAGTGGTCACTTGCTCTATATTCACGAAAGCACGCTGTTTGCCGCCCCGTTTGATGTGCAGAAGCTGGAACTTAAAGGGCAGGCCGTGCCTATCCAGGAGGGTGTCCTGGCCGACCCAGGCAATGCATCGGCTCAGTTTGCCTTTTCCCAAGAGGGAACGCTGGTCTATCTGCCGGGTGTAAACATCAATCAATTCACCCTCAACTGGCTGGACCGAAAAGGAGAAACGAAACCGCTTCGGGATGCTCCCGGCGACTACCGAGATGTACGCCTGGCTCCCGGCGGTCAGCGGCTGGCAGTGGAGATCACCGACGGTGGTCAGTCGGACATCTGGGTATACCGATGGGAGCGAGACACGCGGACACGACTGACCTTCGATGCTGCCACCGAGTCTGATCCGCTCTGGAGCCCCAGCGGTGACGGTTTGGTCTTTCGCTCGAATCGGGAAGGCCCGGGAAGTCTCTACTGGAAGCGGTCGGACGGAAGCGGGGAGGTACAGCGCCTGACCGAGAGTCGGAATCTCCAGCTTCCTACGTCTTGGCATCCCACCGGGAAGTACCTGGCTTTTTTTGAACTCGATCCCGAGACGAATTTTGACATCCGGATTCTACCGCTGGAAGGAGACGACCGCTCGGGCTGGAAGCCGGGCCAAGTAACGACCTTCTTAAACAGCCCTTTTGACGAACAACACCCTGCCTTTTCTCCGGATGGCCGATGGCTGGCCTATCAATCAAATGAGGCGGGACAGTATGAGATCTACGTACGTCCTTTTCCGGGTTCGGGTGGGGAGTGGCCGATTTCAAGTGGTGGAGGCACGATTCCCATCTGGTTGGAGAATGGCAGGGAGTTATTCTACCTGTCGTCGACCCGACGAATCATGGTAGTCACCTACTCTGCCGAAGGAGAGTCGTTCCGAGCCTCCAAGCCGGGTTTGTGGTCGGAGGTGAGGATCGCAGATCGGCCATTTGCCCGTGAGTACGATTTGCACCCGGACGGGGAGCGCTTTGCCGTGTTGATGGCGGCCCAAGAGCAGACTGAGCAAAAGCGGGACAGGGTCGTCCTCATCCAGAATTTCTTCGAGCTGCTTCGCCAAGAACTGAGCCCCTAAGGGGAAATTTCAAAGCTCAAGCATCAAGACTCAATGGGGAGAGAATTGTGATCGGTAGGTCGGTGGCTCACTATCAGATCACTGAGAAGATCGGCCAGGGTGGCATGGGGGAGGCCTTGAGAGTTGCGCAGTGCGAAGTGGGATTTTCGAAGTGGGGTGGAACGTGATTGGGAGATCAGTTGCTCACTACGAAATCACGGCGCTCATCGGTGAGGGTGGTATGGGCCAAGTCTTCCGAGCCACCGACACCAAGCTGAAGCGCGATGTGGCCCTGAAGATCCTGCCCGAGAGTTTTGCCCAAGATCCTCAGAGGATGGGACGCTTCCAACGGGAGGCGGAAGTCCTGGCCTCACTCAACCATCCCAACATTGCCGGAATACACGGCCTGGAGCAGGAGGGCAGTACCCACGCCATCGCCATGGAGTTGGTGGAGGGCGAGACCCTGGCAGCCCGCATCAGCAAAGGCGCGATTCCTCTCGAAGAGGCGCTCCAGATCGCATTGCAGATCGCCGAGGCCCTGGAGGCCGCTCATGAGAAGGGGATCATCCACCGCGACCTAAAGCCTGCTAATGTGATCGTCACACCTGAGGGCACCGGGAAAGTCTTGGACTTCGGCCTAGTGCACTGCCCGGAAAGTTCCGGATGTTAATTGTCAGGGTAGTTTGCTATTGTTGGGCATGGCAAGACCCCACATTCGACTAAAGCTACCCGAACAAGATCGAAGAATACTGGAGTCCTGGTTGCGGGCTTCCAAGACCGATCGAGTCTTGGCCGAACGGGCTCAAATAATTCTGGCTTGCGGCCAGGGGCTGACGGCGACTGAAGTTGCGGAAAGGCTCTCCAAGCGACTACCGATTCCCAACAAGACGGTACAACCTCGTAATTGATCGAAACGAGGCAAGGACAACCATCTGCGGCTTTGAGGATCGGTGCTTTGAAGGTAATTTGTGGGGGCTAGCGATTCGCGTGACAACCGATCACGTAATTAGAAAGATTAGCCTGAGAATATCAAGGCTGTCTGGCTGCGACAGCGGAGGCTCTACTCGAGTCGGGCTGGAAGAGTATGACTTTGACGCGAACAGTAAGGAAATTGGGCCGCAAACTATCGACAGTAATCAACTCGTAGTCCTAGATGGTCTAGCCATCAAGGTGAAAGATCGGCACTCATACCGACTTTTCGCTCACGCACTAGATGATGGCGGGGGTTCTGATGGCAACTGCAAACTAGCATTTCGAGGTGCACTTGTGGAAGTGGAAACAGACCGGTTTTCACTGGGGGGTACTCAATGATCCCATGCCCAGGGTCGGAATTGGGGATTGACCACCCACAGATCACCTCTACAGGTTTTGTCAGTTCTGTCAGGCTGTCACTAGTGCACTGTCCGATAAGTTCCCGATGTTAATATTGGCCGAGCGATGCGCGAGCATTTTGGACCTTTGCCAGGATTGAGTCAGCAGTGGCGCGCCACTTGAAGGGCTTGGCCAAGCGTTGATTGTGAACCCGAATATATCTTTTGATTTCCTGTCTCAACTCTTGGACGCTGCTGAAAGAGTTTCTGTAGATCGAACGGCGCTCCAGCTGTGAGAACCAGCTTTCGACGGCATTGAGCCAGGAGGCGCTAGGAGTCTGCGCGGCAGGAGTTTCTGATCAACGTGGAATTTCCAATTCTTGAGTTTATGTTTCGGGGTGCCCTATACGAGAAAGGGCGATCTTTATCGTGCTTCCGCTTGCAGAGGCGGCCGAACTGCTGAAAATGAGCCCAGGGGGAGGGCATTTTTCCGTCCGAACCTGCTCAGCAGGTGGGTAGGCGCCCATTCATGCGTTTCAAGTTCAGGGCGAGACAGACCAGGTCCCACTCGCCTTCCACTTTCTCGAGTCCCCTCAAGCTGAAGGTTCGAAAGCCAAGGACCTGTTTAACCCAGCCGAATACAGGTTCCGCGATCACCTTGCGCCGGCGGTAGACAGTTTGCCCCGCCTCCGTGCCCAGCTTCTTGAACATGCGAAGCGTGGCGGGGAGATTTTCCGACGGCTCTGGATCTCGCCCCTCTCGGCCCAAAGAGATGTAGCCATCGATCTCGCGTTCTTCTAGACCTTCAAAGTTCTCCTCGGACTTATACCCGGCGTCGGCCACTACCTGCGCGGGAGGGTGCTCCAGGTTCTCTTGGACCGCATCGATCATCCCCAGTAATTGTCTGTTGTCGGCCGCGTTATTGGTAACCCCCGTGGCCACGATCATCTGTGTCTCCTCATCCACAGCGGCTTGCGTGTTGTAGCATTGTTCGAATCCCCCAGAGCTCTTCATGATTCGACTTTCCGGATCTGTAAAGTTGTCTTGGGCCTTCTCCTCGGGAACTCCAAACTCCCGCTTGAAGGGGCGTCCTCCGCGCGGGTTCTTGCGACCGTCTCCGGGCTTGCGGCCGCGCTTCCGATCCGCCTCGGCCTGCCGTTGCTCCACGCGCTGCTTTGCCTCCCCGATCTTTTTCAGCCGATCTTCGCGGCGGCGTAACTCTTCAGGCAGTTCGTCTCCCTGATTCTCTTCGCCGTAGAGCTCGTCTTCCGCTTTATCCACCTGCTGCGCACGATCCAACAGTTCGGCGATCTCTCCTTCCAGCCTTTTCTCTTCTTCCAACATCCGTGAATAGCTCATCGCCTTATGTTTGCTGGCGTTGGCCTTGATCTTACAGCCGTCCACCGCCACTCGCCCCAGCTTGACCAATCCCGCCTCGGCCGCGATCCGCGCCACCTGTCCAAACAGTTTCTTGAACTCTTTGAGATGACGTTGACGAAACTCCGCCATCGTCCGGTGGGCTGGGAAATTACCCGCCGACAACACTCGAACAGCCACGTCCTCATACACTCGACGAGCCAGTTTCCGCGACGAGAACGTTCCCGTCGCGTACCCATAAATCAGGATCTTCACCATCATCCTCGGATCAAACGGCCGATTGCGCCGCCCGCCCCTTCGTACGGCGCGTAGAATCCACTCAGATCCAGCTCATCCACCGTTTCGGAGATAAAGTAGGACAGATGATCTTCCGGCAACCAATCTCGCGGGGAGGGGGTAGCAAGAAGCTCTGCTCCGGCTGGTACTTCCGAAATGTCGTTCCCATATCGCCATTTTATTCACCAGCCCGGGCATTTCCTGCCGCGCAGACTCCTAGTGGGCGTAAAGTGGAGGTGGTATCGGGGCCGCTGGGCCAGCCAGCTTTGAACCTGCTTGGTCTTATGAGTGCTCGAGTTGTCCAGGATTAAGTGGACATCCAGTTCGGGCTCGACCGCTTGATCAATCTGGCGGAGAAAAGCCAGGAACTCCTTGGCTCGGTGCCTATTGGTGATGCGGCCCATGACCTCACCTGTCACCACATCGAATGCGGCATACAGACTGGCTGTACCGTGGCGCTTGTAATCGTGTGTCCGGCGTTGGATCTGTCCAGGTCTGAGCTGGAGCATCGGCTGAGTTCTATCCAGAGCCTGGATCTCAGTTTTCTCGTCCACGGATAGAACCAGCGCATTGTCGGGCGGATCCATATACAGCCCCACCACATCGATTACCTTTTCGGCGAAGTGAGGATCGTTGCTGATTTTAAAGTTACGGACTCGATGCGGCTTCAGGTCGGCTGCCTTCCAGATCTGGGCGACTTGATGTTTGCTCACTCCGGAGTGTTCGGCCATCAGTCGCACACTCCAGTAGGTCGATTCCCGTGGGATGCGTTCAACGGTGGCTTTGAGAATAGCTCGCACATTGGCATGCGATAGCTTCCGCGGAGGGCCCGATCGAGGTCGATCCTCCAGTCCTGACACTCCCTGCTCAAGATAGCGCCTGCGCCACATTTGCACACTCAGTAGCCGCTTGGAGAGCCTTTCCGCAACTTCAGTCGCCGTCAGCCCCTGGCCGCAAGCCAGAATTATTTGAGCCCGTTCGGCCAAGACTCGATCGGTCTTGGAAGCCCGCAACCAGGACTCCAGTATTCTTCGATCTTGTTCGGGTAGCTTTAGTCGAATGTGGGGTCTTGCCATGCCCAACAATAGCAAACTACCCTGACATTTAACATCGGGAACTTTCCGGACAGTGCGCTAGGGCGTTTTTTCAGGAAAAAATCACCCCCGCCCAGTGACCGTTGAGACCAAGAATTCAGAAAACGCTTGGCCTACCCCCTGACAAAACTGACACAAGCAAGAAAAAAACTCAGAAAACGCCTACACCACCAACTGACAGAACCGACAGAAGTGCCACTGGTGAGTGGCTTAGTTCAGACCGTCCACGTCAACTGAACCAACCGATCCTCAACCCAAGACTCTTCTGCTGCCACCCAGCCGACTGGAGGACTCGTCGAATCCTGCTATCCTGGCCCCCAGGTTTGTTAAGCGAGCCTCCATCATGAATGCTGATCGACTTCTATTGGTAATGCTCTTTCTTCTGCCGGGCACGGGCCAAATCGTGGTACCGGCCCAGGAGTCGGGGCAGCAACAATACAGTGAAATTATCCAGGAGGAAGCCGACAGGATCCTTCGGCTACTTGATCTCGGGTCGGGGGACACTGTGGCGGACGTGGGTGCCGGGGATGGCTACCTTGCGATTCCACTGGCCCGTCGGCTCAGGGATCAAGGGATGGTGATCGCGACTGAGGTGGAGCCCGATCTAGTGAACAACCTGAAAGAGCTTGCCCTTAAAGACGGCTTAGAGAATCTCACGGTTGTCCTCGGGAATCAGTCGAAAACCGGTCTTGATGAGAGCTGTTGCGCTGCCATCCTGCTCCGGCTTGTCTATCACCATATGGACGACCGGCACGTCATGCGAAACAATCTCATGGCAGCTCTCAAACCCGGTGGACTCATTGCCGTAATCGAACCTCACAAGAGCCCTCAAAACAGACACCATTTTCTTCAGTCCCAGGTCATCGAGGAGATGACCGAGAATGGGTTCAAACTGGTTCGGGAGATCGAGGACTGGGTGCAGGCTATGCATTGTACACTGCTCAGGAAGCCGATTTCCTCACCGGACTAGGAAGCCCCCCCCCCACGTGGGCAATGTCTCCAGAATTCAATGATCTTCCTGAAGAAGATTCGGGCGACGATCGGGTCACGATGAGCCACTTGTGGGGCACTGCGTTGGAACAGTCTCTTTAGCATCCGCGTACTGATATCTGGAGGACCAACCATGAAAAGGGCACTATGTGCAGCGTGCTGGGCTGTTTGGTGGTGATTGGGCTTTGCGTTTGGCTTTGGTTCTAATTCAGTAATAGTCTTGCCCTCAGGACCACTCAGTTCCAAAGGGCACGTCAGGATATGCGTGACTTTCCACTCTTGGTAACGGGGGGCTCGAGCTACTGGGGGCGTGATTCTAGTTAGCTTCACAGCGGAGCCAGTTCACCTAATCGCGACCTGTGACCCACTCGTCACATAATCTCGAATAGAGCAGCGTTTAACCGCCGGGCGTTCCCACTGCACTGTCCAGTCAGGACCAATGCCACCGCTCGATCGCTTTCATGACTCGTCCTTCTTGGAAGCTCTTACAGCCTTCAGGTAAAGCGTTACTCCTGCGATGAACGAGACAATGCCAGCAGGGACCAGCACGTATTCGATCCAGGTGCCGGTGAACCAGCGGTTCAGAAAGAGTGCAAACGCCCCGGCTCCCATTAGAGAAAACCCCAGTTGAACACTGTTCTTTGCCATTAGACACCTCCCTTTCTGCTGTTATAGACAAAGTGAGACCATCGGGCAAGGGGTTGCTTGGCGGGACAAGCCGTGATCGAGCGAACGACGAAGGGACGCCACTGACTTGGCTGAAGTGGGCACCGTCTACCTCCCAGACCCTCCAGCCCCTGTAGTCACCGTTGTCACTTGATTCGGGGAAGCAGGGGCATGAGGCCTCTTGAAGGGTGGCCTTCGTCGCTGCCCGTGACAGCAATGGAAGCGCTCATAGTTGCAAGATGGGCTGTGGCTCCAGCCTCTGTCAGTACAATCACTGTCAGACAGAACGGCGGGCAGCAAAAGGGGTATGCATGGGAATTCTTCTTGTCGGTGTCATCGTTATGTTGGTGATCTGCCTTGTGGCTTGGGGTATCGGAATCTATTTGAAACGTCGTTAGACCTCTCGCCCATCAAGCTCTCTAGTGGCAAGAGAACTAAGTCGCGCTGGGACTAGGGCGATCTTAGTGCCACACAGCCCAGTGTGAACTCACCAAGCCAATAGTGAATCATAAGTCGTTCATTAAAATAGGCTTAAGGACTGAGTTCACAGTTCACAGTACCCCCAATACCTGGCACCAATCTCGTCCCTGCAGACTAGACCCTGTGAGTTTGTGAGTCTAGCCATTAAAGTCTTTAATTTCAGCTATTTGTGGACTCATAAGGGGGTTGTGAGTTCACACGAACAACATGGACGGCAAAAAGGAGATCTACCGAGACTAGAAGTGAGACAGACAACCTCATCAGCCACCCACCAGGGCGCGGAACGACTGGTTGGTTACCTCGGCACCTCTAAACATCCGTCCCATTAGGATCATTGGAACACAGACACCCGCCCCTTCTTGAGTGCTGGGTCCCGGAAAAATTCCCGTCGCAACTCTCTAATCAGATAATCAGCTACTCTCTCAAACGGATCGAACCCTAGCTCTTCGCCGATCGATCGCCTGAGATTCGAGTTGGCATTTATGTCATAAAAGACAAGCCGCCCGTCTTCCGTCTCCAGATACTCTACTGCCCCCACGTCGAGCTGGGCTGTCTGGAAAAGTCGTCTTCCCGTCTCCACAGCTTCCTGAGGCACTTCGGGAAATGGGATGAATTGTGCCCCTTCCACCTCGCTGACTGGTGCACCTGACACCGCCAGCCCAGGATGGCCAGGATTGCAAACTTCCGACGGGCAGAGATTGAAGCTATCCCCAGCAATTACCCGAATGGCGTACAGAAGTTCCCCGTCGAGATATTCCATCCGAACAATCCCTTGGCTTAGATCGTAGGCGAGAAGCTCTTGCAATAACAAGAGATTGTCGGGTCGCCATAGTTCTGGGTTGTCTTCAAGCAATGCGGTGAGTTCATCCAATGATTCAATCCTGGCCATTCGGGCACCGCTTCCTCCTTGGTTTGGCTTGAGAAGGGCCGGGAATACAATCTCTCTCCTGCGTTCATGCAGCGAGGAGACATCGCTGAATGCCCATGTCCTCGGATAACAGATGCCGAGACTTCTCATGAGAGAGATCTGGGCCATCTTACTCAGCTCCAGTCGGAACGCACGGGAGCCGTTCAGTACCCGCGCCCCTCGGGCTTCCAGGTCCTCGATCATTGCCAACGCAAGAGGTACCGAGCCTGTGTTTCCCCGCAGGTAGGCGACTGGGGCTGGCTTGATTGAAGTACAGCCGTGCCAATGGACCGTCCCGGTCGCTGAGCGTGGCCGTCTTCAGATCGAGTGGTTGGAAAGACACCCCCCGACGGGTCAGCGTCTCAAACAGTGGTTCCTGCCAGTCGGGATGTTCAAACAGGATGACTAGTTCGGGAGAGCTGTTGCTCATGGAGTTTCCTCTCCTTTTGAGTTGCGGACAAAAAAAACCTGCAGGAGCGATCCTGCAGGCTTTAGGATATCGAAATGCGAGACTTAGTCTGTGACTTCCTCTTACCCTGGACAGGCGTTACTAGGACAACGCTCCTCTCTTTTCATATGTTTGGAACAACAACAACCGCAGTTGATGATGCACATACTCGGAGCCGAAACAACGTCCTTGGGAGTTGTCCAGAGTTGGATCAACGGTCTTTGAGTCAAGCTGGGAGCGGCCACGACACTAATTATAATTCAGGTCCCGCCAAGTTGGCTACTCCCAGGCGCAAGCGGTGGGTATGGTATGGGTACTTAAATTATATAGAATCAATTATTTAACTACTCCAGAAAGCAATGGCAGCGTGCTCTTTATCTGGAATCGTCCGTCGTCTCGTGTTTCTCTCTTAAACTACTGACTACAGTGGCTACACAGCCTGAAATCCAGTGGTGAAGGGGGGTTGGGTTTAGTCAGAGGGTTGGGTGGGGCTATTTCGACTTGACTACATGGTGGCCAGCACAAGATTTGCCAAAAGCTCAGCTCAGTGTTCAACGACAATTATTCCGACCCCAGCCGGGCAATTCTAGTTGTCGTTGATCTGCTCACCTCGGCACCAAGTAGGTCCCGGCGATTCGGTCTTGGAGGCCACATATAGGTATGGTAATTGGATAAATCAGTTAAGAAGATGCACAAGCAAGCCCGAAGGCTGGGTTACTCGTCACGCTTGCGGACGCTGAGAGTAGCCCCGCTAGCCTCCTATGCAAATTCGAAACGCTAATCCGGCAGATGGGACAGCCTGGCTAGGAATGCGGACGGAACTCTGGCCGGATTCTGTGGAGGAGCATTCCAAAGCAATCAGCTCCTATTTCGAAGGAACAGCGGCCTTCATTGATCAGGTGATCGTCTGCGAAAACGACAATGCAGATCTAATCGGCTTCGCCGAGCTGCACATTCGAAATTACGCCGAGGGAAGTGACAATTCAGCTGTTCCATATCTCGAAGGGTGGTTCGTAGAGGCCTCGTATCGGGGCCAAGGAGTTGGCACACTTCTGATTGCGGCAGCGGAGGAATGGGCCAGGAGCCTGGGCTATTCTGGGTTGGCAAGCGACGCCGACATTGACAACCATTCCAGCATCGAGGCCCATCTTGCGTTAGGGTTTCAAGAGATAGGAAAGTCTGTCTGCTTCCTGAAGAAACTCTAGCGGCCCCTTTAAGAGCCAGCACCATTGCCAGACTCATTGCCAATCAGGCCACCGGTGGCAACCTGCTCATCCCCCAGACACCAAGAATTGAGCCAGTTAAGCAAGTGGAGCCTGCTCATGTTGCTCAAATATGGGTGCCAACGATCAATGACCAACTTCACACTATGGCAGCCCAGCTTGCTCAAAGGTCGCGTTCCGTTGCACATAGCTTTACCATTCTCATAACAGGCAGCTCAGTCCAACGGGGTTGTATTCCTACCAGCAGAAGGGAGGGACAATTCGTTGCCCTTGCCGACGTTTCGGAGACAACCCCAATCGTTCGACTACTCTGATGGGAATCAAGGAGGCAACCAGTTGATGAAGTACCATCACATTGGGATCCCTACACGGACGGCCCAGCCTGGAGAGACATACCTGGAGAAGTATCGACTGTTCTGTACCGATCACGAGAGCAACCCTTTCGGCATCCAGTGAATGAGGTACGAGGAGGATTGTCCACTCCCGGAATTAGTACAGACAGTTCCGCATGTGGCATTTGAAGTCGAAGACCTGCAGGAGGTTCTTGCTGGCGAGGAAATCCTCATCGAACCAAACAGCCCGTCGCCGGGAGTTTTGGTGGCATTCATCGTCCGAGATGGTGCACCCGTTGAGTTCCTGAAGTATCTGAAGTGACCAAGGGAGGGCGCGATGGCTGATCCACATCGTGGGTCATGTCGGGTAGGAGCAAGCTGCCTCATGCCAGCACCAATCCCTAGTTTAGTTGCAACCCTCAGTTCCCCAGAAACCCCGGGTTCCCCGGCTTTTTCTAACTGTTATTACTTTTTATTTCCTCTGTAAAAATAACAATAGTGTCTCAAACCTGGGTAACCTGGGGAAAGCCTTTATAATCATCAGTTTAACTTGGGTAAAACCCGGGGAAAATCCGGGGAGAAGTTGGGGATTTGGTTCAGATTGTCTGGCTAGTTGGCACCAGATGCCCTCTGGAAGGCTTACTGCCTGTCCCGAAACTCGGAAAACCAGTTGGTGACGATGGCAATGGTTGGGGGTGTATCGTCGCTAACAGCAGCACGGGGTAGGATGAAGCGATCTTGACCGCATCGGAGCTGTTGTCAGAGGGACGTATCCAGATCTCCCAACCACTTTCAGGATTGGTGTGAAACGCCACCCGATCGCCGCCAGCTGTCCAGACAGGGCCCCTTCCCTCACCCTCAAGAAAGGAGAGTCTTCTCTTGCTTCCGCTTTCGAGATTATGCAGCCAGATGTCTCTATTGCCCTTTTCCAACGCCGAGACCGCAACCCACTTGTCGTCAGGAGAAAGAGCGGGTTCGTAGATGTCCTCCTGGGGTTGGCCCAGGGTCCCTTGAACCTGGCCAACCCGGTCCACTTGCACAAGTTCCAGCCGATTACTTGCAGCGCCTTTGAAGTAGCTGAGTCTGCCGTCGTCAGAGACAGAAGGCCAAGCGCCCGTGGGATCTACCAGAAATGCAGGACCTTCGATCTCCAGCGACGAAAGTGAAAAGGGTACGGCCCACAGTTGGCAGGTCGCAGAGTGTGGCCTTGCCTCCGGTGGAGAGGTTGACCTTCCAGAGCTTGTCGTCCTGACTGTAGGCCATGAACGCACTGTCCGGAGAGAAGTAGGGCCATCCGGAACCATCGCTATCGGGGAGAGAATCGGCTTCAAATCGGTCCAGGTGACGGAGCCAGAGTTGACCGGCGGCACCATAGATGAGCTTGTTTCCGTCGGGAGAAACAACGGGCCGAATGGGTCCCTCCTGAAGTTGCTCGACAGTGATTGCAGTCCGTGTCAGGGGAACTTCGGGAATTTCCGGAGTGGGTTTGAGAAACCAGGTGGCCAGTATGCCGATAAGAAGCATTAGTAACAGACCTGTGGCAATGGCCACGGGTTGTTGCCAGAACGCAACTGGCAAAGCGGTCTGAGTGGTCGGCTCTGGCGTATCGGGTTCAGGATTGGCAAGGTGCTCCTGGATAGTGATGCGGATGTCCCCGACCGCCTGAACCCGCTGTGCCGGATCTCTCCGTAGACATCGCTGCATTAGATCCAGGATTCTGGGTGACACTCCTGCTGGTAGATTCGTCCACTTGGGATCCTGCGTAAGTACGGCAGCCAGTGTTTCAGAAAGTGTGTCACCGGAGAACATCCTACGGCCCGTTATCATCTCAAATAGAACAACCCCAAAGGCCCAGATGTCCGTCCTTCGATCCACCTCTTTGCCCTTGGCCTGCTCGGGACTCATGTAGGGTCCGGTTCCCAGGATGACTCCTGCCTTGGTCGCGGCCAGGCTGAGCGTCGGAGATGCCGTCATGTCGGCTGATTCTTGAGCCTCCTCCTCCATAGCCTTGGCCAGCCCGAAGTCCAGCACCTTGGCAGTTCCCTCAGGTGTGACGATCACATTCGCGGGCTTGAGGTCGCGGTGAATGATCCCCTTCTCATGAGCCGCCTCCAGGGCTTCTGCTATCTGGAGAGCGATCTTGAGGGCCTCTTCCAACGGGATCGGCCCCTTGGCGATGCGCTCAGAAAGGTCTTCCCCTTCGATCAGCTCCAGCGCCAAAGCCCGGACTCCGTCCTCCTCTTCAAGTCCGAAAATGGCACCTATATTGGGATAGGCCAGGACCTGAGCCTCACGGGTGAAACGGGCCATGCGCTGCGGGTCCTGGGTGAAGGATTCAGGGAGCACTTTGAGCGCCACATCGCGCTTCAACTTAGTGTCCGTGGCCCGGCACACCTCGCCCATTCCGCCTTCACCGATCTTGTCGGTAATCTGGTAGTGGGCGATGGTCTTGCCGATCACTGAGCACTCCGCTGTCAGGAATTGAGATTCATCCAATCCTAGCTAGGCCCAAAGCAAGTACATCAGTGTTGATTCCAAGGGCCTGAAAAGGCCCGAAATGCCAGTCCTGACGGGTATTCTAGGGTTGCAAAAAAACTCTGGAAAACACCGAAAAGAAAGGCATTTCAGGTGAACCCAAAAGATATCGAAATCCTGCGCAAACGGCAATCGGGAAGTGAAGATCGATTAGATCGGAGTTGGATGCCGGAGAAGGGCCAAAGGGTGCTGCGCGGGGGCAACATCCAGTATGAGATTTCGGATCGAGTCCGAGCCGTGGACTGCGGGGGGCTGGGTGTGATCCAGCTGCTGGTCAAGCAGCTGGAACTGGCCGAAACCATCGACCAACGGGTGGAGGTGCTGGAGCGGCATCTGCCGTACCGGGAATCGGATCATGTGCTCAATCTGATTTACAACGTCATGACGGGCGGTAGCTGCCTGCAGGACCGTGGAGGCTCGACGCCGGGACCCGGTGTATCTGGACGCGCTGGGGGCCCGCAAGGTGCTGGCGCCGTCCACGGAGGGGGACTTCCTGCGGCGCTTCGACAGGAATTCGATCGGGGATCTGATGGAAGCGGTCAATGAGGCGCGACGGAAAGTGTGGTCGAACCAAGACAAGGAGTTTCACCGTCAGGCCACGATTGATGTGGACGGGACGATCGCCCCGACGGATGGACAGTGTAAGAGCGGAATCGGAATGAGCTACACCGGCCACTGGAGCTATCATCCGCTGGTAGTGTCTGTGGCTGAGACCAACGAGGTGCTCTATTTGGTGAATCGGGCGGGCAACCGACCCTCCCATGAAGGCGCGGCCGAGGTGCTGGATCGGGCCATCGAGTTGGTGCGCGGTGGTGGTTTCCAGAAGGTGTTGCTGCGGGGCGACACGGATTTTACGCAGACGCGTCATCTGGACCGCTGGGATCAGGAGGGCGTAGAGTTTCTCTTTGGGGCGGATTCCAGCCAGGGGTTGGTTGGTCGGGCCGAAGGACTGGAGCCCAGCGCCTGGAGTCGGCTGGATCGGGCAAAGAAGAAGAAACTGCGAAGACGGCGGCGCAAGAATATCCGCCAGGCCCTGGTCAAAAAGAATGGCTATCGCAATCTGCAACTGGAGCGGGAAGATGTGGCCGAGCTGGCCTAGCGACCGGCGGCCTGCAAGCAGAACTATCGGCTGGTGGTGGTGCGAAAGCAAATTACGGTCACCCAAGGACAGGGACGGCTCTTTGACGAGACCCGCTATCTGTTCTATCTGACCAACCTGCGAAAGGAGTCGGCCAGGGAAGTGGTTTTCTCAGCCAATCGTCGCTGCCATCAGGAGAATGTGGTGGAGCAGCTCAAGAACGGGGTTCAGGCGATGCGGATGCCCTCGGACAGCCTCGAGTCCAACTGGGCGTACCTGGTGATTGCTGCCCAGGCCTGGAACTTGAAAGCCTGGCTGGGCCTGGTGCAATCCGACAAGACGATGGGGCAGCGGATTCTGAAGATGGAGTATCGCCGGTTCCTGCGCCGGCTGGTTCAGATTCCTTGCCAGATCCTGCAGCGGGGGCGACGTCTTCTTTACCGGCTGCTGAACGTCAACGACTGGACCGAAACGCTGCTGAGCGGAGTGCCGTCGCCCAAGCGGGTCCGCTACGGCTAACCCGCCACAGGACAAAGCAAAGAAAATCCACGGAGGTTCAAGGGTTGAGGTCGAAGTCTGTTCGAAAACGGCCGAAAATCCCGATTCTTGCCTCTCGATCCCACTCCGAAGGCCCTCCAGCAGGAGATCACCGTCGGATGCGCCCGACTCGCGCAGCCTTCAGTCCGAAAGTCGACCACAGATGGCTAAATGACCCTCAAAAAGAGTCAATCGAGCGGCCCAGAAGCTGATACGCTTATTTTGGGTCTAGTACGGAGAACCCAGGTTGAGAAGTTCCGGAAACCCGCATAATCTCGGTTCTGCGGCCGACAACACGTGCATTATGCTTCACGCTGTCTTCTGACACGCGGCACTGATGACGACGCGACAGTCTCTCAGCAGAGTCCTACTCGACCTCATGTACACAAAACTTCGGCCGATTTCTCGCATTCTCGCGCCTCCAAGTTTCAGGTTAGCAACGCAGGGCCTTCATTGGGTCCAGACGCGATGCGCGAAGAGCTGGCACCAGGGCAGCGATCAGCACAACACCCAGCAACAGCGCCGTGGTTCCCACAAAGGCCACCAGATCGATCGGGCTGATTCCGATCAGGAAATCTCTCAACAGCTGCCCGGCAGCGACCGAGAGGAGCACGCCTATCAGAGCCCCCACGCCAGCGGGAGCCAGTCACTGGCGTGTCACCAGGCGCAGAATCTCAGGCGGTCTGGCTCCCAGGGCTAACCGAACCCCGAACTCTCGAGTCCGGCTGACTGCGGCAAACGAAGCGAGCGCAAAGACTCCGATGGCTGCCAGAATCAACCCGGCCAGGCCCACCACACCAAAAACCGTCCCTGCCAAGCGCTGGGGAAGAGTCACCAGTTCGTTAATTTCAATCAGGCGAGCCGACTGCACCAGAGGAACATTGGAATCGAGTTCCGCGAGCACTTCCCTGACTATGGGAATCGGGTTCGTGGCGCTCCTCACTACCAGATATGCGGCTGATCTTGGAACCTGGCTCAAGGGCAGGCAGACATGCGGCTCTTCGGGTCCCGACAGGGAGTTGAGCTTTCCGAGGCTAGTGACTCCCACAATGGAGTAGCTCCGGTTCGAGCCGGTTTCTCCCACGAATATCCGTCTCCCAAGGCTATCCTTTGCGGGCCATAAGAGCTCAGCCGCGGCCTGATTCACGATCGCGACCGGGGGTGCTACTGCGGAGTCAGATTGGGAAAAAGACCGGCCAGCCGGTATCGGAATCTTCAGCGTCTCGAAGAATCCGTGTGAGACCAGGTTGAAGCTTGCCCCCTTGAAAGACTCCTGGTTGGCGGCGGCGATCCCTCCGAGACCCATTTTGCTTCCATCCAGCGGCAGGTCTACAGCAAGCGCTGCAGATTGGATTCCAGGACGTGCCCGAGTGCGCTCGACTAACGACTTGAAGAATTGTTGTGCACGGGAGTCGGAAAAGCGATTGAGCGACAGGTCGATGTGGCCAGTCCATACGTTTTCCGGATCGAATCCCAGATCGATCCGCGCTGTCTGCTGCAACGACCGCAGAAAAAGCCCGGCCGTGAACAACAGGAGCAGACAAAGGGAGACCTGCGCCGCTACGAAAACGTTGCGCAGACGAGAGAGCTTTCGCGATACTGCAGACTGCTCCCGAAGCAGCGTGCCCAAGGCTTCCCGAGTCGCAAAACGGGCCGGAAAGACGCCAAACAGCAGGCCACAGACTAAGCTCAGAAGCAGAGTAAAGACGAAGACTGGATAGTCCCAGCTTCCGTTCAGGTGGAGGGGGAAAGGGGCTGGCGGCTGGAAGGCCTGAAGCAGTCGTTCAAAAGAGAAGGCAAAGACCAATCCTATCAGCCCTGCGGCAGAAAAGAGCAGGACCGTTTCGGTGAGGAGCTGACTAGTTAAACGCCAGTGTCCGCAGCCAACAGCCATTCGGACAGCCAGCTCGTCGCGCCGACCCGAGAGGCGGGCCAGCAAGAGGCCCGCTACATTCACGCAGGCGATCAGAAGGAGAGCGCCGGTGGCGGCAAAGAGCAAGCCGGTAAATACAGCCACGGGCAGTCGAGCCGTGGCTGGAAGTTTGCCAAGAAGCTGGATCTCGACTCTCTGACTCCGATTAGCTCTGGGAAACTCTTCTTCGAGAGCGGCGGCAATGGTGTTCAAATCAGATTTGGCCTGATCGATCGTCACACCGGGACGCAGCCTTCCAAAGAGCATCAGCCAATTCGAACCCCGGCTTTTCGGGATAGGATTCCGTGTCCATTCCCTCTCCCCGTTGGGTGCGTCCGACCTCTACCAGGCGCTGGGGCTGCCCGACACCCGGCAAATCCCCCAATAAGAGAGAGTCGACCAGAGAAAAGACAGTCGTGCCGGCCCCTACCGCCATGGCGATCACGAGGACGGCTGCCAATGTGAAGCCGACCTCCCGCCGAAAACGTCTCAGCGCGTAGCGAATGTCCAATAGCATCAAAACCGGCCCTTTCTTGTTGGGGGATCCGCTCGTCCCTCGACAGTAATCCGACGGGACAGAGAATGGTTAACAGCGACCCGCCGAGTCATCGGAACGGGCAAGACCTCGACTAACGGGAAGCTGCGGATATGATTGGAGTTACGGAGAGTACGATCTGGAATTTGTAGTCACGGTCTGGTAGATTTTGTGGGCGCTGTGTCAGGTCGGAAAACTCGAGACCTGCGGGTAGCAAGGCAAACTGAGAACAAAGAAGTGTCCCAACAACAGAGCGAAGACGCCGAACCTTCGAAGGAATCAGCTGAGATTCGGCACGTCCTGCCTACCAGCGATCTGCTGGTGATCCACCGCTGGATCGTTCTCGGAGTCTGCGTATTGATCGTCATGATCGTCTTTGGAGCTTTCTGGCCCATTCAGAACAATGGTTTTCTGAGTTTTGACGACGACACTTACATCACGGAAAATCGGTGGGTCCAGCAGGGACTGACGGTCGAAAGTATCCGGTGGGCGTTCTCGAGCTGGCGAGGGGCGAATTGGCACCCCGTGACCTGGATCTCTCATATGCTGGATGTCGAGCTCTTCGGCTTGGACCCGGTGGGACATCACTGGGCAAGCATCGTCATTCATGTGCTGAACTGTCTGCTGATCTACTTCTTCCTGGCACGGATCACCGGAGAACTGTGGGCAAGCGCTGCTCTGATTCTCCTTTTCTCCGTGCATCCCCTCCGAGTGGAATCCGTGGCTTGGGCCGCCGAGCGTAAAGATGTTTTATGCATGTTCTTCTGGATGATCTGTCTGCTGAGCTATCTGGCTTACGTCCGGGTCGGGCGTCGGAGTTATTACGCAGCGTCTATTCTGGCCTTTGCATTGGCTTTGATGTCCAAACCAATGGCCCTGACCCTTCCCGTGATCCTCCTTTTGATAGATGTCTGGGTATTGCAACGGGTCCCTTCTCTACAAAGACTCTTCACCAACAGTCGCTTGTGGTTGGAAAAGCTTCCATTTCTGGGTCTCTCCATGGCCTCGTCAGTCGTCACTCTCTTGGCTCAATCCGAAGCTGGGGCCGTCGTTGCGGTGGAGTCCCTCTCCTTGCTTCCTCGACTCGTCAATGCCCTCAGCTCTTACTTGACCTACCTCGCAAAGACACTCTGGCCAGCCAGGCTGGCTGTGCTCTATCCCCTCTCCGATGATTCGGCAGTCTGGTGGAAAGCCGGTCTGGCGTTGATCCTAGTGGGCCTAGTCTCAGTTATGGTCACTCGTAGCGTCAAACGCCTGCCCCTGTTGGCAAGTGGTTGGTTTTGGTTTCTTGTCACTCTGGTTCCCGTCCTGGGTATCCTCCAGGTAGGCAACCAGTCCTGGGCTGATCGCTATAGTTACATTCCCTCGGTCGGACTTCTCATGATGGGCACCGTAATGTTAGCGGCTGCGGCACGGAAGTACCTGTCTGGCCCGGGCTGGATCTTGCTGGCAGGTCTCCTGCTGGCTTTCCCCCTCGTTTTGACGACCCGACAACAACTGTCCCATTGGCGGGACAGCGAATCGCTCTTTCGGCGAACACTGGCCGTCACACGCGGGAATCCTGTCATGCATCTCAGTCTGGGAGTGGAACTCTCTCGACAGAGCAGGCTGGAAGAGGCCGTGGCCCAATATGAAGAAGCCCTAAAACTGTGGCCCACTTACGCTGAAGCTATGAACAATCTGGGGGCCGCCAGAATTGCTCAGGGGCGGATCGATGAAGGCATTGAACTTTACGGGCGAGCCCTCGAGCTCAGACCGGACTACGTTGATGCCCTGAACAACTTCGCCATGACCTATGCCGCCAAGGGCCAACATCAAACGGCGCTTGAGATTTATCAGCGAGCCCTTCAATTGCATCCTGATGCGGCCCAGGTTCACTACAATATGGGCGTAGCGTATTTTCAGCTTGGAAATGTACTCGAGGCTCGGGAAAAATTTCGCCAGGCCATCTTCCACGACCCTCTTTATGCCAAGGCCTACTACAACCAGGGGGTCTTGCGCTTGACTCTGGGTGAGTTCGAGGCGGCTGCAGCCTCCCTGGTCAAGGGGATATCGATTCAGGATTTCTATCCCGAGGCACATTATAATTTGGCCTTAGCCTACTGGAACCTCGGCCATCACGACCAGTCTCTGGCCGAACTTCGGAAGGCCCTTGAGCAGAAGTCCGATTATTCGAGAGCCCGAGAGACATTGAAGATCTATGAAGAGGCATCCAGCCATGAGTGATTTGGCAAGAACAAGAAAGAGGAGATTAGGACCGCTCAGGCTGCATCGGGGCACGCCGTCTGGACACGAGGTACAAGGCAACGACGGACGAATGTAAGCGCGATCCGCGTCCCATCGTGAGGAGTCGAACGATTCCACAAGCGCGCCATCAGGCTCCCCGGCGATTGCTCTACTTTTTGGTATTATGAGCTCCTCAGACCTGAACGTGGTTTGCGAGCGGCGGGTTGTCTGAGGTCCGGCTGGTCAGGGGTGGAGTGGATGGGCGAAAACGCCGCGTTGATAAGCTTTCTACTGGCCTCGGTCGGAAGTGGGCTTTCTCTTTGGGTATGCTTCCGCAAGTTTCGGGTGCACCGCAAGAAGACGATTCTCCGTCTGGTACTCGGCAACCTCCTCGTTTTCGCATTCCTTTGTGTACTAGGCCTCCTTGCCGGGGAGATCTATTTTCGCTTCATCTATGACACTACCGATTCATTCGGGCTGACCAAGACAACGCAACGCTGGTTCGCGAGGAATTTCAAATACAACGACGTCGGGCTTCGCGATTCGGAGGAGTATTTCAATGAGCTGCCACCTGGAGGTCGTCGAATCGCATTTCTCGGCGATTCGTTTACTGTCGGACACGGTGTGAGCTCCGTCGCTGATCGGTTTGCGAACCGAGTCCGCGCGATGATGCCGGACGTTGAGGTCCATGTGCTCGCGCGATCGGGGATGGACACTGGTGCCGAGGTCGATTTCTTGCTGGGTGTGACCAACTCGGGATATGAGCTGGACGTGGTGGTACTCGTCTACTGTCTCAACGACATCTCGGACATCGTGCCTGAATGGCGGGCTATCTTAAAGCGGATTTACGCAAGGCCCGCTCCCGGTTTTTGGGTTCAGAACAGCTATCTGTGTAACTGGCTTTATTTCCGCTGGTTTGCCGCGCAGGATCCGGATGTCGCGAGCTATTATGCGTTCGTGCGGGACAACTACGACGGTCCGGTGTGGGACCAACAAGCTCAGCGACTAGCCAGTTTTCGCACTGAAGTCACCAGCCGCGGTGGGCAACTGATGGTGGTGACGTTCCCGTTCTTGCACAATCTTGGCCCGAAATACGACTACCAACCGGTACACGAAAAACTCGAGGCGTTCTGGAATCGGCAGAACGTTCCACATCTGGACCTGCTGCGTACATTTGAATCCCTCGATTCGAGCGACGTCGTCGTCAACAGTTACGATGCGCACCCCAACGAATATGCTCACGCCTTGGCCGCACACGCGATCGCAGATTTCTTGCAGGAACAGGGCCTGCCACAATCCGACCGAACGCCACGCCGCGATCACTAACCCATTTCATAGCATAGAGATTTGCGGGCACTTGAAGTTGAATGACAGCGACTGCGTGCCCGATGCCGGGTATCGACTTCCTCTCTCTCTCCTTGACCTCGACTCGCAAGACCCGTTCGCAATTGGCACGTTATTTCGGAATCGCTCGTCTAGCTTTCCAGCTGAACCAGAAAGGAGCGATAGTGGTCGAGGCGGCGTTGTGCGGACGGGTAGACCGCTAACGGATCCCCTTCGTACATCTCGGCCAGACCCAGACAGAAGGACATGGCCTGAGAGTGAGGCCCTTGCCTTTTGACCACTTTCTTGGCCTCCTTGGTCAGTTCCCGGATTTCATGCAACTGAGAATTCCCGTGCCAGATCTGAGCGATTCGAGATTCGTGCAGATTCCCAACTGAACGGCGCCATTGCACGCACGGATAGACATTGCCGAAGGGGTCAATCGCCAAACCGGCCGAACCGGCTCCACAGTTCTTGTCGATCGTGGAGGGCATATCTTCGTCCCCTGCCCGGCCCACGCTGACACGAGTCTCGGAGCCGACATGAATCAGTCGTAGTAGGTGAGCTACCCCCTGGGCGGAAGCGGATAGCTGGAGAGGGGAAAGGTCGCCATTATCGCGCGGGCTGACCGCAGGCTGGCAATGCAGTGGCACTCCCAACGAATCCGCCAGCGCGAAGATCTCCGCCACTTCGAGTTCGTTCCAGGCAGTCAGCGTGCAGTTCAGTTTGAGCCTTAGTCCGAGTTCCTTCATTTCCCGGATATTCTGGATCAACCGCTCGAAGCTACCGGGAATCCGAGTCATCCGATCGTGGGGCAAGGAGCTGGCGCCGTGCAAGCTCAAATCGATCATGAAGGGATCCACTTCATCGCGAACGCGAGTCGCGAGTGGCCGGTCCAGAAGATGGCCGTTTGATTTGATTCGAGTCAGGAAGCCCAGTTCGCGCGCCATCGCTCCGATTGCGAAGAACTCCGGATGCATCAGGGGTTCGCCTCCCGAGAGGGTCAGATTCAGGACTTGTAGGTCGGCCAGATCTTCCAGTAGTCGGCGATACTCGTCGAGGCTGAGACGCTGACCTCTCAGCTTGAGGTCGTTGTAGCAGTAGACGCAACCCAAGTTACAGCGATAGGTCAGCTCGAGCAGCACGGAGAATAGCACATTGCTCGACCAGGTCTTGGCTAGGATGTCTGAAAAGCTAGTGGAGCTCATGGCTGTCAGGAACTAGGAGAACTGCACAAGCCCGCATCCTTCCCGGGCGGGCTAGGCGTGCATATGATAGCCATCGCCTCCAGGGGCTCACGAAACACCACCTGAGGTGGCTCATAAGCCTTCTTCCTGGTCGGTTCACGGGACTCACCCTTGGGTGGCCCCTGGTGGCGGTTCTCAGTCATGGTTTGGCTATTCGTCCGTTCCCGTTTCTCCTACCGAGGCCGAATCGCCGGATCACCGATAATACTGTAGGATTAGAGGACGAAGCGAAATCCTCCGGCATCGCGGAGAGCCTCAAGGGCCTTCTTGAAACTCGCGCCGAGATGATCTTCGGGCACCGTTCCGTAGAGACCTTCGATGAGTATCCGGTTCAACTGCACAGCTTGAGGATTCAGAGACAGACTGCTTGAACCAACCCCGGCAATGATGCCCCCATGGTCGTGAACCAGCATTTCTTCGAGCAGCGAGTTCAATCCCGGGTAGCTGCCGTTACCGGCGGCGCAGGTCAGGGCGGCCAGGATCGGAAGCCTCGAATTCCGCAATGAAGCCACTTGAGAGTTATTCAGGAAATTCTCCTGACCCAATTGTACGACGGCACCATGACCCAAATAGTTGATGAAATCGACCCCACTCTGCATTTGCGCGAGGAGTGCCTGACTGGTGATGCTACCACTGGCTCCGCTCTGGTGATAAAGCTTGAGGACCTCGACCTCAGGAGCCACTCCTTGAGCGACCAGGTCACTGGATGAATGGAAGTCACCCCCACCATCCGGGTCATCCCCCAGCATCAGTAACCTTGACCCGGCAGCGGACGGTAGGAATTGCTGGTTCTCGAGTTTGCTGAGATAGTCCAGGAGGTCTTCCGAACTGAGCGCCGGTATCCGCCCACCGGGAATCTCAGGCACTCCATCTCCGTCGAAATCGAGGAGCCGGATATCCGAAGCAACGAGGCCCCATGGAGTGGGTGCCATTGCGATCGGGAAGACATTCGTTCCCAATCCCAGTATGTCCTTATAGTCATAACTGCCCTTGCTGGCAAAGACCACGAGGTGGGGAGCCACCTTCCAGTTTTCGTAGGCGTGGCGGAGAAACTCTCGAATCGCATGGGGACTGACGATACCGTAATTGAACTCGTCGTAGACGTCCTGCAAATCGACCATCATGGTCGCGTACTCTGCGCTGTGGAAGTCAGCCAGAGCCTGGGCACCGTCGCTAAGATCAACCGGCGTCAGTACAACGTACTCGGCACGATTGTTCTTATTCTGCAGATCTGAAGGGGCATCCATCTCAAGTGCCACGGGCGAGTGGATTGCGTCTGGTCCGAGCAGGAGGTAGTGCGATCCTGGCCCCGATGACCCGAACGTGATCCGATAGAAGGCGCCGTCTTCTTCGACCTTGCTGCCGCCGATGTAGCGCGGTTTCAGAGGATCGGAGAGTTCAAAGATCCCGACCTCGTTCGAACTGAAGCCGGCGCTGATGATTGTCTGGTCGGCACCGGCAAGAAACTCCAGCGAGTCGGCGTCAGTGCGAAGCTCTCGACCATAGTCGATCTCGAAGGAATCCAACCACACAACACTGTAGGAGACCCCTGTCCCGAGGGACGAGATTAGACGAAGCTGATTGTCTCCCTGATTGAGGAGATTTTGGTCGAAGCGGACGCTGAAGATCTTGACGGCCAGGCCGTCCCATCGGGTCACGCCGACTTTTATCCCATTGACCAGCACTTGGACGGAGTGATCGTTTCCGGGGGCCAGATCGGTCGCCCCCTTCATGTAGACACGGAGCTCAGCCTGACCGGACGGGAGTGCCGCCGGGGTCGAGAGGACATAATCTCGTTCCGACTCTCCAGCGAAACCGGCACGCAAATAGTTCCAATGCCAGTAGTCCGATTCCGGATCCATGGTCAGAAACGGAACCGGGCTCAGATCCTGCTCGTAGAGCTTTGTCTCTCGAGCTTCGGTTAAGCCGCCACCCTTCTTCGGTTTCTTGGCCTTAAGTTCCTTCATCTCGGCACCCTTGCCGGGGCTCAACCAATAGACGTTGAAATCGGAGTAGTTAGAGTCGAGAACTTGAGCGAAGAAATAGAAACCGGAACCACCCTCAAGCGGCAGATAGGCAACCTCGTTGCCCCGGTTGCTGAGCATCAGATCGATCTTGTCGATCGCCTCTCTTATGTCCTTCAAATTAGCGCCGGTCGCATCCGCCACCTCTTCGGCACTCACGAAATGCATCCCACGGGCGGAAGTCAAGATCCGCAAAGCCACCTGTCCCTTGAATTTGACCTTCTTCTCTTTCTCTTTCTTTGCTTTCTCTTCGTTTCGCTTCTCCTTTTTCTCGGCAATCTTGACTGGATCATCGGTGGCCGGATTAGCCTCCCGTTCGTAGGGAGGCGTATTCAGTAGGGGGCCGCTCTTATGGACTTTGACCTCGTACGGCCCAGACTTTCGTAGATTCCCGTCGGCCTCGAGCTCTATCAGCCGGTAGCTGTGTTTTTCATTCTTCGAAACCCCCGGATCCAGGAAGCGATAGTAGCCACCCTGAGGGGTGTCCACCAAAGCTGGCAGTAACTCGCTATTGAGACGACCGTAGTCGCCGGTATCCGGGTTCTCGCGCTCCAAATGGAAGCCCGCGGTACCGATCTCGGAGATCGTGTGCCATTGGACGACCGCGTTCTTGTCCTTGTCGAGATAGACCCGGAAATCATCGATAACGGCCAGCGTTGGGACGATATTGAAACCGAAGTTCACGTTGGTTACATTGCTGGCCAGAATGGTTATCGGCTCGACTCCGGACGGCTGGGTCGTCTGGAACATCCCCTCGGCCAGGCTTCCTTGGGATTCGACAGCAACGATGTAGTCCCCGCTGGGCAGGTCGAGGAAGAGGTAATCGCCGGTAGCATTCGTTCTCACCCGTCCGATCCGGGGTTCGCCTGGATCGAGGACTGCGTCGCCATCCAAATCGCGGTAAAGAGATGCCGTCACATCGGGTATCTCCGACTCGCCCATCTCGAAGACCTGGCTGTCGTTGGCGTCGTGGTAGGTAACACCGCTGATACTGAAGGGTGTGACCGCCAGGAAGCCAAAATCGAGTGTCAGATCATTCGGTGAACCACTGGTGAGGATGGCAGCGCCGGGATCTGTGCGGGCAGTCAGAATCCACTCGCTGAGGTTGCCGTCGCCATTGGTATCCAGGACTTGGAACTTGTCGGTGATCGTGACCAGGTAGTTGCCGGCAATCAAACCGTTGAAGACATAGAAGCCGTTGTTGTCGGTGGTGGTTGTCCTTATCAGGTTGTCTCCAGCGTTTATCGATCCGTCCTTGTTGACGTCCACCCAGAGCTCGAGAGTGACTCCGCCGAATCCCGGTTCGTCGTCAAAGGTCCCGGGGATCGCGTCGTTGCCATTCGGTTCAAAGACACCGTCGCCATCCAGGTCATGCCAGACTGCGTCTCCGATCGAACCCGCCCCCATGGAGGGTGCGTAGCCGAAATCGAGGGTGTTGTCGGTGGCTCCGGCCGCCAGTCCGGTCGAGCTCTGCTCATCGCAGGTCACGCAAGTGCCGGATTCGTCGGGATCGGCACTCGGATTAAGGGTGCGCAGGACCCCGTTTTGATCGGTCACTAATACCGTATAGGCGCCCGGGACCAGACCCACGAAAGAATAGTTCCCATTGGTATCGGTTTCGCTGCCGCCCACGAATTGGTTCGAGCCGTCTCGCAGTTGGATTGTGACCCCTGGGATTCCACTGTCTCCTACGCCCTGACTTCCGTTCCCATCGACATCGAGGAAAACTGTATCTCCCAGGCTGGCGGTGACGCCCGGCGCTGTGTTGAAACCCCAATCCATGGTCAGAATCGTGACCCCAACTGCCAGGCTGAAGGTCCTTTCCAGCGGTGGAGTGGTGGTCGTGGAATTAAATTCGATCGGTAAAGTAGAAGTATCGACACGGGCTCCATATAGACCTGCATCCAGATTCGTGAAGAGATACTTTCCATCGGCCGAGGTGATCATCTCGAGATCAACCCCGACATCGAAGACATCGTTGTCATTGGTATCCAGCCAAACTCGGCCGCCGCCGATCCCGACTTCATTGGCGTCCTCCCGTCCATCGCCATCGGCGTCATAGAAGACGGTGTCGCCTAGAATGCTCTTGGCAGGGATAGTGGTGTAACCGAAGTCGGCCAGGAGATAGGTTTCTCCCTCACTCAGGTTGATGAGTGCCGAGGGATCGCTTCCGCCACTGAGCACGAGATCGGCCGGGAGGCTGGGGTTGTCCACATCGACGTAATAGAGCCCCGGCAGGACATCACCAAAGGCATAGAAGCCTCCCGATCCCGTGACAGCGGTATTGAACAGCGAGTCATCGCCCCCGCCTACCTGAAGGTTCGGCCCGGTGTCGAAGAGGAAGACTGTAACGCCGATGATTCCGGAGTCATCAGAATCCTGGATTCCGTCGCCATCTACGTCAAACCAGACTCGATCTCCGATGATGCCGGTGCCCGGATCGCGGGCATAGCCAAAATCGACGCCTGTGATATCGCTGGCAGCCAGCGTCACCGGGATCTGATCGAGACCGCTGGTGAGACGGAAGGAATCGAGGACTTCGCCCTCATCCGTCACGGCTACCAGATAATCTCCGGCCGGCAGATCGTTAAACGAGTAATCGCCCGCTGCATCGGTCGTCGTGGTTGCCAGCACCAGGTCATCGGATGTACCTAGTAGCAGATCCGGACCCGCAACACGGAGCTCGAGGGTGACGTTGCCGATTCCCGGCTCAGCGGCTCCGTCGTCAACTCCATCGATATCGAGATCGTTGAAGACGTTTCCGGAGATATTCGCCAAAGCGTTATTCTGGTACCCGAAGTCGGCGTCCAGGAATCCGGCCTGGGGACCGGTGAGGACGGCATCAATCTGCGTCCCAGCTTCTCCCGCCTGGCTGTCGGCCGAAGTCGGAGAGTAACCTGTCAAGGCCGCCTGGGTGTCATCGACGCTGGCAAAATAGGTTCCGATGCTCAGTCCTTCGAACCGGTAGTAGCCGGTGTCGTCGGTTTGAGTGGTGCCAACCAGCAGGTCGACAGCGGAATTCAGGACTCCATCGTCGTCGACATCCAGGTGGAGCAGCACGGTAACGCCGGCGATCCCGGATTCTCCAGCGTCCTGAACGCCATCGCCATCGGCGTCACTATAGACGGTATCTCCAACCACACCCGGGATGTTGTACCCGAAATTAATTCCAGACTCATCGGCTCCACTCACCATCACCAGGAGCTCCGATGCCTGGGCCGGTACCGTCGTTCCAGTGAGAGTAGTCAGCTTGTTGTCTGTATCAGAAATGTGGAGGAAGTAGTCTCCGTTGGCTAAACCTGTGAAGTCGACATCGCCGTTCTCATCGGAGATATCAGTGGCGATGATCAAGTCGTCCGTTCCCGGCTCCAGGATTCCGTCGCCATCATCTTGATACAGATTGACAGTCACTCCGACGATCCCGTCTTCTCCGCCATCCTGAATGGTATCGGCATCGGCATCGAACCAAACCCGATCGCTGATCGAAAAGGTGGCCGGGTTGTTGTAGCCAAAGTCTAGATCTGTCCGAGTGGTACCCGGGATGATCTGAAATAGATCACTGGTCTCGTTCCCTTCGCTCTGGGGCCCGATTGTGACGGTGTAACCGTTCAGAGCACCTGGGCCCGAGAAATTCGAGCTATCGATTTCGACCACATATTCGCCCAGTGCGATTCCAGTAAAGAGATACAGACCGCTGGCCACGGTCTGTTTCTGATCGACGAGGGCCGCGGTTGCGGCGTCAAGTAGATTTACGATCACAGCGGAGATGCCAACCTCACCAGAATCCTGCAGTCCATCAGAATTGGCATCGCTCCAGACATAGTCTCCGACCACGCCCAGGTCGGGATCGCTTCCGTTGTAACCGAAATCGGCATCCAAATAGGACCCGGTGCGGGTAATTGTGATAGGCGAGGTTGGATCAACGGCCAGGGTCAAGGACAGGCCGGCGGGAACAGTGGCATCAAGGACATCGACATAGTAGGTTCCGCTGGCGAGGCCCGCGAACAGGTACATGCCATCGCGATCTGTAACTCGAGTTCCCAGCAGGACATCGTCTCCTCCACCCACCATGAGGTTGGTTCCGGCATCCCATAGCTCAACCCGGACATTGGGAATGCCGGGCTCGCCGATATCCTGAACACCGTCACGATCGGTGTCGAGCCAGACCCTATCTCCGATTTCTCCAAGATCCAATGGAGCGTCTTCAAAGTCTTGATCGGTCTGATCCTGAGCAGCCGTCAGACTGATGCTGATGTTATCCGGATTCCCTCCGTCCGCATCTGCCAGGCTGACGTAGGTGGCTGGATTGACTTCAGAGACCTGGTAGAGACCGGCCAGCAGTCCAGTAAAGGAATAGTCGCCACTCGCATTAGTGGTAGTCGATGAGACCACATCGTCGGCGGTTCCCAGGAAGCCGTCGGCCCCGGCGTAGCGCAAGATGATAAATACGTTGGCCAGGCCGGGAGTCTCACCTGGATCGTCACATAGCCCGTCGCCGCTACCGACACAAACAGTGCCTACTATCGAACCGAACTGCTCCTGATAACCGAAGTCGAGTCCGGTCACATCGGCCGTCACATTGAGCAGAGCAGTTTGACTGTCGAGCATGACATCGGGATCACCAGTCTGCACATAGGAGGTACTCGGCAGATCGTCCTCGTCCACAAAGACATCGACGTCCGAACCATCCTCGCTTCCAGCAACGCTCCAGTCGCCCAGCGGGTCGGTGTTCGTCACAAACGTTTGATCCACGTTGCCGTCATTGTCAGTATCGACTTCGACCGTGATCGTTACGTTTTGGATTCCGGGTTCGGTGCCGTCCTGGGTTCCATTGGCAGCCATTCCGCCGCCGCCGCCATTGTCATCCCAGACCCGCCCACTGACGGTGTGGACCACCGTGGGAGCCTGATAGCCGAAATCCAGTGTCAGATCGGCCCCACCGGCTGCAATCGTACTGGCACCATCATCGTCGCAGGTTGAGCAGGTTCCGGCTTCATCCGGGTCGGCGGTCTGGATGAAACTCGCCGGCACAGTGCTGGGGTCGACTTCCACGACATAGGAACCGCCCGGCAGACCCTCGAAGAGATAATTCCCTGATCCGTCAGTGACGTCGGTAGCCAACAGGGATCCATCATCCGTGTGCTCACCGTTCCCGTTGGGATCGGTGTAGATCCTCAGGGTGATCCCGGCTAGACCCGGCTCTCCGGCTCCTTTGAGGCCATCGCCAGCGACGTCTGAGAAGACCAGATCACCGATCGATCCGCCATCGTCCAGTCCGAAGTCGGCGTCCATGAAAACCTGTCCCCCGACCACCACGATGAGGTAACTGGTGGCGGTGGTCTGATCGGTCAGATTGGCCGGAATGGCGGGATCGGATGGATTGTAGGAAACCGTAAAAGTTCCGGGTGGAACGATAATCCCGTAGTTTCCGTTCCCATTCGTGACCTCCATCAACGAGATCGGGTTCCCGCCTACATCGAAGCCAACGAGACTAACCGTCACACCAGAGATTCCGGTTTCTCCGGTGTCGAAGACCGAGTTGTGATTGACGTCGTGGAAGACGGTGTCTCCGACCAGGGCCGCTTCGATGAACCCGAAATCGGCCGGCAGATAATCCTGGGTAGCGGCCAGAGAGACTGCGTGCTTGTCGCCGGTGGTGGCGATCATGCTGTCCAGGGCTCCTGTTGTGGGGCTCGACACGGTCGATTCATCGACATCCACGACATAGTCGCCGGGCGGCAAGTTGTCAAACAGATAGAGTCCGTTTCCGTCGGTGAAAGCACTATCCAGGACCGGCTCTCCGAAGTCCTTGGATCCATTACCGTTAGTGTCGTCATACAGGAGCACGGTCACATTTGCCGCGCCTAATTCGCCCAGATCCTGGACGGTGTCTCCGTCGTCGTCATACCAGACGAAATCGCCGATCGACCCGGCCCAGTTATAGCCGAAGTCGGCGGTAGTCAAGTCTTCCGTGGCTCCCAGGCCCACGGCCAGTGGATTGGTTCCGCTCACCAGATCCATGGCTGCGGCCAGAGTGGTGCTTCCACCGGTGGGGGGCGTCACCGAGCTGGTCTCGTCGACGATGACCAGATGATCGCCATCGTGGAGGCCCTCGAACAGGTAGTTCCCATTGCCGTCCGTATCCTGAGTTGCGATCAGGATGTCGGCGGCATCCAGGGTTCCAATCGTTCCTTTGTCGAGGTACAGATCGACGGTGATCCCGGCCAGCAGGTCCTCGGTCAGATCGACGACTCCATCTTCGTTGGCATCGATCCAGACGGTATCTCCGATGCTAGCGGCACCTGGAGGCCGGATGCCGAAGTCGGCATCGCGGAACTGCTCTGAAGTGGCCAGGACATCGGCCACGCTGGTCGGTGTTGAAGGATGGTAATTGGTCGGCAGCGAAGTCAGATCGAGCACCACTACGTAGTTTCCGGGAGCTAGATTCATGAAGAGGTAAAGCCCACTGGCGTCGGTGTTTTGAGTACCCTGGGAGACTCCGTCATCGAAAGGATCTCCGTTGCCGTTGGGATCGGTGAAGAGCTCCACCGTGATGCCGCTGGCTCCGGGTTCTCCAACATCCTGCACCCCATCGCCATTGAGATCGACCCACACCCGATCGCCGATGCTGGCAGTCAGGTTGGTGATGACGATGTTGCTGGGTGTAGGTGGAATGATGACCACCGGCGGATTCGAGTCCCCTGTTCGGCAGGCCACGGCCTCATAATCTTCATAGCTGCCGCCACAGCCTCCCGGCACACTCGCCATTGAGGTGACCAGAGTGGCAACGGCAGTGGCCACATTGATTTCCCACAAGCTGTCATCGTTGGCCGAACCCGGGGTGTTTCCGGTGGTTCCATAGAGAGTTCCATCCTGCAGGAACGAGAGACCCTCCATATCGTCGATTGCTCCGCCACCGGCACTGTTCGTGATGCAGGCGATATCGGTGATGATTCCGGTCGATTTGTTGATCAGTATCAGATGGTCCCCATCGCCGGTGCCTCCGAAGGGAGCGTTGGCCACAGCCAGCAAAGCTCCTGAGACGGGATCGAAAGTGAGGTCGTCAACATCATAGAGCGCGGGACTCAGCGAATCGCTGTCGATTTCAACGTAGTCGAATCCGGCCCCAAAAGCGTCTTCGATATGAAGTCCCGTGGAAGGGTCAATCTGGATCAAGACATCCGTTTCAATCGCGCCGCCCCGGCGGTGGACACCATATAGAGTCCCTGTATTCGGATCAAAGCTGATTCCGTCCACGTCGGCAACAGTAAAATTCCCCAGGGCTCCTTCCAGAGGCGAACCGGCGGTGGCGACTGAGCCGATCGAGGTGAAAGCTCCGGTGGCAATATTCAGGGTTCCGAAGTCGTTGCCATCGACGGTATAGAGGATTGTACGCGCCAGATTCCAGGTACCCGCTTCGAGCAGACCCGAGCTTCCCGTCTCACCGATAAAGCTGAGTATCCCAGTATCGAGGTTCCAAGACACCAATGAATCGTTTCCAGTGCAGCTGTTCGTATTCGAGATGGCGTAACAGACATCGGACTCCAACGCGACGGGATCCATCGAAGCCTCAATCGACGCCTGATTGTCGATCGAGGTTCCCGGAGGCACGAGATCGACAGTGACCTGAAAGGTCAGCACCGGAGTTACGATCACACTGTTCGAGATCGCTGCCAGCCAGGTCGTAGCCCCAGCGTCACCACTGGCCGTAGCCTGAAAGGTAATGTCCTCGGGAAGAGTTCCGGCCGAGACGGTACACGACCATTCAAAGGTCACGGAATCCCCCGCTCCGCTGATGTCATCGTCGGCGCTGGTAAGGGTGGCAGCCCCGCAAGCAGCTCCGGCTACCGTTCCATTGACCTGGATCGCTCCCGGAGAGATGTTGGTAATCGGCGCATCGCCAGTCAACTCCATCTCGACGACAACAGTGCGGCCGTCGCTAGCCAGGGTGCCGACCGCTGTCACAGTACTGGTGCGCCCGGGATCAGCTAACAAATCCCAATCTACGCTCAGAATAGCCGGGCTCCCCGACTCGTTGGTTCCCCACTGGGCTTGTCCGGCATCGGTGCCGGTAGCCAACATGACGATGCCCTCGTTCGCCCAGGTTGCATCGAACCATCCCTGCACCAGTGCGGTAACATCGATGTTTTGGGCCGTGGTGTCGGGCACAGCCGTGCCGTAGAGAGTGGCCCCCCAGGTGGCGGTGCTGAAGTTCCCTCCCACGCCATCCCAACCGGTACCTGTATCGGTACAGTTGGGAGCATCCCAACTGGCTCCCGTCACACAGGTCACATCACTTCCCGTACCCTCGGTCCAGGATTGGATGGCGCGGCGGATTTCGACGAAGTGGTTGCTTCTCGAGTTGTTACTTGTCAGCGTCAAGGTTGCACTGTTGATGGTGGCTCCTGCCGGGATAGTTGCCAGTGAGAAGCGCAACAAAGCCTGCCTCTCGTTGCTGCCTGCCCCGTCGTTAGCCGGGTTAGTCTCGATCCGGTCCCGCGCGCCATAGTTGCGGTCCGACCTGTCTTCCCGCACATAAGTATCCGCTTCGGGAGCGAGATCCGTCACGTTGCTACAACCACCTGGGCGCTGGGTTAGATAGCTGACCAACAACCGGGGAGTGTTAGCCGTGTCATTTGACCGGATCCTGACGTCCTGGTTGGTGGTGTTGATGATCACCAGACCTTCGTTCACCCCGGCCAGCCAGTTGCTGACAATATCTGTGACATCTGTGCTATCGGTAGTCCCAGTGGCACTCCCGGCCAAGACGGGTGGGGAAGCTACAGAGTCATCGTAGTCGGCTGTGCTGAATGAACCGCCACCGGCCCAGGTGTCGGTACAATTGGGAGCATTCCAGGTAGCTCCCGTGGCGCAAGGATTGCTTGAATTCCCCTCGGTCCAGGCTGTATCCAGTTCAAAGACCTCCGACGGCCGTCCGCCGTTATTTGCGTCTGCCGTCACCTCCAGGGTGGCCTGAGTGAAGGTTGCCCCGACCGGCAGGCTGACCGGAAAGTAAAGCAGAATGCGCTTGTCGTTGGTCTTGCTCTTGATCTGGGTATTTGCTCCGAAGTTCCTGTTTCCCGAACGCTCCCCCTGAATATGGGTGTCTCTCCCTCCGGCATCTGCCGTGGTCAAGGTCACCTCTGCGGGGCAGGCCGCCGTACCGCCAACTGTATGTAGCCGGCATTCCGGCAGTGGTGCCACCCAGGTTCCAGGTCACCGTCCCGGGAATACCACCATCATGCAGACCGCCGGCGTTGGCGCTCGAGGCCAGGTACGTGGAACCCGCCGGTACTTCGTCCGAAACGATCACGTTTTCGAGCAGCGTCGAGCCTTGATAGTTGGCAAACAAGCTATAGGTGATGGTCTCTCCCACCGAAGCAAAATCCTTGTCAACGCTCTTCTCGAGGACCTGGATGAGAGGAAAGTCAATGTTCCTTGGGTCTTCCGAAACACCTAACGAGACGGCAATGTCATTGACCGCGGGTATCCAACCTTCCGGGATATCGTTGTCGGTCTCGTCGATGTCAACAACATAGTCAGCCGGACCCAGGTTCGAGAAGAGGTAGAGACCCGCGCCGTCGGTGGAAGTTGTCTGGAGCAGGACATCCCCCACCCCATCGCCATCATCGTCCCGGTAGAGCCGGACCAGAATCATCGGCAGAGGATCCTCACCGGCATCAAAGAAGCCATCCTGATCGGCATCCAGGAAGACCTGATCTCCGATCGAGCTGGGAGTGACTCTGAAGAATCCGAAGTCGCTGGCTGTGTAGGCACCGGAGAGGCTCGAAACGGTATGAGGGTCGTCAGTGGAAGCTTGGAACGGATCGGGCGCAAAGTGGGTCGTCAGATCGGAGTCGGTTTCATCTACATCGACCACATAGTCGAGCCCTTCCGGCAGATTCGTGAAAGTGTAGGTTCCTCCCCCGGCAGTGACGTCGGTAGCCACCTGCGCATCTCCCGCGTCCACCGTGCCGTTCCCATCAGAGTCCTCGTAGAGGGTCACGGTGACGGCATCGATGCCGACATCACTTTCATTGAAGGTACCGTCGTTCCCGATGTCCTCGAAGACTAGATCTCCAATCGATCCGCCTCCTCCTGGGAAATAACCAAAATCGAGATCGAAACGCTCTTCTTCGTCGGCCAGAGTGACCGCCGACTGCTCGTCACAGGTCACGCACTGGCCGACTTCATCGGGGTCGCCACTAGCCGTATAGCTGGCTGGAATGCCGCTTATCACGGCGACCGTGTAAGTGCCAGCGGTTAATCCAAGGAAGGAATAGGCTCCGGCGGAATCGGTCACGGTGGTCGGGCAGTTGATCCCTACGGTACAGCCCGCATGCTGTAACTCAACGGTGATCCCAGGAAGACCCTCTTCGTCCGCGTCTTCTACTCCATCATTGTCCCAATCGCGATAGATCTTGTCTCCGACTGCAGCTCCGCCAACCGTGACACAAGCTTCGCTGCCGGTATTGATGGTTACGTCATCTCCCAGCACGGGATCGCGATGGCTAGCCGAGAACTGATTGCAGTAGCTGCCGGCCAGCACGGAGGCACCCACTTGAGCGGTGAAAACGATTTCCAGTTCTTCATTGGCCTGAATCGCCTCGCTCACGTCGAAAACGGGCCACGTGGGATCGGAGCTGTCGACGCTGGTCAGGGGCAGTCCATTGGCACCGTTGATGGTGACACTCTCTAGACTGGAATAGGTGAAGCCACTGGGAAGGAAATCGTCGACTGCCACCGGATTCCCCGACGGGCCGGCTCCGATGTTCCGTGTGAGAAGCGTATATTGAACGCTGCCCCCGGGAGTGGTCGAGCCGGGTGTAACGCTCTTGCTCACGATCAGCACGGGATTCGAACCCAGGAAAACGTCTTCTTCATTTCCACCGCAGACGTTTTCGTCCGAGCAGAACGAGACGTTGTTCACGGCCAGGACTCCGCTGGAAAGTGTGCGAACCGTCACCGTAAGCTCCACCTTCTCGCCTGGAGCGACGGACGGGAAGGTCCCAAGCAGGGGATTGGGCCACTGTCCTGCAGAGGGACAGCGCTGACAAAGGCGACCTCTCCGGGAAGGGTGTCCCGAATCTCGACATTGGTCAGGGTGAGGCTCGAGCTGGTGTTCCAGAACTCGATCGCGTACTGGAAGACCTCGCCATTGGCCACGACGTCTTTACTGGCTGTCTTGCGAATCGCGGCACAGGCATTGAGAGTGGTCGTAGTGGGATCGTAGTAGCGCCACAGGTGGTCCTTACCTCCCTGCTCACCCCCGACATCCCCGCCAAAGACATCAGCGTGGGCCAGGAAACAGCCGTCCGGATCAGTCGCCGTGAGGTCATTGATTCGGATCTTGACGAAAACGTATTCGGGCCGGCCAAACGTCAGTTGGCCAACACTCCACCGGATGACTTTGGGGCTGGTGCTAGCGCTCGTACTAACAGTTGCTGGCAGTGGACTGGCGGGACTTACCACCATCCCCAAAGTACCGGCATCGGTACCGGCAAAACCCAGCTCCGAGCTGGCCAATCCGGCCTGATCCTGAGAGGCCTGAGATCCCGAATAAGCGATTCTCCGCCACGGTCCAACACCGTCCGCGGCGTCCCGCATATCAGCGGCAGTCTTGCCACTGGCTTCCCACAGATCCCAGTCAAATTCCCAGGCGTAGCCGCTTTCGGAGCCGGCTACGGCGGATCCTAGTCCCCAGGGGGTGCTGCCCCGACCATCTGGATCGACAATAGGAGCTGAGGGGAGCTTGGAACCATAGGCGAGCAGTTGCTCGGCGTCCCACTTGTTGTTGGGAAAGACGACTTCGCCCCGATTGTTGGTAATCGAGAAGTTCCCGGTCGGATGATTGGCCCAGCTTTCCCAGGACGTACTGGGATCAGTAGAGTAGAATATGCCGGTGTCGGCATAGACACCCGACAACGTGCCGCGGTGAACTCCCGAAGCCGTAACGCTGCTCTCCGTCTGGCCTGTGATGCTCGGGCCCAGAGTCAGCCCAATCAACTCGGATGTAACCTTGCCTCCCACCGGACCATCGCCGATCGGCATGATAGATTGCCCCTTCATGGGGACCATCTGAAATCCACCCGATCCATCACGCAGGGCGTAGCCGAGGTCAACAACCTGAGTCCCGATCGGAATATAGAAATCGATGTAGCCGCCGACGCCGGTAGTGGCGCCACTCGGCTCGGGAGTGGCTTTGAGGATGACTCCCAGCTCGTCGCCAACCTGAATCAGATTCTGCCCGGCACCGGCTCGAACGGAAAACTGGTCCACGGTGTCTGGATCGTAAAACATCCAGTTCATTCGCTGGTCCACGTTGTGGGCCAGGACCGTCAGGATTGCCCAGGAAGCCATGGCTACGGCCAGCCCGAGACCTAGCAGGGTCAAAGGTCTGGTCCCGCGTCTATTCTTCAAATTCGCAAGTCGACTATTCATTCAGCACCCCTGCCGACTTGCCCGTCCTGCGTAACTGGGGAGTGGCCCTCGTGGGCCGATCTGAGCCGGAACGGAGACAAGTCGGCATTCACCCAACTCTCTCGACGCAAGAAACATGCCTTTCACAAGATAGTTTCATCGAGATCCATAAGGGGCTGACTATAACTCCTTTCCTAACAACTATTTGTGATCTTAGCATCAGATTACATCGTAGCCTTCCAATCGGAATCGGAGCCGTAATCTGTCAAGTCGACCCCTGACGAGTTTCAAATATTTGGCACTCGTGCGAACTTTCCTTCGATCTGGGCCGTTCATCAGAGTTGAATACGAAGCAGGCCAATGGATCTTCAGATACTGCTCAATAACTGCAAGAAGAAGGACCCTCTAGCCTGGGAAGAGCTGGTGCGGCAATTTCAATCTTGGGTCTCCAGGCTTGTTTTTCACTACTTGAAAGATCCAGAGGACGCCCGTGACCTGACCCAGGAGGTTTTCGTCCGCCTCTACTCAAATCTCGAGTCGTGTGAGAATGAGCAGATGCTCCTCCCCTGGCTGGTCCGAATAACAAGAAACGCAGCCATTGACCAATTGCGGCGGCGCAAGGCGCGACCGCCGGCTCGTGATATCCCAGCTGAAGAGGTGCGTACTCTGGCCCACCGAGCCCGGACTCCGGCCAAGCTCTGGGAAGTAGCCTCGCGCAAGAAGCTGGTTCGCCACTGCCTGTCTCGGATGACTTTCCTCAATCGCCAGGTTATTGAAATGAAGGAGTTTCAGCACCTTTCTCTGGAAGAGATCGCGGCGCATCTCGAAGTGCCTATTGGGACCATCAAATCGCGCAGCCATCGTGCTCGTTCTGAGTTCGAAAGACTGCTGCGCGCCCTCTTGGGAGCTTCTCCGCAACGGCTTTGCGATCTCGAGGAACTCCCATGAATTGCCTCGGATTTGAGACTCTGCTGGCGTATCTTCTGGAAACCCATGCGGCCGAAAGACTAGTCACAGCCGCCCGAAAGCATCTTACCGACTGCGAAGATTGTGTGGACTCTGGAAAACAGTCCAGCCAAACCCGAAATCTGATCTCGACCGGAAGCTGACCCACTCTATCTTGAAAGAAACCAGTGGGCTTCCTTGCGAGAGAGTGCGAACAATCCTGGGCCAAGCAGCTGACCCCGACCAGGAAATCGTTTCGCTTCACATGAGTCATTGTTCTGACTGTCGACTGTGGGCGCTCTGGATGGCCTGGCAGAAACGTTCTCCAACAGTACCCGATCGTCCTGGAGCTATCCGGTACGGTCGGCGATTGGTCGAGTTGTTCGAGCGTTCGCTGCGGCGTCCACGCTGTGGGCTAGAAGCGGCTTATGCAGGCACACTTCTCTTCTTTTTGCTGCTGAGTAGCCCGGTTGAGTGGTCGGATACGCTCCGGTCTGTCAATCGGAACGCTCAATTGCATCCCCTGAATCCCCCCTTGAGCCAGGCGATCCGTTCCAGTCGAATGCGGATTTCGCGCGAGTTCGAGACGGCCCAGTCGACCCTGCGTTCCGAACTCAAGATCGGCGTCGACAAGGTCGGGAGCGTCTTCGAGACTGTCGACAGGTCGGTCGGCAATGCTTACACAGCTGTGTCCCATGTCCCCGGCTGGCTGTTCTCCAGTGTCGATGCCGTGCTCACTGATCAACGACACGTAGAATTGGACCCGGACGACAATTAGAACTGCCCGCTTTTTCAGAGCTGATTTGGATCATGGCAAGCATGGTTACAGACCAGCAGATCAGGAGACTGATGAAATTGCGGAAAAAGGAAAAGACGTTGACGATGGCGGCGGCCAAAGCGGGCATGTCGCGGAACCCGGCACGGAAGTATTTGAAGTCGGGCAAGCTGCCGAGTGAAAGCCGGTCAGAGCGGACCTGGCGCACCCGCCCGAATCCCTATGAATCCGTTTGGCCCCAAATAGAAGGGATCAGATCCTGAAACAGTCTCCAACCGTGGAGGCGACAACTATTTTTGACCACCTGAATCGGATCTACGAGGGGAAGTTCGAGGAAGGACAACTGAGGACGCTCCAACGAAGGCTCAAGCAGTGGAGAGCCCACTACGGTGAGCTGAAAGAGGTGATGTTTCCCCAGAATCATGAGCCCGGACATCAAGCCCAGTCCGACTTCACTTTCATGAACAGCTGGGGAGTGACGATTGCCGGGCAACCCTTTCCTCATATGCTGTATCACTTCGTCTTGACCTACTCGAACTGGGAGACGACGACCCTGTGCTTCGGTTAATCTTTCGAGAGTTTGACGCTGGGACTACAGAACGCGATCTGGGAACTGGGGGCGATACCATCCGAGCACCGAACAGACCGTCTATCGGCTGTGGTCAACAATCTCAAGAAGGGCGCCTTCACCGAACGCTACCAGACATTGCTCGATCATTACGGAATGAAGCGCCGCCGAACCCAAGCCGGAAAGGCTCATGAGAACGGAGACGTCGAGCAATCGCATCACCGGCTCAAGCGATCCATCCAACAGGAACTGCTGCTCAGAGGCAGTCGCGATTTCTCAGAGCGCAAGGACTACGAGCAGTTCGTCCAGAGAATCATCGAGCAACGCAATGCTGGCCGGCAAAGACGCCTGCGAGAAGAACTGGAAGTGATGAGGCCGCTACCGGATCCTCGCCTGGAGGACTTCATCCGATTCCGAGTGAAGGTCGCAACCAGTTCCACGATCCGAGTGCGCAACAACACCTACTCGGTGGACAGCCGCTTGATCCGCGAACAGGTGGAGGCGCGACTGTATGCCGATCATGTGGAAGTTCGTTATGGCGGGCAGCGAGTAGCCGAGATGCCTCGACTGCGGGGGGAAGGAAAGCACCGGATCGATTACCGGCACGTGATCCACTCGCTGGTGCGAAAGCCGGGAGCCTTTGCCCGCTATCGCTGGCGGGAAGATCGCTTTCCCGGAGTCCTGTTCCGAGTCGCCTACGACGAGCTGAGAGAGGATTGTCCACAGACGGCGGACCGACAGTATCTGGGGATCCTGGAGCTGGCGGCCCAAGAAGGGGAAAGGAAAGTCGAACAAGCTCTGAAGAACCGGATTGAAAGCGGCCGCCGAACCCGGTTCCAGGACCTGAAGGAGGATCTGATAGAGCCGGTTCTGCCGAGGTGGCAGGTCCAGGTTCCACCAATCAACATCCAGATCTATGACCGATTGCTCGGCACGCACAAGCAGGAGGTGAGGCCATGAGCGGAGGCAACCTGCAAAGACTCAAAGAGTGTTTGGTCGAACTTCGCCTGCCGACCTTCCGCGAGCATCACGGCTCGCAGGCCGCTTTGGCGACCACAGAGAGCTGGTCTTATCCGCAGTACCTGCTGGCTCTGTCGGAGCTGGAAGTCGCGGATCGACGGGAACGACGGATCCAGAAACTACGACGGACCTCGAAACTTCCCTGGGACAAGAGCCTGACTTCATTGGATCGCTCACGACTCCCGCAGAGTGTGGACCGGCAGTTGTCAGGATTGGTGGAGGGAGACTTCCTGGACCGAGCCGAAAATCTACTTGTGTTCGGTAATCCAGGAAGCGGGAAAACGCATCTTGTTTGTGCTTTGGGGCAGGAGTTGATCCTGCGAGACCGGCGGGTGCTGTTCTCGACCTGTGCGCTGCTGGTGCAGCGGTTACTGAGAGCCAAGCTCGAGCTAACTCTGGAGAGGGAACTCAAGAAGCTGGATCGGTTCGAGGCCCTGATCATCGACGACATCGGGTATGTACAGCAGAATCGCGACGAGATGGAGATTCTCTTCACGTTGCTCTCCCATCGCTACGAGCGTCGCTCGATTCTGCTGACCAGCAACCTGGTCTTCTCGGACTGGGAGAGGATCTTCAAGGATCCCCTGACCACGGCCGCGGCAATCGACCGCCTGGTTCACCATAGCGTGATCCTGGAGTTGAACGTGACCAGCTACCGGATGGAAGCCGCCAAGCAGAGAACCCAAAAGGAGACGAAGTGACTCTGAGGTGCCGCTCGAAAGGCCTTCTGCTGGCCACACAGAAAACGGCTCAAGCCCAGAGGGTATACAGCTCAATCAGCGGAGCATTCGAAGGGCAATCCCGAGCCTCGCGAAGCGTGGGAACTCCGTTCGGGCAAGCCCTCACTCCATCCCCACGCTCAAGAAAACCGGAGAAAAAAAGAGGGCTTTCAGCCCTCAGAAGAAGGAAGAAAAACAAGTCAAACAAACACCCACTTCAGCGGGCAAGAATCGTAGTCGCGGTGATCAAAAATAATTGTCGTTGAACAGCTCACCCCACTTTCTTCCGAGAGTCCCGCCTATTCGAGCGAACCTGACACTGAAACGCTGCGTTAGTTCATCTGAACGATTCAGTCACAACCTCTCAGGAGGCGAGCTTCGGGTTCCAGCTAGGAGCCTGTCAGTCATTCTGAGTCCAACATTCGCAAAAAGTGTCAAGCAAGATATTGAGGAAAAGAGAATGAACGAAATACACGAACCGCAACCCGCAGCTCAACCACAGGCCCCTCCTCCTATCGCGGTCCCAGGACCGATCGATCCTCGACACGCCTATCTCGGGACGGACCCGGGGCGCAAGTCGAGTCCCCTGGCCACCATGCTCTCGGCCATGCCCGGGCTGGGCCAGGTCTATGTGGGGCACTACCATCAAGGATTCGTGAATGTCCTGGTGATCGGATCACTGATGGCTATGTTGGCTGACGGTGTGGGGCGCCTGGAGCCTCTAGTAGGCATCTTTCTGGCCTTTTACTGGCTTTACAATATGGTGGATGCGGGCCGCAGAGCGTCCTTTTACAACATGGCTCTGACCCAGGACAAAGAGGCTCTGATGGAGTACATTCCTTTGCCGGACGATCGTGCAGCGCTCCTGGCCGGAGTCGCCATGGTCTTTTTTGGGGGACTCTTCCTCCTCCACAACATAGCTGGCTTTCCCATGGAATGGCTGGAAGACTGGTGGCCGTTGGCGTTGGTGTTGCTGGGTGTCTACCTGATCTACAAGTCGGTGACGGATTCCGCGACGACGCAGAAAGTGGCTTGAGCAAGGCGCCTGCCAGGCGGCGATCTTATTGGAAACAAGACCTTTGTAGTCGGACCTGACTGTCCTTTCGCGGCCTGGCAGATGTCTCCCACGTCTCCGAAATCACTCCGAGGCAGATCGTGAGCGTAGCAGGCTCAGCGCTGCCGCTAGCTATAGCTAGAGCTAGCGGCTGGCTTAGTCAGGTTAAGTCAGTTCGCGATTGAGATGATCTTCAGAATGGGCCAGCCGCTGGGTCATAGGAGAAAGAAAAGAACTGGCAATTGTGGACAACATCGGCAATCTGGGCACCCACTGAGTAGGCCATCTCGCGGGGCTCGGAGCGATGCAGATGGCTTTCGTCGACGGTGTAGACCACCCCGTCGATGTGGGCTGGTCCCCCCTGAGATGTTCCAGATTTGTCGATTTTGATCTTTCCGTTGGCTGCAATTGCCGGATGACGCGAATAGCGAACGTCCTTGGTCATGTCATCGATTTCAGAACTGCTCTCAGCAAAGTCGTATAACGTGCCTCCCGCGCCGACGAACCAGGGTTCCTGCCGATTTTCCCAGGCCAGGAGTTCGGCCGCTGCATGCAGGCCAAAAGTACCATTGACGATGAGTGAACCTTCCATTCGAAACAGGACATCATTTGGGAGCCGAATATCGAGTCCCCCCTCGACGTACAGGTACGTATCATTACTGAGTGACGGATCCCCCTCGATGATCACTTCGTAAACCTCTTGCTTCCCGGCCGCCACTCCATCCGGCGATCCAACGCCAATCTTGGCGTCCGGGTCGTCGGCATGGGGAACTCGGACGAAGCGACGTTCCGCTTCGACAGGATGATCGTGGTGAATCACCGCGACTTTGATCACATTGCTGTCCACTCCATCTGGATACTCGGTGGCCGGGAGGGGCTCTCTTGTATTGTTGCCGGGAAAGCCTTGAGCATAGCTGACAGCGTTATCGATCAGATCCTTTAAAGTACCCGATTCAATGTAACGCCCGGCGGCGATAGCATCCTTTTCTACCGCCTCGAAATCAAAGCTCGGATAGGGTATCACGGCTGGACCGGGAACGACCTGGTTCACCGGAGCGGAGGCCACAACCGGATCGGGATCCGGATCCCCCTGCTCGCCAGCTGGGGAGATGATTGTGTCCGCGGCCACACCTTTCTTTCCAGCCGGACCGGTGTTGGGAGAGATGAACTGAACAGCCCGGACGTTTCCTTCGATCCTGATTCCTCTGTCGATCAGGATCGAGCTATTCGAATAGCTCGATGTACTGAGGCGCATTCCCCAATCCAGGCCAGCATGGTTATCAAGATGAATGTAGTTTCCGAAGAGCGCATAATCGAGGGCGGCGGGTTGGTCGTCATCAGTCCCCGACGGTAGCAGTCAGGGTTCGCTGTGCCCCCTTGACTTCCCCGACGGAAGTCAGCCTAAAGCGGCTGTCCCCCGAGGTCTGATCTGACAAGGTCACGGTGTAGGATCCGGTCCCAAAACTACCGGTGTAGTCCCGACCCACTTTCTGTGCCAGATAGGGCTCCATTTCCTGGATGGCATCGGGAGTGCCCATCTCGGCTTCCATCTCGAACATTGCAGTCTTCAAACCAGCCTCTGCGACCAGGTAGGCGTCTTCATAGTAGCCGGTAATCGAGGTCTGAATCGCACTCGAGGTGGTCATTATGATAATGCCCCCCGTCAAGATGCCAGTCATGAGAACCAGCAGAACCGCCATGATGATGGCCCCGCCGCGCTGATCGTTGTTCTTCGCCTTCATAGTTTTACTCCGCGGTGTGCGCAACTTCAAGAATCGGTTTCCTTGACCTTCTTTTTGCGTGCCTTCTTCTTCTTACCCTTCTTGGGCTCGACATGGTCATCGGACTCGGTCAGCTCCTTGTCCTTCTTCTTTTTCGCCTTTTTCTTCTTCCCTTTTTTGTCCGGAGTTCCGTCTTCTTCCAGGCTGGGTTCCTCGCCGTCGGCCCCATCCACCTCCTCGTCGAGAACTCCGCGTACGATAGTGCTCAGGGTGCGGCTGAAAACGTCTCCCGAGATTGGATTGAGAGTCGAAACGGTGACCGTGATCTTCTTGAAGTCGAGAATGGTGCCGGTGTTCGGATCTTTGACGGCATCCCAATCCTGGTCTCCGGTAGGATCGCCGCTATGATCGACGGCCTCGACTTTGACGGAGCGGGTTGCCACCTGGTCGAGGGAAAGTTCGACCTGGTCGGATAACAGAAAATCTCCTTGACCGAAGGTAGGGTTATACAGTGGGTCTGACTCGAAGTATCCGGCCCCGTCAGCCGAGCCGGTCGAGAGGGGCAGGATCCCAATTTGGTCGTAATCAATGGCTTCCACTTCTTCCAGCTTGGCACGTGCCAGATTAATCGCCTCAACCCGAAACTGGTCAATCGTGCCTGAGTTAGAGGCGACGCTAAGGAGCTGCGCCAGTGAGAGGGTCACGACCATGATCATGCCCAATGCGATCAGCACTTCGATCAGTCCGAATCCACGACTAGCGGGGTTATTGCTTCTCTGCATAATCTCTCAGTCCATCCTCAGTCATGCGTCAAATCCGAAGTCTCCCTCGCGCGATCAATGTTCAGAGCGCTCGTTGCATCCAAAGACCCGACGATCCCATTGCGCCGCAGCAACATCAGCGGCCGAGGGGCTACCTCGGTAGTCAAATTTCTTGTCAGAACTCTTTTCTGGTCCTGCAGACCTTCCGTGACCTGAGCAACGTGCAGCCGGAACCGAATACTGTCGATGCTCGCCACTTCAATTGCGGCATTGATGATGCCGTCCTTGCTCGAAATATTGCCGAGTTCATTTCCGTCGACTACACCATCTGAGTTCGCATCTGCCACAATCGCGTCGGAATTTCTGGCTCGGTACTGAATCGTGTCGATGTTGGGACCCGTGAGATCGCCATCGGGATCAATCTTCTTCAGATAGAGATCCCGAACCAGGATCAGGCCGGCTTTCCACTTGCTCAGATCGGTGACTTGATCGATGTTCTCGAAGCGACGCATCACGAGCTGCCACAAGGGATCTGCCGTTCCGTCGCTGTCGATATCGTCTGCTTTACCGTCTTTGTCGGTGTCAACTATCGAGCGAACTTCGTTCAAGTACTGGGGAAGGAGCGCGATCCCGACAATATCCGCCTTCCCGTCTGCATCTAAGTCGTCGAGGCTGGCAAACTCGAGTGCACCGGCCTCCTCTGCGGTCAAGCGACCGCTACCGTCTTCATCGATATAGAAGAGCACACCGTCACGCAGGCCCGGACTTCCGTTCTCGTCGAGATCGAAGTTCACTCCGAACGAGGTTCCACTAGCGATATTGATCTGCACGACATCGTTACGCAGAATCTGAGTTACCATCTCCATTCCGGATCGCCCTTTTGATGTGGTCAAGGCGCGGTTGCCTTCCCGTTCCACTCCCGACAACGCACTAAATAAGGAAGCCATGAAGATGCCGGTCACCACCCCCATCAGAATCAGGGTCATCAACATGTCGATCAGCGAGAAGCCCGACGAGTGTCCTTGTATCCCTTGTCTCTTCATAAGTGCCTTCACCTCTTTCAAAACGCCCTACTTGGTGACGCTGATCACTACGCAATCGCCGTGCCACTCTATCTCCGATTCAGTACACAGCTCATAAACTAATGAAACAAAACAACTTAAATCAACATCATCAGATCCGACTATTGTCCCGGCCTGATCGGCGCTTTGGACAGATTCAGTAAAACCTGACGCACTCCGTCAGAGCATTGACGCTATTGGGGTAATCGAGGTCACAGTCAAGAGGAGGATACTCAATGATGATATCGAGGCTCATGAGAGAGATACGTATTCGGGAAATCTGGCTGGCTGTGGCAACTGTGATTGTGTTTTCTGCCACCACGGTTGCCCATCCCGGACGAGTCAGTTTTTCTCGGATCTGGCTGGAAGGGAACGAGATTCATCAGAGCCTCAAACTCCTCACCGACGAATTAGGCGAGGCGCTTCCTCTCGATCAGAACTCGAACGGGCTAGTTGAAGCGGAAGAGATCCTGACCCAGCGTTCCCGGGTCGAAGCCTATCTGGCCCAGAAGCTGATCGTTGAAAACGAGGGTAGCCAGCTCTCCCTCGTGGTCGACAGGTTCGATGTTCGCCTCGAAGAAGTCTCTGACTCGGAGCCCCAGCTCTATTTGTTCTGCGAAGTCCGTTTCCAGGCGGTCGCCCCCCTTCAGCAGTTGACTTTCCGGAACCAGATTCTGGACGACGTCGACGAAAGGCACGACAACTTTGCGAAGATTGAACTCAACGGCCAAATTCGGCCCTACGTCTTTACTTCGCGCAACGAATTCACGACTCGCATGGTGGGACTCCAGACAGTGACGGCGACTCCCTCAGGAACTCCCTGGAAGTCGGCTGCCAGTTTCTTGCGGCACGGGATCGTCCATATCTTCCAGGGCTATGACCACATCCTCTTTTTGATTGGACTGTTGCTGGTGGCTACGACTTTCCTCTCGACGGTGAAGATCGTCACGGCTTTCACCGTTGGCCACAGCATCTCACTCACTCTGGCCGCCTTGAACATCGTTCAGCTCCCTCGCAACCTCCTGGAATCGATGATCGCCCTGACCATCGTTTATGTTGCTCTCGAGAACATCTTTGCCAAGTCAACCGGGCGGCGCTGGATGATCAGTCTGAGCTTCGGGTTGATTCATGGCCTGGCCTTCGCCGAAACGTTGCAGCTGATGGGACTTTCCACCCGGGAACTCATCACCGCCCTCCTTTCCTTCAATGTGGGGATTGAAATTGCTCAAATCGTCATCGTGGGCTTGACCATTCCTCTTATCCTCGCGATGGCCCAGCGCAGCTGGCGCCTTCAGGCAGTTCGAGCATCCTCCATGCTCATTCTTTGCCTCGCAACCCTGTGGTTTTTCCAGAGGGCGGCGGACATGTTCTAAGATGAAACTTGACTCTTGCGCCGCAGGCGTCTTGTGCACAAGGCGGAGCTGCACTCCGCACTCCAACGCCTTCGGCAGGTTTCGTTCTGAAATGATCCGAGGGCACCTCGAGGCGGTACCAGGCTGGAGCTTGATCGGGGCAGAGCCGGGACGGTTATGCTACAAGCGAACATCACGATCGGGCCTTGAGCTTTCTGCATCCCGGAGAGACAATGGTCTCAGAGTGGAGAATCGAAAATGCTTCTGTTGAGAAGGATGCTGGGTGCCCTCTTGCTCGATTCCATGACCTTCGAGGATGTGGAAGCCGATCGAAGTGCCAACTTTCAGGCTCTTCTCGTGGTGCTGCTCTCGGTTCTAGCTACCGGCTTGGGCTCCTCCTCCGACTACTGGACGATACTCTTGATCGTGGTCGCCTTCGTCTTGGGATGGCTGATCTGGGCCTTCATGATCAGCTGGATCGGGACCAAGCTTTTACCCGAACCCCAAACCGAGTCTGATCCCGGGGAACTCCTTCGTACGCTGGGGTTTGCTGCTAGTCCTAGGCTGTTGGGCTTGGCCGGGCTGATTCCGATAGTCGGATTGTACGTGCGCTGGCTGGCCTCAGCCTGGATGCTGGTAGCCGTAATCATTGCGGTACGCCAAGCCCTCGATTACCGGAGCACCGCTCGAGCTATTCTGGTTTGCGCCATCGGGTGGATTTTTCACGTCGCTATCATCTCCGCGGTTACCATCTCAGTCTCGTGAACGATCAGGTGTCGCAGCTCTGATGGGAAGCGAGCTGATCGAGCAACCCGATTGGGCGAAGGAGAGTGAGCAAGACGTGTTTCCGCGTCCGGATCGCCCGACCAGCTTCAGCAGATACCATTTTGAGCCGAGCCCCAGGCTGAGTCTTCATGCCTGTGAAAGGTTTTTGTAAGAGTTGTAACATTATCCTGGCAGCGTTCCACCTGGAATTGGACCCCCGACTAAGACGAAACTTGATTTGTGGCTACACGGGAGCTCAGTTTCTTTCTTGAATGATCCGGCGCAGCCCGGGGGTTGGGCTAACCTGGGAATTGGATACCCTGGGCAGCTTGGACCCCTTCTTCTAACTATACACCTTGCACTTCTATGCATATTGGTGCAATGTAATAGGGGAATGACACTCTCTAAGGACTTGGTTGCCGCTTCCGCCACCCCGTTGATTCTTTCCATTCTCACCGGCGGAGAAAGCTACGGTTACGCCATTATCAAACGGGTCCGAAAAGTCTCCGGCGGTGGCATTCAGTGGACCGATGGCATGCTCTATCCGGTGCTCCATCGCCTAGCGAAACAGGGATTGATCGATTCCCATTGGCGAGTGGCGGAGACGGGGCGACGGCGCAAGTACTACTCCCTGACGGTGGCCGGTAACGCTGCCCTGGAATTGGAACGCCGGCATTGGATGCTGGTAGATCGAACGCTAAGGACATTATGGGACGACCCGAGTTTGACTTCGAGCAAGCCTTGACCCGTTGGCGGGCCCGCCTGACCCAGAACCAGGAGCTGAAAGCGGGCGAGATCGAGGAATTGGAAGACCACCTGCGAGAGGTATACCGAGAGGAGTTGAGCTCGGGCGATTCTCCTCGAGAGGCTTTTCGACGAGCAGTCGGGTGCCTGGGTGCGGCCACTCTTCTGGAAGACGCCTTTCGAGCCGAAATCGAGGGGAAATTACCTTGGTGGAAGTCCTTAATCCGCCAGACTCCAGGATTTCATGAGCTCCGCTACAGTTGTCGACGGCTGCTTGGTAACTGGGGCTTCTCATTCTCGGCCATTCTCATCTTGGCGCTCGGCATTGGAGCCAATACTGCGATCTTCACGATCGTGAATGCCATCATGCTGCGCCCTCTCCCCTTTTCCAATCCGGAACAGCTGGTGCGAGTCTGGGCGGCTTCCCCGGAGCGAGATCGCGACTTTGGGGCATTCTCCTTCCCCTATTTGATGGACTGGGACGAGCGTTCCACGACCTGGCAGAAATGGGACTCTACACGACCCTGGTAAGTGATTTGGTGATGACGGGTGAGGGGAGAGCTCAAGAGCTACAAACCGCCTATGTGACTCCCGGTTTTTTCCGCTCATTGGGGATTGCCGCCGCGATCGGCACTTCTCTGTTGGCGGAACGCGAGGACAGCGAAGAACTCCAGGTCGTCATCAGTCACAGCCTTTGGCTCAGCCAATTCGGTGGAGATCGATCGGTGGTGGGACGGAAGCTCACTTTGAACAACGCCGCCCATGAAGTAGTGGGCGTCATGCCGGCCAATTTTCAGTTCCCCGAAGCCAACATTCAGGTTTGGTGCTACCTGGGAATCATTCCACAGACATCCACCCACCCCCTGGAGGCTCCGCCAAGTGCGCTTCCTGGAGGCACTGGGGCGTTTGCGGGACGGGATCACTTTGGCCCAAGCAGAAGAAGAGCTAGGGACCATTGCTCGCCAGTTAGCCAGCGAGCAGGCCGGAACCGATTCGAGTATCACGGCAGCCAATCTGGAGCCTCTGGACGAAGTGATTCTAGGTGGGCGAGTTCGACAATCGCTGGTCGTCCTGTTTGGCGCGGTCGGATTGATTCTGCTAATCGCCTGTGCCAACGTAGCCAATCTTTTCATGGCAAAGGGAATTACGCGGGGCCGGGAACTGGCGATCCGGGTCGCGCTTGGCGCCTCACGAGGTCGGGTGATTGGCCAACTCCTGACCGAGAGTATGCTGTTGGCTGCCGTAGCTGGCCTGCTTGGAATTCTGATTGCTTACCTGGGCGTTCAGGTATTGGCCTCGGCTGCCGCCCAGTACTTGCCGCGGGCAGGGGAAATCCGTCCCGACCGGGTAGTCCTCGGATTCAATCTGGGGCTCTCGTTGCTGACTGGCATTCTCTTTGGACTGATTCCGGCCTTCACTTCCCCTTCCAGCAACCCCAATCAGGAGCTGCATTCGGGGGGTCGAGGCCACAGTGAATCGAGGAGGTGGATCCGCTCCGGCCTGGTTGTCGCGGAAGTGGCACTAGCGGTGATGCTCCTGGTGGGCGCCGGGTTGCTGCTACGCAGTGTTTGGGAACGTTATCAGGTGGATCCTGGCTTTGAGACCGACGTACTGCTGACTGCAACTCTCACCATTTCGCGTAGTAACTATCCTGAGAGGCCTCAGTATCTGGCTTTTTATCGAGCTGCCATGGAGCGCCTTGCAGCTCATCCTGAGGTCGAGTCAGTGGGTTCGTTGCGTTACTTCCCGATGCGGGGGATGGGGGAACAAAGGAGTTGGGAAGCAGTGGGGGAAGAACTTCCAGTCCCCGGGCAGGAGAGAGAGGCATTTCTCTTGCAGGCCAGTCCGGGAGTCTTTCGAACCCTTCGCACCCCAGTCCTCTCAGGTCGCGCCATCTTGGCGACCGATTCTGGTTCATCTCCGACGGTGATCGTTATCAATCGGACTCTCGCCGAGCGCGCTTTCTCAACTGATCAGGCGGCCGGACGATTCCTCGAGCTGAATGGGCAAGCATTTGAGGTAGTCGGCGTAGTGGGAGACATCCGCCAAGCCGCGCTAGAAGAGCCTGCTCCTCCAATCATCTACATTTCGCAGGAGCAGAATCCTAGACGAGGAATGTCTTTCGTGTTGCGAGGTCGCTCTGAAATCAGGCGTCTGATTCCAGTTGTGCGCGAAATCTTCCGCGAGCTGGATCCCAACCAGGCCGTCACCGAGATCGCACCGGCCGCCCAAGTCCTGCGCGGGAGCGTGGCCCTGCCTCAGCTGTTTGCCAACTTGCTAGTCGGACTCGCCGCCCTGGCCGCTGTCCTGGCCGCGCTTGGGATTTACAGCCTGATTGCCTACTCAGTGAGTCGACGGTCCAAAGAGATTGGAATCCGGATGGCACTTGGAGCCGATCAAGGAAAAACCCGCTGGATGGTGATTAGCCAAGGTGTCCGACCCGTCATTCTGGGAGGACTGCTCGGTCTGGGAGCAGCCTACCTGGGCGGCCGCCTGCTGGCCAACCTCCTCTTCGGAGTCTCGGGCAGCGATCCCATTACTTATCTGGGAGTTACAATGCTCACCGTGCTGGTCGCCATTCCCGGCTGCCTTCTTCCCGCTTATCGGGCGACTCGAATTGATCCCGTTGACGCACTGCGTCATGAATAGGAAATCAAGGCTTCGAAAAACTAGGGCTGCGCCCTATTCCGCACTTCCGGCTGTGGAACGAACTCCCAGTTCACGATCCAGCATCAAGAGCGTCGGTGTGTCATTCCCCGCCATCTCCATTTGCGCATTGATATCGCTGGCTGTTTTCTCCTCCTCGACCTGCTCCGTGACAAACCACTGGAGCTGGACCTGGGTGGCGTGATCGTGGCCTTCTGTGGCCTGCTGATAAGCATCTGAAATCATCTGGGTCACCTTCCGCTCATGATCCAACACCTGCTTGAACATCTCGTTTGCAGAGCCAAAAGTCTGCGGCGGCTGATCGATCTGTCGAAGTTCCACGGTTCCCTCTCGATCGAGTACGTAATCGAACAACCGCAAGGCATGAGCCCTCTCTTCTTCACTCTGATTGCGCATCCAACTGGCTATTCCCGGCAGGTTCAGTGACTCGGCATGGGCGGCCATCGACAAATACAAATGGGAAGCGTAAAACTCTGCCTGGATCTGCTTGTTCAGTGTTTCGTTGATCTCCGCTGAAAGCATACTGTCTCCGTTCCAAATGGTCGCGAGCCTGGGCTCGGTCTTCTTTTTTGATTCCCACCAATTATAGTACCATAAGCCTCTCACAATCAAACCTAAACTGCTGATAAATAAAGCTTTACATGAGAATGATTCTCATATTCAGGGCAGCCCGGTCAAGGCTCCCAAGAATCAGTGAACTGCGCGCTCCTCTTGGCCATCTTGAGCGCTCTGGCTGGCGCAACCTCTCCGTTCAGGAGAGCGGGGTTCGCCAGCACATCTTGACTCCTACAAAGCAGGGCGTGCCTCAAAGGCGGCGAAGCAGATTGGATGCAAAGCTTCTCTAGAGCCGTCGTGGCCACTAAGCTGAAACTTGATCGTGGGAAGCGCTCCCTCGCTGACGCTTCGGGCTCCGAAAGATCTTGGCCGAGCGCCTCATTAACTGCGAGGCATTCCTACGGAGCCCGAAGCGTTAGCGAGGGAGCTCTTCCAGTTTCTTTGTTGAATGATCCGGCGTAGCCGGAGGCACCACTGACCTGAAACTTCTTACTTCCGCAGTAGGACAAGTGATTTCAGAAGACGACGAACATTCCCGGCAGACACGCCGTACTCATGCTCCTAGAAGACAACCGATTATCCAGGAGCTTGACTGATGCCGAATCTGGTCCACGAGACGCGAATCGCTATTCGCTACCTCAGACGCAACCCGGGAACTACTGTAGCCGCTATCTTGACCATGGCCCTCGGAATTGGAGCTTGTACCGCCATTTTCAGCGTCGTAGCAGGAGTTCTTTTATCACCGCTCTCGTACGCCGATCCCGATCGGATCATTCAGGTCTGGCAGGTGAGCAGCCGGAGCGGGGGTCATATGCAGACCTCGGATCCCAACTTCCTGGAGTGGCAGGAGCAAAACAACAGTTTCTCAGGCCTGGCGGAGTATTCCAGTGGAATCAGCTCAATCGTGGGAGGGAGTGAACCGGTGCGGGCCCGGGTGGGAACGGTCTCGCGCGATTTCTTCGAGATCCTTGGGATCCAACCTGTCGTGGGACGCACATTCGCCTCAGAAGAGCTGGTGCAGGGAGGCAGTCCCGCGGTCATCCTCAGTCATGGCTTCTGGCAGCAATACCTTGGTTCAGATCCCCAACTTTCGCTCCACACCCTTTCGTTCTTAAACCGCAGCCACAGCGTGGTGGGAGTCATGCCGCCTGGTTTCAGTTTTCCAATGGGTGCCGAACTCTGGATTCCACGCGAGCTCTTTCCCTGGAACAGCAGCCGAACTTCTCACAACTGGCGGGTCATCGGCCGGCTTAAGCCCGGGATCAGTTTCCAGAGTGCACGGCAGGAAATGCATAACATCGGACGCATCCAGCAGGAAACCTACGGCGAAGAGATCTGCTGCGCGACATCGATCTGGTCCCACTCAAGGAGGAGCTGGTGGGACCGGTCCGCACTCAGCTACTACTCCTGATGGGAGCGGTCGGCTTCCTGTTGTTGGTAGCGTGCGCCAATGTGACGAATCTGCTGCTGGCTCGAGCTGCGACGCGACGCAAGGAATTGGCGGTTCGTTCCGCACTGGGAGCCAGCCGTTGGGATCTGGGGCGACAATCGCTCGTGGAAAGTCTACTCATGACTCTTGCCGGAGGGCTTTTGGGCGTGGGACTAGCCGGCCTCGGTGTCCGGCTCCTGCTGCTCTTGGAGCCCGGGAATCTACCCCGAATTGCCGATATCCAGATCAGCGGCCCGGTGCTCCTATTTGCCCTGGCCCTTTCCGCTATTAGCGCAGTCGTACTGGGAGTCTTGCCCACATTCCGCATGCTGGGAGGCGGGATGTTCGCTTTGCTAAAGGAGACTGGACGCGGTCAGACCAGCGGTTCTTCCAGCACCCGGATACGCAACGCACTGGTGGTAGCCCAGGTCGCCATGACTCTGGTCCTGCTAATCGGTGCCGGGCTGTTGGCACGCAGCTTTCAACGGCTCTTGGAAGTCGATCCCGGCTTCCGGATCGACAACTCGGTGGCTCTCGAGATCTCTCGTTCACGGCCCCGCAACCGTGAAGAGCGCCTCCGACTGGCGAGCTTCCTGGACCGAACTATTCAGACCCTGGAACAGCTGCCAGGGATTCAACAGGTGGGCGGAGTCAACAGCTTCCCCCTCGGCTCAAACTTTTCCAACGGGCAGTTCTTGGTGGAGAAGTCCTACCAGGAATGGGCTTTCGCCCTGGACCAGGCTCCCGACTGGGAGCGGTTCGGGCAGTTAGCCGAAACTTCGGAGAAAGGCTATGCCGAATATCGATTGGCTAGTGAAGGTTACTTCGCGACCATGGGGATTGCGCTCCTTCAGGGCCGGCTCTTCGAATCGACCGACAGTCCGGAATCTGCTCATGTCGGCGTGATCAGCCAGTCTTTGGCCGAGACCCACTGGGCGGGTCAGCGGGAGTACTTGCCCGCAAGAACCCTCTCGCCACCAATCACGAAGTCCGCTGCGCTCGTCAAAGTTGTTACCTGTTCGGAGCCGGCCCTCCACATCCGGTCTGGTGGAAGGCTCGCGGCGAGAGCCTCAAAGGTTCTGCCGTTCAGCGAAGGCCGCCCGTACTCGATGGCAATTTCTTGGCCTTTCAGTTCAACAGTTACGGTTTCACGGGGGGCCATCTGGCCAAGTGCACCGCATACCGCCAACAACAACACTCCAAGAAAGATTCGCAACTTCGGTTTCCTCATTTCAGTTCTCCTTTGGCCTGGTTCGCAGCGCCCCTTTAATAGTCCCAAGCCCTCTAGTTGATCACTCCGAGCCGGTGACGCGCCTAAGATCCGATGGAATCGAAATACCGTTCTGGCCGAAGCTGAAGCCGGCAAGAGTTGTGACTAGTGTGACAAGAATAGTGGGAGCAAAGTTCTTTGGGTATTTCGCCATAGTTTCCTCCAAGGTGCGGACTGCGGACTCTAATGCGTTGCCATTTAGTGTACTAGATTGCCAGTACACTAATCCAGGGGAAAAGACGTGAGTGGGTTGGCGGCGTTATTCTTGTTCGTTTGATGACAGTCCCTCATCTGAAACTTCATTGTGGGGCAGCGAACTTCTAATCCGCCGCTTGGAAAGCCGCGGTGTATATCAGATCAGGATCCGGGCTTTGCAGTCAGGGACCGGAAATCTGGCCCGTAATGACTGGTCGCAACCTCTTTCAAGAAACCAGCGTCGTGGTTCACGTGTGGTCTGGCGATGAGGCGGCCGCAATCGCCGCGTGTTGTCGGCCGCTGACCCGGGATCATCCGCACTGACTAAGCTGAAACTTGATCGTGGGAATCGCTCCCTCGCTGACGCTTCGGGCTCCGAAAGATCTTGGCGACCGCCTGATTAACTTCGAGGCATTCCTACGGAGCCCGAAGCGAGGGAGCTCTTCCAGTTTCTTTTATGAATGATCCGAGAACACCTCGGCGGACGGGCTAGGCACCTATAAGGGCCACTTCTTTACAGACAAGTCAAGTTTTCGCGTCGTGCTGACATTGTCAGTCCTAGAACGTGGGAGCCGGCTTAGTCCTGCTAACTCGGCATCAGCCGAATCCGGTCTGCTGGCCAGGCCAGCAAATTCGCCGCGCGAAGGCGGCTCCCACGTTCTTCCTCCTAGCCTGAAAATCGAATCCGAATGAAAACCTGGTAGGTTATCTTTCAAGGCTCCCCCCGAACCGTCTTGCAGGCTGGGGCAGATCGCCCTTGTACCCTAAGCACCCTTGCTGGGCTCGTCCGGATTCCCATTTTTACTCGAATCATCCGGCCAACTGCCAGCGAGCTGGCGCCAAGCTGTTAATCCGACTGGCCCAACTTTCGTTCTATTGCTAATAAGAGCGACCCAGGATGGGGGTTCGCGACGGTCTTATCGAAGACTCGTCGCTCATTCTCATCTTGCGAAGTAGGCAGCTGGTCCAGAGGCATTCAGAAAGGGCAAGGAAGACGAGATGGACGGAATGCACGAGACCAAGGAACCTGGCCCAATATTGGGTTCGCAACCGCCCCCCAATACTCTGACAGGCTCCCAGGGAAACGATGTAGTGAGGCGGGTCGTCACGGTTGCCCTCCACGAGATGGGTTCCACCTTTCGAAACCCGACGACCTGGATTCTGATCGGGGTCGTGTCTTTCATGGCCTTGATGTTTTCCGCTCTGGAGCTGGAGTCGGGAGACCCGAGCCCGGGCGGAGCCAGGGCCTGGGTGACCTCCGAGGCCGTCATCGCCTACGCCATGCCGCTCATGCTGCGCGGCTTCTATACGCTGTTCGTGTCGCTGGCGGCCGGGATGGCAGTCGTCCGGGACCAAGAGCTGAAAGTGGACGAACTCCAGATGTCGACCTCGCTCAGGCCGGGCGAGTACGTTTGGGGAAAGTTCCTGGGTGTGTTGCTTCTGTTCGTGGCCGTCCTCACCTATCACATGGTGCTGAACATCGTGATTCGCTACACGCTGCCCTTCGAGCTCGACGTCCGTGGCCCTTTCGTCCTGATGAACTATCTGCGGCCGTACCTTTTGTTCTGTCTGCCCCAGCTGATCTTTTCGACCGGCATTCCGTTTGCCATCGGGACCATCACACGCCAGCCCGTTCTGATCTGCTTTTTTCCCGTCGGCGCGCTTCTCGGCGTGATCTTTCTCAAGGCCTACGATCCCCACGGACTCAGCGAATCGTTGAATTGGTTCATGATGGTGATGGATCCCACCCTGAGCCGCTGGATGGACAAGGTCTGGCTTGCTGTGGATCGCGGTGTAGATTTCTACAACAACACGCCGCTGAGTTTCGACGGCGCGTTCTACTGGAACCGGGTGTGGGTGCTGCTGGCAGGGCTGGGATCGGTCTATTGGGAGCAGCGGCGATTTACCCGGTTTCAGAGAGCGCCGAGAGCCCCGCGGCTCCGGGCCTTTACTCGCTGGCTTCGGCCCGCGCCGGCACCGGCTGCAACGCCGATCGGCACAGCCGTCGCCTCACCGTCCGACCTGACCGGCACGAAGCTTGGCAGGATCGGGTTCTTTCAGGGCTTTGTCGCGGTGGCGCGCACCGAGTTTCGCGAGCTGCTGGGCCATCCCGGGCTCTACCTGTCCCTCTTGGCCTTCTACTTCTTGACCGGCGTTTTCGGCGGTGAGGCTGAGGGCCCATTCGGCGCGCTCCCCTTCTCCTCAGCTCCGGCATCCTGGCGATGGGAGCCAGACCCGTGCTGACCGTCCTGGTGCTTGCCCTCCTGACCTTCTTCATGACCGAGTCGCTGCAGCGCGAGCACGTCACGAAGATCGGTCCCATCTTCTATTCGACCTCCGTCCCCAGCTCCGCGGTACTGTTCGGAAAGGCGGTGGCCAACAGCGCGCTGGCGGTGGTCGTCGTGATCGCTGGCGGACTCGGGTGCTGGACGGTCTTTGCCATCACCTGGTCGAGAATCGGTACACCGCCCTCCTTTGAGCTGTGGCCGTTTCTTCTGGTGTGGGGAGCCCTGCTCTTTCCTACCTTCTTCGCCTGGACCGCCTTCGTTGCCCTGGTTCAATGTATTGGCTGCAATCGCTATCTCACCTACGGCGTAGCCTTTTGCACCGTCATCATGAGCTGCTACTACTGGATCACGGGTCGGCTGAACTGGGCCTGGGACTGGTGCCTGATGAGCAGTCTGCGCTGGACGGACATGGGCGCGTTACAGCTGAACGGAATGATTCTGGCTTGGAACCGGGTGTTGGTCCTGATGTTAGCGGTCCTGTTCACTCTGGCTGCTGTGCGTTTTTTCAAACGCCGTGAGAATGATCCTACTCTCATGCTCCGGCGCTTGCGCCCGAAGAATCTCGCTTGGGCGATGGTGGCGTTCCTCCCCTTCTTGGTGCCGCCGGCCGTCGTTTCCATCGTGATCTACCGCGACATTCAGGGTGGGTTTCAGGGTGGGCGGATCACCGATCTCGCCCGTGACTACTGGCGCCGGAACCTTTCCACTTATCGCGACAGGGTCAATCCGCGGCTCGAGGCCGTGGAACTGGACGTGGAAATCGAACCAGCCACGAGCTGGTTCAGCGTGGACGGTACCTACCGTTTGGCCAACCGGGACACGGAAAGGATGCCCCAGATCGCGATGACGCCGGGGCTGTGGGACGATCTCGAGTGGTCGCTGGACGGGCAGCCCTTTGAGCCGGTCGATCGCTCCGGACTGGCCGTCTTCCCCCTTCCCGAGCCGCTCGAGCCGGCGCAGGAGGCGGTGATCGGTTTCCGCTACCACGGCAAGCTGCCGAGGGGCGTGAGCCGGCGCGGCGGGGGAAGCATGCACTTAATTTTGCCAGCCGGCGTCGTGCTCGACGATTTCACCACCAACTTCGTGCCGATGGTCGGGTACCAGGAGGGGATCGGTATCCGTGAGGAAAATCGCTACGAGCCACCGGAGTACCCGGACGATTTTCATGAGGAAATGCTTGCTCCCCACGAAAGGCGAGCCTCTTTATTCTCGACCCGGATCACCGTCACAGGACCCCAGGATGTACACCTTCAACTCCGTCGGGGTGCTGGAGAATTCGCAGATGAGCGACGGGAAGCGTACGGTGACCTGGGTGAGCGATCATCCGGTGCGCACCTTCAATATAGGGGGCGGGCGCTGGGAAGTCGCCCGCAAGGACGGCACGGCTGTCTTTTACCACCCCGATCACACTTTCAACATCGAGGAGATGTCCAAGGCGCTGGCCGCCGCACGGCGTTACTACTCCGAGTGGTTTCATCCCTACCCTTGGAAGGAGCTCCGGATCAACCAGTTTCCGAACCTGTCGACCTACGCTCGGGCCTTTGCCACCAACATCGCTTTTTCCGAAGGGAGCGGCTTCATCGTGCGAAGCACCCCGAAAACGGAAACCGCCTTCGTCATGACCGCCCACGAGACCTCGCATCAGTGGTGGGGTAATTTCTTGACTCCCGGCGCGGGACCGGGTGCGGCGATCCTCTCTGAGGGGATGGCCAATTTCTCGACCATTCTGCTAACGGAACAGATCAAGGGACCGCTCGGGCGGATGGAATTTTGCAGGCGGCGGGAAGAGAGCTATGCCCTGAGGCGTCGCGTCGACGCCGAACGCCCCATGGTCAAAATCGACGGCCGACGTCCCGGCGATGACCGTGTTGTCTACGACAAGGGTGCCTGGGTCTCCTGGATGCTGATGCACCACATCGGCCGCGAGCCGATACTTGAAGGGCTGCGCGAGTTCATTCGGCGATACAGGGACGGACCCGACTATCCGGCCCTTCAGGACTATGTCACCGTCCTGCGCGAGTTCGCGCCCGATCAAGCGTCCTATGACGCGTTCGTCCAGCAGTGGTTCTTCGACGTAGTGGTCCCCATATACCGTTTCGAGGAGGTCGAACTCACTGAAGCCAACGGCAAGTGGACGGTCAACGCGGTCTTGACCAACCGCGGCACGGGGCGGATGCCGGTTGAGGTGGCGCTGAGCCAAGGCGACCGACTCTCGGAGTCCGAAGAGTATCGCGACGTTCGGCGGCAGGTCGTCCTGGGGGCTGGCGAGTCCGTTCCCGTCACGATCACGGCCGATTTCGAACCGGATTCCCTGGTGGCGGATCCGGATGTGATGGTCCTTCAGATTTTTCGCGAAAAAGCCCGCCATTCGTTCTGAGTCAGACTCGCTTTCCCTGGTTTTCAGCTCTCTTTCCGGCTCCTGACCCGAAACTTTATTTCTGGGACGAGTATGCCTAGCCCGGATAATTCACGTGTTGTCGAAACGACTGATAGCCCATTAGTTGTTCTATTAATGGAGTTTAAATCATAAGCAGACTATGATTAGGATCATGAATGAAAAGGTGCGAGCATATCTGTCGGTAATCGGTAGCCACGGTGGTCGCAAAAGTCGACGCGCGCTTGACCCTGAAACAGCCCGCGCTATGGTTAGAGTGCGGGAGGCTGGACGAACATTTCGGCGCTACCATGCCAGGTGTTTCTGGTCATTCGATCCGGAGTACCGAATCGGATTGACGGACGTTGTCTGGGTGGCCAAGCAACTCCGCAAACATGGCGGACGCGACGCCTGGGAGATTGCAGGGAAGCTGTGCCGTTAACCGATTACCAGGCAAGCCTGGTCCACTTGCTCTCCTGCAACCGCACTCCCGATTCATATCTCGCCGGTGGGGCTGCGATCCTGATCGAGCCGAACACCGCTCGCTTCAGTCGTGACCTCGACTATTTTCACGACTCCCAAGTCCGCGTAGCCGAAGCTTTCAACTTGGATCGGGAATTACTCGAGAGCCAGGGGCACTCGATCGAAGTTGACCTGAACCATCCAGGATATGTTCGAGCCATTGTGGGAAAAGGCAGGGAAGTCACCAAGGTCGAATGGGCACACGACTCTGCCTGGCGTTTTATGCCGACCGTCCGGGACGAGCGAGTTGGGTTTATCCTGCATCCCGTCGATCTGGCCATTAACAAGACTCTGGCGTTGGCCGGTCGCGACGAAGCGCGCGACGTGCTGGATGTACTCCATTTCCACCAGCAAGTGCTCCTTCTGGGAGCCTTGTGCTGGGCAGCCTGTAGCAAGGATCCCGGGTTTACGCCACTCTCCCTACTGGAACTGCTGAGGAGACGGGGCCGGCTGCGCGCTGAGGATCTTGAGAGACTTGATCTGGTGGTGCCGCTTCAACTGCATTCTCTCAAGAAGGAATGGCTCAATGCTCTGGACTCGGTTGAGAAGTTCGTCTCGTGCCGTCCCCACTCAGAGATCGGCTGCCTCTATTACAGCGCCTCCTCCAGGGCCTTCGTCGATCCTCGTGACGCGGCTGATGCAGTCCCCCATTTTGGCCGTCCCGGCGGCGTGTTGCCCCGGATTGCGAATACCTAACCCATTCTGCCTGGGAGCGTTAATTTTATCGACTCACCGCACAATGGCGGAGTCGTCTCACTACTGGCTGGGTTCATGCTGTACAAACGGAGCTAGACCTGTCTGCTCAGATGCAAAAATGGCTTCGTTGCGGGAACATTGATCGGTCTGGCTCTGTTCGGAGTACGAGACAGTGTGCTCGGATCGGTGTGGGTTGTCTGGATCGGAATCGTGGGACCGGCTGCTTGGGGTTTAGCCGCTCCGCTGGTTGGCCTGTTCCATATTCAGGAGTCGCGCATCCTCTTCCCGTTCATCATGTTCTTTGCTTTGTGGTTGCTATTGGCAGGGTTCTGGCCAGTTAGGTCTGGTGCGGAGTCAGTCGGCACTGACTAACCCCGTGACTCGCCGCACGCTGACCAATTCCCCGCACAGTTCGGTGGCTCGGCTCCGCCCTTAGCATCTTAAATTCTCACGATTCCGGGTGCTTCTTCAGGGCTTTGCATAGCATAAAGCACCTGTCCCTTTCTCCCCCGGCGCTGGGATTCCTCTTTACCGCTGTCGAGGTAAGTCGTTATCATGCTGAAGGCTCTAGGTTGGCTATGTTTACTTCCATGTATCACTTCAATCGACTGCTCAGCACATTGCAACGGTGGATTCGCTCTCGACCACTGCTCTATCGCCTCACACTGGGTACACGTGTGCTTTTGGCTGTGGGATTCATCCCCAGCGGCCTGGTGAAGCTCCTAGGCCCAAAGCAAGTACATCAGTGTTGATTCCAAGGGCCTGAAAAGGCCCGAAATGCCAGTCCTGACGGGTATTCTAGGGTTGCAAAAAAACTCTGGAAAACACCGAAAAGAAAGGCATTTCAGGTGAACCCAAAAGATATCGAAATCCTGCGCAAACGGCAATCGGGAAGTGAAGATCGATTAGATCGGAGTTGGATGCCGGAGAAGGGCCAAAGGGTGCTGCGCGGGGGCAACATCCATTATGCGATTTCGGATCGAGTCCGAGCCGTGGACTGCGGGGGGCTGGGTGTGATCCAGCTGCTGGTCAAGCAGCTGGAACTGGCCGAAACCATCGACCAACGGGTGAAGGTGCTGGAGCGGCATCTGCCGTACCGGGAATCGGATCATGTGCTCAATCTGATTTACAACGTCATGACGGGCGGTAGCTGCCTGCAGGACGTGGAGGCTCGACGCCGGGACCCGGTGTATCTGGACGCGCTGGGGGCCCGCAAGGTGCCAGCGCCGTCCACGGAGGGGGACTTCCTGCGGCGCTTCGACAGGAATTCGATCGGGGATCTGATGGAAGCGGTCAATGAGGCGCGACGGAAAGTGTGGTCGAACCAAGACAAGGAGTTTCACCGTCAGGCCACGATTGATGTGGACGGGACGATCGCCCCGACGGATGGACAGTGTAAGAGCGGAATCGGAATGAGCTACACCGCCACTGGAGCTATCATCCGCTGGTAGTGTCTGTGGCTGAGACCAACGAGGTGCTCTATTTGGTGAATCGGTCGGGCAACCGGCCCTCCCATGAAGGCGCGGCCGAGGTGCTGGATCGGGCCATCGAGTTGGTGCGCGGTGGTGGTTTCCAGAAGGTGTTGCTGCGGGGCGACACGGATTTTACGCAGACGCGTCATCTGGACCGCTGGGATCAGGAGGGCGTAGAGTTTCTCTTTGGGGCGGATTCCAGCCAGGGGTTGGTTGGTCGGGCCGAAGGACTGGAGCCCAGCGCCTGGAGTCGGCTGGATCGGGCAAAGAAGAAGAAACTGCGAAGACGGCGGCGCAAGAATATCCGCCAGGCCCTGGTCAAAAAGAATGGCTATCGCAATCTGCAACTGGAGCGGGAAGATGTGGCCGAGCTGGCCTAGCGACCGGCGGCCTGCAAGCAGAACTATCGGCTGGTGGTGGTGCGAAAGCAAATTACGGTCACCCAAGGACAGGGACGGCTCTTTGACGAGACCCGCTATCTGTTCTATCTGACCAACCTGCGAAAGGAGTCGGCCAGGGAAGTGGTTTTCTCAGCCAATCGTCGCTGCCATCAGGAGAATGTGGTGGAGCAGCTCAAGAACGGGGTTCAGGCGATGCGGATGCCCTCGGACAGCCTCGAGTCCAACTGGGCGTACCTGGTGATTGCTGCCCAGGCCTGGAACTTGAAAGCCTGGCTGGGCCTGGTGCAATCCGACAAGACGATGGGGCAGCGGATTCTGAAGATGGAGTATCGCCGGTTCCTGCGCCGGCTGGTTCAGATTCCTTGCCAGATCCTGCAGCGGGGGCGACGTCTTCTTTACCGGCTGCTGAACGTCAACGACTGGACCGAAACGCTGCTGAGCGGAGTGCCGTCGCCCAAGCGGGTCCGCTACGGCTAACCCGCCACAGGACAAAGCAAAGAAAATCCACGGAGGTTCAAGGGCTGAGGTCGAAGTCTGTTCGAAAACGGCCGAAAATTCCGATTCTTGCCTCTCGATCCCACTCCGAAGGCCCTCCAGCAGGAGATCACCGTCGGATGCGCCCGACTCGCGCAGCCTTCAGTCCGAAAGTCGACCACAGAGGGCTAAATGACCCTCAAAAAGAGTCAATCGAGCGGCCCAGAAGCTGATACGCTTATTTTGGGACTAGACGAGCGATTCTCATACATGAGCCCGGAAACCGATATCGGTGGATTCTTCGAAACAATGTACCAGTCCGGCCTCTACTATCATTTCTTGGCCTGAATCAAGTGCTCGCCAGCCTACTCCTACTCTGGTCCGCCACGGCAACTCTTGGCGCACTTCTGTTCTTCTGGATCATCCTCAATATCTTCGCGATTACCCTTTCCTTTGATTTTAACTACACGCCCGTTGTCACTGCTTTGATGCTCGTTGCCACGCTCTACCTGCTGCTTTGGGATTACCACCGGCTGCGGAGTATCTTCGGCTACAGTGAAGAAGCAGAAAGCGCCCTCGCCCTCCTGCCGCTACACCGGTTGAGTGGGATCGTCGAGCGTGGAGCGTACGTCGCGGGCGTGCTGGCGGGTTTCGGGTTCTTCAGCGGCACCAGAGGTATGTTCTTTCCGTGGGCGTGGAACTTCTGGTTCTTGCTGGGCTGTTTACTCAGCTTTGTGGTGGCACTCTGGTGTGGACTTCGGGGAAGGCGAGGAGGGAACTGTGGTAATCGATTTCCGGGTTGAACAGGAGGATTCGGTCTACCCCATGGTGCTGGCGGGAGCCGATTTGGATGCCATGATCCGCTGGCCTAGGAGTCTGTCGGAGTAATGGGGTCCGGTGGCCACCAGGGGTCTTGCGAGTCGAGCTGGCGGAGAGAGACGGAAGGCGATGGCCTCTATCGGCGCCTCGAATCTTGGCCTCCTCCCGTCGGCACCTTGAGTTTTGAACTGCACAGGAGGGGCCAACATCTTCGCGCTGAAGGCGCATCAAGATCATAGCCCAGGGCACCGCCCTGGGGGAAAAATGAGAAGGGAAGAGGAAGCCTGAAAGGCTTCGCGATATGCTCCAGGCTGTCTTCTTAAATCGCGGCCCTGATGAATGCGCGACAGCGATCTACGTTGTTGCGGGCACTCGAAGATGGGGGAGATCGACTGTGTGCCCGACGCCTCGTATCTTGGTCCACGGTGCCAGTACTGGAGTGTGAGGAGATCAAGTGATGATTAAGCAAGCAGGGGCTGAAGAAGAACCTCGGTCCCAGACCTATGTCGTCTATGTAGAGGACAAACCGGGAGTACTCAATCGGGTTGCCTCTCTTTTCCGTCGCCGCGCCTTCAATATCGAATCCCTCACGGTTGGACACACTGAGCAACCGGGGATCTCTCGGATGACCATAGTCATGGAAGGAAGGATTGTTGGCCGTCGAGCAGGATTCCTCAGGCCAAGCCTTCGAACACGCGCTGTCCTATGCCCATGCCCTCGGCTGTACCCGGGCTGGGGTGATTGAGACGACTTTCAAAGAAGAGACCGAAACCGATCTATTCGGCGAGCAGGCGGTCCTTTGTGGTGGCGTGAGCGCTCTCATCAAAGCCGGCTTCGAAACCCTGGTGGAGGCCGGGTACCAGCCCGAAATCGCCTATTTCGAGTGCATGCACGAACTCAAGCTAATCGTGGATCTGATGTATCGAGGTGGCTTGAATTATATGCGCTACTCGGTGAGTGACACCGCCGAATACGGAGATTACACGGCCGGGGATCGGATCATCGACGACCGCGTTCGAGAGAAGATGCGGCAAGTTCTGGCTGAGGTGCAGGACGGCTCCTTTGCGGAGCAGTGGATTTCAGAATTCGAGAACGGGCAGGAGAATTTTAAGAACCGGCGCCGAGCCGAGTGCTCGCAGCAGATCGAGCAGGTCGGCGCCCATCTCCGCCGCCGCATGTCTTTTCTGGACGCCGTGGAAGTGACCGCCGAAGATCCTGAAAAAGTGACACCCTGAAGACATCTGACTCAAGTCCATTCTTATTTGAGACCAGTCGAGTTCAGCGCAGCAAGAGCGTTGAGTCGATGGCAAGGCGTAGGTCACCGGGGGGAGCCAGCGAATGCTGCAGGTATCAAACCAGAGGCAGTTACAGAAAAGGACTCCTACTCAGGCCTTGATCTGAATCTAGCCCGACGAGATTCTGTGACACAGAATCGTCGGCCAGCCAATCGGCAGGATGTGATGGCTAGTGATACATTCTTAGGAGAAGTTTCTCTCGGAGGCAGTGAGTGAAAAGATCTCTTTTCTTCCTATTCCTCACTCTGACGGTCGGTCTGGGCGTTGCTCTTTCCGCCCAGTGGTTCGAAAAAAAGACGTACGTGGAATGGTCCGCCAAAGAAGTCAATAGAATGCTGGATGAGTCGCCCTGGACAAAAGTCCAGACCGTGACGATCAGTAAATCGACTGCCTCTACTACGAGGACGTTTGAGTCGACCGGAGCCGGAGATCTGCAACGCGAGATGCAGAATCACTTCCGGACGCGTTTGTTGACGGCGATGCCGATCCGCATGGCGATCGCCCGTAATCTGATGTTGAAGAACCCGAAGATGATGGATGCTGGAAGGTTGGCTGGTCTGGAGCGGTTCGTCCGACAATCCGACGACCAAAATATCATCGTTCTGATGAGCCTGAGCTCGACTCCGGCTGGCTCAGTATCAGTGCGGGATTATTGGACGAGCTTGCAAAACTTGCGAACCCCTAATCTGACTGCCAACACATTCCTGGCTACCAGCGGAGGGAAAAGGGTCTATCTCGTCCACTATGAGCCCCCCGGCAATGCTGGAGGGTCTCCAGATTTCGGCGAAGGGCCGGGGCTCACCACTCGCCAGGACCGAATCTGGACAGTTTGCAAGCTACAGAAAATGGTTTTTGAAGGAAAGTTGGAGATCTAGGCCGATGAGTCAAGAAACATTCCGTCCAGGGGCTGTCGGTGCGAAGTTCGTGATGATTGTCAGTTTGGGGCTGATCGGAACCTCTCTGTTGATCTCTGCCGAAAAGAAGTTCTGGGTGGAGACACCTTTTGAGGAATGGTCTGAAAAGCAGGTCCATTCGATGCTTTCGAATTCACCCTGGACCAGAACTCAGAATTATTCGCCGCCAATAACGGGGTCGGCAGGCCAGCCTGGTGCTGACCAGGGAGGGCCCAGCAGCCGAGGACGAGGAGGGGAGACGGGCCGCGGCACCGGGCTGCCTAGTTCCGACCAAAGTCCTCCCTTTGTACGTTTCCGGGTGCACTGGTTTTCCGCCAGGCCGAGCCGCATGGCTTTCGGAATGCGAGCTCTACGGCTCAACCCGAATCTGCGGATGGAACAGATTACGCCCTTTGCCACTGCTCCTTCACAAGAGGCGATCCTGAGCGTCACGATCGACGCCAATCAACATGGGCAGCGTTACGCCCGGCAATTCTCCGGGGCCTTCCGTCAACTCGACCGGGCTACGGTATTCGAGCAGACCGAGTTGACGACAAAGGGAGGCAAGAAGATTCCACTGAGCGATTTTCGCCCCGATGTTCGAGATGGCACCGGCGTCAAGTTCATCTTTCCTCGGACTCTTGAAGATGGCCGGCCGATGCTGGAGGCCAGTGACCGAGAGGTCCGGTTTCGATTCGTCACCCAGATCTCTCAGGGGCGTGACACTTTGAGATTGAATGTCCGCTTCAAACTCAAAGACATGATCTTCCAGGGCGAGCTGGAGTACTGATGTCAATTACTGCCAGAGGAATCTGAACCTGTTAGGTTCGTTAGCAAATTAACGTTGGTTCTGCTGTGAGCTTGGGCAAGTCTCCACTCCTGGTCTGACAAGCAGGTTGGGTGGATAAACTCCCACCTTGCTTCCGTTTCCACCATTGCATAAGCTGACTCGGATTGAGCTCACGGGCTCCTGGGCGACCGCGAGGGTTGCCTGGTCGGAATCCAACTCGGGAGATGGCAATGCAGCGCACTCTTTTCACTCTAATTCCTTTGGTTTTACGGGCTCGTATCGCGACACCGATCGACGTCACGGACACCCGGGTACTCAGCGATCCAGCCGTTAGCGGGGACCACATTGCCTTCGTCTACGATTATGACCTCTGGGTGGCCAGCATTGACGGTTCCGGGGCGCGACGCCTGACGAGCCATCCGGGTCAGGAATTTGCACCCGCCTTCTCACCCAACGGCAGATTGATCGCGTTCAGTGCCGAGTACGACGGAAATGTGGATGTCTTCGTCGTCGAAACCGCAGGGGGATCTCCCCGGCGCCTGACCTGGCATCCTGGCCCCGATATTGTGCTGGGCTTTAGCCAGGATGGCGGCGGCGTGCTCTTTCGGTCGGGCCGCAGCGTGTTCACAAGTCGCTACACGAGTCTCTTCAGTGTCCCTATCGACGGCGGCTTCCCGTATGAACTCCCGATTACGAATGCCTTCAAAGCCAGTTACTCACCTGACGGGACCCGGTTGGCCTACACTCCGATTAGCGAACGCTTCCGCCAGTGGAAGAACTATCGAGGCGGAACCGTCTCCCGCATCTGGGTCTACAATGTCGCCGACCACAGCGTCATCGAAGTACCGCAGCTGGCAGGCCGCTGCAACGATACCGACCCGATGTGGGTGGGCAACAGGGTGCACTTCATTTCGGATCGGGCGGGGGAATTCAACCTCTTCAGCTTCGACCCCGACTCGAAAAAGATCGCCCAGTTGACCCGCCATCAGGACTTTCCGATCGTTAAGGCGGCGCAGGGTGCCAGCAAGATCATCCTGGAGCAAGGGGGCTATCTCCACCTGTTCGATCCCGGAAACGGCCGCACCCGTCGCCTTTCCGTCGCCGTGGCCTCCGACACTGTCGAGGCTCGCCCCCGCTGGGCTGGCAACCGTGAGGGACGAAACTACATCAGATCGGGGGACATCTCGCCTTCAGGCGCGAGGGCAGTCTTTGAATTCCGTGGCGAGATCGTCACCGTTCCCGCCTCCAAGGGCGACCCCAGAAACCTGACAGCGACGGTCAGCGTCCACGAACGATCGCCAGCCTGGTCACCGGACGGTTCGCGGATCGCTTATTTCTCGGATCAGTCAGGCGACTATCAGCTCATTGTGCGGGAGCTTGCCAGTGGCGAATCCCGCAGCTACGATCCCAGCGGCGAGGGATTCTACGAGTCTCCAAAGTGGTCGCCTGATTCAACCCGTTTGGCTTTCACCGACAACTCCATGGCGCTCTTCTGGATCGATCTCGAGAGTGGCAAGGTGACCCGGGTCTCCCAGGACCACTTCTACGGACCGACCGGTTGGCGCAGTATCGCTTTCAACTGGTCTCCGGACTCCCGCTGGCTGGCTTTTACGCGCAATGCCGAGTCAAACATCCGGACGATCGTTGTTTATTCGACCGAAACAGGAGAGTCTCACGCTGTAACGGATGGGCTTTCCGATGTGAGCGAGCCGGTCTTCGATGCTGGCGGAGACTTCCTCTATTTCTTCGCCTCGACCGACGCCGGGCCGGTTCGAAACTGGTTCGCCATGTCCAATGCCGATATGTTGCAGACCAATGGAATTTACCTCGCCGTGCTGCGCCGGGGTGTAGTATCGCCAATTGTTCGGGAAAGTGACGAGGAACCGCTAACGCCGGAGCCGCCGGAAGCGGCCGACGAGGAGCCGGCAGGGGAGTCCGATACCTCCGTACAGATCGACTTTGCTGGCATCGACCAGAGGATTGTGGCGTTGCCGGTGCCCCCGGCTAACTATTCCAACCTGCAAGGCGGAAGTACGGGTGAGATCTACTACCTGGAGTCCCCCGCACCGGTAACGCAGGCTCGCGCCAGACCAGTCTTAAGCGCTTCACTCTGAAGGGTCGGGAAGCCGAAACTCTGCTGAGTCCAGTCAACGGGTTCACGGTCGCTCCCAACGCCAAGAAACTGCTGTACAACGCCGGAAACAACTTCGGAATCGTGCCCACGCAGGGCAAGCTACAACCCGATCAAGGAAGGCTCGCAATCGATCGGGTGAGGATCCGCATCGAACCCCGAGCCGAATGGCGGCAGATTCTCTACGAAGCCTGGCGCATCAACCGCGACGAGTTCTACGATCCCAACTTCCATGGCGCTGACTGGGAAGCGATGTGGTCGAAGTACGAGGTCTTCCTGCCCCATCTGGCAAACCGGAGCGATCTCAACCGGGTCATCCGGTGGATGTGCAGTGAATTGGCTGTGGGACACCACGGGGTCGGCGGCGGGGATTTCCTATACAGCCCTGACAGGGTCAATGTCGGGTTGTTGGGAGCCGACTACGATATCGACCAGAACCGCTATCGCTTTAGTAAGGTGTTCGGAGGGCTGAACTGGAACCCATCAATGAGGGCGCCTTTGACTGAGCTGGGCGTTGACGTTTCGGTGGGCGAGTACCTGCTGGCGGTAGCAGCCCAGCCACTGGATGCCTCCACCAACCTGTTCAGCCGATTCGAGGGGAGCTCCAATCGATTGATCGAAATCACGGTGGGGCCGAACGCCGACGGGACCGATTCGCGCACCGTCAGTGTCGTGCCGATCGGCAACGAATCGGCGCTGCGAAACCGGGACTGGGTGGAAGGAAATGTCCGCAAGGTACACGAGGCTACGGCCGGCCGGGTGGCTTACGTCTACGTCCCTAATACGACCGGTGCCGGTCACACCTACTTCAAGCGCTACTTCTTTCCCCAGACGGACAAGCAGGCAGTCATCGTCGACGAACGTTTCAACGGGGGTGGGCAGGTGGCCGACTACTACATCGACCATCTTCGGCGGCCGTTTGTCTCTTACTGGGCGACTCGTTACGGCCAAGATCTGCGAACTCCGGCCGGCGCCGTCAACGGACCAAGGGTTATGTTGATTGACGAAACTGCCGGCTCTGGAGGAGATCTGCTTCCCTGGATGTTCCGGAAGTTCAACCTGGGCCCCCTGGTCGGCAAAAGAACATGGGGTGGCCTGGTGGGGACCCTGGGCTTTCCCATCCTGATGGACGGCGGCTCCGTGACAGCACCCAACCTGGCGATCTGGACAGAGGAAGGATTTGTGGTCGAGAACGAAGGCGTTCCACCTGATATCGAGGTCGAGCAGTGGCCAGCTGAAGTTATTGCCGGTCGCGATCCTCAGTTGGAAAAGGCGATTGAAGTGATCCTGGCCGAACTGCGTAAAAACCCGCCGGTTGAGCCGAAGAAGCCAGCTTATCCTACGCGTGCCGTAAGGCCCTAGGAGGGAAAGGTTTCCAGGGGGCCAGGGGTCCAATTCCCAGAAAATGTAATCTCGGGGGTTGGCCGTAACCGAGCACGGGAGCAGTGATGTCGACTGCCGATCTAATTAGGCCGAAGTGAGGTCGTCAGAGCCCCAAGCCTCCGGCGCAGAGGATGGCGAGATGTTGCAGGGTCGCATTCGCTACTACTCCACCACCCGAAATGGGGCCAGCGAGGTGAGAACCTCATTCTTGATGGTGTCCCGGACCCGGATTCCCAGCAGGTAGTCTCCGGACTCGAGGCGGCTGAGGTTGACCAACCTTGCCAGACGACAGTACTGGCCGGCAAAGAGCAGGCTTCTGCTGGCGTCTCTCCACATGTCTGGTTCGCTGCCCGCGCGTACGATGCTGTACTCGACTTTTAAGTCGGGCTTCAAACTCTGCTGGTCGATCCCGAAATTGTAAATCTGAAAATAGAGCCCCAGACTATCGGAGCTGCTGAACTCGTCGAGAGTTGGGGGAATCACTTTCAAGTCGCCCAGGACAAAAGCTCGCTCACTCTCAAAGCCGTCAGCGGGTCCGATTCGACTGGCCAGAACGAGAGAGCTGAGGGCGAGCTTGTCCTGCGCATAATTGGGAACCGCCAAACGGTGTTCGGTGGTGCCAATCAGGTCACTGTGAGCATCCTTGATTCCGATTTCCAGTTTGTAAGTGCCGGGTCGCAGGAGCAACCGCTTTTGATAGATGGAAGAGCGATTCTGGGCAGCCTCCAATCGTCCGGCCGGGTATGCTCGCGCCAGATCATCCTCGAAAAGAGTGAGGACTCGTTTGCCCAGGTTCGAGACCCGTCCAAATATCTGGATCTGAGCTCGGTTCAGACCCCGGCCGTCTGGCTCAAAGGTCATGTTTTGGTTGGCCACAAGAATCGTTACCAGTACAGAAACTTGCTGGTCGGTGATTCGGACATAGTCGGAACGAACCTAGAAGGGCAACTGACGATAGGTGATACGAGTGGAAACGGCACTCTCCAGATCTTTGTACTTGACCTCCAGCGACCGGTTGAGGGAACCGGAAAGGGCCAGTTCCTGAAAGGGTTGGTCTTTGACGTTTTCAAAGGCACCCATTCCACTGTAAGCACCTTTCCACTGACCGCTGGACTTGCGCCGAGCGACCCTGTCTTGCTTGTTGGCGACTCCGCTTTCTTCCAATCTCTCCCACTCGTCCAGAGTGGGCGATGAAAAACCGACATGCAGCATGGCGTCTTTGCGCTGCTCCTCAAATGTCAGTTCGTAGAGTCCTCCCCCTTCGTCATCAATGAATTCCAGCTCGATGTCTTGACCAAGACCTTCAATATTGCGGTACTCACGCTCGATTGGGAAGATGCTGGTCCTTCCTCCGCCTTCCTTCCGTCGTCTCTCGTACTGTCCACCCGTTGGATAGGTCTCTTTTCGATCGGGAGGGCCGAATTTGATATAGATCCATCCTCTGTCGCTCTTCCAGCCATCGATGCCAGCCGTAAAGTTCTCGTTGGCGAAGGCGATTCGTCGATAGTGTTCCTCTTTGAATTCGTTGAAAGTCGAATTGGGTTCTGGGTCGCGGCGATACCAGAACTGCTCAATAAAGGCGTCCCGTTCTTCGGCATTCGTCAGTTTCTTGAAAACGTCTTTTTCCGCTTCTGCAATAATCCAGAAGACATCTTCCTTGAGCCATTTCTGGTAATAGTCTTCCCGCTCTTCCTGACCGATCTTTTTCTGGCTCTTGTCCTGGCCTAGTGCGAGCGGGCCAATCTGAATAGTCAAAAGAAGTAACAGCCCGCGCGATTCGGGCGTCTCCGTTCTGTCCGGTGATTCTCCCAAAGTTGCTCGACTCGAGGTTGCCATTGGGATTGCCGAAATTGACATTGTTGAACAGATTGAAGAACTCCGCCCGGAACTGGACCTGCATTTCTTCCCTGATCGGAAAGTGCTTCATGACAGCGATGTCTACATTCCAGTAACCTGGCCCTCTGAGCCAGTTGCGTGGCGTATTCCCCTGGTTACCCAGGAGCGGCCGCTCGAAGATCCCGTTAAAGTCCTGTTGGGTCCAGTCGACAACTCGGCCCTGGTCATCGCGACCTGTCTGACCCGTGTGGACCAGGTTATTGTCGACCACAACCCCACCCTGAAAATTGGGTCGTGATCCTCCCTGAAAGCTTGAACTCATCGAGCCGAACGAGACATTGAAGGGGAAATCACCGGCTACCGAAGCGATAGAGCTCAGTTGCCATCCGCCCAGTAGCTGATTGGCCCAGGGATTGATGCCGGAACCCCAACGCTTGCCATGTCCGAAGGGCAGTTCCCAGATCGCATTGGCCTTGAAGTCGTGGGTCAAATCGTTCCCCGACAGCGCCCTCTCCACTTGGACTTCAAAAAAGTTGTTGAAGCTGTTCCCGGTGGCAAAAGAGGAGAAGGGAAGATCGATGTTCTTGCTAAACGTATAGTTTGCTTGAAACTGAAGACCCTTCGAAAAACGCCGATTCACCTGCAGCTGAAGTCGTGGTAGGCCGACGACGCAGCGTTGGAGAAAAGGTCTGGACCATTCAGAAATTGAGGACTCGGCCGAAATGCATTGGCCGGAAGCCCCAGGATCGAGGTCAAGTTCCCAGTGTTGGCGGAAAAGGGGTTCAGACCCGCAGAGGCCAGAAAAGACTGATTGTGGACCTGGCTACCCGAGGCCAAATCGATCTCACCGATCAGGCCGGTGAGGCGCGTGTTGTCAAAGAAGTCTTCCAGGTCGCCGTCGAAGACACCGGTGGTTGCCAGGAACAGGTTGGCTAAGGCCGACGGAGCCAAGCCTGCCAATGCACCGGGCACGAATTCGCTAATACTATCAGCGCCTCTTGGCGCAGACCCGTAAAGATCTTCAAGAGTGACTGCCGAGCTGGGATCGAGTCCGCCCAAAGGCACTCCAGCCAATCCAAATGCCTGGCCTCTCGTCATCTGGAGCAGACCCTGAACCTCCTGAAAAGCACCGAGCCATCCGTCGGGAAGCCGGAACTGATTGGCGGGGAGCCCGGTGTAGAGCTTGGTTCCTTTGCGGCCCACTTATCTTGCCTCCAAGACCGTGTTTTCCATGATTTCGTGCTGGATACCCAACGACCAACTCTGGGAATAGGGCTGGACCAGATTCTTCTCGAAATCGTCTGGCGAGAGGCTCTGCCGAGTATTCGGCAGAAGCGAGAGCGGGACCTGGGTAGCCCTCACGTCGACTAGGCTTGCGATATCGATGACACCACTCGCAGAACCGGTTGTTCCCCCCAGGCCGTCATGCAACTGAGTGGGGATCAGGTTTGAGAGCCGCGGAGACATCGGGTCACCAAACGCATTGACGATGCCGTTGATCCCGATCAGATCCTGACCGCGCTCCGTTCCGGTCGTCTGGACGCCAGGTTGGGAACCGTCGATATAGCTCAATGAGCGGGAAAAGATGTGATCGTAGGAAACTCGATAGGACCCTCGGGCTGCGGTCTTGTTGTTCCCGAAGGGATCCCAGGAAAATCCGATGACGGGAGAAAAGTTGTTGTAGTCATCATCGAAAAGCTGGTTTCCAAATGCGGGACCGACTCGGCCGAATTGGAGCGGAGTATCAGGCAGACTGGGATCGATGTGGGTATCGATGATGGAGCGGTTGTCCCCTAGCACAAACAGGCTATTGACCTCCCAGGGGACCTGGTAATAGTCGTACCGTAATCCCAGATTGAGCGTCAAGTTGGGGGAGATCTTCCAGTCATCCTGAAAGAAGCCGCCCCAATCTCTGCCTCTGTATCCTCTTACGAAAGCGGTACCCAGTGGACCAAACTCGTTTTCGTTGGCCGCGTTGAAAGAAGCCCCGATAGCTCCTATCCGGCCGGTCAAGAAGTTGAAGCGAGGACGAGACCGGTTCCTGTCATTGCTGGGGATTGTACTGTTGCAGCTACCGCACAGGTGGTCAGGCTCACACTGACGCCCGAATTGAATGGGCTTGCATTGATGTCAATCGCATTCGCTCCCGCGTTGCGATTCAGAATCGTGGTCTGCACTGTGAAGCCCATCTTCATGGAATGGTTGCCTTTGGCCCACGTCAAATTGTCAGTCACCTGGAAAGTCTGCCGGGGGAAGTCCAGACCATTATCTCGTCGATAAGGATCGGTCCCGGGAGCGTTGATCGAGATTGCCCCTGCTACATTTTCTGTAGAGGTGAAGGTCCTCTGGTTGCGGCTGATACCGATCCTGAACTCGTTTGTCACCGAGGGAGAGAGACTGGCGATCCAGTTGAGCGAGCCGGAGCGTTGCTTCTCCAGGCGTGCCCGGTTCGGAATACCAGGGAAGGGCTCGAACACGTTGTTGACAAAGTATCCCTTGTCTCGATCCACGTTCCCCCAATTCACGCGAACCGACAGCGTCTGCTTATCGTTCAGAAGATGATCGACCTTGTAAGTCTGGAGGTTGGCGTCTTCATTGCCTGGAGCATTGAAGCGGTAGGCCGCCAGATTCAGGCCGTCCCGTCCTTCCGAGTTACTACTTCCGCCGTTGAAGAGACTCGAAAAGTCGTTGGGGAGTGGCGTCAGCGCGAGGATCGCCTGGATCGTGCCGGTCACGGGGTCGAGGACGGCGCCACTGTTGCGACTCAGTGTTCTGCCGGTTTCGGGGTTGACCGTCGTATTCCGAGTGATGGCCCGGAAAATCCCCTGGCGTGCTTCCTGCGTGTAGACGGTTCGTGTCACGGTTGCAAACTGTGAGGTACGGCCCCCCTCGAAGTTAAAGAAGAAAAAAGTCCTGTTCTCGCCGTTGAAGAGTCCAGGGATCTTGACCGGACCACCGAAGGTTGTGCCGAACTGATTTCGGAGCAAGGGCTCACGTACTGCGCCTGAGGCATTGTTGAAGAACGTGTTGGCGTTGAGGACCGTATTCCGATGAAAGTTGTAGAAACTGCCAGGGTACTCGTTGGTTCCCGACTTGGTGGTCATAGCCACCTGGAATCCGGAATTGCGGCTAAACTCCGCGCTCGGATTGGAGGTGATAACTCGAAACTCTTCGATGGCATCCACTGAAGGAGAGACCTCGGTGAAAATTTGCCGCTAGCCGCAAAGCCGCCCGCATTGCCCTGACCCGGGTTGCCTGCCATCCCGGGCTGCAGAAGAACCAATTCAATCGGCCTGCGGCCGTTGAGCGGCAGATCCTTGATCTTGCGCTCAAATACGACATCACCTAAATCGGAAGTCTCGAGCTGAATCTGCTGCACCGCTTTCGAAGCAACGGTCACTTCCTGCGTGATATCCCCCACCTCGAGGTCGAAATCGACCCGCTTCGTCGTGGCGGTTTCGATCAGGAAATTGGTTACCGTATCCTTCTTGAAACCACTCATTTCGGCCGAAAGGGTATAGGTCCCGGGTAGCAGATTGGAAAAGTTATAGACTCCGCTGTCGTTGGTTATGGACTCCGAAGTAATCGAGGTCTCTTCATGGGTCGCCGTGACCATGACTCCGGGAATCATGGCTCCGGAATCATCCGACACCGTGCCGGTCAACCGGCCCCCGGTCTGCTGAGCCAGAACAGGCGTTGCGCCAACGACAAGAGCGAGTAAGCCGAGCAAAACAAAACGACTCCGGAAACGCTCAGGAGTCGGTGAAAAGGGTTGGAGTACCTTGTTGGTGTTGCCATCTGATCCTCTCTATTGGCTGCAAGGTTTCCTTGCCGCCTATTATGTTACCTAACCCACAATTCAGGTATTGAAGGTATAGTTGGGCACGAGTGCTCGTCTTGTGAAACGCCCTTGGACAAGGATTTACGACTGCTCATCGTTCCCCTCGAGTTGTCAGACAACCGACATTGCGAGAATTAGCGGATCCAAGAAATTGAAATGGATTCAAAAAATTGGAATCCCAATCCATTTGACCCGTGGAAGGCTCGAGCCTACAAAACTCTGTCTACCATAGCATTCCGAGAGAAAAGGAATTTTCAGAGAGCATATATCCAGCAGCAGAAACTGTGGGAACGGTGGGAAACGAGCGAGCCCCGCGAGCCGTTTTCCGAGCGCTGTGTGAAGAGGGGGAAAACTCCTGAGCGAGGGGGTCAGTTGCTGCCATGTCGGTTTCTCTTAGCTTTGCACAGCGCGGCGGTTTCCACAGTTAGGATGGTTGGATTGGGTGTCAGGCCACATGAAGATTGGCTCCGCTTTGGAAAACAACTAAGCTGGAGTCGGGGAATGAGGTGTGGCTTGCTCTGTCAGTCCGTGAGGAGTGACTCAACTTGAACTGCCGCCTCGTTCCCTCCTTTTTCCTCATCCAAAGATTGCTTCCGGGATGGTGCCGAAGTGGCTTCAATGGTAGACGTGTTGTTTTGGATGAGCCCGAATTTTTCAAGAGCAAATAGGAAGGGAGGCAAATGACAAAGCCAACGATTCGAGTGGCGATTGATGTGGGCAGCAAGAGCCACCGGGTGGGAGTTGGCTTGTCGGAAGGCCAGGTTCTGGAAGGGTTCAGTATTGCCCACAACCAGAAAGGTTTCGAGTATTTCTTTGGCCGCGTGGAGCTCCACCGCCAGCGTTTGGAGCGGCCCGTTGAAGTGGCCATGGAAGGCTAAAACAGCTGGGCCCGGCCCTTGGATCAGCAGATTCAGCAACGCGGCTACAAGTTGTTGAATGTCAACAACCTGAAACTGGCTCGCTTCAAAGAGATCTTTCCAGCTCCGGCCAAGACCGATCAGATTGACACCGATAAAATGCTGGAATTGTTTCAGCTAGGCGACACTTTGAAGCGGGCCAAGAACGTGATCCAGGAGGTCAAGCCGGTTCCGGCAGAAAACCAACAACTGAAACGATTGACGCGCAGGCGCAGGCAGCTGGTGGATGAGAAGGTAAGTCTGGGAAATCGCCTCTTGGCCGACCGGCAAGCGATCTGTCCTGAGTTGAGCGCCTTGACCGGGTCGGTCGACAACCGCTGGTTTTTAAATTTCCTAACGGCCCGACAGGACCTGCGACAACTCAGCCGGCTACGCCGCCACAGTGTATTGCAGATCAAACGGATCGGTTCCTTTTATGCTGACATCATCCAAAGCTGGCAGAAAGAGGCTCACTTTTCCGCAGAAGTCGAATGGGTGGGGGAGATGATCCTCCACGATGCCCGACGCATGCTGGAATTGCTCGAGCAGATCGCCCAGTTGAATAATGCCATTGAGGACCTGACTCAGCGCTCCGCAATGGCTCAGAGGATCAGAAGTATCCCTGGCTTCGGAATCATTTCCAGCGCAGAGTTGGCAGGCGAGATCGGCACACTGGAGCGCTTCGCCGGCGAGGCGAGCCTGGCCATGTACCTGGGGATGGCCACTTTGGACAACTCCTCCTCCCAGACGGAGGGAGCTCGACGCACCCGTCATGTGAACCAGCGAACTCGCCAGGCCATGATGGCGGCTGTGGCCCGGCACCTGCGCGAGGTTCCCCAGTCACAGACCTACTACTCCAAGAAGAGAGCCGAAGGCAAAAGATACAACCAAGCTATCCGATCCCAGGCCCGTCATCTGGTTCGAGTGTTATGGAAAATGCTCACCGAGGACCGCGACTACGAGATCCGCTCATGAAAAAACGCTTGACAATTCTACCGGGATGTTCAAGTAAATGGGGCTCCAAGTGGCTTCCTTTCTAACTAGCCAAGGGCTGGGGCCTTGCAGTTCACTGGGAGTGAATAACCGGACCGTGGCGTTGCAATGCCGGCTCTCAGAGCGCCAAGCGGCAGCGCGAACGTCTACCCTCCGTAGCCTTGGCGAAGGAGGTCGGGAAAGCCAGACTCGTTGGTACCAGGACTCCGGTTCCCAATTGCATGCCTTTCCCAAGGCCTGCGCTGACAACTATCCGGAAGGGCGAGGGCACGGGCAAAGGCAAAGGAAAGGGTGCCAGCATCGGACCAACACCGCTCGTCGGTCTGAGGCGAAGCTTCGCTAGGCTGAAACCTAGCCCGGATAATGCACGCGTTGTCGGCTGCAGAGCCGGGATCATCCGCGCTGACTGCGTTGCCCACCCTCGGGCTACTCAACAGAGTGCACGACTATGCTTCCGCGGCCCTCGGGCGTAACGCCTTGTCAGCGCGGCAGGAAATGTCCGGGCTGGTGAATAAAATGGCGATATGGGAACGACATTTCGGAAGTACCAGCCGGAGCAGAGCTTCTTGCTACCCCCCTCCCCGCGAGATTGGTTGCCGGAAGATCATCTGTCCTACTTTATCTCCGAAACGGTGGATGAGCTGGATCTGAGTGGATTCTACGCGCCGTACGAAGGGGACGGGCGGCGCAATCGGCCGTTTGATCCGAGGATGATGGTGAAGATCCTGATTTATGGGTACGCGACGGGAACGTTCTCGTCGCGGAAACTGGCTCGTCGAGTGTATGAGGACGTGGCTGTTCGAGTGTTGTCGGCGGGTAATTTCCCAGCCCACCGGACGATGGCGGAGTTTCGTCAACGTCATCTCAAAGAGTTCAAGAAACTGTTTGGACAGGTGGCGCGGCTCGCGGCCGAGGCGGGATTGGTCAAGCTGGGGCGAGTGGCGGTGGACGGCTGTAAGATCAAGGCCAACGCCAGCAAACATAAGGCGATGAGCTATTCACGGATGTTGGAAGAAGAGAAAAGGCTGGAAGGAGAGATCGCCGAACTGTTGGATCGTGCGCAGCAGGTGGATAAAGCGGAAGACGAGCTCTACGGCGAAGAGAATCAGGGAGACGAACTGCCTGAAGAGTTACGCCGCCGCGAAGATCGGCTGAAAAAGATCGGGGAGGCAAAGCAGCGCGTGGAGCAACGGCAGGCCGAGGCGGATCGGAAGCGCGGCCGCAAGCCCGGAGACGGTCGCAAGAACCCGCGCGGAGGACGCCCCTTCAAGCGGGAGTTTGGAGTTCCCGAGGAGAAGGCCCAAGACAACTTTACAGATCCGGAAAGTCGAATCATGAAGAGCTCTGGGGGATTCGAACAATGCTACAACACGCAAGCCGCTGTGGATGAGGAGACACAGATGATCGTGGCCACGGGGGTTACCAATAACGCGGCCGACAACAGACAATTACTGGGGATGATCGATGCGGTCCAAGAGAACCTGGAGCACCCTCCCGAGCAGGTAGTGGCCGACGCCGGGTATAAGTCCGAGGAGAACTTTGAAGGTCTAGAAGAACGCGAGATCGATGGCTACATCTCTTTGGGCCGAGAGGGGCGAGATCCAGAGCCGTCGGAAAATCTCCCCGCCACGCTTCGCATGTTCAAGAAGCTGGGCACGGAGGCGGGGCAAACTGTCTACCGCCGGCGCAAGGTGATCGCGGAACCTGTATTCGGCTGGGTTAAACAGGTCCTTGGCTTTCGAACCTTCAGCTTGAGGGGACTCGAGAAAGTGGAAGGCGAGTGGGACCTGGTCTGTCTCGCCCTGAACTTGAAACGCATGAATGGGCGCCTACCCACCTGCTGAGCAGGTTCGGACGGAAAGATGCCCTCCCCCTGGGCTCATTTTCAGCAGTTCGGCCGCCTCTGCAAGCGGAAGCACGATAAAGATCGCCCTTTCTCTTATAGGGCACCCCGAAACATAAACTCAAGAATTGGAAATTCCACGTTGATCAGAAACTCCTGCCGCGCGGACTCCTAGGAGCATAGCGCTGGGGCCGCAACCGAAAAGGAGTCAGTTTAAATCGACCGACGAGCTAATGAGGCCGAAGTACGGGTCTCGGAGCCGCAAGCGGAAGCGCCGCGCCGGTCTTAAGCAGAGTTTCGGCAGATCGTTGCCAAGCCTTCCAGCGCTCGCGCTGCCGCTTGGCGCTCTGAAATTGGGCGCTCCAAACCCGCGTTCTGGCAGTCGACCCCACCTGAGCTCGCCAAGACTTCGGAGGGCAGGCCCCGGGCTGACGCCACGGCGCTCCGTTATTCAGCGCCGCAACCGAAGGATGGCGCGGTCGATAAAAGCCGGTTTTCAATTTTCGCTACCAGTCTGAAACGACAGATGCAGAACAACTTACGAGTGTGCGGCCAAGAAATCCTAACAAAAATTTCAGATTTCACACATTAGCAATGCAGGCATCTTGCCTGCCAGCTCCGCACCCTCCACGGAATTCGGATGACGGCCTAGACGAGCGATTGTGAAATAACGTACCAATTGTTGGGAGCGCGACGCGAGTCAGGTCGAGGCGCGAGGACGAGATTGATGCAGGCCATCTTCGAGTTCCGAGCAACAAAGAGCTGGCCGCGTCCCACCCCAACCCTACGGGCGAACGGGGCTTGTTGTCCAGCCTGCAAGCTCTTGCCGGCCTGGCCAACAAAATGTTGCGGCCGATCTCTGTGTCGAGAGTCGTCGAAGATGCCGGATATCGACTTCCTCCTCTCTCCTTGACCTCGACTCGCAAGACCCGTTCGCAATTGGCACGTTATTTCGGAATCGCTCGTCTAGCTACTTTTGGTCCATTAAGGGAACCCCGATCGCTGGAATGTTGGCCTGCTTTATCTGGCGGTTGAGGGCCGGCAATTGCTTTCCGATGAGTTCTCCAAATCGAGCCAGTTGCTGGGCCAGCTGCCGCGACAGATTCTCGAACTCCTGTCGAGCTTGCTGGGTCGGCGCAGCATCGGCGCTGGCCACGACTCCTTGCAGAGAAGCAATCTTGTTATTGAGTTGAAGGGGGTACTCCAGCATCTGGTCATCGATGCCTCGAAAGCGGAGTTCGACGAGCCAGCTGAGCACAGAATGAAAATCGGAATCCAGCTTGCGAACGTTCTCCAGAAACGATTGTCGGCCATCCACATCTACTTCTCGGAGCCGATCCCCCAAGTCTCTCAGACTGGACCGCACCTTTAGGATGCGGCTGGCAGTGTTGTGAGTCTGGCTGACCGCGTCTCGAATCGCGATCAGCAGATTGAACTGTTCCTTGAGATCGGCCGGGCTGGCCGAGACGCGTGGATCAGGTTCAATGCGGAGAGTGGCCGTTTGGGTGCTTCCGAGGGCGGTGAGCCGGACCTGATAGCTGCCCGGCACTGCGACCGGACCTCGCGAAGATCCACCGAACAGGAAAGTAGGTTCACCCTCCAGGAGGCTGGCGTCCGGATAGCGTAGGTCCCATCGGAAACGGTTGATCCCCACTCCGGCTCGCAACACTGGTCGGCCGCCTCCCCGTCGACCTCCAGGACTCCGGGATGTGGGGGCATCTCTCGACGATTGGTAACGTTGGACGAGCTGACCGCTACCGTCCAGGATTTCCAGAATAGCGGGCGCTTGCGGGGTCCTGGGCAGGTAGAAATCGATTGTCGCCATGCTGCGAGCATAGCGATGAGCGGTTGCAGGTTGTAACAGCTGGAGGCCGTTCATCGCCCCCTCCTTCCACTGTCGCAGCGGAGAGATGTTGTCGAGGATCCAGAAAGATCGGCCATGAGTGGCAATCACCAGATCCTGGTTTTTGATCGTCAGATCGTGGACCGGAACAGCTGGCAGATTCAACTGAAGTCTTTGCCAGTCGGCTCCGTCATTGAGTGAGAAGTAAACACCGGTTTCGGTCCCGGCGAAGAGCAGGCCCTGGCGAACCGGATCTTTTCGAACCGCTCGCACGAAATCTCCCTCCTCGATTCCCTGGGTTATCGATTGCCAGGACTGCCCGTAGTCATGAGTTCGAAAGATGTAGACTCCCGGGTCGCCCAGATCGAAGCGGTTCACCGCGAGGTAGGCGGCTGCAGCATCGTGAGGGGAGGCATCGACAAGGCTGACACGGCTCCACTCCGGGAGGGTCGGTGGGGTCATGTCAACCCAGTTCTTGCCTCCGTCGCGTGTCAATTGGACGCGTCCATCATCGGTCCCCACCCAGATCACACCGGCTGTGAGGGGAGACTCTGAAACCGTAAAGATCGTGTCATAGATCTGACTCAGCCTGCCGTCCTGCTGCTTGCTCTTGTCGTTGCGGGTCAAGTCGGGGCTGATTGCTTCCCAACTTTCCCCTTCGGTGGTGCTCTTGAAGAGGATGTTGCCGGCGGCGTAAAGAATCCTCGGATCGTGAGGGGAAAGAAGGACGGGAAAACTCCAATTAAACCGATAAGTCCACTCTGCCGCCGGTCGGCCGGCCGGCAGCTCCGGACTGACCGAGATGTTCCGTGTCGCACCCGTGCTGTGGTCGTGGCGAGTCAATCTTCCCCAATAGGTTCCAGCGTAGACAATGTTCGGGTTTTCCGGGTGGACGGCAATGTATCCGCTTTCGCCTCCCCACACGGGATAGCGATCCGGGACTCCGCCGAACGATCCCCCCCCCACGGCTGGGAACGGAGATGGTCGATCCATCTTGCTGGGCACCGTAGACCCGATACGGGAACTGGTTGTCGGTGGTGACATGGTAGAGCTGCCGGGTAGCCTGATTCTCCGTCCCAGTCCAACTGGCGCCTCCGTTGAACGAGACATTGGCACCGCCGTCGTTGCTCCCGACCATTCGCTGGTTGTCCTCGGGTGCAATCCATAAATCATGTGTGTCGCCATGGGGAACTCGGATGGAGCGAAAGCTACGACCGCCGTCGACTGACTTCATGAAGGGGGACGTCAGGACATAGACCGTCTCGGGATCCAGAGTATCGGCAAACACGTGGGTGTAGTAGTAGTGTCGCCAGCGCAGTTGAAAATCGTCGTTGATCTGGCTCCAGCTCTGGCCGGAATCGTCAGAACGGTAGAGTCCCCCATTCTCGGCTTCAACCAGAGCCCAGACCCTCCCCGGCCGTGCTGGCGAGGCGGCAACTCCCACTCTGCCCTTGATTCCAGCCAGCAGACCGCTAGTCAGTTCAGTCCAGCTCTCTCCGCGGTCGGTCGATTTGTAGAGGCCACTGGCAGGGCCACCGCTCTTCTCGTCCACAAAGAGAACTCGCTTCCAGTTCTGCCCGCCATCCTCGGATCGGAAGACACCCGGCTGCCGGCCAGGCCCGAAGACGGGTCCCAGCGCGGCCACGTAGACCCGGTCGGGATCTCGGGGATCGACGCGGATTCGGGAAATGTGCCGGGTCTGATCCAGGCCAACGTGGCTCCAGGTCTTTCCCGCATCCTCCGATTTGTAAACACCATCTCCGTGAGAGATGTCATTTCGCAGACAGGCTTCTCCAGTTCCCACATAGAGAACATTCGGATCAGACGGGGCAACCGCGATTGCGCCTATAGATCCAGTGCGAAAATAAGGGTCTGAGATGGGAGCCCAGGAAAGCCCTCCATCCTCACTCTTCGAGACTCCTCCCCCTGTCGCGCCCATGTAGTAGACGAGGGGCTGCCCCGGAACTCCGCTGACGGCAGTGACGCGCCCCCCCGTGGAAGGTCCGATGAATCTCCATTGGAGCGCTCCCTGCAGTTGATTCTGGTTTACCGTGGCTGCCGAGACAGGCACAGGGAGAGCCAGCAAGAAACCGGTCTAAAAAAGCGTGCGCAACTGTTTTTTCATCTCATTCAAGCGCATGAATTCCCTCGAGATTGTGAAATTGATCGGACTGCTATAGCTACTGGGAGGATGGAGTGAGCCCGGCCAAAAAGTCAAGGCCTCAGCCCATGGACAGAAACTCCTGGAGCGACGCGATCGTAATTGCGCCGCGAAGCGACGCCTTGGGCACTAGGCCTGTCCGAATAATGGGGTGCTATAGCACAAGACTCAAAAATGGCGAATCTAGAGTTCTGATCCTGTCGTCCGGATACCAAAGCGGCAGCTCGATTTCTTGCAGATCCGCCAAGTCATTGCCAACAACCCCGCTGCAGCACCAAATCGCCTCGCCTCCCGGCTCAAGAGTCGTCCTCCGGCCCGAAGCGCGCCGATTTGGAGTGCGCGTAGCTTGCTAACGCTTTGGTATCCCGCTGAGCGTCGTGATCTTGAGTAGCCTGAAGAGTTCGGCAATAGGCTCCCATGCCACAGCCTTCACCTCCCCAAATCGGCAAGCGGGACGCGCAGTCCAAGGAGCCGCTTCCGAGGGGAAGGCGGCGGCATGGCCGCGCGCACTCCGAGGGGCTTCGCCAAGATCTCCCTGGAAGCGTCTCGTCGGTTTGAGGCGGAGCCTTCGCCTCCTCAGGTCCCAACTAGCATCTGGAAGGGGGAATGCGGATGATGGTAAGCACCTATGTGGATCGTCATTACTCTCTTCGCGGCCAGCTTCCAGGCGGTCCGCAATACTCTGGCTCGGAGCCTCTCGAGCACCATTTCCCCGACCATGAACAGCTGGGCCCGCTTTGCATTCAATCTCCCATTGGCGACCCTACTCGTCACCATTCTTGGACTCAATCTCGGCTGGTTGCAACTTTCAGGATCCTTCTTCTTCTGGTGTTTTCTGACGGCTGGTTCCCAGCTACTGGGCAATGTTGCCCTGGTAGCGGCCTTCAGGCGATCCGGCTTCGCCCAGTCGATCGTCTTGCACAAACTGGAGGTTGTCTTCGCCGCCCTGCTGGGAGTTCTTTTCTTTGCGGAAGCGCCTGAACCGTCCGGCTGGCTGGGGGTTCTCTTGTGTGGAGTCGGAGTTCTTTTCATCAATCTGAAGAAAGATCGGGAGCCGACTGGATGGATCCGGGCGTTTCACCTCGACCTGGGTACAGTCCAGGCCATCGCTTCCGGTCTGCTTCTGGTATTGACCAGCTTTTTCCTGAAGGAAGCGACTGAGGAGCTGGCCCTCTCAACCCACGGCTGGGGGAGGGTCGGTTTGAAGCCGCCTCTCATACCCTGTTTCACACCGTGTGGATCCAGGTGCTATTGGCAACCGGCTACTTGGTTCTTGCGACACCCGCCCAGCTGCCACTCATCAGAAAGCACTGGAGAAGGATGTCCCTGATCGGCCTGACTGGCTTCTCGGGTAGCCTCTGCTGGTATTGGGCTTACGCTCTGGCCCTGGTGGCCTACGTGAAAGCCGTGGGCCATGTGGAGATGGTCTGCTCGGTGTTGATCTCAATTTTCTTGCTACAGGACCGATCGGTTGTGCGTCAGTTGCCCGGCGTCGCCCTGGTCACGGCAGGGATCCTGCTCGTGATTTGGGAGCAGGCTATCAGCTGACCTGAAACTGGCCGTGGCGAGAATTGAAGAACCGGTTTTGATCAACCGCTGGCCCTGCCGATCGAGCGCCGAATAACAGAGCGCCAAGCGGCAGCGCGAGCGCGGGAAACTTGGCGACGATTCGCCCAAACTCCGCTTTAAACTGGCGCGGCACTTCCACTTGCGGCTCCGCTATGTTGCGCCTGGCGATTGCTCGCCACTGCTGCGCCCTGGGGCGGCCCTGATAGTCTCACTTCGGCCTCATCTGCTCGGCGGTCGACTGAAATTAACTCATTTTTAGGTTACGGCCCCCGCGTTATGTCTCTTCGTTTGCACTTCTGCTGGCCACGAAGCCAATCGGTTGCGGCTGAGCTGTGGGTGGTGTATAGGAAAACCATGAAAAGATAACTCGAGGAACTTTTGGGAAAACTCTTTTCCCGTCGCAGCTTTCTCAGGCTTGGCGGCCTGGGAGCGGCAGCCGCGATCCCTTCGCAGGCGGCGTGCGCGGTGCAGCCGGGGGCGTCGGAGGCGCAAGCCCCTGCTGGTCCGGATTTGGCCGCCGCCAACAGGCGCCGCCAAACACGAGTGAAATCGATGCAAGTCGCTCTCGGCAAGGAGCCTGCGGATCTGGTCATCTTAAACGGAACTCTACTCAATACCGCGACCGCCGAATTGCTGCCCGAAATGTCTCTCGCCGTTTCCGGCGATCGCATTGCGGCGGTGGGAGACGTCTCGCGATGTATCGGACCCGCGACCAGGATCGTGGATGCCGAGGGACTGTTCCTCGCACCCGGGCTGGTGGATCCGCACTACCACTGTGAAAGCAGCCGCCTCAGCCCGACCCGTCAAGCTGAAGTTACCTTGCCGATGGGGTTGACCTCCTACTTCGAGGGTACCCACGAAATCACGAATGCCGCCAATGGACTCCCGGGAGTTGAATACTTCATTGAAGAGAGCCGCCGCCTCCCCCAGAGAATCTACCCCTCCGTCTCTTCCGCAACGCCTCCCAGTCCCGTCGAAACGACCAGCGGCCGCATAGGTTACGAGGAAGCCACCGAAGCCTTCCGTCGATGGGGCGGGCGGGTACGAGGTATCGGGGAAGTCATGGACCTTCCCCGTGTCCTGGACGGCTCGGAGTTCCTCCATGGAGTCATCCAGGCAGCGATTGATTCCCAGCGCAACGTGGAGGGCCATGGAAGCCCTCCGCTTGAAGTCTTGGACGCCTGGACAGCGGCCGGAATCGCCTCCAGTCATTCCGCCCGGGTCGGCGAAGCACTGACCATGTTGCGAAAAGGTGTCTACTTGCAGCTCAAGACCGAACGTACGGAAGAGGTCTTCAAACAGTTTCTACAACTACCGCTTCGCGACTGGTCGCGGGTCGGTCTCTGCGTCGACGATCGCACTGCCGCTGATCTCTTCGCTCGGGGCAGCATGGATCACGAAGTTCGGCAAGCAATTGCCTACGGAGTGCCCGTCCCGGTCGCTTATCAGATGGCTACCATCAACAATGCCCGTCACTGGCGCGTGGACACAGAAATCGGAATTCTGGTGCCCGGCCGTTATGCCGATGTCCTGGTCATATCCGATCTCGAACGGGTGCAGATCGAAAAGGTTGTCGCTAGCGGAGAATTGGTGGTTGAAGGCGGCCAATTGGTGAAACGATTTCCGACGCCTTCCATACCTGAGGACGCCCGCGACCGGATGGTCCTGAAACGACCTCTCGAGCCACGCGATTTCAGAATCCAGGCTCCGGCGGGCCGGTCCGAAGTCAACGCTTATGTGTTGAAACCTCGATACTTCTCGCGCGACTTGGGTCCCCTCACTACAACCTTGCCTGTCAGCAATGGCCTCGTGCAGCGGGATCTGCCTCGCGGAATTACGAAGTTTGCGATCATCGAGCGTTATGGGCGCGGCGGATCGATTGGGTCTTCATTCTGGGAGATGGGCTTCGACAAAGGGGCCATTGCCTGGACCGTCAACCACGACCACCACAATCTCGCGGTCCTGGGCGCGACCGATGAAGATATGGCCTTTGCCGCCAATCGGGTGGCCGAGTTGCAGGGGGGATTCGTTGTCGTACTCAAGGGCCAGGTCCTGGCGGAACTGGCGCTGCCTATCGCCGGCCTGATGACCCATGAAGATCCCCGCTCGGTGGCACAAAAGATCGAAGCGTTAGACCGTGCAGCCAACGAGTTCAATCCGATTGCCTCCCTGGCTGGGCACACCACCGACTTGCTGACCTTCATCAACCTCACCTGCTCCCCCTGGAAATATGCTTTGACAGATCAGGGACTGTTCAATCTGGAGACCCAAGAGCGGATGCCGGTGGTCTTTTGAGGGAGCTCTGGAGCCTGCAGGACGGGGCGGAGCCTTGCAGGATTGTCTCCTAGACCTAGACGAGCGATTCTGAAATAACGTACCAATTCTTGGGAGCGCGACGCGAGTCAGGTCGAGGCGCGAGGACGAGATTGATGCAGGCCATCTTCGAGCTCCGAGCAACAAAGAGCTGGCCGCGTCCCGCCCCAACCCTACGGGCGAACGGGGCTTGTTGTACAGCCTGCAAGCTGTTGCCGGCCTAGCCAACAAAATGTTGCGGCCGATCGCTGTGTCGAGAGTCGTCGAAGATGCCGGGTATCGACTTCCTCCTCTCTCCTTGACCTCGACTCGTAAGACCCGTTTCGCAATTGACACGTTATTTCGGAATCGCTCGTCTAGGTCGTCATCCGGATTCAAGTTTCAGCTTAGTGGTGCCTCCGGCTGCACCGCATCGTTCAAGCAAGAAACTGGGACCCGCTTCGATTCTGATCTGCTTCGCGGCCGTGGAAGCACGCCATGCTTTGTAGGAGCCCAGATGTGCCGGCGAACTCCGCTCTCCTGGAAGGAGAGCTTTGAGCCGGGCACAGTACCGGTGCTCAGAGCGCAGGAAGGGTCCGGGGGGGCGGGTACAATGCCCTGCCTGAGGGGTCCCTGTGCCGAATTCGGCCTGGACAGCCGGGTTCGTCAGCAAATCTAACTCTTACAAAGCGTGGATCGGCTCTGAGGAGGCGAAGCAGACAAGACTCAAGTCAGAGGGTGATCAAGTTTCAGGTTAGCCCCGTCCCCGGCCGGTGGCCCGATCATTCGGAAAAGAAACTGAGCTCCCGTGTAGCCACCAAGGGGGGATGGTGTCGCAAAGGAAAGCCGAGTTTCAGAACCGTGGGAGGCGCCTTCTGAGGCGGCGATTCTATTGAAAATAGAATCTTTAAATTCGGGCCTGACGGTTCTCTCGCGGCCTGGGAAGGCCCCACACCTCCGAAACCACTTCAATGTCATCCGGGGAGAGAACTCTAACCCGGAGCTTGTATTCGCAGTAGCCAGGAAAGATGTAGGTCGTAGCGTCGAATTAAGTGTCGTCTTCGACCTCGAGGCAATTAAGGATTTGGATTGAAGGACAGAGCTAACCAAAATAAATTGCGGACTACTGCAAACGGGCCTTTTTTCGATCGCCTCCCTCAGCTGACTTGTATACGATTCCACTCTTCATCACGAATTTCACATCTTCGAGCAGGCGAATGTTCTCCAGGGGATTGCCTTCGACCGAGATGATGTCGGCCCATTTTCCGACTTCTAGTGTACCGACCTGGTCCGCGATTCCGATCAATTCCGCAGCGTTGGCTGTGGCCATCTTTATGGCTTCCAGATGAGGCACGCCGAGTTGCTCCACCAGGATCGGGAAATCCCTCGCGTTGCGACCATGCGGGAAAACGGCGGCATCGGTTCCGTAGGCGAATTTGACTCCGGCCTGGTAGGCGGCGCGCAACCTCTCCCGTTGGGCTTTAGCCATCGCGATGGCTTTCTCTATCCCATAGTCCGGCACGCCATACTCTCTGCCTTCTGCAATAATAAAATCCAGGGTATAGAGAGTTGGGACTATGAAAGTGCCCTTTTCTAGGGCCAACTGAATTCCCAAGTCATCAATGAGGCTGCCATGTTCGATCGAGGCGACACCCGCTCGAATGGCTGCGTTCATTCCTGCCGGGGAGTGGGCATGAGCTGCAACTTTTCGGCCTGCCATGGCTGCTTCGTCTACCATCACCTTGAGTTCCTCATAGGTGTATTGCTGGGAACTCACGGAATCTCCGGCGGAAAGGACTCCGCCCGTGGCGGTCACTTTGATCAAGTCTGCACCGAACTTTATCTGGGTACGAATGGCCTTACGGACCTCGGCCTCCCCATCCACGATCTCAGCGTATCCGGGGAACTCGATCTCCGGGCTCCAGCCGTTGATATCGGCCTAGCCTCCCGTCGTGCCCAGTCCCCGGGTCGCCACATACATTCGGGGCCCGGGAACCAGGCCCTCATTTACCAAATCGCGGAGAGCGGCGGCGGCGTAGCTGCCGGAACCTACATTACGAATCGTCGTGAAGCCTGCTTCCAGGGTGATCTTAGCGTTGGCAACTCCCCATATGGCCTGGTGGGCGGTCGATTCTCGAAGCCGGTGCGTATCCCCTCCATCGCCAGGCCGGCCGGTAATGTGGTCGTGGCAGTCCATCAAGCCCGGCAGCAGAGTGTATCCCGGCAAGTAGATGATCCGGGCGGCGCTTGGGATGTTGACACTATTGGCTGGACCCAGCTGGGCGATCTCGTCTCCTTGAATCACAACCACCGCCTCGTTCAAAGGAGGGGCTCCACTCCCGTCAATGAGCCGGGAAGCACGGATGACCGTGATCTGGGGCTGCTGCGCGGCCACCGATGCAAAGATGGCAAAAAGAGAGCTGATAAGAACCAGGGGTGCAATGATCCATCTTTTCATAGGATTCCTTTCAGGAATCAAGTTTCGTCGGTAGGCTCAGCATATTTATCGCGAGCAGGAGGGTCAAGCGAAGAGATTGCGGTTCTGGCCAGTTTTGAGACAGCTTGAAGATGCCTGCGCTACTTTAAGTTTCCGCTTCTCAACTTGTCCTACGCTGCTATCCTCATTCCGCTGAGGACCACAGAAAAGGGGTCAGATCATTGCCGCCAATTATCAACGCGCAGGGGATATCGAAGCAGTACGGTGTAATTCCGCTCTTGAAGGACATCTCCTTCGCAGTTTCCGAGGGGAATCGCGTCGGCTTGATTGGCCCCAATGGTGCCGGCAAGTCGACCTTGCTACAGATTCTGGTGGGGCAGATTTTGCCCGACAAAGGTCAGGTTGCGGTCCGCAAACAGGCTCGCCTCAGCTACGTGGCGCAGCATTCCGAGTTCGGGGCCGGGGCAACCGTTCGCTCGGTGGTCGAGAAAGCCATCGCACGGGCGGCAGTGCCAGAAGCGGATCGCCTCTCCATGTTGGCCAAGACCTTGGGACGGGCTGGTTTTGACAACCCGGAAACGCCGGCCGCATCTCTGTCTGGGGGCTGGATCAAGCGCCTGGCTATCGTAGCTGGCTTGGCCCAGGCACCTGACATCCTCTTCCTCGATGAGCCCACGAACCATCTCGATCTGGCTGGAATCCAGTGGTTGGAGGAGGCACTCCTCGGCTCTGATTTCGCGTCGGTCGTGGTCAGCCATGATCGCTACCTGCTTGAGAATTTTGCCAACGAGGTAGTCGAACTCAACCGCGTCTACACGAATGGTCTACTCCGGATCAAGGGCAACTACAGTAAATTTCTCGAAGCCCGCGAAGAGTCGCTCGAGGCTCTGGGGCGGCGCCAGAAATCTCTCTCGATCCGCGTCAAAAGCGAGATCGAGTGGCTCCGCAGGGGACCCAAGGCGAGAGGCACCAAGTCCAAGTCTCGAATCGACGAGGCCCAACGAATGATCAGTGAGCTAGGCGATCTCCGCGCTAGGCGACGTGTGCGCACTGCAGGAATCGACTTTTCTGCCAGCGATCGCCGCTCTCGGCAGCTGATCGAGTTAGAACAAGTCGGGTTCGCCCTCCCGGAGCGGACTCTGTTCTCCGAAATCAACCTGCGGCTTGGCCCGGGTACTCGACTCGGCCTGGTAGGACCGAACGGCAGTGGCAAGACCACCCTTTTACGCCTGTTTCGAGGCGAGCTTAAACCGACAAGAGGTAAGCTCAGCCGGGCAAAGAAATTAAAAGCCGTCTATTTTGATCAGAAACGGGAATTGGATCCCGACCTGAAACTGAGACGAGCTCTAGCACCAGAGAGTGACTCGGTGGTCTATCAGGGACGGGTGATTCACCTCGCTGCCTGGGCAGCTCGCTTCCAGTTTTCCAAGCCGGCATTGAGCCAGCCGGTGGGGCGATTGTCGGGCGGAGAAAGAGCTCGGGTCCTGATCGCCCAGCTCATGCTTCAACCGGCCGACCTTCTGCTTCTGGACGAACCGACAAATGATCTCGACATCCCAACTCTGGAAGTGTTGGAAGAGAGTCTGCTGGAATTCTCAGGCGCCCTGGTAATAGTCACCCATGATCGCTACTTGATGGACCGGGTCGCGACGCTGGTTCTGGGCTTGGACGGAAGTGGGAGGGCGGAGTGCTTTGCCGACTATTCTCAATGGGAAGTATGGCAGCGCTCGCAAGGCTCCGGCCAGCCCCCGTCCGACGGAGTCGAAAAGGCCCGATACCGCCCTGCCAAGACCAAGAAAAAACTGACTTACAAGGAGGCTCGTGAACTTGAGCGCATGGAAGAAACTATTCTTAAGGCCGAGGAGCGTCTGCAGTCAAAGCGGTCCGCTGTTGAAGATCCGGCGATCGTGTCTGACGCCCCTCGTTTGGTGGTGGCCTGCACTGAGTTGGAAGAAGCCGAGAAAGCCGTCAACCGTCTCTATGCCCGTTGGCAGGAGCTGGAGCAAAAGAGAGATCGGGTTGACTGATCGCCCCCGGTTCTGCCTCCGGCTGAGCCGGACCATGCGAGAGTGCAATTTGGAGTGCGGAGTGCGCGAGACTGTCCTGGGAATCGTGTTAATCTCAGTGGGCTCACGGCTCAAATAGATGGATCCGAACCCTGACCGCTTAAATCGCAGATCGAAATTGGAGGCTGCATGAAGAAAATTACGATTGGCATCGTCTCATTGTTCCTGTTTCTGCAACCGTTGTTGGCTCAGCGAACACTGGTCCATTGTGGAAACCTGATCGACGGAGTCTCGGATCAACTCCGGGGACAGACCACGCTGATTATTGAAAGTGGCCGAATCAGTGCGGTGGAAGATGGCTTTTCGGCTCCCGCTCCAGGGGATAGCGTCATCGATCTCCGCAACAAGTATGTGCTTCCCGGCTTGCTCGACATGCACACCCATCTGGGCAATGAGACACAAAAAGGAGGCTATCTCCGGCGCTTCCAGCTCTACGACGCCGATTTCGCCCTGATAGCGACCAAATACCTGCGAAGAACGCTGATGGCCGGATTCACTTCAGTTCGAAACGTAGGCGGCACAGCGACCGTGGACATCCCACTCCGAAATGCCGTCAATCGAGGCGAGATCGTCGGCCCGCGAATGTTCGTGGCTGGCAAGTCGTTGGCCGTCCTGGGAGGACATGCCGACTCGACTAATTCCTATCGAGAGGACATTCTGTCGGTACCAGGTCCAGAAGAGGGGATCGTGGCCGGTGTTGAAAGTGCCCGGCGAGCTACTTTGCTGGCGATCAAAAGAGGGGCTGACGTCATCAAGATCACGGCCACGGCCGGTGTTCTTTCCCAGGCGGGCCGTGGGCAAACCCCGCAATTCACCGAAGAAGAGATCCGAGTGATTGTCGATACAGCCGCCGATTTCGGTATCAAAGTGGCCGCCCATGCTCATGGGGCGGAAGGCATGAAACGTGCGATCCGTGCCGGAGTGGCTTCGATCGAACACGGAACCTATCTGGACGACGAAGCGATCCAGCTCTTCAAGCAACATAACGCCTATCTGGTTCCCACCATCATTGCCGGAAAGACGGTGGCTGAACTGGCCAAGATCGAAGGCTATTACAGCCCGGTCGTCGTTCCCAAAGCCCTGGCCATCGGACCGTTGATTCAAAACACCTTTGCCCGAGCCTACAAAGCCGGAGTCCCGATCGCATTCGGCACGGACGCGGGAGTTTTCAAACACGGACAAAACGCCAAGGAATTCGAGTACATGGTCGAAGTCGGTATGCCCGCCATGGAAGCCATTCGATCGGCCACCTACCACGCAGCAAAATTGATGGGACACCTGGAGGATATGGGCACACTCGAGACCGGCAAATACGGTGATGTCATTGCCGTAGACTCCGACCCTTTACAGGACATCCGAACCCTTCAGAACGTCACTTTCGTGATGAAGGAAGGCGTAGTCTACAAGAACGGATCGATGGGACACAGTGCGACGGACATGCCGAAGTAGGTGGATCCATCCGCCTGAGCCCGGATAATTCACGCGTTTTCGAAGCGAAGGGCCGGAAGCGCCGCTCTGACAAGGCTTTACACCCGAGAGCCCCGCAGTCATAGTCATGCACTCTGTCGAGGAGCCGGAGGGTGGGTAACGCAGTCAGAGCGGATGATCCCGGCCCTGCAACCGAAAACTCGTGCATTATCCGGGTTAGTCAAGTCGAGGTGCCGGACACCTTCATCCCAAGGGCCAGTGCAGCGATGGCTTGCTGATCGCCTCTTCCTCGTCCCGGTAGGGACAGTGCCGGCACCCGGAGTCACAACAATAGCCCCGGCGCCTGAGGAATTCCTCGGTCAATACCATGAGTCCCTTTTCCCAATAAACGTCCTCCCCTTCGACCAGTGGAGAAGATGCGGGACGGTACGGATTCGGCGGTTTCCCTCGTGGTGGATCGCTCAGGAGTTGGTCCTCAAATAAGTCAAAATACTAGTGCGGCCATCAGCACAGGAGCATTGTAGCGCAGGCATCTTGCCTGCCAAGTAGCGCAGGCATTTTGCCTGCCGAAAAGTAACCCAAGCATCTTGCCAGCAGACCCGCGATGCGAGGCCGACGGATCACAGGCCTATGCTACTTTGACTCGCCACTTGATCCTCATCCCGCTACTATACGGGAGATTCACTTATTCACCAGGGGAGCCCACCATGTACTCACGCCATCCCAAGCTGTCTGCCTTTCCGACGATATTGATCTTGTTGCTGTTCGCTATCTCAGGGAGTAGCAAAAGCCGACTGAGCGCCGAAGAGAATCGCTCGGCCACTGATCTGGCGAGTTCAGTTTCGGGATTGGCACGCGTTTTCGAGCCAGGATGGTTCTTAAAGGATAAGAATGGAGACGGACAGGTCGACTTCGTTTCCGTGCGAATCGTCTTGCCCAGGGTAGCAGCTCCATCGGAGGTGGCCGCCGCAACCGCGGTAGCGGCACGCCTTGCTTTAGAAACATCCGGTCTCAACCTTCCCCTCGTCTTTCCCTCCGACCGGGTACTCGCTGCGGATGGAACCCCGACAATCCTAATCGGAACCGGCAACGAGCTTCTCTCCGAGGCTGTCGTCAAGCGGGCGCTGGCGCTGGATCCGGGGCAGGGACTGGTCACGTGGGCGGCACAGTCCGTCATCATTGCGGGACACGATCCTCTGGGTACGCAGGTGGCGGGAGAAGCCTTTGCCGCTCGCAGCCCCTATCTATGGTCTATCATCGGCCGCCAGAATGGCGATACTTTCGAGAAGATTTCACGTCATATCGAGGCTCACCTCAGTGAGATAGATATCACCCCGGAGTCGGTCTCCTTTGACGAGATCGTTTTCGAGGCGGAGCTAAAAGAAGCGGTTCGAGTGACGGTCAGAGTCGAGCTCGGATCGGGAGAAACCGAGCGGGTGCGAGCCAGCTTGCAAGCCCTGGTTCAAGAACATCGCCAAGGTCGACAGACCGAGCTTCTCAGTTATGCAAGTGTGGCGGAGCTGGCGATTCAGCTGGCCGAAGGACGGGAATCCTCGATGATCATTCTTCCCCGGATTGGCTTGCCACAGGCTGTAATCAATCCTTCGCGCCGCCCCACGACCCGCTTTCAAACCGTTCGCCCGAGCGGTCGTGGCCGTGGCAGTGCAAGCCGTCCAGCACCAGCCAGCACCAGCCAGAACCTTCGATTTGTCAGAAGTATTCGGGATCGAAAAGGGCCTCTTGCGGGACCGCGATCGCGATCAGATTCCCGATGACGCTGAAATGATGATCGTGATCCCGGGCACGGTGCCAGCCGGAGAATCGGCAACCTCGGCAACCGCCCATCTGGCAGCCCGGCTGGGTCTGGAGTCGACCGGCCTGACCTTCCCTCTACTCGGGTTCGACTCGGAACTCGAGGATCCGGAACTCGATCGACGCCCCCTGGTTCTTATCGGCCATGACAACGAGCTGGTGCGTGAGCTGGATCGCCAGGGCAAATTGAGGGGCAGCGGATTGCCTGAAGGGAGAGGCCGCATCGAAGTCGTCCCAGAGGCTCTCAACGGGAGTTCGGCCGTCGTGATCACCGGCCACAACGCCGCATCCGAAGCGGCTGCCATCGACTATCTCTCGCGGCGCGCACCCTACCTTTGGGAAATCGGGAGAGGGGGCCCGGACTTGCCCGACTCCAAGAAACTGGTGGCCGGGTTCCTGGATGGTAAGACCACCGAGTCTCAGGCGGCACTGGCTGTAGCCGAGCTTGAAGAACTTCTCGAAGACCTTGATGACCTTGAGCTGGAATCGATTTCGATCGACGGCTACTTTGAAGAGCAATCGTCAGATTTCGAAGTCTGGCTCACTCGCCAGGTGAAAGCCACTCTGGACGTCGCTGAGGTCCGGGTCGAAACCCACCGCAGGCACGATCCGGTGGAAGTCTTTTCCGAAGAGCCCGAACTGGAATGGGAAGTCGATGCCTTTTGGAGCCGCTTTCGGGAAGCCGCAGGCCAAATCGCCGCGGACCCATCCGTCGAAGTAGAAATTCGTGTGAACGAAGCCCCTGAGCTGAGAGCTGATTTGGAGCGGCAGGTGCGGGCTGAAATTCGGCGCCTGGGGGCCGTGGATACCAGCGTGAAGGTATTCTCCGCCTACAAACAGGGACTCTCCTGGCTGATGGACGACATTGCCCCTCGCCTCCGGGATCGTGAGGCGGCCGAAATCGAAATCGGCTGGCGACCCCTTGAAGTCGATACGACTCAGGATCAACGTTTCTACAACGAGCCAGCGCGCTGGCTAAATGAACTGTACCCGGCTGACGATGTCCTGGCCGTCGCCCTGAGTGTTCCCCTCACCGCCATTCTGTTTGTCATGCAGCCCGATTTGGAGGAAACCTACCGGGTCACGGCTAAGGACTCCCGGGGGTCGATCCTCCTGGACGAGACGTTCTCGCCGAAATACTACGAACGGCCTTATCTGGAGACGTTTCCGGAAGTGGCCCGTTCCCTGGTGACCACTGGCTGGCTAAGCATGAGGGTCGATGAACGGCAGGTAGTCGATGAGCGAATACCAACAGATCTCGACCTGATCTGGGATCACTACCAGAAGTCGACGCTCAAGCAGGTGCACGATCACGTCAGATCTACTACCGGGCGCCGGCCCACCGCCGAAAAAGCACCCTTCTTTCATACCCTCAGAATCGAGCTCGAAACTTCCGAACCCGACTTTCGACTGGGAATCGACGAGGAACACATTAGCTCTATCGAATCGCTCCACGATTCCTTCTATTTCGACACGCTGGACTTCTTCTACGAAATGGCCCAATCGGCGATGGAACGGGACCAAGTTGCTCCCCGTTCCCTGGCTCCTGGAAACATCCTTCCCTGGATGCACCCGGAACGCCGCGGCCAGGCGCCGACGCTGAAGATCTCGTATTCCGGTTTCGCCTCGAAAGACCCCAAGCTGGTGATCAAATACCGGGAAGTCGGCGGAGAAGAAAAGACTGAGACGAAACTGCTCAAGCCGGTGAAGGGCCCGGAGCCGTTTCTTTTCCTGGCCGAGACTGAGGAAGGAGCTACCCGACTATCGCGCCTCGGTTTTCTGGTCACACTGGAAGACACCAAACCGCTCGGACGGCTCACCGATCTGCTCGAGAATCTCACGCGCTTCCAACTCGCCGGATTTTTTGAAGGAGCTTTCAAGCTCTCCTCGGTCGACCAGATCGAGATCCGCCTCGAAGCTCCAGGGGTGGCACGGACACGAACCTACAAGGTCGATGAGACCGCCAAGAGATCCAACCCGGTAGTCTCAGCCGGGGGCAGGCTGGTTGCCTGGGATCACGTCATCAGTCCGGCGGAAAGTGAGCAGATCGCTCACACACTCGGCACTCTGCCTAATGTCACGACCTACGTTGCCGGCCAGTCCTATCAGAAGCGCCCGGTCTCGGTGATGGAGATCAAGCTGCCGATGGAGGCCGATTTGATCTCCCAGGCCAAACTGAGTACCTGGAAGCCGGTGCTTTCGATTACCGGAAGGCAACATGCGAACGAGGTATCTTCCACGTCCCACATCTTGCGTCTGGCCGAACTGCTGGCCACCGACTCTGAGTTCCAGGGCTATCTGCAGAAGATGAATGTAGTGATCCAACCCGTGGTGAACCCAGACGGGGCAGCCCTGGCGTTTGAGCTTCAGAAACTGACTCCGACGCACTGCCTGCATGCCGGACGCTATAGCGCATTAGGACCCGATGTCCCCGGCCAGGCCAACCGTCCGGATACTCTGGTCACCGAAGCCCTGGTCCTGAGCGAGATAAGAAACACCTGGGTGCCGGATATCATCCTCAACCCACATGGCTACCCGTCGCACGAATGGGTCCAGCATTTCGCCAACTACAATCCTAAGTCGTTCCGGTCTTACTGGATCCAAAGAGGATGGTACACCTCTGTACGAATTCCGGAACACCCCGGCCTGGAGGATGCACGGGCGGTCAGTCTCGCCCTTCGAGACCGGATTGCCGAGGAAGTCTCACGCGACCCGGAAGCTCGCCAAACCAACCTGCGCATCTATGATCGCTATCGGCGCTGGGCGCTCCGCTGGCAACCCCACGTTTACAATCTCGAGATCCACAACGACACCGCAATCTACTGGAGCCGAACCGGGGGCTCCGATCAGCGACCCCCGAATGGTCCCCAAACCACGATCTTTTCCGGCTACACTGAAGCCATGGATGAGACCGCACAAGGCCCCTGGCTGGACCTCGTCACACGAATGGGATTTGGGTACTTGATGGCCTCCGTGAAGTTCCTCGAGGAAGCCCAGTATGAGCTGTATCGACTCGAAGAAGAGCGCTCCGGCCGCTTCCACATTGCCGTGACGCGCCCGAGACCGGTGCGGCCGGGACAGGACCAGTAGCGAGAAAGGGTCCAAGGGGCCAGGGGGCTAATTCCCAACGTGGGGACGAAGATTGCAATCTGCTTCGCCTCCGATCTGCTTCGCCTCCTCAGATGCACGCCTTGCTTTGTAGGAGTTAGCTGTGCTGACGAACTCACCTGGAAGGAGAGCTCCTAATCTAATGAACTGTTCCTGGACGGTGACAACGAGGCCAAGAGGCAGTCAGTTCCCAGTTTCAGCAACTTGACCCGACTGTAAGCAAGGTGCAAGGGAGAGGTGCCTAGCGATAACGAGCCAAACGGAATTCGAGATGCTTCCGCACATCGGCCCATTCCGTGACGAGAATGCTGTACATTACGGAATCTCGTACCGAACCGTCGGCCCGCGCTTGATGATGACGGAGAACTCCGTCCCGCTTGGCGCCCAGAGCCTCGATCGATCGCTGAGAGCCGAAATTGAAGTTGTCGGTTCGAAGGCCGACAACCTGGCACCCCAGTTCGTCAAAAGCGTGTTCCAGCAGCAAAAGTTTGCAAGTCGAGTTGACGTGGCTACGTTGCCAGCGCTTTGGTTCTTGTTCAGGGAAGTGTTGTTAATTGTCTCCAGCAGCCTCGAAAAGCACGATCTCACGCAGATTCCTGAGCTTTGCTGAGTCGTCAAACATGTGCGAAGCCTGAAACATTCCTGGCGGAGGGTATCCGAGGTAACTATACACTGGATCTCCAGCTGTCTTGCTCACGAGTCCTCCCCCCTCAACAACACTTCCCTGAAGAAGCACCGTTCACCCAGCCAGCGACGGTCAAGAGTAGCACTTGAAGCGGGTAGGTATCGGCCTTCATGCGGCCATTGTACGCGCTTACAAGTCGAACTCTCGCCGCAAGTTACACGCGGCTGAAGTTTCGGATAGGACGTGCATCTTACAGAAGCCTGGATCGTAATATGAGCGCTGATTCACTGGGCGCACCATTACTTCTTGCGCCAGCCTTTTTGTATGGCCGTCACAGCATCGGGCGTCTCGCAGCCTCTTTCGCCATGATCAACATCGACTTGACCAATCCGCCGGGCGGCGCCTAGAGCCTTCTCGCGTAGCCGGGCGTTTCTGACTCCGATAGAAATCAGCGCACCGTTCATCGAATACCTCACGCGATTCTTGCTGGCGTGAATGCGCGACTCAATGGCATTCACGTACTTTTCAAAAAAGCTGTCGGCATACTTGTCATCATTCCTTGCAAAGTTTGATAGCAACCACCACCCGGCCTGCCCCGCCCATTCCCCATCCGCTACTGTCCACCGTTTCATGCACGATTGGGCGGCCCGGCTCTGTACTGCAAGCGCCGCAAAGGCATCGGTTAGTGGATAGCAATCCAGACCCTTGACCCACTCGTTCAACCGCTTTGATGTCATCAAGGCCGGGTCTGCGACCATTGTCGCCAGGTAGCGCGCATCAAAATCCCCAGTCGCCCAAAGCTCTTCCGCCAGGCAGTGATCGACTCCGATGGTGCGCTTCAACTTCGTAAACTCACGATAGGGACGCCGCAAATATCTCCCCTGACCCCGCCACGTCTGAGGATCTTGCGCGTCTGAGCAGAGCCTAGCGCCTTGAGTTTCAGTATCAAATTGGTCTTCGTCATGACTCTCTCGCCAAGGGACCGTAGCTTGAGAAGTGATTCACTGTCAACGCCGAAGGTCTCATATAGAATCAGTCAGCCTAGTTCCCAAGCTTCAAATTCCACCCGAATCGCGAAAGATTCGCAAAAAACGTCAAGCTCCAATCAGACTTTGTTTCCTAGAATCAAAGCAGGGGATTTCTTGCAGGATACTAATTGCCTATACAGGATGTTCCCCTAAAACGCCAATGCTGCCTTTCAATTGTCTTACTGGGCAGTGATCACTAGGATTGGATGAATCTCAATCCCTGACAGCGGAGCATCCAAGTGATCGGCAAGACCATCGCCCACTACACCATTACCGAGAAGATCGGCCAGGGTGGCATGGGAGAGGTGTATCAGCAGCGTGCCTAAGTTGTCTGAGCCTCAGCCTTCATCGTAGCATGTCAAACAACGGGTAGTTCTTGGCCGCCAGTGGCCGCTGACTTTTCAGGTAGACTGATGATCCTGTTTGGGCGCAGGCGAACCGAAACTTCTGGGATGCGACCCGCTCCTAAGAGCGACCTATGAAGTACGTATTCGAATGGGATCCGCGCAAGGCTGATGAGAATATTCGTAAACATAGAGTCAGTTTTCATAGGGCTGCCACCGTTTTTCGAGATCCCCTTGCCATGTCCGTTTTCGATCAGGAACACAGCGACCATGAAGAGCGTTGGATTTCCATTGGACAAGCCAGCGATGGCGAAGTGCTTGGTTGTTGTCCACACAGTCCGGGAGCTTGTCTCTGGCGGAATAATTATCCGAATCATTTCAGCCCGCCGCGCAACAAGGCGGGAGAAGCTTCAGTTCAAAGAAGACTAATGAAGAAAGAATACGATTTCTCTAAGGGCGAGCGAGGCAAGTTCTACCGTCCTGACGCCACTCTGGAATTGCCAATCTATCTGGAGAAAGATGTCTGGCAATACCTAAGCCGACAGGCAGCAGCAAAGGGAATCGAAGTGGAGACACTGGTCAATCAAATTCTCCGACAAGACATCGCTCTCGTTGAGGTAATTAAGTAGCCTGGCAGTTCGAAAGCAGACGTGAGACGGTTGGTGCACGGCTTTCGGCGGACCTTAGTAAGCACTCACAAGTTGAACTATTGCCGTAAATACGACACGGCTGAGTTTTCGGATAGGACGAGCAAAGGCACTTCGGATGTGGTCCATAATTGACAGAATTTCCGACGTTGGCTAGTCTGCAATCATATGGCCCAATCAGCTGGCAGGAAATTCGTTCTCACGATTCACATCTTCAAAGAAGGGGAGGTTTTTGTTGCCCACGTGCCGGAACTGGATGTTTCGAGCTGCGGAGACACGGCAGATGCAGCCCGTCGAAACATCCAGGAAGCTCTGCAAGGTTTTCTTGAGACCAGCACCGAAATGGGCACCCTTGAAGAGATCCTCCATGAAGCAGGCTTCCAACATAAGGAAGAGTCTTGGCAACCTCCCGAGTTTGTTTCCCTGGATCGGGTGACGGTTTCCTTTTAGGGCCGCCTAGCTTTTCTCGAAATGCCCCGGATCACGACACAACATTATCGGAAGCTTGTCAAAATTTTCGAGGCGGATGGTTTCCGTTTCGCTCGCCAGAAGGGCGATCATCTAATCTACACAAAAGCTAAAGTAAAGCGCCCCCTTGTCATCCCGGCTTATCCATTGGTCCCAGTTTTCATTATTAAGAACCTTCTCCGAACTGCCCAGATGAGCCGAGAACGATATTTCGAACTGTTGAAATCAGTCTAGTCCCAGTAGTGGAGCTCGGCTTTGAGTGCGCACCGTGCCTTCAACAATTAGGCTGTTAGCTACTAGCCCGTGGATTGTCCGCCGCTGGTTAGGCTCGAAATTAATCGACGTCGCCTCTTAGCTGCTGAAAAGTTGCGACAAAGGCGTAAGGTCCAAAAACTCACCCGATCCACAAGTCACTGATAATAAATACTTTGTGGTTCTGCATATCGCCGCTATTCGGCCGACACTCTTGGGGGCTTGACAGCGCACTACCGTGTCCAGAAGATGCTGGGTGCATTGTTTTCAGCATCTGGTGCGCTTATGAAGTTTGTCCTCCATCCCTGGCAGTTGCTTCTCCTTGCGCTGGCCGCCTCGCTCAACCGGCAGCAACAGCAAACCATTGAGTATCTGATTACCGAGAACCAGATCCTCAAGGAAAAGCTCGGCAAGAAGCGCATCCTTCTCAATGACAATCAACGTCGCCGTTTGGCAGTCAAGGGCAAGATTCTAGGACGCAAGCTGCTCCTGCAGATCGCGCACATTGCCTGTCCGGACACGATCCTGCGGTGGTTGCCGAAAAGTGGGACTACAGCAATCGACGCAAGAAGGTTGGACGACCCCGGCTCGGAAAAGCACTCGTAGATTTGGTGGTTCGCATGGCCAAGGAGAACCCGACTTGGGGCTACGAGCGTATTGAGAGCGCCCTGAAGAACCTCAGATATCGGATCTCTTCTAGCTAGCAGCATCAGTAACATCTTGAAAGCACATGGGATCGAACCGGCACCGGAAAGGAAGCGCCAGACCAGCTGGTCTACCTTCCTGAAGACCCACTGGGATTGCCTGGCTTCTATCGACTTCACCACGATCGAGGTCTGGATCAAGGACGGTTTGGTCACCTACTACCTGCTCTTCGTCATGGAGGTTGCCACTCGTCGGGTCCAACTGGCGGGTTGCACTGTGAATCCAACAGCAGTCTGGATGACTCAGATCGGCCGAAACCTGACCGATCCGTTCGACGGCTTCCTTCGCAATTCCTGTTATCTGGTGATGGATCGAGACACCAAGCACTGCCAAGGAGTTTCGAGACCTGTTGGAGCAAGCCGGCGTCAAGCCTCTTCGCCTGCCGCCTCGGTCTCCGAATCTGACCCCGCACATCGAGCGATTCATGCGAACCATCAAGGAGGAGTGCCTGGGACGGATGATCATCTTCGGGGAGCGGCAGTTGCGAAAGGCCATCCATGAGTTCTCTCTGCATTATCACCATGAGCGCAACCACCAGGGCCTGGGAAACAAGTTGATCCAGCCGGACGAAGAGATCTGCCGCCAGGAAGGCGAGTTCCGTTGCCGCGAGCGACTCGGCGGACTGCTGCGCTACTACTATCGCGAAGCCGCATAAGAGCGCGGTTCGCAATTCCTCTACAGTTGTCGGCGATCCTATGCTCGCGGACCGCCTAATCCGGGCTCGCCCGTACTCCCTAGCAGCTAAACTAGAAGCGCTCCAGACCCCAAGTCGGCCGAGATTCTCTGTCTCAGGTATTCTGAAACTGTCGATCGAGAAGCTACTTAGAGAACGTCTTAGTTCTTGGACGCTACGCCAGCCGCTTTCTTCGGGAAACTTGAGATCTCCAATGACCGCCGAGGCCCCCGATAGATAGAACTTTGTCAAGTGACGGCAACTCGACACCAAAAGTCTAGAATGTCGCTGTGGACAGCTCGGCAGATCTTTCTGAATCGCAACAAGTCACGATCTTTGGGGCGAATGATTCGATTGTCTTTCCTCACATTGGAGCGGGTGCCGCACCGGGGGTGATTCTCTCGACGCAAATCTCCTAATCAATCTCAGCAGTGAGAGGCTGAGTGGCGAGATTCGGCTCACCACTTCAGATGGGATGCCCCTGCTTGGGGAACTGGGCGAGATGGTTGGCTCTGAGTTTCCCTACGAGTTGGAGCCGAATGGAACCTTTCGGACCACGCTCACCAGCTCGCAAGCGCTCGTCACAGGTTATGCCGTGGTGAGCTTGGAGCAGGGATCGGTGCTGCCCGTGGGGACTGCAATTTTCCAGTTCCGAGACGACGGAGGGGGTCTCATCTCGGAAGCGGGGGTCGGCGCGACTCTTCCCACCAACCGGGCCCGCATTTTTGTCGACACTGTCGGCACTCAGACCGGGGTGGCGATCGCGTCTCCTGAGAACGGGACCGGCGCCATTACCTTCCGGCTGCTCGACCGAAACGGGCTGCGGTTTCGGGAAACGACGAGAGATCTTCCGCCCAACGGGCATCTTGCCATCTTTGCCGATGAGCTCTTCGCGGATCTGCCGCCAGGGTTTACCGGGGTGATGGGAATCGAGGCCGAGGTTGTGATCGTGCCAATCACGTTGAAGCTGACCGTAAACCGGCGCAACGACCTCATATTGACGACTCTTCCGATTGCGGATCTGACGCGGCTTGTGGAAGGGGATAGTCTGGTTTTTCCGCAGATCGGATTTGGATTGGGGTTTTCGACGAAACTGATCCTGATCAGCAGTGCGGAGGCGGAGGATCCGGCCCAGACAGGGAGGCTAGCTAGAGCGCCTCTCCCCGCTGATTTTGAGGCTTCTTGCCGAGGGGCTTCATGTCGTCTCGACCTGCGAGGAACTGGCCTATCCATGGGTGACCCTTCCCAGCATTTCCAAGGAGATTGATGAAGCAGCTCGCCGGGCGGATGTCGCAGTTCTGGGAACCGGCGTGAATCCCGGTTTCATGATGGATTACTTACCGGTCGCCGTGACCGCCGTTTGTCGCAGCGTCGAGCGGATTCGAGTGGAGCGAATCCAGGATGCTTCGCTGCGGAGGATTCCGTTTCAAGAAAAGATCGGGGCTGGACTCACGCTTGACGCTTTTGAGGCTCGAGTGGCCGACGGCACTCTCCGGCATGTGGGACTGACGGAGTCGATGCACCTGATTGCTTCCAAAATGGGCTGGCAGCTGGATCGATGTGAGGACATTGTCGAGCCCATCCTGGCCCGGGAGCAGGTAGTGACCCCCGGACTCACCGTGGCTCCGGGTCGGGCACTGGGAGTCCACCAGATCGGCCGCGGGTTCCGAGGAGACGAGCAGGTTTTGCACCTCGAGTTTCGGGCCGCTATCGGGGTGCCCGAAACCTATGATCGAATCGTGGTGGAAGGAGATCCCAACCTGGAGGTCAAGACAGTGGGCGTCCGAGGAGACACTGCAACCTGCGCCATTACAGTTAACTCCATCCCGGTGATCGTCAAAGCTCCGGCGGGACTTCACACCATGGCCGATATCGCTCCGGTCAGTTGTTATTGGTAGGGGAGGGAATTAGCCGGGTATAATATGAAGTCCAGCCGCGGTAGAGTTTGTCGGCCACGCTCGATTGAGAACCATGATTCCTTTTCGCGACGACGTTCCCTCCAGGACCACGCCGCTGACGACAATTTTGCTGATAGTCGTTAACGTCCTCGTCTTTCTATATCAGCTCACCCTTAGCCAGGTTGGACTGGAGCGTTTTTTCATGGCGAATGGCGTGATTCCAGGCAGGCTCGACTTGGCCTCAGAGGCCCCGGTTGCCACCGCCTTTGACACCACACGCACTCTCTTCTCGTCGATGTTTCTCCATGGTGGTTGGCTGCACCTGTTGGGCAACATGTGGTACCTCTGGATTTTCGGCGATAACGTTGAAGATCGCATGGGGCATCTTCGATTTCTGTTTTTTTATTCATTTTGCGGCATCACTGCCGGAGTTGCTCACATCCTCTTCAATCTGTCGAGTCCGATTCCCAGCATCGGAGCCAGTGGGTCGGTAGCGGGAGTACTGGGGGCTTACTTGCTTTCTTATCCCTTCGCCCGGGTTCGTACGCTGATTCCCCTCTTTCTGTTTTGGCCCGTCGTAGAGCTTCCTGCCCTGATCGTCCTGGGCTCCTGGTTCCTGATCCAGATCATCCAGGGAACGCTGGCTTTGGGAAGTGCCGAGTTTGCTGGAGGGGTCGCCTGGTGGGCTCACGTCGGAGGGTTCGTGACCGGAATGTAAATGATCGGCGCGTTCGCGCGACCGGAGATTCGGCGCTATCGCTGGGAGCGGGACACATGAGAATTCTGAGTTTCTGCATGTTTCTATTGTCTTCAACGCTGGGGGCACAGGTTGACCTGAACGAAGTCACGATCCCCCGTAAGACTGAGATCTTTGTGAAGCTGGAGCGGGCTCTGAGCAGTAAAACGAGCGTTGGGGGGGAGCGCTTCCACGGGAGGATCGAAGTGCCCGTGACTATGAACGACCAGATTATCGTTCCGGCAGGAAGTTTCATCCTGGGGCAAGTCGAAAGCGTCCACAAACCGGGCTACTTCAAAGGCACGGGAGAAGTCGAGCTGTCATTTGACACCCTCATTTTCCCCAACGGCACGACCAGACAACTCAAGGCCATCCCCCAGTCGGTGGAGGAACACAAGATGGGCACCGGTTTCGATGAGAGAAAGATCAAGGCCAATAGCGAGCAGGCCGACGAGGTGATCAAAGCCGCGACTATCGGAGCTGTCTCCGGGGGTGCCGTCGGAGGAGCAACCGACGGAATCAATGGTCTGGGAATCGGATCGGCGGTGGGAGCTGCCACCGGTGCCATCGTAGGGCTGCTGTTCCGGGGTAAACACTTGACCCTGCCAAAAGGAACTTCGCTAACCATTCAACTGGAACACGATGCACGCTTTGTAGCTCCCTAGTAGGCGCCTCTTCAAGACGCCGCTCCCAGCGATTGAGCCAAAATTCTTGAAGACAAAGAGAGGCGAGGGCGATTTCGTGAAGAAGCTTGACCGTGAATTCCCGATGCAGGTGGCGCAGCATCTGCAGAAAGACTTTCTGCCCAAGATCGAAAAAGCACTCAGCCACCTGAATGAATCCGAACTCTGGTGGAGACCCAACCAGGTCAGCAACAGCTGCGGAAACCTGTTGCTCCACTTGAGCGGAAACGTTCGGCAGTGGATCATGGGTGGACTAGATCACCAGTCTGATGTCCGCGACCGAGATGCTGAATTCGCTGCCCAGGGTGGCTATTCAAAACAACAACTGCTGGAACGGTTGCGTGAGACAGTCCGTGCAGCGTGTATTGTGATCGAAGGTCTTACTGACGAACAACTGCTCGCCACCTACCATGTTCAGATCTATGAAGTTACCGGAGTGAAGGCGCTGATCCACGTGGTTGAGCACTTTTCATATCATGTAGGACAGATTCTCTTCATTACCAAGTTGCTGAAGAACATGGATTTGGGATTCTATGCTGATCTGGATGCTAAGCGCTCGTAGCGCAGGCATCCTTGCCTGCCAAAGTACGACAGGCATCCCTGCCTGTTTGAGCCAAACGGGCAGGTAAGATGCCTGCGCTACTAAAAGAGCCGTTTCAATTGATCCTCAATCTGGGCTTCGAGTGCTTCATCACTCGATCCGGGAAGGTCTGCCACGTTTATGGCCAGTTCGTCCGAGCCGCTGCGCAGGAGAATCAGCCAATTCTGGTTCTCGCCTGGAAGCACCAGGCTGATTCTCGCCGCCTGAGCCGATGTCTTCTTCATAGCCCGAGCGAACAGATCACGAATCTCCTGCTCGCTTCTCATCGTCTGAGCCTTTTCAGTTGGGCCGGTCGCTGGCTTTTTCCCAGGCCTTGATCCCGCTCTTCATCCAATCGGGCTGCTCAGCTCCCCGCAGGTGGTAATCGAAGAACTCGGCCATCCGCTGGGTGTAGTCCATCGTGTTCACCCATTTTCTGAGCCCATGGCCCGCACCGTTGTAATTGAACATGTAGGCTTCCTTGCCCAAACGGCGTAGCGCCATCATGAATTCGATTCCCTGGTACCAGGGAACGGCGCCGTCTTCGTCGTTATGCAGCATCAGCACCGGAGTCTCGACCTTGTCGGCCCAGAAAATAGGAGAGTTCTCGATGTAGCGCATGGGCACTTCCCACAGGCTAGCGCCCAGTCTGCTCTGGGTCCGCTCGTACTGGAATTGGCGCACCATGCCTGACTGCCAGCGGATTCCTCCATAGGCACTCGTCATGTTCGAGACCGGTGCACCGGATTCGACCGCTTTGAATATGTTGGTCTGCGTAATCATGTAGGCAATCTGATATCCGCCCCAGGAGTGCCCCTGAATCCCAATCGCATCGCTATCGATAAAACCCTCATTTACCAGCATTTGAATTCCCGGCAAGACACATTTGAGCGCATCCTTTCCAGGATATCCCGTGCCATATTCGATATCCGGCATCCAGACCACGTAGTCGTTGCTGACGTAGTAGGAGGCGTTGATCGAACTCCCCGGGGCAGGGTGCACGAAGCGGTGAAACCCGTTGTGCAGCGTCTCGTAGATATAGACCATCAAGGGATATTTGCGATTAGGATCGAAATTCTCCGGTTTGATCAGTATGCCCTTGAGGGGAAGTCCATCCGAACTCAGGAAATCCCTGAGATCGGCCTGACCCCAGAGGAATCCATCCATCTGGCTTCCCAGATCGGTGAGTTTGCGAGGGTTGGACATTTTGGGACCCGAGACCCAGAGGTCCGGGTAGGTGTCAAATGACGATTTTGAGAAGAGGAAGACATCGGCGTCCCGGGCCTTGACGGGCCGCGAGTAACTGCTCAAGCCACGTGCGAAGTCAGCTGGATGTTGGTTACCTGAAATACGGTCCCAGGCAAAGCCACCTTCCATCGTATCTTCGTGCAGCGCACTCAAGAGCAAGTCATCGTTCGGACCGAATGCCTCCTCGTCCGGGTCCAGATCAAGGAAACGATAGGTAACCTCCGTTGCTCTGCCCCGTCCCTCGGTAATCATGCGGGGCTGTGAGCCTCCGGGGAAGGCTTCCCAAACATCGTAGCGATCATAGATCAAGAATGAACGATCGTCGCTGGTCCAGCCAGCGTTTCCGTAGGACGACGGAGGTGAAGGGCGGTCCCAGTCGTGGCTGGTCATTTCGACCGGCCAACCTTCGGTCAGGTTGTGAAGCTGGTTTCCCGCCAGATCCCAGGCGAACCAGTCTCGATCAGTGAACCAGTACAAGTACTTGCCGGCTGGCGAAATGCTGGCATTGCCTCGCATTTGCCTGGCTGCCATACGGCGCTCTCCGGTTTTAGGATCGATGGCCACGATGTCGGCATAACGCCCGTCGTAGGAAATCATCTTGGTGTAGGGTTCGCTATTCGAGGCAAAAGCCGTCTTTCCGCTAGGATGAAGCTGGACGTCCGGAATCTCAGCGTCCGCCAATTGGACGAATTTTCCGGTGTCGATGTGGTAGACCGATTCGTAAGTCTGGTCTCGATAGCGCCCGGCGAGTATCAGCTGCTGGGGCTGGGGATAGGGATCTTCCCAGTGCCAAAGGTCGAATTTAGCTCCTTTGCTCTTCGGGTCCGGTTTCGACGGCAGCGCTTCGGAGAGCTCAATTTCCCGATCTCGCAGTCCGAACAGCACGCTTGCTCCATCCTCGGTGAGCACGAGACCCGTCTTGTCGCTGATCGCCATATCGGCCGGAAAACCGGCCGTAGAACGGTGGGAAGCCAGCACTCCGGCCTGGTCCTGGCTGCGATCAAATGCATACAACTCGTAAAGAGGCTGGTCCGATGAATAGACGGCCTGATCGCTGAGAAAGACGATTCGCGACTGGTTCTTGTTGATAGCCAGCTTCGTGAAGTTTCCTTCACCTTGAATCAGGGCCCGGGCTTTTCCGCCCGGCTCAACTCGATACACTCCATTCCGAGTCGGATCTTTCTTGTTGCCGACTGTGAAGAAGACGTCACGGCCATCGTCGGCGAAGAAATAATCCCGTGCTCCCGCGAACTCCGACTCGGAACCGTCGGCCAACGACCGAACCACCAATGGAGCTCCTTCCGCGATTTTCTTGCGCTTTTCCCCTTTGTCGTCGTCGGATTTCTCGGCCCCCGGCTTTGCCTCACCTTCGTTACTCCCCTTCTTCTTTTTCTCATCCTCTTTCTTGGGGTTGCGGAGAAAAGCCACCCACCCTCCACTCTCCTTGGGAAGTTTGAAGCCTTTCACTCGCTCGATGACCTCAACCTGTCCGGTGGCCAGGGTTAGAATGCCCAGAGCGGTGCTAGGTTGAAGCTTCTTGTCGGTTTCGGCCGCTTCGGCCTCCTCTTGACTGGGTTGAATCAGGAAGACGACATGCCGGTTGTCGCGCGAGAAGACCGCATCGCTGCTTCCACCTCCACCCCGCCTTCCACGTGGGCTTCGTGCGCTGAAACCGAGCGCGTGGCGGATGGCTTCTCCGCTGGCTACATTGATTACGACAAGCTCCCCATCCGCCTGGTTGGGAGTCTCTTTGAAAAGCACCCATTTGCCGTCGGGAGAGATTTGCTCTGCCGCGATCCGCTTCCAGGAAGCGTAGTCTTGATGATTCAGTGGGCGCTTATCGACGTTGGCTTCCTCGGCAAGCAGAGGATGGATCAGGACCAGTACTAGACAGGCCAACAGAAAAGTTCGAGGAGTAATTCGGTCTTTCATGGCTTTCTCCGGATGCTTGAAAAATTGGGCTATCGCCACAAACAATGTTGTTCCCTGCGACAATTTGAGTCTACCATCTTCTTTTCGGACCCTAAAATCAATCCCGGGGTTAATTGGTGGGTCAATCGGAGACTGAGGGAAAGCGGTGAAGGCGCTCTGTGTGTTTACGTTTGAGGAACTGTTTGAGGCGGTCACCTGGACTCAGTTGGGGATTCATCGCAAGCCGGTCGGGTTACTCAATTTGGAAGGCTACTATGATCTTCTTCTCGGTTTTCTGGATAGCGCTACGGACCACGGTTTTGTACGGAAGCCTCTCCGGAGCTTGATCGTCGATCACTCCACTCCGGGGGGTATTCTCGAATTGCTCGATCATCACGAACTTCCGGAAACGCGGAGATGGCCGGCATGAAGATCCGAATCTTTGTGACCGGGGGGACTTTCGACAAAGTGTACGACGAGCTCACCGGGCAGCTCTTCTTTCAGGAATCCCACGTCGGCAAGATGCTCAAACAGGGTCGTTGTCGGCTCCAGGTCGAACTGCGAACTCTGATGATGGTCGATAGTCTCGAGATGACTGACGAAGACCGCCACCTGATTCTGCGCAACTGTGAGCGCACGCCGGAAGATCGTATTGTTATCACCCATGGGACCGACACCTTGGTGGCGACCGCACGTTTGCTGGGAGAGAATCTGTCCAAGAAGACGGTAGTACTGACAGGGGCCATGAAACCGTACGCTTTCGGTAGCTCCGACGGAATGTTTAATCTGGGAAGCGCGCTCTCCTACGTTCAGGTTCTACCCCCTGGAGTCTATATCACCATGAATGGCCAGTACTTCCCCTGGGATAATTGTAGGAAAAACTCCGGAATGGGAGTGTTTGAGAAAGCCCCGTAGCATAGGCATCTTGCCTGTGATCGGAGTCCGCGCGAGACTAACCCTTGCCGAAGGCCGTAGAGTGCGAAGTGCAGCTCCGCCTTGTACACAAGGCGCCGATTCTCGGCAACTACCGCTCGGGACTCGCCTCGGATCCGATTTGCTTCGCTGCCTCCTGTGCAGCCCATGCTTTGTAGGAGTCCAGATGTGCTGGCGAACTGCGCTTTCCTGGAAGGAGAGCCGGAGGACGAAGGATCCGATTCCGATGTTTGAGGGATCCCTGATTGCCGGATCCGGCCTGGATGGCCGGGTTCGTTAGCAAATCTAACTCCTACAAAGCGCGAATCGGCTCTGAGGAGGCGAAGCAACAAGAGAGGCATCAAGTTAGATGATATTCAAGCTTCATTTCAGGTATTCATGTTCAGAGCGGGAAAGCCACCATGTCCGGTTTTGGCGAGCTTTAGGGGACCCTCTGACGTTATCATCCTATTGTCATGAGAGAAACATTGGTTAGTCCTTCCGCTCTGGAGCGGGCCCGAGTCTCCCGCGACTCTCGCTTTGATGGACGTTTCTTCGTAGGCGTCAAAACCACCGGAATCTATTGCCGGCCCATCTGTCCGGTACGTCTACCCCGTTCGGAAAACGTCCTTTTTTCCCCACTGCAGCTGCTGCCCAGCAAGACGGTTATCGACCCTGCCTTCGCTGCCGGCCTGAAGTGGCGCCCGGGAGTCCAGCTTGGAGGGGAACCTCGGCTGTGGTTTCTCGCGCACTGCGCTTGATCTCGGAAGGAGCCATGGACTGCGGAAATACGGATGAGTTGGCAACCCGGTTGGGTGTATCGGGCAGGCATTTGCGCCGCCTCTTCCAACAAGACCTGGGAGCGTCGCCGGCAGCCGTGGCACGCACCCGCCGTGTTCACTTCGCGAAACAACTCCTGGATCAAACCGACCTGTCAATATCCGAGATTGCCTTTTCATCAGGTTTCGGGAGCCTCCGACGATTCAATTCCACGATTCGCGAGCTCTATGGGCGTTCTCCGAGTCACTTGCGGACGCCGACCCATGGTCGCGATTCCGCTCTCGGTGAAGGGCTGAGTTTGCGCCTTCCTTATCGCTCTCCTTTTGACTGGACGGCGATGCTGGGCTTCCTCTCTGCTCGGGCAATCCCGGGAGTCGAGCATGTCGATCTCACTCACGAAACCTATGCTCGGACGGTCGAGTTAGAGAGTGTGGCAGGCAGAGTCGAGGTTCGAGACTGCAGCGAGGGCAATTGCCTGAAATTGACGATCCTACATCCCAAGACGGCAGCTATTCACTTCATCGTCGAGAGAGTTCGGAACCTGTTTGACCTGTTTGGGGATCCTCACGAGATCAACGAATTGCTTGGCAGGAGTCCAATCCTCATGGAAAGTGTCGATCGATTCCCGGGACTCCGGCTCCCGGGTGCCTGGGATCCCTTCGAAATGACTGTCCGGGCCGTGCTCGGACAGCAAATCAGCGTGCCAGCAGCTACCACCCTGGCAGGTCGTATCGTCGAGCGCTTTGGGAAGAAGTTCGCAAAGGAAGGCTACCTGACGCATCTGTTTCCGGCCCCCAAAGTACTGGCTGAGCAAAGCTGCCAGGACCTGGGAATGCCAAGGGCTCGGGCCAAGACAATTCAGGACCTGGCCTTGGCTATAGTCGAAGAGAAGCTCGATTTTGGAGCCGCTCCAGCAGAGGTAAGGCAGCAACTTGGATCCATCCGCGGCATTGGACCCTGGACGATTGAGTATGTGGGAATGCGGGTCCTGGGAGATCCGGACGCCTTCCCAAGCACCGACCTGGGAGTGATCAAAGCGGTTCGTAGACTCATGCTGACGCAGGTAGACCCAGCTTCGCTGGCCGAGACCTGGCGCCCCTGGCGAGCTTATGCAGTCATGCATCTCTGGCGTTCATTGGCCCCATAGGAATGTCGAAAGAACGGAGCTAGTACTATGGTTTTTCGTGAATTAGATTCGCCCGTCGGCATCCTTCAACTGGTTGCCAATCAGACTCACATCAGAGAGATTCGGTTTTCCCGATCCGCTCAAGGGAGAGCCTCTTCTCCCCCATCGGAAGAAGGCAGCCCACTCATCGATGAACTCGTCAGTCAATTGGGAGCATACTTCGAGGGCCAACTCCAGACTTTCGATCTTCCGCTGGATCCGGTCGGCACTGATTTTCAGAAGAATGTCTGGCAAGCCTTGTTGAGAATTCCCTACGCAACGACTATTTCCTACGGAGAGATTGCGGCCAGGATTGAACGACCTGCTGCCTCCCGCGCGGTGGGAGCAGCCAACGGTCAGAATCCGATTCCCATCATCGTCCCCTGTCATCGCGTTATCGGGAGTGACGGTAGCCTGACCGGATATGGGGGCGGATTGGATATCAAGAAGATACTCTTGGAGCTGGAGGGCTGGAGTCAACCAACCCAGATGACGTTGGTCTGAGGATGAAGCTCGACTGGATCAGCCGTTCAAACGGGGACTCGTCTGCTTATCCCCACATTCTTTCCTGATGACTTGACCTGATCCGGAACAATTGGAAGAGTAGGTATAATGGGGTCTCTGCGGCGTTCCGATGTGAATAAAATCGGCTAGCCCGGATTATGCAAGAACCGTAGGCCGGAGTTGAAAAGAGAGTCGAAAGTGGCCCAAATCGGGAGATCGAAGGTGCGACAGGCGGATTTTCGAGGGATCTCTGTGGACGAGCCGTGTGGAAGTAGGTGGGGGAGTGAATTTCAGACGGAGTTGGGCCTGAATGAGTGTCCTAAACGATCATTCGGGAGCTAGGAGAGGCTAGCTGGAGTTAAGGCGATTCAAGACGAGGAGGAAAAGGGCCTGCTCCGGAAAGCCGGAGGAAAGATGGCCCCAGATGCGTCGAGTGGTTTGTCGAACCCGCGCCCCAATTTTGAGGACCCGGCGACGCAAAGTTTCGATTTCGAGTGTCTGCCAGGGGGTTCCATACAGATAATCGCGGAGTCGGACGAACATCTGGTAAGCCAGCCCATGCAGGAGAAGTCGAAACTGGTTGGCCAGGAATCGATGACAGCTCAGCCGATCCATACTCAGATGGTTCTTAAAAGCCTTGATGAAGTTCTCCGACTGTCCTCGATCGGTGTAGTGATCATAAAGGGACTGGGAAGAGAGATCGTCTCGGTTGGTGACCACAAAGCGACGATTGATCCCCCGATGGTCGACTTCCACTTTGACGATGACGCGACGGAATCGATCCCAGCTGCCGGCTCGATAAAGAAACTCGTCAAACTGACGCTGTTTTTCCTCGAACTCGTCGAACCTGAGTCGAGTCGACTCGAGCATCGGCTCGACCATCCGTTGCAGGCGGGGGTTCCGGCTTAACCCAATGACATATTGGAGTTTGTTCTCTTCAGATTCACAGAACTCGTAGAGCCGAGGCGTGGCAAAGCCGCTGTCGGCCCGGATCTCAATTTGAAGTTCCTTGCCAACTTCTCGTCGAATGGCTTTCACGATTCGTTTCAGAATAGGAACGATGTGAGAGGCAGCCCCCTTGTTTCCAGGCCTCAATACGACAGTGACCAGGTCCCCCGTAACGGCATCGAAGATCAGCCAAGGATGCAGAATGTGGTTTCGGTAATAGCCGTGGTAAAAAGAGAATTCCTGTTGGCCGTGAGTGTGGTCGTCAGTACTGTCCAGGTCCAAGATGACCGGGTCGGGGCGTCTCTTCTTCAGCGAGCGGACATAACGCTGTAGGAACCCCCGGCTCAGACGCATGAGATCCTTCTTGCTGACAGAGTTTTCCAAACGGGAAAAAGTTGCCTGGGTGGCCAAGTCAGGATCGCTCTCAGGTAACTGATCACAGACGGTCTTGAGCATGGGATCCGAGCGCAGCGTGTCCGCGTCATTGCAGTCTTCGTACCCGGCAACGATCTGAAAGACTCGTTGTCGGATCAGCTTTAACTGCTCATGACGAACGTAGCGTTGGTCCCGGCTATCCGCAATACACGAACTGAAGTCCTCGCAGAGTCGATCTTGCCGATCCAGGGAACCAAACAACAGCCATCCGGCATCGGAAGTCAGGTTCCCACCATCAAAACGAGCCGTGATTTGTGTGTGCGAGTGAAATGCCAGGGTGGTCTGACAGACTGGGTTTGACATTGCCGTAGTTCTCCGATAAGGATTTGTTTAATAAACCCTTTTATATCAGAGAGCTACGGCATTTTTTCTGATCCCCAATCCACTCGAATCCGGATCTCTTGCATAATCCGGGCTAGGAGTCTGCGCGGCAGGAGTTTCTGATCAACGTGGAATTTCCAATTCTTGAGTTTATGTTTCGGGGTGCCCTATAAGAGAAAGGGCGATCTTTATCGTGCTTCCGCTTGCAGAGGCGGCCGAACTGCTGAAAATGAGCCCAGGGGGAGGGCATCTTTCCGTCCGAACCTGCTCAGCAGGTGGGTAGGCGCCCATTCATGCGTTTCAAGTTCAGGGCGAGACAGACCAGGTCCCACTCGCCTTCCACTTTCTCGAGTCCCCTCAAGCTGAAGGTTCGAAAGCCAAGGACCTGTTTAACCCAGCCGAATACAGGTTCCGCGATCACCTTGCGCCGGCGGTAGACAGTTTGCCCCGCCTCCGTGCCCAGCTTCTTGAACATGCGAAGCGTGGCGGGGAGATTTTCCGACGGCTCTGGATCTCGCCCCTCTCGGCCCAAAGAGAGATGTAGCCATCGATCTCGCGTTTTTCTAGACCTTCAAAGTTCTCCTCGGACTTATACCCGGCGTCGGCCACTACCTGCTCGGGAGGGTGCTCCAGGTTCTCTTGGACCGCATCGATCATCCCCAGTAATTGTCTGTTGTCGGCCGCGTTATTGGTAACCCCCGTGGCCACGATCATCTGTGTCTCCTCATCCACAGCGGCTTGCGTGTTGTAGCATTGTTCGAATCCCCCAGAGCTCTTCATGATTCGACTTTCCGGATCTGTAAAGTTGTCTTGGGCCTTCTCCTCGGGAACTCCAAACTCCCGCTTGAAGGGGCGTCCTCCGCGCGGGTTCTTGCGACCGTCTCCGGGCTTGCGGCCGCGCTTCCGATCCGCCTCGGCCTGCCGTTGCTCCACGCGCTGCTTTGCCTCCCCGATCTTTTTCAGCCGATCTTCGCGGCGGCGTAACTCTTCAGGCAGTTCGTCTCCCTGATTCTCTTCGCCGTAGAGCTCGTCTTCCGCTTTATCCACCTGCTGCGCACGATCCAACAGTTCGGCGATCTCTCCTTCCAGCCTTTTCTCTTCTTCCAACATCCGTGAATAGCTCATCGCCTTATGTTTGCTGGCGTTGGCCTTGATCTTACAGCCGTCCACCGCCACTCGCCCCAGCTTGACCAATCCCGCCTCGGCCGCGATCCGCGCCACCTGTCCAAACAGTTTCTTGAACTCTTTGAGATGACGTTGACGAAACTCCGCCATCGTCCGGTGGGCTGGAAAATTACCCGCCGACAACACTCGAACAGCCACGTCCTCATACACTCGACGAGCCAGTTTCCGCGACGAGAACGTTCCCGTCGCGTACCCATAAATCAGGATCTTCACCATCATCCTCGGATCAAACGGCCGATTGCGCCGCCCGTCCCCTTCGTACGGCGCGTAGAATCCACTCAGATCCAGCTCATCCACCGTTTCGGAGATAAAGTAGGACAGATGATCTTCCGGCAACCAATCTCGCGGGGAGGGGGGTAGCAAGAAGCTCTGCTCCGGCTGGTACTTCCGAAATGTCGTTCCCATATCGCCATTTTATTCACCAGCCCGGACATTTCCTGCCGCGCAGACTCCTAGAGGCTTGCCTGCACTGAGGGGGAGACGTGCCTACCGGGCAAAGGCTTGTCAACAGAAGAAGAATCAGTATTGTGCTGTGGGGGCTCCTGGCCCTTTTTGCCCTCCGCGTGGCCGGTCAAATGGTGGTGGAGTTCGTAGGAGTCGAATTCCTGCCTCCCTCTGAAGAGTGGTTTTCGGGTTTGATTCCTTATCCATGGCTGTTGTTGAGTCAGATCATCCTTCTTGGCCTTCTGAGCAAGTTGTCATTCGATCTCGCTTGCGGCCGAGGATGGTGGCAGATTCCGAGAAGATGGATGGGGACGCTCCTGCTCTCCGGGGGAACGATATAGCTGGCCGTAATGGTGATTCGCTACGTTGTGAGAATGAGCCTTTACCCGGCTGAACGTTGGGTGGGGGGATCGATTCCGATCTTTTTTCACTGGGTGTTAAGTGCATTTGTTCTTGTTCTCGGGCTCTACAATCAACGTTTTGCTCGTGAAGCTGAGCGGTCTTACCGGGGCAGGTGGCTTCGTAGAGTGTCCTGGGTCTCCTGGAGTATTCTGGTGACAGGTTTGATTGGTGCCTGGGTAGGCTATCTCTTGGCGCCGGCTTGGCTGGCCCGGCAACTTCATATCGGGCCCCCGAATTCGCGGTTCGGATCCACCGCGCGGTAAAAGTGAGGACCCGGGACTCCGTAGAACTGTCGGGCGATCTGTTTCGCCCAAGAACGCCGAGCCACCAGACGCCGACGATCCTGGTCCGACTTCCCTACACCGCAAACTTTACGAATCGGCTCTTCATCAACATCGTGGGAAGGATGTGGGCAGAGCACGGCTACAGCGCGCTCATTCAGGCGACACGAGGGCGGGGTGAATCGGGAGGTACCTACCTACCGTTGGTTCCAGAACGCAATGACGGTCTGGACACGCTGGAATGGCTGCGGCGCCAATCCTGGTACGACGGTCGACTCGGTATGTGGGGTGGATCTTATTTCGGCTACACCCAGTGGGTGTTGGCAGATCAGCTCAACGCCGAGCAGGTAGCACTGATAATTCAGGAAGCCAGCACCGACTTCTACTCGACCTTTTATCCGGGTGGCGCATTTGCCTTGGAATCTGCTCTTTACTGGGCCTGTCGATCTCACGGGGACAATGACCATGTGGTGACCGTGGAGCAGCTGCAGCGCGGCTCCGAGGGCTTGCCAGTGATCGAAGCAGACGATCGCGCGGTGGGTGACGTCGAATTCTTCAATCAGTGGGCTCGGCATACGGAACGGGACGGGTACTGGCGCTCGATTGATGGTGAGGACCGAGCTCGCCGGCTGCAATCGCCTGTGCTGCTCATGGCTGGGTGGTACGATCCGTTTCTTCCGAGCCAGCTGGAAGATTATCGGGTGATCCAGGAAGAGGCTGCTCCGGACATCGCCCGGGACAGTCGCCTCGTGATTGCTCCTTGGATTCACGCCAATGCCGTCCGCTTCAAGGGTCAACCCTTGGGGGAGAATTTCCGTTTTGCGACCCTGGCGCCGAGCATTCCCTGGTTCGATTTTCACCTGCGGGGTATTGGGGCGGACGTTTTCCCCGCGGTGCGGATATTCGTTATGGGATTGAATCAGTGGCGGTCGGAAAACGAATGGCCTCTGGCCAGAACTGAATATACTCCGCTGTATCTACACAGCGAGGGCCGAGCAAACAGCGGCGACGGCGACGGGCTTCTCTCCTGGGGCCCGGCCGACACTCCCACGGCCGATCATTTCGTTTATGACCCACTCGATCCCGTTCCTTCGGCAGGAGGGGCGATGCTTGGCTTTCGTGCCGGAATCATGCTCCAGAATGAAGTCGAAAGACGGTCGGACGTGCTTGTCTATTCAACGCCGCCGCTGTCCCAAGATCTGGAAGTGACCGGAGCCAGCGAACTGGTGCTTTTCGTGATCACCGATGCTCCCTCGACTGACTTCACCGGCAAGCTGGTAGACGTGCATCCAGACGGCTCCGCATACAATGTGACGAGTGGAATCATGAGGAGAACATTCAGCCCCGGCGGCTCAAACGATCCGATTGAACTGCGGATATCTCTGTCGCCGACCAGCATGGTCTTCCGCCGCAATCACCAGATTCGCCTCGAGGTCTCGAGCAGCAACTACCCTCGTTTCGATCGTAATCCGAACACCGGCGGTTTCATACCGGAGGAGATTCGTACCGTGAAGGCTAATCAGGGTGTGTTCCATGGAATGAGCTATCCATCGCGCCTTGTGCTACCTCTGATTCCGGATGATCGCGCATCTTCGCGACGGCCTTGATTTGGCGGGCTGCAAAAGGCGGGAGAATAGCATGGAAAGCGAGGGACAATGTCGATAATTGCTTCTTTTCCGATCAGTGGGGCCAGTAGAGCTGCGGCCAAACGCTTCGACCCTGCCACCCGCCAACCCGCGGCCAGTCAGCGACGGAAACTGAAGGAAATTCTGCTGCGCAATCAACAAACCGAGTACGGACGGAAATATGGGTTTGCTTCCATCCAAAACATCGAGGAGTATCGGGCCAGAGTTCCGGTCGTCGGTTACGAAGATATTCAACGGCAGGTGGACCGAATGACGCAGGGAGAGCAGAACGTTCTAACCAGTGAAGCCCCGCTCCTTTTCGCGCAGACCTCGGGGACGACGGGCCGGGCCAAATACATCCCAATAACTCCCAGCTGCCAGGGACGGGATCAGTCCGATCTCATGCGAACCTGGATTCACCACGCCCTGAAGGAGCATCCGAGCATGTTCAAGGGCCAGGTGCTCAGCGTAGTTTCTCCGGCCGTTGAAGGCTATACGAAATCTGGGATCCCTTATGGATCGGCGAGTGGCCACGTTTATCAGAACACCTCCCGGGCGGTGCGCCGGACCTACGCACTTCCCTACGAAGTCTTTCTGATTCGGGATTATGAAGCCAAATACTACGCTTTGATGCGGATTGCCATCTCCTCGGACGTGAGCTTTGTGGGCACGGCCAACCCCTCTACGATTTTGAAGATGTGCGAGTACGCCAACGAGCATGCGGAAGAACTTCTGCGAGATCTCGCTGACGGAACTCTCAGAAAGGACGTAGAGATCGAGCCGGAACTTCGAGAGGCCATCGAAGGCCGGCTGGTAGCGGACCCCGAAAAGGCCCGACGTCTCGAAAAAGCATCGGTCCTGCGTGCTGGCAGGTTGCTGCCCGCCGACTACTGGCCGAACCTGGCCCTGATCGGATGCTGGAAAGGCGGCACCGTCGGAGCCTACATCAAGCGATTTCCCGAATGGTTCGCCCCGGCCAGCCGGCGGGCGGTTGCTGTACGGGATTGGGGGTATCTCTCTTCCGAGGCGCGGGGGAGTATCCCCCTGAGCGATCGAGGGTCGGCCGGCGTTCTGGCAGTCAACGCAAATGTCTTCGAGTTCGTCGCAGTGGAGAATCTCGAGGACAACCTGGGCCAGCGAGCGGCTTGGAACTTTCTCGGAGTCGACGAGTTGGCGAGGGGGCAAGAGTATTACGTCTTCCTCACCACCACCGGGGGACTCTACCGATACGACATCAATGATGTGATCCAGGTGGTCGGGCGTTACAACGCAACGCCCACGATCGTCTTCAAGCGCAAAGGACGGGGCATGACCAGCATCACGGGGGAGAAGCTGAGTGTGAACCAGATCATCCTCGCCTTCGAGAAGGTGTCTGAGGACATCGGCACAACAATAGATCATTTCAAAGCAGAGGCCGAAGTCGAGCAGGCTCGATATGTTTTCCGGGTCGAGGCGGTGGGATTGACGGCAGACCTCCGCCATCGACTCCTACAAGGGCTCGACAGTCAACTCTGCCGGCTGAATCTCGAATACGAAGCCAAACGAAAGAGCATGCGCTTGAAAGCCCCAAAGCTCTATGTGATGAAGCCGGGCTGGTACGATCGGCAGAAGCGCGCCCTGGTGGCGAGCGGAAAGCGCCTCTTCCAGGCGAAGACGATCTTGCTTGAGGTCAGGCACCAGGAAGTCGCCGACATGGACGACGTAGAGGCGGTGGTTTCTCTGTGATTTGCCCAAACCTAGGCACCGATAAGGGCCACTTCTTTACAGACAAGTCAAGTTTTCGGGTCGTGCTGACATTGTCAGTCCTAGAACGTGGGAGCCTGTCCGAGTATTAGTGCGGATTGCGTTACGAGCGCCATGGCCCCGGTTTGGACCCCAATTCAAGGACACAGCGATGCACGAAGTTAGATCTGCGCTCGAGCGGTTGCGAACTCCCGCAGCATACGCTCGTCGATTTGCACACCGAGTCCCGCTGCGCGAGGTCTTTTCGGAGCTCGTCCAGCATATCCGAACTGCAGGAGCGGCGATACCGGATCCTGTCGCAACAAGTGAGTGCCAAAGCAACCCTCGACGAAAATCACGTCCTGTACTGATGCTGCCAAGGCCAACTGGGCAGAGGAGAGAAGCGACGACTCGCCGACCTGGCAGCCGATCTGTACTTTGAGACCCGACGCCAACGCTTCCCGGCAACGGTTACGAGACGCTATGATTCCTCCGCACTTGGAGATCCGAACATTGATCGCTGTGCAGGCACTGTGTGCCAGCAGGTCCTGAAGGGAACCGGCATCAGTGAGACTCTCGTCCGCCATGACCTCCAAACCGGTCTCCGCCACCAGGCGAGAGAGCCCTTCGAAGTCTCGGCAGGCGACGGGCTGTTCGAAGAACTCGATTCCAACCTTCGCCATGTTCCTCATTGTCGTGACCGCTTCCTCGACTGTCCAGGCCATGTTCGCGTCCACCCGCAGTGCACCCGCCCCCAGGATCCAGGCAGCCTGGCGGAGGGACGCATTCGGGGTTTCGCGACCTACCTTCATCTTCACACTGCGCAGACCGTAGAGGCGCATTGCGAGGCACGACTTGATCAAACGGAGGCCGTGGTTTGAGGAAAGTACTCCACTGTAACGAAGATCCGGCGGGAACTCCCCGAGATCCGATCCGAAGACACCGGAACCGCAGGCGCGGCCGAATGTATCCAGCAGCGACAGGTCGACCGTGCTCCAGGCGGCTCCTTGCGGTCTCTCGGAATCGACCCAACCCGGCGTCTTCCCATCGCACTCGCCGAGAAACTCAGCCACCTCGTGGGCCGAGCCGAAGTTCCGGCCGACCAGCTGGGGGAGAATCTCATCACGCAGCAACGCAAACGCCCAATCACGGCTTTCTCCTGTGACATATTCGCGAGGCAGAGATTCGCCGTAGCCGTAAATCCCGGAATCAAGGCGGCAACACAAGAACAGGCTATTCGAGCACGAACGTTCCGCGGCGGAGTGTTTGAAGGGTCGGCGGAATGGGAGGTCGACAGCATAAAGATCGAACGACTGAATACGAGCCATGAGCAACCGTCAGGCAAATCGGACCGTCGAACCGGTAGGCCGACGTACAAGACCCTGTCTGCCCATCATCCTGGGATCTAGAGCGTTGTTCCGACCTGATCATGTGGCGTCAGTCTAACACGGCGACAGCCAGGCCGTTTCGAGGTCTACAGAGAGCGGGGATTAGACATTTTCACTTGACTCAGGTTCGAGGATGGACCTCCTGGATCAGCTAAGTACCAGGTGTTATGCTGGCTCCAGCCATTCCAATTTGAAAGAAAAACGGGCGTTTTGCTGGTTCCAGCGCCCCGCGTAGTATGAAGGCCGAGCGGAATTGTCTCAGTTGTGGTGTCGAGCTGGTGGACTCTGGTGCGAACGGTCTCTGCTCGAGCTGCCGAAGTGGCGCCCAACCTGCCTCAACGGTCACTAGTGAAGGAGATGCAGGATCGGGCGGGAAACCTGTCCCCGAGCAGCCATCTGGTGCGCCCGACGCTTTCGCTACGTTGCCCGCGACGGCTAGCGAGGCGCAGTCCCCCATACCTTCGGCCCAAACGTCACGCCTCCCCGGGACAATTCTTCTCGCGCGATATCGTCTGATTGCCTTGCTCGGACGCGGCGGCATGGGCGAGGTGTACCGCGCCGACGATCTGAAGCTCGGGCAGCCAGTGGCCCTGAAATTCCTTTCTGAGGAGTTGAAGCAGACGCCGGAACGGCTGCTTGCGTTTCTCAATGAAGTCAAGCTGGCCCGCCAGGTCCGACATCCCAACGTCTGCGCAGTCTTCGATGCTGACGAAGTCGACGGTCACCATTTCCTGACGATGGAGTATGTCGACGGCGAGGATCTCGAAACGCTGTGTAGGCGGATCGGCCGGCCGCCTCCGGAGAAGGCGCTCGAGATCGCTGTCAGCTGTGCGCCGGGCTCGAGGCCATACATGCCCGGGGCATCCTTCACCGGGATCTCAAACCCGCCAACGTGATGCTGGACGGTCGCGGCCGGGTTCGGATCAGTGCTTTCGGGGTTGCCGCCTCAGCGCACAATGTCCAGGAAGGTGAGATCTGCGGGACGCCGGAATACATGAGCCCCGAACAGCTGGCAGCCGAACGGGCAACGATTCAGAGCGATCTCTACAGTCTGGGACTCCTATTGTTCCAGCTCTTTACCGGACGGCGAGCCTTTTCCTCGGTTGAGGCGCGTTTGAGTAAGGAGTCAACCCCACCCGATCCGTTGGAGACAGTCGGGGATCTCGATCCTTCGGTCGGGGAAGCCATTCGTAGTTGTCTGCGACCCGATCCGGGGGATCGCCCCTCCTCGGCTGCCGCTTTGCTGGGCATCCTGGCACAAGGTAATCCGATGAGAGCTCTGCTCGGATCGGACAACACCCCTCCTGCCGAGGTAGTAGCCGCCGTTGGAGGGAGCGGTTCCTTTGATCGGTCCATGGCGGTCTGGCTGACGGGAATCGTGGTGCTGGGTTTGCTGTTGATCATGTGGGCAGCTGATCAGGTAATGCTGTTTCGCCAGGTAGATCCCACGCTGCCGCCCGAAGCGCTCACCCAGCGTGCCCGGGATTTGTTGCGCCGGGTGGGGTACTCAGGACTGGCACGGGACACAGCCTTCGGTTTTGGCCACGCCCTGAGCCCGAGGAGCTTTGACTGGCCATCGCAGGAGGATCCCGGAGACACGGATGAACGGAGTGGCGCTGGATGGCCGAACCTCTACTTCTGGTATCGTGAGAGCTCAGAGTTCTTCCGGCCACAGGATCCGCTGAGCCGGGTCAGCGCGCCCGATCCTCCATTTGTTCCCTTTCCGGGGGCGGTCAGCGTCGTGCTCGATCCCGGGGGCAGATTATGGGAACTTCAGATCACTCCGCAGCTGGCTGACGGGAATCAGGAAGACGACGGGCGGGCTGGCTGGCCTGAACTCTTCGCTGCGGCTGGCCTGGCTCCCGAAGAGTTCCGACCCACGGTTCCCCGCTGGATTCCACCCGTCATGAGCGATACGAATCGAGCGTGGCAAGGAGTTGCCACGGATGGATCGGAAGTGCGAGTCGAAGCCGCTTCTTATGCCGGAAGACCGGTCTTTTTCCGAATCGAAGCCGACTCGCACGGTTCGATTCTCGATCCACCTCGATCCAAACTGACTCCTTTTCGGTTCCTGCCCCAGCGCTATGTCACTCTGGAGGGTGCACTGGTAGGATTTCCCGATGTTCTGGGAAATGACTACTAACTCAAATAAAATAAATGGTTTACGCTGCTCTACCCGTCGAGCACGACAAATCAAGTTTCAGCTTAGTGAGGGCACCCCTCAGACCGATAACCCGTGCCCGTGCCCTTGCCTCCCGAATCAGTCTGAGGGCAAGCTTCGAAGCGCCGGGACTAATTTCTGGTAGACCTCGAACACGCCACTGACCATCTGCTCTTGTCTAAATCTGTCGAGCACTCGCTGTCGGCTTCGTCTCCCCATCTGGCGGCGAAGCTCGGGGTTCTGCTGGAGAGTGCGGATCCCGTGAGAGAGCGCCCTCGGGTCACCTGCCTGGACGACCACCCAGGAGGTCCCCGTCCCTAATTCTGTAATCAGGCAAGGGATGCCACAGGCCATGGCCTCCAAAAGGACCAACCCGAAGGCTTCCGATCGATTGATCGAGGGCAGGACCAGCAAATCGACCGAACGGTATAGTGCCGGCAGTTCTTGCTCGGGTACGATGCCTAAGAATTGCACCCGACCTTGAGCCTGTAATTGGACGGCTGCCGATGGAAATGGGGTCCTGGACACCTCCTCCCCCGCCACCAGGAGCTGGACCTGAGGGCACTCGAGGAGCGCCCGGAAAAGCACGTCGATCCCCTTATAGGCTCGTAGCTTTCCCAGGAAGAGGATCCTAAAGTCGGAATGGGGAGGCAAGTTTGCAGGATGGAAGCGTTCCGTATCGACTCCCAGCGGAACCACCCTGCATTTGTCTCGGACCAACGTCAGCCAGGGAGAGCCGTCCATGTAACGATGACTGGTGCACAGGATGCGGCTGGCACCTCGCAGGATTCTCCTCAGAACAGGGGCATAGAGGCGAAGCGTCTTTTGTTGGCGGATAATGTCCGAGTGATGGGTCAGAACAGTCCGTCTTCCTTGAAGAAACAGGCTGCAGGCATCAGCCCACGGGTAGGGAGTGTGGAAGTGGATGATATCGGCTCGACTTGAAAATAGATATCCCGGGATAGGCAAAGCGACAGGAGTGGAGGCGGCCGTGAAGAGCGTCTTACAGCGTTGAATAGAGACTCCTCGGACTCTCTCTTTCTTCGGCTGTCCAGCGGGACGACAGGTGAGTACTTCTACTTTGTGGCCTGCCGCGGCCTGGCCTTCCGCGAGCAGCCGAAGATGGGATTCGATACCGCCCACAATCGGATGGTAGTTCTTGAAAATGTGAAGAATGTGCACGTGCTGTCCTGGATTCTAAGCAGTAGCATTCTCTGGAAATCAGCGATCTTGTCTCGGGATTTGAGGTTTCGAGTTTTATCTCGGATTTCGGAATTCGGATTTCCTGACTATGGCTTGATCTTGCTGCTCACAATATCGAGTATCTCAGTCTCTCTGGCGATGGTCTGTCTCTTGATCTCTTCGGCCCTCGCCAGAACATCATCCACAAAGGCCTTGTCAGTCAGGCTGGCACAGTTGATTTTCACGTTGAGAAAAGCTCCGAGAATGGCAGATCGAGCCGCCAAAGCCCCCACGCCTGCGTCAGACACTGAGTTGGGGTTCCCGATCTCAGCCATAGCCTGGATGATTTCTAGCGATTCGAAGGCCTTCTCCATGATCTGGAAGGGCACTTCGATCGCATGTTTGGTCGCCTCTTGAATTGCCCGATTGCGTTGGCTTTGCTCCTGCTCAGTCTTTCGTGCTTGTCCGAAAGCTTCCATGATCCTGTTGAAGGCATTCGTGTCGTCGTCGATCAATTTGACCAGCGATTCGTGGCAAGCCTTTCCCTTCTCGGCCCACTCGGAGAACTCCGCCCAACGATCGTCCCAGCCCGGCTTGTGAGAGGAAAGATTGGCCACCATGGTAGCCAGAGCTGCTCCCATGGCACCCATAGCCGCTGAAATTGATCCACCCCCCGGGGCCGGTGATTCTGAGGCCGTCATATGGACGAAGTCTTCTAACGGGATGTCCGCGAGCCGCTTCGTCGACCTGTCCGCGATCGCGTACTCGATGATCTTTTCCTCAGGTTTGAATGGATATAGATCATCGAGCCCGAGAGATTTCACGGCTATCTTGATCAGTTCGCTGTCGGAAATACCGGCCGACCGCTGTTGTTTTCGCAGGAAGTGCTTTCCAGCATCCAGCATGGCTCCGAGGGGAATCAGGCCGACCAACTCCGAGCCGGTTACTCGCACACCCCGGGCATCTGCCCGCTTACATACCTCGTCAAATACAACGTGCACCGGAGTGACACCAAGGTTGGTCAGGTTGATCGAGATTTGGGCAACCCCGTACTCTTCGATGAACCACCCGATTGCCTTCACCGCTTTCAGCGATCCCGGGGTCCAAACCTTGGCCCCCTTTTCGTCCAGTACAGGCTTGCCCCAGGGCTTCCCGGTCTCCGTTTTGACTCTGCCCTTTTCCCGGACATCGAAGGCGATCGCATTGGCTCGCCGTGTGGAAGTAGTATTCAGGTTGACGTTGTAGGCAACCAGGAAATCCCTCGCTCCAACGGCAGTCGCACCCGACTTGGGATTGAATTCAATCGGACCGAAATCTGGCCTCCACTCGGGGCGTGCCAGCTTTTCCCGAAGACCTTCATATTCACCGGCCCGCACGGTTGCCAGGTTCTGGCGCGGCTCGCTGAAAGCGGCATGCTCATAGCAGAAGACGGTGGTACCTAGTTCTTCACCCAGCCGTTTCGCCAGCCGACGAGCCAGTTCTACGGTTTCTTCCATGGTGATGTTGGCAACCGGCACGAGAGGGCAGACATCGGTAGCGCCGAATCTTGGATGTTCCCCTTTGTGCTTCCTCATGTCGATTACTTCGGAGGCTTTTCTCACCGCTTTTTCAGCCGCTTCGAGGACAGCTTCCGGTGGACCGACGAACGTGACCACCGTGCGGTTGGTGGCTTTGCCTGGATCGACGTCCAGCAGGCTGACAGCTTCGACCGTTTTGATCTGGTCCGTGATCTGTTTGATCAAGGACAGATCTCGACCTTCGCTGAAGTTTGGCACGCATTCGATGAGTTGACTGTGCATTAGAGTTTCACCTCAGATATTTCTCGAACCAACCGATCATGCGATGGCGCACGTCGAGTTGCTGTTTTTCTTTCCTGGGTCCGTGGCCCATACCGGGGTAGGCGACGAATTCGGTCTCGACGTTGTAGCGTTTCAGCCCCCGGTAGAACTGCTGACATTGGCCAATTGGATCGACCAGATCCTGCTCGCCGTTCAGGAGTAAGGTCGGCGTTTTGACATTTCTGACAAATGTAACGGGGGATCTCCTGACGAAAAGATCCAAGTTTTCATAAGGGGTGCCGAGACCCCAGGTATCCCCAATGTTGACTCCGGGACTTTCGGTACCGAATTCGCTGGCCAAGGCAGTCATCGGAGCTCCCGAGACTGAAGCCTTGAAACGGTTCGTCTGGGTGACGGCCCAGGCAGCCATGTAGCCGCCATAGGACCAACCGCCGATTCCCAGCCGTTCCGGATCGGCAATCCCCTGGTCGATCACATAGTCCACCCCGGCCGTGACGTCCTTCCAGTCTCCGCCGCCCCAGTCATAGCGATTACTGGTGAGGAAACTGTGCCCGTAGCCGAGTGAGCCCCGGACGTTGGGAAGCAGAACGGCGTAACCACGTGCTACCAGTAGTTGACTCCAGGCATGGAACCGGTCGGCGAACCGGCTGGCCGGGCCGCCATGGACTAAAACCACAAATGGAACCCGGGTTCCCATTCGATAACTAGCCGGTTTTAGAAGGGCAGCTTCAATCTCTTTGCCGTCAAAACTGGGGTAGCTCACTATTTCCGGTGCGGCGAGCGGAATTGAGTCCCATGCCCTGTTGAAATGGGTTACTTGTTCTGCAGCTCCGGAGGAGTTCGAAAGCCAGAGCTCAGGAGCCCTGGTCGTCGTTTCTCCGACGAAGGCGAGTGTCTGTGAGCCTCCGACAAACGAGCGCCCAGGATTGACCGCGATTGATTTGAGTGGCTCACTCCGGCCGTCCCCTGAAACGCTAAAAAGGGTCGACGTGAATCCGGTTATCGCAATCGCCAGGAACTTCCCGCCTTCAGCTCTCCGGAATGACATGATCGGCCGATCAATCGAGGCTCCGGTCAGGTTCTTGGCACTGCCTCCCTGCAAGGGACGGATGTAGAGGTCATGGGGGCTTGGCCCGTCCTCGCTACGAGCGCCCAGATAGGCAAGAGTGTGGCCGTCCGTTGAGATATCCAGATTCCGGAATGGGCCGGCAGGGGTTTCGATGTCCACCAGCTGTTTGTTTTTGAGCGCAATCGAGTAGAGCCGGTTGGAGTTCAGGGCGCGACGAGGATGATTGGTCGCGGAAAGAAGCAATCGATCACCACCGGGCATCCAGACGAACTCCGAGATTCGCAGCAAGTCCGGCGTCAGGTCTTCGACTTCCTGAGTCTCCATATCGATGACACGTAGCCTGGGATCTTGAACGTCCTGGTCGATGACAAGAGAAACCTGCCGTCTTTCCTTCTCTTCTTCAGAAATGGGATCTGGCGACAGGAACGCGATTCTGGCGCCGTCCGGAGACCACTCGAAGGAGTTGATTGAGCTCTCGCTTCTGGTCAGGGCTTCGCCTTCTCCTCCACCCAAGGGCATGAGGTAGATTTGGTTCGTGCCGGTGCGATTGGAGAGGAAAGCCAACCTCTTTCCATCTGGAGACCAGCGAGGCTGCCTGTCGGACTTGTCTGAAGCAGTGAAGTGTTGCAAATTTTTCGAGCGCGTATCGAAAATCCAGATATTGCTTGTTCGCTGGGTGTCCTTGACCGGCTCTGTCACTGTCATCGCAATGTAACGTTGATCAGCCGACAAGTCGAGATCCGAGATCCCGAACCTCTGGAGAGTCTGGGCTGGCGTTAGCCGACCCTCATCCTGCCAGGCCCCTACTGGGACGATCATTGTCGCCCAGAGGGTGGCAAGGCACAGCAATCTTGCGGATGATGGCGGGCCTGCAGCCGACAATTTGTGAATTATTCGGGCTCGATTCTTCCCTGTGCCGTCATGTGTCATGAAGAGACTCCTTGTCAGAGTTTAGAGTACCCAATCTCAGTCGGACCACGTGGATTCCGTTCTCGATCGAGATCAGGATACGGCTTGAACATGGGTGGGTCCAAGAGAAAAGGACGGAAGTGCAGGTCGGGGCGGGAGGCGTCCATAATTATGGTTTGCAGGACTGAGCTTCGGATTTTGAGAGGTGACGTGCAACGACTGCTTCGGGAGTGCCTACCTCAGCCCTGGGGTAACAACCCCTGTGGTGAGTTCGTCAAGTGGGTGCACCTGTTTGGTGGCCACGGCTTCAGGGCACCGTAGCCCGAGCACTCGTACTGAAGTCGAGTGCGAGAGCGAGAGGTGCTAAACTGGTTTGCCTCCCCGATTACCAGTCTGCTTGTGCAGTGGAATGGACCGGAGTTTAGGCTCAAGACCAATCATCCCAAAACAGCCTTCGGAGGGCTCGGCTATGATCTCTTATCTTCTCAGGCGCAAGATCATTCTCGCTGGAATGACGTTTTTATTAGTCTGCCCGTTCGCTGGGGTCGCCGCCAGTGCGGAACTCAGTCAGCTACCGGCCGAGCCCCGTCCCCTGACACCACAAGATTACGGAAAGTGGGAATCGCTTGGACCGGGCCGCGGCGGTGGCGGTGGGGCTTTGTCTCGAGACGGAAACTGGCTGGTTTATCCGATCCGAAGGAACAACGAGAAGAATGAGCTCCGACTGCATCATCTGAAGAGCGGCGCCTCCGAGGTCTTGGTGGAGGGCGCGAGCCAGCAGTTTTCAAAAGACAGCCGCTGGTTGGGTTACTTGATCCGCGTCTCAGCAGAAGAAAAGAGAAAGCTGGAGAAGAAAAAAGAGCCGGTGCACGACGAGTTCGGGTTGCTCGATCTCGACAGCCGCGAACGATTCGTGATCAAGAAGGTCACTTCGTTCGCCTTCAGTGGCGACGGTCAGTTTGTCGCCATCCGACATTACAAGTCCAAAGCCAAAGAGAATGACGGTGCTGACCTGGTGGTTCGCAACTTGAATACCGGCAGCGACCTCAGCTTTGGGAATGTCTCCGAGTACAAATGGCAGGAAGACGGTGCACTGCTGGCCCTGGTCATCGATGCCGAAGACCGTTCCCGCAATGCGGTTCAACTGCTCAACGCCGCCAGTGGCATGTTGAAAGTCCTTGACAGCAAAGAGGCTTCATACAAGGGCCTGACCTGGCGCAAGGAGGCTCATGACCTGGCAGTTTTTCGCGGGGAAGAGAATGAGGACTACGAAGACTCGACCCAGGTGATACTCGCTTGGCAGATGCTGGACGGTGGTGAGCCCGTGTCTCGCGTCTTTGACCAGACCCGGATGGCGCACTTTCCATCGGGCACACGAATTGTAAGCAGTCGTCCCCTCGAATGGTCAGGAAACGGCGAGTCAGTCTTTTTCTCCACTCAGCAGTGGCGGAAGAAACCGGTAAAGAAGCAGGAGGGCGATGATCTGCCTACAGCGGAGGAACCGGACGAGACTGCCACGGAGGACGCCCCAGATCTGCAAATCTGGCACAGCAAGGACGTCCGCATTATTCCAGAGCAGCAACAGCGGATCGAAAGGAATCGCGACGACGCTCACCTCGCCGTGTGGCACATCAAGGACAACTCATACGTGGCATTGGGGGACGATCTCACTGAGATCACACGTCTGCAGATCGATGCACCGATTGCCCTGGGGCTGGACGGAACTCCTTACCAGTTCGACGGAATGTTCGGCTGGCCGAGCTTTGATGTCTACGCGATAGACATCCAGACAGGCAAGAAGCAACGCTCCATAAGTGGCGTCAGCAATGTCTATTCAGTCAGCCCGGATGGCAAGCATGTCGCTTACCTGAAAGAGGATCACTACTACGTCTACAACTTAGAATCGCAAAAACATCAGAATCTTAGCGAGGGCATCTCGTCGTCTTTCGTCAACCAAGCATTTGACCACCCCGTCGAGCAGATGCCGCCCTTTGGTTTCGTCGGTTGGGAAAAAGATGGGAAGTCCTTTCTGGCCAACACGAAATATGACGTGTGGCAACTCGCGGTGCCCGGAGGATCGAAGAGCCGAAGGCTAACCGATGGCGCAGCCGGAAATGTTGTCCATCGATATGTTCGGCTGGATCGCGAACAGGACTATATCGATGCCACCAGCTCCCTCTATTTCAGCCTGTATGGCGATTGGAGCAAGAAATATGGCTATGCCAGCCTCCATCCCGGTAAGAATCTCAAGAGACTTGTTTGGGAGGAGGCCTATGTCTCGAATCTCATCAAGGCGAAGGAGGCCGACGCCTTTGCCTATGTAGTCCAGGACGTCGATGATTCTCCCGATTACTTCGTCGGGCATGGAGACCTGCACGACAGCAAGCAGATATCGAAGACGAATCCCTTCCAAAGTGATTATGCCTGGGGAAAGTCAGAGCTGATTGAATATACCAATGCCAATGGCCGGAAGCTGCAAGGCGCCCTCTTCTACCCGGCGAATTACCAGGCCGGCAAGAAGTATCCGATGATTACTTATATCTACGAGATACTCTCGAATACCGTCCACCGTTATTCCGTGCCCTCGCAACGCGACTACTACAATCATGGCGTTTTTACGGCTCAAGGTTATTTTGTGCTGCGGCCCGACATCGTTTTTGACAACGGAGATCCCGGAATCTCATCAGTCAGAACCATGGAGATAGCCGTCAAGCAGTAGTCGATATGGGCCTAGTCGATGAACAGCGGATCGGCCTGGTAGGGCATTCCTGGGGCGGGTATCAAAGCGCATTTGCCGTCACCCAGACAGACATCTTTGCGGCTGCCGTCGCTGGGGTCGGGCTGACCGATTTCTTCAGCATGTACGGTATGGTCGGTTGGGCGTTTGGTGGAGCCCCTGAAAATAACCACTTCGAAGTGGGCCAGGAAAAAATGGGTGGGCCGCCCTGGAAAGATCTCGAGGGCTATCTCAGGAACTCACCGGTAATGCACGTTGAGAACCTCAACACACCATTGCTTTTTGAGGTCGCAGACAACGATCGAAACGTGGACTGGCGCCAGGGCATTGAGTACTACAACGCTGCCCGCCGAGCCGGGAAGCAGATGGTGATGCGCGTCTACGCCAAAGAAGGACACGGCCTGCGCCAGAAAAAGAACCAGACCGACTATCATCGGCGCATTTTGCAATGGTTCGGCCATTACCTGAAGGACGAACCAGCTGAGCGATGGATCAAGCAGGGCATTCCCTTCCAGGAGCAGCAATCGATCCTGAAGAACTGGGAGCAAAAGTGAGCCATCGCCTGCTTGGGGGACGACTAGAATCTGGGCCCACGGCGCTCTTCTAAAGCGGTAGCTCAGGTTCTCCAGGCCCTGCCAAAAAGGAAAATGACGATCCCGCCGCTGCAGCGGGATCGCTGGCGGTGCTTCTGCTGAGTCTTTCTTGAACGATCTTAATTGCTGAGGATTCACTGAAATGAAGAGGCCATTCCAGCGACTAATTGTGACGACCTTATTTGCCGGATTAGCGTTGGCTGTCTCGAGCTTGGCGCAATCGAGCATTCCGAAACCGGAAACTTCCCTAGGCTTCGAAGTTGGAGCCGACTATAAGCTGGCCAGCTACGATGACTCCATTCAGTATTTCCAGCAGCTGGATGCAGCGAGTGACTACCTTCAGCTTCAGGTAATGGGGCGCACCAGAGAGGGCCGGCAGTGGTATCTCGCCCTGATTTCTACGCCGGAAAACCTTGCCGACGTTGAAAACTACCGCCAGATTGGGCAGAGGTTGGCGCACCCCAAGGACCTCACGGATGCGCAAGCCCGGCAGCTCGCGCTGGACGGCAAGGCACTGGTGGACCTGAACGGGGGGCTGCATGCCTCGGAGGTGGCCGGAGCTCAGCATACGATCCAACTGGCCTACGATCTGCTCAGCAATGTAGACGATCCGAAAATTCGCGCCATCCTGGACAATGTCGTGCTTTTTCTTTGGCCATCTCTGAATCCAGACGGTCAGAACATCGTGGTGGAGTGGTATCGCTCAAATGTGGGGACACCCTACGAGGTAGCGCCTTTGAAGCAGCTCTATCAGAAGTATGTCGGTCATGACAACAATCGTGATGCCTACATGTTGAACATGATTGAGTCTCGCGTTCTGGAACGTACCTGGCGGTATTGGGAACCCCAGATCATTTATGTCCACCACCAGACCGCGCCTTTTCCAACCCGCATCTGGCTACCCCCTTTTGCGGAGCCCATCGGGGCTGAGGCTCCGCCTCTGGTTTCCCGTACGGTCAACAGTATCGGCATGGCTATCGCCCACGGCCTTGAGTCCAACGGCCAACCAGGGGCCACTCACATGGGCACTGGCTACGTGGACTATTTGCCAATGTTCAAGAATATTTCGGCATTTTGGACCGAAACCGCGCTCTACAGGTATGCGACACCCCGACTCTACACGGTTGAGGATTTTCGGCCGGTAGACCGTAGCCTGCGAGCGGAGACTCTGTATCCCAGTCCCTGGAAAGGGGGCTGGTGGCGACTGCGTGATGCCGTCGAGTACATGGTTACGGCGTCCATCGCGACGCTTGATTATGCCGCAAAGTACAAGTACGACTTGCTGTATAACCGGTATCAGGCAGGCCGGGATACGATTCGCAAGTATGAACAGGAGCCGCCCTACGCCTATTTCATCCCGCAAGAGCAACGCGATCCGGTAGCTCCGGTAGAATTGTTGCGCCGACTCGCCTTCGGTGGCATCGAGGTTTATCGGGCCTCCCAGGCGATCCGGCACGAGGGGCTGAACTATGCTCCAGGGACGTGGGTCATTCCGATGAATCAGGAGTTTGCCCCCCTCGTGCGCGAGATGCTGGACATCCAGACCTACCCTGATTTGCGAGAGTATCCGCAAGGGCCACCCGAGCAACCGTACGATGCTTTGGGTTGGACCTTGCCCTTCATGATGGGTGTTGAGGTGACTACGGCCGGGAGTCCCCTGACCCCGGAAACCCGGGCAAGCCTGGAGCCCCTGCAGGGTCGAAAGCTCGAGTGGCAAGCCTCGGAAGGCGGCGGCAAAGAACCCGATGCGAGCGCATTCGATAGCGTACCGGGTGTGGGATTCAACACCAGCTCCGGAGCCGCCGGAATTATCCCCCCCCTGGGGAAGATCGCCGGCTCGGGAGAGAACCTTGTCGTCAGCGCTGCTGAGAACAATTCGTATCGTGCGATCAACCGAGCTCTAGAGGCGGGGGGCACGGTTCGATTCGTAGACTCGGAGGGACACCCAACTCGGGTGGTTTCGCGATTTCTGGCATTTCAAGATCCCGGCAGGATGATTGGGTCAAGGATCTGGCTCTGCGAGCGGAACGTACCGCAGAAGTCATTGGACCCGCCGTCCAGCCACGTGTGGCACTCTACCAGCCCTGGCAACCAAGCATGGATGAGGGTTGGACGAGATGGCTATTGGAAGCCTATGATTTCTCTTTCACCAGTGTCGGAAATGCTGATTTTCAAAGTAGCACCCTGCGTGACAGATTCGATGTGATCCTGTTGGCAGATATTGGTGCGCGGAGCTTACTGAACGGGTTCGCCAAGGGCACTGTTCCGCCCCGCTACGAAGGGGGGCTGGGTGCGGTGGGTGTGCGAAATCTGGATGCCTTTGTACGCGCCGGCGGCACACTGGTGTGTCTGAACAACAGCAGTGCCTTTGCCATCGAGCAACTCCATTTGCCGGTCAGGAACGTGGTGGCTGGGGTGGATCGTAAAGACTATTTCGTGGGGTCGTCCATCCTCCACGTCACGGTGGATGGGACCCATCCCGTGATGGCGGGGATGCCTGGACAAGCTTACATTTTCTCGAGCCGCAGTCCGATCTTTACAACTCTGGAAGGCTTCAGCGGTACGGCTCTTGCGAAATATCAGGAAAAAGGTTCGCCACTGGCCTCGGGCTACTTGCTCGGGGAAAAACATATCCAGGGGTATGCCGCTGCGCTGGATGTCTACCATGGAGACGGGCATGTCATCCTTTTGGGTTTCCGTCCCCAGTGGCGCGGCCAGTCATTTGGCACGTTTCGGGTACTCTTCAATGCGGCGCTTTACGGAGGTTCACTCGCTGCTGATCGGCGCGGCGATCCTGAGTTCTGGACGGCGCCTGAGATGAAAGTGGAGAAGTGAGGCTGCTAGCCCGGATAATGCACGAGTTTTCGGCTGCAGGGCCGGGATCATCAGCTCTGACTGCGTTACCCACCCTCGGGCTCCTCGACAGAGTGCACGACTATGACTGCGGGGCCCTCGGGAGTAAAGCCTTGTCAGAGCGGTGCTTCCGGCCCTTCGCTTAGAAAACGCGTGAATTATCCGGGCTAGGAAATGCAATCGCAGAGCCATAGCGGCGGGGGCCGCAACCGAAAAGGAGTCAATTTGAGTCGACCGCCGAGCCAATGGGACCGAAGTACGGGTGTCGGAGCCGCAAGCGGAAGCGCCGCGCCGGTTTTGACCGGAGTTTCGGCAGATCGTCGCCAAGCTTTCCCGCGCTCGCGCTGCCGCTTGGCGCTCTGAAGTTGGGCTCTCCAAACCGGCGGTGTTTTCTTTGCCGGTCTGAAATGATAAGTGCAGAACAACTTACGAGTGTACGCCCGAGATGGAGCTGGGAGCCCGCCTACTCTGTTCTAATCGCCAGAATCGGATCGACCCGGCTGGCCCGGATAGCTGGAAAGGAGCTGGCTACCAGTGCCACTAGCAGCAGCACCAGCATAACGGCGAGCAGGGTAATCGGGTCGATCGCCTCTACGCCGAACAACATTGAGTCGACGATACCGGAGAGACCAAGGGCGGCGACAACCCCCAACCCAAGACCGAGGGCGGTCAGTACAAGGCCTTCTCGCAAGAACAATGCCAGAATCTGCGAGCGACCTGCCCCGACTGCCATGCGAATTCCGATGTCCTGAGTCCGTTGGGTGACCGAGTCGGCTAGGACGGCGTTCAGTCCGACCGCCGCCAACAGCAGGACAGCGGCAGAAAAACCGAGCATCAGGCTCAACACGAAACGCCGCTGTCCGAGGGTCTCATCGAGCTCTCGAGTCATCGTGGTTTCGGAGAAAGCCAGCCACTCGGGTTCGATCTGGAGAAGTTGTTGGCGGATCGCCGGCATCAGATCCATCGGATCGACAGCCGTTTTGACCATAAAGTCCATTCTCCAGTTGTTGAGAAACCCCTTGCGGGCCTGATCGAACGTGACGTAGAGGTGCTCTCCCGGGTCGTGCTCCAATGAGCCCATACGGACATCGCCTACCACACCGACGACCCTCAAGAGGGTTTCTGGGAACTCCCGGCCCTCGATCGTCAACCGTCCGCCGATCGGATTCCCGTCAGGCCAATACCGCAGGGCCAGAGACTCACTGACGACGCAGACTCGTTCGCTGCCATATCGATCTTTCTCTTCCAGGAGCCGACCCTGTCGCAGGGGAATATCCATTAACTCGAAGTAGCCGGGGGTTACTACCCGATGTTGGATTGCTGGAAGTTGGTCCAGTGCGGGCCCATCTATGATATCAAGCAGTTGCATCATGCCGCCCCCTTGGAGCGGCTTGAGGTTAACGGCGACGCCCTTCACACTAGGCAGCTGGCGGATTTCTGCCATCGACGCTTCGTAACGCTGCCCCATCTTGATTCTCACCGCCGCCAGCTCTCGTTGGAATGCCGCTGGGTCACCGGCGAATTGGACGTGTCTTTCCGGCTCGAAGCTAAAAGCCAGCAGGTGATCGACACGGAAACCGCTGTCCTGGGACAGGATCTGCTGGAAACTGCGCAGCAACAGACCCGTCCCTAACAGGACTGCGGCGGCCAGAGCTACCTGAGCGACAACGAGTCCGGCCCGCATCCGCCGCCAGCGTCGCCCACCGGAGGCGCGTCTGTTCTTGAGTCCGTCTACAAGGTTGAATCTGGAGGCTGCCAACGCGGGCGCCAGGCTTGCCGCCAATCCGACCAGAAGGGCAATGGCTGCTGCATAGAACGCGACAGTCCAGTCCAGCTGGTTTTGATCGGCACGCGGAATGGAATCGGCCGCCAGGTTTCCGAGTAGCCGCGCTCCCCACCAGGCCGCGGCAGGCCCAAGATGCCTCCGGCAGACGCCGTCAACAGGCCCTCAGTCAACATTTGTCGGATAATTCGGCGCCGCGATGCCCCGAGCGAAGCTCGGATGGCGATCTCTCTGGCGCGGCCGTCAGCTTGAACCAGCAGTAGATTGGCGACATTGACGCAGACCACCACCAGCATCAGTGCCACTGCGGCCCAGAGAAGCATCATGGCCGGTCGGATCGGACTGGTGTAAAGGTCCAGGAGGGGCTCCACGAATGCGCCCATGCCTTGGTTGGTGTTGGGATTGGGATACTCCGCGGCCAGAGCATCGGTCACAGCATCCATCTCTTGCTGGGCCCGATCAAGAGTAGCTTGATCCCCTAGTCGGCCCACCACCCGCGCGTAGTAGCTGTCGCGGGTTGTGTTGTAGGACGGCGCCGATCCGAAGGGCTTCCAGAGATCGGCACCCGATTGCAGAAAGTCAAACCCGGCGGGCATCACTCCGATGACCTCCAGCGCATCGCCGTCGAGCGTGATGATCTCGCCGAGGACGTCGTTCCGGCCGCCGAAGTGGCGCTGCCAGAGGCGGTTGCTGATCACAGCCACGTTGCCTCGACCGTCCCGGTTTTCATCCCGGACCGGAATGCGCCCGCTCACAGGATTGGCTCTCAGGACCGTGAAGAAACTCGGAGTGACGAGTACGTAGCGCAGACTCTCGGGCCGTTCCGGGCCCAACAGGTTGCCACGCTCGCTTTTGTAGAGGGCCAGGCTATCGAACACGTCGGTGCCGGATCGCCAATCCTCGAAGTCCGCTGGGCTGACGGAAAATCGGGTAAAACCGCGTTCCGGATTGGTTGCCCATACGAATACAAGCTGTTCGGGCTGCGGGTGGTCCAGCGGGGCGTAAAGCGTCGCCTTAACCGTGGAAAAGACGGTTGCATTGGCTCCGATCCCAAGAGCGATCGTCAGCAAGAGAGATGCCGTCAGTAAGGGGCGGCGGGAAAGCCGCCGTAAAGCGAACCGGCACTCGGCCGGCAGGTCGCTGCCCCCCAAGGAGGCGTGCTGCTCCAGATCGGACCTGGCCCGGGACTGCCGCAGCGCGGCCAGCTCCGATTCGAGTAGGTGCCAGTCAGCAAAGCGGCCGAGAATCTCCGTCTGAGCTGTGCTGGGATCCTCCCCGGCGTCCAGCTCCCGCTCGTAATCCGCCTGCAGGTGAAGAGCCAACTCCTCGACTATCTCCTCTTCCCGTTCCGGAGACAACGACAACGGCTCCAGCTTCTCCCGGATGTACCCCTTCCACTGGCCAACCTGCTTTCTTGATTCGGTCATCTCAGGTCAGCTCCAAGCTGGCGATCCGGTTGAGGGCTGCGAACAGTTCCCGCCAGCGCTCCCGCTGAGCCGTCAGCGCCTTGCGGCCAGCCTTCGTGATCGAGTAGAAACGGCGTCGCCGTTGTCCTGGTTTCTCCACCCATTTGCCTTTCAACCACCCTTCCTCTTCCATCTTGTAAAGGCGGGGATAGACAGAGGCCGGGTAGAAGTTCAGAACCCCGGCTGTCTGCTGGCGAGCCAGGCTGCAGATTTCATAGCCGTGACGAGGACTCTCTTCGAGCAACGAGAGGATGACCAGCTCGGCGCTCCCTTTCTTCAACTCTCGGTCGATGATTCGTTGGATACCCATATGTGGAGAAATTATATATGGGTGAATTATATGAGGCAACCAAAACTCCCGACTTACGCACCAATACTCGGACAGGCTCCTAGCCAGTCTCACCCAAGCGTGACAGGTAGTAGCGATCGAATTCGACCAAGACGCTCTCCAGATTGGAGTAAGGACCCGGGACAAAGGCCTGAGAACGAATCCCTCGGTGGGATGCTTCGCAGATTGCCCAGTCCTGTCGATTCGTCAGATCCCAAAAGTCGATGGCTGGGTGAGGATCGAAGTCCTTGAGCTTGAGGCTCTCGGGATTGAAGAGCCACTCACACTCGATTTCAGTTTCTTGAGTGCCCAGCCGCACAAGCCTGTGAACCAGAACGTAGTCGGGATGCAGACTCAGGAACAGGCTGGGGAAGACGGTGTAGTAATAGACCCGTTCCAACAACTCACCCGTGATGCCGCCCAAAGACGGGGCGCAGCGCTTTCCATCGGTCGTCATACTCATGACGCCTTTGGAGAGGTTCATCGGTCCCCCTAAGAATGGGCCCTCCTCGAGATCGTTGCTGCTGTCCCGAAAAGGGGTCAGACGACTTAGTGCGGGATGAATAGAGGGGCAGTGATAACACTCGGAGTAGTTCTGAAAGATCAGTTTCCAGTTGGCCTTGACGGAATAGAAGCGCCTCGCAACCGGTTGCAATTCATGGAGCAGCCAGGGTTCGAAACGATGGAGGAGCGGCGCAAACGCATTTTTGAAAGGCACTGGCTCGGGGCTCAGATGGAAGAAAATGAAGCTGGCCCATTCGGCTACCGCTACTGACGCCAATCGATGATCGGAGGTCTGGAACTCCTCTACCTCTTTCATGTTGGGCGCTCCTATCAAGGTTCCGTCCAGAGCATAAGTCCAAGCGTGATAGGGACAACGAATAGAGCGCTCGAAGTGCCCGGAGTCCTGAGAACAGAGCTCAGTCCCTCGGTGCCGGCAGACATTGTGAAAGGCTCGGATGGCGCCGTCTTCGTCCCGCAAGATAATGATCTTGGAGTTGACTTCCCCTCGGAGAACGAAGGCTCCCGGCGCTGTCAACTCTGACGATCTGCAGGCATAAAGCCAGTCTCGATTGAATATGTGATGAGTTTCGGACTCGAAGATCCTCTGAGAATTGAGATACCGGCCCGGGAGGGCGTGCTTGCCGCGAGCAGTGCGTTCGCTGTGACGACTCATGCCAGCTTGGTACATCAGGAGCGTTGCGAATGCAAGGAAGGAGCAGCGGGCCGAAGATGACTAAGTGTCGTCCACGGGGAGTCCCTCCATTCGCATGATTTCGAGCGCGTTCGTGGTCGGACAGGGACCGGAGTTTAGCTTGAAATCGAATTTCATGCTACCCGCCTCGATGTGTTCTCGAAAGTGGGCGTTGGAGACCCGATCCGATTCCTTTTCCAGATTCACCAAATCGAGGTCGTGAGTCGTGACAATTCCCATGCACGGTTGGCGGCTGAGGGCGCGGATGTAGCTGCGGCTGCCAACTAGGCGTTCCCGGTTGTTGGTTCCGCGAAAAATCTCATCGATCAGGTAGAGAATGGCTGGCTGGGATTGGGCCTCGAGGTCGTCAAGCAAGGCTCGGAGCCTCTGAACTTCGCGAAAAAAGAAGGAGTAGCCCTCACTGAGAGAATCGTCGAGCCGAATCACCGCCCAAATCCTGAGCACCGAAAGGTCAAGCGCTTCGGCGCACACCGGGCCTCCTGCGTAGGCCAGCCGGGCATTGACTCCTACGGTACGGAGGAAGGTACTCTTGCCGGACATGTTTGAGCCGGTAATGATGACCACTTGTCCCGGGGAGTCGAGCTCAAAATCATTGGCTACGCGTTCGCTGCCAGGTATCAGGGGATGGCCGAGAGCTCGAGCCCGCAACCGATTTCCGTGGGAGGGCTCGAGGTGGGGGAAAACATAGTCGCGGTTCAGATCGGCAAATGTCGCAAGCGAAGTCATCGCCTCGAGGCGGAAACAGGCGTCTAGCCAGCCCACCAGACTGTTCCGTAGTTCGCGGCGCCCCTCCTCCAATCTCGACAGGGCCAGCAAATCCCAGGGAATGAGTAGGTTGCAGACCAGCCAGGCAGGGGGGAACGCGCGCACGCTGAGGGCCGCGATCCAACGCTGCAGCCTCCTTATCTGGCCGGATGGCCAGCGTTCTGGATCGTTGAAGACTGTGCACAGACGTGCCACTGCCGGAGCGGAGGCGAGGTCGTACGACTCCAGGAAGCAAAAAACCCCGCGTATTTGGCCAATCGTGCGCTCCAGGTTGAGGGTCATCTTGAAAGACGATTCCACCTTGCTCTGCCAGTAGACCTGCAGAGCCACGTAGGCCGTGGTACTGAGGATCCAGAGCGGAGGACCCTTCCCCAGTAGAAATACCCCAAACAGTCCCCAGTTGCCCAGGCATAGGAGCCAGGAAATCAGAATCACTCCCGCCACGAACTGGCTTTGGGAAAGGTCCAGCCAGTGCCTGAGGGCACTGACCGTCCAGCGCTCTTGTCCGGAGTCGACGAGTAAACCTTCCAGCGCCAGCCGATCTCGAAAAGTAGGCATTTCGCGGAGTTCTCTAACCAGCTGCTGGCGAGCCAGGATCTGTTGCGGATGGGGCACCTCTGCGAGCAGCAGTTCGGCTAGTTGATGGCTTCCTCCGTCGGAAAGACTGTTGTCCAGAAACCGGTGAAGGGAGAGCGGGCCAACGATATCGAGGTCATGAGCAAACGGGTGTTCCGGGGAGACATCAATGGGAGTCGCCTCAGGAATCAAGTCCCAGTTCATTTCCAGGCGAGCCCGATGAATGCGTTTCAGTCGCAGCCAGGCTCGATGTCCGGCAATACCTCTCCGGAGCCTGCGGTGGAACACCGCCAGGACACTCAGGCTCAGGCCCGAAAGCACCACAAAGCTCCACCCGGCCAGCGAGTTGACTTGGGTAAACCCGACCCAGATCAGGAGCACGCCCAGGGCGCCTGTCAGTAGTCGCCACCGGACCAAGTTGGCGTCTTGCTGGGCGTACCGCAAGAGTCGCCGTTTCAGGCGTGATTCGTGACGTTGCAAATAGTATCGGCGGCTGTGCATGGGTGTCAAAAAAGAATTGGGATCATTCTCTGCGTGAGTTTCGATGTTTGTCGACACTGAATGACCAATACCTCCCTTTGACGCCCATTCCACTCCTGTAATATTCTAATGGTTTTGACGCTTTGCCTTAAGTGACGCGTGGCCGCGAATCGGCTTCGTCCCGTGGCTGGCCAGGAACAAAACCGAGCGATTGAAGGAGAGGAGAACATATGGCGCGGAGACCCCGCCCTGGAGGATTCCGTAGGAGGAAAAGGCGCGGAGGCAGGAAAAAGACCACCGAGCAAACTACCGCAAAAGAGTCCGAAGCTATCGAGGTAACCGGGACTGTAATCGAGGCACTTCCCAATGCCATGTTCAACGTCGAGTTGGAGAACGGTCACGTAGTCTTGGCTCATATTTCGGGCAAGATGCGGCGCTATTTCATTCGGATCTTAAGAGGGGACAAGGTGACAGTCGAATTGTCTCCCTATGATCTGAAGCGGGGCCGCCTAGTTTATCGTTTCAAATGAGTTTAACCCTGAGCCGGAGTGTTTACCTGTCCTGGTCAGATCAAGAATGGGGACCTCCGGCTCACGATCTAAGTTCGTTTTCAGTAATCGTAGTACTCGTCAAGATCGCCTGAGTTGAGGCTGTAAGCGCGATAAAAAGCAAACCCCGTCAGCACGACAACCAGGATTCCCTGATACAACCGCATCCGCCAGCCTGATGCTGCTCGAACCCCAGGAAGTCGAACACTCATGGCAATCAGCGAGAGGGCCAGGAAGAGGGCGCTTTCCGGGGGCAGCGAGGCATAGAGGCAGCCGCCCAAGCAGAGTCCGGCCAGACATACAGCAACGACGGCAGCTCCCCCCCCGATTCAACTTTGCTTGGCTGATAAGGGAAACGGCGGCAAGTACAAACATTCCGGCCGCGATGGCGCCCGCTAGCTGGGCAAGGAAGGCGCTGTGACTCAGCACCAGAGCGAGGCTGGCGACGGTGGATACGATCAAGAGAAGCAGCGGCAATGCCGGTCCTCGGTTACTCGCACTTTCCGCGGCCCGACTGAGTAGGTACCAAATCAGCATCAAGCTGGCCAGCGCCAGACAGATCCTGATCGTCCCGCCCCCGAGCGTCCAGCTATTCCTCAGTTTGGGGCCCATCAGAAACCACAGTCCGAGCGCACCCACCACTGAGCTCACCGGCCAGACGAAACGACTCCCCGAGGCCTGTGCAGCTCCCGCGACGACCGCCAGCAGACCCAGGTAAGGGAAGGCCAGGGTCACGTCGATTGGAGGGAATGGAGGCCAGCCGCTGACCGCCCATTGGGCAGCGCTGAGAGCAGCCACCAGGCCGAGACCTTGGAACAGCGCTCCCGGGGTCCGGAATTTCTTCTGCTCGGCCCACAAGGCTGCCAGAGTGCCCATGCCTGAGAACAGCATGGGCAAGAGAATAGCCAGTAATATCGTCGTCGTCACGCTCATGAAAGATAACTTACAACTCGCAACTCCCCACTCGCTCAGAAGTTGCTCATAATGGGTACCTAACGTGCTATGTATCCCTTGCGGTTCCGCACACGAGCGCCCTGCTCATCGACTTTCACCACAATCTTGCGGAACTTCCCGTCGCCGTTGGAATTGGGAGGCGTGTAGGCGAGCGTATAGAGAGCCCTCATTTCCGCCGCGATCTGAGCGAATACGGCACTCAGGTTTGACAGGTCTCCTTCGGCGTTCAAACGCTTTCCTCCCGACGCTTGTGCCAACTGGTCAAGGTAGCCCCGGGCCTGCCCGTATTGAGCCCGAACCCCACCCGGATTGGGTCGACGTCCTCCCGTCGGCGAGGGAAACGGTAAGGGGTTTCCGCCCGGAATAATGACCGGTCCCTGGCCTGGAATGGTGCCCGGAGTGGGGAGCGGTTGTCCCGACGTGTTGCCATAAAGGGCATCCCGCTCGGTGTCGAAGTAAATCGGGTAAATCGTGACATTCTTTTCCCGTGCAAACTTGATGCTTTCACCTCGCCCGGTCCGACTCCGGGTATCGACCCCATCGGTAAACAGAACCATGATCATGCGAAAAGGCTGGCCTTCGAACTGTTCCAGAGCCAGGTAGACCGCATCGTAGAGTACCGTAGCTTGTCCCGTGCGAGTCATCTTGAGGGCACGAGCAGCGCCGTCTTTGTTCCGAGTAAACTCCGTCTCCAAATAGACCTCATCGTCGAAAGAGACCACGAGAACCTCGTCGTCAGGATGGATCTCGTCCAGAAACTCGATGGCAGAATCCTGAATTCGGCCGAGCTTTCCAATCGTGCTGTAACTGGTGTCCAGCACCAACCCCACGCTGAAGGGTGCGTCCTCCGCGACCACACTGTTGATCTTCTGTTCGACTCCGTTCTCGAACACCCGGAACTGTTCGGGCTTCAGATTCGGAATCGGCCTTCCATTGCGGTTGGTTACCAGGACGTTGACCAGAACCTGTTCAACCTTGGCTCGGATAGGCTCCTGGGCCGGAAGGCCTTGGGTACTAAACAACAAAATGAGACCGGCCTGAGTCAATCGAGCCAGGAGTTGGGGTGTGATTATCTTCATTTGGTGTTGGCTCCCTTTGAGGATGAGTCTCTCCTATTGGTCGTTGCTCTTCAAGATAGATGGTTGCTTTGACAGCTTTTCTCATACATTTCGCGACCCGACTCTGACAGGCTCCGGCTTCCCATTCCCAATCTTCGTGTTCATCGTGCTTTCGTGGTTAAGAATCCGGATCTCCTGACTTTCAACACAACCATGCCAGCGACTGAATTGCTACACTGATAGGGCGACTTTCGTAGATGGAGGAGCGATATGGGCTGGCGCCGGATCTTGCGAGACAAAGTCGAACCCAGTATTGAGCTCGACTCCCATCTTTCCGACGGTGAAATTTTCGATGCTGCGATGGAGGGTGTGCGCAAGCTCCAGCCAGCGAAACGCCGCCTCAGGCGCGAATTTAGGGCTTCAATTCCCGATCCCGATCCCGATCCTGCCTCTGAGCAATCCGAGTATTTGAAAACCCAGCCAATGGAGATCCATCACCATCCGGATTATATAGAGGGAGGGGTAGGGAGTTGGGATCGGCGCCTGCTCAGGCGGCTCCGCCGGGGGGATTTTTCTATCCAGGAGAACCTCGACTTGCATGGATTGACTCAGACGGAATCCCGCCAGGAGCTGGATCAGTTTCTGCGCGAGGCGGCTGTGAGGGGGCTCTCCTGCGTCAGAGTCATCCATGGGAAGGGCAAGAATTCCCCCCAGGGCAGAGCCATTCTCAGAGATAAGGTTCCGGATTGGCTTTCGACCCGTAGCAATGCCCGCCTTGTCATCGCTTTTACTTCGGCATCCCTCTGGGACGGAGGTTCAGGCGCTACCTATGTCTTGCTCAGAACGCGACAGGGAGCAGCCGCATCGCTCCCCCGCCGACGGCCCGGCCGGAAACGAAGCTAGCTCACTAGCCGAGACGGAGATTTCGAAATTTCAAACCTGGGAATCCAGGACTCAACGGTTTTGAGGGATGTCTTCTTTGATTTTCCAGGCCGTCCTGAAGCCGCCGTTCAGGTGGTGGGACTTGGTTCCAATGCCGTCGATTGGATTCTCCAGCTTCCCCGCTTTCCGGCCCATGGAGGAAAGATGAGAGTGGAATCCAGAACTCGGCTGGGAGGCGGCCAGGTTGCGACAGCCACAGCATTGTGTGCCCGTTTCGGTCTGGGGGTCCGCTACATAGGCCGCGTCGGAGACGATGAAGACGGTCGTTTCATGTTGGAAGTCCTTTCCCGGGACGGACTCGATCTGAGCTGTTTCGAGGTGATCCCGGATGGGGACACTCAGACCGCCTTTATTCTGGTCGATCCCCGGGGAGAAAGGACCATTCTGTGGAATCGGGATCCGCGACTGCTCTACCAGCCGGGCGAAATCCGACCGGACTCGATTCAAATCGGAGAAATCCTGCACCTGGATAGCCATGACCAGGGAGGAGCGATTCAAGCCGCTTGTCTGGCCCAGGATGTTGGAATGAAGACATCACTCGATATCGACAAGATTCAGCCGGGAGTTGCGGAACTGCTGGAGCTGATCGATTTCCTAATTCCGACCCTTAGCTTTGTCCAGAACTATACCGGTCTGGCTGATGCTGAGCAGGCGCTGCTCGCTTTGGATCAGTCCGTACCCGGCTTCCTGGTCGCCACCGCCGGGAGTAGGGGTTGCCTGGCTGCTTGGGAAGGGGGTGTTTATGAGGTTCCGGGATTCGCTGTCGAGCCGATCGACACGACGGGTGCCGGCGATGTATTTCATGGAGCCTTCATCTATGCCCTCTTTCAGAAGTGGTCGGTTCGTAAATGCTTGCTCTTCGCCAATGCCGCCGCCGCCATTTCGACGACTCGTATTGGTTCGCGGGCCGGAATTCCCAGCCTGGCCGAGGTCGAAGCTTGGCTAGCTTAGTCCTGTGCTTGAATTCGGTATATCACTTCTCGAGCCCAGCTACGCGGCACCAGCCGGCCCAAAGCCAGGAAACCCCGATTGAGGAGCCCATGAACTGCTACCACCTTTTCCTTCATCAACGCCTCTACTCCGAAGGCCGCCACTTCGGCGGCCGAGGGTAACCGGCGCCCTCGGATGGCCCGCGATTGAAGCATCCCGGCTTGGGCGTGGAAGTCTGTCCGGGTGGGTCCAGGGCAGAGCGCGGTAACAGTGACTCCGGTCCCTTTGCACTCGCGTGACAACGCTTCCGAAAAGGAAAGCAGCGAGGCCTTCGAAGCGTAGTAAACGGCTAGCCGGGGGCCCGGCTGGAAGGCTGCGGTCGAGGCCACATTCAAGATTCGCCCTCTCCCCCGCTCTATCATTTTAGGAAGAAATCGTTTGCACAATTCGATCGGGACGCGCACGTTTAGATCGAGCATGCCTAGATCAGAATCGAGGGGGTAGTCTACGAACTGCCCGGCTTTTCCGATTCCCGCATTGTTGACCAGGATTTCAACTTCGATCCCAGCCTCGTCGAGCTCCGCCTGGAGGGAGGCCAGTGCTCCCGGTCCCATCAGATCACAGGTCACACAGTGGGCGTCGATATTGTTGTCTCGGGTCAGCTCGCTGGCCAATTCGTCCAGCAGATCCCGGCGCCGGGCGACCAGGACAAGGGCGTGACCACGCTGGGCAAACTCACGAGCCAGGGCCCGCCCGATGCCACTGCTGGTCCCTGTGATCAGAGCGTAGCCGGTTCCAACTTGCATTGTTGCTGGTTACCTCTCGCTCCCGTGCTGATCATTCAGGAAAGAAACTTTCAGCTTAGTTTTGCCCGCCGGACTCCACTTCCAGCTTCAGACTACTGGCTCCGCTGAGGCTGTCTTGCAGACGGGTTTCCAAGTCCGAGGTCCAGCGCAACAACTCGTCATAGCGCTGGTAGGCATCGTTGCCCGGCCGGTGGTCGGCGCGGCCAATCATCGATGACAAGTAGGAGATCTGACCCAGCAACATGGGAGTTGGGTATCGCCCAGAAGCGGTGATCAGTGAACTGTGGATCTCCGAGAGTTTGCTCTTCACTTGCCCCCTCAACCCGGCCTGCTCGGTTCCCTGGGAGAGCTTCGTTTGAATGCTCTCCAGGCGGTCCGACAGCTTCTGGGCGCGAGTTTGCAGCAACAGGACATCCAGGCCGAGTCTTTCTTGAGCCTCGAGGTCGGCCTGCGAGACACCATCCCGAGCCACATTAGGATCGATCAGAACGGTCAATTCCTCCTTCTGAGACCAGTTGCCGTTGCTCAATCGCACCTGATAATTTCCGGGCGCCACCATTGGGCCTTGGCTCCGGCCGCTCACTCCGCCATGTCGAAGGTCCCAGGTAAACTGATGCATCCCGGCAGTCTTTTCCAGCCAGCTCCTTCCAGGAATCCGAAACGGCCCTCGCATTTGCTGTCCTTGACGTCCTGGAGAGGGGTTGTCGGCACTGTCATAGGTGCGGATCGCCATGCCTGAGGAGTCCAAAATCTCGAGCCGGAGAGGCTCTCGAACATCGGCCTTCAGGGAGTAATAGATTCGAGCCCCGGGGGCTGGATACTGGGGAGCGTCTGGACCTCCACCGCCGCTCCGATAGCGCAGCCGATACGCTTCGCGAGGTGAGTAGAGGTGGGCGTCGGCGTTAGCCACCTGCGCATTCAGTTGATGAAGCGGAGTCACGTCGTCCAAAATCCAGAAAGATCGCCCCATCGTCGATAACACCAGATCTCTCCGGTAGACCTTGATGTCGGTCACCGGCGTCAGGGGCAGATTGAGCTGAAATTCCTGCCAACTCTCTCCATCGTCGAATGAAACGTACATGCCGAACTCGGTTCCTGCATAGAGCAGGCCCTCCCGGGACGGGTCTTCCCGAATCACTCGGGTGGGAGTGTCTGCCGGAATCCCGTTCGAACCATCCGTGAGCCGAGTCCAACTGGCCCCGTAGTCAGTGGTCTTGTAGATGTAGGGATGCCAGTCCCCCAGCAGGTACCTGTAGGTTGCGAAGTAGGCCTTTCCAGCTCGGTGGGGCGAGGACTCGATCGTCTGAACCCGCCCTCCTTTGGGAAGATCAGGAGGCGTGACGTCTTCCCATTCCAGACCGCCGTCGCGGGTCACGTGAACTGGTCCATCATTAGCCCCAACCCAAATGACGCCCCGCTCCAGCGTGGATTCTTGCACAGCATACAGGGTGCTGTAGAACTCTTCTCCCGTGATGTCGCGAGTGATGGGAGAGCCCGATATGACTTGTTTGTCCGGTTCATTGGCCGTCAGATCAGGTGAAATTGTGAACCAGGTTCTTCCGTCGTCTGTGCTGCGATGCAGGAATTGAGAGGCGTGATAGACGATGTTGGGGGCGTGGGGAGAGACATGAATCGGGGACACCCGCTGGAATCGGTATTTCAGATCGCGCGGGTTGTGACCGTACATGTTAGCCGCACCAACGTAATAATGTTGCTCCTGCCCGGTGCGATTGTTGTAGCGACCGAATCGTCCTTTGCAGTTGGAGTAGACGATGTCCGGGTCACCCGGCTTTGGGATAGCCGGACCCGTTTCACAGCCCCCAACCGATTCCCAGTACGAGCTGGCCCCTCCGGCTCGAGAGCCGACCGGCAAGCTGGGGACGCGAATCGTCGAATTGTCCTGCTGCCCGGCATAAACCCAATAGGGAAATCGATCGTCGACGGCGACCTGATAGAGCTCGGCTGTAGGCTGGTTGTATTGAGTCGACCAGGTGGCCCCGCCGTCGCGAGTGACATTGGCTCCTCCGTCATTTGCCTGGATTTGAAGACTTGAGTCATTCGGATTGATCCAGATATCGTGATTGTCACCGTGTGGAGTGGATCTACGCGACCAATTTTGACCGCCATCTTCCGATTTGAAGAAGCGAGTCGAATTGACATAGACCACGTCGGCGTTATTCGGATCGGAGTCCAGGTTGTTGTAGTAGAAAGGACGGTCGAGCAGACCATTCTCCGTAGAGATCAGTTCCCATGACTCCCCTCGATCGTCCGAGCGGTACAAGCCCCCCTCATCAGGTGCTGCTTCGATCAGAGCATAGACCCGTTCCGGTTTGGCGCGACTGACTGCCAGGTCGATCTTGCCCACGATCCCATCGGGAAGTCCTCCTCCCAATTGGGTCCAGTTATCTCCGCCATCGTTCGACCGGTAGATTCGTCCCCCTTGGGCTCCTCCGCTGATGATAGTCCAGGGTTTTCGCTCTGCCCGCCACATCGCTGCGTAGATGGTGTTGGGATCATCGGGAGCGAAGTCGAGGTCGGCCGAGCCCATTTGATCGGAAACGTAGAGGACCTTTTTCCAGTTTTTCCCGCCATCTCTTGTGCGGTAGACGCCACGTTCCGGATTAGGAGCAAAGACTTGGCCGAGGGCGGAAAGGAAGACGATGTCAGGGTTCTGGGGGTGTATTTCGATCGCTCCAATCTGGCCCACCTCACGCAATCCGATGAAGGTCCAGGTCTTGCCTGCGTTGCTCGATTTGTAGACTCCACGGCCGGTGATGACATTGCTGCGGATCCCGTCGCTACCGGTTCCCGCATAGATGACATTGGGGTCCGTGTCGGCTACCCGGATCGCTCCCATCGATGCGGTGGCGAAATAGCCGTCCGAGATGTTTGTCCAGGTCTGTCCATAGTTGGTCGTTTTCCACACTCCGCCACCCGTGCTGCCCATGTAGAACGTGGCGGGTCGGCTGGGAACTCCGGTAACGGTTGTCACCCGCCCGCCCCGGGAGGGGCCGATCATGCGATAACGCAGCCCGTTCAGGAGGCTGGCATCATAGCGAGTGGCTGCCACCAATGCAGAATGCAGCCCGGCGCCGACAAGGCAGAGTAAGGCAATACACTGAAGGGTACGGCTATTCTTTTTCATCTTACGAGGCTCCCGATATATTGATCTGTAAGTCGAGCTTATCGAAGTCGGGCCGACCTGGCAACGCTCGATGACCCAGCCCGTACAATTCATAAATTGTCGGCTGCTGGCCCGCGATCATCCGCGCTGACTGGGTTGCTCACCCTCGGGCTGCTCAACAGAGTGCACGATTATGCCTGCGCGGCCCTCGGGTGTGACGCCTTTGTCAGCGTGGCGTTTGCGACCCTTCGCTTCGACACCTTATGAATTATGCTGGCTAAATCAAGTGGAGGACCAACCCGTGAGCTTGTCAATCTTGTGCCGTCCCGTGGCGAGTGCCGAGTGGAACGATCTGAAATGCCTTTTTGGAGGACGCGGCGCCTGTGGAGGTTGTTGGTGCATGTGGTGGCGGCTCCGGCATCGAGATTATGAGGAAAGGAAGGGAGAAACCAACCGCGCGGCTTTCAAGGCTCTCGTCGAAGAAGGGCCTCCCCCGGGTGTTCTAGCCTATTCCGAAGGGCGCCCCGTCGGCTGGTGCGCCATCGCCCCGCGTGAGGAATACGTGCGGCTGCGAACCTCCCGCCTCTTCCCGCCGATTGACGATCAACAGGTTTGGTCTGTCACCTGCCTATTCGTCTCCCCCGACCATCGGGGGAAGGGAGTTGCCGAGCGACTGGTTCAGGAGGCTCTCTCCCTGGCCGCCTCGGACGGGGCTGCCATAGTGGAAGCTTACGCCGTGGCTCCCAAGAAGCGGACCGCCCCGGTCTTTTTGTCCCAGGGTCCGGTCAGTGTCTATCGCAAGTGCGGCTTCCGGACCATCAAGCAGCCCTCTGTCACTCGCCACCTAATGCGGATTCAGTTAGGAAATCCGAAATCAGAAGATTGAAATCCGAGATGGAATTCTAACTCCCATTCCCGACGATTGAGTCAAGTTCGGTGCCGGGTTTTTCGTATCGGGCAAAGCCTGGATTGGCCGAACGCTGCGCTCCCGCTTGCGGCTCTCTGATAGTCGTCACTCTGTTGAGCAGCCCGAGGGTGGGCAACGCAGTCAGCGCGGATGATCCCGGCTCTGCAGCCGACAACGCGTGCATTATCCGGGCTAAGGGGTGAAGGTCCCCAATACAGCCAGATGGTGGAGAAGTATAGCGAAGCGCAAGGACGGTTACTCTTGCATCCCTCTCCCAAGCCCAGGTTACGCTGACGATTGTCCGGAAGGGCAAAAAGCAAGACTCCGCCCCCACCGTCTTGCAGGCTTGAGCGGGCCGTCCTTGTAGGCCGAGCACCCCTGCTTGGCATTTCTGAATCCCCGAATTCCCAAGCTCCTTTTAGGAATGATCCGACCCTTGAGCCTCAGTCGGCCTGTAACACCTTCGCGGGATCCAACCGGGACGCTTGTCGAGCCGGCAGGTAACAGGCCAGCACGGCTACCAGCAGGAGGCTCCCTGCCACCACTCCGAATAGGACTCCGTCGAATGCGCTGACTTCATAGAGCAGGCTCCGCACCAGGTTTCCGGAGGCTATAACAAGTCCTAACCCAATCGGCAAGGAATAGATGGTCAGGCGCAGGCCGTGTTTCAGAATCATGCTCACTATTTCAGCCGGGTTGGCTCCCAGTGCCAGACGGATTCCCATTTCTCGTGAACGTCGTGCCACCAGGTAGGAGACGACTCCATAGATTCCGGTGGCTCCCAGGATAAGCGCTAGCACGGCGAAGCTAGTCAGGAGTCCGGCCGAGAATTGGGAACTACCGAGGGATTGGCTGCGAAGAGCACTCATGGTTTGCAGGCCGCTTAATGGAAGCTGAGGGTCGAGATTGAAGATGACCTGACGGACTGAGTTGGCCAACGACTGAGGTTGGACTGCGGTCGTGCGAACCCGCCAGAGAAAGGGACCGTCGCGGTGAGATGCCCATCGAACTGCTGGATTGGTCGAGAGGCAAGTAGATTTGGGGTCTGGGCACAGCTGATACGGAGCGATACCGCATGTCACTGACGACTCCCACGATGCTAATGAAGGGGTTGTTGTCGTTGCCGCCCAATCGGATGCGTTGCCCAATCGGATCTTCACCCGGAAAGTAGGTTTCAGACAGGGACTGGTTGATCATGACGACCAGCGGAGCCTCCAGGTCGTCACCTTCCCGGAAGGTGCGGCCCTGAAGCAAAGGCACCTGCATGGTTTTGAAGTAGCCGGGAGTGACTACCTGCCAGTCTCCTTTGGGTGAGGTTGCATCACGCGGGGTCTCCCTGCCTTCATAGTAGAAGTTCCAGTCCCCTCCTCGTCCTGTCAGTGGCAGACCCGTAACGGCTCCTACGCTGTCGACTCCAGGCAGAGCCGAGATCGTTTGCCGCAGGGAGCGGAAGAAGCCGCTGACACGGGGTGCATCGGGATAGTTGCTCGAGGGTAGCTCCAGATTGACGGTCAGAACTCGAGAGGTGTCGAATCCGAGATCCTGCTGTTGGAGGTTCCAAAAACTGCGCAGGAACATGATCGATCCCGAAACCAGAACGATAGCCAAAGCCAGTTGGCTAATCACGAGGGCGGATCTCAGTCTGCTGGTGCTGCGGTTCCCGGACACACGGTTAGAAGCTCGCAGGCCACCGACCGCCCGTTTTCCGATCATCTGAAGAGCCGGGACAGTTCCGAAAACCAATGAAGATAGCACAGCTACGCTCAGGCTGAAGAGGAGCACCGTGGAATCGAGTCGGATCTCATCGATACGTGGCAGGTTCCCTGGGTTCCAGGATTTCAGGAGAGTCAGTGAGAATGCGCAGCAGATTACCCCCAAGAAAGCGCCAGCACCGGTCAGTAGCAAGCTTTCTCTGAAGAACTGCTGGAATAGACGCCGCCGTGACGCTCCCAGGGCACTGCGTACCGAAAGCTCCCGTTGTCTTCGCTCGGTGCGGGCTAGCAGCATGTTGGCGACATTGGCGCAGGCTACCAATAGGACTCCAAGAACGACCCCCATGAGGACCAGCAAGGCAATTCGAGCGACACCCACTACTTGATCATGAAGTGGCCACAAGTTGGCGCCAAAATCGGGAATAGCTATGGCATCTCGCTGACTGGGCAGTTCCTGCTTGATGTTGCTGATCGCTCGATCGAGATCAGCTTCAGCCTGGGCCAGGGTAACGTCCGGCTTCAATCGGGCCAAAGCCTGAAGTCCGTGCATTCCCCAGGATCCAGGATTGGCTGGATCGATTCTCAGCGGAACCCAGACGTCTGTTCTCCCGCCGGTGCGGTGATCGGAAGGCATCCGAACACCCGGTTCGAGCACTCCTACGACTTGAAAGGAACCGCCATCGAGTTCGATGGAAGAGCCTATGATGTCGCGCGAACCGCCAAAATTCTGCTGCCAGATCTCATGACTCAAGAGCGCTACCAGGGGGGGCTCCAGGGCGATCCTCTTGGGGCGTGAAAACACGCCCGATCTGGGCCGCCGCACCCAGCACTCGAAAAATCTCGTCGCTGGCTTGAACCGCCGAGATGCGAAGCGGAGTATCGGTTCCGGTTAGATTGGCCTGTCCCGTTCCAAATGCCGCCATGGCTTCAAAAGAGCTGGTGAGTTGTTTGTAGGAGTAGAACTCGGGGCCCGCCAAGGTGGCCTGTGTTTTTTCCCGATAGTGGTTCCAAATTTCAACCACTCGATCGGGCTCCGGGTACGGAAGAGGTTGCAACAACACCGAGTTGATGACGCTGAAGATTGCAGAATTCGCCCCAATCCCCAGTGTCAGCGTGAGCAAAGTGACGGCGGTGAAGAGAGGAGACTTGCGGAGCGTTCGGAACGAGAAGCGCAGGTCGGAGATGAGGGAGTCGAGCATCGATGTCCTCCAGATTCAGTGTTTCAGTGTTCGAAAAGTACGGAGATTCAGGGGATTAGGTTTGATCGAGAGGCTGGCTCTGCCGACAAGGCGAGCGTTATCCGAGTTAAGATCCTCTGCTGTAATGGACCAAACTGACTGGCAGCGTATTCGCGACGATTTTCCCGCCCTTGAGAAATATCTGTATTTCTATACTGCTTCCGGAGGGCCTATGCCGTATCCCGTCTATGAAAAGGCGACCTCCTACTACCGCGGGGTCCTGGAGAAAGGCGACTCATTATGGGAAGAGAATGTGGCTCATCGGGAGCGGATCCGGCAGCGAGTGGCCGATTTTATCAATGCCGAACCCGACGAGATCGAGTTCGTCCCTAGCCTTTCGGCAGGGATGAACATGATTGCGGACTTGCTGTCCTCGACTCCAGACGTCGTGACCTCTCCTCTCGAGTTTCCCTCCACGACACTGCCTTGGCTGCATCGGCGTCCTGAAGGCTTGACCTGGGTAGAGCCGGAGCCCGGCGGAGAGGTGCCGGCGGCCAAAATGCTGGCTGCTCGAAACAGCCAAACCGGGGTCCTCTTGACCAGCCATGTCCAGTATTCGAATGGATTCCGTCAGGATCTGGGGACGTTGGGCCGGGAGAAGGGAAACTATCGTCTAGTGGTCAATGCCACTCAGTCCCTGGGTGCGTTTAGGGTCAATGTCAAGAAGATGGGAATCGATGCCCTGTGCTGCAACAGTTACAAGTGGCTCCTGAGCGGATACGGAAGCGGAATCCTCTACTTGTCGAAGACACTGCTGCGCGAACGGCGGGGAGCGCTGATGACGGGCTGGTTTGGAGTCGAGAACCGTGACGAGTTCCGGAATGACCAGTTTCAGTTGCTTTCTGATGCGGCTCGTTTCAATCCAGGTTCGCCCTCATTCCCGACGCTTTTCTCGCTGGGAGCTGCGATCCAGTACCTGCAGTCGATCGGCCTCGAGAGAATCGAGGCCCGGGTCTTGGAACTCAACCGTTATCTGACGGATCGCCTCGTCCAGGCCGGATATCGTGTCTTGTCTCCTCTCGGCCGGGAGGGTTTTCGCTCCGGGGCTACTTTACTCGAATTGGTCCGTCCCTCCGAAACGGTCGCCGAATTAGAAAGGCGCCACATCCTTTGCACGCCGAAGCCGGAGGGGATGCGGATCGCGACCCATTTCTTTGTCACGCAGGCTGAGATCGACCAATTGGTAAGCAACCTGCTCGAGATCGAGCCTCCCCGCTAGTCGATGATGTAGCTTGCGGCCTCCGGTCTGTAACTGAAGGAAAAACCGGCAGTGCTGTTCTGGACAAGAATCTCAGATTCTAGTTGTCAGCCTTGCAAGTGGGGCTCAGTTGACCCTCTTCTGGGGGCTGGGCTAGAATCCCGCCCAGATGTGCCAGCGACTGCGAATTACGTGGCGGCCAGCGCAGTGGCCTTTCGCGAGGAGGAACAGACCGTGCCAAGAGAGCAAGAATTTTTCCTGGGAGTAGATCTTGGCGGAACCAATATGAGTGTAGGTCTGATCGACCACACGAATGAGGTTCTGGGACGGAGGAAAAAACGCACCCGTGCCTTCGAGGGGGGAGATCGCGTACTGGAGCGAATCGTCAAGATGTCGCGCGCGGTGGTCGCGAAGCAAGGCCTCGAAATGAAAGATGTCCGGGGACTTGGAATCGGTGGTCCGGGCGCAATTGACATCGAAAAAGGCGTGGTCTTGAACGCCCCCAACCTGGGGTGGAACCAATTCAACGTAAAGACTGCTTTGAGCGAACCATTAGGCATCCCCGTCACGGTTGACAACGATGTCAATGTCGCCGTTTACGGAGAAAAAGTGGTGGGGGCTGCCGTAGCTTACGACGATGTTCTCGGAATCTGGACGGGAACCGGCGTGGGAGGTGCTCTGGTCCTCAATGGGAAGCTGTACTATGGAGCCTTCCTGACGGCCGGTGAAATTGGGCACACCCTTCTTCATCCGGGAGCAGCCTGGGGCCGTCGCACTCTCGAGAATTGTGCCAGTCGAACCAATATTGTTCGCCTCATAATCGAGCTGATCAAAGCCAATAATCCGTCCAAGATCACGGAGATGGTTGAGGGAGACTATGATCGTGTGCGGTCGAAAGTGATCGCGAAGGCGGTCGCCGCCAAGGACGAAGTCGCTTGCAGAGTAGTTCGCGACGCAGCCCATTTTGCGGGCATCGCGGCGGCCAACATGGTCACGGTCTTGAGTCTTCCTTGTGTCGTTCTGGGCGGCGGCCTGGCCACCGAGCTGGGGGATACCTGGGCCGATTGGGTGAGAGAGAGTTTCCATCAGTATGTCTTCCCCGCGAAGCTGCAGAGTATCGAGATCGTGCCTACAAAGTTGGGAGATGACGCCAGCATTGTGGGGGCCGCGATCATTGCTCGGGAACGGATGGCCTCGATTCGTAGATAGCACAGTCGGGGGAATCTAGATTGAAAAAAGTTGATTTGGCGGTTCTGGTGCTTTGTCTGGCCTTTTGCCTGATCTGGAATCGGCCGGTGCTCGGCCAGTGGGATCAATTTGGGGGCCCGAATCGGAACTTCACCGTGGACGAGGGTCCCCTCGACACGAATTGGGGTGACGAGGGCCCGAGGGTTTTGTGGAGCCGTGAGTTTGGCGACGGTTTTGCGTCGCTGCTCGTCGATCAGGGAGTTCTCTATGGGGCGCACCGGGACGGTGACAACGATGTCATCGTGGCTATGGAGGCGAGCACCGGCAAGGAACTATGGTCGACTTCCTATGAGTCTCCCACGCTGGCCAACATGATCCTCGACTTTGGTCCAGGACCAATTGCGACACCTTTGCTGGTGGGCGACCGCCTCTTTGCGGTTAGCTCCACCGTGAAATTTCACTGCCTGGATCGCAAGACGGGCGCGATCCTGTGGTCACACGATTTGATGGCAGAGATGGGTGCCACCCACCTGGGCCGTGGATTCGGTCCCAGCCCCATCGCCTATCGGCACCGTGATTCTGACGATCGGGGGCAAGGATGCCTCGGTCGTGGCCTTCGATCAGAAGAACGGAGAGGTGGTTTGGAAAAGCCTGGACTTCGGCACCGGATACTCAGCTCCTATCCTGGGCAACGTCGCGGGAGAGACCCAACTGATTCTCTCCTTGAGAAACCACCGGGTCGGGATCGATCCAGCTACAGGAGAATTGCGCTGGCACGTTGAGCTTCCCGCTTCGGCTGGAACGATGATGGCGACCCAGCATTGGGGTGACGACAATCTTCTCCGACGATCTAGAAATCAATGTCTTCTTCATGTTCAACACAGTCTCACCGGACCGTTCTGGGGATCCCCGCGACGATCCTGTGATCTATTCCAAACAAATGCACTTTAAGACGCTGCTGGAAGATCTGAGTCAAGTGAGTGAGGCCTACCAGTATGCCCGGGAGCTGAGCCGGGAAATCTGGGATAACTCCAAGGAACTGGACCGGCTAGCCAATGCCATGTTCCGTGCTACCAACGGCAATGCGCGGGACCTCGCTTTCGCCCGGCGTCTGGTGACCCGCGCCATCGAAGTGTCGGAACGACCCGATCCTAATCTGATGGCATCCATGGCTCGGATTGAAGAAGCGCTGGGAAGCCTTGCAGAAGCCGTGCAATGGCTGAAAAAGGCCGTCGATCTGGCTCCAGCAGGGCGCTTGAAGCAGGGACTGGGTAGACAGCTCGAAAGCCTCCAAAAGAAAGTCGAAGCCCGCTCCTAGGCACCTCTCCCTTGCAACTTCTTTACAGTCAAGTCAAGTATTGAAGTTTTAGATTTGATCTCGGATTTCGAGCTTAGAGAAGAGGTTCGGTAGCTGGGTTCACATTTTGAAAACTGCGCAACGCATCTTCTTCATCTTCGTAGAAGTCGAGCAGAGGAAGGAGGCGGCTCAGGTTTAGAATGTGGCGGACTTTAGGTCCGATTTTGACCAGTTTGATGACGGTTCCGAACCGGTTGGCCATTTTGATTGAGGCAACCAACTGGCCGATTCCCGTACTGTCGATCCGGGTGACTCCAGAGAGGTTGACGAGGATTTTCTGATGGCCCTGTACAACGTGGGAATTGACGCTCTGGCGTAGAGCTTCATCTCCTACACCGGTTGTGAGAGGGCCGTCCAAGTCCAGAATCAGGACGTCTTCAATCTGACGGGTTGCGGCATTCATCGGTATTCCTCGCATCGAGGCGGCGCGTTTGGGATCCTCCGCCAGGCCCCCTCTCTCCGGCTCGCCCGGTCTGACACACCGGGATGAGTCTACCAGGAGCGATTTCCGAATGGAAGTTTGCTAAGATGACGCTTCCTTTTCATGCAATTCGGCTTTCAGATTCTGGCCCGCGATCCGACCAGTCGGGCTCGTTCAGGCAACCTCAAAACTCTCCGTGGCGAAATCCCTACACCGGTATTCATGCCGGTGGGAACGGCCGCTACCGTGAAAGCCTTGACGCGGTCCCAACTGGAGCAGCTGGGAGCCGATATTATCTTGGCCAATACCTATCATCTCTATCTGCGGCCGGGAGTCGAGGTGGTAGAACAGCTGGGAGGCGTCCATAGATTCATGAACTGGACCCGGCCGATGTTGACCGATAGCGGAGGTTATCAAGTCTTCAGCCACCGTGAGCTCAGGAAGCTCTCGGATGAGGGAGTCGAGTTTCGATCTCATCTCGATGGAAGTGTCCACTTCTTGAGCCCGGAAGGATCGATCCGAATTCAGCAGCAGCTGGGGGCTGACATCGTGATGGCTTTTGATGAGTGCACTCCGTTTCCGGTTTCGCAAGACGAGGCCCGGCTCTCAATGGAGCTCTCGATGCGGTGGGCGGAACGTTGCCGGGCCGTCCACACCGATGGAGAGCAAGTGCTCTTCGGGATTGTTCAGGGAGGAGTCTTCCCCGAGCTTCGTCAGTGCAGCCTGGAATGGATCGAAAGGATCGGTTTTGCCGGGATCGCGTTGGGTGGTTTCTCAGTCGGTGAACCCTCCCAGATGATGTACGAGCAGCTGGCACGGCTGGGAGAACACTTGCCCGAGACGAAACCCCACTATTTGATGGGAGTAGGAACTCCTCTGGACTTGCTGCAGTGTGTGGCTCTCGGGATTGACATGTTCGATTGCGTGATGCCAACCCGCAATGCTCGTAATGGTACGCTCTTCACATCACGTGGGCGTGTTCGTATCAAGAACGCCCGCTATCGCAGCGATGAATCGGCCCTCGATCCGGATTGCAGATGCTGGGTTTGCCAGGAACACTCCCGCGCCTACTTACGACATCTCTTCGTAGCCGGAGAAATATTGGCCAGTGTCTTGAATAGCTATCACAATCTGCACTTCTACCTTGACTTGATGAGGCGGATTCGGGAGAGCATCGCACAGGGTCGGTTTCCGGAATTTCGGGCGGACTTCGAAAGACTCTATTGCAGTACTTTAGGCACTGATCAAGGGTGACTTTCTTACTTCCCATTTTCGTGCTTGAGATTTCCCTCGTGCTTCGGACAGGCTCCTAGTCCTAGTGCTGAGAAGCAAAATGCAGCCCGTCGCTTTGAGGCGGAGCTTCTCTGGGAGCCCGTCCGACACCGCGTAGGCTCCAAAGCGTGAGTCTGCTATACTCATTCGCTTTAATCCAGGGATGATGATTGCAGCTCGAGGAGCGACATGATTAGCCTATATGCGCCGGTTCTTGCCCAGCAAACGGGGGCCCAACCCAGTCCCTGGACCGGAATGTTGCCCATCGTCCTGATCGTCTTCATTTTTTACTTCCTGATGTACCGTCCGATGCGCAAACGTCAGAAGGGCGTGGAGGCGATGGTGGCATCTCTCAAGAATGGAGACAAGGTGATCACCAGCGGAGGCGTCTATGGGACAATTGCCGGGCTGCGGGATCATACGGTGCTCCTCAGAATAGCTGAAAACGCCAAGATGGAAGTGGCCAAGAGTGCGATAGCCTCGATGCAGTCGCCGGCGGCTGACAACAAGTGAGATCGCGGCGCCAGCACCTGGTCAGAGGTATCTTTTCATGAAGAAGAATATCCAGTATCGACTGCTGCTGGTGTTGATCGTTGTCGCTTTCGCGGTGGCGCTTTTCCTGCTGCGGGGAGTCAACCTGGGCCTCGATCTACAAGGCGGAATTCATCTGGTGGTTCAAGTTCGGACCGAGGAAGCCGTTGAGGCCGAGACTGATTTGGTGCGAGAACGCCTGGTGACGCTTTTCGGTGACGATGCAATCGTCTATTCCAGCGTGACCGTCGAAGGAGGGGATGCGATCGCCATCGCTGGAGTTCCTCAAGAGCAGAGGAGTCAGGTAGACACGATATTGAACGATAACCTCCCCAACTTTACGAACCGAACAAGCAGTCAGGGAGGAACTCTCGACTACAGTTTGACAATGACGGGGAGTTGGAAACGACAGATTCGGAATCTGGCTGTTCGGCAAGCTCGCGAGACGATTTCGAATCGTGTGGACGCATTTGGAGTCGCTGAACCTTCGATTACGGTATACGGCAGTGGCGACGTCAAAGACCAGATCATTGTAGAGCTGCCAGGGGTCGACGACTTTGACCGAGTCATCAATCTGATTATCAACCAGGCGAAACTCGAATTGAAGCTGGTGCACCCTGATTTCCAGCAAATCTTTCCGTCCCGGGAAGTCGCCTTACAGACTCTCGGAGGAGTACTCCCCAGCGAATTCGAAATCTTGCTCATGGATGACAGCGCCAGTGGCGCGGAAGTAACGGGCAGCCAGAGCTTTATGATCGTGCGCCGGGCAGCGGTCATTACAGGCGGCCATTTGAAGAACGCGTTTCGCGCACAGGACCAACTGACCGGTGCATTTGAAGTCAGTTTCTTCCTCAACAGCGAGGGAGTGCGACTCTTCAGCGATGTGACGGGTCGCAACATCGACAAATCCTTGGCTATTGTGCTCGATGACCAAATCTTCTCTGCGCCCCGGATCGAGGGTCGGATCGCGACCGAGTCGGCCCGGATCACCGGCAACTTCACGGCCCTGGAGGCCGATGATCTGGCGCTGGTGCTGCGCTCCGGTGCCCTGCCGGCAGGGATCAACGTGCTGGAAAACCGGACAGTCGGACCCTCACTGGGCCGGGATTCGATCGAGAGCGGGATTTCTGCTTCGCTGCTGGGGATGGCGCTGGTCCTGCTCATGATGCTCGTTGTTTATAAGGTTTCCGGATTGAATGCGATCCTGTGTCTGATACTGAATCTGGTGATTTTGGCGGGAGTGTTGGCCTACTTCGATGCGGCTTTGACCTTGCCCGGAATAGCCGGTGTGATTCTGACAATCGGTATGGCAGTCGATGCGAACATTCTAATTTTTGAACGTATCAAGGAAGAGTTGAAGCTCGGGAAGACCGTCAAGAGCGCGGTCGAGTCCGCATTCAACCGGGTTTTCGGGACCATCCTGGATACCAACGTCACGACTCTGCTGGCGGCTCTTATCCTTTATTACTTCGGCACCGGGCCTGTGGCCGGCTTTGCCGTTACGCTGGCTGCTGGCTTGGCTGCCAATATCTTTACCGCAGTTTTCGTGTCGCGGACCATCTTCATGCTGTTCCTCCAGGGACGCGAGGTAAAGCAACTTTCAATCTAGGTCCTTTTTCACGGAACCGAGTCGGGAATCCCGGTGACTAATACAATTGCAATCCAGGAAGAGTAAGTATGGATATCGTCAAGAATCCAAAGATCGACTGGCTGGGGTACAAATGGGTCTGCATTAGCCTTTCGTTCTTGTTGGTCCTCGGAGGGGGAATCTCCCTTCTGGTTCGAGGCCTCAACCTGGGAGTGGACTTCACCGGCGGCACCCTGGTGTACGCCAAATTCAAAGATGCCCCGGAACTGGATCGGATTCGCACGGCCCTGCAGGAACTTCGTGCGGAGCAGGTCTCCCGTTTCGATGATGTGTCCAAGAACGAAGTCCAAATCCGCATGGCCCGCGTGGCGACCGATGAGTTGCAAGCATTGGCCGAGCAGACGAACATGGTACTGGATGCTCTGCACGCAGAGTTCAACCAGGGCCAGGCGGCTGACGGCAAAATCGACTTGAGCAACACGTCCCGCTCGGAACTAGGCGAAAAACTCCTGGCGCTAGACCCGGACCAACTCAACACGGATGCCGCAAATCCGGTGACTCGCGAAGCGGCCCGAATCCAGTATGTTTCGATGGCTGAAAAGATCATCGATACGCGAACGGATCAGGGTGGAATCTTTCGCGATTTTGCCGAATTGGACGCGCTTGACATTTCTGCGGAGACCCAAGAAAAGCTGAAAGAGAACAGCTATCTGGGAGACTTCAGCTTACTCAGCGTGGAGAGTGTAGGACCGAAAGTGGGGCAAGAACTCCAGGACCGCGCCCAATCAGCGATTATCTTTTCGTTGTTTGGGATCCTGGCATACATTGCTTTTCGCTTTCGCCCGATCTACGGACTGGCAGCGATCATCGCCCTGTTTCACGATGTGTTCATCACGGTGGGTTTCTTCTCGATTTCTCACAAGGAGATCTCACTGACGGTGATCGCGGCGCTGCTCACTCTGGTTGGGTATTCGATCAACGATACTATCGTGGTCTTCGATCGGGTTCGCGAGAATCTGATGCTGATGCGACGGCAGGATCTGAGAACGGTGATCAATACCAGTATCAATCAGACGCTGAATCGTACAATCCTGACTTCAGGCGGGACGTTTTTGGCGGTCGGTGCACTCTATCTCCTGGGAGGCCAGGTTCTGAACGGTTTTTCTTTCGCTTTGGCGGTTGGTATAATTGTGGGGACCTACTCCTCGGTTGCCATCGCCAGCCCTATCGTTCTCTGGTGGCAAAACTTTAGCGAGCGAAAGAAAGCGGGCCGTTGAAGCGGACCTGAGAGTAAGGTAACTGCTTTCTTTTAAATGGCTTACAGTGCCAAGGCAAGAGTATTTTAATTGGCTTGACTCGTTGGTAGGCGGATAGTAATATCACGGCCGTGTGAGTGTGGAGGTTGCGCTTCGCACGTTTCTCTCCAGTGAGCGGGACAAGAAAGGAACCAGGCCAAATGTTTGACAATCTGCTTGAGTCCTCCATCGAGCGCTCCGGACGGGGCAAAAGCACGTTGATGGTATCGTTGATTATCCACACGATTATCGTGGCGGTGATCGTCCTCGTTCCATTGATCTACTACCAAGCCCTGCCCGAGCAGGAACTTCTAACTTTTCTCGCGGCTCCACCGCCGCCTCCCCCTCCACCGCCCCCTCCGCCGCCGCCTGCGGCTCCCCAACCGGTGCAAAAGAAGGTTCAGGTGGTTCGCTTGGATCCCAACCAATTTCAGGCACCGAAGGAAATTCCCAAAGAGATTCCACCTCCCGTGGATGACATGCCGGATATGAGTACTCTCGACTTGGGGAATAGAGGGGTACCCGGGGGTGTTCCTGGTGGAGTTGTTGGAGGTGTACCGGGAGGAGCTCTCGGTGGAGTTATCGGTGGAGTGCCGGATACGCCGCCGCCGCCGCCGCCGCCACCCAAGCTGAAGGAACCACTACGGGTGGGAGGAAACGTCCAAACATCGAAGCTGATCCGCAAAGTCGATCCGGTTTACCCGGAATTGGCCAAGCGGGCTCGTGTCAGTGGAATCGTGCTCTTACAGGTTACGGTTTCTGAGACTGGGCAGGTGCAAGAAGTGAAGTTGATTAGGGGCCACCCGCTCTTGAATCAGTCAGCTATTGATGCGGTTCGGCAATGGCAGTATTCGCCCACCTTGCTGAATGGAGAACCGGTTCCGGTCATCGCGACCGTGACCGTTAACTTTGTACTGAAGTAACAGTGCCTTAGAATTTTACACCGGAATGAATGGGAGGTTTGCGAAATGGGTACTTGGATGGAGATGTGGGACTCGATGGGCTACCTCGCCAAGGCCGTCGTTGGGGTGCTGGCAATCCAGTCAGTCTGGTCCATCGGCGTCATGTTCGAGCGTTTCTTTACTTATCGGGCAGCCAGGAATCAATCTAGAGCTTTCGCACCTGCAGTGGCCGGAGCGCTGAAGGAAGGGAACTTGCGGGCAGCGTTGGAGATTTCCGAACAGTACAGCAAGAGCCACCTGGCTAAAGTCCTTTCGGCCGGGCTGCAGGAATTTTCCGCCCACCAGGGAGCAAGCAACATACCCGGCGAGGTCATCGAATCCTCGAGGCGGGCTCTGCAAAGGGCGACTGCGATCGGCGTTGAGGAATTCAAGCGCGGTCTGGGAGGCTTGGCCACCATCGGTGCAACGGCCCCATTCGTAGGTCTCTTCGGAACCACGGTCGGGATCATCAATGCCTTCGGCGGTATGGCTCAAGCGGAAGACACCGGTCTGGCAGCCGTCGCGGGCGGTATCTCGGAAGCCCTCGTAGCAACGGCTTTCGGATTGTTCGTCGCCGTTCCAGCCGTCTGGATGTACAACTATTTCACCGGGAAGATCGAGGTGTTCGTTGTGGAGATGGACAATTCGTCCTCCGAACTCGTCGATTACTTCCTGAAGCGGAGGGCCTCCAAAGATGAAAATGTCTAGTAGCTCTGCCGGTGGTGGAGTCAATTCAGACATTAATGTCACTCCCATGGCCGACATCATGCTGGTGCTCCTGATTATCTTCATGATCACGACACCGCTCCTCCAGGAGGGCGTTTTTGTTACCAAGCCCAAAGCTCGCAACGCTCAGGAGGCGCCTGAAATCGAAGGGAAAGACTCCACCACCATCACTGTCACACGGGATCAGGAGCTCTACATGAACAAGCTGCCGATCGCTCCTGAAGATCTCGTGGCTGAGCTGATCATACGGGTTGAACTTGCGCCGGAGAAACCTCTTTTCATCAAAGCCGACGTGGGTGCCCCCTACGGGGTGATCGTGGACGTCGTGAACAAAGCCCGCGATGCAGGCCTTCAGCGAATCGGGTTGCTCGTCGATCGCCAGAGCTCGGAAGGGAGATAACCTCCATGGAGATGAAAAGGACAAATGCCTCCAGTGCCCAGAATGCCGAAATTAACGTAACTCCCTATGTCGACATCCTGCTGGTGCTACTGATCATCTTCATGGTCATCCAGCCGACGACCCAGTACGACCTGGAGGCGCGAGTCCCAAGTGACGACACGGATGTTCTTCCCGAGAACGTCATCATCCAGTCCGACGCGATCGTTGTCAGTGTGGATGCCAATGGCCGAGTCCGGATCAACCAGGACAGTGTCGGAATGGATCAGCTGGGAACTCGGCTCTTCGAGATCTACAGTGCCCGAGCGAACAAGAACATGTTCGTTCAAGCCGACCCGGATATACCCTTCGGGGACGTCGTCAGGGTGATTGATATCGCCAAGGGGGCCGGAATCGGAGATATCGGCCTGATGACAATACAGGCACTGGATGCGTTAGAAGCGCAATAGGCCGCGCAGCCGCAGATAGGAGACGATCGATCATGGCTAGCTCAAACCACTACCGTTTTGTATTGAGCCTTGTTCTTCTGCTCGCTTTGCTGGCCCTCGCTGGCTGCACTCTTATGGACAAGCTGAATGCTCGGGACGAACTGAACAAAGGCGTTGCCGCCTACTCTAATCAAAAGTGGGATATTGCAGAGACACACTTCCAGGAAGCGATCAGGCTCGATCCCGAACTGATTGCTGCGCGGCTTTACATGGCCACCGCGTATCGCAGCCAGGTGGTACCCAACTTCAGTAGCCCGGAGAACCTGGCAATGGCCGATCGTGCCATTGCTGCCTTTCAGGAAGTTCTCGACCAAGAGCCCGAAAATATCAACGCGATTGCCAACATTGCCGGGATCTACAACGCGGTTGATGACTACGATCAAGCCAAGGACTGGTATCGAAAATTTGCCGAAACCGACCCCGAAAACGCTGATCCCCACTATGGAATAGGGACCATCGACTGGAAGCTGGCTCACGATAAGACCGGTCTAAACGGTGAGAATGCCGAGAATCTAGAAGAGGAGGATCGCGCGCTTGTAGTCGGGATGGTGGACGAAGGAGTGCGAGCTTTGCAGGCTGCCCTTGAAAGAAAGCCGGATTATCACGAAGCCATGCAGTATCTGAATCTGCTCTATCGCGAGCGAGCTTACCTGGCCGCCGACGATGAGGAGAAACTGAAATGGGAGCGTGAGGCCGACCGACTCGCTCTCCGGGCGCTCGACCTGAAACGCAAACAGCAGGAAGAGGAAGAGAGGCGTCGCCACGGCTTCGGAACCGAAGCCGCCACCAACTAGTCGGTCGCCGGCCACGAGGATAGTGACCAGGGAGTTCCTGTGACCCAGGAACTCCCTTTTTTTTGTCTGGGTACAACTCGGAAGGCATTAATTCATCTAGGTATGGGATGGCATGTGTAACTCACAACACCCAACTCACAACTTCCAAGTTTGGGTGATCGGAAGTTGGTAGTTGGAGCTTCCGTGCAGAGTAATGATTCGTTACGAAGATTTGGAAGAGAGGGTCCGGCAAAGTAACGCCAGTGCTGATTTGGCGCTACTCCGCAAGGCCTATGTGTTCTCTGCCCGCGAACACCGAGGACAAGTCCGCAAATCAGGCGAGCCCTATCTGACCCATCCCTTGGAAGTAGCCAATATTCTGGCAGAGTTGAATTTGGACGTCGCTTCCGTAGCCGTCGGGCTCTTGCACGATGTCGTCGAGGACACCCTGACGACGTCGGAGAAAATCAACGAATACTTCGGTAAAGATATCTCCCATATCGTGGATGGGGTCACTAAGATCTCACAGATCCAGTTCGCATCCAGTGAAGAGAAGCAGGTTGAGAATTTCCGCAAGTTGTTGCTCGCCATGGTGGACGATATTCGGGTCATCCTGGTCAAACTGGCAGATCGGCTTCACAATATGCGGACCCTCGAATTCATGGAGGAGCACAAACAAAAACAGATCGCCCAGGAGACCCTGGACATCTATGCTCCGATTGCCCATCGGTTGGGAATGTCCAAGATCCGGGGAGAGCTAGAGGACCTCTCTTTCCGTTACCTGGATCCGGTGGCCTACGAGCGGCTAGAACGCCAAGTTGAGGAAAAACGGGCCAACAGTCTCGAGTTCATCGACGAGATCATCGCTCGGATGCAGTCCTTGTTTCAGGAACAGGACATCACGGCTCGTATCGAGCGCCGAATCAAGCGACTTTACAGCATCCATCAGAAGATGCGGCGGCAGCGAATTGGTCTAGACCAGGTCTACGACTTTGTCGCGATCCGGGTCATCGTCGGAAGTATTCGAGATTGCTACACGGTATTGGGAGTCATCAACAACACCTGGTCCCCCGTGCCGGGCCGGATCAAGGATTTCATCGCCATGCCACGGCCCAATGGTTATCAATCGGTCCACACCACAGTCATCGCCACCGCCGGAAGACCCTTCGAACTCCAGATTCGGACTCAGGAAATGCATCAGGTTGCCGAGGAAGGAATCGCAGCCCACTGGAAGTATAAGGAGGGAAAACTGGCCAAGGGCCGCGACGACAAGCGCTTCCATTGGCTGCGGCAAGTCCTTGAATGGCAGCGCGAAGTCCAGGATCCACACCAATTCCTGAGCAATCTAAAGATTGACCTCTATCCCGAGGAAGTCCAAATATTTACTCCCAAGGGTGAAGTGATTTCATTGCCCCGCAATGCCACCCCGGTAGACTTCGCCTATGCGATCCATACCGAAGTCGGCCACCGTTGTACCGGTGCCCGAGTGAACGGCCGAATTGTTCCCCTCAAATCCCGTGTCAACAACGGGGACCTGGTCGAAATTCTGACCAGCTCCGACGGCCAGCCAAGTCGAGATTGGCTTTCCTTTGTAGCGACATCCAAGGCCCGCACGAGCATTCGGCGCTGGGTGAATGCCCGGCAAATAGAGGAGTCGATCGAGTTGGGACGAAAGTTGCTCGAGCGCGAGGCACGGCGGCTCAAAATCAGCCTCAAGAAGCATCGGGCCGCTCTCGAGCAGGTCCACGAGGAGCTTAACCTGCCGAAATACGAAGAAGTGCTGGCCTCTATCGGTTTTGGCAAGCTGGCTGCTCGGGATGTCCTGAAACGGATCGATCCCAATCGAGCTGAGACCGAGAGCCCCGAGTCGAAGCTGGACAAAGTTCTGAACAAGGTCTGGAGGCGGACTGAGGGGGATATTCGAGTCCGAGGACACGATGATCTGCTGGTGGTCCGAGCCAAATGCTGCAATCCGATTCGGGGTGAAGACATCATCGGTTACATTACCGTGGGGAGGGGCATCTCGGTCCACTCTGCCAACTGCAAGAACATCGATAATTTGCTCCTCAACCCGGAGCGCAAAATCAGCGTCAGCTGGACACCCGATCAGGAAGAGCAGCACTATGCAGTGAGACTCTCAATCTACACGGAGGATCGAACTGGCATTCTGGCGGATGTCACTGCTGCCGTTTCAGGAATTCACACCAATATCGTGAAAGCCCAGGCCGATACCGTCGAAGGGCGTTACGGGCTGATCGAGTTGACGGTCGAGGTTCAAGACACGCGGCATCTGGAGCGGGTGATGAATGTCCTGAAGCGCCTGGAAGCGGTGCGCGACGTGGAGCGACCCACGGATCGAGCTACTGAATTGCGAGCCCGCAGTTCGCGTTAGAGGCGAATCTACCCCCCTGCAACTGGCGAAGCCTTGGAGAATGCGGAAACGGAGCCGGGGGCGCGTGACAAGTCGAGTGAAGTCCAGCTACCGGTTTTGGTGAAGCTGGGAATTGGAACCCTGGACCCTTGAGACCCTTCTCCCTAACGGACCGTCGGTTTGGCGACTTTTCCCGAGCGCAGACATTCGGTGCAGACCTTGATCCGGCGCACAGTACCGTCAACCAATGCTCTCACCCTCTGGATGTTCGGATCCCAGCGCCGCCGGGTCAAGTTGTGGGCGTGGGAAACTCTATTTCCGAAGCGAGGGCCTTTACCGCAAATCTCGCATTTCCTCGACATCTTAACCTCCGCTGGGACGAAACCACAAAGTATGCCACTTTGCTTTCAGATTGTCAAACCCGGTATCCGGTGCTGCGGGTCGGTAGGCTCGGCCCGCAATTCGACGCCGTTGCGGCCTGCGGGGGCTCTGGGGACGCGACGGCGCGGGACACTTTTGGGTATGATGATGAACATGAAAGAAGCATTCATAATATCGGCATGCAGGACGCCCATCGGGAGATTCATGGGAACATTACAGGCCCTCTCGGCCGTTGATCTCGGGACCAGGGTGGTCGCTGAGGCGGTCAAGCGTGCTGGCACAGATCCGGCGGCCGTCGACGAGGTCATCATGGGGAATGTCCTGTCCGCTGGCCTGGGACAGAATCCGGCCCGCCAGGCTGCCCTTCGAGCGTCGATTCCGAACACGGTTTCAGCTCTCACAATTAACAAGGTCTGCGGGTCGGGATTGAAGGCCGTTACTTTGGCTGCTCAAGGGATTCAGGTCGGAGATATCGAGTTGGCCGTTGCTGGAGGGATGGAGAGCATGACCAACGCGCCCCATCTTCTTCTCAAGGCTCGAGCGGGTCTCCGGTTGGGCAATGGAGAACTGGTCGACTCGATGGTCCATGATGGTCTCTGGGATGTCTACCACGACTATCACATGGGCTGTACGGGAGAGTTGGTGGCCGAGAAGTTCAGCGCCACCCGCCTGGCCCAGGACGAGTTTGCGCTGAGCAGCCATCGGCGGGCCTCGGAAGCCACGGCGAAAGGGTTTTTCGAAGCCGAAATTGTGGCCGTCCAGGTGCCTCGACGCAAACAGGATCCACTTCAGTTCAGGGTCGATGAGGGACCGCGCCCCGATTCCAACATCGAGGGCTTGTCCCGTCTGCGGCCGGTCTTCCAGAAGGACGGCACGGTGACCGCCGGTAATGCTTCTCAGATCAGTGACGGCGCTTCCGCCCTGGTAGTGGCGGGAGAGCAGGCGGTGCGCAGACACTCGCTGCAGCCGATGGCCCGAATTGTGGCCACGGCTACTGCCGGTGTGGCTCCCGAAATGGTCATGATGGCCCCCCAGTACGCGATTGCCAAAGTCCTGGAAAGAGCCGGATGGACCGACTCCGACGTTGATCTCTACGAGGTCAACGAGGCCTTCGCGTCACAGGCAGTGGCGCTGTGCCAGGAGATTCCGCTCGATTCCAAACGGCTCAACGTACACGGAGGAGCGATTGCATTGGGGCACCCAATCGGTGCGAGTGGCGCTCGGGTGCTGACCACACTGCTCTACGCCCTAAAACAGAGGGGAGCAAGAAAGGGAGTCGCTTCGCTTTGCTTAGGGGGTGGCAACGGCGTTGCAATGGCGGTGGAGCTCAGTTGAGTAATCCGGGCATCCCCAGACTGTCGCCAAACTGCAAGAGTGATCTCAGTAGCGTGGGAGGGGCCTTCCGAGGCCGCCAAGGACCGTCAAGTCCAGACGGCAGATAGCTTTTCTCAGTGAGATCGCCGCCTCGGAGGGCACCTCCCACGGTTCTGAAAAGAAACTTTGCCGGGGGCCAGATGATCCATCAACTGCTCCTCGGATTTCGTGTTTTCCGGGCGCAGTACGTTTAGAGAGAGGAGAGTCAAAGATGGTAGTTGGGGTTGTGGGAGCAGGGACCATGGGAAGCGGAATCGCTCAAGTGGGTGCCTTTTTCGGGAACCAGATCCGGCTTGTGGATCGAGAACAACAGTTTCTGGACCGAGGATTGGCCACCATCCAGAAGAGCCTGAGGCGAGTCGTAAACAAGCAACCGGAAGAGGAGCGGGATGGGCTCTATACGGAGACCCTGGCGCGAATCCAGTTGGGGACTGAGCTCTCTCTGTTGAGCGATTGCCAGATCATCATCGAAGCGGTTTTCGAGAACTACGAGGTCAAATCAGAAATTCTCAAGGATCTGGACCAGATCTGCCCGCCCGAGACGATCCTGGCCAGCAATACGTCCTCCATTTCGATCACTCGACTGGCTGCAGCCACCGGCCGGGCGCCCCGGGTGATCGGTATGCATTTCATGAATCCCGTTCCCATCATGAAACTGGTCGAGATCATCCGCGGGTTGGAGACCTCGGATGAAACCTATCGGATCACCGAAGGACTGACCCAGAGTCTGGGTAAGGTCCCGGTTCAAGCCAATGATTTTCCCGGCTTCATCTCGAACCGAGTGCTCCTGCCCATGCTCAATGAGGCCATGTTCGCGGTGATGGAGGGAGTGGCCTCGCCGGAAGCCGTGGATCAGGTCATGAAATTGGGGATGAACCACCCGATGGGGCCGTTGCAACTGGCGGATTTCATCGGGTTGGATGTGTGTCTGGATATCCTGAACGTACTCTACGATGGCTTCAAGGATCCTAAGTACCGGCCCTGTCCCCTCCTCCAGAAGATGGTCGACGCCGGTCATTTGGGACGAAAGTCAGGGCGCGGTTTCCATGATTACTAGGAAGGTGGGATGCAATCGCAGAGACGCAGAGAGAATTCTTGTGAGTTGTGAGTTGTTCATGGGGAGTTACCGTGTCGTGGTGGAATGCTAAAGTTAAACATTGTTGTCCCGGTGGCTTCCCAGCTTCCGGGAGCGGGGATTTGGAGAAACCTGGTCAATTCTTGCTGGCAAGCCTCGGAAATGGTTCCAGGCTGGACAACAAAGAATCTTCAAGTTCTGCGAAATCTCTGCGCTTCTGCGACTTTGCGCTTGTATTTGCCCGGTGTGTGCCGGAGCCCCGAGACGCATCCTGAGAGGGCCGGAAAGGTGGAGAGGCGATGAGTGAGGATAAGAAGCGAAAGCGAGCCATCGAGATGGCTCTGAGCCAGATCGAACGCCAGTTCGGCAAGGGCTCGATCATGAAGCTGGGGGATCGGGCCATCGTGGATGTGCCGATCATTTCCACGGGTTCCATCGCCTTGGACGCTGCCCTCGGGATTGGTGGCTTGCCGCGTGGCCGGGTAGTCGAAATCTATGGACCGGAGTCCTCGGGAAAGACAACCCTGGCCTTGCACGCGGTGGCAGAGGCCCAGAAGGTGGGTGGAACGGCGGCTTTCATTGATGCTGAGCATGCTATGGACGCTGAGTACGCTCGAAGGCTCGGGGTGGATATCGACGAGTTGCTCGTCTCCCAACCCGATTCGGGCGAGCAGGCCCTCGAGATTGCGGAGATGTTAGTGCGTAGCGGTGCTGTCGATATCATGGTGATCGATTCCGTGGCGGCGCTGGTACCGCGTGCCGAACTCGAAGGGGAAATGGGGGACTCCTTTGTCGGCCTGCAGGCCCGCCTGATGTCCAAGGCCATGCGCAAGCTGACCGGAATCGTCTCCAAATCGCATACCTGCCTGATCTTCATCAACCAGATTCGGGAGAAGATCGGTGTCATGTTCGGCAGCCACGAAACCACGACAGGAGGACGTGCCCTCAAATTCTATTGCTCGGTTCGGCTCGATATTCGACGCATCGGAGCGATCAAGGAAGGCGAGAACAATATCGGTAACCGGACCAAGGTCAAGGTGGTCAAGAACAAGATGGCCCCTCCCTTTAAGCTGGCGGAATTCGACATCATGTTCGGGCTCGGTATCTCTCACGAAGGAGAACTCCTCGATCTGGCAGTCAAGCATCAGATTGTCGACAAGAGTGGCTCCTGGTTTAGCTTCGCAGATGATCGTCTCGGCCAGGGCCGGGAAAACGTCAAACAGTTTCTCAACGAGAATGCCGACATATCCGCCTCCATTGAACAGAAGGTCAAAGTAGCGATGGGTATCCTTCCTCCTCCACTGCAGGAGGTTGAAACCGCCAGCAACGGCTGAGCCGAGGACTTCGACTGCTCTGGGTTGGAATGCAAGCGCAGAGGCGCAGAGACGCAAAGAAAGACGCAGGAAAAGCAGTTGGAAATCCGGAGATCGGCATCGACCGGCGCAATATTTCTAAGCAGGATTTTCCTGACTTCTAGCCACAGAAGGAACTCGTTTTGCCGGTGCCCGAAGAGGAACGATCTGGGAAGGACTCATCAGATTCTCAGCTCACTCGATTTCCGATCGCCATTCCAGCCTCCAGCCCGGACGGGACCCCTCTGCGAGACCTCTGCGCTTCTGCGTCTCGGTGCTTGCATTTGTTGAACCATGCTCAATGAAATCAGATCCAGGGTAGCTCAGCTGGTTCCAGTCCATTTCACTGATCAAGTGCCACCCGCTCAGATCCATCGCATTCTGGAAGCGACTTTCGCCGACAATTCCTACTTTTGTTCTCCCGGCCAAACCTGGGTGGTAGTCGATGCCGGTACAGTCGCGGAATCTACCTTTCGAAAAGCCGGTGACGATTCGCCATTACGCGGTCTCAACCTGCGTTCGCTCGATGCCAACCAAGGGAAGACCGGCGCCATCCGTGAAGGTCTGAGCTGGATCCTGACCGAGTCACAGGCAGAGTATGTCGTGACCCGCGATTGCGACGGAGACAACCGGATCGAAGATCTGCCACGGCTGGTTCTCCTGGCTGATGCCATGTCGGGGGAGAGCCCGGTCTGCGTTTTCGGCTGCCGCCCGTCGCTCGTCAAACCGATGAATTGGGAGCGGCTCCAATGGGAGTCGATCACCAACCAGGTCATCCTCGAATTGATCAGTCACCTGCTGGCCCAGCAGGGGCAAACCCTGGTCAAGAACTACTGGAACCAGCCGGAGCTTGATCTGCAGAGCGGTTACCGCCTCTATGATCGGCAATCCGCTGAGATCGCTTCCCGGTCGCTTCTGGCGCTACCCGCGGATCGCGAGATCTACTTACTGGCTTGTGAGATTTCTCCGCTGATTGAACTCAGCCTCCAGGGGGGGCGAGTGGGGCAGGTGTACCGGTCAACTCAGGTCGAACAACCGGTTTCGAGCTATGCCGCAATGAACTTCGCCGTATTTTACGGGAAGCTCCTTGCCTACTATGCCGAAGCCTATGGGATCGAACGCCGTCTGCTCCGCCAGATGTTCGATAATGCGCTTGTGGAATCGGATGGAATGCACAGCGATTTGCGAACGGCTTTATTGGAATGCCGCCAGATCATAGACGCGACAGCTCCCTCTTTGCAGCGTCCACCGTTGCTGTAGACACCGACGGTCTGCCTCTTCGAGCGGATTGCGTTGGTTGATGGCTTCAGGCCTTTTGCGGTAACATCTCTCTTTCCATCGGTTCGGGGGTCGTCCAATTGGCAGGACAGCGGCCTTTGGCGCCGCCGATCTAGGTTCAAGTCCTAGCCCCCGAGCCAGTTCGAAGTGCGACTTCCGAAGTCCGAAGTTCGAAGTAGCGCGCCTTCGCGCTTCCCATTATGTTGCCTTTCCCAAGAAAACTTCGCATTTTTCCTCTCCCATTCGTTTCTCAGGTATGAACGAGTCAGCAGCCAAACCTCCAGATCCGATCCAGCGCATGTGTCGGGGAGAGGAGCAATCTACTGTAGATGTGGCTTGAGGCCTTGGCTTTCAGCCAAAACCGTCAAGCAGGCTGAACGGTACCGTGTGTTGCATAGAACGAGTAAGATACGAAGTTAGCTCAATGGCTGATTCATCGGTTAGGTTGATCGATCTTTTCTCTGGTGCCGGCGGGCTGACGCTCGGCTTTTGTTTGGCCGGGGAGGGTCTTTTCAGGCCGGTCTGGGCGAACGATTTCAATGAGTATGCTTGTGCGACGTATCAGATGAACTTCGGCGCCCATGCGGTCGCTGGAGATATCCTCGAGATTCTCGATACTGGGTCAATCCCGGAAGCTGATGTGGTCGTCGGTGGACCACCTTGCCAGGGTTTTAGTCTCCTGAACAAAGGTCGCAACGGCGATCACCGTCGCTCTTTGTGGCGTCCGTTCCTGGACGTGGTCCGCCTAGCCGGTGCACGAGTCTTTGTCATGGAAAATGTTCCTCAGTTGTTGGGTAGCCTTGAACACGAGGCCATTGTTCAAGAAGCTGATGAACTTGGCTTCATGACCGCCAGCGCGAAGCTGTGTGCGGCTGACTACGGCGTTCCTCAGACTCGTCATCGCGCTTTCATCGTTGGTTCCAGCATTTGTGATCCGGCTCCGTTCTTTCCGCCGAAGAAGACGCACTTAAAGGCAGATAATCTCTTCATGCCGAAGCTCAGTGAGGAGCTCTCCGACTACATTCCTCAACCTCGGCCGTGGCGTACTGTTCGAGATGTAATAGCCAATTTGCCTCCGCCAGAGGGAACCGAAATTCGAAGTTCAATTCCGCCGCCTCTCGACCTGCACTTCGGCCGAAACCCGACAGCAAAGAGCGTTGCCCGATATCGAGCGATTCCTCAAGAAGGTATGAATCGTTTCGATCTCCAAGAGCGAGCACTTGAGCTAACTCCTCAGTGCTGGATTCGGAAAAAGACAGGGGGGACCGACTTGTTTGGTCGACTTTGGTGGGATCGGCCGGCTTTTACAATCAGAACTGAGTTCTTCAAGCCGGAGAAGGGTCGCTATCTTCACCCGGAGCAGCACCGGCCAATTACTCATCGAGAGGCAGCCCGGGTTCAGTCGTTTCCAGATGATTTTCGCTTCGTCGGTACAAAGATCGAGATCGCCCGACAGGTCGGCAATGCCGTGCCGCCACTTCTGGCTGCCGCAATCGCGAATTCAGTAGTGATGATGTTTGAGAAGGAACAAGCCTTGACGGGGAGTATATCGACCCGTGCCGGATGTTTTTGATTCTAAGAAGAGAAGCTGGATCATGTCGCGGGTTAAGAATCGCGACACTGCTCCGGAGAAGATCGTCCGATCTTTAATTCATCGGATGGGTTATCGTTTTCGACTTCACAGCATCAGGCTGCCGGGTAAGCCAGATATCGTTTTGCCTCGTCACAAGAAAGTGGTCATGGTTCATGGCTGCTTCTGGCATGGGCACGAAGGCTGTCGGCGCGGAACTCCACCTTCCTCGAACAAGGAATTCTGGTTTGGGAAAATAAGTAAGAACCGAAAGCGTGACCGCGATGTCCTGGAGCAGCTTGAGATGTTGGGATGGTCGGTGCTGACCGTTTGGGAGTGTGAGACGAAAGTCAAGGCTGTAGACCAACTAGACCCAAAGCAAGTACATCAGTGTTGATTCCAAGGGCCTGAAAAGGCCCTAAATGCCAGTCCTGACGGGTATTCTAGGGTTGCAAAAAACTCTGGAAAACACCGAAAAGAAAGGCATTTCAGGTGAACCCAAAAGATATCGGAATCCTGCGCAAACGGCAATCGGAAAGTGAAGATCGATTAGATCGGAGTTGGATGCCGGAGAAGGGCCGCCTGGTTCTGCGCGAGGGCAACATCCATTATGCGATTTCGGATCGAGTCCGAGCCGTGGACTGCGGGGGGCTGGGTGTGATCCAGCTGCTGGTCAAGCAGCTGGAACTGGCCGAAACCATCGACCAACGGGTGAAGGTGCTGGAGCGGCATCTGCCGTACCGGGAATCGGATCATGTGCTCAATCTGATTTACAACGTCATGACGGGCGGTAGCTGCCTGCAGGACGTGGAGGCTCGACGCCGGGACCCGGTGTATCTGGACGCGCTGGGGGCCCGCAAGGTGCCAGCGCCGTCCACGGAGGGGGACTTCCTGCGGCGCTTCGACAGGAATTCGATCGGGGATCTGATGGAAGCGGTCAATGAGGCGCGACGGAAAGTGTGGTCGAACCAAGACAAGGAGTTTCACCGTCAGGCCACGATTGATGTGGACGGGACGATCGCCCCGACGGATGGACAGTGTAAGAGCGGAATCGGAATGAGCTACACCGGCCACTGGAGCTATCATCCGCTGGTAGTGTCTGTGGCTGAGACCAACGAGGTGCTCTATTTGGTGAATCGGTCGGGCAACCGCCCCTCCCATGAAGGCGCGGCCGAGGTGCTGGATCGGGCCATCGAGTTGGTGCGCGGTGGTGGTTTCCAGAAGGTGTTGCTGCGGGGCGACACGGATTTTACGCAGACGCGTCATCTGGACCGCTGGGATCAGGAGGGCGTAGAGTTTCTCTTTGGGGCGGATTCCAGCCAGGGGTTGGTTGGTCGGGCCGAAGGACTGGAGCCCAGCGCCTGGAGTCGGCTGGATCGGGCAAAGAAGAAGAAACTGCGAAGACGGCGGCGCAAGAATATCCGCCAGGCCCTGGTCAAAAAGAATGGCTATCGCAATCTGCAACTGGAGCGGGAAGATGTGGCCGAGCTGGCCTAGCGACCGGCGGCCTGCAAGCAGAACTATCGGCTGGTGGTGGTGCGAAAGCAAATTACGGTCACCCAAGGACAGGGACGGCTCTTTGACGAGACCCGCTATCTGTTCTATCTGACCAACCTGCGAAAGGAGTCGGCCAGGGAAGTGGTTTTCTCAGCCAATCGTCGCTGCCATCAGGAGAATGTGGTGGAGCAGCTCAAGAACGGGGTTCAGGCGATGCGGATGCCCTCGGACAGCCTCGAGTCCAACTGGGCGTACCTGGTGATTGCTGCCCAGGCCTGGAACTTGAAAGCCTGGCTGGGCCTGGTGCAATCCGACAAGACGATGGGGCAGCGGATTCTGAAGATGGAGTATCGCCGGTTCCTGCGCCGGCTGGTTCAGATTCCTTGCCAGATCCTGCAGCGGGGGCGACGTCTTCTTTACCGGCTGCTGAACGTCAACGACTGGACCGAAACGCTGCTGAGCGGAGTGCCGTCGCCCAAGCGGGTCCGCTACGGCTAACCCGCCACAGGACAAAGCAAAGAAAATCCACGGAGGTTCAAGGGCTGAGGTCGAAGTCTGTTCGAAAACGGCCGAAAATTCCGATTCTTGCCTCTCGATCCCACTCCGAAGGCCCTCCAGCAGGAGATCACCGTCGGATGCGCCCGACTCGCGCAGCCTTCAGTCCGAAAGTCGACCACAGAGGGCTAAATGACCCTCAAAAAGAGTCAATCGAGCGGCCCAGAAGCTGATACGCTTATTTTGGGACTAGAACAAAGGCTGCGGGGCTTTCTGGTAGAGAGGTAACTGAGTGGCGAGAAGTTCTTCCCCAAGTGAACCTGAGCAATTAAGGAGCATACTTGTTCGCTTCCTCCAGGACATCGAGTCAAAGCTCCAAAGCAAGGAGCGTAGGGAGAGAGTTAGGGCGCTCATTCCAGCCTTTCATGCACTTCGAGATTTGGGAGCCTCTCTGTTGCCCGAAGTAGCGCTAGAAGCAGCGCGGGAGCGAATCCTGTTTTATTCTCGCCAGTATCCCCTCACCGTGATCAATGGTGAAGAGCTTATGGTGGTTTCTGGAATCCAGGAATGGGCACGCCGACTTCGGGAACTTCGAGTCGAACTAGGTTGGAATATAGTGAACGGCGTAACGGCTTCTCAGATGCAGGCGCAGGGAGATTTTCCTTTCGACGAAATTAACGTGTCTTCAATGAATCCTGACGATTATGTTCTCCTCGCGGACGCACCAGACAGGGAAGCGGCCTACCGCTGGAACATCGCTAATGGGATTCGGAAGAAGGACATTGCGGTCAGAGAGAAGATCCTTGAGTTCTTGCGCGCAAACATTGGCGAGGCGATCAGTGGTGAGGAACTCAGGTACATAGCGAAGAACAAGACGGAATGGGCTCGGCGAGTGCGCGAATTGAGAACGGAGCATGGATGGCCTGTCGTTACCAGAAATACTGGTCGGCCAAAGTTGCCGATTGGATACTATCTCCTTGAGGCCGATCGCCAAAGTCCAGCTCATGATCGGCACATCCCGGATTCAGTTCGCCGCGAAGTTCTTCGGCGTGATGGCTATGAATGTGCAGATTGCGGCTGGTCTCATGAGGAATGGAACTCATCAGATCCCCGCCACCTTGAGCTCCATCATCAAAGCGAGCATGCTGCGGGAGGCGCCAACACAGCAAACAATCTGATCTCTTTGTGTGTTGTTTGCCATGATGTTCGACACCGGGAGAGGTGACGGAGCCTCCACCTCTATTTGGCCAATTCTTTCGCGGTATTGCTCGGTTTGGTTGAAGCCAGAAATCCCCGGTGGGACGCCCCTGATCTCTTGATTTGTAGTCAGTGACGCCTCACCGTTAGACTTCTCCTCCAAGAAAGTTCTTGTCTTCGCAGGATCTGGCGAGCCTTCGCTCTTCGCCTCTCGTTCTCGGACCACTCCTCAACTCCTCCCCAAGAATTCTCTTCCCTCACATCCCTCTTCGTGTTCCAGAAAATTCGGATTCTTTACCACGAAGATCACGAAAGGAATTCTGGGGCTGGGAACAGATCCGGAAAAGTGAATGCCACTCGAAAAGACTCATCGGTTGGCGCAAACTAACGGGCAGCCAGAAGAGCCAAGTCTCGTCGAGACTTTGTTGCCAATCTCTCAATCGTTGAGGAAGAGGCGGCGGAGGTTGCGGGATTGGAAGCACTTGTTCCGGTTCCATTCTCGAATCAGCCGGGGTAGCATTTCCAGAGAATGGGAGGTACGAAACCATGACAAGGAAGATACTGAACACAACGGCAGGTCTGATTTTCATCCTGGGATTCACATTGGCGGGGTGTGTTCCCCCACCCGGGGGACTGGAGTTTTCAATCTCTTACTCATCCGACCTTGCTCCTGGGCCCGTAGATGGCAGGGTGATTCTCATGCTCTCCCAGGATGACTCCAATGAATCTCGTTTTCAGGTTCGATCTGGAGTCTCGGCAATAGCGCTTTTCGGCGTCGATGTGGAAGGCCTGGAGGCTGGCCAAGAAGCGGTGATCGACGGTGAGGTATTCGGCTATCCGGTCCAGTCACTGTCTCAGCTCGAACCCGGGGATTACCTGGTGCAGGCCCTCCTCCACAAATACGAGACCTTCAATCTCAAGGCCGGACACACAGTGAAACGCCCGATGGATCGAGGAGAGGGGCAGCAATGGAATCGTGCTCCCGGGAACTATTACAGCACTCCTCAGAAATTGACCATCGGATCGGCCGAAGGTCGCATCAATGTCGTAATGGATCAGGAGATTCCGGCAATCGAAGAGCCCGCCGATACGAAATACATCCGCCATGTGAAGATGCAGAGTCCATTACTGACCGAGTTTTGGGGACGGCCCATGTTCCTGGGAGCTCATGTACTCGTTCCGGAAGGCTTCGACGAGCATCCCGAGGCCCGTTATCCGCTGGCCGTCTTCCACGGCCACTTTCCGTCCGACTTTGGGGGCTTCCGGGCCGAGCCGCCGGATCCCGATCTAAAGCCCGACTTCAGTTCTCGCTTCGGAGTGGCCGGTTACAACCGGATTGTCCAGCAGGAGGCCAACGATTTCTACAAGCAATGGACCGGTCCCAACTTCCCCCGCATGCTGATTATCGAGATCCAGCACGCCAATCCCTACTATGACGATTCCTATGCCGTCAATTCGGCCAATCTGGGACCGTACGGAGATGCCATCACACACGAACTGATTCCCTTCATCGAAGAGCAGTTCCGGGGGATTGGAGCCAGCTGGGCCCGCTTCCTCTACGGTGGATCGACTGGAGGTTGGGAGGCACTGGCAGCCCAGGTCTTTTATCCCGACGAATACAATGGGACGTTCGCTGCCTGTCCCGATCCAATTGATTTCCGAGCCTACACGGTCGTGAACTTGTATCAGGACCCAAATGCATACTATCAAGAAGGGCCGTTTCGCAAAGTCCTTCGTCCCGGACACCGAGACTCTCGGGGCAAGGTTGACCGCACGATCCGCGACGATAATCACATGGAACTAGCCTTGGCCACCCGGGGCCGATCGGGAGGGCAGTACGATATCTGGCAAGCAGTCTATTCCCCGATGGGAGAGGATGGGTATCCTCAACCGATTTGGGACAAATTGACCGGCCAGATCGATCGAGATATCGCACGCTACTGGAGAGAGAACTATGACCTCCGTTACATCATGGAACGGGACTGGGAGTTGATCGGCTCTAAGCTGGAGGGAAAGATCCATATCTATTGCGGCGATATGGACAACTACTACTTGAACAACGCCGTCTACCTGACGGAGGAATTCCTGGAGGCGACTCGCCAGCCTAATTATGGGGGTGAAGTCGACTACGGAGATCGGGCCGAGCACTGCTGGAATGGAGACCAGGAGAATCCGAACCACATTTCCCGGCTGCGCTACAACTCAATGTACGTTCCCAAGATCCTGGAGCGAATCCGCCAGAGTGCTCCGCCGGGCGCCGATCTGACGAGCTGGAGATATTAGGAGTAACTTCCAACTCGCAAAGTGGAAGCCTAACCGCTGTGCTGAGTGGGTGTACGGATTTTCCGGATTGCATCTATCATTTCAGACCGGAAGCGAAAACTGAAAACCGGCTTTGATCGACCGCCGGTCCTGCGGATTGAGCACTCAATAACAGAGCGCCAAGCGGCAGCGCGAGCGCGGGAAAGCGTGGCGACGATCTGCTGAAACTCTGCTTAAAACGGGCGCGCGCTTCCTCCTGCGGCTCCGAGACCCGTACTTCGCTCTCATCGGCTCGGCGGTCGATCAAGTGACTCCTTTGCGGTTGCGGCTCCTAGGAGTCTGCGCGGCAGGAAATGTCCGGGCTGGTGAATAAAATGGCGATATGGGAACGACATTTCGGAAGTACCAGCCGGAGCAGAGCTTCTTGCTACCCCCCTCCCCGCGAGATTGGTTGCCGGAAGATCATCTGTCCTACTTTATCTCCGAAACGGTGGATGAGCTGGATCTGAGTGGATTCTACGCGCCGTACGAAGGGGACGGGCGGCGCAATCGGCCGTTTGATCCGAGGATGATGGTGAAGATCCTGATTTATGGGTACGCGACGGGAACGTTCTCGTCGCGGAAACTGGCTCGTCGAGTGTATGAGGACGTGGCTGTTCGAGTGTTGTCGGCGGGTAATTTTCCAGCCCACCGGACGATGGCGGAGTTTCGTCAACGTCATCTCAAAGAGTTCAAGAAACTGTTTGGACAGGTGGCGCGGATCGCGGCCGAGGCGGGATTGGTCAAGCTGGGGCGAGTGGCGGTGGACGGCTGTAAGATCAAGGCCAACGCCAGCAAACATAAGGCGATGAGCTATTCACGGATGTTGGAAGAAGAGAAAAGGCTGGAAGGAGAGATCACCGAACTGTTGGATCGTGCGCAGCAGGTGGATAAAGCGGAAGACGAGCTCTACGGCGAAGAGAATCAGGGAGACGAACTGCCTGAAGAGTTACGCCGCCGCGAAGATCGGCTGAAAAAGATCGGGGAGGCAAAGCAGCGAGTGGAGCAACGGCAGGCCGAGGCGGATCGGAAGCGCGGCCGCAAGCCCGGAGACGGTCGCAAGAACCCGCGCGGAGGACGCCCCTTCAAGCGGGAGTTTGGAGTTCCCGAGGAGAAGGCCCAAGACAACTTTACAGATCCGGAAAGTCGAATCATGAAGAGCTCTGGGGGATTCGAACAATGCTACAACACGCAAGCCGCTGTGGATGAGGAGACACAGATGATCGTGGCCACGGGGGTTACCAATAACGCGGCCGACAACAGACAATTACTGGGGATGATCGATGCGGTCCAAGAGAACCTGGAGCACCCTCCCGAGCAGGTAGTGGCCGACGCCGGGTATAAGTCCGAGGAGAACTTTGAAGGTCTAGAAGAACGCGAGATCGATGGCTACATCTCTTTGGGCCGAGAGGGGCGAGATCCAGAGCCGTCGGAAAATCTCCCCGCCACGCTGCGCATGTTCAAGAAGCTGGGCACGGAGGCGGGGCAAACTGTCTACCGCCGGCGCAAGGTGATCGCGGAACCTGTATTCGGCTGGGTTAAACAGGTCCTTGGCTTTCGAACCTTCAGCTTGAGGGGACTCGAGAAAGTGGAAGGCGAGTGGGACCTGGTCTGTCTCGCCCTGAACTTGAAACGCATGAATGGGCGCCTACCCACCTGCTGAGCAGGTTCGGACGGAAAGATGCCCTCCCCCTGGGCTCATTTTCAGCAGTTCGGCCGCCTCTGCAAGCGGAAGCACGATAAAGATCGCCCTTTCTCGTATAGGGCACCCGAAACATAAACTCAAGAATTGGAAATTCCACGTTGATCAGAAACTCCTGCCGCGCAGACTCCTAGCCTCTCCTAGCTCCCGAATGATCATTTTGGACACTCATTCAGGCCCAACTCCGTCTGAAATTCACTCCCCCACCTACTCCACACGGCTCGTCCACAGAGATCCCTCGAAAATCCGCCTGTCGCACCTTCGATCTCCCGATTTGGGCCACTTTCGACTCTCTTTTCAACTCCGGCCTACGGTTCTTGCATAATCCGGGCTAGGGTCGGCCAAAATACTGCGGTTTCCAAGAGCGCGAGGTCCGAACTCCATCCGTCCCTGAAACCAACCCAGAACCCCTCCCTGAGCCAGTAAGCGAGACGATTCAGCTAGCAACTGCGAGTCGTCCAGCTCGCGACACACCGCGCCGCAGTCTCGCAGAACCTGGGAGATTTGGGCCGGACTGTAAGCGGTACCGAGCAGGGACGCCTGTTGCCGGTCCCGATCCTCTGCCGCGGCCCGGCGGGGCTTCTCGAGGAAACGATGCCACACCAGAAGAGCAGCTCCAAGAGCGCCCCCGGCATCGCTGGCTGCCGGTTGAATCCAAAGTCGCTCGAAGCCAGCCTGGCGCAGAATTTTGCCATTGGAAACGCAGTTCAAGGCTACTCCACCGGCCATGCAGAGGTTGACCTCTCCACTGATACGGCGCAGCTGACTCGCCGTTTTCAACAGCACTGTCTCCGTGACCTGCTGGATCGAGGCTGCAATGTCCATGTGCCGCTGGGTAATCAGCTCCTCAGGAGAGCGAACGGGTCCCTGGAACAGCTCATCGAGTTTGTCGGAAGTCATGCGCAGGCCAGACTCGTAATCGAAGTAGCCCCGCTCGAGCCGGAAAGAGCCATCCTCCTCGATTTGGATCAGGTGTTCCCGGATCCGGGCGGCGTACCTGGGTTTGCCGTAGGGAGCCAGCCCCATCATCTTGTATTCACCCGAGTTGATTTTGAATCCAAGGTAGTAGGTGAAAGCGGTGTAAAGCAGGCCCAGCGAATGGGGAAACCGAATATCCCATTTCAGTTCCAGTTCGTTGCTCCGGCCAGCGCCCAAGGTTGTCGTTGACCATTCACCTACTCCGTCTACGGTCAGGATCGCAGCGCTCTGAAAAGGAGACGGGAAGAAAGCTGAGGCGGCATGGGATTCGTGATGGTCGGCAAACAGGATTTCACCCTTAAAATCGAGACTCTTGCAAATGGTTTCCTTGATCCAGAGCTTCTCCTTGATCCAGAGAGGCATCGCTTTGAGAAAGGAACGCAATCCTCGAGGGCAGTGCTGTGAATAAGTCTCGAGAAGGCGCTCGAACTTGACGAAGGGCTTTTCGTAAAACACGACGAAGTCAAGGTCCTCCATCCGGCACTTTCCCATCTCCAGGCATTTTCCGACCGCTCTCGTGGGAAAAGAATCATCGTGCTTAACCCGGCTGAACCGTTCTTCCTGGAGAGCGGCCACGATGCGTCCGTCTTCCAGCAGGCAGGCTGCGCTATCGTGGTAAAAGGCTGAGATTCCTAGAATTCGAGTCATGCTGTCGTTAATCGAGGGGCTTGTCGGATGTCTACCCGTCCAGTTGCAGGAGGCGCGCGATCTCTTCACTCAACCGTTTCCCTACGACCTCGTTGCCCTCGCTGGTCAGATGAGCAAAATCAAAGAAAAGGCGGTCCCCGCCAGCCAGCCCGATCGCTTCTGTCATATTTAGGAAAGGGATCTGCCGCTCTGTCGCCATCGCCTCTGCGCGGGTCACAAGAAGGCTTGCGAAATCGCGGTGTTTCGGCGCCTCATTCTGATAAATGAAGCGCGACGGCATCAACACCAAGAGAAACGTCCTATCCTGGGCCTTGAGGAAGTTGTGGGTGGCCTGCAGGACCTCAAACATCTGTGTCCATCCTGCTTCGATCCGTTTCTCGGTCAAAAGCGGAAGATCAAATCCTAGCGTGTAATAGGTTGAACCCGGCTGGCTCAGGAAGAACCGGTCAGGCTGTAGCTTCAATCTCAGATTGAGATAACGGCGTAACAGATCGGTATACAGGTAGCTCTTTTTGAAGAAGCCCGACCCTAATGCCCCCGTAGCCAGCAGATTACCGTCCCAGCCGACCACGTAGCGTCCCCCGGAGACAAGGGTCGGCATTGCATCCTGGCCATCCCCGAATTCGGTTTCGAGCAAGGCTTCGTCGGTAACGTCATTACAGAGCTCGATTTCGAGGATCACCAGGCGGGGATCAATCCTCTCGATCTGCTCGCGCACAAAGATGGCGTAACCGGACGGACTGTAACCCTGTCCCCCGGAGTTGATGACTTGAAGCTGATCTGCTCCTGGAAGCCGCCCCGCCAACAGACGCTGGGCTACTTTCGTGTAGTGATCTTGCGCCGCAATCCCCAGCCCGAAACCGATCGAATCCCCGAGCGAGAGGACCCGCAGTTCGCCGCTCACCGGAGGCCCGACGATATCGGGCTCGTCCCGAAAGCCCAGGTTGTTGGTACGGAATGGGATCCCCCAGACAAGACCGTCGGCGTTATGTCTGAAGGTCACCGGAGTGGTTGCTGTGGCCATCACATGATCGCGCGATTCCTCAACGCCGGTGAGTGTGGCATAGCGTAGACAGACTTCTGCTATCGCAAGAATGACCACAAACCCGGCAAAGAAAAGGGCGCCGCTGATGAAATAGAGCAGAGCCTTCCTTCTCATTCCTTCTTGCGGGCAATGACCGTAAAGACCCCCCCCTCCGCTCCTCCTTTCAAGATCTGTGACAATTCGACAATCCAGCGCGAGACTGGGCCTCCTCCAGGAGCTGGTTGGAAAAGTGTCTGGGACCCCGAAACGGGAGTCGGCAGCAGACGGGTCTGGGGGATGCTCCTGACAAACTCCATCCCATTCGGCTCAATCCAATCGAGCACTCGGCTGATTGTATATTTGACTTCGTGGGGGTTGCGGTACTGATCGTTGAACCAGGCTCGTTTTCTCACCTCCCCTAGATTCCCTTGGCGCAGACGTGGATCCAGAAAGGCCAGCCTCTGGCCAGACAGTCGAAAGATCCAACGCCGCAAATCCGTGGCCATGCGGCCAAAGCGGTGATAGAGCCCGACGATCAAATGGCCCCCCGGTTTGACCAGGCGGCTCAACGTCCGGTAGCCGAGACGAGGATCGGAGGTGTGATGAAGAACGCCATTGCAGATGACCACATCGAATGACCGTTCGCTAAAGACCGGACTGAACAGATTCATCTGCAGAAAAAACACCCTGTCGAGCCGGTAGCGATCGCGAAATGCCTGAGCCAGAGCCAGCGAATTCAGTGAGAGATCGACGCCAAAGACGGTGCGGTGAGCAATTCCAAGAAAGTTGCTGAGCTGGCCGGTTCCGCATCCACACTCGAGGACCCGTGCTCCGAATGGAATCTCCCGGTCGAGAAGGCGCGCAAATACACCCTTCTTCGCCTTGTCAATGAGGCTGGCAAGGCTGTCAAAGTCCTCGTAGTCCGGGAAGGGGTTGGACTCATAAAAACTGCGAATGCGGTTTGTAACATCACCCGGACTGGGTGATGAATGGGGCCAGTAGAGGCGCGAGACGCCGTCGCGTATGGCGAACTCGTTCTGGCAGCTCTCACAGACGAGTCGGTCGGGATTCTCGTCGAGCACCCCCTGGCAACCAGGGCAGCGCACCAGGTGGAGATAACGCAATTTCGGCGACAAGCCGACCATCGCACTCCTCCCTTCCCGCTCAATACGCGCCAGCACAGGCACAATTGTACCTTACAAAACTAGCTGGTACATTGTGGTCGATGGGAAAGCTCAGTATCGTCGCCGAGTTGATGGAATTCCTACGAGTTCGCAAGAAACTGTGGCTCTCTCCGATCATCCTGTTTCTGGTCCTCATCGGGATTTTGGTGGTTTTTTCCGAATCCTCCGCCATCGCACCGTTTATTTACGCTCTTTTCTGAATCTCCGATCTGGACTCGGAGGCGGGAAAGCCCTTCGAGCGGCGCTCCAGAACTGCGGTTCCTTCTGGCGGTGCCCGTCTGAATAATGGCGAAACGCAGACGGAAACGTACGGTCAGCAAGCTTTCGCTCCACGGCGCTCTTACTACCCTCGAAACAGCGTTGAAGGGTCCGACTCGCCGCGATATTCTCGAGCTAGCATTCCAATTTGACAATTTCCATGAGGCTCTACGACGCCTTCGCCTGGGAATGAGCTCTCACACCTTCCAGACCGGATCAGCTCCGCTGGTGCTGGGTAGCATGATTGGAAAGTACGATCGGAAGACTCGCCAGGAGGGTCTCCACGTGCTTCATGTGTGGCATCACGAGACCCATCGTTTTCTCCCAGGAATCACTCCGGTGCTGACATTGAATTACTTCGCCCGGCTCCCCATCGCCACCGGCTCCCAACGCAGGTTCCTCTCCATCCTGCTCGACTATTATTTCCTCCATGTGTTGATTCTGCTGGCAATTCGCGCCTGGGACGAGGGCGATCCAAACGCCACGCTCGATCGGGTGACCCAGCTTTTGCACGATCTTCAGGGGCCAGATGGCAGCGGCTTTCAGTTTGCCGACCATTCGGAAGCGCTCCTGCTGCTGGCGATTGCCCAGTATCACCCGAATGAGAAGGCTTACTATGATCTGTTGAAAAGAGTCCGAACGCTGGACGAATTCCACCAGCGGAGACTAGCGCTGGTCGTCGCTCCCATGCTGGGGAGCCACCTGAGATGGGGTTTTCTGGAACTCTATGGCCAAGACCTGAAGCGGATGCGAAAGGACAATTTCGTCGATTATCCGTGGCTGCTCTTTGCCATGGCGGTCTTGATGCGGCAATACTCGGAAATTCGGGCCGAAAGTCGGGACTCGCCGCAGCGGCTAGAGCGGGTATTGGCGCTCCTGAACGGACTCACTTCTGACCCTACGGCTTTTGCCGGTGATCCCCCTGAGGCTCTGTCGGATTTCCAATTGGAGTATTCTGATCTGTGTCGACTCTTTCATGAATTTGGGAAAGAGCTACTTGTCGAGTTCGAGCGCCATCGACCCTCCCGTAGGAGCTACTCACCCCTTGGTTTCCTTTTCAATTTCCCCCACAATGCTCTGCTGGGAATGATCGCTGTGGCCCTCCTTGAAGGTTCGGTCTCGACCTTGACGATGAATGCGCTGATGGCTCCAGCGCGGCCAGGAGCTGCGATTCCGGATTCTCGGGAGAGCCTGGCCCGAGCCCTGATGCAATTCTCGAGACTTCCGGAACGTCTGGACACCAAGGGGGCAGTGCAGATTTCCTATGACCCGGATCACGGCCTCCAATGTTTTTCCGAAACCGTGCGTGTCCTGGCAGCGGAATGGTCGAGGTACTCGTAGACCTTTGCGTCTCTGCAAACTCGGCGATGTCAGTTCCTCCGGTTTGCCGAAGCTTTGCTGTCGCCTTGCATTCTTGCCCTTCCTTCGTTTAGAAGGGGAGAGAAAAACGAGAGAATTTGAGTTTGGAGCCGGCGAGCCCGAGCGAGAGTAGCCATCAAAACTGAGGAATCTAAGCCATGAATGTACGTCGCAGCCAATTTCTTTGGATCATTGTTCTGACCAGCTCACTTCTGGGCAGCCCGCTGGTCGCCCAGGAAGCAACGGATGAAAAGGCGGAGGAAAAGACGGAGAAGAAGCCCGACCTTCCTCTGAAAGCTGAGCGCAAGGTCGAGTTTACAACCGACGAAGCCACCTGGTTATCACTCGACGTCACTCCTGACGGGCGGTCCATTATCTTTGAGATTCTGGGGGATTTTTACCGGATCCCGATGGCCGGGGGGAAGGCGGAACGAATTACCGAGGGACAGGGCTTTGACAGTCAGCCGAGGATTTCACCCGACGGACAGTGGATCGCCTTCATTAGTGACCGGGACGGGTCCGACAACCTATGGATCGCGAAAATCGACGGTTCGGAACCGCGCAAACTCTCCAGCGAAAAACAGAATGGGATGATTTCGCCGAGTTGGACACCCGACAGCAAATATACCGTGGTTTCTCGCACTCGGCGGGGTACAGAGCTTCGCATGTATCACATTGATGGCGGCTCCGGATTGACGGTTGCTTCTGCGCGTCCCAGCGGCACTCCTGCTCCCAGTGGGAATGCTCCTTCAGGCCCGGCTCGGCTGGGAGCTCGGATGTCGCCTGATGGCCGCTATCTCTACTTTGCCCAAGCTGCTAGCGCAGGCCGTGGAGGCGGACGAAACTTCCCGCTCTGGCAAATTGCCCGGCGCGATATGAAGAGCGGCGATGTCGACGTCATCACCCAGGCGGAGGGGAGCGCGATTCGTCCCTTGCTCTCACCGGACGGGCGGCTGTTGGTTTATGCAACTCGACATGAGACACAGACCGGACTCCGGATTCGGAATCTCAATAGCGGAGCCGATCGCTGGCTGACCTATCCGGTGCAAAGAGACGAGCAAGAATCGGGTGGAAGTCCCTCTCGCGACACCTTCCCCAACTACGCGTTTACCCCCGACGGGCAAAGTGTGCTGTACACCAACAATGGCAAGATTCACCGGGTCAATATTGCGACTGGAGCTTCTTCACTGATCCCTTTCAGTGCCGATGTCTCGCTCGATATCGGTCCTGATCTGGATGCTCCTTATCGGGTCGAAGAAGGTCCAGTTCGAGCCCGTTTGGTGCAGGATCCTCAACAGTCTCCAGATGGAAAACAACTCGTCTTTTCCGTTCTCACAAAGCTCTATCTAATGGATCTCCCGGGGGGAGAGCCACGCCGCCTGACGCAAGGCGATGCCTGGGAATTCAAGCCGGTTTGGTCACCCGACGGACGTTGGATCGCGTACGTCAGCTGGACGATGCAGGGGGGGCACATTTGGAAGATCCCGGCGGATGGTTCGAGTCAGCCGCAGCGGCTGACCCAGGACTATGCCTTCTACACCGATCTCACTTTTTCGCCTGACGGCCAGCGCATCGTTGGCCTGCGCGGGAATTCCTACATGCGGCATCAAACTTTCAGTGAATTCGGAGGACTTCGGATTCCGCTCGACTTGGTGTGGCTTTCAGCCGCTGGTGGGGAGGTCCAGTTGATAGTTCCCGGGCGAGGCGTCGGAGTGCCCCATTTCACAACCGATACAGATCGCATCTATGTCTATTCCAGGGAAGGGTTGATTTCGCTGCGTTATGACGGAACCGACCGGCAGACTCACCTCAAAGTTACCGGGCCTCCCAATCCGCGATCACCGCGTCCACCCGCGGCTCAGACGGTCCTGATTCGGCCCGATGGAAAGTGGGCACTGGCCGCCGTCAACAATCAGCTCCACGTGGTGGCTGTGCCAACCTTGGGAGGCGCGGCTCCCACCGTGAGCATCACTATCCCGGCCGTTCCGGCTCAACGCATCACCGACATCGGAGCAGGCTATTATGCCTGGGCCGACGGGGGTAAGACGATCACCTGGGCGATTGGGTCAACGTTTTACCGCCGCCCCTTCGACACGATCCGTTTCGAGAAGAAAAAGGAGGGCCGAGGGCGGGATCGTGGTGGAAATAGCCCGGACCAGGAGGAGGCCGAAAAGTCCGAATCCAAGGAGAAGAAGAAGCCTCTTGACCTGGAAGAATCGGTAGAAGCGATATCCATCGTGATGGAGTTCCCGAGGGCCAAACCGGAAGGCACAATCGTTCTGGAGCATGCCACCGTGATCTCCATGAACGGGGACGAAGTGCTCGAGAATACCGACATCGTAGTCACCGATAACCGAATCGCGGCGATCGGCCGGAGCGGCCGGGTGGACATCCCCTCCGATGCCCACCGGGTGGACGTCCGCGGCAAATTCGTGGTGCCGGGATTCATCGACACGCACGCCCACTGGGAGTTTCGCACCCACGATGTGCTGGAACCGCAAAACTGGAGCCTGGTCGCCAATCTGGCCTACGGAGTGACGGCCGGACTCGACGTCCAGACCTCGACAAACGACTATTTCGCCTACCAGGATCTCGTCGAGACAGGCCAGTCCTTAGGTCAAAGGGCTTTCATGACCGGTCCCGGAGTGTTCTCGACCAACAACTTTCAGTCCTATGCGGCAACTCTGTCCTATCTGCGCCGTTACAAAGAGCATTATCGAACTCCCAATATCAAATCTTATATGGTTGGAAATCGTCAGCAACGGCAATGGGTGGTGATGGCCTCCAAAGAGCTGGGGTTGATGCCGACTACCGAGGGGGGGAGGAATCTCAAACTCGATCTCTCCCACGCCATCGACGGCTTTCATGGCAACGAACACACTCTGCCGGTAGTGCCGCTCTTCAAAGACGTAGTGGAGCTCTTCGCTCAGACCCGAACCTCCTACACGCCCACTTTGCTGGTGCTCTACGGAGGTCCGATAGCCGAGGAGTACTTCTACACGACAACCGAGGTCCATGACGACCCCAAGCTAAACCGCTTCTATCCCCACAACGTGCTCGACCAGATGACCCGGCGCCGCAGCCGCTGGGTGCGAGAGGATGAGCACAGTTTTGATGAAGCTGCGGCTCAAGCCGCCAAGATCCAACGGGCCGGTGGATTGATCGGAGTGGGAGGTCATGGTCAACTGCAGGGTTTGGGTTATCACTGGGAGATGTGGGCGCTAGCCATGGGAGGGATGACACCCCGTGAAGTGCTCCAGGCAGCCACCATCGATGGCGCCAAGATCATCGGCTTCGCTCAAGATCTCGGCAGTGTCGAGGTGGGAAAACTGGCCGACCTGGTGGTGTTGGACACGAACCCCCTCGAGGACATTCGCAATACAAATGACATCCGTTTCGTGATGAAGAATGGCGAATTGTTCGTGGCCGATACTCTGGAGCAGATCTGGCCTTCCAAGAGGGAGCTCCCGAGCTTCTGGTGGTGGCCGGATGCGCCCACCGAGACGAATCGACGCTGAGTAGTGTCAGGCATCTTGCCTGCCAAAGTAGCGCAGGCATCTTGCCTGGCTCTGTGGTGCTTGGACACCGGGTCAGGATCACAGGCAGGATGCCTTTGCTACTTTCGAATCGCTCCCTCGCTGACGCTTCAGGTTCCGAAGGGACTTGACCGAAGACTGCATGAGCGTCGAAGCATTCCCACGGAGCCTGAAGCGTGAGCGAGGGGGCGATTTCAGTTTCTTGAGCGATCCAGCCCTTTCAGCGGGCGCCGGAGTTCGCCGCACTGAGGCGGCTCCTACGTTGATTTTTCTGGATCTAAGGGGACTCAGTCTCAAAGACTGAAGAGGGCACCGCAGACAAGAAATCCAGCAAGGGATTACCAAACAGTTGTTGGGCGACCACACCTCCGGTCGATTCGAAGGTAACAGATCCCCCCACCTGGCCCACACTTTCCGGAATCAGGTTGGATACTACGTCTGAGAAGCGCTGCCCTGCCCCCAGCCGGATTGTGGTCGACCCCACTTCAATGCAATCGAAAGTGAGTGTTCCATGAATCAGCGCCGTCTTGACTTACGGCGAGAGCCCGGCGGGCAGCAGATAACAGGATCTCTCCCGATCGGTCCGATCTCAGCATTTGGACATCCAGTGCGCTCAGTCCGTCATTGCTCCTTTCCCAACTGCTCCCGGAGTCATCGCTGCGGAAAACGCCTTCCCGAATCGAGCCGGCAAACACACGCGTCGGTCGATCTGCCACCGGGGTCACCGTCGGTATCGGGCGATCGAATAGGCCAGAGTTCCGCGTCTCCCAGGTCTGCCCCCCGTCCGTGCTGCCCCATACACCCGTGGGAATGGCACCCACATAGGTCAGATTGGGATTGACAGGATCGAGAGCGAAAGACCAGATCTGAAGGGGACTCCCAGGCATGAGTTCCCAATTCTCCCCTTCATCTGTGGAAATGAATACTCCCTCTGCGAAACTGCCTGTCAGCAAAGTAGAAGTCTCGATCGGATGGAGGGCCAGGGCGAATAGATCCGGATCGGCCAGGGGCGGGTTTACTGGCTCCCAGGAATCCCCCCGATTCCGGCTGCGAAAAACAGCGAACCCATGAACCGCAAAGACGGTCGTTGGCTGGTCGGGCTTGATTGCGATAGCCGAGAGACACTGACCTTCTCCCAGGCCGTTGCTGAGAACCTGAAAGGTCTCACCACCGTCCAGGCTACGAAAGAACGTGTTGCCACCAAAGAGCAGACCCACATAGATGACATCGGAGTGAGTGGATCGACCCCGATCGCGGTAGTGCAGGCCACCCCACCATCCTCGCGCATGATACTCAGACTGATCCAGGTATCGCTGGCATCGTCACTGCGAAAAAAAGTGGAGCAAGCTTCGGCGTAGATCGTCGAGGGTTGGAAAGGATCGATGGCGAAGCCCTTGAACTGAATAGCACGGCTATCGATCAAGGGGCGACCGGCCGCCTGCCAGCTGCCAGCGCCGTCCACACTGCGAAAGACTCCCGCCTCACCCGCCGCCGCAAAGAGTCGAGTTGGAGTCAGCGGATCGACCAGCACGACCGTCACGAGGCCACCCTCCATCCCGGACCGGCTGGGGAGCCAAGTCTTTCCGTTTCCGGCAGCCAGGAAAGTTGTGCAGGCTGATAGCAGTGCCAGCAGTGTTGGACCCCAGCGGCGCCAAGGTCTTTCTGCTTCTCGCATCGTCTCTCCAAAGTAGTGGGTGAGCGGTCGATTAGCAACTAACCTGAAACTTGATTTGTGGGACGGGTATGCCACAGGCTCTTGGAGTTCTCTCCCTGGATGGCATTGAAGTGGTTTCGGACATGTGGGCCCTTCCCAGGCCGTGAGAGGATCGTCAGGCCCGAATCTAAAGATTCTATTTTCAAGAGAATCGCCGCCTCAGAAGGCGCCTCCCACCGTTCTGAAACCCGGCTGTCCAGGCCGGATTCGGGAATCGGGAAGCCATCAAACTCATTGGAGGGAAGACCGCGATAATTGCTCGCCCTGCAGCGCCTGAAGCGGATCGACCCTCATGGCTCGCCTGGCCGGAACGTAGCTTGCCACAACGGCGACTCCGATCAACAGGAGGGAGAGCACCGCAAATGTCCCGGGATCGGTCGCCGTGACTTCAAAGAGAAGAGTCGACACCAGGCGGGTGAGCAGAAACGCTACCAGCAATCCCAGCCCTACGCCGCTGACTGCCAACGTGACGCCCTGCCCCAGCACCAGCCGCAAGATACTCTTTTCCTGAGCTCCGAAAGCCATTCGAACTCCAATCTCCTTGGTGCGTTGGTGCACGGAGTAAGAGATCACTCCGTACAGACCGATCGAAGCGAGAACCAGGGCCAGACCGGCAAATGACGTGATCAGCGTAAGCGTGAATCGGGTCTGAGCCATGGCCTCGGACACGTAATCTTCCATCAGGCGTATTTCGGCCACCGGCACATCGGGGTGCAGGGTTTGGATCTCTCTCCGGACTGCACTGACCAGTCCGCGAGGGTCCGCCGTCGTCGCCATGGCAACACTCTGAGGTGCAAAGGCGAAGGACTTGAGGGGAAAGTAGACGGCTTCACGCCCTTCAGCAGCGAGACTCTCGGTTCGAACGTGTTCTACGACGCCGACGACCTGGACAGTTGTGCGGTCCATGCTGAAATCTTCGAGCCTGAACTGTTCCACGCGAAGCAACTTGTCCACGGCATCGTCATCCGGCCAGGTGCGCCGGGCCAGTTTTTCGTCGATCAACACCACATCGAGGGCACCCTCCTGGTTGTCCGCCTCGTTCAGGAGGCGGTCCGCCAGCAGTCGGATACTCATCGCCTTGAAGTACCCGGGAGTCCCCCAACGGTAATCGGCTCTGTTGAGGTTCCACTCCTCTTCGGTGACGCCTATCTGTCCGCAGGAAAACACATAATACTGATCGCGGCCGTACAGCGGCAAGGGAGTAATAGTCCCCGCCGCTTCGACCCCCGGGAGCGCTTCCAGGCGTTGCCCCAACTGCAGATAGAAATCGACGCGAACTTTTGTCTCTCGGTACTTGAAGAAGGGCAGCGGTACAGAGAAGGTAAGCACATCTTTGGCGTCGAACCCGGGCTCCACTCGCCAGGGGGTGCCTCTGCTTCGTTACCCTTCCAAATCGATCCCAAACCCAATCCGTTGCCCAGTCTGGACAGCCTGGACCCGACCGCCACCGTGGAGGGGGGGGAGGCCTTCACACTGCGCGTTCTGGGAAGCAAATTCATCGAGTCCTCGCAGGTGCGCTGGAACGGTGAGGATCGAACGACACTCTTTATAAGCTCTGAGGAACTCCGAGCCGAGATCAGTGCCGTCGATATAGCAAACGACGGTCAAGCCCAGATCACCGTTTTCAATCCTGCTCCAGCTGGAGGAGTTTCGGATGTGCAGTCCTTTACGATCGAAAGCCGAACCGCTCCCGAGATCTCCAATGTGATGGTGCTAAAGCTTGACGCGGATTCGGCCCAAGTCACCTTTGACCTGGAAGATCCGGACGGCGACGTCACTGAGCTAAGCTCTTCCTGGATGCTCAACAATCTACTGGTCGAGACGTTCATCCTGGCCTCGCCTGGCGACATTGATCTGGTGGGCTTCACCTCGGGAACCTTGACCCGTACTTTCAGCAGCCTAGAAGTGCCCCCTTTTGGCTTATTCCCGAATTCTGTCACCATCGTAGCTACCGATGCACACGGCTTGAAAAGCGAAGAAGTCAAGGCCATTTTTTGATTTCCGCCGCCAAACTACGGGATGGCAGTCTTGGAAAAAACGCTGATACTCTTACTTGGAATTTGAGAATCTCGCACGGATTTCTAGCTTAGTAGAGCCACCGAGGTCCCCTCGGATCATTCAAGAAAGAAACTTGATGTGTGGCACGGGTATGCCACAGGCTTTCCTGGAGTTCTCTCCCTGGATGGCATTGAAGTGGTTTCGGATGTGTGGCAGGGGCCCTTCCCAGGCCGCGAGAGGACCGTCAGGCCCGAATCTACAGATTCTATTTTCAATAGAATCGCCGCCTCAGAAGGCGCCTCCCACGGTTCTGAAACACGGCTTTCCTCTGCATCATCCCCCCCCTTTTGTGGCTGACAGGGAGCTCAGTTGCTTTTCTAAATGATCCGGCCGGCGGCCGGGGGATGGGCTAACCTGAAACTTGATCGTGGGAATCGCTCCCTCGCTGACGAATCGGGCTCCGAAAGATCTTGGCCGAACGCCTCATTGACTGCGAGGCATTCCTACGAAGCCCGAAGCGTTAGCGAGGGAGCTCTTCCGGTTGCTTTTCGCAGAGTGAATGTGTGAACCTGCTTCGTCTGGCGAACCAACCCCCTCTCCAGAGCGGCTCGGCAGCGTCGAAGATCTGGTTCCGGCTGATGCCGGAGTTCGCCGCACAAAGGCAGCTCCCACCACAATTATTGCGATTCTCTGAAGTTCGGTTGGAGTCGATGATCGTTCCATGGATCTTGGAGTGCCGACTCTCACAGCCCAAGCGGTAGCGCGAGGTTGCTATTTGCTTCCCTGTAGAGTTCGGCTTTCGCTGAAAATCATCCGGACGGGCACGGGCAAAGGCAAGGGTTAGAGAATCAGACAGACTGGACACTCTCAGTTTGACCTTCACTCAAATAGCAGTAGTCTGTAATCCATGAGCTTGACGATTCTGAGCCGAGACGATTGGGGAGCTGATCCCAGCCTGCCTCGACGTGGACATCAATTGGGCCCGCTGAACCGTACCGAGATCTTCATCCACCACACCGTGATCGTGGACAACGACACCACGAAAAACGAATTCGAGTCACTGGACGAGGTGCGAGCTGACATGCAACAGCTACAGACGATTCGGCCCGATCTGGGCCTGGACGTGCCCTACAACTTCATCGCCTTCTGCATGAGCAATGGAGATCTGATCCTGGGCGAAGGACGCGGCCTGGAAAGAACCGGAGCCCACACCACAGACCACAACCGCAGTGCTTTGGGCATTGCCTTTCAAGGCAACTTCGAGGATTTTTCTCTACCCGGACAGTTCAATGCCCACTTGCAGGAGTTCTCGAACTGGCTCAAAGATCTGCGGATCAACCAGGGCTTTACGAATCTCGGAACTTCGCGCCCCGTTGATCGGGAAGTATGGGCCCACCGAGACGTCAAGGCGACGGCCTGCCCGGGCCAGAAACTGTTCGATCTCCTTTCTGCCGTTCAGTTCCTGGCAGCGTCTTCGTGGAGCACGCCAGGAGATCCGATTCTCAGCGATCAGGATGCTCGGAGCGTCATCCAGACTCACGGTAAGCTGAACCCCGACGACATGTCGGAATCTCTTCGCCTGTCAATCGCAGTGATTCTGGATGAGATCCTGCAGCTGAAAGCCTGAGTGAGGCGAGCGGCAGCTAAATTTCTCAGAGAACTAGCTTTCGCCAGCGATGGCTGCTGTACTCCAGGGCTCCAGCGGCGCAAATCAGCAAGTTTCAGCTTAGGCAAATAAGCGATCATCCCCGTTGGCCGGGGTTTCCACCATCGCTCATGGGCGTCGATGTCGCCTTGCTCGTCAACCATTGCCTCCAATATTGCAAGCGTTGCCGGGTGGGAATGATGCCAGCTGAACCTGGATACTGGCGGGCTTGCAGGGCGTACTCGGGACGCAGCACGTCGAGCGTCTCCCGATTCGCCTCCGGAATCAGGCTTTGCAATTGCGGCAGATCGAGCCGCTCGAGTCGGAGACCCTTTTCCAGGCAATGGGCTACTAGCTGTCCCACACGCTCATGGGCGGTGCGAAACGGAACTCCTTGACGCACCAGGTGTTCCGCCAGGTCGGTAGCCACCGCGAAGCTGTCCTCGAGCGCTTCGCGGCAGCGGTCCTCCCGGACCTTGAACCGTCCCAGCACAGCGGCCATTACCGGCAATGTACTCGATGTCAAATCGACAGCGGCGAACAGGTGCTCCTTGTCCTGTTGCAGATCGCGATGATAAGAGGTGGGGAGTCCGCTTAGCAGCGTGGCTAGAGAGTGGCTATGCCCGACCACCGAGGCGGCCTTGCCTCGGGCCAATTCGAGTAGATCCGGATTCTTCTTGTGCGGCATCATACTGCTGCCCGTGCACAATGAATCGGGAAGTGCCACCCAGCCGACAGCGCTGCTATTGAAATAGACGAAGTCGGCGGCCAACCGACTGACATGGATCATCAGCTGACTGGCGATCTGAAGCAACTCGAGCACGAAATCCCGGTCTCCGACAACATCGTAGCTATTTCCAAACGAGCGCTCGAAGCCGAGTTCGGCAGCCGTTCCGGCCGGGTCCAGTGGCAGACTGCTCCCGGCCAGGGCGCCCGCTCCCAGGGGAGATACGGAGTGACGAGTCCGGTAACAGAGCAAGCGTTCATGATCGCGAGCGAGCATCTCACAGAAGGCGAGGAGGTAGTGGGCCCAGGAAATGGGCTGAGCCGTCTGAAGATGCGTCCAGGCCGGAAGCAAAGCTTTTTGTAGCGCCTCGGCGCGCTCCACAACAACACCGAGCACAGCCTCCAGGGAGTCGAGCCATTGATCAACCGTTTTCAGGCAAAACATTTTGAGATCGAGCAGCACCTGATCGTTGCGGCTTCGGCCCGTGTGCACCTTGCGTCCAGCGTCCCCCGCCAGCTCGTGCAACCGTCTCTCGACGTTCATGTGGATGTCTTCCAACTCCGGCCGATACGAAAAGGTTTGATCCAAGATCTCCCGCTCGATCTGCTCAGACGCCTCCAGAATCAGGCCCTCGTCTTGTGCAGAAAGAATCCCCTGGCGAGCCAGCATACGGACGTGGGCTCGAGTCCCCTCGAGGTCGAAAAGGGCCAGCCGCCGATCCAGGTGCAGAGAACAGCAATAGCTCTCGAGCAGGTCCTCGGGTGCCTCGCGAAAACGCCCTCCCCACAACGGCTGAGACCCGCTCCGGTTATCCCTCATGAGCCGACCTTCATTACCTCGTTCGAAACGCCGACTCTCAGCCGCAACCCCTGCAACCGGATGAACCCCTCGGCGTCAGCCTGACTATAGACGCTGTCGGCCTCGAAGGTGGCGTACTCAGGATCGTACAAGCTTTCCGGAGCGCGACGGCCACAGACAATGCAGTTCCCCTTGTGCAACCGCAACCGAACTTCCCCGGTGACCGGCTCTTGCGACCTCCGGAGAGTCTCGAGCCAGAGCTGTGTCTCAGGTGAGAACCAGAATCCGTTGTAGATCTTCTCGGCGAGTTTCGGCGCCATCTCGTCCTTCCAGTGAGCCACCTCCCGATCCAGCGTGATTGACTCCAGGGCACGGTGCGCACGGTGCAAGGCAGTCACCCCCGGTGTTTCATAGATCCCGCGCGATTTCATGCCCACAAAACGGTTCTCTACCAGATCGACACGTCCCACTCCATGACGTCCTGCTTGCCGGTTCAACCGATGCAATAGAGCAACCGCATCCAAGCGTACGCCGTCCAGCGTGATCGGCACTCCCCGCTCAAAACCAATCACCAGCTCCTCAGCCTGGTTGGGGGCCGATTCCAATGAGGCCGTGCGCAGGAAAATGTCCTCGGGCGGAGCCATCCAAGGATCCTCCAGAATGCCTCCCTCGAAGGAAGTGTGCATCAGGTTCTGATCGATACTGTAGGGTTTCTCAGCCGTGGAAGTAACCGGTATTCCGTGCTGGCGCGAGTAAGCAATCAGGTCCGCTCTACCCCGGAACTCCCAGCTGCGCCAGGGCGCCAGAATCCGTAGTCCGGGATCCAAGGCCTGGTAGGTCAGTTCAAAACGGACCTGGTCGTTCCCTTTGCCGGTGGCCCCGTGGGCCACACAGTCCGCCCCCCAATCCCGGGCCACGCGAATCTGCTCGCGCGCGATCACGGGCCTCGCTAAGGCGGTTCCCAGCAAGTACTCTCCTTCGTAGACAGCGTGGGCCTGGACCGCAGGGGACACGAACTCTTCGACAAACTGGTGTCGCAGGTCGGAGATGACGGTCTCATCGGCACCCGTCTGGTATGCCTTCCGCTGGGCAGCTTTCAGGTCCTCCTCTTGGCCGACATCAGCGATAAATGCCAGCACCCGGCAGCCGTAACGCGCCTTCATCCAGTGCAACATAGCCGAGGTGTCCAATCCTCCCGAGTAAGCCAATACAACTTTCTTCATACTTGTTCGACCTCTGCCAATAGCTCATCCTTCACTCGTCGGGGATCGAAGTCTTCGGCCACTACCACCAAAACCGTGTCTTCCCCGGCGACAGTTCCCAGAATCTGCGGCAAACTCTTGCCGTCGATCCGGTAGGCCAAGGGGGCCGCCATTCCCGGATCAGTGTGTAGAACCAGGAGATTACCGCTCACCTGGCCACGGAAGAGAGGCCCCGCTGGGGAGGTTTCCGGAACCTGGTAACGGAAGACGCCCTGGGCGTCGACCCCCTTGACCACTCTTAACTCCCGCAAGTCCCGCGACAGAGTTGCCTGGGTGATGACAATGCCGGACTCGGCCAACAATAGCCGGAGCTGCTCTTGACTCCCAATAGGCTCCCGTCGAACCAAGTCAGAAATCGCTTCGTGTCGAGAGTTCTTTTCAGTTGTCATATATCAATGCATAAGTATACACACCGGCACAGACTGGATCAAGCCTCCTATAGAATCCATAACTTCAATTTTTTGTGCATTATACAGCACTCATCATTGAATCCTCTCTTGACATAAATTAAACAAAATATATAATTACTCGCTCATTCTGAAACGACAGACAGATTGAAGTCTTGTGTCAGATAGGAACGGATATGCGACGTCTCAAGCTCGACAAGATTGCTTCGGCGACGGGGCCGGCGGACCTCAAGGAAGAAGTCTATGTTTCGAGCGACATCGTGTCCCGGGAAGGGTACGTGGTAGCTGTCCGCGTGCTCGGGGACAAGCCGGTATACAACACGCTGGAGAACGCCCAGGGCCGCATGACGCGGCTCAAATCTGGAGACCTGCTGGCGGGGGTGTTGGGGCACCGAAGGGCGCTCCATGGCTACGCCGGGGACGTGCCTCAAGCATTGGAGGTCGGTGAACGCCTGGAGGTACTCAACCTGGGCGGAGTATTGGGACGTTGCACCTCTTTCAATCCCGATGTAGGTCAGCCTTTAGAAACTGAGCTGCTGGGGTCGGTTCTTCACTTCCCGCACTTGGGAAAACGAATCGGAGAGGCGGCCCACATCAGCCTCGGTGCCATACCTGAGGAAAGACCGGAAACGAGCTTCCCGCCTCTGGTGGCGGTGCTGGGCACATGCATGAACTCGGGCAAGACGGTGGCGGCCTGCGAAGTCATTCACGGCATGAGGAAGCTCGGATTGCAGGTGGCCGGCGCCAAAGTAACTGGTGTCTCTCTGCGGCGCGACACCCTGAATATGAGCGACTACGGCGCCCTGGAGGCGCTCTCTTTCACGGATGCCGGGATTGTTTCGACAGATCCCGAGTCGGCTCCTTCGGGCGCACGCCGCCTGCTATCCCATCTATCGCGCCGCAATCTGGATGTGATTGTGGTCGAATTCGGCGACGGCGTCTTTGGTGAGTATGGTGTCCGTTCCGTCCTGGCGGATCCCAAGATCCGGCGTGCATTGGGAGCGGTGTTGTTGTGCGCCAACGACCCGGCGGGTGCTTGGGGAGCGGTGAGTATGCTCTCTTCGGAAATGGGAATTGGCGTGAGCGTAGTGACCGGACCCGTCACGGATAACGAAGTGGGAGCCGCTTTCATACGGGATCAGCTGAAGCTGCCGGCTGCCAATGCGTTGCGTGATCCCGAGTCACTGACGCGCTATGTCCGGAGAGGGCTGCGAGCGGATGGCTAAATCGAAGACAATCGTGTGGGGCGCAGGGGGGTTTGTCGGCGCCGAGTTGCTGCGCCTGATCGTCGGCCATCCCTACCTGGAGTTGGCTGCGGCTCTCTCCTCGACTCACGCGGACCGGCGGATCGCTGAGGTTCATCCCTCACTGGCTGGCTGGACCGATCTGAGTTTCCAATCCGAGAGCGATTGGAATTGGGAACTCTGCCGGCACCGCAACTGGACGCTCTTCGCTGCCTTGCCTCACCGCACTACCATGCACAAACTCCCTTCGATCCTGACCCGGCTGGAAAATGCCGAGGACTTTACGGTAGTCGATCTCTCGGGAGACTTTCGCCTAGACAATCCCGAGGTCTACTGTGAATTCTACGGCGAAAACCACGTCGCCCCGCAGCTGCTGGAGCGATTTGTTTACGGGCTCCCGGAACTGAACCGGGAGCGCATCCGGGCCAGCCGATGGATCGCGAATCCAGGTTGTTTCGCGACGGGCGCCCAGCTGGCCCTGTTGCCACTGGCGACGTCTGGCGAAAGAGTGGAATTCGCGGCTCTAGACGGGAAAACCGGATCCTCCGGTGCTGGCATCCAACCACTGCCCAGCACCCATCATCCGCAGCGATCCAATAACTTCCGGGCCTACCGAGTGGTCCGGCATCAACATCTTCCGGAAATTGCCGCCGGCTGGAGGGCAGCCGGAGGGTGTCACGATTTGGGCCTGTCTTTCGTGCCCCAGATGGCGCCCATGGTGCGAGGGATCTTCACTACCGCCCACATCTGGCTGTCCGCGGCGATTTCTCCCGGCAGGTTGGAGAAGCACTACCAAGATTTCTATCGCCTGGCTCCGATGGTCCGGCTGGTAGAGGACTCACCCGCCGTAGCCGAGGTCTGGGGCAGCAACCGGTGTGATCTTTCCATCCACACTCGGGGCCGTTGTGTGGTGGTCTGTACGGCTATCGACAACCTGATCAAGGGGGCGGCCGGACAGGCCATCCAAAACGCGAATCTAGCCCAGGGCTGGGATGAATCGGCGGGTTTGCGAATCCCGGCTCCGTGGCCGGTCTAGCCCGGATAATTCACGCGTTGTCGAAGCGAAGAGTCGGAAGCGCTGCGCTGACAAGGCGTTACGCCCGAGGGCCGCGGAAGCATAGTCGTGCACTCTGTTGAGCAGCCCGAGGGTGGGCAACGCAGTCAGCGCGGATGATCCCGGCTCTGCAGCCGACAACGCGTGCATTATCCGGGCTAGAGGTGAAGGCATGATCCGGCGCCGACCGGAGACGAAACTAAGATGAAACTTGATCGTGGGAATCGCTCCCTCGCTGACGCTTCGGGCTCCGAAAGATCTTGGCCGAACGCCTCATTAGCTGCGAGGCGGCTAACGTGGAGCTGAACATGACTAACAGCAGAACAAGTTCTTTGGAAAGGGAAGACAGCTTCCAAATCCCCAGCTACGCAAAATGGCCGATGACCCTGGTTCGTGGGCTCGGGTGCCGGGTCTGGGACGAATTGGGTGGGGAATACCTGGATTTCTACGGAGGACATTGCGTCGCTTTGATCGGGCATTGCCATCCCCGCTGGAGGGAGGCGGTGAGCCGGCAGGCCGGCCGGTTAGGATTCTACTCCAACGTTGCGGGGAATGACGTTCGGGCACGCTATCAGGAAGAGCTGGTCCGCTTCGTCGACAATCATCTAAGCCGCGTGTTCCTTTGTAATTCCGGCACCGAAGCCAACGAAAGCGCGCTCAAACTGGCACTCAAAGCCACCGGGCGGAGCCGCATTCTCTGTCTGGAAGGGGGGTTTCACGGCCGCACGGCGGCAGCTCTTTCGGTGACCGCTCTGGGGCCCTACCGAGCCCAGTTTCCCAGCCTCGTCAAGCCTGCGGAGACGGTTACCTTCGGCGAACTCTCCGCCATTTCGGCAGTGCTAGACCGGAATGTGGCGGCGATCATCCTGGAACCGATCCAAAGCATGAACGGAGTTCGGCTTGGAGAAGAAGGCTATTACCAAGAGCTGGTCCGACTGTGTCACCAAAACGGCACCCTGGTAATCTTCGATGAAGTGCAGACTGGCATGGGTCGCCTTGGGACTCCGCTGGCTACCCATGCGTTTTCCGCTGAAGCCGACATCGTCACCCTGGCCAAGGGTCTGGGCGGCGGCTTCCCCATGGGAGCTGTCCTGGCGCGGGAAGAAGTAGCTGTTTCGGTGGGGCCGGGTGAGCTGGGCTCCACATTCGGAGGAGGACCATTGGCTTGCGCCGCTGGACTGGCCGTTCTCGAGATCCTGGAAGACGAGGGATTGGTTGAGCACGCGGCTCGAATGGAAGAAGCTGCCCGCCGCTTGCTGGTCACCGGACCCATCACTGGCATTCGGGGTCGCGGCCTTCTGATCGGACTGGAGTGTCAGGTCGACGCAAGGGAGGTCTGTACCTATCTGCGAGAGCGGGGAATCTTAACCGGAACATCCAGCCATAATCACGTCCTCCGCCTGATGCCTCCCCTGACCATCCAGGAGGATGATCTGCGGCTCCTTGCTGGAGTCCTGGCAGATTATCCGGGAGCAGCGCTATCGTGAACAAGCAGGACTTCCTCAACACAGGCGACCTCTCGCCGCTAGAGCTGGCGCAGCTGGTCGACCAGGCAGCCCGCCTCAAGAAGGGGCGGGTTTTCGGTCGCCTCGAGGGAAAGACACTCGGGCTAGTCTTCTTCAACCCGAGCCTTCGGACGCGAGTCTCCTTCGGAGTCGCGATGCAGCAACTTGGCGGCCAAGTGATCGATCTGGACGTGGGGCACGGAGCCTGGGCGATTGAGACTCGAGACGGCGTGGTCATGGACGGAGACTGTCCGGAGCACCTGCGTGAGGCTGCCGCAGTCTTGTCCCGCTATGTCGATGTGCTGGGCGTACGCGCCTTCGGCGAGGGCAAATGTTGGCCTGATGATCGGACAGATTCTGTCTTGGAAGGATTCGCACGCCACGCCTCCGTACCGGTAATCAACCTGGAGTCGGCGGTATGGCATCCATGTCAGGCACTGGCTGACACTCTGACCTGGCGAGAGCTGGGACTGGAAGCAGGCTCTCCCATGGTCCTGACCTGGACCTACCACCCCAGAGCGTTGCCCATGGCAGTCCCCAACTCGGTGGTGCTGGCAGCGGCCCAGTTCGGCGCCCGGTTGAGCGTGCTTCGTCCTCCCGAATTCGCGCTTGATGAAGAACTGGTCGCTCAGGCAGCAAACGTGGCGGTTGCTAGTGGGGGGAGCTTGCAAGAGACAGACGACCGGACTTGTTTGAAGGGCGCCCGGGTGGTGTATGCCAAATCCTGGGGAAGCCTCCAGGCCTATGGGCTGGCTGAAGCGGAAGCCGCCCTCAGAGCTGGTTATCGTGACTGGCAAGTGACCGAGGAATGGATGAGCCAAACAGCCCGGGGCAGCTTCATGCACTGTTTACCGGTGCGCCGTAATGTAGTGGTTTCCGATGGTGTACTGGATTCGGACGCCAGCGCAGTCGTGCAGCAAGCAGAAAACCGCCTGCACGTACAGAAAGCCCTCCTGCTAAAGCTGCTGGGAGCAACTCCATGAGCTGGGTGATCGGACTTCGGCAAGCCATGCCCTACCTGCGGTTATTTCAGGGCAAGATCTTCGTGATCAAACTGGGAGGAGCTTTGCTGGATCAGGCCGAGGCATTGGATCGCCTGGCTCACCAGGTGGCCCTGTTGCACCAATTACATATCCGAGTCGTGCTGGTACACGGTGGAGGACCCCAGGCCAGTCAGATAGCCCGGCGGCTGGGTCTGGAAACCCAGGCTGTCAACGGTCGCCGCATCACCGACTCGGAAACCCTCGAAGTGTGCAAGATGGTGTTCAACGGCCGTCTCAACACCGACCTTTTGGCCGCGCTCAACGCCCACCAGGTACCGGCAGTCGGGCTCTCAGGTGTCGACGCGAAGACGATTGAGGCGCGGCGGCGCCCACCGGTAAGTGTTCGGGACTCGGAAACGGGAAAAACTCGAAAAGTGGATTTCGGCTGGGTGGGGAATATCGTCGAAGTGCGCCCGGAACTGCCCCAGCTCCTGCTCGAAGGCAGCTTCGTCCCAGTCGTGAGTTCACTCACGGCAGGCAAGGGCTCAGAGGTGCTCAATGTGAACGCCGACACGGTGGCGGCCCGTCTGGCCGTGGGCCTAAGGGCTGAGAAACTGATTCTGCTGACATCCGCGCCCGGTGTACTGGAAGATCCCGAGGATCTCGACAGCCTCATCTCACACATGAATCTGGCCCGCCTGCAGCAGATCCTCGAGTCCTCCGCCCGCGGCGGCATGCATGCAAAATTAGAAGCCTGCCTTGACGCCCTGCGGGGTGGTATCCCCCAGGCCCATGTCATCAGCGCTATCGAGAGAGACAGTCTACTGGTTGAGGTGTTCACCAACGAAGGCTGCGGCACGATGATTGAAAATTGACAAGTCCTCCCATCTGAGATAGAACAAGCTACTTTTGAATTCGAATGGCTGTTTGGGGGTAATGGGGGCATGGTGAACAATTCCAATACTCCAGCAAACAACCACGTCATCGAAACCGAACTCAGTCGTGATCTGGGGCTGGTTTCGGCACTCGCCATCGGGGTTGGCACGATGGTGGCGGCGGGAATCTTCACGCTCTCCGGACTCGCTGTCGGCTACGTCGGATCCGCAGCCATCGCCTCGTTTCTACTGGCGGCCGTTGTCGCCACCTTCACCGCGCTCACTTACTGCGAGTTCAGCTCAATCTATCCGCAATCGGGGGAGGGCTACCTCTACGCCCGCCGGACCTTCCCGGCTTTGATTGCTTATATGGTGGGATGGTGCCTGCTGCTCGGGTACATGGCGTCCTGCGGTTTCTACATCAGCAGCTTTGCCAGCTACTTCAGCGAGTTCATCTGGCACACCGCGATCCCGGCGATTCCAGGCCTTTTTGTGGTCGCGGCGCTCACACTGCTCAATATCAAAGGCACCAAAGAGAGTGGGAGCTTTCAAGTCGTCGTGACGATCAGCAAGGTCGCACTGTTGTTATGGTTCGTCGCGGGTGGGATGTTGTATGTCGACCTTGACATCATCGTCGAGCGCTTCAGCACCGACGTGGCTGCTATTGCCAGCACCTCCGCCATGGTGTTCATCACCTTCTTCGGCTTCTCGGCGATCGCCGCATCGGCCGGGGAGGTGAAGAACCCGACCCGGACGATTCCGCGTGCGATTTTCATTTCGATGGGGGTCGTGACGGTCCTTTACAGCCTTGTCGTGGTGGTCGTTTTGGCCGCCAACCTCACCGAGTATTCGGAGTCGGCGATGGGCAGTGCGGCACGCTCGTTCCTGGGACCGGTCGGCGGAATGGTGATCGTTGGAGGGGCGCTCTTCTCGATGATCTCGGCATCGAATGCATCGATCATGGCCGGTTCGCGGGTTGCCCTGTCGATGAGTCAACTGGGGCATTTGCCGCGGGGCATTGGAACGGTTAGTGAACGCACGCGGACCCCGATCGTCTCCATTCTTCTGGTGGGTGCCGGAATCGGCACATTCTCGATTCTCTTGCCGCTAGAAGATCTGGCTCACTTTGCTGACTGCGTTCTCCTGATCGCCTTGATTCTGGTTAACGCGGCCTTGATCCAGCACCGCCGCAGGTTCCCCCACCTCGAGCGACCTTTTCGGGTGCCCTTGGTCCCGCTCCTGCCCGTGCTCGGCATCCTGGCGAACCTGTATCTCCTCACCCAGATTCAGCATGCCTTGCCGGTGATACTCGCTCTCAGCGCGCTGGGACTCGGCTTTCTCGGGTTCATCAGCTGGAAGGGAATGCAAGTGGATGAGGAAGGGCTCCCCGGAGAGCCGTCGCGGGTGGCTCTGGAGCGGGCGGACCCTGGCGAGGACAAGTTCCGGGTGCTGGTGCCGATCGCCAATCCCCGAAATGTCAATGCCCTCGTCGACCTGGCGTCGTCGATCGCCGCCCGCCATGAGGGCCACATCATTGTCCTGCGTGTCGTGGTGCTGCCCGAGCAATTGCCCCCCGAGCGGGAAGAGGAATATGTCGAGCGGGAGCGGAAAATACTGGAAAAAGCTCGCCGCCGAGCTCGCCATCACGGCGTCCCCTCGACATCTCTAATTCGAATCGGCCACGATGCGGCACGGTCCATCCTCGAGACGAGTCGCGAGCGCGAAGCAAACCTGATCATTCTGGGCTGGAAAGGCTTCAGCTCGACGGCACGGCGAATCCTGGGAGAAGTGACGGAACAGATCGTCACCAAAGCGCGGACCGACATCATGCTCGTCAAGTTGAAGGGGCAAGAACTGCCAAAACGGCTGCTCCTTCCCACAGCTGGTGGCATCCACGCGCGTCGGGCAGAAGAATACGCAGCCGATCTGGCCGCCTCTGCGAACGGCAGCCTGACCCTGTGCAGCGTTGTTCCTCCGGAGGCGCAGGACGAGCTGATCGAATCGGAAACCGCTCGCCTGGGCAAGGTTAAGGCTCGAATCTCGGAGAGCGGCTTCGAATCGGTCGATATCAGCATCATCCGCAAGCAGTCCGTGTCGGACGGGATCGTTGAGGAGTCCAAAAACTATGACTGTGTGGTGGTTGGCGCCGCCGGGCAAAGCTTCTCCAATCAGATCCTATTCGGCAGCATCCCCGAAGAGATCGCCCGCAAATCAATCAAGCCAGTAATCGTCATCAAGCACTATGACAAGGTGAAAGCCTTGTTCGGTCGCGTCATGAGCGAGTGATCCATGCTCTTTCTTTTACTGTCGATCGTGAGCTTTCCCCAGCCCGCACAGGGACAGCTGCAGCTCCCCACGCCGAAAGCGGCCTACGAGAATTACAATCCGCAGGCCGAAGCTCTTCAGCTGGTCTCCGAGTTCTCGCAGGAACTGGATCCTGTGACGAGTCTGAAAGCGGTAAAAATCTTTACAGCCTTGCAGTCAGGAGATTTCGACGCGGTTTCTTCGGAGGAGATTCGAGATCTCCTGGAATCGGTCGGATGGGAAAAACGCAGGGCACGAATCCTGCGGCTCATGATCTATCAGGCTGGCGTCCTCGACCTCTTCTCCGGCGGTTCGGAATCCTGGATGCGCTTCGTTCACGATTTTCTGCTTTTCTTTCTGGACCGCCTGCCGCGGGATCGCCTCATCGAGCGGCTGGCGGCGCAACTACTGATACCGGGCGAGGACCGGGGTCGTCGGCTCATCGCTCTGGCAGATCGGACGCCGTCATTGCAGAAGATCGGTCAGATCATGGCTCGCTACCCAGCGGTTCCTGACGATCTGAGAACCGCTCTCCAGACATTCGAAAACAGCGTCCGCAGCTCGCGACGGGACGACGTTGTGGACTTCATTCGGAGTGACGTGAGCCCGGATGTCCTGAGCCGCTATCAGATGGAATTCGATGATGAAATCCTGGCTGAAGCCAGCGTCGGAGCCGTGATCAAGGTCCGGTTGAAGTTCCCCCAGGAATCTGCGATTCGAACCGTCGTCTGCAAAGTTCTCAAACCCTACGCCGTCTCCGCATTGCGAGACGAATTGGTGATCCTGGGAGACCTCGTCCGTTTCTTCGAGGAACACGGCGAATTCTACCAGTTGGGCCAGATCCCACTCTCACAGATGTTCGAAGAAGCCCGCACTGTCCTCAGCAAAGAAATCCAGGTTCTGGAAGAGCAGAAGAACCTGGCTCGAGCCGGGGTATACTTCCACAACGAACCAAAGGTCAAGGTACCGCACTTATACTCAATCTCTACCCCCAATGTCACCTTCATGGAGTTCATCGAAGGAGGAAAGATCGTCGACTTCCCTGGTGATGAGAGGGGACGTGCTCGACTCGCTGCGCTGCTCGACGAGATCATGACCTGGGACGTCATCTTCTCCAAGCAGGATGAGGCCATTTTTCACGGCGACCCGCATGCCGGAAATGTCTTCTATCTGGACGATGACCCCGGGCGAATCGCTTTGCTGGACTGGGGGTTGGCCGGATCACTACCGCGCCGGCAGCGACAACAAATGGTCCAGTTGCTGCTGGGTATCTACCTGCGGAACAAGAAGAGAGTGCGCAACAATGTTGCTTGTCTCCTGGAAGGCGGCTTCCAAGACTCGAGTAGAGAGAAATCCGCGATCCAACAGATCGCGATCGATGTGATGGAGAGCTCGAAGGGCCAGAAAAAAGACCAGTTTCTGGTTCTGAACGACATGGTAGTCAAACTCACCACAGCCAGCTATAGCCTTAACCTCAACCTGGTTCTCTTCATCAAGGCACAAGTGACAATCATTGGGATTCTGAAAGAACTCGACCCGGATCTCAAGCGAGGGAAACGGGCCGTGAGCATCGTGCGCGGCAAAGTGCTCAAGGAGAGCCCCAAGAGGTTGCTCAACACTTTCTACTTTCCCGGTTGGACATCCAATAACTACCCCAGCATGGTGTCCAACGAAGACATCCGAGACATCGAGTTCAAATTGATCGGAGCAGGATTCAAGAGCCTGGGCAAGTCGATTTGGAAGGGCATCAGCTATCCATTCCGAGCTCCGACCTCGGGCGAAGGGCAGCAGCGTGAGGGATCGAACTCAAGCCGGCTGAGAAACTCTAGAGAGATAGACAAGCCAAGCCTTGTCCAGCGGGCTGCGCCAACCGTGTCGCGGCTTTCTCCTGTCCACTAGTTCTCCCTACCCAGACACAAGAAAACCGAAACCTACAGCTGAGCCTATACCTGATCCTGGATCAATCGGGCAATAGCCGAGAATGCTGCCGCAAAACCGATTATCGCGCAGCCTTTAAGGCTGTCCCGTCCGATTCCACTCACTTCCCAGGGCGTGGCCCTGGGCTGTTATCGCAGCAGCCCTTCAGGCTGGGTGTTCAACGACAATTATTTTTGATCACCGCGACTACGATTCTTGCCCGCTGAAGTGGGTGTTTGTTTGACTTGTTTTTCTTCCTTCTTCTGAGGGCTGAAAGCCCTCTTTTCTTCTCCGGTTTTCTTGAGCGTGGGGATGGAGTGAGGGCTTGCCAGAACGGAGTTCCCACGCTTCGCGAGGCTCGGGATTGCCCTTCGAATGCTCCGCTGATTGAGCTGTATACCCTCTGGGCTTGAGCCGTTTTCTGTGTGGCCAGCAGAAGGCCTTTCGAGCGGCACCTCAGAGTCACTTCGTCTCCTTTTGGGTTCTCTGCTTGGCGGCTTCCATCCGGTAGCTGGTCACGTTCAACTCCAGGATCACGCTATGGTGAACCAGGCGGTCGATTGCCGCGGCCGTGGTCAGGGGATCCTTGAAGATCCTCTCCCAGTCCGAGAAGACCAGGTTGCTGGTCAGCAGAATCGAGCGACGCTCGTAGCGATGGGAGAGCAACGTGAAGAGAATCTCCATCTCGTCGCGATTCTGCTGTACATACCCGATGTCGTCGATGATCAGGGCCTCGAACCGATCCAGCTTCTTGAGTTCCCTCTCCAGAGTTAGCTCGAGCTTGGCTCTCAGTAACCGCTGCACCAGCAGCGCACAGGTCGAGAACAGCACCCGCCGGTCTCGCAGGATCAACTCCTGCCCCAAAGCACAAACAAGATGCGTTTTCCCGCTTCCTGGATTACCGAACACAAGTAGATTTTCGGCTCGGTCCAGGAAGTCTCCCTCCACCAATCCTGACAACTGCCGGTCCACACTCTGCGGGAGTCGTGAGCGATCCAATGAAGTCAGGCTCTTGTCCCAGGGAAGTTTCGAGGTCCGTCGTAGTTTCTGGATCCGTCGTTCCCGTCGATCCGCGACTTCCAGCTCCGACAGAGCCAGCAGGTACTGCGGATAAGACCAGCTCTCTGTGGTCGCCAAAGCGGCCTGCGAGCCGTGATGCTCGCGGAAGGTCGGCAGGCGAAGTTCGACCAAACACTCTTTGAGTCTTTGCAGGTTGCCTCCGCTCATGGCCTCACCTCCTGCTTGTGCGTGCCGAGCAATCGGTCATAGATCTGGATGTTGATTGGTGGAACCTGGACCTGCCACCTCGGCAGAACCGGCTCTATCAGATCCTCCTTCAGGTCCTGGAACCGGGTTCGGCGGCCGCTTTCAATCCGGTTCTTCAGAGCTTGTTCGACTTTCCTTTCCCCTTCTTGGGCCGCCAGCTCCAGGATCCCCAGATACTGTCGGTCCGCCGTCTGTGGACAATCCTCTCTCAGCTCGTCGGAGGCGACTCGGAACAGGATTCCGGGAAAGCGATCTTCCCGCCAGCGATAGCGGGCAAAGGCTCCCGGCTTTCGCACCAGCGAGTGGATCACGTGCCGGTAATCGATCCGGTGCTTTCCTTCCCCCCGCAGTCGAGGCATCTCGGCTACTCGCTGCCCGCCATAACGAACTTCCACATGATCGGCATACAGTCGCGCCTCCACCTGTTCGCGGATCAAGCGGCTGTCCACCGAGTAGGTGTTGTTGCGCACTCGGATCGTGGAACTGGTTGCGACCTTCACTCGGAATCGGATGAAGTCCTCCAGGCGACGATCCGGTAGCGGCCTCATCACTTCCAGTTCTTCTCGCAGGCGTCTTTGCCGGCCAGCATTGCGTTGCTCGATGATTCTCTGGACGAACTGCTCGTAGTCCTTGCGCTCTGAGAAATCGCGACTGCCTCTGAGCAGCAGTTCCTGTTGGATGGCTCGCTTGAGCCGGTGATGCGATTGCTCGACGTCTCCGTTCTCATGAGCCTTTCCGGCTTGGGTTCGGCTGCGCTTCATTCCGTAATGATCGAGCAATGTCTGGTAGCGTTCGGTGAAGGCGCCCTTCTTGAGATTGTTGACCACAGCCGATAGACGGTCTGTTCGGTGCTCGGATGGTATCGCCCCCAGTTCCCAGATCGCGTTCTGTAGTCCCAGCGTCAAACTCTCGAAAGATTCACCGAAGCACAGGGTCGTCGTCTCCCAGTTCGAGTAGGTCAAGACGAAGTGATACAGCATATGAGGAAAGGGTTGCCCGGCAATCGTCACTCCCCAGCTGTTCATGAAAGTGAAGTCGGACTGGGCTTGATGTCCGGGCTCATGATTCTGGGGAAACATCACCTCTTTCAGCTCACCGTAGTGGGCTCTCCACTGCTTGAGCCTTCGTTGGAGCGTCCTCAGTTGTCCTTCCTCGAACTTCCCCTCGTAGATCCGATTCAGGTGGTCAAAAATAGTTGTCGCCTCCACGGTTGGAGACTGTTTCAGGATCCCTTCTATTCAGGATCCCTTCTATCTCGGGCCAAACGGATTCATAGGGATTCGGGCGGGTGCGCCAGGTCCGCTCTGACCGGCTTTCACTCGGCAGCTTGCCCGACTTCAAATACTTCCGTGCCGGGTTCCGCGACATGCCCGCTTTGGCCGCCGCCATCGTCAACGTCTTTTCCTTTTTCCGCAATTTCATCAGTCTCCTGATCTGCTGGTCTGTAACCATGCTTGCCATGATCCAAATCAGCTCTGAAAAAGCGGGCAGTTCTAATTGTCGTCCGGGTCCAATTCTACGTGTCGTTGATCAGCTGGGCTTGAGACCGCAAGAAACCAAGAAAATCTCGCTCTATTTCGTACCCCGCCGTTATTAACATTAGAAGGAGATCAAATCAACGTGCCACCGGAAGTCAAGAGCGCCACGCCGGGTAGAGGCCAAGAACATAACACCCGTGGAAGTCCAAGAGCGTGGCATCGGTGGAGGTCCAAGCGCCAGCGCCGAAGGTGCACCGAGATAATAGCCCAGGGCACCGCCCTGGGGGAGGAACAACACGAGGGAGGAAGCCTGAAAGGCTTCGCGATAATCCTCAATGCTGCTAAGACCCTTTAACTTCTTCCCAACTGCCCCGGGTTTCGCCATCGGCCAACCCGCACTGGTGGGGAAACTTGAGGTCACAATCCTGGATCGGTTTCCGAAGCTGTGGGTCCATGAGCTCATGCATGTCCAACTGCATAGCTTCCCTAGAATAGGCGGCGATATCTAGAATTCCAGTATCCATTCGAATCGCATCCTCGGGACAGGCCTCGACGCAGTACCCGCAGTACACACAGACTCCGAGGTCGATATCGAAACGCACCGGATATTTCTCGACATGGGGATCCGGGTGCTCCCCGGGTACGATGGTAATGCATTTGGCGGGGCAGACCGTCTCGCAAAGCATGCACCCCACACAGCGCGGGGTACCGTCCTCTCGAACGGTGAGACGGTGACGACTGCGAAACCGTGACATCAGGGGCCGCAGCACCTCGGGATACTGAAATGTTACCGCGGCAGAGTACTGCTTGAACAAACCCAGTTTGTGGAGCGTGTGCAGAAACAGGTTTCGGAAAAAGTGGCCAAATGTGATCTTGAGCCCACCCAGAATCTGCGGGAGATACAGCTTCTCCCAAAAAGTCAGCTCCGGCCGTTGAACAACTTTCACACCCATTATGGGGTCTCCCCGAAAAGGACCAGTACCACGGCTGTCACCACGACGTTGGCTATAGCGATTGGAAAGAGCCCCTTCCAGCCCAGGCTCATGAGTTGGTCGTAGCGGAAGCGCGGCAATGTCCACCGAATTTGCATGAAGATGAAGCAAAAGACAATGACTTTGGTCGCGAAGCTCAAGACCCCCAGCAGGACGTAGGCGAGGTGCGGAACCGCCAGCTCCCCGCCCCAGGGAAAGTGGAATCCGTCCGGCATCAGGAAGGGCACCTGCCACCCACCGAAGAAAAGGGTGGTCGAGAGGCATGCCACTACGATTGTTTCCAGGAAATCCGTCAGGAAGAACATCCCGAACTTCATTCCACTGTACTCCACGAAGTAGCCGATAATCTCAGACTCGCCTTCGGGCAGATCAAACGGAACCCTCTTGGTCTCAGCCAGGGCCGCGGTCAGGAAGATGACGAAGGCCACCGGTTGGGTAACGATGCCCCAGAGGGGAAGCCACCCCCCTGCCAGAGCTCCTTGGGCTCGAACCAGCTCGCCCAGGTCCATGGTCCCATACACCATGACGATACCGAGAATGGAGATCCCCAGTGCGATTTCATAGGAGATCATCTGAGCCGTGGCTCTCAGTCCCCCCAGCATGGCGTAGTTGTTGCGAGCGGCAAAGCCAGCAAGAATCACGCCGTACACTCCCAACGAGAGCATGGCGAACATATAGAGCAGGGCAACGTTGAGTTTGGCGATCTGCAGCTCAATGACTCGATCACCGAGGATGAGTCGATCCCCAAAAGGGACTGCGGCAAAAGTCACGAGAGCGAAGAAGACCGAGAAAAAGGGAGCCAGGGTATGAAGTGTCCTGTCCGCGCCGTCTGGAACGATGTCTTCCTTGGTGAACAGCTTGAGTGCATCGGCGATGCCGTGGAACAGACCGAGGAGACGAAATCCAAAGATGGGAGCTCGGTTCGCTCCAATGCGATCCTGAATCAAAGCGGACTGCTTGCGCTCTGCCCAGGTATGGAAGCCAGCAAAATTCAAGACGACGAAGAAAACGATGCTGGCCAGGGCAACCTTGATCAGGAGGACTTCGATCATGGTGCCGCCTTCTCTTCGGTTGCCGGCTCGGCCCCGTGCCATCCAATGGTCCTGTAGTTGAGACCTTGGAATGCTGCAACCTCTCCGGCCAGTCCCCGGAAGATCTCCTCGGGCCGCGACCAATCCAAGGGAAGGCTCAACTTTTCGGCCAGCTCCAGCAGGACGCGCCAATCTTCGCGAGAATCTCCGAGGGGGGGAAAGGCTCGGCCAATCCGCTGCACCCGGCCCTGACAATTGACGAAAGTACCGTCCTTCTCAACATATGCGGCTGTGGGCAGGACCCAATGGGCAAAGGCTACCGTCGGGTTGTCATTGGTGCCTGAATAGACCAACGTTTGGACCTTTGCGGAGAGCTCACTGACCTTTTCTTCCCCGAAGAGTTCCACTAAGTCGTGGCCAAAAACCCAGACGACATCGAGATCCCCTTCGATCGCCTGATGCAAGAGCTGTTCGGCGTCGGGCTTGGCCGGGTCGGCCAGCCCCAACAGGGAAACCCCTGCACTGTTAGGGTTCTTATCCGCTTGCAAAAGGAATTCGTCACTGGTTCCCAGGACTGCCGGAACGGATGTCGTGACCGTGGCCTGGAGGCCGTCCTGAAAAACTCCTCGAATCAGGAACAACTCTTCATTCGTGAGCTGAGCCGAAGCGATAACTCCGACCCTGCTGTTAGTGAGTGCGCTTGAGATCTCAGTCAGAGCCTGATCCCAGGTGGCATTCTCTGAGGGCCCGCGCGGGGTCTCCAGGCGCGCCTGGTCGAGCCAGTTGAAACCGTAGCGCCCTTCATCGCATAACCACCACTCGTTGACGTCGGGGTTGTAGCGTGGCTTAATCCGCAGCAGCCGAGCACCCTCATTCAGGTGAGGCCGATCCAGCACATAGTGGATGTCCATATTGCAGCCCCGGCTGCAGCCATTACAGACGGAGGGAGCGCTGGAGAGGTACCAGACTCGGGCTTTGAAGCGAAAATTCTTCTCGGTGAGGGCCCCCACAGGGCAGATATCGACTACGTTCGCAGAGTAGGGATTGTCGAGGACGACGCCCGGGTAGAGTCCCAACTCAGCTTGGTCGCCCCGGTTGAAGATGCCGAATTCGCCGGTCTCGGTAATCTCATCCGTGAAACGCACGCAGCGGGAGCAGAGAATACAGCGCTCCTGGTCGAGCATCACGTGAGGGCCCAGCTCCACGGCCTTCTTTTTCTTGACCTTTTGTTCTTGGAACCTCGGGTTATAGAGCCCAAAATTCATGTAGAAATTCTGTAGATCGCACTCCCCCGATTGATCACAGACGGGGCAGTCGAGCGGGTGGTTGGCGAGCAGGAACTCGAGTACGGCCCGTCGACCGTCTTCCGCCTCTTCGCTCTTGGTGTGCACCACCATGCCCTCGGTGACCGGCAAATTACAAGCGATCTGGAGCTTGGGAAACTTCTCTACATCGACCAGGCAAATGCGACAGTTGCCCGCAATCGAGAGACCGGGGTGGTAGCAGTAACGGGGAATGTAGATCCCCATCATCTCGGCAGCCTGGATGACGGTGGTCCCATCCGGTACGCTGGCCTCTCGGCCGTCGATCCTCACGCTTGGCATTCGGCGACCTCTTTCTTTTCGACTCTGCGGCCGCTACGGATGAAGTTTTCGAATTCGTCTCGAAACTTTGTAATGTAAGACTGGACTGGCCAGGCTGCGGCGTCGGCAAAGACGCAGATGGTCTTGCCTTCCATGTCACCGGCGATAGCGAGGAGGTCATCCAGGTCCTGTAGCTTCCCTTCGCCGGCCATGATCCGTTTCATGATGCGGTGGCCCCAGCCGGTCCCTTCTCTGCAAGGCGAGCACTGTCCACAAGACTCGTCGGCAAAGAATTTCGACGCGGACTCCAGTGCTTCGACCATACAAGTGGTCTCATCCATCACGATGACCCCGCCCGAGCCAGCCATGCTGCCGACTGCCAGCAGCGAATCGAAGTCCATGGCTACATCGATCTCGTCGGCAGTCAAGATCTTGGCCGAGATTCCCCCCGGAATGACAGCCTTGAGGCGGTTTCCATCGAGGACACCGCCGGCTAATTCGATCAGGTCCCGTAAGCTGATACTGACTGACTCCTCATACACTCCCGGCCGGACGACGTGTCCGCTGACGCAGAAGAGCCGTGTCCCCCCCTGTTTGTCGCTTCCGATCTTCGCGAACTCGGCAGCCCCATGTCGCAGAATGAAGGGGACACAGGCCAGAGTCTCGATATTATTGACAATGGTGGGGCAGGAGAAGAGTCCTGAGATGGCCGGGAAGGGCGGCTTGAGCTTGGGAAAGCCTTTACCACCTTCGAGTGAAGTCAGAAGAGCCGTCTCCTCGCCGCAAATGTAGGCTCCTGCTCCCCGGTGAATCACGATGTCCAGATCGAAGCCGCTCCCCTGGATATTCTTGCCCAACCAACCTGCGCTGTAAGCCTCATCAAGGCCACGTTGTAGACGTTTGGCCGGCCGGAAGTACTCGCCCCGGATGTAGACATAGGCCTTGTGACTGCCAATCGCATAGGCGGCGATGATCATTCCTTCCAGGAAAGCGTGTGCGTCTCGCTCCAACAGGTAGCGATCCTTGAAGGTGCCGGGCTCTCCCTCGTCAGCGTTCGCCACCAGGAACTTCGGTTTGCTTGTCTGTTTAGGGACGAAGGACCATTTTCTGCCTGCCGGGAATCCGGCTCCTCCCAAACCGCGGAGATTGGCTGCCGAAACCTCCTGGATCACTTCTTCTGGAGTCATCGAGCTCAGAGCTTTCTTGGCTCCCTCATACCCTCCGCCAGCGAGATAGTCATCCAGCCAGGTTCCTTCAGGATCCTTGAATCGCGTGGACAGCACGGGCCCGTCAGTAGAGATCAGGACTTCCGGCTCCGGCAAAGGATCCAGGTCGTCAGGATTCTTTAACGAGTGCCCGAGTAGAGTGTCGAAGAAATCCCCCTCGACAGGTCCGACGAAGGCCTCGTCAAGCTGTGCCATGGGCGCCATTTCGCAGGCGCATAGACACTCCACCTCGGTAAGAGTCACCTCCTGGCCGGAGGTGGTTTCGCCAGGACGAATCTTTAAGCTGTCTTGCAGCCGCTCCAGCAAAGCTGCGGAGCCTCGCAACTGGCAAGGCAGACTGGTACAGACTCGTAGCTCGCGCCTTCCGACCGGTGCGGAATGAAACATATGGTAGAAGGAGACGGCTTCGCGCACCTTGGAAGGAGAGACATTCAGGACACCTGCCACCCAGGTTTCTGCTTCCGGGGAGACATAACCCTGGTTCTCCTGGACCAGCCACAAGACCGGCAGCATCGCTGCCTTGGGATATTCGTACAGTTCCAGGATTGCCCAGGCTTCGGATTCAAGGTCTGAAAGTTTCACCGGTCGAGTTCCCCTCCGATCATGTTTACCGAACCGAAGGTGGGCACCATGTCGGCGAGCATTTCCCCTTCCAGAAGTCTGGAGAGGGCCGACATGATGGCGAAGCAGGGTGGACGAACCCGAACTCTATAAGCACGTCCGGCTCCGTCGCTCACGACATAGAAGCCGAGTTCCCCGTTGGCGCCTTCCACCGGGAAGTACACTTCTCCTCGGGGTGGACGCACTCCGTGGCCGTGCATGACCAGCTTGAAGTGGTTCATGAGTCCTTCGATATTGCCGTAGGTATCCTCCTTGGGCGGGAGGAAAGCTCGCTTTTCATCAGCGGCTATTGACGGGGTGTGTGCTTTGCCGGAGCCCTCGAGGGTGGGGCCGGTTACCGCACAACTCCCGGATATGGCACCGATGTCTCCTACCTTGGCAAGGTCCACCATCTCTGCTGCGGGAATGGGAGTTCCGGTCTCGGGATTGACCAGGACCGGACCGCCTGGAATCTCGCGAAAAGCCATCTCCACAATGCGCATCGACTGCTCCATCTCCTCCATGCGCACCAGATAGCGATCCATGTTATCCCCCGTGGTTCCGACCGGGACATCAAAGTCAAGTTGGTCGTAGACGGCGTAGGGGCAATCTTTACGAACGTCGTAGCTGACTCCACTGGCACGAACGAAGGGCCCTGTGATCCCGTACGAGATTGCTTCCTCGCCTGAAATCACCCCGGTTCCGCTCATTCGGTCGGTGAAGATGCGGTTGCGTGTGAGAAGTGACCCCGCTTCATCGATGACGGTGCGAGTTTTCTCAAAAGCCTTCAAGCAAGGCTCGACAAAACCCTCGGGGAGGTCGGCCTTCACGCCGCCGACTCGGCAATAACTGACTGTCAGCCGAGCACCAGTGACCTGCTCAACCAGATCCCACAGATACTCGCGGGCCTTGATCATGTAGAGAAATACAGTGAAGGCACCCAACTCCATGGCGGTGGCCCCAATGCAGGTCAGATGATCGGTGATCCGAGAGATCTCGGAAAGGATGACCCTGATGTAGTGGCAACGCTCCGGAAGCGTGATGCCGAGAAGCTTCTCCACGGCCATGCAGTAGCCCATGTTATTGATTAGAGGAGAGACGTAGTTGAGCCGGTCGGTATAGGGCATAACGCCGTTGTAATCGACAACTTCCGCCATCTTCTCGAAGCCCCTATGAAGGTACCCGATATCGACTTCGGCTTTCTCGATCTTCTCGCCGTCTAACTCGGCCACGATCCTGATGATTCCGTGCATCGCTGGATGAGCCGGGCCGATATTCAACATCATGTCCCGAGTTTCGATTTCCGGGCTGGAACTCGTGGATGTTTCCGCTTCCGAAGTCTCCATCGGCGCCTCTGGTTTGGATGTTGGGATTTTCATCAGTTTGTCGGACCTATCAGGGGCTGACGCTTATTGACCGGGTAGTCCTTGCGCAGTGGATGCCCCTCAAACTCTTCGTACATCAGGATACGTTTTAGATTGGGATGCCCTCGAAACCGGATCCCAAACATGTCCCAAACCTCGCGCTCCAGCCAATCGGCTCCCGCCCACAGAGAAATTATGGAATCGACTTCGGGCTCGGCCTCCGCCACCGGAACCACCAACCGGACCCGGTGTTTATGTTCCAATGAATAGAAGTGGTACGCCATCGCAAAGCGCTCCCCTCCGGGAGGCCCCGGCCAGGGATCTTCATCCGGTATCTCGGCAACTGGCCTGACTCCAACCCCCGAGGAAGTGAAGAAAGCGTCGGGGGGACGCTCTTCGAAAGTGGAGTAGTCGACCGCTGTCACATCGACCAGGAGGTTCATCTTCAGGGCCGAATCTTGCTTGAGGAATTCTGAAATCTCGAACAGGAATCCCTTGGCTATCACAACCGTCTCGTCGCCACGGTAGTTGTGGGAAGCCAACACGGCATCGGGGAATTGATCCTGGATCGACTTGATCACTGAGGGAGTCTTCATACCTTCAGTGTCTCCCGCGTCTCGGGGGCTGGGCGATGACCGGAGCTGTGCTCATCCTGGATTTTATCCTGGAGCTTCATCAGACCGTCCAGCACATTCTCAGGTCGCGGCGGGCAACCGGGAATGTAGACATCCACCGGCATGATCGTGTCGATGCCCATCACGGTTGCGTAATTGTCATAAAAGCCGCCGGTACAGGTGCAGACTCCAAACGCAACCACCCATTTAGGATCTGCCATCTGCTCGTGGATGCGTGTCAACACAGGGGCCATTTTGTGGCTGATGGTGCCCACCACAAAAAGGACGTCGGCCTGACGGGGCGAGAACCTGGGCAAACCTGCTCCGAAGCGATCAATGTCGTAGTGAGAACAAGCCGTGGCCATATACTCCATCCCGCAACAGGCTGTCACGAATGGATATTGAAAGATCGAGAACTTGCGAGCCCAACCCAGGGCTTCGTTAAGTCGACTGGTAAAGAAGTTGAGATCGTTTTGCATATTACGTCCAGTCTAGGGCACCGTTGTCCCAAGCGTAGATGTAGCCCACAATCAGGATTCCCAGAAAGATTCCCATTTCGACCAAGCCCACCATTCCCAGAGTCCGGGATATGACAGCCCAAGGGTAGAGAAAGACAAGCTCTACATCGAATAAGATGAAAAGGATTGCAGTCAAGTAAAATTTGACCATCAGTTTTCCGCCAGGCCGAGAGAACGGAGCCTGTCCGCACTCGAATGGTTCAGACTTCACTGCGGAAGGATTCTTCTTCCCCAACGTAGAGGCCAGCAGAACCATCAAGCCGCTGATCCCACCGGCCAGGATAAAACAGACGGCGATACCGATGTACTCGTTCATGATCGATCTTTCATGGGGACACCGCCCAGAAGATAAGGCTGCCGGGGAAGATACCCCCAACCACAGTGACCAGTGCCGCCACTGCAAGAGCGGCGGTGACCGCCATGGGATAAAGGGACGGAGCCGCTTGAGATGGTTCTTTCATATACATGAGTACGCCTACCCGTAGGTAGACAAATGCCGTGATCACGCTGCAGGCAACGGCCAGCACCGCCAGTGCAATATGGCCGGCACTGACGACACTCAGGATCACGACGAACTTGGCTGCGAAGCCGGCCGTCGGTGGGATGCCTGTCAGAGACAAAAGGAAGAGCAGCATCAGCGCTGCAGTCCCGGGTCGCTGGGAAGCCAGACCCTGATAACCATCGAGCGTCTCACCTCGTTCCCCTAGAGCGATAATAATGCCAAAAGCCCCGAGCGTCATAAATACGTAGAGAAAAGCATAGGTCATGGTGGCCGAGGCCCCTTCGGGTGTTCCGGCAACCAGACCCAGGAGAGCATATCCTGCATGGGCAATCGAAGAATATGCCAGCAGCCGTTTCATATCGGTCTGGGACAGTGCCATGAGGCTGCCCACGATGATGGACAGACCAGCGAACCCCATCAGGATCAGTGACAACACGTGCGCTTCAGACGGAAACGCGACCAGGCAAACGCGTCCCAACACGGCTAATCCGGCGGCCTTAGAAGCCGCAGCCAGAAAGGCCGCCACCGGGGTGGTCGCACCCTGGTAGGCATCGGGTGCCCAGGAATGAAAAGGCGCGGCAGCGACCTTGAAAGCGAGGCCCCCTGCCAATAACCCTACAGCCGCCAGAAGGATGGGGTTGCTCGCCATGCCGGGTTCAGAGAGAGCCGAGGCGATGGCTGCGAAATCTGTTGCTTTCGTCACTCCATAGGCCAAGGCTATGCCATAAAGGAGCAAAGCCGAAGCAAAGGAGCCGAGCAAGAGATACTTGATGGCGGCTTCGTTGGAAGCCTTCTTCTCGACGGTGATGCCGACCAGAATGTATGAACTGAGAGTCATCAACTCCAGCCCTAAGTACAAGGTCAGAAGATCGAGCGCCGAGACCGAGAGCATCATGCCGGTTGAGGCGAGGAGCAGGAGGGCGTAGTATTCGGCCGGTCGAACTTGGTCATCGTCAATGCGTTGCACGGAGAGGAGCGTGGCCAGAGCCAGGGCGGCCGCAATCAGGACTTTGAAGAATTGCGAGTAGCCGTCCAGCGTGAACATTCCGCCGAATCCGGTCTGAGTCTCGCCCGACCAGAGCAAACCCGCAACGATGGCAGCCGCCAGGGCGGCGAGCACTGTGGCGGCTGCCACTAGAGGGGCCTTGTTGATGCGGCGTGCCACCAAGATCAAGACCAGCGCAGTGCCGACCAGAATCAACTCCGGCACCAGCAGAGCCAGGTCCGCCATACTGACCATTTTCATGGCGTCGCCCCCGCGGCTAAGAGTTCGGCAACCGGCACTCGAAGATAAGACAGCACAGCTTCAGGGTAGAGACCCAGACAGAGGGCCAGGAAGGCCAGGGGTGCCAGTGTGGCAATCTCACGGGCGCTTAGCTCCAGCCGAAGTCCCTTCAACCCCGGATTCATTTGGCCCATCACCACTCGGTAATAGAGCCACACTATATAGGTTGTTCCCAGGGCCACTCCCCAGATTGCCAGGCCACCCAGCCAAAGCCTGGTTTTGAAAGCACCGCCGATGATCATGAACTCTCCAACGAAGGAGTTCAGACCCGGAAAGCCGGCAGCGGCCAGACAAAAGAGTGCCAGGAACGTGGAGTAGACGGGGGCGGCTTTGGCAACTCCTCCATAGTCCTTAATGTCCCGGGTATGCGTGCGCTCGTAGATCATTCCGACACACAGGAAGAGGGCCGCGCTGACGATGCCATGGTTGATCATTTGCAGGATCGCACCTTCGACTCCGCTCCGATTGAGAGTGAAGATTCCGAGCGTGACAAACCCCATATGGCTAACACTCGAGAATGCAATCAAACGCTTGATATCGGTTTGGGCCAGGGTCACGTAGGCCCCATACACGATCGCCACAACGGAAATCACCAGCATGGGGTACAAAAAGAGCTGTACCGCTTCGGGGAAAATGGGCAGAGAAATCCGCAAGAAACCGTAGGCGCCCATCTTGAGTAGAATCCCGGCTAGAATGACGCTCCCTGCCGTGGGAGCCTCGGTGTGGGCGTCCGGGAGCCAGGTATGTACGGGGAACATGGGCACTTTAACTGCAAAGGCAGCCAGGAAGGCCACGAACAGCCAAGCCTGGAATCGGGGCTCGAGAGTAACTTCGGCGAGCGCTCTGAGCTCCAATGTGCCGGCCGAGTTGTAGAGGGCCACCATCCCCACCAGCATCAAGACGCTGCCGGCTAGAGTGAAGAGCAAGAACTTGACTGCTGCATAGACACGTTTTGGCCCCCCCCAGACGCCGATCAGGAGAAAAACCGGAACAATGATGAGCTCCCAGAAAATGTAGAAGAGAAAGAGATCCGCCGCTGCAAAGAGCCCGATCATCGCGGTTTCTGCGAGCAGCAACGCGGCATAGAATTCTCGCACCCTTTCCCTTACTGCGATCCAGGAGCCTCCCACACATAGAACGCTCAAGAGTGTGGCCAGGAAAATAAATGGCAGGCTAATGCCATCGACTCCCATCCGATAGGCGATGTTCCAACTGGGTATCCATTGGGCCGACTCGACGAATTGGAGAGCCTTGGAAGTCTTATCGAAGCTCCAATACATGGGGACCGAGACGCCGAAGGTAGCCAGGGTTGTGGCCAGAGCAATCCAGCGCGCCAGCCGTTTACCGGAGAACAGGATCGCGGCCACCCCCAGAAGCGGCAAGAAAGTGGTGATTGTCAGGACGGGGTAATCAGTCATGGTGCAATCAGTACCAGAATCAGAAGCGCCAGAATTCCGGCCGCCATGATGAGGCCGTAGTGCTGAGCGTTGCCACTCACCTTTGTCTTCAAGATTTGACCCAATGCCTGAGTCGTCTGGCCCACGCCAACGATAAAGGAATCGACGACTCGGGTGTCGAATGCACGAAGCAGGCCCGACAAGCCCAGCACGGGTCGCCGGATGACGAACTCATAAATCTCGCCCACAAAGCCGGACTCCAGGCGAGCCAGAGGGGCCTGAGCCAGGCTCAGAAAAGCAGAGGTCCCCCGGCGATAGAACCAATCTGTATCCAAGCTGACCTTGGGCTCCGGATCGAGTTGCTTGAGAAGAAGGAAGAATCCCCACGCAGTGAAGGCCAACATACCGAGCGTCGCCGTGACATGCTGCAGAGTATAGGGCACATAGTCGACCGGGTTGGGGAGGTTTTGGTAGAGCCAGCTGGGAAAGACCCCGATCAAGACGCAAGCGAGCGCGGCCAGACCCATGGCAACCAGCATATTGCGGGGGGGTTCCTCACCGCTTACGCCCGAATCCTTTCCAAAAAACATGTAATAAGGAAGCTTGAGACCCGTGTGCAGGAAGGTTCCGGCAGAGGCCAAAGTGAGCATGAGGAAAATCCACGGCAGGTGGGATTCACCGGCCGCTGAGACGATCATCGATTTACTCACGAAGCCGCTAAACAACGGCACCGCCGAGATCGCAAACGCTCCCACCATATAGAGACCGAGAGTTTTCGGCATGGTTTTGTAGAGCCCGCCCATCTCACTCAGCTTTCGCAAGCCTGTCATCTGCAAAACCGCGCCGGCTCCCATGAAGAGGAGCGCCTTATAAAGGATGTGGGCGAAGGCGTGGGCAGCGGCACCGTTGACAGCAAGCGCAGTGCCGATTCCAACTCCACAGACCATATAGCCGACCTGACTGATGATGTGGTACGCGAGGAGTCGGCGTGCATCGTTTTCCAGCACTGCATAGACCACCCCATAGATGCCCATTCCCGCTCCCAACCAAATCAGGAGTTCAGTGCCGGCAAAACCGCGAATCAGCACGTAGACAGCCGACTTGGTGGTAAAGGCCGTCATGAAGACCGCGCCTGTGACTGTGGCTTCCGGATAGGCGTCGGGGAGCCATGCCCCGAGGGGCGGGACCGCAGCATTGAGCAAGAAGGCGACCAGGATCAGACTCCAGGCCAACCCTCCGGCGAACGACTCCATGTTTCCGAAGGCGAGTGACCCTGTTTCGGACCAGTGCAGCACGATGCCGGCCAGCAATAAGAGTCCACCGAAGACATGCACCAGGAGATAGCGGAAACCGGCTGCAACGGCATCGGCCTGGTGCCGCTGCCAGACCAGAAACGCGGACGAGATGGCCATCAGTTCCCAGAACACGTAGAGAGAAAGGAAGTCCCCGGCAAAGGTAACCCCGAGCGCACCCCCGGCATAGGTCAAAGCGGTGACATGCTGCCCATCGTCCTTCACGTGAAGCGCGTAGATCATGCCCAGCAAAGCCACGATCGAGAAGACATACGAAAAGATCAGGCTCAGCTTGTCTACCTGGCCAAAGATGACGTCCTGTCCCAGGAAACTAACTTCGCCATAAGTGCCAGCTTCCATGCGTAGGCAAAGGACCAGAGCGATCGCCGGCAAGAGGAGCATGGCCGCACTCTTTAGACTGCCCTTCAGGAACGGGATGGACCAGGCTCCAAGGATCAATACTATGCCCGGGTGTACCCACTCAATCGTCATAGTAGTCTTCGCGGCGCATAAGCCACACCTTTCCAATGAGTTTGGAGATGACGATAATCAGTAGGCACGAGACCAACCCGTAGAGCGAGCCCCAGGCAGGCCAACTTTCAAAGAAAAAATGGGGGTGACCCTCAAATAGGAAAAGCGAGAGAACTTCCACCAAAGCCACCAATACCAGGCCCCCATAGAACCCACGCTTAATACGTGAGAATCGAACTGGGTCTTCGAGCTGTCTTTGAAGAAAGTTCATGGCAGTGCCTTTCCGGCGAGCTCTAAAACGGGGCCCGGAAAGAGACCCAGAATCAGGCTGGCGGCGGCGCTTATGGCTAGAGGCGCAACCATCCAGGGCACCTCGCGCACCTCCTCGCTGTCGGGCGATGCTTCACCAAAATAAGCTTTGTAAACCACCGGGGCGAGATAGGCCGCACTGAGGAGTGAGCTGATCAGGAGTACAGCCAGCAATGTCAGGCTGTGGACCTCAACCGAACCCAACACCAGAAACCACTTCGAAACGAACCCGGATGTGGGGGGTATTCCGATCACGCTAAGCGAGGCGAGCGCAAAGGCAGCCATGGTCCAGGGCATTCGCCGGGCAATTCCCGACATCTGGCTGATCTCGGTCTTGTGAGTGGATACATAGATCGAACCGGCGCACAAAAAGAGGGTGATCTTGGAAACCGCATGGTTGGTAATATGCGCGATTCCGCCCATGACCCCGCTTTGATTCAATAGGGCCGCACCCAGAATGATGTAGGCGAGCTGGCTGACCGTTGAGAAGGCCAACCGGGCCTTCAAGTTGTCCTGCCCGAGTGCCAGCAGCGACCCTACCAGAATCGTCACCGCGGCCACACCGAGCGCCAGCTGGTCGGCTCCGATCTCGCGCATCGCGTAGGGGCCGAAAATGAACAAAAAGACACGCAGAGTGGAGAATACTCCAGTCTTGACTACGGCCACGGCATGTAGCAAAGCGCTGACTGGGGTGGGGGCCACCATTGCAGCCGGCAACCAGCTGTGAAACGGCATCAGGGCATTCTTGGCGAATCCGAATAAGAACAGGGCGAAGACCAGGAAGAGAAGCGTCGGCTGTTCGGTGATCCGTTCAACTGGCAGAATCCCGCCTTTTCGAAACTCCAGAGTTCCCGCCAGGTTGTAGGTGAGGATGATAGCCCCCACTAAAAACACTTTCGCGGCACCCAGAAGATAAATGACGTATTTGCGTGCACCGGCTTTGGCTTCGGCCGTTTCTTTGTGTCCGACCAGGGGGTAGGTGACTAGGGTCAGACCCTCATACATCAGAAACAAAGTAAACAGGTTGGCAGAAAAGGCGACGCCCACGGTAGCCGACAGGGCAAGAGCAAAGCAGGCGAAGTAACGTGTTTGAGCATGCTCCTTAAGAGAGCGGACATAACCGATCGAGTAAAAAGAGGTCAAGATCCAGAGCAGACACGCCCCGCCAGCAAAAAGCAGGCCAAAAGCGTCGACGCGAAAGCCCAATTCAAAGCCAGGAAGGATTCGAAAGAGAACACACTCCGGCGCACCCCCTCTCAGGACTTCCGGGACCATGCTGGCCACGAACGAGAGCATGAGCACGCCGGCAGCCACCGACCAGAACTCACGCAAGTTGCGCCGTCGCTCCCCGGTACATGCGATCAGGAGAGCGGCGACGGCTGCAGTGAGCACAGTCAGCAGAGGTATTAACGAGAAGAATGTACCAGTACTATTCAATTCGGGGTTACCACTTGAGCTGGGTTAGATCTTCTACTCGTGCCCCGGGCCGGTTCCGGCTCAAAGCGATCACGAGCCCCAACCCGACGGCCGCCTCGGCGGCTGCAACAGCGATTACAAAGAGAGCCAGGACCTGACCTCGCGGATCGTCCAGATGGCGGCTGAATCCAGCCAGGCTGAGGTTGACCGCATTCAGCATTATCTCAACCGAGACAAGCATGAGGATAATGTTACGCCGGGCCAGAAAACCGAATGCGCCGATCCCAAACAGAGCTGCGCTCAAAGCCAGGACCACGCTCATGGGAACGATCATGAGTCCACCTTTCTCTTGGCAAGCATGACCGAGCCCACGATGGCGGCCAATAGGATTAAGGAGGCCATTTCGAAGGGTAGCGCAAACTCGCCGAACAAGGCCGAGCCCACTTCGGCAAGGCTCCCCAGAGGTGCCCCCTCCCCGGCTACGGACGGTGCCGCCTCAGCGACTGGAGAGTCGAACCTGAGCAGGGCTATCCAGGCCAGGCCAGCCAGACCAAGGCCACAACCCAGGGCTAAAGGCCAGTGCCTACCGAAACGCGGACGAGCCGCCTCGTCCGACACGTCGAGAAGCATCAAGACAAAGAGGTAAAAAACCAGGATGGCGCCCGCGTATACGATTATTTGGACAGCCGCCAGGAACTCCGCACCCAGCAACAGGAAAATGCCCGCAACGTGCAGAAAAAGGGCCAGCACCCACAGTATGGAGTGCACCGGATTCTTCCTCGTCACCGCAAAAACAGCACTCGCTAAGCTGGCCAGCGCCATATAGTAAAATACTGTTTGTCCGAGGACGCCCATGAGGGCAAAACCTACGCAGTATTTCGTTGTTTGTCAAGCAGTTCGGAAAGTTCCCGAGAATGCTGTTTTGATGCACGCTTCGGGATTAGGAAACTGGGCTTGGCTCGGACCCAGTCGGAGCCCTAACCCGGCTAATTCACGAGTTTTCGGCTGCAGGGCCGGGATCATCCGGTCGAGAGAGGAAGCCTGAAAGGCTTCGCGATAATCCTCAACGCTGCTTTCTCACTCCACAGAGTGAAGAAAATGCCACAACCTCTCTCCCCAGGGCGTGGCCCTGGGCTGTTATCGCGATGCGCCTTCGGCGCGCCATTTCGAGAGGCTGCCAGCCTTGGAGTAAGGGTTCACCATCGCTGATTAGGACCAGGTTGCGGAGAGGAAGCAGCTCTCAAACTCCTGGCTTAGCCCGGATAATTCACGCGTTGTCGAAGCGAAGAGTCGGAAGCGCCGCTCTGACAAGGCGTTACGCCCGAGGGCCGCGGAAGCATAGTCGTGCACTCTGTTGAGCAGCCCGAGGGGGGGCAACGCAGTCAGCGCGGATGATCCCGGCTCTGCAGCCGACAACGCGTGCATTATCCGGGCTAGTAATGCAAGGGCACCACAAAGTGAGCCCAGGGTCAGCCGCAGGCGCCACCCTGGGAAACTGGAGACCGAGAGGATGCGCACCCTGAAAGGGTGCGACATTATTCAGTCCGGTGGGATGGAGCATCGAGGAACTTCGCTCGCTCCCTTGTCCCATTGCGCTCTATTCAAGCAGTGGCATACACATATCCTCGGGACTGCGCTGCAGCTTGCGTGCCCGAATCGTCCGAATACAGGCATTCCAACGGAGGATGGCGTCGTCATTTTCGGGCGGGCGAATGCTCTCTGCCTTCTCGTACCAACTCATCGCTTCTCGAAAATGCGCGTAGGCGGAAAACTTCGAACCCGGCGTGGTGCGGCTTAACTTGGCTCTGGCAACTCGCTCCAGGATGACTCCCTGGTAATAGGCCCTGGCGTAGGGGTCCTCGATCCGTTCCAGGGCTTCGAGGGCGCGCTTGATTCGCCCCCCGAGACGGGTCTTGAATTGGTCCGTCAGCGACAGCACCAGGAGGAGCAAAGCCGCAGCGTGGTCAGGGGCTACTCGGAGAATATCTCGGCAGATGCTTTCGGCCTGTTCAGGCTCGTTGAGCAACCGATACTGTTCAGCTTTTTGTAATGCTCGGTCCACGGACTGGAGCGAAAGCGGCTTGAGAGGAAACTCCATGCGCCTGACTCCTTTCCATTACTTTGCCGCGAGGCGGGCTAGAGGTTTGACTCGAGCGCGGACTCTGGCCTGCGATTCGGCCCTCGTCACTATAGCGACCACATTGTCATTTTCAAAGACAAATGGGCGTTGATCTCAGGGCTGAAGTCCTTGCCAAGCGTCGGAAAATTACGGCCGCTGGCGAGGAGGGAAAACGTTTTGCGTGGTCAAGACCAGACCCTCCTGTCGAATCGGCAGGATTGCGATCGGAGGCTTGATCGGGTTGTCTGGATCGGCTGGATCGGAGGAGCGGAGCTCGATGGAGCCCTTAAAATCGCCCAGTTCTGGCAGAAACTGGAAGAGGAACTGGCTGACCTTGCCGCCCAGCTGCAGGTTGATTGTGGTCGTCAATGCCACATCGCCGGCGCTGCCGATGGCTTCGATAGTGACCTCCACTTCCGGATTCTGGGGCGGGTTGACTAGAGCGAGCCCGGTGTCGATGCCGCCGGCCAAGTCAACCAGCCCCAGAAATGAGGCGGCCGTGACGATGTGGCCGACTCTGATATCGGCGGCAGTGACAAGGTTGTCGTTGTCTAGGATGCGAAAAACAAACTGGACACCCACTGCGTGCTGAGTGCTTACCTGAGCCCAGCCAACATCCAATTGACCAGGATCTGGATTGAGCGTCAAGGCATGAGCCGTCCCCGTGCCCGGAATGTCGACAATCAGTTCCGAAACAGACTCGGGAGGGCCGATCAGTCCGGCATTCTGTCGCAAGAGTCGCAACGGGTCTCCGTCGTCGTCGAAAGTGTTGATCTGGACCTGGCTGGTTGCCGGACTCAGATTGATTAAGTTGATCTCAGTCGAGAAACCTTGACCATGCCCGATCAGAGGAATGAAGAAGCTTCTCAGCGCCGTGCTGCCACCACCCAGAGGCTGCGAGAGGAGGAAACACACGATTCCAAGAATCCATGCATGTAGCGTCACCGATCTTGTCCGTCTCCGTGCTTCATCAGTTACCTCCGATCAACTTCGTCCAACCGCCATTTTCTTGAGCGTTGTCCTCCGAATTTCGCGAAAAAGAATGGTAGCTCTATTCTGACTCCACGGCCCGGATGATTTAAAGCCAGGGAGCCAGCCAAGCTCCGCTTCCGAACGAGCAGGGGCTGAAGGCTGGATTAGGAGCCTGTCCGAGTAATTAGGGCGCCTCGTATCTCGCCGCAGCACCAAAGCCCCGATGTTGAACGTCTGGTCCGTGTCGGGCGGCCCACCCAACCGCCCGTCTTGTGTCAGGAGCATCGTTGCAGAATCAGCAATGTTCGGCGGGAGTCTGCCGCCGCAATTCCAGGCTGCCCGATCAGGCAGACCGTTGGATACTCCCGCGGCGCTTCCGCTTGCGGCTCCGATCTCTTTGCCTCGAAGCTCAGGTTGCGGTCGACCCCTGAACGCTGGTGTGGAGCGCCTATTTCCAGAGCGCCAAGCGGCAGCGCGAGCGCGGGAAAGCTAGGCAAATTCTTGCAGTCACCACTCAATCCCGCAATTTGGCCATCAAATCCATCCTAGTGGTTCGTACAGCGGGCAGCAGACTGGCGGTGGCAGAGACGAACAAGAGGCTAAGAACCACGGTTCCGAAGGTCAGCGGATCGGTCGGCGTCACCCCATATAACAAGCCGGCAATCAGCTGTGAAAACCAATAGGCACCGATCAGTCCAAAGGCCAGCCCCACGACCACCGGAAGCAGCGACTGGCGCACGATCATCGCGAGCAGATCCCGACGGCGAGCTCCCACCGCCACCCGGACTCCAAACTCCTGAATTCGGTGACTCACGGAAAACGCCGTCACGCCGTAGATACCGGCTCCTGCCAAACCCAGGGCGACGATGGAGAAGAAGCTCATCAGCCCAACTATCGCATAGTCGGAGGCCTGGTCGTCAAAGACGATCTCGTCCATCGTCCTAGTATCGAAGATCGGCTCGTCCGGATCGATGGCAGCAACTTCGCTCCGTACTGCAGGAAGCAGTTGAGCTGGATCTCCCGAGGTGCGCAACAACACAGCCAGAGCCGGGGGTGGGTGTTGCTCGACCGAAAAATAGACCTTTGGTAGGGGCGGCTGATCGGCATCCGGGTTCCTTTGATTGCCGACCACCCCGACTACTTGCCACGGAGCTGGGTCGGTTCCCATCAGAATCGCAGAGTCCAGTGCGTCCTGGCTTCCCCAGTGCAGGTCGAAGGCCGCCTGATTGATCAGGGCCACTCTTCTGGCCCGAGAATCGTCCTGCTTTGTGAATTCTCGACCGTGCAAGATCGGAATCCCCAACGTAGAAAAGAAGCCGGGGCTGGCCGAGGCCGTCAGAGTGGTCGGCGGCTTGCTCGGATCGGCCACCGGTCTTGCCGGAAGGCGAAAGAACTGGGAGGGCTCCCCACCTAGAATCGGCCGATGACTGGAAAGGCTGGCTGAACTGACGCCCGGGATGGAGGCCAGCCGGTCCAAGATCTCACGATAGAAGAGACGAAGCTCTCCTTCACTGGCATAGTTTCCCGGCGACGGATCCATTCGAAAAGTGAGTACTCCTCGCGGCTCAAATCCGAGTTCTATACCAGACACATTGGCCACCGAGCGGCTGGCCAGTCCCGCCACTATCAGCAGGACCAGCGAGAGAGCAACCTCGACGGCGACCATGACCCCTCTTCCTTTGTAACGCCGTGTACCCACGGCGGCTCTGCCCTCTTTGAGCGCCGACGCGGGAGCTGTCCGCATGATCCGCAACGCCGGGACCAACCCAAAGACCAGAGGAGTGACCACAGCCAGAGCGAGGGCAAACATGAGGACGTTCTGATCGATTCCAAAACCGCCAAAGGGCCCCCGAGTGCCAGTCACCGCCACCAGTGTCCGCAGCATCCATTCCGTCAGCAGGAGTCCAAAACCGGACCCCAGGAAACTGAGGATTAGATTCTCAGTCAGAAGCTGCCGCAAAATACATCCTCTGCTAGCTCCCAGAGCGGTGCGCAAAGCAATCTCCCGGCGCCGTGTCACGGACCGCGCAAAGACCATGTTGGCCACGTTGGCGCAGCCGATCAGCAGGAGGACAGAAACCCCGACAATGAATAGGAAGAGTACGGTTCTGGCATTAGTGCCGAATAGGACCTCAGTCAGTGAATGGATCTGGCTGGCCCATCCTAGATTAGTCACCGGGAACTCTTTTGCCAGCCGTGCGGCCACCGTGTCGGCCTCGACACTTGCCATCTTCAGAGTCTGGCTCGGCGCCAACCGGCCAGCCACCGTCAAGTGCCGGCGCTGCGACTCTTGTCCGCTTCGATCGGTTGTCAGGGGTAGCCAGATCTCGCCCGCCCGAAAGGGACCGATCTCCATCTCCGGAGCCAGAATCCCGACCACCTGATGTAACTCCCCCATTCAGGTAGATTTCCTCATTCAAGACGGCCCGCGAACCAAAACGCCGTTGCCAGGTCCCGTGGGAAAGAACCGCTACCGGAAAGGCGTCGCTCCGCACTTCTCGAGGTAGAAAACCCCGTCCCTGCAGAATTTCAACTCCCATCAGTGGAAAGAAGTTGGGAGTGGTCCGATATCCCGTCAAGCGTTCGGGAGTGTCGCCATCCGTGAGTCGCATGCTGAAATTGGCAGAGTGGAAAGCCGCCAGGTCGCTGAAGGCTGTGAGTTGGTCCTTCATCTCTAGATAGTCGTGCAGTGACAGGGGCACACGCGGCCGGGAGAGCTCAGCGTTGCTCATCCAAAGAAACCCGATCTGATGGGGGTCCGAGAAAGGCACAGGCTGTAGAATGAGGGTACTGACCATGCTGAAAATCGTGGTAGTCGCCCCGATTGCCAACGCCAGAGTCAATACAATCATGGCCGAAAAGCCCTTCTTGCCCCACAGGGTCCGGATTCCATATACGAGGTCGCGTCGAAAGCTATCCATCCTTGTTCCTTCCCATTCTCGTTCCCGGGAGCCTGCTTGACGGGACCTCTCGAGCTCTCGTCTTTTCCTTGCAAAGAGAAAGAGTGGCCAGCGAACTGCAATCCCAAGCATCTGTTTCCGATACCAGAGTCGCGCTCCTTCTTCCCCTATCTCGGCCACCCGGTAGGCGAAACGCTCATCCAAATCGCCCAGCACTTCATCCCGGTCTGGTTTTGAAATCAAAAAGCCCAACAGCCGGACCACACCTCGAGGAGGCTCGGGGGAAGTTTCGAAAGCATTCGAATGCCGCTTACGAACCGTCATGACTCCAGCTCTCCGCCAATCCCCTCCCACATCAAGGGCAGAGCTTCTCTGGACGTTCGGAGACGATCGAAACCCTTGGGTTGAATTCGATAATAGCGGCGGGGTCGGCCGCTCCGTCTGGTATCCGACTAGCGGTCCGAGATCGAAGCAAACCCTTGGATTCCAAGCGACGCAACGTCAGATAGAGAGCGGCGTGAGAAATCTCCCGACCCGTACGGCTCTCAATTTCTCGGATGATTGGGACGCCATAACCCTCGCCTCCCAGGCGCACGATCGCCAGCAGGACCAGATGCTCGAATTCTCCCAGCGCGAATCTCGCCATCAATCTAGCTATACGAAGTAAAGTTTACAAAGATTAGTATGAAAAGAAACATTCTTGGGAGGGGCCTATTAGTCGATATCCGAACCGTGGTGTTGGAATGCCGGCTCTCAGAGCGCCAAGCGGCAGCGCGAGCTTCTACACCCAGCTTTGAACCTGCAGCCCATTGAACCTGCGGAAGTCAGCTTCATTGGCGGTAACCAGCACCAGGTAATTGACACTCGCGATCGCCGCGATCTGTCCGTCGACGGAAAGGAGGAGTCTCTCCAGCCTTCTCTAGCCTTGCCCGCTCGGCAGCATGCCATTCGGCAGCAGCGGAGTCATACTCCAGGATCGGAAAACTCGCCAACACAACGTCCTCCAGGTAGCGTTCGATCGCCTTTCGCCGACGCGAGGATGGCAGTCGTCTCGAACTCCAGTAAAAACCTCATCCGGATTGATGGCCAATTCCCGAGATCAAATTCTTCCGTGAAATCCTCGTAAGCCTCTGAGAACCTACGATATCTTGAGGCGAGTCGCTCATACTGCCGACGTCCCAGCAAGATAGCCACCGGCTCACCTCTGCGGGTCAACTCGACAGGCTTTCCGGATTCCGCCTCACGCACGAGGCTTGACAGGTTCCTGCGCGCCTTCGCGATCGAATGTTGTCTGGTCAACCGCCCATCTCTCTATATGTACATATTAACGATGCGCCTCAGCCCAGGTTCAAGCTCTTCTCGCAGTTCGGGCCGATCTTACGCAGCTTCTGTGTCACACTGAAACTGTGAGAAATACACTCTAGTTATTCCGAGAGATTTAGACCGCCAGGTCGTGAACCCATTTATTTGAAGAGCTTGATGGAAATCTTCTTGCAGGATGTCAAATACGCGGCCCGGAGATTGTTTCGAGAGCCCGGTTTCACTTTGGTAGCAGTGTTTACTCTTGCGCTCGATATCGGAGCCACCAGTGCGATGTTCAGTGTAGTGAACAGTGTGATCCTTCAACCTCTCCCTTACCCGGACGCCGATCGCCTCGTCCGGGTCTTTCAGAACCGCCCCCAGACCGCGGGGGCTCTCCAAGGGCGGCTTCCGGGGATTCTGGGGGATGCTTTGGAGCCGTGGCGCGAGCAGATGCAGACATTTTCTCGGCTCGCTACCTACGGCCTGCAATCGGCCACGCTCACAGGTCGGGGCGATCCAGTTCGGTTGCAGGGAGCCGAGGCATCGCCCGATCTCTTTCCTCTGCTCGGCGTGGGTCCGCTGATGGGTCGCCTCTTTGCCCCCGAAGAGGAATTGCGGGACAGTCAAAAGGTGATCCTCCTCAGCCATGCGACCTGGCAACGGCACTTTGGATCCGATCCTGCCATCCTCGACAAGATGATCCAGCTGGAAAGTGAGGACTGGCTGATCGTAGGTGTAATGCTGGCCGACTTTGCTTTTCCAGATGCAGCTACGGAATATTGGATCCCGTCAGCCTTATCATCGCGTGGAGCCCCCCTCCGGGACGTCAACATCATCCCGGCCGTGGCTCGAATCAAACCGGAATACTCGATCCAGGAGGCGACTGCCGAAAGCAACACGATCTTCCAGCGCCTCCGCCAGAACCAGCGTCAGTCGGTCGCCGGTGCCCGCAACGAAGCGAGACGGCTCCGGGGGATCAACCTCTTGGCCGACGCCAAGATCGAATTGATTACGCTCCAAGAACTTATTTCAGGACCCGTCCGCTTCGGCCTGCTGATCATGCTCGCTGCGGTGGGACTAGTGCTTCTGATCGCCTGTGCCAACGTGGCCAACTTGCTGCTGTCCCGATCGGCTGAAAGAGAAAATGAAATCACGCTTCGCTCAGCTTTGGGCGCTCGCCGAACTCGCCTGTCCCGACAATTACTCACCGAAAACGCGGTGCTGGCTCTACCCGGCGGCATCTTCGGTGTCTTTCTCGCCTGGTTGGGTGGCAGTCTCCTGCGGGCTCTGCAACCTGGAAACATTCCTCGTCTGGAAGGGATTTCCATTGACTTTCCTGTACTCGGGTTCGCAGCCGCCATCTCGCTGGCGACCGCCCTTTTGTTTGGGTCGGTGCCAGCTCTGAGGCTTTTGCGGGCTGAGCGGAGAAGTGGCTTCAGCGACCGGGACGGATTCGTCGCCAGCCGCTCCGAACACTTCGGCAACAATGGATTACTCAGCCTGCTGGCAACCGGGGAAATCGCCCTGGCTCTGATCTTGCTAGTTGGCGCTGGCCTCCTGACGAGCAGCTTTCTGAAGCTGAGCAACCGAGATCCAGGCTACGACCCAAAAAATGTTTTCACCTTTCGCGTGACCCTGCCTGAGGGACGGTACCAGGAGACTCCTCAGCGGCAACACTTCTATGATCAGCTGTTCCGGCGGATCGACCTCTTGAAGCCGGTGCGCTCCTCAGGGATCGTCAACTTCCTGCCGCTACAATCGGGCATCACGCGACGACCCTTGAATATCGTCGGACGCCCCCGTCCCGACGATCTTTCCCAAGCACCCTTTGCCGACATTCGACTATTGAGCCCCGGCTATTTTCGAACCCTAGGGATACCGCTGATCTCGGGACGCACTTTCTCAGAATCCGACCGTGCCGGCCAACCACTGGTGTTGGTGGTCAACCAGGCACTGGTAGGCCGGTACTTCGCCGGGGAAGAGCCGACGCGGCAGAGAATCCTATTCGGCCAGCAGGAGTACCAGGTCGCCGGGGTGGTGGGAGATGTGCGTCACCAGGGACTCGACTCGGAACCCCAACCCGAGTTCTATTTGTCCTACAGACAAGCGCCCGCCGGGTTGCTCCGAATGCTCTCCAACATGAATGTCGTACTCCGAACCGATGGGGATCCGCTGACCCTGATCTCACAGATTCGAGGTGAAGTGGCATCTCTCGACCCCGAGATCGCGCTCGAGGAGGTCTCAACGATGGAACAGCGGATTTATGATTCGGTGGCCGGACCTCGATTCTACATGGTCATGGTTGGGATCTTGGCAACCATTGCCGTGACTCTCGCAGCAATTGGTATTTGGGGTGTGATGGCAAACCGAGTGAGTCTGCGAACCCGAGAGATTGGGGTCCGGATGGCGCTCGGCGCCGAAAAGGGCACAGTGGTGAGAATGGTGATGCGCCAGGGCCTTGCAGTGGTGGCCATCGGCTTGAGCTTGGGCCTGCTGGGTGCGTTCGTTGTGAGCCGCTATCTTGAGAGCCTGCTCTTCGGTACGACTCCCCTGGATCCTGCGACGTTCCTGGTTGTCAGCCTGATTCTGGCTGCCGTGGCTCTTTTCGCGTGCTACATTCCGGCCCGGCGGGCTGCCCGGGTCCACCCGGCCGTGGCCCTCCGTCATGAGTAAGACGTCCCAGTAATGGGGTTCAACTGGTGAGAGGGAATGCAAGCGCAGAGACGCTGAGTCGCGGAGACTTCGCAGAGGCAATTCTGTTCTTAGATCCGGAAATGACTTTTGGGCACTCCTGCACCTTCACGAGAGTTGCCGGATCTAACAGCAGCACTACAGAGGAGGAGAAAGGAATGCGCTCAAAGCAACATCTGAATTTCGGTACCCGTTCTGTTTGGGGGGGCGAAGAAGAATATCTGATGCAGAACGTGACTCAGGTACCGGTAGTTCACAGCGTCTCCTTTGGTTACAAGGACTTCGATGAATGGCTGAAGGTGGCCTCCGGCCAGCACCCGGGACACATCTATGGACGCAACAGCAACCCGACTGTGAATGTCTTTGAAGAAAAGGTCCGACAGCTCGAGAGCGCTGAAGCCGCCACCAGCGCGGCCACAGGCATGGGCATTATCAGCAGCACCCTACTGTCCTTACTGTCTCCGGGCGACCGGGTAGTCTCGGTGAAAGACACCTATGGTGGCACCAGCAAGATCTTCATTGAGTTTCTACCTCGTTTCCAGATTGAGGTAACCCTCTGCGATACCAACGATGCTGAGGCCATCGAGGCTGAAGTCGCCAAGGGCTGCCAGGTGCTCTATTTGGAGAGTCCGACCAATCCCACCGTAAAAGTCGTGGACCTAGCCCGACTCGCCAAAGCCGGGCATGATGCTGGTGCTATCGTGATCGTAGACAACACTTTTGCGACCCCAATTAACCAGAACCCCTTACTTCTGGGCACGGATCTGGTCTTGCACAGTGCTACCAAGTTTCTGGGGGGACATGCTGATGCATTGGGCGGCGTGATTTGCGGGAAAAAAGAGCTGATTGACCAGATTTATCATTTTCGTGAGATTAACGGAGCGACACTGCATCCAATGGCCGCTTATCTGCTGCTGCGCGGCATGAAGACACTGCATCTTCGTATTCGACAGCAAAACCAGAGCGCTCTTACGATTGCCAGGTTCTTGGTATCCAACCCGGCCATTGAAGAAGTGCACTATCCCGGCTTGGAATCACATTCCGGACACCAGATTGCACGGACCCAGATGCGGGGGTTTGGCGGGGTGCTGAGTTTTGAGTTGAAGGAGAATACTCTCGATGCAGTCCGGCGATTCCTGCCCCGCCTCCAATTGGCCCATGCGGCTGCCAATCTGGGGGCCGTAGAAACGATTGTCGGACCCCCGGCGACGACCAGCCATGTGGAGTGTTCCGCCGAGGAAAGGGCAGCCATGGGTATCCCGGAAAGTCTGGTTCGTTACTCCGTCGGCATCGAGGACACCGAGGATCTGATCGCTGACCTACAGCAAGCTCTCAGCATCTTCTGATCTTCGTGCACGTACTCGTACTCGTTTCACGTAATCGGTCTAACGGATCGAGTGCGGGTGGTAGTACCTCTGTGCTGAGAATGAGTACGGATTTCCAGGTCGAGTCTGATTGACATAGGTAGGCCCTCACAGGCTTTCCCTGTCACACCACCGGACGTACGGATCGCGTATCCGGCGGTTCTGCGCCTTCACAACCGACGGAGTCTGGCACCGACCATAGTACCCCATCCACCCTCGCAGGTAGAGATTGAGCCGGTCGATTCGCCGCGCCATGCTCACCCTTCGGTTCCGGTTCGTCAACTCACGAACCCTCGCGGAGATACTCCTGGGCTTGCCCGACCGCATCGTGTTGTGACCTCCCGGGTCGAACGCCAAAGCTTGACTCGGAAAACGTCCTTTCCCAGCGCCTTTGTACCCCCTGCAGTCAGTTCGGTCCCTTTGTCGAAGGACTGGCCGGTTTCACCGCGTCGTCTTCTCGTGAAGGCCAGCTCTAGCTGGTTTTTCTGCCGCTTTCTGCCCATGAGTCCAGGTTCCTTACTTACCCTTCCATTTCCCGGGGCTCTCGCCTCCGGTCACCGTTCCGGCCTTCAGCTCCCCCTTTCGGGACAACCTACTAGGCCTTCTGCTGACTTCTGTCTGCCGTTAGGATCCCCTCGCGAGTCTCTCAGTCCTTTTCCAGGACAGCAGACAGATCTCCCGGGGTAAGACCGTGCTCCTTCGCCACGTCCCTGCCGGATCTACGTCTCCACGCTTCCTTCAGACTTCGCCTCACGACTCAGCCCTTGCGCTTCGCTATACTTCGCCACCATCTGGCTGTATGGGGGACTTTCACCCCTTAGTGCACGGTCATGCCCGGCACACGCTTTCCCGCGCTCGCGCTGCCGCTTGGCGCTCTGAAATTGGGCGCTCCAAAGCCGCGTTCAGGCAGTCGACCCCGACCCGAGCTGCGAAGCAATCGGATAGGAAATAGCGGGAGCGGAGAGGCATCTTGTCTGAAATCCGGATACGGACTAGACCGGCCCCTGGTACCACGAACATGGCGTGTTGAAAATCATGAGGAATCCGGATTCTACACCACGAAGATCACAGAGAACACGAAGAGGAAGGCGGGTACAGGTCTCTCCAGTGGATCCCGACCTCTGACCATCAGTTCTTGATCATGTCAATGGCCCAGCGAGCCTGCTTCCGTACCGACGAACTTCCATCCTCTTCAGCAGTGGCTTCCAGTCTTTCGAGTGCTCTCCAGTCTTCGATCATTCCTAGAGCCCAAACAACCTGTCGTCGAACCCCATCATCGGAGTCATCTATAGCATCCAGCAGAGCGGCAGTACCGGCCGAGTCTTCGATCATCCCCAGCGCCCAGGCCACCTGATTGCGAACCCCCGGCGAATCGTCGAAGAGGCTCTCCACCAGTGATGGTGTTGCCGAGCTGGACTCGATCATTCCCAGGGCCCAGGCCGACTGCTTGCGCACACCCTCATTCGAATCCTCTAGCAAAGGAGTCAGCCCCTCAACCGCCGATGAAGATTCGATCATGCCGAGGGCCCAGGCAATCTGCTTCCTGGCGGCAGCGTCCGCGGCGTCGTCCCCGAACAGCGCTTCCAGCAAAGGAGCCACGCCAGAAGGATGTTCAATCATTCCGATTGCCCAGGCTGCCTGCCGCCGAACTTGTTGTGACTCATCGAACAGAGCGTCGGCAAGAAGGGCGACGCCAGAACGATGCTCGATCATGCCGAGGGCCCAGACTGCCTGCCTTCGAACTGCCGCCTCGGTGTCCTGGACGAGGCCCTCGAGAGCCGAGACTCCAGACTCATCTTCGATCATTCCCAGAGCCCAGGCCACTTGCTCACGCACTTCGACACTCGGGTCCTGAACTGCGCGGCCGAGCGCTTCAACTCCCCGAGCCGATTCAATCATACCCAGAGCCCACGCGGACTGTGCTCGGACCTCGGTGTCTGAATCTTCGATGCTCTGACTCAAGTGTTGGATCGCAGCTTCGCTCTCGATCATGCCCATGCCCCAGGCGGAGGCTCCCCGGACTCGGGCCGAGTTGTCATTCAGGCCTTCAGCCAGGGGCTCGATGGCGGCCCGCAACTCTGTGAAACCAATGGCTCGGGCCGCATTGGTGCGAGCTTCTTCCGACCCCGATCGCAAGATTCGGCCCGCCAGCTCAATGATCATCGCCTTCAGTTCACCCAGGGCAAACGCGGCTTCACGTCCCGGCGACGTCACATAAGGTTCGTCCTCCCAGCCAGCCGAGATCTCGACCGGGGTGCCATCTCCCAACAGCGCAAGCAGCGGCTCCAGCGATTCTCGAATCGGAGTTTTTGAGTTCCCGAGCCGGTGCGCTGCCCGAGCTCGGCTCGGAGCATCGGGAGAAGTCAACCCCCGGATCAAGGCTGCGATCTCACTTCGAGAGTAATCGACTTCCCGCTCGTTCCAGTTCCTCCCGAAGCGCTGATTGCCAAAGGGACGGGGCTGCGGTTGGGGTTGGGGCTGAGGTTGCGGGCCAGGCCGTTGAGACTTGATGGCTGCCGACTCGAGCTGCGCTTCGGGTTGAGGTTCGGGCTGAGGCTCGGTTTGAGGTTCGGTTTGAAGAGCGAAACCAGTGGTCGCAAGAATCAAGAGCCCGACTACCAAAATGGCGGAGTATCGCTTCAGGGCTCGGACTGGAGAGGGGCCAGCCAGAACCTGGTCGACTCGATTGGAAACATTGGAGTTTCTTGCCATGGCTGCTTCTCCTACTAGTTGAATCCGAGGGGCTTGGGCCAATGGCCGGGCCACCCGGATAAGATGACGTGCGTAATCTGTGCGCTTGCAACCTGTCCATTGGACAGCAATCTCATCGCTGGCTTGCTCGGAAAGAATAGAGATTTGGTTGGAAATCCAACCCGAGATGGGATGAAACCAATAGAGGCTGCGAAGTAACCAGCTCAATATCGAGAAAAGAGTGTCGCCACGGTTCAGGTGGGCTATCTCGTGAGCCAATACCGAACGCAGCTGATTTGAACTCCAACAACTCCAGTGCTCGGGCAACAGGATTCGAGGTCGAATAAAACCCGTCACAAGGGGCACACTGACCTGCTTGGACATGGAGAGTGCAGGAGGAGAATCCCCGCCCGCAGTGAAAGTTCTGCCAACAGGGCCGCTAGCGAGGAAGATTCCAGACTCTGACAGCTCTCGAGCAACCGTCGACGTGCCTTCAGAACCGCGACGAAGCGGACCAGACCGACGAGAACACCGACCCAGTAGAGGTAACCAATAGCACCGGTATGGCGGCCAGGCCAGGCACCCAATTCGCAGCCCGCCGACTCGTGCTTGACACAGCAAAGCCTTGAGCCCGGAGAGTATCCGTGGCCTCCACCGGCTCGTTCCGATCCACCTTTGGTAAAGGATCCATAACGTCCCCCGGCCTGACTTCTTCCCTCGGGTGCGAAAGTGGCGAGCTGCTTTGGGGGGTGAGTGCCCACTCCGTCACGGGTATCTCGAACCAGGGTAGGACTAGCGCCAACGGAGCCAATAACAAAACTCCCAGCAAAGCCGTCACCCAGAAGGAGTGACGAGTGGCGGCGTCCTCAATCCTGCAAAAACGGAGCAGAACCCAGATGCCACCAGTCAACAGGATCCCCTTGAGACTCAATATCGCGATCGCCCAAAACGTCAGGGCACCCAGTTCAGAAAAGCTTTGCTCAATCATCCTCCGCCTCCACTCTTCGTACCCGCTCTAACAGTTCGGCGAGTTCTTTGCCGTCCACCATCTGATCTTCGACCATCCCCAGAAAAAGAGCTTCCATGGAGCCCTGGCAAAAGCGATCAACAATTTCCCGGACCGCTCGAGCCGCTGCTTTCTGAGGCTCCCACACGGGTTCATAGACGTAGCTTCGACCGTTGACCCGATGTCGCACGAACCCTTTCCCTTCAATTCTTCGTAACAGTGTGCGCACGGTCGATTCCTTCAGGTCGCGTTTTTCGGCCAGCTCTATACGAACTTCTTCGGAAGTACAGGGAGCTTTTCGCCAAACGACTTCCATGACTAGCTGTTCGAGCGGACTGAGCGAGTTCTTCTTCCCCATAACACTCCTTAATAACGACAAATGATAACGCTACAAAACGTAGCTGTCAATAACGATTTCACCTAAACTGCTTCTTTCTTGCCTTTCTCGTAAGAAAACTACGGAGTTTCGTCGGAATCTGCTGCGCCCGAGTTCGAAATACATGTCCACCGGGAATGGATGATTCGAGCTTTTGCGACCGGACCTGGAGGTTGCCTGGTTTCGGGTACTTCTGCGCCGCTCCCTTGGGCAAGCTCAGCCGGATTCCAAAGCGGTAGCTCAGCTTTTCCAGTGCCCGCCCAGACAGGAAAATGACGAGCTGCCGCTTTGGTATCCGGCCTGAAACCGGCGGAAGTTCACATCCACCAATTCCCAATATTCGCTTCACCGGACAACCGCTACCAGCTCGCCCGAGTTCGGCAACAGGCTTCCATGCCACAGTCCGGCTGCCCGAATCGGCCGGCCAGACGCGCACCGCTAAGTACTTGCTTCCCAGGGAAAGGCGGCGACATGGCCGCACGCACTCCGAAGGGCTCCGCCAAGGTTTTCCAGCCTCTCGTAGGCTGGACAATTCCTGATCACAAGTAGTCTTTCTGCACACGTTGTGCCAAACTCACCCCAATTTCCCAACTCCGATCAAACGGCTTGCAGGATGAGTCGCGACTACGTCATCCCATGCGCGGGCAGCCCCAAGGCAATGAATCAACCGGAGTGCATCGAGAAATGCACGAAGGGTCCGATCGCATTCATGACGGTAATCCCGAGCGGTCCTCCATCGATGGGAATGAGCTTGGCACTCTGGTTTGTCTACTCCATTGTAGTCGGAATCTTCTGTGCACTGGTGGCGGGTTCAGCTCTGTCGCCGGGGGCTGATTACCACTCCGTTTTCCATTTCGTGGCATTGACTGCCTTTGCTGGCTATGGTCTTGCATTGTTGCAGAATTCGATCTGGTACAAGCGTAATTGGGTGACCACCCTGAGATCGATATTCGACGGCCTGGTATATGCCTTGGTCACTGCCGGGACTTTCGGTTGGCTATGGCCTGGTTAAGAAATCCCAAATCCGAAGCCCGGAATCCGAGATGAAATTCCAAACTTCGAATTTCAAGACAAGACAAGAAACCAAGCGGCGATCTTAGAAATAAGAGCTGTATAGTCGGGCATGACGGTTCGTTCGCGGCCTCGTCGGCCTCTCCACTGACCTGAAATCTCTCTCTCGAAGAAGGGCAGGCTTGTTCGAATCGCCACCGAAGGGGATTGCAGATCCTGGTATCTTGGACAAGGCACCTATTGAGAGCAACTTTTTTGCACTTGAGTCAAGTTTTCCAAGCGCAAGTGTCGAGGGTTCTCTTCAATCCCAAAGGGATTGCGGCGTATAGCCCAGGGTTGTCTACAACCCTGGGTTGCGAAGACGAGAATGTCCCCAACCCCAATCGGGGTTGCGTCTCTCCAACCCAGCCGGCAAAGCAGACGAAACCCATTCAATATGGCATGGCGATGAACAAGATCTCCTGGTGGGACCGCGCCCGTCAGTTTCGAGAAGAACTGGATGCTGTCGCCGACGTGAACTGGCTCCACCCTGCCTGGCAGACAATCGTCTGGGGCAGTGCCTTCTTGCAACGCTCCGACCAGGCCACCACAGACGCGATGCAGACCTATCGGAGCGCCAACGGCGGTCCTCACTCGGACACCTTCATGGCCTGGCCAGCTCGCCAGTCAGGCCCGCTTACGCACAGAGTAGCCAGAGCTGTGGTTGGCGCCATCGTGGCCACCCAGCAGCTAGGCCTTCTACAGCCTCGACTGAAGGGACAAATTCTCCAGGCCTGCCTGCAATGGGAGAGCGGTTGGTTGAATCCGCGAGGCCTCGACGACCGAGATACAGCGAATGCCGTATTCATCACTCCCCAAGGAACTTTTCTGGGGAGGGCTGAACCGTCCAAGGCCGAGACCATCGGTCTAGCCCTGTACCGGCTGCTGGCGGAGGGCCTCAGGCTGTCGCGGCGAGTCCTGCAGGCGATTGATCCGCAAGATGCGGCAACTGTCCGGGCTGCCGTCGCCGTCAGCCTCTTTCAACAGTCAGCTCCAGGCTGTCGGCATCTTCACCGATTCGGCTGGAGCCGGGGTGTGGGGGCCCTGGCTGGGGATTGGTGAAACTGAAGACTTGCACTTCGTTTCGACATGTCATCGCGCCATTGAAGGCTTTGGACATGACTTGCTTACTCAGCAGATTCTCCGGCGAGTAGCTGAGCGGGCACCAGCCTTGGGGGCAGTCCTCGACAATCAGTTGCCGGATTCCATCCCGACTCCCCTCGATGCTGTCGTCGCCTCGCCCTTCTCCCAACCCGATCTGGGCTTGGCGACTCGGTTCCTTCCCCAAGGTGCCGGCCGATTCGTCCATCAAGCCTATGCAACAGGCCGAGCACTAGATACTTACTACAGGCACCGAGGAAGCGCTTCCGCCGTGGAGAATCGGTGGGGACGCTTTTCTCCTTCCTTCCATGTGCCCGTAGCCCCAGTGACACCCGCCGGTGAACTCCAGAGAGACAGCCTGATTCGCCATGGGCTACTCTCAGTGCGTGTTGCCGAGGGTCGGTTCGAGCCACTGGAGGATTTCCAGATCCGGCTCCATGCCTGGCTTTCAAAAGAGCGACGAGGCCACGGGCTGCTCACCCGCCTGGCCGTTGCGAACTGTCGGGCCAGGCTCCCGCGATCAATCAAACTGGTCCTCCTTCGAAGCCGGCGGAGACCCACATCACTCCTACCCCCGGTAGAGATCTTGGCGGGACGGGGCCGACTTTCCAACATGCGATTCCCTCCTGCAGAACTCCCGTCCGCACCTCTTTTCGCAGTTGCGGCGCCGGCTCTATTTCCGACTGAGAAAGACCCACGCGGCAGCCAGGCTCTGACTTTGATCCATCATGAGAACGGATGCACGGTAACCCTGGTCGGTAGTGGGCACAGCGGAACCAGCGCCGGGGCCGAGGAATTCCTGGATTTGTGGTTAGAGGAACTTGCTGAAGTGAGGCGCCGAGACCCTTTAGCGCATGAGGTGGGAGTGTGATGGAACAAGGGTGCTGAAGCAGGGAGGAGCCTGCCCTGCAAAGGCAAGACGACAACACCCCACCGCCCAGGGAAGGAAGCGAAAAACCGAACAGCACGCTGAAGGTGTGCACGAAAACCAGAGGGACCCATGCTCGCACCCGACGAGCCCAGCCAGAAGCGAGAGTTTTGTCCAGGTTGCCTCAAAGGTGGGTGAGAGGGAACGTGGGAGCCGCCTCAGCGCGGCGAATCCCACAACCTGGTCAAGCACGGAATCGGCTTCAGGCTCCGAGAATCTTGGCCAAGTTGCCGCGTGAGCTTCGGTGTGTGATTTCGGGCAGCTCTAGTCTAGGAGCCCGTCCCAGTATTGGGGTGCTGTCGCGAACAGGGGTCTTGTGCGTCAAGCTCGCGGAGAGAGACGGACGGCGATGGCCCCCATCGTTGACGGATCTCGACAAAGAGATCGGCCACTTAACGCCTGTTCCATGCGGGTTACGGGCGGTCTTCTGTTGTCCAACCTGCAAACTCCAGCAGGCTGGACAACAAGAAGGCGATCTGCTTTGTTGCGGGCACTTGAAGTTGAATGACAGCGCCTGCCTGCCCGACGCCTCGCATCTCACCCCATGGCGCTCGTAACCCGATCCGCACCAATACTCGGACAGGCCCCTAGATTTGCAAAGCTGATTCAGGCCCTCTACAATCTCGAGTATACGTCTACCTCAAGACATTCTCGTCAGAACCCAATTGAAAGGAGGGGCTATGCTCCGAAAACTAACACTGGTCATTTTGGTTCTCCTCTTGGCCTGCCCCGGAGTGCTGGCAGCCGGAGAGAAGAAGCTGGACCTGGACATGTACTTCGAAATGGAGAGCGTGTCGGGCCCACAGATTTCTCCCGATGGGAGACAGATCGTCTACTCCCGCGGTTGGGTCAACAAGCTCAATGATTCCCGAGAGTCTTCGATCTGGATCATGAATTCCGATGGCAGCAAGAATCGATTCCTGCTCGATGGTTCTTCTCCAAAATGGTCCCCCGACGGAAACCGGATCGCTTACACGGCTTCCGGCGAACCGCGAGGCAGCCAGATCTTCGTCCGCTGGATGGATGCCGAGGGTGCCGTCTCTCAGATCACGAGAGTCGAAAAAAGTCCAGGCGGCATCAGCTGGGCTCCTGATGGGAACTCGCTCGCGTTCTCAATGCTGGTTCCCCAGCCCAACCACTGGAAAGTCGATATGCCTTCCCGCCCCGAAGGGGCCAAGTGGACTGCCGATCCCACCATCATTGAGCGCTTCAAATGGCGTCAAGACAGGCAAGGAATCCAGGAAAGAGGTTACACGCATCTTTTCACTGTGCCAGCGACGGGGGGTACCGCCAGACAGATCACCAGTGGCAACTACAACCACGGCGGAGGCCGTGGCGGAGGCGGTTCCTGGACTCCAGATGGAAAAGAAATCCTCTTCAGTGCTACCCGGCGCGAGGAGGCTGAATACCAGTACCGGAAATCCGACATCTTTGCGGTCAATGTGGCTAATGGATCGATTCGGCAGCTGACCCATCGCGATGGTCCGGACGGCTCCCCCGTAGTCTCCCCGGATGGTCGTTGGGTCGCCTATACCGGGTATGACTGGACCATGCAGACCTACATCGAGTCCCGCCTCCATATCATGGGAATCGACGGATCTAATCCCAGGATCATCAGCGACAGTCTGGACCGTAGCCCGGGTGGCCTGCGCTGGGCGAATGACGGCTCGGGAGTCTACTTCGGAGTTTCAGATCGGGGTACCGGCAATCTCTATTTCGCGTCCACCAGTGGGGCAGTGAGGCAAGTGACAAGTGGCAATCACCGGCTCAGTATCAGTGACTCGAGCGATGCCGGAGTCATGGTTGGCACCCTGACCAGTCCCCACGAACCAGGCGACATCATCATCCTCAGCGCCAATAACCCGACACCCAAGCAATTGACCTGGGTCAACGACGACGTTCTGGCGGATGTCCAATTGGGCGAGGTCGAGGAAATCTGGTACGACTCGGTCGATGACTACCGGATCCAGGGATGGATCATCAAACCTCCCGACTTTGATGCCAACAAGAAATACCCGATGATGCTGTCGATTCACGGCGGCCCGCACGGTATGTATAACGTCGGATTCAACTTCGGATGGCAAGAGCATGCCGCCAACGGCTACGTCGTTCTCTACACCAATCCTCGGGGTTCTTCCGGCTATGGCACTCCGTTCGGAAATGCCATCAACAACGACTATCCGAATAAGGACTTCAATGACCTGATGAATGGAGTCGACCAGGCCCTGGCCAAAGGCTACGTCGATGAGCGGAACATGTTCGTCTATGGCTGCAGCGGTGGTGGCGTGCTGACTGCCTGGGTAGTCGGGCATACCAACCGTTTTGCCGCGGCTTCCTCCAACTGTCCGGTGATCAACTGGATGTCCTTCGTGGGAACCACCGACGGAAATCTGAGTTGGTATCTCGATTTCAAGGAACTCCCCTGGGACGACCCGACCGAACACATCCGCCGCTCCCCGCTCACGTATGTGGGGAATGTGACGACTCCGACCATGCTGATGACGGGAGAGCTCGATCTTCGAACTCCGATGCCGCAGACCGAGGAGTTCTACCAGGCTCTGAAGATGCTGAAGGTTCCGGCCGCGATGGTTCGCTTCAAAGGAGAGTGGCACGGGACTTCGAGGAAACCCTCGAACTTCGCCCGGACCCAGCTCTACCTGAGGCACTGGTTCGAGCGCTATACGACTAAGGAAATGCCACCCGATGTCACTCCTCGCGGAAGCAACCCGTAGAGGAAAGGCTCCAGGGGGTCAGGGTCCAATTCCCAGCCCTGAGCCCGCCAGTATCAAACGTGGTGATGTTTTCGGGCTCCGAAGGACTCCTTCGGAGCCCGAAGTGTCTGCTTAGTGGTACTTCCCGCTGCGCCGGATCAGTCAGAAAAGAAACTGAGCTGCGATCAGCCACAAAGGGGAAGATGATGGGCTGAGGAAAGCCGTGTTTCAGAACCGTGGGAGGTGCCTCCCAGGCGGGGATCTTATTGAAAATACAATCCTTTAGGATCGAACCTAACGGTCCCCTCTTGCCCTGCTCAGGGTGTTGGGAAACAAAGGCAAGGGCACGGGCAAGGGGGGAGTGGCGGCCCTCGGTCGCTTTCAGTTTAAGCGCATCGAGATATCGCCGACTCCAACATGAACATCCACATCGGTCCGGCCCGTTACCCCAGCGAACGGTGGAGCCGAGGAACCCTTTCTTGGTCCTCTCTCGGCCACTGCTCCCACCCAGCAGGCGGGCGCTTCCCACACCGACATCCAGCTTGATGTCGGACATCTGCCGTTCGTCAAGCTCTAAATCGACCTCTCCGACTCCGACTTCGACTCTCAGATCTTCTTCGATGCCGTAGATCTCGACACTCCCGACACCCAGATCAAGCTCTACTGGCGTCCCTCGGGGAACTCGCACGAAAACCTCGAGATCGAGGTCATCATTCCCGCGCTGATTGGGCCGCTCGACCTTTACCCGAAGTTGTCCACTGCTTTGCCTGGGAACGTTTTCTACATCCGCCAGGAGCGACTCGCAATTTCGCCCCCGTTTGCACTCGGCACGGACTTCAACTTCAACCTGACTGGAGTCGACAGCCTCGATAGTTACCGAGCCGACGGATACGTCAACCGATAGATCTTCACCTGAGGCCAGAGTGTGGCTGCTGTTCAGGGTCCGTGTCGGACCGCCCAACGCGCGCCGAAACTCACTAGCCCGGATAATTCACGCGTTTTCCAAGCGAAGGGCCGGAAGCACCCCTCTGACAAGGCTTTACGCCCGAGGGCCCCGTAGTCATAGTCAAGCACTCTGTCGAGGAGCCCGAGGGTGGGTAACGCAGTCAGAGCGGATGATCCCGGCCCTGCAGCCGAAAACTCGTGAATTGTCCGGGTTAGGAGCTTGTTTTCCGGTTAATCGGCGCAAATCCCAGCCCTTGCGACCCCTCTGTAACCTCAATCACCGACGCTTTCCGACTTCTCTAGGCAGAATGTCCGGGATGGGGGACAAGCAACCAGGGGCTGTCGTGACCAGTTCAAGGTGGCTGACACTGTCTGAGAAGACAGTGCTTCCGCTCCTTACAGTAATCGGCGCCCTCAACCTCGCATTATTGATCGGCCACTCGGACGTTGACCCTTTGATTGGGGCAATGCCCGTCCTTTTCTTAGGAATAGTCTCAATTGGGGGCCTGGCCAATCTTCACTGGGTAAAGCACGACTTGCCCCCCTTGCGTACAGTCCGAATCCTCGTGGTAGTCCTCTCATTGGCGGGCTTGGGGATCAGCCTGAGTAGCGTGCTCCAGTTCGAGGGAGCGGTCGCTCTGTCTAGCCCGGATTATGCAAGAGATCCGGATTCGAGTGGATTGGGGACCAGAAAAAATGCCGTAGCTCTCTGATATAAAAGGGTTTATTAAACAAATCCTTATCGGAGAACTACGGCAATGTCAAACCCAGTCTGTCAGACCACCCTGGCATTTCACTCGCACACACAAATCACGGCTCGTTTTGATGGTGGGAACCTGACTTCCGATGCCGGATGGCTGTTGTTTGGTTCCCTGGATCGGCAAGATCGACTCTGCGAGGACTTCAGTTCGTGTATTGCGGATAGCCGGGACCAACGCTACGTTCGTCATGAGCAGTTAAAGCTGATCCGACAACGAGTCTTTCAGATCGTTGCCGGGTACGAAGACTGCAATGACGCGGACACGCTGCGCTCGGATCCCATGCTCAAGACCGTCTGTGATCAGTTACCTGAGAGCGATCCTGACTTGGCCACCCAGGCAACTTTTTCCCGTTTGGAAAACTCTGTCAGCAAGAAGGATCTCATGCGTCTGAGCCGGGGGTTCCTACAGCGTTATGTCCGCTCGCTGAAGAAGAGACGCCCCGACCAGGTCATCTTGGACCTGGACAGTACTGACGACCACACTCACGTCCAACAGGAATTCTCTTTTTACCACGGCTATTACCGAAACCACATTCTGCATCCTTTGCTGATCTTCGATGCCGTTACGGGGGACCTGGTCACTGTCGTATTGAGGCCTGGAAACAAGGGGGCTGCCTCTCACATCGTTCCTATTCTGAAACGAATCGTGAAAGCCATTCGACGAGAAGTTGGCAAGGAACTTCAAATTGAGATCCGGGCCGACAGCGGCTTTGCCACGCCTCGGCTCTACGAGTTCTGTGAATCTGAAGAGAACAAACTCCAATATGTCATTGGGTTAAGCCGGAACCCCCGCCTGCAACGGATGGTCGAGCCGATGCTCGAGTCGACTCGACTCAGGTTCGACGAGTTCGAGGAAAAACAGCGTCAGTTTGACGAGTTTCTTTATCGAGCCAGCAGCTGGGATCGATTCCGTCGCGTCATCGTCAAAGTGGAAGTCGACCATCGGGGGATCAATCGTCGCTTTGTGGTCACCAACCGAGACGATCTCTCTTCCCAGTCCCTTTATGATCACTACACCGATCGAGGACAGTCGGAGAACTTCATCAAGGCTTTTAAGAACCATCTGAGTATGGATCGGCTGAGCTGTCATCGATTCCTGGCCAACCAGTTTCGACTTCTCCTGCATGGGCTGGCTTACCAGATGTTCGTCCGACTCCGCGATTATCTGTATGGAACCCCCTGGCAGAAACTCGAAATCGAAACTTTGCGTCGCCGGGTCCTCAAAATTGGGGCGCGGGTTCGACAAACCACTCGACGCATCTGGGCCCATCTTTCCTCCGGCTTTCCGGAGCAGGCCCTTTTCCTCCTCGTCTTGAATCGCCTTAACTCCAGCTAGGAGTCTGCGCGGCAGGAGTTTCTGAGCAACGTGGAATTTCCAATTCTTGAGTTTATGTTTCGGGGTGCCCTATAAGAGAAAGGGCGATCTTTATCGTGCTTCCGCTTGCAGAGGCGGCCGAACTGCTGAAAATGAGCCCAGGGGGAGGGCATCTTTCCGTCCGAACCTGCTCAGCAGGTGGGTAGGCGCCCATGCATGCGTTTCAAGTTCAGGGCGAGACAGACCAGGTCCCACTCGCCTTCCACTTTCTCGAGTCCCCTCAAGCTGAAGGTTCGAAAGCCAAGGACCTGTTTAACCCAGCCGAATACAGGTTCCGCGATCACCTTGCGCCGGCGGTAGACAGTTTGCCCCGCCTCCGTGCCCAGCTTCTTGAACATGCGAAGCGTGGCGGGGAGATTTTCCGACGGCTCGGGATCTCGCCCCTCTCGCCCCAAAGAGATGTAGCCATCGATCTCGCGTTCTTCTAGACCTTCAAAGTTCTCCTCGGACTTATACCCGGCGTCGGCCACTACCTGCTCGGGAGGGTGCTCCAGGTTCTCTTGGACCGCATCGATCATCCCCAGTAATTGTCTGTTGTCGGCCGCGTTATTGGTAACCCCCGTGGCCACGATCATCTGTGTCTCCTCATCCACAGCGGCTTGCGTGTTGTAGCATTGTTCGAATCCCCCAGAGCTCTTCATGATTCGACTTTCCGGATCTGTAAAGTTGTCTTGGGCCTTCTCCTCGGGAACTCCAAACTCCCGCTTGAAGGGGCGTCCTCCGCGCGGGTTCTTGCGACCGTCTCCGGGCTTGCGGCCGCGCTTCCGATCCGCCTCGGCCTGCCGTTGCTCCACGCGCTGCTTTGCCTCCCCGATCTTTTTCAGCCGATCTTCGCGGCGGCGTAACTCTTCAGGCAGTTCGTCTCCCTGATTCTCTTCGCCGTAGAGCTCGTCTTCCGCTTTATCCACCTGCTGCGCACGATCCAACAGTTCGGCGATCTCTCCTTCCAGCCTTTTCTCTTCTTCCAACATCCGTGAATAGCTCATCGCCTTATGTTTGCTGGCGTTGGCCTTGATCTTACAGCCGTCCACCGCCACTCGCCCCAGCTTGACCAATCCCGCCTCGGCCGCGATCCGCGCCACCTGTCCAAACAGTTTCTTGAACTCTTTGAGATGACGTTGACGAAACTCCGCCATCGTCCGGTGGGCTGGGAAATTACCCGCCGACAACACTCGAACAGCCACGTCCTCATACACTCGACGAGCCAGTTTCCGCGACGAGAACGTTCCCGTCGCGTACCCATAAATCAGGATCTTCACCATCATCCTCGGATCAAACGGCCGATTGCGCCGCCCGTCCCCTTCGTACGGCGCGTAGAATCCACTCAGATCCAGCTCATCCACCGTTTCGGAGATAAAGTAGGACAGATGATCTTCCGGCAACCAATCTCGCGGGGAGGGGGGTAGCAAGAAGCTCTGCTCCGGCTGGTACTTCCGAAATGTCGTTCCCATATCGCCATTTTATTCACCAGCCCGGACATTTCCTGCCGCGCAGACTCCTAGCCTCTCCTAGCTCCCGAATGATCGTTTAGGACACTCATTCAGGCCCAACTCCGTCTGAAATTCACTCCCCCACCTACTCCACACGGCTCGTCCACAGAGATCCCTCGAAAATCCGCCTGTCGCACCTTCGATCTCCCGATTTGGGCCACTTTCGACTCTCTTTTCAACTCCGGCCTACGGTTCTTGCATAATCCGGGCTAGAATCACAATCCCGCACAAAGCCAATATTCTTTTTTGCACGTCGTTTTCCTCCGCAAAATAAGGTGTGCCAAATCGTACGAAGCTTGTTCCAAGAATGTTCGTTCCGATGGAATGCAATCGCAGAGACATAGCCCTGGGGCCGCAACCGAAAAGGAGTCAATTTGAGTCGACCGCCGAGCTGATGAGACCGAAGTTACGGCTATCGGAGCCGCAAACGGAAGCGCCGCGCCGGTTTTAAAGGGAGTCTCGCCAGATCGTCGCCAAGCTTCCCCACGCTCGCGCTGCCGCTTGGCGCTCTCTGCGTTTGCATTTCTGACTACTTTGTCAAATGCTGATCGAACCAGGCTACGATGCGCTGCCAGCTGTCGCGAATATTGGCCGGCTTGCTAAAGACATGCCCTTCCCCGAAATAGCGAGCTAATTCGACGGTCTTGCCCAGCCGATCCAAGCCGGTGAAAACCTGTTCAGCTTGTTGGATCCCAACAAAGTCGAGATCACCGTGGATCAGGAGTAGGGGAGTCTCAACCTTTTCCAGGCGAAAGACCGGCGAATTCTCGACGTAGTTCCAGGGATCGTCCCAGATCGGGACCCCCATGCGTACCTGCCCTTGCTCGGCCCAGTTGGGAGCGGTGCTCTTCCCGGCACGGTGCCGACGCCGGGCATCGAAATCGCCGTAGTGGCTGATCAAATTGCTCAATCCTGCCATCGAAACTGCTGCCTTGAATCGAGTAGTCCGGGTGATCAGAACCTGCGTCGTATAGCCACCGTAGCTCTGGCCCAGCACGCCGATCCGTTCCGGGTCAGCGATGCCCATCTCGATAGCCCGGTCGAGCGCCGCCAACACTGGAGCTGGGATTTCCTCTGCCGGAGAACTCTTCTGCCCGGTTGGAGTCAAAGGGATACTCGGCCTGAGCACGACATAACCCATGTCTGCAAGCATTCGGGGCAAGCTTCCGACTGGATTGAAGCCATTGGAAAAGGCTCGCTCGGCATCGACCAGTACGGATCCCGCGTAGACCAGGCAGACTGTGGGGTAGGCTTGTCCATCAATAAGATTCGGGGGGAGCAACAGAGCTCCCTTGAGGAGTTTACCCCCACCTCCTCGGTATTCAATTTGGCGGACCCGATGGGAGGAAAGCGGAACGATTCCATCGGCCAGCGCCGTGATCCGACGGAACTCCCCTTCTACCATGTTCCCAAACCAGAGATCAGTTGTTCCCCCGGCGGCTGATCCAAATACCACTCGGAACGATGATCCGGAAGACCAGGCGTGGTAGGACGAAGACCCCCGAAAGCCTCGCTCTCCAATCCGAGCAGGGCCACCGCTCGCGCCGGTTGAAAGCCAAACTGTTTCGCCCGATCCCCACCTGGGAGTTCGGCTGCCACTCCACTTGAACCAAGTCTGACAAGATGGGGAGGGGTATCGAGTTCGCGAAAAACGGGGTGGGCTTCGCCGCCTTCCCGGGGGACAGACCACCACCCCGACTTCCCTCTTACTAGAATTTCGTCACCCGAGAGACTCCAGAGAAAGAACCCGATGGTAGCGTCCGGCATATCGTCGGGAGGGAACGGTTTTTCCACTTGCGGCAACTCGATCTTCTGCATCCTTTGACCGGCTACATCGACTGCAACCAGTCCTTCATCGGTAAGATCGAGAAGATTCTGGCTGTCCCCCGACCACTGGATCGAATGATGGCTTTCCTCCAACAACTGGCGGCTCGCCCCGGTGCGCAGGTCGACCACGTGAAGCGAGTAACGCCGGCTCTGGCTGCCCGGCAAGGTGCGGACGAATTCCTTCAGAGCCAGCTTCTGGCCGTCTGGGCAGACTTCCCAGTAATGAATATTCCTTTCCTCAGTGACCCGCTCCAGTCTTCGGCTGTTCACATCGTAAATCCCGAGATCGACGCGATACATCTGGGTGAGAGTCTCGCCCAGCACATCTGTGCCACTACGAACCACATCTACAGTTGCCCCGGAGTCGGGATCGAGATAGTTGCGGTAGTGCTCCGGAATAGAATAAAGAGGATTGTCTTCAATCCCAGGACGCAGCTCCCGCTCAATCTCGGGAACCAGGGGGATCAGAATTCGCTTTCCATCGGGGAGCCATCGAGGATAATCGCGAGCAAACAGGCTCGACTTCACGATCAGCGATGAAACGCTCGAACACTGGGGATGGCCGGTTACACTCTGACAAATCCGGAGGCGCACTCCATCGGCTGTTCCTGTGAAGAAGGCCAACGATTGTGAATCAGGAGACCAGGAGGCATGCCAGGAACTGGCCCGGGTGGCTCGCCCTTGGGTAATATCTCGAACTGGACCGGGAGCCTCCAGCGGCGCGATCAAAATGTCACCCCTCAGCAATGTTACCGGCACCCCACCCGGCAGCACCCGGACATCACCGGGAGGAGAGGCATCCTGCTCTCCGGACCCGCGTTGCTGAGTAAAGGCCACCCATTTCCCATCTGGTGAGATCTCAAAGTGCTCGTAGTAGGAGCTGGGAAGTTCAGGCCGGCCCGTGAGGTCATTCAAGACTCGATCGACCAGCTCACGCCGTTCGGCAGGGAGCACTTGGGCAGCCAGGTGGGCTGTCGAGAGCACGATTCCAAGAAATAGAAGCCGGATAGAACTCAGTGACTGCCCCAGGCGATTGGATTGAAGTGTCGAAGTCATGTCACCCATGTTTTAGCAGTCAAGCCGGAAATATGTATAGCGAGGTTGCGAGAAAGCTGTGAAGAAGTTGGCAAATGCAATCGCAGAGACATAGTGGAAGGGCCGCAACCGAAAAGGAGTCAATTTGAGTCGACCGCCGAGCTAACCTGGAGCTTGTATTCGCAGTAGCGAGGAAAGATGTGGGTCGTAGCGTCGAGTTACCAGTTCAGAGAGGTGTGTGGAAGTGGAGACAGCTATTGCGAATACAAGCTCCAGGTTAGGGGATCCAGAAAAAGCGGGACTTGGGGTGCTCGGAGCACCTACCTGAACCTGGGGAGAATCCCTCTCCAGATTGTTGGATTGTTCTTCTGGCGAGCATCGCCAAGAGTCTAAGTTTCGCTTTGTAGTCTCCGATACTACTCTTTCCGAATCATCCCAATAAGAAACGTCTGCGAGCACTCTGCGCCTCCGCGACTCTGCGATTGCATTCGGCGCCGGCTCAATAGCCACGTTTTGGATCAAAGACATTCCTCAGTGGTCGGTCTTCCAGCCAGCGGGTCAGGTTTTCGCAGAAGAGATCTGTCAAGCGACCGTTCTCGCGGTCGCTGGTGCTTCCGGAGTGGGGGCTGACGAGCACGTTCGGCATTTTCCATAAGGGGCTGTCCGGCGGCAGCGGCTCTTTTTCGAAGACGTCCAGATAGGCACCTCCGAGGTGGCCGCTTTGAAGTGACTGAACTAAGGCCGATTCATCTACCAAAGCACCTCGGCCGATGTTGATGAGGGCAGAGCCGGGCTGCAGTCGCGCCAACTCATGGACCCCAATCATGCCTCGAGTTTGATCCGTCAGTGGAACGACCAAAACCAGAAACTCGGCTCGAGGCAAGAGATCTGACAAGGCCTCGGGTCGATGGAGCTCGTGGGCAATCTGGGAGGCGTCCGATACTGAACTTCGGCGAATGCCCAGAACTGTCATTCCCAGCGCTCGGGCCAATCCGGCAATCGCCTTTCCAATCGCTCCCAATCCGACGATGAGGACGCTTCGCCCTTCGAGGTCCGAGCCCGCGAAACGTTCCCAGTGATGGGCGGCCTGGGCTCGGATCATATCCAGGGTACGCCGCGAGTGCATCATCATCGACATGGCAACAAATTCGGCCAGTGCCCGAGTGTGGACTCCGCTGGCGGTAGTCACGACGGTGTGGGGCATCCGCTGGGCGAAACGGCGGCGCCTCATCAGTTGCCCGATTCCCGCACTGGTAGCCTGAATCCAGCGCACTTGCGGGGTGAGCCGGGGAAGATCTTCGAGGTGAGTTCGGTCGAAATCGAACAGGATCGTCGCTCTGCTGAGCAGTTCCAGCCAGCGTTGCTGCTCGTCGGCCGACCGTTCCAGCGGCGCTCCGGTGTGGTCTGCCGGATAGCGCGGAGGGGGAAGCAGCTCAGGATGATATTCCACCTGAACTCGCCGATCGAGTCGGCAAATCTGATCGACGTTCTCTGCTTCCAGCCAACTGCAGATGAGTATGGTTTCTTGAATGGGTCCAGTTCGTTGCTTGGTATTGCGCATATCGTTGCAAGGGAGAGGATTGTCAGGGGAGGAGATCATCGATCACTCGGACCGCCATCTCGGCATCTCCCTGTGTGACTACTAACGGGGGTTTGATCTTGATCACGTTGTGAAATGGTCCATCAGTGGCTGTCAGAATGCCACGGAGACACAACTGGTCGACCAGGAGGGCGGCCTCTTCAGCTGCGGGTTCCAACGTTTCAAGGTTGCGTACCAGCTCAATGCCGATGAACAGCCCGACACCCCGAACATCCCCGACTAGAGGATGCCGCTGTTTCAGTTCCAAGAGATCTTCCAGTAAATGGGAGCCTACCTGCCGGGCTCGCTCCTGAAGTCCTTCGTCCTGAATCACATCGAGGACGGCTCTTCCGATGGCACAGGAAACGGGGTTACCTCCACAGGTGGAGAAGAACTCCATGCCGGCGCGGGTGAAGGAATCCGAAATCTCTGGGGTCGTCACCACCGCTGCCATGGGATGGCCATTCCCGATCGGTTTGCCCATGACGACAATATCGGGAACCACATTCTGCAGTTCAAAAGCCCAGAAATGGGTCCCGACTCGCCCGAATCCGACCTGGACTTCGTCAGCGATGCATACTCCACCGGCGGCCCGGACGTGCCCGAATGCAGTCTCCAGATAACCTTCGGGTGGAATGACTTGTCCCCCACAAGAAAGGAGCGACTCAGTGATGAATCCGGCGATGGGACGATCGCTCGACTCGATGACTTTCTGCACTTCGCTGGCATAACCTACTCCAGCATCTCGACCTTGCCCCTTGAAGGGTCCTCGATAGCCGTCTGCCAGAGGCCGACGTGGACCCAATCCTTTGAAGAGCCCACTCCTCCGGGCCCCCTGAACTTATAGGGGCTGATGTCGATCATCGTTGTGGTGTGGCCGTGATAGGCACCTTCCACCACCAGCATGTCGTACCTTCCGGTGTGGGCCCGGGCGAGTCGCAGTGCCAGCTCGTTCGCCTCCGAACCCGAATTGACGAAGAAACAGTGCTCGAGCGGGTGAGGCAAGAGATTACACAGCCGTTCGGCATACTCAGCGAGTTCTTCATAGAGGTAGCGCGTATTGGTATTCAGACGCGCCATCTGGAGCGCCCCCGCTTGCACAACTCTCGGGTGACAATGGCCGACGTGGCACACATTGTTGTAGAGATCGAGATAGGGCCTCTCTTTTTCGTCATAGAGGAACTGGTCTCTTCCTCTACAGATCTTCAATGGATCCTGGTAGGTGAGGGAGAGGGCTCCGGAGAAGTACTTCCGGCGTTGTTTCAGAGTTTCCGATAGGGGGCACGGCGAGTCCGGGAAGACGGCAACGCCTGTTTTGCCGGCCAGGCAATCTGCTGCCACCCTGGGCGGTATCCCGACATACCTGGCGAGCGCTCTCCAGGCTCGCTTCTCGGTCACGAACCAGGCGGACCGGGTAGAGTCGATCTGGCGCTGGCCTGCGGCTGTAACCAGGGAGACAGCCAAGCGGCAGCAGATCAGGGGGAATACCACCTCCAGCTCGGGGGCTGTGAGAGACCGCTCCCGGTGGTAGGCTCCGATGATCTCCGCTCCGGCTTCCAGGGGGTCCGGCTCGTCCAACAAAACATAGGACAAGGCAATGGCCAGGTCGGAGACGAGGGGGTTATCCAGGCAATCTCCAAAGTCGAGCAGGCCGCAAACCCTTTCTTCTGAAACCAGAACATTCTCGTCATTCAGATCACCGTGGATCAGTCCATGGGGAAGCTTCTCGAGCCAGGGGAGAGCGTTTGCGGCAAAAAGCAAAAAGGCCTGGTCCAGGATCCGGCGCTGTTCGGTGGAATCGATAAGGGTGACTTTCGAACGGTGCTCCAATGACCGGCTCAAGTCCCATTGGTGGGTCCTTTGTGAAGCTGGATGGCGGATCCCGGAAAGAGCGGTCGCGAGCCGGGCCAGACGGCGGCCCAGATCGTGCTTCAGGCGGATCGAGGCGGGCACTGCTTGACCCCAGGGAGTACCCGCCACGAAGCAGAGCAGACGCCCCCGCACTTCTGATTTACCATTTGAGTGGAAGCACTCGACCGAACCGCCCTGGGTCCTGACAATGTGGGGAACCTCGAGCTCGAGGCTGGCTTCCGCCACCCGTTCCACCGCCAGATTTTCAAGTTCTACGGCCGCCGAGGTCTGATCCTGGCCACACAACTTTAGAACCCGTTGGGAACCGTCCTCGGCCACCACCAGGTAATTCTCGTTTTCTCCATCCAAACGGGAAATCATCGCCTCGAGTCCATACTCAGTCCGCAGCATTTGCCGGATCTCGGAAGAGCGTGTGGGATCCTCTTTCATCGCTCCTCTAAGGGTACTCGAATTTCGAGCACAACTTCAGGGGCTGTCCTCGAGTTAGGTTTTCGCCCGAGGGCGATTGATGCTGGTTTCAACTTGCACAAAATCACCCACGCGCCGGGGGCTTGAGGCTCTGTTGGGCTCATTGCCATCCCTGACGGCTGGACGCCGGCCGATGGGTTGGCAATCTGGAACCACGGTCTTGATTTAACTGCGCCAGGCCCCGACCCGAACCTGGGTCCGCTGATGAACCTTCAACTCTCGGAGGGTTATGCGGTTGCAGCCAGCAGCTACACGCTGTCGGGTTGGGCGCTCTTCAATAGTGCCGAAGACTTGGAACTGCTGCTAGACGAAGCGGGGCAAGCTCTGGCCACTGTGTCGAGCACCCTGGAACCCGAGGGCCGCACCTCCATGTTTGTGACTGAGCATTTCCCCGGCCTGATCGCCTCCGGCTTCAAAGGAACCGTTCTGGTCGAAGCGGTTAACGGGCGCTTCGCCATGATCGCTCTGGAATTGGGTGCTCAGCCGGGTGAGTTCACCACTTTGCCGGTGACAACCGTGCCATAGGAGAGAAATCTCATGAGGTAGTGATGGAAAGTGATCAACGACACGTAGAATTGGACCCGGACGACAATTAGAACTGCCCGCTTTTTCAGAGCTGATTTGGATCATGGCAAGCATGGTTACAGACCAGCAGATCAGGAGACTGATGAAATTGCGGAAAAAGGAAAAGACGTTGACGATGGCGGCGGCCAAAGCGGGCATGTCGCGGAACCCGGCACGGAAGTATTTGAAGTCGGGCAAGCTGCCGAGTGAAAGCCGGTCAGAGCGGACCTGGCGCACCCGCCCGAATCCCTATGAATCCGTTTGGCCCGAAATAGAAGGGATCAGATCCTGAAACAGTCTCCAACCGTGGAGGCGACAACTATTTTTGACCACCTGAATCGGATCTACGAGGGGAAGTTCGAGGAAGGACAACTGAGGACGCTCCAACGAAGGCTCAAGTGTCAACACTCAAGCAGTGGAGAGCCCACTACGGTGAGCTGAAAGAGGTGATGTTTCCCCAGAATCATGAGCCCGGACATCAAGCCCAGTCCGACTTCACTTTCATGCACAGCTGGGGAGTGACGATTGCCGGGCAACCCTTTCCTCATATGCTGTATCACTTCGTCTTGACCTACTCGAACTGGGAGACGACGACCCTGTGCTTCGGTGAATCTTTCGAGAGTTTGACGCTGGGACTACAGAACGCGATCTGGGAACTGGGGGCGATACCATCCGAGCACCGAACAGACCGTCTATCGGCTGTGGTCAACAATCTCAAGAAGGGCGCCTTCACCGAACGCTACCAGACATTGCTCGATCATTACGGAATGAAGCGCAGCCGAACCCAAGCCGGAAAGGCTCATGAGAACGGAGACGTCGAGCAATCGCATCACCGGCTCAAGCGAGCCATCCAACAGGAACTGCTGCTCAGAGGCAGTCGCGATTTCTCAGAGCGCAAGGACTACGAGCAGTTCGTCCAGAGAATCATCGAGCGACGCAATGCTGGCCGGCAAAGACGCCTGCGAGAAGAACTGGAAGTGATGAGGCCGCTACCGGATCGTCGCCTGGAGGACTTCATCCGATTCCGAGTGAAGGTCGCAACCAGTTCCACGATCCGAGTGCGCAACAACACCTACTCGGTGGACAGCCGCTTGATCCGCGAACAGGTGGAGGCGCGACTGTATGCCGATCATGTGGAAGTTCGTTATGGCGGGCAGCGAGTAGCCGAGATGCCTCGACTGCGGGGGGAAGGAAAGCACCGGATCGATTACCGGCACGTGATCCACTCGCTGGTGCGAAAGCCGGGAGCCTTTGCCCGCTATCGCTGGCGGGAAGATCTCTTTCCCGGAGTCCTGTTCCGAGTCGCCTACGACGAGCTGAGAGAGGATTGTCCACAGACGGCGGACCGACAGTATCTGGGGATCCTGGAGCTGGCGGCCCAAGAAGGGGAAAGGAAAGTCGAACAAGCTCTGAAGAACCGGATTGAAAGCGGCCGCCGAACCCGGTTCCAGGACCTGAAGGAGGATCTGATAGAGCCGGTTCTGCCGAGGTGGCAGGTCCAGGTTCCACCAATCAACATCCAGATCTATGACCGATTGCTCGGCACGCACAAGCAGGAGGTGAGGCCATGAGCGGAGGCAACCTGCAAAGACTCAAAGAGTGTTTGGTCGAACTTCGCCTGCCGACCTTCCGCGAGCATCACGGCTCGCAGGCCGCTTTGGCGACCACAGAGAGCTGGTCTTATCCGCAGTACCTGCTGGCTCTGTCGGAGCTGGAAGTCGCGGATCGACGGGAACGACGGATCCAGAAACTACGACGGACCTCGAAACTTCCCTGGGACAAGAGCCTGACTTCATTGGATCGCTCACGACTCCCGCAGAGTGTGGACCGGCAGTTGTCAGGATTGGTGGAGGGAGACTTCCTGGACCGAGCCGAAAATCTACTTGTGTTCGGTAATCCAGGAAGCGGGAAAACGCATCTTGTTTGTGCTTTGGGGCAGGAGTTGATCCTGCGAGACCGGCGGGTGCTGTTCTTGACCTGTGCGCTGCTGGTGCAGCGGTTACTGAGAGCCAAGCTCGAGCTAACTCTGGAGAGGGAACTCAAGAAGCTGGATCGGTTCGAGGCCCTGATCATCGACGACATCGGGTATGTACAGCAGAATCGCGACGAGATGGAGATTCTCTTCACGTTGCTCTCCCATCGCTACGAGCGTCGCTCGATTCTGCTGACCAGCAACCTGGTCTTCTCGGACTGGGAGAGGATCTTCAAGGATCCCCTGACCACGGCCGCGGCAATCGACCGCCTGGTTCACCATAGCGTGATCCTGGAGTTGAACGTGACCAGCTACCGGATGGAAGCCGCCAAGCAGAGAACCCAAAAGGAGACGAAGTGACTCTGAGGTGCCGCTCGAAAGGCCTTCTGCTGGCCACACAGAAAACGGCTCAAGCCCAGAGGGGATACAGCTCAATCAGCGGAGCATTCGAAGGGCAATCCCGAGCCTCGCGAAGCGTGGGAACTCCGTTCGGGCAAGCCCTCACTCCATCCCCACGCTCAAGAAAACCGGAGAAGAAAAGAGGGCTTTCAGCCCTCAGAAGAAGGAAGAAAAACAAGTCAAACAAACACCCACTTCAGCGGGCAAGAATCGTAGTCGCGGTGATCAAAAATAATTGTCGTTGAACAGGAAAGTTTGGTGATTGGAGAGATAGCCTGAATTAATCGGAGTGAAGGGGGCGCCAAGCGACGGCTTTACAGCAGGCGGTCTTCCTGGTAGAAACAGAAGCACTCCCGCTGAGTGGGTTCTGAATTTACGGCTGAATACCGGCACTCTGCAGAACAATGGATTTTTTGTCGGAGAACTCAAAGATGGAAGAATCAAGCGTGCTCCTCCAACCAAATACCAGGCGGCGTTTCTTGGCCTATTTTGCCGGTACCGGACTATCGACGACTCTGCTTCCCGGAGTGATGTGGGCCAAGATGCAGGAGGAGGAGGTGGCGCGAGTCAGCCTGGACATGGCAAAGCAATCGGTAGCTGTGGCCGGGTTGGATTTCAGCGACGAAGAAGTGGAGGAGATGGTTGACGGGATCAACCGCAACCTGGATAGTCTCGAGGAGATACGAAAGTTCCCGATCCCCATGAACCAGGGACCCACCGTGCACTTTTCTCCGATGGTAGCCGGGCTCAAGATTGATCGTGCGCGCCGCCCTTTTCGGACGAGCAAGCCACCCCGGCTGTCCCGACCCGGAAACCTGGAGGAGATGGCTTTCTGGCCTGTGACCCACCTGGCCCATATGCTGAAGACTCGCAAGGTCAAGTCGGTTGAACTAACTGAAATGTACCTGGGGCGCCTCAAGCGATACAACCCGAAGCTCAACTGCGTTGTCAGTTTTACCGACGAACTGGCCATGAAGCAGGCCGCGCAGGCCGACGCCGAAATCCGGTCGGGCAACTATCGGGGGCCGCTCCACGGTATCCCTTGGGGTTGTAAAGACATTATTTCAGTCAAGGGCTACCGGACAACCTGGGGGGCCGAAGACCTGAAGGAGCAAGTGATTGATGTCAATGCCGGGGTGGTCGAGAAACTGAACGAAGCGGGGGCCGTAATGATCGCCAAGCTGGCCACGGGCCGGCTGGCCGGAGGGGACAATTGGTTTGGAGGCCGCACCAACAATCCTTGGGATATTAACGAAGGGTCCAGTGGGTCATCAGCAGGACCCGGCTCAGCAACAGCAGGAGGCTGCGTTGCATTTGCGATTGGCACCGAGACCAGCGGCTCCATCCTCAGCCCCAGTAGTGTCTGCGGCGTAACGGGACTGCGTCCAACCTTCGGCCGAATAACCCGTTACGGCGCCATGACGCTCTCCTGGAGCCAGGACCGCCTAGGACCCATGTGCCGGACTGCGGAAGATTGCGCTGTCGTGTTCAACAGCATTCAGGGACCGGATGATCGCGACTTCTCGGTCAGTGACATCCCGTTCAACTGGGATCCCAAGCTCGACGTGCGGAGACTGCGAGTCGGCTACCTGAAAGCTGGGTTTGACGATGAACAAGGCAAGACTCCTGATTGGCGAGATCGGGAGGTCAAGGCTCTCGCTCAGATGCGGGAGCTGGGGATCGAGCTGATCCCGTTTGACCTTCCCGACTTCAAGGACGATGTTTTTGGTAGCATCCTGGGGATCGAATCTTCTGCCTTTTTTGACAAAATCCCCCCAATCCGAACGGAACGGAACCCGAACGGAAGGCATAGGGGCGCCAGCCGTCTGGTGCCTGCGGTCGAATACATTCAAGGCCAGCGCATCCGTGGGCTCATGATGGAAGCCTTGGCGGAGGCCACCTCCGACTTCGATCTTTATCTCGCCCCCTTCATGGAGATGAGGAGAAGAGGCGGAACTGGGGGAGAAGGCAGACGGGGGGGCGCCCGAGGCGGGAGAAGGAGAGGCAATCGACCCCGCACAGTCACCAGCCGGCATTTCGGGATGTGCAATCGCGCCTGTTGGCCGGCCGTGGCACTCCCCACCGGGTTTGCCGGCACTGGAACGCCGACCAGTCTCACTATTGTGGGGAAACCTTACAACGAATCGCAGATCCTAGCTCTGGCCAAGGCCTATCAGGACGCAGCCGGTTGGCACCTGAAACAACCCGATTTGGATGGTCAGACGATCAGTGAAGAGCCAGGAGAGGGTGCCAACTCTAACTAAACTATGCTGAAACTTGATCACCCTCAGACTTGAGTCTTGTCTGCTTCGCCTCCTCAGAGCCGATCCACGCTTTGTAGGAGTTAGATTTGCTGACGAACCCGGCTGTCCAGGCCGAATTCGGCACAGGGACCCCTCAGGCAGGGCATTGTACCCGCCCCCCCGGACCCTTCCTGCGCTCTGAGGCACCGGTACTGTGCCCTGCTCAAAGCTCTCCTTCCAGGAGAGCGGAGTTCGCCGGCACATCTGGGCTCCTAAAAAGCATGGCGTGCTTCCACGGCAGCGAAGCAGATCAGAATCGAAGCGGGTCCCAGTTTCATTCATGAACGATCCGGCGCAGCCGGAGGCACCACTAAGCTGAAACTTGAATCCGAATGACAACCTAGCTAGGACAAGCTGTCTCAAAACTAGCCAGAATCGCAATTTAGCCTTTCAGGAGAACAGAGTTTCAAAATCGTGGGAGGCGCCTTCCCCAAGCGGCGATCTTATTGAAAAAAAGAGCTTTGTAGTCGGGCCTGACGGTCCGCTCGCGGCCTCGGAAGGCCTCACGATCCTTCCTTCTCCAACTCTCCTTGCAGGGTTAGGCCTGTGCTTGCGAAGATCGCCCCCGCCAGTAGAAGAAGAGGCCGATTGAGATCATGAGGATACTGCCTCCCAGGGTCTTGGCCAGGTAGCTCGAGTCAATCTCGGGACTGGGAAAAATCGCCAGATAAATAGCAAGACAGGTCGAGCACAATCCAAAGATGGCAGCCGCGGCCCGGGCCGACACTCCCCCCGGGATCCTAAAAACTTCGGCCGTGTCTACCCCAGTAGATCTAGCGGAGCGAAGCCGATAAGCCGCCAGGAAAAGGTAGACGAAGGGGATGAAGTAGAGTATCAGACACATGTCTACGAGGATGTTGTAAGCCACGTCCACGCCGGTATTCGCACCCGCGGTGGCCACTAGAGTAAAAACCGTGGCGGCGATCGCTTGGACCCAGATAGCGACATACGGAGTCTGACGAGTGGGATGGAGGCGCCCAAATGCCTTCGGGAGATAGGCGTCGACTCCCACCACGTAAGGCACTCTCGAGGCTCCGGCAAACCAGGCCATCGTGCCGCCCCACCCTCCTATCGCAATCAGGCCGGCACTGACTACAGCTAGAAAACCCAGCCCGAAGTGTGAGGCCACTTGTTCAATCGGGAGCAAGACGCCATTGACAGTCGTAATCTCGGATTGGGGGACAGCTACCAATACCGCCATAGTGCCCAACATGTAGACGGCGGCAATCGCCACCCCCGACCAGGCCAGAGCACGAACTACCGTTCGCCGTGGATTGTGGATCTCTCCCGTCATCATCGAGATTAGTTCCAACCCGGCAAAAGCAAAACACATCTCCGAGAAAAAGGAGAGGCTATTCCGATCTTGAAGGCGAGGCAGTAGATCCACCAACCGGATGGAATTTGCACTTCCCCACAGCAGGAAGGCGAGGAACCCTAACAGGATAAGCAATGTCGCCGGAATCCAGGTAGCAATGGCTCCCGAATTCTGAAGCCACCGTCCGGTCTTGAGTCCGACAAAATTCAGAATCGCGACCACCCAAAGGCAGACCAGTGTCAAACCAGTAACGAATAGCTTGTTATCTTCGAGTTGGAGCCCCGGCTGGAGTTGATTGAACACGAAAGCCACGTTGGCACTTACAAAGATCAGCAGGCTGGGGAAGTAGAGCAGATTGTTGACCCAGTAACACCAGCCGCAGATGAACCCGTGAGTGTCCCCCATCCCCTGCTTGGTCCAGTCATAGATTCCCCCTCTTTGGGGAAAGCGGGCCGACAGGTCGGCTACGGTCAGGCCCTCCGGGATAAAGAAGAAGAGCATAGCCAGCACCCAGAGCCCGATCGAGCCTGGTCCTCCGGCCGCCGCAGAAGCGATCCAGCGCAGTCCGAGCACTGCTACCAGCAGCATGAGGACACAATCTGTCAGGCGCAGTGAGCGCTTCATTGCCAAGCGAAATCCCCCCAAAATGGTTGATGGCTCATGATACCCCCGGGCTTTCGAATCACAAACTCGTCCCGCTGGGCAAGAATTCTCCTTGCAGTACGTAATACTGGAATGTACGAACAATGGGTCGTGCGTCAGTTCAAACTGACCCAATAATGAACAATTGGATCCCTTGTGAGCCTCGGGGAGGGGTGTTAGTCTTCCTCAGCGCGTTGACGGAGTAGAGAGACGATCTTCCATCGGAAATGAATATCCTGCCCCCAAATCTGAACCTGATATCTTGGTCGATCTTTGGAGGAACCATGCCTTGTAAGAGATTAGTGCTGATTGTATTCACCGCCATCCTGGCTGTTTTCAACTTGACCGGGCTCGCGGCAGATGGCCCGCTCCTGCTGCAACAACCGACGCTAAGCCGGACTCAGATTGCCTTCGTCTATGCGGATGACATCTGGGTAGTGAACCGTGACGGGAGCGATGCCAGACGTTTGACGACAGACGAAGGCTTGGAGAGTTTTCCCTATTTTTCGCCGGACGGCAACTGGATCGCCTTCACTGGCAACTACGATGGCAATACGGATGTCTTTATGGTGTCGGCGCAAGGGGGAGTACCCAGTCGCCTGACCTACCATCCCGGCTCTGACGCGGTGCGTGGTTGGAAACCCGACGGATCAGCCGTACTGTTTTCTTCGTCGCGTAACAGCTATTCTCGTTTCAGCTGGCTTTTCACAACCTCGACCGAGGGTGGACTGCCCGAGCAGGTGCCACTTCCGATCGCAATCTTCGGTACGTTTTCTCCCGACGGCAAGCAGATGGCCTACGATCCACGGGCCGGCGCCTACCAAACCTGGAAGCGTTATCGTGGCGGGAGAGCTTCGGTGATTTGGGTGGCTGATCTGAATGACTCCTCGGTCTTCGAACTACCCCGCGAAGATTGGAATGACTTCAATCCGATGTGGTTGGGGGACAAGATCTACTTTCTTTCTGATCGGGATGACTACGTGACTCTTTACTCGTATCAGACAAGCAACAAGCGGGTGAAGCGAGAACTGGAGCACCAGGACTTCGACATCAAATGGGCCTCAGCCGGCCCGAATGCGATCGTCTATGAGCAGTTTGGTTCGATCAAGCTCTTCGATCCCAAGTCAGGACGGAGCAAGACCGTCAGTATCGACATCGCGGCTGATGTCCCGAGCGCCCGTGCACACTTTGTGCAAGCTGCTTCGAGCATTCAGTCGGCGGCAATTTCACCGACCGGAAAGCGAGCTGTTTTCGGAGTACGGGGTGAGATCCTGACGGTACCGGCCGAGAAGGGGGACATCCGCAACCTGTCCAATTCGACTGCTGCAGCGGAGCGTGATCCCGCGTGGTCGGCAGATGGTCGTTGGATTGCTTACTTCTCAGACGAGTCAGGAGAATATCAACTCCATTTGAAGGATCAAAGCGGTCTCGGTGAAGTACGTCGCATTCAGCTGGAGGCCCACCCCACTTTCTACTATGGCCTGGATTGGTCGCCCGATTCGAAGTATCTGGCCTATACCGACAAGGCCATGAATTTGTGGATCATGGACGTGGCAGCGGAGCAAGCCACGACGGTGGACAAGAATCCCTATCGGTCTCCCTTCCCGAGCATTTCCTTCGACTGGTCCAGCGACAGCCGCTGGCTCGTCTACAGCCGTCAGCTGGACAGCCACATTTCTGCAATATTTGTCCATGATCTGGAAAACCGGACTCCCACCAAATCACCGACGGTCTGAGCGACGCCCGCTATCCGGTCTTTGACCGGGGCGGCAAATACATCTACTTTTCGGCCAGCACCGACATCGGTCCAACGATCGGTTGGGGCGTAATGTCGAGCTTGAATCGCCCGGTGACAAGATCGGTCTATGCCACTGTGCTGTCGGCCGATGAGCCCTCCCCCATGGCGCCGGAAAGTGATGAAGAACCGGTCAAAGAACCTGAAGCCGAAGTAGAAGAAGCAGAAGAAAAGGAAGAGAAAGCTTCCGAGGATGATGATTCGGGAGTCGCGATCGATTTCGAAAACATCGATCAGCGGATCCTGGCTCTTCCGATTCCACCACAGAATGTTACCGCCCTGCCGGCCAGCCCGGTGGACTCGCTGTTCGTGGCTGCCTCCAATCCGGCCCCTGGATCGGCCCCGAGGCAAACTCTACAGAAGTTCTCTTTCAAATCGCGAAAAGCAGAGCCCTTCATGCAGGGTGTTCTGGCATTCGTCGTGTCGCGGGACAGCAAGAAGATTTTGGCCTTCAGTGGAGGCACGAACTGGGCGATTGTGGATACCCAGTCCGCTCCCAAGCCGGGCAGTGGCCGGCTCAATCTGGCTTCGCTCCAGGTGCGCGTCGATCCTAGAGAGGAATGGCGGCAGATCTATCGAGAAGTCTGGCGAATCGAGCGAGATTTCCTGTATGACGTGAATGCGCATGGGCTCGATCTGGCCCAGGCGGAGAAAACTTACACCCCGTTCTTGAATCGACTCGCCAGCCGAAACGAATTGAATTACCTGATTTCCGAGATGCTGGGGAATCTAGTCCTGGGCCATACTCGAAACGGAGGCGGAGACATACCCAGGCCCAGCCGCCTTCCCGGGGGACTCCTGGGAGCCGACTTCACGATCGACAACGGTCGATACCGAATCTCGAAGATCTATCGCGGCGAGAACTGGAACCCCAACCTGAGAGCCCCCCTCACGGAACCGGGTGTGAATGTCCGTGAGGGCGACTATCTCCTCGAAGTGAAGGGAGTCACCGTCGACAGCAACGAGAACGTTTACCGCTACTTTGAGAACACATCCAGTAAGTCGATCGTGCTCGAAGTGGCGTCCAGCGCCGATGGCAGCGATAGTCGAGAGGTGACGGTGACGCCGATCGGAAACGAGTTCAATCTGCGACATCGGGAATGGATCGACGAAAACCGGCGCAAAGTCAGCGAAATGACTGAAGGGCGAGCCGGCTATGTCTATCTGCCGAACACCGGCGGCCCGGGTTTCACGAACTTCAACCGCTATTACTACGCCCAGACCGGTAAGCAGGCGATGGTCATCGATGAACGATTCAATGGCGGAGGACTGTTTGCCAATTGGATCGTCGAGCAGATGGCTCGGCCTTTGATCAATTTCTGGGAGATTCGCGATTCCAAGACGTTGGTCACTCCGGCTGGCCAGATCCTGGGACCCAAAGTGATGCTGATCAACGAGTTTGCCGGGTCGGGCGGGGATTGGATGCCCTGGTACTTCAAGCGGCGTGGAGTTGGAAAACTAATCGGCAAACGCACTTGGGGCGGCCTGGTCGGAATCTACGGCTTTCCGACGCTGATGGACGGAGGCTCCGTGACTGCACCCAACCTGGCTTTCTGGACACCTGAGAGAGAGTGGTTGATCGAGAACGTCGGTCAGCCGCCCGATATCGATGTCGAATTCGATCCCAAGGCCTGGAGAGAAGGTCGGGATCTGCAGCTAGAGCGGGCAGTCGATGTTCTCATGAAGGAATTGGAAGAGAATCCCCTCAAAGAGTACATGCCACCCGAGTACCCCAACTACTATCGCAACCGGCGGCAACCCGGCGGCAAGGTGGTCGATCCAGTTCCGACCAGCAGGAGAAACGGCAACGGACAACCCGAATAGCTCCGGGAGTCCTGGACCCGAGTCCAAGGGCTCACGGACCTACTCATCTCCTCCTCTTAAGTTTTTCATCGAGGGAGAGCCGACCGGGTCCGATTGCCCACAAGGCCAGGTAGCTGACCAGATAGACAAGAGCAAGCTCTTTGCGCCCGTACGGGTCGGCTGCATGCACGATCAGGCCGGCAACGGCCATCGTGGAAATCAAGGGAATCAATGCCAGACGAGTGGCCAATCCCAAGGCCACGAGAATCGAGCAAAAGAATTCGGCCAGAATGGCCATGATGAGCGTAACCCCGGACCCGAGACCGAGCGGATCCCTGAAGTCAGCGGCTAGTTCACCGTAATTCAAGAGCTTGCCCGCCCCGTGGCCGTAGATCATGCTGGCAGAAAGTCCAACCCGCCACAGCAGAATGCCCAAGTCTGTAATGTGAGTTCCCAGTTCGGTCCGGTGGATCCACTTCATTCCCTACCCTTCCCTATGATCAAGATCAAGAAACCGGCCGCCAAAATTTTTTCCGCTCCGCAACATTAGCGGAGATCAGCACGCTTGTGAACCGTCGACTCGACTCGAAACCGGATCTTCGACCGAATTTCCGGTAACATCACTCCCGGTAATCCTCTCATGCTTTTCGTTAGAATAACCGTCTGGCTGGCCCTGCTGGGTTACATTGCTGGTGTAGTTGCAGCTTTGACCAAGCGCAATGACCAGGCCCTGCAAAGAGTCGCCCGACTGTTCTGGACCGCAGGCTGTGCCTTCTTCATATTGCACGTCGGAGCCGCCTTTCACTGCAGCTATCAGTGGAGTCACACTTTAGCTTTGCAGGAAACCGCGCAAGCTACGGCAGTTCGGACTGGAATCGAATCCGGCTTCGGCCTCTATCTGAACTACCTGTTCACTTTACTCTGGATTCTTGACACTCTCTGCTGGTGGAAGCTGGGTCTGAAAGGATATCTGCAGCGGCCCCGCTGGATCGATATCACCCTCCATAGTTTCTTCTTTTTCATGGCCTTTAATGCGACGGTGATATTTGCGGCGGGTGCGATTCGATGGTTCGCCATCGCCACAAGTCTGGCCTTTGGAGGGCTGCTCGTGTTAAGACGACGGCTCTCGGAGTGACACAAGCTTGCGTTATGATTGCCATCGGATGACGCACTCTTCCACTCCCAAACTGGGGCGCAATCTGGGGATGGTCTTCGTGTTGGTCGCGGGGGTGTTGATGACCGCCGCCGGCGTGCTCCACTCGCTGGCTGGCTGGCCCGCGTTGTCGACTGCTCTCGAGACCGCGGGTATCGGAGGGTCACTCAAGACCACTGTGGGGGTAGGATGGATCCTGGGTGGCATGAGCATGTTGGCCATGGGACTCATGACTTTGCTCTTGTACAGCCAGTTGAGAAACGGACGAGTGGGGGGACAAGCTCAGGGCGTCGTAACTGGACTCCTCTTTCTGCTCTTCGGCGGCGGAGCCTCAGTTCTCGATTTCCCGAATACAAATTTTCTTTTTTTTATGGCGGCAGGAGCCTTATTGCTGGTGGGCTTATGGACTAGCCGCCCTCGTTAATGCGATTTTGAGAAGCGCATGCACAGTGATCTTCTATGGCAAGAGTTGTTGGCAATCCTCGAGCAATTGAGGATTGAGATCCGCTGGAGCCGGGGCGAGTTCAAGGGGGGTTTGTATTCGACTCATGGGGTTCAGCATTTTCTATTAAATGAGGATCATCCCCGGGAATCACAGATCCGGGTTCTCTGCCAAGAACTGTCCCGGATCGACCTGTCACGGCTTTACCTTTCGCCGGCGGTCCGGGACAGCATCGAATCATAGGCACCTATTCAGGGCCACAAACGATGAAATTAGCGCTTATTAGTGACGTTTTCTTGCGTGCCAACGATCAACCACGCCTCCACGAGGCGCTAGCCCAGGCCGCGGGCGGCGGGGCGGATCTGGCTTTGCTGCCGGAGTTGCCACTGAACGGCTGGGCCCCGGCCACCAAGAAACCGCAAGAGGAGGATGCCGAAGAGCGGGGAGGGCCTCGACAAGAGATCCTTCGGCAAGCCGCTCAAGACCACCAGATCACGATCGTGGGCGGTGCTATTATCCGCACCGACGAGGCCCGACGATTCAATACCGCACTGGTCTTCACTCCAGCTGGCAGCCTGACCGGCAGCTACGCAAAAGTCCATCTGCCGGAAGAACCTGGGTTCTGGGAGACCAGCCATTATCAACCCGGAGTCGAAGCCCCCGCGGTTTTCGGCCAGCTCAGCGTCCCCTTCGGCATCCAGATCTGTTCGGACACCAACCGTCCTCTCGGTTCCCATTTTCTGGCGTCCCAGGGAGCCGGACTCATCCTGATCCCGCGGGCCACGGAAACCGCTACCTATGAGCGGTGGAAACTGGTGTTCCGGGCCAACGCGCTGACCTGCGGTTGCTTCGTAGCCTCGGTAAATCGGTCGGCGCCGGAACGAGGTGTCCTGCTAGGAGGTCCGTCGATCCTGGTGGGCCCAAGAGGTGATGTCCAGTTAGAAACGACAGACCCGGTGGCGATCGTAGAACTCGATCCAGATCAGATCTCGCGGGCCCGCGTGGCCTACCCAGGCTATCTGGCTTGGCCCACCGACTACTATGCCCGCTGCTGGAAGGAACTCCAACAGAGAAACCCGAAACCCGAAATCCGAAGTCCGAGATGAAATTCAGAATCTCAAATCCAAAATAAACTGACTCTTGGACTGCAAGACTGCCCGTCAATGTCACAGCGGCTCTGCGAGTTGTGCCTGGAAACTCAGTTGGAGTCGACAACCGGACCGCGGCCTTGGAATGCCGACTCTCAGAGCGCCAAGCGGCAGCGCGAGCGCGTGAAAACCAGACTCGGAGGCACAGGACTCCGGCTCCCTTGGCTCCAGAGAGACGGTGGCTATCGCATTCCTCTCCCAAGTCCAGCTTACGATGATACTTGGACGGGTTAGCGGGTTTGGGGGGACGCTCTTGTAGGCCGAGCACCTTGCTTGGCACCCTGCGATTCGCGGCGGAGTGAGAAGATGACACCCAGGGTGGCTGTCCTACAGGGGCTCCGTCGGCAACCAAGTCGACCCTTGCCAGGTTTTCTTCCCCGAATCATCCGGCCACCAGCCCGGGGGATGGGCTGAGAATCGGCGCCTTGTGCACAAGGCGGAGCTGCACTCTACACTCCAAGGCCTTCGGCAAGGTTCAGCTCTTGTTCACAGACCAGATTCCGGGACCTTTGGCGGCAATATAGAGAAAGGCAAAGCAGTACACAACCGCCAATTCTCCCCCGTTCTGAATCGGCCAGAAACCACGTGGAAAGTGCACCACGAAATAGGCAATTGCCATCTGCCCACTGGCAAGGAAGGCCGCATAACCGGCAAAGAAGCCGAGTGCGATCATGAGTCCTCCCACCAACTCGATGATCCCTGCCAAGCCGATCTGGCTCACCAGGGCGGCCGGCTCTCCCGATCCGCCCACGCCCCCCAACAGTCCCAGAATCTTCTGAGCACCGTGGCAAGCGAACAAACCCCCAAAGACAATCCGCATCAGTGCATAGATCAGTTTCTCGAACTTTCCCAACTGTGCTATAGCCATCGTCCCCTCCCCAGTTTTTGATTGGTTGGCTTGATCAGGTAGTTGTCTTAACCGTGCCTGAATCGAAGGGGATTTGCAATGGCGAGGTCGTTGGCAAGGCTTCAGAAAGAGCCGTACTGATGGGGGCCATCACCTTCAGCGCCTATCCGCGAGCTTGGCTCACAAATCCAGATTTCTTACCCCGAAGATGTTACGTCACATTGTTGATGCAGCTCGAATAGCTGCGATAGAGACCCTCCCGAACTACCCGATCCATTAACTCTGAAGCTCGATTGATTTCTGCGAAACGGGTGTAAAGCGGGGAGAAACCAAGCCGAATATTGTCAGGGTGCCGAAAGTCGGGGATAACATCCAAATCAATGAGGGCCCGGTCGATCGGCAATCCGTGGCTGTGCCCGAGCGAAATGTGGGAGCCGCGCTGCTGCGCTGCACGAGGAGATTGCAGCCGATAGCCCAATTCCTGCAAATCTCTCTCCCACAAATAGATCATGAACTCTGTTTGCAGGATGGACTTCTCACGAATCGCCTCGATTCCGGCTTCGGCCACCAGATCGATACCCGCCTCGGCCGCTCGCAGTGAGAGTACGGGCGGAGTTCCAGTAGTAAACCTTCGGATGCCCGGAGCTGGTTGAAACTCGAGTGAAAAATCGAATGGACCCCGGTGAGCAAACCATCCGTGAATTGGATTGTCAAGTTGCTCCTGCAAGTCTTCACGCACATACAGAAAAGCCGGAGACCCAGGCCCGCCGTGGAGGTGCTTATAGGTGCATCCCACTGCCAGATCGGCCCCGGCACTATTCAGATCGACCGGCACTGAACCCACCGAATGGCTCAGATCCCACAAGGTCAGCGCTCCCACGGAATGAGCCAGTGAGGTGATCTCTTGCATGGGGTAAACCGAACCGCTCTTGAAGGTGGTGTGCGAGAGGCTCACCAGAGCTGTTTCCCGATCGATTCCCTCGGCTATCCGATCAACCGGGGTGGTGATCCCATCTTCGGAGGAGATGACTTCGACCGTTTTCTCGCCTCCTGCGAGGCGGCCGGCGGACCGCAAGACGTAAAGATCGGACGGAAAATTCAAGTCATCTGTAAGGATTCGGGATCTTCCCGGGCGATCCAGGAGAGCCGCCAGAGCTAACTTGAACAGGTTGACCGAAGTCGAATCTGCGATGATGACTTCGTGAGGGCGCGCTCCCAACAAAGCCGCCAGTTTCGCACCCAGGCGACGGGGCAGATCAACCCATTGCTCATTCCAGGAACGAATCAACCGATCCCCCCACTCACGTCTGACGGTCGACTCGATATTCCCGATCGTCTCTACCGGGAGTCTACCCAGAGAATTCCCGTCCAGATAGATGAGTTCGGGATCGTCGATAACGAATCTTTCCCGAAAAGCGGCGAGAGAGTCTGCTGCGTCGAGATCGGCTGCATTCATTGCGGCTAATCATAGCTACAGAAGCATGGGTCTCCAAGAGAAAGGCGACGGCAGGGCCCAGTTGTTCCAGGCTCGGTAGTGCCACCGGATCCTTCAAATGAACTTGGCGAAGCCCTAGGAGTCTGTGCGGCAGGAAATGTCCGGGCTGGTGAATAAAATGGCGATATGGGAACGACATTTCGGAAGTACCAGCCGGAGCAGAGCTTCTTGCTACCCCCCTCCCCGCGAGATTGGTTGCCGGAAGATCATCTGTCCTACTTTATCTCCGAAACGGTGGATGAGCTGGATCTGAGTGGATTCTACGCGCCGTACGAAGGGGACGGGCGGCGCAATCGGCCGTTTGATCCGAGGATGATGGTGAAGATCCTGATTTATGGGTACGCGACGGGAACGTTCTCGTCGCGGAAACTGGCTCGTCGAGTGTATGAGGACGTGGCTGTTCGAGTGTTGTCGGCGGGTAATTTTCCAGCCCACCGGACGATGGCGGAGTTTCGTCAACGTCATCTCAAAGAGTTCAAGAAACTGTTTGGACAGGTGGCGCGGATCGCGGCCGAGGCGGGATTGGTCAAGCTGGGGCGAGTGGCGGTGGACAGCTGTAAGATCAAGGCCAACGCCAGCAAACATAAGGCGATGAGCTATTCACGGATGTTGGAAGAAGAGAAAAGGCTGGAAGGAGAGATCGCCGAACTGTTGGATCGTGCGCAGCAGGTGGATAAAGCGGAAGACGAGCTCTACGGCGAAGAGAATCAGGGAGACGAACTGCCTGAAGAGTTACGCCGCCGCGAAGATCGGCTGAAAAAGATCGGGGAGGCAAAGCAGCGCGTGGAGCAACGGCAGGCCGAGGCGGATCGGAAGCGCGGCCGCAAGCCCGGAGACGGTCGCAAGAACCCGCGCGGAGGACGCCCCTTCAAGTGGGAGTTTGGAGTTCCCGAGGAGAAGGCCCAAGACAACTTTACAGATCCGGAAAGTCGAATCATGAAGAGCTCTGGGGGATTCGAACAATGCTACAACACGCAAGCCGCTGTGGATGAGGAGACACAGATGATCGTGGCCACGGGGGTTACCAATAACGCGGCCGACAACAGACAATTACTGGGGATGATCGATGCGGTCCAAGAGAACCTGGAGCACCCTCCCGAGCAGGTAGTGGCCGACGCCGGGTATAAGTCCGAGGAGAACTTTGAAGGTCTAGAAGAACGCGAGATCGATGGCTACATCTCTTTGGGCCGAGAGGGGCGAGATCCAGAGCCGTCGGAAAATCTCCCCGCCACGCTGCGCATGTTCAAGAAGCTGGGCACGGAGGCGGGGCAAACTGTCTACCGCCGGCGCAAGGTGATCGCGGAACCTGTATTCGGCTGGGTTAAACAGGTCCTTGGCTTTCGAACCTTCAGCTTGAGGGGACTCGAAAAAGTGGAAGGCGAGTGGGACCTGGTCTGTCTCGCCCTGAACTTGAAACGCATGCATGGGCGCCTACCCACCTGCTGAGCAGGTTCGGACGGAAAGATGCCCTCCCCCTGGGCTCATTTTCAGCAGTTCGGCCGCCTCTGCAAGCGGAAGCACGATAAAGATCGCCCTTTCTCTTATAGGGCACCCCGAAACATAAACTCAAGAATTGGAAATTCCACGTTGATCAGAAACTCCTGCCGCGCAGACTCCTAGCCCGCATAATTCGCGCGTTTTCGAAGCGAAGGGCCTGAAGGGCTGCGCGAAATCGAATTCCCCTTTTGATTATCAATTCCGGAACGAGCCTCGTGTGACGCGGGAGACCCTGAGAATTCGGTTGTCCAGCAAAAGAATGTCGGGGAGAATTATCGCGAAGCCTTTCAGGCTTCCTCATTCCTCTCTCGACTTACCCAGGGCGTGGCGTTGCCCTGGGCTGTTATCTTTTTGCCCTTTTCAGGGCGACTCGTCAGACTTGACTCATTCGTCAAGATAAACCGCTATCAAACTTAGTAGTTAGTTCCGCCTCACAAGACCGAAGTGGGACGGGCTGAAGCCCCAACGTAATCTCGAGTCACGAGATCCCAGTAGTTGTGATAGGGGCGCTTGTCATCCAACTCGAGGAAACGCTGAATGTGTTGTGCCAACGAGGTTGAGAAGTAATTCTGCACGGCATGCGGGTGAGTCCGCCAGGTGCCGAACCAGTTATTGAAATAACTGCGGATGAACAAGCTCCGACCATTGGTCGGCAGATGCCTGACGTTTTCCACAAAGCGCCGGTAAATGCCGTTGCGGAACAGGTAGAACTCGACGTTTGAGAGGTAGAAGACCGAGACAGTAAGGCCTAGGTTTAGCAGTTCAGTGCCGATGCCCTTCAGGGCACTAGGCCCACCGAAGTTGCCAACTACCGGGATGATTCGATTGCCCTCTTGCAGAGTCTTGAGAAACTGGAAGTCCTTTTCGGAGTTGAGGTAGTGACCCATGTTTCCCTTCAGATCAGTTTCCCTCATCAGCTGTCCAAAACTGGGGAAAAAGGTCAACATTGGGCGCCCAGGGATCTCGTAACGGACATCGAAGCCGTCTTCGAAGAAAGTCGATGCCACCGAATACATCTTGGCCCGATCGATCTCGACTAGCAGTTTGGGAAATCGCTCACGCAAGTTGTTGAAGAGACGGTCGAAACTGGATCCGAAATACTGCTGATCCCGGGAAATTCGGTCGATCTTGTCCACCAGATCAGCCGCATTGGCGGCCTTATTGGGCTCGATCGAGTCGAGGGGACGTCCGAAAAGCTGAGAAAGATACTCCCAACGATTCCTCGAATTCAGAAAAATTCCCTTGTAATAAAGGTGATGCAGCAGGTTGTCACGGCGGATATCGATGATAAAGGCAATCGAGGGCTTGGCAGCCGCGATGTAGGTAAAATTCTGATCGGGTCCGACCCCGACGTAAGCTTGGCCAGGCTCGGCGAAATGCTCGATATCTCGCTGAACGTGCAAGAAAGATGTCTCGTTCGAGACCAGGTTGTCGGTTCCGAAGAACCCTGATCGCTCGCTCAAACGGAGAGACGTGTTCTCGAAACTTTGACTCGAGACTTGGCTCTCTTGAACAGGGGACGTCGGGAAGCGGGCGACACCCGCGAATAACAACAGAGAGGGCACTATTCCCAACCAATAGCGTCTTTGAATCATAGACCTAGGAACTCTAGTCTTTTGCTGGTTTGAACGCAACTGACCGGCCGACTCATCCCAGATCGGTTCAAACCAATCACACCTGCAAAATTACTCTCAGAAGCAGTAGACTGTTGTCACGGGGATCGCACATGGAGAAACAGTCAAGAAACTTCTTGGGGCGGACCGTTCCTTCCTTGCTCGTAGAAGCCTGCGAGCGGAACCCTGCTTCCAAGGCTTTCAATCATTGGAGAAACGGCGCCTGGGCTGGCCATTCCACCCTCGGCTTGCAGGATGAGGCGGATCGGATCGCTTGTGGATTGACTCGCCTCAATCTGGCTCGCAGCGACCGTATTTGTCTTTTCATGCACAGTGACGCCGATTTCGTCATCGCCGACATGGCCTGCCTGATTTCAGGAATGATCGATGTCCCGATCTACCTCACCCATACCCAAGCCACAATTCGGTTCATTTTGAAACATGCCCAAGCACGGGCCATGGTGGTTTCAAACACGGAGTTGCTCGGTCTCCTGATTCCCTCGGTTCACGAACTTTCCTACTTGGAAACAATCATCGTCAAAGCGTCCGTGGCAGATCTTGATCCCTTTAGGAGCCGACTTACAGCCCAAGGAGTCGATGTCGTCTCCTGGAAAGCCGTGGCTGAATTGGGCGATGATCTGTTGGCGCAAGATCCCGAGACTGCCCGCCGCTTACGATCCGAGACTCATCCACATGAGCCGGCCACTATCGTCTACACATCGGGAACCACCGGAGATCCCAAGGGGGTGATGCTGAGCCACGAAAATCTCTCCTTTAATGTGCTCGCAGCCTTCGCCGGAATGCAAATTCTGCAGCCCGGCCGCGGCCAGGTGGCGCTCTCTTTTCTGCCATTGACCCATGCCTTCGCGAGGATGATGAACTATGGTTATATGAACTATGGCATGCAGGTCTATTTCACGGACGCCGAACATTTGCGCGAGCACCTGACAGAAGTGCGCCCGAATACTTTCGCTACAGTTCCCAGGGTTCTCGAAAAGCTCTACGATCGAATTCTGGAAAGGGGTGGAAATTTACGAGGAGTTCGAAAGAAGCTCTTCGAATGGGGCCTGGCAAAAGCGCAACGGTTCAAAATCAATACCCCCCACAGCCGCCTTCGTATCTCGGATCGTATCGTCGATCGCCTCGTATTTTCTCGGTGGCGAAAAGCCCTCGGGAACCGGATCGAATTCATCATCTCGGGAGGAGCTGCGCTTCGCGAAGATCTAGTCAGAATCTACGCCGCCGCCGGCATTCCGATCTTGCAGGGTTACGGGCTGACCGAGACCAGTCCGGTCATCAGCTTCAATCTGCCGGATGACAACCGTGCCGGGACGGTAGGACCTCCGCTGCCAGGTATTGAAGTTCAGATCGCCGAGGACGGTGAAATTCTGACACGTGGACCCCACGTCATGCGCGGCTACTATCGCAGCCCGCAGTTGACTGCCGAATGTCTCGGTCCAGAGGGATGGTTCCACACCGGCGATATTGGAGAATTTGGGCCAGCAGGACATCTCAGGATTACCGATCGGAAGAAGGACCTCTTCAAGCTCTCTACCGGAAAATACGTAATCCCGCAACCGCTCGAGAATCGACTCCGCCAAGATCCTTTGGTCGAACAGGCCCTGATTCTGGGCCGCGAACACCCCTACTGTACAGCCCTGATCTTTCCTTCTCTTGATCTTCTTCCTGGATATGCCAGGCGTTATTCCCTGCCCGAGGATCTTCGCTTGGAGGATCTGCTTCAGCAAGAGCCGGTGCACGACCACTTCGTCCGCTGTGTCGAGGAGGCGAATCGGGAGCTACCTCCCTGGTCGACAATCAAGAAATTCTTGGTGCTGAGCGACAGCTTGAGTATTGAAAATGGACTTCTGACGCCCACCTTAAAAGTGCGACGATCGGCTGTTCTGGAACACTATCACCAGGAGATTGACAACCTGTATCAGAGCTGACATGGAGGTACCTTGCAAGCCTTTCTGGTCGATGGAACCTACGAACTCTTCCGAGCCTTTTACGGCTCTCCTCCCAAGACCAACTCAGCCGGTGACGAAATCGGTGCTACGATCAGCTTCACTCGCAGCTTGTTAGGTTTGATCCGGGGCCAAAATGTCACCCATATCGGCTGCGCCTTCGACCATGAGATCGAGTCTTTCCGAAATGAGATATTTCCCGCCTACAAATCCTCTGCAGGGATCGATCCGTTGATCCTCGCCCAGTTCGATTGGGTGGAACGGGCCGCTCAGGCTTGTGGCATAGTTATTTGGCCGATGGTGGAAGTAGAAGCAGATGACGCCCTAGCCACTGCCGCTGCCCAGCTTCGAGAGGACCGCAGAGTTGGCCAAATTGTGATCTGCACACCCGACAAAGACCTGGCCCAATGTGTACGAGGAAATCGGGTTATCTGCCTGAATCGAAGGGCTCAAAGCTTCATGAATGAGCAGGGGGTGAAGGAGAAGTTCGGGGTCCTTCCAGTGTCGATCCCGGACTGGCTCGCATTGGTGGGAGATTCAGCCGATGGAATTCCCGGAATCCCGGGGTGGGGCCCCAAATCCAGCTCCAGGATTCTCGCTCATTACGGACACATCGAATCTATCCCCGACTACGCTTCAAGTTGGGACGTTTCGGTACGCGGCCCGGAGCGGCTGTCAGCCAATCTTCGGCAGCAACGTGAAGATGCTTTCTTGTACAGAATGTTGGCCACTCTTCGTGAGGATTCGGAAATTGACGCCAGTGTGGAGCATTTAGAGTGGCGCGGCGTACCCCGGGACCTTTTCCAGGAACTCGCGCTAGATCTGGAGGAGCCGGAACTCTTGGAAGCGGTGCCCCGCTGGGCCTAGTGCACTGTCCTGAAAGTTCCCGATGTTAATTGTCAGGGTAGTTTGCTATTGTTGGGCATGGCAAGACCCCACATTCGACTAAAGCTACCCGAACAAGATCGAAGAATACTGGAGTCCTGGTTGCGGGCTTCCAAGACCGATCGAGTCTTGGCCGAACGGGCTCAAATAATTCTGGCTTGCGGCCAGGGGCTGACGGCGACTGAAGTTGCGGAAAGGCTCTCCAAGCGGCTACTGAGTGTGCAAATGTGGCGCAGGCGCTATCTTGAGCAGGGAGTGTCAGGACTGGAGGATCGACCTCGATCGGGCCGTCCGCGGAAGCTATCGCATGCCAATGTGCGAGCTATTCTCAAAGCCACCGTTGAACGCATCCCACGGGAATCGACCTACTGGAGTGTGCGACTGATGGCCGAACACTCCGGAGTGAGCAAACATCAAGTCGCCCAGATCTGGAAGGCAGCCGACCTGAAGCCGCATCGAGTCCGTAACTTTAAAATCAGCAACGATCCTCACTTCGCCGAAAAGGTAATCGATGTGGTGGGGCTGTATATGGATCCGCCCGACAATGCGCTGGTTCTATCCGTGGACGAGAAAACTGAGATCCAGGCTCTGGATAGAACTCAGCCGATGCTCCAGCTCAGACCGGGACAGATCCAACGCCGGACACACGATTACAAGCGCCACGGTACAGCCAGTCTGTATGCCGCATTCGATGTGGTGACAGGTGAGGTCATGGGCCGCATCACCAATAGGCACCGAGCCAAGGAGTTCCTGGCTTTTCTCCGCCAGATTGATCAAGCGGTCGAGCCCGAACTGGATGTCCACTTAATCCTGGACAACTCGAGCACTCATAAGACCAAGCAGGTTCAAAGCTGGCTGGCCCAGCGGCCCCGATACCACCTCCACTTTACGCCCACTAGCGCCTCCTGGCTCAATGCCGTCGAAAGCTGGTTCTCACAGCTGGAGCGCCGTTCGATCTACAGAAACTCTTTCAGCAGCGTCCAAGAGTTGAGACAGGAAATCAAAAGATATATTCGGGTTCACAATCAACGCTTGGCCAAGCCCTTCAAGTGGCGCGCCACTGCTGACTCAATCCTGGCAAAGGCCCAAAATGCTCGCGAATCGCTCGGCCAATATTAACATCTGGAACTTATCGGACAATGCACTAGTGCCGGGGAATCAATCCGTGGATCGTGAGATCACTGCAGACTCTGATTCTTGGCTCGGGGCACTGAGCCAAAGCCACGTTACCTGCGCGATGACTGTAACCACGGCAAACAGGACCACGGCCACGATCAGGAGCGCGAGCCGGGCTGCTTGGCCTGCTTGATCTCCTCCTCACACCGACCGCATCCTTCGCTAATCATAGGGTTGAAGTGGAGGCCATGAGTGGGACAGAGCTGATTGCTCAGTTTTCCCAACCTGGAAATCCCCTCCGGTTCGAGCTTTTCGGCAATCGCGTTCACTTGACTCCTCCCCTAGATCCGCGAAATTTCGGCCAATCCTAACCAAAAGACAGGCCATTCTCGGTGATAGGAATCACGGTAACGTTGAGTGATGCAGTTGCATCTGAAGCACGAAGCCCCGAACACAAGGAAGTGGTCGGCACGATCGCCCATCGTTTGCAAGACCCGACTGTAGGCAAGTTGCAAGGGGAGAGGTGCCTAGGGCAGTTTGGCCTGCAGAATTCTGATTTGCTGGCTCAGGGTGTCAGCCTGTCGAACCACACCCTCTCCCAGCCTGAGCCAGACAATGGCTTCTTCAGTCTTCTGCTGCTCGAAGAGGGCCTCTGCCAACCCGAGATAGGAGCGAGCATAGAGCGGATCCATGCTCAGGCTTCGCAGAAAATGCTTCTCATCTTCTTCAAATTCGGACTCATCGATAAGCATACGACCAATCTGAAACGCCGCACTCTGCATACTGGGCCGCAGTCTTATCGCTTCTTCAAAGAGGTCACGAGCCTCATCCAGGACCTGCCCCCCAACCAGCAGGCGAGTCAGATTAAAAATCGATTCAGGTCGCCAGCTTTCGACTACTGCATTTCTCAGCAAATCGACAGCTTGTACACTCCTTCCCGAAATCGACTCGACCAGTGCCAGCCAATCTTTGGTGAGCGGAAAGTCAGGCCAGCTCGTCTGGAGTAGCCGCAGTATTTCCCTCGCCTGCTCATAGCGCCGCACTCTCACCAAGCCCAGTGCCAGATCGTGGTAGGGCTCGGGCTGGTCCATCGGGAATGTACCGAGCAAACCGTGGAGGCGGATCACTTGCTCGGCCTCAGGGAGCAGCCGAATCGAAGCCACCGTGGAATAGATCTGCTGCTCGATCTCGGATAGTTGGGCTTCCCCCACGATTTGGACTGACCTTACGGCGGGGAAAGTATCGCGCAGCTGCCCCGTCCAGTCGAGACTCGAAGGGCGTTGGACGAAATGGTCGGTCACCACTGCTCGGACCACATCCTGAGCTCGCCGTTTCGGCATATGGCAAGAAACGCAATTGCCCGAGTCTTGAGCAGGACCAGCCAGGACTTCTTTTTCTGTCCGAGAGCACCCCTTGTCCTCGCTGCCGTGGCAAGACAGGCAGACTTTCCGGTAATGCGCCGGTTCACGGCTTGCTTTGCGATGAGGGTCGTGACACGTGACGCATTCCAGCTCGTCGTTCGACTCCAGGAAACAGGCACTCTGCTGCAGGCGATAGGCGTGATGATTGATTTCGAATCGTTCCGACCGGGTTCTCCCCTCCTGCTCCACATCGACTTCCACCCGGTAGCTCGAAAGCCCCAGGCCGGGTTGGTAAGAGTAGTCCCCACGGCCGAATCGGCGGATTCCGGCGGTCAGATGGGAGGGCTGAAAGTGGCACTGGTTGCAGACGTCGCGACGTCGCGACGGGGGCAACTGACTCAGCTTGAGTATGGGATCCTGGCTGGCTGAAGCTCCAGCCTGGTAAGCTGCCACATGAGAGGCAGCCGGACCGTGGCAGCGCTGACAGCCGATTCCCTGAGGGAGATCTCTGGGGAAGCGATTTGGTGCCCCGTGACGATCGCTTCCGACTTCCAGCTCAGGATATGCGTTGTGGCAAAAAAGGCACTCCCTGCGGAGCGATTTGAGCACTCCCTGATGCTAAGAATTGTCGTAGCCCGCCGCCATGGCCCAACCAACGGGCTCTGCATACCAGGCCAACGGAAGCTGGAAGAGTTCCCCCAAGGGGGTCTGGTAAAGGTAATTTCGAACCTGACTGCCGGACCCCAAAATCCAGTTGACTTCGACTTCGAAAACCAGGACGTCCCCTCCTGAGGCATCTTTCATATAGCGGCGAAACCAAAGAATCGATTCTTTCCAAACCATCTCGTAATACTGACTGGACGGCTCATGGTAATAGGGAAATTTTGCGAAATTCTCGATCGAACGTTCGCTACTGGGCCGAAAGAAGGAACGCGCCTTCCCTGTTTCCTGAAAGGCCTGATACAGATCAGGGTGGCAGGATTGACAGACCGAGTCGGATACCTGGCCGGGAGATGATTGCTCAGTAATCTCGCTGCGGTTCTCACTTTCCGGCCTCTCGGCTTGACTCTGACCGCCGAGAGGAGCAAAAAGACAGGCCCCAGCCAGAACGAGGATGGCGTACCTGTTCATCCGGCTCAAAGAAGAAGGTCTTGCCATGATTCTCCTATTCGTCATTTCTCGAGAGGCAGGATGCCCAACCTTTGCAATGCCGATTCCAAGAGTCGGACATAGGCTTCGTCGACAGCCACACTCTTCTGGAGACGGCTGACATCCCCTTTGAGTCGTGAAATATGCTCATCGGCATCGTCCTGAGCCCGCAGCTTCTCGCGAATTTCTCCCGCATACACCAGCGCCCTCTCATAACGGCAAAGCAGATCATCGTAAAGGTCCGCTTCCACCAATTCGCGGCTCTGTGTGATGGGACGAAGTTTGCTCTCAGACATGCCTGATGCCTAGTGACAGTTATGGGCTTCGCCCGAGCAAATGTCCTCTGTCTCGAGCTGGATCGTGGTGTGACGCACATCAAATTTGTCGCGGCTCACCTGGTTCATCTGATGCAGTAGGTCCTGGGTATTCTCGGTATCGATCACAGCATGGCATGTCATGGCATGGAGACCTGAGGTCAAGGTCCACACATGCAGGTCATGCACTGACTCCACACCCGGCACCCGACACAGTGCCTGGCGCATGGCAGTCACGCTGACATGAGCTGGAGCTCCCTCGAGCAGAATCTCAACTGATTCCTGCATCAGCCTCCATGCACTGAAGCAGATCAGAAGACTGACCAACACACTCACTACCGGGTCGGGCCAGTAAACCTGCCACCAGATCATGGTTAGAGCAGCGAGAATCGCAGCCACCGATCCCAGCAGGTCCCCAATCACATGAAGAAAGGCTCCTCGAATGTTCAGATTGTGGTTGTGGCCGGAGTGGAGAATCCGGATGCAGACCAGATTGGCGATCAGACCGATCACGGCAATCACCAGCATTTCCCGGCTCTTGACTGCCTCTGGTGTGAGAAACCGGTGATAGGACTCGTACAGGATTCCACCAGAGATCAAGAAGAGGGCGGATCCATTGGCCAGGGCCGCCAGGATCTCGACTCGAAAATAGCCATAGGTCTTTCGCGAAGTGGCGGGACGTTGGCTGAACCGGATGGCGAACAGACTTAGAGCCAGAGCCGCTGCATCCGTCAGCATGTGACCGGCATCGGCCATCAGGGCCAGGCTGTTGGTCCAGATCCCGCCCAAGAACTCGGCAAGCATAAACGTCGCCGTGATCGCAAAGGCGCCTTTCAGGGCTCGCGCGTGCTCCCTTCGCTGGGGCGCGGACGGTCCTCTTGACTGATGACAATTCTCTTGTGAATCACTCATTGGGGGATCTGCGGCAGTTCCAGCATCTTGGCGCCCCGCTCCGTCTCCGCGAACTGCTCGAAATAGAGCATCGCCAACTTCCCTAGCAACATGGTCCAGATTCCGGCTACCGTTATTGAAATCAGCTTGGCTTGGCGGGGGAAATGCTCGCGCAAGTGGTGCGCTCCCTCCCGCACCAGGCTTCCGGCAAGCAACATTGGAATCAGTTCTCGTGCCCGCTTTCGGGTGATCGGATACCCAAAACTGCGGGCAGTCTTCAGGATCATCCCCGTCTGCACAGCAGTCAAAGGCAACAAGTCGCTAACCGGGATCGGAATGGCGGCGACCAAACCCGCAGTCAGAGCCGCCTGAGCAACGATCCCGTCGCAGATTGCTTCTCGAAATTCCGGGAAGTTCTGACTCAGGGGATAGAGCGTTCGGGCATTGGCGGCGACCACGGCGCGCAACAGTCGACGGATGCTTGCCGGATCTTTGGCCGACGTGGGAAAGACCGTTTGCCCGAGCCAACCCTTGGCCTCCTTTACGGCTTTCCCGGGATCTTCAACCAGATCCATCTTGTTCAAGATGACCAGCAGTGGACGCCCCGACTTTCGAACACTCTCAACCATCTCCAGGGTCTTTGGCGTCAGTTCGTAGCGCCCGTCCAGCACTAGAATGACTACCTCGGATCGCGCAATTCGCTGCGCAGACCCGGAAGCACTCCCAAAACCCAGATATTCCTCCAAACCCGGGGTCTCCAGAATCCGAAAGATCGGCTGAAGGCCGGTCTCTTGCCGCTGAATCGCCCTCAAGAGAGACGACTTCCCAGCCTGAGACGGGCCGGTAATCGCGATTTGCACCCACTCTTCCGAAGTGATGCCACGCCACTGCCCGCGCACCAACTCGAAGACTTTGTGCATGTTGTCGCCGTCGGCAGGGACGTTGTCGATCACCCGCTGGACTCGATAACGGAACTCCTCCGGGAAGAACCCCAGAATCTGCTCGAGCAAGCGGAATAATTCCTCCGGCGCAAAGCCGCGAATATTCTGAAATGGATCTATCTGAGTGGTTGGAGAGGGAATCACCATTTGGAATCGCTATCCTATCATTGCCGGATGGCTCAAGGGGGACTTCTACTCGGACAGGCTCCCACTCGCCGCCTCAGTTCCAACTCACGCATTGTAGGAGTCGGCTCCGCCCGGCGAACTCCCCAGGTCCAAGGGACCGCAATCGGAACATTCCTGTGCCCTAACACCTCCAAAACCTTCTTTTGACGGTATCTGCCAAACGCCCGGGGGTTGCTATTACTTTCCTCTCCCAAGTCCAGCTTGCACCGAGACTGATCCGGAATGGGCAAAGGCACGGGCACAGGCACGGCTAAGGCCAAACTCAGCTGTTAAGAAGACACCTTGCACAGGTGTCTAGCCCGGATTATGCAAGAGATCCGGATTCGAGTGGATTGGGGACCAGAAAAAATGCCGTAGCTCTCTGATATAAAAGGGTTTATTAAACAAATCCTTATCGGAGAACTACGGCAATGTCAAACCCAGTCTGTCAGACCACCCTGGCATTTCACTCGCACACACAAATCACGGCTCGTTTTGATGGTGGGAACCTGACTTCCGATGCCGGATGGCTGTTGTTTGGTTCCCTGGATCGGCAAGATCGACTCTGCGAGGACTTCAGTTCGTGTATTGCGGATAGCCGGGACCAACGCTACGTTCGTCATGAGCAGTTAAAGCTGATCCGACAACGAGTCTTTCAGATCGTTGCCGGGTACGAAGACTGCAATGACGCGGACACGCTGCGCTCGGATCCCATGCTCAAGACCGTCTGTGATCAGTTACCTGAGAGCGATCCTGACTTGGCCACCCAGGCAACTTTTTCCCGTTTGGAAAACTCTGTCAGCAAGAAGGATCTCATGCGTCTGAGCCGGGGGTTCCTACAGCGTTATGTCCGCTCGCTGAAGAAGAGACGCCCCGACCAGGTCATCTTGGACCTGGACAGTACTGACGACCACACTCACGGCCAGCAGGAATTCTCTTTTTACCACGGCTATTACCGAAACCACATTCTGCATCCTTGGCTGATCTTCGATTCCGTTACGGGGGACCTGGTCACTGTCGTATTGAGGCCTGGAAACAAGGGGGCTGCCTCTCACATCGTTCCTATTCTGAAACGAATCGTGAAAGCCATTCGACGAGAAGTTGGCAAGGAACTTCAAATTGAGATCCGGGCCGACAGCGGCTTTGCCACGCCTCGGCTCTACGAGTTCTGTGAATCTGAAGAGAACAAACTCCAATATGTCATTGGGTTAAGCCGGAACCCCCGCCTGCAACGGATGGTCGAGCCGATGCTCGAGTCGACTCGACTCAGGTTCGACGAGTTCGAGGAAAAACAGCGTCAGTTTGACGAGTTTCTTTATCGAGCCAGCAGCTGGGATCGATTCCGTCGCGTCATCGTCAAAGTGGAAGTCGACCATCGGGGGATCAATCGTCGCTTTGTGGTCACCAACCGAGACGATCTCTCTTCCCAGTCCCTTTATGATCACTACACCGATCGAGGACAGTCGGAGAACTTCATCAAGGCTTTTAAGAACCATCTGAGTATGGATCGGCTGAGCTGTCATCGATTCCTGGCCAACCAGTTTCGACTTCTCCTGCATGGGCTGGCTTACCAGATGTTCGTCCGACTCCGCGATTATCTGTATGGAACCCCCTGGCAGACACTCGAAATCGAAACTTTGCGTCGCCGGGTCCTCAAAATTGGGGCGCGGGTTCGACAAACCACTCGACGCATCTGGGCCCATCTTTCCTCCGGCTTTCCGGAGCAGGCCCTTTTCCTCCTCGTCTTGAATCGCCTTAACTCCAGCTAGCCTCTCCTAGCTCCCGAATGATCGTTTAGGACACTCATTCAGGCCCAACTCCGTCTGAAATTCACTCCCCCACCTACTCCACACGGCTCGTCCACAGAGATCCCTCGAAAATCCGCCTGTCGCACCTTCGATCTCCCGATTTGGGCCACTTTCGACTCTCTTTTCAACTCCGGCCTACGGTTCTTGCATAATCCGGGCTAGCCCGGATAATGCACGCGTTTTCGAAGCGAAGTGTCGGAAGCGCCGCTCTGACAAGGTTTCATTCACGCCCGAGGGCCCCGCAGTCATAGTCATGCACTCTGTCGAGGAGCCCGAGGGTGGGGAACGCAGTCAGAGCGGATGATCCCGGCCCTGCAGCCGAAAACTCGTGCATAATCCGGGCTAAAGCAAATTGACGGGATCGATATCGACCACCAGATGCCGGCGCAAGCGGGGTTCGAGTTCCTGCAATGTGGCAGCCAACACTTGATGAAGCTGCTTGCGATTGGTGGTCTTGAGAATCAACTGAAAGCGGTACTCTCCCCGAATCCTCTGAATCGCCGCCGGTGCCGGCCCCAGGATGCGAAGCTCTTCTGGTACCGAAAATTGGGCTCTCCAATGCAGGAGCCTCTCAGCCAGGTGTTCTGCCAACTCACCCATCTTGAGTTGCTGATCTCCCCGAGTGAGTAGATTGGCGATGGCCGTAAAAGGAGGATAGCGAAAGCGGCGCCGAAAGCTGAGTTCATGCCGGAAGAACTGAAGATAGTCCTGGGCACAGGCATAGCGGAGAGCATAGTGGTTTGGATAGTAGGTTTGAATCACGACGTCCCCCGACCGGTCTCCCCGACCGGCTCGTCCGGCTACCTGGGTGATCAGCTGGAAAGTCCTTTCGGCAGCCCGAAAGTCGGCCAGCTTCAAACCCTGGTCGGCGGCCAGAACTCCGACTAACGTCACACCGGGAAAGTCGTGACCCTTAGCGATCATTTGGGTTCCTACCAGTAGATCGATTGTTCCTCCGGCAAAGGCTCCGAGAAGCCTTTGCAGACTCCCTTTACGCCGAACCGAGTCCCGATCCATCCGTTCCACTCGCGCCTCTGGGAAACGTTCCCGCAGTTTCTCCTCTACTTTCTCGGTTCCTTCTCCCAGAAAATAGACATACTCCTTGCCACAATTCCGGCATTGCTTTGGCACCGATCGGCCGTAGCCGCAGTAGTGGCACATCAAGCGAGCCCATTCCAAGTGGTGAGTCAAGCTGATGCTGCAATTTTCACAGGCCTCGGTGTGCCCGCAGCTGCGGCACAGAACGCTCGATGAATACCCTCTTCGATTGAGCAGAATCAGGACTTGTTCCCTCTTGTCGAGACGCTGCCGGATCGAGCGTTCCAACAAATCGGAAAGGAAGGCCGCCTTTCCATGCCGCTGGAATTCGACGCGCATATCCACTACGTGAACGGTTGGGAGAGGCCTTTCCAGAACCCTGGCCGGCATTTCAGCCAACTCGATTCGTTGCTGCTGAGATCGGTAATAGGTCTCGAGTTGGGGAGTGGCGCTTCCCAGGACCACGAAAGCATTCTCGATCTGGGCCCGTTTGATGGCCGTATCTCGGGCGTTGTACCGAGGTAGTTCCTCCTGCTTGTAGGAAGCGTCGTGTTCTTCGTCGACGATGATAAGTCCCAGCTGGCAAAGCGGTGCAAACACCGCCGAGCGAGTTCCCAAGACCACCCGGCAGCGACCTTCCCGGATGGCCCGCCATTGGTCGACTCTCTCCCCGTCGGAAAGGCCGCTGTGCAGGATTGCCACCTGATCACGGAACCAGGCTCGGATGGCGGCGGATGTCTGTGGCGTCAGGCCGATTTCCGGAACCAGCATCAGAGCACTGCCCCCCTGCCGCAAAACCGATTCCATAGCATTCAGATAGACTTCGGTCTTCCCGCTGCCGGTAACGCCGTGCAAGAGCAAGGTTCCGAACTGACCGCGCTCAATTCCTAGAACCACGCGGTCGAGCGCCGGTTGCTGGATTTCGCTCAACTCAAAACGGCGCAGGGCCACGGGCTCCACCATCCAGGGAGATCTCTCCAGCCGAATCTGCCTCAATTGGATAGCGCCCCTCTCGTGCATGCGGCGCAGAGTAGCCAAACTGGCTCCTGTTTCCTGCAGGAAGGGCTGTACTAGAGCCGGCAATCTTCGCCCGCCGAGTAGCCGCAGTAGCTCCTGCTGGCGCCGGGTCAGATCTACTTCCTCCCGCAGCTCGACCACCGCCAACTGGTTTCTCGAGGGCCACGAAAAGGGACCGCTCCGTGTTGCCTTCTGGTTTTGCAACAGCCCTGGGGGAAGCATCACGCGTAGCGCCTCGCCAGGCGGAGCCAGATAGTATTTTCCCAACCAATCGGCCAGCTCGAGGAGTTCGCCACTCAGCAGAGGTTCCCGATCCAGCACCTCGAGAATCGGCTTGACTTCGTATTCCGGCACCTTCTGGAGATACGACTTGACCAGTCCAACTCTCCTTCGACGGCCGAACTCGACCAGCACACGACAGCCGAGACGCACCTCCACTCCGGATGGGATCCGGTAGGTAAACGTAGTTTCTGTCGGAATCGGCAGAGCCACCTCAACCATCCGCGGGCCAGCGTCCAAGATCAGGTTTCTCCTCTCAAGCAGGCTCGCCCTCCTGAGTCAGACAGCTTTTCCGAACTCTCCAGGTTGATTCTACCGGCATCTCAGTGGACACCCGCTCTAACGCATCTTTTGGATGGCCCGCTCCAATTCTTCGACCCGCGTCTTCAACTCGGTGTTCTCCGCTGTGCGTCTTTCCAGTGTCTGGATGGCAATCATCAGGATGCTGGCCAGGTCGGTGGTGTTGATCGTCGTCGGGGTGGCGATGGTTCCCACGCCGTCATGTCCGAAGGCAGCGAAGAAGTCCTGCGCCATGGGAACGTAGTGGCGGAACTTCTCCGGGGCCCGTGACGACGAAGCTCTGCACTTCGACAGCCACCGTTGCCACCGCACCACTGGCATTCTCCTGGATCAAGAAGAGCCCCGCCACCGGTGGCGACGAAACACTGATCTCAACCACCCCCTCAAAGCTACTCAGAGCCGATCCAAACAGCTCATTTTCGTCTAAGAAGGACGCCTGGGACTGAAGCGCTGCCAATGTCACTGTTTTTTCGCTGACAGGCTCCTGGCCCGCCTTATCTTTGAGGCGCACAGTGAATTGGGTCGCTTCGGTCGCACTTGGGTTGTGGATCGCCAGTCCTGATTTGAACTGGTCGTTGACGAAGCCAAAGAACCGGATCTCCTCGCTGGCAGGACTGGGCAAGACTCCAACCCGGGATCCTCCCTGGAAGAGTTGGAAGAACTCGGTGGCGATGAATTCGTCGTCGGACTTCAGTTCGGCCCATCCGGTTACCAGGGACAGCTGCACATCTCCAAAAACGACTGTCTCGCTCGCCCCTGGCATCAGGCTCACTTGCTGGTTGGCCAGAGGAGCCCCCTGCCGTGAATACAGCTGAACAGTGACGCTGATCGTTTTGGTGCTGCTCGGATTGTTGATATTGAAGGAGGTGGTTGAACCCCCGTTGAAAACCACTTGTGGAAACTGGAGGACTGTACTCCCGAACCGGCTCATCAGGGGAGCATTGGTCACCTGCCACGCGAGTATCAGGACGAGGACGTAACAGGCCCGAAGCATGCTCTGGGCGGGTTGATTGAAACACCGCTTGACGATGGACATTTTGGGGTTCCTCCTCATGTGAATCCAATCCTGACGATGATCGGTTGATCTTTTTGATCTGAGTATCTGGTCGAAAACTGTACCACGCCAGCCTACGAGAAGATTTGCGTGGGAGGCAAACCCAGGACCGGGTGCCTCATGGGACCTCATATGGGCGGGCGATCAATTCGAATCTGGCCACTTCAGCGCGCACCCAGGCATCTGGATGACCCAGTTCGAGCGCCATGAAACGGGCTACCTGGGGAGCGATCGCCCAGGTTGCGGCTGCATCCAGAAACAAACAACGAGTGCGACGAGCCAAAACATCCTCGAGCGAAATAGCCATCTCCTGGCGTACGGCCCGGCGGACCTGCCGCCATCGATAGGGAAACTCGGGCGTCAGGGGTTGATCGAGATCGGGATCGGATTCGATGTCAAGACGATCTCGAAGAGTGACCTGCCGGGTTAGACAGGGACGAGGGGGAAGTTCCAGCAAGCGCATTGCCTGATCGACGGCGGCTTCCGCCATGACACGAAAAGTGGTCCACTTGCCGCCCAGAACACTGATCATTCCGGGGCCGGTGTGTTCGATCTCAAAATCACGGACCAATTTGGAGCTGGCGCCGCGGGAAGCGCGGGAAATCAGAGGCCGATATCCGGCGAAGACACTTGATACGTCGGCTCGTCCCACAGGCTTGGACAAATAAGGCTGAACGTGATGGAGCAGATAGTCTACCTCAGCAGCGGAAACTCGAGGGGGCACCGCAACGTCTCGCACCTCGATTTCGGTAGTGCCAATCAAGCTTCGACCCAACCACGGGATTACAAAGATCACACGTCCATCTTCGGTTTTGGGGATGATGAGAGCGTGCTGCTGACTACCCAGTACTTGGCCGCGCAACACAAGGTGACTGCCCCGGCTGGGACGTATGCGCAGGGGGGCTCCCGGTGCCACCTGGCGCCGGATCCAATCTGACTGGACCCCGCTGGCATTTACCACCATCTTGGCTCGGAAAGTGTGGCTTTTTCCCGAGCAATGATCGACCATAGATACGCTGCGACCGGCCCCATCGAATGCTCCGAGGGCCTGCACACGGCAATAGTTCAGAGCAATACCGCCGTTAGTATGAATCTGGCGGGCCAGCGTGACAGCCATCCGAGCGTCATCAAACTGAGCATCAGCGTAATCAACTCCGCGAACGAGACGGGAGGTGCGCAGCCCGGGAAAGCGTTGCTTTAGCTGAGACTTGCTCAACCGCTGCGAACGGGAATGTCCAAACCGTGAGTATACCGAGGTTCCGATTCCGTAGATTAAAACATCCCACCAGTTTCGACAGGGGATGACGAACCGCAAAGGATGAACCAACTCCGGCGCCTTCTGCAATAACCAAGCCTTTTCTTGCAGACTTTCCCGCACCAGTTTGATATGGCCCTGCCGCAGATAACGGATGCCACCATGGATGAGCTTCGTACTCCGGCTCGAAGTCCCACAACCGAAGTCCCCTCCTTCCAACAGAAGCGTACGGAGCCCACGGAGTGAAGCGTCCCAGGCCACCCCGAGGCCGGTCGCACCTCCCCCGATCACGATGAGATCGAAATGCGATCGGGAGATGGCTTGATCGAGGCCCCGTGCGCGGTTCACCTGATGATTTTAGCCCGCATAATTCATAAATTGTCGCTGCAGGCCCGCGATCATCCACGGCGCACTGAATTATGCGGGCTAGGAGCCTGTCCGAGTATTGGTGCGGATTGCACCCCAATACTCGGACAGGCTCCTAGTGCACTACTTCCTCAATTCGTCGAGCCACTTCATCCAGAGAACCGAGGCCTTCGATGCTCTCTAACAAATTGCGCTTCCCAAAGTAGTCGATGAGCGGTCGGGTCTGCTCGTGAAAAGTCTCCAAGCGAGCCCTGACCGTCTCGGGTTTGTCATCGTCACGCTGACAAAGGAATTCCCCTCTACAACGTGATTCCGGACATATCTCGAATGGATTGAAGATTAGATGGAAAGGCCGTTGGCACTCGCCGCAGACTACTCGATTTGAAAGCCGGTTCACCAATTCCTCATCGGAAACCTCCAGACAAACTACCTGGTCCAGCTTTCGGCCCATCGATTTCAGCATCTCGTCCAAGGCCTGTGCCTGCGCTAAAGTCCGCGGAAATCCGTCCAGGATCACTCCTGAGGCAACGTCCGGTCGCCGCAGGCGCTCTCGCAACATCTCGATCGTCACATCATCGGGAACCAGGTCGCCACGGTCCATGAATGTCCGTGCCAATTGTCCCAATTTGGTTTCCCGCTTCAAGTTGTCACGGAACAGGTCCCCGGAGGCGACATGGGGCAAAGACATTCTCTTCTGAAGGCGCTTGGCTTGAGTACCCTTGCCCGAACCCGGTGCACCCAACAGGACTATGTACATATTCACGTCACGGAATATACGAAGAACTGCAGGTTGCCAACCTACCAGGATACTGGGCTACTTAGGAGAACTTGCGGCGGACTTGCCACGCCAGTCCCAACTTCTCCATCAGCAAAATCGTGATGAAAGCAATGTCTATTTCCCACCAGCGATGATGGCCAAAATTGGCGGCGGCGGGATGAGCGTGATGGTTGTTGTGCCATCCCTCCCCAAACGTGATCAAGGCAACCCACCACAGATTCCGACTATTGTCTCGAGTCTCGTAGTTCGTATAGCCCCAAAGGTGAGTCGCTGAATTCACCGCCCAGGTGGCGTGCAGGAGAAAGACCATCCGTACCGCCATTCCCCACAGGAGGAAAGACACCGCCGTGAAATGATCCCAGAAGAACCAGCCGACGAAGTAGAGCGAAAGCCCAAGGCAGATGTGCCAGACCATATAGCTACTGTTGAGGAAGCGCAAGAATCCGTCACTCAGAAGGTCCCGGGTCCAGCGTTCGTGCAGTTCATGCTCTTCTTCCTTGGACATCCAGGGAAGGAACCAGAGCAAGTGAGACCACCATTTTCCGTGGAAGGGAGAATGTGGATCTCCCTCTTTGTCGCTATGGGCATGGTGCTTGCGGTGAACGGCCACCCAGTGAATTACCGGTCCTTCACCGGCCAAATTGCCCACGATTGCCAACATCCAGCGAATCAACTTATAGGTCTTGAAGGAGCGATGCGTAAAGTAGCGATGAAACGCGATGCTAATACCGAAGCAACCCGTAATGGCATAGAGGACGAACCCCAGTAGGATCCCTTTAAAGGTAAAGAAGAAAGGAGCCGCCAAAACTCCGGCATGCAGAAAAATAAGCCAAACTAGGGGCGGCCAATTCAAACCGCGGCCCCAGCGATCAGCATGATTCATTGAGTTCCCTTTCACGATCTCTATGAAAACTGGTTTATGAAAACTGCTTTCTGTTCCGATAATCCGTTCCGTACTCGGATCACCTCCAGCACAGTCTACCAAATCCTTAGACAGGATGAACGGGAAAGGTTCCAGGCTAAATCTTGCCCAATCTAGCCGACAACAAATGCCGCCCACAACCTGAAGGCGCAAGACTCGTAAATTGGGGAAGTAGAGTCTGATTCTACCGTCCGGGTACCAAAGCGGCAGCTCCATTCTGAGAGACCCGCCAGGTTGTCGCCAACCACCCCGCTGCAGCACTCCAAATCGCCGCGCCACCCGGGTAGTGCGAGGGGCAGCCGCGTGGCTGAGTGGCAGAGGAGGAACTGACATCGCGGAGGCTGCGCAGGACTCTTGGACTCCCGGCCGTGGATCTCTCCTCCGAACGGCGCCCCCGGGCCCTTTCCCCTACCTGGCTCCCCGACCGGTGAAGACAGCGGGAATCGTTCGCAGCATGATCAGCATGTCCAATCCGAAAGACCAGTTATCGATGTACTGGAGGTCCAGAGCCATCCATTGCTCAAAGTCGATTTCACTCCGACCCGAAACCTGCCAGAGGCAGGTGATTCCGGGTTTCACACTGAGGCGCCGCCGCTGTCGGAGCGTATAGTGGGCGACCTCATCCGGGAGCGGAGCTCGCGGGCCGACAACGCTCATCTCCCCTTTGACGACGTTCCAAAACTGGGGCAACTCATCGATCGAGAGCTTGCGAAGAAAACGGCCGAGTCGAGTGACCCGAGGATCGTTTCGCATCTTGAAAACCGGCCCATCCATCTCGTTCAAATGCCGGATCTCCCAGAGCCGGTCTTCGGCTCCATCGACCATGGTCCTGAACTTGATCAGCCGAAACTTGCGACCGTAGAGGCCGCAACGGGTCTGGTGGTAAAGGATGGGTCCATTCGAGGTCATCCTAATCGCGAGGGCCACGAGTAACATGAGCGGGGCGAGCCCGACCAAGCTGATCCCGGCAACGACGAAGTCTACAACCCGCTTGGCAATCCGGGCGATGTCATGGTCGGGAACTGCCGAGAAAGTGATCAGCGGGAGATCTTCCATGTAATCGATCGAAACCTTGAGATGGCTGGCCCCCAGAAAGTCGGTCGCCATATGCGTGCGAAGGCCGATCTCCTCACAGAGTCGCAACATCTCGCTGAAGCCCACCCGATCCTTGATCTCCGATCCAATGAAGATGATTTCGTCGGCAACGATGTCAGCCAGTAACAGACTGGGCAAATCCTCTAACTTCCCCAAGATGGGGAGGTTTGACTTCCCCACCTCTTCATCGACAGAAATATGTCCCAGCAGGTGGTAGCCCCAGGGGCGATACTTTTCAATCTGACGGGCCAGCCGGGCTGCGCTTTGTCCGGTCCCTACGATCAGGATCTTGATCTGATTGTGCTCATTCAGGTTGCGGCTCTTCAAGACCCAGCTCAACACGATCCGGTTCAGTGGGAGCAAGATGAATTGTACTGTCAGAAAACCGAATAAGATGGGCCGGCTCACCTGAAGGCGTAGAGTGAACGCGAGAAAGCCCATCAAGAAACCCGAAAGAACCAGGAAGTTTGCAATCCGTCCCAACTGCCGCCGGTTCGCAATATGCAACACGTCGTCATAACGCTGGGTGGCCAGTAACAACCCCATCCAGAACGGCAGAAAGACAAGAAAGTAGAGGAAGTACTCCGAGAGGGGCAGAATCGCAGGAAAGAAATACTGATTGATCTCGAGTGGTAACACCGGCACGATGGACCTTAGTCGGTAGGCCAGGAACAAGGCTGCGAAGCCAGCCCCGAGGTCGGCGCACAAAAGCAAATTAGAGTAGATTCGCTTGTGTAATCGAAACATGCCTGAATTGTCAGCCTTCGCCGCAACGTCCCCAACAGTGGAGCCCGATGTGGCTCGACTCGTGCCATTCTAACCCAGCCCCGCCTCCTTCGGGATGGCAAACTGCGAAAAATGCGTAAAAAATCGCTTTCTTTGCCTCACCCGGGAGTCCGACTCCAGTGAAGCGGTGCCTCAAAGCGACGAGGACTGGTTGGGTGAGCCCTCTCTTCAAACCTGCCACCAGGCGGCTAAGCCATTTGGAGTGCTAGACGAGCGATTCCGAAATAACGTGCCAATTGCGAACGGGCCTTGCGAGTCGAGGTCAAGGAGAGAGGAGGAAGTCGATACCCGGCATCTTCGACGACTCTCGACACAGAGATCGGCCGCAACATTTTGTTGGCTAGGCCGGCAACAGCTTGCAGGCTGGACAACAAGCCCCGTTCGCCCGTAGGGTTGGGGCGGGACGCGGCCAGCAATTGGTACGTTATTTCAGAATCGCTCGTCTAGGAGCTGCCGGAGATGATCGACTTCGGACTCCGTCAGATCTGTCAGCGGAGCCCGGCAGGAGCCGCCTTCGAATCCGGTCAAATTCATGGCTGCCTTCAACCCCGGCACCCCATAGATTGAAGTGACGGCGTTGGCCACCCGAAAAAGGCGCGCTTGTTGCTGCCGGATATCGCGTCCGGCCTGCTGATCGCGGAGAAGTTGGATGGGTAATTTGGGCAGGGTACATGCGACCGCCAGGATGGCAGCCCGTATTCCGAGCAACAAAGAGGGACCGAACACCTGAGCTGACCCCATGATCAATTCGAAGTCGGCATCGGATGTCGCCGCGAAAACATGTTGTATGTAGTGGAGATTTCCCGAACTGTCTTTCATCCCCACGATGTTCGGATGAGGGGCAAGCGTTCGAACCACTTCGGGTGAGATCTCGAGTCCGGAGTACTGAGGAACATTGTAAAGGAGCACTGGAAAGGGGGCGCTCTCAGCCACTTGCGTGAAATAGTCGACCAGGACCCCTGTCGTCATCCGGTTCCGGTAATAGGCCGGAACACTGACCAACAGAGCGTCGATCGGAACGTCCGAGAGCGCATCGGTTGTCGCCAGGGCCTCGCGTAGCGTCGGGGCACTCAACCCGACCAAGAACAGCTTTTGTCCCGCCACCACCGGGGCCACATGGCGAATCATTTGCAGACGCTCCTGATCACTGAGATGAACCGCCTCGCCGTTGGATCCAAGCAGTAATAGACCCGAGAGTTCAGTGGCGAGATAGCGCTCTACGTTGCGCTCAAGCACGTCCAGCTGGAGGTCTCCCTCAGAGGAAAAAGGTGTAGTGACGGGTGGAATGATACCTTCGAATCTGCGTTCCATGGCTTTCCCCTATAGCGACGAGCAGGCGCACGTTGCATTGGTTCTCAAGCCCGAGCACAAGGGTGCCTACAGCGGCGGCCTGGTGCCCAGCTTCTTACTGGGAGTCCGCGAGGGAGCAGGCTGGCTCAGCATCAAGTATTTCTCCAACGCTGCAAACTTCTTGCTCCCGAACCCGCGGACATTCATCAAGTCCTCCATCAAGTCCTCAATCTTGCGAAACGGACCGTTCTTTTGTCGATTATCGATGATTCTTTTGGCCAAAGCAGGGCCAACCCCAGGGAGCCCTTCAAGTTCCTGTGCCTCAGCTTTGTTCAAATCGACTTTTTCCTGTATGGCGCTGGCCAGACCCACCGGACCCGAGAAGAACAGTACCAAGAGTAAATAGACAGCAGCTTTCTTCATAACACATCTCCTTTTGTTGAAAGTGAAACTTCTGCCTAAGAAACGGACCGCTGGGGAAAAACACGGAAAAAAAGCTTGAAAAGATAGATCCTTCTGTTTTGGGGCTTGGGATTTGAGGTGGCGTCTCATGCCTGAAGTTTCCAGGCTGGCAACAAGTATATCCGTCTGATTGTTCAGTCTGGCTAAGTCTTGCCAAGTCTAGGAGCGTCCAAAATACCAGCCGATGAGCTTCGACCCGTACAGTGTGGCAATCATGGCACCCGCTCCCAAGAAGGAGCCAAAGGGCAACTCATAGCGCTTCCCCTTTCCCAGCATGAGCATGAATCCGCCCCCAATTAGGGCACCCAGAGCTGAGCCCAGAAAGATGGTCAGCCAGGTCAGGCGCCAGCCCAGGAACGTGCCCACCATCAGCATCATCTTGATGTCTCCGAAGCCCATCCCTTCGATCTTCTTGATCTTTAAGTAAGCGAAGGCCACCAGCCACAAAACCCCGCCGCCCAGGATGCCTCCTGCTACCGAAGCGTACAGCTTCCACGGCACTTCCGTGGCGGCCAGAATCTCGTCTGCCTGAAAAGGAGAGAGAGCGATACCCACCGCCGCCCCCCCCAATGTGATGACATCGGGCAGGATGCGTTCATGCAAGTCAATGAAGATCAGTACCACCAATCCACTGAAGAAAAAGGCGTTCACAAAGAAGGGCGGCGAGAGATCAAATCGCAGGAAGAGCAACACAAAAAGGGTTCCGGTCAAAGCTTCAACCATGGGGTAGACCCAACTGATCGGGGCCCGGCAGCCGGCGCATTTCCCGACCAGCATGAGATAGCTGAGTATAGGGATGTTCTCCCAAGGACGAATAGCCTGGCCACAGGCGGGACAGCTGGAGGCAGGAGCCACCACGGATAGACCGCGAGGCACTCGATAGATACAGACGTTGAGAAAGCTTCCGATCAAGAGACCCGCACCGAGCACAACCCATGGATTGACTGACATTGGGCCGGATTATAAGCAACCAGGGGTGCGCAATAAAGTGAGCACTGTCGCTCGCAATTGAGGACCGGGGTAGAATCAAGCATCTCGAGGAGCTGCGGGCGGGAACCGCTGCCCCGCCTTCGCAGGGAAAGCAGGGTGGAATGACTCAAGAAGAGAGCATCATTTGGACTCGGAGTCTGACCAAGACCTATCGGATCTATCCCGGTCCTCGCACCCTCCTGCGTGAACTGTTGTCACGAAAGTTGCTCCATGAGAAGGTGGCGGCCTTGCGCGACATTTCACTCTCAATCGCTCCCGGGGAAGCTTTTGGCGTGGTCGGAGAGAACGGCTCGGGAAAGAGCACCCTGCTCAAAATCCTGGCCGGAACTTGCTGTGCGACAGGCGGTGAATTGGCCGTACAGGGGCGGGTCAGCGCTCTCCTCGAGTTGGGCACCGGCTTCCATCCAGAATTCACCGGAGTAGAGAACATCTATTTCTCCGGTGCTCTGATGGGGCTCGAAAGGCAAGAGATCGCAGACCGGGAGGCCTCCATCATCGAGTTCAGCGAACTGGGTTCTTTCATCGACCGGCCCGTGCGCACCTATTCGACTGGAATGCATCTCAGGCTGGGATTCTCCGTAGCCACCGGCTTCGACAGCGAGATTTTGATCATTGACGACGCCCTATCCGTCGGCGATCAGAGCTTCCAGAAGAAATGCCTCGATCGAATTCACGAGTTTCGCGAGGCCGGACGCACTATCCTGTTCTGTTCCCATAACCTGATTCAAGTGAAGACTTTCTGTGAGAGGGCCTTGTGGTTGAACAAAGGCGTCGCCCGTGCCCTGGGAACCTCGGCCGAAGTAGTGGAACGCTATGGCGACTTCTCTCGTCAGCAAACCGTCGACACCACCGGCAGCGAACCCAGACGGGAACGCAAACTCTGCTGGATTGAGTCGGCCCGACTGTTGGGACGCAGCGCGGAGGAGGGGCCCCTGCAAGTTCGCACCGGCGACTCTCTGGAACTCGAAATCCTGGCCTACTTCGATCGTGATTTCCCAGGGGAACCGGGGGTCGGAATGGCCGTGGTTCGCAACGATGGCCTGAAAGTGTTCGGCACTGCCACCCCCATCGATGGCTTCAAGCTCCCCGACCTGGGAAACGGCCGCTATGGCTGCCGGGTCAGATTCCCCAACCTGGCTCTGCTTTCGGGACGCTTCTCTTTCTCCGTGTTCACCACTGATCAACACCAAATCCACGTCTACGATGCAGTGGAAGGCATGGAACCCTTCGAGGTGACCCATTCCGAGAGTGACTCGGGCTTGGCTCGATTGGAGCATGAATGGACAGCCCCGGATTAGGGGTCACAGGGATGAAATGCAGGCGCAGAGGCATAGTGCAAGGGCCGCAACCGAAAAGGAGTCAATTTGAGTCGACCGCCGGGCTGATGAGACCGAAGTTACGGGTATCGGAGCCGCAAGCGGAAGCGCCACGCCGGTTTTAAGGAGTCTCGGCAGATCGATCGTCAAGCTTTCCCACGCTCGCGCTGCCGCTTGGCGCTCTGTTATTCAGCGCTCCATCCGCAAGACCCGCGGCCGATCAAAACCGGTTTTCAATTTTCGCTACCGGTCTGAAACAAAGTATCTAGGCGATCACTCTGTGCCTCTGCGCCTCTGCGCTTGCATTTCATCGGATAAAAAGGACGGCCCTTGATCTCTCCAAAGTACGATGTAGTCGTGGCCGGGGCCGGAATTATCGGGCTTTCTGTCGCCTACTACTTGAAAAAGAAGGGCTGTGACCGAGTCCTCGTCCTGGAAAAAGAGGAGAGTTGGATAACTGGCTCCACGCCGCGCGCCAATGGAGGCTTCCGGCAGCAGTTTTCCACGCCGGTCAATATCCAGATGTCACGGCTCTCGATCCCGGTCTTCTCCAGCTTTGAAAAGGAGTTCGGGAACGACATCGCCTTTGCACAGCACGGGTATCTTTTTCTCACGGGCCAGAAGCGAGGGGTCGAGGGTCTTGCCAAGAACCGGGAACTGCAGCGCTCCCATGGCATCGAGGTGGCCTGGCTGGAACCGGATGCAGTGTCAAGGCTCGCCCCCTACGTTCGCTGTGACGATCTCAAGGGAGGAAACTTTTGCGCCCGGGACGGATCGGCCGACGCTTACAGCATCGCCCAGGGATTTGGCGAAGCGGCCCGGCGCCTGGGGGCCGAAATCCGACTCCAGGAGCCGGTGATTGGCATTCTGCAAGGAGAGGGGGGGCGCATTCAGGGAGTCCGTACTCCGAGAGGCACCTATCGGGCTCCCGTACTGGTGAATGCGGTGGGTCCCTTCGCACGCAACCTGGCCTCACTGGTTGGAATCGATTTACCGGTCGAGCCGGTTCGCCGGATGCTGGTCATGACTGAGTTGTTCGACCGAATTCCGGATGGGATCCCAATGGTGGTGGACTTGGACACCGGATTCCTAATGCGCAAGGAGTCGGGACGAGTGCTGATGGGTTGGTCCGACCCTGACGAACCCCCGGGGTTCAACCTGGCTTTCGATCCGGCAATTATCGACATCGTGGCGGAGAAGGCGGTCCACAGGGTTCCTGTCCTGGAGGAAGTCCGCATCAATACTCGCAAATCGTGGGCCGGACTTTATGCCGAAACGCCGGATCATCACTGCATCCTGGGAGAAGTAACCAGGGTGCCGGGCTTTTTTCTGGCAAACGGCTTTAGCGGCCATGGAATGATGCATTCCCCCGCCATCGGAATGCTCCTATCCGATCTGATCTTGCAGGAGCATACCGATCTACTCGACGTTCATCCCTTGCGCTTTTCCCGCTTCGAGGAAGGAGACCTGATCCACGAAGCAGTCGTTATTTGAAATCTGAAATCCCAAAAACGAAATCCTAGATGAAATTCGAAATCCCAAAGTTAGGCTTGTTCAAAGCCTGGACTCCAGAACTTTCGAATTTTATCTAGGATTTCAGGTTTAGTTTTTCGAGTTTTCAGCCTAGTGCACTGTCCGGGAAGTAACCGTTGCCAATTCGGGATGAGTTTTGAGCGCCAGCGAGGCGCGCAAAGTAGTCATACCCGGGGTCTTCCGACGTCGCGCAACAAAGCTGGCGGTCAAAAGGCGCCTGAAGTGGCATCGGGAACTTTCCGGACAGTGCACTAGTGGTACCTCCGGCTGCGCCGGATCATGCATCCTTGAAACTTGAGAATCCGGAAATGCCAAGCAAAGGTGCTTGGCCTACAGGGAGTCGTCTGCCCAAGTCTGCCGGACGGCTCGGGCGGAGCCTTGTACGATAACCTCCCAGGTTGTCATCCGGATTCAAGTTTCCGGTTAGTAGATTTTGAAATGCTCGGCACTCAATTCGGGGTTCAACTCCCACGTCTCGTATTCCATCTGCCATTCCAGCATGGAACGATCGCGACTGGCGGCCGTGAAGAGGCCGACATCTTCAGCCTTTCCCTGGCGAGTCAGGCGAACGCGGCGCACATGGGGCAACATCAGGCCGTTGATATCGCGATAGTCTCCAAAGCGCTCTTCCAACAGGTAACGGGTCGAAACACCAGTCGGAGAATTATTGGCTCTATCGGTGGCCGTAGTGCCTATGGCTGTCATATTAGGCGCATCCGGGATCTCCACCCGGCACAGAGTCGCCACATGGCGGAAGTTCTCGGCATCAAAATAAAGACTGATCTCAACACTTGAGCCCCCCCGCCGAGGCCGATATTGGACTTCGTGGAGCTGGGTGTCGTAGAGCTTCTTCAAGCCCTTGTAGCGCAGCCTGGCACGCCGCGCTTTCACATCGTGCAGCGGCCAGGCGGTACTGGCCACCCCGCCCAGGAGGCCCTCTTTCAAGATGACTTCGTACTGGTAGAGAAAAGCTCCCAGTTCGGAGCGACGGCCTGGTCGGAGCTGCGCCACGTAACTCTCCTTGCCATCAAAGGCCACATCCTCTCCGGGAAAATCCGAGACGGTGAATTGGAGGCGGGAACGGAAGTTCATTTCGGAAGAGGTGAGGACCGAATCCCCCTCAAGAACCCGACCGTCGCCCACCAGGACTACCAGCCTGCCTTTGCCCGAGGCCCGCAGGCTCGTGACCTCAGCTACCTTCTCAGCCGCCCCCAGGGAAGCCAGGTGCCCTTCCAGTACCTCCGGTAATTTCAGCTTCTTCTTTTTTTGGGCTGGAACCGGAACGGCACACAACAGAATGACCAGGATGGCCACCACGCCTCGTAGAACTCGCATTTTCGCCTCCACTGCACTCTACAGAAATGAAGAGTTGGACTGCTCTCCTACCCATACTAAACGCCATAGCCCCCCCGAGTGGTCACATTTCTTACGAGATGAGCAAGAAAGGGGTTCCTGAAACGGGCAAGAATGCCGGCGCCTCGAAACGATCGTCCTGGATTTATCTTGAATTCTGGGTCAAGTTTTGTGCCTGAGTTCGTTTCGGGGCCGACCGCCGCCCGGAAATGGCAGAACGGCCTGCAATCGACGCTACCTAACCTGAAACTTGATCACCCTCTGACTTGAGTCTTGTCTGCTTCGCCTCCTCAGAGCCGATCCACGCTTTGTAGGAGTTAGATTTGCTGACGAACCCGGCTGTCCAGGCCGAATTCGGCACAGGGACCCTCAGGCAGGGCATTGTACCCGGCCCCCCCGGACCCTTCCTGCGCTCTGAGCACCGGTACTGTGCCCTGCTCAAAGCTCTCCTTCCAGGAGAGCGGAGTTCGCCGGCACATCTGGGCTCCTACAAAGCATGGCGTGCTTCCACGGCAGCGAAGCAGATCAGAATTGAAGCGGGTCCCAGTTTCTTGCTTGAACGATGCGGCGCAGCCGGAGGCATCACTAAGCTGAAACTAGGATCCGGATGACAACCTGGGAGGTTATCGTACAAGGCTCCGCCCGAGGCGTCCTGCAGGCTTGGGCAGATCATCCTTGTCCCCCAAGCGCCCTGCTTGGCTTGTCCGGAAGTTTCTTTCATGAATGATCCGGCTCCCAAGAATGATCCCCAGCCAACTTTCAAACTAACCAGCCGACCGTCGATTGTCCGCTAACCCACCCTCCAAACCGCCTTGTATCGCAGTGGACCCGATATTCAAAATATTGAATTTTCCCGTCTCCATTCTGTCCAATATTTTGAATACGGCTCCCCGAAGTTGGACATCGATTCCGCGCCAAGCCCTGCGCTGTTGACACTTAGGGAATTGGTACAGCGACCGGTACGCTTCTTGCGTACCCATCTGGCACAATGCACACGAGGTTTCTATCCGCTGGCGCGGCTGGGGTCGCAGGCTGGCACAACCCAAATTCAAGCTACGGGGAGGTAACTTGAGAAAATCGAATTTTACTTGCCAACTCATCTTGGCGGTATCACTCCTACTGCTTATTACGCCGGCCGCGCTCGGCCAGTCGAACGCGCAGTTAGAGGGAGTCGTCGCGGACGCCACGGGGGCTGTGATCCCGGGGGTGGAAGTCACGTTGACCAACAACGCGACCAATCTTTCCACCACGGTTATCACCGGACCCAATGGGCGTTACATCTTCGTCAACATTCGGCCTGGAAGCTACGCGCTTGCAGCCGAGCTTCCCGGATTCAAACGGGCGGCCAGTCCGGCTATCGGCCTGGAAGTCGGTGACACCCGAACCTTCGATCTCGTACTCGAGACGGGAGACATCACCGAGGAAGTCACGGTAACCTCCGAGACTCCACCGGTGGATCGCGTTTCGCAGTCGATTCGTGCGGTTGTCGACGAAAAGAAAATCGTCGACCTGCCGCTGGTCGGCCGTAACCCGATGAACCTTTTCTTCCTGCAAGCCGGTGCCAACCGGGTTGGCGCAGGCGGTTCGGGTCGGGTCAACGGTCTCCGCAACACGACCAGTAACGTACAAATCGAAGGCATCGCTTCCAACGACAACATGCTCACGGGTGGCGCCACGCAATCGCTGGCTCCTGTGATCGTCGAAGCCATGGCCGAGTATTCTGTGACCACATCCAGTGCGGCTGCTGAAGCTGGACTGGGCGGTGGTGCTCAGGTGCAGATGATTTACAAGTCGGGAACCAACGAGTACCACGGCAGCGTCTTCGAATTTCATCGCAACAAGGCTTTGAACGCCAATAACTTCTACCGCAACCGCCAGGGACTGGACACTCCAGTTTTCCGGCGCCATCAATATGGCTTTGCGGTAGGTGGCCCCATCGTCAAGGACAGGGCCTTTTTTCACTTCACTTATGAGGAAGAAACGCAGACCACCGATGCCACTACCCAGCGGACGGTTTGGACCGATCGCTTCAAGTCGAGCGGGATCTTCCAGTACACCGATACGGTTGATGGCCTGACCAAGGAAATTGACCTCAAGACCGTGGATCCGAGACGCACGGGCATCTCGTCCGAATTCTCTTCCTTTGCCGCGATGCTCCCATCGCCCAACAACACCGACTCGGGCGACGGCTTCAACACGGGCGGTCATCGGTTCAGCTCCAACGACCCATTGGATGAGTGGCGGATGGTGCTCAAGGGTGACTACATCATCAGCGACAAGCACCGCACGGGCATTTCTTATGCCGATCGTCGACGCGACAATCCCTCCAGTTTCCACATCCTGGGACATCGCAACTCGACGAATAACGAGAAGTACCCCGCCGGCATCTTCACTTTGACGTCCAACTTCACCCCTACTTTCCTCAATGAACTGAGGATGGGTGGAACCAAGCGTGACTGGAAGTTCAGCCAGGGCGATCCATCTCGTTTTAAACCCGTGCCGGTCCTGAACTTCAACAGTTTGGGCGGCCCGAGTCGTGGTGGCAACGCCAACCGCTCGACCTTCCTGCCCCAGGCGGGACCTTCGGCCACGCTGACCATCAACAACAACACCACCTGGATCAGAGGCGACCACACCTTCAAGGGTGGGATCGACTTCCGCATCAACCGATCCAACGTGGCTTTTGGTGGAGATGCTTACATCCCCATCGCGGATACTCAAAACAGTCGTAACCCAGCAGTAATTCCCGCTTTGGCAGGACTTTCTGGAGCAGACGAGGGGCGCGCCGCTCAGCTGCTCAACGATATAACCGGTACGCTGGGCACGTTGGAACAGAGTTTCCAGCAGGTCACGTCTTCGGGAGATGCGTTCGTACCCTTCGAGACGAAGTTGCGCAAGTGGCGGTCTCGGGAGTACAGCTTCTACTTCCAGGACACCTGGAGGTTCAACGATCGCCTGACCCTGCAGTTAGGTACTCGTTATGAAGTCTTACCGGCTCACTTCGAAGCCAACGACATCTTCTCCTATCCGGTCGACAGCTCGGGCAACGCCTGTGTGCAGTGCTTGTTCGGCATCTCCGGTCCGGGTGAGACGACGTTGGGTCAGCTGCCCAATGCAGGCCGCAGCGATCTCTACGAGACCGACTTCAACAACTTTGCTCCGAATCTCGGTTTCACCTGGGACCTCTTCGGCAACGGCAAGACCACTTTTGCCAGCAACTACCGGGTGGCCTATGACCGCAATCCGCTGGTAAACACGCTCTTCCAGGATTTCTCCCAGGAAGGCGCCAGTACTGCGCTGCTCATTTTTGGAGCGAGTCTCCCCGCTGCGCAAGCGACACTGGCTAACGCGCAGTCTATTTCGGCAGGCATCGACCCGGGTGTTCCTTACGGTCCGAAGGCTTTCGACCGCAACGGCACCGTTACGGTCTGGGACAGCAGTTACGCTACGCCTTACGTGCAGAGCTGGTCTATGCGCTTGCAGCGTGAAGTGATGCGGAACACGGTTCTGGAAATAGCCTACGTAGGTAACCATGCTGTTGGCGAACCTCGAGCCATTGATGTGAATCAAATCCAGATCAGGGACAATGGCTTCCTGTCTGGTTTCCTGGTGGCCCAGGACAATTTGGCTCTCAACGGGGATGTGTTGGTGGGCAGAGACACCGGCGTCTTCGGCCAGATCTGGGCAGCGGCCGGAAGCCCGACTTCTCAGAACAGCAATGTCAGCCGTGGTGAAGTAGCCGATGTGGCCAACTTCTTTGACCGTTCCCTCGGGGGCGCTCCTCTGGCCGCGGCCGGTCTCCCAGACAACTTCTTCCGGACGAACCCGCAGTTCGACCGGGCTCAGTTATTGGGACAGAACTCTCACTCCACATTCCACGGGCTCCGTCTGGACATGCGCCGTCGTTTCACCGAGGGCTTGCAGTTCCAGATCAACTACGCCTGGGGCAAGGGACTGACCGATTACGAAGGTGGACAGAGTCAGCGGAATGCTTTCCGCGACAATGAAAACCGCGGCTTGGATAAGTCTCGTTCCTCTTCTGACGCCCGCCATATCATCAACTCGAATTTCATCTACGAACTTCCCTTTGGTAGGGGTCGGCGTTTTGCCAACTTCGACAGCGGCGTCCTGGATGCGGTTTTGGGTGGATGGCAGGTCAATGGAATCTTCACCTACTCCTCAGGCCAACCAGTTACGATCGAGAGTAACGATCGCCGAACTCTGACCCTAGGCGATCACGGATCGGTCGGTTATGCTGGCACCGATTTTACGATCGGTAGCAACATCAACACTTCTGGCTTGTCGACTCCGAGCGCCTTTACGGCAGCGGAAAAGGCCCTCTTCTCGCATCCAGTTGCTGGAAGTGCCGGATTCGTGGCCCAGCGAGCATTTCCGGATGCTTCTTTCTGGGTGCTGGACAGCAGCCTCTTCAAGTCCTTTAGGACTCCCTGGTTTGCTGGTGAGGATTCGGAGATTCAATTCCGGTTCGAATTCTTCAACACGACGAATTCGACCACCTTCGACGCGTTCAACGACAACTTCGTGTCCAGTTCGTTCGGGAACATCAACAGTTCCCGCTCGGCCCGGATCATGCAGGTAGGTTTGAAGTTCATCTTCTAACCAGTTGAACTAGTTGGCAGAAATGCCAATGTGTTGAGGTTCTCAAAGGGCCGCGCTTCCGGATGGCTTCGGAAGGGCGGCCCTTCCTGGTTCAGGGGCTAGGAGTCTGCGCGGCAGGAGTTTCTGATCAACGTGGAATTTCCAATTCTTGAGTTTATGTTTCGGGGTGCCCTATAAGAGAAAGGGCGATCTTTATCGTGCTTCCGCTTGCAGAGGCGGCCGAACTGCTGAAAATGAGCCCAGGGGGAGGGCATCTTTCCGTCCGAACCTGCTCAGCAGGTGGGTAGGCGCCCATTCATGCGTTTCAAGTTCAGGGCGAGACAGACCAGGTCCCACTCGCCTTCCACTTTCTCGAGTCCCCTCAAGCTGAAGGTTCGAAAGCCAAGGACCTGTTTAACCCAGCCGAATACAGGTTCCGCGATCACCTTGCGCCAGCGGTAGACAGTTTGCCCCGCCTCCGTGCCCAGCTTCTTGAACATGCGAAGCGTGGCGGGGAGATTTTCCGACGGCTCTGGATCTCGCCCCTCTCGGCCCAAAGAGATGTAGCCATCGATCTCGCGTTCTTCTAGACCTTCAAAGTTCTCCTCGGACTTATACCCGGCGTCGGCCACTACCTGCTCGGGAGGGTGCTCCAGGTTCTCTTGGACCGCATCGATCATCCCCAGTAATTGTCTGTTGTCGGCCGCGTTATTGGTAACCCCCGTGGCCACGATCATCTGTGTCTCCTCATCCACAGCGGCTTGCGTGTTGTAGCATTGTTCGAATCCCCCAGAGCTCTTCATGATTCGACTTTCCGGATCTGTAAAGTTGTCTTGGGCCTTCTCCTCGGGAACTCCAAACTCCCGCTTGAAGGGGCGTCCTCCGCGCGAGTTCTTGCGACCGTCTCCGGGCTTGCGGCCGCGCTTCCGATCCGCCTCGGCCTGCCGTTGCTCCACGCGCTGCTTTGCCTCCCCGATCTTTTTCAGCCGATCTTCGCGGCGGCGTAACTCTTCAGGCAGTTCGTCTCCCTGATTCTCTTCGCCGTAGAGCTCGTCTTCCGCTTTATCCACCTGCTGCGCACGATCCAACAGTTCGGCGATCTCTCCTTCCAGCCTTTTCTCTTCTTCCAACATCCGTGAATAGCTCATCGCCTTATGTTTGCTGGCGTTGGCCTTGATCTTACAGCCGTCCACCGCCACTCGCCCCAGCTTGACCAATCCCGCCTCGGCCGCGATCCGCGCCACCTGTCCAAACAGTTTCTTGAACTCTTTGAGATGACGTTGACGAAACTCCGCCATCGTCCGGTGGGCTGGAAAATTACCCGCCGACAACACTCGACGAGCCAGTTTCCGCGACGAGAACGTTCCCGTCGCGTACCCATAAATCAGGATCTTCACCATCATCCTCGGATCAAACGGCCGATTGCGCCGCCCGTCCCCTTCGTACGGCGCGTAGAATCCACTCAGATCCAGCTCATCCACCGTTTCGGAGATAAAGTAGGACAGATGATCTTCCGGCAACCAATCTCGCGGGGAGGGGGGTAGCAAGAAGCTCTGCTCCGGCTGGTACTTCCGAAATGTCGTTCCCATATCGCCATTTTATTCACCAGCCCGGAGATTTCCTGCCGCGCAGACTCCTAGCCGTGAGAAGGATACAACTTTTCTCCTCAGAACGGGTACTGAACCCCCACATGTCCAAACTGCAGGTCGCCGAAGCCAAAATCTCGGCACAGGCTATTTCGAAGGTTCCAGTCTGGGTGGGAACAAACCAGATCTCGACTCCAATCCCGGGGATCGTGTCCCGCTTGATCGGGAGTGGGACACAAAGAATGGATTTGAGCAACCGATCAATAGGGTGGGCCGTGGGGATCAGAACGTCGACTGAACTTTTCTTTGTAAGGCCAGGCGTCTAACTGTGACTCACCTTTGCGAAGTTGCGAAAACGGCAGCCGCTGCATTCTCGAAAGCAAGAGTTTGTCTTCGAAGAGGTATCTGCATGATTATCTTCAGTCTCATGCTCACGGCTGTGTTTCTTGCTTATGCGAACGGAGCCAATGACAACTTCAAAGGAGTTGCGACGCTGTTTGGGAGTGGAACAGCCAGCTATCGCATTGCTCTGGGCTGGGCTTGTTTGACGACGTTTGCTGGCTCCCTCAGCGCAGTCTGGTTGTCAGCCAAACTGGTGGCCGTATTCTCAGGGAAGGGCCTCGTTCCAGACGCTCTCGCTGCTACGCCTTCATTCCTGGTTTCGGTGGGTCTGGGGGCAGCTGTGACCGTCGTAATCGCAACTTGGCTGGGTCTTCCGATCTCGACAACCCATTCGCTGACGGGAGCGCTCGTCGGTGCCAGCTTGGCTTATGGGCCCGTTTCCTCCGGTGTCCTGGGTGCGACCTTCGTTGCGCCCCTCCTGTTCAGCCCGCTGTTGGCAGCGCTCCTGGCGACAACTGTTTATCTCGTACTCAGGGCAACTCGGCTCTCCGCCGGCATCGACCAATTAAGTCGCTTGTGGGCCGGTCCGGAGGTGCCTGAGTCGCACTTGTCGACGGCTTCCGGCGAGCGACTGTTTCGAACCATCCGTCCTTTTGGGTTACGCGTTTCGTCGGAGCAAAACTGCCGGGGATCTCATCTCGGAGGCCGCGCGGGCATCTCGTCTTCCGGTTTGATTGACTCTCTGCATTATCTCAGCGCTGGAGCAGGTGGCTTCGCCCGCGGCCTCAACGATACTCCTAAGATCGCTGCAATCCTGGTGGCGGGCAGTGTCCTCGCGCCCGCTCATCGATACATGGTTGTCGCCGTCTTCATGGCGCTTGGCGGGTGGTTATCAGCCCGGCGGGTTGCAGAAACCATGAGTCACAAAGTGACTAGTGCACTGTCCGGAAAGTTCCCGATGCCACTTCGGGCGCCTTTTGCCGCCAGCTTTGTTGCGCGACGTCGGAAGACCCTGGGTATGACTGCCTTGCGCGCCTCGCTGGCGATCAAAACTCATCCCGAATTGGCAACGGGTACTTCCCGGACAGTGCACTAGCCTCAATGCGACCCAGGGCCTCTCTGCCAACCTCACGACCGCATTCCTGGTGATCTTTGCTTCGCGTTTTGGACTGCCAGTCTCCACAACCCATGTCAGCGTGGGATCAATTTTTGGAATCGGCGCCGTCTCCGGGGAACACGACACAAGGGTTGTGTCGAAGATCCTTCTTTCCTGGATAGCCACACTCCCGTTAGCCGCCCTGGTATCCGCAGGGATAGCGCTCTGCCTTGAATTCGCTTGAGACGGCGGCAAGCGTCGGATGGATTCTGATACGGCGATGACATTCCAGTTTAGTAGTGCCTCCGAGGTCCCCTCGGATCATTCATGAAAGAAACTGAGCTCCCGTGTAGCCACAAAGGGGGGATGATGTCGCAGAGGAAACCCGTGTTTCAGAACTGTGGGAGGCGCCTTCTGAGGCGGCGATTCTATTGAAAATAGAATCTTTAGATTCGGGCCTGACGGTCCTCTCGCGGCCTGGGAAGGCCCCACACCTTCGAAACCTTTAGTGCCATCCAGGGAGAGACTGTAGGAAAGTCTGTGGCATACTCGTCCCAGAAATCAAGTTTCAGGTTAGCGTCGGGGAGTAGGAGCCAAGCGAAGCTGCGCCTCAAACTGATGAGCCGCAGTCTCATCTGAAGCACGAAGCACGAGGGAAATCTTCAAGCACAGAATGGGGAAAATCAAAAAGGCCCTCGGAGCTCTGATGATCCTGCAGCCATCCTCAGGACCGGCGGTCTAGTCAGAGAGCGCATGGCATTGCAGACAGCGAATTCGTTCTGGATGGGTGGTCCGGATCTCTTTCCTGGCAACCGGGCCGCTGTGGCAAGAGAGTGACGGCCTGAAGCATCCCCTGAAAATCACTTCCTCGAAAAATCCCGATGGTTTCCCTGAAGACATGGCACTGGCGACAGCGTTCGAGGCCTGCGATACCCGGGGTCTTCCCGTGGAGAGAAGTGGGCGCGTAACCCATTCCCTCAACGAATAGGCTCCCGGAGTCGTGACAAGCCGAACAGTCGGCTCCCAGCGGCGGGTGAGGAATCACGGGAGGCGGCGCCCCGTCGTAGGCTCGGCGCAACGCTCGCACCGCCGAGATACTCTTGTAGGTGCCTTCCTCTACCTGCTGGGTCCCGACCGGCAACCGCTGACATGCGGCAACGAACAAGCCAGCCATGGCGGGCAGGAGAAGTTTGATCAGACTCGCTCGATTCCTACTGCACATTTCTTATAGTCTGGCTGCTTGCTGATGTTGTCCATGGCGTCTAGCGTTAGTTGGTTGATGAGGGAGCGCTCGTCGAAAAAGGGGACGAACACCGACCCCCGAGCGTTCTGCTCGACGGGCACAAGTCGCCTCTCTCCAAAGGTGTTGTCGCGAAACTGGGCGATGATGAATATCAACCGGCGAGATTCCGTAAAATTTCGCGGTAACGCCGGGTAGCGGGAGTGGAGGCCTCTCCCTTCCGACATAAGCCAAGTTTTGCCAACTTGCGATTGGGCCGCTCGACGATTATTTGTCCTTGGGAATCGAGCTTTGATTGCAGCAGTTCAAGTGCATCCAGAAACCGCGAGTCCTCTTTGGCTGATGGGTAGTGAGAGAGGACGTGAAGGAAATAGAAGAGGTTATATCTTAGGAATGGATATTCTACCTGCATGAAAAGTGTACCGATGCCGAAGTGGCAGGGTCCGATGGGGCGCCTCACAGTCCAGTGATCCAGCAATGACTCCACGGCCCCTAGCAAGCGCGAATCCTCGGGTCTTGCAAAGCGGAAGGCATCGAGTGCCCAAAGAGTGACTCCCGGGTTGGAGAACTCAGTCTCGGGGCCGCGACCCCCTGAGAACTTCCGGCACTGCCAGCCGCCGTCATGGTGGCGAGTTTCCAGGAGATGGGCGAGCGTTTTTTGAATTCGCTCGTCCGTGACAGGACAAAAACGGCAGAGCGCCCGGGTCGCAACTGCTGTGTGGCAGGGATAGATGGTCCCCTTTGGGGCGACTCGGACTCTTCCGTCTTCTCGCCAGTTATGCAGGATCTGTGCCCGTGCACCCTGGATCGCTTCGTGACCGGAGCCGATTCCCAGTTCATGCAAGATCACGAGTGCGTGGATGGTACTAAAAGGGTCACCTACCCCGATCCGTCCATCTGGTGTCGCCCAGAAGTCGGCTCCATTGTCGTGGCGTTTGCTCAATACAACATCGATGTCGGATGGCATGAGTCACTCAGCGATGCGAAGATTCTGGACGATTCACTCCCAAGCCTGTCCTCTATTCTAGCTCGTTTCCCTCGCAATTTGGCTTTTCGGGCACAACCCCACCCGGGGGGCGTAGGAGCCCCTACTATTAATAACGTGTCTGTCTCAGAATGAGCGAAAGAAAACTGGCCGTCGAGAAGTCGTTCATCTTGTCTGGGCGTCGAGGACTCGAGCTAACTCGGTTTCGACCTGATGCGCCGCGTCACCTTGGCCGAGTGCTTTTAGACTGGCGGTGAGGCCTTGCAATGCCCAGGGAAAGCGTGGTTGCTCTTCAACCAGCAGGCGAAAGGCGTCGCGCGCTTCCTGGTATCTTCCCAACTCCAGCAGAGCCTTGGCATGAAAGTGTCTGGCTGTGTCGACGTTCCAGTTTTCGCTTGGACCGCGCACCGCTTCCCGCAGGGCCCGAGGCTGCTGCTTTATCGGGGAGTCGGCAGTGTCCTGACGGGAGCTTTCCAAGTCGTTTCTATGCAGGGGACGGTTAGTCAGCTCGAAGCCGGGCAGTTGGCAGGCACTTCAATTCAGGACTTGATCGTGGCACGCAGTCATCATTTGGAGATCTTGCGGCGAGGTGTCTCGGGTTCGCAAACGCAGATCCTCGCATTGCCTGAACGGACCGCCTCCTTTGCGACGGGCAATTTCATCGAGGGTGCCCAACGAGAGTTGGCGGTACTTCTGGACAATGGCGATCTGCATTGGATTGCAGCCGAGAGTGATGCGAACTCAGTCCAAAGTGGCTGGTCCAATCTTACCGCCCCGTATCGCTTGGCGGCCAGCGACGAACCCAACGTCGAAGAGGGGGGTTGGCGAATTTCACCTGCGATTCAGCCTGGTCTAAAAGCCGCGGCGATCACTCTCTCGGCCAGCCGGGTTTCGGCCAGTCTGACAGACGAGCTGGTGTTGCTGGTTCGTAACCCGAGCTCACTCCGTTTTCTTGAGAACGAATCCACATCGACGACCACCCAGCCATCCTACAGGACCTGGCTGCCTCGAAGCCTCTCAAACATGGCGCTGGAGTCCACACCGATTAAGATCGCCGCTGGCCGCTTCAATGCTGACGCTATCCAGGACCTGGTCGTATTGACCGAGTCGGGCGACTTGAAATACACCGTCAGTGGTTGCGTTACCACCTTTACGGTTGACTCTCTGCTTGGCGGCGGGGATAAGTCCGTTATCGATTTTGTTTTCGATGGAGTTTGCGATGGCGATCCCGATGCCGAGAAGGGCGCCTGCACTTTGGAGGCTGCACTGGAAGAAGCGGAAGGAGCTCCCGCTCCAGTGTGCGTGCAATTCTCGAAGGCTGGCACGATTAACGCTTCTGGTGTGGACATCCCGCCCTCAGTCTTTGTGGACGGGTCCTCGGCTCCTGGTTTCGCCGGGGTATCGCGATAAACAATGTCGAAGGTGCCATCGTTGAGGCGAACTTCGTGGGCCTCGGGCTGTTGGGTACCGAAACCAAAGGGAATACTTTGGGAATCAGTGGGATCTCTAATCTCAATGGAATGATTGGGGGACTCGCGGTTGAAGCCTGAAACATCGTGGCCGGAAATCAGCAGGGGATCGGTCTCACCCGTGACGGAACTATCGTCGGAAATTATGTCGGCACCGACGAAACTGGGGAGTTCGCCTTCCCCAACACAGGACCAGGGATTGCGTCCAGGGACCGCGGACGGATCTTGGGAAACCTGGTCTCCGGCAACTTGGGGCTGGGAATCTCCGGTTCGAACGAAGATAACGTCATTCAGGGAAACATGGTTGGGCTCAGCTCTGTCGGTACGCCCATGGGAAACGGACTATGGGGCATTTTCGGTTCGACCAGTATCAGAGGGCAGGTCGGAGGCCTCCTCCCGGGCCAAGGCAACACCGTTGCCTATAACCAAAGGGCAGGAATCGCACTGTCCCGAGCCCCAGCTGACCTGAACAGCATCCTCTCAAACTCGATCTTTGACAATCTCGGAGGTGGTATCGATCTCGGAAACGACGGACCTACACCAAATGACGAGGGTGATGTGACCGCCGATCCTCCCGTGCTACCCGACCAGGACGGAGGCGCTAACGGCCAGCAGAACTTCCCCGACCTGCAATTCGTACCCGATAGTCAGAGCGTCATTGCCACCCTCCGCAGCACTCCCGACTCCGATTTCTTGCTCCAGTTCTTTGCCAATTCTGCCTGCCGCGCGGGTGCCTCGGGTCAGGGAGAAGAGTGGCTCAATAATCTGGACTTGACGATGCCGACCGACAGTTCCGGCCTGGCACAAGTGGAGATCTCTCTACCGGATGGAGTAGAACCCGCGCAGGTGACAGCCACCGCGACTCAGTCCCTGGCTGGAGTTCTCGGTAGCACCTCGGAGTTCTCGGCTTGTGCCAGTGAAGCCCAGCTCATGATCGTCGTAAACTCCGTCGAGGATCTGCCTTTACTGGATTGTGTGGTCGGCGATGACATCTGCGATGCCGAAACCCCCTCCTGTGACACGGGGAAGGAGATTGAGAAGGATGGGGTTATGGTGGCGGAGTGCACGCTGCGGGCGGCTCTCCAACTGGTCAACAATCGTGACCGTTCCTTGGCGACGCCTATTGATTTCGCCTTGCCTGCCGGAGGATCTCAAACAATCATCATAGAAGAGAATTTACCGGAGATTCTGAGCCCGGTCGTTATCGACGCTACGGCACAACAGATCTGCCAGCCCACTGTGGGCTTGGAAGCGATGGAAGAGTCGAATGCTTCGGTTGGCCTCAACGTCCTCAGTCTCGCGCGAAGCACGATTCGCGGACTGGCGATCTCCGGTTTCCCTGCCGTGGGGAATACTCTTGCAGAGTGGATCGCATCTGTTGCAATGCAACTATCTCGGGCTCAACCTGAGCGGAGCAGCAGCAGGCAACCGCTACGGTTTGGAGGTGAGCTCGGCTGGAAACCAGATTGGCGGCATAGATGAGTCTGGCAGAAGTATGAACGTCATCTCAGGCAATGAACGCGACGGGATACTCCTGTGGCGGTTAAACGGAAGCCTCGACAATAACCGCATTTCCGGCAACCGGATCGGCACCAACATAGAGGGGACAGAGGCCCAGCCAAACGGTAACAGTGGAATTCTTATTTTGACTTCAGGAATGAACTTACTTATCGGTGGGTTGGCCGCCGGAACCGCCGGCGCCCCTCAGTATGGATCAGGTTTCGGCAATTTGATCTCGGGCAACCGCCTTGCAGGCATCGGGGTTACGTTCACGCCGCTGATTATCCAGGGCAATGCGATCGGAACCAATATCTCGGGAACGGCGGCTATTCCCAATTCCGGGGGAGGGATCGGTTTATCTCGGACGGGATCGGAGGGACCACTAGCGACAATAGGTGGCGAGCAAAGACGCCTGGGGAATCTCGTGTCTGGCAACGGTGACGAAGGCATTGTTACGAGTCAAACCGCAATTCTGAATAATCTGGTCGGCACCTCCAGAAACGGAGTAACCGCGCTGCCAAACCAGGCTGACGGAATTCAAGCGATTCGGAGCAGCCTCACCCGAAACACGGTCGCCTTTAATGGGGAGTTTGGTGTTGTGATCACCGACTCCACGCTGAGTCGGAACTCGATCTTTGAGAATAAAAGAGAGGGGCTGGCGCTTCTCAGTAATTTTGAGGGGCGTCCCATCAAGGGGTTTCCCGGAATGGTCATCGACTCGGCAATACTGACTGTCACGGCTCCGGCATCAGCTTCGCTCGGTCCGGCTGGCAGCCGGATGCCGGTATTGGAGATCCAGGGCCGGTCCGAGGAGGGGGACATTGAGTTCTTCTCGAACCTGGAGTGTGACCGCAGCGGATTCGGCGAGGGGGAAACTTACCTTCAATCTGAACAGAATGATGAGGACGGCCCTTTTCTGACTCGGATTCCTATGCCGGGCGACACTGCAAATCTTCTATTGACTGCAACGTTCACTCCGCAAGGTGGCTCAGGGACTATACCGGGGTTCTCCCCTTGTCTCATAGTGAGCATTTTCGATCCGAGGGGAGACGATCTCCCCACCCCGGGGGGCACCATCAGCATCACACCGCCAAGTGAAGTTGAGATCCAAACAGTTAGTACGGGATTCTCCGTTCCTCGCGAAGAATTACCCGACGATCTCCTCTTTGTGGCAGGGACCCTGAGTTTCGTATTGGAGGTTGGAACCTCCTCAATCTTGGCGGGATCGGGCCAGGCTACGCTGACGCTCATGATGGACGGCCCGCTCCCCGACAGCTATTACAACTATGGTCCCACACTAGACCAGCCTGAACCCCACTTGTACGAGTTCCTTTTCGATGGAACAACCGGCGCCGAGATCCTGGACGATCGAATCGTCCTCTACTTCGTCGACGGCCAGGGGGGCGATCACGACCTTCAAACAAATGGAACGATCGACACTCTGGGCGGGCCTGTACTCTTCAGCAAGAGCTTCTTCTTTCCCTTCAATCAGACCCAGGAGGGAGAGTTTGTTGGGATTGCGGTTTCCAACCTGGGAGATGAAGTCAGCTTCCTGGAGTTCGATCGTTTCGATGCCGATGGGTCTCAGCCCATAGGAGCCACCAGTATCACGCGACTCAGTCTGGCCGCTGACAACCAGCTGGCCCGGCTTTCAGTCGAGCTTCTCGACGAAGCCGGAATCGAGCAGAACAACTGGTTGCAACTGAGAGTCAGCGGCTCAGGAATCGGGAGCTTTTTTCTGCTGGGTCGCGCTGACCTCAGTCAGCTGGATGGCTCGTCGGCGCTGAGCGAGGTCCACTCGAGACTGATCTTCAGCCGTGTCTTCGAAGGCTCGTCCGCCTATCGCGGCCAGCCAGCCACCACGTTCCTGAACCTTGTCAACCCTGGTTCCGAACCGGCCGAGATGAATCTGACCCTGCGATCTGAAGGTGGCGGTCCTTCGCCATCAGGTTCCAACTCGATGGTAACCCGTATGCTCCCGCCGAAGGGGTTTCTCTACGAGTCGATCAGCCAGCTATGCGACCCTGACACTTCAGTCGCTAGGGGTTACGTCGAAGTTGAAGTGACGTCGGGTGATGGTGTGATTGGCTTCCAGCTGATGCGGCTGCTGGAGAGATCGACCATTATCGGATTAAACGCGCAGGCTCCGGGGGATGGTCTGGAATCGTTCCCCGCCCAACTGGCCACACAACCCGGTGTCCTCTTCACAAACGTATCGCTCGTCAATAGTGCAGACACTCCCCGAATGGTGCCCCTCACCGCCCTGGCAGAAGATGGAAGTACGCTCGCCACCCCTGTGACGCGCACATTGAGCCCCGGAGAACAGTTCGGCTAGGATGCTCAGGATCTCTTTGGTGGGGGAGGAGCCACGCCTTCAGGAGCCTCGGGATTCGTGGCTTCGCTCAAAGTGGACTCCAATGGCGCGGGACTCGTCGGCGACGTCATTTTTGGCGATCCGGCCGGATTCGAGTTTGCTGCCGCATTGCCGTTGCTAGCGGAGACCTTCCGGCGAGCCGTCTTTAGCCAGGTCGCCAACGTCACGGATTTCTTTACTGGTCTGGCGTTTTTCAATCCCGGCAGCATTGCTGCTCAGGTCCAGATTCGGGTGGTCGCCGCCGATGGGGTTGTGGTTGGGGAGACCCCCCTCGAGCTCGCGGCGGGGGAACGAACCTCGAAGCTGGTGCCGGAGCTGGTTCCTGCCTCAGCCGGCCAGGCTGGCGGCTATATCGAGATTATCTCGGACCAGCCTCTGATCGCTCAACAGCTCTTTGGTGCGCTGGGACCGGCGGGGATTAGAATGCTCTCGGCAGTTCCGCCGACGATCCTGGATCCGGATGCTGTTGTGCCGGGTAAGGTGAGTGGGCCGCCAATGTGACCGGGTTCTTCACCAGATTGGCCCTCTTCAACCCTGGCGACCAGGCTGCGGTCGTCGACGTCGATGTGGTCAGTGCCATAGGGGAGCTCGTGGGCACGGCCCAGATTGACCTCGGTGCAGGTCAACGAACTTCGAAGCTGATACCTGAACTGGTTCCCGATTCCGAAGGGCAGGCCGGGGGTTATGTCAGAATCCGATCGGATCAGCCGCTGATCGGCCAGCAGCTTTTTGCAGCCATTGACGGAGGAGGGATCCGTTTGTTTTCCGCTGTGCCGCCCACAGTTGCGAAAACAGTAGAATAGCTCTGCCGCCAAAACAAGGAATCAAGCTGCTGTGGTTGCAGCGGTTCGGCGTCGCCCGACAGGGTCGGTTATGGCCGTTTCAGGCGCACCCCCCGCCGGGGGGCGCAAGAGCCCCTACTATTAATAACGTCCAGATCCCAAAATGTGCGAACTTAACCCGCATAATTCATAAATTGTCGGCTGCAGGCCCGCAATCATCCGCGCTGACTGCGTTGCCCACCCTCGGGCTGCTCAACAGAGTGCATGACTATGCCTGCGCGGCCCTCGGGCGTAACGCCTTGTCAGAGCGGTGATTGCGGCCCTTCGCTTCGACACTTTATGAATTATGCGGGCTAAGAGAATGGACGATCCACTGGACGGTTTGTGGGAATGCCCCGAATGTGGAGCCTGCTTCGTTTCCCGGAATCTTTGCCACTGATGGGCATGCAGGGACGGTTGGCGAACGGGCAAAGCAGGAAGGGCAAGGACTCCAAGTCGTGAAGGCCCTCGTATTTTGTGCTTTGAGTTCCGCACTTCCTAACTTGAAATTTGATCGTGGAAATCGCTCCCTCGCTGACGCTTCGGGCTCCGAAAGATCTTGGCCGAGCGCCTCATTGACTTCGGGCATTCCTACGGAGTCCGAAGCGTTAGCGAGGGAGCTCTTCCAGTTTTTTTCTTGAGTGATCCGGCGCAGCCGGGGGATGGCTAACCTGAAACTTGATTTGTGGGACGAGTATGCCACAGGCTTTCTTGGAGTTCTCTCCCTGGATGGCATCGAAGTGGTTTAGGATGTGTGGGAGGGGCCCTTCCCAGGCCTCGAGAGGACATCCCAAGGGCCAGCCCCCCTCCGCAAAATAACGATCCTTGGATAAGTAGCACTTCAGATCCAGTCTTCCACCACTGTTGCCAAGTGTCGCTTCGTAGGAGTCAGATGTGCTGGCAAACCCGGCCGTCCAGGCCGGATCTGCCACACTGCCTTAGCCCGGATAATGCACGCGTTGTCGGCTGCAGAGCCGGGATCATCCGCGCTGACTGCGTTGCCCACCCTCGGGCTGTTCAACAGAGTGCACGACTATGCTTCCGCGGCCCTCGGGCGTAACGCCTTGTCAGCGCGGCGCTTCCGACTCTTCGCTTCGACAACGCGTGAATTATCCGGGTTAGGAATTGGACCCCAGGACCCCTGGACTCTTCTCCTCCAGCTCTCCTTCCAGGAGAGCGGAGTTCGTCAGCACAACTCACTCCTACCAAGCATGGCCTGCACCGGAGGCGGCGAAGCAGATCGGATGCCAGGCGAGTCCCGAGCTGTCGTTACCAACTGAATTTCTACGCCATAGCGCGGCAGGCGTCTTGGAGTGCGCCGAGAATCGGCGCCTTGTACACAAGGCGGAGCTGCACTCCGCACTCCAAGGGCTTCGCCGAGTTTCTTTCCGGAATGTTCCGACCATGTGCCGGGGGATGGGCTGAACTAAAAAGGTCAGTTTCATCCCAGTGCACGAAAGACTTCGCTCGCAATCTGGATGTCTTGCACCGCGACGCCGGTCAGATCTGCGACGGTAATCTGCTCGTCAGTGGTCCGTCCTGCTTCGTTTCCAGCGATGATTCGGCCCAGTTCCGAAATGGCAGCTCGTTTCAAGAGGCCGGTCCGGAGTGCGTGGTGGATCTCCCCTCGCTCCTGGCACTGCTCAATGCTGTCAGCAACCACGAGGTCCGCCTGCTCCAGAATCCCGGCTTCCAGCTCCTGCTTGGAGTGAGTGTCCGAACCGACAGCCGTCATATGAGTGCCGGGACGGAGGGCAGTTGCCTTCAGGAGGGGTTCCTGAGAGGGAGTAGTCGTGACGATCAGCTGGCAGCTTTCTTGGATGTCTTCGATCAGGAGCGTGGTGGAGATTTGAAATGGAGAGTCGGAGAGCTTTCTTCGGTACGTCTCGAGTGCTTCTGACGAGCGTCCCCAAACCAAGACCCGACGGCAATGGATGATCTCTTCGAGTTGGCGCAGCTGCAGGTCGGCCTGAACTCCTGTTCCCACGATCCCAATGCTTGAGATATCCCGGGGTGCCAGGTATTTGGCACACACTGCACCTGCCAGCGCGGTTCTGAGGTCAGTGAGGTGCCCTTCATCTTGGAGCAGGCAGACCGGCTCACCGCTGACCTGGTTGAAGAGCAACATCATGCCCTGGCCGGAAGGCAAACCTAATTCTGAGTTTCGATAAAATCCGGAGGCGATCTTGATCACATAAAGATCCTGATCTCGGATGTAGCCATACTTGATGTGGACCTCGCCTCGATCGAGCAGTAGTTCTCCCACAGGAGGCACCACTGCTGATCCCTCAGAATAAGCCCTGAAGCCTTCTTCAATGGCAGGCAAGAGTTCGAGTCGCGGAAGGATGGAGCGGATTTCTTCGAGGCTGACTATTCGCATGGCAGTAGAGTAGCGCACCATCACCGTTGCTGGCGAAGCCTCAGGTCTGTACCGCCTCCGCCGGATCAGTCAGAAAAGAAACTGAGCCCCCATCAGCCACAAAGGGCGAGATGATGCCGCACAGGAAAGCCCTGTTTCAGAACCGTGGGAGGCGCCTTCTGAGGCGGCGATTCTATTTCGCTGCCTCGGGTTCAGGCCATGCTTTGGAGGAGTGAGTGATTGCGCTGACGAACTTCGCTCTTTTGAAGGGAGAGCTTGAGGATCCACGGACTCCAGAGTCCAATTGCCAAAGTGGCTGTCTGGCAAAATCCTCCTTCTAGACCCGAGCTGTAGCTTGCGACTCTATCGTTTCGTTAATTCTATCCAGGGCGGCGGTCAGATAGTCATGGGGAAGCCCGAAGCTGATCCGCAGAGAGCGATCGATTCCGAAATGGTCGCCGGGAACGATCAGGACGCGTTTCTCCTCCCGTAACAGGTCCACCAGTTGGGTCGAGTTGATGTCGAAGTCATAGCGGACGAAGCAGATCGCCGCTGCATCGGGAGGTGTTAGACGAAACATGCCGGGATGCTCATTCATCCACTTTTCGAGAACTGGATATCCTTTTCGGATGTAGTTGCGGGTCCTTTCGATCAACCAGGGGCGGACTTCCGGAGAAAGCGCAAGTGAGGCCAGGTGGTTGTCGAGCATGCCGGCGCTAATCGTGGTGTATTCGTGACGAGCCCACAGTTCATCGATCACAGGCTTGGGAGCCACCGCCCAGCCCAACCTCAAACCGGGGAGTCCGTAAGCCTTGCTCATGCTACCCGTCGCCACCACCTTGTCGTACCGGGCGTAGAACGAAGGAGTCTCATCCTGGCGAGTTCGTTCGGCTCCCCGGTAGACTTCGTCCGCCAGAATCCAGCAACCGAATCGCTGGGAGACGGCCACAATCTGGTCCATTTCTGCTTCCGAAAGAATGCGACCCGTCGGGTTGTTCGGGTTGCACACAGCGATCAGTTTGGTGGCTGCGGTGACCACCAAATCGAGCTCGGCTGCGTCCAACTTCCAGCCCTCTTCTTCCTGGAGACTGAACGTCTTGACCGACAGACCCCGGTTTTTGGCCATACCCCAAACCTGCATGTAGTTGGGCAGCATGACGGCGATCTCATCCCCCGGATCGAGAAGCGCCCACAGCGTATTGTAGTTGGCTTCGATTGCTCCCACCGTGACTAGCACATTGTCGGATCCGGCTCCCGGATAGAGCCGGGCAATATTCTCCCGCAGGCTGGGAATCCCGTTGGCGTGAGGGTAGTTCAAGTCGATCGACAGCAGTTGCTCGAGGGCACCGTCGGACCGATTCAGCAGTTCGCTCAGTAGAACCGGGTGGACTCCACTTTCGGACAAGTTATAGTCGACGTCCTGCTCGTGTTTGGACATCATCCGTTCCATGACAAAGGGCTGAAATTTCCGCATGCCTGATTTTCCTTCCAGTTTCGGAGCGACTCTTGTAGGCTCGAATCATTCGAACATCTGCAAGCTTGCCATGCCGGTCTTCGCTTGGGCAAGTCAAGACTTCTGTTTCGCCTTCCGGCGCTTCAAAAGGAGACGACCATGAGTCCCAGCAGGAAGAGCCATCCCAGCGGGGGATCCGTTCCGGTCGTCAGTCGTCCTTCCGTCCCTCCGATCTACGGAATCCCGGAGAGCCAAGATGGACTATTGGACTGGTCCCATGTTGCCAAACGGATGCTTGATGCCCGTATCTACTGGGTGACCACAGTCAGCCTTCCAGACCGGCCCCATGCAACCCCGGTAGATGGAATCGGGTTCGAAGAGGCGCTTTATTTTGGGGGAAGCCCCGAATCCAAGTGGCATCGCAACCTAGCTCGTAACTCCGCCGTTTGCATTCATCTCGAGAGTGGCACGGATGTCGTGATCCTGCATGGGGATGCTGAAAATGTCGTCCATCCGGAGCGCTCTTTCACTGTTTTCCTGGAAGAAGAATCACAAAAGAAATACGGTTATGGACCGCCACTAGAGGCCTACGATGGCGGTGGGCTTTTTTCTTTTCAACCCCGCAAAGTGTTGGCCTGGAGCCAGTTTCCCACCGATGCCACGAGGTTCCGGTTTCCTGATCGGTGAAGTGAAGAAGAATCCCCAAAAGCTCGGATGAAAAGCAAGCGTAGAGACATAGCGCAGGGGCCGCAACCGAAAAGGAGTCGATTTGAGTCGACCGCCGAGCTGATGAGACCGAAGTTACGGGTATCGGAGCCGCAAGCGGAAGCGCCGCGCCGGTTTCAAAGGGAGTCTTGGTAGATCGTCACCAAGCTTTCCCACGCTCGCGCTGCCGCTTGGCGCTTTGTTATTCAGCGCTCCATCCGCAAGACTCGCGGTCGATCAAAACCGGGCTGGTCTGAGACCCTGTTCGGAATTCAAACCAGATCCCTCTGCGTCTCTGCGCCTGCATTTCGCCGAACCTCAATCGACTAGCGCTGGCGCGGCTGAACCGGCTCTGGCATCTCCTCCTTGGCGAAGCGCGGGAGCATTTCATCCCGCATGGCCAGATGGTAGACGGCGGCCGCAATGACGATCGCCGATTTCTTCAGGTCTTCTTCTACCAGATGCTCGTAAGTGTCGAGATTGGTGTGCCAGGTGTGGCTGCCGTACTCGATGGGGTCCTGTGACATCCCGATTCCCGGCATGCCGGCTGCGTTGAAAGAGGTACTGTCGGTGCCGCCACTACGCCGGCTGTTGGTGGATCGCGCTCCCATCACTCCCAGGTCCTCGAAGGGTCCGAGTACTTCCCGCAGGATATCTCCTGCGGCATCGGGACCGAACACGCTGGCTCCCCGAGCCCTGCCGGTACCGGAATCGATGTTGAAATAGCCGGCGAACTTCAAATAGTCCGCCTTGGGTTCCTCGAACGATCCGCAATGTTCAGCCACGTAAGCCTTCGATCCGAGCAGTCCTTGTTCTTCTCCTGACCAAAGCGCCACGCGAACGGTACGGCGGGGTCGAACTCCAATAGCGGTCAAGATGCGGGCAGCTTCCATCATAATCGCCGAGCTGGCTGCATTGTCGGTGACGCCAGTGGCTGAGTGCCAGGAATCAAGGTGGGCACCGAGCATGACAACTTCGTCCCGTTTATCGCTTCCCCGGATCTCGGCTACCGCGTTGTAGGCAGTCTTGCCTTCCGGGTAGATCCCATTAACGATGTCGAATTCGAGAGTCACTGGAGTTCCGTCCGCCATGATGCGACTGATTCGCCCAAAATCCTCGTTCCGCATCACCACGGCCGGACCCACTTCTGAAGGCTCATAGGTCCGGTTTCCGAAGGCCCGGATCTGGCCGTGGCGTCGGCCAGCATCGGTGACCTTGGCAAGTGCACCCGCACTGGGAAGGAACTTGTCCAGTTGTCCGCTGACCTCCCGACCAGTCAAGCGTTTGGGGCCTTCCTCATCGGGGTCACCGCCACCGCCCCGGCGTCCGCGTCGGCTGGCGCCCGGGGGTGCGCTGGGCATCGAATTGGGCCAGTACTTCGGAGTCCTCACGGCGTTTCGGCGTGGGATTGAAGGTCACCGGAACAACCCGGTGCTTGCCCACAAAGACGATCTTACCGCGCACCTTCGCTTTCAGGGTCTCGAGATACTTGGCGAACTCCTCTTCCGTGGGCTCCGAGGGAGGCTCGATCTGAACGACTTCTCCCCTGACCGGCCCATTGGTGCCCGGGGTCCAAGCCACGACCTCACAAACCAGTGAGTCTTTGATCGGTGCCACGATGTGGGCCGAAAGTCGCTCGTTTTGCCATCCGGGGTGCCCCCATTCCCAGGGCTCGAGTTGGCCGTGGGTCATCCCCCACTCTTTCATCTGGCGGATTGCCCACTCTCCAGCCGACTTCCAATTGGGTGAACCGGTGAGCCGCGGCCCGTAGACGTCGGTCAGGTAATGGAGGGTCCTCATTACCTGAGAGTTTTCGGTACCTTCCTGGCGAATCCTCCAATTGACATCCGAATCGATCTTTTCCGGATCTGCGGCTTTTTCGGCGTAAATAAAACCGAGGGTCAGCGCTAGGCAACAACCCAATACGATGACGGCGCGCTTGAACATGTCGAATCTCCTTGATTTGATCTGGACCGGGACATACCCAATTCTCAAGCAGTGTATTGAGCCAGTGTATTCAGGGGCCGCCCCAATATGCAATCCCTCTCCCGGGGATCCATCGAGCCGACTCCTTCAATCCGAAGCCCTAGACGAGCGATTCCGAAATAACGTGCCAATTGCGAACGGGTCTTGCGAGTCGAGGTCAAGGAGAGAGGAGGAAGTCGATACCCGGCATCAATCTCGTCCTCGCGCCTCGACCTGACCCACGTCGCGCTCCCAACAATTGGTACGTTATTTCAGAATCGCTCGTCTAGAGGACAGGCAGTGCGACCATAGCCAAGGAGTCAAGTGACTCTCCTCGGAGGCAACCGTGCCCCTACCTGCGTCGGAGAACATTGTGCACAAAGGTTGACCCGGCAGCGGCGGGAGCCGGCTGGGGTTTCCGCTTGATCATTCTTCCCGGAACTGCAATTTTCTGGCCCTATCTTTCGATGCGCTGGTTTCGCCACAGCCTTCCACCCGAAGAGTTTTCCAGGCATCGCCAGGCTAGCCGAGGCTAGCCTCATGCAAAGAACTCACCGTGTTATACACCGTTGGTTGTGGCCAGCCCTGCTTCTGGCGACCTTTGTTCTTTTCCTGCTTGGCCTGGCTGATAGGAATTCTCAGCCGCGTATAGAAGCTCTCCCTGAAATGCTACAGCCGGGGACGGAATCGGCGCAATAGGAGTCAGATCAGGCAATGGGAATCACGTACCGAGCGGTTGAGTGGAACGCTTTCAAGAAGCGCTACGATCAGTTTTTGGCGCTCGGTGATCAACGACACGTAGAATTGGACCCGGACGACAATTAGAACTGCCCGCTTTTTCAGAGCTGATTTGGATCATGGCAAGCATGGTTACAGACCAGCAGATCAGGAGACTGATGAAATTGCGGAAAAAGGAAAAGACGTTGACGATGGCGGCGGCCAAAGCGGGCATGTCGCGGAACCCGGCACGGAAGTATTTGAAGTCGGGCAAGCTGCCGAGTGAAAGCCGGTCAGAGCGGACCTGGCGCACCCGCCCGAATCCCTATGAATCCGTTTGGCCCGAAATAGAAGGGATCAGATCCTGAAACAGTCTCCAACCGTGGAGGCGACAACTATTTTTGACCACCTGAATCGGATCTACGAGGGGAAGTTCGAGGAAGGACAACTGAGGACGCTCCCACGAAGGCTCAAGCAGTGGAGAGCCCACTACGGTGAGCTGAAAGAGGTGATGTTTCCCCAGAATCATGAGCCCGGACATCAAGCCCAGTCCGACTTCACTTTCATGAACAGCTGGGGAGTGACGATTGCCGGGCAACCCTTTCCTCATATGCTGTATCACTTCGTCTTGACCTACTCGAACTGGGAGACGACGACCCTGTGCTTCGGTGAATCTTTCGAGAGTTTGACGCTGGGACTACAGAACGCGATCTGGGAACTGGGGGCGATACCATCCGAGCACCGAACAGACCGTCTATCGGCTGTGGTCAACAATCTCAAGAAGGGCGCCTTCACCGAACGCTACCAGACATTGCTCGATCATTACGGAATGAAGCGCCGCCGAACCCAAGCCGGAAAGGCTCATGAGAACGGAGACGTCGAGCAATCGCATCACCGGCTCAAGCGAGCCATCCAACAGGAACTGCTGCTCAGAGGCAGTCGCGATTTCTCAGAGCGCAAGGACTACGAGCAGTTCGTCCAGAGAATCATCGAGCGACGCAATGCTGGCCGGCAAAGACGCCTGCGAGAAGAACTGGAAGTGATGAGGCCGCTACCGGATCGTCGCCTGGAGGACTTCATCCGATTCCGAGTGAAGGTCGCAACCAGTTCCACGATCCGAGTGCGCAACAACACCTACTCGGTGGACAGCCGCTTGATCCGCGAACAGGTGGAGGCGCGACTGTATGCCGATCATGTGGAAGTTCGTTATGGCGGGCAGCGAGTAGCCGAGATGCCTCGACTGCGGGGGGAAGGAAAGCACCGGATCGATTACCGGCACGTGATCCACTCGCTGGTGCGAAAGCCGGGAGCCTTTGCCCGCTATCGCTGGCGGGAAGATCGCTTTCCCGGAGTCCTGTTCCGAGTCGCCTACGACGAGCTGAGAGAGGATTGTCCACAGACGGCGGACCGACAGTATCTGGGGATCCTGGAGCTGGCGGCCCAAGAAGGGGAAAGGAAAGTCGAACAAGCTCTGAAGAACCGGATTGAAAGCGGCCGCCGAACCCGGTTCCAGGACCTGAAGGAGGATCTGATAGAGCCGGTTCTGCCGAGGTGGCAGGTCCAGGTTCCACCAATCAACATCCAGATCTATGACCGATTGCTCGGCACGCACAAGCAGGAGGTGAGGCCATGAGCGGAGGCACCCTGCAAAGACTCAAAGAGTGTTTGGTCGAACTTCGCCTGCCGACCTTCCGCGAGCATCACGGCTCGCAGGCCGCTTTGGCGACCAAAGAGAGCTGGTCTTATCCGCAGTACCTGCTGGCTCTGTCGGAGCTGGAAGTCGCGGATCGACGGGAACGACGGATCCAGAAACTACGACGGACCTCGAAACTTCCCTGGGACAAGAGCCTGACTTCATTGGATCGCTCACGACTCCCGCAGAGTGTGGACCGGCAGTTGTCAGGATTGGTGGAGGGAGACTTCCTGGACCGAGCCGAAAATCTACTTGTGTTCGGTAATCCAGGAAGCGGGAAAACGCATCTTGTTTGTGCTTTGGGGCAGGAGTTGATCCTGCGAGACCGGCGGGTGCTGTTCTCGACCTGTGCGCTGCTGGTGCAGCGGTTACTGAGAGCCAAGCTCGAGCTAACTCTGGAGAGGGAACTCAAGAAGCTGGATCGGTTCGAGGCCCTGATCATCGACGACATCGGGTATGTACAGCAGAATCGCGACGAGATGGAGATTCTCTTCACGTTGCTCTCCCATCGCTACGAGCGTCGCTCGATTCTGCTGACCAGCAACCTGGTCTTCTCGGACTGGGAGAGGATCTTCAAGGATCCCCTGACCACGGCCGCGGCAATCGACCGCCTGGTTCACCATAGCGTGATCCTGGAGTTGAACGTGACCAGCTACCGGATGGAAGCCGCCAAGCAGAGAACCCAAAAGGAGACGAAGTGACTCTGAGGTGCCGCTCGAAAGGCCTTCTGCTGGCCACACAGAAAACGGCTCAAGCCCAGAGGGTATACAGCTCAATCAGCGGAGCATTCGAAGGGCAATCCCGAGCCTCGCGAAGCGTGGGAACTCCGTTCGGGCAAGCCCTCACTCCATCCCCACGCTCAAGAAAACCGGAGAAGAAAAGAGGGCTTTCAGCCCTCAGAAGAAGGAAGAAAAACAAGTCAAACAAACACCCACTTCAGCGGGCAAGAATCGTAGTCGCGGTGATCAAAAATAATTGTCGTTGAACAGCTCGGGATCGTTCTGTATCTAGTTGGCTTTACGGCCGCTAGTCTGGTTCTCTTTCCCAGCTTCACGCTCGAGATTCTGCTGATCCGTGCTTTCGGTTCGGCGGCCTTGATTCTGCTCCATTTGATTTTGATCATTGGCCCCCTGACTCGTTTAGATTCACGCTGGCTGCCCTTGCTCTACAATTGCCGCCACCTGGGGGTGGCCACGTTTCTGCTCGGCCTTACCCATGGCGTTCTGGTACTCCTGACTTACCATACAGGCACCGATCTCAGCCTGCTCGAGGCGTTGCTTGTCACGGATCTGAACCCGGGGGCCGGGGAGTACCCGTTCCAGATTCTGGGACTGGGTGCGCTCTCGATCCTGTTTCTCATGGCTGCCACCAGTCAAGACTTCTGGTTGGCCAACCTGACTGCACCGGTCTGGAAAGCCCTTCATATGGGTGTTTACGTGGCCTACGCTCTCTTGCTCGCTCACGTGCTCTTCGGGGTGCTTCAAGCGGAGGGAAACCCGATCTACCCGATACTTCTGGGATTGGGCGCTCTTCTTGTCTGTGGGCTCCACTTGTTTTCGGGTTGGAGAGCAGTTGCCTCGGATCGCAGTCGGGCTGCCGGGCAGGACGGTGGGTGCGGATGTGCGCTCTCGAGGATCTGGTGGAGAACGTACCCCTGGGAGCTGCGGTAGCGGGCGAAAGGGTGGCCATTCTGCGCTATGAGGGCAACCGAGTTTCCGTGGTCTCCGGTGTCTGCCAGCATCAAAATGGTCCGCTTGCGGAAGGCCGTTACATCAAGGGTTGTTTGACTTGCCCCTGGCACGGCTACCAGTACGATCCGGCAAATGGTTGCTCGCCCGAACCGTTCACCGAAAAGATTCCGACCTTTCCGGTTCGGATCGATCAGGGATGGGTCTTGGTGGGATCTCGACCCAACCCGGCAGGTACTCCGGTTGAGCCGGCCCAGATTGAAGAGGACAAAGGGGAGGCCAGGTGAGGAAACAGTCATCGCAGGATTCCAGTTCGCCTTTCTTCATCGGTTGGGAAGGACCTCGCGACCCAGCCACCCGCCGCCGGCTGAGGCGATGGGTCTGGACTCTGTTGCCAGCGCTCCTCCTGCTCGGTTTCCTGCTGGCGTCTTCGCAACTAACGATCGGAGAGGGAATCTTCGAATATTCGGCACGGTTCGTGAATTTGGTGGGCTGTTTCTAGGCTTCCCGACTCCCATGCTGATTGCGGACCAGCCACTTTCCGGGGAGACCTTGTTCTACCTCGTCAACCAGGCGAAACATGGAATCGACCCAGAGACAGCACGGCGCCACCACCTGCGCCAGGTTCGATTTTCGGGAACCCTGATTCGAGACCCGCTCGAGGCTATGATTGAGGTGGTTGGAGACAGTCTCGAAATCCTCGAAGGGGAGCCGCAGGCGGATCCCCGTCTCGCCGGCCGAATGGTCCAGCAAATGACACTGAAGGGAGAGATCGTCGACTCAAAGTGTCAACTCGGGGTCATGAATCCGGGTCGCTTGAAACCTCACCGGACCTGTGCCGTTCACTGCGTGCGCGGAGGCATCCCACCTCTTCTTCGAATCGAAGACGAAGGGGGGAACTTGGCCTATGTCCTCCTGATGGGCGAACGGGGCCAACCCATCAATCAGGAAGTCCTTCCATTTATCGCTCTTCCTGTGGAGGTGAGCTGGAATCTGCGCAAGTTCGGCGATCGCAACGTCCTCTTCGTGGACCTGTCGAGCCTGAAACAACTCGATGCAGACTAATTCCAGATTGGGCTTGATCCGAGAATGGGGTTAATGTCATTGTGAAAAAAAATTTCATCGGGGTCGGAATGGTAAGAGCTAGCAGTTTGTGGATCCACTTGAGTCGGCGAGAGAGCCAAATTATGGACGTCCTCCATCACTTGAGGCGGGGGACTGTCGAACAGGTACAGGATGGCATCGAAGACGCCCCATCCTACCACTCGGTTCGAGTCCTCTTGCGGGTGCTCGAGGGGAAAGGCCACGTGGGCCACGAGCGCGAGGGAAGGCGCTATGTCTACTTCCCGGTGGAGGCTCATGAGACGGCTAAATGGTCGGCCTTGAATCATCTCAAGAGCACGTTCTTTGGCGAATCGACTCCCGAGATTGTCTCGACGCTGCTGGGTGATGAGACACTCTCCTCGCGGGATCTCGATCAGATTGCAGAAATGATCGAACGTGTTCGGCACAAGAGGAGGTCAAAGCCGTGACCGAATTGCTCGTTCGTTCTTTAGCCGGGGCCACTCTTCTTCTTCTGGTCTCCTGGGGGATCAGCGGTTTACCGATCTTCTCCGCCGCCAGCCGACACCGGATCTGGTTGTCAGGAGTGATCTCATCCCTGTTGCTTCCAGGGTTGATTCTGAGTCTGCCTCAACTGAGCCTTCCCATCCTTCCCCCATCTGCCGCTGCCTTGGCTGGCCCCGGGCGGCTGCAGATTGCCACTACCGGTTCCAGTCTCGAGATCCCCTCGTTGGGGGTGCCGGTCCCGGAGCTGGGCTGGGTCACGGTTTCCCGGGAAGAGACTGCGCAAGACACTCGATCCGGGTTCGACGCATCCACTCTGTTTCTTGGGCTCTGGCTAGGCGGCACCACAATTCTCTTGTTCCGCTTGCTGGCAAGCGTATGGCGGGCTAACCGCCTCTTCCGTCGCTCCCGCCGCCTGCCGACGCCGACCTGGCTGGTCCAAGGCTCGGCGGCGGATCGAGAGCTGCTGCAAAGGCTCCGGCTCCACCAATCGAATCGAGAATTGACACCGCTGTGCTGGGGGCTCATGCGGCCTCGTATTCTGGTCCCCACGAGATGGAGCCGCTGGTCCCTCGAGCGCTGCACGCTGGTCTTGTGGCACGAGATTGCGCATGCCGAGCGCAGGGACTCTTTGTGGATGGTGCTGGCGCATGTTTGTCGCGCTCTATTCTGGGTTTCACCGCTACCCTGGATCGCGATTCGGCGGCTGATCTCCGAAAGCGAAATGGCGAGTGACGATCAGGTTCTTGCCAAGGGAATCGAACCGACTGTGTACGCAGCCCACTTGCTGAGTCTTTTTGTCGAGAGTCGAGAGCCCCGACCGGTGGTGCAGCTAGCTGCATGTCTGACGGGTCGGAGCCGAGGTCTCCGAGGCAGAATCACCCGGGTGCTAAACCAGCAGAGAGAACGCTTCCCGGTCTCTCGCCCGTCTTTACTACTACTTGCCATGATCTGGGTTTGCGTGCTGGTTCCTCTGTGTGTGATTCGAGCCACGCCACTGGGCTCTCTGCCGGCTAGCCAGCTCCAAGCCCCCCGGAGCTCCCTGGGGGTTCAGCCGGGCGGCCTATTGCGTGATCGGAATCCAGTACTCCGGGAAAAAGGAGCCTGGATGCTGGGTGATCGAGAGAGTCAGGCCGGAGTCCCCGTATTGCTGAAAAGCCTATCTGATGCGGAACCCGGCGTTCGAACCATGGCGGCCTGGGCGCTGGGTGAAATCAAGGACCCTCGATCTCTGCCCTTTCTGGTGGACGCCCTGGCTGACCTCGATCCTTTTGTGCGCGAAATGGTTGTCCGGGCACTGGGTGAGATTGAGGATCCAGCCGCCGTTGACGCCCTGGCTCGGGTGAGTTTCGATCCCGATCCGCAACTTCGGGCCGCAGTCATGTGGGCCCTCGGTGAAATTGGTTCAGAAAAGAGTGAGGAGACCTTGATTCGAGGGCTCGAAGATCAACAACCTCTGGTTCGATCCTTCGCGGTGGCGGCTCTCCTCGCCCACCCATCGAAGGCCAAGTTTTCTTTGTTGGAAAAGGCACTGGAGGACGAGGCGCCCAGCGTCAGGAGAGAGGCCGTACGAGTTCTCGGCATGCTTGGTGATTCTCGAGCTGTCGAAGCCCTGCTGGCGGCTACTCGTGACCCTGATCCGGAAGTACGCTGGGCCACTGTTTGGGCGCTGGATGAAATCTCCGAAGGAGTCCTCCCCAACTGAGGTTGACAGTCTCCTAAGGAGTTAGATTTGCTGACGAACCCGGCTGTCCAGACCGAATCCGGCTCCATCAGGGACCCCTCAAACATGGAATTGTACCTCTCAATTTTTGCCTTCTGAGCACTGCTACGGCGCCAGTTCGAGGCTCTCCTTCCCGGCTGATGCCGGAGTTCGCCAGCACATCTGGGCTCCTACAAAGCATGGCGTACTTCCAGGGCAGCGAAGCAGATCAAAATCGACGCGCTGGGGGCAGTTTCCTTCCTGAATGATCCGGCCAGCGGCCGGGGGATGGGCTAAGATGGAACTATGAAATTGCAATCGATTTTGCTTCGACTCTTGGTGGTCTTGGTGGCGCTGAGTGGAATCACTCTCGCACAGGATTCGTTGCTCATTGAGGGAGGTTGGCTCTTCGATACCGAAAGTGGCCGATTCCTTGCAAACCGTGGACTGTTGGTCCAAAACGGGCGCATCATGAGTCTTGACGCAGCCGGTGTTGCCGCCGACCAGAAGATCCAGCTCGAGGATGATGCGTTTCTGCTTCCCGGGATCTTCGATCTGCATGCCCACCACAATGTCAACCTCTTTGGTCGCCGTCGCCGCGATGACTACCTGGTCAACCCAGTCGTTTTCCTTGCGAACGGAGTGACTTCGACTTTTCCAGCGGGTGAGTTCGATCCAGAAGGGATGGAGGCAGCTCGCAAGCAGATCAACCGGGGAGACCGCCCGGGGCCACGACTTCATAACTCGGGCCCTTATTTTGGCTCGGCTAGACCTGGTTGGAATCAGGATGAGGTGACAGTCGAGCACATCCGGCAGGAAGTGCATGATTGGGCGGAACGGGGAGTGCGCGGTTTCAAAGCCAAAGGTATCCGGCCCCACCACCTGAAAGCGCTGATTGGGGCCGCTCACCGCTACGGGCTGTCGGTGACGGGCCACCTCGGTTCCGGCTACCGCAACTCAGTCAACCCCAGAGATGCGATCCTCATGGGAATCGACCGAATCGAACATTTCCTGGGAGGTGATGCGTTTCCTTCCGACCGATCCGCTTACTCCTCCTTTCCCGACTTTCAACCGGGAACGCCTGAGTTTCAGGCCATTGCGGAGCTCTTCATCTCGCGTCATGTCAATTATGACGCTACTCTAAGTGCCTACGGTTACTTCGGAGACCGCAAGGATCCGGTGTACAAACCCTGGCAAGACGAGAGACGATTCCTGACTCCTTTCGTGCAGGCTTCGCTGGAACAACGAGAAGAGCGCCGGGTGAACGAGCAGTTTCAGAGGATTTACGAGGTCAAGAAAAAGCTGGTCCGGGCTTTCTATGAGGCGGGAGGCGGCCACCTTATCACCCTTGGCACCGACCATCCGAGCAGCGGAGACTACCTTTCAGGCTTTGCTTCGCATCGTGAAATCCAGGCCCTGCATGAGACCGGAATCCCGGCCGCAGCAGTGCTGCGGATCGCTACGATCAATGGAGCCCGAGCGCTCGGGCTAGGAGACCGCCTGGGGTCACTCGAGCCTGGAAAACTGGCCGACTTCTTTGTCATCACCGGCAACCCGATTTCCGATATCCGCCGAACCCGCAACATCCGCATGGTTTTCAAGGGCGGGCAAGTCTACGACCCTAAGCTGCTGCTGAAGAGCGTCGAAGGTCAGCTCGGCCCCAACAACTTCGCGGAGGCAGTGGGCTGGTGAGAAGGCTCCCTGGGGGGTGATTTCGTATTGATCGATGCGGGTCAGGAGGGTCTTGTAACTGACCTCGAGTTCCTTGGCGGCTTGCCACTTGTTCCAATTAGTGCGGCACAAGGTCTTCACAATCAGGTTCTTCTCGACTCGGGCCGCCGCTTCTTTTGCGACCTTCTTGAGTCCTCCGTTAGTCGGCATCTCGTCCAACAAAGAGAGATCGATTTCCGTCTTTTTCAATGTCATGCGGCCGATCTGCTGTTCGACCTGGCTACAGATTTCTGCGGCATCCCCTAATACCGTGTAGCGGCGCATGAGGTTTTCCAACTCGCGAACGTTGCCGGGCCAGTCGTATCGCATGAAGCAACCCAGCATCTCTTTATCGAGCTTGTAGGGAGAACCAAATTTCTCCAGAAAATGCTGGCAAAACAAAGGGATTTCATCCTTCCGGTCACGTAGCGGCGGAATTTCTATGTTGACTACGTTTAACCGGTAGTAGAGGTCCGCCCGAAAGTTCTTGGCTTCGATCTCTCTCTCCAAGTTTCGATTGGTGGCGGCAAGGACACGCACATCTACCTCCACTTCTTCGTTGCTTCCGAGGCGTGTAAACCGCCCGTCCTGGAGTACTTGAAGCAGCTTCGCCTGGGCTCCTGGGGAAAACTCCCCGATTTCGTCCAGAAAAATCGTCGCCCCATGGGCAAACTCAAACTTGCCAGGGCGATCGCTGTGGGCTCCGGTGAAGGCTCCCCGGACATGCCCAAAGAGTTCATTCTCAGCCAGGTCGGAAGGAAGGGCAGCACAGTTCACCTTGACCATGGGCCGATGGCTGACTCGCGATTTCTCGTGCAGGAAGCGGGCAATGACTTCCTTGCCAACTCCGCTCTCGCCGTGAACCAGTATCGGGACGGTTGATTGTGCGACCTGATCGAGAGTCTCCCGGATTCGCTTCATCTGCGAATTTTGGCATATGAACGGCACCGTCACCGCCGGGCCAGGACGGGCCCGGGTCGGCAAGACTTGTCCCATTCCTCTGCTCTCGATCAACTTGAAAATGGACTCGTTGAGACGCTCCATCGAGACGGGTTTGACAAGGTAGTCCGACGCTCCCTTCTGGATCGCGACGACGATAGCACTGGGATCTCGCTCGAATGACAGAATCAGCAGGGGTACGCTTCCCAAGATCTGTTTGATCGATTCCAATTCATCCAGGCAATTGTGCTCGCGGGAGGAAGGCTCCAAAACGACGACAGAGGGCTCGATGGTTCCGTGCTCGAGCAATTTCTGTCCGGTAGTCCAGTCGCCCAGAGCCGTCACATCGAAGCCCGACTCAGTCAGATTCCTGGCGATGAAACGGCGAAACCCTTCCTCGTCGTCGATGATGAGAATCGAGCAATTTCTGCCGTTCTGTTTTGCGATCTCCTGTGTCATCCCAAACCCTTGATTGGACGGAGTTGAAAAACAATCCACAAAATAGGCGGCAAATTCCGCACCAAACCGACGCCAGCCCCCAACCAGTCTCTCAGAATGTCTTCTAAGCCATTGGTTACAAGTGGGTTGATTATAATTCATCGAACGCTGCCCTCGACTTTCTCCTGGCCAGGAGTGACAAATTATCGTCACTCCGTTTAGGAGTTTCGACATTTCGGTGACGGTGGCGGTCGCTTTTGCCGCCGCCGAAACGGACACTTGTGATGCATTCCGCGATCGGCTGACTGCAGAGGTTACGAGCTCATTCGGGAGAGAGGAGCAACCTCTCTTCCAAACCCAAGCGTCCAAATGGCGCCATCTCCAGATTGGAGATCGGGGGTGCCCCTGTATAGAATCGCTGACTAATGACGCTGGAAATCGGTTTTCTGCTGCTTTTACTGATCGTAATGGTCGTTCTGTTCCTGACCGAGAAGCTGGCTGTCGATTTGACGGCGTTCTTGGGGCTGACCGTACTGATCTTCGGCGGATATGTCGGGGCTAACGAGGCCTTTTCCGGCTTTGCTTCTTCAGCCGTAATCACCATGCTTTCGATCTTCATTGTTAGTGCCGGTCTTCTGCACACAGGAGTGGCGGATCTAATCGGGGGGCGGATCTACCAGTTGGTGGGTGGGAAAGAAGTGCCTCTGATCGTGACGCTAATGTTGGTGGCGGGAATCCTTTCAGCCTTCATGAACAACATCGCCGCCACCGCAGTTTTGATGCCGGCCGTTGCCAGCATTGCCCGCCGAGCCAGGCTTTCCCCGTCCCGGCTATTCATGCCGCTAGCGTTTGGCGCTATTCTGGGCGGAACCACCACGATGGTAGGCACCCCTCCCAACATTCTGGCTGCGGCTATGCTCGAGCAACGGGGTATGACGCCCTTCGCTCTATTCGACTTTACCCCGATCGGGTTGGCTATGCTGCTGGTGGGAACTCTGTTCATGGCTACAATCGGTCGCCGGATGCTTCCACAGAGAGAGATTGACCGAGGTGGCGGAGAGGACTTGGGACAGGTTTACCAGATTCAGGATCAGCTTTTTTCGCTACGGATTCCCGAGGATTCCCCGTTGGACGGGGTGTCACTGGCGGAATCGCAGTTGGGATCGGCCCTGTCGGTGCAGGTGGTGGAAATCAGCCGGAAAGGAAAGTCCCAATTAGCCCCAGAGGGGAGTACGCGGATCCGCGGGGGCGATGTTCTGCTGGCGGAGGGAAGGCTGTCGGACCTCAAGGAATTACTCCGGGTTCAGCAGATCGAGGTGGATCGGGCCGAGCCCGGAAGCCTGCCTCCCCCGGCGCGAGGGGTGACCGCCATGCGGATGGGCTTGGCGCCCAATTCCCCCTTTATTGGCTCCACTCTGCGTTACTTGAAGTTTCGAGAGCAGTTCGACGCCACTGTCGTGGCGATCTACCGAAGTGGCCTGATGATCCGCGAGAACCTGGCCGATATCGTTCTCGAGAGCCAGGACCAACTCGTCGCCATTTGTACGCGAGAGCGATTGAAACGCCTCGCCTCACACCCCGAGTTGGTGGAGCCGCAAGAAATGGGATTGTCGGCGACTCAGGAACTGCAGGAGAATCTGTACCTGCTGCGTTTGCCGAAGGGTTCTCCTTTCGTGGGGGAGACGATGGCTCGGAGTAGGATGGGTGAGCTGGTGGGGCTGACCGTAGGGGGCATCATTCGAGACGGATCAACCTATTTGGGTGTGGCTCCCAGCGAGATTCTGAAGGCGGGAGATCGACTTATCGTCTCGGGTGAACCGGAACGGATCCTGAAACTTCGTGACATTGGTGAGTTCGAAGTCGACTCCAAGATTGATTTTAAGGAACTGGAATCGGAAGAGATCGGCATGGTAGAGGCGACTCTATCACCTCGATCAGCACTGGCCGGACAGACCCTGGCCGAGGCGAGTTTTCGGGATCGCTATGGCGTGCAGGTGCTGGCACTATGGAGAGAGGGCAAGGCGATATACCAGAAGCTGGCCGCACTTCCCCTCCGGGTTGGAGATGCCTTGCTCTTGCAAGGTCCGAGGGACCGGATCCGGAGGCTGGCAGCAGACGCCGACTTCGTGGTTCTTTCCCAGTCGGCACAGTCTCCGCGCCGGACCAGCAAAGCTCCCTTTGCGCTTGGTGGACTGCTGCTTATGATCGGGGTGGTAGTCAGCGGGATTCAACCGATTGCAGTCGCTTCTTTTACGGCTGCCTCACTGGTGGTTCTGGCCGGAGCACTGACGATGGAGGAGGCCTACCGCGCGATCGAATGGAAGGCCATTTTCCTGGTGGCGGCCATCTTGCCGGTGGGAATCGCCATGGAGCGAACGGGGGCGGCCGAACTGATGGCTCAATCGGTCACCGGAACAGCCGGAGCACTGGGTCCGTATGCGGTGCTAGCGGCACTGATTCTGCTCTCGAGCCTGCTCAGCCAGGGTTTGGATGGGGCCCCTGCCGTGGTACTGCTCACTCCCGTAGCTATCGATGCCGCACAGCGCCTGGAATTGAGCCCCTATCCGATCATGATGGGAATCAGTCTGGCCGCCTCGGCTGCCTTCATGACCCCCTTCAGCCACAAGGCCAATCTGTTGGTAATGGGTGCAGGAGGCTATCGAGCCTCCGATTATTTCAAGGTCGGCAGTTTGCTGACGATCGTGATTCTGGGAATGATGGTGGTGATGATCCCCTGGTTCTTTCCTTTTTGATCTCCTCCCGAAGTGACATCACCGGCTGGCCCCGGATCATTCAAAAACAACCTGCCGAAGGCCTTGGAGTGCAATGCCGTACAATTCAAGTTTCAGGTTAGTGGTGCCTCCGGCTGCGCCGGATCGTTCATGAATGAAACTGGGACCCGCTTCGATTCTGATCTGCTTCGCGGCCGTGGAAGCACGCCATGCTTTGTAGGAGCCCAGATGTGCCGGCGAACTCCTCTCTCCTGGAAGGAGAGCTTTGATCCGGGCACAGTACCGGTGCTCAGAGCGCAGGAAGGGTCCGGGGGGGCGGGTACAATGCCCTGCCTGAGGAGTCCCTGTGCCGAATTCGGCTTGGACAGCCGGGCCTTCGTCAGCAAATCTAACTCCTACAAAGCGTGGATCGGCTCTGAGGAGGCGAAGCAGACAAGACTCAAGTCAGAGGGTGATCAAGTTTCAGGTTAGTCCCAGCTCCGAAGTGTGATCCGATCATTCAGGAAAGAAACTGAGCTCCCGTGTAGCCATAAAGGGGGGGATGATGTCGCAGAGGAAACCCGTGTTGAAGAACTGTGGGAGGTGCCTTCTGAGGCGGCGATTCTATTGAAAATAGAATCTTTAGATTCGGGCCTGACGGCCCTCTCGCGGTCTGGGAAGGCTCCTCCCACACCTCCGAAACCACTCCCGCGTCACCCTAAGAGCAAGAAAGCCTGCGGAATACCCATCCCACAAATCAAGTTTCATCCTAGCCCAGCCCCCGGCCGTTGGCCGGATGATTCGAGAAAGAAACTTGGGCAGCTTCGAGTTAGTCTAGGTGCGAGCTGTGGCAGTCAAGACCCTGGCAAGCACTGAAGCATCCAATGCTCGAATCTTAGCCTGGTCCCGAGTCGGCCATGATTCACTGGTGAGGTCCCCCAGGGGGACCATCCCGCAGCTTAGATTTAGCAGCATAGCCACCTCGGGCCGCAGCTCGCACATTCCTTATGGAGGTTCAACGATAGCATGAAAGCCAAGAAGAAGAGCAGGAGGAAGCGAGCCCAAAAAAGACAGCAAGCAGCCCGAGGGTTGGAGGTCGTCCATAGCCGGGTAGCAGGAGTCGATGCGGGGAGTCGAGAGCACTGGATTTGTGCCCCAGAAACAGAGGAAGGAGTGCCGAATGTGCGAGTATTCGGGACCACCACGTGCGAGTTGGAAGCCGCGGCGGGCTGGCTGCACAAACAAGGAGTCCAGTCGGTGGCCATCGAGAGTACGGGAACGTATTGGATTCCTTTATACGATCTGCTGGAAGAACGGGGCATCGAGGCAGTTCTAGTGGATGCCCGCAAGCTCAAGCGGGTTCCCGGTCGGAAGACCGATATGTTGGACTGCCAGTGGATTCAGAAGCTACACGCATGTGGGCTGTTGGAGGCTTGTTTCCGACCCTCGCCAGTGATTCGGGAGTTGCGAGCCCTGGCCCGAGAGCGGGCCAACTTGAAAGAAACGTTGGGATCGGTGGTCCAGCGAATGCAGAAAGCACTGGACTGGATGAATATCAAAGTTCACCAAGCCGTGACGGATCTGACAGGAGTGACGGGAATGTCTATTCTCCGAGCCATCGTGGCGGGAGAACGAGATCCCTTACAGTTGGCCCAGTTGCGAGATCGTCGCTGTAAAAAGAGCCAGGCAGAGATTGCCGAGCACTTGAAGGGCACTTGGATGCCCGAGCATTTGTTCAATCTCCAGATGCATCTGGAGCACTATGCGTATCGGCAACAGATGGTGGAGGTTTATGAGCAGAAGATCATCCAGCGTGTGGAAGAGTTGAGCCCGCCCCAACGTCAACAACAAGCGGTGCCGGTACATCCCAATCCCAACAAAGAGAAGAACATCAAACGACAGGGCTATCAGGAACTGCGCACGGCTCTGTGGCGGTTTACGGGAGTCGACCTGACCCGAATCGATGGTATCGGCCCAGAAGCCGCATTGACCGCAATCAGTGAAGTAGGATTCGACATCCAGCGTTTCCCCTCCACCAAGCACTTTGCATCCTGGCTGAAGGTTTGCACCCCCTTGGATCGTTCTGCCGGCAAAAGCCGCAAGCGTCGTGGAAGAGGTCTGGGATCGACCCGCATTGCCTGCACCCTTCGCATGTCGGCTTTGTCTCTGAAGAATTCCTCAACAGCTTTGGGTGCTTACTATCGGAGAATGGCTCAGCGCAAAGGCATGTCCATCTCCATTGGAGCCACTGCGCGCAAGCTCTCCGAACACATTTATCGGGCTCTGAAATACGGCCAAGAATACGTCGACCAGGGCGCTGAGGCCTATGCGGCCCGCTTTCAGCAGAATCGCCTCAAGTACGCTCAAAAGGTCGCAAAATCAATGGGTTACGCTCTTGTTCCGATGGAGGCTCCAAATCAAGTTTCAGCTTAGCGAGGCTCTGCCTCAGACCGACAAGAAGTGCGGAAAAGTCGGGTTTGCGACCGAGGTCCATCGCGCCGAGGTGCACCCCGATAACAGCCCAGGGCGTTGCCCTGGGCTATTATCTCTTTTGCCCTTTTAGGGAGACTGGCCAAACTTGACTCAATCCTCAAGATAAATCACACCCAAACTTAGTTAGTGTCTCAGACGCAAACCTACACAATGGCATTCCACAAGGGACTGTGCTTTCATGGATCGGTCTACAAACTCGCAAACGAAAGTATGACGAGTGGGGCGATGCTGGAGCCTTGGTGTTGGGCTGCTGGCGGGTTGGACTCGGGGATCGGATCCGGGAATCATCGTTTCCATGGCGCACCACTATCTACACTATCGGAGGGATCTCATGAAAACCGGCCAACTCGATGCGATACGCTACGCGGCCCGGCTCGAGGGTATGGCAGAATCGGCCGGGGTCACCGAACTGCTCAAACTGGCTGAGCGCCCCGAGGTCATCTCATTCGCCGGTGGCCTCCCGGACCCCAGGTCCTTTCCCATCGAACGCTTTCAGGAATGCGCAGAAGCGGCGCTCCGAGTCTACGGCAGTTCAGCCCTCAATTATGGAGCGACCGAGGGATTCTCCCCCTTGCGGGAGTGGCTGGCACAGCGAATGCGAGCCGAATCGGGATGCAGTTGTGAAGTTGACGACATCCTGGTCACCTCGGGCGGGCTGGAAGCACTGAATTTGATTTCGATGGCGCTTTTGGAGCCGGGGACACCGGTAGTGGTAGGCGCTCCGACCTATCTCGTCGCCCTCCATGTCTTTCGGGCCTACCAGGCCCAGATTTCTTCGGTCCCACTCGATTCCGAGGGCATCGACCCTGAGCAGGTCGACGCTCGGTTGGGAGAGCTCGCCGCAGCTGGAAATCCGGCCCGATTCGTCTACGTCATTCCCAGTTTCCAGAATCCTTCAGGAACTACCCTGACTCGGGAGCGACGAGAAGCCCTGGTCGAAGTCTGTGCTCGACAAGGAGTACCTTTGGTAGAAGACCACGCCTATGCCGACCTGCGTTTCGAGGGCCAGCATCTTCCTTCCTTGAAAGAAATGGATCCAGAGAATGTGATCTTCGTCCACACTTTTTCAAAGATCTTTTCTCCGGGAACACGCCTGGGTTGGATCTGGGCAAATTCCCGGCTGGTGCGGGCTACGGCAACGTGCAAATTGGGGACAGATCAGTGTGCCAATACCCTGACCCAGCGCATCCTCCTCGACTATGCCAGTCGAGGCTGGTTGGACGAGCAGATCCAATCTTCGATCAGTCTTTACCGGGCCAAGAAGGAATTGATGTCAAACCTCCTGCGAGCCAAGATGCCGGCTTCGGTAAGCTGGCTCGAGCCAGAGGGCGGGTTCTTCTTTTGGCCTTGCCTACCGCAACAAATCAGGAGCGAAGAGCTGATGAAGACCGCCCTGAAGGAACACAACCTCGCGGTCGTCGCCGGTACGCTGTTCTATGCCGACAACCAGGGGCAGGATCATATCCGATTAGCTTTCAGTTTCTTGAAAGAATCACGTTTCGAAGCCGGCCTCGAGTGTCTGGCTGAGCTAATTAGGTCGCGCACGTAGCCCGGATACCAAGGCGGTAGCAAGCCAAGCTACGCCCACTCCGAATCGGCGCGCTTCGGGCCGGGGGACGACTCTTTAGCCGGGCGGCGAGGCGATTTGAAGTGCTGCAGCGGGGTCGTTGGCGACAACCTGGCGGGTCTCTAAGAATCGAGCTGCCGCTTTGGTATCCGGACGACAGGAATGAACTCTACCTCCCTAATTCCCGAGTCTTGCTTCTTCAGGTTATGGCGGCATTTCTTGTGGGCCAGACCTGTCCGATCCAGGGCCTCTCGAACTCGCTGCGCAGGCTCGTTTGCTGATCCAACCATCGGTTTCTTGACGTTCTCGTCAAAGCACTGACGCTTTGGTAGCTCTGACCTGGTAGCAAAAGTGATCCAAATCACAAAATGTAAACTGTTGAGGAATATGGATACTTCCTCTGAGTAGTCGTGGAATTGTGATCTGTGGCACAAAATTTGTTCTTTCGAAGTGTTCCGGGGTAAACGGATGACGTCAGAAAAAAAACTCAAGATGAACCTTCCCAGTCGGCTCTGGCTCTTCGCCATCGTAGGCGTTGGGTTTCCTCTGATTGGAATTGCCTGTACAAGGGTTCTCGCTGAATGGGATTGGTCTTGGCTCTGGTTGGCCCTGGCCGTGGCCCTAACGAGCAGTCTCGGAACCCGAATCTCCCTGCGCAGACTGGGCCTGGGGGGGATGACTATTACAGCCAGCGATTGCGTGACCTTGATGGTGCTCATCTTGTTGAATGCATGGGTCGCTGTCCTGCTCGCAGTTTTGGACGCCACGGTAGTCGTCGTTAAGATGCGGGTCAGACGACTCGACCGGAAACTGTTTAATCTTTCTCAGATGGCGATCACGCCTTTTGTAGCGAGTCTTTTCTTTAGTTGGCTTCGGCCGATGCTCACTCAATCTGAGCATTACTGGTCGTTGTTGCTGGTGGCCATATTCTTCACGGGACTCTTTTACTACCTGACGAACTTTACGCTTCGGACAGTCGCCATGGTGCTCCATTCCGGAGGATCTCTGGCCACGGTCTGGAGCGGAAATTTGCCCAACCTGTCACTCACGCTCGTGTTGAATCTGGTGGCCGGGCTCGGCTTCTTCTTGCCAATCATCGTACCGGGATCCACTCAACTGATTTGGGCGGCATTGTTTGGTGCTATCGGTTTGGTGTCCAGTCTCTTCTATAGTCGCCGACTCGCCACAGCTAGACTCGAGATTCTGATCTAGGCACTTCTCCCTTGCGACTTGCCTCCAGTCGGGGTCGAGTTTCTGAAACTCGGAACTGACTGCCCCTTGGCTTCGGTGTTGGTGCCTAGATCCGTGATGTCAGTCTGCAATGCAAAACTCCTCCCCGATGGACTCTCGGACCTCTTCCCAAAGCAGACGATTTGTTTGTATCCATGGACACTTTTACCAGCCTCCGCGTGAGAATCCTTGGCTTGAGAGCGTGCCCGTCGAACCGTCCGCATCTCCCTTTGACAATTGGAACCTTCGAATCGATTCCGAGTGTTTTAGACCGAATACCGCGAGCTTGATTCTCAGCCCGGAGAAGCGGGTCACGAAGGTTCTGAACAACTTTTCTCACATCAGTTTCAACTTCGGTCCTACCTTGCTCAGCTGGATGGAGGACAATGCACCGGCCACTTATGCCGCAATCTTAGAAGCTGATCATGAGAGCTCCAAGAGATTCTCGGGGCACGGATCGGCTCTCGCCCAGGCTTACCATCACGTGATACTTCCGCTGGCTAGCCAGCGCGACAAAGAGATTCAGATCGGCTGGGGAATTCGTGATTTCGAGCGCCGCTTTGGAAGGCATCCTGAGGGTTTCTGGCTGCCCGAAACGGCCGTCGATCTGGAGACTCTCGAGGTGCTGGCCGGTTTTGGAATCTCTCATACCATCCTGGCTCCCCACCAGGCGGCACAGCTCTTGTTTCCTGAGACGAACCAATGGAGAGATGCCGGGAGTATCGACACAAGGACTCCCTATTTTCTGGAACTAGCAGGCGGGCGACAAATCAATCTTTTCTTCTACGACGGTGCGCTGGCTCGCGCAGTCGCCTTCGAGCATCTCCTCCACGATGGTGGAAGCCTGGCTCGCCGCCTCCTTTCTCGGTTCTCGGAAGAACCACAAGAGAGCGAACTCTCTCACATTGCAACCGATGGAGAGACCTATGGGCATCATCATCGGCATGGAGAAATGGCCCTTTCGTTCGCTCTTGATTTGATTCAAGCTGAGCCCATGGTCCGTCTCACTAACTATGGCGAGTTCTTGGAGCGCTTTCCGCCTCAGCAAGAGGTGCGGATTGTAGAAGGAACTTCGTGGAGCTGTCAGCACGGGATCGAGCGTTGGCGTGGTGACTGTGGTTGCAGCACCGGGTACAACAGAGGCTGGAACCAGCAGTGGCGTGGACCTCTCAGGGTCGCTCTCGAGCGGCTGCATGCCTCTTGTCAGGATCTGTTCCAGCAGCGTGCCGGAGCTTACTTCAGCGATCCGGAGCGGACTGTTGACCACTATTGGAGCCTTGTCGCCACTGTTTCGCCCGGGCAGCGAGATGAGTTCTTGAGCCAGCAGGCCCAGCCCGATCTTGAGCCCCACCAGCGAACTGAGGCCCTCAGGTTGCTCGACTTGAGGCGGAACTGCCAACTGATGTTCACCAGTTGCGCCTGGTTCTTCGATGACATTTCGGGAATCGAACCCGTACAGATTCTCCGCTACGCTGCCCGAGCTATTGGGCTGGCGCGGCGGCTCGGGGCAGAGTTCGAAGAGGACTTTCTAGAGGATCTCTCCTCAGCCAAGAGTAACCTCGAGATAAAGGGAGATGGTCGCAAAATCTTTCAGAGACTGGTGCAGAAGGATGTCTTTGACGCCGCCCGGGTGGCGGGTCATGTGGGTTTTCACATCCTCTTCCAGCTGCCCTGCGATCGACTCTTTCAGGCCTTTCAAATTGAGTGCGACGGGTTGGACCGATTTGAATTGGACGGTGCCCGGCTCTGTACGGGTACTCTCAGACTGGAGCGGGCTCGAACCGCAAATACTAACCGTTTCGCATTCCTGACGGCTTATCAGGCGAGCGGACCCTTTCGGACTATCTTGCAGGAACTGGAAGGGGAATCTGACGCTTTCTCGGTTGCCGTCTTGATGGCCCGACTGCATGCACAAGACACTGTCGATCCGTCCCAGCATCCTGACTGCCAGACGATTGAATTCGACTCCCTCTGCCCGCAGTCGCGGCGATTGCTTCTAGATGCTTTGGGAGATCAGTTGCGGATCGATAAGGTTCGGAGCTCACAACACTTCCTGGAGGAGAGAAGTGACCTGCTCCAGTTCTTTGGCCGCGCCAGGCAGGCGCTTCCTTCCCCCTTGCCCAGTGTGGTGGAGAGCGTGCTCAGGGAGAACCTTCAGGATCTGATCGATAGCGGAGGCATGGAGCTGCTGGGGCAGAAGATGACCCAGGCCCGTGATTGGGGAGTCGATTTCTCCCAGGATGGCTGGATTGAGCTGCTGGGCAACCATTTGCTGAGTATCGCTGAGACCGACACGGCACCTTTGTTAGAACGTGTCGGCCAGCTCACTGTTGGATTGGAAATAGCGGCTCGAGTGGGAATCCAGCTCGACCCGAGACCCTTGCAGGTTTGGTTGTTCCTCGAGTCCCGGCGGCCGACGAACCATCTTCCGGGCTTGGCTGACTGGCCCGCGCCGATTCGCCGACTGGCTGCTCAACTCTCGGTTGAACTTCCCTCCAACTACTAAGTTTGTCCACGATCTGTTTTGACGTTTCAATCAAGTTGGTGGATTGAGCCAGCTTAGGCTAGACTCAGTGGCAACCCAATGTATCCGCCTGGTCATTGCAATTGCTACGAATCGCTGTTCGGTCAGCCTTGGAGGCCCTGCTCGATCCGAGCTCTGCAGCCCGAATGATGGACAGGTTGTAACGCTTTACCGAGTTTCCCTTAGAAGGTCTTAATGCAGGGTCTCTTCAAATGATCGCTCGAGTCTGTCCCCAATGTGGAGCGTCAGTACCCTCTGACTTTTGGGGGACCTTTGCCCGCGCTGCTTGCTAGAGCTTGCCCTCGCTGAGGCGACAACAGAAAAGCAGCGTGGAGAACAACCCACCCAGCAATTGGCAGCGGCGGCCAGTCCCCGAGCTTCCCGAGACAATCGGTCCTTACAAGATCCTGGAAGTTCTGGGCGAAGGCGGAATGGGTATGGTTTATCTGGCGGAGCAGAGCGAGCCCATCCGTAGAAGAGTGGCTGTTAAGGTGATCAAACTGGGCATGGATACCAAGCAGGTCATCGCTCGCTTCGAGTCGGAAAGACAAGCCCTGGCATTGATGAATCATTCCAACATTGCCAGGGTTCTGGAGGCCGGAGAGGATCTAGGTCGTCCCTACTTTGTGATGGAGTACATCGCCGGTATTTCCATCACAGAGTATTGCGACAAGCATCGGCTCAGTGCACGGGAACGGCTCGAGCTTTTCATCCCCGTTTGCAGGGAAATCCAGCACGCTCATCAAAAAGGTATCATCCACCGGGATATCAAGCCCTCCAATGTACTGGTTGAGGTCCAGGGGAAGTCCCCGATCCCAAAGATAATCGATTTTGGGGTGGCCAAAGCCACAGCCCAGCGATTGACAGAGAAAACCGTCTTT
>CBDDCF010000033.1:0-323485 GCA_965225995.1 Acidobacteriota bacterium | reverse complement strand
GGTATCGGGGCCGCTGGGCCAGCCAGCTTTGAACCTGCGTGGTCTTATGAGTGCTCGAGTTGTCCAGGATTAAGTGGACATCCAGTTCGGGCTCGACCGCTTGATCAATCTGGCGGAGAAAAGCCAGGAACTCCTTGGCTCGGTGCCTATTGGTGATGCGGCCCATGACCTCACCTGTCACCACATCGAATGCGGCATACAGACTGGCTGTACCGTGGCGCTTGTAATCGTGTGTCCGGCGTTGGATCTGTCCAGGTCTGAGCTGGAGCATCGGCTGAGTTCTATCCAGAGCCTGGATCTCAGTTTTCTCGTCCACGGATAGAACCAGCGCATTGTCGGGCGGATCCATATACAGACCCACCACATCGATTACCTTTTCGGCGAAGTGAGGATCGTTGCTGATTTTAAAGTTACGGACTCGATGCGGCTTCAGGTCGGCTGCCTTCCAGATCTGGGCGACTTGATGTTTGCTCACTCCGGAGTGTTCGGCCATCAGTCGCACACTCCAGTAGGTCGATTCCCGTGGGATGCGTTCAACGGTGGCTTTGAGAATAGCTCGCACATTGGCATGCGATAGCTTCCGCGGAGGGCCCGATCGAGGTCGATCCTCCAGTCCTGACACTCCCTGCTCAAGATAGCGCCTGCGCCACATTTGCACACTCAGTAGCCGCTTGGAGAGCCTTTCCGCAACTTCAGTCGCCGTCAGCCCCTGGCCGCAAGCCAGAATTATTTGAGCCCGTTCGGCCAAGACTCGATCGGTCTTGGAAGCCCGCAACCAGGACTCCAGTATTCTTCGATCTTGTTCGGGTAGCTTTAGTCGAATGTGGGGTCTTGCCATACCCAACAATAGCAAACTACCCTGACAATTAACATCGGGAACTTTCCGGACAGTGCACTAGGCAAAGGTAGGCACCAAGTGGGGAAGGAACGTGAAGAAAATACTCTTGGCAGCGATCGTGGTTCTTTTGGCACATTCGGGGCTGGCCCAACAACCTTTGAAGATCTTGCAAACCGACATCGATGAGACCGCGGGAACGCTCCTCATCATGGGGACAAGTTTCGGAATGCCCAATCCCGAAGTGACCCTGGCCGGCCAGACGCTGACGATTCTGAGCTACACCGAAGACACGAATCCGGCCACGCCGAAAGCCGATTCCGAAGCGCTCGCTGAACTTCCTTCTCCCATCCAGCCTGGGACCTATCTGCTGCGTGTCGCGGATAGCCTGAACCCAGCCAGCGAGTTCGACGAGTTCAATGTCCAGATTGGCGCCGCCGCCAGCACCCAACTCGTGATTCGCTCCGTCGAACCGAGTTCGGACCCCCAGCCATGCACAGCGGACTGCGCCGGGACGCTTTTAATCTCTGGGCTGAACTTCGGTGCGGAGCCGATCTTCTCCGGTGAGGTCTCCCTGTTCTTGCCCGGACAGGGTGAATTGCCGCTTCCAGTATTGGCCTTTGATCCGATTACCCAGGAGATCCTCACCGAGCTTCCGATCGAGTTTTTAGATGTGAGCGGGTCCTTACTGCTAGGAGTCAGTACGGGAGACGGGCAGGGCGATTTCGATGTGTTTGACGTGACCCTCGAGGGAGATGGCGATTCGAGTAATGAACTGCAAGTATTGAGCCTTAACGGCACGAACGTGACCCTCTCCAAAGGGGGTCAGCCGGTCAGCATCAATGATCCCGACAGTGATCCTCAAAATGAGATCCAGCAGCTTTCCCTGAACGCGACGGAATTGAGCCTGAGCAACGGAGGAGGAACCGTCAGCATAGACGATAGAGATCCTGATCCCGGGAATGAGCTTCAGGACCTGACCCAATCGGGAAATGTTCTGACCCTGAGCGGGAATGGTGGATCAGTGACGGTGAATGCCAACGATGCCGATGCGGACCCTGCGAATGAAATACAGACTCTGACTGCAAGCGGCTCGACGCTGAGCCTCTCGGGGCAGAGCAACACGGTTGAAATGAACCCCGACATCATCACGAGGGGGGCCTTGAACAACACTGCCGTGGGTGAGGCGGCACTGGGGAACGCCATAAGCGGTGAAAGGAATACTGCGGTTGGGTTTCTCGCCATGCGGAACACCGACACCGGAGACCGCAATACGGCAGTAGGAAATCAGACCCTGGCCGACAACACCATCGGGCACGGCAATGTCGCCGTTGGGGACTCCTCCCTTTTGCGGAACACCATTGGATCGAGCAACGTCGCCCTGGGTTGGAACAGTCTGGCGCATAATACCGGTGGAACAGCCAATATCGGGATCGGCAGCGGCACCCTTTTTCGGACCGAAATTGGGCGCGATAACGTAGCGATTGGACATCAGGCTCTCGGGAGCAATCAGTTCGGAAACGCGAATATCGGTTTGGGCGTGCGATCCCTTTTCAATCTGAATACTGGTGGAGCCAATGTAGCCTTCGGAGTCAATTCCGGTTGCAGCCTCACAGATGGGAGCGACAACATTCTGATTTCTAATCCGGGACGCCCAGTAGAAAACCAGACGATCCGGATCGGCTCATCCCAACAGCGAGCCTTCATGGCCGGGATTCACTCGACTGACGTGGGCTCTTCTGCGCTGCCCGTGGTCATCAACGCTGACGGCCAGCTGGGGACGGCAGCGGTGGGCGCCGTTCCGGCTCTGGCCGGTCAGGTTTGCCCGATCGGTACCCGGCTGGCGGGTTTCGACGAGCAGGGAGAACCGATTTGTCGGGCCAGCACCACCTTGATCGAGTTCGACGAAGTTCCGGAGAACACTCCCCTGGAAGGAGTGAACATCAACGGGGCGACTTTCTCCATGCCCAACAAGTACGGGAGGGGGGCCCTTCCAAACCTATGATTTTGGATTTGGCATTGGGATGAACGGCCCCACCATCCCGGTTCATATCATCTTCGATGAGCCCTCGTCATCCATCGTATTCGACTACACGGCCAACGCGATCATCAGCGCGGTGACGCTCGACCTGTTCGACGATGACAATATTCAAATCGGCAGCACGACCGTCGAACTCGTGCCCACTCCGGGCAGTTTGGGCGGCGTTGGATTCGTCGAGTTCACGGCAGATGTACCCTTTCGCACGGCCATTGTGACAACTACTCCCACAACCACCGGAGTTGGTTTCCTTCTGGATAATCTCCGGTTTGGGTATCAACCGGTGGGAGGGGACCCCGACCCTACGAATGAGCTCCAGACGCTCACCCTGGATGGCGCGGACCTGTCTCTTTCCCGGAACGGAGGCACGGTCAGTATCAACGATGCCGATCCAGATCCTGTCAACGAGACAAATCAGTCTCTTGATTTCGATGGCACAACTCTTTCGATCAGCGATGCCAGCGGTACGCTCGCCAGGGATCTGAGCAGTCTCCGAGATGACGCGGATGCCGATCCCGCCAATGAGAAAGTCTCAGCCTTTGCGCTCGATCCGGATGGGACGACGCTTCGTCTGACGGAAGCGGGGGAGAGTCGAACAGTCGACTTGAGTGCTTTCCTGCCGCCTCCCGACGGAGACTCGGATCCGACCAACGAACTGCAGACCCTCTCCCAAGTGGGAAGCAGCTTCGTCTTGAGTGGTGGGGGCAGTCCAGTCCCCCTCAATCCAAACATCGTCATCACAGGAACCCCCAACGACAGCACTGGAGTTGGGATCAACTCACTAATCAACAACACCGGACACGACAATTCTGCCGTCGGTCACTCAGCCACGAGGGAAAATACCTCGGGTACGACTAATGCGGCTATGGGAGCCGGTGCACTGCTCCAAAACTCAACCGGGTCTCGCAACACCGCTTTTGGCGGGCTAGCGCTCCACACCAACAGTACCGGCACTAATAATACGGCTGTTGGAGCAAGGGCCATAACACAGATTCTCGGTGGAAGCAATAACATTGGAATCGGGCACGCCGCCGGCACAAGTGCGCCTCTCAATGCCAATGGGAATATTTTCATCGGTAGTCAGGGAGACTCCTCGGACACGGGCAACACAATTCGCATTGGCGGCGACTTCCACACCCGAACCTTTCTCGCTGGGGTAGCTGCCACCTCCCTCACGGCCACAGTCAAACCCGTGGTGATCGATTCCGCCGGCCAGTTGGGCACCATCGACAGTACGACGCGCACGTTCGCAGCCCGAATCACGATGGATTCAACCAGTTGCACTGCCACCCATGAGTACGGGGGAGATTGGATTGCCGCGATCGACAAGGGTGGCACCGGGGAGTGCGAGGTGTTCTGGACAGAAAGATTCGACGAGAGTCCCCCAATCTGCACCTGTACACCGGAGCATGCCGATGGAATCACTCATACCAGCTGTCAACTCCGAGGTCCGAACATTGGTCCTCAGATTCCACTCGCCGAAGGAGTCGGCTTGATCGTCGCTAAGATCAACAATCCCTCGTCGGGTATCGCCATTGACGTTCCGGTTACGCTAGCGTGCACCGTTCCCTAGGCACCAGGCACTTGCCATGCTTCACCTATTGCCAAGAAGGTCCACGAGGCGGTCTCATCCAGCAGAGCACAGGCTCGGTTCCACCTCGTGGGGGCCAATGTTTTTTCTAGCAACGAACTATAAGGAGACTTAGGATGAGAAAGACGGCATTCGGAATACTGGTTGTGTTTTTTGGAATCGTTGGTATCTGCATTGCTGGTCCAGGCGGGCAGGGCGGTGGAAAAGGGGGAGGCAATGGAGATGGGCCAGGAGGCGGCGGAAAGTCGGAAGACCTCCCGCTGCTGGTACAGGTTTTTGACTTTGCCACCGACGGCACAGCCTACTCGATCCGGAGCGACGGCGCAGGCAACTACCTGGATGGTGTCGGTGCCACAGAAACGTACATACTGGGCAATTCCGGTAACCTGATCTTCCGCGCCGCCGGAATCAAGGACTTCGACCCCGCCGATAGAACATTGACCTTCACTTTCGGACCCTGCCTGGATCCCTGGGAAAACCGCTCCGGCTCCTTCCCATCGATCTATCACCCGAGCAGGCCTATCGCTAAACTCCCAGAGCCGCGGGGTGTAGCAGGCGAAACCTGAAGCGATGAGGATAGACGGTTTCGCCTACTACGGGCCGGGAGCAGAGTTGTCCAAGGATGCTCCCGGCCAGGGTCGGAGATGAATTGAGTGACCTCAGCTCGACACTATTCAATCAAATAGTTGAAATTGCGCTGCCGCTCTGGTATCCGGCGGTTCTGTCATAGACCATGGCCAGTCCTTGTGGAATCGTTCTCCTCTTCTGCCTGCAGGTGGCGGCCCGGTGGTTAAACAACTTCTCTGCCTGCCTCGATAGATCCATAGTCGTCAATTCCAGGAGCTTCAGCCCTCCTTGGCTCAGACTCTCCAAACAAACCCGAACTCCGCACAGATTTCCCTGTACCGAATGCTCTATAGCCAGATGGATCTTCTCCAAATCCTTCTCGTGTAGGACCGAGCGTCTGGGACTACGGCCTCTTGTTTCGCCCTTTGCTTCCATGTTCCCTCTTTCTACTTGAACCCAGATACAAATGCACAAATCCAAGCAAAGCCAACCAGACAATGATCAATACCACCGCCCAGCCCGCCATTTCGTCAGCTCCTTAGGCTTGAGTCATCCCGAGTGCCAGAAAAGGAGTCCCGAAATGTTCTTCCGAATATTTGCATTCACCCCTTTGTTACCCTTTCTGCGCTCCTTCGAAACAGGCCCCTCATCCCGAGAGCAATCCATTGCACCGTTTTCCAGGCCTGGCTTACCGCTCCGCCCTGACCTCCATTTTGCCGTGAACGGCCCCGCCGCAGGCAAGAAGAGGCTCAGCGGTGCCACCCAGCGCCGGGATCTGAAAGAGTCCGCAACCGCCACATGATTCCTGACGGTGCCATGACCAACGAGAGTGGCCATGTTCAGGGCAATTCGCCGTTCAGCTCTTGGAAGACTCGCTCAATCGCCCGGGCGGCTTGGCTCGAGCGCAGGGACCACTGCTCCAGGGCTCCGAATTGAGCCCGCTCGGCGGCTTGTTCGGCTGTCAATCCCAGCTCATGCAGTCGCCTGGCTTCCACTATTACGGCTTCGACCGCCTGTCGGAAAGTATCGAGCTCCTCCGAGAGTATCTCCGAAGATTCGACGAAACCATGTCCGGGGACATACGTCTCGACATCCATTGACTGGGCCCTGCGAATCATCTCGACCCACTCGGATGGGTAAGCCGACCGCATAGCCGGGAAGATGCGATTCAGGAAAGCTTCGCTCATGAAGAGAATCTTCTCTTCCGGCAGATAGACGCTGAGGTCGCCGCCGGTGTGAGCCCGGCCCAGATAGAGAAGTTGAATGGCGCGGCCGCCTAGTCGAATGGTCTGCTCCTGATCGACCAGCTGAGTGGGCATGACCACCGTGACCGGTCGATCAGCCGCAGCCTGGCGATCGGCTTGTCCTTGCAGAATCGCATGCGAAGTGGGATGAGCCAGGAACTGGGCGTTTTGGGGAAAAGCTTGATTGCCAGCGGTATGGTCTCCGTGGTCCGAGCAAATCACAACGTGGGTGATGGGTTGGTCGGATAGCTTCGCTATTTCATCGACCAGACGCTGAGTTTCCTCCAGGCTACCCTGGCCATCTGCCACCAGTACCCCTTCCGCGCTGGTAACGATGAGACTGACCGTGGTGAACAGTTCTTCTCCCGAAGAGCGAAGCTGTTCATAGGAGTACACTCCCTCCGCAAGCTCCTGGATTCGAGGGAAATCATCCTCTTTGAGTCCCCGCCGCAAGGGATAGGCGGTACGCACCACCTCGGCCTCGTCGCCAGGTGCGGGTCCGCGGTTCGGCGGCGAATCCGCACAGCTCAAAAGCAGACTCAAGAGAATGTAGAAAGAGCAACCCAGGAGCCTGTCCGAGTAATGGGGTGTGGTCGCGAACAGGGATCTTGTGAGTCGAGCTCGCGAAGAGAGAAGGAAAGCGATGGCTTCGTTGCCAGCATTTAACGATGGGGGCCATCGCTTGCCTGCCGGACGCCTCGCATCTCGATCCACGGCGCTCGTAGCGGGATCCACACCACTACTCGGACCGGCTTCTAGTACTCTCGAGAGGGCACGCTGTTTCACGAGGATCTCAGTCATGATGGTGTAGTCCGAAGCCTACCCGAAGGACGCTGTGTTCACAAGCGTAGTGCTGCGTTGACCTGAGGCGAATCCATTCGCGGCACCGAGTTTCTCAGAGAGTGCCGCAGCTGGAGCAGGACTTTGTGACGGGGAAATTTCTTCAGGCCTTCTTCAACCACCCGTTGAGCCGAGTCGAGCTCGGAGAGCTGAATCTCGACCCGCCCGAGCCACAGGTAGGGTTCCGGAAAGTCGGCTTTGAAATCAATCGAACGCCGAAAATAGAGGCGAGCCGGTCTCGGCTTCTCCATCTTGAAGAGCGTGACTCCAACATAATAGTTGAGCAGAGGGTCCTCGGGATCAAAGGCCAGTGCCAGGCGAAACTGAGCAAGAGCCTCTTCGTAGCGTCCCTCAAAAGCGAGGCCCCGGGCCTGCTCCACTCCTTTTGCCGAGGGGGACTGTGCAGGAGTCTGCAACCCGAAGGCCAGGCCTGCAAGGACAAGTAGGCCAAGCATAGCTCCAGTCTAACGCGGATCGGGAAAGGACGGGATGCCGCGACGATGAAGTCTAACCTGAAACTTGATTTGTGGGGACGAGATACCTCAGGCTGTCTTACAGTCTCTCCCTGGATGGCACTAAAGTGGTTTCCGAGGTGTGGGGCCTTCCCAGGCCGCGAGAGGACCGTCAGGCCCGAATCTAAAGATTCTATTTTCAATAGAATCGCCGCCTCAGAAGGCGCCGCCCACGGTTCTGAAACAGGGCTTTCCTCTACCACATCATCCCCCCTTTGTGGCTGACAGGGAGCTCAGTTTCTTTTCTGAACGGATTCCGAGAAATCCGTGTCGCCAGTACCAAACGTCAGGAAACCATTGGAGCCGACGAAGACAGAAGTATAGTCCGTGCCGCAAAAGTTAAAAGCGAAGGGCAAAGCGACTTCAACGAAGTCATCATCGCCCAGGGGCACCAGCGGTGAGAAGTTGCAGATGATGTCGATGGCCATGGCGGGGGCCACAACCGGCGTGGAAACCGTGGGATCGTCCGGCGGATCAGCACCGGCCTCGGCGGCATCGTAGAACTCTTCGATCGGCAGTTCGATCGGAGGATCCACCGGCCCTACACTGGAGCCGCCGGTAAAAAGGGGATTGATCTCGGTCTTTATCCACCGTGTAGCTTGCGCCCGGGGGCAGCCCCCGCAGGTCATAAGAGCCCTCCAAGGCGGGTGGTGTAGGACCGGGTCCCAAGCCTCCCGGGAAAAAGAGGTACCCCGACACGGCCGAAACGGCATAGAAGAAGGGATCGGCGGTGTTTCGGCCGATTACGTTGGCGCCCTGAAGCAGCGTCATACCGTCGCTTTCAAAGACCGAGCCGCTGATCACGCCGGTTGGACCGGTGCCGTTGCCGTAGATAAATTCGGCGTTGGCCAAGTCGTCCGCGTTGGGAGTCGTTGAATTGCCCTTCCAGCCGGGATCGCACGGTCAGTTCAAGCCGTGTCCTGGGTGGAACGATAAACGACATCCCGGCCTCTTCGGCTTGCAGGGTCCCCCGTGTGCCCGACCAGGATTCGCTCAGAGACGCTTCAAGGGCACTCGGATCCACATCGAAGAACTGCAAGCGTCCCGCCGCGTCGAACGGACTGTCGTTGCTGAACTCGAATACGGTGTGGAAACCGATACCGGCAGCCCAGCCGGTTCCGACGCGGGCGAAGTATTCGGTCCTTCCAGACTGGGCCTGCAGGCCCCCGAATAGCCCTAAAATCAGGAAAAGCCGAAAAAGCGTTTGCCGCATGGTTTCGTCCGTCGATGCTCCGGCGAACCTATGTGTTCCAATGATTTTAGCAGAACATCCTGATGCTGAATCGAGATGGGCATAAGACGAGAAGTTTGTCAAGGAGAGGGCTGATCAAGATTCGGCGCTGTTCAATGCCGAGAACGGTTGGGCGGACTGCTTAAGTATTACCATCGTGCCGCCTAGCTTTAGCGGTCTTTCGCAGACCATCTGTTGAGGAAGATCTGTGTCTACCCCAACGGAGTTGTGCTATATGATGGGGTTATGTCGGATCGTGTTTCACCCTCCTGCTTCGCGTCGCTTTCGCGCACCTTGCAACGCGCAACGCGCTCCCTAGCACTGGCGCTGGTCGGGCTTGTGCTGTGCGCTTCGATGGCGATAGAAGCAACGGCGGGCCCCGAGATCAAGGTGTCGCGCTACCGGGTGTTGGCCGACGGCCAAAGCTCTGGCTGGAGCGAGTTCACTGAGTTTCGTCGCAGCGATGGATCGGTGACTTATCTGATGGTCGAATACCTCGGTTTCTTCGGCGGCGGGCTCGATCGCTTCGTGACGGCTTCGTTCACCGCCGACGGAGATTTCGACAGCGGCCACTGGATTGCTACGACCCGCGATGGCGGGGACTTCAACTACGCCTATTCCCACGACGGGAGCACGCTGGTCGGGCGCTCCTGGGACCGCGAGCGGGGTACGGTGACGACGCGCGTGCCGTGCAGTTCCAAGTGTGTGCTGATCGGGTTCTTCGGCCCGCTCGAGTCGCTGGTGGTCGGACGCTTCGATCTGAACGGTCCGAGCAAGCAGACCATCGCGGCGGTTGGCGTCGAGGACGGACACCACGAAGCGCTCGAGGTCGAGGTCAAGCGCATGGGGCGCGAAACGATTACGGTCGCGGCGGGGACGTTCGAGACGACACGCTACCGTTCGGAGCGATACGGCGACACGATGCACTGGCTCGACCGTGACGGTGTCGTGGTGCGCTGGGAAGCCGAGGGCGGATCGCTGCGCTGGGATCTGGAACAGGCACCGGGCCCATTCATCTTGTCCGACGACGCGGACAATGCCGTCGCATCAGGTCGCTACGACATTACCAGCGACGACGGCAAGCAGCTCGGGAGCGTGGCGTGGCGCTTCCGCCGGCACGGCGACGGAGCGCTGTTCCTTGAGTCCGAAGGCGGCGATGATCGCCATGTCTCGACCTTCCTCGGAGAGCTGACGATAGATGGTCGGCTTCGTCGCGCAACCGAGTGGGTGAGATCAGCCAAAGGTGATCCCGGCGGAACGCTGTTTGCCACATTCTTCCACCGGAAGAACGCTTACCTGATGCGTATCACGGATGGCGCATTCCCCTATTTGCAGCAAATCGAGGTCGACCGACCGCGTGCCTCACAACACGCAATGGTCTCGTGCACTACCGCCTGGTAGCACTCGAGCTCCACGACCCCGCTGCATTCGACCCGAACTAGCAGAGGCGCCCATGAGCGTTGTTTGCATAAACAGCCCCGACTAGCAACGACGTGTTCGTTACCCTCTGTGTCGACTGCCAAACCCTTTGATTGTGCTAACCTGATGTAAGAAAATGGTTTTCGCTTTTATGCCCGGGTGGCGAAATTGGCAGACGCACAGGACTTAAAATCCTGGGAGGGTAACCTCGTGCGGGTTCGAATCCCGCCCTGGGCACCATTTGTTTTCAATAGGTTAGGAGAACCCCGTCCATTCTGAGAAGGGCAAAACCGTCGTTTTGTAACCAAAATTGTAACCGCGCCAAACCCACTCCAGCCAACTACACCCAAGATAGGCCCCGGGTTCAGTGCCTTTTCCAGATACTGGTACCTGTGACTTCGAGGGTACTGTGACTGTCATCGTCGAGGGTGGCCGAGTCGCTTCCACAGGCCTGGAACTCGGCACTCAGGCCGTAGAGTTTACTGAGCTATCTACAGCGACATTCTGGATTTTGGGTGTCGAGTTCTCGACACTATCCCACTGTGGCGTTTCATGGGGCTTCCTTTTGGGTTGAACATCTCACCCCGTTGGCCATGATCGGGAGCTATGTCTGCCCGAACCCGACCACAGTGTTCCTATGACCACCGTCTCAAAGAACTCGTCCGCACTTCTGGAGATCTCTCCGTGGCCACAGAGCTGGGGATACCCAGATCTACCGCGCTGGGCTGGCTTCGCGATTCACCCGGAGAGGTCGTGACCCTCAACATACTCTCCCTGAAAGAGGAAGAGCTGCAGCATGAAGTTCTGATGCTACGGCAGCGTATCCGAAAACTCCACTCCCTGCTTCGCCTATTACTCACGATGCTGCGCCTTTCTGGCGTCGACTTGGCCGGGGAGCGAGTGCCGGAAGGGAAGGCCAAAGCGGCCCTGCTCCGTGCCGCTGATCGCACCCGCGAGTTTCTTCCCCTTCGGAACGTGCTGCGTGTCTTGGGACTCTCTCCGGCTCGCTATCATTCCTGGAGACGTTCGCAGCAAAAGTGTAGTCTCGACGATCGCTCCTCCTGTCCACGGACCTCTCCTCATCAACTCACCTTGGGGGAGATCGAAACCATTCGGAAGATGGTCACGTCCGAGGAATACCGCCATGTTCCGACCGGGACCCTGGCAATTCTCGCCCAGCGGCTGGGGAAAGTCTTCGCCTCTCCTTCAACTTGGTACACGCTGATCCGCCGCTTCGGCTGGCGTCGCCCGCGGCTGCGGCTTCATCCCGCCAAGCCGAAAGTTGGTCTGCGGACCACACGACCGGATCACGCCTGGCACATCGATACCACGGTCATCCGGCTCCTGGACGGCAGCAAAGCTTTCCTTTACGCAGTGATCGACAACTTCTCCCGTCGCATACTGGCCTGGCGGCTGGCCGATAAGTTCGATCCAGCCAATACGATCGCTCTGCTTCTGGAAGCTGAACGAGGTACCGCTCGCTCAGATGAGCCGCCGACGGTGGTGGCCGATGCCGGTGTGGAGAACGTCAACGCGCAGATCGACCAACTCATCCACTCCGGTGTGCTGCGCCGAGTTCTGGCGCTGACAGAGCTCAAGTTTTCCAACTCGATGATCGAGGCTTGGTGGCGCGTGCTCAAGCACCAGTGGCTCTATCTGAACTCGCTCGACAGCATCTCCACGCTTCGGCGTCTCGTCACGTTCTACGTCCAAGAGCACAACGCCAGGCTGCCTCACTCGGCATTCCGTGGCCAAACTCCCGATGAGATGTACTACGGTAGGGGCGATCACGTGCCGCGAGAACTCGAGCACGCTCGCCTTGCCGCCCGGAGGTCACGGCTCGAAGTAAACCGGGCGATGTACTGTTCAGTCTGCACAACGGAACGGGAATCAGAGGCTGCCTGATCGGGACCAGAATCCTCAGCGAGTTACAGGACCACGCTCAATGCGAACTTTGCCTGCCCACCCTTCTTCGCGGGTCAGGCCACCCGAATCCGCACGGGACCAGCCGCTTTCTTCGGGCAACTTGAGATATCCAATGACCGCCGAGGCCCCCAATTGATAGAACTTTGTCGAGTGACGGCAACTCGACACCAAAAATCTAGAATGTCGCTGTAGACAGCTCGGCAAGATCGAGAGGCTTCCCTTCGAACCAGCAGCGATCAATGGCCTCGGGCTATCTCCCGACGGCAACCTGGTTGCCGTGACTCGACTGGATGCGGGCCTCCAGAACATCTGGATCTACGATCTCACGCGGAATACCGCTGAGAAGATGACGCATAGCGGTCAGAATTTTTGGGCACGCTGGCATCCCAACGGGGATCGAATTGGCTACACTTCGCTTGTCAAGGGGGAGTATGACATCCGTTGGAGTGCGCTTGACGGTTCTGTCCAGGAAGAGACCCTCCTCGCGTCGCCCTTCGACGAAGCTTTGAGAGATTGGTCCCCGGATGGGAAAATGGTCCTCTTTGAACAGTACTCGCCGGAGGACGAGACGGAATACCTGTGGCTGATGGATGTTTCCGATCCGGATTCGAAGAGGGTTGTGACAAGCGCGGGCGCCGGGGACTGGAATGGGGTGATTTCACCCGACGAACGCTGGGTGGCCTACGTACAATCGGGCGTGATTAAGGTGACCAGCTACCCCGATGGCCAAGGGCGGATAACGGTGGGAGGCCAACCAGCAAAGCAAATATCCGAGATAGCCTGGTCCCCTTCTACTTCCGAACTCTTTTTTAGTGACAGTTCCCAGCTCATGGGGATCCGCTATCAGGTGGCCGAGGGAGAATTTAGGCCCGGACCGACAACCCTAATCCTCCCTAATGTGGCTCATTTTGCGGTTTCCCAGGATGCGCAGAAGTTCCTCTATTGGGTGCCCGTCAGTACGCCTCCGACCCCGCAGATCAACATAACGACGAACTGGTTCGAAGAACTCAAACGCCTCGTGCCGACGGACAACTGACAGGATCACCCAACAGCTACGGCTAAGGACTCCCCACACGCCATGCTGCCTTCCAATTGCCTTACTGCGCACTACGCTCCAGCCATGCAAGCTGGGCTCGCTAAAAAGAGGCTCTCGTTCCGGGATGTCTTCACAAGCCGGGCAGCTTTCCTTTTATTTGCCTTGATGATGGTTGTCGCAGGGTGCTTTGGATTGGATCTCAAGTCTTTTCAGTTTCGAGTCTGGCCGACGGACCGCAGCTCAACAACACTTGCCTGAAGAAGCACCACGCACACCTATCGGCTCCCATCTTCGGTGATCTCGTCCTTGACCCGGTACTTCTCGAACCAGGCCTTGAGATACAACTGCGTCAGGATGCGATGAGAGGTGCTGCGCGAGCCGTGATATTCATCTGGAATCTTGACGTGAAGAGTCTCCTTCTTCTGAAGCTTGAGGGCCCGGTAGAATTCCTCGGCCTGGGACATCGGCGTGCGCAAGTCTTCCATACCCGAAAGCAACATGGTGGGTGTGGTGACGTTGCCGACGTAATGGAGAGGCGAGCGCTCGGCATACTCCATGGGGTCTTCCCACGGTTTGGAGCGGAAGCGCCGGTACCAGTTGCCACCATCGTAAGTGCCGACAAAGGAATGCCAGTTAATTACGGGGCGCTGCGACACGGCTGCCCGGAAGCGGTTGGTGTGACCCACTACCCAGGCGGTGAGGACGCCGCCTCCGCTGCTGCCGGTCACGAACAGGTTGCGTTCGTCGATGAACCCCTTGGCGATAGCGCCATCGACACAGGCCATCAGATCGTTGAAGTCCTTGCCCGGATAGAAATAGTTGATCCCGTTGACGAAACTCTGACCGTAGCCGGTACTGCCACGCGGGTTGGTCCAGAGAACGGCATAGTCGTCGGCCGCGAAATTCTGGTAATTCCAGCTGAATCGCACCGTGTACATCGATACCGGCCCGCCATGGATCCACAGCAGCAACGGGTATTTCTTGCCCGGTTCGAAGTTGGCCGGCTTCATCAGCCATCCCTGGACGTCCCAACCGTCCGACGACTTGACCCACAGTTCCTCGACCTCTCCCAACTTGATATCCGCCAGCACGTCTTCGTTGACGTCGACGAGCGTTCGGAAATCCGATGCGTTATCCAGATGGAACGTAACGAGGTATCCGGGCTTGTAGAAGGTCGAGCGCGTGGTGGCAACCTGACCGTTATCGGCGATCGACAGACCCGACAGATAGTGAACGCCTTCGGTGACATTGCGAATTTCACCTGAGAGGGACACGAACTTCAGATTCTGGGAGCCCTTCTCACCGAGAAGGAAATAGAGACCCGAGCCGTCGTTTGCCCAGGTCACGCTGTTGGGAGAATTCGCCAGATTACCGGCCAGCATCCTCTTGTCTCCGCCGTTAATATCCATCAGGTAGAGGTTGGACAAGGTGCTGTAGAAGTTCTCTTCGTCGTAGCCGGTGTAGGCAATCCAGCGCCCATCCGGAGAGACGACTGCTCCCTGATCCGGCCCCATTCGATGGGTGAGTTCCTTGAGCTCGAGAGTCTGGAGATTGATCGAGTAGATCTCGGAATCGCGGTTCAGATAATCCGCATCCGGCTTCCGGATGGCGCTGAAAAAGACGGTCCGCCCGTCGCGTGACCACTCGGGGCCATTGTGATTGTACTTGCCGGAGGTCAGCTGGGTGGGAGTTCCACCCAGCCTGGCATCGACCACGAAGATTTGGGTGTAACCCCTGGGCAAATATCCCTGTCCATCCTGATTCCAGTCGAGCCGGTCCTCGACCATGATCGGACGTGCCAATTTGGCGCCTTTGGGGAAGCTGGGCATGTCCCCCACTTTCAGGATGGGATCGTTGTCGGGAATAAGGGACGTAAAGGCGATCATCTGGCCGTCGGGCGACCAGGTCACCCCCCTGGGGGAGTGCTCGAGGTTGGTCAGCTGCACCACCTCCCGGGTATCGATCCACATCAGGTGGATTTGATTGGTGCCGCCGCGGTCGGAAACAAAGGCGATCCTCTTGCCGTCCGGTGACCAGGTCGGAGAGGAAACCTCAAACGCAGCGTCGGTGAGTTCGCGCACCCGCGTCCCCTCGACGTCGACCAGTAGCAGCCTGCTCCGGTTGCGGTCGTTCATCTTATCCACGCCGCTGCGGGTGAAGAGGATCAACCGCCCATCGGGTGAGATGTTGGCTGAGCCGACCGATTCCATCTCGAGAAAGGTATCTTTCGTCAGCAGCTCTGTTCTGCTTTGAGCGATTGCGGCCGCCGATCCGATGACCAGGACCAGAATTCCGATCGCAAAACCATACGACGTTCTTCTCATCTGCTTCTCCCTCCTTGAACAGGAAAAAAGTACCGACTATTCATTGGCGCGAGCGACCTCCTCCGACCAGATGCCCGGAATGACCAGCGCCAACATACCCGCGAACACCGCGGCCAGATAAATGGCTGAGAGGACCAGCCAGGGAACGAATTGGCCGCTAGCGGCACACAAACCGTGGCAAGGGTGACCACTGAACGGCCCCATAGTCTCCAGCCCACCCCAAAAGGGGTGGTGAAAACCGTCTATGAGTTCCCTTTCGTTGATCGTTTTCTTGGTCCGGGTTGCCGCATGTGTTTTTCGACACTCTGGTGAACAAAAGACTTCCTCCGGTGCCACATCCTCCACTCGACACTGGGAACACAGGGGTTTACTGCAGTGGTCACATAGGGCGATGGCGGCACAGTTTGGATGCACTGTACACAGCGAGGCAGTTTCAAGCTTGGCCATTGCGAACGTCCGGTCGGTCTAAAGACCGACTGCCTGGTCCTATCACACTCCTGTTCTGGCAGGGAAGGTTGCCCCAGTATTACACTCCCTTGCCCCCGGCACAAGGACACCTATGTAGTTGTGGGTTCCTGAAAAGTCCTGTGGCCATGCTGATTCACAAACCGTGTGGCCACTCAGGTCGAGCCCCTAGACAATGTCCGACGAGCCCTGGCCAGTACCTTTTGCCCGCGTTGCCCCATTGCGACCCCTGCCACAGGAGCGACCGACACAGGGGCCAAGGCAAAACCGATTCCGAGCATCGCGGATCTCCTCTTCAACATGTGACATCTCCGGGGCCGATGAGCCCTAGCCAAGATCGCTTAGCATTCTAGTCGATATTTCTTCATGGCCTATCGCGGTACCAGCGGGCGTCCGCATGCCCCCCTATGGAATGGGGGAACGCAGGATCCTGGGGATTGGCTCTGGAGGGGCCACCGAGCGGCAGCCCCTCACATTGGCTAGCTGCCGCGCAGAAGGAGGACGTCGTAGGCCCAAGCGTGTGAGCCGTCTGAGTAGTAGGCCCGGGCGCGATATCGGTACTCGTTTTTGAACGGATCCTTCTCTCGCGATTCTCGGTAGTCCAGATCGATGCTTTCGATGCCGGCTTCGTCCAAGGAAAGAATTTCCTCTGAATCAGAAAAGCCATCGTGGTTGGCATCCACCCAGGCAACGAGCTGTCCGTAGACTGCATCGAGCGCTGAGATTAGGCCATCGCCGTTGCCGCCGTCTTCAATGGTCTCATCGAAGCTCGCAAGTGCCAGAAAGCCGTGCTTGGGGGAGGCCTCCGGCTGAGGTGTGAAGTTACCAAACAGCTCAGCACCATTGTCAATCGTGCCGTTACCATCTCGGTCCAACGCCAGAAAGGCGTCGTCCGATCCGACACGGAGGTGTCCTTCGGGATCACCATTATCACCCAAGAACAGTCCGACTCATCCTAAATGCAGTTTGAATTGGGACCTGGAGAGCAATGGTCTTTCTTCCTGAGCGAAGAGTTTGAGCAACTGGGAGATCATTTCCTGGGTCGGGCGTTGTTAAAGGCCAGTGGACTCCTAGCCGTAACGGGGCTGCGCACCCGCCACGGCCTACTAGTGCACTGTCCGATAAGTTCCCGATGTTAATAGTGGCCGAGCGATTCGCGGGCATTTTGGGCCTTTGCCAGGATTGAGTCAGCAGTGGCGCGCCACTTGAAGGGCTTGGCCAAGCGTTGATTGTGAACCCGAATATATCTTTTGATTTCCTGTCTCAACTCTTGGACGCTGCTGAAAGAGTTTCTGTAGATCGAACGGCGCTCCAGCTGTGAGAACCAGCTTTCGACGGCATTGAGCCAGGAGGCGCTAGTGGGCGTAAAGTGGAGGTGGTATCGGGGCCGCTGGGCCAGCCAGCTTTGAACCTGCTTGGTCTTATGAGTGCTCGAGTTGTCCAGGATTAAGTGGACATCCAGTTCGGGCTCGACCGCTTGATCAATCTGGCGGAGAAAAGCCAGGAACTCCTTGGCTCGGTGCCTATTGGTGATGCGGCCCATGACCTCACCTGTCACCACATCGAATGCGGCATACAGACTGGCTGTACCGTGGCGCTTGTAATCGTGTGTCCGGCGTTGGATCTGTCCAGGTCTGAGCTGGAGCATCGGCTGAGTTCTATCCAGAGCCTGGATCTCAGTTTTCTCGTCCACGGATAGAACCAGCGCATTGTCGGGCGGATCCATATACAGCCCCACCACATCGATTACCTTTTCGGCGAAGTGAGGATCGTTGCTGATTTTAAAGTTGCGGACTCGATGCGGCTTCAGGTCGGCTGCCTTCCAGATCTGGGCGACTTGATGTTTGCTCACTCCGGAGTGTTCGGCCATCAGTCGCACACTCCAGTAGGTCGATTCCCGTGGGATGCGTTCAACGGTGGCTTTGAGAATAGCTCGCACATTGGCATGCGATAGCTTCCGCGGACGGCCCGATCGAGGTCGATCCTCCAGTCCTGACACTCCCGGCTCAAGATAGCGCCTGCGCCACATTTGCACACTCAGTAGCCGCTTGGAGAGCCTTTCCGCAACTTCAGTCGCCATCAGCCCCTGGCCGCAAGCCAGAATTATTTGAGCCCGTTCGGCCAAGACTCGATCGGTCTTGGAAGCCCGCAACCAGGACTCCAGTATTCTTCGATCTTGTTCGGGTAGCTTTAGTCGAATGTGGGGTCTTGCCATGCCCAACAATAGCAAACTACCCTGACATTTAACATCGGGAACTTTCCGGACAGCGCACTAGCTAGTGAGATAAAGCAGTTAAGCGAGAATGGTGAGGTAGAGAGCACTAGTATCTTCCGAGTCGAGTCTCTATCGGTTGGAGAGCCTAACCATCTTCTATTTGAGGTTCCTGAAGACTATGAAGAGGTCGGACCTTCAGAGGCAATCTCTAGAGAGATTGAGGCCTCTCAAATTGATCTCACGACGGAGGAACTGGCGCGTCTACAGGAAGCATTGAGTCGCGCTGAGGAGCGATATAACGCCGAAAAATGGTAGAAGTTAGGCTTTTTGCAGACGGTGTCCAGTTGATGAAGGCAATCCAATATTAAGACCGCTCGCGTCAAATAGCGTCGGACAATCCGTCACTACCGGACCTGCGAGTCGCGGCGTCTTTCTGCCACACAGACCACTGATTCCATCTTTGCGGAAAAGCTAACCCCACAGTTGAATGGCCCATCCGCGCCTTCTTAGGGGACGCTGGTCAGAAAGGATCAGTATGGCCAAGAAACTCGCCGCCGATCTCCACTTCCGCCAAAAACTTCGAAGGAACTTGCCATGAGTGAAATAGAGCAGCAGCCCGTGAGCTTTTGGAAGAAACGCAGTACCTGGATAGGCATCGGCGTGTTGCTGCTGGGGGGCGCTATCGAGCGAATGACGGACTCACCCGACCCGGTGACAGACACTGCCGTCGAATCGCCTGTCAAGCTCACTGAAGACAATGCCAATGCCGTGTTAATCCTTCTGCATTGGAAACCGCAGAGGTTGAGCTGAGCTACTCAGACTTCCTCCACTCCCGCATCAAATTCTTTTATCAACGGTCTGTTTCCGGATCATTTCATTTCGCCGGACATTTGTACCATTCCTCGTCCAATCTGCGTTGGTAGACCGCGAGCTGCTGACGATACACGGCCAACCTGATCGTAGTCGCCCGGTTGAGCCATAAGAAAACGACCAGATTGATGATCTGGGCCAGAAGGAATTCTGGGCTGGAAGTTGTGACCGGCCTGGGGCCGGCGCTCAGATCGGATGCTACTGATGATTCCTTCCGCTACATAGAGGCGGATCACCCTCGTTGGCCGCATCGAAGGTCAGGGGCTGGAGTGTCGAGAAAAGACCCTTTTTCTGGCGACCCTTACTAATTATCAGTCACTTACCGAAAGGAGCTCGAATGGGAAGCATCGACAGTGCACTAGCCACCGACCAGTTCAAGGCACCTGGATGTCAGCCACTCGGGCTTATCCAGTCTTTGCGTGGAGCGTCAGCCCCAAAGCTCTGACGACTTTCAGCACCGTCGCAAGTTCTGGGTTTCCTTCAGGGGAGAGCGCCTTGTACAAACTCTCGCGCCCCAAGCCCGTTTCGAGGGCTATCTGCGTCATGCCTTTTGCTCGCGCGATATCGCCGAGTGCAGCAGCAATGAGGCTTGGGTCGCCCTCCGCCAGAGCAGCCTCCAGGTAAGCAGCCATGTCGTCCTCTGATTCAAGATGATCCGCCACATCGCACGGGCGTGTCTTGGTCTTCGCCATTACTCGTCCTCCGAAAGCCCGCGCCCAAGTTCCTTTGCCCTATCGACGTCTCGCTCCTGGGTTCGCTTGTCACAACCGGCAAGGAGCACCACCATCTTGGACATTTTTCGGTAGTAGATTCGGTAGCCAGGGCCGTGATCGATTCTCATCTCCGAGACGCCCTCGCCAACCGGCAAGGTATCGCCAGAATTGCCAAGCGAAAGCCGCCTGATGCGCACGAGAATTCGCGCTCTCGCCTGGCGATCACGCAGTTCTTGAACCATTTGGCGTAGACAGCAGTCTCGCGGATCTCAAGCACCCACTAAGCGTATCCCAGGAGATACATTAAGACAAGGGCGCCACGTTGTCGCCGTCCCAGATCAGAAGCACAGTCGTCGGATTGACTCGATTGATCTGGTAGCAGTCCATGGCGGCTGGAATAGCCTCCGCCAAATCGGCAGGCGACGTAGCCTCTTCTTGCCGGCAAGCCAGCGGGAGCTTCGAAACAAAGTCGGGTTCTATGGTTGCGTCGGTCGGATGGCCGGACAGTTCATCAACGGCTGAAGTCAGGTGCCTTACCTGCTGGAGCTGATCGAAGGGGAAGACCTGTAGAGGCCCCATTTGCTTCCTACGGAGCCGGCGGTTCTCCTCCGGCGAAGAGATCAGCCACCTGCTCAGGCGACAGATTCCCGTCGTAGATGCGAATGCGTTCGGCTCGCCCCGCCGAAGCCTGGCTTCCGCCCGAGACTTTGTCCCCTGAAGAAGAACAGGTTACCCGGAGCGGCGATCCCAAATCCTTCCTCGTCGGTTCCCACCCGGACCAACTGTCCATCCAGGTAGAGTAGGAAGCGGTCATCCAGTGATCTTCTGACCACTACGACATGCAGCGTCTGCCCGGCAGCAACCCGCAGTTCCGTACTCTGGAGAGGGAACAAAATGAGCATGCCGTCGAGCACATACAATCCCTCGTCGGTGGCCAACTCCTTGAAGTCAAGGACCTTGTTCCTGTCCTCGATCCGCTCGAAGGAGAACACGAGTTCGATCGAATAGTTTGCCGGATCCACGAGGGCGTCGGGGAGTTCCAGACCCTCTCCTGCTTCGAAGTTGTAAACCCCTTCGGCGACGGTCCCTTCTCCGATCAGGTCGGGGCCGCCTAGCTGATCGGACAGCCCGTCTTCAAACTCGAAGTCATGGATCAAACGAGCCGCACCGCCACATGGAATTTTGGCGTCGGTCACGCAATCGGGCACTGGAATCGGCGCACGAATCGCCCGGATGCGAACCTGAAGCTGATCGGCGATCAGCAGATTCCCAGCCGGATCCTGGGCAAGCCCCACGGGTGACGGCAGGCCGACGTCGAGAGCCGGACCTCCGTCACCAAGCCTGATTTCATTGGGACCGCCGGTCACGCTGTAGATGAGCCCGGTAAGTGCGTCGACCCGGAGCACCTGGTTCCTTGAGCTGACGAAGAGATTGCCGTCCGGGTCCGTCACCAGGCCCAGGGGATCCGGCAGGGTGGCTTCGATCGCGGGTCCGAAGTTACCGAGATATTGCGCTTCACTTCCGTTTCCGGCCACAGTTGTAATGATTCCTGTGAGCGCATCCACCCTCCGGACCCGATGGTTTCCACCCTCGGCAATATACAGATTGTCCTCTCCATCGAAGGCCAGACCTTGGGGCCCGTTGAGCTGGGCATCCGCGGTCGGTCCACCGTCACCAGAGAAGCCGGGCGACCCGGTCCCGACCACGGTCGTGATGATCCCCTCTGCGTCGATACGGCGAACGATGTCATTCGACGGCTCGGCGAGATAGAGGCTCCCGGCGGAATCTACTGCTAACCCAACGACGTCGACCGCTGCCAGACTGGCGGGTCCCCATTCGGCTTGTGCCGGCGGTAGAGGGTTCTCGGCAAGGCCCGCTAAACGATGGAGGATTCCCGACCCGATATCCACCCGGGAAACGAGGTGGGTTCCGCTACTGTAGACGAATCGATTCCCGTCGACGGTGAGGAGGGCAGCCCCCAGCTGAACGTCCGTGGCTGGGAACCCGTCGCCAGGGAACTCGAGGCCACCTCCCGCAAAGGTATCGATCGTTCCGTTCTGGGCGTCGACTCGCCGGACTCGATCATTGTCGACGATGTAGATGTTCCCGTCATCGTCGGCACCTACTCCCGTGGGACCGACCAGGATGGCCTGGGCAGCTTTGAGGCCATCGCCCGTAACACCACTGTCGCGACCGGCAATCCGTCGAGCTTCACCGCTGATGGAATTGATTCGGAAAGTCAAGTTGGTTTGGATTTCGTTGAAATAGAGGTGGCCAGCGGCGTCGACGGCGACGCCCGCCGCGGCGCGAACGAAAGACTCTGTGCCGGGGACGCCATCGTCGAGAGGCGTGGACCCTCCTCCGACGATGCGGTCGGCCAGTCCCGTCGTCAGATCAAGACGAAGGAGGTTGACTTGCGTGCCGATGAAGAGGCTTCCGGCACCGTCCAGAGCCATGGGGCCGGGTCCCAACAGCTGCCAGTCGGTCCCCGGTTGGCCATCTTCAATTGTTTCGCCTCCCCCCAGAACCCGGTCGATTTGACCGGTCTCTCCGTCAACACGGTGAACCACATCTGTATCACCGTGCGAAACGTAGACATTACCTGCATCATCGGCGACCGCCTCGAAGACCGGCATCGCAGCAACGGTCGTGATGATTCCAGTGGCAGCGTCGACCCTCCGGACCCGACTATTGGTCCGATCCGCAATGTAAATGTTGCCGAACGAATCCACGTCCACGCTGTTGGGAAGAATTCCAGCCGCAAGGGCAGGTCCGCCGTCGCCGGAAACCCCTCCCTGATCGTTTCCAGCTACCGTTCGGAGCCGGCCGGTGGTCGCGTCGACTCGGCGTAGAGACCTAGGTTCTGCGAAATAGAGATTGCTGGCCCGATCCAAGGCAATCCCTCTCGGTTTGAAAATCGGTGATGCCACCGCCAGCTGTCCATCGGGAGAGAATCCAGCCTTTCCGGTGCCGGCCACTGACGTGATTACTCCGGTGGCCAGATCGACCCGTCGGATGCGACTGTTCTCCCTATCCGAGATATAGAGGTTGCCCTTTCCGTCGAGTGCCAGGCTGATGGGACCTAGTGTACTGTCCGGAAAGTTTCCGATGTTAATTGTCGGGGTAGTTTGCTATTGTTGGGCATGGCAAGACCCCACATTCGACTAAAGCTACCCGAACAAGATCGAAGAATACTGGAGTCCTGGTTGCGGGCTTCCAAGACCGATCGAGTCTTGGCCGAACGGGCTCAAATAATTCTGGCTTGCGGCCAGGGGCTGATGGCGACTGAAGTTGCGGAAAGGCTCTCCAAGCGGCTACTGAGTGTGCAAATGTGGCGCAGGCGCTATCTTGAGCAGGGAGTGTCAGGACTGGAGGATCGACCTCGATCGGGCCGTCCGCGGAAGCTATCGCATGCCAATGTGCGAGCTATTCTCAAAGCCACCGTTGAACGCATCCCACGGGAATCGACCTACTGGAGTGTGCGACTGATGGCCGAACACTCCGGAGTGAGCAAACATCAAGTCGCCCAGATCTGGAAGGCAGCCGACCTGAAGCCGCATCGAGTCCGTAACTTTAAAATCAGCAACGATCCTCACTTCGCCGAAAAGGTAATCGATGTGGCGGGGCTGTATATGGATCCGCCCGACAATGCGCTGGTTCTATCCGTGGACGAGAAAACTGAGATCCAGGCTCTGGATAGAACTCAGCCGATGCTCCAGCTCAGACCTGGACAGATCCAACGCCGGACACACGATTACAAGCGCCACGGTACAGCCAGTCTGTATGCCGCATTCGATGTGGTGACAGGTGAGGTCATGGGCCGCATCACCAATAGGCACCGAGCCAAGGAGTTCCTGGCTTTTCTCCGCCAGATTGATCAAGCGGTCGAGCCCGAACTGGATGTCCACTTAATCCTGGACAACTCGAGCACTCATAAGACCAAGCAGGTTCAAAGCTGGCTGGCCCAGCGGCCCCGATACCACCTCCACTTTACGCCCACTAGCGCCTCCTGGCTCAATGCCGTCGAAAGCTGGTTCTCACAGCTGGAGCGCCGTTCGATCTACAGAAACTCTTTCAGCAGCGTCCAAGAGTTGAGACAGGAAATCAAAAGATATATTCGGGTTCACAATCAACGCTTGGCCAAGCCCTTCAAGTGGCGCGCCACTGCTGACTCAATCCTGGCAAAGGCCCAAAATGCCCGCGAATCGCTCGGCCAATATTAACATCGGGAACTTATCGGACAGTGCACTAGGAGATTGGCGTCGCGTGCCGGCCCCCCGTCCCCGGTAAAGTCGCCACCACCGGCAACCGTCGTTATGTGGCCCGGTAGTAGTTCGCCGAGTGAAGGTGGCGGAACATCGATAGAACTCTGTGCGATTCCACCGCGGTTCAGCACCGTCAGTGTCTTGAGACCCGAGGAGAGTGAGGGCGCAGAGAAAACAAGAGTCGACGTGGACTGAACCAGGACATCGCTTACGATCTGCCCATCGATGACAACGATCGACTCCGGGGCGAAGTTGCGTCCCTGGATCGTCACCCGCTCCCCGCCGGCAGTGCCGATCTCGGATGGTGTCACTGAGGAGATCTCAGGGGAACCAAAAATCACTTCCCGGCCTGTGTTGAGGCCATCCGCCACCACGATCCTGCCGCTTCCCGTCACCGTCAGTTGTTCGGGCTCATCGAAGCTTCCCGGTTCCGCGGCATTCACGACCGCGCCCGTTGTCAGAACAGTGCTTACGGTTCCGTTACCCTGACTCACAAAGATGTTTCCCGCCGCATCGGATGCAACGCTTCTTGGATCCTCGAAACCCGTTTCTTCCTGACCCAGCGGCAGAAACTTGAGAAAGCCAGGGGCCGGAATCTCTCGCTCGCGCCGAAATGTCTCCACCGTCCCGTCTTCGTTCACAATTCGAAGCGCGTTGTTACGCCGGTCCGCCACCAGGACACGCAGCGCAGGCGGAGGTTGACCGCGCGATTCGCGGTCCAATTGAGAAGCCAGAGATTCGCGGGCAATGGCAACACTGGAAGGGCTGTCGAACCTCGCTTCCTGTCCGGTCCCATCCGCGAAACCAGGGACGCCTGCGTTTCCCGCCATCGTTTTGGCCATGCCGGTCACCAGATTGACTCTGCGGATGGTGTGGTTTCCCGTGCCTGCGACCCAGAGAAACCCGCGCCCGTCGAGAACCACTCCGAGAGGCTTCCGAAAACGGGCTGCACTGCCAGCCCCGTCCTGGCTTCCCGGATCTCCACTGCCAGCAAGCGACTCCACATCAAACTCTCCCAGCGGAACGTGCCGTATCACGTGGTTTTCGCTGTCTGCCACGTACAGCGCGCCGTTGGCCTGGTCAAAGGCAATGGACCGCGGCGAGTCGAACCGTGATTGCAATTTGGCACGGTCGACGAATCCCGCCTCTCCGTCCGTGCCGGCGTAAACGGTAGGAACATCGTCCAGACTCCTCGCCACCAGTACCGTCTGCCGACTCCGACTGGTCAGGTAGAGCCGCCCCGCGAGATCTGCTGAGATTCCGCTGACACCAAACCCCGAACTACCCGCGACCACCCGCACGACGGTGACGGTAGTCGCCTGGACCGCTCCGCCGGCCACCACGGTAAGCGTCGAGAAACCGGGCGCGTTTCCAGTCAACAGGCTGCCGTTTACCATCGCTGCTGTCGGATCCAGGCTGAACATCTCGACCGGGATGTCGTCGCGCACGTTTCCATCGATGTCAACGACCAAGGGGTTGAGTGCCAACGTGTTCCCTTCGTTGACCACGATTTCAGTCCCTTGAGGATTGTTGGGGTCGAGAATGATCTGGGCGACCTCCAGGGTATCCTCCGCAGACAGTCTGCGTGCCCCACCCGCGGCGGCAAAGTATGCAAACTGGCTGCCGGTTCCACCTCCCAGGTCGGTAGTAAGAGGGATCCCTGACGATTGCGTCAGGCGCAGATCGCCCACGGCTCCATTCTCGAGATCGGCATTGATCAGGATGAAGCGGGTCGTAAATCCCAGCCCGAATCCGACCTGCGGAAAGACGAGGAGGCCTGTGGGACGGGGACGGGTCAGATCCGCGACTGGAAGAGTGGTCAGGATCAGATCGCCGCGCTCGTTCACGGTCAACTTGAGGGTAATCGGCATAAACGGCACTTCGGAGGCGATCTCCAGAACCCCGGTAAGGCGGTCCGTCAGATCCGGGAAGAGCTCGTCAGCGAAGACCGCCAGGTGACCTGCCTCAGGAAGAATCCTTCTGACTACACCAAGCTGCCGGCCTGTCAGGTCCAGCAGGCGGAAGGTGACCTCGGCCGATGGGTTCCCCGGACTGGCCACCGCGACACCGGTCTGCGTGTCTACGTTGTCAACGAAAATGCGCGCCAGTGTCGTTGTCAGACCGGCTACTACCCCGGCCTCGGAAACCAGATTTCCACCCGGCTCCCGAAACTGAAAGATGGCAGTCCCCGCAGGAGAGCCACTCCCCTCTTCTACCGTTACCGTCGCGTATCCAGCAAAACCCCCGGAGTCCGAGGTCAGGGTGGCCTGAAACACTCCATCCGGAGCTAGGTCGTAAGGGAAATCTGAACCCGCTATACCGTCCAGCTGCAGTTCGAGCGGATTGCCGTCGGAACTAGTCAGCCTGATCCGACCCCGCAGGGCCTCGGACACCGGGTTGATCAGAATGATCTGAGTCGTCAGTGGGCCACCGGCTCCCAGATGCGGAAAGATGATGGACGGTGCGACGCTGCGGCTCTCAAGGCTATTTGCTTCCGACCCCCCACTCCCGAGTTCAACCACCGGAAGTGTTGCCAGCAAGGGTTCCTGATGCGCATTGGTGGATTGCCGGATGGTCAGCGCAGCAAGTCCCTCATCCGAGTTCGATTCAAAACTCAGGCTCCCGACACTCCCGGGCCGGAGCGTCCCCAGACCCTGAAGTTCGGTCACAAAGAAAGCCCGGTGGTGCCCGGTAGGCAACGCGATCTGGTCCTCTCCGACCAGGTTTCCGTCGGAGTCCCGTAAAGTCAACACGGCCGCGACTTCTACGCCAGATGGGTTGGCCAGCGCCAAGCCAGTGGGAATCGTGGCATCGACAAACAGCCAGCCTCGCCGAATCGGCTCGACGGCCGCCACTCCGGCTTCCGAGACCAGAACACCGTTGAGCCTCAGACTGAACAGGGCAGTCGAAACCGGAACGAGACTGTCCGGGGTCGCTTCAATCACCGCATAGCCGACCTGCAGATCACCCTGGGAGTGGACCGTCAAGGCCCACAACACCAAGGCGAGCAGCGCTGCACTGGCCACCAGGACACTGCGTGGAGGAACAAGGACGAGCCATTTTTCAAACACCCGTGAGTTTGATGTGTCTGGGGAGTCGATTCTAGTCCCAAAGCAAGGACATCAGTGTTGATTCCAAGGGCCTGAAAAGGCCCGAAATGCCAGTCCTGACGGGTATTCTAGGGTTGCAAAAAAACTCTGGAAAACACCGAAAAGAAAGGCATTTCAGGTGAACCCAAAAGATATCGAAATCCTGCGCAAACGGCAATCGGAAAGTGAAGATCGATTAGATCGGAGTTGGATGCCGGAGAAGGGCCAAAGGGTGCTGCGCGGGGGCAACATCCATTATGCGATTTCGGATCGAGTCCGAGCCGTGGACTGCGGGGGGCTGGGTGTGATCCAGCTGCTGGTCAAGCAGCTGGAACTGGCCGAAACCATCGACCAACGGGTGAAGGTGCTGGAGCGGCATCTGCCGTACCGGGAATCGGATCATGTGCTCAATCTGATTTACAACGTCATGACGGGCGGTAGCTGCCTGCAGGACGTGGAGGCTCGACGCCGGGACCCGGTGTATCTGGACGCGCTGGGGGCCCGCAAGGTGCCGGCGCCGTCCACGGAGGGGGACTTCCTGCGGCGCTTCGACAGGAATTCGATCGGGGATCTGATGGAAGCGGTCAATGAGGCGCGACGGAAAGTGTGGTCGAACCAAGACAAGGAGTTTCACCGTCAGGCCACGATTGATGTGGACGGGACGATCGCCCCGACGGATGGACAGTGTAAGAGCGGAATCGGAATGAGCTACACCGGCCACTGGAGCTATCATCCGCTGGTAGTGTCTGTGGCTGAGACCAACGAGGTGCTCTATTTGGTGAATCGGGCGGGCAACCGACCCTCCCATGAAGGCGCGGCCGAGGTGCTGGATCGGGCCATCGAGTTGGTGCGCGGTGGTGGTTTCCAGAAGGTGTTGCTGCGGGGCGACACGGATTTTACGCAGACGCGTCATCTGGACCGCTGGGATCAGGAGGGCGTAGAGTTTCTCTTTGGGGCGGATTCCAGCCAGGGGTTGGTTGGTCGGGCCGAAGGACTGGAGCCCAGCGCCTGGAGTCGGCTGGATCGGGCAAAGAAGAAGAAACTGCGAAGACGGCGGCGCAAGAATATCCGCCAGGCCCTGGTCAAAAAGAATGGCTATCGCAATCTGCAACTGGAGCGGGAAGATGTGGCCGAGCTGGCCTAGCGACCGGCGGCCTGCAAGCAGAACTATCGGCTGGTGGTGGTGCGAAAGCAAATTACGGTCACCCAAGGACAGGGACGGCTCTTTGACGAGACCCGCTATCTGTTCTATCTGACCAACCTGCGAAAGGAGTCGGCCAGGGAAGTGGTTTTCTCAGCCAATCGTCGCTGCCATCAGGAGAATGTGGTGGAGCAGCTCAAGAACGGGGTTCAGGCGATGCGGATGCCCTCGGACAGCCTCGAGTCCAACTGGGCGTACCTGGTGATTGCTGCCCAGGCCTGGAACTTGAAAGCCTGGCTGGGCCTGGTGCAATCCGACAAGACGATGGGGCAGCGGATTCTGAAGATGGAGTATCGCCGGTTCCTGCGCCGGCTGGTTCAGATTCCTTGCCAGATCCTGCAGCGGGGGCGACGTCTTCTTTACCGGCTGCTGAACGTCAACGACTGGACCGAAACGCTGCTGAGCGGAGTGCCGTCGCCCAAGCGGGTCCGCTACGGCTAACCCGCCACAGGACAAAGCAAAGAAAATCCACGGAGGTTCAAGGGCTGAGGTCGAAGTCTGTTCGAAAACGGCCGAAAATTCCGATTCTTGCCTCTCGATCCCACTCCGAAGGCCCTCCAGCAGGAGATCACCGTCGGATGCGCCCGACTCGCGCAGCCTTCAGTCCGAAAGTCGACCACAGAGGGCTAAATGACCCTCAAAAAGAGTCAATCGAGCGGCCCAGAAGCTGATACGCTTATTTTGGGTCTAGTGCTCCTCCCAGCCCCTGTATATGTTTGAGTCAACCTATCGACATCCTGTCCACCGGAGAAATACCGTCCACGTCGCACAGCAAGAACTAACCCGATTCGTGAGTCATAGCCTTCGACCTCGTGTCACGCTGGAGGTTGCGAGTTCGAGTATTGTCAAAAAAGAAATAAGGTCCTTACGCCCTCCCAGACGGCGTAGACTTGTCACCCAGTATTGTAACCGCGAATTACTCAAAGACACCAATAACCACCAACAACCGGTGGAACCCGAGAATGACAAGAGTATTTGCTGAAACTACGTTACGAGAGTCATGTAGGAGGACTTAAAATCCTGGGAGGGCAACCATTTCGACCTTCGAAGTGCAAAGTGCGATTTGCGAACGCCAGCCCGGGATCGCCTTGGGGACGGCCGCCTACATGTCTCCGGAGCAAGCCAAAGGCCTCATTAGTATTTCTGTTTTGGGCTGGACCGCATAGACTCGGGGAATTCCCACTACCTACATCAAAAGAGGAGCACCATGTCTGACTTTAAAGGTCGTTTCGAAGCGTAAACCACCTGGCGGCTTTGCTGCTGCTTCTGGGGACTGGCCATCTTTCCGCCGCCGCCAAGATTGGCAGTTCAGTCCAGAACTTCGCCCAGGTTGTGGTCAACGACGGATCCGTGACCTCCTTCTCGGTAAACAATACCAGTGACACGGATGCCATCACCGTGAGTGTCCAGCTCTATACTCCCGATGGCAGTCCGCTGGCTAGCCAGGAACTGGCGCTTGCTCCTGGAGCCACCCAGACGGTCCGCTTCGGAGATGAGAATGAACCACTCACGCGAGGCTGGGCCCGGCTGACCGGCAGTGGTGACTTCATAGCCACCGAGTTCTTCCAGTTATTCATCGAAAGCCTGGGGCCTCGTATCGGGGTACTCCCCAGTATTCCGGCCCAACAGATCAAGTTCTTCGGGTTTGTCAACGAGCAGATCCGATCCGGTGTGGCTCTGCACAATCCCAGTGAGACCGAGACAGCCGAAGTGACGATTCGGTTGGGAGCGCAAGCGAGTTCGTTGCCGGCTCAGGCAGGAAGCGAGACGACGGTGACACTGGGACCGCTTGAGTCAGAGTCTGCTTTTTTGAACGAACCAACCTTCTTCGAGGGACTGCTGGAGCCTTATGAGGGAGCCGTGGAGTTGACCTCGGAGCTGCCGGTGGCGGTGACCTCTTTCATTCAAGAGGAGACGGGTCAAGTGGCAACGGTAGCGGTAGAGACTCCGCAAGGCCCCAAAGGTGATCTTCCGGACCACTATAGGTCGGAAACAACCGAATCGAGTCCAAATGTCATTGTCGGGCACGAAGACAACTTTGTAGATCCTGGATTGGTTGGCGCGACCATCGGAGGTGGGGGAGATGCAGGGTCTCCCAACAACGTCACCGGGGGAGACTTTGGCACCGTGGGAGGAGGCCGTGGCAACGCCGTCTCTGGAAATGGGTCCACGGTGGGAGGAGGCGACGGCAACTTCGCCTCGAATGGATCAACCGTCGGAGGGGGCGAGAACAACAAAGCTGGGAGTGGGTCCACCGTGGGAGGAGGCCTAGGAAACCTCGCCCCTGGGATCAACTCCACCGTGGGAGGAGAGGTTCCAACAATCGCACCAACGGGCCGGTGACCACGATAGGAGGCGGCGGAAGAAACGAAGCCATAAAGTCTTCATCCACGGTCAGCGGAGGCTTTATGAACACCTCCTTTGGGGGTTCATCCACCGTGGGAGGAGGTAATCAAAATATGGCCTTTGGGCCTGGATCCACCGTGGGAGGAGGCTTCCAGAATGAAGCTAATGGGGACTCATCCACGGTGGTAGGAGGTTCATCAAATCAAGCCATAGGCAAACACTCCACCGTAGGAGGAGGCAATTCTAATACAGCCAAAGGCGACTTCAGTTTTGCCGCTGGCCGAGCGGCCGAAGCCAATCACCAAGGTGCATTTGTTTGGAAGGATTCCGTGGGCGGGGGTTTCGCATCTACAGCTGCAGACCAATTTCTAATCAAAGCCGCCGGGGGAGTAGGAATTCGCACTAACAGTCCTCAAGCTCAATTCCATGTGACAGACTCGGTCAACAGGACCGGTACTGCAGTTATCCCTGGCCATGTAGCTGCCATTGAAAACCAGAATACTGGCTCCAATGCGGATGTATTGGCTCTGAAGGTAGGGAGGAGTGATCCTGACTTTGCGAATAACTTCATTACCTTTTATGGGGGCAGCACGGCCGCAGGAGCCATCGACGGCAACGGCGGCGGGATCAGGTTCCAGTCCGGAGGCGCAGACTTTGCAGAGTGGCTACCCCGCCTTGACCTGCGAGAAGAGATTGAGGCAGGCCAGATTATCGGTGTTGTCGCCGGGGAGGTCACCAGAGACATCACGAATAGCGACCGGATCATGGTAGTTTCCACTGCCCCCATTGTGCTGGGAACATGCCCCCTGAGGCAGAAGAGAACCTCTACGAGATGGTCGCCTTCGTGGGCCAGGTACCGGTCAAGGTGCGGGGACCGGTCAAGTCTGGAGACTACATTGTTGCTTCCGGCTTAAATGACGGAACTGGTGTAGCCGTCTCGCCAGAGGCGATGACAGCTAGTCAACATTCACTCGTTGTAGGTCAGGCCTGGGAGTCGTCCTCCGATCCAGGGATCAAGCTGGTCAATACCGTCGTGGGCTCTCCTTCAAGCCCTCTGAGCCACCGACTGACCCGGGACCTGAGTCAACTAAAGCTGGAGAACGAGGAGTTGAGACAGCGGCTAGAGGCCCTGGAGGCGCTGCTTACAGCTCGCAAATAGCCCCTCAGGGTAGATCAAGATTGAATCAATACCGGCCGTGGCGACAATTACCCAACAGTTTCTCATCCTCTTCTGAGAACCAACCGTGGTGGGCATTGGCGGGGCTCACCATTGAATCCACCTGGATCGGGCTCATTTCAAAGGGGAGATGGCGATTTAGGGCCTTTCATTAACCCGTTGTTAACTCCTTATCATAGGCCCCAGTGATGCGGAAAACCATATCTACAGCCCTTGCGTGTTAACGATCAGCAAAAAGCGCGTGTTATGGTGAGCTCACCATAACACGCGCTTCTTCATGACCGTTAACACTGAGCAGGCACCGGGGGCAGCTCTGATCTCTGCTACCGGGCGCCAACTCAGCTCCACAAACTGAACACGCCGGCGTTTTCATCGGTCAAAGGTGGCTTTGGTTCGTTGTCGCTTACTTTACTTCAGTCTACTCGTGAGTTTCCCCTGGAATCTCTGGATTTGCAAAAGGCAATGGAGGTTCTTCTCAGTCTCACCGATGTACTTGCTCACGACCTGTCTCAGGTCTGCTCTGGCAAGGAGTCAAATCGCAGGCTGGAGTAGGGTCTATCCTCCCGCCTCACAACTACCTCCCTACTCGATCCACGACCCTGATGACCACGCCTTGGATCTGCAGCTCGTCCTCCTGCCCGCACCAAGAGTCAAGGAAGCTCGGCGGTTCGTCCATCTCCCATCCCGCAATAGACAGTTGAAATTGAACTACGCGCGAAAAAATAGGAGCAATGTCAATCGCCCGATTAGGGGCATTGCAACGGGGAGGATTTGATGTACCTCAACAAAGCCGCTTCTATCGCAATTGTGCTGATCCTTGTGTCGTCCATCACCCTGGCAAAGGATGGGCCACAAGGTGATCCTCTTTCCTTTTTTCTCGACACGTTTGAGTCGTTTGCCAGCGTGGGCCAGTTCTTCGCAGGGCCGCTGTCTGGCAATCAGCAGGCGGTGACCAGCCTGCAGGTCACCAATCGCGACCCCAACCAGGCGGAATGCGAAATTGGGATTCTGACGCACCATGGCGTCTTTATCCCCTCCGACTTCCCCGTGCTCATCAATGACATGGCGGGACCGTTTGCCTCTGCCATCATTCCCCGTGGCGGGGTGATGCGCTTTGATCTGACGTCCAGCCAGTTTGTCCAGGGCGCGATAGCCCTGGGTTTTCGGACCTTGGCGCTGGCGGAATGTAGTGCCAGCTCCTTTCGAGTTACGGCCACGTCCATAGTGGCAGAAAACCTGGATTTTGAAGCTTCCTTAGGGATGAGCCAATTAAGATCTAGGTACTCGACTGATCAACGCAGGAGGCCTCGAGCTCCAGATGTAGACGTCTCAGAAACTGTTAACGGTCATGAAGAAGCGCGTCTTTTTGGACAATCAGCCGCAGAGTAGTTAAGCAAAAGTATGGTAAGAGGGTCGATCGATGAAGATTCCGAAACTCTGCGACTCTCACAAGGAACTGTACTCCTGTTTATTCCGCTCGCAGCCTTAAGTTCGTGTTATCATCACACGAAGAGTTGCTCTCAGTTTTGCTGATGGGTGAGTGCGGCTTCTCCGAGTTTCTTGCGACTGGCCCTTCCGTCCGAGCTGGTTCGCCGCACCGGAGGATTTGAGTCGTGCCGACAGATCGCCCTGAAAAGCGCCGCAGATACGATAAACCACAATTTCACATCATCGGAAAAGTAAGAGAATTGAGGGCCGAGGGTGCCCACCCTGTTTCGGGTTGGGGTGTCGGAAAATGGCGAGTGTCTTGGGACTCTCTACAGGCGATTCTTAGCGACTGGCTAGGACAAGAAAAGGGGAGTCCGGAGGGTCAATCCAACCGTGAAGGCCCGGAAGGTAGCCCTATCCGTTCAGATGTTAACCACCAGGTTCCTAGCGGCTGCGAGGACTACGTAAGGCTTGGAGTGCTTGGAAAGATGCAAGGCCGCCTGCGAGTTCTGAGCTTCGAGAGAGAGGTTTGCCGACTGTAGATCAGGCAAGGTGGCAATTTAATGGACAACAGAGAAAGCAAGAAAGGCCTCGGGCAGTCGACTCGCTACCCCAAATCTGGGGAGTCGATCCTGACATTGACAAAATTACCCGTAAGGCCTGGGCAGCGCGGCAGGAGGCAAACGATCCACCATACCTGTTCAGCTACGGGGGCAGACCCACACGACTGGAGCACGATGACAGCGGCTTGCCACGACTTCGGGACCTGACCGAAGCAAGACTACAACACGAGTTGGCAAGAACCATCTGGACCTCCCATCTTTGTTACGCGCAACATGCTCGCCACTAAGCAAGTCGCCGAAAATCAGCTCCTTAGCCGTTTCGACCTGCTCCGGGCTGGGCTCATCAGGCACCTCAATTACCCCAAGGCCGGGCGGGGGCGCAAAGTAGACCTGGGAGGCGGGATGGTACCCAGCGCTCGTAATCAGCGAGCCGTCGTGTGCAAATACCGGGACCTGGGTTATCCGCTTCAGGACGGGCAGGGGCAGATTGCATAGAAGGCTTCCCTTTTGTGGATGAAGCCGACAGAGCACACGCCCTGGCGTTGCTGCTTCTGCCCTATGCACGGGATCTGATCGACGGCCCCACGCCCAACCATCTGGCCGAATCCCCCGAGCCAGGTAGTGGCCACCAAAGAAGGGACCTGTCCCTTTCTCCGTATTCTCATGACAAGGATTTGGCGAGGCCTGTGGTTGCTCGAGATACGAGACATTCTACAGCTTTTTTGAAGCCTTGGTGCGGGCGATCATCTCCTTGGCATTCGAGTTCTTTGGGTTGAGTTCCAGCGAGCGTTGATAGGCACGGATCGCCGCCTCGTCGTGGTCAAGCAGCATGTGAGCTTCGCCCAGGCTGTCCCAGGCATTGTAGCTCTTGGGGAAAACTCTCGTATTGAACTCGAAGACCTGGAGTGCTTCTTCCAGTTTCCGAGTCTGGAGGAAGCCGTAGCCAATTCGGTTGATTGTTGCGTCGACTCTAAATGGTCTTTCCCGTGTGGCCAGCCGACGGACCTGGTCCTCTGCTGAGCCAGACTGTCCCGCCAGCCAATCGACTACAGCTCCACTGACGGCCACCAGGAGGTCGTCATCGCCTGGGACCTGCGCCAGTAAAGACCTGGCGCGGCTGCTCTGGCCATCAGCCGCAACTTGCAAAGCCGCCCGGGCGAAAGAAGCCGGGTCTGCGATTCCCGCAAATGAGCCAGCTTCATTTCTGACCGGCAAATAACGTTCGTAGCTATCGGCCTCGTGAAGCGAGCCATCTGCTTGCAGATAGAGTTCAAAGGTCCCAGAGACCGGAGAGTGGGCGACCAGGTGACCCTCTCTAGCGCTGATCTGCACGGAGGCTTGGGAGGGCAGACCGAGAGGTGGAGGAGGAAAGGTCCACTCCCCGACGAAGTCTCGTAGCAGATCTGCTGCGACCTCCGTAACGTTGGGATCAGGTTCGGCACCCAGGGGGGCCAGTTCCGGATGATCCTCCGGAGTTCCGGTGCGGGCTGCCAGAACCTCCTCAATCAGGTCGAGCAAGGCCGGCAAGGGAGTCGATTCCCCCTGGTAGGTATTTGCCCGATTCACAATCACCAGATCGCTCTCGGGCAACGCTGCAATCATCTGATTCCCGACCCCGAGAGCCGAGAACATGCCGTGACGAGCGAAACGCGGTTCACGGTACACCCACCACATGAAGCCGTAGCCCATGATGTCGGTGTCGATCGAATAGAGGGCAGAACTGCGTCGTACCCAGTGCTCTGAGAGAATCTGCTGATCCTGCCATTTTCCGTCACGCGTGAAGAGCAATCCAAAGCGGGCCGCATCTCGAGCCGACATTCGGAAAGGGTAGGCCGGGTACTTCGACTTGTCGCGCTCGTAGTGGTAGTAGCCATCCGAAATCCGCCAGTCCTCCATTCCCAGTGGTTGCCCAAAGTGTTCATTGAAGGCCTCGAACACTTGGGCATCGGTCTCCTGTTCCAGGATGGCGGCCAGGGTATTGAAGTCCCAGTTGTTATAGGCGAAATAGCGCCCGGGTCCTTCGCTGCCACGGGGTCTCGAATCTGTACGACCGGCATATGCAGCGGGATGGAAAACCCCGGAACGAGCCTTCAGCAGGTCCAGGATCCGGGCTCGCTTTTCGGTTTCCAGGAGCGGATCCGGCTCATCATCGATGCCAAGATCGGCCAGTGTCTTGTTGAGCTCGAGCTCCCCCCGATCCCAATAGATGCCGTAGAGTGCCGAGAGGAAGCTCTTGCGCACGGAGTGGCACATGAAGCGCCTGTCCACATCGCCCCAGGAAGCCACTACGGCGCCATCTGCCACCAGCATGAAGGCCGAGGAAGGGAGTCCCTCCCAAGTCTTGCGGGCAGCCTCGAGCTTGGAGGCATCAAACCCGGCCTGGCTAGCATTGACATAACGCATCCAATGCTCGCCGGGCACGCGATTCTGGGCCGAGATTCTTGTGGTCAGGCCGATAGCGAACATCAAACCGACAGCCACTACCAGCGTCCGAATCGAGTGTCCTTGATTTTTCAACTGCTGTTCCGCCTCGTTGCAATAGGGGACAGGAAAAGATCCTTGTGTCCGAGACTACACGATACCGTTGGTTAGAACGAAGTTGCCTTGATTCAGGTTGTCTTGGATTGACACCGGCCCACGCGGGCGGCATCGTGGCTCTTTGTAGAACTCCGCGGAACCAATAAGCGAGCGCCTACCATGAAAACGATCCAGATTATTCGACATGGCCCACCCGAAGTTCTCCAGGAGCGGGACAAGCCGTCCCGGGCGATCGGGGCCAATCAGGTGCGAATCGGAGTGGAGGCGGCGGGTGTGAATTTTGCCGATTTGCTGCAGCGCCTGGGACTCTATGGAAACGCTCCGCCACGACCTTACGTACCCGGTTTTGAAGTTGGCCGGTAGGCTAGTGGAAACAGGAGCCGCGGTGTCCCATTTGAACACCGGTGACAGGGTGGTAGCGATGACTCGCTTCGGGGGTTATGCCGAAGAAGCAACGGCGGATGGTGCCTCGGTGCGCCGGATTCCGCACAAGATGACCTTTGAGTCAGCCGCCGCTCTGCCGGTCAACTATCTCACGGCCTGGTTCTGTATCGTGGTCATGGGAAGGTTGGAGCGAGGCCAGAGAGTGCTCATTCAGACGGGGGCCGGTGGAGTTGGAATTGCCGCGGTTCAGATCGCCCGGCACCTGGGAGCAGAAATCTTCGCCACCACCGGATCGCCCCAGAAGGTCGCCTTCTTGAGGGACATCGGAGTCGATCATCCGATTGATTATCAGGCCACTGATTTTGAGGCTGAAGTGGAGCGGATCGCAGGCCGTCGCAGCCTCGATCTGGTGTTGGACGCCGTCGGAGGCACCACCCTGGCGGCTGGATCCAGGCTGCTGCGCCCGCTGGGGCGGCTCGTCTCCTATGGCCTGTCGGCTGCGGCCGGCTCCCGGCGCAATATGTTGCGCACGGCTCTCGCGTGGAGGCGAACTCCTCACTTCTCTCCGTTGAGCCTGATCCAGCACAACATCGGAGTCTACGGGGTCCACCTCGCCTTGTTGAGTTCTCGCGAACGAGAAGTGGCCGAGTCCTTCGATCAGATTCTGCGTCTTTACGAGGAGGGAGTACTCCGACCGATCGTGGCTGCCACCTTCCCACTCACCGGGCCGGGGGCAGCCGACGCACACCGTTTCATCCACGAGCGTAGGAACATCGGGAAAGTGGTTCTGGTTCGAAGCTAGGCACCTCTCCCTTGCAACTTGCTTACAGTCGAGGGTGAATGAGGTCGCTTGACGATGGGTGGATTCGCGCCCTCACTTTTTAGAGCCCCGAGCCTGCGAGGGGGGAAAGAGTCTCAGGTTGACGTAGAGTCCCGGCATTTTGTAATTATGGTTTGCCGGACTAAGGAGCCAGAAGCTCAAGTCAACCGGCGAAGTCGGATAGAGCAACCAGATTTCTGAATCGGGGAATATTCATGCATGTTTTCTTGCTATCACTACTTGCAACTGTTCTCGTCCTCACACCGCCGCCCCCGGAAATCGAGGCGGATCGGGCAGCCATCCGGGAGACGGCGCTCAACTACATCGAGGGCTGGTATGAAGGAAATGCGGAACGAATGAAGAGCGCTCTGCATCCCGAGCTCGCAAAACGGCTGGTCTTCGACCGAGATGGCGTCAGCCAACTGAATCACCAGACGGCTGAGATTCTGGTGGGGAGAACTGCTTCCCGCTCCTCTGACGGGACCCAGCTGAAGGATCACAAGCGTGAGGTTGAGATCCTCGATGTATTCGGGAAAGCGGCCAGTGTTCGGGTTACGGCTGACAATTGGGTCGACTACTTGCACGTCTTCAAGTGGAACGGGCAGTGGCTGATCATCAATGTTCTGTGGGAACTGAATCCTGAATAGGGACAGCACGAAGCACTGGGCTTTGGGAGTGAACTTGCGCGAAGTGCCCGTGAACGACAAACCTGCCGTGGTGCTTCTCAGTGGCGGACTGGACTCCTCAACCACCTTGGCGATTGCGAAATCGCTCGGTTTTCGACTCTGTGCCTTGACTCTGAGGTACGGACAAAAACATGGCTTCGAAGTGCAGTCGGCCCACCGGGTAGCGGACAGGATAGGAGTCGCACAGCATAGGATCTTGGAAATCGATCTCGGCCAATTCGGGGGATCCGCCCTGACCGGCGACCTCGAGGTGCCCCACGGCCGGTCCGCGGACGAAATGGAAGTGGGGATTCCTGTCACCTATGTGCCGGCGCGCAACACGATCTTTCTTTCCCTGGCCCTGGCATGGGCCGAAGTGCTCGATGCTCGAGACATTTTCATTGGAGTCAATGCCGTCGACTACAGCGGATATCCCGATTGCCGTCCCGAGTTCATCGAGAGCTTCGAGCGTCTCGCCAATCTGGCCACCCGGGTGGGTTTGGAGGGCGATCGCCCTTTGCGAATCCGGGCCCCTCTGATACTTCTGAGCAAGGCCGAAATCATCAGGAGGGGGCTGGCACTGGGCGTTGACTTTTCGCTAACCCATAGTTGCTACGATCCAGACCTGGCCGGTCGGGCTTGCGGCACCTGTGATGCTTGTTTACTCCGGCTCCGAGGCTTTGAGGAATGTGGGATAGAAGATCCGCTATCGTACCAGAAGAAATGAACTGGGAGTTCGATGCGAGTCCCCCCGGATTATCTAGCCCGGATAATGCACGCGTTGTCGGCTGCACAGCCGGGATCATCCGCGCTGACTACGTTGCCCACCCTCGGGCGTAACGCCTTGTCAGCGCGGCGCTGCCGACTCTTCGCTTCGACAACGCGCGAATTATCCGGGCTAGACGATTGAGTCGAGTTTAGTTTTCCAACCATTTCGCCGATCCACTGCCGTCCTCGATTTGCTTTGCCGCCGAAGATCCAACCCACGCATTGTAGGAGTCCAGCTCTGCCTGTCGAACTTCCGGTCTTCCGGAAACCATAATCTGTGAAGTTATCCGATCAAATGTTGCGTCTGGCCTTGGATGGCCGGGTTCGCCAGACGGAGCTGGCTCTTCCAAAGCGCGCAGGCCAACTGACGCTTGTACTGCATCAAAGATGGCCTGCATCAATCTCGTCCTCGCGCCTCGACCTGACTCGCGTCGCGCTCCCAACAATTGATACGTTATTTCAGAATCGCTCGTCTAGGGCGCTGAATGCGGCGGCATGGGAGGTTGTTGCCGAACTCTTCAGCTTACTCAAGACGCTCAGCCGGATTCCAAAGCGGCTCAGCTTTTCCAGACCCACCCAGACTGCAAAATGACGAGCCTGCTACCGCACTCCAAATCGTCGCGCTTCGGTCGCACAGGATGACTCCTTAGCCGGGAGGCGAGCCGATATGGAGTGCTGCAGCGGGATCGCTGGCGAAAACTAGACGATTTTCTGAGACATTGAGCTGCCGCTTTGGTATCCGGCCTGAAAACCGTCGGAAGTTCACATCCCCCGATTCCCAAGACCCGCTGCACCGGACAACCGCCACCAGCTTCTCCCGAGTTCGGCAGCAGGATCCCAGCGAAACTCCACCCCGGAGAGCCTACGAAATGCCGGGAGTTTTGGAGTCAACTTGAGACTCTTTCCCCCCTCGCAGGCTCGGGGCTCTGAAAAGTAGGGCGCGAATCCACCCATCGTCAAGCGACCTCATTCATCCTTACGGAGAGCTCATGATCCTGCCCCCATCCTCAGGACCGGCAGTCAAGCCCATCCGGCCCAACCAGGCACCGACTCTGAACTGGAATAGCAGCGCATTCCCAAATCCCACCAAACTTGACTCAAATGCTCAGAAGTTGCCCTAACAGGCTCCTATTCAGGGTCGGGGGCGGCGACCGAAGCGAGAAGCCATCGCCTCCAGCTCTTCTTGGTCAAGAAATCCATCGCCGTTCGTATCGAGAGTTTCGAACCGACGCTGTAGTTGAGCCGGGAGTTCATCCTTGGAAAGCCGGCCATCCCCGTTCTGGTCCATTCGTCCCAGCCGTTCCGCCATATTCATCATTCCCGGTCCCTGACCGCCACCTCGACCTCGACCCGCACGACCTGCCCTACCTCGCCGCCGGTCTATCACACTGCCCGCAAGCCGATCTCGCTCGACAGTCAGAGCATAGTCCTGGGTAACCGGGATACAGAACGTGTTGGCGTCATCACAAGCATAGTATTTGAAGGTGAGTTCCAAGCTTGCCCCCGCCTCCACACCCTCCATGTCGATCAGGAATTCACGCGGATCGGCGTCCGCTTTGGCCTCGATTTTGGGACTGACGGACGAAACCGGACTCGCTTGCACGCCATCCGGAACCTTCAGCTCGAAGCTGGCCAGCGGAGCCTCATTGTTCCAATGCACCTTGTAGAGTGGATCAAGAAAAAAACCGAGGTAGAGTTTGCCCTTTCCGTTGCGCTGCAGTTGTGGATCTACTTCAGCCCGTAACTTCACGTAATAAGGGATTTCGGACGTGAGGTCGGGCTTGAACGAGATCGGAAACATCTGGCCCCGTTCGATCCGGGGAACGATTCCCTTAGCCACCGTGGGTGGGGGAGGCTGGGTCTTCATGTCGAGTTCCGAGACCTGAGTTGGAGGATCCACCTTCCCGACGAGTTTTTCCAGGTCCTCACGCAGGGCAGCGGGATCGCTCCAGGCACGCCGGACTACAACTGCACCTTCAGGGTTAATCACGAATTCCGGGTTGGGCGCCCCGCCCAAACTCTGCATGAAGTCATCCAGGATCCCGTCGCAAAGCCACGGGATCCTGGATCCCAGTCTGCGTTCCGCCTCCTTCACGTGCAATAGTCGTTCCTGCAACGTGAAGGGGGACACGTAGTTGTCGAATTGGGGATGGGCCAAAGCCGTGTAAACATAGAGGAATTGAACACCCTTGGGACTGTAATCGCGTTCTATCGTCTCCACCCGGGAGACGTTTGCAAGAAAAGGCGGTCAGGTGAGGCAGCCCAAAATGAGAACGGTATACTTTCCCTCCAGCCGCTGTTTGAGGTTAACCGGCTCACCAGCCGGATCGTAGAGCGTTGCGCCCGGCATCTCGTCCCCCACGGCAGGAGCGGTTCGCTCAAAGGCCTGGACTGGTCCACCCCGCCCCACACCTTGTCGTTGCCTGGCCTGATCAACGACACGTAGAATTGGACCCGGACGACAATTAGAACTGCCCGCTTTTTCAGAGCTGATTTGGATCATGGCAAGCATGGTTACAGACCAGCAGATCAGGAGACTGATGAAATTGCGGAAAAAGGAAAAGACGTTGACGATGGCGGCGGCCAAAGCGGGCATGTCGCGGAACCCGGCACGGAAGTATTTGAAGTCGGGCAAGCTGCCGAGTGAAAGCCGGTCAGAGCGGACCTGGCGCACCCGCCCGAATCCCTATGAATCCGTTTGGCCCGAAATAGAAGGGATCAGATCCTGAAACAGTCTCCAACCGTGGAGGCGACAACTATTTTTGACCACCTGAATCGGATCTACGAGGGGAAGTTCGAGGAAGGACAACTGAGGACGCTCCAACGAAGGCGCAAGCAGTGGAGAGCCCACTACGGTGAGCTGAAAGAGGTGATGTTTCCCCAGAATCATGAGCCCGGACATCAAGCCCAGTCCGACTTCACTTTCATGAACAGCTGGGGAGTGACGATTGCCGGGCAACCCTTTCCTCATATGCTGTATCACTTCGTCGTGACCTACTCGAACTGGGAGACGACGACCCTGTGCTTCGGTGAATCTTTCGAGAGTTTGACGCTGGGACTACAGAACGCGATCTGGGAACTGGGGGCGATACCATCCGAGCACCGAACAGACCGTCTATCGGCTGTGGTCAACAATCTCAAGAAGGGCGCCTTCACCGAACGCTACCAGACATTGCTCGATCATTACGGAATGAAGCGCAGCCGAACCCAAGCCGGAAAGGCTCATGAGAACGGAGACGTCGAGCAATCGCATCACCGGCTCAAGCGATCCATCCAACAGGAACTGCTGCTCAGAGGCAGTCGCGATTTCTCAGAGCGCAAGGACTACGAGCAGTTCGTCCAGAGAATCATCGAGCGACGCAATGCTGGCCGGCAAAGACGCCTGCGAGAAGAACTGGAAGTGATGAGGCCGCTACCGGATCGTCGCCTGGAGGACTTCATCCGATTCCGAGTGAAGGTCGCAACCAGTTCCACGATCCGAGTGCGCAACAACACCTACTCGGTGGACAGCCGCTTGATCCGCGAACAGGTGGAGGCGCGACTGTATGCCGATCATGTGGAAGTTCGTTATGGCGGGCAGCGAGTAGCCGAGATGCCTCGACTGCGGGGGGAAGGAAAGCACCGGATCGATTACCGGCACGTGATCCACTCGCTGGTGCGAAAGCCGGGAGCCTTTGCCCGCTATCGCTGGCGGGAAGATCTCTTTCCCGGAGTCCTGTTCCGAGTCGCCTACGACGAGCTGAGAGAGGATTGTCCACAGACGGCGGACCGACAGTATCTGGGGATCCTGGAGCTGGCGGCCCAAGAAGGGGAAAGGAAAGTCGAACAAGCTCTGAAGAACCGGATTGAAAGCGGCCGCCGAACCCGGTTCCAGGACCTGAAGTAGGATCTGATAGAGCCGGTTCTGCCGAGGTGGCAGGTCCAGGTTCCACCAATCAACATCCAGATCTATGACCGATTGCTCGGCACGCACAAGCAGGAGGTGAGGCCATGAGCGGAGGCAACCTGCAAAGACTCAAAGAGTGGTTGGTCGAACTTCGCCTGCCGACCTTCCGCGAGCATCACGGCTCGCAGGCCGCTTTGGCGACCACAGAGAGCTGGTCTTATCCGCAGTACCTGCTGGCTTTGTCGGAGCTGGAAGTCGCGGATCGACGGGAACGACGGATCCAGAAACTACGACGGACCTCGAAACTTCCCTGGGACAAGAGCCTGACTTCATTGGATCGCTCACGACTCCCGCAGAGTGTGGACCGGCAGTTGTCAGGATTGGTGGAGGGAGACTTCCTGGACCGAGCCGAAAATCTACTTGTGTTCGGTAATCCAGGAAGCGGGAAAACGCATCTTGTTTGTGCTTTGGGGCAGGAGTTGATCCTGCGAGACCGGCGGGTGCTGTTCTCGACCTGTGCGCTGCTGGTGCAGCGGTTACTGAGAGCCAAGCTCGAGCTAACTCTGGAGAGGGAACTCAAGAAGCTGGATCGGTTCGAGGCCCTGATCATCGACGACATCGGGTATGTACAGCAGAATCGCGACGAGATGGAGATTCTCTTCACGTTGCTCTCCCATCGCTACGAGCGTCGCTCGATTCTGCTGACCAGCAACCTGGTCTTCTCGGACTGGGAGAGGATCTTCAAGGATCCCCTGACCACGGCCGCGGCAATCGACCGCCTGGTTCACCATAGCGTGATCCTGGAGTTGAACGTGACCAGCTACCGGATGGAAGCCGCCAAGCAGAGAACCCAAAAGGAGACGAAGTGACTCTGAGGTGCCGCTCGAAAGGCCTTCTGCTGGCCACACAGAAAACGGCTCAAGCCCAGAGGGTATACAGCTCAATCAGCGGAGCATTCGAAGGGCAATCCCGAGCCTCGCGAAGCGTGGGAACTCCGTTCGGGCAAACCCTCACTCCATCCCCACGCTCAAGAAAACCGGAAAAGAAAAGAGGGCTTTCAGCCCTCAGAAGAAGGAAGAAAAACAAGTCAAACAAACACCCACTTCAGCGGGCAAGAATCGTAGTCGCGGTGATAACAAATAATTGTCGTTGAACACTGGGCTGAGCAGTCATCCAGGGGGTCAGTAATCCGAGGAGAATAGCAGCCGCGATGAATCGATTTTTCAGCATGTTGAAATCCTTGGCGAAATTGTCGATCGTGAAATCGAGTATATCAAGAGGCTGTCGCAAGGGTTCTCGGTCTTCTGCAAAATTGACGTAAGAAATGTAAAGGTTGACTGGCCGGACGCTGCGCTATCGCTTGCGGCTCTTCGCTTCCACAACGGCACGATCAGGACTCTACCTCCCCAATTTCCGAGTCTTGCGCCTTCAGGTTTGGGCGGTATTTCTTGTCTCAGCCGTCGGCCTGGGACGAGATCGCCGACCTCAAAAAGAGGATGGCTGCTATCACGGCGGTGACCATCCATAGAGCTCCCCAGAGCACGGTCGGAATTCCAGTTTGCTGAGCGAGTTGGGAGGCGTCGGACTGGAGCGCATTCGGTCGAGCCAAAACGTCACTCAGGATGTCCAGCGGAGCGTAGAGGACGCTGGTCAGGCCGATGAGCTTGAGGAGGAGGTCATTCAGGAAGCCACTCAAGAGCAACCCGGCCGCCGTCAGACCCAGCGCCGTCAGAGCCGCAAACACAAATCCGAAGCCGGTCAAAGGACGAACCCAAACTAGAGTCGAAAGCAGTAGAACTAATCCCAAGAGAGTCTGGAGCCCCCGATCGAAGCGCGTGCGACTGGCCAGGACCAGAATCGCTCCGCCCCAGATCAGGCTTCCCAGATAGCCAGCGGAAAGAATTAGGAAGCGGCTTCCGCCAAGGGTCACGCAGAGCCCTCCTTGCTGAGCCACCATCTCGATGCGCATGATGGAACCGCCGGTCAACAAGGCCGCTAGCCCATGGCTTAACTCGTGAAAGAAGACCACCAATAGTTTCAGCGGGTAGATCAGCCATGAGTTCCAGAAGAACCCGATGAGTGCCAGCAAGACTACGATCGTCAGGACAGCACTCCCGCCACTCGGATCCCTTGGAGTCTTCCGGAGAGAGCTGAGAGGCGATTTGGCAGAGGACTGCAATCTTGCCGAATATTCAGGGAATCTGCTTCGTATCTGAACGTAACGCGTCCTCGTCGACCCAGTAATAGGGTCCGAACGGTCGCGACTCGGGCCAGGTCTCGTCCAGCGTATCGCCGACATAAATAATGCCTCCCTTGACGACGTGTTCGATTGAAAGGGTGTTGCGAATATCCTCGAGTGGGTTGGAGCTCAGGATAAGAAAGTCAGCCAGCTTTCCTACTTCGAGTGAGCCAAGATCTTGTTCAGCACCGAGGAATCGTGCGCCGTGGAGACTGGCCACCTCCAGTGCCCCCTGGTTTCCCATCGCCGAAGCAGCCATCCAGACCTCCCAGTGAGCTGCCAGAGCGTGGTGCTCGCCGTGAGATCCAATCGATCCAATTCCTCCTTCGGCAATGATGTCTGCCAGGCCCTGGGCCAGCAATGGATAGGAGTAGTCAGTCTGGGGGCGCAATTCGCGGCGTCTCAAATGGGTGAGCATTCGCCAGGGAAGCCAGCGTTGTTGTTTGGGATCCTTCCAGAGATCGTCCTCGCCAAAGAAGTACTCGATATTCCAGGGTCCAGGTCCGGCTACGACGAAAGTTGGAGAATAAGCCGTCTCAGACTTTCCAAAGAACTTTGCCACATCGCCATAAAGTGGCAGGTAGCTCATGGGATGCTCCCATCCCGTCTGCCCGTCCATGATCATTCCCAGGTTATAGGTCAGGTCTCCCCCTTCGGCCGTCACCATGAGCCCGATCTTGCGAGCTGCCTCGGAGACCCATTGGCGCTGAGCCCGTCGCGGTTGCTGGTATTGTTTGATGGAAACCGCTCCCCAGGAGGCTAAACGCTGGAGGTTGTCCTCGGCTTCCTGGTAACTGGTGAGATCGTTCTGGTTGGGCCCATCACCTCGATAGACCGGGTCGCCTGAACTGAATGTCCGGGGCCCGATCATCTCGCCCGCCTCGATCATCTCCGCGGTCGGAAAGATGTTCTCCGACCACATGGAGTTGTCGAGGTTAGTCGTGACGCCGTAGGCCAGGTAGATTGCGGCTTCGTAGTCGCGACGAGGCCGATAGCCGCGGTGCTCCCGGTAGTGGTGAGCGTGCATGTCAACGAAACCGGGAATGATGGTCTTTCCGCGAGCATCGATGGTCCGGTCTGCGCTCTGCGAGTCACAGTTGCCAACACAGGCGATTCGGCTGCCTTGAACGATAAGGCTGCCATTGTCCAGGACTCCGGAGCCGCCCAGCGTCACGATACGGGCCCCGGTTATGGCGACGCTTCCTGCCGGAATCCTCCTCGGAACACTCAAGTGGATCTCGGTCGTTTGCGTCTCTTCTGTCTGAACATCATAAGTGTAGTGGCGCTTGGCGCTTCCATACTCGATTGAGCCCTCTCCGCGCCAGCGAGGATAGAGACCGCCATCCCGACTCACAACGCGAACCGGCAATTGACTACGGCGCCGGTTGATTTCAACCGGCTCGTCGCCTGTGCCGATGAAAGGGAATGGAACCAGGTAGACATTATCTCCCTCTTGAAACGCCACGTGAGTGCCATTGGGAGAAGGCACGATCTCATCTGCAAAGGGGAGAATCAGGTGTCGTTTCAAATCTGAGCCATCGGGGCGAACGGAAACCAGCTCACTCTTGAGCGACCCTCCACTTTCGGCTCGCACGGGTCGGGGGAAGAAGATGCGGCCGTCGGGTCCCCAGGAGGGTGACAGGATGGCGCGCCGAGCGCCCCCGCTTGGAGAAGTTCCGGCAGGCGGGGCAACGGTAATGACGAACTCCGCAGGACCGCCTCTCGCCGGAACCCGGATCAGGTCCAGGGAAGGATTATGGGTGACAGTTCTGCCCCGAAACGTCGATCCAGAGCCTCTCACAACGACCAGTTCGGTTCCATCGCTGCTCCAGGCAGGGTGAAAGTATTCACCAACAGTTTCTGTGAGTTGAACGGGCGCACCTCCCCCGGCTGAGATTTTCCACAAGTGCCCTGCGCCCGGCATTTCAAAGGAAGTGAATGCGATCCAGCGACTGTCTGGAGACCACACGGGTGCGAACTCTTGAGGCGTGAACGAGTCGGTAGTCAGTCGGCGAGGGTGTCCGCCGGGCATTTCCATTGCCCAGATTCGCCCAATCGCCTGAAACACGAGACGACTCCCGTCCGGCGAGAGGGTCGGCCAGCGCAGAAAAGTTGCCTCGAAGGGCTGGTCGCTAATCCGAAAAGACCGATAGGCACGCTCAGAGATCTCCCGTCGCACGCGGGCTCGGAAAGGGACAGTCTGGATTTGGCCGCTGGAAACCGAAACTCGATGCAATTTCCCTCCTTGAGAGAAGACCAGGCTGTCCCCGTCAGAGGACCAGGAATAACCCGGAAGGATGCGTTTGCTCTTGGATCCGCTCTCGATCGCTACTGCGAGGGGATCGACCAACAGCCGTTCCGAGCCAGTCTCGAGATCGCGAAGCCAGAGAGCTGTTCTGGGGCCGAAGCTATGCCCCTTGAACTCGATCGTGGCATCCAGGAAGTGCCGGGCAAAGGCCAGCCAGCGTCCGTCCGGTGAGATTTCAGGGGCAAAGGCGCCGCCGCTCGAGAGTCTTCCCGAGGCGGCACCCAGGGCGACGCCCGTGCTGATGTCGATCGTCTCTCCGGTCTTGAACTCGAAACGCCGGATCTGGAAGCGCCCGGTCAGAGCGTTGGGATTCCCGTTTCCGGAGACCTGGAAATAGAGATATCGACCATCTCGGCTCACGGTCGGCCAGGTGGCGCCGGAAGTCTGCCTGTCGATCAACTCCACTCCGCTGCCACCGGAACGATGGAACATCCAGATACCGCTGGCCGGAGTCTGTCCCGGCGAGGTGATCTTGTTCAGACGAGCTACGATGTACTGACCATCAGGTGTCCAGGTGGGTAGCGAGATTCGGGTTTTCTGGTCTTCAAAAACAGGTGTTGGATTAGATCCGTCTGCCTCCATCAGCCAGAGGTTGTCCTGACCGGAACGGTCCGAGATGAACGCGATCGTCTCCCCGTCGGGCGAGAATCGAGGATGGTAGTTGACCGCCACCCCGCTGTCCTGCGTCAGGCAGACAGCTTCGCCCCCGGAAGAGGAGACACGATAGACGTGTCCGAGGAGATCGAAAACGACCCAACGGCCGTCGTGAGAAACATCGACCGACATCCAGGTGCCTTCTTCGGTCTGAAAATCGAGGATTCGGGTCGTCCCTCGGGCCTCGGTCACATCCCATTTCGCTGCTCCACCCGCCTCAGACTCCTGGGCCAGCAGGCCGGGGAGCAAAAGCAGCCCGGCCAGCACAATAGTGAATACTCGAATTCGCATCACAGTAGAACTCGTCATTGCTCCTCCTCCTCAGACTCTCTAGCCTACGAGTCTGGAAACCCAATGGCAAGGGACGACTGCCGAAGGCCTTGGAGTGGGGAGTGCAGCTCCGCCGTTTACAGGGAGCCGATTCTCGGCGTACTGCAGGGCGCCTGCGGCGCAATACAAAGCAAGTTTCATTGCAGGCGGCAACGACAGCTCGGAACTCGCCTGGCATCCGATCTGCTTCGCCGCCTCGGGTGCAGGCCATGCTTTGCAGGGGTGAGCTTTCCCGCGCTCGCGCTACCGCTTGGCGCGCTGAGAGCTGGCATTCCAAGGCCAGGGCCCGGTTGTCGACTCACTGTGAACTTCGGGGCACAACTATCAGAGAAGCCGCAAGCGGGAGCGCAGCGTCCGGCCGATCCAGCCTTAGCCCGATACGAAAAACCCCGCCACCGAACTTGACTCAATCGTCAAGATAAATCACGCCCAAACTTAGTTGAGTTAGTCAGCCCGGGGCTGGAAGTGGGGTTTAAACACGGAAAGGGACAGTCTGGATCTCGCCGCCCTCACCGCTCCCGCTTGAGACCTGCTACCGTTTGCGTCCGGACCGGTCCTGACCTAGAATCCGAGCTACATCCAGGTGGCATCGAAGTCACATGAATGACCAATGATCGCCCCCGATTGCTCGGGACGTCGCAGCTTTGCGACCAGGCTTGTCAAGTCAATTCCCTGAGGAGTTGAGAGAACGAAGATATGCACAAGAAGAAGCTTGGGATCCTCGAGGCAATGTCAATTTGGTTCGCCTCGCAGATCTCGGTCACGGCTCAGCTCGATACCTGGACGACTGCCGGGAGTCTTTTGACCCCGCGGACGGGTCACACCGCAACTCTGCTGCTGGATGGCCGTGTCCTGGTGGTGGGGGGTTTTCTCGATTTCAGCATCACGAGAACCGTAGCGGCGGTTGCCGAACTGTACGATCCGGCCACCGACATCTGGACCGCCACTGGCAAACTGCACACTGCGCGTTCCGGTCATACCGCGACCCTGCTTCGTGATGGGCGGGTCCTGGTAGTAGGCGGCTTTCTTTCCCGAGACGTGGTAACGGCTAGTGTGGAACTTTATGATCCAACTTCGGGTAGCTGGTGCGAACCGAGATTCCTCTTTACCGCCCGCGGTTCTCATAGCGCGACTCTGCTGAACGACGGTCGTGTTCTGGTGGCCGGGGGACGGAGGAGTAGCCAAAGCCCAACAGCCACCGCAGAGATCTTCACTGCGGCACGAGTTTGCAATGACGCAGGGTGGACCTTTGCCGCCAACCTCAACGCGGCCCGCGAGAGGCTTTCTGCTACCCTTCTCCAAGACGGCCGTGTGCTGGTGATTTCCTTCCAAGAGATAGACGGGCTTACGCTGGCCAGCAGTGAGTTATACGATCCAGTCGGTGATCGGTGGATTGATTCTGAAAGTCCCTCTGTCACCGGTGACAATCATGCCGCGACCCGACTCGCGGACGGTCGTGTTCTGGCAGCGGGTGTGATTGAATCGGGTCCTTCGACTGCTTTCCATAAGGCGGAGATATACGATCCCCTAACTGACGCGTGGCATACCACCGGCCGGCGCACCGCCTGCGATTTTACTTTTAGTGGTTCTCGCTCCATCACTGCGATCGTTCTTGGAGATGGCCGTGCAATGGCGGTTGCCTGCCGCAGTGAGTTGTACGATCCGGCTACCGTTCGTTGGACGGATGCGGGCAACCTCAATAGCCCTCGAACAGGTCACACGGCAACGCTACTTGCTGACGGTCGTGTCCTGGTCGCAGGAGGCCACAACCGGGATGATCAGAGCTTGATTGCCAGTGCTGAAACATACGATTATGTCCAGCTGCTCTACCCCCAATTAGCCTTGGGCGGAGGCTTTGAAGTTGTGTTGTTCGTCTCCAATCTGAACCAGAGGAGATGGACTGGAAGGGGGGAGTTGGACGGCGGTAACTGGCCCCTGGATCGTCCCTGGTCAATGGACGGCCAAGATCGAACCGGCCAGTCAGGCTTTGCCATAGAACTGGCGCCGAATCAGACCCGAAAATTCGTTCTGTCTAGCAACGGACCTGCGGTGTCGGGTTGGCTCGAAATTAAAGGTGGAGCCCTCACCACCACCAGCTTATCTACCTCGTTCTTCTATAATTTCGCAGCTGCCGAAGAATTGGACGATTCCACAGGAGTTCCGGTTGCCAGGCGAGTTACAGGGGTACGCGTTCCAGTCGAACTCTCGGCTAATCTGAATACTGGAATCGCCGTGCGACGCGCTCAGGATCCGATTACTTTCATACTACTGGCAGAGGACGGAACTCGCCTTCAAGTCACCAGCTTCAATCTCGATGGTGCCCTGTTCCTCGATCAGATCTTCGTCGATGTGCCGGAAGATTTTGTGGGATCCCTGGAGCTCCGGTCTTCAAGACCATTCTATGCCACCGCTCTGCGTCAAGAAATAGTCCCTGGCCCGCAGCTACGGTTCCAACTCACTAGCGTGTCCCTAACCCCGATTCCTTAGAAAAGCACGAAATCTGAAGCAAGAGGGAAATCCCAAGCTCGAAAACGCGAAGACTCTGGGCTGACGCCACGGTGTTCTGAGCATCGAAGGAGCCGCCCCTGCTACCCAGTGCCACTGAGGGAGAATCGATCCCCCTCCATTTCCACAAGGCCACCGTCAAAGCGGATAGTACAGTTGGAATCATTATCGACTCCATTGTCCTTGAGCGCCCGAACAAAGAGATAGTAGTGGTAACCCTCGAGAACCGCATGGGTGAGATTCAGCACCACGATCCCTTGCCGGTCTAGCCCGGATTATGCAAGAACCGTAGGCCGGAGTTGAAAAGAGAGTCGAAAGTGGCCCAAATCGGGAGATCGAAGGTGCGACAGGCGGATTTTCGAGGGATCTCTGTGGACGAGCCGTGTGGAGTAGGTGGGGGAGTGAATTTCAGACGGAGTTGGGCCTGAATGAGTGTCCTAAACGATCATTCGGGAGCTAGGAGAGGCTAGCTGGAGTTAAGGCGATTCAAGACGAGGAGGAAAAGGGCCTGCTCCGGAAAGCCGGAGGAAAGATGGGCCCAGATGCGTCGAGTGGTTTGTCGAACCCGCGCCCCAATTTTGAGGACCCGGCGACGCAAAGTTTCGATTTCGAGTTTCTGCCAGGGGGTTCCATACAGATAATCGCGGAGTCGGACGAACATCTGGTAAGCCAGCCCATGCAGGAGAAGTCGAAACTGGTTGGCCAGGAATCGATGACAGCTCAGCCGATCCATACTCAGATGGTTCTTAAAAGCCTTGATGAAGTTCTCCGACTGTCCTCGATCGGTGTAGTGATCATAAAGGGACTGGGAAGAGAGATCGTCTCGGTTGGTGACCACAAAGCGACGATTGATCCCCCGATGGTCGACTTCCACTTTGACGATGACGCGACGGAATCGATCCCAGCTGCTGGCTCGATAAAGAAACTCGTCAAACTGACGCTGTTTTTCCTCGAACTCGTCGAACCTGAGTCGAGTCGACTCGAGCATCGGCTCGACCATCCGTTGCAGGCGGGGGTTCCGGCTTAACCCAATGACATATTGGAGTTTGTTCTCTTCAGATTCACAGAACTCGTAGAGCCGAGGCGTGGCAAAGCCGCTGTCGGCCCGGATCTCAATTTGAAGTTCCTTGCCAACTTCTCGTCGAATGGCTTTCACGATTCGTTTCAGAATAGGAACGATGTGAGAGGCAGCCCCCTTGTTTCCAGGCCTCAATACGACAGTGACCAGGTCCCCCGTAACGGCATCGAAGATCAGCCAAGGATGCAGAATGTGGTTTCGGTAATAGCCGTGGTAAAAAGAGAATTCCTGTTGGCCGTGAGTGTGGTCGTCAGTACTGTCCAGGTCCAAGATGACCGGGTCGGGGCGTCTCTTCTTCAGCGAGCGGACATAACGCTGTAGGAACCCCCGGCTCAGACGCATGAGATCCTTCTTGCTGACAGAGTTTTCCAAACGGGAAAAAGTTGCCTGGGTGGCCAAGTCAGGATCGCTCTCAGGTAACTGATCACAGACGGTCTTGAGCATGGGATCCGAGCGCAGCGTGTCCGCGTCATTGCAGTCTTCGTACCCGGCAACGATCTGAAAGACTCGTTGTCGGATCAGCTGTAACTGCTCATGACGAACGTAGCGTTGGTCCCGGCTATCCGCAATACACGAACTGAAGTCCTCGCAGAGTCGATCTTGCCGATCCAGGGAACCAAACAACAGCCATCCGGCATCGGAAGTCAGGTTCCCACCATCAAAACGAGCCGTGATTTGTGTGTGCGAGTGAAATGCCAGGGTGGTCTGACAGACTGGGTTTGACATTGCCGTAGTTCTCCGATAAGGATTTGTTTAATAAACCCTTTTATATCAGAGAGATACGGAATTTTTTCTGGTCCCCAATCCACTCGAATCCGGATCTCTTGCATAATCCGGGCTAGAATGACACATTCACCGAGAAGCGCTGACTGACCCACGAACCCGAATTCCCTCTCAAACACACGGACACGAATGACGCCGTTGTCGCTGCAGCCACTGTCCAGGCCATCAGTAAAAGCGGCCACTGATACCTTCTTGATCGCGTGACCGGTCCTGAGATGCAATGGAACTGAGATTCGCGACTGGTCCACGGCAGGATCGAATGTCCCCGGCAGGTTGATTCCGTCGGCGAAGTTGATCGTCAGCTTGTAGGTCTTGGTCGGAAATCGATAATCTGTGTCAGAGGGGGCTCGGAAGTGGCCGTTCGTTGAGACTTCCCCGGAACCCCGAACTGTAAATACCTCCGGTGAGTCGTCGTTGTCACCGCCGAAGAATCCGAATCTGGCTCCGGGCCCGTTCAGATGCAGGACAAAAAGCCCGGGCAGAACCCCGAGTCCAAAACTATTGGTGGGACTGTTTTCAAAGAGAGCAAACTTCGTCCTTGCCAGGGGTGGTCCCAGTGAGAACCCGAAATTCGGGTCGGATGTAGAGATGCCAACGTTGCGGTTGAGTGAGTACATCCGGCTCGGGAGAATCACCCAGTTGTCGTCAGCCAAGTCCTCCGCCAGTTTTTCCGCAGTTACCGAGCCATCCGCCAAGACGAGGTCGACAGTCGGTCCTACTGGATTGGTAATATCCAGGCTGTCATCGCTGCTGCTTACCTGCTGGATCCCGAATCCCGATCCTGGCCCGCCCGCGTTGAGTGTGAGCTGGTTGCCGTTTGTGTCAATCGTAACGTTGTTGCCAGCCGTCAACGTGAGCTCATCTCTCAAGGCATTGAGACTCCTGACGACTGTGCCTTCGGCAATCTTATCAGCGGTCACCCCGGCGTCAGCGATCTTTGAAGATGTCACAGAACTGTCGGCCAACTCCCTGGATGTGATCTCCGCCTCCCCTACTTGGACAGGAGCAAAGATCGGCGCACCGGCGATCTTTCCCCCGTCAATGCGAAGTGTGACTGCGCCGACAGGGAGATCCGAGATGATCTCCACACTGCCGTTTTTTTCAGCATTGAAAGGTGGGTCGGATAGAAATTGTGCGAAGTGCTCCTGAGGTTCCAACTCTAGCGTCACCGCACTCTCGAGGTTCCCTCCCGCGTCGAAGATTCGGAACGATACAGTTGCCTTAGCAATCGGATCGGGGTTGACCATGGCCAGTCCGGTGGCGGATCCATCTTCGGTAAAGTTGAACATGCGCTGCTGTTCGGACAGGATCGCGGGCAAGACACCGACATTGCCCAGTACTGCCAATTTGAAGAACAGCCCGCTGGCGAAGGGAGCTGCGGCTGTGACTTTTACCCAGCCATCAATCACTTCTCCCGCCGCTCCTCCAAACTTGACCGTCTCGGTCGCTCCGCTCTCGAGTGCCAATTGCTCCGCCAGAAACGGTGGTCCGTCCGATCGAAACAGTGCGACAATGACGTTCTGGGGTCCAGCAGAAGTGTTGTTGACGGTTACGAAAGTCTCCGCTCCTCCGCCGACTGCGAACTGCGGAAAGTACCTGATTTCTTGTGGCGAATCTTGGGCCGACAGGGGAATTGTGAGCAGGGCAGTCACAGCTAGAATCCCAGTTCTTCTCATGAGTCCTCCCGGAGTTGTGTAGATGTGCTTCGATGATAGGCACCGATACCGATAACTGACAAGGCTCTGGGAACTATCGAGAAGCCGAGGGCAAAGCGTGGATCGGTTCTGAGGAGGCGAAGCAGGACTGGAGATGCATCAACTCAAGTAGCAAACGAAGTTTCATGGCTTTCCCGCCCCCTTCGCCAAGGCTTCGGAGGGTAGACGCTCGCGCTGCCGCTTGGCGCTCTGAGAGCCGGCATTCCAAGGCCAGGGCCCGGTTGTCGACTCACTACGGCTCGGAGTCCGGTCGGTGAACAGGAATCAGATGGCTTGGCAGCTGCCACTCGGAAGGCGCCGTAAAGTGATAGCGGAGAAGACTCCCGCGCAGCGTCTCCCCATCCCCCTGATGTTTAAGTCTTCCCCCCTGAATCACGCCCAACTGATCGGCGAAACGCTCGAAGAAGTGAATCAGGTGGGTCGAAATGATGAGCGTCGTCGGCGTCTGGGCGAGGTGGTCAAAAAGCAGGCACAACAACATCTCCCGCCCCAGTGGATCCAGGCCATCGGTGGGTTCATCCAGAATCAACAAGCGCGGTCGATGAGCCAGAACGAGGGCCAATTGAACCCGACGGGCCTGCCCTTTGGAAAGCGTTCCAAAGCGTTCCGACGGCTGAATCTCGAGTCTCCGGCAGAGTTCCGAAGCATAACCGGAGTCCCAGTTGGGATAGTAGATGGAGTGGTGCTTCAGGAGCCGAGCGACCGACATCCAGGGGAAGCCAATATCGAATCGCTCCGGCACATAGCCGAGTTGGGAGCGGACCCAGTCCGGACGGACGGCAGGGTCCTCCCCGAAGACTCGCACCCGGCCGTGGGAGGGCCGAGTGAGGTCCTGGAGAATTCGCAGGGTCGTGGTCTTGCCCGCTCCATTGGGTCCGACCAGCAGGTAGATCGAGCCTTCTGGAACCAAGAGGTCGACCCCAGTCAAGGCGGCGCGTTGCCCATAGGATTTCCCAAGATTCTCGGTCACAATTGCCGCCTTCGGCGGTGCCGCAGCGGATTTCAGCGGATCTGTGTTTTCAGAAAGGGGCTTAGGGGTACTCATGCTCTTGATTCACCTACTTCTTGCTCGTCGTCCGCCTCTCTTTCTCTCGCTTCCTGAATAGCCTCGATCAGCAGATCGGGCCGAAGCCCCAGTTGACGGGCCTCACGGAGAGCACGCTGGGCCAATTCAAGAGCCAGTTTCCGGCGGTCCGATTCGAACTCACGTTTTACGACGAATGTTCCGAGACCCCGTTTCACGTAGAGCACTCCGGCCAGTTCCAGCTCGCGATAGGCTTGACGAACGGTATTTGGATTTACCTTGATGTGCCGGGCCAGATCCCGAACCGAGGGGACTGCCGCGTCGGGCTCGAGCTTGCCGGCCACGATCTCGCGCAAGAGTCCATCCATGATCTGGCGGTAGATGGGACGCGGGTCCTGAGAGTCGATTCGCAACATCGTGACCTAGTGTACTAGATAACCAGTACACATGTCGAGGGAGAAACGAGTGGCTCAAGCACGAAGCACGAAATCCGAAGCACGAGAGGAAATCAGAAGTCCCTAGCCCGGATTATGCAAGAACCGTAGGCCGGAGTTGAAAAGAGAGTCGAAAGTGGCCCAAATCGGGAGATCGAAGGTGCGACAGGCGGATTTTCGAGGGATCTCTGTGGACGAGCCGTGTGGAAGTAGGTGGGGGAGTGAATTTCAGACGGAGTTGGGCCTGAATGAGTGTCCTAAACGATCATTCGGGAGCTAGGAGAGGCTAGCTGGAGTTAAGGCGATTCAAGACGAGTAGGAAAAGGGCCTGCTCCGGAAAGCCGGAGGAAAGATGGGCCCAGATGCGTCGAGTGGTTTGTCGAACCCGCGCCCCAATTTTGAGGACCCGGCGACGCAAAGTTTCGATTTCGAGTTTCTGCCAGGGGGTTCCATACAGATAATCGCGGAGTCGGACGAACATCTGGTAAGCCAGCCCATGCAGGAGAAGTCGAAACTGGTTGGCCAGGAATCGATGACAGCTCAGCCGATCCATACTCAGAGGGTTCTTAAAAGCCTTGATGAAGTTCTCCGACTGTCCTCGATCGGTGTAGTGATCATAAAGGGACTGGGAAGAGAGATCGTCTCGGTTGGTGACCACAAAGCGACGATTGATCCCCCGATGGTCGACTTCCACTTTGACGATGACGCGACGGAATCGATCCCAGCTGCCGGCTCGATAAAGAAACTCGTCAAACTGACGCTGTTTTTCCTCGAACTCGTCGAACCTGAGTCGAGTCGACTCGAGCATCGGCTCGACCATCCGTTGCAGGCGGGGGTTCCGGCTTAACCCAATGACATATTGGAGTTTGTTCTCTTCAGATTCACAGAACTCGTAGAGCCGAGGCGTGGCAAAGCCGCTGTCGGCCCGGATCTCAATTTGAAGTTCCTTGCCAACTTCTCGTCGAATGGCTTTCACGATTCGTTTCAGAATAGGAACGATGTGAGAGGCAGCCCCCTTGTTTCCAGGCCTCAATACGACAGTGACCAGGTCCCCCGTAACGGCATCGAAGATCAGCCAAGGATGCAGAATGTGGTTTCGGTAATAGCCGTGGTAAAAAGAGAATTCCTGTTGGCCGTGAGTGTGGTCGTCAGTACTGTCCAGGTCCAAGATGACCGGGTCGGGGCGTCTCTTCTTCAGCGAGCGGACATAACGCTGTAGGAACCCCCGGCTCAGACGCATGAGATCCTTCTTGCTGACAGAGTTTTCCAAATGGGAAAAAGTTGCCTGGGTGGCCAAGTCAGGATCGCTCTCAGGTAACTGATCACAGACGGTCTTGAGCATGGGATCCGAGCGCAGCGTGTCCGCGTCATTGCAGTCTTCGTACCCGGCAACGATCTGAAAGACTCGTTGTCGGATCAGCTTTAACTGCTCATGACGAACGTAGCGTTGGTCCCGGCTATCCGCAATACACGAACTGAAGTCCTCGCAGAGTCGATCTTGCCGATCCAGGGAACCAAACAACAGCCCTCCGGCATCGGAAGTCAGGTTCCCACCATCAAAACGAGCCGTGATTTGTGTGTGCGAGTGAAATGCCAGGGTGGTCTGGCAGACTGGGTTTGACATTGCCGTAGTTCTCCGATAAGGATTTGTTTAATAAACCCTTTTATATCAGAGCGCTACGGCATTTTTTCTGATCCCCAATCCACTCGAATCCGGATCTCTTGCATAATCCGGGCTAGGAGTCTGCGCGGCAGGAGTTTCTGATCAACGTGGAATTTCCGATTCTTGAGTTTATGTTTCGGGGTGCCCTATAAGAGAAAGGGCGATCTTTATCGTGCTTCCGCTTGCAGAGGCGGCCGAACTGCTGAAAATGAGCCCAGGGGGAGGGCATCTTTCCGTCCGAACCTGCTCAGCAGGTGGGTAGGCGCCCATGCATGCGTTTCAAGTTCAGGGCGAGACAGACCAGGTCCCACTCGCCTTCCACTTTCTCGAGTCCCCTCAAGCTGAAGGTTCGAAAGCCAAGGACCTGTTTAACCCAGACGAATACAGGTTCCGCGATCACCTTGCGCCGGCGGTAGACAGTTTGCCCCGCCTCCGTGCCCAGCTTCTTGAACATGCGCAGCGTGGCGGGGAGATTTTCCGACGGCTCTGGATCTCGCCCCTCTCGGCCCAAAGAGATGTAGCCATCGATCTCGCGTTCTTCTAGACCTTCAAAGTTCTCCTCGGACTTATACCCGGCGTCGGCCACTACCTGCTCGGGAGGGTGCTCCAGGTTCTCTTGGACCGCATCGATCATCCCCAGTAATTGTCTGTTGTCGGCCGCGTTATTGGTAACCCCCGTGGCCACGATCATCTGTGTCTCCTCATCCACAGCGGCTTGCGTGTTGTAGCATTGTTCGAATCCCCCAGAGCTCTTCATGATTCGACTTTCCGGATCTGTAAAGTTGTCTTGGGCCTTCTCCTCGGGAACTCCAAACTCCCGCTTGAAGGGGCGTCCTCCGCGCGGGTTCTTGCGACCGTCTCCGGGCTTGCGGCCGCGCTTCCGATCCGCCTCGGCCTGCCGTTGCTCCACGCGCTGCTTTGCCTCCCCGATCTTTTTCAGCCGATCTTCGCGGCGGCGTAACTCTTCAGGCAGTTCGTCTCCCTGATTCTCTTCGCCGTAGAGCTCGTCTTCCGCTTTATCCACCTGCTGCGCACGATCCAACAGTTCGGCGATCTCTCCTTCCAGCCTTTTCTCTTCTTCCAACATCCGTGAATAGCTCATCGCCTTATGTTTGCTGGCGTTGGCCTTGATCTTACAGCCGTCCACCGCCACTCGCCCCAGCTTGACCAATCCCGCCTCGGCCGCGATCCGCGCCACCTGTCCAAACAGTTTCTTGAACTCTTTGAGATGACGTTGACGAAACTCCGCCATCGTCCGGTGGGCTGGAAAATTACCCGCCGACAACACTCGAACAGCCACGTCCTCATACACTCGACGAGCCAGTTTCCGCGACGAGAACGTTCCCGTCGCGTACCCATAAATCAGGATCTTCACCATCATCCTCGGATCAAACGGCCGATTGCGCCGCCCGTCCCCTTCGTACGGCGCGTAGAATCCACTCAGATCCAGCTCATCCACCGTTTCGGAGATAAAGTAGGACAGATGATCTTCCGGCAACCAATCTCGCGGGGAGGGGGGTAGCAAGAAGCTCTGCTCCGGCTGGTACTTCCGAAATGTCGTTCCCCTATCGCCATTTTATTAACCAGCCCGGACATTTCCTGCCGCGCAGACTCCTAGAGGAGCGATTCTGAAATAACGTACCAATTGCTGGGAGTGCGACGCGAGTCAGGTCGAGGCGCGAGGACGAGATTGATGCAGGCCATCTTCGAGCTCCGAGCAACAAAGAGCTGGCCGCGTCCCGCCCCAACCCTACGGGCGAACGGGGGTTGCGGCCGATCTCTTACGGTGTCGCACTTCCTGAGGTTCGCTTAATGAAGGTGTCCAGGGTCTGTTTCCATTTGGGCAAAAGAGTCTGTTCCACGTACATCATGTGTCCGGCTGCGAAATCGACCCGCTGGATGTTGTCTCTCAGGTTGGGGGGAAGTCCCAGGTGGTCCATCGTCCACACGGCTGCAAAATAGGGTGTCGCCAGGTCGTAGATGCCATTGATCAGTAGCACCTCGAGTTTCGGGTTCCTATATAGCGCGCCGGCCAGGTCGGGGGCCACATTGGGGGTCCTGCCTCGGCTGTTTTCGCCCTGACCTGCTCGCTTCCAGTTCCATGGCCGGGCGGCTCCACTGGGCGTGTATTCGCGGTCTCCGTCGTAGCCCAACTCTTCACGAACATAGGTATTGAAAGCTGAAGTGTAGGCGGAACTGATGGCCGAGGATTGCGCGTCGTGAGAAGGGGCGGTTTGTAGGAGATCGCCGGTTGGGCCGGTGAATCTGGAATCGAGCCTCCCGACTGCAAGGCTCCGATGCCGAAGCAGTTCCTTTCTGAACTCGGCAGCGGACACTCGTAGGTCGGCTTTGTCCAGGAATTCAAGGTCGAGGCCGGTGTAGCGGTGCATTTGTTCGAGCGTCCGGCTCCGTTGCATGGGATCGACGGTACCACCGGCGATCAGCGTGGTCGCGTAGTCACTGAGGGCCTACGCCTCGACCTCCTTCATGAAGCCCTCCAGATCTTTTGGCGCGGGCCCGGGAAGCGCATTGTGGTAGGCGGCAGTGATCGCATAGGCCAGCAGATTCACGATATAGGGAATATCCGCGCCGGGAGGGAAATCGAGGGTCTTAAAGTCGAGGACCGCCGATACCAGGACGATTCCATTCAAATCGATGTTTGCCCGTTGCCGGTGCGCAGCCAGAACGGCAGAACGGGTTGTTCCGTAGCTCTCTCCGAGAAGGTAACGGGGCGAGTTCCAGCGCCCGGTCTGGCTGAGGAAACGCCGCACAAACTGGGTGAGGGATGCCGCGTCTTCGTCAATTCCCCAGAAGTCCTTGCCTGGCGTCTCGCCGAGCGGATGACTGAAGCCGGTACCGACCGGATCGACCATCACGATGTCGGCTGTATCGAGCAGCGTGTACTGGTTGTCAACCAGAGGATAGGGCGGAGGGTCCTGTTGGCCGACGTTCGGTGTCACCACCCGTCTCGGTCCCATGATTCCCATGTGTAGCCAGAAAGAGGCCGACCCGGGGCCTCCATTGTAGGAAAAGAGGATCGGTCGTTTGCTCGAACGTGCAACTCCAGTTCGGAAGTAGGCAGTATAGAACAGCTCAGCCGAGTCCTTGTCCGCATCGTTTCGGAGCGTGATACTTCCGATCACAGCATCGTATTCCACTGTTTCGCCCTGCATGATGCTGGAGTGGTGACTTTTCCAGAGAGAGGGTTTCGACGTTCCCGCGGGTTTCGCTTCCGGCGCTGCGTCCTGGGCGGGAAGATTACCCCAGGCCAGGGCGATAGAGATGAGCGAAATAGCGATCCTGTCTCTCACGGGTCCCTCCAAAGTATTGTTGTCCGCTCTCGGCTGGCTGGCGCGCCAAGATCATAGCAGCTTAGCGGCGCCTTCTCCTCCGGAAAGCCGTGCTTAGGGTCCCCTCCGGCTGTAGATTCAAGGCTGTGGCGCGCCCACGCTATCCAAGGCACCTGGGGCGCGAAATCAGGGCACGTTTCGGCTCTGAGGAGGCGAAGCAAACAACTCAGACGGCAAATTCAAGTTTCAGGCTAGCGCGGCTTCGCCCTCAGACCGATTAGCAGTGTTGTTCGATGCTCGAACCCTTGCCTTTGCCTTTGTCCTTCCGTATAGGTGTCATCGCAAGCCCAACTTCGGAGAGGAAGCTCTAACCACCGTGTCTCAGGAACAAAGGGAGCCGGAATCGTGGTGCCAACGAGTCTAGCTTTTCCGCACTCGCGCTGCCGCTTGGCGCTCTGAGAGCTGGCATTCCAAGGCCATGGCCCGGTTATCGACTCCCTGTGAACTTCGGAGCAGGACTCTCAGAGAGCCGCAAGCGGGAGCGCAGCGTTCGGTGGTAGCCAGACTTTGTCCGATGCGCAAACCCTGCCGCCTAACTTGACTCAATCGTAAAGACATATCCCAGACAAACTTTCTTAGTGTTGCTTCTGGCTAGCGCCGGATCAGTCAGAAAAGAAACTGAGTTCCATCAGCCACGAGGGGGAGGATGATGTGGCAGAGGAAAGCCGTGTTTCAGAACCGTGGGAGGCGCCTTCTGGGGCGGCGATTCTATTGAAAATAGAATCTTCATATTCGGGCCTAGTGCACTGTCCGATAAGTTCCCGATGTTAATGGTGGCCGAGCGATTCGCGAGCATTTTGGGCCTTTGCCAGGATTGAGTCAGCAGTGGCGCGCCACTTGAAGGGCTTGGCCAAGCGTTGATTGTGAACCCGAATATATCTTTTGATTTCCTGTCTCAACTCTTGGACGCTGCTGAAAGAGTTTCTGTAGATCGAACGGCGCTCCAGCTGTGAGAACCAGCTTTCGACGGCATTGCGCCAGGAGGCGCTAGTGGGCGTAAAGTGGAGGTGGTATCGGGGCCGCTGGGCCAGCCAGCTTTGAACCTGCGTGGTCTTATGAGTGCTCGAGTTGTCCAGGATTAAGTGGACATCCAGTTCGGGCTCGACCGCTTGATCAATCTGGCGGAGAAAAGCCAGGAACTCCTTGGCTCGGTGCCTATTGGTGATGCGGCCCATGACCTCACCTGTCACCACATCGAATGCGGCATACAGACTGGCTGTACCGTGGCGCTTGTAATCGTGTGTCCGGCGTTGGATCTGTCCAGGTCTGAGCTGGAGCATCGGCTGAGTTCTATCCAGAGCCTGGATCTCAGTTTTCTCGTCCACGGATAGAACCAGCGCATTGTCGGGCGGATCCATATACAGACCCACCACATCGATTACCTTTTCGGCGAAGTGAGGATCGTTGCTGATTTTAAAGTTACGGACTCGATGCGGCTTCAGGTCGGCTGCCTTCCAGATCTGGGCGACTTGATGTTTGCTCACTCCGGAGTGTTCGGCCATCAGTCGCACACTCCAGTAGGTCGATTCCCGTGGGATGCGTTCAACGGTGGCTTTGAGAATAGCTCGCACATTGGCATGCGATAGCTTCCGCGGAGGGCCCGATCGAGGTCGATCCTCCAGTCCTGACACTCCCTGCTCAAGATAGCGCCTGCGCCACATTTGCACACTCAGTAGCCGCTTGGAGAGCCTTTCCGCAACTTCAGTCGCCGTCAGCCCCTGGCCGCAAGCCAGAATTATTTGAGCCCGTTCGGCCAAGACTCGATCGGTCTTGGAAGCCCGCAACCAGGACTCCAGTATTCTTCGATCTTGTTCGGGTAGCTTTAGTCGAATGTGGGGTCTTGCCATACCCAACAATAGCAAACTACCCTGACAATTAACATCTGGAACTTTCCGGACAGTGCGCTAGCGTTCCTCTCGCGGCCTGGGAAGGACCCCTCCCACATATCCGAAACCACTTCAATGCCATCCAGGGAGAGAGCTCCAAGAAAGCCTGTGGCATACTCGTCCCACGATCAAGTTCCAGCTTAGAAAACCCGAAATCCGAGACGAAATTCCAAACTTCCAACAGGAAGCCCCGGCCTGGAAGTCTCGGCTCAACCGGCTTTCGGTTCTTTGCCGCCCCCCGCTGCTTCCAACTCGGCGACTTTCTCTTCGAGTTTGCGCAACTTCCTGACGATCTTGGGTAAGTCTTTTAGGATGAGGTAATTCCGTTTCCACGCTCTGGCGTCCATTTCGGGATAGCCGGCAATGGTTTTTCCGGCTTCCACGTCCCGTGCCACGCCAGTCTGGGCTATTGCCCGGGCCTCGTCGCCAATGCTCAGATGCCCGGCCACTCCTACTTGTCCGGCCAGGATCACACGGTTGCCCACGTGGGTGCTTCCAGCCAAACCGACCTGAGCGGCCAGAATCGTGTCCTGCCCCACGCTCGAGCCGTGACCGATCTGGACCAGGTTGTCGATTTTGGTGCCTTTGCCTACCCGGGTTTCCCCCACGGTTGCCCGATCAACACAGCTGTAGGCTCCCAACTCGACATCGTCTTCCAGCACAGCGATTCCACTCTGAACGATTTTCTCGAAGCGGCCGTCGCCCAGCGGAGCGAACCCGAACCCATCTGCTCCCACGACGGATCCGTTTTGCAGGATGACTCGATTACCGATTTGGCAATGCTCTCTCACCACGGCATGGGAATGCGCGATGAAGCGCTCGCCGATTCTGGCAAAGGGGTAGATAACAACCCCGGGATAGAGGATTGAACCTCCTCCCAGTTGGACTTCCTCGGAAATAACTACATTGGCGCCAATTGAGCAGTTCTCCCCGATCGTCGCGGATTCGCACACGCTGGCCGTGGCATGAATTCCAGGCACCGGTCGGGGAGCTTCATAGAAGAGTTGAACGATTCGAGCAAAGGTCAGATACGGGTTGCTGGAGCGTAAATTCGGAATCTGGCATGGCGGGGCGTCCTGGGATAGGATAACAGCACCGGCAGTGGTGGTGTTCAAGTGGCTCGAATATCTTGGGTTCGAGATGAACGTGATCTGATCGGGGCGTGCATTTTCGATTCCGGCTGGACCCGAGATTTCGATCTCGCCGTCGCCCTTAAGCTCCACTTCCATACGGGAGGCAATTTCATGAAGTTTCATGGATATTTGCATCGTTCTTGTTAGGCAAGCCTTGAACTTCACCCCGCGCGGTTGGGGTCAGGTCTAAATGATAACGTATCCCTCCGCGCATGTTCTCATCCAACTCGCAAGACCCATTCGCATACGTCACAGTAATTATGGTTTCCAGGACTATGGTTGTTAAGCGGGCATTGGTGGGAACTTTGCGACAGATTTGGCTTCCAAGCGCGGAGAGGAAGATTCATCAAACCGAGCGAGGTCAGTAGGAAAAGCGAACGCGCGCGGACCGCTGGGGCTGCTGGAAGGGTCAGCCTTGCGGTGGCGATCAGTCGCGTGCTAGGGTTGGTCCGAGAGCAGATCTTCGCGAGCTATTTCGGTGTCTCGGCCATGACAGATGCCTGGAATGTGGCGTTTCGGGTGCCCAATCTATTGCGCGACCTGTTTGCCGAGGGGGCTCTCAGCTCGGCTTTCGTTCCCACCTTCTCCAAGACCTTGGAAAAGGAAGGCCGCGACCAGGCTTGGCATCTCACCAGCCGGATCATGACTCTCTTGATCATCCTGCTGGGGCTTTTCGGGGTCTTGCTGCTCTTGATTCCCGAAGTGCCCGTGCAAATCCTGGCGGCCGGTTTTGCTGAGGTTCCGGGGAAGTCTGAGCTGACGGCATCGATGATCAGGATTCTCTCCCCTTTTCTCTTGATGGTTGCCCTGGCCGCAGTGGCTATGGGAATCATGAACGCCTTCCATTTTTATTTTCTACCCGCTTTGGCGCCCGCCAGTTTCAATGTGCTGATCATTGCCAGTTGTTTGATTGGAGTACCGTTGTTGGCGGCCCGCGACATCCCAATCATCTATGCCGCGGCGGTGGGAGCGACCCTGGGGGCTTTCTTTCAATTGATAGTCCAACTCCCAAAGCTCTGGGCACTAGGGTTCAGGCCTCGTCTGATTCTGGATCTTCAGCATTCGGGAGTTCGCCGGATCGGCAAACTAGTGGGACCAGCAGTGGTTGGAGTTAGCGCGCTGCAATTGACTGTAGTCGTCAATATGACGATCGCATCGACGCTTGGGAACGGGCCGGTCTCGTGGCTGAACTATGCTTTCCGCATCATGTATCTACCGATTGGATTGTTCGCTGTGGCGGTGGGGACCGTCAACCTGCAGGAGGTCTCGTTGTTCGCTGCTCGCCAGGATCAGGAGTCTCTGCGACGCACGCTGGCCGATTCGATCCGTTTGGTGGGGGTATTGGTCACTCCGTCATTGGTGGGCATCATTCTGCTTTCAAATCCACTGGTGAGGACGCTCTTCGAGCATGGCCAATTCACTTCCCAGGACACCGAGCGCACCGCCTGGGCCCTGGCTGCCTATGCTTTGTCCTTACTGGGGTACAGTCTGATCAAGGTTTTCGTGCCGACCTTTTATGCTCTGAACGATACTCGGACACCAGTTCGTATCAGCCTGTTTGCGGTTGCTCTGAATCTCACGGTGAGTGTGACTCTGGTCTTCCTGGTCCTTCCCGAAGATTGGCGGTTTGTGGCGTTGGCGATTGCAACTACGGTTTCGGTGACCGCTAACAGCTTGATCCTGGTCTGGAAGCTGTCCCCTCGCGTGGGGACCTTCCGCGGACTGGGGATTGTCGGCACTCTAGTTCGCTCAGGATTGGCGGCTGGCGGGATGGCTCCCCTGGTCTGGGGAATAGCGATTTGGACGGCTCCTCTGGCCGCCCAGTCGTTCGCCGGCGAATTGGTCCAAGTGGCATGCAGCGTGGCTGTGGGGATAGGGTCGTATGCGCTGTTCTGCCGTTGGTTGGGGGTGGATGAGATCGAACTCCTGGTCAGTAGCTTTCTCAGGAGGTTGGGTATTGCCCGATCCACTGGCTAGCTACCTCGCCTATCTGAGGGTGGAAAAGGGTCTTGCGGACAATACGGTTGTCGCCTATCGTCGCGACATCCGGCAGTTCCTGGAGTGCTTGGAGAACTCGAGAGTTGCTCTCGATCAGGTCGATCGGCAACAGGTGCAGGACTATCTGAGGGAACTGTACGGGGAAGTCTCACCCCGCACCATGGCTCGCCGCATCGTCGCGCTCCGTTCCTTCTTTCGTTTTCTCCTGCTCGATGGTTATCTTTCTCAGGATCCCACGGAGACGCTCGAGGCTCCTCGCATCTGGCGAAGTCTTCCCAGCTACCTGACCGCCGAGCAGGTGGAGGAATTACTCGCCCTCCCCGATGTGGCAAGGCCATTGGGGTTGCGAAACCGCGCGATGCTCGAAGTACTCTATGCCAGTGGATTGAGGGTGAGCGAACTCGTCAACTTGAAGATCCAGGATGTGCGACTCGATTTGGGAATCCTGCGCACGATGGGGAAGGGAAGTAAAGAACGGCTGGTTCCAGTAGGCGACTCGGCGAGGGACTGGGTGGAGCGCTATCTGGCTCAGTCGAGGGTTCATCTGGCGCGCCGCCGCGCGTCAACTCCAATTCTGTTTTTGTCCCAGAAAGGGGGTGCCATGACTCGCCAGAACTTCTGGAACATCGTACGCGGATTTGCCAGCCAATTGGGGGTGAGCAAGCTCAGTCCCCATGTCCTGCGGCATAGTTTTGCGACTCATCTGCTCGAGCATGGGGCTGACTTGAGAGCCGTCCAGCTGATGCTGGGCCACGCCGATATCTCCACCACTCAGATCTATACCCACGTCACCCGCGAGCGGCTGCGCAAAATCTACGATCAACATCACCCTCGAGCTTGATTGAAACTGGAAATCCGATACCCGAAACACGAGAGGAAATGCCAAACCCAAAGCCGAGAACATCCCAAGTGTCTCAGAATTAGGAATTGCAAAGCAATATCTTCGCGCCTTCGGCGCGAAGATATTGGCCGTTATGGAGATCAAGGTGCCGACGCAGGCCAAGGCTACTGGACCATTGAAATTCCAGCCCTACGCCAGTTTCCCCAAGACATGATCCAGCACCTGGCAGGTGAAATCGGCATCGTCCCGGGTGATGCACAGAGGAGGTTTGATGCGCAGGACGTTGCCCAGAAGTCCTCCCTTGCCGATTAAGACCCCATGTTCTCGCATGCGGTCCGCGATCAGAGCCGCTTCGCTGCTGGCGGGAGCCTTGCTGATACGATCTCGCACCAGTTCGATTCCCAGCATCAATCCCAGGCCACGTACTTCTCCAATGATCTGGTGGCGCCGCATCAGATCTTCCAAGCCCTTTTTGAAGTGTTCGCCAACCAGCCGGGAGTTCTCTTGTAGGCACTCTTCCTCGATCACTTCCAACACGGCCATTCCCGCCGCCATTGAGATGGGGTTGCCGGCGAAAGTGTTGAAGTGAAGCTTCTTGGATAGAGGCTCCGCGATCTCCCGGCGGGTTATGACCGCGGCCAGAGGAAAACCATTCCCGATGGCCTTAGCTAAGGTGACCATGTCGGGGGTGACCGAGAAGTTCTCGAATCCCCAGAAATGGTAGCCCGTCCGGGCGAATCCACACTGCACTTCGTCGGCAATGCAGAGTCCGCCGGATTTATGGATCACCGGATAGGCTTCCGTCAAGTAGTTGAAAGCCCCATGGCTGGCTCCATTGACGCCCTGAACCGCTTCACAGAGAAAGGCAGCCACAATCCCCGGAGTCGCCGTCTGGATGAGGTTTTCCAGGTCTTGGACGCTCCTACTGGCAATTTCTTGCGGAGTTCCTGAAAACAGGCTGCGGTAGGGGTGAGGTGAGACGGCGTGAAGGATCCTGCTCCCTTGAGGAACCGCGTGCTTCCAGCTCTGTATCCCAGTAAGCCCCATGGCAGTCGCACTCCCCCCGTGATATCCGGAACGCAGAGTGATGATGTCACTTGCGCCACTGGCCAGGCGGGCCATGTTCACTGCCAACTCGTTGGCTTCACTTCCACTGTTGGTGAAATAAACGGTATCGAGCCCGGCCGGAAGTTTCCCCACCAGTTTCTCGGCCAGCTGACCCATGCTGGGATGGAGGTAGATCGTCGAGGCATGCTGGAGCCAGCTGGCTTGTTCCCGGATTCGGGCTAGAATCTTGGGATGGGAATGGCCACAGGAGACGGTGGCAATGCCGGCGAAGAGATCGAGGTAGCGGCGTCCCTTCTCGTCGTAGACATATTGGCGGTGCCCCTCTACGATCATCAGAGGGTCCGAATAGAACGTGAAGACAGCCGGGTTGACGTGTTTCTTGCGCAGTGCCAGAACGGCTTCTCGCGAGGGACCTTCATAGCGGCTGGGCTGATGAGAAGTCGCGGGCATCTGGAAAGGACGACTCAGAGTTCGTGGGGTCATGAAGTGGCTCCTCTCTGCATCTTCGAATTCTCATCTGTTTGGCAGGCCGGGTCAAGCCGGGCTGTCCAGCAGCAGCCGAAGCCCAGTCGGATGTCGCAGGTAGCATGAAACTTCCAGATTGGTCGTCGTCGAGCACCGTATTCACGAACTTGCTGCGGATCCTCGCCATAGTGGTGGTGTTGCCTTCCGTCTTGCACAACAGCTGGGTCATCTTCCCGGCGTTGACCCCGGTCGCAATGGGGGTAGCAGGTTTACACCTGACTCTGGCTCTGGGGGTGGCAGTGATCTTTGCCTATCACCCACCCCAACTGAATCCAGGTTGGTGGTCCCGTTTGCGGCCCGACGCCTGGCGCGATTTGCTGAGCTTGGTTTTTGCCGCTTTGATCGCGATTGCCGCGAGCGAAAATAGCGGCTGGTCGGTCTCTCCGGGACGGGAGGCCAGATTCCGCTGGGGTTGGTTGGCCCTGGTAGTCCTGCTGTGGGTGATCTGGGTTGACCGGGACTTGTCCAGGTCGATTCGAAGTAGAGGGCTTGCGCGCTGGCTTGACCTGGCGGTCTTCAATCTCCTTTTCTTGGTGATCTCACTACAGCTCCTGCTCTGGTGTGCCGCCAACCTCTTCCCCAATCCATTGCTCTGGCAAGAGAGCTCGATTGTTTCCGGTTTGGAAGCCAACCGCAGTAAGCCCCATTCGCCGATTTTCGGTTTCCCGACCAACAGCCAGGGCTACCACGACGAAGAGTTCTTTGCCGGTGATTCCGATTCTTTGGTTGTCGTTTTGTTGGGCGATTCCTTTGCTCACTCGATCGTTCCCTACAGCCGTACCTTCGCGACCATCGCTGAGCGCGGACTGGAACAGGCCCTGCCCAACTCCTACTCGCGAATCGCGGTCCATAATCTGGGAGTTCCGGCAATCGGCATGCCGCAGTACGCCTATCTCCTGAATGAGGAGGTGCTGGCCCTGCTCCCCACTCTGGTGGTCTTGGCAGTCTTCATCGGCAACGATATCGCCCCCCCCTTCCGACCGGACTGACCGGTTTCCGCCCCTTGAGCTTGCTCTCCTGGAAGTTGAGCACGTTGCTGAGGCGGTTGCTGAAGCTTTGGCGAGTCTCCTCAGATCCGCTGTTGGCGCGAGGGTTATCTCCCCGCGAGATGAACCAGGAATGGATCCCCGAATTCGTGGATCAGCCGGAGCTAGAGATGCCGACCCTGCCGGAAGCCGATCACTTGGTAATCGAGGGGGAAAGAGTATTCATCGCCCAGCCGGGGCTGGAAGCAACTCAACTGGCATTCCAGGAGTTTTTCCGCTGGATGGAGCTAATCCATCGGGCAGCAGGGGACAGACTGTTGCTGATGCTGATTCCAGACGTGTTTCAGGTCGATGATGACTTATGGGGTGAACTCATTCGAGGAAGGTCCGACGCTTCGCTCTTTGAGCGTGACTCGCCGCAGTCCCGGATCCTCCGATACTCCGAACAGCATGGGATTCCAACTCTCGATCTGCTGCCCATTCTCCGGCAAGCACCTGGCCGTAGCTACCACAAGCGCGATACTCATTTGAATGGACCGGGAAACCGTATCGTGGGAGAGGCGCTGGCCGCGTTCACACTAGAAAGGCTGAAGCCGGTTCAGTCAAGTGCCGGGAAACCATGATGGGTTTCGATTCCTGGGCTTGTCCGCGATGCCGTTCTAGATTGAGGTCGCAATCTCAACACCTCCTCGAGTGTCATTCATGCCACGCCTCTTTTACTTCGAGAGCTGGCATCTGGCATTTCTTGAACGAGCAGCAACGCCGTTACTACGCTCCGTTTCTAAGGGATTACCGAAGGATCCGAATGGCGGAAGGCCGAAGTTCCAAGGATCTGGAGTTCTATCGCCAGCTTCCGGACCGTGATCTTTCCGGTAACTTCAAAGCTGAGTGGCGGATCCGCGCCGCCAGCTTCCGAGGGCTAGTAAACTTAGTCATCAAGCCCCAGCTTGAAGCACGACAGGGGACTCTGACGGCTGCCGACTTGGGGGCCGGCAACTGCTGGCTCGCTCACCGGCTCAGCCAGATGGGTCTGACCGCGCTGGCAGTAGATATCCAGACTGATCAGTTCGACGGCTTGGGATGCCACCGTCATTACACCAGCCCCATCATCCCGGTCGAAACCGACTTTTCGCATCTGCCCTTCGAGACAGGGTGCCTGGATCTGGTGATTTTTAACGCCTCACTCCATTACACCGAAGATCTGGAGCAGACACTCTTGGAGTCGTGCCGTGCCCTGCGGCCAACCGGGCAACTGGTAATCCTCGATTCCCCGGTCTACCGGCAACCGGAGAGTGGTCGGCAGATGGTTAGTGAAAGAGAGCAAGACTTCTGCCGCCGTTTCGGAACCGCTTCCAATCATCTCGATTCCGAGCACTTCTTGACCTGGCAGAGACTTCAGGATGTGGCTCACAGGCTTCGGATTAGTTGGACCTGTCACCGGCCGCGCTACGGACTTTCCTGGAGACTGCGTCCTCTCAAAGCCCGGGTCCTGGGGAGGCGGGAGCCAGCCGCGTTTGCGATCTTGGTGGGATCCCGGACCGGCTAACTTAACTAAGATCTGCAGACCATAATTATGAGTCAAGTCTGGCCAGTCGCCCTGAAAGGGCAAAAAGATAACAGCCCAGGGCAACGCCCTGGGTAAGTCGAGAGAGGAATGAGGAAGCCTGACAGGCTTCGCGATATTCCCCCGACACTCTTTTGCTGGACAATCGACCCACCTATCCCCAGGGCGTTGCCCTGGGCTGTTATCCTGGTGCACCTTCAGCGCGAGGTGCCTGGGCCGTGAGCCCGACTCAGCTGCCAGCCTGGGTAGAGCGTGGCAGGAGAGTTCCTCAACACACCGCTCGTCGGTCTGAGGCGAAGCCCTGGCTGAAACTTGGTTTAGCGCCTCCATTGGACCAAGCTCCCGGGATAAGTAGCAACTACAGATCCGGTCTTTCCGCCTGTGTGGCCAAGTGCGCTTTGTAGGAGCGAGCTGTGCTGGCGACCCGGCCGTCCAGGCCGGACCTTGAACACTGTTTGGAAATTGGACCACTGCCCTGGGAATTGGACCCCTGGATCCCTGGATCCCTTCCGCCTCCAGCTCTCCTTCCAGGAGAGCAGAGTTCGTCAGTACAGCTCACTCCTACAAAGCAAGGCTTGCATCCTGGGAGGCAAGGCAGATTGGGTGCGAAACGGGTCTGGAGCTTGCTGGCAAGATCTGCCAAGATCAGATCCATGAAGTTCATTGCTTTGGTACTCGGATGGCTGGTCCTGGCGGTCCCTGCCTCAGGGCAGTCCCTCAAATGGGCGCAGCGGGATGCCGATTCCTACACCCGCTACGAGTTGCTGGATCCGGCCACCCACGGCTTTCGGATTTATTACGACGTTTCAGCCGTCAGTCCGGGAGCTCCCTTCTATTTCAACGGTTTAAGGGCCGGGAGTGAGCACGAAGTCCACTCGGTTACTGATCTCATGACAGGGAAGCCGCTCGAATGGAGAATTCTCAAAGGAGCCGAGGCGGCTGAGCTGGGAGTGACCAACCTGAGAGCGGAGGGAGAATACTTGCAAGTCAAGCTCGCGAAGCCGGTTCCGGACGAGGGCGAAAGGAGGCTCCGCATTGACAAGACCTATCGGGATCCGGAGAGCTTTCGGGCGGAAGGGGACCGGATCATCTTCACTCGATCGCTGGGAATCAAGCGTAATGCTGTCGTTTTGCCACGGGGTTACGAGGTTGTGTCGTGTAATTATCCGTCTCAAGTTGCACTCGAGAAGGACGGTCGTATCCGCCTCAGTTTTCTGAACGTGGGCCCTGCTTCGGTTCCTTACAGGATCGAAGCTCGAGCCCTTCCCCAGCCGCTGCCGCCAGCTGCTCCAGTCACCTCCAACAGGGCTTTGAACCCCCCCTCGACAAGCCGGGTCGTGGAGGGCTCAAATAGTGCGCGTCTCGGGTTCAGCTTCAGCGAGCGGGCCTTTTAAGATCGTGATATCGTCTACTTCCTGAACCCGCCTGAGAGTCATTCCTTTCGCCTCTATCACGACTACACCGAGAGCCGCGAGGGAAGCGATCGCTACCTGAATATTGTGCGTCCAGGCAGCAAGGCGTCAAACCCATCAGCTCGTCTGCTCGATACTGGGGAGACGCTCCTAGTCGAGACTCTACGCGGGGAGGCGATCCGTGAAAAAGGAATCGAGATTCCTAATCTGACGCCCCAGACAGAAGTGGTTGTTATCTGGTTTGCGGCCGTGAAGAAAGGAGAATCAAAACGGATCCGGATCGAGGAAACCTACACCGACCCGAATCGCTATTTACTGCATGGCAGAGAATTGATTTGGGATCGGGCCTTCGGACGGCCGGTTAACGACGTTCTGCTTCCCGCCGGCTGGGTTCTGACCAGCAGTTCCGTGCCGGCCACGATCCGCCTGGACGCAGATCGCCTCAGACTCCGTTTCACAAATGACCGTCCGGGCAACATCGAGGTCCACCTCAAGGCCCAGCGCCGACCCCGGTAAGCTGTCTCAGGCCGGTGCTATATGCTGAAACTTGCTTATCATCTGACTTGATGCCTCTCTTGTCTGCTTCGCCTCCTCAGAGCCGATTCACGCTTTGTAGGAGTTAGATTTACTGACGAACCCGGCGATCCAGGCCGGATCCGGCAATCAAGGATCCGTCAAACATCGGAATTGGATCCTTCCTCCTCCAGCTCTCCTTCCAGCAGAGCACAGTTCGCCAGCACATCTGGACTCCTACAAAGCAAGGCTTGCATCCCGGGAGGCAAGCAGATTGGGTGCGAAGCGGGGCTGGAGCTACTGTTGACAACCGAGATGAAGCGTCGGATTTGTCTTAGCCCGGATAATGCACGCGTTGTCGGCTGCAGAGCCGGGATCATCCGCGCTGACTGCGTTGCCCACCCTCGGGCTGCTCAACAGAGTGCACGACTATGCTTCCGCGGCCCTCGGGCGTAACGCCTTGCCAGCGCGGCGCTTCCGACTCTTCGCTTCGACAACGCGTGAATTATCCGGGCTAGGGAGCCTCGGCTCATTTCTCGGACACAGAGCTTGTCCGGATTCCCCCGTTTCCCACTTGAACCAGCACAAGCGTTTCCATTATACTAACAATGTTTAGTAAAGGAGATCTGAATGGCAAAGGCCGGATTGCTGGGAGAACTGGAGCAGTTGATTCTCATGGGAGTCGTGAGCCTGGGTGCTGAAAACGCCTATGCCGTGGCCATTCACAGCGAGTTGGAGAAGAGAACCGGGCTCAAATTCTCGCTGGGTTCGATTTACGTCACCCTCGATCGTCTCCATCGCAAGGGGTTATTGCATTCTGATTTCGCCGATCCGCTCCCTCAACGAGGAGGTAAGGCGCGGCGCATGTTTACCATAACGGATGAAGGGGCGGATATGTTGCAGCGTTCTCGCCGGGCTTTCGAGAGTATGTGGCTGGCAGTTCGGCCTCGCTGGGAGGAATCGTGAAGAAAGACGAATTACCAGGCTCCATTCGGAGTCTCTTGAACCGATTTGTGCCGGGACCGTGGGGCGCTTCTGTGGTGGGGGACTTTGAGGAACTCTGGAAGACCTCCTCCCAGACCGCAGTAGATCGTGCCGGCCTGCTGCTGCGGGCCCTGGGCGTCAGTCTTAGCTTCCAGGCACTCCACTGGCAGCGGCTATCGATTTCCGAAAGCTACGGAGAGTCGCTTTTTCCCGATTCCAAAGCGGGGTGGCCGCTTAGCTGGGTCGAAAGCCTGGTCCGTGACGTGAGTCACTCCTGCCGCCGACTCTTCAAGGCACCTGGCTTCTTCATCGTTGCTGTCCTGATCATGGGCCTCGGCATCGGGGCGAATACGGCCATGTTCAGTGTCGTGAACAGTCTTCTCTGGGAGCGCCAGCCGCTGGGACAGGAGGAGGACTTGGTTCGATTCTATACGAATCAGGACGAGAGTGATTTTCCAGACGGTGGCTCCTACCTCGATTTCTTGGACTACAGCAAGGATAATCCGCTGCTGGTCGAAGCTGCTTTTACCAATGATATGGGCTTTCTGAACCTGATCAGCGACCGTGGTTCCGAAGTTGTGATGGGGGAGTACTATACTCCCAAATTCATGAAGGTGGCGGGCTTGGAACTCTTCATGGGGCGTCATTTTGTCCCTGAGGAGGGAGATCCAGGAGTGGCTCCTGCGGTGAGCATCGTGAGCCACGCTGAGTGGGAGAGCCGTTACGGGTCGGACCCTTCGATTCTAGGCCGCAAGATTCGCATAAACGGCAACCCGGTGACAGTCGTCGGAGTCGCGCCCCGCGGCTACGGAGGGACCGTGGGTGGCTTTGAGGCCAGCTACTTCGTGCCCATCGGATCGGCAGCCGTGATTGACCCGGCGGTGGCCCGCGCTCTCGAGCAACGCGAGAGTCGCGCCTTCTACGGATTTGGACGGCTCGCCCCTGGGGTCTCCGTCCAGCAACTGAAGGCGTCTTTCGATACTCGGGCGCTCCAGTTGAAGGAGGAGTACCCCGAGAGCAACCGGCACTATTCCTCCGTACTGGTGATCCCGTCCCGTGATGTACAGATGCACCCGGCACTCGATATCGCACTTCTGCCGATTGCGGCGATCCTGATGTCGGTGGTTGGACTGGTGCTGCTGGTAGCCTGCTCCAACCTGGCCAACCTTCTCTTGATGCGGGCCGCATCTCGGGGGCGGGAAGTGGCGGTTCGGCGTGCCCTTGGGGCGTCTCGTTGGAGGCTGGTGAAGCTGCTCCTGACCGAGAGCTCCCTGCTCGGCGTGATCGGAGGCGCAATCGGTTGGGTGCTGGCGATTTGGCTCTCTCGTTTGTTGCTTTCATTCGAGAGTCCGATGCCGGTTCCGTTGGCTCTGGAGCCCAGTCTCGACTACCGGGTGCTACTGTTTACAGCGCTGATTTCGGTAGGGACAGGCCTCCTCTTTGGCCTGGTTCCTGCCCTGCGGGCCTCCCGGCTCGACCTGGTCTCCTCCCTCAAGAATACCCAACCCGGCAGCGATTTGACGGGGCGACGTTTCAACCTGAGGAAGTTCTTTGTCACCGTACAAGTGGCGACTTCTCTATTGCTGCTCTCGGTGGGGGGACTCTGTTTGCACAGTCTACTGGCCGGTCAGGATCGAGATTTTGGATTTAATTCAAACCAGATAGCTCTGGCCGTGATCGACGCCGAGTTGGGGGGGTATACGGCGAAAGGGGAAGCCGGACGTTTCTATGAAGTCTTGCGAGAGCGACTTCTGCGGGAAACGGGCATCCAAAATGTCGCCTACACTCACCGCATACCATACGGCTTCTTCGGAACCGATCGGTTGCCCTATAGCAGTGACCAGGCCGCCGCGGCAGAAAGGCCGCCCGAGGTCGAGTATGCGATCGTAGAGAAGACTTTTTTCGATGTGATGGGGATTCCGCTTCTAGCCGGCCGGCCTTTCACGGCGGGACTCACCACTGGGGAGGGTGCGAATGCGATCGTGAGTCGCAGCTTTGCCGAGCGGGAATGGGGACACATTCAAGTCGTTGGCGAGTCGCTCCAGATTGAGGGAACGCAGCGTCGCACCTTGCGAATCGTTGGGGTGGCTGAAGACCTGCAGTACAGCACCGATGAGACCGAAATGCTCTACCTCCCATACGTGAATCAGCCGACGAATCCTCTGATCGTGTTGGCCCGCGGCCAGCGGAGCGCCGAAGCTCTGACCCCGCTCCTGAGGCAAGTAATCCAGGAGGTTGACGGTCAGGTTCCGGTTTTCGAAGCCAAGACCATGACTGAGCATCTCGGAATCGCTTTCTTCATTCCAAGGCTGCTCGGGATTCTCCTCTCGGTTTTTGGATTGGTCGCTATCACGTTGGCTGGCGTAGGCCTGTATGGTCTGATCGCTTACTCGGTGGAAAACCGTAGCCGGGAAATGGCGGTGCGCATGACGCTGGGAGCAGAAACGCGGCAAGTGATCCTCCTCGTGATGCGCGAAGGAATGGGGTTGGTGGTGGTGGGAGCAATCCTGGGGATCCTGCTTTCGGCCCTCCTGTCGGTCCCCCTCTCCGCGATACTTTACGGCATCACCCCGCTCGATCCGTTGGTGCTGGGAGGGATTCTTCTGGTGCTGCTCACGATCGCTGCTTTGGCCAGCTAATTCCCGGCTCGTCGGCTTACAAAGTTCAGTCTGATTTCGACTTTGCGTTACGAATGATGATCGCATTAAACATCGATCTGATCATTCATGGCTTCCGTTCCCGCTTCCAGGCCCGCGGTAATCCTGAGCGTGCAGTTTTCGAGCGTAAGTACCACAAGACGGACAGGCTGTTCCACGGAGTTTCGGTGGGTGAGATTCGAGCCTCTGCCAGAGAGTTCAAGAAATCCCAGAAGGACCTCGGAAAAGGCGAATTGTTTCTCCTTTGTGACGAACTTTGGGAGAGCGAGTACTTCGACCTTCGCTCGCTCGGCATTGCATTGCATGAAGCGTATTTGAAGCTGCTCGATTTCTCAGACATGCCGCGTCTGGAGGCGATGTTGCGCGATTCGGGGGGTGGGGGCATATTGACTGGATCTGCGTGCGCCTGGTCGATCCTTTAGTGGAAACGAACCCAGACCTGAAGGCGGTCCTGGAAAGCTGGGCGCAGGATGACAGTTTTTGGATGCGCCGAGCCGCCCTGCTTGGGCAGTTGATCCAGTTGCGTGGCGGTTTCGGAGACTTTCCCCTGTTCGCCCGCCTGGCCGGTGGAATGCTTGCGGAAAAGGAGTTCTTCATCCGCAAGGCCATCGGATGGGTGCTGAGAGAAGTCTCTAAGAAGCGGCCTCAGATGACCCATCAGTTCTTGGTAGATCACCTCGATCAGGTGTCGCCGTTGACCTTCAAGGAAGGTTTCCGATTGCTCCCCAGCGAACTTCAAGACGATCTGAAGCGGCGTCGAGGCTAGGCACCTCTCCCCTGCAACTTCTTTACAAGCAAGTCAAGTTTTGAAAGACGGCAACGATGGGTGGAGCTTCGCTGGGATCTTGCTGCCGAACTCGGGAGAAACTGGTGGCGGTTGTCCGGGGCAGCGGGTCCTGGGAATCGGGGGATGTGAACTTCGACGGTTTTCAGGCCGGATACCAAAGCGGCAGCTCAATGGCTCAGAAAATCGTCTAGTTTTCGTGTTTCGGATTTCGGGTTTCCACTCAAACGGGATCGTAGCCGAGGCCCGAAGAGTCTTCTTCCGGGGCGGCAGTGGAGGTTCCCGAAGCCCACGGATCAGTTCCGCGGTAGGCTTCTCGAGTCATTTCATTGAGCACATCACTTCCCAGACGGTAGAGGTCGAGTCCCTCGTCCCCGAGGTTCTTTTCAGCCTTCCTCTGATCCTCCCTGAGGACGGCCAGGCTGGCCGGCAACGGCCCTGGCAAAGTGCTCCAGCGCACCATGCGCAGGCGGCGTGCGCCGCCCAGGGATTCCAACAGCGCCAGCAGGTCTCGGAGTCGGCCAATCTCTGGATAACGATCCAGAAAATCGCCGGTCTGGGGAAGGGCGACCACCCGGGAGCTGCTCAGGCCGGAGCTGGCGCGCGAGTGTTCGGCGACGTGATAGCGAGAGATCAAGCGTACTGTTCCCAGGATCGCGGCGTTCGGTGGACAGCCGAGAAGGTCGGCCAGCTGCGCCCGAAAACGTTGTCGCACCCGTCCCGGACTGGTTTCCAACCAGTGCAGCTCCTCGACCAGTCCCCCTCCTCCTCCGCCGCGATGGGAGGCCAGGGCCGCCAGCAGGATCAGGCAGTCGACCAGAAGCCCCAACAGTAACGGGAGCTTTTCCACCTTCGCTGCAATCGTATTCTCTGAACCGGAACTTGAAATTGGCTGAGCCTCATCTTCCGAATAGAGCCAGCCGGTAAGTCCCTGCAGGGCGTGTTGCACCACGACTTTCGGATTATGAGCTAAAAATTGTGCCGGCGGCGGAGGAGTAGGGGGGATGGAGGCTGTTTGGAGTAAAGCGGCCAGCTGTTCCATTCTCGAATCTGGGCAGGGAAACGAAGTGCCTCCCTCCTCGATTCGGTAGCTTCCGTCGGGAAAACGGGAAGCCAGATAGTCTTTCATCTCGGACAGCACATTCGTGACGCTCTGCCGCCGAGTCTGGATACCTTCATAGAATCGGTCTAGGTCGGCTTGGTGCTGGTTCAGTCGGTCGTCAGCGAATTTCTTGACATCGTCAGAAAGAGTATCGAAGGACTGGGTTTCAACCTTAACTAGAATATCCAGCTCTTGCTGATACTGGGCAAAGATCTGAGCGTCCAGAGCCCGACCCCGGGTGCGCGGTCCGCGGCCGCTGGCGGAAGCATCCCCACAGGTCCCGCCCCGAAGACTCTCCTGATCCGACTGTTCTTGGGAATACTGGGCGAGAGAGTCCAAACTGCGGGCAACACTCTCGAACTGGCCGCGGTATTGCAGCCCCTGGACCAGCAGCCGTTGGCTCTCGCTCTCGTAAATCTCACGCGCATACTCTTCGGATCGCAAGTGCTGGAAATAGAAGGAGTAGCCAAAGAGCACACTAAAAAAGACCGTAATGACGTAGATTCCAAAATAGAAGGGTTTTCGCGTCGATCCCGTGCGTGTCAGTGAATTGACCGCAAAGAGTAACGTCAACTGAATTCCCAGAGTGAGGGCGATCGCCACCAGGTTGCCTTCTAGGTTGGAAAGAGAGGCGGCTGAACTCATCAGCTCTCGGAGTCCGGAGAACGTCGACCAGCAGCTGACTGGGAAGAGGAAGAGGACTGCCACGTTCGGTATTTGGGCGCGGTAGATTCTGTGGAGCTTAGCTCCCAATGATTGCCATTCCATAAAAGTGCCTCGAATACGTTAACCCAGCCGGTTTATTCATTCGTCGGCGGGATTGACCCCGGGCCAGTTGCCACGACTCCGATCCTGCGACTATTGGACAACACCACTGTGACGGATTTACGTATGGCGACAGGCACGGGTTCGCCCGTCTGGGAGAAATGCAAGCCGCACAGATATAGCGCGTCGACCGCCGAGCTGATGAGGCCGAAGTGAGACTATCAGAGCCGCAAGCGGAAGCGCCGCGCCGGTTTTAAGCGGAGTGGCGAATCGTCGCCAAGCTTTCCCGCACTCGCGCTGCCGCTTGGCGCTCTGAAAATGAGCGCTCCGCCCCCCGTTCAGCAGTCGAGTCCAGCCTGAGCCGCAAGAAACGAGCAGCAATCTCAACAGGAATCTCAAGCGCCTTGACAATGACTCTGCCAGGGGAGAAGATCCGGCCATCGCCATCGCCATCGCCATCGCCATCGCCATCGCCATCGCCATCGCCATCGCCATCGCCATCGCCATCGCCATCGCCATCGCCATCGCCATCGCCATCACCATCGAACCTTCCTTTTGGCCTGGAGATTGCTATGAGACAAAGATCCGTGCTTCGTACGATGTTAATTCTCGCTGTTGGGCTGCTCCTCTCCGGTGTCAGTAGCGCCGTTGATCAGAAAGACACCCGTCTACTCAGCGCTCCTGCCGCCAGCGACACCCACATTGCCTTTTTCTACGACAGCGACTTGTGGGTTGCCAACCTGGACGGTTCCGACCCGCACCGGCTCACCACCGCCGCCGGAGAAGAGTCGAATGTGATTTTTTCTCCAGACGGCCGGATGTTGGCCTTCAGTGGAAACTATGATGGCAACACCGATGTCTACCTGATGCCGGTGGAGGGAGGCGTTCCCGTCCGGCTGACTTGGCACTCCGGTGCGGATGTGGTGTTGGATTTCACTCCAGACGGATCAAAGGTCCTTTTTAGATCAGCTCGCCAGGTGTTCACTACTCGCTATACCCAGCTCTTTACGGTTTCGCTGGAGGGCGGCTTTCCTGAGGCCCTGCCGATTCCTAACGCGCACAAGGCTTCCTACAATCAGGACGGGTCTCTGATTGCCTATACGCCGTTGGGGGAGCGATTCAATCAGTGGAAAAACTACCGAGGAGGAACAGTTTCGCGGATCTGGATCTATGACGTCAACGACCACTCCGTCGAGCAGGTTCCCCAGCCGCCCGGACGCTCCAATGACACGGATCCGATGTGGATGAGTGACACTCTTTACTTCCGGTCGGACCGGAATGGCGAGTTCAACCTGTTTTCTTATGATAGCCGCTCGAAGGGGGTGCGACAGCTGACACGCCACGATGATTTTCCCATCATCAGTGCTTCCAGCAACGGAAACCGGATTGCCTACGAGCAGGCCGGTTACCTGCATCTTTTCGGCTCCCAGGGGAATCGCGGCAAGCGAGTCCCGGTCGGAGTGGCGGCTGAGATGCGGGAAGCCCGGTCTCGCTATGTGAGCCGGCCCGCGGCCGGCGGACGTGGAGGACGCCGTGGAGGACGGGGTAACCCTTACATCCGGAGCCTGGATCTTTCTCCCAGCGCGGCCAGGGCAGTGGTTGAGTTCCGGGGAGAGATCGTGACCGTCCCGGCCAGTCAGGGTGATCCTCGCAATCTGACCCGATCGGCGGGAGTCCATGAGCGCTCCCCGGCATGGTCTCCCGAGGGAGGCCGGATTGCCTATTTCTCGGATGCCTCGGGAGAGTACGAGCTCCATGTACGGTCTCAAGAAGGCGGAAATGTGGAACGCTTTCAGCTCACCGGAAACGGTTTCTACTCATCCCCCGGGTGGTCTCCAGATGGACGCATGATCGCCTACATCGACAACTCCGGCTCGCTCTACAGTCTCGATTTGGGGAGCCGCTCGATTCGTAAGATTTCACAGAATCGAGATCCCAACGGGAGCCTGGAATACAACTGGTCCCACGACTCCAAGTGGTTGGCCTACACTCGCACCGGCGAGACTTATTTTCGGACGGTCCATATCTATTCGGTCGATCAGGATAAGTCTCATCCAATTAGCGATGGGTTGAGCGACGTGACCAGCCCGGTCTTCGATCCCAGTGGAAAATACCTCTACATGTTGGCCTCGACGGACGCCGGTCCGGTCCGCCAATGGTTCGACATGTCGAAAGCTGATCTCTCGACCAGCAGTTCGATTTACCTGGCCGTGTTACGGGACGATCTTCCCAATCCACTTTTTCGAGAGAGCGATGAGGAAACCGGGGAAACCGAAGACGAAGAGCCCCGCGGCCGGCGAGAGGGGCGGAGCGGAGCGGCTACTCCTCAGGAGCCCGCTGAGGCGCTGCGGATTGACTTCGACGGCCTGAACGAGCGGATTTTGGATCTCCCTCTGCTGGCCAGCGGCTATAGCAGTCTTCAGGTTGGAAGTTCGGGAGAGCTCTACTTCCTGGAACGGGCAAGAGGGGGCGGTTTCGGGGGAGCCGAACTAAAACGATTTACCCTCGATCGCAGACGGGCTGAGACTCTTGGCACCGGTATTTCGAGTTTCTTGTTGGCCAGAAACGGAACCAAAATGCTCTATTCGGCTCAGGGAGCTTACGGCATCGTTCCGACGGGAAAAATCGATCGCCCCGGCCAGGGTCGGATTGGGACCGATGACATCCAAATCCAGATTGATCCACGAGCCGAATGGGAACAGATCTTTCATGAAGCCTGGCGCATCAACCGGGACTACTTCTATGCCACCAACTTCCATGGAGCCGATTGGGATGCGATGCGCGAAAAGTATTCCCAATTCCTGCCCCATCTGGCAACCCGAGGCGACCTGAACCGGGTCATCCAGTGGATGTGTAGTGAGCTGGCCGTGGGACACCATCGAGTCAGTGGAGGAGACCGGTTGGAGCAACCGACTCGGGTCCAGGCCGGCCTGCTCGGGGCTGACTACGCGATTGAGAATGGCCGTTATCGATTCCGAAAGATCTACGGAGGATTGAATTGGAATCCCGAGCTCCGCTCTCCCCTCACAGAACCTGGAGTTCGAGTCAAAGAAGGGGAGTATCTGTTGGCCGTTGATGGCGAAGATTTGCGCCCTCCCACTAACCTTTACAGCCGCTTCGAGAACAGAGCCAACAAGCTGGTCCGTTTGACAGTTGGGCCCAATTCAGATGGCAGCGGCTCGCGCACGGTCGATGTGCTTACGATAGCCAGTGAGAATGCGCTGCGTAACCGGGATTGGGTGGAAGGGAATCTGCGCAAAGTGGATGAAGCGACGGGAGGACGGGTGGCCTACGTCTATCTCCCCAACACGAGTACCGCCGGACATACTTACTTCAAGCGCTATTTCTACCCGCAAGCCCATAAGGACGCCATCATCGTCGATGAGCGTTTTAACGGTGGGGGATTGGTGGCCGATTATCCGATTGACCATCTGTTGGAACAGGAGATCAGCTACTGGCACATGCGCTACGGCGAAGATCTGAAGACTCCCAGTGCATCGATCCAAGGTCCCAAGGTCATGATCATTGACGAAACTGCTGGCTCGGGTGGGGACCTGCTCCCCTGGATGTTCCGTAAGTTCAAGGTGGGCACTCTGGTGGGACGGGCCACCTGGGGCGGGCTGGTCGGGACTCTGGGTTTCCCTCCACTGATGGATGGGGGCCGAGTGTCCGCTCCCAATCTTGCGATTTGGACCGAGGACGGCTGGATTGTAGAAAACGTAGGCGTGCCTCCGGATATCGAAGTGGAGCAATGGCCGGCCGACGTGATCGCGGGACACGACCCCCAACTCGAAAAGGCGATCGAGGTTGTGATGGAGGAGCTTCGCAAGAACCCTCCCAAGAAGCCACAGCGTCCGCCTTATCCGGTCCGCAATCCGAGCGACAAGATGCCCCCATCGGGAGGAAATGGACAGAAGCCCTAAAGAGTTCCAAGTAGCGCAGGCATCCCTGCCTGCACTCCGTGAGCCCGAAACAATCTCGTTTTCAATGGCTGCCTCACGCTCGAGAAGGCCTCGTCGATTCCTCTTCCCCTCACACTTTGCCCCGATCCTCTATAATGTGGCCTTCAACAACTACGAGGTGGCGATGAAATCGAAATTCCGGAAGAAACGCTCTCTACCGGGGATGACCCCGGCCCTGCAGCCCGCGACGCGTGCATTATCCGGGCTAGTCTGCTTCTTGACGCTGATAGCCCCGGCGATGGGCCAGTCCCAAATTACCTTTGTCGATGTCAATCGCGTCCTCAGCGAATCGGCTCAGGGAAAATCTGAGGCTGCCCGCTTGAACACGCTCATCAGCCAGCGGACCTCACAGATCAACACTGAACGCGATACCTTGAGCAACCTGCAAAAGAGGATCTCTGAAGGCGCTCTTTCCCTCTCGCAGGGGGAAATTGGCAGGCTGCAAAGGGAGGGTCAGGCGATCAACACCAAGATCCAGCGGATGCAGGAAGATGCGCAGGCGGAACTGGATTCGCAGCAGAATGCCGTCTTGCAGCGCCTATCTGAGAATCTCCGCATCTTACTGGTCGAGTTGGGGAAGGAAAGGAGTTATGCCGCTGTTTTCCTGAAGTCTCTCGATCGTCAGATCTTCGTGGCGGATGCTCTGGATATCACGGACGAAGTCATCCAGCTGTACGACACTCGTTTTCCCGCTGGCTAAGGAGTTTCCATGACATCGACTTCCTCCTCCTTCCTCGATCTCGACTCGCAAAACCCGGTCGCAAAATGTACGTTATTTCCTGAACGCAGCACTAGGCACACAGGCTGGGGAACGATCGTTGTGGTCCTGATGATGGTAGTTCTCGGGGTCCCGGCATCGGCCCAAACGCCTCCCAAGGTAGTTTTCGTCGATTTTACTGAGGCGCTTCAGACAGTGGCCGAAGTGAAGGCGCAAATCGCAGTGATCGAGCAGTTCATCGACTCCAAGAACCAGGAATCAGACAAGCGAATCGATGCCATCAACCAGTTGCGGGAACAGCTCAATCAGGGTGGTGGGACGGACCCGGAGAGTGTCAGTAAACAGCTGGAGAGGCTGGAAACTGAGTTCAACCGATTCCAGGAAGACACCCAGGCTGAGATCTCCACCCGGCGCGACGCTCTTTTTCGGGCACACAGCGACAAACTGCAGAAGGTGATCGATGAGTTCGCCCGGGAAGGGAACTACCAGATCATTTTCCCGATCGACTCAGAAGTTGCCTACATGGACGAGAGCCTGATCCTGACCAGCCAGATCGTGGCCCGCTACGATCTGAAATACCCACTGCCGTGAAGTGAGGGGCCGGCAGGGAGATTGTTTAGACTCGCCAATTCTCCTATACTCCCCCAAAAGCGCAATCTTCACTCCCGCTGGAGGGCGGACTGAGGTCTTTTCCTCTCACAGTTCAGACTCTTTTCTTGGCCTTGACGATCGCACCAGGCTTCTCTACGGCTCGTGCGGACAGCCGTCAGTTGAATCCCGGCGCTGGTCAGATCGTCAATACCGTGACTCTCAACCAAGCTGTCTCAAAACCTCCCTGGCAAGCTTCAAGAGAGTGATTTTCAGGATTGTGGGAGGCGCCTTCCGAGGCCGCGAACGGAGAGTCACGTCCGACTACAAAGGTCTTATTTTCAATAAGATCGCCGCCTGGGAAGGCGCCTCCCGCGGTCTTGAAACTCCGTTTTCCTGAAAGGCCAAACACCAGGCTCTAGCCCGGATTATGCAAGAATCGTAGGCCGGAGTTGAAAAGAGAGTCGAAAGTGGCCCAAATCGGGAGATCGAAGGTGCGACAGGCGGCTTTTCGAGGGATCTCTGTGGACGAGCCGTGTGGAGTAGGTGGGGGAGTGAATTTCAGACGGAGTTGGGCCTGAATGAGTGTCCTAAACGATCATTCGGGAGCTAGGAGAGGCTAGCTGGAGTTAAGGCGATTCAAGACGAGGAGGAAAAGGGCCTGCTCCGGAAAGCCGGAGGAAAGATGGGCCCAGATGCGTCGAGTGGTTTGTCGAACCCGCGCCCCAATTTTGAGGACCCGGCGACGCAAAGTTTCGATTTCGAGTTTCTGCCAGGGGGTTCCATACAGATAATCGCGGAGTCGGACGAACATCTGGTAAGCCAGCCCATGCAGGAGAAGTCGAAACTGGTTGGCCAGGAATCGATGACAGCTCAGCCGATCCATACTCAGATGGTTCTTAAAAGCCTTGATGAAGTTCTCCGACTGTCCTCGATCGGTGTAGTGATCATAAAGGGACTGGGAAGAGAGATCGTCTCGGTTGGTGACCACAAAGCGACGATTGATCCCCCGATGGTCGACTTCCACTTTGACGATGACGCGACGGAATCGATCCCAGCTGCCGGCTCGATAAAGAAACTCGTCAAACTGACGCTGTTTTTCCTCGAACTCGTCGAACCTGAGTCGAGTCGACTCGAGCATCGGCTCGACCATCCGTTGCAGGCGGGGGTTCCGGCTTAACCCAATGACATATTGGAGTTTGTTCTCTTCAGATTCACAGAACTCGTAGAGCCGAGGCGTGGCAAAGCCGCTGTCGGCCCGGATCTCAATTTGAAGTTCCTTGCCAACTTCTCGTCGAATGGCTTTCACGATTCGTTTCAGAATAGGAACGATGTGAGAGGCAGCCCCCTTGTTTCCAGGCCTCAATACGACAGTGACCAGGTCCCCCGTAACGGCATCGAAGATCAGCCAAGGATGCAGAATGTGGTTTCGGTAATAGCCGTGGTAAAAAGAGAATTCCTGTTGGCCGTGAGTGTGGTCGTCAGTACTGTCCAGGCCCAAGATGACCGGGTCGGGGCGTCTCTTCTTCAGCGAGCGGACATAACGCTGTAGGAACCCCCGGCTCAGACGCATGAGATCCTTCTTGCTGACAGAGTTTTCCAAACGGGAAAAAGTTGCCTGGGTGGCCAAGTCAGGATCGCTCTCAGGTAACTGATCACAGACGGTCTTGAGCATGGGATCCGAGCGCAGCGTGTCCGCGTCATTGCAGTCTTCGTACCCGGCAACGATCTGAAAGACTCGTTGTCGGATCAGCTTTAACTGCTCATGACGAACGTAGCGTTGGTCCCGGCTATCCGCAATACACGAACTGAAGTCCTCGCAGAGTCGATCTTGCCGATCCAGGGAACCAAACAACAGCCATCCGGCATCGGAAGTCAGGTTCCCACCATCAAAACGAGCCGTGATTTGTGTGTGCGAGTGAAATGCCAGGGTGGTCTGACAGACTGGGTTTGACATTGCCGTAGTTCTCCGATAAGGATTTGTTTAATAAACCCGTTTATATCAGAGAGCTACGGCATTTTTTCTGATCCCCAATCCACTCGAATCCAGATCTCTTGCATAATCCGGGCTAGCTAGTTTTGAGACAGCTTGAGGGTGGCTGTTCTACAGGGTCTCCGTCGGCAACCGAGTCGACGCTTGCCAGGTTTTCTCCCCTGAATGATCCGGCGCTCCGATCAACCGTCGAAGCGCGGGTGATCGGCTTTGGCGAGCCGCGTTGTGTCTATCGGCCTGGCCAGGCTGACGGTGTGTGGGCAGGGGTCTCCACCCCGGATCTGAATACTGAGAGTCCTCCAGGGATCTCCGGCATAGGCGGGATCCACGGCCCCCCCTTCAAACGTTTTCGTCAAGGTCCACTGAACTGCCGGACTGGCCCCGCCGGGTGCGAACAGCCGGTCCGATCCTCTGAGGTTCACTCCGTCAGCCGCAGCACTGGTGCCAGGTCCCACGGGAGCCGTGGAGGCCTGCTCGAAGCGGGAATCCGCCGGGGGATTGCTGAGAGTCCGCTGGGCATTATTGGCCAGACAGAGCCAGAGCACTCGGGAATTCGGATCCAATGAGGGGAGGGCCGGCGCAGTCGGTGTGGTGGAGGTATCCGAAGATGTTGCATGATCCCCGATCGGATCGCTCTGATGGGTCCCCGAATAGCGGAACACGGCACCTGCAGCCTGCCGGGGATTCGGTCCGAAACTGAAGGTGATGTCTGTTTCAGTTCCGTCCGCGATGCGCCAGTAGGCGGAGAGCTCGCAGGCGAAACCGGGACAATCTTCCTCGGCGATCTGAGTCCAGCCGGCTGAGACTGTGACAGTCGGGTTGATGGAAACTCCCATAGCTGCAATCAGCAGATCTCCTGTCTGCACTCCCGCCGGCATCGAGACTAGAATTTGGTTGGCAGCCCCGCCCGCGTACCCGGAACTACTGGTCCGGGAAGTGGAAACACCATCGAAAACGGATGGCCAGGGCAGGACTCCCACGCAGGCCCAGTGACAGATCCAACAGCGGATCCAACGGAACAGATTGCGCAAAAACATGACAGGATTGAGCATTGTAACCGCCTCCTTGCCCTGGATTTAGCCGAAGTGATCGACTTAATGGGTATAGGAAATAAAACCTACTGTGAGAGGAAGTCTAGCCACCAGAAGGAAGCCCGTCAATAGATGCTGCGCCTCCTCAGAGCCGATTCGGCCTTGTAAGAGTGAACGAAAGCGTCGGGACAAACCGACATGAAGTATTGGATAGGTAGGAGCTCTTCCCAGTTTCTTTTCTGAATGATCCGGCCACCGGCCAGGGGATGGGCTAAGCTGGAACTTGATTTGACCATTGCGCCGCAGGCGCCCTGGAGTGCGTCGAGAATCGGCGCCGTGTGCACAGGGCGGAGCTGGGTTCTCGAGTCCTACTGGCGGGTCGCAAGAGTCTGGAACTTCTCGATCGCTCTGCGGGACCAGAGCCGTCTTCCTGGGCCATGACCTGCAAGAAGCCGCCGGGCTGCACCAAGGAAATCGGTCAGGAAAGGTATTGGATCGCGAAGCGACGCCACAGCGTAGGTTTTTCGGCCCCGGAGAGAGCGTAGCCATTGCCGGCAGGTGAGCTCGCCACGCCGCCAATAGTGGAAGGCAGACTGCAAATCTCGTCTCAGATAGACCCATTTGACGCCGTCGTACTCTTGTTGGCGGTTCTGGGGAAGAGGCCGCCCGAGAATGTGGCAGTACCGGGTATGGAGTAACTCGACTCCTCCAGCTTCGGCGATAGCGGATCTTCCTGTCGGGCGGCCGATGTTGGCCTCGATAATCAGGTACTTGGCGCTTCGCGAGTCCCTCTTTATCTCGAGATAGCCCAAACCCCGGAAGTTGACGCTTTGGAACAACCTCAGGGCCTCTCCCAGTACAGAATCGTTGCGGCATTCGACGCCCAGGCAACTGGTTCCGGTCCGGGGCGGCCATTGGCGGATCTTCTTGGCGATGAAGGTGGCCAGGGGATTTGACTTGGCGTCGAAATAGGCATTGAACGAGTAGAGTTCTGAGTCCGGACCGTGAATCCACTCCTGCATCATCAGTTCCGGAGCCCACCCGGAGCAGCGGTCGTACAGATCCATTAGATTCTGCCGACAAGCTACGCGGAAAACCTTGCATTTGGCGTTGCGCTCCCAGACGCTCGTTCGTATCGGGGGCTTCAGGATGCATGGATAACGCGTTTCGAGGCTGACGCTTTCCATCTGTTTCCGATTCCTTACGAACCAGGTCGTAGGAACGGGGAGTTGTTTTTCTCGGGCGAATCGAGCGAATTGAACCTTATCCACCAACATCTCGAGGATTTCCTGATCAGGGAGATCGATTCCCCAAAAGCCCTGTAAGGAGTCGCGACTCCGCGAGATTTCCAAAACGCTCTGATCGGTGCACGGGAAGAGCACTCCTTTTGGGTTCAGGGTCTTTCCCAAATCGCAAAGGGTCTGAACGAGCCCCTCACCAGTGAGGTCGGAACGGAGTATTCTGCTGCAAGCATTGGTCTTGCAACAGTAGTGACCAGTATCCGCCGCCAGGCCTACGACAGGGATTGAGTATGAACTGAGGATTCGGGCGGTCTGCAGCCCGGTAATGCAGTCCAGACCGATGATTACTGCTGGCGGTTTGGTATTTCTCATCTTAAGTCCATCCCCCGGCCGGTGGCCGGAGCATTCAAGAAAGTAACTAGGAGAAGCCCTTGGAGTGCGCGCAGCCATGCCGCCGCTCTTCTCCCCCGAAGGCTGAACTTGGGGCCTGGCCCCATTCGGGCGCGGACTCAAGGCTGTGGCGTGGCCACGGCACTCCAAGGCGCTCTCTTCTTCCTGGCGGTCATCCTGTGGCTTCGAATTCCTGGGATGCTTGTTCGGAACGGAACTTCCTCGGGCAGGTAGCGCCGTTCAGCTTGTAAGAGCTCGGACGTGTCTTGCAACCTGAAGATTTCCTGGACGGAACTAATCCGGTCTTCGACACCCATCAGAGATCTCCGGTTTGCAATATCGCGGGCAGTCTCCTGCATTGCCTTCAACCCGGCACGCAGCAATTGGTTGGCCCAGATCACCGTGCTGATGCCATGTTTCTCGAAGACGGAGGTGGGAGTTTTATAGTACATCGTGGGGACGATGACTACCGGGCAGACGCCGCCCCATTGACCCATGAATTCCAGGATCTCGAAGGCAGTGGAGTGCTTGCTGTGCATCAGGATAGCGTCCGCGCCTGCCCGCCAATAAGCTTCTGCTCGCTTCAATGCTTCGCCCAACCCCCAACCCGCGATCAGGGCTTCCACTCGGGCTACGACGCAGAAGTCCTCGGCAATTTGGGTATCCTTTGCCGCCTTGATCTTGCCGGCAAACTCATCAATCTCAGCCAGCGGTTGCTGCTCGCTTCGAAGGAGTTGGTCTTGGGAAAGAGCTTGTCTTCGATGCAAACGGCCGCAACTCCGCGCTGCTCCAGTTTTCGCACGAGCCGGCGAAAGTTGTTGAAATTCCCGTAACCGGTATCCGCGTCGAGCAGAATAGGCACGCTGGTTGCGTCGCTCATGAGTTCCGCGACCTCCAGCACCTGTGTCCAACTAGCTTCGTTGCTGTCTCTCACTCCCAGGGCAGCTGATATTGAGAGTCCACTGCCCCAGATTCCTTTGAAGCCCGCCTCCTCGACAATCTTTGCGCTCAACCCGTTGTGGGCTTCCATCAGGAACTCGAGACGGTCTGATAACAGCAACTCCTTGAATTGCTTGGTCTTAGTATTCTTCATGATTGTTATTCTCCTAGGCCATGGCGACAGGGTGGTTGGCCCTGGTGGCGCTTCGCCTCGAAGACCAGGACTCGACGATTTGGATGATGCGCTCACCGATCTCTCGCTGACTATCAAAGGTGCCCGCGCCGATGTGGGGGGTGAGCAAAACATTGGGCAGGCTTGCCAGGGGCGAGATCGTTCCCTGGCTTTCCGACTCGTGGACGTCAAGAGCTGCCCCTCTCAATCGCTTCCTCTGCAGAGCGCTGAGCAGCGCCGCTTCGTTGACTACTCCCCCGCGAGCCAGATTGATAAGGACGGCTTCGGGTTTCATCATTGCAAAAGCCTCCTCTCCAATCAGGTAACGAGTGGAAGGCTGAAGCGGTAAGTGGAGAGAGATGAAGTCCGAAGCGGAAAGAACCTCCTTCAAACTGGCGAGACGGATCCCCTTCTGGAGCAGCCTGGAGGCTTCGACTTGGTCGGTATGTTCGGTGCAGCCCAGCACATGCATTCCCCAGGCAGCTCCCAGCTCACCCACCCGACTCCCGATGTTTCCAGCTCCGACCACACCCAGCGTCTTTCCCCACAGAAGGTAGCCGGTGAGTCGTTGTTTGGCCCAGTCTCCCCGGCGGGTCAGCCGATCCGCTTCGAGCAGGTTCCTGCTCAGAGCCAGCATCAAGGCAAAGCCCATTTCGGCGACTGCTTTGGCACCTGGTTCAGGGATTCGGACCAGATGGAGCCTCTGCTCTCGGACGTAGTCGAGGTCCAGGTTGTCAATCCCCGAACCCGCGCGAATCAACAGACGTAGATTGGGAGCATTGCGCAGGACCTCTCGATCAATTTCGACCCCGCTCCGAAAGACGAGCGCCTCACGATCTGCCAGCAGTTGGCCCAGCAGCTTAGAGTCGGTGTCAAACGCAGAGATGACGTCATGGCGTTCGCGAAGCTTCTGGATAGCCTCGGTCGAAATAGGACTTGCAAGCAGTATCTTCATGTTTATCCCTCCTACTCGGACGGGCTCCTAAGCCCGAAAGCCGGTTCGCCAGGCGGACCAGGGCAGCAACTGGGTCCGTAGCAGAGTGAGACCGGTTGCCCGCCCGACGTTGATCCTTTTCAGTCTCATAAGATGAGCCTTCTTCAGGTTGTTGATGCCCCGAACGGTGGTAAACGCGAGCCTGAAGTTCCGCTCCTCGAGCATTCGCACTACCTCATCGGTGAAGCTTCCCCCCGGATAGGCGAAGACCGGAGGCGAAGAGCCCAGTTCGCGCTCCAGATCGTGTCGAGATCTGACAGCCTCGCGGCAGGCCCTCTCAACGGAGACCCTATTCATGAGGGGGTGAGTACGGCTGTGGGGCGCCACCTCGACGCCGTCCGCCACCAACTCTCTGAGCGCCGGCCAGCTCAATGTGAGCTTTTCCAGCTCCGGTTCCCCCAATTGCTGCACGACACTGTGGACGTACTTCATCGCCTCGCTGTGGGGCAGGCTCTTCACGAGATTCATGAGGTGCAACACAGCGCGTTCTCGATCCTGGGACTGTCGGAGCGGCAGCCGGGTGTCACCGGTTTCCACAGCTGTTCGTGAAGTCTGATACACCGCCGCGGAAATCCTGTCCCACCAGAACGGCATCGATGAGTCCGGATAGGCGGTGGGAACAAACAAGACAGCCGGTGCTCCATTCCTCTTGAGAATGGGCCAGGCAAATTCCTGGAAGTCCAGGTAAGCATCGTCGAAAGTAATCAGCACCGACTTACGGGGGAGTTGTCGGCCTGTTGTGAGCGCTTCGAGTACTCGTTTCAGCGAGATCAAGTGGTAGTTCTTCGCGAGAAATTCGATCTGCAGTGCAAAGGCCTGCCTGGGGACGGTCATGCGCGCGTAACCGGCCGATTGGCAGGACGCCCCCCCCACCCGGTGATATGTCAAGATCCTCAAAAGATCTGGATTCTGACTGCTCTTCCGTTCAAGGCGGCCAAGCAGTTGCCTGAATCCGCGGCTCGAGGAGGCTCTTTCCGCGATTGCTAACGCCAAGTTGCTCATAACTCTGAGCGCCGAGTAAGCAAGAAATCTGTGATAATGCGGGCAGCTTCAGCCCCAACCCGCGCTTCGCTCTGAGTGGCGTCCACCAGAAAGAAGTCGTCCACGACACCATTCAACTGAAGGTACTCCTCGCGTCGTTTAGCGATTTCTTCCGTACTTCCCTCCGTCTTCCGTTTCCAGAGCACCTCCGCAGGAGCGTCCAGGCAGAGTGTCAAATCAGGTTTAGGGTAGAGCTTTTCGAGCATCCAGCCATGAAGACGGTTGATCCAGGGAAGGCCTTTGGCGGTCACGTCGTGAGCGTGGTAGTCGTAGTAGAAGTGCCTGTCGAGTAGGACCACAAGGCCGCGCCGAACATAGCCTCGAACGATAATCTGCCGGAACCACTCCTCGGCCATCAGGTTGGACACTCGAAGCACTCTCTTAAGCGCGTATCCTGCCCTTCCGGTGAGGCCGGTTGCGGGCGGTACGGTAAGGCTTCGGGGTCGGGAGAGGTCAGGACGCCTCCCCCGGGCGCGTTTCCATTCCAACAACAGACGAGTCGAAGGCAGAACCAGATTACTCGCTTCGAGATTGACGCCCATGTAGACGTATTTCGTGGGAAATGGCAGAGTCCGTTCCAGATGACGGCTCACGCTGGACTTACCCGAGCCGTCTGCTCCGATCAACGCGACAGTGAACATTAGTTGACAACCATCCGGGGTGCTCTGTCGCCTTCCTTGGAACTAAAGAAGACGCTGTTTTCAGAGGTGCCGTCCAGGCGAAAATTGTAGGTTCCGTTTCCGGTGACAGCCGACAATACGTCAAACTCGATCCACGCACCGACGGAGGCGGTGCCGGGAGAATCGAGCGGAGGAGAGATCGAGTCGGGAGCGTTCTCCCAGGTGAGGGTTTCCTCGGTCCAGGGTTGGAGCGATCCTTGCATGCTGTTTGAAGCCAGATAGATCGAACCCGCCGAATTGCTCTCGTTGGTGACGTAAAGGAGCACCACGGCGCTGCTGATAGAGCTCTCGATTCCGCTCACCTCGAACCTGAGGAAACTGGTCCATCCTTCGGACGACTTACGCACCCTCAGAAAGTCGGCGGTGCCGTAGTTCTTGCTTGGCTGGCGACTGCTGACCCGGGTGTCGTCGGTCAGGCGAATCGACGGGGAGGAGTCCTCCATCAGCTCGACGACCCTCAAGTTGAGAGGGGGGGCCGGCGGAGAAGGAGTAATAGGCAGCACTGTGCCGGGAGGCGCCACCGTTGGCGGGAGACCCGGGTCCTCCCCGGGTGCAAAGCCGTGCGTGAGGCCCCCAAAACAGATGCTCTGACGACAATGTCCGGCACCGCGGTCAACAATGAACTGTGCCCAATTGGACAGCTGTGTCCCTGGCAGACGCTTGTTTTTTCGATAATAGCGGTAGGCGACCGTCAGCCCTCCCTCTCGTTTCCAGACAGTGCCGGCATCTGTGATGATCGCGTCCAGGGCTCGCTCCAGGGAACCTCGTCCGGGGTGCAGGTGGGTTACCCAGCTTTTTCCTCGTTTGTCGCTGAAACTAAAGTTGGGGATGTCGGAGTTATCGATGTTGTCGAAGCAGGAAGTGTCGCCGCGCCGATTGAGCAACTCGCAGTAGGCAATCAGATTATCCAGGTTGATTTGGGGATAGTTCTGATAATTGCCGTTGTATACACGAATGTTGCACTTTTCTTGCCGGCGTGCGTCGGCGGGAAGAATGCCATTCTCGGTGATCTGGCTCTTGACCGGCAATCCAAACCGAGGATCCTGATCAGGACTATCCGACATCAGGTCGCAGGAGCGGCTGCTGCCGTAGCTGACCGCGTAACTGTTCATGCTGTCGATTAGATGCGTCTTGATGTGCTGGTAGGCTTCGCCAGGGGTGAACAGAAAGCTCCTTCCGCCGTTGATGTAACTCGGATTCCGATGGACCAGCTCGACGTCCGCCCGATCCCAAAGAAAGTCGGCGATGTAACCTGTGGCGACAGCCGCCGCGGTTCCCCAATTGTTGATGCCATGAGTCATGGAGACGATATAGTAGGGATTCTTGGCCAACCAATTTTGAAAAAGCCGCTGGCAATCTCCTCTTCCCAACTGGTTGTCACCGGGCCTGGTCGTCAAAGGCCCCTGGCACTTCATCCCCCGCCAGTACTCCCCGATCAGATCTGCCGCAGCCACGAATTCCGGCGTGCCCCAGCCGAAGTTGAGTTGGCATTGGCGCTTCTCGGTGGTGATTTCAAGGACCTTGATCATGACGTCCTGGAGAATCTGTTTCACCTCATCGGCATAGTTTCGGTTTCCGGTCAGGTGGTAGGCGAGTGCCTTTGAATAGACGACTTCGGCTCCACCCTCATTGTCGATCCAGCGTGGGTCCTCTGCACCGCTAGGAGACAAATGCCTCGAGTGGAAAAGACCAACCACGGCGGGCGGCTGAAAGCACGTCTGAAACAGCGCTCTTGTAAGGCTCGATTCCCAGATCTGCTTTCCTTTTAATGCCTGCCAACTCCTGGGGAAGCTGCCAGTGAGAGTTCGAGGCCGATTATTCACAATAGGGACGCATCTGTTGGAAGAGGGAGGGAAAAGAAACTGGGTAGGGATGGCTCACTCGGTAGGATTCCAGTCCCTGGAGAGATTTTGCCAGCGCTGAGGGCCGCACAGCCAGACAGCGGTCAATCAACGGGTTGGGCAATTGCGGGAAGGCAAACCTAAACTTGTTGTAATAGGAAAAGAGACCCGCGAACTCTTCCCGGAGGGAAAAAACCATTCTCTCTGCCACCTCCAGGCCCGAGATCGGTTCGATGTCGATTTCTGAAGCGTCGTGGCTGCCCACAAGGAAGAGCTTCTTGGGGTGGCAAGAACCCACCCAATGCGGGGAGTCAAAGGCCGTGAGCGGTTCAATGTGGACATGACACCGGCGCTTGACGAGGTGGCCGAGACGTTGGGCAAGGTCTTGCCAGGGACTTGGAGGCGTGTCCCCGTTAGGCCCCATTTTTTCGAACGATCGAGCGGCCAACTCCAAGGATCGGAGCCTCCAGCGATTTCGCTGGGATAGCTTGTTTCTTAGTGCTGGCAGCTCTTCCAGATGCCACCCCCATAACCTGATCGGCTCGGGAATGCCGAGGGCCCGCCTTCCATCAAGGCGCAGATAGATCCACTCGTCGCCGACATAGCTGGCGCCGTTGGAGAGAAATGCCAACAGGGTCTCGGTCTTTCCTCCCTTGGCCCAGCCGGTTACGAGCACCCCCTGATCGTTGTAACAGAAAGCTGAGGCATGGAGGGGCAAGAAACCTTTGCTGAGCATCGTCAGGTTTACGATAGAGGTCAACAAGGGAACCGACGTCAGATTGCGCTGGCAGACGATCTCGCATTGGCCTCCAATCCGATGGAAAGGGATCTGAACTCGGACCTTCGATTTCCCTTTCCCTCGTAGCACCAGAAAGGCGTTCTCATGAAAAGCTGCATCGTCGACTCCCAGCAGGTGCAAGGTTGATTCGTGGCGAAGGCGATCTACGAACCTAACTTGGATGTCGGGGTCTCGCTTCAGTGGCGCCTGAATCGGTCCCAGTTGACGGGCGACCATCCGCTCTTGGGCCGACGTCGCGTCGATCAAGCGGACGCCCACGATGCCGTGGAGATCAAAATCTATTGTCTTAAGCATGGGCAGTTGTTTACGCACGCGAGGTCCCTCGGATAATTCTGAAAGAAACTGGAAGAGCTCCCTCGCTAACGCTTCGGGCTCCGTAGGAATACCTCGAAGTCAATGAGGCGCTCGGCCAAGATCTTTCGGAGCCCGAAGCGTCAGCGAGGGAGCGATTCCCACGATCAAGTTTCATTTTGGACACCCCGTTTTCCAAACAGTTGATGGCTCAGTGGCCAGCCTCGAAGAGTTTGCGTTCGCGCACCATAGTCGTAGCTGTACTCGGGTCTCCTGACGTCCACATTGTTGATCACTGTTCCCAAAATTCGAGCGTCGGCTTGCTTGAGGTAGCTGAAGGCCTTCCGAACCGCCTGGCGGAGGGTCTTCCCCCCTTCGATGACAAAAATTAGACCGTCGGCCTGGGACGACAGGACCAGTGCATCACCGCTGTGAAGAAGGGGAGGAGTATCGATCACGATGGCGTCGAAGAACTGTCCCAGAAGGCCAAGCGCGTAACTCGTCCGGGGGGAGTCGATCAGTTGAATGGGGCCACTTGGTTGGGGACCTGCGGGGAGCACGAAGAGATTGTCTACCAGCGTAGGGCTGATCTGGGAAGTGAGATCGGTTCGGTCCGAGAGGAAGTTGCTCAGTCCCTGCCAATCAGGCAGATCGAACAATCTCGAGAGCGCGGCATTTCTGAGATTGAGATCGATCAGCAGTGTGCGAGCGCCGCTTTGAGCCAGCGAAAGCGCCGTGTTGACGGCCACCGTAGTTTTACCCTCTCCGGGCAACGCGGAAGTGACCAGCACCGTCTGTACGGGGCCCGCTAGGTCAGAATGGAGAATCGAGGTCCGAATCAAGCGAAACGCCTCCCAGGAACGGCTACCGTATCCGTTGCAGACGGCCGTCGAACCAGCATCGTTTCCCCTTCCCGAGGTCAGACGCTTGCGATTCAAAGGCGCCGTCAGGCTGGCCATGGCAGGTACGACCGCCAGGCAGGAGACGTTAAGGAATCGCTCCGAGTCGGTGGGTGTCCTGAAAGTGGTATCCAGGGACTCGAGGAAAACCGCCATTCCGAAGCCGAGCAGCAGCCCTAGCACGATAGCGATAGCCATGAATTGTGTCTTGTGGGGCCAGACCGGCGAGTGAGCGGACCGGCCCTCTTCCAGGATCCGAAGATGACTGGTTTGGAGAGCCGCGGCGACATTGGTCTCTTTTAGCCGCTGCAGGATTCCTTCGTAAAGGGACTGGTTTGTTTCCATCTCCCGCCGAAGCATATTGAACTCGATTAGGCTGCTGTCAACGTTACTGGCAAATTGGTTTTGCCTCTGCAAGCGCTCCGAGAGCATTTGATAGTGGTCGAGGCCAACCTGGTAATCCAACTTTGCCTGCTCAATGGCGGCCATTTTGACTGAGGCGACTTCTCGCGACAGTGCCTCTCTTTCTTTCTCCGCCTGAAGGGTGGAAGGCCAATTCTTTCCGAAACGGCCGGAGAGGCTCGCCAGCTTCTGCTCAACTTGGCTCAGGCGCTCCTGGAGGTTTTCAATCTTCGGGTTCACTAGACTCTCGGGAAAGGAGTCGACTGACGCATTCTCGAGGATCCGCTGCTGGGCTCGAAGGGCAATCAAACTTGACTCAACTCTGGTCAGTTCCTGGCTCAGATCGCGCAACCGATTCAAGACAACTTCTTGATTCTTATCGATGTCGAGAATTCCGTTCCTACGGGCATAGTTGACGAGTCGACTTTCTGATTCTTCAAGCTGCTCCTTCAGAACCACCAATTGACCTCGGAGGAAGGACTGGGCTTTGGAGGCGGCTTCGTTCCGGTTGAGGACATCCATCTCAACCAGTTCGCTGACGTAGCTATTGGTAATCTTTGCCGCCCGGTCAGCGTCGTGAAACGAATAATGAACTTCCAGAAGACGTGTCCCGAGGGGAAGCTCGACGTCCAGATTCTCGGTGAGCAGCTTGATCGCCTTCGCCCTGGCCCCTTGATCGTCCCCCGCCTGGGACATGAACAACAGGTTGCTGAAGATCCCGAACACCGCAGACGAAGCCTCCAGCAGAAAACCCGAGCTTGGCGGATTGTTAAAGGTCGGATCATCGGTAAGATCGAGTCCATCCAGAACCCTGTTCGCTAGAGCCTCGCTCTCCAGAACTTCCTTGAGGGTTCGAATATAGGCGTCGGTCGCATAGTACGCTTCTGTGGTCTTGGGAAGATTTTCGTAGGGCAGAACGCGCTCCGAGCCGGGAGTGATTTGGATCTTCGAAGTGGCGCGGAACAAGGGACTCACCGTGGCAAGTTGGATAGCGCAAGTGGTGGCAAGAATCATTGTACAGAGGGCGGTCAAACGCCAACGGCCAAGCAGAAGACTCACCCGAGAGTGGTACAAGCCAGCTGGCTCGAACTCGTCCGGCGCGTCCACTCTGGCGCCGCCCCTCAGTGTATGGATACCTCGAATGTCTAGGCTGAGATTAGTCATATGCGTTTCCCTCCTCCGGCCTCAGCCGGACCGGTCCCGTCCGCAGTCGGGCAGGCATTTGCTTCAGCCCCTTGTCCTGGAGCCTGAGTATTCGCACGGTGACAGCCGCCAATCCCAGGAGAAGCCAGAAGTACCTCTGGAACGACAGATGGAGAAACACAGCTGTGGCCATATATTCAGTCAGCCCCAGGAATACGCCCGCAGCGAGCATCTCCAGCTCCGGGAACTGATCCCGGAAACGACTCCGAAACTGCCAGAGTTGCCTCATCAAGCCGCCCACCATGAACAGAAAAATGCCCAAACCGACGAGCCCCGTTTCAGCCGCCAACTCCAGATACAGACTGTGGGCGCGTCGAGTTTGGGGAATGTGTCTGAAGGAGATGTCCGGATTGGACTGGTAGTCGATCGAGTAGAAAGGTGCGTATTGCCCCGGACCAACACCGATCAAAGGGTGGTCTGTGAAGACATTTGCGGCCGCAAGCATCTCTGTGGCACGGCCCCGAATAGCGCCATCCGCCTGCCCGGCATTTTCTCGGGACGTCAGGTTCTTGGCGGTTGATAGTGACATGATCCGCCCAAGATAGTCTGGCGCCGCAAGCGGAGCGAGGAGCAAAATGAGGACAAAGGCCGCCGCCATCGACCGAGGAGGTAGCAAACCCATCGCCCCGCACAGCACGCCTAGCAGAGCCAGAGCGACGAACCCGCCGCGCGAGTAAGACAGGAAGATTCCGGCGAGAATCAACATCAATACGAGCGCCCATGCCAGCTGGCTGGGCAGGCTGCGCGCGCCGAAAAAGGCCACAAGTCCCAGGGGTGCCAGAACGATGAGGATTTGGGCGTAACGATTCGCGTCGCCCAGAGGTCCCTCCGCCCGGTTCGCCAATCGAACTTTCTCCTGGGCACTACGAAACTCTTCCTCTCCTTTTACAAACTCGAGATTCTTCTGAGCAAATCCTCCGAATTGATTTGAGTAGGAGTGGCCGAATTCCTGCAGCAAGCTGAGGCCGCCCAGGAAAGCCGATGCGATGAGCAGAACTGCCACGACACGTTTCAGCGTTGGAAGAGTCCGAACCACGTTAGTGATCAGGAAATAGAGAACCAGGCCCTCTACCGCAAAGGTCAGAATCCATTCAAGAGCAATCCCCAGGTCCTTGGAAAAGCAGGCTGAAACCGTCGTTGCCAGGAGTAACGCCAGCATGAGCCGAAAGGTCCGGTCCAGGATCAATTTTTCTCGACGGTACAGAATGGAATAGAACAGTGGGACACCAAACAAGGGAAGAAAGGAGACAGCCACAGCATTGGGTGAGCCGTGAAAATGAACCGCCACAGCGGGAGCATTCGTGTATAGCGCTAGAAAACCAAGCAGCGTTCCCAGTTCAGGCCAACGGAACATGAGAATGGTGGCAACCGCCAGCGTGACCGCGCCGATGACGAAGAGTGGTTCCAGCCTGATCAAGAGAATTCCGGTGGCCCCACACAGAGACAGGGCAGCGGCCACAGCGAGCCCGGATAATCCACGCGTTGTCGGCTGCAGGGCCGGGATTATACAGGCCAGGCGAGTTCGAAGGTCCCGAGCGCGGTGTTCCGCGCCGGGATCTGAGGCTAAGTCGATCGTTGTAGACATTACGTTGCTGCTTTGAGGAAGGCTTCAGATATCTGATTGATCGAACGAGGGATGACCCGAGGCAAGAACGGAGTGCTCCCTTGCTGGCCGCGTTTCAAGCTGAAGTCCGCTCAGCGCTGCTTGGTTCCGAAACAGCGAGTTCAGTCGTTCAGCACTCTTGCGAAGATCGAACTGAAGGCAGATCTTTGCTCGTGCAGCCTCACCCAACCTGGCTCGAAGCTGCGCGTCGCGCTGTAACAGGCACAGATGGTCCGCCAGAGCTTCGATGTCGCCCGGTTCGATCAAAAATCCGTCTTTGCCGTCGGTGACCAGTTCGGGGATCCCCGAGATTCGACTGGAGACCACGGGCAAGCCGGAAGCCATAGCTTCCATGAGAACCACCGGAATGCCCTCTCTTTTGCCCTGCCGAGTAGGGACGCTGGGCAGCACGAAAACGTCCGCCTGATGGAGGCGCTTGACGACTCGTGGCCGCGGTTGGGCTCCATGACTCAGAAAGTGCCGGCTCAGCTCGGCACACCGGATCCGACGTTTTATCTCGGTGCGAAGCGGTCCGTCTCCGACCAGGTGACATTCAAAATTTATTCCTTCCGAAGCTAGAATCCGACAGGCTTCGATCAGGTGGCGGTGGCCTTTGACTTCCTCGAAGGAGGCGACGCAGAGGATCTGAAAGACGCTCGAGTTTTTTCCCTTGGCCAAAGGTCGAAATAGAGAGGTGTCGACTCCACAATGAATGACAAAGATCTTGTTCCGGACCTCCTCACCGCACTCCTTGATGATGAGTTCTTGATTGTATTCGGATACGGCAATCCCGAAGCTGGCGTTCTCAACCTTCTTGTCCAGCATTCGCCGTTCGACGTGCAAGTCCGAGCCATGGGCTGTAAAGCTGTAAGGGATACCCGTCAAACGGTTGATGATCAGTGCCGCCATGGCCGGATGATTGGCAAAGTGAGCATGAACGTGACCAATCTCGAGCTTTTTCATCTTCAAGGCGAAGAGTGCCGTCTTTGGGAGAATGCCTAGGCTGCCGAAGAAGAAATTCCAGCGACCCCATGTTCCCACCAGTAGCTCTAGCCACAGCTTGAGATAGATGCCCGGTTGGGTCATGAGGAACCACAGATTGGCCCGGAGGATCGACCAGGAGACAAAGGACTCGTAATGAGCTCGCCGGACGATTCGTTCGGCTTCCGGATGAGCCACGGCTTGGCGTTCCCTCAGGAGCGGGAAGACCTCAACTCGCAAGCCCTGCTCCTGCAGGGACAGAATTTCGTAGAGCACAAAGGTCTCGGTCAGTTTTGGAAAACGGGACATGACGTAGGCGACAGATGTCGAGGCGTGCTTGCTGGTCAACTGACTTCTCCTTCAAGTGGTCGGCGGTTGTCCGCGTCCCCGATTCCTCTGGTCAGGCGCTTGCTCGTGTCGCGTGTGTTCGTTGAATCGATCCTTTGGCTGGCTTGAGCGCACAGCGACAGCCAGCTCTGGAGCTTCTCAATGCGTTTCACCAACCGGGCAAATCTCTCCGGTGTCTCAATCCGGATCCGGGTCAAGTCGAACATCCCCAGATCGACCACTTTCAGGGATGGCTCGCCACCGGGTTGGGCAAGGACTAGCACGTTGCCTGGACCGACGATGTCCAGGCAGCAGCGTCCCTCTTCAAAGTCTTTGATGACAGCCTTCGCAAAGTCACGGATCTGCATTCTCAACCTCGGCTGGCGTGCAACCAGAAGCGACAACTCCGATTTGCTAAAGTCTTGAAGAAGATCCCGGGTAGGACCATCCAGACAAGGTTGCACCATCGCGGTGGCAGGGCGGTCCAACAGGGGGGCCTGCAGAATAACGAAATCGGTGGGTGGCACGATCGGGTGATTTGAGTTGAGCTGAGATGTCAGAATCGAGTGCTTTCTCTTGTATTCCTGGGCTAACTGCAATTGGTTTTCCAGATTGCGGCCAAGCGAGCGACGCAAGATCTTGACCACCCTGGCTCGACCGCCGCAGACGGTGCGAAAAACTGTCGAGCCGGTGCCATAGGCATACAGTTCGAGTCGGCTTCGGAGGGGTTGTCCATGAAAGAGGAGCTTCGAGACCCAGCCCGGGAAGCCGGATCCCAGCTCCCCGGCAAGCTGCACTATGGGGGCAACTCGCGCACGGTGTTTGAGAGTGGGTTTGAGGATCATTTTTAGCAGGACCAGCCGTTCTCTTTTTGGCAGCAGTCGGGCAGTCCCTGCACAATCCAGCGTCAACAGAGTTTTTTGGAACAGTCCACCGCCAGGACTTGTCACTGGAAGATTCACCTGGTTTTGGTTCGACTTGAGCAACATGATGTCTTAAGGGATAAGTGCCCTTATCAGCGGCAGTTGATCGAATTCGTGGAAATGGTCTCGGACCCTTAGTTGCTTCTTGGCGGCGAAGAGCACCACAGCAAAAGCAAGCAAGGCCAGCCCAGCTCCTCCCGCGAGACTGTCCAATCCCAGGATCCTGAGACCTAGCAATGAAGCGAGACAGCCCAGCAACGCCAGGTAGGGGACGATGTAGGTGCGATCGAAGAGTTCGATCCCAGTCTTCCAAAGGCTGATTTGCCGCAGGCCGTTCTGAAGGATCATCGCACCGGCGGTACTCACTGCCGCACCTAGCGCCCCGTATACAGGCACGAGGACAAGGTTTGCCGTGACACAGACGACCAAGATCACAGAATCGATGGCAACCAGAGTCTTGATTTTGCCCAAAACCTTCAAAGTGTGACTGTTGCAACCCAGCGAGGCGTTGAAGAAATAACTCAGCGAGAGCAACGCCACAAAGATTCCCGAGGCTCCGTATTCGGCATCGTAGCGCACTTCGATCAGAGGACGGGCCAGTGTAAATGTCACGGCAAAGATCGGGAAGGAAAGCACGCTCGTCCACAGTGCGGTGTGCCAGTACAGTTCTGAGATCGCAGTCCGATCCTCACGAGCCGCCAGACGGGCAGCATTGGGCGTGAAGAGAATCGTGACACTTCCCAGGACAATACGGTTGAGGCGTGCCAACGGGACCACGACTGCATATGCAGCTACTCCGGCTGTGCCCCAATAACGTCCGAGGATGATGACGTTGATCGAGTGCATCACCGCGGGAACCAGATCGGTGCCAAGAGCCAGCAACGCGTAGCCGAAGACTTGTCGAACGAGCAGACGAGTCTTCCTCCATGGAAAACGAAAATGAATGTTTTCCCGCGCGAAGATCGACTTGAGAAGCCAACCGGAGATTGCAAGTCCCAGTAGATGAGCGGCTAGATAGCCCTGGGCTACTCCCATGACAGAGCCACCTGAGATTACGATTTGCGCCACGACCAGGAGTTTGAGGGCCGGACCCAGCAGGTGTTTTCTAAAGAAAATCGAACGCGATTCTCCAAAGCTGGCAAAGAGGTTGACGAATCCCAAGTCGAGGGCCTGGACCGGTACTAGAAAGATCAGCACACCAAGTAGGGCTAGGGCCTGGGGGTCTGCTACAAGAATTGACTCGAGCAGACCGCCGCCGAAGAACACCGTTAGAATCACAATCGCGCCGCCCACCGCGATCCCGCCGACCACGATCAGCAGTGTTCCGGACAAACGCGCCTGATCCCTTCTTTCGTGAAAGATGGGAACGAATCTTGGTATCGCCGATCTGAGACCGAGGCTGGAGAAGGTCCCGCAAAACGTCAGAATGGACAAACCGTAGGCGAAAGCGCCATAGTCCCTCACGCTTAGATACCGCACCAGCAGTATCTGGCTGGCCAGGTTCAGGCTGATGGAGAGGAGTCTCCCCAGCAGCAAGAAAATGGAACCCCGAATCTGTCGACGAATCAGTCCTTTCGCATCGGGAGCTGAAGGAATGACCGACTCTCTGTTCGATCGAGGTTCCCTCATCTGAACTCTCCATGGGACTGACGGTTATCCGACTCTCGGTCGAAGCCTGACCAACTGCTCGCGGTCCCGCGACGCCAGCTGGAATCGCCATCAGGTTAAAGCGAAGGCGATAAAGGTAGTATGGAACCATTCGAAACCAGCCACCCCGAAATCGTCGACCCGAGGTCAAGACACTCAACTAGGGGCATCCCGAGTAAGCCACCTCGGCTCCAGCGAGTTTCGCCGCCGGGCCCAATTGAAGATCGACCGACAGCTGGCGGGATCGATAGAGTCGAAGAAACAGCGATCGCTCGATCGCATAATTGCTACCCCGCGTAGTCGGGATTCCCAAGAGTTCACGCTTGATCCAGCGAAAGAGATTGTGGAGAAGGATCTTGGCTTTGACCGAACGCAGGGAGAGAAGTTGATAATAATCCACGTGAGTGTAGGCCACGCCTTTGTTCCTCTCGCAGATCTCAACATACCAGTCGATCAGCGCAGTCGCGTCGGGGATGCGGCAGTCCGCGTCGAAATGAATGGTGACCGAAGATCTTGCGGCTTCAACTCCCAGGGCTCTGGCTCCAATGATGACCACTTCTCCAGGACGCCTGGCACTCGCTACGGAAAGAACGCGGAGGCCCCCCTCCCTGAAATGGCGAAGCTTGGGTGGAAATCCCGGGGCGAAGTTGTTGACTACGAGAATGACCTCGACTCGGCGCCGTCCTCGATAGAGACTCAGGTCATCAAGAACCGCCAGCACGGTGGTTAGATCCGTCTTTGCGTTGACTGGAATGATAACTGAGGCTTCAGGCGCCAAGTCGAGATCACCCCTCATTCGGTGGAAGCTCCGGCTGTTGTTCATGGTCGAGTAGCTTCCTGTGATCAACGGTGAAGCCCGTTCTTTTATCGGTGTTTCAAGGGAACGACTGCTGGCTCTTCAGTGCCGACAGGAAGGAATCTCCTCCGAAGATCGTTTCGGAATGGACCGGCTCCGTGGCCAGGATCTTCAGATAGCCTCCGATCTGCTTGAACTCGGGTCCAAAAAACTTGGATTCGTTCAGCAAGCCGACAATCCTCTCACCAGGTTGCAAGCGAAGCATCCGGATCCCGGTCTGGGCGCCCTGGGGCCCAAAAACCGACAGCGATAGATCGGCTACCTTCGAACCGGGGTTTGCAATCGCGAGTCCCTGAAACAGGAGAGGCGAATCCGTCTGAGCTACATGAAGATAAATCGATCTGCGACTCCCCTGAGTCGACATAGCTATGGTCGCGGCAGTCTTTTCGTGAGTTCCCAAATAAGTGAGTAACGCTAAGAACTCCCTGGCTGCTTCCTGACCGGTCTCCGCCTCGGCGGCGACCTGAACGAATCCCGAAGCCGGCTCTAGGACAGTCGGGAAAATCTTCTTCAGCTCCGTCGTCCGGAGGACGCCAGGTCCTACCTCTTCGTGTGCCACGAGAGGGTCGGCCTGACCATCGAGCCAGATCGTAAGGCGATAGCGGGTGCTTTCGGGTTCGAGGTTGAGGAGCCGTAACTCGGTCGTGCCCAGCGGTCCCCAGAAGAAATGAGCCGCGGTGACGCTTTTTCTTGGCGAGGAGTTGAGCCCGGGCACCAGCGTCAGAGATTCCGGATGTTCGTTGACGAGCAGGCCTTGCAGGGGAGTCGGCGATTTGATAACCAGATAGCCTTCTTGCAATGGCAAACTGTTGGCGATCATTTCCCGCAGAGGACCGGTCCGGGAGCCCATTGGCTCAAGGCTGAAGGCCCCAGAGCCAATCTGGATGCCGACCGGGTCCAAAACTCGCAGCTGCACCTCGGACCGGCTGTTCGGACTGGGGTTGAAGAGGAACATATGGCTGGCTTCTGTCTCCGTGATTCTCAGCGGTGGAAAGACCAATTCGGTCAACGCTTCGAGTTGGCCTCCGTAGCCGTCCACACGTGTTAACGCGAGATCGCCCAGCATGAAGAAACCCTGGACGGGGCCCCAATCTCCCTGCAGCGTGAGTGCGGCTGCGGTCCGGGGGCGTTCGATTTCAGCGATCAGAAAACTGTCCTGTCCCAGGGAGGGCAGGGGCTGGATGGCGTCCGCCAAGAGTCGACCGTCTCCCGATTGATCGAAAGCCATGACCCGGACCGGGTTGTCCGCGTCGATCGTGTTGGCAACGGCCACCCCGATGAACTCAGCGTCGCCGATTGATGTCGCCACCGGCACCCGGTTCTGAGGCGGCACCGAGACCAGCGGTGTGGAGAAGCAAAACAACTGACTTGCGTGGTCGGTCACCAGGCAAATAGTCCCATCTTCGGAAACGGCCACCCCTTCCGGGTCTTCAAATTGATAGTCCCGCCCAGCCAGGACAAATTGATCCAGCACTCCGGACTTGGAGACAAGATACAGCGACCGGGAACCTTCGCGGTCGTCGGCCACCAGCAGATCGTCGCCAAAGAATGCCAACCCAGAGGCTCGTCGAAACTGGACAAAAAGCGGGTCGTTCTCACCCGGTCCAGCTGTTGGCCGGAACGATCGTACTCAACGAGCAACTCTGCATCCTTGTCAGCAATCCAGATGTGTTTGGTGGCTGGATCAACGGCCACCCCGTTCGACACGCGAGGTCCCTGCAGGATCAGGTAAGGCCTCCTTGAGATGTCGGAGCCATCTGAGTTGACGGCATAGATTCGCTCGCTCCCTGAGACGATCAACAGTTTTTCTGTGACCGATCGTAGGCGATACCCTCAGCTTTATTCGTCAACTTCAAGATCGAAAAAGAAGAAAGAACCGAGCCTTCGGACGTTATCTCCACCACCTGGGATTTGGAAACCAGATAAAAGCTCTTGGTTCTCGGGTTGCTGGTGATGCCCTGGGGATTGAGAATGCCCTTTGACGCCAAGTCAAATAGGTGTGGATCCTCTACTTTGATCCGAGCACTGACAGACGGGCTCAAGAAAACTGATAGCAAGACGGAGACGACTATTCGGTTCATCGGCTTTCATCCCTTTCTGTTCCCAGGCCCCACCTCGTAGCCGCTTCCAAGGAATTGGAAAACGTCTCAGCTTCCTTGAGCCGCTGTGGGCTCCACTGTTCAATTCGCTCTCCTCTGAGCAGGTTGAAAATCGCCACCACTGCGGCGGCGTTGGCCAGGCAGTAATAGAAGGGGACGAGCAGCAACTTGAAGCGACCCGCCAAGGTGTTGCGAGAAGCCCACCCCATCACGGCCAAGCCAAGAAACACAGATTGGCAGACCAGAGCCGCTGAATAGATTGGGCTGTAGCCGAACAGCCCGAAACTGCTCAGCAAAATCGCCAGAAGGAGTATCGGGACGAAACGTCGTAGAACCTTGTGCGAGAAGAGAACGACGGAATAGAAACCGTGTCGGAATGGGTTTAGCAGCCTTCTCCTGAGGAGGACCCCGCGCAAGCCGCGGGTCAGCAAACGCACTTTGCGCGCGAATTCTTGAGAGGCCTCGTTCAGAGTTCTTTCAAAGACCGGGGCATCCTCTTCAAAGACCAACCGGTAACCCTGCTCGATGACAGCCGTAGAAATCGCGAAGTCATCCGTCACGGCGGGATCCTCGGGGAATTTAAATAGCTGCTTTCGGATCGCATAAGCGGCCCCGTCAGCGGAGACTGCGCAACCAGTTGCTGTTTCCCAGGACTTCAGCCGCTTGTCGTAGGACCAGTAGAGCTGCTCTCCAGAAGCTACGGATTCTGCGTCAGGTCCGGTCCTGTAGATCTTATTGCCCACCACGCCACCAACTTTCTGATCGGCAAAGTTCTGCACCAGTTTTCTCAAGGTGTGAGGGGCAAACAACGTGTTGGCATCGGAAAACACGAGGATCTCTCCCTGGGCCATGGAGGCAGCCTCCTGGAGAGCGAAAATCTTCCCCCGGCGGGGTAGGCACAAGAGCCTCACTTGCGAAAGGTAGTCGATCGTCAGGCTTTCGGTGGCGTCTGTTGAACCGTCGGAAGCCACCACAATCTCCAACCTGTCCTCCGGGTAGTCGGATTCCAGAGCGTTATCCAGCCGCGATTGAATGTTGCGCTCTTCATTGTAAGCAGCAATGATCAGGGTGATGCTTGGCGTACAGGGCCATTTTTGGACTCGTGCTGGGCGCAGCCAGCCCCAGGCGATCAGTAACAAGGGGAAGCCCACGTAGACGTAGAAGACTGTTCCCACGGCTCCCCAAAAAACTTGCTCAAGAAAGGTCATGTGCTCAGGTTGCTCCCCGACCGCTGAATATGCAGGCCACGGTTTTGATAAGGATCCGAATATCGAGGCTGAAGCATTGGTGGCGTAGATATGCGATATCGCAACGCAACCGGTCGTTAAAATCTAACTCGCTGCGGCCTGACACCTGCCAGAGTCCGGTCAAGCCGGGAACGGCCTCGAGCCTCGCTGTGTGCCAGAGTTCGTAAGTATCAGCGGAGAAGGAAGTCGGGCGAGGTCCGACAAAACTCATATCTCCTTTGAGAATGTTGAGGATCTGCGGGAGTTCGTCCAGGCTGGTCCGCCGCAGAAAGCGCCCCACACGAGTGATGCGCGGGTCATTTGTGATTTTGAAATCCGGATATGTCATTTCATTGAGGCCCAGGTATTTCGATTTCAGTGCGTCGGCGTTGATCACCATTGTCCTCAGCTTGTACATCCGGAAGCGATCGCCTCCCCTGCCGGTCCGCAACTGGGTGAAGAAGGCCCGCCCGGGGGAATCCAATCGCACGGCTATCCAAGGGATGGCCAGGATGATTCCCACAAAGGGCAGCGCAAGTGAAGCAAGGAGGATGTCGATTAGGCGCTTGAGCAGGTGATAGTTCTTTGTGCCAAGCCAGGCGCTAGCGGAACGCCTGACATACCAGGGCCAGCTTTCCTTCGCCCGGGCTCGGGTCAGGGTCCAAGCGAGTTCCTCGAGTGGGCCGGTCCCACTCGGTCGACTTCCGGTGATGTGCCTATCACGCATGGGTCTGTGCCAGTGTCTTTCGGGAGGGCAGGGCGGACACACCCGAAAGCTTTTGCTCGGCGTGTCCAATGAGGTCTCGGAGGATGAGTCCATCGGATGGAAACTCGGCCACTCCAATATGGATTCCTATTTGCGTCCGCTCCTGCACTTGCGCCTGAACTCTGCGTAGGGTGCGAGTAGCTTCTGCGCGGGAGGACTCGACCAGCAAGAGCACAAATTGGTCTCGGCTGGCATTGTAGGCCACGATGTCATCTGTTCTGACCAGATCCCTCAAGACCGATCCCAGAACCAGAAAAGCCCCCCGCAGTGCTTCAGGACTGGGACGTTCCCGGTTGCCCCATCTCGCCTCTCCGCCTTTCGGAGACCAAGAAGCGGGTTTCTGCACCTTCGAACCTAGCCCGATCACGGCCACTGCCAACCTTCTGCGGTATCGTCGAGCTCGCTCTAGTTCGTCTCTCATTTCTTGTTGGACCTGAGAGAATGGCATCACCGCGATCTTCCCCAATAGCGCCGAGCGACTAACCGATCTCCTAGTACGAATGCAGATAAGGGCGACCCCGACCGAGAGGGTGGTTAGCCCGAGGGACAGCCAAATCCAGATATTCAGGTGCGACTCCAGCAAGCTCAGTTCTCCCACATCAGCTCCTAGTGATTTTCCGGAACTCTCACAATAGTGCCCGATACTGTCCTCGGGATGATGCCCATCATCGAGTAAAGGATGTTCTTAGAGGCACTTCCGGGAACGAAAATGACGTCTTCGGGTCGAATCAGCCAGTCATCCTCTTTTCCCTCCAGAATCCGCTTGACGTTGATCGGAATCTGTTCCCTCTGTCCCGCCTCCTCATAGCGGAAGAGGATGCTCTTGGCCGACTTCGCTGTCTTCATCGCTCCACCCGCCCAAGCCAGAGCCTGGGTAAGGTGCAGCTCGCCACTGGCGGGAAACTCATAGGCGCCCGGCTGGTTGACGTCTCCAATCAGGTAAAATATCTGCACGACCCGCATCGGAACATTGATGGTGTCCCCACCCAGAATCGCTACGTTTTCCTGAGCCTCCTGACCCTCGAGTAATGCAGAGAGCTTCACTCGAATGATCTCCGGTTTCGTCCCCTCGGGGCCCCCTTTTGACTTTGCTCTCCTGAGCAGAACATGGCCTGCCGCCTTCCCTTCGTCGATGCCTCCTGCGAGGGCTAATGCCTCGATCAGAGTTAGCGGCCCGGTGACCTGGTACTGACCGGGGGTATTGACTGCTCCCAAGACAAACACCGGCTGCGAGCGGTACTCCTTGATCGTCACCGAAACCTGGGGATTGACCACAAGCTCTTTCCGTTCCAAGCCGTTGGAGATGAGTTCCTCCAGGTCGGCCACTGTTCTTCCTGCAACCTTCAACGAGCCAAGATGGGCAACCGTGATCTCCCCCTGAGCGTTGACACGTTCGAGTTGATGGAGCTCTTCAACTCCGAGTACATGAATCTCCAGCAGATCTCCGGGGCCCACCCCATGGTCGATTCCGAGGGAAGATGTGAATCCAAACTGCTCAATTTTCTTATTCCAGGAGAGTTGCTGGGAGCGGCTCTGACCGAGCACCCCCCCCAGGAAACACCCTCCAATTGCCGCTTTAATCACAAACTTCTTAATTCGAGTCATTGTCTCCAGACGCGCTCCGCGCCCCTCACTCCCATCCAGGACTGCCTGCCGGATCGCAGCTTCGTCCCTGTTTGGGGGGCCGGTCGGCGCACTTCGGTGCCTCCGAGCGGCCGGCGATGGTTATGAGCGCAATTTCGTTGCCATTGCGGACGAGAGCGTTGAATTGTTTATTGGAAAGAGGTTAGACCGATTGAGAGGGGTTTTTGGAGGGGACACTATGTCAGTCTTTACACAATTTCTGGAGAACTCTACCCATTACTCGCCCGTAGCCGCATAATTCACAAATTGTCGGCTGCAGGCCCGCGATCATCCGCGCTGACTGACAGCGCCCTTCCGACCGGTTGGATCCGACTACAGGTTGGATCATAATGAGTGGCCCGAGGTTCCACTCGATTTCTTTCAAAGGAGGCTACATGTCTTCCCAACACCTGAGCATCCCAGCGACTCTCTTACTCCTTTTTCCTTCAATTCTGTTGAGCCAGCCCGGACCCAGATCCTTCGACTATGACTACCCGGCAGAGGCGGCAAAAGCAGCGGCTATCGATTTGGAAAGTCCGGATCCGGATGTCCTGCGCGACATCTTTGGCCTGCGCAGGAAGCGTGTGCTCCAGGCCCTTCCGGAAGGTGCCATGCTGATCATGTCAGTCGAACGTGCGCAGCCGCGTCGGCTCGAGTTTCAGGTTCCCCTCAGCGACAACCACGACTGCATCTACCTCACGGGACTGGAAGGAATCGATAGTCTCGATTCGGCTCTTCTCCTTTTCAACAGTGACGGACAAGTCTGGGAGGTTCTTTACACGTCGGCCGATGCCGCGGGCATCCAGAAGCTGACCGGGATCAAAGAAGTCCGGCCTTTCGCAAAGCTCGAAGAGGATCTCTCGGTGGCGATGACCGATTACAGGGATTGGCGAATTACGCAGATTCGGCGCTGGCCTATTCCTGCAGCACTTTCGAAGACCTGGGGCCCGACCCGAAAGGTCCTCTTTCTGAACTACCCGCGCTTCTTCAGGCTGGGAATGCCGGAACCGCCTCGGCTTTCGGTTTTCGAAAGACTGAGCCGATTTTCGCCTGAACTGGTGCGAAGAGACGCTGCCGACGTCTTGGATGTGGTCCGCATGCTGCAGGACTCCTACAGCCTGGCCAACCTGCGACGAGCTGTCGAGATAACGGGTGAAGGCATCATCGAGGGACTGCGTTCCGTCGCGCCCGGTAGAAGTGAGAAACAGATCATGGAAGTCATGGATTTCGTCTACCGGTATCGAGGTGCTGTCTTGGGATTTCCCACAGCGGTGCGACGGATGGCGCCCGGCGGAAGGGAACGAGGTCGGGTAATTCCAGAAGGCTATATCCACTTCGTCCCCCGCTCAGGCGCTGCTCTGCTGCAGGCCGGGGACATGGTCCACACCGACACGGGAGCTGCCTTCAATCATTACTCGGCCGACCTGCAGAGAAATATACCGGTTTCTGGGAAGTTCACAGATACACAACGAAAACTCTACACGATCGCCCTGGATGTTCAGAAGACCGTCATCTCACGAGTACGACCCGGTGCGACCTGGTGGGATCTCCACAACCTGGCCGTTGGAATGCTGCGTGATGCCGGTGGCTACGACAAATACTACAGCTATGGGATCGGACACTTCATCGGGATGGAAGTTCATGACGAAGGGGACTATGAGCGGCCCCTCCAAGCCGGAATGGTCCTCTCTATAGAACAGGGAGTAGCTCCACCGGACGGACCTCGCATCGCCTTGGAGGACGATGTCATCGTGACATCCGATGGCCATGAGTGGATCAGCCGAAGTGTGCCGATTGAAATCGAAGAAGTGGAGGCAATGGCCAAAGTTCCCAGCCGGTTCGAAGCATTCCTGACCCGACCCCCGCGGAATTAGCGGCTGCCCCTGCTCCTCTAGCCCGGATAATGCACGCGTTGTCGGCTGCAGAGCCGGGATCATCCGCGCTGACTGCGTTGCCCACCCTCGGGCTGCTCAACAGAGTGCACGACTATGCTTCCGCGGCCCTCGGGCGTAACGCCTTGTCAGCGCGGCGCTTCCGACTCTTCGCTTCGACAACGCGTGAATTATCCGGGCTAGCCAGGGCCTCAGCTGAGAAATCGAGGGGTGGGCTTGCCGAAGGCCTTGGAGTGCGCCGTGAGGCGGCGCCTGGGGGAGGCGTCGCGGTCATCAAAGGGCCAGGCGTAGAGCAGAACCATTATCAATTCAAGTCGATTCCGAGCAGACCCCCACCCCGGGGGACGCAAGCGCCCCTACTATTAATAACGTCTGAGTCGGCAAGAAAACGAAATGCAGTGATAGTTGTCCCCAATGTCAGGAGCCCGAAGGTGGAAAGCGCGGTGGCGCCGAAAGATTCCGCATTGCGACCGGAGTTGTTCGCAGCCTTGTAGGATGACCTCCCAGGTTGTCATCCCATTCAAGTTTCAGGTTAGCCCATCCCCCGGCCGGTGGCCGGATCATTCAGTAATGAAACTGGAATCGCTCCCTCGCTCACGCTTCGGGCTCCGTAGGAATGCATCGAAGTTAATGAGGCGCTCGGCCAAGATCTTTCGGAGCCCGAAGCGTCAGCGAGGGAGCTCTTGGGGTACTCCGCTGTTACCATTGAGATTCCTCCTTTTCCGTTTTCCTCTCTATCAGTATCCAAGTGAGGCGGTTTCCCGCCGCACGTCGCCGGCAGCGATCATCAAGCCGGTTTCGGGGTCACGGTAAGTCATCGTCAGGGCGCAGGCTCTCCAGTTCCAGCGCCCCCAGTCCTGGACGTCGTGGCCCATGACTCGCAAGGCCTCAAAGGTGCTTCGTGGGATCCTGGACTCCAAGTTCAGTTGCGCCGGGTTCCGGTTGATTGCCTGCCCGGTGGCGGGGAAGTTATAGCTGCCGAAACGAGGTTGGTCCAGAGCCTGCTCCGGCGACATCCCCCAGAGCACGACGTTGAGAAAGACCTGAAGCATGGCCTGTGCTTGTTGGTCTCCGCCTGGCGTCGAGATTCCCATGAACGGTTGTCCGTCTCTCAAGACCAAGACCGGGTTATTGGTGTTTCGGGGGCGTTTTCCGGGTGCCATGACATTTGCGAGGCTGGGGTCGAGATTGAACTGGGTCATGCGACGACCCAGGCCAAATCCCCAACCGGGAATCAGAGGAGAAGTCATGTGCCCGTCACTCTCTGTCATCGAAAACACGTTGCCTGCTCGGTCCATGACATTCAGGGACGTCGTGTCCTCTAACTCTCGCTGGCCTGTGGAGGGCACAGCGTCCTCGGTAGACGGAATAGTGAACTGCCTCGGAGAGTCGGTAGCCACAGCTTCCATGGATTCGGGGTCTCCCCAGGGAGGCATATCAGAGAATGCTTTCTGGGGGTCGACCAAGCCCGCCCTCTTGCCTGCGTAAGCCTTCGTATAGAGCGACGTAGGCGTCTTGGTAAAGCTTGGATCGCCAATATACTTGTGCGAATCTGAGAATCCCAAATTGATGACCTGCGAGATGTGGTGGATGTACTCGGGGCTGTTGTACCCCATCTCCTTGAGGTCGAAGCTTCCCAGCATGTTGAGGAACAGGAGCAGCCGAGGTCCCTGCGACCAACCGTCACAAACGTAGACGTCATAACCCATGAATGACGTGTGAAGGGGTCTCATCCAGGTCCCCTCGTATCCCGCCAAGTCTTCATAGCCTACGATGGCATCCGCGTAACCTGCATAGTGTGAGACGGCAGCTTTGGCAGGCTCTCCCGTGTAGTAGGCATCACGGGCGACTCGGATCGCAGCCTCCCGACCGTCTCCCCCGGCCACCGCCTGAGCCTCAGCTCTCATCATGTAACGAATCAAGCGTCCCAGGTCTTTGTTGACCATCAAGTCCCCCAGGCGATGATTCCCGGCTCCCTTGGGGAACCAAAACGCTTTGTTATAAGGAAGGCGGACAATGTCGTCTTGCAGGTCGTCCAGCAATCCTTTCTGATGCTTATAAAGATGATAGCCACCTTCGGCGATCTCGAGCGCGGGCTGGGCTGCTTCCCGGAAGCTCAACGTTCCGTAACGAGCCAGAGTGGCCAGCCAAACGTCGATATCGGCAGGGATCAGCGCGACATTATTGTCCGTCTTGCCGTGCTTCAGAAAATGCTCCAGGGTGGCTTTTGCGGGAGTTGTCCCGGCTCCCACGCGAGTCAGCACTCGATTCTCCTCGGCACTGTAAAGGATTAATGGCGCCACTCCGTTCCATCCGGCGTAGCCCATCTTCATGACCTTCAGGGCCATGGCTGCGCTCACCCCGGCGTCAAAGGCGTTTCCTACCCGTTTCAGCACCTCCATCCCCGCCATGGTTGAGAGGTAGTGTCCGGATGAGATCACCCCATGCGTTCCCATGATGCGGGGTCGCATTGATTCGAAGTTCTGGGTATCGTAGACGTGGCCAAAACCTTCGAACGGTCGGATGATGTCGAGCAGTTTCTCTTTGTCCGGGGCCGGGCGCGGTTTCGTTGGTCGCTGGCCCTGGGCCGAGAAGGTAAGGGCGAAACTGACGGCGAGGACGAGCGACCTACGAATGACCTGGTTAAGCATACAGCCTCCTACATTCCTGCGGCAAAATCCCAAATAAGGCTAAATCCGATAGCGCTAGTTCGGCACCGGTAGCCTCTTCGTGTGCAGATTTTATGACACCAAATCGCGAACGAAACAAGGGGACTGACGCATTCCAGCCAAGTTGGCGCGCCCGCCTGGCAGAGTTCCATCCGGTTCCTGTCCGGTGCGGCGATTGCAGTGAGACAGGAGGCGATGTCCCGTCGAGCCGAAATTTAGGTTTGACATTCTGTTTCTACTATATCCATACTGTGGGTACACTAGATTTGAGCCAAGCAGATGCTCACCGGCTCTCTCGAGGGGGTTTCTATGCTGAAGACAAGGTACGTTCCTGCGCTGGTGGGTCTCGTTCTATTGGCCACCGTGGTGGCCCTGGCCTTTCTCTTGTTCGGCCCCGACTTGGATCTTGGGCTACAGGAATCGACGCCATCCGCTCGTCGCTCGGCCGTCTACGCCCGGCAGGGAGTTGTCGCGACGAGCCAGCCTCTGGCCAGTCAAGCCGGACTGGCCGTCCTGGAACGAGGCGGGAATGCTGTCGATGCCGCTGTCACTGCAGCTGCTGTGCTGAACGTAGTCGAGCCATTCATGACTGGGTTGGGTGGCGACATGTTTGCCATTCTGTGGTCGGTTCGGGAAGGTCGGCTGGTAGGAATCAACGCGAGTGGCAGGGCGGGGTCACTGATGACCCGGGAGGAAATGCGTCGGCGAGGTCACAAGCGGATTCCTTCCTTGGGAGCGGAAGCGATTACGGTGCCTGACGCCTTGTCCGGATGGGTGGCGCTCCTGGAGCGGCACGGCACCATAACATTGGCGGAGGCGCTCGGCCCAGCGATCGCCTTGGCCGAGGAGGGATTCCCTGTATCGTCCGTCACTGCGGCCGAATGGGCGATCTTTGCCAGGGAGGCGCGGGCGGACCCGGGCGCTCGCGCTACGTACCTGGTTGACGCGAAACGCGCGCCTCGAGTTGGGGAATGGTTTTCCAATCCTGACTTCGCCGCCACTTTGCGCACGATTGCTCAGAAGGGACCCGAAGTATTCTATCGTGGCGCGATAGGCTATCGTATCGCTGAACACGTGCAGAAACTTGGCGGCTTTCTGACGAGAGAGGACTTCAGCAATCACACAGCAGAATGGGGCACGCCCCTTTCTGTGCCCATCAAGAATTACCGCCTGTGGGAACTGCCCCCGAATGGGAAAGGCATTGCCGCACTCGAGATACTGCGAATCCTGGAGCCTTATGATCTCGCTGCCATGGGTCACAATTCAGCGCCGTATCTCCATCATCTGATTGAGGCAAAAAAGCTTGCCTTCGCCGACCTCCAGCATTTTGTTGGTGATCCTGACACCATGGAGATCTCACCTCAGCAGCTCCTTACGGACGATTTCATTGCCAAGCGTCGGTCCCTCCTCGATCCAGGCCGAGCCCGGAATCGCGTCGAGCCGGATCGTTCACTCTCAACCAGTGATACGACGTACCTCACGGCCGCCGATAAAGAAGGAAACATGATTTCCTTCATCAACAGTCTGGCGGGCGGCTTTGGGTCGGGGGTCGTGGTACCTGGCACCGGATTCGCCCTCCAAAATCGGGGTGTGGGGTTTTCACTCGAAGAAGGGCAGGCGAATACGCTTGGCCCCGGACGGCGGCCGTTCCACACAATCATACCCGGGTTTGTGACAAAGGCCGGAGCCGACGGGAAGCAAGAGCCCTGGCTTAGTTACGGTATCGTCGGTGGATATCAACAACCACAGGCCCACATACAAGTCCTCTTGAACATGCTCCTCTTCGAGATGGATGTGCAGCAAGCCCTCGACGCTGCCCGCTTTCGCCACTACTCCGGCCGTCGGGTTGCCTTTGAGGCTTCAATCCCTCGGTCGGTGATCGAGGAACTCGAGTCAATGGGGCACACCATCCAGAGTCGCCAACGAGGCATGCGCGGTCTTGAGTTCGGCGGTGGGCAAGCCATCTTGCGGAACGATAGGGGCTACGTCGCCGGCTCGGACTCGCGGCGAGATGGCCTGGCTGCGGCTCATTAGCTGCGGCGAGCCACATCTCCGTCGCGTATCAAGAATGCAAATTCAGAGAGATAGTCGCTAAGAGAACCATTCCTTAATGCTATTCAACACGCCTCTATTCTTTCTTTTCTTTTCCGTCTTCTTCTTACTCTATAGCTTTGTTTTTCTCAGGCGCAGACCTCGTGTACTTCTAATTCTTGTCGGTAGCTTAATTTTCTACGCCGGTTGGAATTTCCGCTTTATTCCTTTGTTGGTATTCAGCGCCATGGCTGACTACTTCCTAGCGATCCATATTTCCCAGGCACAAGCAATACGGAGGAGGAAGCAGCTGCTCTCTCTGTCTATCGGCATAAATCTTGGTATTCTGGCTATCTTCAAGTACGCGGATTTTGCAATACAATCGGTATCAGAGTTGCTGGCCGTCATTGGCTATGAGGCATCTTTTCCTGTACTCAGTTTCCTCCTCCCTGTAGGCATATCTTTCTACACCTTCCAAAGCATGAGCTATACGATTGATGTATATCGGGGTCAGATGGAGCCTCGCAAAGGGCTGCTGCAGTTTACAGCTGCTCTCGCCTTCTTTCCCCAACTGGTAGCCGGCCCAATACTACGCGCGCGCCAGATTCTGCCTCAACTGGAAAAGATACCAATTCTGACTGGCCCGGCGTGAAACACGGTTTTCTATTAATCACCGTCGGCCTCTTTAAGAAAACCCTCGCGGATTTGTTAGCGGGACGCGTGGATGCTGTTTTTGGGAGCACTGGTCCTGTCAGTTTGTTGGAGGCTTGGACCGGAGTGCTGGCCTTTGCCGCGCAAATATACGGAGACTTCTCCGGCTATACTGATATGGCCATTGGGATCGCTCTGCTATTGGGGTTCAAGATTCCGATAAACTTCCGCCTGCCCTACTTTGCCACCTCGCCAGTCGATTTTTGGCGCCGTTGGCACATTTCGTTATCGAGTTGGCTACGAGACTATCTGTATATCATCCTTGGTGGAAATCGCAACCATCGTTACCGCAATATATTCATTACGATGTTGCTGGGTGGCTATGGCATGGGGCGGCCTGGACTTTTATCGCCTGGGGCTTTTTTCACGGCTGTTTGATTGTCGTCACGCATTGGCTATCCTCGCTTTCTCCCTTTCGAAGCCTCGCCGAATCAAAGCAATGGTTTATTCGTGTTCCAATGTGGATATGCACGTTCTATCTGGTACTCATTGGATGGGTATTCTTCAGGGCCGTGAGCCTAGTGTCCGCCCTCGAAATCCTCGCCACCATGCACAGGACTGCTCCTGGTATAGCTCCGGCCAACGGCGCGACGCTGTTCGCCATATTATGCAGTACAGTGCTGATCCTCATGCATGTTGTCGACTTTGCGGTGATTCGTTGGAGTGCCGGCTTGGAACGGCGGGCCTGGTTGTTCTGGCCCATTCTGTTCGCGCTACAGACAATCTGTTTCTTCGTGGGAGTACCCAGTAATGCTTTCATCTACTTCCAGTTCTGATTCTAGTAAGTCTGGCTTGAGAATTGCCCTCCAAACGTTGATCGCGGGCCTGTTGCTTTCTTGTGCTGTAACGCTTCTTTATCAATGGTTTGTCTATGTGGCCATGGCCAATTTGAATGCCCGTTCTAGTAGCCAGATCGAGTACTTGAACATCCCGGTAGAATTGTCAAGCGTTTTTTCATGAGCGGATCTCGTAGTCGCGGTCCTCGGTGAGCATTTTCCATAACCCTCGAACCAGATGACGGGCCAGGGATCGGATAGCTTGGTTGTATCTTTTGCCTTCGGCTCTCTTCTTGGAGTAGTAGGTCTGTGACTGGGGAACCTCGCGCAGGTGCCGGGCCACAGCCGCCATCATGGCCTGGCGAGTGCGCTGGTTCACATGACGGGTGCGTCGAGCTCCCTCCGTCTGGGAGGAGGAGTTGTCCAAAGTGGCCATCCCCAGGTACATGGCCAGGCTCGCCTCGCCGGCGAAGCGCTCCAGTGTGCCGATCTCGCCTGCCAACTCTGCGCTGGAAATGATTCCGAAGCCAGGGATACTTCTGATCCTCTGAGCCATTGCGGAGCGCTGAGTCAGGTCCTCAATGGCATTATTCAACTGGGCGATCTGCTCGAGCAATTCCAGCATGCGTCGGGCATCGTGGAGGATCATCTCCCCCACCCATTCGACTTCTGCGGAAAAGTGAGCCTCTTTCTGCCAGCTTTGGATGATGTCAGCATAAAAGGAACCGATCCGTTTGATCTGCAATACACTGTGGCGGCGTAGCCGGCTGAGTTGTCGCAGGTCCTTTCGGGCCGTTAGGAAATTTAAAAACCAGCGGTTGTCGACCGACCCGGTCAAGGCGCTCAACTCAGGACAGATCGCTTGCAGGTCGGCCAAGAGGCGATTTCCCAGACTTACCTTCTCATCCACCAGCTGCCTGCGCCTGCGCGTCAATCGTTTCAGTTGTTGGTTTTCTGCCGGAACCGGCTTGACCTCCTGGATCACGTTCTTGGCCCGCTTCAAAGTGTCGCCTAGCTGAAACAATTCCAGCATTTTATCGGTGTCAATCTGATCGGTCTTGGCCGGAGCTGGAAAGATCTCTTTGAAGCGAGCCAGTTTCAGGTTGTTGACATTCAACAACTTGTAGCCGCGTTGCTGAATCTGCTGATCCAAGGGCCGGGCCCAGCCGTTGTAGCCTTCCATGGCCACTTCAACGGGCCGCTCCAAACGCTGGCGGTGGAGCTCCACGCGGCCAAAGAAATACTCGAAACCTTTCTGGTTGTGGGCAATACTGAACCCTTCCAGAACCTGGCCTTCCGACAAGCCAACTCCCACCCGGTGGCTCTTGCTGCCCACATCAATCGCCACTCGAATCGTTGGCTTTGTCATTTGCCTCCCTTCCTATTTGCTCTTGAAAAATTCGGGCTCATCCAAAACAACACGTCTACCATTGAAGCCACTTCGGCACCATCCCGGAAGCAATCTTTGGATGAGGAAAAAGGAGGGAACGAGGCGGCAGTTCAAGTTGAGTCACTCCTCACGGACTGACAGAGCAAGCCACACCTCATTCCCCGACTCCAGCTTAGTTGTTTTCCAAAGCGGAGCCAATCTTCATGTGGCCTGACACCCAATCCAACCATCCAAACTGTGGAAACCGCCGCGCTGTGCAAAGCTAAGAGAAACCGACATGGCAGCAACTGACCCCCTCGCTCAGGAGTTTTCCCCCTCTTCACACAGCGCTTGGAAAACGGCTCGCGGGGCTCGCTCGTTTCCCACCGTTCCCACAGTTTCTGCTGCTGGATATATACTCTCTGAAAATTCCTTTTCTCTCGGAATGCTATGGTAGACAGAGCTCGTCGCGGAGTATCCGGAGAAGAAAAAGCTGATCGTCTTGGGTTCCTCAATGGTTGAAGCGGGTTTCGAGCCCTATATCTTTGACCGGGCCATATCTGGAAAAGGCATCGATAGCATCAGTTATAACTATGGCGCCGGTGGTCTAAACCCGAAGTATCAAGTGCTGATCACAAGACGAATTCAAGAAGCGTTTCAAGCGGCTGGAGAAAGACTAGACTTGGCTCTCATCGAATTCTGCCCTTTTCAAGCGACAAAGGTGAGGAACCGGGTCACGGCCTTCATAGATGATCAATATGTAGCCACCTTGGCGAGTAACAAGGAATTATTCGACATCACGCTAGCCGATCCCACGACCGGAATACGCCTCTTTAATATCCGATATCTTCGAGCCGGCATCTCAGCCGAGCTACTGACTACCGGCATGACCAGGGAGATCAATGAGGAGCTTACCGACAGGCTCAGTGAGGCCTATCTTGCGGCAAGACGACGGACCAATGATTTATCGCGCCAATTGCGGGCATCCGTCCGCAAAGATGTTCCCGACTTCACGACTTCGCCATGGGATCGCCGCCTAAGAGGCGGGCTTGCCGATAAGACGAAACTCTCGGAAAGGTCGATTGAGATCTTGAGAGACTTAATGGCCAGCAGACGCCATCCGGAATTCTTGGAAGCTGACTTGCGGCGCAGAATCGACGAAGCTGACATTCTTGATTTGGGCTTTGATCAGCAACTGCTAGATGCCTTCGTGCAAATGGTCAGAAACTTCCAATCATTCAGCGAGCATGTGGAAGTGATACTGCTGCCTAGAAATACCGATTGGGGTAACTACACGCCAGCGGTCCGAGCACGTTTGGATGCTGCGCTGCAAGCGATTACTGACCAAACTGATGTTGTCATCAGAGATTATCAAGTTCATCCAAAGATCGGTCCGGAACATTTTCTCGATACTACCCATCTGTCTCTCTACGATGGACTTGATATTTTCACGAAGATATTGGCAGAGGATTATGCCGAAGTATTGCGTGATTGATTGTCACAATCTACGTTTGGGGTTTCGCTGGCTCAGCGGACGGCGTAAAGAATCATCGGGGACAATGATTCCTCTTAGTGCCCACCGCGGAGCATTTCTCGGAACTCCCCAAAAGACTGGAGCTTGCATTCTGAGAAATCTGTACCCATACTGTGGGAACAGTGAGGGCACGGCATGCTGCTGAACATATCCCCGCACTCCGAGCAGACGCTGCAGGAGCAAATCATCGGACAGATTCGGGCCCGGATCTTGTCCGGGGAATTGGCGCCGGACCAGCCACTTACATCGATCAGAGCCCTTTCACAGAACTTGCGAGTCGGTGTCAACACTGTTCAAAGATCCTACGAGCACCTGCTGGGAGAGGAGTTAATTTATGCCCGACACGGAAAAGGGTTCTTTGTGACTCCGCTAAAGCAGAGCGCGAGATCTGAGTTGGCCCGTGAGCGCTTTACCCGCTCTTTGCAAAGGCTTGTCCAGGACGCGCGGCGTGAAGGCCTAAGTAACGAGGACATCGAAGAGATATTCGGCAAGCCTCAAATTGCGACGAGCGGTGGCAATGCTTGAAATAACCAACTTGTGCAAGAGCTACAAGAAGTTCTCTCTGGGTCCGATCGACCTGAAATTGGAAGCGGGCACTACCCACGGACTGGTGGGTGCCAACGGTGCCGGAAAGACGACCATGTTTCGCTGCCTCATGGGGACGGTTCGCAGGGACCACGGGTTTCTCAAGGTAAACGGGAATATTGCCGATGACAAATCCGGCAGCTGGAAACAGTCCATAGGCTATGTCGGGGATTTCACTCCGTTCTTTGAACATTGGTCCGGGTCCAGAAACCTGCAGGCTCTTCCAGCCTATTATGAGAATTGGTCGGATGAAACTGTCCAGTCGTTGGCTTCGCGTTTTGATCTCAATCTGAGTCAAATCGTCAAACACTACTCGACTGGGGAGCGATCCAAACTGGCGACAATTGTCGCCATTGCTCACCAGCCAGCTTTGCTTCTGCTGGATGAACCCGCGACGGGAATGGACCCTGTAGCTCGTTCGGTATTCATAGACGTGCTGTATGAGCAAATGCAGAATGAAAACCTGACACTCTTGTATGCTACTCATCATGTGTCTGAAATTAAGAATCTAGCTGATGCACTGATATTTATAAGAGCGGGTCGGATCATCCATCATGAATGCCAAGATAATTTTGTGCAGGAATGGCGTAAAATTACCTTCCGATCAGCCGAACGCATCGGAGAGATCCCAAACCAGATCTTAAAAGTATCTCATGGGCAGGAATACGAAGTGATAAGCGACAATTATCAAAACACTTTGTGGTTTCTCGAAAAATCAAGTGCTGCGTCTATCCAAGTCAATAGATTGGCTACAGAGGAAATCTGCGTCCACATTCTCAAGAATCGACGACACGAAGCATGATTGGCCAACTTCTGCGCACAAAATTCGAAAGCAATTTTCTTATCTTGACAGGACTTGTCTTGGTCAATGCACTCACGCTTCCCATGGGTGGGGAGGGCTCTCTGGTTTGTTCACTACTGGCTTCGAGTGTTTTTGGGGCGGGCATTTACCTGCGCGATGGCCGCGACAGGAGGACCAGGCTGTTTTCGCAACTACCTGTGACCACTCATCAAGTAAGTATTGCAAGCTGGTGTTTCACGTTGATTTGTTTGTTGCTACCCACTTGCTCCTGACTGGCATTTCTTCTGCTAAGCGGGGATCACTCGATGTCGCTTTGGATACTGAACACGGTCGGATTTTACTTCTGCGTCGCAACGCTAGTAGCAGCTATGTCGGCTGCAAGAGCTGTCGCTGGTCTAACGCTGGCGATGTCTCGTTATTGGAAATTGACAATTGTGATTCCGATTTCGGTTGCCATCTTCGCTTTTGTATGGGTGCTTGACGAGGGTTGGGGGACCTATCTTGAAGGGGCGGAGGGCGTTTTGATAACTATGTTTTTCGTTTTTGCATTTTGTGGTTTGTTAATGACTGATCTTTGGTTGACTAAGCGAGCGGACAACTATTTGGGTTGATGCGCTCAGTTCGACGTGTTCTTCGGTGAGGCCTTATTCAGACCATCCACCAAAGCCCGGGCTGCATTCGGAACCGGAACGGCTCCATCCAGTACAATCTCGCGAGGTCGAATCTTCTTGCCATAGAGTTGGCGATTCCCCTTGCCGTCGGGTCGGAGTGTGGAGCCTTTCAGCGATATCCCGGCAAACAGGCCCCTGGCGCGCGAATAGCTCAGGATCTCGGCGCTCAATGTGGCGTCAGTGGCGGCTTCGCTAGTTCGGCCCTTGGGACCCGCTGCAGCCGAGGCATCAGCTCCCAGCTTGACTTTGCTGGTCAAGATCCCACGCGCCCCTTTGGTATTCATGATCAGGAACACGAAATCGGTAGCCGTTCCGCCCAGTTGGAGCCCCACGCTTCCACCCTCCAAACCCATCATGGTCGGAGCAGCCCAAGGCCCTGAGAAATCGTTTCCTGAGCGGCATGTCATGGCTCCTCGCCCGTAGCTGCCCCCGATGCCAAGCGCGAACTTTTTGACCGAAGGCATCACCACCACACACTCGGCCTTGTCCAGTAGAGCAGAGGGGATCCCGTCCGGAATCTTCAGAATCTCTTGCATTGTCTGGGCTGCTTTTTGGAGACGCTTTTCCTGATCCTTTTTCCCAGCTTTCACAAAAGGAGCACTCAAGAACAGACAGCAGATAGTCAGGATAAGTCTAGCCTTCATGATTTCACCTCGTCACAAATAGAGTTGAGAAGCCAAGCATGGGTTCAAACTTGAAACGGAATCGAGCCGCCTATTTCTCAGCCGTCAGGGCCTCCTCGACAGTGCCGTAGACAGCAATAAAGTCCAAGAGTCGTGCCATCTCCAAGAGCCTGCGAATGCGCTCCGAAGGGTTGACCAAAACCAGCTTGCGCCCCTCTTGTTTAAAGCGTTTCAAGTGGCCGACAAGCTGGCTGATCCCGGTCGAATCCATGTAACTTACTTTGGAAAAATCGATGATGACATGGCCGTGACCCTTTGACAGCACTTGGCCTAGAGACTGGTCCAGAGACCGGGCGCTCGCTCCGGTCTTGAGCCCTCCGTCGAGCGAAAGGATCGTGAAGCCGTCCATAGCTCGCTGCTCGATGATCATGATTCTGTGCTCCGGAGTGTTTGAGCAACATAGCAGAAACCCGAGAAGCACTCAATGAGCGGGATGAAGAGGCGGCGAATTGACTGACTACGATTGTGGCGGTTAGTCTGAGAAAGGAGACGCTAGTGCACAAACTCTTCTTCCAAAGCATCCTGATCGTGTTGCTGTTTTGGGTTCCTCTTCGAGCAGAGAAGATTTTCTTTCCCCGAATCGTCACCGGCGAATCTTGGGAAACCATTTTTCGAATCATGAATCTGGGTAGCGACCAAAGTGCCGTGCCAGTGCACTTCTACCGTCGAGATGGTAGCCCTTGGGGCGAGCTTGGCCTGAGATTCTTCTTGGGAGAAGTGTCGAACACAACCACCGACGGAGAACAGATGATCACGGGCGGGGCTCACAGTATCACGCAATACGATGTCTTCGACCTTAACAATCAGACCGAGGTCGGCTATTTCATCATCGATGCCGATCCTGAACTGACAAAGCTCTCGGGCTTTCTTGCCTATTATCCAGAAGGAAACCGGACCGAATCTGCCACCGCCAGAGTTGGGCTGCTTTCGACTCGCGGCGGCACGCTGATGTCCGCGCCGTTTGACTCTGACACGGCAGTCTCCGTAATCAATGCTGAGGACCATGAAATCGACGTCACTCTTCAACTGATCACACGGGGGAGTTCCACGGTTAATCAGCATGAGTTTGTCTACAACATCGAGCTGGGTCCTCACCAGTCTCTAGCTTTCTTTCTGCGCTCACTCGACTTCTTGGGCCTGGATCCAATCGATTTCTTCGGCCAGCTTCACCTTTGGACCGAAGGCGGCAAGGACAGATTTGCTGATCTGTCGCTGATATTTCCAAGTACCGGCATTTTTACCTCTTTGCCGGTCGAGATTCGAGAGGACACACCGTTTGAATACGTGGTTGCCACGCCCACGATTGCTACCATTGCACGAGGGAGGCCGCAGCCCTTCAACAATTTGCGAGAGTCTCCCGCAGTCTTCCGAACCCGGATACCGCCAAAGACTCGGCAACTGACGATTACTCTCACCACCCCTTCCCTCTCTGCTTATGTGCTCGCCTCACCCCGCCAATTGTCGCCCTACGCCTTTCCCTGGCCTTGTCAACTGTTCTCAACATCCACCCAAACCACCTCGAGCTGTCTGATTGAGAACCCTAACCCGGATTATGCAAGAACCGTAGGCCGGAGTTGAAAAGAGAGTCGAAAGTGGCCCAAATCGGGAGATCGAAGGTGCGACAGGCGGATTTTCGAGGGATCTCTGTGGACGAGCCGTGTGGAGTAGGTGGGGGAGTGAATTTCAGACGGAGTTGGGCCTGAATGAGTGTCCTAAACGATCATTCGGGAGCTAGGAGAGGCTAGGAGTCTGCGCGGCAGGAAATGTCCGGGCTGGTGAATAAAATGGCGATATGGGAACGACATTTCGGAAGTACCAGCCGGAGCAGAGCTTCTTGCTACCCCCCTCCCCGCGAGATTGGTTGCCGGAAGATCATCTGTCCTACTTTATCTCCGAAACGGTGGATGAGCTGGATCTGAGTGGATTCTACGCGCCGTACGAAGGGGACGGGCGGCGCAATCGGCCGTTTGATCCGAGGATGATGGTGAAGATCCTGATTTATGGGTACGCGACGGGAACGTTCTCGTCGCGGAAACTGGCTCGTCGAGTGTATGAGGACGTGGCTGTTCGAGTGTTGTCGGCGGGTAATTTTCCAGCCCACCGGACGATGGCGGAGTTTCGTCAACGTCATCTCAAAGAGTTCAAGAAACTGTTTGGACAGGTGGCGCGGATCGCGGCCGAGGCGGGATTGGTCAAGCTGGGGCGAGTGGCGGTGGACGGCTGTAAGATCAAGGCCAACGCCAGCAAACATAAGGCGATGAGCTATTCACGGATGTTGGAAGAAGAGAAAAGGCTGGAAGGAGAGATCGCCGAACTGTTGGATCGTGCGCAGCAGGTGGATAAAGCGGAAGACGAGCTCTACGGCGAAGAGAATCAGGGAGACGAACTGCCTGAAGAGTTACGCCGCCGCGAAGATCGGCTGAAAAAGATCGGGGAGGCAAAGCAGCGCGTGGAGCAACGGCAGGCCGAGGCGGATCGGAAGCGCGGCCGCAAGCCCGGAGACGGTCGCAAGAACCCGCGCGGAGGACGCCCCTTCAAGCGGGAGTTTGGAGTTCCCGAGGAGAAGGCCCAAGACAACTTTACAGATCCGGAAAGTCGAATCATGAAGAGCTCTGGGGGATTCGAACAATGCTACAACACGCAAGCCGCTGTGGATGAGGAGACACAGATGATCGTGGCCACGGGGGTTACCAATAACGCGGCCGACAACAGACAATTACTGGGGATGATCGATGCGGTCCAAGAGAACCTGGAGCACCCTCCCGCGCAGGTAGTGGCCGACGCCGGGTATAAGTCCGAGGAGAACTTTGAAGGTCTAAAAGAACGCGAGATCGATGGCTACATCTCTTTGGGCCGAGAGGGGCGAGATCCAGAGCCGTCGGAAAATCTCCCCGCCACGCTGCGCATGTTCAAGAAGCTGGGCACGGAGGCGGGGCAAACTGTCTACCGCCGGCGCAAGGTGATCGCGGAACCTGTATTCGTCTGGGTTAAACAGGTCCTTGGCTTTCGAACCTTCAGCTTGAGGGGACTCGAGAAAGTGGAAGGCGAGTGGGACCTGGTCTGTCTCGCCCTGAACTTGAAACGCATGAATGGGCGCCTACCCACCTGCTGAGCAGGTTCGGACGGAAAGATGCCCTCCCCCTGGGCTCATTTTCAGCAGTTCGGCCGCCTCTGCAAGCGGAAGCACGATAAAGATCGCCCTTTCTCTTATAGGGCACCCCGAAACATAAACTCAAGAATTGGAAATTCCACGTTGCTCAGAAACTCCTGCCGCGCAGACTCCTAGCTGGAGTTAAGGCGATTCAAGACGAGGAGGAAAAGGGCCTGCTCCGGAAAGCCGGAGGAAAGATGGGCCCAGATGCGTCGAGTGGTTTGTCGAACCCGCGCCCCAATTTTGAGGACCCGGCGACGCAAAGTTTCGATTTCGAGTTTCTGCCAGGGGGTTCCATACAGATAATCGCGGAGTCGGACGAACATCTGGTAAGCCAGCCCATGCAGGAGAAGTCGAAACTGGTTGGCCAGGAATCGATGACAGCTCAGCCGATCCATACTCAGATGGTTCTTAAAAGCCTTGATGAAGTTCTCCGACTGTCCTCGATCGGTGTAGTGATCATAAAGGGACTGGGAAGAGAGATCGTCTCGGTTGGTGACCACAAAGCGACGATTGATCCCCCGATGGTCGACTTCCACTTTGACGATGACGCGACGGAATCGATCCCAGCTGCCGGCTCGATAAAGAAACTCGTCAAACTGACGCTGTTTTTCCTCGAACTCGTCGAACCTGAGTCGAGTCGACTCGAGCATCGGCTCGACCATCCGTTGCCGGCGGGGGTTCCGGCTTAACCCAATGACATATTGGAGTTTGTTCTCTTCAGATTCACAGAACTCGTAGAGCCGAGGCGTGGCAAAGCCGCTGTCGGCCCGGATCTCAATTTGAAGTTCCTTGCCAACTTCTCGTCGAATGGCTTTCACGATTCGTTTCAGAATAGGAACGATGTGAGAGGCAGCCCCCTTGTTTCCAGGCCTCAATACGACAGTGACCAGGTCCCCCGTAACGGCATCGAAGATCAGCCAAGGATGCAGAATGTGGTTTCGGTAATAGCCGTGGTAAAAAGAGAATTCCTGTTGGCCGTGAGTGTGGTCGTCAGTACTGTCCAGGTCCAAGATGACCGGGTCGGGGCGTCTCTTCTTCAGCGAGCGGACATAACGCTGTAGGAACCCCCGGCTCAGACGCATGAGATCCTTCTTGCTGACAGAGTTTTCCAAACGGGAAAAAGTTGCCTGGGTGGCCAAGTCAGGATCGCTCTCAGGTAACTGATCACAGACGGTCTTGAGCATGGGATCCGAGCGCAGCGTGTCCGCGTCATTGCAGTCTTCGTACCCGGCAACGATCTGAAAGACTCGTTGTCGGATCAGCTTTAACTGCTCATGACGAACGTAGCGTTGGTCCCGGCTATCCGCAATACACGAACTGAAGTCCTCGCAGAGTCGATCTTGCCGATCCAGGGAACCAAACAACAGCCATCCGGCATCGGAAGTCAGGTTCCCACCATCAAAACGAGCCGTGATTTGTGTGTGCGAGTGAAATGCCAGGGTGGTCTGACAGACTGGGTTTGACATTGCCGTAGTTCTCCGATAAGGATTTGTTTAATAAACCCTTTTATATCAGAGAGCTACGGCATTTTTTATGGTCCCCAATCCACTCGAATCCGGATCTCTTGCATAATCCGGGCTAAGCCGGGTGATTGGTTCATCGAGCTGAGTGGGAATGCGACAGGGAACATAAGAGGTGAAGTGCACCTGGACTATCGGTGAGTCTGAGGCTACTGCACTAGCTAGTGACGGTCCGGCCACTCGACAATCATTACCTCATCGTCACTCTGTGCGATCTCGGCATAGACGATTCGTCGTGAATCCGCCGTCAGCGTGATCGCACTGCCGATGTATGGCATCTGCTTTGAAGGCTGATGGATGATCGTCATCGCCTCGTCTTCGGTCTGAACATACCTGATCGCGGTCGGTCCTCTGGTCAGGATGACGGCCCCGTCTTGAACCAGGGTCCAAGAGGCCCAGTCGTAGGGGTGTAGCCCGCCTACTCTCTCCTCCTGCCCTCCCTTGAGAGGTTGTCTCCACAGGCTCCCGTCGGCTTTCGCGTAGTAGAGGAATTCTCCGCCGACATCTTCTTGAGCGAAGAAACCTCCGCTTGTCGTGACCTGTCGAGCTGTGCCTTGGGGCCACTCCATCTTCCAGATCTCGAACCTCCCGGAACGATTGGACGCAAAGTAGAGAGTGGTTCCGTCTCGAGAAAAACTAGCATTGATCTCGTCGGAAGGCTCCAACGTCAGAGGCGTCGGATGGCGCGAATCGTAATCCACCGCATAGAGGTCGAGATTCCCGGCGGTCGGCGAGTCGAAGACGAGGCTGAGCCCGTTCCGGGACCAGACTGCTCCTCCCGGGACCGGTCCCTTTAGATTGGTGTGCCGTATCAATTCCCCTGACCTGAGGTCGCTGCTCCAAACCTCGAATTCCCCGGTACGGTTCGAAATGAAACCGATCCGGGCCCCATCTCCCGAGATCGTGGGGAGAAACTCTGTCCGGGTCGAAGGCGCTATTCTTTCTCGATCGCCCGCGACCTTGAAGTCTTCATCCAGATCCAACGACCAGAGATCGATCACATCTGAGAACTTTCGGTATATGAGACGGTTCTTCTCTCGTGCGACACTTGGCTCGGTGACCCACTGATCGTTGATCTGAAGACGCTTGGGCTCTCCGGAGCTGATCGGCAGCCTCCACAAGGCGAACTGGCCGGCTCGATTTGATGAGTAGATCACCGACGTCCCATCCGGACTCCAATCGTGTCCTCTCACCTCCCCTTCGTCCGTCAACAGAGTCTCCTTGGGGTCTTCAAGCGATAGCAACATCACATCGTCCCGCCGAAGTGAAGTGGCCCGAATGAAGATGAGATGCCTGCCGTCCGGAGAGAAGACAGGGCGCGAGTCCTCTGCGGCCGCTCCCTGTGCGGCGGTCAGCGGGCGGGTTGTCTGTGTGATCGGGTCCAATACAAAGAGCCGCCTTAGACTGTCGTCCGATGCGATGTCACTGAAAACGAGGGCGTTTCCCGAGGGACTCCAGGAGAGATGCCGCGCATTCGGCGAACAGTCCCCGATTCGGGTTACGGCGCCTCCCATCGAGGCGACCCGGAAAATTCCCGCCTGTTCCCCTTCAACGCGGATGAAAGTGATGGATCGGCTGGCCCTGGACCAGGCGGGATCGGTCTCGCGCCACTCAGTTGTGGTCAGTCTGAGTGGATTCTCCGACCCCAACATCTTTACGTAAATGTCCGAAGTTTCCTGACTTTCTCCGGCCCATGAAAACGCGACTCGAGTGCCGTCTGGAGAAAGAGTCGAGGAGGTTTGACGCCCAACCAGAGTAAGCAAGGGCGTGGGATCCAGGCCAGTCTGCGCAGAATCGGGTGCTCGGAAGGTGGTTATGTAGGCTGAGGCTGCCGCGATCGACGCTACGATCGTGAGGACCATGGTGATCTGGGGACGCCTTCTGCGGATGAATGCAGGATCTTCGACAAAGGCCGGCTGGCCGGTCCTCTCTCCACCGGGACTGGCCTCATCAGCCGTCCGTACGGAGGCGATCAGCCGGTATCCCGATTTGCTGATCGTTTCCAGGTAGCGCGGATTTTGCCAGTCGTCCTGAAGGACACGACGCAGCCGAGAGATGGTGCGAGTGAGCGTGTTGTCCGTGACAAAAGTAGCCCCCCAGACCGAATCGAACAACTCCTCTCGACTGACGACGCGACCAGGGCGTTCCGCGAGGAAAATGAGAACCGCCATGGTTTTCGGTTCGACCTGGTCTGTCGTTCCGCCCCGCGAAATCTTGTTCAGCGCTGGTTCGACAAGCCATTGGTCCACGTAAAAGCTCTCAGACGAGAAGCCTTTCGGGAGGGCCGTCGCATCAGAGAGGAGCTGCGCAGAGACCCGCAATTCTTCGCTGGTCGAGTTGTCACCGTTTTGTCCTTGATTCAGCGCGCTTCGGTCAGGCCTTGGAGCAGCCATCGCAATAGTGTACGTCGAGACCTTCGGCGTGGTTCAATTTCGGGAGGGTCGGGCGAATCCGATTCCAGAGAGCTTGCCTCCTTTTCCGTTCACTGATACGCTTTTGCCAAGCGTCAATCCCCAGTCCAGGAAGACAAAATGCTAGAGAAGGCGAGTCCTGAAACCACGGCTTTGGTGATCACCGATCCCCAGTGTTCAACGACAATTATTTTTGATCACCGCGACTACGATTCTTGCCCGCTGAAGTGGGTGTTTGTTTGACTTGTTTTTCTTCCTTCTTCTGAGGGCTGAAAGCCCTCTTTTCTTCTCCGGTTTTCTTGAGCGTGGGGATGGAGTGAGGGCTTGCCCGAACGGAGTTCCCACGCTTCGCGAGGCGCGGGATTGCCCTTCGAATGCTCCGCTGATTGAGCTGTATACCCTCTGGGCTTGAGCCGTTTTCTGTGTGGCCAGCAGAAGGCCTTTCGAGCGGCACCTCAGAGTCACTTCGTCTCCTTTTGGGTTCTCTGCTTGGCGGCTTCCATCCGGTAGCTGGTCACGTTCAACTCCAGGATCACGCTATGGTGAACCAGGCGGTCGATTGCCGCGGCCGTGGTCAGGGGATCCTTGAAGATCCTCTCCCAGTCCGAGAAGACCAGGTTGCTGGTCAGCAGAATCGAGCGACGCTCGTAGCGATGGGAGAGCAACGTGAAGAGAATCTCCATCTCGTCGCGATTCTGCTGTACATACCCGATGTCGTCGATGATCAGGGCCTCGAACCGATCCAGCTTCTTGAGTTCCCTCTCCAGAGTTAGCTCGAGCTTGGCTCTCAGTAACCGCTGCACCAGCAGCGCACAGGTCGAGAACAGCACCCGCCGGTCTCGCAGGATCAACTCCTGCCCCAAAGCACAAACAAGATGCGTTTTCCCGCTTCCTGGATTACCGAACACAAGTAGATTTTCGGCTCGGTCCAGGAAGTCTCCCTCCACCAATCCTGACAACTGCCGGTCCACACTCTGCGGGAGTCGTGAGCGATCCAATGAAGTCAGGCTCTTGTCCCAGGGAAGTTTCGAGGTCCGTCGTAGTTTCTGGATCCGTCGTTCCCGTCGATCCGCGACTTCCAGCTCCGACAGAGCCAGCAGGTACTGCGGATAAGACCAGCTCTCTGTGGTCGCCAAAGCGGCCTGCGAGCCGTGATGCTCGCGGAAGGTCGGCAGGCGAAGTTCGACCAAACACTCTTTGAGTCTTTGCAGGTTGCCTCCGCTCATGGCCTCACCTCCTGCTTGTGCGTGCCGAGCAATCGGTCATAGATCTGGATGTTGATTGGTGGAACCTGGACCTGCCACCTCGGCAGAACCGGCTCTATCAGATCCTACTTCAGGTCCTGGAACCGGGTTCGGCGGCCGCTTTCAATCCGGTTCTTCAGAGCTTGTTCGACTTTCCTTTCCCCTTCTTGGGCCGCCAGCTCCAGGATCCCCAGATACTGTCGGTCCGCCGTCTGTGGACAATCCTCTCTCAGCTCGTCGTAGGCGACTCGGAACAGGACTCCGGGAAAGAGATCTTCCCGCCAGCGATAGCGGGCAAAGGCTCCCGGCTTTCGCACCAGCGAGTGGATCACGTGCCGGTAATCGATCCGGTGCTTTCCTTCCCCTCGCAGTCGAGGCATCTCGGCTACTCGCTGCCCGCCATAACGAACTTCCACATGATCGGCATACAGTCGCGCCTCCACCTGTTCGCGGATCAAGCGGCTGTCCACCGAGTAGGTGTTGTTGCGCACTCGGATCGTGGAACTGGTTGCGACCTTCACTCGGAATCGGATGAAGTCCTCCAGGCGAGGATCCGGTAGCGGCCTCATCACTTCCAGTTCTTCTCGCAGGCGTCTTTGCTGGCCAGCATTGCGTCGCTCGATGATTCTCTGGACGAACTGCTCGTAGTCCTTGCGCTCTGAGAAATCGCGACTGCCTCTGAGCAGCAGTTCCTGTTGGATGGCTCGCTTGAGCCGGTGATGCGATTGCTCGACGTCTCCGTTCTCATGAGCCTTTCCGGCTTGGGTTCGGCTGCGCTTCATTCCGTAATGATCGAGCAATGTCTGGTAGCGTTCGGTGAAAGCGCCCTTCTTGAGATTGTTGACCACAGCCGATAGACGGTCTGTTCGGTGCTCGGATGGTATCGCCCCCAGTTCCCAGATCGCGTTCTGTAGTCCCAGCGTCAAACTCTCGAAAGATTCACCGAAGCACAGGGTCGTCGTCTCCCAGTTCGAGTAGGTCACGACGAAGTGATACAGCATATGAGGAAAGGGTTGCCCGGCAATCGTCACTCCCCAGCTGTTCATGAAAGTGAAGTCGGACTGGGCTTGATGTCCGGGCTCATGATTCTGGGGAAACATCACCTCTTTCAGCTCACCGTAGTGGGCTCTCCACTGCTTGCGCCTTCGTTGGAGCGTCCTCAGTTGTCCTTCCTCGAACTTCCCCTCGTAGATCCGATTCAGGTGGTCAAAAATAGTTGTCGCCTCCACGGTTGGAGACTGTTTCAGGATCCCTTCTATTTCGGGCCAAACGGATTCATAGGGATTCGGGCGGGTGCGCCAGGTCCGCTCTGACCGGCTTTCACTCGGCAGCTTGCCCGACTTCAAATACTTCCGTGCCGGGTTCCGCGACATGCCCGCTTTGGCCGCCGCCATCGTCAACGTCTTTTCCTTTTTCCGCAATTTCATCAGTCTCCTGATCTGCTGGTCTGTAACCATGCTTGCCATGATCCAAATCAGCTCTGAAAAAGCGGGCAGTTCTAATTGTCGTCCGGGTCCAATTCTACGTGTCGTTGATCACCCCAGAATGATTTCTTGAGTCCGGACGGAGTCACTTGGGCCCTGGTGGGAGAAAGTGTGCAAGAGAACAATACAGTTGAGAACATCGATCTGTTGTTCAAAACGGCGAAAGAAAATGGAATCTCCGTCTTTGTTTCTCCCCACTACTATTACCCTACCGATCACGGTTGGAAGTTCGAGGGAACACTCGAGAGGGTAATGCACGAAATCCATATGTTTGACCGCAAAAGCGCCCTGAATCTGGACGGCTTTGAGGGCTCGGGAGCGGACTGGCTGGAGCGCTACAAGCCCTACATCGAGGATGGGAAAACCGTCATTGCCAGCCCCCACAAGGTTTACGGTCCGGAAACCAACGATCTAGTGCTTCAGCTCCGCAAGAGGGGCATTGACCGAGTCCTTCTGGGAGGCATGTCGGCCAACCTGTGCGTGGAAAGCCATCTGAGAGAGTTGCTCGAAACAGGTTTCGACGTCACGGTGGTCAGAGACGCGACAGCTGCGGCTATTACACCCGAGCTGGGTGACGGATACGCATCAGCGGTGACAAACTTCGGGTTTATTGCCAACGCTGTGGTCTCTACCCAAGAGGCTGTTCAGTCGATGACTGGCTGAGAGAGTAAAGACGAGCCAGGCCCTTCGACCAGAGCCGCGAGTGTCAACGAGCCGTCCCACTCGCGTTCGGGATTGTAGAAGGCAAAATGAGGTGCCGTGACAGACCCCCCGTCGAGCAGGCTCGATAGCCACCAATTCCGACAAGACCGGCCCAGGTTCTTTTGCCGACGAGGGGTCCGATCTCCATCCTCCGGAAGAGCCAGGGCGTCAGATCTCCTCCTGACCCGGCCCATTCGTTGGTGGTCATCACTTTGGGGCCCTCGATAACGCCGAAGGGGGTCGTTCCAGTCATTCCCTCCCGTGGAGCCCAGTAGCTCATCACCGTTCTACGTAGGAACTCCACGATATGATCGGCTGCTGATCCCCCGCCGTTGAAACGTTCGACGATGACGGATCCGTCCTTGTCCAGCTGGGCGTAGTACCTGTTTTAAATTCGTGTAACCGCGATTGGCGGTATCTGGGCAGATGTACGTAGGCCAGACGACCGCCGCTCATCTCATCTACCTTGCGGCGGGTGTCCTCGATCCACTATAGGTACCGGAAGTTTCGCTCATTCGCCACTGGTACAACCGTCATTTCACGAGAGTCAGATCCATCAGGACCCCGGAGAAGGGGACACGGCCTTTTTCGCGTTTTCTGGAACTCGGCCGTTCTATCTAGTGGCAGCTCATCGTGGGTTGCGGGAAAGGGAATTGGAACATGGCTCGAGTGCCGCGTAAGTACATTGTCAATCGCAAAGGTGGATTCTTCCACGTCCTGAATCGCATCTCGGGTTATCCGGAGGAGTATCCCCTGCAGCGACCTCAGGTCCGTCGCAAGTTCATCTCGCGCCTCAAGTATGCCCTCGATCGCTCCTGCATCCACTGCTCTGAATTCACCCTGATGGGGAACCATTTTCACCTCATTTTATTTGCCGAGCAGTTTCGAAGACTTTCGCGCCGCAAGCTGGAACGTTTTGCCCGAGCTCGTTGGGGGAAGCTCTGGAAACTTCGTACCTGCTTCTGGTCCGATCAACGCTGGGAGCAACTCAACCGGGAATTGTTCGATTTGAGCGGCTTCATGCGCGACTTTCAAGGACCGTTCACGACCTGGTTCAACAAGGCCTTTAACCGGCGAGGGCGGCTCTGGGCGGATCGCTTCAAATGTCTGGCTCTGGCCGACAATCTGACCGCCGTCCAGGAAGAGATGATCTATGTGGCACTGAATCCTGTGCGAGCTCATCTGACGGATCTTCCAGAACAGTGGAAAGGTGGATCGGCCTACTTGCGATCGGTTGGAGAGGCGGATTTCTTGATGTCCCTGGAACTTGTCTATCCCGATCTGGCCCGTGAAAAGGTCGAGCCTTACCATCGCCACATGCTGCTGTATCGGGGGATGACTCCAAGACGAGAAAACCAGGCCGCAATTCCGCCTGAGATCGTGGCCGCCGAGATCCAGCGCGGAGTTCCGCCCGGACTCTATCTGAAGCGGTGTCGCTTCATGATCGACGGTCTGATGATGGGAAGCAAAGAAAAGGTTCTGCGCAAGCTGGAGGAACTCACTCAGGCGGGGATTTACCAACGCAAGCGCAACGTCACCGAGCATCTCAACGGCTTGTTCTACACGGTCCGCGAGCAACGCTCCCATTGCCGATGGTAGGGCACTGTTGTCCAGTCACTGTTCCCCAAACTCTTTTCGACGAATGACCTCGGGTCCAGGACAAGTGGGAATCATCGAACACTCACTGCCAGGCCTTCTCTTTATAGTTGCTAACCCGCTAACAAAGGCAGACAACACCAAATCTCTCCGAACAACTGCAAACGACAGCTTCTCAACCTCCAGCCAGCATTTTACCAGCAGAAAAGACCTGGCCCTTGCGAACTTGGCCGAGATTGCCCAAGAACCGGGAAGTCGTAGCCGACAGGCGGAGTTTTTTTCTTGCTGAACTCACACTGTTTGGAGACCTGACTCGGGGCAACAGCCAGGGGCGGGGAGCAACCCAGAATCCAAGAATTGAACCCTTGGGATTGGACCGTTCAGCTGAATGCCACGATACCCCTTTTCGAAAGGGATGGGCCTTATAGCCCGGACCAACCAGGAATTGCAGGAACTGTCGCTGCCCCGGAAAGCGTAGCGTCAACGTGTTGAACAACGGGTGCGGTCAACGAACTATGATGCCCACACCTCCTATCCCGGATTATGCAAGAGATCCGGATTCGAGTGGATTTGGGGACCAGAAAAAATGCCGTAGCTCTCTGATATAAAAAGGTTTATCAAACAAATCCTTATCGGAGAACTACGGCAATGTCAAACCCAGTCTGTCAGACCACCCTGGCATTTCACTCGCACACACAAATCACGGCTCGTTTTGATGGTGGGAACCTGACTTCCGATGCCGGATGGCTGTTGTTTGGTTCCCTGGATCGGCAAGATCGACTCTGCGAGGACTTCAGTTCGTGTATTGCGGATAGCCGGGACCAACGCTACGTTCGTCATGAGCAGTTAAAGCTGATCCGACAACGAGTCTTTCAGATCGTTGCCGGGTACGAAGACTGCAATGACGCGGACACGCTGCGCTCGGATCCCCTGCTCAAGACCGTCTGTGAGCAGTTACCTGAGAGCGATCCTGACTTGGCCACCCAGGCAACTTTTTCCCGTTTGGAAAACTCTGTCAGCAAGAAGGATCTCATGCGTCTGAGCCGGGGGTTCCTACAGCGTTATGTCCGCTCGCTGAAGAAGAGACGCCCCGACCCGGTCATCTTGGACCTGGACAGTACTGACGACCACACTCACGGCCAACAGGAATTCTCTTTTTACCACGGCTATTACCGAAACCACATTCTGCATCCTTGGCTGATCTTCGATGCCGTTACGGGGGACCTGGTCACTGTCGTATTGAGGCCTGGAAACAAGGGGGCTGCCTCTCACATCGTTCCTATTCTGAAACGAATCGTGAAAGCCATTCGACGAGAAGTTGGCAAGGAACTTCAAATTGAGATCCGGGCCGACAGCGGCTTTGCCACGCCTCGGCTCTACGAGTTCTGTGAATCTGAAGAGAACAAACTCCAATATGTCATTGGGTTAAGCCGGAACCCCCGCCTGCAACGGATGGTCGAGCCGATGCTCGAGTCGACTCGACTCAGGTTCGACGAGTTCGAGGAAAAACAGCGTCAGTTTGACGAGTTTCTTTATCGAGCCGGCAGCTGGGATCGATTCCGTCGCGTCATCGTCAAAGTGGAAGTCGACCATCGGGGGATCAATCGTCGCTTTGTGGTCACCAACCGAGGACTAAATAAAAAAGGGTCAGACCTTTACTTCGCGTTTTCTGGAGGTTGCGCGTTCTATCTATCAAGTGCGGCTCGATTTGAGTCGCCGGAAAAGGAGATAGAACATGCCTCGCGTCCCTCGCAAGTACGTTGTCAACAGTAAAGGTGGATTCTTCCACGTCCTCAATCGCATCTCCGGCTATATCGGGGAGTATCCGCTGCAGACCGCGCAGGTCAGTTCCGAGTTCATCTCACGACTCAAATATGCTCTCGGCCGGTCCTGTATCCATTGCGCCGAGTTCACCCTCATGGGGAACCATTTCCACCGCATTCTATTCGTCGAGGAGTTTCGAAAGCTCTCGCGCTGCAAATTGGAACGCTTTGCCAAGGCTCGCTGGGGTCAACTTTGGAAACTCCGCACCCGCTTCTGGTCCGATAAGGGCTGGGAGAAATTCAATGAGGAGTTGTTCGACCTGAGCGGTTTCATGCGAGACTTGCAGGGCCCGTTCAGCACGTGGTTCAACAAGACTTTCGCTCGGCGGGGTCGGCTCTGGTCGGACCGCTTCAAATGTCTGGCTCTGGATAAGGATCTAACCGCCGTTTGGGAAGAGATGCTCTATGTCGCACTGAATCCAGTACGAGCTGGCTTGACGGATCTTCCAGAAGAGTGGAAGGGAGGATCGATCTATTTGCGTTCCATCGGTGAGGCAGACTTCCTGATGTCCCTGGCGGCAATCTATCCTGATCTGGCTCGGGCCGAGGTTGAGCCTTTCTACCGGCATATGTTGCTCTATCGAGGAATGACACCGAGACGAGAGAATCAGGCTTCCATCCCGGCCGAAATCGTGGCGGCAGAGCTCGAGCGTGGATTTGCGCCCGGTCTTTTTCTTAAGAGGTGTCGCTTCATGATTGATGGCCTGATGCTGGGGAACCAGCCGGCGGTCATGCGTAAACTCGACGAGCTGATCGAGGCGGGGATCTACAAACGCAGATGCAACCCCATCCAGCATCTGAAGGGCTTGTTTTACACGGCTCGTGAGCAGCGTTCCCATAGCCAATGGTAAGCAAAGGAGTCACAATTCTCAGGATGATCCAGGCGCAACTGGCCTAGGACTCACTCCTAATGTGATCGAACTCCCCAGCGAAGCGTGTTTCTCGAGAGCTTCCGCACGGCGCACCTGTCTCGCGTCAAGAATCGGACAAAACTAGCTTCTTTCGGTCGCCAAATCTCAAAATCAGCGCCTCCTTCGATACTCTGGCGTCAGGCATAGAGCTGCACTCGCTGCAAAAGGCTCCGCTTTTTGAAGAAGAATCTCATTGAAAGGAAGGCCCTCGGTCTCGTCTCAGCCAGTCTCTCTTTCCGCTCGGAGAAAAGACCTGACCCTTCTCTCTGGTCCTTATCCTATTTGGGCCTTAGAGACGACCAGGAGTGCTCGATCGTCTGTCGGATTCGACACAGCCAGCGAGTCCCTCGACGGTTAATTCATAGATGTCGGGAAAGACGCCCGTGACGAACTTCAAATTGTAGTTTCGATATGCTTCCCCTGTGAGAAAAGGCCTGACCCTTTCTTCCTTTCTTCTTTTCTTCGTCTTTCTGTGGCAAATGATCATCTACCTGACGGTGACATTTGTGACCATGATCGTCGTCAGCCTCCTAACGACGGCGCCGCCCAAAGAAAGGCTCGATCTCGGCAGCTGTGCCGTGGTCGGCGTACTTATCGCGACATTTGTCTGGATACTGCAATTGTAGAGGCCTCGGGCTAACATCATTTGGATCTAAGTAATGCTGTTTCGATTACTGATTGCTCTGATTCTTGCAGTGAGCCTGAGCAAACGCATGCCTGGCCGAAGTCATTGATGAATTAGCAATTGCAAGAATAAGAGACGAGAGTCTGCGAAATTTCGAAGAGGGTTATGAGGTCTCTCCCGGCCATGTATCTGTGAGCCGATAGCCTTCCGGCCACGGGTCTTCCGGGTCCAGCATGAGTTGCCTCGTTCCGGTGATCCAGGCGCGTCCTGAGATGGTCGGCACGATGGCCCGCTTTTCACCAACGTTGGACAACGCCTCAATGCCACACACGAATTCCGATCCGAGAATCGACTTCGCCCGGTAGCGGTCGCCGACCCGCATGCGGCCTTCGGCATGCAGCACGGCCATGCGGGCTGAACAGCCCGTGCCCGTCGGTGACCGATCGATTTTGCCAGGGCGGATCGCTACCGCGTTGGCGCCGACCCACTCGCCGTTTTCTTCGCTCAAGGGACCGGTGAACTGACAGAATGACAGGTGATCCCAGCCTTCGTCGGTCGGATGGCGGAAGCCGATCTGCTCGTTGGCCGCTGCTGTGATCCTCACACCAGTCTCCGCGAGCTGCCGGGCCTCGGAGGGAACAATCTCGAATCCCAAGGCCGCTGCTTCGACGAGCACAAAGCTGTCCCCGCCATAGGCCGTATCCACTGTGAGCGTTCCCAGACCCTCGACCTCCAAGACAGCCCCCAGGCGGTCAGCAAACGAAGGCAAGTTGGTGATGGTGATCCGCTCCGCCTTACCGTTCCGGCAAACGGCCCGAGCTCTTACTAGGCCACCGGGGGCCTCCATGACGAGTTCTGTCTCGGGCTCGGTCATGGGGACAATGCCCGTGTCGAGGGCCACGGTCGCCACACAAATCGAGTTCGAGCCCGACATCGGCGGTGTGTCTTCAGGCTCCATGATGATCCACCCAATCTGAGCACGCGAATCCTTTGGAGGCACCAGTAGATTCACGTGGCGGAACACTCCGCCCCGTGGCTCGTTGAGGACGAACCGCCGAAGGGTCTGATCCTCTGCTATGAAACACCGCTGCTCCCAGATTGTTTCGCCGGGTGGGGGTGCTACGCCCCCTACAATCACGTCACCTACCTCTCCCTCGGCGTGGCAGCCTACTACGTGAATAGTCTTCGACGTTCTCATCACGGCGTCTCTCCCTGCAATTCCTCGCAGCGACACCTAACCGGAGGGTTGTAGATTCAAGTCCTCCATGAGGAGCCAATCTTTTCAGCAGTTTATCGTTTTCCGGAGGCGGGCACTAGGCCCAAAGCAAGTACATCAGTGTTGATTCCAAGGGCCTGAAAAGGCCCGAAATGCCAGTCCTGACGGGTATTCTAGGGTTGCAAAAAAACTCTGGAAAACACCGAAAAGAAAGGCATTTCAGGTGAACCCAAAAGATATCGAAATCCTGCGCAAACGGCAATCGGAAAGTGAAGATCGATTAGATCGGAGTTGGATGCCGGAGAAGGGCCAAAGGGTGCTGCGCGGGGGCAACATCCATTATGAGATTTCGGATCGAGTCAGAGCCGTGGACTGCGGGGGGCTGGGTGTGATCCAGCTGCTGGTCAAGCAGCTGGAACTGGCCGAAACCATCGACCAACGGGTGAAGGTGCTGGAGCGGCATCTGCCGTACCGGGAATCGGATCATGTGCTCAATCTGATTGACAACGTCATGACGGGCGGTAGCTGCCTGCAGGACGTGGAGGCTCGACGCCGGGACCCGGTGTATCTGGACACGCTGGGGGCCCGCAAGGTGCCGGCGCCGTCCACGGAGGGGGACTTCCTGCGGCGCTTCGACAGGAATTCGATCGGGGATCTGATGGAAGCGGTCAATGAGGCGCGACGGAAAGTGTGGTCGAACCAAGACAAGGAGTTTCACCGTCAGGCCACGATTGATGTGGACGGGACGATCGCCCCGACGGATGGACAGTGTAAGAGCGGAATCGGAATGAGCTACACCGGCCACTGGAGCTATCATCCGCTGGTAGTGTCTGTGGCTGAGACCAACGAGGTGCTCTATTTGGTGAATCGGGCGGGCAACCGACCCTCCCATGAAGGCGCGGCCGAGGTGCTGGATCGGGCCATCGAGTTGGTGCGCGGTGGTGGTTTCCAGAAGGTGTTGCTGCGGGGCGACACGGATTTTACGCAGACGCGTCATCTGGACCGCTGGGATCAGGAGGGCGTAGAGTTTCTCTTTGGGGCGGATTCCAGCCAGGGGTTGGTTGGTCGGGCCGAAGGACTGGAGCCCAGCGCCTGGAGTCGGCTGGATCGGGCAAAGAAGAAGAAACTGCGAAGACGGCGGCGCAAGAATATCCGCCAGGCCCTGGTCAAAAAGAATGGCTATCGCAATCTGCAACTGGAGCGGGAAGATGTGGCCGAGCTGGCCTAGCGACCGGCGGCCTGCAAGCAGAACTATCGGCTGGTGGTGGTGCGAAAGCAAATTACGGTCACCCAAGGACAGGGACGGCTCTTTGACGAGACCCGCTATCTGTTCTATCTGACCAACCTGCGAAAGGAGTCGGCCAGGGAAGTGGTTTTCTCAGCCAATCGTCGCTGCCATCAGGAGAATGTGGTGGAGCAGCTCAAAACGGGGTTCAGGCGATGCGGATGCCCTCGGACAGCCTCGAGTCCAACTGGGCGTACCTGGTGATTGCTGCCCAGGCCTGGAACTTGAAAGCCTGGCTGGGCCTGGTGCAATCCGACAAGACGATGGGGCAGCGGATTCTGAAGATGGAGTATCGCCGGTTCCTGCGCCAGCTGGTTCAGATTCCTTGCCAGATCCTGCAGCGGGGGCGACGTCTTCTTTACCGGCTGCTGAACGTCAACGACTGGACCGAAACGCTGCTGAGCGGAGTGCCGTCGCCCAAGCGGGTCCGCTACGGCTAACCCGCCACAGGACAAAGCAAAGAAAATCCACGGAGGTTCAAGGGCTGAGGTCGAAGTCTGTTCGAAAACGGCCGAAAATTCCGATTCTTGCCTCTCGATCCCACTCCGAAGGCCCTCCAGCAGGAGATCACCGTCGGATGCGCCCGACTCGCGCAGCCTTCAGTCCGAAAGTCGACCACAGAGGGCTAAATGACCCTCAAAAAGAGTCAATCGAGCGGCCCAGAAGCTGATACGCTTATTTTGGGCCTAGGAGTGCAGCCGTTTGAGCGGAGTGCCTCAATGGGCATTGTTCAACTTAGCAAGGCAGCAACCGATTCTGGACACACGTTGACCGTGATAGGCTCCCTACTAGCAGGCACAAGTTACCTGCGTCCAATTCTCCCGAGTATGCTGGCGTGAGACTTCAGCTCGGTTTTTTTCGTATTGTTGGGTCCGGTCTGGCCGATCATTGGTTGAAGCATCAAACATCAAGCTTCAAATCTCGAATAACACATTGAGCCTTGAGATTTGGAACTTATTTGAGATTTGATGCTTGAGCTTTGGTGCTTCGGCTCATGCCGCTAATCCTAGTGGTCAGTCAGCAGTAAGGCAATTGGAAGAAGCTGAGACTGATCCCAAAAGAAGACTAAGAACGTGGGAATTGTGACCTTGGTTTTTGGAACCTCTTGGTGGACCTCGGTGAGTATCTGCTTATTTATAAGCCGGTCCGGAGTGCTTCCAGCATTCATGTCAAGTTTGTCAATGAGGAAACCGCTTTCCGTTTCACCTATCGGGTGGACGGGCAGAGCTTCTGGAACAGCGGCATCACGCCGTTCAAGGGCTCGAACACCTTGAGTCCATTTTATCGCTTTGGCGACGCGATCGTAGTTATCGGGTAGGCATAGTCCCTCCTGCTGAGTGATTATGTTGCCCCACTCGGCAGGAGGGGGCGCTCCGATACTCGTACCACTAGAAGGCAATCCCGGGCAACGGCCTTTTCCGCAGGAGCCCGAATACCCTTCCACCGATGCTAAGGACACTGGTACCAACTAGCGGTAGCAATCACGGCAACTCCAGGTCTGTTGGGCGTATTCTGGTGAAAGGCAGCCGCTCGAAGCTCAAAGCCTCCAGCATCCGCTCAGAAACACACAGGCTAAAGCGGACATGCCGCTTTAGCCACCCAGGGTGCCAATGGTGCCGGTAATGACGATAAAATACGTACTTTTTCTTCAGGCATCCACCAACCTGGTGGTGTGATTCCATTTGGCAACCGTTTGGCAACTATTCGACATTACAGGCACGCTAAGTCCTTTATTATCAACGGCAGCAGGGGGTTTGGTGCCGAAGGAGAGATTGTCCAGGGTGATTCCCGACTAGTGTCTAACTGTCCGTAAAGTACTGATAAGTATTGGTTTGCAGGAAGGATCGCTATTGCTGATTACTGCCCAATACCGGCGTTTTGTGGGGAGTTCGTGCGTGATTGGTGCGTGATTTCTGGCCAGCTCAGAATAGCATTTGGCCGAGCTTCTGAGCCGCCTCGGATTGCATGCTTGGCAAAACATGCTGATAGGTATTCATCGTGGTTTCCACTCGGGCATGGCCCAGTCTCTCACTGACAACCTGCACGGGAACGCCGGCAGCCAGCAGTAACGTGGCGCAGGTATGGCGCGCATGTCGTGAAAACGAATAACGGTAACCTTGGCGGCGGCGATGAGTTTGGCGAACTCACGCTGGCCTAGATTGTTCATCTGGAGTGGAGCACCCAGGCTGTCCTTGCCCCGAGTGAGGTGGCCCCATTCTCGTGCGAAGACCAGGTCATGTTCTTGATAGTATTGTCGATTCTTCATCTTCAATTCAGCCTGACTCACGCGATGGTGCTGCAACCGTTCAATGGTTCCAGGTGACAGATCGATCACTCTGGGCTCGGCCCTTCTTTGGCGGTCCAAAAGTGGGGATTCCTTCCAGGTGTGGACAGCTGCTCGCATATGGTGACTCGGCCCCGGTCAAGGACAACATTGCGCCAGCGTAGGCCGCACAATTCGGCCTTTCTTGCGCCGCTGTCTAGCGCCAGGGCGTAGAACGCTCCTGCCTGTATGGACCACTCGTCAGCGGCCTTGATAAATGCATGAGCCTGCTCTGCGGTCCAAACTTGATATCGAGCAGTGCTCGGCTTACTCGGCCGATGGTCCACGAGCTGGGCCGGATTCTGTTTGATGAGTTGCTTTCTGACTGCCCAGCGAAGCGAACCACTGAGGATTGAGTGATGTATTTCCAGCGTGGCTGGCGCAAGCGTCTTGGACTTTCTCTCATAGTAGCGCTCCAGGTGGGCAAAAGTCAGATCCTGCAGCGGGATGCTGCCCAAGCCGGGAGACAGATGGGTCTTGATGACTGATCGATAACTTTCCGTCGTGCCGGGCCGTTTGTTTGGTTCGATCCGGTGGGTCACCCAGCGCTCGAGCCACTCGCCCAATGTCCGCTTGGAAGGCGCTAGGAGCTCGTTCTCGTTGTATTCATGCAGCAACTCGACCAGGCGCTTCTCTGCCTGCCGCTTCGTGCCCTGAACACTGACTGTGCGTTGCCAGCGACGGCGGTGCCCAGTTTCTGGATCAGTCGAATAGCCGAGATCGATCCGGACGGTCCAACTGCTTTCGTAGCGCTTTTTAATCGATCCCCTAGCCATTTTTCTCGGCCTCTCGTTTGGCATACGCCGCTTTAGCCGATGTTACTGCGCATCGGCGGGAGCAATGCTTTTGCCGACCTACCTTAAAAAAAGGAACCTTGCGGCACTGTGGGCAAATGAGGAGTTTCTGCGCTTCGCGTGTGTCGAGCAGCCTGTAAACGTCCCAAAGCAGCAGGTCCCGTATATTTCCGTCCACTTGCAGCCCGCCGGGCCAGGGAAAGGTCATTTCGACAGTTATATGGGCGCTGAACCCCTGCACGGGATCGACTAGGCCAGCTTTCTCGAGTTCCTTGATAGTAAAGAGCCTATTCCACGCTTCCTCTGGGTCGTCTGCAGAATCTCCAAGGTACAGTTCCTCCCTCCCTTGCAAGTAGTTGAAGACCAGCGAGGCAACCTCCTTTGCCAATCCCTTGGCCTCCTGTCTCGTCTCGGGGAGATCCACTGGTAGCAGGAGCGGCCGGCCTGGTTCTGCAAAACTGTCCAAATTTACCCATACACCTTTCGGGGTCGAGTCCATTACGCGGAAGTAGCCACCAAAATAAAGATTCAGGTCTTCTAGGAAGTTGAGCCAGTCACCCTTTCGCATCCCCTCACAATCTGCGAGTACAAATTTACAGAGGAACCGGAACTTATCGGCGTCTTTCATTTTCTCCTAGCCACAATTCTAGGCTGCCAACCAGAAGATAGCAAACGGCACCAGGCATATCTGATGGTATGTCACATATCCGATCCATACTAGACAAGATCAGAAAGGAAGCAATTGCTATGGAAATCACGCGGTGGACAAAAAAGGAAGACCTGCCCGAGCACTTAAGTCTCGAGGAATTTAGGGTTTGGATGAACATGAGTCGGAGTTTGGCCTATGAGCTGGCGCGCCGTGGCGAGATCCCGGTTATCCGGTTCGGGCGACGTATTTTCATGCAAACGCGGAAGCTAGTAGAGGCGGCCTGATGTTGCCATGGTTCAGATACTACGTCGAGGATCTCGATGATCCCCGCGTCCAGGCACTACCGGCCGAGTTGTTCAAATTCTGGGTGAACTTGCACTGTGTCGCTTCCAGGCATGACGGCAAGCTGCCAAGTAAGGCCCTGGCGTTCCACCTTCGCCAAGACGAGCAGACCATCAAGGACCGCCTGGTGGAATTGCACGAGGCTGGCTTTCTCGACCGTTCCAAGAAGGGAGCTTACAGCCCCCGAAATTGGAGTGTGCGCCAGTACAAGAGCGATTCATCGACCGAGAGGGTGAAACGTTTCAGGAAACGCTCCAGGAAACGGGACAGAAACGCTTCGCAGGGCGCTACTGAAACGGCGAAGGAAACGGACCAGATACAGAGACAGACTCAGAAGCAGACAGAGAATCCGGACCCTTCCAGCCGGGAAAAGGTAAGTTACAGCGCTCTATCTAGGGGGGAGGGTGCGGATCTGGATCCCGCCCGGGACGCTGCTGATCGGGAAGCCTTCGAGTCGATCGACGATGATGATTGGCCACCTGCTGAACTGAATGACAACGACTCTCAGTTGCCACCAGCTGCGTGAATGCGATGAATGGAAAGACTCCATCGACCAAGTGCTTGGAAAACGTTGTCGATGTCGACAAGTTCTCAAAAGCGTCCAAGGCGGGCACAGAAAACTGGGGACGGGCTATCAGCAAACGGGGGGCAAGTTTGAAAAGGCAGGGGGGGCTAAGCAAAAGGGGCCGGGGGGTGCACGCCGAGGTATCACGGATACGGCAGCCACCCAGGGCAGCCACGCCGCCGGGTGACGGAGGACCGACCCGACGAAGCCAACGCAGGCTCCGACGCTGCAAGCCGGGGCGTAGCCAGGCCAGCGAGCCACGTTGGGTGCTGCCGTATCCCGGCCTGGTCGTCGGTGCTTTGGCAAGCGATGAGCGGCGCCGTGGGGAGGAGGGCGGTGAAGATTCCTGGAGTCTGGGAAATCTCTAGAGCCCGCACTCTGGCCATATCCTGTACGGTTTACACGCTTTTTTTTCTGAAAGTTTTTTTTCGAGGTGAAACATGAGCGAAGAACAACGAAAACTGACACCAGAAGAGCAAGATGAGGTCTGGATCACACTCAGTAAATTCACCAACGAGAGAGTGAAGGAACTGACAAAACGGATACAGGGCTATTTCGTGGACGAGCTCCAGGTCGTCCCTGCGGGTGTGGCGCCCCCCCTGATCGCCAATGCTTTGCTGGGGGCTGCCGCAGCTGCTCTGGCGGAAGTGCACGGATTTGAGGGCCCAGCCGACACACTCGAAGACGTGGCCCGGGGGATTCGGAAGGACAACCCGCCCCCAACGGTAAATTGATTGTCGTTGGAATTTGCTATGGTGTTTATGTCGCTTGGCAGGGGATTCCCGGGACGGGACTCTCGCCAGGGTCAGACACCTACCCGCGAATTCTCGGGACGAGATCGCTGGCGGGCATTCGAAGCACCTGAAAGAGCGATTCTTTTCGGGGCGTCGGGATTCTCGGGACGAGACTCGGCAGCACCGAAGGGGTCAAACGGGACGGGCTTGGATGTGGCGTCGGTGTGTCTTGAGGATCAAAAACCCCCTCGATCACCTGGCAGAACTCTAAACTTTTTTGAGGACGGATAAATGAGTGAATTAGAGGCAGCCAGGGCTGATTTACAGCGCAACCTGGATGGATTCAAACAGCAACACCTTGACGCGATTGAGGCATTCCAAACCCGATGCGATGGACTCGAACGCAAATTCAATGACTTGCGATTTGGCGGGAAGCTGCCAAGATCTGAGTCGTCGAAGGACGGCGGTGCGCAGCTCGTGAAAGCACCGCAAGCCTGGTGCCGTACGTTCGCGGCCTGGGCAAAGAATGGGGGCGACGGCCTTTTCGACGAGCTCATGGACGCTTCGCGGTGGGGTGGGGTCACGTTTCAGGCAGCCGGTAGCGTCGGATCAGACCCAGAGGGCGGCTACTTAGTCATGCCGATCTTGGGACAGCAAATCCAACTCACCGTTGATGACAGCAACCCGTTTCGAAGCATTGCCAGGATCGAGTTCCTGCCCCGGGGGGATGCGTATGAGGAACCATGGGACGCAGACCCAAGCAGCGCTTGGGGCGGCCTGGGCGGCCGAGAATGACGCGAGGGTCGAGACCGATTCACCGGACGTGAAGGTTCTCAGGGTTACTCTCCACGAGATTTACGCAAACCCAAAACTCACCCAGCGCCTGCTCGATGACAACGTGTACAACATTGACCAGTGGTATTCGCGCAAGGTCGGCCAGCGGTTTTCAGACCTGGAAAGCACCGCTTTTGTCACCGGCAACGGCGTCGGGAGCTCGGGGGTTTCTTGACCACACCAATGTGACCACCAACGACGCGACCCGAACCTGGGGCGAACTCCAGTATGTGTTTACCGGGGGATCTGGGGCGTTCGCGAATTCTGACGTGCTGATCGACTGTATCCACAAGCGCGTAGCCAGCCACGTCGCTGATTTCAATGCGATCAAGTTGATCAAGTTCGGTACTTCTTGATGAATGGGGGGTACCGGAACTGGGGCGGTTTTCGGGGCCGTCCCTTTCCTCAGTAGCCTGGTGGGGCTCTTCTCTTTCGAGAGGGGCCCTGCCAGGGGTTTTGAAACCTCGCGACGTCGCGAGGTTCTGTCTGGAAGGTAAAGCCATGGACGAAGAAGCGATCAAGAGGGTGCTAGAGCAGCACCAGACCAAGACCCGGCTGGCAGACATGACCATCCGCGACTATGAGGACTCTCTGGTGCTGGAATTCGGCTTTTCACGGACTGCCGCCAAGCGAATTGCTGCGCGAGGCTTCCGGGGCGCAGCTGACCCGAACGCGGGGACAGCTGAGGCTGAGGCTTGCCGGGCGTTTGCGGAAATGCTCAGGGATTGAGCAATGTACAAGCTACTCTTCTAGTTGCCCGGGCGACAACCCCCGGGGGGCAACTCGAAGCACCAGAACCCGTTTTCGAACATATGGCCGAAGGTAAGAACCGCTGCTTCAGCACGTTGCTGGTGGAATTGACGTCCTCCGCTTTCCCGCTTACAATCAGCCGCACACCGCCAGAATTCAATGCTTACATGAAGGAGGAGTTACTCCGACGGAAGACAGCCGCCAGCCCGAAAGTGGTAGACGAGCCAAGAGAAAAGGTCTGCACAAAGTTATCCACGCTTCACGACTAGATAAGTACTTTAGTGGATTATGTGCATCCTTCTTTTTCGGAATTCTAGTGCTCAAATGGATCGGGTCTGAAATCACCTGGATTTCGTGGACAGATGCATTCGAGTTGGCCCTGCTTTGGATCATCGCTGGCTTTGTCTTAGATATGTATTATCGGACCTATGAAGAGCGCTATGATCGGTGACTATACAAGCTCCAGCCAAGGCCAAGGGTTGGGAACGGTCCCAACCCATTGGTAACAGCTTTGGAATTTTCCCGGGCGCCGAGTGGCTCTCTTCAGTTCATGGCCTCAAGCCGGTAACCCGCTGGTAGAGTTCCCAGCCGACTGTCACACCCAGACCCAGCAGGCCGTCCAGCTCCCGCTCGGTCTGCTCAGCGTCGACCAGCTGCCAGGCACACTGGAAGGCAGCGCCACCAGGTCGAAGTAGCTCGGCCCAGGGCCGTTCCTGGGATTCTTGTATGGGAAGCAAAATACTTTTCGTCTATTCTGTCTAGGATCTGGTGGCCCAGGAGTCGGTGGCGAACCTTAAGCATTTGGCGATCACAACCAACTCACCAAGAGGAGCCTAGAGAACTGATGAGAAAGAAATCCCTGTTGAATTCTTTGATCCTTCTATTTATTTTATTTTCTGGCGGATCAGTCCTGCCCCAGGGCAGCAATCCGTTTGTTTTCGACTTCCCCGTGATCGTGGCCGGCGCTGGCAATGAAACTGATTTGTATGCCACGGCGTTTTGCAGCCTGGACGAAGAGGGGACAGTCACACTCGAAGCAGAAGTCTTCGGCCAGAATGGCGAGGTCGTCGACACCAAGCAAGAGGAGTTGATCTGCAACGGCACTGTCCCAATAACCTTCACAGGTGGGGAAAATCTCGTGTTCGGCCATAACCAGATAACGATCGATGGCCCGGCTCAGGGTGTTCTCATCATTGAGATAATAAGGCTAAATCTGGAGGGGGCTGCACCACTAGGAGTCGCTACTCAGGATTCGTGTCAGACGGCCAGCGTTACCGTGATACGAAACGATGAATTGAACGCCGCATTAGCTGTTTCGAGTACCAGCAGCGACCCCCTTGCCTGCAAGGTGGATACCTACTCAGCTGATGGCACCTTGATGGGGGAGGAGACTTTCGCGGTCCCTGCCTTTGGACAAAACCAGTTTTTCTTTAGTGAAATTACCGTTCTGCCGGACGTTTTCAATGGCTGGGCAGATATCTCCTGCGGCGGTGCCGATTTTTTTGCTATTTCTTTTTTTCAGACCAGGCTTGGTGGCCTCACTACAAACCCACTTGACTGCGTAGGGGGAGGCGAGGATTCGGATTAGAAGAATCCCTTTCATAGCAATTTATGCAATACCTCGGGAGGGCTTCCATAGCGCGGTTGGTTCCCGGCAGCCACCCTCGGCTTTCTGCCGGATGGGTGGCCACCAAGATTGAAACTTCCCGCCGGCGGGAAGTTCTGCCTTTAGTGGCCGGGCCCGGGGTTGGTCATGTGTAGCCGCACCTCGCCAGAGATCCTATTCTTGCCCAGGAACTGCTTGATACAGGGCTGTCCGTCGAACTCGCAGGCCACGATATCCCCCGGGTGGGGTTCGCGCCGTATGAAGTGGACTAGAGCGCCGTCATACAGGTACGGCTCGAGGCAGGGCCCGCCAATTCTGCAGGCAAATTCAGGGTGGTCGCCGGAGAAAGATTTTCGGCCAGGTCGGGGTAAAGATAGACTTGTAGTAGCCATTGCGCACCTCCCACTTGTGCGTTGTGGTCAGGGCCTGGCCGGTGTTCGTCCACCTGTCAGGTCCGCCTCACTGATAAAGCCCCGGGGGCCGATGTCAATGACCTCTGAGTTGCGACACAGAGAGGTACGGCTGGCCCGGGGCAACCCTATTGCTTGTTCAGTGATTTCTCATTGACGGATCCTCAATTCTGTGTCGCATCTTCGATCCTACACCCGCAAATCAGGAGTGGTCAAGGTTCCCGAGATCTACAGGTTCTTGAAATTCCCCTTCGAACAAGCCTCTGTCGTTGCGTACCCTCTGTATAGTCAACTTCGGATAGCCGGGGGACTCGAAGAAATAACCGGTGGGACTGCGAGGCAATGGCGGAGCCACAAGGCCCAAAATCTTTTGAAAGCGGAGAGGTACGTTCCAAGTCTCATTGAAATCGAAGCGCAGCTCCACGTCAACCGCAGGCAGATTCGGGTCATCTCGCGACGTCGCGTTGCCTCTGAGCGTATATGGATATTCGTCTTGAAGTGACATCTTAATTAGTTAAGATCCGCGAAAGGCGTTTGCAAGGGCTTAATAGCTTGGGGAGGGCTTCCATAGCGTCGCGGTTGGTGCCTGGGAGCCACCCGGGGGGCCGATCAGGACGATCAGGACGATAAAATACGTACCTATTCTGCAGGCATCCGCCACCCGGTGGTGTGATTCCATTTGGCAACCATTTGGCAACTATTCGACATTACAGGAACGCTAAGTCCTTTATTATCAACGGCAGCAGGTGGTTTGGTGCCGAAGGAGAGATTCGAACTCTCACGAGCGTAAAGCCCACTGCGCCCTGAACGCAGCGCGTCTGCCAGTTCCGCCACTTCGGCACTTCTAGAATCAATAACTTACGGGACTCTCTCTAAGTCGTTTTCCTTGGCGTCAAATTGGTGTTACCAAAAGACGCTCCCACTTCTCGATTGCCTGGTGTGGGCGCGAGAAAGGTACCGATAGATCTGAAGCTAATCCAACGAGAAGAGATCCATAAAAGCTCTCTGACAATTTCCCAGTTTACACCACTCATGATCAGATGAGAAGCGAAGGTGTGGTGAAGACGTCTTCAATTCAGACGGACGAGCTAATCCAGAGCTTGGCTCTCTGTCTGCGCAGATCCATCGCTAAATCGAGAGTGGCACTAGGCTCGAAAGGAGCCTGTTCAACGACAATTATTTTTGATCACCGCGACTACGATTCTTGCCCGCTGAAGTGGGTGTTTGTTTGACTTGTTTTTCTTCCTTCTTCTGAGGGCTGAAAGCCCTCTTTTCTTCTCCGGTTTTCTTGAGCGTGGGGATGGAGTGAGGGCTTGCCAGAACGGAGTTCCCACGCTTCGCGAGGCGCGGGATTGCCCTTCGAATGCTCCGCTGATTGAGCTGTATACCCTCTGGGCTTGAGCCGTTTTCTGTGTGGCCAGCAGAAGGCCTTTCGAGCGGCACCTCAGAGTCACTTCGTCTCCTTTTGGGTTCTCTGCTTGGCGGCTTCCATCCGGTAGCTGGTCACGTTCAACTCCAGGATCACGCTATGGTGAACCAGGCGGTCGATTGCCGCGGCCGTGGTCAGGGGATCCTTGAAGATCCTCTCCCAGTCCGAGAAGACCAGGTTGCTGGTCAGCAGAATCGAGCGACGCTCGTAGCGATGGGAGAGCAACGTGAAGAGAATCTCCATCTCGTCGCGATTCTGCTGTACATACCCGATGTCGTCGATGATCAGGGCCTCGAACCGATCCAGCTTCTTGAGTTCCCTCTCCAGAGTTAGCTCGAGCTTGGCTCTCAGTAACCGCTGCACCAGCAGCGCACAGGTCGAGAACAGCACCCGCCGGTCTCGCAGGATCAACTCCTGCCCCAAAGCACAAACAAGATGCGTTTTCCCGCTTCCTGGATTACCGAACACAAGTAGATTTTCGGCTCGGTCCAGGAAGTCTCCCTCCACCAATCCTGACAACTGCCGGTCCACACTCTGCGGGAGTCGTGAGCGATCCAATGAAGTCAGGCTCTTGTCCCAGGGAAGTTTCGAGGTCCGTCGTAGTTTCTGGATCCGTCGTTCCCGTCGATCCGCGACTTCCAGCTCCGACAGAGCCAGCAGGTACTGCGGATAAGACCAGCTCTCTGTGGTCGCCAAAGCGGCCTGCGAGCCGTGATGCTCGCGGAAGGTCGGCAGGCGAAGTTCGACCAAACACTCTTTGAGTCTTTGCAGGTTGCCTCCGCTCATGGCCTCACCTCCTGCTTGTGCGTGCCGAGCAATCGGTCATAGATCTGGATGTTGATTGGTGGAACCTGGACCTGCCACCTCGGCAGAACCGGCTCTATCAGATCCTACTTCAGGTCCTGGAACCGGGTTCGGCGGCCGCTTTCAATCCGGTTCTTCAGAGCTTGTTCGACTTTCCTTTCCCCTTCTTGGGCCGCCAGCTCCAGGATCCCCAGATACTGTCGGTCCGCCGTCTGTGGACAATCCTCTCTCAGCTCGTCGTAGGCGACTCGGAACAGGACTCCGGGAAAGCGATCTTCCCGCCAGCGATAGCGGGCAAAGGCTCCCGGCTTTCGCACCAGCGAGTGGATCACGTGCCGGTAATCGATCCGGTGCTTTCCTTCCCCTCGCAGTCGAGGCATCTCGGCTACTCGCTGCCCGCCATAACGAACTTCCACATGATCGGCATACAGTCGCGCCTCCACCTGTTCGCGGATCAAGCGGCTGTCCACCGAGTAGGTGTTGTTGCGCACTCGGATCGTGGAACTGGTTGCGACCTTCACTCGGAATCGGATGAAGTCCTCCAGGCGAGGATCCGGTAGCGGCCTCATCACTTCCAGTTCTTCTCGCAGGCGTCTTTGCTGGCCAGCATTGCGTCGCTCGATGATTCTCTGGACGAACTGCTCGTAGTCCTTGCGCTCTGAGAAATCGCGACTGCCTCTGAGCAGCAGTTCCTGTTGGATGGCTCGCTTGAGCCGGTGATGCGATTGCTCGACGTCTCCGTTCTCATGAGCCTTTCCGGCTTGGGTTCGGCGGCGCTTCATTCCGTAATGATCGAGCAATGTCTGGTAGCGTTCGGTGAAGGCGCCCTTCTTGAGATTGTTGACCACAGCCGATAGACGGTCTGTTCGGTGCTCGGATGGTATCGCCCCCAGTTCCCAGATCGCGTTCTGTAGTCCCAGCGTCAAACTCTCGAAAGATTCACCGAAGCACAGGGTCGTCGTCTCCCAGTTCGAGTAGGTCACGACGAAGTGATACAGCATATGAGGAAAGGGTTGCCCGGCAATCGTCACTCCCCAGCTGTTCATGAAAGTGAAGTCGGACTGGGCTTGATGTCCGGGCTCATGATTCTGGGGAAACATCACCTCTTTCAGCTCACCGTAGTGGGCTCTCCACTGCTTGAGCCTTCGTTGGAGCGTCCTCAGTTGTCCTTCCTCGAACTTCCCCTCGTAGATCCGATTCAGGTGGTCAAAAATAGTTGTCGCCTCCACGGTTGGAGACTGTTTCAGGATCCCTTCTATTTCGGGCCAAACGGATTCATAGGGATTCGGGCGGGTGCGCCAGGTCCGCTCTGACCGGCTTTCACTCGGCAGCTTGCCCGACTTCAAATACTTCCGTGCCGGGTTCCGCGACATGCCCGCTTTGGCCGCCGCCATCGTCAACGTCTTTTCCTTTTTCCGCAATTTCATCAGTCTCCTGATCTGCTGGTCTGTAACCATGCTTGCCATGATCCAAATCAGCTCTGAAAAAGCGGGCAGTTCTAATTGTCGTCCGGGTCCAATTCTACGTGTCGTTGATCATCGGCCAGAACATTGCCCACTACACCATTACCGAGAAGATCGGCCAGGGTGGCATGGGTGAGGTGTGCCGGGCCACTATTGCCGGGCTGGCTCGCTTCGCTCGTTTGCGTCATCTCCCAGCCCGGTTATCCGCAACGTTAGGCCGCGTCGAACAGTCATCTAGGCCCAAAATAAGCGTATCAGCTTCTGGGCCGCTCGATTGACTCTTTTTGAGGGTCATTTAGCCCTCTGTGGTCGACTTTCGGACTGAAGGCTGCGCGAGTCGGGCGCATCCGACGGTGATCTCCGGCTGGAGGGCCTTCGGAGTGGGATCGAGAGGCAAGAATCGGAATTTGCGGCCGTTTTCGAACAGACTTCGACCTCAGCCCTTGAACCTCCGTGGATTTTCTTTGCTTTGTCCTGTGGCGGGTTAGCCGTAGCGGACCCGCTTGGGCGACGGCACTCCGCTCAGCAGCGTTTCGGTCCAGTCGTTGACGTTCAGCAGCCGGTAAAGAAGACGTCGCCCCCGCTGCAGGATCTGGCAAGGAATCTGAACCAGCTGGCGCAGGAACCGGCGATACTCCATCTTCAGAATCCGCTGCCCCATCGTCTTGTCGGATTGCACCAGGCCCAGCCAGGCTTTCAAGTTCCAGGCCTGGGCAGCAATCACCAGGTACGCCCAGTTGGACTCGAGGCTGTCCGAGGGCATCCGCATCGCCTGAACCCCGTTCTTGAGCTGCTCCACCACATTCTCCTGATGGCAGCGACGATTGGCTGAGAAAACCACTTCCCTGGCCGACTCCTTTCGCAGGTTGGTCAGATAGAACAGATAGCGGGTCTCGTCAAAGAGCCGTCCCTGTCCTTGGGTGACCGTAATTTGCTTTCGCACCACCACCAGCCGATAGTTCTGCTTGCAGGCCGCCGGTCGCTAGGCCAGCTCGGCCACATCTTCCCGCTCCAGTTGCAGATTGCGATAGCCATTCTTTTTGACCAGGGCCTGGCGGATATTCTTGCGCCGCCGTCTTCGCAGTTTCTTCTTCTTTGCCCGATCCAGCCGACTCCAGGCGCTGGGCTCCAGTCCTTCGGCCCGACCAACCAACCCCTGGCTGGAATCCGCCCCAAAGAGAAACTCTACGCCCTCCTGATCCCAGCGGTCCAGATGACGCGTCTGCGTAAAATCCGTGTCGCCCCGCAGCAACACCTTCTGGAAACCACCACCGCGCACCAACTCGATGGCCCGATCCAGCACCTCGGCCGCGCCTTCATGGGAGGGTCGGTTGCCCGCCCGATTCACCAAATAGAGCACCTCGTTGGTCTCAGCCACAGACACTACCAGCGGATGATAGCTCCAGTGGCCGGTGTAGCTCATTCCGATTCCGCTCTTACACTGTCCATCCGTCGGGGCGATCGTCCCGTCCACATCAATCGTGGCCTGACGGTGAAACTCCTTGTCTTGGTTCGACCACACTTTCCGTCGCGCCTCATTGACCGCTTCCATCAGATCCCCGATCGAATTCCTGTCGAAGCGCCGCAGGAAGTCCCCCTCCGTGGACGGCGCCGGCACCTTGCGGGCCCCCAGCGCGTCCAGATACACCGGGTCCCGGCGTCGAGCCTCCACGTCCTGCAGGCAGCTACCGCCCGTCATGACGTTGTAAATCAGATTGAGCACATGATCCGATTCCCGGTACGGCAGATGCCGCTCCAGCACCTTCACCCGTTGGTCGATGGTTTCGGCCAGTTCCAGCTGCTTGACCAGCAGCTGGATCACACCCAGCCCCCCGCAGTCCACGGCTCGGACTCGATCCGAAATCGCATAATGGATGTTGCCCCCGCGCAGCACCCTTTGGCCCTTCTCCGGCATCCAACTCCGATCTAATCGATCTTCACTTCCCGATTGCCGTTTGCGCAGGATTTCGATATCTTTTGGGTTCACCTGAAATGCCTTTCTTTTCGGTGTTTTCCAGAGTTTTTTTGCAACCCTAGAATACCCGACAGGACTGGCATCTCGGGCCTTTTCAGGACCTTGGAATCAACACTGATGTACTTGCTTTGGGCCTAGACTGAGGTGGGCACGCTTAAGGCATGGCGTGCTTTTGCGAATCTGAGTCAGTCAGCGCTGGCTGTGAGACACGGAGGGCGGAGCTCGATGTTGATGCACAAAGTGCGACCTCTTGCCCGCCCGATCTTTCCATCTTTCCCGCCAAGGAGAGTTTTAATGAGCGGCATTGTGGGTATGTACTGTCTGGATGATCGCCCTGTCGAGCGAGGCGATCTCCAGCGGATGCTTCAAAGCCTTAAGCGCCGTGGGCCCGATGGATCGGAGGTACTCGTTAAGGGATCCGTCGGTCTAGGCCACTGTTTGCTGCAGACGACGCCAGAATCGCTTGAAGAGACGCTTCCGTTGAGCAGGCGGAGCGGGGATTTGATGCTCACGGCAGATGCCCGCATTGACAATCGGGATGAGCTTATTTCAGAACTTGGTATCCAGGGACGTTCTGCGAAGAAAACTGGCGATGGAGAACTGATTCTGGCCGCCTATGAAAAGTGGGGGAAAGGCTGTCCGACGCGACTTGTCGGCGATTTCGCCTTCGCCATTTGGGATCACCGCCAACAGGTTCTCTTTTGCGCGAGGGATCACTTTGGAGTGAAGCCGATCTATTATTACTACACCGGCCGAATTTTTGCTTTGGCCTCCGAAATCAAGGCCCTACTTCGTCTGCGTGAAGTCCCGCGTGGCCTCAATGAAGCCAGGATAGCGGACTACCTCGTCAGCCAGTTGGAAGGTCTTGACCAGACCAGCACGTTTTTTCAGGGTATATTCCGGCTTCCTCCGGGCCAAAGTCTCACCGCAAGTCGTGCCAACGTCTCTGTGCAGCGCTACTGGTCTCTCGATTCCTCGAAAGAGATCCGCTACGGTTCAAACCGGGAATACACGGAAGCTTTCCTCGAAATCTTTACCGAGGCCGTGAACTGCCGTCTGCGGAGTCCCACGAAAGTTGGCTCAATGTTGAGCGGTGGTTTGGATTCCTCGGCGATTGTAGGGGTCGCGACCCAACTGCTTTCAAATAGCGGCATCGGACCATTGCATACCTTCTCGGCTGTCTCTGGAGACCAGGCAAACTGCGCTGAGACCCGCTCCATAAACTCAGTTCTGAGTGGTGGAGGAGTCCAAGCCCATAGGGTGCAGTGCGATCATTTGGGGGCCTTTCTCGAGGACTTGGAATATGTCCCACGACACACGGATGACCCTTTTGACAACTCGATCATCCTGCCTCAGATCATCAATGTTGCTGCCCGCAGGCAGGGTGTGAAGGTTCTATTGGATGGTGTGGACGGCGACTTGGTGGCCTCCCACGGGCTCCACTATCTGACCTACCTGTTGCGGGCCGGATCGTGGAAGACAGCAGTTGTCGAAGCACTCGGCTCAAGTTACTTCTATCGCCGGTATTATTCTCCCTGGGCGCTGCTGTACCAGAGTGGCCGCGCGGCCGTTCCCGACCGTGGACGAAGACTTTGGCGCCGGCTGCATAAAGGAAAGAATCTCGACGCCACCCTGGAGAACAGTATTATCAATAAGGGGTTTGCCCGGCGCATCGGCCTTGGGGAGCGGCTGAGGATGCTGTGTAAGAATGAGAACAAAACATCATCCAGCACATTGAGAGAAGCGCATTGCCGCTCTCTGAACTCTCCTTATATCACTGTTGCGCTCGAGAGATACGATAGGGTAGCGGCCGCCTATTCAGTAGAGCCGCGCCATTCCCTCTTTGACAAGAGGCTTGTCGAGTTTTGCTTCGCCGTTCCCTGGGAGCAAAAGGTCCGCCACGGCTGGACGAAGATCCTCCTTCGCCGCGCCATGTGCGGCATACTTCCCGACAATGTTCGCTGGCGCAGAGGTTGGGAACATCTCGGTCCGCAGTTCTCGGGATCGTTAATGAAATTGAGGCAGCGGTTAGTAAACAACGTGTTAAAAGACGATTTAAACAAAATATCAGAATATATAAACATGGATACTCTGGCACGGGTTGATCGAGGCCAACTGTCAGGGGAAGATTCAAACGAATCAGAAAATATTATTTGGCAGGTGGCCACACTGGCTTTGTTTATGAAGTACCAGAACTTTTAATTATCTTCCTACCTCCCCGCAAACGATGGAGGTAATTTGATGGACAACAGAGAAAGCAAGCAACGCAAGAAGCGTCTCAAGCGTTATCGGTCACCGACCTTGGTCCTTTACGGTTCCCTTCACAAGCTGACGAAGGGAGGCTCGGGACTTGATACTGAAGGTATGATGGCGTCACCGGACAAGAGACCCTGATGCGTGGCAGGCTGCCCAAGGCAGCTTTACCTGTTTGGACACCTCAGGGGTACCAGGTTTTAGGAGCGGACACGGACGGCGAGATGGCTCTGTCAAGGTTTGGCGATCTCATCCTGGAGAGCAATTTTCCGCTTGGCATTCCTGCGGTCTGCGGGGGAAAACCGGATGCTTTTTTCGGCTTCCTTCTTCGCGAAAGCCTGAGCCTCCACCTTATTCTTGGTATTACCATTACATTCTAGCCAGTGGCCAACGCTGGCTTTCCTTTACGAGACTGGAGTCGGATTACCTGATGCGTTTTCCCGGCTGGGCGGATTTCCTGGTCTCCGCCGATGGGAAAGAGATCGACTGTACGTCGTATCCCGGTTCATCTCTTCAGACCGTTAGGCATTCTTTCCTGAGTCATGTGATGCCTCATGTCTTGAGTCATCGGGGCAGATTGGTGTTGCATGCGAGTGCCGTGGTCGTCGAGCAAGGAGCCTTGGTTTTCCTCGGGGAAAGCGGCCGCGGCAAGTCCACTCTTGCCGCCAGTTTTGGGGTGCAGGGAGGCGCACTCCTCTTGGCCGACGATTGTCTTCTAGTAAAAGAAGAGCAGGGACAGTTGTTTGGAACACCGAGCTATCCGGAGCTTCGGCTGTGGCCTGAGATGACTTCCGGACTCTTTGGCAATTTGTCGTTGGGTGTCCCGGTGCACGAGCACAGCGATAAGAAGCGGCTTTTTCCCGATGATGAGCGCCTTTCTTTCTGTACGAAGCCGGTTCCGCTCCACGCAATATTCCTGCTGGCTTCCCCTGAGGAAATGAAAGATCCGGAGGCCACCACAATCGTTCCTCTCTCGCGGCGAGAGGCTTTCGTACGGTTGACCAATCATGCTCTCCGTCTGGACGTCAATGATCGAGGAAGACTCGGTGCGGAGTTCGAGGGCTTTGTCAGGTGGCGGCCTCGCTGCCTGTTTGCTCTTTGTCCTTCCCGCGAGACCTGTCTCGCCTCCCGGCAGTGCGGGTGGCGATTTCGGAATATCTCAGCGAGCTATGAATCGCGCGGAGTATCGCTCACGGAGGAATCATGTCCTACACGGTCCTTGACTATGGATCGATGATCGCGGACGGCGTGCGCACAAACGCCTACGCCAAAGCGCTGCGCCGAGTCATCAAGCCGGACAGCGTCGTCCTCGATATCGGTACGGGAACCGGCATCTTCGCTTTGCTAGCCTGCCGGTTTGGTGCGCGCCAAATCTACGCAGTCGAGCCGGAAGACATCATTCAGGTTGCCTCGGAAATTGCAGCCGCCAACGGCTGCGCAGAGCGCATTGAGTTTATCCAAGAAGTGTCGACAGAGGTGCGCTTATCCGATCGCGTGGACGTTATCGTCTCCGACATACACGGTCGTCTGCCATTATTCAAATCGCTCGTACCCACAATTATTGATGCCCGAGAGCGCCTTTTGGCGCCGGGGGGACAGTTGATTCCCCAGCGTGACACTCTTTGGGCGGCAATAGTCGAAGAAACAGACTTGTACAAGCAGTTTGTGGAGCCCTGGGACAACCAGCCGTTCGGCTGGGATATGCAAGCCGCCAAAAGGCTGTCTGGAGTTCCCCCGGTTTCGTGGACACCTAATCCTTTGGGAGAATGGAGGATACGATGCCAAGAACAAGACGAGCTTATCCACCCGAGTTTCGCCAGCAGATAGTCGAGCTTCATCGAGCCGGGCGCAGACCCGGTGAGCTGGCCCGAGAGTTTGAACCCAACGAACAGACGATCCGCAACTGGATCGCCCAGGCAGACCTGGATGAAGGCCGTCGTAGAGACGGCCTGACGACGGTAGAACGAGCCGAGCTGCGGAAGTTGCGCAAAGAAAATAGGCAGCTGAGGGTTGAGCGGGAAATATTGGCAAAAGCCGCGGCCTGGTTCGCACGGGAGAGCGATCCGATTTCCAAGAAGTCTTCAGGTTCGTGAAAGTGAATCAGGCCGACTATCCAATCACCACCATGTGCCGTTTGCTGGGTGTCTCCACCAGTGGCTACTACGCGTGGGTCGATCGCGGACCTTCGACTCGAGATGAAGCGAATGCTCGTCTTCTGGAAACAATCAACGGGATCCACCAGCAAAGTCGTCGGACCTATGGAGCTCCCCGCATTACGGCGGAACTTCGAGAGGAAGGTCACCTGGTGGGCAAAAACCGGGTGGCCCGACTGATGAAAGTCGCCGGCATTGAAGGCGTTAGCCGCAGACGCAAGACACGCACGACCCTGAGAGGCCAAGACAGCCGTCCGGCTCCGGATCTGGTGGAGCGAAACTTCCAGGTCAGCCGCCCCAACCGACTGTGGGTTGCAGACATCACGTACGTGCCGAGTTGGGCAGGTTTCGTCTACCTGGCCGTAGTGGTCGACGCTTTCAGTCGTCGAGTGGTCGGCTGGTCGCTCAGAAATGATCTCAAGACCCGGCTAGTGACCGATGCCCTGCAAATGGCACTTCAAGAGCGTGAATCCGACGGGGTGATCCATCACTCGGACCAGGGGACGCAATACACGTCGATCGAGTTCGGGCTGCGCTGCAAGAGAGCCAGCATCAGACCCTCCATGGGCTCGGTCGGTGACTGTTATGACAACGCGCTGTGTGAGAGCTTTTTTGCCTCTCTGGAGTGTGAACTTATCGACCGGCACAGCTTCCGCAGCAAGCTGCAGGCCAGGCTTGCTGTCTTCGACTACATCGAGGGCTTTTACAACCCTCACAGGCGGCACTCGTCACTGGACTATCTGTCGCCGATCAACTATGAATCGAGGCACTCAGATGTGGCTTGATTCGAAAGCCGTAAAGTGTCCACAAAAGTGGGGTAACTTCAGTCGGTCAATTCCTGGGGGGGAGCGGCACTGGCGGCTGAGAATCTCTTGGTCAAGCCACAACGTTTGGCTACGCTGGACTACTCTAGCATCGAGCACTCTGGTTTTAGCGCGGAGTTGACCTGGAATGCTCGACGAGCGGGAACGGCTCATGGGCTGGCCGTATGGTTCGATAGTGTTTTAACCGAGGGGGTGTCCTTTTCCAATACCCCGAGTGCTCCGAAAACTATTTTTGGCCAGGGTTTTTTCCCCTGGTCAAAGCCAGTACCGCTCGATTTGGGCGACACTGTATCGGTCAGCTTGCGAGCCGATCTGATTGGGGACGAACATATCTGGCGCTGGGACACCCGGGTGCTTGACCCGGGCGATTCCAAGCAGATCAGGGCCGATTTCCGACAATCAACCTTCTTCGGGGCCCCTCTGTCCAAGCAGCATCTGGACAAACGAGCAGCCAGCCATGTACCGACGCTTGGCAAGATCGGCCAAGTGGATCGGTTCATCCTGGAATCGATGGACGGGGAAACTTCAGCGGGTGACATCGCTCACTCGGTTCGGGAGCGATTCCCCGGCCGTTTCGCCAAGTGGGAGGAGGCGGTCGCCTATGTCTGTGAAATCTCGAAAAAGTACAGCCGATAGGGCTAAGCACCTCTCCCCTGCAACTTCTTTATAGTCAAGTCAATTTTGGTGGGACCTGGAACAGCGTTGCTATTCCAGTTCACTGGCGGTGCCTAGTGGTGCCGGATGGGCTCGACTGCCGGTCCTGAGGATGGGGGCAGGATGATCAGAGCTCTGAGGCGCCAGCCCCGGGGCGGGAAGGAGTCTCAGGTTGACGCTAAGACTCCGACATTTCTTTTCCGAGCCTCGTCGGGGTGCAACCTGGTTTCTTCGAAAACTGGACATCCGATCTGGCCAGTCGCCCTGAAAAGGGCAAAAAGATAACAGCCCAGGGCAACGCCCTGGGTAAATTGAGAGAGGAATGAGGAAGCCTGAAAGGCTTCGCGATAATTCTCCCCGACATTCTTTTGCTGGACAACCGAATTCTCAGGGTCTTCCGCGTCACCCGAGACTCGTTCTGGAATTGATAGTCAAAAGGGGAATTAGATTTCGCGCAGCCCTTCAGGCTGCCTCGTGTCGACCCACCTATACCCAGGGCGTTGCCCTGGGCTGTTATCCTGTGCACCTTCGGCGCGAGGTACCTTGGCCGTGAGCCCGACTCAGTTGCCGGTCTGAGTAGAGCGTTGCAGGAGAGTTCCGCAACACACCGCTCGTCGGTCTGAGGTGAGCCTCGCTAGCCCGGATAATGCACGAGTTTTCATTCGTTATCCCGCCTCTGCGTTGGGCGAATGTTTGCCCGCTCGCGATCGACTCACCGTGGGGACCTTCACTCCTTCGGTATTACCCGTTCTCATCGTTAAACCGGTCCCCATCCCAGGCCGAAGCCCCATCGGCTTGGCTCCTGTTTAAGGTTGCCTTTGCCTGTTCGTCCCGCCTCAGATGGGCGGTCAAGAGTTCTTCGACCCGCCTGGTCTGTCTTCTCCTTCGCCATGTGTTTGCTCGATGCCGTCTGCGACCCCGGGGTTGGGCATCTTGACTCGTCTGTAGCGTCTCGATGACCTGCTGCCTGCGACCTCAGAGAAGGTATCGGCCATTCCCATTGCGCATTTCGGGGCTGAGTTCCGGATTCAGCGTCATTATTCGCTTCACCTCGCAAACCTTTCCAGTCCTGAGGTCTTGCCTCAGGTCTTGATACGGGCGGCCTGACTAGGGCCTTGACCCGGAGGGCTTCCCACTCTCTCGAAAGAGAACCATTTCCAGGTTCACCTCTGACTGCGTTACCCACCCTCGGGCTCCTCGACAGAGTGCATGACTATGACTGCGGGGCCTCGGGAGTAAAGCCTTGTCAGGGCGGCGCTTCCGACCCTTCGCTTCGAAAACGCGTGAATTATGTTCTCCGTCCTGCGGTTTCTTATCCGGTGCTCTTGGCGACTCCTCGCCACTGCTGCACTCTGGGCTTGCGGCTCTGATGTCCGCACTTCGTTCTCATCGCCTCGGCGGTCAATCTAAATTGACTCCCTTTCGGTTGCGACCCGGGCGAGTCTCTACGGCCTCCACAATGCCAGTTCCTCCATGTGCGGCAAAGCCTCAGCTGTTAACCAGGTAAAGTAGAGCGCACTTCGCTACAGAGGGAACCGCTCCCCTTCGTCGGCCAGGCCGAAACCGCCGTCCAGGACCTGCCGCCTTTCTACACTGTTGGGGAGGAGGGCCTTATTAGAGTGATTCAGGTGAATGAAGCGCACCTTCTTCTTCTCGGAGGCGGGCAGCTCCCGGAATCGTTGCATGCTGTGGGAAATGAAGGGGTGAGGAAATCCGGACATGTCCCGCCCGGGAATCTCTCCATTGGCGAAGAAAGTGCCGTCCAGATAAGCGACATCCACCGTGGCGATCGCGTCTTCGATGCGAGTTCCCATCTGGCCCCATTCTTCCCAGCTGTCGATATCGGGGATGAAGAGGGCGCTACGGTTGGGGCCCTCGATCCGGTAGCCGACGACTTCGGAATATTCTTCCCGGTGCGGCACCCGAAGCGGTGTCACTTTCAGGCGGCTGTTGAGGGATTGGGATTGCCCCTCTTCGATCGGGCGAAGTTCGATGTTGCGATAACGGACCAACTGATCCCAGGGACCATTGGGAGACAAGTACTCGCGCATCCGAGGCGTGGCGTAAACGGGAGTCCCTTGCGCTCCAATCACTTCGTGCCCCAGTTGGGCCAGTCCCAGGTAGTGTCCGACATGGGCATGAGTCAGGAGAATACCGGCCAATCCCGGTTTGTCGGGATGCGGTGCCACCAGGTCGAGTTGCCGCAGCTGGGAGCGGAAATCGGGGGTGGCTTCAAAGAGCCAACGTTCTCCGGAGTCGGGATCGACCAGCGCCAAAGCGGTCGCTCTCCGGGCCAGCGAAGGATCGTCCCAGGCGGGTCCTTCTTTGGATCCGGCTTGAGGAGAGCCTCCGTCTTGACCGATTCCCAGGACAAGAATATAGGGATCGGCTGCCCGACTTGGAGTGCAGTTCATGAGAAGGACGAGGAGGGCAATGGAGTAGATTTTCTTGAGTGTCATTGGTTTCCTAAGCTGAAACTTGATTTGGGACGGTAATACCTCAGGTTGTCTTAGAGTTCTCTCCCTGGATGGCATTGAAGTGGTTTCGGACCTGTTGGTGCCTTCCCAGGCCGCGAGAGGGCCGTCAGGCCAAAACATAAGTCATGCATGCTTCTCGCGTACCAGCCGCGCTTTGCAGTGCGGGATAATCCGGGTGCAGGCAGGGATGCCTGCGCTACTTTGGCAGGCAGGGATGCCTGCGCTACTTTGGCAGGCAGGGATGCCTGCGCTACGCTGGAACCTGTCCCTGCAGGATCTGGACGACTTTGGAAGAGTCTATGTTGCCTCCCGAGATCACGCACACTGTCTTTCCGTCCCTGGCTCCTCCTTTAAGGGCAGCAGCCAGAGCGGCGGCGCCGGCGCCTTCTGCCAGGACCCGGTTGCGCTCCAAGAGAAGTCGTAGAGCAGCAGCGGTTTCCTCGACACTCACGACGCGCGAGCCGGCCAGGATCCGGCGGGTCAGAGGCCACATTTCTTCGAGCAATCCTCCAGCGCCAATTCCATCCACGAAGCTGGCCTGGTAGTTGATTTTCATGGCTTTGCCAGCAGCCAGTGAAGCAGAGAAGGGACAGGCTGTGTCCACCTCACAGGCGTAAACCTTCACCGAGGGCTTGAGCGCCTGCATGGCAGAGGCGATCCCGCAACTGAGCCCTCCCCCCCCGAAAGGGACGATCACAGTATCGACATCCGGGAGATCTTCCAGGATTTCGAGCCCGATGGTGCCGTTTCCGGCAATCACTTCGGGGTCACTGACAGGGTGCACAAATAATCCCTCGAGTCCGGGAAAACTTCGACGCACCAGGGTTTCCCACCACTCGGCGAAAGGCACTTGAATCGGTTCTCCCCCCAGTTTGCGCACCGACTCGAGTTTGGTCTGAGGGGCATGGTCCGGCATTACGACCGTGCAGGGAATGCCTCGCTTTCGAGCCACCCAGGCCACTCCCTGAGCCATATTTCCGGCACTCGCGGTCAGGACGTGCTCGACCTTGTCAACCGTCGCCAGCCGATTTCCAGCTCCCCGCAATTTGAACGATCCGATCGGTTGTAAGACCTCGAGCTTTAAATAGATTTGCCGATCGGAGTCCTCATCGCGCAGGGGAATGAGAGGTGTTCGGCAGATAATTCCCTCCAGATTTCTCTGAGCTTGCCGGATTTGTGCCAGCGGAATCTGTTCAACTGGTTTCACGCAAGCCTCCCAAAGCGACGTCCGTCCCGACTCCTTGTTCGAGGGCTTTGCGATAAACATGCTGGGCCGAACAGAGATCTTCGACGGCCAGACCGAGCGACTTGAAGAGCGTGATCTCCTCGTCGTTTCGACGGCCCTCGTCAGTTCCAATCAGGATTTCTCCCAATTCGGCCACGATGTGTTCGTCCGTGATGGCCCCTTCTTGTTTTGGCATCAGGAAGTCGCCGGCTTCGTTGAGGGTCGATTCTCGGCGATCTACGAAGAGTCGAGATCGGACAACCGCTTCGGTGTCCAGTTCGCGAGTGAATTTGACGCTGGAACCGACAGCGTTGACATGGCAGCCGGGGGCCAGCCATGCTCCAGACAAGATGGGTGTTGGAGCGGCTGTCGTCGTGCAGATCAATGGTGAACCCTGCACCGCCTCCTCGGCGGTTGGGCAAGCTACCAAGGCTGGTCCTCTTCCAGAGTGGTTCTCGATGAAGCGCCGGGTCGACTCGATTGAACGGCTCCAAATTCGGATCCTGTCCAGAGGCGCGACACAGGTCATGGCCACGAAATGACTGGAGCCTTGCACTCCGGCTCCCAGGATCGAGGCCTCTCGGATCCCGGATCGAGCCAGTAAACGGGTGGCCACTCCGGAGACGGCCGCAGTTCGAATAGCGGTAATAGAACTCGCGTCGAGCAGGGCTAGAGGCTGTCCATTCTTCCCGTCAAAGAGGAGTACCGCTCCCTGATGAGAATCGAGATTCGAGCCATGATTCCCGGGAAACACGGTCACGACCTTGAGTCCCGTCAGGGGAGGATTGTTGATGAAGCCCGGCATCATGCCCAGCGCCCCGATCTTCTCGGGCAAGACCATGACACTGCGCAGTGGGACTTGGGCCTGACCGCGCGCCAACTGCATCAGGCCCTCAGACATCACCTCAATGCATTCCTGCATGGGGAGGAGCTGCCGCACCGCCTGCGAGTTTAGGATCTTGATTTTGTTCAAGGTGTTCCGAGGTTATGACACGCTTGGGAGAGAGTCAAAGCTTTCGGGGGGTCCAAGGGTTTGAGGAGTCTCAGGGTTGAGGGGCCCAAGGGGCCAGGGGTCCAATTCCCACTGTAATCGGAGAGGCTCCCAACGAAGCTCCGCCTCAAACCGACGAGCGGGAAAGCTGATCGTGCCGACTCCAGAACTCCAGTCCATCCGTCTGTGGATGGTGAATGGTTCGGAGCTGGGGAGGCTGCCTCCGGCTCTCCCTTGCCTCTCTTTCCTATCCGATTGTCTTGCAGCTCAGGCTGGGGCGGCTGGCTGAACGCGGGGCTGGAGCGCTTATTTCAGAGCGCCAAGCGGCAGCGCGAGCGCGGGAAAGCTTGACGACGATTCGGCGAAACTCCGCTAAAAACCGGCTCGGCGCTTCCGCTTCCCCGGAACTTCGCACCAATTTATTGCGTCTTAGCTCTAGAATTCCTACTCCCAACAGAGAACACTACCGTGAAACCTCGCGTCGCATACCTCACCGCCGGTGCCGCCAACATGTTTTGTGGCAGTTGTCTGCGGGATAACACCCTGGCGGCAGAGCTGCTGCGGGAAGGTTGTGAGATCCTGCTAATCCCGACTTACACTCCGATTCGAACGGATGAGAAGGACGTCAGCACACATCGGATCTTCTACGGGGGCATCAACGTCTACTTGCAGCAGAAGCTCCCATTATTTCGCTACTTGCCGCGTGCTTTGGATCGTGTCCTGGATCAACCCTGGTTGGTCAACGGCCTGGCTCGCAACCGGATCGAGACCGATGCCTCGAAACTGGGGGATCTGACGGTTTCCATCTTACAGGGGGAAGATGGGAATCAGCGTAAGGAGGTCGCGCGGCTGGTGGATTGGTTGGCCTCCGACTTCAGACCCAATCTGATCAACTTTACAAACATCATGGTGGCCGCCTCCGCGCCGGCGCTGAAGAAGAGACTGGGATGTTCGGTCGTGGTGACTTTGCAAGGCGATGATCTCTTTCTGGATGGCCTGCTTGAGCCCTATCGCACGCAGGCTCTGAAAGAAATCCGGCGGATCGCAAGACAGGTGGATCGCTTCATTGTTTTCACCCGCTTCTATGCCGGATTCATGTCCGAGTTTCTGGGCATTCCGCCTCACAAGATCTCCATCGTGCCGTTGGGTGTGGCACTGGACGGTTATTCGTCCGAACGCCCTCCCGTGCGAGCTGAAGGTCCCTGGACTGTAGGATATTTGGCTCGAGTCTGTCCGGAGAAAGGATTTCATCTTCTGGTGGACGCGTTTCTGCGGGTTCGGCGGAAGTTAGGACCGGGTAATGTCCGTCTCAAAACGGCGGGATGGTTGGGCAAGTCAGATCGTCGTTTTTACCGGGATCAGGAGACGCGGATTCTGAAGGAACAGGCCGAAGCTGACTTTGCTTATGAGGGAGTATTGGATCGTCCGCAAAAACTGAAGTTCCTTCGATCCCTGGATCTCTTCTCGGTACCCACAGTCTACCGGGAACCGAAGGGGCTGTTTGTGCTAGAATCCCTGGCCAGTGGGGTGCCGGTGGTGCAACCCGCGCATGGGTCTTTTCCCGAATTACTGGCTGACACGGGAGGTGGGGAATTGGTGCGTCCCAATGATTCTCAGGACCTCGCGGAGTGTTTGGAACGGCTGTTGTCCGACCCCCAGTTGAGGACTGATCTGGCAGCTCGTGGGGTTGAAGGAGTGCGGCGGTTGCACGGTGCCGAACAGATGGCTTCGTCCACTCTTCGACTGTATCGGGAACTGGTGGCCGACGGCGCAGGGGTCGAGACCGAGGCACGGTCTGCAGCTGGGTAGGAAATTTGAAATCCTAAGCCCGAAATTCGAGATGAAACTCAAAACTACAAAAAGTGATTTTGAGCCCCTAGCCCCTGGATCCGTGAAGCCTTCTCTCTTTCCAGAAGAGCGGAGTTCCAGCGCATCTGGACCTACAAAGCGTAGGGTGTGTGCCAGGCGGCGAAGTAATCGTACGGGAATTCAATCTCGAGCTGTTGTTGTCGATTCCGGTGAAACTCGATTCGCGAATCGCTCCCTCGCTGACGCTTCGGGCTCCGAAAGATCTTAGCGACCGCCTCATTAACATTCGATGTATTCCTAAACTTCGATGCATTCCTACGGAGTCCGAAGCGTGAGCGATGGAGCTCTTCCAGTTTCTTTCCTGAATGATCCGGCGCCTGCTGGCGGATGAGCTAACCTGAAACTTGATTTTCCGTCGCCGGCGCCTTGGTGCTGTAGCGCCCTCCAAGCCGGATTGCTACAATAAGCGTTATGGCGCTCAGGGATAGGCTGGACCGTCCACTCAAGGATCTTCGAATTTCGGTCACGGACCGTTGCAATCTGCGTTGCACTTACTGCATGCCTTCAGAAGTCTTCGGGCCTGACTACGCCTTCCTGGAACGGGACGAGCTTCTGACCTATGAAGAGATCATCCGCCTGGCTGCGCTCTTCGTTGCTCGTGGCGTAGAGAAGATCCGAATCACGGGCGGCGAACCGCTGCTGCGAAGGGAACTTCCTCGGCTCATCAGCGGGTTGGCCTTGTTGTCGGGGCTCAAAGATCTCACGCTCACCACCAACGGCCTGCTATTGGCTTCCCAAGCCGGAGCGCTGCGCGACGCTGGATTGAAGCGGGTGACGGTGAGTTTAGATTCCCTCGATCCCGAGGTCTTCGCTCAGATGAATGGCCGTAGGGTGGATCTCAAGAGGGTGTTGGGCGGAATCGAAGCGGCTCAGGAAGCCGGCTTGACTCCCATCAAGGTGAACTGTGTTGTCCAGCGGGGCGTCAATGATCAGGGCTTGCTGCCTCTGGTGGAGCACTTTCGAGGTAGCGGCATTATCCTTCGCTTCATCGAATATATGGATGTCGGGAACAGCAACGGCTGGAAGCTGGACCAGGTGGTCCCGGGTCGCCAGATTCTCGAGGAGATTGGCCTCCGACACCCGATTGAGCCGCTCGATGTGCGATATCCGGGGGAAGTAGCCAGCCGCTGGAGATTCCTGGACGGCCAGGGGGAGTTCGGGCTGATCACGAGCGTTAGCTCTCCTTTTTGCCAGGCCTGCACCCGGGCCCGTCTTTCTTCGGAAGGTCGGCTCTACACTTGTCTTTTCGCATCCTCTGGCTTCGATCTGCGGGACCCGTTACGAAGCGGAGCGGCAGATGAGGAGATTCTGGCAATGCTGGACGAAGTTTGGTTGAGCCGGGAGGATCGGTACTCGGAGATCCGCAGCCAGGAGACTACGGAGTGGCCTCGCGTCGAGATGTCGCGCATTGGCGGTTGATGACTGTGTTCTCGCATTTGCACTGTCGAGCTGGCACCTCTCCCTTGCAACTTGTTTACCGTCGAGTCAAGTTTCTGAGGCTGGGAATTGCCTGCCTCTTGGCCAAGTTGTCGGTGCCTAGCTAGGCCGGTCGGTCAGGATACCAAGGCGGTAACAAGCTACACGCACTCCAAATCGGCGCACTTCGGGCCGGGGGACGACTTTTTAGCCCGAGGGCGAGGCGATTTGATGCTGGGGCGGGGTCGTTGGCGGTAGTCTGGCGGGTCCTCAAGAAATTGAGCTGCCGCTTTGGTATCCGGACGACTGCAAAGCACGCGTGGCCTTAGTTCGAGCGACTGGATGACTTTGCAGGAACGGTGCTCAGTCCGAAATGACCAGCACCCAGAGTCGTTCGGTAGTACTGCCGATGTCCGGGCCTGCGCTGGCTTTGATGATCATCCATTCCTCTTGGGTGCCGGAGCCCGCGGGAAAGGTTTTGCTTTTGAGAGTGATGAAGAAACTGCTCGTGTCAGCCTGCTGGTCTTCAACCGTCAAGCCGCTCGACATGCTCACTATTTCGAAGGTCCAGGGGTCAGGGCCAGGACTGGCGACAAAGGCCCGGGTCCCCAGTGTCGATCCAGATTTCATTATCAGTGGATTACTGTCGAATGCCAGGAAGGGCAAGCCCGAGGCGATCACGTACACATGGCCTTTCAAAGTCATGTGTTTGGCGTCGGCAAGGATCGACACGGTGCGCTTCTGTCCCTCAACATCAGAGGTCAGCTTGTCAGTTGGTGAAAACTTCACATCGGCTGAGTCGCTTCCTTTGCGGGTGATCTGAACGGTGAACCAATTCGGGGTGTCTCCGGGGCGCCATTTCAAGATGGTTTCACTCGATCGAGCGATCAGGTGGGCCGGTTGCCCAGGCGCCACCGTCACGAACGCAGCGGGGGCGAATTCGAGGTCAGGGGCTGAATCACAGTCCCTGTCGTCTGGGTTTATTTTCCAAAGCTCTGGATCCCCGACAGTACCCGCCAGATTTGCCAGCACAAGCAGAGCCAGCAGGAGGTAGAGTTTATGGGACACAATTTCCTGCAACCTACCCGGGTTAGTCTTCATTCTGATCCTCCTGTCAGGTTGCTGGAGTCGGATGATCTGGATTCTTCGCCCAGCCCACTTCTCGTCGAAACAGCATCTAGTTTGGCCAGGACTACCTCGCCGGCTCCAGGCAGCAGGAAAGACAGGTTGAGACGAAGCCGGGCCTGGAACGAGCGCTCCAGCAGTACAACGAAGTCCGTCGGGAAGCGGGGCTCAAATGTGATACTCCAACTGGCTCTGCCGTTCTCGTTTCGTTCGATAGTGAGTGTTCCCCGGTCGCCGAAGTCAGGATTCTCGGTGACCCGCAGCACCAGGCGGTCACTTTCCAACTGCTGGACCAGTAGCTGTTCCTCGACAAGGTTGCCCCACTGGAGCGTTCCAACATCCTGCCCGACCTCAACCCCCTCGATGCTCCCTCCCCGAAACAGCTCTATTGTAAAGGCCTCGAGTCCAAGAAGATCAGCTTCCTGATTCAACTCGATCACCAGTCCCTGTCCCTGTTCATCACTGACGCTCTCCAGCCGAAGAGATGGGCCAAATTCCATTCGTGTCAAGGGACCCGAACCGGGCCCGGAACCGTTGTCGACGGCGATTTCCCCTTCCCCAACCGCGGGAGGAATCAGGACCTCCAGTTGACCTTCGCTGGACGTCGCAGCTGCCACCACGATCGGATCTCCGGCGGCTCCTGGGAAAACGACCTCTGGCACGGCCCCGAAGTTCCCCCCTGCCACCACCAGTGTCGTTCCGGCGGTCAGCCTCACCGGCCTCAAATTCTCCACGTAGCTGGTTGTGGCGGGCTTGGAGGAAAAAGAGATCGCCTGGGCGAGCTTACGAACAGTCCCGGCCCGCTCCCTGCTGGGCACCGAGGTCAGGCTGATGCTTACCGAGGAGGAGTTCAATTGGGCAGGAATCTGGAAGATCGCTTGCTCGATCCAGATATCGGTGTCGGAGCCCACTCCCACGCGAGTGTTACTCTTGGCCAGATACTCAAAAGACATCTCCACCTGACCCTCAGCAGCTGCAATCCGACCCGAACCCTGGCGTACCAGGACGTTGGAATCGTTGAGCAGTAGATCGAACTCCACGGTTTGCGAACTCACATCCTGGGCCACCAGGCTGACCAGCCTTGCCGGGTTGCTCAAATAACCGGATCCGAAGGTCAGTCCCTGGGCTAGCCCCTCCGTATTCAGACCCAGGCCGGGGAGCTGAATCTCGTAGCGCTTGATGGCGGCATCTCGTTCGGTCTGGTGGACAGAGAGACGAAAGCCGGTGCTGGTGCCCTGGATAGATTGCAGTAGGGTGAGCATTGCGCTGGGGGCAAAGGCGAGCTGTTCTTGAAAGACGGGTACAGAGGTCAGCTTTTCTGCCGCTGCGCGCAGCGACATGGCCGCCACAAAGTTGTCGTTTGAAAAGAAGCTATCGCCCAGCACCGTGACTCGCAGGCGCCGACGCAGCTCGTTGATCCCGTCTACTTCTTTGAAGAGTTCGGTGAGGAAGAGTGCCTGGTGTTGCCGGGGCAAGAACTCCAGGGTGATCTGCGCGTCGAAAAACCCCTGGCTATTGAGCAGGCCAAGGTTAACTCTCACTGGTTTGTCACCTCCATCAGCGTCCGGCTCGAACGGATTGACGATAGCGATTCCGGTGTCGAAAATTCCCGTGGTGTCGGCCAACACCTCGAATTGTTGGTGTAGGGCGGCCGCCGCAACACCCACTGCGGCCAACGTCGCTCCGAAGGAGTCTTTGATCGTGAAAATAGCCACTCCGCTCAAGGATTGGTTCATGCTGACTCGTGCCCAGCCCACAGCCAGTTCACCGGTTCCATCGGTCTCAACTCGAAAAACGCCTCCCGGTGGGATCGAGAACGGAACCGAGCTGGTGGATTCGCCGTCAAGCCGAACTTCGTTGGGACTGCCATCGCCCTTGAAGAAATCGATCTGGCCAGTGGCCAGCTCCGGGGTGGTGTTAAAGAGAATAGGCATGGTGCTGATACTGAGTCCCGCACCCTCTCCGTCCGCCGCCTGAGGAAAGGCCATTCGAGTCAGGCGTTCGTTGGGCAGGGGAGGTTCAACCATCGGCACTGGGGTTAGAATCGCACCGGAAGTTCGGAGCGTAAGACCGCCAAACGGCAGCATATCTTGCCCGTTTCCAACGCCGGCCGCCCTACTTGCGGGAGAAATGGCGGTTGCCGATTTTAGAACGACCGTACCTTCGAATTCGGTAATGTCGATGTCAGCGACGTTGTTAAACAGTTCTGTCACAAAGCGGGCATAATGACCAAATGGATCTAGAGCAACCCGGGTCTGAGCCAGGACTGTTCCCGCTGTGTTGCGCAGAGTCAACTCTATGTCGATAGACTGGGTCCGGTCGGGATTGGCGAGTGCCACGCCGGTGTTGGTGTCGCCCATCGTATCTGCAAAAATCGTGAACTCGGTGCCCGGGCGCGATTCGCCGACACCTACGTCGGTGATCACAGTTCCGTCCGCACTTTGCACTCCGAAGTTGGAGGTGACAACGATCGGATGATCCGACTGGATTCGAGCCCAGCCCGTCTTTACCCCTCCCGCACCGTCGCTGCGGACGCGCCGGAGTTCGCCGCGAGCCAGTACAAAGGGTACGGTAGAAACTAACTCGCCTCCGATTTGCAGTTCCAATGGATTGCCGGCATCGTCGTAAAACTCCATTCTCCCGGTCGCTGTCCGACGGGAATTATTGACCAGGACGTAATCGGTCCGGAAAGGTGGGCTTCCGGCGGAAAAGTTGCCATCTCCCAAGTGAGTGAAAAGCAGGGTTACCCCGGTCTCGTCGTCTTCTGTGACTCCGAGATTCTCCCAGGCATGCTCATGCTCCTTCGACTTTTGGAAGACTTCGTTCTCAGACCAACCGCCTCCATTGCGGGCCCTAAGGTAGGCTTCGACATCAGAGCTGGGGACCCCATAGGCAGCTGACAACTTTTGAATGAGCATGTTCCGGGTCACCTGAGTTGCGTCAGCCCGAAAGATCACCACACCAATCCCAATCAGAACCAGAGGGGAGATCCATAGCCATTTTCGTGAAGTCAGCTTCATCCCGAAACCTCCAACCGCATTCCTCGGGCCTCAGTCTGGCCCCGGTAAAGGACTGCCAGGGTGACCAGGCAGATGGGCACTAGCAGCACAGACACGAGCTGAGCAAAACTCAGAGGTCCAAACCACTGACCTCCTTGATCTGCTCGCAGCAACTCGGTAGCAAATCGATAGACACCGTAGCCAGCCAGCCCCGAAAAAAACACGGTTCCTGCCGGGAGTCCACGACGCAGGAGCCGGAGTAGTAGGCTGGCGCCAAGCAGCGCGAAGACAGCCTCGTAGAGCTGGGCGGGATGGACCGGTAACGTATATTCGGCTGCTGTCGGAATCAAGCCGTCTGCAACCTGTTGCTCAAAGGCATGACTTCCGGCAGGGAAGGCAGTTCCCCAGGGCAGCTGGGTGGGCTTTCCCCAGTTGCATCCGGCCAGAAAACAGCCGATTCGTCCCAGAAAGAGGCCCGCTCCCGTTGCCGGTGCCACAACATCCAGGAAGGACAGTAACGGATAGGGACGCAACAACCGGAGTAAGCCCGAGGTCAGCACGACGCCAAACAGGCCGCCGTAGAGAGAAGCCTCCCAGGCTGAACCATCCAGCTAGGTTGGCGGGGAATCCATACTGCAGAAAAAAGAGGAATTTGGCGCCCAGGAAAAGACCCGGAATCGACCAGAACAGCAGATCACGGGCCAAGGCCTGATCGCCTCCCTGTTGTTTCCACAACCGGAGTGTTCCAAAACAACCCGCGATAATAGCCAGCGTTGCCATCATCAGAAAGTCGGGAACGAGCCCGTGCAACTCTGGTGGGAGTAAACTTAGGAACTCTGGTTTCAAAAATCAGCTCTTTCGACCTTGGCGTGATGAATCGCCAAAAGCTACCAGCCCTGGAACCTGGAGTCAACGGTGAGGCGAGAGAAGGACGAGCCGCGTTCGCTTCAAGCACGAAGCACGAAATTCGAAGCACGAGGTTGAGATTTGAGATTTCCTTCGTGCTTCGAGCTTCGGATTCGTGCTTGGCACCGAACATCGGAAGCGCCCGGCACGATCGCCTATCGTTTGCAAGACTTGACTCAAGTCAAGTTTTCGAGTCGTGCTGACATTGTCAGTCCTAGAACGTGAGAGCCAGCTTAGTCCGGCGAACTCGGCATCAGCCGAATCCGGTCTGCCGGCCACGCCAGCAGAATCGCCGCGCGAAGGCGGCTCCCACGTTCTTTGTGGTCCGGGGAAGAAATGTCGGGACTCTGCGCCAACCTGAGACTCTTTCCCTCCTCGTAGGCTCGGGGCTCTGAAAAGTGGGGCGCAAATCCACCCATCGTCTAGCGACCTCATGCACCCCTACAGAGCTCTGATGATCCTGCCCCCATCCCCCGGCTGCGTCGGATCATTCAGAAAAGAAACTGAGCTCCCTGTCAGCCACACAGGGGGGGATGATGTGGCAGAGGAAAGCCCTGTTTCAGAACCGTGGGAGGCGCCTTCTGAGGCGGCGATCCTAATGAAAATAGAATCTTTAGATTCGGGCCTGGACGGTCCTCTCGCGGCCTGGGAAGGGCCCCTCCCACACCTCCGAAACCACTTCAATGCCATCCCGGGAGAGAACTCCAAGAAAGCCTGTGGCATGCCCGTCCCACAAATCAAGTTTCAGCTTAGTCCAGCCCAATAATCTCGATGGGGACCGGAATGAAGGTGAGGGCCAGGATGATCCAGCCCAGGACAGCGATTCGCAGTCGGGTTTTCCCGACCGTCTCATAGTCGTTAAAGGTGGGGGGGTGCTTGAATCCCAGGAATCGAATCAGCAGGGCGAAGAATATGTAAGCCATGGCTGGCCAGGAAAGCAACGAGATCAGAATCAGGGAGAAAAATGCGATGTGTGAGACCTGGCGGTGAATTCGAGGGCCGAAGACCGCATACACCACATGTCCTCCGTCCAATTGTCCGATGGGGAGCAAATTCAGGCTAGTCGCCAGCATGCCGAACCAGGCTGCCCAGCCGATAGGATGGAGCGCGAGAGCTGCCCCTTCCGGGGCTGAGAAGAAGAGGGCTTGCGCTACTCGAAAAAGCGCTGGCTCTCCAAAGGCCAATCCCGCTTCGGGGGGGGTTACGAACTCTTTGGAGAGGAGTAGTCCCAGTACCAGAGCCGGCAGAATAAATACAAAGCCAGCCAGAGGGCCGGCGATACCGACGTCAAACAGGGCGCGGCGTCCCGGGAACAAAGAACGGATTCGGATCACCGCACCAAAGGTACCAAACGGATTCAGGCTGATCCCCGGCACCCCCAACAGGGTCGAAAGGGGCGGGGGCAGTGGCAAAAATGGAGGAGCCGGGATGATGAAGGGTGGAGTCGCGTCGATCTTGTAGAACCGGCAGGCCAGGTAGTGTCCCATCTCATGGGCGATCAGAATCAACAGGAGGGTGAAGCTGAAAGGAGCTCCGTAGAGCAGGAGCAGAGGGTTTGCCAGCAGGGAGTCCCACCACAGTTCATATTCCGCGACGTTGTCTGCCACGAACCCGACGTGAAACTGAAATCCACAGTAGAGGGTGGTGAGCAGGGTGAGGAGGAAGAGAATAGAGATGAGCCACCAGCGCTCCTCGCGCAAAGGCCGGGGCTGAGGCATCTGGGGTGGAGTTACGGGAGGGAATGCCTCAGTAAATGAGGGAGGTAGCTGGCTCAATCGACAGATACCATACGAATTCTAGGTAAAACGAATTTCTTTGCCGGGCTTGAATCGCACTGTCTTCCCTGGGGGGATGGGAACCTCGGCACCCGTACGAGGATTGCGTCCAATACCACTCTTCCGAGGTTTGACCACAAAGACACCAAAACCGCGGAGTTCGATGCGCTCCCCACGTCTCATAGCCTCCCTGAGGGCTGCGAAAGCGGCATCTACGGCAATCTCAGCCTTGACCTTGGTCATGTCCATTTTTCGCGCTACTTTGCCGACGATGTCCTGTTTGATCACGAGTCTCGAATTCCTCTGTAAACTATTATTTTTCAACATACTTCGCTTGATTTCATCTGTCAAGCATCCATCGTAGTACGGGGTCCAAGAAATCGCCTATCTTGTACGCGGTCGGTGGCGTTGGCTAGACTGATTGCTTCCTTGGTGTCCGGGACAATGGGAGTACGTTGCGGTTAGTGAACCGAGCTTGGGAATCGAGGTAAGAAAATGGCTGTCAAAGCCGATCATTGGATCATTCAACAGTCTCGTGAAGGCATGATCGAGCCTTTTCAGGAGAGTCAGGTTGGCAAGGGACGCATTTCGAGCGGTGTGTCGTCCTATGGATATGACTTTCGACTGGACCGCCAATACCGGATCTTTCGGGGGACTGCTGAGACGATTGTCGATCCGAAAGCAATTCGGGAAGAACTCTTCGAGAAAGTCGAAGGGGATCAATGCGACATTCCAGCGCGCTCCTATGTTTTGGCAAAGTCTTTGGAGTTCTTCCGGATCCCGCGCAATATCCTGTGTCTTTGTACTGGAAAATCAACCTATGCCCGCTGTGGGGTCCTGGTTAACGTGACTCCCCTGGAACCGGAATGGGAAGGCTACCTCACTGTTTCTATCGCAAATCTGTCCCCTGCCAAGGTTCGGCTCTACTCGGGGGAGGGGATTGGACAGTTGATATTTCTTGAGTCTCCGCACCCCTGCCGAACATCCTATAAGGACAGAAAAGGGAAGTATCAGAATCAGCAGCAGATCGAACTCCCCAGAATTCAGTCTGATGAGGAGGCTGGATAAGGGTGGGTGTTCGTGTTCGAAGACCGATGTGTCTGCGCGTACAGTAGAAGGCAACTCATACACTGAGAAGAGGAGATGAACGAAAAGTACGACTTTGAAGCCATCGAAAAGAAGTGGCAGCTCCGCTGGGCATCGGAATTTACATTCCGGGCCCGCGAGTCGAGCCGGCTCGAGAAGTTCTACGTCCTGGAGATGCTCCCCTATCCTTCGGGAGCTCTCCATATGGGGCATGTTCGGAACTATTCGCTGGGTGATTCGGTGGCTCGGCTGAGAGGCCTGCAAGGATACGAAGTGCTCCACCCGATTGGATGGGATGCTTTCGGCCTCCCGGCCGAAAATGCTGCCCTGAAACACCGTGTTCATCCTGGAAAGTGGACGCTCGACAACATTCAGCACATGAAGATGCAGTGCAAGAGGATGGGCTGGGGGTACGACTGGGAGCGTGAGATTGCCAGTTGTCTACCTGACTACTATCGGTGGAACCAGTGGTTGTTCCTGAAGATGCACGAAAAAGGCCTGGCCTACAAGAAGAAGGGCAAGGTGAATTGGTGCGAGGAATGTCAGACCGTGCTGGCCAACGAGCAGGTGGAAAATGGGCTGTGCTGGCGGGATGGTAGCCAGGTAGTCGATCGCGAACTAAGCCAGTGGTATCTGAAGATTACCGACTACGCTGACCAGCTGGTCGAGTGTTTGGAAGAGCTTGGTGAGTGGCCCGACAAAGTGGTGACGATGCAACGCAACTGGGTCGGAAGATCCTTCGGTGCAGAGCTAACCTTCAGGGTAGCTGACTCGAGCCAGACAATCGATGTGTTCACCACCCGCGTCGATACGATATTTGGAGCTACATTCGTGGTGCTGGCCCCCGAGCACCCACTGGTGGAGGGCTGGAGTCAGGATCCGATTTTTGGTCCCGATGTGAGACGCTTCCGTGAGGAAATACGGGAGCAGACTCGCGAGGCACGGATTGACGAAGCTGGAGAGAAAAGGGGTGTATTCACCGGAAAGTTCGCCACCAACCCCTACAGCCAAGAGGAAGTGCCGATCTGGGTGGCTGATTTTGTTTTGATGGAATACGGGACTGGCGCCATCATGGCGGTCCCGGCGCACGATCAGAGAGATTTTGAATTTGCCTCAAAATACGGACTACCGATTCGTCCTGTCATTCGTCCCGAGAGCGAGGACTTGCCCGACTCTTTGGAGGCAGCCGTACCGGCCTACGGGACCCTGATCCATTCCGGAGAATTTACCGGGCTGACCTCACAACGGGCGCTCGAGCTGATGTCAGAAGTCGCCGTTGAGCAGGGCTTTGGCAAAAAGAAAACCAGCTACCGTCTGCGCGACTGGGGTATCAGCCGACAGCGCTACTGGGGAACTCCGATTCCCATGCTGAACTGCCCAGAGTGTGGCCTGGTTCCGGTGCCCGAATCTGATCTACCAGTAATCTTGCCTCCCGTCGATAAGGTCCATTTGGGAGAAGGTTCGCCACTGGCCCAGGTCGAGGAATTCGTCCAAACCACATGCCCTTCATGTGGAGGGCCAGCTCGCCGTGAAACGGATACCATGGACACCTTCGTCGACAGCGCCTGGTACTTCTACCGGTATTGCGATGCCAAGAACCAGCAAGCCCCGTTTGAGCCTGCCAAAGTCCGCCACTGGATGCCGGTCGACATCTATATCGGGGGTATCGAGCACGCCGTCCTCCATCTGATTTACATGCGGTTCTTTTCCAAGGTTATGCGGGACCTGAAGCTCATCGATTTCGATGAGCCCGTGACTCGCCTCTTTACCCAGGGGATGGTCACCAAGGACGGGGCCAAGATGAGCAAGAGCCGCGGGAATGTCGTCTCCCCGGACGCCGCGGTGGGAAGAACCGGCGCCGATGCACTACGGCTCTTCATCCAGTTCTGCGCTCCGCCGGATGGTGAATTGGAATGGAGCGAACAGGGGCTGGAAGGCTGCTTTCGATTCTTGCGCCGCACTTGGAGGATTCTCTATCGCCTGAAGACCGAGTTCGACTACGGAGCGATCCCAGAGCCAGAGCAGGTTCCTGCCATCGAACGAAGTCTGCTTCGGACTCTCCACCAGACGATCCGAAAGGTCGGCCAGGACATCGACCGAATGCGGCAAAACACGGCCATTGCCGCCATCATGACGCTGCTCAACGAAGTCAGCGCGTATCTGGATTCGGAATGGGCAAGAGCCGAACTGATTCACGAAGTACTGGAAACCATGGCCCAGTTGTTGGCTCCTTTCACTCCCCATTTTTCAGAAGAGATGTGGGAACTGCTGGGTCACACGCAACCAATTTCGAGCTGGCCGGAATTCAAGCCCGAAATGGCTCGAGAAGAAGAAGTTCAGATCGTGGTCCAGATCAATGGAAAGGTGCGTTCCCGTTTTGCCGCTTCTCCCGAAGTGGGGCGAGCTGAAATGGAGCGGCGAGCTCTTGACGATGACAAGATTCAAGAAATGCTGGACGGCAAGACCATTCGCAAAGTGATCGTGGTCCCCCAGAAGTTGGTCAACATCGTGGTGAGTTGATGATGCAGCGATTCAGTATTCGATCTGCTGTCTTGAGATTAGTCCCGTTTTTACTCGGCCTCGGCCTCTGCGCTACGGGTTGCGGTTACAAGGTGGCCTCGAAGAACCGGGTGCTGCCGGACATCAGTTCAGTCGCCATTCTCTCGCTCGTCAATACCACTTCGACCTTTGCCCTGGAGCAGATCCTGACCCGTGCTCTGGTAAGAGAGTTCATCGAAAAGACCGAGTTCAAGGTGCTGCGCAGCGAAGCAGGGGCGGATGCCGTATTGGAGGGCACTCTTTCTCGAATCCGAGCCAACCCGGTCACCTTCGGCTCCTCATCTTTCGGAACTACTTTCCAAGTCACTTTGATAGGAAGTGTGGTACTAACGGAACAGCCCAGCGGCCGCACTCTTTATCAAAACGACCGCTTCACATTTCGCGAAGAATACGTAATCAACACAGATGTCGCGACCTTCTTTTCGGAAGCCAATCCTGCCCTCGAGAGGATTGCTCGCGATTTTGCTTCCAGCGTCGTGGCTTCGGTCCTGGAAGGATTCTGAGGGAAGAAGGGGGCCACATTCGGGGAAGGGCTCCAAGGGTCCAGGGATCCAATTCCCACCGGCGGAAAATGCAAGCGTGGCACAAGGGTGGGAAAACTGTTCTTGCGAACACCAGAACCCCGGTTATTCATTTTCGGTTGCGGCCACCGCGCTCGGGCTGACGCCACTGCGCTCTGATGAGCCTGCCTCAAATCTCCGCAGCTGGCGGTCGTGCCCAACCTGATCTTCGAGGCAAAGGTATCGGAGCCGCGAGCGGAAGCGCCGCCCCGGTTTTAGACGGAGTTTCGCCAGATCGTCGCCATGTTTTCCCGCGCTCGCACTGCCGCTGGGCGCTCTGAGAGCCGGCATTCCAACTCCACGGTCCGATTTATCGACTCACAATGAACTTCAAGGCACGACTACCAGAGAGCGGAAAAGCGGAGCGCCAAAAGTAGCATCTGAACCCCCTGGACCCTTTCCGCGAAAGTGGGAATTGCAACCCTGGAATCCTTGGACCCTTTCCCCGAACGTTACCACCCACAGGCTCTTCCCTGGTTCTGTTCCGCCAACCAGGTCTGGAGGGGTTGAAAATAATCGAGGATAGCGCTGGCGTCCATCTCTCGGGTTCCGGTGAGCTTTTCGAGGGCCACTGGCCAGGGCTGACTGGTTCCCAGCTCGAGCATGTCAGTGAGTTTCGCCCCGGCCTCTCGGCTACCATAGATCGAGCAGCGGTGGAGTGGACCCTCATAGCCGGCAGCTTCACACAAAGCTTTGTGAAACTGAAACTGTAGGATATGTGCTACAAAGTACCGTGAATAGGAGGTATTTGAAGGCACGTGATACTTGGCCCCGGGATCGAAATCGGATTCGCTACGGGCTACCGGCGGCTCGATCCCCTGATAGCTGGTTCGCAGCTCCCCCCAGGCTTTGTTGTAGTCGCTTTCGTCCACTTCACCTGAGAAGACCTTCCAACGCCAGCGGTCGACGAGCAGCCCAAAAGGCAGAAAAGCCACTTTGTCCAGAGCCATTCGGAGCAGGAGTCCCAGATCAGCACTGGCATCGGGCACTCGTTGCAGGAGTTCTATTTGATTTAGGTATTCGGGTGTGATCGACAGGGCAATCGTGTCACCGATTCCTTCATGGAAGCCGCCGTTGGCTCCGCCCTTGAAGAGAAACGGCTGCTGATTATAGGCCCGTTGGTAAAAATTGTGCCCGAGTTCATGATGGATGGTTGAGAAATCATCGGCATTGATGCCAATACACATTTTGATGCGCAAGTCCTCTTGGCCATCGATATCCCATGCGCTGGCATGGCAGACCACGTCCCGATCCTGAGGCTTGGTAAAGAGTGATCTTTCCCAGAACGTGTCGGGGAGGGGAGCGAATCCGAGAGAGGTAAAGAAACGCTCACCGTAGCGAACCATTTCCTGGGCGTCGAGGTTCTTCTGACGCAGCAATGTCGTGAGGTCGTAACCACGGTCGCCGGCATCGGAAGGGGCTACCAGGTCAAAGATGTTGGCCCATTGCTGGCTCCACATATTTCCCAGAAGATGAGCTGGAATGGGCTGATCGAGTGGGACCTCGTCGGCGCCGTAGAACTCGGCCAGGCGGGCTCGGACATGGCAATGAAGGGCCTCGTAAAGGGGGCGTACCTGATTCCAAAGCCGGTCGAGCTCGGCTGCAAAATCGTCTGGAGGCAAGTCGTAGTTCGATCTCCAGAGGGCTCCCAGATCGGCGAACCCGAGTTCGCGAGCTCCTGCATTGGCCAACTCTGCAAAGCGTTTGTACTGTGATCGCAGGGGTGGGGAGATCGTGCGCCAGCCAGTCCAAAGTTCTGCGAGGAGCCCAGCCTGGCAACTCTCTGCCATGATCGTGCTCATAGTCGTCAGGTCCAGGCATTCTCCATTCTCGCGACAATACTGGCCCTTGCCGTAGAGACTCGCCATCGCAGTCGCCAGTTGAGTCAGCTCCAACTGCGCGGCTTCATTGGAGGGCGCAGTCAGGGGCAGAGAAAGCTTGATGAGATCGAGCTTGCGGGCTACGTCCTCGGGGAGTTCCAGCTGATCGAAGCGAGCGGCCTCCTTGGCCAGAACTGCGGTGGCTGCCATCACCCGTTGCAAGGTCGTCGCGGCCTGTCGATCGGTGTCATAGGTGATGAAGTTGCTTTGCACCCAGGAGGCATATTCGGCCTCTACCGAGAGCCGCTCCAAATCCGACTCGGCTCTCTCTGTAAACTCAAGTACCTGGCTTACAGTCGGAGAGTCGGGAGAACCACAGCCCGGGAGTGTGAGAGTGAAGAATAGGAAACAGATGGCTAACCGGTTGCGGTTCATTTTCTTTGAATCCTTGCTAGAGTTTCGGAACAACCATTTCGCTGCTCAATCTTAGCTCCAATCCTTCCAATGGGGAAAGTCCAGGTTAGGATGACACTGATCCGGAAGGGCAAGGGCAAGGATTTGCGAGCATCGAATAGAGCACTGCGTGTGGGTCTGAGGCTCTGCCGCGCTAAGCTGAAACTTGATTTGTGGGACGGGTATGCCACAGGCTTTTTTGGAGTTCTCTCCCTGGATGGCATTGAAGTGGTTTCGGATGTGTGGGAGGGGCCCTTCCCAGGCCGCGAGAGGATTGTCAGGCCCGAATCTAAAGATTCTATTTTCAATAGAATCGCCGCCTCAGAAGGCGCCTCCCACGGTTCTGAAACTCGGCTTTCCTCTGCGACATCATCCCCCCCTTTGTGGCTATACGGGAGCTCAGTTTCCTTCCTGAATGATCCGGCCAGCGGCCGGGGGGTGGGCTGAGCTGAAACTTGATTTGGTGCCGGGAAAGCGTCGCGCTGCGCGCCCTTCAGCAGGCATTTCTGGGCAGGCTGAAGTATATTGTGCGAGGAGTATCCGGATTCAGAAGGATCGGCTGGATGTCTCTCCTACTTGGAGCCGCATTCTGGATCCTGGGGATCCGGCCGGCCGGGCATCGTGGACTGCATCGGGAAGGACTATTGAGATGGTAACGCCAGTTTCGAGACGCATCGTCCGCTCTCCACGAGGGACCGAACTGAGTTGTCAGGGTTGGCATCAGGAAGCCGCTCTGCGCATGCTCATGAACAATCTGGATCCCGACGTCGCGGAGAAGCCTGATGAATTGATCGTATACGGAGGCGGCGGAAAAGCGGCCCGGAATTGGGCAGCGTTCGACTGTATCGTGGAGACGCTCAGGCGTCTCGGGGATGACGAAACTCTCGTCGTGCAGAGCGGGAAGCCGGTGGGGGTTTTCAGGACCCATCCGGAGGCCCCTCGCGTTTTAATTGCGAATGCCCACCTGGTTCCCCGGTGGGCCACTTTCGACGAGTTCCAACGCCTGGATGCGCTCGGCTTGACGATGTACGGACAAATGACGGCCGGCTCCTGGATCTACATCGGCAGTCAGGGAATTTTGCAAGGGACGTATGAGACCTTTGCCGAGTGTGCTCAACAGCATTTCGGAGGCAGCCTGCAAGGACGGCTCGTAGTTTCGGCTGGACTGGGAGGCATGGGGGGAGCCCAACCCTTGGCCGCAACTCTGAACGGTGCCTGCTTTCTGGGAATCGAAATTGATCCGGAGCGGGTGCAGAGACGAGTTGCCTCCGGCTATTGTGACCACTTGTCGACCGATCTGGACGAGGCTTTGCGAAGGTTGGAGAAAGCGAGCCAGGCAGGCACCGGGCTTTCGATTGGGCTGGTCGGGAATGTGGCGGAAGTTCTGCCCGAACTGATCCGCCGGGGAGTCTGTCCCGATGTACTCACCGATCAAACTTCGGCCCACGATCTCTTCCAGGGCTATATTCCTGCCGGAATGAGCCTTGATGAGGCGTCCCGGATGCGGACCGAGGATTGGGAAGCCTACCGGGAGGCGGTCCTGGATTCGATGCAGATCCACGTCCAGGCGATGCTTGATCTGCGGGCTCAGGGAGCCGTCACATTCGACTACGGGAATAACTTGCGCGGACAGGTGGCCGATCATCGGGGAATGAAGCAGGCGTTTGATATTCCCGGCTTCGTTCCTGAGTTCATTCGCCCTCTCTTTTGCAAGGGATCGGGACCCTTCCGGTGGGCGGCTCTATCCGGAGATCCCAACGACATTGCCGTCACGGATGATGCCGTCCTGGAGACGTTTCCTGAGAATGAAGCCCTCGCCCGCTGGATTCGTGCCGCCCGCGAACGGGTCCAATTCCAGGGACTTCCGGCTCGTATCTGCTGGTTGGAATACGGAGAGAGGGCTGAGATGGGTCTGCGTTTCAATTGGCTGGTGAAACAGGGAAAGGTGAAAGCTCCCCTGGTCGTTGGCCGAGATCACCTCGATTCCGGATCGGTCGCCTCCCCCAATCGGGAAACCGAAGGAATGCGGGATGGTTCCGATGCGATTGCGGATTGGCCTCTCTTGAACGCTCTACTCAACACAGCCTGCGGCGCCAGTTGGGTCTCTATTCACCATGGTGGCGGCGTCGGTATCGGGTACTCGATTCACTCCGGAATGGTTTGTGTCGCCGAGGGGAGCGAGATGGCGGATCGGCGGCTGGAACGGGTATTGACGGCCGACCCCGGAACCGGTGTCATGCGTCATGCCGACGCCGGATATCCCGATGCAGTGACCACGGCTCGGGAACGTGGAGTCGACCTTCCGATGCTCAACGACGGGGGTTCGCAAGGCCGGAATGATTAGTCTCTCGATATCGCTGAAAGATCTCTACCGGGACCTGGAACGCAGTATGACCGCGCTGCGCAGTGACAGTACAGCTGTGACTGAGTCGCGAGCCATCGTCGACATAGTGTTGGAAAGCGATCAATCCTACTATGGGATCAACACCGGCTTTGGGATTCTGGCCGGGGAAAGAATCGACAAAGCTCAGCTCAAGCAGCTGCAGCGCAACCTGATCCTCAGCCACGCCGTGGGGGTCGGAGACCTGGTTTCCAAGCACCTGTGCAGGCTTATCCTGCATCTGAAGATCCATTCCCTGGGACTCGGTTATTCCGGGGTCTCACCCGCCACCTTCAACCGGCTGCTGCTCTTCGCCGAGCGGGATCTGATTCCGGCCATCCCGTGCAAAGGGAGTGTTGGGGCGTCGGGGGACCTGGCTCCGCTAGCCCACCTGGCCCTCCCACTGCTCGGTCAAGGCCTGTTCTGGGATGAGCAGGGAAGCAAGGCAATTGCCGCTCCCCATATTTTGCGCAGTGAGGGTTTGGAACCGATCGAGCTCCAGCCCAAAGATGGTCTTTGTCTGATCAACGGCACCCAGCTGATGAGCTCCTATGGGTCTTACATCCTGGAAAAAACGATCTGGTTGTGCAAAATAGCCGATATCTTGGCCGCTATGAGTCTGGAAGCCCTGCAAGGATCGATCAAGCCGTTCGATGCCCGTATCCATCAACTCCGACCTCATCCGGGTCAGCGTGCCGTGGCTGACAACGTGCGCAAGCTCCTCAGCAACAGCGAGATCTTGAAATCCCACCGCAATTGCGGGAAGGTGCAAGATCCCTATTCGCTGCGTTGCGTCCCGCAAGTGCATGGAGCCAGCCGGGATGCCCTGGGACATGCTATCGCCGTGGTTGAACGGGAGATCAACTCGGTCACCGACAATCCCCTCGTCTTTGCCAATGGTGATGTCTTGAGCGGCGGCAATTTTCATGGCCAGCCGCTGGCTCTAGCCCTCGATTATGCTGCTATTGCGCTAGCCGAACTGGCCAGTATCAGCGAACGTCGCACCTACATGTTGCTGGAAGGACATGACGGTCTGCCCCGGCTCCTCATGCTCGAGACAGGCATCAATTCGGGTTTCATGGTTCCGCAATATACAGCTGCCGCTTTGGTTTCTGAAAACAAAGTGCTCTGCCATCCGGCCTCCGTCGATTCAATCCCCACCAGCCTGGGGCAGGAAGACCATGTCAGTATGGGCAGCATCAGTGCCCTGAAGTTGTTTCAAGTATTCCAGAATGTCGAGCAAGTGCTGGCGATTGAAATGCTTACCGCTTCTCAGGCGCTGGATTTTCGGAAACCGATGCGCCCGGGTCGTGGTGTCGAGCTGGCCCACGAGTTCATTCGAGCCCACGTCGCGCACCGGGATAGAGATGCCTACTTTGGAGACGATCTGGCCCGATGTACGAAGCTCGTAAACGAAGGGGAGCTTGAGGAGATTCTCGAAAAGACGGTCGGGCGCCTCAGCTGAGCTCTAAGTCATGGGGACACTCACCGACATCGCATCCCTTGCCGTTTGCCCCCAGGATGGTGCTCCGGGAGAGCTCGGGGAGATCAGGAACGCAGCAATTGTTTGGGACGATGAGGGAGTTGTGGTCTGGGTCGGAAAGAGTTCCGAGCTCTCCGACGATTATCGGAAGGGAGTACAACTAACTGCCGGCGCAAAGTTAGTGATTCCGGGTCTGATCGATTGTCATACTCATCTAGCCTTCGGCGGGTGGCGGGAAGGCGAATTTTCGCAACGAGCTCGAGGCGCTGGCTATCTCGAGATTGCCCGCGCCGGAGGAGGAATCCTCTCTACCGTGCGCGCCACTCGACTCGCTTCCTTCGAGGAACTCCATCAGAAGAGTCGGAACGCTCTCGACCAAATGTTGGCCCTGGGGGTCACGACTGTCGAAGCGAAGAGTGGTTATGGATTGGAGCTGGAAACAGAGCTCAAACTCCTCAAAGTCTACCGTACCTTGGCCGGAGAAGGTCCACAGAGGATCAGCCGCACCTTTTTGGGAGCTCACACGCTCCCAGCCGAGCGGCGTCAGCAGCGGAACCGCTACGTTCGAGAGCTCACCGATGAGATGATTCCAGCCGTTGCCGAGGCCTGCTTGGCTGAATTCTGCGATGTGTTCCTCGAAGAGAGCGCATTTAGCCGGCAGGAGTCCCGCGACATTCTGCTTTGCGGGAGGCAGTACGGGCTCAGTCCCAAACTCCACGCCGATCAGTTGACTTCCGGAGGCGGAGCTGAATTGGCAGCCGAAGTTAGGGCCGTCTCGGCCGATCACCTGGAGCAAGCCAGCCCCGCTGGAATCAAAGCCATGGCAGCGGCTAATGTTGTGGCGGTCAGTCTCCCTCTGGCGTCACTCTATCTCAGGCAGCCACCCCTCACAGCCTCGTCGTTCTTGTCGGCTGGGGTGCGACTAGCGGTGGCCACCGATTTCAATCCCGGTTCAGCCCCCAGCTTCCATCTCCCGCTAGCTCTCAGTCTGGCTTGTGTACTCCAGAAGATGTCTCCCGCCGAAGCCCTTCAGGGCGCCACCATTAATGCCGCTCATGCCCTTGGCAAGCAATCCCAGATCGGGTCATTGGAGGTTGGCAAGCAGGCCGATTTCGTGGTTATCAACGCCCCCAGCATCGACCATTGGCTGTATCACTTTCGACCCAACGCCTGCCGGAGGGTATATATCGGAGGCGAAGAGGTGTGGTCGGCGGAGTAGCAATGTTTTGAGCACTTCGGGACGCGACCAGCTCTTCGTTGCTCGGAGCTCGAGGATGCCGGCATCGATCTCGTCCTCGACGCCTCGATCTGACCGCGTCGCGCTCCCAACATACGTCACCGTAATTATGGTCTACAGGACTTAGGCAGCGAAGCAGACAAGGGAGGTGGCGAGAGTTACCCTCCAGGGACGACTGAGGCCGCAAAGCCAAGGGCACGGACAAAGACAGGGGTGCCTGGGCATTCCTACCTTGCTAAACTGGCCACCCATGGACATCCTTCTGACTCACGGTTATTTCCTGGCGCTCGACGAGCGGGAAAGAAAGGTAATGCGTCCCTATCCTCCGCTGGGGCTGCTATATCTTTCGGCCTAAATGAAACGCGCCGGGTTCCGGGTCGAGGTCTTCGATTCGACCTTTAGCCAACCGGTTGATCTGGAAGAGTTTATCCGAGAGCGGCGACCCCCGGTGGTGGGGATCTACGGCAACCTCATGACGCGCCAAAACGTGCTCCAGATCATGGCCTGGAGCCGAGCCTCGGGAGCCAAAGTCGTTATGGGAGGCCCCGAACCCCAATCCTACGCTGCTGAGTACTTGCAGAGGGGCGCCAACCTTGTCGTGGCTGGGGAAGGAGAAGCGACGCTGGCCGAGATTCTGGGGCGGTTGCACTGCGGAGAAAGCCGGGTCGATTGGAGTCACGTGCCGGGCGTCTCGTTCCTCCAAGAAGATGAGTCGGTGTCGACCACACCGCCGCGAGCCCATCTCAAGAACTTGGATGAGCTCCCTTTTCCTGATCGTGAAGCCATTCGGATCGATCGCTATCTCGATGCCTGGCGGCAGCGGCACGGGCAAGCTGCCGTCTCTTTGATCACATCACGCGGCTGCCCCTATACTTGCTCTTGGTGCAGCCACGGGGTCTTCGGTTATTCCTATCGCAGTCGCAGCCCAGAGAATGTCGCAGATGAAATCGAGCTGATTCGTGGGCGTTATCGACCGGACTTGCTTTGGTTTGCCGACGACGTTTTCACAATGAACCGGCGCTGGCTGGGTCGATTTGCTGCTCTGCTCGACCAGCGGAGACTCCGCTTGCCCTTCGAGACGATTACTCGGGAGGACCGGATCGATGAGGAAGTTGCTCGCACCCTGTCTGCGATGGGTTGTCGCAGAATCTGGGTGGGGGCGGAGAGTGGTTCGCAGAGAGTGCTGGATGCCATGCAGCGAAAGACTGACGCCGACCGGGTGAGCCATGTCATCGAACTCCTGCGACGCCACGGAATCGAGACCGGAATGTTCATCATGATGGGGTATGAAGGGGAGGATGAAACCGAAATCAAGGCGACAACTGAACTACTCAAGCGTGCCAGACCGGACGTGTTCTTGACGACCGTGGCCTATCCCATCAAGGGAACGCCCTACTACGATCAGGTGGAGGAACGGATCGTCTCGCCGAGCAGCTGGGACCAGGCTACTGACCGCGACTTGACGATTCGAGGACGCCACTCACAACGCTACTATCGACAGGCCCAACTGTGGATGACCTCCGAAGTCCGGCTGCACGAACACCGACTGAAAGGTCACCTTCCCACTCTGAACAAGCTCCGCGCTCAGTCCGGCGTCTGGCTCGGCCGACTCGGAATGCACTGGACGCGGAGAGAGAAGGAGGGGTAGGGGAAAGTGGGACGTGGGAAGTGGGAGATCGGAATTCTCCTGGCCGGGGATCATTCATTCAAGAGACTTGGCGAAGCCCTTGGCGTGCGGAGCGCAGCTCCGCCTTGTGCACAAGGCGCCGATTTTCGGCGCACTGCAAGGCGCCTGCGGCGCAATGCCACATAAATTCAGTTGGGAATTGGACTCCTGAAAACCCTGGACCCTCTCCTCGGGACCCTCTCCTCGGCCAAACTTGACTCAATCGTCAAGCAGACCCTACCCCAAACTTAGGAGTCGGCCACTGCATGGTAGATCTCCAGGGTCTGTTCGGCCGTCTTCTTCCAGCTGTATTGAGCAGCCCTCTGGGCTCTCATTTGGGAGAGTTCTTGCCTCAGTCCAGGACTACTACAGATCGTCTCGATGGCTCTCTGGATGGAATCGACGGACTTCGCATCGACCAATAAGGCGGCGCCTGAGAAATGTTCCTCCAGCGCTCCCCCTTGCGAGGTGACCACCGGGGTAGAGCAGGCCATCGCCTCCATCACTGGGAGTCCGAAACCCTCGTAGAGAGAAGGATAGAGAAGGGCGTCGGCGAGCGAATAGAGTCCAGGCAGGTCCGGGCTCGGGATGTAACCGGTGCAGGTGACGCGTGATTTGAGCCCCAGGCGTCGGATTTGTTCTTCAATCCTGAGATTGCCCCAACCCGGGGCTCCTACCAATGTCAAGGAGTATTGGACCGGTGCCGACTCGGCAAATGCCTCCAGCAGGCGGCTCAGATTCTTGCGCGGCTCGAGCGTTCCCACTGCCAGCAGAGTAGGAAGGTCGAGTTGGTAGCGTTCCACCAGTTCCTGTAAATGATCCGGATCATTAACCCTGGCAAAATGACGAGCGGCAGCATAGGGAATTACATGAATGCGTTGGGGGGCGATTCCCGTGATTCGAATGATATCGTCGGCGATGGAACGAGAACCGGTCAGAATCGCGTCCGCTTGCCGGATCGAGGACTCCACCAGCCGCCGGGTGAACCGCCGGCGCCAGGGATGATGCTTGGGAAAAAGGTGGAGGCTCATGTCATGGATGCTGAGAACTTGCCGGGAAGTCTTCCGCACGGGCGCCACCTGGTTCGTATAATGGGCAACATCGGCAACCAGGGTTCTGACCAGGGAGGGAACCTTCCATTGCAGCCAGGCATTTCGGAAGGGGATGCGGCCCGGTAGCCTCTGGAATGCCGGTTCCAGGGCGAAGTCAGTCTCGATTGGTTGGTGGGAAAGGGGAAGGATCTCGTGGTGTGACACCTCCAGGAGAGCCTCCAGAAGATGATGGGCGTAATACCCAATCCCGGTCTTGATGGCGTTCAAAACTGAGGCATCGAAGGCAATTCTCATATCTTCTCGCTACCCTCAGAGAGTATCGTACTGGGTGGGAATGTGTGCATGAGCTGGACTGAAATCTCTGATCTGTTGCGTCTTCAACGAGGGTGATCCATGGCAGACATAAACCCATCCCGTGCAAGCCGTCTCTTCAGCCGTCTTGATTTGCAGCAGCAGTTGAATGATCTCGGATTCGGGTCTCGCGTCAGCCAAGAAGTCGGACTCCGTTTGTTGAATCGAGATGGCACTTTCAACGTCGAACGGGGTGGATTCTCCTATTGGGAATCGTTTCGCCTCTACCATGCATTGCTGACCATGTCGTGGATCCGTTTTCTGCTCACTCTTTGGATCGGATTCCTGTCTATCAACGCGTTTTTTGGACTGCTTTTCCTGAGAATCGGGCCCGATTCACTGGCCGGCAGCACAGCCTTTGGATTCTGGGACCGCTGGTTGGAAGCCTTCTTTTTCAGCGTGCAGACAGTGACTACGGTTGGCTATGGTCATATTTCTCCCCAGGGATGGCAGGCCAATATCGTGGCGACCGTTGCCTCCTTCTCGGGTCTGCTCGGCTTTGCCATGGCCACCGGAATGCTCTTCGCCCGATTCTCCCGACCCACCGCTCGGATTCGGTTTAGTCGACGGGCCGTAATGGCACCCTACCGCGGACTCACAGGTTTTGAGTTTCGCATCATCAATGAACGGCAAAACCTGCTTATCGAAGTGGAGGCCAAGGTCATCTATAGCAAGCTGGAGCATGTCGAAGGTCGGCCGCTACGCCGCTTCTATCAACTCCACTTGGAGAGGAACAAGGTGGCCTTCTTCCCCTTGCAATGGACGATTGTCCATCCCATCGATGAAACCAGTCCATTGTTTGGTTGCTCGAGGGAGTCGATGGAAGCGCAAAGTGCCGAGTTCCTGATTCTGATCACCGCAATTGACGATACTTTCTCTCAGGTCGTCCACAGCCGTTCATCTTACCGGCACGATGAGGTGGAATGGGGCGCCAGATTTCAGGACATGTTTCGCTATTCCAAGGATCAGGTCTTGGGAGTGGACGCCCAATTGATCGATGCGACAGCGCTGGCCAACGAGGGGAAACGGGTCAAAGGCTCAGAGGAGTCCAATTCCAAAGCAGGGGAAGGGTCATAATGGCAGGGATCCAGGGCTTCAGGGGTCCAATTCCCAGGAGGGGAAAGAAAGCGTGATCGAGATCGATCTCGGTGAATACCGGCTACGCAGCTTTCGCGAGAGCGATCGAACATCACTGCTCAAGTATGCGGACAACCCCCGGGTTTCAACTCATTTGATGGATCGGTTTCCCAATCCCTACAGGGAGGAAGACGCTGAATTATGGATGGAACATGTCCTGAGTCAGGACCCCGAAGCCGTACTGGCAATTGCCGACTCGGAGGAACTCATCGGCTGCATCGGCCTGGAGCTCAAAGAGGACGTTTACCGGCAGTCTGCTGAATTGGGCTACTGGCTGGCGGAGCCCTTCTGGGGGAAGGGGATTGCCACTCGGGCCGCAGTCGCGATTGTGAAATATGCCTTCCGGGAGCTTGGTCTGAAACGAGTCTACGCCGGAGTCTTCGCGAGCAATCCAGCCTCCGCCCGTGTGCTCGTGAAGGCTGGTTTTCAGCTTGAAGGCCGCCTTCGGAACCACGTCACCAAGCAGGGCCGAGTGATGGATCTGTTGATGTATGGTCGGCTTCCCGAAGACGAGTCAGAAAGTCCCTCCAGTCGAACTCGATAGGGGTAACACATTGTGTGTTAATGGTCTCAAGTTGGACTGCTTTCTGCAAAAAACTCGACTCCACTGCCGGGAAGTTTTCTTGAACACAATCTGAGGCTATAATTCTAAATCACTGGGATCGGGACGACCCGCAAGCAGGAGGATGTCCGCCCAGTTAGAAAGCTTTCCATGATCAACTGGTGCAGTTGCCTCCTTGGATACTCCTCATGGACTCGAGGAATCAGGCCAATCTCCTCGGTTCTCCTGCTCTCAGGGGTGCTGGCGTCGACTGCCGTAGCCTCCGACAACCAGGCAAAAGTCTGCGCCCGGTTGCTCCAGCTGTCCGAAGCCAACCCTCGACTCAATCTCGTCCGAGCTGTCCACGAGGACTCCCAAACGGTTTTTGTCGGGGGCAGGTACCGCGTCTTCGAGAATCCCAAACTCCAGTCCGGAAGAGAGATAGAGCTTTACCTCCTGGTCATTCCGGCTCGTAGCGAGAATCCTGCCCCCGATCCGATCTTCGTTCTCCACGGGGGCCCGGGTGCAGCGGCTACCGCCATGTGCAACAGGTTGAGGAACAGCTGGTTGGGACAACGCCGCGACATTGTGTTGATCGACCAGCGAGGCACCGGGCGGTCGAACCCCTTGCACGTCGCTCAGGTCGGCAGTGACGATGATCTTCAGACCTACTTCGAGCCTCTATTCCAACTCGAACTCTACCGGGCCGCACTGCCCAAACTGCAAAAAATCGCCGACCTGACTCAATACACGACGCCGATCGCGGTGGACGATTTCGACGAAATCCGTGCCGCCCTGGGTTACCAGAAGATCAATCTGCGAGGCGGCTCCTACGGCAGTCGGTCCGCCTTGGTCTACATGCGTAGACACCCGGCCAGCATTCGAACCGCGACGCTTCAAGGAATTGCACCGATCGCCTACCTCAACCCTCTGCCCCAGGCTGGCGGCGCCCAGTCTGTTCTCGATCGGATTTTTGAGGAATGCCGCGCCAATGCCCGCTGTGAAGACGCCTTTCCCAACCCCGAGCACAAGTTTGGAGAGATTCTGACTCATCTGGCGGCCCAACCGGTCGAGGTTCAGATCACCCACCCCGTGACTTCCCTGGAAGAGACGGTGGTTCTGGATCGGGATGACTTTGCAGAAGCCGTCCGCGTCCTCATGTACAACCTGGGAACGAATCGGCGGCTTCCGATGTTGCTGACACAGGCTTACGAGGGCGACTTTCGGCAGTTCGCCCAGGCCGGTCTGAGGCAGAGTCGAGGCGTGCGCAGGGCCATCGCTTTTGGAATGCTGATGAGTGTGACAGGAAGCGAGGACATTTCGCGCATCGATCCGGCGGATGTGGACCCCTCCTGTGCCAGCACCTTCATGGGATGTATCCGGCTGAAGAATCAAATGGCGATCGCCGACATCTGGCCTCGCGGCACCATGCCCCCCAACTTCTCCAACCCGGTCAGCGTCGATGTTCCAGTAGTCTTTTTTTCCGGGACTCACGATCCGGCCACCACGGCCTACTGGGGTGCCGAGGCCGCCAAACACATGCCCAATAGCCTGCATCTGGTGGTGCCTGGCGCGCATGGAGTTTCGGGGCCGGCGGTGCAAGGGGGCGAACGAGCCTTCCTCAAATCGGGCACTGTCGAGGGTCTGGATCTAGCAGAACTAAAGAAGATGAAGTTGCCACCCTTCGTCATCCCGGATCAGTAGCTATCCAAAGTGCTCCCCAGCACCATTACTCGGACGGGCTCCCAACGAAGTTTCACTGCTCCTCAAACCGGCTAGCCACAAAGAACGTGGGAGCCGCCTTCGCGCGGCGAATCTGCTGGCCTGGCCAGCAGACCGGATTCGGCTGATGCCGAGTTCGCCGGACTAAGCCGGCTCCCACGTTCTAGGGCTGACAATGTCAGCACGACCCGAAAACCGATTACCGAGATTGCCTTCGATATCGGCTATGAGTCAGCTCAGGCTTTTTCCAAGGCCTTCCGGGAGGGCACTGGCGCCAGTGCCAGTGGTTTGCGCAAAGAACCGATCCGGCTCGAAGCCGTGATTCGAGACTTGTCCCGCCCTCCGAGACAGTCGCCCGGAAAGGAGGTCGAAGTCCGGTTGGTGTCAGTCTCACCCTTCCAGGTGATCGCCTCCCGCCACGTGGGTCCCGAGGGCGGGCTTTTCAAGGCGTTTGGAAGGCTGTTGGAGTGGGCCGGAAAAAAGGGTATTGCAGCGGAACTTCGGGGCATCTACGGAATCCCGATCGATGATGCTCGTTGCGTGCCGGAAGAAGAGTGCAGGTTTGACTGTTGCTTCGATTTTGGTTCGAGCGTGAAGTCTGATAGAGCACAGCGTAAAATCTTCTTAGGGGGAGGTACTTACGCGGTCACACGTCACGTAGGACTTTATGAAGGATTGGGAGCGACCGGCGATTCGCTCTACGGCTTTTGCCTGAATTCTGCAGGTTACGAGATAAGGGATCAACCTTCCTACAATCACTATCTGGCCGATCCCGATACGCTGCCTCCTGAGGAGTGGGAGACAGACATTTACGTTCCCATTGTCGGGGAGATTGCCTGTTCTTGATCGAAACTTGCCGAAGGCCTGGGAGTGCGGAGTGCAGCTCCGCCTTGTGCACAAAAGTAGCACAGGCATCTTCAAGCTGTTTCAAAACCTCCCTGGCAAGCAGGCATTCGTCTAGATAAATCCGAGACAAACTGCTTTAGTTCAAAGCCGCCAGCCGCCGATCCAATTCCGACGCAATCTGTGACAGGTTCTGTTGCTGAAGCTTTTGATCTTCAGTCAGGGCGCCGGTCCAACCTTCTACCTGACGGTAGAGCCCTTGAATACGGCGTCGCAGTTCGGTGTAGAGCTGCAACAACTGTGAACTTGGCGCCGAGTCTTCCCGCTGAGTGTCATAGAGTCGCTGAATCGATTGCTTCACCTGCTCGTAGAGCCGGCCCATCGTCAGCAATCTTTGGGTCCAGGAACGTCTTTCACTTTCCGGGAGATCGATGCGGGGATCCTCACGTACCTCCACCGATTGGGAAAGCCGATGGTTGCCAGCGGCCAGTTCAATCCGGTAACGTCCAGGCACCACGAAAGGCGCTTGTGGTCCTCCCCCATTCCCGGACTGATTCTCTTCCGAGGTAGCGGGATTCTCAAATGCGGCATGGCGCAGATCCCAAACAGCGCGGTTGATTCCTAGCGTGGCAGTTGCCGTCAAGGATCGGACTGATTGGTCTTGGGCGTCGAAGATTTCGATCGAGACTTCGGAGGCCGAGGAATCGGGCCCCAGATAGTAATCTACGATGGCTCCGGCAGGTGGGTTTTCTCCCCGAAATTCGAGATCGCCGGCTTGAGCTTTCACGCTCTTGTATCGAATCATTTCGGCCGGTTCTAGAGTGAAAAGCCAGGCCTCCGAGTCCAGTTTCGATCCCAATTCCTGAATCGAATTCAGTTGATCCAGAATCCAGACTCCCCGGCCGTGAGTAGCCAATACCAGGTCGTTATCCCGGGGATGAATCACCAGATCGTTGAAAGGCAGCGTCGGCATATTGTTCTTCAACTCGCGCCAGCTTCGCCCCGCATCGAGACTCACGAACAATCCTAGCTCGGCCCCCAGGTACAAGACATCAGGGTTGCGTGGATCTTCGCGTAGTGTTCGAGCCACCCGCTCGGGTGGAAGATTGGAAACGATCGATCGCCAGCTCTGTCCTCGATCGTCGGAGCGGTACACATAGTTGGCGAAATCGTCGTTCCGGTAATTATTCAGGACCGCGTAGACGCGGCTCGGTTGGGAACGGGAAGGTTCGATACCGGATACCCAGGCTCCACGGGGGGAGCCCAAACGGCTGACGATCTGGCTCCAGGATTGACCCGCGTCAGTTGAGACGGCCAGGTTCCCGTCATCGGTTCCGACGTACAGTAACCCTTCCTGAAGGGGAGATTCGGCGATCGCGGTCAAGGTCGGATAGTAGGGGATCCCGTCATCCAGAGAGGGTGTGTCCTGGGCTGGCATTTGTCCCATGATGGGTAGCTTGCTGCGGTCGACTCCAGTGGTCAGGTCTCCTAGATTCTCCCAGGATTCACCCCCATCGCTGCTTCGCCAAAGCTCGCTGGTACCGGCGTAAATACGTTTCGAGTTGTGAGGAGAAAAGATATACGGGCCATCCCAGTTGGCGGGAATCATCTGGTTGCCGAGCAAGGGAAAAGGATTGTCCGTTCCCCAAACATCCCAGTTTCTTCGCGACTGAATGTTGCCGAGGATGTTTCCGGGGCGAATGGTGCGACTTTGAAAGGTGGTCAGGTCGACTCGGGTCAGGCCCAGGTATTGGGACTCGACGAGCGCCGAGTTGGGATCGGAAGGGTCGGGCAGGCTGAGGAAGCCATCGCCTCCTCCGAGTTTGCTCCAATCTTCGTTGAGGATTCCTTCCGCCCGGTAAGTGGCGCTCGGGCCAACCCAGCTTCCGTTGTCCTGGAGTCCCCCGTAGATATTGTAGGGGGTGTCCATGTCGACTGAGACCCGGTAGTACTGGCTGACCGGGAGAGAGCTGACGAAGAGCCAGGTGACCCCTTTGTCGTAGGAAGTGGCAAGGGCGCCATCGCTGGCTTTGATCAAGTGCCGGGAATCGTTGGGATTGACCCACAGGTGGCGATCGTCGGAATGGATGGACTGACTGGGAACCGTGAAAGTCTTGCCGCCGTCATCCGACCAGCTGAAGGCGTTTTCCATATAGATCCGCTGGTCGTTATTGGGATCTACCAGAATCTGGCTGGCGTACATCGGACGGGGATTCCAGTCACTCACGAAGGTCCAATTCTCACCCCGATTGTCGGACCGGTAAATACCGGCTCGGCGCTCTTCATAGGAGGTAGAGGCGGTATAGCGCAGACCCTGCTCGACACAGATATAGACTATTTTTGGATCCTTTCGGTAGATGGAGATCCCGATGCGACCGTAGTCTCCTTCCGGCAGGCCTCGAGTTAGCTTCTTCCAGTTCCGGCCCCCATCCGTAGTCTTATAGAGCGCGCTGCCCGGGCCTCCGCCGTGGAAGCCATAGGGGGTGCGCTGTCGCTGGTAGCTAGCAGCATAGAGAATCTGTGGGTTCTTGGGGTCCATGGTCACATCGACGACTCCTGTCATCTCATCCACATAAAGGATCTTCCGCCAGGTAGTCCCGCCATCGTCGGTCCGGTACAGACCCCGCTCTGAGTTGTTTCCCCACAGGTGTCCCATCGCCGCTACATAGATCAAGTCTGGATTCTCTGGATGAGTCACGATGCGACCTACATGATGACTCTCGGCCAAGCCCATGTGGGTCCAGGTCTTGCCAGCGTCGATCGATTTGTAGACTCCATCTCCCCAGGAGGAACTCTGACGGTTAGCCCTTTCGCCGGTTCCCACCCAGACAATACTTGGGTCCTTCTGGAAAACGGCGATGTCTCCAATCGAGTGCGTGTTTTCTCGTTCGAATACTGCCTCGAATGTAACTCCGTTGTTGCTGGTTTTGAAGATTCCCCCGGTGGATGAGGCGGCATAGAAGATATAGGGGTCGGACTCAACCACCTCCACGTCGACGAAGCGGCCGCTCATGTTGGCAGGTCCAATGTTTCTCAGTTTTAGCCCCTGAAATATAGAGTCCGCCGGATTTGGCTGTGGGAGTAGTGAGGTAACGAGAGTGGCCGCGATCGAGGCAGCTAAGAAGAGCCGTGGCATAGAGTTCCTCCAGATTTTGCGAGGGTCATGTCTTCGCCTTGAAATCTTGCGCAAAGCCGAAGTTATTTGCAACCTAAAGGGGACAATGGCCAGAGCACTCCAAGGCGCCTTCGGCGCAAAATCAGGCGAATTTCAGTTCGGGTCAGCCCGAAAGCCGGAAAGCTGCTGGCCCGGGTGGGCTCGAAAAAAAAGCGCTGTTCCGGGCTGGTTCAGGAAATCGGGCCCGATACACGGCTGCCCAGTCTCGGAGGAAAGATCGCGACCTTTTCTCTAAGACCATTGCCCAGACACTGCCCCCAAAACCGGCTCCAAAGGCAGAGGCTGCTACGGCGCCGAGGCGGCTGGCTTGGTCGGCAAGAAAAACCGTCTCAGGAGTCTGATTACCAAGCAGTCGAGCCCCTTCCCTTTGCGAGCGATTGACGATTTTGCCGAGAGTTTGCAAGCCATTCTTGGCCTGAAGCTTCTCCGGCACGGAAGGGATCAGCTCCCGGCTCTCGAGGCAGAAGTGTTCGAGTCGATCGAGCAGCGTCTGGCTGACAACTGGTTCCAGTCCGGCATTCCGGATTACACTCTCCACCTCTCCCGGCGCGGCAGAGGCTAGAATCTCTTCCAGGCTGGCTCTTGCGATATGGCGACCACTTTGCCACAGTTCCTCGATTTGTTCCACGAGTGCGACATTTCGATTGTAGGCCACCCGCTTGTGAGTGGCCTTGGAGGAAGGTACGCCGCTGACGGCGATAGCCAGGGTGTGTCCTGGCGGCAAAACCAGCTCTCGTTTGAACTCAACCGGTTGGAAACGGTACTGAACCAATCGTCCGGGGCGCGACAAAAGGATGGCGGTGTGGTCCTGGCTTCCGCCGCGAGTCCCCACTCCGTCTGCCCCTGGGCTCGAAGCAAAAGAGCGCCCGCTTTCGATTGCAGCTAGAAAATCTGCCAGTCGGAGTGGATCCGCTAGCGATAACTGGGCCTGTTTAACGAGCTCTGGTTGCAGCCCCATCAGAGACAGGCATAGTGCGGTGATGAGGACACTCGAACTGGACAAGCCAGCGGCCCGCGGAAGATCGCTGCAAATCGCGATTTCTGCTCCCTTGATATGGCCCAAGTCTCGAGTTAGTCGATTTAGGACCGACCAGGGATAGATCGCCCAGCCCTCCGGTTTTGCGGTGCCTGGCCGAAGCTGGAGCGACGTGTTCCGGGCCGCATCGACGAGCTGAAGTTCGGGAGAGGGTGAGGGGATTGCAACGGCCGCCATGCCGTACTCAACCGCTGCAATCAAGCTGCGGCCCCCGGCGTAGTCTGTATGTTTTCCGAGCAGCTCGACCCGACCCGGAACGAAATGAGCCACGCAGGCCGTGGAGGAGGGCCTCCTCTCGCGCAAGGCTGCGGCAGCCGATGAAAAGAGTCGGGATTTCTTGCGAGCGCCTCGTTCGGAAATGCCCGCTCCCATCAGTTTGGAGACGATTACGGATCGGTTCGTTAGGTGCTCGAGGGCGAAAGAGAAAGCGGACATGACGCTTGAATCTTAGCCCTCCGGCCGACCGAAGAGAAGATTTGTATGAGTTGGATTCCTGAGAAATTCGCTATAATGCATGGAATGCCAATCTTCGAGTACTCGTGTCGGAAGTGTGGACACCGGTTTGAAAAAATCGTCTTTGGCTCTCCCGCTCGGATTGAGTGCCCTGAGTGTGAAAGCCAGGAAACCGAGAAACTTCTTTCCTCCTTTGCAGTTAGCAGCGGGGGAAAGAAGAGCACGAGTTCTCCTTCGTCTTGTAGTCGGGGAAACTTTACCTGAGCGAATTTAGGTCCCGGTTCGGGACCACTGAGCGGGGCTCTTCACGCAGGGACTGCTGGCTCTGCCGAATCATTTCATGACGTGGGTGTGGCGCAGTACTTGTCCTGATCTTTTGCCGGTGATTTGGCCGTTCTGAATCGCCAGTTGTCCATCCACCAGAACGTGGACCATCCCTTCGCTGAGCCGGTGCGGATCCTGAAAAGTGGAGACGTCTCTGACTCCATCGAGGTCGAATAAGATCAGATCGGCGATTTTTCCGGGAGCGATTTGTCCTCTTTCTGCCAGATCGAAGACACCGGCGGGAAGCGAAGTCATGCTACGGATCGCATGGGGAAGCGAAATCACTTCGTCTTCGAGCACATACTTGCGGATCTTGCGCGGGTAAGTGGCATAGCTCCGGGGATGGGGAACGCCAGTTCCCATCGGAACAAGGCCACCATCCGAGGAGGTCATGGTCCAGGGTTGTTGCATCAGGACCGCAACATCGCGGGGCTGCATGTTGAAAGAAACAAAACCGGCTCCGCCCTGTTTTAGCAAGTCCATGCACAGATCGATGGGATCTTTCCCTCTCTCCTGCGCGACTTCCTCGAGTGTCCTCCCTTCGATAGAGGTGTCGGGTGAAAAAGAGCGAAATTGGAGGCGTGACGCTCCTCCGCGGCGATCCAGATTCTCTAGCATGTCCTCGCGCAGCCGCTCTTTTTCAACGGGATCATTGATCCGCCGAATTAGCTCCCGCTGCCCCCCGACCTGAGCCCAGCGCGGCACCAGTGCTCCTCCGATTCCGGTTCCGGAGGCCTGGTACGGATACTGATCTGCGTAGACCTCAAGACCTTCTACGCGGGCTCGTTGGATACGGCTGACCAGCGCTGCCCCGAAACCCCAGACCCGGGGTCCTAACGCTTTGATGTGGGAAATGATCCCTGGTAGCCGGCCTTCCCGGGAGATCCTAATGACCTCTTCGACGGCTGCTACCACTCCTACGTTGTAGTCGGCCTCGTCCCGGATATGGCTGGTGTAAAGGCCCCCAAACTTTCCCGCTATTTTGGCCAGCTCGATCACTTCTTCGGTCTTCGAGTAGCTTCCCGGGGCATAGTAAAGTCCGCTCGAGAGTCCGAATGCTCCAGCTTCCATCCCCTTCCGAACTAGACTCTTCATTTGTTCCAGTTCGTTCTTCTTGGGAGCCCGGTCGGCCATCCCTAGAACGGCTCTGCGCAGTGACCCGTGGGGAACGAGTTGGGCAACGTTGACTCCCAGCCCATGGAGTTCCAGCGCGCCTCGTTGTGCGGTCAGGTCGATGGGACCTCCTCCATCTGGATTGACCACCACGGTGGTGATCCCCTGCGTCAACAGGGGGATTCCCCCGCTCAGTTCTTCGGTCTGCAGGCCCCCGGCGGCATGCGAGTGAACATCGATGAAACCGGGCGAAACGTAGAGTCCGGTGGCATCCAGGGTTCGGGGGGCGCGGGCATTTCTCAAGTCTCCAAGCGCCACTATGCGATTACCTCGGATACCGATGTCGGCCCGAAACCAGGGATTCCCAGTTCCGTCTAGAACTCGCCCTCCCCGAATCAACATGTCGAAGTCGGTGGACTCCTGTGCGTTCAAGCTGCCCAGCAAACTCACCAGACCCAAGATCAGAAAGAACTTCTTAGACATAGGTACCTCCAGCAGCATTCTATTCTCGGGTCAAAGGCCCATCAGACGCAAGGCTCGCTGCCAGGATCGGGTTTCGTGGCAATGCAGCGCCGCGCCCGTTTTAAGCGGAGTTTCGGCAGATCCTCGCCAAGCTTTCCTGCGCTCGCGCTGCCGCTTGGCGCTCTGAAATTGGGCGCTCCAAAGCCGCGTTCTGGCTGTCCCCCCCGACCTGAACTGCGAGCGTTTCTCGTACCCGTACTCGATTCTCGTTTCCGATTCGAGACCGTTCGCGGCGGCGCTCCGTCGCTAGACGTGGAACGAGTACGAGTACATCTAAATCGACCCCGAGACGATTGCATTTCGTCCGCACCAGTTAGCACGACACCCGGTCCTCGGCTAACATAGGAAACGGAGAACCTATGCCATCGATTTATCGTATTCTTGTGACCTTGTTCTGGTGTCTCTCGGTGCTGGCGATCTTTTCGGTTGCTGCCTCGGCGCAGCCTCAATTCGATCTCTTGATCCTCAATGGGCGAGTTTTGGATGGAACTGGAAATCCCTGGTACTACGCTGATATTGGGATCCGGGATTCGCGCATCGTCGCTGTCGGTGACCTGGGAAACAACCAGAATGCGCGTCGCATCATTGACGCTGCCGGGAAAACGATTACTCCGGGCTTTATCGATCTCCATTCCCATGCCTACGATCGGCTCCGGCCGGGCTCGCCTGCTCCCGAAGATGAGAGCAAGAGGCGGGCAGCGCCTAATCTTGTGGCACAGGGAGTGACGACGTTGGTTACCAATCAAGACGGGCGAGGCGGTTGGCCCATCCAGGAGCAGCGGAGCAAGCTGACCGAGGGCGGGGTGGGTCCAAATGTCATCCTGCTGGTGGGACACGGCGTAGTCCGACGATTGGCGATGGGTTCCGAGTTTCAGAGGGAAGCGACCGACGTCGAGATCAAAGCAATGCAGCAGTACCTGCGACAAGGGCTCGAAGCCGGAGCCTGGGGAATGTCAGCCGGCCTCGAATATGTGCCAGGCCGTTGGAGTAACACCGCAGAGTTCGAAGCCCTGGCCCAGGTGGTGGCCGATTCAGGAGGTGTAATCGTCGAGCATGAGCGCGGATCGGGTGAAGATCCCATGTGGTACCTGCCCAGCCAGGATCCTCCTGGACAGCCAGGAATCCTCCAGTCAGTCGATGAATCGATCCGGGTCGCCGAAGCCACCGGAGTCACCCTGATTTGCACCCACATCAAGGCCAAAGGGGCCCGTTTCTGGGGAGCTGGCCGAGCAGTCGTCAACATGATTGAGGAGGCTCGGGCAAGAGGAATCAATATCTGGGCCGATTCTTACCCTTACAACACGACCGGCAGCGACGGCAGCACGACCCTGATCCCAGGCTGGGCCAGCGAGCGGGAAGATGCCAAGGCTCGTCTACGTCAAGTGTTGGAAGATGCCACTCTGGCAGCCGATCTACGCCGCGATATTTCCCACGAAATCAACCGACGGGGAGGAGCTCAGAATCTGGTGGTAATGGAATCGCCGGATCGAGCTTTGGTGGGCAAAACTTTGGCCGAGATAGCCCGCCATAGAGATACCTCAGATGTGGAGGCAGCGATCAACCTTGCCCTGGAGGGATTCAACCGGCGGGGAGGCGTCCGACTCCGAGGATTCTCTCTCTCCGAGATCGATGTCGAGTTGTTTGCATCCCAGGCCTGGGTAGCGACTGCTTCGGATGCCGGAATCGCCCTGCCCGGAGATGGCTTCGTGCATGCCCGCTACTATGGTACGTTCCCACGTAAAATCCACCACTACTCGCGGACTCGCGGCGTTCTTTCCATCGAAAGCGCGATTCGTTCGATGACTTCTCTGCCGGCTCAGTTACTGGGACTCAAGGACCGTGGCCTGGTGCGGGAAGGCATGTGGGCCGACCTGGTGGTGATGGATCTCGAGCAGGTTCGAGATACTGCCACATTCTTTGAACCTCACCAATATCCGGCAGGGATCGAACATGTCCTGGTAGGGGGGAAGTTCGTGGTCGAAAATGGAGAGCACACCTGGGATCTGCCTGGACATTTGCTGATTCCGACGAACAACTGAGCATCCTAGATCGCCGAATTGGCCAACACCTGAAGGATTCGAGCCGAAATTGAGAAGCCAAGAACTAGTGGCCCTGGCGCGGGCATTTCATTTTGCATCCCTGAAACACGAACAGCAACGCCGCAAGGGGGCGCGGGGCGAGCCTTACGTGAACCACCCTGCAGAGGTGACTTGTCTGCTGGCTGAAGCTACCGGCGGAGAGGATTTGCTGCTCTTGCTGGGCGGGCTGTTACACGACACCGTGGAGGACACAGAGACCACGCTGGTAGAGATCGAAGAACAGTTCGGGCCCGAGGTTGCCACTCTTGTGGGGGAGGTCACCGATGACAAGAACCTGAGCAAGCAGATGCGAAAGAGGCTGCAGATCGAGACAGTCCGAGAGAAGAGCGAGCGGGCTCGACTGCTCAAAATCGCGGACAAAACAAGCAATCTCCAGGCTTTGGTTTCGAGTCCTCCGGAAGGTTGGAATCCGGACAGAAAACGGGAGTATCTGATCTGGGCGCAACAGGTGGTAGACAGTTGCCGGGGCTTGAATTCCCAACTCGAGGTAGCCTTCGACAACGCGGTTCAAAGGGCGATCGCAGCGCTCGGCCTCCCGGGCGAGGGATCCAAGGAAGCCGAGGATTCCATGCCCAGGGGCTGACGCGAAATAATCTGAGAGGCTTGGTTGTCCGGTCCAGTGGACCGGGAGTTCGCCAAGCGGAGCTGGCTCTTACAAGGCGCGAGTTGGATCTAAGGCAGCGAAGCAAATCGACAAGGCAGTGGGTCGGCGAAATGGCAGAAATCTGAGCTTGACTCAGTCGGACATAAACGCCCGAACAAACTCAGCCACTGGTCACGCCCGCTTGGTAGCTATCTCGAGCTCTCGCAGAATGTCTTCTTCCAGATCGTCTCCATGCTCGCAGCCCAGGCTCATGCGGATGAAGCCGGGGGCCACCAGATCCCCTCCCCAGCGGCAGCGGCGTTCGTCGGTGGTCCGAAGACTGCCGAAGCTGGTGGTTTCGTCCACGAGCCGGCATTCTCGAAGAAAGCTGCTGGCCAGTGTTCCACTAACCAACTCGAAGCTTACGATGTGCCCGTACCGCTGCATTTGGCGGCTGGCTATGCGAAAGCCCGGATGTTCAGAAAGGCCGGGATAAATCACGTCCGAGATTTCAGGCTGCACCGAAAGCACCCGGGCGAGTCGCTCGGCGTTGGCGCACATCCGCTCAAGTCTGAGATCCAGACTCGCCAGAGAGCGGTGAGTGAGCCAGGTCTCCATCGGTCCGGGAATCGCTCCCATCCGGGTGCGCCAGGTAGCGAGCGTCTCGACCCACTCGGGGTCCCGGGCGGCGACAGGACCGAGGATGAGATCTCCGTGTCCAGCCAAGGCCTTAGAGTCGGAGGAGACCGAGAAGTGGGCACCCAGCGCTAGAGGTTGCTGGAGCAAGGGTGTCGACGTTGTATTGTCGACTGCCACCAATACTCCCCGGTCCCGTGCCGCTCGGGCCACTTCGGAAATGTCATAGATGGCGAGTCCCGGATTGCTAGCCCGGATTATGCAAGAGATCCGGATTCGAGTGGATTGGGGACCAGAAAAAATGCCGTAGCTCTCTGATATAAAAGGGTTTATTAAACAAATCCTTATCGGAGAACTACGGCAATGTCAAACCCAGTCTGTCAGACCACCCTGGCATTTCACTCGCACACACAAATCACGGCTCGTTTTGATGGTGGGAACCTGACTTCCGATGCCGGATGGCTGTTGTTTGGTTCCCTGGATCGGCAAGATCGACTCTGCGAGGACTTCAGTTCGTGTATTGCGGATAGCCGGGACCAACGCTACGTTCGTCATGAGCAGTTACAGCTGATCCGACAACGAGTCTTTCAGATCGTTGCCGGGTACGAAGACTGCAATGACGCGGACACGCTGCGCTCGGATCCCATGCTCAAGACCGTCTGTGATCAGTTACCTGAGAGCGATCCTGACTTGGCCACCCAGGCAACTTTTTCCCGTTTGGAAAACTCTGTCAGCAAGAAGGATCTCATGCGTCTGAGCCGGGGGTTCCTACAGCGTTATGTCCGCTCGCTGAAGAAGAGACGCCCCGACCCGGTCATCTTGGACCTGGACAGTACTGACGACCACACTCACGGCCAACAGGAATTCTCTTTTTACCACGGCTATTACCGAAACCACATTCTGCATCCTTGGCTGATCTTCGATGCCGTTACGGGGGACCTGGTCACTGTCGTATTGAGGCCTGGAAACAAGGGGGCTGCCTCTCACATCGTTCCTATTCTGAAACGAATCGTGAAAGCCATTCGACGAGAAGTTGGCAAGGAACTTCAAATTGAGATCCGGGCCGACAGCGGCTTTGCCACGCCTCGGCTCTACGAGTTCTGTGAATCTGAAGAGAACAAACTCCAATATGTCATTGGGTTAAGCCGGAACCCCCGCCTGCAACGGATGGTCGAGCCGATGCTCGAGTCGACTCGACTCAGGTTCGACGAGTTCGAGGAAAAACAGCGTCAGTTTGACGAGTTTCTTTATCGAGCCGGCAGCTGGGATCGATTCCGTCGCGTCATCGTCAAAGTGGAAGTCGACCATCGGGGGATCAATCGTCGCTTTGTGGTCACCAACCGAGACGATCTCTCTTCCCAGTCCCTTTATGATCACTACACCGATCGAGGACAGTCGGAGAACTTCATCAAGGCTTTTAAGAACCATCTGAGTATGGATCGGCTGAGCTGTCATCGATTCCTGGCCAACCAGTTTCGACTTCTCCTGCATGGGCTGGCTTACCAGATGTTCGTCCGACTCCGCGATTATCTGTATGGAACCCCCTGGCAGAAACTCGAAATCGAAACTTTGCGTCGCCGGGTCCTCAAAATTGGGGCGCGGGTTCGACAAACCACTCGACGCATCTGGGCCCATCTTTCCTCCGGCTTTCCGGAGCAGGCCCTTTTCCTCCTCGTCTTGAATCGCCTTAACTCCAGCTAGCCTCTCCTAGCTCCCGAATGATCGTTTAGGACACTCATTCAGGCCCAACTCCGTCTGAAATTCACTCCCCCACCTACTCCACACGGCTCGTCCACAGAGATCCCTCGAAAATCCGCCTGTCGCACCTTCGATCTCCCGATTTGGGCCACTTTCGACTCTCTTTTCAACTCCGGCCTACGGTTCTTGCATAATCCGGGCTAGGAGTCTCCAGCCAGATCAGCCGTGCTCCATCCAGTAGAGAAATCAGATTCTCCTGGCCGGAGCAGACCCTCACGTTAACTCCCAACGGCTCCAGGTAATCCTGGGCAAGCACCCGTGTTGTGTAGTAACAGTCGTGAGGAACTAGCAACAGATCTCCCGGGCGCAGGGTGACTCCCAGGACGGCAGCTACCGCAGCCATTCCAGCCGCGAAGGATACGACTGGTCCCCCCTCGAGCTCCTGAAGAGCCTGCTCGAAAGCCGTCCAAGTTGGATTGTCGAACCGGCCGTAGCTGTAATGGGTGGACGTCGGATCTCCACTGCAATGAAAAATACTTGCAAAGGTCGGTCCCGGTAGCAGGCATTTCCCCTGTTCAGCTGGAGGTTGTCCGGCGCGTACCACTCGTGTCGCGTCTTTCATCGTTTGTCCCTCATTCGAGATTACGGATCGATTCTCCTGGTAGCGGCACCCAGGATCCATTTGGTTTTCATCTTGCCATTCTACTGCCACAGCCTTCAGCGCCCCAATCGGCCGCCTGACGCGCAGCCCAAGTACCCGTTTTCGAGGGAAAAGCGGCGGCATGGCCGCGCGTACCCCGAAGCGCTTCGGCAGGAGCCGGTCCGAGTAGCCGTTGGGAATTGGATCCCTGGACCCTTGGACCCATCCTCTACGCTGTCAATTGACTAGGTGCCGACTTCTTCCTAGACTGCACTTCTGTCTTTATTCTCCACGGTAGACTTGAGAAACAGGGATAAACCTATGAAGAGCAACGACTCTTTGCGCTTCCTGCTCCTGCTCACCTGTTGGGCCGGGCTGTCTTGCGGAGACCCCAACGTCCTTCAGTTTGCGGCGGATCCGGCGCTTATCGTCAATCCGGATTTTCCGCTGGTTGTCACGGTAACGTTCGAGACGAACCTTCCCTGCCTGGCGCGGGTTACAGTCCGAGATGGGGATCACAGCCGGGAAATCGACTTCCTTGAGTACCGCAATCAGCAGCACCGCCTCCCTATCCTGGGATTGGAGCCGGCCAGCAGCTACGAGCTGGAGCTTTCGATCCTGAACGAGTCTGGAGATCCGATCGAGTCCCGCAAATTGACTCACAAGACGGCAAGTCTGCCCCCCGATTTTCCGCAACTCCATGTCGAGGAGAGCCAGCCCGAGCGAATGGAACCGGGCTATACGATGTTCAGCGTGGTGAATATCCCGTCCGGAGAAGGACAGGAGACTCCTCCTTTCACAATTGTGCTGGATTCGGCCGGAAAGGTGGTCTGGTACCACCGGGGAGATGAGGGCCCGGGGACACCGATTGTGCAGCTGGATGGGAAGTTCCTGGGGATAATGCACGAGAGTGAGATCGCTGAGTTTACACTTGATGGTTCCATCTATCGGCGATGGCACGCGTCTCAATTTCCCAACAATGGCAAGGAACTCGAAGTCGAGGTTCACTCGATTCCGGTGCCTACCGAGACCCTCCACCACGATCTGTTGGTGCTCCCGTCGGGGAATTTCCTCAGCCTTTCGACCGAAGTTTTGAAGGTTGACTATTTCCCCAGTGACCCGGCCGATCCCAATTCGGCCAAAGAGGATGCAAACGTAATCTCCGATATCGTGGTCGAGTTTGCACCCGATGGGACTCTGGTGCGGCAATGGAGACTAGTTGATCTCATCGATCCCCACCGCTTTGGCTATGAATCGGGCGCCGGAGTCTGGGATGGCTGGGGATACGGCAACCTTGAAGGGGGAACCAAGGACTGGCTTCATGCCAACGCCCTCGCTTATTGGCCGGCTGACGATCTGTTGGCGGTTTCCTTACGACACCTCGATGCAGTCGTGGGGTTCCATCTCGAGACCGGAGAACTGGTCTGGATCCTGGGAACCCCGAAAGGCTGGGGAGAGAAGTGGCAACCCTTCCTGCTCGAGCCTCGCGGGGAACTCGAGTGGCCCTACCACCAGCACGCCGTTCGGTTCACGCCCGAGGGAGATTTGCTGCTCTTCGATAACGGCAATTTTCGGGCCTGGCCTCCAGAACCTCAGATGAAGCCTCAAGATCACTATAGCCGAGTTGTTCGCTACGCCATCCATACCCTGGACCTCTCGGTTCGGCAGGTGTGGTCTTATGGGGGGCCCAACTCGGAACATTTCTTCTCCTCGTTCGTCTCGGAAGCGGACTTCCAACCCATGACCGGGAATCTGCTGATCACCGACGGAGGTCGAACCCGTGGGGAGGATGGAAGCTTCAGCCTTGATTTCATGGGAGGCCGGATCTCGGCCAGAGTATTTGAGCTCACAACAGCCTCCCCTCCCGAGACGGTATTCGAGGTTGCGATCGAGGATAGGAGCGAGTCGAATCCCATGAAATGGCTGGTCTATCGCTCAGAACGGATTACCTCATTATATTGAGTTCCGAGTTTCATCTTCGCCTCAGACCGACAAGCAATGTCATCTCGACCTCGAGGCAATTAAGGATTGGGGTTTGAAGGACAGAGCTACCGGATCATTCAAATAGCGCATAATGGTTTGTGATGTCGTCTACAACAGCAGCAGAATTGGTCGAGGTGGTTGAAAACGTTGCCCGAAGCCTGACAAGGCTCACCCCACAGCAGGCCCAGCGGAAACCGGCCCCTGGGAAATGGTCGATTCAAGAGATCATCGGACATCTGCTGGATTCGGCTGTCAACAATCACCATCGATTCATCCGGGCTCAGGAAGTCGAGCTCCTGATCTTTCCTGGATATGCGCAGGAGCACTGGGTCCGCGCCCAGAACTACAATCAGAGCCCATGGCCCAATTTGCTTGAGCTCTGGCAGCTCTACAACCGTCATCTCGCGCACGTCATCGATGCGGTACCGGCCGAAAAGTTGGAGATGGAGTGTCGTATCGGATCCTATCCGCCAGAGACGCTGGGCTTTCTGATCGAAGATTATCTAGTGCATCTGAAGCACCATCTGAAACAGATTGCCGCCTTCCGAGCCACATTTGAGTAGTCGGAGGAGGCAGCGAACAAGCGGTGCACGAAATGTCGAAGAGATCCCAACTTTCCAGATGTGCCCTTCCCATCTTGTTCCTCGCCCTCGGCTCGGCGAGCGCACTCCGAGCACCGAGATTCTGGAAACCGGGGAGAGCGGCTTTTCGATTGGTCTCGACTTCACGTCAACTCAAGGCCCTGACTACGTCTACAACACGATTGTGGGGGGGTTAAGTATCTTCGACGACTCCAGACACCCGTTGTGCTAAGTTGGTGCCAGATTTCTAATTCTGACCATCTAGATCCAGGAGAGTTACCATGGCGCGAGTCAAGGGTGTGAGCATCTTCTTTACATCGAGCATCGGTGTCCTTTTGTTGGCGACTTCAATCGCTGCCCCCCAGCAATCAACCAACGGGAGATCCCTGAAGATCGAGGATTACTATCGGCTTCAGACTGTTCGTAGTGTCATGATCTCGGCGAATGGAGAGTGGGTGTCCTATACACTCGACACGAAGATCGAGGAGGACAACAGCACGCGATCCGAAGTCTATTTGGTGGCTACGGATGGTTCTGGCGGTGCGAGCAGGATTCTGCACTATGGACGTGACGTGACCCGACCCGCGTTCACGAATGACGGATGGTTTCAGTACACAGCCGATGGATCCTGGAAGATTGATCCTGCCAATCAGGCCGGGCCTCCATTGGCGACCAAACCGCAACCTCCTCGTACCCTGACCAGCCCCGATCAGAAGTGGGTTGTGTCCTTGAGAGACAAGCCACAGCCAAAACAAGAACCGGTTTATGCGAGCGATTTCGAACGTCGGCATGAAGAGCGCTTTAAAGGCGCTATTTTCGACTGGAGAGACTTCCAGCGGGACGGACAATCTTTCCCTTCGCCAAACCAACGGGCTCTCCCCGCCACCCAGATCGTTCTGAGCGGGGCTTCGGGAGGTGCCGACAAAACCCTCTTGGATTTGGATGTGAGACCGCAGAATCTGATCTGGCATCCGAATGGGCAGCTGCTGCTCTTTATCGCTGATTCGACCTGGCGTGATGATTTGAGGTACGGGCGGCCGGACCTCTGGACGGTATCGGTGGATGGGAAAGTGACGCGCCTGACCGACGATCTCTACACCTATCGCAGTGCCGCCTTCTCACCTGAAGGAAAGTACATCTCCTATATCCGGAGCTTCGGCACTGACATGGTAATCGAGCAAGGTCTGAATCACGGGGGACCCCGGGATCTCTTCCTTCGTTCAGTCAGCGGCGGAGAATCAACCAACTTGACCGCCGATTGGGACCTCGAGCCAGGTGCCCCTCGGTGGTCGCCTGACGGCCGCTTTCTTTACTTCACTGCCACAACCGGTGGAGAGTCACATTTGTTCCGAGTGTCTGCTTCCGGCGGCTCGGTGGAGCAGGTAACCCAGGGGGCGCGACGGCTCATGGGGCTGGTCATTGATGATGCCTTCGCCACTATGGCGTACACAGTTGGTCGGCATGAAGCGCCGCCCGATGTTTACGTGGCCAATATCGATGCCTCGAACGAGCGCCGGCTCAGCGATGTCCATGCTGGGATCCTTTCCGAGATCGCTTTCAGCTCGGCCGAACGGTTGAAGTGGAACAGTTACGATGGAACCCCGATCGAAGGCTGGCTGATGTTCCCTCACGGATATGACCCGGCAGGAGGTCCATATCCGATGATTGTCCTGAGTCACGGAGGGCCGCATTCAGCCACCGGTTACCGGTTCAACTTCAAGAAGCAGTTCTTTGCAGCCAACGGGCACTTCGTATTGGACACGAATTTCCGCAGCTCGACCGGTTACGGCGAAGCCTTCAAATGGGTCACCTGGGGTGAATGGGGGACCAAGGATGGGCAGGACGTCGTTTCCGGCCTCGAATACGTGCTCGGGAATTATCCGATCGACTCCCGCCGAGTTGGACATACCGGCCATTCCTATGGCGGGTTCATGACGAATTGGGTGATTACCCAGTACCCCGACCACTTTGCCGCGGCCATCAGTGGGGCGGGGATCTCAAACTGGGTCAGTGACTACGGTACCGCTGATGTCTACCGGACCAAGGAGACGGAGTTTTACGGAACACCTTGGGACGCAGCAGCCCGGGAACGGATGATGAAGCAGTCTCCGTTGATTCATGCCGGAAGGGTCAGGACCCCGACCCTGTTCGTCCACGGAGAGAATGACCAGCGGGTGCCCTACCCGGAGGGCGAACAGATGTACTTTGCTTTGAAACGGCGCGGTATTCCCACCAAGATGGTCCAGTATGCCGATATGGCCCACGGGATTCGCGGGCACTGGAACAACATCCACCGCATGGTGAACGAGCTGAAGTGGTGGAACCTCTACTTGAGGGGTGACAGCAACGAAGTGACTGCGCAGGAAAATCGTCCCTGAAGTTGAGCTGGGCGGCCGGTCGGAGCGTCAGGCGCTGAGTACGACTTACGATGTTTGGTGCTGCAGCGGGGTGTCGCCGGTCATGTTGCAGGTCTCTGCCGCATAGAGCTGCCGCTTTGGTATCCGGACGGAACGATCAGAACTCACCCACCAGGCTCCGAATCCTGCACGTAGTTCAAACGAGCATAGTAACTCGCCTAGTAGGTCAGCGCTGTTTCCCAGAACTGATACCAAACTCGACGGCCGGGAGTTTTTTCCAATTCATTTAGCCAGATCGCTGTCTCAGAATGGAACTTTTGGATGAAGTTCGTGAGAGACCTGGCTGATTCTTCAGCGACGGCGATCACGTGGTAGTGGTTCGAGAAGATGGACCATTCTTCAAGAGTCCATTGGCTCTGTACTGCTATTTTCGAACAGCGTTTCTTCGAGGTGTCTTAGCTTTCGACTGGTGTCAAAGAAATGTCGTTTGTGCAGAGTTGCTCCGGTGATCAGGTAGGGACCTCCAGGGCGGTATTCGTGCCGGGGAGCATGGTGCCAGCCGGAAGCTTGCTGGTTGCTGGGTTCGGTCATACTCGGGTGGTCCTCTCTCTAGATAAACGAAGAGGAGACCAGAAACGCGAGATTCGAGCAGGCGGGTCGGTCCGGATACCAAAGCGTTAGCAAGCTACGCGCACTCCAAATCGTCGCGCTTCGGCCGGGGGGTGCGTGGTTGCCCGGGTGGTGAGCCGATTTGTGCGTACAGCTTGCTGCTGGCCCGCCCACCGTAGCCCACAGTGAACTTCTTGGAAGTTTGATGCGTTAGTCTAGGCAGACCGGCGGACACAAGTGCGGCCTAGTAGATGAAAAGAGGGAAAAGAAACTCATGAACAGAATGACCGAGTCTCGGATCGCTAGCGCTAGCGCTGTTTTCGTTTTGACCTGTGCCTTGATCATGACGCTCCCGGTTGCGGCTCAGGAGTCCATCCAGCGTAACTTCGATGTCTCTCCGGGCGGGCGTCTGGTAGTCGAGGCTGAGCGAGGCTTGATCGAGGTTGTTTCGGGGGACACCAACCAGGTGCGAATTGAGATCCTCCCCCGCCGTGGCACGGTCGCAGATCTTGAAGACGACTACGAGATCGCCTTCCATCAAATGGGGGACGAGGTAGAGGTCACGATCGAAGCTAAAAGTAGCCTCAGAAGCTGGTTCAGCTGGAACAACCGGGGATTCACCCTCAAAGCCATGGTTCCCCGTCGTTTCGATGCCGACTTGAAGACATCGGGCGGGAGCATCGCGATCGATGACCTGCTCGGCGATGTGCGCAGCCGTACTTCGGGCGGCAGCCTCAAGTTTGGCCGTATCGAGGGACCCCTGTGGGCACGCACCTCGGGCGGCAGTATCCGGCTCGAGCACGGGGTGGGTGATGCTGATGTGAAGACCTCGGGAGGATCGATACACATCGGCGAGGTCGAAGGGCAGATCGACGCCACACCTCGGGTGGATCGATTTCGATCGGGCGGGCTCTTGGCCGGGTGGAGGCTACAACTTCGGGAGGCTCGATTACGGCTCGTTTCGCCGACCAACCGCAAGGCGACTGCGAGCTTTCGACATCAGGCGGCAACGTGACAGTTCACTTGTCTCCGAACCTCCGTTTTGACCTGGACGCCAAAGCCAGCGGCGGCGTGAGAACCGATGTCCCAATCCAGGTGCGCGGCACGGTCGGAAAGCGCGAGTTACGCGGCCCGATCAATGGAGGAGGCCCTCAACTGCGTCTGCGCACGTCGGGTGGCAGGATCCGGATAAAGGACTCGCGCTAGCCCTGTTGACTCTGGCGAGTACCGAACGAACCCCCTTTGCCCTGCCCACGTAGGTGCGTGGGGGAGGTTACCGGCTCAACTCAGCCGCCAGGGTCTGTACCCGTTTTTCCAGTTTTGGTTGGATGGCTTGAAAACGCGGTTCTTTGCGCAGTTCTTCGAAGTCTCGATGAGAAAGCGTCACCAGATCATTGCTACCGGCATCCATCGCATGGTGAAGCCACTCCAGAGCGTCTTCGCCCCTTCCCAGCCTGGCGTGGACTTGAGCCATCAGCTGTGACATATCACTGATGAGCCGAATCTCGACGTTCGCTTCCGGTTTTAGGTTGGGTACCAGCCCGTCTCGCGCGGCCTCCCAGTACGCTCGGAAAACACGTGCCGTTGGTTTGTCTGGAGCCAACAAGTCATACATGTCGTACATTCGGATGGCAGATTCGAGGAGGGCCAGGTTGCCAGCCTGGGTCGCAGCACGACCCTGTAGATGAGCAGCCACATCGGAATCGGGGAACGACAGTTGAACCTGCCGGATTATCGGCAAGGCCGCTGCCAGATCGTTCTTTTGCACCAGAATCCAGGCTTCCAGCATGTGCTGGTAAGGACCTTCTGGCTCGAGCAGTGAAGCGAGTCGTTCGGCCTCCTGAAAAAGGCCGCCCGGCGCATAAAAGCCATAGGCTAACCAGACCAGCGCCTCGGGCTGGCGCGGGTCCTGGCGAAGGCATTCCTGTACCTCGAGATAAGCCTCAGGACGGGAAGAGCTAAGGCTGTGGGCGATGGCTTGGACGGCGCTCTGAGCGAGGACTATTTGTTCAATCGATGGAAGGAAATCAGGTGATCCTCGAGATCGCTCTCCAACAAGGTTCAAACGTCGAAGGCACGCTGGTCTTGGAACAGCTTGCTTCAGACGTCTTGAGTCTGAGAACGCCGCCCGAAAACCTGCTGTCCGAGACCCCCATGTTCCTACTGGGCGATTACAACCTGAAGATTGAATTGAAAGATGTACCGCTGGCGTTTCCACCCCCAGGGCAATTCGTTTTTGCAGAAGCTGTTGTGAGCTCGTCTCCTCTCGGCCCCCTGCCCACGGAAGAAGCTCTCAGTTTGACACTCGCTGCTGGATTTGTGAGGTAAGATTGCGTAACGCTTTACACACCCTCTCCGGCTGGAAGCTCTATCTGCTGCTCTCGGCCTTGCTGCTGCTGAACATCGCTCCCCAGGGCTTCAAAGTGGTAGTCGGAACTGACTGTTTTGGAACGGTATTTCTTTCAGAGTCGGGCGAGGAATTGGAGGTGACTCTTCGTCCTGGGAGTCTTCGGCTGACTCTGGCAAAACCATCTAGAGAAGTCACCGCTTCCTTTCCAGAGGCCACCGACTGGGTCTTTATTACAAACCCTTCCCCTTTCATCGGCTGGATCGGCAGCGGAAAGTCAAATACGAAAACGCTCGCCGCCACTGTTGAAATCCTGGAAACGATGGAAGAGACAACCAAGAAGGAGGTTTGCAATAACGCCGAATTCTGCGCCGCTGTCCCGAAATTGGTTTCTAATAGTCTGAGGGAGTGTGGATTTGTCAGGGTCTGTTTCCGGGTCCCCCACCCTGAACTTAACCAGTAGATTTGACAAGACCGTGGCAGTTTCTCGCAGTCTCGTTTCCGAGCTCCAAGTTGCCGCTTCAGTCGGAGGCCAGGAGTGGCAGTTTGAGATCCTGGAGACTTCTCCCTTCCTGACTGTAGGGGGCCTGGTCGGCGATGGCGATAAGGTCACATTCGAAGTCCACCTCCTCCCAGATCAATTGACCTGTCTGGAGGATTCAGCATGGCTGTTCAGGAACAAGGGATTCGTGCTTGTTGGCGCCACTTTCGGAGGCCGAAAGATCGCTCGGCAGGTTGAATACAATGTGGTTGTTCAACCATGAATTGAGCCCAGCCGTTTGTGAAGCAGGCGTTTGAACTTGAGTGAAAGGGGGCCGAGCAGTCAACGCGTGCGATCTCGGTTGCGCCTCCAGTCGAGCAAAGCGGTAGATCCTAGCACCAGGGCTCCGGCCAGGTCGAGTAAGGGCAGGGAAGTCACGGATTGAAATGGACTGCCGGGGAATAACATGAGGGCGGCTGAGACCACCAGGATTCCTCGTTCCAGGATACCCAAGCGGGTGAACAGGAAGCTGGCCACGGCTCCGGCCAGCGCCAGAATGCCCAGTATTGCCGGCACGAGAGCCATCAGCAGCGCACCGACTGAGGCGGTGCTGCCGTCGGGTGCCATCAGCAAGAGAGCCGGACGGTAAATGAACATGAAGGGCAGCGAGAAACCGACCAGCGAGAAACCGAAGGCCGAAAAACCGGTCTCCATGATCTTCGACTTGGCGATCGAAGCGCTGGCATAGGCGGCCAACGCGACCGGGGGAGTCACCATCGACATCATCCCGAAATAAAAAATGAACAGATGAGCGGCCAGAGGGATCACGCCTAAACGGTTCAGCACCGGCCCGATCAGCGTCGCCATCAACAGGTAACAGACAGCGGAGGGGAGACCCATGCCCAGGATGATCGAGCAGACCATGATGGCGACCAGGGCCAAAAAGAGGCTGTGCTCGGCTAAGGGGACGACGGCATTTGGAAAGGCGGTTCCGACCCCGGTCAGCGTGACAACTCCGATTACGATTCCCACACAGGCACTCGCCGCCACCAGTGATATCCCACTTAGCGCGGCTTTGGAAAGGGCCTCGATCAGCTTTCTCCAATTGAGTCGGGTGCGGGAGGCCAGCGAACTCAAGATCACGATCGCCAGCAGCGCGTAGGTAACTGCTCGAAATGGGGAATAACCGAATAGCAGAAAAGTGATCAGGCTGCCCAGAGCACCGAAAAAGATCGCTCCTTCCAGCCGAATCAGTGTCCTCGGAACCGAGTCTGGAGACGGTTTCTGTTCGAGACCCACCTTCTTTGAGAAGAAGTGCACGATCATGAAGATCGAGAAGTAGTAGAGAACGGCTGGAATCAAGGCGGCCCTGGCCACTTCCAGGAAAGTGACCGGTGGATCGACGATTTCGAGCATCATGTAGGCGCCGGCTCCCATCACCGGCGGCACCAGAGCTCCGCCGCTGGCGGCGGCGGCGGTAATTCCGGCCGCCACGCGCGAGGAGAATCCAGCACTCTTCATCATGGGGATGGTGAAAGTTCCGGTCGTGACGGCGTTGGCTACGGCGCTGCCCGAGAGGGATCCCATCAGACCGCTACCCAGCACGCCTACCTTGGCTGGGCCACCCGGGCTTCGACCGAAGATGCGGTTCGCGAAATCAATGATGAACTGGGTGGCCCCGGAAGCTTCCAAGAACGCTCCGAAGATGACGAACAGGAAGACGTATGTGAACATGACCCGGAGAGCGGTTCCGAAAACGCCCTCCGTGCGCAGAAATGTCTGAGCGGCCAGGCGGGCAATAGCGTAGCCTCGATGAGGAAACGCCCAGTCGGGCAGGTATGGGCCAAAGACTCCATAGGCCAGAAAGACTGCTGCAATGATGGGGAGCGCTATCCCGATCGAGCGGCGGGTGGCCTCCAGTACCAGCAGCACTCCCAGCACCGCGACCGCAATATCCATGGGCTGGTAGGCGCCGCTCCGCTGGCCCAGTTCATTCCCTTCCAAGATCAGATAAGTACAGCAGACGACCGTTCCCAGTACCAGAACCAGGTCGATGCCACGGAACAGCGATTTGCCCGCGATTCGGCTCGAAGCGGGATAGTGGAGAAAACAAAGTGACAGGCCGAGCAGCGTAAACACGGCCAGCTGCGAGAGCGGAGAAACTCTTGCGAAATTGACTTCGAAGAGCACGAAAAGGGAGAGCGCGACACCCAACATCGTGATCGCGGTCAGGCGGAAACGGTCTAGCGGGGACAGGTTCGTTTCTGGCATGCCTGTGAACGGTGGTTAATTCGGCCAGATGCCAGCTTCCTGATAGTAGCGAATCGCGCCGGGATGGAACTCCGTACCCGTTTCTGAAACCACGTTCTGCGGGTTGATTGCCCGGGCAGCCCGGTGCTTCTCGGCGATTGCCGCGCGGTTTTCATAGATTCGTTTGGTGAACTCGTAAACCAGCTCTTCGTCGGCATCCGTGCGCACGATGATGTGGGCCGAACCGACGGTTATGCCCGCGTATTCAGTGTCCTGTCCTCGATAAGTGCCAGCCGGAATGACCGCCGCGTGGAAGAAGGGATAGTTATCAATCAGTTGCTGTCTCTCGGTTTCCCCAAACGGAATGAGTCTGATGGCCATCGAACTGGCCGCACTGGTAATCGAAGCAGTCGGCACTCCGCCACCCAGGAAGGCAGCTGCGATCGATCCGTCGCCCAAATAATCGACCGAACTCTGTTGGCCGGCGAAAACGATGTCAAAATCATCAAAGGTCAGTCCGTGCCCTTCGACCAGCGGTCTCACAAAGTACTCGAAACCAGCTCCCTGAGGACCGATACTGACGCGCTTGCCGGCCAGCTCCGGGATGGAATTGATGCCCGAATCCTGCCGCGTCACGAACATGGCTACATTCGGGAAGAGGGTCATGACGCTCTTGATTGGAAAGGCCTTCTCCCATCCCTCCTGTCCCCGTACGGCGAAATATGTGATCGAAGAGTTTGAGATTCCGAACTGAATCTCACCCGAGTCCAGGCGCCGGATGTTCTCCATCGACCCACCGGTGGACTCCGCACTGACGCGCCAGTTGAGATCGCTTGTAACCTGGGTCAAGACGTCCGCCACCGCCCCGCCAACCGTATAGAAGACTCCCCCTATGGGTGCCGTGCCGATACTGATGAACTGTCGGGCCGGGCCCGCCGGATCCCCACCCCCTCCTGAACAGGCCACCAGTAGAGTTGACACCAAGAGCAAGCAAACAAGAACTCGAGCTTTATTCATCGTCCTCACTTTTCAGTGCAGCATTGTTGGCGAGGCTTGCAAGAGTTGGCCAGGCTGTACAACAAGAGTGCTCAACTGAACGAACGTCGCGCAAATCGGAGCCGTTACTCTATCTCATCTATTGCGGAAGATCCAAGCTGGCGCTGGTACAGGATCGACACCAGTACCAGGATGACAGCCAGACCCAGCAATGCTCCGACTCTGTAGAGTTGACTCAAGCTCCAGAGATCGTAGAAGAACAGCTTTAGGGTTGTCGTCGAAATCAGATCCAGACTGGCGAGTCGAGCTGTCCGACTGTGGCAGATCAGGCCAACCATGAGAAGCATGAGACCAAACCATCCCCAGACCAGCGAGTAGGTGAGATCCTGTCCCAGGCTCCGGCCAAACTCAAATCGGAGGCGAGTTCCGGCGCTGTAGAAGTTGGCGATCTCGATATTCACCAGGAAAAAGGCCAGTACCACTCCCAGACCATTGAGAAGGCTGCGAGCGGGCACTTTGAACAGCCATTCGTTGTCAGGTTTCCAGAGTCATGCCGCCAGTAAGTGACAGGCTGCTCCCAAACCGAATGTATACAGATATCCATTCAGAAAGAGCGAGGATTCCGTCCTCGGGTCGGTCAGTAGGCCAGGGTTCCAGACGCACGAAGGCGATCAGAAGAAGTCCAATTCCCCACTTTTTGAGGCCCGCATGGGAGATCCGATGAAAAAATGCAATCAGCGTCAGGCCTTCCAGCGCCCAGCCCATGGTCAACCACTCCCGCTCAAATTGAAATGGGAAGATTAGGCTGACGAAGAAAAGTGTGACCCCGCCAAACAAGGCCAGACGGGCTTTGTGAAAGCCAGCCTCAGAGTCGTCTCCCCGAACGAGTAGATAGAGCAGCAGGCCATAGAGCGCTTCGAACGAGGCTGGTAGGAGTCCCGGGGACGAGAGGTCAAAAGACTGGGTGAAGACGATGGCCAGGATTCCGAAGTGTAACGGGCCAGCCAGTGCTGAAGTCCACCAGGATAGTCTGCGCCCTTGCATTGCCTCTGGGAAGGCAAAGGGATAGGCAATAAAGAGTCCCGTGAATGCCAGCGTCCAGAAGATTGTCGTCCAGGGGGAACTCGCATCGAACGAAGTCGCCAGCCAGGTGATCTGCAAGAGGGTGGCGCTGCCCACCGCTACCAGACTGAGGGGTCCAGCCGGGGACCACCGATCCAACACCAGGAGCACGAGGGAGAGCAGAAAACCCACGCCAAATACGATTGAGGGGCTTTCCATCGGCAGGCGATTGAAAGTGGTCAGAAGCAGGAGATAGGGAAGCCAGGCGGCCAGCACCGGCAGGCGGAGTTTGTCCGGCTTCCCTTCGCCTGGACCCGACTCGCTCCGCGCTCGTTCAAAGAACAGGCTAGCCAGGACAAAGCCAAACATTGAGACCACGACTAATGAAGAGGAAAGAGGGCAGAGAAGAGGCCTCCTGAAGGCCGAGCAAATCGCCCAAACTGATCAGGAAGGTCATGATCAGGAAGATGGCCGCAAAGCCAAACATTCCCGTAAAGAACGTGGCGGCCAAACCGGCAGCATTGATTAACCAGACGGTGAGCCAAAGAGTGCTGCTGCTCTGCAAGCTGGAAAGGGTAAAGGCAGTCAAAATCGGAACCAGCATGAGCACGGGGTACAGGTTGCCCACAATTGACCAGTTCCGGTTGACCCTCTTGGTCCACCGCTGAACGACGATCGGGAGCCCTGCATGGAGGGCGGCAAAGACGAAATATCCTGCTAATGCCCACAGCAGGTTGCTCGGATTCAGGTGAGCGATCGTCCACACCCAGAGGAGTATGAAGGTCATCAAGCCACCCAGGCTGTGCCAAAGCCAGCCCCGCCTGAGACCAATCGCCATCACCGCTAGGAGCAGGTTCAGCACGAACAGGTAAGCAAAGGTCAGCCCGGGTTGATCCCGCAGCAATAATGCGAAACCGAATCCAAGAGCGATGTTTGTCATGACCCCGCTGGCGGCTTCAACCAGGAATAGGGAGAACCCTGCTCGGGTGACGAAGAGGCTGGTGAAAAGATACAGAATGGCAAAAGCAACAAAGATCGCCGCAGCAGTGAGGGGGCTTTCAGGTTGAAAGAAGCGATTGATCCATCCCAGTTGCAGCACAGATGTACCGAGTGCTGACAGGGGTACCAAGAATTGCCACTTCTTGCGCAACGCAATGAAGATCAAGCCCATGTCCAGAACCCCCAGATAGCCAAAGAGAGCGATTTGGACGATCCTGACCGCTGGAGACAAGATATGGATTGAGGAACCCTCCCAGCAGGCCCAGCAAGGCGATGTAACGACTATCGAGGCGAACCGAAAGTACGAAAGCGGCTGCAGTGATCATCGCCAGCAAAACGCACGCCGCTGATCAGGCCCATTCCTACTACGCTTCCAAGGGCAACTCGTACTGCGGGGCTCAAGAGTCCCATATCGACAGAGAACTTGACCAGGAACACAAAGCTCAGGAAGAGGGCGAATCCCCCCAGCCAGTCAAAGAGCCGCGCTCCGGTGAAACTCTCCCAGTCGAAACGGGGAAGAGTGCGGACGGCAGGGCTAGGCGGAGGTGGCGGGTCCGAGGTACGCCGCGGCTGAGGAGGAGTTTTGGTTGGGGACTCGGTGGCCACGCCCTCAGCCGGTGTTGAGGGCACGGCGTTCCTTGGCCCGGCTACCTCCGGCTCTGCGGCCGAAGTTCCGGGAGGCGTCGAGGAGGATGGGGAAGGAGCCATGACCTCGCTACCCTTGCTCGCGGATTGACGAGAGCTCTCGAGTCTGTCGATCCTCGTCCCCAGGTGACTGATCGTGATCTTGAGCTGGCCGATTTGCCTGGAAGTCTGGATGGCGCGAACCAGGCCTACCACGGGGAGAACGAGGCCAATGATGAAAAAGACCAAGGGAATCAAGAGCATGACTGTTTCTCCTGCTGTAATTGCTTCTCAGATCGTGGTTTCGTAGTAAAGGGCTGTGAGAAGTTGATATCGGGTTGTACAGGAGTCGTCGAAGAAGGTTACCGGTGGTGGCCGCAAAGGCTAGGGCAGGGGTTTTGAGCATTCGATTGGAGCACCGTCTGTCGGTCTGAGGATGACAACTTCAGTCAAACTCTTCGAGGATATCCAGGATTTCACTCGGGTGCCGGACCACGAAGTCGGGCTGGTGCGACCAACTGCTCGGGTAGATCTCGTCCAGATAGGCCGCGGCTACCGATACGAAACGAAGATCGAGTCCTTCGCGTAGCGCCTGCGCATTCGCATTGTGGGCGGTCAAAGCGTCGGTCTCATGATCTCCCACAAAAAGAACGATGCCCTCCCGTCTCTGACCGATCTCCTGAATACAGCGCAGAATCCCGTCCGGTTCCGGCTTCTGCCGGCGCATCGGGACCTCAGCGTGGCCGACGACGGAGGCAAAGTAGGATCCAAGGCAAGTCGATTCGAGCATATGGAGAATTACATCACGCGAATTCTGAGAGACGATTCCCTGGGGTAGGCGGCTCAACTCTTTGATCACCTTGACGACTCCGTCGAAGGGTGGCGCTTCGGTTCGATCCTTGAGCTGGTAATCAAGCCAGAAGCCGCCCGCCCGGTCGGTGCCTTCCTCATCCAGCCCCAGGTGGGACTGATAGAATTCACGCCAGTTGCCGACCCCTCTCTGAGCTCGATCATATCCTTCAACGGTTCGTAGCACCGAGAACTGTTTGAGAGACTGTCCGAGGACATGACTCACGATCCGGCGCGTTACCGCCAGATTTCTTTGTCGTGTGTCAAAGAGCGTGCCGTCGAAATCCCAGATGATGGAGAGAGGATCCTGACCAGTGCGAGGGTTGTCATTCACAGGGAGTGAGGATAGCAGGAGGGGAAGTAGGGGGAAAGTAGGGGACGAGGAAAGTGGGCCCCTGCCCTTGCCCGTGCCCATCACCCGGAACAACACGGTCGCATGAGGCAAAAGCACACCCAGGGAGCCTGTAGGAGTCATGGGGTGCGGTAGCGCAACACTCAAGAATTGGGAGGTAGAGTTCTGACCTGTCGTCCGGGTACCAAAGCGGCAGCACAATTGCGTGCAGCCCCGCCAGCTCACAGACAACGACCCCGCGGCAGCACTCCAAATCGCCTCGCAACCCGGCTAGAGAGTCGTCCTCTGCCCGAAGTGCGCCGATTTGGAGTGCGCGTAGCTTGCTACCGCTTTTCTTAGCTTGAGCTTTTTCTCAACACCCTATTTCTCTTCGATGAGGCCCAGTTTCATCATCATCTGGGTTCCGAGAATGCGGGCCACATAGTCGTCGGGCGCCTTCTCCATTTTCAGGTTGATGGTTTCCTTGGACCACTCCCCATTATCTTGCCGTGACACGACGAAACTGAGCGTCTGTCCCGGTTTCATCGCGATGTGACCCGCTTTGAGGGCACCCCAGTAGTCGTTCTCCATCAAGCTGACAACGTTCAAGCTGAGTAGGACGTCGCCGAGGCGAAGTCCGGCTTCGCCAGCCGGGCTCTCAGGGGAGATGTTGGATACTCGGTAGAACTGCTTCTCACCCTTCTGCTCTCGCTTCATATCGAAGCCGGTCCAGCCGACCTTTCGAAGCGCTTGCACCGCCTCGGTGAGCCACTTTTCGAACTCCTTGGCATCGTCATCGGCCAACACGAGAGCCGGCGTAAAGAGAACCGCTAGAACTAAGCAACAAAGAATCTTCTTCATCGAAACCTCCGAGTTTGAGGGCTCTAGGAACTCGGACGGGGCTCCTAGGCCCGATGTTTTTCGTTCGGGTGCAGACTAGCTCTCCTTCACGTCAATGTCTTGATCAGAAAGTCACAAGAGGTTTCGGGATGTAAAAAGTTGTCAACAGACCATCGGGAACTGGCAGGCTGGCCTATACTGCCCACTCGGATAGGGCTCCGAGCGAGGAGGAACCATGCCAATTTTTGACCGGCTTCCGGGACAGCGAAAGCTGCTGTTGATCGCTCTGCTGGGGGTTGGCATCCCCCTGACCGGGATGCTGCTGCTCCAATACTCCTGGCTCTCCGATCTCCAAACCAATACTCTCCTGGCAAAGCAAGCCACTCTTCGGAACTACCTCGAGCTTATCGATAAGAAGACCGAGCTCACCTATGCCGGACAAGTCGAACAACTCTTAGTGGTTCCCGCTAGCGAACTTCGCAAGGAGCGGTCCGAATGGAGAGTCTACCTGGAACAACACTCCGAAAAGATCGCGCTCTTCGGCGTCAAACAACTCTTCATGCTCGGTTTTCGGGAGGAAAACCCCTGGTCGGAGGCTGTGGTGTGGGATCTCAAGGAAAAACGCGAGATCGAACAAGTGGAAAGTCCCCTGGCTGTCCGTTTCTCTACCGCTTACCTGCAGTCGGCATTTCGATTAGGCGGGAGCATCGAGCTACCCGAGACTCTAGTTGATGAGCGGGATCCTCGGAATCCTGTAGTACTAAGACCGGTCCGGCAGCCCGACGCGGATCGGTTGTTAGGAGTGATCGGTATCGTGATCGATCCCGACTTTTTTGCGGACAGCCTGCTCCCCAAACCCGTGAGTAAATTACTTCCTGAGATCTCGGAGCGGAACCCGTTGCGGCTTCTGGTCAAGAACGGACAAAAACAGGTGGTGTTCAGAGGAGGCGAAATCGGGCCTGCCGAGGTACCCAGGGCGGAGGCCCATTTCTCCTATATCTTTCGAGACTGGGAGATGGAACTCTACCAGGATGAGTGGGACGATCTCCGGTTGGCTCGCTGGAGCTTCTTTTACAACATCAGTCTTTCGCTTCTTCTGGCCGCCCTGTTGGCCGCGGGGACGGCGGTCACTTTTCGCATGGCAGCGCGGGAAATGCGTCTCTCACAGATGAAGAATGATTTCGTATCGAATGTCTCGCACGAGCTGAAAACACCCCTCTCCTCGATTCGGGTCTTTGCCGAGATGATGCGCCTTCTTTCGTGTTCCCCAGGGTTTGGTCCACGAAGTCAGAGGAAGCGGTTTGGGACTGGCAATCGTGCGCCACATCGTCGAGGCTCACCGGGGCCGTCTTGAAGTGGACAGCCATCCTGCAAAGGGGAGCACTTTCGCTCTTTATCTACCGATTACGCCGGGCGCCGAGAACCCATCAAAACTCCGCGGCGATGGCACGCGGCCAGCGCTCCTGGCAAAGGAGGCATAGGCGAGTGATCTCCGACTCTGCGAGCCATCGGATTCTGATCGTGGAAGACGACGATGCCATGTCGGTGGCCTTGCGCGATGGGTTCGAGAGCGAAGGATACCGGGTGCTCCATTCCCGGGATGGAAGACAGGGGCTCGATTTAGCTCGACAGGAGAAGCTAGAACTGCTCGTGCTTGACGTCATGTTGCCGAGCCTGAGCGGGCTTGACGTCTGCCGCCAACTTCGCTCGGAAGAAAACCTGATTCCGATTATCATGCTGACGGCGCGCGGACAGGAGGTGGATCGCGTCCTGGGCCTCAAGCTGGGCGCTGATGATTATGTCACCAAGCCTTTCAGCTTGATGGAGCTCTTTGCCCGAGTCGAGAACGTATTGAGGCGATGCTACCCAAATCCGTCCAGGTCCGGCCAGATCTGGCAATTTGGAGACTTGAAGCTTGATTTTCGCCGCCACCAGGCCGAGAAGGGAGCATGCGACCTCAACCTTTCAGCGCGGGAATTCCTGATCCTCGATTACTTCGTCCAACACCGGGGACAAGTGATTTCCAGGGACCAGTTGCTGGATGCCGTGTGGGGCTACGATAGTATTCCTTTTACCCGCACCGTCGATACCCATATTGCCAAGCTTCGCAAGAAAATCGAGAATGACCCGGCCCATCCAAGACTTCTAGTTACAGTTCATAGACTAGGCTATAAACTCACTGGATAAATGTAAAAACGCACAGCCATCCCGGATAATGCGCGGGTTGTCGGCTGCAGAGGCTGGATCATCCGCGCTGCGACTGTGTTGCCCGCTCTCTCCTGATCGTGTTTAACTCGGAACAACGGGACTCCAAAGAAAACAGTTTCCAGCTCTTATCGGGGAGCCGAAGATGTTGAGAAATTTCAGTTTGCAGCTTTTGATCGGAATTCTCTGTATCGGGAGCTTTGCGACAGCCGAAGCGTTACGTTACAAAATCGAGTCCAACCACTCCACGATAGGGTTTTCGATACCCATTTTCGGAGGTCTGAGCCGAGTGTCGGGAAAGTTTACCGATGTGGATGTCGAAATCATCTTTGATGAAGGAGACTTGGAAGCCTCTTCGGTAACTGCCGTCATGCAGGTATCCGGGATCAATACCGGGATCGAAATGCGAGATAAAGACCTACAAAACGAGATTTTCTTCAACGCCCAGATCCATCCTGAGATCCGCTTTGTGAGTGAAACTGTGCGCAGGAAGTCGGATGGAAGCTATGAAGCTCGAGGGAGCTTCACAATGCGCGGAGTGACGCAGCAGGTGGTCCTCCCACTAGAATTGAAAATCCACCGCTTCGATGACGGAGGGACGATTCTTGGGGTCAAGATCCGGAGCCAGCTGAATCGGCTCGACTACGGAGTTGGGAAGGGTTGGAAGCACACTGCCATGGAGAGCTTCATGGGGGAGATGATCGGGGTGGAGATCGATCTCTGGACCCGCACCGGCAAGCCGCTCGAATAGCTCACAGTTGGTCGATCGCAAGAGCTCTGGCGTCCGGTCCCGTGGACCCTTGGGGCATCGATCCATAATCCTGGGTTATTCTGTTCCCAGTCACATGAACGCAGCCAGGTCAGTTTCGGAATCAAACTCCAGCCGAATCCGAGCCTCGATTCGGGAATCGGAACGGAGCCTGCTACTGCGTCTGGGGACTTTGCGGCGCGCCAATCGATATGGTTCAACATGACAAGCCTATACTTCGAGGCAATCGAACGCTTTCAGGAGGCTCTCCGTCAGGCGCGTGAAACGAGTCTCAAGCAACCGACCGCGATGACACTATCGACGACGACGCTGGATGGTCGAGTTTCATCCCGGATGGTGTTGCTGAAGGGGTGTGACGAGCGCGGCTTCATTTTCTATACCAATCGGGAGAGTCGAAAGGGAACCCAACTGGCAGAGAACACTCGAGCTTCTTTGTGTTTTTATTGGGACCCTCTCGAGGAGCAGATTTTGATCGAGGGATCGGTCTTGCCGGTGAGCGACGAGGAATCAGACGCCTACTGGCGTACCCGTGCGCGGGAGAGCCAAATCGGAGCCTGGGCGTCCCGCCAGTCCAGGCCCTTGGACAGCCGCGCAATCTTTCTGGCCGCCATTGCCCGCTACACCGCCCAGTACGTGGGCCGCGAGATCCCCCGACCACCCTACTGGGGGGGATTTCTCATGGAACCCATTCGCATCGAGTTCTGGAAGAGCCAGACTTACCGCCTGCATTTCCGCTCCGTCTACACGAAGAATGAGGTCGATCATAGCTGGTCGGTCCAGAGCCTGTACCCCTGAAGAAGAGACGGCTGCCCCCACTTTTGTGATCTTGGTCACGGTTTGAGATCCGGCGGGTTGCTAGCCCGGATTATGCAAGAACCGTAGGCCGGAGTTGAAAAGAGAGTCGAAAGTGGCCCAAATCGGGAGATCGAAGGTGCGACAGGCGGATTTTCGAGGGATCTCTGTGGACGAGCCGTGTGGAGTAGGTGGGGGAGTGAATTTCAGACGGAGTTGGGCCTGAATGAGTGTCCTAAACGATCATTCGGGAGCTAGGAGAGGCTAGGAGTCTGCGCGGCAGGAAATGTCCGGGCTGGTGAATAAAATGGCGATATGGGAACGACATTTCGGAAGTACCAGCCGGAGCAGAGCTTCTTGCTACCCCCCTCCCCGCGAGATTGGTTGCCGGAAGATCATCTGTCCTACTTTATCTCCGAAACGGTGGATGAGCTGGATCTGAGTGGATTCTACGCGCCGTACGAAGGGGACGGGCGGCGCAATCGGCCGTTTGATCCGAGGATGATGGTGAAGATCCTGATTTATGGGTACGCGACGGGAACGTTCTCGTCGCGGAAACTGGCTCGTCGAGTGTTGTCGGCGGGTAATTTCCCAGCCCACCGGACGATGGCGGAGTTTCGTCAACGTCATCTCAGAGAGTTCAAGAAACTGTTTGGACAGGTGGCGCGGATCGCGGCCGAGGCGGGATTGGTCAAGCTGGGGCGAGTGGCGGTGGACGGCTGTAAGATCAAGGCCATCGCCAGCAAACATAAGGCGATGAGCTATTCACGGATGTTGGAAGAAGAGAAAAGGCTGGAAGGAGAGATCGCCGAACTGTTGGATCGTGCGCAGCAGGTGGATAAAGCGGAAGACGAGCTCTACGGCGAAGAGAATCAGGGAGACGAACTGCCTGAAGAGTTACGCCGCCGCGAAGATCGGCTGAAAAAGATCGGGGAGGCAAAGCAGCGAGTGGAGCAACGGCAGGCCGAGGCGGATCGGAAGCGCGGCCGCAAGCCCGGAGACGGTCGCAAGAACCCGCGCGGAGGACGCCCCTTCAAGCGGGAGTTTGGAGTTCCCGAGGAGAAGGCCCAAGACAACTTTACAGATCCGGAAAGTCGAATCATGAAGAGCTCTGGGGGATTCGAACAATGCTACAACACGCAAGCCGCTGTGGATGAGGAGACACAGATGATCGTGGCCACGGGGGTTACCAATAACGCGGCCGACAACAGACAATTACTGGGGATGATCGATGCGGTCCAAGAGAACCTGGAGCACCCTCCCGCGCAGGTAGTGGCCGACGCCGGGTATAAGTCCGAGGAGAACTTTGAAGGTCTAGAAGAACGCGAGATCGATGGCTACATCTCTTTGGGCCGAGAGGGGCGAGATCCAGAGCCGTCGGAAAATCTCCCCGCCACGCTGCGCATGTTCAAGAAGCTGGGCACGGAGGCGGGGCAAACTGTCTACCGCCGGCGCAAGGTGATCGCGGAACCTGTATTCGTCTGGGTTAAACAGGTCCTTGGCTTTCGAACCTTCAGCTTGAGGGGACTCGAGAAAGTGGAAGGCGAGTGGGACCTGGTCTGTCTCGCCCTGAACTTGAAACGCATGAATGGGCGCCTACCCACCTGCTGAGCAGGTTCGGACGGAAAGATGCCCTCCCCCTGGGCTCATTTTCAGCAGTTCGGCCGCCTCTGCAAACGGAAGCACGATAAAGATCGCCCTTTCTCTTATAGGGCACCCCGAAACATAAACTCAAGAATTGGAAATTCCACGTTGATCAGAAACTCCTGCCGCGCAGACTCCTAGCTGGAGTTAAGGCGATTCAAGACGAGGAGGAAAAGGGCCTGCTCCGGAAAGCCGGAGGAAAGATGGGCCCAGATGCGTCGAGTGGTTTGTCGAACCCGCGCCCCAATTTTGAGGACCCGGCGACGCAAAGTTTCGATTTAGAGTTTCTGCCAGGGGGTTCCATACAGATAATCGCGGAGTCGGACGAACATCTGGTAAGCCAGCCCATGCAGGAGAAGTCGAAACTGGTTGGCCAGGAATCGATGACAGCTCAGCCGATCCATACTCAGATGGTTCTTAAAAGCCTTGATGAAGTTCTCCGACTGTCCTCGATCGGTGTAGTGATCATAAAGGGACTGGGAAGAGAGATCGTCTCGGTTGGTGACCACAAAGCGACGATTGATCCCCCGATGGTCGACTTCCACTTTGACGATGACGCGACGGAATCGATCCCAGCTGCCGGCTCGATAAAGAAACTCGTCAAACTGACGCTGTTTTTCCTCGAACTCGTCGAACCTGAGTCGAGTCGACTCGAGCATCGGCTCGACCATCCGTTGCCGGCGGGGGTTCCGGCTTAACCCAATGACATATTGGAGTTTGTTCTCTTCAGATTCACAGAACTCGTAGAGCCGAGGCGTGGCAAAGCCGCTGTCGGCCCGGATCTCAATTTGAAGTTCCTTGCCAACTTCTCGTCGAATGGCTTTCACGATTCGTTTCAGAATAGGAACGATGTGAGAGGCAGCCCCCTTGTTTCCAGGCCTCAATACGACAGTGACCAGGTCCCCCGTAACGGCATCGAAGATCAGCCAAGGATGCAGAATGTGGTTTCGGTAATAGCCGTGGTAAAAAGAGAATTCCTGTTGGCCGTGAGTGTGGTCGTCAGTACTGTCCAGGTCCAAGATGACCGGGTCGGGGCGTCTCTTCTTCAGCGAGCGGACATAACGCTGTAGGAACCCCCGGCTCAGACGCATGAGATCCTTCTTGCTGACAGAGTTTTCCAAACGGGAAAAAGTTGCTTGGGTGGCCAAGTCAGGATCGCTCTCAGGTAACTGATCACAGACGGTCTTGAGCATGGGATCCGAGCGCAGCGTGTCCGCGTCATTGCAGTCTTCGTACCCGGCAACGATCTGAAAGACTCGTTGTCGGATCAGCTTTAACTGCTCATGACGAACGTAGCGTTGGTCCCGGCTATCCGCAATACACGAACTGAAGTCCTCGCAGAGTCGATCTTGCCGATCCAGGGAACCAAACAACAGCCATCCGGCATCGGAAGTCAGGTTCCCACCATCAAAACGAGCCGTGATTTGTGTGTGCGAGTGAAATGCCAGGGTGGTCTGGCAGACTGGGTTTGACATTGCCGTAGTTCTCCGATAAGGATTTGTTTAATAAACCCTTTTATATCAGAGAGCTACGGCATTTTTTCTGATCCCCAATCCACTCGAATCCGGATCTCTTGCATAATCCGGGCTAGGCTGGTGCTCCGGCTCGCAAGGACTCCTCGACGGACGGAAGTGGTGACTTACGTGCTGGATGACTTCTCATTGGCTGCCTTCCTGCAGGCTCTACCGGACAGTCTTGCCGAACAGGATCTTTGCCTCCGCCTCGAAGTGCTCCTCGTGAAGAGACAGGATCGCAATCCATACTGCTCGGCTGTTCCCCCCCTGGTTGAAGAGTTGAATCGGCTTGGCCATCATCTTCAATCCGAAACCGTTCCGGGGCTGGATCACTTCTTTGAGGGACCGCTCGATGGCGCTCGGGTGCTAGAAGTTCGCGGGGTCGGAGACTGGTTCAGCGTCCGAGTCCGCCACAATAATGAGCGCGGATAGATTAGCCAGCTAGCTGGCTCGTTTCCAGCCCAGTGCACTAGCGTCTCTTCTTCTTTTCCTCCTTCAACCACTCGAGCCGTTGCGAGAAGCGCTCTTCGAAACCACGCGCGGTCGGTTCATAGAAGGTCGTTTCTTCCAATTCCGATGGTAGGCAGGACATCCCACTAATGCCGTCTGGATGGTCGTGAGCATATTCGAAACCTTTGCCATAGCCGAGATCCTTCATGAGTTGGGTGGTAGCGTTTCGTAGGTGAAGCGGGACCGCGAGGTCAGGCTGCTTCTGGATCGTTTCGCGAACTCGATTGTAGGCCCTGTAGAGGGCATTCGACTTGGGAGACAGAGCCAGATAGACGGCGGCTTCGGCTAGCGCAAGATTGCCTTCCGGCATACCCAACAACTGAACCGCCTGCATGGCAGCGACGGCGATTCGCAGGGCTCCAGGATCGGCCAGTCCAATGTCTTCAGAAGCGATTCGCACCAAGCGGCGAGCCACGTACATGGGATCCTCACCGGCCTCCAACATTCGCCCAATCCAGTACAGGGCTGAGTCGGGGTCGCTGTTCCGCACCGACTTGTGGATCGCCGAAATCAGATTGAAATGTCCCTCGCCCCCTTTGTCCGTTCCGGGCAACCGTCGCTCGAGTGTTTCCCGAACCGTCGGCAGTTCAATGACCGGAGTATTGGAGGCCTCGATTTGGGCGAGTTGGGCTGCGATCTCCAGCGAGTTGAGAGCCCGCCGGGCGTCGCCCGAGGCATACTCGGCGAGGGCCTTCAAGGCATCAGCCCGGACACCCACCCCTAATTCGCCGAGCCCCCGCTCGGAGTCGTTCAGCGCCCGCGACAACAACTCTTCGATTTCGTCGTTGGAAAGTGGTTCCAGCACCAACACCCGGCATCGAGAGAGGAGTGGGGAAATCACTTCAAAGGAAGGATTCTCAGTCGTGGCTCCGATCAGAACGATGAGTCCACTCTCGACGTGGGGCAAGAAAGCATCCTGCTGGGCCTTGTTGAAGCGGTGAATCTCATCCACGAAAAGGACTGTTCTGGTAGCGCTCTGTTTTCGGAAGTACTCCGCTTCCTGGACGATCTGCCGGACGTCCTTGATGCCGGCCAGAACAGCGCTCAGCGCCAGGAAGCGGGCATCCGCCCTTTTTGCTATGAGCCGTGCCAGGGTCGTTTTGCCCACCCCGGGAGGCCCCCACAGGATCAGGGACGGGATTTCCTGAGTCTGCAGAATCTGATGCAGGAACTTGCCTGAATCGAGAAGGTGCTTCTGGCCCACCACTTCTTCCAGGGATTGAGGACGCATTCTTTCGGCTAGAGGAGCCGCTGGTTTCGGTTGATCCTGGTCGGGGTTGTCGAAGAGAGAGCTCATCAGATCTCCGAGCGTCGTTTGAGTTCGAACAGGATGATGGCACCTGCCAACGCCGCATTCAGGCTGGGGGCATCCCGTGCCACCGGAATGTGGGTACGGAACTCGGCAGCGGCCAGGACCTCGGCCCCCAATCCCTTTCCTTCGTTACCGATGGCGATGGCCAGAGGAGGCTTCATTGCCACGTCGAAGACTGACGCTCCACCGCTCGGGCAGGCGGCCAGCAGGCGATATCCCCGATCTCGCAGCACCTGGATCGTCTCGCCTTCCCGCATGGGAAGGCTGAAGAGAGTGCCAGCAGATGCCCGCACTGCCTTGGCGTTGAAGCGGGAGACGGTGCCCGGGTTGCAAACAATTCCGGTTTGGCCGGCCGCGGCAGCGCAGCGCATTAGTGTTCCCAGATTGCCGGGATCCTGCAGGCGGTCCAAGAAAAGCAGTACCGAGGGCAGGGAATCCCAGCTCCAGTGAGGCTTTGCGAAAAATGCCATGGCTCCCGTCTCCGACTCCAACTGGCTGAGCGCCTTCAGGATCCTACCGCCAACCACCAGAGTCTCTTGGGCCGGAAGCGGTGTTGCACCAGCCCCCGAATCCTCTCCCAGCACGAGTAATTGGAGGGGAACTCCGTGTTGACAGGCTTCTCGAATCGCCCTCCAACCTTCGACGGCTACCCAGGGCGTCTCCTCAGCCTGCGGAAAGCGCAGGTATTTCCGCAGTTTCTTGATTCGCGCATTTTGAGCACTGCGGATGACTTCGGGGGGGCTGCTCACACATTTCATCATAGCCTAGGAGCTTGTCCGAGTATTGGTGCGGATTGCGTTACGAGCGCCATGGGCCGAGATACGAGGCGTCGGGCACGCAGTCGCTGTCATTCAACCTCAATTGCCCGCAACAAAGTAGATCGGCCCATGCCGCCCGTAACCCGAAGGGAACAGGGGGGTTGTGGCCGATCTCTTTGTCGCGAGCCGTAGACGATGGGGGCCATCGCCGTCCGTCTCTCTCCGCGAACTCGACTCACAAGACCCCTGTTCGCAACCGCACCCCAATACTCGGACAGGCTCCTAGCCCGGATTATGCAAGAGATCCGGATTCGAGTGGATTGGGGACCAGAAAAAATGCCGTAGCGCTCTGATATAAAAGGGTTTATTAAACAAATCCTTATCGGAGAACTACGGCAATGTCAAACCCAGTCTGCCAGACCACCCTGGCATTTCACTCGCACACACAAATCACGGCTCGTTTTGATGGTGGGAACCTGACTTCCGATGCCGGATGGCTGTTGTTTGGTTCCCTGGATCGGCAAGATCGACTCTGCGAGGACTTCAGTTCGTGTATTGCGGATAGCCGGGACCAACGCTACGTTCGTCATGAGCAGTTAAAGCTGATCCGACAACGAGTCTTTCAGATCGTTGCCGGGTACGAAGACTGCAATGACGCGGACACGCTGCGCTCGGATCCCATGCTCAAGACCGTCTGTGATCAGTTACCTGAGAGCGATCCTGACTTGGCCACCCAGGCAACTTTTTCCCGTTTGGAAAACTCTGTCAGCAAGAAGGATCTCATGCGTCTGAGCCGGGGGTTCCTACAGCGTTATGTCCGCTCGCTGAAGAAGAGACGCCCCGACCCGGTCATCTTGGACCTGGACAGTACTGACGACCACACTCACGGCCAACAGGAATTCTCTTTTTACCACGGCTATTACCGAAACCACATTCTGCATCCTTGGCTGATCTTCGATGCCGTTACGGGGGACCTGGTCACTGTCGTATTGAGGCCTGGAAACAAGGGGGCTGCCTCTCACATCGTTCCTATTCTGAAACGAATCGTGAAAGCCATTCGACGAGAAGTTGGCAAGGAACTTCAAATTGAGATCCGGGCCGACAGCGGCTTTGCCACGCCTCGGCTCTACGAGTTCTGTGAATCTGAAGAGAACAAACTCCAATATGTCATTGGGTTAAGCCGGAACCCCCGCCTGCAACGGATGGTCGAGCCGATGCTCGAGTCGACTCGACTCAGGTTCGACGAGTTCGAGGAAAAACAGCGTCAGTTTGACGAGTTTCTTTATCGAGCCAGCAGCTGGGATCGATTCCGTCGCGTCATCGTCAAAGTGGAAGTCGACCATCGGGGGATCAATCGTCGCTTTGTGGTCACCAACCGAGACGATCTCTCTTCCCAGTCCCTTTATGATCACTACACCGATCGAGGACAGTCGGAGAACTTCATCAAGGCTTTTAAGAACCATCTGAGTATGGATCGGCTGAGCTGTCATCGATTCCTGGCCAACCAGTTTCGACTTCTCCTGCATGGGCTGGCTTACCAGATGTTCGTCCGACTCCGCGATTATCTGTATGGAACCCCCTGGCAGAAACTCGAAATCGAAACTTTGCGTCGCCGGGTCCTCAAAATTGGGGCGCGGGTTCGACAAACCACTCGACGCATCTGGGCCCATCTTTCCTCCGGCTTTCCGGAGCAGGCCCTTTTCCTCCTCGTCTTGAATCGCCTTAACTCCAGCTAGCCTCTCCTAGCTCCCGAATGATCGTTTAGGACACTCATTCAGGCCCAACTCCGTCTGAAATTCACTCCCCCACCTACTCCACACGGCTCGTCCACAGAGATCCCTCGAAAATCCGCCTGTCGCACCTTCGATCTCCCGATTTGGGCCACTTTCGACTCTCTTTTCAACTCCGGCCTACGGTTCTTGCATAATCCGGGCTAGGAGTCTGCGCGGCAGGAGTTTCTGATCAACGTGGAATTTCCAATTCTTGAGTTTATGTTTCGGGGTGCCCTATAAGAGAAAGGGCGATCTTTATCGTGCTTCCGCTTGCAGAGGCGGCCGAACTGCTGAAAATGAGCCCAGGGGGAGGGCATCTTTCCGTCCGAACCTGCTCAGCAGGTGGGTAGGCGCCCATTCATGCGTTTCAAGTTCAGGGCGAGACAGACCAGGTCCCACTCGCCTTCCACTTTCTCGAGTCCCCTCAAGCTGAAGGTTCGAAAGCCAAGGACCTGTTTAACCCAGACGAATACAGGTTCCGCGATCACCTTGCGCCGGCGGTAGACAGTTTGCCCCGCCTCCGTGCCCAGCTTCTTGAACATGCGCAGCGTGGCGGGGAGATTTTCCGACGGCTCTGGATCTCGCCCCTCTCGGCCCAAAGAGATGTAGCCATCGATCTCGCGTTCTGCTAGACCTTCAAAGTTCTCCTCGGACTTATACCCGGCGTCGGCCACTACCTGCGCGGGAGGGTGCTCCAGGTTCTCTTGGACCGCATCGATCATCCCCAGTAATTGTCTGTTGTCGGCCGCGTTATTGGTAACCCCCGTGGCCACGATCATCTGTGTCTCCTCATCCACAGCGGCTTGCGTGTTGTAGCATTGTTCGAATCCCCCAGAGCTCTTCATGATTCGACTTTCCGGATCTGTAAAGTTGTCTTGGGCCTTCTCCTCGGGAACTCCAAACTCCCGCTTGAAGGGGCGTCCTCCGCGCGGGTTCTTGCGACCGTCTCCGGGCTTGCGGCCGCGCTTCCGATCCGCCTCGGCCTGCCGTTGCTCCACGCGCTGCTTTGCCTCCCCGATCTTTTTCAGCCGATCTTCGCGGCGGCGTAACTCTTCAGGCAGTTCGTCTCCCTGATTCTCTTCGCCGTAGAGCTCGTCTTCCGCTTTATCCACCTGCTGCGCACGATCCAACAGTTCGGCGATCTCTCCTTCCAGCCTTTTCTCTTCTTCCAACATCCGTGAATAGCTCATCGCCTTATGTTTGCTGGCGTTGGCCTTGATCTTACAGCCGTCCACCGCCACTCGCCCCAGCTTGACCAATCCCGCCTCGGCCGCGATCCGCGCCACCTGTCCAAACAGTTTCTTGAACTCTTTGAGATGACGTTGACGAAACTCCGCCATCGTCCGGTGGGCTGGAAAATTACCCGCCGACAACACTCGAACAGCCACGTCCTCATACACTCGACGAGCCAGTTTCCGCGACGAGAACGTTCCCGTCGCGTACCCATAAATCAGGATCTTCACCATCATCCTCGGATCAAACGGCCGATTGCGCCGCCCGTCCCCTTCGTACGGCGCGTAGAATCCACTCAGATCCAGCTCATCCACCGTTTCGGAGATAAAGTAGGACAGATGATCTTCCGGCAACCAATCTCGCGGGGAGGGGGGTAGCAAGAAGCTCTGCTCCGGCTGGTACTTCCGAAATGTCGTTCCCATATCGCCATTTTATTCACCAGCCCGGACATTTCCTGCCGCGCAGACTCCTAGCCCGCATAATTCATGAATTGTCGGCTGCAGGCCTGCAATCATCCGCGCTGACTGCGTTGCCCACCCTCGGGCTGCTCAACAGAGTGCACGACTATGCTTTCGCGGCCCTCGGGCGTAACGCCTTGTCAGCGCGGCGCTTCCGTCTCTTCGCTTCGAAAACGCGTGAATTATCCGGGCTAGTACTCTGGTGTTCAACGACAATTATTTGTGATCACCGCGACTACGATTCTTGCCCGCTGAAGTGGGTGTTTGTTTGACTTGTTTTTCTTCCTTCTTCTGAGGGCTTAAAGCCCTCTTTTCTTTTCCGGTTTTCTTGAGCGTGGGGATGGAGTGAGGGTTTGCCAGAACGGAGTTCCCACGCTTCGCGAGGCTCGGGATTGCCCTTCGAATGCTCCGCTGATTGAGCTGTATACCCTCTGGGCTTGAGCCGTTTTCTGTGTGGCCAGCAGAAGGCCTTTCGAGCGGCACCTCAGAGTCACTTCGTCTCCTTTTGGGTTCTCTGCTTGGCGGCTTCCATCCGGTAGCTGGTCACGTTCAACTCCAGGATCACGCTATGGTGAACCAGGCGGTCGATTGCCGCGGCCGTGGTCAGGGGATCCTTGAAGATCCTCTCCCAGTCCGAGAAGACCAGGTTGCTGGTCAGCAGAATCGAGCGACGCTCGTAGCGATGGGAGAGCAACGTGAAGAGAATCTCCATCTCGTCGCGATTCTGCTGTACATACCCGATGTCGTCGATGATCAGGGCCTCGAACCGATCCAGCTTCTTGAGTTCCCTCTCCAGAGTTAGCTCGAGCTTGGCTCTCAGTAACCGCTGCACCAGCAGCGCACAGGTCGAGAACAGCACCCGCCGGTCTCGCAGGATCAACTCCTGCCCCAAAGCACAAACAAGATGCGTTTTCCCGCTTCCTGGATTACCGAACACAAGTAGATTTTCGGCTCGGTCCAGGAAGTCTCCCTCCACCAATCCTGACAACTGCCGGTCCACACTCTGCGGGAGTCGTGAGCGATCCAATGAAGTCAGGCTCTTGTCCCAGGGAAGTTTCGAGGTCCGTCGTAGTTTCTGGATCCGTCGTTCCCGTCGATCCGCGACTTCCAGCTCCGACAGAGCCAGCAGGTACTGCGGATAAGACCAGCTCTCTGTGGTCGCCAAAGCGGCCTGCGAGCCGTGATGCTCGCGGAAGGTCGGCAGGCGAAGTTCGACCAACCACTCTTTGAGTCTTTGCAGGTTGCCTCCGCTCATGGCCTCACCTCCTGCTTGTGCGTGCCGAGCAATCGGTCATAGATCTGGATGTTGATTGGTGGAACCTGGACCTGCCACCTCGGCAGAACCGACTCTATCAGATCCTACTTCAGGTCCTGGAACCGGGTTCGGCGGCCGCTTTCAATCCGGTTCTTCAGAGCTTGTTCGACTTTCCTTTCCCCTTCTTGGGCCGCCAGCTCCAGGATCCCCAGATACTGTCGGTCCGCCGTCTGTGGACAATCCTCTCTCAGCTCGTCGGAGGCGACTCGGAACAGGACTCCGGGAAAGCGATCTTCCCGCCAGCGATAGCGGGCAAAGGCTCCCGGCTTTCGCACCAGCGAGTGGATCACGTGCCGGTAATCGATCCGGTGCTTTCCTTCCCCCCGCAGTCGAGGCATCTCGGCTACTCGCTGCCCGCCATAACGAACTTCCACATGATCGGCATACAGTCGCGCCTCCACCTGTTCGCGGATCAAGCGGCTGTCCACCGAGTAGGTGTTGTTGCGCACTCGGATCGTGGAACTGGTTGCGACCTTCACTCGGAATCGGATGAAGTCCTCCAGGCGACGATCCGGTAGCGGCCTCATCACTTCCAGTTCTTCTCGCAGGCGTCTTTGCCGGCCAGCATTGCGTCGCTCGATGATTCTCTGGACGAACTGCTCGTAGTTCTTGCGCTCTGAGAAATCGCGACTGCCTCTGAGCAGCAGTTCCTGTTGGATGGCTCGCTTGAGCCGGTGATGCGATTGCTCGACGTCTCCGTTCTCATGAGCCTTTCCGGCTTGGGTTCGGCGGCGCTTCATTCCGTAATGATCGAGCAATGTCTGGTAGCGTTCGGTGAAGGCGCCCTTCTTGAGATTGTTGACCACAGCCGATAGACGGTCTGTTCGGTGCTCGGATGGTATCGCCCCCAGTTCCCAGATCGCGTTCTGTAGTCCCAGCGTCAAACTCTCGAAAGATTCACCGAAGCACAGGGTCGTCGTCTCCCAGTTCGAGTAGGTCAAGACGAAGTGATACAGCATATGAGGAAAGGGTTGCCCGGCAATCGTCACTCCCCAGCTGTTCATGAAAGTGAAGTCGGACTGGGCTTGATGTCCGGGCTCATGATTCTGGGGAAACATCACCTCTTTCAGCTCACCGTAGTGGGCTCTCCACTGCTTGAGCCTTCGTTGGAGCGTCCTCAGTTGTCCTTCCTCGAACTTCCCCTCGTAGATCCGATTCAGGTGGTCAAAAATAGTTGTCGCCTCCACGGTTGGAGACTGTTTCAGGATCTGATCCCTTCTATTTCGGGCCAAACGGATTCATAGGGATTCGGGCGGGTGCGCCAGGTCCGCTCTGACCGGCTTTCACTCGGCAGCTTGCCCGACTTCAAATACTTCCGTGCCGGGTTCCGCGACATGCCCGCTTTGGCCGCCGCCATCGTCAACGTCTTTTCCTTTTTCCGCAATTTCATCAGTCTCCTGATCTGCTGGTCTGTAACCATGCTTGCCATGATCCAAATCAGCTCTGAAAAAGCGGGCAGTTCTAATTGTCGTCCGGGTCCAATTCTACGTGTCGTTGATCACTCCTGAATAGTACAGGCAACGCTGCCCCTCGTCGGCTCTCTTGTGGCAGAATGCGGGACGCTAGGAGAACACAGGATGAAGATACTTGTTACGGGAGGGGCCGGTTTCATCGGTTCCCATCTGGTGGATGGCTTGCTCGAGGCCGGTCATGATGTTGTCATTGTCGACGACCTGAGCCGGGGTCGATCGGAAAACCTCAATTCCGCGGCCCGTTTTGAACGACTCGATATCTGCGATCCGCAGATCGAATCTCTGTTTTCCGCATGGCAGCCGGAAGTCGTGATGCACCAGGCGGCTCTAGCGAATGTTCGGGAGTCGTTTGAGGACCCACTCGAGTACGCTCGCGTGAATGTTCTCGGATCGCTCAACCTGATCGAGTTCAGCCGACGCCATAGCGTTCGCAAGTTTATCTATGCTTCCACTGGGGGAGCCGTTTACGGTGAGCCTGTTCATCTTCCCGTGACCGAGGATCATCCGATCCGGCCGCTCGACCCCTACGGGGCGAGCAAACATCACGTCGAACATTATCTCGAGCTGTACCAGATCAATTTTGATCTGGACTTCTCTATTCTTCGATATCCCAATGTCTATGGCCCACGGCAGGACCCTTACGGGGAAGCTGGAGTGATCGCGATCTTTGCTCAGGCGATGTTGGAAGGAAGACAACCGATTATCAATGGGGACGGTTTACAGGAGCGTGATTTTCTCTACGTCGGCGACGTGCTCAGAGCCAACTTGGCGGCGCTCGAGAAAGGCCCTGCAGGGATCTACAACCTGGGCCATGGCCAGGGTGTGAATGTGAATCAGATCTTCCAAATCCTGCAACAAGAGACTGGATTCACGGGGGAGGAGGAGCATGGTCCCGCCAAGCTGGGAGAAGTTCAGAGGACCTTTCTGGATGCCTCCGCTGCAGCTCGGGATCTCGGGTGGTCAGTCTCGACTTCATTGGCATCGGGCTGTGCCAAGACGGTCGAGTGGTTTCGGGGTAGCGGTTGAAAATGCAATCGCAGAGAAGCGGAGACGCAGAGGGTTCGCGGAGGGATGTGCTGGAACTTGGTTCCGCCTTTTTTTGGATTTCCAATCACGGATCATGTGAGTCGGACTCGGCGGGGCTGGATTTGGATGGTCGGACTGCTTGCGATTCTGCATGTTTTCCTGGGAACTTTCGTCAGCCTGGGACTCCCGCAATGGGATTTGGCTCTGAGTCGTTGGATTCAATCCGGTCAGAGCCCGTTCTGGGACAGCTGCTCTCGACTGCTGAGTCAACTCGGAAATGGGGCCAATCCATTCCTCCTGGTCGCCCTGATCGGGGTCGTCCTGTTTCTTCGGGGGTGGACCCGAGAACTCCAATTGCTGCTGGCCGGGGCCGCCTCGTCAGCACTACTGAATCATCTCCTCAAGCTCTGGTTTGACCGTTCCCGCCCCGATGTCGCCGAGATCCGGGTGTTGACCACTTCCGGCAGCTCCAGCTACCCTTCCGGCCACGCAGCCTTTGCCTTGCTCTTGTTCGGCTTTTTCTACCTGATCTCGCTCCGCCGTGGAGGCCAGGCCTGGACCGCCCTCGGATTCCACACCCTCTGTGTGATGATGGCGGTGGGAGTCGGTCTTTCCCGAATCTACCTGGGGTCGCACTGGGCCAGCGATGTCCTGGGCGGATACCTGGGAGCCTGCATCGTCCTGGTCATGATCCGCCACTACTATCGAGCCGGCCCAAAGTAGCGCGGGAATTGCTCTGAAGCGAGATAGGAAAGATGGCCATCGACGGTCAGAGTGGCTCTGGGGAACACTTCCTTTGAGGTGACCTGTTGGCCCTGGACCTGGCTTTGAGCCAGGGTCATGTCACAGAGAGGGAGAAATATGCAGCTGGCGACCGCCACCACTAGATGCATGCGTTTCATGGCAGGGGACTATGCATGCCGAGGAGAGAAGGTTGAGAATACGCTTGCTGGCGGTTCGCCGTCCGGAAGGGCACGGCATGGGCTATGCGACGGTTCTTTAAGGGTCGAGATTTCCCGCTACCTGCCACTCTACGCCTTTAGTACCAGTGTGGTACCATCAAAAAGGTGCCTCCAAAGATCCGGGAATTGATACGCGATCTGGAATCTGCTGGCTTTCGAGATCGAGGGGGAAAGGGCAGTCATCGTAAATTTCGTCATTCCAAAGGGGTCAACATTACGATGAGTGGGAAGCTTGGTGATGATGCCAAGCATTATCAAATCAGGGACGTGCGACGGGCCATCGAACTGGTGTCAGATGAAAGAGCATAGTCGGTACCTGAAAATTGTCGAGTGGTCGGATGAGGATCAGTGCTTTGTTGGGCGAGTTCCGGGTCTCTCGCTTGGGGGTGTCCATGGCGAAGACGAAAACAAGGTATACCAGCAGCTGTGTGACCTTGTAGAAGAGTGGATTCAGGTTTACCAGGAAGACGGAGCACCATTGCCGATCCCGACAGCGGGAAAGCGTTATTCAGGCAAATTCAACTTGCGTGTGGGTGCGGAACTTCATGAGCGATTGGCCATCGAATCCTTGAAGGTCAACGAAAGCCTGAATACCTATTGCGTCAGAGTGCTGCAAAAGCGTGTGAACCACTGACGCCTCTCAATTTGCTTCGCCGCATGGATCGACAACTAGCTGTGGGTGCCCGTTTACTGGCCGGATCCTTTTCGATAGAGAGGAAGGCCGTTTCGCCTCCTGGCGTGATAAGCTGCTGCATCAACTTCATTCCTTCGAGTGGCAGCCAAAACAGGCAGAGGGCAAGCAGGTAGTATGGCCAGAACTTACTTCGCTATCGCTATCTTGTGGGCAGCGTGTAGTCCACTCACCTTCGGATCGGGTCAGAACCTGCTCTTCAACCCCAACTTCGACGGCAGCACGGTTGCCTGGAGGACGGATCCTGCAACTGACCTTTCCCACGTAGCCGACGATGGAGATCTTACGCCGGATGGGGCCGCACAAGTCGAAGGAGGGGCCGATCTAGGGGAGGAGGGACTTCTCTTCTCCAGGCTCTTTCAATGTGTCGATGTCAGCGCTCAGCCACAAGGCGTGGTTTATGAGGTCGGCGGATCATTCAACCCGCTGAATTATTCGCCTGAATCTTGTGTGGTTTTTGCGGGCTTTTACTCGGATCGAGAATGTCTCAACGAAATCGGCCGTCATGATACCTTCCAAGTGGGAGTCCCGAGCGCCACCTGGAGTCGACAGGTCAGTAAGACCGACCCCATCCCCGTGGCTACCCAGAGCATCAGCCTCAACCTGGACTGTCGCTTCGCTTCCGACACTCCTTCTCCCATGACTCGATACGATGATGTGATTCTGCATCCCGCAGTTGACATCCCCCCTCCCGGCTCCGGGCGCAACTTGCTCTTGAATCCGAAGTTCGATGGCGGTACCGATGCCTGGGCGACGGACTTGTCTACTGTCCTCTCCCATGTTTCCGATGATGGCGATCTTACGCCGAATGGGGCAGCGCAGGTTGAGGGAGGAGCAGATCTGGGAGAGGAGGAGACTCTTTTCGCCAGGCTCTTTCAATGTGTCGATGTTGGCACCCAGGTGCCGGGTGCAGCCTATGAGGTCGGCGGATCATTTAACCCACTGAATTATTCGCCCCCGTCATGTCTGGTTTTCGCTGGCTTTTACTCGGACCGAGAATGTGTCAATTCAATCGGCAGACACGATTCCTTCCTCCCAGGAGTCCCGAAAGGAAGCTGGAGCCGACGTGTTGTCAAGACCGACCCCATCCCCCTGGCAACCCAGGGAATCAGCCTCAGTTTGGACTGTCGCTTTGCTTCCGATACCCCTTCTCCGTTGACTCGTTTCGACGATGCCATTCTACGGCCCACGGTGAGCCCGCTCATACTGTACTCTCAATTGGCGCTGGGAGGAGGATTCGAAGCTATCCTCTTCGTCACCAACATGCGCGAGCAGCCCTGGAACGGAGGTGCCCAGTTAGACGCTGGCGCTTGGCCTGAAGACCGGGCCTGGACTTTGGATGGAAGCGATCAAACCGGTGAATCTGGATTCGCACTGGAACTCTCTTCTCGCGACACCAAGCTCAGCTCCAGGGGTGAAATTGTAGAAGAAGGCCGTAGCCAGATCTTCCACTCTGGAGTCAGCACCTGGGCTAATCTCGAGCCAGCCCGAGAAAGGCCCTCCACTGCTGCCCAACACAAATCTCTTGGTGTTGCACCGGCCGAGTTGACTACCGCGGTTTGGTTCCCGGTCGCGCGTCGCCCAGGCTTGAATACGGGCCTGGCGATTCGCCGGACGACGGCCCCCGTGCGTTACTCGCTCTTTGACAGCAGCGGGCTACTCTTGGAGACCGTCACGAGGGACGATTTTCAGGGAGCCCAATTCTTCAACGAAATCTTCTCTGAAGTGCTGGCGAGCTTCACAGGTTCGGTGAAAGTCGAGTCAGACAGGGGCTTCTACCTGACCGTGCTACGACAGGAGATTCTCCCAGGAGAGGGGCTGAGTTTCCAACTTACAAGCATCCCAGCGACACCTGTTCCGATTGAGCTGATTGGTTAGGGCTCCGATTAAGAGGCCATCGGATATTTCAATCTCTACGTATGCTCCATTAACGCAACAGCTCTGTGCAGAGTTCGAATGTGCGGCGTCCCGCGCATGGATTGCGGATGATTCGGAAGCCTGCGAGGGGGGAAAGAGTCTGAGGTTGACGCCAAGACTCCCGGCATTTCTTCTCTAGCCAGGGCCTCAGCACCAAGACCAACAATCCAGGTGATCGTTCCTCCCACGTTTCCCTGCATGACTCTGGAGGCTTCCCTGATGGGATTTCCCGAGGTCCAAGCCCGGATTATGCAAGAACCGTAGGCCGGAGTTGAAAAGAGAGTCGAAAGTGGCCCAAATCGAGAGATCGAAAGTGCGACAGGCGGATTTTCGAGGGATCTCTGTGGACGAGCCGTGTGGAGTAGGTGGGGGAGTGAATTTCAGACGGAGTTGGGCCTGAATGAGTGTCCAAAACGATCATTCGGGAGCTAGGAGTCTGCGCGGCAGGAAATGTCCGGGCTGGTGAATAAAATGGCGATATGGGAACGACATTTCGGAAGTACCAGCCGGAGCAGAGCTTCTTGCTACCCCCCTCCCCGCGAGATTGGTTGCCGGAAGATCATCTGTCCTACTTTATCTCCGAAACGGTGGATGAGCTGGATCTGAGTGGATTCTACGCGCCGTACGAAGGGGACGGGCGGCGCAATCGGCCGTTTGATCCGAGGATGATGGTGAAGATCCTGATTTATGGGTACGCGACGGGAACGTTCTCGTCGCGGAAACTGGCTCGTCGAGTGTATGAGGACGTGGCTGTTCGAGTGTTGTCGGCGGGTAATTTTCCAGCCCACCGGACGATGGCGGAGTTTCGTCAACGTCATCTCAAAGAGTTCAAGAAACTGTTTGGACAGGTGGCGCGGATCGCGGCCGAGGCGGGATTGGTCAAGCTGGGGCGAGTGGCGGTGGACGGCTGTAAGATCAAGGCCAACGCCAGCAAACATAAGGCGATGAGCTATTCACGGATGTTGGAAGAAGAGAAAAGGCTGGAAGGAGAGATCGCCGAACTGTTGGATCGTGCGCAGCAGGTGGATAAAGCGGAAGACGAGCTCTACGGCGAAGAGAATCAGGGAGACGAACTGCCTGAAGAGTTACGCCGCCGCGAAGATCGGCTGAAAAAGATCGGGGAGGCAAAGCAGCGCGTGGAGCAACGGCAGGCCGAGGCGGATCGGAAGCGCGGCCGCAAGCCCGGAGACGGTCGCAAGAACCCGCGCGGAGGACGCCCCTTCAAGCGGGAGTTTGGAGTTCCCGAGGAGAAGGCCCAAGACAACTTTACAGATCCGGAAAGTCGAATCATGAAGAGCTCTGGGGGATTCGAACAATGCTACAACACGCAAGCCGCTGTGGATGAGGAGACACAGATGATCGTGGCCACGGGGGTTACCAATAACGCGGCCGACAACAGACAATTACTGGGGATGATCGATGCGGTCCAAGAGAACCTGGAGCACCCTCCCGAGCAGGTAGTGGCCGACGCCGGGTATAAGTCCGAGGAGAACTTTGAAGGTCTAGAAGAACGCGAGATCGATGGCTACATCTCTTTGGGCCGAGAGGGGCGAGATCCAGAGCCGTCGGAAAATCTCCCCGCCACGCTGCGCATGTTCAAGAAGCTGGGCACGGAGGCGGGGCAAACTGTCTACCGCCGGCGCAAGGTGATCGCGGAACCTGTATTCGTCTGGGTTAAACAGGTCCTTGGCTTTCGAACCTTCAGCTTGAGGGGACTCGAGAAAGTGGAAGGCGAGTGGGACCTGGTCTGTCTCGCCCTGAACTTGAAACGCATGAATGGGCGCCTACCCACCTGCTGAGCAGGTTCGGACGGAAAGATGCCCTCCCCCTGGGCTCATTTTCAGCAGTTCGGCCGCCTCTGCAAGCGGAAGCACGATAAAGATCGCCCTTTCTCTTATAGGGCACCCCGAAACATAAACTCAAGAATTGGAAATTCCACGTTGATCAGAAACTCCTGCCGCGCAGACTCCTAGCTGGAGTTAAGGCGATTCAAGACGAGGAGGAAAAGGTCCTGCTCCGGAAAGCCGGAGGAAAGATGGGCCCAGATGCGTCGAGTGGTTTGTCGAACCCGCGCCCCAATTTTGAGGACCCGGCGACGCAAAGTTTCGATTTCGAGTTTCTGCCAGGGGGTTCCATACAGATAATCGCGGAGTCGGACGAACATCTGGTAAGCCAGCCCATGCAGGAGAAGTCGAAACTGGTTGGCCAGGAATCGATGACAGCTCAGCCGATCCATACTCAGATGGTTCTTAAAAGCCTTGATGAAGTTCTCCGACTGTCCTCGATCGGTGTAGTGATCATAAAGGGACTGGGAAGAGAGATCGTCTCGGTTGGTGACCACAAAGCGACGATTGATCCCCCGATGGTCGACTTCCACTTTGACGATGACGCGACGGAATCGATCCCAGCTGCCGGCTCGATAAAGAAACTCGTCAAACTGACGCTGTTTTTCCTCGAACTCGTCGAACCTGAGTCGAGTCGACTCGAGCATCGGCTCGACCATCCGTTGCAGGCGGGGGTTCCGGCTTAACCCAATGACATATTGGAGTTTGTTCTCTTCAGATTCACAGAACTCGTAGAGCCGAGGCGTGGCAAAGCCGCTGTCGGCCCGGATCTCAATTTGAAGTTCCTTGCCAACTTCTCGTCGAATGGCTTTCACGATTCGTTTCAGAATAGGAACGATGTGAGAGGCAGCCCCCTTGTTTCCAGTCCTCAATACGACAGTGACCAGGTCCCCCGTAACGGCATCGAAGATCAGCCAAGGATGCAGAATGTGGTTTCGGTAATAGCCGTGGTAAAAAGAGAATTCCTGTTGGCCGTGAGTGTGGTCGTCAGTACTGTCCAGGTCCAAGATGACCGGGTCGGGGCGTCTCTTCTTCAGCGAGCGGACATAACGCTGTAGGAACCCCCGGCTCAGACGCATGAGATCCTTCTTGCTGACAGAGTTTTCCAAACGGGAAAAAGTTGCCTGGGTGGCCAAGTCAGGATCGCTCTCAGGTAACTGATCACAGACGGTCTTGAGCATGGGATCCGAGCGCAGCGTGTCCGCGTCATTGCAGTCTTCGTACCCGGCAACGATCTGAAAGACTCGTTGTCGGATCAGCTTTAACTGCTCATGACGAACGTAGCGTTGGTCCCGGCTATCCGCAATACACGAACTGAAGTCCTCGCAGAGTCGATCTTGCCGATCCAGGGAACCAAACAACAGCCATCCGGCATCGGAAGTCAGGTTCCCACCATCAAAACGAGCCGTGATTTGTGTGTGCGAGTGAAATGCCAGGGTGGTCTGACAGACTGGGTTTGACATTGCCGTAGTTCTCCGATAAGGATTTGTTTAATAAACCCTTTTATATCAGAGAGCTACGGCATTTTTTATGGTCCCCAATCCACTCGAATCCGGATCTCTTGCATAATCCGGGCTAGGAGTCTGCGCGGCAGGAGTTTCTGAGCAACGTGGAATTTCCAATTCTTGAGTTTATTGACCTTACCCCCTGAAACGAGTCCAGGTTGAGTATTAGTAACTGGACGTAGTAAGGAGGTAAGAATGGCACAGAAGAAACACACCCCGGAACAGATTATCCGCAAGCTGAGGGAGGTCGAGGTGGCCCAGGGCAGAGGCAAAACGACCCCGCAGGCCGTCAAGCAGATTGGTGTAAGCGAGCAGACCTTCTACCGTTGGCGCAAGGAATACGGCGGCATGCGTGTGGACCAGGCGAAGCGGCTCAAAAAGCTGGAGAAGGAGAACCTCAGGCTGAAGCGACTGGTGGCCGATCTGTCCCTGGATAACCAGATTCTCAAAGAGGTGACGGAGGGAAACTTCTAAGCCCGGCGACACGGCGACGAGCTGTCGAGCGTGTTTGTTCGAGGCTGGACGTCTCCGAGCGTCGGGCTTGCCGGGTCTTGGGTCAGGCACGTTCCACCCAGCGTCGTGAGCCGAAGATTGGAGAGGACGAAGATGAGTTGGTGGCACGGATGACTCAGCTGGCCAGCGAATACGGCCGCTATGGGTACCTTCGGATCACGGCTCTACTGAGACGGGAAGGCTGGCAGGTGAATCACAAGAGGATCGAACGACTGTGGAGGCGAGAAGGCCTGAAGGTACCGGCCAAACAGCCCAAGCGGCGACGTTTGTGGTTGCACGACGGATCCTGTATTCGACTGCGGCCGGCCTATAGAGACCATGTTTGGAGTTACGACTTCGTGCAATCGAGAACTCACAACGGCAGAGCTTTCCGGATGTTGACTTTGATGGACGAGTACTCCAGAGAGTGTCTGGCGATTGAGGTCCAGAGAAAACTCAACAGCTCGTCGGTCCTCGAGAAGCTGGGAGAGCTCTTTGTCGAGAGAGGAACACCCGAGCATCTCCGATCCGACAACGGCAGCGAGTTTACGGCCAAGGTTGTTCGAGAATGGCTAGCTCGAGTGGGTGTCGGAACGCTTTACATCGAACCGGGGAGCCCCTGGGAGAATGGATATATCGAGAGTTTCAATGGAAAGCTCAGAGACGAGTTGCTGAACCTCGAGATCTTCGACACTTTGTTGGAGGCGAAGATTTTGATTGAACGCTGGAGAAGGGAATACAACCAGATTCGACCCCATAGTTCCCTCGGCTACCGACCGCCAGCACCGGAGGCTCGATGGGTTTCGCCACCCTTGATTCCACGGCTGCAGGCTACCGAAAATAGGCCCGCAGTCCTAACATAGAGAGTGGACTCGGTTGTGGGGGTAGGTCAATGCCCGAACTTGCTGGCTCTCTTGGCCCACAGTCACCGCCGTGAACTGACCACTCCTCAAGTCCAGGCGCCGGATCTGATAGCGTCCTCCCACGGCATCAGTTGACCCGGAGCGAGTTTGGAAGTAGAGATACCGGCCGTCTTGGGTGAGGGTCGGCCAGCTGGCTCCTGGCTGGTCACGCCCGACCACTTCGATACCCGCGCCGCCGTCGCGGTGATACATCCAAATGCCGCTTGAGCCAGGTTGTCCTGGGCCCCCGAGCTGCTGTCTCCGAGCAAAAATGTACTGGCTGTCTGACGACCAGGTAGTCTCGACGACACGCACTTTGTTATTCGTGAAAACCGCTCGTGGGTTACTCCCGTCGACATCCATGATCCAGAGGTTGGTCTGGCCCTGACGATCCGACACAAAAGCGATCGTACTCCCGTCGGGCGAGACTCTTGGGTGATAGTTGATTGCAACGCCACTTTCCGCGGTCAAACAAACTGCTTCGCCCCCGGCAATCGGCAGTCGATAAATTTGCCCCAGGAGATCGAAGGCCAACCATTGACCTCCGGGGGCGACGTCGACACTCATCCAAGTCCCCTCGCTAGTTGTGAAGTCGATTTCCCGGGTCTCACCTCGAGGCAGCATCACATCCCATGGCTCGCGAGCCTCACTTTCTTGAGAAACGGTGGCCCCCTGCCCCAATAACGAGGAGGGGCAACAGAGGACAAGCAGAATCGAAAGGATGGGTTGGCAGTAGCCACGAAAACGGGGCACGGAAGAGCGATTGAGCGAGTGACGAGAAAATACCACGGTCCAAATCCTCCGGAGAAAGGGCATGTTTTTCACTATTCTATGGCTCATCATCCTGCAAGGAAAGGGACCACAAGGAGTGCGCGCGGCCATGCCGCCTGTTGCCGAACTTTTCAGGCTACTCAAGATCAGGACGCTCAGCCGGATACCAAAGCGGTAGCAGGCTACGCGCACTCCAAATTGGCGCGCTTCGGGCCGGAGGACGACTCTTGAGCCGGGAGGCGAGTCGATTTGGTGCTGCAGCGGGATCGCTGGCGAAAACTAGACGATTCTCTAAGAAATTGAGCTGCCGCTTTGGTATCCGGCCTGGGCGCCTGCGGCACAAGAGGAAACACTTCCTGAGATTTCAGGAATAACTTGACTCGACTGTCAAGAGTGCGCCCGATGGAGGTTGAGCTTTTGAGTCAGATGGTCACATTCTTCATGACACGATTTTAGTGCTCCACTGATTTCGTGTCATCGCACTAGGAGCATCAGGCCGTGGAGTTTGCACCGGATTGTTTCGGATGATTCCGACTCATTTCTCCCGGCCTGACCGGAAGGCGATAATGAGAGTTTGGCCAAGAGAGCGAAGCGCCGAAATCCAGAGCTTCCAGCCGCCGAGCGACCCTTGACCCGCCTGTCGGCCGTGGTGGGATACCGGCTGTTCTGCAATCCGGAGTCCCCCTCGGATGGCCATTCCGCTGAGGATGATATTGGGGGCGAACGTGTCGGGAGGCAGCAACTCCAACATCGCCTGCAGATAGGAGCGCCGCATGAGGCGGTAAGGAGTGTTGACGTCGCGGACTGCCTTTCCGAACAGTCCCCATACGGTCCAACGCGAAACCTGCGTGACAACAAGTCTGGCCCAATCCAACTCGCGGCCCGATCGGTACCCGAACAGAAAATCGTGATCGTCCCGGATTTCCCAAAGCGCCGCAAAGCCATCGGGAGACATCTCGCCGTCGGCGTCCACTTGAAAGATCCACTCGCCACGGGACTCTCGGTATCCCCGCATGATGGTTGGGCCGTGCCCGAGGTTGGCATGACTTCGAGCCTGGATTCTGGGGTTTTGGTTGCTAAAGGATTTCAGGAGGCGGCCGGTGGCGTCACCGGAGCCATCGTCGTAGGCCAAGATCTCGTAATCAATTTTCAGGCGATCCAGTTCCTCGACCCAATCCTTAATCACTAGTCGAATCGAGGCTTCTTCGTTATATGCTGGCATGACGACCGACAATTGTGGGATGTTCGATTCAGGGTCCATGCTCATGGCCGACCTGACGGCTCCTTCGTTTTCGATCTCTTCAGCCAAATGCGGCGCAATCTTACTAGAAATCCCTGTCTTAAGTTTGTTGGCAGCTATCGGGTCCTGATGCTGGAACGCCGTTGCAGCGGCACGGAGATAGCGATTTCGGCTGCCAGGGCAGGAAAGGATATCGCCAACTCCGGCAACGGGCGAATCATTTTCTCAGCGTGCCTTTGTGACCGTTACAAAAGGCATTGAGAATACTGTTTGAAAGAGCTATTATAGCCCGATGAAAACGGCCTCCATAACCGAGACTAAGAACAGGCTGAGTGCACTGCTTGACGAGGTGCGCCGAGGAGAAACGATCCTCATATTGGACCGCAACCATCCTATCGCCCGGATTGAGCCGATTATCGACACGCCCGCCATCGGCCAGGATGGTCGGCTAGCACATCTGGAGAGGCAAGGACTTTTGCGACGCGCGAATGCTCCTTTGTCCAGAAAGTTCCTGAAAGAAAAGCCGCCTGCATCCGACAAGAAGGCGAGTCTTCTCGATGCTCTCCTGGCTGAGAGAGAGGAGAGCCCGTGAGATATTGGGACACTTCCGCCCTTGTTCCTCTCCTTCATGAGGAGTCGATGACGGCGCCGATGCAGGAGCAACTCCGAAAAGACTCCATCATCGTCACCTGGTGGGGAACGGAGATCGAGTGTGCCTCGGCCGTGGCGAGATTGGAGAGGGAGGGGCTGGTGGACTTTGAAACCGCCGGAGCAGCCTTGCGGCGTCTGAAGGAGCTCTCGGCCGCTTGGAACGAGGTTCTGGCCGTGCGTGCGATCAAGGAAACATCCAAGCGGCTCGTTCGGATGCACGCCCTGCGGGCTGCAGACTCCCTTCAGCTGGCCGCGGCCTTGCTGGCGACAGACCATCAACCCGCCGCCTTTCCTTTCCTCTGTCTGGACCAGCTGCTTTCTCAGGCCGCCGAGAGAGAAGGTTTCAGTGTCGCGGGCTGACGGCGCGGTACTAATCTGGAGCAGAACCACTCCGTAACCGGAGCCGTAGAACAGGCCCGTGTGCCAGTTCTCAGGGTTTCTTCTTGTGTAGCCCGTCAAAGAGAGTGGTCCAGGTCTTCCCCTGGTCGTTGGAGGCTTCCCAGTGCTGACGGACGGAGCCATCCGGGTTCTTGGACCAGGTAATTCGGTTCAGCCTCTTCCCACCCTGCGGTGTGGCTGACTCTCCCTGCATGACCATCTTGCCGTCTTGCAAGCCCCCTGCGAGTTCCAGCACGGTGCCATTCTTCCAAACCCAGAACTGCTGCCACTTGTTGGAGGTCGTGTTGTAGAAGTTGAAGCTGGTGCCTTTTGAACCCGAAGCACCTACCCAGTTCTCGTGGAGAACGCAGCCATCCAACAGTCGACGAATGCTATTGGTGCCGGCCTGGTTGCCATTGGCGGTGACATTCCATTCTCCGATCCAAAAATCGAATTGATGCGATTCAGCACCACCCGGGCAGGCAGGGGGCGACTGCCCACCCAGCCAGACACAGCACAAATGGGCGGCCAGGATTAGGCTTGAGAGGCTCAATCTTCTTGGCAACATCATGGTTCGTACCCTCCGATTCGAATGCCGTCGTTGGGAAAACAAATGTCCCCGCTGAGAGGGGAGAGATTATCAAAGCGGCCGATCGCCTCGCTATCAGAATCCTGCTCTCGTGAATGGGCCGCGCTTGCCTTGAACCAATGTGCTGTGGCCATGGAGTCTGTTGCCGAACTCGGGCTAGTGCCGGTTGTTCGGCGAAGCGAGTCTTTGGGATCGAGGGACCTGCACTTCCGACGGTTTCAGGCCGGATACCAAAGCGGCAGCTCAATTTCCTAAGGAATCGTCTCGTTTTCGCCAGCGATCCCGCTGCAGCACTTGCTCCAAATCGGCTCGCCTCCCGGTGAAGGAGTCATCCTCTGCGACCGAAGCGCGACGATTTGGAGTGCGGTAGCGGGTCGTCATTTTCCAGTCTGGGCGGGCACTGGAAAGCCTGAGCTACTGCTTTGCCATCCGGCTGAGCGTCGTGATCTTCAGTAGCCTGAAGAGTTCGGCAACAGGCTCCCAAACCACAACCTTCAGCCCCGAATCGGGAACCGGGCGCGCGCACCCCACAGGGCTTCGCCAAAATTTCCTAGAAGCCTCTCGTCGGTTTGAGGCGGCGCCAAGCTGGGAGCCTGTCCGAGTAGCGTATACTTTTTTCCGACGGGAGACCCCAATTCGAGCAGCTTCCCATTCTTCTGTAGTTCACTTGGCCGAGGGACTTATGCTGGACCTTCATAGCGATTACGAAGACCTCGTCTTTCGGAGTCCCGAGATTGAAATCGGCAGGTTCGACGTCCAGCCAAACGATGAGCTCTTTCGCGACGCCGGACCGATCGTAACCGGCCAAGTGGTTGTCTTTCCGAAGGTTCCAGTCTTCATCCAGCCGGAAGCTACCAAGCGATTTGTGGCCGATCCCAATACGACGGTTTTCCATGATCTGGGCCGACCCTATCAGCGGTTTCGCTTGAGCTCAGAAGGAGATCAGTGCAACTGGTTTTCATTTGCGCCAAGCCTGGCACGAGAAGTCGTCGCCAACATCGAACCGAAAGCGGCCGAGCAAGAGCCACTTTTTAAGTTCACGCACGGATCTACCGATACAGCCTGTTATGTCGTCCAACAAAACCTGGTTCGATACCTGGGCGACTCCCTGTCGGTGGACTCTCTGATGGCTCAGGAAATCGCGCTACGTATTCTCGAGAAAGCGCTGCGAAAGCAGCTCCAGTGTGGTGTTGGGGATAAGCGGAGAATGGGCTCTCTCCCGCGTACCGGCCGTGAGTTGACCGAGGAAGCAAAACTGGTCTTGGCAAATACATTTCGTGACAGCCTGCCCTTACCGGATATCGCCACCGCCCTGGCAGTCTCGATTTTTCATTTGTGTCGGGTTTTTCGAAAGGGGACTGGTTTGTCCTTGCATGGATACCGGCAGCAGTTGCGGCTGAGGGCCTCTCTCGATGAGATCGGGATACCGGGAACTGATCTGACTGAACTGGCTTTGGATCTGGGATTTTCCAGCCATAGTCACTTTACGGCAACTTTTCGAAGGGCCTTCGGCTTTCCTCCGAGCTATTTTCGAGGGAAGATGAACTCGCGGTTGGTACGTGAGCTGGAAGGGAGACTGCTTGCTTGATTGTCAGGAGTCGGTCACCGAGACAGCGGATTTGGAATGCTGAATTTCAGAGCCCTGAGCCGGCGAGGGGTGCGACCACCCCTCGTCGGTAACGCGGCTCCCTTCTTGCGATGATCCAGCACATCGACTAGGCTCGGGCAATGTTTTCGGAGCCTTCCCTGTACAAGTTTCCCGGCTTACAGGCTGCTCTACTCTTGCTTTTAGCGATCAGCGGGCTCTCCTGCTCAGCAGGGGATGCCAGGAAAGAGCCTTCTCAGCATGGGGGTCAGGGGAAGCGACTATTTGAGGCACATTGTGCCCGCTGCCATGGCATGGCAGGTGGGGGCGGCACGGGAGCGACCCTCACCAGGCCGCGCCTCCTGTATGCCGTGGATAAGCAGGCTCTATCGGACATTATTCTCAACGGAATTGCGGGCACAGGGATGCCGGGAAGCTGGCTGTCACATGCGGAGGTCGGGGAGTTGGCTGGCTATGTCCTCAGCCTGGGTGCCAAGCCCGAGGAACCGATCTTAGGGGATTCGGGAAGGGGACCGGCCGCCTACCGAAAAGGTCTTTGCCACACCTGCCACATCATCAATGGTCAGGGAACCGGAGTCGGACCGGAACTGACCGAAATCGGCACCCGTCGCGGCCGGCAATATCTGCGCCAGGCGGTGCTGCATCCGGGGATCGACATGCCCTCAGACAGCGACGGCTTCAAAGCTTCGCTGGTCGTCACCGCCGTCACCACCGAAGGCGTGGAAATCCGCGGACAACGCATCAACGAAGACAGCTTTACGATCCAGCTGAAGGACGTTGGAAATCGTCTCTATTCCTTTCGAAAGAGCGAGTTGAAGGCGCTCAAGAAGGAGGTTGGTGTGAGTCTGATGCCATCTTTTGAGGGCATACTTTCCGCCTCAGAGACAGATGATCTGATCGCTTACCTGGCCAATTTGGGAGTCAGACAATGAAATGGTCGCTTCGGCTCATCTACCTCAATATCAGTGTTCTCCTGCTTCACGGCAGCCTGCTTGGCCAGGTCGACCACCAACGGCTGATCGATGCGGGGAAGACACCTGAGGACTGGCTCACCTACTCCGGCAGCTATTCGTCTCAACGGTATTCCAGCCTGTCTGAAATCAATCCGAAAAACGTCGCTGATCTGAAGACGATCTGGGTCTATCAGATGCGGCACCCTGGGCTGGTTGAGGCCAGTCCGCTGATCGCTGACGGGGTCCTTTACCTGACAGAGCCTCCCAGTACCGTAACCGCGCTTGACCTGGCGACCGGGCGTCCTCTGTGGACCTGGTCACCGCGCCTGCCGCCCAATGTTTTGCACATCGGTTTCCCGAAGGTGAATCGAGGAGTAGCGCTACTGGACGACATGGTCTACGTGGGTACGCTCGATGCCCATGTGTTTGCTCTGGATGCTAAATCCGGGGCCGTGCGCTGGTCAGCGAAAGTAGCCGAAAACTCGACTGGCCATGCCATTACCGCAGCGCCGCTGGCTATCGAGGGCAAGATCATTATCGGCATCAGTGGCGGAGAAGCGGGTATCCGCGGCTTCATCGACGCCTACGACGCCCAGACCGGCGAGCGACTCTGGCGTTTCTGGACGATTCCCAGCCCGGGAGAACTCGGGAGCGAGACTTGGAGCGGTGACAGTTGGAAGACCGGAGCCGGCGCGACTTGGCTCACCGGCTCCTATGATCCGGAGTTGAATCTGCTGTTGGGGGATCGGAAATCCGGGACCCGACTGGAACGGAGATGTACGGCCTGGAGATAATCTCTTCACCTGCTCTCTCGTGGCTCTGGACGCCACTACCGGCTGGCTGAAATGGCACTTCCAATTCACCCCGCACGATGTCCACGACAGGTATGCCAATCAGATTCCTGTCCTTCTCGATGGGGTGGTGGCTGGAAAAGCCCGCCGGCTGGTAGCGCTGGCGAATCGCAACGCTTTCTACTACCTGCTCGATCGGGAAACCGGAGAGTTCCTGCATGGCTCCACTTACGCCCGACAGACTTGGGCCTCCGGCCTGGATGCGACGGGGCGGCCCATCGTCCTCCCCAACACCGAACCCACAGAGGAAGGCAATCTGGTCTATCCGAGTTTGCAAGGAGCAACCAACTGGTTCAGTCCCTCATACAGCCCCCAGACCGGCTTGTTTTATGTACCGGTCCGCGAAATGGGAGCCTACTACTTCAAGAGTGATGTCGAATACGAACCGGGGCAGCCCTTCATGGGAGGAGGGGAGCAGGCCTTGAGTGGAGACGATGCCTACGGAGCTATCCGGGCACTCGACGCTTTCACCGGCCAGTTGAAATGGGAGGTTCGTTTCCTCACGCCGCCCTGGACAGGGGTGATGTCAACGGCCGGTGGACTGCTGTTCGGCGGAAGCAACGAGGGCAACACATTTGCCCTCGATGCCCGCACTGGAGAACTACTCTGGGAGTTCCAAACTGGAGGCGAAATTCGTTCCAATCCCGTCACTTTCGAGATTGGGGGCCGGCAGCGGATCGCCATTTCCGGGGGGAACGCCCTCTTTCTGTTCGGCTTGCCCTGAAGAATTCAAGAGTAAGGGGCCTTTTCCAGCCTCAGGCCTGTCCATTTCTTCTCTTTTGGCGAAGCCCTTGGAGTGAATTATGCAGGCTAATGCCGCTTCTTTCTCGCTCATTCGTGAATTCTAGCGTTTCTATTAATAGGGGCCCCAGTGGCCCCCGGGGCGGGGGTCTGCCTCAAATCCCGATTGACCGCCGTAACTATGCTTTTCCAGGTTCAGGTTGGGAGTTCAGATTCGGGTGTTGAGAGCTCCGAAGCTATGATTGGCCAAACCATCGCTCACTACACCTTTGTAGAAGATTGGCCAGGGCGGAATGGGTAGGTGTATCGGGCCAGGGACAGCAAACTCTGCGCACTCCAAGGCGCCTGCGGCGCGGATTCGAGTCTCAGCCCAGAGCCGCTTCTTTCTCGCGTACCAGGGGAATCACTTCCCGACCAAAATAGTCCATTTCCTCCAGTTGTGGGCTGAATTGAAGCAGTAGCAGATCGAGCCCAGCCTTTTCGAATTCGATGATCCTGTCGGCCACCTGCTCGGGTGTTCCCACCAGGCCGGCTCGAAGGCCGCGGTTGGAGACGGAATAGTCTTGCAGAGACAGAGCATCCTCGAGCTGAGTGTTGGCCACCCAGTCCTGATAGCTGGCGAAACTCCTTTCGTTTTGTCGAACATCCGTGATCCGGGCGAGTTCATGCTGGGTCTCTTCATGGCTCGGCTTGCAGACCACATAACCGGCGGCCCCGAAGATCAGCGGGGGAAGCCCTGCTTCGCTTCTCAAACGCTTCATCACGGAAATCCGTTCCCCAACCAGGGCCGGAGGATCTCCATGGGTGAGATAGCCGTCGGCCTTGCGGGCGATCAGTGATTTGCCGGTCGGGGATTCTCCGCCAGCATAGATTGTGGGCCGCGGTTTGCGAACCGGCTTCGGTTCCAGCTTGGCCGCTTCAATCTGAAAGTGATCGCCGGAATAGGAGAACGTGGAGTGCTTCCAGAGTCCGTCCACCACCTCGAGCCATTCCTCCGCCCTTTCATAGCGTTGATCGTGGCGGTCGAAGTGAGCTCCGTACTGGCGCGCCTCAGTGGCCCACCAGGAGGCCACCAGGTTGAGAGTCAAACGGCCCGAGCTGATGTGGTCGATGTTGGCTGCCTGTTTGGCGAGGACCGCGGGAAGGTGAAATGTGGGGCGTACCGCGACCATGATCTCGAGTCGTTCGGTGACGGCTGCCAGGGCCGCTGCCGTGGACCAGGCATCGAGACACGGGTCGTCAGGTCCCTTGATATCGTTCAGATTGAGCTCTGCGATCAGAGTGAGATCGAATCCGATTTTCTCGCTTCGCTGGGCCAGTTTCCTGAGATAGGGCCAGGAAGCTTCCATGTTTTCATCGGCTACGTTGCGAAGCCACCCGCCGAAGACGGGCATCCAATACCCGAAACGTATGCCTCCGGGTTCAGGCTGCTGAGTATGCATAGGCCATTATAGCGTTCTGATGTCTCAGTGTCCGGCCTTTTGCATATGCCCCAACAAACGCACTCCGAGGGCGCTCCGGAGTTTTTTCCGTCTCAAGGAGGCGCACCCGCCGGGATGGGTCTACGGCTTCGAAGCGCACGTAGAACCAGGGTTCGCCGCGCGTCAAGATGATGTCGCGTGCCGGGTCGAGCCACTCGAAGGCCCACATCAGTGGGCGCGGCCAGATGTGGATGGGAAAGCGACCGCAGAACTGTGTGCCGGGAAGGGGAGTGCTTCGGTAATGCAGGAAGGCCGGAACCTGTTCCATATAGACCGGCTCGTCGGCCAGGAAAAGATAGGGCGTAGCTACTTGAATGAGTGGGTGCTCAGGCTGTCGCCACTCCCTGGGTGATACCAGCTTCACCATTTTTGAAATGTAGTTGCTGCGGATGCTGCTACGCTCACCCGCTACGTTGACGATGTTGGGCACGCCTTCCTTATTAGGCGCGAATCTGAGGTGCAGGTCGACGGGGCAGGGGACCCCGAACGGGCGCGCCTCGATGTCTCGCACGGCGAGGCAGTGATTGGCCGACTTGGCGTGCGGCGAAGCCCCAAGGTTGCGGCTGACAGGGCGCGGCTCGGCCCAGATGACGCTGCTCTTCACCGGATCGAGCAGCCAACCCACCTCGACGATCCGCTGATCGCTCGGCTTCGCCCACTCGGGCCGAAAACGGTCGAGGAAATCGAACATTGAGAAGAACCCTCTTGCTCTTGTCTGGCACCCACGATACGAGCGACAACCACTTCACACAAACATTTTCTAAAGCGAGATGATGAATTGAGAACCAAGAAGCTCTAGCTGGTGATCTAGTCTCTTGTCCTCAATAAAATCCTGGACCGCTCTTCTGACCGGAAAACCTTCTTTCTCACCCTAGTGCACTGTCCGGAAAGTTTCCGATTTTAATTGTCAGGGTAGTTTGCTATTGTTGGGCATGGCAAGACCCCACATTCGACTAAAGCTACCCGAACAAGATCGAAGAATACTGGAGTCCTGGTTGCGGGCTTCCAAGACCGATCGAGTCTTGGCCGAACGGGCTCAAATAATTCTGGCTTGCGGCCAGGGGCTGACGGCGACTGAAGTTGCGGAAAGGCTCTCCAAGCGGCTACTGAGTGTGCTAATGTGGCGCAGGCGCTATCTTGAGCAGGGAGTGTCAGGACTGGAGGATCGACCTCGATCGGGCCGTCCGCGGAAGCTATCGCATGCCAATGTGCGAGCTATTCTCAAAGCCACCGTTGAACGCATCCCACGGGAATCGACCTACTGGAGTGTGCGACTGATGGCCGAACACTCCGGAGTGAGCAAACATCAAGTCGCCCAGATCTGGAAGGCAGCCGACCTGAAGCCGCATCGAGTCCGTAACTTTAAAATCAGCAACGATCCTCACTTCGCCGAAAAGGTAATCGATGTGGTGGGGCTGTATATGGATCCGCCCGACAATGCGCTGGTTCTATCCGTGGACGAGAAAACTGAGATCCAGGCTCTGGATAGAACTCAGCCGATGCTCCAGCTCAGACCGGGACAGATCCAACGCCGGACACACGATTACAAGCGCCACGGTACAGCCAGTCTGTATGCCGCATTCGATGTGGTGACAGGTGAGGTCATGGGCCGCATCACCAATAGGCACCGAGCCAAGGAGTTCCTGGCTTTTCTCCGCCAGATTGATCAAGCGGTCGAGCCCGAACTGGATGTCCACTTAATCCTGGACAACTCGAGCACTCATAAGACCAAGCAGGTTCAAAGCTGGCTGGCCCAGCGGCCCCGATACCACCTCCACTTTACGCCCACTAGCGCCTCCTGGCTCAATGCCGTCGAAAGCTGGTTCTCACAGCTGGAGCGCCGTTCGATCTACAGAAACTCTTTCAGCAGCGTCCAAGAGTTGAGACAGGAAATCAAAAGATATATTCGGGTTCACAATCAACGCTTGGCCAAGCCCTTCAAGTGGCGCGCCACTGCTGACTCAATCCTGGCAAAGGTCCAAAATGCTCGCGAATCGCTCGGCCACTATTAACATCGGTAACTTATCGGACAGCGCACTAGGTGTAGTCGTCCCCTGTAATCAGTCCTCTCGGCTTTACTTTACGAAAAGATAACTCAAGGTCGTTCAGGACATGCTGATCGGAATGATTGCCGTCAATGTAGAGCCAATCGAAATAGTCGTCTTCGAAATCTGCTGGCACCGTTTCTGAGAATCCTCTGTGAATCACGACTTCGCGGGCTTCTCGAAACATCGACTCCACGGATTGATAGAGCTGGTCCATATTTTCGAGGTTTCTGGCCCATTTTCCGCCGTACCAGCGTTCGGGAAATTCTCCCTGGAACTTCCAGGGGTCGATCAGATGAAGTCTCCTGGGGCGCCTTGCCCCCTAACTTTTATCTCCACCGGTTGCATGTTGCGAATATCTACGCTCGAGCCCTTCGGCATGCACAGCATGTTCCGGGAAATCACTTTGCCGAAGACGTTGTCCGCATTACCGGCATAATTGGATGGATTGAACAAGCAGGGAAGGTGCCAATACAGGTCGTAGCCGTAAGAGCTGATCAGCTGAATCAAAGCGTCCGACTTGTCTTGCTGGCGGTTCTCAATGTAGATAATGGGCTGCGTCCGTGAAATCGTATCGCTGGCTCCACGGATCGCCTCCAGTTCCATCCCTTCGACGTCGATCTTCATGAATTCGCAACGCTTCCGCTCGAAGGAGTCGACGGTGACCAGGGGAACCGGATCTCCCCCATTGAACTCGGTCATCTCGTAGCCGCCGAAGTTCTGCTGAGTCCAGGGGTTGAGGTCGCCAATTCTCATCCTTCCGGCGCGGTCGGATACGGCGGCGTGCTCGCACATGACGTTCGTCAGGCAGTTAAGTGCAACATTGGCGCACAACGTTTGAAACAGCAGACGTTGTGGCTCAAACGCATAGACTCTCCCTCGTTCGCCTACGGTACGCGCCAGAAAGACCGTGTGGACACCGATATTGGCTCCCAGATCAAGTACCGTGAAACCCGGTTTGAGGACCTGGCGGAACAGGGACACCTCACCCTCGCTGTATTCGCCGTAGAGTTCCAAAGACCGGCCGATATACGCGTCGTTCCGGTTGAAGAGAAACTTTCCGTGGCGGCAATCCTTGAGAGTATTGAAGGCTTTCGTCTCGGACATTTGTCGATTGTGAGAGACATTCATCGTTTCGCGTTGTGGCAATTCTACCGCACACAGAGTAAAACAGCCTGGGCCGTAGCGGCTCGTTTCCAATTCACAAGAGCCGCTGGTAGAGTGTTTCGAAAACAAACAGGCCGCCGCCATTAGGACTCGATTTGAGAAAACTAATCTCCCTTGCTTGCTTGACCCAGGCCATTCTGTCCTCACTCGCTGCCCCTGCCCAAGAGAGTGAGTTCAAGGGAAGTTTCTTTACCTTTACCTATTCGAACCGATTCGAGGCCCAGCCAGACCTGGATGATTTCAATGTTCTTCATCTCACACCCGCTTCGGGCCAGAGCGTGCCATGGGTCAAGATATATGAAAGGCCCGCGCCTGCCTCGATGCCGTTGAGGAGAATTCTTGCTGGCCTGATCGTTCAAATGCACGGGGGTAGGAAACCGAAACTGATCTCCTCTTCCGACGACAGCGCCATTGTCGACTGGAATCAAGGGTCTCTGGCGATGACCAGCCTGATTTTGGCCAAGCATCAGGCCGGCCAAGTTGTCATCCTGATGATAACCACCACCCAGGCGGAGTGGGGCACCCAAGCGGACATGATCAAGGGCATGCTTGGAAATCTGAATGTTGCGGGCCAGAGCATGGCCTGGATGGGGGATGGGAGTCCGCCCGTGTCAAAAGGCGCGGCCAGAAAAGAAGCGGTGCGCGGAGATCATAAGTTCCAGGTTTTCAGAGATCTGGCCTACGAGGAGTTCGCGGAGAGCAAGCTTGATTTATACGTTCCTGAGGGCATCAAGAACTTTCCAGTCGTCGTCTGGATGCATGGTGGGGGGCTTAACCAGGGTGATAAAGGAAAAGGATCAAATCTTGCTATAGCGAGTTTTCTTGCTTCCATGGGGCTCGGCGTGGCTTCGCTCAATTATCGCCTTTCGCCACCGGTGAAGTTTCCTGTCTTCAACCAGGATGTGGCCGCCGGCTTTGCCTGGGTGCGTACAAACGTCGCCGAGTACGGCGGAGATCCCGACAAATTGTTCGTCATGGGTGCTTCGGCTGGCGGCTACCTGGCAGCCTCCCTGACTCTGAACAAAGAGTACCTGGCGGTCCACAACCTTTCGCCCGGGGAGCACATTTCTGCCACAATCCTGATCAGCGGGCTTTATGACGTTCACAACCTGGCTTCGAGCGGACAACGACTGGCGACTCAGTTCGGTACCAGCGAAGAGGTCATTGTCACGGCCTCGCCCATAACCTATGCCAGCAAGGACGCTCCTCCGATTCTCTTTCTTTTCGCGGATCAAGATGGGCCTGGACGGGCCGAGATGACCCATGCGTTGGCCAAGGCTCTGCAAGAGAAAGGGCACAAGATTCACCCGGTTCACGAGATACCGGATCGAACCCATACCTCAATGGGGTCAAGATTTGCCGAGCCAGGCGATCCGGTCTCGGCTCTGTGTCTCGAATTCCTGAACAGGTTTCTGGGAATTGACCCAATAACGCAGGAGGTCGGTCACGCAGGTGAACCAGATCATGAAACTCTGCTCGCCACAATCATTTCTGCCGCGCACTCCTAGTTCACAGAAAGGAAGGATTTCCATGAATCAAATGATTCGAGCCCTTGTCCCGATTGTCCTCGTTTCGCTCTTGCCCTTTATGAACGGGTGTTTGCATGATGCGGAGAGCGGACAGCAGCGAGATTCAGATGGCATCACTGCGAGTCGGGGAGAACCGGAGCTGGCTGGCGGTGAACATGATCGGAAGAGGGAGGGAGAGCACGAACGAGGCGGTGAAGGCGAGCATGGAGAGGAAGGCGAAGAATCAGGTACTGAACTCGCTTTGAACGAGAGCTACGATCACGTACGAAACGGCGCCCGATTGATTTTGGCCTACGATGCGGAAACTAATTCCTTTACGGGCACGGTGGCAAACACCACCAACGAGACCTTGAAGAGAGTGCGAGTTGAGGTTCACCTGTCGAACGGAAGAGAGCTAGGTCCGACAATTCCAGCCGATCTGGCTCCTGGTGAGAAGAGAGAGGTTCAGCTAAAGGCCACTAGCAACAACTTTGAGGGGTGGACCGCCCATCCCGAAGTTGGAGAAGGTGAGCATGGCGGCCGTGAGAGAGAGGGGGAGCATGACCGAGAAGGCCGAAGTGAACGCGGGGAAGGATCTTCGAGCTGACCGCGCTAACCCGGCCAAGTTTGAGTTGATTCAATCAAATTTTCTATTGAGGATCACCCATGTCTATTTTGAAATGGAGTCAAGTATCCGCGCTAGCCGCGGTCCTCTTATTCCCGGCTTGTAGCGAACCTGAACTTGCCGTGCCCGAACTAACGCCTGAGCCGGGTTTCGGGTTCCTTGAAGGTCGACAGGTCTATCAACCTCAATTGCTGAGTCCGGACGGCTCGAGTTTGCTGTTGGTCTGGCGTGAGGAGGAAGAAGAGGGTTCGAATATCTATGTGGCCCGGAGCGAACCCGGTGACGCCTTCTCTGAGCCGGTCCGCGTAAACGCGGCGCTTGGTTCGGTAGGGGGTATTGACTTGGATGAGCTACGACCGGCGCTGGCCGCAGGTGTTGGAGGCCGGTTCGCGGTTGCTTGGGGCGCGCGCGACGGCCATGTATATGTTGCCGTGAGCCGGGACGCAGCTCAAACATTTGGAGAACCGATCCGACTGGACCAGGTCCAAGAGCGTGCTTATCGTGGTTTCCCGGCGATTTCCTTTAACTCGAAGGGAGCGCTCCACGGGATTTGGATCGATGCCCGGGAGGCTCCTCCTCGGGCCGAGGAGCCAGCTGATCTCTATCTTGCGGTCGTCGAAGGGAACGGAGTCCAAGAGATCAACCTGACTGCCCAGCAGGAAGCCTCGATTTGTGGATGCTGTCGCCCCAGTCTGGAGGCGTTTGGAGAGGAACTGGTGGCGACATTGCGCAATACGGGAGGCGGTTTTCGGGACATTTCCCAGATCTTGATTCAGCCCGACCGATCTTTCACTCAGCCCAAGGATCTGGTTGCTCCGATGTTGGAGTTAGAGGGGTGCCCAGTGGCCGGCCCAGTGAGTCCACGTCCTGAACAGGCTCTCTGGATGGAAGCTTCATTGGGCCACTGGAGATTGCTGGCAAACGAGGACGGACTCGACTTTGAAGTGGTACTGGAAGAGAACGACGACTGGACCCCACGCCGTCCACCCCGTCGTCTGAGCAGCCATGGCAGTGAGGTGACCGATCTGCTGGTCCCCGGGGATCCCCACGGTCGACGGTTGACCTACACCGATGGCTCGTGGCAACCGACACCGGATCGATTCCCCGCCTGGGCTACCGACGGCGTGTTGCTGGGGAAACAGTTACTTCTAGTTGGAACCAGAAGCGGGGAGTTTCAGTTCGCACAACGTCAGCTGGACTAGACGAGCGATTCTGAAATAACGTACCAATTGTTGGGAGCGCGACGCGAGTCAGGTCAAGGCGCGAGGACGAGATTGATGCAGGCCATCTTCGAGCTCCGAGCAACAAAGAGCTGGCCGCGTCCCGCCCGGCCCTGAGGATGGGGGCAGGATCATCAGAGCTCTGTAAGGGTGAATGAGGTCGCAGGAGAGCACAAAGAACGTGGGAGCCGCCTTCGCGCGGCGAATCTGCTGGCTTGGCCAGCAGACCGGATTCGGCTGATGCCGAGTTCGCCGGACACCGGAAATCCCGCCACGATCGCCCATCGTTTGCAAAGCTTGACTCAAATGCTCAGAAGTTGCCCGTAGGTGCCTAATCCTCGTCGCGTGGGATGCCAAGAGCGACCAGGAGCCAGCCGCAGAGATCCAGGACTCCCGGCGCGTCGAGCGCCCGATTCATCCAGCCTGAGGTAATGCAATAGGCGGAATCGTGATTTGCGCTGTGATGGACATCATGCTGGTCGGGGGGCAGGATCAAGCGCTTCCGCTGCAGCCAGCTGATGATCCGCGGTCGGCTCTCGACGTGGGCCCACACGTGGAACTGGTTAGTCAGGAAAATCAGCAGCGAGAAGAGGATTAGAAAACCCCTAAACGCTGTGGCCGGCAGGCCGTCGTCCAGCCCGTAGCCGAACCAGAGGCCGAGGGCGACGACTGGGACCAGAGGCAGGCAGTTGGTGCCGTTGAGCTCGACGAAGCCATGTCGGGTCATCGCCAGTGGGTCCCTGTGATGCTCACGAAAGGAGTAGATGATTATTCGCCCCACAAAAGGCGTTTCGACTGATAGGAAGTTGTCACAGAACCAGTGGGCCAAACCCGAGGCCAAGTCGGCGGCCAGATGGGCCAGTGGTGCCACTGCGAGTAATACCAGCCAGTGGAGCGGCGAGCCGATTCCACCGACTAACTGGGCAATCAGGAGAGATAGCAGAAAGAGAAAGATCGTCAGGGCCGCCAGCGGCACGGCTATCTCTATGAGGGGTCGGGACTCCGTCTCCATGTCTACTCCTGGTTGCCAGACCCCATCTTATAGGGAGTGGGGGCAGAGACGCCAGACTGTTTAACACTGGCTACATCCGAGGCTCTTCCTTGGTCGGGGCCGCTTCCCATTCATAGCTCTTCCCCTTAGCGTGTTTTTCGAACCAGTCGAGTTCCACATTCATTTTGAAGAGCTCATGGCGGAGTTCGCGCCACCCGTGAGGCTCGCGCGGCGCTACGTAAAGGTGAGTGTCGACGCCGTTACTTTTGAGCGCCCTGTACATTTCAACCGACTGGGGCATGGGGACACGGGCATCGAGTTCTCCCACCAAGAAGATGGTCGGTGTCTGAACCTTCCAGGCGTCTTTGAGTTGTGAGTTGTTCCAATAAACCTCGATGGGTGCGTCTTTTTGCCAGGGAGTGCCTCCGAACCAGGGCGTCCGGTTGGAGCGCACGTCGCTCTGCGAATACATGGAAATCCAGTTCGATGCTCCGGCCCCCGAGGCCGCCGCTTTGAAACGGTTGGTGAACGTGATGATCTTGTTCGTCATGTGGCCACCGGCGCTCCAACCCATCTTGACCATCCGATCGGGATCGGCAATGCCCCTTTCGATCAGATGGTCGACGCCGGCCATCACATCCCGGTGTGCTTGATTGAAGTAGTGGCCCACCATGTCGCGTAGAAACGCGTCCCCGTACCCCGTGCTTCCTCGGTAGTTGGGCTGTAGTACGGCATAGCCCTTGGCGGCCAGCACCGGCCGATAGCGGCTCCAACTGCTGAAGCGCATCTTGTCCGATGAGCGGGGCCCACCGTGGGTGATCACAGCCAGAGGATAACGCCTACCCTGGCGGTAGTCGATGGGGTAGGTCAAGATCCCCTCCACCTCCACCCCGTCCGAGCCCTTCCACTGGACTCGCTCCATGCGGGGGAGCTTGAACTTCTTGCCCAGGTGCTCGAAAATCCAACTAACCTGCTTCAGCTCGCCGGTTCCAGGGCGTAGCAGATGTATGTCACCCGGACTGTAGGGGTGGTTGCGCGTGACCACGTGAGTCCGGTTTTCGGGGAAAAACGTCCACTGGCCCAGGGAATGCTCTCCGGAGCTTTTCCGTTGCGCTTCGCCACTCGCTAAATCGAGTTCGAACAGATCGTTGTTCGCGCCCATGTTGCACAGCATGAAGATCGAGTTCCCATCGGCCGACCAAACAGCTGAGTCGATCCCATGGCGGAGTTCCGGCAGGAGCATTTCCGGCTTGCCGCCCCCGGTCGGGACGACGAAGAGATTGTTGTCGTAATAGCGTTCGAAAGAGTCATTGACGGCGGCGGTGAAAAGGACTTTGCTGCCGTCTGGAGAAAGATCGTAGCTTCGTTCTCGAATGTCGTTGTGAGTCAAACGCACCCATCCGCCACCCGAAACATCCATCAGGTGGAGCTCGCTGAGATGTCCGTAACCGAGTAGTGGATTGGGGGCTCTTGTCACGACAAATTTCCGCCCTTGGCGGCCCACCCGGTAGCCTGTGATGGAATAGTCGCCCTGGCTGAGTTTTGTTTCCTCACCGTCCTCAACTTGAATCTTCCAGAGATGGGTTTGCTGGTAGTTTTCGTCGAAGGCGAACACATCGTCTTGCAGCTTCTCTCGGGCACGCTGTTCCGCCGATTTTTCGTCGGATGCAAGGAAATATATGGCCTGTCCATCGGGCGCCCAGCTGATATTCGACACCGATGTCGGATGATGGCTGAATTGCCAGGCTTCTCCGCCCCTGACTCGCATCAGAAATATCTGAGTCTGGGCCGCTTCTTCTTTCCCGGGCTCGGTAGATCTGCGTCCCAGAAAAGCGATGAGATCGCCTCCCGGGGACCAGCGCGGGGAGCTCTCGCTGGAACTGCCCTGTGTCATCTGGACCGGCTCGCTTTCACCGATTTGCAGGCGATAGATATGGCCGATTCGCCGGTTGGCTTCCCAGTCTGCCTGGTTGAGTACGAAGAGAAGTTGTCGTCCGTCAGCCGAGAGTTGCGGGTCGGACAGCTGAGGAACTTCCAGCAGATCGACCAGACTCATGGGCCGCTGCTGGGCCACTGTCAGATTCGCCGTCAACAGCGAGCACACCAGGAAGAGTAGTGCATTGTGCAGGTTGCGTTTCATTGGTTCTTCCCCCCTCTAGCCCACGGATAAGTTATGGGCTTTTTTGTTTTGAAGCTTGGGTCTTCGGGTTTCCTCTCGTGCTTCGAGTTTCGGATTTCGAGTTTGGCACCGACCACCGAAAGTTCCCGGTAAGATTACTGGCCTGTCAAGACTTAACTCAAATGCTCAGCGGTCTCGTCGAGGTGACGAGGAGCCCTTCCTAGCAACTCACACATTCGTGGTTGTTCTTCGAACCCAGGCGCTCGAGAAGGGCGACGGTCTCCGGGAACGGTTGTATCCTCTGCACCGGACCGTTGGCCATATCGGCGGTAGTTTGTCCCCGGCGACTCACCGCCGTCACTTTGGCACCCTTCTCGACGAGATAACGGATCACCTCGTTGTCTCCCCGGGCGGCAGCATGGTGGAGCGGTGTGTAACCGTTATGGTCTCGTGCATTCACATCGGCACCCATCTCTTCAACCAGGAAGCGGACGGCGGGAATCCAGCCATCGGGTATATGACGGTGCGAGTTTCCGGCATACCCTTGTCCATAGCCGACACCCGAGGCGGCGTGGATCGGATATACGGCTGGGCCGCCGATGGGAACCGGTGGTAACCCTGACTGATCAGTCTCCTCCTGACGGCGGCGCCCCGGGACCTTGGTCGTGGGCAGCGTGGGATCAGCGCCAAAAGCGAGGAGCAGTCGCATGGCTTCGATGTCAAGGGCATGAGCAGCCCGCCAGAAGGGCGTTGCTCCGGTCCTGTCTACGCCCAGCAGATCGCGGTTATAGGTGGTGTACCACAACGTCTTCTTCAATCGCGCGTTGGGATCGACGCTGGCCTCCAGGAGAGTCCTCATCACCTCTAAATAAGATAGCTCTTGCTGCTGGTAATCGACAGGTTGAGGATGTCGGGCTTTGGGTGCCCAATGCATGTTCAAAGCGGCGTAAAGTGGAGTGGCTCCAGCATCGCTGGCAAGGTTGGGGTCGGCGCCGCGTTCGAAGAGGAGCATGGCCAGGTCGAAGTGACCATTGATCATGGCGATGAGCATGGGAGTCGTGTTGCCGGCAGCACTCACCTGGTTGACGTCTGCTCCCCGGGAAACCAGCTCCAGCGCAGTCTCGGCATGACCTTCTCGCGCCGCCAGCAGCAGAGCAGTCAGACCCCCATGGGTTCCCACCAGATCGGCATAATTGAGAGGGACCGGCTCTCCCCCTCGTCGCTCGGCCTCCTCCCTCTCCTCCAGTTTCTTGGCGGCGAGAAGGGTTTCGGCATCGGATTCCCCCCTCTGGGAATTGGACCCCTGCTGGGAATTGGAATCCCTGGACCCCTGGACCCCTTCCCGTCCCGGCTCCTGCAATCGTTGCCGGTAGCTGCGACGATCTGCCTGATCTGCCCGGTTGCGATCCACGATGTCGATCACTTGGGCGGTGATCGCCGGATCTGCTCCATGGCCGATAAGCAGCGAAATCACTTCAGTCCGAGCCGCCGCGGCGGCGAACATCAAGGGTGTCTGTCCCCAATGGGGTTCCCTGGGATTGACTGCAGCGCCATGCTCGAGCAGCGTGCTGACAGCCAGAGTGCTTCCCGCGGCCGCCGCAAAATGAAGCGGTGTCCCCCCTGTCGTGGTCAGGGCGTCGGCGTTGCTTCCAGCTTGAAGAAGGAGTTTCACTAACCGACCCCTAGCTGCGCTACTCGCCACATGGAGTGGGGTATGATGACCGATCCGAGTTGCAGACTCGAGGTTGGCCCCGGCCTGAATCAGGAGTTCGGCCAGCGTCTTGTCTCCATTGCCAGCCGCCCAGTGGAGTGCGGTCTTGCCATCGCCGTGGGCCAAATTCACGTCCGCCGACAGTTCGAGCAGAGCTCGCACTTTCTCGAGGTCGCCATTCATGGCTGCTTCGGCCACAGGTGCACTGGAAGAGGGGATGGCTGCCAGTGCGCTCCAGCCGAGGAGCGCGAGGCCAAGCAGACTTCCGATAATCGCCTTACTAGCGCCTGGTGGCGGTTGTCCGGCGAAGCGGGTCTTAGGAATCGGGGGACGTGAACTTCCGACGGTTTCAGGCCGGATACCAAAGCGGCAGCTCAACTTCTTAGAGAATCGTCTAGTTTTCGCCAGCGATCCCGCTGCAGCACTCCAAATCGGCTCACCTTCCGGCGAAGGAGTCATCCTCTGCGACCGAAGCGCGACGATTTGGAGTGCGGTAGCGGGGTCGTCATTTTCCTTTCTGGGCGGGCCTGGAAAACCTGAGCTACCGCTTTGGAATGCGGCTGAGCGTCGTGATCTTGAGTAGCCTGAAGAGTTCGGCAACAGGCTCCATGGCCACGCGCACTCCAAGGGCTTCACCAATTCTCTTTCCTGACTGGTCCGGCCAGCAGCCAGCCTCAAAAAGTTCATACCGATAATTGCTCCACTACGTAGAAAACGAGAAAGGGCCCGTGCTGTCTCCAAAGCTTTCCATCTCTTCGAAGCCCAGTTGCTGCAGGAGACTCAACATCACATTGGCCATTGGTGTTTCCGGAGATGCCCGCAGATGGCGACCTCCTCTGAGCTTGCCGTTGCAGCCTCCGACCACGAAAAGCGGGCACCGTTTATGGTTGTGGACGTTGGCATCTCCCATCGGGGAACCGTAGATGACCATTGTCTTTTCCAATAATGTTGCTTCCGCCTCCTGGATAGCGGCGAGCTTTTCCAGGAAATAGGGAATCAGCCCCACGTGGTAGCGATTGATCTGGAAGAACTCTGCGATGTTCTTTTCCTTGTTCCCGTGGTGTGAGGCGGGGTGGAACCCTTTGTCGATACCGCTTTCCGGGTAGACGCGCCCCGACGCATCGCGGCCCATCTTGAAAGAGAAGACCCGGGTCATGTCAGATTCAAATGCCAGCACTTGGAGGTCGAACATCAGTTTGACATGTTCATCGAAGGAGTCAGGAACGCCAGCCGGAGCTCCCGGGAGCTCTCTCATCCGGCCGCTGATATTCCGTTCGACAACCCGTTGAATGCGGCGTTCAATTTCCCGGATATTCTCCAGGTAGCGGTCCATGCGGCGACTGTCCGGGGTGTCTAATTCCCCCTTCAGCTGGGCAACTTCACCCAGCACGAAATCGAGGATGCTCTGGCTCGAGCGTCGCCGGGCTGCCCGCTCTTGAGCGCTTCCCCCGGCGCCGAAAAGCATGTCGAAGGCGACCCGCGGATCGCGAATCATGGGAAGCGGTTGAGTCGCCGACGACCAGCTGATGGTATCGGTATAGACACAGGAGTAGCCATAGGCACAGCCTCCGGCCTGATCCACGTTCTCGATACAAAGTTGCATCGAGGGGATCGGAGTGTCCTGTCCGAAGCGCTGGGCGTATAGCTGATCCATGGACGTCCCCACGAAAATATCCGAACTCTCGGTTTGCTTGGGGTGGGCCTGGGTCAGGAAGACGGCGCTAGAGCGGAAGTGATCGCCTCCGATCTCCTTTGGTATGGATGCCTCGGCGTTGCGGACATCGGTATCGCTGATGATCGTCAGGTAGTCACGGAAAGGTTCTAAGGGGCTCAAAGCGCTTGGGCTGAGGTCGAACGCGGGACCGGCTTCAGTTGGAGCCCAGAAGTTCTGGCTGCTTCCCCAATTGGAGCTTCCGGCGGCACCGTGCACCATCTCAACACACACCAGACGGGTCTCATTGAGTCCGCCCTGGGCTGTCTGTGAGGCAAGAACCCTTCCGGCAGGCGACATGGCCGACAGATAGGGTAGTGCCAGGGTCGTTCCCATGCCTCGGAGAAAAGTACGCCGCGGGATGTGTTTCCTGGTGATGAAGCCCATATTCCTAAACCTCGGACTAATTGGCGCTGGCTTTCATACGGAAGGCCGGGCTCCTGACCACCCCCAGAATAAAGGAGGACATTCGGTTATCGTTGGCGGCCGCCTGCCGCTCGATCTGCCGGATGGTAGGCATGTCATAGTATTCCACTCGCCGGCCCAGTGCATAGGCGAGGATGTTTTCGGTGAAAGTTCGGATCAGCGAGCTGGAACGCTTCAGCAGTGCCTTACGCAGGTCGCTTGGACCTTGCATCGGGGTCCCATCGTAGAGCCGGCTCGAGGCGTCGATGGGGACTCCCTTATCCTTGAGCCTCCAGGCTCCCGTCGCATCAAAGTTTTCCAGTGCCAGACCGAGTGGATCGATCATCTGATGACAAGGACTGCAGGCCGGATTGGCACGGTGCTTTTCCATTTGCTCGCGCACCGAAAGCAATCGACCCCCTTCGGCCTCGCCAGCCTCCTCCAGATCGGGCACATCGGGCGGCGGCGGCGGCGGCGGACTGCCCAGCAAGACCTCCATGACCCACTTGCCTCGAAGCACCGGCGAGGTTCGGCTGGCATGAGAAGTCAGAGTCAAGATGCTGCCATGGCCGAACAGTCCGCTGCGTCGGGAATCGGGGTAGGGAACTCGCCGGAAGTGACTGCCGATGACCGCGGGAATACCATAGTGTCGAGCGAGACGCCCATCAACGAAGGTGTAGTCGGCTGTGAAGAGATCGAGCACGCTCCGGTCTTCCCGAACCAGGTTGTCGAAGAACAGCACGGTCTCGCGCCTCATCGAATCTTTGAGCTGCTGGTCGAAGTCCGGGTAGGTACGTACGTTGGGGTGGATCTTCTCGAGATCCTGCAAGCGTAACCATTGTGCGGCAAAGCGAGTCGAGAGGGCCCGGGAGCGGGGATCTGACAGCAGACGACGGGTCTGTTGCTCGAACATCCCGGGAAGGGAGAGTTTTCCTTCGGCGGCAAGCCCAATCAACTCATTGTCCGGACCCGTGCCCCACAGGAAGAATGACAGGCGCGAAGCCAAGTCAAGTTCGCTGATCGGGTAGGCCTGATTGGGATCGGCGCCGGTCGGAGGTTCTTCGAAACGGAACACGAAGTGAGGACTGGCCAGAAGGCCCTCCAGGGCAGTGCGGATTCCCGACTCGAAACCGCCCTCTGACTGGCCAACCCGAAACAGGGACATCAGGGCCGCCAGCTCTGTGTCGGAGAGGGGTCTCCGATAGGCCCGAGGCCCGAGTCGAGTCAGGATCTCAGCCGCGCAAGCGGAGGCCTGGGAAGGGGCGGCTGGCTGGCAGCTGAAGATTTTCTGCCGGCTGGGAGTTTCCGAAACTCCGGTTGGATCGTAGGGTCCGGTGATCGCTAGATCCCGCAGGTGAGGCAGGCTGGTAAACCCGTAGGCATCGGCGATGCTGGTACTGGCGATCGACCAGTCATGGGGAGAGATGAGGTCCTGCAGCGGTCCCTCCACCTTCCGGATGAAGGCGGCCGAAACCCGCTGCGGGCCGGCCCTAATTTTGATCGGTGGAGTTCGCAGATTGACGCCATTGGGGTCCGACACATGCATCCAGCGGCCGATGCCCAGTAGCGCTTCTCGTCGGCCATTGACCGAGATCTCGATCTGCTCCTCATCTTCAGCGCTGTGGAGGTTGGCTGGACCGCTACCATGGAGGGCGCCGGTGGTCTCATGATGGAAGGAGACTCGGAACCGATAGTCCCCGTCTGCGAGGAAATTGTGGACTACCGAGATCCCTCCTCGGGTCCCGTAAGGGGCGCCTGCCACCTGTTCAGTCTGGGAGACCCAGCGAGTTACTTTGTAGGTGGTTTCGGAGGGGGATGCCCGAGGGTCTCCGACCGCCAGCCGACTGATCTCACCGGCAGCTCGAAGATAGCTCTCCATCAGAGTAGCCGAAAGCACTTGGACATCGGCAATATTATCGAAATTCGCACTCTTGGTATCGAGCGGGAGAAAGTCACCCGCGTCCACATCCAGTGCTAGCAGGTCATGGATCGCACTCGCGTATTCGGCACGATTGAGGCGCTGGAAAGTGCGCTGGCCGGGGTTCGGATTCCCGATCGCCGCCTGGTCGAGCAGGGTTTCCAGCTCGGTTGCCAAAATCGACAGGCTCTCTTCACTGGGTCGGCGCGCCCCGGCCGGCGGCATCAGTCCGGCCCGCAATTTCCGAATCATCTTCTCTGCCAGTCGTGGATGATCCTGGGCGGCCGCCACCTCAAATGAGTCGAGGGACAGGTTGCCCGCCACGATGAACTCGGTGTGGCAGACCTGGCAGGTCTGTTCGACAACTTGCTGGGCGGTTTCCAGCCGCACGGCTTCCCCTTCGGCAGGCGCCGCAGTGACTGAGAGAAAAGGGGAGAGAGCGATCGGGCCAATGGATATAGTCTCCGCCGAACTCATTAATAGAGTCGCGACACTCAACAATGTAGCCGTGATTCTCATCATCTACTCGTAGACCAGCCTGACAACGGGTTCAAGATAAGGAGCCCCTTTTGCGAGTTTCAGTTAGAAGAAAGTGGGCGAAGTATACCATTATAGGAAGGACATCGTCGGCCCTCTTCGGTGGGGTGATTCCATGACTGAGACCTCATCTGTGGCTGGGCTAGGAGCCTGCCTCAAACCGGCTGAGGCCACAAACAACGTGGGAGCCGCCTTCGCGCGGCGAATCTGCTGGCCTGGCCAGCAGACCGGATTCGGCTGATTCCGAGTTCGCCGGACTAAGCCGGCTCCCACCTTCTCGGACTGACAATGTCAGCACGACCCGAAAACTTGACTCGTCTAGAGTTCGTCGAGCGGTGTCCACCCCTGTTTCTCGGCGCGATCGACGGCATCGTCAAATACCTTCCAGAAGCTTCGGTTCTGAGAGAGGGCAATGACCTCCAGATCCGTCTCTTCGGTAACTGGCATCAACACGGCGCAGGGACGGCCATGCTTGGTAATGATCACCGAGCCTTCCGTTGCCAAACTGCTGACGATCTTGCTCAGCTTGGCTTTGACTTCACGAATGCTTTCAATCTCCATAGAACGAAGCTCCTTCCTTCGACGATCAGTTCGGATCCCTTCTTTCGGCCGATCAGGACCACCTGCACCTGGTTCCCAGCCAATCGGTAAAAAACTCGAAAGTCCTGAACTCGGAGTTCGAAGTCTGCAAACTCTGACGGACGGCGTAGTCGGAAGCAATCGCGCGTCTCCTGGCCGGGATCGGATTCTCCGAGATGCTTCTTCATGGCATCGCGAAGAAGGCGGCGCTCAAAAGCCCGAAGTGCTCGAAACTGTCTCACGGCATCAACCGATAGGCGCACCCCCCGTTCCACGACCATATTGTAGTCCCAATTCAGACTACCTGACAAGCGGGTAACCGGCAGTAGCACACAATCTCGGCGGCTGGTAGGATACCGGAGGATTTCTTCGAACTGGCAAAACAGAGGATTATGATGAACTTTCACACACCTTCTCGTCGCTACCTGCTACTCGGTCTGGCCACCCTGTTGTCGGGGCTTTCTCCGGGCGTTCTCACGCCAGCCCACTCGCAACAGCAGAGGCCGGCCCAGTCGGCAGCGCAGGAGGAGGAGCCCCGCCCCCGCGTGCTTCCGGCTCCCGACCGGGGAGCCAACGAAGGGGAAGGCCCGTTTGAACGTTTGATCATTCGCGGCGTCACGATGATTGACGGCACCGGAGCTCCGCCTCGCAGTCCGGTTGACATCGTGATCGAAGGGAACCGAATCGGGCAAGTTCGCAGCGTCGGTGCACCCAGGCTCGAAATCAACCAGGATCGTCGCCCTGACGATGCCAGCAAAGAGATTGACGGGCAGGGGATGTATGTCATGCCAGGCATCATCGACCTGCATGTCCATACCGGAGGAGTGCCCAAAGCGCCTGCGGCCGAATACGTTTACAAGCTCTGGTTGGGCAATGGCATCACTACCGTAAGAGGGGTCGCCACGGGTCCTCTCGATTGGTCGCTCAACGAGAAGGCGCGCAGCGCTCGCAACGAGATTGTAGCGCCCCACATCGTGAGCTATCACACTCCCGGAACAGGCTGGGAGGGTCGCAGTGTCCGCACTCCGGAAGACGCTCGTGAATGGGTCCGTTTTGCAGCTGACAAAGGTGTCGACGGACTCAAACTGGGTTCCCTGCGACCCGAGATCATGGCGGCCCTCCTGGACGAAGCCAAAGCCTACAAAATGGGTTCAACCGCCCATCTCGGACAGATGGGAGTGGCACAGATGAATGCCCTCGATGCGGCACGCCTCGGACTGGGCAGCGTGACCCATTTCTACGGTCTCTTCGAATCGATGTACGAGAGCCATGACATCCAGCCCTGGCCAATCGGGATGGATTACAACGATGAGCAGTTCCGCTTCGGTCAAGTCGCCCGGCAGTGGAATCTGGTCAAGCCCGGGGGAAAGAAGTGGAACGCTCTGCAGGATGAGTTCCTGGAAATGGACTTCTATATCAATCCGACCATGACTATCTACTCGGCGGGGCGGGACGTGATGCGGGGCCGCAACGCCGATTGGCATGCCCTGTATACGCTACCCTCCTTGCAGGAGTACTACACGCCGAGCCGGTCTGACCACGGCTCCTACTGGTACGACTGGACGACTCACGACGAGATCGCCTGGAAGCGCTTCTATCAGGTTTGGATGCAGTTCCTGAATGAGTATAAGAACCGGGGTGGCAAAGTCACCGTCGGCTCCGACAGCGGCTTCATCTACCAGCTTTACGGCTTCGGCACCATCCTCGAATTGGAGTTGCTTCAGGAGGCAGGATTTCATCCGTTGGAGGTCATCCGTGCGGCTACGATGCACAGTGCCCAAGAGATCTTCAAGCCACTCGGTAAACCGATTGAATACGGAGTGATCCGCGAGGGACTACGCGCCGACCTGATCCTGATCGAAGAGAATCCCCTGCACAACCTGAAGGTGCTCTATGGCACCGGCGCCGTGCGGTTGAACGACGAAACGGGTCGGCCTGAACGGATCGGCGGAGTCAAGTACACCATCAAAGACGGCATCATATACGACGCCAAACAGCTGCTCAAAGACGTCGAGGAGATGGTCCAGAATCAAAAGGAAGATCCTGGATTGATGGTGACCCAGCCGGAGTAGGTGGCCAGACACCTAAGCTGAAACTTGAATCCGGATGACAACATGGGAGGTTATCGTACAAGGCTCCGTCTGCCTATCCTGCAGGCTTGGGCAGATGGCTCCTTCGGCGGGAGGCGATGGGCAACAGGCTCCATGGCCGCGCTTTCCGCGGGGTGCATATCACAGGCAAGATGCCTATGCTACTTTTGGGGCTCAGTTTCCGGCGCAGGCTATCTCAGCGGGGGCGTAGTGTCCGGTGGGCGCCGGTGCTGGGTGGCCTGCTCAAAGGAGTAGCAGAGCCGAATCAGAGTCGCCTCTGCAAAGGGACGCCCCAGAAACTGCAGACCGGCCGGTAGTCGTCCGAAAGAGTACCCCATGGGAACATTGAAAGCCGGGAACCCGGTAGGGGGGGAGAGTGTTCCGCTATTCCCTCCGTAACCGGTGTTGAGATCCCCAATCAGCCGCGGAGGATAGTTAAACGTCGGATAGATCAGAGCGTCCAACTGGTTTTCCTCCATGAGCTCTAGAACGGCGGCTCGCAATCGTTCCTCGGTTTCCAGATACTTCGGGTAGTCTTCGTGCTCTTCAGGCACGTAATCTATTTCTTTGGTGCGTTCCAGATTGAGCCTCAGATAAGGATGGAAGTCTCCCGATTCGAGAATCTCTTCGATCGTCTTGACGGGAACTTCCGGGCGGCTGGCAAGATATTTTTCAAAATCGTGTTTCAACCTCCGAATTCGCGGAAAATCTTTTCGGATCTTATCCAGATCGACAATTTCGACTGGATCGATGAGCACAGCTCCGGCCGCCTGCAGGTCGGCCAGTGCCAGATCCATCAAGCGCACGATCTCGGGATGCACCTTTCGCGGTTCATCTTCTTGCTGGGTTTCCTGCTCCTCTTCCTCTTGGCCCTGTTGTTGCTGGTCGTCTCCATGCTGTTGGCCGTCTCCATGCTGTTGGCGGCTGCCACCTTGATGATCCTCCGCCTGTTGGGAACTGCCAGATTCTTCCTGGTTTGTGGAGGGCTGATCAGCACTTTGCGATTGTCTCGGCTGCGGCTCCTGATCGAACGTATCCTCGACCTCGAAGAGTTGACGGAGCACACCGATTCTTGCTCCTGACAATCCAGCTGGATCGAGATATCGTCGGTAGTTTTCCGGGATCTTGCCTTCGCTTCTACTGGTGACCGGATCAGCCGGATCAGGCCCTGCGATCACTTCCAGGACCACCACCGCATCCTCAACCGTGCGCGCCATGGGGCCGCCCACGTCACGGGTTGCGCTGAGCGGTGCAATGCCGTCGCGACTCGACAGTCCCATGGTCGTCCGAAAACCAACCAGGGACTGGTGGGAAGCCGGCCCGCGAATCGAGCTGCCGGTATCCGTGCCCAATCCCACGGTTGCGAAATTGGCAGCGATGGCAGCTCCTGTGCCACCGCTGGAGCCTGCCGTGCTCCGCAGCGGATCATAGGGGTTGTGCGTATAGCCGGGAAGAATGGAACTCACGGTGAAAGACCCGCTCAAAGCAAACTCGGCCAGGTTGGACTTGGCGAGAATGATAGCGCCCGCTTCCCGCAATTTCCGAACTTGAAAAGCGTCATCGGGAGGAATCGATCCCTTCAAGGCCAGCGTCCCGTTCGTGGTGGGCAGGTCAAAGGTGTCGTAGTTGTCCTTCACGATGACCGGAATCCCATGCATGGGTCCAACGAATCCGGATCGAGCGAAGAGATCATCCAACTCTCGAGCCCGTTCCATGGCTCCGGGGTTGATCGTGATGAGGGCGTTGATGAAAGGTCCCTGCTTGTCGTAGGCCTCGATCCGGTCCAAATATTTCTGGACCAGCTCTTGGGCCGTCAGCTCACCTCTTTCCATGGCGGCATGCACCTGCCCAATGGTGGTCTCCTCGACTTCGAAACCAATCGTGCAGGCAGATCCGAAGAGGAGCAGCAGTACCACAGAGCAGGTCGCAGGGAGATGAGTGGCGGTTCGCTTGATTGAATGCAATTTTGAAAACATGATGGCCCTCCCCTGATTATCCGATCTGTCGATTCTAGACTACGCTCTCAGGCTGCTTACGCAAAAGTTTTCTCTGTATTTTTCGATTCCGCCCGGCGGAGCTGGCTCCTACAAAGCGCGGGAGGCAATTCGGGGGCTAACTGCTTCAAACGCGAGGACGAGGTATAAATGAGTTCAGCAAGCGCTTCAATCGGGCCAGCGGCCGGCCGAGCTGATGGATGATTTCTTCCCGGCGCAGGCTACGAGCTAGAGCCGTCGAAATGCGAATCGGGATCTCCGGCCGCCCGAGCGACGAGGATTCGATCGTTTCGAGGGCATCCCGAATCCGTTGATGGCTCAGCTGCCGACTGGGCTCCAACAAATCCTTCTTCCAGTCGGGCCGATCGAATCGCTTCTTGTTTCGAGGCATCCCAGCCAGCATGGGATTGGTATTGATTTCCCAAACCTGGGGGCGCTCGCCCAAAACTCCGTAGTCGAGCCGCCCGTAATCGATGCGTGCCACCTCAAAAGTCTTCCTGATCCAAGACTCGTGGGGATTCTCCTTGAAATAGCGCATCTCTCGGGCCATGTTTTCTGCACTGACGATCGCATTAGCGTCCTTGATTTCCCAATCTTGGCTGAATTGCAGATATCGGGGGATGAGGCGTTCGCCTATCTTGAGGGCGGAATACTTGGCGTAGACTCCCTCCCCATTACTGGTGTCGCAAAACTCGACCACGATGAGATCCCGGCTTCGGTAATTTTGGAGGGGTGAGAGCAGGCTCTTGAGCCGCCGGCAGAGCTCGTCCGCATCGTGGATCAATTCAGTCAGGCTCCCATCATGTTCGCGTTCCTCTCGCACAAAGACCGGGAAGCGAACCTGATCGAGTGGCTCATCGAGTCGAAAGACATTGAAGTCGTTTCGTCCCGACTCATAGAGCTTTCTCAGCAATTCGTAGCGACGGGCCACCCGAGCCGGATTGTTGAGCAGCCTGACTCCGGCGTGGCCCTCGAGCTGATTCCAAAGCTGGATCGTCAGCTCGGTTTGATGCTGGGTCAGGCGTTCGTGATCGGAGAAGATGTAGGTCGTGGCAGGGAGCCGTCGCCAGTCGCGTGCCTGGTGGTAATAAAGCAGATCGATCGAACAAGCCAGTGCTCGGCTGCGGGGCGACTCCAGGTATCCCCGCACCGTGTAATCGTGTTCTTGGTTGACCAGATAGTGCATCGTAAGTCGTCACTCAGGTACCGGCTGCGGTTCCGAGCGGGAAGGAGCCAGCCGGCAAAGGATCACTGAAACCGTCATGTAGCCGGTTGTGTTGAGCAGGGTCTTGAAGATGTCGGGGATAACATCTACGGCTTCTATCAGGACGATTCCTTCAACGGGAATCCCGGCAACGATGTAGGCCGGCACGAGTCGAGATGCTCCTGGACCTCCGGGCAGGCCAGGTGAACCAATGCTCGTCAGCAGATTGAGGAAAGCGAAGGTTGCGATCTGGCCCATACTGGGGTCGATCCCGTAAATGTGGGCTAGGAACAAGAACTTCACCATCCCGGACACGGTTCGGTTGAGCTTGAATACGGATGCCGCAAAAGGAATTGAAAAAGCTATCGTCTGCTTGTGCAACGGCATCATCGTGAGGGCACTTTGAAGCAGGGTGGGGGCAGATGCCAGTGAGGATCGCGTGCTCACTGCGACCATTTGTCCAGCAAAGAGGGCCCGCGAGAACACGCCCAGCTTTAAGTGTCCGGCGAACACAGCGATGGGATACAGCAGCAGAGTCATAGCCACAAGAACCGCCGAGATCAGCAGAACATAGCACCCTAACAAGCCGCCAGCCTCAAGCCCCCGCTGTCTGGAGAAAGAGAGCGCAAGAAGGAAGACCGCAATCGGAGTGACACGCAGAATCCATTGCACTATGAGCAGGAGGGCTTGAAGCAGGCTGGCAATCAGCCCACTCAAGTGGGTTCGCTGACTGTACGGTAATCGACTCATAGCCAGGGCAAACAACATCGCGAAGACTAGAACCTGGGCCAGGTTTCCCTCGGCTGCGGCCATTAGCACATTGGCGGGAATGAGGCTGACCAGCCATTCACGGAGCGAGGTGGCTCCTGGGGTATCCAGCGGAATCGTCTCGTTTTCCGGCGCCACATCAAAAGAGGGAATGGATTCCGACGTCACGGGAATTAACGGCAGCAGAGGCACTGTCGTGGCTATGGCAAAGAACGTTCCAAGTATGAGCAACAGGAGAAACAGGCCGAGCGAAGCAATGACCACTCGCCCCAGGGAGAGGTTTCCACTCGCAACTGCTCCTATCAAGCTCGCTACTGCCAGGGGAAAGACAACCATCTGGAGAGCCCGCGACCAAACCGTTCCCAGGGGTTCGATCAAGACGGCGAGAGGGGCCAGAAACTCGAGAAACCCAACCTCGATCAAGATTCCCAGAGCGAGGCCTGTGAAAAGACCCACCAAAGAGGTCGCTGTTGAGGGCATGGCGACCTTCAGATGCTCCCTCTCCTGCGCTTCCGCTTTGCTCTGGTCGGGCCATGTCATAGTAGGGACGCCTCTATTGTGGGTGCTCCTTCATTTTCGCCAAGCCCACCCCAGCGAGCGAGTACCACCGTGACCGTGAGGTATCCCGTGGTATTGAGAAGGGTCTTGAATATGTCGGGAATGAGTTCGGCTGTCGCCAAGAAAATGACACCCTCGATTGGGGCTCCCGCTGCCAGGTAGGCGGGTAGGGTGGTTGTTGCTCCAAGGGCGGTCGGGACTCCTGCCGAGCTGAAGCTCAAAAGAAGGACTGTCACAACGAAGGTCATGAGCTGAGTCGCTTCTATCGTGATCCCGAAGATATGAGTCACGAACAGGAGTCGCACCAAGGAGGAAATTGTCCGATTGAGTTTGAAGCTGGATGCTGAGAAAGGAATCATGAAACCCAGGACGGACTCAGGGAGGGGAAGATGACAACGGGCCCCTTGCAGGAGGGCCGGGACCGTCGCCAATGAGGATCGGGTGCTGATCGCTACCAATTGACCTTGCAGCAGGGCTCGGGCAAACGCAGATACGCCGACGCGACCACACAGGATAGCGATCGGATAGAGCAATAGGGTTGCCAGGAGCAAGACGAATACAACCATTGCAACGAATTGCCCCAGAAAGCCGACCAGATCCAGCCCAGTTTGGCGAGTGAGGGCCAGAGACAATCCAAAAACACCTGCAGGAGCCAGATTGAGGATCCATACCATGAGAAGAAGCACGGCATCGCGCAGATCGGACGCCAGCACCCTCGCCTGTTCGTGAGCCGGTGCGGGAAGCCGATTCAGAGCCAGACCGAGGAGAAGAATGAAAACCGTGACCTGCAACAATTCTCCTGAGATGGCGGCTGCAAAGAAATTGCTTGGGAACAATCCAGGCAACCAGCCCGACAGCGAGATCCCACTTGTGGCAGTCGCTGGAGGAGTCTCAGAGTTCAACAACGAAGCACGCAGGGAAGCGAGCGTGTCTGGGTTGGTCGGGATCAGTCGCAACAGGAGGGTCGTCGAGGTCACCGAGAAGACCGCTCCAAGGGTCAGAAAGCAGACAAAGAGGCCGCTGGCTCTGGCCACCATCCGATTCACCAACCGCCCTCGAGAGACCAGTAGGGCAGCAGCCAGTTGAGTCGCAACCAGGGGTAGGAGGACCATTTGGATGGCTCGAGCCCAAAGGAATCCGAGAGGCTCAATAAGAGAAGCGCAAATCAGAAAAAAGGGGATTGGAAAGAGTTGAAGCAAGTAACCAAGAACGATTCCCAAGATCAGCCCGATGAAAGTGCGTCGGGTCGCGTCCCCGTTTCCGAGTCCTAACAAGCTCCTGAACTCCTCTGCAGGTAGCGGTCCTCTTTTTGAGGACGATCGTTGTTCTTACCAGAACCGCTCTCATGGGATGTTAGCCAGAACCTCTGTCAAGCTGGCTGGTTTACCATCGATTGCGCAGGCTCGGTATCAGATAGCGAAACAGCGCCAGGATGCGTGCCAGATGATCCAGGATCTGGTAAAACGGTGCCAGTAGTGCAGCAAGCCAGTGGGGGCCGGCTCGGAAGAGGCGTTGTTGCCGGCGCCAGGCTCCCCAAACGAAGATCGCGGCGGCCGGAAGAGCCAACCCCCAATGCCATGCCCCCGCCAGAGCGCTGACCAGGAGTACACAGGAGATGGCGACGGTCCGCTGTGCTGATCGCAACTCATGATCTCGTTTGTGGCGAGATCCGATGGAGAGGATATTCCTGAGCCAGCGCGACTGTTGCTTCAGGTATCCCCAGGGCGAAGTCTCGTAACGGCTTTGGATAGGGTTGTTGGTAAAACGAATACGATGGCCGGTGTTGAGGAGCATCGCTCCCAGCCAATAGTCGTCTCCAGTTCTCACCTCTGGATTGAAACCTCCGGCTCTTTCCAGCGCGCTGCGTCGCAAAGCCGTATTCCTGCCGAAAACGCCATCCACATAACGGCTTCGACCGGCAATTAAGGCGAGGTCGTTCGATCTTTGATACTGAACAAAGGGATGAGAGCTGGGTGCAGGTAGAGAGGGGCCGGTGACCACGTCCTCACCTTCAAACAGGATCGGAGCCAGCAGCCGATCGATCCAGTCTTGAGTGATCCGGCAATCGGCGTCGGTAAGGATGATGATCTCGGCCTGGGTATGCTGAACTGCCTGACTGAGTGCCAGGTTTTTCCCGAATCGATCCTGATACAACAATTTGACACGGTCTAGTGCACTGTCCGGAAAGTTCCCGATGTTAATTGTCGGGGTAGTTTGCTATTGTTGGGCATGGCAAGACCCCACATTCGACTAAAGCTACCCGAACAAGATCGAAGAATACTGGAGTCCTGGTTGCGGGCTTCCAAGACCGATCGAGTCTTGGCCGAACGGGCTCAAATAATTCTGGCTTGCGGCCAGGGGCCGACGGCGACTGAAGTTGCGGAAAGGCTCTCCAAGCGGCTACTGAGTGTGCAAATGTGGCGCAGGCGCTATCTTGGGCAGGGAGTGTCAGGACTGGAGGATCGACCTCGATCGGGCCGTCCGCGGAAGCTATCGCATGCCAATGTGCGAGCTATTCTCAAAGCCACCGTTGAACGCTGTCAGGGGCCACCCAAAAGCGGCCAGTGAGGGCCACTTAAAAACCGGCCATTTTCAGGAGCCATTGAGAGCTGCATCCCTCGTAGGATGCGCCGATGGTCAATGTACTGAAAATGGAGAAGAAACAAACGGTTGTGGCGCTATTGAAGCTGGGCTGGTCGTATCGGCGGATCGAGCGAGAAACAGGAGTTCGTCGAGAGACTGTAGCCCGACATGATCCGTCCCGAGATTCAAAACCGGCCAAAGTGACCCCCGGCTCGGGTGAGCAAAAGCGGCCAAAGCGGCCCCCGGGTCGGCGCAGCTCGTGTGAGCCTTTTCGGGAGGAAATCCAGAAGAAGCTTGAGCTGGGGTTGCATGCCAAGCGGATCTGGCAAGACCTGGTTTTGGAGCATGGCTTCGATGGAGCGTATAACTCCGTCAAACGGTTTTGCAGAAAGCTCAAAGCCGAGAGTCCACGAGTCTTCGCTCGGGTGGAAACTCCACCCGGTCGGGACATGCAGGTGGACTTTGGCAAAGCAGCTCTGACACAAACCGAATCGGGCCGGTACCGTCGCCCCCACCTGTTCAAGGCAGTGCTGTGTTATTCCCGCCACTCGTATGAGGAGGTCGTCTGGCGGCAGGATCTGGAGACCTTCGTCCGTTGTGTCGAGAATGCCTTCCACTGGTTTGGTGGCTCGGTAGACGTGGTTTGCTTGGATAACCTGAAGGCCGGAGTCACGCGAGCCTGCTTTGTCGATCCCGAGATCAACGCCGTTTTCAGTGCGCTGGGCCGTCACTATAGTTTTGCCATCATTCCCATCCATCCTGGCTCTCCAAATGAGAATGGAAAAGTCGAAAGGACGATCGGATATACAAAGTCCAGTGCCCTGAAGGGCAGACGGTTCGAGAGTCTGGCCGAGCAGAATGAGCATCTACGGAACTGGAACGAGCGGGTCGCCCGACAGCGCATCCACGGCACCACCAAACAGCAGGTCTGGCCCCGATTCCTGGAGGAACAGAAGGGTCTTCGACCTCTACCCGACTCCCGCTTCAGTTTCTTCCGTACCGGCCGTCGCACGGTCTCCGTGGATGGCCACATCGAAGTCGATCGAGCCTTCTACTCGGTACCCAATCATCTGCTTGGCTGTGAAGTGGCTGTGCACTGGGATGACCGGATCGTCCGAGTCTTTTTCCGAGAGCAGCAAGTCGTCCTGCATCCCAAGCGGAAACCCGGCCAGTTCCAGACCGAACCCACACATCTTCCGGAACGCAAACGCTACGCTCATTATCGAACTGAGAGTCAGCTGCTCGGGCAAGCCCGCAGGATTGGCTCTGATGCTCACCGCTGGGCAGTGCGAGCCCTGGAGGTGCGCGACGTGTTGGCCTACCGGCTCCTGAGAGGCATGATCTCTTTGACCCGACGCTACCCGGCCACGGTCGTCAATGAAGCCTGTGCCAAGGCTCTCTCTCACGATGCCTTCCGCTATCGGACCCTGGTGGCTTTATGCAAGCGACTAGACGTGCCGCAACGCTCTCTATTCACCTCCGACCACGAGTTGATTCGGCCGCTGTCTGAGTACCAACTCACTCCCCGCTCAGGAGACCCGGAATGATCTCATTGGAACTGGAACGGAAACTTCGCCACCTCAGGCTCTCGGGCCTGGCCCAGGTCTTTGACGTACGGCTGCAACAAGCCATCCAGGGCCGTCTCTCTCATCAGGAGTTCTTTGAGCTGCTCATCGACGACGAACTCACCCGCCGGCGCGACCGTTTGCTGGAGCGACGTCTCCGCCAGGCCCAGTTCCCGGAACGCAAACTCTTGGAGGACTTCAGGTTCTCTTTCAACACCTCGATCAATCGGCAGCAGATCTTTGATCTGGCCACTTGCCGATTCATCGAACAGTGTCGCGGCTGGTTGGTCATCGGTCAGGCGGGAGTCGGCAAAACACATCTGATCATCACGGTGGGAATCAAGGCTGTGGAAGCGGGTCACCGGGTACAGTACAAGTCGGCTTTCGATCTGCTCGAGGACATCGCTGAAGCCACTGCCACCGGGATGCGCCGACCCTACATTGCAGAGATGACCCGGATCCCGCTGCTGATCATCGAGGATCTGGGACTTCGGAGAGTGCCCGACTCGGCGGCTGAAGATCTGCTGGAGATCCTGCATCGCCGCTACCAGAAGACCTCGACCATTATCAGTTCGAACCGACCACTCGAGGACTGGGGAGCGATGCTGGGAGGAGACACGGCGGCCACCTCTGCGCTGCTGGATCGTTTTCTACACGTTTCGGAGGTGACCTTCATTCGAGGCAAGAGCTATCGCCTCTACGAACGTCAGCAACGGGAGAAGTCGACCAAGAAGCGAGGAGAAAAGAAATGATCCGGAACCGGAAAGCCGTGGAAACTGCCGCGCTATGGAAACCGTGGAGAACGGTCACATCGAGAAGCCAGCCCATGCATCGGTTCTTCCACCGTTCCCACAGCGCTTGGAAAACGGCTCGCGGTGCTCGCTCGTTTCCCACAGTTACGCACCGCTTCTGCTACTGGACATACCAACAAGAAAGAAGATTCCGGATCGACCAGCTTCGCGGTCCAAGAACCGGCCGAACCGGTCAACGAACGCCCTGCTCACGGGCTCACAGCAAACCCGCCCCGACCAGCAAGGCCGTACAGCCTCCTCACGGAGGCCTTCACAAGGATTGAAATGTGTTCAAGGCGAGGATATAACTACTAGATCACTGGCCGGTTTTGACCCGGCCCTGAGTGGCCGCTTTTGATGTGGCCCCCGACATGAACGCATCCCACGGGAATCGACCTACTGGAGTGTGCGACTGATGGCCGAACACTCCGGAGTGAGCAAACATCAAGTCGCCCAGATCTGGAAGGCAGCCGACCTGAAGCCGCATCGAGTCCGTAACTTTAAAATCAGCAACGATCCTCACTTCGCCGAAAAGGTAATCGATGTGGTGGGTCTGTATATGGATCCGCCCGACAATGCGCTGGTTCTATCCGTGGACGAGAAAACTGAGATCCAGGCTCTGGATAGAACTCAGCCGATGCTCCAGCTCAGACCTGGACAGATCCAACGCCGGACACACGATTACAAGCGCCACGGTACAGCCAGTCTGTATGCCGCATTCGATGTGGTGACAGGTGAGGTCATGGGCCGCATCACCAATAGGCACCGAGCCAAGGAGTTCCTGGCTTTTCTCCGCCAGATTGATCAAGCGGTCGAGCCCGAACTGGATGTCCACTTAATCCTGGACAACTCGAGCACTCATAAGACCACGCAGGTTCAAAGCTGGCTGGCCCAGCGGCCCCGATACCACCTCCACTTTACGCCCACTAGCGCCTCCTGGCGCAATGCCGTCGAAAGCTGGTTCTCACAGCTGGAGCGCCGTTCGATCTACAGAAACTCTTTCAACAGCGTCCAAGAGTTGAGACAGGAAATCAAAAGATATATTCGGGTTCACAATCAACGCTTGGCCAAGCCCTTCAAGTGGCGCGCCACTGCTGACTCAATCCTGGCAAAGGTCCAAAATGCTCGCGTATCGCTCGGCCAATATTAACATCGGGAACTTATCGGACAGGCACTAGTCTCTTTTCGGAGGCTCGCTGGAAGTCGCTTCTTGGACCGACGACCGCGACTAACTCCGGCCCCTTGACTGAAACGAACCGATCGAGTAGCTCCTCGAGATCGGAGTAGCGATCAAAAGCGTGCATCAGGATTGCTGACTTCAGATGTCGCTCCACTCGGTCTCCCATCTTCTGTGCCGTCTGTCGACGCCAGTGTTACCGAGCTCCGGTCAGATTTCAACTAGTGATTGATTTCGGATCGCAAATCGACTTGAATGGACGCCAAATGCAACTCGTGAAAGTCCCTGCCTCTGAACACCTTCTGGAGATTTTACGAAGTCATCGAAAGCTTTTCATCCGTTTTGCAACAGCCTCCCTGGGTAGGGCATTGCTCTTAATGTCGACCATCGTCTTGATTCAGCAGTTCCTGTCCGGTGTTCTGGGCGGAGAACAAGGGCTGGCGGCGTCGCTGGCGGCGCGTTTCGGAGCGGAAGTGGCGTTATGGGGGGTAGCCCTGCTGCTGGTAATTACCTACGTCCTCTCCAGCTTCCTGTTTTATGACAGCCAGATCGTTGAGCAACGAATCGTCAAAGCCCTCGAGCTGGGAGTGATGGCGCGCCTGATCCGACACCTTCTTCTGTTGTCGGTCGAGTTTTTCGAAGTAAACAGTCACGGGGATCTGGTCCAGGCCATGCGGCGGGATGTTACTCGGCTGCGCGAAGTGCTGCGCTCCTATGCGGCTCTGGTGTTGGAAGGGAGCATGGTCATCGGGTTGACGGCGGCAGCCTTCTGGATCAGTCCGAGTCTCACATTCTGGGTCCTGGTCCTCTTGCCGGCGATTTCCTTCCCGCTCATTATCGTGGCGCGACGGACGTTGCGGAGATCGTTTCTGGTGCGCAGGGAAGGCTACGTCCTGTTCGACAGGATTCTGCAAATGTTACGAGGAATTCGGGTCATCAAAGTCTATCGAGGTCAAGAGGGGGAAGCTCAGAGTGTGATCCTGCGGGCAAGGAACTACTTCGATCAACTCATTGAAGTGGTTAGAGTCCAGTCGCTGGGACGAATGGCTGTTGATTCGATGGCTGGATTGACGATCGTGGCAGTCGTTGTCGCGGGAGGTTCAAAAGTCTTGCAAGGTGATCTGGAATGGCCTTCACTGCTGGCCTTTCTGCTGGCTGTCCGTTCCCTTCACGGACCGCTCAATAACTTCAATACCAATTATGTGCACATTCAGCGCTCGGGAGCTTCGTTGGCCCGCATTTCTGAGCTCCTGGCTGAAAAGCCCGACATTCAGGATCTGCCTGAGGCTCGTTCTCTTCGCAATGCTCCCCGTCGGATCGAGTTTCAAAACGTGTCTTTTTCGCGCCAAGAAAGCCTAATCTTGAGCGATATATCGTTCCAGGTCGAGGCCGGGCAGACGATTGGCATTGCAGGTCCCTCGGGATCCGGAAAGACTAGCTTGTTGAACCTCGTCGCCCGTTTCTTTGATCCCAGCCAAGGAGCGGTCTTGCTGGATGGCGCCGATTTGCGCCAATATCGCTTGCAGGACTGGTACGCCGAACTCTCGATTGTGACCCAACCGCCCTTTCTCTTTAGCTGCTCGGTCCGAGAGAATATTCGTTGTGGCCGAGTCACTGCTACCGATCTGGAAGTTGAGGAAGCGGCAGCTGCGGCCATGATTCATGAGGAGATATGCGCCTTTGAGAAGGCTTACGATACCCAACTTGGAATCGGAGGCCGCGGCCTCTCCGAGGGTCAGGCCCAGAGAATCAACGTTGCCCGGGCCTTACTCAAGAATGCTTCTGTCCTGCTGCTCGATGAAGCTACCTCGAGCCTCGATTCGATTGCCGAAGCGCAGCTCCAGCAGGCTGTCGACTCGCTGGTTCGGAATCGCACCACCTTCGTCGTCGCCCATCGCCTGTCCACTTTGCGCAATGCCGACAAGATCATCGTGCTCGAGCGGGGACGTATTGTGGGGACAGGGACGCACCAGGTGCTCGTCGACAACTGCCGTCTGTATCGGGAGATGTGGCAAACGCAGCACTAGTGCACTGTCCGATAAGTTCCCGATGTTAATAGTGGCCGAGCGATTCGGGAGCATTTTGGACCTTTGCCAGGATTGAGTCAGCAGTGGCGCGCCACTTGAAGGGCTTGGCCGAGCGTTGATTGTGAACCCGAATATATCTTTTGATTTCCTGTCTCAACTCTTGGACGCTGCTGAAAGAGTTTCTGTAGATCGAACGGCGCTCCAGCTGTGAGAACCAGCTTTCGACGGCATTGAGCCAGGAGGCGCTAGTGGGCGTAAAGTGGAGGTGGTATCGGGGCCGCTGGGCCAGCCAGCTTTGAACCTGCTTGGTCTTATGAGTGCTCGAGTTGTCCAGGATTAAGTGGACATCCAGTTCGGGCTCGACCGCTTGATCAATCTGGCGGAGAAAAGCCAGGAACTCCTTGGCTCGGTGCCTATTGGTGATGCGGCCCATGACCTCACCTGTCACCACATCGAATGCGGCATACAGACTGGCTGTACCGTGGCGCTTGTAATCGTGTGTCCGGCGTTGGATCTGTCCCGGTCTGAGCTGGAGCATCGGCTGAGTTCTATCCAGAGCCTGGATCTCAGTTTTCTCGTCCACGGATAGAACCAGCGCATTGTCGGGCGGATCCATATACAGACCCACCACATCGATTACCTTTTCGGCGAAGTGAGGATCGTTGCTGATTTTAAAGTTACGGACTCGATGCGGCTTCAGGTCGGCTGCCTTCCAGATCTGGGCGACTTGATGTTTGCTCACTCCGGAGTGTTCGGCCATCAGTCGCACACTCCAGTAGGTCGATTCCCGTGGGATGCGTTCAACGGTGGCTTTGAGAATAGCTCGCACATTGGCATGCGATAGCTTCCGCGGAGGGCCCGATCGAGGTCGATCCTCCAGTCCTGACACTCCCTGCTCAAGATAGCGCCTGCGCCACATTTGCACACTCATTAGCCGCTTGGAGAGCCTTTCCGCAACTTCAGTCGCCGTCAGCCCCTGGCCGCAAGCCAGAATTATTTGAGCCCGTTCGGCCAAGACTCGATCGATCTTGGAAGCCCGCAACCAGGACTCCAGTATTCTTCGATCTTGTTCGGGTAGCTTTAGTCGAATGTGGGGTCTTGCCATACCCAACAATAGCAAACTACCCTGACAATTAACATCGGGAACTTTCCGGACAGTGCACTAGGAGTGTGCGCGGCAGAAAACTGATCTACTGCGAAAGCGGTAGAATCGGCCCATATCCTCCCGATTTCTCTGCAAATAGAACCACTATTCGCCTCGAAATCGAGAGAATCTGGCCTCGATTCCCCACTTTCTCGCCACAATCATTTCTGCCGCGCACACTCCTAGACGAGTTGGGCTGGATGGGCTCGACCGCCGAGCCGCTGAGGCCGAAGTGAGGACATCAGAGCCGCAAGCTGATGGCGCAGCAGTGGCGAGATGTTGCCAAGGGCACCGGATCGGAAATATCGGGAGCGGAGTTCTAGAGTTTCCACGTTTTCCTATCCGAGGATCCTGGCGAAATCTCGCCACTGCTGCGCCATTGGCATGCGGCTCTGTTGGGCTCGGCACGAATCTACGTATCGGCGGTCTTGTGAAATCGGGGACGGATTGGATCGACCGCCGGTCCTGTAGGTCGAGCAATGAATAACAGAGCTCCGAGGCGCCAGCCCGGGGCGGGAAAGCGTCTCAGGTTGACGCCAAAACTCCCGGCATTTCTTCGCCAGGCATCATCGGTTTTAGGCGGAGCTTCGCTAGTAGTTCTGTCTACCATAGCATTCCGAGAGAAAAGGAATTTTCAGAGAGCATATATCCAGCAGCAGAAACTGTGGGAACGGTGGGAAACGAGCGAGCCCCGCGAGCCGTTTTCCAAGCGCTGTGTGAAGAGGGGGAAAACTCCTGAGCGAGGGGGTCAGTTGCTGCCATGTCGGTTTCTCTAGCTTTGCACAGCGCGGCGGTTTCCACAGTTTGGATGGTTGGATTGGGTGTCAGGCCACATGAAGATTGGCTCCGCTTTGGAAAACAACTAAGCTGGAGTCGGGGAATGAGGTGTGGCTTGCTCTGTCAGTCCGTGAGGAGTGACTCAACTTGAACTGCCGCCTCGTTCCCTCCTTTTTCCTCATCCAAAGATTGCTTCCGGGATGGTGCCGAAGTGGCTTCAATGGTAGACGTGTTGTTTTGGATGAGCCCGAATTTTTCAAGAGCAAATAGGAAGGGAGGCAAATGACAAAGCCAACGATTCGAGTGGCGATTGATGTGGGCAGCAAGAGCCACCGGGTGGGAGTTGGCTTGTCGGAAGGCCAGGTTCTGGAAGGGTTCAGTATTGCCCACAACCAGAAAGGTTTCGAGTATTTCTTTGGCCGCGTGGAGCTCCACCGCCAGCGTTTGGAGCGGCCCGTTGAAGTGGCCATGGAAGGCTACAACGGCTGGGCCCGGCCCTTGGATCAGCAGATTCAGCAACGCGGCTACAAGTTGTTGAATGTCAACAACCTGAAACTGGCTCGCTTCAAAGAGATCTTTCCAGCTCCGGCCAAGACCGATCAGATTGACACCGATAAAATGCTGGAATTGTTTCAGCTAGGCGACACTTTGAAGCGGGCCAAGAACGTGATCCAGGAGGTCAAGCCGGTTCCGGCAGAAAACCAACAACTGAAACGATTGACGCGCAGGCGCAGGCAGCTGGTGGATGAGAAGGTAAGTCTGGGAAATCGCCTCTTGGCCGACCTGCAAGCGATCTGTCCTGAGTTGAGCGCCTTGACCGGGTCGGTCGACAACCGCTGGTTTTTAAATTTCCTAACGGCCCGAAAGGACCTGCGACAACTCAGCCGGCTACGCCGCCACAGTGTATTGCAGATCAAACGGATCGGTTCCTTTTATGCTGACATCATCCAAAGCTGGCAGAAAGAGGCTCACTTTTCCGCAGAAGTCGAATGGGTGGGGGAGATGATCCACCACGATGCCCGACGCATGCTGGAATTGCTCGAGCAGATCGCCCAGTTGAATAATGCCATTGAGGACCTGACTCAGCGCTCCGCAATGGCTCAGAGGATCAGAAGTATCCCTGGCTTCGGAATCATTTCCAGCGCAGAGTTGGCAGGCGAGATCGGCACACTGGAGCGCTTCGCCAGCGAGGCGAGCCTGGCCATGTACCTGGGGATGGCCACTTTGGACAACTCCTCCTCCCAGACGGATGGAGCTCGACGCACCCGTCATGTGAACCAGCGCACTCGCCAGGCCATGATGGCGGCTGTGGCCCGGCACCTGCGCGAGGTTCCCCAGTCACAGACCTACTACTCCAAGAAGAGAGCCGAAGGCAAAAGATACAACCAAGCTATCCGATCCCTGGCCCGTCATCTGGTTCGAGGGTTATGGAAAATGCTCACCGAGGACCGCGACTACGAGATCCGCTCATGAAAAAACGCTTGACAATTCTACCGGGATGTTCAAGTTGAGGTCGGCTAGACGACTGAGGACGGAATACTCCCAAGCCGGGTTCTGGTCAGTGGGCGCAGGTCACCTCTCTCCAGTCGGCGAAAGCTCTGTAGCGAAATAGTCGTTGATGAACCTCTTTCAAGTGGTGGCGATCGACCCGGAACAGATTCTGAACTTGACCATGGCCCCACGGCGCCCGACAACTTGACACTATCTCCGAGCAGGAAGAAAGCCTGACTTAGCGAGGTCTGTAGCTCTGAAGTTCATGTCGAATCGAATTATTGCGGACTACGCCAAAAAGAAGACTGGACCACTTCGCCCTTTTCGAAAACATCGAAGAGAGAGTTACGGGGTGGCCACTCGACGCCCCGTGACTCCATCAAAGGGTTTACGGGAGAGGGGTCACTGGCAGGGTTGTAAAGACACCCGCTCCCACTTCAAGAGCGACCGCTGCCATGAATCCCTCGCTAGCTTTGCAGACGACCGATCCGTCGAATTCCGTGCCTTCCAATTCAGGGAATATTTCGTCCACGAACTGGGAGAGCCTCCCCCCCACTGGAATCGTGACGGTCGCCTCCAGGCTCATGCCTCCGACCCGGGCGGTACAGGTCACGGTGATCTCGTTCCTTGATGTGTTGCGAATGGCCAGTCCTGTGCGGACACTCCCCTCGTTGCGAACCGGAACGAGGAAGGACCCGACCTTTTGGGCCGCTGGCACACCGGCGACGCCAAGTCCAGGGATAGCAAAGCGGATAACACCGGAGATGGGCCCGTTTGCCGTGACACTGGCCGAGCCCAGGACGAGATCGCCCATGCCGTCGGTCCGCAGCGTCGCGGTTTCCAGGGGACCGATGGTGGCTTCAGAGCTGCCTCCCTCGAAACCGACATCCAGGGGATTTCCGTTCGGATCGAGAAGGTTGACCGAAGCCGTGATCGGGTCGCCCGTGCTGGACGTATTGAGCAGAACGATGTCAGACGTTAATCCTTCGCCGTTCCCGACCTGTGGAAAGAAGAGGGAGGGCGGAGGCGGGATCTGTCCGAGAATCTCTCCACCGGGATTCGCCGGGGAATGAACGTTGACGTACAAGTTGCCGGTGTGCAGCAAGTCCAGGAACTCCTCGAAGGATATCGGATCGGGCTGATCAGCCAGGGATGATGAGGTCACATTAGCGCAAAAAGTGGTCACCGCATCAAAAAAGAAAACGATGGGCCCGTTCTCTCCTGCCGGACCCCTGTGGATGTGGGCGCCAGTCGCGTCTGTGACGTCATTCGTGCACTCGATGTCATACGAGTCCTGAGCGTGGTTTAGGTAGGCCTCGCAATGGCCCGAGTTGTCGGTAAAGACCGGCGGCACTTCCTGAACACCGTCCAACGGAAAATGGACCGGTTGCGAGAGGGCTGGGCTAGTCACGACTCCGGCTAGGAGTCTGCGCGGCAGGAGTTTCTGAGCAACGTGGAATTTCCAATTCTTGAGTTTATGTTTCGGGGTGCCCTATACGAGAAAGGGCGATCTTTATCGTGCTTCCGCTTGCAGAGGCGGCCGAACTGCTGAAAATGAGCCCAGGGGGAGGGCATCTTTCCGTCCGAACCTGCTCAGCAGGTGGGTAGGCGCCCATTCATGCGTTTCAAGTTCAGGGCGAGACAGACCAGGTCCCACTCGCCTTCCACTTTCTCGAGTCCCCTCAAGCTGAAGGTTCGAAAGCCAAGGACCTGTTTAACCCAGCCGAATACAGGTTCCGCGATCACCTTGCGCCGGCGGTAGACAGTTTGCCCCGCCTCCGTGCCCAGCTTCTTGAACATGCGCAGCGTGGCGGGGAGATTTTCCGACGGCTCTGGATCTCGCCCCTCTCGGCCCAAAGAGATGTAGCCATCGATCTCGCGTTCTGCTAGACCTTCAAAGTTCTCCTCGGACTTATACCCGGCGTCGGCCACTACCTGCGCGGGAGGGTGCTCCAGGTTCTCTTGGACCGCATCGATCATCCCCAGTAATTGTCTGTTGTCGGCCGCGTTATTGGTAACCCCCGTGGCCACGATCATCTGTGTCTCCTCATCCACAGCGGCTTGCGTGTTGTAGCATTGTTCGAATCCCCCAGAGCTCTTCATGATTCGACTTTCCGGATCTGTAAAGTTGTCTTGGGCCTTCTCCTCGGGAACTCCAAACTCCCGCTTGAAGGGGCGTCCTCCGCGCGGGTTCTTGCGACCGTCTCCGGGCTTGCGGCCGCGCTTCCGATCCGCCTCGGCCGCGATCCGCGCCACCTGTCCAAACAGTTTCTTGAACTCTTTGAGATGACGTTGACGAAACTCCGCCATCGTCCGGTGGGCTGGGAAATTACCCGCCGACAACACTCGAACAGCCACGTCCTCATACACTCGACGAGCCAGTTTCCGCGACGAGAACGTTCCCGTCGCGTACCCATAAATCAGGATCTTCACCATCATCCTCGGATCAAACGGCCGATTGCGCCGCCCGTCCCCTTCGTACGGCGCGTAGAATCCACTCAGATCCAGCTCATCCACCGTTTCGGAGATAAAGTAGGACAGATGATCTTCCGGCAACCAATCTCGCGGGGAGGGGGGTAGCAAGAAGCTCTGCTCCGGCTGGTACTTCCGAAATGTCGTTCCCATATCGCCATTTTATTCACCAGCCCGGACATTTCCTGCCGCGCAGACTCCTAGCAACAAGCAACCGATAAGAATTAAAGGCATCATGGATGTTTTTTGCTTCATTTCTTGTTCTGCCTCGAAGAGAATTTGATTAATCCTGTCGAAACGCTTCTTGACATACAATACTTGGATTGCCTGTCAAAGGGAAAGGCTCTTCAAGCGTTTCGGAGTAATTTTAGCCGAAATCGGGTTTTTGGGGAGAGTTTTTTCGCATTTGACGGTCTGAGAGGGGAAGATGGCACGATCCAGGAAGGCAACCCGAAGCAGACCGACGGGCGGGCTAGGACCTGTCCTGCCTTCTCTGCTCCTCTTTGTTTTGGCCTGTCTCCTGTACCTGAATACCCTCGGCCATGGCTTTGTCTTTGACGATGGTGCGCTGATCGTCCAGGACCGGGCCGTGACCGAGATGCGTTGGGAGCGGATCCTGGGATCGGGAAGCTATCGCCCGGTCCGGACCCTGACCTATGCTTTGAACTATGCAGTCGGAGGGGATGATCCGACCGGTTACCACCTGCTGAATCTACTCTTGCACGGCAGCAACGCAGTCCTGCTCTTTCGACTCCTGCTGCTCTGGCTGGGATCTCCCTTTCCCGCCTTTGCTGGCGCCCTCCTCTTCGTGGTCCATCCGGCCCAGACGGCAGCGGTGGCCTACATCTCCGGGCGCAAGGACCTGCTGGCCACCAGCTTCTTGCTGGCGGGTGTCTTGCTCTATTGCCGTTACCGAAGGAAAGGGGGGAGCAAGTGGCTGCTCGCCTCGCTGGGAGCTGGCGCTCTGGCCATGCTCTCCAAAGAGGTGGCGTTGGTATTCCCCGGGATGCTGTTGCTGGTGGAACTGCTGGCGGTCAACCGGAGCGAAAGTGGAGGGATCAAAGCCCCCGACTTTTCGGTCTGGAAGCGATTGGCTCCGGCTCAGGCGGCGGCCTTGGTACTCGCGGCGGCCGGGCTGGGCCAAGCATTGTTCATCAGTCAGGCCACCCGCATGACAGGGTTTTGGGGCGACGACTTAGTCGTCAATTTCGGAACCTCGCTGAAACTCTTCGCCCATTACCTGAAGTTGGTGGTGTGGCCCCATGCCCTGATCGCGGACTACAGTGGAGATGTCTTTTCTCTCTCGCGTGGCTTCGCCGAAGTGGCGACCCTGGCCAGTGGGCTGCTCCTGATCGGTTTTCTGGTGGGGATGGTGTTGCTGGTAAGGAAAAGACCTTTGATCTCACTGGGGATGGGCTGGTTTCTGCTTGCGCTGCTGCCGGTTCTGCAGATCATTCCCTTTCATGAGCTGGCTGCCGACCACTTCCTGTACTTGCCGCTCGTGGGGCTGGCCCTGGTAGTCGGCCAACTCTTTGCAATTGATGCCGTGTCGAACAACGTGCTGGCTCGAGGGGCCCTGGTCGTGATCGCCCTGGCTGGCTGTTGGCGTACCATCGACCGGAATCGAGACTGGAAGGACTCGGTGACGCTGTGGGAAGCGACCTACGCCTCCGCTCCCGGCTCGTTTCGGGCAAATAACAATCTGGGGCGCTTTTACTTCGAAATGGCGGAGCGGCCGAGCGAGGGAATCGCACTGACACAGAGGGCCCTGCAGTTACTCCCTGGCGATCCAGTGGCGCTATCCAATTATGGCATCATGCGACTCTATTTGGCTCAACAGGCGGCCCGCCGAGAGCAGTTTCAAGAAGCTGTGAGACTAGCCATCTTGGCCCGCACAGATCTCCTTGCGGCGGTCGACGTGCGGGGCAGCGACGGTTCGAGGCTGTCCAATCTGGGAAGTGTCGAGTTGCTGCTTGGCACGCTGGGAGACCGTCTCGGGCAGTCAGCCAAAGCAAGGGAAGTGCGACAAGCAGCGATCTACCATTTTAGGCTGGCTCTGGCACGAGACTCCAGGCCCGAAGTGCAGGCCGCCTGGTTCAACATGGCTCTGGTACGAATCGATTTGCGGCAGTATGGAGAGGCTGCTTCCGACTTGGAGCACTTTCTGGAGGGGCAACCGGATCATCCCGAGGCCAATTGGCGCCTCGCCCAGTGCCGTTTTCAACTCGGCCAGGTGGCGGAGGCCGTTCCCTTGTTGCGAAGGCTGATCCGGATTCGCCCCTCCCCCCAGGCTTTTAATCTGTTGGCAAGTGGTGAGCAGAGTCTCGGGAACCTGGACGAAGCCGTTTCCGTGTGCTGGCGAGGGCTCCAACGCTTTCCTCAGGATGACGCTTTGACGCGCCGTCTGGCGGGTCTTGAGGCGTTGCGCTGAGTTGAGAAAGAAACTGGAGTAGCAAGAGATCCTCAAGCTGTCTCAAAACCTCCCTGGCAAGCTTTAAGAGAGTGATTTCAGGATCGTGGGAGAGGCCTTCCGAGGCCGCGAAAGGGCCGTCAGGCCCGACTGCAAAGCTCTTTTTTTCAATAAGATCGCCGCCTGGGAAGGCGCCTCCCACGGTTTTGAAACTCCGTTTTCCTGAAAGGCTAAATCTCGATTCTGGCTAGTTTTGAGACAGCCTGAGGATGCCTGTGATTCGGATTCCGCCAAAACTGCGGCCAGTAGGCAAGATGCCTGTGCTACTTTGGGTCAGTGTCTCTCTTATTATAGAGGACACCTCCGAAGTGGGCTGCGGTCGATCTTGACAGCGGTGGTGACCCGCTTATAGCCTCAAGACAGAGGCCTTTCCCAGTCCGCAGCAGCTGTATTCTTGAGTTGGTCACTATGTCCTCAAACCCGGGGCCGAGCCTTCCCATTCCTGAAGTAAAGCCTCACATACCTGGCTTTTGGAGCTTGATTGTCACTCAGTTCCAGGGTGCTTTCAGTGACAATGCCTTTCGGCTCCTGGTGATCTTCCTGGTGGTCGGCTCCGAGTTATCTCAGGGTGGAAAGGAAGGAGTGTTGCTCATCGGAGCACTCTTCTCCCTTCCCTTTGTCCTGTTCTCGATGATGGGCGGCTACTTTGCCGACCGGTTCAGCAAGCGCGACGTCACGATCGGCACAAAGGTGTTCGAGGTAGCTGTCATGTTGCTGGCCCTGATCGGCTTGGCGACCGACAGCCTGGCGATCAAGGTGGTGGCGGTTTTCTTGATGAGCGTTCAGAGCGCCATCTTTGGTCCTTCCAAGTATGGCCTGCTCCCTGAACTGTTGCCTGAGAAACGCCTTTCCTGGGGCAATGGAATCCTCGAACTAGGGACCTTTAGCGCAATCATCAGCGGAACCATCATGGGTGGCTTGCTGGCGGAAAGCCTTCAGGGGCGCCAATATTTTTCCGGCTTGATTCTGATCGGACTGGCCCTGTTTGGGCTGGTGACCAGCCTGGGGATCAAGAAAGTCCCACCCGCTGACCCTGAGAAGCACTTCCTCCTCAATTTCGTGGGCGATTTAGCACGACAACTTCAGATCATCCGCCAAGACCGTGTGTTGTTCCTGGCGATTCTCGGAAACGCCTATTTCTGGTTTCTGGCGGAGTTCTTCAGATTCAATATCTTGTTCTACGGAATCGAGGTCCTGGAAGTCAGCGAGACCCGGAACAGTCTCCTGCTGGCTGCTGTGGCGATTGGCATCGGCGCGGGTAGTCTGGCCGCTGGCTATCTCTCAGGCAGCAAGATCGAGTACGGGTTGATTCCCCTCGGAGCGCTGGGCTTGACAGTCTTCTCCGCCATGCTTTCCCAGGAAGATCTATCTTTTGGCGGCGTGGCAGTCAATCTGGCGTTGCTTGGATTCTCTTCGGGCTTTTTCTTGGTGCCGATCAATGCTCTGATGCAACATCGTCCGGCCCCCGCACAGAAGGGTGGAGTGATTGCCGCCGGCTCGATTCTTGCCTTCCTGGGCGTCCTCCTCTCATCGGGAGTCTATTACTTAGTCGCCGTTATCGGTGGTTTCTCACCGCCTACCATCTTCCTCATCAGTGCGGGCTTCACAATTGGCGCCACAATCTATGTCTTGTGGCTGCTACCGGACGCGCTCCTCCGCCTGCTGCTGTGGCTGTTCACACATTCGATCTATCGGATTCGAGTGGAGGGCAGAGACCACATTCCCGACAAAGGTGGAGCGTTGTTCGTATCCAACCATCTTTCTTTCGTGGACGCTCTTCTCTTGCTCGCCTCCACCGATCGTCCGATCCGCTTCATCATGTTCAAGGGATACTATGACCATCCCCTGATCAAGCCTTTGAGCCGAATCATGAAGGCCATCCCGATATCCTCTGAACTGCGGCCCCGCGAGATGATTCGCTCACTGAAGGCAGCCAGCAACGCAATTCGGAGTGGTGACGTGGTCTGTATTTTTGCCGAGGGACAGATCACCCGAATTGGCCAGCTCCTTCCTTTTCGCCGGGGTATGGAGCGCATTATGAAGGACGTTCAGGCTCCCATCATTCCGGTCTTCTTGGACGGAGTTTGGGGAAGTATCTTCAGTTTTCAGAAAGGTCGATTTCTCTGGAAAATACCCCATCGGCTGCTTTCTCCGGTGACCGTCAGCTTCGGCCAACCCATGCGGTCTGATGCCACTGCTGTCGAAGTGCGCGGGGCCGTTCAGGAATTGCACACTCGGTCATATCGCCACCACAAGGAGCAGATGAGGCTGCTTCACCGCGGTTTCGTGTCCACTGCCCGGCGCCGTCCATTCAGATTCGCCATGGCAGACGCGAGGGTCGCGAAACTACGCTGGGGAGGGGCGCTTAACCGAACGATTTTCTTGGCGCGGCGACTCCGACCAATTTGGAAAGACCAGGAGATGGTGGGCATTTTGCTGCCTCCCTCGGTTGTCGGAGCGTTGGTTAATTTCGCTGCATTGCTGACCGGCAAGATTCCGGTGAACCTGAACTACACCGCCTCCAGCGAGATCGTGGCCTCTTGTGCCGAGCAGTGTCGGGTTCAGACCGTGATCACTTCAAAGGCCTTTCTAGAGCGGGCTTCCGTCACCGTTCCAACCAAGACGGTACTCCTCGAAGAAGTAGCCGAGAAGCCGCGACTGGGTGAGCGCCTGCTGGCCCTCCTCATAGGTTGGACTCTTCCGGTGAAGCTACTCGAAAGGGCACTCGGATATCGCAGGAAAAAGTCTCTGGACGATCTTGCAACAGTCATTTTCTCGAGTGGAAGTACGGGCGATCCCAAAGGGGTGATGCTCAGTCACTACAACATCGGCTCCAATCTCGAACAGCTGGGGCAGATTTTCTTCCTGGGCCCCAAGGACCGGGTGCTGGGAATCCTCCCTTTCTTTCATTCGTTTGGGTTTACCGGGACCCTCATGCTACCCGCAGTGCTTGGATTAGCCGTGATCTACCATCCCAATCCTCTCGATGCCAAATCTATCGGTTTTCTAGTCAGTCAATATGGTGTGTCGTTCCTACTCGCAACTCCTACCTTTCTGCAGGCCTACATACGCCGTTGTACTCCGGAGCAGTTAGGCGGTCTCCAATTTGTGATGGCGGGAGCCGAAAAGCTGCCTGAAAGGTTGGCTGTTGCTTTTGAAGACAAATTCGGACTGCGCCCTTTCGAGGCCTATGGGGCCACCGAGTGTTCGCCCGCAGTTTCGGTCAACGCTCGTGACTTTCGCTCGGTCGGATTTCGGCAAGTGGGCGCCAAGCGGGGTACGATCGGTCATCCTCTGCCTGGAATCAGTGTGCGCATCGTCGACCCCGACGATGGCGAACCTTTGCCTGTGGACACTCCCGGTCTTCTGCTGGTCCGCGGTCCCAACGTCATGAAGGGCTATTTGGGGAAGCCGGAAAAGACAGCGGCCGTTTTTCGTGACGATTGGTACGTCACGGGTGACATCGCTTCCCTCGATTCGGATGGTTTCCTGACCATCGTTGACCGACTCAGCCGGTTCAGCAAGATTGGGGGCGAGATGGTTCCACACGTCAAGGTAGAAGCGACACTGCAGCAACTCGCCGAAGTTACGGAGCAATCTTTTGCCGTGACTGGGCTGCCCGACGAAAAGAAGGGGGAGCGTCTGGTTGTGCTGCATACCCTGCCTGAGGAGGCCCTCAAGCCGTGTCTGGAAAAGCTGCCCCAAGCAGGTCTCCCCAAGTTGTGGACCCCACGTCCGGTCCAGTTCTTCCGCGTCGACAGCCTGCCTTACCTGGGGACCGGAAAACTCGATCTGCGTAGAATCCGCGAGCTTGCCCGCGAGCAGTCGGATGGTTAGTTGCCAGAGGGTACAAGGGCATTCCTAAGCCTGCAGGATGGCTCGGGCGGAGCCTTGTAGGATAACCTCCCAGGTTGTCATCCGGATTCAAGTCCCCTCGCGAGTCTCTCAGTCCTTGCGCTTCGCTATACTTCGCCACCATCTGGCTGTACGGGGGACTTTCACCCCTTAGCCCGGATACTGCACGCGTTGTCGGCTGCAGAGCCGGGATCATCCGCGCTGACTGCGTGGCCCACCTTCGGGCTGCTCAACAGAGTGCACGACTATGCTTCCGCGGCCCTCGGGCGTAACGCCTTGTCAGCGCGGCGCTTCCGACTCTTCGCTTCGACAACGCGTGAATTATCCGGGTTAGTGCACGGTCATGCCCGGCACACGCTTTCCCACGCTCGCGCTGCCGCTTGGCGCTCTGAGAGCCGGTATTCCAACGCTACGTTCCGGTTATCGACTTACTGTGAACTTCGGGGCACAACTATCAGCGCCGCAAAGCGGAGCGCAGCGTTAGGCAGACCCAGGGTTCGACCGGAAAAACACAGCCCGCCACACCTTATTAAAGTTAATTCCCAGACAAACTTAGTTAAGTTAAGTTAAGTTAGGCGACCCCCCGGTCGATGGTCGGATGATTCGAGAAAGAAACTTGGGAATCCGGACAAGCCACGCAAGGTGCTTGGGGTACAAGAGCGGTCGGCCGAGGCCAGCAGCACGGCAGAAGGTCCAGCTCGGTTTCTGTTACGATAAAGCACTATGCTGGACAAAGTGATTTTGGCTGCCCCTCGCGGATTCTGTGCTGGCGTTGTGCGGGCGATCGATATCGTTCAAATTGCCCTCGAGGTCTATCCCAAGCCGGTCTATGTTCGCAAAGAGATCGTCCACAACCGCCATGTCGTCGCCGAACTGTGTGAAAAGGGTGCCGTCTTCGTGGAGGATTTGGAAGAAGTGCCCGCCGGACAGACTGTCATCTTCAGCGCCCATGGAGTCGCGCCCCAGGTGCGAGAAGCGGCTGAGCGGAGGGGTCTGAAAGTCATCGATGCCACTTGCCCGCTGGTCACCAAGGTCCACCTGGAGGCGGCCCGCTATGCCCAGAAGGATTTCATGATCGTATTGATCGGCCATGTCGGTCACGACGAGGTGGTGGGAACGATGGGAGTCGCACCTGAGAACATCTTGCTGGTAACCGTAATCGAAGATGTGGCAAAGCTTGAGGTTCGCAACCCGGATCGGCTGGCCTATCTGACTCAGACCACGTTGAGCCTGGAGGATACTCGTGAGATCATTACGGTTTTGCGCGCTCGATTCCCGCGAATTCAGGGTCCCCCTTCCGAGGATATTTGTTACGCCACGCAAAATCGCCAAATGGCTGTGCACGAGCTGGCTCGCCAAACAGATCTAATTCTGGTCGTCGGTTCCCGCAATAGCAGTAACTCTAATCGCCTGGTCGAAGAAGCGATCAAGGCGGGTACGCCTTCATTCCTGATTGATGATGTAACCTCCATCAAAGCCGATTGGCTACAAAAGGTTTCGACTCTGGGAGTCACCTCGGGAGCCTCGGCGCCGGAAAAACTGGTCCGGCAGGTAGTCAATCGATTCAGAGATCAGGGTGCGATCGTCGAAGAGCTCGTCACCCAGAACGAAAATGTCCAGTTCGCGCTCCCTCCGTCACTCCTCGAGGATCTGACCCAACTGCAGAGTTGAAGTAGTGCCTGCTCGGACAGGCTCCCAGCGAAGTTTCACTGCGCTTCAAACCGGCTAGCTAGGAGGAACACTTCGACCTTACCCTTGCCTTTGGCCTGGCCCGTCGAATTCATGCCAGGACAGGGAAGAGCCCACGATTCTGGTAACTGCAAGTCCCGCTTTCCCGCGCTCTCGCTGCCGCTTGGCGCTCTGAAAGTCCGCACTCAGATTCCAACGACAACTTATCGACTCTAACTGAGATTCGCGGCACACGTATCAGAGCGCAAGCGGCAGCGCAGGATTCTCTGCATCCAAAATGTCAATCTGGGATTCACCCCCGCAGTAGCGGGCAACTGATTCTGCCAAATCGGCGAGCGCCTTCGCGAGAATCGGCCTGACTACCGGGGGAAGTGCCTCGATGACCAGCACGGCTGAAGTCGTCTCCTCGGTGAGCTTGGTTCGATCGGCTTCCTTCCAGTTCCATCGCCAGCAAACGGGTCCCACCGAATCACAATAGATCACTTCTCCGGGAGTCGCTCGGCGGGGATCTGATTCGCCCAGCAAAAGGGCCGGTGAATCTTCTTCGGTGGCGTAGCGCAAGACCAGATCTCCCTGGATCCGGTCAAGATCTTCACCTCCTACCGGCAACAGATGAGTGAGGGAGACGACATTGTAGAGGTCGACCAGCTTGTTGATGGATCGTGGCGATCCCGATTTCTTGACTCGGCGCACCAGATTCTCAATCGACGACTGGTACTTCTTCGGTTTGACTCCAAAGCTCCGGTAGGCCTCTCGCCAGCAGGCGATCCGGGGGTGTTGGCTGGGGGGCGCAGCACCTAGTGCACTGTCCGATAAGTTCCCGATGTTAATATTGGCCGAGCGATTCGCGGGCATTTTGGGCCTTTGCCAGGATTGAGTCAGCAGTGGCGCGCCACTTGAAGGGCTTGGCCAAGCGTTGATTGTGAACCCGAATATATCTTTTGATTTCCTGTCTCAACTCTTGGACGCTGCTGAAAGAGTTTCTGTAGATCGAACGGCGCTCCAGCTGTGAGAACCAGCTTTCGACGGCATTGAGCCAGGAGGCGCTAGTGGGCGTAAAGTGGAGGTGGTATCGGGGCCGCTGGGCCAGCCAGCTTTGAACCTGCTTGGTCTTATGAGTGCTCGAGTTGTCCAGGATTAAGTGGACATCCAGTTCGGGCTCGACCGCTTGATCAATCTGGCGGAGAAAAGCCAGGAACTCCTTGGCTCGGTGCCTATTGGTGATGCGGCCCATGACCTCACCTGTCACCACATCGAATGCGGCATACAGACTGGCTGTACCGTGGCGCTTGTAATCGTGTGTCCGGCGTTGGATCTGTCCCGGTCTGAGCTGGAGCATCGGCTGAGTTCTATCCAGAGCCTGGATCTCAGTTTTCTCGTCCACGGATAGAACCAGCGCATTGTCGGGCGGATCCATATACAGACCCACCACATCGATTACCTTTTCGGCGAAGTGAGGATCGTTGCTGATTTTAAAGTTGCGGACTCGATGCGGCTTCAGGTCGGCTGCCTTCCAGATCTGGGCGACTTGATGTTTGCTCACTCCGGAGTGTTCGGCCATCAGTCGCACACTCCAGTAGGTCGATTCCCGTGGGATGCGTTCAACGGTGGCTTTGAGAATAGCTCGCACATTGGCATGCGATAGCTTCCGCGGACGGCCCGATCGAGGTCGATCCTCCAGTCCTGACACTCCCGGCTCAAGATAGCGCCTGCGCCACATTTGCACACTCAGTAGCCGCTTGGAGAGCCTTTCCGCAACTTCAGTCGCCATCAGCCCCTGGCCGCAAGCCAGAATTATTTGAGCCCGTTCGGCCAAGACTCGATCGGTCTTGGAAGCCCGCAACCAGGACTCCAGTATTCTTCGATCTTGTTCGGGTAGCTTTAGTCGAATGTGGGGTCTTGCCATGCCCAACAATAGCAAACTACCATGACAATTAAAATCGGGAACTTTCCGGACAGTGCACTAGCTGCTGCAGCGCTCCTTCCGTGGCCCGCCGAAGTTCTGTTTCCAGCTGAGGAACTGTCCCTTGATTGTTGACCTTTCGGGCCACCACGACTCCGATCATGACGGTCGGATAGGCGTGCAGGATCTCAGGCGCAATTCGAATCTCGGGTGGTTTCGCTATGGCTTCCTCCCCCAAGTTTGGGTGTGATTTATCTTGACGATTGAGTCAAGTTGGGCTCGCGGAGTTCTCTGGTTGAACCCTGGGTCGGCTGGACGCTGCGCTCTGATTGCGGCTCTGATAATCGTGCCCTGAAGTTCACTGTGAGTTGATAACCGGACCTTGGAGTTGGAGCGCCGAATCTCGGAGCGCCAAGCGGCAGCGCGAGCGTGGGAAAGCCGGACTCGTTGGCACCAGGACTCTGGGTCCCTGTGCCCCAGACAAAAATTTGATAATGGGAATCGCTCCCCCGCTGACGCATCGGGCTCCGAAAGATCTTGGCCGAGCGCCTCATGAACCTCGATGCATTCCGATGCAGCCCGAAGTGTCAACGCCGCTGTTGAGACGGCGGATTCTCGCCCCACCACCAGAAAGGAGGAATATCTTCTTCCGTCGGGTAGATCTTGTGCAGAGTGTCCCCTTCGAAGAGTTCACCGTTCTTCATTACATAGCGAATGGTGTTGGTGTTGCGGATGTCCTCCAATGGATTCTCGTTGAGAACCACCAGGTCTGCGAGTTTTCCGACGGCCAGACTTCCTAGATCCTGCTCCAGGCCGATGATATGAGCACCGTCGATGGTGGCGGCTTTCAACACTTCGTGAGGAGTCATCCCACCCATTCCCAGAGCCCACATTTCCCAATGGTAGCCAAGCCCTTGTAGTTGGCCGTGAGCTCCCACGCCGATATGGCCGCCCGCCCGTTGGATCTTGACCGCCTGGGCAGCCACCTTGTCAAAGGCGTGCTCATCCTTGCGGAACCACGGTCGCCGCTTGGTCAGGCTGTCGATTTCATTGTGAGGAGTGAAGCGGTTGAGTTTTACGTCGTCGTGAACTTCGGTGGTCGCGTAGAAGTAGTTCTCAGCCCAGGGCCCACCGTAGAGCACGAGAAGGGTGGGGGTGTAACCGATACCCGATCGTGCGAAAAGCTCAACCACATCTTTGAAGAGCGGGACGATCGGCAGAGAGTGCTCGTTGCCTCCAAAGCCGTCGATAGCGTGGGTAATATCCAGCTTGAGGTCAAGAGCTCCCTCGGTTGTAACCGTGATCTCGAGCTCGTTGGCGGCTTTAACGACCCATTGGCGTTGTTTTCGGTTGCCCACGACATAGGACTTCAGGTTGTGGTTTCGATAGTATTTCTTGTACTTCGTGAGCACTCCCAGAGCGGCTTCGTAGGACTGGAAGTCATTGCTCGAAAAGACACCGGGACCGGTGGAATAAGCGCGTGGGCCAAGTGTCATTCCGGCCTGGACCATATCTAGATAAGCCAGGTAGTCGTTGGTCGAGGTCTGCACATCGAGCCCTGCCGTCACCCCATAGGCCAGGTTGGCCAGGAAACTCCAATTGTGGAGCTCGAGCACCCCTCCGGTGCGCATGTCGTAATGGGCGTGAGTATCGATGAAGCCGGGAACGACATACTTGCCGGACACATCAATGGTTCGGGCATCGTTGGGCACTCGAATGCGGCGCCCGATCTGGCTGATTCGGTTGTTCTCGATCAAGATGTCGGCTCTGTCGAAGACCTCGTCTCCTTGCATGGTCACTACAGTGGCTCCCTGCAACAGAACTTTGCCTTGCGGGACGTGGCGAGGAAACTCGAGCACTACCTCGTAGGATTCCACGCCTTCGTTTTCCTCGAGCATTTTCTTGGTCTCGACCTCCTCGGCATTCTCCTCTCCTTCTTCGGCTTCGTCGCCACCGGAGCTCCCTCGCTCGCCCCGACCGCTCGATTTGTCCGGTTCGAAGGAAATAGATTCCACGGGACGGCGGAAGAAAGTGGAGCCGACCGACCAGGTGATGGTCTTGCCCCCATCGGCCCAGCCGTAGGAGTCAGCCCCAATATCCGTAACTCGCTTGGCGGGAACGGAAGGGGAGAAGACGTTCACGCTGGGGACAGTTCCCCCCCCTGCCTGGGGAACGGCAGTGACATAGATCTGATTGTTCACTTTGGCCAGGGTCCAGTGGCCGTCCGGGCTGATGCGAGCGTCGGCGGCCCCAGGTGGGCGCTGCGAGCCGGGAGTGGGGCGTCCCGTGATTTTCACGTGCTCGCGCCGATCGGTGGCGTCATAGCGCATCGACACGAGGCCTTCTCGAGAATTGAAGTAAATGCGATCCGATTGGCCGGCGAAATGAGGACTGGAAAGCCCCCGGGCCGGCACAATCAGATGGACACTTCTACCCTCCGAGGGAATCCAGACCACATCCAGAGGGATCCTCACGCCGCCGAACTCGCTGGGGACCTGCGAGCGCATCCAGGCGCTTCCCCGTCGCGCCACGAGGCGATCTCCTCCGGGAGAGAATACGGGATCGGTGTAGTAGGCGGAGATGTCGGTCAGACGCTGTGGTTGCCCACTTCCATTGGAGCGGATCTTCCAGACATGTCCCTCACTGTTGATGTCCCAGGTCACGTAGGCGATCCACTGGCCATCCGGTGACCAGGTCGGCTTGAACTCTCCCTGATCAGACTCAGTGAGCCGGTGCGGGCGACGATCCGCGAGATCCATGACATACAACTTCGACATGGCTGAAAAAGAGATTTGCCTGCCGTCGGGAGACTGTACCGCGTCAAAGATGAGACGCGATCGGACCGGACTCTCGTCGATTCTGCGCTGGAAATTCAGGAGCGGGCCGAGATCGAGCGAGATGTCGGCTTCAAAAGCAATCTCCCTGGCGTTTCCAGAGGCTAAATCGATACGATGCATCTTGCCGTCCCAGGTGGCCACGATCTCCCGTTCTCCAGGGAGAAAGGCATAGCTGGGTAAGAGATCCCGACTCCCCCGAGATTCCATGTCATCCCGCTGAATCGGGTAGCGAAGCCAACGATCTTCGCCGGTATCGAGATTCCGAATTCGAAGACCGGTCTGGGTCTCGTGGCGGGTTCCATAGATCAGCCGCCGGCCGTCTGATGAAATAAGCGGCCGGAAAGCGCCGCCTAGTCCCTGAGTGATCTGATCGGTATCTCCAGTCTGCAGGTCGCGGCGATAGACTTGATAGCCAAAGGCCATTTGGTTATAGCCACCGTTGCCTTGTGCGAAGTACAAGTACTTGCCATCTGCAGAGACTGTAGCTCCCATCTTGGATCCACTGCGACCACCCCTTCCAGGACCACCCGCCGGGGCAGGACTTGGCGGCTCTGTCGTGAGCCGGAGTCCCGAACCACCGTCAATGTGATAGGTCCAGATCTCCATTCCACGCCCACCCTTGGAGGCCACCACGTAATGGCTGTCCGGGGTCCAGGCCGGAGAGATCAGGGCATTCCTTTTCTCCTTGCTGAGCTGGCGGGGTTCAGTGCCGTCCGCCTTCGCGATCCACAGGTTGTTGGCCCCATTCCGGTCACTGATGAAAGCGATCCACTGGCCGTCAGGGGAAAACCGCGGTTGGCTGTCGTATCCCATTCCCTCGGTAATGCGAGTGGCTTTACCGCCTCCGATAGGAACCGTGTAGAGGTCACCCAGGATTTCCATCACCACGGTTGTCCCGTCGGGAGAGACATCGAGTGACAGCCAGGTCACCTCGTCGGTCGAGAATTCGATTTTGCGGGTAGCCTCCAGGGGCAGGTCAGGCTTCTTTTTATCTTTTTCGGCGGCATCTTTCTCCTGGGCCAGCAAGGCCACCGGGCTCGAAATTGCCGCCAGCAGGAATAGCAAAACCAATCTGAAGACCGCACAATGTTTCCACGCCATGGTTGAATCCTTTCTTGGGTGCATCACTATTTGCCAGGTTCTTGATCAGCTTATTCCAAAAACAGAATCCAGACAAACCTCCAGTAGCATAGGCATTCTCAAGCTATTGGTTTGAGACAGCTTGATTCTGCCTGTGATCTGATTCGCGAGTCATTAGAGAAGATCTTTCGCTCCGAATCGGCAAACTTCGTTGGAAAAGAGTCGGCGCTCCGAATGGCCAGTAAGCCGGATCACACAGTTATCGGGCCGAGGCCGTCACAATTCAGCTGCGCGAATCGCGCGCCCGGGGGAGACGAATCGGATGGACCGACTCAATTCCAATTGAGGCATACCGCGGCTGGTCTTGCCTTGTCTATTGCTGGGACTGCTGACACTGGCATGGTGGAACCGCTTCATTCAGGATGATGCCTTCATCTCGTTTCGCTATGCCGAACATCTGGCCACCGGACAGGGCTTGGTCTGGTTCCCGGGCGATCGAATTGAAGGCTACACCAATTTTCTCTGGACCCTCCTGATGGCGATCCCGATGCTTCTGGGGTGGGAGCCGATTCTATTTGCTCAACTGCTGGGGATGTCTGCTTTGCTGGAAGCCTTCTCCTGACTTATCGGCTGGCCCTCGACTTACTGGGATCGGAGCCATTGGCACTGGTTGCGCTCCTTCTGCTGGGGACGAACTACACGTTTAGCCCGGATTATGCAAGAGATCCGGATTCGAGTGGATTGGGGACCAGAAAAAATGCCGTAGCTCTCTGATATAAAAGGGTTTATTAAACAAATCCTTATCGGAGAACTACGGCAATGTCAAACCCAGTCTGCCAGACCACCCTGGCATTTCACTCGCACACACAAATCACGGCTCGTTTTGATGGTGGGAACCTGACTTCCGATGCCGGATGGCTGTTGTTTGGTTCCCTGGATCGGCAAGATCGACTCTGCGAGGACTTCAGTTCGTGTATTGCGGATAGCCGGGACCAACGCTACGTTCGTCATGAGCAGTTAAAGCTGATCCGACAACGAGTCTTTCAGATCGTTGCCGGGTACGAAGACTGCAATGACGCGGACACGCTGCGCTCGGATCCCCTGCTCAAGACCGTCTGTGATCAGTTACCTGAGAGCGATCCTGACTTGGCCACCCAGGCAACTTTTTCCCGTTTGGAAAACTCTGTCAGCAAGAAGGATCTCATGCGTCTGAGCCGGGGGTTCCTACAGCGTTATGTCCGCTCGCTGAAGAAGAGACGCCCCGACCCGGTCATCTTGGACCTGGACAGTACTGACGACCACACTCACGGCCAACAGGAATTCTCTTTTTACCACGGCTATTACCGAAACCACATTCTGCATCCTTGGCTGATCTTCGATGCCGTTACGGGGGACCTGGTCACTGTCGTATTGAGGCCTGGAAACAAGGGGGCTGCCTCTCACATCGTTCCTATTCTGAAACGAATCGTGAAAGCCATTCGGCGAGAAGTTGGCAAGGAACTTCAAATTGAGATCCGGGCCGACAGCGGCTTTGCCACGCCTCGGCTCTACGAGTTCTGTGAATCTGAAGAGAACAAACTCCAATATGTCATTGGGTTAAGCCGGAACCCCCGCCGGCAACGGATGGTCGAGCCGATGCTCGAGTCGACTCGACTCAGGTTCGACGAGTTCGAGGAAAAACAGCGTCAGTTTGACGAGTTTCTTTATCGAGCCGGCAGCTGGGATCGATTCCGTCGCGTCATCGTCAAAGTGGAAGTCGACCATCGGGGGATCAATCGTCGCTTTGTGGTCACCAACCGAGACGATCTCTCTTCCCAGTCCCTTTATGATCACTACACCGATCGAGGACAGTCGGAGAACTTCATCAAGGCTTTTAAGAACCATCTGAGTATGGATCGGCTGAGCTGTCATCGATTCCTGGCCAACCAGTTTCGACTTCTCCTGCATGGGCTGGCTTACCAGATGTTCGTCCGACTCCGCGATTATCTGTATGGAACCCCCTGGCAGAAACTCGAAATCGAAACTTTGCGTCGCCGGGTCCTCAAAATTGGGGCGCGGGTTCGACAAACCACTCGACGCATCTGGGCCCATCTTTCCTCCGGCTTTCCGGAGCAGGCCCTTTTCCTCCTCGTCTTGAATCGCCTTAACTCCAGCTAGCCTCTCTTAGCTCCCGAATGATCGTTTAGGACACTCATTCAGGCCCAACTCCGTCTGAAATTCACTCCCCCACCTACTCCACACGGCTCGTCCACAGAGATCCCTCGAAAATCCGCCTGTCGCACCTTCGATCTCCCGATTTGGGCCACTTTCGACTCTCTTTTCAACTCCGGCCTACGGTTCTTGCATAATCCGGGCTAATACCTTCTATGCCAAGGCCCAAGCGGGGTTGACTTCACCGATTCAAGGCCTCAAGTACTTTCAACTCTTTCTGACTTCTTACTTGCTGATTTTCCTGCTGGTGTTGCCCATCGTGTACCGATCTCGACTTCGCTCTCTCTTCCGTCGCGAAATGAGTCTGATCGGCGTTTCATTGCTGGTCTGGTTCCTATACGTAGTCCGGGTGGGTGGGGACTTTATGGAGTTTCGCTTCTTTGTCCCAGCCCTGCCGGTCTTGTTCATCCTACTCACCTGGTTGATCTTCCAAGTGGTCCCCGTTCCAGCGTTCTCGTACACGGCTGCGGGCCTGGTGTTGGTCGGTTCGATTCTTCATTCTCAGCAGTTTTCCTACAACCGCGTGGACGGAGTGGAGGGAATCGCGGACCTTGAAGCTCATATTGAAAGTCCGATCCAGGACTGGGATGAGATAGGTCGAACCTTGCACTCTTATTTCGGAAGTGAGTCTGGAGTGGTCCTGGCGACCACAGCCGCCGGTGCGATTCCCTACTTCTCGAAGCTGGAAACGGTCGATATGCTGGGCTTGAACGATGCTTGGATAGCCCGCCATGGCCTTTTCCTCAGTAATCGTCCGGGACACCAAAGGATCGCGCCCTGACTCCCCGAACGCAAAAGATAACTTGGTGTCTTTGGGGGTTCTGTCGAGCCACCGATCCTGTCAGAACTGTTAGTCGGAATCGAGTGCTTGATCTGAATTGTTGACCGACCGACATGGATTTCCTTCACAACCAAGCGGAGGACCTTCTTTCGTTCCATGACACTCATAGTATCCGCTGATTGACGCAAACGTGTCAGAAAGCTTTCCAGACCGGCGGCCAATCGCAGAAAAATCTCTTGATCGGCGGCCGTAGCTTCCAGGCTTTCAAGCTCCGATCTCAGGGCCTGTTCTCTTTTCCTCAGTTCTGGCATGCGCTGTCTCAGTTGCTCCAACTGAATAAGATCTTCCTGATAGGCATCCAGCAGCTTTCCCATGCCTGTGCAAACTCGGGCAAGTTCCCGGCTCAAAGCCCCCCGGCGCTGTTTTGTTGGATTGGAGTTTTGGATTTGTTCGATCCGACGCCCAATCTCTTGTCGGATTAAGCTCGGAGCCTGCAGCAGTTCCAGGATTTGTTTCCAGATCACATCGTCCAGATAATCTTGGCGCACGGGCCGATTGCTGCAGACCCGTCCATTGGGGTGGCGGTAGTTGTCCGAACCCGTGCAACGGTAATAATAGAGCTTGCGCTTGGACGTCCGCGTCGAACTGCGGTATAGGGCGTAGCCGCATTCGCTGCACACCAGCAGGCCTTGCAATAACGTGGGTTCGATGGTGCGCCGCCGGCTATATCGCTTGTTCTTCTCCAACTGCTCTTGAGCCAGTTCAAAGCTCTGCTGATCCACGATCGCGGGAACGGGGATCTCGATCCACTCTTCCCGAGGCTTTTCACGATTAGCGCTACTGCGAGGTGAATAGCCGCCACGACGACGCAGCGGACGAGTGATCTTTTCTCTTTCCTTCACCTCCGTCTTGCCGAAACAAGCGGTCCCCTTATAGGCCGGGTTTCGCAGCATGGCCCACACCGTTGAGCGCTCCCAGCGCGAAACCTTTCGACGAGTAGGAATGGCTTCGTCGTTGAGCCGGCGGACAATCGCACCAATGCTCAGCTGATCCTGGGTATACAGCTTGTAGACCTTACGAACCACCTCAGCCTCACGCTCAATCACCTGGTAGTAAGCCTCCGATGTCTGGGTTTTCCTGACATACTGGTATCCGTAGGGCGCGCCCGACAGCACACTGATCGATCCAGCCTTCGCTCTGTGCCTCTTACCTCGCCGTGTGCGCTCGGCAATCTGAGCGCGCTCGTATTCAGCGATCATCCCTTGAAAATGCACCAGTAAACGCTCTTCGGGTGTCCGGGCTTGAGGAGACTGAATGAACCGGACCTCGACTCCTTGACGTCCCAGCTCCTCCAGCCACAAAACCTGATAGGCATACTTACGACTCAAACGATCCGGCGAATAAACCAGCACCGTCTCGATCTGGCCTTCTGAGGCCAGATCACGAACCCGCTCCAATCCGGGACGATCCAACCTCGAGCCGCTGTACCCCTCATCTTCAAAGACCCATTCCTGCGGAACTGTGTAGCTGTCATCCTGTGCGAACTTGATTAGAGCTGCCGTCTGGCTGGCTATCGTCTGCTCTTCCCTTTGCCTTTCCGAGGAGACTCGGGCGTAGATGGCTGCCACTTTCATTTTGATCCTTCCCTTGCTTTACTCCCACCGCCCAGGCCTTATCCGCCACCAGAAGCCCGTAGACCTGCCCCATCTTGGCCGCCGACAATCGGTCATAGCTGTATTCCAGCCGGATCTCTCGCACGGGTTTCCCCGTCTTAGCCACGATCTCCCCTCTTGAAGAGAAACGCCTCCAGGGCCCGGGTGAGTATCTCGCTCAAACTCAGACCCGTCGACTTGCCATAGCCACGGACTCGCCCCACCAGCTTGCGGGAAAGCTTGACCGTGAAGGCCACCTTCGCATCCGGAATCGGAACCCTCTTTCCGACCTCCTTCGCCTCGCGCAGGTAGCGGTAGGCTTGCCGCTTGGAAATGTCGTGTCGCCCTGCCAGTTCCTCGGCCGCCTGCGAAACGGACTCGGATCGCTCGATCAACTCCAAGGCCTCGTTGATGCGATGCGCCCGTTGGGAACCGGATGAGCTGACCATGAGTCATATTATTACAACCTTATGTGACATAAGGCGACACCCCATCCTTGCTGTCACGGTAGCGAACCACCCTGGAAAACTCGAAGTTATCTTTTGTGTTCGAGGAGTCCTTTGACTACCTGGCGGAGCGTGGAGTGAGTCTCGTGATCGGTCACCCCAAGTTGACTCCCCGCTATCAAAGCCCGCGACGACCTTACTGAATCTCAGATCTGCAGCTCTTCAGGATCTATGACGGTCCCGGCAGAGTTCCTTCCCAGGCTCTCCAGGTGGTTGAGTTCCCGGTCAATGCGATGTTGGCTATACGAACCCTCTACCTCACTCCCCATCCCGACGTCGACTCCGCTATTCAGCGCTTTGGTCTGAGCACGTATCCGGTTGAATCTTCCTTTGAAACGATGGCGAAGTCCCGGCAACCATAATTAAGGGAATTGTGTAGCAAAATCAGCACTTTCTGCACAGAAACGGCTATGAACGACACCAGTTCCAAAATCTGGCCTGATCCCAAGCTCGTACATTTCGTGGATCACCACGACTATGTTGTGGCAGGAGGATCTTGCACAGGTCCCCAAACTGGTATACTTCTAAAGATCACATGGTGAGAGAAACTCGGACCACCTTTGGGTTGGAAGACATTTCTGGGGTAAGGGTCACTTGCTCGAAGTGTGCGGGAGACATCGGCTACCTTCTTAATCAACAATCTACCCGCTTCCAAGCTGCCAAAAATTGTCCGCATTGCGGGGAGTCGTGGAACTTTCTGGCCCATGATGGAAATGATCAATATCTTCCAGAATTTGATCTTCTGTTCAAAATGAAAAGTCTCCTGAACAAGCCGAGTTCCGAGATCAAGCTACGCTTCGAGATGTCCGAACCGGAGTGACTCTACCTACCCCGCTCCCCTTCGCCTCTCTGGCACCCCCAGGTTGCTAGCGCTATCGAAGAATCCATTGGAAACACAAACGAACGATGGCAGAATTAGTAGCATTTTTGATCTATTGCTTTTTCATCTACTGGTTCAAGTGTCGCCGATCATGATTTGTGGAACTAAGGGCTTCCAAGGGATTCTTGTGCAAGAAACGGAGTTTCTGTGCAGAAACCTATTTATGGGTAGTGTCTCAGTTTGAATTCAGAAACAACATTGTTGTGTTGCTATGCGTGCCTTACTTGCTATACAGTTTGTCAATCAAGTGCTGTGTGGACTAGAGACGAAAGGAGACAACCGACATGCCAAAAGGACCCAAAGGTGAGATGCGTCCTGCCAGACCGACTAACGCCTGAGCGTCGGTCAGAGATCGCGCGGATGGCGGCAGAAGCGCGATGGGGGCAGATTGATCGGTGAGTACGTGTGCGTGGTAAGCTCCACCTGACACGCCAAGGATAGCTCTTGACTGTATGTATCGCAGCTCTCTATGAGAATGGCCAGGGTGCTGTGCTTGTCTCCGATCAGATGATCACAGCACACATCCCTATCGGGTACCAGTATGAGAACAGCGAGACGACTAAGATAATTGCAGTGGACGACGCGGAGTCAGTATATTCCCTCGTTGCAGGGGACGTATTGCGTGGCAATGAGATCATCGAGCGGGCCAAGACAGAGCTGATACAGCAGGAAGCGCCCCCTTCCGCCAGTGGTGTAGCCGAGTTAGTCCGTGTCGCCTACCAGCGAGTTCGGCTCACTGGTATCGTACACCGAGAGTTGGAGCCTAGGGGGCTTAACCTAGATACATTTTACGGTAGCCATCAACAACTTGCGCCGCAAATTGTACAGATGATCGATCAAGCGATGTCTCAAACCGACATGGGCGTGCAAATCCTTATTGCAGGCCCCAGTGGGGGGCTGCACACGGTTCACACCATTGTCAACCCCGGGACGACGATGGACAACACGGCCATAGGGCATGGCGCTATTGGATCTGGTGCACCCCACGCACTGGCGTCGCTTATTGAGGACTCCTACAACCCATCTGCGAGCAAAGCAGAAGTTGTAGGAATGGTAGAAAGCGCAAAAGCCAGAAGTGAGATTGCGCCTGGGGTAGGCAGACAGACGACCACCCTGGTCATTCCAAAGGAGGACAAGGACAATGCTGACGGATAGACCGACAAGGCGGGATGAACACCAAGTCAAGTGGCTACAAGCGGAGAGAGAACTAATCATCAGGGGAGTGATCATCCCACGCTCTCAATCAACTCTCAAAAGCACGGCCTTTACAAAAGGACAGCCTGCACAGCCCTTAAAGGTAGGATTCCATGGAGCACCTTGGAGTGGTTGAAAAGGAAATCATCGCCATCGAGGGGTCGGTAGCCAAGACCTAGTGAAACGAACCCCTGATCTGGGGTTTATTATTGGTAGGATGGAGGAATGAGCATGACAGACTCAGAGAAAATGGATCAGCTCATACTCAAGATCGACGGCATCTCCGAACAGGGGAGAAGAATCGAGGAGATGCTGGGTCTATTGGTCCAGGATAAGACCTTGGCCGGGTTCCTGGATCAGCGCATGTCCCGTCCCAAGGGGATCGCCTGGACCACTCTACTCAGGATTTCCAAGAAGTTCGCCGAGGCCGAAGGGTGGGATACGGTGTTCACCGTAGGCACCCTGAGAGCCCATGCACTAGACCGGAAGAAGCGGGGATGGGACTTGAAGATGGATGACAAAAGGGTCAGCCTGACCCGTCCCTAAGGATCGCGCCGTGGGAGTCCAGACCGTTCACTTACTTCTTGACCCCCCGGATGATCTTGTAGCCTTCCTCCAGATCTTCCTTGGTGGGTTTCAGCTCACCATCCGTCGAGACGGACTTCCATTTCGACTTCGAACGGGGTCTCAGAAGTTGACGGAGAGCAGACGTAAAATCGGACACGCTCAAGGGGTCTCGGTCCTTGTCGGTGAGTTTTGTCAATGTGCCTTCTATCCCTTTAGTTGTTCGTCCCAAAGAACAAGGGTTCCAGGACTTTTCTCAAAACCTGCCAAGTTTTAAACTCTCCTTCTCCGTCGATCTGATATCGGCATTCTCCTTCATCGTTCAGGGTCAAGGTGATATTGAACAATGCTTCGTCTTCCAATATTTCCCCCTTACACACAGACACGATATCACCATCCAATGAAAATATGATTGACTTGGAAGTACGGTCCGACTTTATTTTAACCACACGAAATTTAGAACCTTCTGGCTTGTAAGCAAAGTATTCCGTATTTGAGTCTTTTTTAGAAATTTTGTTTTTGCGCTCCACATCTCTTTTCGCTAGATCTGCTAGGCTCTTGAACTCAATCTCTATGGAGCATTTTCCCCTGGCCGTAACCCAGTCAAAATCTTCTTCGTGTGGGCTCATTTCCGAACCATGATACATCAGGACACCAAATCCTGGTATCGGAGTCCGGCCCCACCCATCCGCCTAGCGACGGATGCCATGCGGTCGATAGTGTCCACCGCACAGTTGCCTTCGTTGAGCCTGAAAGTGACTTCGTTGACGTACCTAGCCAGATGCTTCCTGGAGACGTGGTGCCAAGTCCCCATGATCGACCGCTTGAGCACGGCCCAGACACTCTCGATCCCGTTGGTGTGGACCTTACCGCAGACATACTCTCCCGAACTGTGCCGAACCGATCCGTGACGGCGCAGAGAATCAAGAGCGAAGTAGGCACCAGCATCGTCCGTGTAGACGGTGGCCGACTCCTCAGTATGGTCCAGGATGAATCCGACTAGGGTTTCCGTGTCCGTCCTCTCAACAGGTTCCGCAACGACCCTACCGCCGCGCTCTCGGGCACCAACCACGGGGACCTTGCCGACTGAACCACGGCCAGCCCTAAGTTTCTTGTCGAAGTGCTTGTTTCTTTCCCTTCCACCGATGTATGTCTCGTCGACTTCCACCACCTTCGTCAACCGGAAATCCCCAGAAGAGAAGGATTCTCTCAGCCGGTGAAGCATGAACCATGCTGTCTTGTACTGACAATCCAGTTCCTTGCTAAGTTGCATGGCGCTAACGCTCTTCCGAGCAGTCATGAGGCTGTAGATAGCGAATATCCAGTCCTGTAAAGGCTTTTTTGTTGCGTGCATACAGGTTCCAGTCGTCACCGTGAAGTGCTTACGGCAGTCCTTGTGCCAGTAGTGATGAGGCTTGCTTGGGGGCGGGGACGAGATGTTATCCAGACCTCCACAGTGGGGGCAGACGGGCTCCCCGTTCCAGCGTTCCCGCTCCAGCCATGCGAAGCAAGAATCCTCGTCTGGAAACATCTGGTAAAGTTTCTTAACTCCAATAGTTTCAACCCTTTTCATGCCCTTATTATAATAATCAAGGGTGACATTTTTGCTGATTTTGCTACACAATTCCCATAATTAAGGGGTCCTTCGGGGGTCACCCCTCACTGCCAACGACTGCCAACACTTTCTTCGGCTAAGTCGTACCTTGATCTTGACAGCCTCCCGAGGCGAAGCGTTATGGTTTGTAACAGGAATGGAGTCCGAAGGGTCCCGAACATAAGGCAGCCACTCCGAAGGTAATCGGATCGTGAAGATTCTCTTGGACCACCGGCGCTTGTCCCGGATTCTGGCAGCCAGGAATATCAGCCAGAATCGTTGGGCCCAGTGTCTCAAACTGGACAAGGGGCATTTGTCCCAACTGGTAAACGGAAAACGTCGTTACCCCTCGGCAGACACTCGTCGCAAGCTGCTGAAAGGTCTGGGCGTAAATTTCGAGGAGATTTTCGAGATCGAGTTGCCGCCCGGTGATGGGAATTTGGCTGGGAACGCCGAGACGATTCCGCGGGGACGGAAAGCTGCCGGTTGGGAGCAGATCGAAATAAGCGGAGGAAAATCGGATATGAATACATGGAGCCAGGAATTAATGATGGCCTTTCGAGTCCTTCGCCGCTCTCCCGGCTTTACGGCGGTGGTCACTCTGGTGTTGGCGTTGGCCATCGGGGCCAACGGAGCCCTCTTCAGCGTGCTCGATGCGGTCGTCCTCCAACCTCTTCCTTATCCGGACTCAGAGCGTTTATTCGTCCTTTTCCAGACCGATCGCCACCGGGGGACCCAGAGGGAAGGGTTTTCTGTCCCTGATCTGCTCGACTTGCGGGAGCGCTCCGAGACGTTTCGTATGACATCGGGAATCCGCTTCGGAAACATGACGCTGACCGATCTGGGAGACCCGGTCCGTCTGCCCACCGAGTTCGTCACCGAGAATCATTTCTCGGTGTTGGGAGTTCAGCCCGTCCTGGGTCGCGGATTTGGTCCGGGAGATTCCCAGCCAGGGCAAAACAGATTGGTGTTGATATCCGAGTCACTCTGGGTCGATCGTTTTGGGGGAGTCGCTGACGCCACCTCGCGAGAGATCACTCTGGACGGAGTTCCTCATAAGATTGTGGGGGTGATGCCGACCCAAGCCGATGTAGGTGGTGGAGGCGGCGACCGGATCTGGGTGCCTCTCGAGCTCGATCGTGAGCGCTGGTTGCGCGGAATGCATGTCTTGAGCAGCTACGCTCGGTTCGACCCGGGAGTGAGCCTCGAACGGGCCCAAGAGGAGCTGGACGCGGTGATGGCACAACTGGAAGTCGAGTTCGCGCATGAAAATGCGGGTCGTGGTGGCTGGCTGTCGAGCTTGCAAGGTGAGATTGTTCGGAACGTGGAAGATGCTCTGTGGATGCTGCTGGCGGCGGTCCTCTGTGTGCTCCTGATTGGATGCGTGAACGTGGCTAACTTGTTTCTCTCCCGGCTCAACAGCCGCCGCCCCGAGCTGGCGCTGCGGGTTGCCCTGGGGGCCGGCCGTGGGGGTCTGATTCGCAAAATCCTGATCGAGGGTTTGGTGCTCGCCATGGTGGGGTGCGGATTGGGTTTGGGTGTTGCCTGGCTCGGTGTCCGCTCACTCACCAACCTGGCTCCCGCTACTCTGCCGCGCACGGCGGGAATCTCGATGAACTCCAAGATGGTCCTCTTTTCAATTGGCATCACGCTGCTGGCCTGGCTGTTGGTCTCTCTACTCCCGGCCCTGCGTTTCTCGAGTGTTCAGCTGGTCGACTCCTTGAAAGAGGGAGGCAGGCAAGGAGGCAGCGCCCTCCCCCACAGTTGGTTGCGAAACGCCTTTGTCGTTGCCCAGGTCAGTCTGGCCATCATGCTGGTGATCGGAGCCAGCCTGCTGATGCGCAGTTTCTGGGAACTGACCAGAGTTGATCTCGGAGTCGGGACTGAAAACGTGCTCAGCATGAATATGGAACTTCCCGGTTCCCAATACCCTTTTCCTGAGAGCTGGCCTTTCCTGAAGTGGCCGGCAGTTACCCAGCTTCAGGACGGCCTTGTGGAGTCGATCGGATCCGTCCCCGGAGTTCGGTCGGTCGCCTTTTCCATTTCGAATCCGTTGGCCAGTGGTTGGACGACCCGGGTGGCAATCGAGGGCAGGCCCGATCCGCCGGCCGATCAACAGGAAGAGGCCTTCTTCCTTCCCGTCAGCGAAGACTTCTTCAAGACACTGTCGTTACCGTTGATTCAAGGGCGGGCGTTCGAGCGAACCGACGACGATGTTCACCCCCTGATTGCCCTGGTCAACCAGGCCTTTTCTAGCTTCTACTTCCCGGATGGAGCCGATCCTACCGGAGAGCGAGTGAATGTCTACGGACAGGCTCGCGAAATCGTGGGAGTAGTCGGCGATATGCGCCTCAGAGGTCTTTCCAATGCCAGCTACCCGGCCGTCTATCTTCCGGCCCGCCAGAATCCGATCAATAGTTTGACCCTGCTGGTGAAGACTCAAAGTGACCCCACACTTCTGCTCGGCCAGATCCGGCAAGCGGCTTGGAGAGAAGACCCGAACCTGGCGTTTTATGGCGTCACCACACTCGAGGCTTTTCTGGACACTTCGCTCGCCCAGAGTCGGTTCACGTTCCTCCTGCTGGCTCTCTTTGCGGCCTCCGCGATCCTGCTGGCGGTGCTCGGGATCTACGGAGTCGTGAGCTATCTGGTGGCTGAGCGAACCCAGGAAATCGGGATTCGAATGGCTCTCGGCGCCGGCAGTCGCGAAGTCATGGGTCTGGTGGTCGGGAAGGGAATGATCACGGTCGCCCTGGGGGCTGGTGTAGGGATCTTGGCGGCCCTGGGCGCCAGCCGTTGGCTGGGCAGTCTGCTCTTTCAGGTCGAGACTCACGACCCGCTCACATTTGTGCTGGTTCCCTTTTTGCTGCTTATGGTAGGGGCCATTGCCTGCTACCTACCGGCCCGCACTGCCGCCCACCTCGATCCGACGGAGGCGCTCAGAAAAAAGTGTGAACTTCATGCTTTCCGATGCTCCTTCACAGTCCTGGCGAGGGTCTGCAGTTGCCAACCTGGATCTTGTCGCTAGAATGAAGAACGAGCATGTCGTTCCAACCAGCATTTCTGGACTTCAAGAGAGGTATCAGGGTCGGTCACCTGGAATCTTCCGAGCGAATCACTCAGATTCTCAAGACTCGCTTGGAGCAGGTTACCGGCGAGATCTTCAACATCGACCGATTCGGCCGGGGAGTCTACTGGCAGTGGATCTGCTTTTGCCCTCGTCGAAACCGAACCCTGAAGACCGAGTCAGGCTCGAGAAACTTCTGTTCCGCAAAGTTCTTTATCTCGGTCGAAATTGACCAGCAACTCTTCACGGTCGGAGCTCAAGTCGAGCGCGGGTTTCTGTCCCCTCCTCCCCAGTAGAAAGCAGCTCGCCTGGCGCCGGACTGGGATTGGCACCGCTTGCTCGCAAATTTGCGAAAGCCCGTGTTTTTTGAAGTTCTGGAAAGACTGGTTCGGGAGGAGAGTTTTCAGCTGCGAACCGGTTCTTGGGAGCATGCTCAGCGTTTCGATTCGAGCAATTTCCCAAATCGGCAACAACTGATCGATGCTCTGCAGGATGCCCCCGACGACGAGTGGAGTGCTCTGCAGGTCTATTTTGCCATTTCGCGCGAGGAGGTAGAGGCAAGCAGCGGCCCCGACCTGGTAGATGCCATGATGGCCGTGTTCCTGGAAGTTATTCCCGTTATGAACGGTGCGATGCAGATCGCACTCAAGTGCACTAGCGAG
>CBDDCF010000032.1:0-352436 GCA_965225995.1 Acidobacteriota bacterium | reverse complement strand
GAAGTCCTCCAGGCGACGATCCGGTAGCGGCCTCATCACTTCCAGTTCTTCTCGCAGGCGTCTTTGCCGGCCAGCATTGCGTCGCTCGATGATTCTCTGGACGAACTGCTCGTAGTCCTTGCGCTCTGAGAAATCGCGACTGCCTCTGAGCAGCAGTTCCTGTTGGATGGCTCGCTTGAGCCGGTGATGCGATTGCTCGACGTCTCCGTTCTCATGAGCCTTTCCGGCTTGGGTTCGGCTGCGCTTCATTCCGTAATGATCGAGCAATGTCTGGTAGCGTTCGGTGAAGGCGCCCTTCTTGAGATTGTTGACCACAGCCGATAGACGGTCTGTTCGGTGCTCGGATGGTATCGCCCCCAGTTCCCAGATCGCGTTCTGTAGTACCAGCGTCAAACTCTCGAAAGATTCACCGAAGCACAGGGTCGTCGTCTCCCAGTTCGAGTAGGTCAAGACGAAGTGATACAGCATATGAGGAAAGGGTTGCCCGGCAATCGTCACTCCCCAGCTGTGCATGAAAGTGAAGTCGGACTGGGCTTGATGTCCGGGCTCATGATTCTGGGGAAACATCACCTCTTTCAGCTCACCGTAGTGGGCTCTCCACTGCTTGAGCCTTCGTTGGAGCGTCCTCAGTTGTCCTTCCTCGAACTTCCCCTCGCAGATCCGATTCAGGTGGTCAAAAATAGTTGTCGCCTCCACGGTTGGAGACTGTTTCAGGATCTGATCCCTTCTATTTCGGGCCAAACGGATTCATAGGGATTCGGGCGGGTGCGCCAGGTCCGCTCTGACCGGCTTTCACTCGGCAGCTTGCCCGACTTCAAATACTTCCGTGCCGGGTTCCGCGACATGCCCGCTTTGGCCGCCGCCATCGTCAACGTCTTTTCCTTTTTCCGCAATTTCATCAGTCTCCTGATCTGCTGGTCTGTAACCATGCTTGCCATGATCCAAATCAGCTCTGAAAAAGCGGGCAGTTCTAATTGTCGTCCGGGTCCAATTCTACGTGTCGTTGATCAGATGGTTCAGGATCTCGACGTCTACACGCCTCTGGAGCTGATTTGACCCCAGAAGCATAATGGCGTTGGCCCCGGAACGGTCACGACCGAGTCTTCGGATAGGATGGTGTCGGCCTTCATGCGGGCTTCTAAGCGCTTACAAGTCGAATTCTAGCCGTAACTTACGACACGGCTGAATTTTCGGATAGGACAGGCGCGCCGCAACATCCCATGTCACAGGTCGTTGCCTGATGGCCGCACTTCGTTTATAACAGCATAAAGGGAGGTGTCTAGTGGCACAGAAGCGTTTTGACTTAGGGTCCCACTCTGGGATGGGTGAACCCCCTCGCCTTTAGGCGAAGCCTTCAGGAGGCTTGGGGTACTATTCTGGTGTGACGGAGTACCGAAGAAGCTCGCCTGCAGTATTTCGGCTGAGATCTCACTTTGTGTTCATCACGAAGTACCGCAAGCCAGCTCTTCGTGGGGATATTGGGAAAGAGGTGCGGGACTTGACGCGAGAGATCTGCCGAACGCTGGACATCGAGATTGTGAAGGGGCATGTACGACCCGACCATGTGCATTTGCTGTTGGATGTGCCGCCAAGATTGGCGCCGAGCAAAGTGATGCAGGCGATCAAAGGGAAAGCGTCGCATCATCTACTGCAGGATCACCGCAAGTTGCGGAAGGAGTTTTGGGGCCGACATCTTTGGGCACGAGGCTACTTCGTAGCGACGACGGGGAATGTGAGCGATACGATGGTAGCGGAGTATATTGAAACCCAAGATGTCGAGACCCGAGACGACGATTTTCGGGTCACTGAGTAGTAAGCCTGCGAGCGGAGCGAGGTCTTTAGGCGACTTCAGTCGCACGTCGAATCCACCGCCTTCAGGCGGTGGAGAGTGGGACCCTTCTCAAGGGCTTCTCTATGCGGAGCCGGGGCGTTTGTACTTTTTTTGAACCGCTGGTTCGCCGGTACCTGGATCGAATACCTGCTGGTTCCTGCTGGCCTTGTCTCAGTCATTGTAGGACTAACGCTTTTCCTGAAAGCTAGAGCTTCCAAAAAGGACGAGTCTTGAGCGGCCGAGATCTCGGGGAGCCCGGATAGCCTCCTCCCCCATGTTTGTTGGTGAGCGTGCTCGGAACACCCGGCTAGCGAGTGTCGCGGTCTTTATCTCCCGCGGCCTTCATGGCGGCACCAAGACTTAATACAGTGCCCACGACAAGAAGGGCGATGCCTATCGGAAGTAGGACTGGCCCAACCGCCGATTGCCCCCCGGAGAGTACGATCGACGTCAGCATTATGAGGATGGCCAGACCCATACAGATCCAACCAACCACCACTCTGAGGGGCTTTGCTTTCTTCGTCTCCATCTAGCGGTGACGATAGCATATCGCCGATGGCAACCGCGACAGTCGCGCTGAGATTTCTGGGTTACCTGCACTCTCAGTGTTAACGATCACCAGCATGTGCGCTTTATTGGTACTGTCTACGTTAGCATGAGAGAAGCGGTTCCAAGACAAACTCCACCCCGTTTAGCTCCTGTTCAGTAGGCGCAGATCACCTCTGTCGAGTCGACGAAAGCTCGCTTTCTGAGTAGTCGATAATGTCTGGCTTTGAGATGATTCCGACCAACTCGAAACAGGTTCTGAACTTGCCCGTGGACGGCCAGCAGGCGTTGCGCCTGGGCAATCGACTTGAATCGGCGAACCTGACGTTCCTTCTCACGAGTGTGTTGATGCGAAACCTCAGCTCGGTTGTTTTCGTATTGACCGGTCCGATGCTCAACCGATGGATACGATGATCCCGCGTTCGGCCAACAGATCCTCGGAAAGCTCAAAGTGAAGCGATGGTAAAGGCACACGGCGTGTCCGATGACTTCCGGTGGAAAACGGTGACGCTGATATCGAGCTTCCATCTGGGAATTCTCGCTCATCAGAGTTAATGTGACAATGCCGATCTCAGTCTTGGTGATTTCTCGAGCAGAATCAAGCGATTGGCCTGCAATAAAGGCCTGGGTCTTTTGCACAATCCGGCTCCCAATTTATTGTGAAAAAGAGACTTATCTTGACTCGCTCGTCAACGAGTCGTACAGTAAAGAGTTAGACATTTCGAGACAGAAGGAGAAGTCTAGCTAAGACATTCATTACCCTCCCCCACAGCTTCAAAGGAGCCCGACATGAAATCTACAAGAGTTTTCTTCGCGGCCATCCTTTGCCTACTCTGTACCTCCGGGAGTCTCAATGCCGCTAAACGGTTTCATCTTTTTGAGCGAACTCTCCCGGCACAGAGTAAAGAGCTACCCGACTACTTCCGTTTTCGCTTCGATTTAGCGGAGAAAAAGCAGCCCATTACCAGGCGAAAAGGATTCAAAGATGCGCAGAAGTTTGCCGTGAAGAGGTCCTCGGCTTTCTTGAAGAAGAAGATGGGCAAGAACTACTTCACCAAGCGCATCGCTCCCGCCCTCTTGAACAACTTCTATCGGACGTTCGTGCCCCAGAAGTCGAATGAGATCAAATGGAGGGGTTGGATGTCGATTGTCGACGGCAGTGTGAATCCGTTGGTGAACAGCGAAAAAAAAACACTGGTTCAAGATGACAGAGGAGTTTCTTCCCAATCTGCCGATGGTGGGGAATCTGGTCTGGGATCTGGTCGATAGCCAGAAGCTGAGAATGAGGAAGGGTGTTCTCCACTACAATATGGATCTGAAGAAGCGCGTGGCTCCGGAAATCAAAGTGGGCAAGTTTTCCTTCGCTGGAGGGGCCGAAACTCGCCCCCTGAGCAAATCAACCACGCCTGTGGCGGCATTCAAGTTCAAGGACAAGAAAACCGGCGAGCAGTACAGTGTCAGTATTTTGGGCACGGCAGTAAGCTTTAGGATGAAGACGAAACACGTGAACGCAAACGTCGACTGGAACCCGCGAAGAGGCTTGAAGTTCAACGTGCTTCTGACCCTCTGATTGGATAAGCCCTGTTTAGTTTCTCCCAGCCGGATCCGTGAAGAACTCCGCGATCTCGCCCAGTCCTACTCGTATCTCGCGTTCTCCGCGGACCAGATCGAGCGAGGGTGGATGGGCTCGGAGCTGCGCATCGAGGAAAGCCCGTGTCAGGGCAACAACACCGAGAAACACATTGCTTCCCTCCTCGGCCGGTCTGCGTGAGAGCCCGCGGCGATCCGGCACTCCGACTAAGGCGGAGTAGAGCGGCCAGTTCTGGAAATCGAAATGACCCGCATGGTGGAAGAGCACGTGATACCGGGCGGAGTTCTGGATCGAGCGGAGTATTGCGAGGTCCCGCGCACCGTTGGCCACCGTGTACATGTTTAAGATCGGGGCTTTGATTGAGCTGGGATCCCAGTCGTCGAGCGACTGGAAGACATCACGCCCACGAACCATGTTCGAGGATCCGTCCAACAGAACCAAAGCATCGATCCACGAAGATTCTTCAGCGAGTAGCAGTGCGACGAGGCCGGGTAGGGACCCGGCTCCAGATCCAGCCACAGGGGCGAACGGCGCGTGTCCTGGGCCTGAAGTGCCCCGATCATAAGGACTACCAACGCTACTACGAGTCATATCATCTTCCTCATTCTACTGCTCCCACATGCTGCCTTTGGTGGGTGCTTGTTGTCGAGGAGTCTGGCACCAGAGCTAGCCCGGATAATGCACGCGTTGTCGGCTGCACAGCCGGGATCATCCGCGCTGACTGCGTTGCCCACCCTCGGGCTGCTCAACAGAGTGCACGACTATGCTTCCGCGGCCCTCGGGCGTAACGCCTTGTCAGCGCGGCGCTGCCGACTCTTCGCTGCGACAATGCGTGAATTATCCGGGCTAGTCGCGTGCTTTCTCAATGCTGAGCAATGCTTCTTGAGACTGTCAAGGACCGTGTACAGAAGGTGATATGGAAGTGTTCGGTGACACTGTTTTTCGCAGCGAACACAGGGTTGTCCGGGGAAGCGACACCTTGATTCCAAGCTCGCGAATGCCTAGGGTGTGAAGAAACTCATTCGGCCGTGACCGGAACCTGGCCGCGGGGCGGCACGTGTGTTGGTTCCAGCCAGGCTCGAAGAAGGAGGCCTCCCATGAAGACCCAGGATCAGCTTTCCGAAATGCCTAACAGTTTGTTGGCTGGCGGCAAGTGGTGCTTGTTGCTGGCACTGCTTTTGTTGGTGGTTCCCGCATTTGCCAGGGAGACGAAGCAGTTGACGACGGAGACTTATCTGGAGATGGAGACTATTTCCAACCCGGCGATCTCTCCGGACGGCAAGCAAATCCTTTTTAACCGGGGTGGAGTGGACAAGCAACGGGATCGCCAGATGAACCATCTCTGGCTGGTTGATGTTGAGAGCGGCCGGCTTCGGGAGCTGACAGCCGGCAGCTTTCGAGTTTCGTCCCCGGTATGGTCGCCCGGTGGGAACCGGATCGCTTTCCTTTCCGATCGCGACGGTAGTAACCAGATCCATGTGATGTGGTTCGAGATGCGGGAGGTGGCTCAGTTGACTCACCTGGAGCATTCCCCGGCTGGGCTGAAGTGGTCGCCCGACGGAACAAAACTGGCCTTTACGATGTTTCTACCCGACACCGATCCGATTCTCCCGATCAAGCTGCCGGGTTTTCCACGAGGAGCCGAGCTTGCCAAGCCAGCGATCATCGTCGACCGTCTCTCGTGGCGCCGCGATGGCAGGGGCTATCTGCCCAAGGGCTACACACATGTCTTCGTTATCGACGCTCAGCTGGGGGGCACGCCCAGGCAGATAACATCAGGAGACTATTCACACAGCGATCCTCAATGGTCGCCGGACGGGAAGACAATGTTCTTCAGCGCGATTCGGAAGCCCGATGCCGAATATTTGCGCGGGGATTCGGAAATTTATGCTGTCGATTTGGACACGCTGGAAATCAGTGTCCTCACCGAGCGGAAGGGGCCTGATCGGGGAGCCAGGATATCCCTGATGGCGAATGGGTAGCCTACACCGGGCACAACAGCGCCCATAGTTACGGCAATATCTCAAACCTGTACCTCATGGATAGCAACGGGGGAAACAAGCGGGTTCTCGATCCTGATCCCCCCAATTCCCCTGCCAGCCTTACCTGGGCGCGGGATAGCTCCGGAGTCTACTACCTCATGGGTGAGCAGGGATCGTCCAACCTTTATTTCATGTCGGTAGATGGGATGAAGAAGAAGATGACCGAGGGCGTGCAATTTCTGTCCGGGTTCTCATTGGCAAAGAACGACCGGGTGGCCAGCGTGCGCTCTACCTTCGACAAACCAGGAGACTTGGTGACATTCGACCTCCAGGCACCGGACCAGGTAAGAACTCTGGTTGACGTCAACCAGGATGTCCTTGCCGATGTCAATCTCGGCGACGTTGAAGAGATGTGGGTCAAGTCTGAGGACGGACTCGATGTTCAGGGCTGGCTGATTAAACCGTCCGAATTCGATGCCGGCAAGAAGTATCCTCTACTGCTCTATATCCATGGCGGCCCGGTGTCCATGTATTCAGTTCGCTTTAACTGGGCCTGGCAAAATTTTGCCGCCAACGGCTATGCCGCCCTGTGCATGAATCCTAGAGGAAGCACGGGCTACGGCCAAGCTTTTGTGGACGGAATCAACTATTCCTATCCAGGAAAGGATTTCGACGATTTGATGGCGGGTGTGGATGCAGCCCTCGCGCAAGGCTTCATTGATGAGGACAATCTGTTTGTGTGTGGGGGCAGCGGAGGGGGAATTCTGACTGCCTGGATTGTCGGGCACACCGAGCGTTTCAGAGCTGCAGTATCGATGAGACCGGTGATCAATTGGCTTTCATTAGCAGGGAATACCGATGGCTTGGGCACCTACTATCATCATCGCAAATTGCCCTGGGAAGATCCGATGGAATACGCTTTGCGCTCGCCCCTTCATTATGTTGGGAACGTCACGACGCCCACCATGGTCATGACCGGGGAAGGGGATCTCAGGACGCCGATGAGTCAGAGCGAGGAATACTACCGAGCCCTCAAGATCCAGAAGAAGGAGACGCTGCTGGTCCGAATTCCAGACGAGTTCCATGGTTTCCGACGCCCCTCTAACCGGCTCCGCCAGCAACGCTACTTGCGTGCCTGGTTTGAAAAATATCGCGTCAACCGCCCGTCGGAGATAACGTCGGGGAGTGGCCAATAAAATGGAATCCGTCATTTTCCTCGATTGGCCAGGATAAAGAATACGTAATCTGTCGAAACGACTTTATGCCCCAGGCGCCTGAGCTGCTCCACTATCTGGCCACGGTGATAAGAGGAATGATTGACCAGGTGCTGCAAGATTTCTGCCGGAGCCATCTGAAAGGTACCCCCGGAGGGTGATGAGAGGTCAATCTTCTGACCCAGAGCCTCCTCATCCAGCTGTTCTATCCAGTCCGAAAACCGCTGGTCCACATGGCGAAAGGGGGCCAGATCCAGAGCCGGATCTTGGGGTGGGAAACGGTCACTCAGTTGCTGTCCGTCCAGACGATCCAACCAGACATCGAGAGCCCAGAAGAGGTGGCTTGCCGTGCCCTGTAGATGCTCAAAGGAGCCTCCCATTTCTTCAGTCCAATGTTCCACAGGCACAGGTTCCAGCATGCCGATCAGTTTGATATTGGCCCATTTGAGATAGTGCCCAAAAGCAAGAAAGTCATCGCTTACCATCGGTTCATCATAGCGCAATGCCATACAAATCATGCCTCATCTCAGTTGGCAACGATAGCTAGGGACTCGCCTCGCATCCGATTTGCTTTGCTGCCTCCGGTGGGGGCCATGCTTTGTAGGAGTGAGATGTGCTGACGAACTCTGCTCTCCTGGAAGGAGAGCTGGAGGAGAAGCACTCAGAGGTCCCGGGGGCAAATTCCCAAGGTGGGCAGGACGCTATTCCAGGTCCGGCCTTGACGGCCGGGTTCGCCAGCACATCTGACTCCTACAAAGCGGGGGTTGGATCTGAGGCGGCGAAGCAAATTGAAGGAGGCGGCGAGTTAGGAGCAATGGGCAAAGGCCACTCGGCTAGCTGGCTCCTCTCGTGCTCAAACTTGCTACCAATTAGGGCACGATGGAGATCCCTCCACTGACCACATCGTCGAGAGCTTGAAGGGCCATTAGCAAATCGATTAGTTGGGGACCGGGAGTGGTCAGCAGCAGAAAAGCAGTTCCACTCGCACCAGCCTGGATCGTAAAATTCAGATCGAACAGGTCCTGCTCGGGAATCGGTGCGAAGGGGGCCTCGGCATCCACCACCAGAAAGCCCAGTTCGCCATCCGGGGTGGCATTGTGGAGTACGAAGACCAGAAAGTCGCCGGCCAGATTGGGAATCACCCCATCCGGAATCCTATCTGCCCCCGCGTCTGACGAGTCGAAGGTCAGCCGCGACTGGTCGCAATCGAGCGTGAATAGCAGGACATTGCCATCCTCTTCCCCGGGGCGGAAAAAGATGCTGGTATCGACGGCGTTGCCGGCTGCACCGCTGGTGGCGCCCACGACCAGGTCAGGCCCCGGTGCTCCCGTGGTATCTGCAGCGGCGATCATCAGGGGAGGGTTCACTGCCTCTTCTTCGTAGAGGTCCCCGACCTCCACGGCTGCCACTTCGTTAGTCTCCAAATCCCCTCCCGCCGGTACCTGATTGAAAAGCACCGAAGTCTCGGCCGTGAAAGGAGATGGAGGCAGCAGTGTCAGATCCAGAGGGTCCTCGGCCGGCACCCAGGGCGTGATGACGGTGTCCTGGCTGGGGATGGCCAGGCTGAGCTGATCGGCTGTTTCCTCGACGATGATCAGGTTGAAAGACTGGAAGCAATCACTCACTCCCAGCCGGAAAGTCCCGAGCAGATGTCCGGGTCCGCCCAGACCGGCCGCTATCTCGGTGATGCTGCCGTCGCTACGGTCAAACGCTACCACTCGCCCTTCCGCCTGGAGCGACAGGTAAATGATTCCCGTACAGGCATCCAGACCATCGGCGACGGTCTGGGTCGCTGCCGTGACAGGGTTGAGCCGGATGATCTGGCCACTGGCCCGACCCGCCATCAAAAGGTATTCCTGCCCATCCCGCGCTCGGAAAGGAACGATCTTGCTCAGATCCTCACCCGGCAGATTGATCACCTCTCGCCGTTGCCCTTGATCGTCAATCTCGAAGACCGTGCTTGAGAGACCTCCCTGGGTTGACAGCTCGCCGTTGCTGGGACCGAGCGCCCCCAGTTCGGCCGTGTAGAGCCTCTGCAGTCCCTCCAGAAAGCTCAACGACTGGACGACTCCCAGACCCTGCAACAAGCTCGCAGGATCCAGAACATCCACCGATGCGGCGGCTGCCAGCCCTCCCCCTTCCACCGAGATCGTAATCGGCAACTGGGTCGGCTGCCCGGCGGGAGCACTGTAGAAGCCGGTGCTTGAGTCACGGTGCCCGTCTCGGCACTGCCCCCCAGCACGCTGTTGACTTTCCATTCCACGGGTCCCTGGGTTCCCTGGACCGTAAATTGCTGGTCCATTCCGGGCTGAATCACATTCAAGGGGGGAGTCACCCGTGCCTGGGGCAGTCCCACATCTGGTGCGTACTGGCGGGGTGCCGACTGGGGGGGAATATTGGCAAACGTGGCCCCATTGAAGGTCCCAAACAGCGAGACGAAAATGCCCGGATAGTTGGTCCTCATCAGGATCAGCCCGCCGCCTTGATCATCGGCTTCCGGGATCAAGATGCTGATCAACTCGCTGAGCCGCTGCCCGGGCGCCAGCACCGTGTCAAAGGTCCCCAGCACCTGGCCGGTCACCGACAGGGCAATAATCCTCAGGTTGATGGGATAGGCGGAGGGGTTCAGTGCCGCCACTCCCGTATAGAAGTTCCCAATCGTCGCCAGGTGGGAGAAGATCGCGGTGGTGCTCCCCTGGGCCACCGCTGATACGGCGGCCGCGGTTCCCGTGATCGGGACCCGGTAGGCCAGAAAGCCATTGATGGCCTGGGAGGTGGATTCGATCTCCAACCATCCCTGAACCGTCTCCGCCCCCTGGAATCCAAACATCCCGGCCACGTCGCGGCGAATGCTTTCTCCCGCAGCCAGCGCGATAGTCACCGGGTTTTCCAGGACCTCGCCTACGCCAAACAGGTCGCCCCCTACCTTGTGAGCGGTGATCGTCGTGATGACTCCCTGGGCGGAGTAGTTGACCAGGCCCAGTTCCGACTCGATGATTCCCAGCACCGCCAGCTGCGGGATGTAGATGCGATTGAGCAGTTCCAGGGCACTGCGAGCGTTCAGACCCTGCAAATCTCCATCGGCTGCGCGGATGAACTCAAAGCCGAGCAAGTCCTGATTGGACTCGGCCAGGATTTAGCTGGAGGTCTCGTCGGCTGCTCCTACCGGAGCCTCTTCATTGAGATCGAACTGGGTGGCGGCATCCCTCCGGGCCACGCCCCGAGCGGGAAGTGCGATCTGGCGCACCACCGGGTCGTCCCCGGAGATCAGCGTCAGTGTCACATTGGCGGTCGAATCGCCCGGATTGATGACGTTCAGTTCGGTGGAGGCTCCACCGGAGGTCTGAACGGTATTGAAGACAATCCGCCGGGCTCGGGGAGGCAGATCGGCCCCGTCTAACTCGGCGAAGGTGGCAAAGTTCAGTTCCAGAAAGAATCCCGACAGCCCGGCTACGGGACTGGTGGCCTGGAAACAGGCCACGGTGCCTTCGGGTAAACCGGGGAACAGTTCCGATGTCAGTAGCGCCAGTTGCTCTCCACCCTTCACACTCCGACCGCTGTCTTCGGCCAACAGATCACCCGCTTCCCCATAGGCGCGGAACGTCATGGCTGCGTCCTGGGGATTGGGGTTGGCAATGGCCATGCCGGTCAGATTGCCGGTTTCGACGGCCAGTCGTGGGAAGTCGAGCACGCTGCCGGCGGCTCCGCCCTGGGGGGAGAAGCCAATCAATCGCTCCCTCGCTGACGCTTCGGGCTCCGAAAGATTGGGTGGATCGAACAGCAGTTCCGCCAGAGACTCGATGTCGGCGGCCGTGATCAGACCGTCGCCGTTCAGATCGAAGTCGGCGGAGCCGGGGAAGGTCCCGGTGGCAACGTCCTCGACGGCTTTTCCGTCGCCGTCATTGATCTCCTGCACCAGGGCAGATACGTCGAGCGCGTCGACCACTCCGTCCCGATTGAAGTCTCCTCCCATGAAAACCGTGACGCTGACCTCGGAGGAGTCGTTGTCCAGGTTCGCGTCGTTACTGGCGGTCTGCAACTCGGCAGTATTGACGACTTCGCCTACAGTCCCGGCATCGACGGTTGTCGCGATCGTGATGGTCGTGCTGGCCTCATCAGCCAGCTCGTTGATTGTGCAGGTCACGGTTCCGTCCGCTTCCGAGCAGTCAGCAGTACCATTGCTCGCGCTGACAAAAGTGAGTCCTGCGGGCAGCGTATCGGTGACAGTGATTCCCAGGGCGTCGTCGGGCCCGTTATTCGTGACGGTCAGATCGTAGTCGAGGCTGCCCCCTGAGACAGGGTCGGCTGTCGAGGCGGTTTTCTCCAGTCCTAGATCGGCCGTCGGTGGCAAAACAATGGCCGATGTCTGGCTGGCCTCTTCGTTGCCTGGATTGCCTTCCGCCGAGGACGACGTGACGGTCGCAGTGTTGGTGATCTAGGCAGGGTCGCCAGCTTGTACTTCCACCTGGACGTTGACCGAAGAGCCGCCTGCTACCGTCCCCAGCGTGCAGGTCGGGAGTCCGTTCGGGTCCTCCTGGCAGCCGCTGGTCGAAATCAGGGTGAGTCCCGCAGGCAGATTATCGGTTAATACGACTTCTGCTGCGCCCTCCGTGCCGTTGTTCGCCACGGTCAGGGGATAAGTCAGATTCTGACCAGTCACAACTGGATCGGCAGAGTCGCTCTTGGTCAGAGCAAGGTCGACCTGCCCAACGGATGTGCCGCTGATTTCTACATCGTCAACAATCCATTGGTTAGGAAAGGAACTTGATAGTCCAGTCGCGGCGTTGAACCCGTAGATTCGGAAGGAGAGCGGGCCGTCTAGATTCTCGAATTCGCTTCCCAGGGCAACGGAATGCGTTCGAAATGTGCCGAATTCACCGAGCGAGGGAATCATCCCACTGAGCAGATCGGCAGCAAAACCATCGAGGCTAGAGCGGACGGCGAAAGCTCCAGGGCCGACGTCGCTGCCCTCGTCGAAGCTGAATTCAGTCGCAGTCATGGTGTTCCCGGGCCTGGGTTCGATGGTGACTTCCCAGTAGTCGTTAAGATCGATAGTGGATGCCGTTGTCCAACCCGGAGTGTTTCGGCTTCTCGAGATGAGAACGAAACCGTGATCGCCTAAGAATGCAAGAAGGTCAAATTCGACCCCGGGCCCAGAGACAAGTTGCGTCCCTGTTACATTGGGGTCTCTGACGGTGGGGCCCCGATTGCCGCCGTCAAAACTCCACCTGGCCAGCGTCTGTGCTCCGACATAGGTTCTTTCCGGTGCCGTCTCATTCCCCGGCATTGCTTCCTCGGTCGACGAGGGGACAGTGACGTTGTTAGTAAGCCGGACCGGAGGGTCGAGCTCGGGATCGACGGTGACCACAATGACGACGTTCTTGGAGGTGTTCGCAGCCACAGTACCGAGCGAGCAGGTCGACACCCCGCTGGGATCCTCGGCACAACCACTTGTCGAAACAAGCGTCAATCCTCCCGGGAGGTTGTCGGTGAGGACCACGTTCGAGGCGGCTTCGGGGCCGTTGTTGGTTACCGTCACGGTATAGGAGAACGTCTGCCCCGGGGCCACCGGGTCGGCGGAATCGGTCTTCGCCACGACCAGATCGGCCCTGTCGCACAAGCCCCCTCTCCTAGTGGCAACCCACAGATCATTCCGTCTACGGCTAACGCTTGGAAGGCGGGAGTGTCCTCCATGCACAGGCTGGGATCGTTGAATGTCAGGTCGCAGCGGTTTGCCGCCGCCGCCCCGACCGTCGCCACTGGCAGAGGGACCGGCCCCATGAGTTGATTAAGGGCCAAATCAAAGGTCGAGAGGGCAGACAGGTTGCCGAGCTGGGGCGGGATGGTTCCGGTGAGTTGGTTGCCTCGAAGGGAGAAAAACTGACAACTGGTGAGGTTGCCGAGCTCGGGCGGGATCGTTCCAGTGAGTTCATTGCTGCTCAGAAAGAAGGTTTCCAAGTTTGTCAGGTTGCCGAGCTCGGGCGGGATCGTTCCAGTGAGATTATCGCCGAGGCTGAGGCTTCTCAAGTTTGTCAGGTTGCCGAGCTCCGGTGGGATGGTTCCGCTAAGCTGGTTTTCGCCGAGGTCGAGCCTTTCCAGACTTGGTTAGATTGGCGAGCTCGGGCGGGATGGATCCCGTGAGCTGGTTGCCGCCCAGGAAGAGTGAAACTAAATTCGTCAGGTTGCCAATAGAGGCGGGGATGGTCCCTCCCACTGAGTTTCCCTGAATGTCGAACAGTTCCAAATTGGTCAGATCGCCAATCGAGGGGGGGATGGATCCTACGAGGTTATTGCCTCGCAGCCTCAACATGGTGACGGTCCCGCCTTCACAGAGCAGGCCAAACCAGGAGCAGGGGGCGTTGGTCTCGTTCCAATTGGTGTTATTATTCCAGGCTTCGCCGCCGGTGGAATTGAAGAAATCCACCAGTGCTTGACACTCACTTTGCGGAAGATCCCCTTGTGTCGAACAGTCGGTTTGCGCCTGGGCGGTTGCACCGAAAAGAAACACTTGGAATACACCGACTACCAAGGCAAATCGGACCAGTTTTCTTGCGCTCATCATCCCTCTTGGCGCCAGACACGTTGCACTCGTTTTGGCGGGCGACCCCACTCCTACTCCCCCACCCGACTCACCGAATTTGTTTATTCAGAAGCCAGCTCCAGAGTCGATTCTAAGACGAGAACCGGGAAATACCAACCACAATGGCAGGAATGGGAATAAAGCGCACGGGCCAACTGACGCTTGGATTGCAAGAAAGGGAAGAGCATGGAAAAAGGTCTTTTCTTTACGCTGATGGCTGTTCTCTCGCGGGCTCAGGGCGATGAGAGCCGGCATTCCCGCCGCGGTTCGGTTATCGACTCCGACTGAATTCCAAAGCACGACTATCAGAGCGGGTGGGGGCTCCGATACGCATTGATATGATTACTCGTGAGCCTGACGCTTCATCGCGGTTGTCAACGATAAGACCCGCTTCGCTCCCGTTCTGCTTTGCCTCCTGAGATGCAAGCCCTGCTTTGTAGGAGTGAGATGTGCTGACGAACTCCGCTCACTTGGAAGGAGAGCTGGAGGAGGAAGGATCCAGGGAGCCAATTCCCAAGGTGGGTGGGAACGCTGTTCAAGATCCGGCCTGGATGGCCGGGTTCGTCAGCATATCTGACTCCTACAAAGCGGTCTTGGCAGCAGTGGTGGAAGATTGGATCTGAACTCGTTGACCTCGCTCTCCTGGCTCAGTCTGGACTTCCGATTCGTCCGATTTGAAGCTTGAAATTTGGGATTTCCTTCGTGCTTCGAGCTTAGGATTTCGTGCTTGGCCACCGAACACCGGAAGGGCCCTGCACGATCGCCGATTGTTTGCAAAACTTGACTCAACTGCACAGAAGTTGCCCTTACAGGTGCCTAGTGCACTGTCCGATAAGTTACCGATGTTAATAGTGGCCGAGCGATTCGCGAGCATTTTGGACCTTTGCCAGGATTGAGTCAGCAGTGGCGCGCCACTTGAAGGGCTTGGCCAAGCGTTGATTGTGAACCCGAATATATCTTTTGATTTCCTGTCTCAACTCTTGGACGCTGCTGAAAGAGTTTCTGTAGATCGAACGGCGCTCCAGCTGTGAGAACCAGCTTTCGACGGCATTGAGCCAGGAGGCGCTAGTGGGCGTAAAGTGGAGGTGGTATCGGGGCCGCTGGGCCAGCCAGCTTTGAACCTGCTTGGTCTTATGAGTGCTCGAGTTGTCCAGGATTAAGTGGACATCCAGTTCGGGCTCGACCGCTTGATCAATCTGGCGGAGAAAAGCCAGGAACTCCTTGGCTCGGTGCCTATTGGTGATGCGGCCCATGACCTCACCTGTCACCACATCGAATGCGGCATACAGACTGGCTGTACCGTGGCGCTTGTAATCGTGTGTCCGGCGTTGGATCTGTCCCGGTCTGAGCTGGAGCATCGGCTGAGTTCTATCCAGAGCCTGGATCTCAGTTTTCTCGTCCACGGATAGAACCAGCGCATTGTCGGGCGGATCCATATACAGCCCCACCACATCGATTACCTTTTCGGCGAAGTGAGGATCGTTGCTGATTTTAAAGTTACGGACTCGATGCGGCTTCAGGTCGGCTGCCTTCCAGATCTGGGCGACTTGATGTTTGCTCACTCCGGAGTGTTCGGCCATCAGTCGCACACTCCAGTAGGTCGATTCCCGTGGGATGCGTTCAACGGTGGCTTTGAGAATAGCTCGCACATTGGCATGCGATAGCTTCCGCGGACGGCCCGATCGAGGTCGATCCTCCAGTCCTGACACTCCCTGCTCAAGATAGCGCCTGCGCCACATTTGCACACTCAGTAGCCGCTTGGAGAGCCTTTCCGCAACTTCAGTCGCCGTCAGCCCCTGGCCGCAAGCCAGAATTATTTGAGCCCGTTCGGCCAAGACTCGATCGGTCTTGGAAGCCCGCAACCAGGACTCCAGTATTCTTCGATCTTGTTCGGGCAGCTTTAGTCGAATGTGGGGTCTTGCCATGCCCAACAATAGTAAACTACCCTGACAATTAACATCGGTAACTTTCCGGACAGTGCGCTAGCGTGCCCGCCCATAACCGTGCCTTTGCCCGTCCGGATCAGAGTCAGGCACGAATAGTAGCAGTAGAGGCAAGTACAGATAAGCCCAGACAACACGATTCAGCAGAATGAAAGCCATCCAGGCAACGCTGACAGCCGGTCGGCAGTTCGACCTCCAGGCCAGCAACCAGAGAGCCAGTACTGTCGCCACCTGCAAGATGACCAGGGTCTCGATCCTCATTATCGTTAGGAAGAGCTGCGAGAAGTTAAAACTCGCCACTGCGACTCGGTCTTCCCAATGACCAACGACTCCCTCCAAGAAGCTTATTGGTTCAGTCAACAGAAAAGGAAGGACAAAGATTGCAGCGGGAACGATAGCCAGGCAGGCTGTGAGAAGTCGTCTCCCGGATCGGAAGGCGGTCAAGAAGCCTGGTAACATCACCCAGGAAACAGGAAACGCCGCCAAGCTCCAGCCAAATGAGACCGCCGCGAATTTCTTCCAACCCCGTCCCAAGAACACGAGCGGAAAAACCAACCATAAGGCGCAAACGCCAATGTAGACGTCATGACGAAAGATCAGATAAGGAAGGGTTGCGAAGAGGCTGAGAAGTGCGAAGGCATGGGTGGTCCGGGCCAGAAGAATGAGGCCAACAGTCCAGGCAAGGAGGTTGGTCCATCGGGGATCGAGACCCACTAAGTGTCCCGGAACGAAGCTCAGCCAGAGACCCGGCAAATAAGTGAGGGGGAGTTCGTGAGGTACTTGGTGGAGCCCGTACGGATGGCTGCCAGCAATGAATCGAGTCCGAGCGCTCGGGGTGGAGCGGAAAGTAAAGGACCTCGAGGCTCGTCACGACCACCAGGAATGAGACAGCCACCCAGAAAAGACGGGTCACCTCGGATCGCGCCCAGATCCAGCCAATCAGGATGAAAGAGACACAGAATAGAAACACCATCCCGGGGCTCGGCAACTCGTACCCAAAGCGATGTAAGACGTAGTGCTGAAGCAAGACAGACGCAGTACTTCCGAGTGCCAGGAGCACCCAAAATAGCGAGGCAATGCTCGTAGTCGCAACTTTTCGTGGCAGCAGGTGTTTCGGTAACCGATCCGGATAGACGAAGAAAAAGAGCAGTACCAGCCATGCCGTTGTCAAGGCTACGTCGAGCGGCAGTCCCCAAGAGCCGGAAACACCAAGTTCCAGGTTGGCTCCCCGCAGGCTAAGCAGTGTCCCTATACCCATGAAGAGGACAAGACGGTCAGTAGCTCGGCGATCAGCTCGGCGGCTATGGGACATTCGATTCTCAGGAATCGAAATCTTGTCTCGAGCTTGCCTCAGAATACCCCCAGAAGTGACCCGTCTGCTGGGAGTGTGTCCGAGTAATGGGGTGTGGTCGCGAACAGGGGTCTTGTGAGTCGAACTCGCGAAGAGAGTCGGAAGGCGATGGCCCCCATCGGTGACGGCTCTCGACAAAGAGATCGGCCACAAGACCCCTGTTCGCTTCGGGTTACGGGCGGTCTTATATTGTCCAACCTGCAAGCTCCAGCAGGCTGGACAACAAGAAGGCGATCTGCTTTGTTGCCGACACTAGAAGATACCGGGCATCGCCGTCGTGGCGGACGCCTCGCATCTCGCCCCATGGCGCTCGCAACGCGATCCACACCATTACTCGGACACACTCCTTGCCCTTCTAAGCATTAGTCGACGTCTTCCTCTATTTCATGGTTGAGATGATTCAAGTGTCCTGACTCCGTCAAGGACTTTCGCATGTGTTCTGGAATGACCGCGGAGGTCAGAGTTCCATCTTCATTGATGCGGGCGTAGATCCGGGTTGCGCGGCCTTCGGTGACGAGCTTGCCGGTAGTGATGTTCTTGGCTTTGCAGTTCCAATGCAGCGCCTTCTCGGAAATCGTGGTCAGGGTGATCGTGGTGATGATTCGGTCGCCGTAGGCAGCCGGACCGATGAAACGAAAGTGGATCTCACCCATAACGAAAGTGGTCGAATCGTTCTTGATCATTCGATCGATGGGCAAGCCAATGGTGCGGAAAAGCTCGTGTTCCGTGTCGTTGAACCAGGCCACGATACGGGGGTAATAGACGAGACCGAAGGGATCCGACTCTCCCCAATTCACAGTAATCTCTTTCCAGTACATCGCCGTGGCCATTCTCTTCTCCCAGGTGACTTTGACGAGTTGTCCGACCCTTCAAACGTCGATCGGTCGCAGTCTGGCAGGCCCTCGGGAGGCTGTCAATTCCCGCCCGTCGGATCTGTGCGGGTAGTCATGTGGATTTGGATGGACTGCGCGAACAGTTCGTTTTAAAAGGAGGATCCTATGCCGGTTGCTGCACTGTACGATATTCACGGCAATCTCCCCGTACTCGAGGCGGTTCTCGAAGAGGTTCGCCAGGCATCCGTGGAACAGGTGGTGATTGGCGGCGACGTGTTTCCAGGCCGCGAACGCGTCGCTCGTTGTCTGTGGTCATACCCACATGCAATTTGACCGACCGGTCGGCGACGTTCGGGTGGTGAATGCGGGTAGTGTGGGAATGCCATTCGGCGACCCCGGGGCATACTGGCTTTTGCTTGGCCCCGATGTGAAATTGCGGCAAACCGGCTATGACCTCGCTCAGGCGGCGGAGCGTATTCGAGCTACCGACTACCCTCAAGCCGAAGACTTTGCCGCCTGCAATATCCTGCGACCCCCATCGGAACGAGAAACTTTGGACTTGTTCAATCAAGCTGAGCTTCGCTGAGCTCAGTTTTGGAGGCAATGCAATCGCAGAGACGCGGAGTCGCAGAGGGATCGCACAATCAGACACTTCCGACTCTCCCCTAAAAAGCATCTTCCCCGCCATCCCCCTTCGTGCTCATCGTGTCCTTCGTGATCAATCACCCTGGAATCCCTCACATCTCAGACATTTAAGATGTGCCCTACGGGAATCAGCAGATAGAATACTCTGGACATCGTGCCCGTAGGAGGTGGGAATGATGAAGACTTGTCCGGACTGTTTGAGTGAGATTCCTGTCGAAGCTCAATTCTGCCACTCTTGCGGCGAGCGCGTGGAAGGAAAGCAATGCGGGGCATGTGGGACCAGGAACTGGTCCGAGGCCACAATATGCCGATGGTGTGGACATCGCTATGAGAGCGCTCCCAGAGGTGTTGCATTTGACGCCTTCACCGTTGAAGCGCGGCTTCTTCCTACCCTGATCTACAGAGGTCGCCTTCTCCCCCAGTCGATCAGCCTCACCCAGGAGAAGATCGTCATCCACACTCCTGGTGTGTTCAACCTGAGTCAGCAGCAGGAAGAAGTTCCCTGGAGGAAGATAGCCGGTTTTGACTATCGTTCCGGCATTTTCTGGGATCAGGTGACCGTCGAGACACGAGGCCAGACCAAAGCCAGAATGCTGGGTCTCGCTAAGTCGGACGGGACCCGAATCCGCCAGATACTGCAGGACCTGCAATCATAGGTCAAAGCCCAGGGGGCCAATTCCCAAAATGCTTTTGGTCGATGGGATCATGTCTTGTGCTCCCTAGTGCCGCTCCTTGCTGATTGCCATTAATTGGCTCCCGGACTACCATTCGGTTGCAAATCTCAACCCATTTTGGAAATCCATCGGATGATCAGTTCCTTCGGTTCCCATTACCGAATCCTGGATCGGCTTGGCAAGGGCGGAATGGGAGAGGTCTACCTGGCAGAGGACCTTCGGCTGCACCGGCCGGTGGCTCTCAAGGTGCTCTCTCGAGCTCTCAGTGGGGAGAGTGAGGCCTGCGATCGGCTCTTTCGCGAGGCACGCGTGGCTTCCGCCTTGAACCACCCCAATATCGCTGTGATTTACGAAATCGGTGAGGAGGACGTCGAAGGCTCATTGCGCCGCTACATCGCCATGGAGTACGTCGATGGACTCAGCCTGACAGATTATCTTCGCGAGGGACGGATCGAGATCGCCGAGATCCTGGACATTGTCAGCCAGCTTGCCGAAGGCTTGGCCGGAGCCCACCGGCGTGGCGTCGTCCATCGTGACATTAAGCCGGGCAACGTCATGCTGACCAACGGTGGGCTCGTCAAGCTGCTGGACTTTGGCCTGGCCCAGTACACGCCGCTGACGGACGACGCCGCTGACACTTGGAGGGAACTACCCACAGAACTCCAACATCCGGACGGCATATCAGGAACGATAGGCTACATGTCGCCGGAGCAGGCACGGGGCAAGCCCTTGGACTTGCGCACCGATGTTTTCTCTCTCGGTATCGTGCTCTACGAAATGCTCTCAGGTTGCCGCCCCTTCACGGGCGACAATGTCGTCCAAGTCTTGGACGCGATCCTGCGCGAAGACCCCCCTCCTATTCCGGGACTCGAGTCGGGTGTCGGCCGAGACATGGAGCAGGTCGCGGGCATGATGATGACCAAGGACCGGGAGGGGCGCTACCAGAGCATGCTAGAAGTCCTGGAGGCCCTGCAATCTTTGGGTAAGGGTGGCACAGGTCGCAGGCTGCCCGAGCTTCCGCGGGCCGCCGCCGTGCTCGACCTGGTGAACGTCACCGGAGACCGTGATGATGACTGGCTAGGAATCGGGATTGCCGAGACCATCACGGCTGACCTGAGGGGCGTGGCTGGGATTACGGTCATTGCTAGAGAGCGAGTGCATGAAATCCTCCGGAGACTGGCGGGCGGAGAGGACAAGGATGAGGATGCTCGAGCCTCGCAACTTGCCCGCGAAGTCGGCGCACGCTGGATCATCGGCGGTGCCTACCAGAGGATGGGGGATATTGTGCGCGTCACGTCTCGTGTGGTCGACCAACAGACGGGAAGTGTGATCCACACGGTCAAGGTCGACGGCACCCTGGGTCAGATCTTCAAGCTACAGGATCGCATCGTCAGCGAAATCTCCTCGGGATTGGCCTGAGTCTCGCTCCTGGAGCCCGACTCGGCGAGGAGACCCACGTGGTCGAAAGCTACGAAGCCTATTCCAAGGGCATTATCAACCTCCGGGCCGAAACCCCCGGAGTCGCTGGATCGCGCCATACTCTTCTTCGAGCGGGCCATCGCCCTGGATCCGAACTATGCATTCGCCCACCTGAAGCTGGGCAGCGCCTTCGGCCTCGAGGCCTCATACCTGGTTACGCCGGAACTGGGCGAGCGTGCCATTACCTGCTTTCGCAGGGCGCTGGATCTGAATCCCGACTTCGCCGAGGCATGGCGCGAGTTGGGTTCGGCTTTGCTCGACTTGTATCGGGAGGAGGAAGCCTTAGAAGCCGCGAGGCGAGCCCTGGAGATCGAACCCGACAATGCTTCGGCCCAGGGGACGTTGGCCCGGATCCACTTCGTGGGCCGCGCCGAGTTCGAGGAAGCCGCTGTCAGTTTTGAAAGGGCGCTAGCTCTCAATCCGCAGGGGGGCTGGTATGCTCTGCAGTTAGCTCATTGCGCAGCCCTGCTGCGAGACTTCCCGCGTGGTGAGGCTGCCGCAAGACGTGCCCTCTTTCTGCAAGAGGAGTTCCTCTCAGGACGTCAGGGGATGCAGATCGTTGGTGCCTACGTGCGACTCGGTCATCTGGCTGCTCTCCAGAATCGACTGAAGGATGCTGTCGACGCCTTCGAGCGGGAAGCCGACTTCCTACGGCGTGTGAACCACGCTCTTCGCGAGCGAATGATGATCGAGATTCACTACCGCATGGGCAGCGCTCTACTCGGTCTGAGCCGGGAGTCCGAAGGAAGACAGAACCTCGATCGTGCGCTAAAAGCCCACGAGGGTAGAGTGAGCATGGGGCAGGACGATCCTTTTACACGCTACTATGCTGCCTGCGCCCGTGTCCTTGTGGGAGATCTCGACGGTGCCTTTCGGGATCTGGAACTGGCCGCCGGTTCCCGAAAGGCTTTCTTGGTGCGGCGGGCCCGGATTGAACCCGACTTGGCGCCTCTTCGAAAGGAACCCCGTTTTCGGCGATTGACAAGCTAGACGAGCGATTCTGAAATAACGTACCAATTCTTGGGAGCGCGACGCGAGTCAGGTCGAGGCGCGAGGACGAGATTGATGCAGGCCATCTTCGAGCTCCGAGCAACAAAGAGCTGGCCGCGTCCCGCCCCAACCCTACGGGCGAACGGGGCTTGTTGTACAGCCTGCAAGCTGGTGCCAGCCTAGGAGTCTGCGCGGCAGGAAATGTCCGGGCTGGTGAATAAAATGGCGATATCGGAACGACATTTCGGGAGTACCAGCCGGAGCAGAGCTTCTTGCTACCCCCCTCCCCGCGAGATTGGTTGCCGGAAGATCATCTGTCCTACTTTATCTCCGAAACGGTGGATGAGCTGGATCTGAGTGGATTCTACGCGCCGTACGAAGGGGACGGGCGGCGCAATCGGCCGTTTGATCCGAGGATGATGGTGAAGATCCTGATTTATGGGTACGCGACGGGAACGTTCTCGTCGCGGAAACTGGCTCGTCGAGTGTATGAGGACGTGGCTGTTCGAGTGTTGTCGGCGGGTAATTTTCCAGCCCACCGGACGATGGCGGAGTTTCGTCAACGTCATCTCAAAGAGTTCAAGAAACTGTTTGGACAGGTGGCGCGGATCGCGGCCGAGGCGGGATTGGTCAAGCTGGGGCGAGTGGCGGTGGACGGCTGTAAGATCAAGGCCAACGCCAGCAAACATAAGGCGATGAGCTATTCACGGATGTTGGAAGAAGAGAAAAGGCTGGAAGGAGAGATCGCCGAACTGTTGGATCGTGCGCAGCAGGTGGATAAAGCGGAAGACGAGCTCTACGGCGAAGAGAATCAGGGAGACGAACTGCCTGAAGAGTTACGCCGCCGCGAAGATCGGCTGAAAAAGATCGGGGAGGCAAAGCAGCGCGTGGAGCAACGGCAGGCCGAGGCGGATCGGAAGCGCGGCCGCAAGCCCGGAGACGGTCGCAAGAACTCGCGCGGAGGACGCCCCTTCAAGCGGGAGTTTGGAGTTCCCGAGGAGAAGGCCCAAGACAACTTTACAGATCCGGAAAGTCGAATCATGAAGAGCTCTGGGGGATTCGAACAATGCTACAACACGCAAGCCGCTGTGGATGAGGAGACACAGATGATCGTGGCCACGGGGGTTACCAATAACGCGGCCGACAACAGACAATTACTGGGGATGATCGATGCGGTCCAAGAGAACCTGGAGCACCCTCCCGAGCAGGTAGTGGCCGACGCCGGGTATAAGTCCGAGGAGAACTTTGAAGGTCTAGAAGAACGCGAGATCGATGGCTACATCTCTTTGGGCCGAGAGGGGCGAGATCCAGAGCCGTCGGAAAATCTCCCCGCCACGCTGCGCATGTTCAAGAAGCTGGGCACGGAGGCGGGGCAAACTGTCTACCGCCGGCGCAAGGTGATCGCGGAACCTGTATTCGGCTGGGTTAAACAGGTCCTTGGCTTTCGAACCTTCAGCTTGAGGGGACTCGAGAAAGTGGAAGGCGAGTGGGACCTGGTCTGTCTCGCCCTGAACTTGAAACGCATGAATGGGCGCCTACCCACCTGCTGAGCAGGTTCGGACGGAAAGATGCCCTCCCCCTGGGCTCATTTTCAGCAGTTCGGCCGCCTCTGCAAGCGGAAGCACGATAAAGATCGCCCTTTCTCTTATAGGGCACCCCGAAACATAAACTCAAGAATTGGAAATTCCACGTTGATCAGAAACTCCTGCCGCGCAGACTCCTAGCCAACAAAATGTTGCGGCCGATCTCTGTGTCGAGAGTCGTCGAAGATGCCGGGTATCGACTTCCTCCTCTCTCCTTGACCTCGACTCGCAAGACCCGTTTCGCAATTGGCACGTTATTTCGGAATCGCTCGTCTAGGCACCTCTCCCTTGCAACTTGCTTAGACAGTTGGGTCAAGTTTCCGAAACTGGGTATTGACTCCCCTTGGCGCCGTTGTCGTGGCTAGTTCAAGCTATCTCAAAACTAGCCAGAACCGGCAGTTTGACTTATCGGAAAAACGGAATTTCAAGACCGGGCCTCGTCGGTTTGAGGCGCAGTGAAACTAACGCTGGGGGCCTGTCCGAGTAATGCGGCGGATTAAGTTATGGGCGTCGTGGGTCAAGATGCGAGGCGCTTGACACGAAGTCGACAGCCGGTAGTTGGGGGTGTGTACATGGGCCTCTCGGCCTTCCTCGACGACGGAACGACTCTCGGGGGCCTCGGAGAAGGCACGTGGCAGCAGGTTGAAGGGCAACACAAGTGGAGGATCAGCCTGGTTATCGAGGTCTCGAACGGAGACCGATTTCGCTCCGAAGACGATATTGATCTGACCACCCGGAGCCTTACCGGCAAGTTCTCTGAAGAGGCTTGACCCTCACATCCCAGCTCTGAGAGCAGCTGAGTGGTGCCGAATGCCCGTGTAGTATCAGCGGAGTCCTGGAGCCGTCACAACCAGCTTTCCCCCCCGGGCTGACGGTCTAAGAGTTGACACTTTGATGTATGCGAAGAACAACCTTGGCCATTGAGGAGGGTCTTCTCAAGCACCTCAAAGCGAAGGCGGCGCACGAAGGGCGCACTCTGCAGGAGGTCGCCAATGAACTTTTGCGGCAGGCTTTGATCCGGCAAGAAAAGTGACTATCGCCTCTCACTGCGAGGCTGGGAAGCAGAAGAGCGTCCTGGAGTCGACATCTTGGATCGAGACAAGCTGTTCGACCGGATGGGGAGTGCCTGAAACTTGCGCGCTGTCGATACCAACGTGCTCATTTTCGCTGAGATCACCTCCAGCCGATTTCATGACAGGGCCCGGCAAGTATTGACTGAGTTGGCTGAAGGGGATGCTGCATGGGCCATCCATTGGCCCTGTGTTTATGAGTTCTTGCGAGTCATAACCCATCAGATGGTTTATCATCCTCCCGTACCCAGAGAGCGCGCCCTGCAAGATCTGAAGAGGATTCTCACATCTCCTTCTCTGGTCCTGCTATCCGAGACCGCGCGCCACCCCGCCATCCTCGAATCGGTGATTGAAAACTCGGGAGCGACGGGCAACCTGATCCACGACGCGCATATTGCTGCCCTGTGTATCGAGCATGGTATCTCCGAGCTGATCAGCGGAGATCGTGACTTCTTGCGCTTTAACGATGTGCGTCTGGTCAATCCATTCTCATAATTCATAAGGTGTCGAAGCGAAGGGTGCAAGCGCCGCGGCTACCGAGCCGCGAAATGAGCGATCGTTACCGGCATCATCGGGGCCGACGTGCGGCAATCGCGGCCCAGGACGAAGCACGTAGCAGAGAGCACTTACTGGAGTTGCTCAGTGCACTGAAGCTCCTGACAGTCAAGCTCGTCAACCGGGCGTAACCGCTTAACCTAATACGAATCGAAAACAAAGATCAGGATACCGCTATATGACTACGAAGCACTGGACGAGCGAACAAATCGAGGACCAGGCCGGACGAGTTGCTATCGTGACAGGCGCGAACAGCGGCATCGGCTACGAATCCGCGAAGACTCTCGCTGCCAGGGGCGCGACGGTGATCATAGCCAGCCGCAACGAACAGCGCGGAAGCAAGGCTATGGAAGACCTACGCCGGGAGGTCGCCGGGGCCACGGTCGAACTCATGCTGTTGGATCTAGCGAGCCAGGCTTCGGTCCGGGCGTTCGCTGAGGCATTCAAGGCGCGGTTCGATCGGCTCGATCTGCTCATCAACAACGCCGGTGTGATGATGCCGCCGATGCGTCAGGAGACGGAGGATGGTTTCGAGATCCAGTTCGGCACGAACCACTTGGGCCACTTCGCTCTGACCCTGCTCGTGATCGACAGGTTGTGCGCTACAGAGGAATCCCGGGTCGTCAACATATCGAGTTCCGCACAGAACTCCGGCAAGCTCGACCTTGACGATTTGCAATGGACCACGCGCCCGTTTCGACGCATGGCGTCGTATGGTGCGAGCAAGATTGCGAACATGCTCTTTACCCTCGAACTGCAGCGCCGATTCGGGGAGGCGGGCGTTTTCACGATCGCCACTTCCGCTCGTCCGGGGTGGACGGCCACTAACCTACAGCGAGCGAGTCTGCTCTTCCGCATGCTCAACCCAATCTTCGGCATGAGGCCGTGGCAGGGTGCGTTGCCATCGTTGTACGCGGCAGTCGCTGAGGGAGCAGAGCCGGGCGGGTACTACGGGCCACATGGGCTCGGAAACTTGCGCGGCTATCCAGTGCCCAACAAGCCCGCGACGGTTAGCAGTGACGGAGAGTTGGCGGCGCGTCTGTGGGCGCTCTCAGAACGACTTGTTGACCTTCGCTGTCCAGATCTTTCGAAGCACGCGGCCCGATAGGTGTGTTTCCATGTCGTCCTCGGTGTTGGAGCCTAGAGTAAAGAATCGCATCACTGCGGCTCGGACCCCTATTTGGGTACGAAAGTGTTCACTCTAGCACGCTGGAGGAGCGACGAGTTCAGCGCTCGTATCTGATTTCGATGGGGGCCATCGCCGTCCGTCTCTCTCCGCGAGCTCGACTCGCAAGACCCCTGTTCGCGACCGCACCCCAATACTCGGACAGGCTCCTAGGGCGTAGGTCTTGCTCCTCCGCTTGTGCCGGCTGATGTTTGAGGAAAAACACGTGGCGACAAATCTCTCGATCGATCTGCGTGCTCATCGTGTCCTTCCGGTGAAGAGCCCGTAGTCCATTCATCGGAGCATCGCCAGACCGAGTACAACCAGAGTCACTCCTACAGCCGCCAGCAGGGCAATTCTGGTGCGAGGGCTGAGCGCTCGTAGGCTGGAAGTGAGCCGGGACTAAGGCGTGTCACCTTTACCCTGATGGGACGACTTGTCCAACAACATCTCGGCGGGAAACTCCATGAATTCCTGACTGTCGTGGGAGGCGGAGAGCAGCGATTCGATCTCTTGGGACAAAATCTCGTCCCTTTCTCGCAGTTTCTTCAGAAATGTTGCGCGGGCTTTTCCGGACGTCTGGTTGGCCTCGTCAAACAATTTCTTCACTTTCTGCCATAGTTCTGAATTCATTTAGATCGCCTCGACTTGAGCTCGCGGTAGAGCCAGGCTTTGGCCAGTCTCCATTCCCTGACCACGGTGGACTCAGAACAGCCCATGGCCACCGCCGTCTCCTCAATGGTAAGCCCGCCAAAGTAGCGCATTTCCACAATTCCGCACTGGCGGGGGTCGATTGACTCCAAAACCTGCAAAGCCTCGTCCAACAGGATGAATTCAGCAGGTTTCGAAGGAGCCTGAATCCGGCCTTCTTCGAGTGACGACAGCTTGTCTCGTCCGACGCGCTTCTGGGCCACACGCTTGCGGGCGTGCTGAATCAGGATCTGTCTCATCAGACGAGCCAGGATGCCAAAGAAATGCGCCCGATCTTCCCAGCCGGCATGTGTCCGGAGATGAGTGACACGTAGGCCTGATTAACCAAGTCACTCGATTGCAGGCTCTGATACTCCTCCCTCCGAAGATAGGAGGAGGCGAGATTTTGCAGTCGCTTTTGAACGATGGATGAGAGCTTTTCTAGGGCTTGCTGATTACCGGCCTTCCAGTCTTGAAGGAGCCCGGTAATGTCCTGCCCCTTGTAAACATCGGTCATTGGCAGGCACGCCTCCTCGGAGGTGTTTACTCCGGATGTGCTTTGGTTTTCGGTCTTTGGACGATTCTCTCGATCTTAAACGGTAGCTCCGCCTTGTGCCAGTGCGGAGCCCGAAGCGTCAGCGAGGGAGCGATTCCTACGGTCAAGTTTCAGCTCTTGCCTTTGCCCTTCCGGCATAGGTGTCATCGCAATCCGAACTTCGGAGAGGAAGCTCTAGCAACTGTCGCTCTCGAGCAAAGGAAACCAGAGTCCTGGAGCGAGCGAGCCCGGCTTTCCCGCGCTCGCGCTGCCGCTTGGCGCTCTGAGAGCCACCATTCCAACGTCACGGTCCGGTTGTCGACTCACTTTGAAATTCTGGGCACGACTATTAGAGCCGCAAGCGGGAGCGCAGCGTTCGGCACAGCCGGGCTTGCCCGATACGAAAAACCCCGCCACTGAACTTGACTCAATCTTAAAGCTCAGCGCCGGGTGAACTTAGTTGGCCCTAAGAAAAACATCGCTCCAACGACCTGATTCCTCGCAATCCTGCACAGCTAGTTCCTGAAGGCCATGAAACGGGAATCAAAGGAGAATGAAATGAAGCGCACATCAAGAGAACTTCGACTGGGAATTCGGGCGTTACTGGGGCTGTTGTTGATTTTCCTGATCTCAGGAGAGAGGGCCACCAACCTTGTGGGACAGGCTGCGGACACCTCGACATGGCGTGCCATCTCTTCCCCGTTTGCCACGGAAGACGAGGTTCTGGAATTTCTGAGGACGGCCCGAGTCGTGTCCAAGAAGCGGATTCGCAAGGGCCTCAATCAGCCTTTCAGAGTTCGGCTGGACAAAGACGGAGTGGAAGCGACGGCCGTCTTTCGGGACGTCGATGTAATCGTAGCCAAGGCGGAAATGAACGGGACCTTGCGCACGAATTACCGCGATGACGCACTGTTTGAGGTGGCCGCTTATGAGTTGAACCGAATGTTGGGTTTGAAACTGGTGCCTCCCACCGTTTTTCGGAAAGTGGATGGCCAGAAGGGATCTCTCCAGATCTTCATCGACGGAGCCATGACCGAAGGCGATCGAGTTGACCGAAAACTGACCTCCCCGCGGCCTAGAGAATGGGCTCTTCTGCGGCAGATTCGCTGGATCTTTGATGCCTTGATCCATAATGACGACCGCAACCTGGGGAATTCACTGATCGACAAGGACTGGAATCTTTGGCTGATTGATCATACCCGCTGCTTCTATCCGTTGGCTCGACTGCCTAAGAAGGACAACCTCACCCATATAGAAGCCAAACTCTGGGAGCGTCTAAAAGAGACTGAGCAGGATGAGGTTCGCGGCCGCTTGAAGAGCACCCTGGAGAAGCCTAAATTGATGCTCTTCTCAAGCGTTGGACACTCTTGGTCGAGCCTATGCCACGCAGATCGAGGAGCGGGGGGAACGACGGGTCCTCTTCACTCTGCCGATGTGAGAGAAGGGGGTTTCCAGCTCGTCTGGAAAACTCGGTACTTGCTCTATATCGCACTCCTAATCCTGCTCGGAGCCCGAAGCGTCAGCGAGGAAGCGATTCCCACGATCAAGTTTCAGCATAGAAGCCAAACTCTGTGAGCGTTTAAGAGAGACTGAGCAGGATGAAGTTCGCGGCGCTGTTTTCTTTGCCCATGTCAGACCGACGCTTTCTTCGTGCGACCCGGGGCGGGAGCTGCAACCTCAGCTGCGTGACAAATGGAGGCACTGACAGCAGAGGCCGCAGAGGCTTTCTGTTGGGCATACGGAAACGGATAGAGTGAACAGTACCACTCCGGTGAGGAGTTTCTAGAACAGAATCCAAAACGTGAAGACTCTGCGTCTCAGCGACCTCTGCGATGCCAGTTCCTCCATGCGCCCGCGGAGCATCAGGTTAGTCCGAGAGGAAAGACTTCTCCTCTCCGGTTGACCTCGCCGCCCCATTCTTCCTAGGATGGGTACTTCAACCCGCATTTCGGAGGATTCTTGATGAACAACCCCATACGCCTGCGTCTTGACCCGCTGCCCGGGATCCGACTAACTGACAAGCCGGTCCTGATAGCACTACTCACGATTCTGGTTTCGTTGCCGGCCTGCACCCAGTCTCAGAACTGGCCGCAATTCCGTGGGTCCGGTGCCAATCCGGTGGGGGATCACCCGGGGCTGCCGTCCAGCTGGTCCACGACCGAGAACGTGGAGTGGGTGACCGACATTCCGGGAGTGGGCTGGTCTTCTCCCGTCGTCTGGGAAGGTAAAGTTCTGGTTACCTCGGCGACCTCGGATAAAGTGATGAAACAGCCGTCTCTGGGCGTCGACTTTTCCAACGACTACGTCGCCGAATTGATGGAGGAAGGGAAGTCCCAGGAGGAAGTGATGAGGCTTGTCATGGGCCGGGATGGCGAGATGCCCGATGAGGTGCATCTCAAGTACCACCTGATCTGTCTCGAGCTCGAAAGTGGACGGGTGCTCTGGAAGAAGGAGTATCATGACGGTCCTCCCGCCGTGGGCCGCCACCGCAAGAACAGCTACACATCGGAGACGCCGGTGACCGACGGGTCGGCGATTTATGTGTATGCCGGTTTTCTCGGTTTATTTGCCTTTGACTTCGATGGGAATCAGCTTTGGAACACTCCCCTCAAAGCGCACAAGGTCTATCTCGATTTCGGGACGGGAGCGTCCCCGGCTCTTCATGGAGATAAGCTTCTTATCCTCAGTGACAACGAGGAGGCGAGCTTCATAGCCGCCTTCGACAAGAAGACCGGTAAAGAGCTCTGGCGTACCCCCCGCAAGGAGCTGAGCCAGCAGCGGCGTTCGGCTTGGGCAACTCCATTCGTCTGGGAAAATGATGTCCGCACAGAGGTAGTGACCAACGGTCCGGGCTGGCTGATCAGCTACGATCTCGAGGGTAACGAGTTGTGGAAGATGTCCAGAATGTCAGTGTCCGCCATCCAGAGTCCCTTTGCCTGGGAGGGAATGCTGTATGTGACCTCGGGAGCCAGCGGGAGAAGCAAGCCGATTGTAGCAATTCGTCCTGGAGGCGCAGGCGACATCACGCCTGCGGAGGACGAGTTCAGCAGTGAGTATGTGGTTTGGTACAACCGAACCGGCGGCGGCACTTACTTGCCCACACCGGTAATCTACGACGGTGGGCTCTACGTCGTGACCGACAAAGGAATTTTCTTGCGACTCGATCCCAAGACTGGAGAGGAGACTTACAAGTCGCGAATTCACGAGACGGCGGCCAATTTCACCGCCTCCCCCTGGGCCTACAACGGGATGATCTTCTGTGTGAACGAAGAAGGGAACACATACGTCATCAAGGCCGGAGAAGAGTTTGAATTACTCGGGATTAACGCACTGAACGAGTTCGTCCTTGCCAGCCCTGCGATTGTGGATGACCGGTTGCTCCTCCGAACCCAGTCCAAGCTGTATTCGATCCGGAACTGATTCCGAAGACCTGCGGCTATTTCTCCACCTGAGAGGGACGAACAGTGCTCCTAGCCTAATCCCGCCTCCCGGTCGGGCAGGATCGTTCATAAAGCAACTGGAAAAGCTCCCTCGCTCACGCTTCGGGCTCCTCGACAGAGTGCATGACTATGACTGCGGGGCCCTCGGGCGTGAACGAAACCTTGTCAGAGCGGTGCTTCCGGCCCTTCGCTTCGAAAACGCGTGAATTATCCGGGCTCGGAGCCCGAAGCGTCAGCGAGGGAGCGATTCCCACAATCAAGTTTCATCCTAGCGAGGCTTCGCCTCAGACCGACGAGCGGTGTTTTGCGGAACTCTCCTGCAACGCTCTACCCAGGCCAGCAACTGAGTCGGGCTCACGGCCCAGGCACCTCGCGCCGAAGGTGCACCAGGATAACAGCCCAGGGCACGCCCTGGGGATAGGTGGGTCCACACGAGGCAGCCTGAAGGGCTGCGCGAAATCTAATTCCCCTTTGACTATCAATTCCAGAACTAGCCTCGTGTGACGCGAGAGACCCTGAGAATTCGGTTGTCCAGCAAAAGAATGTCGGGGAGAATTATCGCGAAGCCTGTCAGGCTTCTTCATTCCTCTCTCGATTTACCCAGGGCGTTGCCCTGGGCTGTTATCTTTTTGCCCTTTTCAGGGCGACTGGTCAGACTTGACTCATTCGTCAAGATAAACCGCGACCAAACTTAGTTAGCCCATCCCCCGGCTGCGCCGGATACAGGAAAGAAACTGGGAACTGTCTCGGCGAAGCCCTTTGGTGCTGCGGCCATGCCGCCGCCTTTCTTCCCGCAAGCCTTGGTGGCGGTTGTCAGGCAAAGCGGGTCTTGGGAATCGGGGACGTGAGCTTCCGACGGTTTCAGGCGCTCAGTGAGCATGGTCTTGACCATATTTTGTTAATATGCTAAATATAGAATTATGAAGCAAGTCTTTGAAGCTCTGTCCGCCTCCACCCGTCGCCGTGTGTTGCGACTGCTGCGTCACGGCCCAATGACGGCTGGCGAGTTGGTTGACGAGTTCGAGCTGTCCAAGACGACGATGTCGGCTCACATCTCCATTCTCCGCGAAGCCAACCTCATCGATGTGGACAAGCAGGGGACAACGACCACCTACCGGCTGAAGATATCGGTCTTGGAAGACGCTCTGCTCAGCCTCGCAGAAGCCTTCCGGTCGGTCCTCGATCGGGAAGCCCATTCTCCCGCAGCCTCTTGGAGGGAGTTTCATCATTAAAGAAAGAGCAGATTGCACTATGAAGACCGTTACTTATTTCCACACAACACTCTGAATGCGCTGTCAATTCGCAGGCCGTGTGCTTGCAAGCCTAGTGAAAGACTTTCCTGATATAGAGGTCAACAAGGTGAGCTTTGTGACCCAGCGAGCCCTTGCCCGGGAGGCGGGGGTCAAATCGATCCCGGCCATGGTCTCCGGCGACAAGAAACTGACCGGCTTTGTGTTGGGTAGAGGGAAGATTCGCAGCTTTCTCGAGTCCCTGTAAACCGACAGCCCGGTCTGTGATGGCGCCCTAATCGGATCCAGGGCTCAGTTGGCTGTCTCCTCCGGTGCCGTCTCCGAGTCATCTTCTCCTTCCAGCTCCGTCGAGAGCGCTTCTAGGAGGTCCACGTCCCCCTCCCGGAGGAGTTTGACGAGACTCTCCTGAGCCACTATCCAGGTGCCACCGATGAGCGCCAGGTGGACGAGCACGACGAGGCCGTCTTTCGTCAGTGTGTTCACGAAAGTCGCGAGCCATTCCGGAAGGAAAGTGATGAATACTTGTAGGATGCTCGTCACAACCATCACAAGGATCGGGGTCATGAGGCCGGGCACCATCAATGTGATGTCGAGCAAGATGCGAAAAATGAAGAACCGGAGCCCCAGGTCGAAGAAGGCCTGGACCCAGGCCCGGCGGTAGGTCAATGTAGCGACGGTGACGGCCAGAGCTGCGCCCAGCGCCAGCGCCCCGCGGAGCTGGTCCATCAGCGCGGCGAACGCGGCAGCGCCGGCGGGAAGCTCCGGCACGTCCAGATCGAAGGCTGGGAGACCCACTTCTGATCGGGCGAAAGGAGAAGCCAAGAGCAAAACTGCTGCGGCCAGCAGTAGGGGAACGGCGACCTTTAAGCTTGGCGAAGCGCTTGGGTGGGCGGGATCTTAGAGGCATGGCGGGCGGGGAGCCAGCAAGAGACGAGTCCAACCAGAGTGACGATGACGGCTGCCAGAGCATAGCTCCAAATGTTGACACTGGCCGAGCCGTAGAAGAGATGTTGCAAGAGCTGGGCACTACCCATCGCCAGGGCTATCCCGGTCACCACCGCCAATAGAATCACCTTCATGCCCTCGCTGGCAATCAGCCCCAGGATCTCACCAGGGGATCCTCCCATGGCCAGCCGAATTCCGATCTCGCGAGTCCGCCGCGCTACGGAGAGGGCCAGGGAGCCATACAGCCCGATTGCGCTCAGAAGAATCGCCAGGACTCCAGCATAGGTTACCACTGTGGCACTCATTCGGAGCATACTGAAGCGGCCGGCGATGTTCCGGGTGTGAGTCACCGCCTCAGTCACAGGAACGTCCGGATCCACCTCACGGGCCTGCTGCGCAAGCTGGCCCAGCATCGCCTCAGGGTTTCCGAGAACCCTCACCGCCATGCGAGCATCGACCGATTCGGCATTCTGCCAAAAAGGGACAAATACGTAGGGTTTGATGGGTTCAGCTCGGCTTTGTAACTGGATGTCAGCCACCACTCCGACGATGGTATGTGGCTGGTCACGGATCAGAATCTCGGAACCCACCGCCTCTCGGCCCAGCCACAGCCTGGTGGCCAGGGTTTCACTGACGACTGCAACGGAAGGAGATCCAACTCTATCTTGATCGTCAAATACACGGCCTCGCAGCAAGGGGATCCTCAGAGTTTCAAAGTAACGGGAGAGATTTGGTGATATCCGACGCGGTAGGTCTCATCGGCAGTCTCGGGCAGGCTGATCGTGGTCGCCAGTCCGTTCAAAACTCCTCCAAGACCCACCAGGGTTGCTGCCTCGACTCCCGGGTAGGCTTGCAGACGTTGGATCACTCGACGCAAATACTGCTGCGCCGTCTGTGGCGGGTATCGCAACAAGCGGGGCCGGAGCCGAAGCAGGGCCACCTGAGAAGCTTCGAAGTTGCTCCCTGTCACGAGGTGTTCGGCACTGGCTGAGAGCAAGACCGCCACGCTGACCAGCGCCACTGCGATGGCGGCTTGTGCCCCCAGCAGCAGGCGACCCACTCGGGAAGAGGCGGCCACCGTACGAGACTGACTGGCAAGACTCCGGGCCGGATCGCTGCCCACGGCTGTCCAGGCCGGCAACATACCGAAGACCAGCCCCGCCAGGAGAGAGATGCTCAGGACTGCCAAGACGATCTCGAGCTGGAGGCTGAAATCGAAGTAGAGGGGTCTTCCCGCGAGATCGACCGAATAAAACCGGGCGTTGAGAAGCCGAGTCAGTCCGATCGACAGAGCGATGCCCAGAATGCCGCCGCTGATGGCCAGCAGTTGCGACTCTGTCAGGAGTTGTCGAATCAATCGGCCGCGAGACGCTCCCAGGGAATTCCTAATGGAGAGCTCGCGGGTGCGTGCACTCCCTCGAGAGATCAACAGCCCAGCCAAATTGGCGCAGCAGACCACAAACAGAAAAGCTGCGACAACAAAGAGCAGCTTGACGAACTGGGTAGTGGCCGCACTCCGATTCGAACCTCTAGGAAGTTCCACTCGAATGCCGGTGTTTTCTCCAGAGGCAGCACCCCGCCAGTGTTCGGGAACCAGCGTTGCCAATTCTGCAGACACCTCATCCAGGCTCCCGTTGGCGGCTCTCCTCCCGATCATTGAAAGCACTGTACAGGTCACATCAAGAGCGTCCGTACACCAGCGATAGCCAACTCGCAACATCATCATGGGCAGGAAGATTCTCGTCGGTGCGGATCTCATCCCTTGAAAAGTGTCTGGAGCCACTCCGATCACGGTGAAAGTCGTCCCGTTCAGATCGATGGTTTGCCCTACGGCTTCGGGTGAGGCGTCAAACCAGGTCCTCCATAGATAGTGGCTGAGCACTGCCACTCTGTCCCGGTCCGGCACTTGGTCTTCATTCAAGTCGAAAAAACGGCCCAGTACCGGTTTCAAACCGAGGGACGAAAAGAAATTAGCCGACACCACCGCCCCGTTGATCTGCTTGATGTAGTCATCCTTGCCGGCGTAGAGCGGTGAGGTCGAGTAATGCGCGGCCAGGCTTTCAAGGGTCTTCGTGTGGTCCCGAAAATGAACATAATCGGGATAGGAAACGAGTCCGATCTGGCTTCCATTTTCGCGGGTTGCTGCCACGATGACGAGTTGCTCTGGATCCGTGGCCAGCAGTTGTGGCAGAAAGAAGGTGTGGGCGATTGTCAAGACCGTCGAAACCGCTACAATTGTCAGGGCCAGGGTAAGCAGAGCTACGAAGGTAAACAGAGGTGTTCGTCGCAGTGTGCGCAGTCCATGACGCAAGTCCCGAATCGTCGGCTCAACCGGGGAAAACCTCGAGACTTCACGGATCTGTTCTTTGACCGACTCCACGCCCCCCAGTTTGGCAAGCGCCCGGCGCCAGGAATCGAGCCAGAAGTTCAGTCGTGCGTTCCCATTCACGGGTATGGCGCGCTAGCTGTTTTCGGCCGGCACGAGTCAGACGGTAAAACTTGGCCTTCCGATTCTTCTCAGAAAGGCCCCATTGCGAGGCGATGTATCCTTCGCCTCTCAACTTCATCAGAGCCGGATAGAGCGTGCCGTAATTGATCGAGAGCAGATCATCACTGACCTGCTCGATTCGCCGCGCGATACCGTAGCCGTGCATCGGACCCAATGTTTCGAGCGTCTTCAACACCATCAGGGCCAGGGTACCCTTCCACACATCGGACTTTTCCGCCACTCCAAATTCCTCCGGGTTGGGGGTTGATCGGTTGACTGACTGGCCGCGCGCCTCCACCTATGGGATTGCCATAGGATAGTGGCACGGATACCTATGGGAAAACAAGAGGAGAGTGTCGGATGGACGACAGAAACTCAAACCGATTGTTTTACTTGTGATGCTGGGCGTCGTTTACTTCTCAACGGGGCTGCCGGTGGCCTTCCCCGCCGGCCCACAATGTCAGTGATAGGTGCTGCTGCTTTGCTATCCCGGATTATGCAAGAACCGTAGGCCGGAGTTGAAAAGAGAGTCGAAAGTGGCCCAAATCGGGAGATCGAAGGTGCGACAGGCGGATTTTCGAGGGATCTCTGTGGACGAGCCGTGTGGAGTAGGTGGGGGAGTGAATTTCAGACGGAGTTGGGCCTGAATGAGTGTCCTAAACGATCATTCGGGAGCTAGGAGAGGCTAGCTGGAGTTAAGGCGATTCAAGACGAGGAGGAAAAGGGCCTGCTCCGGAAAGCCGGAGGAAAGATGGGCCCAGATGCGTCGAGTGGTTTGTCGAACCCGCGCCCCAATTTTGAGGACCCGGCGACGCAAAGTTTCGATTTCGAGTGTCTGCCAGGGGGTTCCATACAGATAATCGCGGAGTCGGACGAACATCTGGTAAGCCAGCCCATGCAGGAGAAGTCGAAACTGGTTGGCCAGGAATCGATGACAGCTCAGCCGATCCATACTCAGATGGTTCTTAAAAGCCTTGATGAAGTTCTCCGACTGTCCTCGATCGGTGTAGTGATCATAAAGGGACTGGGAAGAGAGATCGTCTCGGTTGGTGACCACAAAGCGACGATTGATCCCCCGATGGTCGACTTCCACTTTGACGATGACGCGACGGAATCGATCCCAGCTGCCGGCTCGATAAAGAAACTCGTCAAACTGACGCTGTTTTTCCTCGAACTCGTCGAACCTGAGTCGAGTCGACTCGAGCATCGGCTCGACCATCCGTTGCTGGCGGGGGTTCCGGCTTAACCCAATGACATATTGGAGTTTGTTCTCTTCAGATTCACAGAACTCGTAGAGCCGAGGCGTGGCAAAGCCGCTGTCGGCCCGGATCTCAATTTGAAGTTCCTTGCCAACTTCTCGTCGAATGGCTTTCACGATTCGTTTCAGAATAGGAACGATGTGAGAGGCAGCCCCCTTGTTTCCAGGCCTCAATACGACAGTGACCAGGTCCCCCGTAACGGCATCGAAGATCAGCCAAGGATGCAGAATGTGGTTTCGGTAATAGCCGTGGTAAAAAGAGAATTCCTGTTGGCCGTGAGTGTGGTCGTCAGTACTGTCCAGGTCCAAGATGACCTGGTCGGGGCGTCTCTTCTTCCGCGAGCGGACATAACGCTGTAGGAACCCCCGGCTCAGACGCATGAGATCCTTCTTGCTGACAGAGTTTTCCAAACGGGAAAAAGTTGCTTGGGTGGCCAAGTCAGGATCGCTCTCAGGTAACTGATCACAGACGGTCTTGAGCATGGGATCCGAGCGCAGCGTGTCCGCGTCATTGCAGTCTTCGTACCCGGCAACGATCTGAAAGACTCGTTGTCGGATCAGCTTTAACTGCTCATGACGAACGTAGCGTTGGTCCCGGCTATCCGCAATACACGAACTGAAGTCCTCGCAGAGTCGATCTTGCCGATCCAGGGAACCAAACAACAGCCATCCGGCATCGGAAGTCAGGTTCCCACCATCAAAACGAGCCGTGATTTGTGTGTGCGAGTGAAATGCCAGGGTGGTCTGACAGACTGGGTTTGACATTGCCGTAGTTCTCCGATAAGGATTTGTTTAATAAACCCTTTTATATCAGAGAGCTACGGCATTTTTTCTGGTCCCCAATCCACTCGAATCCGGATCTCTTGCATAATCCGGGCTAGTGCTGGGGGCGAGCTTTCAAGTCGCGGTGCCCGCGGGACACACCGGAGTCGCTACCATCTTCGGAAAAGTGCAGATGGAAGTGGCCGCCAGCCCGAACACCAAGACGATTATCGTGGGCAGCGGCAAAGACGGCCTTCCGATCATTCTCAATCCTGGACAGTGATGGCATCAACTTAGCCTGTTGCTTGGAGTGCGGAGTGGAGCTTTGCCTTGTAAAGGCGTCGATTCTCGACGCACTCCAACGCTTCCGGCCCAAATCAAGTATCAGGCTAGGAGCCCGTCCGAGTAATAGGGCGGATTGCCTTCTTTCTCCGTCAGCCCACCTACTAGACACCGACACTGTGGCTCAATGGCAATTAATTGCAGTTTTCGAAAACGTGACTTGCCTGTAAAGAAGTTGCAAGCGAGAGGTGTCTAGTTCAAGGAGCCCTCGTTGCCGGGAGGACGCTGGTGAGCTGGAAGCGAAGTTGCTCACCCGGGATTCGCTCTTGTCGAAGTGCCGTCATGGAGAATGGCTTCGAAGATTCAGTCTTGACCGACCCAACAAAGTCCTGTGGCACTCCGGCGAAGATTTGGTCAAAGAAGCGGGCGCCTTCCAGGGGGAGTATGCTGGTTTGGAGAAACTGTCCCGCCTCGTCAAAGAGTGTGAAACTGATCAGTTCCTGGGATCGGCGGACCGCGAGTCCGGTGTTGATGGTGGCTGATCGTTCCACCGGAAAGCGCAGAGATCTGGTCCGACTTGCGACAGCGACTCCAGTGGAGTCTTCAAGTCCTTCTCCAATGAAGAAATTATAGAAAAACGATGTAGCCAAGTTGGAAGTCAATGACCTGCGGCCTTCGATTTCCAGCCAACCCGAGGATGCCTCTGGTTCACTGCTGGAGAGAGTAAACTTCCGTGTCTGATTGGGAGCCGGCAGGATCTCGAAGCCGCTCTGACCGGTTCGTTCCTCGCCGTCAAGCGACCAGGGTCGGCCGGCCGGCCAGGCACCGGCGTCCAAGTCGGCCCGTCCAGTCCATTGCTGCCCGCTCTGGTTGGTGACGAATAGGACCACTTCAAATCCTCCTCCCAGCGCCAATTGTGCGTAAAGAAGCTGAATGTAGTCGTAGAGTTCTTCGCCACCGAATCCGCCAGCCGCCAGGACGCGACCGTCTTCAAGGAGAGTCGCAGTGTGTGTAAAGCGGCGGCTGTTGAGGCTGCCGGTGGCCGTCCAGCATCCTGTGAAGGGGTCATATAGTTCTGCGCTGGTGGGTCCGCCACTAGTAGAAACCCCGAGGACCAGGATCCGCCCGTCGGTGAGAAGTGTCGCAGTATGAGTTTCGCGCGCCATATTGGGGCCGCCGGTGACAGTCCAGCGTTCGGTGGCCGGGTCATAAAGTTCTGCCGTCCTGACACTGACCACCAGAACCCGACCATCAGCTAGCAGCGTTGCCGTATGAAGATGCCGGTCAAAATTAAGGCTGCCGGTGACACTCCAAAGCTCTGTAGCCGGGTCGTATAACTCGGCGCTTCGCAAGATGACGGTTTAGGGATCCTCAAATTTGCTGCTCACGCCCCCGGCCGCTAGAACGCGGCCGTCTGCCAAAAGGGTCGCGGTCTGAAAACGCCGGTCGACGTTGAGGCTGCTGGTGACAGTCCATTCCAACTGGGCTGACAGGGAAGTCGGCAGAGCTAGGTTCATCACCAGCAGTGACGTCAAAACAGAGGGTCTTGGATTAACCATTTCGGCTCCCAGGTGATAGTGAGTGTATTCGACAACGCAAGCAGACTGTTGGGGTCTCATTGGCTCTACGGTAGATCCTGCTCATGGTGCTGGAGGTCGCGCGTGTTTCTTGAACCAGGCCTGCAGGTAAAGTTGCTGCATCAGGCGATGGGAGGGCCGTCGCCAGCCGTGGTATTCTCCCGGCATCCTCACCAGCAGCGTCTCCTTGTTGAGAATCTTGAGAGCTCGATAGTACTCTTCGCTTTGAGACATCGGAGTGCGCAAATCGGCTTCCCCTGTCATCAGCATCGTCGGGGTCGTGACGTTGCCGACGTAATGGAGGGGCGACCGCCGAGCGTATTCCATGGGATCTTCCCAGGGGTAGCTCTCGAAATGGCCGTACCAGTTCGGAATGTCGGTGGTACCGGCAAAGGAAAGCCAGTTGATGACGGGCTTCATCGAGACGGCGGCGGCGAACCGATCGGTGTGTCCAACTGCCCAAGCTGTTAATACTCCACCACCACTGCCACCACAGACAAAAAGGTTGTTTTCATCAATCCACCCTTTTGCCAGCGCGGCATCCACCCCTGCCATCAGGTCGTCGTGGTCCTTCCCAGGATAGGAATTATGGATGCCGTTGACAAACTCCTGGCCGTACCCTGAGCTGCCTCGCGGGTTCGTGAAAAGAACGGCGTATCCTTCGGCAGAGAAGTTCTGAAATGCCCAATTGAAACGAACCGAGTACATCACCCAGGGTCCACCATGAATCCAGAGGACCATGGGGTATTTCTTGTTGGGGTCAAAGTTGGCCGGTTTGATAAGCCATCCTTGCACTCTAAGCCCATCGGCTGATGTGAACCACAGCTCCTCGGCATCCGCGAGTTGTATTCCTTCTAGAACATCGGCGTTGACATCCACAACTTCCTGCCACTGGGAGGGCTGGTCCAGTCTGAAAGTGACCAGGTAGCCGGGCCGGGTCGGCGTTGATACCACCGCTGCCGCTACCCCATTGTCGGCGATTGACACGCTGCCGAGAGAGTGGGTTTCCGCGGTGACTTTGCGCGGTGATCCGTCCACGGGCACGAAAAAAAGGTTGTTCGAGCCTGCCTCACCCATTTCATAGTAGAGGCCGGAGTCATCGCTAGCCCATTTCAAACCGCTGACGTAGCTCGGTAGGTCGCCCGCCCAGAGCCTCCGGGATCCGCCTGAAGAATCCATTAAGTAGATACTCGAGATGTGGGCGTTGAAATGCTGCTCGTCATATCCGGTATAGGCGATCCAGTCACCCTGGTGGGAGACCTGAGGATTACTGTCGGGACCCCGTCGATCGGTCAGTCTTCGCGGTTCGCCACCGCTCACATCGAAAGCGTAGATTTCGCTGTCCCGGGATGAGGTTGGCAGATACTCATCGTTCGGTTTGTGAATGACCGAAGAGTAGAGGGTTTTCCCGTCAGTGGCCCAGGCCAATCCATAGTGGCTGGAGTCGCCGGCGGTGATCTTCCGGGGCGTACCTCCTAGTCTCGAGTCCAGCAAATAGATGTGGGTGTTGCCTTTGGGCATATGACCCCGTCCGTCGTCGGCCCAGATCATCCGGTCGACGACGATCGCGCCTTCTGCCCATTTTGCACCCTCCGGTGGCCCGGGCATCTCTATCGGAAGAATCGGAGTCGTATCGGGGGTGAACATGAGAAACGCCAGATGCTTGCTGTCGGGGGACCAGGCAAAAGCAGTAGGACTGTGCTCGAGGTGAGTCAACTGAGCGAATTCTCCGGACTCCATCCACATGACGTGAATCTGATTATTGCCGCTCTGATTCGAAATGAAGGCGATCCGTTTTCCATCGGGCGACCAAGCGGGGGAGCTGTCCTGCCAGGTGCCGTGCCGCAATTCACGGATCCGGTTTCGATCGACACTTGCTATCCAGAGATTACTCACCTGGCGGTCGCGGATCTTGTCGACTCGGCCCCGGGTGAAGATGATCTGGGTGCCATCCGGAGAGATCGCTGGGCCGGCTACAGATTCCATCTCCAGGAAGGTGTCTTTCGTCAGCAGACCCTCTTTTGCCAGTCCCAAAGTAGAAAAAAGACACCACATACCGAGTAAGAGTTTGCTCGTTGTCATTTCGGTTCCTCTCAGGGATACAGTGGGTAGTTGCCACTTGATCATCGGTCATCACGGCCCTCATTTCAAGAATCGACGGAAGAGGCCGGCTGCGATCCCGAGTTTTCTGGGCACGATGCGTCTCAAGAACCCAACGATTTTTTCTCGCTCGTTCCGAGACTCAAACGTTTCTTAATAATAGGGGGGCTTGCGTCCCCCCGGGCGGGGGTCCGCCAAGAACAGCCATGAGGACATTATGACTACCCAACGAACTAAGCTTTCTCTCCTCGCTTCCTTATTTTCTTCTTTCTTCTTCACAACCGCATTTGGGCAAAGCCCTGGGTCCTGGCTGGGGGATCTCACCTGGCCTGAGGCGGAGAGTCGAATAGCTTCCGCTCCGGCCGTGGTGATTCCGTTCGGGGCCGGTGCCAATGAACATGGGCCACAGCTGCCTATGAACGCAGATGCGAAGGTAATGGAATACCTCTGTGAGCGTGCCATCGAGGCCCTGCCGGTGGTTGTCGCTCCGCCGATTCTCCATGGCTGGTTTCCCGCCTTTCGCCAATTCCCTGGCACTGAAGTGGCGGATCACGACGCTTTCGTCCGATATGTGTCGGCCGTGGCCCGTTCGTTAGTCCGGCATGGAACTCGGCGACTCGTCTTTCTGAACACGGGAATCAGCCGGGCTACCGGGCTACCTCTATCGATCGTGGCCCGTGAGATCCAGGTTGAAGCGGGGATCCCGACATTGGTGGTTTCCTGGGACGACCTGGAAGGGCCCGAGATGCCTGCGCTGCAGGAGGAACCCGTGGGCGGCCATGGTGACGAGTTGGAGACCTCTATCCATCTCTTTCTGCAACCCGAGTGGGTCCACATGGACCGAGCTGTTCGGGATGTTCCGGCAGGGCGCTCGAAGGGGCCGGGTTATCGGCCTGGCTCGTATTCCCGGGATCGTCGAGACCCCAACTACTCAGAAACCGGGATCACAGGCGATCCAACATTGGCTACGGCCGAAAAAGGGAAGCAGGCCCTCGATCTGTTGACCCGAGAATGGTTGAAGGCGCTGCGGAGTTTTGCAGAGGCTCCGACCCGGAAAGAGTAGCGATCCCTCTCTGCCTGACCTAACCTGAAACTTGATTTGTGGGACGCGTATGCCACAGGCATTCTTGGAGTTCTCTCCCGGGATGGCATTGAAGTGGTTTCGGATGTGTGGGAGGGGCCCTTCCCAGGCCGCGAGAGGACCGTCAGGCCCGAATCTAAAGATTCTATTTTTAATAGAATCGCCGCCTCAGAAGGCGCCTCCCACGGTTCTGAAACTCGGCTTTCCTCTGCGACATCATCCCCCCCCTCTGTGGAACAGGGAGCTCAGTTTCTTTCCTGAATGATCCGGCCACCGGCCGGGGGATGGGCTAAGCTGAAACTTAAAGTAGCGCAGGCAGCTTTGCCTGCTGTCGCGCTCTGCGCGGGGGTGCGGATCACAGACCCATGCTACTGGCACTCCGCTTGCGGCGTTGAAAGCCGTGCCTCGAAGTTCACTGCGAGTCGATAACCGGGCCGCGGCCCTGGAATGCCGCCTCTCAGAGCGCTAAGCGGCAGCGCGAGCGTCTACCCTCCGTAGCCTTGGCGAAGGGAGGGTTTCCGAGCATCGAAGGGAGCACTGCTTGTCGGTCTGAGGCCTTCTGCTACTTTGGCAGCTCAAAGCCCTCCTTCCAGGAGAGGTGCACAAGGTGGAGCTGGGCTCCGCACTCCAAGGCCTTCGGCAAGTTTCTTTCATGAACGATCCGGAGCTACCAGGGGATGGGCCAAAGCACGCTCCTTGTTAAGAGAGACCGTCTATGCCGCGTCATATTCTTAGCGGCCGAGTGTCTGGCGTTTTGAAACTGATCCGGAGGTTGCATGCTCAGAATCCGCGAGTTGGTGAAGGTTTATCCCGGTCCCGTGACCGCTTTGCAGGGAGTCAATCTGGAAATTCCCCGCGGCATGTTTGGATTGTTGGGGCCCAATGGGGCTGGCAAGACTACCCTTATGCGCGTCCTGGCGGGCCAACTCGAGCCTACCTCGGGGCAGGCGACTCTGGACGGTGTGGACATCCTGGAAAAACCCGAAGAGGTCTGGAGACAACTCGGCTATCTACCTCAGGAGTTCGGGTTTTATCCTCATCTCACGGGAGAGGCCAACCTTCGCTATCTGCTCCAGCTCAAGGGAATCCCGAAGGGCGAGTTGAAACCACTGGCGGCGGCACTGTTAAAGCGGGTTAATCTGAGTTATGCGGCGGGACGCAAGCTCAAAGGATACTCCGGCGGCATGCGCCAGCGTCTCGGAGTGGCCCAGGCGATTGCCGGTAACCCGGACCTGATCATCGTGGACGAGCCGACAGCCGGCCTGGATCCCGAGGAGCGGCTCAACTTCTATCACTTGCTGGCTGAGTTAGCCCAAAACCGGACGGTCATTCTGTCGACCCATATCGTCGAGGATGTGGCGGTATTGTGTCCCAATTTCGCAGTGATTCGACGGGGCAAACTCCTGGCGACGACGCCCCCCCGAGGCGCCCGAAGAGCCCTCCAAGGTGAAATCTTCGAAGGGCATGTCAAAGCCGACGAAGTCGAAAATATTCGAGAGCACTATCGAGTTGTGCAGGCGTTGCTGGTGGAGGGGCGGCACCGGGTTCGCATCCACCTCGCGGACTCTCCGCCTCCCGCCAGCTTCGATCCGGTGGAGGCGACGCTCGAGGATGCTTACCTGCTGCTAGTCCAGAAAGATAAGGAGCAGGAACAACGGGGACTCGAGAGCGAACGAGAATTGGAGCCTGTTCGATGAAACACGCCAGTTGAGGTGGCCTACCAGACGGTCCGTATTCGGAACGCCTCGAACGCCGGTTCTCGCGTCACGAGCGAGAGTTTCTCAATTACAGTAACGGAGCTGGCGAGGCTGTCTCCGGTTCTCCCATGCCGTGCTTTCCTATCCGATTGCCTCGCCGCTCAGGCTGGGGTCGACTGCCTGAACGCGGCTTTTGAGCACCCATTTTCAGAGCGCCAAGCGGCAGCGCGAGCGTGGGAAAGCTTGGCGACGATGTGCCGAAACTCCGCCTTAAACCGGCGCGGTGCTTCCGCTTATCTTTGATGCGCTTCTCGGAAAGGTGCGGATCGTGGAGCGCCGACTTCCAGTGAACATCGAGTGGACAGTTTTTTTGTTTGATCGAGTCTCTCTGACTGGCTCCTTCTAGCGATTCGACTATAAGATTGAAATATGCTGAAGATTCGCCTGAAGACTTGCCAATTCGCGAGAGTGCTGGCTCAAAGCCCGTTGAGCCAGAGTGCCTGGGCGCGACGGTTGGGGGTCAGTCGGTCCTACATTTCGCAACTCGCGACCGGACAGAAATGTTATCCCAGTGCTGTGGTCAGGAAGCGAATTCTGACCGTCCTGAATGCTCCCTTTGGGGATCTGTTTGAATCGGAAGAGGCTGAGAATGTTGCACGGGAAGGCTCGCGAGAAACGGTGCTTGAACTGAATGTGCGGGGATTCTCAATCCAAGTGAGAAGGGGGAGGGAATCGCTCGATCGGGAGAGAGGAGCCACGTTCTGAGATCGGGATGGTTACAAGATCTGAAGTTTGCGATTCGCACTCTGCGGGCAAGTCCCGGGGCATCGACTGCGATCCTGTTAACCGTGGCGCTGGCGGTGGGTGCCACGACTGGGATCTTCAGTGTTTTAAATGGAGTGCTGCTTACCCCTCTTCCCTTTCCCGAGCCTGACCGCCTGGTACGCGTGTGGCAAACCAAGGGGGGGTGGATCGACTCATCGAACGCTCAATTGCAGGCGTTGGGGCGGCGCTTTCCTCTTTCCGTACCGACCGTCAACGATTGGGTTGCAAGCGACACCGGTTTTACAGCCTTAGGTGCCTACGCTGATCGATCGTATGTGCGCCAGGGTGGAGACAGAGCTGAAGTGCTGCGCGGGCAAGCAGCGACGTCGGGAGTTTTCACGGCACTCGGTATCGAGCCACTCCTGGGGCGCAGCTTGCGCCGTGAGGATGATCAGATGGGCGCGTCGCGGGTCACTGTGCTGAGTTATGGCTTATGGCAAGAGCTGTTTGGGGGCGACAGCGACGCGCTCGGCCGAGATGTCATTTTGGACGGTATCCCCCATACCATAGTGGGTATCATGCCCTCCGAGTTCGTTCCGGCCACTGGCATCGCTCGTCTCTGGGCACCTCTGACCGACAAAGAAAAAGCGGACCATCGGGACTCCCAATTCCTCTCAGTCGTTGGACGACTTGCCGAAGGCGTGTCTTTGGATAACGCATCACAGCGCCTGGCCGCGCTGCAAGAAAGACTGGCGAGGATCTACCCAGACTCGCAGGGCGATGTTGGTTCGCGAGCTGTAGGGTTACTCGATTCTGTGGTCGGAAACGTCCGTCCTACACTCTGGTTACTGCTGGCTGCAGTCGCCCTCGTACTCTTTGTCGCGAGTGCGAATGTAGCGAACCTCCTTTCGGTCATGGGGCTCACACGCCGCCGTGATCTGGCGATTCGTGCTGCCCTGGGAGCCAGGGCCGGGCATTTGATTCGAGGTCGGCTCATAGAGAGTGGGGTGTTGGCCGGGTTGGGAGGCTTGGCAGGGGCTGGACTCGCCTGGGCATCACTTCCACTGATGCTGCGTCTGCTCCCCCAGGCCTTGCCCAGGCACGAGCTCATTGGAATAGATGGCACCGTGTTGCTTTTCGGGCTCGTCCTCACCATGTTTACGGCACTTCTCATGGGTACATTACCGGCTTTTCAGGCGAGCGGCGCCGACCCCCTCGAAATGATGAGAATCAACACTCGAGGCCCTGCAGATGATCGCCTGGGAAATCGGATCCGAGCGGGTCTGGTCAGCACCGAGGTGGCGGTTGCCTATGTGCTTCTCATCGTGGCAGCTCTGCTTGGCACGAGCTTCGCTCGGCTCTGGTCGGTGGATCGAGGGTTTGCAACGGAAGGCATCGTAGTGATGGCGGTGCTGCCCGACCCCATCTCCTACCCCGGTCGGAGTGACCGTGACCAATTCGTCACCGAACTGCGAGAACGCCTGCGCGGAATTCCTGGTGTCCTGACATCAGCTACGAACCAGGTCCCATTGTCGGGTTCGACCACGTCGACAACTTATGAAGTGGAGCGGTCAGAGGGCGAGCCTGAAGAGACGAGCACAATCATCAGTGTGGTGCTGGAGAACTACTTCGGAGTCATGTCGATTCCTCTTCTGTACGGCCGCACACTTTCCAGTGCTGACCGTCGCGATGCTCCTCCGGTGGCGGTGATCAACCAGGCAATGGCGCGGAGGCTCTGGCCGGGAGAATCCCCACTTGGAAGGCGCCTCCGCTCCGACGGGGAATCTCCCTGGAAGACGGTAGTCGGTGTGGTAGGCGATGTGCGTCACCAGGGCCTGACGGTAGAGACTCACCCGAAACTCTACCTACCGGCGGCACAGAGTGGCCGTCTTCCATTCGAATGGGTATTACGTGGAGCTGGAGACCTGACTGGAATTATCAAAGCTGCCCGCCGGGCCGTAGCAGAAATCTCCCCGACTACTCCGGTTCGTGGCGTGACCATACTCCAGAACCAGATTGCCCAATCAGTGGCGGTCCCTCGTTTTCGTACGCTCTGTTTGGTGGCACTGGCGGCCATGGCCAGCGTACTCTCCCTTTTGGGAATCTTCGCCGTGATCAGTCTATCTGTTACTCATCGAACCCGGGAGATGGCCGTGCGGATCGCTCTGGGGTCTCGACCCGACCGAGTGGTTCGTCAGTTCCTGGGCACTGGATTGAAGCTCACCTTGAGAGGACTGCTCTTGGGCCTGGCAGGAGCGATTCCTGCGGCGACTGTGGTCCGTGCGTTCCTCTTCCAGGTCGAACCGATCAACCCTTTCCTCTACTTCTCGGTTGCGTTGGGTGTCATAGTCGTGAGTTGCGCCGCTTCTTACATTCCGGCTCGCAGGGCGGCTGCCTTAGATCCGGTCAAACTATTAGATCTCAACTAAGCTGAAACTTGATTTGTGGGGACGAGATATCTCAGGCTGTCTTACAGTCTCTCCCTGGAGGGCACTCAAGTGGTTTCGGAGGTGTGGGGCCTCCCCAGGCCGCGAGAGGGCCGTCAGGCCCGAATCTAAAGATTCTATTTTCAATAGAATCGCCGCCTCAGAAGGCGCCGCCCACGGTTCTGAAACAGGGCTTTCCTCTGCCACATCATCCACCCCTTTGTGGCTACACGGGAGCTCAGTTTCTTTTCTTAATGATCCCGCCACCGGCCGGGGGCGGGGCCAAGATGAAACGTGATCGGGGGAATCGCTCCCTCGCTGACGCTTCGGGCTCCGAAAGATCTTGGCCGAGCGCCTCATTAACTTCGATGCCTCTTTAGTCTGCTTCGCCCCTTCCTCCTCCAGCCCGCATAATTCATAAGGTGTCGAAGCGAAGGGACGCAAGCGCCGTGCTGACAAGGCGTTACGCCCGAGGGCCGCGCAGGCATAGTCGTGCACTCTGTTGAGCAGCCCGAGGGTGGGCAACGCAGTCAGCGCGGATGATTGCGGGCTAGGAGTCTGCGCGGCAGGAGTTTCTGATCAACGTGGAATTTCCAATTCTTGAGTTTATGTTTCGGGGTGCCCTATAAGAGAAAGGGCGATCTTTATCGTGCTTCCGCTTGCAGAGGCGGCCGAACTGCTGAAAATGAGCCCAGGGGGAGGGCATCTTTCCGTCCGAACCTGCTCAGCAGGTGGGTAGGCGCCCATTCATGCGTTTCAAGTTCAGGGCGAGACAGACCAGGTCCCACTCGCCTTCCACTTTCTCGAGTCCCATCAAGCTGAAGGTTCGAAAGCCAAGGACCTGTTTAACCCAGCCGAATACAGGTTCCGCGATCACCTTGCGCCAGCGGTAGACAGTTTGCCCCGCCTCCGTGCCCAGCTTCTTGAACATGCGAAGCGTGGCGGGGAGATTTTCCGACGGCTCTGGATCTCGCCCCTCTCGGCCCAAAGAGATGTAGCCATCGATCTCGCGTTCTTCTAGACCTTCAAAGTTCTCCTCGGACTTATACCCGGCGTCGGCCACTACCTGCTCGGGAGGGTGCTCCAGGTTCTCTTGGACCGCATCGATCATCCCCAGTAATTGTCTGTTGTCGGCCGCGTTATTGGTAACCCCCGTGGCCACGATCATCTGTGTCTCCTCATCCACAGCGGCTTGCGTGTTGTAGCATTGTTCGAATCCCCCAGAGCTCTTCATGATTCGACTTTCCGGATCTGTAAAGTTGTCTTGGGCCTTCTCCTCGGGAACTCCAAACTCCCGCTTGAAGGGGCGTCCTCCGCGCGGGTTCTTGCGACCGTCTCCGGGCTTGCGGACGCGCTTCCGATCCGCCTCGGCCTGCCGTTGCTCCACTCGCTGCTTTGCCTCCCCGATCTTTTTCAGCCGATCTTCGCGGCGGCGTAACTCTTCAGGCAGTTCGTCTCCCTGATTCTCTTCGCCGTAGAGCTCGTCTTCCGCTTTATCCACCTGCTGCGCACGATCCAACAGTTCGGCGATCTCTCCTTCCAGCCTTTTCTCTTCTTCCAACATCCGTGAATAGCTCATCGCCTTATGTTTGCTGGCGTTGGCCTTGATCTTACAGCCGTCCACCGCCACTCGCCCCAGCTTGACCAATCCCGCCTCGGCCGCGATCCGCGCCACCTGTCCAAACAGTTTCTTGAACTCTTTGAGATGACGTTGACGAAACTCCGCCATCGTCCGGTGGGCTGGAAAATTACCCGCCGACAACACTCGAACAGCCACGTCCTCATACACTCGACGAGCCAGTTTCCGCGACGAGAACGTTCCCGTCGCGTACCCATAAATCAGGATCTTCACCATCATCCTCGGATCAAACGGCCGATTGCGCCGCCCGTCCCCTTCGTACGGCGCGTAGAATCCACTCAGATCCAGCTCATCCACCGTTTCGGAGATAAAGTAGGACAGATGATCTTCCGGCAACCAATCTCGCGGGGAGGGGGGTAGCAAGAAGCTCTGCTCCGGCTGGTACTTCCGAAATGTCGTTCCCATATCGCCATTTTATTCACCAGCCCGGAGATTTCCTGCCGCGCAGACTCCTAGCTCTCCTTCCAAGAGAGCGGAGTTCGTCAGCGCAGCTCACTCCTACAATGCATGGCCTGCACCCGAGGCAGCGAGGCAGATCGGGATGCGAGGCAAGTCCCGAGCTGTCGGTGCCAACTGAGATGAAGCATCTGATCTGTCTCAGGGCAGCCCGAGCGATCTTGGCCAAGCGGCGTCTGAGCTCTATTTGCCTTGACTCTGATCCAGACTTCAAGGGTAAGGACACGGTGGAGAGGCTCCGGCCCCAGATCCGATGAGAACCAGCTGACACCTCGCATGGGACTTTGGAGCCGCATGAGCCCAGAAGTTGTGCATAATAGGTTTTTAGGGGATGATTTCTTTCCGAGGTCCTTCAGGAGAACTCTGCCATGTCCAACCGGTATGCGCTGCTCTTGGCAGCGGTTGTCAGCCTATCGATCAGCTGCAGCGAGCCTGCACCGTATCCACGCAACCAGTCGTTCTATGTCGAGATGAGAGATGGCGTGAGAATCGCTATCGATGTTTGGCTACCCGACGGTGCGACTGCTCAATCACGACTCCCCACGATCATGCGAGCCACCCGCTACTGGCGGGCTCGCGATGTTCAAGACGGAACCTGGCAGGACGATCGCAACTTTGCCGAAGCCGAGAAGTTCAACGGCGCCGGCTTTGCTTTGGTCCTTGTGGACGCACGAGGTAGCGGAGCCTCCTTCGGCTTTCGTCCCTTCGAACTGGCAGAAGAGGAGGTCCTAGATTATGACGAGATCGCCGACTGGATCGTGGACCAACCCTGGTCCAACCAGCGGGTCGGAGCCTACGGAGTCTCGTACGCCGGCAATACGACTGAAATGCTGGCCGTAAATCGAAATCCAGCAGTGAAAGCTCTGGCCCCCCTTTTCAACGACTTTGACAACTTCGGGCACCTGGTTTTCCCAGGGGGACTCCTCACGATCGGTTTCCTTCAAGGGTGGTCTGACTCTGTCGGGCGGATGGACCGGAACGATATCTGTGCCTTGTCTGACGTTACGGGACAGCAATGCACAGCACTCAAAGAGCGTTCGCTGGGCGTCAAAGCAGTCGATTCAGATCGGGACCGAAGCCTGCTGGCAGCCGCAGTCGCCGAGCATGTCAAGAATACTGTCCCTTACGATGCGGCGCTCGAATATGAGTTCCGCGACGATCCCTTTGGGCAAGGAGGGCCAAATGTTGGTTACCGCAGAAGCCCTGCAGGCCATCTGGCGGAGATCGAAGCCTCCCAAGTCCCCATGTTTGTCCGAGCCGGCTGGTTGGATGCCGCAACCGTCAACGGAACTCTCGGACGATTTGCCACCATTTCGAACTCCCAACAGGTCTATATCGGACCCTGGGATCACGGGGCACGAAACGATGCTGATCCCTTTCGCCCGGCTGACACACCAGTCTCCCCTACCCGAGACGAGCAGGATCGTGAATTGTTGAATTTCTTTGACAACCTCCTTAAGGAGGAAGGGAAGGGCGCCTGAAACACTCCCTCAGCTATTACACCATGGGTGCCGGTACCTGGACCGAAACCGATAAGTGGCCACCCGACGGATTTGAAAGCCAGGATTGGTTTTTCGGGGCGCAAGGGACCCTGAACAGAATTCGCAGCATGAGCCGGCGAGGATCCGACTCCTACCGGGTTGATTTCGCAGCCACGACTGGACGAACCAACCGCTGGTTCACGAATGGTGGAGCGGGAGATGTCGTTTATCCCGATCGGGCCGAGGAAGATAAGAAGCTCCTCACCTACACCAGCGCTCCCATGGAGCAGGACATGGAGATTACCGGGCATCCCCTGGTGACTCTCTTCTTGACTTCGACCGAGAGCGATGGGGCCCTCATCGTTTATCTCGAAGATGTAGCCCCGGACGGACGAGTCACCTACATTACGGAGGGGCAGCTGAGGGCAGTGATGAGAAAGACCACCGAAGAGGAGCCTCTCTACAAGAAGTTTGGCCCCCATCGAAGCGAGAGGCGGGACGATGCGTCCCCCCTGGTACCCGGTGAGATGGCCGAGTTGACATTCGATCTGTGGGCCACCTCAGTGCTGATCAAGCAAGGGCATCGAATTCGAGTCGCGATTACGGGAGCCGATGAGGACTCGTTTCTGAGGTACCCCCGGGATGGATCCGTTCCGGTGCTTACCATTCAGCGGAACGCAGTTATTGGATCGAAGATTGTCCTGCCCATGAGGGCTCGCTAGCCGAAAGCTGTGGAGATCGTGTTGTCCGCAAGACTTGACTCAATCGTCAAGTTCATCTGAGTGGGCAACGGTAGCAGAGCTGCTTCGCATCTAGTTTGCTTCGCCGCTGGGGAGGCACGCCACGCTTTGTAGGAGCCCAGATGTGCTGGCGAACTCCGCTCTCCTGGAAGGAGAGCTGGAGGAAGGATCCAGGGATTTAGGGATCCAATTCCCAGGGCAGGGGTCCAATTCCCATGCTGGGTGGGAAGGCTGTTCAAAGTCCGGCCTTGACAGCCGGGTTCGTCAGAAGCTCACTCCTACAAAGCATGGATCGGTTCTGAGGAGGCGAAGCAGACGAGCGAGGCATTAAGTCAAAGGGCAATCAAGTTTCAGGTTAGTGGTGCCTCCGGCTGCGCCGGATCATTCAAGCAAGAAACTGGAAGAGTTCCCTCGCTCACGCTTCGGGCTCTGTAGGAATGCTTCGAAGTTACTGAGGCGCTCGGCCAAGATCTTTCGGAGCCCGAAGCGTCAGCGAGGGAGCGATTCCAACGATCAAGTTTCGGTCTCACCTTTAAGGATTGGCCCTCGGAGGTTTGCGGTAGTCCAGAGGAGGATCACGGTCTCCTAGCAGAGGAACATAGGTGTAGTTGTCTCCTCGCCGACGCTCAAATTCCGCCTTTGCGTTGGCGATCAGGTTTGGATTTTGGAACAGCTCAACAGCCGTTAGCGCGAGAGTCTTTGCGGCTACTATCATTCCCTTGGTTCCGATGCTGGTACCCCCGGCGGCGATCGCTTGCCAGGAATGGGCAGCCGTGCCCGGGACCCAGGTGGCGGTCCGCAGGCCCACTGTGGGCACTGTCCAACTGACGTCGCCCACGTCGGTCGATCCGCCCGTTCCTTGCCTGTCAGCGGCTTCTCGGTCCAAAGGTTGGACTTGCGCAGCCGACTCTAGAGGCCTGTCACTACCCAGAGATGTTGCGATGGTTGCTGCAAACCTCGATTCGTCGGCTGTGTATTGGACCCCTCCAACCCGACTCAGATTTCCGTGCATGACTTCTGAAAGAGTGACGTTGGGGAGCACATTGTAGAGTCCGTGGATGACCTCATAGTCCACTTCAGTCCCAGTTCCTAACGCCGCACCCTGGGCAGCATTAGCCACTCTCTCGAAAATCGAAAGCACATGCCGAGGCTCGGGATTACGAACGTAGTAGAAGACCTCTGAGAAGTCGGGAATCACGTTGGGGGCTGCTCCGCCATAGGTGATCACGTAATGAATTCGAGTCTCCTGAGGAACATGTTCCCTCAGCATGTTGACCATGTGGTTCATGGCTTCCACGCCGTCCAGTGCCGAACGTCCTCTTTCGGGGGCTCCGGCAGCGTGGGCGGAAATTCCTCGGAAACGGAATTTGGCTGACTTGTTGGCCAGCGTGGAAGAGGGATTGGCCGAGTTCTGGTCTCCTGCGTGCCAGTGAAGGACGGCATCGACGTCATCGAACATGCCCTCCCGGACCATGTAGACTTTTCCAGCTCCACCTTCTTCAGCTGGAGTTCCGTAAAGTCGGATGGTTCCTCCAGAGCCGGAACTCTGCAGCCACTCGCGCACTGCCACCGCAGCGGCCATTGAGCCGGTTCCAAAGAGATGGTGGCCGCAGGCATGACCGGCATTCTTGCCAGCCACTAGTTTGCGTTCCGGGCTGCGATCCTGACTGATCCCGGGCAGCGCGTCGAACTCTGCAAGAATGGCGATAACTGGAGATCCAGTCCCGTAGCTGGCCAAGAAGGCGGTAGGGATTCCAGCCACTCCCTCGCTGATTTCAAAGCCCTCGTCCGCCAAGAACGCTTGCAAGAGCTTTGAGCTCTTGGTCTCGAGGTAGCCCAACTCAGCCCATTCCCAGATCTGTTGCGCCACCTTTCCGTATTCCTCAGCCCGGTTTTGGATGGGATCGACAATCGCCGCATCCCTGTTTTGAGCCAGCGCCCATCCGCCAATGACGAGAAGGGTGATGGCGAGAGTTCTCAGACTGTTGAATGGTCTATCCATGATTCAGGTTCACTCCGCAAGAAGTTGTAAGAAGATACTTTCTAGCCTGGCTTAATGGCGAGTCCTTCGCGCCCTCACGCCAGTCAACGATGCCGTACGACTTTGCTAGGTCATCAATTATCTCCAGTTTCTCTTCGATTGCAAAAGCTCAGCTTTCGGGAAAGAGAATCAGCCTGTCCCTTTCCGGATTCGGATGTTGGTGACGATCTCATTCGGCTGACTCCGGGCCGGCCGATTGGGTGCGACGTAGGATTCGACCAACGAGTCCACCGATTCCGCCAAAGATCGCACCTATCAGACCCGAGGAAACAGCGTTGCCTGCGAGGCGGGCTCGATCAGCATTTCCAAACGCCTCACCCACCGAATCCGGCCCGAGCCAGGCAGCGAGTAACCAGCCTAGCGAGCCGTGAGTCGCGGCTGCCACGGCTCCCGCGAGGATGCCCCATACGATCCCCACCCTGAAGCCAGCAACACCACCCGCCACAAGATAGAGAACGTAAGCTCCGAGCCCAATCGGAAAGTATCCAATGCCGGAGATTCGCGCGGCGAAAGAGCCAGCAGAGTCCAGGACAAGAACCGCCATCAGAAATAAAACGAGAATCCGCCACCTCGAAATCAACATCTCACCTCCTTTTTGGCTCGCAATCAGGCTAGCAGAACACCGGGGTGCGACCGTAATCCCTACCGACGTTGGAGTACGCGACGAGTTCCAGGGGAAACTCAAATAGCGAGCCCTGCGGAAGATCCTAAAATAAGAAGACAGGCGATGACGGTCGAGATCCCCTCCCTTGCATCGCTCAAAGTGTTTCTCTCTTCCGAGTCTAAAAGTTCCCGGGGATGAATGCGCACTTGAGCACCCGCGGGGGTCTGGCAGTTCTCGAGGCTATCCTGGTGCCAAGGGAAGGAATGCTGAGGGCGCTCAATGAATCTGATCAGGCGTCTTGTCTGTGCCTTTAGAGCCTTTCTTGTCCTACTGATCATCGGCTGTTGTTGCGGGATATCTCTGGCTCAGGATGCTTCCCTGGCTGGAACCGTCACTGATCCGCAAGGTGGAGTAGTACCCGGTGCCGAGGTCACTCTGATCAACTCGTCCACCCGTGCAGAGCGCGAGACGGTCACAGACGATGAAGGCCGCTACGCGTTTGCCCTGGTCCCGCCCGGCAGTTACGAGATACGCGTGGCTCTGACTGGCTTCAAGACTCAAGTCTTGACCGACGTGCAGTTGCCGGTAGACAGGGCCGAGATTGTGGATATCCCGCTCGAGGTGGGACAGATTTCGGAAGTAGTCACGATCCGCGGTTCATCCGAAGCGATCCTGAACAAGGTCGACGCGACTATCGGTAACACCTTTAACGAGACGCAAATCAGCGACCTCCCCCTCAACGCGAGAAACGTCGTAGACCTGCTGCGTCTCCAGCCTGGTGTGATAGCGACTGGGGAGGTAGCGGGGGCTCGCCGAAATCAATCCAACCTGATGCTGGACGGGGTGGATGTGAATGATCAACAAGATGGGGAGGCTTTTACTCCCGTGCTGCGTGTGACACTGGATTCAGTCCAGGAATTTCGCGTAACGATTTCTTCAACAATCGCGTCGGACAGGAACGTCCGGCTTTGGTTCGCAACCTTTACGGTGGAGCACTGGGAGGTCCCTTGGTAAAGGATCGGGCCTTTTTCTTCTTCAACTACGAGGGAAGAAAGGACCGCACTCAGGAGACCGGTATCCGCAGTGTGCCCTTGCCCCACCTGGGGCAGGGAATCGTTAAGTTCCGCGATCCGGATGGGACTGCTACGCAGGTCGGCCCGGCTGAAATTGCCCAATTCTATCCTGGCCTGAACGGCGTCAACCCTCTGGCATTGGCCGCGCTAGGCGATGCGGCCGCTCGCTATCCCTCCAATGATGACGGGGCTGGAGATGGGGTGAATTCTGGGGGTTTCCGGTTCAACGGCTCCAGCCCGCTGGATCAGAATACCTATATTGCCCGCCTCGACTTGAATCTGGCCAACGAGCAGCTCTTCGTGAGAGGAAACTACCAGTGGGATCACGAGGGAACGACTCCCCGTTTTCCAGATACGCCCGTGAGCGGTCTGTGGCAGCACCCAGTCGGGCTAGCGGTGGGTCACACCTGGTCCCTTACGCCAAACTTCATCAACACGATTCGTTACGGGTTGACCCGGGAGGCTTTCTCAAACCTGGGAGACTCGTCGGACGCCTCGATCTTTTTCCGACCCATTTTCCTTCCGCGACACTTTGCTCGTTCGGTGCACCGGACCACACCAACTCACAATCTTGTGAACGACACCTCCTGGATCAAAGTGAACCACAGCTTTCAGTTCGGGACCAATATCCGCTGGATCGAGAACCGGCGGATTTCTTTTTTCAATTCCCATGACTCTGCCACCGTATTCCAAGGTGGCTACTCCGGCTTCGGTGGTGCTTTGGAGGTACCGGGCCTGGTCCTTGGGGACGATCAAAATCTCTGGCGGAACGCGATAGCGTCAGTCTTGGGGCGTTATACGGATCTCACGAGTCGTTTCATTTTTGACAATACCGGCACACTCCAACCAGCAGGGACTCCCTCCTCTCGGAATTTTGCCACCGAAGAATATGAGTTCTATCTTGCCGACACATGGCAAGTGGTTCCCAGCCTGACAGTGAATCTAGCCCGGATTATGCAAGAGATCCGGATTCGAGTGGATTGGGGACCAGAAAAAATGCCGTAGCTCTCTGATATAAAAGGGTTTATTAAACAAATCCTTATCGGAGAACTACGGCAATGTCAAACCCAGTCTGTCAGACCACCCTGGCATTTCACTCGCACACACAAATCACGGCTCGTTTTGATGGTGGGAACCTGACTTCCGATGCCGGATGGCTGTTGTTTGGTTCCCTGGATCGGCAAGATCGACTCTGCGAGGACTTCAGTTCGTTGTATTGCGGATAGCCGGGACCAACGCTACGTTCGTCATGAGCAGTTAAAGCTGATCCGACAACGAGTCTTTCAGATCGTTGCCGGGTACGAAGACTGCAATGACGCGGACACGCTGCGCTCGGATCCCATGCTCAAGACCGTCTGTGATCAGTTACCTGAGAGCGATCCTGACTTGGCCACCCAAGCAACTTTTTCCCGTTTGGAAAACTCTGTCAGCAAGAAGGATCTCATGCGTCTGAGCCGGGGGTTCCTACAGCGTTATGTCCGCTCGCTGAAGAAGAGACGCCCCGACCCGGTCATCTTGGACCTGGACAGTACTGACGACCACACTCACGGCCAACAGGAATTCTCTTTTTACCACGGCTATTACCGAAACCACATTCTGCATCCTTGGCTGATCTTCGATGCCGTTACGGGGGACCTGGTCACTGTCGTATTGAGGCCTGGAAACAAGGGGGCTGCCTCTCACATCGTTCCTATTCTGAAACGAATCGTGAAAGCCATTCGACGAGAAGTTGGCAAGGAACTTCAAATTGAGATCCGGGCCGACAGCGGCTTTGCCACGCCTCGGCTCTACGAGTTCTGTGAATCTGAAGAGAACAAACTCCAATATGTCATTGGGTTAAGCCGGAACCCCCGCCTGCAACGGATGGTCGAGCCGATGCTCGAGTCGACTCGACTCAGGTTCGACGAGTTCGAGGAAAAACAGCGTCAGTTTGACGAGTTTCTTTATCGAGCCGGCAGCTGGGATCGATTCCGTCGCGTCATCGTCAAAGTGGAAGTCGACCATCGGGGGATCAATCGTCGCTTTGTGGTCACCAACCGAGACGATCTCTCTTCCCAGTCCCTTTATGATCACTACACCGATCGAGGACAGTCGGAGAACTTCATCAAGGCTTTTAAGAACCATCTGAGTATGGATCGGCTGAGCTGTCATCGATTCCTGGCCAACCAGTTTCGACTTCTCCTGCATGGGCTGGCTTACCAGATGTTCGTCCGACTCCGCGATTATCTGTATGGAACCCCCTGGCAGAAACTCGAAATCGAAACTTTGCGTCGCCGGGTCCTCAAAATTGGGGCGCGGGGTCGACAAACCACTCGACGCATCTGGGCCCATCTTTCCTCCGGCTTTCCGGAGCAGGCCCTTTTCCTCCTCGTCTTGAATCGCCTTAACTCCAGCTAGCCTCTCCTAGCTCCCGAATGATCGTTTAGGACACTCATTCAGGCCCAACTCCGTCTGAAATTCACTCCCCCACCTACTCCACACGGCTCGTCCACAGAGATCCCTCGAAAATCCGCCTGTCGCACTTTCGATCTCCCGATTTGGGCCACTTTCGACTCTCTTTTCAACTCCGGCCTACGGTTCTTGCATAATCCGGGCTAGGGATTCGCGGGGGAGTCAACACGCCGGTTCGGGAGCAAAGTGGCTTTCAGGTGACACCGACTCGTCCCCTGGCTGAATTCTTCGAGTTACGGAAAGCGGGAGCCGCGACCGGAAATCCATTCAACGAGCTCATCACGATTGATACGGCAGGACCCTTTTACGGCAAGCCAGGCTTTTATCCGACCGACAAGAATAACTGGAGTCCTCGAATCTCGGCCGCCTGGTCTCCAAGTTTGGCCAGCGGCCTGGGAAGGATCATCTTCGGTGACAGCGGCCAATCCGTCATTCGGGGCGGCTATTCCATCAGCTACGATCGCATTGGAAGTGCCCTGGCGGTTCAATTTGACGGCTTCAACCGACTCGGTTTTTCTTCTTCGGTGATTGGTCCCGACCAGAGCGTCGACACGTCCTCAAATCCTGGCCCTCTCTTCACGGGTTTCGGTCAAGACATTCGCCCCCTGCTCGAGCTCGCTGTCAGGCAGTCAGCGATCCCGACCAGTTTGCAGTTTCCTCTCAGCTACCCGGCTGACGGTGCCAGGCGTATACAAAACACCCTGGACTCGGCTTTGACCACGCCGATTCACCACAGCTTCAGCCTGTCTTACGGTCGGGAACTGTCAGGCGGCCTCTTTATCGAAGGTTCATACCTGCGGCGGCGGGCCAACGAGCTCCTGGAGGACCGGGATATCATGCACCTCAATAATCTAAGAGACCCGGCCAGCGGAATGACCTGGTATGAGGCGGCCCGAGTCCTGGCTGACGCCCGGCTCAACGATGTTCCAGTCGAGAGCATCGCTCCGATTCCCTATTTCGAGAAAAGACCTGGACGAAGGGGCAAAGACTCCAAGAGCTGCCCATCGAGGCCCACCCGCACCAACTCGCTGAGGCTCCATCGGCCCGGGACATAGGCCAGCGTTCCCACCGAGACCCCGAACTGACCGACATTTGCGGGAGTGACCAGGATGTCTTGCACAAGGGGTACCTCAGAACCCGTGATGCTGTGGGTCCCCAGGTCAAACGGAATGCCATAGAGCCCGTCGCCCCGCGTATATACCAGATGTCCGGTGGAAACATAACTGGCGCGGGTCACGTTGTTCAGGAGCTCGCGATGCTCCCCAGAGCCCAAATCCAAGATTGCCAGACGAGAAGCCGCCGGCTCACTAAAGACGGTGAAGAGAACGCCGGAACCATCGGGGAGGAAGCTGGGATTCCAATGGGAGTCTTCCCTTCCGTCCTCTTCCAGCATGGAAAGCCTTTGGCGAGTACCGCCAGAAGCGGGGACCTGCCACAGAGTGTTGCTGTCGGCAATGACGATCGTCTGGTCGGGTCCCCAGGTTCCTCCAAGCACATTGCCGAAAAGGTCACACAGAATCTCCGCGCTCCCCCCTGATATGGAGACCTTCTTCAGTTTCCGGTCGGCAAAGAAGGCCACCCACTCTCCATCTGGGGAAAAGAACGGAGAGTTCCCACCTTCTGAATCCCGAAGTGGCGCCTCTCCCCGGTCGTCCAGGTTGCGAACATAGAGCGGTCCAGGGCCGCTCTTGAAGACCACCCGCCTGCCATCGGGCGAAAGTGCGATGCTGGACCGGAAGTGGTGTTGATTGATCCCATTCTCAATGACCAGTTCGTATTGGGAGGGAGTTGGCTCATCAGTCCAGAACCAACTAAGCCCCAGAACGCCGGCCAGCGCGATTCCGAGGAAGACCGTAGCGGCGATCCACCAGTGGCTGACGCCAAGAGCTTTTTCTGATTCCTTGGCAGTAGCTTCACTCTGCTTTGGAGCTACTGGTGAACTCGGACTCTCGGGCAAATCCTTGATTCTACGCAGTTCTCCAGCCACAGGGGCGGCAGATGCAGAGCGGTCGCCTAGCTCCTTCGCCAGCAGCTTGCTGAGAAGGGCCCTCAGGTCCTCAGCCTGACCTCCCGCCGAGTCGAGCAGGGATGGCGGATCTTCCGAGAGGATGGCGCTGGCCGTCTCCATGGCGCCCGTCTTAGCGAAGGCGTGCCGTCCGCTGATCATCTCGTAGAGCACCATTCCAAACGAAAAGAGATCCGACCGCTGATCCAGAGGTTCACCCCGGAGTTGCTCGGGAGACATGTAGGCCAGGGTTCCAGGCGACATGTTGCTGACCGCCAAAGAGGACACGGTCTGAGCCAGATCGGCTTCCTTGTCCAAGAGGGGGATCCGACGCGCCAACCCGAAATCCATGATCTTGGTATGGCCCTGATCGGTCACCATCACGTTGCCCGGCTTGAAATCGCGATGGATGATCCCCTGCTCATGGGCTTCAGCCAGCGCCTCAGACATCTCAATCGCCAGCCCCAAAGCATCGTCTAACGACAGCGGACCTGCCTCGAGCTTCTCTTCCAGGGTTTGACCCTGGATGTACTCCAACGCGATGAAATCCCGACCCTCGAGCTGCCCCACGGTGTAGGTCTTGCAGACGTAGGGGTGATCGAGCGCTGCCGCCGCCCGGGCTTCCTGGAGGAGACGTTTGCGGTAGCTTTCGTCCGCTTGCTTTTCCTTCAAGATGAACTTTAAGGCCACTCTGCGATGCAACAGACTGTCCTCGGCCAGGAAGACCTCTCCCATCGCCCCCTGGCCCAGCTTCTTGAGGACCTGGTAACGGGGAGCTTCACTCTGGGGCCGGACATCGGCGATGAGCACGTAGCCTCGACGGGGGACGGTCTGAATGTAGGAGGGAGCCTTGGGGTCGTCTCGGAAAACCTCTCGCAAACGAGAGATGCCTTGCCAGAGGGCACCGTCGGCGACGAACGTGTCCTTCCAAACGGCGCGGATCAGTTGCTCCTTAGCGACCACTTCTCCCGCGTGCTCGGCCAGGTAGACCAGCACCTCCATGGAGCGGGGTTCGATCTGTTCGTCAGTATCCGGGCCGGAAATGCGGTTGAGATCCGCTTCCACCAGATACTCACCGACACGAAATGTCTTTGACACGCAAGATCTCCTGGACGAAGCACACTTGTCCTTATCCTACCAATCCCGGGCGAGGCCGACCAAGAGTCGGAGGGAGAATGCGCTTTTGCCCCCATCTCTTGTCTTCCAGCCGATGTCTCTTTCAATTTGCTTCGCTTCTTCAGATCCAATCCACGCTTTGTAGGAGTCCAGCTGTGCTGGCGAACACTCAGTTTCGGCTGAGCGTGATCTCTTTCCCCGCGTCACCCGAACCCCGCCCGGGTTGGTCAAGAAGCTCGCCTTCCAGGAGACCGGAGTTCGTCAGCACATCAGACTCCTACAAAGCGTGGCGCGCATCAAGGCAGCGAAGCAGATCGGATGAGAAGCAAGTCTGAGCTATCGTTGCCCGCCTTCGGAGAGCCGGCCAATAGTCGAATCAGGAAGTTTCCCTCCTCACGAGCCCCCTGAAGATCCTTGTGGGAGGCATCTAGGTTCGAATTGACCCCAATATAACTAACTGATTAAGAAGAGTTTATAGATCTGTCAGGTTTCCCTGAGGCTTCCCTGAGGGAGGCTTGAGGCAGATCAAAGCCTGCTACGAGGACTTCCTCAGTACCGGCTCGCTATTCCTGTCCCCACACAGGAGGACGAGCCCATGAAAACACGGATCTTATTCACACTTCTCCTCATCGCAAATCTCAATCTTGGACAGGTAAGTGCAGAGAGTTCACCGAACGCCCCGGCTCTCTTGGAAGTGCCTTTCCAGATGGAGGGACCTCTGGTTGTGGTACGGGGTTAGGTCGGATCTCTTTCCAATCTGCGCGTCCTGATCGATACCGGAACCTCGTTGACTCTGATCAATCAGCGACTGGTAAAGCGACTCGACCGCCAGGGGCAAGGGCTCCCAGCCAAGTGAAGGATGGCAAACCGAGAATCCATATCCCGGCCTTGATGGTCGGTGGTCATCAATACCGAGCTTTCGATCCGATCGTCAAAAACCTCAAGAAAGTCGGAGGCTTCGACTTCATCCTGGGGCTCGATGTGCTCAGACAGTCGAACATGACCATCGACTACGTTGCCAAGAAACTTGTCTTCGCCTTCCTCGATCAACAGGGAGCTCGAGTGCGTTTTCACCCTCAGGCAGCATTGATCATGGTCCCCGTTGAAGTTTGCTCAGGGACGGTGCGCTTAATGCTGGACACGGGAGCCGAAGAAACCGCCCTCTACGATCTGCAAGAGAGGCCTGAGGTCAGTGAGTGCCTGGTCAGGCGGCCGGTTGTCCATTACTTGTCTTTCTATTATGGAAAGGTGAAGGGTCGGGAAGTGCTTTGCCCAACCCTGAAGATCAAGGATCTTTCCTGACATTCTCAGAAAGCGGTCCTGATGTCTCGCAAGCATCACGACACAGCTCCCGGCCAGGGAATTCTGTCGCCGGTCAATCTGGGTATGAGACAGCTCGCATTCGACTTCACCCAGGGTGTGGTTAGCTTTGCACGGTAGGACGCGAGGGAGCTCTTCCAATTTCTTTCCTGAATGATCCGAGAACAGCTTGGGGGAAGGGCTAAGAAAGTTTGTCTGGGATTTGTCTTTACGATTGAGTCAAGTTCGGTGGCCGGGTTTTCGTATCGGGCAAAGCCTAGATTGGCCGAACGCTACGCTCCCGTTTGCGGCTCTGCTAGTCGTGCCCCGAAGTTTGCCGTGAGTCGATAACCGGACCGTAGCGTTGGAACGCCGACTCTCAGAGCGCCAAGCGGTAGCGCGAGCGCGGGAAAGCGTGTGCCGGGCATGACCGTGCACTAAGGGGTTCGGTCTGAGGCGAAGCCTCGCTAGCCTGAAACTTGATTTGTGGGACGAGAATACCTCGGGCTGTCTTAAAGTTCTCTCCCCGGATCACACTGAAGTGGTTTCTTAGGTCTGGGAGGGGTTCTTCCATAGAATCGCCGCCTCAGAAGGCGTCTCCCACGGTTCTGAAACAGGGCTTTCCTCTGCGATATCATCTCCCCAGTTGTGGCTGAGGGGAACTCAGTTTCTTTCCTGATGATCCGGCCACCGGCCCGGGGAGGGGTTAGGCAGAAACCTCCTTGCACGTGCTACCATGTGCTACATGGATGACGGTGTTGGGATTCGGGAGTTGAGGCAGTACTTGAGTAAGTATCTTCGCCGTGTCGCAGCCGGAGAGACTCTGCAGGTCCTGGATCGGGGGCGACCGGTAGCGATTCTGGCTCCTCTTCCCCAACAGAGTTCTGTCGTGGACGGGCTCGTGGCAGCGGGGCGGCTGAGCCGGGCCCGGCGATGTATCCAGGACCTGGGCAAGCCAACCGGCAAAGTGTCCCGGCAGATCAGTGAAGCTCTCTTCGAACAACGGGAAGAGGAGTAGCCATGTCGGAGAAGCTGCTTTACTTGGACAGCTCTGCACTGGTCAAATTGGTCTTACCTGAGCCGGAAACCGAGGCGCTCTTCGCATACCTGTCTAGCTGGTCCGACCTGGTATCGAGCGAGATCGCCGTGGTTGAAGTCCTGCGCGCCACCCGGAGGGTGTCCCTGGAAGCCGAAGCTGAGCAACGAGTGCGACGCGTGCTGGAGTCGGTTCATCTGCTGGCCGCACGGCCCGAAATCCTCAATGCTGCCAGCCAGTTGGAGCCCCCGTCTCTCTCCTCACTCGACGCTCTGCATCTGGCCTCCGCCATCGCACTGGACACGGACTTGGGAGGTTTTGTGGCTTATGACAAAGCCCTGCTCACCGCTGCGGTCGCCCGAGGACTACCCACCGTATCTCCGACCGGCTAGTACACTAGTGAGATCATGGACTCGCTTCGCTACCATCTAGCTCTGATCTTGCTGCTTGTCTTTCCGCCGGTGCTGCTTTATTGGCTGCTGCTTCATCCCTTTGTGGAGTTCTGGCGCCGCATCGGTCCCAGGCTGTCCTACCTCACGGTCGGAGGGATCGTACTGCTTGGAGTAGGAGGACTCTTTGCGGTCAGGAAGCCTCTTCTGGCGGCCGAATTTGGGTTGAGCTATCCGTTGCTTTCACTGGGAGTGCTGTTCCTGATCATGGCGACAAAGCTCCGCTTTGCACTGGTGGGGCACATCGACAACAAGACGCTGGTTGGACTGCCTGAACTGGACCCTGAGGGACATTCCACGGCGCTCCTGTGCCAGGGTCCCTATGCCCGGGTCCGCCATCCGAGATACCTCCAGTTAATGCTGGCGCTCTTCGGCTATGCACTCATTGTCAATTATGCGGTGATCTATCTGGTGTGTGCTCTGTGGTTGGCTGGGGTGTACACGATCGCGACCCTGGAAGAGAGCGAGCGCAGAAGGCGTTTCGGAGCGGCATACGCAACCTATTGTCGAAAGGTGCCCCGTTTCATCCCTCATTTCAAGGGAAGTGGCTAGGATTGATCCGCCCCCAAGGAATATTCGATGGGGCTTGTTGTCCAGCCTTCAAGCTCTTGCCAGCCTAGGAGCCTGTCCGAGTATTGGGGTGCGGTCGCGAACAGGGGTCTTGTGAGTCGAGCTCGCGGAGAGAGATGGACGGCGATGGCCCCCATCGTCTACGGCTCTCGACAAAGAGATTCGGCCACTTAACGCCTGTTCCCTGCGGGTTACGGGCGGTCTTCTGTTGTCCAACCGGCAAACTCCAGCAGGCTGGACAACAAGAAGGCGATCTGCTTTGTTGCGGGCACTTGAAGTTGAATGACAGCGCCTGCCTGCCCGACGCCTCGCATCTCACCCCATGGCGTTCGTAACGCGATCCGCACCAATACTCGGACAGGCTCCTAGAGTCCCGATTTCAGGCATCCCGTGAGGGCCGGGTAGTCTGGCTGCGCACCCAAACCAACGGGAACCGGTCACAATCCAGTCGATCCCCATCCGCGAGACCCGGATCTTCGGTGGGTATGGCCACTTCCCCTTTTCGAACCACATAGCGAGCATCATCGCCGGTCCAACGAGTGGAGAGGGCTCGGCGTCGACCCCTACGAAGATTCCCAGCTGCTCCGTGAACGATCATGCCCTGAAAGACTACGCAATCTCCGGGCAGCATTTCGAACGACAGAATGCGATGGTCCTCGCGGGTACTCTCGATATCGGGAAGCTGGGGCAAGCCAGTCCCTTGGTAGGGCGTTCCATCGGAAAAGTGATAGGGACTATAGGCTGGCCAAAGGTGGCTCCCGGCGACGAATTCCAGGCTGCTTTCTCGGGAGACCGGATCCAGTGGGAACCACACTGAGCAGACTTGAAGGCCGCTGACCGCCCAGTACGGCTGGTCCTGATGCCAGGGAGTTTGTTCTTGAGTTCCCGGCTCCTTGACCAACAGGTGATCGTAGAAGAAGTTGACACGTTCGGACTGCATGACTTGGCTGGCGATTTCCGCAGCCGTGGATTCCCAGACGAACTTCTTGAAACTGGGCCGATGCAGAGCCATCTCGAGATCTCCAAAGAATCTCCCAGTCCCGCCTTTCGGAGTGTATTCTTCGGCAAAGGGCCCCGGGTTGCCCATGGCTTCTTCGATCGCCTCGTCCAGGAAGTCCAGCCAATTCTGATCGAACATCTGACGCAGACAGACTACGCCGTCCCGCTGGTAGGCCTCCAGGTCAGCTTTTGAGATTACAAACGTGTTTTCGATAAGATCGCCGCCTGGGAAGGCGCCTCCCACGGTTTTGAAAAGAAGTTCTTACAAAGGGGGTCCTGTCTACCCGCTGTGGCAAGCTCTCAGACAGCCCTGAGGATGCCTTTGATCCATAGTATTAAAGTTGAAGAGTATACCCTGAAAGGTCGATTCCTCATCTTCCTCGAATCGAGTCAATAACGCTTGCGACGAGGTCGTTGAAGTAGCTTGCGAAACCTCGACCGCTCGGTCCCAAGCGGACCACTACCAGATCGAGCGATGGGATGATCAGGGTTCGCTGTCCCATGAACCCGGCGGCCCAGAAGGCATCTTCCGGGACCCCAGTCATGGAGCCTCCTCGATTCAGCCAAAAGAGGCCGCCATAGCCTCGGGAAGGGTCCCCGGGAGCCGGTGTACTGACGAACTCAACCCATCCAGCGGGCAATATCCGTTCGCCTGCGAAGACGCCATCCCAGAGGTGGAGCAGCCCGAATCGGGCCCAGTCCCGGGCACTTCCAAAGTCGTAGCCGGTCATGATGAAGTTCCTCCAAGCATCGGTTTCCAGCACGAAGTTACGGGCTCCGATCCGATCGAAAAGAGCTCGCTGGGGAAACGTCAGATACTCCTCCTCAGAAGCCTCCACCTGATCGCGAATGATCTTGACGAGGGTTAACGGATCACTGTTGCGGTAGCGGAACTGAGAATCTGGAGGAATCTCAGCCGGTTGGTCCGTAGCATGTTCAAACACATTCAGACTGTCGAAGTAGATCCGCATGTGCTCGTTGGCCGTGACGTAGGAGTCTCCATTCTGCAAACCGAGATTCGCGAAGTCGAGTCCACTACTCATCCGCAATAGGTGCTTGATCTGAATCGCCGCGCGTGGGTCGCCAGCTTGTCGCCAACTCTCTATTGGAGCGGGATCTTCGAGCGTCAACTCGCCCTTCTGGACCAGAACCCCGATCAGGGCAGAGGTGATGCTCTTGCCCATTGACCAGCTGATCTGCGGGGTGTCGGGAGTCCAACCAGGAGCCTAGCTCTCGGCCAGGATTTTCCCTCGATAAAGGACAACAATGGCACGAGTGTGCTGGTTTGGAGCTGCCAGGGCATCGGACAGAGTTTCTTGAAGTGCACTCGTGTCGATCTCGGGGAACTCGCCGACTGCCGCCAGATCGCCCATCGGCCAAGGTAGCTCCTCGGCCGGTGCTAGCGAAGACTCTAAGGCTGTCGGGCGGAAGAAGATCTGCTCGCCGTCAGTGGGTAGGATTGTACAGCCCTGGTCGTCGTGATAACGGGCTCGACGGGGACGGAACCCGCTCCCTGAGACGGTCACCGTCCGAGATTCAGCGTCGAGTTCAAAACTCAAGCTAGCGTCCCATTGAAATGCGGTGAAGGGAGCGACGTCCTCTTCCAGGACCTGGTTTATCGGGCGTTGGTAGTGGCGACCGACCACAAATGTCCCGGAGCAAAGGTGGTGAGCCGCGATGCTGGCAACATAAGCTTGCTGCAGATCTTCGGCCACGGGCGGTGGTGGCGAGGCGCAGTGGGCCAGAACCAGCGGCAACAGGGTGATGAGTTTGAGTCGGTTCATGTCTTTGACTCCGCTCCAGGGTTGGACTACTCGTGAACGAGGCTGGGAGTACCTCCGCACCCTCCCGCTTCAAGTTCCCAAAGTATAACTCCGAGGACCCGCCGGTGGGTAGACAAGTGCTTCGGAGGCACCAGCTGCTGTAATGGGAGCCTGGATTAAGCTAGAAGTCTAACCTGAAACTTGGTTCCACGAAGAGCTCCCTCGCTGACGCTTCGGGCTCCGAAAGGCCGCTGTGGCAGTGCTTCGCCGACTTTCCGATCAAGACCTGACAGTGACCGACGCTCTTGGCCTGAGTCTGATGGAATCTCGTGGGACCAAGACCTGCTGGTCGACCGATTTCCACCTGGGCTTGTTAGGTGCCGAGCTGGTTATTCACCATTGAGATTTGGCGGTTTAACAATCCACAACACTTTCCACTTTCAGACAACCTTTCTAGTAGAATTCCGTATATTAGTTCACATTTGCCGAGAATATGAGGAACCGGAAGTACCTGGGAGAATTTGAGCAGATGGTCTTGCTGGCTCTGGTCCGGCTGAAGGGTAACGCCTACGGCATGACGATTCGCCGGGATATCCAGAAACGCACGGATCGGGTAGTTGCCATCGGCGCCGTCTATTCCGCCCTCGAGCGTTTAGAGACCAAGGGGTATCTGAAGTCACAAGTTGTCGGCCCGGAGCCGGTCCGAGGCGGACGATCGAAGAGACTCTTTTTCTTGACCGCAGCCGGAGCCACAGCCCTGTCACACTCTCGCAAAATGATGGCTCGTATGGCGAAAGGCCTGGACCTGGCAACCGAACTGGAGGGGCTGTGAGGAGCCGGCGGGGGCGTGCTGAATCGCCGTTAGCAGCCCGCTGGTTGATGGGCCAGATGGCCTCTCCTGGAAGCCGTGATTTCTTGCTTGGCGATCTCGAGGAGGAATTCCATCTCCTGCTCAATAGAGGAACTCCGATCCATCAGGCTCGCCGATGGTATCGGCGGCAAGTCCTGTACTCGCTGATCGACCGGCTTCGAAATCTCTCATATCTCACTCCTCGAAAAGCACATTTGAAAAAGGAGCAAGCCCGATGAGCCTGGTTCAAGACATTCGTTATGGATTTCGATCGTTGCGGCACCAGCCCTATTTCTCGGCCGCCTCGATTCTCACTTTGGCCTTGGGAATTGGAGCAACCGTCTCAATCTTTAGCGTGGTTAACGGCGTATTGATGGAGCGGTTGGATTACCAGGATCCAGATCAGGTAGTCAGGCTTTACGAGGTGAAATCCAATGCCTCTGGTGTGCGCTCCGCAGGAGTAGGCAATGTCTCCTACGTCGATCTGATGGATGTGAGGGCACGGAGTCAGACGTTGGAGGGTGTGACTGCCTCTCAGGGTTGGACACCCAGGTTGTTAATCGATGGCCGGCCGCGGCTGTTGCGCGGCGAGTCGGTCTCAGCTTTCTTTTTCGAGATGCTGGGGGTCAGGCCGGCCGCCGGGCGTTTTTTTGCGGCCGAGGAGCAGGAAGCAGGGCACAAGCCGGTCATTGTTCTCAGCCACGCATTCTGGATGGAGCACTTCGGCGGTGACCGCGCCGTGCTGGGTGAAGATCTGACACTGACAGGCATTCCCTACACTGTGGTGGGAGTGGCACCGGCAGGTCTTGAGGTTCCTCGCGGCGTCCTGCAGCTTTGGAGAGCCCGCCCCCCCTCTTTCAAAGTCACGTCCCAGTCGCGGGGTGGTCACAACATGCAGGCACTGGCTCGCGTGCAGCCTGGAGTGACCCTAGCTGAAGTGCAGGCAGAACTGAACGTCATCATGTCCGCGCTGGCTGAGCAGTTTCCGAATTCGAATACCGGACATGGGATGGAAGCGGTCCCTGTCAAACAAGTTATGGTCGGTAAGGCACAAACTGCGCTTATGGTGCTCATGGGAGCTGTGTTCCTGGTTCTTCTTATCGCTTGCGCAAATGTGGCCAATCTTCTGCTGAGCCGGGCAGCGGCTCGTACTCGTGAGATCGCTGTTCGCTCGGCACTGGGTGCCTCGCGCAGGCGACTCGTGTTACAGCTTTTGTCCGAAAGCACACTATTGGCCGTCGCTGGCGGGCTACTGGGAGTGGGCTTGGCTTGGCTCCGGCACTTCACTTGTCTCGCATGATCGGCAATCTTGCTCTGCGGGGAGGCAGGTCATCCATGGCTGCCGATTCTGGAGGACTCTTGCGACAATCTCTGGTGGTCATCGAGATTGCCCTATCCGTTATGTTGTTGATCAGCGCGGCCCTGCTGATTCAGAGCTTCCACAAGCTGCGTACGGCAGATCCGGGCTTTCGAAGCGAGCAGTTGCTCACGTTTAGAGTCCTACCCGGGGCGACCTATTCCACGGCGCACGCTCTGACCCAATACCATGAGCGGTTGGTTGCCGAATTGGCCAGTCTTCCTGAAATAGAAAGCGCGGGAGCAGTCAGTTTCATGCCCATGGGAGGTGGCTACGAGGGACAAGGGCTAAGTCGTGACGATCGGCCGCCGCCCCGGCCCGGAGAGGTGATGACCGCTGAGGCTAGAGCTGTCACACCCGAGTATTTTACTACTATGGGAATCAGGTTACTGCGAGGCCGGGGATTCGGCCCGGCCGATCACGCCCAAGCGCCCCCCGTTTCAGTGATCAATCAAGCGCTGTCCAAAAAGCTGTTTCCGGGGGAGGATCCTCTGTGAAAACGCCTCACCATCGCCGGTCTATCCCGAGAGATTGTGGGAATCGTAGCCAATGTCAGCATTTTTGGTATCCAAACTCCAGAAAAGCCACTGGTATATGGCCCGCACGCACAACCCTTAGTCTCGTGGATTCGACGAAATATGTCCTACGCAGTCCGTACCTCGGGCGATGCGACCGCTTTGAGTTCTGTCCTTCGCGAGGTTGTCTGGCAAGTCGATGACAGTGTAGCCATCGTCCGGATGCAGAGTATGGACAGCTTAATCGCGAATGATATTGCGGCTCCCCGTTCACGCGCGGTTCTTTCGTCGGTACTTGCCTCGCTGGCCCTGGTCCTGGCGGCAGTGGGAGTGGCAGGTGTCATGGCTTTTGCAGTGGCACGCCGCACCGGTGAGATTGGGCTTCGCATGGCGCTGGGTGCCCGACAAGTCGACGTTCTCCAGCTTGTTCTAAGGCAGGCCGGTCGGGTGACTCTGCTCGGGTTGGTATTTGGCCTGCTAGCTTCATTCTGGGTCTCGAGAACTCTCGATTCATTGGTCTTTGAAATCTCCGTCCATGACGGTATGACCTTTCTCCTGGTACCTCTGGTGCTAGGAGCTGTCTCGCTGGCCTCCAGTTTGATTCCAGCCCGCCGGGCCAGCCGGGTCGATCCTCTGATCGCCCTCCGGGCAGAATAGGCACCTGTCCCTTGCAACTTGTTTACGACGCTCAGCCCATGCTACGCGCACTCCAAATCGGCGCGCTTCGACCGGGGTCGACTCTTGAGCCGGGAGGCGAGCCGATTTGGAGTGCTGCGGCGGGATCGCGGCGAAAACTAGACGTTTCTCTAAGAAATTGAGCTGCCGCTTTGGTATCCCGCCTGAAACCGTCGGTAGTTCACATCCCCCGATTCCCAAGACCCGCTGCGCCGGAGAGAACCGCCACAAGCTCATCCCGAGTTCGGCAACAGGCTCCCATGCCAGAGCCTTCAGCCTTCGAATCGGCAAGCCGGATGGGCAGTCCAAGTACCGCTTTCGAGGGAAAGGTCGCGGCATGGCCGCGCCCACTCCAAAGAGCTTCGCAAGATTCTCCTGGAAGGCTCTCGACGGTTTGAGGCGCAGTGAAACTTCGATGGGAGCCAGTCCGACACTGAACAGTTTCTTCCAAGGTAAGACTTGACAGGGAACTCCGGAAGAGCGTCAGCGTTCCTAGACCGATATCTCAAAGCCAACCGTAAACCGGAGGACATCCAGCGATGCGCTTAGTTTCAAGCAATGTCAGGACCGCTCTCATTACGCTGCTACTCGTTTCCACGCCTGCGTGGGCGGGTGAAGGAAAAAAGATCGAGTTCACCACAAAGTCGAAAGAGGCTATGAAGTACCTCGAGGAGTTCATTCACGGGGTCGAGACTTTTCGGCCTGCGGCATCGCAGCCCGAGCTTGCTCAGAAGATCACTGCGGCTGATCCGGACTTCGCTTTTGGGCAGTATACCCTGGCTCTCACCACGCCGCCGGCCGAGCAGCCTCCAATCTTCCAAAAAGCCGTCCAACTCGCCGAGCATGCCTCGGCAGGCGAGAGAAAATACACCACAGCTATGAGTCTGGTCTACCAGCAAAATATTCCTGAAGCTCTGAAAATGTTTCAGGAAATGTATCAGGAGTACCCGGGCGATCGAATGGTGGCCATGCTGATGGGGCAGCTGCACCAGAATACCGGCGATTTCCAGAAGGCACAGGAGGCCTTTCGAGCGGGCAGCCAAGATCGATAACAGCACACCGAGGGTCTCGATCCTGCTGGGGAACTGTTATTTGATGACAGGTGACTACAAGAAGGCTAGTTCGACGTACTTGATTGGAAAGAAAGGACTTCCCAAGGACACGGCTCCCTTCTTTGCCTTCGCAGGCCCGGCTTTCTTCGAGGTCTACAAAGGAAACACAAACGCCGCCCTGCGCTATGTCGACGACTATTTGAAAGCCTACGATCCCGTCACTCAGGGCTTCCCCGCAGTCTTCATCTGGAACATGAAAGCCCGCATCAATCTTGAAGAAGGGCGAACTGCCGAGGCGATGGAAGCCTATGAAAAGGGCTATGAGACCGTGAAGGCCAGTCAGATCAACGATCAGCAGAAGCAGATCTGGGAAGGCCGCTTGCTCCACGGCCCGGCTCGGACTCTGGCAAAAAAAGGAGAGCACGCCAAGGCGGCAGCGATCGCCGACCAGATTGCCGAGATGATCAAGAAGGGGGGAGATGCGGGTGAACAGTTCGTCGACTCGCTGCACTACCTCAGAGGTTACCTGAAGCTGGAGAAGAAAGACTTTCAGGGAGCTGCGGAGGAGCTGAGCCGGATCTCTCAACCCGATCCGTTTCAGACAGCCCTTCTGGCCCGGGCCTACGAAAAATTGGGAGAGAAGAAGAAGGCGGCTGAGACCTATCAAAAAGTTGTTGAATCCGTGGCCAATGGAATCGAGCGCGCCCTCGTTTATAGCGAGGCAAAGAAGAAAGTGGCAGAGCTCTCCGACTAAGGCTGCCATGGATCAGCGAAAGGGACTGATTCTCTGCGGCCCTCCCGGGCAGAATCAGTCCGTCTCTTTTTCTTTTTTCTGCCGGGCTAGGAGCCTGTCCGATTCTTTCCAGAATGATCCGGCCAGCGGCCGGGGGATGGGCTAACCTGAAACTTGAATCCGGATGACAACCTGGGAGGCTGTCCTACAAGCCTCCGTCGGAATCTTCCTCCAGACTTGGGCAAGACGGCTCCCTCTATGGCGAGCACCATTGCTTGGGCTGGGCTCAGCTGGAGCTGCAGTCCACGCCCAAAGGCGTGGTGGGAGTGCGGGCAGCTTGCTGCCGCTTTGGCAGTGGCCCACCAAGGTTGGCGCACTGCTCAAAAACCAAAGGGGGTAGCTCGTTATTCGGATGTTGCAAAGTTGCGGACGACGAGCCGCTACCGCACTTGCTCAAAATCGGCTCGCCACACTTGGACTGAATGCTCGATCTGTCCTATCCTACAAATATGTTCATGTTACCGAGAAGCGGATGGAAAACCACAGCGATGATTGCTGTGTTGCTGGTACTTGACACCCACCATCTCTGGGCGCAGACCCTGAGAGAAGCAATCGCGAAAGACTATGCCATTCATCTGGATTCTTTGTTCAAGCACTTTCACGCCAATCCAGAGCTTTCGATGTTGGAGACGGAAACCTCCAATCGATTGGCTTCCGAAATAGAGGGGGCCGGATTTCAAGTTACTCGGAATATTGGGCAGACCGGTTTCGTGGGCATCCTGAAGAAGGGCGAGGGACCCAGGGTCATGATTCGGGCGGACATGGACGGTCTGCCTGTGCTCGAGGCTTCGGGCCTGCCCTACGCCTCCAGGAAACGTCAGGTCAACCAGAGCGGGCAAGAAATGCCGGTCATGCATGCCTGTGGCCACGACGTGCACATGACGACCCTGGTCGGCGTGGCACGCCGATTGGCTGCTCTTCAAGATGAATGGCGCGGCACGGTCATGCTCCTGGGGCAACCGGCGGAAGAAGCCATTGGCGGTGCCAAAGCTATGGCCGAAGACGGCCTCTACGATCGGGTAGGACGACCTGATTACGCGCTGGCTCTGCATGTGGATTCGCTCACCCCGGCCGGCAAGATCATCATGAGTGACGGACTGATGTACTCGAGTGCAGATACTGTCCGAATCGTGGTTCATGGAGTTGGCGCACACGGGGCTGCGCCGCATCGGGGCAAGGATCCGATCGTTCTGGCGAGCCAGATCGTCGTGGCTCTGCAGACGATCGTCACTCGGGAGATCTCGCCTCTCCAGCCAGGCATTGTGACGGTGGGCGCTTTTCACTCGGGCACGGCCCCTAATATCATCTCCAACCGGGCCGTTCTCGACCTTACAGTCCGATCCAACAGCTCCGACGTCCGCCGGACACTGCTCACAAGCATCGAACGGATTGCCAAGAACGCCGGCCGGATGGCCGGATTGTCTGAGGACCAGCTTCCCACGGTTACGGTTTCTCCAGACGGTGTGCCACCTACCGTCAACGACCGGGCTCTGACGCATCGCGTCAGGGGAGTGATCGGGTCGGCGTTGGGTGCGGATATCTTCTTACGGTTTGAACAGAGCGACATGGGTGCCGAGGACTTTCCCATGCTGGTCAATGTCGATCCCCCAATTCCGAGCGTTTACTTCGCTGTCGGTGGCACGCCGCAAGCGGACCTCGATGCGGACGCGGACGGCGGAGCACCGGTTGCAGACCACCATTCCCCGTTATTCAAGATCTCCCCCGCACCGTCAATCAAAGTCGGTGTCGAAGCCATGATCGTGGCAGCGCTGGATCTCCTGAACAAGCCCTAGACGAGCGATTCTGAAATAACGTACCAATTGTTGGGAGCGCGACGCGAGTCAGGTCGAGGCGCGAGGACGAGATTGATGCAGGCCATCTTCGAGCTCCGAGCAACAAAGAGCTGGCCGCGTCTCGCCCCAACCCTACGGGCGAACGGGGCTTGTTGTACAGCCTGCAAGCTGTTGCCAGCCTAGCCAACAAAATGTTGCGGCCGATCTCTGTGTCGAGAGTCGTCGAAGATGCCGGATATCGACTTCCTCCTCTCTCCTTGACCTCGACTCGCAAGACCCGTTCGCAATTGGCACGTTATTTCGGAATCGCTCGTCTAGGCTTAGAGTTCTCTCCCCGGATCACACTGAAGTGGTTTCGGAGGTGTGGGACCTCCCCAGGCCGCGAGAGGACCGTCAGGCCCGAATCTAAAGATTCTATTTTCAATAGCACTAGCGGGAGCCCGGACCTAGCGAGAAAGGGGCCGGCGTTTCGGGCTACTGACTCGAAACAGAGGTTCCGACCCTGTAACCAGGATCCTTGCTCAAGTCAAACTCCAGCACCTTGCGATCCAGGATCCGGCCGGCTCGAATAACCACTTCCAGTTTTCGTATGTCTGAGATTTGCTCGGCGGGATTGCTGGCAACGACGAGTATATTGGCCAGCTTTCCGACTTCCAGGGTTCCCCACTCCCCGCCGCCCCCCATCAATTGTGCGGCATTCCGGGCCGCGGCAGTGATGGCTTGCAAGGGAGTCAGACCGGCCTCCACCAAGAGCTCGAGTTCTCGATGCAATCCTTCTCCGAAGAAGACGCCGGGATAGGGAGAATCGGTCCCGGCCGCACTCGGAACGCCGGCGTCAAACAATCGTTTCAAGTTCAGCTGAGCACTTCGCAATCTGGCTGTGGCCCTCTCCGAGGCAGCCCGCCCGTCCGCTCCCACTTCGCGGTTGGCAAATCTGAGGAGGTCTTCCACGAACCAGGGCGGCATCACATTGTGGAGTAGAGGATGGTCCAAAAAATCAAGATGCGAGAATCTACGCCTTGAGAAGGACTCGTAGACCGCCAGTGTCGTAATGAAGGAAACTCCTTGCTCGACAATCAACTGTACGGTTTCATCCGGAATAGGAAGAGTTGGCAGATGGGCAAACATCTTGACTCCGACCCGTATGAGATCAGGAGATCCATTTCGAGATCCTTGATCGACGATGATGCCTAGAGATTCTTTCTTGGCCTCCCTCACCAGTGACTGCATCAGACGAACTGAAAGTCCCGTATAGCCCTTGACTGCGTTGACTCCGGCCCTTTTGAGTTGCTGGATATAGTTTGGAATCTGGCTAGCGGATGTGACGGAGTAGGAGATTGGAGGCCAGACAGGGTCCGGACCATCGACTACCGGTCCGACGAAATAGATTTGGGGGCCGTCGAGATGCCCGCTCTGGATTTCTTGGCGAATCTGTTGGATGTAGGGGAGCACGTTGCCGGTGTCGAGGATGGTCGTCACACCTGCATAGAGGAGCGCATTGAGATAGCGCGGATACCCCAACATATCCACCGAAATCCCATCCCAACCCCCCAAGAGATGGACATGCATGTCGGCCAGTCCGGGCAGCACCGCCTTTCCAGCCGCGTCGATCACTCGAGCCTCTCCTGGAATCGCGACCTCGGCGGTCCGACCGATGGCTTCGATGTGCCGACCTCGAATTAGAATGACACCGTCTCGAAGAGGAGGGCCGCCATTCCCGTCGATGATCAGGGCATTACGGATTGCAGTGGCCTGTTGGGCAGGCGCAACTCCCCAAAGTAGCGTTGAGAGTAGAAGCAAGAGAACGAGAAATCCTAGCGGTCGGGATTGCGAGTAAAGCATTAGATCTGCTCCATAGCAAAAGAGGTATTTGAGATCTGCAGCGCTTCTGGATGTGCCGGATCATTCAAGAAAGAGACTTAGCCAAGAGTAGCATAGGCCTGTGATCCGGATAACCTAACCATCCTTGCTTCCTGAGAAAGATCGGTGGCTTCATCTCTGGGGGCAACGGCAGCTTCCGAGCCGCTTCGCATCCGATTTGCTTCGCCGCCTGGGAGGCACGCCATGCTTTGTAGGAGCCCGGATGTGCTGGCGAACTCCGCTCTCCTGGGCAGGAGAGCTGGAGGACGAAGGATCCAGGGGTCCAGGGGTCCAATTCCCAAAGGTGGATGGGTAAGGGAGCCCCGCTCCGTCTCCATGAGCTGTTGGTCGCTGTAGTCCGAGGCGAAATCGAATCTTGTCAGCTCTGGTTTGCCTCGGCTCGCTCCAGGATCTGATTGAACGGCACTTCTGCCAGAGCTCCGAAGAGCTCATGTGAGGTGAGCCTGGCCCGGGTGAGTTGTGGGGAGCTCAGGCCGGTCAGGAAGCGGCTCAGTGCTCGCGGCTCGCTAAGAATTTCCGGGTTCTCCGCTTGCTGTTTGACCGCTTGTTCCCAGATCGCATCGTCAATCGTTGACTGTGGCCGAGGAAGCAGTCGAAAGTCCGCCCCTTTTCTCAGGCAGGCACCACAATGCCCACAATTCTGCTCCAAGTCCTGGCCAAAATAGGAGCAGAGGAATCGGGTCTGGCAACCGTCGTGGGCGGCTAACTCCAATACTCTGCCGAGACGCTCGATTTCTCGGTGCTCATGCTGGAGGCTCTTCGAAAAAAGCTCGGTAGCTATTCTCTCGAGATCATTGAGTGCCCCGACTCGTCGAAAGTGGTTACGTACGCCTCCCACCTTGAGCTCGATCCACTGCCGCTCCGCCAGAAAATCAAGAGCTCTAACGAGGCGCTGCCGGGGGCTTTTCAGGACGCGAGATGCGATCTCCAAGTCGATACTGAGCCAGGTCTTGGCTCGCTTCGCCATTTGGAGCAGGGAAGCCAGGAAGGCGCGCCTTTCGCCTTGAAATTCGGCCAGGATTTGCTGCGAGGAAACCAGTGGCTTGAACTGATACGTCGAGTAGGTGGGAGTCCCTGCTTCCAGGAAACCCTCCAGTTCGAGGTAGGTCAGGAGTGTCCGCAGAACCAGAATTCGAATGTCGTGCCGCCAGGCCAGGCGGTGCAGGCTGACGTCAAAATTCTCGGGTTTGGCGATCAGTTCTTCGAGCAGCGACTGGATACTTGTCTTGGCGGGAGTGTCTCCGTAAGCGAAATTCTCCAGAACCGTCAGATCGGATGGACAGAAGAAGCTCTCGCAGATCGCCGGCTTGCCGTCCCGACCCGCCCGACCCATCTCCTGGGAGAGGTTCTCGAGACTCTTGGGAAGGTTGTAATGATAGACGTAACGGATGTTCGGTTTGTCGATCCCCATTCCAAAGGCGATCGTAGCCGCTACAATCGCGTCTTCTGAGCTCAAGAACCAGTCCTGAACCGCACTCCGCTCTTCATCTTGCATGCCTGCGTGATAGGGCCGAGCCACAAAGCCTGCTTGGGTGAGCCGTTCGGCCACCTGCTCGGCCGTCCGTTGCAAGGTGACATAGACGATTGTCGCTCCAGAGGGCCTCTCGGAGAGACGATGCAAGAGTTCATGCTCTCGCTTTTCACTCTCGATCGGCGTAGTGATCAGCTTCAGATTTGGGCGATAAAAGCCGGTTCGAATCGCGCAGGCTGGGTCGATACTCAAGCCATTGCAGATGTCCTCCAGAACCCGGGGAGTGGCCGTGGCGGTGAGGGCCAGCAGCCGGTCCGCCCCATAGCGCCGGACAAAGCCGGCCAGTTTCAGATAATCGGGTCGAAAGTTGTGTCCCCATTCAGAGATACAGTGGGCTTCGTCGACAGCGAACAGCGAAATACTTGTTCGAGACAGGGTCTGGCGGAAACGCTCGTTGTTGAAACGCTCCGGAGCCACATAGAGGATTCGTAACTGGCTGGCCCGAATTCCTTCCATGATCGAGCGGTACTCTTCGGCATTTAGCGTCGAATCCAGCCGGGCCGCCGGAATTCCCCGTCCCTTGAGCTGATCAATCTGGTCCTTCATCAAAGCGATCAGTGGAGAAACCACGAGCGTCAAGGCGGGAAGAAGAAGAGCCGGAAGCTGGTAGCAAAGTGACTTTCCAGCGCCGGTTGGGAAGACTGCCGCCGCCGAGCGGCCAGCCATCAGGTGCTCCATCACGGCTTCCTGACCGGGAAGGAATTGTTCGAAGCCAAAACGCGCCTTGAGCTGCTCTCGTAGATTCAACATGGGGTTACCTGCTCCCTTACTAACAATAACGCTGGCGGGACCAGAAGCGCGAAAAGAACCCTCAATGTATGGTGCGGAGCCGCAACCGATTCGGTTCGCGGCCGGCAGACGAAATACAAGCACAGAAGATGCCCAGCTGAGGAGGACTCACAGAGTGTCTGGTTCGAAATCCGGAGATCGGCTCAGACTTGCACGCCAGGCCCGTGCCAGACTCTTGGCTCCTTCGAGAAGCTTAACGGCGAGGTTGCAGGGGCCCGGATCTGGTTGTAGGTTGCTGCCTCGCAGGAAATGCTAAATCAAGTTGAGGAGGACAAAGTGAGAACGAGGAGTGTGAGCCGCTGCATCGTGGCAATTGGATTATTGACTTTGGTAACGCCCCTGGCCACCGCTCAGGTCATCGACGACCATTTCACGGCAGACAGCGGCGGAATAACTGCCTAGGACGCCCTCCGGAAGCTCGGCCGTCGGGAGCGGCGACGCTTCCCGGGATCTCCTCCTGTACCTCTTCTGGGTCGAGCTGAAGGTCGCGAATAGCGCGACCTGGGTGATCGCTCAGCCTCCTCAAACCGGTTCTCGGAGATACGTGTCGCAGCAAAACCCTCCACTGTCTGGCGAGGAATCGAAGCTCCGATGCGGCGTTCGACCGCGCCTACAAGCTGACGGTCGTCACGGGTCACAAAAGTGTAGGCCTTTCCCTGACGCTCGGCTCTTCCCGTCCGCCCAATGCGATGCGTGTAGGCATCCACTGTCGAAGGCATATCAAAATTCACCACATGAGAAACCTGCTCGACATCAATCCCTCGAGCGGCAATGTCGGTGGCCACGAGGATATCGAATCGACGCTGGCGAAACCCTTCCATCGCTTTGACGCGTTGAGACTGACTCATATTGCCTTGCAGCGCCACGGCCCGGTGACCGGCCCGCGCGAGTCGTTGTGCCAGCCGCTTTGCTCGATACTTGGTCCGGGTGAAGACGATTGCCGAGTCGAATCCCTTCTCGGCACAAATGTGCTGCAGCAGTTTGGCCTTGTCATCACTCTCCACCGGATACAGGGTGTGTTCTATGGTGGAAACGGGCCGGGAGTTATTGAGATCCACCACATGCGGGTTGTCCAAGATGCCCTTCGCTAAGCTCCGAATCTCTTTGGGCATGGTGGCAGAAAACATGAGGTTCTGCCGCTTCCCGGGCAAGGCGGAAATGATGCGACGAATATCAGGCAAAAAGCCCATATCGAACATGTGATCCGCCTCGTCCAGGATCAAAGTTTCGACTTGGTCGAGGTTGAGGATCCCCTGCTGGTGAAGGTCGAGCAGCCGGCCGGGGCAGGCCACAATGATTTCAGGGTCTCTTCTCAGTGAAGCGATCTGAGGCCCGAACGAAACGCCGCCAAAGACTGTCGCCGTCTTCACCCGGGTAAACCTGGCCAGCGCCTTGATTTCCTCATTGATTTGACTGGCTAGTTCGCGAGTCGGAGCCACGATCAACACGCGGGGCCCGCCTCGCAGCCTTGTCGTCAGGAGACGCTCCAGCACGGGAATCGCAAAGGCAGCGGTCTTGCCGGTACCGGTCTGGGCAAGACCCAGGATGTCGCGCCCTTCCAGGGTGGCCGGAATAGTCTCCTCCTGAATGGCGCGAGGACTTAGAAAACCAGAATCAGCAACTCCACGCATCAAGGCATGGTTCAAAGAAAAACTGTCGAATCCTGAAGCGGACTCGGATCGAATACTAGACATAGATGTAGCTATCACTTTCAGGCAGACCGGGAGTTCAGTTCAACGTGTAGGTAGACGCAAACACAACGCAGCCGCCGCATTCCTACCTACACAACAGCAGTAGAAGGGGTGGTAATCAACGGCGCGTCTGACTAAGAACCTGTTGTGCGCCGCAAGCTGAGTGACCTCAGCCGGACACAGCATAACAGAAAACGACCACGGCGAGTGCGGATCCAGGTTTCACTACTAGAGCGCCGCGGCGACAAGGGGGTGGGTTTGGAGAAGGGGATGGGTTTGGAGGGGACACTCGAGAAGGGACACTCCCTTTCCAAGAGAACGCCTGGCCTTGGAACAGACGGTCCATTTCTTGGGACTGTTCTGTGTGCACACAGAAGTCGGCGACGGACCCCGTCCCTGCCTGCAGTTTTGATTGCTTAGCCGCTCCCAAGCAGGCCACGCATTGTAGGAGTCACCTCGAGGTGGCGAAACTCCGGACCGTTCCAGGTCCCCGGGTGTGATTTTTTCCCTCAATCAACAAGTTTGGAAAGTAGTAAGGAACCCAGAATTCTCAGACTTGCGGTCCCTTGGACCGGGGGGAGTTCGCCGGGCAGAGCCGACTCCTACAATACGTGGGCTGGTACCGAGGCAGCAAGGCCTGGCACGGATGGGTTACTTTTCGCTCACTTTGAGATCCCAGCGTTATCTATAGTAGGGGGTCTTGTGCCCCCCGGGTGGGGATGCGCCTGTGAGACAGGTTTTCAGGGGAAGAATAAGAGGTAAGCCGAGCCCGACTTGTCTTGATCGATCGAATGCAGATCACTGAATTTGAGACAGTTGTAGCCTGTGATTTGGACGCTCTGGACGGCGCAGTTACCGGTGGCCGTGCTTGTGAAAAAGATTGGGGCATCCGGAGGCAGGAAGAGATCAAGGGATTCGCTCATGACTGGAGCCGCAGTCGCGATCCGGCCGAGACGGCCGGGTTCGGCAGCATAGCTCACTCCTACAAGGCGCGCCGAGGATCGGTGGCGGAAGGCTGGCCCTGAGGCTCTACTTGTCTAAGCATCGTGCTGGTTCCGGAGCGCGCTCTCCAAAGGGAACCTTGGTTAGGCTCCTAATTCGTACCCTTCTCAGATGTCACTTCGGCCGGAGCTGACCTCCGAATCCCGAGAGCCTGATCAAACCATTCGAGTTGCCGCCCAACCAGGTCGATGACGTGATTGGGCTCCCGAATACCATGGCCCTCCCTCGGATAGCGAACGAACTCCACCTTCTTTTTCAGCTTCTTCAACAGCGTGTAGTACATCTCGGCCTGGGCGATGGGGACCGTCCGATCCAGTTCGCCGTGGGTAATTAGCAAAGGAGTTGTCACGTTCTGAGCGAAGTTATAGGGCGACCACTTTTCGTAGACCTCCCGGGTCTCCCAGGGATGTCCCCCGAAACCCCATTGCAAGTAAGCCGGGATGCTGGTCTGCCCGTAGAAGCTGTACCACTCGGAAATTGCCGCGTGCCCGATGGCCGCCTTGAAACGATCTGTCTGAGTCACCGCCCAGAACGTGGAGAAGCCGCCATAGCTACCCCCCATCACGACCAGCTTGTCAGGATCCGCAACTCCCAGGTCAATGACCTTGTCGACTCCCATCATGTCGTCATCGTGAAAGTCCTTGCCTCCCCAGTCCATCATATTGGCTTTCGTAAACTCCATCCCGTAGCCGGTACTGCCCCGGGGATTGGGTTGGAGGATTGCGTAACCCTTGGCCGCGAAGATCTGGTTTCGGGAATTGAAACTATGACTGGAACGTCCCGTCGGCCCTCCATGGATGCTCAGGATCATGGGGTATTTGCTTCCTTCCCGATAATCCAGCGGATAGGTCAAGATCCCCTCGATTTCCAGCCCATCCGTACTCTGCCAACGGATTACTTCCGTCCTCGAGAACTCGAAGTCTCGGAGGGCCGGATTGAGATCGGAGATTCGCTGATTGCCACTCCCGTCGAAGCGCCCCACCCACAGGTCGGCGGGATGATCAACATCATTTTTGGAAAAGGCCAGCCAGTTCCCATCGGGAGAACCGGAATGGCTGGAAACGACCCCTAATCCGCCGCTAGTCTTACGCGGTGAGCCTCCGCTGGCGGAGATGCTGTACAGATGAGTGTAGGTACCGTCCCCCTCTGAAAAATGCAGCGCTCGGCCATCTCGAGTCCATTCCGCCCCGCGAATCGACTCGGTGTGACTCGCGGTCAGATTGGTCGTTTCACGGTTGCTGACCGTCATGACGATCAGATCGTTCTTGTCGGCTCGACCGGCTCTGGGACTGGCGGAGAAGGCGAGTCGATCTCCGGAAGGGGACCAGCGGGGTGAAAGACCCCGCCCGCCCTCCCCGGGAGTCAGATTCTCGACCGCGCCCCCGGCAGCAGAAACCAGGAAGATGTCTGAGTCACGGCGGTCGTCATTGTGCTTATAGGAGCTTGCCTGGATTCCGGTGTAGCTGACCTGAAAGGCGATCTGCTTGCCGTCTGGCGACCAATCCAGGTCCGACACCGAGAACTCGCCGTCGCTCAGGCGACGGGGTTCTCCGTCGTCCAGGGGCTGAATCCAGAGGTGGCTCCAGTTGAAATCTCGGTCGACCCGGATCGCATCGTCCTTGTCATCCTTTTGCTTCTCTCGTTCCTCTGCGTCAGGGCGAACGTCTTCAGTAACAAAGGCCAGAGAGATCCCGTCCGGCGCCCAGGCATAGCGCAACACTCCATTCTCCGCCGTAGTCACCGGATAGGCCTCGCCCCCCACCAAGGGCAGGATGTGCACCTGGGTCTTGGACTTCTCCCCCCGACTGGCGAGAAAGGCCAGTTGCTTTCCATCGGGAGACACACTGGGCTGAGATTCACTCCCTTCTCCGCGAGTCAGTTGAACTATTTCGCCCCCATTTCGGGAAAGTTTGTAGAGATGTGAAATGTAGCGGTTCTTGTCCCGATCCCAATCCCGGACCTGAAAAAAGAGGGTTTCACTATCCGGGCTCCAACGAACCTCTGACAAGCTTCTGATCGCGAGGCTGTCCTCAATGGTCATTTTCCCAGCGGCAGATGCGTGGGGATTTACCAGGACCAGCAAAAGTAACAGCCCCAGGATGGGCAGAGTGTGCGGCCTGACAAAAGCCGGTCCTGCAGGCGGTAATGCGTGGATTGTGCGAGTCAGTCTCATGTCAGTTTTCCCCGATTCATAAAGGAAGGTTGGTTTGACTTGGAGTTTATCGGAGCCGCCGGTGGTTAGCAAACGATGGGAGGAATGGTCCATCCCTTTCGGGGGGTAAGAGCTATACAGGGCAAAGAAAGGGGGAGGGCATGTGAGATGGGAATTGGAACCCTGGACCCTCGGATCCTTTCACCCGAATGGCTTGTCTTCCTGGGCTCTCCGATGTACAAGAGTAACATTGCCATCCATGACAACCCATTCTGTTCGAAGCCGTTGGAGGAGAATATGACCCGGACCAGAAACCTCTGCTTGTTATTCGTGATTGGCTTTGCTTTTCAATCATTGGGGGCGCTTCCGACGAAGTTCGCGCGCTTTCCCCATTTTCATCAAAACAAGATCACTTTCAGTTTCCATGGTGACTTGTGGTTGGTGGACGCACAGGGAAAGAACCCGGTTCAACTGACCGATCATCAGGCCCGAGACGAGTATCCACGTTTTTCTCCTGATGGCCGGTGGATCGCCTTCACCAGCAACCGCATGGGAAATAACGATATCTGGGTGGTGTCCAGTGCTGGAGGAGAGCCACGCCAGCTGACCTTTCATTCCACCAATGATTCCGTTCTGTCCTGGACCCCTGACGCTTCCAGGATCCTGTTCTCCACAGCGCGCGGAGAAATGCCCTGGGGAAGTCCCCTCTACACGGTTGATCTGGAAGGCAACCTGCCGCTGCCGGTTGAGGCGGGAGCGGCTGCCCACGGCATGTTTTCCCAGGACGGTCAAATGCTGGCCTTCAATCGTGTCCGTTACCGGCATCCCAAGAAACATTATCGAGGCAGCGGATCGGCCAATGTCTGGGTCAAGAATCTGAATGACGGAAGCTTCCGGAAGCTGACCAATCTTCGCCTGGAAGATTATCAGCAGCACGCCAATGACGCCTATCCCATGTGGGGCGCAGACGGCAAGATCTACTTCATGTCGGACCGTGATGGAGTCTTTAATATCTGGCGGATTTCTGCGACTGGTGGGAACCCGGAACAGGTCACGAAGCACCGGCTGGACGGAGTTCAGTTTCCTTCCATTTCTCCCGATGGAAAAATGATCGTCTACTCCAATGAGTTTGAGATCTGGTCTCTTGCTGTTCCGCGAGGGCAGCCTCACAGAATCCAAGTCGAAATTCCCTATCGGCATGAGCGCAACTTGACTGAATTCATAGCGGCCGACTCCAACGCGGACGGTTTTTCACCTTCGCCTGATGGAAAATTTCTGGCGGTGGATCTTCACGGAGAGATCTACACCGTGCCCTCTGAAGAGGAGATGGGTGAGAAGCAGAGAATCACGAATTCGGCCTGGCGCCAGAATTCCCAATCTTACTCACCCGATGGAAAACTGCTTGCCTACCTTTCCGACGAATCCGGCGACGAGGAAATCTGGCTGCACGAACTGGTCTCTGGAAACCGCCGCAAATTGACTGAGCAGGCTTCCAAGAAAACACTTTCAGTCTGGTCCCCGGATTCCAAGATGTTGCTCTTCAACTCCGGCGTCCATCTTTACTCCATCGACATTGCCGATGGAGATGTCAACCGCCTCGCCTCCAACCCGGCGGGCGGAATCCAACCCCGCAGCTTCTCACCCGATGGTGAATGGCTGATCTACGACCGGCGCGACGACTTCGAGAACCGCGAAGTTTACCTGTACGAGATTTCCAGCCAGACGGAGTACAACCTGACCTCCCATCCGGCGGCTGATAACGCCGGATTCTTGACCTCTGACCAGCAGACTCTGGTGTTCGCTTCGAATCGCGGAAATAGCATCAATCAGCTCTACAAAGTCTCGCTTCGCCGCATGGCTGAAGATCCAGAAGATCCCCTGGTAAAGGCTGCGCGTGCCGAACAATCGCGAGGTCGCCCGAGCGAAGCAGATCTCGACTCTCCAAGTCCCGAACTCGCGGAGATCGATTTGCGAGCCATTCAGCTGACGACCGAGAGTCAAGCAGTGGGGAATTTCTTTCTGAGCGCAGATGGGCAGAGCATTTATTACACAGTCGGCAGCGGAGGTATTGGTCGCCGTGGCGGTCGTGGACGAGCCGGTGGTCAGGCCAGAAATCCCGATTCCGGTCTCTATTCGATTGACCTGGAGGGTGAGAATCGCCGACAAGTCTCGGGTGGCCAGTTCCCCGGCCTGCAGCCGACTCAGGACCGGAGTGCGGTTTTCTACCGTGGTCAGCAGGGAGCGATCTACAAGCTGGCACTCAGACGTGGGGCAGGGCCTGCCCGCGCGGGAGGCGCTTCCCGGGCGGCCGCCCCGGCCAGAGGAGGGCGAGGACGGGGCGGTGGCGGTGGTAACACTCCAGACCGTGCCCCAACCGCCTCGGGCTCCAGCGGCGAGAAGGTCAGTTTCAACTTCTCGATCAAAGTGGATAAGCGTGAGGAGTGGCGCCAGATGTTCGACGAGTTCTATCGTCACTGGAAATACAGCTACGTCGAAGAGGACATGCAAGGCTACGACTGGGATGCCATTCGCGCCCGCTACGAGCCGCTGGTCGACCATATCTGGGACACTCAGGACTTCTGGGACATGGCAGCGGAAATGTTGGCTGAACTCAACTCTTCCCACTCGGGAGCCAGTCCCCCCAGAAATCCCAATCAACCCCCCTACCAGACCCTCCTCCCAGGATTCGAATTGGAGCCGGCCGATGGGAAATACCGCATTTCTCACCTCTATCGGGGTGGGCCTGCCGATCAGGAATGGTTGGATATAAACGAGGGCGACTATGTACTCGCCATCAATGGCCAGGGACTGGCGGCCGGCGAGAATTACTGGCCCTACTTGAACGACACTCTCAATGCTTATCTGCAGATCACGGTAGCCGATTCGGCATCGGGTGCAAATTCACGCGAATTGCGCGTCAAGGGGACGAACTCACTGCGCAACATTAAGTACGAGGAATGGATCGCCGAGAACAGGGATTATGTAGATCAGGCGACGAATGGGCAGATCGCCTATCTTCACATCCGGGCTATGAACCAACCGTCTCTGGAGAAATTCCGCCAGGAGATCGATGAGTTCTTCTATAAGAAAGGGATCATCATCGATGTGCGCTTCAATGGAGGCGGAAACATTGACCAGCAGTTGATGGATATCCTGGAGCGGAAGCCCTATCAATACACCTGGACCAAGACCGGCTCTCCAGTCTGGGGGCGTAGACCGAAACAGACCATTGTCGGTCCCAAGATTATGCTGACGAATTGGCGGTCCGGGTCCGATGCAGAGATGACCCCCCACGGATTTCGTCATTTGGGCCTGGGCCAACTCATCGGGACTCCAACGGTGGGGGCTGTCGTATCCGCTCGCCGCTTCACATTGTTGGACGGAGGAAGTACGCGAATCCCGGCAACCCGTGTTGTCAGTTTCGATCCCAGCAAGCCGAACAACTTCGGTTTCAATCTGGAGAACTACGGCGTTCCCCCCGACATCTGGGTTCGCAACTCTCCCCAGGCTGAGATCGATGGACGCGATCAGGTGCTAGAGCGGGCCGTCCAGGAAATCTTGGGCATGCTGGAAAGTGGGACCTGGCAATACGAGGCGCCGGTAGCAACGGCTTCAGGCTCTGGCTCCAAGCCGGAATAGGCACCTTCTGAGCATTTGAGTCAAGTTTTGCAAACGATTGGCGATCGTGCTGGGCCTTTCCGGTGTTCGGTGCCAAGCACGAAATCCGAAGCTCGAAGCACGAAAGGAAATCTCAAGTCTCAAGCCTCAAAACAGGATTCGCCTGATGCCGAGTTCGCCGGACTAAGCCGGCTCCCACGTTCTGGGACTGACAATGTCAGCTCGACCCCAGAACTTGACTTGTCTGTAAGGAAGTGGCCCTTATGGGTGCCTAATTGGGCCGGATGGGTTCGATCGCCGGTCCTGAGAATAATAGCAGGATCATCAGAGCCCCGTGGCGCCAGCCGGGGTGGGAAAAGGGATCGTGCGGACTCGGAGTCTGGCCCAGGATGCTATCACCCAATCGATGATGTGAGGCTGGCCCGATGATTCGCGAACACCTATTCCACAAGCGCGCTCCTGCCGATCCCATGTTTCGCTGGCGGGGTGGCCAACCGTCTCGCCTGGAGGGACTCTCAGATGGCGTTTTTGCGGTCACTCTCACGCTGCTTATCGTCTCGCTGGATGTCCCCGCGACCCTCTATGAGCTGTGGCTGACGGTCCGCGACCTACCCATCTTCCTGGTTTCATTTGCCATGCTCATCATGGTCTGGCGCTACCACTACATTTTCTTTCGACGCTACGGGCTGGAAGATTTTCTCACCTGCGTACTCAACTCCGCCTTCCTGTTCTTGATCCTGTTCTACGCCTACCCCTTGAAGTTCCTGGCGACTTTCCTGTGGAGGCTAATACTCGGTCTCGACGTTGATTTCATGTTCGTGCTCCCGGAAGGTGTGACTTGGACCCTTGGTTCCTTTCAACGTCATGGAATGATGTATTTCTACGGACTCGGTGTCATGGGTGTATTTGGACTACTGGCTGTGATGGTCTGGCGTGCCCACCGATTGCGCGATGCGCTCGAATTAGATGAACTAGAGCGCTTTCTCACCGTCTCAACTATTCGTGCCCATCTCATCACAGTCGGAATTGCCCTGCTCTCGCTTGGCGTGCTGGTCGCTGGCGGCCAGGCAGGACTGGCTGGAGTGGTCTACTTCTTGATGGGACATGTCCATGCAATTGAGGGCTTCAGGAGAGGCAGTCGTGCTGAGAAAGTGCTGATCCGCACAGCCGGGAAAAAGACGATGTCCGAAGGAACACCTGTACGGGAGACCGAATAGAATTCATGCACGAACAGATTAGGCTGATTTTCGAGAGTGTGGGTTTCCCCCCGGATGCCGCTGCAGTGGCTAGCCTGGCGGTGACTTCTCTGCTGGTTCTGATCGTGGCGGGGATCGCCTTCTTCATCGCGAAGAAGGTTCTTCTTCGGATCGCCTCCTCCATTATCAAGAAAACCAGTACGGCCTGGGATGACCGCGTGCTGGACCATCGCTTCTTCTACTGGATTGCCCACTTGGCACCGGGTGTCGTGATTTTTCTGCTTTCGCCGTTCGCTCTGGACGGACTTCAAGGGCCCATCGCAGCGATCCAGGCTGCCTGCCAGATCTACATGATCGTGGTGGGTCTGCTGGCCCTGGATTCACTGCTCAATGCGGGTCTGGACATCTACAACGGCTACTCGATCTCTCGTCAAGTCCCCCTCAAGAGCTTTATTCAAGTGGCCAAGATCCTGCTCTATGTTGTAGCGCTGGTAGTAATTCTGGCGACCATTTTAGGGGAATCTCCGACATTCCTTCTCAGCGGCATGGGAGTGCTCGCCTCTGTGCTGATGCTGGTTTTCAAGGATCCCATCCTGGGTTTTGTGGCGGGAATTCAACTCTCCGCCAACAAAATGCTCTCCCGAGGGGACTGGATCGAAATGCCCAGTCACGGGGCGGACGGTGATGTTATCGACATTGCATTGACCACCGTCAAGGTCCAAAACTGGGACAAGACGATCACTTCGATTCCGACCTACGCACTGATTTCTGCATCCTTCAAGAACTGGCGAGGAATGTCTGAGTCGGGTGGTCGTCGGATCAAACGCGCGGTACATATCGACATGAAGACGATCAAGCTCTGCACTCCCGAGATGCTCGAGCGCTTTTCAAAAATCAAACACATCTCCGAATACATCCACACCAGGCAACAAGAGGTGGCCTCTTGGAATCAAGAGCGACAAATCGAGACGAGTGACCGCATCAATGCCCGCCACTTGACGAATGTGGGCACCTTTCGAGCTTATGTATTGGCGTATTTGAAGAATCACTCCAAAATCCACCAGGAAATGACCCTGTTGGTGCGGCAGCTAGCACCCACCGAGAACGGACTTCCCATCGAGATTTACTGTTTCACTAACGACACAGGCTGGGCCCGCTACGAGAGTATCCAGGCCGACATCTTCGATCACATACTGGCGATTGCCGAGGAGTTCGACCTCCGCGTCTTCCAGAACCCGACCGGCAGTGATTTCCAGGCGCTGGTGACACCATCATGATGGTTCTAGGCACCTCTCCCTTGCGACTTGACCCGACGGTAAACAAGTTGCAAGGAGAGGTGCCTAACGCAGATGCTTGGCAAGAAACTCCAGAGTCCTTTTCCAGGCCAGCTTGGCCGCCGCCTCGTCGTATCGGGGCGTGGTGTCATTGTGGAATCCGTGGTTGGCCCCGTCGTAAAAGTAGGCGGTGTACTCCTTGCCGGCCATCTTCAGGGCAGCCTCGTGCTCAGGCCAGCCGGCATTTACCCGGGTGTCCAGCTCGCCGAAGTGGAGCAAGAGCGGCGCGTTGATCTTATCGACTTCGTCGACTGCCGTCATGCCACCGTAGAAGGGCACTGCCGCTGCCAGGTCAGCGACCCGTACAGACATCAGATTAGTCATGGATCCCCCGAAGCAATAGCCGATGCACCCCACCCGTCCAGTGCATCGGGCGTGGGCCTGGAGCCATCGGATGCCAGCCTCGAAATCTTCGGCCATCTCGTCTCGATCGCGCTGTCGTTGCAGCGCTCGGCCGTCATCGTCGTTGCCCGGATATCCACCTACCGGGAATAGTGCGTCAGGTGCGAGCGCCAAGTAACCGGCCACTGCTGCTCTACGCGCTACGTCGGCGATGTGGGGGGTGAGACCGCGGTTTTCGTGAATCACGAGGAGGCCGGGGAGCTTGCTGTCACCCTCCGCCGGACGTACCAGATAGCCGCCCATCGTCCCCGCACCTTTTGGCGACGAGTATTCGATGCGCTGGCCCTCGACCCGTGAGTCATCCTCCCGAACCTGCTGGGCCTCGGCGTACCGGGGCTGCACACTATCCACAACGGCAGCTACTGTCATCCCCCCTACGGCAAAGCGCTTGGCGAGTTCGAAGAAGCGCCAGCGGCTAATAAAACCGTGGGCATAGCGATCGTAAAGGTCGAGTAGCGCCTGCTCAACTTTCTTCTCTTGCATCGTTTGTTCCTCCCGCCCCGATGTTCTTTCAGGTCACCAGGAATAGTCAAGCACCCTGCTTGGCTTGTCCGGATTCTCGTTTCATTCTCGAATGATCCGGACTCTGCCGGAGGGGGTACTAGCCTCGAGCTCAAAACACACTCTGCCCGATCCATGGGACCAGAAATTTTTCTCACGTACCTCCTGTTCGGAGGCGAGATCATAAGCGAATTCGGCGCACAGGGCATAGGATTTTTGGCCGCGAGGCTGGTACTCGTAAGGCAGAGCCGTTTCCGGATCGGCCAGCTTGACCGACGTACTTGGCTCCTTGGATAGCTGCTCCAGAGAAGCAGGTAGACTCTGGTGCCGAGTCCAATACAGGTCCAACGCCCGAGCCACTGAGCGCAAATCATTGACCCGCATCCGGTCCAGCCGCCGCCCTCGCTCCTCGCTTGGAGGCCCGACCAGAATGAGGCCGCCGATGATGGCGGCTGCGACCAGCAAGATCACTGCCCCTACCAGAATGGTTCTAGACTTCCCGCTCATTTCGCGTGCTCAGTTTCGTCCCGGCGTAAATCGGACAGGTAATAGAAAAAGATCCCGCCAGCGATCGTTCCGACCGTCAAAGCTTTCAGGGAAAAGCGCCAGGTGAGTTCTCCGCCCAGGAAGTTGTAGACGAGAGTGGTCAAGTCACCAATAATGACGGAGGCAGCGATGAACAACGTCAAGTAAGTCAGCCACTTCCGGACTTTGGAGGCCCGCTTGCCTGGATCCCGTTTGATGGACTGGCCAAGGAGTCGCGACACGAACAGAAGGACAGGAAAGGCGATGACGAGGGAGGAAACCGCCCAGCGGATTGTCTGTCGCGAAAATTGGGCGAAGCTGGCAGACGCGGCCGGGTCTGGAAAAGCCAGATTGATGAATTGAAAAAGCAAGCTCCCCAGGTTGTAAGCGCTGACATAAAGAGTCGTGAAGAGAACCAGGTAGAGAAAGGCTTCGCGGGCCGACAGGTAGGGTCGCGGCCTGGGCACGGGGATCGGAAAATCGATCTCGGCGAAAGCGTCCACTGCTGCCCTGACCTCGTCTGACTCCCAGCCGGCCTGGAGCAAAGTCTCCTGGATCTGATCCCGTGGAAGGCCCTGCGCCAAGGCTTGCCTGACAAAACCTAACAGTTCTTCATTGATCGCCACTGGGCTGCTCCTTCTTTAGTAGCCCATTATGAGCAACTACTGAGTGGCTGGGGCAAGTTTTCAAAGCGTCGTTAGCGAAGTTCACACCCTCTCGTATACCCTCGAACCAGAGAATGGAAAAGATCGCCCTACTTGCCGACCGGGTATTCAGTTCCGACGAAGATTTCCGCCCTCGAGCCCTCTGCTGTGTGGTGGTTCAGGATGACCGAATCCTCTCGCTAGAAACTTCCTTGCCCGAGGGCTGTGACCGGGTGATCGATTTGCCTGGAACGACACTGCTTCCGGGTCTGATCAATGCTCACACCAACGTTTCGATTCTTCCCGGTCTAGGGGATCAGATCACCCAAATGGGCCGATCTCTTGAAGCCCAACTTGAAAGCAGTCGCTCGAATATGCTGTCCGAGCTGGCCTCCGGTGTGACTACAGCCCGGATCCTGGGGCAGGAATACGGTGTGGATTTCGCTCTGCGCAACGAGATCGATGCGAACCAGATTCCGGGGCCCGATCTCCTGTGTGCGGGATGGTATCTGACCAAGCCAGGGGCCCACGCCTATGCACTAACCGGGATTGGCGGAAAGACGACCGGCGCCGGCCTGATTGATCGAAACGCTTCCCAAGGAGCACGTTGGACCAAGATCTTTGCTACTGCGGGAGTCTCGTCAGCTGGCCCCACAAATGACGCTCCTTTCGAGACGGCTGAGATCGAGCAGATCGTTCGACACTCACACGATCACGGCCTTCCAGTAGCTGCTCATGCTCACGGTGGTGAGGGCGCTATCAATGCAATCGAAGGTGGAGTGGATACGATCGAGCATGCCGCCTTGTTCGAGGAACGCCACATCGAACTGGCTCTTCGGAAAGGTGTCGACGTCGTGGGCACGTTCTCGATCGTCAGCCACCCGGGTGGGATCGAATTCGGGGATCGGTCCAATCCGCGGATACAGGATGCTCTCGAGAGAGCCCGTGAAACGATGGCGAGTCGCTGGGAGCGAATCCTCGAGAGCGGAATACCGATTGCTCTTGGCACTGATTCGATGCACGCTTGTATGGCCTTCGAAGTGGCTCGGCTCGTCGAATTCGGGGCCTCCAACGAACGGGCACTACTTTGCGCAACCTCAGGAGGTGCAAAGGTTTGTCGAGTCCGTGCTGATCGGGGAGTCTTGCGACCGGGCTTCAGAGCCGATCTAGTGGCAGTGCTGGGAGATCCGCTCGTCGACATTCGAGCTCTAGCTGCGCCCGTTCTAGTCATGAAGCGAGGAAAGATCTTCCACCAAATATAAGCTGAAATTTGATTCTTCAATAGAATCGCCGCCTCGAAAGGCGCCTCCCACGGTTTTGAAACTCGGCTTTCCTCTGCGACATCATCCCCCCCTTTGTGGCTACACGGGTGCTCAGTTTCTTTTCGAATGATCGGGCCACCGGCCGGGAGACAGGCTCCTAGCCTAGTCCCAAAGCAAGGACATCAGTGTTGATTCCAAGGGCCTGAAAAGGCCCGAAATGCCAGTCCTGACGGGTATTCTAGGGTTGCAAAAAAACTCTGGAAAACACCGAAAAGAAAGGCATTTCAGGTGAACCCAAAAGATATCGAAATCCTGCGCAAACGGCAATCGGAAAGTGAAGATCGATTAGATCGGAGTTGGATGCCGGAGAAGGGCCGCCTGGTTCTGCGCGCGGGCAACATCCATTATGCGATTTCGGATCGAGTCCGAGCCGTGGACTGCGGGGGGCTGGGTGTGATCCAGCTGCTGGTCAAGCAGCTGGAACTGGCCGAAACCATCGACCAACGGGTGAAGGTGCTGGAGCGGCATCTGCCGTACCGGGAATCGGATCATGTGCTCAATCTGATTTACAACGTCATGACGGGCGGTAGCTGCCTGCAGGACCGTGTAGGCTCGACGCCGGGACCCGGTGTATCTGGACGCGCTGGGGGCCCGCAAGGTGCCGGCGCCGTCCACGGAGGGGGACTTCCTGCGGCGCTTCGACAGGAATTCGATCTGGGATCTGATGGAAGCGGTCAATGAGGCGCGACGGAAAGTGTGGTCGAACCAAGACAAGGAGTTTCACCGTCAGGCCACGATTGATGTGGACGGGACGATCGCCCCGACGGATGGACAGTGTAAGAGCGGAATCGGAATGAGCTACACCGGCCACTGGAGCTATCATCCGCTGGTAGTGTCTGTGGCTGAGACCAACGAGGTGCTCTATTTGGTGAATCGGTCGGGCAACCGACCCTCCCATGAAGGCGCGGCCGAGGTGCTGGATCGGGCCATCGAGTTGGTGCGCGGTGGTGGTTTCCAGAAGGTGTTGCTGCGGGGCGACACGGATTTTACGCAGACGCGTCATCTGGACCGCTGGGATCAGGAGGGCGTAGAGTTTCTCTTTGGGGCGGATTCCAGCCAGGGGTTGGTTGGTCGGGCCGAAGGACTGGAGCCCAGCGCCTGGAGTCGGCTGGATCGGGCAAAGAAGAAGAAACTGCGAAGACGGCGGCGCAAGAATATCCGCCAGGCCCTGGTCAAAAAGAATGGCTATCGCAATCTGCAACTGGAGCGGGAAGATGTGGCCGAGCTGGCCTAGCGACCGGCGGCCTGCAAGCAGAACTATCGGCTGGTGGTGGTGCGAAAGCAAATTACGGTCACCCAAGGACAGGGACGGCTCTTTGACGAGACCCGCTATCTGTTCTATCTGACCAACCTGCGAAAGGAGTCGGCCAGGGAAGTGGTTTTCTCAGCCAATCGTCGCTGCCATCAGGAGAATGTGGTGGAGCAGCTCAAGAACGGGGTTCAGGCGATGCGGATGCCCTCGGACAGCCTCGAGTCCAACTGGGCGTACCTGGTGATTGCTGCCCAGGCCTGGAACTTGAAAGCCTGGCTGGGCCTGGTGCAATCCGACAAGACGATGGGGCAGCGGATTCTGAAGATGGAGTATCGCCGGTTCCTGCGCTGGCTGGTTCAGATTCCTTGCCAGATCCTGCAGCGGGGGCGACGTCTTCTTTACCGGCTGCTGAACGTCAACGACTGGACCGAAACGCTGCTGAGCGGAGTGCCGTCGCCCAAGCGGGTCCGCTACGGCTAACCCGCCACAGGACAAAGCAAAGAAAATCCACGGAGGTTCAAGGGCTGAGGTCGAAGGCTGTTCGAAAACGGCCGAAAATTCCGATTCTTGCCTCTCGATCCCACTCCGAAGGCCCTCCAGCAGGAGATCACCGTCGGATGCGCCCGACTCGCGCAGCCTTCAGTCCGAAAGTCGACCACAGAGGGCTAAATGACCCTCAAAAAGAGTCAATCGAGCGGCCCAGAAGCTGATACGCTTATTTCGGGCCTAGTAGCCCGGAAACACGAGATGAAACTCGAAATTCCAAGGATGCACGGTCTTAATACATCCACACCCTGTCGGAGCCGCTTGACAGATGCGGGCAGTCGAACCAGAGTTAGTTTAGAGTCACCCAATCAGGTTCATCCCGGAGGAAGGGACATGGAGAAGTTCTCACGCAAGGAGTTTGGTCGCCGCCTTCTTTCGGCCGCGCTGCCGCTTGCATTAGGTGCCCGATGCTCGCAGTCACAGCGCCAACCCAATGCCGAAGGGCCGACTGGCGCAGCCGACTTGCTCCTCAAGAACGGCCGCATTGTCGATGGCACCGGAGCCCCCTGGTATCGGGCGGACCTGGCAATTCAAGGTGGCCGGATCAGCGACATTGGGCGCATACCAGAAACTGCGGCCCGCGAGGTTATCGATGTCTCTGACCTTTACGTTTGCCCCGGTCTGATCGATCCCCATGCCCATGAAGAAATCCTCCTCTTACGGAACCTGAACCTGGAGAAGTTCGTGCGCCAGGGCGTGACCACCATCATTAACGGAAACTGTGGCCACTCGGTCACCCCCTACAACTCGAAGAAAGTGTTGGAATACTGGTGGAGAGAGGGGCTCATCGACCGTTCCTGGATCGATCGCGGCGACCTCCACTGGGAGGGAGTGGACGGCTATGCGAATCTAATCGACAATCTGGGCGGGACCACCGTCAACAGTGCGATCCTACTGGGCTACGGGGGAATCCGTTGGGGGGCCATGCAAGGCGCTTTCGATCGCCCACCCGACGAGGACGAATGGCAGGAGATCGAGCGCCTCGTGGCTCAAGGCGTCGACCAGGGAGCGGTCGGGATGTCCACCGGCCTCTCTTATATTCCGGCCCGCTATGCATCCACTGAAGAGTTAATCCGAGTAGCCAAGATCCTGGCTTCCAAAGACGCGATTTACGCCTCTCACACCCGTTTCGGGAAGGAGGGCGATCCCACCGGGGGGCTGGAAGCAATCGAGATCGGGGAAAAGGCTGACTGCCGGGTTCAGATTTCTCATTTTCGCAATTCCCAGGCCGCTTTTCAGATGGTCACAGATGCCCATGCCCGAGGATTACAGGTTGCCGCTGACGTGATCCCGTCCTCCTTGAGTCACCGCCGCCGTTCAGATCGTATGCTGGAGGCACTGATGGTTTTCTACCCCGGTGCTTTCGATTACAGCCTGGATCAGCTAAAGAATCTGCTTCGCCAGGCAGAAACCCGTGCCGAGATCCTCGATCGAGTCTCATTCTTCAACAACAACAAATCGCAGGTTGTGATTGTCCGGGCCGAGACTGACAAACATCGGCCAAATGTTGGGAAATCAGTCGCCGAGATGGCCCGTGGCTTGGACCGCGAGCCGGGGGACCTCTATCTGGAAATGGTGCTGGACGAGGAGAATCCAGTCGTTTTTACCTTTGACGGCGACGTGCGGGAGCGTACCCGGCGGAGGCCGCGTCCCGGCCGATCGGGGCAACCGCCGGTGCCCGAAGGTTATTGGACGCGGCACCGGCTTTTCGGCCCCGGTTCCGATTCGATTCCGATAGACAAGGACGACCCCTATGGATGGTACGAGCAACAACGGAGGGGTGCCTTTCCGGCCTATCTCAAGCTGGCAAGGCAGAATGAAGTAGAACTGGAGGTAGCCATCATGAAGGCCACCTCTCTTCCCGCCCGACAGTTTCAATTGCCGGAGCGGGGCCTGATCTCTCGCGGCAAGGTGGCTGACCTGATGGTTTTCGATCCCACCAGCTACAGTTTCCCGACACCTTCGGAAGCCGATCCCAACGATCCCTTTGCCATGGCAACCGGAGTCCGGCATGTCATCGTTAGCGGGGAAATGATTCTCCGCGACAAGCAGCTGACCCAAAAGCGCCCCGGGAGAGTGTTGCTGAAGACCTGAACCCCCGGCGGCGGGTGATTCCGGCTCTGCAGCCGAGAACGCGTGAATTATCCGGGCTAACCCCGAAACACCAGATGAAATTGGAAACTCAAAAGCGAAAAACGACGACCTTGCCGGTCTCTTACATTAACTCTCCTATCTTTGGCTTGTGTCTCCTTTTCTTCAGCTTGCCGGTTGCGTCGCAGTCGAGATCGGCAGCACAGAATTGGCCGCAGTGGCGAGGGCCTCATAGTTCTGCTGTTTCTCGAGAGTCCGGATTGCCGATCCGTTGGAGTGCAGATGAAAACATCGCCTGGAAGGCTCCACTCTCCGGACTTGGCACCTCGTCGCCTATCGTCTGGGATGACCAGATTTTCGTGACTTCACAAACTGGTAACGCATCGCTGCGAGCGGGTTCCCATCCCAAGCTGGCCCGAGACGATAGATCTCTCGTCGTCAACGAAAACCCGATCGGCGGCCAGCGACCCGCGGCAACCTCGGATCCGGCCCAGGTTTTTCTAACCGTGGAATCCTTCAATCGATCCGGCCGGCGACTTTGGGTCTATCAAATCGCGGCGACTGGAGACTTTCCGGAACTCCATGAGAAGCACAACCTGGCAACGCCGACTCCGGTCAGCGACGGCGAGTATGTCTATGCCTGGTTTGGAAACGGACAAGTTGTTTGCCTGGACATTCAGGGAAAGCTGGTCTGGAAGCGGCATCTAGGTCTCGAATATTCAGCCTTCCAAAACCAGTGGGGACACGGTAGTTCGCCTGTCCTCTACCAGGATCTATTGGTTCGCCTTTGCGATCATCGGTCCGCCTCCTATCTCCTGGCCCTGGACAGAAAAAGCGGAGAGGAACGCTGGAAGGTGGACCGGGGTGTTGGGCGAGTCTCGCATAGTACACCGCTTGTCGTCTCCGGTGCCTTTGGCAACGAACTCGTCGTTAATTCCAGCGAGCGTCTGGATGCCTATGAACCGGAAACAGGGGCGTTACTCTGGTACTCGGGTGCTACCAGGCAAACCCCAATCCCATCGCCGGTATTCCACGAGGGTGTGATCTGCTTGAGCCGCGGCTACCGTAACAGCGATTTCTTGGCGATTCGTCCTGGAGGTCGCGGGGATGTCTCGGAAAGCCACATTCTCTGGCGGACTCCAACGGGAGCCTCTTACGTGCCATCTATCCTCTATTACGAGGGCCTTCTCTACATGACGAACGAAGTCGGTGTAGTGAGCTGTGCCGAGGCTGAGACGGGAAAGACGCTCTGGCGGCTTCGCCTCGAAGGGGTGTTCTTCGCCTCTCCGGTTGCCGCCGCCGGGAACGTTTACCTAGTCAGCGAAACCGGTGCAACGTTCGTCCTGCGAGCCGGGCCAGAGCCGCGGTTGCTGGCCCGGAATGAACTCGGAGAACGTCCCATCGCCTCACCAGCCATTTCGGGAGGTCAACTGTTCCTGCGCAGCGACGGAACGATCTTCTCGATTACTCGGACAGGCTCTTAGCTCACAACAAAATGTGGCGGCGCTGCGTATTTGCAGCAATTAATGGAGAAGGCTATGCGACTCACGCTCACATCACTCTCAGTGGCAATGTTGATGATCACCCTTTCTGGGCAGCCGGGTCTCTCCAGAGATGAGATCATCACAGCGGCCACGAGCAATCTAGAACAGGAAGACGGTTCCTTGCGAACTGTCCAGCAGGTGATGATCGATCGAGGGCTTCGGGGCTTGAGCGTGGCTGTGTTTGAAAACCACCAACTCTCGTGGACCCGCAGTTGGGGCATCAAGCGAGCTGGGACTCGCGACGAGGTTGATGTCGAGACGGCCTTCTCAACCGCGTCGATTTCCAAGCCGATCGCAGCCACACTCTTCGCCAAGCTGGCCGAGATGGGTCTGCTCGATCTTGACGTTCCAGTGGGGAACTATCTGAAGCGGTGGTCCCTGCCCGAGAACCAATACACCCGGAAAATTGACATCACGCTCCGCCATCTCTTGAGTCATACAGCCGGCACCACTCAGCATGGTTCCAAGGATTTCTATGCCAGCGATCAGGTCCCAACACTGGTCCAGGTGCTAGAGGGAGGCGACCTTCCAGGTACACAGAGAATCAAGGTAGATTTCGAGCCAGGGACACAGTGGAGGTATAGCGGAGGCAGCTATGTGATCGCCCAACTCGCGGTGGAAGACCATATGCAGGCCTCCCTGGCTGAGTTGGCAGAGGAGTTTCTTTTCAGACCGCTGAGAATGAAACATACTACCGGACGGCAACCGGGAGAACCTGGGTTCCCGTCCAATGCAGCAAGCGCCCATGATTCCGAGGGCACTGTGATCTCCGGTGGACTTCCTATCTGCCCCCAGACTGCCCCCTCAGGGATTTGGAGCACTCCCGCCGACATGACACGTTTCCTGATCGAGATGCAAAATGCACTGCGAGGCGCTGAGACCAAAGTGATCAGCAAGGCAGTCGCGAGATTGGTGACTACCGAAGTCAGAGATGGATTCGGCTTGGGCTGGGCCCTCTTTCGGCGGTTCGGCAACCGCTCCTGGTTCTCCCACGGTGGAGCCAACACGGGGACTGGAGGCTATGTTTTCGCGACCTTAAGCGGGGGCAATGGAATCACCTTCTTCGGCAACGGTCCAAACAGTGTTCGGGAGCCGATCCTGTCCCAACTCCGAGAGAGCATCATCAAAGCGCACGGCTGGGAAGTTCGCGACTGATTAGCGAGAGTGGTGGGCAGTCATTTCGGCCTGCTTTCGGGCTTGGGGCTCCGAAAGATCTTGACCAAGCTCCGCCTCATCTTCGCAGCATTCCTACGGAGCCTGAGCTCCTTGTCAGCCACAAAAGGGGGATGATGTGGCAGAGGAAAGCCGTGTTTCAGAACCGTGGGAGGCGCCTTCTGAGGCGGCGATTCTATTGAAAATAGAATCTTTAGATTCGGGCCTGACGGTCCTCTCGCGGCCAGCTGGCTCAACTACCCGGACGGGCTCCCAGGGGCCTGTCCGATTCGAGCCAGGGCTACCACAGCGAAGCCCACAACAGAAGCGACGAGCCCGATAAGAGCTGGTGTCCAGGCTCCGAACCCGACACCCTCAGTGTGCAGGTCAACAGCCAGCAAAACCGATACACCAGCTCCAACCGCGGCCAGCACTTCGGGTGTTCCCGCCCTCCGATAGTGAAGTCCAGCGATGATTGGCACGAACAGAGAGACCGAAAGCAGCGAGTAGAAAATCTTCAACGCCCCGATCACAGTCGGCACCAAAATCGCCAATAACACGCCCAGCACCCCTCCCGCCACCGCTGCCAGGCGGGCGATTTTCAGGACCCGGGCATCAGTCGCATGGGGATTCACAAAACGGTGATACAGATCCTTGGAGAGAGAAGTGGACAACATGAAAAGAATGGCGTCGCAAGAGCTCAACTCAGCAGAGAGAACCGCCGCCAGGCCCAAAGTGCCTACCGCGAGTGGAAGCTCATAAAGCAAAACCGTGGCCAGCGCGTCCTCGTGATTCAGGAGTTCCGGGTGATTCACTCTGGCGATCATTCCAAGCAGCGGGGGCACACAAGCAAACAGGAGGAGCACGAGAGCATTCAGCGAAACTCCGATGCGAATGGTTCTCTCGTCGCGAGCGCCAAATGTCTTTTGCAGAATCCCCGGAGAAATAATGAAGGCCGGGACGAGCATGGCTAGATAGATCCATCCCGAGCCTCCCCCACGCCAGAAGCTCGTGTATGCCGGACTGGTGGCTGCTTCGGTGGCTATGACAGCGCTCCAGCCGCCGACGGAGATGAGCGCTATAGGCAGCGCCACCGCGAAACCCACCAACAAAACGACCAGCTGGACCGCATTGACCCAAGCAGAAGTCAACAAGCCACCGGCCGCGAAGTATGTCGTCATGACCAGGCCCCCAATCAGACAACCCAGATACCTCGGTACTCCGGCTACCACGTTCAGAATCGTAGAAATCGCGATAAGCTGTCCGGCCAGGATTGCGAGAGTTCCAATCCAGAGCAGGACCGCGATGATACCTCTAACCGAGCTGCCGTAGCGAAACTCGAGGTAGTCCCCAACCGTCTGGAGATCGTTGCGCATCGCCAAGCGCCACATTCGGGGCCCCACCCAGAATGCCAAAAGGAGAGAACCGATGCCGGCCGAGCCGACCCACCACCATGCACTGAGACCGTCACGGTACCCGAGTCCGGCTGCCCCGACGGTCGAGGCACCGCCAATATTGGCAGCCAGCAAGGTCGCGAAGAGCAGCCCCGGTCCAAGCTGTCTTCCGGCCACGAAGAAAGCCCCCGTGGTCTTGACGAAGCGACCGATGATGAGCCCGAGAACGATGAGCAAGAATGAGTAGCCCATGAGGAAGAGTAGATGGGAGCTCACTGCATCTCACCGCCCAACACGGGAAAGCCGCGGCCTGGGAGCCCGTCCGAAAAAAGGGGTGTGGGCGCGAACAGGGGTTTCGTGAGCCGATCTGTTTGGTTGCTCGCACTTGACGATGGGAACGAGTGCGCGCATCGGTCTCGATTCTTGAGGCTTAAAATTTTGAACTTCCTCTCGTGCTTCGAGTTTCGGATTTCGAGTGGAACTCTGAACACCGGAACTCAGAACTACCGGCTCAGTATAATGCTGCGGCCATTTGCGTGGGCAAAGGTCAGCTCACCGGACACGTTGTATCGAGAAGTCTCAGCTCACCACCGCCTCCGGCAGTTGGCCGCATGATTCGAGAAAGAAACGGTGCCAAAAGTAGCAATAGGCATCTTGCCTGTGATCCGAATTCCGCGCAAAGCGCGGCCAGCAGGCAGGCCTGCGCTACTCTAAGTTTCAGCCTGGCGAGGCTTCGCCTCAGACCGACGAGCGGTGTGTTGCGGAACTCTCCTGCAACACTCTAACCAGGCCGGCAACTGAGTCGGGCTCACGGCCCAGGTACCTCGCGCCGAAGGTGCACCAGGATAACAGCCCAGGGCACGCCCTGGGGATCGGTGGGTCGACACGAGGCAGCCTGAAGGGCTGCGCGAATCTAAACCGCGAACAAACTTAGTTAGTCCCCCCTCCGACTGCGCCGGATCATTCAGGAATGAAACTTGGGAATCCGGAAAAGACGGGAAGATTTTAGTCGCTTTTCTTACACTCAGAACCAGAATCAGGTCATTTTGCTTGCACTCTGGTGATCGATATGAAAATATTTTTTCATTATGGCAAGACACCTCATTTCAATCCGCGAGCGAAAAAGCTTGTTGATTGTCGCGTCTATTCTGGTAGCCAAGATAGTCTTGGGCGGGGCACAGTCCAGTCCTCTCGAGCTCGACTGGTTGAGGAGCGAAGTCGGCGACGGCGCACTGGTCCACCACGCCGAAGGACGTCTCTACCTGACGGAATTGGCCACTGGAACAAGCCACTTCCTGGCCCTGGGAAACCAACCCGAGTTCTCTCCCAATAGTTCAAAAATTGCCTGGATCGACGGGGCCACCGCGCGGGGACGGATGCGCAAGGAGGATCCCACCCTCCATCTCGTTGCCAGGGATGTCGATCCCAGCGGCGGCGTGCATTGGTTATCGGAGACGGAGGTAGCTCTGCTGCTGCTTCGGGACGGTAGGCCGAGTTGGCATCGAGTCTCTCTGAAGGGTTCTGAGACCCCCCTTCCCGTACTGACCAGCCTCGGTCTGGGGGGCTACGAGTGCGATGTCCGTCAGAGCGCTGATGGGATCTGGTCCTGGGTGGCCAATCGGACATGGCGCACATCCGAGGGCAAGAGTGGAACGTTGCCGGGAACCTGTTCAGTCAGCCTGTCCCTGGACGGGAAAACCGCCACTTCTCTACACGACCGGCATAAGGAAGCGACGCTGACTGCCATCCGACCCGGAGGCATCAATGCGACTCTCTGGTGGAGCTAAGATGGTGGCTTTGACAACCACCGCTGGACTTCCAACCATGCCGGCTACATCGTCGCCGTCGACGAGCACCACCAGACCATGGTCGTGATGACCGCCGACGGTTCCAAAGTGACTCGAATGGGTACGCTGGGCCGGACCAAACATGGGATGTACGGGGACTTCACCGTCGGGAACGGAATAGGGGCAGGCTGGCCGACCGGGCGGATGTCCGGGCCCGGACTCGACAGCCCGCGTCAGGCCGGCAGTTCCCGTTTGGAAGTCGAGGCACGCTTGCTCAAAAAGCGGCCGATACCCCAGCCCGAGACTTATCCCAACACCCTGGTCGTCTACGACTACCAGGTTCAGCGGGTTTCGAAGGGCCGTCATCCGACCGGCAAGATCCTGGTGGTCCACTGGGGAATCCGCCGAGGAATCGTCGACCGCCAGGTGGGCGGCCGTGTCGAGGGTCGATCTTATCGACTCCTGCTGGAACCCTTCGAGGATCACACTGAGTTGCATGGTCTCAAGCTGGTTGAGAACCTAGAGGATCTCACCTTGCCCCTTTACCTGGCCCTATCTCCGCCGAGTTGAAACTCCGATACAGACCGAGAGGTCACATTTGGAACCTGAAATGAAAGGGAACTCCGCGAGTTGGGATTTGGTCGCCCTGGTTCCCTGGCCCCTTTCCCCTAGAAAACATGGTCTTCAGCGCTTACCTGTTCGTCTTCTATTTCCTGCCGCTGGCGTTGCTCACCGACTACCTGAGTCGGCCCGGCCTGCGTCACTTTACGCTGACGCTTGTCAGCTACATTTTCTATGGATGGTCCAATCCGATCTTCGTCTTCCTGATGGCCTTCTCCACCCTGGTCGACTTTACATGTGGTCGTGTGATCGGCAGCTATCCGCCGGACCGATCGGGTGTACCGCCGAGCTGTACTGGCGATTTCCATCGCGACCAACCTCGGGCTGTTCGGCTTCTTCAAGTATGCCAGTTTCGGGATCCAGAGCTGGAACCTCCTGGCGGCCAGCCTGGGGCTGGATTGGGCCCATTGGGAAACTGCTCTCGAGATCACTCTTCCCCTTGGGATCAGCTTCTACACGTTCCAGTCGATGAGCTACACCATCGACGTTTATCGCGGTACGGCCAAAGCGCTCCGCCCTACTCCCCGCAGCACCCTGCGGGGAGAGATCCGTTGCTTGCTCGACTTCGCCTGCTACGTCTCCATGTTTCCCCAGCTGGTGGCAGGTCCCATCGTGCGCTTCCACGAAGTGGCTCCCCAGCTGATCAACCGATCCCACACGATCGCGAAATTTGGCAGGGGCACGGCTTTCTTCTGCCTTGGATTTACCAAGAAGATCCTGCTTGCCAACCCCTGCGGAAGGATCTCCGACACCTGTTTCGGAGCGGGAAGTTTGGGGGTCGTCGATTCCTGGTACGGCGTCATTGCGTATGCCTTTCAGATCTACTTCGACTTCAGTGGCTACTCCGATATGGCGGTTGGGCTGGGCCTGATGTTGGGCTTTCGCTTTCCGCGAAACTTCGACCACCCTTACCGGTCCGAGTCGATCACCGAGTTCTGGCGACGCTGGCACCAGTCCCTCTCGCGCTGGCTCCGCGACTACTTGTACCTACCGTTGGGGGGAAGTTGTCGCGGTCGGCACCGAACCTACGTCAATCTGGCAATCGTCATGTTGCTGGGCGGCCTATGGCACGGAGCCGCCTGGAACTTTCTTTGCTGGGGTGGCTTTCACGCAACTTTGCTGATCGCAGAACGCGTCAGGAACCGCCGTCCCTTCTTCTGGCGTGCCGCCAAGCCGCTGCGAGTGGCTACAACCTTCGTGCTGGTGCTCATCTCCTGGGTCCTCTTCCGGGCACCCGACCTGGCGTCTGCGGCGACCTACCTGGCCAGTATGTTCTCGCTCGGAGTCGGGCCACCCGCCAAAAGGTTGATCGGCGGCGAGATTTATCAGCCCTTTTACCTGGGCTGCGTTGTGCTCGCAGCAGGGCTGGTGTGGGGATGCCCGGACAGCTGCGAGTTTACTCGTCGCTTTTCATGGGCCCGAGCAGGATTTTGCCTGGGACTCTTTCTTGTGTCGCTGGCAATGCTCACCGCGCAGTCCTACAACCCATTCATTTACTTTATTTTCTAGCCCGGATTATGCAAGAGTGGTGATCCTTTGTATCGACACCGCGAGCCGCTATCTGCTGGCTGCTGACGAGGCTTCAGCATCCGGTGCCGAGGGATCAGATTTCCAGCTCTCCGGGCTTGTGCCCTGGCCTGCTCCATGGAGTGAGCAGACCTTTCTCCAGTGGATCCAAGAGAGCCTGCCGCGGGTCGAAGTCCTGAAGGCATTTGAGCAGCATCTGGAGACGACCTCTCTCTTTCAGAGCCGCCTCCGTCCCCTGACCACAGCGGTCCGGTTGAGGCTGGGTGCTGGAAACGAGAGCGTCGTACTGGGAAGGGACGGTTGGCTTTTCTATCGACCCGACCTGGAGCATCTCACACAACCTCTCAATCGTAGCCGGGTCCGGAAAGCCGCCGCAGCCTTGATCGATCTGCAGCATCAGCTGACGGCCCGCCAAATCGAGTTGCTGGTGGTGCCGGTTCCTGTCAAACCGTCCATCTATCCGGAGAAGCTTTCGTCTCGCTTCGACCCCCAAGCTTCTCCCTTGCCGGACCCTACACTAGAGGCCTTGTTTGGGATGCTGAGCTCTGCCGAAGTTCCTTATCTCGACCTGGCGCGCCTGCTGGCTCAGCTCAAGTCCAGCCAGCCCGCTTACCTGGCTACAGATACCCATTGGACTCCGGCCGGCGTCGAGCAGGCAGTCGAGGGGATTCACACCTGGATTCACCGGCACCGCCCGCAGCTAGCCCAAGCGCCGCGAAGACTTTTCCGCGTACAACTCAATCTCGGCGATACAGCTCGCATGCTGGGGCTTCCGGATTGGCACTTACTCGCTCAACCTGAGCGAGCAGAGTTGATCTTCTCTTCCAACCTACCGCCCAAAGAGCCGCCGTCGGTCCTTCTGCTGGGAGACAGCTTTTCCAACATCTATTCTCTGGAGGCCATGGGCTGGGGCCAAGGCGCCGGGCTTGCCGCACGACTCGAGGACCGTATCGGTCGCAGAGTGGAAACCATCACTCGCAACGACGGGGGAGCCACCGCCGTGCGGGTGGCGCTGGCTCGCTGGCTGGCCCGCGATCCGCAGCTTCTCCAGAGCATCCGCCTGGTGATTTATCAGTTCAGCGCCAGAGAGCTTTCCCGGGCCGATTGGCGACTCCTCGATTTTCGCTAGGGTTGTTTGCCGCTGTTAGTAACTGTTAGTAGTTTGTCTGCTGCGATCATTGACGCATCGAGGTCCCAACAATTGCAATGGTGACGGGAACCTGGTCGCGTCACACTCCGTTCGAGATAATGAAAGACGAACGTGAGACTAAGACTGCGGCACAGGCGCCTTGCGCGAGAGTTGGCTGAGCAGAATCTGAGCCAGAATCGCTGGGCTCAAAAACTAGGACTGAGTAGCGCCCACTTGTCGCTGCTGGTCAATGGGCGACGCTCTTATCCGAATGCCGAGACGCGTCGCAAGCTGTTGCAAGGTTTGAGTCTGTCGCGGGAGGAGCTCTTTGAAATCGAGCTTCCTCTTGGCCAGCCAAGTCGGGGCGGGCGAGCAGTAAAGCTGGCGCCTCGAAATGACAGGCCTCGCCTACAGGTTCCCCACTATGGAGGGAGCCCAATGTTTACAGCACTTGCACGAGATTTTCGGTACGGTCTTCGACGAATTGCCAGGAAGCCAGGACTAGCCGCCACGATCATACTGTCACTGGCGATTGGGATCGGCGCCAACAGTGCCATCTTTTCAGTCATCGACGCCATCCTGTTCCGCCCACTTCCGGTCCGCAAATCCCAGGAGCTCGTGGCGCTGGCCACTTCCGATCACCACTCAGAATATCCCCACGGACTGTCCTATGGACTGTTTCGAGACTTTCGAACCTTGACAGAGGCTTTTTCCGACGCACTTGCCTTTCAGACCACCCTGCTCAATTTTCGAGTCGGCGAAGAAACCCGAACCGTCATCAGTCAGGTCGCCTCCGCGAACTACTTCAGTGCGCTCGGAGTAGAGCCCTTCCTGGGACGCCTCTTCCAGCCACAGGAGGCGAGTCGGGGCCCTGAGCCGGTGGTGGTTTTCAGCCACGCTCTATGGCAAAGCCTGTTCGCAGCCGACCCGGCCATGATCGGCAACACGGTTTGGATCAACGGGAGCCCTTACACTCTAATTGGGGTGACTCCATGAAGTTACCCCACTTTTGTGGACACTTTATGGCTTTCGAATCAAGCCACATCTGAGTGCCTCGATTCATAGTTGATCGGCGACAGATAGTCCAGTGACGAGTGCCGCCTGTGAGGGTTGTAAAAGCCCTCGATGTAGTCGAAGACAGCAAGCCTGGCCTGCAGCTTGCTGCGGAAGCTGTGCCGGTCGATAAGTTCACACTCCAGAGAGGCAAAAAAGCTCTCACACAGCGCGTTGTCATAACAGTCACCGACCGAGCCCATGGAGGGTCTGATGCTGGCTCTCTTGCAGCGCAGCCCGAACTCGATCGACGTGTATTGCGTCCCCTGGTCCGAGTGATGGATCACCCCGTCGGATTCACGCTCTTGAAGTGCCATTTGCAGGGCATCGGTCACTAGCCGGGTCTTGAGATCATTTCTGAGCGACCAGCCGACCACTCGACGACTGAAAGCGTCGACCACTACGGCCAGGTAGACGAAACCTGCCCAACTCGGCACGTACGTGATGTCTGCAACCCACAGTCGGTTGGGGCGGCTGACCTGGAAGTTTCGCTCCACCAGATCCGGAGCCGGACGGCTGTCTTGGCCTCTCAGGGTCGTGCGTGTCTTGCGTCTGCGGCTAACGCCTTCAATGCCGGCGACTTTCATCAGTCGGGCCACCCGGTTTTTGCCCACCAGGTGACCTTCCTCTCGAAGTTCCGCCGTAATGCGGGGAGCTCCATAGGTCCGACGACTTTGCTGGTGGATCCCGTTGATTGTTTCCAGAAGACGAGCATTCGCTTCATCTCGAGTCGAAGGTCCGCGATCGACCCACGCGTAGTAGCCACTGGTGGAGACACCCAGCAAACGGCACATGGTGGTGATTGGATAGTCGGCCTGATTCACTTTCACGAACCTGAAGACTTCTTGGAAATAGGATCGCTCTCCCGTGCGAACCAGGCCGCGGCTTTTGCCAATATTTCCCGCTCAACCCTCAGCTGCCTATTTTCTTTGCGCAACTTCCGCAGCTCGGCTCGTTCTACCGTCGTCAGGCCGTCTCTACGACGGCCTTCATCCAGGTCTGCCTGGGCGATCCAGTTGCGGATCGTCTGTTCGTTGGGTTCAAACTCTCGGGCCAGCTCACCGGGTCTGCGCCCGGCTCGATGAAGCTCGACTATCTGCTGGCGAAACTCGGGTGGATAAGCTCGTCTTGTTCTTGGCATCGTATCCTCCATTCTCCCAAAGGATTAGGTGTCCACGAAACCGGGGGAACTCCACCACCTGCTTTTCGGGGAGTCTCGGTGCTCTCCAAATCAAGTGCCTGGGTACCTCTGCAGTTGGCCACCCAACTAACCTCGGAGCAGCCTGATTTATTCGAGAATCGGGACAGCCATGCCCTCAATGTGTGGGCCCGACTGCAGGAAGGCACTCCTTTCTCGCGGGCCGAGGCGACAGTCGAGGGACGTACCGCGCAGTTGCAGCAGGAATATCCGGCAACCGACCGCGAGGTTCGAATCAACTTATACCCGGAATGGGAGGCACGATTTGAGGCTGGCTCAGGAGAGAGCCTGGCCGGCATGTCCATTTTTCTGGGTGGTGTCGCACTCTTCGTCCTCCTTATAGCCTGCTCTAATGTTGCCAACCTTCTGCTCTCTCAGGCCAGCTGGCGAGAAAGGGAAGTGGCGGTGCGGTTGGCGGTGGGTGCTTCTCGCCGTCAGTTGATCAGGCAACTGCTGGCCGAAGGGCTGATCGTTTCTCTGGCGGCCGGCTGTCTGGCCTGCTTGCTAGCCTGGTCGGGTTCAGGCTATTTGACCCGCAGCTTCCTGAGCTCTGAAGAGTTGGGGCTTGGAGTCGATATCACCGTCGATGGCAGAGTGCTTCTTTTCACGCTCGTCGTATCAATCTTGGCGGCTCTCTTCTTCTCACTCGTTCCGGCGTTACAGACTATCCGGCCCAGCCTGGTCTCAAGCCTGCGAAATGAAGAGAGAATCGAACCCGTACGGGGCTTCCGAATCCCGCTCAGCAAGTTACTCGTCAGTGCCCAGGTGGCCGCCTGCTTCGTGCTATTGGTCTTTGCTGCCCTCTTCGTCCAGACCCTGGGCAACGCTCAAGACATGGACCTGGGGATTCGAAAAGAGAACATGTTACTGGGATCCATCTACCCTTCGTTGCTGAGATACGACGAGACCCAGGGAAGCCAGCTGTATGAAGAGTTGCTGGTACGGCTCCGGGCCCGGCCCGAGGTGGAGTACGCCGCGTTCGTGAGTCCTTTGCCGATGGACTGGCTTCTAGATACGAAGACTGTGATTATCGATGGACGAGATGTACCAGAAGATGGACATGAAGCAATCGGAGTCTTGGCGACTGTCGCTTCGGACGGCTACTTCGAAGCAGCAGGCACTACTCTCGAGCGAGGACGGGTCTTCGATTCTAGGGATACAAACGAAACTCGACGAGTGGCCGTCATCAATCAGACGATGGCGGATTTGCTTTGGGAAGGTCGGGAGGCCATTGGCTCTCGATTCTGGATCGATTCACGGCAAGAGAGCCCTGTCACCGTGATTGGCATTGCCCGGGACGGCAAATACAGGAACTACGATGAACCTCCTCAATCCTTTCTCTTCTTACCGCTTTCGCAGAATTACGAAGGTGGAGGTACGGTCCTGCTAACCGGACCCTCCAGCACAGCTCAACGGGCCCAGGTGCTTCGCCAGGAGATGGCAGATCTCGATTCCCAGATTGCGGTCCAAGGGCTCAAGGATGTAAGCTCGCTCCTCTCGCAACGGACTTTTGCTGGCACCCGGATGGCTACTTCTCTTCTGTCGCTGTTTGGTGTTATGGGTCTGGCTCTGGCTGCCGTGGGACTCTTTGGAGTCGTCTCGTTTAGCGTTCGTCGTCGCACTCGAGAAATTGGAATACGCATCGCGTTGGGTGCGCGGCCAGGCGAGATTCGCGGCATGATTCTGAAGAGTGGAATCTCGATGACGCTGGCCGGTTTGACGATCGGTCTGGTCTTGGCCTTTGTCCTGGCTCAAGTCGCAGCATCGGTCTTCTATGGAGTCAGCCCCAGCGATCCCGCCACATTTGCACTCATCGTTTTGGTGCTCTGTGCTGCCAGTGGCCTGGCCTCATTTCTCCCTGCCCGCCGGGCCACGCAGGTTGATCCTCTCAAAGCTCTCCGTTGGGAGTAGAACGAAGAGAATGTGGGAGCCGGCTCGGCCCGGCGAACTCCGGCATTAGCCGGAATCAGTTTCCTCACTGGATTGCTATGCCCGCTTTGGAGAGCGGGGGTTCGCCAGACGGAGCAGGCTCCCACGTTCCGCTGCATGACTCTGGAGGGCTCTCTGGTAGGATTTCCCGATGGCCTAACCCGGATTATGCAAGAGATCCGGATTCGAGTGGATTGGGGATCAGAAAAAATGCCGTAGCTCTCTGATATAAAAAGGTTTATCAAACAAATCCTTATCGGAGAACTACGGCAATGTCAAACCCAGTCTGCCAGACCACCCTGGCATTTCACTCGCACACACAAATCACGGCTCGTTTTGATGGTGGGAACCTGACTTCCGATGCCGGATGGCTGTTGTTTGGTTCCCTGGATCGGCAAGATCGACTCTGCGAGGACTTCAGTTCGTGTATTGCGGATAGCCGGGACCAACGCTACGTTCGTCATGAGCAGTTAAAGCTGATCCGACAACGAGTCTTTCAGATCGTTGCCGGGTACGAAGACTGCAATGACGCGGACACGCTGCGCTCGGATCCCATGCTCAAGACCGTCTGTGATCAGTTACCTGAGAGCGATCCTGACTTGGCCACCCAGGCAACTTTTTCCCGTTTGGAAAACTCTGTCAGCAAGAAGGATCTCATGCGTCTGAGCCGGGGGTTCCTACAGCGTTATGTCCGCTCGCTGAAGAAGAGACGCCCCGACCCGGTCATCTTGGACCTGGACAGTACTGACGACCACACTCACGGCCAACAGGAATTCTCTTTTTACCACGGCTATTACCGAAACCACATTCTGCATCCTTTGCTGATCTTCGATGCCGTTACGGGGGACCTGGTCACTGTCGTATTGAGGACTGGAAACAAGGGGGCTGCCTCTCACATCGTTCCTATTCTGAAACGAATCGTGAAAGCCATTCGACGAGAAGTTGGCAAGGAACTTCAAATTGAGATCCGGGCCGACAGCGGCTTTGCCACGCCTCGGCTCTACGAGTTCTGTGAATCTGAAGAGAACAAACTCCAATATGTCATTGGGTTAAGCCGGAACCCCCGCCTGCAACGGATGGTCGAGCCGATGCTCGAGTCGACTCGACTCAGGTTCGACGAGTTCGAGGAAAAACAGCGTCAGTTTGACGAGTTTCTTTATCGAGCCAGCAGCTGGGATCGATTCCGTCGCGTCATCGTCAAAGTGGAAGTCGACCATCGGGGGATCAATCGTCGCTTTGTGGTCACCAACCGAGACGATCTCTCTTCCCAGTCCCTTTATGATCACTACACCGATCGAGGACAGTCGGAGAACTTCATCAAGGCTTTTAAGAACCATCTGAGTATGGATCGGCTGAGCTGTCATCGATTCCTGGCCAACCAGTTTCGACTTCTCCTGCATGGGCTGGCTTACCAGATGTTCGTCCGACTCCGCGATTATCTGTATGGAACCCCCTGGCAGACACTCGAAATCGAAACTTTGCGTCGCCGGGTCCTCAAAATTGGGGCGCGGGTTCGACAAACCACTCGACGCATCTGGGCCCATCTTTCCTCCGGCTTTCCGGAGCAGGCCCTTTTCCTCCTCGTCTTGAATCGCCTTAACTCCAGCTAGCCTCTCCTAGCTCCCGAATGATCGTTTAGGACACTCATTCAGGCCCAACTCCGTCTGAAATTCACTCCCCCACCTACTCCACACGGCTCGTCCACAGAGATCCCTCGAAAATCCGCCTGTCTCACCTTCGATCTCCCGATTTGGGCCACTTTCGACTCTCTTTTCAACTCCGGCCTACGGTTCTTGCATAATCCGGGCTAAGGAGAGAACTATTAAATCAAATAATATAAATGATTTACGCCCCTTTCTTAGCGCCGCCTCCGGCTGCGCTGGATCATTCAGGGGAGAAAACCTGGCAAGGGTCGACTCGGTTGCCGACGGAGCCCTGTAGGACAGCCACTCTGGTTGTCATCTGCTCACTCCGCCGCCAATCGCCGGGTGCCAAGCAAGCTGCTCGGCCTACAAGAGCGTCCCGCCACACCCCGCTTCCCCGACCAAGTTTCAGGTCAGGGTCTCGGCGGCTGGTTTCGAATTGCTCCCAACCTGTCTCGAGCTTCCGCGACGCGAGTTGAATCGGGATGCAACCGAAGGAATTCCTCCAATTCCCGGATGCCGGCTTCCAGATCTCGACGCTGGCTGTAAATCTCGGCGAGAAGCAACTGAGGAAAAGAGAAGTGACCGGGCTCCAACTCCTTGGCCCTTTTCAGATACTGCTCTGACTTGTCGAACTCTCCGAGGTTGTAAAAGCAATAGCCGATTTGCGCCTGGACCAAGGGCTCGTCAGATCGTTCTTCGAGGGCACGAAAGTTGATTTCGAGAGATTCTTCATGGCGGCCCTGGGCCAGTAGAACCCCTCCCAAGTTGATCAGTGCGGCAAAGTAGTTCGGTCTTTGCTCCAGTATGGTACGGTACTGCTTTTCGGCAGCCCCATACTCACCCCTCTGATATTGAATCGTCGCCACGCGGTTCCGAGCACTTGCATGCTGAGGGGCAATCTCGATCGTCTTTTGGAACGATTGGAGGGCCTTCTCGATCCTCTGATTCTCTAGGTGTTTCAAGCCTTTCTGGTATTCATCTACCGCCTCTTGCGGGATAGAGAGTCGTCGCACCGAAGTCACGTTGAACCGTGTCGGACGCCCGTTACCCGTGAACACCAAGGTGGTCGAGATCTGCCCCCGGGAGTCGGCCCGAGTGGGGCCCACCTCCACGTTTTGGCGCGCTGATCCGGCGCCAGGAACTCTCAGGATCAAAGTGTACGAGCCGGACTGTAGGTTCTTGAATCCAAAGTTGCCATCCCCATCCACCTGCGCTCGCTGGTAGGCTGGGAAAGCACTCGCGCTCAAAGAGACTGTCAGGGTGGCGATGCCGGTAGCGCTCAGGCTATTGGCTATCACCTTTCCTACGATCTTGTACCGTTGAGTACTCGCCGCCTGACCGAGGCAGACCAGGCTGAGGAATAACCAGACCAAAGCATGAGACAGGAAACATCTCGGGGGTTTCATTTGTCGCTTCGGGGTAGAGTATCCGCCGGTGACTTGGATATCAAGAACTCCGGCAAAGAATTGCACGATAGGCACTTCGCTCCCCGCTACTCGGACGGGCTCCTCGCCGGATGATCCCGGCAAGGCAGCCGACAACGCGTGAATTATCCGGGCTAGTTTTCTGGCGCGGACATGGGAAGGGTGGTAAAAGCTCGCAGCAATTCCAGCTCAATAGCCACGCCCGCGAAGGTTCCCATTTCCGTTTCGAGGCAGAGAGTGCCTCTGAAGTTTGTTGTGAGGGCCTGGGGGAAGAGTTCATGGATAAAGCTGGCGCTACGCCCGTTTATTGCGAGGTCTACCGAGGTTTCGCCGTTCGCGACGGATTCGCCATTCTCGTCTTTCAGCGTGAGATTGACCGTAATCGGCGTGGGGCTCGTGTTGCGAAAAGCGACTCCGGTGCTGAGTGCACCCTGGCGGCGCACCGGTGCGATGGCCTTGCTTAGAGAGGGAGCCGAACCGACTCCGGCCACGCCCGTCCCGGTCAATTCAAAACGAATCACTGCTGAAACAGCGCCGTTGGATTCCACGACTGCAGATCCGGTAGTCACGTCGGGCGAGGTACCGTTGCTTGAAAAAGTCCGGCTTCCCCGGGGAGCCAAATCGAATGCGGTACCGCCGGCCACAACGCTGGCCGCATCCAGCTCGTTTCCGTCAGGATCGAACAAATGAACGGTTCCCTGTACCCGGTTCGAAACGGACAGGTTGACGACTACGATGTCGGAGGTTATCCCGGCTCCGTCTCCGAATTGCGGAATTGACAAGGTGCGCAGCAGCATAGCGTTGAGATAGCCGAGGTCGCGCAACAACCCAATCGTAAGGGGACCCGGATCGTGGTTGGCTTCGCCCTCCCCCTGGAACGGCGTCATCAGCGCGTTCGCGCTGCCGGGCGGAAAGGTCGCATCGTCCCAGTGGCCGGTGCTGGATCCACCGTCATAGGAGGAGGGGGCAAATAACCTGGCTGGCGTGCCCCCATTGGTGGCAATGACTACCGGGCCGGCAAAGAAAAGATCTCCGCCGGTCAATGCAGTCAGCAGATCAGCCGAAGGATTGGCAAGATCAATCAGGGTCTCACCAGAACCGTTCTCCAGAAAAGTGTCAAATATCACGGGAACTGAGTCATCCCCCACTCCGAACATTCCCTGAGACTCGTCTTCAGTGATGGAGAAGGAGTCGATGAATCCAAGTCCGTGGAACAATTCGTGCAGCACGATAGAGACAAAGTCGAAGTCGATGGGGCCGGGATCGGCATCCAGCCCAAAGTACCAGAAGGGCTCACTACTGTTAAAGGACGCTGTAATGTCGGGCACCCCTGGGCCTGAAAAGTCCCTCCCCACTACTTGGTCGAGAAGCGCCGGAGGGAGGGCAGGCAGCCCGCTGCTGGGATCAGTTGGAACGAAAACCCCGGCAGGACCGGCTGCGCCCAGTACTCCTTCTGCCAAGGGTTCGAACATCGCTTCCACGTGAATCGGAATATCGAGATTGAGTTGCGCACCCAAGATTTCCACTGCAAATTGGAAGGCCAACTCGGCCTGGCGAGTAAATCCCGTTAGATCTGTGATGCTGTCTCCGCCGGCGGAAGTGTAGCGGGTGGTAGAACTGCTCGAGTCCACTCTCGCGGCGAGTCGGGCCGATTCCAGGAGGGCCTCCATCTCGAACCCCTGTAATCCTCCACAAACCGCGTCGTTGCCGGAGCCAGACCGCGTGATGGAAAACCCTCCGACTTGGGGTAGATGCCGGTACTGGTGTGCAGCTTGTGCCGTGATTGCGTCGCCCGTCAAAATGAGCAAGACGAACAGACCTGCCGTTGTGGGAAATGCTGGTTGACGCATAGTTACCTCCGAGCTCTCTGAGATTCTATAGTGCAAGGAGTGTGTGACCGATCACAGGGCTTCTGCCGGAAGGCCTTGGAGTGCGTCGAGAATCTATTTGGAAAAAGGGTCACGTCTATTCTCTGTTAAGCTGAGGGACCTGTCTAACCCAAGCATGAATAACAGTGCAGACCGACTTCTCGGAGAATGAGCGGCTGGTGTGAGTGATTTCAGGGTGACCGAACTGGACGAGGGGGTGGATTTCGCCAATCTGCCGTACTGGGATGTGATCATCATCGGTGCCGGTCCGGCCGGTCTGGCGGCGGGCCTGACTACCGCCCATCGAGCCCTGACTACTCTGGTCATCGAAGCCAAGGATCGTGCCGGCGGACAGCCCCAGTTCCTTTATCCGGACAAGCGAGTCGTCGACATCCCCGGCTTTCCCGACGGCATCAGCGGTGAAGAACTCTCGGAGCGGACTTACCGACAGGCCATTGAGGCCGTTGTACAGTTCCGGTTCAACGAAGAGCTGGTGGATATCGAGGAAACCGATCAGATTGAAAAAGAAGATCCCCTGAAGTGTGTCATCACCAATCGAACGAGTTATCTCTGCCGGAAGGTGATTATTTCATGCGGGCTGCTGCACTTCCCCCGCAGGCTGCCGGTACTGGACGAGCTGGAGTCCAAGAAAGTCCATTACAAGGTCCCCAGGATTGGCGACTAAGGGGCAGCGCGTGGCCGTGGTCGGGGGTGGAGACTCGGCCCTGGACGCGGCCGTCATGGCTTTGGAACGCCGAGGTCAGGTCGATCTGATCGTACGCGAGTCTTCTACGGTTGGAAAACCCGACACACTGGCCAGAGTCGAGGCTACAGGAGGAGTCCTCCACGCCTCCTGTGAAATCCAGTCAGCAAAGTTCAGCGGGGACCGAATTTCCCTCACACTGACGAAAGGAAAGACTCTACTCAGCGATGTGATCATCGTGCAGATTGGCTTTCTTTCGGCCAAGGACACTTTCCGACGTCTCGATGTCCGCCTGAGCGAGGACGGCAGTATTGCCATCGATCCCTATTTTGAAACGAGCCGACGCGGAATCTTTGCCGTCGGCGATGTCCACGGCGACATTAAACTGATCACGGTGGCCTGGGCCGAGGGTATCCAGGCGGCAATCTATGCCTTCAAGGAGATCACCAGTCCGTACTGGCTGAACGAAAAGCGGCTGCGCGATCAGAAGATCGCACTGATCGGGGGTAAGATCGCTCAGGCGGCCCGCAAATAGTGCCCATTGCCGAAGGAGAATATGTCGGATCGGTCGTCTACGTCCTCTCCACGCAGTTGCTCCGGAGACATGTAGGCCGGAGTGCCGAGAATCGTGCCATCCAGGGTCAGTCTCGTCAACGTCGCCTGCTGCGTCTCCCCCTGACCGGACACCACTTGCTATCCTGAGTGCACGCTTCAGCGACAGCGTCCCGCTGGCCAACTGATCGCTCAGGGTAGGACCTTCCACGTACTCCAGCACGAGGAATACTATCCCCTCGACCTCACCGACCTCGAAGATGCCACAAATGTAAGGATGATCGATGGCAGCAGCGGACTTGGCCTCTCTCAAGAATCGCTCTTGCGCTACCTCATCACGCTTCAGCTCCTCAGGGAGGAATTTGAGGGCCACCTTGCGCCCCAGCGCTGTGTCCTGAGCCAGATAGACTTCCCCCATGCCGCCCTGACCGAGCTTCTCGAGGATTCTATAGTGTAAGAAGGTCTGACCGATCACCTGGCCGCCCCAGCTTGTGTGCGAGAAAGTACTGTAGAATAGTAGCTGGCTATCGCAGAAGTCGCAATCCGATAGGAATAGTCGGGAAGCTGTGAGTGAGGGCTGTCTGGGGAGGGTACTTGAGCTTGTCAACGTGTCGTAGGCTGTCCAGTCCCGGGCTGCCCCAGCTCCAAGCCTGTTCCCCTCGCCTCGGAAAGCAAAAGGCCACGGAGTTAGGCTCTTCAACTATGACTTTGATTGCATTCTCACAGCCATCCGCCTAGCATTGGGCCAGCCTCTATTCCAGTGACTGCAACCTGGCGCGACCCGAGCAATGATCGACCAAACCATCGCCCACTACCAAATCACCGAATTGATCGGCGAGGGAGGAATGGGGCAGGTGTTCCGGGCCACGGACACCAAACTCAAACGCCAGGTGGCTCTCAAGCTCCTTCCCGAGAGCTTTGCTCAGGATCCGCAACGCATGGCACGCTTCCGGCGAGAAGCGGAAGTATTGGCCTCGCTGAACCATCCCAATATCGCGGGAATCTACGGCCTGGAAGAAGAAGGGGGCACCCACGCCATCGCTATGGAACTGGTTGGGGGCGAGACACTGGCCTCCCCCATCAGTCGAGGCCCGATCTTGCCCGACGTAGCAACCAAGATTGCACTTCAGATCGCTGAAGCACTGGAGGCCGCTCACGAGAAGGGAATCACCCACCGGGATCTCAAGCCGGCCAACGTAATGGTCACACCTGAGGGGACGGTCAAGATCCTCGATTTCGGACTGGCCAAGGCGATGGCCGCGGAGGCCGATTCCGGTGCTGATCTGACTCAGTCACCTACGCTGACCATGCAAGCCACCCAGGCCGGGCTCATTTTGGGAACGGCGGCCTACATGTCCCCCGAACAGGCCCGGGGGCAAGCGGCGGACAAGCGGGCCGATATCTGGTCCTTTGGAGTCGTCCTCTTCGAAATGCTGACAGGTCATTCCCCTTTCCAAGAAGAGACCGTCTCCGACTCGTTGGCGGCTGTTTTGCGAGCTGATTTGAACTGGCGCCTCCTTCCGCCCGCTACTCCGCGCCACCTGCGAGAGTTGCTGCGACGTTGCCTCAGGCGCGATGTGCGGCAGCGGCTCAGAGATATCGGGGAGGCGCGAATCGCGCTCGAGGAGACGACATCGGGAGATCCGGCAACGAGAAGCCTCGAGGGAGCGGGGAGTGGGCCGGGATCGTTGGCAACGACAGTCCTTCCGTGGGGTCTGTTGGCTCTAGTGCTCCTGTTTGTGGCAATCACTCAATGGGGTGGAAACGGCACCGGTGCGGTTCAAGAACCGATCGCCTTTTCGATTCACACCAACGGGTGGAACCTGCCGGTCAACTTTGTGGACAATCCAATTCTGGATGTCTCCCGTGACGGGCAGCAGTTTGTCTGGATGGCCGGCGCTGGGAATGCAACCCAGCTATTTGTCCGTTCACTCGATGATTCTGAGGTGAAGGCAATTCCGGGCACTGAAGGCGCCATCAGTCCTTTTTTCTCACCGGATGGAGAATGGATCGGTTTCTTTGCCGGCGGCAAGCTCAAGAAGGTCGCCAGCCGGGGTGCCAATGTGCAGGACATCACGGAAGTGGAAGGCCTGACGAGGGGGGCATGGTGGGGTGAGAATGAAACGATCGTATTCTCGCCCAACTATCAGAGTGGCCTGTGGGAGGTCCAGGCTTCGGGTGGCGGTGTTCCCCAGATGTTGACGGAGGTTGACGAAGCTGCCGGGGAACGAACGCACCGATTTCCTCAAGTGCTCCCGGGTGGTGACGCGATCCTCCTGACCGCGGTTTCGTTGATGCTCCCAGTGCTTATGATGATGCCCACATCGCTGTCTACTCGCGGCGAGACGGAAAAATGAAAACGTTGATTCAAGGCGGGCACATGGGGCGCTACGTTCTCTCTGGCCATCTGCTCTACATGCGGTCAGGCGCACTACTGGCGGTGCCGTTTGATCCGGAAGAGCTGGAAGTGACCGGCCAGCCGAGCTTGATCAGTGAGTCCATCGGGCGGGAGCCAAGCAGCGGTGCTGGCTACTTCGCGATTTCCGACTCCGGAACGTTGCTTTACAGACCAGTCGAGAGTGGGGAGTCCGACATCAGGATCGTCCTGGCGGATCGTCAGGGGATGGTCACACGCTTAAGCTTTCCAGGCGGCAGCTTCACCACTCCTAGTTTCTCCCCCGACGGTAGACAGATCGCCTACGGGACCGGAGTCGGTGGAAGGGGGGATGTTTTTGTGGGCGACCTGGAGAGCGGCGTCGCAACCCGCTTGACGTTCCAGGGGCCAGGTGGGTCTCCCCTCTGGTCCTCCGACGGAAGCCGCATTTATTACTCGTCGACCCGGCCGGGTCAGGAAGGGGGAATCTTTTCCAGGACCTGGGAAGGGAGCACTCCAGAGGCCGTGGTTTTTGTTGGAGATCAGGTCACAGTCCTTTCGTCGATCTCCTCAGACGATCGACTTCTGGCGATCACGACCTACTCCCCGACAGTTCACATCAAGCTCCTCGAATTCGAGGAGGGGGGGGCTGGTCAAGGAGCGGCCATTCGGGACTGGGCAAGGCTATCAATGGGGAGCCACCTTCTCCCCGGACCAACGCTGGATCGCCTACACCTCTGACGAAACCGGGCGGGATGAGATTTACGTAGAGCCGCTGGCCAGCGGAGGGAGATGGCAGATCTCAACCGATGGGGGGGGATGGCACCGGTCTGGAGAAGAGACGGAAAGGAGCTGTTCTTTGCCGACTACCGGGGCATCTACCATGTGGCCATAGAATCGAGCGCTGACAACTTTCGCCGCGGCGTGCCGGAGTTGCTTTTCGCCGGACGATTCTTCGTGCAGACAGCACCGAACCGAAACTACGACGTCTCGCCGGACGGTCAACGTTTTGTCCTGAACCAGCCGGCCGGTACTGGTGAAGTTTCAACGGATCTATCTGTGCATCTGAACTGGTTCGAGAAACTCAAACGTCTGGTGCCCTCAGAGCGCTAACGAAGTTTCTCCCAGAAGCTGCGCGGGGACATGAGGAGGACTGGTGTTTTGGCTGCGACGTCCAACAGATCACGCTCGCCGATGTGGTACATCTGTAATACACGAAGGGGGAAACTACGATGAAGCGAAGAGGCATAATGCTTGCAATTGGGATCGCCTTGTTGATGGCCGGATTGGTTTCGACCGGCTTTGCGCAGCGACAGCCGACGCGGAACATCAGCCATGTCGCGGGAAACCTGTACCGGGCCCAGAACAACAACCACTTCACGGTGTTGCTGGTGACGGCTGAAGGAATCATCCTGTCGGACCCGATCAATCGGGACTTTGCCGGGTGGCTCAAGACCGAGATCAACACTCGCTTCGGGATCCCGGTCCGTTACGTTCTCTACAGCCACAGCGACGCCGATCATGCCTCGGGTGGAGAAGTGTTCGCAGACAGCGCGGAGTTTGTCGGACACGAGAATATGCGTGACGGGCTCCCCGACGGCGTACATCCACCCACCACGTTCTATTCCGACCGGCACAGCGTGATGCTGGGCGGTAAGAGTGTCGAGATGATCCACCCCGGTCCGGCCCATTCGGCCAACATGTCGATACTCCGCTTTCCGGCCGAGAATGCGCTCTTTGTCGTCGACTTCGTGAGCATTAAACGACTGCCATTCCAGAACCTCGCCGGATACGACCTCGAAATCTGGTTGAGCGAAATGAGAACCGTGGAAGCAATGCGAGCCGACATCGTCATCCCCGGACATGGCCAGGTCGGCACGACCGCCGACGTGGTCGACCATCGCCACTACGTCGAAGCTCTCCGGGATGCGGTTGCCCAGGGAATCGCGGCGGGCAGATCTCTGGCACAAATGCAGGAGAGCATCATGCTGGAAAGCTATCGAGATTGGGCTTCCTTCGACGCCTGGCGAGCTGCCAACATCGAGGGGATGTACAACATGTTGAGGGGCAACTAGGCACCGACGACGCAACCAAGTGGCAGTCATTTCCCAGTTGCGGAAACTCGACTCGATTGTAAAGAAGTTGCAGGGGACAGGCTCCTAGCGCAGAAATAACGCCTTTGCCAACATCCCGTGCACCCCCTTGGTGCCGTCTACCAGCTGCGTGATTCTCAGGTCGAGCGCGACCGAGCAGAGGATATACGCATCGCCGTGACTCATCCCCTTCTCCGCCACCAGGAACTCGACCATTTCGCGGGTCGCGAGTCACGCCGCCTCGTCCAGATCGGGATGCAGGCCCATTGACATGTAGTGGGTTGGCGTCTCAGCCCGCGGCCAGCGCAGGGTTCGATTCTTGTGGAGCACGATCTCGATCGTGCCGTACAGGGACGTCTCGATGGCCGTACCGCTAACCTCGCCGTCTCCCTGCGCAGCGTGCCCGTCGCCGATGGAGAGCAGCCCGCCAGCGACGTGCACGGGCAGATACAGCGTCGTGCCCTGGACGAGATCCTTGTTGTCGAGGTTGCCGGCGTGGGCGCCGGGCGCGGTGCTGTTGACGCGTCCGCTCAGGAGGGGTGGCGCCACGCCGATCGATCCGAAGAACGGGCGCACGGGAATCGAGACCCCTTCCACGCCTACCATACTCGCCGTCCCAGCGATCGTGTCGATCTCGAAGCCGCGGAGGGCGCCCGAGGGGAAGTCGTCGGGGAGCGTGCCCCCTCCGGGCAGGAAGCCGCTGACCCCGTACGAAGTAAGAAAGCCGATGTCTACGAAACGCACTTCGAGCACGTCACCGGCTTCGGCACCCTCGACGTAGATGGGACCGCTGAGCGGATGTGACCCCATCCGGATGGTTTCGACCCGCTCGACGTCGAGCATCGCGGGGGTGAATCGGTCCTCCGTGAATCCCGCCAGCCGCAGCCGGCCCAAGCCGCGTGCGAGCAGGTTCTCGAAATAGACGCGGTCGCCCGATCGAATGCGCACGGCCGGCTCCAGAGAGGCGTCGTAGTAGCCCCAATGGATGTTGGCCGGTGTCAGCGGCAGCCGGTGGGTCGTGCCCTGCGCGGCGAGCGGCAAGGCGGTCAACGAAACTCCGGCACACAGAGCGGCTACGAGACCTGGGCACGCTGCAAGGCCCGTCCGATGGAGATGTCGCAAGGGTGTTACTCCTCTTCGAAAACGATCGATCGACCCGGTTCTCCGGCTCGGGCTCGGCCGAATCCCGAGCCCCAAGGAGACAGTGCACTAGCCCGGATTATGCAAGAGATCCGGATTCGAGTGGATTGGGGACCAGAAAAAATGCCGTAGCTCTCTGATATAAACGGGTTTATTAAACAAATCCTTATCGGAGAACTACGGCAATGTCAAACCCAGTCTGTCAGACCACCCTGGCATTTCACTCGCACACACAAATCACGGCTCGTTTTGATGGTGGGAACCTGACTTCCGATGCCGGATGGCTGTTGTTTGGTTCCCTGGATCGGCAAGATCGACTCTGCGAGGACTTCAGTTCGTGTATTGCGGATAGCCGGGACCAACGCTACGTTCGTCATGAGCAGTTAAAGCTGATCCGACAACGAGTCTTTCAGATCGTTGCCGGGTACGAAGACTGCAATGACGCGGACACGCTGCGCTCGGATCCCATGCTCAAGACCGTCTGTGATCAGTTACCTGAGAGCGATCCTGACTTGGCCACCCAAGCAACTTTTCCCGTTTGGAAAACTCTGTCAGCAAGAAGGATCTCATGCGTCTGAGCCGGGGGTTCCTACAGCGTTATGTCCGCTCGCTGAAGAAGAGACGCCCCGACCCGGTCATCTTGGACCTGGACAGTACTGACGACCACACTCACGGCCAACAGGAATTCTCTTTTTACCACGGCTATTACCGAAACCACATTCTGCATCCTTGGCTGATCTTCGATGCCGTTACGGGGGACCTGGTCACTGTCGTATTGAGGCCTGGAAACAAGGGGGCTGCCTCTCACATCGTTCCTATTCTGAAACGAATCGTGAAAGCCATTCGACGAGAAGTTGGCAAGGAACTTCAAATTGAGATCCGGGCCGACAGCGGCTTTGCCACGCCTCGGCTCTACGAGTTCTGTGAATCTGAAGAGAACAAACTCCAATATGTCATTGGGTTAAGCCGGAACCCCCGCCTGCAACGGATGGTCGAGCCGATGCTCGAGTCGACTCGACTCAGGTTCGACGAGTTCGAGGAAAAACAGCGTCAGTTTGACGAGTTTCTTTATCGAGCCAGCAGCTGGGATCGATTCCGTCGCGTCATCGTCAAAGTGGAAGTCGACCATCGGGGGATCAATCGTCGCTTTGTGGTCACCAACCGAGACGATCTCTCTTCCCAGTCCCTTTATGATCACTACACCGATCGAGGACAGTCGGAGAACTTCATCAAGGCTTTTAAGAACCATCTGAGTATGGATCGGCTGAGCTGTCATCGATTCCTGGCCAACCAGTTTCGACTTCTCCTGCATGGGCTGGCTTACCAGATGTTCGTCCGACTCCGCGATTATCTGTATGGAACCCCCTGGCAGAAACTCGAAATCGAAACTTTGCGTCGCCGGGTCCTCAAAATTGGGGCGCGGGTTCGACAAACCACTCGACGCATCTGGGCCCATCTTTCCTCCGGCTTTCCGGAGCAGGCCCTTTTCCTCCTCGTCTTGAATCGCCTTAACTCCAGCTAGCCTCTCCTAGGAGTCTGCGCGGCAGGAAATGTCCGGGCTGGTGAATAAAATGGCGATATGGGAACGACATTTCGGAAGTACCAGCCGGAGCAGAGCTTCTTGCTACCCCCCTCCCCGCGAGATTGGTTGCCGGAAGATCATCTGTCCTACTTTATCTCCGAAACGGTGGATGAGCTGGATCTGAGTGGATTCTACGCGCCGTACGAAGGGGACGGGCGGCGCAATCGGCCGTTTGATCCGAGGATGATGGTGAAGATCCTGATTTTTGGGTACGCGACGGGAACGTTCTCGTCGCGGAAACTGGCTCGTCGAGTGTATGAGGACGTGGCTGTTCGAGTGTTGTCGGCGGGTAATTTCCCAGCCCACCGGACGATGGCGGAGTTTCGTCAACGTCATCTCAAAGAGTTCAAGAAACTGTTTGGACAGGTGGCGCGGAGCGCGGCCGAGGCGGGATTGGTCAAGCTGGGGCGAGTGGCGGTGGACGGCTGTAAGATCAAGGCCAACGCCAGCAAACATAAGGCGATGAGCTATTCACGGATGTTGGAAGAAGAGAAAAGGCTGGAAGGAGAGATCGCCGAACTGTTGGATCGTGCGCAGCAGGTGGATAAAGCGGAAGACGAGCTCTACGGCGAAGAGAATCAGGGAGACGAACTGCCTGAAGAGTTACGCCGCCGCGAAGATCGGCTGAAAAAGATCGGGGAGGCAAAGCAGCGAGTGGAGCAACGGCAGGCCGAGGCGGATCGGAAGCGCGGCCGCAAGCCCGGAGACGGTCGCAAGAACCCGCGCGGAGGACGCCCCTTCAAGCGGGAGTTTGGAGTTCCCGAGGAGAAGGCCCAAGACAACTTTACAGATCCGGAAAGTCGAATCATGAAGAGCTCTGGGGGATTCGAACAATGCTACAACACGCAAGCCGCTGTGGATGAGGAGACACAGATGATCGTGGCCACGGGGGTTACCAATAACGCGGCCGACAACAGACAATTACTGGGGATGATCGATGCGGTCCAAGAGAACCTGGAGCACCCTCCCGAGCAGGTAGTGGCCGACGCCGGGTATAAGTCCGAGGAGAACTTTGAAGGTCTAGAAGAACGCGAGATCGATGGCTACATCTCTTTGGGCCGAGAGGGGCGAGATCCAGAGCCGTCGGAAAATCTCCCCGCCACGCTTCGCATGTTCAAGAAGCTGGGCACGGAGGCGGGGCAAACTGTCTACCGCCAGCGCAAGGTGATCGCGGAACCTGTATTCGGCTGGGTTAAACAGGTCCTTGGCTTTCGAACCTTCAGCTTGAGGGGACTCGAGAAAGTGGAAGGCGAGTGGGACCTGGTCTGTCTCGCCCTGAACTTGAAACGCATGAATGGGCGCCTACCCACCTGCTGAGCAGGTTCGGACGGAAAGATGCCCTCCCCCTGGGCTCATTTTCAGCAGTTCGGCCGCCTCTGCAAGCGGAAGCACGATAAAGATCGCCCTTTCTCTTATAGGGCACCCCGAAACATAAACTCAAGAATTGGAAATTCCACGTTGATCAGAAACTCCTGCCGCGCAGACTCCTAGCCTCTCCTAGCTCCCGAATGATCGTTTAGGACACTCATTCAGGCCCAACTCCGTCTGAAATTCACTCCCCTACCTACTCCACACGGCTCGTCCACAGAGATCCCTCGAAAATCCGCCTGTCGCACCTTCGATCTCCCGATTTGGGCCACTTTCGACTCTCTTTTCAACTCCGGCCTACGGTTCTTGCATAATCCGGGCTAGGCTGCAAGTCTCTCGAAATGTGCAACCAGTGCGAGCTCTCCCGCCCCCCTTCGCCACGGCACAGAGGGTAGACGCTCGCGCTGCCGCTTGGTGCTCTGAGAGGCGGCATTTCAACGCCAAGGTCCGGTTATCGACTCATAGTGAATTTCAAGTCAGAAACTGCGAAAGCGGTAGAATCGGCCCCTAACTTCCCGATTTCTCTGCAAATAGAACCACTATTCGCCTCGAAATCGAGAGAATCTGGCGTCGATTCCCCACTTTCTCGCCACAATCATTTCTGCCGCGCACACTCCTAGATCAGTTTGTCGCTGGGATACTCTCTCCCCGGCGATCCACAAGCACCGGCTCGCCCAGTCCAAGCCTACTCAGACGGGACTGCTGCGTGCGGGCGTCACCGACTACCAGCCACACCATTTTGTTGGGATCCAGGTAACGCTCCGCAAGTGCGCCAACCCGGGCCCCCGTCATCTCTCGCACGATCGCCTCGCGTTCCAGGACATAATTAGCCGAGAAGCCATAGGCGCTCATGTCGGCGAGGATTCCGATCTTATTGCTAAGAGTCTCGAACGCCATCGCGTTGCTCTTGAGGAGAAAGCTCTGTGTGGCCGCAAGATCGCTGTCATCAAACTCAGGGCCGAAACGTTCCACGATCTCCTTGATCAGCTGCAGCGCCTCCAAAGTCACATTGGATCGAACCCGCGACGATATAAAGAACGGCCCCGGAAGGTCCGTCCCCTGAAAGCCGGATCGAATTCCGTAGGTATAGCCTTTCTGCTCGCGCAACGCTTGCGTGAGGTCGGACGCAAATCCGCCACCACCCAATCTGAAGTTCATCACGGCTGCCGGGTAGAACTCCGGATCGTTCTCGGCCAGCGCAAGGTAGCCGATCTGTACTACCGACTGCTTGGCTCCGGGCACATCGACGAAGAAGAGGCCTCCCCGGCTTTCCAAGGACGGGGGCTCGGGAAGCGAGACTTGGCCACCCTCCCAGCGGGCCGAGATCCCCTCCAGCGATGAGACTACCTGATTGTGGGATACCGCTCCCGCGACATGGAACGTGGCCATTTGGGGAACCAGGGCGGCCTTGTAGTAGCGTTGTAGATCTTCGATTCCGATGGAAGCCAAAGCCTCGACGCTGCCTCGCGCGTTTGCGGCCAGGATATGATCGCCGTAGAGCAGCCGGTTGAATGCAGCCGCGGCCACGGAAAGGGGGTTCGCGGCGGCCTGGCGAAGTTGGTTTCGGACCCTCTGCCTTGCCAGTTCGAATTTCTCTGCATCCCAGCGTGGTTCGAGGAGAATCTCCTCGACCAGGGCCATAGCGGAGGCGAAGTTACGGGTCAGGGTAGTCCCTCTGAAGACGAAGCTCTCACGGCCCGAGCTTACTCGGATAGAGAGGCCCAGCAAATCGATGGCCTGTTCCAACTCGTCCGGCGTCCGGTCGGCGGTTCCCTCCGTCAGCGTCTCGGCCAGGAGATTTGCAGCACCGATACGATCGGCCTGCTCGGCGAGGAGTCCACCCTTGATGCGCAGCTCAAACTGAACCAGAGGGATCTCGTAATCTTCAATCCCAAACACCCGCATTCCGTTGGGAAGCGTCTCTCTCCAAACGTCTGGTGCCGAAAGCTGGGGAGGCTGTCCGAACAAAGGTTCAATCGTGCGATCGAAAGACGATGGCGTCCGGGCGATGTCGCCCCGTCGGGCTACTTTGACCTCCGTCTCGGCGCCCGCGATGATCGGCTCTTCCACGACTTCGGCCTGCTCCGAGCCGTCCAGCGCAAGTTGGGAGTACCCTTTGGGGACGAAGCTCGTTGCCACGAATGGCTTACCCTGGATGTACTTCTCATAGACGCGCTTGATATCGGATTCCGTCACGGCGAGGATCCGATCGATGTCCTCCTCCACATAGCCAGGTGAGCTGGCAAAGATGTTGTACTGGGCAAGTTGGAAAGCTTTGCCGAGGACGCTTGACAGCCCACCGTAGAACGATGTTTCAATTCCGGCCTTCGCACGATCAAGATTGGAGCGTAAGATTCCTTCTTGCTCAAAACGCGTGAAAGCACGTTGTACAGCCGCATACACGTCGTCGAGATCCGTGCCGTTGAAGGCCCGAATCTGAAGGGTGAACCGGCCCGCCAATTCCTGCAATTGGTCAAACATGGCGCGGCCGGGGCCAATTTCTCCTCCTCCACGACTACCTTGTAAAAAGGCGCTGTCTTACCATCGGAAAGGAGCTGAGCCAGCAATCTCAGCGGATAGGAGTCGGCGTGATAGAGAGGTACCGTCGGCCAGGCGAGCGTCAGCTGAGGCAGATTCGCGAAGTTGTCTTCGTGGTACAGGCGGCGTGACCCAGTCAGCCTAACGGGGCTCGGCTTGGCCACTTTCGGCAGCTCCAAACGCGGGATCTCGCCGAAATACTTCTCAAGCCAGTGCCTGGTCTTCTCGATGTCAATGTCGCCGGCCACGACGACAGTCGCGTTGTTGGGTCCATACCATCGGCGGTGAAATTCGTGTACGTCTTCCAAAGTAGCGTTATCCAGATCCTGTAGTGATCCGATCACCTGCCATTGGTAGGGATGCCCGGCCGGGTAGAGCGCCCGATCCATCACCGAGTTCGCGTGGCCATAGGGCTGGTTGTCGACACCTTGTCGCTTCTCATTCTTAACGACTTGCTTTTCCTTGGCCAACACCGATTCTGTGACGGTATTGATGAAGTAGCCCAGCTTGTCGGCTTCCGCCCACAGTGTTTTCTCGAGCTCGTCCTTGGGCACGACCTCGAAGTAGTTGGTCCGATCGCGGCTTGTCGAACCGTTGGTGGAGCTCCCTACCCGGGTCATGAGACGATCCAATCCGCCTTGCCCCAGATTCTCGGAATCCAGGGAAAAAAGGTGTTCGAAGAGGTGGGCAAACCCGGTTTTTCCTTCTAACTCGCGCGCTGAACCAACATGAAAGGTCATCGCCACGGCGGCCACCGGGTCAGACCGATCGACGTGCAACACGACTTCCAGACCGTTCTCGAGCTCGTACTTCTGGAAGTCGATCGAGAGGCGCGATGCCTCCTCCTCAGGGGCGCAGGACGAGAGGATCAGGAGAACTAGAATTGTGACAAAATGGACGTATTTGATCATGGTAAAGCTTTCCAAAATGCTTCCTAACTCTTCCTGACTCGTTGCGTGGTAGAACCATCCATACGAACCGATAGATCCTGAAGCGGGCCATCTCTGATCTGGTCTTCCTCCAACCGAGCGGAAATTATCCGCCTAAGGAGCGCCGTCGCGCAGTCAGAAAGCCACCTGAAATCGCCTCGCGGGATCAACGGACCTTTTGTTCAGCTTCAGAAATACGTTCGCGATCCATGTCCCCTTGCTGCCAATAGGAAAGGAACCGCCGGAAATACTCACGTCCCAGGTCCGATTCGCCACGTTGTTCATGGAGCTTTGCCATGAAATAAAAGCTGCGCGCATACGAAATCGGTTCATTGAGGTGGCCCGAGGTCGTATCCACGACTGTTTGGAACCCTTTCAGAGCTGCCTCGTCCTGGCCTATCGCAACGTAGGCAGACGCCAACAGATACGAAACGAGGGTATGTTCACTTCACACGTTCAAGCCGTGAGGCGTCAACCCGCCGCGGGCGGCCTCCAGCTTCTCGACGGCAAGAGTCGCATCCCCGGCTATCAGAGCTAGTTCCCCTTCAAAACGCTGCAGCGATGGCTCGGTGGTCGGCCCCGGGTGGGCTTCGAAGAGCTGCTTGCATCTGGTGGCGGCTTCCTCCGACTCTTCCGCTCGGCCAAGCATGGCTAAGGTCAGAGCCAATTCGTGTTGCCAGCTCGCCTCCATAAACCACGGCTGGCCGTCGGCCGACGTGTTCTGGACCAACTCGAGCGCCTCAGAAGGCTGGGCAAGGTCGCGCAAGAACTTGGACATGATCGGTACAGGGAATAGCCCGAAGGGAGGCTCATTCCTACCCAGTTCGATACTATGGGCAAGACCTTCCAGGGCCGCCTCCGATTTGCCTTGAAGAAAGCGAGTGACGGCCATTAAGGCTGGACCGGCATTGTATTTCTGGAGAGGATCAGTCGATGCCAAGGCCTGTTCAGCAAAAGATTCAGCTTTCTGCCAATCCGCTTCCAGGAGCGCAATCGAACTATAAGAGGCCGCAAGACTAGGATCTCCCGGAGCCAGAGACTCGACCTTCTCAAGAGCTCCTTTGGCCTCCTCCAGCTTTACCCACTGCACAAGGTGATTCGCAAGATAGCGATGACCTGCCGCAATCTCCGGCTGCCGACCGATCAACTTGGTGATGACTTCGAATCCCTTTTCAAACTGGCTTCGCGCAGCGTAGAGATTCGAGAGATTCCCGTACGTCACGACGGGAGGATCGTTGTTCTGCATGAGCCGTTCATATTGCTCGATGGCCTCATCCAGCCGGTTGAGCTGCTGGTACTGTAACCCCAGGTTGTGTCGAGCCGCTGTGTGATCCGGGTAGAACTCCAGTAAACGCAGATAGGCCTCGATCGCACGGGGTGCGCTTCCGGAAGCCTTACTGTAGTAGAGCCCCTCAATGTAGTAGCGTTCTCGGGCCGGCAGGCGGTCGGCGTGGTCCAGGGCTTTTTGAGCGTAATCTTCCGACTCGGTGAGGCGAGAATTATTCCCGTGAATCACGGAGAGTTGCGCATACGCCATGGCAAAGTTCGGATCGATTTCGACGGCCCTCTCGAGCCAGGGAATCGCTTCTCTCTCTTGGCCCTCATCCTTGAGCCTGATTCCCTCGGCATACTGACGGTAGGCTTCCAAAGATGCGGTCGTCACGTCCTCGATATCTCGGTTGAGCTCCATTTCAGCCGCCTGAGGAATCTCGAAAGTATTCTTGATCCGATTGGTCAAATCGTCGACCAGGGGAAAGATACTGGATTCACCCTCACCTTCGGCCATTTCCGAAGCGAGAATGCTGCCGCTGTCGGCGTCCTGCAACCGGATAGTGATTCGAATGGTCTCGCCGACCTTCATAAAGCTCCCTAACAAGACGTTCTGCACACCTCCCCGTTGAGCGACCTCCCGAATGACCTCGGAAGAGGTAATCTGCTGATCAAGTTGCCCCGCTCTTTCCAGGATGGCTACCACCCGATCTGTACTAAGAACTCTGATGTTTGGCGATTGCGAAAGAGCAGTCACCAACAGATCCGTCAGCCCTGTCCGGAGCCAGTTCAGTGTGTCGTCTCCGCTGAGATTGCTGAAGTGCAGGACAGCCAGTGATGTTCTGCTGTCGGAGACCACGCCGGTAGGCGACTCGAAGTCCCCCCGGTCGGGCCAAAACCAGAAGGTCCCCACGGTGCCACGACCGCGACCAGAAGGGAGGTGGATCGCTTGGAGGCGAGCCAGTTCTTTGGTTTCTTGGAAAGAACTCGAGCCATCAACTGTTCGGTGTCGATCTCACTCTTCAACTTTGCAAGATCGTTTCGAAGATCTACAACAGATCGGTACCGTTGAATCGGATCCTTTTCCATACAACACTTGATAATGGTGTCGAGTCTCTCCGGAAGATCCTCTCCAAATTCCACAATCGAGTGCGGGGCGTCCCGAAGAATCGACGCAATCAGGGTGATCTGGGTATCACCCTGGAAGGGCCGCCGGCCGGTAGACATCTCATACAGGATGATTCCGAGAGAGAAGATATCCGAGCGCGCGTCGACTTCTTTACCTTCGAGTTGCTCAGGAGACATGTAAGGGACTGTCCCTTGTATCGAGCCGTGTTGGGTCAGACTTGTCAGGGTGGAACCTAGTTTGGTCACACTGGTGAGTTTGACTTCCTGGTTTGGGGCCTCTTCGGAACCCACTCGCTTGGCCAGTCCAAAGTCCATCACCTTTACGTGCCCGTCGGACGTGAGCATGATGTTCGAGGGCTTCAGATCGCGATGAATGATCCCTCGCTTGTGGGCTTCTTCCAGTGCCTCGGCAATCTCGGTCGCCGTCTTGATGGCTTCTTCAAGCGGCAACTGCCCTGCTGCCAGCTTATCGCTCAGAGTCAAACCCTCGACGTACTCCAACGCCAGAAAAGACTTGCCGTCGACTTCTCCAATCTCAAAGATATTGCACACAAAAGGATGGTCGATCGCGGCAGCCGACTTCGCCTCTCTCAGAAAGCGGTGCCGAGCGGTCTCGTCTGCCTGCATCTCTCGGGAAAGGAATTTGAGGGCGACCTGGCGGTCAAGGGAGGTGTCGCGAGCCAAGTAGACCTCACCCATGCCGCCCTGGCCGATCTTCTCCAGGATGCGATAGTGGGAGATGGTTTTTCCGACCCATTGGTCCATGGACTCAAGCCTCAATCTGGAGTACGTAGAAGTCAGCGGATCTTATTCTTGCCGCAAAGCACGGACGGGGTCAATGTGTGTCGCTCGCACGGTGGGGAAGACGGCCGCCAGCAAAGCTGCCAAGACGATAACCCCGGTACCCAGGAACAGGGTTAAAGGGTCGCTGGGAGAAACCCCCTGCAGGAGCGTCCCGGTCAGCCGGGCAACAGGAAGAGAGATAAGCAGTCCCACCACGACTCCGGTCAGAACCGGGAGCATCCCCTGCCTGAGCATGAGGGAGCCAATCTGCCGGCGTTGTGCACCCAATGACATCCGGATACTGATTTCCCGACGTCGCCGTCCCACGGCCAGAGCTGTCACGCTAAATATTCCGCTGGCGGCCAGGGCGATTCCCAGGAATCCGAGTGCCGAAAAAAGCTCCGCATTCATTCGATGTGTATAGAGGAAGCCTCTCACCACATCGGGATACGAAATCACGTTCACGATTGCAAGATGGGGTTCGAAAGCTCGAAGCCATTGAAACAGGGGTGTGAGCGATGTTGTCACGTCCTGCCGGGTCGAAACGATAAATGCACTGCCTGTAGGGTAACGATGCTGAGGGTAGGAGAAGTAAACCGTCGGCTCCGGCTCGCTCAGGAATTCGCGAGTCTTGGTGTTCGCGACCACTCCGACAATCTCGAACTCCCTCTCGGCTCCATCCATCCCGGGCCACCAGATCTTGCGACCCGTTGCCCGATCTTTGGGAAAGTAGCGATCGGCCAGAAGTTGGTTGACCATGGCAACGTCCTGGCCTCCCTGAAGGTCCCTGGGACCGAACTCTCGGCCGTGCAGCACCTCGATCCCGAGAGCTTCGAAGAAGCCGGGGATCACCTTGGAATAAACCAGGGTAGCCTCCTCAGATTGCCCTTCCAGCCTCATTGGGGTTGAGGGATGGGGCGATAGCAGTGGGTAATCCGCGATGGTTGCGCTCTCAATCCAGGGTTCTTGACTCAGTTCTCGAGCCATGTCACGGAAGAAGAGATCTCGCTGCTCGGGAGTGAGATCTGTACTGCTGGTTGAAATATGAGTGACGATCAGTCGATCGTAGTCGAATCCCGGATCGAGCTGGTTCACGAAGATCAGTGTACGCAGCACCAGGCCGGCCACGACCAGTAGGACCACAGTCAAAGTCACCTGGCTCGCGACCAAAGCACTCTGGAGTTCCGGCAAGCGCCACCCGAACAGCGTTTTCGGCTGGGTGCCGGCTCCAGTCCCACTACTTCGGAGCGTCCCCATCAGATTTCGGCGAGAGGATCGCCAGGCAGGCAACGAGCCGATCAAGAGTCCAGCCAATGCGGTGGCCAGGAATGACCAGAGCAACACTCGGCCATCGACACTGGCTATCGGGCTACGTTCTCTCCCCATACGCTGGGCCTGGCGAAGTAGCTTCCCAGCCGCGAGCTTGCAGGCCCGGCCAGCAAGAGGGAGATCACACCGGCTGTACCTGCGATCAGGGTGGTTTCGATCAGGACCAGGCGTAGCAGTCCAGCCGGAGAGGCGCCAAGGACGGCCCGGACATTGATCTCACGCTCCCGCCCACGGGCTAGAGCCAGCAGCAAGTTCGAGGTATTGGCGCAGACCAGCAGAAGAAGTATGGTCACCGCGATTACCATCAGACGGATGGTCGGCATCTCGCCCAGCCGGGACGCTGGATCGATCCAGGTTGCTTTTTCAAGACGAAGGCGCCGTGGCTCATCCTGCCTGGGATAAGTCTCATCCAGGCCGCTGGCTATGCCCGCCAGTTCCGAAAATGCTCTCTGTGGAGTGACTCCGTCCACCAGCCGGGCGTAAACTCGCACCAAAGGAACATCTCGTTGCACCGCCCGGGCCGTCCAACTCACGTAGCGATCGCGGAATGGTTGGATCGGAATCCAGACATCAGGACGGAAGCTCGATGGGGTCCCCAGGAACTCGGGTAGACAGACCCCCACTACGATGAAGGGACGGTAGTTTAGATAGATCGTCTGACCGATAACTGCTTTGGACCCTGCAAAGCTTCGGCTCCACCAGGCATGGGATAAAACGGCCACAGCCGGCGCTCCGGGGACGTCGTCTTCCGGTCGAATCCCTCTGCCCAGCAGGGTCGGTACCTCGAGCACCGAAAAGAAATTGCCTGAGACAGCTTCCACGAAGGCAACCTCTGTTTCGTTCGTATGCCGAACACTGGCGGCATTGGATGCGCTGGCTGTGATCCCCTTGAAGGACTTAGCGCTTTTCGCATAGTCCTCGAAATCGAGGTAGGAAACCGGCAGATAGGGACTTTCTTCAGTGTTCCCAAAAAGTTGGTAAAGCCCCGATGCATCGACCCCCGGAAAGGGCTGATAAAAGCCGTTGATGTAGGTGACAACCGCGACCGTCGCTGTCAGGCCCAAGGTCAGGATTCCCACCGTGAGAATCACATGCAGAGGCCTTCGCCACAATGGGAATTATAAATAAAGGTTGACAGATCCCGGTTGACCCTGTATGCTATTCCTATGCTGAAGAAAGCACCAGGACGATCCCACCGAGAAGGTCTTTCCCTTATTGAACTCTTTGAGATGTTCCCATCTGAGAAGGCCGCTGCCAAATGGTTTGAGGACGTACTTTGGCCGAACGGTCGATGCTGCGGGAAGTGCGGGAGCACCAGAACTCAGCCAGCCAGCCACAAGAAAATGCCCTACTGGTGCTCGGATTGCCGAAGCTATTTCAGCATCAAAACCGGAACGTCCATGGCAAATTCCAAGGTTCCCCTTCGCAAGTGGGCCTTTGCCATCTACATCTGCTTGACCAACCTTAAATCCGTGTCGAGCATGAAGCTCCACCGGGATATCAAGGTGTCTCAGCCTACGGCTTGGTTTATGTTGCACCGCATCCGCGAAGCATGGGGTGACGAGCCCAGCGGTGACTTTGCAGGTCCAGTTGAAGTGGACGAGAGCTACTTCGGTGGCCGCCGCCGAAACATGAGCAACAGCCGCCGCAAGGCACTGGCCGATACGGGCCGTGGTCCTGTTGGAAAAACCGCCGTTGTCGGAATCAAGGACCGGGCCACCAAACAAGTCCGGGCCAAGGTCACACAGCGGGTGGACTCGGAGAGCTTGCAGGGATTCGTGAAGGATAACGCCCTGCCGGGAGCCCAGGTCTACACGGACGACGCAACCGCCTATGATGGATTGCCGTTCCCCCATGAGTCAGTTCGGCACAGCGTCTCAGAGTATGTCCGTGACATGGCTCACACAAACGGCGTGGAGAGTTTCTGGGCAACCCTGAAACGGGCGCACAAAGGAACCTTCCATAAGCTGTCACCCAAGCACCTGAACCGCTACGTGCAGGAGTTCGCCGGAAAGCACAACATGCGGGACTCAGGAACGCTTGCGCAAATGCGGGACACGGTGGCTAGGCTTGTCGGCAGGAACCTTCTCTACCGTGACCTGATCGCTGACAACGGACTTAGCCGGTTTGCTCGGGACTGAGCGACGAAACAGGGCCTTCGCCAGCTTCTCTGGGGTTGCTCCTTTTAGGTCTCGTTTGGGATCTAACATCGGAGGTCTCATGGTGGTGTAATCCTACTAACGTCCTTGTCGTTCTATAATCCTTTGTGTTTGATCCGCCTCGGAGGACCCAATGTACCCTACCATGAAGCACTACCTCGTTCTAGCTCTTCTGGTTCTGTTCACAGTCCCGGCCTACGCCCAGGTACTAAGGATAACAAATGAGGCTAGTGGCTTGGCTTGCTATAGTTCGTCCAACCTGATGACCGCCCATACAGCGATGGGGTTCTACAACACCTCCAAGCTTGGATTGCTCATCACAAGTAAGGACTGCTTCATCATGCAGAAGCATTGGAAGCCGAAAATTATTGACGAAATGATCATCCAAGGCGCAGATGTTAAGATGGTCAAAGTTCGTTTGGAGGGGCAGGGAGAAGCCCGTTTTGTGTGGTCTTTGCTCAAGAATTTTGACTTCATAGGAGATACCCCCTGAGATTTTGGGTTCCTTGAGGTTTTACCGGGGCCGCCACAACGAGGTAAAATGACCGCGCCTATTTCATTGAAAGGGCCGCTTTGCTGAGCGGCCCTTGGGGAAGCAGAATCGAATTAGGTTCTTCTATTCTACTTTCCCCGGTCTTCATACACAAGGGGGAAGTACGCCATGAAGGAAAAGATGAAAAACCAATGCACATTAGAATGGAAAGGGGAGAAATTCATTGTTGAAGTCCTAGAAGAAGGCAAAGGGGCTACCGTCACCGACCGATTTGGAGTAGTGATCACAATCAAGTACAGGAATGGGCATTTTGACACTCGATTACCCAATGGTTGGGGGGACTGGAAAAACACAATGCCTGAAGCTGTTGACTACGCTATTGGGCAAAAACCGGGTCTCTTTTCAGCCAATATGGAGGGCTACCAAAAGAGGAAGAAGCGTATCAACAGATGCAGGACTACGTTAAGAACTGCAAGTAGGCTTGTCTTCGCTGGACGGTGGATAGGAGTAGAACCCTTCCCACGGTCCTGGATGTAGCGGGTAGCCATTCCCCTCTCTCTCTTTAGCGGGAGATTGAGGGAGCTTGCCGCATGGTTCCGAGGGAACACTCTTTTTTTCTTTAGCGGATTTTGTGTTTTTCACCATTTCTCCTAATATTAGATCGGTGTAGTCAAATGGAGATTTGTCAACCTTTATTTGTAATTCCCTTTTCTTTGCTTTCTGTGATCACCCTGGGGTTAGGGATCGGAGCCAACACGGCCAACGTCACCGAGTCCGCAACCTGCTGATAATTACACAGATCGCCCTGGCACTCATCCTCCTGATCGCATCCTGTCTCCTGATCCGCAGTTTCCAGGAACTGAGGCAGGTTGCTCCCGGCTTTGAGCACCCCGAGGAAGTGCTGACAATGAAGATCTTTGTCCCCGAGGCAGAAGTCCCTGACGCGAAACAAGTGGCTCTCGTTCACCAGCAAGTCGCGGAAACCATCCAACGACTGCCGGGTGTCGGCGGATCAGGACTGGTTTCCACGATTCCGATGGCCAATGAAGGCGCCTATGACGATTTCCTGGAAGTCGAAGAATTCCCGGTCGCGGCAGGGCAGGCCCCAGGCGGTGTTCCCTTCAAGTGGATTTCTCCCGGCTATCTGGAGTCGATGGGGATTCCCCTCATGTCTGGTCGCGTGTTTGGTTGGCGCGACGTCCACCAGGCCTCTCCCGTCGTCCTGGTGTCAACTCAGCCTTTGTCAGACTCTACTGGCCCGAGCCCGGACAGGCGCTGGGAAAACGGATCAAAGAGAGTCTTGACAACAACTGGAGAGAGATTGTCGGAGTGATCGGAGATGTCCACGATGCGGGCTTGGCCACCGCACCTCAGCCGACGGTCTACTGGCCTCTGATGGTGGCTAACATGTGGGGACAAGAACGCTTTATCCATCGCTCACTGGGGTACACGATTCGCGTGAGCGGCACCGATCGGGAGGCTTTGGCTGAAGACATCCGGCGAGCAGTCTGGTCAGTCAATGGAAACCTCGCAGTCGCCAACATGACGGGTCTGGACTCGCTTGTCGCCGCCTCACGAGCCCAGATGTCTTTCATGCTGGTCATGTTGGCTATTGCAGCCGGCGCAGCTCTGGTCCTGGCCGTAGTAGGCATCTACGGAGTCATTTACTATACAGTCAGCCAACGTACCCGAGAAATCGGCATCCGCGTGGCTTTGGGCGCAGGCCAACGGAATATCCATTCCCTTGTGATTCGACATGGGCTACTCCTGATCTGTTTCGGACTGGCACTAGGGCTGGGCTCTTCGTTTCTGTTGACACGGTGGATGTCGAGCCTGCTCTTCGGAGTGGGAGCACTCGACCCGTTGACCTATTTGGTGGTGACAGTACTCCTGGCCAGCGTGGCGCTGGTGGCAACCTACGCCCCGGCTCGTCGGGCGGGCCGAGTGGATCCCCTGGAAGCTCTGCGCTGGGAATAGCCGCGCTGTGTTCCAAGTTCAGGGATCTTTCTGGAGACGTTCGATGCCTTTCGTATGCAGAGTGATTCCAGACTCAGTTTCGTCGATGTCGCTCTGGTTGCTGTGGCTCGGCGGAGACAAGTTCGCCCGATTGCCACCTTCGATAGCGATTTTGTAGGCCTCGGTGGCATCGAAGTAGTGCCGTAACTCCGATGAGCCCCTCCTCTCCGAAAGTTCAGCCGGGTTAGATCTGGCTAAAGAAATCGTTGCCCTTATCGTCCACGACAATGAACGCTGGGAAGTTTTCGACCTCGATCCGCCAGATGGCTTCCATTCCCAGTTCTTCGAAATCAACGACCTCGACCTTCTTGATCGACTCCAGAGCCAGGATCGCTGCCGGTCCTCCAATCGAGCCGAGGTAGAACCCGCCGTGCTTCTGACAGGCAGCGGTAACCTGCCGAGAACGGTTGCCTTTGGCCAGCGTAATATGACTGCCTCCGTGCTCCATGAAGGAGTCCACGTAAGCGTCCATGCGACCCGCGGTGGTGGGTCCAAATGAACCGGAAGCATAGCCTTCCGGTGTCTTGGCCGGCCCCGCGTAATAGATGATGTGATCTTTGAAATATTGAGGAAGGTCGCCACCCGCATCGAGCTGTTCGCTGAGCTTGGCGTGCGCGATGTCACGCGCCACGATGAGCGTTCCCGTCAGCGACAATCTGGTTTTGACCGGATAGCCTGAAAACATCGCCCGAATCTCAGACATGGGGTGGTTCAGGTCAACATCGACCACCTTCGAACCCAGTTCGCCCGGCACGACTTCGGGCATGAAGCGAGCCGGGTTGGTTTCGAGCTGCTCGAGGAAGATTCCCTCACCGTTGATCTTGCCCATCGCTTGACGGTCAGCCGAGCACGAGACACCGATCCCAACCGGCAGCGATGCCCCGTGCCGAGGAAGGCGGATGACTCTTACATCGTGACAGAAATACTTCCCGCCGAACTGAGCTCCAATCCCGAGTTGTCGAGAGCGCTCCAGGATCTCATTCTCGAGTGCCATGTCCCGAAATGCCCGGCCGCGTTCGTTTCCGCTGGTAGGCAGCGAGTCGAGATAGCGGCAACTCGCAAGCTTGACTGTTTTCAGGGTGAATTCGGCTGAGGTTCCTCCAATCACCAGAGCCAGGTGATAGGGCGGGCAGGCCGCGGTCCCCAGCGCCTTCATTTTTTCGTCGATGAATTCGATCAGCTTGTCAGGGTTGAGAATGGCTCGAGTCTCTTGGAAGAGGAAGCTCTTGTTGGCCGAGCCGCCCCCTTTGGTGACGAAGAGCAGGCGGTATTCATCACCCTGAGCCACATACAGCTCAATCTGAGCCGGCAGGTTGGTACGAGTATTCCTCTCCTCGTACATGCTGAGCGGAGCCATCTGGGAATAGCGGAGATTCAAGTTCGTATAGGCGTCATAGATTCCGCGCGACAGGGCCTCCGCGTCGCTGCCTTCGGTCAAAACGTTCTGCCCCTTGTGGCCGACCACAATCGCAGTACCGGTATCCTGGCAGGAAGGCAGAATCATACCAGCCGAGACATTGGCGTTCTTCAGCATTTGGAGAGCCACGAAGCGATCATTCTCGCTTGAGGCCGGGTCACCGATGATTGTTCGTACCTGTTCTAGATGGGAGGGACGAAACAAATGGGAGGCGTCTCGGATGGCTTGTGCCGCCAGCAGCCGGAGGCCTTCGGACTCCACCGACAAGATCGTCCGGCTACCCAACTCCTCAGTCCGTACATGATCCGAAGTCAGGTGTCGATATTTCGTTTGATCCTCGCCCAGCTCGAACAAGGGTTGATAATGAAAGTCTGTCATACGTTCATCCTGCTTGACGGCACCTCTAACTGTCTACGGCTCAAGGGTAATGGCACTTCAGAAAACCCAGTTTTTCCATGCGCTCGAAGTCCCGATCGAAGGACCAGACTTTTCCGCCTGCTTCGGCAGCGATGGCTGCAATCAACAAATCGCCAAATCCAAAGCGTTCGCCTGACTGCCCTGCTGTCTGAATCCAACCTTCCAGCGACGGCCAGGTGTGCTCAGTAGGATAGTAGACGGGGAGAGCAGACAGGAGCCTTTTCAGACGCTTGAAGTCAAGCACCGAAGCTCCCGACAGTAGCTCCAGGTAGACAGGAACTGTCAAGGCAACCAGATCCCGGTCGAGAAGATCAACCAAATGAGCAACCCTCTGCTTGCGTTGGCCTCGAAAGAAATTGATCCACACTGAACTGTCTACGAAGATCAACCTGCTTTCCTTTTCGGATCGCTCTTTGGACGACGTCGTGATTTGGAAAGCTCAAGTTCCAGATCGACCAGACCCGACAATTGTTTCAACTCATCGATTCGATGCTTCCTGATGAGCTCTCGAAGCGAGAAGATTACCGTATCTGTCTTGGATTTGTAACCCAGAAGATCGCGGGCTTCCTCGATTAGATCCTGAGGAATGTCAAGCGTCGTCCGCATATGAAGTATCATATTTCGTATGCTTGGAGATGTCAATTTAACATCAGGTTATGCACCTTGAGGATTTTGGCGCCCACGATGATCTACGCCGTGAAGCTCAAGGGTCATGAAGGAAGTTGCAACGGAGAGGTGCCTAGACGAGCGATTCTGAAATAACGTACCAATTGCTGGGAGCGCGACGCGAGTCAGTTCGAGGCGCGAGGACGAGATTGATGCAGGCCATCTTCGAGCTCCGAGCAACAAAGAGCTGGCCGCGTCCCGCCCCAACCCTACGAGCGAACGGGGCTTGTTGTACAGCCTGCAAGCTGTTGCCGGCCTAGCCAACAAAATGTTGCGGCCGATCTCTGTGTCGAGAGTCGTCGAAGATGCCGGGTATCGACTTCCTCCTCTCTCCTTGACCTCGACTCGCAAGACCCGTTCACAATTGGCACGTTATTTCGGAATCGCTCGTCTAGCTCAGGGGAGCGGCCCCCGCACGGCCCGCACCCGGTTGTCCCAAACGTCCGTAATGTAGAAATTGCCATTCGCGTCGAAAGCCAGGCTGGAAATGAACCCTACACTTGCACTCAGAGCGGGACCTCCATCACCCGAACTGCTAAACCCCCTACCTGTGACGGCTGAGATGATTCCAGTGGAGAGATCGACTTGTCGCACTGAGAATCCTCCGATGAAAAGGCGGTTGCAGGAATCGACGACGATGCCCACGGCAGCGAACAGACCTGCATCGATGGCCGGGCCTCCGTCGCCCGAGCGCCTGGGCTCGCCGTTGCCGGCCACCGTCGTGATGATGCCTGTCCCAGCTTCTACGCGACGGATTCGATGGTTGTCCCGATCAGCAATATAAAGGTTGCCGTCAGCATCCAAGGCTAGCGAAACGGGGCCGTCGAGCTGGGCCGCAATGGCTGGACCCCCGTCACCTGAAAAACCAGTTGATCCTGGGGTACCCGCGAAGATGCTGAGGATTCCGGTGATGGCATCCACCCGGTACACCGCGTTGAAAAGATCATCCGCAACGAAGAAATTCCCATGGCTATCCACGGTTACATCAGGAGGAAAAGGAAGCTCGGCCCGGGTCGCCACAACTGGAGGTCTCTCAAAGCTGCCTCCGGCTACTGAAGTGATGACACGGCCGACTGCATCCACTCTTCGAATTCGATTGTTGTTGCTGTCGGAAACATAGAGGTTTCCGGCTGTGTCGATAGCGATCCCTTCCGGACCGTCCAGCAAGGCTTGTGCGGCCGGGCCTCCGTCACCCGAGAAGCCCCTGCTTCCATTGCCTACCACGGTGGTAATGATGCCGGTCGGATCAACCTTGCGGATGCGGTGCTTGTCCCTCTCCGAAATATAGAGATCCCCAGCTCCGTTGAAGGCCAGATCGGCAGGATAGGAGAGCAGCGCAGCACCGGCCGGGCCACCATCACCCGAAAGGCCTTCTAGTTCGTTGCCGACAATCGTAGAGATGGTGCCGCTACCGGCTTCTACTTTGCGGATCCGGTTGCTCATTGTATCTGCGATGTAGAGGTTGCCGGAGCCGTCTATCCCCACCCCTTGGGGGAAACTCAGGGCCGCGAGAATGGCAGGTCCGCCGTCCCCTGCGAAGCCGTCCTCTCCGCTTCCAGCCACCAAGGAAAGACTTCCCGTCTGCGGATCGGCGGCCAGGACTTGGGCTCGGACCGTGTCGACGATATAGATTGTCCCGTCGGAGTCCAAAGCCATTCCTCCGGGCGAATTCAGGCCCGTGTCCACCAGGGTCGTGATGATTCCGGTGGTGGCATCGACCCGCCGCACCCGGCCGGGAGCAAATATCTCCCATTCGGAGATATACAGGTTGCCGTCTGCGTCCAACACGATGCCGCCGACAAAACTCAGCTGAGCTTCGGTGGCCGCCCCTCCGTCCCCCGAAAAACCGAATTGCCCCGTGCTGGCCACCACGGAAAGAGCACCGTCCCGGCCGGCGAGCCGGTAAACCACCCTGTCAAAGTTTGCGATGTAGATATCACCCCTGCTATCGATAGCTAGATCCGTCGCGAAGATGCTGACGGTGCCAAAAAGATCCAACACCGTGCTAACCCGGATTATGCAAGAGATCCGGATTCGAGTGGATTGGGGACCAGAAAAAATGCCGTAGCGCTCTGATATAAAAAGGTTTATCAAACAAATCCTTATCGGAGAACTACGGCAATGTCAAACCCAGTCTGTCAGACCACCCTGGCATTTCACTCGCACAGACAAATCACGGCTCGTTTTGATGGTGGGAACCTGACTTCCGATGCCGGATGGCTGTTGTTTGGTTCCCTGGATCGGCAAGATCGACTCTGCGAGGACTTCAGTTCGTTGTATTGCGGATAGCCGGGACCAACGCTACGTTCGTCATGAGCAGTTAAAGCTGATCCGACAACGAGTCTTTCAGATCGTTGCCGGGTACGAAGACTGCAATGACGCGGACACGCTGCGCTCGGATCCCATGCTCAAGACCGTCTGTGATCAGTTACCTGAGAGCGATCCTGACTTGGCCACCCAGGCAACTTTTTCCCGTTTGGAAAACTCTGTCAGCAAGAAGGATCTCATGCGTCTGAGCCGGGGGTTCCTACAGCGTTATGTCCGCTCGCTGAAGAAGAGACGCCCCGACCCGGTCATCTTGGACCTGGACAGTACTGACGACCACACTCACGGCCAACAGTAATTCTCTTTTTACCACGGCTATTACCGAAACCACATTCTGCATCCTTGGCTGATCTTCGATGCCGTTACGGGGGACCTGGTCACTGTCGTATTGAGGCCTGGAAACAAGGGGGCTGCCTCTCACATCGTTCCTATTCTGAAACGAATCGTGAAAGCCATTCGACGAGAAGTTGGCAAGGAACTTCAAATTGAGATCCGGGCCGACAGCGGCTTTGCCACGCCTCGGCTCTACGAGTTCTGTGAATCTGAAGAGAACAAACTCCAATATGTCATTGGGTTAAGCCGGAACCCCCGCCTGCAACGGATGGTCGAGCCGATGCTCGAGTCGACTCGACTCAGGTTCGACGAGTTCGAGGAAAAACAGCGTCAGTTTGACGAGTTTCTTTATCGAGCCGGCAGCTGGGATCGATTCCGTCGCGTCATCGTCAAAGTGGAAGTCGACCATCGGGGGATCAATCGTCGCTTTGTGGTCACCAACCGAGACGATCTCTCTTCCCAGTCCCTTTATGATCACTACACCGATCGAGGACAGTCGGAGAACTTCATCAAGGCTTTTAAGAACCATCTGAGTATGGATCGGCTGAGCTGTCATCGATTCCTGGCCAACCAGTTTCGACTTCTCCTGCAGGGGCTGGCTTACCAGATGTTCGTCCGACTCCGCGATTATCTATATGGAACCCCCTGGCAGAAACTCGAAATCGAAACTTTGCGTCGCCGGGTCCTCAAAATTGGGGCGCGGGTTCGACAAACCACTCGACGCATCTGGGCCCATCTTTCCTCCGGCTTTCCGGAGCAGGCCCTTTTCCTCCTCGTCTTGAATCGCCTTAACTCCAGCTAGGAGTCTGCGCGGCAGGAGTTTCTGAGCAACGTGGAATTTCCAATTCTTGAGTTTATGTTTCGGGGTGCCCTATAAGAGAAAGGGCGATCTTTATCGTGCTTCCGCTTGCAGAGGCGGCCGAACTGCTGAAAATGAGCCCAGGGGGAGGGCATCTTTCCGTCCGAACCTGCTCAGCAGGTGGGTAGGCGCCCATTCATGCGTTTCAAGTTCAGGGCGAGACAGACCAGGTCCCACTCGCCTTCCACTTTCTCGAGTCCCCTCAAGCTGAAGGTTCGAAAGCCAAGGACCTGTTTAACCCAGCCGAATACAGGTTCCGCGATCACCTTGCGCCGGCGGTAGACAGTTTGCCCCGCCTCCGTGCCCAGCTTCTTGAACATGCGAAGCGTGGCGGGGAGATTTTCCGACGGCTCTGGATCTCGCCCCTCTCGGCCCAAAGAGATGTAGCCATCGATCTCGCGTTCTTCTAGACCTTCAAAGTTCTCCTCGGACTTATACCCGGCGTCGGCCACTACCTGCTCGGGAGGGTGCTCCAGGTTCTCTTGGACCGCATCGATCATCCCCAGTAATTGTCTGTTGTCGGCCGCGTTATTGGTAACCCCCGTGGCCACGATCATCTGTGTCTCCTCATCCACAGCGGCTTGCGTGTTGTAGCATTGTTCGAATCCCCCAGAGCTCTTCATGATTCGACTTTCCGGATCTGTAAAGTTGTCTTGGGCCTTCTCCTCGGGAACTCCAAACTCCCGCTTGAAGGGGCGTCCTCCGCGCGGGTTCTTGCGACCGTCTCCGGGCTTGCGGCCGCGCTTCCGATCCACCTCGGCCTGCCGTTGCTCCACGCGCTGCTTTGCCTCCCCGATCTTTTTCAGCCGATCTTCGCGGCGGCGTAACTCTTCAGGCAGTTCGTCTCCCTGATTCTCTTCGCCGTAGAGCTCGTCTTCCGCTTTATCCACCTGCTGCGCACGATCCAACAGTTCGGCGATCTCTCCTTCCAGCCTTTTCTCTTCTTCCAACATCCGTGAATAGCTCATCGCCTTATGTTTGCTGGCGTTGGCCTTGATCTTACAGCCGTCCACCGCCACTCGCCCCAGCTTGACCAATCCCGCCTCGGCCGCGATCCGCGCCACCTGTCCAAACAGTTTCTTGAACTCTTTGCGATGACGTTGACGAAACTCCGCCATCGTCCGGTGGGCTGGGAAATTACCCGCCGACAACACTCGAACAGCCACGTCCTCATACACTCGACGAGCCAGTTTCCGCGACGAGAACGTTCCCGTCGCGTACCCATAAATCAGGATCTTCACCATCATCCTCGGATCAAACGGCCGATTGCGCCGCCCGTCCCCTTCGTACGGCGCGTAGAATCCACTCAGATCCAGCTCATCCACCGTTTCGGAGATAAAGTAGGACAGATGATCTTCCGGCAACCAATCTCGCGGGGAGGGGGGTAGCAAGAAGCTCTGCTCCGGCTGGTACTTCCGAAATGTCGTTCCCATATCGCCATTTTATTCACCAGCCCGGACATTTCCTGCCGCGCAGACTCCTAGCCTCTCCTAGCTCCCGAATGATCGTTTAGGACACTCATTCAGGCCCAACTCCGTCTGAAATTCACTCCCCCACCTACTCCACACGGCTCGTCCACAGAGATCCCTCGAAAATCCGCCTGTCGCACCTTCGATCTCCCGATTTGGGCCACTTTCAACTCTCTTTTCAACTCCGGCCTACGGTTCTTGCATAATCCGGGCTAATCATCCCATTGGCTGCGTCCACTTTGCTTACCCGGAATGTGTCCAGGATGTAAAGGTTCCCCTCAGCGTCCAGTTGCACGGCATCGGGGCTGCTCAGCTGGGCTGCTATAGCTAGACCGCCGACCCCACGGGTTCCCGAGACCCCCGTCCCAGCCACGCTCGTGATGACCCCGCCGGCCGCGTCGACCCGCCGGATGCGGTGGTTGTTCTGATCGGCGATGTAGAGATTTCCGGCGCGGTCTATGACTGTTCGCCGGGGCTGGCGCAGGGCGGCTGTAGCCGCCCGGGATCCGTCGCCGTTGAACGTCGAACCGCCAGCCACAGTGGTGATGTGACCGGTCGGTAGCGCACTCAACGGAATTCCACGAACCAGAATTGAGGACTGAGTCAGGCCTCCCCGGTTTTGTACGGTCACCGTTCCACGGCCGCTCGGCAGCTCAGGCGTCGTAAAGGTCAGGGTTTGAGTGTCGGGGATCTCGAGATCGCCGATTACGTCGCCACTCACGATCACTACAGTTTCCGGTGCGAAGTTGCGTCCCGTAATGGTCACCTGAGCACCGCCACCAATGTCGATTTCCTCAGGCGAGATGCTTGTGATCTGAGGGGCGCCATAAACTACTTCGCTGGCTGAGGTGCCCGCGTCGGCCACGATTACCCGTCCACTGCCCAGTGCAACTACTCCCAGTGGAGCTATGAATGTACCTCGTTGGACGGCATCCACCACCTCGCCGCTACGCAAGATCATCTTGACCTGGCCGCTGGAAGGTTCGGTGACCAGAATATTGCCGGCCGCATCGACGGCCACCCCGGCCGGAGCTTGAAAGCCTGCTGGAGCCAGGCTCTGCACCTGGATACCACCTCGCGTGGCAGCACCCAATGTGGCATTGACTGTCTCTACCAATCCGGCCGAGGTCACCCGCCGAATCAAGCCATTACCGGCGTCGGCGACCACCACCGTTACGGCCGGAGGAGGCTCGCCCCGAGCTTCGCGCGCCAGTTGCTGGCTCAATGTCTCCTCGATGACGGCGACGCCAGCAGGTCCTCTAAAACGGGCCGCCGATCCCGTTCCATCCGCCAGCCCGGGCTGACCAGGCGTGCCGGCCACGGTCTGTACCGTCCCCGAAAATAAATCGACACGCCGAATGGTGTGATTGGCGGAGTCGGCTACCCACAGCGCACCCTCCCGGTCCAGCGCTATTCCTTTCGGCCTGCTGAAACGTGCAGCACCGACCGACCCGTCGGCACTTCCCGAGGTGCCGTCGCGGCGATGCTGAGCACCCGGCCAGCGGCTCCCGATTCCACAACCCGGAGGGCGTGATTCTCTTCGTCGCTCACATAGAGGGCTCCCTGCGCCTAATCGAAGGCCAGAAAGGCCGGCCGGTTGAACTGAGCGTTCAGGCGTTCATCATCAAAGAAGCCAGCCGAGTTTTGAATGCCGGCGTAGATCTCGGGAGCTGACTCTAAATCCGGGACTCGCAAAATAGTGTGTTGGCCCGAGTTGGCGAGATAGATGCGGCGACTGAGATCCTGGGCTATGCCGGTAATATTCAGGCTCCCTGGAGCTGAGCTGACCTCGGTGATCGTGATGGTAGCGGTCGTAATCAGCGTTCCGTCCGAGATCGTCAGCGTCGAAAAACCCGCCTTGTTCCCACGGATCATCCCCGAACTATCAATACTGGCGAACTCGGGATCCAGGCTCAGGTAGCTGAGGCTGGGGCTTGTCAATGGATCGCCAGCATTGTTGAGTACAAGCGGGCTCAGCAGAAGTGTACCGCCTTGGTTAACCGTCACTTCCGCGGAAGCAGGACGAGCGGGGTCAATGATGATCTGTGCGGGAACTCCGTCGCCCGGCCTAAGTTCCAGGCCACTGCCGCCGGGGACGTTCCAGGAAAAAGTGCTTCCGCTCTGCCCGCCCAACAAAACGCTCATGGGCGATCCGTCGGATTGAAAGAAATCGACGTTGCCGGCCAATGGAGTGCCTGGCCTGTCATCAATGAAGATCAGGCGAGTGGCGAAAGAACCGTTCCCGAAATCTCCCAAACCAATCTGGGCAAAGACCAATTGGCTGGTGGAGAGCGGCCGAGTTAGATCAGCCACCGGAAGTGTGGTCAGAATCAGCTGGCCGCGGGCATTAGTGGTCAGTTTGAGCGTGACCGGCGCCACCGGCACGTCACTGCGAATCTCCATCAGTCCCACGAAATCATCGGCCAGATCGGCAAACAGCTCGTCGGCAAAGATGGCCAGCTGGCCTCTCGCCGTCAGAGTGCGGTTGGTGTCCCGAATCGAAGATCCATCCAGTGCCAGCAGCTCGAAAGTGAGGTTAGCCAATCCCCCACTCGGATTGGCCAAGGCCACTCCAGTGCGAGTCCCATCCTGGTCGACAAACAGCCGCGCTCGGGTCGTGAGTGGAGCCGAGCCGACACCAGCTTCCAAAATTACGGCGCTACCCGAGGTGAACTGAAAAATAGCACTGCCTGAGGGAGCCACGTGACCCGCTTCGGGTGTGATCAGGGCGAATCCTGCACCCAGACCCGTGGCCAGCGTCAGCTCTCCCAGGAACGTCCCGTCTCCCGGAATCTCGTAGGCGAACTCAGATCCCACGACGCCGTCCAGGGCCAGCTCCACTGGCTGCCCGTCACTGCCGAAAACCGACAGTTCAATGGTGCCCTTGATCGGGCCGCCGGTGGGATTGATCAAAACGATCTGAGTCGCGAGCCCTTGGCCGACCCCCACCTGAGGAAAAACGACGGTGTCCGAAGTGGGCGGGATCGAGAGATCCACCACCGGCAGAGTGGCAAATATGGCCTCATTCCGAAGGTTGGAGTTCTGGCGCAGCGTGATGGCTCCAAGTTCGCCGCTTGTGGTTCGAAAGGTCAGGCTACCCTGGAAGTTGTCGATTCCCGGAAATCCCAGTTCGTCGACAAACAAGGGCCGGTGCTCTCCCGCGCCGAAGGTCTCGGTGGTCCGGGCACGCTCGATCCCTTCCGAGTCGCGCAGGATCAACATCGCAGTGACACTCCCAAGCGACGGATTGACCAGCGCCAGGGCCGACCGAGTGCTGGCCGTTTGGTCGACGAACACCCGGCCTGCAGCGAGCGTTTGACTGGCTGCCACACCCGCTTCCCAGACCAGCGTACCGTCGCTGGCTAGCGAACGAAACAGGGCACTGGCGACCGGCGTCGTCCCAGCGCCCGTAACCGAGAGAACCGCATAGCCAACCTGAAAAGCCGCCTGGGAGTGGAGGCCCACTGCCAGAGCCAGAAAAAGGCCCGGTCCTAGGAGCCTGTCCGAGTAATGCGGTGCGGTTGCGAACAGGGCTCGGACGCCACCCGATTGCTTCAACATAGCTATTGCTCCTTGAGCACGTCCAGGGTTCAAAGCAAAACGATTGCTGTGGATTCTGCCATAGAGCGGAGGCTTTTGGAAACGGAAGGATGGCTGTGCGGTGGAGCTAGAGAGTTCGCTTCATTCGCATCGCAGCGCCGACTGAGGGTCGACGCGTGTGGCGCGGCGGGCGGGAATGAAGCAGGCAACCAGGGTCACTGTTGCCAGTAACGCTGAAACCACCGCGAAGGTCACAGGATCGGCGGGAGTGATGCCGAACAGAAGACTTTCCAGCAGGCGTGCCGCAGCCACAGCACCAACCAGCCCCAGAGTCACGCCGCCCGCAACCAGCCCCAGACCCTGCCTCATCACCATGCGCAGGATGTCAGACCGTCGGGCTCCCAGGGCCATTCGCAGCCCGTACTCGCGCGGCCGCTGTCCTACCAAGAAGCTGATCACCCCGTAGAGGCCGATTGCCGCCAGCGCCAGGGCAACTCCGGCAAAGACGGCCATTAGCTTCATGGGAAAACTGAGCGCCAAAAGTGAGCGCGAAAGCTTGGCTGCTAGTGGCTCAAGGTTGAAGATTGGCTGGTCAGGCGCAAAGGCTTGCATCTCGGCCCGAACGTCCCCCACCAGCGCTTCAGGCATGCGGTTGGAGTTGACAACCAAGGTCATCTGAAGTGTGGGATATTGGGCGTAGGGAAGATACACTTCCGGCCGGGGCTGGTCCCGCATATCGCGGTGTCGGACATCCCCCGCCACACCCACGATGACACTCCAAGGGGCGTTCTGACTCTGGCCCACGCGGATGCGCTGGCCCAGCGGATTCTCGCGAGGGAAAAGGAGGCGGACAAGGGCCTGGTTAACGATAAACGACAGAAGGGGCACCGGAGTCATCCTGAAGCGTAAAGGCTCGCCCTCTCTCAAAGGGGATGCCCATGGCTTTGAAATAGCCCGGTGTGGCTACCCGGAAGTCGCTGGAAAACGCCTGCTCTGAAGCCGGCTGGGGGCGTCCTTCGACCTCCAAGCTGGTGCCGCTATTGGAAGTACTGAAAGGAAGTCGGTTAACCGCTCCGACCTCCTCGATGCCGGGAATGCCTGCAATGCGTCGCTCCACCTCGCGAAAGAAGACGCGGCGCGGCTCGAGAGCCGTAAAATTGCTCTGTGAGAGTGAGACGTCGAAGGCCAGGACTCTGCCGGGAGTAAATCCCGGGTCCTGGCTCTGAAGGTTCCAAAAGGTTCGGATCATCAACCCAGTCCCGATCAGCAGCACCATCGAGAGCGCAATTTGCGCTACGGCAAGTGTTCGGCGCAAGCGGAACTGGCCGCTGGCAGCAGATTGCCGGCCGCCATCCTTGAGCGAATTATGGAGGTCGGCGCGGGAAGCCCTCAGGGCAGGCGCCAGGCCGAAGAGCATACCCGTGAGCAACGAGAGTGCCAGCGTAAAGAGCAGAGCCTCTGCATTGATAGAGAAGTCCAGCAGGCTGGGCATCACTTGGACGACAAAGTCAGGGACGGCCAAACGGAGCAAACGAACTCCCTGCCAGGCCAGCGCCATTCCCATTGCACCACCCACCAGGGACAGGAGGGCGCTCTCGGTAGCCATCTGGCGAATCAGGCGTCCCCGGCCAGCCCCTAGTGCCGTGCGGATGGCGATTTCCTTGCGCCGGGTGATGGCGCGCCCCAACAGCAGACTGGCGACGTTGGCGCATGCGATCAGCAGCACGAACCCCACCGCTGCCATCAATGCCAGAAGTGCTGGCCGGATGCTTTGGACCAGGAACTCGCGGAATGCGAGGACTCGGACTCCGTTTCCGGCGTTGAGACGGGGATTATCCCGCTCCAAGAGTTGGCTGATGGCATCTAATTCGGCCTGAATACGTTGCTGCGGCAACCCTTCCCGAAGCCGCGCTACCATCACGACAGAGGCCGAATTGGCCCGATTGCTGCGCTCCTGCTGGGGGTTGTAGGTAAGTGGAATCCAAAGGTCACCCTTGAAGTTGCCCTGGGGGAACTCAAATCGCGCCGGCATAATGCCAACCACCGTATGGGGTTGGTCGTTGAGTGTCAGAACCTGCCCTAAAATGCCGGCGTCGGTACCAAAACGGTCCTGCCAGAGACTATGGCTGAGGATGGCAACCGGCACGGCGCCAGGACGGCCGTCCTCAGGGGAGAAGCTCCTTCCCAGCATAGGCTCCACTCCCAGCATGGAGAGAGTGTTGGCGGTAATACGGTATCCCTGCACACGCTCAGCCCGATCGGCTCCGGTCAGGTTGACGTTCAAGAAGCGATAGGCCGCCGCCTCTTGAAGGGCCTGACTTTCACTATAGTCGGCGAAGTCAGCCAGGCTGATGTGGAAGGTCATCTGGTCACGCTTCGTGTCCCAGCCCAGCACGAAGGCCACACGGTCGGGATCCAAATAGGGAAGGGGCTGGAGAAGGAAGGCGCTTACGATACTGAAGATGGCCGTGTTGGCTCCGATTCCCAGCGCCAGGGTAATGACCGCCACGGCGGTGAAGGAAGGACGCTTGAAGAACGTCCTCAGGGCATATCGGAGGTCCTGTACCAAAATCTGCATGTTGCCGTCTCCTTTCGAACTTCGAAGCCTGCGGCCGACCCAGGCGACAATTCCGCCCCCGCCCTCGCCCACCGAACCCAGATCGGCTCGGGGGGCATCTTGAGGAAGCTCGATGCGGAAGAGTTCCTCGAAGGGAAGTCCCAGACCTTTCAGCAGCTTGTCCCGGGTCCGCGCGTTCGGAAAGGCGCGCTTGCCATTGACCAACATCGACAAATGAGGCTTGCTCAGCCCCAGCTTCTGGGCCCAGCGGTTCTGGCTGAGCCGGCTTCGAGCGATCTCTTCGGCCAGCCGGCGGTGCCTGAGTCGAACCTTCATGGCCTGCCTGCTTTCAATTGACCGCCTCGCCCGACAAGCTGCAAGACTTTTTCGGGGGAGTCGGCGAGAAAGTGTTAACGACAGTTAACTCTACGCAGCTCTGAAGGCAATGGTTCGCGTCGACAGTGTGCCCGGTGCCTCGTATCTCGCTCGAAGCGCGATCTACGCCATTACTCGACGGAGCGGACGACTCCTTCGCCGGGAGGCGGGCCGATGGAGTGCCGCAGCGGGATCGTTGACGACAACCAGCCCGGATGATCCCGGCCCTGCAGCCGAAAACTCGTGGATTATCCGGGCTAGACGATTGTCTAAGAAATTGAGCTGCCGCTTTGGTATGCGACCTCTTCTGGGTTCTTTACCTGCTCCTCTAACATCCCACATGGAGGGTTCTCGTATGCATGGAGGGTTCTAGTATGACGGACAATCGGTCACCCATTCTTCAAGGCACTCTCGATCTGATGGTGCTCAAGACGTTAGAGCAGCTGGGGCCTCTGCACGGGTACGGCATCGCTCGTCGCATCGAGCAGGTCGGCCAGGATGCCATCATTGTCAATCAAGGAACCATTTATCTGTGTCTGGTCCGTCTCGTTCAGAAGAAGTGGGTTACGGCAAAGTGGGGCACGTCTGACAATAACCGTAAGGCGAAGTTCTACTCCGTGACGAAGGCGGCCCGAACGCAACTGAAGGCGGAAACCGAAAACTGGGAACGAATCTCTGGAGTGATCGGCCGAGTATTGCAACCGGCGACGCGGAGCTAAAGCATGGCGACATTCTTTCATGTGATCGTGGCACGAATTCGTGGCTTCCTTCGTCCTGGCGACCTTGAAAGTGACTTCCCCCAGGAATTAGAGATTCACCTGACTATGGCGGAAGAGGACAAGATTCGCCAGGGCATGACACGGGAGCAAGCTCGCCGCCAAGCCCGAGTGGAGCGGGGTGGCCTGACGCAACTGCGTGAGGCGAGCCGGGCAGCCCGAGGGTTGCCGTGGATCGGCGGGTTCTGGCTGGATTTTAAGTTGGGTCTCCGCATGCTTCGCAACTCCTGGGGCTTGACGCTGGTAGGCGGTCTGGCGATGACGGTAGCGATCGCGATTGCCGCGCTTGTTTTCGCCGTCTTTGACACGATTTGGGGAAGCGCGCTAACTCTGGACGAAGGTGACCGGGTTGTCTGCATCCAGACCTGGAACGTGGCGCTTGATCGCCCCCAGACCTCTCTGCGTGATTTCGAGCTCTGGAGCGAGGCACTGCAGTCACTAGAGAACGTCGGAGCATTCCAGACGGTGGAGCGCAGTTTGGCCATAGCGGACGGCCTGTCCGAGTCGGTGTTTGTTGCCGAGATGACCGCTTCAGGATTCAAACTGGCGAGGGTGCCTCCGTTGCAAGGGCGGCCACTGGTTGAGGAGGACGAGCGTGACAGTGCCGACCCGGTTGTGGTGAGCGGCTATGCCGTGTGGCAGTCGCGGTTCTCGGGCGACCCGGAGGTCATCGGGCGGCGGGTTCGCCTGGGCGCCGCGGACCATACTGTGGTCGGGGTCATGCCGCCAGGTTTCGGTTTCCCGGTCAACCACAGTTTCTGGACACCGCTCCGAATCGACCGAGTGGACGATGTGCGCGACGGGGGTCCGGATGTCTTCGTCTTTGCCCGGCTGGCTCCCGGTATTGGGCTGGAAGGCGCCCAGGCCGAGTTGACTTCGATCGGGCTGCCTCCTCCTGCTAGCCCGGAGACTCCGCAACGACTCGAACCCCGTCTGGTTTCTTATACGGTCGCCTTTAACCTCTTTAGCAGTCGCTGGGTTCGTGACTTCATTCTGCTCCTCGTCAGCCTGCTCCTCGTCCCGCCCTGCGCGAACATCGCCATCCTGGTCTACGCCCGAACCGTCACGCGTCAGGAAGAGTTCGCGGCACGCCACGCCCTGGGAGCGAGCCGTGGTCGCATCGTTGTGCAGCTCTTTGTTGAGATGCTCGTGCTCGCGGTTGGGGCTGCAGGCGTGGCGCTCGTGCTCGTGCGCCTGGCCTTCAATCATCTGTTATTCAGCGAAGGGGACGACCCCTTCTGGTGGGACATCAGCCTCTCCTTCCCGACGGTCGTCTTCGCTGCTGGACTCGCCGTATTTGCTGCTCTGATCGTGGGTGCCGTGCCAGCGCTACAGGCAACCGGACGCCTGATGCAATCCGGACTCCGGTCCTTGGGCAGCCGCACGGGCATGCAGCTCGGCCCGACTTGGACGGGGCTGGTGGTGGCGCAGATCGCTTTCGCGGTAGCCGTTCTTCCCACGGCCGTTGAGTGGTCATGGGGGATGCTCCGGCCCGACATCTTGGGACCCGGATTCGAGGCCGGGGAATTCATGACCGCCCGGCTCACGATAGACCGAAAGAAGCCGCCCGACGCTGACGACGAGGCAGGTAGGCGTCAGTTCAACTCCCGCTTGGGTACCCTCCAGGCCGAGTTAGTACGGCAGCTTGAGACTGAGGCCGACATATCCGCGGTGGCCGTGTCGGCGGCGGTGCCCGGCGAGGAGCCGTCGGCACGGGTCGAGATCGGCGGGGTCACGCCATTCGACGACGGCTGGGTTGGGGCCAATCACTTTGTCCAGATCAATCAAGTCGACGATGTCTTCTTTGAGCTATTCGACGTACCGCTCCTGACCGGTCGCCCGTTCGATGCCGGAGACCTCGAGCCCGAGCGCGCCACGACGATTGTAAGCCGGGCCTTTGCGCAAGAGCTGCTGGGCGACGAGAGCCCCTTGGGCCGCCGGGTCCGCTACCGCAGAACACAAAGTGAGCGAGCGTCGGAGTCGGTGCCCTGGTATGAGATTGTGGGGGTGGTGGACGACCTGCCCGCGAACACGAACAGTCTCAGGATGTATCTCCCCATGGCCCTTGGGCAGAGGCACTCGGTAACTCTCATGCTGCGCGTGGAGCCTACTGCTGCCGGAGTGGCGGGCCGCCTCCTGGCCATGACGACGGCGCTCGACCCCGCACTGCGCTTGGAAGAACTCCGCCCGCTGGATGAGATCTACCGCGAGCAAATGATTGTCAACAATCTGGGGACCCTGGCTCTCGGGGCAGTGACGCTCTGCGTCCTCCTCCTCTCGGCGGCCGGCCTGTACGCACTGATGTCCTTTACCGTCAACCAACGTCGGCGGGAGATCGGGATTCGATCGGCCATGGGGGCGCAACCACACCGCCTGCTGGCGGGCATCTTCAGACGGGCCCTAGGCCAAGTCGCGGCTGGGGCTATCTTCGGTGTCCTGGCGGCGCTCCTGCTCGACTATTACTTGCCCATGGAAGAGCTGGGCGGCTGGAACGTCCCGGGTGTCGTACCGGCGGCGGCGGCACTCATGATTGGGATCGGCCTGCTGGCGACGGCCAGCCCGGCCCGTCGTGGCCTCCGGGTAGATCCCATCGAGGAACTGCGAAACGGCTAGCTCCTAGGAGCCTGTCGAATGACATTGGAACAGCTGGGGCAATCGGCGAAATGGAGCTGAGGCATGCCGACAATTATTAGTGTCATGGTGGCACGAATCCGTGCCTTCTTGCGTCCTGGCGACCTTGATCTTGAATTCGATCAGGAATTGGAAACCCACCTAGCCATGGCGGAAGAGGACAAGATTCGACAAGGCATGACACGGACGCAGGCCCGCCGGGCGGCTCGGGTGGAATTGGGGGGCCTGACGCAACTGCGTGAGGCGAGCCGCGAGGCCCGAGGCATTCCGTGGATAGGTGGGTTCTGGCTGGACGTAAAGCTCGGTCTTCGTATGCTTCGCAAGTCGTGGGGGCTGACGCTGGTCGGGGGCCTGGCATCTTGGGCCCCGGATTCCCGGCCGAGGAGTTTCTGACAGCTCGGCTCGTGATGGACGAGACCACACCCCCCAGCGCTGAGGCCGGTCACAGCCCATTTACTTCCCGCTTCGGAGACGTGCAAGTCGAGTTGGTGCAGCAGTTCGAGGCCGAGCCCGGCGTCTACTCGATAACCGTGGCGGCGGCGCTGCCCGGCAGTGAGCCGTGGGAAGCCATTGCGGTCGGCGAGTTCGATGGCCTTTCCCCACCGGAAGGCTTCACTTCCAATCTTCTGTCCTATTTCATGACCGGAACCAATCGGGTGGACGACGTCTTCTTCAAGGTGTTCGAGGCCCCAGTCCTGATCGGCCGCGATTTCGAGTCGGGAGACAGCGAACCCGGGCGAGCGGCGGTAATCGTCAACCAGACGCTGGCCCAGGACATCGCGGGTGATGGGAACCCTCTGGGCTGGCGTGTTCGCTACGTCCGCACCCAGAAAGGGACAGTTTCGGAGTCGGAGCCGTGGTACGAGATCGTCGGAGTGGTGGCTGACCTCCCCGCGAATCTCGGAGAGCCCAAGCTGTACCACGCCATCGCACCTGGACAGGGGCACGCGATGAGCCTTGCGCTGCGGGTTGGGGCCACTCCCCCTGCCGGCTTGGCGGGCCGGCTCCGGCAGATGGCTACAGCGCTGAACCCGAACCTGAGAATAGAAGAACTCCGTCTCCTGGACGAGGTCTACCGGGCGCAGCAGACCGGCAACAACATCTTTGCCTACGCCCTCGGGGGGGTGACGCTGAGCGTCCTTCTACTCTCGGCCGCCAGCATGTATGCACTCATGTCGTTCACCGTGAACCGCCGACTGCGCGAGATCGGGATTCGGTCCGCGCTGGGGGCCCAGCCAAGTCATCTTCTGGCAGGCATCTTCAAACGTGCGCTGGGCCAGGTCATGACAGGAGCCCTGGTCGGCCTCCTGGTGGCGCTCTTTGTCCGTTATTACTTGCCGGTCGAACCTATGGGCGGCTGGAAGGTTCCAGGTGTGCTCCCCGCCACTGCGGCGCTCATCATAGTGATCGGCCTGCTGGCGGCGGCCGGACCCGCCGTCGCGGCCTCCGGGTGGACGCCATCGAGCAGCTGCGAGAAGGCTAGGCTCCCACGGTTGTGAGATTCATCGCCGGTGCCAGCGATGAGAGCCGTCGATCCAGGGTCACGACCACACAGCCGAAGCGGCGGGCCGCAACCAAATACAACAGGGCATACACGGGATGACCAGCCTGTACAGCGGCCGAGAAAGCCTCCACTGCCAGCTCCTCCTCAGGAATAAATTCATCAACCAGGCCGGTAGCCACTGTATAGAGCCCGATTCCCTCTGTCGTTGAAATCACTTCTTGGGAATGGTATTTGTCAAATCCATCGCGGAACCCCAGAATCCTAAGGAGAAATGAATTGGAGACTCCCTGATGATTCTACGTCCTGATTGGCGATGCGCCGGGTTCCTGGCGGGTGGTGCGATTCTTTCTCTGCAGTTGACCTCGAGTTTGGCACAGCCGGCAGTTTTTGATGCCTACTCAGTCGGCGTTCATCTGGCAGAGGTAAAGGTCGCAGAGCAGGCCAGAGCATCGGTTTTTGACCTTCGTGTGAAAGATCCTCGAAGCAATCGTTGGTCTGAGGTCCAAGCAATGTCAGCTCAGCAATTGCGACAGAGAAGGGGCTCTGGAGTCAGCCTACTCATCGGCCGTTTGCCCGACGTCCTCGAATCGACTCGTTCCGTCCCGTGGACCAGCCTCGATGCTGTGGGATGGCCCACTCGAGAGTCGGTCTACCTGCAGCACAAAGCGATGGAGCGGCAGATTGCTGATCGAACCGTCCCAGCCGTTTACTTTGCCCAACAAGATGCCAGCAACCCCACCGACTTGATCTTTGACTCTCAAAACAATCTGATCGCTTTGATACGGGTCAGTCGTGACGAGGTGGTCGTGCGACGTGGCTACGAAGAATTCACCACGGTGGGCCATTGGCAGATGCCTGGGATCTCTCAGTCAAGGTATGGATTCCGAGAACTCGGTAAGTTCATGGTACCCATGGGCGACGACATCCGGCTTGCCACCCTGGTCTATCTGCCAGACGGAGCAGAGCAGACTCGCTTCCCGACGATTCTAATCCGCACACCCTACGGAATCTCGAATCAGATCGGACGTTACTGGCACTATGCCAGTCGTGGCTTTGCCCTCGTTTTTCAGGCCACTAGGGGAACCAGCTACATGGATGCAGAATATCGTTCAGAGGGGATCTAGGAACCCATGATCCATGAACCTGCCGACGGCGCTCAGGCTCTGGAGTGGGTTGCCGGTCAAAGCTGGTCGGATGGCCAGATTTGCATGCAGGGAGGCGCCTATGTCGGCTACACGCAGTGGACCGCGGCCATGGCTGGTAACCCGGCCCTGAAATGTATCGTGCCCGAGAGCTCAATGGGTACTGCCTTTAGCGATCAGCCCTTTATGGGAGGAGGTTTTGTCGAAGGGATGGCCTACTACATGTTCTTCATGCTGGACGAGAAGCTCCTGCCAGGCCAGAGCTGGAACCAGGTCCTCCAACATCGGCCACTCTTGGATATTGACCGCTTCGCCACCGGAAAGGATATTCCTCAGTGGAACACGATGCTCGAGAATTGGACGAATAGCGACTACTGGCGACGCCAGAACTGGTATGCAAGCGAAGGGGTTCGGGAAGTCGCTTCTTTCCAAATCAGCGGCTGGTTCGACGACGATTTTCCGGGAACCCGGGCCAACTGGGAGCTGATGCAACAGAAAGCTGCGCTTCCGCAGCGTCTGATCATCGGGCCTTGGAAACATGGATACAACAACGATCGAAAATTGAACGGCTTTGCTTTCGGTCCTGACGCGATTCGCGATGACATCTGGCTCGCGAAGCAACGGTGGTATGACCATTTCCTGAAGGGAAGAGACGCCGGAATTCGGCAGCGCCAGGTCGAATATTTTGTCTTGGGATCAAACGAATGGCGGAGTTCTTCGCGTTGGCCACCCGATTCGGTCCGTCCCCAAAACTGGTATTTCGAAAGCAGCGGTCGAGCCCACCAGCTGACCAGCGATGGGACTTTGCGACCTCGCTTGCCGGCAAGCGAGAACCCCCCAGATGTCTTCCAATAGGATCCCGAAGATCCAGCCCCCAACTGGATGAGCTTTGATCTGATGGAGCGGTGGGAAGATGTGCAGAGCTTCCCCTACGATTTTAAAGACATCGAGGCCCGACACGACGTAGTGGTCTATACTTCGGACCTGCTGGCAGAGGATCTGACGATTGCGGGAGATATCCAGGTGGTCGTCTACGCTTCGACCGATGTTCGAGATACCGATTGGTGGGCTCATCTTTCGGATGTCTATCCCGACGGTCAATCGGTGCGACTCACCACGGGGATGCTGAGGGCTCGCTTCCGCCACTTGGAAGATCCAGAACATCACATTTCAGGCAAGAACTTTGCCGACGAGAGGTTGCTCTTGGGAGATCCCACACAGGTAGTCCGTTACCAGATCGCCATTCCGTCGATCGCCAACACGTTCAGGAGAGGGCACCGGATCCGAGTGGCAATCATGAGCGCCCAGGACAAATACTCCTTTCGGAATTCCAATACCGGAGAAGACGAAGCCAAAGTGACTCATACCACCATCGGTAATATGAAGATTCACCATGATCGCTCACGGCCCAGCCATGTGGTATTGCCTGTGTTGCCGAGGGCGGGGAAGTAGCGCAGGCATTTTCAAAAGGTCTTATTTCCAATAAGGTCGCCGCCTGGTAGGCGCCTCCCACTCTCTTAAAACTCCGTTTTCCTGAAGGCCAAACAGCAGGTCGACGCTTACGACCCTTCGCTTCGACAAGGTGTGAATGATGCTTGCTAATACCTTGCACTCGAATTGCTTGTGCTGACACTGATCCGGAAGGGCAAAGGCAAGGGTTAGATCATCAGAGTCACGACCGCTTGTCAGTTCAGCCTCCTCTGAGTGATAGGGCGGGATCTAGCCCGGATATTCGTCGGCCGGGCAAGTAGCTCGCCAGCAGGGCAATCAATACCAGCAGGAGGCTGGCTGGGCCGAGAGCTGCAGGGGTTGGCAAGCCGTCCAGCGAAAGGCTTTCCGGCACCAAGGGATGGCCAATGACAATCAGGATCACTCCGCCCAGGAGTCCTCCCAGGACTGGAGCCAGCGACTGCCTGACGATCAGCTGTTTCAGGTCACGTGTCCTGGCACCCAGAGCCATTCGAACTCCCATCTCTTGTTGCCGCTGACTGATACTGAAGCTGATCACCCCGTAGACTCCGGCTCCCGATAAGAGGATGGCGAGTAGAGAGAAGAGCGCGAAAATGACCGCCAAGAAACGCTCTGCTCGCAGGGTCTCTCCGAGTGTTTCGGCCAGCGGCTCCAACTCGAAAAGCAGAGCTTTCTTATCGACCCGCCGAATGGCCTGGCTGACTTGTCGGGCGAGCTGATCGATGCCGGGTTGCGTCCTGATCAGCAATTGCATTTCGGCTGTGAAAGCCCGTTCGAACTGGGACTGCGGAAAGTAGAGGGAAGGTCCGATTGCCTGCCCCAGACCGCGGTCCCGTTGGTCACCCACCACACCGACCACGGTCCACCAGGGGGAATCAGGCTCGGCTCGAGCCCCTTGATCTGTTTTCCAAGGGGATCGACGCCGGACCAGAAATGAGCGGCGAAAGCTTCGGATACGACCGTAACTTGCTGAGTTCCCTTGCGATCAGAAGGTAGAAAAGTCCGGCCTTTCTGGACCTCGGCTCGGAGAGTCTGGAAGAAACCAGGTGGTATGAGTTGAAAGATCGCCAGCTGAACCCCATCCAGTTCCGGGCGAGCCTTGAACCGAAGATTGATCCAATACTGAATTCCGCCCAGGGTGAGGCCATGGGTTGCGCTCACCGATTCAATTCCGACTAGCGACTCGATCTCCTCTTTGAGTTTAGCCTGAAACTGGACTCTCTTTTCATGAGCCGCGGCCCAGGTCCCCGATGCCTTCACCCGGAGAGCATAAAGATCCTCAACCACAAATCCGGGATGGGTCTTGGTCACTTCGTTGAGGTTCTGGATCAACACCAGCGAACTGGCCAGAAGGACCAGAGCCAGGGCTGCGTCGACGATGACCAGTCCGCTCTGAGAGCGCCGAATTCCCCGGGTTGAGCCTCTTCCGGCTGAACGCAGAAGACGCACTGAAGGCTGGCGCACTGCCCACCACAGAGGCAGGCCGGCGAACGCGGCCAGCGTCAGAAGCATGATGCCCGTGGTCACCCCCACGACTCTCCAATCGACCTGCATCACCATGAACTGGGGTAGTGCGGCAGGGCTGATTCTCGAGAGCAAAGGAACTGAAATCTGTGCGATGGCCAGACCGGTGACCCCTCCCAGGGCCGCGAGCAAACTGCTTTCCAGGAGCAGGCGTCGGAATATCTGGCGCCGCCCGGCTCCCAGCGCCGCAAAAAGCGCCAGTTCTGGGGTTCGGCGGTAGAGTCTCACCAGGAGGAGTGAAGCCACGTTGGCGCAAGAAATGGCCAGTAGTAGCACGACACCCGCCAGCATCGCCTTCAGAGCCGGCTCCACAGACTCTGAGATGATCGATGCCAGCGGCGCCAGTCCCAGTCCTCGATCACGGTTGGATAAGGGGTTCCAGTCCTGCAAATACTCGGCGATCGAGTTGAACTCCGCCTGTGCCTCGTCCCGGGTGACCCCGGGCTCCAACCGACCGATGGCGGCAATACCCAACCGTCCCCGGCGAACCGCTCTGGTGATCGGAAGCCAGGCCAGCCGGAATCACTCCGGCCAGCACATATTCTCGCCCACTCAGTCGAACGGTCTGCCCGACAACACCCGGATCTCCACCGTATTCCAGTTTCCAGAGTGTCTCCGAAATCAAAACAACGGGCTCCTCCTGGAGTGCCTCTTGGGAGGTGAATAGCTCGGTAAAGTTGGCCGCGTCTACGAAGTACCGATTCGTGTCACTGCCGTCACCAACCGTCATCCAGACTGACATCAACTGCTGGGGGGCCATGAATGGAAGAGGCCTAACCAGAAAAGCATCTGTCACGGTAAAGATGGCAGAGCAAGCACCGATGCCCAGGGAAAGGCAGAGCCAGGTGAAGAAACTGTAGCTTCGATTGCGCGCGATCCAATAAAGGGAAGCTTGGACGTCTCTTAACAGACCCGTGAGCATCGATGATTCCTCCTTGGATGTGAACTCTACTGTGGCCTCCTGTCACAAGTACAGCTCATATATTTCTTGTAATATATGCATTTCATGCATATATTGGGAGGAGGCGGAGGTCAGATATGATTTTGGAGATTCGGCATTTACGGCTAATCGACGCTATTCACCGTGAAGGAACCGTCAGCCGTGCAGCCGAGAGATTGTTTCTTACCCAATCGGCGGCCAGTCATGCCCTCAGGGATCTGGAAGACAAGCTAGATCTCAAGCTCTTTCGCCGGGAGCGGCGGCGCATGTTGGCCACCGCCGAGGGACACCGTCTGATTCGAACTGCGGCTGCCGTTCTGGAGGAAGTGAGGCAAGCGGAGAAGGACCTTGCTCATTTCAAGACCGGTTGTCACCGGATCTTGCGGATCACGACCCAATGCTACACGTGCTATTCCTGGCTGCCGGCGGTCTTGGGGACATTTGGAGAAGAGTTTCCTGGCGTAGACGTTCGGATCGCACCCGAAGCTACCGATGACCCGGTTGAGGCCTTGGTTACGGGGCAAGTGGAGATCGCGATTCTGCATGAGAGGGCCTTGCGAGACGATATTATAGAGAGCCCGCTCTTCCACGATGAATTGATGGCGATCCTTCCTTGTGGGCACCCGTTGGGGACGCGAGAAGCGGTGGAACCCTCCGACTTTGCCGATCAGCACCTCATCCTGCATGGAAGTCTCGAGTGCAGTTTTGTATTCAATCACTTTCTGAAACCTGCCGGGATTCATCCCAGGAAAGTGTCTCAGCTCAAACTGACGGAAGCGGTGGTCGAAGCCGTTCGTTCGGGTCTTGGGATTACGGTCGTGGCGCGCTGGGTGGTGGCTGCAAAGCTGGCTCGAGGAGGCCTGACGGCGATCCGGCTGGGCCAGGGAGGGTTATTCCGAACCTGGTCGGCCGCGATGGCCCGGCACGAGGCCGAGAGTGCCCCAGTGCGGGAACTGATTCGACTGATTCGCCAAAGCGCAGCGCCTTTGCGGTGGGAGAAACAGAGCGGAGCTATCGACGTCGAGGCCTGTTGGACGGGCTCCTAGGGCGGTTGGCCGGATACCAAAGCGGTAGCAAGCTACGCGCACTCCAAATCGGCGAGCTTCGGCCAGAGACGGCTCTTTGGCCGGGTGGCTAGGCGATTTGGTGCTGCAGCGGGTCGTTGGCGACAACCTGGCGGGTCTCTAAGAATCGAGCTGCCGCTTTGGTATCCGGACGACAGGATCAGAACTTTACCTCCCCAATCTCCGAGAATTGCGCCTTCAGGTTATAGGCGGCATTTCTTGTCGGCTAGGAGCCCAAGATTCGCAGGTAGGCTTGCCAGGATCCTACTTCGCAGCGGTATTGGTGAGCCATGACTCGCGAAATCTGCGCGATGTGATTCAAGTTATGGACCGTCCAGGTGGCCAGCAGCTCCTGCGCCGTAACTTCTCCCAGTTCCGGGTGCTGCCCTTTCCTGTCCAGATCCGAGTCTGACAGTCGGAGAGCTTTTAGGGTCGCTAGATTTTCATTTCGCAGCAGCTTGAACGTCTCGAGGAGTTGGGCTAGTGACTTCCCCCGGCTCGCTTCGTACATGGCGAATCGATCAAACGGTTCAAAAACTGTGGCTGGGTCCTGCGAGAGGATCATTTGCAGACGAGGGATCCAGTCGGTTCTCTCCCCGTGGATCAAATGTCCGACAACATCGAAAGGACTAAATGTCTCGGGACCTTCGTTTTGCTCGACCCACTCTGCGGAGAGACCCTCGAGAATTGCTTTGAGCGCTTCAGGAGTACGCTCCAGGATTTCGATCGACTGGCTGAGATTGAATTGAATGGCACCTCTTTTCGCTGGCCCCAGTGTACGGTCAGCGGGTGAGACTCAGTTTTGTTAATTGCTTTTTCGAAGAGAATGTGGGAGCCGGCTCGGCCCGGCGAACTCCGGCATCGGCCGCACCGTCTTTCCTCAATGGATTGCGGCCGCTTTGGAGAGCGGGGGTTCGCCAGACAGAGCAGGCTCCTTACAATCTTCATTCTCTCTTTACTCCTGACCATTTCTTGGCAAAACCATGACAGGTTGCTAACCCGACGCCAGCAATCTGCTGCTATGCTGCCCAGGAGTCGGACAGACTCGTATCTGAACTCACGGCCGCCGGGGCAAAATCTGAAAGGTCAGACTCTAGAAATGAACCGAAAACTCCTCTCGTATTTCAGTGTGACGTCGGTCCTGGGAACGATCCTGAGCCAATCCCTCCTCTTCTCACAATCGCCACCTGAGGGCCTGAAAAACCTGCAGTTTTTTCCCAAAGACATCACCCGACCGGAATTGGTCTCGCATATGCGTAATTTCAGCTTTGCGCTGGGTGTACCCTGCACGCATTGCCATGGGACTGCGGAACAGACAGGATTCAGTCTCCAGGGTGTCGACTTCTCACTCGATATCAAGCCCACGAAAACCAAGGCGAGGGAGATGTTGCGGATGACGGCCGAGATCAACTCCAAGCTGCTGCCCCAAATCTCTCAAATGAGCGAGCTGAATCTCAAAGTCAGTTGCTTCACTTGTCATTCAGGGATTCCGCTGCCTGAGGCTATCGAAGCTCGGGTTCTTCGCAAGGTCAAGGAAGAAGGCTTCCAGGCCGCAGTGGGGGATTACAGGAGCATTCGTCGCAGATATCATGGCAGTGCCGCCTACAACTTCAAAGAGCAGCCTCTGGTCGAGGCTGCTGCGGATTTACATCAGGAAGGCCAGTACCAGGAAGCTGCGGCCATCAGTCGGTTAAATCTCGAGTTCCATCCCGAATCGGGCCAGTCGAAGTTTGCGATTGGCGAGGCCTATTTCGAAATGGGGAATGCCGGGGAAGCCCGAAAAATCTACCAGGAAATCCTGAAAACCCGTCCCGATGATCGGCGAGTCAAGCAACGGCTGGAGGCGTTGGGAAAACCACGCCAGTGACGACGCAGCGCGGCGCTTCCGACTCTTCGCTTCGACAACGCGTGAATTATCCGGGCTAAATTAGTTGGGCAGGAGTCTTTGCAGAGTCTTTTCCAGATTCTCTCCCCGCAGATCGGATTGGGCCTGTTGGTCCGCCATCAGAATTCGGCGTTCAGGATCGATTAGAACGGCGGTGGGAAAACCAAAGATTCGGAACCGTTTTGTAATCAGGTCAGCCACGCTCTCGGTACGGGCATGCGTCCATCGCGTCTCGTAGTGCTCCACTACAGCCCGAGCTTTTTCCAGCCCCTCGAGGAGTGCTTGCTGTCCAGCACCATTCCTGAGTTCATTGGGGTGGGGATCCGCGTCGATACCCAGAATTTCGAAGCCGCGGTCTCGGAATCGCTGGTAATTTCTTGCCAAGTGGGGGAATTCGCCAACACACGGGCCACACCAACTCCCCCAGAAATCCAAGAGCACATACTTCCCCGCGAAATCAGAAAGGCGCCGTTGCCGGCCCTCGAAATCGACGAACTCAAAGTCAGGAACCTGGACGCCCTCCACTAACTCGATCCGCTGGTAGTCGGACTCCTCATGGGAACGCAGAATCACCGTGCCAGCCGAAGGATCGATTTCCTGAAAGGACAGATACCTGTTCCCAACTCTGAATACGACCGTCTCATCCTTTGCCATGGCCCATTCAGGAGAGGTCAAGCCCATGTCTACCTCTTGATCCCCGTCGACATCAATCCCCATCCCGCCATTTCGAGGGTCGACTTGGCCGGCTGAAAGGGACAGGCTGTAGGCGAGTGGGTGGAGTTGCTCTTCAATAACGACCGATCCACGCAGGGACACCATCACATTCCACTGCAGCATGCTAGTGGCCATCGTTTGCCCGTTCACCTGAAGTTCAGCTCTTCCAAGTCGAAGCAGCAGTGGATAGACGGAAAACAGGCCTTCCTCCCATGGGATGGTCAGGGTCGTCTCGCCGACGATCTCCACCGAACCAACCCCCGGGATCGGTTCCGAGGTCTTCGCGGAGGGCCCGAAGACGAACCTTTCAGAGTCATTAAGAACTTTGTCAGCATTGAGATCAGCCAGAAATTGGGCAGGACCGTTGGAGGGAGTGACTACGAATGCCTGGAGTGGATCTCTTCCAACCAGGCCGATCGTGACTGATTCGGCAGACCTCACGCCGGGGTCGATTTGCCAGGTGTCCCGATCTTCATTCGACATTGCTCGCAATACCGATCCCGTCATCAGAGTGTCATTCGGGGTGAGCTCGGGATCGAGCGTTCCCTCATAGAAGCCAGGATTCCGCGATGACTCCAAGCAAGCAAACATCAACCAAGGAAGCGCGAATAGAAGTAGCTTTGCATCTCTCATATTTTGCCGCCGATCTCCAGTGGTGAATGTGTTTTGAGTGTAGCGTCAAGAGCGACTCCGAGCAAAAGGGGGAGGACTAACCTGGCGTCGCGGCAGCCGCCAAGAGATCTGTTTGAAATCCGGAGAAGCCGTACCCAGCGCAGCGCTACTCGTCCCGGTACTCGATTCTCGTTTTCTGATCGATGCGGGCCCCCGGGGGGACCTTTCGTCGGAGGAGGTCTTACGTGACACGAGAACGAGTAGCCGGAGGAGAGTGCTGAAGTTTCGTCGATGCGTCTTGGTAATGAAACGAATTGACACATAGATACCTATATACCAAAATATCTAAATGAAAAAAAACAATCAAACGCGTCCAGACGGGAATCCGGATCGAAAAACGCCTGCTCAAGGTCCTCAAGGGACTTGCGGGATATCTCGAGATGTCGGTGGGTGACCTCCTGGAAGGAGTGGTGCTCCACAGCTTCGAGAACATACCGCCATTTAGCCCCCATACGTTGCGGAAAATTCAGCAACTCAAGGAGGTGTATGGCTGCGATCTGGTGGCCACCGACAGTCATCAGTTGACAGAGGAGGCCGAATGAGTGCTGTTGACTCTCCCTTATTAAGGAAGTTCGAAGCCCACCAAATCACGCCCGGCACGTTTCACCACAGCGACCATGTCCAAGTCGCCTTTGAGATGTTGCGCAAATACTCGTTTCTGGAAGCTACTTGGCGTTATGTCGAGACGATTCGCGCATTGGCTGATAGAGCGGGAGCGCCCGACCATTTCCATGTCACGATCACGCTGGCATTCCTAAGCTTGATCGCCGAACGGATGACGAGAGCCGAATACACTGATTATCAGCACTTTATTCTAGAAAATGAGGATCTCGATTCTACCGATGTCCTGAGTCGAGTGTACTCGAGCCAACGCTTGCAATCTGACTTGGCACGAAGGATATTCCTTTTGCCGGACGGGCTGGAGCCACCAACTGATCTTCGTCGATCGGGTCTTTGAGAGGTGGATGGATTTCGAATCAGGTCGATGGTCACCACCGACCCGGCAAGGCCTACCGCGAGACCGATACCACGGCGCTCAATAGTGCTTGGAGTACGAGGGAAGCCGGCCCAGGCCTGCAGAAAGGGCTACTCACCGAGGTTGTGTTTCAACCCAGCCTCGAGGATTCGCCTCCATTTCTGTGTTGCGGCCCTTGAAGATGTCTTGCAGTCTCCGCATCGCCTGGGGGTACTTTTCTGATACGTCATAGGATTCCTGCGCATCGTTCGTCAGGTCGAACAGCCAGGGCCCTTTGGCCCTCAGCAAGTCGACACGGTCTGCCACGCCGGCGGAGCGCACACCCCGGCGGCGGTGGTACTTGAAGCGGAGGTCTCGCACGGCATCCAGGGAGGTACCGGAATGAGAGTAATAGAACAGCGATCGCTCTGACAAAGCCACCGAACCCTGCAACAATCCGGAAATGTCCGTTCCGTCGATCAACCGGTCCGCCGGCAAGGGAAGGCCAAGCAGGCCCAGTATTGTAGGGAAGATATCCACCCCCGAAAGCGGCGTACCATCCGTAGCTCCTGCCAGCACTCGCCCGGTCCAGTGGGCGATAAAGGGCACCCTCTGGCCGCCCTCCCAGGTCTGGTTCTTCCGCCCGCGCCCAAAACCGGGACTTCCCTGGTACCACGGCCCGTTGTCGCTGGTAAACAGGATCAGGGTGTTGTCCATCACCCCCTTGCGCCGCAGGGCGTCCAGCAGCGCGCCGACGCTGCTATCGATATCTTCCACCACGTCGCCATACAGCCCCGCATTGGATTTGCCCTCCTGCTCGGGGGAACTGTAGAGCGGAATGTGTGGAAAATGATGAGCGTAGTAGAGAAAAAATGGTGCTGCCCCGTTCTGCTGCTCGACAAAGCTGACCACTTCGCGTGTATAGAGCCCGTTCATACGCGTCTGGTCGAGTTCTGCCTGCTCCTCGATCTCACGATTGCGATAGAGAGCAAAAGGTGTCATGTCGTTGGAGTAGAGACCTCCATAATAACTGTCAAACCCAAAATCGTTGGGTTGGGAGGGCGCTACGTCTCCCATGTGCCATTTGCCCACCATGCCAGTGTGGTAACCGACCGCCTTCAGGACCTCCGACAACATGATCTCTTCTGCCGGCACTCGGATATTCAAACCGCGGATCTTCTGCAGACCGGACAAGATGGCGCCCTCAGGAAAAACCACGTGTCCCAGGCCGACCCGTGGAGGATAGCGACCAGTCATCAATCCCGCCCGTGACGGAGAGCATACCGGCGATGGCGAGTAGTAGTGGGTAAAACGGGTACCTGCTGCGGCCAGCGAGTCAATGTGCGGCGTGGCGACGGACCGGGCGCCAAAGGCTCCGATGTCACCATAGCCGAGGTCATCCAGCAGGACAATCACGACATTGGGTCGCTCTCCAGATGCCGGCAAGGCCGCCAGAGACGCGAGATAATCCCGTTTAGCCGCCAGGTGCAACTCGTCGTCAGTCTGCTCGTAAGTCAGTAGACTAATGGCTGGATACAACACAGCCAGCAGGATAAGGATCAGCACCAGCCCGATCATCCATTTCAGTGGACGCGTCATAACGAGGCCTCCTTTGCCCCAAGAAAGAGTATATGAAATCGAATTCGCGACAGTGGGAAGTTTGGTTGCGAGGCTAGGCGCCGCTCCGGGATCGACTTGCCACCCGCCCTGGAATTTTCAGGAAAACGGAATTTCAACACCGACTTGACGGCTCCCAGCGAAGTTTGACTGCGCCTCAAACCGACAAGCCGTGGTCTTATCTAAAGCACGAAGCCGAAATATCGGTCTTGGAGAAATCATCTCCTTTGAAAAGCAGTGCCTCTCCTCTTTCCTTGGAGAGTGCGTAGGAAAAACAATCACCAAAGTTCAGAGCCGCCTGTTCAACGACAATTATTTTTGATCACCGCGACTACGATTCTTGCCCGCTGAAGTGGGTGTTTGTTTGACTTGTTTTTCTTCCTTCTTCTGAGGGCTGAAAGCCCTCTTTTCTTCTCCGGTTTTCTTGAGCGTGGGGATGGAGTGAGGGCTTGCCCGAACGGAGTTCCCACGCTTCGCGAGGCTCGGGATTGCCCTTCGAATGCTCCGCTGATTGAGCTGTATACCCTCTGGGCTTGAGCCGTTTTCTGTGTGGCCAGCAGAAGGCCTTTCGAGCGGCACCTCAGAGTCACTTCGTCTCCTTTTGGGTTCTCTGCTTGGCGGCTTCCATCCGGTAGCTGGTCACGTTCAACTCCAGGATCACGCTATGGTGAACCAGGCGGTCGATTGCCGCGGCCGTGGTCAGGGGATCCTTGAAGATCCTCTCCCAGTCCGAGAAGACCAGGTTGCTGGTCAGCAGAATCGAGCGACGCTCGTAGCGATGGGAGAGCAACGTGAAGAGAATCTCCATCTCGTCGCGATTCTGCTGTACATACCCGCTGTCGTCGATGATCAGGGCCTCGAACCGATCCAGCTTCTTGAGTTCCCTCTCCAGAGTTAGCTCGAGCTTGGCTCTCAGTAACCGCTGCACCAGCAGCGCACAGGTCGAGAACAGCACCCGCCGGTCTCGCAGGATCAACTCCTGCCCCAAAGCACAAACAAGATGCGTTTTCCCGCTTCCTGGATTACCGAACACAAGTAGATTTTCGGCTCGGTCCAGGAAGTCTCCCTCCACCAATCCTGACAACTGCCGGTCCACACTCTGCGGGAGTCGTGAGCGATCCAATGAAGTCAGGCTCTTGTCCCAGGGAAGTTTCGAGGTCCGTCGTAGTTTCTGGATCCGTCGTTCCCGTCGATCCGCGACTTCCAGCTCCGACAGAGCCAGCAGGTACTGCGGATAAGACCAGCTCTCTGTGGTCGCCAAAGCGGCCTGCGAGCCGTGATGCTCGCGGAAGGTCGGCAGGCGAAGTTCGACCAAACACTCTTTGAGTCTTTGCAGGTTGCCTCCGCTCATGGCCTCACCTCCTGCTTGTGCGTGCCGAGCAATCGGTCATAGATCTGGATGTTGATTGGTGGAACCTGGACCTGCCACCTCGGCAGAACCGGCTCTATCAGATCCTCCTTCAGGTCCTGGAACCGGGTTCGGCGGCCGCTTTCAATCCGGTTCTTCAGAGCTTGTTCGACTTTCCTTTCCCCTTCTTGGGCCGCCAGCTCCAGGATCCCCAGATACTGTCGGTCCGCCGTCTGTGGACAATCCTCTCTCAGCTCGTCGGAGGCGACTCGGAACAGGACTCCGGGAAAGCGATCTTCCCGCCAGCGATAGCGGGCAAAGGCTCCCGGCTTTCGCACCAGCGAGTGGATCACGTGCCGGTAATCGATCCGGTGCTTTCCTTCCCCCCGCAGTCGAGGCATCTCGGCTACTCGCTGCCCGCCATAACGAACTTCCACATGATCGGCATACAGTCGCGCCTCCACCTGTTCGCGGATCAAGCAGCTGTCCACCGAGTAGGTGTTGTTGCGCACTCGGATCGTGGAACGGGTTGCGACCTTCACTCGGAATCGGATGAAGTCCTCCAGGCGACGATCCGGTAGCGGCCTCATCACTTCCAGTTCTTCTCTCAGGCGTCTTTGCCGGCCAGCATTGCGTCGCTCGATGATTCTCTGGACGAACTGCTCGTAGTCCTTGCGCTCTGAGAAATCGCGACTGCCTCTGAGCAGCAGTTCCTGTTGGATGGCTCGCTTGAGCCGGTGATGCGATTGCTCGACGTCTCCGTTCTCATGAGCCTTTCCGGCTTGGGTTCGGCTGCGCTTCATTCCGTAATGATCGAGCAATGTCTGGTAGCGTTCGGTGAAGGCGCCCTTCTTGAGATTGTTGACCACAGCCGATAGACGGTCTGTTCGGTGCTCGGATGGTATCGCCCCCAGTTCCCAGATCGCGTTCTGTAGTCCCAGCGTCAAACTCTCGAAAGATTCACCGAAACACAGGGTCGTCGTCTCCCAGTTCGAGTAGGTCAAGACGAAGTGATACAGCATATGAGGAAAGGGTTGCCCGGCAATCGTCACTCCCCAGCTGTTCATGAAAGTGAAGTCGGACTGGGCTTGATGTCCGGGCTCATGATTCTGGGGAAACATCACCTCTTTCAGCTCACCGTAGTGGGCTCTCCACTGCTTGCGCCTTCGTTGGAGCGTCCTCAGTTGTCCTTCCTCGAACTTCCCCTCGTAGATCCGATTCAGGTGGTCAAAAATAGTTGTCGCCTCCACGGTTGGAGACTGTTTCAGGATCTGATCCCTTCTATTTCGGGCCAAACGGATTCATAGGGATTCGGGCGGGTGCGCCAGGTCCGCTCTGACCGGCTTTCACTCGGCAGCTTGCCCGACTTCAAATACTTCCGTGCCGGGTTCCGCGACATGCCCGCTTTGGCCGCCGCCATCGTCAACGTCTTTTCCTTTTTCCGCAATTTCATCAGTCTCCTGATCTGCTGGTCTGTAACCATGCTTGCCATGATCCAAATCAGCTCTGAAAAAGCGGGCACTTCTAATTGTCGTCCGGGTCCAATTCTACGTGTCGTTGATCAGCCGCCGGATGATTGCCCTTGCCATCCGGGAAGAGGGAATACTCACCACCGGTCCACGACGGGGCGAATTCCACAATCACCAGTTACCTATCTCCATTCGGTTGAATGACTTAACTTTATGATTGAGTGGGAGCCGCCTTCGCGCGGCGAATCTGCTGGCCTCGCCTGCAGACCGGATTCGGCTGATGCCGAGTTCGCCGGACTAAGCCGGCTCCCACGTTCTAGGACTGACAATGTCAGCACGACCGGAAAACTTGACTTGTCTGTAAAGAAGTGGGCCGTATAGGCTCCTAGCCCCAAAGCAAGTACATCAGTGTTGATTCCAAGGGCCTGAAAAGGCCCGAAATGCCAGTCCTGACGGGTATTCTAGGGTTGCAAAAAAACTCTGGAAAACACCGAAAAGAAAGGCATTTCAGGTGAACCCAAAAGATATCGAAATCCTGCGCAAACGGCAATCGGGAAGTGAAGATCGATTAGATCGGAGTTGGATGCCGGAGAAGGGCCAAAGGGTGCTGCGCGGGGGCAACATCCATTATGAGATTTCGGATCGAGTCCGAGCCGTGGACTGCGGGGGGCTGGGTGTGATCCAGCTGCTGGTCAAGCAGCTGGAACTGGCCGAAACCATCGACCAACGGGTGAAGGTGCTGGAGCGGCATCTGCCGTACCGGGAATCGGATCATGTGCTCAATCTGATTTACAACGTCATGACGGGCGGTAGCTGCCTGCAGGACGTGGAGGCTCGACGCCGGGACCCGGTGTATCTGGACGCGCTGGGGGCCCGCAAGGTGCCGGCGCCGTCCACGGAGGGGGACTTCCTGCGGCGCTTCGACAGGAATTCGATCGGGGATCTGATGGAAGCGGTCAATGAGGCGCGACGGAAAGTGTGGTCGAACCAAGACAAGGAGTTTCACCGTCAGGCCACGATTGATGTGGACGGGACGATCGCCCCGACGGAGGGACAGTGTAAGAGCGGAATCGGAATGAGCTACACCGGCCACTGGAGCTATCATCCGCTGGTAGTGTCTGTGGCTGAGACCAACGAGGTGCTCTATTTGGTGAATCGGTCGGGCAACCGGCCCTCCCATGAAGGCGCGGCCGAGGTGCTGGATCGGGCCATCGAGTTGGTGCGCGGTGGTGGTTTCCAGAAGGTGTTGCTGCGGGGCGACACGGATTTTACGCAGACGCGTCATCTGGACCGCTGGGATCAGGAGGGCGTAGAGTTTCTCTTTGGGGCGGATTCCAGCCAGGGGTTGGTTGGTCGGGCCGAAGGACTGGAGCCCAGCGCCTGGAGTCGGCTGGATCGGGCAAAGAAGAAGAAACTGCGAAGACGGCGGCGCAAGAATATCCGCCAGGCCCTGGTCAAAAAGAATGGCTATCGCAATCTGCAACTGGAGCGGGAAGATGTGGCCGAGCTGGCCTAGCGACCGGCGGCCTGCAAGCAGAACTATCGGCTGGTGGTGGTGCGAAAGCAAATTACGGTCACCCAAGGACAGGGACGGCTCTTTGACGAGACCCGCTATCTGTTCTATCTGACCAACCTGCGAAAGGAGTCGGCCAGGGAAGTGGTTTTCTCAGCCAATCGTCGCTGCCATCAGGAGAATGTGGTGGAGCAGCTCAAGAACGGGGTTCAGGCGATGCGGATGCCCTCGGACAGCCTCGAGTCCAACTGGGCGTACCTGGTGATTGCTGCCCAGGCCTGGAACTTGAAAGCCTGGCTGGGCCTGGTGCAATCCGACAAGACGATGGGGCAGCGGATTCTGAAGATGGAGTATCGCCGGTTCCTGCGCCAGCTGGTTCAGATTCCTTGCCAGATCCTGCAGCGGGGGCGACGTCTTCTTTACCGGCTGCTGAACGTCAACGACTGGACCGAAACGCTGCTGAGCGGAGTGCCGTCGCCCAAGCGGGTCCGCTACGGCTAACCCGCCACAGGACAAAGCAAAGAAAATCCACGGAGGTTCAAGGGCTGAGGTCGAAGTCTGTTCGAAAACGGCCGAAAATTCCGATTCTTGCCTCTCGATCCCACTCCGAAGGCCCTCCAGCAGGAGATCACCGTCGGATGCGCCCGACTCGCGCAGCCTTCAGTCCGAAAGTCGACCACAGAGGGCTAAATGACCCTCAAAAAGAGTCAATCGAGCGGCCCAGAAGCTGATACGCTTATTTTGGGCCTAGTGCGCCGTAGCACATTGGAGTCATGGAAACACGTCAACGAGCAGGGAGATTTGCTACACTCGGGGCCTGGATTGGGCGCCGTTTAGACGCATGGAAAAGGAGAAAACATGCGAAAACGGCACCAACGTGGCTGCTTACAGAAGATAAGCGGTAGCTGGGTTGCCCAATGGCGCGAGGTGGGACGCCTTAAGAAGAAGGCTCTCGGGAGAACTTCCGAGATGACTAAGTCTGAGGCGATGACTGAATTCGATGTCATCCTCGCAAGCGTCAACGGGGACAGGCTCAATGGTCAGCACACCCTGGAGCACTTTATGGACACGACCTACCTTCCTTTCTACAAGCGGAAATGGAAGGCGTCCACGGCCGAGACGAACGAGTCTCGAGTCCGGCATCACATCCTGGGTTCCTTCGGAGGCCGGGAACTGAGCAGCTTCACTCGAGTGGAGTTGCAGGACTTCCTTGATGCCAAGGCCGAGAGTCTCAGCTACAGCGTTGTGGACCACCTGAAATGGGATCTTCGTCAGATCCTCGAACTCGGCAAAGCTGAGGGTTCCTCGAGAGAAACCCGGCAGCTCTTCTCTTCACGCCACGAGCAGCACAAAGACCGACAAGAAAACGGTTGAACTGGAAGGAGGTACAACAACTCTTCAACGTATTGGATCTCAGAGAACGCCTGATCGCCATGCTGGCGGTGCTCGCGGGAATGCGGCCAGGCGAAATCCTCGCCCTTCAATGGAAGCATGTTCGCGGCGAAGCGGTGAGTATTCGCCAACGGGTCTACCGGGGCTTGGTGGATACTCCGAAGTCTCGCCACTCGGTTCGGGATGTCGCACTCCCAGCCCAACTGCAAAGAAGGTTGGGGGAGTGGAAGACACTCGCAACAGATAGCTCGCCAAAGGCCTGGGTGTTTTCTTCCGAAGCTGGTAGCCCACTAAAACGGGACAATATCTGGAGAAGGAACTTCAGACCTCGACTACAAAAGGTGGGTCTAGAATGGGCGAATTTTCAGGTAATGAGAAGAACCCACTCGACCTTGATGCGTGAGCTGGGAATCGATCCCAAACTCGTTGCAGACCAGCAAGGACACACAGTGGATGTGAATCTGAACGTCTACACGAAGTCGTCAATCGACGCACGAAAAAAGGCCGTTGAACGGCTGGAAAACAAGCTGTTCCCAGCCTTAACGATGCCAATGTGATGCCAATGCCAGGCTGGAATCCCCGTAAACCATTGAAAAGATGGAGCGGGAGACGGGAATCGAACCCGCGACGTCCAGCTTGGGAAGCTGGCATTCTACCGCTGAATTACTCCCGCTCCTTAGCGCTACGCGCATCTCGCTGATTCTTAAACACTTCCGTATTTAAGAAGTTGTCCATACAGTCCATACTGTCTACCTGATTCTCTCTGATCTGATCGAAAAGTGGACAGTCAATTGGGTACTTCATCAGCTTGAGAACGTATTTTCTCACAGCTCAGCTTCGATTTGCCAAATCAATTGCGCGACGTCGGTAGTTTATGTTAACGATCATGTAGAAGAGCGTTTTTCTGGACCATGAAGCCGGACAGTTAGAAGGGGCAGGAGAGGGCGCCGAAAGGTCATTTCCGAGCGGAGAGTCTTCGTTTCAGATACTGGGAGTATCCGTCTGGAAGCGGGTTTTGGAGCAGCTCCTCAATGACGGGGAGAAAGTAGTGGAGAGATCGAATCGGGGCCAGCTGTGGAGCCGTGGGAGGGCGTAAGAGTCGGCGAGCGGAGGCCAGCAGGAAAGTCTGGCGGACGGTGCACAGCGGAATCTGACGGTCAAAGAGTTGTCCTGCCAGCGATCGGTCCGGTGTCCTGCAGTGTGAGGGAGTATCGGGAAGGTCTCTGTAGGAAGCGAGCACCGCACGGACATAGCCAGGCCGGTAGAGGCATTCCTTTTTCATTTCTGTTTTTTCTTTAGGCTGCGGCGTTGGGCGGCCTCCAGCTCACTTTCGCGACGGCGATAGCTCTGCCCTTGGATCAGACTGACGTCGGCATGATGGGTAAGACGATCCAGCAGCGAGACGATGGAAGTGGCGTTGGGAAAGACCAGGTTCCAGTTCTTAAAGGCTCGATTGGTCGTGATGAGAATGGAACGGTGCTCGTACCGTCGGTTGATGACCTCGTAGAGCAGATCAGCCGCATGAGTGTCGTAGGAGAGGTAGCCGATCTCGTCGATGCACAGCAAAGCGGGTCGGGCATACTTCTTGAGTCTTCTTCGCAACAGCAAAGGAGAATCCGACTGCAGATCGTCGAGGAGATCCGAAGCCGTACGGAAGAGGACGGAGTGACCGGCCAGGACGGCCGCATGAGCGATGTTCTTGGTGATCATGGTCTTGCCGAGTCCGTTAGCTCCGAGCAGAATCAGGTTTCTCCCCTCGCGGATGAAGTCCAGTGTGAGAGCTCTCTCAATCAAGGGGCGATCGATCTTTTCGGGCCAGTTCCAATCGAAGTCGGCCATGGGTTTGAAGCGACCGATGCGAGCACAGCGCAGGCGTCGCTCAAGGGAACGGCGGGCTTTCTCAGTGGCTTCCCTGCGAGCCATCTCTTCGATCAGAGTGCGGGGATCCCAGCGGCCCTTGATGGCGCGAGCGAGAAAGTCGTCCAGTTCGCCCGCTAGACAGTAAAAGCCGAGGCGAGCGAGTTCTTGGGTCAGTTCATTCGGATTGGGGTTCGGATTGAGTGAGTTCATCGTAATCTTCCGGTGGATGAGGGTGAACGTCCAGAGCTTCCAGTTCGGGATGTCGTGAGAGATCGACAGGCAGTGCCGTGCGACCGGCTCGACGACTTCTCTGAAGCAGAAAGGCGACGGCTGAAGCGCGTGGAGTCTGACGCTCGAGGGCTTGGCAGAGGGCCGCTCTGAGAGCCTCGGGACCGTAGTCCTCCAGCAGCAGGAGCAACTGGCGAGTCTGATGGGAAAGGGACTCGCCCTTTTCCACAGCCCCCTGGAGAAGTTCTTCGGCTTCAGGAGCGGCCCGAGTGAGACGGTCGGAAGGAGCCGCAGCCCAGGCTTTTCGTTTCTGCGCCAGTAATGCCTGCTGATGGGCCGGATCGGCCACCAGTTGACCGCGGTCGTAACTGCGACGATGAGAAGCCACCAACTGGGTGCCATCCAGGACGCGGACTCGGGTGTCGGAGGCCACCAGAGTCAAGGCCTTTCCCTCAGCCTGGGGCGGAATCGAGTAGTCGTTCAGATCAAAGCGCAGATAGAGCGTCTTCTTGGAGTGGATGGAAACCATAAGTTCGGTATCGAAAGGGTGAGAGGGCAAGGCCAGAAGCTTGGCTCTTTCTTCGGCGAAGACCTCAGCCACACAGCGAGAGCGATCCTGAGGCCAGGGCCGTTGGTGGGCGATCTGTTGGAGCCACTCGTGAGCCTGCTCGTTGAAGCGCTCCAGTGTGGTGAAAGGCCGAGCGGCAAAGAAGGATTCCCTGACAAAACGCAGTGCCCGCTCAATCCGACCTTTTTCATTGGCGCGACCCACGTGACAGGGCCGGGGCGCAAAGTGATAGTGAGCGGCCAGCTCCAGCAGTCGCGGATGAAAACGGATGGCATCGCCGCGACGCTCGAGCACGACACTTTTGAGATTGTCGTACAGGAGTGTTCTGGGGCAACCACCCCAGGAATGAAGGGCGCGAACATGGGCGCGCAGGAAGTTCTCCAGGGATTGATCGAAGAAGAATTCCAGGTACAGGGCTCGGGAGTAGGAGAGGATCAGGGCCATGCAGGAGAGCTTGCGACGGGCCCTGCCGATGGTGACTTCTCCAAAACTGGCCCAGTCCACCTGTGCCTGCTCGGCGGGAAAGGTACGCAGTCGCAGAAAGACCTCTCGGGGGGAGGGACGCACAGTGGCTACGCGTCGGCGCAGCGTGATGACGCTTCCGGTGTAGCCGCGCTGGCGAACCATCTCGAAGATCCGAGTGGCGCGCAGTTTCGGATACTGCTTGAGGATCTGGCGAACAAACTCCTCGTAGGGGTCGGTCAGGCGGGCACGAGCTTGCTGTTTTGTGGCGGCAGCAAAACTCTCCGTTCCGATGGCTCGGCGCACGGTGTCGTGGTGAATGCCCAGTTCTGCGGCAATCGTCCCGATTTTCCAGTGTTCGGCATAAAAGAGGCGACGAATCTGAGTTTTCAGTTCCGGGGTGATCATCGCTCACCCCCAATGGAAGGGGTCGCCCCAGCGGCCGACGCCACCGCAACGAACACAAACCGGGGCAAAATCGGGTTTGTGAGACAAAGACTGCTTTGCATGACCGTTCTCCTGATCCATGGCAGCAATCCTTCTCAGCGTTGAGAAGGCTGCCATGGGCGGGAACAGCCTGATCGAAGCAGATGCTTTGCGTCTACCCTGATCCGTCACGCGGGCTGCGCATAGCCGCTTTCGGTAGGCTCGTTGTCGGTCCCGATGATCGGCTCGACCCTCGGGAGATTGCTGGTGGCGACGATTGGCTGCGCGGCATTGTTGGCGGCGCTGTCGCAGACGACAGGCTTGGCTGCAGTAGCCATGACCTCGGTCGCAGGGGCGGCAAATGTGAAACAGTTTGCGGCAACTCGCACAGCGACAGATGCGTTGGCGAAGAACGATCCTCGGTTCGACCATAAGTCCAGCTCCGATGGGAGTCTGGACAAATGGCCCAGGGTCGTGACAGGCTACAGTCCGTTAGTGGTAAAACCCCTTTTCCAAGAAGGCTGCCACGACCGGGCCTCGGTTGCTTAAACAGCCGAGGTCCACCCCTTTTCAAGTCTGCAAAACCATACCTTACTGGGAGGGAAAAAACCGCCGAGCGACGACCGCCCGGGAATCCAAGACCCACCTGCGGTGGGGATGATGTCGCTTAACTACTCTGCGGGTGATAGTTCAGAAAGACGCGCTTCTTCGTGATCGTTAACAGTTTTAGCCTGAAACGGCTACGCTATCCGGCTACACAGTGTTCTGGATACTCAGTAAGCAATCGTCGAAACAGACCACTTTTCGGCTTTTCTTGGACGTCACGCGGAAGCCCATCCTTTGTCCGCTTGAGCGCTGCCGCATCTAGGAGTTGCTGGGGACGCTTCAGCCCGACGATGGACTGCTGGTCAACGAACTGTCGCTGCTCGGGCCGCGCAAAGGGGGCCGGTCCTAGGAATGTCCAAGCTCGACGGCAAAGGGCTGACGAGAAGGTTCGCCCCAAGCTTATGTTGTATTTCAACAGTAATCTGGTCGCTACCCCTCAGAGGGTGACGTCGCCCCGGTGGTGTCCTATTCACGCCTATTTCCAGCTGCTAGGATTGTCGGCAAACCATACCCCAAAACCATGGAAACGGAGTACGAATGTTTGCTCGACTCTCTCCTCGAAGAAAAATAACAATACTGGGTCTTTTGGCGCTGCTGGTGACAGCCCGTGGTCCGCTGATGGCCACCGATGAGCTATGGGTGACCCCTGTCTCGCCAGCCAATGATCTGCTCAGTACAACATCCCAGCGGAATGAAGGTCAGACGCGTTTCAGCTTCACTGTCCCCGCAGAGATGGGCACCTTTGTGGGCGCCGAGGTCGTGCTGATCGGGCAACAGGACACCACGATCGACTACCAGCTGCAGTTGTCGATTCTCGCCAATCCGTCACGCAGGATCGACTTTGCCGGATCGCTCGGCGGAGGACCCGTGATGGTCTCCACAGGAGAGCGAACAGAAATCGATGTGTCGACGATCATCCCGCAACTCTACTCAGGATTGGACCAGGTTAGTGTCCTGTTCCAGACGACAAATTCGTCGCTTGCGCAAGTGATTGGTCTGCGCTTTCGCTATGAAGGGCGAATCAGCCCTGAGACGGCCGCCGCCACCAAGGTCCGGATTGCCGACAACCTGGAGGTGGACGGCAACCTGACCTTATCGGGTTTGGACTGCACGGCCAATTCCAATGGTGGAGCGCTCACGGCCAATGCCAGCGGGGTAGTGTCCTGCTCAGATGACGATAGCGGCGCTGCTGGAAATACCCTTGACGGGGCTTACGATCAGGGGGGACCCGGCGTCGGACGGACCATCATCGCGGATACGGGAGCGGTAACAATAGAAGGAAGCGGAGGACTGGAGCTCGACTCTGGCAACCTGATCCAGACACCGGGAGATCCGACGTTAGTCGGCAGTTTGGGCATCGGGGGGGATCCACGATCCGTATATGCGTCGGGGCGCTACGCCTTTGTGGTCGATGAGATTTCGGATGATTTGAAAGTGATCGATATATCCGATCCCAGCGCTCCCAGCCTGGTCGGCAGCTTGGCCATCGGGGGATTTCCACAATCTGTATTTGTGTCCGGGCGCTACGCCTACGTGGTCGATACGAGTTCGGATGCTTTGAGAGTGATCGATGTATCCGATCCCAGCGCTCCCAGCCTGGTCGGCACTCTGGGTATTGGGGGACAGCCCTTCCACCTGTATCTGTCAGGGCGCTACGCCTACGTAATCGACCAGATTTCAGATGATTTGAAGGTGATCGATATATCCGATCCCAGCGCTCCCAGCCTAGCCGGCAGTCTGGGTATCGGGGGATTCTCATTATCCGTGTATGTGTCTGGACGCTACGCTTATGTGGTCGATGAGACTTCGGATGATTTGAAAGTGATCGATGTGTCCGATCCCAGCGCTCCCAACCTAGCCAGCAGCTTGGCCATCGGGGGAGGTCCACAGTCCGTGTATGTGTCTGGACGCTACGCTTATGTGGTCGATGCGGCTTCGGATGATTTGAAAGTGATCGATATATCCGATCCCAGCTCCCCCTGCCTGGCCAGCAGTCTGGGCATCGGCGCGGGTCCACGATCCGTGTATGTGTCCGGGCGCTACGCCTATGTCGTCGATTTCGATTCGGAAGATTTGAAAGTGATCGATATATCCGGCGCTGAAGTCACCTCCCTGATCGCCCACTCTATGGAAGCGGGCAATCTGCAGGTGCGCAACGACATGATCGCCCAGGGCCAGCTTCAGGTCACCGGCGGGCTCAATGTGGGATCCGGGGGTATCTTCTCGGATGGAGATGTCGGAGTTGCAGGAGATGTGACCATCGGCGGTGATCTCACGATCATCGGCAGTTGTGTTGGGTGCAGCTCTGATATCAACCTCAAGCAGAACATCCAGCCGCTGGGCGATGCCCTGGACAGGATCGGCCAACTGCGTGGAGTGGCCTATGACTGGCGCGATGATGTGCGGGAGGCCAGGTACTCTCCCGGTCCTCAAATCGGCGTGTTGGCCCAGGACGTGGAAGCGGTCTTTCCCGAGCTGGTGGGCACGGATTCTCGCGGCTACAAATTCGTCCGCTACCAGAAACTGGTCGCCCCGCTGATCGAAGCAGTGAAGGAGCTGAAAGGGCAGAACGATACGCTGAAAGCGGAGAACGTAGCGATAGCACGCCGCTTGGAGGCGTTGGAGAGAAGGCTTCGAGTGCCTGATTAGGTAAGAGAGACGAAGGCCCTGCCTAGGCTGGTAGATTCGAAATCAACGAAAAATTCCGCCTCATTCTCAGGAACTTAGAAGCGGAACGTAGCATAAAAGCTTCTTATGGTACGTAAAGAGTAGCAAGCTGAGGTGACCCGTCAAGGCGGGTTGTCCACAGGGGGAGAGCGATGGAACTGCTGGTGCTCGTCAACCAGTCAAATAACTTAGTTAGTTAGATTGAACGCCTCCGCGCGGCGTCCTTTTCTAATCCAATTTCTCCCGTTTGGGAGCGCCCCTACCGGGCGATCAGCATCGTCACCCGATGCGGCTCGGTTCCCGGCGGCCGTCTCGGGGCCCCGTGAATATCTCGTAGAGTGAACGGGTGATGCATGAGAATGTCCTGCTTGCCGTCCTTGTTGAGGTCTACCAGCCAGGTGTATTCCCTGTCGTTGGGCAGGATGACCGCCACCTCCTGCGGCTGTGGGGCGAACAGGTCCGGCCGCGGCACGCCGACAAACAGGTGCAGTCCCCTAGCCCGGATTATGCAAGAGATCCGGATTCGAGTGGATTGGGGATCAGAAAAAATGCCGTAGCTCTCTGATATAAAAAGGTTTATCAAACAAATCCTTATCGGAGAACTACGGCAATGTCAAACACAGTCTGCCAGACCACCCTGGCATTTCACTCGCACACACAAATCACGGCTCGTTTTGATGGTGGGAACCTGACTTCCGATGCCGGATGGCTGTTGTTTGGTTCCCTGGATCGGCAAGATCGACTCTGCGAGGACTTCAGTTCGTGTATTGCGGATAGCCGGGACCAACGCTACGTTCGTCATGAGCAGTTAAAGCTGATCCGACAACGAGTCTTTCAGATCGTTGCCGGGTACGAAGACTGCAATGACGCGGACACGCTGCGCTCGGATCCCATGCTCAAGACCGTCTGTGATCAGTTACCTGCGAGCGATCCTGACTTGGCCACCCAGGCAACTTTTTCCCGTTTGGAAAACTCTGTCAGCAAGAAGGATCTCATGCGTCTGAGCCGGGGGTTCCTACAGCGTTATGTCCGCTCGCTGAAGAAGAGACGCCCCGACCCGGTCATCTTGGACCTGGACAGTACTGACGACCACACTCACGGCCAGCAGGAATTCTCTTTTTACCACGGCTATTACCGAAACCACATTCTGCATCCTTTGCTGATCTTCGATGCCGTTACGGGGGACCTGGTCACTGTCGTATTGAGGCCTGGAAACAAGGGGGCTGCCTCTCACATCGTTCCTATTCTGAAACGAATCGTGAAAGCCATTCGACGAGAAGTTGGCAAGGAACTTCAAATTGAGATCCGGGCCGACAGCGGCTTTGCCACGCCTCGGCTCTACGAGTTCTGTGAATCTGAAGAGAACAAACTCCAATATGTCATTGGGTTAAGCCGGAACCCCCGCCTGCAACGGATGGTCGAGCCGATGCTCGAGTCGACTCGACTCAGGTTCGACGAGTTCGAGGAAAAACAGCGTCAGTTTGACGAGTTTCTTTATCGAGCCGGCAGCTGGGATCGATTCCGTCGCGTCATCGTCAAAGTGGAAGTCGACCATCGGGGGATCAATCGTCGCTTTGTGGTCACCAACCGAGACGATCTCTCTTCCCAGTCCCTTTATGATCACTACACCGATCGAGGACAGTCGGAGAACTTCATCAAGGCTTTTAAGAACCATCTGAGTATGGATCGGCTGAGCTGTCATCGATTCCTGGCCAACCAGTTTCGACTTCTCCTGCATGGGCTGGCTTACCAGATGTTCGTCCGACTCCGCGATTATCTATATGGAACCCCCTGGCAGAAACTCGAAATCGAAACTTTGCGTCGCCGGGTCCTCAAAATTGGGGCGCGGGTTCGACAAACCACTCGACGCATCTGGGCCCATCTTTCCTCCGGCTTTCCGGAGCAGGCCCTTTTCCTCCTCGTCTTGAATCGCCTTAACTCCAGCTAGCCTCTCCTAGCTCCCGAATGATCGTTTAGGACACTCATTCAGGCCCAACTCCGTCTGAAATTCACTCCCAGGTTCCACCTACTCCACACGGCTCGTCCACAGAGATCCCTCGAAAATCCGCCTGTCGCACTTTCGATCTCCCGATTTGGGCCACTTTCGACTCTCTTTTCAACTCCGGCCTACGGTTCTTGCATAATCCAGGCTAGCCCGGATTATGCAAGAGATCCGGATTCGAGTGGATTGGGGACCAGAAAAAATGCCGTAGCTCTCTGATATAAAAGGGTTTATTAAACAAATCCTTATCGGAGAACTACGGCAATGTCAAACCCAGTCTGTCAGACCACCCTGGCATTTCACTCGCACACACAAATCACGGCTCGTTTTGATGGTGGGAACCTGACTTCCGATGCCGGATGGCTGTTGTTTGGTTCCCTGGATCGGCAAGATCGACTCTGCGAGGACTTCAGTTCGTGTATTGCGGATAGCCGGGACCAACGCTACGTTCGTCATGAGCAGTTAAAGCTGATCCGACAACGAGTCTTTCAGATCGTTGCCGGGTACGAAGACTGCAATGACGCGGACACGCTGCGCTCGGATCCCATGCTCAAGACCGTCTGTGATCAGTTACCTGAGAGCGATCCTGACTTGGCCACCCAGGCAACTTTTTCCCGTTTGGAAAACTCTGTCAGCAAGAAGGATCTCATGCGTCTGAGCCGGGGGTTCCTACAGCGTTATGTCCGCTCGCTGAAGAAGAGACGCCCCGACCAGGTCATCTTGGACCTGGACAGTACTGACGACCACACTCACGGCCAACAGGAATTCTCTTTTTACCACGGCTATTACCGAAACCACATTCTGCATCCTTGGCTGATCTTCGATGCCGTTACGGGGGACCTGGTCACTGTCGTATTGAGGCCTGGAAACAAGGGGGCTGCCTCTCACATCGTTCCTATTCTGAAACGAATCGTGAAAGCCATTCGACGAGAAGTTGGCAAGGAACTTCAAATTGAGATCCGGGCCGACAGCGGCTTTGCCACGCCTCGGCTCTACGAGTTCTGTGAATCTGAAGAGAACAAACTCCAATATGTCATTGGGTTAAGCCGGAACCCCCGCCGGCAACGGATGGTCGAGCCGATGCTCGAGTCGACTCGACTCAGGTTCGACGAGTTCGAGGAAAAACAGCGTCAGTTTGACGAGTTTCTTTATCGAGCCGGCAGCTGGGATCGATTCCGTCGCGTCATCGTCAAAGTGGAAGTCGACCATCGGGGGATCAATCGTCGCTTTGTGGTCACCAACCGAGACGATCTCTCTTCCCAGTCCCTTTATGATCACTACACCGATCGAGGACAGTCGGAGAACTTCATCAAGGCTTTTAAGAACCATCTGAGTATGGATCGGCTGAGCTGTCATCGATTCCTGGCCAACCAGTTTCGACTTCTCCTGCATGGGCTGGCTTACCAGATGTTCGTCCGACTCCGCGATTATCTGTATGGAACCCCCTGGCAGACACTCGAAATCGAAACTTTGCGTCGCCGGGTCCTCAAAATTGGGGCGCGGGTTCGACAAACCACTCGACGCATCTGGGCCCATCTTTCCTCCGGCTTTCCGGAGCAGGCCCTTTTCCTCCTCGTCTTGAATCGCCTTAACTCCAGCTAGCCTCTCCTAGCTCCCGAATGATCGTTTAGGACACTCATTCAGGCCCAACTCCGTCTGAAATTCACTCCCCCACCTACTCCACACGGCTCGTCCACAGAGATCCCTCGAAAATCCGCCCGTCGCACCTTCGATCTCCCGATTTGGGCCACTTTCGACTCTCTTTTCAACTCCGGCCTACGGTTCTTGCATAATCCGGGCTAAAGGTGTGCTCGATGAGCAGGTCTGAGCGGCCGTCGCCGGTCACATCCCCGATCAGCAAAATCGTGTTGAACGCGCGCGGCCAAACTTTTTGGGTCTTACGGCTTTCGTGCGTTCCCCCTCGAAGGGCTATGTCCAGTGGCACCCACCCCGGTTCACTAGGGCTGGGCGCACCGTCTAACTGTCTTCTGCGGGTGGCGTTGGGTTTGTCGGGGTAGAGGCCGCCTTCCATACGGTAGAACTCGAGATTCAGCCGGATGTCATCGCCCCAGAACCCTTTCCATCTCTTCCAGAGGCTGCTCGTGAGGTATTTGACCTCGATGGTTGTGAACATCACATCCAGCTGGCCGTCGCCATCGAAGTCGTGCCGGTCCATCCCGAGCTGGATTCTGTCGTCCGACTGGAACCTGACTCCGGCCTCCGATGCGAACGCGATGCCTCCATCGGGTGATGGCTTTCCATAGTGCACCTCGTAGGCGGAACGCTTCTTAGAGATGCGCTTTCCCTCGAGCGAATTAACCACAAGATCGGCGATACCGTCGCCGTTTAGGTCGCTTAACGAGTGCAGCACCCGCCCTGTCATGTCTCCGGTGGTGAGCGAGGAGAGCTTGTCAGAGTCGAAGGCCACATCGATCGTGAAGGTCTTGGCCTCGGCGGCAAACAGCCCGCGCTCGTCTTGGGTGTGAACCTCGAAGTGGTCTTCGTTCCAGAACGCCAGGTCGTTGCGACCGTCTTGGTTGTAATCGATCTCGTGGACACGGCTCTGAGACCAAGGGTCGTACCGATAACCGTCGGCGCCGTAGATTCGGCTCATATCCGTGGGAGGCCCGATCATCACAGGATCAGCGAACGCGCCGCCCTCCCTCTGGATGAACGCCCTGAAGCCATCGACGTCCGGCACGACCAGGTCGTCGCCGTTCAAGTCATGGGTGACGTCCACATGCGGGATTTCGCCTTTGCGATGCGGGTTGAAGTTGGAAGTAACTGGCACCAGCACGCGTTCCGTCGCAGATGCGGGATCGAACCAGTTCAGGCGGCCGTGCTCGTAGGTGACCAATCGGTCGCGTCCGCCGATGTTGACCACGTCGACGAACAACACTTCGGGACGTAGCGTTGAGTCGAGTTTCGGCACCCAGGCGCCGCCGTCGAACCCGAACATCTGCACGCGCCGCTCGTCGTTCTCGTCGACGGCAAGTTCCGCGACAGCGCCACCGAGAAGGAATCCCGTCAAAACGGTCTGGCGTTTCGCGACCGCGGTGACGACCTCGTACTTCTCGAAGGCGAACCCGTGCTGCTCGAAATTGAGTTCCGGGACGGCAGGCGTCCTGCATCCCGATGGGAATACTCCAAAAGCCAGTATGGCGAACAGTCTTCGTCGATAATGCCTCGTGCGGTCGGTTGCCGCGCTAGGTTTTGCGGAAATCCAGCGTTTGTGGGATTGGTTTCGCTTCTTTTTCATTTCTATTTTCCTGGTTTTAGAATGCAACTCTGGTTTGCGGCGAGTAAAGCCACCTTTGGCAACTCCTTTTGAGCAGAATGGTAAGTTTTCAAACCATTTGGCCCTTGTAAGACAAGCACTAAATTTGCACTAAAGAAAAAGGGCAGGAAGGTTACAACAAACTTACCGCCCCGCAGGCCGCTCAGAAGTAGGGCCCGGACAGGAACAGGTTCGTGCCTGGGTGTCTGAGGTGCTCCCCATTTCAGCACTGCACCGTAGCCCTCTGGGAGTGATTGAACTCATAATCTTGGGGTGCAGCTGTCTTGAGCAGTAATCCAAACGCACCCTGATGGAAAGCCTCTGTCAGCCCCTGGTCCCAAAATGGGGTCGTGGCAGGTGTCTGGGAAAACAGTCGACAGCCGAGGCTGCAAAGCCGGGCGCGAGTTGGAGTTACAGTCGCGGTGGTGATCGCCGTGTGCCTCTCGATTCCGGTGGCTTGCGGAAAGAAGAGGGTCGTGGCGGCAGCGCCCGGGGTCGGCTCAAGCTCGTCGGATAGTCCCCTGGCGGGGAGGACCCAAGAAGGGATCGCCTCCTGGTACGGACACCCTTTCCACGGCCGGCGCACCGCCAATGGCGAAGTCTATGACATGATGGAGCCGACGGCGGCTCATCAAACCCTCCCCTTCGACACCTTGGTGCGGGTGACGAGTCTGAAAAACGGCAGAAGCACTCGCGTCCGTATCAATGATCGAGGTCCATTCGTGAATGGCCGGATCATTGACCTCTCGCTCAAAGCCGCCGAAGAAATCCACATGGTGGGACCCGGCACTGCCAAGGTTAAACTCGAAATACTGAGTGAGGGGACCCACTGGAGGGGTCTATTCACGGTGCAGGTAGGAGCCTTCCGAGAGCGGAAAAATGCCGAGCGGCTCCGCAAAGAGTTGGACGCTGAGTTTGATTCGGTAACCGTGCAAGATGCTCCCGGCGGCATTCACCGGGTCCGAGTGGGCAAGGTAGCCGAGCGCCACGCCGCGAACCAATTGGCCGTGCGACTGCGCCGCCATCCCAGAATTCAGGCTGTGTTGGTAGTCGAAATACCAGAATAACTACCAACTCACAACTAGTCCGGCGAACTTGGCATCAGCCGAATCCGGTCTGCTGGCCAAGCCAGCAGATTCGCCGCGCGAAGGCGGCTCCCACGTGCTTTGTGGCCTCCCTAGCCGGTTTGAGACGCAGTGAAACTTCGCTGGCTCGCCCGAATTTCTTCCACACCGACCCGTAAATCATCCTGATCAAAAGGGGGAAATAAAGCTCGGTTCGACGCTGGCCGTGAGTTGTGAGTTGTGAGTTATCTCCGATATTCGATGTAGTGAGCGGTTTCGTCGGCCACTTTGCGGCCCAGCAACTTTTCCACCACATAGAAGGCCATATCGATGCCGGAAGTTACTCCGGCGGCGCTGATGACTCCATCATCCACGACCCGGTTTTCCCGCTCTACTTCGATCGACGGGTCGATTTCGGTCAGCAGTTCGAGGGCTCCCCAATGGGTGGTGGCGCGTTTGCCCCGGAGTAAGCCGCTTTTGGCGAGCAGAAGAGAGCCGGTGCAGACGCTGGTCAAAAGCTCGAGTCGGGGTGCCAGGCTTCGAATCCAATCGGTAGAGGGAGGATGGGAGAGCAGGGTGCGAGTCCCGAAGCCTCCCGGCACCACCAGAATATTGGGGCGAGGGCAATCTTCGGTAGTGAAGTCGGGAAGGATCTGCAATCCTCCGGTGGCTCGAATCAGGCCGGGGTCGAGAGCCACAGTGTAAGTTCGGAAAGGGGCGGAATCGTCCGTCCTTCGAGAAGCGACTCCGGGCTCGGTCCGAACTCGCGAGAAGACCGCGTAGGGTCCTGCGAAATCCAAGACCTCGACTTGTTCGAAGATCAGAATAGCTACATTGCGGCGCGGTTCGGTCATTCGCCGTATTATAGTCCGTAGCATGGTCCAGCAACGACCACTCAGACGACCAGGATTGAGTTGGGATTGCCGATGGGTTCAATCAGGACCCGGGGTATTGAGGGGAAGAGTCGAAGGTCGGTCTATCGTTGCCCTGGAAACAACCCTGATCGCCCATGGGCTCCCCTGTCCGATAAACCTCGAGGTGGCTCGCGAGATGCAGCAGGCCATTGAATCCGAAGGAGCCGTGGCGGCGACAATTGCCGTCCTGGATGGACAGATTCAAGTGGGGCTGGACGACCAGGCATTGGAGAGGGTGGAAAAAGGGGAGTTGGACAAGGCTGGTGTTCGTGATCTGCCTTTCCATCTGGCTGGCAAGAGCTCGGCTGCGACGACGGTCAGCTCGACCGTCCAGATTGCCAGCGACCTGGGCCTTTCCTGCATGGCCACGGGAGGGATTGGAGGAGTGCATCCCGGGGATGAGGGGGATGTCTCTTCCGATCTTACGGTTTTGGCTCGCTGTCCGGTCTTGGTGGTCTGCTCGGGAGCCAAATCGATCCTTGATCTGCCCAAGACAATGGAAGCCTTGGAAACATTGGCGGTGGCGGTGGCAGGTTACCAGACCGACGAGTTTCCGTCCTTCCTCAGCCGCACCAGCGGTCTACGGCTGGAGCACGTTCTGGAAAGTCCTCAAGAAGTGGCTGTCGTGCTGCGGACCATGCGCGAGTCGGGGAGTCGCTCGGGCCTGCTCCTGGCCAAACCGGTTCCGTCTCAGGAAGCGATTCCGGGCGACGAACTCGCGGAATGGGTGTCAGCCGCGCAACGGGAGGCGCGATCGCAGAGCATAGGGGGGAAACAGTTGACGCCTTTTCTCTTGGCCCAGATCTAGGAGCGGAGCGAGGGCCGTGCCCTGCAGGCGAATCGTGCTCTGGCGGTCGCCAACGCCCGCCTGGCAGCTCAGATTGCCGTGAAGCTTGACGAACTCGTCGGCTTTCCGGAGAGCTGAGACTTGGCTTGGGGTATTGAGCCGAAGGCCTTGGAGTGCGGAGTGCAGCTCCGCCTTGTTTAAAACGCACCGATTCTATTGAAAATAGAATCTTTAGATTCGGGCCTGACGGTCCTCTCGCGGCCTGGGAAGGCCCACACCTCCGAAACCACTTTAGTGCCATCCAGGGAGAGACTGTAAGACAGCCTGAGGTATCTCGTCCCCACAAATCAAGTTTCAGGCTAGTGCTTCGAACTTGGAGATTTCGTTTCGGATTTCTTGCTTAGGATTTCGGATTTCAGCCTAATCGTCTTTCTTCGTCAGTGCCAGGATCTCCAAGAGGTCGCGCCGCATCTCTCCCAGCCTCAGTTTCCTTTGAGCGGCCCGGGGAGCGGTGAAGAGAGGCAATCCCTCACCTGCCGATTCGGATCCGAGCTTCTTGCGAGCTCCGGCAATCGTGTAGCCCTCCTCATGTAGTAACTGTTGGATCGTCTGCACCAGCTGGACGTCCTTGGAGCGATAGATTCGCTGCCCGGCGCGATTCTTGCCCGGCGACAGGCTGGGGAATTCAGTCTCCCAGTAACGGAGAACATGGGCTTCGATGCTGCAGATGTCACAAACGTCTCCGATCTTATAAAAGAGTTTGCGAGGCACTTTCTTTTTGAAAGACAATTCAGCCGACATTCCCCTGGCGCTCCCTAGCATGACTCTGTTCCGAGGGGCGCATCTGGTTCGATGCCCGGTAGCAGCCTACCTGCTGATCCAGGCTGCCAGCTGGCGGATCGGAAGACTAAAAGCCTTTGCGAGACGGTCGGAATATGACGTACTTGCTTGGTTCCAGTTGCAAGCGACTGCCGGTCTGAGGATTTCGCCCCAGACGACCCCGTCTCGAAACAACTTTGAGAGATCCGAATCCAGCCAATTTGACGCTCTGTCCGGCGGCCAGCTCAGTCTTGATTCGACTCAGCAAGAAGTCCACAAGTTCACGTGCTTCACGATAGGAAATACCCCCATGGGTTTCGTAGACGGTGCGTGCAAGATCAGCTTTTATCAAGGGTTAGAGCGCCTCGGTTGACCCCATGATCGCAAGCTCCCCGGTTACTGTCAAGCGCCCGTTGTGCGGCCTCTGCGAATCCTCTGGCGAACTCGAATCGGAGTGGCGAAGAAGCCGTAACGCTCCCTCAGTTTGTTGGCCAGGAAACGCTCTAGCGAAAAGTGGAGCTTATGTCGAGTACGGGTGAAGATGACGAAGGTGGGGGGAGCGATACTGGTCTGTGAGACATACAGGACGGGGGATTTGGAACTCCCCTGGCGGGGTTGAGCCAGGGGAATCAGCGCGGCTTCTACGAACTGATTGAGCGGCGCAGTGGGAACTCGAAAAGAGCGAGCGTCGAAAGCCTTCACCGCCAGATCGAGAAGTTTGAAGATCCGTTGACCGGAGAGAGCGGAAATGAAACACATCGGTGCGTATTCCAGAAAACGCATTTCTTCCCGAAACTCCTTTTCCTTCCGTATCGAGGTAAAACTATCTCGCTGGACCAGGTCCCATTTGTTGGCGGCAATGACGAGCGACTTGCCCGCATCATGGGCGTAGCCACCGATAACGGCGTCGGAATGGGCAGCCCCCTGGGAAGCGTCAATTATCAAGATCACTACATCGGCCAGCTCAATGTTTTTGCGAGACATCACCACACTGAGCTTTTCGGCCATGGCATGGGTACGCCCCTTGCGGCGAATGCCGGCGGTGTCGATTAACTTGATTCGGCGTCCTTTGTATTCGAGCAGTGAGTCGATTGAATCCCGAGTCGTCCCGGGAATGGCGGTGACAATCGCCCGTTCCTCCCCCATCAGCTTGTTCAACAGCGAAGACTTGCCGACATTGGGTCGGCCTATAATCGCCACCCGGATCTCCTCCAAAGTGGAAGTCTCCTGGCTGGCAGGTATTCGCTCGAGAATCTCGTCAACGAGTTCATCGACTCCAATCGAGTGTTCGGCCGAAATCGGGAAAAGACGATCGACACCCCAGGCATAGAAGGGTGCCATCAGGGGGTCTTCCAGTTGTATCACGTCAATCTTGTTGACGATCACATGGAATTCCTTGCCGCAGGTGCGCAGAAATGAGTGGAGGGATTCGTCAATAACCGTGGGACCGGTGCGGCCGTCCACCACCATCAAGAGGAGGTCGGCGTCCTCCAGCGCTATCCGGGCCTGACGAAATATCTGGTCGGGGATCTCTTCCTTGTCCTCGGGATCGATTCCCCCGGTGTCGATGACTTCAAAACACTTCCCGTACCACTCAGCGATACTCATCATCCGATCCCGGGTCATACCGGGTTCGTTTCCAACCAGAGCTTTGCGGCGTTGGACCAGTTTGTTGAAGAGGGAGGACTTGCCCACATTAGGGCGTCCTACGATGGCTACTCGATACATGGTATTTGGAGAAAGTATGAAGTGGGACGTCGCAGGGATGAACTAAAGACGTCCCCCATCATGCCTTCCCTCCGCAGTTCATACCTGCGCCTTCCGCGATCGTGCTTTTCTCCCACGCCGTCCAGTGCTCGAAGATCTGTTTGCCGTGGAAGCGGCCGTTTTCGATGAATATCTTGTTCGTCATTCGTCCCGAAACGATGGCTCCCGCCAGGAAAAGACCGGGGACATTACTTTCCAGCGTTTTTTCATCGTGCTCTGGAATCAGATTCTCCGGATCGAGATGGATTCCCATGCCTCTCAAGAAGCCTTCGTTCGGCTGGTAACCCGTCATCGCCAGAACGAAGTCGTTCTCGATCGATTTGCGTCCCTCGGGGGTCTGCAGAACGAGTTCCCGTTCTCGGATCTCTTCCACTGTAGTCGAGAGGAAGGCGTGGATCTCTTGGCGTTCGATGCGATTCAGGATGTCCGGCAGGACCCAGTACTTGATGTGCTTTTGGAGCTCTGGCCCACGATGGATCAGCACGACGTCGACTGAGTTCCGGTAGAGCTCGAGCGCCGCCTCCACCGCCGAATTCTTCCCGCCGATGACGGCGACTTTCTTTCCGAAGTAGGGATGAGGTTCGGTGTAGTAGTGACTCACCTTGGGCAGTGTCTCACCCGGAATATTCATCAGGTTGGGATTGTCGTAATAGCCGGTGGCAACGATCAATCGTCGGGCTCGTAGCTCATGCTCGGTTCCGAAGCGATCCTCGGATCGCAGCCTGAAGTCGGGTTCACTTCCCTCGACACTGGTGATCTTTTCGTAGTCCCGGAGGGGGAGCTGGTAGTGCTCCACGACCCGACGGTAGTATTTGAGAGCATCGACCCGTTTCGGTTTTTCCTCTGAAGTGATTAGCGGTACATCTCCAATCTCAAGCAAGTTGGCGGTAGTGAAAAAGGTCATGTTGGTGGGGAAGTGGAAGATCGCGTTGACGACACAACCCTTCTCGATCACCACGAAATCGAGTTTTCGCTGCTTGGCTTCAATGGCGCAAGCGAGGCCGGCTGCGCCGGCTCCAATGATAATCAGATCGTGCTGGTGCTGCATTTGACTTCCCATCTCAAGCTTCACTAAAATACCGCATCTTGATCTTTGGCGGGGGCGATTAGCTCAGCTGGTTAGAGCGCCGTCTTCACACGGCGGAGGTCACTGGTTCGAGTCCAGTATCGCCCACCATCTTTTTTTTCGCACTCTTGAGGGTTGGAACGTTAGTAAAAGTAGGGGGTCTCGCGCCCCCCGTGGCGGGGGTGTGCCAAGAAGAGATGATTGGGCCGGTAGGAGGAGCAACTTCCGAGCATCCGGGCTAGGAGTCTGCGCGGCAGGAAATGTCCGGGCTGGTGAATAAAATGGCGATATGGGAACGACATTTCGGAAGTACCAGCCGGAGCAGAGCTTCTTGCTACCCCCCTCCCCGCGAGATTGGTTGCCGGAAGATCATCTGTCCTACTTTATCTCCGAAACGGTGGATGAGCTGGATCTGAGTGGATTCTACGCGCCGTACGAAGGGGACGGGCGGCGCAATCGGCCGTTTGATCAGAGGATGATGGTGAAGATCCTGATTTATGGGTACGCGACGGGAACGTTCTCGTCGCGGAAACTGGCTCGTCGAGTGTATGAGGACGTGGCTGTTCGAGTGTTGTCGGCGGGTAATTTTCCAGCCCACCGGACGATGGCGGAGTTTCGTCAACGTCATCTCAAAGAGTTCAAGAAACTGTTTGGGCAGGTGGCGCGGATCGCGGCCGAGGCGGGATTGGTCAAGCTGGGGCGAGTGGCGGTGGACGGCTGTAAGATCAAGGCCAACGCCAGCAAACATAAGGCGATGAGCTATTCACGGATGTTGGAAGAAGAGAAAAGGCTGGAAGGAGAGATCGCCGAACTGTTGGATCGTGCGCAGCAGGTGGATAAAGCGGAAGACGAGCTCTACGGCGAAGAGAATCAGGGAGACGAACTGCCTGAAGAGTTACGCCGCCGCGAAGATCGGCTGAAAAAGATCGGGGAGGCAAAGCAGCGCGTGGAGCAACGGCAGGCCGAGGCGGATCGGAAGCGCGGCCGCAAGCCCGGAGACGGTCGCAAGAACCCGCGCGGAGGACGCCCCTTCAAGCGGGAGTTTGGAGTTCCCGAGGAGAAGGCCCAAGACAACTTTACAGATCCGGAAAGTCGAATCATGAAGAGCTCTGGGGGATTCGAACAATGCTACAACACGCAAGCCGCTGTGGATGAGGAGACACAGATGATCGTGGCCACGGGGGTTACCAATAACGCGGCCGACAACAGACAATTACTGGGGATGATCGATGCGGTCCAAGAGAACCTGGAGCACCCTCCCGAGCAGGTAGTGGCCGACGCCGGGTATAAGTCCGAGGAGAACTTTGAAGGTCTAGAAGAACGCGAGATCGATGGCTACATCTCTTTGGGCCGAGAGGGGCGAGATCCAGAGCCGTCGGAAAATCTCCCCGCCACGCTGCGCATGTTCAAGAAGCTGGGCACGGAGGCGGGGCAAACTGTCTACCGCCGGCGCAAGGTGATCGCGGAACCTGTATTCGGCTGGGTTAAACAGGTCCTTGGCTTTCGAACCTTCAGCTTGAGGGGACTCGAAAAAGTGGAAGGCGAGTGGGACCTGGTCTGTCTCGCCCTGAACTTGAAACGCATGAATGGGCGCCTACCCACCTGCTGAGCAGGTTCGGACGGAAAGATGCCCTCCCCCTGGGCTCATTTTCAGCAGTTCGGCCGCCTCTGCAAGCGGAAGCACGATAAAGATCGCCCTTTCTCTTATAGAGCACCCCGAAACATAAACTCAAGAATTGGAAATTCCACGTTGATCAGAAACTCCTGCCGCGCAGACTCCTAGCCTCTCCTAGCTCCCGAATGATCGTTTAGGACACTCATTCAGGCCCAACTCCGTCTGAAATTCACTCCCCCACCTACTCCACACGGCTCGTCCACAGAGATCCCTCGAAAATCCGCCTGTCGCACCTTCGATCTCCCGATTTGGGCCACTTTCGACTCTCTTTTCAACTCCGGCCTACGGTTCTTGCATAATCCGGGCTAGGCACCTCCTCCCTTGCAACTTGCTTACAGTCGGGTCAAGTTTCTGAAACTGGGAACTGACTGCCGGTCCTGAGGACGGGGGCAGGATCATCAGAGCTCTGTAAGGTGAATGAGGTCGCTTGACGATGGGTGGATTAGCGCCCCACTTTTCAGAGCCCCGAGCCTGCGAGGGGGGAAAGAGTTTCAGGTTGACGCAAACTCTCGGCATGTCTTCTCGGTCCGGGCCTCGTCGGTTTGAGGCAGAGCTTCGCTAGGCACCCATAAGGGACACTTCTTTACAGACAAGTCAAGTTTTCGGGTCGGGCTGGCAGAGAGGGCTCGTAAATCGCGTGATTCCCGGCCTCAATCGAGGGCGAAAGGATCCAGGCCGAGGAGCAGTCGGATCTCAGCCTCCACCACCTGCTCCTGCCCGCGTTCAAATCCCACATGATGGGTATAGCTCCGGCCTTTACGGTCGAGGAGGAAGGTTTCCGGAGCCCCGGTGATGGGGTATTTCTCCTGCAGTTTGGGCAAGTCAGTCCCAATCAGGGGAGGGATGCTCCAGCCCTTAGCGTTCACCCAGCCTTCAACCTCACCGTCTTTTTCTCCCAGGATATTGATCGCTACCGCCGAAAGCCCCTGCTCCCGATACTCTTGGTAAATCTTGTCGAGAAGCGGAAACTCCGCTTCACAGGTCGTTCAGCCGGGGAAGAAGAAACCCACAAGGGTCGCTTCATTCTGGTAATCGGATAGACTTCGGGGTTGACCGCCTGGTGTGGTGAGGTTGAAAGAGGGGAATTCCTTGGCGCGGTCAGCCATGAGCTCGCGCAGTTGCCGCCAATGTTCAGCCGCCTCGAGCCCTTCCTCCCGGCTCAAGGTGAGCAATCGCTGGCCGACGGCAGGGGCCATTTTGTAGGACAGGGATTGAATGAACTCGTCAATAGCTGCCTGGTTCTGCCCCAAATTCTCAAGGTTCACGGCTTTGGCGAAGTGCAGCCAATCGTCGGTTCCGGCGGCATGGGTCACTTGGTCGAGAAAGTCCAGGGCCTCGGCCGACCGCCCATTCTCAGTGAGGAGAGTCGAAATTACGTAGTACAGGGCAGGGAACTTCCCTCCCGATCCGCCGGAGGGAGTGTTCTTGTATTGCTGGATGAGATCTCGCACGTGTCCGATCCGTTGCTCGGGGCCGAATCTTTCCCAGACTCCGGGATTGAGATTGAGCAAGCGAGCCATGACTGCATTGTCGGGCTGTCCGGCTCGGGTCGGAACGCCCTCATCGGCCAGGTAACCTGGGCTTCTCAGGAAGACTGATCCCAGGATGAGGACAACTACCGTAACCGACAGGATTCCGAGGCCTACTTTGACTCCCACAATGCCACTCATCATAACGTGGGTGGGGGGAGTCGGGGCAAATCTTATTCTCGCGGCGAAGGCTAGCCGAACCGCTTTTGCCACCAGCTTGTGGGGGCCTCGGGGAAATGAAGGGTGGGAAGATTGTCCAGCTCGACTCCGGTTTCCAGGCGTTCGGCCACCGCCCGGAGATCTCCAGCCGCCGCGCGATCGCGGAATCTTATGAGGTAGGGCTTCGTGCCTTGAATTGACTTCTGGATACCTGGATCAAAGTGGATAAAACCCAAGTAGCTGAGATTGTTCCTGAGGCAGAGATCGCGAAACAGCAGCTCATGGAAGCGCGAGAGAAACGACTGCTGCTCCTTCGAACCGCGGTACATGTTGACTATGATCTTGACCCGAAGATCATCGACCAGGCCGGCCAGTACATAGGTAGCGTAGCGATCCCACTGCTTGAGTTTGGACACTAATTGGCGGACGTTGAGGTTTTCTTCAGCCTCCACGGTTCGAATCAATTGGTGTTTGACCGGCGAGAGAAAATCCTCGTTAGACAACTCGCGCAACAGGAAACGCAGGATTATTGTCTTCAAGAAAATGAAGGAGTTCTGTAGTGAAAGGGGATCTGGATTCACTACGATCAACTTCTCGTCTGCTCCCAGGAATAGATCGAGCACGTCGTCCCCAGTGCCCGCTCCCAAGTCGAGCAATACGTAGCTGGCCGAGAGGGAACTCAGCTGGGACAGAATACGTTTCCGCGCAGCAGAGTCGAGCATGACTTCGGGTACCCTCGTGTAGGACGAACAAATCAGCTTCAGATTGTTCTGTGGAGTCGGATTCAGGAGCTCGCTCAGCTGGTCGATCTCTCCCAGAATGAAATGATTGATGATCCCTTTGGGCTCGGCCACCCCGAGGCACCAATTGAGGTTTCCGCAGCCCACGTCCAGATCGATGGCTGCGACTTGTTGGGATCTGTTCCGCTGTGCCAGTGCAACGCCCAGGTTGGCCGCCACCACACTCTTCCCCACACCCCCCTTTCCTCCGGCGACGGCAACCAGGGTCGGCAGCTTCTTTGTGCTCTCAGGAGGATCGGGAAATTGTTGAAATTGGGCCATTAGGTTGCTCAAGCCAGGGACGTCTGGAACCGCTGGAAAGACCCGCAAATCGTAGCATACGGATCCGAAGATAAACACAGGCCTTTCCCCTGGAAACTGGTAGATAACCCCACCGGCAGTTGCTATAATCCCGGAGTTCCCGCGGACACTGACAACCCCGGTTCGTCGGGCGAACTCTGATCAGGGAGTAATCGAATGACTTTGAAGGATCATCTTCGGTCCCTTGGAGACAAGGAATTTCTCGAGGAGCTTGCGAACTCCGAGCCCCGGGCCAAAACAGAGAACGAGGGCAAAGAAGATCGAACTCACCAGGTTGAGCTTGCCGAGGAGGCTCCAGCTGAGACGTCTTCAATGCCAGGTGAAGCGGAGGCACCCTCCCCCAAGATGAAACCGACAGCTAAGATCAGCGGTCAAAATCCGGCCGATGGACGTACGGCCAAGGGCTTTGTGGTCGACAATAACGGAAGCATAGCGACCAATCTCCATCTGGTACAAGCAGCCGAGAAGATTCGAGTCGAGTTTGCCTCGGGCGATGTTTTTCTGGGCCGAGTATCGAAAACAGACGAAGCGAGAGACTTGGCTCTAGTGAAGGTCCCTGGGGCGACCCCGGTATTCGGCCAGATGGGGAGCACGGCTGGACTCGATGTGGGGGATACTGTGCTGGTATTAGCGAAGGCAGTCAGCGCTACCGGCCAAATGGTCCAGGCCACGGTCTGTGCTTTGCGCCGGATCAATGGCACGCTCTACATCCAGGTGGATCAAACCCTGAACAATCAGGACAGCGGCAGCCCCTTCACGGACCAAGATGGAAAGATTCTAGGTATCAGCAACGTTCGTGCTGGAGACTCGACCCCCGACGTTGGCTTTGCCGTGAGTGTCGCGGAGCTCAAGAGCTTCATCTCCGGTTAGCAACTTTCCGGCTGCACGAGATCATTCAAGAAAAGTATTTGCCGAAGTTTCGAATTTCCTCTCAGATTTCGGGCTTCGGATTTCGGATTTCCTAGCGCGGGATATCTTCATCAGCACAACGGAAACCCACATCTGATTCCTTATCTGTGGGCAACATGAAGAGCCTTTCCCGGCCGCTTTGGCGAGCGCTTCCATCCCAGCTCTTGAGCACTCGATAGGTTTGTCCGAATTCATCTTCTGCCCGATCGTTGCCCGGGTATGGCAAGTACCAGGAGCTGGTCCATTCCACGATCTGGTTTGGCTGAATTCGGTTCTCGGTGACGGCCACCTCCCACTCGAATTCAGTCGCCAGGCGCTTCCCTGTTCAACGACAATTATTTTTGATCACCGCGACTACGATTCTTGCCCGCTGAAGTGGGTGTTTGTTTGACTTGTTTTTCTTCCTTCTTCTGAGGGCTGAAAGCCCTCTTTTCTTTTCCGGTTTTCTTGAGCGTGGGGATGGAGTGAGGGCTTGCCCGAAAGGAGTTCCCACGCTTCGCGAGGCTCGGGATTGCCCTTCGAATGCTCCGCTGATTGAGCTGTATACCCTCTGGGCTTGAGCCGTTTTCTGTGTGGCCAGCAGAAGGCCTTTCGAGCGGCACCTCAGAGTCACTTCGTCTCCTTTTGGGTTCTCTGCTTGGCGGCTTCCATCCGGTAGCTGGTCACGTTCAACTCCAGGATCACGCTATGGTGAACCAGGCGCTCGATTGCCGCGGCCGTGGTCAGGGGATCCTTGAAGATCCTCTCCCAGTCCGAGAAGACCAGGTTGCTGGTCAGCAGAATCGAGCGACGCTCGTAGCGATGGGAGAGCAACGTGAAGAGAATCTCCATCTCGTCGCGATTCTGCTGTACATACCCGATGTCGTCGATGATCAGGGCCTCGAACCGATCCAGCTTCTTGAGTTCCCTCTCCAGAGTTAGCTCGAGCTTGGCTCTCAGTAACCGCTGCACCAGCAGCGCACAGGTCGAGAACAGCACCCGCCGGTCTCGCAGGATCAACTCCTGCCCCAAAGCACAAACAAGATGCGTTTTCCCGCTTCCTGGATTACCGAACACAAGTAGATTTTCGGCTCGGTCCAGGAAGTCTCCCTCCACCAATCCTGACAACTGCCGGTCCACACTCTGCGGGAGTCGTGAGCGATCCAATGAAGTCAGGCTCTTGTCCCAGGGAAGTTTCGAGGTCCGTCGTAGTTTCTGGATCCGTCGTTCCCGTCGATCCGCGACTTCCAGCTCCGACAGAGCCAGCAGGTACTGCGGATAAGACCAGCTCTCTTTGGTCGCCAAAGCGGCCTGCGAGCCGTGATGCTCGCGGAAGGTCGGCAGGCGAAGTTCGACCAACCACTCTTTGAGTCTTTGCAGGTTGCCTCCGCTCATGGCCTCACCTCCTGCTTGTGCGTGCCGAGCAATCGGTCATAGATCTGGATGTTGATTGGTGGAACCTGGACCTGCCACCTCGGCAGAACCGACTCTATCAGATCCTACTTCAGGTCCTGGAACCGGGTTCGGCGGCCGCTTTCAATCCGGTTCTTCAGAGCTTGTTCGACTTTCCTTTCCCCTTCTTGGGCCGCCAGCTCCAGGATCCCCAGATACTGTCGGTCCGCCGTCTGTGGACAATCCTCTCTCAGCTCGTCGTAGGCGACTCGGAACAGGACTCCGGGAAAGCGATCTTCCCGCCAGCGAGAGCGGGCAAAGGCTCCCGGCTTTCGCACCAGCGAGTGGACCACGTGCCGGTAATCGATCCGGTGCTTTCCTTCCCCCCGCAGTCGAGGCATCTCGGCTACTCGCTGCCCGCCATAACGAACTTCCACATGATCGGCATACAGTCGCGCCTCCACCTGTTCGCGGATCAAGCGGCTGTCCACCGAGTAGGTGTTGTTGCGCACTCGGATCGTGGAACTGGTTGCGACCTTCACTCGGAATCGGATGAAGTCCTCCAGGCGACGATCCGGTAGCGGCCTCATCACTTCCAGTTCTTCTCGCAGGCGTCTTTGCCGGCCAGCATTGCGTCGCTCGATGATTCTCTGGACGAACTGCTCGTAGTCCTTGCGCTCTGAGAAATCGCGACTGCCTCTGAGCAGCAGTTCCTGTTGGATGGCTCGCTTGAGCCGGTGATGCGATTGCTCGACGTCTCCGTTCTCATGAGCCTTTCCGGCTTGGGTTCGGCTGCGCTTCATTCCGTAATGATCGAGCAATGTCTGGTAGCGTTCGGTGAAGGCGCCCTTCTTGAGATTGTTGACCACAGCCGATAGACGGTCTGTTCGGTGCTCGGATGGTATCGCCCCCAGTTCCCAGATCGCGTTCTGTAGTCCCAGCGTCAAACTCTCGAAAGATTCACCGAAGCACAGGGTCGTCGTCTCCCAGTTCGAGTAGGTCAAGACGAAGTGATACAGCATATGAGGAAAGGGTTGCCCGGCAATCGTCACTCCCCAGCTGTTCATGAAAGTGAAGTCGGACTGGGCTTGATGTCCGGGCTCATGATTCTGGGGAAACATCACCTCTTTCAGCTCACCGTAGTGGGCTCTCCACTGCTTGCGCCTTCGTTGGAGCGTCCTCAGTTGTCCTTCCTCGAACTTCCCCTCGTAGATCCGATTCAGGTGGTCAAAAATAGTTGTCGCCTCCACGGTTGGAGACTATTTCAGGATCCCTTCTATTCAGGATCCCTTCTATTTCGGGCCAAACGGATTCATAGGGATTCGGGCGGGTGCGCCAGGTCCGCTCTGACCGGCTTTCACTCGGCAGCTTGCCCGACTTCAAATACTTCCGTGCCGGGTTCCGCGACATGCCCGCTTTGGCCGCCGCCATCGTCAACGTCTTTTCCTTTTTCCGCAATTTCATCAGTCTCCTGATCTGCTGGTCTGTAACCATGCTTGCCATGATCCAAATCAGCTCTGAAAAAGCGGGCAGTTCTAATTGTCGTCCGGGTCCAATTCTACGTGTCGTTGATCACTTCCCCGACGGAACGGCAATAGGCTTCGGCCTGGGCGAACGCAGTGGCTGTTTGAGGGGCTCCCGAAGCTGGGACGAATTCTGCGATTGAGGTGAACTCGCTGCGGGTCACCGGCCATCGGTCGAGCCAGAATGTCTGCAAAGTCTTCCAAAAGCGGGGAGACTGATTGTAGAACTTGGCGGTAGCAACATCCTCTCCAATCGAGTAGCGGCCGGCTTCGATTCTGACCATCCGCTCGCCCCGCATTTGATCGAATGTCTGGCGCAACGGTGAAATCTGTTCGGCCGGAACGTCCCGCTTCTCCACAAGCTGGGCGAAGATTTCTGAAAACCTGGTGAAGTTGCGGTCCCGCAGTGCATTCTTGGCCTGATCAAGCTCTTGAATCGAGCGCAGCTCTTCCCGCGAGCGAAGCCGGTGGTCCGAGATTTTGGATTGAATCTGGGCTGCCAGGCTGTCGCCCGTGGCATCCGCCTCGATCCTGGTCAGGATTCGTTCAGCGCCTGTGAAGTCTCGATCGGCGATCCGTTGACGGGCCAGCTCGCCCAGCGTAGTGGCCGAGGCCCGCTCCTCGGACAGCTCCAGTTCCAAGTAATAGCCGTCTCCCGGTTCGAGTTCTTCCTCGAGAATCAGTGAGCATCGAGCGTCCTCGCAGGATGCGACCGAGGCCCATGTGGAATCGATGCGAATCTCGCGCTGGTTGACCGAGAGCAGGTAATAGATGCGTCCCCGGTCCCCGGGTTGCAGGCCGTCGAGGACTCCCCTTTCAACCGATGCCTGATCCCCATTGAACTGCAAGGGTGAAACAAGGATGGCAAAGAGTACTAACATGGTAAGCGTCCTGCATGGTCATTTGGGTTCGTTCTTGGTAGGTGATAAGGCCCGGGAGAAGTCCGCTATGCTTTCTTGTTCCTGCACCAGATCTTCCCGGTTTCTCTTGCGAAACAGATGGACCAGACCGATCATTGAAAGAATCGCTATCCCCCACCAGATCAGAATCCTGAGGTCACTCTCGGTGCTAGGCGATGTCGGGATGTTTCCCGGCCGTTCGAAGTCGCTTACCGGCACGGTTGGTTTCTCAATAGCCTCCCGGACCGGCTTCTCATTCGAGTCCGTTGGCTCCGCCACGGGGTCGGGTTCGAGCGGCTCAATTACTCCAGCATCTTTAGGGGCCGAGTCGGTGGTTGGGATGGCAATTTCGGATCCGATTTCGTCTTCGGAGTCTGAAATTGGGATCTCGGGTAGTGATCCGCGGGTGAGCGGCGTGAGGCTCAACTGTCGTTGTTGATTGCCAGAGTCGATTCGAATCTGTGTAGATTCGGCCAAGAAGCCGGACTTGGTGATCAGGCTGGCGTACGAGCCAATTGGAATCCTATCAATCTGAATCAGGCCGCTACTGTCGGCCAAGCCAATGCTGATACCCTGCCAGAAGATCTCGGCGTCGGCTTCGGTCGAAATGGTCAGAGAGCCGGTCTGCTGGATCAGGGGCGCAGCGGGAGCCAACAGGGTCACCAGGAAGCCGAAAGCCAACCATTTCGTCATGTCTTACCCCCGGCAACGCTACTCCAATTCTACAGCCAGGTCACCTAAATTGTGGTCTGCAGGGTTGAGCTGCCCTAGAATTCTAACTGGTGGGCCTGAATCGTTTCCAGAAAGATTTGGCCGAAGTCCTGCAACTTCTTCTCTCCGACTCCGTGTATTTGGAGAAACTCTTGCTCATTGTCGGGACAACGGCGGGCTAGGTCGCGAAGTGTGGCGTCTCCGAAGATAATGTATGGAGGCACCGACTTCTCGCGCGCCAACCGGGTCCGCAATTCCCTCAGCTCGGCGAACAAACCGCGGTCGACTCCTTCCCATGAGCTCTTTTCGACAGTCGTCTTCCGAGCTTTCTTGGTCTGTAGAGGGGCCAACCAGACTTGACGGCTGCCTTTCAGAACTTCAATACCGTCGGCAGTCAGCTTGAGTATTGGGTATTCGGTTTCCGTGCGATCCAGCAGTCCTTGTGCGACTAACTGGTAGAGGTCATGGAAGACGGCCTGGCGGCTCTTTTCGCGGAGCAGACCGTAGGTGCTCAAGTGATCGTGGCCGAGTCGACGGATCGCGTTCGATTGGGCTCCGCGAAGTATGTCTACAATCTGGCCGCCCCCAAAACGCTCCTGCACCCGGGCCACGCACGACAGAATCATCTGAGAAACCAGCGTACCGTCAACCAGACCCTCACATTCTCCCAAGCAGAAATCGCAGGCCTCGCAATTTTCCGTCTCCAGCTCCTGTCCAAAGTATCGCGACAAGGCTTTGTGGCGACATTCTCCAGGCAGGCAAAAGCGATGGATTTGCTCCAGTAGCTGTTCGGCAGATCTCCGGGCGGATTCGTTCCCCTCACTTCGATTGATCAAAGCGCGCCATTTCAGGACATCTGCCGCCGAATAAAAAAGGATGCATTCTGCTTCCAGCCCGTCGCGGCCGGCTCGTCCCGTCTCCTGTTGGTAGTGCTCGATCGACTTAGGCATTGCGGCATGCACTACGCTGCGCACATTGCTGCGATCTATCCCCATGCCGAAGGCTACGGTAGCCACTACCACTTCGAGTAGTTCCTGGCTGAAGAGTTCCTGCGTTTGTCGGCGCTCGCGGGGAGGGAGTCCGGCGTGGTAACAGGCGGCTCGAATCCCTTTGGCCTGCAATGCCGCCGCCAGTTTCTCGGTGTCCTGGCGCGAGACGCAATAGATAATCATTGCTTCGCCCCGATGCCGGTCGAGTACTTCGTCCAACTGTTTGGAAAAGCTGGATCGGGGCAGGACCCGGTAGATCAGGTTGGGGCGGTCGAAGGTTCCGACCAGCTCGACTGGATCTCGCAAACGAAGTTGTCGTGCGATGTCTTCTCTGACGCGGGCCGTGGCGGTGGCGGTAAAGGCGTGTACGCTGGCCTCGGGAAAGCGGTCCTTGATCACGGAAAGGCGTCGGTACTCGGGGCGAAAGTCGTGTCCCCACTGGCTGATGCAGTGTGCCTCGTCGATCGCGAAGCCTCCCACTCCCTTCTCATCCAGAAGGTCCTGAAATTTGGGTCGAACCAAGCGCTCGGGCGACACGAAGAGCAGTCGGCAGCGACCGGAATGAAGGAGTGAAAACGATTCGTTACGCTGTTTGCGGGTGAGTCCACTATGCAGGCTGGCGACCGGGTAGCCACACGCCCTCAGGGAGTCCACCTGGTCTTTCATCAACGAGATCAGCGGGGAAACCACCACATCCGTGCGCTCGGTGATCAGCGGCGGGACCTGATAGCAGAGTGATTTTCCACCCCCCGTCGGGAGTACGACGACTGAGTCATGTCGATCCAACCCGAGTTGGATGGCCTCCTCTTGTAAGGGGCGAAACTGACGGAATCCCCAGTAACGCTCCACCGTGGCCAGGATGTCCTCGCGCAGCTGCTCCATACCTCCACTATAGGCTAGTGCACTGTCCGATAAGTTCCCGATGTTAATATTGGCCGAGCGATTCGCGCGCATTTTGGACCTTTGCCAGGATTGAGTCAGCAGTGGCGCGCCACTTGAAGGGCTTGGCCAAGCGTTGATTGTGAACCCGAATATATCTTTTGATTTCCTGTCTCAACTCTTGGACGCTGCTGAAAGAGTTTCTGTAGATCGAACGGCGCTCCAGCTGTGAGAACCAGCTTTCGACGGCATTGAGCCAGGAGGCGCTAGTGGGCGTAAAGTGGAGGTGGTATCGGGGCCGCTGGGCCAGCCAGCTTTGAACCTGCTTGGTCTTATGAGTGCTCGAGTTGTCCAGGATTAAGTGGACATCCAGTTCGGGCTCGACCGCTTGATCAATCTGGCGGAGAAAAGCCAGGAACTCCTTGGCTCGGTGCCTATTGGTGATGCGGCCCATGACCTCACCTGTCACCACATCGAATGCGGCATACAGACTGGCTGTACCGTGGCGCTTGTAATCGTGTGTCCGGCGTTGGATCTGTCCCGGTCTGAGCTGGAGCATCGGCTGAGTTCTATCCAGAGCCTGGATCTCAGTTTTCTCGTCCACGGATAGAACCAGCGCATTGTCGGGCGGATCCATATACAGCCCCACCACATCGATTACCTTTTAGGCGAAGTGAGGATCGTTGCTGATTTTAAAGTTACGGACTCGATGCGGCTTCAGGTCGGCTGCCTTCCAGATCTGGGCGACTTGATGTTTGCTCACTCCGGAGTGTTCGGCCATCAGTCGCACACTCCAGTAGGTCGATTCCCGTGGGATGCGTTCAACGGTGGCTTTGAGAATAGCTCGCACATTGGCATGCGATAGCTTCCGCGGACGGCCCGATCGAGGTCGATCCTCCAGTCCTGACACTCCCTGCTCAAGATAGCGCCTGCGCCACATTTGCACACTCAGTAGCCGCTTGGAGAGCCTTTCCGCAACTTCAGTCGCCATCAGCCCCTGGCCGCAAGCCAGAATTATTTGAGCCCGTTCGGCCAAGACTCGATCGGTCTTGGAAGCCCGCAACCAGGACTCCAGTATTCTTCGATCTTGTTCGGGTAGCTTTAGTCGAATGTGGGGTCTTGCCATGCCCAACAATAGCAAACTACCCTGACAATTAAAATCGGTAACTTTCCGGACAGTGCACTAGGAGTCTGTCTGAGTAATCGTGCGGTAACTTCTGGACTCAGATCCGCCATGCCAGTAAACTCTGAGACGATTCTTCTAAACTGCCATCTAAACTGAAGGTTGGCGTAGCGGGCGTAAGAAGGGAACGATTGTGAAACGACTGTCGATTGGAATCTTTGCGGTGTCGGCCCTGTTGGGAAGCCCGGTTTACGCGGCCGAGGGCGATCCGACTCCCGAGGAAATCATCCGTCGGTTCTCCGAGAAAGAGGCCGAGTTCCGCCAGATCTGGCAGAAATACATGTATCGCCAGAACATTACCTTCGAAATCCTGGCCCCTGGAAAAGCCGTACTGGTGCGCGAAAGGCGTACTATGGCGATGGAAGTCTACTTCACGAACGAAGGCAAACGAGAGACGCGGAAGGTCAGCGACCAAGGACATCTGAAGTCGCTGGGAATTACTGACGAAGACATCTCAGATGCGATTTCTTTACAGCCGTTTGTCCTGACCCCCGATGAACTCCACAAATACAACATTGAGTATCAGGGGAAAGAGCGCATCGATGAGCTCGATCTTTATGTTTTTCAGATTGATCCGAAGAAGATCAAGAAGCCGAACCGCTATTTTCGGGGAAAGATCTGGGTGGACGATCAGGACTTTCAGATTGTCATGACCCGAGGCAAGATCGAGCCCGACTACAAGAACAACCAGTTCCCTGAATTCGAAACCATCCGTGAGCAGATCGATGGGGAATACTGGTTTCCAACCTGGACTCTGGCCGACGACTTCCTCTTCGGGAAGCACCTGCGGCAGCTCATCACCTACGAGAACTACAAACGCTACGAGGTGGAGACATCCATCAAGTATGGGCCGATCGTCGATTCTGTGCCCGACTCCAAGAAGCCACCCAAGAAGCCACCCAAGCCGCCCGATGGGCGCTAAGTAAATCTACGCCTTTTGAACAAGGCGATGCTCCCCTTCGCACTCCCAGGGCTTCGCCGGGTTTCTTTCTGCTCCAAGGCCCTAACTCTAGTTCGCATGCCGTGTCGCACTGCTAGGATAGAGTCTTTTTGAGGAGGACCTTTGCCGCAGGCGATCGATCTCAGGAGTGACACGGTAACCACCCCAACCCCAGAGATGCGTCGAGCCATGGCTGATGCTGTAGTCGGGGACGATGTTTACGGCGAGGATCCAACAGTCAATCGTTTGGAAGAGACGGCGGCGAGCATCTTTGAGCGAGATGCGGCTCTCTTTGTCCCTACTGGAACGATGGGGAATCAGATCGCCCTGCGGGTTCACACCCAACCCGGACAAGAAATCATCGCCGAGAGCCGTAGCCACGTCATGAACTATGAGATGGCGGGGGCGGCCGCCATTTCAGGTTGCCTGATACGGTCTGTGACTCACCCCACCGGGCACCCCGAGTGGAGTGACATTGAACCGCTGCTGGCTCCCGCGCTCTACTCGAGGGCTCAGACCGGTCTGATTACTCTCGAGAATAGCCACAACTTTGCCGGGGGTACAGTGATCTCCGCGCAACGGGTTGCTGCTCTTGCCGAAGCCGCCCACGAGAGGTCGATTCCAGTCCACCTGGATGGTGCCCGTATTTTCAATGTCTCGATATCTCTCCAAGAATCTGTTGCTGAACTCTGTCGCCGGGTCGATTCGGTGATGTTCTGCCTTTCCAAAGGTCTCTGCGCTCCGGTGGGTTCGATGCTGGTAGGAGATTTCGGTTTTATCGAGAAGGCACGCCGGGTTCGCAAGATGTTGGGTGGGGGAATGCGGCAGGCCGGAGTCCTGGCTGCGGCAGGCCTGATCGGTCTCGAGCAAATGCCCTACCGGCTTTCAAGAGATCATAAAAATGCCCGCTTCCTGGCCCACTCTCTGTCCAATGTGGATGGTTTCTCCCTCGATTTGAGAGGCGTTGAAACGAACATCGTTTTGTTGGATGTTGCTCACCTGACGGCTGAGGCGTTGCTGGCCAAGATGAAAGCCCGGGGCATTCTGGCAAGTTTCGCCGGCCCCCAACAGATTCGCTTCGTGATCCACAAGGATGTAAATCGGGCGGAAATCGATGTCGCGGTCGGAGTCATGCTCGAACTGGCTCGATAGCGGGGGTAGCCACGGTTTTTCTTCGTGGCACGCCGACGAACTGGAGACGGCAGAGGCCAGTTCGTCCGGTATCCAGCTCACGGCAAGACTTTCTTGCTGTACCCAAATTGGGTAAGGAATTAGCCATTTTCACCTTAAAGTCCGCTCCTCAGGCCGATAAAGGGGCCTCCTGTGTTGGCACACGGTTTGCTTAGAGTGGGGACGGGTAGCGATTAAAAAGCTGATTTGGATCGAGGGGCTCCAGCTGGCCTTGGGACCCCTCGATCGGATCGTTCCGGAGAAGTTGGAATGAAGCTGTCAGGTTTTCGAATTACACTCATCGGGTTGGCTGCCATGCTGGCCCTGGTTGGACTGCTCCCGCAATCGGCCCCTGAAAAGGCCCAGGTGGAGGAGCTGGCGTCAGTTTCAACGGAAGTAACTCAACAGTCCTAGGAGCATTCCTAGTATTGGGGTGCGATTCGCACCAATACTCGGGCAGGCTCCTAGGATCAATTTCGCTCTCCAGTTGGTCTGGAGTACAGTTGACGGCGCGTCTGGGGGACTGGATGGAAGCATGGGCAAGGTCAAGCCGGAGCACGGGATTGACACTCAGAGCCTGAGTCCCAAGGTTGGGTTCAATCAAGTCAGCGAGAAGCTCAATGGGAGGGCGGGGGATCAGTAAGCGTAACGATCCAATCGCCGGGTTGGGCCAGATTGAGCTCCTTGCGGGCGATCCGCTCAATCTCTGCCGGATCCTCTTCCACCCGCCGGATCATTTCCCGGACATTTTGGTTTTCCAGACGAAGCTCGTGATTCTGTCGCTTCAGCTCATTCAAACGCTCGCGAACAGTGCGCACTTGAAGATAACCGCCGCCTCCGAAAATCAGCAGCCCGAGCAAACTCAGGCTGGTGAGGCAGAATGCGATGAGCGTGAGTTCGCGTCTAGCCTTGCTACTGAGTTTCATCTCTTCGAGGTTTCCCGATGATCAAAATCGTCTTGACCACGATTGATTCAGCCGATTCCGCTCGCCAGTTGGCCCAAACTCTTATCACCGAGCGGCTCGCTGCTTGTGTCAACATTATTCCCGAGGTGTTGTCGGTTTACAAGTGGGAGGGCAAGTTGGAAGAAGCAAGCGAGTTTCTGCTCCTCATCAAGACGTCTGCGGAAAGTCTGCCAGCTCTGACGGATCGAATTCGCGAAGTACACCCCTATGACCTCCCTGAAATCGTCGCCTTTTCGGTTGAAGAGGGTCTTCAAGACTACCTCAACTGGGTGATAAATGAAGTTCGTGCGCCAAAGGATCTACTTGGCGAAGAGTGATTGGAGCTTTCCTCTGCCACATCATCCCCCCCTTTGTTGCTTCGCACCGATTCAAAACGATTGGTCGGGCTTCAGCTCGCGGATTCCAGATCAATAAGTCAAACTAGCAGAATGCTTCGGCAAACACGAAACAGGCGGTCCGGCTGTGAACTGGCTGGAGTTGTCCCCCTTTGCATTTTGATAACCCGGTGGTGGCTAGTTTTTTTCGTGCTTAGCGGCGCAGTTGCATCCGCCCAGATCAACCGACGAGAGTTTTCAAGCAGCCTGAAAGATCAGCTCGATCTGCTCGACTTGCATGGCTTTTCAGGCGCGGTTTTGGTGGGGAACGCCCAAGGAAGGGAGTGGATACGCGGGTTGGGGTTGGCAAATCAGAAGGAGCAATTGCCCAACACTCCCGAAACCCTCTTTGCAGTGGCTTCGATTTCGCAGCATTTCACGGCTGCCGCTATTCTCTGGCTCGAGCAGCAGGGTCGGCTGCAAGTTGGAGATTCGCTGGAAGAGCTGTGGCCGGCACGATTGAAGTCGTTGGCTAGCGTCACGATCGAGCAACTTATGAGCCATCGATCCGGTCTGCCTTTCAGCTGTGATGAGGACCGGCCGACGTCACGCGAAGGGTTCCTCAATTGTGTTGAGAGTTTGGAAAACGTGGATCGACCGGGCCAACGGTTCGAGTATTCAAATGCGGGATATGCCGTCTTGGCAGCATTGATCCAAGAGATCAGCGGTCACCCCTATCCTGAGTTCTTGCGCCGCCACCTACTGCAACCGGCGGGAATGTCCGAATCCGGATTCCTTGATGAGGTGGACCGTTGGCCGCCCGCTCGAGTTGCGGTGCAGTACACGTGGACTCGCGATTTCGGAACGGAGCTGCGAAAGGCAATGGATTGGAATTATCGAGGGGCTGCCGAGCTTGTCTCCAATGTGGTCGAATTGGGTCGCTGGCGACAGTTCCTCACCAGGGGGTTCTTCGGCGACTCTCGTCACAGCCAACTGATGAGAGTGGCGTCAACGAGAGAGGCATCGGGGGGGCGTTTCCAGTGGTGTCTGACCGGGGCCATGACGCTTGGTTACAACGCTCGCTGGTGCGGGAACGAACGGGGGCACATTCTCGTACTTTCTAATCATAACTATGGTCTGGCCGGGCCCGCACCGGCTGTCGTCGAACTGCTGGATCGGGTGCTTTCGCAGGCGAATCCCGTCCTGAACTGGCGCCCCAAGACGGGATCCGTTCAGAATCTGGCGAGTTGGGCGGGGCGATACGGCCTGGATCCGCACTTTGAATTGAACCTCGAGCTCTCGGGAGAGACTTTGCAGGTTTCAGGACGGGGACAGAAGGCAGTCAACTGGCTGGTGGCATCTAGTCCTGAGCAGGCAAGGGAGCTAAGCAGAGCGAGTCGGCGTGCCTCCAACTTGCTGCAGGCACTGAAAGTTCGGGATTTTGCCGTTGCTGGCCAGAGCTCGGGGGATTCCATCTCGGTGAATGCGCTTGAGGGTTGGCTGGAAGGGCTGGAGTCTCGACATGGAGTTCTTCAAGAAACCGCCCTCATTGGCACGATACCGCAAGCTGGCGGTTCACGTAGTTACGTGGAGCTTCGATTCGAGCGAGGAAACGAGTTGCGCTGGCTACGCTGGGTGGAGAACCAGCTCACTAGTATTCTGGAGGCCAGTCTGCCACTGGCGCCGGTCCGGTTTATTCCGGTTGCCTCCCGCCGCCTGATCGGTTATCACCTGGCTTTTCCCAACCGCGGAGCCGTGGAAATGCGCCTGAAGCCGCAGAGAACTCAAATCGAGGTGAAGATTGACGGGCGCTGGCGCACTCTCAGGAAGATTGAGAATTAGGTAATCATACGGGCCAGAGTCTGTGTATTCGAATTCACGACGCTCAGCCGGATTCCAAAGCGGTAGCTCAGGTTTTCCAGTGCCCGCCCAGACGGGAAAACGAAGAGCTGGCTACCGCACTCCAAATCGTCGCGCTTCGGTCGCAGAGGATACTCCTTCGCTGGCAAGCGAGCCTATAAACAAGTGCTGCAGCGGGATCGCTGGCGAAGACTAGACGACTCTCTAAAAATTGAGCTGCCACTTTAGTATCCGGCCTGAAGTGGTCGGAAGTTCACGGCTCCGATTCCCAAGACCCGCCCTCGCCGGACAACCGCCACCAGCTTATCCCGAGTTCGGCAACAGGCTGCAAGCCGCCGCTCTCCGAGGGACTTCGTCGGGCGGAGCCGACTCCTACAATGCGTGGGTTGCCGAAGCGAGGCGGCGAGGAAGAGCGCGAGCATTGCAGGCTCAGCGCTGTCTTACCTTGGCTCCGGCGTGGATCCTCTCTGACGGTGCTTCCACGCTTGGTAGAACGAATGGGATTCGAAGAACTCATCTCCGTCGACGAAGCGTCGATCCTCGACTATGCGACAGATGAAGAACTGGTGACTTCCCAGTTCCCTGATATCCGTGACCTCCATGTCGCGGACCCGAAGCGAGAAATCAGGAACAGGCAAACCGAACGCCGGAGATGTTCGCACTCCGAATGGGGCTTTGTCCCAAACGAAATCCTGTTTGCGATGATTCGGGCCCAAGCCATAGACGAGATCGGTCTGCTCAATCGGAACGGACACGAGCGCGGCGCGCCTGACGGAGGAGCGGCACAGCCGTGCTGGTCGACTTTAGCGTCAATGAAAAGTGTTCAGCTCCGACGATGCCGAGCAGGTCCATCGGGAATAAGTTTGACGTGTCTCCGTCTGCAACGCTAACCAGGAATACGGGCCGCGGACAGATGTAGAACGCGAACATGGCATGGACTTCCCGCGTCGACAACCGATGATCGGGATCGTCACGGTCTCTCGTTCGCCAGCGATGATAAGCCCAGCGCAGGTACTGTCTCCACAACAGCGTTCTCGGTAGGCAGAAATTACGGCATTTCGCCGATTGAAAGAGTGCGATCTGCCCGTCAGTCAGATCGATGGAATCCCTGCATGTCAAATCGATTTCTGCCAGGAGACGCCGCTCTCCTGTGCGCTCTTCGAACTTTAGCTTTAGGCGCGTACCGGTGTCGATTTTCTGCGATTCGCCGTCGAGACCGACGCCGATTGTGTGGGGTTTGGAATTGGCAATGACATTGCGATAGGTGACGTCGCGTGGAGATCCAAGTCCGCACAGCCAGACACGCACCTCCTCTTGTGGCTCGCGCAAGCCAATCGGCCCAAAGAGGCCAAATTCTACGCTTCCGAAGGCAATTCGGCTGACGAGTGCCTTGGCTTGAGCCAAGAAGCCCTTGTCGGCTCGAGTCAAGGCGTTCGGAAGAATTTTCACTGCGGCTCTCAGCAGGCACTCGCGGGTGAAAGAGAAAGCACGCGGTGGCCGCACACGCAGTTCTTCGTATGCTGCCAGACGGGCTAGCGCTCGCTTTGAGCGTTCGAAGTAGGCGGTCAGGCGGAGCAGCAAACCCAGACTGTGACAGCGTGCGAGATTCTCACGGAGCGACTCGATCGTCACGCTCCCCTCTAGATGTGTCCCGTCCGGCCCTACGGCAAACGCTTCTCCGTAGAGTGTCTTGTAGAACGTACCCAGGAGTGTATTGTCATAGGCGCCCATGGCGAAGTACCGCCGATCGCCGCCGAGGCGATCAAAGCGATCACCGAGGAATACGCCGAACAGTTCACGCGATGCCCGGACGACTGTTGTTCCATGAAAGTCAGCGAGTCGTGTCTGTGCCTCTTCTGCGGGAACATCGAGTATTCTTTGTCCGGTGGCGCGGAGACGCCTGGCGGCCCAGTCTCCGGGCTGAAGATTAACCCCGCGACCTGGTCGCATAAGGCCCTCGTAGCGGCAGGCGAGAACCGGTTTCGGAAGCGCTCGGTAATGAGCGTCTCGGAAGAGAAGTGCGAATAATCCGGGCTGAGCAGATCTCAGTAGTAGAGAGATCGCAGCGAGGTCAGGGTCTTCGAACTGGTCCATAAGAGCGGCGGCCCATGTGCCGTCCAAGATGAAAAGATCAGCATCCAGAAACAGGATGAAATCATGGCCAAGTTCGAGCACCGCATCATGGAATTCGAGGAAATCGCGCGCCTCCGGACGAGGAGCGTCCAGGAAAGCCTCGGGAAATCGCTCTGGATCGAACGCCTCGATGTTGGCATCGCGAAATATTCGGGTCTCTACCTCCAACCCCTTGGCGCGGAAAGCCGGGATAACTTCGCGGGAGACGTGCCGGTACCAGAGCCGCGCCAAGTCGGGATAGCGGTGTGAGCTCGCGATGAGCAGGCGCGGGGATGGCTTAGCGTCATTCACGGATGATCGGTCCTTGGCCGGTAGCGACCGGTCTGATCGAAGCCGCTCTCCCATTCGCCGTCGATCCATTCTCCTCCCAGCCAGACGGTTCCATAGACCGTACCACCGCGGAAAATGCCGGAACGAAAAATTCCTCCCACCATGATGCCCGATTCGAAGACGCCGCCGTCCCACTCACAATCCATCAAGATCGCACCGCGGTTGACGGTCTCCGGCCCGTATTTCTCGCCGCGCCGAAATTCTCCCTCAGTCAAGACGTTCTCACGCGTTACGTTCTCACTCATGTCCGCTTCGTTTGATGAATCGCATAGCCAACAGTACCTTGTGACCCTTGTGGCGCTCATAGAGACGCCGCGCGCCCGCGGATTCGAAGAGCTGCCGGATCTCGGGTCCGATCTCGTACTCCAACATGTCTTCGAGCTCGAATCCAGCATCCGCGGCCAGCCGCGCATGATCGTCCAGCGTGCGCATGTGGACCTGGATGAACCGCGTCCGGCCGGACGGATCCATGAAGCTGGTTCTAAAGCTGGCTCGCACCGCATCGACATGCATGTCCGTAACAATCAAAGAGGCCGCGGCAGATGCCGTCCGCCCCAGTTCGAGATAGGCTTTGCCGGCGTCTACGAGATGGGATAGCACCAGTCGACACCAAAGCAAATCGAAGGCTCCGGCTTGAAACGGCAGTGTCCGAATGTCGGCGTCCAGCAACCGTGTCTCGCCACGGGCTCTACCGATTGCGAGCATTTCGGTAGATAGGTCGACGCCGATGCTGGAACCAGTCTCTTCTGGTGGCAGGCGCCAACCGGTTCCGCAACCTGCGTCGACGAGGTGGCTGAAATTCCTGGGTGAGAGCCGCTCTACCGCGAGCTCGTCGAGGTGTGTCATCCCGTTGGGGCCCTCATAAGTCGCTGCCCAAAGCCGATACCCATCGCGCGGAGACAGAGCAGGTCCGGCTTCCTCTGGTGGTCGCAAATGGCCATAAGCCTGGGAGTCTTCCGGACGGTGCCGTAACCATGTGCGTGCTGCACGCAGTAGCAGGGGCTTCTTGAAGCGTCCTTCATCCCAGCGCCAGCGCGCCAGACGCTGCACTAGCTTGCGGCGCCAGCCGTTGATCTGCGAGCTGTGCAGGGAAGGAAAAGGACTCTCCAGGACCAATTGAAAATTGGCGACACGTTTCCAGAGTCGCCGGTTCATCCATGGGGTTCGCGGTTTCTCAAAGGTCATCCAGTCGACCCACGCTGGTTCGCACCATTCTTCTATCGACGTCGGTGTTGCGTCTGTAGGCGCGATCTCTGGTTCCTCTCCGTTCGAACGCGGCATGGGGGTGTAGTAGTGAAAGACAATCTCGCATCGAGGATCAATCTGTTTCAGTTTGCGAATCAAGTTGAGCGTCGCGCCGATGTCTTCTTCCGGATCATCCGGGCCGCCCAGCATGAATGAGAATTCAGGGACGATGGGGTATGGGCCAGGCGCTCGGCGATCTCAAGGGTCTGTGTCGTAGTGAGCTTTTTTTTCATCGCCTGCAGCGCGGCATCGGAGCCGGACTCGGCTCCAAAGAAGACCATACGTGCGCTGGCCCGCTCGATTTTCCTCCAGGTTGCATCCGAAAATCTCAGCATTCCGTCGATCCGCGTCTCGCACCACCAATTGAGATGGAGTGGCGCAAGGCGATCGCAAAGCTCCTCAGCATGTGATTCTTTGAGGAAGAAATTGTTGTCGTAGAAGTGTACCGAGTCCATCCCGTGCTGGCTGACGAGATGGTCGAGGTTGGAGGCAGTACGCGCGGGGTCTTCGAATCTCTCGCCACCCCCATAGACGGAGATCACGCCGCAAAAACTGCATTGATACGGGCAACCTATCGAAGCCTGGTAGACGCCTGACCTGCGGCCCAGGGCGGTTGGTCCCAGGTAGTCACCCACGTCGATTCTGTGGTAGGGCGGGGATGGGAAGTCGTTGGGTCCGGTCCAGGGTCTATCGGGGTTTATTCGATGGACTCTATCTTCAGAGCAGAACGCGAGGCTGGCTACCCGGGAAGCATCTCGCCGGCCTTCGACGACTTCTAGCAGTTCCACAAGCGTCCGTTCGCCCTGACCGCGAATGACCCAATCGACGTAGTGGGCGTCGAGCACAGGTTTCGGATACAGGCTGGGGAAATAGCCGCCCCATGCTATTGGTATCTCAGGAAAGCGCTCTTTGAGCGATCTTGATGTCTCGGCGGCGCTTACAAGTTGGGGTCCTGGCATCACGCTAAAGGCTAGAAGAGTAACCGGATCAGATGACTCTTGCGTGGCTGCGACCCGGGCGATTACCCGTTCAAGAAAATCCGGTTCCGGCTTGTTACCGTCCCAAATCTCCCACGATGCCTCCGCCGGCAGGACCGCTCCGAGGGCCATGACGGACAAGGGAAAGCGTCGCCACAGCGGCCGCGTGGACTTCGTATTGATGAGAAGAATCATGATGAAACCGTGTCACGAACCCGGCGTTCTATGCGGCGCGATCCATGGGCGAGTCGCCACAGCATTCTTAAGCGACGAGCAAGCGTGGCGGGGCCATGACTCAGAGCTGTACGGAATGCCACGCCCGGAGAAAAGGGGAACTCGAAGGCCGCCCCATCGGGATAGAGGCGGTCGTAGAGTCGCTTGAGGATCGCGTTTCCCGCTAGTCCCATCCAATGGTAGGTGCTCTCCTGGGCTACTTTCAGGAAGTTGTCGGGGCCGATCCATTCGAGAGCTCGGCGGGTTAGCGTAAGACCGTCGAATCGCACAAAATCACCTTGCTCATCCAAGTGAAGTAGGCGGATTTTGTAACCGGCATCCAGCACGGCCCGCGCAGCCCGATCCCCGGTATCGAAGCGCTTCCATTGCTCTGGCGCTGTTTCCGGAGCAATTCCCTCGAACGCCGGATAAAAGCCATCAGGAACGTTGGCCAGGACTGGGCGATAGACTGCCGTTTTCATAATGACCGCGAATGTACCCGGACTTTCACAGTTCCTCCGAGAGATGCATGATACTGCAGCTACTTCATTGTGCTCGAGTTCTTTGAGTGCACGCGGCCAAACGGCCGGCGACAACCAAAAAATATCTGTGTCGACAAAGGCCAGGTAGGGAGTTGTGGAACGCGCGAGAGCGTCATTGTAGGCATCGTGGAAATCCCGGCACAAATGGTTCCTTCTCAAGATGGTCGCGCCGGGAAGCGTGTCTTCGTCAAGGTGGTGAGAGGACGAATCGGAAAAGACCTCGACGCGAATCTCCTCGGCAGGTAGTGAACGACGTCAGTCGTTCCAGATACGAACGATGTCGGGATAGACTGACGATGTGAAGACGGTTAAGCGCGGCATCTACATTCGGGGACATGGTGGCGCAAGTCTATCTTGTAAGCAACCCTACTATTCGTTTGCCAGGGATGCTTTCGAGGCGGGAACGGCCGACAGAAACTGAAGTTGGCGATCTCCGAACATCTCTTGAAGGACAACTCCCAGGTCGCTTCGTAGGGTCAGGTATCCGCCTGCCAGACCGGTGGCTGCTGGTATGAATTCGCGGATCTCCGCAGTCTTGGAGGCTCCGGCTGAGAGCACCACTTCGACCCTGCTGATCAGACTCCCGGAGGGCCGGTGGAGGGCAATCTCAATGGTTGTGGGTTCGGGATTTGGATTGAACAATGCGAGGCCGGTAAAAAAGTTCTGGTTATCTGCAACATGGCTGAAGAGGACAAAGCGGACTGGGGATTCTTGCAATGGAAGAAGGGTCGCCTGAGTGACAGCGGCTCGTCCTCCAAAGAGAATGTTCCCGGTAATCCCGGGACCATCGGCTTCGACTTCCAAAGCTCCGATCAGGATCTGGGTCCCAGCTGGTCCGAGCTCAGTCCACAGCTGGTCCGCGAACTGATCCAATTGAGCCCCGGCTGGCAGAATGATGTTCTTTGTGGAGCTTTGCGAGCCAGCAGCTGTGCCAGATCTAAGATGCAACTGAAGGGACCTTTTCTGGGTCGAAAGATTGACCAGTTTGAGGTGAGTGAAGAAACTCTCGATACTGGCGATACGCGCCGACCAAGAGCGGTTTCCGGCAGCCATTTGCTGGCCGCTTAAACCTACCACTGATTCCCCATTCCCAAGCTTAATCCGCGCAAAGCCGACTCCGCCCGGACTGCCCAAGAGTCCCACCTTGAGATAGCCTGAGCTGATCTGTGCTTTTCCGAAGAAGTCTGAGATGGTGCCTTCCAGGGTTCCCTGGGCCTTGATCTCGCGGCTGACGGAGCGTGTCTCTCCGCCCGGCAAGAAGAGCGTCAGCCGCGCCTGGCCGCTCGAGTCATGGGGATTGATGACAAGCAGGCTCATGCTCGCCGGCTGTCCCAGGAAAGCAGTTGGGCCGTGGTGTACGCGGGTGAAAAAGAACACCGGAAAGCTCTTCAGTGCGGGCAGGATACCGTCCAGTTATTGCTGGTCTCCGAATTGAAAAGTTCCCGAAATCTCGGCGTTATCGCTCCGCACCTCGAGCCAGCGAATAGGGGCCAGCTGAGCACCACCTTCTGTCCAGATTTCGGAGGCCAGACGGGCCAGCTGCCCTTCCGTTTTCAAGATCAATTGGCGAGGGTTCTGTTCTCTCGGCACAATTGTTCCGTCACCTGAGCGCCCCGCGAGCACGATCCGGGCATCGCGCTCAGAGGTGTTCGAGAAGGCCAGCCCTGAGAACGATTGGGAGTCAGAATACAGCGGCAGATAGAGCCGGTAATCACGGATTTTGAAGCCCTCCGGCGCAGCTCCTGTCCCGCCATTCGTGAAGACTTCAATCTGGCTGTCACCGGGAATCAGATTGGGAACCTGGATCCGCACCAGAGAGTCGCTCACAATCTCGATGATTCGAGCAGTCTGGCCGTTGAAGAGGATCTCGAGCGACCCTCCCAGGAAGCCGCTGCCCTGTACCTCGATCACGCTTCCGCCAGTACCCTCGATTTCCGATGTCGAGTCGATCCGAGGCTGGGGGACGCCCGACTCGGCGATCTGTAGCGCGGGGGCGACATGGAAACCGCGGATAGCCGCATCGTAATACTCATATGCTTGCGAGACCACCTCGAGGGAGCGTACTGGGAAGAGGGCTCGAATCTGGAATTCGAAACGTATCGGCTCTGGAGTTATGGGAGCACTGATCGCGATCGGCGAGCCGGGGAGGGAATCCAGATAAAAGATGACTTTTCGGCCCGCTAACTTGGCTCGCGAGACGATCTTTTCGACGAGCAGTTCGTCCAGTGATTCCTGCACCACTCCGAACCCGGTGGGGATTCCGATGTCGGCGATGACCATCCCGGTTCGATCCTTGAGGCCCGTGTAAAGCAGGGACACGGTGACATCGACCAGGTCATCGACCTCGATGTGAGTCGCGTCGTAACTCACATCGATCGTCAGATCCCGATCGAGAGGGAGAGAATTCGAGGGCAGATTGAACCGCGTAGTCACTTGATAGCCAACCGAGGAGTCTCCGCTGCTTTGGATTTTGATCGGGAGACCATCGATGGGCAAGCTGACCTGGTGGAGAAGGTCAAAATTAGATGAGTCAATCAGCAGGTCAAGCAAAACCTGTTCGCCGGCTGTGCCCCGAATTGGAATACTCAGATCGCGGTTCAGGTTGCGGGCAGCGCTGGAAAGGGCGCGCAAGGCGACCACCGTGTCCTGGGTCGAAGTACCGTAGCCTCCGAGAGAATTCCGCTGGGTGACCAGCCAGTCGAAGGCCGCTGCCAGTTCCGGCCGTCCCACCCCTTGATTGGAGACCAGCATGGCCTGGGCAGCGTACCCGGTTGTCTCGACCGGGAATGGTTCCCAGTGAATCCCAGGACCATCCATAATCGAGAGTTCCAAGAGTCTGTCGACGAACCCTTCGGCGGCTTGCTCGAATCCGGCGACCTGAAAAAGGGCGACCGCGGCAATAGCTATTGGATAGGGCCGACTGGCGACTTCTGTCAGGTGGGTAACCAGGTAGTCGGCAGCTCGTCGTAGCCCGTCCTGCACCGATCCAGAGCCGTACTCGGCCAAAGCGTTCGTGACGTAGGCCGTCATGGTGTGCCGGTCTTCGACGCCGCCCAGCAGTTCGGTATGGATCAGAAAGTCGTCAGTCCGAAAGGAGCCATCTTCGTTTTGGCGTGAGAGAAGCAGAGCTGCCGCTTGATCGAGCACCGATTCATCGATGTCACGCACCTCGCGAGCGCCGGAGAAAGTGGAGAGGACAAAGGCGGTCAGCCAGAGTCCGCCAGGTGGCTGTCCAAAGGCCGAAAACCCACCATCAGAGGTCTGGAAAGTGAGCTGTCTTTGATAACCGAGGTTGATGAAGTGCTCGGCTTCGGCACGAGTCCCAGGGCTCAGCTCCCCAATCTCACGCAGATATTTGAGAATCTCGATGTCTGGAGCCAGGAAGATCATGTTCTGCTCGCCACAGCCGTAAGGCATTTCGAGCAGAGCAGAGACTCCCTGCATGGTCTGGGCTACGGCACTGGGCGTCAGGTTGAGGAAGGCGGAAACAGAATCGGGTATGGCGTCCTCTGGAATTGAAAGATCGAAGGTGACCTCTTGGCCGGCCTCGAGCACCGAATTGGTGACCTGATTACTGGGAAAGCCTTCCGCCACTACTCTAAGGGGGCGCCTCACGGCATCAGCGACAACCCCGGTTCGGGGCCGTAATCTGCACCGGGAACTCTCCCACCTGACGCGGCCGCAAGGGGAACTCAACGCTTGCCGTGGAGTTGGCCGCCACATCCACCAACCGCTCGGCTCCTTCCAGTAGTTCGAAGGCGCTGGAATCCTCGAGCTCCAGACTTACCTGTTGCGGCTCATCCAGGTAGTTGAAGATATCGATTTGGAGTGGGAAACGCTCCCCACGACTGACCTGAACGGGTAAGGTCGGCTCGACGAAGAAGCCCTGAAAGACAGTCAACGCGGACTCTCCGAACGCGATCCCCGGAGTCATTTCGAGTCCCTCGGTGGAGTGAGTCGCCACCGCGGACAGGTTCCAGCCAGTGATGCTGTCGGGGGCTGTCAGTTCGAAGTGTGCCACCCCGTTTTCGTCTGTCAAAAGGGTGGGATTCCAGAACCAGGTCTCGGGAAAGAACTGCCGCACCCGAGGTACCTCTGGTGCCGCACTGGCACCACCTCCACCCTCTGGAGGTGGTGAAAGGACCGGGAGCCCGTCGAAAAAGTAGCGCTCGATACTCTCAGGAATGTTCAGGTTGGGAGTCGTGACTACCTGTAACCCGGCTTTTCCAAAAGTTTCCCGGGTCGAGGGTTGAGAAAAAGGCTCGAAGAACGGCAGGCCGAGGCCGGGGCCGAGTGGTTCGTCGACGATGGCTATCGCCAGCGGGGCCAAGAATTTGCGCTCCAACTCCTCGAAGACCTGTTCCAGATAGAGGCGACTGCGTCCCAAAGAAAGAACCGATTGGTCCACGATCGCCAGGCCCAAGAGCGACCTTCGATTGAGTCCGGTGCGAATCGTCACTGCCACCGGGTCGCCGGGTCGGACTTCTTCCTCACTGAAGCCGGCTTCGACTTGGATCTCCGCACTCCCCCGTACTTCCAGATTTACGGTGTCGGCGATGACTTCGCTTTCTGGAGTAATCTGATAGGCGACGATGCTGGCAGCGGGAACCATTTCCGGAGTGATTGCGAAAGAGAATTCGTCGCTCTCGGTAAAAGCCGAAAAAATCGTTCTGCCGGAGGCGTAAACTTCATAGAAGACTGTCGTCTCGAGAGAGGAGTTGATGCGATAACTCGCTTGCCGACCGAGTTGGGCCGGGCCATTGCCGTCGGTTCGAAGCAGATACAAGAAGCTGTCGCTTGGGGAATAGGAGGCCGACAAGTAGATTTCAGCAGTGCCCTTGTGGTCTCTGGGACGAGCTTCGACGTGGGCCGAGTAGGTATCCAAGGGAGGTACGACTTCAAGAAGCGCCTGGCCCTCAGAGGTCATCAGCTGCCTCCTTTCGCTTTCTGCGTCCCCGCCGTTTCTTTGATACCGAAGGAAGAGCTCAACGGCTTCGCTGACCGGGTCGCCGCCCGGAGTCGCGGTCGTGATCAGAAAGGGGAGCGGCAGCCCGGGCTTCAGATGGGGGATCTGAGCCTGTATCATGACGACGGAAGCAGCTTCAGCTACGGTCAGAGTCTGGGAGACGGACTGAGACTCACCGGTTGTGTCGGTGACGATTAGATCGAGGCGAATCGTCCCCTGGCCTCCATTCTGAGGAACTCCCGCCACAAACTCGACGGCCGGGAGCTGGAAATCCCAAAGACCGTCTTGCAAATCGCTTTCGGCTTCCGCGTATTTCTGCCACGTCCCAACCCAACGGAACGCTTCCAGACGTGCGGTTCCTTGGACTGAGCGGCCATAGAAGTAACGGGCTTGGACAGAGCCGGTGACCGGTTCACCAACCAGGGTCCAAGTGCGATCCGGACTCAGGAGGGCTTCGAAGCGGGGCAGTACATAGCGTTCGACCCGCACATCACGAAGATTCTCCGAACCATCACTTCGGGCTCGGATCTGCCATAGCCCTTCGTTCAGCTCAGATGCCAGCTCTAGCTGAAAGGGGGCGACTCCAAATTCACCAGCATTTAGATCGAAGCGAGCAATTCGGATTCCCTTGCCGTCCCAAAAGACCACTTCGACCGGGCCCGGAATGGGGGCCAGAGCATTGCTCAGCCGGATAACTCGCCCCTGCATGGTCTGGCCCGGCTGATAGATCGGCTTGTCAGTCTCCAGCAGCAGAGCCGGTGCCGAGCTGACAGAGACAGTGGCCTCCAGCTCGACTCCTGCTCCTGCCCGCACCCGGATCTTATGAGCTCCGGAACTAACTTGGGGAACCTGGAAAGGTAGGCTGAGTCTCCCGCTCGGGTCAGTTTGGCCTCGGAACAATCGCGTGGTCTCACCCTGGGCACTCAGAAAATCAACCTCGATCGGCCCGGCCAGAGGTTCGCGAGTCTGAGAGTCCAACAAAGTTAGGGTCAGGCTGGACGCACCACCGGCGGTCAGCTTGCCGGGCAGAGTGAAGATCGCGGCCTCTTGGGCGAAACCGAGGGGATCTAGTGCACTGTCCGGAAAGTTACCGATGTTAATTGTCGGGGTAGTTTGCTATTGTTGGGCATGGCAAGACCCCACATTCGACTAAAGCTACCCGAACAAGATCGAAGAATACTGGAGTCCTGGTTGCGGGCTTCCAAGACCGATCGAGTCTTGGCCGAACGGGCTCAAATAATTCTGGCTTGCGGCCAGGGGCTGACGGCGACTGAAGTTGCGGAAAGGCTCTCCAAGCGGCTAATGAGTGTGCAAATGTGGCGCAGGCGCTATCTTGAGCAGGGAGTGTCAGGACTGGAGGATCGACCTCGATCGGGCCGTCCGCGGAAGCTATCGCATGCCAATGTGCGAGCTATTCTCAAAGCCACCGTTGAACGCATCCCACGGGAATCGACCTACTGGAGTGTGCGACTGATGGCCGAACACTCCGGAGTGAGCAAACATCAAGTCGCCCAGATCTGGAAGGCAGCCGACCTGAATGTCGGGGGCCACATCAAAAGCGGCCACTCAGGGCCGGGTCAAAACCGGCCAGTGATCTAGTAGTTATATCCTCGCCTTGAACACATTTCAATCCTTGTGAAGGCCTCCGTGAGGAGGCTGTACGGCCTTGCTGGTCGGGGCGGGTTTGCTGTGAGCCCGTGAGCAGGGCGTTCGTTGACCGGTTCGGCCGGTTCTTGGACCGCGAAGCTGCTCGATCCGGAATCTTCTTTCTTGTTGGTATGTCCAGTAGCAGAAGCGGTGCGTAACTGTGGGAAACGAGCGAGCACCGCGAGCCGTTTTCCAAGCGCTGTGGGAACGGTGGAAGAACCGATGCATGGGCCAGCTTCTCGATGTGACCGTTCTCCACGGTTTCCATAGCGCGGCAGTTTCCACGGCTTTCCGGTTCCGGCTCATTTCTTTTCTCCTCGCTTCTTGGTCGACTTCTCCCGTTGCTGACGTTCGTAGAGGCGATAGCTCTTGCCTCGAATGAAGGTCACCTCCGAAACGTGTAGAAAACGATCCAGCAGCGCAGAGGTGGCCGCCGTGTCTCCTCCCAGCATCGCTCCCCAGTCCTCGAGTGGTCGGTTCGAACTGATAATGGTCGAGGTCTTCTGGTAGCGGCGATGCAGGATCTCCAGCAGATCTTCAGCCGCCGAGTCGGGCACTCTCCGAAGTCCCAGATCCTCGATGATCAGCAGCGGGATCCGGGTCATCTCTGCAATGTAGGGTCGGCGCATCCCGGTGGCAGTGGCTTCAGCGATGTCCTCGAGCAGATCGAAAGCCGACTTGTACTGTACCCGGTGACCCGCTTCCACAGCCTTGATTGCCACCGTGATGATCAGATGTGTTTTGCCGACTCCCGCCTGACCGATGACCAACCAGCCGCGACACTGTTCGATGAATCGGCAAGTGGCCAGATCAAAGATCTGCTGCCGATTGATCGAGGTGTTGAAAGAGAACCTGAAGTCCTCCAAGAGTTTGCGTTCCGGGAACTGGGCCTGGCGGAGACATCGCTCCAGCAAACGGTCGCGCCGGCGGGTGAGTTCGTCGTCGATGAGCAGCTCAAAGAACTCCTGATGAGAGAGACGGCCCTGGATGGCTTGTTGCAGCCGTACGTCAAAGACCTGGGCCAGGCCCGAGAGCCTGAGGTGGCGAAGTTTCCGTTCCAGTTCCAATGAGATCATTCCGGGTCTCCTGAGCGGGGAGTGAGTTGGTACTCAGACAGCGGCCGAATCAACTCGTGGTCGGAGGTGAATAGAGAGCGTTGCGGCACGTCTAGTCGCTTGCATAAAGCCACCAGGGTCCGATAGCGGAAGGCATCGTGAGAGAGAGCCTTGGCACAGGCTTCATTGACGACCGTGGCCGGGTAGCGTCGGGTCAAAGAGATCATGCCTCTCAGGAGCCGGTAGGCCAACACGTCGCGCACCTCCAGGGCTCGCACTGCCCAGCGGTGAGCATCAGAGCCAATCCTGCGGGCTTGCCCGAGCAGCTGACTCTCAGTTCGATAATGAGCGTAGCGTTTGCGTTCCGGAAGATGTGTGGGTTCGGTCTGGAACTGGCCGGGTTTCCGCTTGGGATGCAGGACGACTTGCTGCTCTCGGAAAAAGACTCGGACGATCCGGTCATCCCAGTGCACAGCCACTTCACAGCCAAGCAGATGATTGGGTACCGAGTAGAAGGCTCGATCGACTTCGATGTGGCCATCCACGGAGACCGTGCGACGGCCGGTACGGAAGAAACTGAAGCGGGAGTCGGGTAGAGGTCGAAGACCCTTCTGTTCCTCCAGGAATCGGGGCCAGACCTGCTGTTTGGTGGTGCCGTGGATGCGCTGTCGGGCGACCCGCTCGTTCCAGTTCCGTAGATGCTCATTCTGCTCGGCCAGACTCTCGAACCGTCTGCCCTTCAGGGCACTGGACTTTGTATATCCGATCGTCCTTTCGACTTTTCCATTCTCATTTGGAGAGCCAGGATGGATGGGAATGATGGCAAAACTATAGTGACGGCCCAGCGCACTGAAAACGGCGTTGATCTCGGGATCGACAAAGCAGGCTCGCGTGACTCCGGCCTTCAGGTTATCCAAGCGAACCACGTCTACCGAGCCACCAAACCAGTGGAAGGCATTCTCGACACAACGGACGAAGGTCTCCAGATCCTGCCGCCAGACGACCTCCTCATACGAGTGGCGGGAATAACACAGCACTGCCTTGAACAGGTGGGGGCGACGGTACCGGCCCGATTCGGTTTGTGTCAGAGCTGCTTTGCCAAAGTCCACCTGCATGTCCCGACCGGGTGGAGTTTCCACCCGAGCGAAGACTCGTGGACTCTCGGCTTTGAGCTTTCTGCAAAACCGTTTGACGGAGTTATACGCTCCATCGAAGCCATGCTCCAAAACCAGGTCTTGCCAGATCCGCTTGGCATGCAACCCCAGCTCAAGCTTCTTCTGGATTTCCTCCCGAAAAGGCTCACACGAGCTGCGCCGACCCGGGGGCCGCTTTGGCCGCTTCTGCTCACCCGAGCCGGGGGCCACTTTGGCCGGTTTTGAATCTCGGGACGGATCATGTCGGGCTACAGTCTCTCGACGAACTCCTGTTTCTCGCTCGATCCGCCGATACGACCAGCCCAGCTTCAATAGCGCCACAACCGTTTGTTTCTTCTCCATTTTCAGTACATTGACCATCGGCGCATCCTACGAGGGATGCAGCTCTCAATGGCTCCTGAGAATGGCCGGTTTTGAAGTGGCCCTCACTGGCCGCTTTTGGGTGGCCCCTGACACCTGAAGCCGCATCGAGTCCGTAACTTTAAAATCAGCAACGATCCTCACTTCGCCGAAAAGGTAATCGATGTGGTGGGGCTGTATATGGATCCGCCCGACAATGCGCTGGTTCTATCCGTGGACGAGAAAACTGAGATCCAGGCTCTGGATAGAACTCAGCCGATGCTCCAGCTCAGACCGGGACAGATCCAACGCCGGACACACGATTACAAGCGCCACGGTACAGCCAGTCTGTATGCCGCATTCGATGTGGTGACAGGTGAGGTCATGGGCCGCATCACCAATAGGCACCGAGCCAAGGAGTTCCTGGCTTTTCTCCGCCAGATTGATCAAGCGGTCGAGCCCGAACTGGATGTCCACTTAATCCTGGACAACTCGAGCACTCATAAGACCAAGCAGGTTCAAAGCTGGCTGGCCCAGCGGCCCCGATACCACCTCCACTTTACGCCCACTAGCGCCTCCTGGCTCAATGCCGTCGAAAGCTGGTTCTCACAGCTGGAGCGCCGTTCGATCTACAGAAACTCTTTCAGCAGCGTCCAAGAGTTGAGACAGGAAATCAAAAGATATATTCGGGTTCACAATCAACGCTTGGCCAAGCCCTTCAAGTGGCGCGCCACTGCTGACTCAATCCTGGCAAAGGCCCAAAATGCTCGCGAATCGCTCGGCCACTATTAACATCTGGAACTTATCGGACAGTGCACTAGCATCAGGCTCATTGCCAGCAACCCCAGAACGGACTGCGAAGAGGAATGGGAAACACAGAGAGATCGAATCAGGCTCCTCATGGAACCCAGAATACGAAATCCTGGAGACAAATGCGAAGAAATTACGCATAAAAGTTTTATGGAGCTCCGGGGCGTCCCGAAGAACTGCAAACGCAGAGTAGCTATCGGCGATTTGGAGTGCGGTAGCGAAGTCGGGTGCGTCACCCTGACAAGTTGGGTCAAATTCAGCTACCGCTTTGGGAAGGCTAGGAATCGGTCTTTTCTGGACTGAGGGGAAAGAGGGCCACCGTCAGGCGATAGAACTCGCGGGGTGTCTTGGAGTCAGAGCTGGCATCCGGATCGCAAGCCTTGGCGATGGTTTCCAAGAGGGACTCGAGTTGAGCCTGTATCTCTAGAATCTCGGATTTTGAGGCCTGAAGCGCCACGAAGCCCATGAGCCCTTCATCTTTTATTCGGGCGGTTTCGCCCCGTTCAATCAAATCAGAGAGCTCCTTCGAGGCCTGACCGAAGATGGCAGATACCATAGAGCCTAGATCCTCAGTTTTAACTTCACTTTGCTCCGAGGTAGAGAAGAGCTCAGGGTCCGCCTCGAAACGACGAGCCACGGAGAGGAAATACTTTTCGAGCGTGCCCCGATTCTGTTGGGTTCTGGTCATTCGAATCAGGCCGACCCGTTGCAGAGCATCCACGTGGTGGTACAACTTGGTCGGCTTTTCTCCCAGCAAATCTGCTACCTGTTTGGTAGTGCGCTCCTGCTGGCAAAAGCACTCCAGAATCCGGATCCGCAAAGGATCCGCCAGGATCCTGATCTGTTCCAGATCGGTGAGCGTGTAGCTCTCTAGCTGATAGACTTGCTGCTTCTCTGATTTCCGCACGGCTTTCTTGTTTTTCATGACTTGGGCTACCTCGCGATTATAACATGTGCTATTATTCATAATAACTTGAATAATAATGAATAAATTTATATTAGGCATGAGGTGAATCAATGAGACAGTGAGCAAACCAAACTCGAAGAATGGGAGAGCCAGCCGGCCCCCCGAGCGAACTGGCCTGCGTTCATTCTGGATGATCTGGTGGGGACAATCGCTTTCACTGGTGGGTAGCCAAGCGGTCCAGTTCGCCCTCATCTGGTGGCTGACCGTGGAGACCCGGGATGCCCGCATCGTGACCCTGGCGGCAGCACTCGGCTGCTGCCTCAGGTCATTCTGGGACCGGTAATTGGAGTCCTTGTCGACCGTTGGAATCGAAAGAGTATTCTGTTCTTGTCAGACGCAGGAGTCGCGGTAGCATCGCTGCTGCTGGCCGGTATCTTTGCTGCGGGCGGCGCCAGGCCCTGGCACGTGTTGGGGCTTCTCTTCTTGCGCGCCCTGGGAGGGGCCTTTCATGGACCAACTATGCTGGCATCGACAACTCTGATGGTTCCCAAGGATGAACTGGTTCGAGTACAGGGCTTGAATCAGGCACTGCAAGGTGTGCTCACGATCGTAACACCCCCCCTGGGGGCAGCGCTGGTCGCTCTGCTTGCGATGGCGCATGTCATGCTGATCGATGTCGCGACCGCATTGATGGCAGTGGTCCCACTCCTCTTCGTGCGGGTCCCGCAGCCGCCAAAGAGTGTCCCTTCCAGCGTTGAGGTGGCTGGGATTCGCACAGAATTTGTCGCTGGGTTCCGGTTCCTGGCCAGGCGGAGAGGGCATTTGATCCTGGTCTTTATGTCCGCCTCAATCAATCTCTGTCTGGTTCCAGCTTTTTCCCTGTTGCCTCTGCTGGTGCACCAGGACCTGGGTGGCGGGCCGGCTCAACTGGCCTGGTTGAGCTCCAGCCTGGGAGTTGGTCTGCTAGTAGGTGGAGTCATCCATGGGCTGCTGGGGAGGCGGGTCGAGCAAGATCAAGACGGTTCTTTTCGGGCTCGCCGGCTTGGGGTTTTCCGTGCTCCTGGTGGGTAGTGTTCCGGCCACCCTCCCCGCTGTGCTGGGTTCGATCCTCGCGGTTGGGCTGGCCGCCCCCTTTGTCAATGGACCGGTTCAAGTCATCCTTCAGACAACCGTACCCCACGAAATGCAGGGACGTGTCTTTTCTCTGATCCAGAGTCTGGCAGGGCTCACGGCGCCTGTGGGGCTAGCCATCGCGGGCCCGAGTGTCGGTTTCCTGGGACTCCGTGGATGGTACCTGGCAGCAGGTTTGACCTGCCTGGTCATGGCGTTGGGAGGCAGTTTCTCAAGAGATCGCTCGAAGATCGAAGAGAATGAAGTCGCATCTCGCCCATCGCGGGCGGGTACAGCACTAAGCGCAGATGATCACGGCCCTGCAGTCGATTCATGAATGATCCGGGCTAGACTATATCCTTGGGGGCTACTTCTTTACATTTGAGTTAAGTTTCGACGGAGTCTGGCCTGGCCAGTGGTTCCGGGAGCGAGCCGGTGGCGCCGATGCCGAGTTGAATGATTTCGCACTTTTCGGTTCGCGTTCGTTATATCGAGTGGGGTTAGGGGTTTGGAAACCACCAAAACCTTTGCCCGGGGGACTGGTGCGCCCAGGTCACGAGTCAGACGATCTGGAGCTTTTTCTTTTTCTAGTCAGATTTCGTGAAAACGCAATCCAGCACACCGGTCTACGGTCGGTTTGAGGCGCAGTGAAACTTCGCTGGGAGCCTGTCCGGGAGGAAGCAATCCCCTCAGAATCTAGTCAAGCCCTTCGGTCGTCATCGGCGGGGCACTACGATCTTGTCGAAAGAGGGAGTCGAGAGTCCGTGTGCCTGCACCTGTTTGATGAATCTGGGGAAGTCCTGTGTGGCTACCCGATTGACCCGCTCGATGTTGGTTGCCAGTTTGGAGGCCAATTGTTGGGCACTCCTTTGCTGGCTGTCGGTGGGTCGGGAAGTAGAGGCTTGAAGCTGGCCCAGCAAATCCATCAGCTTGAACTGCTCGCTGCCCCAGCCAGTCTTGAGGGCTTCCTTCAGTTCGTCTATCTCCTTCTCAAGTTCTTCCTGGGTTTCTCGGAGGCTCTGGGCGAGCTCTCTTTCATCCTGCTTTTCCCTGAGTGCGGCCAGCTCCTCGGAGAGTGCCTGAACGGTTTTGCTGCCCTTATCAAAGCTCCCGAGAAGCTGGTTTACGCGGAGACTGAGATCGTGGCGTTCTCGTAGCACCGGGGGTGAGGTTTGCGTCTCCGGATCGACCCGCACATCGAAGCTTTGGCTGGTGGATCGGGCTCCTGCGCTCAAACGAACGGTATAGCGGCCGGGCATCACGAATGGACCTCGCATCGGTCCGAACCAGGACTCTTCATTTGGATCGGCTGCATAGCTCAGGGGATAACGAAGGTCCCACGCAATCCGGTGAAACCCCTGTTTGTAGGCTCCTTCCAGCTCGCGGATCCGCTTCCCTTGGCCGTCCTCTATTACAACTTGAACGGCGGGTTCTGAGTCTTCTGCTTCAGGATCGCTCTCGGCGTTATTCTTCAAATAGTATGTAAATAGAGCCCCTGGATCCGGATTAGGTCCTTGAAACTCCGAGGCTCCCGGTACCGGCAGGCTTCTCTTTGCGTAGTATTGGGTAGCCTCGCGGGGGCGGAATAGATGCAATTCGGAATCGAGTACTTCGGTACTGAGGTTCTCCAGCATTGTGATGTCGTCCAGGATGATGATGCTGCGGCCATGGGTTCCGAGTACGACGTCATTTTCGGGTTGCTTGATGATGATGTCATCAATGGGTACAGGCGGAAGATTCCCGGCCCAGTGATCCCACGTCTCGCCTCCGTTCAGAGTCACATAGACCCCTGATTCGGTTCCCGCCAAGAGCAGTTTGGGATTTCTCTGGTGTTCGGCAAAGGAGTTGAGGACAACTCCATTGGGAAGATTGCCGGCAATGCTCTGCCAGCTCTCACCCGAGTCGGTGGTGCTGAAAACATAGGGTCTGAAGTCGTTGTCCTGGTGCCCGTCGAAGGTGACGTAGGCGGTGGCAACAGCATGGTGAGAAGGAGCCACCCGGCTGACCCAGCGCTGGCCCGGTAATGAGAAGTTGTCGGTCAAGTTGCTCCAGTTCTTTCCGGAGTCACGAGTCATTTGGACATTTCCGTCGTCGGTCCCGACATAGAGCAACCCTGCCAGTAGTGGAGATTCCGCCATCGTCGTAATGTTCCCGTAGTTGTCCAAACCGTCATCCCGCGACAGCGTCTCGTCGTCGCGAGTCACACCCATGATGGGGAGCTCCTTCCATTCCAGATTGCGTGTCAGATCCGGGCTGATCTCCTGCCAGCTATGAGCCCGGTCGGTGGAGCGAAACACCTTGTTGCCGGCTGCATAAAGCGTATGCGGATCGTGTACTGAAACGATCAGCGGAGTGCTCCAATTGAAGCGGTACTCTTCTTCGGCATCGTTCGGCACCGGCCGGATGCCTTTTTCTTCACGGGTGGGCAGATCGACCCGGTAGAGCCGTCCACTTTGAGACGAGGCATAAACGATGCGCTCATCCTGGGGTGTCGTCGCGGCATAGAAGCCATCACCGTAGGCGATATTCACTACGTCCTGGTTCATGATCCCGAGTCGGCTATACGTCCGACTCGGAATGGCCCAGCTTCCGTTGTCCTGAGTGCCTCCATAGACCCAGTAGGGATCCCGTTGGTCGACTGCAATGGCGTAGAACTGGCCGATGGGGAGATTGTCGATGAAGTCCCAGTTACGGCTGCCGTCATAGGAAAAGTAGAGACCCCCGTCATTTCCCAGCATCACATGGTCGCTGTTTTTGGGATTGATCCAAAAGGCGTGATGGTCGACATGGATTCCCACTCCGGTCGCCTCGCTGGCAAAGGTCTCTCCACCATCGTTTGAGACGTAGAGAGGACTACCCAGAACCCAGATCTTATTCGAATTGTTGGGATCGACACGAATCTGGCTGTAGTACATGGGCCGGGGGTTGAGGGAATTCGTCTTTATCCAATGGGCCCCTCGGTCTTCGGAGCGAAAGATTCCACCTTCCTTGTTTTCGATAATGGAGTAGACGATGTTGGGATTGCTGGAGGAGATTGAGATTCCAATGCGCCCTGTGTCGCCGGTCGGGAGCCCCTCGGTAAGCTCTTTCCAGGTGTCTCCACCGTCTAGAGAACGATAGATGGCACTGTGGGGGCCGCCACCTACGAACCCCCAAGCCCGTCTTCGACGCTGGTAAGAGGCTGCATAGAGAATACGGCCGTTGTTTTCCAGGGCTACGTCGACAACTCCGGTGTCGTCATTGATTCTCAGGACGTTGTTCCAGGATTTTCCACCGTCGGTGGTGCGATAAAGACCTCGCTCCGAGTTGGAACCCCAGAGATGTCCGAGGGCCGCGACGAAGACGATGTTTGGGTCGCGAGGATGAACGACGATGCGTCCGATGTGATGGGTCTGTTCCAGTCCCATCAGCTTCCAGCTGTCGCCACCGTCGAGCGAACGGTAAACACCGGCTCCCCAGGAAGAGCTCTGGCGGTTGTTGGGTTCGCCCGTACCGGCCCAAATAATGTTCGGGTCGGAAGACGCAATCGCGATGTCCCCGATAGAAAGCATCATCGAGGCCTGATCGAAAACAGAGTCCCAGGAGACCCCGTTGTTTCGACTCCGAAAGATTCCTCCCGATGCAGAGGCGACATAGATGTGGTGGGGATTCGAAGGAACGGCCTCGATGTCATCGATCCGGCCTCCGAAAGAAGCGGGTCCGATCTCTCGCCAGGCGATTGAGTTTGGGAGTCGAGACCGGCCCACGACGTTGGCGGCCCAAAGAAGTGAGGAAGCGAAAACTACCAGCAGAAAAACAGATCGGGAACGAGCTTTTCGAAAAGACACAACAGGCTCCTAGAGCTGGCTTCAGCACTCGAAATCATTTCTCGAGTCGGGCCATCTCGGCTTCGGCTGCAATGTATCCAAAAGCAGCCCAGTAATCGGCACTGTCAGAGGAAAGTCGCAAGGACTGAGTTCTCCACCGACGACAGGGAATTAGGCCGCCCCGAGCTGACGCCACTCGGCGAGTGCGGCGGCGCGGTTGAGCTTGAAATTGTCTCGTGAGCAGAGGTGTCGTGCCTGGTTGAAGTGATTGTAAACGGAAGAATGAACGGTGGCGAATTTCTGGAGGCTTTGCATCCGCCTGAAACGGAGCATGGCGTGTTCTCGTCGCCGGAACGGCAGGTGTGAATTCTCCGCACGATTGTTCAGCCAGCGGCCGGCTTGTTGCAGACCGGATCCGCCCAGTTCGCGCAACGCCGCTCGGTAAGACCTGAGCCGATCAGTGATGATCGCATCCGGCCTGCCGTAGCGCTTCATTAGTTTCCTGAGGAATTTCAAAGCGGCTGCGCGGTCTCTCTTCTTCGAGACAAAGGCCTCAAGCACCTCGCCTTCCTGGTCGACGGCTCGCCACAGGTAATGGCCTTCGCCGTTGATCTTCACGAACATCTCATCGAGGTGCCACCGCCAACCCGAAAACGCGCGCATTCGATCCATCCGCTTCTTGCGGATCTCGGCGGCGAAGATCGGGCCGAACCGGTTCCACCAGAACCGGATCGTCTCGTGGCTCACCTCGATCCCACGCTCGTGAAGAAGGTCCTCGACATTGCGTAGCGACAGTGGGAAGCGAACATACATCATCACTGCCAGGCGGATGATCTCGGGCGAGGTCTTGAAATAGCGAAAGGGGTTCTTCATCCGAAGACACTACAAGGCGCATCTCGCCGACTCAAGCCAGTTTCCTCTGACAATGCCCTTAATCCTGCTGTGCGCCGCCGTGCCAGCTCTCGTTGCCCAGGGGGGCGCCGAACCGCTGTCTTGTGCGGATCGCTCCATCACCGCCAGCGCTGTACGCACACCGGAGAACGTTCAAGCGTTCGTTCAATGCGCCTACGAGTTCGTCCAGGAAGTGGGCTTTGAGGAGGCCCGCCGGGCCTTCCACGAGGACGAGCGTTGGAGAAACGGCCCAATCTATGTCTTCGTCGACGAAGTGACGACGATGAGATTGGACGCCCGAGCTTTCATCTTCCCGCCCGATCCGTCGCTGGAAGGGCAGCCCTGGGGACCGTTGATCGACGCCTTCGGCGACTACTACGAGGAACTGTATCGCGTCATGAGCGTCGTCGATGAAGGCTGGCTCTACTACGCCTTCCCAAACCCAGCGACCGACAGGGATGAGCCAAAGGCTTCCTACGTCAAGAGCATCGACTGGGAGGGAAACCCGGCCGCGATCGGCGCGGGGATCTACCGACGCGACCTCCCCGGAACGTGCAGAAGTGAAGAGGTCAACGCCATGGGGCTCGAGGACGATCCTTCTAACGGGAGACTGCAGGAGTTTGTCCGCTGCGCCGCCATGGAGCTGGAATCGCAGGGGTACTTCGCCGTCCGGTCGCTGTCAAGCGATCCACGCTGGAGGAACGGCTCGATCTACCTGTTCGGCCTGGATACCTACGGCAACACGCTGTTCAGCGGCGATCCTTACAGCAGCCAGTGGTGGGGCAGCCTTGCTCCCGAGTTGAACGACTATCTGGACGGACCCTTCGGCGGCCGGGATGTGGTGAGCGTCGGCGATGCTTTTGGCGAAACCTTCCTGTACTACTCGGCGCGCAATCCCACCACCGGGATGCTGCAACGCAAGGTGACTTTCGTCAAGAGGGTCGTGGCCTATGGCCTGCCGATCCTGGTCGGCTCAGGCTATTATCTGGACGAGGGTCCGTAGGTCTCACAATTCAAGGATGAGCAGTTAAGCCTATGGTAATCACCGGCTTCGACTGCCCTCCCTACGGCATCGTCACGTTAAGTTCTCTAATCTCGATCTGGCGATTTCGGTGTAGCCTTTTGGGATGGACACCATCTCCTTCAAACGTCACCGCTTTCCACCGGAAATCATTCGACGCGCCGTTTGGCTCTATGCCAGGTTCGCTCTGAGCTATCGGGATGTGGAGGATCTCCTTGCGGAGCGGGGTCTGGATATTTCCTACGAGAGCGTACGGCGCTGGTTCCGCAAGTTTGGTGCGCCGATTGCCCGAAACCTGCGCCACACGCGACCCCGTAAGGTCAAAATATTCAGCCGACCCACAAGTCTCTATTGTGCAATAAGTTGTAACCGTCACGGCAAACAGAAGTCAGCCTTGGTTGAGCCCCAATGTTTTCCCCCTTTGCGTCTGAGCACTTGACGTGAGCATCTAATCAACCATGAACTTCGTGCTCAGGCCCTGGCAGCTGCTGCTCCTGATCTTGGCCGGTTGGATCAACAGAGACCAGCAGGACGCGATCGAGTATCTTTTGACTGAGAATCAGGTACTCAGAGAAAAGCTCGGCAAGCGCCGCATTCTGCTCAACGACGACCAGCGTCGACGCTTGGCCGTCAAGGGCAAGGTGCTGGGCCGAAAAAGCCTCGGCAAACTGGCCAAGATCGTCAGGCCCGACACGCTTCTGCGCTGGCATCGAGAGCTTATCGCTCGCAAGTGGGATCACTCAGACAAGAGGCAATCCGTTGGCCGACCACGCATTCGACAACAGATTGTGGACTTGGCTCTGCGCATGGCTCAGGAGACTCCTAGCTGGGGCTATGACCGTATCCAGGGTGCTTTAGCCAACCTGGGCTTCCACATCTCTGACACCACGGTTGGCAACATTCTCAAAGCCCACGGCATCGAGCCAGCTCCAGAGCGCGCGAGCCGCACGGCCTGGCGTACCTTCCTTGCTGCTCACTGGGATTCGATCGCAGCCCGTAAGGTCAAAATATTCAGCCGACCCACAAGTCTCTATTGTGCAACAAGTTGTAACCGTCACGGCAAACAGAAGTCAGCCTTGGTTGAGCCCCAATGTTTTCCCCCTTTGCGTCTGAGCACTTGACGTGAGCATCTAATCAACCATGAACTTCGTGCTCAGGCCCTGGCGGCTGCTGCTCCTGATCTTGGCCGGTTGGATCAACAGAGACCAGCAGGACGCGATCGAGTATCTTTTGACTGAGAATCCGGTACTCAGAGAAAGGCATTGTCAGAGGAAACTGGCTTGAGTCGGCGAGATGCGCCTTGTAGTGTCTTCGGATGAAGAACCCCTTTCGCTATTTCAAGACCTCGCCCGAGATCATCCGCCTGGCAGTGATGATGTATGTTCGCTTCCCACTGTCGCTACGCAATGTCGAGGACCTTCTTCACGAGCGTGGGATCGAGGTGAGCCACGAGACGATCCGGTTCTGGTGGAACCGGTTCGGCCCGATCTTCGCCGCCGAGATCCGCAAGAAGCGGATGGATCGAATGCGCGCGTTTTCGGGTTGGCGGTGGCACCTCGATGAGATGTTCGTGAAGATCAACGGCGAAGGCCATTACCTTTGGCGAGCCGTCGACCAGGAAGGCGAGGTGCTTGAGGCCTTTGTCTCGAAGAAGAGAGACCGCGAAGCCGCTTTGAAATTCCTCAGGAAACTAATGAAGCGCTACGGCAGGCCGGATGCGATCATCACTGATCGGCTCAGGTCTTACCGAGCGGCGTTGCGCGAACTGGGCGGATCCGGTCTGCAACAAGCCAGCCGCTGGCTGAACAATCGTGCGGAGAATTCACACCTGCCGTTCCGGCGACGAGAACACGCCATGCTCCGTTTCAGGCGGATGCAAAGCCTCCAGAAATTCGCCACCGTTCATTCTTCCGTTTACAATCACTTCAACCAGGCACGACACCTCTGCTCACGAGACAATTTCAAGCTCAACCGCGCCGCCGCACTCGCCGAGTGGCGTCAGCTCGGGGCGGCCTAATTCCCTGTCGTCGGTGGAGAACTCAGTCCTTGCGACTTTCCTCTGACAGTGCCCCGCTGAGGGCTCTACGAGGGGAGTGAAAAGATGGTTGAACAACATCGCAAGCTCGTTGCCCAGGCCTATATCGGTCTGATCGTCAGTGCGGGACTCCTGGTCGTTACTTACTCGATGGTCGAGGCGCTCCAAGAACCGGATCCGCGGTGGGCAATCCTTGCGATTCTAGCTGGTGTCTCGGCCCTCTTCCCGGTCAATCTACCCCGTGGAAAAGGCCGGGATCGAGGCGTTCTCCTCACCATTAGCACGATCTTTTCCTTCGCCTCAATCCTCATCTTCGGACCTGCCATCGCTGCACTGGTAACCACTGTCGAAGCCTGTATGAGTACCTGGAAATCCAGGCAGCTCGTCAATACTCCTCAAAAAGCACTCTTTAATATCTTCCAGCTCCCGCTGATTACCTTTGTCACGGCACACATTTTCTATTGGGCCTGGGGCTCGGCCGCTCCCTTGCAGCCGGATGGCATCGACGGCCTTGGCTCCCTCTTCGTGATGGTGGGACTCACGGGCGTCCTCTATTTCGCTTTGAACGCCGGTACCATCTCGGTGGTCATCGCGCTGGTCACGGGACAATCCTTGCGCCGAACCTGGCATGAGAGCTTCTTCTCTGCCGCCCTGACGAATTTCGCGGAATCCTGCGCTGCCATCGTCATCTTCTTGAATTTTCACGAAGCGGCTCTGGTGGCTGCGGGAGTCGCGCTTCCTACCGTGATCGTGATCTTCTATGCCTACAAGACCAACATGAACCGGATTCATGAGGCGCGGGAACACGTGGAAGAAGTCAACCTGCTCTACCATTCGACGATCGAAGCGCTGGCCATGGCGGTCGATGCTAAGGATCAGGTGACCCACGGACATATTCACCGGGTTCAGGTGATGACCCTCGAGCTGGCCCGTTTCTGCGGCGTTTCCGACGAATCCGAACTCGAGGGACTGCGAGCCGCGGCTCTGCTCCACGACATCGGCAAGCTGGCTACCCCAGACCACATCTTGAACAAGCCCACCTCTTTGACCGACACTGAAATGGAGACGATGAAGGCTCATGCCACAGTAGGGGCCGACATTCTGGAATCGGTACCATTCCCTTATCCGGTTTCCCCCTTCGTCCGTTATCACCACGAAAAATGGGACGGATCCGGCTATCCGGAAGGCCTGGCAGGAGAGACGATTCCCCTGGGAGCACGAATCCTCTCGATAGTCGACTGTTATGACGCACTGCGCTCGGACCGGCCTTACCGTTCCAAATTGAGCCGCGATGCCGCCTTGGACTACATCCTCTCCGAATCGGGGAAGTCCTTCGATCCTTTTGTGGTTAGTCAACTCCGTCAACACACCGCGGAACTCGAGCAAGCCGTCCAGCGGATGGACTCGGGAGTCGGCGATCCAGCGGGGACTTCGCCCACCGGTCTAGGAGAATTGGGATCTCACAGTCTCACCAACACGGTCTTCCATAACATCGCTTCGGTGCATCGAGAGGTGCAAGCTATCAGTGACCTCTCCCAATCCATGGGCCGACTCTTGAATGTGTCCGAAACCATGGCCCTTTTGGCGGACAAGATTCAGAAACTGGTTCCCCACGATGCCTGTTCCATCTTCCTGATCGATTCCAATAACCAGAATCTGGTCCCCTACTCCACCACGGGCTTGGAAGCCGATAAGTTGGGGCGACAGGTACTGAGTGTAGGCGACGGACTGACCGGTTGGGTGGCCGCCCACCGGAGGGCTCTGGCAGGAGTTTCCCGTCCCCCGACTTCTCGGGCGACCAGGAACTCATGGAGCTTCTCAAGAGCGGGTTAGCGGTACCCCTTATGTTGGACGAGAACATCGTCGGAGTCATCACCCTCTACGCCCGGACCAAGGAGGCCTTCCGACCCAACCATCTCCGCATCGTCGAAGCCATTTCCGGTTACGCCGCGACTGCGCTGTCTAATGCCATTATGTACGAGGAGACCAAAGAAGACGCTTACACCGACATGCTGACGGGTCTTCCCAACCTCCGCTACTTCCAGGTCTTCGTCGAGCAGGAACTGCGCCGCGCCGAGCGTTCTAGTTATCCGGTCACTCTGATCATGATGGATTTGGATCGCTTCAAGGAAGTCAACGACGAACTCGGGCACAAGGCCGGAGATCGGGTGCTGATCGAAGTCAGCCACATCTTACGCAACCACATGCGTCGGGCCGATACCATCGTCCGCTATGGAGGAGACGAATTCGTCGGAATCCTGCCCGGTGTCAGCAAACTTGACAGCGTTCGAATCGTCCGCCAGATTCAGAGAGCAGTCGACAACCACCCGGTAAGCCTGACCGTAACCTGCACCTTGAACATCGGATTCAGCATGGGAAGCGCGACCTACCCCGACGATGCCACCTCGCTCGACCGGCTCCTAACGATCTCCGACAAGGAGATGTATCGGGACAAACTGGTGCGCGCGGGAAAAGGCGATTCGCCCGCTACCCTGCTGCCTTTCGCTCCCAAGTCTGGCCAGCGACCGATCATCAAAGCCACCGGCTCCTAGTTGGGCCGGATGGCAGCGAATTCCTAAGAGTTGAGTCAAATTCCACCCCGATGTCGACGGAGAAGGATCCAGGGATCTCTTTCCAAAAGAGTGACCGTTCGCTATTTCGATTGCCTTGCCGCTCCCAAGCAGGCCACGTATTGTAGGAGCCACCTCCCGGTGGCGAACTCCGAACGTTTGGCAGATTGCCGGTTGTGATCGTCTGATTTTCTTCCTCGATGAGCAAGTTTGGGAGATTGTGGCAGAATAAAAGGGGCACGGGGAGCGTTATTGTAGAGATTGGCTTGGAAAGGTTCGAGTCGATCCTCAACATGGAAAATCGAAGAGTACAAGGATAAACGATGTTCTTTCTTGATCCGCTTTACTTGTTGTTTGCGTTGCCCGGGTTGCTGCTAGGACTGTACGGTCAGATGAAAGTGAAGAGCACGTTCGCGCGCTTTTCCAAAGTCGGCATCAGCCGGGGGGTGACGGGAGCCCAGATCGCTCGCCATCTACTTGATTCTCAAGGACTATCCAATGTCCGGGTGGAAAAAGTCGGCGGTTTCCTGAGCGATCATTATGATCCGCGAAGCAAAACGCTTCGCCTGAGTCCAGGCGTTCATGACAGTAATTCCGTGGCAGCGGCCGGCATCGCAGCCCACGAAATGGGACACGCCTTGCAGGATGCCCAGAATTACGCTCCCTTGAGCCTGCGTTCGGCGATGGTGCCGGCAGTTCAGTTCGGTAGCTGGCTAGGTCCCTTGATCTTCATTGGCGGGTTCCTGCTGAATTTGACCAATCTGGCCTGGCTCGGTGTAGGCCTCTTTGCCGCCGTAGCGCTGTTTTCGATCGTCACGCTACCCGTCGAATTCGATGCCAGCGCCCGGGCCAAGAAGCTCTTGGGCTCGCAGGGGATCCTACATGGCCAGGAACTGCTGGGGGTGAATAAGGTGCTCAATGCGGCTGCCCTCACCTATGTGGCAGCAGCCATCCAAGCCATTAGCACTCTGCTTTACTATGTCTTCATCCTGACCGGCCGACGAGACTGAGGAGTCTGCTCCGGTCGCTTAAAACGACCACGCGGAGGTCTCGGTCCGTTGCACCGGGGCTTTTCCTTGGGCGGACGATCAAACTGAAAGCATGCTCAACCTAAGCCTTAACCCTCAGGCAGAGAAGCTTCTGCGCGACGAACGATCGTTGTTAAGCTGGGCCGAGGTCCAGCTCACGCGGCAAGGACTCAGTACCGATACTCTCGTCCCGCTACGCCTCGCCATCGAACAGCTGGACGAACTCTTTCTGGTGATGGTTATTGGTGAGTTCAACGCCGGCAAGAGCGCTGTCATCAATCGGCTCCTGGGGGAACCTCTGCTGGCGGAAGGAGTGACGCCGACCACCCGCGCGGTCCACTTGATCCGGTGGGGAGAACCTTCCCGCAAACAAGAGACCGGTGCCCTCGAGATCATCACCGCCCAGGCGCCCATTCTGGAACACGTCAGCATCGTCGATACACCCGGCACCAACGCGATCGACCGGGAACATGAGCGCATGACCCGAGAGTTCATTCCGCGGGCTGATGTGATCCTCTTCGTCACCTCGGCAGACCGGCCCTTCTCAGAAAGCGAACGGCGATTCCTGGAACAAGTACGGGACTGGGGAAAGAAGATTGTCTTCGCGATCAACAAGGTGGATCTCCTGCGAACCCCGTCGGAGCTCGAAGAGGTCCGCGTTTTTGTGAAGCGGAATGCCCGTGATTTGCTGGCGGCAAGTCCTCCTCTCTTTCTGGTTTCGGCCCGTGGCATGGCCCCCGAGACGGATGAATTCGAGACCCTCGAGGACTATATTCGGAGTACACTGGATGAAGTCGAGCGAATTCGTCTCAAGATGCTCAGCCCTCTGGGCGTGGCGGCAAAGCTGATGGACGACCAGGGTCAACAGCTGACTGCCGACTACGATCTGCTCGAGGAGGATCACCAGACGCTGCTGGATATCGAGACCCAGCTGGACACCTACAACGAAGACACCCAACGAGAGTTTGGCTTTCGCCTTTCAGATGTCGAAAATCGGCTGCATGACCTGGAACACCGGGGCAGCGACTTCTTCGATCGACGGATGCGCCTGTTACGGATCCTGGGACTACTCGATCGGGATCGGCTCAAAGCCGACTTCGAGAGGGAAGTGGTCGGAGATCTATCCTCAGAAATTGACGAAAAAGTGGGCCGTCTCATCGATTGGATGTTGGAGAATGATCGACGTCAGTGGGAGTCGATTTATCGTCATTTGCAAAAGCGTCGTACTACCAGCAGCGAGCGCCTGGTAGGAGAAGTCAGCCACTCTCTCCACCTGGACCGGCAGCAACTTGTCGATCGCTTCGGACGTGAGTCCAGAAAAGCGGTCGAGGACTACGACCAGGGCAAAGAGGCTTCTCGCATGGCCGACAGCGTGGCTCGGGCCGTCGCCGGAACCGCTCTGGCAGAAGTTGGGGCCGTCGGCTTGGGAACCGCCGTAACGATCATCGCAACGTCCACCGCAGTCGATGTGACGGGCCTCCTGGCGGCGGGGACATTGGCGGCTTTAGGCTTGTTCGCCATCCCCAACCGGCGCCGCAAGGCGAAGCAGGAACTGCACCAGAAAATCGGACAAATGAGGGAGAAGCTGATGGGAGCCATGAAAGAGCGCTTCCAGCAGGCACAGGAAGATACCTCCTCGAAAATCCAGAATGCGATGGGTCCCTACTCTCGTTTTGTTCGCACCGAAAGAGAGAAGCTGGAGACGGCCCGGCAAGAGCTGCAACAGCTTCGCGATTCGCTGAAAGTGCTCGAGACGGAGATCGGAGAGCTTGAGCACTAACTAAACTCATTTTGTAGGAGCGAGCTGGGCTGGCGAACCCGGCCGTCCAGGCCGGACCATGAACAGCGTTTCGTTCCAGGAAAACGGACTTCGTCAGCACATCTAACTCCTACAAAGCAAGGCTTGCGCCCCAGGAGGCAAAGAAAATTCAAGCTGTCTAAAAACCTCCCTGGCAAGCTTGAAAGGAGTGATTTAAGGAGGCGGGGCTAGCCCGGAAAACCCTACTCGTAGCGAAGAGCCCTCCAGGGGTCGATTCGGGTGGCCTGGCGGGCGGGCAGATAGGCCGCAATGACCGCCGCCAGGACGAAGACTAGACTGACGATCACGAAGCTTCTGATGTCCGCGGTGTCCACTCGATAGAGGAAAGTCTCGAGGAAACGTCCCAGAGCAAGAGCCCCGAGCCAGCCAAAGACCAGGCCAAAAACGGTCAATCCCATGCCCTGCTTCAAGACAGTGGTCAAAACCTCGCCCCGCTGAGCTCCCAGCGCCATGCGGATTCCAATTTCACGGGTAGCCTGAGTGACCGCGTACGAGATGACTCCAAAGAGCCCGACCGCCGCCAGGATCAGGGCCACGACGGCGAAGACACCGAAAAGGATCGAATAGAAGCGCGGCTGAGCGATGGATTGCCACAGGGACTGCTCGATGGTGGCTACACTACTGAGCTTCATGCCGGTTGTCTCGACCCGATCTTGGATCACCGGAGCCAGCGTTTCCGCATCCAGCGAAGATCGCACCAATACGGTCATGAGACGCACCATCACCATGTTCCCGGATCGCGTCACACCGGAACGTGCCGGCTGATAGATGATGGGTTCCGGATCCTCTTGCGGTCCCGCCTGAAAGACGTCCTGAACAATCCCCGCAACCTCATAGTCTTGCTCGTTGATAATAAGCGTCTTTCCGAGCGGTTGTTCCCCCAGGTAATCAGCCACCGATTCGTTGACCACTACGACACGCCGGCCTTTGATGTCGGACTTCTCAAAGGTTCGTCCCTGCAACAGGCGGATCTGCATCGTCTCAAAGTAACCGTCGCTGGCCAGCAACAAATGGGCGGTGGGGTATTCCCCCCGGTCGCCATAGGCGGCCCCGTCCACTTCGAAGGGGCTCCGAGTGAGCCCTTTGTTGGGAGGCACCGACGAGACCAGGCTGGCCGACTCGATTCCAGGGGCAGCTCTCAATTCCTGAAGTAGTTCATCATAGGAATTCTCGAGCCGATTGAGGTCGTGGCCGGGGCCGAAGTCGGGCCTGGCCGACACCGAGACCAGGTTTCGAGGATTGAACCCCGGATCCAAGAAGAGAAGCTTCAAGAAGCTCGTGGCCAGCAGTCCGGCCCCCACCAGTAATACCATCGAGAAAGCGACTTCTATCGTCACGAGGACGAGTCTCAAACGGTTGCGCCGAGCCATGCGGAGACCACCTGTGGCATCGGTGACTCCTTCTTTGAGAGCCTGGTTCAGATCCGGCTTCGAGACTTGAAGAGCCGGAACCATACCAAAGAGCACACCGGTCAGAACAGCCACTCCAGTAGTGAAAGCGAGTACCACCCAATCGATTCCGATGTGTTCGCTGCGAGGTAGATCGACCGGGCTTTCCGCGACCAGAAGCTTTAACCCGACCCAGGCCAGCAAGACTCCCAACCCTCCCCCCAACAGGGAAAGGACAACGCTCTCATTGATCATGAGGGTGATCAGCTTCCAGCGACCGGCCCCCAGCGCAGCTCGGATCGCGGTTTCCCGCTGCCGCTCGAGGCCGCGTGAAAGCAGTAGATTGGCGACGTTTGCACAAGCGATCAGAAGCACGAAGATCACCGCGGCGCTGAGCAGCCAGAGGGCTGGCCGAATCCGTCCCACGATGAAATCGGTCACCTTCTCGACCACGATTCGGGGAGTCTGACCTCCACCGATCAGATTGATTCGCTGATCGGCCAGGCGGTCCAATTCGGCTTCCACGTCCGCCAGCGGAATCCCCGGCTTGACCCGGGCCACCGCTCCCACCAGAGACACCGAGAAATGCACACGGCGGCGGCGAGCTCCTCCTCCCCCACCAGAGCTGGGCGGGCTCGACACTACGGTACCGAACATGCGGGGCATGTAGAAAGTATCGGTCAGCGGATACTCAAGACCAGAGGGCAGCACGCCGATGACGGTTCGCGGCTCTCCTCCGACATAGACCGTGGCTCCCAAAATGTCTTCACGGCGGCCCATGCGATCGTTCCAAAATCCGTAGGACAAGACAACCAGTTTTTCCTGCGCACTGCCTTCCTGCTCGGTGAAGAGCCGACCCAACAGCGGTTTGACTCCGAGGAGTTCGAAAAGGGATGGATCCACTTCGGCTGCCGGAATGGTTTCAACCTCGCTGGGATCGGTCAAAGCCACCTCGAAATCGCGACTCGAAAGGGCTCCCAGCCCGGCCAGAGTTTCAGCTCCGTTCTTCCAATTTTCGTAATCGGCGGAAGTGACCGGAATGGCACGGTCGCCCCTCGGGAGCTCCCGATGGATGCGAATCAATTGGTCGGCATCCGGGTAAGGCAGGGGATGCAGCAGCATCCCGTTGATGAGCGAGAAGATTGCAGTGCTCGAACCGATTCCGATCCCGGCCGTCAGAATCACCACCAGAGCGGTCTGGGGGCGCCTACGGATCGAGCGAAAGGCGTGGGAAAAACTTTGTATCAAACCTAGCATGAAATCCCTCCGTCTCTACCTATTGCACAAACCGCTTACCTGAGTTCCTTTTTCCTTCTCGACTTCGTGGAAACCGTTCAATGGCCTCGCAAGACAAGAGTGGTAGAATAGTGCCGCTCATCGATCCTCGAAAGGAAGCTCTCATGAACCCCCAAATCAAAGTGCCGACCGAACTCAAATTGGAAGACCTTCAACCCCGAACACTGCGCCCCGGTTTCAACGGACGGTTCATCCATACCAGCCACACCAGCCACGTTTTCTGGGAGATCAGCCAGGGGCATGCACTTCCCGAACATAGTCATCCGAATGAGCAAGTGGTCACAATGTTGTCTGGAACCTTCGAGTTACGAGTCGATGGGGTTCCGCACCGGCTTGAACCGGGAATGGTCTTTGTTATTCCGCCCAATGTCCCTCACTCGGGGGTTGGAATCACCGACAGCCGCATTCTGGACGTCTTCACGCCACCGCGAGAAGATTACTATTTAATAACTGCCAATTCACAACTACCCACTCACAATGGTCTCTGTCCTGCTGGCTGGATCGAGCAGGCGTAGAAGATTCGGAAATTGGGGAGGTAGAGTGCTGATCCTGCCAGCCGGATACCAGAGCGGCAGCTCGATTCTTAGAAACCTGCCGGGTTGTCGCCAACGACCCCGCTGCAGCACTCCAAATCGCCTCGCCACCCAGCTAACGCGGCCCCCTGAATCAGGCAGCAATAACCGGCTCTGCAGCCGAGGCCGTTTCTTCGTCCAGTTTTTCAATCGTGAAGCCGGTGAAACCGTAGATTGCCGAGATTACCGGGTTGAAGAGATTGAAAAAACAGAAGGGGAGATAGACAAAGGTCGCTACCGAGAGGTTCTGAGCCATGAAGGCGCCGCAGGTGTTCCAGGGAACCAGGGGAGAGGTCAGGGTACCGGCATCTTCCAGGCAACGGGATAAGTTCTTGGGGTGAAGCTGCCGCCGGGCAAACTCGGCCCGGTACATTCGACCCGGAACCACAATGGCGATGTACTGGTCGGAGGCCACGATGTTCATCCCGATACTGGTGGCCAACGTGGAAAGCACGAGTGAACCCGTGCTCTTGGCAAAGCCCAGAATGCGATTCGCGATGGACTCCAGCATTCCCGTCTTCTCCATCATCCCGCCAAACATCATGGCCGAGATGATCAGCCAAACCGTGTTGAGCATGCTGCCCATGCCTCCCCGGGTCAGCAGGTCATCGATGGCGGCATTACCTGACTGGGAAATGTAGCCTTGGAACAAAGCCATCCAAGCCCCCTTGATCAGGGTCGGGATGGTTCCCATTCCAGAATCACCGGCGTATGCCAGGACGGCGGCAGGTTGGAACAGGCAGGCCCAGACTCCGCCCATTAGAGCTCCGATCAAAAGTGCCGGGAAGGCCGGCATCTTGCGCATCACTAGGACGAGGACGACGGCCGGCGGAACGAGTAAGTGGAGTCCGATATTGAAATTCCGGGTGAGTGCCGCCAGGATCTCATCCATGCTTCCGGCACTTCCACCACTGCCCCCCGCCAACCCGATCACCAGGTATACGATGACGGCGATTGTCATGCTGGGAACCGTGGTCCATAACATGTGTCGGATGTGGGTGAAGAGATCTGTCCCTGCCATCGCGGGTGCGAGGTTGGTGGTGTCAGACAGAGGGGACAACTTGTCCCCGAAATAGGCCCCCGAGATGATGGCCCCAGCAGCTATTCCCAGGTGCAGATCGAGTGCCCCTGCGATCCCGACGAGGGCGATTCCGATCGTGCTTACGGTGGTCCAGGAACTCCCGGTAGCCAGGGAGACCAGAGCGCAGATCAGGGCGGCAGCCGCATAGAAGAATTGAGGACTGAGGATCTGGAGTCCCCAAAAGATCATGGCGGGAACGATTCCCGAAAGGATCCAGGTTCCGATCAGTGAGCCGACTACCAGTAGAATCAGAATGGCACCCGTGGCCAGAGAGATTCCGTGGATCATACCCTGCTCCAGGTCTTTCCAGCCAAATCCCAGTCTGAGGCCAATCAGGCCGGCCACACAGGCGCTCAGGATCAGCGCCATCTGGTTGGGCCCTCCGGAAGAATCCGCTCCAAAGAAAAGGACCGAAGCGGTGAGCAGCGAGATCAGTACCAGAACGGGGATAAGTGCTTCCCAGAAGAAGGGCTTTCGCGCAAAGGTTTTATTATCCATCGGTTCTTAGAAGATTCAATTCCAGACTTGACGGTTCAGACACTATAAACAGCTATGAGAAAAAAGGAAACCCGACCGCGAAGCTCCGCCTCAAAGTGGACGAGCCGCGTTGCATTTGAAGCACGAAGCACGAAGCACGAAGCACGAGGGAAATCTCAAGCACTAAAATAAGTGAGTATCCAACCGCTTGTAGATGGTAAAGAGTTCGGAGCTGGGAAGGCTGCCTTCGGTCTTCCTCTTCCTCTCTTTCCTATTCGATTGCCTCGCAGCTCAGGTGGGGTCGACTGCCAGAACGCGGGTTTAGAGCGCCCAAGTTCAGAGCGCCAAGCGGCAGCGCGAGCGCTGGAAGGCTTGGCAACGATCTGCCGAAACTCTGCTTAAGACCGGCGCGGCGCTTCCGCCTTGGCGGCTCCGAGACGCGTACTCCGGCCTCAGTAGCTCGTCGGTCGATCGAAACTGACTCCTTTTCGGTTGCGGCCCCAGCGCTATGTCTCCGCGGCCTCTCCGATGTCAGTTCCTCCGTGTGCTAGTTCTCGTTCGCTGGATTCAGGATCGAATCGGGAGTGAAGAAGATTTTCTCGAACTCAGTGCGCGCGATCGTCCCGGCGCGTCCGTTATTGGCTTGGCGGGCCCACACCTGCTCTCCTGCTTCAGCAAACTCGAAGAGCCGGATCTCGTCTCCGATCTGGAACTCCAGGGTGATGGTGGGTCGTGCGAAGCGTGGATCATTCTCGACCGACGGTTGATCGGCCATCGACTCAAAACTGAGATCCTGCAAGGGAAACCAGAACTTGTAGGCGGGGGCTTCCTGGCCAGCTTTTCCGGGAGGCTCGAGAAACATGAACGCCGCTCCCTCACGACTCAGCCTGAAGCGGACGTCGCCGTGCCGATAGGAGATCTGATCGAAGCCATTCTGCTTGAGATCGATAACCCGCAGGTCGCGATATTGGGACGCGGCCAGAGCCAGCTTGTCGATCACGGTTTTCCGTATCGTAAACACCAGAGGCCGGGAAGGGTCACGGGCGAAATAGGTTTCTTGTTCCGGTTTCTGGTCACCCACTTCGAGGACTTTCCAACCTTGATCCTCTGCTCCCTTGACTCGGAAGCGGTACCCGACCGAATCGAGCCCATAGGCCTGGGGCTCCTCGGGATCATTTACGAAGTCGTCAATCCGGGCGTATTTGATGGCCGAGAGCAGCGACGACACTTCACTCTCACTGGCTCGGTCGTTGAGCGGCTCGACCAGCCGCCATTCGGAACCCTGTTTTTCGAGGCGTATTTGCTGAGAGCCCTGCTCCACTTCGACTTGCGTGATGGCATCCTGATCGAAGTCGAGAACCGACTTGGAACGCCATTCCCGCAACTCCTTGTCCGCACTTGAAAACACGCTCTTGGTCGTGATGAGCACCTGGGTTTGCCCGTCCAGCTGAGCGTACAGCCGATCCCCACTGAAGTCGTCGTTCCCTACTCGGAGAGTCTGGGTGTTTTCGGCTCCGGCGCGCACGGTTACCGTCAGGCGCGGCTCAAGCAGGCCGAATTCACCCAGCTTGTCCGCAACGTCTTCGAGTGTACGTTCTCTGCGGGCAGCGGCAACATCTCTCAAGAAGGCATCGACTATGAACTGGTCGACCAGACCCTCGACTGGCTCCTGAAGTCGCCAGCTCTGGTCCTGGTGGACGATCCGCAGCAACGGCTGACCGGGCCGCTGCAAATCAAAAGAAGTGATCTCGTCTTGCTTCAGGCGGAGAAGACTCTCCTCCAAGTCCCGGCTCTGGTCTCTTTCTTCGGCCCCCTCAATCTCATAGAAATACACAAAAGCCAGGAGAGCCGCGAAAAGTCCGAACAGAATTCCAATCCTTTTCATTTCAAGCCTCGATCTCCTAGCCCGGATAATGCACTAGCGCCGCCGATACCAGATACTAATTCCAGTGACGAGGACAGCCAAGGGCAGGAACACCACGCTGCCCAAAAGCAGGAGCCGGGAATCGCGGGCCGTCAGTGTCACTTGTCGCCGAGTGGGATCTTTGGGTCGAACCGCCACCAGGTCTTCGTCCTCTGCCAGCCAACTCACGATATTCAAGAAGAGGTCCGAGTTACCCACGGCGTCCACATACTGATTGGCCGCAAAATCGGAGTCCCCAATCACCAGGACCCGCGACTCAGGCTCTGGTTTTGAATCTTCGGAAAGGTCTTCAAGAGGCTGCTGGGAGACATCATCGGAGGTCAAATCTTGCAGCGGTTTGCTCGAGAGCATGGCCATCGCCAGGGGTCCCTGTTTGTCTCGACCCTGGTTGAACTCGACTTCTTCCCCCTCCAAATCGACCTCTCCCCAGGTGCGGCCGGAGGATGAGAAGAGCGTGGTCACGTCATAGCCCAGCTCACTCTCGACTAACTCCAAACCTCGCGCGAAAGGAAAGAATGTGATTTCGAGGAGGTTTTCGGTAATGGGATGGGAGGCATAGGAGCTCACCAGAGGAGCGGCCGGACCGAGGCCGGCAAGCCGACTCTCGAGCGAAGTATCGATCAAGGTATTGTCGGCGATGTGGATGCCGTAGCGACCCAGAAAGTCGTTCATCTGGAATCCGCTGTCGGGGTCAACCAGCAGAAATAACTTCCCTCCCGTCGCCAGATAAGCTTCGATCAGTTCTTGTTCTCCCGGAAGGAAGTTCGATTTGGGTCCGGCGACGATCAGAATCTTGGCGTCCTCCGGGATCACGGCTCCAACGGCGAGGTTGAGTTCGCTGACTTGATAGTTCTGCTTCTCAATGGCTCCCTGGATCGCCAAATACCCATCTGCGTCACTCCCGGACAGCGATCGCTCTCCATGACCCTGCAGGAAATAAACTGCTTTCTGTTCGTCCCGCGTGACTCTGATGATGGCGTTGGTGATTTGCTGCTCATCGAAGCTGTCCAGGGTCTGAGAGTTGTCGCCGCTGGTAACCACGATCTGACCACTTCGCTCGATCGCATACTGAGACACCTTGCCAGGGTCCTTTTGGGGGTCGACAATGTCATACGAGATTCGGGTAGAAGAGAAGCGGTACTCCTGCACCACCTCCTCGAAACTCTGGGCCTGCCCAGGATCGGTGAAGAAGCCAATCAAATGGACATCTCTATTCAAATTCGTAGCCAGCTGAATGCTCTGCTCCGAAAGGCTGTTCAAGCTTCCCTCGCTGAGGTCCACGCGTTCGTGATGACGATAGTTCAGGAAGTTCGCCAGACCTAGAATACCCAGTACTAACAGGAGGACCAGCCCGGCTGAGCTCCCCTGTTTCCCACCCCGAGTGCCGAGGGCTCTCGAGATCTCCGGTGCCTTCGCCGCCAGGTAGAACGCGATCAGCCCCAACCCACCGTAAATTCCGACTTGGACCAGCGTACTCCAGACACTGTTCAGGGCGTACTGCAAGAGTGAAGCGAGCAGGACGACGGCTCCCAGATAGCCAAGGTTGTCGATAACTTTGCGCATCTTCACTGCCTCCAATTGACTGAATCGAGAGAGACTGACGTCAAATAAAGACCCAGAAAAATGAACGAGAGGTAAAAGATGAGATGCTGAGTGTCGATGACTCCGCGCGTAAAATCGTCGTAGTGGTTCAGCACCGAGACATAGCGGATGGATTCATTCATGAAGGTCGAAGCAGTCCCGGCCCCGGCTTCCAGCACCCAGAGAAAGATGAACAGTCCGAAAGTCAAAACGCCGGCCACGATCTGATTCTCAGTCATCGAGGAGATAAAGAGGCCGACCGCCATCAATGTCCCGCCCAGCAGAAAGGCACCCAGGTAACCACTGAAGATCGGACCTAGCGGTGGCCTGGGATCGCTGAAGACATAGAGCAACAGCATGTGGAGGACCGACGGGATCAGCATGATTGCCAACACCGCCAAGACGGCGGCGAACTTTCCCAAGATCAGTTGCACGTTGCGGATCGGCGACGTGAAAAGCAGCTCGATGGTGCCCCGTTTCTTTTCTTCCGCGAAGACTCCCATCGTGATCATCGGCACGACAAACAGCAGGATCGTGCTCAGGATTCCAAAGTAGCTCCGCATGATGAGGCCGGAAACGTCGATCGGAGGTGGAGGTCCGCCGAACTGACTGGCTTGCGACATAGCCAGCAGGGCCTGACTGATGAAGGTAGTCGTAATGATGAAGAAGAAGTAGCCGGTGACCGCGAAGAACACAAAGAGCACCACGTACGCGATCATACCGGTGAACATGGAGTGCAATTCTCGGGATGCGATGGCCAGGAAATTTCGCATCAGTCTCCCCCCCCATCCGACCCTTCGTTATCTGACGGCAGATCGGAGAGCGGCTCGGTCTGTTCGTCTTCCACCGGCTCTTCTTCAGTAGTCAGTTCGAGGAAAATTTCTTCCAGTGTCAACCGTTTACGGCTGAGATCATAAAGATCCAGCCCGGCATTGATGATCGTACGAGCGATCCGAGGTCGCAGGTCTTGTTCTCCCCGCACTTCGACTGACGCGGCCACCAACCCGAAAGAGTTGGGATCTTGCAGTTGAACGCTTGAGACGTTGGGAAGATTCTCGAGGATCTCCGGAAGCCGTTCAGCATCTCCGTTCCGGCTTTTGATCGACAGCTCGACAATATCTGCCCCCTTGATCCGGCTCGTCAGGTTCTCGGGCGTGTCAATTGCCGCTATCCGCCCCCCCTTGATGATAATGACTTTCTCGCAAGTCATCCCCACTTCGGGCAGGATATGAGTAGAGAGGATGATGGTGTGGTTTCCACCCAAACCCTTGATCAATTCCCGGACTTCGATGATCTGGCGCGGATCGAGTCCGACGGTCGGCTCATCCAGAATCAGCACCTGCGGATCATGGATCAAAGCCTGGGCCAGCCCGACTCGCTGCCGGAATCCTTTAGAGAGGTGCTTGATCAGCCGCGATCCCCAGTCTTTCAAGGCACAACGTTCTTTCACCAGATCCAGGCGACTCTCGATCTGGAGTCCGGGAACACCTTTGATCCGGGCCACAAAACGAAGATAGGCGTCCACACTCATGTCGGTGTAGAGAGGAGGGTTCTCGGGGAGGTAGCCGACCCGGCGTTTGACCTCGAGGCCCTCGGAAAAAACGTCGAACCCGGCTACTTTGACATCTCCTGCCGAGGCTGGGAAGAATCCGGCCAGAATTCTCATGGTCGTCGTCTTGCCGGCTCCGTTCGGCCCCAGAAATCCTAGAATTTGCCCTTTCTCAACGGAGAAGGTCACATCTTCAATAGCCGTGACGTCCCCGAATCTCTTCGTGAGGTTTCGCACCTCGATCATATAGCTCTCCCCGACATACCTTTCTTACGACCGACCGGAGGATCGGGTTTCGAACTAGCGAGCCCCGACCAAGAAAAACAAACTATACAGGACTCAGGCACCTTGGAGTGCGCCGAGAATCGGCGCCTTGTGCACAAGGCGGAGTTGCACTGCGCACTCCAAGGCTTTCGGCAAGTTGCATTCATGCCTGATCGGATGAAGGATGATTTCGCAGGGATGAAGCTTCTTCATCTCCTCCCCACCTTTGCTGCACGTAGTTTTCAAGAATTTTCATAAAGTCGTGCGCGATAGCTGGACCGTTCAGGGTCCGGAAATGGCGACCGTCGACAAAGACGGGAGCTTGGGGAGCCTCGCCAGTGCCGGGCAACGATATTCCGATATCGGCGTGTTTCGATTCTCCCGGACCATTTACGACACATCCCATGACCGCTACTTTGAGGCCCTCCACGCCAGGGAAAGCGACCTTCCATTTCGCCATCTTGGCCTCCATGTGGCCTTCGATGTCCTCTGCCAGTTGTTGAAAAAAGCTGGATGTGGTGCGTCCGCAACCAGGACAGGCACTGACTTGAGGCGCAAACTGTCTCAGCCCCAGTGACTGGAGAATCTGTTGCGCCACTCGCACTTCCTCGGCCCGATCCCCGCCGGGACGAGGAGTCAGGCTCACTCGGATCGTGTCGCCGATCCCTTCCTGCAGAAGAATCGCCAGCCCGGCGGCACTGCTCACAATTCCTCGACTGCCCATCCCAGCCTCAGTCAGCCCCAGGTGCAAGGGGTAGTTCGAACGTCTCGCAAGACCTCGGTAGACCACCAACAGGTCGGGAACTTTCGAGACTTTGCTGCTCAGGATGATGCGATCTGGGCTGATGCCGTATTCCTCAGCCAGTTCCGCGGAACGAATGGCACTCTCCACAACCGCATCCAGCAAGACCGCATTAGCGTCCCGTGGCGGCTCCGCCTTTGCGTTGGCGTCCATAAATTCGTCGAGAAGGTCTTGATCCAGCGAACCCCAGTTGACTCCAATTCGAATCGGTTTCTGGTTTTCGACGGCGACGTCGATCATCTGTTTGAAGTTCTCGTCGCGGCGCCGTCCCTTGCCGACATTGCCTGGATTGATCCGATACTTGGCCAGAGCCCGGGCACAGCCGGGAAATCGCACCAGCAACTTGTGTCCGTTGTAGTGAAAGTCGCCGATGATGGGAAGATCGTAACCGCGATCCTGGAGCTGCCGAACGATCTTGGGAACGGCCTGGGCAGCCTTCTCGGTGTTGACGGTCACCCGTACCAGTTCGGACCCGGCCTCGGACAACTGAATGACCTGCTCAACAGTGGAAGCCACGTCTGCGGTATCTGTGTTGGTCATCGATTGGACTGCGATCGGGTGACAGGAACCAATCGGGATCTTCGCCACCCAAGCCGTTCGAGTCTCGTGCCGCTGGACCATGGGACACATTGTAACCGCTTTTCGTTTGTGCTCGGCAGGGTGATTTCTTATGATGAGCCCCGTCATGATCCATCGATAACAGGAGAGGAAAAACTGATGAGCGCGGCAATCGAAGCTCTTTTGGCATGTGAAAATTCCAAAGCCTTCGCGAAACTCTTCAAGGAGCAACAGCAGGAGTGCGAGGATCCGCTCGAGTTTGCCGCCTCACTGGCCCACTACTTGTGCCGCCGGATATATCAGCGCTACTACGACAATGATGCGCCCCACACCTTCTTCGGGCTGGCCGCGGCAGTCAGTACTCTTCCCACTTTCCCGGAGGATCGCAAGTGGTGGCCTATCGTTCAGCAGACATGGCACGCAGCCAACTCCCGCCGCCGGAGTCCGTGGGCCGGCAACGGCGACGAAACATCAGACAGCGCTTCGCGCGACGATCTGTTCGAAGCCTTTTGCGAGGCTACCAAAAAGGCCGATTTTGGGGCAGCATGGGATTCCGCACGTCATTTTCTAAGGTCGAATGCAGACCGCGACTGGTTTCGGACACACAGCTTGAAACGCAGCCTCGAGGACACCTTTGAAGACGGGATCAAGCTGCTCTTCCTGGACCAATGCTGGCGGCTGGCTGAGTCTCTGGGATGGGAGGACACCGAGGGAATCCTATTCCCGGCCTTGCATCTTGCCACGCTCGCTCCGCGGGAGACCGAACTCGGTCAAATCGCCCAGGCCCACGTTCCAGGCAATCATGTTCTGGCGCAGAAAAAGAAGCTGGGAGACGAAGACTACCCCGCCCTCGAGAAGGACTTTCTCTTTGCCGGCTCGCTGGATGAGGCGCTGAAAGTCTTACGGAGCCTGACCCAGCAGGGAATCGGTTGGGAAGGCTGCTGGGATTTTGTCCAGCTGGCTGCTGCGCAGATGATTGGGAATTCCAAACCGGGTCGCTGGAGCTCGGCGGTACGCGCATTTCTATTTGCTCACACCGCCCGCCAGTTGACTCACAGCCTGGAAGAGAGCGCACTACCTCGGGTGCTGGCCCGGGCTACCGGCGTCGTGGCAAGAGCTTCTCTGGCCAGTCGGGAGGGAGATGAGAACCGGGATCTGGAATCGTTGGCGCTTTCCCTCTGTCCTACCGATACCTTCAAAACATTGCGCAGCCTTGTCAGCCACAGTGACCCATTCGCCTCGGCCAACGCTGTCAGCGCGATACTGGGCATGGACGAAAGCAGACATCCAGAGCTTTTCGAGAGTCTGGCTACTTTGGCTGCCAAGAATGATGGATGGAAGGGCCACGGTTACGACCTGTTGTTGGTCCAGGCAGCGGTGGACTGTTATCAGAAATCGACTTCGGTCCACCGCAGAAAATACCTCATGAATACCGCTTTCCTGCTTGGGCGCCTGCCCAAAAGTTATACCCTCTTTGGCGCTTACGGGGTGAAGTAGGGGAGGCGCTCCACACCACCTTGCGTAAGCTGTTCTTTGTCCATGAGATAGACCTGCCTTAGAGAGGCTACCTTCTCTCCTCTTCTTGAGCTCGTTGTCGGTGCCTGACCCGCATCGGCTCGACTGCCTGAACGCGGGTTTGAAGCGCCCAATTTCAGAGCGTCAAGCGGCAGCGCGAGCGCGGGAGAGCTTGGCGACGATCTGCCGGAACTCCGGTCAAAACCGGCGCGGCGCTTCCGCTTGCGGCTTTAATACCCGAACTTCGCTCTCGGCAGCTCGGCGGTCGATCCAAATTCACTCGTTTTCGGTTGCGGCCCCCGCGCTATGTCTCTGCGATTGCATTTCCTCAGGACTTGGGGGTTGGGAGTTGGAAGTTACTTGAAGTTACTTCCTGACCCGAAAGCGCAAGATGTAGTTTTCCGCCAGAACCGGGAGATAGTGCTCATTGATGAGTTCGAAGCCGGCTTGCTCGATCTCGCGCAGAAAGACATCTTTGCCAGCGCGGACATGTTCCAGCATCCAACCTTCTGAAACCCCTTCCACCCGATTGAAGTCAACCACCACCAATTGCCCTCCGGGGCGCAACGCCTGGCGCACCGAAGCCATGGTCTGGACAGGATATTCGAAGTGATGATAGGTATCGCAGATGAAAACCATGTCCACCGAGTTCTCCGCAAGATTGGTGGAGTCCTCAGGGCAGGTAATGGTCTCGACATTGCCGATACTAGCAGCTTTTGCGCCATCCGCGATCCGCTGAAGCATATCCGGATTGATATCGACCGCATAGACCCTTCCCTGGGGGCCGACTAACTTCGAGAATTCATTCACCATGAATCCTGAACCCGCTCCCAGGTCGGCGACAACCGAGCCGGTACGGGGTCCAACCACCGCCGCCAGAGTGGCCCGCTCGCGATAGATCTCGCGGTTCTCTTCTTCCAAACGGTCGACCAGCGGTCGGGTGTCCTTCCCCTTCCAGAAATCGTTCAGGCTGGGAGCGGCGGTGCGCTGTTGCGCCACCAACAATCCAGCCAACGCGACAACGATTACGATCAGGAAGCCTTTTAGGACCCGTTCTGTGCCGACCGACATGATGAGATCTCCTTTTTGGGTGGGAAACTAGACTCCCTAATTCTTCCAGAGAAGGACGAGAATGACTACGACGAAATCAACTCCCTGAGCGTGATCACCCGAATCAGCCTCCTCCGAACATGTTTTCCGTACTTTTCTTCGTCCAGATAGAATCCGGATTGCTCACCACGAAGGACACGAAGAGCACGAAGTGGGCATGGGAATGTCTCCGCATCTCTGCGATCGCATTTCTCTCTGCTACTTGATCAACAAGATCCGTTGATTGATGGGATAAAGCCACTCTATGCCGCGCTCCGTGACGATGGCATCGTCCTCTAACGGAATCCGCACCTTCTTACCGCCCCATTCGGGTGCGGCAGTATAGGCAAATAATTCGATCGCCAGGAGATTCGTCGGCCGAATCTCAAAGGTCAGGCGGCGCGGGTTGAACCAGGCAATCGAAGGTCCAATCCCATGTCCCAGGTTACCCACCGAGTGACATCCCACGATCACTTCCGTGGAATTGTCCTGGGAAGGCTGGTTGAAGTTCTCCATGATCGCGAATCCAGCCTGGCGCAAGGCCCGGTTGACCTCTTCCAAAGCCTGAGCTGCCGTCACTCCCGAACGGATTGTTTGGCGTACCACTTTGCGGGCGGCGAGGCCTTTCTCAAAAGCCTGCACAATCCCTGCCGGAGGGCGGTCTTCCCCTCCTTTTAGTACGTAGGCGATCCGCTTCATGTCGGTATGGAAGTTCATCAATCCAACGCCCCAGTCGATCATCAGAAGATCTCCCCGCCGAATGATCCGATCAGTCGAGACCGCCGCGATCCCTTCAGGCCCAGTCACATAGACAGAAGGCATTCCGAAAGAAGACCCGAGATTCTCCTGAAATAGCTGGTCCTTCATCCACCAAGCGACATCCTCAAGGGTCGTTATCCCAGGTGTGATCACCTGGTTGGAAAAAGCCTGCTCTGCAATTCGTTTTGAGAGTTCGCCCGCCCGCGTGAAAACCGCAATCTCACTGGCCACCCGGCGAGATCGAAAGTCGCTGACCAGCTTTTCCGCCGAAACCAGGCGGTCGGCATAGTCGCCAAGTTCTCTTGTCAGATGTTCGAATCCGCTGTGAGAAAGCCCGTCGGCGGCGCCGATATGATGAGATGTGTTGATCCCGATGCGTCTGGGATTGCGCTCGCCTACGAACTCTTGGAGATCGAAGTCACTCGTCACCGAGTCGTAGGCCCCGCCTTGCTCGAGCAAGTAACCGCTAATTCCGAGAGCCACCCGCTCGATTCGATCGGCACCGCGATCGGTAAAGATGTAGTATCCAATGCTACCCACGTAACCCTCTCCAAGATCGGGGCCCAAAGGATCGGGGAGTCCCTCCTTGACCATCGTGATCCACATGTCGATCTGATTGGCCCGCATCACTTCGGGAAGAATCAGATCGAACTTGTCACGTCGAATCTGGTTCATGGTTTCCCAGCGACGACGCACTTCCTGGGCAGGCAAGAGAGAGATCAGCCAAATGAACAGGAGAAAGAGGATGGAGGTCCGGTATCGAAGGGTCATGTTCTTGTTGTAGCCTTCCGAGACTGAGAAGTCGAGTTCCCAAACAAAGGAAGGGGCCGAAGTCCGGGGGTCCAATCCCCCAGCCTCTTCCGAAATCCCCAACAGAATTGCTCTGTGAAAGCTCTGCGATCGACCGCGGGTCTTGCGGATGGAGCGCTAATTAACAGAGCGCCAAGCGACAGCGCGAGCGTGGGAAAGCTTGGCGACGATCTGCCGAGACTCCCTTTAATACCGGCGCGGCGCTTCCGCTTGCGGCTCCGATACCCATAACTTCGGTCTCATCAGCTCGCGGTCGACTCAAATTGACTCCTTTTCGGTTCGGCCCTTGCACTATGTCTCTGCGATTCCATTTTACCCGCCACGGGCCAGGCGCAAACTATTGAGAACGACGGTAACGCTACTGAAAGCCATCGCCAGTGCCGCAAAGACCGGGTGGAGTTGTCCCAAGGCCGGCGGAAAAGAGGGAAAGATCGAGAGTACACCCGACGCAACCGGGATCAGAGCCAGGTTGTAGAAGAAGGCCCAGAAGAGGTTTTGCCGGATGGTCCTCATGGTTCGACGACTCAGTTGAAGAGCTTTTGGAAGGGCGCTCAAATCGGCTCTCACCAGCGTTATCTGAGCTGTCTCCATCGCCACATCGGTCCCGCCTCCCATGGCGATCCCCAGGCTGGCAACGGCCAGGGCCGGTGCATCATTGATGCCGTCGCCTACCATGGCAACACCTGAATACTCCTGGCCCAGCCGTTCCACTTCGATTGCCTTCTCCTGTGGAGAAACCTGGGCCCGGAACTCATCGATGCCGACCTCGCCGGCAATGGCAGCAGCCGTGACTGGATTGTCGCCGGTCAGCATGATGGGCCGAATCCCGCCACGACGCAGTTCTCGGATCACGTCACGAGCATTCGACTTGAGGGTATCGGCCAGCGCGATCAAGCCGAGAAGACTAGATTCCGAAGCCACTCCCACTACTGTCTTCCCTTGCTGCTGGAGGGCCTGCCACGCATCGGAATCGAGTTCCTCGTGCCCTCCATTTCGAAGGAATTCGCGGGTGCCAACCCGAATATATCGTTCTCCCAACCGCGCCTCGATCCCGGCTCCCGACGCTTCGTGGACCTGGCTGGGAGCAGGAGCCGGCACTCCCTCTTTTCGCGCGTGCTCCACGATGGCACGGGCCAAGGGATGATCGCTCCCCTGCTCGGCAGAAGCAGCCAACGAGAGGAGTTCCTCAGGCGAAACCGAGAATGCCACGAGATCCGTCACCGCCGGCTTCCCTTCGGTGAGAGTGCCGGTCTTATCGAGCACCAGGGCCTGAATCGTCTCACCGGTCTCGAGCGCAGTGGTATCTCGGAAGAGGATTCCCAGTTCGGCCGCCCTCCCAGTCCCCACCATTACGGCCGTCGGGGTGGCCAGGCCCAAAGCACAAGGGCAAGCAATAACCAGCACCGCGACCATTCGGATCACCGCAGCCGAAAGGTCGCCTCCCAACAACCACCAGGCAAGGAAAGTCAGTAGAGCAATGATGATGACGGCCGGCACGAAGACGGCTGCCACTCGATCGGCCAGGTTCTGCACCGAAGCTCGGCTGGCCTGAGCCTTTTCGACCATCTCGATGATCCGGGCAAGCATCGTCTCGGAACCGATGCGGCGAGCTTCAAAGCGAATCAGGCCTTGCTGATTGAGCGTTCCTCCGACGACCTCGTCGCCAGGGCTCTTGCTGACCGGCAGACTCTCACCCGTCACCATGCTCTCGTCGATCCAGCCTTCCCCCTCCGTCACAGTTCCGTCCACCGGGACCCTTTCGCCCGGCCGGACCATCACGACATCCCCTACCTGAATCTGCTGGATGGCAATCTCGACGGGTTCTCCATCCCGGATTACCCGAGCCCGCTTGGGGCGCAAGCCAATCAACTTCTCCAAGGCTCGGCCCGCCCGGCCCTTGGCTCCCACTTCGAGTAGCTTGCCGAGCCGGATCAGAGTGATGATCACGGCGCTGGTTTCGAAGTAGACATGGAGACCGAGAACGGGGAGAAACAGGATCAGCGCGCTGTAAGAATAGGCCACCGACGAACCCAAAGCCACCAGCACATCCATGTTTGCGCTCCGATTGAGCAAAGATCGCCAGGCTCCTCGGTAGAACCCCGCTCCTACATAGAATTGAACCGGTGTGGCCAGCGCCAGCATCAGCCAGTTGACCCAGGCCTGGTGGGACCAACTCCCGACCAGACCAAAATCGCGCCCCATACTGAGCAGAAAAAGAGGTAACGAGAAAGCCAAGCCGATTCCGAATATCCGCTTTTCACGGTCTAATTGACGGCGCTGGCTTTCCTCGAGATGGCCGGATCGGTCCTCGGCAACTCGATAACCGGCACGCTCGATGGCTGATCGAAGATCCGGCTCAGACACTTCATCCTGGAGGAATTCAATCCGGGCTTTTTCGGTGGCGTAACTGACATCGGAGGCAATAACTCCGGGAACTCGATCGAGAGATCGCTTGATGCCGGCCGCACAATTGTTGCAAGTCATTCCCTCGATCGAAAATTCGGTGACCTCCCCGAGGGAGTCCCCGGACTGTTGAGCCTGTTTCATGGTTGTGTTGGAGGGTAGTTGATCTCAACAAGCAGGGACTGGATTTCACGCCAGTTTGCCGGGGATCCCCACTGTACCCGCACTTCTCGGGTCTCGGCCGAGGCCGCGACGCGGAGTACTCCCGGGAGCTCCTTTAATTCACGCTCGATAGTGCGCACACAGTGCTCGCAATTGATGTTTCCGATCCTGACAACTTTTTCTTCCATCGTTGAAATCTCCTGCAGCAGGGCTCAAGAGTTGCCTTCCAAGACGGCTACCGCCGGCCCGCAGCTTGAAATAGTTCACCCAGTTCCTTCAAGACTCGCTCTTTCTTCTCCGCCTCAGAACCAGAAAGCGCTTCCTGGACACAATGATGAAGATGTCCATCCAGGATCTTGCCACTCACTTTCTGTAGCGCCCTCTGGAGGGCCAGGATCTGTTGCAGAATATCAATGCAGTAGTCACCTCTCTCGACCATTTTGACGACTCCTCCAACATGTCCCTCGATGCTCCTGAGTCGCTTTACGAGATCCTGGTCCATTCTTCGCTCCTCCCCTTCCCCCCTGGGGGGGGCTATTTCTTTTTATGATCGCTTCCGGTTCCTGTCAAGCAGCAGGTCCAATATTTCTTGGCCGAGCACGGCCTCTTGACAACTACGCCGTCAAAACTTGGACTGGCGACCGGGGGAAGCCGTTGTCTCTCGGCGGAGCTGCCAGCCCGGTTGTGGCACAATGAGCCTCTCGAGGGGCGCGGTCAATGCCCCTCAAAGGAGGACCGCCACAGGTGCTGGAGACTGGCCTGACAGGCTATTGGGTGCTATTTCTCGCGGGAATTGTTGCCGGAACGCTCAACGTGATCGCCGGGGGTGGGTCGTTCCTGACCCTTCCCTTACTGATTTTCATGGGTTTGCCCGCCGGAATCGCCAACGGCACGAATCGAGTCGGTCTCTTGATCCAAAATCTAGGCGCCATCGGGAGCTTTCAGAAACATGGCTTAATCCCCTGGCGGATTGCTCTCTGGGCCGGCATCCCGTCGGCCATAGGAAGTCTGCTGGGCACAGCACTCGCGCTCCAGACTTCGGACGGCACCTTTCAACGCATCCTGGCCCTGCTGATGGCCCTGCTGACACTCTGGACTCTCTTCGACTCAGGAAAGAGAGGGCCATCGCAACCACAACTGGATGCTTCGAGGGCGCTGCTGGCAGGTGGTTTCTTTCTGATAGGAATCTACGGTGGCTTCGTTCAGGCCGGAGTTGGATTCTTGATTCTTGCGGTGACGACTCAATTGGGCCTCGATCTAGTTCGGGGAAACGCTGTGAAGGGAATCAGTGTCTTAGCCTTCACCGTTTGTTCGCTGGCCCTCTTTGCCTGGCAGGGAAAGGTGGAATGGGTGCTTGGCCTGGTACTTGCGGCGGGCACACTCATAGGAGGGCAAGTGGGAGTCTACCTGCTTGTCCTCAAGGGGCACGCCTGGATAAAACGGGTGGTCACCGTAATGGTCCTCATTTTTGCTATCAAACTCTGGCTCGGCTAACCCGCATAGTTCATAAGGTGTCGAAGCGAAGGGACGCAAGCGCCGTGCTGACAAGGCGTTACGCCCGAGGGCCGCGCAAGCATAGTCATGCACTCTGTTGAGCAGCCCGAGGGTGGGCAACGCAGTCAGCGCGGATGATTGCGGGCCTGCAGCCGACAATTCATGAATGATGCGGGCTAAGCCAGCCGCCAGAAAACAGTCCCAAGGACCGGCAATTCTGCGACCTCCGTGGCTCGGCGATGCCAGTTCGTCCAGGCGCCAGCGGAGCCTCAGGTGTCGTCCGAGGAACCTCAGCGAACCGATTTTCGTATGAGAGAGTGGTTAGGAGGAACTTATCACTACATCAGGGGTCTCTCACCCTGCCGAAGACGGAACACCGCGGCCGAGCTTGCGGGACTCACCCTTTCGCCTGCTCCACTTTCGGGTAGAACCCGAACAGAATCTCCTGTGTAACGGCGAGGAAGTGTTTCGGATTACTCCTCGCACCATGCAGGTATTGTTGGCGCTGGCTTCTAGTGCTGGCAAAGTGATGAGTCGAGACGAGATCTTCGACCAAGTTTGGGGCGATGTCATCGTAGGAGCCGAGGCTCTGACCCGCTGCATCGTGGATCTCAGAAAAGCTCTCCGGGATACTCCCTCCCAGCCCCGTTTCATTCGCACGGTGCCCAGGCAGGGATATTGTTTGCTTCCCTGCCCCGAACCCGTCCCAGTGAAAGATGGAAGATCCTGGTGGCGGTCGAAGATCGTCTCTTCTTCAATCCGCCGATGGTGGGCCTATGGAGCCATGGCTACCCTGGTCATCGTTGTGTTGCTGGCAGCCCGATGCTCCCGCCTCTGAGCCACCAGCCTACCGCACTCGCGTGAGGATCGCCGGAATTTCGACTCGCTTCCCATTCTGTTGCCCGGCAATCGTGATGTGCAGTTGATCGGGTCCGACGAGTTCATAGATGATCTCGGTTGGGAAATTGTGTTCCGGGCTGATGAAGCGAGCCCGCTTGACTCCTTCGTTAGTCGGTACCAGGCGAAAATCGTCTGAACTGGCCCGACCGAAGGGATAGGGAGTGAGAATGATCTGCCCTTCCTGTTCCACGAACCGCTCCATTTCGAAGAGTCTCACTTGCCCTTTCGAAACCTGCTTACTCACGCTCAGGATCATTCCTCCTCTCGAGGTAGTGTAGTGACTCTCGAAGCTCTGTCCCCCGAAAGTCCCCTCCCAGTGCCCGGCCAGCCAGTCCAGCTGAGCCAGATTCTGGGCCGAAGTCCATCCATTCATGAAGAGCAGGGAGCAACTCAGCAAGAAAAAACCCTTTGAAGGCAGCTCTATTGCCGACAGTTTGTGCATCGCCCGGGTTAGAAAAGTCATTGGTCTATTCATCGCTCCAGGGTAATCCGCGAATCCGGAGGAGTATTGAAAAAAAACGACATGGGATTGGTACGACTCAAGAAGCAACCCGGAGTGGTACCACTCAAGGCCCGGAACTCCCGAATCAAGTGGGCCTGGTCGGCATAGCCTGCTCCAAGTGCGAGATCCGCCCAGGAACGGACCTGCGACTCAGGGGCGGCCAGTCTTCTTACCAATGCCTGGAAGCGGGCAATCCGGCATAGCATTTTGGGCCCGAATCCCCCCTCGATTCGAAACCGCCGCTCCAGTTGACGGGTACTCCAACCGGTCATCCGAGCTAAATCCGACACCGAGAGACTACCCGATGTCCTGAAGATCCGAGTCACCGCCACGTTGACGAGACGACGACCCTTCTTAGGTGAGAGAAAGTAGCTTCGGAGCGCGTCTTCGGTGCACCGAAACAGTTCGCAGGCAGGCGCCTTTGGGTCGAGTCGCCCCATCAACCTCCGTTCGAACTGGCGCCAGACGTCAGCCAGGGGAAGAACCTCATCGACAAGTTCATTCATGGGAAGACCCAGCACGGAAAACAGCCCTCCCGGACGGAACCGAATACCCAGGTTGCGCACCCTGGAGCCGATTCGGACCTGGAGTGGTTCGTGTTGCTGCGCTACTAGGAAAGCTCTCGGTTCCAGCTCGATTCGGCCCGCCCGCTGCAACTCGTTTCTGCCCTCCAACTGGAAGATGATCTCGCTGCAACCATCGGGTGGAATCTTCTCGAAGGAAGGGTGTTGGGGGAGTCGGGTCTCCAACAACCAGAGGCAATCCACAGCCTGTGAAATGAGTTTCGAAGGGACGTATTCCTGATACTTCATGAGCTGACTCTAGTGCTGCGTTCAGGACTAGTATTAGAGCACAGGATCGATCCGCGAAAGGGCCCACTCGTTTGACTTGGAAACCCACCGAAAATTATGCTGAGAGCATGACGACACTCCGCACCGATAAAATCTGGAAAAACGGCAAACTGATCGCCTGGGAAGACGCCACGATCCACGTGATGTCGCATGCCCTGCACTATGGATCATCCTGGTTCGAAGGGATCCGCTGCTATGCGACGGAGCGTGGCCCCGAAGTGTTCCGGCTCCAGGACCATATCCATCGTCTGTTCAATTCCTGCAAGATCTATAGGACTGAGATCCCCTTCACCGAAGAGGAGATCAACCAGGCCATCCTGGAGACGATTCGTGTCAATAAGCTGAAGTCCTGTTACATACGCCCACTCGTGTTTCGCGGTTTTGGCAGCCTTGGAGTCAACCCTCTGAAGGCTCCCATCGACACCTACCTGATGGTTTGGGAGTGGGGTAGCTACTTGGGAGAAGAAGCCTTGGACGGTGGAGTCGATGTTTGCACTTCGAGCTGGCAACGAGCCGCTCCCAACACTTTTCCCAGCCTTGCCAAAGCCGGGGGGAACTACCTGAACAGCGGTTTGATCAAGATGGAGGCGACGGTGAACGGCTTCTCGGAAGGGATCGCCCTCGATGTGAATGGGCACCTCAGCGAAGGGAGTGGTGAAAACCTGTTCCTGGTCCTACAGGAAAAGGTCTATACGCCTCCATCCAGCAGCTCGATCCTGGGAGGAATCACCCGCAGCAGTATTCTGACGCTACTCCGAGAACGAAACGTTGAAGTTATAGAGAAAACTCTGCCACGGGAGATGCTCTACACGGCTGACGAGATTTTCTTTACCGGCACGGCCGCCGAGGTAACCCCGATTCGTTCCGTCGACCGAATCCAGGTCGGTGCTGCCGGCCGCGGTCCGATTACCGAGCAAGTTCAGAGCGATTTCTTCGACTACGTGTACGGAAGGGTCGCCGATCGCCATCATTGGATGACTCCCGTCCATGCCCGTTCTGCGTCTGCGACCGCAGTTGGCTAGGCACCTCTCCCTTGCAACCTGCTTACAGTCGGGTCAAGTTTCTGAAACTGGGAACTGACTGCTTCTTGGCCTCGTTGTCGCTCGTCTAGCTAGGCCCAAAATAAGCGTATCAGCTTCTGGGCCGCTCGATTGACTCTTTTTGAGGGTCATTTAGCCCTCTGTGGTCGACTTTCGGACTGAAGGCTGCGCGAGTCGGGCGCATCCGACGGTGATCTCCTGCTGGAGGGCCTTCGGAGTGGGATCGAGAGGCAAGAATCGGAATTTTCGGCCGTTTTCGAACAGACTTCGACCTCAGCCCTTGAACCTCCGTGGATTTTCTTTGCTTTGTCCTGTGGCGGGTTAGCCGTAGCGGACCCGCTTGGGCGACGGCACTCCGCTCAGCAGCGTTTCGGTCCAGTCGTTGACGTTCAGCAGCCGGTAAAGAAGACGTCGCCCCCGCTGCAGGATCTGGCAAGGAATCTGAACCAGCCGGCGCAGGAACCGGCGATACTCCATCTTCAGAATCCGCTGCCCCATCGTCTTGTCGGATTGCACCAGGCCCAGCCAGGCTTTCAAGTTCCAGGCCTGGGCAGCAATCACCAGGTACGCCCAGTTGGACTCGAGGCTGTCCGAGGGCATCCGCATCGCCTGAACCCCGTTCTTGAGCTGCTCCACCACATTCTCCTGATGGCAGCGACGATTGGCTGAGAAAACCACTTCCCTGGCCGACTCCTTTCGCAGGTTGGTCAGATAGAACAGATAGCGGGTCTCGTCAAAGAGCCGTCCCTGTCCTTGGGTGACCGTAATTTGCTTTCGCACCACCACCAGCCGATAGTTCTGCTTGCAGGCCGCCGGTCGCTAGGCCAGCTCGGCCACATCTTCCCGCTCCAGTTGCAGATTGCGATAGCCATTCTTTTTGACCAGGGCCTGGCGGATATTCTTGCGCCGCCGTCTTCGCAGTTTCTTCTTCTTTGCCCGATCCAGCCGACTCCAGGCGCTGGGCTCCAGTCCTTCGGCCCGACCAACCAACCCCTGGCTGGAATCCGCCCCAAAGAGAAACTCTACGCCCTCCTGATCCCAGCGGTCCAGATGACGCGTCTGCGTAAAATCCGTGTCGCCCCGCAGCAACACCTTCTGGAAACCACCACCGCGCACCAACTCGATGGCCCGATCCAGCACCTCGGCCGCGCCTTCATGGGAGGGTCGGTTGCCCGCCCGATTCACCAAATAGAGCACCTCGTTGGTCTCAGCCACAGACACTACCAGCGGATGATAGCTCCAGTGGCCGGTGTAGCTCATTCCGATTCCGCTCTTACACTGTCCATCCGTCGGGGCGATCGTCCCGTCCACATCAATCGTGGCCTGACGGTGAAACTCCTTGTCTTGGTTCGACCACACTTTCCGTCGCGCCTCATTGACCGCTTCCATCAGATCCCCGATCGAATTCCTGTCGAAGCGCCGCAGGAAGTCCCCCTCCGTGGACGGCGCCGGCACCTTGCGGGCCCCCAGCGCGTCCAGATACACCGGGTCCCGGCGTCGAGCCTCCACGTCCTGCAGGCAGCTACCGCCCGTCATGACGTTGTAAATCAGATTGAGCACATGATCCGATTCCCGGTACGGCAGATGCCGCTCCAGCACCTTCACCCGTTGGTCGATGGTTTCGGCCAGTTCCAGCTGCTTGACCAGCAGCTGGATCACACCCAGCCCCCCGCAGTCCACGGCTCGGACCCGATCCGAAATCGCATAATGGATGTTGCCCCCGCGCAGCACCCTTTGGCCCTTCTCCGGCATCCAACTCCGATCTAATCGATCTTCACTTCCCGATTGCCGTTTGCGCAGGATTTCGATATCTTTTGGGTTCACCTGAAATGCCTTTCTTTTCGGTGTTTTCCAGAGTTTTTTGCAACCCTAGAATACCCGACAGGACTGGCATTTCGGGCCTTTTCAGGCCCTTGGAATCAACACTGATGTACTTGCTTTGGGGCTAGGAGTCTGCGCGGCAGGAGTTTCTGATCAACGTGGAATTTCCAATTCTTGAGTTTATGTTTCGGGTGCCCTATACGAGAAAGGGCGATCTTTATCGTGCTTCCGCTTGCAGAGGCGGCCGAACTGCTGAAAATGAGCCCAGGGGGAGGGCATCTTTCCGTCCGAACCTGCTCAGCAGGTGGGTAGGCGCCCATTCATGCGTTTCAAGTTCAGGGCGAGACAGACCAGGTCCCACTCGCCTTCCACTTTCTCGAGTCCCCTCAAGCTGAAGGTTCGAAAGCCAAGGACCTGTTTAACCCAGCCGAATACAGGTTCCGCGATCACCTTGCGCCGGCGGTAGACAGTTTGCCCCGCCTCCGTGCCCAGCTTCTTGAACATGCGCAGCGTGGCGGGGAGATTTTCCGACGGCTCTGGATCTCGCCCCTCTCGGCCCAAAGAGATGTAGCCATCGATCTCGCGTTCTTCTAGACCTTCAAAGTTCTCCTCGGACTTATACCCGGCGTCGGCCACTACCTGCTCGGGAGGGTGCTCCAGGTTCTCTTGGACCGCATCGATCATCCCCAGTAATTGTCTGTTGTCGGCCGCGTTATTGGTAACCCCCGTGGCCACGATCATCTGTGTCTCCTCATCCACAGCGGCTTGCGTGTTGTAGCATTGTTCGAATCCCCCAGAGCTCTTCATGATTCGACTTTCCGGATCTGTAAAGTTGTCTTGGGCCTTCTCCTCGGGAACTCCAAACTCCCGCTTGAAGGGGCGTCCTCCGCGCGGGTTCTTGCGACCGTCTCCGGGCTTGCGGCCGCGCTTCCGATCCGCCTCGGCCTGCCGTTGCTCCACTCGCTGCTTTGCCTCCCCGATCTTTTTCAGCCGATCTTCGCGGCGGCGTAACTCTTCAGGCAGTTCGTCTCCCTGATTCTCTTCGCCGTAGAGCTCGTCTTCCGCTTTATCCACCTGCTGCGCACGATCCAACAGTTCGGTGATCTCTCCTTCCAGCCTTTTCTCTTCTTCCAACATCCGTGAATAGCTCATCGCCTTATGTTTGCTGGCGTTGGCCTTGATCTTACAGCCGTCCACCGCCACTCGCCCCAGCTTGACCAATCCCGCCTCGGCCGCGATCCGCGCCACCTGTCCAAACAGTTTCTTGAACTCTTTGAGATGACGTTGACGAAACTCCGCCATCGTCCGGTGGGCTGGAAAATTACCCGCCGACAACACTCGAACAGCCACGTCCTCATACACTCGACGAGCCAGTTTCCGCGACGAGAACGTTCCCGTCGCGTACCCATAAATCAGGATCTTCACCATCATCCTCGGATCAAACGGCCGATTGCGCCGCCCGTCCCCTTCGTACGGCGCGTAGAATCCACTCAGATCCAGCTCATCCACCGTTTCGGAGATAAAGTAGGACAGATGATCTTCCGGCAACCAATCTCGCGGGGAGGGGGGTAGCAAGAAGCTCTGCTCCGGCTGGTACTTCCGAAATGTCGTTCCCATATCGCCATTTTATTCACCAGCCCGGACATTTCCTGCCGCGCAGACTCCTAGGAGCTCTTCACCCAGTGTGTTCTCGGTCACCCTTCGCAGAACTCGAAAATGGCAAGATACTTCGGATTCGGTCCGACGTCCGCGAGTCGGGCCCGAGGGAAGGGCATGTTGGATCTTCGACTCCTGCTGAAAACAGCTGTCAAACACAAAGCATCGGACGTCCACATCAAGGCGGGAGCTCATCCGTACGTACGGATCCGCGGCGAATTGATGCCGATGAACAATTTCCATCGGATCACACGCCAGGACACGCTAGACCTGGCCCACAATGTGCTCAACACGCGCCAAAAAGAGGCTCTCACAGAGCATTCCGAGATCGACATCTCTTTCGGGGGGCCCGATATGGGGCGCTTTCGTCTCGCGGTCTACCACCAGAGAGGTTCCATCTCAATGGTATTTCGAGTCATCCCCGAGAAGGTCCCAGACCTGAATGAACTCAAGCTGCCGGAGGTGCTGCGCGAAATCGTCAAGAACAAACGTGGCTTAATCCTGGTTACAGGTGCGACTGGAAGCGGCAAGTCCACCACGCTGTGGGCCATGGTCGAGCATATCAACCGCACCCAGAGAACCCACATCATCACGATCGAGGATCCGATAGAGTTTCTTCTCACCGATAAGCTCTCATTGATCTCGCAGCGGGAGGTGGGGGTCGATACAATGAGTTTTGGTGGAGCCCTCAGAGCTGCCCTTCGGCAGGATCCCGATGTGGTGCTGGTGGGTGAGATGAGAGACTACGAAACGGTGATGACCGCCATGGGGCGGCTGAAACCGGCCACCTCGTGATGAGCACGCTGCATACCTCCTATACCATGGAAACCGTCAACCGGGGCATCTCGATGTTCCCGAGTGACCAGCAGAACGATGTCGATACCGTTTTGCCGCCAGTCTCAATGCAGTCATCTCGATGCGTCTGGTCAAGAGTTCAATCAATAAGAATCGGTATCCGGCGGTCGAGATTCTACGCAATACCGAGTTGGTGCGCTCCTTGATCGAAGACCGGGAAAGGCACAAGGACCTCAGGAAAGCGCTCGAAACAGGGTATACTCACTACGGCATGCAGACCTTTGATCAGTCTCTTTTCCAGCTCTATGACGATCATTTGATTTCGGCTGATGATGCCCTGGAGAATGCTAGTTTCCCAGAGGATCTGAGTCTTAAGATACAAGGTATCTTGAGCGCCGCCGAGCAGTAGTGACCGCTTCCAAGAGCGCTCTTCAGAAAGCGATCCAATTCCTGTCGAGGCGAGAGTACTCGGCTTTGGAGCTACGCCGCAAGCTCACTTCTGGCTATTCGGTGCAAGAGATTCAGGAGGCCATTGAACGGCTGCGGGAGACCGGCCTGCTGGATGACGAGAGGCTGGCTCTAGAACGAGGCAGGTTCCGCCGAGAAGGACAGTATTGGGGGGATTTGAAGCTGCGTGCCTACTTAGCCCGGATCGGCATCGATGATAGAATCACCGAGCGCGTCTTGAGGGTCATCGGCGACGACTTTGGGGAAGCTGAGAGCCTGGACCGCCTGACCGAAAAGTGGATCACAATTCACGGCGCTCCAGTTTCACGCCGCCAGATGAAACGACTCTTCGACTACTGTATTCGACGGGGCTACCCACCAGATCTGGTTCGTACGAAGCTCGAAGTGTGGTGGAGCGGCGTCAGGAGCTCGTCCGAGTAATGAGCGGAAGTTACGAACCATTTCTCGGAAGGAAGACGAAATGAGTACTTCGAGTGAGATCAGAGAGACCTTCCTGCGGTATTTCGAGGGTAACGGTCATAAGCGGGTCAAGAGCGGGCCGCTGGTGCCTCGGAACGACCCCACACTGCTCTTCACGAACGCAGGAATGAACCAGTTTAAGGAAGTCTTTTTAGGCCAGGAAAAGCGGGACTATCTGCGGGCAGCCACCAGTCAAAAGTGCATGCGGGTCAGTGGAAAGCACAATGATCTCGAGACGGTGGGCCGAACCGCCCGACACCATACTTTCTTTGAGATGCTGGGAAACTTCTCGTTCGGTGACTACTTCAAGAAGGAAGCTATCGAGTTTGCCTGGGAACTCTGCACTGAAGTTTATGGACTGGCCTCCGATCGTCTCAGAATCACCGTTTTCAGGGAGGATAACGAGGCCTATGATTTGTGGCACGACCGTATCGGCATCTCTGAAAACAAAATCTTCCGCCTGGGCGAAAAGGAGAACTTCTGGGCGATGGGAGAGACTGGACCCTGCGGCCCCTGTTCAGAGATTCACTTCGACCATGGCACTAGCCCGCTCGGCCACACCGATTGCAATCCGGAATGTAGCTGTGGCCGTTTCTTGGAAATCTGGAATCTGGTCTTCATGCAGTTCGATCGCGACGCAGCCGGCACGCTGAATCCGTTACCCAAACCCTCGATCGATACTGGCATGGGGCTGGAACGCATTACCAGCCTGCTGCAAGGCGTGAACAACAACTACGATACCGACCTGTTCGCTCCTATCTTGGATGAAGCTGGGCGGATATGTGGACATCCCTATGGTGAGGATCCGGACCAAGACACCAGCTTGCGCATTCTGGCAGATCACAGCCGATCCTGCATGTTCCTGATTGACGACGGCGTGGTGCCGGGCAACGACGGTCGAGGGTATGTGTTGCGGAAGATCCTGCGCCGCGCCATTCGGCACGGCCGTATTTTGGGGATGCATGAGCCATTCATCTTTACCCTCACCGCTCTGGTTGGAGATCTCATGAAGGAGGCTTATCCGGAATTGGATAAGAGCCGCGACTATGCCGCCAAAGTGGTTCGCTACGAAGAGGAGAAATTCAGCGCCACCCTCGACCTGGGTTTGGAGAGGCTGCAGGATGTCTTCGAAAAGACTCACTCGGCCGGGCAAACTCTGGTTCCTGGAGCCGACATCTTCAAGATGTATGACACCTTCGGTTTTCCCCTCGACCTGGCACGAGACATCGCCCAGGAACGGGGCTTTCAAATCGACGAAGAGGGCTTTGCTGCAGAGCTCGAGCAACAACGGATCCGCGCTCGGGCCAGCTGGAAGGGGGGAGCGACGACGGTCGAGCCGATCTATCGCGAACTGGCTGAAGAAGGGCTCTCGACCGAGTTCCTGGGCTACGAACAAGTGTCGGACGTGTCGGCCCAGGTCCTCTTGATTCTCAAACAAAATGAGCGAGTCGGGTCACTCGAAGAAGGGGAATCAGGCCAGGTCGTGCTCTCGAGATCCCCCTTTTATGCAGAATCCGGGGGCCAAGTAGGCGACCGCGGCTCCCTGGAAGGGGATGATGTCTACGTGCGAGTGGAGGACACGGTCAACCCGGTGAGTGGCTTGCGGCTGCACGCTGTCCAGGTGGCGCGTGGAACTCTCACCACCGGCCACAAAGTGATCTGCCAAGTGCAAACTGATCAGCGACAACGCACAGCTCGCAACCACACAGCAACTCACCTGCTTCACGCCGCCCTCCGCGACGTGCTGGGTGAGCATGCCAAACAAGCAGGTTCGCTGGTGGCCCCAGACCGCTTACGCTTCGATTTCACTCACTACCGCCCCCTGGGCGGGCGCGCGATTCGGCATCTGGAAGAACTCGTAAACGAGAAAATCCGCCAGAACATCGCCTTGCAAACAGAAATCAGCGATCTGGACGATGCGATCCAAAAGGGTGCAACGGCTCTCTTCGGCGAGAAGTATCAGGAACGGGTTCGGGTTGTCTCGATCCCAGGTTTCAGTAAGGAGCTCTGTGGAGGCACTCACGTACTTCGAACGGGAGACATCGCTCTCTTCAAAATCACCAGTGAGGGCAGCATTTCGGCCGGTGTGCGGAGGATGGAGGCGATCACAGGAAACGCGGCGATCGAACGTTTTCTGGATGATGAAGAAATCTTGCAAGGACTCACAGATTCCCTCAAGGTGGCCGCCCCTCGTGTCCTGGACTCGGTCGCCCGCCTCGGCCAGGAGCTGAAGGAAAGCCAACGTGAGTTGGAACGTCTTCGCCTTGAACTTGCTCAGAAACAAGCCGGGAGCGCTGTTTCCCAAGCGCGAGAAGTAGCCGGAGTCCCAGTGGTCAGCCGCCGGGTTGAGAATCTGGACCGGGGCGGCTTTCGAACGCTGGCCGACAACCTTTGCCGCCAGTTGGGCTCGGGAGTGGTAGTGCTGGGGATGGCCGGCAACGGCAAAGCCAGTCTCATTGCTATGGTCAGTTCCGACCTGACCGATAAGGTCAAGGCGGATCAGCTGATCCGTCAGATCGCTCCTCTGATCAAGGGAGGGGGCGGTGGGCGGGCCGAAATGGCAGAGGCCGGAGGCAAAGATGCCTCGCGGCTGGATGAGGCTTTGGAAAGCAGCTTCGCTGCCGTTGAAGCCAGCCTGACGAGCTGATCCAGCTGGAAATCAAGGACTGTCATGGGTTAGTTTGTGTGTGATGGTGCATTCTGGAAAACGTTTCGTTTCCGAAGGGGAAACCATGAAACGATTCATTGCTTTTCTACTTCTCTCAGTTTTTGTCTTTTCCCCGGTTTTCGCTCAGGAAAGGAAACGGGTTGCTCTCTTCGATTTCGAATACGGCACCGTGGCAAAGGTGGTGGGAAGGCAACTGGGACATCGGAAAAGGCATCTCAGATCTCATCGTGACCGAATTGGTCACCGATGGAACCTATCGAGTGATCGAACGCAAGCACCTCGATACGATTCTGGCCGAACAAAACTTCAGCAATTCCGACCGGGCCAACCCTTCGACAGCCGCCCAGATTGGGAAAGTCCTGGGAGTTAATGCCATGATCGTTGGTAGCATCACCCAGTTTGGGACCGAGAAAAAGAAAAGAGGAATCGGCGGCGCTTTTGGCCGAATCGGTGGATTTGGGGCCAGCAATGTCGGCACTCAAAAAGGGAAAGCCAAGGTCGCCATCGATGCGCGCATGGTCGATATCAACACCGGAGAGATCCTTGCCGTCGCCAAAGGGACAGGTGAATCTTCGCGTTCCGGCTTCATGCTGGGCGGAGCCGGGGGAGGCAGTGGAGGCTTCGGGGCTGGCGGAGTCCAGATGGGCAGCCGCGACTTTCGCGAGACTATCCTGGGGGAGGCCGTCTTGGCGGCCGTCGCCGAGCTCTCGGCTAAGCTGATCGATCAGAATGACCGCCTCCCAGAAATCACAATTAAAGTCGATGGACTGGTAGCCGATGTCGCGGGCTCGACCGTCATCCTCAACGTGGGAACTCCGCAGGGAGTCCGAGCTGGCCAGATCCTTCGTGTGCTGCGCGTAACCCGTACCGTGAAGGACCCGGCTACCGGCCGAGTGCTCCGTGAAATCGACGACGAAGTGGGCAAGATTCGAATCGACAAAGCCGACGATGTCTCCTCGGTCGGCACTCTGATCGAAGGCACCGCCAAAACCGGCGATAAAGTCAAAAACTGAGGCAAGTTGCCGAAAGTTGGGAAAGGGATAAGTTTCCTCACTTTTCCCTTTTCCCTTTTCCCTTCTCCTCTGCGCCCACCAGGGTGAGAAAGGCACGAGCCGCCCGGCTCAGAGTTCGTCCCCGCGGATAGACGATTCGGATGCGCCGGTCGATTCGCAGTTCGGGAACTCGAACTTCACACAGGCTGCCGTTCTCGATTTGTGGGTTGACAACCATGCGCGGCAGAAAGGCCACACCTTCATTGTCCCGAACCAGCCGACGGATCGAGTCAATCGTGGGCATCTCGACATCCTGCTTTAGATTGACCCGGTAGCGCCGAAACGTGTCCAGCACCACCCTTCGATAAGGCGACACCACGTTGTGCGCGATGAATGTCTCCTCGCCCAGCTCCCGGATCGAGACTTCACGGCGGCCTGCCAGCGGATGCCGGGGAGAGACCACAAACGCGAGATGATCGACAAAGATCACTAAACAGACCAGCCGGGAATCTACCGGATCGTAGCTGATAACCCCCATTTCCAGTTCCCCCGAAAGAAGCTGTTGGGGGACCTGACTGGACAGACAACGCTGCACTCGAACCTTGATATTCCGAAAACGGGCGCGGAATTCCCGCACATGTTCCAGCAGATAGAGAGTAGTCGATTCATTGGCACCAATCACCAACTGCCCAGCCGACAGGTCGCGCAGTTCCTGCAAGGCCCGCGCCAGTTCTCTCTCCAGGTTTTCAAAGCGACGCCCAAAGTCGAGCACCAGTCGCCCGGCGTCTGTCAAGATTAGTTCCCGGCTCGAACGGTCGAGCAGTCGCTCTCCAAGGGCCTCTTCCAGCCGTTTAACAGCCAACGAGACCGCCGGTTGAGTGCGCAGTAACTTCTTTGAGGCACGGGAGAAACTACCCTCATCAACTACCCTCAAGAACGTTTTCATCGTCGCTAGATCCATCAGTTCCCTACCCTTGTCCAAGGAATATTAACCATGCTTATAGTAATCCTCATTATTATAAAATTTCAATATTTTCAGTTCCACTCCATACTGCACAAAGCTTCGCTCGAACGCTTGAGGGGTTAGGTCCAACCATCAGAACGTTTGAGTTTCATACGAGATACCAGGGAGACACGCATCTGGTTCGCGTTTCTCAAATGTTCGGCTCCGGGCGAAGTGTATTTGGGGGTCGGATAGGGTTTCGTCGAGTCTCCCCTGACAGACTTGAGGACGATCTGATTCGGCCCCTCTGCAGTTTCCGCCCGGAAAATGCTATTGTCTGGATCTCATGCCTTGGCCCATGGCGCCCATAACGCAATCCGCACCCCTACTCGTACAGGCTCCTAAACTCCTCTCGGTTCTCTTTCTCCTCCCTTTCCTGGTCCAACTGCATGTCTCTGGAGTTTGGGACTCGAATGAGGCCTTCTATATTCAAACACCGCGTGAGATGGCCGAGCGAGACGACTGGATTGTTCCCCACTTCAACCACCAGCCCCGTCTGAACAAGCCTCCTCTCACTTATTGGCTGGTGGGGAGCTTGCAGGCGCTGATCCCCGACCCGATTGCCGCTGAGCGGTGGGCACTGGCACTGGTTGCCGGTGCCAGCCTCTTCACTTGCGTGCTACTCGGACGACTGATTACGGAGAGTATTGCTGGAGGGCTGCTGGCGATGGGAATCCTGGCCACCAGCTTTCGCTTCCTTGTGCTCTCTCGCCGACTACTGATCGACACGCTGCTCTTGCTTTGCCTGCTGGCTGCATTGACAGCTTTCGTCGATTGGACGAGAAGCGGCCGGAAACTCTCTTTCTTGCTATGCGCAGTTTTCCTGAGCTTGGGTTTCTTGACGAAAGGCCCTGTAGTGGTAGTGGCGGTCCTGATCATGCTCGCTTATCTGGCCCTCAGCGGTCAGTGGGCAACCCTGACCCGGGCTCCCTGGCTGTGGGCATTGCTGGCCCTCGCTCTTATCTGCCTTCCCTGGTATCTCCTGCTAGCCAGACGGCTCGGATTGGCTGTCGTGCTGGATTTCTTCCTACTCGAGAATCTGGGACGCTTCACCTATCTCGACTTCGGCCCCAGACGAGGTCCGCTCTACTATCCTGGCGTATTTCTGTCCGATTTCTCTCCCTGGTCTTTCTTCTTCCTGGGATCGCTCCCTTGGTGGTGGAGACGATTGAGGGAGGAATGGAAGCAACGAGGGTTACAACTCGCCCCATCAAGAAGCATTCTCAATCCGGGCACGCTGATGGCGGCCTGGATTCTGGCTTGGATCTTGATCCTTTCCTTTTCCCGAAACAAGCAGGAGCACTACCTCCTGCCAATTTATCCGATTGCGGCTTGCTGGCTGGCCTACTGGCTCAAGACGGTTCGAGTCAGCCGGTGGTGGGCCACGATCGCGACAATTCCCGTCATGCTGGCAACCTTGGTGTTGGCAGCCCTGGGCATGCGCCTTTTTAGCCTTTCGCCAGCTATCTGGCTGCTCGCCGTTTTCCCCACTGTGTTTTGGGCTCTGACCCTTTCTCGTCGCTGGCTGCCGGCGGCTCTGTGTCTTTCTCTTTTCTTCCTGACAGCCCAGTTGGTTTTCACCGAACGCCTCGAGGCCTATCGGCCGGTCCGGGACTTCGCTGCCCAAATCGAGGCTCTGTCCAGTTCCGATTCACGGGTCGGCTATTTCCGGTTCGCAAGCCCCAGCCTGGCCGTCTATCTGAACCGCAGGATCGACGAAATCCACACTCGCAAAGAGGCGGAAGAGCTGTTTGCCAGCAGCCAGGAGATCTGGCTAGTGATCGAGGAATCGGAGCTGCCATTCCTACAACAACTCAGCTCAGTACCTTTGCAGAGCGTCGACCGCCGTCCTCTCTTGAACCGCCGCCTGTCTGACCTGGTCGCACTGCTGGGTTCAAAGAGCTCCAATATGCGATACGCACTCCTGATACGTCGAGCGGCGTTGAGGGAGTAACTTCCAACTTACAACTGCCAAGCGTCGGCTTCCCAAGGCTGTCTCAAGGACTGGCCAGCGCAGGGAGCTTGGCCTTTCAGGAAGGGAGTTTCGTAATCGTGGGAGGCGCCTTCCGAGGCGGCGATCTTATGTCACAGGCTATGCCACGGGGCCAGGCCTGATATGATTCCGGGGGGAGTCTCAAGGCTCCCACTCCGGAGGCAGAATGACCGAGCATCCTCACAATAAAACACGCCGGGCAGTCGACGCCTATCACCGGCTCATCGAGCGTGATCTGAATAAGGCTGAGCGACAACACCAACGATTGCTGGAGGCTCAGATTTACAGCAATGTGGTTTTTGGCAAACGCCCAATGGCCAAATCTCTGAGGCCGACCTTCCTGACGGAGCGGCTCTACACCAAGGTTCAAGACAGCGTCTATCTGCTGCGCCAGGCCATCTTGCGCATCGCAGCAGCCCACTTCAAGGACCGTCGAGTACTGGTCGAGGATCTGGGGATGGAAGAGTGGGAGATCTAACTAGCCGCCATTCCGACCAATATTATTCGCCTTTCCGCTACCGCCCGCATGGATTCATTTCTGACTCGCCGAGCGTTCAAGTTCGTGGAGGTCAATGCCGAGGTGCCAGCAGGACCTGCCTACGTCCACCATTTAGGGCGCATCTACCGAAGTCTGGAGATCTTCCAAGAGTTTGAGAAACAGTTTCCGGTCCGTTTTGTTTCCCCGCTGGAACATCTCTTGGCCAATCTGGTGCGAGTTTATCATGAGGAATTCGGGGGAAGCGAAGAACAGCCGACATTCGCTATCGTCGATTTTCTGGATATTCCGACCTACCCGGAATTCCTGCTGCTCAAGGACTACTTGGAGCGCCGCGGCTTCGCTTGCGAGATATCGGATCCCCGCAATCTGGAATGTCGTGATGGCTGGATTTACGCCAACGGGCGCAGAATCGACATCCTCTACCGACGCCTGTTGATGAACGCATTCTATGCCATCAAGGACGAATGCGAATCCTATCTGGAAGGATACCGGCAGCAAAAAACCTGCTATCTGAACAGTTTCCGCACCAAGCTGGTGCACAAGAAAGCGATTCTGGCGTTGCTCAGCGACGAACACTACCATACGGTGCTCAATTCTCAGCAGATCCAGGCGATTGCCGATTACATTCCCTGGACACGGCGGCTGCGGGAACGCGAGACTCAGTTCCGCGGGCTGGACATTGATCTGATCGAGTTCGTCCGTGCCAATCGCCGCTATTTCGTCATCAAACCTAACGCTGCCTACGGGGGAGAAGGGGTGCTGTTGGGTTTCGAGTGCACGCAATCCGAGTGGGACGATCGCCTGAAAAGTGGGATCCAGGAGGGCTTCGTGGTTCAGGAAGCGGTCAACATTCACCGGGAACCATTCCTGATGCCTGGCCCGGAGGGCTGGACACTCACTCAGGCCGTCATCGATCTGGACCCCTATATCAACGGTGCGCTGATGGGCGGGTGCCTGACTCGTATCTCAGCCAGTAATCTGTCTAATGTCACAGCCGGAGGGGGTACTCTGCCTTGTTTCATACTCCGTTATGAGTAAACTTTCGGAGAAGGGGGCCAGGGGTCCAAGGGGCCAATCCTCAGAGTAGCGCAAGCACCTTCAAACTGTCTCAAAACTAGCCAGAATCGCAATTTGGCCTTTCAGGAGAACAGAGTTTCAGAACCGTGGGAGGCGCCTTCCCAGGCGGCGATTCTATTGAAAATAGAATCCTTAGATTCGGGCCTGACGTTCCTATCGCGGCCTGGGAAGGCTCCTCCCACGATCCTGAAATCACTCTTTTGAAGCTTGCCAGGGAGGTTTGAGACAGCTTGACCTTGCCTGGTTCCCCGGCCGCAAGGGAAGCTGGGGGGGAAGACTAGATAAGTCAATGCACGAATTTGAGAACGACCAGGCCCGCCAGCTGTGCGACCAACTGGCCCGACTCCTGGTGAAAGAGCGCAGCTTGAACGAGTTTCTCGAAGTAGCCCTCCCCAGGGTCGCCACGGCACTCGATGCCAGCGAGGTGGCCCTGGTTGATTACTACGAGCAGACTGAGCGATTCGCGCTGCTTCATATGGAGGGACTGGGAACCGACATCTACGAATTCCAGAAACGCCAGGAGGAGCTCGACCTGCGAAAGGCCCTGAAAGAGACCGATCCGTTTCATCCCGGAGGCGCACGCGACCGGCTGGTGCTACCCCTTCGTTTTAGCGAGACCTTGGAGGCCGTTCTCTTCCTGGAATCCGATCATGCCCTGGAACTGACTCCGGCGCGGCGAGAATGCGCCCGCGTGGCTTCACGACTACTTGGACTTCTGATGTCCTCCTCCCGCTTAGCTGTGAATCGCCGATTCCATTTCGAAGCTAGTGACTTGCAGAGAGCTCGAGAAATCCAGCTTAGCTTCTTGCCCAAGACGTATCCCTCCTCGGAGCATTGCCAGGTTCATGGCATGAATCGATCCTCGGCCTGGGTAGGAGGCGACTACGTTGATTGCTTTCGCCGTCGCCCCGGCTCCCTCCAAGCCATCCTGGCTGACGCCTGTGGTCACGGCCTGGCAGCCGCCCTGATCATGTCGAACTTCCGTGGACTACTGCAAGCTCAGCTGGCTTCCGGTATCGATTACTCTTCGCTCTTCAATCAGCTCAACGAATCGGTTCATTTCGAGGCAGATTTCATTCAATATCTGACGGGCGTATTCCTCGACCTCGACGAACGGAGTGGACGGTTGCGTTACCTGAATGCCGGGCATTTCGATCCTTTGGTAGTCAGCTCGAGCGGGACCCGGTCTCTGCCCGGCGGAGGACCACCTCTTGGGATGTTCAAGAGTTCATCTTATTCCCTCCAGGAGACTCAGTTGGAGCGCGGCGATGTACTGGTTCTCTTTACCGACGGGCTGGTCGAGATCGAGAATGAACAGGAGCAGCAGTTTGGCCAAACTCGAATCATTGAGGCGGTCGGCCACTCATCTCATACCGCGCTGCCTGATCTGGCGGCCCGGGTGATTCAGGAGGCCACCGATTTCGCCGGAGCAGGGGGACTGGAACGATTGGTCGCCGAAAGTCCGTGCTGGTGGCATCATTGCGATGCACGACAGCAAGCTTACGCCGAGTTCTCCCAATCAACTGGGGAGCATGCGCTTCTATCGAGAGGATCTTTCGCAGCTGGAGAGATTTGAGGAAGTCGCAGCGGTCGATTCTCTGGCTATTTTCCGGGTCAAAAACGGATCCGCGAATCCGGGTTAGCCGGGACAATTCACGCGTGGTCGAAGCGAAGAGTCGAAGCGCCGTGCTGACAAGGCGTTACGCCCGAGGGCTGCGCTACTTGTCTTCATTGGGTCCAGTCTTGAGTCCATCTCGCAAGGTGCGACTCAGTTCCCAGCCGGGCCCCCAGGCGCTATCCAGGGTCTGTTCCAGCTCACCCCGGTCGTATCGTTGCAGGTGCTCATACCAGAGCCGCGCGTCCAAGCCGTCTCCAGGCTTGTTCAAATGAACCTGATCTGGTTGAGTGAAGACTTGCGGCCACTGCTCTCGAGTCGGATTCCACACGTCCGGTCCCGGCCAAACATAAGGGAGACCCCGTTTCAGCAACTCGGCCAGCGCATATTTCTCGTGTTCGACCTGCGGTTCGTGCGTGTACTTGTAAATATGCGATGTGATGAAAATCAATTCGATGCCGTCCGCATGAAGCGCTTCACAGAGTTTCTGCATAGCATCGGCACCCTGCTTGATGTTCTGGTGATCGTCCGGGCCCTGGATGATAGGAGATGTCAATTGTAGCGCTTGCTGAAGGAGTGCCACCGTCGGCTGAGGAACATTGGGGAATCGCCGCCGCCCTTCCATTTTGGGCCAGCTCTCGAGCGGAAGAAAAAAGTCGATCAACGTGCGCTCGTAACTGCGCTTCCAGTCGCGTGAGTCTGGATCGGCAATCCAAGGCCCAACAGGGGCCCCTCCGGCCGCCGCATTTGCGACGTGGTAGATGATCTGATCCTCGAACTGACGATTAATCATCAACTCCAAAATGTTGGGCCATCGGTAAGAGGTCGAATACCCCACAAAGACAAGGGTCTTCTCCTTACCGTCAAAGAGATGACCGGAATGGGCAGAGCCCTCTCCGTTGCATAGAGAAGGGTTGACCAGAATAATTGTTAGCAAGATTGCCAATGCGAGTATCTTTTTCATGATTTCCTCGTCCTATCAGGCTGCTAGCTAGGCCCAAAATAAGCGTATCAGCTTCTGGGCCGCTCGATTGACTCTTTTTGAGGGTCATTTAGCCCTCTGTGGTCGACTTTCGGACTGAAGGCTGCGCGAGTCGGGCGCATCCGACGGTGATCTCCTGCTGGAGGGCCTTCGGAGTGGGATCGAGAGGCAAGAATCGGAATTTTCGGCCGTTTTCGAACAGCCTTCGACCTCAGCCCTTGAACCTCCGTGGATTTTCTTTGCTTTGTCCTGTGGCGGGTTAGCCGTAGCGGACCCGCTTGGGCGACGGCACTCCGCTCAGCAGCGTTTCGGTCCAGTCGTTGACGTTCAGCAGCCGGTAAAGAAGACGTCGCCCCCGCTGCAGGATCTGGCAAGGAATCTGAACCAGCCAGCGCAGGAACCGGCGATACTCCATCTTCAGAATCCGCTGCCCCATCGTCTTGTCGGATTGCACCAGGCCCAGCCAGGCTTTCAAGTTCCAGGCCTGGGCAGCAATCACCAGGTACGCCCAGTTGGACTCGAGGCTGTCCGAGGGCATCCGCATCGCCTGAACCCCGTTCTTGAGCTGCTCCACCACATTCTCCTGATGGCAGCGACGATTGGCTGAGAAAACCACTTCCCTGGCCGACTCCTTTCGCAGGTTGGTCAGATAGAACAGATAGCGGGTCTCGTCAAAGAGCCGTCCCTGTCCTTGGGTGACCGTAATTTGCTTTCGCACCACCACCAGCCGATAGTTCTGCTTGCAGGCCGCCGGTCGCTAGGCCAGCTCGGCCACATCTTCCCGCTCCAGTTGCAGATTGCGATAGCCATTCTTTTTGACCAGGGCCTGGCGGATATTCTTGCGCCGCCGTCTTCGCAGTTTCTTCTTCTTTGCCCGATCCAGCCGACTCCAGGCGCTGGGCTCCAGTCCTTCGGCCCGACCAACCAACCCCTGGCTGGAATCCGCCCCAAAGAGAAACTCTACGCCCTCCTGATCCCAGCGGTCCAGATGACGCGTCTGCGTAAAATCCGTGTCGCCCCGCAGCAACACCTTCTGGAAACCACCACCGCGCACCAACTCGATGGCCCGATCCAGCACCTCGGCCGCGCCTTCATGGGAGGGTCGGTTGCCCGCCCGATTCACCAAATAGAGCACCTCGTTGGTCTCAGCCACAGACACTACCAGCGGAGGATAGCTCCAGTGGCCGGTGTAGCTCATTCCGATTCCGCTCTTACACTGTCCATCCGTCGGGGCGATCGTCCCGTCCACATCAATCGTGGCCTGACGGTGAAACTCCTTGTCTTGGTTCGACCACACTTTCCGTCGCGCCTCATTGACCGCTTCCATCAGATCCCAGATCGAATTCCTGTCGAAGCGCCGCAGGAAGTCCCCCTCCGTGGACGGCGCCGGCACCTTGCGGGCCCCCAGCGCGTCCAGATACACCGGGTCCCGGCGTCGAGCCTCCACGGTCCTGCAGGCAGCTACCGCCCGTCATGACGTTGTAAATCAGATTGAGCACATGATCCGATTCCCGGTACGGCAGATGCCGCTCCAGCACCTTCACCCGTTGGTCGATGGTTTCGGCCAGTTCCAGCTGCTTGACCAGCAGCTGGATCACACCCAGCCCCCCGCAGTCCACGGCTCGGACTCGATCCGAAATCGCATAATGGATGTTGCCCCCGCGCAGCACCCTTTGGCCCTTCTCCGGCATCCAACTCCGATCTAATCGATCTGCACTTTCCGATTGCCGTTTGCGCAGGATTTCGATATCTTTTGGGTTCACCTGAAATGCCTTTCTTTTCGGTGTTTTCCAGAGTTTTTTTGCAACCCTAGAATACCCGTCAGGACTGGCATTTCGGGCCTTTTCAGGCCCTTGGAATCAACACTGATGTCCTTGCTTTGGGGCTAGTGCTGCGTTCAGGAACGCAACACTAGACGAGCGATTCTGAAATAACGTACCAATTGTTGGGAGCGCGACGCGAGTCAGGTCGAGGCGCGAGGACGAGATTGATGCAGGCCATCTTCGAGCTCCGAGCAACAAAGAGCTGGCCGCGTCCCGCCCCAACCCTACGGTCGAACGGGGCTTGTTGTACAGCCGGCAAGCTGTTGCTGGCCTAGCCAACAAAATGTTGCGGCCGATCTCTGTGTCGAGAGTCGTCGAAGATGCCGGGTATCGATTTCCTCCTCTCTCCTTGACCTCGACTCGCAAGACCCGTTCGCAATTGGCACGTTATTTCGGAATCGCTCGTCTAGCTACCGACGAAGTCTCTCATATGTTCGCACTACCTGCCAGGAACCGCCGGTTTCCACCGACTTGTGCAGTCTTTTCCGGTCTTCAGAAAGAGCATAGGAGTAATGCCAATGAGAGCCCAAATTGTGTTGTTCGTTCAGCTGAATTTCGGAACCGTCCTCAGCCCAAGAAGCCCGGTGTCGAACCGCAAAGGTGGGTACGGTATCGTGCCACTCTCCATCAACCGGAACCCTGAGCTTGTCCAACAGAAGGATGAGCTCGCCTTCCCATGTCAAAACAACGGTCTCGGGTCCGAACCTAAAGCTTCCGAGCCACGGCTCAGCCTCTTGGCGGGTAGGCTTCCGATGGGCTTCGAACTCAGCCGTCAGGACTGAAAAGAAGTAAACAAAAAGAAAGGAAGCGAGCCCAAGTTTGCTCATAGTTCGACAGGATCGACTAACGACACCTCATTTTAGCACTCCCCAAACAGAACTGGCAGATCAGGCTGCTGTGAGATTTCGCACGAATTGATTGCTCTGACCTGAAACTTGATTTGTGGGACGGGAATACCTCAAGCTGCCTTAGTTGTTCTCTCCCCGGATGACATTGAAGTGGTTTCGGAGGTGTGGGGGCCGTCCCAGACCGCGAGAGGAACGCCAGGCCCGAATATGAAGATTCCATTTTCAATAGAATCGCCGCCTCAGAAGGCGCCTCCCACGGTTCTGAAACTCAGCTTTCCTCTGCGACATCACCCCCCTTTGTGGCTACACGGGAGCTCAGTTTCTTTTCCGAATGATCCGGCCATCGGCCGGGGGGCTGGGCTAAGATGAAGCTTATGACAAATCCTGAAGACGACGTTTCGACAAGACCAGAGCCGATGTTCGCCCCCAGATTTACAGAGATCCCGACTTTCATGCGGGCACCACACCTCCACGACCCGGCCCAAACCGACATTGCTCTGATTGGAGTTCCCTACGATGGAGCGACCGAGGCTCGGCCAGGCACCCGTTACGGCCCCCGAGAGATCCGCAACATGTCAACCATGATGCGGGCTATTCATCACGTCACCAGAATCAATCCGTATCGCCTCTGCCGGGTTGCCGATCTGGGAGATGTGCCGTTGGGCCACGCCTTGGACGTTGAAGCCAGTCACGCCGACATCACATCGTTCTTTGAGGCAGTGCATCGTGCAGGAGCAACACCACTGGCCGCCGGAGGCGATCATTCGATCACTCTGCCGATTCTTCGCGCGCTAGCCCGGGAAGCACCGGTGGGTCTTTTTCACTTCGATGCTCACCCCGATACCTGGGATGAGGAGTTGGGGAGCCGGTTCTCACACGGAACACCCTTTCGGAGGGCCGTTGAAGAAGGACTACTCGATCCGAAACGGACCGTGCAGATTGGCATCCGAGGAGCTTCCAACTCGGAGGAAGCGTGGAACTACTCGCTCGATTCAGGTATGCGCGTGATCTTCATGGAGGAGTTCACACGTCTCGGTGTGCAGGGGGTGATTGCTGAGGCAAGGAGGGTCATTGGATCCGGCCCCACCTATCTGACTTTCGATGTCGATGGGCTGGATCCCGCGTTTGCGCCTGGAACTGGAACTCCGGAGGTGGGAGGAGTCACACCGGTTGAGGCCCAAGCCCTGGTGCGCGGCCTCCGGGGAGCGAATCTGGTCGGCGCCGATGTAGTCGAAGTTTCACCCCCCTACGATCCGTCCGGCGGAACGGCCCTGATCGGTGCCACATTCATGTACGAAATCCTTTGTGTTCTGGCCGAGCGAGTGGCGAAGCGTTGAGGAAGCTTGGGAATCCGAAATCCGAAGCACGCAAGCGAGACGTTTGCTTTCGCATTCCTCTCCCAAGTCCTGCTTGCCCTGAGACTAATTCGGAAGGGCAAAAGCAAGGGCACGGGGTGTCAGTCTGAGCGGGGCCCTCGCTAAGTTTATTCGCGGTTTATCTTGACGAATGAGTCAAGTCTGGCCAGTCGCCCTGAAAGGGCAAGAAGATAACAGCCCAGGGCAACGCCCTGGGTAAGTCGAGAGAGGAATGAGGAAGCCTGAAAGGCTTCGCGATAATTCTCCCCGACATGCTTTTGCTGGACAACCGAATTCTCAGGGTCTCCCGCGTCCACACGAGACTCGTTCTGGAATTGATCGTCATAAGCGGAATTTGATTTCGCGCAGCCCTTCAGGCGCCTCGTGTCGCCCCCCCTATCCCCAGGACGTTGCCCTGGGCTGTTATCCTGGTGCACCTTCGGCGCGAGGTACCTGGGCCGTGAGCCCGACTCAGTTGCCAGCCTAGCCCGGATTATGCAAGAACCGTAGGCCGGAGTTGAAAAGAGAGTCGAAAGTGGCCCAAATCGGGAGATCGAAGGTGCGACAGGCGGATTTTCGAGGGATCTCTGTGGACGAGCCGTGTGGAAGTAGGTGGGGGAGTGAATTTCAGACGGAGTTGGGCCTGAATGAGTGTCCTAAACGATCATTCGGGAGCTAGGAGAGGCTAGCTGGAGTTAAGGCGATTCAAGACGAGGAGGAAAAGGGCCTGCTCCGGAAAGCCGGAGGAAAGATGGGCCCAGATGCGTCGAGTGGTTTGTCGAACCCGCGCCCCAATTTTGAGGACCCGGCGACGCAAAGTTTCGATTTCGAGTGTCTGCCAGGGGGTTCCATACAGATAATCGCGGAGTCGGACGAACATCTGGTAAGCCAGCCCATGCAGGAGAAGTCGAAACTGGTTGGCCAGGAATCGATGACAGCTCAGCCGATCCATACTCAGATGGTTCTTAAAAGCCTTGATGAAGTTCTCCGACTGTCCTCGATCGGTGTAGTGAGCATAAAGGGACTGGGAAGAGAGATCGTCTCGGTTGGTGACCACAAAGCGACGATTGATCCCCCGATGGTCGACTTCCACTTTGACGATGACGCGACGGAATCGATCCCAGCTGCCGGCTCGATAAAGAAACTCGTCAAACTGACGCTGTTTTTCCTCGAACTCGTCGAACCTGAGTCGAGTCGACTCGAGCATCGGCTCGACCATCCGTTGCAGGCGGGGGTTCCGGCTTAACCCAATGACATATTGGAGTTTGTTCTCTTCAGATTCACAGAACTCGTAGAGCCGAGGCGTGGCAAAGCCGCTGTCGGCCCGGATCTCAATTTGAAGTTCCTTGCCAACTTCTCGTCGAATGGCTTTCACGATTCGTTTCAGAATAGGAACGATGTGAGAGGCAGCCCCCTTGTTTCCAGGCCTCAATACGACAGTGACCAGGTCCCCCGTAACGGCATCGAAGATCAGCAAAGGATGCAGAATGTGGTTTCGGTAATAGCCGTGGTAAAAAGAGAATTCCTGCTGGCCGTGAGTGTGGTCGTCAGTACTGTCCAGGTCCAAGATGACCGGGTCGGGGCGTCTCTTCTTCAGCGAGCGGACATAACGCTGTAGGAACCCCCGGCTCAGACGCATGAGATCCTTCTTGCTGACAGAGTTTTCCAAACGGGAAAAAGTTGCTTGGGTGGCCAAGTCAGGATCGCTCTCAGGTAACTGATCACAGACGGTCTTGAGCATGGGATCCGAGCGCAGCGTGTCCGCGTCATTGCAGTCTTCGTACCCGGCAACGATCTGAAAGACTCGTTGTCGGATCAGCTTTAACTGCTCATGACGAACGTAGCGTTGGTCCCGGCTATCCGCAATACACGAACTGAAGTCCTCGCAGAGTCGATCTTGCCGATCCAGGGAACCAAACAACAGCCATCCGGCATCGGAAGTCAGGTTCCCACCATCAAAACGAGCCGTGATTTGTGTGTGCGAGTGAAATGCCAGGGTGGTCTGACAGACTGGGTTTGACATTGCCGTAGTTCTCCGATAAGGATTTGTTTAATAAACCCTTTTATATCAGAGAGCTACGGCATTTTTTCTGGTCCCCAATCCACTCGAATCCGGATCTCTTGCATAATCCGGGCTAGAGCGTTGCAGGAGAGTCCCCAACACACTGCTCGTCGGTCTGAGGCGAAGCCTCGCTAAGCTGAAACTTGATTTGGAGCCTCCATCGGAACAAGAGCGTAACCCATTGATTTTGCGACCTTTTGAGCGTACTTGAGGTGATTCTGCTGAAAGCGGGCCGCATAGGCCTCAGCGCCCTGGTCGACGTATTCTTGGCCGTATTTCAGAGCCCGATAAATGTGTTCGGAGAGCTTGCGCGCAGTGGCTCCAATGGAGATGGACATGCCTTTGCGCTGAGCCATTCTCCGATAGTAAGCACCCAAAGCTGTTGAGGAATTCTTCAGAGACAAAGCCGACATGCGAAGGGTGCAGGCAATACGGGTCGATCCCAGACCTCTTCCACGACGCTTGCGGCTTTTGCCGGCAATCGAGGCATGCACATCCGACAGAGATGAGTCCTCTTCAAAAGTGATCGTGCAACCTCTGCGCCCGATAGTCGCGACTCCGACCGGATCGAGGCGAAACTCTTCGGCCGTAACCTCCCCTCCCAGTTCACGGACCAGTCGGGCGGTATCGACCTCAACTTCGGCCGCTGCCTGCTGCTGATCGTCAAGGGAGCGTGAAGGGGTACTGGAAAGCTGCTCCTCGGAGCTCTCAGCCTGGAAGCCGAGTTGCACCGTAATCTTGGATTTACCGTCGAGCCGCTGCTTGATGACTTCGGCGAGAAAGACGCCGTCGCGCAGCGCGGCCTTGATATTCCCGCGTCTCGTAATTTCAGAGAACTGGGCAGGGTCTCCGTCAAAATCTTCTGTTTGCAGGTAAGCCGGACTTAGAATATCTCCCGCCAAATAGAGGTTGGCTCGGATGGTTTCCAGCAGTGGGTTGACGACGACTCGCTTCCGATTCCTGGGTCCTCCACTAATCAGATCGAGGCCGATCAGGGCCAATAAATCTTTGGGAATCTCTTCACCGATACAGCCGACACAGTGACTGACCGAAAACTCCAGGTGGGTGGTTTCTACGGGACGGAGGCTGAGATGCTTACGATCCGTGCGGACACAGAGACGCGGAGGGTGGTCCTCGTCACTGAGAACAGACACCGGTTCACTGTGTGGCAGATATCGGATATTGCCACTCCCCATATAGGATTCGAAGAGTACTTCGGCGAGCGCCTTGGAAACCTTCGGCATCTTGTCGCCACGATAGGACCAGTAAACGTCGGTCTCATCCCCAGAGGCAGCCTTGGCTTTGGAAATGCTAATCACCGCCTCGGCCGCCGAAGTTCCTCCTCCCACGACGCAGGCCAGCTGTCCCAAATAGCGTTCGGGGTCCTGGAAACGCAGGGAAAGGAGTCTGACGTTGCCCGGAATGTCGAGACGGCGTGGCACACCTCGCCCAAAGGCCAAGATCACGTGTCGGGCTCGGAAGGCGGAAGCCCGAGCGCGTTCATGATCCCAACAGTGAATTTGCCAAACACCGTCGGCATCCTTACCGAGGCCTTGAAACTCAATACCCAGGCCAATCGGCACCTCGTGCTCGGCGTAAAGCTCCTTCCAGCGCTGGCACATGTCGTCTTTATCGATGGCCTCAAAGTGGAGATTCGAAATCAACTCGTCCCCAGCTGGGAACTGCATTTGATCACCTCCACCGAAGTCGGGCAAACTGAGCTTGTCTTTCGAATAATCCCGAATTCGACGAATGACATCGTCGTAGTCAATCGTATAGGAGGAAACCGCCAGTTCCTGGGCGCGGAAGGCGGCAGCCGTCCCTGCCGGCCCGGCTCCAATGATCAACATATCCAAGATCTGAGCTTCGGGATTCATTTTGTTTCGACTCACTCGGAATCTTCCGGCGGGGGGGCTATCGGCCTCTCCTTGACCCCCGCCTCAACGATTCCAAACCGTATTCTCTGACCGCTGGAGATCACCGTCTCCGCCAGGACTTCCTGGTCCTCGAGGAAGGTCTTGTTAGCGCTCTCCAAATCGATGAGGGTAATCTTGTCATTTTGCACATCAATCCGGGCGTGCTCCCGGGAAAGGCTGCGGTGATTGATCTGAAAGTCACAACTGCCCGACCGGCCAATCGTATACCTGCCCCGAGTCAAGGGAAACTCCAGTTGCCGATCGCCGATTGTGGCAATCAAGAACCGTTGCCCAGTCTCGGCAAGCCTCGACTCAGTTTGAGCCTGCCCGCTCCGCCGGGCCTCGCCTTCCTTCTTCCGATCAGGCGCTTGAAAGTCGGGTGCGGCAAGCTTCTGCGTTTGACTCACGATCGTCTCTGAGGGGACAGAAGAGGGTACTCGCGGTTCAGGACCCTTCTTTGACGGATCCAATCTGGGCAAGGCGATCTTCTTGAGTTTGGCCAGGAAAGTGCCGGCCACACCGCCTCTGGATCCCTCCTCAAACACCGGTGTGGCAAGCCGACTCGAAGTGGCGATTGTTCCTGAGCCCAGGTCAAAGCCGTTCGGGGCCGCTAACGGCGTTTCAGCCTCAGAGCGCTCTTGAAAGATCAGATCATGCCGTCCACCAAGTGTGATGACATGCAAACGGTCCAACCGGACCCGATCAGTCACCTCGACACCGTCCAGAAGAGTAGTCGAACCCCTCTCAACTTCGAGAAGGTAACTGGAGTGGCCGGCATCGAACAGAATCCTGGCATGCTGCAGTCGAATCTCCTTGGCAACTAGCTGCAACTGGTTCTCCTGCCCGCTGCCAATCGTCAGCTCCCCACTGAACTCCATGTCCTTGCCAGCAAACTCCCCGGTCTTACAGAAGATTCTAGCTTTCATCTGCCCGCCTCGACTCTGCGGCAGATCGCATCTGGACGTCATTGCCAGGATGGAAGCGATGGCAAAGATTACAGCGCTGGGTTGCTCTCTCCCGATAGTGGCAGGTGCGGCACTGCTCGATTGACGGGAGCACGGCATCGCCAGATGCGTCCAGGACACTCCCCTGGTGACAATCAAGGCATCCCGACTCAATTAGATGCGGTCGATGACTGAACTTGGCCTGTAAGAAGAGCGGCTTGATGCTTTCTCCGATCTGAACCTCCTCTTCCGAGTGACAGATCTCGCAAAGTTCCGAGAATTGGACAAGGTCGAAGCCCACTCGGTCAGTTCGTAATAAATGGCACGTGCTGCAGCCCGATAACAAGGCGTCGGAGTCGGAGTCCATATCCATTTCGCTCAAATGGAGGGCGCGCTCAAAGAGGCGGGTTTCGGCAAAAGCGTCGGGAGGAGAAAAGGGAGGATGATCACTTTCGAAAGATCGCATCTGGTGGCAATTCAGACACGGATCGTCCGAGTCCAGCACAGGAGATGCTTGTCGGCCGCGGTGCTCGGGATGACACTTTGAACAGGACAGCTCTCGGGTTCGGACCACCGTTGGGGCCGGATCACTCGCCACCCGATCATAGTGAGCTTGAAATGAAAAGTCCGGCGTTCCCGGCAAGTCCTCTCGGTGACAGGCGCGGCACTTCGTCTCGTCGGCTCCAGAGAAAGGCGAATGGCAATCTTGACACTCGGAGTCCGGTGCAGCGTGTACCGCTGAGAGAGGGCCGCCCGATACCCAGTTCGAGTCCCCCACCCAAAAATTCATCATGACGAGTCCCCCGACCAGCAGGGCACAGCAACATCCCGCGAATAACCCGCGATTGCGACTGAGCGGGATCAGATATCGCACGGACACCGGCAGATTGACCCGAGTAAAGACTCCTTTCGAGGATCTAGCACGCTTGGATTCCGTCATGTCCTCTTCAATAGTAAAAGACGACCGCGATATGGGTAATTACCAGGCCAATCAGGATCAGTCCCAGTGGGGCGTGGGCGTAGAGCCACCAGCGCAGACATCGCTGGAGCGTGAAATGAGCATCAAGCTCCAGTTGGGTCAGCGTGAGTGCTTCCAACTCTTCCAACTCTTCCTTGTCTGGACCGCTCAGGAAGCGTCGCAGGTAGCGGAGCCGTCGAATCTGCTTTTGAATTCCTCCAGTGATATCGACAAAGTAGATATAGCTAGACTTGGGCCGGCTCAACAAGGAGCGGAGATTCTCTTCGTAGAACCGGTGAAAGGAAGGGTTACCCGACTCGACCAGTGCGACTACCCTGTCGTGGACGGCTTCAACCAGTTCCGAAATACGGTCGTAGTGAGCCTCGGTGGACAGGGCCGAAGCCAGCTGGCGAGGAATCCACTTCTGTATGGCAACTCCACACAAACCGTTGATGGTGATCCACCAGCTCAGTATCCAGACAGCCCTATTCAGGACGCCCTCAGGAAACGCCAGGCCGGTGTGGAGAAGCATCAGAATCAAGAAAAGGGCTCCCCCGTAGACATGAAACTGCAGCCATTGTTGGGCGGCCAGAGGACCCCGGCGTGGCATTCTGCGGCGAAGCGGATAGAGGGCCAGACCTGCCAACAGCAGAGCCGCCGCAATTCCGTAGACTGGGCCGGCAACGCCGGAGGGTCGAAATTCTCCGAAACCAAGGCTCAGCAGAGCCAGAACTCCACACAGACTGGACGCTCCCAGAAACGCTCCGAACCAGGCCTGGGATTTAACCATGGCACCTCTGGTTCGTTGTCGAGCGGGAGGTCAAGATGATGGCTCCTTTTCCAGCAAACGCTGGAACTCCTCCGTTGATCCAACCCGGACGGCACTCCCGTGAGGGCAGTTCCGCACACAGGCCGGACCCTGATCCGAGGTGTAGCAAAGGTCACATTTGCTGGCTACAAATCGTCGATCCCCGCGCAGCGACTTGGGAATTGCCGCCGGACCCCAATTCTGGCCAGTGTCCTGGAGCACGATCGCATCATAGGGACAATTGGAACCACAACTTCCGCAACCGATGCAGATATCTTCGTTGATCTCGACCACGCTGCTGACATTGGCTCGGCGAATGGCCCCGGTTGGGCAACCGACCAGGCAGACGGGATCCTGGCAGTGATAACAGGCTTGGGTTACCAGGAAGTTGTCGTACTTTTCGCCCTCGCGGACGAAGCGGGGACGGCCGCCATGTGTCTCAGCGCAGGCCCGGACACAATCGTCGCACCGAGTGCAGGTGTTCAGGTCGATGACGAGGATGCTGTTTCCCTCCACCAGCCCCTGCTCCAGGGAGAACGCGAGTAGCTCGGACTTGGCCAGGCTGCGAAGCGTCGATCCGGTCTCCTTGATGGTCTCGACAGCGGTTTCCCAGAGCCGTTTCTCGAGGACGGGATACTCCTTCAAGACGGTTCGTAAGTGGTCGAACGGAATCCTGACCAACTCACTATGGCCGGTGGAAGAGACTGAGAACCGCCACTCCCCTGAGTCCTCTATCAGGAACTCGACTTCTCCGAAGATGCCCCCCTTGGACACGTACGAAACAGCCCGCTGGCCAGCTCCAGTTTTCTGGGACGTTTTGAAGAATCCCGATCGGACCATGTAGAGGGCATCTGCAGGTTCACCCTGCTCAGAGACCGTCTCGTGAGGTTCGCACGAGATCAAATCGAGACCCTCGGTCAGGCTGTCCAAGAAACTGTCGTCACATCCCCGAAACAGCGGAGCGACCCTCAGGTGCCCGAGCAGGCTCCTCTCCCGGTAGATTCGATCGATCTACTCTTTGAAACTTTTAGATTTCTTCTTCAGCAGACGAAGCGCAGGGAGTCGAATCTGCAACAGAGTGCATTTTGACCGGGTACGGGCGGTGACGGACATGGGCCAGCCGTTGAGCGCTCCGATTTCGCCGAAGATCTCGCCAGGGCCGAGAACCAGCTTGTCTCCCGTCGGCAAATCGAAATCGACATTTGCCAGAAAAGTGAGCTCGCGTCGAGCCACTCGTTTTTGGGTCCTTTCTGCATAGATCGTGCCCCCGACGTCAAGCCCCGTTTCCGGCTCCTCCTCAACCCGGCTCTTGGCGTAGATCGGCTGGACCACCGTCTGCTCTCCACGGTGGCGATTGAGATAGACTTCGACCTCACCTTTCACGACCAGAAAAGCCAGATCGATATAGCTGCCTTCCTCGAAAAGAATGGAATTCTCGCGCCACTGAGCAATGGCAAGATCGGGGCTGAGCTGTTCCAGAAACCGGTCGTCGAGCTCGCGAAAGATCTCGAATTCCTTCAACTCCTGGACCGACAGCTTCTCAGAAAGAAGGGTGATTCCAGTCTCGGATCCGAAGGAACTCCAGCGATCCCGGAAGAGTTCGAGACGCTTCAGCTGAGTACTTTCCATCATCTTGTTCTAAAGATGAGGCCCGCCCTCGGGACTCCACTCAATGAAAACCCATTGCTTTGCCATACGAACGGCACCAGTTGGGTTGGAGTATCGAATCGTACGCTATCTTCGAAAGTGTGCCCGATGGCAGTATAGTACCAGATGCCGATCTAGGAGCCTGTCCAACGTACTCGTTCTCCTACTCGTACCCGAACTCGAAACCCAGACCGGAATAGCCGTAAGAATGACGGGATCAGAATCCAAGACCTCAGTTTTCCTAACCGCTGAATGGCGGAGCCTCGTCATGGTCAATTTTCCGATCGAGCAAGAAGTGCTCCGACCTCACACTCCGCAGGGAACCGAGATAGACGACTGGAGAGGAACTACCTACGTCAGTCTAGTGGCCTTCTTATTTCTCAATACCCGAGTCAAAGGGATCGCAATTCCGCTGCACCGAAATTTTGAAGAGATCAACTTGCGTTTCTACGTTCGGTCGCGGGGGCCGCAGGGCTGGCGCCGAGGAGTCGTCTTCGTTCGTGAGGTCGTTCCCAAACGGATGATCGCCTGGGTAGCACGCTGGCTCTACAATGAGAACTACATTGCCTGCCCTACCCGCTCCAGCCTGATTGAGCCATCAGGCAACCATGACGGGTCTGTCGAGTATGGCTGGAAACATCGAAAGGAATGGCTGACGATCTCGGCGGAATACTCCGGACAGCCTGGATACCCAACAAAGGACTCGTTGGCAGAGTTCATTTCGGAGCATTATTGGGGCTATGCAGCGCAAAAGGGAGGGGGCTCGCTGGAGTATCAGGTCGAGCATCCACAATGGCACGTCTGGTCTGCTTCGAAAACAGTCCTATCCGGTGATTTCGCTCGATTCTATGGACCCGAATTCGCCTCCGCCCTGGCAACCTCCCCCAACTCGGTTTTTGTAGCCGACGGATCGTCGGTCATCGTACATGAAGGGAGACCTCTGGGTGTGCCGCGTCGTTAATATCTCGGACTCGGAGATCGTGACGAGTAATGACCATGATTGCGAGCGAAGATCTTATCCTGTGTCAGAAGGTCACAAAATCCTACGGCGAGATCTGCGCTCTGGACGGCCTCTCCATGTCCGTTCGGGCTGGCGAGGTCTTCTGCTTCCTGGGAGAGAACGGAGCCAGCAAGACAACCCTGATTCGCTTGATCGTGGGACTCCAAAAACCAGATGCCGGCCAGATTCGGGTTTTCGGTGAGGAACTCTCCACGAATCGTGAAGCCATTCTGGCCCGCATTGGCAGCCTGATCGAATTCCCCTCCTTTTATCCTCATCTCAATGGTCTCAGAAATCTGGAAATCATCCGGATCCTCAGATCGCTGCCCCACTCGGAAGTCGATCGAGTACTGGACATTGTCGGCCTCAGGGACGCGGCTCGGCGGAAGGCGGGAGAGTACTCGCAAGGAATGCAGCAGCGTCTGGCCATCGCAACTGCCCTGCTCGGTCAGCCCGACTTGATCATTCTTGACGAACCGACGAATGGCTTGGATCCGGTCGGTATTCGAGAGATTCGATCGCTGATTCAGAGCCTTCCGGAATCGACCGGTGCCACAGTCTTTGTCTCGAGTCACATGCTGTCCGAAGTGGAGCAGATGGCAGATCGTGTGGCCATCATCCAAAAGGGAGGACTCCTCTTTCAGGGGACTCTGTCAGAACTCGCGGAGCGCGAGCCCCCTCAGCTGTTGATCCGTACTTCCCAGCCTGAGCGAGCCAGCCGGTTCCTGCGCGAGCTGGGAGTCGAAGTCGCGGTTCAGAACGGGGAGCGGATTGTGGCCTTCTGCCCGGAACAGGATATCCCCAGATTGAATCGCCTCCTGGTCGAAGAGAATATCCCGGTCCTCGAACTCTCACGGATTCGACGTTCTTTGGAACATCTCTATTTCAATCTCACCGGGGGAACATCGGCATGCGCGAGGCCAGCCGTCTTTCCCGCCACTTACGTCTCCACTTGCGTGTTGAAGTTGAGAAGTTGCGCAGTTTTCGGGGCAACCCCCTTCCCACTCTGGTAGGGGGCCCACCCCTGGGCTTTGTCGTTCTCAAAGCTCTGGGCTTCTGGTTACGTGGCCAGGGACTTGGCGCCGACCGGCTCACCTTCTGGTACTTCATCTCCACCGGCCAGTTCTTTTGGGAGGAGTTGCTTCTCCCCCTGTTGACCATCGCCGCCTGCTCCTGGCTCACTTGGATGGATCGTGAGACGGGTCATTGGAAGGTGCTGCTGTGTCAACCGTTGACCCGATCCAGCTATTTCGTCTCGAAGCTTTTCATGGCGCTGGCGGCTCTTTTGCTAGTCCAATTCCTGTGGTGGATCAGTCACGGTACCCTGGGATTGTTGCTGGGACTGAGCGGAGCCACAATTCTGTCGCAGGCCGGCCTGCGAGCCCTGCAAGTGTGGGCGGCGTTGACTCCACTAATCGCCGTTCAAACCTGGTTGGCAAGTCGGCTGACGAGCCCTTTCTCGGCCTTCGCTGTCGGGTTGGCCGGAAATACCGTCGCGATGGCCCTGGAGGCAACCGCTGCCAGTATTTGGCACCCCTGGGGCCTGACCCACATGGCCATGCGTCACAGGCCGGAAGATTGGCAACTTCCGGCGGCTCTGGCAGCAGCCGTCCTCCTGACTTTGGCAGCCACCTACGAATTCAAACGACGAGATGTCTGCACGTGAAAGTCTCGTTTTGGATCCCAATTGCATCGTTCTTGCGCTGCGAGATTCTCAAGCTTGCCCACTCGAGAGCGACTCTGATCTGCCTGGTGCTCCCCCTGATCGTCAGCGGACTCGTCGCACTCAACTATCTGACTCGACCGGAAATCGACCCCAATACATTGAGTTGGGGACGGTTTTTCCAAACCGGTCGAGCCCTCTGGAGTCTGTTCGCACTCCCCCCACTTCTCGCCCTGGTGGCGGCACTGAGTCTAGGGTTGGAACATCAAAACGACAACTGGCAGCTGATTCTCACCCAGCCGGTTTCCCGCAACATCGTCTTCGTCGGGAAATTTCTTCCTCTAATCGGGCTCATGGGTATCGCTCAGCTGACGCTCTTTGGGTCGACCGTAGTTCTTGGTCTGGCCCTGGAAATTCGGGGCGAGATCCCTTGGCGAGAACTCGGGATATCAGGCGCGGCGATCCCTGCGATGCTTCCCGTCCTCGCCTTTCAGTTCTGGCTCTCTCTGGCCTGGAGGTCGTTTGTGCTGCCGGTCGGAGCCAGCTTCTTCGGCGCCTTCATCACGATTGTCTCCTCCCAGATTTCCGTGGGAAGTTTCCGCCCAGCTACCCTTCTGCCCTGGCATTTCCCTTTCGCTGCCCTCGAAATCTCTGGAGGATCAGTCGACGATCTGGTCCTCCACCTCGCGCAGGGAAGTGTGATTGCCCTGGCCTTTCTCTGGCTGGCGTATCTCTATTATCAAAGTTCGGATCGGGACTGGCGGAATCGAGCCTTCAGCTAAAAGAGGGCGCTCTTGGTCCGTCACACCGGGTTTGCCCTGGCCCTCCTCCTAGCGATGGGTCTGCTGGTGGCCCGCCGCCTGGAAACCGGGGGCCTCATCGAATGGCTCCAGGACAACGCACGAGCCATCGCACTTTCTCAGGAAACAGGCGACGATGCGGATCTGAAGCCGTTCGGAGATGCTGTCGGCGAGAGCCGGATCGTCATGTTGGGTGAGGCCGGTCACGGGGACGGAGCGACCTTTGAACTCAAGGCAAGGTTGGTTCGTTATCTCCACCAGCAAAAGGGCTTCGAGGTCATGGTGTTCGAAAGTGGTCTCTTCTCCTGCCTGACAGCAGGTGAAGCGATTCTGCAGGGCGGAGGCCCTCGCAGCTGGAGTCGAAGAGCCCTCTTTCCGGTGTGGGGCGAGAGCGCTCAGGTCGAACCGCTCCTTGACTACATCGGGCGGAGCTCCACTGAGAGAGTCCCATTGATCCTGGGCGGCATGGATGTTCAATTGAGCGGTTCCTTGGCCAAAGATCTCCTCTTGCCACAGATGATTAGCTTCTTCCGCGAGCGAAACCCCACTCTCATCACGGCTCCCGAGTGGAGTGCATTCTCGAGGAATCTGGAGCTGCTGTTCGATCATCCGCAACAATGGATCGAGCTCCCAGACAATGAATTCCAGTCGCTGTTGGACTCCACAGCAGCGCTGGAATCCGGGATCGTTTCCCCAGTGGAGACTCTCCCGCTGAGCCATCAATCCCAACTCTTCTGGGAGAGAGTGCTCCATAATCTACAAGCATTCTTTCGCTTCATGCGAGCCTTGGATCCCGATGACCCTTCCAGCATTCGAGTCGCCGGCCCGATCCGGGAAGAACAAATGGCCAGCAATCTCCTCTGGCTCGCTGATGTCTACTACCCGGGCAAGAAGATCATTGTGTGGGGAGCTACCTCTCACCTCAGCCGGAACCGCCAGTTCATCGAGACAGCCGTCGATACTCAGATGGTACCGGTAGGTCATCAGGCCTGGGAAGTCTGGGGAGACGATCTGTATTCTGTAGCTTTCGGGAGTTTCGAAGGGGTTCGTGGCCTCCCTGGAACGGGTGCGGAAGCGCGCCCCCGTGACATCGGAACCGCGCCTTCAGGGAGCTTGGAAGATCTTCTGGTCAGGGCCGGCTTCGAAGTCGCTTTCCTCAACTTCCGCAGAAGCGACCTATTGGATCACTTTCGCAGCCCTTTCGTCTCCCGGGCACTGGGGATGGCCCCCTCCGAGGTCGCTGGGATCAGGCCTTCGACGGCTTCTTCTTCATTCGGAACATGACTCCCAACACCCGGGCCGATTCGCTCGGCGTCCCGGCTCCACGCATCGAACGGTAGCCTCCCGACTCTCTGCCCAAAGCGGCAACATAGGGGCCGGTAGGGGCGGCACATCGACGATCTTCGCGCCGAAGGCGCATCGTGATAACAGCCCGGGGCACCGCCCTGGGTGGACAGGGAAGCCGACCAGGCAGCCTGAAGGGTTGCGCGAAATTCCGCCCGCCAATCAACCTTATCCCAAACGCCTAGGGACCGGAGCTGGTGCCCAGAGCAGGGCTAGCCGCGCTGGGAGCAGTCCCGTCGATCGTGAAACGCAGCACTGCCGTGTTGTCGGTGTAGAAACCCCGTTCGCCGGTGAGTCCAGGAGTTGTGGGAACGGCCGTGATGGTAAAGGAGATTGAACCACTTGGAGTCACAGAAAAGCTGTAACCTGCCTTGATTCCTGAACCCAACGAGTCCTCGATGAGGCTGGCATTCTGCAAGTTAGCCATCGAAGCGAAGGAACCCGCCCCCAGTGTCGCGGAGTAGGTCATCTCGGCAGTTGTCAGATCCCTCATCGCTGCAATTGCCGATGCCTCATTAGTGGCCTTTCTCGATTGGACGAGGTTCGGAACCGCCAGTGCAACCAGGATGCCAATCACAACTGCGACCATCAGCAATTCGATGAGTGAAAACCCTCTGGAGCCTCTCATTCCTCCTCCTATGGGCAACTCCAGAATCTGGACTGCCACCATTGAGCAAGCAAGTAGCTTGCCAAATGCCCTCTTGATTACTCATGCCCGCCAGCGAAGGCCCGTGAAGAGGCTGACTACATTGAGTTTGTTGAGATTCTTGCCGGGTCGCGAGAATCCCTTTTTCCTGGCTCTATAGCCCTCAGGAGCGAGGCTAGTGCCAAGCCTTGTCACTCACGATCTCAAATGACGGCATCGCGAAGGGCCTGTCAAAGCTTTCCTTGAACGTGAAGCGCCGCAGGCGCCTATGAGTCCTCGAGAATCGACGCCTTCTCAAGGCGGAGCTACACTCCGCGCTCCAAGGCCTTCGGCAAGTTGCATTCTTGAGTGAACCGGGTCATCAGGACCCAGACCCTGTTTGCTTTGGGCCGTGGGTTATGAGAGCATCCACCGCGACTTTCCATGACCATTGACACCATCCTTCGGAGGTTTGCGATGCCGTTGCGGTGCTTGCTTTTTGCCTGGGTTTTCACCTGCTTTTTCACGGCCAATCCACTGGCCACCTCCTCCGTCATGATGAAGGACTCTGACCTATCTGATCAGGCTGAGGTGATCGTTGTCGGCCAGATCTTGGGACAGAGCACTGGCTTTTCGCGAACTGGGATGACCCGATACCAACTGAGAGTCGAGGACCTCCTTAAGGGTAGGCTGGGAAGCGAAACCATTTCAGTTGATGTGGTAGGGGGAAAGACGAACGACGGCCAAGAGCTCCATGTCTTCGGCGTACCCCGACTTAGGGCCGGCCAACGCACGCTCCTATTCCTGGTCCCACGAGCCGACGGATCGTATGGGATCCTGCACTTGCTGATGGGCAGCTTCCGTGAGGAAAGATCCGGAGACGAGACCATCGCTCGGCGGGACTTGTCGGAGGGAAACGAAATACTCACTGCCTCGGCGCTGCCAAACGAAGCAGTTCAGGAGCGCAGTTTCGGGCGATTCGCCTCCTGGCTGCGCGACCGCGCACAAGGACGGCAGCGTGAGCCCGACTACTTTGTAGAAACGACCCGCGATCCAGGCCTCCAGGAGTTTTCCTACACTGGAATCGCCGTGTCCCGCAATTTCGGTTTTGCCGACGGGGGGGCCGTCGAGTGGAGAACACACACGGGGGGCCAGCCGGGTTTGGGAGGCGATGGCCGAGACGAGTTTGGACGAGCCATTGCTGCCTGGAACGCAGCTCCCAACACTGCTCTCAACTACACGCTGGGCGGAACCACCGCATCTACCTCGGGGCTGGCGGCAGACGACATCACTGCAATCCTGTACGGAGACCCCAACGGCGAAGTGGACGGGACTTTCACGTGCCCGGGCGGTGGAGTGCTCGCGATCGGGGGCTTTCTCGCGAGTGGTGTGGGCGGCTTCAAGGGTCTGCTCTACATCAAAATCAAGGAAGTCAACATCGTTATGAACGACGGCATCGAATGCACACTGAGCGGAGCCGGGGGCGATCGGAAGGCTGAAGAGATTTTTGCTCATGAGTTGGGCCACACCCTGGGCCTCGGCCATTCATGCGGGGACTTCATCGCCTGTTCGGTCCCAATTTGGGACGGGGCTTTGATGCGGGCCTCTGCCCACTTCGACGGCCGGGGGCCAGCCCTGAACCAGGACGACCGAGCTGGCGCCCTCAGCCTCTATTGCCTGCTCAATCCTTTTGCCAATTTGATCTTCACGCAATTCGTCAACGGCGCCTTCGGAGGCTTTCAAAACACCACCCGCATCGTCCTCAACAATAACGGAGACCGACTCGACACGGGAGAAATCCGATTCTTTAACAACAGTGGCGGCGCATTATCGGTACCAGTCAGTATCGACGGTTCGTCGCCTTCCGGCTCCGCCACCCGTGTGAACTATCGGGTCGAGCCGGGAGGAGTCTTTGAAGTTGAGACGGCGGGCACGGGAAGCCTGGTTTCCGGTGTCATTGAGGTGGTTTCCGACCGGGGCAACTCGGGCATCGAAGGAACCGAGGTCTTCAAACTGCTGGGAACATTCGTCTCCGTCACCAATTCCCCTCCTACCGAGGTCCAGCAGACTTTTGCCAGTGTCAATGCAGACGAGAGGTCGGGCGTGGCGGTTTACAATCCGGATAAGACCCGCAGCGTGACAGTGACAGCCAGACTCCGGGAAGCCGACGGCGTTGAAAGAGCCAGCAAAGACGTTGTCCTCGGTCCGGGGCAAAAAACGGCCGTCTTCGTCAACGAGACTGCTCTTTTCAAAACCTTCTTCGACGCTAATCCATCTTTTACCGGCTCGGTCACCTTCTCGACCAGCGACGGAGCTTTGTTTTCAGTGCTAGGACTGATACAGCGCCTTTCAAACGGTGCCCTGATAGCAGTCGGCGGCAGCCGCAGTGGACAACCCTAAGTAGCGCAGGCATCCTGCCTGCAAAAGTATCGCAGGCATCCCTGCCTGCCAAGTAGCCCAGGCATCCCTGCCTGCAAAGTAGCCCACGTATCTCCCATCGCAATAGTAAACTACTGTCGTGATCAAACGAATCGCAGATGGACTCGAAGCTGCCAGAAAGCAAATAACTACTACAGATCGACCCAGCCTGCGGTTCCCTGAATTCAGCTTGAAGCAGGGCTATGCCGTCGGCTCGCTGCTCGATTCCCACTTGCGCAATGAGGGGTATCGGCCAGTCGGGCGCAAGATCGGCTTTACCAACCCGGCCACCTGGAAAGAGTTCGGCCTCGAAACTCCCATTTGGGCCTACATCTATGAACAGACCGTGCGTTTTGCAGCGTCTGAACGAGAGGAGACGAAAGTCTCTGTGCCCGATCTGGTGCAACCGCGCATCGAGACAGAGCTAGTCCTGCAGGTCAATGATCGAATTGGGCTGGTAGGGACGGATCCCTTGGAGTTGATCCAAGCAGTGGAGTGGATCGCCATCGGTTTTGAGATCGTCCAGTGCCACTATCCGGCCTGGGAATTTTCCGTGGCTGAAGCTGTAGCTGACTTCTGCCTCCACGGTGAACTGGTCGTGGGGCCGAGGCTGACCCTTCAGCGCCATCAACGAGGCGACGTTGTCGGCCAGTTGGAGACTTTCCAAGTGGAACTCAAGCGAAATGCTCGAAGCGAAGCTCGAGGTTCAGGAAGAATGGTACTAGGGAGTCCGCTTCGGGCACTCGGATTCTTGATTGAGGTGCTAGGCTCCCAGCCGGAGGCGGTTCCCCTCGAGCCAGGAGAGATCATCACCACTGGAACGATGACTCCGATTCTGCCGATAGAAGCCGGGGAAGTCTGGTCGGTAGAGGTGGCGAATCTGGAGTTGCAAGGGCTTTCGATTGCAGTTGTTTAAAACAGAGATAGCGTGAAACGGTGTCAACTATTACTTCGTTCTACGTTGCAGATCGAGCCCAGTTTGTGGCTACCAAAGCGACTCGTGGTCCGTGGAATCCCGATTCTCAGCATGGCGGACCCCCGGCAGCGCTATTGGGGCGGGCCAGCGAAGCGTTGGCGCCAGATTTTCATATCACCCGCCTGACGATAGAGTTCTTGAGACCCGTGCCGATTCGACTACTTGAACTGAACTCCCGGACCCTGACCCGGGGCCGAAGCGTCGGTCGGTTCGAGGCAGTGACTCCGTAGGAATGCATCGAAGTTAATGAGGCGGTCGCCAAGATCTTTCGGAGCCCGAAGCGTCAGCGAGGGAGCGGGATCAAGTTTCATCTTAGCCCATCCCCCGGCTGCGCCGGATCATTCAGAAAAGAAACTGAGCTCCCTGTCAGCCACAAAGGGGGGGATGATGTGGCAGAGGAAAGCCCTGTTTCAAAACCGTGGGAGGCGCCTTCTGAGGCGGCGATTCTATTGAAAATAGAATCTTTAGATTCGGGCCTGACGGTCCTCTCGCGGCCTGGGAAGGGCCCCTCCCACACATCCGAAACCACTTCAATGCCATCCCGGGAGAGAACTCCAAGAAAGCCTGTGGCAGACCCGTCCCACAAATCAAGTTTCAGCTTAGTTGGTAACGACAGCTCGGGACTCGCCTCGGCAAAGCAAACAAGAGAGATAGACGCTTTTTGTCCAGCTTACTGAGCCCCCAGCCGTACTGGGCAAAAGAAGACCGCCTGTGACCCGAGGGGAATAGTGGGCTTGAATTCTCGGCCCAGTTGGAAGAGACTTGTCGAACCGTGCTGGCTGATCCCCGGAGCAGGCCTCTTGAGAAATTCAATTACGGAATCGCTAACTATGAGCTTATCCAGACGCAATTTTCTACACAGCCTGATCGCGACACCGCTAGTCTCCTGGCAATCACCGCTGACCGCAAACTGGCCATTCTTCCGCGGCCCCTTGGGCACCGGAGTCGTCGAAGGAGCCAGTCTACCTGGCACTTGGAACGCTGGTGATCCAACCGACCCAATCTCCCGAGTGCAATGGCGGACCGGGGTTCCAGGATTGGGTCACGGAAGCCCAATCTTGTGGGCCGATCGGATTTTCGTGCCCACGGCCATCGCCAAGGACGGTCCTGCTCCGCTCAAACTGACCCCGGGAGGCGCTCCCACTGCAGCTGAAGATAACGGCGAGCAGAGCTGGGTGGTGCTCTGCTACGACCGCGTTTCGGGCCGGGAAATTTGGCGTCGAAAAGCCCATTCAGGGAAACCTCGCGCCACTCGACATGTCAAGGCGACCCACGCCAATAGCACTCTGGCCACTGATGGAAAGCATCTGGTGGCGTTCTTTGGTTCGGAGGGCGTCCACTGTTTTGATCTCGATGGACGACTCCTCTGGAAACGCGACCTCGGAGTCGTCGATGTCAGTAAATATGGAATCGGTTGGGGCTTTGCCAGTTCTCCAGCGATTCTCGGGGACAACCTCGTCCTGATCTGTGATGATCCGAACCATCCTTTCCTCGTCTCCCTTAGGCTTTCGGACGGTGAAGAAATCTGGCGAGCGGATCGTTCGGGCGTGAGCGAGAGAAGCTGGGGCACTCCCCTGATGGTTGGGCCCAAGGACGACACCCAGATCGTGGTCAACGGCTGGCCTTGGATCGTCTCTTACAACTTGAAAGACGGCGCAGAACGATGGCGCCTCGAAGGTGGAGGTGACAACCCGGCCCCGACCCCCTTCCTGGCTAACGGCTGGATCTATATTACGAATTCCCACGGGGGAGCTTCCCCAATCTACGTGGTCCGGCCCGATGCCAGAGGTCTAATCTCCCCTGAGCCGGGGCCGGGCAATCCGGCAATGGTCTGGAGCCACCCCAAAGGGGGTTCCTACATGTCGACTCCCGTGGTTTATGGCGACTATCTGTACTTCGGGAACACGAATGGGGTGATGCGCTGTTTTCATGCCAAGACGGGAGAGAAGATCTATGAGGAGCGGCTCGATCCCGACGCAGCCATCTATGCCTCCCTGGTAGCAGGCGACGGCAAGATCTTCTGTCCCTCCGAGAACGGCTCCGTTTACGTTCTGCAGGCGGGTCCCGAGTTCAATGTAGTCGCCCGAAACCGCATGGGCGAAGCCTGCTACGCCACACCCATAATCGCCGACGGAATTCTCTATTTTCGAACCACGAGAAGCCTGATCGCCGTGGGTCAACCCAAAAGGGTTTAGAGTCTACCCAGGGCGGTGCCCTGGGCGGTTATCGTGATGCGCCTTCGGCGCGAAGATCGCGATGTACCCTCGGCGCGGGAATCTTGATCTCCGCGTGCCTAGCCTTGCCAAAGCGAGTCAGGCCAAACAACGAGACACTGGCCCCGCATGCTTCACAAATTGTCGGCTGCGGGACGTCGGGTCAGAGTCGAGGGTTTCGGTCCAGAAACGGTCCGAAATCCGACCCTGCGAGTTAGCTTCATTGCGCTGGATCGTCGAAAAGAGCGGGGTCAACTACAGGGTTGTTTACTACGGATTCCACAATGTAGATGTGGACATCTTCACCTTGCTCAATCTCAGCCTTTCCCGGAACCCGGACGCCATCGACAAGAAGATAATCGGAATATGTCCATCGCATCCTGCTGCTAGGAGTCTCGACCTCGGTCCCGATAAGCAGGTATGTCTTGGCATCGAAGTGGCGGGTAACAGTCATCTTCAACCGATTTAGAACCATCTTTACAGCCTGAGTCTCTAGCGCTCCAAAATGCCTTGGCCCCAGCGTTTCGACCTGGTCCCAGTGCCCTTTCCAATGGATTCGAGTTCCCAGAAGAGTATCGCGAAGCATGAATGCCAGCTCATCCTTCGGGATCGAAACTCTGCCTCGTCCCGGGTAGAAACGGAAGCCTCCTCCATCCTTGATGGTTTCAATGATATTCGAGTTTGGCCAGATTCTAATCCAGCGATTCTCACCGTCGAAGTAGGCCTCGAAAGGCAGCCGATCAACGTCATAAAATTTCAGGTGCGATCCTGTGTAGTAACCCTGGATACTTCTCGTCTTGATCTTGGAATTAGCGACCTCCCCACCGATGGCATCCAAGTAGCGATGCAGAATATCTCGGGACCCTATCTCCTGAGTCCCACCGGAAAGAAAGCCAAGGCTGAGTAGGCTGCAAGAGGCAAAGAATGTCCCAAGATTTCGAAAAGACTGCGAGTGTTGCTGGTTCTTCATTATCTTCATGGCCGACAAAAGTAGCCTAGCGACAGCTCCTCGTCTTGGACGAGAGGAGTGGTGTGCGGTTGCGACGAGGCATGCGGTAGTTCCCTGAGCTGGCTACCGGGTCTTCGAGTAATGCCACCTGAAGCGCTGAGGAGTGGTTCCGAAGTGTCTCTTGAACGCGTGGCTGAAATGGCTCTGGTCGTAGAAACCACAGTTCTGGGCAATCATGACCAGAGAATGACCACTTGATCGCAGCTGCTCCGTCGCCCTGTGAAGGCGAATCCGTCGCAAATACGAGCCGACCGAGTGCCCCACACATCGGCGAAAAGATCGGGCCAGATGGGAGCGACTGATTCCTACTTCAGCAGCGACTTGGAACAAGGTCAGCGTCTCGGAATAATGCTCATATAGCAGCTCGAGCACGTCCTTGAGCCAGGGAGGCTTGAGGCACAAGCCGTCTTGAGAGCGCCCTAACTCGGCGACTAGCTCCAGCACCAGTCCTTCCAGCGACAGAGAGGAAAACTGATTCCCCATCTCGAACTCCCGGCGAATCTCCCGAGTCAGTTCTTGAGTCTTTATAGAGCGGAAGTAGCTTGGTGAGTTGAGGACGGGGGAAACGACCCGAATCCTGTCCACCAGCGGACAGCTCAAACTAGCGATCAAACATTTGGTGCCACTTCTTCCTACTCGTTCACTATGGAAGACTCCCTGGGGCATCACAGTGGTCTCCCCACGTTTGCACCACCGTTGGGCATGGCCAATTTTCTCCCGGTAACCACCATCGAGCACCATAATTTCCGAGGTCTCTGCCTCGCGATGTCCTGGTATTCCACTCCCGGATGGCAGTACATAGCTGCGAAGAGTCATCCCTGGAAGATCGACTGTCTTTGCAGGGCGGATCTGCCGGACTGCCGAGTCACTCATTGTCGCCACTAATCTCGATTGCTCGGTATCAATCTTGTGTCAAGAAGCACTTCAACCATTCTCATCTTACGGAATGCAAGCGGTAAGAGTTCACGGCTGTAGTGCTGGTCAGGTCTACCCAAAACTACAGTTGCTCCAATTCTGAATGTCCCGCTGACACACCCCCACCCTGGGGGCGCGAGGCCCCTACTATTAATAACGTACGGGCAACAAGAAGTGCGAAAGAAAGATTCTGGAATCAGTGACCTTACCCCCTGAAACGAGTCCAGGTTGAGTATTAGTAACTGGACGTAGTAAGGAGGTAAGAATGGCACAGAAGAAACACACCCCGGAACAGATTATCCGCAAGCTGAGGGAGGTCGAGGTGGCCCAGGGCAGAGGCAAAACGACCCCGCAGGCCGTCAAGCAGATTGGTGTAAGCGAGCAGACCTTCTACCGTTGGCGCAAGGAATACGGCGGCATGCGTGTGGACCAGGCGAAGCGGCTCAAAAAGCTGGAGAAGGAGAACCTCAGGCTGAAGCGACTGGTGGCCGATCTGTCCCTGGATAACCAGATTCTCAAAGAGGTGACGGAGGGAAACTTCTAAGCCCGGCGACACGGCGACGAGCTGTCGAGCGTGTTTGTTCGAGGCTGGACGTCTCCGAGCGTCGGGCTTGCCGGGTCTTGGGTCAGGCACGTTCCACCCAGCGTCGTGAGCCGAAGATTGGAGAGGACGAAGATGAGTTGGTGGCACGGATGACTCAGCTGGCCAGCGAATACGGCCGCTATGGGTACCTTCGGATCACGGCTCTACTGAGACGGGAAGGCTGGCAGGTGAATCACAAGAGGATCGAACGACTGTGGAGGCGAGAAGGCCTGAAGGTACCGGCCAAACAGCCCAAGCGGCGACGTTTGTGGTTGCACGACGGATCCTGTATTCGACTGCGGCCGGCCTATAGAGACCATGTTTGGAGTTACGACTTCGTGCAATCGAGAACTCACAACGGCAGAGCTTTCCGGATGTTGACTTTGATGGACGAGTACTCCAGAGAGTGTCTGGCGATTGAGGTCCAGAGAAAACTCAACAGCTCGTCGGTCCTCGAGAAGCTGGGAGAGCTCTTTGTCGAGAGAGGAACACCCGAGCATCTCCGATCCGACAACGGCAGCGAGTTTACGGCCAAGGTTGTTCGAGAATGGCTAGCTCGAGTGGGTGTCGGAACGCTTTACATCGAACCGGGGAGCCCCTGGGAGAATGGATATATCGAGAGTTTCAATGGAAAGCTCAGAGACGAGTTGCTGAACCTCGAGATCTTCGACACTTTGTTGGAGGCGAAGATTTTGATTGAACGCTGGAGAAGGGAATACAACCAGATTCGACCCCATAGTTCCCTCGGCTACCGACCGCCAGCACCGGAGGCTCGATGGGTTTCGCCACCCTTGATTCCACGGCTGCAGGCTACCGAAAATAGGCCCGCAGTCCTAACATAGAGAGTGGACTCGGTTGTGGGGGTAGGTCACATGACGAAGAAAGGCACCGAAACCGATCGGCGAGGATTCATTCGGGCTACCACATTGGCCACAGCAACGGCCGCTGGCGGATGCGTCGCTAGGGAAGGCCAGGGAGTAGTGGATCCGCTTTCGGTACTGCGAGGGCTTCGGCTCCTGGATCTGAGTGTTGCCATCGAACATGAGGCGCCCGGGGAATTGACTCCACCTCAGATCGAGTACATCGATCACCGACAGGGTGGCGAAACGATGCGCTCCATCTTTCAATGCGACGCCGCGGACCTGCCGTTTTCCGACGGAGCAGGTTGGGCGGTTGAGCAACTGGTCACCGGAAGTCACACAGCGACGCACATTGACGCTCCCTATCACTATGGAGCCACCTCCGAGGGCAAGCCCGCTCTGAGGATCGACGAGGTGCCTCTGGAGTGGTGCTTCGGCCCCGGCGTCGTATTGGACATGAGGTCAAAAAAGCATGGCGATCTGATCTCGGTCGAGGATCTCGAGGCCGCTCTGAGCAAGATTGAATATGAACTGAGCCCCTTGGACATCGTGATGATCCACACCGGTTCTGCCGAGAAGTGGGGAACCAGAGAGTACCTCCGGCAGCCTGGCCTGGGCCGCGAGAGCACACTCTGGATGGTGAACCAGGGGATCAAGATGATCGGCATCGATGCCTGGACTTTGGACCGGCCCTTCGACAGCATGATTTCCGAATTCAGAACAACCCAGGATGGACGCGCCATATGGCCAGCGCATTTTGCAGGAATCACCAAAGAGTATTGCCAAATTGAAAAGTTGGCCAACCTGGAGAAGTTATCCCGACCTCATGGCTTCTACGTCTCCTGCCTCCCCGTCAAAATCAAGGGCGGAAGTGCTGGCTGGTGCAGGGCCGTAGCATTGATTCCGGAAGCAATCTGAATCGCTTTGCGGTTCGGGCTCCGGGTCACAGACAGCCGTGGCATCAGCCACCTGCCTTCCCACCCTGGCCCTTCTTACTGGACGGTCGGTCTAATTCTCGACTATTGGTTTACGGGGGATGGAAAGATGTTCGAGCACCAGTGACAAGCGTTCTATGGCCAGTGGTCTCCTCAGATAGTTTGGCCAGGCAACTCCGGTGGCTCCGGAGGGCTTGGGCTATCGGCTAGCTACCACCCAACTGGCAACTTGCTCGCCATACAAGCACACCCCCACCCTGGGGGCGCTAGGAGCCTGTCCCTATCTCCTTGCGAGCCCAGCTGTTGTGCCTTAAAACTCAGTCGGCGTCGATAGCCGGACCGCAGCCTTGCAATGCCGGCTTTCAGAGCGCCAAGCGGCAGCGCGAGCGTCTACCTTCCATAGCCTTTGCGAAGGCGGGCGGGAAAGCCGGACTCGTTGCCCACCAGGACTCCGGTTCCCTTTGCTCGAGAAAGACGGTTGCTAGGTCGAAACTTGAATTTCGCTAGTCACTCGCTCGGTTTGCTTGCGGGACGGATTACTCTTGACTATCCTACCTTTTCGAGGAGGGTTACAATTGTTGAGATGGGTTCTTCGCCTGGCTGTACCGCTTCTGATTCTCTTGCTGGTGGCAGGGTACTTTGTCTATTCGGCGTTGCGCGTACCGGCCGGACTTCCGGCTCCACCCTCTGCCGACTGGCATAACGCCGCGGAACTATTCGGCCCGGACGCCATTTTCCGACCCGAGATTCCTAAGACATGGGATGATGAACTTGTCGCCTCGCTCGAACTCCCCTTAGTCGATCCGGAGGCCTCTCCCAGACAAGTCACTTCCGAGTACTACTACCAAATTCCGGTAATGCCGATCTACAAGAGCTACCCGATGTACCTGCCGGGTGGAGAGCCGGAAGGGTACCTGGACAGACTGCGCACTGCAGAGCCCGAGCTGGCCTGGGATGTTCGTAGCTTGAAGACGGAGAGCGACTGGGTCAAGGCCGGGGAAATCGTGTTTCATGCCCCGATCCTATGGCTTCCTCTGGATGAGCCCCCTCCATTCCCGATACGGTTGTTGCTCGGACTCAGCGAAAGTTACCTCGAAAATGCAGCCAAGTGGAGCAAACGACAGAACGTTCCTGTGGCGGTAGACGGAACGTTACGTTCGATCGCATCTTCATTCGGGAAAAGGGGAGGCTCGAAGCGGGAACTCTCTCCTGCGCCACCTGCCACACCCGGGTCCAACCCGACGGATCTCTGATTATCGGCGCTCAAGGCAATTTCCCGAGCCCGATACTCTTCCCGGTTTCCCACTCCTTTTTCTTGCGCAGCTTATCCAATCAGCTATTCAGGGTCCCCTGGCTCGACTCGGACCCGGCTGCGGCTTTTGCTGAAATGACGTCGGAGGAGATCCAAAGGCTGGCTTCACAGACTCCGCCGGGCGTCATGGCTCGACACGGAACGAGTCCTTGGACACCCGTTCAAATTCCGGACCTGATCGGAATCAAGGACCGCAAGTATCTCGATCGGACGGGTTTGGTCCGGCATCGCGACATTGGAGACCTGATGCGCTACGCAGCTCTCAATCAAGTCACCGATATCCTGGCCAGCTACAAGGGATATGTCCCAATATCGGAGACTCTACCATTCGCAGAGGGCGCCCCAGACCCGAGCACGTTGCTCCGCTACAGTGATGCCCAACTCTATGCTCTAGGTCTGTTTATCTACTCGCTAAAAGCCCCTGCGAATCCCAATCCGGTGGACCGGCTGGCGGAGCGAGGAGAGGTGATCTTTCGCCAGGAACAGTGTGATCGCTGTCATTTGCCCCCCCTTTACACAAGCAACAAACTGACCCCGGCAAATGGCTTCTCGGTACCGAGAGAACATCGCCAGGAATACGACATCTTCAACTATCGAGTAGGGACCGACCAGCGGCTGGCCCTCCAGACTCGACGTGGAACGGGCTATTACAAAGTTCCATCTCTCAGGGGGGTCTGGTACCGAGGACCTTTTGAACACTCAGGCTCCGTACAAACACTGGAAGATTGGTTCGATCCGGCCCGTCTGAAAGATGACTACGTACCCTCCGGCTTCAAGGGCATAGACAAGGAAACGCGCTCCATCCCTGGACACCTTTTCGGATTGGATCTGTTTCCAGAGGAGCGGCGAGCTCTGATCGCTTTCTTACGAACGCTCTAGGCTCGATTTCTCTCGGTCCCTCGTTGGGTTGTCTCCGGGCCAGCGGTTTCCTATCCGATGCCCTGGGCTCCACCCCGCCTACTAGACACCGACACTGCCGCTCAATGGCAATCAATTGCAGTTTTCGAAAACTTGACTTGCCTGTAAAGAAGTTGCAAGGGAGAGGTGTCTAGTTGATCTCCTTACATTAATACCTTACTTTGAAGTAATGCAAGCAACTCTTACTTCCAAAGGGCAAGTCACGATTCCAGCCAAGATTCGGCGTCGCTTGGGCATTGAGCCTGGACAGATCTTGGACTTCGACGAAGACACCCCTTATCTCAAAGCCGTCCTCGCCTTCGATGAGGAAGCGATGCGAGCCGTAACCGGCTGCGCGGGGGATAGGTTGGGCGCTACGTCGCAGGACTGGCTCAATCGAACCCGCGGAGAGGCTGAGCTGGGGGAGTCGTCCAAATGAAGACGGCTCTCGATTCTTCAGTGCTCCTATCGATCTTCAATGGCGCGTCTGAGTCAGAGTTTTGGATGGAATCTCTGATTGATGCCCGAAAGCAGGGGCGACTTGTTTTTTGTGAAGTCGTCTATGCTGACGTTGCGCCAGCTTTCCCGACTCGTGATGCACTCGATTCGGTACTGGACACTCTCGGGGCCCACTTCGATCCGATCCAGTCGGAAGCGGCTTGGCGAGCTGGACAGACCTTTCGAGCTTACCGAGAGTCGGGCGGACCACGCCGGCATCTGATCCCTGATTTCCTGATTGCCGCTCACGCTAGAATGCAGGCGGATCGGCTGGCAGCCATTGATCGCGGCTATTATCGTGGCTATTTTCCCGACTTGGAAGTGATCACAGCTTAATCAAGCCTCTGGCTCTTGCGGTGGACGCCTGAGCGGTTGCGAAAACGCGAGCGCTCCCAGGAAAATCGCGGTGGCGAGGAGGATCAAGCCCACTCCGAGAGAGAGAATCCGATCGTAGATCTTGCGTTGGTAAATGGTGTCGGTCGGATCCTCGGGGTTGTGGGTGATCTCAAACCGGTCACCCTTTTCGAACGCCTTGTCGCCGAAAGCGTCAAAGAGCTTGACTCGCGCCCGGCTGTCTCGGTACTCCTTCCCGCCAACCTGGTACCGAAAGATAAAGTCCATATAGTCGGTAAACCTCTCAGACTGCTGGACCAGACGCCGCTCAGTGTAGTTTCGAACCCGGATCACGGCGGCTTTCGAGGTAGGCTAGGAAAATGACTGAATGGACCGGACCAGCCTTACCGAGTGTACACCGATCAAGTCGGCGGCCAAACCGAGCATCAGCAGTGCGGTGACGAGGAAAATGGGGGATCTTGAGGCGCCAGAACTCGTTCCTTTCTTTGCACTGGTTATAGCGAACCTCGCGTGAGAATGCGAGTAGTGCCACCCTATGTGCCGGTCCGAAATGCAATCGCAGAGAAATAGCGCGGGGGCCGCAACCGAAAGGAGTCAGTTTAGATCGACCGCCGAGCCGATGAGAGCGAAGTGAGATTATCAGAGCCGCAAAGCTGTCTCAAAACTAGCCAGAATCGCAATTTGGCCTTTCACGAGAACAGAGTTTCAAAACCGTGGGAGGCGCCTTCCTAGGCGGCGATCTTATTGAACATAAGAGCTTTGTAGTCGGACTTGACGGTCCGTTCGCGGCCTCGGAAGGCCCCACGATTCTGAAATCACTTTTTTGAAGCTTGCCAGGGGGTTTTGAGACAGCTAGGCAAAGCCCAGGGCGCAGCAGTGACGAACTTTCGCCAGGCGCAGAGATCGGAGCCGCAAGCGGAAGCGCCGCGCCGGTTTCAAGCCGAGTTTTCGGCACATCGTCGCCAAGATTTCCCGCGCTCGCGCTGCCGCTTGGCGCTCTGTTATTGGGCGCTCCACACCCGCGTTCAGGCAGTCGACCCCAGCCTGAGCTGCGAGGCAATCGTTTTTCTATTGGCACTTAGGTGACCTGTTTCGGGCGATTACTGCACAAAAGCCTTTCTCCACCGAGAGCTCCACCCAAGGACGCACCATTGAAGCCGGGCTTAGTCCGGCGAACTCGGCATCAGCCGAATCCGGTCTGCTGGCCAAGCCAGCAGATTCGCCGCGCGAAGGCGGCTCCCACGTTCTTTTGTGGCCTCCTAGCCCGGATTATGCAAGAACCGTAGGCCGGAGTTGAAAAGAGAGTCGAAAGTGGCCCAAATCGGGAGATCGAAGGTGCGACAGGCGGATTTTCGAGGGATCTCTGTGGACGAGCCGTGTGGAGTAGGTGGGGGAGTGAATTTCAGACGGAGTTGGGCCTGAATGAGTGTCCTAAACGATCATTCGGGAGCTAGGAGAGGCTAGCTGGAGTTAAGGCGATTCAAGACGAGGAGGAAAAGGGCCTGCTCCGGAAAGCCGGAGGAAAGATGGGCCCAGATGCGTCGAGTGGTTTGTCGAACCCGCGCCCCAATTTTGAGGACCCGGCGACGCAAAGTTTCGATTTCGAGTTTCTGCCAGGGGGTTCCATACAGATAATCGCGGAGTCGGACGAACATCTGGTAAGCCAGCCCATGCAGGAGAAGTCGAAACTGGTTGGCCAGGAATCGATGACAGCTCAGCCGATCCATACTCAGATGGTTCTTAAAAGCCTTGATGAAGTTCTCCGACTGTCCTCGATCGGTGTAGTGATCATAAAGGGACTGGGAAGAGAGATCGTCTCGGTTGGTGACCACAAAGCGACGATTGATCCCCCGATGGTCGACTTCCACTTTGACGATGACGCGACGGAATCGATCCCAGCTGCTGGCTCGATAAAGAAACTCGTCAAACTGACGCTGTTTTTCCTCGAACTCGTCGAACCTGAGTCGAGTCGACTCGAGCATCGGCTCGACCATCCGTTGCAGGCGGGGGTTCCGGCTTAACCCAATGACATATTGGAGTTTGTTCTCTTCAGATTCACAGAACTCGTAGAGCCGAGGCGTGGCAAAGCCGCTGTCGGCCCGGATCTCAATTTGAAGTTCCTTGCCAACTTCTCGTCGAATGGCTTTCACGATTCGTTTCAGAATAGGAACGATGTGAGAGGCAGCCCCCTTGTTTCCAGGCCTCAATACGACAGTGACCAGGTCCCCCGTAACGGCATCGAAGATCAGCAACGGATGCAGAATGTGGTTTCGGTAATAGCCGTGGTAAAAAGAGAATTCCTGTTGGCCGTGAGTGTGGTCGTCAGTACTGTCCAGGTCCAAGATGACCGGGTCGGGGCGTCTCTTCTTCAGCGAGCGGACATAACGCTGTAGGAACCCCCGGCTCAGACGCATGAGATCCTTCTTGCTGACAGAGTTTTCCAAACGGGAAAAAGTTGCCTGGGTGGCCAAGTCAGGATCGCTCTCAGGTAACTGATCACAGACGGTCTTGAGCATGGGATCCGAGCGCAGCGTGTCCGCGTCATTGCAGTCTTCGTACCCGGCAACGATCTGAAAGACTCGTTGTCGGATCAGCTTTAACTGCTCATGACGAACGTAGCGTTGGTCCCGGCTATCCGCAATACACGAACTGAAGTCCTCGCAGAGTCGATCTTGCCGATCCAGGGAACCAAACAACAGCCATCCGGCATCGGAAGTCAGGTTCCCACCATCAAAACGAGCCGTGATTTGTGTGTGCGAGTGAAATGCCAGGGTGGTCTGACAGACTGGGTTTGACATTGCCGTAGTTCTCCGATAAGGATTTGTTTAATAAACCTTTTTATATCAGAGAGCTACGGCATTTTTTCTGATCCCCAATCCACTCGAATCCGGATCTCTTGCATAATCCGGGCTAGTCGGCTTGGAGGCGGAGCTTCGCTGGGAGCCCGTCCAAGTATTGGGGCTAATTTCAATTCAGTGACCAGTTCTAGGCCGGTTCTGCACAGATACTCCTAAGACCAAGGCAATGGGGTATCGACAGGGGAGTCCGGGGCCGATGGAAAAAACCCAAAACATCACCGATTTGCTTCAAGACTGGAACGCCGGCAACCAGAAGGCGTTGGAGAAGTTGTTTGAAGTTGTCCAGGTCCGCGTAAAGAATCTAGCCTCTTCCTATCTGCGCCAAGAACAAGCAAGGAGTATGCAGTCCAGTGATCTGGTCAATGAGGCCTTTACCTCACTCCTGAATGGGAAAATTCCAACTTGGGAGAACCGATCTCACTTTTTCGGCATCGTTGCCCGCTCGATGCGGCAGATCCTGATTCAGCATGCTCGGAAGAGATCGGCCCAAAAGCGGGTGGATCCCGACAAGCTTATGGCGGCCGAAGACTACCAGCTAGTTGCGCCGCGAAAGCCGGCAGAATTCTTACAACTGGAAGAAGCGCTGCTGGTGTTGGAATCAGTCGACCCCCGCCAATGCAGAGTCGTGGAATTGCGCTTTTTTGTCGGACTCTCGATCAAAGAGACAGCGGTAGCGCTGGATTGCTCTGAGGCGACCGGGACCCGGGACTGGCGACTGGCACGGGCTGTACCGAGAACTCAAGGCAAGGAGTCGTTCATGAGCCCAGAGCGCTGGCATCGAGTCAAAGAGTTGTTTGAAGAAGCCGGGCAAAAGACGGGGCTTGAAAGAACTGCTTACCTCAGGGAAATCGCTCGAGACGACCAGGACTTGGCCCGAGAACTAGATTCTCTACTGACGGCCTCGATTGATTGTATCGGCTTCATGGAGCATCCAGCTCTTATCGAAGAAGAAACTCCTGATGGGGAGTCATCTGACTCGGCTAACTCGACACCCCGGCAAACTCGCCGGCCCATCATGATCGCTGGCGCTCTGTTCGCACTCTCCCTGATCGTATGGCTGGTTTGGTATCTACTTTGAAGCAAACCCCGTTTTGGGTTGACCGGATCAGCATTTCCTTTCCAGGGTGGGGCCTGGGCTTTACGATGAAATCCCTTCAGGATTAGAGCCTGCTCCGTCTGGCGAAACTTCCGGTCTCCAGGACCGGGAACCCATAATCTGTGCAGTCATCCGAGCCAATGTCTAGGTCCGGCCTTGATGGCCGGGTTCGCCGGACGGAGCTGGCTCCTACAAAGCGCAGGGGCCAACTGGCGCTTTTACTGCAAGACCACTCGTCAATGTCACACCGCTTGTCGGTCTGAGGCAAATGCTTCTCTATGATTGAAAATCCTGAGCAAGCGCATTCGCGTTCTCCAGCCGAGCATCTTCCACATTTCTTCCCAGGATTTGTCGCGTCGTGGTGTCACCGGTGATCCGTGAAAAGGGTGTTCGCCAGAGGGTTCCGATCGTAGGAGATCCGGTAGTTGGCGGCAAAGGTAGTCTTCCCGCTTCCCCAGGGGTCCCAGGTGAAACCCAGGTTGGGTGCGAGATTATTCAAATCAGGCCCGTACAACTCGCGACCACCGCGGGGCAAGACCCCCAGCACAGTCTCTCCCGGGCCACTGATACCCCTCGCGCACGGAACACAGGGCTGACCATTCGAAACTGGGTAGGAAAAGATCCCATTCGCCTCATAGTCACGTCATTGATCAATTGAGCCGCCCGATTCTCATCAAAACCAGCGAGGCCTGCGATGTCCGGGATGATGGGGGGGTTGCCGGCAGTGGCAGTCCGGGCAACGGGGTTCCGGTACCTTGAGCCCCAACCCAAGTCCGAGATATGCCAACGAATATCGATGCCCGACTTGAACGTGTGATCCCCCTTGATCCAGGTGACTTTGTCGTTCAGGGTCCAGGTCCACGAAGGACTTGCCTGAGGCATATAGATCGACCGGTTTGCATTGGTGCCAGTAGCCGGGGGCCCGAGCGAGTCGAAGTTGAGAAGGGGAGCGGTTTCAAAACGGCGAGGATGCCCGTTACTGAACTCCCACAAACGAGAGGTGGAGCCGAAACGCGCTTCGTTCAGGAGAGTGGGCGAGAAGTTTGTGGTCAAGGTCAGGAAGCCAGCCGGACGTGATTCATGGGAATCCCCTGGCGGTTGTTGAAGAAGTCATTCGAGTTCAAAGCCCGGTTCCGATGGAATTCCCAGACGCTGCCGTGAAGTTCATTGCTCATCTGCGATCGACCGGCGGAGTCTCGCCGTTTACGATCACTTCCTCATTGATCTCACCGATCTCCAGGGGGATGTCTAAGGTTCTGGTGTCTCCGACTTGCAGGATTAGGTCGGGGTTGGCCCATCGCTTGAAGCCGGGTATCTCGGCAGCCAATGTGTATCTGCCAGGCGGAACATTCACGAACAGATAACGACCCGTATCGCTGCTCACTACGGAGAGGGACAAGTTGGTCGCGTTGTTGATGAGCGTGACCTCTACACCGGGAACCACCGCCCCACTGCGGTCTTTGACGGCTCCATCCAGCTCTGCATTCTGACCGAATAGCGACGGGGAGAATGACAAAAACAAAAAGACGATCCCCCCGAATTTAAACAAATGTTTTCGGCGCATCACGTCGCTTCCTCCTTTACGACACATTTCCTTGCTGAATCCCCGCAGTATCGGGGAGCGTAGCGGAGAGTTGCGGAGCAGGATTTGAATTATCCTATCTTGCTGCACCTGCCGCCGACAAGCCGGCGAGTTTGGGCAAGGAAGGAGAGTTCGGTTCCTGGTGAGGTGGTTGGTCTCGAATACCGGAGTCGAGTGCCTATGGCCTGCGCTTGGACTATTCATGGTCCGACGCCGTTTCGTTCCGGATCAATTGCGCACCCGGGGCCAGGGTACGCTCTCCGCTGCGGGTCATCAGAATCAACTCTCCTTCTTGACCTACGGAGAGATAACTGGCGCCGGCAAACTCGAACGTGATGACTCGCGCATCGAAGCCGGGGGCCACGGCGAACTCCAGAGTCCGTCCCTGCCCGGATCGCATCGTGCGAAGGTCGATGCCCGAGTAGATCGATCTTAGGGTGGTCGCCGCACGGCTGGTGGGAAGAGCGATACCGTCCTCAGGATCGGAATCGAGTCGAGCTCTCACCAGGCTCATTTCCAGGGGAGTGGAAGCATTCGGCGTCTCGTCTCCTCGGGCACCAAGAGATTCTTCTTTAACTAGAGTCGAGGCAAACGGAGCTGCACTGATTTGAAGCATCAGCAGGAAGAGGGTTATCGCGGTTGCCAGGGTCTTGTGGGTTCGTTCTGTTGTTTGCTCCTGCATGCCTCATCCTCCCGATGATTGTCGTTTTCTTGGCCTTCAATACTCTGCTGTGCGGAGGGCTGAGAATTAAGGTCATTTTTCTTTGTGAAATTGAAATGCAATCGTAGAGACGCGGAAGCGCAGAGAGGTCGCACAGGGAATTTGGTTGAATCCGGCTCTGTCTGGCGAACTCGGAACTGATCGGGCGCTGCGACTCGTCCCCACGACCCTGCCTTGCCTGCGGTCGCCAGGCAGCAACCCCCTCAGTGTCTCCTTCTCCACCAATCCAGTCCGGATCCCATCACTCCCTCCTTATTCGTGTTCTTCGCGGCCTTCGTGGTGGAGAATCCGGATTCGCACCCCGAAGGCACTGAGAACAAGAGCAGCAAGAAAACAATGCTCTCCGCTCCGCCAAAGGGATCGACTCGGCGAAAGAGAGAAGAGAGGAGGATGGAAAGGCGGTCTCAAGCAACCCGCGCTTCGGAATGATTTGCCGGGCGCCCAACCGCCATTTTTCTATGTCGCAGGCACACCCCCGCCCCGGGGGCCGCTGGGGGCCCTACTATTACTAACGCGCGAAGTGCGAAATGTGCGAAACAAAGCTGGAGTCAAGTTCTTCAGTAAATCAGATACGCAAGCGTGATGCCGATCAAGTCGTAGACGGCGTGGGCCGAAATGGCTTCGACAGCTGCCATCCACAGTCCCGATTTGCCCCACAATCTCTCAAAGCGAGTCAGGCTACGAAAACCCTCCAGAGTTCCTCGATAAAGCCTCCCTTGAAAATGGCGAGAAATGCCCACACGGGATATTGCCACGGGTTCCGGAACAAGATGGCAAGATTGACACCCTGACTGGCGGAGGCAGGCAAGAAAGAGCCCCCCAATCCCCACCTGGCCGACGAAATCCTAAAACTTGACCCCAAGGTCCTGGAAGTTCTCCCGCGAGAGTCGAAGCAGCCCCACGACGACCAACAGGAATACCAGCCCGTGAACTGTGGCGTAGAAAGCCATCAGACAAGGAACAGGGACCGCAACCGAAAAGGAGTCAATTTGAGTCGACCGCCGAGCTGATGAGGCCGAAGTGAGAGTATCAGTGCCCATGTGCACAGCATCGGCGAACTTTCGCCAGGCGCAATATCAGAGTCGCGGAAGCGCCGCGCCGGTTCTAGCCCGGATTATGCAAGAGATCCGGATTCGAGTGGATTGGGGACCAGAAAAAATGCCGTAGCTCTCTGATATAAAAGGGTTTATTAAACAAATCCTTATCGGATAACTACGGCAATGTCAAACCCAGTCTGTCAGACCACCCTGGCATTTCACTCGCACACACAAATCACGGCTCGTTTTGATGGTGGGAACCTGACTTCCGATGCCGGATGGCTGTTGTTTGGTTCCCTGGATCGGCAAGATCGACTCTGCGAGGACTTCAGTTCGTGTATTGCGGATAGCCGGGACCAACGCTACGTTCGTCATGAGCAGTTAAAGCTGATCCGACAACGAGTCTTTCAGATCGTTGCCGGGTACGAAGACTGCAATGACGCGGACACGCTGCGCTCGGATCCCATGCTCAAGACCGTCTGTGATCAGTTACCTGAGAGCGATCCTGACTTGGCCACCCAGGCAACTTTTTCCCGTTTGGAAAACTCTGTCAGCAAGAAGGATCTCATGCGTCTGAGCCGGGGGTTCCTACAGCGTTATGTCCGCTCGCTGAAGAAGAGACGCCCCGACCCGGTCATCTTGGACCTGGACAGTACTGACGACCACACTCACGGCCAACAGGAATTCTCTTTTTACCACGGCTATTACCGAAACCACATTCTGCATCCTTGGCTGATCTTCGATGCCGTTACGGGGGACCTGGTCACTGTCGTATTGAGGCCTGGAAACAAGGGGGCTGCCTCTCACATCGTTCCTATTCTGAAACGAATCGTGAAAGCCATTCGACGAGAAGTTGGCAAGGAACTTCAAATTGAGATCCGGGCCGACAGCGGCTTTGCCACGCCTCGGCTCTACGAGTTCTGTGAATCTGAAGAGAACAAACTCCAATATGTCATTGGGTTAAGCCGGAACCCCCGCCGGCAACGGATGGTCGAGCCGATGCTCGAGTCGACTCGACTCAGGTTCGACGAGTTCGAGGAAAAACAGCGTCAGTTTGACGAGTTTCTTTATCGAGCCAGCAGCTGGGATCGATTCCGTCGCGTCATCGTCAAAGTGGAAGTCGACCATCGGGGGATCAATCGTCGCTTTGTGGTCACCAACCGAGACGATCTCTCTTCCCAGTCCCTTTATGATCACTACACCGATCGAGGACAGTCGGAGAACTTCATCAAGGCTTTTAAGAACCATCTGAGTATGGATCGGCTGAGCTGTCATCGATTCCTGGCCAACCAGTTTCGACTTCTCCTGCATGGGCTGGCTTACCAGATGTTCGTCCGACTCCGCGATTATCTGTATGGAACCCCCTGGCAGAAACTCGAAATCGAAACTTTGCGTCGCCGGGTCCTCAAAATTGGGGCGCGGGTTCGACAAACCACTCGACGCATCTGGGCCCATCTTTCCTCCGGCTTTCCGGAGCAGGCCCTTTTCCTCCTCGTCTTGAATCGCCTTAACTCCAGCTAGCCTCTCCTAGCTCCCGAATGATCGTTTAGGACACTCATTCAGGCCCAACTCCGTCTGAAATTCACTCCCCCACCTACTCCACACGGCTCGTCCACAGAGATCCCTCGAGAATCCGCCTGTCGCACTTTCGATCTCCCGATTTGGGCCACTTTCGACTCTCTTTTCAACTCCGGCCTACGGTTCTTGCATAATCCGGGCTAGGCGGAGTTTCGGAAGATCGTCGCCAGGCATTCCCGCGCTCGCGCTGCCGCTTGGCGCTCTGAAATTGGGCGCTCCCAAGCCGCGTTCAGGCAGTCGACCCCAACCTGATCTGAATTCTTCCTTCGTGTTCTCTGTGATCTTCGTGGTATTAAGCCGGATTACTCAAATCCACCAAGGCTTTGCTGGCGACCGCCCGGATCTTCTGAGCGATGGTCTTGCCGATTCCCGGGGCGCGTTCGAGTTCTCGGATAGTGGCATTGAGGACACGCGATGGGCTCCCGAAATGGGTCAGCAGACTCTGGGCACGGTCAGGGCCGACTCCGGGAAGTTGCTGGAGCAGCCGGAGCTGGGTTCGCTCAAGGCTCGTGGTGCGGGGCCAGTGGGGAGCTCGTATCCTGGCTCGGGGTTTGCGTCCCGGGTGCGTTTGGCCGAGCGCACAACGCATGAGCCAGGCCGACTCGGACGGACTCGTGGAGCGCAGGATCGGAATTCCAAGCCCCACTGCAACGTGAATGAGTGCGCCCTGGATGGCGACTCTGCGCAGCTGGGGTAGCCGGCGGGACCACCGCTCAGGTGGAGCCAGCCGATTAAAGTCATCATCCACTCTTCCCACTGCTGGAATCTGAGGAATCAGATCGAAAAGAGTTCCCTCCAGAATCAGGACGGGTCGCTTGGCAAAGTGGTGCAGACGGTAGGCCTGGCGAAGAAGGCGGCAATTGCGAAGACTGGACAGGAGATCAGACAGCGTTTTGCGTTCAAACAAAAGTCCACCCGACCACAGATAGTCACCGTTGCGAAGTAAAGCGAAACCGATCTCGACATCCTCGAAGCTGCGCAAGGCCTCCAGTAATTCCAGATTGCGCTCTCTGCTGTCGACCGTTACCTGAAGCGTTCCTTGCCGCATGGATTCTAAACGAATGAGTCCCCAAGAAAAGCGAAGCCCTCTTGGTCGCTTACTAGGAGTCTGCGCGGCAGGAGTTTCTGATCAACGTGGAATTTCCAATTCTTGAGTTTATGTTTCGGGGTGCCCTATAAGAGAAAGGGCGATCTTTATCGTGCTTCCGCTTGCAGAGGCGGCCGAACTGCTGAAAATGAGCCCAGGGGGAGGGCATCTTTCCGTCCGAACCTGCTCAGCAGGTGGGTAGGCGCCCATTCATGCGTTTCAAGTTCAGGGCGAGACAGACCAGGTCCCACTCGCCTTCCACTTTTTCGAGTCCCCTCAAGCTGAAGGTTCGAAAGCCAAGGACCTGTTTAACCCAGCCGAATACAGGTTCCGCGATCACCTTGCGCCGGCGGTAGACAGTTTGCCCCGCCTCCGTGCCCAGCTTCTTGAACATGCGCAGCGTGGCGGGGAGATTTTCCGACGGCTCTGGATCTCGCCCCTCTCGGCCCAAAGAGATGTAGCCATCGATCTCGCGTTCTTCTAGACCTTCAAAGTTCTCCTCGGACTTATACCCGGCGTCGGCCACTACCTGCTCGGGAGGGTGCTCCAGGTTCTCTTGGACCGCATCGATCATCCCCAGTAATTGTCTGTTGTCGGCCGCGTTATTGGTAACCCCCGTGGCCACGATCATCTGTGTCTCCTCATCCACAGCGGCTTGCGTGTTGTAGCATTGTTCGAATCCCCCAGAGCTCTTCATGATTCGACTTTCCGGATCTGTAAAGTTGTCTTGGGCCTTCTCCTCGGGAACTCCAAACTCCCGCTTGAAGGGGCGTCCTCCGCGCGGGTTCTTGCGACCGTCTCCGGGCTTGCGGCCGCGCTTCCGATCCGCCTCGGCCTGCCGTTGCTCCACGCGCTGCTTTGCCTCCCCGATCTTTTTCAGCCGATCTTCGCGGCGGCGTAACTCTTCAGGCAGTTCGTCTCCCTGATTCTCTTCGCCGTAGAGCTCGTCTTCCGCTTTATCCACCTGCTGCGCACGATCCAACAGTTCGGCGATCTCTCCTTCCAGCCTTTTCTCTTCTTCCAACATCCGTGAATAGCTCATCGCCTTATGTTTGCTGGCGATGGCCTTGATCTTACAGCCGTCCACCGCCACTCGCCCCAGCTTGACCAATCCCGCCTCGGCCGCGATCCGCGCCACCTGTCCAAACAGTTTCTTGAACTCTTTGAGATGACGTTGACGAAACTCCGCCATCGTCCGGTGGGCTGGGAAATTACCCGCCGACAACACTCGAACAGCCACGTCCTCATACACTCGACGAGCCAGTTTCCGCGACGAGAACGTTCCCGTCGCGTACCCATAAATCAGGATCTTCACCATCATCCTCGGATCAAACGGCCGATTGCGCAGCCCGTCCCCTTCGTACGGCGCGTAGAATCCACTCAGATCCAGCTCATCCACCGTTTCGGAGATAAAGTAGGACAGATGATCTTCCGGCAACCAATCTCGCGGGGAGGGGGGTAGCAAGAAGCTCTGCTCCGGCTGGTACTTCCGAAATGTCGTTCCCATATCGCCATTTTATTCACCAGCCCGGAGATTTCCTGCCGCGCAGACTCACTCCTAGCCCGGATAATGCAATCGCAGAGACATAAGGGGGGCCGCAACAGACAGATGAGTCGATTTCAGTCTACCGCCGAGCCGATGAAGCCGAAGTGCGCGTATCATGGAAGCCGCAAGCGGAAGCGCCACAAAGTTTTAAGCGGAGTTTCGGCGAATCGTGGCCACGCTTTCCCGCGCTCGCGCTGCCGCTTGGCGCTCCGAAAATGGGCCCTCCAGCCAGGCGTTCAGGCAGTCGACCCCAGCCTGAGTTTCAAGGCAATCGGATAGGAAAGAGCGGCAATGGAGAACCGGAGGCAGCCTCCCCAGCTCCGAACCCTTCACCATCCACAAGCGGCTTGGACCGGAGTTCGGGAGTCGGTGCGATCCCTTTTCCGCCCCCCTTCGCCAAGGCTTCGGAGGGCAGGCACCGGGCTGACGCCACGGCGCTCTCTGACTCAGCGCTCGATCCTCAGGATCATGAAAATTCTAGTGGCGTCGATCTTCCTCAGAGGGGCCGTCTGTGGGGACAGTGGGGAGAGTTCTGAATTTGGCAAGGTCCCAGTCCTGAATTCCCCCTTTGTGTTCTCTGCAATCTTCGTGGTGATCATCCGGACTACCCACCTAGGAGCGTGTCCTTTTCCTGCCGCTGGGGAACCCCCGAGAGAGACTTGCGCGAACTTTCGTTCTACCATGGAACGGACTACCGACGACTCCGGGAGCTTCCCAGGCCACATGCCCCGGCTGAGCTCGGAGCTCATTCGGTCAAGACTCCAAGGAGCCCCAGATGATCCAAGAGAACCGCCAATCCAGTCGCCGCCGGCTTTTCAAGCAGCTGCTAACTATAGGAGCCGCGGTAGCGACGCCCATGATCAACCGGAGTCGCTATCGTCTATTCGCCGGCAGCCCCCAAGACTACTCGGCTCGAGCGATCGAACTCGTGGGACGCTCGACCGTTATCGACATGCTCAGCCCACTCTCGCTCGACTTCCCGAAATCCGGGCGCTGGCTGCAGAATCCGTCTCTGTTCGGGAGCGCGGAATATGCCGATTTCAAAGCCTCGGGCATCCATTCCTTTCACATCGGAGTCGGACTGGGAGGAGCGAATGCCTATAGTGCGGCGCTCCAGTTCTTCGGAGGCTGGAACAGTTTCATTGCGGACCGAGAGGACTATTGCATCCGAATCGATAGCGTAGAAGACCTGGAGCGGGCCCAAGCGACATCCAGAACCGGAGTCATGCTCGGCCTGCAAAACTCGGCCCACTTCCGGAGACCCAACGATGTTGCGGTTTTCCATGGCCTGGGGCAACGGGTCTCCCAACTCACGTACAACTCGAGGAACCTGATCGGCAGCGGTGCGACCGAGCGCCGGGACGGGGGGTTGAGCGACTTCGGAGTGGCCATCGTGGAGGCCATGAATCAAGCCGGAATGGCAGTCGATGTTTCCCACTGTGGAGACCAAACCACCCTCGATGCTTTCGAGATCTCGAAAAAGCCGGTGCTGATCACACACTCCAATTGCCGGGCTCTGGTTCCGGGTCACCCGCGCTGTAAGACGGACGAAGCGATTCGCAGCATGGCGCGAAGCGGAGGTGTCATGGGCATCACCGGAGTCCGGATGTTCGTGCGTGACCGGGAGCCGACCACGATCGAACATTTCCTGGATCATTTCGATCATGTGGCCAAGCTGGTCGGTCCGGAACACCTGGGAGTCGGCAGCGATATCGATTTGCACGGTTACGACGACATGCCGGAAGAGGCTAATCGAAGGCTCCGTTCGGGGTACAAGGATTCCTACGCTTTCCGGAACAAGATCGATATCGAAGGAGTCGATCATCCCAGGCGGATGTTCGACCTGGCCGAAGGATTGATTCGACGGAACTACACTGATTCCCAGATCGAAGGGATTCTGGGCGGGAACTTCCAGCGGGTGTTGGCTGAAATTTGGCAAGGGGAGTGAGGGGCCAAAGCCTGAGGAACGAATCCGAGCAGGAAACTTGAAGGCGGAGCCAATCGAGAGGGCTGAAGAGGATCCCAATCGTGAATGTGGGAGCCGCCTCAGCGCGGCGAACTCCGGCATTAGCTGGAGACCGATCCTACGCGGTTTCCGTCCGGTTCCGGACGGTGGCCCGTATCCGCCAACGGCGGAGTGTGGCCGACCTGAGTCCGCTGGGGGACGAGATCTTCTACTGCGAGGGCGACCGTCTGATGGTCGTGTCGACTTCCTTTGCCAAAGAGCCGGTTCCGGGCAGATCTGAACCCCTCTTCACGTTTACGAAGTCGGAAGGCGTGGAGCCGACTCCAAACAGCTACGACATCTCGCCTCAGGGCGATCGTTTCCTGTTGCTGCGCCGACAGGAGATGATCGATCCACGGACCGGTCTCGCGCTGGCCCCAGTGGTGATCCAGAACTGGACCCAACTGATAGAAGCTTCACTGAACCCAAAATGAAAACCTCAGTGCAAGACTGTCGGCGGAACCGGAACTCAAAACGCGGGAGCGGTAGAACGGAAGAACGCGGGAGCGGGGGGGGGGCCTCCACCCGCCAGGGGCTGGTAGCCTTAAACTCTCACTTTGCACTCAACCGGTCGCTGTGCGATCCAAATTGCCTACTCTTTGTCCGAAGGCAACTTGACTCTCGCTGCTCGGTTTTTCATAGTTCTCTCATTCCTCTAGGAGCCCACCCGAGTATTGAGGGTGCGGCCGCAAACAGGGATCTTATTTCATTTGAGAGGGGGCCGAAGTGCTCAAGAGTCTACTCAAGTTCGTCTTGTTGAGTATCCCGATCTTTGCCGTCGGAGCCTTTGCCGGGTGGTACTTTCTGTCCGGCATTGGAAGCGAAGGCTCACATCTGTCCCGAACTCAGGTGAAAATGATCTTCGGCGATTACGGACTCCAGCAATACGACAAGATCCTCACTTACAACCGGCGCTATGAGGGCTCCTTGCAAGTGGGCGACGTGGCGCCCGACTTACAGCTCACTCAGGTGGAGGGAGGAAAGTCCCATCTCTCTGATTTCTACCGGGAAAAACCGATGGTGTTGATCTTTGGGAGCTATACGTGACCGCCGTTTCGAGCCAGTCTGGCTCGAGTCGAGGCACTTAAAGAAAAATACGCAGATCAAGCCAATTTTGTCATCGTCTATATCAAGGAAGCGCATCCTGGAGACGAGTGGCAGATGGAGGTCAACGAACGCGAAGGGGTTGTCTTCAACCAGCCCAAGACGATGGATGAAAGAATCAAGCTGGCCCAGACCTTCGTCGATGCCGTGGACCCCAATATGCCAGTGCTGGTCGATGACATTACCAACGCCGCCAATGCTTGCTACGCCGCCTGGCCAGAGCGCCTGTACGTCGTCAACCAAGAGGGGATCATTGTTTACAAAGGCAACATGGGGCCGGATGGCTTCAAACCCGGCGAGATGGAAGATTTCCTGGGAGAGTATCTGGGGTAAATGCAAGGCAGAGACGCAGAGATGTCGCCGAGAAGTTGTTTTGGGGTGGGATTAGGAATGGGTAGTTGCTCGTTGAAGATTGGCGTTACGAGACTGGGATTCCTGGCGCCTCGCAGAGCGGCACTCTTGATAGGATGTCCCACGAGCAGTACAGAGAAAGGGGTGGGCGATGAGCGGAGTACGAGTTCTGGTTGGCACACGCAAAGGGATGTTCGTCCTGACATCGGACGGCACTCGGGAGCAATGGGACATCGGCGGTCCCTTGTTTGGCGGGTGGGAGATCTTTCACGTCAAGGGGTCACCCGCCGACCCGAATCGGATCTATGCATCGCAGCACACCGGTTGGTTCGGGCAGCAGATCCAGCGATCCAATGACGCAGGCAAGAACTGGGAGCCGGTGGGGAACAAGTTCGAGTACGAGGGAATCGCCGGAACCCACCAGTGGTATGACGGAACTCCCCACCCCTGGGAGTTTGCACGAGTCTGGCATCTGGAACCCTCGTTAGATGATCCGGACACGGTTTATGCCGGGGTCGAAGACGCCGCCTTGTTTCGCTCACCCGATGGCGCACAGAGCTGGCAGGGAATCTCCGGTTTGCGGGGCCACGGCTCAGGATCCTCCTGGCAACCCGGCGCCGGAGGATTGTGCCTACATACGATTCTCTTGGACCCCGGCAAGCCGGAACGGATCTTCGTCGCGATATCGGCGGCTGGCGCATTTCGCACCGATGATTCCGGAGAAACCTGGCGGCCCATCAATCGCGGACTTCGTTCCGAAATGATCCCAGAACCAGAGGCCGAGGTCGGACACTGTGTTCACCGCATCGCGATGCATCCATCGCGACCCGATGTTCTGTTCATGCAGAAGCATTGGGACGTGATGCGCAGCGATGACGCCGGCGAATCGTGGCAAGAGGTCAGTGGGAATTTACCCAGCGACTTCGGATTCCCCATCCACGTGCACGCACACCAGCCAGAGGCATTGTCAGAGGAAACTGGCTTGAGTCGGCGAGATGCGCCTTGTAGTGTCTTCGGATGAAGAACCCCTTTCGCTATTTCAAGACCTCGCCCGAGATCATCCGCCTGGCAGTGATGATGTATGTTCGCTTCCCACTGTCGCTACGCAATGTCGAGGACCTTCTTCACGAGCGTGGGATCGAGGTGAGCCACGAGACGATCCGGTTCTGGTGGAACCGGTTCGGCCCGATCTTCGCCGCCGAGATCCGCAAGAAGCGGATGGATCGAATGCGCGCGTTTTCGGGTTGGCGGTGGCACCTCGATGAGATGTTCGTGAAGATCAACGGCGAAGGCCATTACCTGTGGCGAGCCGTCGACCAGGAAGGCGAGGTGCTTGAGGCCTTTGTCTCGAAGAAGAGAGACCGCGCAGCCGCTTTGAAATTCCTCAGGAAACTAATGAAGCGCTACGGCAGGCCGGATGCGATCATCACTGATCGGCTCAGGTCTTACCGAGCGGCGTTGCGCGAACTGGGCGGATCCGGTCTGCAACAAGCCGGCCGCTGGCTGAACAATCGTGCGGAGAATTCACACCTGCCGTTCCGGCGACGAGAACACGCCATGCTCCGTTTCAGGCGGATGCAAAGCCTCCAGAAATTCGCCACCGTTCATTCTTCCGTTTACAATCACTTCAACCAGGCACGACACCTCTGCTCACGAGACAATTTCAAGCTCAACCGCGCCGCCGCACTCGCCGAGTGGCGTCAGCTCGGGGCGGCCTAATTCCCTGTCGTCGGTGGAGAACTCAGTCCTTGCGACTTTCCTCTGACAGTGCCAGTAAGAGAGATAGTTAAAGAACAAATAGTAGGAGCGACGACTACTGTGGACAAAACCAAAACCAAAAATCAAAGAAACCAGAACCACAGACAAAGAGAGGTTTTTAAAGAGGCAGGGCCTTCCTTTAGACCCTGGAAAAAACTCTGTTAGTTGAGTTGCGACCGATCCTGCATATCCATCTGCACCCCCAGACCCCGAAGAACCTCCATCTTCGCTTTTACCTCGGAAGGGCCGATCACCCGGAGCGTGTCAAATAACTCTCGCAGGCTCTCCGGTCCCAACCCACAAACGTTCAGGGCATCGCCGACCTTGACGCAGTCGGGACAGAGTGTCTGTCCCGTCCCGATGTCTGCACCCTCGACGCCGCACAGCGTGATCGACTGGGTGGACGACTCGCCCACCCAATCCACGCACATATGGTAATAACGTCCTTGATTCTTCATACACAAAGTATTGTCTCAGGTTTGCTTCCCCTCCGGGCCGGAGTTGCACAAAGGAGTGGTTTCGCAACAATCCAACTCCAGACATGTTCTCAAGGGTTTTTGTCGCAAATTACGCGCAAACGAACCGGATGTGGTAGCCACAAGCTATTATGTGGCTACCAGAGCATAAAATTGCTCCCAGGCTGGCAAGTGGGCCAATTTTGAGAAAAACTGCCCGCTTCCGGCGTCCGAGGGGCGAAGCGGGCTATACGGCTAGGGGACGGAGGTCATATATGAGGGGACTGGATCAGATCGTCGGTATGGGCATTGTGTTGCTGTTGGGTGTGCCGGCCAGCGCGCTGGCCCAGGAGAGCGCTGTCGTGAGGGGAACCGTGACCGACAGCACCGGAGCCGTTATTCCCGGTGCGGAAGTCACCGTGATCCACGAAACGACCGATGAAGCCACAACAGGCTTGACAAACGAGAGCGGGAATTACGAGTTCACCCGTTTGCCACCTGGGCTCTATACGCTAACGGCGGAAGTGCCCGGCTTTCAAACGGGCACCTACAGCAATGTTGACCTCAGGTCCGACCAACCGGTTCAGCAGAATTTTAGCCTTGGGGTCGTCGCGGGCGATAGGACTCTCGTCGTCGTTGGCACTCGCGCGGAGCCGCGTTCGGTCACCAAGTCGGCGGTGCCAATCGACGCCATCTCGCCCCAAGAAATCGTTCGTCAAGGCGACACCGACCTGGGCAACCAGTTACGGACGGTTCTGCCCTCCTACAATGTCAACCCCCAACCCGTCGGCGACGCGGCCAGGATCGTTCGTCCCGCGACCCTCCGCGGCCTGGCTCCCGATCACACGCTGGTTCTGGTCAACGGAAGACGGCGCCATCGGGCGGCAATCATTACTTGGCTGGGGGGCGGATTTGCAGACGGTGCCCAGGGACCGGATATCTCAGTGATCCCGTCGATCGCGTTGCGGCAGGTCGAAGTGCTGCGGGATGGCGCCTCGGCCCAGTACGGCTCAGACGCCATCGCTGGCGTGCTGAATTTCTTGATCAAGGACGACTCTTCCGGCGGTAGCTTGGAGTTTCGTACCGGCCGTTTCATCGCGGGTGACGGCGGCACGTACACTGTTTCCGGCAACCTCGGTCTGCCGTTAGGTCAGGGCGGTTTCGCCAACCTGAGTGTCGAGTACGGCAACACTGGCGATACCAGCCGCAGCGTCCAGCGCACCGACGCTGCGCATCTCATTAGGAGCGGCAATATCCATGTCGCTGATCCGGCGCAGATCTGGGGTTCTCCCCAAATTGACGACGATTTCAAATTTTGGGGCAACTTCGGACGCGTATTCAACCAGGTGCAGCTCTATGGCCATACAAATTACGCCAGCAGGAGGGTAACCGGCGGGTTCTTCTTCCGTAATCCCAATACCCGGGCCGCAGTTTTCAGCGCCGATGCCGGCAAGACCCTGCTCATTGGCGATGCGCTCGACGCTCAAGACGGCATCCCCGATGGCTCGGCTGGCTGCCCTGAGGTGCCGATCGCCAACGGGATCCCCCGTCAGGAAGCCCTTTCCAGAGTCTTTCTTGATCCCAGCTGTTTCTCTTTCCAGGAGATCTTTCCGGGAGGGTTCACACCGCGGTTTGGCGGCGAGTTGACCGACGCGTCAGTGGTCGCCGGCCTCCGCGGTCAAACCTCCGGCGGAATGGTTTGGGATGCCAGCCTCACCCTGGGCTCCAACACAGTGGACTTTTTCATCTTCAATACGGTCAACGCTTCACTGGGGCCTTCGACACCCACTGACTTCGATCCCGGTCTCTACCGGCAGCAGGATCTCGGCTTCAATCTGGACCTCAGCTACGCCGTCAACGAGCGCATCCACGTGGCTGGCGGTGGCGAGTGGCGTGAGGAAAATTTCGAGATTGGACTCGGCCAGAGGGAGTCGTGGGAGATCGGCCCGTACGCCCCTCAGGGCTTCAGCGCAGGTTCCAACGGCTTTCCTGGGTTCAGTCCCATCGCCGCTGGCCAATGGGACCGCAGCAACTATGCGCTCTACGGCGATGTCGAGTTGCAGGGCAACTCAGGCAAGTGGACAGTCGCCACCGCAGCCAGGCTCGAAGACTTCGAAGATTTTGGCGCCACCCTCAACGGCAAGCTCGCTGGCCGCTACCAATTGACCCAAGACTGGGCACTGCGCGGAAGCGTGAGCAGCGGCTTCCGGGCACCGACACCCGGGCAGCAGAATGCGTTCAACGTGTCGACCCGTTACGATCTTCGGCTCATGGATCTGGTCAACGACGGCATCATTCCTTCGACCTCGAGGGTGGCTCAGCTCCGAGGTGGACGGTTGCTGGGACCCGAGCGGTCGATCAACTACAGCCTGGGCGCGGTGATCGACAGAGGACCACTCAAGTTCACTGCCGACTACTTCCGCATCGATCTCTCCAATCGGCTTGCCTTGACACAATCGTTCGCTCTGAACCCCGAGGAAGTGGAGAACCTCATCGCAGAGGGCGTCACCAGTGCTCGCAACCTGCAGAACTTCCGTTTCTTCACCAATGACTTCGAGACCCGGACACAGGGAATCGACCTGGTGGCTACCTATAAGCCGTCGTCGCTCGGTGGCGACACGACGTTCAGTTTCCTCTTCAACCACACCGATACCGAAGTCACGGAGTTCAACCGGGATGTGTTGGACACCGAACGGGTCCGCCGCTTGCAGGAAGCGGTTCCCGGAACGCGCTGGAACTTCACGACGCATCATGGACTCGGCCGATGGCGTCTACTTGGACGCCTGAGCTACTATGACGACTGGTACGACTCGCGGGACGTTCGAGTCTACAGCGGCGAGTACCTCTTCGACCTTGACGCCTCCTATCCCCTCAGCGAGTCCGTCACCTTCACCATCGGCGGCCAGAACTTGTTCGACAATCAGCCGGAGGAGAACCCCAGCGCTGCCGCCGCCGGCAATCGCTACAGCGCGTATACACCGTTTAATTACAACGGCGCGTTCTACTACGTCCGCATCGGCTACAACTGGAAGTGGAAGAGTGGCAGCGGCCGGACCATCCCCTGAGAGACCGTGGCAAGAGTCGCCGCGCCTCTACCGCCAGTTCGTTCGGGGTGAATCTAGTCAAGGCGGGCGACAGGCGCACCGTTGACAACTTTCGCACGGACTGCCTGTGGGAGTTGAAGAAAATCAAGATCCAGTCCACTTGGCAGGATCTGAATGACGCAATGTCCCAGGGTGTGCTGATCCTGGCCGGAGCTGGCTATTACCTGGCTGAGTGAGGATCCAAGAGAAGAACGGGCCCGGCCGTTCTTCTGCTATTGGGACAAGAACTTCTCCTTTACCGGCTGCTACAGCATCATCTCCGAGATGGTGTTCGTGAATCTGTCCACCCGGCCGAGCGGTCCTGGCCCCACCCCCTATCATACGGTCATTCTTCCGACCCGTCCCGTCCTCTACTTTTTACGATAAGGAGGGTAATCTCATTGACCCGGAATCGATGGTGGATCTCACGGGCGATCTGGAGGTCACCGAAGACGGGGCCCTGAGCATCCATTCGGAGATGGGACCTCTAGAGGAACTCACGATCTCGACCCACGGCCGTGGGGAGTTGGTGAGCGGGTCGGTGAAGGTAATCTCGGAAGGGTCCATCGGCGGGGTCCTGCGCTTTGATCTGCCCGGCATCGGGGTGGCCGGGGTGGGCGTCAGTCAACCCGTCCGGGATGCTATTTTCCCGGCTCGCCGCCAGGCGGGAGGAATCCGCAACCTGGAAGCGGAAGAGCTGGTGGTGTAGTCCGCGCCGTTGGCGGATGAATAGTAAAATAGATCCATGGGGAAGAAGATGACAAAGACCCTTGAAAACATGTCCGGGTGCTGAATCGTTGCGTAACCGCTCCTTTGCGGAGCACCGGCCGTTAGTGGACGGATGACTCAAACCTTTGAGACCGCGCCACGCCGCCGAGCGAACTAGCGGCTCGGCCAGGACTCGCGCGGATGTCGTAATCCTGGGTTTCAGTATCTGGCGGAATCGCTGCCCGGCTAGCCCGGATTATGCAAGAACCGTAGGCCGGAGTTGAAAAGAGAGTCGAAAGTGGCCCAAATCGGGAGATCGAAGGTGCGACAGGCGGATTTTCGAGGGATCCCTGTGGACGAGCCGTGTGGAGTAGGTGGGGGAGTGAATTTCAGACGGAGTTGGGCCTGAATGAGTGTCCTAAACGATCATTCGGGAGCTAGGAGAGGCTAGCTGGAGTTAAGGCGATTCAAGACGAGGAGGAAAAGGGCCTGCTCCGGAAAGCCGGAGGAAAGATGGGCCCAGATGCGTCGAGTGGTTTGTCGACCCCGCGCCCCAATTTTGAGGACCCGGCGACGCAAAGTTTCGATTTCGAGTTTCTGCCAGGGGGTTCCATACAGATAATCGCGGAGTCGGACGAACATCTGGTAAGCCAGCCCATGCAGGAGAAGTCGAAACTGGTTGGCCAGGAATCGATGACAGCTCAGCCGATCCATACTCAGATGGTTCTTAAAAGCCTTGATGAAGTTCTCCGACTGTCCTCGATCGGTGTAGTGATCATAAAGGGACTGGGAAGAGAGATCGTCTCGGTTGGTGACCACAAAGCGACGATTGATCCCCCGATGGTCGACTTCCACTTTGACGATGACGCGACGGAATCGATCCCAGCTGCCGGCTCGATAAAGAAACTCGTCAAACTGACGCTGTTTTTCCTCGAACTCGTCGAACCTGAGTCGAGTCGACTCGAGCATCGGCTCGACCATCCGTTGCCGGCGGGGGTTCCGGCTTAACCCAATGACATATTGGAGTTTGTTCTCTTCAGATTCACAGAACTCGTAGAGCCGAGGCGTGGCAAAGCCGCTGTCGGCCCGGATCTCAATTTGAAGTTCCTTGCCAACTTCTCGTCGAATGGCTTTCACGATTCGTTTCAGAATAGGAACGATGTGAGAGGCAGCCCCCTTGTTTCCAGGCCTCAATACGACAGTGACCAGGTCCCCCGTAACGGCATCGAAGATCAGCAAAGGATGCAGAATGTGGTTTCGGTAATAGCCGTGGTAAAAAGAGAATTCCTGTTGGCCGTGAGTGTGGTCGTCAGTACTGTCCAGGTCCAAGATGACCGGGTCGGGGCGTCTCTTCTTCAGCGAGCGGACATAACGCTGTAGGAACCCCCGGCTCAGACGCATGAGATCCTTCTTGCTGACAGAGTTTTCCAAACGGGAAAAAGTTGCTTGGGTGGCCAAGTCAGGATCGCTCTCAGGTAACTGATCACAGACGGTCTTGAGCATGGGATCCGAGCGCAGCGTGTCCGCGTCATTGCAGTCTTCGTACCCGGCAACGATCTGAAAGACTCGTTGTCGGATCAGCTTTAACTGCTCATGACGAACGTAGCGTTGGTCCCGGCTATCCGCAATACAACGAACTGAAGTCCTCGCAGAGTCGATCTTGCCGATCCAGGGAACCAAACAACAGCCATCCGGCATCGGAAGTCAGGTTCCCACCATCAAAACGAGCCGTGATTTGTCTGTGCGAGTGAAATGCCAGGGTGGTCTGACAGACTGGGTTTGACATTGCCGTAGTTATCCGATAAGGATTTGTTTAATAAACCTTTTTATATCAGAGAGCTACGGCATTTTTTCTGGTCCCCAATCCACTCGAATCCGGATCTCTTGCATAATCCGGGCTAGCCGAAGCCCATCCGAAGACGAACTTCCTTCGCAACGCTTGCTGATCGTGGGCCTGGACTGCTCCAAAACGGTAGGAGTTCAGCTCTTGAGTGATCTTGGCTTGCTTCTTACCGGCTATTCGTGCCACCCGATTGGGATCCGCTGCGGGCGCTTCGAAATGAATAAGGCTAAGGCAGGTTCATAGCCGGGTTACGTTTGAAGAACCCGAAAGGTCTCAACTCAAACTCATGCCAGGCCGTGGGCATCACCGGCCAGTCCTCCGGCCGAACCACGTGGTGGAAGCCGACTGTGTACCACACGACAATATCGGTGTTTGCGATTTTCCGGTTGGCTCGCGTCCACTCCGGCAGCCCGGCTGCTTTCTGGCTCTGATAAGGGTAGTCTCCACCTGCGTAGCGCTGTTCAACCGCATACGGAGTGACCCATAAATGGTATTTCGTGAAGCTGGCGCGGATCTGGGGCCAATCGAGCGGATCGAGGAGAGAGACGGCATTGTGGCCGACCGCTATCTGGTAGCTGACCGGATATCCACCGACACCTTTCTTGTTCGAGTGAATGACTCTCCAGAGAGCGGGGCGTTGAAGATCCAAGACCAATTGGGCTTGTGATTCCCGTTGAGCGATCTCGGACTGGACTGCCCAGACACTCTGGCGGCCGCTGCTTGATTCCACTCTTTGTCTCTTTATGCGATCGATGACAAAGCTATTGGTAGGGCCATCAACATCGAAATCGGGCGCTTCTTCAGGCAACTGTTGTTGAGTTCTGACGGCAGTCCACGGTGGCGTAGAATCGGATCGCTATCAAAACAAACAAAAGAAATGCCGCCCGACTTGTGAAGACCTCTCGGAATGAGAGCCTGTCTTTGGCCAGGCCGCCCTGCATGGCAGGAGTCCTCATCGTTCTACCGAATCTCAGAGCCGAATGCGGACGTACGAAGTTGTAATAGGCCATCAGCAGCGCCACGTGACCTTCCAAGAACTCCGTACGTCGGGCGTGGCAAGGTGTGCGACGGCCAAGATAGGAGCAGCCCTGCCGGATGGTTAAATTGTGGCGCTCCACGAAACTGGTGTTCAGTGTGCTGGAATCCTCGGAATGAAACAGTGCTTCTTCCAGTTCGCCCTGTGTTCCGAGAAGCAGTCTACGATCGACACGAACCACCCGATTCTCCCGACGCTTCTTGATGACTTGGCCGTAGATGCAGACTCCCAAGAGCAGCCTTTTCGCAGCCCACTCGTACATCTCGAGCCCGTCGGTGGTGAACAGGAAGCGGTGTTTAAGGAGGCCTCGCTGCAGTGTGTTCAGAATTGCGTTCTTGATTTGCTGGAGACTGCGGCGGCCAACGTTTGTCGAGACCCAAAGTCTGGACCACACTTCCAGGGTGGTCAGCACCCAGATCACCCGTTTCTTCGCTCCAACAAAGGTCCTGATCTCGTCGGCCTGAAGTTCATGGATGACGAAACCCCGGAGCATCCGATCATTGAACCGGACAGCGTATGTGGCCGCCGATTCAAGCCAGCGTGCGATGGTGCCCCACGCCATCCGCTTGATTCGAGCCATGGCTGAGATCGCAATTCCGTGGACACACATGCGGACGACTTCATCGAACAGGGACCTGGGCTTGTGCAGCCGATAATAAGGCGTGCCACGGGTCGAGGAGAAGGTTCGACCGCATTCTTTGCAGCGATAGCGCCGGCGTCTGCCCTGCCTGGTGATGTAGAAGGAGTGTCGGATGATGTTGCCCTTGCCGAGCCGTCCTTTCAGGCAGCAGTTGGGGTTGGGACAAGTGCGATTGGACTCCTTGCTCCGCTTCATACATGTCTTGATGACAGACAACCGCCAGGAAGTCCAGGTAGGATCATGAGTTGAGGAGATACTGGGAGACGATTAACAACAGTTCCCTGATGAAGCACCCCATGTTTCCCCAGACAAGACAGGGGGATGGTCATGTCTTGCCGCGCTGGGCGCGCCCGACCTGTGTCGTTATGGAAACCGGGCTTCGTTGAGCTTCCAGTAAGCATCCGTTCCTTGGAGTTTCTCGTTGTCTCTGGCGTAGTCGAAAGGCAGTTCGTCAGAGTTGTCCAGCGCCTTCGGGTCCGCGCCCGCCCCCAGCAGTACTCTGACGGCTCCGGCATTCCCGTGCATCGCCGCCAAAGGCAGCACGTTCGGGTTCTCATCCTGCTGGAAAAGGTGCAGAGAAAACGCCTGGCCATCCTGGGGCTGACGCTCGGTCCATTTGCCTTCCTGGCCTCGCTGGGAGATGCCAGCTTCATCTCCAGGCTGACCGGATGTGCTCATTCGTCCTAGCCGCGTCGACATGACCGTCTTGGAGTTCCCCTGGTTTCGTGGACACCTAATCCTTTGGGAGAATGGAGGACACGATGCCAAGAACAAGACGAGCTGGCCATCCTGGGGCTGACGCTCGGTCCATTTGCCTTCCTGGCCTCGCTGGGAGATGCCAGCTTCATCTCCAGGCTGACCGGATGTGCTCATTCGTCCTAGCCGCGTCGACATGACCGTCTTGGAGTTCCCCTGGTTTCGTGGACACCTAATCCTTTGGGAGAATGGAGGACACGATGCCAAGAACAAGACGAGCTTATCCACCCGAGTTTCGCCAGCAGATAGTCGAGCTTCATCGAGCCGGGCGCAGACCCGGTGAGCTGGCCCGAGAGTTTGAACCCAACGAACAGACGATCCGCAACTGGATCGCCCAGGCAGACCTGGATGAAGGCCGTCGTAGAGACGGCCTGACGACGGTAGAACGAGCCGAGTTGCGGAAGTTGCGCAAAGAAAATAGGCAGCTGAGGGTTGAGCGGGAAATATTGGCAAAAGCCGCGGCCTGGTTCGCACGGGAGAGCGATCCGATTTCCAAGAAGTCTTCAGGTTCGTGAAAGTGAATCAGGCCGACTATCCAATCACCACCATGTGCCGTTTGCTGGGTGTCTCCACCAGTGGCTACTACGCGTGGGTCGATCGCGGACCTTCGACTCGAGATGAAGCGAATGCTCGTCTTCTGGAAACAATCAACGGGATCCACCAGCAAAGTCGTCGGACCTATGGAGCTCCCCGCATTACGGCGGAACTTCGAGAGGAAGGTCACCTGGTGGGCAAAAACCGGGTGGCCCGACTGATGAAAGTCGCCGGCATTGAAGGCGTTAGCCGCAGACGCAAGACACGCACGACCCTGAGAGGCCAAGACAGCCGTCCGGCTCCGGATCTGGTGGAGCGAAACTTCCAGGTCAGCCGCCCCAACCGACTGTGGGTTGCAGACATCACGTACGTGCCGAGTTGGGCAGGTTTCGTCTACCTGGCCGTAGTGGTCGACGCTTTCAGTCGTCGAGTGGTCGGCTGGTCGCTCAGAAATGATCTCAAGACCCGGCTAGTGACCGATGCCCTGCAAATGGCACTTCAAGAGCGTGAATCCGACGGGGTGATCCATCACTCGGACCAGGGGACGCAATACACGTCGATCGAGTTCGGGCTGCGCTGCAAGAGAGCCGGCATCAGACCCTCCATGGGCTCGGTCGGTGACTGTTATGACAACGCGCTGTGTGAGAGCTTTTTTGCCTCTCTGGAGTGTGAACTGATCGACCGGCATCGAGGGCTTTTACAACCCTCACAGGCGGCACTCGTCACTGGACTATCTGTCGCCGATCAACTATGAATCGAGGCACTCAGATGTGGCTTGATTCGAAAGCCGTAAACTGTCCACAAAAGTGGGGTAACTTCATCTTGATAGACAATCCCCGCGAGTAAGAACTCTGCTTACGGCTTTCGTCTCGTTTCTAGTCGTCTCTCCCTAGCGTATTTGTGGATAGTTCTCGGACCGCCGGCATCCTTGAATGTCGTCCATCCGCTCCCTCCTTGCTCAACGGAGATCAGCCACTCTCCCCGTTCCAACTGGTCCAACTGAACTTTGGAACCGTTCGAGATTGAGACGACTGTTGACGGCAGAATTGCGAACATCTTCGCGCTTCGTCTTTCAAACCCCGCCAGCTGAACAACCAAGCCACCTTCTCGATCAGGAAAGACTCCAGATACGGGTGTCGAGGAAGTCTCTCCAGGGATTGAGTGCACGTTAGCAACACCGCCCGCAGGATCGTATTCGACAATCTCCTGACTATTGGTCAGTAATTCTCCACCGGCTACCATCTGACCAATTAGCGGGTGGGCAATCACGAAGAAATTCCCGTTCGGTCGGACAGTGATTCTTGACTCACGCAGTAACTTGCTGACTAATTCTACGTTGCTGGAGCTGAGCTCGGTGGGTAGAAGAGATCTCACCCAGTGAAACTTGTCATCATAGATATGAACCAAGGTGGCGACTCGTCTCCCCCGAGACCCGCCGGGTCGAGCTAGTTCAAGATAGATTTCCAAGGGAATGCCAAGTACATAGAAAGCGCCATGGTCACTAACGGAAAAGCTCTCTACTGCAAGATCGTCCGAGGCCCATAGGTCCGATATGGAGCTTCCGTACTCAACACTCGCAAACCGGACCTCGCCCCATCCTCCGGTCCGGGAGGAGTACGCTACGAATAAGTCTCCAGCACCGTTGACTGCAATGTCACGTATCCTATGCCTCTCTTGACTCCCCTGAAAGGGATTCCACTGCGGGAGAACGGTGTTACCCACGTGTCCAATTACCAATTCCTCGCGCGACAACCCACGGGTTGCGTAGAAGACCCGATCACCCAATCCAGCGATCTGTGCATCCCTTGGACTTGCAGCGGTATGTTCCAACGAAAATCGCTGAGAACTCTGTGGACCAGTAAACATCAACGCTAATGAGATCAACAAAACTCTCATGTTCACTCTCTCCTTCGAAACATCTCAGGCACAGCCTGGTCCCTGACAGGCTCGGGTTTCACTTGACGCTAAAGCGTCAAGTGCATAAGTACCGATCCTTTGCCATTGCGCCATGCTGACGGTGGGAGCGCCGGGAAACAGACCACGGGGGACTCGCTCGGATTTGTCGTTGATTGGCGATCCCGAACCAGCATCAAGCGGCTGCGGATTATTGAAGATTGCGTAGTAAGGACGCTCAGAGACTGAGTAGATCACCTAGCCGGACCGATAACCAGCGAGACGCAATCCGACTCGTAGAGTTTCTGGCGGTTCCCCACGGCAAGGCGTTGGAGACAATATAGCTGCCAATAGTCCTGCCACGTCTCGGAATGATATTCGAGGTGTTCCACCGCTAGTCCGATTTGAGGATTCCGAGCATCTTCCCATGAGATCATTTGGCCGTGTGATAACCACCGTGTCGTTGCGAGCAGTTCGTCCGCCGTCTTTGACCAGTTGCCATCATTGTCACGGAACATCCCGTCCCTCAGTAAGCTCTCGGCGGCTTGACGCGCTCGCGCTGTGGCCACTTCACACAATTTGAGGGTGGCAGGGTCAAGTTTATCGAGCATGACCCGAGCCGCGATGTTGTCGGGGTCGTTCTTGAGTGTTTCGGCGTGTGTTTCATAGGCATCAAGGTAGTTCTGTACCGACTGCCATCTACCGAAGAGAGGTATCTGTGGGTCGATCGGCCCGAGCTCAGACATGTCGCTCATCACCACGCTGTCGGCTCCGAGGACCATGAGCGTGCCAGCACTCTTGGCGTATTCTGGAACGATGATGCGAAGCGCGGCGCGGTCAACTTTGCTCCTCATCATCAAGAGCAGCTTCTCGGCGGCGTCTACGTTACCCCCGATGGTGTGGAGCAGCAGATCCACGTCCCGGTTCGACGGGACATTGTGAAGGAGATCGACGAATGGCATGGTATCACCCGCATCGATCACGCACTCGTCGCTGTCTCCGGATACGTAGCAGATTAGCAAGCGATTGGTGCGGTCCTGAATCTGATTAACGAGTTTCTGACGCCGGTAGCGATCAGAGTTGTTTGCCTGGAATAACGGCGTCTTGGTGACCTGTGGTACAGCTCTTTCGAGGCCCGTTTCGCCTGGTGAAAGATCACCGCGGTTGGTTGGTGACGATTGTTGTTTCATTCGGTCACTCCTTGTTCGTAGCGATCCCAACTGATCTGGCCGCCACGGACGGTGAAGTGACAGCGGTGCTCCGTTGTGATGTTGTCAATGCTAGGGCGGATCGACAGCGGTTTCAGAGAATCGATCCTCCAGAATGGGTGTCGGTTCCTGTCCAGATTCACCATTAGTCGGTGCCCTGTCCGGCAAGGGCAGTCGAAGACAGCCCAAGTCTCGCTTTCTGGCACACCAACGAGAACTACGCCCCGGTCGGGCAGCCGGTCAGGCACCTCGTCGGCGGCGCCGACCTGTCCGACAACCCGCCAGGCACGCCACGGGAGTGGCAGCGATTGCCACCAGGAAATCGCCCTCTTCATCCCTGCCATGTCTGCCCCAGGAAAGGTTCGGTGACGCCAAGCCCGAGCCTGTGCGCGCCCGGGTGACAATAGTGACCCTCGTGCGGGTCCTGGACGTTGGCAGACATCTCGCGTTCATGTGACCGGAGTAGTATCTCCGTGGGCACAGGCACAGGACCGTAGTGAATGAGTCGCTCGAGTAGTTCGCTCACGGCCGCTGCCGCAACCTGTGTCGTAAACGCGACGACCGCGGGTTCAGGACTTGACAGCGCGGGGGCGTAGCCCTCGGCGGCGAGCCAACGATACTCATCTTGGGCGAGCATCTCGGCGGCCGCTCGCTGTAGGTCAATGCGGTTGCGACAAACTAGACATGCAGCGCCGGGGGCGAGCACAGTCACACGTCCGTCGATTCCGACAAGTTGGCCTCCACTGCCACTGCTCAGCAGCACTCCGCAGTCGATAACTGGAGTCAAGAGGTATGAAGCGATGCGGGACAGCACAAGTCGCCCCGCGTTATCATCGGTGCAGCCGAAGACAACATCGGCGTCGAGCAGCAGTTTGGCCGAGGCTTCCAGAGTAATTTTGGCCTGTGTGGTCATCACTTCAGCATCCGGCGCGATCTGGCTCACGTGGGCGGCACTCACGTTTACTTTCGGTTCGCCGACATCTTTGGGAAAAGACCCGTATACGCGCGTGAGGTTGCCTACTGTCAACGTGTCGGGGTCGAACAAGCTGAGGTGGCGTACGCCTAGGCGTACGAGCTGCTCGATAACTGCCGACCCGGTACCACCGCAACCAACAACGGCGACGTGTAGATCACCGAGGACCTTTTGGATTTCGCCACCGAAGGCGCGGATATTCCGGTCGAATTGGTCAGAGGGTGTCGTTGTTTTGTGGAGCCAGTTTTGAAAGAGCGCGAACCGCCGACCGGTTACCCACAGGCGATCAATCTCAGTGCGCCTGTTGTCGGATTCGATGTGGCCAGTGAAACAGAGACGCCCTCCTGCCCGGGCGACGACGACTGCTCCGTAGAATGGGCTTCCTGAACGGAGCCGGAAGAGGTCAGTGAGTTCTTCGTCGACGAGCTCGTCATGCTTGCTCGGTCTGGGCGATGAATCGCTTCCAGGATGCGTATGCAGCCAGATCGGGACAGACTGATCGGCTTCCGCAGCAGCGAGGGCGGGTACGTAGCCGTGGGAGGCAATGCTCAGCGCCGTGGCCTCGCGCAAGCGGTAGGCGTCATCCGGTACCCAGTGCAGCTCGCGAGCGAGCAAACGGACATTTCCTCCGGGCGTCTCCACGTGCCGCGCCAGCAGTACGCAGGCGGTCTCTATGTCAGCCGCGGTCGCCTCGAAGAGTTTGGCTGCAATCTGGTCCGGCAACACTAGTGTGCCTGTCATCGAGCCATCTCGGGTACACTATGTTCCAAGTCTTGCCGGATCAGGGCGAGAAAGTTTTCAAGGCCATCGACTCCCGACTGCCACTGCCCGTTGCGGAAGTGTCTTGACCAGCGTTGCCATTCGCGACCGAGATGCACTTCAACAACATTGGTGGCTGGCAAAGCTTCGCTGTTGGCCAAGTGAACTGGCGGAGAAAACCACCACATGTCGGGGGGGACATCTGGATAGCCGGGGCTCAGCCGAACTAGAAGATCCACTGCATCGCAATCCAACCCGCTCGGGAGCAGCCATTGTGGTATCACGACGCATGTCATTCCCGACTCGGCCACGATCTCGTGGGCAACACATCGTTCGTTCAGATACGCGATGTCGGATTGTGGAAGATTCATGGCTACGCTGTTCCGTGGCCGGTGTGGTTGGTGCCAGGATTGATAGTGTTGGGTGCCGTGAAAAAGCGTAAACCGTCGTGAACCTCGATCGTGTCGTCGTCCTTGATCTTGCGGTCAGGGTGACCGGGAATGACTTGGAAAAGATCACGTTCGTCCGGGATCTGAGTCGGTGGGATGCGACGGAGCTGAGCTCCAGTGATCTTCTCATCCGGCCATTCGTACTGTGTCCGGTCGATCTGGATGGTGAACACCTTGCGCTCGTGGCTGTCTTTGTCGGGAGCGGAATTTTCTATAGGCATGATGATTCTCCTTAAGAGATACCAAGATACCACAGTTGCTCAATACTTGACAACCAGATCACCTAATTGCACAATTGCAACATGAAATCAGTCAAAGCGATGACCATCCGCCTCTCTGTCGACCAGTCAGAGGAGCTGAACACGGTCGCAGCCGTCGACGGTCAGCCAGTTTCGCACGTAATCCGCTCAGCAATCTCAGAACACATAAAGGAACGCAAAAGTGACGCTGCGTTTCAGGACAGCCTTCGCCAGCGCATCATGCGGGCGCAGCGAATGCTTCCGAACGACAAGAAGTAGCGCGAGCGAGCAGGGCTCCGAGCGGGCGTAGCAGCATTGTCAGAGGAAACTGGATTGAGTTGGCGAGATGCGCCCTGTAGTGTCTTCGGATGCAGAACCCATTTCGCTATTTCAAGACCTCTCCCGAGATCATTTGCCTTGCCGTGATTCGCTTCCCGCTGGATTTGATTGACGCGCATCGTTGCCACACTGGAAACGGGTGTGTGTGTTTACGATCGGGTTGCACAACCGTTCCTTTGCGCAACCCACCCACTAACAGATGTACTATCGGAATTAGGTGTCTCTCGTCATGGTGGCAAGAGGCAACTGGAACAATCTCCGGGAAACCCAGGGCGGATCAATGAACAACCCTCATATAGCCGCATTGATCTACAAAATCGAGCATGGTCCGTCGGTTGATTACCGTAAGGCGGAGTCAATAGATCACGAAGAGGCAGGTTTTCGTGTCAAGATTGTGACGGATCAAGTGCGCTTTGAATTAAAGGAACACTACGCTACGGAAGGCGCTGCACGGAAAGCCATTGAAGACTACATCCGCGTTTGGGAGTTCAGCGCTTGCCTTGAGAATGGACCGGATTGTTTCAGGTTGAACTTCGAGAGGGCGTGGATTGAGGACCGGAACCCGACGCCGGGTGTAAAGGACGCCTCCTTAACAATTCGGGCAGGCACTCCGACCGTGACAATAAGAGCTACCGTCGACAAGCATTATCCACCACCGCCATCGGGGTTGAAGATCACCCCTGATGTGCAGACCATGTACGACCGCTACAGGGGTTATCGCCAGGGCAGAGAACCCTTGACGACTATGGTCTATTTCTGTTTAACAATAATCGAAGACAATCCAACAACTATAAAGGATGTCTCAAGCAAGGCCCGCGACAAAATCCGCCACCTTTCCTCGGGCAAAGGTGGCCAGCAAGCAAGAAAGGCGAGCGGAAAGGACACAGATCTGACAGCTCAGGACCGTCTTTTTCTGGAGGAGGCAATCAAGGCGGTTATCCGCCGGGCGGCGGAGAGGGCTCACGCCCCTGATAGCGATCTCCCGAAAATATCGTTGTCGGATCTTCCAGCCCTAAGTTCAGATTCGAAAAATCAATGATAAAGATAATTATCGGCTATTCTGGCGCAGGTTTCCCGCCTCTGTAAAGTTATTTCTGGACCCGAACCCCCTACGCTCCAGGTGCTTGAGAGCTTCATCCATGCGAGCGTTGGTCATCCGCAACCATTCGTCCACTCGATGTGCCTTGCCTCCCTCTATACATAGCCGGGTGAGTTCGACCTTCACACCTCTTCCTCTACTAGCTCTCCACCGGCCTGATACGCTCGTTTCCACAAATAGAATGTCGACCTGCAACGAGCAGTGCGAACGCCCCGCCGATGGCGAGGTTCTCGTTCAGTGGGTTCGCCTGGATGTTGTCGGGATGGCATTATCAACTTGATCGAAGGACGGCGTTGGCCTGTTCAGAGGACGAGAGCCCTGGCGGGACTATAATGTCCCCATGACCAGCTTCCGGATGTCAGTGGCGGTGCTCGCGGTGATGCACGCGGTCTTCGCCGGCTTCACGGCCCTGGTGGGTGCATTCGCGAACGGTGGAGACGTCTGGCAACGGCTGCTAGTGGTCCTCCTGCATCCGCTTGGCGCCGCGGGCGTGCTAGTGCTCGTGTTGCGGCCTCGCCTCGCCACGACGACGATCCTTGCCCTAGCGGCACTCCTGACAGTGAACGTGATCGCCGACCTGGGCCTTGCGCAGCTGATGGCTGCGGGCCGCGTGCGGGGTGATTGGGACCTGGCGCTGGCCTTCTCGGTGGTTCCGGTCATTGGAGTGGTCTACGCGCTGGCGCTGCTGCGCACGGCCCGCGGAACGGTCGGGTAAGGCGCAGTCCGGAAGTGGCAGTCTCAACCGGTTGATGTCGGCGGCGGCGATCCCGCGGCGGCGCCGGGACAATGACGGTGCGCAACCGTTCCTTTGTGCAAGCTTGTCCCCGGATGGGAAGCAAAAACTGAGGTGATCTGAAGGCCATGAAGAACCAAGGACGTTATCGTCACTTTCGAGGTCTAGGGGTGCAGATGGATATGCAGGACCGGGCAAGTCTTAACTAACAAGGGTAGCGCCCAACATTCGTGTTGAAATACAACCAATTGGACTGCAACCCCGAGCCGATTCTCATCCCCTCGGCGCGTGGCAATCACCGAACGATCATGGGCGGCGAGATGAAAGTACCGAGCGAGTTGCTCGGCCGACGGCTCTCCGGCATACCGGCTGTAGGCAGCTCTCTGCGTTTCGCTCAGGAAGTCGACCGGCATCGGTGTCCAGAGAAAGGGATCGTATTCGGTGAACGGATAGGGACCGATCCCATGCTATTGTTGTGGACGCTCTCCGTCCACAACATCTCCCAACGACCGTTTCGCTGAACCCGTGGCCAATTACGCCTATCTTCGAGTGTCCACCCACACGCAGGACGTCGAGAACCAGAAGCTCTCAGTGCTCGACTATTGCAACTCTCAAGGCATTGCTCCGATCGAGTTCGTGGAGGACACCACCAGCGGTCGGAGGTCTTGGAGAGACCAGGAGATCGGGCGACTGCTCGAGACGGCCGATGCGGGTGACGTGCTGGTCGCAGCCGAGGTCTCTCGTTTACTTGCCTTTTACTACCCGCTCTCACCGAACCTAGCCATGATACTGGCTCCTAAGTCGCTAGAATTGCATGCAGTTCTGACCAAATTCGACATCGCTGCAACGAACGAAATAAATAACTTGATCGCTTGGAAATCCGGACAGTTTCTCATTGCGAGGTCCCCTGATCAGCTAATACGCTATAAATTGAAATCGTACACGCAGCCACCCTTTCCGCTGTCATTTTTACCTGATACTCGGTGACGGCTATGTGCCGGATGGAAAGCTGGGTGGTGGTATTGCTTGATGTTTTATCCATTCGAAAGCAGTCTGCAGGTGTTGCACAAAGGAGCGATTGCACAACCCGGAGGCTTCCTCCAACCTGGAGGGGAGGGAATATGGCACCGAAAATATCCATGATCAGAAAGTTGGTTCTGTATAGCTTCGTGTTTCTGTGGGGTGGCGGTTGCGTGTGCGCTGCACAGGAGATGTTTTCAACTAAACGTGAATTCGGACCCGTGCGGTTCTCCCAAGAGCAGTTACTAGAACTGGTAGGCCGCTTGCGGGTTTTTGCTGAGCAACAAGGCTCTACCCCCGCCGAGAGTGATGATACACGTCAAACCCTCTCGTTGAGCGACGGACAGACCACCCTAAGGATCTCGGAGGAGATTTCGATGGAGACGTTGGGTTCAGCTCCGCCTGTAGCGACCTCCTTCTCCTACGAATATCGCAATCGAATAGGTGTGATTAGCTCGATCACTATCCGACTCTGGGACACGAGTCGGACATTAGAAATTTCTGGCCGCTCCAGAGATCAAGTAGAGGCAACGGCAAGCCTGGCTAGCACGATTATTACCCAGGCCCAAACTACAGTAGGTGGGTCTTTGCAACGGGCCATGTGGGGATTTTTCTTGATCGCTTTCGGTCTCATCCTCATATTCGTACCGGACGGCTTTGCCTTTAGGCCAATTTTTTTGGCACTGAAGCTGACAGGGACAGTTCTCACTCTTTCAGTATGGCTGTTGCCCTGGGAAGAGTGGTTCCCTGGATCAGCAATTTATCGAGGTGACGCGTCATTTCTTGTCCGTCATGCGGCGTTAATCTCATTCCTTGGATTTCTTGCGACCATTGGCACGCTGATCTGGGGTGTCGTACGAACCGCCAGCGGTACTCAAAGCCCGGTGAAAACCGAAGTAGCTCCAACAGCTACAGAAGACGACTGACCTAACATGTCCAAGTAGGAAGGTGTCGGGTTGGAGTATACCCTAGCCTAACGTCAGGCCCGGCGCGCTAAGGCGTCAGAATAGAGTTCTTATTTGGATTGATGGACACACCCCGTCCAGGGTTTAGAGTTCTTCCTGACAGATTGGATTTAGGGGAACGGCATCGGCTAGAAGTGACGATGCAACTGGGGCGAAGCCTCGCGGATCGCCTGGACCGGGCCGGACAGATCGGCCAAGGCTTCAGCAATCGGAACCAACTTGTGGCGTTGACGCTGCATGGTTTCATTTTCCCATGTTCCCCAGACAAGACCACAAGGCAACTTGCCGCGCTATCAACCTGGGTCGCGCTCCCAATCGGTCGCAATCAGGTCGTTATGCGCGACGGACACCATGGTTTACTGATCGTCGGGCATTCGCTGTCCTGATCGTCCGGCGGCAACAAACACAGCATGGGCACGTCCCGTTCGAGAAGCCGATCTGAGTGTTCCGGTCGGAAAGCCGGGGGTGAGGGTGTCGCCCAAGTAATCCTCTTTATCGACGATCAGGAACAGTCGTGGCGGCCAACTGGCCCGACGGACGCTGTTCCCTTAAGTCGCGTTTGCTTTGATCGTCATGCATTCGTAAGCCTCAACAAAGCCCATTTGGGCTTTTTCCCCACCTTCTTTTGATCCTCCCATTTACATAACTCCTTATCGACCCGCAGGCCTCAGCCGTCGTGGAGTTCTTTCACTGGGCCGCTACGGTTGTACCACCACACACGCTCGTGTGGGCAGCCGAGGATTGCGGTGCTTTGGGCCGCACCGCAATCTCGACATCGTGGCCAAGCGCGTTCAGAAACTCGAACAGCCGTCCGAGAGAATAGTTCACAGAGCGCCCGTTTATTAGCGCCGAGACGTGCGGCTGCTGAATGCCCAGAATCTTTCCGGCTTGGGTTTGCGTAAGACCCCGGTCCTTGATGGCTCGGTAGATCTCCAACCTGAGCTTCGCCTTCAACTGCTCGCGAGCAGCGTTCGGAAATCCAAGGTCAGCGAAGACGTTGCCACTACTCTCCGCCACATTCGTATCGTTCGTCTTCTTGGCCATCAGATCTACCTCCTGTTATGGTTCTGACGCGCAGTTTCTAGTCGGGTCTTAATTAGGTCTATTTCCTTTTTCGGCGTCTTCCGGCCTTTTTTAGCATTCTTCTTGAAGGCGTGCAAAACGTAGATCGCCGATCCAAATTGGACGGTGTACACAGCCCTATAGGTGTCGGTCTCAAACGGCGCGATGATCTCAAGAACCGAAGCGCCTTGAAAACCCTTCAGCGCTTTGATTGAAGGGTAGGCCACGCCGCACTGGGCGGCGTAGAGAGCCTGACCGATATCGCGCTGTACAGCCCTCGGAAACTCTTTGAGATCTCGTAGCGCGGAGCCGACCCAGCGCACGGGCCGTACAGCCTCATCCATCCTTATAGTATACCTATTTATGTATAAGTACCATTCAAATTGCTTCCCGTATGTCGATGACCAACGCCTCTCGCGTTGACGTCTCAAGGCGACGAACTACGTGAGGGTTGTCCTGATCTCCTCCACCCAGGCGGCAATCGACATACCGGACTCCCAAATGTGAGGGGGCACTTCGTACCGCAACGCTGATTCATTTTGGATGCTGACGGGGGATGTTCTTGCGGCCTCCACAAAGCCATACGTCAGTTCGATTCTGCCCCCCTCGATGCGGGCGATGACGCGGTAATCGCCTATCCGGTACTTCCAGAACTCGCCCAGCTTGGAACCCTTGAGGGCCTCCCCGATGCTACGCGGATCGTCCAGCGTGGCAACGCGGCTATGCAGAAAGGCAAGGATACGCCGTGCCGTCTGTTGATCGAGCTTGCCCAACTCGCGGACGGCGGCGCGGTCAAGCTCGATCTTCCAGGCCATAGCGTTCCATGACTTCTTCGAGTGGCACGGTCTGAGATTTCCCGGCTCGAATGTCGATCAGCCGTTGCTCGGCAAGATACAAGTCCTCGAGATCGTCCAAATGCTCCTGGATGGCCGCCTGCATGTAGAAGGTCTTGCTGCGCCCGGTGCGGGCGGCCAGCCGGTCCAGGCGTTGAAAGATTTCATCAGGTAAGCGAAGGCTTGCGATCTTCATGGCGGTTTCTCCTGGGTACTTGTTGAAATACAAGTATTACATGGGCCTCTCAAGACTTCTAGTTAGTTCCCATCCAGAAGACTGTAAATAGTTGGAAAGAAAAATGCGCAAGAACCGAGAAAATCAACTCTCCCTTTCCCCTTCCTGGCCCGATCATCGCCCGGCCGCGGGAAGCCTGGCCGATGCGGCTGCGGTGATAGCGGGGCTGTCGGATCGACCAGGAGATCCTAAGGACGTGGCCATTGACAGTGTAGGTGACTTGAAGTTGATCCCTCTTCTCAAGAGCCTCAAGGACACGAGAATCAATACGCTGCGGAATCAAGTCGTTCACAAGCGAGCGTATCGCCCGAAACGCGAGGAGGTCGAGTCGGCTCTCCAGGAGGCTCGGTCTATTCTGTTTCCTCTAACGAGTCATCTGCAGCTTCACGATGAAATCAACTGGTACATGAGAAAATAGATGCCGGCACTGCTGTCTCTTCCGATTGGAGCCGAGGGTTTCCGAGTCTTAGTTTAAGATACTGATTGTGAGACCGCCTAAGGCACGGATTTCGCTCCCTTCTCAGGTGTCACAGAAACGGTCGTTTTGGAGACGCCAGTGCTGATCGGCTACGCGCGGATATCGAAGGCGGACGGTTCCCAGAGCCTCGACCTGCAGAGGGATGCTCTGCGCGAGGCCGGCGTCAGCGACGACGCGATCTACCAGGACCAAGCGTCCGGACAGAGTGAGGACCGCCCGGGGCTCGCCGCCTTCCTCAAGGCGGCGCGGCAGGGAGACGTGATCGTCGTCTGGAGGCTCGATCGCCTCGGTCGCAATCTCCGCCATCTCGTCAACCTGGTGCAAGACCTCAACGACAGGGACATCGGGATCCGGGTGCTCGCCGGACAAGGGGCCAGCCTCGACACGACGACGGCCAGCGGAAAGTTTGTCTTCGCGCTCTTCGCGGCTTTGGCGGAATTCGAACGAGAGCTGATCCGGGAACGGACCCTCGCTGGATTGGCCTCTGCACGAGCCAGGGGCAGGAAGGGAGGGCGCCCTCACGCGCTGAGCAAAGCGCAGGTGCGGCTAGCTCAGGCAGCGATGGCGCAGCGCGACACGAAGGTCAGCGAGCTATTGCCTAGAGCTAGGCGTAACCAAGGCGACCATCTACCGCTACGTAGCGCCAGATGGTTCCTTGAGAAACCGAGGGCGACAGGTCCTGGCTCGCTAGGCGGTCCCAAGAGCGGCCCTTAACGTGCGATTTTGCTCCGTTACTGTCGGAACCCCGATACGCCCGAACCCAAAAGAACAGCGTAGACGCCACGATTGGCCTGAATCGAGAATGCTAGCGAGTGGACCGGATCAATCACGGCGTTTCCATCTCCATTTGTTTCGCCCGAGACAGTAAGCAAATTCGCTTGGGGGCGGAGGATTCGTATGCATCAATCGAGTATCCCTCCCCTCCACGAGCTATGAACAGCCACCAAGCCGCTGAGCCGGTCTGCGTGTCCCCTTACAGACCCAAACAAGTAGACGAAAGGGAAAGGAATGGAAGCATGTACCCGCCCCGATCACTTCATGTGACAATTTTCAGGTCCGTTTTCAGATCCGTATGACGCGCGAGAACGTCGAAATCGTCGTCGTTATGAAGAACGGGCACATCGGCGCGAATGGCGACAGCGCCGATGAGACAATCGATCAACTTGCGAACGGTTTCCCCTTCCTGGCGACAGAGGCGATAGAGAGCGGCTGCATCGTCGTAGTGCATTGGCCCCGTGGGGAAAACGGTCGCCCGTGCAAGCAGCCGACGGAGGTTATGCAGATGCTGTTCGTCGCGCGCGCCAGCGAGCACTTCCATCTGAACCGCATCGCAGATCGCGATCTCGCTTTCGAGCAGGGCCTCGACACGATTGCAGGTCGAGGACCCGGTGTCCCGAAGAAATTCGACCCATGCGGACGTATCAATTAGAATCACGTCAAGCGACTGGTCCGCAATTCGCCTAGGTCCCCTTCCCAACCTGAACCACGAAGATGCCGGGCTTCCTCAACGCCGAGAGGTTCCGCCGCAAGGGTTCGAAGTGCTAAGTTGACCGCCTCGCGCTTTGTCGCTAGGTGGTAGCGTCGCATGACCTCTGCGCACGCCTCATCGTCGATATTCACATTGGTGCGTGACATACACCTAGCATACACTATAATTGGAGGTCTGCCACGTCCTCGCAGACAGAGACCCTCGATCACGGAAACTTGACCTTGATCCGGTGCCGGTATGCGTCGTCGAACTTCAATTTCGTGGATGAAGCGGTGGAGCGGTCGAGGAAGTCACGATGCAAACACCTTGAAGCGGGGCGGTCTTCCCGAATAAAGGGCCCACCTCACGAAACGGAAAAGATCGTACGATAAGAGCCATCCGAATGGCCGCTCGTGGCCAACAACAGCCCTTTTCCCCGCATTATCTTGCTCTGTCCAGTTGAGGCATACCCTAGCCTAACGTCAGGGATGGGGCGCTGAGGGCGTCAGAATAGAGTTCTTATTTGGATTGATGGACACATCCTGTCCAGGGTCATAGAGTTCTTCCTGACAGAGCTGGAGGCACGGTCCACCGCATCGGCTATGCATGGGTGGGCAGTTCCGACCAGAACCCGGAACGCCAGGTGGTGTCGCTCTTGGCGGCGATGGCTCCTTGGAGTGAGCTCAAGTTGGTCTCGGGGCTAACTTAGAGGGTGGGATCGTTTTATGGGGCGGGCTCAGGTATCTTCAGGTGACCGATGGAAATTTGGAAGAGACCATCAACCACGTCTTGGGCGTTTGCACGGAGAGGCGCTCAACGAAACCCGAGCGCGACCGGAGGGCCCTACATCTGTGAACAATGCCGCCTGGATTCCCGTACCGAAAACGATAGAACCTCCTCTTGCAGGTCAGCGCATTACTTGAGTTGGTCCCTGCGGGTGTGTACGCCATTTGTGGCTTTAGGTTTGTTAGAGAAACCGGAGGCCAAAGATTAAGCAGAACAACCAATGAAAACTGTAATCGCAATATCTCCGGGGCTATGGATCCTATTTAAAACCAGCGTCAGCGCGGAGCACGGTCAAGTCGGCCGGGTCACTCCGAGCACTGAATCCGAGGATTCCAACAAGAGAGATGGCAGAAGCGCATGGCGCAGAGCGGATGATTCTATCGAATCTTCCTGTCGTGCGACAATCCCACACCTACAGTGGAGGCAGAAGCTTGCGTCGCAGACTGTCCACGTTTCCGGTCGACAAGCCGTTTGAAAAACTTGAGCCTGCTGCACCCATCGCGGAAGTAGTGCTGCGACTGGTTGTGGACCTTTACTCCGAAGCGCCGCTCGTGGTCGGTTCGGCAACAGTTCTTTGCGGTCATTTGCTTGTGACCGCAAAGCACGTGCTTTTGTCTGTGCCGGGGTGTGCCGCCTCCAGTAGTGTCGGGTCCACCTCACGGGGATCGGGCATCACAGTCGACCGAGGCCTTGCCGCTGTCCAAGTCCTACCCGGTCCCGAGTATGTGATTTGGGACGTGATATCGGCTATTGCCCATCCTGGTTCGGACTTGGCCCTTCTCCGGACATCCTCCAATCCGAGGAAAGGTGATCCGGATAAACCGCACCGCTGGAACGCGCCTAAAGTTAATCCCTTCGCACCTCAGGTGGACGAGCGGGTTGCTGCGTTCGGCTACAGGCAAGGTCTGGCTCGCGCGTCCAGGGACACGGCAGGAGGGCTCCATATCGTTGTCAAAGACAACTTCATGTCGAGTGTCGGCATTGTGCGTGAAATCCATGAATGGCGCCGTGACCAAGCAATGCTACCTTTTCCGTGCTACCAAGTGAGCGCTCGTTTCGATGCCGGAATGAGCGGTGGACCCGTGTTCGATGAGTTCGGCTCGCTCTGTGGGCTCGTCTGTGCGGGCATTGATGGTTCCCATGAGACTGGTGAACCCATT
>CBDDCF010000031.1:0-324839 GCA_965225995.1 Acidobacteriota bacterium | reverse complement strand
ATAGTCGTGCACTCTGTTGAGCAGCCCGAGGGTGGGCAACACAGTCAGTGCGGATGATTGCGGGCCTACAGCCGACAATTTATGAATTATGCGGGCTAGGAGTCTGCGCGGCAGGAGTTTCTGATCAACGTGGAATTTCCAATTCTTGAGTTTATGTTTCGGGTGCCCTATACGAGAAAGGGCGATCTTTATCGTGCTTCCGCTTGCAGAGGCGGCCGAACTGCTGAAAATGAGCCCAGGGGGAGGGCATCTTTCCGTCCGAACCTGCTCAGCAGGTGGGTAGGCGCCCATGCATGCGTTTCAAGTTCAGGGCGAGACAGACCAGGTCCCACTCGCCTTCCACTTTCTCGAGTCCCCTCAAGCTGAAGGTTCGAAAGCCAAGGACCTGTTTAACCCAGCCGAATACAGGTTCCGCGATCACCTTGCGCCGGCGGTAGACAGTTTGCCCCGCCTCCGTGCCCAGCTTCTTGAACATGCGCAGCGTGGCGGGGAGATTTTCCGACGGCTCTGGATCTCGCCCCTCTCGGCCCAAAGAGATGTAGCCATCGATCTCGCGTTCTTCTAGACCTTCAAAGTTCTCCTCGGACTTATACCCGGCGTCGGCCACTACCTGCTCGGGAGGGTGCTCCAGGTTCTCTTGGACCGCATCGATCATCCCCAGTAATTGTCTGTTGTCGGCCGCGTTATTGGTAACCCCCGTGGCCACGATCATCTGTGTCTCCTCATCCACAGCGGCTTGCGTGTTGTAGCATTGTTCGAATCCCCCAGAGCTCTTCATGATTCGACTTTCCGGATCTGTAAAGTTGTCTTGGGCCTTCTCCTCGGGAACTCCAAACTCCCGCTTGAAGGGGCGTCCTCCGCGCGGGTTCTTGCGACCGTCTCCGGGCTTGCGGCCGCGCTTCCGATCCGCCTCGGCCTGCCGTTGCTCCACTCGCTGCTTTGCCTCCCCGATCTTTTTCAGCCGATCTTCGCGGCGGCGTAACTCTTCAGGCAGTTCGTCTCCCTGATTCTCTTCGCCGTAGAGCTCGTCTTCCGCTTTATCCACCTGCTGCGCACGATCCAACAGTTCGGTGATCTCTCCTTCCAGCCTTTTCTCTTCTTCCAACATCCGTGAATAGCTCATCGCCTTATGTTTGCTGGCGTTGGCCTTGATCTTACAGCCGTCCACCGCCACTCGCCCCAGCTTGACCAATCCCGCCTCGGCCGCGATCCGCGCCACCTGTCCAAACAGTTTCTTGAACTCTTTGAGATGACGTTGACGAAACTCCGCCATCGTCCGGTGGGCTGGAAAATTACCCGCCGACAACACTCGAACAGCCACGTCCTCATACACTCGACGAGCCAGTTTCCGCGACGAGAACGTTCCCGTCGCGTACCCATAAATCAGGATCTTCACCATCATCCTCGGATCAAACGGCCGATTGCGCCGCCCGTCCCCTTCGTACGGCGCGTAGAATCCACTCAGATCCAGCTCATCCACCGTTTCGGAGATAAAGTAGGACAGATGATCTTCCGGCAACCAATCTCGCGGGGAGGGGGGTAGCAAGAAGCTCTGCTCCGGCTGGTACTTCCGAAATGTCGTTCCCATATCGCCATTTTATTCACCAGCCCGGACATTTCCTGCCGCGCAGACTCCTAGAGGACGAATCGATTGAATTCCATTTTCAAAGAGCTCAGGAGCGCCTTTAGGGGTCTACTCAAGGATCCCTTGTTCACTCTGCCAGGAGTGCTAACGTTAGGTCTGGGGGATTGCCTCGGTGACCGTCATTTTCACCGTGGTCCATCATGTTTCCTTCTCATCTCTTGGGCTCAGAGCTCCTGAGCGGCTGGTCACATTGCGTCAGAATGTCCCCAGCATCTCCCCAATCATCCCCTTGAGCGAGCAGGTCCTGGAGGACCTGCGCGTGACAAGTGGCGGGAGGCATCCTGTCTCTGCCGTCGACATCTTACAGTTCTCAATCTTTGAGGAAGAGGGCCCGCAACGATGGAGGGTGGCCAGAGTTTCTGACAATTTCTTTGAATTGTGTGGGATTGTTCCGGTCTTGGGACGTTCGCTGCTGAAATCTGATTTCTCGGAGAGCCGCCGGGAAGTCACGGTCATCAGCCACCGCCTCTGGTTCAGTCTGTTTGGAGGCAGTGAGGAGGTCATCGGCCAACGCCTCACCGTGGAAGTGGCGGGATCGAGTCCGCCCCCCGGCTTCACACCGAGCCTAACCATTGTGGGAGTCCTGCCTCCCGACCTCTGGTTGCCCTGGGGTCAGATCGATTTGATGCTGCCCGTGTTCTTTGGGGCACCGAGTTCCACCCCGACAGCTCCCTACCTCTTTGCCATTGCGCGACTCAGCGACGAAGTTCCGATCGACACGGGACTCGACGAATTGGATCAGGCCTTCCACCAGATCGAGTTTGCGGATCGCTTGCCAAAAGAAGGTCGGGGACTGACAACCCGAATTGTCGCCGAGTTGCACGGGGGGAGTATTCTTTCCGAGCTGACACTTCTGTGGTTGGCTTCAGGTGCTTTGCTCTTGGTGATTTGTGCAAACCTCGCCAATCTGGTCCAGGCTCGCTCTTCACGTCACCGAGGGGAACTAGCCCTGCGCTACGCTCTGGGTGCGAATCGCCTCGAAGCGATCCGAAAACCATTGACCGAAGCAGCCCTCCTGGCGTTTTCTGGGGGGGCATTAGGCGTCGCCCTCGTTCACTTCTCGCTGCTTCTGGTCAGGAGTATGCCGGCCTCAGGTCTTCCCCGGCCCGAGGAGATTGAACTCAACGCCGGCGTGCTCCTCTTCTCCGTTGGAGCCACTCTTTTCAGCTTGCTCTTCTTCGGAGTGGTACCAGCCATTCTGGAGAGCCGGAATCCACTCTCGAACATGCTGCAAAGTATTTCGGGGCGGACTACCGAAGGACGGCAGATGGGCCGTCTACGAGCCTGCATGATCGCGGGAGAAATGACGATCGCTGTCGCGCTTCTGGTGTTAGCAACAGCAGCTCTCGGGAGTCTGGCCAGGCTTCGCTCTATCGACACTGGTTTCCAAACCGACCAGAACCTGGTCTTCGAACTCGATATCCCGGTCTCGAGACTACCCGAGCCTGCCCAGCAGCAGGCAGTTTCACAGGACTTGCTGGAACGCTATCGCTCGATACCGGGCGTCAAATCGGCAGCGGCTGCCAATACTCTGCCATTTTCTTTCGTCAACTCCATACTTCGTTACGGGATCGCATCCGATGAGCAGGTGTTCCGAGCCAACGTACGACAAGTCTCTACGGACTACTTCAAATCGATGTCTATCCCCCTGATTGCGGGTCGCGATCTAAGCCAGGTAGATATCGAAAACGGTCGCAACGTGACGCTGGTAAATCGCAAGCTTGCCGAGCAGCACTGGCCTGGAGAGATGCCGCTTGGGCACCGGCTGATCCTGCCCAGCGGGACGGAACTTGAGATCGTAGGAGTGGTGGGTGATGTGCGCGAATGGCAACTCACGGATCCCCCCGCCCCCAGCCTATACCGTCCGCTCGCTGCTCGTGGGAACATCTCCTTTGTCCTGCGGAGTTCTCTCGGATCGGCTCCCTTGATAGAGAGCGTACGTTCCGAGACGCAGCAGGTGGATGAACACCTGATCATCCACTCCTTCACCAGTCTCACGGAACGGATCGACCGCAATATTGGCTCCGACCGGTTGACCGCCGGACTGCTGAATGTCTTCGCCCTTCTCTGCCTGATCTTGGGCGCTTTGGGAGTCTACTCCGTGATGAGCTATTCCGTCTCCGGCCGACGACGGGAAGTCGGAGTTCGCATGGCTCTAGGTGCGGGCCGCCGGGAGATTCGCCACCAACTGATAAGTGAAGGACTCAAACCCGCTCTGCTGGGCACCGGGATGGGTCTTCTGGGAGTGCTCGCTGCCTCGAGTCTTCTGGAGAGCATCTTCTACGGGTTCACGGCGACAGACTCCAACCTCTGGCTAGTGGGCCCGCTGCTTCTCAACCTGGTGGCCATCGCCGCCCTCTGGATCCCCGCGTCCGGCGCCGCCAGGATCGATCCCCAGATGGCTTTGAGGCAATATTGATGGGTTCTGCCTCGGTCTTTCCTTCAAGCGATTCCTGTTCTTCACAGTGGATCTCAGAATCCACCGGTTGGAACTAGCGACGGGTAAGATCCTACCACTAGCGGTCCCTGACGATGAAGAGCTGGGAACCGATGGCCTTTACTACCACGATCAAAGAAAGTGTCGAGGCTCGTTCTTGACGATAACCTGATGACCGTGAGCCGGGTTGAAACGCTGGTCGACAATCAAGCGGATTTAGCCTATCCGACGACCGGAGTTCTCGTTGGAGATGCGCTCGTGTTCGTTGCCACAAGTTTCGCCGACTCGCCCAGAACCGACAAGCCCGGCCCTCAGCACTCGGATGTGCTCATCCACGAGCTCCCTCTGCGCTGAGCAAGGGTGGCTGCGTATTCCGGTGAAAACGGTGGCTGTCCTCCGGGAAACCATGGGCATGGGCATGGGCACGGGCGTGCAAGTCTGCCGAGGAGGAGCGACACCAAGCAAATTACTCAAGCTACGTTGAGCATGAAATCATGCCTGGCTCAGATCTCGGAGCCTTGGCGCTGGATCACCTGGACCCGCAACCCACTTGGATAGCCCTTCCTGACCCCAACGCATCACCACATCGTGATTCCATTCGAAGAGTGGGCGTGCAAGTGGTGAAAGCACACTGATCCAAGGCTTCCGCACTGCCACTGTCCACTCGTAGCGAACGACCGTCGAGCCATCCTCGGTTGAGAACTGCCACCGCCCCGTGCCGTGCAAGTCTCCGCAGGCCTCCCCTTCCAAGCGACTTTGTGGGACGACGACCGTTGTTCGCATATCTAAGGTCAAGCTGTAAGGAATCACCCCGCGCCAGGTGTAACGGCGCAATGCGCCGACCCCATGCGGGTCACCCCTCTTAAGATCCTCAACCGCTTGAACGGCACGCCACCAAGTCGGCCAACTCTCTGGATGGCACAGTGCTTCCCAAATCTTCGAGAGCGGTGCATCGAAGCGCCAGACGGATTCGAATTCATAGCTCGTCATAACACCCTTTCAAACAGCCAATAGGTCCCCGCCAGAATGAAAATCACAGAACACCCAGGAACGTACCGAACTTCAAACGAGGGTTGGCTTTTCAGTTTCCAAATCAGAGGTAGAACCGCCATGGCGATGGCGAGTTGCCCCAACTCCACTCCGATGTTGAAAGATACGAGTGGGATGGTGATGGCTCCAGAGTTTCCGAGTCCGAGCTCGTGGAGAACTGAGGCGAATCCAAGCCCATGGATAAGACCGAAACCGAAGGAAAGCAGCCAGCGGCGATTGAGAGTGCGTCGAAATACGTTCTCAAAACCGATATAGATCACAGAGATCGCGATCGCCGGCTCGACGATGCCAATCGGTATCCTGACCAGGTCCAGAACGGACAAGGCGAGCGTCAAGGAGTGGGCGAGTGTGAAGGCTGAAATTATTTTGACGGTCTCTTTGAGGCTGCCACCGACTACCAGCAGCGCGAGGAGGAACAACAAGTGATCGTAGCCGGTGAGGATGTGTTCCACGCCGAGTAAGAGGAATTGTACAAATCGATCCGACCAGGGCCTCAATGAATTGATGGAACCGTTCAGGGCGCTACGAAAGAGATTGTTCTTCGCATCGAGCAAACGCTCGGCGATCAACGTGCTGGCACTCTCATGCAGAGAAACATACTGTCTGTGGCCGGAAGGAAGGTCGGCCAGCAAGGAAGAACGAACCGTCAGCTCCGACGGGAATTGCAAAGTGAATCTCAGCCGGAAGCAAATTGTCTCTCTATCGGAGAGAAAAACTTGTACCTCGTTTGCTTCAGAAGGCCGGCCGTCAAATTGAACTTCAAGGGTGCGGAGAGCGAACCTTTCGAGGGCAAGTCTTGCCGCCTCGAGCTCAGGAGGAGTGACGTTTCCATCGCGATCCCGGTCGGTCAGGACAGCGGTCTCAAGGTCAGCTGGAGCGAACGACAGCACGGCGGTGAGATTCTCCGGCTCGATCGTCACGTTCATGGTGCTGAGCCCGGGATCGTGGGCCGCTCCAAAGCCGACCCAGAAGGGCAATAAAAAGAAGAGAAAGAGAACTCGTGTGGACATATTCCTAGCCTTGGAAGGCCCGGCGGCTGACCCTTAGCGAGGCTTGCCGCCGGGTTACCTGTCTTTAGAGCTCGGATCAGAGGATCCAAAGACGGTGTTTGTTATTGAAGTGGAGTTACGGGCAGAGTCGTAAACTGACCGGGCTGGTTGCCGAGCTCCAGAGCCGTCGCAATTACCACGCCACCGCTGGCCTCAACCACGAGAGATCCACGGAAGCCGTTGGTATCAGCTTCGAGAAAGAGCTCGTCGATGAAAAGGGACATGTGTCCTCGAGCGGGAAAATTTTCAATCTTCCTCTGAGTGAGCTCCCGGCCTTCGGCGTCGAGCAATCTCAAATTCAGAGTGATTTCCCGGCGCGCCGTACTGCTGATAGCGATTCCGGAATTGATCTGCATCTCACGCCGCACGGGAATCGTGAAGCCTTGCAGAGGCTGGCTGACCGGAACGCCGGCGATCCCGATGCCCGGAATGTTGAAACGGATCACTCCGCCTAATGCCGCATCGGCGGTGACGATTGCAGAACCCACTGCAACCGGTCCGGTGCCGTCTGTTGAGACGGTAAGTGTGCCCAGTCTCGGAAGGACAACATCGACGCTGCTGGTGAGCTGAAACGACAAGCCGCTGCCACCGGAAATAGTGCTATCGCTTGGCACGATCCCCGGTGCAGCAACGATTCCCACAAAGAGTGGATTGCCGTTGGCATCCCGGAAGTCAATTCGGCCTAAAACCTCGGTGGTGTCGGAAGGATTGGTCAGCACGATGTCCGAGGAAAATCCCTCGCCATTCCCGAAGTGAGCGAAGTTGAGGGTCGCGGTCTCGGCCAGGCCGTTGTGCGCGTGCAACCGTCCGTTCAAGGGAGTAGCTGCATAAGGGAATACCTTGTTGTAGGCGATGTCGTTGGCATCCACGGAGTCTCCGGCTGGACCGTTAATGATGAGCGGATCGCTCCGCAAATCGCTGATCGCGGCAGTAACGGCAATATCCAGGACATCGTCACCAAAACGCCGTCCGTTTGGCCAGCCGCCCGGAATCGTGCCTGCGGGAAAGCCTGGAAGCCCTGGCTGCACCGCACTGGTCAAAGCATCACCTCCAAATACGCTGAGTCGCGAGAACCCTTCGTCGTCGGGAGGACCTGCCAGTCGGGCGGGTCCCGTCGACAAGTCGACCTTGATCACATCGGGGATGAAGATCCCCGCCAAGTCTGTGCGATCGGTCTCGATGGCAGGCCCTTGGCCACCAAAGAGTATGGCGTTGATCAAGACCGCCAGCTCAGGGTTGAGGGCATATTTGCTGAAGAGCAGATCGTCCGTCTGCGGCGAGGTTCGGTTATAGAGATCCTTGTCCTCGATCGCTACAAAAGCCTCGTTGAAGAGGGGGTTGCCTTGGCGAGCAACCTGCACAAAGTTACCCATATGTTGGGGACCGCTGTTGTCCTCGCGCAGGATGGTCACTGACTGACGGCTCGTGGTGGCGTAGACTCCAACCACCTGCATCTCTCCGTTCAACTCGCTCAGCGGGATGTTCAGGACCATGGTGTGGACGTTGAATCCGCTTTGTGAATCGAACCGGTCCTCGGGCCCGCGCAGCTGCAACAGGTCAAAGACCGCCTGGATGTAGGCGTAGAATCCGTCGTCTCGCTGTCCGGCGAAGGCGAGGTAGCCGCTGTCCAGTGAGCAGATCGCTTGCGAGGTGTACGGATCGAGCTCGGCAGAAGTGGTGGCGCCCGATTTCGCCGGATTCTCGCCGTTGTCGGCCTGATTGTAAAGAGGCGTGGCAATTCCCTGGTTGTTCGGTGGAACAACGCAACTGCCCAGGGTCGGCGCCAGATCCGCGCGATGATCGACTAGTGTAACCGTGTAGGTCTGGGTAAGATTTTGACTTGCGTCATCGACGTCATTGACCACTCCCAAATAGGACTGGAGAATTGTCTCAACGTTCTTGAAACTGGTTGTGAAACGAAACTGATAGCTTAGCGTGGTGCGTCCGGCAGCGACGTCATCCCCAAGAGCCAGGTGGATCGCATAAAGGACGTTGTCGTCGAAGTTGTACGTGTTGGGCCCAATGCTGGGCTCCTCGAATGGGTAGACTGCCAGAGCCGTCGTCAGGTATTGAGTGGTGCCATCGGAGCTCCGAAAAGCGTAGACATCGGTCGTATTCGCTGCGTCGTCAAGAGTGATCAAGGGTGCGTCCATGTGGCTCGAAGCCAAGACGAGGCTCCCGAATATTGACATCAGCGTTGTCGTGAAAGCTTTTTTTGTGAAATTCATGATTATGTTTTCTCTCTTCTAAGTAAAGTTGAAGGCTGCGCTGAGAACTACTCAGAGCGGCGCTTCGCTTTTGTTTACGACGTCCAGGCGGGCGCGCCAGGTCGTCAGCAGTTTTTGCTCGGAAGGCAGAAGCATCTGTCGAATTTGTCCTGCCTTCTCGAGCCATATAGCAGCCTCCCGAGATTGGGATGCCCGAGCTGCGATCACCCCGGCATGGAGGTGGAAGCGCGCGTCCTCGGTCTTCTCGGCCAAAGCGGCCTTCATCGCCGAATACGACTCCTCGATTCTTCCGGCCGCCTGGAGCGACCAGGCCAAGGCGTCCAAACTCAAAATGTCCTGGCGAGTCTGCATCTCTTCCCGGGCCAGGCGAACGGCCAGATCCGGGTCTGTGTTGCGGGTTGACAGGTATAATGAAAGCGTCCGGGGATCCTCCCGAACGCCACTCGATCTAAGAATCTTTTCGACTTCCAGAGCCTGGGCCTCTCGCCCCAGCGAGCTGAGGGCTTCAGAAAGTGCCCATCTATATTCGGGCAGAGGATTCAACTCGGCTGCCCTAGCGAGGTCTTTCGTTGCTTCGGAAAAGTTGCTACGTGCCAAGTGGACTCGGCCTCTTGAGAGGAGCGCAGGGGCGTAGTTTGGCAGCAGTTCGAGCGCCCGATCGCTGGACCTGAGTGCTTCCCACTCCAGGCCCGCCTGAAGCTCGTAGATTGCAAGCCGTGAGTAGGCCCATGCGATGGGCTCCGGATCTCTAAAGCTTCCGGTGCGTGTCGCCATGCTCAAGAGATCCGTCGCCCCCTCGAGATCCCCTTTGAGCCAGCGGACGTGGGCGGCTCGGCTGTAGGCACGCAGGTCGGGGCGAATGTCCACCATTTCTTGGTAGGCCTCAGCGGCTTCAGACAGGTTCCCCTGTTCCATGAGAACGTCGCCCAGGAGTCCATAATCGAAGGACAGGCCGCGAGTTGCTACCAGATCTCTGGCCAAGACTTCCGCCTCCTTGAAGCGGTGTAAGTTGTGGAGAATATGTCCTCGAAGAAGGGCGGCTGACGGGCTCTTCGGATCTTGCGCTAGTAGACAAAAGGCGGACTGCTCGGCGAGCTTGTAGTAGCCGGTGTCGAAAGCTCGGCGCGCCTTCGAGACGAAGAGCCAACCCAGCCGCTCCAGTGATCCCCTGGGGGCATTCTCTTGGCGAATCTTCCTTTGCAGAGCGGCAATTTCGTCATCCAAAGGGGCTTTACCCTGGTGCGGGGCCAGGGCGACATCGCAAGAGAGTGCGGCCAGGGCCACGTCAAGTGGAGCGGATCGAGCTGGCTGCGTCGGCGGTCCGTCGCTACAACCGAGGGCGAGAAGACCCATTGTGAGAATCAGGAATTCAGCGGGACATCTCAGAATTCTCAAGACGGTGGTGTAGGCCAGTTTTTTCGTATCGCTCTGAAGACGTACCAACGCCTCCTCCTCGTCCCTCGCTATGTATCGGATCAGGTCAATATCTATTCGTTCAGTATCGGAATGAACGATTTTTTGCGTGGCTTTCATACTCAACTCCTTGTGAAATGGAACTCTGCTTGGTCTCTGATATGGGTCCGTAGCACGAGTTCGAGAGCGATTCTAGGGAGCAACAATTCCCCCCGCCTTCCCGCAGCATTCCTTATTCCTTCTTATGAAGGACTGAGAGAAAAAAAGGACCTGTGACTAGTCACTTATCGGGGAAGGGCAAAGGCAAGGGGGAAGGTTTGCGAGCATCGAATGGAGCACTGGTTGTCGTTTAAGATGAAGCTCGATTTGTACGGCATTGCGCCGCAGGCGCCCTGGAGTGTGCCGAGAATCGGCGCCTTGTGTCCAAGGCGGAGCTACACTCCGCACTCCAAGGCCTCGGCAAGTTTCTTTTCTTAAATGATCTGGCCATCGGCTGGGGGCTGGGCTAAGGTAGTCCGATTCGGCAAATGAGTTTCTGAAAGGAAGCTTCTGTGCGGAGATCGTCGAACAAGGGTTCTACACCCAGATAGATCACCCGATCATCGTGTTCATCGAATGCCGTTTCAAGGGACTGCAGCGCGGCCTGCACATCGCGGATACCCAGCTGGACCAGAGCCCAGACGTAGGCGGAAACATAACCGCGCTTGGAGAGCAGTTCCAGCTGGTCCATCACCCTGCCGGCCTCGTCCTCCTTCCCAGCCGCCCCGTAGGCGTGTCCGAGGATCCCCAGGGCGAGCGGAAAGGTGTTCTGTGGTATCAGAGCGCGATCGCCCTCTCGATTTCAGCCACTGCCACCTCGAAGTTGCCCTTCTGTTGGTGGACCAGTCCGAGGATGAGATGAGCTACGGGAAATCCCGGGTGCATTTGGAGGGTTCCTTCGAGGTGCTTGATCGCACGGTCGTACTCTCTCGAATAGTAGAATCCCCAGCCGAATTCCGTTTTGATTATGACAGAGAGGGGGTCGAGTTCCGCAGCGCGACCAATCGCCAGTCGTTGTTCACCGATTCGTCCAAGTGCGGTCAGATATTCATGATACCAATGGTGGGCCGTTGCATAATTGGGATTCAGATCGAAAGCCCGCTCAAAGGCGCTCTGAGCCCCTTCCCAGTCCCGGTCGTAGTAAAGGAGTGAATAGGCCAGAGAAGTGTGCGCCTCAGCCAGCCTGTCGTCCAGTTCCAGAGCTCGCATCGCCGCGGACTTGGCCAAGGGCATGGTTTCTCGCGGAGGCACTCTGCTGTAGAGACTCAAGAGGTTGTAAGAATCGGACAACCCACTGTAGGCGAGCGCGTAGGCCGGGTCGACGTCGATTGCTTGCTCGAAAAGGTCAATTGCCTTCCGTAGCCCCTCTGCGGTTCGCTTGTTCCAGAAATGTCGGCCGTTGAGGTAGAGTCGATAGGCTGGTGCGCTCTCTGTGTGGCGCTTCGAGAGACCTTCGATCTCAGATCTGGTCAATTTCAAGCGGAGCTTCTCGGAGATCTCCCGAGAGATTTTCTCCTGAACTTCGAAGATATCAGTCGACTCTCGGTTATACTGCTCGCCCCACATCAGCGAACCGTCGCTCACTCGTACCAATTCGACTCCTACGATGAGCCGCTTGCTCCACTGGACGACTCGGCCTGTGAGCACGGCCTGGACCGCCAACTCACGGCCCACTACTTGTGGATCGACCAAGAGTTGCCCGTAGCGACGCACAGTGCTGAGAGCCATGCCCCGAAGTCCCGGTAGCTGCGAGAGCCCTTTAATAAGGCTCTCGGCGATCCCTTCGCACATGTACTCGAGTTCGGTGTCCTGCGATTTGTTGTGCAGCGGAAGGACGGCAAGCGAGGCAAGCGTTTTGTCAGGATCGGACTTTGGATCGATCTGGTCTCTTTCTTGGACCTTCTTGAAGCGCCCCGAGGCAATGACGTCGTGCAGTTCGACGGTCTCCTCCTCGGGCTCCAGCTCCAATTCCCTCCTGACAGCTTCCTCGCAGGCTTGATATTGTCGCAACGCCTGTTCTCGGTGACCCAACGAGGCATAAGTCCGCATCAGCTGCCGGTGCGCCCTTTCATGAGCGGGCTGGGCCGCCACGAGCTCGTTTAAGCGGTCAATGCAGGGTTGGTATTGTTCACGAGCGTTGTAAATCTGGGCCACTTTCCAGAGGAGATCCAGATGCACGGAATTGAGCTGCTCACGCCGACTCCAGGACCAATCCTCGTAGAGATCTTCGGGCAAGAGCTCTCCACGATATACGGCCAGCGCTTCTTCGTAGAGCTCGGGCTGACTGCCAGCAACTGCCAGAGCGGCTTTCTGTTCGAAGACTTCGACGTCAATTCGAAGCTCTTCAGACGCCCTGAGCAAGATCTGTCCCGATCTTCGAGTGCTGAATCGTGAATCGGTGCCAGACCCGAGCGTGGGTTCGAATGTATAGCGAGCCATGTGGATGACTTTGTTCAGGTTGTTGGCCGAGAGCTGGGGCGAAGCGTCGGGCCAGAGGGACTCCATCACCTGCTCCTGGTGCAGCTGATGCTGTGGACTCAACGCAAGCAGTTTCAGCAGCATCTTGGTTCGTCGTCTGGTCCATCGTGATTCTTCGACCTCGATCCCGTCAACGCTTACTCGAAACCTGCCCAAAAGGTGGATCTCCAACACAGTGCGGAGCCGAGGCTCAGGCGAGCCTTCGACCAGGGGAAGGGCCTTCTTCTTTCCCATTCGCGGCCTAGTCATTCCGCTTGCTGGACTGATTAGCAATTCTGAAAGGGCGGTGCCGTGTCGCCATATTCTCATCTCACTCTCGTCAACACGCAATCTTGCCCTCAATGCTATGCGGGTGCGTTGTGGAAATCAAAGATAGGCAACCCGCAGGGGGCAGTGCACTGTCCGGGAAGTACGGGTTGCTTAATTCTGGATGAGTTAAATCGCCAGCGAGGGCGCGCAAGGTGCTTATACCAGGGTGCTCCTGAGGCAAACAAGGCTGGCGATCACAAAGGCGGGTGAATTACCCGGGCTAGGAGTCTGCGCGGCAGGAAATGTCCGGGCTGGTGAATAAAATGGCGATATGGGAACGACATTTCGGAAGTACCAGCCGGAGCAGAGCTTCTTGCTACCCCCCTCCCCGCGAGATTGGTTGCCGGAAGATCATCTGTCCTACTTTATCTCCGAAACGGTGGATGAGCTGGATCTGAGTGGATTCTACGCGCCGTACGAAGGGGACGGGCGGCGCAATCGGCCGTTTGATCCGAGGATGATGGTGAAGATCCTGATTTATGGGTACGCGACGGGAACGTTCTCGTCGCGGAAACTGGCTCGTCGAGTGTATGAGGACGTGGCTGTTCGAGTGTTGTCGGCGGGTAATTTTCCAGCCCACCGGACGATGGCGGAGTTTCGTCAACGTCATCGCAAAGAGTTCAAGAAACTGTTTGGACAGGTGGCGCGGATCGCGGCCGAGGCGGGATTGGTCAAGCTGGGGCGAGTGGCGGTGGACGGCTGTAAGATCAAGGCCAACGCCAGCAAACATAAGGCGATGAGCTATTCACGGATGTTGGAAGAAGAGAAAAGGCTGGAAGGAGAGATCGCCGAACTGTTGGATCGTGCGCAGCAGGTGGATAAAGCGGAAGACGAGCTCTACGGCGAAGAGAATCAGGGAGACGAACTGCCTGAAGAGTTACGCCGCCGCGAAGATCGGCTGAAAAAGATCGGGGAGGCAAAGCAGCGCGTGGAGCAACGGCAGGCCGAGGCGGATCGGAAGCGCGGCCGCAAGCCCGGAGACGGTCGCAAGAACCCGCGCGGAGGACGCCCCTTCAAGTGGGAGTTTGGAGTTCCCGAGGAGAAGGCCCAAGACAACTTTACAGATCCGGAAAGTCGAATCATGAAGAGCTCTGGGGGATTCGAACAATGCTACAACACGCAAGCCGCTGTGGATGAGGAGACACAGATGATCGTGGCCACGGGGGTTACCAATAACGCGGCCGACAACAGACAATTACTGGGGATGATCGATGCGGTCCAAGAGAACCTGGAGCACCCTCCCGAGCAGGTAGTGGCCGACGCCGGGTATAAGTCCGAGGAGAACTTTGAAGGTCTAGAAGAACGCGAGATCGATGGCTACATCTCTTTGGGGCGAGAGGGGCGAGATCCAGAGCCGTCGGAAAATCTCCCCGCCACGCTGCGCATGTTCAAGAAGCTGGGCACGGAGGCGGGGCAAACTGTCTACCGCCGGCGCAAGGTGATCGCGGAACCTGTATTCGGCTGGGTTAAACAGGTCCTTGGCTTTCGAACCTTCAGCTTGAGGGGACTCGAGAAAGTGGAAGGCGAGTGGGACCTGGTCTGTCTCGCCCTGAACTTGAAACGCATGCATGGGCGCCTACCCACCTGCTGAGCAGGTTCGGACGGAAAGATGCCCTCCCCCTGGGCTCATTTTCAGCAGTTCGGCCGCCTCTGCAAGCGGAAGCACGATAAAGATCGCCCTTTCTCGTATAGGGCACCCCGAAACATAAACTCAAGAATTGGAAATTCCACGTTGATCAGAAACTCCTGCCGCGCAGACTCCTAGGAGCCCTCTGATATGAAAGGATTCCGAGTTCCAGCTACAATCCAACTCATGGACGTAAAAAAGATCACTCACGAGATTCAGTTCAGCTCCCAGAAGATGCAGAAGCTCAATCTGTTTGAGAGCTCGCGGATGTTCTGCGATCTGTACTGCCTGGAACCTGGCCAGAAACAGAAAGTTCACAGCCATGCGGGAAATGACAAGATCTACTTTGTCGTTCAAGGCGAAGGCCACTTTACCGTCGGCCAGGACACTCGCCGACTCGAGTCGGGGGAAATCACTGTCGCCTTTTCGGGCGAGCCCCATGGCCTGGAGAATTCGAGCCAGACTCGTCTCACCTGTGTAGTCTTTATGGCTCCTCACCCCAGTTGGGAGAACTCGGCAAGCCGGGAACACTGACGAAGGCCAGCGGCTCACTGTGCACCCACCCCGCGCATAACGCAATCTGCACCATTACTCAGACGGGCTTCGCGCCGTGGCGGGCCCGTCAAAACGAATCGAGGCTTCTCATCACGACCGTCGTTCCACTACTCGGTCGGAAGCCCTTTTTCCGCCCAACCAATGGTCCCACCGTTCATGCTCTTGACATTGCGATATCCCAGCGACTGCAGGAACAGCATCCCCGAGAGTGACACGTTGCCACGATCACAGATAGTGACTATAGGCGCCTCGAGGCTGGAGGGTAGATCGCCCCGACGGTCGGGCATTTGGGAGAGTGGGATGTTCACGGCACCTGCGACGTGCTGGCGGGCGTAAGCGGCCGGCTCCCGGACGTCCAGCAGCAGAGGTTTGGCGGCGCCGTGCAGAAGGGGCGGCACCTCATCGATCTGGTAGGTGTTATGTGGGTTGCGCGAATTCTCCACCAGCCTGTCCAGCATTTGCTCCTTGAGGCTGGGCTCGCCGCTGGCGCCGGATGATCCCGCGACTTTGAACTGGGGAAAATGGTGCTGCAACGACGAAGCATACTTGAAAGCGTTGTCCGGGAAGATCACCACGACCACCGCGTCGGGCTGGTCGGAGACCACCTTGAGGGCCCCCACCAAGGCCATGCCGGAGCTGGGCCCCGCGACCAGGCTTTCCTCTCGATTGAGGCGGAGGCACATGTCGAAAGCCTCACGGTTGGTGACCTCGACCAGGGCATCGTACTCGTCAGGGGAGAAGAGCTTTGTCTGCTTCAGCTGTTGAATGGAACGCACACCGGGGATGTCGTGGCCCTCCTGCGGGTGGACGCCGATCACCTGGACATCCTGGCGCTTGCCTTTCAGGAAGCGGCCGTTTCCGGTGATGGTGCCGCAAGTGCCCAGACCGGCCACGAAGTGGGTGATTTGGCCGTCGGTCTGCCGCCAGATCTCCGGTGCCGTAGTCCGGAGATGGGCCTCGATGTTGGCCTCGTTTTCGTACTGGTTGAGCATGTGAAATTCGGGCCGCTCCGCGATTGCCATCGCCCGGGCGATGGCGCCTTCCGGTGCACCGGGGGCGGGGCAGAGGGTGTCCTCCAACTCCTCGACGTCGGAGCCGAAGAAACGGAGCATGACGCGTTTCTCCGCCGGGATGGCCTTGGACAAAGGGGTGGAGAGGGAGTAGCCTCTCGCGTTGGCCAGCATGGCCAGTCCCATGCCGGTGTTGCCGCTGGTCGGCTCCACCAGCTTCTGGCTGTCCCCGATCAGCCCCTTCTCCTGGGCATCGCGGATCATGTTGGCCGCCACCCGGTCCTTGACCGAGCCAAAGGGGTTGAACCACTCCAGCTTGGCGTAGACGGTGGTGTGCTTGAAACCGGTGGTCCGGTTGAGGCGGAGCAGCGGTGTCGGATTCTCCTCTGAACTGAGCATCTCGAGGACGTGGTTGTAGACGCGGGTTTCATAGTTGGTCATAGTAGAAGCTCGCTGGTCGAATAAGCGACGATTCGGTTGTCTGCATATCCAATATACACTTAGACGGAAGGGTGATGGCGGCCGGGCCGTGTTCCTCCATTGGAAAGACCGACTCGATTACTGGGCGCGCGCGGATTCGAATACCAGTTTCGTGTTTTCCGGGGCCTGTAGAGACAATTAACAATTCTTTCTTGAGAAGGGTCCCACTCTCCACCGCCTGAAGGCGGTGGATTCGACGTGCGACTGAAGTCGCCTAAAGACCTCGCTCCGCTCGCAGGCTTACTACTCAGTGACCCGAAAATCGTCGTCTCGGGTCTCGACATCTTGGGTTTCAATATACTCCGCTACCATCGTATCGCTCACATTCCCCGTCGTCGCTACGAAGTAGCCTCGTGCCCAAAGATGTCGGCCCCAAAGCTCCTTCCGCAACTTGCGGTGATCCTGCAGTAGATGATGCGACGTTTTCCCTTTGATCGCCTGCATCACTTTGCTCGGCGCCAATCTTGGCGGCACATCCAACAGCAAATGCACATGGTCGGGTCGTACATGCCCCTTCACAATCTCGATGTCCAGCGTTCGGCAGATCTCTCGCGTCAAGTCCCGCACCTCTTTCCCAATATCCCCACGAAGAGCCGGCTTGCGGTACTTCGTGATGAACACAAAGTGATATCTCAGCCGAAATACTGCAGGCGAGCTTCTTCGGTACTCCGTCACACCAGAATAGTACCCCAAGCCTCCTGAAGGCTTCGCCTAAAGGCGAGGGGGTTCACCCATCCCAGAGTGGGACCCTAAGCGCAGCACTAGCGAGACCGGGGAATGACGGATGACTAAGAGAGATCGCGGTGCGGTTCATCACGTTGTGATCATTGGGGGTGGTTTCGGTGGGCTGAATGTTGCTCGCTCGCTCAAGAGTGCTCCTGTGAAAGTTACGCTGATCGACTGTCGAAACTTTCACCTGTTTCAGCCGCTATTATATCAACCGCATCCTGTCAGCCTTTGAGGCAGCCGAAGGGGGGTCGGATGAAGCGGAAGTCGACCGATGGCCTACATTTTTTGTGGTGGGCGGCGGGCCCACAGGTGTCGAATTGGCTGGCGCCATCGGTGAACTTGCCCAGCATACTTTGAACCGCGATTATAGGCACTTCGATTCAACTAAAGCGCGAGTAGTGCTGCTGCCGTTGCGGATATCGGTCGGCTCCACTTCAGCGGACTTCTGGCTTGGCTCGCCTGGCTATTCGTGCATTTGGTCTTTCTCATCGGGTTCGAAAACCGGTTTCTGGTGTTGACCCAGTGGGCCTGGAATTACATCACCAGGAACCGCGCCGCCCGGTTAATCACCGGCCAAGACGTCATACGACCGAAGCCGCTCCCGTAATTGGCTAGGTTTTTCTGACCGCACCCTGGGTCTGCCGGACGCTGTGCTCCGCTTGCGGCTCGGATAGACGTTCCTTGGAATTCAGTTGGAGTCGAAAACCTAACCCGGATAATTCACGCGTTTCGAAGCGAAGGGCCGGAAGCGCCGCTCTGACAAGGTTTCATTCACGCCCGAGGGCCCCGCAGTCATAGTCATGCACTCTGTCGAGGAGCCCGAGGGTGGGGAACGCAGTCAGAGCGGATGATCCCGGCCCTGCAGCCGAAAACTCGTGTATTATCCGGGTAACCGTGGCGTTGGAATGCTGGCTCTCAGAGCGCCGAGCGGCAGCGAGAGTGTGGGAAAACCGGACTGGTTGGCACCAAAACTCCGGCCGTTTTGCTAGAGAGGCGATTGGTGATGCTCCATCGTGCGGCAGACTCGCATCCAACATCTATGCTAATTAGACGGACACCCGAGGCAATGATGGGTTCAGGTGCATGAAGAGGTCGTAGATCGAGACGCTGGCCTTCACCGATAGTTGGTTCGGGTCGATCTCTGGGGCGTCAGGTCCCAGTAGGGTGACCACTTCACCGACAGCTACTATCGGGTCTGACCCCACCTCCACGATCGTGTGACTCGCTGACACTGCTCCGATGACCGGATAGGTTCTCGCACCGATCAAGACTCTCCCCCCTTCTACGGCCTTTCGCGGGAAGCCGTCGGTGTGCCCTACCGGCAACGTTGCCACCCAGGTAGGCTCCTTGGCCACATAGTTTCGACCGTACGAGACGCTGTCCCCGCGGCGTAGTTTTTCGACCCGTACGACTCTGGCTTTGAGGCGGAACGCGCAGCGCAACGACGCCTTGGCCCGCTGTAGCACGGGGTCGTTGGGATACCCACCGTAAAGGGCCATGCCGGGTCGGACCATATCCAGGTGGGACTCGGGAAGCTCGAACACCGCGGCTGAGGATGCGGCATGGCGGATGCCGAGAGAGAAGCCCGCCTCGGAGGCCTGACTCGTCACGGACGTGAATCGACGAAGCTGCTCGCGATCGAACTCAGGATCTTCCGTGAAACCGGTGAACACGCCCGCCACCCGAACCTGGCCGCTACTGACCACGGACTCGATCCAGGGTAGAGCCTTGTGGTACGGGATGCCCATCCGGCTCATTCCGGTGTCCAGGTAGACCTGGGCATCGATGGGCCGGCCCACGGTCCGCGCCATGACATCAATGAGCTGGAGCGCGTCGTCGGAGTAGAGACAGGGCACTATGCCAAGGCGAGCCAGCTCTGGTGCCATGGATTCCGAGAAGAGCGCCATCAGGTACACTGGCTTCCGGACGGCCGCCTCCTTCAGGGCGATCGCCGCCTCGGCTTTGACCACCGCGAAGCCAGCCACCCCGGGCATCGGTCCCAGCAGGGCTGCGGTTGTGGTCAGGTCGAGGCCATAAGCATTGTTCTTGATCACGGCAAGAATCGGGCGTCTGGTTGAGAGCCGGCGCACCTCGGCCAAGTTGTGCGCGAACGCGGCGGCCTCGACTTCAATCCACGGATCGAAGCGATCTCCCAACTTCCGGGCCCGGGCGAGATTGGCTTGTCGAGCAGAAGGCGGGCCAGCAAGGGCCGACTCGCCCGCCAACGCCGAGCCTGCCGCCCCCAGCGCGGCCGTCTGGAGAAAGGTGCGACGTGTGGGACCCATGGTTCCTCCCCGGTCTCTCGTCGTGGACGAGGCGAAATGTTGTTCGATCCAGTCGATCCACCGCTCATACGGATCATGCGCGCGGCCTGGCGAATCAGCCTGGGCTCCTAGGAGCCTGTTCAATACTCGGACAGGCTCCAAGCCCCCTGAGAGCTATCACTCATCATATTAGTTGTCAAATTCGCGGCTCAGTGCGACTCTTGCCCTTCGACCAGTCCGATGATGCCGACCGCTTGCCGAAAACTGAGCCAGACGGGAGGGGCTGATCCCGGAACCACACTCCAGCTTGAAAAGGCTTGCGGTGGGGAAACTCTCCCATGCCCGCCTTCGGATGACAGCAGTTGCCAGCTGCTGACTTCGCCTTGAAATTCTTCCGCGCCGTGACACGGGCGCGGATCATGTACTTCTGGCGACCCTGGAAAAGTGCAGGAATCTCATCCTCATAGCCCTGCTTCAGGGGCAAGGTGGCCAGCAGCAACCCCAGGATTCCCGCATCGAACATCTCGACGGCACCCTCCGTTTCGACCGGGATCGACTTGCCACCCGCCGTGTAAAACTGACCTTCGGCCTTCTTTCCGTCATAGGTTACGGATCCTTTCAAAGGTGCTTCGGGAGGCAGGTTGTCAGCCTTTCGCTCGAAGTTCCAGCGGAGAGGACGGAGTGTTTTGGAATCGACCACCACCGTGTCGACGGTGCGAACGCCACTCTTTTCATTGTGGGTGATCTGCTCACGGAGCAGCACCTCGTGCCCACCCTCGCGAGCGTGCTTGATCTTCTCGGTGATCGTACCCTGGCGTGCCCATTCCGCGTCGGCTGACGGGCGAGTTGCGATATACCATGTGGCCTGGGCAGGACGAAGTGTTGTCCCCTTGACTTCAGAGCTTCCAACCTTCAGCTCCGAGGCCTGACAGAGACTACCGACCAGTACGACTAGAACAAGATACCAGCTTCCCATTAAACGCTTTCTTAACACAGTTAATCCTCCAGCATTAGACAAACAACTTCAGCCCGGTGAGCCTTGCCACCGGACAGACTGGGGCTAACTTAGGTCAGATCCGTGGATGCGAACAATGGGCTCAGCTTAGATTTACTCTGGTTTGCGCATTAGCTCCTATCTCTATGAAAATATGAAACTTATATGTCGATCCTACTTGCTGGGAAGCGGACAGCTCCCGGCGGTGCGAAATAAGATCGGGTGACTAGTTTCGGTGCGACAGTGCAGTATGCCAGTGCGAAGCACCAAAAAAACGTGACTTTTGGCTCATATGAAATCTGAGGCTCTTGGCTAAACTGAGCAGAGGTGAATCAAGAGAGATCCGACAAGGAGAAAAGAAAACATGATCAAAGTGACTGCCTTACTGAGTTGCTGCTTGCTTGCTGGCCTGTGCTGCCTGGCTGGAGTCGTGACCTGTTCAGAATGGAGCTCCGCTATCCCAGATTATTGCTATGGCCTGTCCATCGGCGGCGATTCCTGCTGCGAACTCGAAATCGAGGTTGATTGTGAGCAGGTCTGTCCCTGGAATACAAAAGTCTTGGAGCTGGACCTCTGAGGGTTCGTCAGCTGAAGCAACGGCTGTCTCAGCTCAGTGGTAGCTCCGGCTGCTCGCCAAAGGGGATACGGATCGTTCGGATCTGCCCGGGTGACCTGTTGTCCGACCGGATTCTCCCCGGGCCAATGCGTCTGAGCCATCGTGTCATTGATGATCGCGACCACAAGCGTCCGGGATTGCAATCCTGCACTGGACAGTCCAGAATTGATACTCGACATTCTACTCGTTCTCATGCAGTATCACGAGCTTCAGCCTAATCACTCTGCTCGCCCGCTACGTAAAACTGATCTGGGTTTTAGAGTTGGACCATGCTGAAGAGTTTGGTGTCCCGGAGACAATTCTTCCCGACGGGATCGTAGAAGCTGTTTTCCATTTCGGTGAACCGCTGATGACGGCCTATCCTAATGCTCCGGAAGAGCAACAGCCCCTGAGTTTTGCTATTTCCCAGACCCACCGGCCAATTCAAATCCGCCCCCGGGGGAAAACCGGTATTATTTCGGTTCGCTTCTTCCCCTGGGGAGCGCATCACTTTTTTGGCCTGCCGGTGAAGGAATTCGCTGATCGTCTGATTCCCGGTGAACTGCTCTGGGGAGGAGTAGCGGTGGAACTCCAGGAGAGATTGTACCTGGCCTCAAACAACCGCTGCCGGGTCCGTATCGTGGAGCAGTTTCTGACCGACCAGCTTCGACGGCACCACAGGGAGAATGTGGAACCGTTTGCTCGCTTCTTGTGGACAAGACGGGGGCAAGTAACGGTTCGCGAAATGACGCAGCAGCTGGGCGTCAGCGAACGGCAACTGGAGCGGAAATTCGCGCACGCGTTCGGAATATCTCCGAAGCGCCTGGCTCGAATCACACGATTCCTAAACGCTTGTCGTATTCTCCGTCGGGAGAACTCCGAAGAACTCGCCCAGCTGGCCTGCCGTTGTGGCTATTACGATCAGGCTCACTTCACACATGACTTCCGAGGCTTGGCAGGGATGACTCCTGGGGAGTTTCTGACCAGGCCAGATGTTTCGTTTCTTGAGCTTGATTAGGGAACGAGTACGTAGAAAGTCGGGTTCTTACAATACCGGCAGGCTCCCGGGAAGTAGGATTCATCACGTTGGAACGGGGCCAACCCTCAAGGGGAGTTGTAAAGATGAAATCTTTGGTTCTTTTTTCACTGGTGATGGTTTTCTTCCCGGGCAGCGCCCGAGCCCAGCAGGAAGAGAGGCCCGAGGTCTGGCAGCGTCTCGAGTACTTTGTCGGGAGCTGGAAAGGGCACGAAACCGGCCGGGCAGGAATGGGACAAGGCGAAAGGACCTACAGGTTTGTCCTGGGCGGGAAGTTCCTTTTTTCGCAGAACACCTCGCGCTTCGAGCCTCAGGAAAAAAATCCGGAGGGAGAAGTTCACGAGGACTGGGTCCTTTTCAGCTACGATTCAAAGAACCGGAGGGTGATGGCCCGGGAATTTTTCATCGAAACCTATGTCATCCGCTACGCCCTGGATCCGGTGGCCAGTAGCCGCGACAGGCTTGTCTTTCTCTCCCAGGAGATCGAAAACGGCCCCCAGCTGCGCGCCCGACTGACCTATCAGATCAAGAACAACAACGAGTTCGAAGAGATCTTCGAGGTTGCATCGGGAGAGAAAGACTTCGAGGTGTTTATTCGAAACTTCTGGACCAGAGCCGAGTGACAACCTTCGGAGGAGAAGGGGTTTCAGGTCAGCTCTGCCTCCGGCCGGGTCGGATCATTCGAGAAAGAAACTGGAAGAGCTCCCGTTAGCCACAAGGGGGTATGATGTCGCGGAGAAGAGCCCTGTTTCAGAACCGAGGGAGGCGCCTTCTGAGGCGGCGATTCCATTGAAAATAGAATCCTTAGATTCGGCCTGACGGTCCTCTCGCGGCCTGGGAAGGCCCCCCCACACCTCCGAAACCACTTTAGTGCCATCCAGGGAGAGACTGTAAGAAAGTCTGTGGCATACTCGTCCCAGAAATCAAGTTTCAGCTTAGCCCGGATTATGCAAGAGATCCGGATTCGAGTGGATTGGGGACCAGAAAAAATGCCGTAGCTCTCTGATATAAAAAGGTTTATTAAACAAATCCTTATCGAAGAACTACGGCAATGTCAAACCCAGTCTGTCAGACCACCCTGGCATTTCACTCGCACACACAAATCACGGCTCGTTTTGATGGTGGGAACCTGACTTCCGATGCCGGATGGCTGTTGTTTGGTTCCCTGGATCGGCAAGATCGACTCTGCGAGGACTTCAGTTCGTGTATTGCGGATAGCCGGGACCAACGCTACGTTCGTCATGAGCAGTTAAAGCTGATCCGACAACGAGTCTTTCAGATCGTTGCCGGGTACGAAGACTGCAATGACGCGGACACGCTGCGCTCGGATCCCATGCTCAAGACCGTCTGTGATCAGTTACCTGAGAGCGATCCTGACTTGGCCACCCAGGCAACTTTTTCCCGTTTGGAAAACTCTGTCAGCAAGAAGGATCTCATGCGTCTGAGCCGGGGGTTCCTACAGCGTTATGTCCGCTCGCTGAAGAAGAGACGCCCCGACCCGGTCATCTTGGACCTGGACAGTACTGACGACCACACTCACGGCCAACAGGAATTCTCTTTTTACCACGGCTATTACCGAAACCACATTCTGCATCCTTTGCTGATCTTCGATGCCGTTACGGGGGACCTGGTCACTGTCGTATTGAGGCCTGGAAGCAAGGGGGCTGCCTCTCACATCGTTCCTATTCTGAAACGAATCGTGAAAGCCATTCGACGAGAAGTTGGCAAGGAACTTCAAATTGAGATCCGGGCCGACAGCGGCTTTGCCACGCCTCGGCTCTACGAGTTCTGTGAATCTGAAGAGAACAAACTCCAATATGTCATTGGGTTAAGCCGGAACCCCCGCCTGCAACGGATGGTCGAGCCGATGCTCGAGTCGACTCGACTCAGGTTCGACGAGTTCGAGGAAAAACAGCGTCAGTTTGACGAGTTTCTTTATCGAGCCGGCAGCTGGGATCGATTCCGTCGCGTCATCGTCAAAGTGGAAGTCGACCATCGGGGGATCAATCGTCGCTTTGTGGTCACCAACCGAGACGATCTCTCTTCCCAGTCCCTTTATGATCACTACACCGATCGAGGACAGTCGGAGAACTTCATCAAGGCTTTTAAGAACCATCTGAGTATGGATCGGCTGAGCTGTCATCGATTCCTGGCCAACCAGTTTCGACTTCTCCTGCATGGGCTGGCTTACCAGATGTTCGTCCGACTCCGCGATTATCTGTATGGAACCCCCTGGCAGACACTCGAAATCGAAACTTTGCGTCGCCGGGTCCTCAAAATTGGGGCGCGGGTTCGACAAACCACTCGACGCATCTGGGCCCATCTTTCCTCCGGCTTTCCGGAGCAGGCCCTTTTCCTCCTCGTCTTGAATCGCCTTAACTCCAGCTAGCCTCTCCTAGCTCCCGAATGATCGTTTAGGACACTCATTCAGGCCCAACTCCGTCTGAAATTCACTCCCCCACCTACTCCACACGGCTCGTCCACAGAGATCCCTCGAAAATCCGCCTGTCGCACCTTCGATCTCCCGATTTGGGCCACTTTCGACTCTCTTTTCAACTCCGGCCTACGGTTCTTGCATAATCCGGGTTAGCGAGGCTCCGCCTCAGGCCGACAACCCGTGCCTTTGCCCTCCCCCGCCTTTGCGCTGAGGCGCTCCCTTTGCCTGTGCGCAGGGTAGGAGCCTGCTCCGCCTGGCTAACTTCCGGTCAAAGACCGAAAATCCGAAATCATTGAAGTCAGATTTGCTGGCCTTGTACGGGCGGCTGACGATTGGTTCTCAGTTAGCTGATAGTATGTTAGAAACGTCTAGCCCGGATAATGCACGCGTTGTCGAAGCGAAGAGCCGGGATTATCCGGGCTAGAATGTAGCCCCCCCCGTGGAGGAAGACCGACTGAACGATGCGGACTAGCTTTCGAACCGTGAACGGAGTGACGATTCTGAAGCTCCGAGGAAAAATCACGATCGACCACAGATCCCAAGAGCTTCGCGAGAGTGTCCGTAGACTGCTGAGCGACGGCACAAGGAAAATCCTGCTGGACCTTGGAGGGGTCAATTACGTCGACAGCACCGGTGTCGGCGCCCATTATTGCTTCCTTCGCCAGCGCAGCCACGGTTCAAGGCGCATTGAAACTCCTGAATCTGACTCCCAAGGTTCACCATCTCCTCTCTATTACACGATTACTGGCGGTCCTGGAGGTGTTTGATGATCAGCGAGCAGCCTTGGAGAGCTTTTCCGACGGCCCGCCTTCGTCTACTTGACTCTGAGCGATTTCCACGATACTTGGCTGTCGGCCCGGGCTTTGGTAGTGTTCTAGTTTCACAGTCTTCCAAAGAGAAACATCATGACATCTCCGACACCATCTCCAAGGTGCCGACCGTCCTCAGCGGCGGCCCTTCTCTTTTGTCTCTTGTTCGGGCAATCCATAGCCCTGTCGCAATCTGATGCGGGGCTCAGGTTTGAGCTTTCCTTCCCCCGGTCCACACATTCCAAACCGATTACGGGCCGGGTGTACGTGATGATCTCGAGAACTGCGGAACGGGAGCCCCGTCAGCAGGTCGGTCGCACGGGTATCCCATTTTTCGGGCAGGACGTCGAGCAGCTGCAACCTGATCAAGCCGCTACCATCGACGAACGCGATCTCGGCACCCCCCTTTCGAGCATTCGCGAGATTCCGCCCGGCGACTACTATGTTCAAGGGTTTGTCAATATCTATACAGAGTACCGACGAGCCGACGGCCATGTCGTGTGGATGCACGAGGATCAGTGGGAAGGACAGCACTGGCGACGCTCTCCGGGCAATCTCTATAGTGATGTGCAGAAAGTTCACATCGATCCCAAGAAATCGGGGGTCATCCAGCTCAGTGCTTCGAATGTCATCCCTCCGGTCGTTATACCGCCGGACACGGAGTGGGTGAAGCGCTTCAAGTTCCAGAGCCCGTCGCTAACGAAATTCTGGGGTCGACCGATTTATCTGGGCGCCACGGTGTTGCTGCCACGGGACTATGCTAGAGAAACTACCCATTACCCAATCAACTATGTGCAGGGTCATTTCTCGCTGGCGCCACCGATGCGGTTTGAGGTGGGGAGCGATCTTTATCAAGAATGGATCAAAGACGACTTCCCTCGGATGATCGTGGTTACCTTTCAACACCCGAATCCTTATTTTGACGATTCCTATGCCGTGAACTCCGTCAATGTCGGTCCCTACGGCGACGCGATTTTGAACGAGCTCATCCCAGAAGTTGAGACACGTTTCAGAGTGATCCGAAAACCCTATGCCCGGGTTCTGTCCGGGGGATCAACCGGTGGCTGGGAGGCCCTGGCGATGCAGATTTTTCATCCTGATTTCTTTGGAGGCACGTGGTCCTACTGTCCCGATCCTGTGACCTTCAGCAACGTAGAGGGAATTAACATCTACGAAGATTCCAATGCTTTTTACAAACAATATGGATGGCGACGGATCTTTACACCAAACTCCACGGAAACGGATGGCCAGGTACGACTCACCTCTCAGCAAAGAAACTACTATGAGTTGGTGTCGGGCACGAAGGGACGGTCCAGCGAGCAGCTGGATATCTGGTCGGCTGTTCACGGTCCGCTGGGCGAGGATGGGTACTTCAAGCCCTTATGGGACAAGAAGAGCGGAGACATCAATCCGGAGGTGGCGGAGTATTGGAAGGAGAATTACGACCTTCTCTACTATCTTCAACAGAACTGGGCGACGGTTGGACCCAAGCTGGTGGACAAAATCCGCGTCTACACGGGTGACATGGATACCTATTATCTGGAATACGGTGTACGCCGGCTTGAGGAGTGGATGAAGACCACCACCGCCCCACACTACAAAGGTTATTTTCTGTATGGCGATCGAAAGCCGCACTGCTGGAGAGGGCCTGGAACTCAGGCCGAGCGGCTCAAAGAGATGGCTGAGTTCATCCTCCATAAAAAGCCCGAAGGAACAACAACTCCCTGGTGGAATTACTAGTGACTAAACTAAATCCCTTTGTTGTCGTCGCCGCCCTTTTTCTTGCGCCGGGTGTTTCTGCAGAGATGTCGGAAACGGTCCTCTCCGCGCAGAACTCTCCGTTGCGTTTCGAAATCAGCTTTCCAAAAGCCGCCCACGCCGACCCGATCACGGGCCGCGTTTATGTCATGATCTCCCGCAACGACGAGCGTGAACCACGGTTGCAAGTCAGTCAGACCGGCATTCCCCTTTTCGGACGCGATGTAGACAAACTGAAACCGGGTCAATCCGCGGTTATCGACCAAACCGACTTGGGAGCCCCGATTGCCAATCTGGGTCAGATTCCCAACGGTCAGTACTACATCCAAGGCTTTGTCAACATCTATTCCGAATACCCCCGGGCCGACGGTCACGTTGTTTGGATGCATGAGGATCAATGGGAGGGACAGCACTGGGAACGAGGCCCGGGTAACCTTCATAGTGAACCCCGGCTCTTAGAGATCGATGCCAAGACTTCGGGCACTATCCGTTTGGTCGCCGACCAGGTCATCCCACCCATTGAGGTTCCCGCCGACTCAGAATGGGTGAAGCGCTTCAAGTTCCAAAGCCCTATGCTGAGCAAGTTCTGGGGCCGTCCCATCTTTCTTGGCGCGACCGTTTTGTTGCCCAGAGACTATGACTCGGAAACGATCGATTATCCGGTGAACTATCTCCAGGGGCGCTTTTCCTTGCGGGCTCCGCTCCGTTTTGCCCCGGGTGGCGAGTTCCACGACCAATGGATGCGAGATGACTTTCCACGGATGCTGGTGGTGACGTTTCAGGACCCGACTCCCTACTTTGACACCTCCTACAGTGTCAACTCCGCCAACGTGGGTCCTTACGGGGATGCCATCAGCCAGGAATTGATCCCCGAAGTGGAGAAACGGTTCCGGGTGATCCAGGAGCCCTACGCGCGGATTCTCTCCGGCGGCTCCACCGGTGGATGGGAAGCTCTGGCCATGCAGTTTTTTTATCCCGACTTCTTCGGTGGCACCTGGGCTTACTGTCCCGATCCCGTAGACTTCAGCGAATATGAGGGTGTCGATCTCTACAGTGATGTGAATGCCTTCTACAAACAGTATGAGTGGAGACAAGTTCCCACCCCCAACATCCGGGACATCGAAGGGCGGATTCTTCTGACGGTCAAGCAAAAGAACCACTTCGAGCTGGTGAGCGGCAGCCACGGCCGGTCAGGTCGGCAGATGGATATCTGGTCGGCAGTTCATGGGCCAGTCGGGGAAGACGGCTACTACAAACCGGTTTTCGACAAATTTACCGGAGTCATTGATCCACAAGTTGCCCGCTACTGGAAAGAAAACTACGACCTCAGGAATTACCTGGAAAAGAACTGGAGCATTGTGGGACCCAAACTCGTGGGCAAGCTTCACGTCTACACCGGAGATATGGACACCTATTACTTGAACAACGCCGTGGTGAAGCTCGAGGCCTGGATGAAGACCACGCAGAACCCCCACTACGAAGGTGTTTTTGTGTACGGCGACACCAAGCCCCACTGCTGGAGCGGACCGGAGACGGCTGCCGAGCGGTTGCGCCAAATGGCAGAGTACATCCAACGGAACGCCCCACCGGGCGCGCCGACCTCGTGGTCGCCAGATTCCGACTGACCTTCCACAGGCGCGTCCCGCGCCTTCTACTCAGGTGCGTCCCAGAGATTACTTCGCGGCATTGCCCGCCGGAGTCGCGCGGAACTATACTTGAACCAACCCCAGAGTGGGCGCGATTGGCCTTGAATCTCAGTCTCTTTCGGAAAGTACACTCCCATGCGTTTTGTACGGCCTACCGTAACCGTGGCCTTTTCCTGTTTGCTGGCGACAACATTGCTGTCCCAGACCACCGAACGCGTCAGCGTGAACACAATTGGGGCGCCAGCCAATGACGAGAGCAGTTGGCCCTCCATCTCCTCGGACGGGCGCTTTGTCGCTTTTCAATCTGATGCCAGCAATCTAGTGGGAGCAGACACTAATGGTTTTTCTGACATTTTTGTGCACGACCGGATGACGGGTCAGATCAAACGCGGCAGCGTCGATTCCATCGGTACGCAAGGAAATGCCCACAGTCGTAGGCCCTCCATTTCGTCGGACGGGCGCTTTGTCGCTTTTAGTTCAAGCGCCAATAATTTGACCGGGTTCATCGGCTGCTGCGTCTCACAAGTCCTCGTGCATGACCGGATGTTGGGGCAGACCGCGCCCGTTAGCGTTGATTCAATGGGGACTCTTGCCAACTTTCAGACTAACCTTGATGCCACCATCTCCTCGGATGGGCGCTTTGTCGCTTTTGGTTCTGTAGCCAATAATCTGGTGGAAGGAGATGCCAATGTTGTCGGCGACATCTTCGTGCACGACCGGACAACGGGGGAGACTACGCTGGTTAGTGTCAGTTCCTCGGGGGAGCAAGGTGTGTTCACTAGTCGGTTTCCCTCCATCCCTTCAGATGGGCGCTTTGTCGCTTTTGAGTCTTTTGCCAACAATCTGGTGCCCGGAGACACCAATGCCCGTTGGGACATCTTCGTGCACGACCGGATGACGAGCGAGACCACGCTTGTCAGCTTCGATTTCATGGGGAGGCTCACCTCCGATAGTTTTAATCCGTCTATCTCGGCGGACGGGCGCTTTGTCGCTTTTGACTCTGACTCACCGCTGCTTCGGATAGACACCAATGCTGTCAGAGACATCTTTCTGCACGATCGAATGACAGGCCAAACCACGTTGCTCAGTGTCGAATCCACGGGAAGGCAAGGCCTTTCAGACAGTCTTAATCCCTCTATCTCCTCGGACGGGCAGGTTGTCGCTTTTGAGTCTGACGCCGGCTGGCGGGTTCAGATAGCAATGATGCCAAAGACATCTTCGTGCATGACCGCCTTGCCGATTCTCTGGACATCGACGGCGACGGCACGGCGGATGCCCTCACCGATGGGCTGCTGATCCTTCGCTTTCTGTTCGGCTTTCGAGGGGACACCTTGACGAATGGAGTCGTTGCCTCGGGCTGCGCCCGCTGCACGGCCGCCGAGATCGATGCCACGCTCTCTGCTCTGTCCCCTTCGGCGACAGCAATGCGGGCAGCCCAGACGACCGAACGCGTCAGCGTGAACACAGTTGGAGTCCTCGGTAATGGCTCCAGTTTTCGTCCCTCTATCTCCTCGGACGGCCGCTTTGTCGCTTTTCAATCTCGCGCCGGCAATCCGGTGGGGGGAGACACCAATGGGGTTGGAGACGTTTTTGTGCACGCCAGGTTGACGGGCCAGACCACGCGCGTCAGCGTGGACTCGAGCGGGACGCAAGGCAATGGCACCAGTGGGCTGAGCTCGCTATCTCCTCGGATGGGCGGTTTGTCGTTTTTGGCTCCATAGCCAGTAATTTGGTGGGGGCGGATACCGGCGGGATCATACAACTCGTGGTGCACGATCGGATGACCGGACAGACCTCGAGCGTGAGCGTAAATTCCATGGGGACTCTTGGCAATAACAGCAGCCTTCGTCCCTCCATTTCCTCGGACGGGCACCTCATCGCTTTCGAGTCTGACGCCGGTCTGGCGGGTGCCGACAGCAATAATGCTAGAGACATCTTCGTGCATGACCTCTTTGTTAACTCTCTGGACATTGACGGCAACGGCGCGGCGGATGCCCTCACCGACGGGCTTCTGATCCTGCGTTTGCTGTTTGGCTTTCGAGGGGCAGCCTTGACTGAGGGAGCCGTCGCAATCGACTGCACCCGCTGCACAGCCACGGAGATCGAAGCCATACTCACGACCCTGCTCCCCTAGGCACCTCTCCCTTGCAACTTGCTTAGAGTCGGGTCAAGTTTCCGAAACTGGGTATTGACTGCCCCTCGGCGTCGTTGTCGGTGTCTAGGTGCCTGTCCGAGTATTGTGGATCGCGTTGCGAACGTCACGGACTGAGATGCGAGGGTCCGGGCTCTTTCAGAATCCTCAGAGCGCATGGTACGGTGACGGACAGTTTTCTGGAGAGGCTTTATTATTGCTCTTGGTGGAGCTTCTGCCAGACCGGCTCCTTGGGAGGGACCCAGTATGCGGGGAACGATTCGCACCTTATGCGTCGACGTCTTCATTCTTTCTCTATCCAGTAGCGGGTTGTGGGCGCAGCAGCAGACTGTGGCTCCGACCCCCACAAGCCAAACTGCCGATCCCGGCACGGCGGTGAGCTTCGACGCCATCTATGACACCAGCAATGGCGATGCTACGGTCACGGGGTTGGGGCTGCGCATGCACTTTGATTCCAGTGCGCTGCCCTTCAACAGTCTTACGGCCGTGCTCGGCACTAGTCTCGTCGCTCAGCAAGCACCTCAGGCGGATGGCACCGATTTTGACGAAGATGCCAGCACCGATCAGTTTGTCCTGATCTCTTGGGCTGATATTGCTGGAATGTGGCCGGGGGCGGGAACATTGCCAGCCACACTTTTCACCGCCAATTTCACAACCGACGCCGGATTCAGTTCAGCCACTAAAGTCAACTTCACTGCTTCTTCGATGGCTCCGGTTTTACGTTCAGCGGTACATCGGCCCTTCTCAAGTGCTTGCCGCGGTTCGGAGAGAGGGTACAGTACTTCTCGCAGTTCGCCATTGGCGGCGGAGCGGCAACCGACTTCACGATTCACAATCCAGGCAGCGAAGCCATCAGCGTGGTGGTCAATCTCCTTTTTGAGACAACCCTAGCTGAAGGCGAAGTAGCACCAAAAGATCTGGGCCAGAGCTGCGAAGAGACGGTGCAGGTAGCCGCAGGAGCCAACCGGACGATGACCTTTGACGGCAGCGCCGGAGGATCCTGTCCTACCCAGTCAAGCCCAGCCGCCGGTTGGGCAGAGCTGACTTCAGAAAACAACTTTGAATCCACCCTCTTTTTCCGCATAGCCGGAGTTGGCAATGTGGGAGTCTTGCCCAGTGAGCAGGCTCAGCAGATGAAGGTGTTCAACGTTTCCGAAGAAGGGAGTCTGACCGGCTTTGCCATGGCGAATCAGGACGCAGTGCGATCGGCTGATGTGACATTCAAGATTTTCGGCAGCGATGGGCAACTGCAGAAGGAGGGCAATGTGGGGACGCTGGCTCCTGGAGAGCACCTGGCCAAGTTCTTCAATGAGGAGCCCTTTTCTGCTGTGGGCAGCGGCACCGTGGAGCTCAGCAGTAATCGGCCAGTGATCGCAATGGCCCTGCGGCTGGACCCGGTCAACAGTGGATTTCTACTCTCTAGTGTACCCGTGATTCGACCTCGAACGTGTTGCCGGTAGCCTCCCAGGTTGTCATCCGGATTCAAGTTTCATCCCTAATCAGCATTCAAGGCCGAGTTTGTCAATATTCGACCCGGGAACTGCTGCGAATAACGCCGCCCGCGTTGATGCATCAATCGTACATCTCCTCGGAAACGCGGCCCTTGACCTTCAAGAATTCCAGGTTTCGTACGGCGCCGGCATCGAGTGTGAAGCCGGAGACGACACCGCTCTCCTCACGGAGGAACTTCAGGGTTCGTCGACCCCAGCCAAAGCGATCATCGGTGTAAGGAATTAGCTCCATCCAATTTCCGCGGAGCTCGAGTTGAAGGCTGCCCTCTCGCACTTGGAGCGAATACGAGAAGTCGAGTTCCTGGCTGTAGAAATCACCCGCAAAGGCCTCCATCTCAACAATCGATAGGGTTACCGGTTGGGGAGGCGCGGGCCTTGATCGGACCTGTTCGCCCGAGGCGCGGGCCTCGCTGAATTGATCGGCGAGGTACAGATCGGCGACTTGTCGAGCCAAGCGTCCGGGGCGCAATGAGTTCAGGTTCGGGAGGATGACGACAGAGAATCTGTGATCCGGAAACTGCAAGAATTCGGCGACATACCCTACCGCTGAGCCGCCATGACCGATTGTCTTCAAGCCGCGATAAGTGCCGAATCTCAAGCCCAGGGCGTAGGGTAGCTTTTCCCCAGCGCCGGTTCGTCCCCGGGTGAACATCGTTGAGATCAGACCCTTCGTTCCTGCGCCGAGTTGGTTTCCATAGAAATTGTTATCCCAGGATAGGAAGTCCTCGACCGTGGTAATGACGCCCAGGTCTCCGATAACATCCGAGCGGAGGATGTCCAGGCGATACCCACCGTCGCCATTCGCGGAGTACCCGAACGCCTGGTTTGGGATGATTGAGTTGGGGTCGTCGTAGAATCGAGTGTTGGTCATACCGAGCGGACGGAAGATGTTCTCCTGAGCAAATGCACTGGCCTTTATTCCAGCGACGCGGGTGACAATCTCCGCGAGCAGAAAATAGCCGGAGTTGCTATAGGAAAACCGCTCCCCCGGGTTGAAGTTGAGTCCCCGCTGGCGGGCGAGAAGTTCGATGAGCTCTCGCGTCGTGTAGCCGAATACGCTTCCTTCTGGTCTCCCGATCAAGGCGACCAGGGTGAGGTATTCGCGGATTCCGCTGGTGTGATGCAAGAGGTGGCGAATCGTGATTGGTTCGCCGTAGTCAGGCAGCTCGGGGAGATAGGTGGTAACATCGTCATCAAAGGACAGCTTTCCCTGTTCGGCAAGGATTGCGATGCACATCGCGAGGAACTGCTTGGATATGGATCCAATTCTCAGGACGGACTGCGGCGTTATCGGAATCCCGTAGTCCAGATTCGCTACGCCATATCCTCTGGCGTAGATGATCCGTCTATCCTTGAAGATGCCCAGCGCGGCGCCCGGAGCGTCTTGCCTGTCCCACTCAGCGAATAGCTCGTCGACCTGATCTGTGAGCTCCGTCCTCGGGTACGCCTGGCCCAGGGCCATACCGGACAGGAGAAACACCCAAGCGAGTGTGGAGCCAGCAACGATAGCGATCCTCATTGATCGCTGCTGCAAGACCGAAGTTCGCCGGGAGGTGCTCATTATTCTTCTCATGACCTGCGACAAGCGCCGCCTCAAAATAATAGGATAACAGTTGACAGCCCCATACGAGAGGACCATTCCTGCCAGCAGGCTACTGGCAGCGAAGCAGTGTCAGGGGATCGACCCGGGCAGCCTTGCGCGCTGGAAGGAAACTCGCCAGCATGGCGGCCAGGGCCAATCCCCCACCAATCACTAAGAATGTCGCCGGGTCGGTGGGTTCGACTCCAATCAGGAGACTTTGAAGCAGCCGGGAAGACGACCACGCCACAGCAAAACCCACTGCCAATCCCGTGGCACACAGCCTCGCCGCGTTCTTCAGAACCATCAGAGAAATGTCGAGATTGCGGGCGCCCAGCGCCATCCTTACGCCGAACTCCGAGTATTGCTCTTCCACCATGAATGAGATCATGCCGTACACTCCGATGAGAGCGATCACCACGGCGATTCCGGCGAAGAGATCCGCCAGCGATGTATTGAAGGCAGGACTGACCAGCTGATCTTCCACCAGTTCATCCATGCTGCGAATAGGCCCGATGTCCAGATCGGGGTCGAGTTCCTCGAGGGCCGTGCGAAAACTCGTCACCAGAGCGTCGGGGGCGATGGAGGCGCGCGTCAGGAGCATGATCGCCGCCCGGGGATGTTGAGCGAACGGCCAGTAGATCTGGGCGACAGGCGCCTGGTCGGGGCGGAAAGGTTGGACATCCCCAACCACCCCCACAATCTCGAGGGTCATCTGATGGGCAGTCATGAAGACGCGCTCCCCAATTGGACTCTGGGAGGGCCAGTGTTGCCGGGCCATGGTCTGGTTGACGATCGCCACCGGAACTGATTCATCGCGATCACCCCGGCTGAAATTCCGACCTTTGAGCAACGGAATCCTCAATGTCTCGAAGTACTCAGGAGTGACGTCCAACCAGGCCGCCACCGGCCTTGTCCCATCGCCTGCGGGAGGCCGTCCTTCGATGCGGAATTCCTGTTCTCCGTCTCCCCCCAGGAGAGGGATCGCCGAGCCTCCTGCGGCCGAAACCACTCCGGGAAGTTGCTTGAGTTGCTGGACCACCTCCTGAAACAGATTCGCAATTTGTGTTCCGCTGGAGAACTTTTCCGTCGAAACGAAGACTGAGGCAAAGTTCAAGTTGGCTGGGTCAAAGCCCGGCTTCCAATCGAGGAGATTGCTAAAACTCCGGGTGAAAAGACCTGCTCCCACCGCTAGCAGGCAGGCCAGAGCGATTTCCCCTACCACGAGCAGCCGGCGGAGGCGCGCGCCCTGGCATCGCTGGGAGCGCTGGCCCGTTCGCACAACGTCGTGAAGGTTGATTCTCATTGCCTGCATTGCTGGCGCAGCCCCAAACAGCAAGGTGGTTAGGGTCCCCACGCCCAGGCTGAAGAGTAGCACTTCCTGGTTGAGTTGCACCTCTTCGATTCGGGGAAACCAGACCGGAGCCAGCTTGACGAAGACATCGACGGCCAACATGGCGAGCAGAATTCCCATCAAATTTCCCGTCAGAGCGTAGAGAGAGCTTTCGGCAATGACCTGGCGGAACAAACGAATCCGCCCGACACCCAGGGCGAGGCGCAATCCGAATTCGCTCTCCCGGCTGGCGCTGCGTGACAGAAACAGGTTGGCTGTATTGGCACAGGCAATCAGAAGCACCAGAAAGACGGCGATGGCAAAGGCGAGCAGTGCGGTCCGAACGGATCTCACAGTTCTCTCATGAAGGCTCTCGACCACGATTCCCCAGTCCCGGTTATCGTCCGGATACTCCTCAGCCAACTGCTCGCGGATGGCCCGCATCTCCTCCTGAGCTGCCTCGAGCGACACCCCCTCGCGGAGGCGCGCGAACGAACTGAGACCGCGCCACCCACGGTACGAGAAGCGCTCCGGCCACAGCGGGATTCACATTTCCACGAACTCGAGATCGGGAAGCGCAAAGCTCTCCGGCAGCACGCCGATGATCTCGTGGCGTATGCCGTCTACCCAAATTCCTTTCCCGATGACTTCATTTTCCGAGCTCAGCCTGGACTGCCAGAACCGATGGCTCACCAAAGTGACGTGCTGGTTGCCGGGGACGATGTCCTGCTGCTGGATCAGTCGTCCTAATTGGGGTCTGACGCGGAAAGTCTGAAAGACACCTGGTGTCGCGAGTCCACCGGAAACACCCAGCAGCGCTTCGTCATAACGGACGCCGAAGCGCCAGCCACGGGCCAGGCCCAGGTTTTACAGCAGCCGCGCAGAACGGGACCAGTCGTCCCAGTTTGCCGGTGAGGCTCCGCACCAGTCCGCCGGTCGCGAAGGATGAGTCTCGCAGATCACGACTAACTGCTCCGGATTGGGGTAATCGAGTGGCTCGAGGAGCACACCCGATACGAAGCTGAAGATGGCTGTCGTGGCGCCGATGCCGAGGGCGAGCGTCACCACCACCACGATCGTGAGACCGGGGGAACGGAGGAAAAGGCGCCCCCCGAGCTTCAGATCTTGCAGCAGTCCAACCATGATGGTTACTCCTTTAGCCGTCGTCTGCTACGAACGGCATTCCGCAGATCGGGCAGACGGCGGGTGCGCTTTCGACTCAGTCGTGGTGCTTCCCGCAGTCGATGGGGCAGGGCGGGTGGATGTATCGGTTCGCCGGGGTGCTCGCGACAGGGGACTGCCCCTCAGGCCGTTCGAAGACTGTCTGTCGGATGAACATGTGGCTGATCCGTCCGTTACTGTCCTTCCGAAAGGCTACTAGAAGGCCGTCGTCGCGCTGAAACAGCAAAGGACCGATGGCACGTGTCGGGCCGCCCCCGATCATCAACTCACCTGATTCGTTGGCGGCGACTTCGAATGGATTGGCAGTCCAGTAATAATCGCTACGTCCCTGACAGGTGTGGCAGCGCAGCGTATTGACCCAGCTTCCCGTAAAACGTGTGATGTCGATCGGGTCGGTGGCGGGTGGATCCAGTTGCGCGGGCCGGCGGGCCGGAAAGAACCGCTCCAACAGCGTCGCAGATACCCGAGCCGCCACGGAACTGGTATCCCGATTGTAGGCGACGAAGAGGCCCACGTCATCGTCCGGAAGCAGGTAGACGAGCGCCGAAAAGCCGTCCATGCTGCCGCCGTGTTGCACGACCCGCCGACCCTGACGATTCTCCGTGAGGAAGCCGAAGCCGTATCCGTCCAGCCGCGGGTGGTTGCTGAACTGCTGGGAAAGCATCGCAGTGCAGTTGGCTGTGCTGAGCAGCTGCCCACCATCGTAACGGCGGCAATCGTCGAGCAGGCTCTTCATGAAGCGCGCCATGCCCGCTCCGGTGCTGTTGGCGGAGGACGCCGGGACCGTATGATGGTATTCCCAGGCTTGGGGGCGCATCTCGTTTCCTCTTCCAGCATAGCCCACCGCATACTCGAGCCCGTCCGCCCCCGGCTCTGCAAAGCCGCTCGAGGCCATTCCGAGGGGGCGGAAGACTCGCTGGACGATGTAGTCCTCGTAGCGTAACCCGGAGCTTCTCGATGAGCAGGCCGGCCAGGCTCATCCCGTAGGTGTCATAGGTGCTGATCTGACCCGGGGGACGCTGAGCTACCAGATTGTTCGACAGAAACGTCTCCAGGCGAACCACGTTCGACCCACGTTCCGCGTGTCGGTTGTAGCCGAGTTGGTCGAAACCGCCGGTATGAGTCAACAGGTGCCGGAAAGTGACAGGGCTTGTCGAGGCCGAAGGCACTTTGATCTCCGGGACGTGGGCTGCACCGCGGCATCAAGTGACACTCCCTTCTCCTCGAGAACCTTGAGCAGTCCCAAGGCCGTCACCGGCTTGCTAATCGAGCCGATTCGAAAGAGGGTCTTGTCGACGTCGACCGACTGCTTGGCTTCTCGGTCCGCAACGCCTACGCTGCGGCTCAGTATGGTTTCGCCCTTTCGCACTACAACGATCACTCCGCCCGGAATCTCGTATTGTTTTAGCCCTTCAGCCAGCACGTCAACGAGTTGGACAGCGCTCTCTGGAGTCAGGGTCGGCGCCCCTGCCGGCTGCAATGCACGGGTCCAGGCCAGGCCCGGAGTCAGGAGGCCCAGCCAGCTGATCGGAACGAGCACGATGATGGCCATCCCCAGCCTGCGCGTGACCCTCTGCCTCTTGACATCGGGCTCCAGCAGACGATGGATGCGAGTCGCGATCGGAGACACACGACGGCCATGCAACTGAGCCCAGATGGCCGGGCGCTTGGCGCCGCTTTCGAAGGTCGCCAGCAGGTGACGGGCATAGCCGGTCGCCGACTCTCCGGCTTCGACAACCAGATTATCGCAGGCCTCTTCCTGGTCTCGCAGAAGCCTTGCCTGAAGGATCCAGACGAGCGGATGGAACCAGAGCAGTGCGCAGACCAGGCGGGCCAATACCTGGCTTGGCGAATCGATGCGGTAGATGTGGCCCAGTTCATGTCGAAGCGACATTTTCAGCTGAGCGTCGCTCCAGGTGGCCGCCGCCAACGGAAAAACTAGACGGGAAAGGGGCGGGCCCCAGGCCATCGGAGAGGCCACCCGGGAGGACAAAAGCAGCTTGGGAGCATTCGTAATTTCCAGGTCCTTTGCGGTCTCAATCATCAGTCGCCGGATACGGGTCAGCTCGACACTGCCGGCTGCCGGCTTGAACCAGAACACCGCCCCGATACCCAGCCACAGGCGCAGCACGGAACCGACCGCTACCAGCAGCCAGAGGGAGACCACAGGGAAGGCGGCGATTTCGAGAAGAGCTCCGGAGGCGAGTGCGGGCATTTGAGACCGCTTTCCGATCGCGGCCAGCATGAAATCGTTCTCTGTCCAGAGCGCGACCGAGTTCGAATCGGTCAGTCCCATAGAAAACCAGGGATGGTAGACGTCGCTAAAAAGCGGCGAAAGCAGAAGGCACGTCAGCCGGACCACCGCGGTCAGCCCGACGAGGTGTCTTCTGGCTGCAGATTGACGCCAAAGCAGGGTCCTGGCGAGGAAGTTGAAAGTCATCTTAGTCCTTCCCTTCTTTTTTTTGATTGAGGCTTCCACCCTTCTCAACCTTCTCAATCAGCTGGTGCAGCAGTCGAGCCTCCTCCGGGTCGAGGGGCGACTGGTTGAGGTCAACCAGCGCCGCCATCGCGTCCTTCGCCGAACCGGAAAAGAAAGTATCAATGAGGTCTCGCAGGGCAGATTGACGGGCTTCATCGCGCGGGACCGTGGCCCGGTAGATGTAGCGCGTTCCCTCGTTGTAGTGGGTGGCAAGCCCAAGCTTTTCCAGGCGACGCAAAACGGCTCTGGCTGCCGAGTAGCTAGGAAGCTCCGGGATCGCTTCGTGCAGCTGCGTGGCCGTGAGGCTGCCCTGCCGATAAAGCAGGTCGAGCACCTGGCGGGTACGCTTCCCAAGACCCAAATGCACATTTTCTTGCATGTGCACAGTTTGGTGCATTCAAGCTCTACTTGTCAAGTGACTAAGCTGAAACTCGATCGTGCGAAGAGCTCCCTCGCTGACGCTTCGGGCTCCGAAAGATCTTGGCCGAGCGCCTCATTGACTTCGAGCCGCTCCTACGGAAACTTCGAGCCATTCCTACGGAGCCCGAAGCGTAAGCGAGGGAGCTCTTCCAGTTCCTTCATGAATGATCCGAGAACACCTCGCGGATGGGCTAACCTGAAACTTGATTTGCGGGGACGATACCTCAGGCCGTCTTACGGTCTCTCCCGGGATGCCACCAAAGTCAAGATTACGACGCCCAGCCGGATACCAAAGCGGTAGCATGCTACGCGCACTCCAAATCGGCGCGCTTCGGGCTGGAGGACGACTCTTGAGCCGGGAGGCGAGGCGATTTGGAGCAGCGGGATCGCTGGCAAGAACTAGACGATTCTTTAAGAAATTGAGCTGCCGCTTTGGTATCCGGCCTGAAACCGTCGGAAGTTCACGTCCCCGATGCCAGGACCCACTTCGCCGGACCACCGCCACCAGGTTATCCCGAGTTCGACGGCTTGGCCGCGCGCACTCCGAAGGGCCTCGCCAAGACGGTTCGCAACTTCCCTCTTAAATGATCCAGCCATCGCCATCGGAGGGCCAAATTGCAACTCCGCCTTCCCGCTCTTGACAGGTTGATATTCTGCCCATACCCTGCTTGGTGTCGAGTTTACTAACCGTCATGGTTGGACAACCGGGAAGTACGGTGCGATTCCGGCGCTGCCCTCGCAACTGTGAGCAGGGACTAGACCTCATCTTGCTGCCAATTCCCGATCGGGTAGGGGGCATTGAGATCTTTTCCTGTGAGCCAGGAGACCGATCCGATCGTGGCCTCTAACTGCTTCCGATGGGGAGGCAAGGAGGTATCATGAAACCCGCAGCACTACCCTTCCTTTTTCTGTCCGCCCACACATTGCCCCCCAGGGTCGGCTTGTCACCCTGACAGTCGGTACTTTCTGCGTGGACCCGTGCGCTCTGGCCATTCACATATTGAAGGCAACTCCAACAAGATAGATCGGAGCAAGAAAATGAAGACCCTACTTAGACAGCGTCCCATAGCACTCACTCTCACTCTGCTGGGGGCAGCGATTCGTCTGCTGCCTCATGCGCCCAATTTTGCCCCTGTCGGGGCTGTCAGTTTGTTTGCGGGTGGACGGCTTAGTGGTTGGTCGGCTTTTGCCGTTCCCCTGACGCTGATGGCCGCGACCGACACGCTGCTTACGCTCGCGATGGGGTACCAGGTCTTTACGACGGTCACTCCTTTTGTCTATGGCAGCTTCCTGATCAGTGTCTTGATCGGAACCCGGCTGCGAAAGACGAACCAACCCTGGAGGATTGGAACAGCCGTCCTGGTGAGCAGTCTGCAGTTCTTTTTGATCACCAACTTCGGACTCTGGATCTCCCCTTTCTCCTCCTACCCGCTCACTCTTTCCGGACTCGCGACCTGTTATGTTTCGGGGATTCCATACTTCGGGCGAACCCTGGTGAGCGATCTGTTGTTTAGCGGTCTTCTCTTCGGAGCGCACGCCTCGATTGCTCGGCTTGCGTTTCCAGCGGGGCGAAAGGCAGCGGTTCTATCCCCATGAAGAGAATCTGGTTGGCGTCGGACAGGCTCCCAGCGAAAAGGGTCTTGGTTGCGGGACTTGCGTACGGCAAGCTGTAGATCTGCGAGAAGATTCTCCTACAATCCAGAGAAGTACAGGCGCGTGGCTCTCGCTCGGGCCGATTGGTAGAGCCGGTGACGGGCGTCCTCGAGATCACCAAATCGTCGAAGAGCCTCCTGGCGGGCTGCGGCGGGGGACACTCCGCTGTTTAAAAGCTCTTCCACCCGCATCGCAAGGTGAGTCTGGATTTCTTCATCCAGATTGTCGACGACATTCAACGCCCCATTCGACCTTGCTTCCAGCCAGCTCGCTGGAACAGCTCTCAGTGGCCGTCCTTCGCCAAGAGGTCTGACAACGTACCGCCTGCCACTTTCAGTCGGGTCGGGCCAGTCAGCTGAGAGAGCATACGTTGTACGCTGGCAACTTTTCCGACTTCGCGGGCCCGATCGTGCCCGCTGGCGTCCGTCCCGACCAGGCAGCGAGCCGAGTATTCCTCGATCAGCGACAACCATTGCGGCCAAACTGTGCCGTCGGCCCTGAAATTTCGCCGATCCCTCTAAAGACGCCCGTCTTGAGCTCGTTCTCGAGGAGGGTCAGTAGTGCGGGATCTTCGCTATCCCACAGGGTGCGGTAGCGCTGGCGCTCCGGAGAGACCGAAACAAAAGAAATCAGTCTCTCGGGGTGTGCCGCAGCAGCCTCGCGAACGGTCGCGTTGGTACTGTTGCGACCCCAGGTCACGATGGCCTTCGGGATGCCGTGCATCTCCATGAGCTCGAGTTGCATGTCGGGGTCATTCAGATGTACATGACCGTCAAAGAAGGGCACCTGCTCGACGGAATCTGCAGTCGCGGGGGCCGCGGCAGGGCGCATCGTGCGCATCCGCCGTTGGGACTGTTCCTGATCCTGGCCGAGGGACGCCGGTGACAGGGTGAGGCAAAGCGCGCCGGTCATCAAGAAGACGAGGACAAGGCGAGGTTTGCGGCGGATACCCGTACTAAGCGAAACTTCCCGTTCTGGCTCCAATGTGATCGTTCCTCTACTCCAGGTTACCAGGGACGAAGCTGCGGCCAGAGGCTGTCGACCGTCAGGCGGGGCCGCCGACCGATCGTAACGACAAACTCTTTGTCCCCCGGGTTCACGTTCTCCAACAGAGTGGTACTGGCAACCTCCACGTCTTCAAAAACCTGTTCCATGAAGCCTTGAGAAACCCCCATGCCAATCACCAGTTCCAGGTTTGCGGGGCGCGCCCAGAGGTAGCAGCTCATGGCCGGGCTGACAGACCTGGGAAGGCCATGCTCATCTCCAAAATAGTCGATCGCTCCGGCGGTACCGTAACCGAGTGAAAACAGAACTGCTTGCTCCTGTTCCTCCGGCGTGAGTCCGTTGTACACCTCCGCCACCGCCCCTACACGCTCTCTCCAACCAAACTCTCCGTGCAGATCTCCGGTGAGTTCATAGATGTTCTCCATCGCTCCGAAAGTGATCGCTCGCACGAATCGATCGGTGGCATCGATCGACAGAATCGGAACCCCGACCGGAGCCAGAGCTGCTCCCGTAATCAGCACAATGATCAGGAACGCGGGTCGGAGCCAGCGCTGGCGGAGGGCGCTCCAGCTCTCCAGGAAAACGGCACCTCCAGCGAGCAGGGCTGGATAGGCTGGAGCCAGGTAGTAGATCTTGCTCTTGGCCAGAACCAGCAACACGAGCACCGTCACAAAAATCCACCCCAAGACCGGCCACCAATCCCAGGGCCAGCCACAAGCTCGGGGCCGACCCCGGTTTGTTCAGGCTGTCAGGCGTGCCGCCGCTGTTGTCCCCGGTCTGGATGATCTTGATCAGCAGGTAGGAGCAGAGCACCCAGAAGAGGGGCTCGAAAGAGGGGATGGCCAGCAGGTTTCCGGTGCGTAGAAAAACCGGTGCCACCAGCACAGCCAGGCAGGCCAAAGCCTGGGCAAACCTCCCGCCACCCAGCCTTCGTACCAGCACCCCGGTCAAGAAGATCGTGGCAGCTCCTGCCAGCAAGGAGAATGTCCTCAGTCCGAACAGAGAGGGGCCGAAGAGAGTCGTCGCCAGTCGCGCGATCCAGGGCACCATGGGGGCATGGTCCACATAACCGAAGGAAAGGTGCTGGCCACAAGCAATGAAGTAAAGCTCATCGTGATGATAGCCGAAGCGGTGCAGAACAGGGAGGTGCAAGAAGAGCTTGAGAAGGGCCAGCCAAAAAGGAACTGCCAGCCCAGGCACGCTGACGTTACTGAAGTTTGGAAAGCGGAGGTGCATCAACGTTGCTCGCTTTCCGACCCTCCCCGGGGTTTCGGGGTCGCGGCTTGCTCTGTCAGTAGCAGAAGTTTCCCGTGGAGGGCGCCGTCGTATTGGCCGTTCTCGATGCTTGTCTTTCCGCCTACTATCACCGTTTCGACCCCGGTGCTGTACCTGCGTGCATCAGCGCTGGTGGCGTTATCCGCGACTGTAGCCGGATCGAATATGACAATATCGGCTTTGTATCCTGGTGCCAGCCGTCCTCGATCCATCATCTGAAGGAACTCCGCTGGCAGAGAGGTCATCTTCCTGATGGCGTTCTCCAGCGTCAATACCTGTTCTTCTCTAACGAACTTTCGGAGTACTCTGGTCTGACTGCCAAAGCCACGGGGATGTGCGACTACAGGTTTATCCGTATCTCCAATGATGGGAGCCGCCCCTCCGTCACTGGAGAACATCAGCCAATCTTTTTTCATCGCGTCCAGCATGTCGTCTTCCGACATGACTCCGCAGGCGACGTACAAGTCCGGTTCCTCGAGGACCAGTTCTGCGGCCACATCGAATGGATCCCTTTCCTGTTCCTCGGCGATGTCCGAAAGGATCTTGCCGACCAGGTGGCTATTCTTTTCGGCCACGACGACGAGATAGCTGTCCCAGCCGGCGATGGCCACAGAACTGGGACGATGCGGGCTTCCCACCAGAACGGATTCCCGGATCTGCCGGCGTTTCGACTCGTCGGACAGCGCCTCGGCGAGCTGTTCCACATACTGATCTTTCAGCTCCCCCGTTTCTTCGTCGCTGAGACTCTGGTCGGACATCTTCTCCCTGATCTCTGCGAATGGTTCCAGATCAGGCGGAAGATGAAAAGAGGGCCACCCGGAGTTTCTGCGGATGGGAATGATGGGGCCGCCTCCGGCAAAGTGATAGGGATACATGTCGGCAACGATGTCGACGTTCCTGGACCGGGCACGATTGATTACGTCGACCACTTCTTTGATCGTTCCCCAGGCGTTTTTCCTGCAGGCCTTCAGATGAGAGGTAATTGCCGGGACCCCGGCTTCCTCGGCGATGCGGATGGTTTCGCGTGTGGCCTCAGCGACCTGATCAAACTCGTTGCGCTGGTGGCTGGCGTAGACTCCACCAAACTCAGCAACGACTTTTGCCACCTCGATGATTTCATCAGTGGTCGAATAACGATCGGGGACATACTCTAGCCCGGATTATGCAAGAACCGTAGGCCGGAGTTGAAAAGAGAGTCGAAAGTGGCCCAAATCGGGAGATCGAAGGTGCGACAGGCGGATTTTCGAGGGATCTCTGTGGACGAGCCGTGTGGAAGTAGGTGGGGGAGTGAATTTCAGACGGAGTTGGGCCTGAATGAGTGTCCTAAACGATCATTCGGGAGCTAGGAGAGGCTAGCTGGAGTTAAGGCGATTCAAGACGAGGAGGAAAAGGGCCTGCTCCGGAAAGCCGGAGGAAAGATGGCCCCAGATGCGTCGAGTGGTTTGTCGAACCCGCGCCCCAATTTTGAGGACCCGGCGACGCAAAGTTTCGATTTCGAGTTTCTGCCAGGGGGTTCCATACAGATAATCGCGGAGTCGGACGAACATCTGGTAAGCCAGCCCATGCAGGAGAAGTCGAAACTGGTTGGCCAGGAATCGATGACAGCTCAGCCGATCCATACTCAGATGGTTCTTAAAAGCCTTGATGAAGTTCTCCGACTGTCCTCGATCGGTGTAGTGAGCATAAAGGGACTGGGAAGAGAGATCGTCTCGGTTGGTGACCACAAAGCGACGATTGATCCCCCGATGGTCGACTTCCACTTTGACGATGACGCGACGGAATCGATCCCAGCTGCCGGCTCGATAAAGAAACTCGTCAAACTGACGCTGTTTTTCCTCGAACTCGTCGAACCTGAGTCGAGTCGACTCGAGCATCGGCTCGACCATCCGTTGCAGGCGGGGGTTCCGGCTTAACCCAATGACATATTGGAGTTTGTTCTCTTCAGATTCACAGAACTCGTAGAGCCGAGGCGTGGCAAAGCCGCTGTCGGCCCGGATCTCAATTTGAAGTTCCTTGCCAACTTCTCGTCGAATGGCTTTCACGATTCGTTTCAGAATAGGAACGATGTGAGAGGCAGCCCCCTTGTTTCCAGGCCTCAATACGACAGTGACCAGGTCCCCCGTAACGGCATCGAAGATCAGCAAAGGATGCAGAATGTGGTTTCGGTAATAGCCGTGGTAAAAAGAGAATTCCTGTTGGCCGTGAGTGTGGTCGTCAGTACTGTCCAGGTCCAAGATGACCGGGTCGGGGCGTCTCTTCTTCAGCGAGCGGACATAACGCTGTAGGAACCCCCGGCTCAGACGCATGAGATCCTTCTTGCTGACAGAGTTTTCCAAACGGGAAAAAGTTGCTTGGGTGGCCAAGTCAGGATCGCTCTCAGGTAACTGATCACAGACGGTCTTGAGCATGGGATCCGAGCGCAGCGTGTCCGCGTCATTGCAGTCTTCGTACCCGGCAACGATCTGAAAGACTCGTTGTCGGATCAGCTTTAACTGCTCATGACGAACGTAGCGTTGGTCCCGGCTATCCGCAATACACGAACTGAAGTCCTCGCAGAGTCGATCTTGCCGATCCAGGGAACCAAACAACAGCCATCCGGCATCGGAAGTCAGGTTCCCACCATCAAAACGAGCCGTGATTTGTGTGTGCGAGTGAAATGCCAGGGTGGTCTGACAGACTGGGTTTGACATTGCCGTAGTTCTTCGATAAGGATTTGTTTAATAAACCTTTTTATATCAGAGAGCTACGGCATTTTTTCTGGTCCCCAATCCACTCGAATCCGGATCTCTTGCATAATCCGGGCTAGACTGGTGCTCATCCCCCAGGCACCTTCCTTCATCGCTTGGCGAAGCAGCGAGCGCATCTTCTCCAGCTCTTCTCGTTCTGGTTGGCGCGGTTCAGCCCCCAGAGCCGCTCTCCGAAGATCACCGAACCCGACCAGGTGGACGGCGTTCGTACCGATGCCTTGTTCCTCCCAATTCGCCTTGATCTCGGCAATCTCGAATGTCCCGGATCCGCAGTTGCCGGTCACCACGGTGGTCACGCCCTGACTCAGGTAATTGAGATTGGCATTTGAGCCCGGGCGCCCGAGATTGCGATCTCCGTGGGTGTGGGTATCAATGAATCCGGGAGAGACAATCAAGCCTACAGCATCGATGGTATGGGTAGCGCTTTTTTGAGCTAAGTCCCCGATTTCGGCGACAGTATCATCGATGATTCCAAGGTCAGCCCGAAAGCGGCGGCACCCGGTTCCATCAACGATTGTTCCGTTCCTAATGAGAAGGTCAAAGTCCTTGGCCACGTTAGAGGAACACGCAGGGAAAGACAGCACTACGAGTATCCACGCAATAATAATGAAGATAGGGTTCCTAGGCATTCTGTTCCCTTCCACGACAGAGGATGTATTGACCCGCAAACCCAGTCCGTCACGTCTCAGACTGGCCCGACGAGGCGAACTCTAGCAACCGACAGATGACGGGTCAAGGACAAGACGGTGGGAAGCTTTTCCCCTCACTCTCAAGTCAGAGGCTCCGAAAGTCTGGTGCTTGCTTACCGTCGGGTCAAGCTTCTGAAACTGGGGGTGTGGCCGCACCTGCCCGCGATTCTGATTGCCTTGCCGCTCCCAAGCAGGCCACGCATTGTAGGAGTCACCTCCAGGTGGCGAACTCCGGGCATTTGGCGATTACCGGTGTAATTTTCTCCCGCAATGAACAAGTTTGGGAGGTGAAACTTCGCTGGGAGCCTGTCCGAGTCATGGTGTGAGGTTGTGAGCAGGGGTCTTGTGAGTCGAGCTCGCGAAGAGAGGAGGAAGGTATCAGTCGCCGACTAGAGACAGCCGGAACGCGGCCATCTCCTGACCGTTACGAACCAGAAGAACGTCGCCGACCAGCACCGGCTGGTTCCAGGTTTTACCGGTGATTGCCGGGAACCGCGCAAGCTCCGTGAATTGGTCGGGGGTCGCCGCGACTAGCGCCAGATCACCTTGCTCTGATACCACCACCAGCAAATCCTGGTCGGACAGCAGGAGGAGTTGCCCGGAACCGTAGCGTCCGCCCTTCCAGTTCCGCTTGCCCTCCTCGACGTCGATGGAGGCAAGAATGCTGCCGTCGAAGCCGAAGGCATGGCCTTCGTTAACGACGAAGTCGCTAAAGGAGGGCTTCAGCCGAATAGACGTCCAGTGCTCTTCGCTGGTCCATCCGCCAGGTCCGTGCGCGACTGTGATGCGGCGCGTACCGATTGGAGCGGCGAAGTCGCTGATCATACTGACCAGAATGTCACCGTCTGCGGTCATTGCTGGCTGCACGATTCCGATGCCCGGCCAGGGGTGCTCCCAGAGCAACCTGCCATCGTCCGGCGCGACGCTAGTCGCACCCCCTTTGCTCATCAGCAAGATCTGCGCTACTCCGTCGAGCGTTAATAGATGGGGCGAATTGTAGCTCTCGCCGCTGGCCGGGCCGAACCAGCGCGGCTCGCCGGTGGCCAGATGATAGGCGACGAGCTGGCCGACGGCCGAGACTACGACAAGATCGTCGACCACCAGCGGTGAGCTCACAAAGCCCCAAAACGGGAGCTTCCCGTCGGTGTCGGACGGCACGTTGCGAGTCCACACGACGGTGCCGTCACCAGCATCGAGCACATTCAGGATTCCGGTTGCACCGAAGGCGTATACGCGACCGTTGCTGAGGGTCGGCGTCGCGCGCGGACCGGCACCGACATACGAATCCCAGAACCGGGTCGCGTCTCGGTGTCTCCAAACCGGCTCGCCGGGGGACACGTTGTAGCAGGCGACGACCTCGTCGTCACCGCGCTGTTCCTGGGTGTAGAGGAGGTCGCCGCGGACCGCGATGGAAGAAACGCCAGGTCCGATCGGCCGGCGCCAAAGCTCGACTGGAGGAGACGCAGACCAATCGGTCTCGATTCGCACGCCTTGGATGACACCGTCGCGATCGGGTCCGCGAAAACCCGGCCAGTCGGCTCCTGTCTCCGCTGCTGCTATCGCCGTCGAGAGCGCCGTCGGCTCGTCACCGGCTTCGGCCAGGAGCCGCTCCTCGGCAGTTTCCGCCCACCGCCAGGCAAACTCCGCAGCGCCATCGCCGGTCAGGCCATCGCTTCGGACCAGGGTCCACACTCCGCACGTGAGTAGGATAGTCGCGACCATCGCCGTGCGCCGAGGTGCGCGAGAGAGGCGACGGCTTGCCACCGCCCAGACGACGAAGGCGAGGCTCAGGGTCGGGATGGCGTAGAGGAAGAACTGAAACCCCATATTTCCCGTCGCAACCGACTCATACAAGCTGCGCGATGCGACGACCATGGCGACGATCACCAAAGGGAGGGCGGCCCAGCGCTCAAGCCCAGGCGCCCGGCTGAAGAACGCCCACCACACGACGACGGCCAGACCGGCAACGAGTCCGCCAATCACCCCGAAAGCCGCCGCATCGGGCACCAAGATAGGGAGTCCAAGCCAAGCCAACCATTGCAGCGCGACGATGACTACGCCCGGCCACAACCGGAGTGGCTTCTGCTGAATCTGTTTCACACACGGTCCTACGGTCTGGAGAATTGAGATGTTCAACTCAGGGCGAGCGTTTGAGGGGCTCTCCTACCCGGATCCAAGGCAGCTTGGCAGCACCTATCTGGCGGTTCAGATCGGGGACACTCGTTTCAAGCACGCTGTTCAGCGCCGATAGCTCTTGATCCAGCCGCCTGTTCAAAGAGGCGAGGCTGTTTCTCTGAGTCGTCGTAGGACCACTAAATGTGCCCTGGCGCACGGCATCTCCATCAAGCTCACCAAACAGCCTTCCCGCCAATGAGCGGATGTTCGGATTCCTACGACCGCCGCCGCGTCTTCCCCCTCGGCCACCCAAACTGGTGCGGATACGTCTGGCCTCATCCAGGACGTCCTGTGCAGCCGCGGTTAGGGTTTCGGGCATTTTCTCCGAACCGGAATGATTGAGAAAGCCTTGTACGTCTTCAACGACCTTTTCACTGACGCTGACGAGTTTCTCAACCGTGCCTCTTATCCGGTTTACCCCGACGAGGAATTCATGACGAACCTGCAGTTCCTGCTGCGACACGCCCACCCGAGAATCTATCAGCACCTGGAGCGACTCTTGCTGCAGTGGCGCGCAGGCGGTCAATTCCACTGTGTACGTTCCCGGGGGCACCTGAGGACCTCGGCTGCCCCGCACCGCCTCCGGGGGGTCGATCCGTAAATCCCAAACGACACGGTTGATTCCTGGATTCTGGCTGGGTTCCAAATGTCGCAGGATCTTCCCGTCACCGTCGCGGATTACCAGGCTGACTTCGTCGCACAAAACCGCGTCGCTCCCCGAACCGAGACCGAGAAAGTAACTGACGATACTTCCATCCGGGGGGTTTGTTCCCACATACTGTCGCTGACCGCCGTAGCTTTCATTTTTCCAATAGAGGTATTCAGTGGCCGGTCGCGAGTCAAACAGAGCCGCCTCCGACGACAGCACCTGCGGCGTGAGTTGGGCCAGCGCATTTAGGTCGTCCAGGACATAAATAGAACGGCCATGGGTCCCCACCACGAGATCGTTGTCCCGAGGATGGATCTTCAAGTCGTCTACCGGAACCGTAGGAAAGTTACCCTTCAGACGAGTCCAGTGTCGGCCGCGGTCGATCGTGACAAAAAGTCCCGTTTCCGTTCCGGCAAAGAGAAGATTGTGGTTCTGATGGTGTTCGGCTATGACATTGACCCAACCGGCTGGCGGGAGATTACTGCTGATAGACCTCCAGGTCTCCCCCTGGTCGTCCGAGGTATAGATGTAGGGGGCGAAGTCGTCCGTGTGGTGACGGTCGAACGACACGTAAGCCCGGTTTGCTGAGCCGTGCGATGTGAGAACCCGGCTCACGCTGGAGCCGTTTCCGTCAAGCCCCGGAAATCTGCCTTCAAGACTTGTCCAGCTCTTGGCGCCATCGCGCGACAACTGGACTAAGCCGTCGTCGGTTCCGACGAAAATCAAACCGGCCGTCAGCGGAGATTCCGCTACCGTCGTGATCGTACCCCAGGTACCGACGCCGTCATTGCGGGAAAGAGTGTTCTCGTCTGGAACCACTCCCATGATGGGCAGCTCACTGCGGTCGCCGCCGAGGGAAAGATCTTCGCTGGCGGTCCAGCTCTCTCCCCGATCCTTCGACACAAAAAGACGGTTGCCACCGAGGAAGATCATTTTGGGGTTGTGAGACGAGATTTCAATTGGTGAAGTCCAGTGAAAGCGGTAGGGATCCGCCCCTTCCTCCGGCTCGGGTTTGATCGCCTTGCGTGCCCCGGACCTGCGATCAAAGCGAACAATGTTGCCCCCTTGGGACTCGGTATACACCGTATTCGGGTCGGTGGGGTCGATTCGTTGGTACATCCCGTCGCCGAAATTGATCTGATACCAGTCACTGTTGAGAATTCCGATCTGGTTCCGGGTGGCACTGGGGCCTCCCCACGAGTGGGTGTCCTGGGCCCCGGCATAAATGAAGTAGGGCTTCTGCATGTCGATACCGATCGAGTAGAACTGGGCAATCGGGATGTTGTTGACCTTGTCCCAAGTCTTACTGCGGTCCCAGGTGAAGTACAGACCGCCGTCCCCGCCCAGGATCATATGTTGGCCGTTGGCTGGATCGATCCAGAGTTCATGGTGATCGCCATGTACGCCGACATCGTAGGTTGGGGTCATATCGGTATTCTGGGTAAAGGTCTTGGCCCCATCTTCGGAGAGATAGAACGGTCCCCCCAGAACATAGATTCGCTGCGAGTCCGACGGGTCGATCCGGATCTGACTGTAGTACATGGGTCGTGGGTTGAGGTCGTTGATCTTCGCCCAACTCTCGCCCCGATCTTCAGAACGAAACACACCGCCCTCGCTATGTTGTACCAGCGCATAGACAATTCGCGGGTCTGACCGATAGACGTCCAGGCCGATACGCCCCAGGGGGCCTTCTGGAAGGCCGCTGTCGAGCCTTCTCCAATTGTCGCCTCCGTCGGTCGTCTTGTAGAGTCCGCTTCCTGGACCTCCCCCATTGAAGCCAAAAGCCGTGCGCCGTCTTTGGTAGGCCGCGGCGTAGAGGACATCGGGGTTCCTGGAATCCATCGCGATATCCACTACTCCCGTATCGCTGTCGACAAAGAGAACTTTTTCCCAGGTTTTTCCACCGTCGCTGGTTCGAAACACACCTCGTTCCGCATTCGCTCCCCAAAGATGGCCCAGGGCCGCCGCGTATACAACTCGGGGATTAGTGGGGTGAACTCGGATGCGTCCGATGTGTTGTGTGTCGCGCAGACCCATGTGGCTCCAGGTGGCTCCGCCATCCAGCGACTTGTACACCCCGTCCCCAAATGTAGAGCTTTGACGATTATTGGCTTCACCCGTGCCCACCCACACAATCTCAGGGTCCGAGGGCGCCAGCGAGACTGCTCCAATCGACGCAGTCCCCTGATCGTCAAAGATGGGCTTCCAAGTTGTGCCGTTATTCGTCGTCTTCCACAAACCGCCGGAGGCTGTACCGACATAGATGACCCAGGGCCGAGCTTGATCCACAGCGATCTCGTCGATGCGCCCACCCATCACCGCCGGTCCGATGGATCGAAGGGTGAGCCCTTGCAGATGTTCTTCACTGATGACTTGGGATAAACCCTGCGTTCCAGCACAGAGCAGGATAATCACAAGAACGGCTGATAAGTTTTCCCCGCTACGGGTTTTTGTAGATTTCATGCCAGCACCCCTTCAAGTCTTTATGCTGAGAGTAGGCCGTTTGGCATACTCTAAGGCGGATGGGAGATCCATGTCGGGCTCACCTACTTCGTGCCTGTTGCAAAATGTTGGAATGTTTGTCCAGTGTAATGGATTCGCGCCATAAATCACCTGAATTCTGTTCCTGGGGGAGAAGTGAAAAAACAAACGAATCAAGCCAGGCGACTAGAAGAGAAAGTCGCGATCGTGACCGGGGCCGCCAAAGGCATCGGACGAGCGATTGCACAGCGATTCGCCGCCGAAGGTGCGCGAGTCGTCCTGAATGATGTAAATGCGGCTGGGGCCGAAGCCGTGGTTCAGAGCATCGCTTCTGACGGCGGTACGGTTATTGCCGGTGTGGCCGATGTCTCAAACAAAGGGCAAGTGGATGAACTGTTCGATGTCGCTCTCGAACAGTTCGGATCGGTTGACGTGTTGGTAAACAACGCCGCTCTGGTCAAGCCGATGCTCCACTTTCTGGAAGCGGATGAAGACTGGTGGCGACGGATTATTGATGTCAACCTGACCGGTGCCTTTCTTTGCTCGCACCGAGCCGCCCACATTATGGCGCGACAAGGTTCCGGTGTGATCATCAATATGTCATCCGGAGGGGCCACCCGCGCCCATCGGGGTTTTACTTCTTACGATGCCTCCAAAGGGGGAATCGAAGCCCTAACCCGAGCTATGGCCTTGGATTTAGCCCCCTACGGCATTCGAGTCAACGCCCTGGTTCCCGGCATAATAGACACCTCCGGCATGGACGCAAAGAGGAGGCAAATGAATGGAGAGAACATCCCGCTGGGGCGCGTGGGTGAGTCAGCGGAGCTGGCTGGTCCGGCGGTTTTTCTGGCCACTGACGATGCTCGCTATATCACTGGCCACTGCATCTTTGTCGATGGCGGGGTGCTGGCTCAGCAGCGCTCGGCCAGCGTCGACATATTCCCCTTGAGCAACTACCCGAGAGCGGAGGACTTGAAATGAGCGAACGCTATCGGGTAGGGGTAGACATCGGTGGCACCTTTACCGATCTGATCGTGGTCGATAGTGAGACGGGGGAGTTTTTCATCGGGAAAGTTTTGACCACTCCTGCCGACCCTTCTCAGGCCGTAGAGGAAGTGTTAGTAGCGACCTTGCGTCCGGCCGGCATTGATCCCGCTGAGATCCAACACCTCATCCACGGCACCACCCTTGTCACCAACGCCGTGGTGGAGCGCAAAGGCGCGGCGACGGCGCTGTTGACCACCCAGGGCTTTCGAGACTCGATTGAGATTGGGAGAGAGAATCGGTATGACCTATACGACCTGATGCTGGAAAACCCCCGTCCACTGGTACCCCGTCACCTGCGCTTTGACGTGCCTCAGCGCACACTGGCCAACGGCTCTACGGCTCTAGAACTTGATGAAGAATATGTCGCCCGCCTGGCTGAGGAGTTGGAGGCCAACGGGCTGGAGGCCCTAGCCATTGTTTTCCTGCACAGCTTTACCAACCCCGCCGCCGAACAGGCAGCCCGTGCGGTGTGCTGGCGCGTGGCTCCCCATCTGAGGGTCTCCATCTCCTCCGAGGTAGTGCCGGAAATCCGCGAATTTGAGCGAGCTTCAACCACGATCGCCAACGTTTACGTCCAAGAGTTGGTCGAGCAATACCTGCATGGTTTGGAGGAGCGGTTGGCCCGACTCGGCTTCAAAGGGAGCTTCTTCTTGATGATGTCCAGTGGCGGCATCGCCACGGTTGATACCGCTGTACGGTACCCGGTCCGGCTACTGGAGTCTGGTCCGGCTGCTGGTGCGCTGGCTGCCACCGCTTACGGAAAGCTGGCGGGCTATCCGGATGTGTTGTCGTTTGACATGGGAGGCACCACCGCCAAAATGAGCGTCATCTCGGACGGAAAACCCTTGATCGCCCACGAGTTTGAAGTGGCTCGGGTGTATCGCTTTAAGAAGGGATCGGGTTTGCCTATCAAGACCCCGGTGCTGGAGCTGATTGAGATAGGCACGGGTGGCGGCTCAATCGCGCGAGTCGATCCCCTGGGCTTGCTCAAAGTGGGCCCAGACTCGGCGGGGGCTGATCCTGGGCCGGTCTGTTACGGTACTGGCGGCGCCAGTCCCACGGTCACGGATGCCAACCTAATTCTGGGCTATCTCGACCCCTCCTATTTCCTGGGAGGACGTATGGCCCTCGATGTTGAGCGCGCACGGCCGGCGATCAGAGAAGAAATCGCCAACAAATTGAATCTGTCGCCTGAGGAAGCGGCCTGGGGTATTCATCAGATTGCCAATGAAAACATGGCCAACGCGGCCCGCGTCCACGCTCTGGAACGGGGCAAGGATCCGCGTCGCTTCCCACTGTTTGCCTTTGGTGGAGCCGGGCCCATGCACGCGTATCGCATTGCCCTGTCGCTCGGATCACCGGCCTTGCTGGTTCCGCTGGGAGCGGGAGTGACCAGTACCGTCGGCTTTCTGTCGGCCCCCTTGGCCTTTGACTTTGTCCGCTCCTGGTCGAACCAGCTCGATACCCTCGATTGGGCCCAGGCCAATGGGCTACTCGCTGAAATGGAGGCCGAAGGACAAGCTTTGCTAACCGCCTCGGGTGTGCCTCCAGAAGCAATCAGACATCGCCGAGAGGCAGATATGCGCTATGTCGGCCAAGGTCACGAAATCCCGGTTCCGTTACCCGAAGGCACCCTCGATCGCAGTCACGGTAATGTGTTGGTGACCGCCTTCCAGAAGGTCTATCAGGAGCTCTATGAACGCCTTGGCCCGGCTGTACCGCTGGAGGTCTTGAATTGGCGAGTGGCTTCCAGCGGGCCGAAGCCGGAGTTGCGCCTGCAGGTCAGTTCCGAAAAAATTGGCCGGCTTTCAGAAAAAGCAGGGCTAGCGTCAGCTGTGAAAGGAGAGCGGGCCGCCTATTTCCCAGAAACGAACGGGTTTACTCCTACGACCGTTTATGATCGCTACCGACTACAACCCGGGGCAATCTTCGCAGGTCCGGCGATTGTCGAAGAGCAGGAGTCAACGGTCATTGTCGGCCCGGGATCCCGTTGTCACATTGATGAACACCATAATTTGGTGGTCGATCTTCAGCATCTCGACCTAATCGCCAGCCACCGGGAGGCGACCCATGGAGCTTGATCCCATTCTTCTCGAAGTCATGTGGAACCGGCTCCTCTCGGTCGCCAACGAACAGCAGGTGGCCCTGATGCGCACCGCCTTCAGCACGATTGTCCGAGAATCACAAGACCTGGCCTGCGGGGCCTTCGACTCCCGAGGTTACATGATTGCCCAGTCGCTGACCGGTACGCCGGGGCACATCAACCCGATGGCCACCGGAGCCAGGCACTTTCTGAAGGCCTACCCCCCCGAGACCCTCAATCCCGGAGATGTGTTGGTCACCAACGATCCCTGGATGACGGCCGGGCAAGTCAACGACTTTACGGTGATGACACCGGTTTTTCGCAGGAAGCTGCTAGTAGGCTATTTTGCCAACTGCTGTCATGCACCGGACATCGGGGGTCGGGTTCTGTCGGCGGAGGCACGAGAGGTATATGAAGAGGGCCTGCGAGTGCCGATCATGAAGCTGTTTGACCAGGGTGAACCGAATACCGAACTCCTTAGAATCGTGCGCGCCAATGTCCGCACCCCGGATGAGACTGTGGGTGATCTGTATGCCCAAACGGCCTGCAACGATGTCGGAGTTCGTAGCTTGCTGGAAATGATGGATGAGTTTGATCTGGAAGGGATCGACCCGTTGGCGGATGAGATCATTGCCCGTTCCGAGCGCGCCATGCGCAGTGGGATCCGGCAGTTGCCCAACGGAACCTATGCCCACGAGGTGTGGAGCGATGGCTTCGAGGAGCCGATTCGCATTTGCGTCACGGTGACGATTGAGGATGAGGATATTCACATCGATTTTTCCGGTTCGTCACCCCAGAGCAGCCGGGGGATCAATGTGGTGATGAATTACACTCACGGCTACGCCTCCTTTGCCATGAAGGCAGCGATAAGCCCAGAAGTGCCGCACAACGAAGGTGCCTTTCGCCCTGTCCACGTCACTGCCCCGGAGGGCTCAATTCTGAACTGTAAAGAACCGGCGGCCGTGGCCTCTCGCCATCTGATCGGCCACTTCTTGCCGAGTGCGATCTTTGGTGCGTTGGCTCCCGCCCTGCCCGGCAAACTGATGGCCGGTAGCGCCGACCCGATTTGGCTGACGATTTGGCGTGGCACTTGGCCAGAAACCAAGAAATCGAGCCAACTGACCGTCTTTTTGGTGGGTGGCACCGGGGCCAGAGCCGTCAAGAATGGGCTGAACACCACCGGTTTTCCCAGTGGAGTCGCCGGGGTTCCCGCGGAAGTGATCGAAACCTTGGCCCCCGTGGTACAAGAGCAGCGCGAGTTGCGCACCGACTCGGGGGGCGCAGGCCAATTTCGCGGCGGTCTCGGGCAAGCGACTACGGTCCGCTATCGGGGTATCGGCCGCTGGAGCATTTCAGCCATGGTCGACCGCACCCAATTTGTAGCCCAGGGACTAGAAGGTGGGCAAGCTGGCGCCTTGGGTGAGTTCAAGATCGATGGCGAGAAGCAGCAGCCGAAAATGGTCTACTGGATGAAACCCGATACCAGGGTCGATCTCAACCCGCCGGGCGGGGGTGGTTATGGCAATCCCTTTGAGAGAGATCCCCAGCTCGTGCTGGATGACGTGGTCAACGGGTATGTTTCAATTGAGGGCGCGAAAAAGGATTACGGGGTGGCGATCCATTATCAAGGTCAGCCCGATAGTTTAGTCCGCTTGCCGGAACACTATGCCATCGATTTGGAGGGCACAAAGGTCCTCAGGATGCGGCACCTAAGCTGAAACTTGATCACCCTCTGACTTGAGTCTTGTCTGCTTCGCCTCCTCAGGGCCGATCCACGCTTTGTAGGAGTTAGATTTGCTGACGAACCCGGCTGTCCAGGCCGAATTCGGCACAGGGACCCCTCAGGTAGGGCATTGTACCCGCCCCCCCCGAACCCTTCCTGCGCTCTGAGCACCGGTACTGTGCCCTGCTCAAAGCTCTCCTTCCAGGAGAGCGGAGTTCGCCAGCACATCTGGGCTCTTACAAAGCATGGCGTGCTTCCACGGCAGCGAAGCAGATCAGAATCGAAGCGGGTCCCAGTTTCATTCATGAACGATCCGGCGCAGCCGGAAGCACCACTAAGCTGAAACTTGATCGTGGGAATCGCTCCCTCGCTGACGCTTCGGGCTCCAAAAGATCTTGGCTGAGCGCCTGATTAACTTCGAGGCATTCCTACGGAGCCCGAAGCGTTAGCGAGGGAGCTCTTCCCGTTTCTTTCCTGAATGGTCCGGCCAGTAGCTGCGGGATGGCCCAAGCAGGAAATCCGAAGGAAATCGGAAATCCTCAGCCTCAAAACCAGTCTCCTGAGTCGCGCTCGCGAAGAGAGATCACAAGGTCGCCTTGCGTCTGCCGCCCCACCCGATGTAGCCTCGGCTGATTCATCCTTTGTCAACGAACCAGCGAGGAGGGAAGAGATGTCCAGGCGGGCCGTATTCCGGTTTCTGAGAGTCGTTCTGATCCTTGTCCCAGTGGCGATCCCGCACGTTTCAGCTGCTCCCCCCACGGATGGAACGAGCTTCGAGATTTCTTTCCCATCCAGTGTGAGCCGTGAAGCGTTGGATGGGCGCTTGCTGTTGCTGTTTTCTCAGCGAGACGACTCAGAGCCACGATTTCACGTTGTCAACCGGCGATCGCCGCAACCCTTCTTTGGGATGGACGTCGAGCAATTTGCCGCCGGCAAAGCCGTCCGGTTCGAGGAATCTGCTGTCGGGTATCCAGTGGAGCGACTCGACCAGCTTCCGGCGGGCGACTACGTAGTGCAGGCGGTTCTGCATGTCTACACCACCTTTCATCGCTCCGACGGTCATGTCGTCATGCTGCCCATGGACCATTGGGAAGGGCAGAATTGGAATCGATCCCCCGGCAACTTGTACAGCATCCCCCACACGATCCGGCTGGGTGGAGAATCCAGGGTGGTTTCCATCGAACTCTCCCAGAAGATTCCGCCCATTACTCCTCCCGAAGACACCGCCTACCTGCGCCATGTCAAGATTCGGAGCCGCCTGGTCAGCGAGTTTTGGGGGCGAGACATGTCGATCGGTGCCGTGGTTCTGCTTCCAAGAGGTTTCCGAGAACACCCCGAAGCCCGCTATCCCGTTGCCTATTTACAGGGACATTTCGCGGCTTCCTTTCGACAATGGAGGGAACGTCCTCCCGATCCGGACGCCTCGGATGGGGAACTGCGTCGCCAGCAGAGCGCCTATCAGATGTTTCAAACTTGGACTTCCGACGACTTTCCCAGAATGCTGGTGGTTGTTCCCCAGGACCCGAATCCTTTCTATGACGACGCTTATGCGGTCAACTCGGCCAATCTCGGGCCCTACGGCGATGCCCTGGTCAAGGAGCTGATCCCCTATGTCGAGGAGAAGTTCCGGGCCCTGGAGGAACCCTGGTCGAGGACCTTGTACGGCGGCTCGACGGGAGGCTGGCGAGCCCTTGCGGCCCAAGTCTTTTACCCCGACACCTTCAATGGCGCCTGGGTTTTCTGTCCTGATCCGGTCGACTTCCGTTACTTTCAACTGGTCAATATCTATGACGATACGAATGCCTACTATCCGGGCACCGGCTGGAAGACTGAGCCGATCCGCCCCTGGATGCGGAGCGTCGATGATCAAGTCCTGATGAATCAGCGCCAGGCTTCGGTGCTGGAGCTCGTGCTGGGGACCAGAGGCCGTTCGGGGGATCAGATGGACGTTTTTCAGGCGGTTTATGGTCCGGTTGCCGAAGACGGCTATCCCCGACTGCTTTACGACAAGAGGACAGGAGAAATCGACCGCGGCGTAGTGGATTACTGGCGTGAGAACTACGATCTTCGCCACATCTTGGAGCGCGACTGGGAAAAGCTGGGTCCCAAGTTAAAGGGAAAGTTGCGAATCTTCATGGGGGATACGGACACCTATTTTCTCGAGGAGGCAACTCGACTGCTGGAACAGTTCCTCGAGGGCACGACCGATCCTTACTATGACGGGCGTGTGGTTTGGGGCGAAAGGGCGCCCCACTGCTTTACCGGAGCCCCAAGCGGGACCAGCACCACAGCCTATTATCTTCCGGAAATGGCAGAGCATATTCGTCGAACCGCGCCTCCGGGAGCAGATCTCACGAGCTGGCGTTATTGATCTTGCAAAGGGAGCTTCCGGATGCGACACCTACCTTGCCGCGCGCAGCGAAAAACAGTGAACTCGGTCCTCGTCCTGCTGTCCATTTCTCTCGTTGTCGCCGGAGTTGGGTCGAAGCGAGCGAGCGCTCAACAGGCTAATTCCCGCACGATGACCGTGGACGATCTGCTGCGGGTCGCTGGCCTGGGCAACGTACTGATTTCGCCCGACGGCCGGCAGGTCTTCTACTCGATTTCGGACCTCGACTGGGACGAGAACAAGCGCAGAACTCGCTACTTCATGGTTCCGTTCTCCGGCGGCGAGCCCCGCCCCTATGTAGGCGATGCCAGCGGACGCTCCTTTCTTTTCTCCCCGGATGGCAGTCTCCTGACTTTTCTCCGTAAATTAGATGAAGAAGAGCAAGTGTTCGGCCTGCCGACAAGCGGCGGCGAGGCGCGCCAGCTCACCCGCCACAAGGGCGGAATAGCCGGCTATCGCTGGGAGCCCGAGGGAAGCGCCATCTTCTTTTCGGCTGCTGAGACGCGCGGCGACGAGGAGCAGCGCGAGCACGATCTCGGCCTCGATCCGGTTTTCGTCGACGAGGCGCCCAATGGCAAGCACGCGGCCCGCTTCCGCAACTTGTGGGTGCACGACACCGCAACCGATAAAGCGTCCCGCTTGACGGACGAGGAGCTGATTATCGGGGCCTTTGATGTCTCTCCCGATGGGCAACGGGTGATCCTGTCGGCAAGGCGCGACACCCGCACCAATACCCCCTTCCTGTCGGAATTGTATCTGTACGAGCGGGGCAGCGGGAAGCTCACACGACTGACCCAGAATCGGGCCTCCGAGAGCAATCCGCTGTGGGCTCCCGACGGAAAGTCTTTCTTGTATCGCGCGCCATCCGACGTCGAGCCCGATCTGCGCAACGGCTATTTCTGGGTCATGGACGTGGCTTCGGGCCAGTCGCGGCGCCTCGACGCCCAGAATCAAGGCCGGGTGAGCAACGTCGCCTGGACTCGCGACGGTCGCGGCATTCTGTTTAACGAGACTCGGGGTGCTGATACCAACCTGTATCGACTGGATGTAGCCTCCGACCAGGTGTCGCCGCTGACTCGCCGCCCAGGACAGATGCAGGCGCTCGCCTACTCCGCCGACCGCGAGCGAGTGGTCTTTTCCTACCAAAACTTCACCACACCGGCCGACCTTTGGGCGGAGGGGGTCAGTGGAGGTGAACCGATCCGGCTGACCGATGCCAATCCGACGATTGGTAGGACAATCGCCGTTCCGACGGCCAGCTACTCAAATGGAGCGGCAAGGGTGGTATGCAGATTGAGGGCGTGTACATGAACTCCCTGGCGCACCGGCGTGGCCAGCGGCAGCCCCTGATCGTGCACATCCACGGCGGCCCAGCGGGCACCGTTACCAACCGCTTCGTTCCGGAGTTTCAGGTTCTTGCCGGCCTCGGCTACGCCATCCTGGCCCCCAACGTGCGCGGCAGCAGCGGCTACGGCGATGAGGTGTTGCGCGGTCTCATGGGCGAAGTCGGTGACGGCGAGTTCATCGACATGATACACGGTGTCGATTATGCCATCGAACACCACGACGTCGACCCTGATCGCCTCGGCGTACGGGGATGGAGCTGAGGAGGTGTTGCCAGTGGCTTCACAATTACCCAAACCGCTCGCTTCAAAGCCGCCTCAGTAGGGGCGGGCGTGAGCAATTGGGCCGCCGAGACCGGCCCGGGCTTCAATTACGATGTCTCGCTCTGGTATATCGGTGGTACCCCCTGGGACAATCCAGAGGAATGGGCGAAAAGATCGGCGATCACGCACGTGAAGAACGTGACCACCCCGACAATCATCTTTCACGGCGCCCGCGACGAGACCTCGAGCGTCGGCCAGAGCTTGATGTTCTTCACCGCGCTGCGCGACATCGGCAAGGCCCCTGTGCGCTACATCAAGTTTCCGCGGCAGGGGCATGGAATCGAAGAGCCGCGGCTCAAGCGCGTGCATCTGATCGAAGAGATCCGTTGGTTCAAGAAATACATCGAGGGTAGCGAGTGGGAGCCGAGGAGCCTGCCCGAGTAATGGTGCGGATTGCGTTATGGGCGCCATGAGCCAAGATGCGAGGCGTCCGACACGACGGCGATGCCCGGTATGCACCCGATTACTCGGACGGGCTCCTAGGGAGGTGCCGAAGTGAAGATCGTTTGTAGCGTTGCCGCTTTGGGGATGACGCTGATCCTGGCCACGCTGGCGCTCATAGCGCAGGATGTTGACCCAGCTATATACGGGGCGCTGCGCTACCGGCATATTGGCCCGGAAGGCAATCGCGTCATCGCTATCGCCGGTCATCCGGGCAATCGCGACCTCATTTACGCGGGCGCCGCATCGGGCGGCATCTGGAAGACCACCGATGGAGGGTTGAACTGGGGTCCAGTGTTCGACGACACCGACGTGGCATCGATCGGAGCATTAGCGGTGTCGATCTCCGATCCCAACGTGGTCTGGGCGGGCACGGGAGAGACCAACATCCGCAGTATGATCTCCATCGGTAACGGGATCTACATATCTACCGATTCCGGCAAGACCCGGCACCACATGGGTTTGCGCGCGACGGGGAGAATCGGTCGCCTGGTCATTCACCCGGACAATCCAGAGGTTGTCTTCGCGGCCGCCTTGGGGACGGCCTACGGGCCGCAGCAGGAGCGCGGTGTGTTTCGCACCGTCGACGGGGGCAAGAGCTGGAAGCGAGTGCTATTCGTCGGCGAGGACACGGGGGCTTCGGACATCGCCATGGATCCGGCGAACCCGCGTAACCTGGTGGCCGGAATGTGGCCGCTAGACATCAAGACCTGGCAGCGCACCAGCGGCGGTCCGAACGGTGGGGTCTTCGTTTCCCACGACGGGGGAGACACGTGGCAACGGGCGACCGACGGCCTGCCCGAAGCGCTCATTGAGACCGACCAGTACGAGTTCAAGGGCGTGCTCTGGCGATCCGATAACGGCGGCGATTCCTGGCGTCTGATCAGCCGAGACCAGCAGTACCACACTCGACCCCACTACTACTCGTGCTTGGTAGTGGCACCCGACAACGATGACGAGGTGTATTTCTTGGCTACCCGCATGGCCCACACGCTCGACGGTGGCGAGACCTCCACGATTCGGCGTGGGGTCGGTGGGGACAACCACGACATGGGGATCGACCCGATGCTGCCCGACCGCCTGCTGGTCGCCAACGACGGCGGTGTGCAGATTAGCCTGAATCGCGGTGACTCGTGGTATCACCCGGATCTGCCGGTAGCGCAGATGTATCACGTCGCGGTCGATGACCAAGTCCACTATTTCGTCTACGGGAACCGGCAGGACGGGCCCACGCGGCGGGGGCCGAGCAACAGCCTTGCCGGCAGCAACTGGCATTCCGTCGGCGGTGGCGCAGCCGGATGGGCGATCCCGGACCCGTTCGACAATAACCTTGTTTGGGCATCCAACGAGCAGGGCGTCCTGACGCGCTACGATCTGCGGACCGGCCATTCGAGCAACGTACAAGTGTGGCCCGAGACGCCGGTCGGAAAGTCGCCTCGCGACCTCAAATACCGCTGGGTCTGGAGCTATCCGGTGGTGGTGTCACGCCACACCTCCGGGACGCTGTATGTGGGCAGCCAGTACGTCCATAAAACAACCGACAGCGGTACCACCTGGCGAGAGATCAGCCCCGATCTGACTACCGACGACGAAACCAAGCAGGTCGACTCGGGTGGGCTCACCTTCGACAACGTGGGTGTCGATTACGGTACGACGTTGTTCGCCATCGGCGAATCGCCTATTGATCCGAACGTTCTCTGGGCAGGGAGTAACGATGGGCTGATCCACGTGACCCGGGACGGTGGCGAGAGCTGGACTAACGTCACCGCGAATCTCGAAGGCCTGCCGCCCTGGGGTACGGTGAGCAACATCGAAACCTCCCGCTACGAGGTAGCCTCCGCTTATGTGACCGTCGATCTTCACCAGGTCGATAATCGTGACCCTCACGTCTACCGGACCAAGGACTTGGGTGCTTCTTGGACCCGCATCACGAGCGGTATTCCCCGCAGCATGCTGAGCTATACCCACGTCGTGCGGGAGGACCCGGAACGGCCCGGCATGCTCTATCTAGGTACCGAGAACAGCGTGTACCTGAGCTTCGACGATGGCGACAGTTGGCTGCCGCTACGCAACAATCTGCCGCCGTCTCCGATCCATTGGCTCGCGATTCAAGAAAGATTCGGCGACCTGGTGTTGGGCACCTACGGTCGGGGCTTTTGGATTCTTGACGACCTGTCACCGCTTCGCCAACTGAGCGGCGCCGTGCTGTCGAGCGGCGCGCACCTGTTCGCGCCCCGGCCCGTCTATCGGCTGCTGCGACGCAGCCTGCCGGGCGAACAGGTGCGCGGTGGTCCGTCTGGCTACGTCGAAGACCCGCCCTACGGCGCCCCGATCAACTATTACCTCCGCGGGGATGCCGAGGGGGGCGCGACGATCACGATTCGGGATGACGCGGGCGAAGTAGTACGCTCCTTCCGTGCTCCCGCCCGCGCCGGAATCAATCGCGTCCATTGGAACTTACGGCACGAGGAGTCGCCACCAGTCAAGCTACGCACTCCGCCGATCGGGCACCCCGGAGTGGCATTCGGTCCCGACAGTCTCCGTTACAACGAAGAAGGGTGGCGGAGACTCTCCGTCGAGGGTAGCGGCGGCAATGGCCCGCTCGCCGTTCCGGGCACCTACACGGTCGAACTCAGCGTCGGAGATCGAGCACTCACGACCAGCCTCGAGGTGATCAAAGATCCGACATCGGTCGCCAGCGAAGAGGACATCCGCGACCAGATCGAGTTGGCTTTGCGCATCCGCGACCAGGTCAGTATCTTGACGGAGATCGGGAATTCCATCGAGTGGATGCGCAAGCAAATCGACGATCTCGAAGATCTGATGCACAGCCGATCCGACGTGGCCCGGGTCGAGGAGGCCGCCGCTGTGTTTGATCTGAAACTCATCGAATTGGAGCGTGAGTTCTACATCCTACGAACCACCGGTGCGTCGGAGAACCTATTGCGATTCCCGGCCGGGTTGTTCTCGCATTTCAAGATGCTCGGTCGTTACGTCACAACCGGAGACGCACGGCCCACGCCGTCCAAGTACGAGGTGTTCGACGAGTTGTCGACTCGGCTCGAAAGGTGCCGCGAGATCTACGGCAGATTGGTCACGACTGACCTGGAGAGGTTCAATGCCATTGCACGGGCCCTCCGGCCTGGCAGGGGTGTCCGCTCCTCCCCCGGAGGACTGATCAGCCTGCTACGCTCACGAACTGCTTCGGCGCAGCAAGGCAATCAAAATTTTTCGATCCCTCGCTTCGACACCTCACGAATTACTCGGACACACTCCTAGGCGACCAGCGCATCCTCTTTGTAAACGTCAAAATTGGTGACTGTGTCCATTCGGTAGGCTTGCAAACAAATCGCGCCGATTAACTGAAAATACACACTTTGGATTATCCCCTGAAAGTTACGCAAATCCAAGGCAGAAAGGATCACAGATATGGCTACAAAAACAGTAGCCGCAATGCTTATAAATACACAGATATGCACGAGGACAGTGATCTGTCTCTTCCGATCATCGTGTGCCTGGTGTGGGTCTAGTTTTTTTCCGTATATGTTCCAAAAAATGGCTACTGAGAAAAGCAAGTTCATGACGGCAGCTCCGAATATATTGGCGTAGCCACCAAACCACTCAAAGTCAAACGTCCTTATGTAGATGACGAATATGCAAAATGCGACATACGTGAAGGCCGCTAATCCGAGAATCGTGGGTGAAACAAAATCAAATAAGCGGCGAGGCTCCAGTTCTGCTTTTCGAGTTGAGTTTGCGTTTCTCATCAGTTTGAAACACTTGATGGACGATAAATCCAAGAGCATGACGGGAAACATCTGGACGAAGAAATACAAGAACGCAATAAAAGAGTAAGAGAAGAAATCGGACCGCTCACCCCACGCAGCACTCCCTGGATAACCTATCAGTCCTGCCAGTATCAGCAAGCCAACCAGTAGAATGCCCGAATTCATTGTCCGGTAATTGCGCCGACGTTGCTCATAATATTCGACCGGTTTGGGATAGAGCTTGGGGTACCCGGAAGGAGGATATGTGTCGAAGACATGCCTCATCCGGTTGAGAATTTTTTTGGGAAAATAAAAAGAAATAAGGAGAATCTGGCTCAAAAATACAAAGTAAAACAGGATTTGAACAAAATTACGTCCGCTCTCGATTTCTGGCATTGTTTATCTCCTCAGTTGCCGCGACGATTCATCAAATCGCCGAATGCAATTCGAATTTCTGAGTCCGTTACGCCGGCTCCTCTGAATTCCTCGATTGTCGCGCCCAATTTCGTCACCACCCAGGCATTCAGATCGACCGTGCTGTTGGCTTTGGCATCCGGGTGAACAAACGTTCCGCGATAGCCTTTGGTTTGAATGACGGAGTCGCGCTCCAGTAATCGGTAGGCTTTTGCCACCGTCTTGTTGTTGAGGCGCAGGTCGTTTGCAAGCTGTCGAATCGAAGGCAGAGGATCCCCGGGGCCTATATTGTCACTGAGCACAGCCCTCTTTATCTGCGCAATCAATTGAGCAAACAACGGGATTGAAGCGTCGATGTCGATGATTATTTCCATAAGATTTGGTGTCCCCTATGTACCATGTGACATAAGGGTACAGGAGGACCTGATATAATGCAAGTCTGATGTTGGAAAATGGCCAAAGGAGGTGCTGTTGGCGGAGTCGCTCTGTCTCGGACACCGCGAACTCAGGCTGCTCCGGTTGAAGCCGAAAACGTCAGTCGTGGCGCAAGGCTTGCACCGGACTCACTCGCATTGCGCGTAAGGCTGGAATAGCACTGGCAATGACTGCGATTGAGAGAAGCAGAACCGGTACGCCTACAATGGTCAGGGGATCGGTGATGCCAACACCATACAACTGGCTGGCGATTAGGGGCAATAGGAGCAGAGATATTGCGATACCAAGGCTCACTCCCAGCGCCGCCAGGAGACTGCCCCGGCCCACAAGCAGGCCTACAATTCGAGCTGGCGTAGCCCCCACAGGGCAAGGCGAATCCCAATCTCACGGCGGCGTTCATTGCAGACTAGCGCCATCACTCCGTAGACCCCCAAGGCAGCCAGCAGCTGGGCCAAGATGCCGAACGCTACCACGAGCGTGGTTACGAAACGCCGCGGAGATACGGACTCCGACCTGATGTCCAACATGGTGCGCAGGTCGTAAGGAACGAAGTCAGGATCAATAGAGTGCGCCGCCTCCCGCACCTGATGCACAAGAGCTTGGGCTTGGCCGGAGCTGCGAATCACGATTAGGGGTGCGCGGGGAGGATTCTGCAGATAGTGAATGTAGAGCTCAGGAGCAGGTTCCTTTTCTAGACCATGGTGCCGGATTCCTCCAGAGATCCCCACAACAGTCGCAACGGAGATGCCCGAATTGGCCCCCAGTTCTAGTCTTTTCCCCAACCCATCGCCTGCCGGAAACAGCTGTCTAGCGAGACTCTCATTGATCACCACCACCGCAGGAGCTTGCGGGCCGTCACTGGACTCAAAGCCCCTTCCGCTCAGGATTGGGATCTGCATCTCAGCGAAATACTCGTGGAGAGCCCGTCGAAGATCGACTTCGAGCAGATCACGCTCGGCCATACCCCTTCCTTCGACAGCTACGCTGGTCATGGAGTTCGTGCCGTTCAAGGGCAGGCGGGTGGTTCCCCCAACATGGTCAACGCCGGGAATCGCCTCCAACTTCTCAAACAATTCTTGCTAAAAGCTCCTGCGAAGCTCCGGCGTGTTGTATTGAGCTGGGACGTTCATTTGTAGGGTCAGAAGGTTTTCGTAGCCAAAACCTGGATCCACATCGAGCACGGAAAGGAAACTGCGAGCCAGCAGTCCGGCTCCCGCGCCCAAGACCAGAGCCAGCGCGATCTCTGCTGTCACCATATACAGTCACAACATGTCGAAGGTCAAGGTATCTGACCTGAAACTTGATTCGATTTTCAAGAAATCTGGTTGCTGCAGATTATTGATTCAATGGCTTTTCTACCGAAGTGTCCAGGCAGAAGCGAGGGTTTCGTCCAGGATGCCTCACCTAGGTGAAAGGGAACGTGGGAGCCGCCTCAGCGCGGCGAATCCCACAACCTGGTCAATCAGGAAATCGGTTTCCGGCTGACGCCGGAGTTCGCCGCACCAAGGCGGCTCCCACGTTCTCCATGACGGTCCCCTTCCTCCCGCTGGACAAGACCTCTACCCTGAAGCGTGAGCGTCGGAATTTTGACTGGACTTTTCTCGGAACCGATCGCGTCGTAACTGTTAGCCCATCTCAACTTGAACATCCCGGTAGAATTGTCAAGCGTTTTTTCATGAGCGGATCTCGTAGTCGCGGTCCTCGGTGAGCATTTTCCATAACCCTCGAACCAGATGACGGGCCAGGGATCGGATAGCTTGGTTGTATCTTTTGCCTTCGGCTCTCTTCTTGGAGTAGTAGGTCTGTGACTGGGGAACCTCGCGCAGGTGCCGGGCCACAGCCGCCATCATGGCCTGGCGAGTGCGCTGGTTCACATGACGGGTGCGTCGAGCTCCCTCCGTCTGGGAGGAGGAGTTGTCCAAAGTGGCCATCCCCAGGTACATGGCCAGGCTCGCCTCGCCGGCGAAGCGCTCCAGTGTGCCGATCTCGCCTGCCAACTCTGCGCTGGAAATGATTCCGAAGCCAGGGATACTTCTGATCCTCTGAGCCATTGCGGAGCGCTGAGTCAGGTCCTCAATGGCATTATTCAACTGGGCGATCTGCTCGAGCAATTCCAGCATGCGTCGGGCATCGTGGTGGATCATCTCCCCCACCCATTCGACTTCTGCGGAAAAGTGAGCCTCTTTCTGCCAGCTTTGGATGATGTCAGCATAAAAGGAACCGATCCGTTTGATCTGCAATACACTGTGGCGGCGTAGCCGGCTGAGTTGTCGCAGGTCCTTTCGGGCCGTTAGGAAATTAAAAAACCAGCGGTTGTCGACCGACCCGGTCAAGGCGCTCAACTCAGGACAGATCGCTTGCCGGTCGGCCAAGAGGCGATTTCCCAGACTTACCTTCTCATCCACCAGCTGCCTGCGCCTGCGCGTCAATCGTTTCAGTTGTTGGTTTTCTGCCGGAACCGGCTTGACCTCCTGGATCACGTTCTTGGCCCGCTTCAAAGTGTCGCCTAGCTGAAACAATTCCAGCATTTTATCGGTGTCAATCTGATCGGTCTTGGCCGGAGCTGGAAAGATCTCTTTGAAGCGAGCCAGTTTCAGGTTGTTGACATTCAACAACTTGTAGCCGCGTTGCTGAATCTGCTGATCCAAGGGCCGGGCCCAGCCGTTGTAGCCTTCCATGGCCACTTCAACGGGCCGCTCCAAACGCTGGCGGTGGAGCTCCACGCGGCCAAAGAAATACTCGAAACATTTCTGGTTGTGGGCAATACTGAACCCTTCCAGAACCTGGCCTTCCGACAAGCCAACTCCCACCCGGTGGCTCTTGCTGCCCACATCAATCGCCACTCGAATCGTTGGCTTTGTCATTTGCCTCCCTTCCTATTTGCTCTTGAAAAATTCGGGCTCATCCAAAACAACACGTCTACCATTGAAGCCACTTCGGCACCATCCCGGAAGCAATCTTTGGATGAGGAAAAAGGAGGGAACGAGGCGGCAGTTCAAGTTGAGTCACTCCTCACGGACTGACAGAGCAAGCCACACCTCATTCCCCGACTCCAGCTTAGTTGTTTTCCAAAGCGGAGCCAATCTTCATGTGGCCTGACACCCAATCCAACCATCCTAACTGTGGAAACCGCCGCGCTGTGCAAAGCTAAGAGAAACCGACATGGCAGCAACTGACCCCCTCGCTCAGGAGTTTTCCCCCTCTTCACACAGCGCTTGGAAAACGGCTCGCGGGGCTCGCTCGTTTCCCACCGTTCCCACAGTTTCTGCTGCTGGATATATACTCTCTGAAAATTCCTTTTCTCTCGGAATGCTATGGTAGACAGAGCCGAATCCCAGTGTAGTCTGGCATTACGAAGTTGCTGGAGACAATTAACAGCAGTGCCCCAATGAAACACCCGACTCCACCGATCTTCGAACATTTTCGTGGAGACAGTCTAAATTCCCAAAGGAGTACCGGCCAGTGGCGCAAAGCACTTCCAAGACCAGAATCGTAGCCCGTGCATTATCCCGATTAACAATCATCCTAATGGCCTGGGTGGCCCTGCTGGCTCTGACCGCGGCAAGTTCGCAAGAACCTCTGTCGCCGAGGACGAGCGCTTCTCTGAGGCACTCTTCCAGGGGATGAAATGCCGGAACATCGGCCCTCATCGAGGGGGCCGATCGGTCGCAGTCGCGGGCATTCGAAGCCAGCCTCGCACTTACTATTTTGGGGCTGTCGGGGGAGGTGTCTGGAAGACCCAGAATGCCGGTGAAACCTGGAAGAACATCTCAGACGGCTACTTCAAGACCTCTTCGGTCGGTGCCATCGCCGTGGCCCCTTCTGATCCGAACGTGATCTATGTGGGCATGGGAGAGCACGCTGTTCGAGGGGTCATGACCTCGCACGGAGATGGGGTGTACAGGTCTGTGGATGCGGGGAACACCTGGACTCACATCGGGTTGCCCAAGAGCCGAGCGATCTCGAGAATCCGAGTTCATCCCAGCGACCCCGACCTGGTCTATGTCGCCGTCCAGGGTGCTCCTTATGGACCCACAGAGGAGCGCGGCGTCTACCGTTCTCTCGACGGAGGCCAGACCTGGCAAAAACTTCTCTATGTAGGGGAGACGGCGGGAGCGGCGGATCTGGCCATGGATCCACGGAATCCGAGAATCTTGTATGCAGCCTTTTGGGATCATCTGAGGTACCCCTGGCAAGTTCGAAGCGGGGGACCGGGAAGTGGGCTTTACAAATCGACCGACGGAGGAAACAACTGGGAGGCGATCAATGAAGGTCTTCCCGATTTGTTGGGGAAGCTCAGTGTCGATGTTTCGGCGGACTCCGACCGACTCTATGCGATCGTCGAGGCTGATCCCGGTGGAGGGCTCTATCGCTCGAACGATGCCGGGGAGAGTTGGACTCTCGTGAATGAGAGCTGGACGATTCGAGCTCGGGCCTGGTACTACATCGAGGTCTTTGCAGACCCCGTAAACCCGGATGTTGTGTATGTCCTGGATGCCCCCATGACCAAGTCGGTGGATGGGGGAAAGACCTTCAACCGAATTCGTACTCCTCACGGCGACCACCACGATCTTTGGATCAATCCGGACAACCCCAAGAACATGATCAATGCCAATGATGGAGGCGCCAATATTTCCTTCGATGGCGGGCAGAGCTGATCGACTCAACAGAACCAACCAACTGCCCAGTTCTACCGGGTCAACACTGACAATCGCTTTCCCTACTTCGTCTACGGGGGACAACAGGACAACAGTTCGGTTGCCATCGTCAGTAGATCCTCCGGCGGCGGAATCGGTTGGAAGGACTGGTACTCGGTGGGCGGCTGCGAGAGCGCTTATACAGGCTTTGACCGAGACAATCCCCGCTACGTATATGCGGGGTGTTACATGGGCCAAATCACGGAATGGGATGGGTCGACGCAAGCCACGAGAAATGTCATGGCCTATCCCGTATTACCCGCCGCGGTCCCGCCCCTCGAACTCAAATATCGCTTCAATTGGAATGCTCCAATCCTCGTCTCACAGCACGATCCAAGCGTAGACTATCACACTGCCAACGTCGTGCTCAGGACGCTTGACCGGGGAGCTAGCTGGGTCGAGATCAGCCCCGATTTGACTCGTGACGACGAGGAGAAACAGGGGCCTGGAGGGGCTCCGATCACGAACGAAGGAGCGGGCGGCGAAATCTACAGCACGATCTACTATCTGGCCGAGTCGCCCCATGATGGGGGCACGCTCTGGGCTGGGAGTGACGAAGGTCTGGTCCACGTGACAAGGAATGGTGGAAACCATTGGGAGAAAGTAACTCCACCCACACTGGGCGAAAGCATGATCAACGCCATCGAGGTCTCACCCCACGATCCGGCCAAGGCCTACATTGCCGTTAATCGCTATAAATTCAATGATTTTACGCCTCTTGCCTACCGGACGCAGGACTACGGCAAGACTTGGGATCGCATTTCGGCCGGGATACCGGCCGATCACTGGGTGCACGTCGTGCGAGAGGATCCAGTTCGGCCGGGATTGCTCTACCTGGGGACGGAGATGGGGATATTCGTGTCCTTCGATGACGGCCGGCGATGGCAGTCATTACAGCTCAACCTTCCAGTGACACCGATCAACGATCTTCAGGTGGCCCACGGCGATCTTGTGGCTGCAACCTCGGGACGCAGTTTCTGGATTCTGGATGCTCTCTCTCCTCTTCGCCAACTGAGCGACGAGGTGGCTTCCGCCGAGACTTACTTGTTTGCTCCCCTGGGAGTGGACCGTTTTTATTCCGGCGGATCAGGGGACTCAAACCCGAGATTGGGGCAAAACCCGGCCAATGCCTATATCGACTTCTATGTGACGCCAATCCCTGAGGACGGAGTTCTTCTGGAAATCATCGACGATGCCGGGAGTGTGATTCGTCATTTCCGGGGCACAAGTGAGCCAACTGATGAAGAAGGCTCCTCTTCCAGCCGAGATCCGCGCCCCCTCCAAATCAAGGAGGGGATGAATCGGATTGCTTGGGATCTGAGGCATGATCCCATCCGTCCCGTTCCGGGTCTCTATGTCTTTGGGAGTCTGCAAGGAGCCAAAGCCATTCCCGGGACGTATCAAGTTCGGCTCACGGCAGGAGAGAACACCCAATCCCAGACCCTCGAACTGCGGCCCGACCCCCGAGTCGAGATTCCTTCCCAAGATTACGTTGTCCAGAGAGACTTTCTGCGCCAAGTCAGTGCTGAATTGGAGGCGATCCATGATGCCGTCCTCGGTCTGCGAAATGCTCGTGAGCAGATTCAAGCGGTGCTGACTCGAGCCGAAACGATCGAGTCTGCCGATCCCGTAGTGGAGGCAGGAAAGGAACTGAGCGAGAAGCTGGACGCCCTGGAAGAATCTTTGGTTCAGAAGCGCACTGTGGACGGTCAAACCGTGATCAATTTTCCAATGCAGCTCAACCAGTTCTACATTTACCTCAGGTCAGCCATTGACTCGGCTGAAGGCGGAGTCAGTCAAGGAGCGAGAGACCGTTTCGCAGATCTTTCAAGCCAGTGGGCTGACCTGCAGGCGCAGCTAGAACGTTTGCTGGGTCAGGAAGTGAGCCGCTTCAACGACCTCGCGAAGTCGATTCCCGCCGTCATACTGAAGGAGCCTCGGTGACATGCGGAAGGACCGCGACTTCCGACGGTTTCAGGCCGGATACCAAAGCGGCAGCTCAATTGCTTAAAGAATCGCCTAGCTTTCGCCAGCGATCCCGCTGCAGCACTCCAAATCGCCTCGCCTCCCTGCTCAAGAGTCGTCCTCCGGCCCGAAGCGCGCCGATTTGGAGTGCGCGTAGCATGATCCGGCTGAGCGTCGTGATCTCGAGTAGCCTGAAGAGTTCGGCAACAGGCTCCCAGGCCGCCGCCTTTCCTACGCAAGCCGCTGCTAGCGGAAGCGTCCGGTAAGAGTGGCCCGGACTCATGGCTGTGGTGCCGCAGCCTTCAGCCGCGAATCGGAAAGCCACACGCGCCCTACCAGTACTCGCTTCGAGGGAAAGGCGGCGACATGGCCGCGCGCACTCCGAAGGGCTTTGCCAAGATTCTTGCCTTTACGTGGCCTTTTGTTCAACGACAATTATTTTTGATCACCGCGACTACGATTCTTGCCCGCTGAAGTGGGTGTTTGTTTGACTTGTTTTTCTTCCTTCTTCTGAGGGCTGAAAGCCCTCTTTTCTTCTCCGGTTTTCTTGAGCGTGGGGATGGAGTGAGGGCTTGCCCGAACGGAGTTCCCACGCTTCGCGAGGCTCGGGATTGCCCTTCGAATGCTCCGCTGATTGAGCTGTATACCCTCTGGGCTTGAGCCGTTTTCTGTGTGGCCAGCAGAAGGCCTTTCGAGCGGCACCTCAGAGTCACTTCGTCTCCTTTTGGGTTCTCTGCTTGGCGGCTTCCATCCGGTAGCTGGTCACGTTCAACTCCAGGATCACGCTATGGTGAACCAGGCGGTCGATTGCCGCGGCCGTGGTCAGGGGATCCTTGAAGATCCTCTCCCAGTCCGAGAAGACCAGGTTGCTGGTCAGCAGAATCGAGCGACGCTCGTAGCGATGGGAGAGCAACGTGAAGAGAATCTCCATCTCGTCGCGATTCTGCTGTACATACCCGATGTCGTCGATGATCAGGGCCTCGAACCGATCCAGCTTCTTGAGTTCCCTCTCCAGAGTTAGCTCGAGCTTGGCTCTCAGTAACCGCTGCACCAGCAGCGCACAGGTCGAGAACAGCACCCGCCGGTCTCGCAGGATCAACTCCTGCCCCAAAGCACAAACAAGATGCGTTTTCCCGCTTCCTGGATTACCGAACACAAGTAGATTTTCGGCTCGGTCCAGGAAGTCTCCCTCCACCAATCCTGACAACTGCCGGTCCACACTCTGCGGGAGTCGTGAGCGATCCAATGAAGTCAGGCTCTTGTCCCAGGGAAGTTTCGAGGTCCGTCGTAGTTTCTGGATCCGTCGTTCCCGTCGATCCGCGACTTCCAGCTCCGACAGAGCCAGCAGGTACTGCGGATAAGACCAGCTCTCTGTGGTCGCCAAAGCGGCCTGCGAGCCGTGATGCTCGCGGAAGGTCGGCAGGCGAAGTTCGACCAAACACTCTTTGAGTCTTTGCAGGGTGCCTCCGCTCATGGCCTCACCTCCTGCTTGTGCGTGCCGAGCAATCGGTCATAGATCTGGATGTTGATTGGTGGAACCTGGACCTGCCACCTCGGCAGAACCGGCTCTATCAGATCCTCCTTCAGGTCCTGGAACCGGGTTCGGCGGCCGCTTTCAATCCGGTTCTTCAGAGCTTGTTCGACTTTCCTTTCCCCTTCTTGGGCCGCCAGCTCCAGGATCCCCAGATACTGTCGGTCCGCCGTCTGTGGACAATCCTCTCTCAGCTCGTCGTAGGCGACTCGGAACAGGACTCCGGGAAAGCGATCTTCCCGCCAGCGATAGCGGGCAAAGGCTCCCGGCTTTCGCACCAGCGAGTGGATCACGTGCCGGTAATCGATCCGGTGCTTTCCTTCCCCCCGCAGTCGAGGCATCTCGGCTACTCGCTGCCCGCCATAACGAACTTCCACATGATCGGCATACAGTCGCGCCTCCACCTGTTCGCGGATCAAGCGGCTGTCCACCGAGTAGGTGTTGTTGCGCACTCGGATCGTGGAACTGGTTGCGACCTTCACTCGGAATCGGATGAAGTCCTCCAGGCGACGATCCGGTAGCGGCCTCATCACTTCCAGTTCTTCTCGCAGGCGTCTTTGCCGGCCAGCATTGCGTTGCTCGATGATTCTCTGGACGAACTGCTCGTAGTCCTTGCGCTCTGAGAAATCGCGACTGCCTCTGAGCAGCAGTTCCTGTTGGATGGCTCGCTTGAGCCGGTGATGCGATTGCTCGACGTCTCCGTTCTCATGAGCCTTTCCGGCTTGGGTTCGGCGGCGCTTCATTCCGTAATGATCGAGCAATGTCTGGTAGCGTTCGGTGAAGGCGCCCTTCTTGAGATTGTTGACCACAGCCGATAGACGGTCTGTTCGGTGCTCGGATGGTATCGCCCCCAGTTCCCAGATCGCGTTCTGTAGTCCCAGCGTCAAACTCTCGAAAGATTCACCGAAGCACAGGGTCGTCGTCTCCCAGTTCGAGTAGGTCACGACGAAGTGATACAGCATATGAGGAAAGGGTTGCCCGGCAATCGTCACTCCCCAGCTGTTCATGAAAGTGAAGTCGGACTGGGCTTGATGTCCGGGCTCATGATTCTGGGGAAACATCACCTCTTTCAGCTCACCGTAGTGGGCTCTCCACTGCTTGAGCCTTCGTTGGAGCGTCCTCAGTTGTCCTTCCTCGAACTTCCCCTCGTAGATCCGATTCAGGTGGTCAAAAATAGTTGTCGTCTCCACGGTTGGAGCTGTTTCAGGATCTGATCCCTTCTATTTCGGGCCAAACGGATTCATAGGGATTCGGGCGGGTGCGCCAGGTCCGCTCTGACCGGCTTTCACTCGGCAGCTTGCCCGACTTCAAATACTTCCGTGCCGTGTTCCGCGACATGCCCGCTTTGGCCGCCGCCATCGTCAACGTCTTTTCCTTTTTCCGCAATTTCATCAGTCTCCTGATCTGCTGGTCTGTAACCATGCTTGCCATGATCCAAATCAGCTCTGAAAAAGCGGGCAGTTCTAATTGTCGTCCGGGTCCAATTCTACGTGTCGTTGATCAGCCTTTTGGCAGTATTGACCTTACTGACGCTTTTCCGACTTCGCTCCGGCTTCTTTCTCTGGAAGTTGCAGATCCACTTCCCTGAGATAGAGATCACCTTTGCTCGGATTGGCCATCAGGCGGCCCATTCTCGAATCGAAGCCCGGGCCCTTGGCTCGGTAGGAGTAGTAGCTGATCAAGTGTCGTCCTTCATATTCAAGAAAGCGCGGGGCCGAGAGGGAGTATGCACTATCGCCTGGATCCACTCTGACAGCCTCTTCTCTCCACTCGCCGTCTTCATCGTTAAAATTCAAGTAGATGCCCGCCGCCATGTCTTCCAGCGTCTCATCATGCCGGAAGCTCCAGACCACAAAAACGCGGCCAGCCTGCTCCGACACCACGGGCATGCGAGAGACCTCAACGTGACGGCCCGGAGGGCTCAAGCGTCGATTTGTCCAACCCTCGGCGTCGCTGACCAGCGCCCCGATCACCTGGCTCCGCTCCTGCTTATTCCGATAGCTGTAAGCGATGGTTACTGTTCCAGCGGCTTTATTGGCGCCTAGAACGAGATTCATCCGAGTCCCGTCCACCTGCAAGGCCTTCTCAGGCCGGCTCGATTCGCTGTCTTGGATTCCCAGCGTCCAAATGCTCGCCTTACCGGCGTCCTCCTCAATCCAGGCCAGGTCGATCCTTCCGTCGGGACGGATGGCGCCATCCAACAGGAGGATACGAGCTTCATGAAGCACCTCAGGCGCCCCCCACTCCCGGCCCTCCGTGGACCGAGATCGAAGGAGGCGGCCCTGTAGAATCCAGAAAAGAGAAAGGCCTTCCTTATCCTCCAGGAGCACCGGCTCCCTTCCCTCCATCCCGGTCTGGGTAGGAAGCTCGATCGGCGCCCATGCCTGTTTCTCTTTTCGATAGATCCGAAGGATCCAATTCTCCCCTTCAATTGGAATGCTGTATCCGATCAGGAACAAGCCCTTCGTGGTCGACACGTAGCTGGGCAGGTTGAGATATCTTCCGTAGTCTAGAACCTGAGGGTCGTCTTGCCCCGCTCCAACCTCGGAAAGCGAAAGCAGCTTGAGAAAATAGTGAGATCTCTGATCTTGAAAGGTCCTCTCCATCCAGACGATTTCCAACGCCTGGTCGTGAGAAGTGAGCTGGGGCGAAATGCGCAGTCCCTTACCGCTCGCGTACCCCTCGGTCAACTGACGAACCTCCTCCTGTCTCTCGAATCCGGGAAGAGCGACACGGGCGAGATAGATTTGCATCCCTTTGGTGGTCGGACCCGCCCAAGCCGCATACAGGTCGGATCCATGCAGCGCAGTCGCGTAATGGTTCGATGACGCTGGACGAGCCACGGTGCGCGGTTGTTCGTTCAGACGGAGCGATTGCCCGACCAGAGCCGACACGAAGAGGCAGGAGAGGAAGGAGAGCAAGACAGTGGCCGTCAACCACCGCGTCCAGAGCGTTGTCATCAGAGCGGTTTCCGAGGGGGGGGATTGAGATCGAGGAGAGCGGACCATGTCCTTCGGCGGATTCCCCAAGGCGGCGCTCCGATAGAACTCGGAGCGCCGCCTGTGATTTGGAGACAGGCTGAAGGGAAGTGTTACCTAAAACTTACCCCTATAACTATTAAGGTCGGAGTTAGTCGCCGATAGCGGCAGATACCAGGAAACACCAAAGCCCTCGAATAGAATGATGCTCTTGGCGATCACAACGTAGGTTCCGCGCGCGCCATCGTAGGGTTGGGCAACGGTGAAGCCCGCCTTATCGACGTCGTAGAAGAAGTCCCGCGTAACGATGCGATCGAATCGTATCCAACCCGGTCCCAGTTCATCGTTCACACTCACTGGCACGGCAAGGTGGTTCAACACTGCGTTTTGACCGTCCAGGCTGAACAGATCATCGACGCTGAAGGTCTGCAGTGTTTCGACAGCAACGAAATCGGTGACCTCACCCCCGCTGACCTGATCACTATCCTTGATAGTCTGGAACTCCCATCTATGTGAGTTCAGACAAGTAACGCACATGACTACTGAGATCGGCGTGAATGGCGGAGGCGGCGAGATCGGCGCTGTAACACGCGGCACCGACAGCAAGTCCTCGTCATTGTTGTAAACGCTCAGGTCGTAGTAGGTAGCGGCCGTATCCATCCGGTAGGAGTTATCACTGATTTGGTTACCAATGCCTGCGTTATTGGGGTTGTTCGACCCGTTGTAGTCGTCCTTAACGGACAGCGGGTAGACGAATTGATCCTCCGGCGGAATGCCAGCACCCGCTCCTGCAACCGGGAAAAGCGTCCAGCTCATGGCGCCTCCTATGTTAGGAGCGGGGTTGTAGGGGTTGCTGTCGACGCCGCAACGCACCGCCTGGTTCGCAGTAGTGCCTTCGCAGTTCGTCACTATCGTGTCACCGCCATGGGCATCCTGACGCAGGTAGAACTGGTTAGCTGGCAGCATATACCTCGAGTCCCGAACCAGGGTAAGCCAGATCGACTCAGTTCCGCTCAGGAGGCTGCGCTTGGGCGCCAGAGGGCCATCGCCGTCCAAGCCGCCGTCGAGAACTGCGGCCGTATCATCGAAGTCGTCAACGACGCCACTGGCATCGACGTCCACAGAGGGCACCATTATAGCGTCGCTGCCGGGATCACCATCATCAACAGCAGCAATGACAGCCGGACGCACCCAGGCTCTGACTCCAAAGGCGGCCTGCTGATTCCCAACCGGCACACCGACAGTGTGGAAACCGGTCAAGAAGTTGAAGGAGATCGCGGTGGAGTTGAAGATGTTCAGATTATGGTCGCTGATCCCTTCTTCGAAGCCAATCGTACCTGCATCAACAGCGGGACAATCGGCGAGCCAGGCGAGCAGGGCGGCTTCTTCATCTGGGATCAACTCATTCGGGAAGAGCCAGTCGGCAAAGTTATCCAAATCCTCGTCGTCATCGTAATCTAGCACGCCGTCGAGACCGGTGTCATTTCCACCTTCTTCGCGCGACTCGTTGCCCGCATCACCTGAAGCCGTGACGAAAAGCAGAAAACGCCCGTCGCCGAAGCCATTCCCTGGCAGAGGCGCGAAATTGGCTGGCTGCGCGACTGCATCACCGAATATTCGCTGAGACGTGTTAAAGGTGGTTGCGGGAATGTCGTAATTGAATGGATCGGTCAGCATCGTGCCGTTGCAGGTCAAGACCACTAGAAAATCGAGTACGTCCTCGCACCACTGGTTAAAGTAGCGGAAGTGGACGGTGACCGCATCGGTGGGGTTCGAGTTCGTAATGCTGATAAAGTTCTGCCAGCGGGCGCCGGTCAGCTGACCGGCAGACAGTGCTACTATAGGTAGAACGGCGAAATTAGGATCCGCTCCAAATTCGGCCCCGGCGTCGATTCCAGTATCTAAGAGGTACAACAACTGCGAACCGGGTTCGACCGCAGTTCCTGCTGGCGAGTTCGTGGTTTGAACCTCCGGCACAAAGTCGCTATAACCGTCGGCCGCCGACTGCGCCACGAGCGGTGAGGTCGCGAGCAGTAGCAGTACGGTTAGAAGCCCCGTCATTTTCAGTCGTCTCATCATTAGAAAATTCCCTATTAGAAAATTCCCTCCTTGGCTGGTTAGTGGCAACTAAACTTGATTTATGAAGAGTTTTTTAAAAGGCGGAAATCAAAACGCACGCCTTTTCTGTGTGCAACAGGGTGACAGATGGTTTTGAGCTTCGAAAGTTGCAAGAAAAGCACCCTCAGGCGCATTCGATCGGAATACTGTAAACGAAGCGCCATCCCGATTCCTTATTAGATGGCTACAACGTCCTCCACCCATAAGGGACGCCTAAACCGGCTATGCCGCAACGTGTTGTCCTAAGAGCCATTATTCTTCTCAAGTACGCACAACAATTCAACGTAAGGTGAGACATGCGTTGCCGACCACCTCACGCGGAGCCTATAGGACGGCGGGAAAGGTGTCACCCGCAGACCGGTGAATATTTTGCAGGCAACGAAAACCGGCTCGCTCGCAGATCACTCTCGCGAAATCCCCCTGCATCCGTGCGAGATTCCTCCTCATGCTTCCCCTCCCTAGGCACCTCTCCCTTGCAACTTGCTTCCATTCGGGTCAAGTTTCTGAAATTGGGAACTGACTGCCTCTTGGCCTCATTGTCGGTGCCTAGTTGGGCCGGAGCGGCTCGATCGCCGGTCCAGCCCGCATAATGTATAAGGTGTCGAAGCGAAGGGACGCAAGCGCCATGCTGACAAGGCGTTACGCCCGAGGGCCGTGCAGGCACAGTCGTGCACTCTGTTGAGCAGCCCGAGGGTGGGCAACACAGTCAGCGCGGCTGATTGCGAGCCTGCAGCCGAGAATTCATGAATTATGCGGGCTAAGGGATGGCGGCAGGATCATCAGAGCTCCGAGGCGCCAGCTCGGGGCCCTGCCTTCCGAAGCCTTGGAGAAGGGAGGCGGGAAAGAGTCTCAGGTTGACGCCAAAACTCCCGGCATTTCTTCTCTGGACCCTAGTCGGTTTGAGGCGGAGACGTCGCCTTCATCTTATTTACAGCTTTTTCCTGGAACAGCTGTCTTCCTCTTTTCCACCGCGGACGTCAGCCCGCCTACTAGCCCAAAATAAGCGTATCAGCTTCTGGGCCGCTCGATTGACTCTTTTTGAGGGTCATTTAGCCATCTGTGGTCGACTTTCGGACTGAAGGCTGCGCGAGTCGGGCGCATCCGACGGTGATCTCCTGCTGGAGGGCCTTCGGAGTGGGATCGAGAGGCAAGAATCGGAATTTTCGGCCGTTTTCGAACAGCCTTCGACCTCAGCCCTTGAACCTCCGTGGATTTTCTTTGCTTTGTCCTGTGGCGGGTTAGCCGTAGCGGACCCGCTTGGGCGACGGCACTCCGCTCAGCAGCGTTTCGGTCCAGTCGTTGACGTTCAGCAGCCGGTAAAGAAGACGTCGCCCCCGCTGCAGGATCTGGCAAGGAATCTGAACCAGCTGGCGCAGGAACCGGCGATACTCCATCTTCAGAATCCGCTGCCCCATCGTCTTGTCGGATTGCACCAGGCCCAGCCAGGCTTTCAAGTTCCAGGCCTGGGCAGCAATCACCAGGTACGCCCAGTTGGACTCGAGGCTGTCCGAGGGCATCCGCATCGCCTGAACCCCGTTCTTGAGCTGCTCCACCACATTCTCCTGATGGCAGCGACGATTGGCTGAGAAAACCACTTCCCTGGCCGACTCCTTTCGCAGGTTGGTCAGATAGAACAGATAGCGGGTCTCGTCAAAGAGCCGTCCCTGTCCTTGGGTGACCGTAATTTGCTTTCGCACCACCACCAGCCGATAGTTCTGCTTGCAGGCCGCCGGTCGATAGGCCAGCTCGGCCACATCTTCCCGCTCCAGTTGCAGATTGCGATAGCCATTCTTTTTGACCAGGGCCTGGCGGATATTCTTGCGCCGCCGTCTTCGCAGTTTCTTCTTCTTTGCCCGATCCAGCCGACTCCAGGCGCTGGGCTCCAGTCCTTCGGCCCGACCAACCAACCCCTGGCTGGAATCCGCCCCAAAGAGAAACTCTACGCCCTCCTGATCCCAGCGGTCCAGATGACGCGTCTGCGTAAAATCCGTGTCGCCCCGCAGCAACACCTTCTGGAAACCACCACCGCGCACCAACTCGATGGCCCGATCCAGCACCTCGGCCGCGCCTTCATGGGAGGGCCGGTTGCCCGCCCGATTCACCAAATAGAGCACCTCGTTGGTCTCAGCCACAGACACTACCAGCGGATGATAGCTCCAGTGGCCGGTGTAGCTCATTCCGATTCCGCTCTTACACTGTCCATCCGTCGGGGCGATCGTCCCGTCCACATCAATCGTGGCCTGACGGTGAAACTCCTTGTCTTGGTTCGACCACACTTTCCGTCGCGCCTCATTGACCGCTTCCATCAGATCCCCGATCGAATTCCTGTCGAAGCGCCGCAGGAAGTCCCCCTCCGTGGACGGCGCCGGCACCTTGCGGGCCCCCAGCGCGTCCAGATACACCGGGTCCCGGCGTCGAGCCTCCACGTCCTGCAGGCAGCTACCGCCCGTCATGACGTTGTAAATCAGATTGAGCACATGATCCGATTCCCGGTACGGCAGATGCCGCTCCAGCACCTTCACCCGTTGGTCGATGGTTTCGGCCAGTTCCAGCTGCTTGACCAGCAGCTGGATCACACCCAGCCCCCCGCAGTCCACGGCTCGGACTCGATCCGAAATCTCATAATGGATGTTGCCCCCGCGCAGCACCCTTTGGCCCTTCTCCGGCATCCAACTCCGATCTAATCGATCTTCACTTTCCGATTGCCGTTTGCGCAGGATTTCGATATCTTTTGGGTTCACCTGAAATGCCTTTCTTTTCGGTGTTTTCCAGAGTTTTTTGCAACCCTAGAATACCCGTCAGGACTGGCATTTCGGGCCTTTTCAGGCCCTTTGAATCAACACTGATGTACTTGCTTTGGGGCTAGTGCACTGTCCTGTCATGCTTTTGTCAGAGTTTTATCACCCTCCGGTCATTCCTTTGAGCGAGCTTCGGACTACAGTACAGCGCTGGGAGCACTCGGGTTCCTCGAAAAAGCAAGGAGACTTAACCGATGAACAATTCCATTATCTTGACCTTATCTTTAACTCTCTCGATCGGTTGCCTGCCGGCTGAGCAGAAGGTGCGACCGGAGAAAGTGGTTTCGAGGACGCCGACAGCTGGCCCCAAACGGCTCCTGGCTCCATCAAGCTCAAGAACTCCAAACCCTTTCGAGCCGTCTACCAAAGAGCTTACTCACAGGGTTCCGGACCGAACGCCGGCGAGCTCCGAATTGATCGGGTGATTGTCCATGCGGAAGAAGTCGGCTGGGATGGCCACGCTGCAATTCATATTGCTCTGATCGATGCGGCCGATGCCAAATGGGACGACACGGCGGCCCGGAATCTTTTCATGATCATCGACCGGGAGGACATGCGTCTCTACTTTGAATCGGGTCCGATTCCGGGCAAGGCGAAGGACTACTATTTCGCCCGCCCCTCCACCGGAATGGGCACCATGGTCATGACCGGCGATGGCACCACTCAAAACCAAAGCATTCCGGAAGGCATTATCGGCTGGGGTCCAGGCCCCTGGGCCATGGCTTCGACGGATCTGAGAACCGGTGCGAAGATCCACCTGGGCCCTTTTGCAAGCCCGGCCGCCAACATCTTCGGCAACCGCCGCGGCATCGTCAAAGGCCGGCTGAAATTCCAGGACTTGGGTGGAGAGAGCCATGACACCTGGCTGATCGAAACCGGCGGAAACTTGTCCAATTCCCGCATGAGTCAGATCCTTATAGTCCCCGAACCGCCCTATTTCATCGCTAGCTTCTCCCGCGACCTCGACAGCGGAGAGGAAAGCAAGGGTACCCGTTTGTTGAGTTTTCAATTGCTCAACTAGGCTCCTATAAGGGCCACTTCTTTACAGACAAGTCCAGTATCCGGGCTAGCGGGCAGATTCCCTGGATTGAGGGCAGACGGAGCTGGCTCCTACCAAGCGCGCGCGGCGTAGACTGAAGCCTCTGATGCCTCTTTTGTTTGCTTCGCCTCCTCAGAACCGATCCACGCTTTGTAGGAGTTAGATTTGCTGACGAACCCGGCTGGTCCAGGCCGGATCCGGTGCAATCGGGGAACCCTCAAACATGGAATCGTACCCCTCCTTCTTGCCCTTCTGAGCACTGCTACGGCGCCGGGTCGGGGCTCTCCTTCCAGGAGGGAGGAGTTCGCCAGCATATCTGGGCTCCTACAAAGCATGGCGTGCTTCCTGGGCAGCGAAGCAGATCAGAATCGACGCGGACCCCAGTTTCTTTCATGAATGATCGAGGGGCCCTCAGAGTCATTACTCGGACAGGCTCCTAAGGAATCGGTCCTCGAACAGCACGCACACTCTCGTTAAAGATATCCCCAACATAAAGGTTCCCTTGATCATCCAGTGCGAGGCCTTGGGGAAGAAAGAAGATCTCGAGGGCAGCAGATCCGTCCGATCCACAGCATTGACCTCCGGCGACGGTAGTAATGATGCCACTCGTCAAGTCGACTCGGCGGGCCCGTCCATTCCCCCGGTCGGCGATGAAGAGAATGTTCTGGGGGTCAAGTGCAACACCCTCGGGACTCTTAAGTTTCGCAGCGATGGCGGATCCCCCGTCGCCCGAGAAACCACCGCCACCGAACCCCTCGGGTCCACTGCCGGCAACGCTTGTGATAATGCCGGTAGCTCTATCAACGCGGCGGATCCTGTGGTTAATTGTATCGGCGATAAAGAGGTTGCCCGACAGATCAATTGTGACGGCTGAGGGTCGGGAAAGTTGTGCCAGCCGGGCGTCACCGTCATTTCCGGAAAAGCCCGCCACTCCGGTTCCGGCTACGGTGTCAATCACACCGGTTTGTCCGTCCACGCGACGGACCTTTTCTAGTCCGCCAATGAATAGATTCTGTTCCGAATCGATCGCAATCCCAAGCAAACCGCCGATCTCGGCCGCCACGGCCGGACCACCGTCGCCCGACGAGCCAAAATTGCCGGTTCCTGCGAAGGCCGTGATGACCCCTGTCGAGAGATCGACACGGCGAATGAGCCAGTTTTCTGCAATGTAGAGGTCATCTGAGTCGACTGCCAGGCCACGCGGGATTTGGATGTACGCCGCAGTCGCGGGGCCACCATCGCCAAAACCCGGGGTACAGTCCGGAGGGCAAGAGGCTCCGCCGGCCACGGTCGTAATGATTCCAGTCTGCCCGCCGACAGCTCGTACGCGGTCGGCTCGGAAGTCGGCGATGAAGATATCCCCTTCCCCAGTTGCGGCGATGGTGCCTTTCTCTAAATCAAACTCGAGCGAGGCTGCAATCGCCAGGCCACCATCGGCCTCGAGGCCTGTTTCCCCGGTCCCCACCAGGACTTCAGTTCTGCCGGTTCGAAGATCGATTCGCTGCACCTGCTGATGGAACGTATCGGCAACGATTACGGCTCCGGAACCATCGACCAGAAGACCGCGTGGACCCAAAAGAGAACCCCCGGTCAGCGGCACTGTCGAGATCATTCCAGTAGCAATCGTCAGTTTTCGGATCTTGTGACCCTGAGTATCCGAAATTAGGAGGTTTCCATCCTCATCAAAAGCCAGCCCGCTGGAATTTCCCAGGCCGGTTTCAGTCGCTGGGCCGTCCTGGAACCCACTGCCACAGCAGACGAATTCACCGTTTCCTGCCACGGTTTCGATGACTTGACTGGTCGAGTCGATGCGCCGGATCCGGTTGTTGAAGGTATCTGCAACAAACACGTTTCCCTGGCTGTCGCGTTCACAGTGAATTTTAGAGTCACCGCTACCATTGGAATCGGGCTCTTGACTTCGAGAATCCCCTGGAACCCGGAAGCAACATTCGGGAACAGCCGAATATCGTCGGTGAAAAGGGCTGTCTTTGCCCCCGAGCTCATCTCGAGGGTCCGTGTCCCGAGGGAATTTCCAAGCAGATCGAACAGCTCGAACGAGATCTCATGAGGGCCTTGCGGAAGAGTCGGTGCAGAGGCAACACCTGCACCCTCCGGGAGCGCGAATGCCAGGCCGGTTTGAGTGGCCAGCGTGTCGACAAAGATGCGGACCGTCTGGGTGGGCAGAGTTGCCGCTACTCCAGCCTCCGAAACCAGTAGGTCGTCAGCGTCGCGAAATTGGAAAACTGCGGTTCCCGAGGGAAGGCCAGTCCCTTCAAGAGGGGTGATGATGGTATAGCCTTGTAAGATTTCTTCAGAGGTCCGCAGAGTCCCTAGGAAGATGCCGTTACCGAGGATGTCGTAAAAGAATTCTGAGCCACCAACTTCATCGAGTTCCATCTCGAGAGGCTGCCCATTCGTCCCAACCAGCGCAATTGAGCCCTTGACGCGGTCGGGGGTGGTATTGATCAAGAGGATTTGTGTCGAGAGGATACCTCCTGCTCCGATGTGGGGGAAAATGATGCGATTCTGATCTTCTGCCGGAGTCGCTTCCGACCCGGCCATAGCAACTACCGGAAGCGTTGCGAAGACAGGTTCCCCGTGACGATTGGTCGAAAGGCGTATCGTAACGGCCGCCAAAGGGGACTGATCGTCTGTTTCAAAAGTCAGACTCCCCAGAAATCCGGCAGTGGCTTGAGGTAGGAGTTCGTTCACAAAACGGGACATGTGGTGGCCCGCCGGCAGATCGATCTGGCTGGAACCGGTCTCGAAGCCGTGTGCGTCCCTGAGTACCAGTCTGACAGTGGCATCCTCTGGCGAGGCGTTGGCGAGAGCAAGACCAGTGTTGACATTCCCCTGTTGATCCACCAGGATCCTGCCCTTCGTGAGGGGCAGAACAGCTTCGACGGCCGCCTCTGAGACCAGCACGCCCTGCGCATTTCAAAAGGAGAAAAGTGCGGAAGAGACGGGCAATAGACTCTCGGGATCCGCTCGAATCTCAGCATAACCAACTGCCAGATTCCCTTGTGATTGCAGGCTAAGCGGAAGGAGAATTGCCAACAGGACAATGGCTAACAGCGGGACCCCGTGGCGGATAGCTTCGCGAGGATGGGACTTGTGTCGGTTACGGCCAGACAAGACAAGTGAGTATAAGACTGTCCTTTAGCGCTGGTCAAACTCGCTGCGGGGCGCAAGCGGGGTGTCCGGTACCCCTCGCGGGCTCGGAGCTCTGAACGTCGGCGCAACCGCACCGCATTACTCGGACAGGCTCCTAGCCGAGCATCTTGATGCCGTCCCACATTTGGATCAGGCCGGCCCGGGACTCCTTGATCCGCTCGATCGCCGCCAGCTGGACCCGAAAGAAGCGCTTGGCTTTACCGCCTCTCTCTGGAGTCGGATCCCCGAGTCGGGAGGTTAGGAGGCCACGCTTTTCAAGCCGCGTGAGTGCCACGTAGACCGCGGTCCGAGAGATTTTGCGGCCGGTCCGCTCCAGGATCTCCTCGACGATAGGCACTCCGTATGTTTCTTCCCCGCAACGCAAGATGGCCAGCACAACCAAGTGTTCGAGTTCACCGAGTGCTCGTACTCCCTGATCCGATTGCGTCTTCCTACTCATGGCGCAGGGCCTCGACAGGATGGACGGCCAGTGCGCGCGCTCCGGGAACGATGCAGGCAAGCATGCCGACAATCAGCATCGTCGTCGCAGCGAGGGCCAGTAGCAGGACTCCTCCCGATGCCATACCCGTGGGGAACAGCCGAAGCATAGCGAGTAAGCCCCATCCCAACCCGGCGCCTAATCCGATTCCGATGCCAACCTGCCACAGGCCGCGGCGAAGCACGACACCAAGAATCCCGGCCCGGCGAGCACCCAGGGCAAGCCGAATGCCTACCTCGCGGGTGCGTTGCGCAACGGAAACAGCCATTACCGCGTATAGGCCGGCGACTGCGAGGAAGATCGCGGTACCACCGAGTGCCGCGAACATCAGGCTCATGATCTGATACACGACGCCCATCCGGGCCGCCTCCTCGGCATGAGTCACAAAGGCCGCCATCTCGATACCTTTGATCACGCTCCTGACGGAAGCCGACATACGCAACGGGTCACCATCAACCCTCGCAGCCAGCGTGAACGTGTTGGTGCGCGATTGTGCGAAGGGAAGATAGAAGCCTGCCTGATTCTTGCCCCCGGGGTTCATGCGAAGGTCGGGCGAGATTCCAACAATCCGGACGGCGACGCTCTCTGAGGCTCCTGCATTGAGGCGAAAGGACCTGCCCAGCGGATTTGCGCCCCCGATGAAGCGCCGTGCAAAAGAGGTGTTTACGATCGCGACGGGCTGTGACTCCAGAGAATCGAAGGGCCCGAAGTTACGGCCTGCCAGCAGGGCGCTGTCGAAAACTTCAAAGAACTCAGGCGAAATCCGGGCCACGGGAGCGCGGGCGCTGGTCCGGGGATCTCCCCCTTCCACCGCCTCGAAGCCCACCCGCGATTGCGAATGCTGAGTCCCGGGCAAAGTTGTAGCCAGCAGCACACCGCGGACGCCGGGCAGCTTCTCAACACCGCTCCGGATGGCCTCCTGGAAACTCGCCCACTGGGAAGCCGGAATCGAGCCGGCTGGAACGATCAGCTCGCCCGAGTCGTCGGTCGATACTTCGTCGGCCAGGGTAATCTGAGTGAGGAGCACCTCGTCGACGGGGAGTTCTGAGTTCAGGTCGCCGGCAATCAGCAGGCTCTGGGCAGTCAGTCCGGCAGCCGCCAGGAAAGCGACCGACAGGGTGACCTCGATTACCGTGAGTGTGCCGCTCAGCACCCCAAAACGGACGCCGGATGCACTGCCCTGCTCGTCCTTGAGGACGTCGTACAGGGCGAGCCCAGTCGCCTTCAGGGCCGGCGCTACTCCGGCTATCAAGGCGGCAGCGAAGGAGGCGATCACGGCAAAGACAACAGCGGCCAGACTCAAACCGAAATGGACCCAGAAGGGGGTCCGCTCCACTTCCAGGAAGCTTTGAAACCACTGCAAACCGATCGTCGCCGCGGCGATCCCTACGACTCCTCCAGCACCGGTCAGGAGTAACGCCTCGACCAACATCTGAGAGATCAACCGCACCCGACTCGCACCCATCGCAGCCCGCACGGCAATCTCTCCAGTGCGCGAGGTAGCGCGGGCCAGCAGCAGGTTCGCCACGCTGGCACAGGCGATGACCAGAACCATCACAACGAAAGCGAACAAACCGACGAATAGTACGTTCGTCCCCGGCTCCGTCTCTCCTTGCACATAAGGCACAACCGTTGTGCGACGATCACGCAAATCGATATCGTCCGGCAACGTAGCGGCATATCCTGCCCGAATGGCATCGAGTTCCGCTTGAGCCTCCTCGATTCCCGTTCCCTGAGCCAACCGACCGAAGACCCGCATCCAGCGGGGTTCTACTCCACCGTACAGCTCTGGGTCGGTGTTGAACGGAATCCAGATGTCCTCGGACACCGGGAACGGATATCCCTCGGGCATCACCCCAACGATCTCTCGGTCGAGGCCGGCGATCTTGAGAGGTCGGCAATCGCAGCCGGATCGGAGCCCAGCATGGCCCTCCAAAGACGATGGCTGACCACAGCTACCGGGGGAGCACCTATCGCTTCATCAGGAACCCTCAGAGTCCGGCCCAAGAAAGGCGCCACTCGCGGCACCTCGAACCCGGAGGCCGTCATGGTCGTCACTGGATACCGGACCAGACCACCTTCGCCGTCTCCGATGTCCCGCTCCCGCCGGTAGCTCGCAGCCAGGATATCGAAACTGGCCTGGTTGCGATTCCACTCGCGCAACACGGCCAGGCGAGGCGGGATATCATCGGGATCGAATATCCCGACATCGCGAACCGCAACGATCCGATCACTCTCCGGAAAGGGCAGCCGCGCGAAATAGGAATCCCACAAGAAGCTGAAACTGGAAATACCGACGGCCATTGCCGCTCCAAGAGCGAAGATCGATGCCCCGGTCATCCAGGGATTCTTGCGCGCCATTCGGAGGGCAAATCGCAGGTCGTGGACCCAGTTCCCGAAGCTTCCACCAATGCTGCGAGTACTGCGAAGTTTCCCGACACGGGGGCGGGAAGCGACCTTCGAACGCTCACGCGCGAAACCGGCTGCCAGACACACGGCCTGGTAATAGAACCGGCGACTGGCGCGCCGCCGCCCGCGATCACGGGCTCGGCGGACAAACGTTTCCTCCAGGTCGCCGACGATTGCGTCCCGGTGATCCTCGGGTAGGAAAACCGCTAGCAACATTTTGGCCAGCCGGGGTGGTCTGGGTGTTTCATCACGATCCGTCATTGCACTTCCTTCTCTGTAGATAAGACACGCTCACTTGGTATTGTTATCACTGTTTACATTATTACGCATGGGTGGTTCAAAAAGTAACGAGGCCCCGCGAATTTTCTTAGCCCGGATAATGCACGAGTTATCCGGGTTTGGAAGTGACTTGCTTCGGGTGCCTGCAATTCGGCCCAGAATATGAACTAGTGCACCGTCCGATAAGTTCCCGATGTTAATAGTGGCCGAGCGATTCGCGAGCATTTTGGACCTTTGCCAGGATTGAGTCAGCAGTGGCGCGCCACTTGAAGGGCTTGGCCAAGCGTTGATTGTGAACCCGAATATATCTTTTGATTTCCTGTCTCAACTCTTGGACGCTGCTGAAAGAGTTTCTGTAGATCGAACGGCGCTCCAGCTGTGAGAACCAGCTTTCGACGGCATTGAGCCAGGAGGCGCTAGTGGGCGTAAAGTGGAGGTGGTATCGGGGCCGCTGGGCCAGCCAGCTTTGAACCTGCTTGGTCTTATGAGTGCTCGAGTTGTCCAGGATTAAGTGGACATCCAGTTCGGGCTCGACCGCTTGATCAATCTGGCGGAGAAAAGCCAGGAACTCCTTGGCTCGGTGCCTATTGGTGATGCGGCCCATGACCTCACCTGTCACCACATCGAATGCGGCATACAGACTGGCTGTACCGTGGCGCTTGTAATCGTGTGTCCGGCGTTGGATCTGTCCCGGTCTGAGCTGGAGCATCGGCTGAGTTCTATCCAGAGCCTGGATCTCAGTTTTCTCGTCCACGGATAGAACCAGCGCATTGTCGGGCGGATCCATATACAGCCCCACCACATCGATTACCTTTTCGGCGAAGTGAGGATCGTTGCTGATTTTAAAGTTACGGACTCGATGCGGCTTCAGGTGTCAGGGGCCACCCAAAAGCGGCCAGTGAGGGCCACTTCAAAACCGGCCAAAGTGGCCCCCGGCTCGGGTGAGCAAAAGCGGCCAAAGCGGTAGCAAGCGAGCCTGTTGCCGAACTCTTCAGGCTACTCGAGATTACGAGGCTCAGCCGGATACCAAAGCGGTAGCATGCTACGCGCACTCCAAATCGGCGCGCTTCGGGCCGGGAGACGACTCTTCCTCTTGAGCCGGGTGGGCGATTTCCAAGAAGGCGATCTACTTTGTTGCGGGCACTTGAAGCTGAATGACAGCGATTGCGTGCCCGACGCCTCGTATCTCGGCCCATGGCGCTCGTAACGCAATCCGCACCAATACACGGACAGGCTCCCAACGAAGTTTCACTGCGCCTCAAACCGACGAGGCCCAGAGAAGACATGCCGGGAGTTTGCGTCAACCTGTGACTCTTTCCCCCCTCGCAGGCTCGGGGCTCTGAAAAGTGGGGCGCGAATCCACCCATCGTCAAGCGAGTTCCCAGTTTCGGAAACTTGACCCGACTCTAAGCAAGTTGCAAGGGAGAGGTGCCTAGCGCTTCTCGGAAGTCTGTAAGTAGAGTTTCGCTTCTTTCAGACCGCCAAATGTCTCGCGCCCTTTCCAAATCCCTGCCAGCTTCACGTATTGCTCCCGGGCCAGGATTCGATCGCCCATCTTCGCGTGGGCGCGCGCCAATCCTAGAATGGAAAGGGGGCGGTTGGGCATTCGGAGAAGAGATTTCTCGAACGCTTTGACCGCTTCTGCCGGCCGGTCAAACTCGAGCAAGACCTCTCCATAGAGCTCGTGCACCGGTTTGACTGGATTGGCCGCTCCGTTGGGTGGGCGCATGCCCTCCGCTATCCGGATACCCTCTTCAAGTAGTTTGACCGCCTCATCATTCCGATTCCGCGCCGCTCGGATCAGGGCCGCCACTTCCTTGTGCATGATCTGGAAGGTACTCGCATTTTGCCCCTCCGCCAGCTTCTTTAGCCTTGATTCAGCCTTTTTTGCCAGACGAAGATTGCCGGTTCTCACGGCGCTTATTCCCGTAGCCAACAACTCCTGTGCACTCGGGTCTTCTGTGACCGGCTGTGTCTGCCACTCTCTGGCTTCGATGATATAGCGGGCCTTGAGGAGGGGAATCGGCCTGGCAGCCTGGTCGGCACCATCGCTTTCTTCTGCGATGGATTGCAGTGCATCGATCCACCTTTTCGCTTTGGAATAGTCCCCCCGTTGGAGATCTCCATATTGTCCCCAATCCAGCGCGTGGACAATGTATCCTACGCTGTCTCCGGCCTCCCAGAGATCCTTTCCGACTTGGAAAGCCCTGTCGTTCGAGGCCGTGACTCTTTCCCACATACCGTGCTGGATGAAGATATGGGAGGGCATGTGCTGGGCATGAGACACCGCTTCAGCGATCTCTGCAAATCTATAGGCCGCCGGCAGGGCGAGCGGGGCATGCACTGGATCGTCGAAGGCGTGGATGATGTAATGGGCCGCGCCGGGGTGGTTCGGATTGTCCTGGAAAATCTTCCTCGCGATGGTGCGCGACCGCACCTTGAGACGAAAGCTCGTGTCCCCGAGTGGCCTCACCGCCGCCTGCAGCGAGAGGGAATAGAAGGCCGCAACTTCAGAGTCATCAGGATACTTTTCATAAAGCCGCCCCATCGCCTCCATATAGCCGATGGTTCGTTGCGAGCCTTCTCCCTCGCCGAACAGAATCTCAACCGCTTCGAGAAAGCCCTTCTCGCGGTCGGTGGGAGCTTTGGCGGCGCGCTCGGCGCGGGTGTCTCCCAGTCTCTCCAACACCTCTCTCGGTGATTCGGAATCTCTCAATCCCTGCAGAGGATGGTTATAGCAGAGGGTTTCTCCCCAATAGGCCATGGCAAAGTCAGGGTCGATCTGCTGGGCAGCTTGGAACTGTTCGATTGCTTGCTTCCAGCCAAAGCTATGCAGGATCGCGACGCCCCTGAGGAAATGTTTCTGCGCTTCGGGCGAACCGGAGGTGGGAAATCGCAGTGATCCGACGTTTGCGAACTGCGCCAGGGCCGGACTCACCAGCGCGAGTAATGCTGTAGTGACTATCAAAATTGCCAAGGAGCGTCTCATAGCATCTTTCCTTTCTAACTGTGGGCCATGCGAGCCTGTTCGAGTAACGGTGCGGATTGTCTTATGGGCGCTGTCTCGGGGATGATACTGCCGGTGGATGTCTGCCCGCAAATTGATCGAAGCAAATTCTTTGCATTCAAAAGGGGGCAAGCTGTGGACTTTTGGGCTCGGATTGGCGTCCAAGTACTGACCTCGAGTACTGGGCCAGTTGTGTGTTTGGAGACTAGGAGCCTGTCGATCCTGCCACCATTCTCAGGACCGGCGGTCGAGTCCATCCGACCCATCTAGTGCACTGTCCGGAAAGTTCCCGATGTTAATGTCAGGGTAGTTTGCTATTGTTGGGTATGGCAAGACCCCACATTCGACTAAAGCTGCCCGAACAAGATCGAAGAATACTGGAGTCCTGGTTGCGGGCTTCCAAGACCGATCGAGTCTTGGCCGAACGGGCTCAAATAATTCTGGCTTGCGGCCAGGGGCCGACGGCGACTGAAGTTGCGGAAAGGCTCTCCAAGCGGCTACTGAGTGTGCAAATGTGGCGCAGGCGCTATCTTGAGCAGGGAGTGTCAGGACTGGAGGATCGACCTCGATCGGGCCGTCCGCGGAAGCTATCGCATGCCAATGTGCGAGCTATTCTCAAAGCCACCGTTGAACGCATCCCACGGGAATCGACCTACTGGAGTGTGCGACTGATGGCCGAACACTCCGGAGTGAGCAAACATCAAGTCGCCCAGATCTGGAAGGCAGCCGACCTGAAGCCGCATCGAGTCCGTAACTTTAAAATCAGCAACGATCCTCACTTCGCCGAAAAGGTAATCGATGTGGTGGGGCTGTATATGGATCCGCCCGACAATGCGCTGGTTCTATCCGTGGACGAGAAAACTGAGATCCAGGCTCTGGATAGAACTCAGCCGATGCTCCAGCTCAGACCGGGACAGATCCAACGCCGGACACACGATTACAAGCGCCACGGTACAGCCAGTCTGTATGCCGCATTCGATGTGGTGACAGGTGAGGTCATGGGCCGCATCACCAATAGGCACCGAGCCAAGGAGTTCCTGGCTTTTCTCCGCCAGATTGATCAAGCGGTCGAGCCCGAACTGGATGTCCACTTAATCCTGGACAACTCGAGCACTCATAAGACCACGCAGGTTCAAAGCTGGCTGGCCCAGCGGCCCCGATACCACCTCCACTTTACGCCCACTAGCGCCTCCTGGCTCAATGCCGTCGAAAGCTGGTTCTCACAGCTGGAGCGCCGTTCGATCTACAGAAACTCTTTCAGCAGCGTCCAAGAGTTGAGACAGGAAATCAAAAGATATATTCGGGTTCACAATCAACGCTTGGCCAAGCCCTTCAAGTGGCGCGCCACTGCTGACTCAATCCTGGCAAAGGTCCAAAATGCTCGCGAATCGCTCGGCCACTATTAACATCTGGAACTTATCGGACAGTGCACTAGGCACCGACACGAGGCCAAGTGGCAGTCAGTTCCCAGTTTCGGAAACTTGACTCGAGTGTAAGCCAGTTGCAAGGGAGAGGTGCCTAAGCACTTTTTAGGGAGGAATACATGCTCAGGGATTTAAGACTCGGATTGCGGATGCTTCTGCAGAGCAAGGGATGGACGGCGGTAGTGCTGCTCTCGCTAGCACTTGGGATCGGTGTGAACACGACTCTCTTTAGTGCCGTCAACAGCCTGCTTCTTAAGACTATTTGGGCCCCTGAGCCGCACGATCTGGTCCGCTTGCTCTGGATAAGAGACAACCAGATGGCTACCAGCCGCAGCGAGTATGGCTACATCAAACCGTCTCGTTCTGGGCAACGCATAAGGGCCACATTTTCCTTTTTTATCTATGCACAGTTGCGGGACAGTAATCAGACCATGACCGATCTGCTTGCGTGTGCTCCGATGGGCCGAGCCAACCTCGTGGTCAAGGGACAGGCAGAGCTGGCTTCCGCATTCCTCTCCTCTGGCAATTATTTTGAAGTCCTGGGGGTGCTGGCCCACATCGGCCGCACGATTCTGGAGGAGGACGACCGGGCGGACGCTCCCCCCGTTGCCATGATCAGTCACAGCTACTGGCAGCGCCGTTTCGGTTCGGATCCGGAGGTCGTCGGCCTTGACATTCTCGTCAACGGGACAACGCTTACAATCATCGGCGTTACTCCGCCGGAATACGTCGGAATCCAGGGTTTGGGCGAGGACCCACCGGACATCCACCTTCCTCTTGTGCTTGATCAGCAGCTGAACAATCGGGATCGGCTCTCTCAGCCGACTTGGTGGTGGCTGCAGATGGTCGGACGGTTGAAACCGGGAATCTCTTCCGCCCAGGTGAAAGGAAACCTGGGTGGGGTCTTTCAACAGGCCGCACAGGCTGGTTTTGAATCCTTTTATTCGGAACTCACGGATGAGCAGCGAACTCTGTCCCGGAATCAGGGGCGGACAGCAGTTCCTGAGCTGGACGTGGCCTCGGCCATGCGGGGAGTCTACGATCAGCCCAGCAACACGTCACGGCTGATATCGATCCTGAGTGTGGTAGTACTGATCGTCCTTCTTATCGTCTGCGCCAATGTGGCGAATCTCCTGCTCTCGAGAGCAGCCCTAAGGCAGAGGGAGATATCGATCCGTCTTTCGATGGGAGCCACCCGCTTTCGTTTGGTTCGGCAGCTACTGACCGAAAGCCTCATTCTCTCAGGGATGGGAGCTGGACTCGGCCTGTTGGTGGCTTTTTGGAGCCGTCAGTTGCTGCCGACTGAGAACAGCCCTCCCCTGGACTGGCGAGTGTGCGCTTTCACTGCCGGGGTTGGGGTGTTGACCGGCCTCATCTTTGGAATTATTCCGGCGCTCAGGACCACCAAGGTCGATATGGCTAGTTCGGCTAAAGAGAACAGCCGCAGTGTGAGTCATTCCAGGACTCTCCTGGGAAAATCATTGCTTGTGGCGCAAGTGGCGATGTCGTTGGTTCTACTGATCGGTGCCGGGCTCTTCGTGCGGACCTTGCAGAATCTGCGCAACGTCAAAGTGGGTTTCAACACTCGGAACCTGTTGCTGCTATCGGTGGATGCTGGCGTCAACCAGTACGATGAGGATCGTACGGAGGGTCTTTTCGGGGAGATGCAGGAAGCTTTTCAAGCCATCCCGGGAGTCCGGGCCGTGAGTCTGTCGGCTACGGCCCTGCTCTCGGGTAGCACCTGGATAAACACTGTCCACGTTGATCAAGGTGAATCGACAGAAGGACAGAGTGCACACATGATGACCGTCTCGCCGGAGTTCCTCGAGACGCTCGAGATTCCGGTACTCGTGGGCAGAGGCCTGACGCGGCAGGACAATCGTGACTCGCCTCAGGTAGCGTTGATCAACCAGACCGCAGCTCGCGACTTCTTTGGAGAAGATAGCCCACTAGGACGCCGCTTCGGCTTCTCGCCTGAGGACCGGAAAGAGTTGGAAGTCGTTGGGGTAATCGGCGACACGAAGTACTCGAACATTCGCGATGAGGCACCGCCCACGGTGTTTCGACCTTATCTCCAAAACTCTTTCAGTAGCGTGACATTCGAGCTCCGCACGGGCCTGGAAGCAAGGTCGTTGGTGCCGCAGGTGCGGGAGGCCGTTCGGCGAATTGACCCCAAGCTCCCCCTGCGTAACGTCTCCACCCAAGCGGAGGAGGTGGAGGAACGTTTCGCGCAAGAACGTTTTGTTTCCCAGGCCTTCTCGCTTTTTGGCGTCCTTGCCCTGGTTCTGGCCTGTATCGGCCTCTTTGGACTGATGTCCTACAGCGTCGTGCGCCGCACCAATGAGATCGGCATCCGAATGGCCCTGGGCGCCGAACCCTGGAAAGTCATCTGGATGGTGCTACGTGAGTCGAAGCTGCTGGTGCTGATCGGCTCGATCGTAGGCCTGGCTGGATCATTGGCCGCGGGCCGCTTCATCGCCTCGTTGCTCTACGAACTTGCCCCCACCGATCCGATGTCCATCGCGGGAGCGCTGCTTCTGATGGTGCTGGTTTCGGGCCGCGCAGGATATTTGCCAGCCCGCCGCGCTTCCCGGGTCGATCCGATGGTAGCGCTTCATTACGAGTAGGCGCCTCCTCTTGATACTAAATCACCCTAATCGATTCCCAGCACTCGTTGGATCCAGGCGAACGCGGATTTGAGTGCCTGGGTTTCTTGCCATGGTCGTTTTCCGAGTAGAACGACCAGGCCATCGGTTCCGAAGGTTGACCGAGCAGCGAGAAGTTATGCGGTGACTTGCCAATTGGCTCTGATTGACAACGCTCCGGTATGAGAAGGGACTTCGACTGGTACCTGCCCGGGTGAAGGGCAATCCGAACTTGGAATATAATGGGACCCATTCTCCGGTCATGGGAGGGCCGACTGATGAATCGAACCTGGTACTTCGTGCTGATCCTGCTCACTGCCTGGAGTTGCGGCCCGCCCTCCCAGCCTAGCCTTCCTATCGCTGTGAAGGAGAGACTCGACTGGGAAGCTATTGCCCGAAAAATCGCCGAGAGGCTAGCTCCCGAGGCGGGCGAGCGGATCTTGATCGCCGTGAAAGGAGATCGGTTTTCCTCCTTGGTCCAACCTCTGAGGCAGGCGATTTACAGCCGGGGGGCAGTCGATTTGGGAACGCATGACGTTGCCCAGCTGGCGCTCTCGGATGAGGAGTATGCGGAGCTTCTGAAGGACGTCGATGCGATGATCATTCTGCCCGGGCCCGAAGCTACAGACGGGCTGTATCGAGTCAGCCAGAACCTGCTGCGCCAGGGCCGGGGCCGGACGATTCATTTTCACTGGGTAGGCGCAATCCCAATGCCGGGAGGGTCCCTTCCTGATCAGGAAACCATCGATCGGCTCTACCAGCGGGCCCTGCTGGAAACTGATTATGCAGCCGTGTCGCGAGCCCAAACAGAATTCAAACAGGCCCTGATGCAATCGGAGGTGCGAGTCACCACTCCGGCTGGCACCGACCTTCGATTTAGAATCGGCGACCGTCCCATAACTCTCCAGAATGGAGATGCCTCGGCCGCCCATACCAACCAGGGTACAGTCCTGATCGATCGCGAGATTGAACTGCCGTGCGGCGCAATCCGAGTTGCGCCACTGGAGGAATCCGTACAAGGAACCATCGTGTTTCCGGCCGCCTCATGGGGGGGGCAGTGACGTGGGCCCCGTAACGCTCCACTTCGAGAACGGGGTCGTGACCTCTGTCTCCTCGGACAACGATACCGCGGTGCTGGCTGAAATCGACTCCAATCCGGGAGCTCGGCCTTCCGTGAATTCGCCCTCGGCTTCAATCCTCTGTTGGCCATTCCCAGTGAGAATCCCTGGATTCCCTACTACGGATATGGCGCCGGTGTGATCCGACTTTCCCTGGGAGATAATTCTGAGCTTGGGGGGAGAGTCACGGGAGGTTACCGCCGTTGGAATTTCTTCGCTCTCGCCACCGTGACGGTTGATGAAGAAGTCTGGGTCCGCGATGGACGACTGCGAAACCCTAAATCCGAAGCTAAATTGTGGCAAGTCCGCGACGATTACAGTAGGGGCAAATGAACTGGACCTTTTGATTCTCAAATTCGGCGTAGGAGACGTAGCAGTCATCCAGGGGGCAGCGGCTCGGCTTATCGGCCAGGAAAGCCTCTCGAAAATACTCGAGGTGCAAATCCTTCCAGGAACGCTCCGGTTGCGGCTGCTGCCAGTCGCCGGAACGGTTGCACACTTTGCAGAGAATGTTCAGCTGGAGACCGAATCCTTCCACCACATCCGACTCTAATTGCAATTCCCAGCCACAATCCGGGCAGCGCGCGGCTGCTGCATCGCCGAAGTGGCAGAGCGCGATCTCATCGATTTCGCCGGGTTCGAAGGAAACCATCTCAATTCCCTGCCGAGCAAAGCGACCTCAGTACAGTGAGATTACGGATGTCTCCTGTCCCCTCTGGTTCCTTGGGAGTTTCCAGGATCTTGGGAACTCGAAGCAGGCGCGGATCGAGCAGAAAGTGACGAAAAGCCAGAGTTCCAATTTCACCGGCTCCGATATTGTCGTGACGATCGACGCGGCTGCCGAGCGGACGTTTGCTGTCATTGAAGTGAATTACTTGCAATTGAGTCAATCCTACGGTCTCCTCGAACTCTTGCATGGTCTGCCGGTAGCCTGAGGCGGTACGGATCTCGTAGCCGGCGGCGAAAATATGACAGGTGTCCAGGCACACCGCCAGCCTCTCGGATTCCTCGACCTCATGGAGGATCCGAGCCAGCTGTTGGAAAGTACATCCAATCTGGGTTCCTTGTCCGGCGGTCGTCTCCAACGCCAGCCGTACATTCTGCCCTCGAGTGTGGCGGTGGATTCGATTGATGGCCTGACTGATCCGGCGCGAACCGGCTTCGATACCCGTGCCGACATGGGCTCCGGGATGGAACACGAGATGGCTCAGGGCAAGCCGTTCGCAGCGTTCCAGTTCCTCGGTCAGGGCCGCGATCGATTTTTCCCAGAGATCCGGATCAGGAGAGGCCAAGTTGATCAAGTATGAGGCATGGGCCAGGGCTGCCGTCAGGCGCTCTTCCCGAACCCGGCTCTGAAAGAGTCGCACTTCATCGTCCAGGAGTGGCCGACCCAGCCACCGGTTGTTATTCTTGACGAAGATCTGGATGGTGCGTGCTCCGACTTCGAGTGCTCTGTCTACCGCACGTGGAATCCCGCCTGCAATCGACATATGGGCCCCGAGCATATCGAGTGGGGAAACTGGAGCTGAAGCCCCCCGGGGAGCCGGTTCGAGTGGAGTGGCTCCAATCACTCCGAAACACCCCGTGCCCGGAGTCGGCGGACGGCCAGGTTAGCAGCCGACAGAACCTCTGAAACATCGCTCTGAGCGTACCGCTCGGCGATTGACAAAGCTTCACTATCTCCTTTGATCCCAATGATGTCGAGAAGGCGGACGATGGTCGAGGCTTCTCCTTCCTCGAGGTAAGGATAGAGTTGTCGAATCTGTCCAGGATCCAGGCTCAGCAGATAACTGTAGACCTGATCTCTCGACAGGTTCCGGACCAGATCGTCCAGGTGCTCCTGGCGTCCCATACGGTACAAGGCGAAGCTCATGGCAAGGCGCGTCGATTGATCCTTTTCGCGCAGAAAGGCTCTACCCATTCCTGTCGTCAGGCTGGGATCGGCAATCCGAGCCAGACCTTCAGCCGCATACCGCCGGTAGAAGTCACGACCGTCAGTGAGGGATACCGTAAAGAGATCTTGGCACTCCGGATCACCGATGAACGAGAGCGCTCGGAAGAGATTCCGCTGCAGATTGTCCTTACTGCTGACGGGGACGACGCGCAGGATTTTACGCCGCTCTTGAATGCCAGCATCGTAAAGTTCCTTTAAATAGCTGGAGGCTTCCACGACCTGGAGTCTCCCCAATGTGTAGATCGCTTCGTCGTGCACTTGCTTATCGTCGTCCCGAATCAGCGGAATCAGGGAGCGAGCGGCCTCGGGATCGGCGATCTTGTAAAGGGCCCGGATCAACTCGATCCGAATCCCCGAATGGGTCTCCACTTCCAGTACCGCTTGAATCTCAGGCAAAGCCTGGCGTCCTCTCAGGATTCCCAAAGCCAGCGCGGCCTTCTTGCGAACAGCAGAGTCGCCGTCCCGCAACCGAGTGGCGATTCCTTGAATAGCACTGGGATCCACTTCGATGTAGGTGTCTACGATTTTGGGATTGAAGTCATCATCCAGAGGATTAACAGCATCCGCAACCTTTCGCATGTTATCGAGGAATCCATTATGTTCGACAACGTACAGATCTACGATGCCGTCGATTGCCAGCAGACGGTTCTCTTTTTCTGAGTCGTCCAGAAGTGCAACGAACGCTTCCAGGGCTGCCGGATCCCGCAGCGCGACGAGCGCCTTGCTGGCTTCCTGCCGAACCCTCTCATCCGGATCGCTGGTGGCAGCGATCAAGGCCGGAACCGCTTTGCGAACTCGGTTTTGACCCAGCCAAATGGCTGCCTGACGGCGCCGTTCCGCCTCCGGATGCTTCAGATCGTAGAGCAGCGAATCGACCGACACCTTGCGAGTTTGCCGGGCTGTCCCCTGGGTCAGGCCGAGCAGCAGAATGGCAACAAATATTCGAGCGATCATGGAACCCTCCAACTACAGAGTTTTCTCAATGAGATTCATGCGAGCGAGCCGACAAAAGACCCAACCCACCATCTTCAACGTAACAGATGCCGCTGACCTCAAGAGAGACGAATGGGAGCGGGAAAAGTATGAAGTGGGAAGGCGCAGCGATGAATGGCGAGGGCGCAGGGATGATGAGCGGATCAATCCTCAGTTCATCCCTGCGCCTTCCCACTTCATACTTTTCCCGCTCCCTCACCAATTGAGTTCCTCTCCAGGATTCGCTAGTCTGATCAGGTTTTCGGGAGACTGGAGGGACAGCCGCCCTGAAGGGTGAGGCGCCTGAAGCACTAGCAAAGAGACCCCCAGTTTCTTTCTCAAATGATCAGGCATGGCCAGTGGCGGCAATCAGATTCGCCATAGGGTTTGGAAGGAGGATGGGCAGATGGGCACCAAGAGATTGATGTTGCTAAGAGTCGTAACCAGTTTGGGGTTAGTGCTGTTGTTGGCTCCGGCCGGCTTGAGCCAGGGTCGTCGCGGGGAAGAAAGCGCTGGTGATCCCCTTCCCTCGATCGAAGACAAGACTGCAGGCATGCAGAGAATCGACGGTTTTCTTCCCCTCTACTGGGAAGAGAAAGCCGGCCAGCTTTGGATGGAGATCAGTCGTTTCGACGAAGAGCTCCTGCACCTGGCTGGAATCGGCGCCGGTTTGGGTTCGAATGACATCGGCCTGGATAGAGGGGCTGGGAGCGGCAGCGAGATCATCAAGTTCGAACGCATCGGCCGTCAGATTCTGATGATCCAGCCCAATTACCGGTTCCGAGCCACCAGTAGCAATCCAAACGAAGTGCAGGCTGTGACAGACGCCTTTGCCCCATCCGTGTTGTGGGGTTTCCAGGCGGCTGCCGAGACAGGATCCCGCGTCCTGGTGGAACTCACGCCTTTTGTGCTGCGCGACACCGAGAATTTCGGACCGCGCCTGCAGCCCGGCAACTACCGGCTGGACACCAGTCGGAGTGCGATCTATCTGCCGATGACGATGGGTTTTCCCGAGAATACCGAAATCGAGGTAACCCTGACTTTCGTGGGACAGGGCGGTGGTCGACGAGGCGGAGGAGGACGTCGGGGAGGGGGCAGCTTCGAAGGAGTTGGTAATGTTGCGGCTTCGGCCTCAGCAGCCACCCTGCGCGTCCACCACGGCTTCGTCCGGCTGCCAGACGAAGACTATACTCCCCGCATATTCGATTCCAGAGCAGGATTCTCGGCCACCACCTACGCCGACTACTCAACTCCGCTGGGCGACGATATGGTGAATCGGTTCGTTTCTCGCCATCGGCTCAAGAAGAAAGATCCGCGAGCTGCCATGAGCGAGGCCGTCGAGCCAATCATCTACTACCTGGATCCGGGCACTCCGGAACCGCTTCGTTCCGCCCTCCTGGAAGGGGCTCGCTGGTGGAACCAGGCCTTTGAGGCAGCCGGTTACCAGGACGCATTTCAGGTGGAGATCCGTCCTCCCCACATCAGCAGCCACGATGTTCGATACAACGTCATCAACTGGGTCCACCGTTCCACGCGGGGGTGGAGCACCGGGGGTTCAATCCGCGATCCTCGTACCGGAGAAATCATGAAAGGGGTGGTAACTCTCGGCTCTTTGCGAGTGCGCCAGGACTACATGATTGCCGAAGGACTGTTGTCACCTTACCGGGAAGGAGACGAGACCCCGCCCGAACTGGCAGCCTGGGCGTTGGCCCGAATCCGCCAGCTTTCCGCCCACGAAGTCGGTCACACGCTGGGGCTCGGACACAACTACTATGACAGCAAAGTCGGGCGCATCTCGGTCCTCGACTACCCTCACCCGCTGGTTACCCTGAAACCAGACGGTTCACTCGATTATTCTGAAGTCTACGATGAGGGAATCGGGGAGTGGGACAAAGTAGCGATCACGTACGGTTACCGAGACTTCGCGCCGGGAACGGACGAGAAGGCCGAACTGGCTAAGATCTTGGATGATGGTTGGGCTCGAGATATCCGGTACATGTCCAATCAGGACACGAACCTCAGTCCCCGGACCGATCAATGGTCGAATGGTACAGACGCTGCTGCCGAGCTACATCGGATGCTCGATGTGCGGCGCAATGCGCTGGGACGCTTTGGCGTCAACGCTATCAAGACAGGCCGACCGATGGCCACGTTAGAGGAAGTTCTGGTGCCGCTCTACCTCCACCATCGCTATCAGGTTGAGGCAGCCGCTTCAGTACTCGGTGGAGTCCACTACATCTATGCCTTCCGAGGGGATAACCGTACTCCTTTCAAGCGGGCCTCGGGATCCGAGCAGGGAGCTGCATTGGACGCCTTGCTTCGAACCCTGGAGCCCTCCGAGCTGGCACTTCCCAACTCGATTCTGGATCTCATACCACCCCGGCCCGGGGGTTACGGGCGTTCGAGAGAGCTTTTTCCCAAGATGACGGGAGGGATGTTCGACGCCTTTGCCCCCGCAATCGTGGCCGCTTCCCATACGGTTTTCCATCTGCTGAATCCTGCCCGAGCGGCCCGGATTGTCCAGCAGCATGCAATCGACCCCACCCTTCCTGGACTGGATCAAATCCTGAAACGGCTGGTCGATGAGACTCGTAACTTTGCTGTTTCAGATCCCTATCAGCGGGAGATCAAACGAGCAGTAGAACGGGTGGTGATCGATGGGCTCATCCAACTCGCAGGCAATGCCCCGATGGCCCAGGTGCGAGCCCTGGCAGCCGCTAGACTGCGCTCCGCCAACGAGATCTACTTAGCTGATGGGAACGGCCATTCGCCGGCAGCCGCCCACTATGCACTACTGGCCGAAGACCTGGGACGCTTCTTCCGGCGCCCCGGAGAGCCGGTTCGCCCTCTGGCGACTCCAGGAGCCCCTCCCGGAGCTCCGATTGGACAACCTGCCATGGAGTGGTTAATGCAGACCGAGATCGGCTGTTCCCAGCCTCGACTCTGGTAGAAGCCTGATTTTGCGCCGGAGGCGCCTTGGAGTGCGTCGAGAATCGACGCCTTAGCCCGGTTGACAAGGCGGAGCTACACTCCGCACTCCAAGGCCTTCGGACAAGTTGCATTCACATGCGATAGTGATTGAATCATGATCCTCGCTGAGCCAGTCTTGACCGCCCGCAAACCGAGTGAGATGGAGGCTGTGCTGTTGCTGCCGGAGATCTCCGACCAGAAGAGCCCCGCGATCGCCGGCATTCATCTGGAAGAACGAGCGCTGCGGATACTTTTGCGAGGAGGTTTCGCGCGGGTCACGATGGTGGCAGACGAGAGACCTAAACACTGGCTTCGACTGGAAAAAAGTGGACGAATCCGGCTCCTCGAAGTTTGGACTTCGGGGAGCAGAGCGGCTCTACTCATACGCGCGGACACGGCCTTCGAAAGATCTTTTCCGGTCAAGCTTGCGACTCGTGCCAGCGGCGGTGAAACCACCGTATATTGCGGCAAAGTCGGCCTCGAGCTGGCAGTTGTGTTGAATCCAGACGAAAAGCCGCTAGAAGTCCGGGCCAGAGATTTTGAGGCTGTCGTAGCTGGGCTGAAAAGCCGAGGAGCCGAGATCCGAACCCTCAGTCCAGAGTGGATCTGTCAGATCGTCGAGTCCTCGGAAGAAGCGCGCCAATTTCATCTCCGCATCGAAAAGACAATCATCAAGTCGAGCGATGACCTATTCGCGCGCTGGAATCGGCGAATGTCAGTCCCGCTGTCACGGGGCCTCGCCCAACTTCCCATCACCCCCAACCAGGTCACGTTCTTTACGCTTTCCGTAGCTCTCGTGGGTGCCTACTGTTTGAGCCAGGGAAACTACTGGCCAATGTTGCTGGGGGCTGTGCTCACCCAGCTGAGCTCGATCCTGGATGGCAATGACGGCGAACTGGCACGGCTGAAGATCCAGGACAGCGATTTCGGTACCTGGCTGGACACGCTGTGCGACTACGTTTCTTACTTCCTGACCTTCGGCGCCATCGGGTGGGGGCTGTACGCTCGGAATTCGGAAATCTATTATCTGATCCTGGTTGGACTGTTCTTCGTCGGACTGGCGATCGCCATGCCTCTGCTGGCTTACTTTCGCAAGAATCACACCCCCGGGGAGGCCAGCTCGTTCAAGAGAAAAGTCAAGAAGACACTTGAGATTCGGGAGAGCCAGAACAGCTGGTCTTATATCTCGGCCCGCACCCACCACTTTGCCACTCGGGCCACGTTCTCCTATTTCGTACTCATCTTCGGGCTCATCGATGGTTGGTCTGTGCTCCTCCACCTAGCCGCTTACGGCTCCCACTTATTCTGGATCGCCATCGTCTACCATGCCCGTTTTCTCAAAGAAGACATCTAACCTGAAACTTGATCGTGGGAATCGCTCCCTCGCTCAAGCTTCGGGCCCCGAAAGATCTTGGCGGAGCGCCCCAATAACTTCGAGGCATTCCTATGGAGCCTGAAGCGTGAGCGAGGGAGCGATTCATTCCAGTTTTCGTCCCTGAATCATCCGACCATACCAGGGTGGCGTACTGCAGCGAAAGGGACCCGAACTTGCCCCGATCCTCGGGCCTGGATAGCATGAGAGTTCAGCACCATCCAATGGAGAAAGAAATGATCAAGGCAAATTCTGGCAAAGTCCTTTTCACCCTCCTGCTGGGAATGGCACTTCCCACCCTTGTATTATCGCAGCAGGAGGATCCGCTCAAGCCCGACTGGGGGCGCTATCATTCCACTGAAGCCACCCATCGACTGCTCGAGGGTTGGTCTCGTGCCTATCCGAATCTGACTCGCCTGTATTCTATTGGAGGAACTCTTCAGGGAACTCCGCTGATGGTTCTCGAGATCACCAATCGCCAGACCGGAGCAGCCTCGGACAAACCGGCCTACTACTATGACGGCAACATTCATGCCGGAGAGCTGACCGGAGCAGAGGTGGCTTTGCACTTTGCTTGGCACGTATTGTCTGGCTACTCCGTCGACCCCAGGATTCGTCGATTGGTCGACACCCGGACCCTTTACATACGTCCCAAGTTCAATCCGGATGGGGCGGACGTCGCCATGCGAGCGCCCTACCCTTCCCTGCGCAGCACTCCTCGCCCCTACGATGAGGATCGAGATGGTCTGTTGGATGAAGATCCGGGCAACGACCTGAATGGTGATGGATTCATCACCCAGATGCGGGTTCCCAACTCCACCGGTCGCTGGAAGATCAGTCCCGAAGACCCGAGACTGATGGTGCGGCGTGCCGACGAGGATTTGGGGGGAGCCTACTTCGATGTGCTGAGTGAGGGGACCGACGAGGACGGAGACGGCCAACTCAATGAGGATGGCTTGGGCGGAATCGATATGAACCGGAATTTCCCGCGCAACTGGGGACTCGAGTTTGAGCAGTCAGGGGCGGGGCCTTACCCTCTTTCGGAGCCGGAAACGCGGGCCACCATCGCATTCATCAACAACCATCGCAATATTACCGGCGTTTTCCATGGTCATACCGCGGGAGGCTTCCTCTACCGGCTTCCGTCAACCACTTCCTGGGACAATTTCAACCTGGCAGATCAGCGTTTGATCCTGGAGCTCTCGAATCGATATGCCAGAACCACCGGTCAGCCTGTGCGGGCCAGTTACAGCAATCCCCGTGTCCATCGTCATGGCACTCTCATCAGCTGGTCGTACTGGGATTTTGGCGTGGTTGGCTTCGTTCCAGAGTTTTGGGGAGCCGGTCAGGACTTCGACGGCAATGGCCGCATCACGGATCTCGAGAACTTGCGTTGGAACGACCAGGAGCTGGGAGGCCAGGGATTTGTCACTTGGAGCAGCTTCCAGCATCCCGATTTGGGCCCGGGCGAGATCGGCGGCTGGAAACGGCGCTTTGCCTTTCAGAATCCTCCCCCCCATCTGCTGCTGAAAGAGATCCAGCAGTACGTCCCATGGATGCTCTGGCTGGCCGAGATCAGTCCCCTGGTTAGAGTCCATGACGTGGAACGGCAAGAGATGGGGCGCGGAATCACAAAGCTGAAAGTCATCGTTGAGAATGCAGGCTACCTGCCAACCAACATAACCCAGCGCGCACTCGAAACTGAGGTGGCGGTATCGGTCCGGGTTCTGCTCGAGATTCGCGACGCGGAGCTGATCGTGGGAAAGAGGCGCACCGAACTCGGTCACCTGCCGGGCACTCGGGACTCCGAGTCGCATTCCCGCCGCAGCGTCGAATATGTACTACGCAAAACGGGACCGCGAGCGACCGTCTTAATCACCGTCGTCTCGGAAAAAGGAGGCACCTCGAAGCTCGACATTGTGAGTCTGAACTGAAAGCTGCTGAAAACTGTGCGGGGTCCCGGATGCAGGCAGGGATGCCTGCGCTACTTGGGGCTCAGCTCTCGATCCGGGCCAGGAACTTCTTCTGCTCGATGTCCCAGCAGAACCGTTCCCGAGCGGCCTCCCAGCTGGCAGTCTGTGCAGCCAGCAGGCGATCCCGATCCTCGAGCCAGGCGGCCAACCCATCGGTAAGCTCAGCCGTCTTGCCGGAGGCGACTAGAAAGCCGGCTCGAGGAATTTTCTGCAATACTTCTCGCTGACCCGAGGTATCCGTCGCTGCGATGGCCAGACCTCCCAACAGGTAGCTGAACAGTTTGTTGGTCACGGTCAGCTCATACTGGGGAGAGGAGGGTTGCTCCAAAGCAAGGCCGATATCGAAATTTCCCAGGCTGGCGATCAGGTCATCGTGATCGATCAGCGAATGCTGGACAAAGCGCACACCGCGTTGCTCGGCAAGCGAACGAATCTCGCCAAATCCGGAAGACCAGTCGGAATCCCGGAAGTGGAGTTCGACTTGATTGCGCAAAGGGGCAACGGCTTCGATGGCAAAGCGCAAACCCCGTCGCAAACCGATCGTCTGTCCGAACCAGTGCAGGCGGGCCAGAACCTGACCTGTGCGAGCCCGTTGCGCCGGCCGTCTAAGGGTTGCCGCCAGGGCTCGCGGAAAGACGTTGTAAAGGGTCAAGACCTGGCACGACGGGTAGCCCTCCAACACGCGTCGCGCAATTGCCTGGGAAGGCACCGAAACGTACTCAGTACGGGGTAGGTACTCCTTCTCGATGGCTCGTAGCAGGTGCACCGGCTCTTCCTTGGAGAGGGTGAGAATATCCTCCATATCGAAGCCGAGCCGAGCCTTCCAGCGACTGGCGGCGGTTGCGGCGAGGGGCAAAGCCCCTTGGGCATGCGCGATGAACCAGTCAGCCTGTTCACTCTCCACCAATCGTTGCAAATCGGCCGAACCCGGCAGGTAGGCCCGACCAGCGCGGTCGGCACCTGCCAAGACTTTGAAAGCAGCTCGCTCAAGGCGGGGCAGCCCTCTCACCTTCCAGTAGCGAAGACGGGAGTAAACGCCCCGGGGGCGGTAGTCGAAGGGTTGAAAGCACCAGTTTCGCCGACTTGAGAGCCGTCGATCCTGTCGTCCATGATCTTCCTGAACCATGGGGGCCACAACCCGGACGTCATGACCGGCAGCAGTCAACGAATCCGCTTCACGCACCAACCGAGGGTTGTAAGAGATGTGGGGCGCTCCCACCAGGCAGATCTTCAAAATCCGAGTTCCTCGAGATTGACCTGAGACGGGTCCTGCGCGAATGTGTATGATAAGGGGTTGAATCTCAGAAAGCCAAACTGACGGGCAATTGTGGGGCTCTAGCTCCCCATCGGACAGGCTCCGCGACCACATTCATGAACGTCCTGCTGTTTCACCCAGGAGTCGGCCCTTTCGTCCAGGAAGCGGCTCGAGCTTACCTCGATATCGGCGCTCTGCACCGCTTTCACAGCTCTTTTGTGTATCGGCCAGGGAGTACTTCGGGAAAAGTCCTGCGCTTCCTCATGAGTGGGTTCTCACGAAATGTGGATGCGGCACTCGGACGACGCCGAATCCACGAGATCCCCGAGCAACTCGTGTCCTCCTACGGCTGGCGGGAAATGATGCGGATCGTTGCGGGCCGAACGCTCGGCCCAGCCCTCCAGGATTCGGTCTGGGAATGGTCTGAACTGGCATTCGACCGCCATGTTTCGAAACAGTCTCTGACTGGAGTAACTGCGGTCCATGGCTACGAATACGCTTCGCTGGCCACGTTTCAGAGAGCTCGGCAGCAAGGGCTTCGAATCATTTATGACATGCCGGTTCCGGGCTGGATCCAAAGCCAACAAATCCTGGCAGCAGAATATGCCAAATTCCCGGAACTCTGTTCTCCCGAGTGGAAACGCGTGCACTCCAAGACGGACCGCCGAAATCGTAGAAAACAGCGAGAAATCGAGCTGGCCGATTTCGGCGTAACGAATTCAGAATTCAGTCGCAAGTCACTCATCGAACAGGGGGTGCCTTTAGATCGCCTGTTGCTGGTGCCTTATGGGATGCCTCCCCCCGTTGAATCCCACCTGCAACCAGCCGGACAGAGATTTCGATTCCTTTACGCCGGCACCCTGAGCGTGCGCAAAGGGGTGCATTACCTGCTCGATGCCTGGCGTAAGGCAGCTCCCTCGGCCAGCCAGGCAGAGTTAAGCCTGGTGGGAGCTCTGGATCTTCCCGGCGAACTGCTCGACAACCTTCCGGGCCATGTCAGCTTCCACCAGTCGGTCCCCCGAGAGGAGCTTTATCGCCTCTACCGCGAATCGAGTCTACTTCTCTTTCCCACGCTGTGCGACGGCTTTGGACAGGTACTCACTGAAGCGCTCTCCCAGGGCCTGCCCGTACTGACCACTGCACGAGCTGGAGCCGCCGATTTCATCGAAGCAGGGGTGAACGGTTTCATCGTACCGGCCGCTTCCGCGGACGCGCTGGAAGAGAGGATTTCCTGGTGCATCAAGAATCCTGAGGCGGTCCGCAAGATGAAACCCGCCGCATTGAAGAGCGCCGCCCAGTGGCAATGGTCCGACTACCGAGGGCGGCTTGCCACTGAAATTCGGAGTCGTCTGCTGGGCACCCGTCGCCGAGCTGTGTCACAACCCCCTGGGCCTTTGATAGAATCCTGACTCTATGCAAAAGCTAAAGCGGTTCTTCCACCTCGCCTGGTCTGGTCTGCATGCCCTGCGTATTCTGTTCTTCAACATCTTGGTTCTGATCCTCGTCGTCGGACTGCTGGCTCTTTGGTTAGGCGACAGCAAGCCGAAGGTTCCCGCCCGGGCAGCCCTGGTCCTAAGACCAGTGGGAAATATCGTGGATCAGTTGGACGGAGATCCGCAGCAGCAGGCTATCGATCAGTTGACGGGCAATGCCACCGGACAGACGCCGACCAAAGACCTGCTCGATGCGATCGAGTTGGCGGCGAAAGACGCGCGAATCGAGATCCTGGTACTAGACCTCAACGCGATGGGAGGAGCAGGGCTGACGAAGCTGCAGCAGATCGGTCGTGCCATCAAGGACTTTCGGAGTGTCGGCAAGAAAGTAGTGGCCGTTGCCGACAGCTACTCAGATGCCAGCTACTACCTGGCCGCTCATGCCGAACAGATCTACCTCCATCCCATGGGAAGCGTCGTGCTCGAAGGCTACGGCAGGTTTCAGACTTACTATCGGGACGGGCTGGACCGGCTCAAGGTCGATTACAATGTTTTTCGCGTCGGTGAATACAAGTCGGCCGTCGAACCCTACCTCCGCAATGACATGTCCCCTGAAGCCCGGGAAGCAAATTTGGAGTGGCTGGGCGATCTCTGGAAGCACTATTTGATGGATGTGTCGAGCTGCCGCGATCTCGTGCCGGAGGAACTGCAAGACAAATTGAATCGCCTGCCAGCACTGGTGGCAGAAGCCCAAGGCGACATCGCCAAACTGGCGCTCAACCAAAAACTGGTGGATCAACTCGTAAATCGGGACGAATTCCGCGAAATGATGCTTCAACTGGTAGGCGAAAATGAGGATACCCGCTCTTTTGATCAAATCGATCATCAAGCCTATCTCCAAACCCACGATCAGGATCGATTCGGTGGACAGGGTTCCCGAGATCAAGTCGCCGTGGTAGTGGCCAAAGGGACTATATTGGACGGCCACCAACCAGCCGGGAATATTGGAGGAGAATCGACGGCTGCCCTGATTCGGAAGGCTCGCCAAGACGATAAGGTGAAGGTCCTGGTACTCCGGGTCGACAGCGGCGGAGGGAGTGCATTCGCTTCCGAGATCATCCGCCGTGAATTGGTGCTGACCCGGCAATCCGGCAAGAAAGTCGTGGTCTCGATGGGCTCGGTTGCTGCTTCGGGCGGTTACTGGATTTCCACGGCGTCGGATGCGATCTGGGCCAGCCCGACAACCATCACCGGCTCGATCGGGATCTTCGCCGCGATTCCCACATTCGAGAGAACTCTTTCCGATCATCTGGGAATCAGAGTCGACGGCGTGGGCACGACTGCCCTCAGCGGTGCCCTGCGTCCCTATCGAGCCTTGCGGCCCGAGATCGGAGTCATCATTCAGAGCAGTATCGACAAGGGGTATCGAGATTTTCTGCAGCGGGTTGCCGAGGCTCGAGGTATGACTTCCGAAGAGGTGAACAAGATTGCTCGAGGCCGGGTCTGGAGCGGGGAAGATGCCCACGCCATCAACCTTATCGACCACCTCGGGGAACTGGATCAAGCAATCAGCTCAGCAGCCAAATTGGCTGGCCTTGAAAACTATTCGGTCCGTTACATCGAGAAAGAGCTCGACTGGTCGGATCGCGTCCTGATTGACCTGATGAAGTCGACCGCCTCCTGGACCGCCGCCTGGCTTCCACAACGTCCCCAAGGCCGTGGCCGAGCCTCCAGGCCATCTTGAAAAGGGAGTGGGAATCCTTCAGCCACTTCAACGATCCACGCGGAATCTACGCCTATTGTTTCTGTGAAGTGGAATAACTTAGTCCTGCAAACCCGAAACTCCAAACACGAAATCCGAGACGAAATTCAAAACTTCAGCTGCCAAGAAGCTGGTGCTTCTGCCTTGATCTGAGACGAGGGTGAGAGCGCTGGCACGAATCCGTGCTTCCTTCAGTTCAATTCTCGAGGTTACAAACCCTTCCTCTTCTGTTATCATTCAACCGAATGGTTGAATATAGATCTAACCCACTCGATCACATCTTTCACGCTCTGGGGGATCCCACTCGGCGGGCAGTTCTTAAGGAACTGACTCGGGGCCGACGCTCGGTAGGACAGCTGGCCGAACCCTTCCCCATGTCGTTCGCGGCAGTGACGAAACACATACAAGTGCTGGAGAAGGCCGGTTTGGTATGCAAGGCCCGGAACGGGAAGTTCATCGAATGCCGACTCCAGAGCTTGCCCCTGCAAATGGCGTCGGACTGGATCCGGCAACAACGGCAGTACTGGCAAGCTCAAATGGAAGGACTTGAGAGATTCCTGGACCAGGAATAGCCTGCGGCGCAAAAGAAACGGCTGTCACCAATGAAAGTTGAAACTCTTCGACTGGAGAGTGAATTTGAGGCGCCTCCCAGACGCGTATTCGAAGTTTTCACCACGCCGGAACTACTCCGCCAGTGGCATTGTGGAACGGTTGGTGAAGTCATCATGGAACTCCGTCAGGGAGGCCGATTCATGCTCTGCTTCTCTGCCGATGACAACCTTCCCGAAGAGCGCTGCGTCCGGGGCATTTATCGGGAAGTTACGATTCCCCGCAAACTGGTGTACACGTGGAAATGGGATGGTAGCGAGGAGGAATCCCTGGTCACGGCAGAATTCCTCCCTTTCGGGAGCGGAACACTTCTCAGGATCGAGCACAGCCTTTTGGCATCTCAGGCGTCCAAGGACGGGCATGCTCAGGGATGGGAGGACTGCCTGGCAGGGCTCGATAGGCTACTCGCGATCCCAGGAATGGAGCGATGACATGAAAAGCATAGCTCCCTGCACGGTTCTGGTCTTGATGCTGGCGACGAGCTCTCACCTTCCGGCTTGGGAGCAGCCCGCAGCATTACCGGAAACTAGCATTGGCCCGGCTACCACGCTGACAACGCTGGCACTTCGAGTCCACCGTTTGGAGCCCATGCGGAACTTCTATGGGGAGGCCTTTGGGATCGAATTCCGACAAGTTCAAACCGGGGCTGTTCAATCCTGGTTTGGGGAAGTAGGTGGGGTGACGATCAAGCTGGTTCCGATCCGGGAGTCATCCGATTTCGAAGGCTATCCACTGCACCAACCGGGATTCGTCGTCCCCGATGTGGAACGGATTATCGAGGTCGCGCTGCGATGGGGAGGGCGACAGGAAGGCCACATCAGCGAACTGGAAGGGCGGGTGCATGGGGCTGTCCGGGATCCTGACGGTAACACCGTCGAACTCTATTCGCGGGGTTCCAACGCCTCAAACCGAAAAGAGGCCTCCACGAAGCCCTTGGCCAATCCCTTCGGAGTGCGCGGCCGTTTAGCCTGTTGCCGAACTCGGAATAACCTGGTGGCGGCTGTCCGACGCAGCGGGGCTTGGGAATCGGGGACGCGAACTTCCGACGGTTTCAGGCCGGATACCAAAGCGGCAGCTCAATTTCCTAGAGAATCGTCTAGTTTTCGCCAGCGATCCCGCTGCAGCACCAAATCGCTTCGCCTCCCGACTCAATAGTCGTCCTCCGGCCCGAAGCGCGCCGATTTGGAGTGCGCGTAGCATGCTACCGCTTTGGTATCTGGCTGAGCGTCGTGTTCTTGAGTAGTCTGAAGAGTTCGGCAACAGACTCCGTTCCGCCCTTCCCTCGGAACCAGAGCGAGTAGCCGGTTCACCTGCCGCCTTGCTCAGTCCGGAGATATTTTTGGAACCAGTCCAGCATGCGACGATGAACATCCAGGGCATCGGATCTGGAATGCCGATATGGGCTGTGATCCCCGTGCTCGTAGGCGACAAGAGTCGCCTCCTTGCCGAGCCGGCGCAGGGCGTAGAACATCATGGCCCCTTCCTCGTAGAGGATAGTCTTGTCCTGCTTTCCGTGGAGCAGGAGGACCGGCGTCTCGACCTTGTCGAGATTGAAGAATGCCGACTGAGAAAGATAGCGATCCATGACCTCAAAGGGGCTTCCACCCATCCGCGCCTGACCGCTCTCAATATTGTCGGAATCCCGATCACGCCCGCTGGCCCAATTCCGAAACAGTTCCGGAGGCGTGGCCCGAGAGACGGCACAGGCGAAGACGTTGGTTTGAGTGATGACAAACGAAGTCGCGTAACCGCCAAAACTGCCACCCCAGAGGGCAAACTTGCCATTGGTCAACCCCATGTTTCGAACCGCTTCAACCGCTGGCACGAGGTTGTTCACAAAGGAGTCTCCGGTCTTCCCAACTTTGATCTTGACATTGGGCATGAGCACCTCGTACCCGTTCTGCAGGAAGAGCTGGTGGCGAGGCATGAAACGATTCCTACCCGGGATCAACTTCTCGTAGACATACGTGATATCGGGATCTTGTTACCCGGCTGGTAGCCCGCGGGTTTATACAGCAGGGCCCCCATTGAGTCGCCATCCGCGTTGTCGAAATGAAAGAGTTCAGGCTCCGAGAACGCCACATTCCTTAGCTGTGGATTAAGCTCGGTCAAACGCCGGGGCCCTGATTTGCCCGTCTCCAGGATCCACAGATCTCCGGGAGTTGTCGCTGATTCCAGCCTGAAGAGGATCTCGCCCGCCCCATCCGCCACAGTTGACGGGTTTCCAATAGAGTAGTCCCCTCGAAGCAATCGAACTCCCTCGCCCTTGGTCAGGTCGTAACGCCAGATCGATTCCTGATAGCTCTGGTTGTCAACCGTTCTAAAGTAGAACGCCTCGCCGTCCCCTCTCCAGACTGGGTTGATTACCCGCTCGGGGATATTTACGGTGATGTTTTCGTACTTGCCGTCGGTTGAGACCAAGTAGAGATCATGGAAGGGGCGGGCGATACTGAACATCCCTGGCTGGGGTGGCTCGATTTCCGGATCGGATTGACTGGGATCTTCTACGAGAGTAAGAAAGGTGTCGGCCGTGCTCCCGAAAATCGGTGTGCCAATCGGAAAACTACGGATGGCGAGCAGATCCGTCTCTTTGGCTGGGTCACCGTGATAAATGCGCCATCTCCCTCGGCGAGTTACAGCAAGTCTTTCGTTCGGCAGCCACTGGATTCGTTCAATGCCGTCCAACATCAGCGGCAGCACCGGTCCGGCCAAATCGAAGAGCACACGAGGAGGGGTCAGTCCGGCTCGCCCGGGCAGTCTCCGCTGCTCAACTACCAGGTATCGATGATTCGGCGAAATCGACAAGGAGCGGATCGCCAGCTGGCTGGAGGAGATTTCGCGGAAGCGTTCACCGCGAGTCGATATTTTCCAGAGCCGGGCTTCTCGCCGATCTCGGAAGAATTCGTCCCCGGGGAGAGATGGCTGGCGAGACCGTAGTATCTGGAAGCGGGGCGTTTCGGAAGGACCCGGCTGGTTCCATTCGGGAGCGACTATGAGCGCTTCATCGTTTAAGGCCCAGATGGGCGACAGGTAGGGGAGACTGGGAAGCGACGGTTCGAGCTGTCGGATGGTGTCGGAGGCCGAGTCCCAGATCTTGAGGTAAATGCCGGCTTCGCTTTCCGAGACGAAAGCCAGTTCCGTGCCATTGCTGGCCCAGACCGGAAACGAACTGCGTTCGGCTCCCGTCGTGAGAGCGCGCCCGAGAGCCGCCAGGGTGGATCCGGCGGCCAGCTGCAAGACGTGGACTTGGCCGCGAGGACGCCGTGCCCGGATGTTCCACTCATCGCTCATGTCGGGAAGCACATAGGCGGCCCAACCCAGCGTGGGAGAAACTGCCACCGGGCCCGTAAGGGCACGGATTCCCAGCATCTCTTCCGGCCCGAATCCAGAACTCTGTCCCCACCCGACCGGCGCCGTCAGTGTGAAAACGAAACCGATAATGAAAAACGATCCCCGCAAAGACAGTCGATGAAGCATAGACCTAGATCCTCCGGTTCCGAAGTATGAAGGATCAGAGAGCGAGGATGAAGGGTATCTTGCCAAGAAGTGGCGATCATACATCGGCAATCTCAGTTGGACGGCGCATTTCGAATCCACTGCTCGATCCTTCGCAGTACCGGATCGTGGCCTTGCCAGTAATCCTGGAAAGTGTAGGAGACCGGAATGTCGGGAGCCAACTTTCCGACAGTCGGGTTGGGCAGCCGCTGACGAGCGAGATGACAGATTGCCGGATCCGGACAACCTGTAGCCAAATCATGCTTCTCGAGAGCATAGGAGATCCCGATCCCGGAGTTTGGCAAACGGAAGACACCTGGAGCTTCGGCCCAAAACTCCTCCCGATCTCCGACGTGTCCGCCCACCGAGATGACCCGCCTTGGATCGGCAGCCTTGGCAAATGCAAAACTGTAGATAGCCGCCGAAAATGTGGCCTGATGAGTGATTACGAAGACCCGTCCCCGAGAGGGTACTAATTCGGGAAGCTCTCGCATGAACCGCCACGTTGTTGTCAAGTCCCCGCCACCATTGAAGCGCAGATCTAGAATGAGGTGAGTTGGCTTCAGTTGTCCGATCCGATCGCGCGCCTGCTTTAGAAAAGCACGAATCGGCCGCCCAGGTTGGTTCCGATTCGCCCGAAACTGGAGGTAGAGAGCTTCCAGATCGGGAAGGGCAATCACTCGAAAAGGCTCGTCCGGTTCCTGCAGGAAGAGGGGACGCTGGTAGTCAACTCGGTGCAAAGTCTGCCACCGTTTGACTTCGCCGTCGAATACGCGAGGATCGAGTGCTCCGGAAGATCTTACCGCCGGCCGGCCGGGAACCGCTTCTAGGATCCTCTCGATCACTGGCTCTGAGTCCTTCCTGACTCGGATACGGACTCGGTGCGGATCAGGTGCTACTCCGACTTCAAACAGAAAAGCCGGTATCGTCAGCATCCCGGGAGCATAGTAAGCCCGATAAAAGTCATCGGTCCCTCCAACACAGTTGCGTAGTCGTTGCGCGGTTTCCTCAATGGAAAAGTCCCCAATGTGGGTAAGCCGTCCGCCCAACAGGTCGGAATGTTTTGTCTCGGTTGCCACGACGTAAAGCCCATCGTCGAACCAATAGAGACGGATCGGCAATGTACCGAAGCGCTCGGCGGCAGAGGCTAGCGAGGCGTTGGAGTGCCCGTTATTAGCAAGAGCCACGATCCTCCGAATTCCCATGTAGAAGGCCACTTCGCTCAGCTCGGACACTTGCCGCTTCATTGAGTTCAAGAGAGCGCCCGCCTGGACTCGGCTGCTCTCAGAGTAGCTCTTGTCCAGGGTCAGGTAATTCTCGAAGTAGGCAAGATCCTGCGATCGAGCCTCGGAGCCAGATCTTGGCTTTGGGAAATCGGGCTTGGGTGGCCGCCGTCTCTGCTGATGAGCCGCCAGTGCGGCAACCAAGGCGATGGTCGCCAGTACTCCCAATCCGAGTCTGAGATTCTTTTTCATCAACCGAAACCCTCGATCCAGATGATTGAATTCAGGAATAGCTTGAAACCTTCCAATAATACAAAAGCAACAAGAATTGAGTTCGTCGGTTTATTGACCTTCCCACGAATGTCACACTTTGCCTCCGCTACTATGCAGCCCATGGCTCGGAGTACGGCTACGACGAGGCGACTCAGCAGGCGCTACACGAGTTCGTAGAGCGAAATAGAGATACCTTGACCCGAGCTCTCGAGGCCGGAGTGGCAATCGCTATGGGTTCGGATGCGGTGACGTCCGGCTTTGGAGAGAACACCCGCGAACTCCGGCAATTCGTGGCCGCTGGCTTGACTCCCGCTCAAGCCCTCGAGGCCGCTACCGTCAACGGAGCTCGACTCCTTGGCCAGAAAAGACATCTGGGACGACTGGCGGCCGGCTTCGCGGCCGACATCGTGGCTCTAGAGGGAGACCCGCTGGTGAGTGTCGAAGCCATTATCTCGGGAGTCCGGTGGGTCATGAAGGACGGGAAAGTGGTCGTTGTCAAAAGATAAGATCCCTGATGAAAAGCGAAAATCCGAAGCACGAAATCCGAGATGAAATTCGAGGCTCACAAACCTACCGGGCAGTTTGATTTGTACGGCATTGCGCCGCAGGCACCTTGTGCACAAGGCGACGCTGCACTCCACACTCCAAAGCCTTCGGCAAGTTAGTGCACTAGTCCCAAAGCAAGTACATCAGTGTTGATTCCAAGGGCCTGAAAAGGCCCGAAATGCCAGTCCTGACGGGTATTCTAGGGTTGCAAAAAACTCTGGAAAACACCGAAAAGAAAGGCATTTCAGGTGAACCCAAAAGATATCGAAATCCTGCGCAAACGGCAATCGGGAAGTGAAGATCGATTAGATCGGAGTTGGATGCCGGAGAAGGGCCAAAGGGTGCTGCGCGGGGGCAACATCCATTATGCGATTTTGGATCGAGTCCGAGCCGTGGACTGCGGGGGGCTGGGTGTGATCCAGCTGCTGGTCAAGCAGCTGGAACTGGCCGAAACCATCGACCAACGGGTGAAGGTGCTGGAGCGGCATCTGCCGTACCGGGAATCGGATCATGTGCTCAATCTGATTTACAACGTCATGACGGGCGGTAGCTGCCTGCAGGACGTGGAGGCTCGACGCCGGGACCCGGTGTATCTGGACGCGCTGGGGGCCCGCAAGGTGCCGGCGCCGTCCACGGAGGGGGACTTCCTGCGGCGCTTCGACAGGAATTCGATCGGGGATCTGATGGAAGCGGTCAATGAGGCGCGACGGAAAGTGTGGTCGAACCAAGACAAGGAGTTTCACCGTCAGGCCACGATTGATGTGGACGGGACGATCGCCCCGACGGATGGACAGTGTAAGAGCGGAATCGGAATGAGCTACACCGGCCACTGGAGCTATCATCCGCTGGTAGTGTCTGTGGCTGAGACCAACGAGGTGCTCTATTTGGTGAATCGGTCGGGCAACCGGCCCTCCCATGAAGGCGCGGCCGAGGTGCTGGATCGGGCCATCGAGTTGGTGCGCGGTGGTGGTTTCCAGAAGGTGTTGCTGCGGGGCGACACGGATTTTACGCAGACGCGTCATCTGGACCGCTGGGATCAGGAGGGCGTAGAGTTTCTCTTTGGGGCGGATTCCAGCCAGGGGTTGGTTGGTCGGGCCGAAGGACTGGAGCCCAGCGCCTGGAGTCGGCTGGATCGGGCAAAGAAGAAGAAACTGCGAAGACGGCGGCGCAAGAATATCCGCCAGGCCCTGGTCAAAAAGAATGGCTATCGCAATCTGCAACTGGAGCGGGAAGATGTGGCCGAGCTGGCCTATCGACCGGCGGCCTGCAAGCAGAACTATCGGCTGGTGGTGGTGCGAAAGCAAATTACGGTCACCCAAGGACAGGGACGGCTCTTTGACGAGACCCGCTATCTGTTCTATCTGACCAACCTGCGAAAGGAGTCGGCCAGGGAAGTGGTTTTCTCAGCCAATCGTCGCTGCCATCAGGAGAATGTGGTGGAGCAGCTCAAGAACGGGGTTCAGGCGATGCGGATGCCCTCGGACAGCCTCGAGTCCAACTGGGCGTACCTGGTGATTGCTGCCCAGGCCTGGAACTTGAAAGCCTGGCTGGGCCTGGTGCAATCCGACAAGACGATGGGGCAGCGGATTCTGAAGATGGAGTATCGCCGGTTCCTGCGCCAGCTGGTTCAGATTCCTTGCCAGATCCTGCAGCGGGGGCGACGTCTTCTTTACCGGCTGCTGAACGTCAACGACTGGACCGAAACGCTGCTGAGCGGAGTGCCGTCGCCCAAGCGGGTCCGCTACGGCTAACCCGCCACAGGACAAAGCAAAGAAAATCCACGGAGGTTCAAGGGCTGAGGTCGAAGTCTGTTCGAAAACGGCCGAAAATTCCGATTCTTGCCTCTCGATCCCACTCCGAAGGCCCTCCAGCAGGAGATCACCGTCGGATGCGCCCGACTCGCGCAGCCTTCAGTCCGAAAGTCGACCACAGAGGGCTAAATGACCCTCAAAAAGAGTCAATCGAGCGGCCCAGAAGCTGATACGCTTATTTTGGGTCTAGTGGGCAGTGGCCAGTAAGGCAATTGGGAGGAACTGAGAGTGAAGATGCGCAGAAGTCATGGAGGTACGGTGTTTTGGGTTCAAGGAAAGCCCAAACGCACTTGAGGTTTGGCTCCGACCCCTCAAATTCTCCTTTTCTTCACCACTGTTCAGCACATTGACGCCCCGGTGGCTCGCCTCTTTGGAGATCAACTCCGCAGAAAAGAGGGCCCGGCCCCGGAGAGAAATCAAGGCGCGAGTTGCGTTGCCGGAAATACCGCAAATTCTGTGCCTTCCCTGAACATGCCTAACGCGTAGAAACGAGTTGCCGTGTCGACACTTGAGATTCTTATTGAGCCAAAAAAAAGTTCTTCCGAAACCGGGAGAAGTTCTGAAATGAGATCCGCGATGTCCCGGACTAGTTGAGTCTTGGCTGGAATCTTCACCATGGTTGTGCCGACTAACGCGTCCGAGATATCGAACACAGTGACATCAAAGTCTGCAGCGACACTGTTATCGTTGACGATGGCGACCACCACTGTCCTGACTAATTCATCGTCGATTACCAGGGGTATGTTGGCCACCGACGAACGTGCTGCGGGGTTTATCGTGGCCAGTCGCTCAGCGGGTGGTCCTCCAGGAGGGAAAAATAACCGGAGGGCTATTCCAGTAACAGCATGGTCACACGTCATTGTCGCGTAACCAATCTCGACGCCTGGCGGATCTCTATCAGCTACTGTCCCGACAAACGCAGCACTGCCTTGAATGGCCAGCAATAAGCCCCCCTCCCCTTCGTCATCGAAAATGGTGTTCGGCATACCAATTAGCTCGACTGTACAGGTCGTCGGGCGGCCGTCGACGGGGAGTATCCCTACGATCAGATCACGGTGATCGACCCGGCCTATGGGAGTGGCGCCGGAGGGATGGAATATCCCACGATCTTCACTTGTGGAAGTCGCTATTTCAATCCAGAGGGAGGCGGCTCTCCGGAGGGGGTGACGGTCCACGAAGCCGGACACCAGTTCTGGTATGGAATCGTTGGGAACAACGAGTTCGAGCACGCTTGGATCGACGAGGGTTTCAACACGTTCTCGACGGCCCGTACTATGGAAGCCGCCTTTGGCCAGTCATTCTACGTTCGGCGAGGCTTTGCACATAAATAGGTTTCTGCACAGAAACTCCGTTTCTTGCACAAGAATCCCTTGGAAGCCCTTTAGTTCCACAAATCATGGTCGTCTACACTTGAACCAGTAGATGCAAAAGCAATAGATCAAAAATACCACTAATTCCATCATCTTCTTTTGTGTGTCCCTTTTCGGTTTCCACAACGCTATCAAGGCTTAAGCGTATGGTCCAGTGTTTCCTTATGGAGGAAACCGAACGACAATGAAACCCGATCCCATTCCAGCCCCCAATCCTACAACCCAGGGCTCTAGCCTTCCCCCGACTTCACGGCACCCCGGATTGCTGATTCAAAAATCCAGGTTTTCACTAGCTGCAGGATTCCACGGTATCTCCTTCTTGCATGAGTGAAGAAGCTCAAGCTCGCGTTCCAACTGTCCGATCTTAGCAGTTTTCCTCTTCAGATCCTCGATCTCGGTTTCCACCGACTCAATCAAGGCGTCCCAACCATATTTTCTTTTTGTCTCGTTTTTTCCCTATGACATTATTAGGCATTATGTCTTACTGTATCCTCATGAATGAAATAGATTATTTGAAACACTTCGAACAACTCCTTGGCGAAATCAAACGGCTTAGAGATGAAAGAGACGCGCTTAACTTCACGCTCTTGCGGCTGACTAGCCTCGTCAAAGTGACTGCTTCTATGTTCCCAGAAGCCGGCCGCGATGTTCGCGAGGCGACCGAGGGGTTTATCAAGCGCTTGAATAAGGAGAGTGTTGGACTGACCGAGGCTGTCCATATGGTATTGCGTAACTCCCCCGGGGAAAAATTTACTCCACCTATGATCCGTAAGGAATTGGAAAGAAATAACTTCCCCTTCGCAGACTACAGGAGCAATCCCCTCGCCAGCATTAATTCGACATTGAAGCGTCTCCATGCTTATGGGTCGCTTATGCTCTTTCCTGGAAGCAAGGGAAAGCCTATCTACCAGTGGAGGATGGTGGGAACCCGAGAGTTGCTTAAGATGCTGAAGGCCAATAAATGAGGATGACCGAGGGGTGCCAGAGAGGTTTAATGGAGCCGACTTATAATCGGCCAGCCGTGCCACAACACGGCTCACGGGTTCGAATCCCGTCCCCTCGGCCAAATTTTGAACCGGCTCTACCGCGTGGATGTAACACGCGGCAGAGCCTAAACCCGCAAGGTGCTCATGACACTCATACAGGCCGCTCCTTCCATTATGGGATTCATGCCCCTTGCAACGCAAGGAGGAAACCCCATGAACCCCAGGCAAGCCAAAGCAGTTGAGATCGCATCCCGCTTCAGGATTCAGGAGAAGGAAGGGAAGTGGGTCGTCCCTTCTCAGAGCAAAAGCGGCTCCTACTCCGTTGGCCTCAACGGGACGCCCCGCTGCACCTGCCCTGACTTCGACACTCGCGGGGTCCTCTGTAAGCACATCATGGCCGTTCAGATAACCGTCGAAGAACGCTACGGAGACGGAACCAAGACCGTTCGGGAAAGCGTCAGCGTAACGGAGACCGTCAAGCGGACATACACGCAGGACTGGACAGCCTACAACGCCTCCCAGATCCACGAGAAGGACCAGTTCCAGGTCTTGCTCAAAGACCTCGTTAACGGCGTTCCCGAGCCAGCCAGGAACAAAACGGGACGCAAGCCTATCCCTGTGTCCGATTCCCTCTTTGCGGCTGCGTTCAAGGTCTACAGCACCGTCTCCGGTCGCCGCTTCATGAGCGATCTGAGGGAAGCCCATAACCGGGGCTTCATCAGGAAGGTTCCCCACTTCAACAGCGTCTTCAATGTTCTTCGTCAGGCCGATCTGACAGAAATCCTTCAAGGACTCGTCACGAAGTCGAGCCTTCCCCTCGCCACGATTGAACGGAGTTTCGCCGTGGACGCTTCGGGGTTTAGCACTTCCAGATTCGACCATTGGGTGGAGTACAAATGGGGCAAGAAAGGCTCCCGGCGTGAATGGCTCAAGGCTCACCTGATGTGCGGAACCCAGACCAACATCGTCACCGCCGCCCAGATCACGGACGGCAAGCGGCATGACGCTCCCTTTCTTCCTCCCCTGCTGGGTGCGACGGCTCAGTACTTCCCGGTGGAGGAAGTCTCGGCGGACAAGGGATACCTCAGCCGCCAGAACGTCAACGCAATCACCGAAGCCGGGGCGGTCCCCTTCATCGCCTTCAAGTCCAACAGCAAGCCCGAGGACAAGATCACGAGTGCGTGGAATCGGATGTTCCACCACTTCAACACGAGGCAGGAAGAATTTATGGCCCACTATCACCGGCGCTCGAACGTCGAGACAGCCTTCTCGATGATCAAGGGGAAGTTCGGGGACTCCCTGAGAAGCAAATGCGACACGTCGATGATCAACGAGGCCCTGTGCAAGATCCTCTGCCACAACATAGTCGTGGTGATCCACGAAATGTACGAGCTTGGGATCAGGCCAGATTTTGGAACTGGTGTCGTTCATAGCCGTTTCTGTGCAGAAAGTTGAGTTTTTGTGCGGCTTACGAGTTGTTGTGCAAAGCCGTTCGGCGATACTTTCAGAATCTAATTCCAGTGTCGGTTTCTTCGATCCGAGGGAACCGCATGATTCAGGGGAATCGGCTGGATGGTTATCGCTCCGTGGCACGCGGGGACACTCAGTCGACTCCATCGTTTCGATATTTTCCCGGAAATTCCAGCGCCATTAGTTACAATAAAACCGCCCTCTGGCTCAGCACGCTGGAAAGAACGCTGGGCTGGGAAACCCTCCAGCCCATCCTGTCCACTTTCTTCCAGAGGTGGAAGTTCAAGCATCCAGCCCCTCAGGATTTCTTCGACGTAGCCAACCAGGTTGCTGGCCAGGATTTGTCCTGGTTCTTCAATCAGGTCCACCGCTCCTCCGCGGTCTTCGACTACGCCATAGCCTCGGTATCTAGCCAACCGATCAAAGTCGCCGGCTGGGTCATGGCAGGGGATGAGAATGTTTACTCGAGTGGCCGCGACAGCGAGCAGGATCCGGACTCGGCACGCCAGCCCCAATTTGAGTCGCGAGCTGTGGTGAGACGGTATGGGGACGGCATCCATCCGGTGGAAGTCCTCCTCAAGTTCGCCGACGGCGAAGAATATCAGGAAGTCTGGGACGGCCAGAACGAATGGACCGAGATCCGCCTGCGCAGGGACAGCTGGCTCGAGTATGCCATGGTCGATCCACAGCGAAAGCTATTGCTCGACCTGGACTTCACGAATAACAGCCGCCTCGTGGTCCCAAGCAACGGCCTACCCTCGACCAAGTGGGCCTCCAAATGGATGTTCTGGCTGCAGGATTACATGCAAACTCTGACGGCAGTTTTTTAGCGGGGAGAGGTCATGAGTCTGACTAAGGTAGTGAAAGAAGGCCTGGGAAAGGTGCTGATGGCCCCCAGCCTGCTCCTGTGGACCTTCGTAATGCTCTTGTTGATGGCGGTGCCTGCATCGCTCGCCATGCGGGAGACGATTTCCGATTCCATCGGCCCAAGTCTGGTTCAGGAGAATTTGCGTGAGGGTTTCGACCGGGGATGGTGGGGCGAGTTCTCAAATGCGGACAGTGGCCTCGCCAGCACCTTCGGACCGGCGGTGACAGGCGGACTTCCTGTGCTGACCAACCTCGAGACATTTCTGGACGGACGCCTCTCCCGATTGCATCCCACAGTCCTGGCGACGGGGGCTTTCTTCTTGCTGTTCTGGATTTTTCTACAGGGGGGGATCATCGATCGCTATGCGCGGGCCGGTGAGCCTCATTCGCGGGAACGACTTTTTTCCCGATCCAGCCGCCACTTCTTTCGAATGCTTCGTCTGGCCCTGTTGTCGGTCTTTGGTTACTGGGTCATCCTGGTCTACATAGGTGGAGGGCTGCAATCCTGGGTGGGCCGCCTTTTCCGTGACAGCACGAGCGAGGGGCCGGTGGTGCTGGTTACCGGACTGATTTACGTTCTGGTTTTTGTCTTGTGGTGGATTTTCAGCCTGGGAATCGACTACGCCAAGGTTGCCCTGGTCGTGGAGAGGCGGCGCAGCGCCTTCTTTTCTACTCTGCGCGGTTTCGGCTTCGTTCTGAGCCATCCTCTTCAATGTTTCGGGGTGTCCCTTTTGACGCTCCTGGTGGCCGGGGTCTTCGGAGGCTTTTACTTCCTCCTGGCCCCGGGGCCGGGTCAGGCCACATGGCAAGCCGTCTTGATCGCTTTCCTGGTTGGGCAGCTCTATCTACTGGCACGGATAGCAACTCTCGGCTCTTCAAGCTCAGCCTCGAGACGACCCTGTTCAGCACAATCAGCGACCTTCCTCCAGAACCCCATTTTGTTGAGTCCACACCCGGGGATCTCTATCGCCAAACGCCCCCCGTTCCCGTACCCGAGCCTGAGGATCCGACTGCCAGTGAAGCCGAGGCGATCAGCGGAGAGCCAGAAAAGGGACCCGACGAGCCTGCAAAGTAAAGCGTAGCGCAGCGTTCGGCAAAGCCAGGCTCGCCAGGTACGAAAAGCCTCGCCGCCAAACTTGAGTGGAGTCGACGACTGCTTTCGCCCGGTGTCGGTGCCTCAATCCAAACCATGGTCTCGTTTCCAGTCGCCGCTCATCAAACCGGACATGCGGTTTTCCCGCATCCGGCTTCCGGACAGGGACTCACGCTTGCGCCCACGGAAAGTCGCGGGTACGGGAGCGAAGCTGGACCTAGTTAGTGGAGCCTCCGGCTCGGGCCGGATCATGCAAGCTGCCAAGCAGGACCCTGCTTGTTATCTGAGACGCTATCGAGTTTTCCATCGGTCGCTTCATCCTCAGTGGGAACGACAGGTCCTGAGCCGCTTCGCATCCGATCTGCTTCGCTGCCTGGCAGGCACGCCATGCTTTGTAGGAGTCCAGATGTGCTGGCGAACTCCGCTCTCCTGGAAGGAGACGTGGTGGGATACAGGGGTCCACGACTCCAAGAGTCCAATTCCCAAGTTGCTGGAAAGGCTGTTCAAGATCCAGCCTGGACGGCCGGGTTTGCCAGCACATCTGGCTCCTACAAAGCGCACTTGGCATCAGTGGTGCAAGATTGAACCCTGGGGCGTGACTTGGCTGAGGATCGTCGTGATTCCGGAGGGGCGCCAGTCGCCCTCAACCAGGCTCAGGCAATGGCTAAGTCCTGTAGGCCCTAATTACTGCGAAGCGATTGCATGGGATCGAGCCGGGCGGCGCGGCGGGCGGGGATATAGCAGGAGATCAAGATGACTGACATCAGCCCCAGAGTCACCATCCCAAGAGTCCAGGGATCTCCTGGGTCAACCTCAAACAAGAGGCTCGAAAAAGCTCGCGCTGCCAGCCAGCTTCCAATCCAACCGAGCACGATACCCACCGCCATCATCGAGGTCGCCTGCTTGAGAACCAGCTGGACCACATTTCTAGCGGCGGCACCGAGAGCAATCCGTATGCCGATCTCCCGGGTTCGCCGGCTCACCCAGAACGAAATGACCCCATAAATGCCGAGGGCCGCTAGCAGGACCGCCACCAATGTAAAGAGGCTCAGGAGCTGAATCAGGAAGCGTCGTTGCTGAGTCGAGTTGAGCATCAGCTCTTCAAGGCTCCGCAAATCCTGCAAAGCGAGGGCCGGATCCAGCCTGTAGACGCTCTGGCGAGCGGTTCGCGAGAGGGTCTGCCAGGGGAGATTACCACGCACCACGACGTACAAACCGCGTCCTCCGTGTTGCCCAAAGAGATCATAGACCCGAGGCTCCGGTTGTTGATCGAGCGCCAAGTGCCGGGTATCGGCAACGACTCCGATGATTTCGTGCCACTCGCCGCGCGGAACTCCGGTTTCGATCCGCTGGCCGATCGGGCTCGCATCTCCAAAGAACCGGCGCGCTGCAGTCTGATTTATGAGAGAGTAGTGAACACCCGCCTGCATGTCGGCCAGCTTGAAGTCCCGGCCGTCAACCACCTCCACCCCGAGAGTCTCAAAGTAGCCGGGCAGAGTGAACTGCCACCCGACACCCGGGAGTTTGTTTTGGGGCAGCGGTTGCCCTTCGATGCTGAGAGCGGAACCGGTGTTGTGTCCACTCAAGGGGCGGCTCGAGACCACCCCCAGAGACTCGATTCCCGGCCGCACTCCTAGATCCGACTGGAGGCGAGAAAAAAAAGTGAGTAAATCACTCATTCCGGGATAGCGAGTGGCAGGAAGGCTGAGCTGAAAACTGATCGCGCTTTAGGGATTGAATCCGGGATCCAGACGCAGGACTCGGACCAGGCTGGTGACCAGCAGACCGGTTCCCACCAGCAGCGTCAAGGCGAGGCCAATCTCAACGGTCACCAGCAATTTCCTCCATCCGACTCCGGCCGAGATTCTGGAACTGCCGTGTTCGATGGCCTGTTGCAAATGCACGCTCGAGGCCTTCAGAGCGGGCAAGAGGCCGACCAGAATGCCGCTCAGTAGCGAAGCAGCCACGGCAAATAGCAGAACTCGGACGTCCAACACAATCTCTGTCGCCCTGGGCAGGGCACTCCCGGCAAGCCTCACAAGGAGGGGGAGCACGGCCCAGGCTGCCACTACACCTCCGACTGCACCGATCAGTGAGAGCAACAAGGTCTCAACCAGCAATTGTCGAACAACCTGTGATCGTCGTGCCCCCAGCGCCAAGCGTAGCGCCAGCTCCTGTCCGCGACCCAATCCCCGAATCAAGAGCAGATTGGCGAGGTTGGCACAGACAATCAGGAGGAGTAGCCCTACCGCCCCTCCCAGGAGCAAGAGCTGCGGACGGGCCTCTCCAACCATGAGATCGAGCAGCGGAACCGGGTAATAGACCCGATCCTGATTGGTGTCAGGGTAGGCTTCTTGAAGACCCTGGCTGACTGCCTCCAAATCTGCCGCCAATCGCTGCGCCGTGATTCCCTCAGCCACTCGTCCCAACCCATAGTAAGTGTAGATCGAACGACTGCGGGTCCAGGAATGGCGGGGGTCCAGGGGGACCCAGAGCTGGGCATTGGGACGAGGAAAGGGCAGATCAAAACCTGCCAGCAAGACACCTACCACCGTGTACGGCAGGTCGTCGATCGTAATGGCCCTGCCCAGCACGGCTGGATCACCGGCGAAGTGCTCCTGCCAGACCCGGTGGTTCAAGATGGCCACCTGAGCCGATGTTTCACTCTCTTCGGGGGCGAAGTCTCTTCCCATGGCAGGAGTTACACCGAGCAGATCCAAGAGCCCCGGGGTGACTTGATAGCCCCATACCTGCATCGGTTCACCAGGCGTCTGAAGCGTGCCGCCGAACCAGGACCAGAGGGCCATCTGCCGGAAAGCCTCGAGCTGCTTTTGAAGATCCTGAAAGTCCTGATAAGGAAGCGAGCTGATCCTGGTTTCCCGATTGTCCCTCCAGGCCGTCACAAAGAGCTCATCCGAGTCCTGGTACGGGAGGGGGCGAAGCAGCACATGATCGAGAATGCTGAAGATGGCGGTGCTGGATCCGATTCCCACGATGAGAGTCGAGAGCACAACGGCAGAGAATCCGAGCCGTGTGGTGAGGGCGCGAACTGCTTGTTTCAAATCTTGTATTAGCATGTAATCTCTCCACGATCTCAGTCGCAGCCCAAACGCGTGATGGAAGCTGCCCGCAACCCGCTTCAGGAGCTCCAGGTCTTTTTCGATTGTCAGCTGATCTTGAGCCAGGTAGCGCATCCTCCGACTGATCAATTCGGCTTGCCACTCGCGCAGCCATTCGCCTCGGCGCAGGAGGGGCACCAACCGGCTGGCCAGGGACAGTAGCCCAAGGACGATATGAAAGATGTGGTGCCGCCTCAAATCTATGGACATGTGAATCAGGCCCGGCCAGGCTCGCTCGAGAGATGTTTCCGGCGGAGTTCTTCGAGTAGCTGAAAGCGTTCCAGGGACACTTCCAGGACGCGCCAGCCAGCCGCGGTGATCTCGTAGTAACGACGGGGTGGACGTTTTTCCTGATGGGCCAGCTCGGCCGACTCCCAGGCGGAATCAAGGAAGCCATTCTCCTCAAGCGAACTAAGGGCGGGGTAGACCGTACCGCTGGGAAGGCCGGTGACATCCATGATGTCAAAGCCGTAGCGGAAGTTGCCAGCAATGGCTTGCAAAACCAGCGAAGCGGAGTATCCGAGGTTCTTGGGGTGGTTTTTCTGACTCATGTTGGCCTTTGTATTTTTCCTATCTATGTAGGGATATTACATATTGGCTCCGGCGAATGCAACTCCAGGCTGTTGAGCGTCCAACACGCTCGCTTCCGGTCCGGTTTCTCCGCGAACTTGAGAGTTGGGAGTTGGGAGTTGGGAGTTTACTTCACCGGGGGGCACTCAACTGGGATCGAATGGTCTCTTTGAGCTGCGCTTCAGCAGGCTGGCCGTCTACTAGCGAAGCCGATCCCAGGAGTTTCTTGGGAAAGTGCAGTATTCGATCGCGGCCCATCCGGCACACCACGAGGCGAGCATCTCTTCTCAGAATACCTGGGCCGGACCAGCCAATGATTTGCATGCCGGTGATGCCTAGTTCGTGAGAGATTTCTAGTACCAGGTCTTCGATGAGTTCTTTTCGATCGCCCTGTGATGCACTCAAGTTGGTGGAATTCTAGCAATTTGATCCCGACATGGACGTACCTGAGAAAGAAACTGAAACCCGACCCATGGAACAACTTCTTTCAATACCGCTCACCTGGCGAGTATGGCGCATACGACCTATGGAGCTTGGGGAAAGACGGGCAGACCCGGGGGAGGCGAAAGTCTCAACGCAGACATTACCTCCTGGGAATAGCCCGTTGGCCCCCTTCCTGCGTTAGAATCTCTATATCGAGATGACAGCGAACAAGAAAGAGACTCGAGTCACTTCCAGCAAAGAAAAAGCCGATCCGGAGAGAACTGAAGTTCCGCAGAAGGGCGAGGATGTTATCGATTCGGAGAAAGCCGAACTCCCGGCTCCCAGCCCCGCCGACCGCCTCGAATTGGCCCGCCTCAACCCTCTCCGGCGCTATCTGCTCGAGATCAAGAATTATCCTGCGCTTGACGCCGACGGGGAGCGCCGACTGGCTCTCCGCTATCGGGACGAGGGGGATCAGGAAGCGGCCAACAGGCTGATCACCGCCAATCTGGGCGTGGTTGTGAAAATCGCATTGATGTACAACCGGGTGTACTCCAACGCCTTGGATCTGATCCAGGAGGGCAACATTGGCTTGGTCGAAGCGGTCAAACGCTTTGATCCCTTTAAGGGAGCCCGGCTGCCCACTTATGCCACTTGGTGGATCAAGGCCTACATCATCAAGTTCATCATCGATAACTTCCGCATTGTCCGGATCGGTACTACCAATGAGCGGCGCCGGCTCTTGTTTAATCTGCGGAAGGAAAAGGAGAAGCTTCGCCTCCAGGGAATCGAGCCGACCACCAAACTGATTGCCGAACTGCTCGACGTGAGCGAGAAAGATGTGGAGGAGGTCGAACAGAATATCGAGGGGGGAGATGTCAGCTTCGACAGCCCTATTGCAGGCCGGGATTCGCTCACTTTCGGCGATACCCTGGCGGGTGCCGAAGCCATGCTTGACGAGCGACTGGCCCGCGGCGAACTGCGAGAACTTTTTAACACCAAGATTCAGGAATTGTCCCGTCAACTCAGCGAACGAGAACTCGTGATCTTGAAATCTCGACTGCTATCCGAGGAGCCAGTCACACTGCAGACGATTGCTTCTCAGTTCGGAGTTACTCGAGAAGCTATTCGCTTAAATGAGAAGTCTCTGGTCGCCAAGATCAAGGCTCACATGCAGGATTCGCTACGCGGCATCACCGACGTCGAGATCGCCATGCTCGAATAGGTGCTAAGATTGGCATTGAAGTGGTTTCGGATGTGTGGGGCCCTTCCCAGGCCGCGAGAGGATCGTCAGGCCCGAATCTAAAGATTCTATTTTCAGTAGAATCGCCGCCTCAGAAGGCGCCTCCCACAGTTCTGAAACACGGCTTTCCTCTGCCACATCATCCCCCCTTTGTGGCTGACCGGGAGCTCAGTTTGAAACCTTTCCATACTGACCGCGTCCAAGGTAGGTCGTTTCGTTTTCAGCAAGAACAGTTCAATCGACCCAGTGCAGATAGGGAGTTGTGACGATGGCAGAAAAAATCAGTAAGACGGCACGTGCTAGTTTAGGAAGGCGTGGAGAGCGGGGGGGGAGTCCAAAGCTGCCCCACTTGCGGCGAAGAAATGGTGGCGACCAAGGTCGTCCGCTCCAGCGGAAACCCAAGTGGCATGTATTGGGTTTGCTACAAGGACGACTACCGCGTCAAGACGCGTTAGGGGAAGGGGTCCAAGGGGCCAGGGGGCCAATTGCCAACGTTACACAATCAGCATGGCGTCACCATAGCTATAGAAGTTGTAGCGGGCCGAAATCGCCTCGCGATAGGCTTCGAGAAGTAGCTCCCGACCGGCAAACGCGCTGACTAGGAACATCAGACTCGATTTGGGCAGGTGGAAGTTGGTCATCAGCTTACTAACCACTCGAAACTCAAAGCCGGGAAGAATGTAGAGATCCGTATCGCCGATAATATCCTGATTGGTAAACCCTGGTCGGCCCAGATGTTCGAGTACCCGGGTCGTAGTCGTGCCCACGGCAACAACCGACTCTTCCGCTTCAAGATGCTGGGCCAGCATAGTTCTGGTTTGCTGGCTCACCTGAAAGATCGCTCGATCAACCGTGTGATCTCGGATGTCGGGGACTGGCACTGGCTTGAAAGTCCCATAGCCGACATGCAGAGTGACGAAGCAGTGGGGCAAACTAGCCAGCAGTTGCTGGTCGAAGTGGAGACCTGCGGTGGGAGCCGCAACTGAGCCTCGAATCTCTCCGAACACGGTTTGATACCGGAATCGGTCCTCCGGCGCAGCGGCTCGCCGAATATAGGGAGGCAGTGGCACAACCCCGACTCTCTCTATCGCCTCCCAAAAATCACCCTCCGTCTCAAAACGCAATCGGCGGATGGGGCCCGTCGCGTCAGACAAAACGGTAGCTTTCAGTTCCCCGTCACTAAAGATAAGTCTTCGGCCCGGCTTCAGACGTCTCCCAGGACGAGCCAGCACATCCCATACCTGTTCTTCACCGACTCGCTGCAAGAGTAGTATCTCGATAGGAGGACTCTTACCTCGAGCAAATAGCCGAGCCGGAAAGACCCGCGTGTTGTTGAGCACCAGGAGATCGTGCGACTCGAGAAGATCGGGTAGCTCGCGAACCTGATGGTGAGAAATAGCTCCTCGATTCCGATCCACCAACATGAGTCGCGCCTCACTGCGATGAGCTCTGGGTTCTTGGGCAATCAACTCAGAAGGCAGATCAAAGTCGTAGGCCTCAACTCGGAACGACAAGCTGCATCCTTTCGAGCTCACTGTTTTCAAGGCATTCAGTCCCTCCCTCAACCCATTCTCTTCGGTGGGAGTCGGCGAGTTCAGAGGATACAATATCCGAAGATGGAAGAAACCGGATCTCGGTCCTGGCTTTATCGGCTCTGTGCCGGACACTTTCTGGTCGATACCTATTCGAGCATGCTGGGCGCCTTTCTGCCTTTCTTACATGAGTCCTTGAACCTAACGCTGACCCAGGCCGGGCTACTGGGTGGAGGGCTGATCCTCTCTGGATCGTTCCTGCAACCTCTCTATGGGTTTCTTGCCGACCATGTCCGGCACAAAGTGATTTTTGCTTTGGGTCCTGCGATTGCCGGAATCTTCATCTCCAGTCTGGGATTGGCGCCCGGATTCTGGACACTGCTGATACTGGTCATCCTGGGAGGAGTCGGAATCGCGACTTTCCATCCTCAAGCGGTCAGTATAGTTTCAAGTGCATGTCGGCGCAGGCAGGGCGTCCATGTGTCGCTTTTCATTGCTTCGGGGATGGTCGGGTACGCTTGCGGTCCGGTTTACATAGGCACTCTGCTAAGCCTGTTTGGCCTGCCCAATTGCTATTGGGCGGCTATTCCTGGAGTCGGGATATCGATTTATCTTCTGGCGGTGGGGCCTTCCCCCCCAAGAAAATCGCTGCAAGACCGAGAACGGTCGTTGCTTCCGGAGCTGGGCAGACACTTCAATTTGCTAACGACCCTGTTTGTCCTGGTCGTCTTACGCTCGGCCGTCCAGCTGGTGTGGGTGGCTTTTCTTCCCTTGCTTTTCACTTTGCGCGGGCATGGAGAGCTAGTCGGAAGTCAAATACTCAGCCTCTTTCTGCTGCTCGGAGCTACGGCCAGCTTCTTTGGCGGGGTCCTCAACGATAAGATCGGGGGGAAGAAGGTCATTTTGATTTCTCACCTCGGTTTTGCCCCTCTGCTCATGCTCTCCTTGCAGACTGAAGGGTTGACTTCTATGTTGTTGAGTGTTCTAGGTGGGGGCTTTCTGCTGTTGACGCTGCCCGTCCATGTGCTGATGGCCCAGCGTACGATTCCTCACGGAGCCAGCACTGTCTCAGCCCTAATGATGGGCTTCGCCTGGGGAGTTGGAGGCATAGCCGTCCCATTGGTGGGCATTCTGAGTGATCGAATTGGCCTCGAGAGTGCCTTGATGATCCTTCTCGTGGTCACGCTGCCGGGCGTTCTGGTGGCTGCCAATCTGCCGGTAACTGGGTCCACCATCAGTGGAGCGCCGGCCTCCTCAAAAACTTGAAGGAGTTTTTCGAATGATTGATCTGACTGGTCAGACTGCCTTGATTACCGGCGGCTCGCGAGGGATTGGAAGGGCCTGCGCAATACTCTTCGCACGAGCTGGAGCCAGCGTCGGCATCGGATATCAGTCAGATGAAACGTCTGCCGGGGAGGTCGTCGATGAGATTCAAGGAAACGGTGGCAGGGCCATGGCCATGGCCGGGAATGCCGCTGTGGAAAGCGATTTCCGACGACTCTGGAGTGCGACCAAGAGCCAGCTTGGAGCAGTTGATATTCTGGTTCTGAACGCCGGAATCTGGAAGCCTGCCTTGATTGACGAGATGTCCGAGGAACAGCTCTCAGAAACGCTGGACGTCAACCTTCGATCTGCTTTCAACGCTTGCCGAGTTGCAGTGCCCGCCATGAGGGAGCGACAGAAGGGGAATATTATTCTGGTGAGTTCGACGGCCGGACAGCGGGGCGAGGCGGGCTACTCGCACTACGCCGCCTCCAAGGGAGCGCTGATCTCTCTAACCAAGTCCCTGGCTGCGGAACTCGGTCCATATGGCATTCGGGTCAATTCAGTGGCTCCGGGCTGGGTCCTGACCGACATGACCGACACGGTATTCGGGAATCAGGCCTTCAAGAAAAAAGTGGAGGCTATTACTCCGGTCCGCCGGATCGCCGAACCGCAGGACATCGCCGGTCCCATCCTTTTCCTGGCCTCCGAACTGGCCATACACGTCCAAGGGGAGATTCTGAATGTCAACGGTGGATCCGTCCTCTGCGGCTGAGTTGAGAGATTCCTCTCGTCTGATTGTCACCAACGGTGATTCGGCTGCGGAGATGTTTCGAGAGTTCGGCTTTCGCAGTCCCATACTGCCCTGGCGAGATGTCCTCCACGACGGCCCGGTTCCCGATCTCCCGATTGAACAGCTCTCGGAGGTCCGGGCAGGGTTTCTCTATGATCAGGATCTCGCTCCCCTGGAAGAGACCCTGCGCCAATTCTCGGAACGAGATCGGATCCTGCTCAGCGGGAGTCGTTTCCAGGAGATCGTGCTTTGGTTCGAGCATGATCTCTACGATCAACTTCAGCTATTGCAGGTCATCCACACGCTGGCAGCGATGGAGCCGGGACCAAAGCTGACAGGCATTTTCTCCAATGCCCACATCACCAGCTTTGGCCGGACCGAAACTCTCGCCCACTTCCAGGCACGCCTACCCCTGACCGAGCAGCAACTGGATCGCGGGGCGTCGCTCTGGACCGCCTTCACTCGGGGAGAATACCGCCGTCTGGAAGAAGTCGCGCTGAACAAGGACACGACTTTCCCCCATCTAGCTGCTGCCATGCGTCGCTGGCTGGAAGAATTTCCCTGGGTCACCCACGGTCTCACTCGCAGCGAATATCAGATCTTAGAGCGAATTAACTGGCATTTGCGTCTCGGTCCGATAGATCTCTTCACCGAGACCCAGCGACTCGAAGAGGCGACTTTCCTCGGTGACAGCTCATTTTGGAGCTATCTGGAAGACTTGGTGAATGGAGGAATTCTCGAAGTGGAAGACGCCAACGAATTCCACCCTCCATGGAAACTTTCGTCCACCGAAGAGTTCCGGTCTCAGTCGCTGGTCCTTTCGGTAATGGCTTTGTTTTTGCTGGAAGATCGCGACTACCGACTTGGGCCAGGGGACAGATCCATGCGCTGGAGGGGGGGCGCAGAAATCAATAGTGAAAACCCCTGGTGGTGGGATCCCGAGAAGGAACGGCTCGTGCAATCGCACGCAAAGCCTGGACGATAAGTTGATGACCGATTCCTAAGGCCAAGTCGTGACCCTTTCTTGAGGTCAAACCCAGTGGTTTGCGAGCTGGATCTGACTTGAAAAGCGGATCAGATCGACCGCTGGCCCTTGCGGTTCGAGCGATGAGTTACAGAGCTCCGTGGCGGCAGCCCGGAGCGGGAAACCTGATCGTGCTAGCCCGGATAATTCACGCGTTTTCGAAGCGAAGGGCCGGAAGCACCGCTCTGACAAGGTTTCGTTCACGCCCGAGGGCCCCGCAGTCATAGTCATGCACTCTGGCGAGGAGCCCGAGGGTGGGTAACGCAGTCAGAGCAGATGATCCCGGCCCTGCAGCCGAAAACGCGGTAGAGTCGACGACTGGCGCGCGGGCGGTGGGTCCGGGGAGTCGCTGTTGCCGGCGGCTTTCGCCATACGCCGGTGCCTCAATCCGTACCTTGGCTCCGTTTCCAGTCGCCGCTCGTCGAACCGGACGTGCGGAACTACCGCATCCGGCTCTCGGACAAGGTCTTACGCTTTCGCCCACGGAAGGTCGAGAGTCCCCTCAGTCAGTCGTACCAGACCCAACTTTTCGTACAGGTACTGGTCCGGGAACTGCCGTGTTCCCTTGCTGCCTAGCTTGTGTTTTCGTCGCAACCACTGACGAAGCCTCCATCGGGTGTGTGTATCCACCGCCCGATAGGCTTTGCTGACTCCACCCAAGCAGAAGTAATTGGCCCATCCCACCAACATTCGGTTCAGACGGACCACCTCTTGCTCCTGTGTCCTGAGCCCACTCCAGGGTTGCGTCTCCCTATGGATTTCGCGACAGATCTTGCCGATCGATTTCTTCGAGGGGCGCGTCCCCAGGTAGGGGATACCGCTGCCTGCTCGATGGCAAGTCCCTATGGTGTAGCCCAGAAGGTCCAAACTCTCTTCCGGCAGCCGTTTCACACGGGTCTTGGTCTCGTTCAGTCTCAAACCCAGACACTCCAGAATCTCCCGCGCGGCTTGTAGAGCCATCTCTGCTTCGCCTTTACAGCAGATTACAAAGTCGTCCGCATAGGACACGATCCGGGCCTGACACTGCTTCGGTCCCAGTTTTCTCCATCCCAGAATGAAGCGGCGAAAGTACAAGTTAGCTAAAAGTGGTGAGATCGGTGACCCTTGGGGGGTTCCCCTTTTCCCTCCGCCTCTTGGCTTATCCTGGTCTTTCTTGGAGTCGTCCACCACCGGCGCGTTCAGCCACATCTTGATCAGCTTTAACATCTGCCGATCACAGATTCGACGCAACACCGATTGCATCAACTCCTTTCGCGGTATGCTGTCAAAGTAGCCACTCAGATCTGCATCCACCACTTCTCGGTGGCCGGTGTTGATCAGAGCGTGCACCGCTTTAACCGCGTCCTGAGCGCTTCGTTTGGGACGGTAGCCATGTTGTTCCGGTTGCAGATCGGCCTCGAAGATCGGCTCGATGACGAGCATCGCTGCTGTTTGCACCACCCGATCTTTGATCGTCGGCACTCCCAGCGGGCGCTTTCCTCCGTTGGCTTTGTCAATCCACACCCGGCGCACTGCCGCCGGTCGGTAGCTTTTGCTTTTCAGCTCAGCCGCCAGTTCGCCCAGCCACTTCTCTCGGCCCCACAACTCGATGTCTTCGAAGCTCTCCCGGTCCACCCCCGCTGCTCCGCCATTGGCTTTGCATTTCCGGTAGGCGAACTCCAGAATATCTTCTCTCCAGACCTTGTCGTACAGCTGATGAAAGCGCAGCTCGGGCTGCTCCTTCGCTTTGGCGTAGAACGTCCTTTGCAGTTTCCCAATCTTTTCTGGAGTTTTCAGTCCCATTCAGGTCAATCTCCTCGCTGTCGCTTCAAATTACGTCTGCCTTGAACTCAGGCCCCTTCCCTCCAGCGGCGTTACCCGCCTTCCTCAGTAATACAAGCCTTTCCACGGCGCACTGAATTATCCGGGCTAGCTCCAGCACTCCGTAAAAATCCCCCTCTGCGAAATCTCTGTGTCTCCGCGCTTCTACGCTTGCCTTTGTTCCGACCCCGACCTGGCGAACAGCCTGAACGAACACTTCTTGAGTCGTTGAGGTAAACCTCCCGCCTCCCAAAAGCGTCTATTACCAAGTATTGCAAAAACGGATCCGCCTGAAACACAAACGCCTGGCCGAAGAACTTAACCGAGGACGTCTGTCCCAGAATGGTTGGGCCAACCGGCTGGGCTTGAGCAAGAGTTATTTGTCGGAACTGGTCAACGGCAAGCGCCGTCACCCGAGCCGGAGTACGCGCGAGACCCTGCTCCGAGTTCTCAATTTGGAATTGGACGATCTTTTTGAGGTCGAATGGGACGAGACTCGAGCCGACCGCCCCCGTGCGGCGGGGCGGATTATCGACTCGACCGGCTTCGGACTTCGCTTCCGAATCGATCGGGTGGCCCAACCAGCAGCCGAGAGTGGAGAGAACGTGTTAGACAATCTTAGGAACGATACTCGCTTTGCCTTCCGAACCCTGCGCAGAGAACCTCTGTTTGCGGTTGTAGCTCTGACGACGCTAGCTCTCGGCATCGCCGTCAACATTGCCGCCTTCAGCGTCGTCAACGGCGTCCTGCTACGTGCCCTCCCCTTGAAGAACCCCGGGGAACTGGTGGTGCTTGACCAGGGTCAATTCTTTTCCAATCGAGATCTCCTCGAGATCTCAGCCAACACCTCAACCCTGAGCGGGGTGGCAGGAATGAGCCCAGGCTGGACTGTCGCTCTGATCGAGGAGGCCAATTCGGTACAAGTGAGGGCCGCCCGAGTGTCGAGCAACTTCTTTCGGACTTTGGGAGTCTCTTTTTCCCTGGGTCGCGGGTTTACTGATGAGGAAAGCATACCCGGCCGGGATCTTGTTGTAGTGCTCGGACACCAGCTCTGGCAAGACCGATACGGATCCGATCCGAGCATCCTGAACCGAGAAATCGAGATCGATGGAGAGAAGCGTCGCATCGTCGGTGTGCTGCCCGCGGGTTTCGAGGTTTTGCAACCCGGCACCGACATCTTCATGACTCTCCCATTAGATGCCACGGCTTGGTACCACAGCAGCGGTGTCAGTTGGTTGGTCGCGCGGCTTGTCGAAGGGGCCAACATTCAGCGAGCTCAGCAGGAGTTTAACCAGCTACTGATGGGGATTCGTGAGCAGTTCTCACTGCCGGAAGAGTACCGTCGGGGTGCTCAGATTGCAGATCTCAGGGAGGCCCAGATCATCAACTTCAGGCCCACTCTGCTGGCTATTTTCGCGGCCTCATTGATGGTATTGACAATGGCAGCGCTCAACCTCGCCCACTTGATCCTGACCCGCCTCAGCTGGCGGCGGCGAGAGCTGGCTTTGCGGCAAGCTCTGGGAGCAGGCCTTCGAAGATTAAGTGGACAATTGCTGACGGAGACCGCGGTGTTGGCAATCATGGGAGCGGGCATTGGAGCTCTCCTCTCACCCCTGGTTATCCGGCTATTCCTTCAGCTATCGCCAGCAGATCTGCCCCGTCGCTCCGAAGTCGGACTTGACCCCAACGTCGTACTATTCGGGGCCGCGGCCACGGGTCTGGTCTGGATGCTTATTGCTCTAATCCCGATCCTCTTCGTTCGAACTCGGGATCTCCGTGACTCTTTGGTTTCCGAATCCAACGCCACCACATCATCAACCCAGCGCAGCTGGTCACGAATCTCACTCGTGGTGAGCGAGATCGCGTTGGCTCAGGCTCTCATCATTGGGGCCGGATTGATGATCCATACGGTCTGGAAGCTGTACCAGATTGACCCCGGCTTTTCAGCTGAACAGCTCTATACGTTCAGCGTGCAGCCGTCAGGCGAAAGCTACCAAAACGGTCCGGCGCGGCGCGGCTATTACCGGCAACTTCGGGAACAATTAGCGGCTCTGCCCGGAGTCGACTCGATCGGATCCACCCAGCACCTGCCTTTGACCGGCTTTTCCTGGACCGCGCAACTCGAGGTCCAGGGACAACCTGCCGACGCATCAGCGTCACGGCCCCGGCTGGGCTGGCGGGTTGTCGATTTCGGTTTCTTCGCTACCCTGGGAATTCCTCTCTTGGAAGGCAGAGAATTTGATCCCCGTGACTCGGAAGAAGGGGAGCCAGTCGCAATTGTCAACCGAGCGGCCGCTCGACGCTTCTGGCCCAACGGTAGTCCGCTTGGGAAGCAGCTCCGGGCCGGAAATGCGACGGCCAACGACTGGGTCACCGTGATTGGGATTGTGGGCGACATCAAACACGACGGGCTTTCCGCTGAGACCGGACCTGCGCTCTATCGACCCTATTCTCAACATCCGCTGGTAGCTATGAGTTTTGCCCTGCGATCGACTCGACCGGGGGAGTTGACAAACTCCGTTCGCCAGGCGATCTGGTCGATAGACAACCGGGTCCCGGTTTCCGAAGAACGGACCTTCACCCAGATCATCAATGACTCGATCGCCCGGCCTCGTCTGGTCAGCTTCCTGCTCGGAGTTTTCGCTTTGCTCGGACTACTGCTCGGAGTGATCGGCATCTACGGTTTGATTGCCCTTGGGGTGGTGCAACGCGCCCGGGAATTCGGCATCAGGATTGCCCTTGGAGCTCAGCGCGGCCAGGTGCTTCAGATGGTGCTGAGAGAAGGCTTCAGAATGACTCTGGTCGGACTGGTTCTGGGAACTGTACTTGGCTGGCTTGGCTCGCATCTTCTCTCGGATCTTCTGTTTGAGATTGAGCCGTATGATCCGGTCACTTATGTCGTCGTGACCCTGCTTTTGGGGTCAGCATCGCTTCTCGCATCGTATCTGCCTGCTCGCCGGACAACCCGAGTCGATCCAGTGGAAGCGCTACGATCTAGTTGATATCGTTAGACTGCACGTACAGTCCACTTCCGCTCACTGGACGAGCCACCGCCCTCAAGTTTTCTACAACAAGATAGGACATCAAGATTCCAGGCAAGTTTTTCGAAACTCGAGCATTTCCTGTACCCAAAGCTCATCAGGCAGCGTATTAGTTGGCGTAATTCAGTAGGGAGTCGGTCCCAGGACCTTCCCACAGTTTGATCCACCTATGGAATCTTCAAGCCCAACCCGCAACCACAATTTCTTCTCGCGGACATTCAGAGCCTTCAAGTATCGCGACTTCCGACTGGTTTGGATTGGGGCTTACACCTCGACTACCGGCAGCTTCATGCAGCAGGTCGCACAGTCCTGGCTGGTTCTGAGTCTGACCAACTCTGAATTCTATCTCGGACTGATCAGCTTCCTGGCGCAGCTGCCATTGATGCTCTTTTCACTCATCGGAGGTGTGCTGGCTGATCGGATCGACCGGCGCCGGCTCCTACTCTTCTCCCAGGTCGTGCAAATGACTTCGGCATTCATCTTGACTGCGCTGGTCTGGGTTGGGTGGATCGAGATCTGGCACTTTCTGGTGCTGGCCTTCGTGACAGGTATAGGTCAGGCCTTCGGGGGTCCGGCTTACCAGGCGCTGGTCCCGGGACTGGTCGAGCGGCGTGACGTTCCAAATGCTATCGCTCTTAATTCCATCCAGTTTAATCTGGCTCGTGTCACGGGTCCTCTTCTGGCGTCGGCGGTGCTCCTGGCATCTGGAGCGGTTGTCTGCTTCTTCCTCAACGGCATCTCGTTCTTGGCCGTGATAGTGACGCTACTTCTGATTCAGGCCCGCTTTGTTGCTCCCAAGACGAGCGAGTCGGTAGCCAGCGGGATCAGTCAGGGGATCCGCTATGTCAGAAGCAAGGGCTCTCTTTCTCAGTTGACGATCCTGGGGTTCATCACCGGATTTTGCGGAGTCCCTGTCATTACCCTGCTCCCCGCATTCGCCCGCAACGTCTTCTCGCTTGACGAAGTGGGATTCGCTCAGATGAGTACCGTCCTGGGCGCCGGTTCGATTACGGGAGCGCTGATCTATGCCGGAATCTCGAACTGGGGGCAACGCGGCCTGACTACCCTTTGGGCCCAAGTGATCTACTCAATCCTGCTACTGACCTTTGCACTTTCCTCGAACCTACTGCTCAGCTATCTCATGCTCTATCTGGCCGGACTCTGCCTCATCACGCTCTTCGCGTCGATCAACTCACTGGTTCAGCTGGCCACCGAAGATGCCATGCGAGGGCGAGTTATGAGCATTTTCTTCCTCTCGTTTCGAAGTGGTATGCCGTTGGGAGATCTACTGGCCGGTTTCATCGCATCTCGCACCAGCCCCGGTCTGGCAATCGGTCTGCTCGCAGTCTTACTAGGCACCATCTCGCTAGGGTTCCTGGTTTCGAATTCCGGGGTCAAGAAACTCTAGGAGCTGAGAACCAAGGCGTAAAGAGTTGCTGCACTGTGCCCGCCTAAATAATAAATTATAATTATTACTATTCTAAAATCCATTAACAATTATTCTTAAGCGAGGCCTACTTTGGTAGTTTGGGAAGCTGCAATGAGTCGCTTCATATCGTAGAGGAGAAGCGATGACCGAACGCGCGCATATTTTTGACACTACCCTCCGAGATGGAGAACAGTCGCCTGGATGTTCGATGAACCTGGAAGAAAAGCTCAAGATGGCCCGACAGCTTGAGCGGTTGCGGGTAGATATCATTGAAGCAGGTTTCCCGATCGCATCGGAAGGCGACTTCGAGGCCGTCCAAGCGATCGCGGCAGAGATTCGTTCTGCCACTATCGCAGGCTTGGCGCGAGCCTATCGCAAAGACATCGAACGGGCCTGGGAAGCCCTCAGGCACGCCCAAAGGCCGCGCATCCACACCTTCATTGCCACCTCCGATATCCATCTCAAACACAAGCTTCGCAAGACCCGAAAACAGGTGTTGGAAGATACGATTACCGCAGTCAAGATTGCGCGCGATCTATGTGAGGACGTGGAGTTCTCTGCCGAAGACGCGACTCGCAGCGATCCCGATTACCTGGTCGAGATCTTCGAAGCCGCGATAGAGAACGGCGCCACGATCATCAACATTCCGGATACGGTCGGATACGCCGTTCCCAACGGGTACGGGCCATTTGTGCAGAATCTGATCTCGCGCATCTGCAACGCTGACCGTGCCATCTTCAGTTGTCACTGCCACGACGATCTCGGACTAGCGGTTTCCAATTCTCTGGCTGGAGTTTCCGCCGGCTGTCGACAGATCGAGTGCACGATCAACGGAATCGGCGAGCGAGCCGGGAACGCAGCTCTGGAAGAGGTGGTCATGGCGATCCGAACTCGCGGCGACGCCTTACCCTATGAAACGAGGGTCGTTTCGCAAGAGATCTTTCGATCCAGTACCCTGCTCTCTAATCTGACGGGCAGTTTTGTCCAACCCAACAAGGCCATCGTAGGGTGCAATGCTTTTGCCCATGAAGCCAGCATACACCAGGACGGAGTTCTCAAGAACGCTCTCACCTACGAGATTATGACTCCCCAATCGGTCGGGATTGTATCTAGCACACTGGTCATGGGAAAACACAGCGGACGACATGCCCTGGCCGCAAAGTTCGAAGAACTTGGCTACGAGCTGACCAAAGAAGAGCTGGAGCGAGCCTATTTCTTCTTCACCGAACTGGCAGATCAGAAGAAGGTAGTCTATGACGAGGACCTGATTACGATCGTTCAGGATGGGATCAAGATTATCCCCGACACTTTTCGGCTCGACTACATCCACTCGGCTGGCGGCAATCAAGAGTTGTCATCTGCAGTCGTGCGGCTCAGTCGAGCTGAAAAGTCGTTGACCGGCGCAGCCTACGGAGATGGTCCGGTTGATGCCACCATGAAAGCGATCGACAAGACGACCGAAATGAGCGGCAAGCTCTTGGACTATTCAGTGAAGTCGGTGACTCGCGGGAAAGACGCCTTGGGAGAGGTTTTCGTTCACGTCCAATTTGGGAGCCGGAGCTATACTGGCAAGGCTGCTTCAGTCGATCTCATTGATGGCAGCGCCCGAGCATATTTGAATGCCGTCAACAAGGCTCTCCACGAACGGAAGAGGAGCGAAGAAAGGCGAGCCGTCTCAGCCTAGCCCGCATAATTCATAAGGTGTCGAAGCGAAGGGACGCAAGCGCCGTGCTGACAAGGCGTTACGCCCGAGGGCCGCGGAGGCATAGTCGTGCACTCTGTCGAGCAGCCCGGGGGTGGGCAACGCAGTCAGCGCGGATGATTGCGGGCCTGCAGCCGACAATTTATGAATCATGCGGGCTAGTGGATTGCGGTTGGGTGAGGTCTTCTCATGGGCGGCCGGAAGGCGGAGCTGCGCTGGTGAGCCTGTACGAGTTATGGGGTGGGGTCGCGAACACGAGGACAGTCATTGGCGCAAACTCTCTTTGAGAAGATTTGGTCCAGGCACTTGGTAACTTCCCAACCGGGTCGGCCGGCCCTTCTTTACATCGACCTGCATCTGGTTCATGAAGTCACTTCAGCCCAGGCCTTCGCAGGCCTCCGCCTGGCGGGCAGACGGGTACGACGCACCGATTTGACGTTGGCGACGGTGGATCACAATGTGCCCACGTGGGGAGATGACAAGCCAATTCGGGATCCGATCGCGCGGACCCAGATTGAGACTCTGAATGCGAACTGCGCTGATTTTGGGGTGACCAACTATGGGTTAGGAAGCCCGAATCGGGGCATCGTTCATGTGATTGGCCCGGAGCAGGGACTCACGAAGCCGGGGATGACGATTGTCTGCGGGGACAGCCACACTTCGACACATGGAGCCTTTGGAGCACTCGCCTTCGGGATCGGAACAAGCGAAGTCGAGCATGTGTTGGCGACTCAATGTCTGCTCCAGTACAAGCCCAAAACACTCGAGATCCTCGTCTCTGGGCGACTGGCTCCCGGCGTCACCTCCAAAGATTTAATCTTGTATGTCATCCGCACGATTGGTACGGCGGGAGCCACTGGACACGTGGTCGAGTATCGCGGCTCCGTCATCCGGGAGATGAGCATGGAAGAGCGAATGACGGTTTGCAACATGTCCATCGAAACGGGTGGACGGGCCGGCATGATCGAGCCGGATGAGACCACTTTCTCTTATCTGGAAGGCAGACCGCACACTCCGCACGGCTCCGATTTCGTGCGCTGCACTGAGTTCTGGAAAAGCCTGGCCACTGACCCAGGAGCGTCCTTCGATCGGTCGCTAGAAATCAATGCTTCCAAGCTTGTCCCCCAGGTCAGTTGGGGCACTCATCCAGGCATGGTAACGGATGTGACGGGGGAGGTTCCTGATCCCACTCAGGAGGTCGACCCGGAAGTCAGGCAAGCTCTTTGCCGGGCTCTAGAATACATGGATCTTACCCCCGGGACTCCGATCCAAGAGCTCCCGTTTGATCGGGTTTTCATCGGCTCGTGTACCAATTCCCGAATCGAAGATCTACGCCGCTCGGCCCGCGTTCTGGAAGGCCGAAGACTCAACGAGAAAGTGCGCGGGCTGGTGGTCCCCGGATCCCAACAGATCAAACTCCAGGCCGAAGAAGAGGGCCTGGATCGCATCTTTAGAGCCGCCGGATTCGAATGGCGGGAATCAGGCTGCAGCATGTGCCTGGGACTGAACCCCGACATCTTGCAACCCGGCGAACGCTGCGCTTCGACTTCGAATCGGAACTTCGAAGGCAGACAGGGTCGAGGAGGACGCACCCACCTGGTCAGTCCGGAAATGGCGGCAGCGGCAGGAGTCGCTGGCCACTTCGTGGATGTACGGGACTGGCTAGGCTGAAACTGAGCGCGAAGAAATGGAAGCTTTCCGGAAACATAGCGGGTTAGTAGCAGTGCTCGACCGGGTCAACGTTGATACCGACCAAATCATTCCCAAGCAGTTCCTGAAACGGATCGAACGCACCGGCTTTGGACAGTTCCTCTTCTTTGACTGGCGATTCGAGTCTGACGGGAAGACTTTGAAGTCCGATTTCGAACTGAATGCTCCCCGTTTTCAAGGAGCGTCAATTCTGATCTCCGGAGCCAATTTTGGATGCGGCTCTTCGCGGGAACACGCTCCCTGGGCCCTGCTCGACGCCGGTTTCAAAGTGATCATCGCATCCTCTTTTGCCGACATCTTCTACAACAACTGTTTCAAGAATGGGATTCTGCCCATCGTACTCCAGTCTGAACCGTTTACGCAGCTCCGGCGTCAGGCAGCTGCAACTCCTGGATATCGCCTGGAAGTCGATCTGGAAGCTCAGCAGATCCGGGATCTCGAAGATCTCTCAATCGACTTCGAGGTCGACGCATTTCGGAAGGAGTGCTTGCTCGGGGGGCTGGACGATATCGGCCTGACGCTGTTGGAGGCCGACGCCATCGCCGAGTACGAGAAACGCCACTTCCCCGACGCTGTTGTCGGGGTCAAGTAATTTCCAGGTCTTGCAGTAATCGCTGGACTCGGGACCGAAGTAGCTCGAGGTTGGCCTTCAGGTGCCGCCAGAACTCGGGCAGGTTGCTTTCACAAGTGTCAGAAACCACCTTCAGGACGAGCGCTGGAACCTCAAACTCACGGGCAACCGCCAGTGCATGGGCTGCCTCCATGTCACAAATCAGAGCTCCAGTCTGGAGGTGCAGCCGTCTTCGAGTTTGGGAACGCAGGACGGGCCGACGCACAGTGAGGCCCGAGCCGGTGATGCTCCATTCCCGGGATCGCAAACGACTCTTGAGATCCTGATCTCCCGTAAAGGATTCACCACTCTCCAAAATCCATTCTTCCGGAAAAACGACCTGCCCCATCGACAGATCGGGAGAGAGAGCGCCAGCGATTCCGGTGAAGATCAAGAGAGAGGGAGTCCTGGCTGGCAACTCCCGCTGGAGAGACGAGACGGCGCGCCTTCCGCCCAGTCCGGTTGTGATCAGATCTATGGCCGGGTTTGTAGCCAGGGGCTGCAAGGCTTCTGTTTCCTGGCGCAGGGCACAGGCCACGAGACAGGCCCCGTCACAGCACGGCTCTGTGGGACACTCACTCAGCGCCAACGAACCTCGACACCGCCGATTCCGGTATTGATGTTGATGCGTACAACCCGGCTCACCCGATCCATATTGTCACTGGTATAGGTGCTCCCGTTCTTTCGAAAACCACGAATGTCGATCGCCGAGAGCCAGCTCTTGGACATCCGGACTTCGGCTCCGATACTCCGGGGTAACACGATTTCGACTGCCCCGATACCTACATCGATATCTACTTGGGCGTCTCTTTGCCAGTCACCCCCAAACTCGAGTTCGGCGGCTCCTATGCCCCCCTGGAATTCCATTCGTTCAAAATTGAGGTTGCCCAGGCCGGACATCTTGAGCGTCCCCACTCCATTTTCGACGCTGATATGACGGCAGATTTCGGTATTCAAATTGGCGCTGAACACCTTGGTTTCTCCGACTCCGCTTTCCAGATGGAGGCGAACAATCTTTAGAGAGCTCAAATCGATCTCGGATTCAGCAACCCCGGTCTGGGCGTCCAACTCGAGGCGAGCATCCGGATCGAGTTTCAGATTGAGACGGGTCTTGCCCAGTCCGCTGTTGACCCGTGACTTGCTATCCAGATCGAAGTCCAGACGCGCTTCCTCACCTGATCGTCGAAAGTCCAGTTTTGGTTCGAAAGCATTCTCTTCATAGTAGAGATCGATATCGTAGGATGTCCCGGATTGCCCAGCTTCGATCAACAGCTGCCCAACATTGAGCTCAATCTTGGCATCGAGCCGCTGCTCGTTCTGGGAAGACTCACTGGAGCGAAAAGTGGTATAGCTCGCGTCCCGGTCCCACCCTTCCACGCCTACCAGGCAGCCCGAAAGGAGTAGCGGAGCCAACATCATCAGTGTCATTTTTCTCATGGTCGGGACCTCCCGCCTTTTCGGATTCGAATCTGTCCTTGGGTAGTCTGCAGCCGGACGCGAGGGCCACCGTCGCCGATACTCGTTTCGAGCAAGGGCGAGCCTTCTGCTTCGGCTTGTTCTTCGGCCTTTCGGCTCTCGAACTCGGAACGAATCCGGCCACTCGGAGCCTGCGCCGACAGCACAAAACCAGCATCGGAGGGAAGTCTCAGCTCTATGTTTCCATTCTTGTTGATCACCGAGAGCTCGCCGCTCAGACTCTGATCGGTAGAAATCGTAATATCATCGAACTCATTTTGGGCTACACCGCTTCCGGAAAATCCCCGGACCGTGATCGGGCGCAATGTCGTAACCACGTCGAATCCATCCTCCAGGGCGCTCAGAGAAAGCCGGCTGCCAATCGCCTTACAACTAAACTTGCTCTTCATGTTGCGGGCGGTGATTTCGGAATGGGTTGCCCGCAAATCGACGATGCCGTAGATCCCCTTCAGCTCCACCCGGGAATAGGAAGTCTCCAGTTCGACCGGTCCCTGGCTCTCCGAAATGCTCACCGTTTTTTGGGAATTCTGGACATGGACGGCTTGGCGCGTGCCTTTGACCGAGACACTGGATCCCGGGGCGTCGATGGTCACGCTACCGCTCACATCACTGACCCGCACTGAGCCGAAGCGATTCTTAATCGTCACATCGCCTTCCAGCCGACGCACTGTGGCTAAATCGTAAAGGTTCGAAACAGTGGCATTCCCCACTCCATCGTCGAGCAGGATCCGCCCCCGCCGATTCTCGAGTTTCATTTCGCCTCGACTACGACGTACCTGAATATGACCATACTCATTGACTACTGTTAGGGCTCCCTGTTGGGCATCGATGTCAACGTCGCCCGAGGCATTCTCGACCGACAAGGTGTTTTCCAACCCGGAGACCCGGATGTCGCCATGTCTATTCTTAAGGACCGCAGCGAGGCGGGCCGGGACCCGGAGGAACAAAGCGGTGCTGAGCCGCTGCTGGCCCGCTCTGCCGGACTCTCGGTTGGTAGTGACCTCGAGCAGATCGCCCTCGCGCCGCTGTGAAATCTGGATTCTGTCGGCAACCTGGCGGGCCTGCTCCTGATCGTCCGCGACTACCTCTTTGGTGAGACGAATCTCGATTTCCTCTCTCGACCCGGCCTCAACCCGGATATCTCCGTAGTCGTTATTTACCTGAAGCAGGGCGATTCCTTCAGCGGACTGCTGGGCCTCATCCGTCCAACGATGGGTTTCGCCCCACGGGCCCCGTAGTAGGATGTTGTGATCATCCAAGACGATGGAGGGAAAGTCGAAATCCAATCCCGGCCAGTTGGCTTGAGCTACCCGGCCGGCGGTGATTCCGATGAATACGATCAAGAAGACCCCAATAAGCTCGCCTGCCCGCAATCGAATTCTTCCTTGAAATCGATAGTAGTCGACAATCTTGCCGATCCCGAAAAGCACCAAAAGCATGGGCCAGTAGAGGCCAAAGAAAGCGAGGAACTCGAAAGCCCCGGTCAAAGCCAGCAACCAGACGCTCCCGACGCCGGTCCAGAACAGGCCGCTCAGAAGGCTTGAGCGCCGGGGCTGGCGGGCAAGTTGATCGGCGTTCCAAGAAAAATGTCGGATCAGCTTGGAGGCTCCCCACAGCAAAAACAACACCGGCAGGATGTAGCGTAAGCCATCGAAGCGGAGCAAGCGAAAGTCGAGAACATTGATCGCCAGAAAAAGCGCCCCGATCAAGACGAGCAGGAACCCGAGAGCCAGGGGCGCCAGATTGCGTGCTTTACTCATGACCGGTCTCCCCTTCGGACTCTTTCGAATCGATCTGCTGTTTAGACTCCTGCAACTCGATTGCTTGCTCTTCCGCAGGAGGGGTTTCCGGCTCGAGAGGCGGCGGCACCGGCGGCGGAGGCTCGACTACTCCTACCGCAGGGGCAGGGACCGGAGCGACTGCGGCTCGCATCGATTTCTTACCCGGCTTTCCCTGATAAAAGAAGTAGTAGAGGATCAGGTAGGCCCCAGCTCCAATGAACAGCAGAGGCCATGCCAAGCGCAAGAAGGTCCGGAGATTCAGGAAATCAAGGTTGTTCAGGAAGAAGAGCAAACCCATCAAAACCAACACGATGCCCCACACCGGGAGTTTGACCTCGTCTTCTCCGTCCCCAGGAAACAATCCGGGGTTCGCAACTTGCTGGCGCAGGTTGTCCTGCGCGGACCGGTAGGCATCGATAACCGTGAACGTCCAAAAAGCCATGGTTGCGAGAACGAAGATTCCGTCTACGGCATCAGCAATCATCCAGAGAGCTGCAAAGACGCCGATATGGGCAATCGCTTTCGTGTATTGGCGATTGTAAACTGCACCGATTCCGGGGATGATCCCGAAGAGTGCGGCTCTCGCGGGAGAGTAATTCGCCACGCTCGGATTCCGGGCGAGTCCGGCAAGCTCGGCTCCCCGCACCAGGCAATCCTGGCAATAGATGCGCCCCTTCACGCTATGTGAACATGAGATACAGAGGGTGCGCGAACAGACCGCACAACCATTCGTCGAATCCAGATCTGGATGGTAATAACACTTCATCAGCTTCCACTTCCCTTCCCGAGTACCCTATCGAGCATGAGCCGAAACTCTCGTGATTAACACTCTGGATCCACTCTCAGCTCCCGTCGGGCGGCTGCTCCCGGTCCGGCGCCAACTCTTCGGCTGGAGCCTCTTCGGTGACGGTGTTGCTGTCGCTGTCCAGGAGCGAATTGATCAGATGGTAATCGATTCTTCCGTAGAGGTCTTCGGCCATCAAGATCACTTCATTGAAGGCGCGGGCCCGAAAATCAGAGAACTGGGCCCATTTCTTACTAATCTGTCCGGTCACGAGGTCAGCATTCTCGGCCAAACGCGAGGGGCTCAAAACTGCCCCAACAGGAGGACCGGCAATGTTTACCAAGAGGGACAAAAAGACGAACAGGACCAGAGTTGCGAAAGCAAATCTCTGGGTCATGAACGGCCTAACGGTAGGCAGGATCAGGTCGGCCCAAAAGGTACGCTTCTGAGGCAGCCCCGTGGTCTGCAAGAGAATTTTATGGACCAGGTCAGCAGGAGGGCGAACCCAGGGGAAGACTTCCAGTTCACCCCGGAGCTTCGCCACTTGCTGGCGCAACTGACGGCAGCGATCACAGCTCTCAAAGTGGGAGTCGGCCGCTTCCCGGACAGGACCTTCAAGGGTCCCATCCATAAGATCCGTCAGTAGGGTTTCAAAACTCGAGCAATCCATAACTACTCAATACCGCGTTAGGCTTCCGCCCGTTCGCTCTTTCTACGCATTACCTTCGCCAACTCGATCCGACCCCGGTTGATCCGGGACTTGACCGTACCATCGGGTATTGCCAGCAGACTTGCTATCTCCTGATATGTCAATTCTTCAATGTCGCGCAGCAGTACAGCCTCTTTCAACTCGGGGGTCAATTCAGACAGACTGGAGTGAATGTGCTCTGCCTGCTCCTTGGCGTTCCAGTCTTCAAAAGGGCTGCTCTGCTGGGAATGTTCGGCGAAGTCCAGCACTTCCAGTTCTTCACTGCCCGCCACCTGCGTGTCCTTTTTTGTGGAGCGGTAATGATCGATGATCAGATTCCGACCAACCCGCATGACCCAATTCCGGAGCGAGCCGCTCTCTGACTTGTAACTTATCAAGTTTTCGTAGACCTTCAGAAAGCTGTCCTGTGTCAGTTCTTCTGAGATGTCGTATCGCCCCGTATACCTGTATGCCATATTAAAGAGTCTCCCACTGTAAGTCTCGAGGAGCATTTCCCAGGTGCGGACGTCTCCTCGCAAACAGCGCTCAACAATCTTTGCGTCGGACTCTGGCAACTTGCTAATCCCTACTCGTCACAGTCCGTTCATCGAATCTGAACGGAACCTACCAGACAAAAGTTCCCCGGTGCGGAGTCTACCCGGGCCCAAGTCGGGAGGGAACGAGTTTTTTCATTGCGGACCGAGATAACGTACAATCAATCCTGACGCCCGCAGCTATGGCAAGAAGTTTATACCCGAGCCCCATGCTTTGTCCCTTCCGTAGTCATCACAATGCCTTCCGAAAGACAACTGATCCAACGGATTCGGGACTTGGCCCGCAACCTCGATCCGGAACTCCGGGTCGCCATTGGCGATGACGCTGCTGTCTTGGACTGGCCGACTTCGGTCCGGCTGGTGGTGGCCAAGGATGTGATGGTTGAAGACCGTCATTTCCGGCGCAGCTGGACGGGCCCCGAGTTCCTGGCGGAGAAGAGCCTGTCCGTCAATTTAAGCGATCTGGCTGCCATGGGGGCCCAACCACGAGGCAGCCTACTCGGTCTGACTCTCCCTCCCGACCTTTCGCCCGATTTCGCCGAGCGCTTCCTGGATCACTTTGCAAACTTCGCGACTCGTATGCAGTCGCCGCTCTTGGGTGGGGACCTCTCCGGCGGTAGCCAGCTCCATGTATCGGTTACCGCCCTAGGGGGACTCTCAGGTCGGCCTTGGTGTCGAGGAGGAGGACAGCCTGGAGACCACCTGGTGCTGATCGGGCTGGCCGGCTTGGCAGCAGCTGGACTCGCCGAACTGGAACATCTCGGCTCGCTCCCCCAGTCACTCCGAAACCGCGAGGGATTAAGGGCCTTCTGCGAGCGCCGGCAATTACCGGCAGCTCTTCTCGAAGCCCAACTCCTGCCTCGGGTTTACCTGGAAGAGGCCGCCTGGTTCGGTGCCCATACAGACGTTCACGCGGCCATCGACATCAGCGACGGATTGGCCGGAGATCTCGGCCAAATCGCCGAGGAAAGCCGACTGCAAGCATTACTGGACTGGCCCTCCTTGCAGTTGTTCCGGGAACCGGGGGCCGGGAAAATACGTCTCGACAATGTCCTTGGCGGTGGAGAAGACTATGCCCTGGCGCTGGCCTTGTCGAGCAGGGACTGGGAACACGTGCAACGAGATTACCCTGAAACGCTCCGGAAACCGTTTCGGATTGGGGAGTTGGTCGCGGGACCTCCCGGAATTGCCATCCATCGAGACAATACGATTGAGCCCCTGCTAGCCAACCATTACGACCACTTTGCGTGACCATGCTCAAGAAGGCTCTCAAGGCGCTGCTCAGCCTGGACGACACTCCACGGAGGACGGCTTTCGCATTCTCAGTAGGGATATTCGTGGGCTTTTCCCCTTTTCTTGGCCTGCACACGGTAATGGGGTTGGCGGTAGCTCTTATCTTCCGATTGAACAAAATAGCGGTGATGCTGGGGGTTTACACCAATTCTCCCTGGGTGCTTATTCCTTTTTATACGTTTTCCACCTGGTTTGGCGTCCAGATCACAGGAATGGAGGGCTTGGAGCTCCCCTTTGATATCACCCTGGCAAACGTCTTTAGCTGGGAATTCCTCGAGTGGCTGGCCATCCAGTGGCCCCTGCTGGTACCGGCCTTCCTGGGTTCGACCGTGCTCTCCATCTTTATGGCGGTCGCTGCCTATCCATTGGCCCTGCTCATCATCAGACGCTATCGACGGGCCAGAACCTCAGCGAGGAAGCGCGGCACCCCTGTATCATAGGAAGAGAGGAAGGCTTATGCAGCACTCCAAAATACGGCTGGGAGCGATTCTATTGATCGTTCTACCAATTCGCATAACTGGCATCTGCGCCGAGACTGGGGTCCGACAGACCCCCAGTCAGATCGCGAATCTGGCAAATGTCACTTTTCAAAATGACGCTCGCATCTTCGCGGTGATGGCGGCATTGAACTTGGCCGACTTCGATCATGAAACCGAAGACCGTGAGATGTCAGAGGTACGTTTGCGGGTCCGAGAACACCTGCAAAAAGTCCCGGCTGGCCTCAAGACTCGCATCCAGTCGTTCTTCCGGGAAAGACAAGCGCTGCTCGCTTATAGCCCGCAGCCCCAGGTCGCTTACACTTCGCTAGCGCTGCTCCTTTCGGGTCCCCCCAACTTTCAGCTCGAGATCAAAGAGAGTGAAATGCCGCGAGATGTCCTGATGGTTCAGGGTTTCGAGCATTTGGTAAGAGAAGTCTACGAAGTGGGACACTTGGAGCAACTTTGGCAGGAACTCCAACCTCACTATGTCCGGGAATTGGCCATCTACGAACCGATCATGCAATCGGTGATCCGAGAAACCCTGGACTTTTTTAGGATTCCGGCCCGCATAGCCCTGGATCGACAGATTCGGCTAACGCCCGATTTGCTCGATGTGAAAGAAATCGTCAACGCGCGAAACTTGGAGACGATCTATTACATCGTCATCGGTCCTGCAGATGAACCTTTAGCCAACCGCTTTCAGCTCAGGCACGAGTACATCCACTTCCTTCTCGATCCCTTGCTGCAAAAGTTCTCAGCAGGCCTCCTGAGGCACGATGAGCTTCTGGATCTGGCTCAACGCCAACCCGGAATCCGACAGGACTATCAGAACAAGTTGACCCTGGTGGCGACCGAGTCGCTGGTTGATGCGGTGCAGTTGAGAATGGATGCTCCAGAGTCGGAAGAGGAAACGGCCCGGCGACTGGTCGAGCACTTCAGAGACGGACTGATTCTCGCCCCGTACTTCCATCGTGAGCTCCAGGATTTCGCAAAGAGCGAGCTGATTTCTTTGCCCGCATCTATCGAGAGTATGATTCAGGGCATCGACCCGGACGAGATCCGGCTGCATGAGAAGGAGATCTACAGCCTGGAACAGTCCTTTCGGGAAAAACAGGATGCTGAGCGAGCGGCACTACAGAAACAGATCGATCAAGCCAATCGCCGAAACAAGGTCATCGAGTTGTTCAACGATGCCGAGTCCAAGATGCGTGCGGACCAATTGGACGAAGCCAAGACTCAGCTCTATGAAGTTCTACGTTTGGAACCGAACTACGGTAATGCGTTCTTCTATCTGGCTCAGATTTCCTTTCAGCGACAAGAGTTGGAGGACGCCATTCGCAACTATCAACTAACCATTACCTCAGATGGGGTCGAACCCGCTATTCGGGCCCGCTCCAGGTTAGTGATTGGCAAGATCAAGGCTTACCAGCAGAAGTTCGAAGAAGCCCGCGAGATCTTCCAACAGATTGCAACCCTCAAAGGGGACCTACAAGGAGCCCCCGAAGAGGCAAAGAGACTGCTCGAGCTTTTGCCCCCGGCATCTCAGCGCCAATAACTACTGAACAGACAAAGGATCAGTGAATCGGAGGACCCTCGTGAAGAAACTCGCAACCTGCTGCTTCGGATTGTTGTTTTCTTTGGGATCCGTTCAGTCCCAGGACCCCCTTCCGGCGACTCCACCGGACGCCCCTGTACGAGTCCTCGGCCAAGCCAACTCGCCAGAGGAGCTACAAGCCTTCAATCAGATCAGGGCTCCGAAAACCGCCGAGGTGAGAGTTCGAGAAGGCCTGGCCTTCCTAGCGCACTGTCCGGATCGACCTCGATCGGGCCGTCCGCGGAAGCTATCGCATGCCAATGTGCGAGCTATTCTCAAAGCCACCGTTGAACGCATCCCACGGGAATCGACCTACTGGAGTGTGCGACTGATGGCCGAACACTCCGGAGTGAGCAAACATCAAGTCGCCCAGATCTGGAAGGCAGCCGACCTGAAGCCGCATCGAGTCCGTAACTTTAAAATCAGCAACGATCCTCACTTCGCCGAAAAGGTAATCGATGTGGTGGGGCTGTATATGGATCCGCCCGAGAATGCGCTGGTTCTATCCGTGGACGAGAAAACTGAGATCCAGGCTCTGGATAGAACTCAGCCGATGCTCCAGCTCAGACCGGGACAGATCCAACGCCGGACACACGATTACAAGCGCCACGGTACAGCCAGTCTGTATGCCGCATTCGATGTGGTGACAGGTGAGGTCATGGGCCGCATCACCAATAGGCACCGAGCCAAGGAGTTCCTGGCTTTTCTCCGCCAGATTGATCAAGCGGTCGAGCCCGAACTGGATGTCCACTTAATCCTGGACAACTCGAGCACTCATACGACCAAGCAGGTTCAAAGCTGGCTGGCCCAGCGGCCCCGATACCACCTCCACTTTACGCCCACTAGCGCCTCCTGGCGCAATGCCGTCGAAAGCTGGTTCTCACAGCTGGAGCGCCGTTCGATCTACAGAAACTCTTTCAGCAGCGTCCAAGAGTTGAGACAGGAAATCAAAAGATATATTCGGGTTCACAATCAACGCTCGGCCAAGCCCTTCAAGTGGCGCGCCACTGCTGACTCAATCCTGGCAAAGGTCCGAAATGCTCGCGAATCCCTCGGCCAATATTAACAGCTGGAACTTATCGGACAGTGCACTAGCCACCTACCCGAATAGTGGCCTGAGCTCATATGTACACCACATACTGGCGAATGCCTACGGTCTGGACGATCCCGAAAAATACGCCCATCATGCCGAAATCGCTCTGAGTGAGATCCCGGGGTTTCCTTCCTTGCAAGCCAATCTGGCGTTTATCTACGCGGAGACCGGTCGGACGGCGCTAGGCGCCGAAAGGGGGAGGGCCGCACTCCAGTTAATCCAGGGAATGCGCAAACCGGAACAGTTGGCCGAGGCCCATTGGCTCCTTCAAAAGTTGGAAGTCGGGGGTCAATCCAACTATGCGATCGGTCGCCACCTGCTAAGTGAGGCTGATGCCGAGAAGCCTGACTACTCTGCAAAGCTGGAACAGGCCAGCCAGTATTTACAGCGCGCCATTGAGCAGCTTCCGGACGACCCCTATTCCTGCTTCCGTTTGGCCGAGAGCTACCTACAGAGCGGGGATGTCGAGCAGGCGATGGCCTATTTTGCACGGACCGTGGCGGTGGGGGGATCAGTCGGTGAGATCGCCCAGACTCGGCTCCAGAAAATGTATCTGGAACTCCACTCCGATACCGAAGGCCTACCCGAGTTGCTGGCCGCCCAGGCGGCGGCATTGGAAAGTGCCCGAACCAAACGAAAAGCGATGCTCGACACTTTTAATACAGCGCCTAAACCAGGACCAGGTACTCCGCCACAATCCTAGCCGGCTAATCTGGGCCCAGCCGGCCTGTCAGATTCCGTGTCGTCTTTTATGTGTAGCCAAGCTAAAGAAAGTTCAGGGGAACCGAGACTCAGCTCCGCTGATCGTTCACGATGGTTGCAAACGGCAGAGTCAAGGCTGGGCTATACCTTCAAATCAGCGAGTATCCTGGAGGAATCTCTCACCCATCGCTCGTACTCCCAATTGGAGGGCCAGCGCAATTACGAACGGCTTGAGTTCCTCGGCGATGCACTGCTTGAACTGGTCGTTAGCCAGGAACTCCTGGAACGATTTCCGGCAGCCAATGAGGGGGATCTCACTCGAATGCGAGCGAGTCTGGTGTCCCGCGATCACCTGTCCCAACTGGCGAGCCATCTCGAATTTGGAGACCTCATTCTGTTGGGAAGGGGCGAGGAGAAGTCTCAGGGTCGCGGCAAAAGGACAATCCTGGCGGACGTGTTCGAAAGCGTTGCTGGCGCCATTTTTCTGGATGGAGGGCTGGAGGCAGGACGCCAGTTCCTATTGCGTCATCTCGAGTCAGATTTGGTACGTTTCGACAGTGGGAAGTTTCAATGGCGCGATCACAAGAGTCGCTTACAGGAGATTCTGCACAGCCTGGGGAAGGCTGCTCCGGTTTACCGCGTCGTCGAAGAAGCGGGACCTCCGCATGAGAGGATCTTCAAGATTGAGGTTCAGATCGACGGTCGGGCCGACGGTCGGGCCAGCGGCCGTTCAAAAAAGAAGGCCGAGCAGCGAGCCGCCGCCGCAGCTCTACAAGAACTCCAGGAAGAGGAGGAGGGCTAACTTAACTAACTAACTAAGCGCAAACCAGGCGAAGAGAACGACCAAAACATTGTAAGTGGCGTGACCAATGACCGGGCCTAGAGGATTTCGGCGGCGCAGGAAGATCAGACCCAGGATGAGCCCGAGCAAACCAGCCCGAACCGCGTTATCTGCGCCCTGGGTGACGTGTCCCAGCCCGAAGACCACGCTCCATAGGACGAGACCCACCAGGCTTCCGCCCAGATACCGTTCGAAGCGAACCAAGACAAAGGCGCGCTGCAACTCCTCTTTGACTCCACCTACCAGGATGCTACTGAGGATCATCAAGACGACCCCGAGCGGGTTGGTCAGCAGATTTAGAATCGGATTCTCGAGAGTCACCCATTCGGGGAGAAACCATTGAAAGAGCAGTCCACTGACGATAACCGTCAGGACCAGAATGGGAACAAAGACCAGCCCGGCTTTGATGTCATTTCTGTCGGCCGGACGGGAAGCCAGCAGATCCCACCCTTCCCCTCGAATCCTGAGCAAAAGGTACAGAACGGCGAGCGTCAAAGCAGCTTCGGAAATCAAGAAAACGAACAGGATTCGGACGTCACTCAGGATTCGATCCTGCGTCATTCCGGCCCAAAAGATGAGGGGAGCGAGGAGCAGAGTGCCCGAAAGCCAGACCAGCAACACTTCCATGAACGCCCACGCCCGATCGGCCACAGATGGCGGGCTCGGAAACTGGTCCTGTTGAGCTGGCGCAAACTCCATGAAAGTGCTCGATTCTAGACGGTCATTCCGTCCAAGGCAACTTTCGTAGCATGAGGCGCCCATCATCTTGGCCAGGAATGTGCTAAGGTATGGCGATGAGGGGGTTTTTGCCCACTGGGGAGATTCCTGCTCAGGATGCCTTTCCGCTTGTCGGATCGGGCTGAAACTGTGCATAATTAATATTTTGACAGGCACAATCCGCCTGTATTTCAGTTTTGATGTGGCTTCATACGTCGCTGGATCAAGTACGGAAGTTACCCGGGAGGGGAAAATGCTTCGTCCAAGTCAGTTACTGACCACGGCTGCAATCATCCTCGCCCTTGCTTCAGTGTGTGTGGCTCAGGAAAACAAAGCTCGAATCAAAAAGCAGACCCCGACCGTTTCGGGATCGACAGGGCTTTTTAATCTTCCGACCGCCGACACACTTCGCGAGGGAGAGTTCAGCTTTGGCCTCTCCGGAAGTAAGTTCAATCGCGAACCGGGCGACATTGACATTACTGTTTTTCCGGTCACCTTCACGCTGGGTCTAAATAACCGCATTGAGTTTTTCGCCGCTTTTGAGCTATACAAGCGGGTCCACGCGACCGGAATACGCCCCAATACCATCGCGTTTGACGGGCCTCTAACTCCCACCCAACTTGCTGGCGGTGGCCCGGCTTCGTACTACAACGACACACCGTTCTTGGATCTCGGTTTCGGCAGCGGCTCAGGCGATCTGGGAATCGGCTTCAAGTTTTCATTGATGTCTGAACGCAGAGGAAATGCTTTTGGATTGGCGCTTCAGCCGTTTGCTCGTTTTGCGATCGACAATGATCGGGTGAAGCTGGCGCAGGGTTTATCTCCGGGCAACAACGATTACGGCGTAGATCTGATCTTGTCCAAGTATGCCGGAGCAGCCACATTAACAGCCAAGTTGGGATTCCAGTTTGCTGAAGATTTTGCCGACTTGAATCGGCGCGTCGAGAGGCAGAACCGGCTTAACTATGGGTTTGGTGTTGGAATTCCGCTGGGCACTCCCAAGGTCCATTTTATCGGCGAGGGTTTGGGAAGCTTGTTCTGGGGTGATCGGGTGACACAGTTTGTTTCCCCGGCTCTCACGTTGGAGACCGCGTTGGGCAACCCCCGTTCTCCGTTTGACTTCTACGTCGGTTTTCGCGCGCACCCGGCCAAATGGGTGGCTATCGGGATTGCCTACAACCTCTATGTCAATCGTTTGGACTCGCCAACTGCATTCAGCCCCACGGACCAAGACGGCTGGTTGGCCCAGGTAGTCTTCCAACGGAAGATCAATCGACCTCCCACCATCGCCTGTAGCGCTTCTCCGACATCGGTCGAAGAGGGTCAATCGATTTCCATCACCGCGACTATTACTGCTCCCGATGATGATGTGCTCACCGTCACTTGGACCAGCAATGGAGGTCGACTCAGCTCAAGCGACATGAGCGCCACTCTAGACACGTCAGGACTGAGCGAAGGAAGTTACTCGGTCAAAGCCGAGGCCACTGATGGCGACAGCGTCGCGGCCTGCTCGGTCGATGTTCAGGTAGCCAAGCGGCGAATGCCGCCAACGGTTCGCTGCGAACCAACCAATACGACAGTCTCAGCAGGTGGCACCGCTGTCATTCGGGCAATAGCTTCAGATCCCAACGGCGATACCCTGACCTTCTCCTGGTCGGTAGACGGTCAGCCGGTAACCAACAGCAGCTCGAGCTTCGAATTCGGCAGCACTGGACGGTCTCCGGGAGTCCACACAATCCGAGTTACCGTAACCGACTCCGACAACATGTCAGCAAGCTGCGAATCGCGCGTCACCGCCGACGAGCGACCCAACAACAATCCAACTTGCTCACTCACTTTGAACAACAGCCAGGTTTTTGCTGGTGAGTCGATCACGGCAACCCTGCGAGCCAATGATCCGGACGGCGACCGTTTGACCTTCTCCTGGTCGGTCGATAACCGATCGCTCTCTGCAACCGGGACCACGGCCACGATCAACACCAGCGGAATGGCGGGGGGATCCCACACCGTTACAGTTACGGCTCGTGACGAACGGGGAGCAACCTGCACCGACACTGCGAACTTCAGCGTGCGGGAGAAGATCACCATCCCGGTCGACAACCGGGTCGACAACGTGGCCAAGGCCAGGTTAGATGAGATCGCACTTCGGATGCGGCAGAATCCGAGACTCCGAGCCACCCTCACGGGTCATGCCGACAGTCGGGGTAGTGATGAAGTCAACCAGGCTGCTGGTTTACGAAGAGCTGAGATGGTCAAGGACTATCTGGTGAACGAGCCCAACAGCATAGATCCCAGCCGGATCGAGACTCGAAGCGCAGGCGAAAGTCAACCAATCGCCGACAACGAGACCGAAGAGGGTCGAAAACGCAATCGCAGAGTCGATATAGAGCTGTACGTGCCATAGATACGACGATGCAAGCTATGAGTCAGGAGGGGACATGTTCCCCTTCTTCTTTTCCGAGGCGGTGGTTTCCTGACTACCGCCTTTTTCTTGTGGTGGCGAGAAAGGTCCTCCTTCTCGCTGTCCTCATCTCTCCACTTACCGGCTTGGCAGCCGAACACGATACCCGCACCCTCGGTCCCTTCGGGGGCGACGTGCGATCGCTGACGGTACATCCTGCCAGGCCCGAGCTGTTCTTTCTCGGAACCTCAGACGGACAGATTTACTCATCGAAGGATAGCGGTCAGAATTGGGTCCAACTGAGCCCTGGCTTGGAACGCCGAGACCTGGTGGTGGACAATCTCCAATTTCACCCCTCTAATCCCGATATTCTGTACGCTGCCACCTGGGAACTCCATAACAATCGGGGTTGGCTCTTCAGCACTCACGACGGAGGCCGTTCCTGGGAGCATCTGCCAACCGGCGACTATTCCAGCCAGATCCGCGCCATCGCTATCGCGCCTTCGAAACCTGAGACCCTGGCCCTGGGGGTATCCGAAGGAGTGTTGCTAACTGAAGATGCTGGCCTCACCTGGCGTCGAATCAACCGCGGCTACCGGAGCCTGCACAACGTGGAGTCGCTGGCCTTCGATCCAATCGACCACCGCATTCTGTACGTGGGAACCTGGCGGCTGGGCTGGAAGACCGTCAATCTGGGTGAGAGTTGGGAAGCGATCCACTCCGGAATGATATTCGACAGCGACATGTTTTCCCTGCTTGTCCACCCGCAGAGTCCCAGCCTGCTTTTCGCCAGTGCCTGCACCGGGATCTACCGCTCCGAGAACGCAGGAGAGGCCTGGGTCAAACTGAACAACGGCCTTCCGGACGAAGCCAAACGCACCCGAACCCTCCATTTCGATCCCCATGATCCGGACATCATTTACGCCGGTACAACAGAGGGCCTCTACGTCAGCCATGACTCGGGCAGCCGCTGGAACCGGATCCTTCCTGAGCTGGTCGTCAACGCAGTCGCGGTTTCTCCCGCAGACCGGCAAGTAATTCTAGTCGGAACCGACGACGGGGGAGTCCTGAGAAGCGTCGATCAGGGAGCAAACTTCCACCCCTCGAATCGGGGATTCACGCATCGCCAGGTACCCGCCCTGGCGATTCTTCCCGGCTTGCCAAATCGGATTCTAGCGAGCGTGGCATTCGATGGTACTTATGGAGGAGTCTTCGTTTCAAGAGATGAAGGAGTGAGCTGGCAGAAGCACAATCCGGGACTGGCTGGGGTCGAATCATTTGTTCGCAGCATCCTGCCCAGCCGCAATCGAGGAGAGATCTATCTAGGAACTCCTCGAGGTGTTTATCGAGGTGACTTGCAGGGAGACTGGGAAAGGATTCAGACGACAGAGAGCCTGGACATCTCCAGCCTGGAATTCGGGAGCCCTTCAGAAGACGACCTGCTCCTGGTGGGCAACGGCAAGCTGCATCGACTGGACCTAGAGAATTCCCATCTGGAAGGGATCGAGATCGAAATCCTGGATCGACCCATCTACTCACTGCTGGCGGATTCAGAACAACACTCTCTGTATGCAGCGACCGAAATTGGGGTCTTCCGCTCTGACGATGCGGGAAAGCGCTGGACGATCAAGGTGCAAGGGTTGCCTCCAATTACCGTCAATACGTTAGCCAAGGCCGGCGATCAGATTTTTGCTGGCACCCGAAATGGAGTTTTCGTCAGTTCTAACTCGGCTGATTCGTGGAGCAACGCGAAGGATGTCTTTCCCTTGGATATCACTGCCCTGGTGATTGATCCGAGAAACTCGGAGCGGATTCTGGCAGCCGATTCGGTGGGAGGGTTCTTATTCGAGAGCATAGACGGTGGCACGAGCTGGACTTCTCATAGCTCGACCCGCCGGAGCCGAATCCTGGATCTGATGTTTACACCTAGCGGCCGGCTCCTGGCAGGAACCCTCTCTGAGGGAATCTATCAGCTTATTCCGCTTCGGCCCCGAGTCTCGGTTGGAGCGCAACCGTGACGTCCTAGCCCAATGTCGCTGCCGTTTGATTACGTCGACTTGCTCCTGATTGCCGGAGCCGCCCTCAGCATCCTCCTGATTCTCTTTCACTTGCGGCGCAAAGAGATTTCCAGGGTCTCTCCCCTGGAAGCTGTCCTGGCCAAATCGCAAGGTGTTATGCGACGGGAGCAGCTGGACCTGCTTCTCCCACTCCTAGTCCTGGAAGAACGCTTTCCAGCCTTCGGCCGTATTCTGGCTTTGGTCATCGAGCGGCGCGGGATTGAGCAGGTTGCTGAAAATCCAGCTTTTCTAGAACCCGCCCGCTATCTTGCTCGCGCTACATTCTCAGAGAGCGCACAACAATCGCTCGGCGGAGCGCTTTGTACTATCGTGCGGGGTTTTCTAGATGATCCGGACGTCGAGTGCATCTGCCGTCCCGAACTTCCTCACTTGATAGATCAGTTCATCGATGAGATCCACAGCCAAGAAGCAGGCACGGGCTCAGGAAATCCGAAATCCGAAGCACGAAATCCGAGATGAAACTCAAGACTTAAACTCTGCTATAGGCGCGGATTCGCTCACGTCTTCCTCCGGAGAAACGGCTGAGACTACCAGGCTACGCGAGATTCGATCATGCCAACAGCGGCGCTGATCATCAAAGATCGCCAGGGCAAGTCCCACCAGGCTTAGGCTAGCCAGGACCTGAAGGAGAACACGCCAAATGATGCGCCCCAAACCCAGCTCAACGCTTCCTTCTCCGACCAGTTTTAGATCTGTCACCATCATGCCCGGCGTTTGACGAGTGACGAAGAGAAAGAATGAGCTATTCAACAACCAGAAAGCCAGAGCACATCCTCCTGCCACTTCGATCACGGCCGAAGTAGTGAGGTCGGCGCCCGAGAGGGTAGCTGAAATCAGTCCGAAAAAAGCCCCCGACAGTAATGCGAGCATCAGATCCAGCAAGCCTGCCAAGACCCGTGAGAAAAGCACCTCCCGCCCATCAGGAGCATCAGCAATGAACAGGCTGGGAGGAGCCTGGACTACTTGTGTCGCAGCCATCTCCAACGCTTCATGTGGAAGAGTCGGGACGTCTACCAGTGCCAGCGGACGTTGCCAGGAATCGGGGATGTCCGGTCTCCGGATCTTAGTCGATTTGCGGATCACAGGTTTGCCGAGCTCTTCCGGCTTCTGTCGGAGAGTCACGATTCGCGGATCAGGGTCGGTGTTGCCCTTCAACTTGTAGTCGAAGAGCTTGTGACTCGCTTCAGGTGTAGGTTGGATCTGGCGAGAAGGCTCTTCCTTCGGCTTCTTCTGCCTCTCGACTTTTTGACGAGCCCGACTCTTGAGTTGATGAGCCCGAAGGCCCGCCCCGCTAGCCTCCACTCCCTTTTTGCTGAACTGATGGCGATCAAGCTTCCTTCGAACCTCTTCCCGCCAATCAGAGTCCGTCTCTACCGCACTCTCGGTCTTAGTCGTGGCCGAGAATCGCAGGGCTCCCTGAGGCCTCAAGATGGGCGGCGGTTCCCGATCCAGAGGTAGAGTCTTGCCACAGTTCGGACAAGTATCGCCCCTGACTTCTTCCAGACATTGGGGACAGTGCACGGCACCATGGTAACACACGGCCAAGTCCTAATTATTCAGCCACTTTTACGGCTCACGGGCCTGCCCGGAGATCTCTACGAGGTTGCGGTTGCAGGGTCCTGATCCAGATTCTCTAGCAGCAGATCGACCGCGACTTCATCCAAATCCTGAATCTTTTCCAAGCGTTGAGCGAGAGACAACAGTCGTTTCAAATGAGCTTTGACAGAGTCCGTCTCTCGAGCAGCATGCAAGACTTCATCGAAGCGCTTCCGAATCTTCTCCTGGGGGTAATTCGCCGGGGCCTTCTGCAGGACTGCATTCAGAATCGTAACATGAATTATTTCGGTCTTGTAGCGATCGAGCAAGAGCAGTGAGGCCATTCCAAGAATGCCCACTACCCCGAGTACGATTAAGCCCCGTTTTGGCAAGCCGGACTCCTAGTCCATTAAAGTAAGGTCAGCAACTCAAAACACTCTCCATAGTTCAGTTTCAGATCGCGGGCCTTAGCGTTTCCGATCAAGGAGCGCAAGAAGAAGCTTCGAATCCAATTGGGAAGCCAACGTGACCTGAAAGTTCGCCGGTGAGCATGCGGGTGTTTGAGATAGAAATGGATGATCTCGTCCATCAGGGGGTCGGGAAGGTCCAGAATCTTGCGCAACGAGAGATCCTTGATGCGAAGACGGTTGCCTTCCCATTCAACGGCTCGGGCGTCCAGCTTTTCTTCGATCGCCTGATGGTTCTTTTCTTGCGCCCAGGCCTTGCTCGACAGATGGCCGATCGCCTGGCGATGGGTGGTCACTCCGTCCAGTACATTGGCCGCCAGAGTTCGGCAAAACAGGTAGTCGGGAACGATCGCGAAGAAGTCGCGAGTTAATTCCGAGACCTTCCTGCTCGAAGTCTCCATCGGTTCATTCTAGCAATTCGTAGTGGGCTGGACTTTGGAGACGTGCACGGTAGGATTCTCGAGGGCCATGGGCTCGACCGCCGGTCCTGAGGATGGGGGCAGGATCATCAGAGCTCCGAGGCGCCGGCCCGGGGCGGGAAAGAGTCTCAAGTTGACGCCAAGCCCCCCGGTCCGGCGTGTTGGAGAACCGTCCTGTGCGGGGGCGAAAAGGCCGGTCCATTTCTTGGGAATGGATCTCTGCGTCACCGAAGTCGTCGATGAGCTCCGTTCTTGCCCGCAGCTTTGATTGCCTTGCCGCTTCGAAGCAGGCCACGCATTGTAGGAGTCACCCCCAGGTGGCGAACTCCGGTGGTCTGTTAGCTTCCCGGGTGTGCTTTTCTCCTTGAATGAACAAGTTGGGGAGGTGGTCGGGCACAAGAATCTTCAGGGCTTGCGGTCCCTTGGACCAGGGGAGTTCGCCGGGCGGAGCTACAATACGTGGGTTGGAAACAGAGGCGGCGAGGCAGATCGTGAGTGTAGCAGGCTCGGCACTGTCCTCGTTGAAAGTGGGAGCCGGCTCCCGTATTTCTTGTGGGTCGTCCTCTCGTCTGGGGTTATCCTCTCGTCGGTTTGAGGCGCAGTGAAACTTCGCTGGGAGCCTGTCCGAGGCCAGCGCGCTCAGTCGCCTCGAGATCGGTTACTCGTAGCGGAGAGCTACCATTGGATCGGTCCGGGAAGCCCGGCGGGCGGGCAGATAGCAGGCTGCCATCGCAACCGTTGCCAGGATTAGTGCAACTGCCCCGAGTGTCAGCCAATCGAATCCTCCGACACCATAGAGAAGACTCGAGATGGGTCTAGCAGCCAGCAGTGAAATCAAGGCCCCGGCACCAAGTCCTATGAGCACCATTCGGCTTCCGGAATTCAGAATGAGGCGAATCAAATCAGCGGGGCTGGCACCCAGCGCGGTTCGGATACCCATTTCCCGGATTCGCTGACTGACAGCAAATGACATGAGTCCGTAGAGACCAACAGCGGCCAGCAGCAAGGCAATTAAGCCGAAGATGGAAGCCAGAGCTGCACCATCCGGGAGGGCCATAGTCTCCCCCGGAGATGATCGCTGAAGCTCTGCAATCGAAACACCGGGATCTTGGGGTAAAACTTTCGGACCGCGGCACGAAGTCCTGCGGCCAGCGACTGAGGGGGAAGACTCGTCTTCAACACCACGCTCAGAACCGAAGAATAGCGTTGCTGCAAATCAAGGTATATTGCCGGAACCTGCTCTTCCGACAGAGACTCATACTTGACGTCATCGACCACTCCGACAACTTCCACGAACGGGCCATCCGGACCGGACACTGAAAGCATTCTGCCCAGGCTCGACTGGGCCAGCCAGAGGCGATCCGCGAGAGTGCGGCTGACAACGGCGACCCGCTGAGTATCCGAGCTGTCCTGGGGACCGAAGAGCCGGCCGTCTTTCAGCCCGATGCCCAGGGCATGAAAAAGCCCGGGAGTGACAATGGCAAATTCGGCGTCGACACCATCCGCCGCCGTGAGATGTCTTCCCTGGGCCCAAACCTGTGTGCTGTTGTCCGAATCGTCCAGCGGCAAATTGCTGGTCAGACCGACTCCTTCGACTCCGGAGATCGACTCCAAAGCGGACTCCAGTTCAGGCAGTGCGGCAAGCCCCGACCGCGGTGTGTAGGAGGCTAGTCCGAGACTGATGCTGGCCATCAGAAGATTCGAATTGCTAAAACCAGGATCAATCTTCTGCGCGTTCTGAAGGCTTCTCAGAAGACCCGAGACGACCAGCAACAAGAGCGATGCGGCCAGCTGGAAGACCACCAAGAAACGCCGCGAACTCCAACCCCCATGAACCGTCCGGCTGCTCGACTGATTTGTCTGCAGGCTCAACCCTGTATCCCGCCGCAAGGCGAGGAGCGGAATGAGCCCAAACAGAAGTCCGATAACCGTCGTGACCAGCAGGGTGATCCCCAGGACCGGAAGATTGGGGTGGGTCGGGAAATGAATCTCATAAGGGACTGGAGGGAAGAGCAGCGGTAGACCGGCAGTTCCCACGAATGCCGCCAATACACCCAGCGTGCCTCCCCCCAAAGCAAGCACCAGGCTCTCCAGGGTGAGCTGTCTGAAGAGCTGGCGCCGGCTGGCGCCCAAAGCCAGCCGCAGCCCCAGCTCGGAGATCCGGATGGAGGTCCGCGCTAGCAGAAGATTGGCTACATTGGCGCAGGCAATCAACAGCACCATGACGGCTACTCCAACGGCCAGGCCAGAGGCCAGATTGAGAGAGGAACTCGCGGAAGGATCAAGCTCGGGGAGGACACCTCGAGCCCATTGAGCTCGAGCCACTCTATCTTGCTGTTGGGCCGGGTAATCTTGCTGCTGACGGTGGCTGATCACTTCCAGCTCAGCTTTAACATCCTCAAGAGTCGACTCTTCTACGAGGCGTCCCAAGGCGTTGAGCCAGTAGCTATCTCGACTGTTCCAACCCTGCCATCTTTGGTATTGAGGCATGGTTTGGACCGGGATCCAAAAACTCATGGAAAGCGCGAACTTGGAACCTGTGAAGCTGGGCGGAGTGACCCCGACTACGGTAAAGCCGACCCCATTTAGATTGAGCGTGTCCCCTAGAAATTCCGGGGGGCGACCCAAACCGCCGTTGCCAAAGTCCATTGCTGATGACGACCACGGGCTGTTGGCCGCCGGACCGATATTCCTCTGCCACGAAGGTCCGACCCAATTGTGGACTGACTTCGAGAAGATCGAAGTAATTCCCAGTGACGGCTTCACCGAATATCATCTCGGTCAACCCTTCGTAGTTCAAGGAGGCTCTGACCAGTGAAAAACCGAGAACCCCTACCAGGGTCTGGCTCTGCTCGTCATAGTCCTGGATCTGAGCGTAACTCAGGTTGGATTCAAACGTGCCATCCGCGCTCTGCCTGAAGATCGAAACCATTCGTTCTGCTTGGGGAACCGGCAACTGCCGAAACATGAAGGCGGCGGTCAGGCTGTAGACGGCTGTATTCGCTCCGATTCCAAGCGCCAGAGTGAGGATTACGACAACACTGAAACCGGGGCGCTTCAGAGCCAGTCGGACTGCGTAGAATAGGTCTTTTCGTAGGCCAGCGAACATCGATTGTTCCTCATCTTTCTCCGCTTGAGCAAGAGCCTCCAAGCGGTAGCGCGTCCAGTAGCATAGAGCAAGGAGGGTCTGTTGCCAGAGCCAGACTTGGGCTCGTATAGGGCTGCAGCATCGGGTCTTCTCGCGATAGATCTCTTCCAAATCGCCGAGAAGAAATTCGCGGTGGGGATCACCGACCAGCAATTTGAGTAGGATGCGGGCCGGGAAGAAGGCGGGGGGCTTCCGAGCACTTGCTCTGATCAGAGCCATTCCAATTCCTTCCCAAGTCCATGCACCATCCTCTTCAAGGCTTCGAATGAGCCGGAAAGGGCCCGCTCGCCCGGAGGTTCTAGGCGGTAATATTTCTTACGCCTCCCACCCCGCTGTCGCGAGGTATCCCCGATCCGTGAAGAGATGTAGAGTTTCAGTTCAAGGCGTTCCAACGTGGTATAAACAGCTCCCACTGCTACATCCCGCTCGGTTCTTTGTGCAATTAAGTTCCGGACGCTGACGCCATAGGCCTCGTCGCGCAAGCGAAGCAATGCGAGAAGCACGAGTTGTTCAAAATCTCCTAAATGGTGGCTAATAAGGCACCTCTCATTTTATTCTACAATGTAGAATAATTCACTCTGAGAGGCTATGTCTACCGCCAATCTGTTGTCTGATAGACAACGTGACCGCGCGGTTCTTTGGATTCGGGGAGCCACTTCAGAACTGACAGCGAGGACTCTTAGAAGCCTCCTTTGCAATGAAGCTACCAGTGGAAGCCACGCCTTCATGTTCCTAGCCCGGATTATGCAAGAGATCCGGATTCGAGTGGATTGGGGACCAGAAAAAATGCCGTAGCTCTCTGATATAAAAGGGTTTATTAAACAAATCCTTATCGGAGAACTACGGCAATGTCAAACCCCGTCTGTCAGACCACCCTGGCATTTCACTCGCACACACAAATCACGGCTCGTTTTGATGGTGGGAACCTGACTTCCGATGCCGGATGGCTGTTGTTTGGTTCCCTGGATCGGCAAGATCGACTCTGCGAGGACTTCAGTTCGTGTATTGCGGATAGCCGGGACCAACGCTACGTTCGTCATGAGCAGTTACAGCTGATCCGACAACGAGTCTTTCAGATCGTTGCCGGGTACGAAGACTGCAATGACGCGGACACGCTGCGCTCGGATCCCATGCTCAAGACCGTCTGTGATCAGTTACCTGAGAGCGATCCTGACTTGGCCACCCAGGCAACTTTTTCCCGTTTGGAAAACTCTGTCAGCAAGAAGGATCTCATGCGTCTGAGCCGGGGGTTCCTACAGCGTTATGTCCGCTCGCTGAAGAAGAGACGCCCCGACCCGGTCATCTTGGACCTGGACAGTACTGACGACCACACTCACGGCCAACAGGAATTCTCTTTTTACCACGGCTATTACCGAAACCACATTCTGCATCCTTGGCTGATCTTCGATGCCGTTACGGGGGACCTGGTCACTGTCGTATTGAGGCCTGGAAACAAGGGGGCTGCCTCTCACATCGTTCCTATTCTGAAACGAATCGTGAAAGCCATTCGACGAGAAGTTGGCAAGGAACTTCAAATTGAGATCCGGGCCGACAGCGGCTTTGCCACGCCTCGGCTCTACGAGTTCTGTGAATCTGAAGAGAACAAACTCCAATATGTCATTGGGTTAAGCCGGAACCCCCGCCTGCAACGGATGGTCGAGCCGATGCTCGAGTCGACTCGACTCAGGTTCGACGAGTTCGAGGAAAAACAGCGTCAGTTTGACGAGTTTCTTTATCGAGCCGGCAGCTGGGATCGATTCCGTCGCGTCATCGTCAAAGTGGAAGTCGACCATCGGGGGATCAATCGTCGCTTTGTGGTCACCAACCGAGACGATCTCTCTTCCCAGTCCCTTTATGATCACTACACCGATCGAGGACAGTCGGAGAACTTCATCAAGGCTTTTAAGAACCATCTGAGTATGGATCGGCTGAGCTGTCATCGATTCCTGGCCAACCAGTTTCGACTTCTCCTGCATGGGCTGGCTTACCAGATGTTCGTCCGACTCCGCGATTATCTGTATGGAACCCCCTGGCAGAAACTCGAAATCGAAACTTTGCGTCGCCGGGTCCTCAAAATTGGGGCGCGGGTTCGACAAACCACTCGACGCATCTGGGCCCATCTTTCCTCCGGCTTTCCGGAGCAGGCCCTTTTCCTCCTCGTCTTGAATCGCCTTAACTCCAGCTAGCCTCTCCTAGCTCCCGAATGATCGTTTAGGACACTCATTCAGGCCCAACTCCGTCTGAAATTCACTCCCCCACCTACTCCACACGGCTCGTCCACAGAGATCCCTCGAAAATCCGCCTGTCGCACTTTCGATCTCCCGATTTGGGCCACTTTCGACTCTCTTTTCAACTCCGGCCTACGGTTCTTGCATAATCCGGGCTAGGGCCTTGCCCCGGAGGGCTTCCCACCCTCTCGAAAGAGAACCATTTCCAGGTTCACCTCTGACTGCGTTCCCCACCCTCGGGCTCCTCGACAGAGTGCATGACTATGACTGCGGGGCCCTCGGGCGTGAATGAAACCTTGTCAGAGCGGCGCTTCCGACCCTTCGCTTCGAAAACGCGGTAGAGTCGACGACTGGCGCGGGGGCGGTGGGTCCGGGGAGTCGCTGTTGCCGGCGGCTTTCGCCATATGCCGGTGCCTCAATCCGTACCTTGGCTCCGTTTCCAGTCGCCGCTCGTCGAACCGGACGTGCGGAACTACCGCATCCGGCGCTCGGACAAGGTCTTACGCTTTCGCCCACGGAAGGTCGAGAGTCCACTCAGTCAGTCGTACCAGACCCAACTTTTCGTACAGGTACTGGTCCGGGAACTGCCGTGTTCCCTTGCTGCCTAGCTTGTGTTTTCGTCGCAACCACTGACGAAGCCTCCATCGGGTGTGTGTATCCACCGCCCGATAGGCTTTGCTGACTCCACCCAAGCAGAAGTAATTGGCCCATCCCACCAACATTCGGTTCAGACGGACCACCTCTTGCTCCTGTGTCCTGAGCCCACTCCAGGGTTGCGTCTCCCTATGGATTTCGCGACAGATCTTGCCGATCGATTTCTTCGAGGGGCGCGTCCCCAGGTAGGGGATACCGCTGCCTGCTCGATGGCAAGTCCCTATGGTGTAGCCCAGAAAGCTCAAACTCTCTTCCGGCAGCCGCTTCACACGGGTCTTGGTCTCGTTCAGTCTCAAACCCAGACACTCCAGAATCTCCCGCGCGGCTTGTAGAGCCATCTCTGCTTCGCCTTTACAGCAGATTACAAAGTCGTCCGCATAGGACACGATCCGGGCCTGACACTGCTTCGGTCCCAGTTTTCTCCATCCCAGAATGAAGCGGCGAAAGTACAAGTTAGCTAAAAGTGGTGAGATCGGTGACCCTTGGGGGGTTCCCCTTTTCCCTCCGCCTCTTGGCTTATCCTGGTCTTTCTTGGAGTCGTCCACCACCGGCGCGTTCAGCCACATCTTGATCAGCTTTAACATCTGCCGATCACAGATTCGACGCAACACCGATTGCATCAACTCCTTTCGCGGTATGCTGTCAAAGTAGCCACTCAGATCTGCATCCACCACTTCTCGGTGGCCTGATCAACGACACGTAGAATTGGACCCGGACGACAATTAGAACTGCCCGCTTTTTCAGAGCTGATTTGGATCATGGCAAGCATGGTTACAGACCAGCAGATCAGGAGACTGATGAAATTGCGGAAAAAGGAAAAGACGTTGACGATGGCGGCGGCCAAAGCGGGCATGTCGCGGAACCCGGCACGGAAGTATTTGAAGTCGGGCAAGCTGCCGAGTGAAAGCCGGTCAGAGCGGACCTGGCGCACCCGCCCGAATCCCTATGAATCCGTTTGGCCCGAAATAGAAGGGATCCTGAAACAGTCTCCAACCGTGGAGGCGACAACTATTTTTGACCACCTGAATCGGATCTACGAGGGGAAGTTCGAGGAAGGACAACTGAGGACGCTCCAACGAAGGCTCAAGTGTCAACACTCAAGCAGTGGAGAGCCCACTACGGTGAGCTGAAAGAGGTGATGTTTCCCCAGAATCATGAGCCCGGACATCAAGCCCAGTCCGACTTCACTTTCATGAACAGCTGGGGAGTGACGATTGCCGGGCAACCCTTTCCTCATATGCTGTATCACTTCGTCTTGACCTACTCGAACTGGGAGACGACGACCCTGTGCTTCGGTGAATCTTTCGAGAGTTTGACGCTGGGACTACAGAACGCGATCTGGGAACTGGGGGCGATACCATCCGAGCACCGAACAGACCGTCTATCGGCTGTGGTCAACAATCTCAAGAAGGGCGCCTTCACCGAACGCTACCAGACATTGCTCGATCATTACGGAATGAAGCGCCGCCGAACCCAAGCCGGAAAGGCTCATGAGAACGGAGACGTCGAGCAATCGCATCACCGGCTCAAGCGAGCCATCCAACAGGAACTGCTGCTCAGAGGCAGTCGCGATTTCTCAGAGCGCAAGGACTACGAGCAGTTCGTCCAGAGAATCATCGAGCGACGCAATGCTGGCCGGCAAAGACGCCTGCGAGAAGAACTGGAAGTGATGAGGCCGCTACCGGATCGTCGCCTGGAGGACTTCATCCGATTCCGAGTGAAGGTCGCAACCAGTTCCACGATCCGAGTGCGCAACAACACCTACTCGGTGGACAGCCGCTTGATCCGCGAACAGGTGGAGGCGCGACTGTATGCCGATCATGTGGAAGTTCGTTATGGCGGGCAGCGAGTAGCCGAGATGCCTCGACTGCGGGGGGAAGGAAAGCACCGGATCGATTACCGGCACGTGATCCACTCGCTGGTGCGAAAGCCGGGAGCCTTTGCCCGCTATCGCTGGCGGGAAGATCGCTTTCCCGGAGTCCTGTTCCGAGTCGCCTACGACGAGCTGAGAGAGGATTGTCCACAGACGGCGGACCGACAGTATCTGGGGATCCTGGAGCTGGCGGCCCAAGAAGGGGAAAGGAAAGTCGAACAAGCTCTGAAGAACCGGATTGAAAGCGGCCGCCGAACCCGGTTCCAGGACCTGAAGGAGGATCTGATAGAGCCGGTTCTGCCGAGGTGGCAGGTCCAGGTTCCACCAATCAACATCCAGATCTATGACCGATTGCTCGGCACGCACAAGCAGGAGGTGAGGCCATGAGCGGAGGCAACCTGCAAAGACTCAAAGAGTGTTTGGTCGAACTTCGCCTGCCGACCTTCCGCGAGCATCACGGCTCGCAGGCCGCTTTGGCGACCACAGAGAGCTGGTCTTATCCGCAGTACCTGCTGGCTCTGTCGGAGCTGGAAGTCGCGGATCGACGGGAACGACGGATCCAGAAACTACGACGGACCTCGAAACTTCCCTGGGACAAGAGCCTGACTTCATTGGATCGCTCACGACTCCCGCAGAGTGTGGACCGGCAGTTGTCAGGATTGGTGGAGGGAGACTTCCTGGACCGAGCCGAAAATCTACATGTGTTCGGTAATCCAGGAAGCGGGAAAACGCATCTTGTTTGTGCTTTGGGGCAGGAGTTGATCCTGCGAGACCGGCGGGTGCTGTTCTCGACCTGTGCGCTGCTGGTGCAGCGGTTACTGAGAGCCAAGCTCGAGCTAACTCTGGAGAGGGAACTCAAGAAGCTGGATCGGTTCGAGGCCCTGATCATCGACGACATCGGGTATGTACAGCAGAATCGCGACGAGATGGAGATTCTCTTCACGTTGCTCTCCCATCGCTACGAGCGTCGCTCGATTCTGCTGACCAGCAACCTGGTCTTCTCGGACTGGGAGAGGATCTTCAAGGATCCCCTGACCACGGCCGCGGCAATCGACCGCCTGGTTCACCATAGCGTGATCCTGGAGTTGAACGTGACCAACTACCGGATGGAAGCCGCCAAGCAGAGAACCCAAAAGGAGACGAAGTGACTCTGAGGTGCCGCTCGAAAGGCCTTCTGCTGGCCACACAGAAAACGGCTCAAGCCCAGAGGGTATACAGCTCAATCAGCGGAGCATTCGAAGGGCAATCCCGAGCCTCGCGAAGCGTGGGAACTCCGTTCGGGCAAGCCCTCACTCCATCCCCACGCTCAAGAAAACCGGAAAAGAAAAGAGGGCTTTCAGCCCTCAGAAGAAGGAAGAAAAACAAGTCAAACAAACACCCACTTCAGCGGGCAAGAATCGTAGTCGCGGTGATCAAAAATAATTGTCGTTGAACAGACGCGGCCAAAACTGATCTTGCCCCGCGTCTATCAGGGGCCAGAGACCTTCATGGGGCAGGATACCGAGACCCTTCTCCATGTTGCTAATCCAAACACACAACCAGTCCGTATCCGGCTCAAACTCTTTTCCGGTAGCCTTGGAGTGGCAGTGACCCCAGCTTTGCTGGCCGCGGATAAAACCTTTGACTTGCCGCCTTTCGGCCGCCTTTCGGGACCACTTTCCGATCTTCTCGAGGAGAGCAGGGTGGTAGCCGGGCACCTGCTGATCGAAAGTACAACGACGCAGTCGATCTTGGCTGCCGCCGAGATCCGCTTCCTGGCGGGCAACTCTTCGATCCTGACGCGAGCAGTCCATCCCCTCGCGGGCAGCAACGCTTTTCTGAATATGGCTTTCCAGACAGAGGACTTTCTGGACTTGGGCTACCCGGCCAACAGCCGGCTTCGTCTGGTGAACGCAGCGGAGGGCACTCGTACCGTTGAGATTCGTGCCGTCTCAGTCGAGGACGACGAAGAGTTGGAGCCCTTTGAAGTGACCCTTGAGGGTGGGCAAGCCTTGGAAGCCGATATAGACGAACTGTTCTCTCTGGGCGAGGACTCGGCCTACGATCTGCTTCAGCTTTCCTTCCGGGCCGCGATCTACGGCGGAGCCGGGGTGGTCGGTGACGTGCTCATCTATGATCCGGAGGAGGTGCGATTCGCTACCGATATTCCGTTCGCGACCAGGCTCTTCGTCCGGGCAACGTTCTCTCCACTGGTGTCCCTGGAAGATCCTTTCTCTTATCTGTCATTGACGAATCCGGGACCGGATCCGGCCGAACTTACCCTCCGCGCCTTTGGCCCTGACGGACAACTCCTGAAAGAGCGCGATCTCAGCCTGGATCCAAATGTGACTTTTGCGAGAGACGCCGCGAGAATCGGCTTTCCCAACTTCGAAACGGCTGGAGGTTACCTGACGGTTGTCTCGGACGAGGCTGTCCATGGCTCGCTGTTGCAGGCCCAGATCGATGCCGACCGGCTTTTTTCGGTGCAACCCCAGATCGAAGAACCGGGTGAAATCTTTCCCTTTCACCGGCCCGAATTCTGTCTTGGCGATGTAGCCGCATCCGGTCTGGTTTGCTGCTCAGGCGGCGGTGCGTCTGGCTTGCTGCCACAGGATGGAGTGAGAGACGGATTTGACGTCGATCTAATGCTCCAGGTGGTCGTTCGGAATGAGTTTCTCCGTGGCTTCCGGTTGATGTCGGCGGATGTCAACCAGGATGGAGCGCTCGATGTCCGGGATGTGGTTCGGCTTTTGCAACATACACAGGGGGTACGGCTTCTTCCCGATTGTGGCGCCCCCGAACTCGACTTCTCTCCCGGTGACTTACCCAATCTCGAACTCTGGCTGATGCCCGAACCATTGACCATGTTTCAGGATTTTGAACAAACGGATCGCGTCCGTGGTGGGGACGAGCCGGTAGCCGTGTAGAAGGACCAGAGCGATAATCAGAATGACTTCGTGCAGGAGGACGAGGATCGCCAGCCAATCTTCGAGGAAGAAGTCCTGCGTACGTATGGTGGGGTGACCTTTGATGGGGAAGATGATTTTCTAGGTATCCTCAACGGCCTGGTCGCGGAAGTGGGTTCCTTCTACACGGTCGTGCGCTGGGAAGAACCGTTGACCAGCTACGGTATCGTGTTAGGGCATGTCGGGATACCCTTCGATGAGGGGGGACTTCTCGCGGCACACCACACGAACAACAACCAGCTTTTTCATAGGGACAATCTCTACACTGAGCTGTCATTCAGTACTCGTAAGATGCCGCTAACCGGGGCCCCGCATGATCCTATACCCCGGTTCATCTTCCTTCCTTCCGGCAGCCTGCTGAATTTCAATAGTTATTCGGTGGATGATGTCGCTTTGGAAAAGGAGGCCAAGTTAAACAGCCAGGGATCGCGTCGGGACGGAGCACACCCTTGGAGAGGTACATTGGTCGAGTTGGTCGTGGTCACCGACAACAGCTCTCCCGGACAAGGGGCGGTCTTGGAGCGCTATTTTCAGCGCAGGTACGGGATCCAGCCTGCGCAGCCGTAGGACTCGACTGCAGGCAAGTTCGTCTAGGACACGGTTTCCGCTTCGACACGCTGAATAGAGCGAGCCTCGCCGGTGCCTTCATCGAGATCAATCAATACGCCACAGAGCTTTGGGAATACGGTCTCGACTTCCAGCCTCCCCGGTAACCCCGTCAGGAAGCGCTGCAATGCTCCTTCTGTTTTCATACCGATCACTGATTCGTAAGAACCTGTCATTCCGACATCAGTAATCACTGCCGTGCCATGGGGGAGAATCCTCGCATCGGCAGTAGGAATATGGGTGTGAGTGCCCAGAACGGCAGTCACACGGCCATCTAGGAACCAGCCCATGGCCACTTTTTCCGAGGTGGCCTCGGCATGAAAGTCCAGGATCCAGATTCGGGTCTTTTTGTGTAGCTGGGCCAGTTCGTGATCAATTAATCGAAAAGGGCAATCGATGAGGGGCATCGAAACTCGGCCCTGCAAATTGGCCACTCCTATCCGAACTCCAGCAGCGGTCTCTCCTACGTAATACCAATTTCCCGGCAGTCTATTTGAGTAATTCCCGGGACGTAGCAGACGCTCTTCCTCGTCCATGCGGGGCCACAGTTCCCTCTTGTCCCAGATGTGGTTGCCAGAGGTCAGTACGTCGACTCCAACGGCTAAGATCTCCCGAGCGATCTTTGGGGTCAGCCCAAATCCTCCTGCTGCATTTTCGGCATTGACGATCGTATAATCCGCCCGAAAGCGTTCCTGAATTGTGGGCAGGAGCTCGCGAACCGCTCGTCTCCCACCCCGCCCCACTACATCTCCGACAAAAAGGACCTTCATTGCAGCCAGCTTAACCCGAATAATACATGAATTGTCAGTCGCGGCACCGCCTTCATCCGCGCTGGCTGCATTGTGAGTAGGTCCGGGTGCCATCGCTGCCCGCTTCTACAAGGAGTCGTCTTTCCCGAACCAGAAATTCGGCAAGCGCGCCGGCTTCTTCCAAGCCGAGCAATACATGGTAGCTGCGCAGCTCCCCAAATAGGGAGCGGCTCATTTCGCGGATCGAGCAGGGGCGGTGGCAGAGCTGTTCAACCTGTCGGAGCCGGCGCCAATGCAGTTGCTCGATTTCCCGGCAGCGGGCCGCCAGATAAAAGATTGGGCTCTCATGCCCGCCCAGCGCTACGCGGATTCCTTTCAGCTGTGCAATGCGGCGAAGGGATGCGAGGTAGGTACGCATCCCGGTGTTTGCAGTAATCGCTTCGGGGGCCAAGTGGGGCGAGATGCGTGCCAGCACATGATCTCCCGTAAGTAGGATATCGTCTGCCTGAATACAGATGTGTCCAGGACAATTTCCGGGGACGGGGCGGATTCGAAACCCAAACGGGTCGAGGAGTCCCTCGGTCAGGCAAGGTTCCGCAGGTTGAGAGCGGTAGTGGTCTTTGCCCCATCGGTAGACTTCGAGCAAGGACTCCCGGTCTTCGCTCCTCACGCCGGCGCCGAGCAAGAAACGCTCCAGTTTTCGGATAGTTGACTGCAACCGACTGGTGTAATCCGTCAGGATTTTGCTATCGTCCGGGTGCACCCAGATTTCGGCTTTGGAGGCTTCGGCCAAGAATGGCAGTCCTCCGAAATGGTCGATGTGCCCGTGAGTGATTAGAATGATTTCAAAGTCCTGCACATCGAAGTGTCGACCGTGATGTGTGGCGATTTCCTGGAGGCCCTGCTCGATCCCCTGGTTCGATTTGGCGAGACCAGAGCCGGTGTCGACCAAAACGAGTGCTTCCGGGTGATCGAGCACGTAGACATTCCCCCAAAAGTCGTCAAAAACGTTGATAGAGATCGAAAAGATGTCGATTCCACCGGCCGTGCGGTGTTTGCGGACAGTGGTTGTGGCAGGAGTCGTCATGCAGCCTTAGTATATCCGTGAATCAGTGTCGCTGGAGCTTCCCTTGAATGTCTACAGGTATTGCGATAGCCTGCTCGAGAAAACGGAGGGATCGTGAAGAAATCCAAGAGTGACTTACTTCAGGGAACACTGGATCTCCTGATTCTGAAGACCTTGGCCCTCGGTCCGATGCATGGATGGGGTGTCTCGCAACGCATCCAGCAGGTTTCCGAGGATGTTCTGCAGATCAACCAGGGATCTCTCTACCCGGCACTCCATCGGCTTGAGCAGCAGAATTGGATTCGAGCCGAGTGGGGGGTGTCTGACAACAACCGCCGGGCGAAGTACTATCGCCTCACAGAGGAAGGCCAGAAGCAACTTAGAGAGGAGACCGAGAACTGGGAGCGTCTTTCCTCAGCGGTTGCTTCAATCCTGCGGACTGCCTGACACGCTTTGGCCATAGCTCAACTCCTGGCAGATGCTGGGACTTTCGGTGGATTCCGCCCGGGGATTCAGATCTTCGGATCTGGACCCTATTCGTCAGCTTCGAGGCCGAAGACCAAAAGGTAGCGGTTCTGGTTGGCCCATTGATCTCTTCTTTCTTCCAAGCGAAATCCGGCCGCTGTCATCTCCACGATAATGGTTTCGGCCGCCACACCGTGGCCAGTGCGGAATCCGGGAACGCTTGACCGGGAGAGATTGTTTTCGGGTCCAAAATCGACGATGGCAATCCGGCCTCCCGGACGCAGCGCCCGTCTGAGGTCGGCCTGCATCTTTTCGGGATGGACGAAATGATGGTAGACCAGAAGAATCAGCACAGCTTCCCGTCATTCCCCACGATCTCAGCAAGGGCCACCGACCATTCTCCGTTGCCGGCTCCCAGGTCGGCCATCTGATCGCCCGACTGCAAAGCCAGGAGATCCGCCATCTCACGAGCTTGTTTTTGGACATCTGCGGCGGCACAGACTGCCAATGAGGACAGGAGAAGTGAAACACTAATGCAGCGATTGAAAATCTTCATGCCACTCTGCACGAGTTTCGGCGCGAGAAGTTCCACTTTCGACACCCTATCAATGATCCGGGCTCCCAGCGAAGTTTCACTGCGCCTCAAACCGACGTGGCCCGGAGAAGACATGCCTAGGCTTGCAAAGACCAGTCGAAGAAGAACAAGCTCGAACTATTCACCATGTAGAGCCGGTTGTTCTCGAGATCGTGGGCCAGTCCGATCAGCATGGGTGCTGCGATAGTCTGTTCCGCTTTGCCTTCTCGAATCGTGAAGATTCCTTTGCGCCCCTTATGAGAAGCTGCAATTTGCAGGTTGCCTTGCCGGTCGAAAGCCATCCCCTGGGGTCGGCCGAATCCGCGGAAGTAAACCTCGACTACTCCTTCAGGTGAGATCCGATAGATCGAATCTCGGGTCGAGAGCGTGGGGCCCGATACATAGCAGTTGTCGTCCCGGTCGATGACGATGTGGTAGGCAGAAACACTCGGCTCAAGGCTGCACAATACCTCTCGGCGACCATCGGGCTCGATGCGATAGACTTTGCCGTTTCGGTCTCCAACAATAAGGTTCCCAACTGAATCGAACACCAGCCCGGTGGCAACTCCCAAATCGTCGGCGAATTTCTCTACCTGTTTGTCATAGGTGGAGCGGTAGACGGTTCCCAGGTGGCGGCTACTGACATAGAGGCAGTGGTCGGGACCGATAGCGATGGCCGTCGGATTGACGATGTCGGCCAAGAACGGTTCGATTTCCCCATCCAGAGAAACCCGAAACACTCCGAATGGGACTTTCTCGCCGCGAGCTCCGCTGTGAGTGATGAAGAGGTCGCCCTTGGCATCGACGATCGGATTGGCGACCGAGTTGAAAACCCCGGGGAGTTGGCGGGCGACGATCAATTGAGCCTGACTCTCGTCGCCGTTCCGGATGCGAAGTTGGCTACCCTCGGAATGAGGAACTCGCACTGAAATAGCATGGGTCGACGCGCCCACGATCTGCGCCTGATCATCGCCGATTTGTACGGCCACGCGGTGAGGCTCCGGGAGATGGTCCACCTCGATTCTGACGACTCCGCCAGGTAGCGCAAGGCGAGGTCTGACCGCCTCGATTTTCATGGCGTCACTATACCACGGTGCTCGGAGTCTGTCCGCGCATTAGGAGGGGCGCAAACAGGAGTCCTGTGAGTCGAGCTCGCAGAGAGAGATGGAGGCGATGCGCTGGCATCGTTGACGGCTCTTGACAAATAGATTCTGCAACAACCACCCTGTTCCCTTGGGGTTACGGGCGGTCTTCTGTTGTCCAACCTGCAAACTCCAACAGGCTGGACAACAAGAAGGCGATCTGCTTTGTTGCGGGCTCTTGCAGTTGAATGGCAGCGCCGCGTGCCCGGCGCCTCGCATATCAACCCAGGGCGGCCGTAACGCAATCCGCACCAAATACTCGGACACGCGCCCAGGCCTCATTACGCGAAAGATCCATGCTAGACTGATGGTTTGTCCATGAAGTCCGCTGAGCAACAACAGGACAACATATCGATAATCGGCGCCACTCAGAACAACCTCAAGAACGTCGATGTCACGATTCCTTCTGATCGACTGACCGTGATTACGGGGGTTAGTGGATCGGGAAAGTCGAGTCTTGCCTTTGATACCCTGTATGCCGAAGGTCAGCGTCGCTATGTTGAGTCCCTTTCCGCGTATGCCCGGCAGTTTCTGGAGAGGATCCAGAAGCCCAGAGTTCGCGAGATCCACGGAATTCGGCCGGCTATCGCCATCCGTCAAAAGAACTCCTCCCGCAATCCGCGTTCCACAGTCGGGACCGTCACGGAACTATATGACTATCTAAGGCTCCTGTACTCGCGAGCCGGAACCGTGATTTGCCGTGATTGCGGGCGTGAGGTGAACAAGGACACAGTCGATGATGTGGTCGAGAAGGTGGAGTCCCTGGGCGCCGGGAGCCGTCTCTACTTCACGGTTCCGCTGCAGGGTTCCGTTTTTGTGACGAGCGATGATGAGAAGCGAGGATGTTCCCTCTCAGCCACACTCGATACTCTGCTGCGACAGGGATTCAGTCGACTGCTCGATCGCGAAGGACAGATTGTTCGATTACCTGCCCCCGGGCTCGAAACTCTCGATGGATATCGGTTACTGATCGATCGGCTGGTTCTTAGCGAGAACGACGGAGAGAGGATCGCGGATGCAACGGAGAGTTCTTTCGCGGCCAGCAAAGGGGTTGCTGAGGTAATGCTGCTACCCGACGCCGAGAACCCTGAGGTCCAGACTCTTCGCTTTTCGGAACGCCTGGAGTGTCAGTATTGCGAAGTTACCTATCGAGACCCCGAACCTCTGCTATTCTCCTTCAACAATCCCTACGGCGCTTGCGCGACCTGCCAGGGTTTTGGAAACACCATCAGCATCGATCCCGGACTGGTAATCCCCAATGAGCTCCGGACGTTGCGAGAGGGCCCGGTGGATCCCTTCTGCAAACCTCGTTACCGGCGTTACCAGGAGCGCTTGCTCGAGTATCTGAGCCAGCGAAGTGTCGATTTGGATCTCCCGTACCGCGACCTTCCCGGGCAACTCAAGGAAGCCATTTGGGAAGGTGATGGGACCTATCCGGGGGTGGTCGGCTTCTTTCGTTACCTGGAGCGGAAGAAATATAAGATGCATGTTCGAATCCTGATCAGCCGCTACCGCGGATACACCGTCTGCCTCGATTGTCGTGGCGAGCGCTTGTGTCGGGAAGCGAGGGATGTCCTGGTCGGGGGACTGAGTATCACTCGGCTCACTTCCCAGCCGATTTCCCAGCTTTGCCGGTTTTTCGACGAGCTTCAGCTCGAGGCCGAGCAGGAGAAGATCGCAGACAAGTTGCTCCACGAAATAAGACAGCGGCTGAATTTCTTGAAGCGTGTGGGATTAGACTATCTGGCCCTCGACCGTCTCACGGCCACACTCAGTGGTGGAGAGATGCAACGGATTCATTTGGCGGCTTCGCTCGGATCATCGCTGGTCGGTGCCCTCTATATCTTGGATGAGCCGTCGATCGGTTTACACGCTCGAGATGAGCATCGGCTGATCGAGATATTGAAGAGCTTGCGTGATCTGGGAAACACGATTGTTGTCGTCGAGCATGAACGGGCCATGATGGAGGCAGCCGACCAGATCATCGACATGGGGCCAGGCGCCGGCGAGCAGGGCGGTGAGGTGATTCATTGTGGGGACTACAGCTCGTTGTGCCAAAACCAGGATTCTTTGACCGGCCAGTACCTGTCCGGCACACTCAAGATCAAGACCCCGGTCTTCCGTCGATCGAATCTGGGCAAGCGGATCCTGATCGAGGGTGCCCGCCAGCACAACTTGAAGAACCTGACCGTTCAGATTCCTCTCGGCGTCTTGGTGTGTATCACGGGAGTTTCCGGTTCCGGGAAATCGACACTGGTCCACCACACCCTGTATGCTGGCCTACAAAAGATGCGTGGGGAGTGGAAAGACTCGGTCGGTGCATTGGACCGTCTCGAAGGCTGGGATTATCCGAGTGAAGTCCTGATGGTCGATCAAAGCCCTATCGGAAAGACGCCCCGCTCTAATCCAGTTACTTATGTGAAGGCTTTCGATGAGATCCGGGCACTCTTCGCGTCGCTACCGGTGGCCCGCTCTCTTGGTCTCAAGCCAGGGGGGTTTTCATTCAACATTGCGGGCGGGAGGTGCGAGGCCTGTCAAGGGGCAGGAACAATTACCGTCGAGATGCAATTTCTGGCCGATGTGGAGCTGGTGTGCGAGGACTGCAAGGGGCTTCGCTACCAGAATCGAATTCTGGATATCCGCTTCAAAGGCAAGAACATTTCCGATGTACTAGCCTTGACCGTAGACCAGGCTCTGGTTTTTTTTGCGAACCTGCCCAAGATTGTTCGCAAGCTCAAAGTCCTGCGAGAGGTGGGATTGGGTTACTTGCGGCTGGGTCAATCGGCCACCACCCTTTCGGGAGGTGAAGCCCAGCGGATCAAGCTGGCTGCCTACCTGGGCCGGAAGATTTCGAGTCAGCCTCTCTTTATCCTCGATGAGCCGACCACCGGCCTGCATTTCGAAGACATCAACCGGCTACTTGCCGCTCTCCAGAAGATGACTGCCAAAGGAGGATCAGTGATCATCATCGAGCATAATTTGGATGTCATCAAGAGTGCCGATTGGATTATCGATCTGGGGCCCGAAGGAGGGTCGGCAGGGGGTGAAATCCTGGTTCAAGGTACTCCTGAAGAAGTGGCGGCCCATACGACTTCCCACACGGCTCGCTTCTTACGCGCAGCCTTGGCGGCCGGGCCGTAACTTCGCAATTGAGTGCACAATTCGCGTCTGAGCCAGACGTCCATACGGTGTCCTATTCGCGACCGTCTCCAACTGGTAGTGTTGTCGGCAGGTTTCGCGAAAAACTAACCCTGCCAAAGGAGTACGCATGTTTGCTCGACGCTCTCCTCGAAGAACTGTCCTAGGCCTTCTTGACGCTGCTCGTGACAGCCGGCAGTCCGCTGATGGCCACCGATGAGCTATGGGTGCCCCCTGTCTCGCCAGCCAATGATCTGCTCAGTACAACATCCCAGCGGAATGAGGGTCAGACGCGCTTTAGCTTCACGGGCCCCTCCGAGATGAGCGCCTTTGTGGGCGCCGAGGTCGTGCTGATCGGGCAAGAGGACACGACGATCGACTACCAGCTACAGTTGTCGATTCTGGCCAACCCGTCACGCAGGACCGACTTTGCCGGCTCGCTCGGCGGAGGACCCGTGACTGTCTTGACTGGGCAGCGGACAGAAATCGATGTATCGGCGATCATCCCGCAGCTCCACTCAGGATTGGACCAGGTCAGTGTCCTGCAGGTTCGCAACGACATGATTGCCCAGGGCCAGGTTCAGGTTACCGGCGGGCTCAACGTGGGAGCAGGAGGTGTCTTCTCGGATGGGAACGTGGGGATCGATGGCAACGTGCAGATCGTGGGGACCGTCGCAATCAAGAATGCTGCAATACCAATCACATCGATCGCCGATGGAGTGCAGCTGTACGCTGAAGATGATGTTGGCGGCTCTGGCCTATCTGAACTGAAGGTCCGGGACGAGGGGGGGAACATCTCCACCCTATCGCCCCACAATTTCTCCCTCATTGGCTAACCTTCGGAACCGCTGGCCTGGTCGTTCTACTCGGAAAACGAGCACGGCAAGATCAATGTGGACATGCTCAAGACGGTCCGTCTGGTGGAATCCCTCTCCGGTGAAAAACTGGTGTATATTCAATCCCATGACGAGTCCGAAATGGAGAATTCGCAAGACTCCGAGGCGAGCCTGAAGGCCCAGGTTGAGACACTGATCGAAACGGTGAAGGAGCTGGCAGCCCAAAAAGACGTGGAGATCATTGAGTCGAAGGCGGAGAACGAAGTGATGGAACGCCGCTTGGAGGCGTTGGAGAGAAAGCAAAACTGAGAAGTGGATTGATGAAAAAAGGGCGGGGCTTCCACAAGGAACTGGAGCACCCATGACCCAAAGCCTAAAACTCGGCTTCAAAGTCGGCGACTACGTAGAATGGCTCAGCGACGCCACCGGTCTGATCAAGGCCAGCGACAACACGATGGCGTCTCAGACTACGACTTATCTTTAAGCGAGTGTCCGGGAGAAGCACCGATGGTCAGCGATCAGCGCTAGAATAGGCTCAAGAGAAAAGCTTGCAGATCTCGATCTCGCTTGCGATCTCTTAAAAGCGTCGCCAAGCGCTTGCAAGGGCTGTCCGATGAACCCCGCTCGATGATCTGCTGGCGACTTGGGCGACCGGTCTACTCTGCGATCGGATTTCGGATTTCGGATTTTCCCCAAGAGGTAGGGAATGAATTTTCGTATGCCGGTCGTTTCCGCGGCCTTTTGTTGCTTGGCGTCCTGGATCGCTTTCACGGTGCTGAGCCCGATACTCCCCGCCCTCATCGATTCGTCCAGAGAAGGCTCGGCGTCAGCCTTTGATGATCCTGATGCCGCGGCTCAGTTTTACCAGGAGAAGCGCCGGATCTCCGCTGGAGCTTCCGACGATTACTATGCTCGATACCGCAATGCGCTCGACAGGATGCGCCGAATGCGACGTTATTCCACTCGGGAGAACCGCTACCGGGATGAGGGCGGGGAGGGGCAGAGATTGGGTCCCGAGGGCATCCGGGACACAGGTCAGCCGGAAGCCTGGGAGCCCTTAGGGCCTGGGAACATTGGGGGAAGGACCCGCGCTCTACTGATTGACCCGGGGGACCCTGCCACCATGTATACGGCGGGGGTCTCGGGTGGGGTCTGGAAGACGACTTCGGGAGGCCAGAATTGGGAAGCGCTGACGGACATGCTCCCCAATATCGCGGTCAGCGTGATGGCAATGGATCCCGCCGACCCTCGGATTCTTTATGCCGGGACGGGAGAGGGGCACTTTCGCGAGATCGTCCGGGGCACCGGACTGCCTTTGCGGGGGGCTGGGATCTTCAAGAGCGAGGACGCGGGGGCCTCTTGGAGACGTTTGGAGAATACGAATACGAGCGATTTCCACTGGGTGAATGACTTGATCGTGAGTAGTCGCGATTCTGCTCGCCTCTATGCCGCTACCCGCACCGGGGTCTGGAGGTCACCCGACGGAGGGCAGAGCTGGGCACAGGTGTTTTCTACCTCCTTGATGGGAGGCTGTTTCGATCTTACACAACGAAACGACACCGATACTGATTTCCTCCTGGTCTCTTGTGGAACCTTCGGCCTTCCGTCTCAAGCTGTCATCTACCGTCAACCTCAGGCCGAAGGCGATCTCCCGTGGCATCTGGCATTTACCGAACTCGGGATGGGCAGGACTTCTCTGGCCATAGCACCTTCCCAACCGGATCGAGTCTATGCTCTGTCAGCTAGCTATCTGCGCGGAAACAATCCTGATTTCAATTTCAACGGAGGACTTCACGCCGTTTTCCGATCGGATTCGGGAGGTGCTCCAGGGAGCTGGATCACCCTGGTTAAGAACAGCGACCTGACTCGGTTGAACACATTGATCCTATCCAATCCCTACATCGGTTTCTTCGGTACTTGTGGCTTCGGGTCGGGTTCGGATAGGGCTTCGAATCTGGGATGGTACACGAACGTGATTGCCGTCGATCCTGTCTCTCCCGACGTCGTGTGGGCCGGTGGAGTAGATCTTTTTCGGTCCGATGACGGGGGGCAAAACTGGGGTCTGGTTTCCTATTGGTGGCACTCTCCTCCCTCACTCCACGCTGATCAGCATGCCCTGACCTTCCATCCCGATTACGACGGGGTTTCCAATCAAACCCTGTTTGTCGGGGGAGATGGAGGTGTTTGGCGGACGGACAATGCACGCGCGAATTCAGCCAGGGGACCTGAAGCCGCATGCAGTTCGCAAAATGCGGAGGTGGCCTGGGTCCCGCTCAACACAGATCTCGGCATCACCCAGTTCTACCATGGCGCCCCTTTTCCCGATGGCCAACGTTACCTGGGCGGGACCCAGGACAATGGCACTCTCATCGGAGGAGATGACACCGGTCGAAACGGTTGGCGTCACATCTTAGGGGGCGACGGAGGCTAGGTTGCTGTGGATCCCGAAGATCCCTCCGTCGTGTATGCGGAATCTCAGCTGCTGAATCTGTTCAAATCGATCGATGGTGGCAAGACATTCTCATCCGCCAGGAGAGGAATTCGGGAAAGTCCCTCAGAAGTTCTCTTCATTACTCCGTTCGTGATGTCTCCCGGTGATTCGTCCCGACTCTGGACAGGGGGGCGCCGGGTGTGGCGGACTAGCGATGGAGCTCAGACCTGGATTCAGGCCTCTGCTCGCTTGAGTGGGAGCGGCCGGGTTAGCGCCCTGTCTGTGTCGCCAGCCGACTCCAACCATGTGCTGGTAGGGCGAGAAGATGGAGTGATCCACCGGCAAGCCCAAGCTCTCACCTCCAATTCCGCCTCTTCCTGGCCGATCAGCCAACCCCGTTCGGGTTTCGTTTCCTGGATCGCGCACGATCCGGAGGAGCAGCGGGTAGCCTACTCGACCTATGCCGGTTTTGGAGGCAGTCATATTTGGAAAACAGCGGACGGAGGCGCCAGCTGAAGCCCGATTGACGGTCAGGGGGAAAGTGGAATTCCCGACATTCCGGTACACGCACTCCTGGTCGACCCGGAGGATCGCCAGAGGCTCTTCTTGGCCACCGATCTGGGCGTCTTCGTGTCTACGGTTGGGGGCAATCAATGGGCTGTCGAGAACAGTGGCTTTGCCAATGCCGTGACCGAGTCGATTTCCATCCTGGCCAGACCCAATCAACGGCCACTACTATTCGCCTTTACTCACGGTCGAGGGGCCTGGCGGGTTCCCTTGGGAAAGCAACCGAGTTGTGAGCCACAACGTTGGATTCCTCACGTTACGCCGGCTGACTCGGGTGTAACTACCACCAGTCTGGCCACCAACCTCGGCAATCAAGCGAATGAGATCGAGTTGATTCCTTATTCCGAAGATGGCGCACCGTTGCTGTCAGCCGTGCTGGAGATTCCGGCTGGTCAGACACTGTTGGAGCCGTCCCCAGTCATTTTCGGTGAACAAGCGGTCAGTCACATCGGGATCTGTGGTTCGGTAAAGGTTGCTCTCAGCGCCGGTTATCGGATCAACACAATCCAGGGAGTCACGGCACATGTTGGCGAGACGACGACCATAGACAGTCAATATCTGCTTTATGCAGGGGAATGGGACATGGTTTTCGAGGGGTTGGCAGCCGTCAATTTGGGACCGGAACCAGCCGAAATAGAAGCCGTTTTGGAGATGGCCTCAGGAGAGGAAGTTGCGCGGGTCACGCTCAGCAGTGGGCTACTGCCCAGGGCAAAGACGACAGCCGTTCTGGATCATGAGTTTGGCCAAGCCCGCGGCGACGTAATGCGAATTGAATCAACTCAGCCATTGGTACTGCTTGCCTTGCGCGGAACCGTCCCCGGGATTGGACCGATCTTATACTTCGAGAATGAAGCCATACCGATCACGTCTCATCAGTAGTCCAGCATCGGGTCGGCAGACCGATTGCCTTGGGGTGCGAATGAAATGGATCGCAGAGACATAGCGCGGGGCCGCAACCGAGAGGATTCAATCAGATCGACCGCCGAGCCGATGAGAGCGAAGTGAGAGTATCAGAGCCGAGGACGCAGCAGTGACGAACTTTCGCCAGGCGCAAGATAGCGGAGCCGCAAGCGGAAGCGCCGGCCGGTTCTAAGCGGAGTTTTCGGCAAATCGTCGCCACGCTTTCCCGCGCTCGCGCTGCCGCTTGGCGCTCTGAAAATGGACGCTCCACCCCCGCGTTCGGGCAGTCGACCCCAGCCTGAGCTGCGAGGCAATCGGATAGGAAAGAGTATTGTCACCGCGACACCCGGCGGTAGATGTTGAAGCCCACAGCGTAGTCGGTTGAAGTCGAATTCACGCTATATTGGGCCGGAGTAAAGACTCGGCTGGTACTGAGCAGTACGTGGAAAACGTGCCCAAAAATGCGGATCTTCAAGCCTCCGCTGACCGCTGAGCGATCTCCTCCGAAACCTCCGAAGCCTGAAATGCGGGGAACCCTCCGATTCAAGGCGAGGTCGGTACCCAGGCCGACTGCGAAGGTGTGATTGCTTTCCGGATTCACGCCGTCATTCCTCACCTCAGCAAGTATGTCGCGACGGGAATTGAAGGCAAAAATAGGCGTCACATTCGCCCGGAAAAACTTGTAGTAAAACTGGGCCGGGATTTCGAGGAACGGCGAATAGTGCTCCTGAAAGTTGCGCTGGCCCTCGGCCCCCCCGCGCACCGAGAGTTTCCAGGGCGAATCGCGATCCGTCTGAATCTCGTACGTCCCCGACAATCCGATGATCTGGTCGAAGCGAGCTCGCGAGACACCGACGCTGAGTCGGTCGGTCAGAGCGTAGCCAACCTCCAGGTTGATATTGGCTCCAAAGTCAATGCCAAAGGCATTCCCGGCATCGGGAGCTCCATCGCGCCCCAGAAACGGGCCAGGAAGCGATGCTGGATGATCACTTCCACATTGCCCCGATTGAGATCGACGGGAGCCGGCATATGAGCGACGCGCGAATCATCCGAGATCCGGCGACTCGGTCGAGGGGACTCGGAAGCGACCTCCAATTGTGAAGCGGCAGGGAGACCCGGTCCTCCCGAGTAGGCTCCGGAAGTGTAGATGAAGTCGCCAGCCGTACTGCCATCCCCGTCGGCAGCGTTCCCACTGGCATTGAAGAGCACCGGGCCCAGAGCAGGATTGGGTGCAGTCCAGCGGAAACGGAATTCCACAGAGCCGGTCGATCCATTTTGGGTACCGCTCTCGGTGTGTTCGATATACTCGATATTGCGTGCTCGTTTCACCTGACTCAGAGCATCAACAGGCTCGAGGATTCCAGCTTGCTGGCCATCTTCAGCTACTCGTGCCGACAGTTCGAAGCCCCAGCGGCTCTGTCCGGGATGAGAAATGACTATTTTAAAATCGTGATCTTGGCCGGGCACATAGTTTTCCGGAACACCCTCGATTTGAAATGTGCCGCCCAGCGTGCGCCCTGCATTCAAGGCTGGGAATCATGACAACTCAAACAAGTGTCTTCACCAAAGCCGCCGGTCAAGCGCGGAAACGGTCCGTTTGGAAAGGCCAGCAGGAGGGCCGTGGCTGGCAGGATTAGAGTCAAGAAAAGTCCGAGCTTATGTAGGCGTTTCATGAACAGTCCTTTCACACGATTGAGTCTCACTATCTCTATATGCCATAAGATGGCAGTTGAATTAAGTGATTTTTCTGGAGGTTAGACATGTCGCTGTCCCATCGAATCGAGTTTGGCCCGAAGGTGCGCTTGCGAGTTCTGCCCACTCGAGCCGATTTTCTTCACGACAATCGAAAGCAGGCCGAGAAGGAGACAGCCGATCTGAAGGAACGTATGCGCCTCCTCCAACGTCGACTCTATGCGGAGTCCAAACAACAGCTGCTGGTAGTCCTCCAAGCCCGCGATGCGGGAGGCAAGGATGGTACCATCAGGAAGGTCTTCAGCGGGATCAATCCGCAGGGTGTGAGAGTACATTCCTTCAAGGTTCCCACTTCGCAAGAGCTGGCTCATGACTTCTTGTGGCGCATCCACAAGCGGGCTCCGGCCCGGGGAATGATCGGCGTATTCAATCGGTCTCACTACGAAGATGTTCTGGTGGTTCGGGTACGTAATCTGGCTCCTGAAGAGGTCTGGCGACCCCGTTTCGAGCACATTAACAACTTCGAACGAATGCTTACCGATTCCGGTACCCGCATCCTGAAGTTGCTTCTTCACATTTCGCCGGACGAGCAGAAGGAACGATTTCAGGAGCGTCTCGAGGACAAGGAGAAGTTTTGGAAGTTCTCCCCGGATGATCTGGCCAAACGAGAGCTCTGGGACGATTACAGCGAAGCTTTCGAGGAAATGCTGGAGCAATGTTCGACGCCCTATGCCTCGTGGCATGTGATTCCCGCCGATCAGAAATGGTATCGGAATCTGGCCGTCACGAGAGCGATCGTCGAAGCGCTGGAAGAAATGGATCCGCAGTTTCCAGATCCGGGCTTTGATCCGGGGGATTATCAGTTGGACTAAAGTTTCAGGTCAGCCTATGCTTCTACAGTCGGTAAAAGAAAGCCTTGTAGGGGAGGTTCAGTAGCTGGGCTGCGCGAGTTTTGTTTCCGGCCGCTAGTCCCAGCGCTTGACTGAGACACTGTTTTTCATGTTCGTCCCAGGAAATTCCTTGGGCCGGAAGCTTGAAGTTGGCAGCCGGGATGTCTGTCTCCCATTCGTTTGGCAGATCCTCGACTCGGACCTGGCCATTCTCGGCCAGTAGGACGAGGCGCTCGATCACGTTGCCCAACTGTCGGACGTTGCCCGGCCAGGGGTAGTCCACCAGGCGCTTCAGAACGGGAGAGGTGAGCTGAGGCAGCGGAACACCATGACGTCGGCAAGAAGCGGCCATGAAGTGCTCGATGAGCAATGGAATGTCCTCCCGCCTTTCCCGCAAAGCAGGCATCGCGACTGGCACTACGTTGAGCCGGTAGTAGAGATCCTGCCGGAAGTTCCCGAGATGGACTTCCTGAGCGAGATCCCGGTTGGTAGCTGAAACCAGTCTTACATCGACCTCGATTTCCTGAGTGCCTCCGACCCGCGTAAAGCGTCCCGATTGCACCACTCGCAGGAGTTTGGGCTGCAGATTGAGGGGAAGTTCCCCGACTTCGTCCAGGAAGAGTGTTCCATCATGGGCCGCTTCAAATTTACCGATCCGCCGCTCTTCGGCGCCGGTGTAGGCCCCTTTCTCGGTGCCGAAAAGCTCGGATTCCAGTAATCCTTCCGGGATGGCTGTGCAATCCAGCACCACGAATGGTTTCTGGTTCCGTGCCGAAAGGGAGTGGACGGCGCGGGCCGCCAGTTCCTTCCCGGTTCCGGAGGCTCCGCTAATGAGGATCGTCACCCGAGTGGGAGCGACTTTTTCCAGGCGGCGAAAGACGTGGCGCATGGCCCGCCCCCGGCCAATCATTTCGACGAGTTTGTCTCTTTCCTGGAGTGCCTCGGAGAGTAGCCGATTCTCTTCCAGCAGCGATCGGGCGCGGAGAGCTTTCTCCACCGAAAGGAGCAGCGTCTGGCGTTGAAATGGCTTGACAAGATAGTCGTCGGCTCCTTGGCGAATTGCCGCTACGGCATGGCTGATCGAGCCGTAAGCAGTGGCCAGGATGAACGCGCTCTTAGGAGATTCTCGCTGCACGATCTCGAGCAGCTCAAGACCGTCTGCTACTGGAAGCTTCCAGTCGCTGACGACTAGATCAAGAGGTTGCTCGCGAAGGGTTGCCGCAGCTTCCTCAGCAGAGGCGCTCGTCCGCACCAGATAGCCTTCTGCCCGGAGGATACGAGCCATCAGCCAGCGCTGGTTGTCGTCATCCTCAACGATCAGAACACTCCTCTTGCCTGCCGTTTGAGTCTTCAAGCAAGTCTCCCGCCAAGCCCTCGCTGCAAGCCGAGGGTGAGACGAGCCAGGGTGCCGCGGGGGGCGTGGTCCTCTAACTCGAGATTCCCCTGATAACGCGTGGTTGCGATCTGCCGTGTCAAGTACAGTCCCATGCCCGACCCATTGACTTTGGTTGTCACATGGGGTGAAAAGAGATTCGCCCGTACTTCTGCAGCGAGCCCTTCACCCTGATCAATAATCTCGATCACGACATGAGGGCCGGATCTTCGCCCGCGTAGCTGGATCGGTATTCCGGTCGAAGATGCCTCAACGGCGTTGGCCAGTAAGGCCTGCAACATTCCACGAAGTTCGGCTTCGCTCCCAATGATCGGCGGGAGTTGGGCTACGTCGGGGTCGATCTTGACCGAATGTTGGCTGAGAGTCTGGGCCAATTCGAGCACAATGTCCTCGATCAACGGCTCCCAGGCAACAGTCTCAAGCAGTGTCTCGGGCTGTCTGGCCAAGGATAGGAAGGAGCGGATCCATTGGTCGATGCGTTGGATTTGGAGGCGACCGGCTCCAACTAGTTCTTCGGATTCTGCGGGCTCGGAAGATCGGCTTCCCAACTCTTCCAGACAGAGTCCTAACACATTCAGAGGATTACGAATCGTATGGGCCAGGCTGCGGGCCACCTCGCCTAGTGCACTGTCCGGAAAGTTCCCGATGTTAAATGTCAGGGTAGTTTGCTATTGTTGGGCATGGCAAGACCCCACATTCGACTAAAGCTACCCGAACAAGATCGAAGAATACTGGAGTCCTGGTTGCGGGCTTCCAAGACCGATCGAGTCTTGGCCGAACGGGCTCAAATAATTCTGGCTTGCGGCCAGGGGCTGACGGCGACTGAAGTTGCGGAAAGGCTCTCCAAGCGGCTACTGAGTGTGCAAATGTGGCGCAGGCGCTATCTTGAGCAGGGAGTGTCAGGACTGGAGGATCGACCTCGATCGGGCCGTCCGCGGAAGCTATCGCATGCCAATGTGCGAGCTATTCTCAAAGCCACCGTTGAACGCATCCCACGGGAATCGACCTACTGGAGTGTGCGACTGATGGCCGAACACTCCGGAGTGAGCAAACATCAAGTCGCCCAGATCTGGAAGGCAGCCGACCTGAAGCCGCATCGAGTCCGTAACTTTAAAATCAGCAACGATCCTCACTTCGCCGAAAAGGTAATCGATGTGGTGGGGCTGTATATGGATCCGCCCGACAATGCGCTGGTTCTATCCGTGGACGAGAAAACTGAGATCCAGGCTCTGGATAGAACTCAGCCGATGCTCCAGCTCAGACCGGGACAGATCCAACGCCGGACACACGATTACAAGCGCCACGGTACAGCCAGTCTGTATGCCGCATTCGATGTGGTGACAGGTGAGGTCATGGGCCGCATCACCAATAGGCACCGAGCCAAGGAGTTCCTGGCTTTTCTCCGCCAGATTGATCAAGCGGTCGAGCCCGAACTGGATGTCCACTTAATCCTGGACAACTCGAGCACTCATAAGACCACGCAGGTTCAAAGCTGGCTGGCCCAGCGGCCCCGATACCACCTCCACTTTACGCCCACTAGCGCCTCCTGGCTCAATGCCGTCGAAAGCTGGTTCTCACAGCTGGAGCGCCGTTCGATCTACAGAAACTCTTTCAGCAGCGTCCAAGAGTTGAGACAGGAAATCAAAAGATATATTCGGGTTCACAATCAACGCTCGGCCAAGCCCTTCAAGTGGCGCGCCACTGCTGACTCAATCCTGGCAAAGGTCCAAAATGCACGCGAATCGCTCGGCCAATATTGACATCGGGAACTTATCGGACAGTGCACTAGTTCAGACAGATGCCGTTCCTGCTGCCAACTCTCCTGGGCGCGAGCGTAGGTCTGCAACTCGCGCGACATTCGGTTGCATGCATGAATCGCAGTTTCTAGCTCGGCAGTTCCTGAAGATTCCACCTGTCGACCCCAGTTGCCGGCTGCGATTTCGGCGGAAGCCGTAGAAAGCTCCCGCAGGGGGCGGGAAATACGGTTGGACAGCACTCCGGCGGCCGCCAACCCAACGATGAGGATCAGGCCGGTTCCCAGGAGCAGTTGCGTCCTGAACTGTCCCATCGAGGCTTGCAGCTGGCTCGATGAAACGGAAATCTCTTTTTCTGTCCCCGGTCCGGCCACCCGGATGGCCAGCATTCGTGTATTTGGCTCCAGCAGGGGATCTCCTTGCTCCCCGCTGCTCATCTCAAACGTCGTTTCCAAGCTTCGAGTAGGAAACTCGCTTTCGGCGTCGCCCGCCTCCCCGGCCAGAATAGTTGATCGGATTCTGAAATCCTGAACCGCCAATTGGCGCTTGCCGGGGCTCGCGTCTGGTAGCGGTTCTCCCCCGCGTCGAGCGAAATGCTCGACGGTCTCGGTTTCGTCTTTTAGGATGATCCGGACCGTCTCTCCTACCTTCGGACTATCTCTCAGTTGCTGATTAAAAAACTCCACCATTTGCTGGGTAATGTTGGCGGTCGCATTGGCGAATTCCTCCACCGTGTTGGCACTGATTCGGCGGACCAACCACCACTGGGTCACCATGAGCACTGCCATTAGGCTTCCGAAGAAAAGGAACAGTTTCAGTTTCAAACTCATGGAGAATCTTCTCGCAAGATCCATTCGTATACAGCTTCGCTAAGATTCTAGCAAGACCTTTGCCACTCGAGTTGATCTCCAATGGTGATCCGTTTTCTCGTTCCATGAATGAGTGCGGATAAGGTCTCCCGTTCCAATAAGAGGAGGCCAGACTCCTGATATGGGGATTCCGAGAGAAAACTTGGGAAAACCGGGAGTGTTTCGAGCTAGAATTTGGAAGGTCCTGACAGCGAACGAATTTACTCATTCTTCAGCCAGGAGCTCGGACAGGCTTCTGACGGAGCACTCTTGCCATGCATGATCGAGAGCGTCCGACCATCCTCGCTATCGCATCCTATTTCAAAGGCGTCGAGTTCATCCAAGAAGCTCACGCACTGGGAAACCGGGTTCTGCTGCTTACTTCCGAGAAGTTACAAGAAGAAGAATGGCCCTGGGAGGCCATCGAAGAGACCTTCTATGTTCCAGGTGCTCAGGATGACTGGAATATGGACGAAGTGACCCGAGCCATCAGCTATCAAGTACGCGAGCGTTGGATTGACCGGATCGTGCCGCTGGATGACTTCGATTTGGAGCGAGCGGCGCGACTGCGTGAGCACTTGCGGATTCCCGGGCTGGGGGAAACACGCACTCGTTACTTTCGTGACAAACTGGCGATGCGAGCCGAGGCAGCCGACCATGGTATTCGAGTGCCCGCCTTCGAGCATGTCCTGAACTATGATCGCTTGCGTTCCTTCATGGAAGGTGTGCCGCCTCCCTGGGTCTTGAAACCCCGTTCTCAGGCATCCGCGATCGGGATCAAGAAGCTCAATTCGGCTGACGAGATCTGGCCGGTTCTGGACGAATTGGGCGATCGGCAGTCCTTTCACCTAATCGAACAGTTCCTGCCGGGAGCCGTCTACCACGTAGATTCGATAGTCTGGGGCAGTGCTGTTCTCTTTGCTCGCTGTCACCGTTATTCCTCGACGCCGATGCGGGTGGCTCATGAGGGGGGCGTCTTCTCGACTTACAACCTGGTATTTGGGAGTGAGGAAGAAGAGCAATTGCAACGGCTGAATCGGCGAGTAGTCACCGCTTTTGGGTTGAGGGCCGGTGTCATGCACACCGAGTTTATTCGGTCTGAGGCGGACGGAGAGTTTTATTTCCTGGAGACCGGAGCGCGGGTCGGAGGGGCCCACATCGCCGACATGGTGGAGGCTTCCAGCGGAATCAACCTGTGGAAGGAGTGGGGCCGTATCGAGACGCCCGGTCGAAGCTACCAACTTCCCGAAGTCCGGCGGGACTACTCCGGAATCCTGGTTTCGCTGGCCCGCCAGAAAGTCCCCAATCTTTCCGGCTACACGGATCCCGAGATCGTGTGGCGGCTCAAGAAAAAAAATCATGCCGGCCTGGTGGTTCATTCCGAGCGATGGGAAAGAGTGCAGGAATTACTCGAAGACTACACCCGGCGCTTCTATGAGGACTTCTTTGCCACCGCCCCGTTGCCCGATCGGCCACCGGGATAGGCACCTCTCCCTTGCAACGTGCTTAGCTGCGCAGTTAAGTTAGCGGTCCGCCCGCAGAGTAGCCACACGCCGCCTTGCCATCACGTGATCGGGATGCACCTCGAGCCACTTGTCAAACATCTCGATTCCCGCCTCTAAGTCATCCAGGATAAGCCAGTACGCATCGCCCATACTTTCGTTGGGAATGTATTGATCCGGAAAGGTGTCAAGATTGTGTCTGAACACCTCGAGAGCGTCAGTTGGCTCACCTCTTCTGCTGAGTCTCCACCCGAACGAATCTAGGACACTCCAAGACACTTCTTCCACGGAGCGCATCCGGTCAAATTCGACGAGAGCTTCCTCAATGTCCAATTCTGCTTACACCCGCTGCAACCGAATCAGCTGTCCAGTTTCGCCAATTTTGGCCACGTCGGCGAAGAATTCGGCGTTGGTATTCGCCACGACGAGTGCGTCATCAAAAGCTCCAGAGTCGGCGAGTCCGATAGCCAGCCCCGACAACACGCGGGGACGCAAGTCATAAGCATCGGCGCCGTAGTAACGGTCCCGCAGGCGTCGGTAGCCCTCAACCAATTCTTCCACTCCACCGGATCGGTATGACGACATGAGGAGCTCAGGGAGCGGCCGTAGATCGGTCCGCCCTGCGTGACACGTGTAGCAGGTAACGACGAGATCAGGGTCAACCCGGTTCTCCAATCCGGCTAGACGGCGGTTGATGTCAGCTACCATCGCCATCATCTCGCGGGCCTTTTGTTTCTCGGGTTTCCTGTCTGACGCATAATCCCAGGATCCGGATGGTTCTTCCGAATTGCCGACGTGGCAAAACAGGCACCCCTGGCTCTGTCGGCGAGGCAATCCTAAGCCACGCAGGTTTTCTTGCATCATGTCGTCGAGTTCGTCTTCGGGGATGTCTTCCGGAAGAAATCTAAGGTTTCTGACTGGGTGCTCCGGTTGCGGCGAGATTGAACACGAGATCAAGAACAGCGGAGCCGTCAACACGAAAATCGAAACAAACGCTAAGTAAGCGACGCGACCGATCATTTTCCCCCCAACGTGGATTCTGATTTCTGGACTGAATTAGAAAGCAATTAGTCGTCAGGTTGGTCATCGAATTGTCCGGGAATTGTCAGGATGTTCGGGTTTCGGGAATACTCGCGCTGTATTCCCTCCTTTCGGCGATCCACTGGACAGGTGCGGTGGGGTCCAGGGGTTTCAGGGGTCCAATTCCCATAACCGCAAGCGCCTTGAAAGAAAGGTCTCCCGGACCTAGGCCCAAAGCAAGTACATCAGTGTTGATTCCAAGGGCCTGAAAAGGCCCGAAATGCCAGTCCTGTCGGGTATTCTAGGGTTGCAAAAAAACTCTGGAAAACACCGAAAAGAAAGGCATTTCAGGTGAACCCAAAAGATATCGAAATCCTGCGCAAACGGCAATCGGGAAGTGAAGATCGATTAGATCGGAGTTGGATGCCGGAGAAGGGCCAAAGGGTGCTGCGCGGGGGCAACATCCATTATGAGATTTCGGATCGAGTCAGAGCCGTGGACTGCGGGGGGCTGGGTGTGATCCAGCTGCTGGTCAAGCAGCTGGAACTGGCCGAAACCATCGACCAACGGGTGAAGGTGCTGGAGCGGCATCTGCCGTACCGGGAATCGGATCATGTGCTCAATCTGATTTACAACGTCATGACGGGCGGTAGCTGCCTGCAGGACGTGGAGGCTCGACGCCGGGACCCGGTGTATCTGGACACGCTGGGGGCCCGCAAGGTGCCGGCGCCGTCCACGGAGGGGGACTTCCTGCGGCGCTTCGACAGGAATTCGATCTGGGATCTGATGGAAGCGGTCAATGAGGCGCGACGGAAAGTGTGGTCGAACCAAGACAAGGAGTTTCACCGTCAGGCCACGATTGATGTGGACGGGACGATCGCCCCGACGGATGGACAGTGTAAGAGCGGAATCGGAATGAGCTACACCGGCCACTGGAGCTATCATCCGCTGGTAGTGTCTGTGGCTGAGACCAACGAGGTGCTCTATTTGGTGAATCGGTCGGGCAACCGACCCTCCCATGAAGGCGCGGCCGAGGTGCTGGATCGGGCCATCGAGTTGGTGCGCGGTGGTGGTTTCCAGAAGGTGTTGCTGCGGGGCGACACGGATTTTACGCAGACGCGTCATCTGGACCGCTGGGATCAGGAGGGCGTAGAGTTTCTCTTTGGGGCGGATTCCAGCCAGGGGTTGGTTGGTCGGGCCGAAGGACTGGAGCCCAGCGCCTGGAGTCGGCTGGATAGGGCAAAGAAGAAGAAACTGCGAAGACGGCGGCGCAAGAATATCCGCCAGGCCCTGGTCAAAAAGAATGGCTATCGCAATCTGCAACTGGAGCGGGAAGATGTGGCCGAGCTGGCCTAGCGACCGGCGGCCTGCAAGCAGAACTATCGGCTGGTGGTGGTGCGAAAGCAAATTACGGTCACCCAAGGACAGGGACGGCTCTTTGACGAGACCCGCTATCTGTTCTATCTGACCAACCTGCGAAAGGAGTCGGCCAGGGAAGTGGTTTTCTCAGCCAATCGTCGCTGCCATCAGGAGAATGTGGTGGAGCAGCTCAAGAACGGGGTTCAGGCGATGCGGATGCCCTCGGACAGCCTCGAGTCCAACTGGGCGTACCTGGTGATTGCTGCCCAGGCCTGGAACTTGAAAGCCTGGCTGGGCCTGGTGCAATCCGACAAGACGATGGGGCAGCGGATTCTGAAGATGGAGTATCGCCGGTTCCTGCGCCGGCTGGTTCAGATTCCTTGCCAGATCCTGCAGCGGGGGCGACGTCTTCTTTACCGGCTGCTGAACGTCAACGACTGGACCGAAACGCTGCTGAGCGGAGTGCCGTCGCCCAAGCGGGTCCGCTACGGCTAACCCGCCACAGGACAAAGCAAAGAAAATCCACGGAGGTTCAAGGGCTGAGGTCGAAGGCTGTTCGAAAACGGCCGAAAATTCCGATTCTTGCCTCTCGATCCCACTCCGAAGGCCCTCCAGCAGGAGATCACCGTCGGATGCGCCCGACTCGCGCAGCCTTCAGTCCGAAAGTCGACCACAGAGGGCTAAATGACCCTCAAAAAGAGTCAATCGAGCGGCCCAGAAGCTGATACGCTTATTTTGGGCCTAGTGTACTGGGAATTGGACCCCCGAATCCTCTGGCCCCTTCCGCCACTACTTCTTGATCAAGCCAATGATACCGAGTAGGATGACTGCTCCGATGACTCCCTGGAGGACATCGCCGACCAGGCCCACCATAAGGCTGACCCCAAGCAGGCCGAGGACATAGCCGCCGATAATGGCTCCCACGATTCCGAGCGCGATGTTGCCGATCATACCGAAGCCGCCTCCGCGCATGATCTGCCCGGCAATCCAGCCAGCAATTGCGCCCACAACCAGTAAGACAATTAGACCCATGATTCCTCCTCTTTGGAAATCAAGTTAAACGTCAAATTAGAGTCTTACAGTCGTGCTGGCAAGCGTCAAGGTCAGACGGGTTCCCAGCGAAGCTCCGCCTCAAACCCACGAGAGGACAACCCGAAAAAGAATGTGGGAGCGCTTTATAGGGGCTTAGCGAGCCAGATTTCTTCAACGTATCAAGAAGGAACTGAAGCCTTCGTCTTCATCGTCCTCCCGGTCCAGCAGGCTAGCTCTCTGAACTTTGCCCGAGCCAAACTTCTGGTTGATGGCGTCGATACAGTGGTTGAGTTCATTCTGCGGGTCGCCGGGACCTGCTTCTGGTTTGGGAATTGGACCCTTGGACCCTTGGACCCCTTCTCCCAACCGGGATTTGTCGAACAGAACCAGTTGGGATATTGGTGCGGGTTCGAAGCGACTGAGGGATATTCCTACCAGCCGAATTCGTTGCGGGAAGGGCTTCAGCTGTTGGACTAGCTTCCAGGCGGCGCGGAAGATCACGAGTGGGTCACTGGTGGGTTCCCTGAGGGTGGTCTGTCGGCTGAGCGTTGAGAAGTCGGAGTAACGCCATTTGAGGGTGACGCACCTGCCTTGAGCGCTGTTTTTACGGCTACGCCGCGACACGTCCTCACTAAGCTGGAGCAACGTTTTCGAGATCAATTCTAGATCGGCCGTGTCCTCGCTAAATGTTCGTTCATGGCTAAGCGATTTGAACCCTTGATGGGCGATCACATGGCGATCGTCCTGTCCCTGGGAGAGTCGCCACAAGTGGACTCCGTGGCGGCCGAAGCGGCGATCCCAATACTCTTCTGAATGCTGGCCGACGTCGCCAATCGTCTTGATCCCGAGTTGCAGCAGGCGCGCTTCGGTCTTGGGCCCGACTCCCCACATCCGCCGCACCGGCAAATCGCGCAGAAAATCCGCCTCCTTCCCGGGTGTAACCATGACCAGGCCGTCGGGTTTCTCCAGATCGCTGGCGATCTTGGCAAGGAACTTGTTGGAAGCGACTCCGATCGAGGCGGAGAGCTGTTGATCCTGCTGGATCTGATGCTTGATTCGGAGAGCGATCTGGGTGGGTGAACCGAAGAGCCTCTGGGAACCTGTCGCATCGACGAAGGCTTCATCGATGCTGATCGGTTCGACCCGATCGCTGAAGCCTCTCAGGATCTTCATAATAGCCGCTGAAATTTGGGCATAAAGTCGACCCTGAGGAGGTCGGTACACTCCTTCTGGGCAGAGTCGGTAGGCTTGGCTGATGGGTTGAGCAGAGTGGATCCCGTAGCGTCGAGCTTCATAAGAACAGGCGGCCACTACGCCTCTACCCCTCCCGCCTTTTGGGTCGGCGCCAACGATCACTGGGAGTCCTCTTATGGAGGGATCCTCTCGCTGCTCGACGGACGCAAAGAAGGCGTCCATGTCGACATGCAGAATGACGGATGGCATCCCCGGGCTCCTAGGATTATTTGGCACGAACTGTTCTCAGGCCTCGATTATTGGATCCTGGTTGCTCTCGGTGGGTGGTAGGGCCACATGGAGGCGGCCATAGAGCCAGCTCAACTCGCGCAGCCGATCCTGGTGTTCTGCCGTGAGTTGGTGCCGCTTCAGCCGCCAGCGCCAGTTCCCGGAGGGTTCTCCCGGCAGGTTCATGCGGGCCGAGTTGTCGAGGCCCAGGATGTCTTGAGCCGGGATGATCGCGATCCGCGCCACCGATGACATGGCGGCCCGGATGAAATCCCAATGCGGTTCTTCCGCCTGAATGTCCAAATAACGGCGAGCCAGGTCGCGCTCGTTGTCAATTTCCTCTTGGCCTCGTGTTGAGTCGGATTCGGGTGTGCTCTTCCACCAGCCCACCAACGTGTCGTTGTCGTGGGTTCCGGTATAGATCACGGTGTCGGGGGCCAGGTTGTGCGGGATGAAGGTCGAGGCCTGGGGGTCGGTGCCGAAGGCAAACTGAAGAATTGCCATCCCGGGAAGATCATAACGGGTGCGTAGAGCCTCAACTTCAGGCGTGATCCAGCCTAGATTCTCGGCGATTAGGGGCAGTGTTCCGAGTGCTTCGTCCAGTTTTTCCAGAAGAGCGGCCCCCGGCGCCTTTTTCCATTCACCGTTCATGGCCGTCCCTGCGCCTCCGGGGACCCGCCAAAACGCTTCGAAGCCGCGGAAATGGTCAAGGCGAACCAGGTCGACCATTTCGATGGTCGAGCGCATTCGTCTCACCCACCAGCTGAAACTGTTAGCTGCCATGACCTTCCACCGATAGACCGGGTTTCCCCAGAGCTGTCCGGTAGCACTGAAATAGTCAGGTGGGACTCCGGCGACATAGCTGGGGTTACCGGCTGAGTCTAGATGGAAGAGATCTTGATTAGCCCAAACGTCGGCGCTGTCATGCGCAACGAAAAGTGGCATGTCGCCCATGATGAGCAACCCTAGATCCTTGCAATAACGTTTCAAGAGTCGCCACTGTTTGAAGAACTCGAACTGCTGAAAGCGGTGAAACTCGATCTGTTCGGACAAGCGCTGGCGACACTGCTCGAGAGTCGCAGGGTCGCGGTGCACCAGAGCGTCGTCCCAGGTGGTCCAGCTCTGCTCCTCGAATTGCTCTTTCACAGCCCGAAACAAGGCATAATCTTCCAGCCACCACTGCTGACTCTGACAAAAATCTTGGAATTCACGCCAACCGCTGGTGCTGGCTGCTGTCTGGAAGCTCCGAAAGGCTGTTTTCAGCAGAGGCAGCTTAAAAGCCAGCACCCTGGCATAGTCGGTTGTGCTTTCAGGGAATGGAGGGGGATCCAAGTCGGATTGTGAAAGCAGCCCCTCTTCCACCAGCATGTCAGGACTGATTAGAAGAGGATTGCCGGCGAAAGCCGAGAAGCTCTGATACGGAGAATCGCCATATCCCGTGGGCCCCAGAGGGAGCACCTGCCAGAGTCGAACACCGGATTCGGCCAAAAAGTGGGCAAAGCGATATGCCTCTGTTCCCAAATCTCCTATACCATAGCGGCCAGGCAATGATGTGGGGTGAAGCAGCACTCCGCTTGATCGAGGTATTTTCACATGACCGATTGTAGGCGTTAGGTGGAAGCCTTGACAACAACCAAGGATCGACGAATCAGACAAGAATTTGTAGAGGTCGCACAGATAGACCAGTTGCCCGACAATGGCGGCTTGGAAGTCAGGCTGAATGGTCGAATCATTGGACTATTCAAGGTTGACGGGCACGTCTTTGCCATTGGCAACGAGTGTCCCCACCGGGGAGGCCCGCTCCATGAGGGTCAGCTGGAAGGGCTTGAAATCGTTTGTCCCTGGCACGGCTGGACTTTCCACCTGGAGAGCGGAGAGTGCACGTTCGTTCAGGGGATTCAAGCGGCTTGCTATCCGGTCCGAGTCGCGGACGAAAGAGTGTTCGTCTGCACTAGCCCGGATTATGCAAGAACCGTAGGCCGGAGTTGAAAAGAGAGTCGAAAGTGGCCCAAATCGGGAGATCGAAAGTGCGACAGGCGGATTTTCGAGGGATCTCTGTGGACGAGCCGTGTGGAGTAGGTGGGGGAGTGAATTTCAGACGGAGTTGGGCCTGAATGAGTGTCCTAAACGATCATTCGGGAGCTAGGAGAGGCTAGCTGGAGTTAAGGCGATTCAAGACGAGGAGGAAAAGGGCCTGCTCCGGAAAGCCGGAGGAAAGATGGGCCCAGATGCGTCGAGTGGTTTGTCGAACCCGCGCCCCAATTTTGAGGACCCGGCGACGCAAAGTTTCGATTTCGAGTTTCTGCCAGGGGGTTCCATACAGATAATCGCGGAGTCGGACGAACATCTGGTAAGCCAGCCCATGCAGGAGAAGTCGAAACTGGTTGGCCAGGAATCGATGACAGCTCAGCCGATCCATACTCAGATGGTTCTTAAAAGCCTTGATGAAGTTCTCCGACTGTCCTCGATCGGTGTAGTGATCATAAAGGGACTGGGAAGAGAGATCGTCTCGGTTGGTGACCACAAAGCGACGATTGATCCCCCGATGGTCGACTTCCACTTTGACGATGACGCGACGGAATCGATCCCAGCTGCCGGCTCGATAAAGAAACTCGTCAAACTGACGCTGTTTTTCCTCGAACTCGTCGAACCTGAGTCGAGTCGACTCGAGCATCGGCTCGACCATCCGTTGCCGGCGGGGGTTCCGGCTTAACCCAATGACATATTGGAGTTTGTTCTCTTCAGATTCACAGAACTCGTAGAGCCGAGGCGTGGCAAAGCCGCTGTCGGCCCGGATCTCAATTTGAAGTTCCTTGCCAACTTCTCGTCGAATGGCTTTCACGATTCGTTTCAGAATAGGAACGATGTGAGAGGCAGCCCCCTTGTTTCCAGGCCTCAATACGACAGTGACCAGGTCCCCCGTAACGGCATCGAAGATCAGCCAAGGATGCAGAATGTGGTTTCGGTAATAGCCGTGGTAAAAAGAGAATTCCTGCTGGCCGTGAGTGTGGTCGTCAGTACTGTCCAGGTCCAAGATGACCGGGTCGGGGCGTCTCTTCTTCAGCGAGCGGACATAACGCTGTAGGAACCCCCGGCTCAGACGCATGAGATCCTTCTTGCTGACAGAGTTTTCCAAACGGGAAAAAGTTGCCTGGGTGGCCAAGTCAGGATCGCTCTCAGGTAACTGATCACAGACGGTCTTGAGCATGGGATCCGAGCGCAGCGTGTCCGCGTCATTGCAGCCTTCGTACCCGGCAACGATCTGAAAGACTCGTTGTCGGATCAGCTTTAACTGCTCATGACGAACGTAGCGTTGGTCCCGGCTATCCGCAATACACGAACTGAAGTCCTCGCAGAGTCGATCTTGCCGATCCAGGGAACCAAACAACAGCCATCCGGCATCGGAAGTCAGGTTCCCACCATCAAAACGAGCCGTGATTTGTGTGTGCGAGTGAAATGCCAGGGTGGTCTGACAGACTGGGTTTGACATTGCCGTAGTTCTCCGATAAGGATTTGTTTAATAAACCCTTTTATATCAGAGAGCTACGGCATTTTTTCTGGTCCCCAATCCACTCGAATCCGGATCTCTTGCATAATCCGGGCTAGCTGCCTCCAGATCATGGTGTGCTCATTGGATGGTGCCATTTCCTTGGCCTTCGTCTAGAAGGTCGTCCCATATTGATACTGGTAGTTCGCAGTGTACGCCTGTCCCAGGTAGTAGTGAGCCAGCCAGTTGCTTTTAGCAACGCTTTTCTTGCGATCGGAAATCGCGCCCTGGAAGGCGCCTGTCTCAAGCTTAGCCTGCCCCCGAGGACTGAGGAAAACCGGCCGACTCAGAGTCTAGCGTGACGCTGAGTTACAATCGGGGCCGTTGAGTATGGAAACTGAGATGGTCGAACGCGAAAAATGAGGGAGCAGGTTTGGATTCATCATGGCCACCGCCGGGTTTGCAGTGGGTTTGGGAAATATCTGGCGCTTCCCCTACGTGGTAGGTGAAAACGGTGGCGCCGCGTTCCTGATGGTCTGTCTAGCGTTCGCGATCCTGATTGGCATACCGCTCATGACGGCCGAGATCAGTCTGGGCCGCAAAGCCCAACTTTCTCCGATCGCGGGAATGGCCAAGCTTGTGGGTAGTCGCAGCCCATGGATGGTTTTTCCGTGGATGGGGGTCACCACGACCTTCCTGATCATCGCGAACTATCTTGTATTGCTCGCCTGGATTACTGGTTACCTCGGTATGGTAGTGACAGGCACTTTCCCCAGTGGTTACCACCACGGACGTCCAGGAGAGCTTCAGCGCGTTCGCCGCGAATCCGGTCCCGGGAGTGGTGTACTCCGGAGTCCTGGTGGCACTGTGCGCGTTGCTCGTGTCACGCGGGCTCACAAGTGGATTGGAACGCGTCGCGAAAGTCGCGATGCCCGCACTGCTCCTCATGCTGATCCTTCTCGCTGCGCGGTCGCTGACATTTCCGGGTGACGGTGAGGGCGTGGCTTGGTTTCTCAAACCCGACTTTTCTAAGCTCGACGCAACCGCTGTATTAACCGCGCTGGGGCAGGCGTTCTACTCCATCGGGGTGGGCATGGCGACGGCCTTCGGACTGGGTAGCTACCAAAACCCCGCGACGACGGACGTGCCCGGGAACGGCCATGGTCGTTGCAAGCGACACCGCGGTCGCATTCGTGGCAGGACTCGCGATCTTCCCTGCATTGTTCGCGTCGGGAATAGCGCCGGATTCCGGCCAAACTCTGCTCTTCGTCACCATGCCGGTGCTCTTCGAACAGATGCCCGGAGGACTGTTCTTCGGTGGAGCGTTTCTCCTTCTGTTACTCGTGGCGGGGCTCACGTCCGTGATCGCTGTGCTCGAGGTGATGGCCTCCATCGCACGCGACTCACTGGGGTGGAGTCGTGGGAAGGCTGTCGGATTTATTGCCGCAACGTGGCTCGTGATGGCTGTGCCCGTCGTGCTCTCTCAGGGCCCATGGTCCCACATTTAGATTCTGGGCAGAGATATTTTCGGTGCCTTGGACTTCGTCGTTGGCAGCTACCTGATCCCGATCGGGCCTGACCTTGTATGTCGCCACGTCCTGGGGATGGACTGCGTTCCGGGACGAGACCAATGTGGGCAGCGGCCCGGTAAAGGTGAACTTCAGGTGGAAGCCCCTCGTCCAGCTCATCATTCCGGCAGCCATAGCACTCGTGGGGCTCGCCGGCCTGGGAGTCCTGTAGAACAACCCCACTTTGCTCCTTGACGCAGTCCTCGGAAGCTGTGAGAAGGTCCGTGTCAGTCAGACGCAGCAGTGTCTGTCGTCGCCTGGAGGGGAGGTGTTGGCGGTCGGTGCCGCGAATACGCCGCTACCGATATGAACTTCCGCCCCACGATAAGCACAACAAACGTTATGGTTATACTGCTGGAAGCCGCTCTCGCCGCTTCCAGCGGAAAAGCCAACCACACGATCACTAGCGCGATCCCGCTGACAAGGGTCACCCAGCCCCCAAACCGATGCACACGCTGCCAGTCGAACCACTCCTCCTCCGCGCTCCAGGGCGAGAGGATCTTGGGTAGGTAGTTCCCCCAGACTGCAAGGAAAGAACCGAACATGACTCCCCCCATGCGCCTCGCGATTATGCCCCAGTCGGCGTGTAGGAGGTCGGTGGCGATGGCCAACTGGAACCCTACTTTCACGGCCAGCACGAAACCGACCCCAGCGACCACGGATCTGTGAGAGTTCATGATTCTCTGTCGTCTCCTGCCACCCTGAAAGAGTTCGACAAATCCCCAAAAAGCTGGCAAAAAGAGCACGACGAACGCCCATCGTGAAGCGTGCTCGGGATCGACGGACCAGCCCCAAACGCCGAGGCCGGCAACGACCAGCAGGGACAGCCACGCCAGAGTCAGTGGGTTCGGTACCATAATCAAGCCTCCTTCTCTACAATCGGCCGGGAGGCAGTGCTTTCGCGATAGAGCTTCAGCTCGAACCCGAACGTTTCCGCGAAGCCGAGTAGGGCGTCTTCCAGCACAGACATCTTCAGCTGGTAAGTGATCGTTGTCCCCTTCTTGTCTGCATGGATGAGGTTGGCTTCACGGAGGACTCCGAAGTGTGCCGACATCGTCGGTTTGGACAAGTCGAACTCATCAGCCAACTGGCCAGCCGTCATTGGGCTCTGACGCAATAGTTGCAGTACGCGACGGCGGGTCGGGTCGGAGAGTGCCTTAAAAACTCGGTTCATGATTTTATATTTAGCATATTAGCGAAATAAGATCAAGTCGCTGCCGCCACGTAACAAAGTGTGGGAAAGGGCCAGGCTTTTCTCTGGACAAGAACAAAGGGCGGCAACGGAGAAAGAGCAACAAGCACCAGCGGAGAAAGGGCCAGGCCTTTTCTCTGAACAAGAACTACTGGCTGCAGGTCAAGAAGTCGCCTCTTGGAGGCGGTCTTCCTTCGAGCTAGGCACTTGGAGGCAGTAGATTGTGAGGTGTAGGTCTGAGTTTGAATCTCATCGTGACTGAGCCGAGCGACCGAGTTCGGCTCAATTTCGCTCTGCAAGCGTTCGGGTGCTCGTGGGGCTGGTCTTTTGACTGGTAGAAAGGCGACCTTCCCCCCAAAAGGGCTGAAGTCGAATGAGGAATCCCTGTGCTGGATCCGGTTGTTCCCGGAGGATCAGTTCAATCCCTGGATGTTCGGGAATCGTGAGCTGGTGAAAAAGACCTACCATCGGCAGTGGGAGCGTTGCTCGCGTACCGTGTGGAACAAGCCGTTGAGATGTTCCGTGATATTCCGCTTCCGACAGTAGATCCCTTTCTGAGTCAGTTCCTCCAGTTTGCGAAGAACCTCCTCCTTGCTTCCCATCATGAGGCCGTCAATCATGAAGCGGTGCCGCTGGAGGTAGAGTCCAGGTGGGAATCCGCGCTCGAGCTCTGCTGCCACAATGTCTGACGGAATTGAGGCCTGGTTCTCTCGTATTGGAGTCATTCCCCGATACAGCAGCATGTGGCGATAGAACGGCTCAACCTTTTCGCGGGCCAGATCTGGGAAGACTGCGGCCAGCGACATCAAGAAACCGGCTTCACCGATCGAACGCAAGTAGGCTGCCCCACCCTTCCATTCTTCCGGAAGATCCGTGAGATGTGCTCGTACAGGGTTCAGGGCGACATAGATCATTTCTTCTTGCACAGCACTCAGGTTGTGGGCTAGAGCCAGGCATTTGAAGCGGTGAGCCCAAAGGTGTCCCCGCTGGCCAGAGACCTTGTTGAACCAAGTGGTAAAGGGTCCCTGAAAGTCACGCATGAAACCGCTTAGGTCAAACAACTCCTGGTTGAATTTCTCCCAGCGCTGATCAGACCAGAAGCGGGTGCGCAGTTTCCACAGTTTTCCCCAGCGAGCACCCGCAAAACGTTCTAGCTTGCGGCGCGAGAGCTTTCGAAACTCTTCGGCAAACAGAATGAGGTGAAAATGGTTCCCCATCAGAGTGAATTCAGCGCAGTGGATACAGCAGCGACCGAGGGCGTACTGAAGTCGCGAGATGAATTCGCCGGTCACCCGAGTTTTCTGGAGGGGAAAATCGTCTGGATAACCCGAGATGCGATTGACAACGTGGAAGAATCCACCCTTTTGATCGACGACATACTTGCGAGGCACTCGAGACATGTCCTAACTCCTTATTCCGGAGACTGACCATCAGTCGCCAACTAGAGTTAGAACGCTTAAGTCTCAGAAAAAGCGAAAAAAGACCCGGCCCTTTTGGTCTGTCTTCTCCTTCGCCATGTGTTTGCTCGATGCCGTCTACGACCCCGGGGTTGGGCATCTTGACTCGTCTGTAGCATCTCGATGACCTGCTGCCTGCGACCTCAGCGAAGGTATCGGCCATTCCCTTTGCGCATTTCGGGGCTGAGTTCCGGATTCAGCGTCATTATTCGCTTCACCTCGCAAACCTTTCCAGACCTGAGGTCTTGCCTCAGGTCTTGATAAGGGCGGCCTGCTAGGGCCTTCACCCGGAGGGCTTTCCACCCTCTCGAAGGAGAACCATTTCCAGGTTCACCGCTGACTGCGTTGCCCACCCTCGGGCTGCTCAACAGAGTGCACGACTATGCTTCCGCGGCCCTCCGGCGTACCGCTTCGTGAGCGCGGCGCTTGCGACCCTTCGCTGCGACACCCTGTGAATGATGCGGGTTAGCCGATTTGTCTCGAAATGACAGAGATTGCAGTTCTCTTCACGAGGACTCGTTTTGAGTCGGGAGGAGCGAAATGAAAAAAACACCAGAGAAACTGATTCTTTTCTTGTTGGTCGTCACATTGGGTGCCCCGGGGGTTACAGCCTCAGTTATTCCCGGCCGCTGGGAGAAGGTCGAGCAACTGCCTGAGGGATCCGAGATTTGGGTCGTGCTCGCCTCGGGAGACCGCCTTCAGGGCCGGCTTTCACGGATGACACCCGATGGAATCATGATGAGTGTCCTGGGTGCTCAGGACCGGGAACTCCCAAGATCGTCGATTCGGAAGATCCTTCAAATTGGTAAACGCTACAACGACAGTGTCTGGAACGGCCTGGCCATTGGAGCAGTCACCGGAGCTGGGTCGTACCTGGCCAGCCATGCCATCCTATGTTGCGCTCCCAATGCTGCCCATGATGCGGCCGGAGCCCTGGTCTTCGCCGGCATAGGCATGGGAATTGGGGCGTTGCTCGACGCCACCAGCCGTTCCGACGAGAGAGTCGTATATCGAGCTCGCAAATAAGCGCATAGAGTCCGCTGACGAGTGCGACTTAGCCCGGATGATTCACGCATTGATTTGGGGATGCCGGAAAGGCTAGGCTGGCGGGGTGTCGAATGACTCCTGGTTCCTGCGTTGTATTGATCCGAATTGCCGCCATCGGCTGGGGCTTGATCGTCTTGAAATGACCTGTCCCCGTTGTGGGGCGTTGCTCGAGATCGAGATCGCCGCCATGCCTTGTCCGGCTTCGGAACTAAAACGACGGTTCCGAGAGCGAAGGATCTCGAACCGTCCACTCGACATCAGCGGCGTTTGGCGGTTCCGGGAATTCCTTCCGATGACTCCCCCCCAGCTCGAACAAATCGTCACGATGGGAGAAGGCAATACGCCGCTTTTGCGCGCTCCCCAGAGCGCCGGCTATGCCGGACTGGACAGGCTGCTCGTCAAGCATCTGGGTTGGAACCCCACTGGCTCCTTCAAGGACTACGGAATGACGGTTGCTGTGAGCCAAGCTCGTAATCTGGGAGCTCGCTCGGTGGCCTGCGCATCTACCGGTAACACCTCCGCCTCGATGGCAGCCTATGCCGCGCAAGCCGGGATGTCGGCTGTTGTCTTCATTCCCCGGGAACAAATCGCGTACGGAAAACTGGCCCAGAGCCTCGAGTTTGGCGCGCTCACGCTGCAAATCGATGGAAATTTCGACCGCGCCTTGAACTTGCTGCGCGAACTAGCGGTTGAGGCGGGTCTTTACCTGGTCAATTCAGTCAACCCTTTTCGGATTGAAGGCCAGAAGACGGCACTGTTCGAACTGCTCGAGCAACTGGATTGGAATCCTCCTGACCGGATCGTGCTGCCGGGTGGCAACCTGGGCAACGTCTCTGCTTTCGGGAAGGCTCTTTGTGAAGCCAAGAACTACGATCTGATTGAACGCTTTCCTTCACTCGTCTTGATTCAAGCTGACGGAGCAGCTCCTTTTACCTCTATGGTCAGGGAACGGCGAGAGACCCTACGGGCCTGGCCAAACCCGTCGACCCTTGCCACGGCCATCAAAATCGGAAACCCGGTCAGCTGGCCGAAGGCGATCAATGCACTAGAGATGAGTGGTGGGCTTAGCGTAGCGGTAACCGAACAGGAGATCGCCGACGCCAAGGCCATGCTGGGGCGTGACGGCATCGGCTGCGAACCTGCCTCGGCCACCACTCTGGCCGGAGTACGAAAGCTGCGAGAGCAGGGAGTCATTGCTGCCGGCGAAGACGTCGTGCTGATTTTGACTGGGCACCAATCGAAAGATGCGGAGTACACTGTTGCCTATCATCAGGGTGAGCTCGAGTCGAGGACTCCGGGAGAAGGAAGCGTGATCGAACCCAGATTCGGCAATCGGCCGATCCGAGTCGCGGCTGCAAAGGAGGACATTCTGAAAGCGCTAGCGGGACTCCTGTAGCACAGGCATCCATGCCCGCAACCGGCTCCTGCGCGAAGCGGGGCCCCGCAGGCAAGATCAAGCCTGCGCTACTAAGAGTTCGCAGCCAGGATTAACTCCAGAGGAAGAATATGACTAAACTGGCCACCGTTTTCCTCCTGATTCTGTCCTCCAGCCTTCAGCAGGCGAAGAAGGCAGAGGATCCACAGCAGAAGGCCAACAAGCAGAGACCGCGCGAAATTCATGAGGTGGTGGTCGTGACCGACACGACTCTCCAACAGCCTTTGCTCGAAACAACCTCGTACTCAGATGTGATAACTCGTCAAGAACTGGACACCCAGCCAGCAACCGTATTGGACGATCATTTGAGGCGGATTCCCGGCTTCAGCCTGTTTCGCCGCTCTTCCAGCATGACAGCTCATCCCACGACCCAGGGCGTGTCACTTCGCGGGATCGGTCCCAGCGGAGCCAGTCGGAGCCTGGTCCTTTTTGATGGCTTACCCATCAACGATCCTTTTGGAGGCTGGGTTTATTGGAACCGCCTCCCCTTGCTTGCCTTGCAGCAGATTGAGGTGGTGAGGGGCGCGAGCAGTCAGCTCTATGGCAGCTCGGCGATGGGCGGTACGATCCAACTTCTCTCGCAGCGGCCGGAATCAAACCGCTTCGATCTGCGGGGCCAATTGTCCAATCCAGAGCTCTACGATCTGGAGGCCCAAGTCATGGGACGGTCCGGCAAGCTAGGTTACCTGCTGTCAGGCCGTATCCACGATGGAGAGGGATTTTACACTGTTGCGGAAGAACAGCGCGGTGCTGTTGATGAGCGGGCCAATCTTGAGTTCGAATCCTTCTTCGGAAAGGTCTACTACGGAAAGACTCACGTCGGGGTCAATCTATACAGCGATCGGCGCGGAAACGGCACCCCAATACAGCGCAACAACTCGAGAGTCCAGCTCATCGAGGGAGGATACACTAGCGAATTCCTGGACATGAATGTATACCTCCAATCCTCCTTGCTGGAGAGCACTTTCTCGCGGATCATTGCCGGCCGTTATCAGGAGTTTAAAACCGCCCAACAATGTTTCGAGTCTGTCGGTGTCGGCAGCTCACTAGTCTGGACACCAGGAGCCCAACTCGCAATAGGGTTCGACTGGCGCTACGCTTCCTGGAATGGAAACCGGCAGAATCTGGCCGGGATCTTCTTTCAAGATTTGGTGCGGCTATCTCCCAGAGTAGATTGGCTGCTTGGCATCCGAGGAGATTTGTGGCAGAACCGGGGAACCAGATTTGCCGCTAGCCCCCGCACCGGGATCTTCTTTCGAGCCACTCCCCAGGTGTCTCTCCGCGGGTCGGTCTACCAGGGCTTTCGGGCCCCCACCCTGAATGAACTGTATCGGCCCTTCCGAGTGGGCAATGTCGTGACGACGGCCAACGACGGGTTGAGGGCGGAGCGGCTCGCCGGTTTCGAAGGAGGGCTTGATATCAAGCTGGCCCAACGTGGACTTGTGCGCGTGAACGGATTTTGGAATCGCCTCAAGAAGCCGGTCGGGAATGTGACAATTGCTGTCACCCCCAGCCTGATAACCCGGCAGCGAGCGAATATCGAAGAAGGGGCTTCGATCCGAGGACTCGAGACGGAGGCTCTGCTTTGGATCAATCGCTGGGAATTCCGCGCCAGCTACATTTTTTCTTCGGCTCGACTGCGAGAGACAGGCCTTCGTCTGCCGCAGGTGCCCTATCACCAAGGACTGCTGGAGGCGAGCTATGTTGGCCAGTTCCGCGTTACCGCCGATGCGCGGTGGACCAGCTCACAATTCGACGATGACTTGAACCAGTTCCCGCTAGGAGGTTTTGTGGTCTTTGACCTCCGGGCGTCGCGAGCGCTCGCCGAACAGCTCGAGTTGTTCGTATCGGCCCAGAACATCCTCGATCGTCGGTTCGCGACCCGCGCTACTCCGATTGAGAGGATTGGCGAAGGACGATTGGTGCAAGGAGGAATCCGGCTTAGCTTCGGGTTTGGGAACTAGTGAATCATGCTTTGACCGGGAGGAGGTTGATCGACCGGGATCACGTTTCGGTTGATGTGCTTATCGAGGTTGATAACATAAGTTTCGGGTGCCTCGATCAGGACTGGTGAATGGGTGGCCGCGACAATCCGAAACCGTTTCTGGTCGACCAGTTCCATCAGCATCTTCAGTACTCGCCGTTGATTCGATTGAGAAAGGGCCATCTCTGGTTCATCCAGTAGCAGAGTGGTACCGTCCGGCAGACTGGGAAAGGATTCCCGAAAAAGACTGAGCATTACCTGGCCATGACTGGCCATCTCCAGAAACTCTCGGGTTTCCGGCGAGTCGTCGAAGAACTCCAACTGCTTGCGGGGATTGTGCTGCTCGGCGTCGAAGAAGAAGGCCGGAGCTTCCGGAGTGTCGCCGCGATCGAGCCGGTACGCATAGCTCTCGACTTGCTCCCCTTTGAGGGCATAGTAGATGGAATGGAGCAATGTGGACTTGCCTGAGCCATTCTCCCCCTGGAGCATGATCAAGGGGTGTCGTAGATCCACCACCATCGGCATGTGATAGTTGAGATTCATGAAGACGGTGTGGGTCAGGATCTTCAAAAACATTACTGCATCCCTCTCTGATTGAAAATAGGATCTTTATAGTTGGGCCTCACGGCTTTCGCAGCCGCGGCAGGCCCCTCCCAAAAACCTCTGAAACTACTTTGAGGCATCACCGCCTCACAATTCAAGTTTTCAGTTGATCTCCGCCTCCGGAGTTGTTGGGAGAGCCCGCAACAGGATCAGAGTTCTATCATCGACATCATCTTGATTCCCGGCAGAATGGTCATCCACCGCACTCAAGAGAGCGGAGACGACATCGCCGGCCGCACTACTGGAAAGCCGGGAAAGAAGGCGTTGAATCCGCTCCACACCGAACTCCTCTCCGACCGAATTCATTGATTCGTGAAAGCCATCCGAACAGAGAACCACGAGGTCATTCTTTTGCAATTGCAACTCGTAATCCTGGTAGGTTGTGTCGGGCAGGATGCCGAGGGGAAGGCCCTTCGACCGGCAGTTGGCGAGCGATGCCATTGCGCACGAGCCACGGTCTGGGAAAAGCGGCCCCGGCCAGCGCTAGTTCGCGAGTCTCAGGGTCAAAAACCGAGTAACTCATAGCTACGAAACGACTGTCCAGGCGGGGAGCACGCAACGGTTCGTTGAGCTGGTTCAGCATGTCGGCCGGACCACAGTTGTGTTGCAAGGCCTGGCCTCGCAAGACTCCCACCGCCAACGAGCCATAAAGAGCAGCGGGAGTCGCCTTCCCCGACACATCGCCGACCACGATTCCCCAGCGCCCATCCTGGTAGGGAAGGAAATCGTAGAAATCGCCTCCTAATTGTTTTGCCGGCTGATAGGCGAAGGAGATTTCGCGCCCCTTGATGTTGGGGCTATGATCGGGAAGCAAGCCACTCTGAATCTGCCGAGCAGCGCAAGGTCCTCCTCTAGCCGCTTCTCTTCGCGCCCCACCTTCTCGTAGAGCCGGGCGTTCTCGAGGGCGATGGCAAAAGAAGATGCCAGCGTGGAAATCATCTGTTCAGCCTGTACACCAAAAGCATCATATTCCAAGCTTTCGAGATCGAGCACACCGATTAACTTTCCTTTTACCAGCAGCGGAACGCTCAACTCGGACGACATTTCAGGACTCTGCTCACAGCGCACGTAGCGTGGATCCAGATGCACATTCGGCACTCGGATCGAACGGCGGAGAGCGGCCGCCGACCCGCAAATACCATGTCCCAACGGAAGTTTGGTACGGAGCTGAATCTGGCTTCCAAAGTTCTGACAGAACTGAGGCTCAAGAAACTGGGTCTTCTCATTCCACAAAAAGACCGTGAAGAAATGAAAGTCGACGAGCCTTTTGACCAGCTCTGCTACCTTCGACATCAACTGATCCCTGTCTAGAATCGAGGCCAGCTCGTGACTCACCTCGTGGAGCAGAGAAAGCGATCGCGATTGCCTGCTGACATTCTGATAGAGGCGCGAATTCTCGAGAGAGATGGCCAGGTTAGTCGCCAGCAGTTCCAGGGCCCGCCGCCGCGGTTCGGTGAAGAAACCCGCAACCCGGCTGCCCACGTCGAGAACTCCAATAGTGCGCTTCTTGACTGTCAGTGGGATAGCAGCTTCAGAGACCACACCCCCTCCTGCATCGATATATCGAGAGTCCTGCCGAACGTCTTGAACGATGACACTTTGGCCGCTCCGGGCCGCCTCACCCACCAATCCCTGCCCCACCCCGAACTTCCAGTGACGTATTACCTCTTCAGGGAAGCCTTCGCCGTATTGGTAGGAAAGCTCGCGGCCTCCATCGTCCAGAAGCAAGACTGCAAAGGTGTCGAACTGGAGCCCCTGCAAGACTCGTGCGGCGACTTGAGCCAGGGCTTGGTCGAGATCGAGCCAGTTGCGAAGTTCGTTAGCAGCGTCGGCCAGGGATGTTAAGCAGATCTCGTCGTTGAATCTGATTTCTGCGTCCCGCTCTGAAGCAACGAATGTAGGCTCTGAAAGTGAGCGTTTCATGTGGACTTCCTCGGGTGTCTGCGATTCCCAACAACTACCTTATTGAGACGCTTCAAAGGCCCCTCCAGATTCAAGACTTCAGGGAATGGCTCCCCTCAAAATGGTGATGTTATATGCTGTGGGCGGGAAAAAACAGATGACAGATTATCGAATCGAAAGAGATTCCATGGGGGAGATGCAAGTCCCCGCGAATTCCTACTATGGAGCCCAAACCCAGCGAGCCGTTCTGAATTTTCCGATCAGCGGAATTCGTTTTCCTCGCCCTTTCATTCGAGCTCTGGGTTGGATCAAGAAAGCTGCAAGCGAGACAAACATGGAGCTCGGCCTCCTTGACGTAGACCGCGGAAAAGCCATTGCTGCGGCTGCTGAAGAGGTGATTGACGGGCGATTGGATGAGCAGTTCGTTTTGGATATCTTCCAAACCGGATCCGGCACCTCGACCAACATGAACGCCAATGAGGTAATCGCCAACCGAGCTATCGAGATCCTGGGCGGCGAAGTGGGAAGCCGTCACGTACATCCCAATGACCACGTAAATCTCGGACAGTCGAGCAACGACGTCATCCCGACAGCCATTCATGTCTCAGCTTTGACTGAGATCGAGCAAACGTTGTTGCCGGCACTGCGTGGCCTGCATGAGGCATTGGAGCATAAGGCGGCGGAGTTCGATGACATCGTCAAGATTGGGAGAACTCACTTGCAAGATGCCGTTCCGGTGCGCCTGGGGCAGGAGTTCTCGGGCTATGCGGCCATGCTCAAGCATGCCGTTCGGCGAGCTGCGGGTTGTCGGGAAACCCTGGCAGAGCTTGCCATCGGAGGAACAGCGGTAGGAACTGGAATCAACTGCCATCCCGAGTTTGCCGGGAAAGTTCTGGCCCACCTTTCAGAGTGGACCGGAGTGAGCTTCTGCCGAGCAGAGAATCGCTTCGAAGCTCTGGCTTCCCGAGACGCAGCGGTCGAGACCAGCGGCATGCTCAAGACAATAGCCTGCAGTCTTCTCAAGATTGCCAACGATCTCCGCTGGCTCGGTTCTGGGCCACGCTGCGGGATCGGGGAAATCCGGCTACCTTCCATCCAGCCAGGAAGCTCTATCATGCCGGGCAAGGTCAATCCGGTGATCCCGGAAGCGGTGGCCATGGTTTGCGCCCAGGTCATCGGAAATGACACCACCATCAACCTGGGGGGGCAGTCGGGGAACTTCGAACTCAACGTCATGAAACCTGTCATCGCCCACAACTTGCTGCAGTCAATCGAGTTGCTGGCCCGCAGTACGAAAGTGTTTGGGGACAAGTGTGTGCGGGAGATCGAGGCCAATCGCGAACGCTGCCAGGCCCTGGTTGAAGGAAGCTTGGCAATGGTCACCTCACTGGCTCCTCTAATCGGCTATGACAACGCCGCCAACATCGCGAAAGAGGCCTACCAGACAGGCAAGACGGTCCGCGAGGTGGCCGAGGCCCGTGGGGTGCTGCCCCTTGAGGAACTGGAACGGGCGCTCGATCCCAGAGGTATGACCGAAGGCGCCTAGGAGCCTCTCGGAATCGTTTCTTTAGAGTGTAGGAGCCGGAGTTTCGATGCCCACAAGTCCGATTGACATAGGTAAGCCCTCACAGGCTTTCCCTGTCACACCACCGGACGTACGGATCGCGTATCCGGCACACGCTTTCCCACGTTCGCGCTACCGTTTGGCAAACCCGGGACTTATCGAGCTTTCTTCTGTGCCTGCCAAGCAATTGCCAGTGCAAGTACGAACGGAAGAACCCTTTCCAGGCCCGAGCCTCGAGTAGCCGGGACCATGTAGAAAATAACGCTCAGAGAAAATCCGATCAGGATCGATGCGAGACTTGGGCCGGACGGGACAGGTCCCCGCAAAACAGTGACCAATAAGAGTGGACCGAAGGCAGATCCCATTGCGCTGAAAGCGAACAAGACCTGAGAAAATATCTCCTGCGAGCCGAATAACGCCCCCAAAACCGCTCCCAGCGAGAGGATCAGAATCACGAGCCGAGAGCGGAATAACAGAGTCCTTTGTGAATCCCCTCCCAGCTGCAGGTCGTAGGTGACGGCTGAGCCTGCCACCAGCAACTGGGAGTCGGCGGTGGACATGATAGCCGAGATGACTGAGGCCACCAAGATGCCCGCGATGAGTGGGTGGAACAGCTGATTCGCGACGACAACGAAAGCGACCTCGGGGTCGTCCAGGCGAGGATAGAGGATTCGGCTGCTCCATCCCAACACCAACATCCCTGAAAAGACGATCAAGGCCCAGCCGATCGCTACCTGTCGCCCTCGGCGGAGGACTGAACCACCCTGTCGAAGCGCCATGAAGCGATTCACTACATGCGGTTGGCCGGGATAACCAAGCCCGATGCCGAGCAATCCCAGGACGAATCCAAGACCGGCCACCGGGCCTAGATTCCGGCTGAGACTCAAATAACCGGGAACATCGACTCGGGCCATCCCGTCAAGTAGAGCGGTCGGGCCACCAACGGAGATGAGTGCGGCTATCGGCAAGAGAAGAGAGGCGAGGACCATTACGACGCCCTGTAGCATGTCGGTTATGCTGACAGCCCAGAATCCACCAATCATGGTGTAGAAGATGACGATACCGCTCCCCAGCAAGATACTGGTGACGATGGACAGACCGAAAGTTTCGCTAAAGGTCTTGGCCGCACCCTGGAACTGAGAGGAGACGTAGGTGCCGAGTGAGACGAGAACGATCAGAGAGCAAGCGAGAACGATGGCGCGGTGGTAGCGGCCTCCACGGGAACCCGCCAAGATCTCGGTCACGGTGAGGGCCCCGGTGTCGTAGGACAGTCTCCTCAGAGCTGGGGCCAAGACGAACCAGTTCAGACAGAACCCCCCGACGCAAGCCGGGAAGAGCCAGACGGCGGAAAGCCCCCAGCCATATGCAGCTCCACTTACACCCAGCAGGGTCCATGCGGAGGAAGAGCTGGCGGCAGAGCTGACGGCAGCAACCCAAGGTCCAAGTCTCCGCCCACCGAGGAAGAAATCCACCCCGTCGCGAGTTTTCCGTTGCGCCAAAATTCCGATTAGAATCAGAACCAGTTTGTAGCAAATGAGGGTAATCAGGACACCTTGTGCGCGAGTCATCGATCAGCTCCAGAAGACAGGGCATTGCGTGGGAGCATCGCTTGCAGCCGGGCCAGCAGCACCTCGACGACGGGTACTATCTCGCGATCACCCTGCACGATCAAGTCAGCGTGGCACTGACTCGGTTGAACGAAGCGTTCGTGCATCGGTTTGACAGTCAAAAGATATTGCTGGATAACCGAGTCGGTGGTTCTTCCCCGTTCCACCCGATCTCTTTGCAGCCGGCGGATCAGCCGAATATCGTCAGAGGTCGACACAAAAACACTCAGGTCCAGGCAATCCCGAAGAGCCTTGTCCGCCAACACCAGAATACCGTCCACAATGATGACCGCTTTGGGCCCAACTCGGCGGGTCTCTTGGCGGCGCTCGTGGGAGCTGAAGTCGTAGATCGGAATTTCGACCGTTGAGGTGCCCCGAAGTTGCTGCAGATGCTCGATGAGCAGAGCGGTTTCAAGCGAATCCGGATGGTCGTAGTTGACCTGCTTGCGCTGTTCGAACGAAAGATCTCGATTCGGGGAATAATAGCTATCATGTTCGATAACGACGACGTCCGAATCCCGCTGCTCGACCAACCTCGCGACAACGGTGGTTTTGCCCGAGCCGGTACCTCCAGCAATGCCAACGATGAATGGATTCACAGGTACCTTTTCTTGTCAGTCTGAGGCAAAGCCTCGCCCAGAGCCTGTCCGAATTGCCTCGGCTACATTAGACACTACCCCTCATTCGGTCAAGTCGGAGATGAGCCTCTTCCAGATCCGTTCGGTTCCAGAAATAACCCAAGATCAGCTTGCCCTTGGTTAGCTCAACCTGCTCAGGGTAAGCTGCTGCTTGAGCCTCCAGTGTGGCCTGCTCGAGGAGGTCATCCCTAGCCCCCACGGCGAGGATCCGGCGAGCCTTCGACTGTAGTGAAAGGAGATGGCCGTAGCCGAGTTGAAACAAGCTCAAGAAGTGGCGCGTGGAGAGAGTCGTAACCGCAGCCTCGACGTCGTCCCGAGCGTGCAAGGAGAGACCCAGATTCAGTCCCGCCAACCCCTTGCGAATTGTCTCACGCAGGCGGACAGAATCGTCGGGTTGAACCCGATCGGCCGAGAGGACTTTGTTGCAAACAAAGAAAATCTCTTCCAGTAGTTCCTGTAGCAGAGTCTGGTCGTCAATCCGAGCTAGGGCCTGAAGGAACAGGATTCCCGGGGAAGACTGTTCGAGAGGCGAGGGCAATACGACTGGCTGAGCTGGTAAATCGGGATTCTTGGCAGGCAAGTCGGCCCCGGCTGCCAGGGGAGTGTAGATGTCAAGAGCTTCAAAATAGTCCTGGAAGCCGAAGTCTTCCAGGCGGCGACATCTTTCCTGATAGGCTTCCTCTTCCAACTCGATCGGAGTTCTCAGCAGTGATTCTTCGAGAATGAGCGCCATCTGCTCGGCTTCGAGCCGAAACAGGCGAACGATTAGAGCGCTCCAGAGCTCTGCCTTCCGGGGGTCCTCCGGAAGCTGAATCGAATAGCCTCCATCTGGTGTAGTCAGCGTTGCCGCGTCGTCGTCGAGGGTCCCATCAGTGGTATCTTCATCGAGCCAACGGACAATCTTGAAATCCCGGCTGAAGGCCAGCTCCCAGAGCTGAAAAGAAGTCGCCCTCCACAGCTTGCGAGCCACAGCATCGGGTGCCTCGATCATGTGGCGTTGCCAATTCAACAGAGTGTCCGTATCGGCCGAATCCCGATCCCAAAGCGAGAGGTCAAGGATTGCCGCCCATTGCTCTTCGGTGACCTGAGGCAGAAGCTGCTGCATTTGCTGATCATCGAGCTTGGAAAGTCCAAAAAAGAGTTGATGAGGCGTCAAACGCCGAATCCGGGACCTAGTTTCGGCCGAGCTCAATAGGTCAGCCACTTCGACTGGGGAATAGGAAGCTTTGAAGATGAGGTCGGCGGCCCGATCTACTACAGAAGTCATAGTAAGTCCGGCGCCGGAAGGTTGTTCATCCATTGAACTTGTTGACTCCGAGAGGAACTCGCCGGGCACAACAATGTTTGTACTTCTTGCCGCTCCCGCAAGGACACGGTTGATTTCGCCCCACTTTCTGGAGGGTCCGCGCTTCCTGGGCGCTTTCTACCGTTCCACGCAGGTAACTGAGACAGAAAAAGAGCCAGATCAGGATTGGGGAAAGAGACTTCCCGGTGATCTCGAGAAAATTATCCAACCCATTCCAAAAGAGGGCGCTCCCGGCCAACGGATGGGCTGCGGCCAGCAGACTGACCTCGACTTTGGTGACCAGAAACAATACCTGAGTCAAGAAAAGGAGGAACAGCCCGATCGTCAGTCGCAGCATACGATTCTTGAGAAGGAGCCCCGGGGTGGCGAGCATGAGGGACAGCAGGAAGGGCACGTTTGCAGCCAATCCCGAGATCGAAAGATCGGCCTCAAAGACCGGGCGTTGATAGGAGCGGAACGTCAGCTGGTCTGCCACGACCAGGAACTCGAAGCGGTGACCAATCAGGGAATAGTATCCTTCTGCACTTTGTGCCAGAGCTCGCCTGTAAGGGGGGGTGATGAATTGAAAAAGCAGCCAGCAGAAAATGTAAATCAGCCCGAGGGCCAGCGTAAAGAAGAGCAGTCTCCTAAGAGGAGACCACCGGACGATTTCGCCCTGCCCAGTAGAGCCAAAAAACCATTGTGAGAGCGATAACCGCAAATTGTGAGACATAGACGTGAAAGAAGTCGAAGAGTGCACGCGAACCCGAGGCACCCAGGAGAAACAAGCCGACGATTCGAACCATGTTCAGAGAGAATATCAGGAGGTAACCGTACAGGGTGCCCAGAATCCGAGATATCCACTGCATGGGAACGCCAGACAGGCAGAGATGAGCAAAATAGAGCCCACTATTCCATCGCAGCCCCGTCGGATATTCACGGCAAAGGCTTTCTCACGGATGATGGTTGAGTTCACCTCGACATCTCTTCCCAACGACATGAGAGTGATCCCCGCTACCGCAGTAATTGTCTCAACATAGGGACCAACCAAATTTTTGTCGACCCAGGGAACCTGAAGCAATAAAGTCAATGCTGCAGCGAGCACAAAGAAAACCGCAACGAATCGGGCGGCGGCAGGCTCGAAAGGAAATTGAGTCTTCTTTAGCATTCAGCCAGGATAGCACTATAGCATTCTTGTTCCCTTGAAGCCGAGAGGTCGCATGTCCGAGAGTCTACCTGGAGGATCCGACAGGCTCGGGTGGCTGACCTGGCATCCATTGCATGTCTGGAAGCGGTGATTTGGAAAGAAATGGCAGTCGATCAAGCCACTTTAAAGAAGCGCTTTCGGAGATTTCCGGCAGGTTTGCTAGTAGCCGAAGACGAGCACAGTTTGGGAGGATTCTGCATGGCGCTGAGGGTCACGCCCGAGGATCTCGCGGTAGATCGAATAGGCACGATGGGGTTTAACCGGCATCGGACGGACGGACCCGTTCTTTTCCTGCTGGGGTTGACGGTCGATCCTCTTTTTCGGCGACGGGGAATCGGAATGGCGCTCGCCCGAGCGGAAGTAGAGTTGGCGATAACCCTTTTCAGCGAGTCGGTGCAACTCATCGCCAACGCGTATTCGCTGAATCTCTTTTCCCGAATCGGTTTCAGGGCCGTCCGGAAGCTCGAGGGTACCCTGTTCGACGGAGTGGCGAAACTTATGCCAGCGCCGACTCAGATGATCCTCAGTCTTTGAACCCCAGAGAACTTAGCACTTTCCGCACTCGAGACGGATACTCGGCGCCCAGCTGAAAAGCTGAGAACTCCCGACGCGGCGGATAATTGGCGCGTAGGGATCTGAAATGGCGGGCCCGGGCCGTTATCTCGTGAGTGACGATTTCGCGCTGCCGCGCATCGTCTCGAAGAATCGGATAGGCCTGCTGGAGTGCCTCCTGAATCCGCCATTCCGAACTAGCTTCAGGGACGAGTCGGAGCGATCCAGCGGTGATCATCGGAGGACTGGGGGGGGGCAATTTGGGTCGCCCGATGGAAGTTGCCTCCAACCCAAAGTAACGGCAGAATTCCTTGAATACCAACCAGGTTCCTCGCAGCTTCCCGTCACTGGAATAGCCGGCGATATGAGGCGTTGCAATGCTGACGCGCTGAACCAGCTTGACCAGGGGCTGCGGCTCTCCTTCCCAGACATCCAGCACGGCTCCTGCGATCTGGCCCCTCTCCAGGGCCCGGCTGAGCGCTCGGTTGTCCACCACCGCCCCGCGCGAGGTGTTGATCAGGGTCGCGCCCGGTTTCAGACTTCCAATCCGATCCTGGTCAAAGAGATGGTGGGTGCTTTCCTCGCCGTCTCTGGTCAGCGGCACATGCAGGCTCACGAAATCGCAGTCGAGCAAGTCCTCGAGAGAGTGGAACTCGGTCCCACCTTCCCTTCTCTGGCGCGGCGGATCGTTGAGTAGGACTCGCAGACCCAGCCTTGGTGCTGCCCGCGCCAGGCGGGATCCGATATTCCCGACTCCAACGATTCCCAGCGTTCTGCTCGCGAGAGAGAGACCCCGACGCTGGGCCAGATTGCTAAGCGCGGTCAGGACGTACTCCACGACCGAGCGAGAGTTACAACCCGGAGCATTAGCGAATCCGATTTCCGCTCGTCTCAAAAAGGGCAAGTCGACATGATCGATACCGACTGTAGGACTCCCCACGAAGCGGACCCGGCTGGATTGGAACAGGCTGGCATCTACAGGAGTCTCCGAGCGTACCAGGAGCGCATCTGCATCGGCGACCGCGACCGCCGTTAGTTCAGTCGACGGCAACCGTCGAACTTCGCCAAAAGCACCAAACGTTTCTTCAAGGAACGGGATTTTGTGGTCGGCGACAATCCGCATCGCCTCTCCTTGCCTAAAAATGGGGCTCAATCCACCAACCGGGCGAGCTATTCGTGGACGATACCATTACGAATGCGCTTTCACTGCATAATTCAGATCCTCTCAAGCGGTCCAAACTAACAAAACCCATCGGAATGATGGACGGCCGGGCCGAAATCGGCCGAAGCGCTCAGATCTGATCTTGCCTTGAACGTGCCTTTTTTCTGAGAGCACCCAGCTTCGCTAGATTGTGGAAAATCCTGTGAAAATTTTGTGGGCAGAAGCAGGAAATCTTTACTTTCTTTACCTGGCCGCCATGGATGCCGGTTTGCACAGTGCTTGTGCAGTCGAAAGCCAGCAGATTTCTTGTTGAGACCTCTTGAGAAGCCGGACCATAATGACATCGGTCCCAAGAGGTAGACAGCAAAGCCACCTCATTCGGAGCCCCCCGAGCATGTGAGGATTTCGGACTTCGGTAAGAAGGTTTCACAGGGTTGGGGTGCCGCACTCAGAACTGAGAGGTTCGGTGAGGGCAGGGGGATTTTCAGCAAAACCGGCTCGCCGGAAACAGCGTGAATCGCTGTGGAAGAGATGCAGGCCTTGGGCGGAGCGCTTGTGTCAGGTCTGGGCGGCTCATAACCGTCAAGCCTTCCAGAGCGGGCTGGCCTCGGGTTTATCACGCCGCCTTCGAGAGGCGGGTAGGCATGTTGAAGGGTTGAGGATTCAGTTCCCGGGTTTCCGGGAGGCTGATTAGAGAGGCCTTTCGAGAGCATGTACTGCAGAGTGGCAGCCGAATATCACTTGGGACCTTGTCTTGTCTGCAGCGGACGGGCTTCCAGCTTGAAGATGCTGCACTACTAGATGAACAGCTGTTCTTCGCCGACCCCGTCTTTGGGCCGTTCTGGTTGCCGAGAAAACAGGGCATCGAGACCGGCTCGGATCCCTTTCAGGAAAGCCGAGATCTCTATACTGGGTCGGAGCAGGTCTTTTTGGATGACTGAAGTAGTCTCCTCGAACTTTTGCAGCGTGTCTTGCACCACATAATCGATCTTGGACGCCTGTTCGCGACCAACATCCATCAACTGACTGACGAATCCGTCGATATCTTGGGATCGGGCTTTCAGCCGTCCCGACAATGACTCAATCGTCCCAGACAGTTCCTTGGCAGTTTGCTGGAGCGGTTGCAACTCAGCCGTCAGTCCGAGCACTCGGTCCTGAATGATTTGGATCTTGCCCTCCATCTCACTGGTCTGGTGCTGTACACGATCTGTCAGCTCCTGGACCGATCGGGCTGCCCTCCAGACTGCAAAGCTTTGAAAGAGGAAGCTTAAAACGGTTACGCCTACAAAGAGGATAAGCAGGATCTCAGGACTCAAGATCATTCTCCACGGTCGTTAGGAGTTCTTGGACAGCCAACGAGGCGCCTCTCCGAACTCCTAGCCCTCCAACTGTTCCTTTTCTTGACGATAGGCCTGCCGACCTGCTTCTACAGCTCGACCGAGCTGCTCTTTTTGCTGGGCCAAGACTTCTTTGCCGCGACCCAGCTCTTGCCCCACACGCCCAGCCATCTCTTTTGACTTCTCACGGACTTCCTGAGTCCGCTCGACAGCCTTTTCCTTCAGTTTATCCGCTGTCTGGTGAATCGCCTGCCGGCCTTCCTGAGCCTTTTGGGACAGTCGATCAGCCCCTTCCCGATATTTGGTTTCCAGGAAATCCCGGGTCTCTTCCCCCGACTTGGGAGCAAAGAGCAGAGCGACTGCTGCGCCGACGAATGATCCCACCAAGAAATAGGTTAATCTGTCTCCATTTGAAGCCATTTCTAATCTCCTAGACGCTCTTCTGAGCTTACTGAATAGGGTAGCACAACTCGCTACTCGGTATAATTTACGGCATGTCACAGCCGCTCCGGATTATCACCTTTGCGGGTTCGGACAGTTCGGGTTGCGCGGGCCTTCAAAGCGACCTCAGGACTCTCCAAAATCTGAACATTCATGGGCTCTCAGTAGCCACCGCGATTACTGCCCAAACAGCACGTCAAGTAACCGCGTTGGAACCCGTCTCAGCAGCTACCATCACAGCCCAATTCCGAGCAGCCGAGGAAGTGGGCTTCGCAGCCGGGAAAACCGGGTTGCTGGTTGAATCGGGGGTGATCAAGCTGATCTCCGACCTCTGGAAAGGCCATCCGCGAGTTCCGCTCGTGGTCGATCCGGTGCTGGCCAGCAGTAGTGGCCACCGATTCCTAGATGGGAAAGCCCGGCATCTGCTGACAACCCGCTTGCTACCCCTGGCGTCGGTGGTGACTCCCAACCTACCCGAAGCGGAGTGGCTAGTTGGGCGTCGGCTCGAACGAAACGATGAGCTCGAAGCGGCGGCCCACGAGATCCAGAGTTGGGGCGTACCTACCGTGGTGATTACAGGTGGTCACGGGATTGCTCATGACCTGGTTCACGATCTTGTTGTGACGCCCGACGCGACTCACTGGCTCTCGGACAGGCGCCTCGAGACCCGCAATTCTAGGGGTACCGGATGCGTGCTGTCGGCGGCCCTCGCGGCCTTTCTGGCGTTCGACCTAGATCCCCTTTCGGCAGTCAACCGGGCACGCGAGGTGGTCCGGATGGGACTTCTTTCGGGGTCCGCTCTCAACAATCAACCCGGACCGGCGGCCGCCTTGAGTGGAGATCGTGACTAGCCCCCCTTCTAAGAGCCGTCCCCGAGCCAGGAAAGCTGGTAGCCTTTGTCTTCAATCTCTAGGGCCGGCCGGGCAACCTGAAGGGGTCGAAAAGTATCGAACATGACCGCCAGCTCGTTGGTGCGCGCCGCTCCGATCGATTCCTCAGTCCTCCCCGGGTGAGGCCCGTGCGGAATTCCGTCGGGGTGGAGGGTGATCGAGCCATACTGGATGCCTTTCCGACTCATGAACTCATCACTGGCGTAGTAGAGCACCTCGTCCGACATGACGTTCGAGTGGTTATAGGGGACGGGGATCGCTTCGGGGTCAAAATCGTAGGGTCGAGGGCAAAAGGAACAGACGACGAAACCGTCGCATTCGAACGTCTGATGGGAAGGAGGGGGGAGATGAAAACGGCCAACCTTGGGTTCATAGTCCTCGATGTTGATTGCCCAGGGATAGTAGAAGCCATCCCAACCCACCACATCGAAAGGGTGCCGCTCCAGGGTCAGGCGAGTCAGCGCATTGTACTGTTTGACGATGATGGGAAATTCGCCCGTCTCATCATAGGTTTTCAGCTCTTCTGGAACTCGGATATCGCGTTCTGAATAAGGGCTGCCCTCGATCAGCTGACCGAACTCATTGCGAAACTGTTTGGGAGATCGGACATATCCGGCACACTCCAGGATCAGCAACTCAACCGGTGTGTCGAAGATATATCGATGGAGTATTCCGCGATGGATGACCAGGTAGTCCCCGGATCGGAAAGGCAAGTTTCCGAATTGGGTTTCCAGGGTTCCCGAACCGGAACTCACGTAGATAAGTTCGTCTCCCTGTGCGTTGCGATAGTAGAGTGAGTCCCCCTTTTTTGCGTTGGAGAAACTGGCGGCTACGTCCGAGTTATAGAGAAGGGGGACACGATCCAGGATCGGACAACTGATTTTCTTGAGTCGCTGGGTGCGGAAGTGTCGATGCCTGAGGGTGGCGGTTTCGTCCGGCTCCCAACGCAACTTCTTGACCGGTTCGACTTGTCGAACTCCGGTGGGCTGATGGAGGTGGTAGAGTAGCGAAGAAGGTCCAACGAATCCTTTGTTGCCTACTAGCTCCTCCGGATAGAGTGAACCATCCGCATGTCGAAAGATGGCGTGACGTTTTCGGGGGACATCCCCGAGTCTGTGGTAGAACGGCATGATCTCGACCTCTCGTGTTCGGACTGGCTCCTAGAGGTTGCCGCGCAGAGCCTGTTCCGCTTCGATGGCCTCGAAGAGAGCCTTGAAATTTCCCTTGCCGAAGCCCCGGCTTCCTTTGCGCTGAATGATTTCAAAGAACAGCGTAGGCCGATCTTCTACCGGCTTGGTAAAGAGCTGGAGCAGATAACCTTCGTCGTCTCGATCGACCAGAACGCCGAGTGGTTTGAGCCGAGCGACGTCTTCATCGATATCCCCCACGCGCTCGGGAAGCTGCTCATAGTAGCTGTCGGGTACTTGTAGGAATTCGACTCCATTGGCCAGCAGATGTCGGACCGTCTCCATGATGTTCTCGCTCCGCATTGCAATGTGCTGAACGCCGGGTCCGTTGTTGAAATCGAGATACTCCTCAATCTGGCTCTTTCTCTTTCCCCCAGCCGGCTCGTTGATCGGAAATTTGATGGAGTACGAGTGATCCGACATGACGATGCTCATGAGGGCGCTGTAGTCGGTCGAAATATCTTTGTCATCGAAACTGATATAGCGCTTGAATCCCAGGATCTTGGAGTACCAGTCAGCCCAGAATTCCATCTTTCCGAGTTCGACGTTGCCCACTATGTGATCGACCAGCAGAAGGCCCGCGGAGGCACCGGGAATCGCTAAGGGGCGGTAGCCAGGTAAGAACGCTCCCGGGAAATCGCGGGTCGAAATCAGAGAATGAATCGTGTCGCCGTAGGTACGAATCGCAGCTCTGCGTATTTGACCCCGGTCATCCTCGAAAGTCCGAGGTTCGTATTCAGGAACTGCGCCCCTCTCGACGGCCGTTTCGAAGGCCGCGTCGACATCATCTACCTCGAAAGCGATGTCTCTGACTCCATCTCCATGACGATCGAGGAAGGCGGCGGCTGGGTGATTTGAGGCGAGTGGCGTTGTAAGGGCAAACTGAATCTTGTTCTGAGTCAAGACGTAGGAAGCGGCATCTCGGATTCCGGTCTCGAGACCGGCATATGCAGTCGGTGAGAATCCGAAGGCCATTCGATAATAAAATGCCGCCTGTTTAGCATTCCCTACGAAGAATTCGATGTGGTGAATGCGCCGGAGTTTCAGTGGATTCGAACTCATCAGAATCTCCTCCTCTCCTGCCGAGGGCGGATCGATTGAATGCCGTGACAAACCCACCCACGGCCCCCCGGAAAAGCTCTCAGGCGACTATATCACAAGCCGAACAGGCCCTCAGGAACGTAGCGTTTTGAGGTCGGCGAAAAGGTCGAGAGCTTCTGGATTTGCCAGCGCATTTCGATTCGACACCACCCGACCGTGGATCGTCTCTCGCACTGCCAACTCGCTGATCTTTCCGCTCACGGTCCGCGGAATATCCGGAACCTGAAGAATCTTGGTGGGGACGTGGTGGGTACTGGCATTCTCCCGTATCGTCCGCCGAATCTGGTCGCTCAGCTCCTCATCCAGCTGGAGTCCATCTGACAGGCAAACGAAGAGGACCAGGCGAACGTCATCTTCCCATTCCTGCACAACCACCGCGGATTCCAGAATAGCATCGAGTTTCTCCACCTGGCGATAGATCTCAGCGGTGCCAATCCTGACACCTCCCGGATTGAGAGTGGCATCGGATCGGCCGTGGATGATGAGCCCCCCTCTCGGGGTTATCTCGGCCCAATCACCATGTCTCCAGACGCCGGGGAAGTGCTCGAAATAGGCAGCTCGATAGCGACTTCCGTCAGGATCGTTCCAAAACGCGCCCGGCATGGAGGGGAAAGGGCGGGCACAAACCAATTCGCCCGCCTGGCCGACAGTCGGTTTCCCGTCGAGGCCGAGGATTTGGACCGCCATCCCCAGTCCCCCCGACTGTAGTTCTCCCCGAAAGACCGGGAGAATGGGATTGCCCAGGGCGAAGCAGGAGATCAGGTCCGTACCTCCCGAAATAGATGACAGCTGAAGGCTGGCTCCCACCTGTTCTCGGACGTAGTCGTAGCTGTGGGGAGCCAGCGGAGAACCGGTCGAAAGAACCGTTCTCAGTGCGCTCAGGTCATAGTTTTGGGTGGGGTAGACGCTGCGCTTCTCGGCCAGCGACAGATACTTTGCGCTGACCCCAAAGACATTGACTCCTTCCTGGGCAGCCATCTCGAACAGGATTGCATCGTGGGGATGAAAGGGGGATCCGTCATACAGAAAAACCGTAGCCCCGGCGCCCAACGCGGAGACCAGCCAGTTCCACATCATCCATCCGCAAGTCGTGTAGTAGAAGATCCGCTCGCCAGGCGAAAGATTGGTGTGCAGAATCAGCTCCTTGAGATGCTGGAGCAGCGTCCCGCCGGCTCCATGGACCATGCATTTGGGAAGGCCTGTAGTACCCGACGAATAGAGAATGTAAAGGGGATGATCGAAGGGGAAGGCTATCGGCTCGAAAGGGCGTGCCGGAGCTGACATCATCTCCTCCCAAGCGAGTTGATTCGCCTGAATGCGAGCGGACTGTAAGTAGGGGACCGCAATCAGGGCCTGGATCGAGGGAATCTGACGCATCAATGCCCGAACTCGCTCTCGGAGATCAATCTGTTTGCTGGCATAGCAGTAGCTGTTGGCGGCAAAGAGGACTTTGGGTTCAATCTGTCCGAATCGATCGAGCACTCCCTGGGCTCCGAAATCGGGAGAGCAAGAGGACCAGATCGCGCCCAGCGAGGCCGTGGCGAGCATGGCAATGACGGTTTCAGCGATGTTGGGGAGGAACCCCACAACCCGGTCTCCAGGATCGACTCCTAGGTCGATCAGCCGGAGCGCCACCTGGTTCACCTGACGGCGCAGTTCGGAGAAGCTAATTCGGCCTCGGGGGCCCGCTTCGTTCCAGGAGATCAGGGCTGGCTGCGCTCCCGACTCCTTGAGCAAATTTGAGGAAAAGTTCAGCCGCTTCCTGGAAACCAGCGGGTACCCGGCATCCTGGGAAAGTGGTCGGTTGGGCGCTCCCAGCTCTGCTCCGCTTGGACATTACAGAAGTCCCACACGGCGGCCCAGAACAGGTCTGGATGTGCCACGCTCCAGCGGTGCAGTGTCGCGTAGTCGGTCACTTCGGGCCAATCACTCGCGATCAGGCGCAGGAATCGCATCATGTGGCTCACATCGATGGCATGCTGCGACGGGCTCCAGACCGGGTTCCTCACAACGATAGAGTATATCGAACCGCAACGATGAGAGCTTCGCTCTTTCCAGCGTCCTTGCCCCTCCAGCTCTCCTGCCAAGAGAGCGGACTTCGTCAGCACACTCTTACAAAACAAGGCTTGCATCCCAGGAGGCAAAGCAATTTGAGTCGAAGCGAGAACGAAGGGGTGTATTCAGCTCAACCGGGCTATTTCCTCGAGTAGCCGAACCAGGAACTGGCTGGCGTCGCCTTCGACACGCAGACTTGCGTGGCCATCATGGGCGGTCGGACCCTGATTGACGATGGCGTAGAAAGCACCGGATTCCTGAGCCTTGAGCGGGACCAGGGCAGCGGGCTGGACCTCTAATGTCGATCCGATCGAAATGATCACTTCGCTTCGTTCAGCGTAACGAAAAGCTAGACGCAAGGCAGCCTCCGGCATCGCCTGGCCGAAGGACACGGTGGCTGGTTTCAACCAGCCCCCGCACCCACACACCGGCGGTTCTCCGGTCCGAGCAAATTCCGCATAGACAGGATCCGGCTCCAGGCGCTGACGACAGCCAACGCATTCGATTGCACGATTGGTCCCATGCAACTCGATCACCAAAGCAGGACTTGATCCGGCGAGCTGGTGCAATCCATCGATGTTCTGAGTCACCAGACAATGGAGATGACCTCTCCTCTCCAAATCCGCTAACGCTCGATGTCCGTGGTTTGGCTGAGCGTTTCGAAACTGTTCCCAGCCGCGGGACTTGAATTGCCAGTGGCGCTTCCGGGCATCAGGGTCTGTCATGAAGTCCTGGAAATAGACCGGCCTCCAGGTCTTCCAGAGTCCATTTGGACCCCGAAAATCTGGAATCCCAGATCCGGTCGACATCCCGGCACCGGTGAACACCGTGACGCATCGGGCCTGGGAGATCTTGTGAGCAAGCGCCTTGCATTCATCCATGCTTCCTACCCACTGTTGAGCTCGGTTCGCAACACCACGAAGGGAAGCAGAAAGCCCTTTTCCATGCGACCGATCGCATAGATCAAGCCCAGATGGAAAAGACGATAATTCTTCATCTTTCCCTGGCTAAAGGGTACCGGATTCCCATGTGCGATCCGGTTGACTTCTTCCAGGGTGAGATCGAGACGGGGAAGTTCAGGCAAGAGTTCTTCCAACGGAATCATCTTTTGCATCCACACATCGGCGGAATCGTTCAAGGAGGCTGCCTGAGCCAGCTCGAACTGCCCGGAGCTGAGCCTGATCAGGCCCTCCAAATGGGCTCCACGACTCCCCGAACGCAAAAGATAACTTGGTGTCTTTGGGGGTTCTGTCGAGCCACCGATCCTGTCAGAACTGTTAGTCGGAATCGAGTGCTTGATCTGAATTGTTGACCGACCGACATGGATTTCCTTCACAACCAAGCGGAGGACCTTCTGTCGTTCCATGACACTCATAGTATCCGCTGATTGACGCAAACGTGTCAGAAAGCTTTCCAGACCGGCGGCCAATCGCAGAAAAATCTCTTGATCGGCGGCCGTAGCTTCCAGGCTTTCAAGCTCCGATCTCAGGGCCTGTTCTCTTTTCCTCAGTTCTGGCATGCGCTGTCTCAGTTGCTCCAACTGAATAAGATCTTCCTGATAGGCATCCAGCAGCTTTCCCATGCCTGTGCAAACTCGGGCAAGTTCCCGGCTCAAAGCCCCCCGGCGCTGTTTTGTTGGATTGGAGTTTTGGATTTGTTCGATCCGACGCCCAATCTCTTGTCGGATTAAGCTCGGAGCCTGCAGCAGTTCCAGGATTTGTTTCCAGATCACATCGTCCAGATAATCTTGGCGCACGGGCCGATTGCTGCAGACCCGTCCATTGGGGTGGCGGTAGTTGTCCGAACCCGTGCAACGGTAATAATAGAGCTTGCGCTTGGACGTCCGCGTCGAACTGCGGTATAGGGCGTAGCCGCATTCGCTGCACACCAGCAGGCCTTGCAATAACGTGGGTTCGATGGTGCGCCGCCGGCTATATCGCTTGTTCTTCTCCAACTGCTCTTGAGCCAGTTCAAAGCTCTGCTGATCCACGATCGCGGGAACGGGGATCTCGATCCACTCTTCCCGAGGCTTTTCACGATTAGCGCTACTGCGAGGTGAATAGCCGCCACGACGACGCAGCGGACGAGTGATCTTTTCTCTTTCCTTCACCTCCGTCTTGCCGAAACAAGCGGTCCCCTTATAGGCCGGGTTTCGCAGCATGGCCCACACCGTTGAGCGCTCCCAGCGCGAAACCTTTCGACGAGTAGGAATGGCTTCGTCGTTGAGCCGGCGGACAATCGCACCAATGCTCAGCTGATCCTGGGTATACAGCTTGTAGACCTTACGAACCACCTCAGCCTCACGCTCAATCACCTGGTAGTAAGCCTCCGATGTCTGGGTTTTCCTGACATACTGGTATCCGTAGGGCGCGCCCGACAGCACACTGATCGATCCAGCCTTCGCTCTGTGCCTCTTACCTCGCCGTGTGCGCTCGGCAATCTGAGCGCGCTCGTATTCAGCGATCATCCCTTGAAAATGCACCAGTAAACGCTCTTCGGGTGTCCGGGCTTGAGGAGACTGAATGAACCGGACCTCGACTCCTTGACGTCCCAGCTCCTCCAGCCACAAAACCTGATAGGCATACTTACGACTCAAACGATCCGGCGAATAAACCAGCACCGTCTCGATCTGGCCTTCTGAGGCCAGATCACGAACCCGCTCCAATCCGGGACGATCCAACCTCGAGCCGCTGTACCCCTCATCTTCAAAGACCCATTCCTGCGGAACTGTGTAGCTGTCATCCTGTGCGAACTTGATTAGAGCTGCCGTCTGGCTGGCTATCGTCTGCTCTTCCCTTTGCCTTTCCGAGGAGACTCGGGCGTAGATGGCTGCCACTTTCATTTTGATCCTTCCCTTGCTTTACTCCCACCGCCCAGGCCTTATCCGCCACCAGAAGCCCGTAGACCTGCCCCATCTTGGCCGCCGACAATCGGTCATAGCTGTATTCCAGCCGGATCTCTCGCACGGGTTTCCCCGTCTTAGCCACGATCTCCCCTCTTGAAGAGAAACGCCTCCAGGGCCCGGGTGAGTATCTCGCTCAAACTCAGACCCGTCGACTTGCCATAGCCACGGACTCGCCCCACCAGCTTGCGGGAAAGCTTGACCGTGAAGGCCACCTTCGCATCCGGAATCGGAACCCTCTTTCCGACCTCCTTCGCCTCGCGCAGGTAGCGGTAGGCTTGCCGCTTGGAAATGTCGTGTCGCCCTGCCAGTTCCTCGGCCGCCTGCGAAACGGACTCGGATCGCTCGATCAACTCCAAGGCCTCGTTGATGCGATGCGCCCGTTGGGAACCGGATGACCTGACCATGAGTCATATTATTACAACCTTATGTGACATAAGGCGACACCCCATCCTTGCTGTCACGGTAGCGAACCACCCTGGAAAACTCGAAGTTATCTTTTGTGTTCGAGGAGTCATAGCCCCACCTTTGGCCGATATCATGGGCCAGGGCGCGCAGGTAAGTCCCGGAAGAACAGTGCACTCGCAGGTCCCAACGCTCGGGTTCCTGTCGCAATAGCTGAATCGAGTGAAAAGTCACTTCTCGGGGTGAGCGCTGGACTTCGCGACCGGCCCGGGCCTCTTTGTACAAACGACGTCCGTCTACTCGAACCGCGGAGTACATGGGTGGGAACTGCTGGATTGTCCCTTCGAACCCTCGCAGCGATGCTAGGCATTGCTCTAGATTCAAGTTGGGCACAGCTGCCTGAGCCAGAACTTGTCCCTGTGCATCATAGGTATCGGTCGTCTTCCCGAGTCGGATCTTGGCTTCATAGACCTTGTCGTTGTGGGAGAAAAAGCGCATCAAACGGGTGGCTCGGCCCACCATGACAGGAAGGACTCCAGTGGCCTGCGGATCCAGCGTCCCAGTATGACCTACTTTTCCTGGCCAGCTTCTCCGGACCTGGTTCACCACGTCATGAGAGGTAGGCCCAGTCGGCTTGTTGATGACTAGAACGCCAGTTGGCATGGAAGAATCTCGTCAAGCGGATTGTGGGGGAAGCCCGACCAGTTCTTCCAATCGGGGCAGGATTTGCTGAAACACTCCGAGTCGGGTCCCGGACAGCCCCAAACCGGCAGCATTGACATGTCCGCCACCACCGAAACTCCTGGCCAGGGCACCGACATCCAAGGAACCTTTGGAGCGGAGACTCACCCGCCAGTTCTTACCCGAGCCCTGGCGTATGAACGCGACGGCTACTACTCCTCCGATCGACAGGGCATGGGTAACAATGCCTTCGGTCTCACTTTCTTCGGCACCCACTTCGCGCAGCATCTGATCGGTCAGAAAGAGAGTCGCGATCTTTCCAGACGGATGAACATCCAGGGTACTCAAGACCGAGTGCAAGAGGCGGATCTTCGAGAGGGGTTGGCTCAGATAGATCTTTTCCGAAATGTACCCAGGATCGGCACCGAGATTGGCCAGTTGGGCCGCAATGCCAAAGGTTTCGGCGGTCGTGTTGGCGAACTGAAAGGACCCGGTGTCGGTCAGGATCCCGACATACAGATTAGTTGCGATGTGGGGCGTGATTCCGGTATCAAGCTGCAAAAGTAACTTAAACACCATCTCGGCTACTGCTGCAGAACTGGGATCGATCCAATTGACCAGACCATATTCCGGACAACCTGAGTGATGATCGATATTTGCCAGCGGATAATGTTCCAATCCGCTGACGCCGGTGCGCTGTAAGTCACTGCATTCGAGTACTACGACGGCTTCGGTCTCTCCTTCAAAGCAGGGGGTCGGCTCAAGACGATCGATTCCCGGCAGCCATTGATAGGCGTGGGGCTGAGGGTCGGCATGCACTACACGGACCTGCTTTCCCCAGCTTTCCAGGGCCAGCGCCAGCGCCAGCGATGAACCGATGGAATCGCCATCAGGCCGGGCATGGGAGGTAATCACCAGATTCTGGTAGCGGTCGAGGAATTCCTGAACAGCTTGCATCACGGGTCAGTCGTTTTCGAAGAACTCGATATCTGATCGAAGCAGATCCGATCCCAGGGTTTTCTCTGCTTCCCTGATCAGGTCCTCAGCCAAGTGTTGGAGTCGGCGACGGTCAGAGCCAACCGATACAGCTCCCAAGCGACCTCGCTGCCAGCTGTCATCGGGTCCGAGCTGTGCGATCGAGAAATTGAATCGCGACCGCAATCGCTCGCAGGTCTTGCGCAATACATTGCGTTTTTCTTTGAGGGAATGGCAGTAGGGCAAATAGAGTTCGAGGGAACAATAAACGATCGGCACAAACTCACCTCCGGCTGGCCGCTTGCGACACTTGGTTGGGACCCGGCCGCCGCCGCGACTCAGAGTACGGCCCACATCCTTTACTCGGACAGGCTGCTACGAGAGTACGGGGGCAACCTCTTCCTTCGTGAAAGCCTCAATGATATCTCCCGGCTTGATATCGTTGTAGTTGGCGATTGAGAGGCCGCATTCATAGCCAGTCTTAACGGTGGCGACATCGTCCTTGAAGCGGCGCACTGAATCGAGCTTCCCTTCGAAGACAACGACATTGTCACGCAGCAGCCGGACTTCTGAGTTGCGGTGGATCTGGCCATCCTGAACGTGGCTACCGGCGATCATGCCGTACTTCGGAACCTTGAAGATCTCCCTCACTTCGGCACGGCCTTGGTAGGCTTCTCGTATCGTGGGATCGAGCAGTCCGACCATGGCCTGCTTGATCTCAGCCGCAATATCGTAGATCACGGTATAGAGACGAATCTCGACTTTTTCCCGCTCGGCCAGGTTCCCGGCATTCTGCTCGGGCCGGACGTTGAAGCCGATGATGATGGCATTGGACGCAGATGCGAAGAGTACATCTGTCTCTCGAATCGCTCCGACAGCGCTCATCAGGATCTTGATCTTGACCTTGTCGGTTGACAGCTTGTTGAGACTGTCCTTGAGCACCTCTACCGATCCCTGCGCATCGGCTTTAAGAACGACCGGAAGTTCCTTGATATCGCCCGCTTTCAACTGGGCATAGAGATCATCGAGGCTGACCTTCGCCGAGACGATCCCCTTTTCTCGAGTCTGCTGTGTACGGTACTCGGCGATCTGTTTTGCCTTGCTGGCGTTCTCCACAATCTGGAAAGGATCTCCGGCATCGGGAAGTCCCTGAAACCCGAGGATCTCAATAGCACTGCTGGGGCCAGCTACTCTAATCTTCTTCCCGCTATCGTCGAACATGGCCCGGATCTTGCCTACTGAAGCCCCGGCGATGAAAGGATCGCCAACCCGGACGGTGCCGTTCTGCACCAGGATCGTAGCCACTGACCCTCGTCCTTTGTCGAGCCTGGCTTCCAGCACCACACCCGAGCCCATACGATCTGGATTGGCCTTGAGTTCTTGAATCTCGGCAACTAGCAGGATCATTTCCAACAGCTGGTCGAGATTGGTTGCCTTGACAGCCGAGACCTCGACCATGACGGTGTCGCCACCCCAGCCTTCGGCCACCAGCTCATGTTCAGTCAGCTGCTGCTTGACGCGCTCAATGTTCGCCTCAGGTTTGTCGATCTTGTTAATCGCGACGATGATCGGAACACCCGCCGCTCGGGCGTGGTCAATCGCTTCTCGCGTTTGCGGCATGACTCCATCGTCAGCCGCCACCACCAAAACAACGATATCCGTGGCCTGGGCGCCACGCGATCTCATCATCGTGAAAGCCTCATGCCCCGGGGTGTCCAAGAAAACGACTTTCTTCCCCTCCACATTGACATGGTAAGCGCCAATGTGCTGGGTAATCCCCCCTGCTTCTCCCTCCGCAACATCGCTGTTTCGTATGGCATCCAGGATAGAGGTCTTTCCGTGGTCCACGTGACCCATCACGGTCACGACCGGAGCTCGGCCCTCCAGATCATCCGGAGAATCTTGGGCGGCCTCAACTTCTATTACGGACTCTTCGAATGTCACAAAGTTGGGAATGACGTCGAATGCCTGGCAGATAATCTCGGAGGTGGCTTGATCCAGGGAGTGGTTGATGGTAGCCAGCACGTTACGTTGCAACAGCTCTCTGAGTACTTCCTTGCTCTTGATCTGGAGCTTCTCGCTGAGCTCTTTGACCGTGACGGTCTCGGGAAGAGTCACCTCGAGCGGCCGATCGGGCTGTTTCCTACCACGAGTGCGGGTCCGCACGGCAGGAGTCTCGATCTGAGCGGTCGGCTGGACCACGGAAGGCTTCTCCCCTGGCTTGGGTGCTGCGACGGCTGCGACCTTGGCCTGGGATGCGGCCGGCCGGCTGATGATCTTGAGCTTCCTTGGCGGGGGGGCCAAACGCACCCTTTTTCTGTCGGGTGACGGGGCCGCGGGCCGCTTGGTCTCTGGTCCGGCCTTGACCTCACCATCAGCGGGGGCCGCGGGAGTCTGAGGAGCTTTCTCAGGAGTGCCAGGCTCGCTGGGGACTGGTTCGATAACGGCAGAGCTCATGGCCTCGAGTGTCTCTGGTGTGACATGCGCTTCGACTTTCTCGATCAACGGTTCGTCATAGATCGACACTTCTTCGACCTTAGCTTCGAGGGTTTCGTCCTCCGTGCTCAGGCCACGGTATGAAGCCTTCCCCTTGCGAGGTTTCATCGAAGGCCCCAGCGGACTGGCCAGAACGGGTTGTTCTTCTTCCTCCGGCGGTTGTTCTGGCTTTAGCGACTTGCGGGGTTTCCCAAGCTGACGGATCGTCTTCTTAGCAGCCCGGCGAGCTTTGACAGGCGGTTTCTTCTTCTTCTTTTCCTTGGCTTTCTCAGCCTTGCTTTTCTCTTCCTGCTCGATTTCGACGAGCAGCTGAAGGCGACGGCGAATCCTCGAAGCAATATCCTGGTCAAGCGGTGTTGCGGATGAGGGAACCCACACTCCGATCTTTTTCAGTTCGGAAATCACCATCGAGTTCTTGAACTGAAACTCGGAGGCCAGGTCGCAAACCTTGATTTCATCCATCGCTTTATCCTGGTCCTGATGCAGCGTCTAACCCTGTTCCTTCTCTTCTGTCACGGCATCTTCATTATCCTGATCAGCATCGAGGATTTCCTGCGCCCTGACAAGCAACTTCTCGGCCGTCTTCGGGCCGATTCCTGGTACTTTAATCAACTCTTCAAGGGGCGTCGAGGCCAATTCGGCCACAGTCTTGATCTCGGCTTCTTCGAGTCTCTCCTGGGTCTTTTTTCCTGAACTCATCAGGTCGAGATCGGGCTCGGGCTGGGGCGCCACGACCGCGAATTGCTCCATTTGGGCGAGGATTTCCTGCTTCTTTTCCTCTTCGCTCTTGATGTCGATCTCCCAACCCAGCAGCTTGGAAGCCAATCGGACGTTTTGACCCTTCTTCCCGATCGCCAACGAGAGCTGATCTTCGGGGACAATCACTTCCAAGACTTTTTCGACCGGATCGCTGATCAACACTCTCGATATGCGAGCAGGGTTGAGGGCATTGATGGTGTAGTCATTGATATCGTCCGAGTACTGGATGATATCGATTTTCTCCCCCTTCAGCTCGCGTATCACGGCATTAATACGGCTGCCTTTCATACCCACGCAGGCCCCGACTGGATCGACCTTGGCGTCATTGCTGGCCACTGCCACCTTAGCCCGCTCTCCGCCTTCCCTCACCGCATTCTTGATCACGACAGTACCGTCGAAGACTTCTGGAATCTCCATTTCGAAGAGACGAATCAGGAGACTGGGGTCAGCTCGCGAAACGACTATCTGAGGGCCCTTCGACAAACGATGAACCTTGATGATGACAGCTCGAACCCGGTCGCCCTGTTTGTCGAGCTCAGTGCGAGACTGTTCCAGAAATGGGAGAATGGCTTCGGTACGGCCGGTGTCCAAAATGATGTCTCGCCCTTCGAAGCGCCGGACAATCCCGTTCACGATCTGTCCGATCTGACTAGAGTACTCTTCAAAGACGATTTCGCGCTCGGCTTCGCGAACCTTTTGGACAATAACCTGCTTCGCGGTTTGGGCCGCAATGCGTCCGAACTCGAGCGTTGGTTTGGGAATTTCGATATAGTCCCCGAGTTCAAAGGTTTCATCGACTTCCAAGGCTTCGCTGAGCGCCATCTCGAGTTCCTCGTCCTCGACGTCCTCGACGACTCGCTTCACCGCAAACACCTCGATCGTACCCGTCTCAGGATCGTACCGACCTTGCAGGTTCTCCGGTGTCTTGAAGAACTTCCGGGCCGCCGCTGCCATTGCGTCTTCGAGCGCCTCGAAGATCAACTCAGGCTCGATGCCCTTCTCACGGCTCAGTTGTTCTATGGTTTGGCTGAGCGCATTCGCCATCCCGTTCAACCTCGAATAAAGATGAATTCCGACAGATAATTGGGAGTGCCTGTCAGAAGTGGTAGACCAGATTTGCCTTCTTGACTTGCTTCAACGGAATAGAATGAATGCCATCGTGGCATTCAATAGAGACTAGATCGTTTTCCAGGCCCAATAACGTTCCCCGAAATTTCCTCCTCTCATCAATTTTGCAGATTGCCACAAGTTGGATTTCACTTCCCATGAAGCTCCGATAGTCTTTCTCCGAGAAGAGCGGTCGGTCAATCCCTGGGGACGAAACTTCCAACGTGTACTTGTGCGGAATGACATTGTCAACATCGAGCAAGACCCCGGCGTTCTTACTGATTCTCTGACAGTCAGCCAGGTTAACTCCGCCCGGTTTGTCAATAAAAATTCTCAGTATCGAACCCGCTCCTTTGGGCAGGAACTCGACGTGCAAGAGTTCCATTCCCTGTGCTTCAATCATGTCGGCCAAGAGAGCCTCAGCTCGGGCCGCCAGATCCATTGAATTCCCCATAAAACAAAAAAGTGGGCAAAAGCCCACCACACGAGCAACCAACGGAGTATATTTCAGGTGACCCCTCTAGTTCAAGATCTCTACCGCACCCACCTTCTCCAATTCCGCCTTCAAACGTTCTCCATCACCGGTGACCAGGGCCAGGAATGAATTGGCCGGGAAATAGCGATTCGAGGCATCCCGGATCTTGTTCGAATCTACCCTCTCCAGGCGGGGCCCATAGGCTGCAAAAAAGCTGATTCCCTGGTCGTTGAGCAAAGCTTTCAAGAGCACCTTGAGACGGCCCTCGGGCTGCTCTAATTCGGTCCGGACTTCCAGCAGAGCCAGTTCTCTGGCTTCAGTCAAGCGCTCGGCCGACACCTGGCCCGCTCGAAGATTGGTGAAGAATTGATCCAGACGTCTCAGATACTCCACCACATGGGCCGGGCGACTCAAGATCCGGAGCGCGAATTGGCCCGGCATGCGACCCGCGACGTGATCGACACGAGCCTTGATCTGATCGCTGTCGGTCACTTCGCGAGCCCACTCAGACAAGCTCAGAGTGATGTAGTGTTCCAGCACCTTGAGCGTAAAAAAATCGGCAGTGCCGAGACGGGCACCCAGCGTCCCAAAGTGGAGCAAAGCTTCTTCATCGCTTCCACTGTCGATCAAAATGATTCGTCGACCGGCCGGGGGATCTGCCTGCCGAAACGTGAAGGGCAGTCCATCGTCGCGGATCCAGCCGCCCCAGGCCCGCCCCATGATGCGAAGCAATTGCGCGGAGTCCCCAGAATAATAGAGCGCCAGTTGTGCTTGGTTGGGTAGGAAGAGGCGGCGATATTGGATTTTAATGTCGACCAAGGTCAGGTTGGCAACAGTTTCGGAATTCCCCTTCACTGAATGGCCGTATGGATTGTGCCCGAACAACTCAGCTCGAAATACCGTCAGATTGCGAGTCCTCGGATCGGCGGCTTCGGCTGCGAGATCGTTCAGTTGTTGCAATTTCAATCGCTCGAATACAGCTTCATCAAAACCGGGTCGGACGACGATCTCTCCCAGAACATTCAATGTGTCAGACAGCCTGTCCGGAGGGGCACTTCCTCGGAAGTAGACAGCATCTGGTTCCACTAACACATCGACTCTAGCCCCCAGGGTCGTCAAATCTGCTTGTAATTGCTCACCCGTTCTCCGCTCGCTCCCACCGATCAGCAATTGGGTCAACAGGTAAGTCGCACCATACTTTTCGACTGGATCAAAGGCTGCTCCATTACGAATCATCAAGATGAAATCGACATTTCCTGAACTTGGCTCGGGAGCCTCCAAGACCAGGATTTCCATTCCATTCAAAAGCGGCAACTTCGAGTAGGTAGGGAGGGGGAGTTGGGCCAGCACAGGGCCTGCCAGCAAACAAGCCAATAGTAAAGATCCAATCGTCTTCGGGGACAGCCAAAATCTCATGCAATCCAGATTCTACCAAAAAAGTTACTATGTTCGAGACAAGCGCCTAATCCGGTCCTAGGAGCCTGCCCTAGCTAGACCCAAAGCAAGTACATCAGTGTTGATTCCAAGGGCCTGAAAAGGCCCGAAATGCCAGTCCTGACGGGTATTCTAGGGTTGCAAAAAAACTCTGGAAAACACCGAAAAGAAAGGCATTTCAGGTGAACCCAAAAGATATCGAAATCCTGCGCAAACGGCAATCGGGAAGTGAAGATCGATTAGATCGGAGTTGGATGCCGGAGAAGGGCCAAAGGGTGCTGCGCGGGGGCAACATCCATTATGCGATTTTGGATCGAGTCCGAGCCGTGGACTGCGGGGGGCTGGGTGTGATCCAGCTGCTGGTCAAGCAGCTGGAACTGGCCGAAACCATCGACCAACGGGTGAAGGTGCTGGAGCGGCATCTGCCGTACCGGGAATCGGATCATGTGCTCAATCTGATTTACAACGTCATGACGGGCGGTAGCTGCCTGCAGGACCGTGGAGGCTCGACGCCGGGACCCGGTGTATCTGGACGCGCTGGGGGCCCGCAAGGTGCCGGCGCCGTCCACGGAGGGGGACTTCCTGCGGCGCTTCGACAGGAATTCGATCGGGGATCTGATGGAAGCGGTCAATGAGGCGCGACGGAAAGTGTGGTCGAACCAAGACAAGGAGTTTCACCGTCAGGCCACGATTGATGTGGACGGGACGATCGCCCCGACGGATGGACAGTGTAAGAGCGGAATCGGAATGAGCTACACCGGCCACTGGAGCTATCATCCGCTGGTAGTGTCTGTGGCTGAGACCAACGAGGTGCTCTATTTGGTGAATCGGGCGGGCAACCGACCCTCCCATGAAGGCGCGGCCGAGGTGCTGGATCGGGCCATCGAGTTGGTGCGCGGTGGTGGTTTCCAGAAGGTGTTGCTGCGGGGCGACACGGATTTTACGCAGACGCGTCATCTGGACCGCTGGGATCAGGAGGGCGTAGAGTTTCTCTTTGGGGCGGATTCCAGCCAGGGGTTGGTTGGTCGGGCCGAAGGACTGGAGCCCAGCGCCTGGAGTCGGCTGGATCGGGCAAAGAAGAAGAAACTGCGAAGACGGCGGCGCAAGAATATCCGCCAGGCCCTGGTCAAAAAGAATGGCTATCGCAATCTGCAACTGGAGCGGGAAGATGTGGCCGAGCTGGCCTATCGACCGGCGGCCTGCAAGCAGAACTATCGGCTGGTGGTGGTGCGAAAGCAAATTACGGTCACCCAAGGACAGGGACGGCTCTTTGACGAGACCCGCTATCTGTTCTATCTGACCAACCTGCGAAAGGAGTCGGCCAGGGAAGTGGTTTTCTCAGCCAATCGTCGCTGCCATCAGGAGAATGTGGTGGAGCAGCTCAAGAACGGGGTTCAGGCGATGCGGATGCCCTCGGACAGCCTCGAGTCCAACTGGGCGTACCTGGTGATTGCTGCCCAGGCCTGGAACTTGAAAGCCTGGCTGGGCCTGGTGCAATCCGACAAGACGATGGGGCAGCGGATTCTGAAGATGGAGTATCGCCGGTTCCTGCGCCAGCTGGTTCAGATTCCTTGCCAGATCCTGCAGCGGGGGCGACGTCTTCTTTACCGGCTGCTGAACGTCAACGACTGGACCGAAACGCTGCTGAGCGGAGTGCCGTCGCCCAAGCGGGTCCGCTACGGCTAACCCGCCACAGGACAAAGCAAAGAAAATCCACGGAGGTTCAAGGGCTGAGGTCGAAGGCTGTTCGAAAACGGCCGAAAATTCCGATTCTTGCCTCTCGATCCCACTCCGAAGGCCCTCCAGCAGGAGATCACCGTCGGATGCGCCCGACTCGCGCAGCCTTCAGTCCGAAAGTCGACCACAGAGGGCTAAATGACCCTCAAAAATAGTCAATCGAGCGGCCCAGAAGCTGATACGCTTATTTTGGGGCTAGAATCTCAGGGAAGAATCAGAAATGAACCGCACACCGACTGTTAAGCACTTCCAAAGGGTAGCTGCACGGGTGCAGCGTCACATTCTTCCGAATGGCCTGACAGTTCTGCTCTGGCCTGATCACTCGGTGCCGGTTGTGACCAGTATGCTCTGGTACAGGGTCGGCTCCCGTTTTGAAGAAGCTGGCAGCACAGGTGTCTCTCACTTCCTGGAGCACCTGATGTTCAAAGGATCCCAAAGGTATGCGAAAGGAGAGATCGATTACATTACGACCCGCAACGGAGGCTCGAACAATGCCTTCACCTCTGGCGACTACACCACATACTATTTCAGTTTTTCGTCGGATCGCTGGTGGCCCGCTCTCGAGATTGAATCAGACCGCATGCGGAATCTCCTCTTCGATTCAACAGAGTTCGAACTGGAGAGACAAGTGATTCTCGAAGAGCTTCGTATGGAGCGGGATGACCCTTGGTACGATCTGCGCCAGCAAATGGAAGAGTCAGTGCTTGCAGATCATCCTTACCGATTTCCCATCATTGGTTACCAATCCGACATCGAGACCCTTAGTCTGGACACCCTACAGGCCCATTACCGGAGCTTTTATACACCGGCGAATGCTGTTTTGGTGGCGGCAGGCGACATCGACACCGCGGCTACGTTGCGACGAGTCGAGGCGTTATTTGGGGCGATTCCTGCTGGGCAGCTGGCCTGCGAACCACGCTCCCACAGCCCAATACGAGAAGGCCTTCAGCGCATCGAAGTCTCTCCTCGAGGACGGGTGGATCGGCTGGTGATGGCCTTTCCCGCCCCCTCGCTGTTGCAGGACGATCATTATGCATTTCACTTGCTGGATCGCATTCTCGTTGAAGGCAGGCTATCTCGCTTGTATAAACGCCTGGTGGAACTGACGCCGATGGCGACATTCGTCAGCGGCGACTTCGCGGATACGGCCGATCCTTATCTTTATTTCCTTCGGCTGGAACTTCTCCCAGGCTCCCGTTCCCAATTGGTGGAAGAGATCCTTCTCGAGGAATTGGATCGGTTGCTCGATGAAGGAGTCACTGATTCGGAACTGGAGCGTGCCAAGAATCAGTGTCTTTCGGGGACGGTAGCCAGTTTCGAGACCACTTTTGATCTGGCCGCCCAGGTCGGTCTGGTGGAAACCCTGAGCTGCCCTGACTATTGGAAGTCCTACCTGGATCGTGTCGAAGCTGTCGGGGCTCACGACATCCAGAAAATTGCTTCCCGGTACCTGGCCATGGATCGGGTGACGATCGGAGTTTCACCCCGTGCGGACTGAGCCACTCGACATTCATCGCACTCGCTTCCCCAACCGCCTGCGTCTCTTGATCTGGGAGAACCAGCAGTTGCCCTTGGTGACGGTCCTGGGAGTGGTGCGGGCTGGCGCCGACTGCAATCCTTCTGATCGAGCGGGATTGGCGGCGATCACTGCACGCTTGCTGGAGGATGGAACCGTCCGCTTCCCGGCCGAGACTTTGCTCCACATGATCGAGAATGTGGGTAGCCACCTCAGCACCTTCAGCCAGCGCGAGTTGAGTGGGGTGATCCTGACTTCCTCTCCGGAGCAACTTCGCCAGGGACTCGAGTTGGTCGGCGAGATGCTCCAATCCCCGGTCTTTCCGCCGGACCGCTTCCTTCTGGGGCGGGAGCGGTCACTCAATGACGTTCAGTCCCTTGCGGATGAACCTCATCAAGTAACCAGTGACCTTCTCGACTCCCTGGTCTACGAAGCAACTCCCCTGGCACTACCTCTGATGGGCACGGAGCAAAGCCTGGGTAACACTCGCAGAGAAGATCTGGTCGCCTACCACGAACGGAACTTCGGGCCCCAGAATACGATATTGGTGGTGGTCGGAGCCTGCCGTCCGCAAGAAGTCGAAGAGCAGGTTGCAAAGTTGTTTGCCAACTGGGACAACCCTCACTTCCTCCCTCCCCCCACTCTTCACGTCACGCGCCAGACGAGGCGTCGATCTCGCTCCTTGCGACTGGCCAAGGAGCAGATCCACATCTGTATGGGGCATCTCGCGATCACTCGGATGAACCCCGACTTCCACGCACTCCAGATACTTGATGTGATCCTCGGAAGCGGCCCCGGTTTTACCAGCCGAATCCCGCGCAAGCTCCGCGACGAACTGGGGCTGGCCTATACCGCCTATAGCGACATGACGAGCTCGAGTGGGGTCTATCCCGGGCGCTTCATCGCTTATATCGGAACCGCTCCCGAGAAGCGGATTCAGGCTCTTGATGGACTTCTCCGAGAGATTGAGGATATTCGGGAAAGGGGAGTGACCTCGGAAGAGCTCGAAACTGCCCGGAGTTTCCTGACAGGTAGCTTCGTTTTCGACTTCCAGTCCAATGCCGATGTCGCCCGGTTCCTGGTGCTAACCGAGCTCTTTAATCTATCCGAAGATTATCCTCAACGGCATCTGGATGAGATTCGGGCTATCGATCAGGAAGAGGTCGCCCGAGTTGCCCGACTCTACTTGGATACGTTAAATTACAGTGTTGTGTGTGTCGGGCCTGTCGATGAGGAGAGCCAGCTTGAGTCCAGTTTTCCCGCAGACCAGTAGGGCCAGAAGGGTGTCCTTCCTGATTCTCTTGCTTTGTGCGGGCTGCGCAAAACGCTCGAGGCCTGCGCCTCCACCCCAGATCGTTACGGGTTCGACTCCCGATCGGCCATCTATTTCTGCAGTGGATCCATCCGCCCCGGCTCCTGTGATCGAAGTGCATGTCGACCCGGAAAGGGTAGTGGTAGGAGAGTCGGCGACACTCGAATGGCGGACGCAGAATGCAGATATCGTTATCATCGACCATGATATCGGCGCCGTTGATCCGGCCGGTCGGTTGAAGGTCTTTCCCGATGTGACGACCCGTTACTGGATCCGGGCCGACGGACCGGGGGGAAGCTCCCGGGTAGAAGTTCAGATAGAGGTGCGTGACTTCGATCAACTGAGCGAACCAGAGGCCGAGGACCTACCCATTACGCAGCGCTTCTCTACCTTCGTTGAGCCAATCTTCTTCGAGTTCGACAGCACGAAGCTCTCCGAAGAAGCTGAGCTGACGTTGGATGGTAACGTCCGCTGGCTGAATCGTGAGGACTACGACGATCTCGAATTCGTAATCGAGGGCCACTGTGATTCGCGGGGCAGCGAAAGCTACAATCTCGCCCTCGGCGACTCTCGGGCCCAAACCGTTCGGGAGTACTTGATCCGACGGGGCGTGGATCCGAATCGCATCTTGACCCTCTCCCTGGGCGAAGAGCGCCCTACCAGCAGCGGGGATGGCGAAGCGGCTCAGGCCTTGAATCGGCGAGCGCAATTTGTGATGATCTCTGAGGAATAGCGGGCAGAATGTTCGAACTACAGACCACAAACCAAAAGTCCAAGCTCTGGACTTATCTCCCGATTGCCGGTGTTGTGTTCGCAGGCATCGTTGCGTCCATGCTGATCATGGGCCGCCCCGACCCGCAATTACTTGAACCAGTGACCGGTGTCCTCCTGCCTGGTGATCCAGATTACGAGTGGTACTCCAAATATACGACTCTGGAAAACCGCGGCATCCAGATGGCGAAGAGTTCTACCGGCAAGCGGATGGTCATCTTCACCGGAGTGATCGAGAACGGAGGAGAGAAACCTCTCGATGTCGTCGAGATCAAACTCATCCTCTTCAACAAAAATAAAGCGGTGTTCGAAGCTATCAAGACTCCGATTCGTCCCGGGCCCTACAATCCCCCCATCCCGCCCCTGAAGAGCCGAGCTTTTACAGTCTACTTGGACGAGTTTCCGCGCAATTGGCTAGCTAGCCGAGCCGAAATGGAGATCCACGGTTTTCGCTTCTCTCAGAGCGAAGACGCACGTTAAGCACCAGCCCGGATAATTCACGCGTTTTCGAAGCGAAGGGTCGGAAGCGCCGCTCTGACAAGGTTTCGTTCACGCCCGAGGGCCCCGCAGTCATAGTCATGCACTCTGTCGAGGAGCCCGAGGGTGGGTAACGCAGTCAGAGCGGATGATCCCGGCCCTGCAGCCGAAAACTCGTGCATTATCCGGGCTGGAGGTGCCAAGCTTACTCAGAAACTTTCATGGTCACGACTGTCACGTCGTCATGCTGTTCCTGGCCAGCCGCCCAATCCAACACATTTTGCAGAATCAGGCCTCGGATGTCTTCGGCGGTGAGGAAATAATTCTCGCAAACTAGCTTTTCCAGGCGCTCTTCTTCGAACTGCTGTCCCGCAGGATCCTCTGCTTCGACCACACCGTCGGTGTAGAAGACGAGCAAGTCACCTGGCGTCAAGTCCACTGTCTCCTCTTCGTACTCGGGGTCCTCAAAGAGCCCAGCCACGATTCCCCCGGTACCCAGCATCCGCACCTCGCCCTGGGAGATCAATAGCGGTGGGTTGTGCCCGGCGTTGCAGTACGTTGCTGTCAAAGCAGCGGAGTCGACTCTGGCCAACACCAGGGTGGCAAACTTATCGGGTGAGGTATGAGTGTAAAGTTGGAGATTGATGGCCGCCATCGCACTGGCAATCGGCTTGTCTCCGTTTTCGCGTGCATGCTGGTAGATCGCGTGGCTTCGGATCGACGACTGCAGATTGGCCATCAGAAGAGCTGCCGAGATTCCTTTCCCGCTAATGTCAGCAATGATTACATCCAGCAGGTCGTCGCCGTAAGGGATGAAGTCGTAGTAGTCTCCGCTGACGTGGCGAGCGGGAAGACAGCTTCCAGCCAGCTGAATCCGTTTGATGGCCGGCATCTCGCGAGGGAAGAGGTGGGTCTGGACTTCACGGGCAATCTCGATTTCCTTGTCGAGGCGTTCCTTTTCTGTGACCTGACTCATCAGGCCAACCACACTCTCCGACATCTTGTTGAAAGCAGTCGCCATCGATTCCAGCTGATCACGATCCTCAGAAGGGATTCTAAAATCGAAGTTTCCGGCCTGGATATTCCGAGCCCCGGCATAAATATTATGAATCGATCGGGTGATGCTCCGAGCAATGCCAATGCCGATAATCAGTGACACTACTTCGACCAAGACGAAGGAGAACAGCAGCAAACCGAGAATTGCAACGATCGTACCTCCGAAGCCGGTGGTCTGCGTGAAATAATTGCGGAAGAGTGCGGAAAGTGGAACCTCAATCAGTGCCTGGAGGTCAACTTCTTCAGCGTTGACTTGATTACCCCAATTGGCTGCCTTGACGATGTGGGCCCAACGCACGTTGGTGATCTTGCTGTGCGATTGGAAGAACTCGGAAACGTCCGAATCGAAGGCGGCCCGATCGCTGAGTTGAGAAGGGAGGAGCCGTAATTCTATGCTTGTGCGGCGTTGGATCAGCTGGATCAGGGGATCGGCAAGGGCCAGCTCGGCGCAAACCAAGTGTTCGCTGCCAGCGACTGCGACAGGGACCGTTGAATTGAAATAGATCCTATCCCCTTCACTCACCAGACCCCGGAAACCATTCCGAGACCAATGGGGAATCTCCAGCCCCAGTTCACTCTCCATCCCACGTGGGTAACCTGCTACCTGGGTATACCGCTCCCCATTGCGATCGAGTACGTGCCGCAGGAGTCGAAAATTGATCGTTGGCCAGTCGGGATGAAGTTCGGCCAGCGCTTCCTGCTCCTGCTGCAGGACTTGGTTCAAGCGAGCCAGTGAGGAGTCGGCGCTCCGATAGTAGCGGGTCATGACTCTCTCAGTGGCATCGTGCAGCGACTCCACGAAATAACCGAACTCATCCTCCAGAAAAACCACGCTCAGCTGCCGGAAGATGAAAGTGATCGAGAGCCACGAGAACAAAACCAGAATGACGACAGGTATGATGCCCACGAAAGCAAACGAAACGATCAGCTTGTTGCGCACCTTCCAGAGGATCCGCCGCATCAACCAACTGAAAGCCCGATATACGAAATTGAGCACTGCGATCAGCAGGCCGACCTGGCCGATCCCCTCCAGGACTACAAAGATGCTATTTGGCGCGTTGATGGAGATAATTCGGCCGACGACCGCCAGGATCGCCGCCACTACTGTAAAGCGGATCATGTTCTTTAGAAGAGGGGGAGACAATGCCGATTCATCATCCCTCCCTCTAGATTCTGGATCATTATACTGTCTTAGGCACCACTGCCTTGCAACTTGCTACAGTCGGATCAAGTTTCTGAAACTGGAAACTGACTGCCTCTTGGCCTCCTTGTTGGTGCCTAGACGCGCATGGGGTGCGGTTGCGAACATGAGAGGTCTGAGTTGGCGAATTTCCCAGTCATCTTGATCATGATCGACGGCCTGGGAATCGGGGAGGAGTCACCAGAAAACCCTCTAACCGCCTTCTCACCTCGGGTTCTTCGTTTCTTCCGTGGCCAATTGGGCCCGCTACCGGCTCAGGGAGCGATCTTCGAAACCCGAGTGGATGGGGGAATCGATGGCCGACCCCAAAGCGCAACCAATCACACAAGTTTGTTCACCGGCCTCAACGCTCCTCAGTTGTTGGGGCGACATCTTTCCGGCTTTCCCAATCAGACTCTGCGCGAGATTCTGGGCCGCCACTCCATCTTTCGGCAACTCCTCGACTTGGGTCTGCGCCCTACTTTCGCAAACTGTTATCGACCCACCTTTTTCCAGCAAAGACCTCGCTGGGTTTCGGCCAGTACCGTTATGGCCGAAACGGCCGGGCTCAGGCTGCGAACACTGGTAGATCTGGCGGCCGGGCACAGCGTGTATATGGACATCACCAATTCTCACCTCAGAGAGCAGGGCTATGACATCGGCCTCCTGAGCCAAAGTCAGGCCGCCCAGAACCTGGTTTCACTGGTCGACCGTTTTGACTTCGTTTTCTATGAATACTTCTTGACCGATGTGGCAGGACATCGAGGCTCACTCGAGGATGCACTCCTGATTCTTCGAACGCTTGATGATTTTCTTGAGGCAACCGTCGAGAGGTTACCCGCGGGAACTTCGCTTCTGGTAACCAGCGATCATGGAAATCTCGAAAAACTGGATCAACGGCAACACACGCACAACCCGGTCGCTACCATGGTCTGGGGACCGCTTCAAAACACCTTCACCGCCCGCAACTTGGATATCTCGGACCTCACACCTCAGATCGTTCAATTTCTTTCTGAACACCAAGCGTGACCTGATTTCCAATCGCCTCCTCGCTTGGCGGCTCGATCTGAAAGACTTTCTCCCAGGTGTCCGGCCTTTCCATGCAGGCATAGAAGCCGGTTCGGGGAGACATTCGTTGCTTCAGCCAACCCTGAATCTTGGAATACATTTCGACTCGGATCGGTTTGATGTAGCGGAGCTTGCCGTCGGGAGCCGGAATGAGTTCACCCAAGGGGAGGGGACTTCCAGGGAAACGGCTTCGCATAACCTTGAAGAGTTGGCGGCTGAGTCGCAGGGCTCCCAGTGAAACCCACGCAATCGAATCGGCTGGAATGAGATCGAAGACTTCGTTCACCAATTCCCGGTAGTCCTGTTCCCATTCGGGGTAATGAACCAGCGGGTCGAAGTGAAAAGCCACGGGGTATCCGGCACCCACACAAGCAGCCGCGGCCTGAAGACGAAACTCGGTCGAAGCTGTCTTGTGCTCCTCCGTCTGTTGGATGAATGGGGTATTGAGGGACCAGGAAACGACGGTACGGCCACGATGATCCAGGTTGAGCAAGCCTTCCACTTGAGCCGACTTGGTCTTGAACTCCAGGACCGCATTGTGGCGCCGGGAGAAGAACTCGACGAGCGGCCGACTATAGCCGGTCCAGGCGTCCAGAGCCAGACTGTCAGCCAGCTCTCCGGTACCGATTCGAAGGAAACGTTGCGGGTTGGAGTCGATGATTTCAGCCAGTTCACACAAGAGATCATCCACATTGGCATGAATGATCAGATGAGGAAAATTGAGATATCCCTGCAGATAGCAGTAGGAACACTCCATATGGCAGTTACTGGCAAAGTTCACCACGAAGTAGTTGCAGCAGACATTTGAGTTTTGACCCCGCGTCTGGGCGGCCGGGCACGGCTTGAAGAAGCGCCCCCGATGTCGAGCCAGGATCAGCCAACTCTTGGCCCGGGAAAGGGTGGGGCGATGGGAGCGATAGCGGGCCAACAAATCATCGCTGGACTCGATCCAGGAAACCTGACTCGGATCAGCCTGCCGCAGCACGTTCTGGGTGATGGCGGAATGCCGCACCGCTTCCTCCACGAAAACATGCTGGGGCTGGTAGGGTTTCATGTCCATGTTCAACAGAGGGATTATAACAACTCGAAGAGTTCCGCCATCTCGATCTTCTTACCGGCATCGAGCAGAGCACGGGCGAACCGGACGACTTCCTCCGGTCCCAGGGCCGAACAGCGAAACTCAATTCTCTCGCCTTCATAGAAACGGGGCAATCGCATTTGCACTGCATGAGGAAGCCCCAGAGCACGGGTTAATTCCGCCTCTCGAGCCTCGAGTCTTGTCAGCCGAGGATAGCGGAGTGCTCGGAGATTCTGCCAAATGGACTGGTAGCGATCAGCTGGTGAAAGCCGATCGACGTTCGCAATCCGAGAACAACCGGCTTCTTCCCAGACTTTCATAAGACTGGACTCAGATCGGCCCCGCAGGTCGCAAAGCTCCTCTATCAGCTGAAACAACTGCATCTGTTTGTTCCGGCCCAGTCTCATCACCTCGAGACGTTCCAGGAGGAACGTCTGCTCCGAAATCGACCGGGCGGTCAATCCGAGGAGAATTTCGTCCTCGATCTTCCCCAGCTGGCGTTGCAACTGTTCCGGCATTCGGAATAATCGAAGCAGCTGTCGCACGTGATGCTTGTGGGGTGGGAGGCCAATTAGCGGCAGAAACTCCTCGCGGATGGAATCGGAGGAGAGATTCCATTGACCGTTCAGCTTTCCCACGATGGTTACCATTTCGGACTTGCTGAACTCACGCTGGGCCCGGTTTTCCGCGATGGCGATCCTCATCAAGTCCAGCTCCGGCCAATCGGACGAGGCGAGAAGTGCTGGAATTTGCTCCAAACCCCAGAGCCGTGCGCTTTGGAAACGACGAAACCCGGACACGATGCGAATCCCTCCAGTACAGTGCTGCGCCAGGATCGGAGTGATAATTTTGGGAAAGCACTCCGAGAGTGGGGGGCGCTCCGCGAGCCGCCAGGGAGGAAGCAGAGAAAAGGTCGTTTCGGCCGGGTCAATCTGAGCCAAAAGAAGGGGATATACTTGCTGAGATTCCAGCCAGTTCATCGGAAAAATCAGTATAGCTCGCAACCGACTCGCAAAAAAGTCATCACGAATTATTGCCAGAGATCCGGTTGGTGCCTATAATTCAGGCCAGTGAGGGTGCTGAATCCCGCCAACTCGTTCCGGACTGGCAAAAAGGGGAATCAAAAGCGGAGGTCCACGTAAACCATGCGAACACGAATTTTTCTCAGAACGATCCTGCTGCTCCTGAGTGCAGCGCTATTTTCCAGCACTTCGACCTGGGCTCAAAACATCGACTACAACACCGATCAATACGCCGAATATCAGCGTGTGATTGGGATCGAAGATTCGACTGAGAGGGCAGATGCGATCCTCACGTTCATGGCCGAGCATAAGGGCTTGTCCCTTGTGCAATACGCCTTAAAAAACTATGGGGAGTTGCTGGAAGCGTTCAGAACCGGCAATCACCTCGACAACTACATAGCGTATTCCGAAAAGCTGATTGCGGCCCGGCCCGATGATACGGCGCTAGCCCAGAACCTGATCCTGAGCATGGCCTTTTCTTCCTACCAGTTGAAGAAGTACGCCGCTGCAGCCGAGTACGGTGAGAAGGCGTATGCTGCGGTGCCGGCAGAGAATCTGATCGTATTGTTGGCCAACTCCTATCAGCAGACGAAGGATGACACTAACTTCAGAAAATATGGCGAGCTAGCTTTGAAGGAACTCGAGCCTTCGGCTCAGACCATCGAATTGGCCACTGCGCTGCGGGTGGCTGCCGCCAATGATCAAGCCAGGGCAACCCGCTATTCGCAGGCAATTTTACAGATGCTCAGTGAGATGGAGAAGCCGGCCAACGCCTCGGATGCAGATTGGAAAAACTATGTAAGCAGTGAGCGGTCGTTCTCACGGATGATCATCGCCCGCTCGCAATATGGAGCCGAGAGGTTCAGTCAGGCCATCAAGCTATTCGAGCAAATTGTCCGTTCTACCAGTAATAGGGCCTTCCGGGGAGAAGCCTACTACTACATCGGAATGTGCCATTGGAAGCAAGGCTCTCTGGATCCCGCGATGCGGGCGTTTGCGCTGGGATCCCTGCTGAAGACTCCGGCGCATGGCAAGGCTTGTGAGAAACATTTAGAGGATCTCTACAAGTCGACACATAACGGCTCTACTGCCGGCTTGGACGAGTACATCGCAAGAATCAAGTCCGAATAATCGGTCTCCTGGCCTGTCGTGTTCCTGTGCTATTCTGAGCGCCCTCCTAGCCGCGAGCGGGAACACGGCAAGCCAATGAAAAGCACCCAGAATTCCCTTCTCAAACAGCTCAACGAACAACAGCGGCGAGCCGCACTGCACACGGAAGGTCCGCTCCTCGTTCTGGCCGGGGCGGGCAGCGGCAAAACCCGGACCATCACTCATAAGATCGGCTACCTGATAGAGGAAAATTTTTGTGCCGCCGATCAGATCCTGGCGGTAACCTTCACTAACAAGGCCGCCGCAGAGATGAAGGAGAGAGTCCTCGATCTGGTCTCAGAGCTGCCTCGCCCGCCCTTGGTCTCGACCTTCCATTCCTTCGCCGTCCGAACGCTGCGACGTTATGCTACTCGGCTTGGCTACCAGAACGATTTCTCGATATGTGACGCGGAGGATCAACGCGCTATCTATCGACAGCTGCTGAGCCAACTCAATTTGCAGGAGAATGACCAGCTACCTCCCCGTAGAGTCCAATCGATCATCAGCCACGCCAAAAATCGTGGATGGTCGGCTGAAAAATACATGGAAAAGAGCACCGATATCCTGGCTCCCCTGATCTACCGTTGTTTTCAACTCTACCAGCAGTACCTGGGGCGCTCGAACTCGATGGATTTTGATGACCTGATCCTGAACCTGGTCAAATTGCTTCAACAAGAAGAGGATGTGCGCGAACGCTACGGGAACTGGTACCGCTATTTGCTGGTTGATGAATACCAGGACACGAATCGGCCCCAGTATGACTTGCTCCGCCTACTCACCAGCTACCACCAGAATGTCACTGCTGTGGGCGACGAGGATCAGTCTATCTACGGCTTTCGGGGAGCCGACATCGAGAACATTCTGCGTTTCGAAAAGGACTTCCCCGGAGCTGAAGTGGTCAAGCTTGAGCAGAACTATCGGTCCACCCAGATGATCCTGGATGCAGCCACCGAGGTGGTCAGTAACAATCAGGACCGAAAAGGCAAAGTCCTCTGGACTGAAGGGAGTAAGGGAGATCCAGTCGATCTTTTTGCGGCCGATAACGCTCGCCACGAAGCCTTCTTCATTTGTCAACGGATCTACCAGCTCCGCCAAATGGGAGACGACAGCATCGCAATCTTGTACCGCACCAATTTCCAGTCCCGACAGTTCGAGGAACACCTCAACAGTTTGGGCATTGGCTACCGGTTGGTGGGTGGGATGAGCTTCTACAATCGCAGGGAGGTCAAAGACGCTTTAGCATACCTGCGAGTGTCCCGGAACCCGGATGATGACGTCGCCTTGACGCGGATCATTAACCAGCCGCCTCGGGGGATCGGGCTGAAGACGCTGGATGGGCTGCGGGATCTCGGTGCGTCACGGAGCAAAACCTTGTGGGGTTCGCTGGCATTGGCGCTGGAAGAAGGGAGTTTTCCGGCCCGGACGCTCAAGGCCTTGGGCCGATTCAAGGAATTGGTGGAGACGTGTAGCCAAGCGCTCGAACTTAGCCTTCCCCTGGCATTGGACAGAATCCTGGAAGACTCCGGTTATTTCGAGAGTCTCCGATCTAAGAACACCGAAGAGGCAAACAACCGCCTGTTGAACCTGCAGGAGCTTCAAACGGCAGCCCGAGAGTCAACGGAATCGGGACTGAGTGTGCAGGATTTTCTGGACAGCGCCGCTCTCTACTCAGACAGCGACGAGATCGACGCGAACATCGCGGTAACTCTCATGACACTGCACAATGCCAAGGGCCTGGAATTCAATACTGTATTCCTGGTCGGTTGCGAAGAGGGGCTGTTCCCCCACAGCCGCTCGCTGGTCGAGTCGGGACTGGAAGAAGAGCGACGGCTTTGCTACGTGGGCATGACCCGAGCTCGCAAACGACTTTCTCTCAGCTATTCAAAGACTCGCCGGTTCTTTGGACGCAGCTCGGAGGGAAATAATCAACCGAGTCGATTCCTGAACGAGATTCCTCCTCATCTGGTGCGTACCCTTCCCGAGTTCGAGATCCGACCCTCCTCTTATCGAGCAAGCTTCAAGCAATCCTCAACTCGCCCGTCTTACGGCGGGAAAACCTACAATTCTCCGCAAGAGGTGCGCCAGTTTCTGCAGAATCTGCCGACCACGAAATCCAATGGTACCGGCTCGGGCCTGGCAAAAGGCAACCTGGTAGAGCATGCTAAGTTTGGAGCGGGGCGAATTCTAGCCCTGGAGGGCAAAGGGGACGATCTCCGAATAACCGTACATTTTTTCGCCTCGGGAATCCGCAAGGTGGTTCAGAAGTACGCCAAGTTGAGACGAAGGTAACTACCACTCTCCGACTCTCACTTCTCAACTCAAATCGGGGCCAAGGAGCCCGTTTGCTACAATTGTTAATAAATGAACGCTGGCGTAGTTTTAGGCGTATCAAATAATGCGCAGTGGGATGATCCAAGAATGGAACTCCCTGCACTGGACTCGCTGCATTGAAACTGACTCAAACCAGTGGAGGATATAAGAGCAATGGCTGACGTGCGCACTTTCTTGAAATCAAAATCTGGACTGACGTTTCTGGCCTTGATGATCACTCTCATCATTGGTGTTCTGATCGGCACCGTCGTCTCCGACAAGGTTAGTGGATCCGAAAAGAGGGGCCCGAAAGTAGCCAAGTTGAAGATCAAGGGGGAGGGCACTCCGCTGATCCTGGACCGGGAGGTCAGTCTGGCTGAAGGCTTCTCTGCTGTCGTCCAGGCGGTCGGACCCGCTGTCGTCAATGTTCGAACGGAGGGGATCCGACGGGGGGGAGCCGCGCGCGGCCAGACTCCCGAAGCATTGCGTGACTTCTTCGGTAACGACTTCATGGACCGCTTCCTGGACCAGCAACCGCGGGAGCGCAAGGTCACCAGCCTGGGAACCGGTGTCATTGTCGATAGCGAAGGCTACCTCCTCACCAACCATCACGTGATCGTCCCGGACGGGAATCCTGCCGACAAGATCTCGGTCCAATTAGTCGATGGCTCGTCCTATCAGGCGAAGGTCCTGGGGACGGATCCAGAGTCTGACCTCGCGGTGCTCAAGATTGAAGCGGACTCTCCGCTGCCCTATGCGATGGTAGGGGATTCGTCTGCCCTCAGTGTCGGAGATTGGGTGCTGGCTATCGGAAGCCCTTTTGGCCTGGACCATACCGTCACCTCAGGCATCGTTTCGGCGACGGAACGCGTGGTTCCCACCGGAATCTTCGGAGACTATATCCAGACCGATGCGGCGATCAACCCTGGGAACAGTGGCGGACCACTCGTCAACATGAAGGGAGAAGTTATCGGAATCAATTCCTTCATCCAGACTCGCTCGGGAGGATCTCAGGGGGTCGGCTTCGCAATTCCCTCCACCGTCTTCATCAACTCCTATAACCAGTTGGTCAATAAGGGTCGAATCGAGCGGGGATGGTTGGGAGTCTCGATGAATACTCTACCTCTGACTCCCGAGATGGCTGATTTCTTCGGTGTGAATGGCCAGGATTCTGAGGGTATTCGGGATGGAGACGGGGTTGTCATTACCCAGTTGGTCGACGAGGACGGAGCACCGGCCGCAGGTGGCCCGGCCTATAAAGCCGGCGTCCGAGCCGAAGACGTGATCGTCCAGTTCAACGGTCGTGAAGTTGAGACGATCTGGGACCTTCGAGCGGCAGTGGCTACCACTCCTCCCGGCGAAAGCGTGCCAGTCACGGTCGTTCGCAAGGGAAGAGTGCTGCATCTGGACATCGAGCTCGCCGAACGCACGCTGGAAGATCAGCGGCGGAGCAATTCTGAAGGGGTTCGGCTGGATCCTGAAGTCGAGCGCAAGCGCGACCAGGAGATCGGCATTGAGGTCCGTCCGTTGGGCAATCGAGACATGGAGCGGCTGGGAGTCAAGGACGAAGAGGGTCTTTTGATTCTCGACGTCACGCCGGGAAGCCTGGCCGACGATGCTGGCCTGCAACCCGAAATGATCATCACCCATGTCAACGGCGAAGCCGTTGATTCGGGGCCCGCATTTCGAGACAAGGTTTTGAGCATGAACTCGGGCCAGGGTGTGGTGCTTCGCATAGTGGCCATGGCTCAGCGTCAGAAGACGATCGCTTATACTTCCTTCGTCAAGCCCTAGACGAGCGATTCTGAAATAACGTACCAATTGTTGGGAGCGCGACGCGAGTCAGGTCGAGGCGCGAGGACGAGATTGATGCAGGCCATCTTCGAGCTCCGAGCAACAAAGAGCTGGCCGCGTCCCGCCCCAACCCTACGGGCGAACGGGGCTTGTTGTACAGCCTGCAAGTTGTTGCCGGGCCTAGGAGCCTAGCCAACAAAATGTTGCGGCCGATCTCTGTGTCGAGAGTCGTCGAAGATGCCGGGTATCGACTTCCTCCTCTCTCCTTGACCTCGACTCGCAAGACCCGTTTGCAATTGGCACGTTATTTCGGAATCGCTCGTCTAGTTGGCACGCAGGCTCGAGACGAATTCATCGAAGCTGCTTTCCCACTTGTCGACGGTACGTCGCGGTCCGGTCAGCTTGTAGAACCACGGACCCTGGGATGTCTCGATGATGGCTGCTACCATTCGAAAATCCGGCTGAGGGGGACCGCCTTGCATCACCGGCCCCGAGGACCCCGTGTAAGTGCCGGAGATGTCAACCACGGTTACTTCCTTACCATCGACCTGGCGGGTAGTTACCTTGGCCAGATCGGCGGCGGGTGTCCCGTCGGATTTACTGAATTGGGCGATCCAACGTGAGACATTGGCTTGCACCGATCCGCCCTGACCAGGGCCAAAATAGAAAGCGGCCATTTCGCCGTCCTCCGAGTCCTCTTCAGCTTTCGGGAGACGAAACTGGGCCTTTCTCATGGAACTCGTCGGCTGCACTTTGATCCATCCATCCGGGGCCACGTACTGGACATCTTCTCCTATCGAAGAAGACCCTGCGCCAGCTCTCGATATGGGCCGTCCTTCATCCACAGGTTCGTCCCCCGAGCAAGCCGAGACGAACCACAGCACAACAAACAATCCAAGCGTCCGAACGAGGGTCCTCGAGTTCACTCTCATCAAAGAATCCTTCCTCTCCTTGCGACTATGTTCCCACGAGCTGCATCATCGGTACCCTGACCGAAGAGCAGTCAATCCACGTCGAGTAAGGGAGTCCGACCGGCGAAACCACTGTCGACTTCGTGCCAGAATCCAATATCCTCCTCACCTAGCTGCCAGCAAAGGCAGACTTCGCGGCCTTCCCGCATGTGAGGAAAGTCGACCAGACCCTGTTGGACTCCCTTCACGAGACAGCCCAACTGCTGAAGCTTTTGAACTTGACTCTGCAGGGCCATCAAGTAACGGACGTAGACAGTGCCGGAGGCACTTCCGGCATTGCTAGCATTGTTCTGAGCCAGTACCTTGGCAACCGGCTCAAGCAACTCAAGCTCCTTCGAAAGCATAACCACCCGGGTTGTCAGTTTGCGCACGTCGGGCAATAGCTGACTGGCCTCCTGGACCGAGAAAAATCGCTTTGCCATGGAAAGGGAATTATAGCACCAGGAAGTTGAGGCTATTTAGCATTATACTTTTCGATTGAGCTTGAGAGCTTCTGGCCCGGCTTTCCGATGGACTTTGTTGGGCTTCGAGAGGATGTGAGTCGATGAAATGCCCCCTTTGTACTCAACGAAAAGCAAAGCGCTTTTGCCCCGCCAAGAATTTCTCGATCTGTCCTCAGTGCTGCGGCGAAAAGCGGGTGGTCGAGATCTCCTGCCCTCTCGATTGTCAGTACTTGGCCGCCGGTCAAGGGTTTCAGACCAGCAAGGAAATGGTCCACCAACTCTCCCAGCAAGAGGATCCCGTTCTTGGCAAGAAGATCGTGGAAATTCGACTCCGCTTCCCGGGAGTGATTCACCTCTTGGAGAAGATCATCGTCGAACACGCCGAGAGCCTTTCCTCCCTGAGCGATCAGGACGTGATCGAAGCCACCGGAATTGTTCTGGAGCGTTATCGCCTGGAGCAGAAGGGTCTGATCTATCAGGACAAGTCTCCCAAGCCGTTCGTCGAGTCACTTGGGTCGGAACTATCCCGCGGAATAGAGCAAGCACGAAACCCGGAAGACCAGGACCTCGAAGAGGGCTCGCGTCTGCCTCTCGAGATTTTCGTCATGGCTCTCGAAGTGGTGGCGGCAGACATCGCGTACCATGCCGGAAAGGGGGGTGCTGCGAGAACCTATCTCAGTCACATCCGCAGGAATCATCCCGAGGTGGGAGCCCGTGGAGACGGTAGCAGCCTGATCATTACGGGTTGAGAACTCCCAGTCGCCGAACTGGACAAACCGGAGCGAATGGGGTAATCAGAATGGATCAGCGGCTTGCCCCGCTACCACAATCACCCGTGCGACTAGCTTGCGAGGGAGACATGAAATCACCCCCCCGCACTGTGCAATCAGTGGCTGTTCTATTGCTCTTCTCGAGTGTTCTCTCATCCTGTGCCATTTCTGAGCCGGCGGCCGACTTGATCTTCCACAATGCTGCGATCTGGACCGTCGATCCGACAAACCCAAGCGGGCAAGCGGTCGCCATTCGAGAAGATCGTATCGTACGGATCGGCAGCAACTCGCAAGTTCTCGAGCTGCAAGGACCGGAGACTGAAACCGTCGATTTGGGGGGAGCCTTCATGGTTCCGGGCTTTTCGGACAATCACGTTCACTTCCAATCGGCCGACCGTTTCCTCGAATTCAACATCATGAACGTTTCGACTCAGGAGGAGTTCGAGATCCGGCTCCGACAAGTGGTCGATTCCTTGCCAGAGGGAGAGTGGATTCTAGGCGGCTTCTGGGGCGCATACGATCAATGGGCGGCCGACAGTACCGGGGGTGAGATACGCCAGCCGTTCTCTCCCCAGATAGCGCTTATTGAGGAGTTCACGACCAAGCATCCGGTGTTCATTCGCAAGTTCGATAACAGCGAGTACGCCGCTAACCGGGCCGCTTTGCAGGCGGTTGGGCTCGAACCCGACAACCCCAAAGCGGAAGGAATCGAGTTTCTGAAAGATGCCGCCGGCAAGGCCACGGGGATCCTGCGTGGTGAGGGAGTGCGAAGGCTCTTCAATCCGACGGTGCCCTCCGATTTTTCGCATCAGCGGCGACTCCAGCAGACGCGCATCGCACTCGATGAGATCCGCAGGCATGGAGTCACCAACGTCTCCGATATGTCTCCCTGGGAACAGTTCGACATCTATCAGGAACTCCGCGAAAAGGGGGAACTAACCACCCGCATTCACTTCCGCCCTCACATGGAGGAGGTGCAGCGGCTGATGGATGAGAATATCCAGATCGGGTCGGGAGATGAATGGATCCGGATGGGAGCTCTCAAGGGGCATATCGACGGGATCATGGGAACCAGCTCAGCCCGGTTCTTCGAGCCCTACTCCCACGATCCGAGCTTGCGGGGGCGTTGGCGAAGGCTGATGGTCGACGAGGACGGGGAATTCGTGGAGGGGCAGTTCCTGGGATACATGATCGACATCGACAATGCCAACCTTCAGCTCAGCGTGCATGCTATTGGTGACGAAGCCAACCATCTCCTACTCAACTATCTGGAAGAAATGAACAGCAAGAATGGGATCAAGGACCGGCGCTTTCGATTGGTCCATGCCCAAGTCGTGGCCGAAGACGACTTCGTCCGCATGGGCCAATTGAACATCATCGCCGAAGTCCAGCCCTTTCATCTGAGTGACGACATGCGGTGGATGGAGGAAAGGATCGGACACGAGCGCTGCCGAGGGGCCTACGCATTCAAACGCATTCAAGACAGCGGAGCGATGCTCAGCTTCGGCTCAGATTGGCCGGGAACTTCGGCTGCAGAATATCCGATAAACCCTATGTTGGGCCTGTACGCAGCGGTGACACGACAAACCCGTTCGGGACATCCCACCGAAGGTTGGTTTCCCGAGCAGAAAATCAGCATTGAAGACGCCATTCGTGCCTACACCTACAACACCGCGTATGGGAACTTCGAAGAGGAAGACAAAGGCTCGATCGAAGTAGGCAAACTGGCCGATCTGATCGTGCTTTCACAGAACTTGTTGGAGATTCCGGCACAGGAAATCCTCAATACCGAGACCCTCTACACTGTAGTCGGGGGAAAGATCGTCTTCCGTCGAGATTAGCTGCCCAACCTCTTACCAGGAAACGGCTAAGCCATTAGGAGCCCGTCCACTTCTGCCAATTATTCATGTCATGGGCCCGGGGGAAGCGCTCGGGATGCAAGATCTCGGCCAGTATTTCCAGACCGTCGACGATCCTGGGGCCGGGCCGGTTGAAGAAGGCTGATCCATCGACCAGATAGACATTGCCGTTTCGGACAGCTGTAAGAGACAGCCATTCGTCGGAAAGAGAATCGGATTGCAGCTGAGCTCGGGTTTGCTCCAGGTTATAGCCACAAGGCATCGCGATCAGAACTTCCGGGTCGTAGTCTCGAACTCTTCCCCATTCGATCGCAAAGGAAGGCTTGCCAACGATCCCCAGGCCATCTTCTCCTCCGGCCCTGTGAATCATCTCGGGGACCCAGTGCCCACCCACGAAAGGAGGAGCGGTCCACTCCAGCGCAAAGACACGACTCCGAGGCAAGTCGGCCGCCATTGTGGTGACCTGTTCAACCCGCGCCTCGAGGCTAATCCGCAACTCCGCCGCTCTCTTGCTCCGGCCCGTCACACGGCCCACTTCATCGATGGTGTCGAGAATCCCACTGATCGAGGTCGGCTCCAGAGAGACGATCGTCTGCTCACCTTCCATGACCTTCACGGCATCACTCACCAGCCTGTAGGCAACCGCGCAAACGTCACACAACTCTTGTGTCAAGAGCAGATCCGGCGCCAGTTCTGCGAGCAGATCCGTTTTCAGCTGGTAAATACTGGTCCCCAGGTGGACTGCCTCCGTGATATGGCGATGGATATCCAGGCCCGAACGCGCCTCGTGGTTGATGACGCTGGCGGTTACAACAGGCAGTCCTTGGGCAGCGGTCGGATAATCACATTCGTGGGTCACCCCGACCAGAGAATCTCCCAAGCCAAGAGTAAAGACGATCTCGGTGGCACTGGGAAGTAGAGAACAGATCTTCATGACAATTTCCGAGGCTCTGACTCAAACCGACGAACCCCGTTTTGCATCTCAAGCACGAAGCACAAAATCCGAAGCAAGGCTGGACTAAACCCCCGTATAGAGCCGGTCAATCTTGGCAGCCAACACAAAATCACTCTCGGTGAGCCCATTGATCTTGTGAGTCCAGATCTCGATATCGACTCGGCCCCAGGTCAAATGAATATCCGGATGATGCCCTTGTGCCTCGGCTAAGGCTCCTACCTTGTTCACGAACTCGAGCGCTTGAACGAAGTCAGGGAACCCGAAGTCCCGACGCAGATGGTGATTTTCGATCACCAGCCAACACTCCAACTGATCGAGGAGAGGCGCGATTTGCTCCTCTGTCAATGAGGGCACACCGCCCCGGCAGGGCACACATTGTTTGGACGCTAAGTCATTCATGGCTCTACTCCTGTGACGTACTCCATCTTAGCAATTCTGAGGAGCCTGTACGAGCCGGGTTGCTCCCGACCGTATGTCGAGAGTACAGTGCATCCAAGACACGGGAATAGCCCGATTTCCTAAACTGGTGGACCATGCAAATCGGTAATCGAATTCTTACTTCTGGAATCGTGCATCTCTATCTTTGTACACCCCTTCTCGCCTTTCAATCTCAAGCGATTGGCATCAAAGCCGGACGTCTCCTAGATGGCGCAGGCGCTATCCTGTATACCGCAACGATTCAAATCTCGGAGGGCAAGATCGCCGCAGTATCTGGGACACAGCCTGCCACAGTGGATCTGAGCGGTTACACGGTAATGCCGGGACTGATTGATACTCACGATCACTTTTCGTGGCATTTCGACTCCGATGGACAGCTCCACGACGCTTCCCGAGAAGAAGAGACTGCAGCCCAAGCGACTCTCTTCGCCTTGGAAAACGCATACCTGACGCTCATGGGCGGGATGACGACCGTGCAAAGCCTGGGTTCAGGGGTGGACCGGGATGTGAGGGACTGGGTGGCGAGGGGCATCTTACCCGGCCCACGCATTTTGACATCTCTGCAACCGATCACACAGCGCACCGGGAGCCCGGACGAAATCCGCCGGGCAGTTGCTCAACGAAAGTCGCAGGGAGCCGATGTGATCAAAATCTTCGGCTCAGCCAGCATTCGGGGGGAGGCGCCCCCACCCTGACCCAGCAGCAATTGGATGCCGCCTGCGGGGAAGCTCGGACGCTAGGCCTCAGATCGGCAGTTCATGCTCACGGTTCCGGAAGCGCCCGGAGAGCCGTTGTAGCAGGCTGCACGGTAATCGAGCACGGAGCCCTGCTCGATCGAGCAACTCTGGAACTAATGGCCGAACACGGCACTTTCTACGACCCTCACATCGGCTTGATCTTCCAGAATTACTTCGACAACGAGCAACGCTACCTGGGAATTTCCGGGTATAACGAAGAGGGCTTTTCCCAAATGCGCCAAGCGGTGCCAAGGGCACTGGATGTCTTTCGAATGGCTCTTCAGGTAAAGGGCCTGAAAGTGGTTTTTGGGACCGATGCCGTGGCTGGCGCTCACGGGAGAAATGTTGAAGAACTAATCTATCGGGTGAAACAAGGTGGGCAAGATCCCATGCAAGCCATCCTGTCCGCGACTTCGGGAGCTGCCGAATCGCTGGGACTTGCCAAATCGTTGGGGCGCGTGGAGGTGGGATTCGAGGCTGACCTGATTGCGGTCGAAGGGGACCCTCTCTCCGACATCGAGGCACTGCGAAGAGTCGTCTTTGTCATGAAGGGGGGAACGATCTACCGGATGCCGGAACGCTAGGGGCCGGTCCGCGTAATGGGGTGAGGTTGCGAACATGGGTCTTGTGAGCCGGTCCGATGCGTAGCAAAAGGAATCTTGCGGTCCTGCTTGGCCTGTGGTCGGTTCCCGCGCTGCTAAACACCCTGGAGTTCTTTTCGTTCGCAACGAGCCGCGGCCTGGACGTCAGTTTTCTTTTCCTGTATTTGAGCCGCTCTCCCCGCTTCTGCCTGTGGGCGCTGGTTTGTTGGTGGCTGCTCGGCTTCTGCCCCAGCAATTCCTTCTCGACTCGGACGAACCGTTTTCGGTTGCTGGGAAGACACCTCCTGCTGGTTTTCCCGCTGACCGCTGGGCTGACCATCATCGATTCCGTTGCCGAAACTTGGATCTTAAGAGGTGCTCAAACAGAGGCTCCGATTGCGGGCATTGCCTTGTGGACGCGAATGTGGCTTTGGAGACTGCCCGAAGTTCTCATCCTCTACAGCCTTCTGGTAGGAGTCGCGGAGGCTCTGGCCTACTATCTGCGCAGTCGAGAAAGGGATGTCCGGGCCCTCAGGCTCGAGCGGGAGCTGGCCAATGCCCGTTTGGCTGCTTTGAAGATGCAGCTCAATCCCCACTTTCTATTCAATACCTTGCACGCTGTTTCGGCTCTGGTCAGCCAAGATACAACCCTGGCCAGACGGACGTTGTCCCTGCTCGGTGAGATTCTGAGGGAGCTGCTACAAGAGCGAGAGATGCAAGAGACCTCACTGGCAAGAGAGCTGGAGTTGCTAAACAAGTACCTCGAAATCGAGAAAATCCGGTTCCAGGAACGGCTGAACGTGGAACAAGAAGTGGCGGCTGAGACCCTCGATTGCCAGGTTCCGCACCTCCTACTCCAACCGATCGTCGAAAACTCCATTCACCATGGAGTCGAGAAAGAAACCAAGGGAGGAAGGATCTGGATTCGGGCCCAACGTCGGAACGACACACTTCTGATTACAGTCCGGGATGACGGAACCGGAAACGGCAATTCTCCGACCCGGGAAGGCATTGGGCTGCGCAATACGCGTCTTCGGCTGGAAGCTCTTTACGGTCGGCGGGCTCGGCTCGAAAAAGAGGCTCTCGATCCTGGCTTCCTGGTGTCTATTTCACTGCCCTTCCGGCTCGGTGGCGAACCTCAATGAGGCCTAGTGAGATTCACACCCTGGTAGCGGATGACGAAAAGCTGGCGCGGTCCAGAATCCGGGAACTACTAGAAAGCGATCCTCGATTTCGGATCGTGGCCGAAGCCAGGGACGGGCTGGAAGCGGTCGATCTGATTCGCGAGCTGAAGCCCCATCTGATGATTCTCGATGTCCAGATGCCTGGCATCGACGGCTTCGGGGTGTTGGAGGCGCTCAAACCCGACGAGTTGCCGGCCACCGTCTTTGTTTCCGCGTTCGACCGCTACGCGATGCAGGCCTTCGAGGAGCAGGCGCTCGACTACCTACTCAAACCGTTTGACGACACACGATTCTGGCTTTCGATGGAACGGGTGATCGAGCGATTCTCGTGGGAAGACCGATCCGAACTTTCCCGCTCTCTGCTCGATCTGATCCGCCAAGCCAACCCCGCTCCTATCTACCGTCGGCGGTTCCTAGTCAAGTCAGGAAAGCGAATGATCTCGGTGGCTGCTGCAAAGATTGAATCGATTAGTGCTGCGGGAGTGTACGCCGAACTCCATCACGGTAAGAACACTACGCTGATTCGCTATTCCCTGAACCGGCTCATCCAGCAGCTCGACCCGAATCGGTTCCTTCGAATCCATCGATCGACGATCGTTAACCTCGACGCTGTAGTCGAACTCCAGCCGAGCGGACACGGAGAATACTTCGTCCTCACGCGGAGCGGCCAGAAACTTACGCTCAGCCGCAGTTATCGCGACCAGGCATTGCAGGCTCTAGGCCGATGAAGGCTTGTTGGCCCCCGGAGTCCCCGACAAGAGCTTTCTCAACCCGATCACCCCCCCCCAAACGATCAAGGAGGGGACTGCCGCATAGACCATGAGAATGGGCGTGCTCACCAGGTGGGCCAACAAGTGTTGCGGAATATTGGGTTCTCCCCAACATGGGCTGCCTCGATGAAGATGGTTGGTAATCCACCGTAATAGGAGAGACTTACAGCCACCAGATTGGCCACCGTATAGACCACCGGCCAGAGAATGATGGAGAGGAGAAGTGTCTTCCAACCCTTCGCTGTCCAACCGATGATTCCGGCATAGGCCGAGATAATCAGCAAGATGGACCAGGTGATGCTAAATACTGTCGTCGTGAACGAGTTGTCAAGCCCCAGAGGGAGTAGAAGCATCCGAAGGACAAAGACTATTGAAACTAGAATAAGGCCGTGCTTGAAGTACTTGAGCTGCGCCATCGCGTTTCTCCCCCAGTTTGTTGTTTTGGCAACTTTAAGCGTTTCTCGAACCGGAATTCAGCCGAATTGTTGCGAGCGGCGTCAAGGCTGTCTCAAGCGCGTTGATTTAGTTGGAGCCAGCCTCGAAAATGGCAACTCTGATGACTATGCTCGAGATTGCCTCAAAACTGGCAGCCGATGTCGACCGTTTGTCCTTTGGTCCTCCCGTCACCCATGTCTACAACCCTCTGCGCTATGCCTGGAACGCTCATCGACAATATCTCGAGAAATGGGGTCAGACCAAGCATCGGATCATGCTCGTGGGCATGAATCCGGGACCCTGGGGCATGGCTCAGACCGGTGTCCCCTTTGGAGAGATCAGCCTGGTCCGAGACTGGATCGGCATTCGTGAAGGAGTCAAGAAGCCGGATGTAGAACACCCCAGACGACCGATCGATGGCTTTGCCTGCCAGCGTCGAGAAGTATCCGGGGCCAGACTCTGGGGTTGGGCTCGAGATCGGTTTGGGAGCCCTGAGGATTTCTTCCGCCGGTTCTTTGTGTACAATTACTGCCCACTTTCTTTTCTCGAGAAGACCGGGAGAAACCGAACACCAGACAAGCTGCGAGCCCTCGAACGCCGACAGTTATTTGCCGTCTGCGACCGGGCTCTGGAAGAAACGGTGAAGGCTCTTCAACCGGAAGGCGTTCTGGGAATTGGAGTATTTGCCGAAAGTAGAATCCAAGCTGTCGTCGGCGACTCAGTTCTTCTGGTGGGTAGGCTTCTTCACCCCAGCCCAGCGAACCCTAAGGCCAATCGAGGCTGGGCTGATACGGTCGAGGAAGAGCTAAGGGGACTGGGAATCAAGCTCCGCTAGGAGTCTGCGCGGCAGGAAATGTCCGGGCTGGTGAATAAAATGGCGATATGGGAACGACATTTCGGAAGTACCAGCCGGAGCAGAGCTTCTTGCTACCCCCCTCCCCGCGAGATTGGTTGCCGGAAGATCATCTGTCCTACTTTATCTCCGAAACGGTGGATGAGCTGGATCTGAGTGGATTCTACGCGCCGTACGAAGGGGACGGGCGGCGCAATCGGCCGTTTGATCCGAGGATGATGGTGAAGATCCTGATTTATGGGTACGCGACGGGAACGTTCTCGTCGCGGAAACTGGCTCGTCGAGTGTATGAGGACGTGGCTGTTCGAGTGTTGTCGGCGGGTAATTTCCCAGCCCACCGGACGATGGCGGAGTTTCGTCAACGTCATCTCAAAGAGTTCAAGAAACTGTTTGGACAGGTGGCGCGGATCGCGGCCGAGGCGGGATTGGTCAAGCTGGGGCGAGGGGCGGTGGACGGCTGTAAGATCAAGGCCAACGCCAGCAAACATAAGGCGATGAGCTATTCACGGATGTTGGAAGAAGAGAAAAGGCTGGAAGGAGAGATCGCCGAACTGTTGGATCGTGCGCAGCAGGTGGATAAAGCGGAAGACGAGCTCTACGGCGAAGAGAATCAGGGAGACGAACTGCCTGAAGAGTTACGCCGCCGCGAAGATCGGCTGAAAAAGATCGGGGAGGCAAAGCAGCGAGTGGAGCAACGGCAGGCCGAGGCGGATCGGAAGCGCGGCCGCAAGCCCGGAGACGGTCGCAAGAACCCGCGCGGAGGACGCCCCTTCAAGCGGGAGTTTGGAGTTCCCGAGGAGAAGGCCCAAGACAACTTTACAGATCCGGAAAGTCGAATCATGAAGAGCTCTGGGGGATTCGAACAATGCTACAACACGCAAGCCGCTGTGGATGAGGAGACACAGATGATCGTGGCCACGGGGGTTACCAATAACGCGGCCGACAACAGACAATTACTGGGGATGATCGATGCGGTCCAAGAGAACCTGGAGCACCCTCCCGAGCAGGTAGTGGCCGACGCCGGGTATAAGTCCGAGGAGAACTTTGAAGGTCTAGAAGAACGCGAGATCGATGGCTACATCTCTTTGGGCCGAGAGGGGCGAGATCCAGAGCCGTCGGAAAATCTCCCCGCCACGCTGCGCATGTTCAAGAAGCTGGGCACGGAGGCGGGGCAAACTGTCTACCGCCGGCGCAAGGTGATCGCGGAACCTGTATTCGGCTGGGTTAAACAGGTCCTTGGCTTTCGAACCTTCAGCTTGGGGGGACTCGAGAAAGTGGAAGGCGAGTGGGACCTGGTCTGTCTCGCCCTGAACTTGAAACGCATGAATGGGCGCCTACCCACCTGCTGAGCAGGTTCGGACGGAAAGATGCCCTCCCCCTGGGCTCATTTTCAGCAGTTCGGCCGCCTCTGCAAGCGGAAGCACGATAAAGATCGCCCTTTCTCTTATAGGGCACCCCGAAACATAAACTCAAGAATTGGAAATTCCACGTTGATCAGAAACTCCTGCCGCGCGGACTCCTAGCCCGCATAATTCACGAGTTTTCGGCTGCACGGCCGGGATCATCCGTTCTGACTGTGTTACCCACGCTCGGGCTCCTCGACAGAGTGCATGACTATGACTGCGAGGCCCGCTCCAAGGCACTCTCGGCTTCCTTCATCTGCTCGATGATCGCGTGAAACTCGTCGTGCCCTGGCGACACAAACAGCTGAGACCTAGCGGGGGGACTTGAATTCTGAATGTGACTTCGCCAACTGTAGAAGCGAGTTCCGCAATCGCGGCAACGAAAAGGCCTGAACTGAAGCCAACTGAGCGGTCCTCTTTCCAGTAAACCTTTGCGTCGAGCTCGACTGCATTGGAGACCACCGCACGCCGAACAACTTAGGTGCGTCTTGGCGATGGGAGTCATATCGGTTGGGAGAATCGCTTCCTCGTGATGATTGCTGCTCATGTCGGTTTGGGACTCCTATTCTGAGAGGGATCATATCGTCGGAACAGCAACCACAGGGGTGAGCCGCATCACAGGTCCCGGGCTCGAGGCGGGTTGGCAAAAGAGCAGAATCTCTCCCTGCAGGATACAATGGGAGGCCTGGACGCAGACTTCGGAGACATCAGCATAGTGGCGAAAAGAGTGCTTTCGGGATTAGTGTGGACCTGCTTGGCAGTCGGCCTCACGGCTTCGGACTTGAGGTTGCATTTCCTGGTCGGCGGCCTGAGCAATTCGCTGTACATGACCCATGCCGGAGACGGTAGCGATCGCTTGTTCATCATTGAGCAAAGTGGACGGATCCGCATATTCGACGGCCAGAACTTGATTTCCACCCCCTTTCTGGATATCTCCTCCCAAGTCGATTCGGGAGGAGAGAAGGGTTTGCTGGGGCTCGCTTTTCACCCCGACTTTGCCACCAACCGGCGCTTTTTCGTCAATTACACACGCTCCCAGCCGGGACTACAGACGGTAATGCCGAGTATCAGGTCAGCGCAGGAAACGCCAATGTCGCCAGTTCCACCGGGCAGATTCTGCTCAGCTTTGGCCAGCCCGAATCAAACCACAACGGGGGTTGGATTGGCTTTGGTCCGGATGGATTCCTGTACGTGGCCACGGGGGATGGCGGCGGGAGTGGCGATCGTCATGGCACTGATGGCAATGGCCAGAACATCAACAATTTGCTTGGGGCTATACTCCGCATCGATGTCGATTCCGAGAGTGGAATCCCTGCCGACAACCCGTTTCTGGGCCAGGCGGGCGCCGATGAGATCTGAGCCTACGGGCTCAGAAACCCCTGGCGAGCCTCTTTCGATCGAGGGACGGGCCGACTCATACTCGGGGATGTAGGCCAGGACCGATTCGAGGAAGTGGACATCATCGAGCGGGGAGGCAATTACGGATGGAGAATCGTCGAGGGCAACAGCTGCTTCTCCCCTGCCGGCGGCTGCGACACCAGCGGCCTGATCCCTCCCATCTCCACCTATGGTCGGTCAGAAGGTGCTTCGATCACCGGGGGCTATGTTTACCGGGGCCCGGAAGCCACCGAACATGTCGGGGACTACATTTTCGGTGACTTCATTTCCGGCACCATCTGGAGTCTTCGAGAAGTGGCCCCCGGCACCTGGCAACGGACCCGGGAATTGATGGGCGAGCCCTTCTCGTTAGCCTCGTTCGGGGAGGACGAAGCGGGCAACTTGTACGTAGTGAGCCTGGGTGGAGCCATCTCCTCACTTCACTTCCGAGACCCTCCTCCACAAGCGGATGTCAGCATCAGCAAGCAAGTGCTGTCGTCCCAGGTCACGATGGGAGAGGTCGTGTCCTACAATCTGACAGTTAGGAATGATGGACCCGACTCAGCAACTGACGTGAGAGTCGAAGATCAGCTTCCTCCGACTTTGGACTTCGAAAGTGCGACATCCTCGATCGGTGCCTGCTCCGAAACCGCGAATCAGATCGCCTGCCAACTGGGAACGATGTCGCCCAGCCAGACAGTGCAGATCACCCTCACTGGGCGGGTAAAGGAGGCGGGTCAGATTTCGAATAACGCAACCGTGGTTTCGGACACCGACGATCCGGTCTCGGGCAACAACAGCGACTCAGTAGTGTTTGAGGCGCAACCCGCCCCCACTTATCTGCGCATTAGCAAGACCGTCGACAATCCCCGACCGATTCGGGATTTCATCATCACATTTCGACTCGATATCTCGAATCAGGGGACGGGAAGCGCAACCCAAGTCCGGGTAGTCGATACCCTTCCAGCGGAGATGAGTTTGGAATCGTTCACTTCAGACACCATGAACTGCGGGGCGCTCGACAACACGCTGACTTGCACTCGAGCCGAACTGGAGCCGGGAGCGGCAGCAGTGGTTTCGATCCAGGTCCGGGTCAACATTCCGGGAGAATACAGGAATGAAGCCGTGGTCAGTTTTGAAGGCGAAGAACTGAATCCCGAAGACAATCTGGCAGGGGCGGATGTAACCGTTCTCGCCCCCGCTGATCTGGTGATCGGAAAGGTCCTCCGCAGCGGTCTCTTTCCGGGCAAGAAAGGCGAGTACCAGATCCGAGTTACCAACCAAGGGGACGTGGCAAGCTCGTCACCGATTACGGTTACCGACGAGCTTCCGGAACCTCTCTCCTTTTATGCAGTCGAAACACCCGACTGGACTTGCACGGCGGAAGTCAACCTGGTGACCTGTATCCGGGAAACTCCAATCGAACCATCTGGAACAAGTGAAATTGATCTTCAAGTGCTGGTCGGAAACGGGTTCGGTGAGGTTTCGAACACCGCGACGGTGAGTGTGGCGGAAGATGACGATGACTCTAACAACTCAGCAACCGCCACCGAGTCGCTGCTGACACTAGAGGATCTCCCTCTGACCTACTCTCAGCTCGCGCTGGGAGGGGGATTCGACTTGATTCTGCTGGTCTCAAACCGAGACTCCGAGTCCTGGACGGGCTCGGTCCAATTGCGAGAAGGCAACGACCTTCCCTGGAGCAGCCCCTGGACGTTGAATTCTGAGGACCAGAATGAAGCGGCCGAGTTCCCGCTCAGCCTGGCTCCCTTTGCATCTGCTCGTTTCGTGTTAGGCGGAGGTGAATCGCCTCTGAGCGGATTTCTGCGCTTCGTTCCAGCATCAGGATCCAGCTCGCTCGACCTGGCCGTATCCTTCTTCTATCAGCTGTCCCACCTGGATGTGCTGGAGGATTCGACGGCCACTCCATTGAGCCTTCCAGGGAGGGTATTCGAGTTCCCGGTAGAAAGGCTGGAAGGCATCTCCAACACCGGCATCGCCTGGGCTCCCCTGGCACCAACCGACCCCTTCCAGTTTCGACTTACCTTGTACGACTCTGACGGACAAGTGGTGGCAACCGAAGCTCTTGACTTCGAGGGGCACGCCGGACTGCTCTTGAATGAAATCTTTGCCGCAATCCCCGAGGATTTCCTGGGATTGCTTATTCTCGAGTCTCCTGAATTGATCCATCTCACAGTGTTGCGACTGGATCAGGGAGGTACCCTGCAGCTCAGCAGCGTCCAGCCTCGCATCAATCCGCACTAGACGAGCGATTCCGAAATAACGTGCCAATTGCGAACGGGTCTTGCGGGTCGTGCTGACATTGTCAGTCCCCGAATAATTCACGCGTTTTCGATTGGAAGTTATTCAGGAAATCTCTCGAGAAGGCTCTCCGATCGCAAGTTGAGGCAGCGTGCATAAGCAATCAGCATCAGACGACGATACGATCCTGCTGGGAGCCGTTTGTACTGATCCTCCTCGATGGCTTCCAGGTACTCGATCTTGATGCGAGTCGAGTTGGCGACTGAGCTCAGGCTCAGACCTCGCGCCTTACGAACTCCTCGCAGAGTCTCGCCGACCGTTAGACCGGAGGGCGATCTAAGAGCCGAACCGTTCTCTTCGGTTTTTCGTGATGGATTAGGCTCATCTTTCAGGAACGCCTTCACCCGGGTCAGCAGCCCGGCGCGGCTGGAAGTCGGAATCGAGGGAGTGGAGACCTGGGAAGCCGTAGCCTCTCGAGAGGAGCGGTCCGGCTCTCCGGCACTAACCGTAGACGTCTCGGTCAGGGATTGATAAGCGTCCTCGATCTCTCGCACTATTTGCTGGCGAGTCGCCTCCTCAACGGCCCGGTAGACCGCAACGGAATCTGATCCGTAGGTGGAGATGAGAAAGAGATAAGCCTCTTGGATTTCCTCAGGACAAGCATCCTCTGAGACACCCAGAATATCATGCGCAGTCCGTGGCCTAGGACTGGTGTCAATCATACTTACTCTCCGAACAACGGGACCGTTCGAGTAGGCGGTCCATGATCAAGAGGATCGCCGTGGCGGTATCTGAATCCGGGTGAGTCGAGACGAAGGGCCGGAATTGGCGCAGCGATCCGCCGACAGCAGGATCTTCAGGAATCGCGCCCAGAAAGTGGATTCTCAGCTCAAGACAGCGACGGGCCACATCCACCAAACTTCTCCCGAGGAGGAGATCCGTCTCCCCCTGAGAGCGGTTCATCACCAGGCAAGGTTGAAACCGATCTAACGCCGATCTCAGCTTAGTTTGACAGGAGCTATCCGTTATCACAGCCTGTCGAAAGAGTTCAGGAGGGGTTTCCTTGCGGCGCTGTTTCTTCGGGAACGCTTTGTTGACAGCCTTCTCCAAACCCAGCATCCGCAACTCCAGTCGCAAGATCCTCAGCACTGCCGCTTCCAGGAAAAGGAACAGATTCTCGACTGATGCAGGGTTGGGGTTGATCACCAGAACCGGTTCCCGGGCTACCGAAAAGAGATCGAGCGTGTTTAGTGCCGATCCGGCTCCGGTATCGACGATCGTCAGGCGCTGGCTTGCAAGCTCCCGAATCTGGCGCAGAAAGCGTAGCTTTCGAAAGTACTCGAGGTTGGGCATCATGAGGTGACGACGAGGCCCGACTACGAATTTCAGATTCTGCAAATCAGTGTCGATCAGAACTTCGGCCAGCTCCAGGTGCTCAAAGAAGAATTCAGCCAATGTGGGATCGGGTTCACGAACCCCCAGGAAGGTGTGCAAGTTGGGAGATCCCAGGTCGGCATCGATCAGATTCACCGGGATCCCTTGCCGCGACAACTGCGCCCCTAGCCCGGCAGTCAGAAAAGTCTTACCAGTTCCCCCTTTTCCTCCCCCCATTGCCCAGATTGGGCGGAGCCCCTTTTCCCTTGCTTGATTACTCATCCAGGCACCCGGAATGGTCTGTTCGGGTGTCTTCAGAGAGCAGAGTGGTCGCAGATCAAAGGTCAACCACAGTTGAGGGCGGAACGTCTCTCGACTGTGAGCCCCCCCGGCTCCCCCTCGCATCTCATGCTTTGGTATCCAGCAGATGATAACAGTCTTGGGTGTGAAATCGGGTGGCCAACATGAAATCGGGAATATGGCCGGGAAATGGCAAGGAATTCGAAGGCGCGGAGTTGGGACCAGAACTTAGTTCTGTTCTTTGGCGATAGAGGGCCCGGAAGGCTCGAGATGAACATCCCACAAAACCGCTTGGCGGATCAGCTTACCGGACAAGCTACTACCCACGATTTGGCCGTTATTGTTAACCGCCACAACCTCGCTCTGGCGGAAAGAATCCGATTCCGAATCGAGTTGAATCTTGTCTGTTCCCAGCCACAAAGCCAATGGCTGGCTATCGGAAGTGCTCTGGCCATAGGTCCCAACGATGTGGCCTATTGCGCTAATCGCCAACGGGGCGTCAACCAGAGCCACACCAATATCTTCCATCCCGCTGTCCAAGGTCCAGCGGAACCCTCGGGCCAACCGCTGTCCGCTGGCAGCCGGAATGCTCAAACTTTGTCCGACGACCTGGGACTGGTCGTTGATTCCGAGGGCCAGGCTGATAGGGAAATCGAGATTGAGAGATCCCAGATTGAACCAACCATTCTGTCGCGACCAATAGAAAGCCTGGGGGATCGATCCCGGCCGCGAACTCTGCATATCCAACGATCACTCCCAAAGAGTTGAGGTCGGTGGCGATACTCAATCGAACGGTGTCATCCAAGAGGTACTCGACTCCTGCTTCGGAATCCCAAACAAAGGCACGGCCATCAGCATGTCCTACAATCTGACCCGCATCGTTGATCGCGAAAGCTTCACTCCAGCCTGCCAGCCCGAGATCCTGCAGGCCCTCTGCTGCCGTCCAGCGGAAAGCATGCAAAGTTCCGTCCGCGGCTCGACTACTGCCCACTACTTCCCCACTTCCATTCATTGCTCGGGGCGCGGTTACAGGGAAGTTGGGATCCAGAGCACCAATTTCTCGCAAACCGGTCTCTTCGGACCAGACAAACCCCATGATCAGACTGGAATCGAAGGTCTCAACCAGAACTTGACCTCGGTCATTGATTTGGACAGGCCGGGTGTGAACTCCACGCGGATTACCGAGATCCTGAATGCCATCTTCCCGACTCCAACGGAAAGGATGCGCAAGTCCGCTGGCGACCTGGCTCTGCCCCACGACTACTCCGGAATCATTGATATCCGTGGCCCGACTCTCTCCAACACCCAGCGAACCGAGCTCGATCCGTTCAACCGTCGCTCGAAAAGTAGGTTGGGGTTCCGGACCCAAATCATCCGATTCCTCCAAAAAGTCGTCCAAATTCTGGGGCTGAGCCACTTGACTGCCGGTCCGGGTTGACGCGAAGCGGAGGCCGGGCTGGGTCCCTTCCAAAGCTCGCCGAGTCTCGGCCAGGCGCGCTTCACCAAACAAGCTCCGCTGGCTGGCTAGCTCCGCGGTCCCCTGGGAAAGCCGGCTGGCTGTGCCCCTGTCTACATTCACAATCTTCACCGGGACAAAGCGACGCCGAGCGCCAAGATTAGGAGATTCGATCTGAGTTGCATCTCGATTCTTCGTGAGATTAGGCGACGGTTTGGAAGGCGCAGGCTCAAGCGTCCCCGTTGGGTCAACCGGTTGTCGATCCGCTGGCTCCCTCAGCTCGGCGGCGCGTTCGGATAAGAACGAGTGGCGAGCAGACGCCCAGTCCATAGGAGCCAAGCCAGACGAAAGAGAGGAGCCTCCTTGGTTCCGTGAGCTCGGATTGTCCAACCAGGGCTGGAAGGTGGCGATCGGGAAAAGGAGAGCGGCCGAAACGACAACGGCCCCCATTCGTAGCTGAAGATCGGGGAGACGCCGGTCCAGATTGGGATTGAGAGCCGCCATCAGGCGGTCTTGCAAGGCTGAGGATTGAGAAAGCTACAGATGTCCCCAAAGACGACGGCTGGATACCGCCCGAGCCACCTCCAGAAGATGTCCCACGTACTCAGAAGCCAGAGTTCCGGTAGCCAGAACCTGATCGTCACAAGCCCGCTCCCGCTCGACCTTGAGCTTGCCCGCAGTCCACCAGACCAGGGGGTTGTACCAATGCAGTATGCAGGCCCACTGAGACACCACGTTGCTCAGGTTGTCCCAGCGTTTCACGTGCGCCAGTTCGTGCAGGAGGATCGATTCGAGACGTTCCGGTGACCAGGTCTGGGCTACCCGCGGCAACAAGATGGCGCGGCGGGAAATGCCCACCGAAAGAGCCACTTCTAGTCGTGAACTCACCAGGAGTCGCACCGGTCGATTGATGTCCAGACGCCTCATCACCCGATCAAAGAGGAATCGCCAATCGCCGGCAGTCACGGTAGTAGATCGGCAAACTGCCAATCTCACGCAGCTCGAGTTGAGCAGAAGCCGTCCCGAGAAATAGAGGAACCCTCCGAACCATCCGATCAGCAACAGGATTCCCCAGTGCTCAGCCAGGAAGTCGCCCCCAGGATCCGCCTCTGGCGGGGAGCGGCGACTGTGGGGCCCGATAACGCATCGGCCGTGCTGGCTGGAAGGAGGACAGGGCTTCTGTCGATGCTGCCGACAGGTTCTCCGCAGTTACGACGACTTCTACTGTCGGTAACGACTCGACACCTTGTCCAACCGGAATGGCCCTTGCTTCGGATGAGGAAGCGCGCAGCCCACTTTGCCGATTTTCGGGGAAAATATCGGCTTGCCAGGCAGGGAAGACCAACTGGATAACCGGCAAAACCAGGAGCAATATCAGGGTTAGCGTCCTCAACAGGTGCCGGATCGCCGAAGACGGTCTGATAGCGACGATCACGAGTGCCGAAAACCCGAGTAATAGCGCAGCCTTGATAGCGGCAGCCAACAGGATTCGGATCGCGATCGGGGAATTGAACAGGCTGGCGGCTGAGTCCAGAGCCATGTCCATAAAAATCCTAGCGTCCTTCCTTCTTTGCGTCTTTCACGATCTCAAGGATGTTGTCGTACTCCGAGCTGGTCAAGCCGGATTCCGAAATCTCCAGAAGCGCTGAGACAACCCTCTCGGCCGATCCATCAAAAAACGTGTGCATGACATGCTCGAGCATGGAAGTACTCACCTTGTCAACGGCAAGAGTCGGAAAATAGACGTAGTGGTAACCCTGTCGTTCATGGGTCAAGTGCCCTTTCTTCTCGAGCACACCCAGCAGAGTTCGGACAGTTGAGTAACCAGGTGGATCAGGTATCTCGTCCATGACTTCACTGGCAGTCGCGCGGCCTTTCCGGTAGATCACATCCATGATTTGACGCTCGCGGCGACTGAAGGATTGATGTTCACTGCTCATTGCAAACCTCCAAAGTTAGAACCGAAAAGAGGTCCTCTTAGTGCGAATAAATTAACATCATTGAGGGCCTCACGGCAACAACTTTCTGCAATGACTGGACGCGGCGGCGCAACTTCCAGTTCAGATTCTACTCTTTTCTTAGCGCGAAACAGTGATTTGAGCGGTTCGAGTTGCAGCATCGATCTCTCGCAAACTCCCGCGGAGCGGGGACAGCGGTCGCGCTGAGATCAAGAACTACAGCGCACGGGTCGATCACAATCGGCTTGACCACTTGTGGCAAAAATGCTAAGTTATTCGCATCGGTGTTAGACGACTGGTACTGTGGCTATGGGGCGTTCTTTGATGGGCAACCGACTTTTTCCCACGAAGACTTCATTGAGCTGGTCACTGGTGTGCGTATTGATCGCTTCGGCGCTGGCCCTTGCCGCGGACTACAGCTGCAGTATCGAGCAGCTAAGCCAGACTTCGGACCGGCTCGTTGGAGCCCGTGCCGTCGCCTTCTCGGCGAATGGGCGGCAAGCGATTATCCTGACCCGCGTGTCAAGCGACTCCGGTCCCGTCGCCGCCTCACCCGAGCTCTTTCAAGTCGACCTGCTGACGGGGGAGTTTACCCAACTCACCCAGACGAGGAATGGAACCTTCTCGCACGAAATTAGTGCGGATAGCGAACTGAACCGTATCGTCTTCGTGAGTGACCGGGACTTGATCGACGAGAACCCGGGCCAGGTTGCTCAGCTCTTTCTGTTCACTAGCAACAACCAGCGTATCCGCCAGCTCACTGGTTTCACACGGCGGCAGACCAGAATCTTGTCTCCCAGGATCAGTGGAGATGGATCGGTGGTTGTTTTTCTGGCCAACGCCAACCCGCTCGGTTCCAACCGGGACCTGAGCAGTGAGCTATTTCTGATCGATCTAGAGACTCAGATCACTTCTCAAATCAGCCAGTTGAGTCAGGTGACGGTTCCTTCTGCACCGTCACTCAGCGCTGACGGCACGAAGCTGGCCTACTTACTGACGCACACCTTGAGCGGGTTCAGTGAAATCGACCTGATTGACTTAGCAGAGGGGCATGCGCGATTGATCTACACCGCACCCCGCCTCGCCAGCCCGGTTCTCACAGCCGACGGGACCAGCATCTTCTTTGTGACGGACATAGATCCAGAGGGAGATAACCTGGATCGCAGCCTCGAGATCTTCCGAATTGATGTGGATCAATCGGCTGGGGCCGGACTGTCTGCCGACCAACTGTCCAATTTTGCCCAACTTGAGGGCGCTAGTTTCGACAATCTGGCCGTCAGCGGAGACGGTGCGCACATCGTTTTCCGCTCCCAGCTCGATCTCTCGGACTGGAGGGGGGAGGGCGCCGACAACCTCTATTTGTTTGACATTCAGGCCTCACGTCTGGAACAGCTCACGCACTTGCGCGGGTTCAATGAACCCCCAACTACTCTCTTTGTCGGACACAAGGGCAAGCGGATCTTGTTTTCATCCGGGGCAGATCTTACGGGTCAGAACTCGGATGGCAATCCTGAGGCTTTTGCGGTCGGGTGCGAAAGCGTCGAAGTCTATTTTTTTTCCCAGATTGGTGATGGGAGAGCCGGCGATCTAAGTTTCCGCACTAGTTTTATCCTTGCCAATACCGGTCCTGACACGGAGGTCCAGATCGACTTCTTTACGAGTCTTGGGCAACCGTTGCGAATGGACCTGGGCAGATCGGGCTCACATTCAAGCACCAGGGTATTGGTCCGGCGAGGCACACCTTTGATTCTAGGAACCCGCGGCCTCCAGAACTTAAGGATCGGTTGCGCCAGGATCAAGGCCAGCTCTGGGATTTCGGGAAGTGCAGTATTCACGGGTTCTCAGTCATCGAGCGACACCACCCTCTACGAGGCTGCAGTACCCCTGACCGAGGCTCTTTCCGAATTCAGCGTGGTGGTCAACACACTCGGCCACTATCAAACCGGTTTGGCGATTGTAAACCCGCCCGCGAGTGATCGAACGTTGGCCGGATCGGGCGGCAATTCTGGTGACGCGGAGCTGCTAATGCGACTCTATGATGATGACTTCAATCTCCTCGGGGAGCGGGTCGTGATTCTCCCGCCGGGGCGGCACCAGTCGAGCTTCGTAGCTCAGCTCTTCCCCCAAGTTTCCAATGCGAGAGAGATGCTCGGCCTCTTGACCGTACAGAGCAGCTATCCGGTAGCCGTGGTGACGCTTCGCTTGAGAGATAATCCGCTCGTCGCTTTTCCTGCCGATGTCCCCAATCTGACAACTTTGCCGGTCGCACCGGGATTCCCGATACAGTTCGACCGGCTAGGAGCCCCGACAGCCTGCCCTGATGAGTCCGGTTTGAGGCTTAGAATTTGGGATTTTCTCTCGGATTTCATGTTTAGGGTTTCGGATTCGGCACCGAAACAAATGGAGGTTCGAGACTCGATCAACCAGCACCCTCAAGCAGGACTCAATTGCAATGAAGTCGCCCTCTAGAGGTGCCTAGTGCACTAGCACTGGCACCAGCCTTCGAAAATACGATAACGTTTGGAGATGGGACCAGCAGCCTGTCGAAGTGGAGAAAAGGCTCGAGGATTAGTCCTCTTGGCAGGGGGCACTGGGGCGGCCAAGCTCGCTCAGGGGCTCGCTCAGGTTCTCCCGGCCGAACGGCTCACGGTCATTGCGAATACAGGCGATGACTTTTTTCGCATGGGCCTGAGAATCTGTCCCGATATCGATAGTCTGATTTATCGACTGGCCGGGGTTCACAACTCGGAAAGCGGTTGGGGGGTGGCTGGTGACACATTTTCTTGCCTGAACCAGCTTGAGCAATTAGGGGAAGAGACCTGGTTTCAATTAGGGGACAGAGATCTAGCGACGCACCTCATGCGCCACCGATTGCTCTCACGCGGCTTCAATCTGACAGAAGTAACCGACAAACTGCTCCAAAGGTTCGGCGTCCAGGCACACCTTCTTCCCATGACTGACGCTTACTGCCCAACCTATCTGGAAACTGACCAGGGCCGTATGCACATGCAGGAATACTTTGTGCGCGAAGGCTGCCGCCCCAGCGTTCGGGCGGTCTTTCACGACGATCAGGGGAAAGCGGCCGTCTCGGGTGCTGTGACACAAGCACTGGCGAGGGCTGATCAAGTTGTCATCGGCCCCAGCAACCCCTTTATCAGCATTTCCCCGATCCTGTGCGTGCCCGGGATGAGGGCACAGATTACCCAGGCTGAGGTGCTGGTTACCGCTGTCTCACCGATCGTCGGGGGGCGCGCGCTTAAGGGACCTACCGCCCGAATGATGACTCAACTCGGATATGCTCCAACGGTGTTGGGAGTTGCCGACTTCTATGGAAACCTGATCCAACGGATTGTGATTGATCCACTTGATGCTGACCATGAAGAGCGCTTAAGACAGCGGGGCCTGGAGGTGGCTGTGATGGAAACGATCATGCACTCGGATGCCGCCAAGAAGAGTTTTGCTAAACAGCTGGTAGAGAGCTCATGAGAGCTATTCTGGTTCCGGTGAAGAGCCTGGATAAGGTCAAGTCGCGACAGGCCAGGGCACTCTCTAAGGGACAGCGAATCAGCCTGGTCTGGGCCATGCTCAGGGACGTGGCAAGCCAGCTAAATCAGCTTCGAAAGGAAGCCCAAATCGTGCTCGTCACACCCGACCGTGGAGTGGCCGAATTCGGCATCGATTCCGGCTGGGACGTTATTCTGGAGTCTGAAGGAAAGAGTGAGAGCGTCTCCGTGGACCGGGCCGCGGGTCTGTTGGAGGATCGTGGCATCACCCAGGCGCTGCGACTTCCAGCTGACATTCCAATGGTCCGGGCTTCGGATCTTCGCTGGTTGCTTCAGATGGAGATTTCTGGGCCGGTTGCCATTGCCGTACCCTCTCGCGATGGCCACGGCACTAACGCGCTGCTGCGCACTCCTCCTACCGCTTTTCCGTCCCGCTTCGGGAAGAACAGCCTGACTCGGCATCAGTCTGAAGCCAGAAACCGCGGCGTCGAGTTGCGAATTCTCGAGAATCAGCATATCTCTCTAGATCTGGATACCGAGCCCGATCTGGAAGCATTTCTCGGGGAGGGAGACCCCGCACTGGAGTCATATCGACTCATCGCGTCCTGGAAGCGGACATGAACACAGCAGTAGGTACTGACTCGCGTCACGCTCCCAACACCGCCGCCGTATTTCCGGATGCCAGTACTTAGGAAGGATCTCCGATGCACCCAACACAACTGAAGCTGATTGCAATTCGGGGAATGCCCGAAGTCGGGCCTGGAGACGACCTGTCCGAGCTGCTCAACGAGGCCATGATCCGGGATGCTCTAGTTCTGCTGGAGAACGATGTCCTGGTGGTGGCACAGAAAATCGTCTCCAAGAGCGAAGGGCGCCTGGTTGACCTCGATCAAGTTAAAGTCGATAGCTTCGCCAGGAAATGGTCACGAAAGCATGCCAAGGACGAACGAGTTACCCAAGTGGTGCTGAACGAATCCAGCCGCATCGTGCGCATGGATCGGGGCCGGTTAATCGTTGAAACTCACGGGGGGCTGATCTGCGCCAATGCCGGAGTCGACAGCTCCAACGTTCCCAGCGGCATGGTCAGTCTGCTGCCCCTGGATAGCGACAAGTCGGCGCGCCTCCTGCGTACCAGACTTTGCCAGAGCAGTGGTGTGGCAGTTGGCGTCGTCATTTCCGATACTTTCGGTCGGCCCTGGCGGATCGGGCAGACGAACGTCGCGCTGGGGGTAGCCGGCCTGCCCAGTTTGCTCGACTATCGTGGCAAACTGGATTCGGCTGGACGCTCTCTGAAGGCGACTCAAATCGCTCTGGCTGATGAGCTGGCCGCCGCCGCCGAGCTCCTGATGGGCAAGACGCTCGGAGTTCCGGCGGTGCTGATCCGGGGCCTTCAGTTGGGATCGCAGGAGGGGACCGCCAGCGACCTGGTGCGTAGCCCAGAATTGGACCTGTTTCGCTAAACCTAGTACTGACATCCGGGGCTAGCATTTGAGTCAAGTTCTTGGCACGATGTGAGATTGTGCCTTAGGAGTGTGTCCGACGTATTGGCGTGCGGGCGCGAACAGGGTCTTGTGAGTCGAGCGCGCGGAGAGAGACGGAAGGCGCTCGTAACGCGATCCGCCCTAATACTCGGACACACTCTTAGCCCGGATAATTCATAACGCTGGACTGGAGGATCAAAACCAATGCCCCGAGGAGACTTTCCTGAAGAGTACAAGGACCTGTTCCAGAAAAAGGCCTTCGCCAATCTGGTGACTCTGATGCCGGATGGAAGCCCCCAGGTGACCCCGGTGTGGTGTGACTGGGATGGGGAGCACGTCATCATTAACAGCGCTCTGAGCCGCCGCAAGGACAAGAACATCCGACGAGATCCGCGAGTCGCTCTTTCCCTTCTCGACCCGGACACCCCCTATCGTTACCTCGAAGTCAGAGGAAGAGTCGTCGAGATCACCCAAGAAGGAGCGGCCGGTCACATTGACAAGATGGCCAAGAAGTACTTGGACCAGGACAAGTACCCCTTCGCACAGCCGGGCGAGATTCGGGTCTTGTTCAAGATCCGCCCCGAAGCTTACTCGGCAATGGGCTAGAATCCCAGACTCGAGATTCCCGGGCAACCGCCAAGTGGTAGCACCTGGACCGTGCTTCCCGCTTCTAGCTGGCTCACGCGTGCCTCCACGAGAATCAGGGAGTTGGCCCGGGAAAAAGCCGTGATGTCGGCCGACCCTCGAGTCTCGACTGGTCTGGCCTCGAAGCCGAGGGGGGTTGAAACGGTAAGAGCCGGCTTGAAGAAGAGTCGGCCCGGCTTTTGCCGGACACCTTCTTTCAGTTCGGCAGCCAACAGAAACGGCCGAGGGTTGCGTCGCCCCATCCATTTCACAATAGCCGGTTTCGTGAAGACCTGAAAGGTGACGAAGGAAGAGACGGGATTCCCCGGCAATCCGAAAAAAAGACGGGCTCCGGCGGTGCCCACAATAAGGGGCTTACCCGGCTTCACGGCTGCTTTGTGGAAAGCGATGTCGATGCCTTCGGCCCGGAGTACTTGATGGACGAAATCGTACTCGCCCATCGAAACTCCCCCGGAAAAAATCGTCAGATCGATTTCGCGACTGGAGCGAATGGCTTGGCGGAGCACGTCCGGATCGTCGGCCAGCGGCGCTTCCTGCTGCACTGTCAAGCCCAAAGCTCTGCATTGGGCCGCCAACATGTGGGAGTTGGAGTTCCGAATCTGGCCTGGGGAAGGCACACAATCAACCCCGACCAATTCGTTGCCGGTACTCAAGATTCTGACCGTCGGCTTCTTGAAGACATCGACCTTGGTGCAACCAAAGGTGGCCAGAACCGCAATCTCGGCTGGCGTGATAGCTCGGCCCGATTCCAGTACGGTGGCGCCTTCCCTCACTTCCGAGGCCCTAGGCGCCACGTGCTGACCCGTTTCTACTGCTTCCAGGATGCGTACTTTCGAGTCGGGCAACAGCTCTGTCTTCTCAACCATTTGCACGGCGTCAGCCCCTGTCGGGAGCGGCGCCCCAGTCATGATTTGAATCGCTTCTCCAGCTCCTAACACCCGATCTGGCATTTTTCCTGCCGGGGTGATATCAACGATATGGAGTTCGGACGGGGCCTGCTTCACATCCTGACTTTGCAAAGCAAACCCATCCATGAAGGACTTATCGAATGGCGGAATGTCCATATCGGCCTGGACCGGGCGGGCCGAGATGTGGCCGAGTGATTCGAACAAGCTGACCTCGTGCACCGTCGAAGGCGGCACTCGGGCCAGAATCAGCTCAAGGGCATCAGAATAGGTCAACATCAAAAATGATCCGGTCGGCACTCCAGGAGTCCGAAAAATGCTAAAGTACGGGTTTCGGGTTCGAAACCACCCCCCACATTCACTGTCTTTGACAGAATAGTAGGTGGTGCATCGACGTAACAAGTAGCATGTCCGTAAGTTTTAATACCTGCTATTCGTATGGAATAGAGAAATCATGAGTCCAAAGAAACGCCTCCTTATCGCATTCGGCGTACTGGCTGTGTTCGCGATCATTGTCACTGTCAGTGTCACCCAGAGCTGGCAAGCCAGAATCGAGGTTCAGACCGCCAAAGTCGAACGGCTCCCCGAACTCCTCGCCAAAGTCAGCGCCTCGGGGGAAATCAAGCCCAAGGAATTCGTGGAATTGCAGGCGGAAATCGTGGGTGTCATTACTGAACTCTTCGTGAAGGAAGGTGACTTCGTCGAGCGAGGAGAATTGCTGGTCCGGATCGACCCTACCCAGAGTCAGGCAGAAGCCCGGGCCCAGCGGGCGATTCTGGAATCCTCGCGGTTCGACGCCACTCGTCAAGCGCAGCAAATCGTTCTGCAAGAGGTGAGCCTGCTACGCGAAGAAGCGAACGTGAGAGCCACCCAAGCCGAGGTGGAGCGCGCCAAACAGGCCCTGGAACTGGCCAAAAACGATTTCGAACGTGACCAGCAACTATTCGAAGAGAACCTGATTTCGCGAGGGCAGTACGAGAGAGCTCGTAACGAAAGGGTAGCTGCCAATGCTGCCCTGCTCTCGGCTCAGGCGCGCGAAGAACAGGCTCGAGCTTCGTTGAGGGTGGCCCAGGTTGTGCTCGAGCAGAACCGCACTTCTTACAGTAGCTCTTTGCAGCGGGTCGAGCAGAACAGGGCCATTCTGAGCCGCGCCGAGGACAGCCTCTCAAAGACCAATATCCGTTCCCCTCTGACCGGGGTCATTACCCAACTCAATGTGGAAATTGGAGAGCGGGCCGTCCCGGGAACGCTCAACAATCCGTCCGCCACGATCATGGTCATCGCCGATCTATCCGTAATCGAAGCGGAGATCGAAGTCGATGAAACCGATATTATCGATGTCCGGCTCGGCCAGATCGCCGAGATCAAAGTCGACGCTCTGCCCGATCAGCCGCTCCGGGGAGTGGTGACTGAGGTGGGAAGCTCGGCTATCCAGAAGCCGGGTCAGACCCAGGAAGCCAAGGATTTCAAAGTTGCGATTCGGCTCGATTCGCCACCCACCTCGCTCAAACCCGGCTTAAGCTGCACGTCTGAAATCACGACTGCCACCCGCAACGATATCCTGGCCATTCCCATCCAGGCACTGGCCACGCGCGAGTTCGAGGTAGATATTGAGGGCAACCCCATCATTCAAACCGACGAGGAGCGACGCAAGCAACGGGACGAAGGTGAGGAAGAGGATAAAGAGCCGGACCTGAAAGACTTCATGGGAGTCTTTGTTGTAGAGTCCGGTCGCGCCCAATTTCGCCCCACCAGTACGGGGATAGCAGGAGCTACTAAAATCGAGATCCGATCCGGGCTCGAGGCGGGAGAGACAATCATCACGGGAAGTTACAAAGCACTTCGTACCCTCAGACCGGGAGATCGTGTCGAGGCCAAGAAGTCGGATGAGAGAAGTTCCTAGCCAAGCCCCAGGGTCCATCGACATCCTTATTGCTGAGAGGGGAATCTAGTGCCAACGACCCTGATTCGAACCCTAGATTTATGGAAGACATACGTGATGGGTTCGGAAAAAATCCATGCCCTTCATGGGGTCAGCTTCAAGATCGAGCAGGGTGAGTATGTAGCAATCATGGGGCCATCCGGATCAGGAAAGTCGACCCTGATGAATCTGATCGGCTGTCTCGATACACCCAGCCGCGGCCAGTACTACCTCAATGGCAAACTCGTCAGCGAGATGCATGATGACGAGTTGGCCTATATCCGAAATCAGGAGATAGGCTTTGTCTTTCAGACCTTTAATCTGCTGGCCCGAGCGACGGCCCATCAGAATGTGGAATTACCTTTGATCTACGCGGGGGTTTCCGTCAGCGTGCGACGCCAGCGTGCCGCTAAGACTTTGGAAATGGTCGAATTAGGGGACCGCATGGAGCATCGACCAGGCGAGCTCTCTGGCGGCCAGCGACAAAGGGTTGCGATCGCTCGAGCGCTGATCAACGAGCCGGCTATTCTCCTAGCCGACGAGCCGACCGGTAACCTGGACTCCAAAACCGGCATCGAAATCATGGCCCTGTTCGATCGACTACGGAACGCCGGAAATACCATCATTCTGGTGACCCACGAAATGGAAATCGCCGAATATGCCGAACGCATCATCCAGCTGCTAGACGGAAAGATCGGAAGCGATAAAGCGAGTCCCCGGTTGGCCGCCAGGGCTTCGAGCGAGTCGGGCTAGGAGCCTGTCCGAGTAATGGGGCGGATTGCGTTATGGGCGCCGTGGGCCAAGATACGAGGCGTCCGACACGACGGCCGGTGGCAGGATCATTCCGGAAAAAAACTGGAATAGCTCCAGTGTAGCCACAACGGGTGGGTGATGTCGCAGAGGAAAGCCGAGTTTCAGAACCGTGGGAGGCGCCTTCTGAGGCGGCGATTCTATTGAAAATAGAATCTTTAATTCGGGCCTGACGTTCCTCTCGCGGCCTGGGAAGGGCCCCTCCCACACAACCCAAACCACTTCAATGCCATCCAGGGAGAGAACTCCAAGAAAGCCTGTAGCATACCCGGCCCACAAATCAAGTTTCAGCTCAGGAAATCCGAAGCACGAAATCCGAGATCAAATTCGAAGCCCTCAAATCACTGTACAATACCGCCAGTCCTTCCCGCTACGCGACACTTCTTGCTAGCATAATAACCATGCGATTCTTGCGAAGCGTGGTGATCACCGCTCTTGTCCTGCTGCTGAACTCAGCCTGTCAGGATCGTCCGCAACTTCCGAAAACAGCCCAGGCACCCCGGCCGGTAGAGGCCAGGGCAGGCATGGTCAGCTCCGCTCATCCCATCGCCACTCGGGCTGGAATCGAGATCCTCGCGATGAGGGGGAATGCGTTTGATGCCACAGTGGCCGTGGCTGCCGCCTTGAATGTAGTCGAACCAATGATGTCGGGCGTCGGAGGGTATGGCACAATCCTGCTCCACTCCGCTGAAGAAGAGAAGAGCTGGTTCCTCAACAGTAGTGCCCACATTCCACAGGCTGTCGATTCTGATGTGTTCCGGGCCCCGACACCGGATTTTGAAGCCAACCGCAGAGGCCCCAAGGCCATTTCGACTCCCGCCAATGCCAGGGCCTGGGAAGCCATGCATCAAAAGTACGGTTCCTTGGACTGGGACCGGCTTTTCCAGCCAGCAATTCAGACAGCTCGCGAGGGCTTTCTGATCGATCAGCGTACGGCCGGCTTGATCGAGCGCGCCTGGGACGACTTTCCTGAGCCGGCCAAGGCGATCTACGGACGAGAGGGCCGCCCCCTGCGCGCAGGCGAGCGGCTCGTTCAGAGTGCACTGTCCGACTCACTCGAGATAATCAGTCGACAGGGAGCACGGGCACTCCATGGAGGTGAACTGGGACGACGGATCGCGGCCGACCTCAAGAAGGCAAATAGCTTTCTGACTCTGGCGGACCTCGAGAGGGCACAGGCGGAATGGTGGGAGCCAATCGAAATCGAGTACCGGGATTACCGGGTGGTCACTGCATCACCACCTTCGACTGCGTTTCCGTCCCTCCTCAGACTGGGGCTCATGAGCCGCTTCGACCTGGCCGCCTTAGGGCATAACAGCGCTGAGTATCTACACCTGTTCAGTGAGGCGACCAAACACGCGTTTTGGGCACGGCGGGCCTATGCCGGAGACCCGGAGATAAATCCGCCGCCGTTGCAGCGTCTCCTTTCTCCGGAATACTGGTCGGAAGAAGCGGGAAAGTTTGAATCTGAGCGGGCCAAGCCATTCGTCCCTCCCGGTCCGGTGGGAGAGATGGGTGACAACACTACCCATTTTGTAGTGGCCGATCGCTTCGGCAATGTAGTCTCTGCAACGCAGACGCTGGGGAATTCCTTCGGTAGTCGCTTGATGCCAGGCGGAACTGGTATCTGGTTGAACAACTCCTTGGCATACTGCACGTTCGAGCCCAAAGGCAACCCCATGGACGCTCATGCGGGACGTCGCAAACTCTCTGGTGATTGCCCAACTTTTCTGATTCGTGATGACCGTGTCGTGGCCGCTTTGGGCACCCCTGGAGGCCATACGATCGGTCAGACTGTTCCCCAGATGGTGATGAATCTGGTCGATTTTCGAATGGACATCAGAGACGCCCTGGCTGCTCCTAGAATCAGTTTCGTCGAGCCGGATTCCATTGCCGTGGAGAGCGGAATCTCGGCCTCGGTTCGGGCCGAGCTCGAGCGCCGGGGCCACAAAGTCCAAGAGGTTCGAGTTTTGGGGAATGCCCACGGTCTCCAAATCGAATACGACGAGGCCGGGAGGCCTATCCTATTCCGTGGCGCATCCGATCCCCGCGGCCCAGGACTGGCAGCCGGACCTCCTTAGTGCTGCGTTTAGGAAATCAGCCTATGTCCACCAAATACCGACATCTACCGTTTTCACAGGTTCGTTATTCGGCAGCCGACATGCGACGTCGTGCCAAGGATTTCCAAGAGCTCATGAGCGGGCGGCGTAGCGTACGCTTCCTGTCCTCGGAACCGGTTCCTCGGAAACTCCTCGAAGTCGCGATCGAGACTGCCTCGTCGGCCCCCTCCGGTGCTCATCGCCAACCCTGGACTTTCGTCGCGGTCAGCTATCCCGAGCTGAAAAGGGAAATTCGCATTGCCGCCGAGAAAGAGGAAGAGCTCTCCTACGGGGGCAGAATGCCTCCCGACTGGCTCGCAGCCCTGGCTCCGCTTGGAACCAACTGGCAAAAGCCTTTTCTGGAGGAAGCCCCCTGGCTGGTTGTCGTGTTTGCCCAACTCCACAACTTCGATTCCCAGGGCCGAAAGATCAAGCATTACTACGTGCAAGAGAGCGTCGGCATCGCTTGCGGAATGTTCATCGCCGCTCTCCACAACATGGGCCTCAGCACGCTCACTCACACTCCCAGCCCGATGCGGTTCTTGTCGAGGCTACTCCAGCGCCCGGCACACGAGCGCCCTTATATTCTGTTTCCGATCGGATACGCTGCAAAGGACGCTACCATCCCCGACTTGCGGCGCAAGGCCCTGGAAGAGGTCGCCATCTGGAAGTAAATTGGGAGTCGTTCTCCGGTGTCGAAGACCGAACAACCTCGATACCAGAACCCAACACCTGGATCGATCCTTGATTTTCCCGATTTCGTGCTTCGAGCTTTAGATGAGACTGCGGCTCGTCGGTTTGGAGGCAGAGCTTTGGGGGAGCCTGTCCGGGTAATGGTATCCTGATAGGCCAGTTGCAACGTTGGGTCGACTGGTCGGCACCCTGATCGTAAATGCGGAGTGAGATCATGCGAGAGTTTCCTAGCATAGGCCTGTTGAGTTTGTTCTTGCTGGCTCTGTTCACAATCGCTTGCAACTCAGGCCGAGATCCCGCTTCGGCAGGCCCCGGGACCGCTCAAGCTTCTAACCAAAGGAGTGAAGGCAGCGGGCCGGCTCTCGACCGGGGACATGCCTTCCTATCGGTAGGGGAACACGAAGTTGTCATCAGCTACGGCCGTCCGGCTCTCGATGGTCGTGACATGCTTTCCCAACTACAAGCCGGCAGCCTGTGGCGCCTCGGTATGAACGAGGCGACGGAGATCGAGAGCACTTCGGCACTCGTGGCAGCTGACCAAATCGTTCCGGCTGGACGCTACACTCTTTTCGCCCGGTATCTCGGAGGGGAGAGCTGGGAACTGCTGGTCAACCGGAAGACGGGGCAGTGGGGTGCCTTTGAACACGACCCGACGCTGGACATAGCCAAGATTCCACTGACTGTTCAGAAGTCAACCGAGTCGATCGATCGCCTGACGATCGGGTTGGAGCCTTCGTCAGACGACGCCGGTCGCCTGACAATCGCCTGGGGAGATCTCAGGCTCACAGCGGAATTCCGACTCGAGTAGCGCCTGATCTCCCTTCCCAGCAAGCAAGCACAGCATGAGTGATGAAACCGAAGCAGCTTCTCAACTAGATCCGGTTCTGCCTGACTCGGTTCGTCATTTCCGCCTCGAGGAGCGCGATGTATACGTCATCGGTACGGCCCATGTGTCGAAACAGAGCGTCGTCGATGTCGAGGAAACCATTGACCAGGTAAAGCCCGATACGATTTGTGTCGAGCTATGCCAGTCGCGTTACCAGAACATTATCAATCGGGAGCAATGGAAAAAGACCGATATCGTGAAGATCGTGCGACAGGGCAAGGCCATGCTCTTACTCACCTCGCTGATCTTGACCTCTTTTCAAAGGCGGATCGGAAAACAGCTGGGCGTGATGCCGGGTGCAGAGATGATGGCTGCGATCGAACGAGCCAAGGAGACAGAATCCGAACTCGTGCTGGCCGATCGGGATATCCAGATCACCCTGAGACGGACTTGGGGGATGCTCGGATTCTGGGACAAATTGAAGATGGCGGCCCAGATTACCGGCAGCTTGTTCGTCACCGAGGAGATCGACGAAAAGCTGATCGAGGAAATCAAGTCCGAAGAGCGCCTGACCGATGTCCTTGATCTCATGGCCAGCGAGTTCCCTCTCGTCAAGGGAACCTTGATCGACGAGCGTGACACCTATCTCGCTCAGGAGATCCGACAGGCTCCTGGTCAAAAGATCGTGGCCGTGGTTGGAGCCGGGCACGTTCCCGGCATCAGTCAACAACTCGAAGACGTAGTTTCCGTCGAGCCCTTGCTCGAGATCCCGAAGCCTGCTTTGTGGCCCAAATTCGTCAAATGGGGCATCCCGGGCCTGATCGTGGCCCTTTTCATCTACGGTTTCTTCACGAGTGGCGCCGAACACTCGCTCCAATCGGTGACTATCTGGTTCCTGGTCAATGGAGCCCTTTCGGCTCTAGGTGCAGCACTCGCTCTTGCCCACCCGATCACCATCGTTACCGCCTTCGTGGCCGCTCCACTAACCAGTCTCAATCCGATGATTGCCGCTGGATGGGTCACCGGTCTGGTTCAAGCGTTCCTCAAGAAACCGACCGTGAAAGATCTTGAGGATCTTCCCGATGCGATCACCAGTCTGAAGGGTTTCTGGACGAATCCAGTGAGCCGTATTCTGCTGGTAGTGGTGCTTTCGAATCTGGGAAGCTCGCTGGGAACGCTGATCTCCGGCAGCTGGATCGCGGCTCGAACGATCTAACCTGAAACTTGATTTGTCGTTTCAGCTTAGCCCGAATAATTCAGGTGTTTCCGAAGCGACGCTTCGCGATCAACTCCATGCGGACAATACCGGGTTATCCAAAGACTGCAAGACCCAAAAAGATATTTGTGGCCAGAATCAGTGGCTATATCAAAGCTCTCCCAGAAAGCTCTTTCCAGCAGGAGCCGCAACTCCAAAGTTCTCCGCCACAGTCGCACCGATGTCGGCAAGGCTGCCTCGCGTCCCCAAATCCACTCCCGCACGCCCCGGGGCTGAGTAGGTCAAGAGCAACGCATATTCTCGGGAATGGTCGGTCGATGCGGTGCGGGGATCGCAGCCATGATCCGAGGTAATAATCAGCAAGTCAGTCTCTCCGATCCGAGGCAAGATACGGTATAGGTCCAGATCGAAGGCTTCCAGTGCCTTGGCGTAACCCGGCACATCGTTGCGATGTCCATACAACGTGTCGAAATCAAGGAAATTGCTGAAAACCAAGCCAGACTCCACGTCCGACAACGCACGCAAAGTCTGGTCGGTGGTGTGGCCGTTTCCGCCGCTCTTCACTTCGCTTGAGATACCCCTGTAGCAAAAGACCGAAGCGATCTTCCCCACGGCGGTCCCCGACACCTCGGCCTCCACCAGATGATCGAGTACCGTGTCGATAAATGGAGGGATCGCGTAGTCACGTCGATTCGCAGTGCGTACAAATTGTCCGGAACTTCCCACGAAGGGGCGCGCAATGACCCGTCCCACCTCGTGGCGCCCCGTCAACTGCCCGCGAGCCACCTCGCAGATCTGGTACAAGCGGTCCAGTCCGAAGCTCTCCTCATGGGCGGCAATCTGAAACACACTGTCAGCCGACGTGTAGACGATCGGTCGGCCAGTCAAGACGTGTTCCTCGCCCAACTCGGCGATGATCTGGGTACCGCTGGCACCTCGATTTGCCAGGATCGGGCATCCGATGGCCGCCTCGAAGGGCTGGATGACCTCGTCGGGAAACCCGTCGGGATAGATCGGGAAGGGGGAATCCAGTACCAGCCCCATCATTGCCCAATGGCCGGAGGTGCTGTCTTTTCCTCGCGAGGCAAGAGTGAGACGTCCAAAGTTCCCCGCTGGCTCTGATACGGGAGGAAGGTTTTCGAGAGGGCGAATATTGGCCAGACCCAGTGCCTGCAGATTGGGAAGAGTAAAAGGGCGAGATTGAACCACATGCCCCAGCGTGTCACTCCCGGCATCTCCAAAGTCTCCTGCGTCCGGCATCTCACCCACGCCCACACTGTCGAGCACGAGCAGAATAATGCGATCGAATCGAGTTACGTTTGGCCTTCCCATTCGCCTGCCGCCTAATCTCGTGGACCCACGGTATGGAGCCTCATCAGGTTGGTATGACCTCGCGCCGTGATCGGAGCTCCCGTCAGGATGATCAGCTTGTCCCCGAACTCAACCATCCCTCGCTCGATCAAGACATCTTCCAGCTCCTTGATCAGCTCATCGACGTTTCCGATCTCACGTAGCCGGATGGTCTGCACGCCGGGGTAGAGGCACAGTCGGCGGGCAATCCTCTCATGGGGAGTAACACCCCAGATCTGCACCGGGGGTCGATACTTCGAGATCATCCGGGCCGTGGAGCCCGACTGAGTGAAGGCCACAATGCCTTTGGCGGCAATCGCACGTGAGGCATGGTAGGCCGAGATACAGATAGTCTGAGGAAAAGAAAGATCGTCCCCCTGCTCGAAATAGGGAGAAACCACTTCGAAGGTTTCGGCCTGGGCCACGATCCGGGTCATCATACGGACCGCCTCGACCGGGTATTTTCCGGTTGCCGTCTCGCCGGAAAGCATGACCGCATCGGTCCCGTCTAGGACGGTATTAGCAACATCTGAAGCTTCTGCTCGGGTAGGGCGGGGAGAGCAAATCATGGAATCGAGCATTTGAGTAGCTGTAATAACCAGCTTGCCCCTCCTGTTGGCTTCAGCAATCACTCGCTTCTGGATCATCGGAACCTTTTCAGGGGACATTTCGACTCCGAGATCCCCGCGCGCCACCATCACCCCATCGGCAAGAGCCAGAATCCCTTCCAGGTTGTCGATGGAGGACGGCTTTTCTAGCTTGGCGATAATCGGGATGTCGGCACCAAGCTCGTCCAAACAGTCTTTCAGCACGGCAACATCGCTGGCACTCTGCACAAAAGAGAGCGCAATATAATCTACTTCTTTCCGAACCCCGAATTGGAGATCCGCCCGATCCTTCCGGGTGAGGGGAGGGGCTGAAACCGATACTCCGGGGACGTTCACTCCCTGATTTGACGCCAACTCGCCCCCCGATACGATCAGGCAGTCAATAGACTCTTCCGTTGTGGCAACAACCCGGAGCTGGATCTGACCGTCTGAAAGCAGAATTTCGTCCCCCACTGAAACATCACTCGGCAAATCAGGATAGGAGATCGAGATCCGTTTCGCATTTCCCAAGATCGATTCCCTGGTCAATCGTAGTTGCCCTCCTTCCTTCAACTCCGCCGGATCTGGATCAACCCTGCCGGTCCGAATCTTGATTCCTTGCAAGTCCTGAAGAATCGCGACCGGCCGACGGCTCTTCCGCGCCTCATCTCGAATCCGATCGATCATGGTGCCATGCCATTTATGGTCCCCATGTGAAAAGTTCAGCCGGAAGACGTCGACTCCATGGAGAAACAGTTCGGCCAGTAACTCAGGAGTCTGGCTGGCTGGCCCCACAGTGGCAATGATGCGTGCTTTGGTCATGCTCGTTTAGAAAGCGGCGAATAGACTATCAGAGAATGGAACTCGTTTGACAACCGTCCTGCAGACCATAGTCACAATGCCGTGAGCGAATGGGTCTTGCGAGTCGAGGTCTGGGAAGAAGGAGGAAGTCGAAGTGGCCGATCCGTTACACTGTCCCTCAAAACGAGGTGAAGGGAGACTACGACCGATGCAACCGACCCGCGAACAGGCCTGGGAACTCTTGAATGAATATACAAAGAATCCTAACTTGATCAAGCATGCTCTGGCAGTCGAAGCCGCCATGCGAGCCTACGCCCGAAAGTATGGTGAAGATGAGGAGAAATGGGCCCTGGTGGGGCTCCTGCATGACTTTGATTATGACCGTTGGCCCGACCCGGCCGATCATCCTCTGGTAGGATCCGAGATCCTGGCGGAAAAGGGATACCCGGAAGACATCATCTACGCCATCAAGACTCATGCCGAGTATCTGAATTTGCCTCGCAACAGCCGAATGGACAAGGCCCTGTTCGCAGTCGATGAATTGTGTGGCTTCCTGACTGCCGTCACCCTGGTTCGGCCCGACAAGAAGATCTCGAGCGTGCCGGTGAAGTCGGTCAAGAAGAAGCTCAAAGACAAGGCCTTCGCCAAATCCGTTAACCGGGATGATATCCGGAAGGGGACGGCTGATCTGGAGGAGGAGTTGGGAGAGCACATCCAGTTTGTGATCAACGCCTTGGCTGGGGTGGCCGAGGATCTGCGGTTGGATGGCAGTTTGGTCAAGCCGACTGAGGAGGGCTAGGAATATGCCCGTGAAGAGCCACGACCCCGAGCCCAACAGGGAGGAGCGATGAGCAGAGAGTCCAAGGGAAGCATCGAAGCACTTCTATACGAGGAGCGGCGATATCCTCCGTCCCCGGAGTTTCGTGAAAAAGCGAACTGGAATTCGGAGGATGTTTACCAGCACGCTGAGGCTGACCCAGAAGCTTTCTGGGCCGAGATGGCGCAACAAATCGACTGGTTCGAGCCTTGGACCCAAGTCCTGGAGTGGCAGCTTCCGAAGGCCCGCTGGTTCTGCGGCGGGCAGCTGAATATCAGCTATAATTGTGTCGATAGACATCTGACAACCTGGAGAAAGAATCGAGCAGCCATTATCTGGGAGGGAGAGCCGGGCGACTCCAGGATCATCACCTACCAGGAGCTTTATCGAGAAGTTAATCGTTGTGCCGCGGTACTCCGCAAACTGGGGATTTCCAAAGGAGATCGGATCGCACTTTACATGGGAATGGTCCCTGAGCTGGCCATATCCATGCTGGCCTGCGCCCGAATCGGAGCCCCCCATACCATCGTTTTCGGTGGGTTCAGCCCCGAGTCGCTCAAAGACCGCATCAATGACTGTCAGGCACGCCTGCTGATCACAGCTGACGGTGCCTGGAGACGGGGAAGCGTAGTTCCCCTGAAGGAGAATGCGGACGCCGCGCTGAAAGGCTGTCCCAGTATTGAGCATGTTCTCGTCGTCAATCGGACCGCCCAGAACCTGGATGAAGTCCCCTTCCAAACGGGACGAGATCATTGGTGGCACGAAGAAACTGATTCAGTCGGCCAAGCTCGAGTTGAGCCGGAAGCCCTGGATTCGGAGCATCCCCTCTATATCCTCTATACGTCCGGAACTACCGGCAAGCCCAAGGGGCTCTTGCATACCACGGGGGGATATCTGGTGGGGGCTCACACCACCTGTCGATATGTCTTCGATCTGAAGGATGATGACACTTACTGGTGTGCCGCCGACATAGGGTGGGTGACCGGCCACAGCTACATCGTCTACGGCCCCCTCTCGAATGGCACCACTTCGGTGATGTACGAGGGGGCTCCAGACTGCCCTGACAAGGCTCGCTTCTGGAGCATCATTGAACGCTATCAGGTAAACATCCTCTACACCGCCCCGACCGCGATTCGAGCCTTCATGGGCTGGGGCAACGAATATCCGGCGCGCCACGACCTCTCTTCGCTGAGACTGCTGGGCAGCGTGGGGGAACCGATCAATCCCGAAGCCTGGGTCTGGTACAGGGAGCACATCGGCGGAGACAAAACACCCATAGTGGACACCTGGTGGCAAACCGAGACCGGCATGATCTTGATCACGCCTCTCCCCGGAATCACCACGACGAAACCGGGCTCAGCCACCCGTGCTTTCCCAGGCATCGAGGCCGATATTGTCGATGAAGAGGGCACCAGCGTTCCAGTCGGGGGCGGTTACCTGGTATTGAAGAGACCCTGGCCCGGTATGGCTCGCACAATCTGGGGGGACGATGAGCGATTCCGAGAGACTTATTGGTCCCAGTATCCGAACCTCTATTTCACCGGAGACGGTGCGAAACGAGACGAAGACGGCTTCTTCTGGCTGCTGGGGCGAGTCGACGATGTTCTCAACGTCGCCGGGCATCGTATCGGCACGATGGAAGTCGAGAGTGCTCTGGTGAGTCATCCAGACGTAGCCGAAGCGGCTGTCATCGGCGTTAGCGACGCTATCAAAGGTCAGGCGATCGCCGCTTTTGTCACTCTGCGATCCGGGGCAGTTTCCTCTGGAGATGTGGAACAAATTCTGCGGAATCATGTCGCCGAGGTCATCGGCCCTATCGCCAAACCCAAGTCAATCTACCTGACCGCCGACCTGCCCAAGACGCGCAGTGGGAAGATCATGAGACGTCTGCTGCGGGATGTGGCGGAGGGTCGAGTCCTGAGTGATACCACCACCCTCGCCGATCCGGCGGTGGTTGAACAAATTCGCTCGAAATATCAGGACTAAGCAAAGGTCCGCTACCAGACAGGGTAGTGCCTCCGGATGGTGCTGAAGTATCGGCTCGCTGTTCCGGGTGGATGAGGAACTCCGGGATGAGCTGCGGGAGGCGGGAAAGTAAACTCTTACCTTTCTCGGACAATCGAAGGGAGGGCAAGTGGTCGTTTGGCAACCGAGGGCTTGCCCTTCTTTTATTGATTTCTAGTCGAATTTGAGACTCATCGTGTCTCCGTACTTCGGTGCTGCTTTATCAAGTCGGAACTCGAAATCCTGCCATTCTTAACACCCTTTCATCAAGAGGAGAACGTTGGACAGGTGTCGAGTAAGTTCAGGATGGCCGTAGTCCCTCGTCAGGTGCTGGTGTTGCTTCCACTTCCTGTTTCCGGATGCCGTCCCGAGGTTTTTTCCGTTTGTGTTCCTTCAGGACACCCGGGGCTAGGCGTTTGTAGACAATATTATTCGTCCAATGCCCAACAGAACTGGGTTTCAGTTTCGATTCGTAAGGGGGTAAGGGAGCCCTTTGAGTCGGAACAGCTCCCTGTAGAAATCATTGGGGAACGGCTTGGTCCACTTGGCCCACTCGACGTCGCGGTACTTATTCAGTATTACCTGAAGCGCTTTTCTGTCTCGGATTTCCTGGTATCCGGTTGCCTCATCAACGAGCGCAATAATCCCGACTCGGGCAAATCCCCTGACGAGAAGCTCGCATTGCTTTGCTATGTGTGCGTGCTAAGGTTGAAGAACACCAGCCTCTTCCGCCAAGAGAACTCCGTCGCAAATGTCTGCCAACACAACAGCCTCATAACCGTGTGCCAATGATCCTTTGGTGGTCCTGAATCGTATGGGTTCGGTCACCGCGTCCAATGCCCTGCCCATAAACGGTTTGACTAATTTTCCGGGCGCGAATTTCGCGAGTCGGTTCCCGCCTCGACCCGCGCTGCCACCTCGCGACATTCCCAGTGAGTTCACCATTGCACGTTGCACGAGCACACGGCTATCGTCTTCTAGGACATAACACGGTATCTCGATGTCTCCGATGCGCAGGGGATTCTCTGGTGAGACAAACGCGGGTTTGAGGACACTAGGAGTCTGCGCGGCAGGAGTTTCTGATCAACGTGGAATTTCCAATTCTTGAATTTATGTTTCGGGGTGCCCTATAAGAGAAAGGGCGATCTTTATCGTGCTTCCGCTTGCAGAGGCGGCCGAACTGCTGAAAATGAGCCCAGGGGGAGGGCATCTTTCCGTCCGAACCTGCTCAGCAGGTGGGTAGGCGCCCATTCATGCGTTTCAAGTTCAGGGCGAGACAGACCAGGTCCCACTCGCCTTCCACTTTCTCGAGTCCCCTCAAGCTGAAGGTTCGAAAGCCAAGGACCTGTTTAACCCAGCCGAATACAGGTTCCGCGATCACCTTGCGCCGGCGGTAGACAGTTTGCCCCGCCTCCGTGCCCAGCTTCTTGAACATGCGAAGCGTGGCGGGGAGATTTTCCGACGGCTCTGGATCTCGCCCCTCTCGGCCCAAAGAGATGTAGCCATCGATCTCGCGTTCTTCTAGACCTTCAAAGTTCTCCTCGGACTTATACCCGGCGTCGGCCACTACCTGCTCGGGAGGGTGCTCCAGGTTCTCTTGGACCGCATCGATCATCCCCAGTAATTGTCTGTTGTCGGCCGCGTTATTGGTAACCCCCGTGGCCACGATCATCTGTGTCTCCTCATCCACAGCGGCTTGCGTGTTGTAGCATTGTTCGAATCCCCCAGAGCTCTTCATGATTCGACTTTCCGGATCTGTAAAGTTGTCTTGGGCCTTCTCCTCGGGAACTCCAAACTCCCACTTGAAGGGGCGTCCTCCGCGCGGGTTCTTGCGACCGTCTCCGGGCTTGCGGCCGCGCTTCCGATCCGCCTCGGCCTGCCGTTGCTCCACGCGCTGCTTTGCCTCCCCGATCTTTTTCAGCCGATCTTCGCGGCGGCGTAACTCTTCAGGCAGTTCGTCTCCCTGATTCTCTTCGCCGTAGAGCTCGTCTTCCGCTTTATCCACCTGCTGCGCACGATCCAACAGTTCGGCGATCTCTCCTTCCAGCCTTTTCTCTTCTTCCAACATCCGTGAATAGCTCATCGCCTTATGTTTGCTGGCGTTGGCCTTGATCTTACAGCCGTCCACCGCCACTCGCCCCAGCTTGACCAATCCCGCCTCGGCCGCGATCCGCGCCACCTGTCCAAACAGTTTCTTGAACTCTTTGAGATGACGTTGACGAAACTCCGCCATCGTCCGGTGGGCTGGAAAATTACCCGCCGACAACACTCGAACAGCCACGTCCTCATACACTCGACGAGCCAGTTTCCGCGACGAGAACGTTCCCGTCGCGTACCCATAAATCAGGATCTTCACCATCATCCTCGGATCAAACGGCCGATTGCGCCGCCCGTCCCCTTCGTACGGCGCGTAGAATCCACTCAGATCCAGCTCATCCACCGTTTCGGAGATAAAGTAGGACAGATGATCTTCCGGCAACCAATCTCGCGGGGAGGGGGGTAGCAAGAAGCTCTGCTCCGGCTGGTACTTCCGAAATGTCGTTCCCATATCGCCATTTTATTCACCAGCCCGGACATTTCCTGCCGCGCAGACTCCTAGGGTCCCATCGAGCCGCACCCGCCTTCTTGGCGATCTCCTTGCGGCGCTCAGGGCGGAGTTTTTCGACGCGGGCATCTCCACCCTTGGATGCACCTTCAGATGAGAGAACTTTTGCTGCTTCAGTGAGGTCTTTGCTATTCATGTCGCAAGCATTGGCGCCGGGTACGACACGAGATGCTTACCCAGCCAAGTAGAAGCTGGCTCTATGCTTGCAGGCGTGGAATGCCTGGATTCTCCGACGCCTTCCTGACCACCACTTGCATGCCATCAAACTCCACCAGCACCCACGCAGCCGCCAGATCCAGCCCCGTCTCCGCCGTGAGCCGCGAAGCCATCGTGTTGTCGCTGGCCTTCACCACGCAGCCAATTGCGCCACGCTGCACCGGGCCGTCGGCATCGCTGATCCATTCCACGTAGTCGCCGACTTTAAAGCCGAGTTTGAGACTCTGAGTCATGGGGATCCCTAGTAGATTCGACGACACCCAGCCCTGGCTACTGTTGGTCCTGCTCGGTCTCGGGAGCGGGCAGCGGCAGATCGGTGTGCCAGATGTCCCAGTGGAGCCGCCAACCGTCGGCCCCTTTCTTCCAGTAGACAACGTAGCTGCCGCTGTCCTCAACCGCTTGTTCGGCCCCAGGAAGCATCAATTCGACGACATAGGTGCCACGTTCCATGGCTGCGTCTGCCGACACAACTTCGACGTCGACCGTGGTCAGGCTCAGTGACGACGCAACGGCGAGGTCGGCGGCGATTCCCTCTCGGACCGCATCTCCCAGTCGCGGCGGACTGTTGGGAGCCAGAATGGCTGCGTCTGCCGTATAGGCCGCCGCCAGTGCGTCGGCGTCCTTCTCGTTGAAAGCCTCCATAAACTTGGCATTGTTGGCCTCGATGGCCGCCCTCACTTCGTCGTTGGAGGGAAGGGCCGGTACCGCCGGCGCACAGGCAGCAAACAGGATTGTAGTCGTCAGGAGCATCAGAGTTCTCTTCATCGCTTTCCCCTCTTGTTATTTGGGACGTTCTTGATATTTTGTCCATTGGAGTAAGCCTGAGAGGGAAAGTCAAGGGCGGGTGGTAGGCTCCTGGTGCGGCGGAGCGATCGTAGTATCGGCACACCGGCGAATGAAACACCTTGCTCTTGGAGTTGCCGTGGTAGATGACCTCTGCACCGCGATCGATCAGCCTCTGGATCTCTTTCTTACATTGGCTCCGGGGCCCTAAGGGTCACAGGGTGCATCGGCGTAAAGTCAATCAACAACACATCGCGGTAGCCCTCCGACTCACCGGGAGCCACTTCGATAGGTTTCACTTGATGGTAAACGTCCTTATCCGACACTGTAACCGTGTCAAGACGGTCAGTGAGAGTCAACCTCACCAGTGGCCGCTTGTCGTTGTCGGTCACCAAACTATCGCCCCCCGTAATCCCATAGCGCTCGATCAGGTGGACGAAGGTGAATGGCTCGCCATCCTTGTGGAGCCTGTTTGGCGACGAGATTCCAGGCAGACCTGGCCGTGCAACGTATCGAATCTCGTGGACACCGACGTCCACCGGTGTCGACCAGATCGCTTTATCAAATGGAGTGTTGAAGAAATCGAAGAGGATCATCTCACGTAGAAACGAGTTGGCCTCCATCGCCTTACTCAGTCTCTCGAAGGTGCGAATCACGCCCCCGTCGGTAGGATTTAGCTCGCGGTCCTGGATGTATTGCGCTATCGGCCGCGGTTCAAGCAGGTTCAGCCACGGCAGCAAGACGTAGCGCGAGTGCCTGCGATATCGATTTCCACTCTCGCAGTATTGATCCGGTGGCAGAGCCTCGTAGTCCTGCCGAAGTAGGCTCAGCTCCCGCTCCAGGTCGTGTGGGACGGACAGGTCAGACCCCTTGAAACAGGCGTAGCCCTGTCGCTCAAGATCCTTTCGTGGCCGTCGCTCAGTGGAGATCTTCAGTTCTTGCATCATCCGTTCCCATCCGTGTTACCTATTTACCTTGCTGATTTCTCAACTTTAGCCGCCGAACGTCCAAGTTCAGTTGCGTGGGCGAACCGACACCAATGAGGCTGGGGAGCTGCGGCAGGCCGCTACCCTCGGAATAGTTTCCATATTCCAATCACCACCGACTTCTTGTTCCACCCCACCTCTGCTTCAGCATTGCCCAGGACGACCCCCGATTGCTTCTCCTGCCCCGATGGAGTCACAGCGAGAATCGGTTTCGCGTAGGTCTTCGCGCCATTTATTTCCCGCTTTATCCATTTGCTGTAAGTCGAGTACATTCCGGTCGGGCTCACGATCACATGGCTGGCTTGGATCTTACTGAAGATCGCTTCCTCTAGTCCCCAAATAAGCGTATCAGCTTCTGGGCCGCTCGATTGACTCTTTTTGAGGGTCATTTAGCCCTCTGTGGTCGACTTTCGGACTGAAGGCTGCGCGAGTCGGGCGCATCCGACGGTGATCTCCTGCTGGAGGGCCTTCGGAGTGGGATCGAGAGGCAAGAATCGGAATTTTCGGCCGTTTTCGAACAGCCTTCGACCTCAGCCCTTGAACCTCCGTGGATTTTCTTTGCTTTGTCCTGTGGCGGGTTAGCCGTAGCGGACCCGCTTGGGCGACGGCTAACCCGCTCAGCAGCGTTTCGGTCCAGTCGTTGACGTTCAGCAGCCGGTAAAGAAGACGTCGCCCCCGCTGCAGGATCTGGCAAGGAATCTGAACCAGCCGGCGCAGGAACCGGCGATACTCCATCTTCAGAATCCGCTGCCCCATCGTCTTGTCGGATTGCACCAGGCCCAGCCAGGCTTTCAAGTTCCAGGCCTGGGCAGCAATCACCAGGTACGCCCAGTTGGACTCGAGGCTGTCCGAGGGCATCCGCATCGCCTGAACCCCGTTCTTGAGCTGCTCCACCACATTCTCCTGATGGCAGCGACGATTGGCTGAGAAAACCACTTCCCTGGCCGACTCCTTTCGCAGGTTGGTCAGATAGAACAGATAGCGGGTCTCGTCAAAGAGCCGTCCCTGTCCTTGGGTGACCGTAATTTGCTTTCGCACCACCACCAGCCGATAGTTCTGCTTGCAGGCCGCCGGTCGATAGGCCAGCTCGGCCACATCTTCCCGCTCCAGTTGCAGATTGCGATAGCCATTCTTTTTGACCAGGGCCTGGCGGATATTCTTGCGCCGCCGTCTTCGCAGTTTCTTCTTCTTTGCCCGATCCAGCCGACTCCAGGCGCTGGGCTCCAGTCCTTCGGCCCGACCAACCAACCCCTGGCTGGAATCCGCCCCAAAGAGAAACTCTACGCCCTCCTGATCCCAGCGGTCCAGATGACGCGTCTGCGTAAAATCCGTGTCGCCCCGCAGCAACACCTTCTGGAAACCACCACCGCGCACCAACTCGATGGCCCGATCCAGCACCTCGGCCGCGCCTTCATGGGAGGGCCGGTTGCCCGACCGATTCACCAAATAGAGCACCTCGTTGGTCTCAGCCACAGACACTACCAGCGGATGATAGCTCCAGTGGCCGGTGTAGCTCATTCCGATTCCGCTCTTACACTGTCCATCCGTCGGGGCGATCGTCCCGTCCACATCAATCGTGGCCTGACGGTGAAACTCCTTGTCTTGGTTCGACCACACTTTCCGTCGCGCCTCATTGACCGCTTCCATCAGATCCCAGATCGAATTCCTGTCGAAGCGCCGCAGGAAGTCCCCCTCCGTGGACGGCGCCGGCACCTTGCGGGCCCCCAGCGCGTCCAGATACACCGGGTCCCGGCGTCGAGCCTCCACGTCCTGCAGGCAGCTACCGCCCGTCATGACGTTGTAAATCAGATTGAGCACATGATCCGATTCCCGGTACGGCAGATGCCGCTCCAGCACCTTCACCCGTTGGTCGATGGTTTCGGCCAGTTCCAGCTGCTTGACCAGCAGCTGGATCACACCCAGCCCCCCGCAGTCCACGGCTCGGACTCGATCCGAAATCTCATAATGGATGTTGCCCGCGCGCAGCACCCTTTGGCCCTTCTCCGGCATCCAACTCCGATCTAATCGATCTTCACTTTCCGATTGCCGTTTGCGCAGGATTTCGATATCTTTTGGGTTCACCTGAAATGCCTTTCTTTTCGGTGTTTTCCAGAGTTTTTTTGCAACCCTAGAATACCCGACAGGACTGGCATTTCGGGCCTTTTCAGGCCCTTGGAATCAACACTGATGTACTTGCTTTGGGTCTAGTGCAGCTCCCGTGGCAGCGTTGAGAATTGGATCGTCCTTCGGTACAGAAGAATTCCGGAAATCTAGGGATTCCCGGCCAACGATCCAATCCTCGCCGAAAATCCAGTCTGAGAGCGTGTTGTAGTGTTCGGAATAACTCCATGCGTGGCTGATAAATACGTAAATTGTTCGGCTAATCATGGTCCTGTTTTGGGTCGGCATCTGGTGAGTCTTGACCGTCATGTCTACGCTCAGGGGCTTTCAGTCCGTAGATGGCTGTTAAGTATTGGCGCTGCTCGTCGGTCAACTGCTGCCACTTGGCCCGCTGCCCCACGGCATCCAAGCGCTTAAATTCTTCCACGAACACTTCCCACTCGCTACTCATGCAAAGTTCCTCCACCAAACGTTGTGGGTTGAAGGGAAGAGACGATCGAAGGCGAATTTCTTGGGCATGCCATTTCCTTCCTACCGGAGACCCCTACCTTGACGCTGGTTGATCCATTAGACTCCGTTTTGGAGAAAGGCGCAAACGGAGGTGAAGGATGACATCAAGCATTGGTTTTATGATCGGTTTTTATGTAGTGACCAGGATGGTCTCCGTTCTGACAAGCACTGGCAGGAGGGTCGAATCACTACCCGTGAAGCTTCTCGCTCTGGTTACGATCATCGTAACGATTTTGGCGATGGCTAGTCTGATGATAAGCGGGATCACCAGCATCCCGACCTAAGCGAAGCTGGCTCACAGCTTCCTCGGCACCCAATCCACGACTCTGATCACCACGCCCTGGATGTGCAGCTAACGACGTTTCAAATAGCCTACGATACCCCATGCGACCAGGCCGAGTGCGCCCAGGCCGATGACCCCGCCAACAACACCAACCGAGCTTTCACTTTTTTCTCTCGCTCATCCTCTCCTCTACCCCCATCCGAGGTCTTTTTTCTTGAACTGACCTCTGCAGATATGGAGGTTTCCGAGGAGTTCGTCATTTGCGTGGATTTCAAGCCAATACCGCCCGCAGCAGTTTGCAAGATCCTCATTGAGGGGAAACCTAACCAGGAATTGACCACGAGAGACTTGCTGCACAGATTCCGCCCGGACGAACCGTTTCGGCTTTAACTTGGGCTCCTGGGAAAATACCCTTCTTTCGTTGATCTGGACCAATAAATCACTAGCGCGGACGGACTGCCCCCGAGTAGGAGAGCGGTAGACTTTCACCAAGAAAATAATGGACCCTTCGGAGGTGTAGTTCAAGTATCGATCCCGAAACTCGGTAGCGTCTTCGTCGGTCATACTGTCGCTGATGGCCTTGACCCTGGCCGACACATTGACCGTTTCCGGTGTGAGCGGGAGCATGTCCATATCGACTTCGCCGGCCGGTCTGGTGCGAGTGCTTCTGTCTCGGGCTTTCGAGAGAATACTCTGCGCTTTCTTCTCTCCCCAGTCGAGCCAAGGTTCCAGGAGCTGGCCTGTGGAGAACGGCATGAGGCTGAGAGCAAGGGCTAGGGCAGCAATTAGATGCATTAGTGAAAGGATATCCTTTTCGCAAAATTGTCCGGTGACCCCCACTTCGTCGGACGGGCACTATTCTACTGCGGCTTTCAGTCCTTTCGCAAAGACAGGGTCACGACCGGGGTTGAACTTGGAGTGCCACCATTATAGATTTTAAACAATGGGCACTAGAAAACCATCTCGGCAGACACTTTCAGGTACTGGCCGCACTGCTGGACAAACAATACGACGACCACTACGGACTTGAGCTTGCCAAAGCGGCTGGTCTGGCTTCGGGATCCCTGTATCCCATCTTGGCCAGGCTCGAGCGGTGTGGCTGGCTGGAGAGTGAGTGGGAGGATATTGACGAGTCGAAGGAAGGACGACGGCGACGACGATATTACCGGCTGACCGGCGATGGGGTGCGGCATGCGCAGGAGGAACTGGCGGACCTGCGGAAACTCTTCTCACCAGCCTTGGGGCTGGGTCAATGATGGAGTTCGTCTTCGTTATCATCCTGATCCCGACTGCGATTGCCTTGTTCACAATGGAACTCGCAGGACGGTTTCCGTACTTGGCCGAGAGGAGCCTACGCCGGGACGCCGAACGGCTTCCACTTGGTTGGAGTGACCGATACAGAGACGAATGGCTAGCGGAATTGGACTTAAAACGGAGCCGGGGGACGGATCTGCCGAAATTCGGCAGTGAAGACCGCATCGCTTGGTACGTCCGTCGTGCCCCACTCGCTGAACTGGTTGGGAGAAAGCGTCCAGGTCGCGATTTCTCCGGGTTCAATTCCTCCCCGAATCTTGTAGTTGAAAGTATCCGAGATCCACGTCACGGATTTTTGGAAGTGCTCCAACCCTCAGTCTGTAGCACCTTCGCTGGAGGGACCAGAGCAAATGGTGGCACGGGTTTTAACGCCTGTAGCACTTGAAAAGGCGGTTGGGAACAAGAAAGAACAAGAAAGGTAGAGCAGTATCCAGTTCGCGTCCCGGACCACCAGTGGAGAGTGAAGGAAAAACCCGCGATCTAAACAAAGATGAAGTAGGTCCAAATTCTATGGGACCAGCGAGAAAAGGATTGCCGAAATGAGGTTATTTGCTTCCTTCTTGCTTCTTTTTTCAGAACTGCTAGGCGATTGAGTTTCGCACGGTTCCGATAAAGAATTTTTTTCAGTACTTTACAGAGCCACCCTGTTCAGGGATCTAAGCAAAGGCCCGCTACGACAGGGTAGCAGGCCAATTATTGCGGGTAAGATCACTGTCGGATCAGACTTCCTGACCGGCGCCGCAGTATTCGTTGAATGCAGCCTGCAGGTCGGCGGAAATCGCGGGAGCCTCGCGGCTTTCAATCTGATGCCGCTCCAGCATGAAAACCAACTTCCCGTCGTTGAGCAGAGCAATGCTGGGAGACGAGGGCGGAAAAGGCATGAGATACTCTCGGGCCCGCGCAGTGGCTTCCATGTCCTGCCCCGCGAAAACCGTGGTCAACCGATCAGGCTTGGGCGACCTGGCAAGGGCGTCTGCTACCGCAGGGCGGCAGCGACCTGCCGCACAACCACAAATGGAGTTGACGACGAGAAGCGTTGAACCCGACTTCTCGGAGAGAGCAGAATCAACTTCCTCGGAATTCTTAAGCTCACTAAAACCGATCCTGGTTAGCTCTTCACGACCGGGTTTAACCCATTCTTCTGGATATGGCATGTTATCCTCCTGTTCAAAAGGTAGTTCCATTTGTATTCTAGGCTGAGCTGAAGCGGAATTCCAATCGCAGCCTAAAATGCGAATCCGGCAACAGAATCAACCCTTTTCTAAACCTCATGAATCTAAGATGGCAAGAACAGGCATCTCGATTCGTGGTTTAATTAATCGGTGCCAGGAACTGGTTGGCGGAGGATTGCCGGAACCGAGGAGAAGTTCTGCTCGTCAAAGTCGCTGGAGAGATTATGAGAGCCCTTCTATTCGCAACGATTCTCGTGCTTCAAAGCCTTTCGACTTTCCCCCAGGACGGTAACTTCGTCACTGAAGGAGGAGAGCGCGTCCGGGGAGCAAAAGACTCCTTGCCGGGATTGAACGGCGAGGCTCTCAGAGTCAGACACGAGACCCTTCGCAAATACCTGACACTTACTGGCCAATTAGCCGCGCGCGACTCCACCATAGTCACGGTACCCAGGGATTCCAGCCTGTGGAGCTTCATCGTGACAGATCTCGTCCCCGAGGGCAATCAGGTGGAACCGGGTGATCTGCTAGTGCGCTTCGATAGCACTGAATTAGCCAAAAGAGCGCTCGAACTCGAGAAGAGCAAGGAAGATACCCGGATCCAAATCGCGCAAACCAAGGCTCAGCAGGAAGCCCGACTCCAAGATCTGAGACTGGCGGTGGCAACGGCCCAGAAGAATCTCAACGTAGCCAACCTCTATGTTGGCATCGATCGATCCCTGATTCCGGCTTCAGAGGCTGAGCGCTACGAATTCGATTTCTCGAAATCGAAAGTGGAACTCGATAAAGCCACGGAACGATTGGCCGGCCATGACGCAGCGACGGCAGCCGAGCTTGCCGTTAACGAACTCGACTTCAAACGGGCCGAAATCGGACTCGAGAAGGTCAGAAATGAACTGGGGAGAATGACCATTCGGGCGCCAAACCCAGGCACCGTCATCCATGGTCTCAACCTCGAGGGTCGAAAGATCGAAGTAGGAGATTCGTTGTTCAAGGGAAGCCAGGTGGTGCTTCTCCCGGATATGTCCAGCGTCAAAGTACGGGCAACCACGTTTGATGGCGATTTTGCACTGCTCCAGCTGGGCGCACCGGCCACGGTGACCTTTGATGCGTACCCTGAAAGAGAGTTCGCGGGCAGTATCTTGGAGCTTCCCGAAGTCGCCAAGCCCAAGAAGAGGAACTCGGAACTGAATCTGTTCACGGTGGAGATCCTCCTCCACGAGGTCGACCTTTCCATCATGAAACCAGGCATGACAGCTCGCGTCGAGATCCCCGTGGACACACCCGAGTCGATCGTGATTCCGCGCCGGAGTCTGGCTTTTGAAGAAGATGGCGGAAGCTATGTCGTCTCGGCGAAAACTCCCGATCAACATGTTCCGGTCGAAGTAGTCGATAGTAACAGCTACCAACTCAGCATCCGAGGAGAATTGGCTGATGGAGACATCCTGCTCGACCAACAATCTCTTCGAAGCCATTCATCGAGACCGGAGTTGGAGTGGATCGATGTGAATAGGGAGAACCTAAAATTCACCGTATCGGCCACTGGTGTACTGAAAGCAGCTGGCTCAGTCGCGATTACTCCCCCGGCAATTCGCAACACCTGGCGCTTTAAAATCATCCGAATGACTCCTGAAGGAACCGAGGTCGAAGCTGGAGACCCGGCCGTCGCGTTTGATCCCAGCGAGCAACTGCAGCTGTTTCAGCAGGAGGAAGCCAACCTCAAGAAAGTAGAGGAGGAACTCGAGAAGGTGAGGGCCAGCCAGATCCTCTCAGAACGAGATCTTGAGCTAGAGCTGGAGGAGGCTCTTGTTCAGTTGGAGAGAGCTGAGAACAAACTGGGGCAGGCTCAACAGTTTGATTCGGGGCTCAAGATCCTGGAAGCGGGACAGGAGCAGATCCTTGCCCGGTCGAAGGTCGATCTGCTCACCAAGAAACTCGAATCCATCCGTGAGCACTCACGGCTCCAGAGCGAAATCCTGGAAGAAACTGCTGCCTTGCATGCAAGCCGCATCGAAACGGCAAGGGAAGCGATTGATCGTCTCCAAGTGTCGGCCCCTCAAGACGGTGTCGTGATCTACAAGCGCGATTGGAATAACCGGAAGAAACAGGTCGGCAGCGATGCTCGCATGAACGAAATCGTCCTGAGCCTACCCGACCTAAGCACTTGATCATCAATGGCCAGGTGGCGGAAGTCGACGCCGGAAAGGTGCAAGTCGGGCAACGTGTCGAGATCAGCCTGGACTCGATGCCGGATCGAACACTTTCAGGCCGAGTTGCTGAGGTTGGCAAGATCTACCTGCAACCCTCACGGGACCGTCCCTTGCGCGTGCTCAATATCGAAGTGCACTTCGATGAAGTCGATGCCTCCCGCATGCGTCCCGAAATGATTGCTCGACTGGACATTGTGATCGATCATTACAGAGATGTCCTCTCGCTCCCCCTGTCCGTGATTCAAATTCAGGGAGAGCGGTCCTTTGTCTGGGTTCAGCGGAACTCCGAGATCTTACGGCAGGAGATCCAACTCGGAGAAAACAACGGAGTGGTCGCAGTTGTGACCTAGGGGTTGCACCCGGGAGACAAAGTCTCTACCTCAACCCCGGATGGAAGACTCCAATGAGCTGTCGTCAATTTCCGGCAGTAGCGCAAGCATCTTCAAGCTGTCTCAAAACCTCCCTGGCAAGCTTCAAGAGAGTGATTTCAGGATCGTGGGAGGGGCCTTCCCAGGCCGCGATCGGGCCGTCAATTCCGACTACAAAGGTCTTGTTTTCAATAAGATCGCCGCCTGTGAAGGCGCCTCCCACGGTTTTGAAACTCCGTTTTCCTGAAAGACCAAACTCCCGGCTCTGGCTAGTTTTGAGACAGCTTGATCTTGCCTGCAGACTGAAAGTGAGGAGGAGAAGCAGTTGAGAACCAAACTCCTGGCTGGACTCATCTTTCTGCTCTCAGCCGGCGCACTGTATTCCTTTCGGGGGCGCCTGATCGAACAGGCCGAGAACTATCTGACGGGAAGCCGTGAAGATCCGATCCCCACCATGCATGTCAAGCCAATCGACTATTCCGTGCGAGTCCGAGCCCGCGGCAAGCTCACGGGTTTACGGACAACCGTCGTTCGAGCGCCACGCATACGAGGCAGTCTGACAGTGGCATGGCTGCGCGAGGAGGGGACTCTGGTGGCGGCTGGTGATGTGCTCGCCCGTTTCGACAACACCAACGCCCTCCTGACTCTCGAGGAGAACCAGAACACCGTCCAGACTTACGACAGTCGTATCCAAAAAAACGAGCTCGAAAGAGATACTGAACTACAGGCGCTGCTGCGAGATGGCGAAGCGGCTGACTTAGAGCTCTTCTTTGCCCAGAACCAGATTCGCAAAGACGATGATATTTTTTCTCAGTGGGAGATTCAGGAATCCTTGATGAGCGTGGCTCTGGCTCAGTACAAGAAACTCTCGGTCGCTGAAAAGTCCGAACTGAGAGGCGATCTTTCGGCAGCCGACCGACGAATCCTGGTGATTGAACAGGGCAAGGCCAAATCAGAAGTTCAGCGCGCTCAGCAGACTCTCTCGTCGCTCGAACTGACTGCGCCGACTGCAGGAGTCCTTCTTTACAGGAGACGGGGCTTTCAGCAATTGGAAGTGGGTACCGAGGTCTGGTCAGGCCAAGAAGTCGTGGACATCGCAGATCTGGAGAGTTTTCGGAGTGAAGTTTCCATTGTCGAGGCCGAAGTATCGGGGATCCAACCGGGCAAGTCTGTAGAGATCCGTCTCGATGCTTTTCCACAGCGGACCTTTCGAAGGGCAGATCGAAGACGTCAGCAAGGTCGCAGAACAGCGCTCGCGAAAGGATCCCAGGCGATACTTCACCTGCACAGTCTCTCTGCTAGCCCCACCTGAGATCATGAGCCGACTCAAACCTGGCATGCGACTGGAAGGCGAGGTCGAGGTCCAGCAACGCAAAGCAGCCTTCGTTCTTCCCAAGAGTGCGGTCTTCAAAGAAGAGTCTCGTTTTCTTGTCTTCGTTCAAGAGAATGGGGAGTTCCAGGAACAGACCGTGAAGATCGTCGACTCGGATCATGGCTTCTATGTCGTCGATGGGGTCGGCTCAGGAGATGTGATCAGCTTACGCCATCCCTTCCAGTCCCAGCAATTGCACTTGCCCGATTTCAGTGGACCAGCCACAGCAAATCAGAATCGACGTTTCATCATGGTACTCGACTGATGCTGCTGGAATTGATCCGGATCGCGACAGGCAATCTAACCCGGCACAAGCTTCGGACTCTGTTGACTATGCTGGGGATGATCTTTGGGGTAGCTGCCGTGTTGGCCATGATGTCGATTGGGGCCGGCGCCGAGCAAGAAACTCTGAATCGAATCCAGAAGATGGGCCTGCGCAATATCGTGATTCAGGCCAAGCAATTTGACCAGAACGAACTGGCCATCATTCGGCAGGACTCGTTCGGGCTCAGTCGCCGTGACATACGATCTCTTCAAACCGCGCTACCCGAGCAGACCGTGCTGGTTGGAAAACGGCTGTTGAAAACGTATCAGATCGTCTCGTCGATCGGCAAAGCTGATTCACGCGTCTTTGGCGTTGATGCCAGTTATCCTACGGTTAACAACTCATTCCTCGAAGAGGGCTCCTTCTTTCACCCAATCGACTCCCGCAACTCCAATCAAGTGTGTGTGTTGGGGACCCGCGCACGCCGCAAGTTGTTTGGCCTGAATCGGGCCGTCGGGGAACCCATCAAAATCAACAACGAGTGGTTCAAAGTGGTTGGCGTGCTAGCCGATGAAATGGCCGGGGAAGAAGAGTTCGAAGGCGTGAAGATCGAGAGCTCGGAGAACGACATTTGCATCCCTCTCAATACATTGCTCACCAAGTTCGAGCTGAACCCGATCGACAACGAACTGGATGAGATTGTCGTCCATTTGCTGGCCGACGGGTCGATCCCGGACAATGCCGCCTTAATCTCCGGAATGATGGCCAGCATGCACTCCGAAATCGATGATTTCGCATTGGTAGTTCCCGAACATCTACTCGCGGAGAAGCGACAGACTCAAAGGATCTTCAACATCGTCATGGGTGCCATTGCTTCGATATCGTTACTGGTGGGTGGCATCGGCATTATGAATATCATGCTGGCATCCGTCCTGGAACGAACCTCCGAAATCGGGCTCCGCAGAGCCCTCGGCGCTCGGCAACGCGACATCAGCCGCCAGTTCATGCTGGAGGCGGTAGTGATTAGCGGGTCGGGTGCGATCCTGGGGATCTTGCTGGGCTACGGGATCTCCAACCTGGTAGCGAATTATTCGGGCTGGCCCACTATCGTACAGCCAATATCGATTTTCTTGGGAGTCGGAGTCTCGGTTTCGATTGGCCTGCTCTTTGGGATCTATCCAGCCCGGCGAGCGGCTACTATTTCTCCCATCGAAGCATCACGCTATGAGTAGCTAGACGAGCGAACTAACCAACTAGGAGTGAATCATGAACTTTCGCAACGCATTTATCATCGGGCTCGGATTAGTTCTGCTGTCCGTCTGCGCGACTGCCCAAAGCCGGTCGAACCGACGCTCACGATCAGCCCCCCGCGACATGTCCAGTTGCACAATGCTCCGGGAAGAAGGGTTTCCATTGAATCTGAACCCCACCATAATCAGCGCTGAAGAAGCCGACATCGATTCATCGGATATGGTCATGGGAATCGTCATCAATGGTCAGGCCCGAGCCTATCCGGTCAACTACATGAATGGCCCCACTAATGAAGTGGTCAATGACGTCTTGGGAGGGCAGGCGATTGCACCCAGCTGGTGACCGATCGACCACAGTGGCGTAGTTTACGCCCGACAATTCGATGGCGATGCCTACGATTTTGGAGTGGTTGGAGTCGATAAGGGCACCCTCATCATGTACGACGCGCAAACCAAATCCCGCTGGAGCCAGCTCATGGGAGAGGCGGTGAGTGGAGAGATGGAGGGTCGATCGCTCGAGAAACTCCCTTCCACCATGACAACCTGGGGATTGTGGAAGGCGATCCATCCTGACACGACCGTGTCCATCAAACCGGATACGCCCTATCGCTCCCGCTTTACTGCAGAGACTTTCGCTCAGGCCGCCCGGCGCGGAAAGGGAGCCGTGGAGCCTAACGACGTCGTGATCGGAGTGGAGGGACATATTGAAGCCCGCGCCTACTTGCTTCGGGCTCTCGCTGAGACTCGGCTGATGAACGACGTTCTCGAGAGCGCTCCCATTGTGGTCTACCTGGGGCCTGATTTAGCCACCTTCAAGATCCTCGATCGGAAAATCGCCGGCAAGACTTTAACTATGGAACTGGGGCCCGACGAGAAGTTGCGGGACCAGGAGACGGGAACTCTCTGGGATCCGATCTCAGGAGAAGCCGTTGAAGGCTTTCTGCGAGGCCGAAAGTTGGCCACCCATGCGGCCACCTACTCGCTCTGGTTCGCCTGGCGCAAGTATCGGCCGGATACCGTCCTGATCGAGGAGTAGCATAGGCGAAGGCAAGGGAGGGGGATTGTGCAGCTCATAGCATGGACTCTACTCGTATGCCGGAATCCCAGTAATACTCTGACCCAGAATTAGGGTGTGGATATCGTGGGTGCCTTCGTAGGTGTAAACTGATTCCAGATTTGCCATATGCCGGAAAACCGGATAATCGGACAGGATTCCGTTGGCACCCAGCATGTCTCGCGCCATGCGAGCGATCTGAAGAGCGATGGAGATGTTGTTGCGCTTCCCCATTGAAACCTGATCGAAGCGCAACTTACCTTGATCTTTGAGTTGCCCCAGACGCAACGCCAGCAACTGGCCTTTCGTGATCTCGGTCAACATAATCGCCAGCTTGCGTTGAACCAGTTGATGGGAAGCAATCGGCTTGTTCTTGAACTGACGCCGCTCCAGGGCCCAGTTGCGGGCGGCTTCATAGCAGGCCATCGCACTGCCAACCCCTCCCCAGGCAATTCCATAGCGAGCCTGCGTCAGACACATCAAAGCGTTCTTGAGTCCCACAGTACCGGGGAGTTGATTGCGGCCCGGAATCCGACAATTGTCAAACAGCAGCGCGGAAGTGATCGAGGCCCTCAGGGAGTGTTTGTTGTGGTAGTCCTTGGTCTCGAAGCCGGAAGTTCCCTTCTCCACCAGGAATCCCCGCACCTCCTCGTCCTCGCACTTGGCCCACACTACCGCGACGTCCGAAACGCTTCCATTGGTAATCCAGGCCTTGGCTCCATGCAGGATAAAGTCTTTGCCGTCCTTTCGTGCTCGTGTCCGCATCGCCCCCGGATTTGATCCGGAATCGGGTTCGGTCAGCCCAAAACAGCCAATCGCATCCCCTGATTGGAGCCGTGGCAACCACTCATTCTTCTGCTCGTCACTGCCAAAGGCGTGAATCGGATACATCACGAGTGCACCCTGAACGGAAACGAAACTACGCAGGCCGCTGTCACCCCGCTCGAGTTCCTGCATGATCAGTCCATAGGCTACATTGTTCAGGCCAGCACAGCCGTAACCCTCCAGATTGGCTCCCAGGAAACCGAGTTCGGCCATGGGCCGGGTCAGCTCATGCGGGAAGGTGCCCGCCATATAGTGATCTTCTATAATGGGGAGTACGTTCTCATCTACGAACTGCCGGACCGTGTCTCGGACTAGCCGCTCTTCGTCGGTGAGCAATTCATCCAGTTGCAGGAAATCGACACCTTGAAACGACATCCGGGCAATATAACATAAAGAACGGGCTTAGAATTCGCTGGGGAAGCGGTCGAACTCTCGCCTTCGAAGGGGTATCTTAGTAGATCAAATGATCATTGGTTTGACCGGACGGAATGGAGCCGGAAAAGGGGTGGTTGCCGACTACCTGAAAAGCAAAGGCTATCGCTTTCATTCACTGTCAGATGTGTTGCGTGAAGAGCTGCGCGCCGAAGGTCGCGAAGTGACTCGAGAGAACCTGATACAGAAAGGGCGACAAGTAAGGAAAGCTCATGGCGAGGGATATCTGGCCAAACAGATTCTTGGCCGTCTCGAACCTGATCAAAACTCCGTGGTCGACTCGTTTCGGCATCCTCAGGAGGTGGAAGTACTGCGCTCAGCTCCTGCTTTTCATTTGATTTGTGTCGATGCCGAGTCCGAGATTCGCCACCACCGGATTCAGGACCGCGCGCGAGCCGGAGATCCGACTAGTTTCGAAGAATTCCTGGTTTTGGAGGAGCGAGAGTCCAAGAGCCCGCGCAGCGAAAGACAGCAACTTTCGCCTACTGCCTCACTGGCAGATACCGTTCTTCTCAACAACGGAACTCCTGAAGAGTTGCACGAGAAGCTGGGCGAGTTGCTCTCCCGACTGATGCATCAAATGCAACGTCCCGACTGGGACGAATACTTTATGAAGATGGCCCGGGTTGCGGCTCTGCGCAGCAACTGCGTGAAACGAAAAGTGGCAGCGATCATCGTGCGGGATCGCCGCGTTATTTCCACCGGTTACAACGGGACCCCGCGCGGGACTCGAAACTGTTTCGAAGGGGGTTGCCCACGCTGCAATTCGCTAGCGGATAGCGGAACCAGGTTGGATGAGTGTTTTTGCTCCCACGGAGAAGAAAATGCCATCACTCAAGCTGCTTACCATGGAGTGAGCGTCAAAGACGCCTCCTTATACACTACTTTTGCTCCCTGCTTGATGTGCACCAAAATGATCATCAATGCGGGAATCAGGGAAGTGATCTACAACGAGGACTATCCGTTGAATGACACTTCCTTCGCTTTGCTGGGCGAGGCCGGGGTTCAATGCCGCCGTTTCCGTGTCGAGCGAAGCCTTTTTTGACCAGCACGGGAACTTTTCCCGGCTTTTGTTGTCATTAAATAAGAACGGACAAGACAAGCTTCTCTTCAGCCCAGACGAATGCAATTGGAGTTACTCGACCTCCTATCTCTGTTTTTCTTCACTCTGGCGTCTGCCGGGTTCATTCTCTTCACTTTCAAATACCCACGCGGCTCTCCGATTAGAATCTGGGGAATCCGGCTCTGCCATCTGTGCGGTTTTCTGGGGGTCGGTTTCTTGCGGCTGTCTCACGGTCGCTTTTCCGAGAGCACACTCGTCATCATCGCTTCGCTGACCGTCTCGCTGCTGGCGTCCGAGATTTCCAGCCACTATCTTGCGCAAGCGTCGAGACCCCGGTCCGGGGAATAATTCAAGCTCGCGACAGGCCTTCCAGGAAGTGAGCTGAACTCCGAATCCCGGCATAAAAATTTCCCAGATCCAAGTTCTCGTTGGGAGCGTGGGCATTCTCATCGGGTAATCCGATACCCATCAGCACCGTGGTAACGCCCAGCAACTTCTCGAAAGTAAAGACGATCGGAATCGATCCTCCTTCGCGCTGAAAGACCGCACGGCTACCGAAACCTTTCTCGACGGCATCCGCAGCAGCTTTCAGAGCGGGATGGTCGAGTGAAGCCACCCAGGCATTTCCACCGTGCATGTGGGTCACTTTGACTTGCACAGTGGCTGGGGCAATCTCGTGAAGTTGCCGTTCGAGCAGCTCTGCGATCTCCTGGGGATCTTGATCGGGGACCAACCGCATGCTTACTTTTGCCATGGCCCGAGCCGGCAGAACCGTCTTGGCTCCCTCCCCGGTGAATCCGCTGAGCAGACCGTTGACTTCCAGAGTCGGCCTGGACCAGAGTTGCTCGAGAGGAGTAAACCCGGCTTCGCCTCCCAGTGCCCGTACTCCCAGCTCACGCTTGTAGGATTCCTCCTCAAACGGGAGACCTGCGAATTCATTCTTCTCTTGTTCGGTCAACTCTCGAACCTTGTCGTAGAAGCCGGGGAGGGTTACTCGGTCATTTGAATCCTTGAGGGAAGCCAGCATCCTGGCCAATTCAAATGCAGGATTCGCCACCGGGCCGCCAAACGAACCAGAATGCAGATCCCGAGAAGGGCCCTGCACATCGATTTGGACATAGGCTAGTCCGCGGAGACCGTAGCAAATCGAGGGTACATCTTTGCCGAACATGGTTGTGTCGGAGATAACAACTGCATCACACGTAAGACGGCTCAAGTGTTCTCGGATCATCGGCTCTAGATTCGGGCTGCCAATTTCCTCTTCCCCTTCGATCAAGAACTTGAGATTTACCGGTAGCCGTCCGCGCGTCGAAATGAACGCTTCCGCACTCTTGAAATGGATGAACATTTGTCCCTTGTCGTCAGCCGATCCACGAGCGTACAGCTTGTCGTTTCGAATCGAAGGTTCAAAGGGAGGTGTTTCCCAAAGATCGATGGGATCTACCGGCTGCACATCGTAGTGCCCGTAGACCAGAATAGTGGGGAGGCTCGGATCCTCGATCCGTTGGCCGAAGACTACCGGATGTCCCGGAGTCGGGATTATTTCTACTTCCGCCATCCCCGACTTCCTGAGTTGACCTGCTACGAATTCCGCGCCTTCCCGCATAGCCGGCTTCTGGCTCGGGTCCGTGCTCACACAGGGAATCCGCAAGAAATCATTCAATTCGGCGATATAAGATTCTCGGTGAACTACAATAAACTCCAACACCTCATTCATACTCTCTCCACGGGTGCTACCGCACTCCCGAAAACTCGCTTGAATACCTCTTCTACATGCCGCAGCTTATCTTCCAGATCGAAGATCCGATCGATTTCTTCTTCAGAGAGGAACTGCCGCAGCTCCGTGTCGGCCTTCAAGAGACTCTTGAAATCCATCCCCTCGTCCCACACTCGCATGGCGTTGCGCTGTACCCACACATAAGCATCTTCTCTGAGCACTCCCTTGCGTACCAGTGCGAGCAACAACACCGAAGAGTTATAAAGCCCCCCGGTCAATTCCAAGTTGGCCGACATCTGCCCCTTGTCGAGGACCAGATTACCCAGCACGCGGTTCAGTTTGGTCGACAGGTAATGGGCCAAAGTGGTGCTATCCGGCATGATCACCCGTTCCACGGAAGAGTGCGAAATATCGCGCTCGTGCCAGAGCGGAATATTCTCGAGCGCAATCTGAGCATTCCCCCGAAGAATCCGAGCCAGGCCGCTGATCTGCTCGCAAGTGATGGGATTTCGTTTGTGGGGCATGGACGAGGATCCCTTTTGCCCCTCTCCGAAGGATTCCCGGGCCTCGCGGACTTCTGTTCGCTGCAGATGCCGCACTTCGGTCGCCATCTTGTCGTAGGAGGATCCCAGAATGGCTAATGTGCATAGGTACTCGGCATGTCGATCCCGCTGCAGCGTCTGAGTCGAAGCCCTCGCAAACCCGATACCGAGACGCCGACAGACCTTTTCCTCGACCACCGGGGGGAGGTGGGAAAAGGACCCGACCGGGCCACTGATCTTGCCCACTTCGAGCCCGGTACGGGCCTTCAGGAATCGCTCCAGATTGCGTTCCATCTCGGCATACCAGACCGCCAGCTTAAGACCAAAGGTAGTCGGCTCGGCGTGGATTCCGTGAGTCCGTCCCATCAGCACCGTGTCACGATGAGCGAAAGCTTGTCGCTGAATCGTAGCCATCAAGATTCTTATCGCTTCTTCGATCAGTTGAGAAGCATCCCGAATCATTAGAGCTTGGGCGGTATCGACGACATCTGTCGAGGTCAAACCCAGATGGACGAAGCGGGATTCAGGCCCCAGGGTCTCGGCCACCGCAGTAGTAAAAGCGATCACATCATGTCGTGTCACCTTCTCGATTTCCCGAATCCGGTCGACCGAGAAGGAGGCGTTCTTCTCGATCAGGTCTGCGGCTTGAGACGGGATTTCGTCTAACTCGGCCAGCACTCGGCAGACCGCAATTTCGACATCGAGCCATTTCTGAAAGCGGTTGTGATCGGTCCACACCGCCGCCATAGGCTCCAGGGTGTAGCGGGGAATCATAGGGATAGAACTATGGAAGGTCTCTCTTGGTGAGTCAAGTGAAGGCGGCACGGCTCGAGCAGAGAATGGCGGCGCCCTAGAAGAGCATTTCGAGCACTGTGAAGAGCGATCTCGGGATCGTTGTTCTTTCGGCTCAAATGAGCGAGGAAGATGTGGCTGGCAGACCCGTCATAATCATCGGAAAGAAAGTTGGCCAACTCCCGGTTTGAGAGGTGCCCGCGGCGACTGCGAACGCGCTGTTTCAGATGCCAGGGATAGGGGCCAACTCGGAGCATGCCCTCATCATGATTAGATTCGAGCAGCAACCAATTACAGTCGGTGAGATGCCCGACGACACCGGGATCGACTTCTCCAAGGTCAGTCGCAACCGCTCCCGAAATCCGTTCCGACCGAATACGGAAGCCTACCGGCTCTCCCGCGTCATGTGAAATCGGAAAAGAGGAAACCGAGAGGTCCCCGACCTGGAATTCTTCCCCGGTTCGGAAGATCTCCCAGCGATCGCTCTCGCCGGGATCGGGAAGTTCAGCCCTCGTTCCGCTGTTCATGAAGATCGGCATTCGCCAGGCCCGAGCCACGCTCCGAATTCCACCGCTGTGATCGCCATGTCCGTGGGTCAGGAGAACTGCATCGATTCCGGTGAGCTCCAATCCAGCGTTATTGAGGCGTCTCGCTAGAGATTGGGGGCCAAATCCCAGATCCACTAGAATCGAGGTATTGCCCTCCTGCACCAGAGTACAGTTACCATTGCTGCCGCTACCCAGAACGCAAATTCTCACGCTACGCTAGAATGTAACAATCGGGTATGAACAAACAGAACTTGCTGGGGTTGGACCAGCGACAACTTATCGATCTGGTGGAGGCCCTCGGAGAGAAACCCTTTCGAGGCAAACAACTCTATACCCAGATCTATCGCCGCTGGCAAACTCGGCTCGAGCAGATGACCGATCTTTCTACCGGGTTTCGCACCCGGCTGGGTGAGGAGCATCAGATTGAGCTCCCCGCGGTCGGTCAGCGCTCGGACTCGCGCGATGGAACTGTCAAATTCCTCTTTCAGCTGGAAGAGGGAAAGTTCGTCGAGACAGTCTATATCCCAGAGGAGAAGCGAGAAACCCTGTGCATCTCGTCCCAGGTCGGCTGCGACGTGGGTTGTACTTTTTGCCTGACAGCTCAGATGGGACTGGAGCGAAATCTGACTGCGGGCGAGATCGTGGGACAGGTCCTGGCAGTGCTGGCTGCGGGTTGCATCCAACGGGACACATTCAACATCGTTTTCATGGGAATGGGAGAGCCTCTCTACAACTACAAGAACGTGATGAGAGCCTTCCGGCTGCTCACCGAAAGCGATGGCATGGACCTCTCCCACCGGCGGATCACGATCTCAACCTCGGGAGTGGTGCCCGTCTTGTACCGCATGCACAGTGAGCCCAGCCTGCCCAATCTGGCGGTTTCGCTGAACGCAACCAGAGATGAATTGCGGGACAAGCTGATGCCCTTGAATCAGCGCTGGAAGATCCAGGAATTGCTGGAAGCTTGCCGACGTTTTCCGCTCGAGGCGCGGCGCCGGATTACCTTCGAATATGTCTTGCTGGGAGGGGTCAACGACTCGGACCAGGAGGCTCAAGAACTCGCTCGGCTCGTGAAAGGCATCAAATCGAAGGTGAATCTCATTCCGTACAACCCGAATCCAGGGCTTCCCTATCTACGCCCTTCCGCCGCGCGGATCGAATCCTTCAGGAGAATCTTGCTCCAAGCTCATCTGACGGCCTTCGTGCGCCGTCCCCGTGGCAACGACATTTCCGCCGCTTGTGGTCAGCTTGCCTATATCAGTTCCCCTGAAGCTCAAGCAGGTGAAGTTTGCTGAGGCTCAACCATGTCTAAGAAGTTCTTCGTTGCCACTTTTGGGTGCCGCACCAACCAGACAGACAGTGCGGCACTGCGGGAAGACCTATTAGGCCAGCGGGCCGACGAGACCTACAGCTTCCAGGAGGCGGACATTATTGTCGTCAACACCTGTACCGTCACCCACCGTGCCGACCAGCAGGTTCGGCAACTGATCCGCTGACTAAGACGGGGGAACCCGGCCGCCCGTTTACTGGTCACCGGGTGCTATGCGCAGCGCGATCCCGCTGTATTGGCTGCTATCCAGGGAGTCGACGCGGTGGTTGGCAACACCCAAAAGTCACAATTGGTTCAGCTCTCTCAAGAAAAACATGTACCCGGTCAGCCCGCTCGAATCTTCCACGGCAGATTCGACAAAGTGCGGTCGATTGACCTGGAAGCGGGTACTCAGTTCGGAGGACGGACTCGCCCATTCGTGAAGATTCAGGATGGCTGTGACGCGAAGTGTACCTATTGCATCATTCCCAGCGTACGGTGCCCCAGCCGGAGCGTTCCCCCCCAGCAGATTCTGCAACATGTTCGGGATTTGGTCGATCTGGGCTTTCAGGAAGTCGTGCTGACGGGAATCCACATCGGCACTTATGGAACTCATCTTCGGCCCCGATTTCCTCTCTGGCGGCTGCTCGAAAAGATGCTCGAGATCCCAGGGCTGGGACAAATCCGTGTCAGCTCAGTCGAACCGATGGAGCTCTCCCGAGAGGTGATCAAGCTGGCAGCGTCAAGCGACGGCAAGATAGCACCCCACTTTCACGTCTGTCTTCAGAGCGGTTCGGATCAGACTCTTCGCAGGATGTTGCGACCCTACACCACGAAACGTTTCGCGGACATTGTCGAGGAGATCCATGAATGCATGCCGCAAGCCGGCATCGGAACCGACATCATTGCGGGTTTTCCCGGAGAAACGGAACAGGATCACCGCGAGAGCCTGGCTTTCGTGGCGCAGATGCCCTTTAGCTATCTGCATGCCTTCCCATACAGCGACCGCTCTGGAACCCGAGCGACAGCCTACCCGGAAAAGATACCCCCGAATGCGATTCGTCAGCGTTGCGCTCAATTCCGCGAGCTCTCGGAGCAGAAGCAAACCGAATTCCGGAGATCCTTTCTAGGCAGTACCTTACGAGTCATCAGCCTTGACGAGCATCGGGATGGGGGACGGGAATGCTTGACCTCGAACTACCTCAAAGCTGTGGCCGAAGAAGAGATCGCGCCCAATCGGCTCTTCGATGCCCGGGGGGTAGGTGAAAAAGATGAGAGTTTGTTGCTGAAAACCGCTACTCCAGCAGCTGGATCATCACGGACGGATCGTGGCGGTTGAACTCGTAACATTCACGGCATGCGTCGGGAAGATCTCCGGTCACCATCTGGCGCCGTAGAAGAGTAGCTTCAGCACCATTCCAAATTTCCTTGAACTCCGTCTTGTAGAGGTTGCCATAGATAGGGCTTTGGTGGCAGCAAGGGCGCACCTCCCCATCGGGCTCCACATAGAGGTTGTCCCAAGGCTTGCGGCAGGTCGAGGGGTCGGTCGAAAAATCGATCTTCTCAGGGGTCTTGAACCGCCCCAATGGCCCTCGACCGCGATTGACGTACACCATCCGCAGATTGTTGATGAGATTGACTCCCAGTTCCCTCGCCCGGCTTTCGGCCCGCGAGGCGATCTGCCGGGTTAGCTTCGGGAAGTGCAACAGGGAATGTTCGACCCAGTCCTCCCGATAGACCTGTAACGGTGAAGCCTGCACTGTCGGGATCGAAGAGCGATGGGCAAAGTCGATGAAGTTGGGCAATTCCTCAATGTTAAGGCGGTGAAAAGTCGGGGCCAAACTGATCTCCAGGCGGCCGTTGGCTGCCTGCCGGCTGGCCTCCTGCAAATGTGAGATCCCATCCAGGGCCTGTTTCAAAGTACCGTTGACCCGGAGTTTTGGATAAAGCTCGGGATCAAGGCTGTCCAACGAGACCGAAACCTCCTGCACTCGATTATCGACCAACGTCCGGGCCAGCTTGGCATCAATGAGAACCCCATTCGTGGTGACCACAATGTGGCAGTCCGTGTGTCCGCGAATCAAAGCCAGGATCTCGGGTAGTCGAGGATTGATCAATGACTCTCCTGGACCGGTCAGCGACAGAAACTCCCAATACTTCATATAGGGAACCAGGCGCTGAAAGAGCTCTAGCGGGTTCTGCTCCAAGTGCTGGTCCTGAAGGTGCACTCGGCCGACCTGCCGAAAGGCGGAGGCCAGACAGAAAGGACAGCGCATGTTGCACCGGTTGTCGGTTCCGATCTGAACCCGTGAGGGGTAGGACTCGAGTACGGTTTCACGCCGGTCGTATTCTTGATGGCTGAGCTGCAGATTCTGTTCGCGTGAGGCCGCCATGGACGCGGATTATACCATTGCCACCGGGACTGCGCTGCGCCGGCGGCTCTGATAATTGTGCCTCGAAGCTCAGTTGAACTCGATAATCGGCGTCTTTTTTTGGAGCGCCGATTTCCAGAGCGTCAAGCTTGCGAGGGGTGCCGGACACCACAGCTCAGCCCGGATGAGCCTGGCTAGCTCCTGCAAGCCTAGGAGATAGAGCCTCTTCGAACGAGATTTCGAAGAATTGAATATCTCCCCGGGTACCGAGCGGGCGCGCGCGGTCGAGAATTGCCTCCTCCGCTGCCGTCAAGTTCGCGCCGCTAACTACGATCAAGAAAGGCTTCCGATTGGGGAAATGGCCCTTGAGAGCTCCCAATTCAGGCCCTCTGTCGAGCAAGGAGAGCGACATCTTGGTCAAGCTGAGAGGTGTCCGCGTACTATGCATCGCTAGCAAGGGAAGCCCGGTCCTCAACGAAAGCGCCATGGAGACGGCGATGGATCTTCCCCGGCCGACGTATCGAAAGTCGACGTCCGATCCAATGTGATAGTAAGGCAAAGGGAAAATAGCCTGGTAAACTCCAGCTTGCACACCGGGAGGTAAAGTAGGACTCGACATCAGTGCCTGCCGACCGGGGAGAACTTGACCGACGGGTACACTGGCCTCTCTCACAGTCCTGGTAATTTCGGATGCCTGACTCCCGGCTTCGAATAATTGAACGGAGACACTCACGGCGATCATCAGAGTGGCCAGATTCCGCACCCTCGGCCGAGTGCTGCGGCTTCTAAGAAAACCAAGCTGGGAAAAGGCAAAGACTGAAAAGGCGTAATAGCAAACCCAGGAGAATCGACCGATCGATCGAAACTGACGCAGGGGGCCCGCCCATTCCCAGAGCCATCCCGATTGAAACTGCCACAGCCAGCCGAGGGCAAGGATCAGGCCTACTAGTCCCGTCAGCAACGCCTCGAGCGATACTTCCCTTTGCAACACTTCAGTTGGAGTTAAGTTCCTCGCCGATGAAAGGGACGGAGAATCCCGGAAGGCCCCAACCCACCCAGCAACCCGAGTGAATAACAGTATCAGCAGGATCACGGGAACAGCCAGACCCAGATAGGACATCCCCTCTGCCA
>CBDDCF010000030.1:0-264571 GCA_965225995.1 Acidobacteriota bacterium | reverse complement strand
CCCTTGACTACACAGACCACTCTACCAGTCCATGATGCCGTGAAGGTCCTCACTTCTTCCCTGTAAATATCTATCCTGTAAGTGATAAGACCCGGTTCATCGTCGCCGGCCTCTTCCAGGATCAAAACGCAATTTGAGGAGATCAAGGTAGCCAGGAGTAAGATCAGGACAAGCCAAAATCGCATCTTCATGGCAGTGATACCTCCTCGATGGTGTGGAACTCGAGTTGGGTACCGTAGACCGGGTTCCAGCGAATCGACTCGATCAGGGTCTCCACGTCGAAGCTGGCTTCCAACTCGAAGAGCGACTGAGTGAAGTCGAGTACCCAACTGTTGCCTGGGAGCAGGCCGAAGGCGTCCAGGCGATTGATGGCGACGATTTGGAGGCCGTCCTCGATAGCTGAGATTTCCAGAGTCGCTCTCAGGACCGAATTGTTCGCTGAGGGCGGGTACATCGAATTCGATTCCGTTCGTGGAGGCTTTGGCGATGGGGACCACCTGCGTCCCATCCAGCGACTCCAGGACGAGTTCGTTCTCACCCGGAGAATTGCCAAAGCGGTGACCGATCAGAGCCACACGCGTTCCGGCGGGACCGCTCTGGGGCGCGATTAGACGAATTCGCGGGTCGGAGTCCCGCGTCCCGCCACAGGCGAATTCCGGCTTGTCTCCCCGAGATCGCAGGATCCAATGCAGCACGTCAGCGACACCCACCTTGCCATCAAGGTTGGAGTCGGCGTTCAAAGCGCGGGTCCCTCCAGACTCGGTGTGAGCAGGTGCTTGGAAAGAAGCAGCAGATCGCCAAAATCTAGCTGATCATCCAGATTGGTATCTCCTGGACACGTCGCGCATACCGGCCTGGGAATTGCTGTCTTCCGGGCTTCTTCGGTACTTCTGCGACTCCGGCCCAGAGGAAGAGCGTCAACTGAGAACATACGAAGAGCCCCGCCGCTCCGACAGTCCAGATCTGCCAGCCTTTCGCATTCTGGTCTCTCATTAGGCGGACCCCACGCTAAGGCAACTCGGCTGATGGGAAGGTGGTCAATAGCAACCCCTGTTGCCGTAATGCAACGACGGAAATATCGACCGGCGACCCAGACCCGGATGGATCCTTCAAAAGACCCCATGGCATCCAGTTCCAGGAAGAATTGGTTGGCGAATAGGGCTTCGTGATGATCTCCTTCCACGTCCCGCATCTGCGTGGAAAGAACTGTTCCGTCCGAATCGACGAGTTCCAGAAGGATGTCCTGTGCGTTCTGTCCGGAGACATTGGCCAGGGCAATTCCGGTGTTCGTCACGCCCGCTTCGAAGAGTACCGGTATAGAGAAGTGTTGCGAGACTGGAGATGCGCCCACACCCGCCTCGCTCAATACGGCCCCGGCGGCATCTGTGGCAATGTCGAAGAGAATTCGAAGCAAGATATTCTGGCTCGGTTTGAGGATTCAGGGCGTTCGTTGAAAGAATCAGGACACGCAGTTCACCATCCCCTCTGGACACCCCCAGCCCGTGATCCTCCAGGGCTTCCCCCGGCAGCACGAAAGTCTCCGGCAAAGTTAGTCTGCTGGAGTCGAAAGTAACCCGAAACTGCAGGCCACTGGCCCCAACCTCGTTTTCGAGAATCACGGGAACGATGACCTGAGCCCCCTTCTGCCCGTTGGTGTCTGCGATTATGAGCCGCCCCTGCGCTAAACCTCGGCCCAGAGGTATCACTCCGCAAACGATAATCAACAGGGCCTTTGAGACAGCCCGGTCCCATCCAAACGTGCTCCAAGAGTGTCTTTTCAATTCTATTCCCTTTTCAGCTGACAGCGGTTGGAGACGACTCGGTCGAACTGCATGGTGACCGGGGAATTACAATTGATCGAAGTTGCTTGGCGTTGATGTCTCGCCACACTAGAGAAGATCGTTTTCTCGCCCCTCCGAATTCCGCGCTGCCCGCAATGGACCTTGGCTTGCGATATCATGCTTTCAGGCTGCCGATTCCGACTGCAGCCGATCGATATCGAAATGGAGGGGCCCATGAAGTACGCAATCTTTGGACTTATTCTTCTGATCACGATTCCCTCGTTGGCGGCTCAAGCGAATTGACGTCCACTGGCCCTCTTTTCGGGGACACGGTGCTCTTGGGTTGTCCGAAGGTTACCCAGTTCCTGCAGAGTGGGATGTTGCCAGTGGAAAAAACATCTTGTGGAAGACCCGTGTGCCGGGTCTGTCGCATTCCAGTCCAGTGATCTGGGGAAACACGGTTTTCCTGACGACGACGGTGACTGACGGACGGGACGACGATGAACTCAAGGTCGGGCTGTACGGCGCCATCGAGCCGGTGGAAGAGAACGATGCCGTCAGTTTCAAAGTGCTGGCCTTCGACAAGAAGAGTGGCAAGATGTTGTGGGAGCGGGTCGCTCACCACGGGGTTCCCAAAATCAAGCGACACCCCAAGGCCACGCATTCCAATTCAACTCCCGTCACGGATGGCCGGCACCTGGTGGCGTTCTTCGGCTCGGAAGGTCTCTACACCTACGATTTCAAGGGAAACCTGCTCTGGAAGAAGGACTTCGGGGTGCTTGATTCGGGATTCTTTCGGGTCCCGACCGCCCAATGGGGATTTGCCAGTTCGCCCATCATTCATGACGGGAAGATCATTCTGCAGGTCGATGTGCAGGAGAATTCCTTCGTGGCGGCCCTCGATCTCGAGACGGGACGCGAATTGTGGCGTACCGCGCGCCAGGATGTGCCTACCTGGAGTACTCCTGCCGTACATGTCGAAGCTGGGCGTACTCAGGTCATTCTCAATGGCTACCGGCATATAGGTGGCTACGACCTGGAAAGCGGGAAGGAATTGTGGAGATTGGAGGGGGGGGAGACATTCCGGTTCCCACTCCGATCGTCGATCGCGGCCTGATCTTCATCACCAATGCCCATGGCCGCATGGCTCCTATCTATGCGATTCGAACCGATGTAGCGGGGGAAATCAGGGCCAGTGCCGAAGGGGAGTCGTCGCCGGCCATCGTGTGGAGTGATCTGGGGCGGAGCGGCGCCTATATGCAGACTCCACTGGTGGTCGATGGTTACCTCTATGTCTGCCGAGACAACGGAGTCCTCACTGCCTACCGGGCGACAACCGGGCAACAGATCTATCGGGAGCGTTTGGGTGGCGGAGGAGGATTCTCCGCTTCCGGGGTAAGCGCCGATGGGAAACTCTTCTATACCAGCGAAGAGGGGGATGTGTACGTGGTCAAGGCCGGCTCTGAGTTCCAGTTATTGGCGACCAATGCGCTCGAAGAAACGACTATGCCCACCCCGGCCGTTAGCGAGGGCGTTCTGTTCTTCAGGAGTCGAGGTCATCTGATAGCAGTGGGGCACTAAGGGCCACCGTTACGCTGGAATTTGATTTGCACTATTGCGGCCAGGCGCCTTGGAGTGCAGGCAGCTTGTTGCCGATCTACCCCGGCCGGATCGGATCATTCAAGAAAGAAACTGGAAGAGCTCCCTCGCTAACGCTTCGGGCTCCGTAGGAATGCCTCGAAGTTAATGAGGCTCTCGGCCAAGATCTTTCGGAGCCCGAAGCTTCAGCGAGGGAAATTTCCAAGTCAACTCTCAGCTCAGCGACTATCTCAAGAGCTCAAGAAAGGAAGCGGCACGGGCAAAGTGGGAGAAGAGTCTCGAACGCAGCACTACTTAATCAAGTGCAATTCCTTCTGGCGGCCATCGATGTAGCGGGTTCCCTGGGCTCGTGAAGATGGCGTCCTCCTCTAACATGATGCGGATCTTCTTGCCGTTCCACTCTGGAATTTCGACTGTGACGTTCAGTTCGATGGAATGGGCAGTATTGTAGTGGAGCGGATAGTCGCCTCTGACAGGCACTCCTTGCTGTTGGTCCCACAGGACAATTGCCGTCTGCCCGACTCCTGTCAGTAGCTCTAGATCCTTCAACAACTTACGCGAATCCATCAAAAAGTCCATTTTCTCAGAATAACGAAATCGTAACGTTAACTGCCTCCTTCAATGACCTTCAGCGCTAGCTTGGCCAGGTCGCGCTTCCGGCTCTGTACATAGTGCTCACTCGTCACATCCGGGCTCGCGTGGCCAAGCAGAGCTGCCACTTGCTGCGGGCTCAGTCCGGCAGTCTCCCACAGCTTTGTTGCCCGATATCGGCGCAAGTCGTGGATCTCCATCCACTCCAATCCCGCGGCCTTTCGGGCTCTCGTCCAAACTCTATCGATGTACCGCCACCGCGTTCCGCTTCGACTTGACCAGAACACAAAAGGGCATCCTGGAAGGCGAGGTACCGCTCGGATGGCTGCCTCAACATCCCGGGTCAACGGGTACACATTCTCCTCGTCCAGCAGCTTCGGCATCTGGATCACGACCAGGCGTTCCTCGAAGTCGATGTGATCATGCCGAGCCAGCATCGCCTCACCCCTTCCTGCATCCGGTGGCGGCCATGAATTGGAACAGAGGCAGAATGTCAGGACTCTTCTTGGTCGAGGAATTCCCTTCCGGCTCACGGTGCGCTTGCGGGCCTCTTTCAGTTTGGCCACCCCTGCAGCCGGATTCTCGATCGCGAAGCCGTTCTCAATCGCCCAAGTAAAGATGTGCCGCAATACTGCTACCTCTTTATTCACGGTCACATTCTGCACATCCTTCTGTCGGCGGGATCGATACCGCGCCACATCCTGGCTGGATATCGAACCCACAGGCTTGGATCCGAAGGCCTTAACTAAGGTTTTGATCCTGCTGGTCTTCGTAGCCTTGTCTCGGTTGCTCCTTCTCACATAGTCGGTTTGGTACTTTTCACTCAGCTCGCGAAAGAGCAGGTCTTTCTCGATACGATGCAACAGATCCTCTCGGACCCGGCGCCAGTCGTGCTCACCCATGCGTTTGGCAATACGGATACGGTCATCCCACAACCGGGCTACATCCTCTTCAGGCATCTGCACCTGATTGCGACTGCCATCTGGCCAAGTCACATCAAGCTTCCAGCCTTTGCCATGCTTCCTGACGGCCACTAGCCTTTGACCCCCTTTTGACCCACCAAACCAAGATCTTCTGCTGCCCGGTTGGCCATAGCGGCAATCTGCACCAGTTCCTCAAGCATCTCTTCGGGCACGCGATTACAGCGCTTCAGTCTCACGATTTCCCAAAACTCGTCAAGTTCTTCCAGGATCACGGAGTAAGCCTCGTGAGCAGAATTCAGGTTATTGTGGCCCTCTCTGGCCCTGCGTAATTCGTCGTGCGCCATTTCAAGAAACTCGCTCATCTTGGAACCCTCCTGAGAGCAGCAGGCTGCATGTTTCGGCCCTTCTCCCAGAGCGGCCTTTTCTCCATCCACTCAACCAAGTCGAAGTAGTAGTAGCAGTGGTTTCCGTCGATCCAAACCCGGGCCTTGATCTCTTCCTTTTTCGTACGTCTACGTAGTGCCGCAGGCGACATGCCCAGAACCTTTGCTGCTTCTTTGGTTGTGAGCTTCAGTACTACCGGATCGGTAATTTCCCGCGGTACTGAACACAATGATCAACGACACGTAGAATTGGACCCGGACGACAATTAGAACTGCCCGCTTTTTCAGAGCTGATTTGGATCATGGCAAGCATGGTTACAGACCAGCAGATCAGGAGACTGATGGAATTGCGGAAAAAGGAAAAGACGTTGACGATGGCGGCGGCCAAAGCGGGCATGTCGCGGAACCCGGCACGGAAGTATTTGAAGTCGGGCAAGCTGCCGAGTGAAAGCCGGTCAGAGCGGACCTGGCGCACCCGCCCGAATCCCTATGAATCCGTTTGGCCCGAAATAGAAGGGATCCTGAAACAGTCTCCAACCGTGGAGGCGACAACTATTTTCGACCACCTGAATCGGATCTACGAGGGGAAGTTCGAGGAAGGACAACTGAGGACGCTCCAACGAAGGCTCAAGCAGTGGAGAGCCCACTACGGTGAGCTGAAAGAGGTGATGTTTCCCCAGAATCATGAGCCCGGACATCAAGCCCAGTCCGACTTCACTTTCATGAACAGCTGGGGAGTGACGATTGCCGGGCAACCCTTTCCTCATATGCTGTATCACTTCGTCTTGACCTACTCGAACTGGGAGACGACGACCCTGTGCTTCGGTGAATCTTTCGAGAGTTTGACGCTGGGACTACAGAACGCGATCTGGGAACTGGGGGCGATACCATCCGAGCACCGAACAGACCGTCTATCGGCTGTGGTCAACAATCTCAAGAAGGGCGCCTTCACCGAACGCTACCAGACATTGCTCGATCATTACGGAATGAAGCGCAGCCGAACCCAAGCCGGAAAGGCTCATGAGAACGGAGACGTCGAGCAATCGCATCACCGGCTCAAGCGAGCCATCCAACAGGAACTGCTGCTCAGAGGCAGTCGCGATTTCTCAGAGCGCAAGGACTACGAGCAGTTCGTCCAGAGAATCATCGAGCGACGCAATGCTGGCCGGCAAAGACGCCTGCGAGAAGAACTGGAAGTGATGAGGCCGCTACCGGATCCTCGCCTGGAGGACTTCATCCGATTCCGAGTGAAGGTCGCAACCAGTTCCACGATCCGAGTGCGCAACAACACCTACTCGGTGGACAGCCGCTTGATCCGCGAACAGGTGGAGGCGCGACTGTATGCCGATCATGTGGAAGTTCGTTATGGCGGGCAGCGAGTAGCCGAGATGCCTCGACTGCGGGGGGAAGGAAAGCACCGGATCGATTACCGGCACGTGATCCACTCGCTGGTGCGAAAGCCGGGAGCCTTTGCCCGCTATCGCTGGCGGGAAGATCTCTTTCCCGGAGTCCTGTTCCGAGTCGCCTACGACGAGCTGAGAGAGGATTGTCCACAGACGGCGGACCGACAGTATCTGGGGATCCTGGAGCTGGCGGCCCAAGAAGGGGAAAGGAAAGTCGAACAAGCTCTGAAGAACCGGATTGAAAGCGGCCGCCGAACCCGGTTCCAGGACCTGAAGGAGGATCTGATAGAGCCGGTTCTGCCGAGGTGGCAGGTCCAGGTTCCACCAATCAACATCCAGATCTATGACCGATTGCTCGGCACGCACAAGCAGGAGGTGAGGCCATGAGCGGAGGCACCCTGCAAAGACTCAAAGAGTGTTTGGTCGAACTTCGCCTGCCGACCTTCCGCGAGCATCACGGCTCGCAGGCCGCTTTGGCGACCAAAGAGAGCTGGTCTTATCCGCAGTACCTGCTGGCTCTGTCGGAGCTGGAAGTCGCGGATCGACGGGAACGACGGATCCAGAAACTACGACGGACCTCGAAACTTCCCTGGGACAAGAGCCTGACTTCATTGGATCGCTCACGACTCCCGCAGAGTGTGGACCGGCAGTTGTCAGGATTGGTGGAGGGAGACTTCCTGGACCGAGCCGAAAATCTACTTGTGTTCGGTAATCCAGGAAGCGGGAAAACGCATCTTGTTTGTGCTTTGGGGCAGGAGTTGATCCTGCGAGACCGGCGGGTGCTGTTCTCGACCTGTGCGCTGCTGGTGCAGCGGTTACTGAGAGCCAAGCTCGAGCTAACTCTGGAGAGGGAACTCAAGAAGCTGGATCGGTTCGAGGCCCTGATCATCGACGACATCGGGTATGTACAGCAGAATCGCGACGAGATGGAGATTCTCTTCACGTTGCTCTCCCATCGCTACGAGCGTCGCTCGATTCTGCTGACCAGCAACCTGGTCTTCTCGGACTGGGAGAGGATCTTCAAGGATCCCCTGACCACGGCCGCGGCAATCGACCGCCTGGTTCACCATAGCGTGATCCTGGAGTTGAACGTGACCAGCTACCGGATGGAAGCCGCCAAGCAGAGAACCCAAAAGGAGACGAAGTGACTCTGAGGTGCCGCTCGAAAGGCCTTCTGCTGGCCACACAGAAAACGGCTCAAGCCCAGAGGGTATACAGCTCAATCAGCGGAGCATTCGAAGGGCAATCCCGAGCCTCGCGAAGCGTGGGAACTCCGTTCGGGCAAGCCCTCACTCCATCCCCACGCTCAAGAAAACCGGAGAAGAAAAGAGGGCTTTCAGCCCTCAGAAGAAGGAAGAAAAACAAGTCAAACAAACACCCACTTCAGCGGGCAAGAATCGTAGTCGCGGTGATCAAAAAAAAATGTCGTTTAACACCGAGCACAGCGTCCTTGGTTACGAGCGGTTTCTCCGGGAGGGTCTACCCGCGACGGCTGGTTTCTTTGCCTACCATGATGCCGCCGAAGCCTACGTCGGAGACGTCCCGAGACCAAGGAAACTAACCCTTCCTGACCATAGACTCCAAGAGAAGCAGCTGGCCGAAATCATCTATCGAACGTTCTTGGGCAAGTTGCCACCGCTGGAGCAACGTGACTTGGTCAATTGGGTCGATTATGACTTGCTGTTGGCGGAGGGCGCACAGTTCACGAAGTGGAAGCCACCACGCCCCGCAAGCGTGAAGTGGGAGTTTGAGAATTGGCCCGAAGACGTTGCAGCCGACAGACTCTTACAAGCTCTGAATACTTCGAGGGGTGCATGGTGAAACGCGCCGACCATAAAGACGATGGGAAGCTGAGACTGGACCTCGTCCCTACGGCCGCTATCCGTGCGATTGCCCGGGCCCAGACTTTCGGCCTGAGGAAGTACGGAGCTCGGAATTGGGAAGCCAGCATGGAGTACTCGAAGCTCTATGGATCCACTCAGAGGCACCTGTTGAAGTGGTGGAACCGGGAAGAGGTTGACGATGAGTCGGGACTGTCTCATTTGGACCACGCAATCACCTGTCTGGCGTTCCTGATCGAGTACCAGGCAAACGAGGCACTCGGGGAAGAGCTGGATGATCGAAGCCGGATTCTGATTGGGAAGATTGAGCCCCCCCTCTCTATTTCTGTTGAGCCTAGCGTAGTTAGTAAGCTATAGTGGAAAGTATCAGTTGGATGAAGCGCCAGAATGATGATTTTCTGTCAGTCAAAAGAGCGGCCGCCCGCGCAGACATGTCCGAGGACACGATCCGTTGGATGGCTAAGCAAGGACTACCCGTATACCGATTCAGACCCACAGGGAAGATGCGTATCTACTGGCCTGAGTTCGTCGAGCACATGCAGAGGTTCCGGGTTGTGATGAGTCACTTCGATCCCGACATCGTAGCCTTGGGTGAGGAATTGTTGAGTGGGAATTAAGATCCGCCAACTGTACCCGGGCAAGTGGTACCTGGTCATCGATTACAAAGGGAAGCGAAAGACCAAATTGGTGGGTAAGAGCTATGCCGAGGCCCTTACAAAGCGTGACCAGCTGGCGGCCTGGCTAGAGGTGAAGGGTGCGGCGGCGCTGGCCATGTTCGACGAGCCTGAGGACAGCAAAGCACCTCAACTGGTTACTTTCAAGGAAGGCTGGCTGGCAGAACTGGAAGAGAGCGACCTCAAACCGACCACCCTTGCCAGCTACTCAAGCCTGATGCGCCTGCATATTGAACCAAAGCTCGGGAGCCTCCGGGTTGACGAAATCACGTACCAGCACGTCAAACACCTGGTGGTAGAGAAATCCCATACGCTCAGCCGGAACACATGTCGGCTCATCGTGGCCACCCTGCGAGCGTGCCTACAGGAGGCTGTTCGAGAGGGGTGGATTAGCGCGAACCCGGCTCAGGGACTTGGGAGGTTTTACCGATCGGCTGCGAAGAGGGAGTCGGCGGACCCGTTTAATAAAGAGGAAATCGCCAAGATTCTCGGGGGAGCCCGGAGGCACATGCTGGCCGATTATGCGCCGATCTTCTTGATGCACCGGACCGGTATGCGGGTTGGAGAGGTGCGGGCACTGGAGATTGCCGACGTTGACTTCGAAGCGGGTGATGCCTTTGTCTATCGGAACTGGCCAAGCACAGAGCGCTCGATCAGCGAGACGACAAAAACGGGTCGAACGCGGCACGTCTACCTCGACAGGGAAGTGCTGGGGATCTTACGTCAGTACCTTGCAAATCGCCGCATGGATCTGCTGAAGAAAGGGAAGACGAATCCTGCCTGGCTGTTCCTGAGCACCAAATTCTGCCAGCTCGACTACCGGAACTTCTACCGCCGATTTGAAGCGTTGCAGAAGCGCGCGAAGGTGCGCGTGAGGGGGTTCCATAGCCTGCGGGATACCTTTGCCAGTGAGAGGCTCTCAGAGGGCCGTTCCGTCCTCTGGGTAGCCGACCAGATGGGCAACAAACCCGCCACCGTACTGAAGTATTATGCGAAGTGGATCCCGAGTGAAGAAACAGTGAATAGACGCAAACAAAACGCAAACAGGCGCAAACGGTGACTTTTTGAGGATTTGTGAAAAGGCCGCAAGTTGTTGATTCTAAATGGTGAGCCGCCGGGGAATCGAACCCCGAACCTACTGATTAAGAGTCAGTTGCTCTGCCAGTTGAGCTAGCGGCCCACCGGAGCGAGCCATTCTAGCACGAAGAATTGGAGCTCGAAAAGAAGTAGACAGGGCCCCGGAAGCTGGTTAACTTCCTTGTCGAGATGACTTCATCAGATGAGCTACACCGTGACTTCCTGGAGGGTTTCTTTTCTCGGGAAAAGACTGCCTGGATTGCTCTTCTCCTCTACATTGCCCTCCTCTACGCGACCCTGACAATCACTTACGATCTCTACCTCGCCGTGTTCAATACGATTGGGCAAACATGGGTGCGGCGTGGACTGCTGGCAATCTTCCTTTGCATAGGGGCCGCCCTGGCTGGCCCGCTCTGGAAACGACTGCGCCAAGATCCTCTGCGGATCGTGCCGCTGGCTCTCATCGTCGGAGCACTCATCTACTCAATGTGGGACATCCAGGTGCCAGCCAACCAGATTCACTTCCTGCAATATGGACCGCTTACCCTCCTGGCCGTCGAGGCGCTGCGTTTTCGCATCCGAGATCGCCAGATCTATCCCTGCACAATCCTGCTAGGCCTGCTGGTGGGGGTCGGAGACGAACTCCTGCAAAGCGTTCTGCCGGAACGCCGCTTTGATCTTCATGATGTGGTGCTGAATACCTTGGCGGGGGTTTTGACGCTGGGGTTCTTGGGACTCGTTTGGCGGGGCGAGAGGCGATCGGGCAATAATGCGGCGGTGTGAGGCGGAATCGACTTGTGATGGGGGAAAAGCACGAAACTCTAAGCACGAAGCACGAAGCACGAAGGAAATCTCAAATCCAAAATCCCAAAATCTAGGTTCCGGATCCGTTTGGAATTTGGAGCTTAGTGCTTAGTGCTTCCCTCGTGCTTCGTGCTTCGTGCTTAACTTCCTATTACTTCTGCTTAAGGTTTTCGAATTTCGCCAAGCGCTTTATCCAAAGCTTGGTCTGCCGGCACCTCGATGCTTGGGGCCACTCCGGTTCCTTCCCAGTTGGTCTTTGTGATGGGGTTGATGGTCCGGCCTTTGGGGACCCAGACCAGGAACAGGTCGTTGGCAACCATCTGGCCACCGGGGTGGGCTCCTCCACCGGTCGTTTCGCCGATGATGGTGGCACGTTTCATGTTCTTCAGGTTGTAGGTGAACTCCTCGGCGGCCGAAAAGGTGCGTCGGCTGGTGAGGATGTAAAGCGGAGTGTCGGGCATGCGGGGGCCTTGCACCTCTTCGAAGGTCCGGGTCTCGGAATAGCGATCGCCGGGACGCCAGTAGAAACTATTCAGATGGCGCGGCTTTTCATCAAACAGATAACTGCTGATGAGTTGGATCATGCTCGGGCTGCCTCCACCATTTCGTCGCAAGTCGATAATCAGGGCGTCACTGTTGGCCAGGAAGTTCATGGCAGCGATGGCGGTAGGGCGAGCTTCTTTCATCCCTGAGAATCCGTGCAGATCGAGATAGCCGATATTGCCGTCCAGGATTTCGACGCGGCTGAACCCAAAGTTCGATCTGCGGGCCCGCTCCAGGAAACGCTTTCGATCCGCCCCGCTCGGTCCATCCTCGCTGGACCTGCGCAGGACTTTCACCCGCTCTGGATCGAAGGCAACCCGCAAATGCTTGTCTTTACTGATGTCCTGCAGATCTTTGGTGAGGCGGATGGCAAACTCGGCCGGCAGCTTGATCGTTTCGTAAACTCCCGACTTCGATTGCGCTGCGATATGCTCGTTCATCTTGGCTGCCACTTCGGGATAAACGTAATTGTCCCCGAGAAGCCAGCTGACTGCGTCGACAGTTTGATGGCGCAGCTTTGGGTCGAGCTGGACCTCCTGCGCCGTTACGACTGACCCCAGAATTGCTGCCAGTAAGAGTGTGAGAACCAGAATTCCGGGGAATCTCTTGTCGAAATGCATCGAATCTCCTCCCAACCTTCCGTTCCCGCATCATTCAGGAATTGAATTATGCGGGTTTAGACGAAGATGCTGCGAATCTGGTCTGAATTTTATTCGAGCCCGGGGAAGAGGCCGGACAGAGCTGGACACCTACAATGGGCGAGTTCGGTTTCTGGCGGCCTGCGGCGCAATGCCGTACAAATCAGGCACGTAGCACGAAATCTCAAGCAAGAAAATGGGAAGATCGAAAGACGCTTTTGTTCCGAAGACATTCCATCTTTATAGGTGCCTATGCACTCTCGCGACACTCCATCTCGTCCTCGAGCTCCTTTTGACAGGTGGGACAGATGGAGTAGGTCGAGAAATGCTCCATGCCGTGGATCGGGATGAACTCGGAGACCTGAATCGACTGGCCCAGGACTTCATCGGTCAGCATTCCGAGAAATTCCCGGGCTGTCAGATGCCTGCACAGATCGATACAGACTCCGATACGCGCCAGCTGAGCCAGAATCACTTTGATCTCCAGTTCAACGTCGTTGTCGCTGAGCTGGGCGCGTTCCGGCGCTGCATAGGGAGGGTCGAACAGAGTGAGAATGGGGACCTCGGGCTGTTGGCTCTCGATCGCCCGGTCCATCTCCTTGATCTCATCGAGGGGAGAGGCGGCGACGCGACGCTTTTCAGGAGTCACGGGGACGATCCTGGGCAAAAGGCCCTCCAGCACCGCCGCGCTGGATGCGTTTCGCTGGACGAGAAGGCGCTTCGGGACTGAGCGTGGGTGGTCTCCTTCGAGGAATTCGATGGTTGGATTGGCCAGCGCGATCTTGAAGTACCCATTCTGGCCGGACCAGTCCATCAGTAGCCGGCTAGCCCGGTACTGCGGCTCGGGATTCTCATCGTCCGGTTCCTCGGCCACCTCGAGTCAGCCCAGCTCCAACAGTCCGGCAGGGCCGATCTGTCGACGAGCCAGATGTGAAATCGGAAACTCGTCGTCCGATTGAGAACTACGATTCCAAAAGTAGAATGAGCAGCCATCCAGGACAGTCCCCGTGCGCCCGATCAGGGTCAAGGAAGTCGGATGGTCCATATGAGCGAATTTGAGGATTCCTTCCAACTGGTAGCCCTCCTGTCGAAACGAACCTTCCTCAACCCAGGGCGTTAGATCGAAACTCATGACACCTCCTTATTTGGGTCCCTTTTTTCTGGTGACTGGGACGGGGAAATAGGATGATGTTCTCGGGAGTGTGACGCGAGTCAACCCCCAGGAGCACGACGAGATCGGTGAGCCATCGTCGAAAAAAGAGCATTTCCGTATTTTCCGAACCCAGTACTTAGAGAACGCTTGAACTCGGAAAAACACGATCTTTTCTTTGTTTAGTATACCGAAGGGAAAAGAGCCTCAACCCGGATGCGTATTGGATTTGACCTGAGGCCGGCATGGAGTAAGCACTCGCGCCGCCGGGGTGTCGGGAAGTACACCCTCCAACTCGCTCGTGCCCTGGCCGAAGCCAATCAGGAGCACGAGCTGATCTTCTACACACTGCGGGATCAGCCCGTGCCACGACCCTGTCACGGTAATGTCGTGCTGCGTTCCCTGGAGCGCCCCCACCGTCTCAACTGGGTGCTTGATAGCTGGCGACTCGCGGCGGCGAGCAGAGACGGGCAGTTGGATCTCTTCGAGGCTACAGAGATCACATCGATTCCGAGTAGCGGGCCAGGCCGCATCTGGGCTCATGTCCACGACTTGATTCCCTATCTCTTCTGGGAGCAGGTGGGGGCCAAGTTTCCTTGGGATTTTCGACTTGCACTTAAGATTGCGCGCAGACAATTCTCGCGGGCCGAACTGCTAATTACAGATTCGATCCATTCCCAGCAGGATCTGTGTCGGGAATTGAACCTGGGCGAGGATCGGGTCAAGGTTGTCTATGCAGCCAGTCACGAGCGCTTCAAACCTCAGGCGCGAGAGGATTCCCTCGAGAGGATTGAAAGAAAGTACCGGATCTCGGGGCCGTTTCTTTTCTATGTGGGCGGGAGCGATTTCCGAAAGAACCTGCCTCGCCTGGTGGAAGCATTTGCGGTCCTCAGAGGCCGTGGTTTCTCGGGACGGTTGGTACTAGCCGGAGAGACTTTTCGCTGGAACCTACCCGAAACCCGCAAAATCGGGGCCCTGATCGACAGTCTCGGGCTCTCCCAGTGGGTAGACTTGCCGGGCTACGTTCCAGACGAAGACCTTCCCGATTTCTATTCCGCCTGCCGGGTGTTCATTTTCCCTTCTCTCTATGAAGGATTCGGGCTGCCTGTGTTGGAGGCCATTCAGTGTGGCGCAATAGTGGCGGCCAGCCAGGCTTCGTCAATCCCCGAAGTGGGCGGTGACGCCGCCCAATATTTCGATCCGGAAAGCGTGGAGAGCATGGTTGGAGCTCTGGAAATCACCTTGTCGGACGAGGCCCGTAGGAAGCAACTTCGAGAGGCCGGCGAAGTGCAGCGAAAGCGGTTCAGTTGGCATAAGACGGCGCGGCAGCTGTTGGGACTCTACAAAGGGGACTGAGGGTGGGGCCAGGGGGCCAATTCCCTGCAAATCGGCCGGTCTTGTTGTGGGATTTGGAGTTTCGTATTTCATCTCGGATTTCGAGCTTCCCCACTCTGTGGTTGAGTTGCTCGGAGTCAGGCTTCAGAATCGAGCAGCATGAGCCCCTATCCCGACCTACGCAATCCCCGTCTCGATTTAATCTTCGACGCAGTCAGCGCGGCCTCACTGCTGGCCCGCAAGATTCAGGCTGCAACCAGCTCGGAGACCCTCGAGAAAACAGATCACTCGCCCGTCACAGTGGCCGATTTCTCAGTTCAGGCACTGCTGGGCCGCCGTTTGTTGGAGGATTATCCGGACGAGGCGCTGGTTGCCGAAGAATCGACCCATCTGTTGCAGGACAACCCCCAGATACTGCACCGGATCCGCTCTTTTCTCGAGCCTGTGACCGACGATGCCAGTGTCGCCAACATCCTGCAATGGATCGACCATGGAGATGGGGACCCGGCTGGCAGCTTCTGGACGCTCGATCCGGTGGATGGAACGAAGGGTTACTTGCGTGGCGAGCAGTTCGCGGTGGCGCTGGCCTGGATCGTGGACGGACAGGTTCAGATGGCCGGCCTGGGCTGTCCCCGGCTGGTTCTACCCGACCGCGAATTCGCAGGAATGGTCTATTTGGCGGTGCGCGGACAGGGATGTTGGGGTGGGCATCTAGGGACCCGCGAATTCGAGGCCTGCCGTGTATCGGATTGCACTTCGTTGAAGGAGGCGAGAATCCTGCGCTCAGTCGAGAAAGCCCACATTAATTTGGATCTCTTCGCCCGGCTACTGCAGCAGATCGGATCTCGAGGGACTCCGGGGCTGATGGACAGCCAGGCAAAGTACGGCGCGCTGGCTTCGGGTTGGGGCGAAGCCGTCGTTAGATTGCAGTCCGGGCCCGATTATCGAGAGAAGATCTGGGATCAGGCCGCCGGGAGTTTGATTGTGGAAGAGGCGGGAGGGTGTGTGACCGATCAACTGGGCAGACCACTCGATTTCAGCCGTGGCAAAAGGCTGGAGCGAAACCGCGGGGTAGTAGCCACAAATGGGCGGCTGCATGAGGAGCTATTGGGATTACTTTCACCGGCCGGTTGAGGAAAGGGGGGCTTGGGAAAGGGGCCCAGCCCGCACCATTCACAAATTGTCGGCTGCACGCTGGCCATCATCCAGACTTCCAATTCCCGACTGAATCGCCAAGCTGAAACTCGATTTGTGGGAGGGACCCTTCCCAGGCCGCGAGAGGACCGTCAGGCCCGAATCTAAAGATTCTATTTTCAATAGAATCGCCGCCTCAGAAGGCGCCTCCCACGGTTCTGAAACAGGGCTTTCCTCTGCCACATCATCCCCACCTGTGTGGCTGACAGGGAGCTCAGTTTTCTTTTCTGAATGATCCGGCGCAGCCGGGGGATGGGCTAACCTGGAGCGGGGATTGCTCAACCTCAACTGTTCATGTTGCATGGCAAGCCAGCTGGCGTGACTTGGACTTCTTCAACTCTGGGAATTGGCCCCCTGCCCTCTTGGATCCCTTCCCACCTCAGTCTTGCTTCTTGAGAATCCAGCGCATGCGTTTGATTTCGACCTCAATCAGCTCTGAGAATTCGAGCCAATTCCGACTATAGAAGCCATCTTCGTTTTCGAGGCTGCGGTATTTGTCCCGGATCCGGTCGAAGGCCTCGGCTTTGAGGCGCATTTCCAGCTGCTCTTGTTCGCTCATGTTGTAAACGACTATAATTTGGGGCTTTGGCGCGAGCAACTCGACTCATCTGGAGATCGAGTTGCTGGGCTCTACCAGAAGGCTGGCGGAGCGGGGAAATGGCGCGCCTTTGAGCCGGTCGGTCGCCCAACGCCATCCGGTCGAAATCACCAAACGATGGAACTCAAGACCCAGTTAAAAGAGATCAGTGGAGTCCGGCGGCGACTTAGCGTGGAGGTGCCGGCCCAGAAAACACAGGAAGAGTACGCCGCGGTGAGCCGCGGATTTCTCCGCCAGGCCAAACTACCCGGCTTCCGAAAAGGGAAGGCCCCGATTCACCTCGTCAAACGTTACTATGCCGAGGACATTCGAAAAGAGATCCTGAACCGGCTGGTACCCAAATCCTTCGATCATGCCATCAAGGAACTCAATCTCTCACCCCTGGGCGAACCCAACTGGGTGAAGCTGGACTATCAACCCGGTTCCCCACTGATTCATGTCGCGGAATTCGAGGTTTTGCCTCAGTTCGAGATGGGGATGTACAAAAAACTGCAAATTTCTGCGGCGGAGATCACAGTCCAGGAGGAGGACATAGACCGACAATTGGAGGAGCTTCGAAAGCAGCATGCGACGCTCGAGCCGGTGGAAGACCGGCCGATCCAGGAAGGTGACCATGCAGTGATCGACCTGGTGGGGGTGCAGCTGGGCTCGGATGATCAGGAACTGAAGCAGATTGTGGAGCAGGAGAATATAGTGATCAGGGTGGGGGACCCGGAAACCAATCCGGCCTTTAGCCGGGCATTGTTCGATATGAACATCGCCGAGGGCAAGGACTTTATCGTCGACTATGAGCGAGACTATCCCGATGAGCAGTTAGCGGGCAAGCGGGTCCGGTTCTCAATCGAGGTGTCCGACATCAAGACTCAGGTACTGCCTGAGCTGGATGACAAGCTGGCGCTAGCTAGCGGGGAATATGCCGATCTGGACGCTCTCAAGAAGGAAGTTCGGCGGCGACTGGCGGAAGCAGCGACTCGAAAGAAAGACCTGGGGGTTCGACGGAAAGCTCAGCAGTTGCTGCTGGAACGGACACCGATCGAAGCTCCTCAGATCCTGGTTGAGCGGGAGGTCGATCGACGAATCCAGGACTATGCGATGCATCTTGAGTCCCAGGGCATCGACCCCTTGCGGTCTTCGGTGAACTGGTCGGAACTGCGACAGCAACTACGAACGGGAGCGGAGAATGAGATCAAGTCCCGTCTATTGCTCCTGAAGATTGCGCAGGTCGAGGGGTTGGAAGTGACGGCCGCTGAGTTGGAAGAGGAACAGGGCCGGATGGCGAAAGCCTCCAACCAGCCGCTCGAAAAAATAACCCAAAGTTTTGCGGATCCGGCGCGACTCGAGGGCCTTCGAGAGCATCTTTTGCGACAGAAGGCTCAACAAAAAGTACTCGATTCGGCTCAAGTCGATTTCGTCGAGGAATCAGATTCCGGGGTAGAATAGTTGGCCATGGAAAGAGGTTCATCGCATCTGCAACTGATCCCGATGGTGGTGGAGCAGACCAATCGGGGCGAACGCGCCTACGATATCTACTCCCGCCTGCTCAAGGACAACATCATCTTCCTGGGAACACCGATCGACGACAACGTGGCCAATGTGGTCACGGCCCAACTTCTGTTTCTGGCAGCGGAAGACCCGGACCGGGACATCTCCCTGTACATCAATTGTCCTGGCGGATCGATCACCGCCGGGTTGGCTGTCTATGACACGATGCAGTTCGTCAAGAATGATGTGACTACGATTTGTATTGGCCAGGCGGCATCGATGGGAGCTCTCCTTTTGGCAGCAGGGGCAGAGGGCAAGCGGTTGGCGCTCCCCAACAGCCGGATCCTCATTCACCAGCCGGCAATCACTGGGTTGTCGGGGCAAGCGTCGGATATCGACATCCATGCCAAAGAGATCTTGCGCATGCGGGAAATGACCAGCAACATCCTGGCCACGCACACAAAACAGTCGCTCGAGCGGATCGAACAAGACGTCGATCGGGACTACATCTTGGGTGCGGACCAGGCTGTGGAATATGGTATAGTTGACCGGATAATAGTCCATCATGCGTAGCGAATTCAGCTGCCCAAGAAGCACGGGTTCTGTGATTAGTCCGGGCGGAGGAAACTGTGAAAAAAGAAGGGGATGACGTCCTTCGGTGTTCGTTCTGCAACAAAAGCCAGAACGATGTAAAGAAGCTGATCGCAGGGCCAACTGTCTTCATTTGTGACGAATGCGTTGATGTTTGTAACGAGATCATTTCCGACGATATTTCTGCTGATGCCTCGGCCATCAAAGAGACCCTTCCGAAGCCGCTCGAGATCAAGGAGTTTCTGGAACAATACGTGATCGGCCAGGATCAGGCCAAGAAGAAGCTGGCGGTAGCCGTCTACAACCACTACAAGCGGATCAAGATGGGACGACGGCGCAATCAGGACGTCGAATTGGGCAAAAGCAATGTGCTCTTGATCGGTCCTACCGGCACGGGAAAGACCTTATTGGCTCAGACTCTGGCCCGAATGCTCTCAGTTCCCTTCGCGATCGTGGACGCTACCACTCTGACCGAGGCTGGATATGTCGGCGAAGATGTCGAAAATATCATTCTCAAGCTCCTACAAGCCGCCGGCGGGGACCGGGATCGTTGCATGCAGGGAATCATCTACATCGACGAAATCGACAAGATTTCGCGGAAAGACGAGAACCCTTCGATCACGCGCGACGTATCGGGTGAGGGGGTCCAGCAAGCCCTCCTCAAGATTCTAGAGGGAACTGTTGCAAACGTTCCTCCGCAGGGTGGCCGCAAGCACCCTCACCAAGAATTCGTGCAGGTGGACACTGCCAACATTTTGTTCCTTTGTGGCGGTGCCTTCGTGGGACTGGATAAGATTATCCGGCGCCGGCTGGGCCGATCAGCGATGGGTTTCCGAGCCGAGGATAATGAGAGCCGCTGGCGGAAAGCCTCGGAATCGGATATCTTGGAACAGGTTCTTCCTGAGGATCTGATCAAGTACGGGCTGATTCCTGAGTTCGTTGGCAGACTCCCCGTTGTATCCAGTTTGCATGAGTTGGACCGGGGCGCTCTGATCAAAATCTTGACTCGACCCAACAATGCCCTGAGCAAGCAGTATCAAAAGATGTTCGAGTTCGAAAATGTGAGTCTCAAATTTACCGACGACGCACTGGCAGCGATCGCGGATCTGGCGCTAGAACGGAAAATTGGGGCTCGGGGCTTGCGCCTGATCACCGAGGATCTTATGTTGGACGTCATGTATGAATTGCCTTCGGCAAAAAAAGTGAAGGAGTTCGTCGTGACGAAGGAAATGGTCGAAAACAAGGACGTTGTTTTCAAGGTCTTGGAAAAGGCCGGTTAGACAGCGAACAAGCATAAGGCCTCATCCGCTGCACTCCCAAGATGCCTGAGACAGGATTAACCTTGTCCGACAGGCGAATCTCATGAAACCGCTGGGCCGATTTGGAAGTCTTATCCTAAGCAGCCGGGGAGCCTGAGCGAAGATTACGATATGGAAGATCAAGAAACGCACGAGATTGCGACTTACCCCATGGTTCCGATTCGGGACGTGGTGGTTTTCCCGTACATGATGGTCCCGTTCGTCATCGGACGAGCTTCATCGGTATCAGCCCTGGAAGGGGCGTTGCAGTCCGACAAGAAGATTTACTTGGCTACGCAGATGGATGCGGCCACGGATAATCCCAAGCCTGACGAGATCTTCAGCGTGGGCACCGTCGCCAACATTGTGCAAAGCCTGAAGTTGCCTGACGGAAATATTCGAGTCCTCGTGGAGGGTCTGCGGCGAGCCCGGACCCTGGAGGTCATTGAGGTTGGCGATTCCCTGGAAGCGAAGGTTGAAGTCCAACCGCTGGTTCAGGTTTCAGCAGCCAAGATGAGTCTGTTGACGAAACGACTCAATACGCTGTTCGAGGAGTTTGCAAAGCTCAACAGTAGCGTTAATTTCGAGACTATCGTGCAAGCTGCTCGGAGTTCTGACAATGATCGCCTATCGGACACGATCGCTGCCAACCTCCCGATTGCAGTCGAGGACAAGCAGGCCCTACTCGAGATCTCGGATCCGGTAGCCCGGATGGAGAAGATCTGCGAACTCATCGAGATTGAAATCGAAAAGATCAAGATGGACAAATCGATTCAGAGCCGTGTGCGGCGTCAAATGGAAAAGGCGCAACGCGAGTATTATCTGAACGAAAAGATCAAAGCCATTCAGAAGGAGCTAGGGCGGGGCGAGAAAGACGAGATCGAAGAGCTCAAATCCCGTATCGAAGAGGCAAAAATGCCGGAGGACGCTGCCGAGAAGGCAGGGAACGAAGTTCGGCGGCTCGAGCAGATGCCTCCCATGAGTGCCGAAACTACCGTCAGTCGCACCTATCTGGACTGGCTGTTGGCCATGCCCTGGCGCAAGCGGAGCCGCGAGATCAAGGATATTGCCCGGGCCGAGCAGATTCTGAACGAAGATCATTATGGGTTGGAGAAGGTCAAGGAACGGATTCTGGAGTTTCTCGCGGTAAGACAGCTCTCAAAACGCCACAGCCAGGGGTCCATTCTGTGCTTCGTGGGGCCTCCTGGAGTGGGTAAGACCTCATTAGGGCGGTCTATTGCCCGCGCCACAGGTCGAAAGTTCGTTCGGCTGTCGTTGGGCGGCGTGCGGGATGAAGCCGAGATTCGGGGACATCGTCGCACCTACATCGGAGCTTTGCCGGGTCAGATCATTCAGATGATGAAGAGAGCCGGAACCAAGAACCCGATTTTTCTGTTGGACGAGATCGACAAAATGAGCATGGACTTCCGGGGCGATCCGTCAGCGGCGCTCATGGAGGTGCTCGACCCCGAACATAACCGGGCTTTTATCGATCATTACCTGGATACGGAGTTCGATTTGTCGCAGGTTCTTTTCGTCTGTACTGCCAACGTCCTGCACACTGTTCCGCGACCTCTTCAAGACCGAATGGAGATCATTCCGATCTCCGGTTACACCGAAATCGAAAAACTTAACATCGCCAAGAAATATCTGCTACCGAAACAAATCGAGCAGAAAGGCCTGGGAAAGACCGCGATTGAGATGACGGATGACGGCTTTTCGGAGGTGATCCGCAGTTACACGCGCGAGTCAGGGGTTCGAAATCTGGAGCGGGAACTGGCCAATATCTGTCGCAAGATCGCACGTAAAGTGGTCGATTCCCGGCGTAAGAGCGCCAGGAAGAAAAAGAAAAAGAGCACCACCAAGTACATGCTCGAGGGGGAGAAAATTAGAGAGTTGCTGGGACCCATCAAGTTCCGGTACCAGATGGCTACCGAGCACAACGAAGTAGGGTTGGCGACCGGTCTGGCCTGGACGGAAGTCGGAGGCGAAGTTCTGCTCACTGAATGTACTTCGCTGGAAGGAAAAGGTAACTTGCTGCTCACGGGCAAGTTGGGTGAGGTGATGCAGGAGTCGGCTAAGGCCGCCCTTTCCTACGTTCGATCCAGAGCTGAGCGTTATGGCCTGGACAAAGACTTCCACAAGTCAGTCGATCTGCACGTCCACGTTCCGGAAGGAGCGATCCCAAAGGATGGACCTTCCGCCGGCATCACGATGGCAACCGCAATTACATCGGCCCTGACGGGTATTCCGATAATCCGGGAAATCGCCATGACGGGTGAGATTACGCTGCGCGGAAAGGTGATGCCCATCGGTGGAGTGAAGGAGAAGCTGCTGGCCGCTCATCGGGCGGGAATCAAAACGGTGATCCTTCCCGAAGAGAATCAAAAAGACCTCACTGAGATTCCGGAATCTGTTCGTAAAGCTCTGGCGGTGCAGTTCGTCGACAATATGGACGAAGTGCTGGAGATTGCCCTGGAGCATCCTGCCGGCCACAAGAAAAAAGAGTATATGGAGGAAAAAATGCCGCCCAAGGTCGAGGGTGGTGATCGCCCTGGAGTGCACTAAAGCTTTACCCACCCGTAGGACATACCGTCCGTTCACCCTCCATATTGTCTGCTGCCTCAAGGCTTGAGTGCAGAAAACGGTATCAAATCTGTGGAATCTCCTGGGTGTTTGAAATGAATCGCGACACGTCGATTGAGTTGTCGGTCAGGCACTTGGCAGGGGTCTTAACCCAGTCGACGGGCGCTGAGGAAATGTGGAAGCCAGTTTCTCGACAGCCGCCGCAAATAAAGCCCAATATCCAAGAAACAATCGCAAGTGGATTGTCTTCTCGGGGCGTTCAAACGTTGGCAAGTCGAGCTTGATCAATAGCCTTTTGGCAAAGAAGAATCTGGCGCGGACGAGTTCCACGCCGGGCCGAACACAAACGATCAATTTTTATGCTGTCGGAGATCAGTGGACATTTGTCGATCTCCCCGGCTATGGATTCGCCCGCGCTCCTCTGAGGATTCGCGAGAAGTGGGGGGCTATGATCGAGGAGTTTTTGCAAGCAACCGGAGCCGTAAAATTGGCAATGTTAGTGGTCGATTCCCGACACCGGCCGACAAAGCAAGACCAGCTTATGGGCGATTATCTCAGAGAGCATCACGTCCCTTTTGAGGTGGTCGCGACCAAGATTGACAAGATCTCCAGAAACCATCGAGCACGGAACTTGAAAGTGGTTCAAGAGGCTCTTGACGTTCCCCGTGTCGTGCCCTATTCAGCGACTAAAGGAGACGGAAAGAGGGAATTATGGAAAATCATCCGAGAGGTGTGACGAATGCCTGAAGCAAAGGTCCCGAAGAAAAAGAGAAACGGGGAATCCCTGAACATTCAAGAGCTCAAAGAGCTGAATATTCAAGCCCTGAATCAGATTGCCAAACAACTCGAGATCGTTGGGGCAACCGGAATGCGCAAGCAGGATCTGATCTTTCAGATCTTGAAAGCTCAGACCGAACGTAGTGGCCTGATTTTCTCGGAAGGAGTACTGGAAACATTGCCCGACGGGTTCGGATTTCTGCGGGCTCCCGAGTACAACTACCTTCCGGGGCCAGACGACATCTATGTCTCCCCGTCTCAGATTCGAAAGTTCGATCTCCATACCGGCGACACAGTGTCAGGTCAGGTTCGTCCTCCCAAAGAAGGAGAACGGTACTTTGCTTTAATCAAAGTTGAAGCCATCAATTTTGAGCACCCTGACGTTGCCCGGGAGAGGACCTTCTTTGAGAATCTGACACCCATTTACCCGAATGAACGGCTCGATATGGAAACAGATCAAGCTGATTTATCGGGACGGGTGATGGATTTGTTGACGCCTATCGGCAGGGGGCAGCGCGGCCTGATCGTGTCACCACCGCGGGCGGGAAAGACGATGATCCTACAGAGTATCGCCAACTCCGTCACTGCTAATCAGCCAGAGTGTGTGCTGATCGTTCTTCTGATCGATGAGCGTCCCGAGGAAGTCACCGACATGCAGCGTTCGGTGCGCGGTGAGGTCATCAGTTCAACCTTCGACGAGCCTGCAACCAGGCACGTTCAAGTGGCCGAAATGGTGCTGGAAAAGGCCAAGCGGCTGGTTGAACACAAGAAGGATGTCGTCATCCTGCTCGACTCGATCACCCGGCTGGCCCGAGCCTACAACACCATAGTGCCACCTTCCGGCAAGGTGCTCTCAGGTGGTGTCGATTCCAACGCCCTACAGCGCCCCAAGCGTTTCTTCGGTGCGGCCCGCAATATCGAAGAGGGCGGCAGCTTGACAATTATTGCCACCGCCTTGATCGATACCGGAAGCCGGATGGATGACGTGATCTTCGAAGAGTTCAAGGGTACCGGAAACATGGAACTGCACCTTGATCGGAAACTGGTCGACAAGCGAGTATTCCCGGCCATCGACATCAACCGATCGGGCACCAGAAAAGAGGACCTGCTCATCCCTCGTGACGAGCTCAACCGCGTCTGGGTCTTGCGAAAGGTCCTCACCCCACTCTCGGTTACTGAGTCCATGGAGCTGTTATTGGAGAAACTGGCCAAGACCAAGAGCAACTCTGATTTCCTCGGTTCGATGTCGGGAGGCGTCCAGTAGAGTTTACCTCGAGGACTCGCACGTGAAAAAAGCCTTGACTTCAAGGCGCAGCCTCCCCTATCCTCACCTCGGGAAATAAGCAAAATGAAGAATCTCGGGCTTTGGCGCAACTGATTAAGATCTGGAGTGCCAAGGACTGTATTCTTCATTAGGCTGAGATAAAAACTGATCGGAAAAAGCCGTGGAGCGACAGCTTCCGCGGCTTTTTTTGCTCCAGATCTGGAAGCCCGGCCGGCCTTGAACAAAGGGAGGCATTAATGCCGCAGGCTATCTCACCCAGAACCGTTCATACGCGGACTCTGTCCGCAGATCATCTGACTCCGGCCAACGTGTTTCACCACTTGTCGCGCGGGGAGAGGTCAGCCTTCCTGCTCGAGTCCGCCAGCTCCGATCAGAATCAGGGAAAATACTCTTTTATCGGAGTTCGTCCTGACTCCCACTGGAAGGGTTCATTTGCTGACTTGAAAAGGACCTTCCACAAGCAGACGCTACCCCCGGGGCTACCTCCATTCGCTGGTGGCGCGGTAGGCAGCTTTCCGTTTGAGTTAATTCATGAGCTCGAGCCTACAACGCGAGCCGGCAGGCAGCGGGATTCAGGATACCGAGAGATCGAGCTCGACTTCTATGAAAACATCCTCTCTTTTGACCACTCCAGCCGAACGCTGACTGTAATCTCTCAGCAATCCGGTTCGGCCGCCGATCACCTGGCCCAGCTACTCAGCGATATTCCTTCCTTGCGCGCAATGCCTCTTCCTCGAGGATCTCGGCCTGCGCCCCGGAGTCTCCCAGCCAGCTCGTTTGACCGCTCCGCCTATCTCGAAGCCGTGGAGAAGATCAAACAGCACATATTTTCCGGCGATGTCTTCCAGGCGGTGATTTCCCAGCGTTTCGAAACTCCCTTTTCGGGAGATCCCTTTCAAGTGTATCGCTTGCTCAGAATGATCAACCCTTCTCCCTACTTGTTTTTCTTGAAGCAGGGAGACCGGGCCCTGGCGGGATCTTCTCCAGAGATGTTGCTGCGGGTACGAGACCGGGAATTGCTATACCGACCGATCGCAGGAACGAGACCACGGGGAGCGTCGGAACAGGAGGATAAGAAACTGCTGGAAGAACTGCTACGCGACCCTAAGGAAAAAGCTGAGCACATGATGCTAGTGGATCTGGGCCGAAATGACTTGGGAAGAGTCTGCGAGTATGGCTCGGTCGAAGTTCGGAGCCTGATGCAAGCAGAGCACTTCTCAACGGTGATGCATCTGACTAGCACCCTACGCGGCAGGCTTCGACCGGAGCTGGATTCGCTTGACGCGCTGGGAGCTTGTTTTCCGGCCGGAACGGTTTCGGGAGCGCCCAAGATTCGGGCCTGCCAGATCATATCCTCGCTCGAGCCGTGCCCGCGAGGAATCTACTCTGGGGCGATCGGTTACCTGGATTATTCCGGGAATCTCGATCTTTGCCTGGCGATCCGAACTATTGTCATGCAGGACGGGAGGGCCTTCGCTCAGGCCGGGGCTGGAATCGTTGCCGATTCAGAACCGATTCGAGAATATGAAGAATGCTTGAACAAAGTTGCTCCACTACTAGCGGCGCTGGAGGGCAACCACGGGGGACATCGCTCGGAGGGCAAGAATGCACACTCTGATCATTGATAACTACGATAGTTTCACCTACAACCTGGTGCAGTGCTTGGGACAGTTAGGGGGAGAGCCTTCCGTCTACCGTAACGATCAGATCACGATAGAAGAGATTAGTGATCTAGAGCCAAGTCACATCGTCATTTCTCCAGGGCCGGGAACTCCCGCCGACGGGGGTATCAGCGATCAGGTGATCCGAGCCTTCGGCCGTCGCATTCCTACGCTTGGGGTTTGCTTGGGTCACCAGATCATTGCCCACGAATTGGGTGCTCGAGTCTGCCGTGCGCCGAAGCCGGTCCACGGAAAGGATTCCCAGGTATTTCACAACGATCGGGGTGCCTGGAAGGGCCTGCCCAACCCTTTTACCGCCGGACGTTACCACTCACTGATCGTGGAGCGTAACAGTCTCCCTTCCGAACTGGTCTTGACCGCCTGGACGGAGTGCGGTCTCGTCATGGGGATTCAACTTGAGGGGTTTCCTCTCTTTGGAGTGCAGTTTCATCCTGAGTCGATACTGACACCAGCCGGGATGTCGATGCTGAGCAACTTTCTGCAAACTCAGGGCCCTGGAGAATCAACTCATGCTTGCTGAATTGAGCCAGAAGCTGATCCAAGGAGAGGATCTGACTCTGGAGGAGGCTAAGGCTGCTCTACTTTGCATGGTTCGCGACGAGACACCGGATGACGCCATCGCTTCTCTCCTAACGGCTCTGAGCATCAAGGGGGAGTCGGCCCACGAAGTGGCCGGGTTCGCAAGCGGAATGCGCTCACTTTTAAGCCCGGTCCCTTGTGATCGGGAACCCCTTCTCGATACCGCCGGGACGGGAGGAGGTTGTGAGACCTTCAACATATCGACGACGGCTGCCCTCGTGATCGCGGGGGCAGATGTAGTTGTTGCCAAGCATGGGAATCGGGCAGTTACCTCCAGAAGCGGAAGCGCCGACTTGCTGGAAGAGCTAGGAATCGACCTCGAGGCCGCTACTGCGCGGGCATCGCAGTGCCTGGAAGAAGTCGGGATTGGTTTTCTCTTTGCTCCCCATTTTCACCCCGCCATGAAGCGGGTAGCCGCAGTCCGTCGCCAGCTTGCCCATCGGACGATCTTCAACATGGCGGGACCATTGACCAACCCGGCCCGGGCGGCTTTCCACCTGATCGGGGTTTGGGAACCGAAACTCACCAACATACTGGCTGAGGCCTTCTCGCTGCTGGATGGCGAGCGAGCCTGGATCGTGCATAGTCAAGACGGGATGGACGAGCTTTCAGTGCTCGATCAAAACTGGGTCGCGGAGGCCGAAAACGGACGGGTAAGGCCATTCAAACTCGACCCTGCCAAGTTTCGCTTCGAATCTCTAGAAGGGGATCTGCTGGGGGGTGACGCGGCCCACAATGCTGCCATTAGCCAAGGGATTCTGAAGCGGGAAATCGTGGACGTCAAGCGGTCTGTGGTACTGTTTAACGCCGCTGCTGGCTTGGCTCTTTGCCTGAATGTATCGCTCGAAGAGGGCCTCGAACGAGCTCGCGAATCGGTCGATTCCGGCCGAGCTTATGCGCGACTCCAAGACCTGGTTCAGATGACTTCTCATGCTTGACAAGATCGTGGCGCTGCGGCGCGAGGACCTCGAGATTCAGAAGAAAAAGGAGCCGGAGTCTCGGCTTCGCGAGAGACTGCCCGATTCCCCCCCGGTCTCTTTTCTTCGAGCCCTGCAACAGGATGGTGTCAACATCATTGCCGAAATCAAGTTTAAGAGTCCCAGCCGAGGGTGCTTTCCTCAAGGCCTGGGCCTCGAGGAGCGGGTCGAGTCGTATTCCGAAAACGGTGCAGCTGCCCTCTCAATCCTGACCGAAGAACGCTTCTTCGACGGGGAACTGGACTTTCTCGACCGCGCAGCCGCGTCGGACTCATCTCTACCCTTGTTGCGGAAGGACTTTATCCTGGAAGGCTACCAGGTCCTGGAAGCAGCGGTCCACCAGGCCTCCGCCTATCTCCTGATCGTGTGCTGCTTGAGCGGTCGGGAGTTGGCGGATCTAATCAAGTTCGGCAACTCTATTGGCCTGGATCCACTGGTCGAGGTCCACAGCATTCGGGAATTGGACACGGCCCTCGAAAGCGGAGCTGTGTTGTTGGGAGTGAACAATCGGGATCTAAAGACTTTCGATGTGCGGCTCCAGACATCGTTCGAGATCGCCCGACGGCTGGAAGGGCAGAGTGGTTTGACTCTGGTGGTCGAATCGGGGATCTCAGAATACATGCAGATCGCCGAACTCAAGGATGCGGGCTTTCAAGCCTTCCTGATCGGAACTCAATTGATGGAAGCGAACGATCCCGGCCTGGAACTTCGAAGGCTGCTGGGCCGGGAGTCAGGATGATCATCAAGGTGTGCGGACTGAAGAACTCTGAGGACGCCCTTTTTTCGGTGGCCTGCGGGGCAAACTCAGTTGGAATCAACTTCTATCCTCCCAGTCCTCGCTTCGTCACCGATCAGGAGGCGGAGAGAATCTGTAAGGATCTGGAGGGGTTGGCAAATCGGGTGGGCGTTTTTGTGGGATGGCCGGAGCACAACTATCCTTATCTGGATGTACTTCAGATCCATGGGCTGAAGGCTGTCGAGGAGATCGGGGACCGTTTTACGGAACAGGAAGTGTGGATTGCCTGCCGCCCCGAAGATGCGCCGCTCTACCTGGACTTCATGGTCGTTATCGATACTTCCTGGGGCCGAGGAGTCACGGCCGATTGGGGCCGGCTAGCCTCCCTGAAACAGTCTTTCGTGCTCTCCGGCGGACTGAATGCCACCAATGTAACGGCTGCCATTCAACAGCTCCAGCTGGCAGGAGTCGATGTGTGTACGGGTGTGGAGTCCGGCCCCGGACAGAAGGACCGCCACAAAATTCAAGCTTTCCTGGCAGCGGTCCAGTCTAGTTGACCTCTTGGAGACTTAACAATGAACTCAAAGGCTGTAGACAAGCGCTCCAGACCTGGTATTTTTGACGGCTTCGGGGGCTGCTTTGTCCCAGAAACTCTGATGTCGCCTTTAGAGGAGTTGGAAGCGGCATACCGAGAAGCATCTAAGGATCCTACTTTCATCCGAGAACTCGAAGCGTACTTGAAAACCTTCGTAGGACGGCCTACGCCATTAACTCGGGCTGAGAATCTGTCGCGCAAGGTTTCGGCTCGCGTCTACCTGAAGCGAGAGGACCTCTGTCATACGGGGGCCCACAAGATCAATAATGCTCTGGGGCAGGCATTACTCGCGCGACGCATGGGCAAACGACGAATCATCGCCGAAACCGGAGCCGGACAGCATGGGGTAGCCACTGCCACGATATGCGCTCTGTTCGGCCTCGAATGCGAAGTGTATATGGGAACGGAGGATATGCGACGGCAGGCCTTGAATGTCTTCCGAATGCAGCTCCTCGGGGCTCGGGTGACAGCCGTGGATTCGGGTAGCCGGACTTTGAAGGACGCTATCAACGAGGCCATGCGCGACTGGGTTACCAACATAAAAACCACCCATTACCTGCTGGGTTCAGTACTGGGGGCTCATCCCTACCCGACTATGGTCCGAGATTTCCAAGCAGTAATCGGCCGGGAGGCCCGCCGCCAGATCCTGGAGGCAGAGAATCAAATCCCCGACCTTCTGATTGCCTGTGTCGGCGGCGGCAGCAATTCGCTGGGCCTCTTTTTTGACTTCCTGGCTGAGCCCAAGGTAGGAATGGTGGGGGTTGAAGCCGGAGGATCTTCTCTCGAACCCGGGTGCCATGCAGCCCGTTTTCAGGGAGGAAGTCCAGGAATCCTGCATGGCACCTACAGCTATTTGCTCCAGGACGGAAATGGACAGGTACTTCCCACACACAGTGTTTCAGCGGGGCTCGACTATCCTTCAGTCGGACCAGAGCATGCCATGCTCAAGGAGTCGGGACGAGTAGAATACACCCAGGCCTCAGATGAGGCTGCGGTAGAAGCGTTTCATCTCTTGAGCCGTCTGGAAGGCATCATTCCGGCACTGGAATCGGCCCATGCGATAGCGGGTTGTCTCGCACTTGCGGAATCAGGGCGGCTTTCCAATATCGGAAAGGACCCCCTAGTCATCATTAACCTGTCGGGACGAGGTGACAAAGATGTCGAGACTGTCAGAGATCTTCAGACGTAAGAGACGCTGTTTCATCCCCTTTGTGACAGCGGGCCACCCGGATCTGAGCCTTACTCGCTCGATCATCCTGGAGCTGGTGGACGCGGGGGCGGATATCGTAGAGATCGGAATCCCGTTCTCGGATCCAATCGCCGACGGCCCGATTATCCAGGCTTCCTCCCATGCCGCACTCCAGCATGGTTACGGCGTGGCGGATTTCCTGGAGATGGTTTCCGATCTTCGTCGGGAAACGGATGCCGGCCTGATCTTCATGACCTACTTGAATCCGATCTTTTCCTATGGCTTGGATCGCCTCGAGTCAGATGCGCTAGCGGCCGGGCTGGATGGCCTCCTGGTCTCGGATCTCACGACCGAGGAGTATCAGCGACTGGGTAAGCTCCGCGAGATCGACTGTGTGTTTCTGGCAGCTCCCACTTCATCGGATCAGCGTCTGGAACGGATTGCCTCCTGCTGCCGGGGCTTTCTCTATCTGGTTGCTCGAACCGGGGTCACTGGCGGCCAGACTGACGTACTCCAGGAGGTTCCACCAACTCTGGAGCGGATTCGACGGTTCACCTCGCTCCCGGTCGCGGTGGGCTTTGGGATCAGAAGCTCATCCGATGTGCGCAGCGTCTGGGAGCTAGCCGAGGGAGCCGTTGTCGGGTCGGCCATCGTCGACTTCGTTTCTCGCCACTGTGACGAGCCCGATCTGCCGGGCCGGGTCGGTCAGTTCGTCCGCCAGCAACTGCTTTCCGGCTTGGATCGTTAGCCCGAATAGCGCACCTGCGGTTTGGCCTTAGCTTCTATCGGGCAGCCCTTCAGGCTGGCGACGACCGTTCTTCGTTCCATCACGCCCAAACTTGTTAGAGAGCTACGGCCATAACGCTTAGCCCGGATAATGCACGAGTTTTCGGCTGCACGGCCGGGATCATCCGGTCGAGTAGGCGGGGTGCTCCCAAGATACAGAGCCCTGTAGGTGGAGAGTTTCCAACTTCCGCCCTTTCGGTTACGGAGTGGGTTTCTAGTTCCACCATGGGAGGTCTGTAACATCGGTTGCCACCCACGCCCCTCTCAGAACCGGACAAGCGGCTTTCCCACATCCGGCTCTAAGGTATCGGCCATTCCCAATTGCGCATTTCGGGGCTGAGTTCCGGATTCAGCGTCATTATTCGCTTCACCTCGCAAACCTTTCCAGTCCTGAGGTCGAAGACGGCGGCGCAAGAATTGCCTCAGGTCTTGATACGGGCGGCCTGACTAGGGCCTTGACCCGGAGGGCTTCCCACCCTCTCGAAAGAGAACCATTTCCAGGTTCACCTCTGACTGCGTTGCCCACCCTCGGGCTCCTCGACAGAGTGCATGACTATGACTGCGGGGCCCTCGGGCGTGAACGAAACCTTGTCAGAGCGGTGCTTCCGGCCCTTCGCTTCGAAAACGCGTGCATTATCCGGGCTAGTGATCCTCAAGACGGTAATTGGGGGCTTCCTTCGTGACAACAACATCGTGAACATGGGACTCACGTAGTCCCAGATTCGTAACCCGCAGGAAGCGAGCTCTATCCTGCATTTCCTGGATCGTGCCGACTCCACAGTATCCCATCCCGGCTCGTAGCCCTCCCACCAGCGCAGGGATAATGTTTTCGATGCTCCCCTTGTAGGGAACCCGTCCCTCGATACCTTCCGGCACCAGCTTCCCGGCTCCTGCTTTGCTGTCCTGACCGTAACGATCCCCAGAGCCCTCAACCATCGCTCCCAGCGAGCCCATTCCCCGGTAGGATTTGTAGGTGCGGTTCTGGTAGTGGATCAACTCACCGGGCGATTCGTCGGTGCCAGCCAACAGGTTGCCCAGCATCACGGAATGGCTACCCGCGGCAATGGCCTTCGAAATGTCTCCCGAATACTTGATTCCACCGTCCGCAATAACTGGCAGTCCCGCCTTACGGGTAACGGCGACTGTGTCCATGATGGCACTGATCTGAGGGACCCCGGCACCACTTACTATACGGGTAGTACAAATGCTTCCCGGTCCCATCCCGACTTTGACGGCGTCGGCGCCGGCCTCCATCAATTCGGAGGCAGCCCGCCCGTCGGCAATATTCCCAGCCACCAGGTCGGCATTCTGAAGCCGAGTTTTGAGCAATCGAACGGCTTCGATGACGCGGCTTGTATAGCCGTGAGCCGTATCGACAACGATCACGTCGGCGCCCCGACGATCGAGTTCTTTTGCTCTCTCCAAATAGTCACCCGTCGCTCCCACCGCAGCACCGACTCGAAGGCGACCCAGGTGGTCCTTTGTGGCGAGCGGATAGGCGATGGTCTTCATGATGTCCTTGACGGTGATCAAGCCTTTGAGGGTGAAGTCGTCATCCACTACCAGCAGTTTCTCTATCCTGTTTTCATGGAGTTTCCGTTTAGCATCCTCAACGCCGATTCCTTCACGGACGGTGACCAGATCCTGGCTCGTCATCAAATCTTTGACCTTGAGATCGAGATTCGTTTCGAAGCGAAGATCGCGATTGGTCAAAATACCGACCAGCTGTCCGCTCTGATCAGTAATTGGCACACCGGAAATACTATAACGCTCCATAACAGCCAGCACATCTCGGATACTGTCACCGGGACGCATGGTCACCGGATCGACGATCATCCCGGATTCTGAGCGCTTTACTTTGTCGATCTCGCTGGCTTGAGCTGAGATTGACATGTTGCGGTGAACGATGCCGATTCCTCCCTGGCGGGCCAGGGCAATCGCCATGGGAGCTTCAGTCACGGTGTCCATCGCAGCTGCCACCAGCGGTATGTTCAAACCGATGTTTCGAGTAAACATGGTCGAGATATCCGCTTCGTCGGGCAGGATGTCACTTTTGGCGGGCACGAGCAGCACATCGTCAAACGACAGCGCTACGTGTATCTCCATGGACGGATTATAAGGAGGCACCCCGGGGGTGTCAATTTGCCGGGATGCGGCCTGTTGGGTGATAGAATGGAGTGCTATGTTCAACACCATCCTGACCAAGATCATCGGAAGTCAGAACGAACGCGAACTCAAGAAAGTACAGCCGATGGTGGCGGAAATCAATGCGCTCGAACCGGCTCTGAAGGAGCTCTCGCTGGCGGACCTGCGCGCCAAAACCGAGGAGTTCAGGCGGCGGTTAGACGACGGCGAAGAGCTAGATTCCCTTTTGCCAGAGGTATTTGCGGTTGTGCGAGAGACCGGCTGGCGCACCATTGGGCTGCGCCACTACGACGTGCAGTTGATCGGTGGTAAGGTTCTTCACGAGGGCAAGATCGCCGAGATGAAGACGGGTGAGGGAAAGACGCTGGTGGCCACTTTGGCGATTTACTTGAATGCGCTCGGTGGAGAAGGTGTTCATCTGGTGACGGTCAACGACTACCTGGCTCGGCGCGACGCCGAGTGGATGGGGCCTTTGTACCGTGCGCTTGGAATGGAGATCGGCATAATTCAGCACGACATGTCCGAAGCCGATCGCCAAGCGGCCTACCAAGCGGATATCACTTACGGAACGAATAATGAATTCGGCTTCGACTATCTCCGCGACAACATGAAGTACCGCCGGGAAGACTGTGTGCAGCGGGGCCACCACTTTTCCATCGTCGATGAAGTGGACTCCATTCTGATCGATGAGGCGCGAACTCCACTGATTATCAGCGGACCGTCGGAGGAATCGACTGACAAGTACTACTCCATCGATCGGCTGATCCCGAAGCTGGTGCGTGACCAGGACTTTCAAGTCGACGAGAAGGCTCGCTCGGTAGTGCTCCAGGAATCGGGGATCGAGAAAGCGGAACAGTCGCTGAAGATCTCGAATCTGTACGATCCCCAGCACATGGAGCTGGTCCATCATATTCAGCAGGCTTTGCGATCACACACCTTGTTCAAGCGCGATGTCGACTACATGGTCAAGGAGGGACAGGTCATCATTGTCGACGAGTTTACTGGGCGCTTGATGCCGGGTAGGCGCTACTCGGATGGCTTGCATCAGGCCTTGGAAGCCAAAGAGGGAGTACGCATCGAGCGAGAGAATCAGACCCTGGCGACGGTCACCTTCCAAAACTACTTCCGGATGTACGACAAGCTCGCGGGAATGACTGGCACGGCAGAGACCGAGGAGGCGGAATTCTCGAAGATCTATAAGTTGGAGGTCATGGTCATCCCGACGAACCAGCCTCTTGCCCGACACGAATATGCCGATGTCATTTTCCGGACAGAGCGGGAAAAATTCCTGGCGATAGCGGAAGAAATCAAGGAGTTAAACGAAGTCGGCCGGCCTGTGCTCGTCGGAACGACATCGATCGACAAATCGGAGCGACTTTCGTCGGCCCTCAAGAGAAAGGGCATCAAGCACGTCGTCTTGAATGCCAAGTACCACGAACGGGAAGCTGAGATCGTGGCCTTTGCAGGAAAGCGGAGGGCAGTCACGATCGCCACTAACATGGCGGGACGGGGAACGGACATCATCCTGGGAGGAAACCCGGAATTCCAGGCCCGCCTTATCTTTCGGGACCAGAACAAGAACTGGGAAGAACACCAGGAGGAGTTCCACCAGACGATTGAGAAACTGCAACCTGATTGGATCGAGGAGCATGACGCGGTCGTCGACCTGGGCGGATTGCACATTGTCGGCACCGAGCGTCACGAAGCGCGGAGGGTTGACAATCAGTTGCGGGGCCGGGCCGGGCGCCAGGGCGATCCAGGGTCGGGTCGCTTTTATCTGTCGCTGGAGGACGATCTGATGCGAATCTTCGTGTCGGAAAGGATCGCCGGAATCATGCAGTCTCTGGGGATGGATGAAGGGGTTCCGATTGAATCGAAACTGATTACGAAGCAGATCGAGCGAGCTCAGAAGGAAGTTGAAGGACGAAACTTCACAATCCGAAAACATCTCCTCGAGTACGACGACGTGATGAACAAACAGCGCCAGGAAATCTACCGCTTCCGGCGCGAACTTCTGGAAGGAAAAGATCAGAAGGAATTCGTTCTCACTGTTGCAGCCGACCTTCTGGGTGAGTTTCTGGACAGCTATGCGGGAACCAATACTGATCCAGACGAATGGCAACTTGAGGAACTGCAGATCAATCTGCGCCGTGTCTTCGCAGTGGATCTTCCGGGCACCATCGATGAGATGTCCCGTCCCGAATTGGAAGAAGGACTAACCAAGACATTGCAAGCCAAGTACAACTCTAGAGAGGAGGAGATTGGCTCTGAGCAAATGCGCTGGTTCGAACGCATGATCCTGTTGAACATCATTGACCAGCAGTGGAAGGACCATCTTCTGGCACTCGATCATCTGAAGGAGGGCATCGGGCTCCGAGGCTATGGCCAACGGGATCCACTCGTCGAATACAAACGAGAGTCATTCATGCTCTTCGAGGATCTCTGGAATCGTGCCACCGAAGAGATGGTTCGCATGCTCTTCCTCCTCAAACCGACCTCTGAACAGGGGGGGCTGGGGGCAGCAGGTCGTCGTGCCAACCGGCAGCTGAGTTATTCAGACAGCGATTCCGAACCGGTCCCGTCGGCTCTGGCCCAGGCTCAGCAACCCCGCCCGTCGGGAGCGATGGACCAACGCACCAAGCAGGTAGTCAAACAGGTCGTCCGACAGACTCCCAAGATCGGCAGGAATGCGCCCTGTCCTTGCGGGTCGGGTAAGAAATACAAGAAGTGTTGTGGTCGTTAGCCTCAGCGGAGCTCTTCTACATCGACAGCATCGATCTCGCAAGCGACCGACTGTTGAATGAGATCTACTGAGAGAACAAATGTGAAGCGTTTCTTTTTTTCGACGAGAGTCCATTCCAACCCCCGCAAAGGCCCTCTAATGATCCTCACCCGGGTGCCCTCAACCAGGAAAGGGTATGGATCGCACTCCATTTTGTGGAATACCAACTCCTTGACGGCTTGGATCGGGCTCTTAGAGATCGGCTCCGGATTGTTTCCAAAACCCACAATCCGGACCACCGAAGGCACCTTTATAATATCGAGCCGCCGCTGCCGCATGCTGACAAGAACAAACAGGTAACCGGGAAAGAGAGGAAATTGAACCAGCTTGCGCCGATCCTTCCATTTTGAGAATCTCTCAGCGAGTGGAAGAAAGCACTCAATCTCCCGTTTGCAGAGTTCTTCGGCAACCACCTTCTCATGGCGAGATCGGGTGTGGACTGCATACCAGGCTTGCTCTTCCAAAGACATATCTTACTCAATGTAACATTCCTGGATTGCGAGCGTCTGCTACACAGCCACCGGTTCGATTTGCTATCATGCCTGCTTCTGCAAGTCGGAGAGACAGGAAGGACCGGCCCGAGAGCATGGAGGCAGGAATCGAAAAGCTAATTGAGCCCTACGGAGGGCGACTCGTCGATCTAATTGTTTCTGAAGAGGAACGGGATTCACTGAAGCGACGTGCCGTCAGCCTCCCGTCGATCCAGATCAGCGAAAGGGCGAATTGTGATCTCGAGTTACTCGCCTGCGGTGCTTTTTCACCCCTCGATCGGTTCCTGGGCAAAGCGGACCTGGAGCGAGTCGTTGGCGAGATGCGACTCACCGGTGGTCAGATCTTTCCTTTGCCGGTAGTTCTCCCGGTGGATGACGCATCGACTCTAAAGCTCGACTCGGAGCTGACTCTCCGCAATTCGAAGAATGAGCTCCTTGGAATCATGCGTGTCGAAGAGATCTTCAATTGGAACCTCAGAGAAATTGCGCTGGAGTGCTTAGGTACCCGGGACCTGCGTCACCCATTGGTGGCAGAGATGCACAGCTGGGGTAAGTATTTTCTGTCCGGCACTCTTCAGATCATCGAGTCGGCTAGCCATCATGACTTCAGCGACTTGCGTCTGACTCCGAGTCAGACCCGCGCACGACTGGAGAGCCGGGGCAGAGCGAATGTGGTGGCCTTCCAGACCCGAAACCCGCTTCACCGAGTGCACGAAGAGCTGACCAAGCGGGCCATTGCAGAGAAGGATGCGGTCCTGCTCTTGCATCCGGTGGTGGGCATGACGAAGCCCGGGGACGTCGATCACTACACTCGTGTCCGGACCTATCGGGCGTTGGCTGCAAGCTACTATTCGCCAGACAGTCTTCTCCTCGCTTTGCTCCCGTTGGCCATGCGGTTGGCCGGTCCCCGAGAGGCGCTTTGGCATGCTTTGATCCGACGGAATTACGGCGCCAATCACTTGATCATCGGACGGGATCATGCCAGTCCGGGAAGAGATTCCTCGGGGAAACCTTTCTACGATCCTTATGCCGCTCAAGAGATCGTGCAGTCTCATCGGGATGAACTGGGAGTCGATGTAATTCCCTTCAAGCAACTCGTCTATCTGCCTGATCGGGACGAGTACGATGAGGTTTCGAAGCTTGCGCCGGGAGCGAAGACCGCTCAAATTTCAGGAACCGAGGTCCGAGAAGAGTACTTGAACCGGGGGCGAAGTCTACCCACTTGGTTCACTCGCCCCGAGGTAGCCGAGATCCTGTCCGAGACCTATCCAGCCCGTCACCGCCAGGGCGTATGCATCTGGTTTACGGGCCTTAGTGGATCGGGCAAATCCACAACGGCGGACGTGTTTACAACGATGTTGCTCGAGCATGGCCGCCAGGTCACGGTATTGGACGGAGATGTGGTGCGTACCCACCTCTCGAAAGGGTTAGGCTTCAGTCGGCAGGATCGAGACACTAACATCCGTAGAATCGGCTTCGTGGCGGCTGAACTGGTCCGGCACGGGGGTCTGGCGGTCTGTGCCGCAGTGAGCCCATACCGGGCCGCCCGAAACGACGTGCGCAGTCAAGTCGGCGAAGCTCATTTCATCGAGGTGTTCGTCGATACGCCCTTAGAGGTCTGTGAGGCCCGTGACGTGAAGGGCATGTACGCTAAGGCACGACGGGGAGAGATTCGAGACTTCACCGGTATCGACGATCCCTACGAAGCTCCCGAGAATCCAGAAATCGTCTTGGATACGGTGAAGTCCACACCCGAAGAAAATGCACGCAGTATCCTGGATTATCTGATCGCTGAAGGCTTCGTTCGGAGTCCTGACCGCTCAACTTAGACGGAAGCGGGATGGCCAATACCGCACTCATAACCGGGGTGACCGGGCAAGACGGATCTTACTTGGCCGAGTTGCTACTGGCCAAGCACTATCGGGTGGTCGGAATGGTGCGGCGGGACCACCCCCGGGGTTGGGGACGGATTGCTCATCTTGAGGGGCAGATCGAACTCCGCGTGGCCGATCTCCTCGATCAAGCCTCTCTGATCCGACTCCTCGAGAATACCCGGCCCGACGAAGTCTACAACTTGGCAGCTCAATCGTTCGTGCCAACATCTTGGGATCATCCGGTCCTGACCGGGGAATTTGCTGCTCTGGGCGTAACCAAACTGCTGGAGGCGATCCGGCTAGTTGACCCCGCGATTCGCTTTTACCAAGCTTCGAGCAGCGAGATGTTCGGTAATGTGAAGGAGAGTCCGCAAAACGAGCACACCCCCTTTTCTCCGCGAAATCCCTACGGGGTGGCCAAGGTCTATGGTCATATGATCACCGTCAACTATCGGGACACCCACGGGATTTCCGCATCCTCGGGCATCCTTTTCAACCACGAATCCCCGCGTCGTGCGACCGCTTTTGTCACGCGCAAAATCTCGCGTCAGGTGGCTCTGATCTCATCGGGCCATGCCACCGAATTGTCGCTTGGGAATCTGGAGGCTACGCGAGATTGGGGCTTCGCCGGTGACTATGTGGTGGCCATGTGGCAGATGCTGCAGCAAGACGAGGCTCAGGACTATGTCGTAGGCACCGGTCAAGCTCACACCGTCAAAGAATTCGCCGAACTGGCATTCCAACACGTGGGACTCGACTGGCAAGATTTTGTAAAGGTCGATCCGGCCTTGGTCCGAAACGCCGAGATCCACCAACTGGTGGCTGATGCCGGCAAGGCAAGAAGAGTTCTGAAGTGGAATCCTCGCGTCGATTTCCATGCCCTGGTCGCGCTGATGGTGGAGGCGGATCTAGCCGACATCGAGGCCAGAGGGCCGGATTCGAGTGGGTGATTGTCGAGGCCCATCCCCGGGTCCAAAGGACCTCCAAACCCGCTTCGGCACCTCCTTTTTAAGGACGGGCGGCCCTGGATTGGTGAGAGGAAAGCAATAGCGACGGTCGTTTAGCTAGGTGCCCCTGCGGCTTCTTTCAAGAGTCCTTCGAGATATTGGCCATAGCTGTTACCCGCTAGCCTTGCCGCCATCTCTCGCAGCTGCTCGATCCCGATGAAGCCCATTCTCCAGGCCACTTCTTCCAAGCAGGCGATTTTCAAGCTCTGCCTCTCTTCGATCACCTGAATGAATTGAGCTGCCTGAAGCAGTGATTCATGGGTTCCTGTATCCAACCAAGCAACGCCGCGGCCCAACCGCACGACATGCAGCGCTCCCTCTTCAAGGTAGAGCCGATTGAGGTCGGTAATCTCCAGCTCGTTCCGGCTGGAGGGCTCGAGGGTCTTGGCTTTTTCAACCACGGTATTGTCGTAGAAATAGAGACCTGTTACCGCGTAGCTGGAAGCAGGGAACTGAGGTTTCTCTTCGATCTCGAGCACCCGGTTGCTGGAATCGAACTTGACCACACCGTAACGTTCTGGATCTCGGACATGGTAGGCAAAAACAGTTGCCCCTTGCGAAATTCGGGCTCGTTCTTGCAGCTTTTCGGCCAGGCCATGACCGTAGAAGATGTTGTCTCCTAGGATCAAACAAGACTCTTCCCCGGCCAAAAAGGACTCTCCAATGAGGAATGCTTCCGCAATCCCGCGTGGAGCTTCCTGGATCGCGTACTCGAGCTGGATGCCCCATTGGTTGCCGCTCCCCAGCAGGCGGCGAAACTGGGGTTGATCCTGGGGATTCGTGATGATTAGGATTTCGCGCAGGCCAGCCAGCATCAGTGTTGATACCGGATGGAAGATCATGGGCTTGTCGTAGACAGGCAGGAGCTGCTTGCTCACAGCGAGCGTGATCGGATAGAGCCGAGTTCCGACACCGCCAGCGAGAATGATCCCTTTCACACTACTTCCTTCGTGATGCGGCTCGCATTGGTACCTACTCGGTCTCACATTCGATAAAGAAATAGGCAAGCAGATGCTGGATCAGAAAATGGCCTTCCTGAATGTGTCCAATGTGAGAGGAGGGGACCTGAATCACGTGCTCAGCTTCGAGAGCGAGCCTTCCTCCGGGCTGGCCGGTAATGCCGACCGTGTAGACTCCGTTATGCTTCGCCCAGGAGACCGCCTCGACCACATTGCTGGAGTCTCCGCTGCCTGAGAATGCCAGCAACACATCTCCCGGAGAAGCGAAATTCTTCAGTTGTTCCACGAAGATGCGCGAATAATCACTGTCATTGGCAATGGCTGTCATCCAGGGAATCCCATCGGCAAGAGAGAGGATGCGAAAGCGCTGTTTTTTGCCCCACGAGCCCTCCTTCCCCAATTCGCAAGCCAGGTGTCCGGAGGTTGCTGCACTGCCGCCGTTGCCGCACAGAAAGATCACACGCTCATCGCGCCGAGCCCGTTCCAGCACCTGGATCAAGTCGACAACGACAGCTTCAGGCACTCCTCCTACGATTCGCAGGGATCGCTCTTTATATTCGCGGACGAATTGCCGGCGCAGCTCTTCCGGGAGGGTTTCCTCTTCAACTGACTTCAGTGGCTCGGTCACTCCGATTCCCTTGTCTTGGAAGCCTGTTAGATTAGACTCTCAGACCCCAACTTTCTCCCAACCCGCAGCAAAGTCCGTATTATACCCTTACACCATCCCATCCGATTTCCGTGGGTTCAGAAGAGATTGTCAGGATCAGATCCACCTCCGCCTTCGCCAATAGAAGCCTCAATACTCTCGGGATCCTCTCCGGCTTCCAATCGGCCCACCATTTCTTGGAATTCGGGCCCTAAGTCTTCGCCGGTCTCGTGTCCCATCTTGCGCATCATGCGGGCAATTGAGCGAGGGTCATTCTCGTCGATACCCGCCAACTCGGGGCCCTCAGCGACTCGGTCGAGGCGGCTTTCTTCAGATTGGAGCATCGCAACCCGCGAGATCAGCCTTTCAAGGTCCTGACTTCCACAGCGGCAGGCAGCTTGGGCCGCATCAGCGATTCGCCAAAAAAACGGGAGAAAGCCTTCCCACACGAATTGCAACGATATTCGTAGACGGGCATGTCTACATTATAAGCTAGAATGGCCGAGCCTTTTGGGAGCTCCAAAAAGATGCGACCGAGCACGCTAATCAAAATATTGGTAACACTGCTGCTTCTGGGCTTCCTGGCCAGTCAAATGGATCTGGCTTCTCTTTCCCGAGTACTTAGGTCTGCAAGTCTGGCAGGGATATTGTTAGCGGTAGCGATCCAGACCGTGAATTCCCTGATCTCAGTCAAACGATGGCAGGCGATTCTGGTTAGTTTTCGGATCATAACCCGGTTCGGGGCCCTGGCCCGTTTCACCTTTATCGGAGGCTTTTTCAGCCTTTTTCTGCCTTCATCAATTGGGGGTGATTTCTTTAGGGCCTTCTATTTGGCCAAGCAACAGAAACTGGGAATGTCGACGACTTTGACGTCAACCCTCATGGAGCGGAGCGGCGGCTTGTGTGCGCTCTTGATGATCGGAATTGTCGCGAGCACGGCCGGCAATCTGGTGGTCCACGAGATCTCTCTGATCTGGGTCTTTCTGACGCTCTCGCTAGTCTACGTGTTGGCCAATATTGCGATCTTCAATCACCGGTTACACGCCCTGCTGATCCAATTTCTTCATCGCTTTCACCTGGAAAACGTTGAATCTAAGATGGAGCTAGTTTCCGGCGGTTTAACAACTCTAATCAGCAACTATCGGGGGCTTGCCGTCATCTTGGGCACATCACTGGTGATCCAGTTCTTATCAATCGTGATCATCTGGACTTGCGCCCAAGCCCTGGCAATCGATGCCCCGTTTACTGTATTTCTGGTATTCGTGCCGCTCATCAATCTAAGCATCATGGTTCCCTTGACTATCAACGGCTTCGGCCTGAGGGAAAGTCTCTATTTTCTGCTTTTTACCCAGATTGGGGTTGCTGAGGAGCAGGCCGTCGCGCTCTCTCTGACGCAGGCGGTCGTGCTGATTATCGCGGCCTCACCGGGTGGGGTTTTCTACTCCCTCCACAAGCGATCTGCTGAGGACATCGAGGAGCCTAAAGAATCAGCGGAATCGAGTGGTCCAGACGACGCCCACCTTGTGGAAGCTAGACGAGCGATTCTGAAATAACGTCTAGGTCCTGCGAACCGTAATTATGGTCTGCAGGACCAAGTCTACTGAACTTTGAGAACGTAGAGTCGACTGGCCTTCTCCGCAGTGACGTAGGCATAGTCGCCATTCTTCGAGAGGGTCACATCAATCGCCCCTTTTCCCACCTTCATGCTGGCTAGTTCTTGAAAATCGGGACTTAGCATACTCAAGGTGGCATCTCCACTTTCCACGACAAAGATGTTTCCCTGGGGGCCGACGGCAACCGAGAAGGGGTGCTTACCTACCGGCACTCTTTGGGTCTCTTTGAGCTCAAAGACGTCCACGATGGAGAGGTCGTTGGTTCCGCTGTTCGCGACATAGAGGGTCGATCCATCGGGAGAGACCGCGATTCCCTTAGGGCCCTGTCCCACCGGCAATTGTCTGACAATAGTTCGGGTTCCGATATCGATCACATACATCTCATTAGAACCCGCACAAACCACGAACAGACGATCTCCAAAAGCGGAGACCACGGCTGCGTAGGGAGTAACTCCGATCTCCAACTCACTCAGGATTCTGTGGGTCGAGGTATCAATGAAATCGACTTTCCCATACTTGCCTCGGCCGAAGTTCAAAACGAAAACCATTTGGCCGCTGGGAGCAACCACGATGTTGGTCGGGCGACCGCCCACCTTGATGTCATCCAAAACATCATAGGTGCGGGCATCAACAGCTTTAACCACACCATTGCTGCTGTTGGCGACGAAGATCTTGTCTCCGGCCGGAGAAACTCCGATCCCGATTGGCTCGTAACCGCCGTAGAAGGCACCGATCGTCTCCAGGCTCTGGGTATCGACGACAGAGACCTTACTCGAAGCGAAGCTGGTCACGAATAGCCGCTTCCCGTCGGCACTCAAGTCGGAGAACTGGGGCGACTTCCCAACCTTGAGCCGTTGAGCTGATTGCATGGAAACGGCCGCCAAGGAGACAGCGCTCATCAGGAGCAAAAGGCAGATTCTCTTCATGGCTCGGTACCTCTTCATGGGATTCTCTCAGTTCCAAATGGTATCAAAAATCGCTGATTGGGATTCTACAACGCTTCGCGTGGGGTCACCCCCGCCGTTGGCGACAGGCTTGCACGGTGTTCTTCATCAGATGGCCGATCGTGAGCGGACCTACACCGCCTGGAACAGGAGTCGCCGCTGAGGCAATTCCCCACGGGGCCCCAGGCTGAACGTCCCCAATCAGTACCGATCCTCGCTTTTCAAAGTTCTGAAATCGGGCCGAATCCGAGCCCAGAAAGCGAAGTGCCTGTTCCCGTTCTGTGATTCGGTTCATCCCAACGTCGACCACCACGGCCCCTGACTTTATGTGTTCTCGCCGGACCAAGGCCGGAACTCCCACCGCCACTATCAAAATGTCGGCCCGATGGCACACTTCACCCAAATCCCGGGTCTTGGAGTGACAGATCGTGACCGTACAATTCTGTTGTAGCAACAACATGGCCATAGTCTTGCCGACGATGATGCTTCGACCCACTACAACCGCTTCGGCCCCCGGCATCTCGATCTTTTCGCGTTTCAACATCTCCAAGATTCCCATCGGTGTACAGGGAGCCAGAGTGGGGCGACCTGAAAAGAGCTTGCCCAAATTCAAAGGATGGAAGCCATCCACATCTTTGGCTGGATGAACGGCCTGCAACAGGCGATCCGCGTCGATTTGTCTAGGTAAGGGGAGTTGGATCAAGATTCCATCGACCTCATCGTCGCGGTTGAGATCTCCGACTCGAGCCAACAATTCCTGCGTGCTGGCATCTGCCGGGAGATCGATTTGTTGGCTGTTCATTCCCAATTCCTGGCAGGTGCGGGTCTTATTCCGCACATACAATTGAGAAGCCGGATCGTTTCCAGCCAACAGGACGGCCAGTCCGGGCTTTATCCCTTTCTTAGCCAACTCGGCAATCTCTTCTCGAGCCTCAGTTTTGAATTGATCCAGGAGCGTTTTTCCCAGAAGGCGCTTGGTTTCCATTTTTTCCTTTTCCACGATTGGCCGGAGTGGACCTTCAGTCCTGGAACCAGGCCAGCCATTCGGACTCGAGGTCGGCACTCGAGCGTTCGGAGTACAGACTCCGATAGGTGAAGTAGTTACCCATCACTTTGAGCACATACAGCTTGGTCTCTCGAAAACCAATATTAGAGACGAAAAGATCAGCACGCCGCCAGGTCAGCTTTTCTCCCCAGCGGGCGGCATTGTCGGAACCGCCATTGTATGCGGCCAGAGCTTGTTCAGGAGAACCCTGAAACTGATCGAGCAACTTGCTGAGATAGAAACCACCAAGTCGGATAGACAGGCCTGGTTCAAAGAGCTGCGTCGAATCCTCGAATTCAAGCCCGAGTTCACGAGATAGGCTTTGAGCAGTAGGCACCATAAACTGCATGAGTCCGCGGGCCGTGGCCGGTGAGAATGCATCGATATCGAATCGACTCTCCTGTTTCATGACTGCTAAGATCAGATCGGAGTCCACTCCGTAGTCCCCAGTCACATTCTGAATATCGCTCGCGAAATGTCGCGGATACAACAGAGTCCGAATTAATCTCGGATAGTCCTTGAACTGGGTCCGAGAAAATGCCGCCCGTTCAAGCAGCTCTGCTGCCGTCAGCGAGGCTTCTGCTAATCCGCCAAGAGCGTTGTAATAAGCTCGGTTGAAGAGATAATCGGTTCTGCGCCCCTGGAAGAGAGCACTACCACCCCAACGGATTTCGGTTGCAGCCTCGTCGTAAAGGCGCAGGAAAAGGAGTTCCCCGACCCGATCGCGGCGATTGGTGGGGCGCGAGGGTGGTGATTCCGCGCCCATTGAGGCGCGGGCCTCGAGGAGCTTATCCAACCACTGTTGATCGCCGGGAGGGGTCGTCTTGGAGGGAAGCTCCTTCAGCTCGGCAGCTGCCATCTGGGCGAAATAGTCGTTTCCTTTGCGAGCTGCGCTTTGGAAGGCTGACTGGGCCGTTTCCTGCTGTTGCAATTCCTGCAGATTCAAGCCCTTCAGATAGAAGATCTCCTGGCTGGTGACTCCCGGCGGCAAACGGCGGGAGCTGTAGCGTTCCAGCCTCGCCAATTGCGTCAAGCTCTCCTGAAAACGTTTCTCCTCCAGGTAGAGCCTGGCCAGGAAGTAATAAAAGCGCCGCTTATCAACCACCGAGACAACTTGCAGGGCTTTTTTAGCGGAAACTTCAGCGGCCTCAAGATCTCCCAACCAGCGATAGGTATCGGCCAAGTTATAGCGGGCATCAACTGAGTAACGATTCGTCGGATGCTCCCTTATGAGGAATTCGTATGTCCTCTTGGCGAGGTCGAAATCGTTGATTCGGAGAGCCGTATTGGCAACCAGATACTTGCTGCGTACTCCCCACGCTTCGCTCGGAGAGTGTCGATAGGCGGTCTCATAGGACTGGATGGCGGTTCTGAAATCCTCATCCAGTACGTAGCTGCGCCCGATTTGATAGAGGTATTGGTCGATGGAAGGGCTCTTCGGAAAGCGTTCTAGGAGCTCTTGGAGCAGGCGCCGCGCCGGCTCGGTAGCCCGCTGGTTCATGTAGATCCGAACCCGTTTTCGTAAGCGAGTTTCGTTGAGCCTGGTTCCGGCCTGCAGTGTTTCCAAGTCAATGACAGTCTGATGAGCAACCTCACCTCGCTCGTGTCGCGAGATCAGGTTCTCGAGGTCATTGACGGCCGAGATTTTGTCTCCTTCAACAATATGCAGCCGGGCATGTTGGAGAGCCGCCGCTCTCCACAGCGGTCCACGTGCACGCCAGACCTGATCGTATCGCTTCTTGGCCTCGGCCAAGTCTCCCGTCCGTTGCAATAGCCGTGCAAACTGAAAAAGCGTCTGCGTATATCTGGGGTGACCCTTGGCCCTCAAGAATTCTTCATAGAGCGGACGTCTTTGATCGATCGGAAAACATTCGAAGAGGTGCAGGAGTAGATTCTCTCGGAGCGGGAAGGATTCGTTCAAATCACGAAAGAGAGCACAAGCGGCTTCCAGCCTGCCGGCCTCACGAAGCAGGACGGCTTTCAGGTAATCCAAGTGATTCCGACGAACGCCGTCAGCGCCGAGTGCCGACTCTAAAAGCTGCATCTGTTCGACAGCCAAGGCGGGCTTACCCGACAGTCTGAGCCTGGCTACCTTATCGAGTGTCTGACCGATAGTCGTCTCCGGTCCTTGGGCCAGGGTGGGAGCAAGAATGCAGGAGAGAAGCAACCCCAGCAAGAGCGCTCTTTCTAGCCCGGCTAGCCCGTCCGAGTAATCGGCTGTGGTCGCGAACATGTCGAGCATCAGTCCTCAGGGATACATCGAGTAGAGCAGCCGTGGAAACGGAATAGCTTCGCGGAGATGAGTTAGGCCACAAATCCAGCCAACTACTCTTTCGATCCCCATGCCGAAACCGGAGTGGGGAACACTACCGTAGCGTCGCAAATCCAAATACCACTGGAATGCCTCTTGGGGCAGGTTGTGCTCTTGGATTCGGCGGAGCAGCAGCTCATGATCGCAGATACGCTGGCTCCCTCCGATGATCTCGCCGTACCCTTCAGGCGCCAACACATCCATGCACAGTGCCAAGTTGGGATGCATGGGATCGGGCTCCATGTAGAAGGCCTTGACTGAAGCGGGATAGTGGGTCACGACCAGGGGTGTGTCTTGTCGGGAAGCTAGAATCGTCTCGTCGCCACCTCCGAGATCCGCTCCTCGTGCAGTCTCACTCCCCTCCGTTTCGAGAATGTCGAAGGCTTGATCGTAGGTCATGCGTGGGAAGGGAGGAAGGATTTGCTCCAGTTTACTGGTATCACGCTGCAATGTTTCGAGTTCTCGACCACGACGCTCCAGGACTCGCTGCACAATGAATGACACATACTGCTCGGCCAGTTGAATGATGTCCTCCAAGACAGCAAACGCGACCTCCGGTTCGACCATCCAGAACTCCATCAAGTGTCGACGGGTCTTGGACTTCTCCGCCCGAAACGTGGGACCGAAGCAGTAGGTTCGGCCGACTGACATACACAGAGCCTCGTTGTAGAGCTGGCCGCTCTGTGCCAAATAGGCTTGGTCATCGAAGTAACCCAATTCGAAGAGAGTGGTCGTGCCTTCGCAAGCAGCGGGCGTGATGATTGGCGTATCGGCCAACACGAATCCCCGATCGTCGAGGAAATCGCGCGCCGCTTTTACAACCTCGCTTCTCACTCTCAGGATCGCGTGCTGGCGAGCCGAACGGATCCACAGGTGGCGCCGCTGCATGAGATAGCTGGTTCCATGCTCCTTGGGAGTGATCGGGTAGCCCTCGGAAAGCTGGACCACTTTCAGATCCTTCACATCGATCTCGAATCCGCCGGGAGCGCGCGCGTCGGCTCGCACTTCTCCTATCACCTCAAGCGATGACTCCTGGGTCAAGGTATCGGCAGCCTGAAATGTCTCTTCAGTGACATTTTTCTTGAAGACCACCGATTGCGCCAAGCCGCTGCCATCTCGCACCAGCAGGAAACAAAGCCAGCCCTTCTTGGTCAGGTTGTAGAGCCAACCCCGAATCATAACCGTCTCGCCGACATGTTTTCCCAAATCTTCGATATAGATTTGCATCCGCGATCACTCACTAGGGCCGGGAGCCCGCAAACGGTTCCAACGCACGCTTGACTACCAGCGGCAGCGCGGTCAGTTCGGGCAGACTGTGCAACACATCACGCACCCGCTCGAGGGAACCTCGCATGTATTGTTCGTACGAGAGATTTTCTCGCACATTGACCTGGTAACCATATGTCCCTAAAGCCTTGAGGAGGCGCTGTACACTCATCAACTGAAACTGGCGCTCGAATTTTTCATCGTCCAGTTCCGGACGCCTCGAAAGGTAATAGTTTATCAGTTCATTGGTCTCGCCCCGGTTGAGAGAAATCGAATCCTTCAGAAGTGAGACCAAATCATATGTCGGCGGACCCCACCGGGCATCCTGAAAGTCGATGACGAATAGTGAATCCGAGCACAGCATCAAATTTCGAATGTGGAAGTCACGGTGACAGAGGACACGCGGATGGCTTGCCAGCTCGACGCAGATCCGATCGAGTTCGATCCACAATTCCCTTTCGTTCTCGGGTAGCAGTTCGGGGCGCTGGACCAGATAATGGCGATAGAAGAATTGTAATTCCCACTTCAGTTTCTCGGCGTCGAAGGACAAGCTGTTGGCTTCGTCGTCTTCGTCCAGCAGATTCCCGCCCCGTATCTGCAATTCAACAATGTAATCGATAGCCGTCCGCAAGCAGGCGAGGCGTTCCTTATCGGAGCATTGGACAAAGTGTTCTTTTAAGGTCGTGTCCCCCAGATCCTCCTGCAACACAATCCCCAACCGGCCGTCCATTTGGAGGAGCCTGGGCACCTTTATCTGGAGTTTTCGGAACAGGCTGTGAATCTGGGCATAAGAGAATCGAGAGACATCAAAAGGCTCCGGATAGGCCGCAAGAATATAGGCTTCTCCCGACTGGTTCGCGTACCGGTAGTATTGCCGCGTTGAAGCATCTCCGATCAACTTCGAGATGCTGTAGGTGCCGGGTTCACTGCGCAGAGCAGACTGGACGAAACACCTCAGCCGTTGCTGAGTGGCCGGAAAGGTGGAATCACACATCTTTTTTTATTCTAAGGGCCACACCAGACAATCGGCCAGCGGTTTAGCCTTGCCAAACGGTTCTGGAGACTGGTCCGATCGTACGACGACCACCGCGTCTTCCAAGCGAGTGTCGGCGGGAATTTTGCAGCCATGGCAAATTATCGCATTGCGGAGATGGCTCCTGGGTCCGATCCTGACTTCATCCCAGGCCACGACTCGATTCAGCTCGGCTTCTTGGGCAACCTGGAAATTCGGCCCCGCCACCACCTCAAGCCGATCGTCATAGCTCACATCACCGCCTAGGACTCCGCGGGCCGCCACCCCGAGAGCATTGTCGAGGTAACGTCGGGGAGTGCTGCACTCGCTCCAGAAGGCATCGCTAATGAAAGCTTCGATACGCCGGCCTTCCGCGATCAAAGCGGGATAGATATCGTTTACGGTGTCGCTGAATCCGGGGGGGATCCTATCCAGAACCTGGCGAGAGATAATCTGCAATCCCGTATAAATGTAAGCGTTGGAAAAGTCCTGCAACTGGCTGCGCAATGCGAAGCCTTGGACACGACGGCTGGTACCGAGCAGGACCGGATTGAAGGGTTCGTGGCCGGAATGCGGGACAACCACCATGGTTACCCACGCGTTGCTCTGAAGATGCTGGGCAATGACCGGTTGCAACGCCTGCTCGAAGTAGACCTTTCCGTTGATCACGACGAAGGAATCGACTCCACTGAGATGTTCGGCAGCCTCGCGAAGGGCTCCACCGGTGCCCAGGATTTCGGGCTCTGTCGAAAAGTTCAGCTCGACATCTTGGGGGCGCCAGGATTCCACTGCCTGCCGCACGGATTCTGGACGGTGGTGCAGGTTGACGGTAATTCGCCGCAGGCCACCGCGATACAAGAGAGAAAGCGGGTAATGTATCAGAGGCCGTCCCAAGAAAGGGATAGCCGGTTTGGCCAAGCGGTCGGTCAGCGGCCTCAATCGCGTCCCCAGACCGGCCGCCAGAACCAGGCCGGCCGGAGCTTTCGAGTCGCTGGAGAGCTCAATCATTTTCCCTGTCAGAAGTAGACAACCTCTCCTTGTAGATTTCGACGTAACTTTTCTTGATGAAGCGATCCCGCGACCAGCCCAGCTCTTGAGCGGCCGCCTCGAGCGAAGAGGGATCCCCTTCAAGCTCAACGAAGAGACCGACGGGCGTTTCATCCAGACAGACTTCGATCTGGGATCCTTGGAAAGTCCAGTTTCGGATTTCGCGATGTTTGTCGTAGCGAAAGAGGGGTTCAAACCCGAGCCCGACTAGGATTTCGCGCATTTGCCGACCCTCAACTTCGGTCTGAAATTCGGGGCGGCGCTTGAAAAGGGATGTCGCGTCAACAGGACCCTTGAAGGTCAGAATCGAGCGCCCTCCATAACTGCGCAGGCGAAGCGTACAGCCCTGAGCTGCGAGGCGGCCGTCCTGATCATAGAGCACATTCTGCTCTTCTTGCCGGGGTTTTTTTGGAGTACTCTCGCCAGCCAGTCGTCGCCGGACCCGGTCCAGCTCCTGGGAATCGACTTCGATTTTGACTTCGGTTTCAGTGGCCATCACAAGCTTCCTTACCTGTATAGCAGGAACTCCTGCCGGATCGCCTCGAAAGACAGAAGCTCCTCCTCCCAGCTTGCTTCCAAGTCAATGATTTCATCCCCTCGCTCTAGACCAATTCGGATTCGATCCGTACCGCAAAGGATATCGATAGGGAGCTTCTCATCTTCATATTCGTAGGGAGGGTCATTCCAATGGAACTCTGTCGGCGCGGTGTCACGATACGCCTTGAGCAACGTCAATCCGCAGCGGAAGGGCAGAAACGACGTGCGGTCCGTAACATGGATCTGCACTCCGCTGATGCGAGCCTCCTGCCACTTGTGGAAAGTAGGAATAAACTCCACCGGTCTAAAGTGCACACCCGGCAGTTGGAGAGAATTCAATCGGGTGGTGAAGCCATCGGGCTCAACCCAGGGGGCTCCACTGAATTCGAAAGGCCGAGTGGTGCCGCGCCCTTCAGAAACGTTAGTCCCTTCCAGCAAGCAAAGGCCTGGATAGACCAGAGCACTATCGAGAGTCGGTAGATTGGGAGAAGGGAGGACCCATTGCAGGCCGGTTTCATCAAAGAATGCGGACCGCACCCAGCCATCCATCGGCACGATCTCGAGTTCGCAACCGATTTCCTGACGATTGAAGTAGAGCGCCAATTCTGCAACTGTCATGCCGTGCCTAATGGGAAGCGGAAACAACCCCACAAACGAGCTGAAGCGTCGATCCAGAACAGGCCCCTCGAGCTGGGTTCCATTAATTGGATTGGGACGGTCCAGAACCACCATGCGGAGATTATGTGAACGGCAAGCCTGCATCGCCAGTGCCATCGTATAGATAAAAGTGTAGTACCGGGCCCCAACGTCCTGGACATCGAAGACCAGCAGGTCAAGACCCTGCAAAATCTGCGGGCTGGGCTGCCGGGTTTCGCCATACAGGCTATAGATCGGAAGACCCGTAACCGGATCCTGAAAGCCTTTCCATTCGACCATGTTGTCTTGAGTTTCGCCACGGAAGCCGTGCTGCGGCCCGAAAATGGCGCGCAGATCGATGGCCGGATGACGGTGGAAGAGATCCACCAGGTGGGTAAAGTTCGAGTCGACAGAACTAGCGTTCACTATGACGCCGACACGGGCATTACGGAGCAAATCCTGACGGTCTTGAAGAAGCACTTCAAGCCCGCATCTAACCCTCAAAATCGACCTCCATCCGGCTTTCTACCGGATAGAATCTGACCGGCTGGATGGCAGGGATCAAGTCCAGTCGGTGGGCCAGTTCGTAAAACACATTCAGTCCTTTCAGATTCGCCCCATCCAGTGAGTAGTCGAGGTGCCTCTGCAGGTACTCACGTGTCTCATCCTGCTGAAGTCCCAGGCTGCTGGCGTAACTGTCGGCGATTTCTCGGATAGCCGCAAGGCCAGCTGCTTTGGACTGGTAGAAGGTGTTGAGATTTGCTCCCAACACGACGCCATCCGCAACCGCCCAAAAGGCAAACACAAACGGTAAACCGGTGAATTTCACCCATTCGCGAGCCAAATCGTAGACTCGCAGACCGCTCGACTTCAAATGGAGTGCGGGGTTACCAATGATCAGCGCCGCATCACAACTACCAAGCATGATCTCGGGCACTGGGGGTTGGGATTGGTACCTGAGCCCGACTCGCTCATGAAAAATCTCGAGCAAGACCCGGAGCAGCGCAACCGACGTTCGGCTCGAGGTATCCAGCGCTATTGTTCGGATTTCATCCAGGGGTTTGTGGCTGACAAAGAGCACACTCTTAACTTCCCGCTTGGCGGAGATCGAAATGTCGGGTAGGACCCTGAGGCGTGGAATTCTCTGGTATTCAATTGCCGGGATGAGTCCTACGTCGGCAGCCCCCGCCGCCAGTCGCTGAGCACATTGAGAGGGGACATCAAAGGCCAGTTCGAAGTGCTCCCGCTGCTCGCCGTGCAGGAATCCCCAGCCCAGTGGAACCGAGTTCAGAAAGTTGATGAATGAGACTCTAAGTTTCAGGTTAGTCCATCCCCCGGCCGCTGGCCGGATCATTCAGGAAAGGAAACTGAGCTCCCTGTCAGCCACAAAGGGGGGGATGATGTGGCACAGGAAAGCCGTGCTTCAGAACCGTGGGAGGCACCTTCTGAGGCGGCGATCCTATCGAAAATAGAATCTTTAGATTCGGGCCTGACGGTCCTCTCGCGGCCTGGGAAGGGCCCCTCCCACAACTCCGAAACCACTTCAATGCCATCCAGGGAGAGAACTCCAAGAAAGCCTGTGGCATACGGCGTCCCACAAATCAAGTGTCATCTTAGCAGCTCTTGGCCTTCGTTTCGAAAAACGCGTCAACCGCCATGTTTCCTGCGGGTTCCGCGCCACTATTCGGGCGGGTCCTGGGAGCCTGTCTGAGACTGCCAGACCCCAGGAGGCTTCGCACTTTTTCCGGCTGAGCCGTTAGTAAGGGGTGAGCATGCGCGACGAAACATGGGCTCTCCTGGTGTTGACGCTGGTACCCAAACTGGGGCGACAACGGATTCAGCAATTGGTCACCCGAATTGGCTCAGCCCGCGAGGTATGCCGGTTGGGGGAGGCCGATCTCAGGCACCATCGCGTTCCGGCCGTGGCTCGCAAAGTGTTGCTCAGTGGCCTCGCCAGCCAGATTGCTGAATCTCAACTCGGGATGGCCCGGGCCGTAAACAGTCAAATCTTCTCGCAGTCCGACCCTGAGTATCCCGATCAGCTGAAGCAGATTCCCGATCCACCGCCGATCCTCTACTCGAGGGGCAAATCGGCTCTTTTAAAAGAACCCTCAATTGCTATCGTGGGGTCCCGCCGATGCTCTGCCTATGGCTCCGAAATCAGCCTAAAAATCGCCGGAGAGCTAGCCCGATATGGCCTCGTGGTTACCAGTGGTTTGGCTCGGGGGATAGACTCTCGGGCCCATCTAGGAGCTCTTGAAGCGGGAGGAGCAACAATAGCCGTACTGGGCTGCGGAGTGGATGTTATCTATCCCAAGGAGAATGCAAAACTCTTCGACCGGATCTTGGAGAGTGGGTGTCTGGTGAGCGAATTTCCCTGCCGAAGCTATCCGGCGCCCCCCAACTTTCCAGTGCGCAATCGCATTATCAGCGGCTTGTCGCTAGGCACGATCATTACGGAGGCAGCACGTTTTTCAGGATCGTTGATCACGGCGCGGCTAACCCTCGAACAGGATCGGGAACTATGGGCCGTGCCGTGAGCAGTGACCCATCTCGGGAGTTTCGGCCCGAACCACTTGATCAAGCAAGGAGCTCATCCTTTACTCTCGGCTCAGGATGTCTTGGACCAGCTTCGACCGGACACTTTGGAGGGGCTGCTGCGCCTGACTTCAGCTCCGGACGAAGCTGTTTCAGGGAGGGAGGGGGCCTCCGCAGTGGCACTATCGAAGCAGGAAAGACTAGTTTTGAAACTTCTCGAACCTCACCACCCTCAACATATAGACGAGCTGCTGGAGAGCACCAGTCAGGAGCTTGCCATCCTCCAACACACTCTCTTTTCCCTGGAACTCAAAGGGCTCGTGGTGCAGACCCCGGGACGCCGCTTTCACAAGAGACTAGTGTGACGCGGGTCCTCACAAAGAGCGGCGAGTGTGTTATAGAAAATAAGGGTTCGGACAAACCGAACCAGAAACGGAGTCGAACGAAACGATGGCAAAATCAATGGTGATCGTCGAATCCCCAGCAAAAGCCCGAACAATTGGCCGCTATTTGGGCAAAGATTTCGTGGTTCGTGCCTGTGCGGGTCATATCAAGGACCTTCCTAAGAAGAAGCTGGGAGTGGACATTGAGGACAATTTCCGTCCTACCTATGAAATCATTGCTGGCAAAGAGAAGATCATCAGAGACCTGCGCAAGATTGCAAACAAAAGCGACACGATCTATCTGGCCGCCGACCCTGACCGCGAAGGTGAGGCGATTTGTCAACATCTGGCAGAGGAACTGGCACCGAAAAACGGAAAGGTGCGGCGGGTCCTTTTCAATGAAATAACGAAAAACGCCATCCATGCCGCTTTCGATCGCCCTGGAGAGATCAATCGATCGAAGGTGGCGGCACAGCAAGCGCGCAGGATCTTGGACCGTCTGGTGGGTTATCAGATCAGCCCCTTGCTATGGAAAAAAGTTAGACGTGGACTTTCGGCAGGTCGAGTGCAATCGGTAGCACTCCGTTTAATCGTCGATCGCGAGCTGGAAATCCGCGCCTTTGTCAGTGACGAATACTGGAACTTCGGAGCAGAACTAGCAGGACCTATACCTCCGACTTTCGAAGCTAAAGCCATCAAGCTCGATGGCAAGAAGTTCAAGATCTCGAATCAGAGCGAAGCCGACCAGTTGCTGGCTGAGCTGAAGAAAGGCCGATTCACTGTCACGGATGTGCGCAAGCGGGAGCGCAAACGAAACCCGGTTCCGCCATTTGTGACCAGCAAACTCCAGCAGGAAGCTTCCCGGAAGCTCCGCTTCACTGTGAAAAAGACGATGGCTATCGCTCAGCGGCTGTATGAAGGGAAGGAGCTGGGGGACAGCGAGAGGGTGGGACTGATTACCTACATGCGCACCGACTCGACTCGGGTTGGAGCGGGGGCACTGGAAGAGGTACGGAGCTTTATTGAGAGCCAGTTCGGGAAGCCTTACCTGCCCAGCAAGGCTCGCAGCTATCGCTCCGCGAAAGGAGCCCAAGATGCACATGAGGCGATTCGCCCGACGTCGGCAGAAAGGCGGCCGGAGGAACTGAAACAGTTTCTCGACAGGGACGAGTTCCGACTCTATGACCTGATCTGGAAACGTTTTACGGCTTCACAGATGAACCCGGCTCTTTTCGACCAGACTGAGATCGATATTGAAGCCCCTCGCACTCTTTTACGGAGTGTTGGATCGATCCTCAGATTCGATGGATTCCTAAAGGTGTACCAAGAGGGCCGAGACGATTCCGACGGGGACGATACCGATCAGGGCCGTTTGCTACCGCCGATAGAAAACGGGACTGACCTCGATGTCCGCGAAATTACTTCTGAACAAAAATTTACCCAGCCGCCCCCGCGCTATTCCGAAGCGAACCTGGTCAAAGTTTTGGAAGAAAAGGGAATCGGGCGACCCTCAACATACTCCCAGATCATCACTGTGATCCAGGATCGAGAGTACGTGGAGAAGAATGACAAACGGCGTTTCGAACCCACGGAAACGGGAGAGGTTGTGTCTGGTCTGCTGGTTGAGAATTTCGAGGATATCTTCAGCTATGACTACACGGCACGTCTGGAGAGAGATCTTGACGAGATCGAGAATGGGAAGGACTGGGTAGCTGCACTCCAGGGATTCTACAAGGATTTCTCTCGCGAGCTGAAACAAGCACAGCAGGAGATGAAGAATCTCAAGCAGGAAGAGACTCCGGCTGGGATTGATTGCAAAAAATGCGGATCCCCGATGGTAATCAAATGGGGTCGTTTTGGGCGCTTCATCGCCTGCAAGAATTTCCCAGAGTGCCGAAATACGAAACAGCTTCAGAAGCCGGAAACGGAAGAGAAGTCCGCTTCCCAGGTGGAAGAAATCGATCCCTGCGAAAAATGCGGACAGCCGATGGCGCGCAAGAAGGGGCGTTACGGCGAATTCCTGGCCTGCACCGGCTATCCAGAATGCAAAAACACCCGCCGACTCGTGAAAGTCGATGGTCAAGAAGCGGTCGTCAAAGATGAACTATTGGACGAAGCTTGCCCTGAATGTAGTGCCCAACTGGCCAAGAAACAAGGGCGTTATGGCGCCTTCGTAGCCTGCAGCAACTATCCCGATTGCCATTATATCAAGCAGAAAAAGACGGGAGTCGATTGCCCCGACTGCAAAGAAGGAGATATCGTCGAGAAGAAATCCCGCAGAGGAAAGCTCTTCTACTCCTGTAATCGCTATCCAAAGTGCAAGTTCGTACTCTGGAAGAAGCCACTTCCGGAACCCTGTACGCAGTGTGAGAATCCCTACTTGTTGCTGCAGATCACCAAGAAGTCAGGTACCTCCCATATCTGCAACAACCCGAACTGCGACTTCAAGAAACAGATCGAGGCACCTGAGTAGTCGGGGAGGCTGCGGGCCCAGGTCACTTCCGGTTCCGGATCAATTCAGGGCGGTCGGCACAGCCAGAGAAAATGGTCGAATCGTGGCCTCGAACCCCTGCCCATCAACCCCCTCCATTTGATAGCTCCCATGCATAGAGCCAACCGAGGTCGTGAGGGGGCAAAAACTCGTATATTCGAAGCTGTCTCCCGGTTCAAGAACGGGTTGTTCTCCAACCACTCCCGGTCCCGTTACCGTCTCTTGGTGTCCCTCGGCATCTGTGATGATCCAGATGCGACTGATTAGCTGAGCTCGCTGCTTTCCCAGATTCGTAATGCGCACCCGATACGAGAAAAAGAAGTACTTCTTCTCAGGTGAACTACGCTCGGGAACAAACTGACTCTTCACTTGGACGCGGATGCCCCGCGTAATGGTGTCACTCATGGCAAACTTGAGATTATTGCACAACTGGAAGCGTCAGCGCATCTGTCCCAGAAAGCCGGTCCGAGCCCGGGTGTAGATTGCGCGGGACCACGATTCGTGTGCGAAGCGAAATTGGGTCGGAGTAGCGGGTTGTGCTAGCATCCGATTTAGCATGTCAAAAAGGCTGAACTCCCTGGTTGGTATTCTCCTTACTGTCCTTTGCCTGCTGGCTGGTGTGCAGGCGCAGTCCCGCAACCCCGTAGCAGGCGGCCCAGAGCATATCCTGTACGGCGATTTGAAAGTGGGTGGAAAAGGGGCTGACGGGCAGGAAAAAAGCGCCTACCGAATCGTACTGAAAGCTGTAAGTGGAATAGTTGTCGGGCGTCGAACCGTCAGCAATGGAGGTCGTTACCGCTTCCTCAGCGTGCCTAACGGAGACTATGTCCTCACCATCGAAATGGGTGATCGGGAAGTGGCCAGAATGAACCGTCTGGTCAATGAGATGCGTGCCACCGACATTCGCCGCGATTTGGAGTTCGAGTGGAGCGACAGCCTCGGCAAACGGGCGCAGGAGTCAAGCCAAACCGTCTACGCTCGTCCGGCTCAGCAAGAGAAGCTCTTCTCGGAAGCACAAGCGGCTCAAAGTGAAGGCGACTTGGCCCGCGCCGATGAGCTGTTGGAGAAGTTGATTTCTGGCGACAAGAAAGACTTCGAAGCCTGGATTGAACTGGGATCGGTGCGTTTTCGGATGAACCAGCCGGGTCCGGCCGAAAATGCCTATCGAAAGGCCCTAGAGCTGCGACCGGACCTTATTCTTGGGCATCACAATCTGGGCAAGCTCCTCTTTCAGCAGAAGCAATACGACGATTCAATCGCTGAACTGGAACAGGTAGTGGGTGCGGTCCCAGAATTCGCTGAGGCACATATGCTGTTGGGCGAAGCTTATTTGCAAGTCAAGAAGGGATCGAAGGCTGTGCCCCACCTGGAAAAGGCAATTGAGTTGGAACCGCTCGAGATGGCAGATGCTCACATGCGCCTTGCCACTCTCTATCGTGCGGCCGGCTACACAGACTTGGCCGTTGAGCATTTTCGGCAATATATCGAAAAGCGGCCTGACACTCCTGGAAAGAAGCAGATTGAAAAGTACATCAAGGAAAATAGCTCCCGCAATTGAGGCGTGGGCCTGTTCATTCGTTTTGATCACCGGTTTGGGGTTTTCTCTCCAGAGTTACCTGAATGGTCAGGAGATGGAGGCGACCTGGAGACATGCCAGAGTTCAGGTGGCTCTGGAGGCAGCCGCGCGTCTCGAGGGGTCGACCATCGAGACTCAAATAGAGCTCTGCCAGATTCCGGCTCCGCCCTTTAAGGAAGCCAAACGCGCTGAAGCCTATGCAGAACTGTTCCGGCAAATGGGTCTAGAGAATGTCACCATCGACAGCGAGGGGAACGTTCTGGCTTCGATGGAAAGCCGGTCGGCGCGACCTCGAATCGTAGTCTCTGCTCATCTGGACACGGTCTTTCCGGAGGGCACGGATGTACGAGTGAAGCGCGTGGGAGCGACACTGGTCGGCCCGGGCATCGTCGACGACTGCCGCGGATTGGCGGTCGTTTATGGAGTGCCCCGTGCGATTGCTGAGGCCGAGGTGCCGCTCCTGGGTACGATCGTTTTCGTGGGAACGGTAGGGGAGGAAGGCGAGGGCAATTTGCGGGGTGTTCGTCATCTCTTTGAGAAGAAACCTCTGGGAGAGATCGACGCCTTTATCTCAGTTGATGGAGCAGGCTACGATTTGACTCACCGGGCCGTCGGCTCCGAACGTTATCGGGTCAACCTCGTGGGACCGGGAGGGCATAGCTTCGGGGCCTTTGGACTCCCCAACCCGATCCACGCAATGGGCCGGGCCATTGCCCTGCTTTCGGATCTTGAGGTTCCGGCAGACCCCAAGACGACCTTCAATGTAGGCGTCATCGAGGGGGGAACATCGGTCAATTCCATCCCCTTCCAACCCAGCATGTTGGTTGACCTGCGGTCGGTGGATCCGGCGGCCTTGGCAAACTTGGTTTCGCGTTTCAAAATTGCCATGGACAAAGCCGTGACCGACGAAAACGACCGATGGAATCATCCCCAGGAAAAGGTAGCGGTGGAGCTCGAGACAATTGGCATTCGGCCGGCAGGACGTCTTTCGGTTGAAGCGCCCATTGTTCAACTCGCCCTCTCCGCCGCCAAGAAGCTCGACATCTCAGCCCGCCTCAACGCGGCCAGCACCGATGCCAACATTCCGATCAACCTGGGAATTCCTGCCATCACGATCGATGGGGGCGGCCAAGGTCGTGGAGCGCACTCTCCTAACAAGGAGATCTTCGAGCTTCGAGATTCCTACCTGGGCACTCAGTGGGCGCTCCTGTTGAGTGTCGGTCTGGCCGGAGCCGTCCCCGAGGACGTGCATTGAAGTTTCAGGGCTGCAGGGACCAGGGGTCCAATTCCCAAGCCAGTTTAGTTAAGCACCAGATCCTCCTCGCAAGTCCCATAGATCCTGGATAACTCCATAGGCCGTATCGGTTAGATCCGGATCTCGTTGGGCAAAGAAGAGTCGGCCCGTCAGATCAGTCTCGATTAGCAATCCTCCGCTGGAGGGACTTAGCGTCCGGAAAGGGTGATCGAGCGGAAGATTCATCAACTCGACTTGAGCCTCAACCTCCCCACCCTGCAGCGAGGCCTGGGCTACCAGTCGCCAGCAGTCACCCGGCCGCTTCACCTTGGCCAGTTTCTCAATGAGCCAGGGGCTGAGTTCATCCCGGGCTACATCGAGCGGGGTCAGATTGGCCAGCAAGAGAGTGTTGGCGAGAATCGTAATCTTCGCAGCTGCATCCCAGCCCAACAGATCCAGCTTGGGATCGGCTTCGGCAAATCCCTTGCGCTGGGCCTCACGTATGGCGCCCTCGAGTTCACCGTTCTCCAGCGCGCTCGCCAGCACGAAATTACTGGTGCAGTTCAGAATTCCTTCCAGCCTCAGACAGCGCGATGCGCTCAGACCGTGGCGCTGCAAGTTGAAGACAGGAAAGCCATCCAAAACTGTCGATTCGAAACGAAATCGACAGGCTCCGCGTTGGGCCATCTCCCGCAACTCGGATAAGGCAAAGGCGGCTGGACCTTTGTTGGCTGTGACCACGTGGAGCCCTCTCCGGAGGGCCTGCTTGATGTAGCTGAGGGCTGGCTCACCACGCCGTTCAATGGATAGCGTGGTCAGCTCGATCAACACATCATAGTCGAGCTCGGCCACGGCTTCGGCCACACTCAACTTCGTCGCACTGGGGTGGTCTAGAGGCAAGCGCGAATGTCGGCGGTAAAGACGGAGTACCTTAGCGAGATCGATACCTTCGGCATCTACCCAGGCACCGTGACGAGCCGTAAAGATGCCGATGCAGCGGATTCGGAGTCGCTTCAATTGAGGATGAAAGGAAATTTCCTCGCTGAGCAGCTCACACAGACGTCGACCGACGTTTCCGAATCCGATCAGCAGAACCCGACAGTCTCTTGCCAAGGCCCTCTCCACTAGTCGACGAGGAAGGTAACTTTGCAGTTGACGCGATAGCGGGCTATCTTCCCATCTTCAACAATGGCCTGCATCCCCTCGACGTACACGTGGCGAATCTTGCGCACTGTCGCGGAAGCCTCTTTGACAGCTTGCTCAGCTGCATCTTCCCAACCCTTCTTCGATTCCGCAATGACTTCGATGACTTTGGCAACTGACATGGTGAACACCTCCTCAGCACTTGATAATTGATGTGGCCTTGATAAAGCCCTCAGGAACCCACAGGATACCTCTTTTGGGAAGCAAGTATGAAGCGGGATTTCGCAGGTCTGAAGTGGAGCCCGGTTGGGAGTTGGAAGTTGGAAGTTGGAAGTTTCGCCGGTCAGTGCGTCATCGCGTAGATGATATAGTTGATGCCCAGCTGGAATGCCAGGTTTGCGTACTCTCTGGGATATTCTTCTCTCTCCGCCCACTCCCATGCGTCACCGAGATCAACGTTGTGGTTGATCATCACCATGAGCCGGCCTTCGTCGTTCTTAATGCCCATGTAGTGGGCTTCGTACCCACCTTTTTCCCAGGTTTGGCCGGAATATACGAATTGGTAACCAGGAACTTGGATGAGTTCGTCGATGCTATAGTAGCAATGAAAGATGGGATGATCCACCGACAGTTCAAAGGGCTCGTATTCTGGAAAGACCTTACGGATCTGGTTATAAAAATTCCGATACTCGTAAGGGCCATGGAAATCATCAACCACGAGAAAGCCTCCTCGCAGCAGATACTCTCGCAGGCGGTCTGCCTCTTCCTGGGAGAGTTCCATGTTTCCTACTTCGACGGCATACACGAAGGGGTAGTCGAAGAGCCCGGGATCCATAATTGGCAAGGCCTTGTTTTCGGCTCCGACAAACGTGAAGTCGACCAGCTTGCGCAGACCGTAGAGGAATTGTTTGTCGGCTTTCGGGTAGTCTATGGCCCACGATGGCCTCCCAGGACCCCAAGAAGAACTACTGTACATCAAACGGAGAAAGCTGAATTCCGGAACGACCTGATCCCCGTCATCCGTGTCCAAGGCCAGTATCAAGCCGAGACAAGCCAAGCTCAAAATTCCGGCAAGAAGGAGTACCCTGAAGACCATTAATATTCCATTATAACGATTTCGTGTGATTCCGCCTGGTCGCATACAGCACAACCTGAGTCGCGAGACTTGACCCGTTGAGCTGTCGTCTATAATAGGGATTGGATGTGATGTTGACCAAAAGATTTCTTACCGTTCTCCTTCTTCTGGCTTCATCCTGCAGGCCAGCCTCCCAGCCAGCAGCCCGGACGCTAGAGATCACAGATCACGAATTCCAACGACTCGCGTTGGAAATGAGTGAGTCCCCTGGCTTCTTCGACACCGACAATTTGATCTCTAATGAAAGCTCTTATCTGCACGTGATCCCGCGGCTGAAGGCCGTAACCCGAGCGGGAGGGGCCTATCTGGGAGTGGGGCCGGATCAGAATTTCAGCTATATTGCCGCGGTCCGTCCGGCAATCGGATTCATGGTCGATGTGCGGCGAGACAACCAGCTTCAACATCTTTACTTCAAAGCTCTCTTCGAAATGTCCGGGAATCGATGGGAGTACCTTGCGAGGCTGCTAGGCAAACCTGTTCCGACCAAGGCAGTGAATCCGGCCGCCTCGGGCCGTCAAATCGTGGAGTCTCTTCGCGAGCTGGCCTCGGATCCCGACTATTTCGAAGCAGTGTTCCTCGAGAGCTGGCAGCAGCTACGCAGCCGCTTTCCCGATTTGATTCTGGAATCCGATCGGGGACCGATCAGGCAAATGGCCAATTCTTTCTTTCGAGAACACCTCGATCTCAAGTTCCGCAGCCACGGGCGCCCTGCCCGGAGCTTCTACCCCACCTTCGGAGAACTCATTACAGCAACCGATCTGGAAGATCACGAGCATAACTATCTTGCATCCGAGTCGGCCTATACGATCGTTAGACAGCTTCAACGGCAGAATCGGATCATCCCTTTGATCGGGAATCTTGCCGGTCAGGAAGCGCTCAGTCGAGTGGCCGCGTTCCTGAACGGTCAGCAGCTCAAAGTCTCGGCGTTCTATCTCTCGAACGTGGAGTTCTATCTCTTCCAGAGTCGATCTTTTCGCCACTTCGTGCGCAATCTTCGGACGCTACCGTCAGACGACCAGAGTGTGTTGATTCGAAGCTATTTCGGGTATTGGAGACGTGCTCCCCCGGAAACCGCTGCCGGACACGCCGTAACATCCCTCGTGCAACGGCTTCCGTCTCTGCTCGAGGTCCATTCGGAAAACCCGTTCCTGGGCTATCGGGAACTGGTGTTTCGACACTACGAACGGTGAGGGGGTGCCGCCGATAGAGGAAAACAGGCCAGTGCACTGTCCGCATAATGGGGTGCGGTTGCGAACAGGAGTCGATTGGGCCACGAAGGACCGTGAGAAAGAGATCGGCCACGCCGCCAAGCCTCACAGGTGGCTGGGAAACGAGTCCCGCAATTCTCGGGCCCACCGCGGTGCCTCACCCTGGTGTTTCAGGTAGGCGTAGCAATCGCCGGATTGGCAACCGATCCAGCGTGACCATTCTGAGATTTCTTGCGGAGCATACGAACTCTTACGCAATCGGATATATGTGAAAGGAGCCGTGATCTCGCGGACAGCCGGCTTGTCATCGGTTTCGACAACAGCCCAGGCAGCTTCGTGCCTGCTCAGCAATCGGTAGGTCTCGGGAGTCCTCCAGGTGTCGTGTCGGAATTCAAAGGCAAAGGGGGCGCGCTTCCCATGACGGCCCAGAAAATCGTCGAGCAGCGGCAGATCTTGTTTGAACCAGGGGGGAAGTTGCACCAGCACACAGCCCAGTCGAGGTCCCAAAGGCTCGGCTCCATTCAGGAACCCGCCCATTTCTTCATCCACCTCGGTCAACTTCTTTCGGTGGGTGATCCGCTGGCTCAGCTTGAGGGCGAATCGAAACTCATCCGCAACCTGCTTGGCCCAACCCTCGACCAGGTTCCGCGAGGGAAACCTGTAAAAAGTGCTGTTGATCTCTGTAGTATTGAATTTCGTGGAATAGTAGGAGAGAAACTGCTTCTGAGGGAGCTTCTCCGGATAGAATGACCCCTTCCACTCGGTGTATGAGAATCCAGATGTTCCTAGATAGATCACTCTCGGGATTGTAATCGAGCCAGCCGCCTGAACCAATCCCAAGGCCGTCGAGCGCGCGATTCTCTTCATCCTGAGGAGCCCGAGGATCAGGCACGCGGTCCTCGACTGCAGGGCCGGGAGTATCCGGGGGCTAGGAGTGAACCGGTGGCACGAGTCTTTCGTCAACTAGTAACCGGGATTTCTCACGAGCCGGGGCGGGCTCGAACTAATTCTATGAAGAAAGCACCACCTTCACTCCTGATCGGTATGCTGGCCTTGAGTACCCTCTCGGGGGGACAGCAACCACCCAGGAAGTCCCCTCGGGATCCTCGTTTTGAGGCCACAGTCTTAGCCAATCAGCTACAAGTTCGCATCACTGACAGCCAGGGGAAAATGGTGAGGGGACTCCAGCGGGAAGATTTCATTGTGCTAGACCAGGGTGAGCCTCGCCCGATCCAGCTCTTCGAGGAATTCGAGAATGCCAGCGTGGCTCTTTCGATCCTGGTGGACGTGGGCTCGAACATGTCGCAAGACGCCATTCGCCTGGCCAAGAGACTTGTTTTTGATCTCGTTCATCTGCTCGAGCCTGGGGACGAAGTCCTGACTGGCGCCTACGGCAAAGACGTGCATTTTCTTCACGAGCTGACCACGAACAGGAGAGTAATCAGCGAAGGGCTCTGGAATCTTTCTACTGGAGGTCGACCCGGTAAATGGAGTCGCCTCGGGAATCTATGGGTGAGTACAGCCAACACGGGCTACGCGATTGACAAATCTCTGCTTAGGTTGAAGAAGACCGGCCATACGGACAAAGTGGTTCTCGTCATTTCTACCGGCTTCGGCAATCTTGGGCCAGCGACTTTCGACCATCTCAGGCTCGCCGGGGCCCAACTCCTGACGGTCGCGATAAACAACAAGTTGGGAGACATCTTCAGTCTGGGAGGGGACCGGGCGGCTCAACACAGGGCGGTGAATCGGACCGGGGGTATCGCATTCTCTGGCCGGACGATCCGGGCCAACATCAATGAGCTACGCGCGGCCATCAAGAGTTATTATCTGGTCGCTTTCTCACGGGCAGACGCAGCAGGAAGAGCAAACATCACCGTGAAGCTTCGCAATCACCCGGATTACACGATCCACGTGCCCCCCCGAACCCGCTCGAGCAGTTCCTTCTATTGACTCTCCCACTCCTGTTTTCGGAGCTCGACGCGTCGAATCTTACCGCTGACTGTTTTGGGTAATTGGTTGAGAAATTGGATCTTGCGCGGATACTTGTAGGGAGCCGTCTGCTCTTTGACATGGCGCCGCAGCTGGTCGGCGAGTTCTTCTGAGGGATCAAACCCCGGAGCGAGGACGATGAAGGCCTTGACTACTTCGCCGCGGATTTCATCCGGACTTGAAACCACGGCCGACTCGGCCACCGCGGGGTGCTCCTGAAGAGCGCTTTCCACCTCGAAGGGGCCGATCCGGTAACCAGCAGACAGAATGACGTCATCGGCTCGGCCGACGAACCAGATATACCCGTCTTCATCGAAATAGGCCCGGTCTCCGGTGATGTACCAATCGCCTCGCAGCGTCTGGCGGGTGCGCTCCGGATCCTTCCAGTACTCTTTGAAAAGCCCGAGCGGTCTGTGAGGAGCAACCAGGACCGCCAAATCCCCTTCCCTGCCGGCCGGTATGGGCCGACCATCCGCGTCTACCACGGCGAGCTCGAATCCCGGGGCCGGTTTGCCCATCGAGCCGGACCGCGGTTCGATGAAAGGAAAACTGCCGGCCAGCAAAACGGATTCAGTCTGACCGTAACCGTCTCGAATCACAATCCCGGTGCCTTCTTTCCAAGCTCGGATCACCTCCGGGTTGAGCGGTTCGCCGGCTGCCACGCAGTGGCGAAGCGAGGAGAACTTGTAGCTACTCAGGCTCTGCTGCACAAACATGCGATACACAGTGGGAGCCGCGCAGAACGTGGAGATCGGATACTTCGCGAGTATCTGGAGCGAGCGCACCGGATCGAAACCCTGGCCGTGGTGAACAAAGACGGTCGCTGCTTGAAGCCAGGGCCCAAACAAGGAGCTATAGGCGGCCTTGGCCCAGCCCGTGTCGCTCAGATTCCAGTGCACGTCTTCAGCCTTCAGATCCAGCCAGAATTCCCCGGTTATCCGATGCCCCAGAGGGTAGGAGACTGCCGTGTGCAAGGTCATCTTAGGAGCGCCTGTGGTTCCTGACGTGAAAAAGAGGATCGCCGGATCAGAGGCTGCGGTGTCCGCAATCGGAGCACTATTCCTCCCACGATCGAGACATTCATCAAACAAGAGCCATCCTTCTCGGGGTTCCGGATCCACCAGGATCTTGTGCCGCAGAGAAGGAAGATCGCTGCCTTGAAGCTCGAGCTCGGCAGCGACTTCCGGGGTAGTGACAAGCGCCGCAGCCTCTGCCTGTAGAATCCGGAAACTCAGGTCCTTGCCGCGAAGCTGCGTCGTCCCGGGACTGAAGACCACTCCCATCCGGAGGCAAGCCAGACAGGTTATCCACCAATGAGGAATACTCGGGAGGACGAGGAGCAGACGATCTCCTTTGCGAAGCCCGAGGCGGGCCAGTGAGTCTGCTAGCCGGGCGGCGCCCCGATTCAACTCGGCGAAAGAGAGCTTGAGCTCCCGTTCCTGGTCATCGACCCACCACAAAGCGAGTTTCTCCGGATCGCGCGCAATCGGCTCGAAAATATCGCGCACAAAGTTGAAACGGGCCGGAGCTTCCAGCCGGAATCGCGAGTAAATCTCATCGTAAGTCGTGGAATTCTTCGATCTGGATTCTGTATTCACAACAAGAGAGTAGCCGAATCCGCCTCTCCGGGGCAAAATCCCGCTCCACGGCTGCGGGCCAACCTTAACCTGTCCGGAATTAGAAAGTTATGGAGAAGGCGGAGGGGAAACTGTTATACTAGTTGGACGTTTTTCGGAGTCGGTTCTTGGGATGACCGGCATGGCTTGACACGACGAAGTGCTTGTGGGATAGACCGACTCACTCGCAGGCGGAGAGCATTACCATGATTTGGCGCGGTATCTTTTCTGTCCTCTTGTTAGGGTCACTGGGCTTTTCCGGGGTGCGTGAGGTCCCCGGGGACTATCCCTTCACGACCCGAACCGATAGCCTGGGCGAGTTCCTGGATGCGCTCACAGTGACCACTCTGAGCGGTCCGGTCTGAGCTGGCAGCAGGATTCTTGTGGTGGCCGATGCCAGCAAAGTGGATCCGCGACTGTTCCTGTTAGTTCGTTCTCCGGATGGCCAGATTCGCGAAGCTCAGTGCATCAAGTCAGTGGCCGGGAACCGAATCAAGATCACGGGCGACCTCAAGCACAACTTCCCCTCCGGCAGCCAAATCATTCAAGCCACAATGGGCCGCGAGCGAGGAGTGGTTGCCCAACTCTCGAGCGCTGGCGACGACGGGGATGACATTCTCACCGTTAGCGGCGCCAGTGATGTCGACGCGCTGGAGCGGATCGTCCTGCAAAGCCCGGATGGCTGGCTTCGCGAAGCTCACTGCGTGCGCTGGGTGGAGGGTAATCGGGTCAAACTTGCCAACGACCTGCGCAATGACTTCGCGTCCAGCTCCTATAGCATCCAGGGAAGCCTGCTGGATGGCACACCGGACATCGCCGAGTTCAACTGTTGTTGTCCGGGCAGGGATAACAGCCGTTGCTGCAACGACACTCGTCTGGTCGTCCCGCGACGCATCCCGAACATGGCTTGCACCCTGTTGACTTCCCCGGTGGTGGTCGGCAATACCGTTCAGGTCAACGCTCAAACCGACGACCCGAACTTCGACTTCGGGCGCCTGGGCTGGGAAAGCACTGGTGGGTCTGTCCGACCCAACGGAAATACTGCCGTCATCAACACCGCCGGACTGGCGGCCGGAACCTATACGGTGAGAGTCCTGTTCGACGATGGAGATCGCACTGAACTGTGTGCAGCACCTTTTGTCGTCCTACCCAAATTGGCTCCCAGTTGTCAGGCCTTGAAACCAACCGTGGTTGCCGGTGGGTCGACCACACTGGAGGCTCGTTCAAACCGGCCGGATGCCAACTTGACCTACTCCTGGACGATCGACGGCAGTCCGATTCCCAACCGGGGCAATCGGATCGATTTCTCGAGCACCGGGTTGGGTCCTGGACCGCACACGGTCTCGGGACGAGTGGACGATCCGGGCGTGGATAGCGGATCTGCCCAGTGTGTCCTCAACGTAGCACCGTGTAGCCTGCGGTTTGCAGATACCGACCAGGGCAACATCATTGCCGGTCAGACCGTCGGCATCGGGCTCGAATCTCCGGTCCAAGGCTATATCTATAACTGGGAAGTCGATGGACAATTCCATTCTCGCGGTGGTCCGAACGCTTCAATTGATACAACCGGCATGAGCGGCGGCACTCATATCGTGCGGGTATCCGTCCGGGAAGCCAACGCCGAAGTCTGTCAAGCTGTAAGTCGCTTTGGAGTGATCGAGAAAGTGATCGTACAGTGCGACCGTTGTCCCGACAACATCGCGAAAGCACAGCTTGACGAGATCGCTCTGAAACTGCAACGGGTACCCCCCTTGGTATTACGCATTACCGGCCACACGGACGATTGATCAACGACACGTAGAATTGGACCCGGACGACAATTAGAACTGCCCGCTTTTTCAGAGCTGATTTGGATCATGGCAAGCATGGTTACAGACCAGCAGATCAGGAGACTGATGAAATTGCGGAAAAAGGAAAAGACGTTGACGATGGAGGCGGCCAAAGCGGGCATGTCGCGGAACCCGGCACGGAAGTATTTGAAGTCGGGCAAGCTGCCGAGTGAAAGCCGGTCAGAGCGGACCTGGCGCACCCGCCCGAATCCCTATGAATCCGTTTGGCCCGAAATAGAAGGGATCAGATCCTGAAACAGTCTCCAACCGTGGAGGCGACAACTATTTTTGACCACCTGAATCGGATCTACGAGGGGAAGTTCGAGGAAGGACAACTGAGGACGCTCCAACGAAGGCTCAAGCAGTGGAGAGCCCACTACGGTGAGCTGAAAGAGGTGATGTTTCCCCAGAATCATGAGCCCGGACATCAAGCCCAGTCCGACTTCACTTTCATGAACAGCTGGGGAGTGACGATTGCCGGGCAACCCTTTCCTCATATGCTGTATCACTTCGTCTTGACCTACTCGAACTGGGAGACGACGACCCTGTGCTTCGGTGAATCTTTCGAGAGTTTGACGCTGGGACTACAGAACGCGATCTGGGAACTGGGGGCGATACCATCCGAGCACCGAACAGACCGTCTATCGGCTGTGGTCAACAATCTCAAGAAGGGCGCCTTCACCGAACGCTACCAGACATTGCTCGATCATTACGGAATGAAGCGCCGCCGAACCCAAGCCGGAAAGGCTCATGAGAACGGAGACGTCGAGCAATCGCATCACCGGCTCAAGCGAGCCATCCAACAGGAACTGCTGCTCAGAGGCAGTCGCGATTTCTCAGAGCGCAAGGACTACGAGCAGTTCGTCCAGAGAATCATCGAGCAACGCAATGCTGGCCGGCAAAGACGCCTGCGAGAAGAACTGGAAGTGATGAGGCCGCTACCGGATCGTCGCCTGGAGGACTTCATCCGATTCCGAGTGAAGGTCGCAACCAGTTCCACGATCCGAGTGCGCAACAACACCTACTCGGTGGACAGCCGCTTGATCCGCGAACAGGTGGAGGCGCGACTGTATGCCGATCATGTGGAAGTTCGTTATGGCGGGCAGCGAGTAGCCGAGATGCCTCGACTGCGGGGGGAAGGAAAGCACCGGATCGATTACCGGCACGTGATCCACTCGCTGGTGCGAAAGCCGGGAGCCTTTGCCCGCTATCGCTGGCGGGAAGATCGCTTTCCCGGAGTCCTGTTCCGAGTCGCCTCCGACGAGCTGAGAGAGGATTGTCCACAGACGGCGGACCGACAGTATCTGGGGATCCTGGAGCTGGCGGCCCAAGAAGGGGAAAGGAAAGTCGAACAAGCTCTGAAGAACCGGATTGAAAGCGGCCGCCGAACCCGGTTCCAGGACCTGAAGGAGGATCTGATAGAGCCGGTTCTGCCGAGGTGGCAGGTCCAGGTTCCACCAATCAACATCCAGATCTATGACCGATTGCTCGGCACGCACAAGCAGGAGGTGAGGCCATGAGCGGAGGCAACCTGCAAAGACTCAAAGAGTGTTTGGTCGAACTTCGCCTGCCGACCTTCCGCGAGCATCACGGCTCGCAGGCCGCTTTGGCGACCACAGAGAGCTGGTCTTATCCGCAGTACCTGCTGGCTCTGTCGGAGCTGGAAGTCGCGGATCGACGGGAACTACGGATCCAGAAACTACGACGGACCTCGAAACTTCCCTGGGACAAGAGCCTGACTTCATTGGATCGCTCACGACTCCCGCAGAGTGTGGACCGGCAGTTGTCAGGATTGGTGGAGGGAGACTTCCTGGACCGAGCCGAAAATCTACTTGTGTTCGATAATCCAGGAAGCGGGAAAACGCATCTTGTTTGTGCTTTGGGGCAGGAGTTGATCCTGCGAGACCGGCGGGTGCTGTTCTCGACCTGTGCGCTGCTGGTGCAGCGGTTACTGAGAGCCAAGCTCGAGCTAACTCTGGAGAGGGAACTCAAGAAGCTGGATCGGTTCGAGGCCCTGATCATCGACGACATCGGGTATGTACAGCAGAATCGCGACGAGATGGAGATTCTCTTCACGTTGCTCTCCCATCGCTACGAGCGTCGCTCGATTCTGCTGACCAGCAACCTGGTCTTCTCGGACTGGGAGAGGATCTTCAAGGATCCCCTGACCACGGCCGCGGCAATCGAGCGCCTGGTTCACCATAGCGTGATCCTGGAGTTGAACGTGACCAGCTACCGGATGGAAGCCGCCAAGCAGAGAACCCAAAAGGAGACGAAGTGACTCTGAGGTGCCGCTCGAAAGGCCTTCTGCTGGCCACACAGAAAACGGCTCAAGCCCAGAGGGTATACAGCTCAATCAGCGGAGCATTCGAAGGGCAATCCCGAGCCTCGCGAAGCGTGGGAACTCCGTTCGGGCAAGCCCTCACTCCATCCCCACGCTCAAGAAAACCGGAGAAGAAAAGAGGGCTTTCAGCCCTCAGAAGAAGGAAGAAAAACAAGTCAAACAAACACCCACTTCAGCGGGCAAGCATCGTAGTCGCGGTGATCAAAAATAATTGTCGTTGAACAGACGATACCGGATCGGATGAAGCCAACGTGGAAGTGGGAATGCGTCGCGCCATTGCGCTCAAGGATTACCTGGTCAAGCAACACGGAATCAATGAAAGCCGAATCCAAGTAAACAGCGCCGGAGAGAGTCAACCCATGGCATCGAACCTGACACCCGAAGGTCGGACCCAGAATCGACGAGTGGAGCTGGAACTATACGTGCCATAGGCTCCCACCGAAGCTCCGCCTCAAACCGGCTAGGAGGCCACAAAGAAAACTTGACCTGACTGCCTCTTGGCCTCGTTGTCGGTGCCTAGTCCCAAAGCAAGTACATCAGTGTTGATTCCAAGGGCCTGAAAAGGCCCGAAATGCCAGTCCTGACGGGTATGTTAACGATCATGTAGAAGAGCGTTTTTCTGGACCATGAAGCCGGACAGTTAGAAGGGGCAGGAGAGGGCGCCGAAAGGTCATTTCCGAGCGGAGAGTCTTCGTTTCAGATACTGGGAGTATCCGTCTGGAAGCGGGTTTTGGAGCAGCTCCTCAATGACGGGGAGAAAGTAGTGGAGAGATCGAATCGGGGCCAGCTGTGGAGCCGTGGGAGGGCGTAAGAGTCGGCGAGCGGAGGCCAGCAGGAAAGTCTGGCGGACGGTGCACAGCGGAATCTGACGGTCAAAGAGTTGTCCTGCCAGCGATCGGTCCGGTGTCCTGCAGTGTGAGGGAGTATCGGGAAGGTCTCTGTAGGAAGCGAGCACCGCACGGACATAGCCAGGCCGGTAGAGGCATTCCTTTTTCATTTCTGTTTTTTCTTTAGGCTGCGGCGTTGGGCGGCCTCCAGCTCACTTTCGCGACGGCGATAGCTCTGCCCTTGGATCAGACTGACGTCGGCATGATGGGTAAGACGATCCAGCAGCGAGACGATGGAAGTGGCGTTGGGAAAGACCAGGTTCCAGTTCTTAAAGGCTCGATTGGTCGTGATGAGAATGGAACGGTGCTCGTACCGTCGGTTGATGACCTCGTAGAGCAGATCAGCCGCATGAGTGTCGTAGGAGAGGTAGCCGATCTCGTCGATGCACAGCAAAGCGGGTCGGGCATACTTCTTGAGTCTTCTTCGCAACAGCAAAGGAGAATCCGACTGCAGATCGTCGAGGAGATCCGAAGCCGTACGGAAGAGGACGGAGTGACCGGCCAGGACGGCCGCATGAGCGATGTTCTTGGTGATCATGGTCTTGCCGAGTCCGTTAGCTCCGAGCAGAATCAGGTTTCTCCCCTCGCGGATGAAGTCCAGTGTGAGAGCTCTCTCAATCAAGGGGCGATCGATCTTTTCGGGCCAGTTCCAATCGAAGTCGGCCATGGGTTTGAAGCGACCGATGCGAGCACAGCGCAGGCGTCGCTCAAGGGAACGGCGGGCTTTCTCAGTGGCTTCCCTGCGAGCCATCTCTTCGATCAGAGTGCGGGGATCCCAGCGGCCCTTGATGGCGCGAGCGAGAAAGTCGTCCAGTTCGCCCGCTAGACAGTAAAAGCCGAGGCGAGCGAGTTCTTGGGTCAGTTCATTCGGATTGGGGTTCGGATTGAGTGAGTTCATCGTAATCTTCCGGTGGATGAGGGTGAACGTCCAGAGCTTCCAGTTCGGGATGTCGTGAGAGATCGACAGGCAGTGCCGTGCGACCGGCTCGACGACTTCTCTGAAGCAGAAAGGCGACGGCTGAAGCGCGTGGAGTCTGACGCTCGAGGGCTTGGCAGAGGGCCGCTCTGAGAGCCTCGGGACCGTAGTCCTCCAGCAGCAGGAGCAACTGGCGAGTCTGATGGGAAAGGGACTCGCCCTTTTCCACAGCCCCCTGGAGAAGTTCTTCGGCTTCAGGAGCGGCCCGAGTGAGACGGTCGGAAGGAGCCGCAGCCCAGGCTTTTCGTTTCTGCGCCAGTAATGCCTGCTGATGGGCCGGATCGGCCACCAGTTGACCGCGGTCGTAACTGCGACGATGAGAAGCCACCAACTGGGTGCCATCCAGGACGCGGACTCGGGTGTCGGAGGCCACCAGAGTCAAGGCCTTTCCCTCAGCCTGGGGCGGAATCGAGTAGTCGTTCAGATCAAAGCGCAGATAGAGCGTCTTCTTGGAGTGGATGGAAACCATAAGTTCGGTATCGAAAGGGTGAGAGGGCAAGGCCAGAAGCTTGGCTCTTTCTTCGGCGAAGACCTCAGCCACACAGCGAGAGCGATCCTGAGGCCAGGGCCGTTGGTGGGCGATCTGTTGGAGCCACTCGTGAGCCTGCTCGTTGAAGCGCTCCAGTGTGGTGAAAGGCCGAGCGGCAAAGAAGGATTCCCTGACAAAACGCAGTGCCCGCTCAATCCGACCTTTTTCATTGGCGCGACCCACGTGACAGGGCCGGGGCGCAAAGTGATAGTGAGCGGCCAGCTCCAGCAGTCGCGGATGAAAACGGATGGCATCGCCGCGACGCTCGAGCACGACACTTTTGAGATTGTCGTACAGGAGTGTTCTGGGGCAACCACCCCAGGAATGAAGGGCGCGAACATGGGCGCGCAGGAAGTTCTCCAGGGATTGATCGAAGAAGAATTCCAGGTACAGGGCTCGGGAGTAGGAGAGGATCAGGGCCATGCAGGAGAGCTTGCGACGGGCCCTGCCGATGGTGACTTCTCCCAAACTGGCCCAGTCCACCTGTGCCTGCTCGGCGGGAAAGGTACGCAGTCGCAGAAAGACCTCTCGGGGGGAGGGACGCACAGTGGCTACGCGTCGGCGCAGCGTGATGACGCTTCCGGTGTAGCCGCGCTGGCGAACCATCTCGAAGATCCGAGTGGCGCGCAGTTTCGGATACTGCTTGAGGATCTGGCGAACAAACTCCTCGTAGGGGTCGGTCAGGCGGGCACGAGCTTGCTGTTTTGTGGCGGCAGCAAAACTCTCCGTTCCGATGGCTCGGCGCACGGTGTCGTGGTGAATGCCCAGTTCTGCGGCAATCGTCCCGATTTTCCAGTGTTCGGCATAAAAGAGGCGACGAATCTGAGTTTTCAGTTCCGGGGTGATCATCGCTCACCCCCAATGGAAGGGGTCGCCCCAGCGGCCGACGCCACCGCAACGAACACAAACCGGGGCAAAATCGGGTTTGTGAGACAAAGACTGCTTTGCATGACCGTTCTCCTGATCCATGGCAGCAATCCTTCTCAGCGTTGAGAAGGCTGCCATGGGCGGGAACAGCCTGATCGAAGCAGATGCTTTGCGTCTACCCTGATCCGTCACGCGGGCTGCGCATAGCCGCTTTCGGTAGGCTCGTTGTCGGTCCCGATGATCGGCTCGACCCTCGGGAGATTGCTGGTGGCGACGATTGGCTGCGCGGCATTGTTGGCGGCGCTGTCGCAGACGACAGGCTTGGCTGCAGTAGCCATGACCTCGGTCGCAGGGGCGGCAAATGTGAAACAGTTTGCGGCAACTCGCACAGCGACAGATGCGTTGGCGAAGAACGATCCTCGGTTCGACCATAAGTCCAGCTCCGATGGGAGTCTGGACAAATGGCCCAGGGTCGTGACAGGCTACAGTCCGTTAGTGGTAAAACCCCTTTTCCAAGAAGGCTGCCAAGACCGGGCCTCGGTTGCTTAAACAGCCGAGGTCCACCCCTTTTCAAGTCTGCAAAACCATACCTTACTGGGAGGGAAAAAACCGCCGAGCGACGACCGCCCGGGAATCCAAGACCCACCTGCGGTGGGGATGATGTCGCTTAACTACTCTGCGGGTGATAGTTCAGAAAGACGCGCTTCTTCGTGATCGTTAACAGGGTATTCTAGGGTTGCAAAAAAACTCTGGAAAACACCGAAAAGAAAGGCATTTCAGGTGAACCCAAAAGATATCGAAATCCTGCGCAAACGGCAATCGGGAAGTGAAGATCGATTAGATCGGAGTTGGATGCCGGAGAAGGGCCAAAGGGTGCTGCGCGGGGGCAACATCCATTATGCGATTTCGGATCGAGTCCGAGCCGTGGACTGCGGGGGGCTGGGTGTGATCCAGCTGCTGGTCAAGCAGCTGGAACTGGCCGAAACCATCGACCAACGGGTGAAGGTGCTGGAGCGGCATCTGCCGTACCGGGAATCGGATCATGTGCTCAATCTGATTTACAACGTCATGACGGGCGGTAGCTGCCTGCAGGACGTGGAGGCTCGACGCCGGGACCCGGTGTATCTGGACGCGCTGGGGGCCCGCAAGGTGCCGGCGCCGTCCACGGAGGGGGACTTCCTGCGGCGCTTCGACAGGAATTCGATCTGGGATCTGATGGAAGCGGTCAATGAGGCGCGACGGAAAGTGTGGTCGAACCAAGACAAGGAGTTTCACCGTCAGGCCACGATTGATGTGGACGGGACGATCGCCCCGACGGATGGACAGTGTAAGAGCGGAATCGGAATGAGCTACACCGGCCACTGGAGCTATCATCCGCTGGTAGTGTCTGTGGCTGAGACCAACGAGGTGCTCTATTTGGTGAATCGGGCGGGCAACCGACCCTCCCATGAAGGCGCGGCCGAGGTGCTGGATCGGGCCATCGAGTTGGTGCGCGGTGGTGGTTTCCAGAAGGTGTTGCTGCGGGGCGACACGGATTTTACGCAGACGCGTCATCTGGACCGCTGGGATCAGGAGGGCGTAGAGTTTCTCTTTGGGGCGGATTCCAGCCAGGGGTTGGTTGGTCGGGCCGAAGGACTGGAGCCCAGCGCCTGGAGTCGGCTGGATCGGGCAAAGAAGAAGAAACTGCGAAGACGGCGGCGCAAGAATATCCGCCAGGCCCTGGTCAAAAAGAATGGCTATCGCAATCTGCAACTGGAGCGGGAAGATGTGGCCGAGCTGGCCTAGCGACCGGCGGCCTGCAAGCAGAACTATCGGCTGGTGGTGGTGCGAAAGCAAATTACGGTCACCCAAGGACAGGGACGGCTCTTTGACGAGACCCGCTATCTGTTCTATCTGACCAACCTGCGAAAGGAGTCGGCCAGGGAAGTGGTTTTCTCAGCCAATCGTCGCTGCCATCAGGAGAATGTGGTGGAGCAGCTCAAGAACGGGGTTCAGGCGATGCGGATGCCCTCGGACAGCCTCGAGTCCAACTGGGCGTACCTGGTGATTGCTGCCCAGGCCTGGAACTTGAAAGCCTGGCTGGGCCTGGTGCAATCCGACAAGACGATGGGGCAGCGGATTCTGAAGATGGAGTATCGCCGGTTCCTGCGCCGGCTGGTTCAGATTCCTTGCCAGATCCTGCAGCGGGGGCGACGTCTTCTTTACCGGCTGCTGAACGTCAACGACTGGACCGAAACGCTGCTGAGCGGAGTGCCGTCGCCCAAGCGGGTCCGCTACGGCTAACCCGCCACAGGACAAAGCAAAGAAAATCCACGGAGGTTCAAGGGCTGAGGTCGAAGTCTGTTCGAAAACGGCCGAAAATTCCGATTCTTGCCTCTCGATCCCACTCCGAAGGCCCTCCAGCAGGAGATCACCGTCGGATGCGCCCGACTCTCGCAGCCTTCAGTCCGAAAGTCGACCACAGAGGGCTAAATGACCCTCAAAAAGAGTCAATCGAGCGGCCCAGAAGCTGATACGCTTATTTTGGGACTAGACGAGCGATTCTGAAATAACGTACCAATTCTTGGGAGCGCGACGCGAGTCAGGTCGAGGCGCGAGGACGAGATTGATGCAGGCCATCTTCGAGCTCCGAGCAACAAAGAGCTGGCCGCGTCCCGCCCCAACCCTACGGGCGAACGGGGCTTGTTGTACAGCCTGCAAGCTCTTGCCGGCCTAGCCAACAAAATGTTGCGGCCGATCTCTGTGTCGAGAGTCGTCGAAGATGCCGGGTATCGACTTCCTCCTCTCTCCTTGACCTCGACTCGCAAGACCCGTTCGCAATTGGCACGTTATTTCGGAATCGCTCGTCTAGGGCAAGCGAGCATCCCCGACTTTTTCACTTCTTCATGAGCTCTGGCAACAGTTTTTGATCCTTTCCGGGCCGCTCTTTGACCCATTGTCGCGGTTCCTTCGTAATCGCAGCCGTGGAGGAACGGATTCGTCTCAGGAGGGACCGCTTGATCGCAGCCATGCGGAAGAGCCGCCGCTCTCAGAACGGATGGGCATTCCGGATTGGAGTCTCGCCCAGCTATCTGTCCCGACTTGTCAACGGCAAGCGTCGTTATCCGGGCCGAAAAGTGCGCGATAAATTGCTTGCCGCACTCGATCTGAGCCTGGAAGAGCTCTGTGAGACCGAAAAAGTCCACACGCCGGCCAGGGGGCCGGTACCACCGCGTTTTGAGAGCGCAATGCCGCTCCAAGTCCATGAATGGGAAAAGAGATTGCCAATGTTGGATACATTCACCAAAGATCTTCGGTTCGGCCTTCGAATGTTGCTTCGGAAACCAGGCTTCACGGTCGCGGCCGTCCTGGCACTGGCTCTGGGGGTAGGAGCCAACACTGCCATCTTCACTGTATTGAACGCGGTTGTGCTCAGACCGTTGCCCTATCCCAATGCGGATCGTCTGGTCATGCTGTGGGCTGAGAATTCAGTAGATGGTGTCGGACAGGCCCAGTTGTCACCCGTCAACTTCATGGACTATCGCCGATTGGATCAGGTCTTTGAGGATGCCACCGCGTGGTGGTACCCCGAGATCAATCTCACCGACGAGCAAGATGAACCAGTTCGAGTCGAGACCATCGAAGTCGCCGCGAATTTTCTCGAGGTGATGGGTGTGACGCCGTTCCTGGGAAGCGGATTTCCCGCCGATGAGGGACTCTTCGCGAGAGAGCAAAAAGTGCTCATCAGCCACCGTCTCTGGCAGGCCCGCTACCTAGGAGACCAGGCCGTGATCGGGCAGAGCGTCAACCTCAACGGCCGGCCGAACGTAATCGTGGGAGTGATGCCGGTTGGATTCAACTTTCCCGGTCAGACCGATGTTTGGCAGCGGCTGATTTGGGACATGCGCGACCATTCTCGGGGAGCCCATTTCATGGAGGCCGTGGGACGCATGGTGCCGGGAATGACTCTCGACCAGGCCAATCGGGAGTTGGCCGGCCTGGCCACTCGACTGGAAGAGGAGTTCACGTCAACGAACAAGGACTGGCGAGCCCGGGCAGTCGGTTTGCAGGATGAGATCGTGGGCGATTTCAGGGAAGCCGTGGTCGTCCTCTTCTGTGCCGTCTCGCTGTTTCTCCTACTGGCCTGTGCAAATGTTGCCAACCTGATGCTGGCACGAGCCACCAGTCGAGATCGGGAACTGGCTGTGCGAGCAGCCATCGGTGCCAGCCGAGGCCGCCTCTTTCGACAGTTTCTGACGGAAAGTCTCGTGCTCGGTGTTGCGGGAAGTGCGGCAGGTCTCATCGTGGACCAGGTTTCTTTGCAGATCCTGCGCCGCACAGCAGTCGGGATCCCACGCATTGAATCCGTACAAATCGACGCACTGGTTCTTGCTTTCTGTCTGACGATGGGCCTGGTGACCACTCTAGTTTTCGGTATGTTGCTGGCCTTTCAGACTGCCTCCACCGAGCTTCAGCAGGTACTTGTCGACGGAGGCAGAGGGGGCCGTTCAGGGGGACGTGCAGTGGCGCGGAACCTCTTGGTGGTGGCCGAGGTAGGGCTGGCCGTCGTCCTCTTGGCGGGGGCAGGTCTCTTGATTCGAAGTTTTTCCCAGCTACTAAATGAGGACACAGGATTTGAGCCGACTAGCGTCGTTTCCCTGAATATCCAATTGCCCAGGGCAACCTACCAGGACTACCAGCGAGTGAGTAGATTCTATACCGATCTACTCCACCAGCTGCAGACCCAACCGGGAGTGGCATCAGCCGGGGCCAGCGGTTTTCTTCCTTTTGAGAATGGATGGCGGATTCCGTTCGTTGTCGAAGGCCGGCCTGCGGTGGACGCAGCCGAAGAACCGATCGCCCAATATACGACGATCACACCCGGCTATCTGGAAACGCTCTCCGTGCCCTTGCTGAAGGGTCGGATGCTCGATTTTCGCGACGATGCGCAAGGTGTGCCGGTAGTGGTAATTAATCAAGCCATGGCTCGGCGCTATTGGGCTCCCGATGATGATCCCATCGATGATGTGTTCGTGTCCCGTACCAATGGAATCGGCCCACTGGGCACTGTTGTCGTGAATACTTACTCCTACCGTATCGCAGGCGTGGTGGGAGATGTCAAGAACAGCTCACTGACTCAAGAGGCGGAGCCGGCCGTCTTCTTCTCGCACCAACAATTTCCGTATCGCTCCATGAATCTGGTGGTCCGTGGACAGGGATCGACTGAACAGCTGGTGGGGGCAGCCCGAACGGAAATCAGAAGGCTCGACGCTCAGCTCGCCGTTTCGAACATTCAAACCCTGGAGGAAGTCGTCCGGGCCACAGTGGCTCAGCCTCGCTTCGTGATGCTCCTGATGGCCGGGTTTGCGGCTCTGGCACTGGTTCTGGCCGCAGTCGGAATCTATGGTGTGCTCTCTTATGCAGTGGGAGAGCGCCGCCGTGAAATCGGGATCCGGATGGCACTGGGCGCCCGGGCGGCCAGTGTACAGCGCCTGGTGGTCGGAGAAACCATTCGCTGGACCCTACTCGGCATGGGAATTGGCCTGGTCGCCGCTCTAGCTGCGGGGCGGCTCATGTCGAGCCTGCTCTACGGCGTCAACAGCACCGACTCTATCGCGCTGGGAGGAGTCGTCCTCGGCACCCTGCTGGTCTCCCTGGTCGCTCGCTACCTTCCGGTCCGGCGCGCCGCCAGCATCGACCCCCTCATCGCGCTTCGCTCGGAATGAAAATCTCAGGTTTTGCGCCGAGGGCGCCGTGGTGCTGTGGCCAGGCCATAGCCTATACCCCTCTAATCTGCGATCCTGCCGCTCGGCATAACCACCCACTTCTGAGCCCGGATAATGCACGAGTTTTCGGCTGCAGGGCCGGGATCATCCGCTCTGACTGTGTTCCCCACCCTCGGGCTCCTCGACAGAGTGCATGACTATGACTGCGGGGCCCTCGGGCGTGAATGCAACCTTGTCAGCGTGGCGCTTCCGACCCTTCGCTTCGAAAACGCGTGAATTATCCGGGCGAGGGGACACCATGTGCGCTTTGCAAAGAATCTGATGTGCTGGCGAACTCGGCGGTTCAGGCCGGACCTTGAACAGTGTTCCCCCCAGCCGTGGGATTTGGACCCCTGGACCCCTGGACCCTTCCTCTTCCAGCTCTCCTTCCAGGAGCGCGGAGTTCGTCAGCACAGCTAACTCCTACAAAGCAAGGCTTGCATCCCGGGAGGCAAAGCAGGTTGCGTGCGAAGAGGCTCTGGAACTGTCGTTGACGACCGAGATGAAGCGCAGCCCTGGGCTGTTATCGGGTGCACCTGCGGCGCGATGGACCTTGGTCGCGAACCCGACTTTTCCGCAGACACTGCTGGTCGGTCTGAAGTGAAGCCTCGCTAGGCTGAAAACTGACGCTCCTCAGAGGTTCTGGCAAAAGGTGGCAATACTTTGTGCAGCAAACCCTTTCTCCTTCCTGAACGTATCACGATGCAGTCTCGTAATCGGGGGTCAAGTGCGAACCAGACTGAAGCACGAGAGGTTGGCAGAGGCGATTGCCCGCAGCCGCCGGAGCCAGAACGGGTGGGCCATCCATCTGGAACTATCTCCGGCCTATCTGTCCCGGCTGGCTAACGGAAAGCGCCCCTACCCCAATCCCGAAACCCGGGAGAAACTCCTCGCGGCTTTCGAAATGAAATTCGAGGAGCTCTTCGAGATCGAGTACCGAGCGAAGTCTGATCCTCCTCTCTACGCGGAGGTTCACGACTCCGTCTGGCAGATCGATAGCAGGAGTCAACAGAAGGGGTTACAGATGCTCGATTTGGGAAAAGACATTCGCTTGGCCGTCCGCCTTCTACTCCGAAAGCCGGTCTTCACGGCTTTGGTTGTATTCACACTGGCGCTCGGAATTGGGGCCAATGTAGCCGTCTACAGCGTAGTCGACCACGCCTACTTTCAACCGCTTCCCTTCCCCGACGACGAACGCTTGGCCGTACTTTGGAACCTCCATGGCATCGGACAGACTGCCCTTTGGCCGTTGCAATTCAGGACCTTCGAGGAAACCGGTATTTCCCGCCAGATGGGAGCCTTTGCGCTGCGAAACTATCAGCTGTTGACGGGGGGAGAGCCACTCCGAGTTCCGGCCGCGGAAGTGACTCCAGATCTACTCCCAATGCTCAGCCATGCTCCACTGTTGGGTCGTTACTTATCAGAAGATGAGTTCATCACCGGCCAGCACCAGGCCGTCGTGATCTCGCACAACTTTTTCTTGAACCGATTTGGTGGAGAGGAGAACCTGGTCGGCCGGGAGATCCAGTTTGGCAGGGGGATGTATGAGCTGGCCAGCGTGCTTCCACCCGAATTCGACTTTCCCTGGAAGACCGATCTCTTTTTCCCTTTGACGATTCCGAAGTGGCAACTCGAGGAGGGCGAGTGGGGCCAGGAATATCTGCGTGTCGTGGCGCGGCTCGAGGATTCGGTTTCCCTCGAAACGGCGCGCGCTCGGCTTAACGAAGTCTTTGAACAACGGGCTCCAAAGCGGGTGGCCCGAGGACAACGGATCGCGATTATCACTTTGCGGGAGCATCTGGTAGGAGACTCGAAGCCTGCCCTGGCCGCGCTCTTTGCAGCTTCGATCTTGGTGTTTCTGATTGCCTGTACCAATGTCGCCAACCTTTTTCTGGTCCGGGCCGAAACCCGCAAAGATGAGTTCTCGATTCGGATGGCTATTGGGGCCGGGAGACTGCGGATCTTTAGGCAGCTGCTGAGCGAAAGTACGTTGCTCTCTGTGTTGGGCTGCGGAGCTGGATTCCTGATTGCCGTCTTCTTGCTGCTGTTCGTCAACTCGATGCCGCTGGAGGAGCTGGCTCCGCTGCAAGGAGCCAGTCTCAATTGGCAGGTTCTCTGGTTTGGGTTGGGCCTCCTGGCCCTTACCTGCCTCATCTTTGGACTGCTCCCAACCATTCAGGTTTCGGCGAGATCGCTTGGTGGAGCGCTGGCTGTCGCCTTCTCACGGAGCTCAACCGGCTGGCATCTGCGCCGGGTGCGGGTGGGCCTGGTGATCGCCGAAATGGGCATCGCAATTGCTCTGGCGGTTGCCGTCTTGATCCTGCTCCAGAGCTTCTACTCCTTGCGCGCTGTCGACCCAGGATTCCAAACCGAGGGAATTCTGTCGGCGAGAATCGAGCTTCCAGCCAATCGCTACACACCCCGCCAACGCGCCGATTTCTTCAATCAGTTGGGAAAGAATTTGGCCGCCCATCGAGAAGTCGAAGATGTGGCTTTCGCCTACGCACTCCCCATGAGCGGACGAGTCTGGTCGGCCAGCTTCGCCATCGTAGGCCGGTCATCTGGTCCTGACGAATCTCGGACTGGCGCCAACATCCGACCGGTCAGTCCCAACTTCTTTCGGCTGATGGGAATCCCGCTCGAAGAGGGACGACTTTTCGACGAAACCGATCGGCCGGGAAGCCCTCCTGTGGTCGTGATCGACCGGGCCCTGGCCGTCCAGTATTGGTCTGAGGGCGACGCTATCGGCCAGCTGATCGAGGACACCGTCTTCGGCCAGGATCGGGCGCGCGTGATCGGGATCGTCGGAACCGTCAAGGACATGGGTCTGGAGTTGGAAGCCAATGGGCATCTCTACTCGCCGCTTCAGCAATTCTCGGGAGAGAGAATGCGATCGGCTCTGATCAAGACTGCGGCCGGCCTCGGCAATCTTTCCCCGCTCCTGCGTCGAGAGGTACAGCGCCTGGACGCCACTCTGCCGGTGTTTGATATCCACACGTTGAAACAACAAATTGATGAGTCGATCGCCAGCCGGAGGCTCGGGCTGATGCTGATCGGCATCTTCGGAGCGGTGGCCCTTCTTCTGGCAGCCGTCGGCGTCTACGGGCTCACCGCCTACTCGGTACGGAAGCGGACTAGCGAATTGGGAATCCGCATGGCTCTGGGCGCCCGCTCTGCAGAGTTGATCCAGATGGTGTTACGAGAAGTACTGCGATTGTGGATGGCAGGTGTGGCGGCGGGCCTAATCTTGGCTTATGCCTTCGCTGGATTGCTCGGGAGGTTCGTGTTCAATATCAGCTCAACCGATCCCGCCAGCTTCCTGGGCGTGGCCCTTCTGTTGGGTTTGCTAAGCCTTGTGGTAGCCGCGGTTCCAGCCCGGCTCGCGGGGAGGCTCAGCTGCGTAGTCGCGCTGCGGCATGAGTAGCGGGGGGAGGGATCCCAGGGTCGAGGGGTCCAATTCCCATGTGCTACTCTTCCCAGCACACGATCAGCCGTAGATGACGGATTTCGAGGGGGCATTGATGGACGACGATAATAAAACGCTGGCACTTTCCGATCTGAGCCGAAGAACCTTTCTGGCGGGCGGGAGCTTGTGTGCCGTCGCGCTGGCTACTTGCCAGCCCCCTCAGCCGAAAGGTGGCCCAGCGGGAGTGGCTGCAATTGATTCCTTCGAGCTGGATGAGATTTCGCTGTCGGCTTTTGCTGACGGTATGGAGAGCGGCCGCTGGACGTGTCGACAAATTCTCGAGGCCTATCTGGATCGCATCGCAATCGTTGATCAGCAAGGGCCTCTGTTGCGATCGATCATCGAGACCAATCCCCAAGCGCTGGAAATCGCAAACAACCTGGATCAGGAGCGCCGTGAGGGCCAGCTTCGCGGTCCTCTCCACGGAATTCCTATTCTTCTCAAAGACAATATCGATACCCACGATCGGATGAGTACGACTGCCGGATCACTAGCTCTAGCCCGGATTATGCAAGAGATCCGGATTCGAGTGGATTGGGGACCAGAAAAAATGCCGTAGCTCTCTGATATAAAAGGGTTTATTAAACAAATCCTTATCGGAGAACTACGGCAATGTCAAACCCAGTCTGTCAGACCACCCTGGCATTTCACTCGCACACACAAATCACGGCTCGTTTTGATGGTGGGAACCTGACTTCCGATGCCGGATGGCTGTTGTTTGGTTCCCTGGATCGGCAAGATCGACTCTGCGAGGACTTCAGTTCGTGTATTGCGGATAGCCGGGACCAACGCTACGTTCGTCATGAGCAGTTAAAGCTGATCCGACAACGAGTCTTTCAGATCGTTGCCGGGTACGAAGACTGCAATGACGCGGACACGCTGCGCTCGGATCCCATGCTCAAGACCGTCTGTGATCAGTTACCTGAGAGCGATCCTGACTTGGCCACCCAGGCAACTTTTTCCCGTTTGGAAAACTCTGTCAGCAAGAAGGATCTCATGCGTCTGAGCCGGGGGTTCCTACAGCGTTATGTCCGCTCGCTGAAGAAGAGACGCCCCGACCCGGTCATCTTGGACCTGGACAGTACTGACGACCACACTCACGGCCAACAGGAATTCTCTTTTTACCACGGCTATTACCGAAACCACATTCTGCATCCTTGGCTGATCTTCGATGCCGTTACGGGGGACCTGGTCACTGTCGTATTGAGGCCTGGAAACAAGGGGGCTGCCTCTCACATCGTTCCTATTCTGAAACGAATCGTGAAAGCCATTCGACGAGAAGTTGGCAAGGAACTTCAAATTGAGATCCGGGCCGACAGCGGCTTTGCCACGCCTCGGCTCTACGAGTTCTGTGAATCTGAAGAGAACAAACTCCAATATGTCATTGGGTTAAGCCGGAACCCCCGCCTGCAACGGATGGTCGAGCCGATGCTCGAGTCGACTCGACTCAGGTTCGACGAGTTCGAGGAAAAACAGCGTCAGTTTGACGAGTTTCTTTATCGAGCCGGCAGCTGGGATCGATTCCGTCGCGTCATCGTCAAAGTGGAAGTCGACCATCGGGGGATCAATCGTCGCTTTGTGGTCACCAACCGAGACGATCTCTCTTCCCAGTCCCTTTATGATCACTACACCGATCGAGGACAGTCGGAGAACTTCATCAAGGCTTTTAAGAACCATCTGAGTATGGATCGGCTGAGCTGTCATCGATTCCTGGCCAACCAGTTTCGACTTCTCCTGCAGGGGCTGGCTTACCAGATGTTCGTCCGACTCCGCGATTATCTATATGGAACCCCCTGGCAGAAACTCGAAATCGAAACTTTGCGTCGCCGGGTCCTCAAAATTGGGGCGCGGGTTCGACAAACCACTCGACGCATCTGGGCCCATCTTTCCTCCGGCTTTCCGGAGCAGGCCCTTTTCCTCCTCGTCTTGAATCGCCTTAACTCCAGCTAGCCTCTCCTAGCTCCCGAATGATCGTTTAGGACACTCATTCAGGCCCAACTCCGTCTGAAATTCACTCCCCCACCTACTCCACACGGCTCGTCCACAGAGATCCCTCGAAAATCCGCCTGTCGCACCTTCGATCTCCCGATTTGGGCCACTTTCGACTCTCTTTTCAACTCCGGCCTACGGTTCTTGCATAATCCGGGCTAGAAGGTTCAATTGCAGAGAGTGATTCTTTCGTCGCTGCCCAACTCCGAAATGCGGGTGCCCTCGTACTGGGGAAGGCCAACCTGAGTGAATGGGCCAACTTCCGTTCTACCCGGTCCTCCAGTGGCTGGAGCGGGCGGGGAGGACAGTGCCCTAATCCCTATGTTCTGGACCGGAACCCCTGTGGATCCAGTTCAGGGTCAGGGGCTGCAGTTTCGGCCAATCTGTGCGCCGCCGCCATCGGGACAGAAACTGACGGCTCGGTGGTGTGCCCTTCCCACGCCACCGGGATCGTGGGCATCAAACCGACGGTGGGGCTGGTGAGCCGGAGCGGGATCATTCCCATCTCGTTCAGCCAGGACTCGGCAGGCCCCATGGCGCGCAGCGTGCGAGACGCCGCAACGGTTCTCGGCGCCTTGACCGGTGAGGATCCCAGCGACTCCTACACCGCATCCAGCCGGGGACGAAACTTCGTCAACTACACAGAATTTCTGGATGAGGCCGGACTCCGTGGAGCGCGCATCGGCGTTGCGCGCCAATTCTGGGGATTTCATCCCCAAGTTGACTCCATCATGGAAGAGAGTCTGCTGGCTCTGAGGGAAGGGGGGACGACTCTGACCGATCCGGCTAACATTGAGACCCTGGCAGACCTCTCAGACTCCGAGTTCGAAGTCATGCTCTTCGAGTTCAAATTCGGTTTGAACGCCTATTTGAGCCAGCTTGCCGGGGATAGGCCAGTTCGTAGCCTGGCCGATCTGATTCGCTTCAATGAAGAGAACGCCGATCGTGAAATGCCCCATTTTGGACAGGAAATCCTGATTATGGCCGAGGAGAAAGGGCCCATCGACAGCCCTGCTTATCGGGAGGCTCTCGAGAAGAACCACCGGCTGTCACGTGACCAGGGAATTGACAAGGTGATGGATGAGCACAATCTGGATGCCATCGTGGCACCTACCGGAGGACCTGCTTGGACGACGGACTGGGTCAATGGTGACCATTACCTGGGGGGCAGTTCGACGCCTGCTGCCGTGGCTGGCTACCCGTCCATCACCGTTCCAGCCGGATTTGTGACGGGCCTTCCGATAGGCATCACATTCCTTGGCCGGGCCTGGAGCGAGCCGGTTTTGATCCGCCTGGCCTACGCCTTCGAACAGATCACCCAGATCCGTCGAAAACCGGAATTTCTACCCACTTTGGTTTAGGCACCTCTCCCTTGCAACTTGCTTACAGTGGGGTCAAGTTTCTGAAACTGGGCACTGACTGCCTCCTGGCCTCGTCGGTTTGAGTCGCAGTGAACCTTCGCTGGGAGCCTGTCCGAGGGATGGTGCGAATTGCGTTATGGGCGCCGCGGGCCAACATGCAGGCCGTCCGACACGACTGCACTCGTTCTGAGCGTGGGAGCCGTCCAAGTCCGCCTGTTGCACGATTCTCAAAGCTGTGCTTGACTAGGCCGGGAGCGAAAAAATGAAAAAGACCATTCTGCTTGTTTCTCTTCTCGTTATCGTCGTTGCAGTTGGATTTTTCTGGTGGGCCTCCTCTTCGCTCGACGGCATAGTCAAAGAGGCGATTGAACGCTATGGCAGCGAGGCTGCAGGCAGTCCGGTCCGGGTTGACTCGGTCCACCTCAGCATTTCCCTGGATCAGTGGAAAGGAGTGATTGAGGGACTCGTGCTGAAGAATCCCGAGGGTTTCCCAGATGGGAACGCGCTCCGGTTCGGCCGTATCGAGATCGAAGTCGATGCTGCTTCCGCCACTTCGAATCCAATCATAATCCAGGCGGTGCGCTTGCTCGAGCCGGAAGTGAACTTTGCCATGAACGCCACCCATAAATCGAATTTCGACGTCCTGCGCGAGAATCTTCGAAAACGGCTGGCATCTGCCGGCGATGCAGACAGTGCTGGCACCGAGCCCCCTCGAATTGTGATCCGAGAATTCATTCTTGGAGAAGGCAAAGTCAGGGCCCAGATCGCCGCTCTCGGCGGTGATCCGCTGGACATCGAACTCGGGGGAGCCGAGCAACGGGACCTGGGAGCCCCTGACGGGGCCGCCCCCCAGGAACTTGCCCGTGATCTGCTCAACCGGGTAAGCCGACAAGTGTTGGCATCGACTGCTCGGCGCGGTCTCGAGCAGCTGATCGAAGAGAAGCTGGGAGGAAAGGCTGGAAAGACCCTCAGAGAAATTCTCGGCTCAGTCGTTAAGCCCTAGGAGTCTGCGCGGCAGGAGTTTCTGATCAACGTGGAATTTCCAATTCTTGAGTTTATGTTTCGGGGTGCCCTATAAGAGAAAGGGCGATCTTTATCGTGCTTCCGCTTGCAGAGGCGGCCGAACTGCTGAAAATGAGCCCAGGGGGAGGGCATCTTTCCGTCCGAACCTGCTCAGCAGGTGGGTAGGCGCCCATTCATGCGTTTCAAGTTCAGGGCGAGACAGACCAGGTCCCACTCGCCTTCCACTTTCTAGAGTCCCCTCAAGCTGAAGGTTCGAAAGCCAAGGACCTGTTTAACCAAGCCGAATACAGGTTCCGCGATCACCTTGCGCCGGCGGTAGACAGTTTGCCCCGCCTCCGTGCCCAGCTTCTTGAACATGCGAAGCGTGGCGGGGAGATTTTCCGACGGCTCTGGATCTCGCCCCTCTCGGCCCAAAGAGATGTAGCCATCGATCTCGCGTTCTTCTAGACCTTCAAAGTTCTCCTCGGACTTATACCCGGCGTCGGCCACTACCTGCTCGGGAGGGTGCTCCAGGTTCTCTTGGACCGCATCGATCATCCCCAGTAATTGTCTGTTGTCGGCCGCGTTATTGGTAACCCCCGTGGCCACGATCATCTGTGTCTCCTCATCCACAGCGGCTTGCGTGTTGTAGCATTGTTCGAATCCCCCAGAGCTCTTCATGATTCGACTTTCCGGATCTGTAAAGTTGTCTTGGGCCTTCTCCTCGGGAACTCCAAACTCCCGCTTGAAGGGGCGTCCTCCGCGCGGGTTCTTGCGACCGTCTCCGGGCTTGCGGCCGCGCTTCCGATCCGCCTCGGCCTGCCGTTGCTCCACTCGCTGCTTTGCCTCCCCGATCTTTTTCAGCCGATCTTCGCGGCGGCGTAACTCTTCAGGCAGTTCGTCTCCCTGATTCTCTTCGCCGTAGAGCTCGTCTTCCGCTTTATCCACCTGCTGCGCACGATCCAACAGTTCGGCGATCTCTCCTTCCAGCCTTTTCTCTTCTTCCAACATCCGTGAATAGCTCATCGCCTTATGTTTGCTGGCGATGGCCTTGATCTTACAGCCGTCCACCGCCACTCGCCCCAGCTTGACCAATCCCGCCTCGGCCGCGCTCCGCGCCACCTGTCCAAACAGTTTCTTGAACTCTTTGAGATGACGTTGACGAAACTCCGCCATCGTCCGGTGGGCTGGAAAATTACCCGCCGACAACACTCGAACAGCCACGTCCTCATACACTCGACGAGCCAGTTTCCGCGACGAGAACGTTCCCGTCGCGTACCCATAAATCAGGATCTTCACCATCATCCTCGGATCAAACGGCCGATTGCGCCGCCCGTCCCCTTCGTACGGCGCGTAGAATCCACTCAGATCCAGCTCATCCACCGTTTCGGAGATAAAGTAGGACAGATGATCTTCCGGCAACCAATCTCGCGGGGAGGGGGGTAGCAAGAAGCTCTGCTCCGGCTGGTACTTCCGAAATGTCGTTCCCATATCGCCATTTTATTCACCAGCCCGGACATTTCCTGCCGCGCAGACTCCTAGCCCGGATAATGCACGCGTTGTCGGCTGCAGAGCCGGGATCATCCGCGCTGACTGCGTTGCCCACCCTCGGGCTGCTCAACAGAGTGCACGACTATGCTTCCGCGGCCCTCGGGCGTAACGCCTTGTCAGCGCGGCGCTTCCAACTCTTCGCTTCGACAACGCGTGAATTATCCGGGCTAGCGAAGCTCCGCCTCAAACCGACGAGAGCTCGACTCACAAGCCCCCTGTTCGCGACCGCACCCCAATACTCGGACAGGCTCCTAGGCCATTCAGTGCCCGCCCAGACTGGAAGGTGACGATCCGCTACCGCACTCTAAATCGTCGCGCTGCGGTCGCAGAGGATGACTCCTTCGCCGGGAGGCGAGGCGATTTGGAGTGCTGCAGCGGGATCGCTGGCAAAAACTAGACGGTTCTCTAAGCAATTGAGCTGCCGCTTTGGTATCCGGCCCTGAAACCGTCGCATAGTTTTGCAAACGATTGGCGATCGCGCTGGGCCTTTCCGGTGTTCGGTGCCAAGCACGAAATCCGAAGCTCGAAGCACGAAAGGAAATCTCAAGTCTCAAGCTTGTCGGTTTGAGGCAGAGCTTCGTTGGCTCCTAGCCGCCCTCGATTCGGGAAATAGCCTGCCGGGCCGTCTCTCGAATCTGGTCGGATTCGCGGGGATTCTCCGCCACCCTGCGCAGTGTTGGAAGTGCTTCCGCAGCCTGAGAACCCAGTGCGGTCAACATGCTAATCGTGTCCTCGCGATTGAAATTTCCCAAATCCGAGAGTCGCGAAACGGCGAATGAGATCAAGCGGGACGAAGAGGTTGCATGTCTCTGGATCGAAGCCAGTCCACTCTGAACGACGCCTGTGTGGCTCTCGACTTCGAGTAGCGCCACCACTGCATCCAGGGTTTCCTGCACTGGAAGGTCCACCTGCTGGAGGACCTGAATTGCATATCTTCGGACCTGCCAGGAAGGGTCACTGGCCGCCGCTACGATCGTCGAAAAGCGCTCGGCGGCCAGGGGCGGAGTGACATATCCGGCTAGGCCGAGGGCGCAGTTCTCACGCAGCTTCGGATCGATCCTCTGCGTCGAGACACTCGACGAAGCTAGGAGCGGCCGCCCGCAGTCTCGTGGCATTCTCCCGGTCTCGCATAGCCGTGACCAGGAGACCGGACACGGCGGAGATCCGCAGCCTCGGGTCTTCGGCGGGATTGTCCAGGATGGCTCGATAGACAGGGAGTAGAATCCGAACATCTACGTCGCCCTCTTGGGAGGCAATACTCTCAATCGCGGCTTGCCTCTGCTCTCTCGAAAGGCTTCGATCAGCAGCAATCCGGAGCTTTTCACTTGATGTTTGAGGTGGGACAAGGAGTCCCACCCCTAAGAAAAACATCTTCATCATTAGGATCACCGTATTTCTCCTCTGGCAGAGACTGTAACATCCCCGATTCCATTGAACAGTTTGTAGGCTTCACTTTGGCTGGCTGGTTTCCTGAGGTAAATCGCGCGGCTTCCGATGTACACCTCGAATGCCGGGAATCCGTCCTCCCAGCCATTAATCGACCAGAGTATCTTGTCTCCGCTGATTTCCAGCCGAACCTTCAAGCTCCAATCAATGGCGGGTGAGATGAGGAGGGGAAGTGTGCTCGATCCTGAGAACGTGACATCCACGGTCCGACTGTTGATCCGTGCGACGGAAACACTGATGCTGGACGTGCTTTGGGTTTTTGCATCGTGCCACAAATCGCAATCCAATCGAATGCCATCGTCATCTCGGCGTGTGATCCGGTTGTCGCCCTCTAGAGCGTTATCGGCGTACGACCGGATCTCGCCAATGTACTTTGCTGAAATGACCTGGTTCTGTCGTGAGCTAACTCCGACCGTTGAGCGCAACCTGGCCCTCGACGAACGGTTGAAGTTTGATGAAAAGCTTCGGTCATCTCCTTTGTAGATCAAATCTCTTGTTAAGACGGTGGGGAGGGGGCTGCTTGGCCGGGTCAGGCAGTGTGAAAAAGGGGACGCATCCGCTCCCAGCCAGTTGAAGGGCAAGAAGGCCTTCAAGTGCACCGTCAGAATACTCGATTTGCTCTGGATCACTCCTTGAGTCGTGAGTGTTCCCCATTCCGTGCACTCACACTCCAATTCACCGAAGGTTCCCGGTTCCGTGATCTGGACCTCCAGACAGTCGAAAGCTCGGGCGGTCAAAGTGGCGAAGCCCGGTCGCAGAAAATCGAGTTCATCCCCATCCACCCGGACCACTCCGGCGGGCGAAGTGAAGGAGTGCGAGCTGGAGGTCACATTGACAATTTTTCTCCCTCCGTCGGAATAGGTAGCAAGCACATCGAACTCTCGGGTAGCCCCCACAAAACCCTTGATTCGTGACGGATTGATCCTCAGATTGGTCAGGACCGGCGGACAGGTGGCACACCCCTGAAATGTGACCAGTTGCTTCTGATCACGATCTTCGATAATTCCCATACCCAGCAGGCGCTTGCGAATCCCGGAATCGGGCTCGGTGTGAAGGACCAGCTTGAATTGCCCGATTTCGGCGTCGGCCGGGATCGTCCGGCCCAGCTCGCCAAGCAGAGCAGTATTCCGAGCTTCGAGGAGGTCAATTTCGGCGAATTGGTGCGGCCCCAGTTCCTTAAGCGGGTAGGTGTAGCCCTCTCCATCGAAGAACAGGAAGAGGCAGACGGTCACTTTCCCATCTATGGGATTGAAGATCCTGAGGCGGGTGGAGAGATCGGATCCCAATCTCACGGGCAAACTGTAGGCGACTCGAGTGTCGACCTCGGTGTCTTTGAGTAGGCTGAGATGAGGATCCGGCTTTTGGTCAAAGATTGAGCCCACCAGCCGCTGCTCCCCCATGTACTTCACCAGCACAGCGCCTGACTCACTCTTCGGCCAGCGAGCCAGATCACCGACTTCGAATTCAGAAATGGATCTCGGCCGCAAACGAAGGGACTCTTCGAAGACTTGTCCTCCCAGGCCGTAGAGACTGACATTGGCCATCCGCGGTTCGGGAGCTGGGTTCCAAAGGATGAGACGAGAATCGGACCCGGCAAAGAAGCCGCCGAGTTCACCGGAAGAGCGTGCCGATTCGGGTTGAAACGAGATGGGGAGGATCACCCCACCGCCCCGTTGCCTGTAACCCACCGCCAGGATTGCCGCTGAGGGCTCGTCAGGCACCACCGAGATAAGGGTGGATTTCTTCCGTTCCACAGCCTTCTTGGGAGCCTTGAGTATCTTGGTTTCGCCACCTTTGAGCGACCACTTGATACCCCATTCTTTGCCGCCTTCTTGAAAGAGCACCTCCCCCTTGCTTTTCTCGGCCCCAAGATTGGTCAATGCATAGTACTCCTTGTCGTGTTTCGAGGACTTCCCGAGCGAAGGCGCCAGCGCTCTGAGTGCCGCCGTGCCGGATCTCAAGGCCCTTCCGTCACGGAAATCAAAAGACCAACTGGATTTCTGGCCCGACACGACTGCCTGCACCGGAAGCATGCAGATGGCTCCTGGGAACGAGATCTGAACGTAGCCATAGTTCCTGGAACGGACTAGTTCCGACATCTCCACGCTCAGACTCCCCGTGGGTCCGACCACGAGTGTTCTCTCTGCCAGCAGCCGATTGCGGTGGTCCAAGACTGTAATGTCGAGGGGCTGAGATTGAGCAATCGGATTGTTAATGAGTAACGTGGTAGACAGTCCGTCTTTGCTGGTCCAGAAGCCGTATACGTCGAACCATTGCCTGTCAGCGGAGGATGGCTCGGCGGCGGTATGACCGCACACCAGCAATAGACTCAGCAGCCATGTTAGGACCTGCACCTTCCCGGCGATCCCTTGTCCGGGCATCGAAATCCAACATTTTCGTTTGATCGAGTTTTTCATTCTGCTTTCCTCCTGAATAGCTTGTTCTTGAGGCCGTTGAGCCTCCGTTGTGGGCTCTCCCCGCGAAAATCGCGTCGGATCCCGGCCTGCGGTGATCGCTATGGCAAGCCTGGTGCCAGCCGGAAATGAGTTTCCGGATGAAGCTTGAATTCTTTTGTTTTTAGGGAGTTAAGCAGATATCGCGATGGGTGCTCAGGATTCGGGGAGATAGGTCCTGCAGAAGGCCCCGGCACTAGTAGTCAAGCTGCGTGCCAGACTTTCCAGAACCATAATCTGGGAGGTTGTTCCTCTGTCGGGATCAAGAGACGGAAAGAGAAGGTCGGTTTAACTGCTGTTCCCGACGCTGGACATGTGCCCGCTCCAGCGTTCCGTGAGCTCGGATTTGAGCCCGAATTGGTCCAAGGTCCGCATCACTATGTGATTGATCATGTCTTCGAGCGTCTTGGGGTGGTTGTAAAAGGCAGGCACGGGCGGAAGGATGACCACGCCCATGCGAGAGAGCTTGAGCATGTTTTCGAGGTGAATTTCGTGGAAAGGAGATTCTCGGACCAGTAGTACCAGTTTCCGGCCTTCTTTGAGTACGACATCAGCGGCCCGACTTACGAGGTCACTTCCAAATCCATGAGCGATCGCCGCCAGGGTCTTCATGCTGCAGGGTGCCAGCACCATGCCATCGGTGGAAAACGAACCGCTGGAAATAGATGCTCCCTGGTTCTCTGGGGAATGGGTGACAGTGGCCAGTTCTTCGAGCTGCTTGACTAGGTAAGGAGTTTCGTGAATCAGAGTCCGAGCTCCCCAGCGACTCAGAATCAGGTGGGTTTCGATGTCCTGGCTGCGCAGAGCTTCGAGAATCCGAACTCCGAAAATAGTGCCTGTCGCCCCCGTAATTCCCACAATCAAACGCTGCGTTGACATCCGTGCAAGAGAATATACCCGCGTCGTAGCGCGGGCAAGGACGAGGAGAAGCTCGGGCATGCCTTCCCGAGTTTCTGAGTCAGCGCCGCACCCGGCAGTTGGCCGGATGATCGGAGCTGCACGGCTTAACCGGTGAGACCGAGGGTGCTGGGGGCAAACAATGCCTCTAGGTTGACCGATTTCTGCAGGATTCTCTGCGCCAGAGAACACTGTATGAGCTTTTCTAGAACCTGCCGATTGGGCTCCAAACCGTAGGGCAGTGGATCGTTAGTGATCTCCAAGACACGAAGGTGCAGGGCGTCGATTTGAGTTGGGTTTTCGATTTTGCCAGCTTTCAAACGTTCCAGATAAAGATGTTTGGATTCTGCGAAGGCGTGGAAGACCTCAGCGGCCAACCAGGGGTGGGCTTGAAGGAGCTCGTCTCTGACGACGATCAGATGGTTGATGGGATAAAACCCACGTTTCTGCATGGCCTCGAAGGCTGCTTCCGAGGCACTGGGAATGAGAGGTTGAATGTCCGGATGCTCCATCTGGAAGTTGACGGCGGCGGCCAGCTCTCCGCTAGCCAGCATTTCTTCCAGAGTTCTTCCTTCCTCGATAGGGATCACGTTTTCCGGCGACTGATAGGTAGTCACATGCTCGTCGCCGGACAGCACCCAAGTGATCTTGCTCAGGTCGACATCGTATTCTTCCTGCATGATGCTTCGAGCCCACACTCCGGTGGTTACGGTGTAGCCCCGGCTCACACCCACCCGGCAGCCTTCCAGTTGCTTGGGGCTCCGGATGCCGGACTTCACGTTGTAAACAATTGCGCCGTGGTGAAAGCCTCGTACCAGAAAGATCGGCAGCGCGGTAAACCGGACACCGTGCTCCTTGGCGCAGACATAGGTTGTCAGGGCCATTTCACAGATGTCGAATTCCAATCCCCGCACCATGCGTCGGAAAGCCTGAACCAGAGGGTTGACTTCCTGGAATTTGAAATCAAAGATTCGAGGCCTGACAAGTCCATCTTTCAACGCCTGATTGTTTCCCTGCCCGCGGGTCACAGTTTCGAATTCGAGTCTGTCCATCAAACAACGTACTCCAGATCGCCTCCGGCACAGAGAATCTCATTCCGTTCCAAGTGTTGGACAAGATCCAGAGCTGCCAGATGTTTCGGGTTCCGGCGGAGAAGGGCGAGCACGCCTCCGATTATAGACATCAATCGGAGTTCGGCAAAGACTCGACGTGCGACATCGATTGCCCATGGATGGAGAAAAGATGATCTCCGGCTGACCAGTTGCTCGCCACCAAGGGACAGGATATCCTTCGCCCGAAAGGTATCGTCGACGTCCAGGGAGAAGATCGGCCGCGGGTCTTTCAGGGCGGTCCACATGGTGCTGGAAGGTGACTTTCATAAGAAAAGGCGGCCAGCGGAACGGCGCCTCAGCAGGATGGTCTTCATCGGTCGGCCTCTGGACGCCGTGACCTTGAATGCAGAGTTCGAAGCCTGTTCGACCGATAGCTGAGCAGGCAACAATCCGTGGGTTTCTCTTGACGTGAGGGCGAAATGGCCGTTGTGATTCAAAATATCCGTCGTACCGAAAAGAGGGTTGCAGATGCCTTTGCAGATTATGGCGTTGCCACAATCCACGAAGCGCAAGGCCGAAAGGGGCTTCTGAGGCCCTCTCTCAGGCCGATTTACCCGGGAGCACACATCTGCGGCACAGCAGTTACAGTCAGTGTCCCCCCCGGCGACAACTGGATGATCCATGTAGCGGTTGAGCAGTGCCGGGGAGGCGATATTCTAGTCGTGGCTCCCACATCCGATTGCGATACCGGTTACTTTGGAGAGCTTCTGGCCACGTCCCTGCAAGCTCGAGGAGTGTTGGGACTGGTCATCGATGCCGGTTGCCGGGATGTTCGGGATCTCAAGCAGATGGGATTTCCGGTATGGTCGAACGGCATTTCAGCCCAGGGCACGGTGAATGAATCCCTGGGAAGCGTCAATGTGCCAGTAGTCTGCGCCGGTCAATTAGTGGGTCCCGGAGATGTAATCATCGCCGATGACGACGGCGTCGTGGTAGTGAAACGCGGCGCGGCCGAAGAGGTGCTGAAAAAGTCGCGTGCACGGGAGGCGGGAGAGGCCGAAGTTCGGAAACGATACCGGGCCGGAGAGCTCGGGTTGGATATCAACAACATGCGACCTGCACTGGCTCGGAAGGGTCTGCGATATGTGAACCAGGAGGAGCCTGTTTGATAGACAGTCCCAGAACGAGCTGACTGTCAGCGGCCAGGGAGAGGGCGAGGGCGAAACCATGATCATTGATTGCCACGGGCATTATACGACCGCGCCTGGGCCACTTCAGGCTTTTCGCGATGTCCAGTTGGCCCGTTTGAGCGACTCTGGCATGCCAGAACCAAGTCTGGGCAAGATCAGCGACGATGCGATCCGCGAAAGCATCGAAACCAACCAGCTGAAAGCGATGAGCCAGCGCGGCATCGACCTCACGATATTCTCCCCCAGAGCGGTCGGCATGGGCCACCACCTCGGTAACGAATCCACTTCGAAGGCATGGGCACGGATCTGCAATGATCTCATCCATCGCGTCGTGGAGCTCTATCCCAAGAGCTTTGCCGGTGTCTGCCAGTTGTCGCAATCGCCGGGCCAACCGATTCGGAATTCCATCGAGGAACTTGAACGTTGCGTGAAAGAGCTGGGATTCGTCGGCTGCAACCTCAACCCTGACCCTTCCGGTGGACACTGGACTTCGCAGCCAGTGACGGACCGCTCTTGGTACCCATTCTTCGAGAAATTGGTGGAGCTGGATGTGCTGGCCATGATCCATGCCTCGGGTTCCTGCAATCCGAACTTCCATCACACCGGGGCCCACTACATCAACGCCGACACCACGGTCTTCATGCAGCTCATCCAGGGGGATCTCTTCAAGGATTTTCCGGATCTGCGCTTGATTATTCCCCATGGCGGCGGTGCCGTTCCCTTCCATTGGGGGCGATACCGGGGACTTGCCGACATGCTGGGACGTCCCCCTCTGGCGACACATCTGATGAGCAACGTGTTTTTCGATACCTGCGTTTATCACTACCCAGGAATCGCTCTGCTATTCGAGGTAATTGACTTCGATAACCTCCTCTTTGCATCCGAGATGTTCGGAGCGGTTAAAGGTATCGATCTGGAAACCGGTTTTCACTTCGACCACACCAAGCGATATATCGACAAGCTGGATATCTCTGAAGAGGATCGGCAGCGGGTGTTCGAAGGAAACGTCCGCCGCGTGTATCCACGACTGGATTCCAGACTGCGAGCAATGGAGACGGCTGGTTAAACGGGTTGCGAGCCGCACTCCTCGCCCGCATAATTCACAAATTGTCGGCTGCAGGCCCGGATCATCCGCGCTGACTGCGTTGCCACCCTCGGGATTGACGAGAACTTCCTCCAGTACAGGAAGGGCTTCCCCGGTGATCTCCAGTTTCTCCAGATCGAATGGGGCGGCAAACATCGTTCTGTTCTGGAGATAAGCCAGATGCCCGCTGGGCAGGTAACGGGCATGATAGCCACCCCAGTGCACGGAAGGGCCCATCCCTGGGGGAAGTGCAAGCTGACGGGGACAAGCTTCCGCCTGATCTGCACCTTGCTGCTTCAGTGGGCCACGCCATGGCCTACTGCCGGTCCGGAAACTCGGAGAGCCAATTCTGGACGATGGCGATTGCTGCAGGGGTGTCACTGGATGCCGTCCGCGGCAGGATGAAAGATTCTCCGCCCTTCCCCACGGCATATCCCTTACGTCGGGGGGTCACTGCATCGAGAAGCTTCGTAGGCGTCCCATGCACTCGTGAGGGGGAGTCCAGTCATCCCAATCCAATAGCTGAGTCTCTCGTCATCCGACAGGACGGCCAGTCCCCATCGGCATCGATGAGAAAGGGCTCCCCCGAGATTTCCAATGATAAAAGTGAAAAAGCAATGGCGTACAGACCCGGATTCCTTCCGTTTCGGCGGTAGATCAAGTGCCCGGAGGGAGAATAGACGGGATGTTGAAAAACAGCATCCTCTTGCTCGAGCAGTCGGGTCTTCTGGCCGTTGGCCAACAGGTCGATGAATCTCTGGTCACCAGCGGAGAAGACGATGCCTCTCTGGTCAGGGAGGGAATGGGGATAGACGCCCCCCCGGGCCCCCGGGATGCGTTGGGCATCCCCACCCTGATCGGAGACTTGCCGAAGGCTCTGGCCGAATCCACCCAATATAATGGAGCCGTCCCTACCCCAGCTGGCGCCGGTGTAGGAGCAGTCGCAGATCTGGGTTTTGGCGTTGTTCCCCAGGTGCAACTTCCAGAGTTTTCCGTCCTGGCCATAACCGAGGAATTTACTGTCTGGAGAGAAGAATGGGTCGCTGGCACCTTCAGTGTCGGGTAAAGGATCGGGGGCCAATCGATCCAGGTAGCGGATCCAAAGACGGTCGGCGGCTCCGTAGACCAGAATTCTGCCATCCGGAGAGAGGACCGGAGGGGCAGGGAGTCGCTGGAGCTCTTCGGCCGTGACGGAGGTTTTGATCAGGGGAAACTCGGGAATTCTGGGAGCTGGTTTCAAGAACCAGGTGGCCAGCGCCGCGACTGCGGCTACTACGACGCCTGCGGCCCAAATAGGAGGTCGCTTCCACCAGTCCGTCAACCTTGCAGGGGGCCGCGGGATGGTCGAGCCTTCTTCGGGGTTCTCCAGGAAATCCTCGATGTCGAGCCGGAGGTCGACAATGGCATGATAGCGCTGCTTCGGATTGGCTCTCAAGCATCTCCACAGCCACCTCCGGACGGGTGGAGTCAAATTTGATGGCAAGGCATCCCAATCCAGATCGACTTTGACGACCGAGGCCAGCACTTCGGTGATGTCATCTCCCGCAAAGGGTTGTTGGCCCGCCAGCATTTCAAAGAGAACGGCTCCGAACGACCAGATGTCCGCGCGCTGATCGGCCGCCAGGCCCTTGGCTTGCTCCGGAGACATATAGGCTGCTGTCCCCAGAATAATCCCGGCCCTAGTGGCCTGCATCGTCAGCGTGGGTGACTGGGTTAGCTCAGCGTCGGGCGGGCCCTGCGGCTCGATCGCCTTGGCCAGGCCAAAATCCAAGACTTTGACGATTCCCTCCGGGGTGACGATCACATTGGCGGGCTTCAGGTCGCGGTGGATGATGCCCTTCTCGTGCGCAGCCTGTAACGCCTCCGCTATCTGGAGAGCGATCGTGAGCGCCTCCTGCAACGGGATCGGTCCCTTGGCAATGCGCTCTGAAAGGTCTTCCCCTTCGATCAGTTCCAGCACCAGTGCCCGGACTCCGTCCTGCTCCTCCAGGCCATGGATGGTCCCAATGTTGGGATGATTCAGCGACGCCAACACCTGGGCTTCCCGGGTGAAGCGGGCCATGCGTTGCGGATCCTGAGTGAAGCCGTCTGGCAGAACCTTTAAAGCCACATCGCGCTTGAGCTTGGTGCCCGTAGCCCGGTATACCTCGCCCATGCCACCTTGGCCGATCTTCTCGGTGATCTCGTAATGGGCAATCGTCTGGCCAATCACGTGGGCACTCCGTTGTTCATGAAAATGGGAGGATTTGCATAATGCTAGCGGTCAGTGCCGAATAACGCCACTGAATTCCCACAAATAACCCACGAGCACTTTTCCTCGGGTCCGCGAATCGCCGTAAAGCATTGAAAAGACTGGAGCTGGCGAGAGGAATTGAACCTCCAACCTACGCATTACGAATGCGATCAGAACCAAAACGAATCGTGACGAAACATTAACAAAACCAAGCACTTAGCTGGGTCCTCCGTCGAAGAAGAACGTGAATCGTTGACAATCATTGAGCCTTCAAGCGGGTGATAAGCGGGTGACTATTTCGCCACCCATACCCTCAAATCCCCTAGCTCCAATAACCAAAACTTTGAGTCTGGACAAGCGTCAGGCCCAACGATTTCAGGATCGATAGTCAGCCTCGAATCAAACCCGCGAATGCTGGCTTGGGAAGTTCACCATCAATTGCAAATAAAGAACTTAGCGTCCACCCCAGCACATCCTGTCCATCCTAACCCACTGAAAACACGGAACTCGCGAAAGCGGGTTCCTTAACGGTGCCAAAGTGGTACCAATGGTATGCTGGTTTCCTTCCTTGGCGTTACATTTGGCGAAGACTCGAGGTCCTCGGCGAAACTGTGAAAACGCACAGGACTTAAAATCCTGGGAGGGTAACCTCGTGCGGGTTCGAGTCCCGCCCTGGGCACCATTTGTTTTCAATAGGTTACGAGAACCTCATCCATTCCGGAGAAGGCCAAAACCGGCGTTTTGTAACCAAAATTGTAACCGCGCCAAACCCACTCCAGCCAACTCCAGCCAAGATAGAGGGCCGATTCGATTGCCTATGAGCGGTCGGCTCGCCTAGTATTCAAGCGAAGTGATCGGCCAAACCATCGCCCACTACACCATTACCGAGAAGATCGGCCAAGGTGGCATGGGCGAGGTGTACCGAGCCACTGATACCAAGCTGAAGCGCGATGTGGCCCTCAAAGTGCTCCCTGAGTCCTTCACCCAGGACCCGCAGCGCATGGCCCGTTTCACTCGTGAAGCCCAGGTCCTGGCTTCTCTGAATCATCCCAACATAGGCGCCATCCATGGTTTGGAGGAACAGGACGGAGTCCGGGCACTGGTGCTGGAGTTGATCGAAGGGGAAGACCTTTCTGAGCGCATCGCCAAGGGACCGATCGCTTTGGAGGAGGCGCTTCAAATCGCTCTCCAAATAGCAGAGGCATTAGAGGCTGCTCACGAGAAAGGCATCATCCACAGGGATCTCAAGCCAGCCAACGTGAAGATAACGCCGGAAGGTCAGGTGAAGGTCCTCGACTTCGGACTGGCCAAGGCCATGGAGGAAGCTCCCGCGAGTTCGCCTGAGATGACTCATTCTCCCACCTTGACCATGCAAGCCACGCAGGCGGGGATGATCCTCGGGACAGCCGCGTATATGAGTCCCGAGCAGGCTCGGGGTAAGCCCGTCGACGGGCGCAGCGACATCTGGGCATTGGGCGTCGTGATCTTCGAGATGTTGGCAGGGCAGCGACCCTTCGATGGCGAGACAATCTCGGACATCATGGCCGCGATTCTCACCCAGGCACCCGATTTGACGCCAATTGAGAAAAGCGGCGGTGGACGTCTCGGGTACCTGGTCCAGCGCTGCCTATCGAGGGATCCGCGGCGGCGGGTGCAGGACGTCGGAGACGCCCGCGTCGAGCTAAGTGACATCCTTTCCGATCCCAACGTTGGTAACGTTGAGGGCGCTGCGAAAACGGCTGCGCACTCCAGCTGGACACCTTGGCTAGTGGCGGCAGGTTCACTCCTGCTGGCGCTGTTCCTCAGTATTAGGAGCCAACTAGACTCTGGGCCTACCCCCACAATGCAGCACCTGGCAATCGGATTGCCTCTGGGGCAGCAACTGGTCGTGGGCACGGACTTCGAGGCACTCGCGCTATCGACGGATGGCGAGACGATCGCCTTCGCCACTAACCGGTTGAGTCCAGGAACTGGGATACCATCTCGACTCTATGTGCGGCGTCTCGACGAGCCTCAGCCGCGACTCGTCGAAGCGTCGGAGGGAGCCCTGAGCCCCTTTTTCTCACCCGACGGAGAGTGGGTTGGATTCAATGCCTCGGGAGAGTTGCGTATCGTTCCAGTCAACGGCGGCTCTGCAACGACAGTATGCGATTGGCCGGACGCACGCTGCCTGGCACCCGGATGGGACAATCCTGTTTACCCCGACAACTTCCTCAGGAATCTTCCGTGTCCAAGCGCAGGCAGGGGCGACCCCAGAACAGTTGACCAGCCCGGATGCCTCGAAGGGCGAGCAGGAGCACGACTGGCCCAAAATCATTCCGGGCGGCCGTTTTGTGCTCTTTACAATCTGGCGAGGCGGCAGCACCGCCACCAGTGACATCGGCATCCTCGACTTGGAGACAAACGAACATCAAAGAATAGTTCAGGGCGGCTGCTGTGCGCAATTCGTGGCTCCAAACCTGATCGTGTACTCGCGACGGAGCGAGCTGTTCGCCGTCGAGTTGGACCTCGAGGAGAGGACCACTATCGGTACCGGTGTCTCAGTTCTCGACGGAGTCTTGGCCGCCAGTAGCTCAGATATGCCGGTCTTCGCCCTCTCAGAGTCAGGTTCACTGGCCTACGCCCCCGGTGGGTGGCAACGGTGGGCCCAGGAAATCGTCTGGGTTCAGGCCAATGGCAGTACCATCCCTGTCGATTCGGAAGGCCGCGTGCTGGGGGGAGCGCCGAGGATCGCTCCTGACGGTCGCAGCATTGTCTATCACACCCACGGAGATCGTTTCGACATTCTCCGCTTCGATCTCCAAAGTTCGACGCTCTCGCCGATATGGGTCGAGCCAAGCTGGGGAACTAATGCGATGTGGTCGTCGGATGGAAAAAGGGTCCTTTTCAGCTCATCTCGGGAGGGGCCCCACGAACTGTATATCGCTGATTTAGCTCGAAGCGGCAGTCTGGAAAGGCTCACAAGTGGAGGCTCTCGGCCTCGGACTGGGAACTCCTGGTCGGTCCTGGACGTCGTCGCTTTCGAAGAGACTAGCTCTGATACCAGTAGCGACATCTGGGCGATCGAACTGGGGGGAGACCGCCAGCCTTTGCCCGTGGCAGTGACGCCGGCCGCCGAAACCGACGGACGCTTTTCGCTGGACGGGAAGTTCATTGCGTACTTGACCGATGCCTCAGGACGTACCGAAGTGCAGTTGGCGCCCTACCCGATCACGGGAGAAAGCTGGCAGATCTCGCGCTCTGGCGCCACCGCGATATCCGGCTGGGCCCCCGACTCGCGGGCGGTCTACTACGTTCACGAACACTCACTGATGGAGCGGCGGCTGGACGCGGACCGCCGCCCAGTCGGTGATGAGCGCGAGTGGCTAACGCTTCCCGCCAATATGGCTGTGGACGTGGAAGTCGACGTTGCAAACGATCGCGGCCTGGTTCCCCTGGAGCCCGATTTGCCCAACATCACGTGGGTCCACTTGGCGCCCAACTGGCACATCGAACTCCAGCGAATCCTGCAATTGCAGCGAGACTGAGAATCAGAAAAGACTGTGCTGCCTCGGTGATTAGAATGGAATCTTCCCGATGATTGGCACCTCGATAGCCCCTTACACCATTACCGAGAAGCTTGGCGAAGGTGGCATGGGCGAGGTGTACCGGGCCACGGACACCAAGCTCAAGCGCGACGTCGCCCTGAAGATCCTGCCAGAGGGCTTTGCTCAAGATCCCCAGAGGATGGGACGCTTTCAAAGAGAAGCCGAAGTTCTAGCCTCGCTCAACCATCCCAACATTGCTGGCATTCACGGCCTGGAGCTGGAAGGCAGCACCCACGCTATCGCCATGGAGCTGGAAGCCGCCCATGAGAAAGGTATCAGTCACCGCGACCTGAAGCCAGCCAATGTAATCGTCACACCTGAGGGCACGGCCAAAGTACTCGACTTCGGTCTCGCAAAAGCGATGGAACCGGCAACCTCGTGCGATGCCGATCTGAGTCAGTCACCCACCTTGACCATGCAGGCCACCCAGGCTGGGATCATTTTGGGGACGGCAGCTTACATGTCCCCTGTGCAGGCCAAGGGGAAGCCCGTCGACAAGAGAGCTGATAACTGGGCCTTTGGCGTCGTCCTGTTCGAGATGTTGACCGGGGTGGGTGCTTTTGGCGGCAATGACATCACCGAAGTGCTGGCGGCTGTTGTCATGAAGGATCCGGACTGGCAGGAACTTCCATCGGATCTCCCGCCAGCGGTCAGAAGAGTTCTCCAAACATGCCTGCGCAGGGAAACTCAATCCCGGCTTCGAGACATCGGAGATGCTCGGATCAACATCGAAGACTACCTTGACAACCCCGGAGCAGATTCGACACCCACCCTCGTCCCCTCAACTCCCACTGCTTTGTGGAAAGTGCCAACCGTCTGGGGGACCGTCGCCGGCGCAATAGCTCTCACAGCTTTCGCTAGCTGGTTCTTGAGGCCCATTCCCGAGCCTGAGTCTCCTCGACGACTGGAAGTGTCCATTGGCGCTGATGCCTCTTTGGCAACCTCCACGAGAACGGGTGAAACAGCCGCTTTGTTGTCCCCGGACGATTCCCTGCTGGCCTTCGTTGCCCAGTCCGAGGGTAGTCCTCGACAACTCTATGTGCGTCGCCTGGATCAACTGCAGGCCACACCTTTGTCGGGGACAGGTAGAGTTCGGCAACCATTCTTCTCTCCCGACGGGCAGTGGATTGGCTTTTTTGCAGGCGGGAAACTGAAGAAGATCTCGGTAATGGGTGGAGCCGCCATGACGCTGTGCGACGCTTCTCCCAATAGCCGGGGAGGGGCCTGGGGCGATGATGGATCGATCGTCTTTGCTGCCGGAACCCGGGAAGGGCTGTCAAGGGTCTCTTCGGCTGGCGGAACACCCCAACCGCTCACCACCCTCGACGAGGAGGAGGGAGAAGTCACCCACCGCTGGCCACAGCTTCTCCCCGGCAGTCAGGCCGTACTGTTTACAGCAGCGAGTACTGGAGGCCAATACGAAGAGGCCAACCTGGTCGTCCAGACGATCCCCACAGGACAACGGAGGATTGTGCAGCGGGGCGGCTATCACGGGCGCTATCTGCCCAGTGGTCACCTGCTCTATATCCACGAAGGCACGCTGTTTGCCGCCCCGTTTGATGTGCAGAAGCTGGAGCTTACGGGGCAGACCGTGCCGATCCAGGAGGGTGTTCTTGCCGACCCAGGCAATGCATCGGCGCAGTTCGCCTATTCCCAAGAGGGCACGCTGGTCTATGTGCCGGGTGTAGCCACCAGCCGCCTTTTCACCCTCAACTGGCTGGACCGTGAAGGAGAGACGAAACCGCTTCGGGATGCTCCCGGTGACTACCAAGATGTACGCCTGGCTCCCGGCGGTCAGCGGCTGGCAGTGCAGATCTACGACGTTGTTCAGTCCGACATCTGGGTCTACGAATGGGAGCGAGAAACGCTGACACGACTGACCTTCGATGCTGCCAACGAGGCTGATCCGCTCTGGAGCCCCAAGGGGGACGGTTTGGTCTTCCGCTCGAATCGGGAAGGCCCGGGAAGTCTCTACTGGAAGCGAGCGGACGGAAGCGGCCAGGTCCAGCGCCTGACCGAAAGCCAGAATTTCCAGACTCCTACGTCCTGGCATCCTACGGGGAAGTTCCTGGCTTTTTTTGAACTCGATCCTGAGACGAATAATGACATCCGGATTCTAGCGCTGGAAGGAGACGGCTGGCTGGGCTGGAAGCCGGGTCAAGTCACGACATTCCTGGACAGCCCTTTTTGCGAACTATTCCCTGCCCTTTCCCCGGATGGCCGCTGGCTGGCGTATCAATCCAATGAGTCTGGACAGGAGGAGATCTACGTGCGTCCTTTTCCGGGGCCGGGCGGGCCGTGGCAGATTTCAAGTGGCGGAGGCACGATTCCTATCTGGTCAGAGAATGGCAAGGAGTTGTTCTACAAGTCACCGGCCCAACAGATCATGGCGGTCACCTACTCTGCCGAAGGAGAGTCGTTTCGAGCCTCCCAGCAGCGTCTGTGGTCGGAGGGGAGAATCGCAAGCAGGCCATTCACACGTGACTACGATTTGCACCCGGACGGGGACCGCTTTGCCGTGTTGACGAGGGCCCAAAACCAGGCCGAGGAAAAGCGGGACAAGGTCGTCCTCATCCAGAACTTCTTCGAGCTGCTTCGCCAAGAGCTGGTAAGCCAATAGAGCAAAGTCCAGCCAAGCGTAGTCCTCCCAGTTTCCTGCTGATCTCCCACGAGTAGGAGTAGTCGGGTGGCCACACCCTCCTCCCAATTGCCTTATTACGCACTGACGGCCAGCATTGATGGAATCCTCCCATTTCAAGACAACGGAGAGCCCACGTGATCGGTCAGACCATCGCTCACTACACCATTACCGAGAAGATCGGCCAGGGTGGCATGGGGGAGGTTTATCGAGCCACCGATACCAAGCTCAACCGTGATGTGGCCTTGAAGGTGCTCCCTGAGTCCTTCACCCAGGATCCCCAGCGCATGGCCCGCTTCACTCGGGAGGCCCAGGTCCTGGCCTCCCTCAATCACCCCAACATCGTGCCATCCATGGTTTGGAGGAAGAAGGCGGCGTCCGGGCCCTGGTACTGGAGCTGATCGAAGGTGAGGATCTTTCTGAGCGAATTGCCAAGGGGCCGATTCCCCTAGAGGAGTCACTCCAAACAGCTCTTCAGATTGCGGAAGCATTAGAGGCAGCTCACGACAAGGGCATCATCCACCGTGATTTGAAGCCAGCCAACGTGAAGATCACCCCCGAAGGCCAGGTCAAGGTGTTGGATTTTGGGTTGGCTAAGGAGGTGGAGCCAGAACCCAAGTCCGATGCTGAGCTGACCCAGTCCCCCACTCTGACCATGCAGGCCACCCAGGCCGGGATCATCCTGGGAACCGCAGCCTACATGTCGCCGGAGCAGGCAGCCGGGCAGGCGGCGGACCGGCGAGCCGATATCTGGTCGTTCGGCGTGGTGCTGTGGGAGATGCTGACCGGGAGGCCGCTTCTCGGCGGAGAGACGGTGTCCCACGTCCTGGCGGCAGTGCTCACGGAAGAGCCAGACTACACCGCCCTGCCCCCCGGAACGCCGCCGCAACTCGTGCGCTTGATCCGCCGCAGCTTGCGCAAGAAGCCGCGCGAGCGCTTGCAGGCGAGCGGCGACGCGCGCATCGTGATCGAAGAACTGCTCTCCGCGAGCAAGTCGAGACGACCGTGGACGGCGTCGTGGCGCTGACCGGCGGCTTTTCGAAGCCTTCGCCGACACCGGCGATCCGAGCCGACCTCAATCTGCCGCAGGCGCTCGAGTTGGACACTGTCGATCGCTCGATCGCGGTGTCGCCCGATGGCTCGCGTGTCGCGCTCGTGGCAACGGACACAGCCAGCGGTATTCGACAGATCTACCTGCGCTCGTTGGATCGCCTAGAATCGAGCCCGCTCGCCGGGACCGAAGGGGCCAGTTATCCGTTCTGGTCTCCAAACGGCAAGGCCCTCGGCTTCTTCGCCGACGGGAAACTGAAGCGGATCGACCTCGTTGGTGGGATCGTGCGAACTCTTTGCGAGTCGCCCCGGGGCGTGGAGCCTCCTGGAGCCGGCACAGCTTCATCGTCTTCGCCCCTACGGCCAACGGTGCGCTGTTCCAGGTTCCCGACGAAGGTGGCATCCCGACACCGTTCACAACTCTCGCCGGCGACGGGGAGGGCCATCGGCTTCCGCACTTCCTGCCTGACGGGCGAACCATCCTCTATACAGCTGACGCTAGGCCCAGGCCAGAGTCGAGTTCGAGTAAGGCTGAAGAGTCCTCCTGGGCTTCCGTGAACGAGGGGGTCACGGTCTACGCCTTCAATCCCGATACAGGCACGGTGCGCAAGATCCTGGATTCCACGACGGAGGCGTTCTACGTCGAGCCAGGCTACCTGGTCTATGTACAGGACTCGAACCTGATGTTGCAGCCGTTCGACCCTGACGCTCTCGAGCCGACCGGGGAGCCGCGGCCCATCGCCACCAACGTGCAGTACGACCTCTACCGCCTGTTCCTGCAGCTCGACCTCGTCGCGGCAGGAACGCTCGTGTACCAGGAGATTCCGGAGGTGCCCGGCGTGCGGTTGGCCTGGCTCGATCGCCGCGGCGAGGAAACGCCGATCCCCGCCGAGCCGTTCAATTTGTCCCATGCTCGTGTGATCCCCGACGGCCGTCGGGCTGCGGTTTCGATCACCGACCCGCACAGTGTGAGATCGTTAGAGCTGATCGATCTCCAACGCGGCATCCGAAACCGGATCAACCCGCCCGACTCCTGGGCGGCGTATCCGGCTTGGTCCCCCGACGGCGATCGCCTCGCCTTCGAGGCCCTGTCGTTCTATGGACAGTTCCAGTTGGCGGTGATTGGCGTAGGGCCGGGTGAAAAGCCTAAGGTCCTGACCCAACCGAGCGGCATGTCGCAGTACCCCGAAGACTTCACGCCGGATAGCCAGATCCTGTTCTCGCAGCGTTCGAACATCGACAAGGACGGTGATCTCATGATCGTCGACGCCTCCGGCGGCTCCCTGCCCAGGCCGTTTCTCGCCGGCCCCGCAAACAATTCGCATGCCCGCCTGTCGCCGGACGGTCAGTGGATCGTTTTTGCAACCTTCCCGCGCGGCACGGACCCCCGCAGCGGACTTCAGGCGATCGAGGGATCACTTCGAAGAGTAGCGAGCCAAGCAGGCGCCACCCTCTCGATCTCGGATTACCCCACGACCGGACGCTGGCAGATCACTCGCCCGGACGCCGATGTGCGCGCCTGGGGTTGGCTGAGCGACCGGGAGGTCTACTGGCAAGACTCGCAGGGCCGGTCATTTGTGGTCACCGTCACGCCTCGTGGCGGCGGAGAGCCGGTCATCGGGGCCCCGCGCCCGCTGCTCGATGAACGGATCTTCGCGGAAGAGGGCAGCCGCATCGTCGACTATTCCATTGCCCGGGAGCAATTCCTGATCGTGCGCAGGGCCGGTCCTGTCCCACGCGCCCGGCTCATTGTTGTCAGCGATTGGCGCGCCGATCCATGATCGACTGGACTGCCGAGGCGCCGCCCAACTCTTGTCAACACCACAGGCTGACGCTAGCATCGTTTCCACATTGATCGGCAAGACCATCGCCCACTACACCATTACCGAGAAGATCGGCCAGGGTGGTATGGGCGATTTCAGGTTAGCCGCCTGGCGGGGCGCTCCCGGTGAAGAGGTCGGCGACCTGGGCGGGAGTGAGGACTCCGTCGTAGGCTCGGAGGCGCTCGATCCGTCCCGGTGAAGCATTACCCTGATTGCTGACAAAGTCGTCCATAAAGAAGTGGAGACTGGTTCCCCCTCGCAGGATGAAATTGGCTCGCGAATCGGCCAGCGTACCCAGATGCCTGCCGTTCAGGTAGAAGTCGTGCTGGCTAGTTAAAGCGTTTCGCGTCCAAACCAAATGCAACTCTTGACCTGATTGCAAATCCGGTGCATCCAGGCCCCCTGCTGCCTCGATCCGGCCGAGTTGGAGATAGATGCCGATATCTGTCTGCAGGTTGAGGAAATCAAAGATTTTGGGATTTCTGGAAAGATCGTCCAGTGAAAGAAGCAGCTCCAGCGAATACTCGGCGCCATTGGCAAAAAGATTTTCGAGAGTCAGGCCCTGGTTAGGCTCAAAAACGTAGGCCGAAGCTTCGAAGCGGCCTCCGTTGGTGGCAATGTTCGGGCCGCCCAGGGTATCGGCGGCGGAGTCGTCAAACTCGTAGATTCGCAGGATCTGAGCGTCAGAGGGTTCGGTGGGAAAAGGCGCTTTGATGGCCCGCACCCGCATGTTGTTGACATCGGAGACGTAGAGGTCACCCTACCAAACCGGGCGGCCTGGGCCGGAATTCCATCCGCGCCAAACCCTACCCGGGAGGAACCTGCAATGATCGAGATTCCACCCGCCCCATCGACTCTCCACACCCGGCGGCCTGCCAGGATGTAAAGGTTGTTCTCGGCATCGAATACCAGGTTTTCGGGAACACCAATATCGGTCTCGGTAGCCAACAGACCCTGGACAGCACCGCCGTTTGCTTGAATGCCAGCTACCGTGGTGATGATGCCGGTTTGGGCATCGACTCGGCGCACAACAAAGTTGTTGCTATCGGCGATGAAGACATTGCCGAGGCTGTCCAATCGAACGCCTTTCGGACCGTTCAATTGAGCTTCAACGGCTGAACCCCCATCTCCGGAATACCCAGCCTGACCAGTGCCTGCCACCGTGGTGATGATCTTGCTGTCGGCGTCGACTCGGCGCACGACATTCAGAATGGGCTCGGCCAAATAAAGATTCTGGTGCTCATCCAGGGTGAGCGCAGCGGGCTCGACGCGGGCTTCCGAAACAGGCCCTCCGTCTGCCTCAGAAGGGGTTTTGAGATTTTCGTCGGCTCGGGCCAACTGGAAGCTGAGCTGGTTTTCATCGAAGAAGATGATGCCTATCTGATCGGACACATAGAATTGCCCGTCGGGCAATACAGCCAGGCCGCGAGCACCGGTAAGCGCTCTCTCCAGGGCGGGCGTGCCGTCATCAATGGCACCGGCACCTCCTTTCACCGCTCCGGCAACCGTGGAGATGATCCCAGTGGAACCCGACACCCGGCGGACGTGGTTGTCGCTGAGATCGGCGATGTAGAGATTCCCGGACCGGTCAAAATCGAGATGAATCGGGGCGACCAAAATGGCTTCGCTCCCCAACCGCCCGTCGCCGACTCTGCCTGCTTCTCGGCTGGCGATTGTCGTGACTCGCTGACTGACGGCATCCAGTCGTCGGATTCGATCCCGGGCAAACTCGGTAAAGTAGAGGTTACCCCCTCCATCGAAGGTGAGTCCGCTCGGTGTCTGAGACAGGAAATCACTTAACGGGACATCGTTACTGTCGTCGAAATTGTCGGTCACTGTCTTGATCAGTCCACTCTCCGGGTCGATTTTGTAGAGGAAATTTTGACCCGCAACGAAGAGGTCTCCGCCGCCCTCAAAAGCCAGGCCCCTGGGAGCCACCAGGGGAGTTCCAGGGCCACCGGCCAGGGTGTCGATTAACCCAGTAACGGCATCGACTCGTCGGATTCGATGATTACTTAAATCGCTTATGTAGAGGTTGCCCTGAACGTCGAAAATCAGCCCGCTCGGGTCTATTCCCGCTTGAAAAGCGGGTCCACCGTCGCCCAAGGATTCGCGGCTTCCGTTTCCGACCACGGAATCGATCAGGCCGGTGGCGACGTCGATTCGTCTCACCGTGGCGGCCTCCAGATCCGCAATCAAGAGGTTGCCGTCCTCCTCGATCACGCGGTCCTGAGGTGAAATCACAGCTTCCCGAGCCGGTCCTCCATCTCCTCCAAAGGCAGTCTCTCCCCCGGCGATCCTCCGAACCAGTCCAGAATCAGCGTCCACGCGGATCAGTAGTCCGGGGAGGCACACGTAGAAGTTGCCGGACAGGTCGGACACCACGCATCGCGGGTTTGAGATCGAGGTTGTGATTGCTAATCCGCCCTCCGCTGGAGAGAACTCCTGCCGTCCCGTCCCCAGCACGGTCGTGATGACGCCGGTCTGAGCATCGATGCGGCGAACCCGATGTAGCAGGGTGTCTGCGATGATCAGATTGCCCGCCGGATCGACGGTGATATCGAGCGGTTCGCGAAGGTTGGCCTCGAGGGCCAGACCACCGTCTCCCGTGAAATCACTTCCCCCGGCAACCGTGGTGATATACCCGGCCGGCAAGGTGTCCAGAGGGGGAGCTGGAACACCCAGGGCCACTTGGTCGATGCCGCCTCGGTTCAACACCGTGAGAGTTTTCAAGCCGGGAGTGAGAACGGGGGTGCGAACTGCAATGCTTCCAGTGTCCCGAGTCGTGACGTTGGAAAGGACCTTGCCGTCCACAACCACGATGGTTTCAGGCGCAAAATTGCGGCCTTCGATCAACAGATCCCCGCCTTCGGGTGCCACCGAGTCGGGAGTAAGGGAGAAGATCTGGGGTGCGCCAAAGACCACCCTTTGACCCGTGCGCTGGCTCTCCGCCACAACCACTGAGCCGTCCGAGCCGACGATCAAATCTTGAGGCTCTTGGAAAGTGCCTTGCTGGGCTGTTCCGACAACTTCGCCGTTGCTGAGAATCGTCAAAACCTCTCCGTCCTCCTCACTCACATGGATGTTTCCGGAGGCGTCGGCCGCCACCGAACGAGGATTTGACAGGTCGTTTTGGCTTCCCAAGGGAGCAATCGCGCGGTTTCGGCGTGTGACGACCGTCTCGGCCAGGCCGCTTTCATCGACGAGGCGCAAAGCGTTATTGCGCGAGTCAGCGACCAGGACCACGACCGCCGGTGGAGGTAGTCCCGACTGCTCGCGTGCCAATTGCTGAGCCAGCGTCTCAGGACGGATGCCGATTCCCTTGGGAGAAGAGAAACGGGCTCCGCTTCCTTGTCCATCCTGAAATCCTGGGACGCCCGGCTGCCCGGCAACAGTGGTCGCCTCCCCGGTTTGCAGATTGATACGCCGGATGGTGTGATTTCCGGTGTCTGCCACCCACAAGAAGCCCCGGCCGTCCAGAGCAACCCCCTGCGGGTTATTGAATTGGGCGGCGATTCTGTTTCCATCGGAACTGCCCGGTTGGCCGTTCCCGGCCAAGGTTTCGATGGACTGGCCTGCACCCAGAGGAATGCGTCGAATGACATGGTTTTCACTGTCGGCCAGATACAGGCTGCCTCGCGCCCGATCGACAACCACGGAGCGCGGAGCCTTGAAGCGAGATTCCAGCCGAGTCGCATTCACGAGACCCGCCACCCCCTCCCTTCCGGCGTAGATTTCCGGGGATTCGGTCAAGGTCTGGGCCTGCAGGATCGTCTGATTCACCGGGCTGCTGAAGAAGAAACGGCCAGCTGGATCTTGCGAGATTCCTTCGATACCGAATCCGGGGGGGGCCAGGTTGAACGTCCACTACAGTGATTGTCGCAACTGCCAGGATGCCTCCAACCTGAGCAGTCAAGGTAGAAAAGCCGGCTTCCGCACCCTGGATCCGGCCTTGATCATCGATCGGCGCCGCCGCTTCGTCCAGGCTCAGGAACTGGACCGGTATGTCTTGTCGCACCTGTCCATTGCTGTCGATCACCACTGGAGAAAGCTTGAGCTGATTGCCCACATTGACGACTATTTCGCTGACCAGGGCGTTGTCGGGATCCAGAATGATATCTGAGATCTCCGCGCCATCCTCGCTCAGTATACTGGCTCCGTCACTGTCGATTTCGTAGCTGAACTGACTGTCCAGTAAACCCGACAGGATCGTGAGGAGAGAGCTACCGTCAGACTGTCGAAAGCGAATCTGGCCCTGCTGCGTCTGATCGGCTCCCGTCCCTATGAGAATGAACTGAGTCGAAAAGCCCAAACCGAATCCCACCTGGGGAAGCACTCTCAACTCCCCTTCGACCGTAGTTTCGAGGTCGGCTACCGGCAACGTCGTAAGAATCAGATCTCCTCGTGCATTCACCGTCAGTTTGAGCGTGACCGGGACCAGGGGCTGCGGACTCTCGATTGTGAGCACTCCCCGAAACCCAATTGGAAGATCCCCAAACAGTTCGTGGCGAAAATGGCCACGTGCCCGGCGGCAGGAATCTCGCGCTCGGTTTCGGCAAGAATGACACCGTTCAAACCCTGCAAGAGAAACGTAACAGTCTGGGAATCATTGCCGGGATTAGCCAGAGCGACTCCGGTCTGCGTCCCAACCGTATCCACAAAGACGCGAGCTAACCGGGTGGGGCGGCCTGCCCCCACGCCAGCCTCCGACTGAAGCCGGCCGGCAGTATCGCGGAACTGAAAGATGACGGTGCCTGCCGGAGACCGGCTCCCGCGGGTCACGGTGGTTCGGGCGTAGCCTGAAACGACTGGGTCAGTAGACGTCAAAGTGCCCTGAAAGACACCTTCCGGCTCTAGGCGATAGGGAAATCGGCTGCCAGCCTGGCCGTTCAACTCGATCTCCAGCGGCTGGCCCGAAGAAGCCGTCAGGATGATCTCTCCCTCCAAGACCTCGGCCGTCGGGTTGAGCAGAATGATTTGAGAAGTGAGTGCGTCGCCGGCCCCCAGATGGGGGAACACTACTTCATCGGGAGCCATTCCCGAGGGGGCTGTCTGATTCTCTAAATCGGCAACCGGCAGGGTGGCCAGTAGGGCCTCTCCGTAAGCATTGCTGGCCTGTCGAATCGTCAGGGGTGCCAGTCCCGGATCCGCACCGGTATCGAAAGTCAGACTCCCCGTGAAGTTAGCGGGGAGCTGGACATTCTCAAAGAGCTGCTCGGGGGCCGCGACAAACCGCGCCAGATGCTGTCCAGCTCCAATCTCGAGGGGCTCTTGGGCTACCAGTCCCCCCTCATGATCGCGCAGGGTCAAGGTGGCCGTCACGCTCCTTTGAGACGGGTTTGCCAGGGCGACTCCCGTGGGAAAGCGAGCATCAACGAAGAGGCGACCTCGCTGGATCGGGACCACCGCTTCGACACCTGCTTCAGAGACCAGGATTCCCTGACTGTTGCGAAATAAAAAGAGTGCAGTGGCCACCGGCAAGCTCGAGTCGCCAGCTTCAATCACGGCATAGCCGACCTGAAGATCGTCTTGTGAGTAGACAGTCAGCGCCCATAGGAACAACACCACGAGCACCGGAACCGCGATGAAGATGCTACGTGCGGAGACAGGGCGGGCCAATAGTAAACTCCTCGAATCGGCAAGATCGGATTTCAATCATTATAGGGCCTTGGCTTGCTGATGACACACTTTGTTACACCAAAAAAGAGGGGCCGATGATCGTAGAAACTTGGCCGCGTTTCCTAATGATCGTTAACAGAGAGGGACCGTGCACTGCGATCTGAAGCCCTCCGACATCATGATCACGCCTTCCTTGCCCTGTTCAGTCTTCTCGCTGCCTCTATCAGGTCGCCTTCGCTCACGATGTTGTAGCGGTCGAACACGCTCCTTGTCTTGTGGCCTGTCATCTGCATCGCCACGCGCTCAGGTACGCCAGCTCTCACCAGGTTTCTGACAGCGGTTCTGCGAAAGTCATGGGGGATACGTCCGGGCACCCCCGCCTTCTTGCAAGCCGTCCGCCAAGCACTATAGAAACTCTTGATGCGCTGTCCGTCGCGGTGGAAGACCCCTGGGCAAAGCACTCTCCGTTCTCGCTGGACCGACTGCGTGGTCTCCCGCTGCTTCGCGTTGTTGCATAAATCGCTTTGGCCCGTCAGCTTGTCTCCGATGGACCAGGGTGCCAGGATGAGGAATGATGCCCAAGGAGTACACGTTCCGTTATCGAGTGCGCAACTGGCCAGACTACAATCGGGCGCTTATCACCAGGGGTCGCCTGACCTTTTGGTTTGATGAGGAAGCCGTCGTCGCCTGGCGGAACACCGACCCGCAGAGCGGTCGAGGCGCCCCGAGGGTCTATTCCGATACAGCCATCCAGTGTGCACTTGTGTTGAAGTCGGTGTTCCATCTGAGCCTTCGATCGACACAGGGCTTCGTTTCTTCGCTCTTGGAGTTGCTGAAGCTCGATCTTCCGGTTCCCGACTACAGCACTGTGAGTAGACGGCAAAACTCCGTGATGTCGTCGTTGAGCGTCAGCCCGAGCAGCCGACCTCGGCACGTGGTCGTCGACGCCACGGGCCTGAAGGTGTACGGCTCCGGTGAGTGGCACGTCCGAAAGCATCGACATGGTCGCCGCAGAGCCTGGAGGATGCTGCATCTAGGTGTCGACGAGACAACCAAAGAGATTGTGGCGGCAGAGGTCACGCCGAGCCGGGTCCACGACAGTCGTATGTTGCTGGCCCTGCTCGATCAGATTCCGGGTCGGATCGGCCAAGTCTCCGGCGACGGGGCCTATGACACGAGGACCTGATATCAGTCGATACTGGACCGGGACGCGGTGGCCACCATCCCGCCTCGTCGCAATGCAAAGCTGAGTGAAAGTGTGGATCCGCCTGACTGGCGTGCAATGCGCGATGCCCATCTACGAGCAATAAGGAGACTCGGTCGATATGAATGGCGCATCTCCAGTGGCTGCACCCGACAAAGCCTCGCAGAGAATGCGATGTCGAGGTTCAAGACGATCTTCGGGCCTAAACTCTCGGCCCGACGATTCGACAATCAACGAGTCGAGGCCATCATCAAATGTGAGGTGCTGAATCGGATGTCAAGTCGGGGCTCGCCTAAGTCAGTGAGAATTCCGTAGCAGTCACATACAAAGCTCGAAATCCGCGAGGCGACTGGAATTGTGCAACAACGCCTGGTGAAGCGTCATTGCATCGAGCCCTAAGAGAGTTCGGCCAACACTTCCACACCGAACGCAATCATCAGGGACTCGGAACCGAATCATCGATGCTGGAGAGGAAGTCGGCCGTACAGACGGCGAAGTCAGGTGCCGAAATAGACTCGGCGGCCTGCTTCGCTACTACTATCGAACCGGCGCTTAATCGGAGACTCTTGATGCACCAGAGTGGAGTAGGTCAAGCGGCCACTGCTGTGTCGGTGTAATTACTTCAAAGCGGGAAGCCCGTTTTCAAAGCTGGATTCTCCATGGCAGTCGCCCGAGATTCTGACGCTCGCACGCCCTGAAAGCCTTCTATCAAAAGGATCTGCTGCACGATCGAGTATTTTCACCATACGGCAACCTTCGTGGTTTATACTCCCGACCATGACGATCACTTCTCGACTCGCCCTCGCGCTCTTCGTTTGTCTCACGTCCTGTTCCGCCGATCCCGATTCGGCGTCGATGGTGGCTCAGCCCGCCCGCGCAGGTTTCGACTCCGATTCAGCCTTCCCGGGCTTCACTCTCGTTGCACCGCTTCGGTCAAAGCGCGTGTACCTGGTCGACATGTCCGGTACGGCCGTGCACGAGTGGCAGTCGGAGTACAAGGCCGGTGCGGTGACCTACCTGACCGAACGCGGCACACTGCTGCGCTCGCAGCAAGCGGTTGATCATCCGACCTTCCAGGACGCTGGTGGGTACGCCGGTCGGATTCAGGAGATCGACTGGAACGGTGAGGTGATTTGGGACTTCGTGTGGGACTCGGAGTCGGGGCTGAATCACCACGACATCGAGGACCTGCCGAACGGCAACATTCTGTTTGTCGCCTGGGACCGCACCACCCGCGAGTGGGCGCTCCAGCACGGCCGCAATCCGGAGTTGCTGCAGGGCGATGAGTTCTGGGCAGGCGTCGTGTACGAGGTCAAGCCGACGCGCCCGGAAGGCGGCGAGATCGTATGGTCCTGGCATTCGATGGACCACCTCATCCAGAACTACGACGAGAATCTCACCAACTTCGCGAAACCGGCGGAGCACCCGGAGAAGATCAACGTCAACGGCGATCGTGATCCGCCTCCCCCGCCGGAGCCGGAAGAGGAGGAGGAAAACGCCGCAGATGCGGCTCGCAAGCAGCGCACCCGGAATGCGGACTGGATGCACGCCAACTCGGTTGATTACAACCCCGAGCTCGATCAGATCGTGATCAGCGTGCGGCGTTTCGACGAGATTTGGATCATCGATCATTCGACGACGACGGAAGAGGCGAAGGGGCCGAAGGGCGATCTGCTCTACCGCTGGGGAAACCCGTCGGCCTATGGGATGGGATCCTGGGACAAGCGCCAGCTCCTCGGTCAGCACGACGCCCAGTGGATTCCCGAAGGCCAGCTGGGCGCTGGCAACCTGATGGTTTTCAACAACGGCGCGCGTCCGCGGGAGCACTCGAGCATTGACGAATGGTGGGCGCCTCGCGACAGCAACGGACGTTACCCGCGCCCGGAGAATCAGCCCTGGGGTCCGGAGGAGCCGCATTGGACTTACACCGCCGAGGATCCGGAAGACTTCCACTCGACTTTCATCTCCGGTGTCCAGCGACTACCGAACGGCAACACATTGATCTGTTCGGGCTCCCAGTGGCGCGTTTTCGGGGTGACTCCCACAGGTGAGATTGTGTGGGAATGGTGGAGTCCCTTCGGTCCGCTGCAGGGTGAGGAAGAAGACGATATGGAGGAGAGCCCAAATATTATTTTCCGCGCGCAACGCTACGCGACGGACCACCCGGGCATCGTCCAGCTTCGGGCAAAGGGTGCCCAGATCCCGATGGACCCCGGCGACGGCCCACCCACGAACCTGTGGGTCAAGCCGACCGAGGAAGACACGGAAGAGACGGGCTAGCCTGTATGTGGGGGCGACCACGCTAAATGCCTGCAGCACCTGAAACTGGCGTTTAACTTTGGCCGCTTCGATGTTACACCCGTGGGAAAACGAGAGACAAGTTTGACGTACCTGGCTTGGGCTATAAAAAAATCCTGAAAATTGAAAAAATGTGGCGCGGGTAGAGGGGGTACGAAGAGAGCCCCGGGGGGCGAGGTACTCCCTGGGGGGGCGTTCCCACCGGAAGGGGATCAGTCTGACGGCTGCTTGTCGTACTGCTCCAGATCACCGGTAGATGAAAAGAGGGTCTCAGTGCCCCAGAATTCCGCATACCAAATCGACACCTCGGAGTTGTGCGGCGACCGATTGACTACATACTGAAACACGCCAGGCCACCCACGGGAGCCCATTGCAAGTTCCGATGCGACGCTTGAGGCAGCTCTGCAGTCCTCTTTAGTCTTCGGCTGACCGCAGATTATCTCGGTCCTGGTGTCCAAGCGACTTCCGAACTCAAAGTAAGACAGCCCTCTAGTGACTTTCTCGATTACCCTGTTCGATCTCTTCTGCTCTGCCTGGATCGTCATCCGGTGACCGAGATACAAGCCTGCAGGAGTTAGAACCGGACTCTTCGTAGAGATCTGTTGAGCGATAAGGGACCTAATCCCCTGGGGCCGCTTGTAGGATCGATCGATCTTTTGCTTCCATAGCTTCTTACCGGCCGAACTAACACCCGCTGGTCCAAACATATAGGTGGCACGAAACCACTCCTCATCTCTCCCGTAGCTTCCGTTGCAACAGTTACAGCAAGGAACGGTGATCAGATCGTTGGGTCGAGGCTCGGGAAAAAAGGATTTGGGTGGCACGTGGTCCCGGGTGTCAGCCGGTTCTGCGCAATAGACACACACCGGTTTGCTCTTCTCATGCATTCTCATTCCCACTTGGGTGATCCCGAGCTTCGATTTTCCCACAAATAACCCACGAGCACTTTCGGGGAGTTGTGTGAATCGCCGTAAACCCCTGAAAACACTGGAGCCGGCGAGAGGAATTGAACCTCCAACCTACGCATTACGAATGCGTCGCTCTACCGTTGAGCTACGCCGGCTTGCTTTGACAGGGGCCAGATTATAGCAGACTGTCCGGGCTGTGGAGCGGGTCCCGGGGGGGAGGTTGCAAGGGTCCAGGGGCCAATTCACAATTCCTGTCGAAGCCGCCGATCTCGCGGACCTGGCGAGCCAATTCCTCAGGACGGAAACCGAACGAAATCCAGAAGTGACTAGCTTCACAGCTGGCAATTAGACCCCGGACCCCTGGGCCCCAGTCTCTACTCCGGCATCTCTTCCGGAGGAGCTACGGCGCCACCTTTGGCTCCCATGTCCTCGGCCTTAGCAATCAGACCCTGGGCGTTGTAGAACATCGATAGACTGGTGTAAGCGAGGGGATTTTCGGGGTCCTGCTCTTTGAAGCGTAGGCCAAATTCCACGGCCTTGGGATACTGCTTGAGGTGGTAGTAGCACATGGCGATGGAATGGAGGACATCCACATAGTCGCGATCGATTTGCAAAGCTTCTTCGAAGATCTGGATGGCGCCAGCGAGATCGTCTTCTGCAAATCGGTCCATACCCTGCAAATACAGTTCTTCTTTTTTCATGATTAGCCTGCCCTGTTCGTCCGCTCTACTGGGAAATTGGAACCCTGGGGCCCTTCTCCCCGGGCCCTTTCCTCTGGAATCCGTCAAGCCGGTTTTTCCAGCATCTGGCCGCTTGCATCCCATACGTACAGCGTACCGAGTCCCGCCAAATCGGATCGGACCATCTCAGCGTCTCCCACAACGGTGACCGAAACACAGTCTCCATTCAAGTATTGGGCTGAGAGGTCAAGCATGGCTCGTCTGTCCACCGCCAGCAGGTCACTGATGTAATGGGTGTAGTAGTCTTCAGGGAGATTATATAGACGGCGATTTAGCTCCATCGAGCCAACTCCGGCGGAGGTCTCCATCTGTCGCACAAAGCTCCCGATGATTTCTGACTGAGCTCGACTGATTTCGTCTTTCCGAGGAGGTCGGGAGGAGATTCCGATGATTTCGGCGATCGTTTCTTCGATCGCTACTGCTACCGAATCGGCCCTAACGTCGGCCGAGGCTTGGAAGATGCCATCCTGGTTGAAAGGGACCAGTCGACTATACGCCCCGTAGGTCAGACCTTTCTCTTCTCGCAAGTTGAGGAAGAGCCGAGAACTGGCGGACCCCCCGAAGATCTGGTTGGCCAGATTGACTGGTGTCAGATCTAGGCTGGAGCGACAGGGGGCTTTACCTGACACGACCACCCGGGCCTGAACCGAGCCTGGACGATGGACGAGGTCGATTCGCCCGGGCTGGAATGGAGGGATTTCGGGAAACGGCCGGATCAACTTCTCGGGAGTCACCCAGCTTCCGAAGTATTCCTCAACCAACGAGGCAGCCTGTTTTAGATCGATGTCTCCGCAGCAAAGGAGCAGGCTCGAGGTAGGAGCGAAGCCAGCCAAATGAGATCCCAGCAGATCCGAGGCGCTGGTTCGTTCCAAGTCCTCCGGAGGAATTGAAAAACGGCTCAGGGGATGTTCCGGATACAAGGTCAGGCGGCTTCTTTCTCCAGCCAGAAAGGAGGGCTGGGAGCGCAATTGCATGAGGCTGCTCTTCCATCGCGCCTTCAGTCGATCCAGCTCGTCTTCCGGGAAGTCCGGCTTCAAGACCAGGGTCGACATGACCTCGAACGAGGCCTCCAGGTTGGGCGTCAAAGCTTCCCAGGCCAGATAGCTCGATTCCAGGCCGACGCTGTTTTCGAATTGTATGGCGTAGTAATCGAGGGTCTCGGCGATCTGCTGAGCAGACTGTCCGCCCGCTCCCAGCGGAAGCATCTCAGAACTGACGGAAAGAAGGGCGGTATTCTCTTGCGGCTCATGAATTCTTCCCTTCCGTAATCCGAGTCGGACACTGACCTGGGGCAACCGTTTGTCGGGGAGAACGATGAGCGAAAGGCCGTTGGTCAGAGTGCAAGTCAGAGATTGCGGGAATTCGACGTTACAGGCCGAATCGGATTTGGGGGGGGCCGAGATACGAGAAGTCATCTAAGAAAAATCAGTTTCCGGACTTCGGATAAACTGTCAGGACTGTCCGATTGGAGTTTTGAAAGGTGTCGTGCGCGGCTCGCCGGATCTCTTCGCTAGAGATCGCAAGGTAGCGAGCAGCCTGGTAGTTGATCAGGTCGGCATCTCCGTGCATCAACTCGAAGCGGGCAAGCGTTTCGGCAATTCCAGAGATGGTCTTACGGCTGCTGACGAAGCGATGGAGAACCTGATTGCGGGCTCTCTGGAGTTCATCTTCAGAGGGGCCTTCGCTCGCCATGCGGGCCAGGTGCCCTTCGATTCGACGCAGAGTGCGATCGCACTCCGCGCCTGCCTGAATTTGACACCACAGGGTGAACAGCCCCGGACCCTTGTATTGATTCGGCCCGGCCCAAATCGAGGTCACCAGACCCGTCTCATGCACCAGGTCTCGATACATGCACGAGGACTCGCCTTGGGTCAGGATAAGCGCCAGCACAGATAGGGCGTTGTAGGCATCCGAGCCTAGCTCGGGCATGTGGTAACCCAGGTAGAGGGCAGCTAGCATGCCCAGCTGATCGACGATTGTCTCCCGCTTTTCCGATGTCTGAGGCGGTTCCGAGAGGTCGGGAGGCTGGGGAACTGATTTGGCGGGGGCTTCTCCGAAATAGTCGGAAATCAGCTCCAGAGCAGCCTGGGTTTGAAAGTCTCCGCTGAGCACTATTACAGCGGTGGACGGCCCGTAGTGGGTTTCGTGAAAATTCAAGGCATCCGCCAGGCTTGCGATCTGGAGGTCCTCTTCTGAACCTATGATTGGATGGCCGTACGCCCAGTTTTCATAGGCCAGCTCATCGAAGCGAAGGAAGGCCATTCCATAGGGTCGGTTGTCGTAGCTCTGTTTCTTCTCTTCGATCACGGTCTGGCGTTGGTTCTCGAAGTTCTCCTCGGTGACCTGCAAAGACAGCATCCGGTCTGACTCGAGCCACAAACCGAGTTTCCATTCATGGGAGGGGAGGGTGTTGTAATAATTAGTCCGATCTTTGCTTGTGCTGGCATTCCAGCGCCCCCCCGCGCTATCGACCAGCCGCCCGTGTTCGTTGGCAGGAACGTTGTCGGAGCCCTGAAACATCAAATGTTCGAAGAGATGGGCGAAGCCGGACTGTCCGGGGTGTTCAAAGCTCGACCCCACCCGATAGTGGAGTGTCACATGGACCATCGGTACCCGGTTGTCTGGGCACAGCAGAACCCGGAGGCCGTTCTCCAGTTGATGACGCGAAAAATGGACCTGGGGAATGATGTCCGGCGTTGCTTCGGCGGCCAGGTTGGCGAGTTCTCCCCGATCGCAGCCCTCAGGGTTGTGCTGCATTCAGTTCGAACTCGAAGAAGATGAGAGGCTCATTCTCAGTGATGTTGTGGATTTCCGGCAAATAGAGCCGTGCTCCTTGAAGAGCTTCTCCCTGCAATAGAGTGAAAAAGACAACTCCGTAATCAGAACCTCCCGGAGCAATCAGTTTCTCTGCGAAGGACTTGTGCTCAAAGTCGGAACTCAGCTTTCGGTTGATCCTCCCCAATACCATCCTCTGGTTGGTGGATGCGGAAGACAAGGGTCGATCAAAGGCAACGGAAATCAGCACATCTTCAACCTTCAGAGCCCGATGTTGCAGGTTGTCGGGACCGATCAAGAAGATGTCGTTGGAGTGAATCCGTACCGCGAAATTGTTGCGATTCTCGATCACAATCAGGACCGGCATGATGCCGTGCTTGAAAAGGGCCTTGGTATCGAAGATCTGCTGGATCGATTCCTGGGTGTTGAAGACCTGTCCAGCGAACACCATCCCCTGAAAGTCCTGGTGAGCCGCGTACTCGGCGGCGGGCCGGATTTGGATTTCGCGAACCTGGTACTTCTTTCCCCAAAGAGAACCGGTTCCCAACCAGAACATGACTAGCCAGATCGAGACACGCTGCATAGATTCCCATAATAGCTTATTTCCTGAATGCAGCACTAGGCTGACCGGCTACTTGCATGCAGGCGCCCCGCAACCGAAACTATCGGCATGGACTATGAGAAACTCGGAGCCTTTTATCTAGGGAAGCGGTTCGATTCCTCTCAGCAACAGACATATTTTGCTGGCTTCGATTCTGGAACATTACTGGAGGCGGGCAGAGGATGTTGATATTGCCAGTTTGATTCTGGCAATCCAGTCGCCACCATTGAGCAAGTTGGGGGTCTTTGACATCGAGTCTTTCTTTCCCGCCAAGGATCGCTTTGGTTTGGCGATGGAGCTGAACAACATTCTGGCATCTCCTTCTTTTCAGTCCTGGCTGACCGGCTCACCGATGGACATTCCACGTTTTCTGACCGCTCCCAACGGAAAACCCCGCCACAGTATCTTCTACATTGCCCACTTGAGCGATGCCGAGAGAATGTTCTTTGTCTCAATGTTGCTCAATCAGGTGATCGGCTGGATGCGGACTCAACCGGGGACTACCAGTCTGCGCGCCATTGTCTACATGGACGAGATCTTTGGGTTTCTGCCGCCGGTTGCCAATCCGCCCAGCAAGAAACCGTTCATGACGCTGCTCAAGCAGGCTCGGGCTTTCGGAGTGGGAGCGGTGCTGGCTACCCAGAATCCAATCGATCTGGACTACAAGGCGCTGACGAATACCGGGCCCTGGCTGATCGGAAGACTACAGACCGAACAGGACGTGGCCCGCGTTCTGGATGGTCTGGAGGGCGCTTCCGGCCAGGGTGGTGCCGGCAAGAGCGAGTTGAGAAGCCTGATTGCCGGACTGGGGAAGCGAGTGTTCTTGGTTCACAATGTCCACGAGCGGAGTCCCGTGACGTTCCAGACTCGCTGGGCCATGAACTATTTGAGAGGGCCGCTGACCCGTGCTCAGATTCGGCAGCTTCAGCCATTGGGGACGGAGAACACTGGCTCGGCCGCTGCTAGCTCGGTAAGAGCGACCTCCGCGGGTTCGGTGGCTGACGCTCGGCCGGTGCTGGATCCCAGTATCCCGCAGCTCTTTCTGGAACCCCGGACTCCAAGAGCCCAAGCTGAATCGGCGCTGGCTCTTCCAGCCGGGGCTGGCTCGATCGATAGGCACCTCCAATACACCCCGGCGGTGCTAGCTCGAGGAAGCGTACATTTCGTGAGTACGCGGCTGGGAATCGAGGAATCCAAGAATTTCTCGCTACTGCTGGACCCGCCGAAGCGTGCCGATGATATCGATTGGGGAGAAGGGCTAGAGCTGTCTATCGCATCCCACGAGATCGAGGAGGAACCGGCGCCGCTAGCACGATATCCGGCAGTCCCCGGCGTGATCAACACATCCCGCGACTTGAAGCGGTTTGAAAAGGAGCTGTCGAACTACTTGTACCGCAGTGAGAAGCTCCCGATTTATTACAACTCGACCTTGAAGGTCTACAGCCGCCCCGGCGAAAGCGATCGGGAATTTCGTCTGCGAGTAGACCGCCTTGCCCGTGAAGAACGAGACGAGGCGGTCGATGAGCTGAATAGAAGGTACGAAAAGAAGATCGATCGGATGGGAGATCGTCTGGACAAGGCCGAAATGACGTTGGCGCGCAAAGAAGAAGACGCCGGTTCTCGGAAAAGGGAAGTCTGGCTTTCAGTCGGGGAATCGGTGCTGGGAATGCTCCTGGGACGACGTTCCTCGCGGATCGCCTCTTCCAGCATGCGAAAGTACCGAATGAGTTCGAACGCCAGGTTGGCCGCGCGTGAAGTCGAGGAAAAGGTAGAGAATCTAAAAGAAGAAATCGAAGCTCTAAAAGCAGAATTGCAGTGAGAGGCGGAGAAGATCAGTAAGCGTTGGGATGAAGTCGTGTCGGAGATCGAAGAGAAGCCAATTACGCCCCGGCGCAGTGATATCAGTATCGACCTGGCGGCCCTGGTCTGGGTGCCTCAGTGGGAGTTCGAATACCAGCTGGAGACTGGAAGAAAACGGTCCAGCCTGATCTCTGCCGGCTGGAGTTTGGGGTAATGGAAGCGCAATCCGTCCGAGGACGCGCCAAATGCACTGCCAGGTGTCGGGATTGTCTTTCCTCAAGGAATCCATGAATCAGGTTCGAGGAGAGCTTCGGCCCATCCGCGGGCCAGTATCGCATAACCATAATTTCGGCGGTGGTACTCCTGCAGGCGGCGACCGTCGATTTCTCCGGCTCTCAGCCTTCGGACCATGCTATGCACGGCTTCGATGAAGGGCTCCTCAAGCAGGGCTACGACCGAAACGTCGGGGTTGTGGCGGGCGAGTTCCAGCGTCGCTCCCACGTTGCTCCCAACGAAGGGTACCCCCTGAGCCATCGATCCGAGCAATACCATGCTCAGGCCTTCGACTTCGGAAGCGTGAAGCAACAGGTGTGTTCGGTCGAGAATCTGCGAGAGCTCAGCCGTGGAATCCCAACGTCCTCCCAGCCTCACCTGGTCTTGGAGTCCGCGCTTTCGAATCTCCCGATGCAGGTTTTTCTCTTCGGGACCATGCCCGTAGAAGGTGAGCGCTGCCGGCCCGATATCCAAGCGGGGCCAATAATCGAGCAGTCGGTAGATTCCCTTCTGCCGGTCGAGTCGTCCCAGGCACGCTAGCTGCAGTCGCTGGTCGGGCGCGACCGACTGGAGTTCGCGCAGCTTGGAGTCGATGTGTCCGAGGTGTGGAAGGATTCGCAGTGGGCAGGTGACCCCTACGGCGCGCAAGGCCGCCGCCTGGGTCTCGGCTTCGACCACGATGCCGTCCAGCGGAGCCAGAACCGGTTCAGGAAAAGGCTGTGAGGCCTCGCGAGGTGCTCCTACATAGTTGTAGATGACCTTGGCCTCAGCTTTCAGGAATCTCTTCAGGAAGCGATTGACGCCGGTACATTCCAGAGAATAAAGCAAATCGAAGGGAGTCCGTAGCTGCCAGGGCCAGACGGCCAGTGCCCAAAGAGTCGACAGTCGGTAGAGCTTCTCACTGCGATGAAAGGGAGTTCGAAGTAGGTGAATAGGGATTTGATCCGCTAGGAGTCTGCGCGGCAGGAAATCTCCGGGCTGGTGAATAAAATGGCGATATGGGAACGACATTTCGGAAGTACCAGCCGGAGCAGAGCTTCTTGCTACCCCCCTCCCCGCGAGATTGGTTGCCGGAAGATCATCTGTCCTACTTTATCTCCGAAACGGTGGATGAGCTGGATCTGAGTGGATTCTACGCGCCGTACGAAGGGGACGGGCGGCGCAATCGGCCGTTTGATCCGAGGATGATGGTGAAGATCCTGATTTATGGGTACGCGACGGGAACGTTCTCGTCGCGGAAACTGGCTCGTCGAGTGTATGAGGACGTGGCTGTTCGAGTGTTGTCGGCGGGTAATTTTCCAGCCCACCGGACGATGGCGGAGTTTCGTCAACGTCATCTCAAAGAGTTCAAGAAACTGTTTGGACAGGTGGCGCGGATCGCGGCCGAGGCGGGATTGGTCAAGCTGGGGCGAGTGGCGGTGGACGGCTGTAAGATCAAGGCCAACGCCAGCAAACATAAGGCGATGAGCTATTCACGGATGTTGGAAGAAGAGAAAAGGCTGGAAGGAGAGATCGCCGAACTGTTGGATCGTGCGCAGCAGGTGGATAAAGCGGAAGACGAGCTCTACGGCGAAGAGAATCAGGGAGACGAACTGCCTGAAGAGTTACGCCGCCGCGAAGATCGGCTGAAAAAGATCGGGGAGGCAAAGCAGCGCGTGGAGCAACGGCAGGCCGAGGCGGATCGGAAGCGCGGCCGCAAGCCCGGAGACGGTCGCAAGAACTCGCGCGGAGGACGCCCCTTCAAGCGGGAGTTGGGAGTTCCCGAGGAGAAGGCCCAAGACAACTTTACAGATCCGGAAAGTCGAATCATGAAGAGCTCTGGGGGATTCGAACAATGCTACAACACGCAAGCCGCTGTGGATGAGGAGACACAGATGATCGTGGCCACGGGGGTTACCAATAACGCGGCCGACAACAGACAATTACTGGGGATGATCGATGCGGTCCAAGAGAACCTGGAGCACCCTCCCGAGCAGGTAGTGGCCGACGCCGGGTATAAGTCCGAGGAGAACTTTGAAGGTCTAGAAGAACGCGAGATCGATGGCTACATCTCTTTGGGCCGAGAGGGGCGAGATCCAGAGCCGTCGGAAAATCTCCCCGCCACGCTTCGCATGTTCAAGAAGCTGGGCACGGAGGCGGGGCAAACTGTCTACCGCCGGCGCAAGGTGATCGCGGAACCTGTATTCGGCTGGGTTAAACAGGTCCTTGGCTTTCGAACCTTCAGCTTGAGGGGACTCGAGAAAGTGGAAGGCGAGTGGGACCTGGTCTGTCTCGCCCTGAACTTGAAACGCATGAATGGGCGCCTACCCACCTGCTGAGCAGGTTCGGACGGAAAGATGCCCTCCCCCTGGGCTCATTTTCAGCAGTTCGGCCGCCTCTGCAAGCGGAAGCACGATAAAGATCGCCCTTTCTCTTATAGGGCACCCCGAAACATAAACTCAAGAATTGGAAATTCCACGTTGATCAGAAACTCCTGCCGCGCAGACTCCTAGGCTGACGATCGGAGCCGCGTCATTTGCGTAGCGGCTCACTAGAGTCACCTCAGCTCTCTTGCGAAGAAGTAGACGACACAACTGGAGGAGATGGGTCTCCATCCCGCCAGCCTGCCAGAGGCGGGCATTGATCAGGATTCGAGCTCTGGAGTTCACATGGTTCACATGCCTCGCTCCCTCAAGGTCATCGCCCATCTCGATCCGCGATCACGTGTCGTCTCCATCGGCCCAGCAGTATGCGCAGATGCCGCCAACGTAACAGCCACTGCTCTTTCCCTCGTTGACACAACAACCGGTAGTATCGGGCCATCCGAGTGTCACTGAGCTCAGCCAGCTCGGCAAAAGCTTCGGAGCGCTGGTTGGCACGCAGAGACGACCGCGCAACTTCGATCGCCAGGGCTTTGGCCCAGCGCTCTCGAGCTGCCTCCAGCAACCGCCAATCCAGATTCTGAAATGCGCCCTGGGACCCATGGTAGGCGTACATCTGCCGGATCTGGCGGATTTGGGCCGGCAGCCGATCCGCACGGGACTTGCTATGCCAGCTGCGATAACCCACCAGGGCTCGGTGGATCCGCCCGTACCGGCCCAGTGGAATAAGATGGAGCTCGAAATCCCAATCACCGACGAAGTCCAGACCTGGCCGAAAGGGTCCGATCGTCTCAATCGTATTGCGCGGGTAGAGGGAAGTTACGAAGTTGTGCCGCGGACCATTGAGATACCACCGGATCTCCTCTCGTCCCTCCAGGATCTCTACTCCTTCCCTTCCTTCCGAGTGAGAGCCCTCAACGGTCCGGCTCCGATCGTCGATCGTGTAGCTGCCGCAATGAACAAAGGTCAAGTCCGAATCTGATTTCAGCGCTCTCGCCAGAATAGAGCAAAAATGAGGCTCAAGTCTGTCATCGGAGGGAAGAAAGCAAACCATAGCTCCGCGGGATTGCTCGAAGCTGAACCAGAAATTCTCAGTCATCGGGAGGTGGCGAGGAGGTGTCACGATGCGGATTCGCGGGTCAGTGTAGGCTGCCAGCATCTCGCCAGCATCATTGTCTGAATGGTTTTCAGAGATGACGATTTCGATGGGTGAGTAGCTCTGAGATAGAGCGCTCTGGACCGCTTCCCCCAGGAAATCGAGCTTCATGTTGTAAGTTGGAATGCAAATGCTGATCAGTTCAGATGCCATCGATCAAGACCCCAGAATCTCGGTCAGATGAGGCTCTATCTACATCAGATTCCTCAAAACGCAGAGCCGAGGGCAGCTTGAGGCCGTAAGGGCTGATGGAGTAGCTGTGGCGGTTTCGGCGGTTTGCTCGCACCGCTTCAGATGTGTCGGGGCAGGCCGGGATCAAACTCAAAGAATGGAAGAAGGGCGGTTGTCGGTCCCCCGCTGCGCCAATTTTTTCGCCACCACTTCCTCGCTTCGGGTCGGCCCGGGCTCGGACACCACGGTGACCCTCAAATAGAATTTGTGTTTCTGTAATCCAGGGTCCGGCGATCGGGATTGTTTCCATATTCTCTTGTTCCCGAAAAGTATCAAACTGTCAAAGAATACACTGAAGAAGTGACCTCAGCCTGCGTTCTTCCTCTACCCGCCGGAATTGGTCGCCCAGAGCCGGTAACGTATAGTGGGAAATTTCCAATACGATTCTTTCGCGGGATTGAAAGGGCTGTACGATGGATCCTGAATTCGATCAACGCAACAAGCGCCTGATTGAGGCCATGGGGAAAGCGAAGAGGCTCAAGGAGTTGACTCTCGAGTGGATGAAGTTAACCCACGAGTACGAGTATTCGTACCATTTCACCTGGCTTGGAAGGCCCGTGATTCAGTACCCTTCCGACATCGTAGCCATCCAGGAATTACTCTGGAAGGTACGTCCGGACATGGTCCTCGAGACCGGGATAGCCCGAGGAGGCTCGTTGATTCTTTCGGCCTCGATTCTCGAATTGTTGGGAGGGGATCGCTTCGTTGTGGGCATTGATGTCGATATTCGTAAGCACAATCGGGTGGAAATCGAAGGGCACGCCTTGGCCCATCGGATCCAGATGATTGAAGGTTCCTCGGTCGACTCGCGGATCGTCGACCAGGTACGGGCCCTATCTGGAAAGTGTAAGCAGGTGCTGGTTTTCCTGGATTCTAATCATACTCACGAACATGTTCTGGCCGAGTTGCGGGCCTACTCTCCGCTGGTGCGACAGGGAAGCTACATAGTTGTATTCGATACCCTTATCGAAGATTTCCCCCCTCATTCATTCGAGGATCGGCCATGGGACTTGGGCAATAATCCCAAGACCGCAGTGCGCGAATTCCTAGCGGAGAATCAGCGCTTCGACATCGATCGCCAATTCCAGAATAAACTGATGACTACGGTTGCTCCGGAGGGTTTTCTGCGCTGTGTTGAGGATTAATCTCAGGGAGTTCAAACCCACCCAGCGTCCACTGCTCTCAGATTGAACTGGCCATTGGTGAGTTCCACGATTCCGCTCAGATAATTGCCATTCATGACGAAGATATCTGACCCCGGCTCGAGCCGACTGAGCACATCTCTCGCAGTATCTACCCGGAGCCCGGTCGAGGGCAGATAATTCCCCTGCTTTGCCGGGTTGATATCAATTACGAAATCAACTCCGGTGCTGGCTCGCTGCGTGAAATGTGCAAAAATGACGCCTTTTGACCCACCTCCCCAGATGGCGGACCGACGCTGCGCTTGGTGTTGAGTGATCAGTCTCTTGGCATATATATCTACGGTGTGAAGAAAATCTGCAGGGAAAGTAAAATCTGCTGAGTTTTGACACTTCGGGATTTGAACTGCCGCAAGATCGGCGACGACGTAGAGATATTGGCCGGCAAAGGTAGTACCTGATTCGTAAACGCGGCCCAAAATACGACTGAAGTCGCTGATGCGGAAGTAGTTGACATGTTCGTAGAAAATGTCAAACCATGCTCTGTGCTCGCAGATCCAATCAAGACATGGGACTTCGATATAGATCTTGCCTACGCCTCCATTCGATTCACAAAGATGAGCGAGGAAACCCACAGGATCTTGAACATGCTCGAGTACATGTCGAAGAATGATGCCATCAGCGCGTAGCCCAAGTTCGGGTCCAAAGTCCTTTTTCAGAACACTGATATTTGTCCCTTCGTAGGCCTGGTCCAGGCCGGAAATCTCGACCCCCATTTCCTGTAAATGTTCAAGAAAATGACCTTTTCCACATCCTATCTCCATTCACCTGCAACCATTGAAGTGCCGTTTGATGATCTCGGATACGACCGTCAGGTGGGCCCGAAACGTGGGACTCTCGGCCTGCTCATTCTGATAGTCAGCATCGTATTGCATTAGCGCTGGCTGAAAAGCCCGGTTTAGGATCAGACCTGTTTGGGGGTCTTGTACGAGCACCACATCACCCTTGACACAACTCTTCGCGTGTTCCGGAGTTGCAAACATTTGATTCTGTAACACCGGCAATTGCTCAGCCCTATAGAGCTCTCTGAGGTCACTCACTGTGGCTCCGCGTACTTGCGCAGTTTGTCGCGGGTCCCCCAGAAAGCCAGCGGCTCAAAGTCGGGATAGGGATAGTGACCGAAATTGAGGTCGATAACCCAACCGTGCTCGGCAACCCAGGCCTCGACTAGTTTTCGGACCGAAATGGGTTTTCCTGAACAGATGTTGATAATTCCAATATCTAGCCTCTCCAAAGCCAACGCTACTAGGTATCTAGCGACATCACTTACAGGAAGATAGTCGCGTAATTGCTCCCCCCCGGACAGATTGAAGACCTTGTCCTGGCGCTGCACGGCTCTCTTAATTTGTTGAAACAAAGAATTTTCTGCCTGTCCCTCTCCATAGAGATAAAAGAGGCGTGCCCAAGTTAACGCAAATCGATGAGTCGCTCTCAGATATTCAAGCTGGCGGCGAAGAGTGTCCTTGGCGAACCCGTAAGGATTACTGGGGCGAGTTTCCATGCTCTCGCTCAACGGTCCCGACTGCAGGCCATATTCGAAGCAGGTGCCAGTTACTAGAATGGAACCAAGACCAGAATGGACTAGGCTGTTCAAGAACCGATACTGCGCCGGAAGAATCTGTTCGAAGTGATGCAGGGACTTATAATTGGGCAGACCTCCCCAGGCCAAATGGAGGAGTACATCAGGGCCTCCCATCAAGTCGAAAGCGTTGGTGGGGGCAGTCTCTAGGTCCAGCTGAACAACCTTCCCGCTCGGAGCTAATGGCAGGTTGGCCGGTAATCGTCTTACTACCGCAATGACTTCCACGGGACGCGTTGCTAACTCCGCAAGTACATGCTGGCCGATAAAGCCCGATGCCCCAGTAACTGCGACTTTCATGATGAGTCCTTCTCCTTGTGATTACTCTCGAGACGCCTGCTCCCTGACTTCGGTACAGGTTTCGGGCCCATCGCAACCTCGCCACCCAATTACCAGGATCCGGACTCCGAAAACCTGGGAAATGATGCGTCATGCTCTGAAATTCGACTCACCTCGAGCGGCCAGGGCAGAGCCAGATCGGGATCGTTCCACGCAATGCCGCGAGCCGCCCTGGGGTCATAGGGTTTCGACATTTGGTAAACGATCTCGGTTGCGTCTTCTAGAGTTTGAAAGCCGTGCGCGATCCCTTCGGGCAAGTACAAGCTCCAGCGATTGTCTTGGGTCAACGTTGCGCTCACCCACTCAAGATGGGTGGGGGACTGCGGCCGTAAATCGACGGCTACGTCGAAGATCGATCTCCGGGTGCAACGGACCAGGCGGACTTCGGCGTGGGGGGAGATCTGGTAGTGCAGTCCCCGCAATGTGCCCTTCAGATGGTTGAAGGAGGTGCTGCACTGGATCAGGGTTGAATCCAATCCTCGGGTTTCGAACTCCTGACGGCACCAAGTGCGGGCAAAGAGCCCGCGCTCGTCCTCGAAGCACTCCGGTTTCACGAGGAAAACACCGGGCAAGCGGGTAGCTTCGAAGATCACTTTTTCAATGTCCCCCATGGTCGGTCCAGACCGGCGGCTGCATTCTCGTGGTCGGTGATTTGGCGGAGGGAAAAGTCATACATCTGGGATTCTTGAAACTGGCAGGCGCGATACCACTCGACGGTCTTCTGTACACTTTCCGAAAAATCCCAGACCGGTTCCCATGCGAGAGCCCGCTTGGCCTTTTGGCTGGAGAGAGTGAGGCGGCTGGCTTCATGCCAAGCGTTGGGATCAGACAAGTCCTCCCATTGCCCTGGCCAATGGGAGAGTATTTGGTCCACCAGGAAGCCGACGGTCCTCTGTCCAGCTGGGCCGGGCCCAAAATTGAAGGAGTCCTGCAGATGGTGATCGTCATTTTTCTGGAGCAGGGCGCCGAGCCAAAGATAACCGCTCAAGCAGTCGAGGACGTGTTGCCAACTGCGACTCGCATGGGGGTTGCGTATCGGGATGGACTTTCCTGCTAGCAGTGCCCGTACGGCATCCGGGACGATCCGATCCGCCGAATAATCTCCACCGCCGATGACATTTCCCGCCCTAACCGTAGCTGTCTTGATAGGAACCGGGGAGAGGGCGAAGAATGAGCGACGCCATGCGCCGACTATCAGTTCAGCTGAAGCCTTGCTCACCGAATAGGGATCGTGTCCCCCCAGGCGATCGGTTTCCTCAAGCGTCCGGGTTTCATTCCGGTTCTCATAGCATTTGTCGGAAGTCACGACGACCATCGTCAGGGGGCGGCCGAGGCATCGCACAGCCTCGAGAAGATGCGCTGTTCCGAGGACGTTGACTTCGACTGTCTCAAGAGGTTGGAGATAAGAGTGTCGGACAAGGGGTTGGGCGGCCAGATGGAAGATGAAGTGAGGATCCGCCTCCCGGACCGCTTCTTCGAGCGCGATCGGATCCCGAATGTCGCGAATCCATTGCCGCACGAAACAATCGTCCGGCACCACCTCGTAAAGGCTCGGTTCGGTGATTGGAGGCAAGGCAAAGCCGAATACCTGGGCTCCCAGGCGGTTGAGCCACATCGACAACCAGCAACCCTTGAAACCCGTGTTCCCGGTAATCAGAACTCGCCGCTCGCTGTAAGCCCCTCCAAAAAGGTCGGTTGCTTGGCTCACGGGTTCCTTACCAGACCTTCCACTCGGCTTTTCCCGCTTCCCAGAGATGTTCCAGCAGGACCTTGTCGCGAAGAGTGTCCATACACTGCCAGAAGCCGCTGTGTTTGTAGGCGGCTAGTTGTCGATCGGAAGCCAGTGCTTCCAACGCATCCGATTCCAGACTGCTGTTGTCACCACTCAGGTAGTCGAAGACGGTGGGCTCGAAGACTAGGAATCCGCCGTTGATCCAACCCTCCCCCACCTGCACCTTTTCGGCAAAGACTGACACCAGATCGCCATCGAAGACAAGCCCTCCAAAGCGCGCCGGAGGCCTCACGGCGGTCACGGTTGCGATCCGGCCATGGCGGCGGTGGAAGGCAAGCAGAGCGCTCAGATCGAGGCTACTGACCCCGTCCCCATAGGTCACCATGAAAGTCTCACCACCCAGCCAATCCCTGAGCCGCCGAATCCGCCCGCCGGTCAGAGTATCGAGACCCGTCTGGATAAGATGGACCCGCCAATCTTCGTGTTCCGGCTGGTGCTGTTCGGAAACTCCCTGAGCCAAATCGATTGTGAGGTTCCCCTGCAGTTCCAGGTATTCGCGAAAGTAACGCTTGATCACTTCTCCCCGGTATCCGAGGGCCAGCACGAACTCTTGGAACCCGAAATGGGTGAAGTGCTTCAGGATGTGCCAGAGGATCGGTTGGCCTCCGATTTCAACCATCGGTTTGGGGCGGACCTCAGTCTCTTCAAAGAGTCGGGTACCGCGGCCTCCTGCCAGAATTGCGACTTTCATGATTTCCGCTCCAGCAGATTTTCGCCCAGCCGAGAGGTCGAGAGTATTTTGGTGTCCCACTCCAATTTCGGGCGGACAACACCCGGGATGTGTCCCCCATAGGCCCGTCGTGCTGAATCCACTTCGATGGATTCGATCACCTGAAAAGCGACTGCGTCACGTTCGTAGAAATGCACGGTGAGGGGAACAAAGGTTGTGCCAGCAACCCCTACGATCAGGGTTCCTTCCGACAACAGATTACCCGGAATCCAGGCCGTGCTACAGAAGATCCCCTTGGGCCGAGGCCAGCCGCCCCATTCGTCATCTTGATCCGAGGAGACGAAGGCATAAGTGCCCTCCTCGTTGAAGAAATGGAGGTTGGGAACCAGTTCGCAGTTTCCGGCCAGGGCCTCGAAGGTCACCTCGATGCCCACCGGATGCCGGATATCCATCACTTCCGATGTCTGCCCGGACTGGTTCTTGACCCGGACGGCAAGCAGCCGACAGACGTCGTTCCCCGGAGCGCACGCCGGATCCCACTCGCGAGAGGCGGTGGTACCCAGCCCTGAACTGAGATAGGTTCCGACGACTTGCGGCGAGGGTCCGTCGTGCAGGATGCCACCTTGGATCGAGAAGAATCGTCCGCTGGCAGAGCCGAGTAATCGAAGGCATGTTGTGCGAGACGAAAAGAACCGTCCGTCCTTCTTGGCTGATGTCTTCCATCTTGTTCAGGCACCTACGTTGAAAGCGAGAATCACCGACCGCCAGAACCTCATCCACCAGCAGGACTTCGGGTTCCAGGTGGGCGGCTACGGCTAAAGCGAGGCGAACGTACATACCGCTCGAGTAGCGCTTGACGGGCGTGTCGAGGAACTTCTCGACGTCGGCGAAGGCTACGATCTCGTCGAACTTGCGTTGGATCTCGCGATTGCGCATGCCCAGGATCGTTCCATTCAGGTAAATATTCTCTCGCCCGGTCAGCTCGGGATGGAAGCCGGTTCCGACTTCCAGCAGGGCCCCGATACGGCCAAAGATCTCGGCGCTGCCCTCTGTCGGACTGGTTATCCGGGAGAGGACCTTCAGAAGGGGGGTCTTTCCCGCTCCATTCCGGCCGATGATCCCCACGACTTCCCCAGTTTTTATTTCGAAAGAGACGTCGCGCAGCGCCCAGAAACCGCGGGGCACTTCCGATGCCCGAGTAGGGTGGAGATGAGAAAAGAGCTTCCGGACCAGAGCCCGAGGGCGACCCAAGATGTCGCGCAACGCCAGGTAGGACTCACGTTCACCCAATTGGTACTGTTTTCCGAGGCCTTGAACTCGAATGGCTAGATTGGACATCGGATCTTCAATCGTCAGATGACGTCGGCAAAAGTCCGTTCCACGCTGCGGAAATAACAGATGCCTCCGGTGAAGAGAATAAGAACAATCACTAGTGAAACTGCCATCAATCCGACCTCCGGTGCGGTCTGCCCGAGCAGGGCCCAGCGGAAGCCCTCCACGACTCCAGCCATCGGATTCAAGCCGAGAAATGCTCGCCACTGCTCGGGAACCAGGCTTGACGGGTAGGCGATCGGGGTCGCGAAGAGCCAGAACTGCGTCAGGAACGGAATTGTGTAGCGCACGTCCCGATATTTGACATTTAGCGCCGAGAGCCACAGTCCCACCGCTAAGGCGGTCAGCGTCGCCAGGATCAAGAAGAGGGGCAGCAGCACGATCGCCCAGCCGGAGGTGATCCGGTAGTAGAGTAGCATAGCCACTAGCACGAGGAAGGCCATCGCAAAGTCGACGAGGCCCGCAATGACGGCGGCGATTGGGACCACCAGCCGGGGAAAATAGACCTTCGAAATCAGTTGTTGATTCGAGACTAGACTGTTGCTCGACTCAGTCAGCGCGTAAGCGAACAGCTGCCACGGCAGAAGCGCGGCGTAGACAAAGATGGGATAGGGGTGTCCATCCGAGGGTACCTGAGCCAGTCGCCCGAAAAAGATACTGAACACGACCATGGTCAGCACAGGCTGCAGGATCGCCCACGCTACACCGATCGCCGTCTGTTTGTAGCGAACCTTGATGTCTCGCCAAACCAGGGAAAAGAGTAGCTCCCGGTACTCCACCAGCTCGTCCAGCCCTTGGAAAAAGCGGCGGCGCTGAGGTTCGATCACGATTCGAGCTACAGCTGGTCTGATATTGGCTTGACTCATGACCTTTCCAGCGAGGAGCCCTCCAACTCTTGGAAACCCGGAGACGGATGTGCATCGCCGAGTTTGCTCACCAGTTCGCCGCTTCTCCCTAGAACAGGGTATAGACAAAGGGGGCTGCCGCAGTGCCTCCCAAGATCACGAGGATGGCCACCAGCAACAAGGCCAGGACAATAGGAGTGAGCCACCACTTCTTGTTGAAACGCAAGAAGTCGACGAACTCTCGAACCAAGCTAGTATTGCCTTGACCCGCTGCGGCCTCGAATTCCGACGCCCTGGTGGAATTGTTGTGCTTGCTCATCAACCCTCCGTCTCAGAACTGTCTGAAGTAACTCTTCGTATCTTGCCGTGGGCGCTGCTCAAGCCAGTAGCTCGATGCCTCCGGCTCCCACCGCCGCTTCATAGCGTCATATTTGGCCAGACCAAGTAAGACACCGATCGGAGTCAAGAGTCCATAATATATCAGACCCAGGAGGAGGTGAGAGACCGTCCAGCCGATCGGAAAAGCCAGGTACATCCATGTCAGGTAGACTGGTCGTCTCAGAACCGGGAATCCCCAATAGAGTAGGGCCAGAACCGTTCCCCCGAGCCAAACTGTACGACCCCATCCCGGGTTTTCCCAGCGGTAGAAAAGGACTGACCCGACGATTCCGACGAAGGCCACGAGCAGGAGCCCAAAGATCACGAGCTCTTTCTGGGATGGCTTCTTATTGATCTCGATCAAGAACTAGACCTCACTAGGATCCCGAATTGTGGTTAGCTTCTATCATAGCGAACACAGGTGCCAGATGATTAGCAAGACAGGCCACCGCGATCTGTCTATACTACTTCAATCTCAGGAAAAGGAACGATGAAGAGTCCGCCCTTCCTGCGATATGGTTCTTGTTGAGCCAGGATCTCCGGCGCAAAGTTCCAGGTCAAGAGCAAAGTGTAGTCCGGTTGACGTCGTTCGAGCTCGCCAGCTGGAACAATCGGGATGCGAGTGCCTGGAGTCCACTTGCCTTGTTTGTGCTGACTGCGGTCGGCCAAGAAGTCGATCTCCCGATGACTCAGGCCGCAGTAGTTCAAGAGTGTGCTCCCTTTGGCTGAAGCTCCGTAGGCAGCTAGCCTTTTCCCCGAATCTAGCACAGCTTTTATCCGGCTGCGAAGCCAGCGAGTCCGCTCTCTGGTCCGCTCATTCAAGCTTTCGTAGTAGCTGAAATCGGATATTCCGCGATGATTCTCTGATTCGTAGATTTCTGCGACGCAGGATTCGGTCGGAAAGGCTCCCTCGTGAGCTGCGAAGATACGGAGAGAGCCTCCATGGATTGGAATATGTTCGGCTCGGAATATCTCGAGTCGGTGCCTGCTGAATAGCGCGCTTAGAGAAGTGATGGTGAAATAGAAAATATGCTCATGGTAAATTGTGTCGAACTCGCTGTTGTCGATGAGGTCGCAAGCGTAGGGGAATTCTAGGACGACTCGTCCGCTCTCCGAAAGAAGCCGTCCTATCCCCGAGATGAAATCATTGATTCTTGGCACGTGTGCAAGGACATTGTTGCCAATTACCAGGTCGGCGACTCCGAGTCGCCTACGAAGATCTGCTGCCAAATCAGCGGAAAAAAAATCCAATTTCCGTGGGTATGCCGTTCGCAAGGGCAGTCTCGGCTATGTTTCTGGCTGGTTCCACACCGAGGCATGGGATGCCCTTGGAAAGAAAGTTCTTCAGCAAATATCCGTCGTTGCTGGCGATCTCGACGATTCGGCTACTCGAGTTCAAGGAGAACTCCTCGATGTAGCGGTCGGCGGAAACCCGAGAGTGTTCCAAGAGAGTCTCGGAAAAGGAGGAGAAATAGACATATTCAGAGAATAGCGACTCTGGCGGCACGGTCATTGTAAGCTGCATCAGCCAGCAATCGGGGCACACGAAGACTGCAAGGGGGAATCGAGGTTCCGTACTGGGCAAGTCGTCCCTGGCAAGAAGGGTGTTGGCCAGTGGTTGGTGGCCCAAGTCAACAACCTTTCGCCCGCCCAGTCCGTTGCAAGAGCGACATTCCAACGCCTCAGACTTGGGTGGTTTTCGCTTGATCCCTATCAAGAATCAGTCCTCACGCGATGCTCGAATTGCCGCTAGCTCGAACTGAGCGATCATGGGAACCAGACGATCGGCCACCAGGCGGCCATATTCATCGAAGCCGCGAAAATTGAAGTGCATATCCCCATTCCAGTAATAACGCTCGAGTGTGGCACCGAAAGTTTTCCTCATGTCGGTCTCGGCATTGTAATACCGAATCTCGAGTTGCGCTGCGGCTCCCTCTACCGTACGGGCTACCAGATCTTTCCAGCGTTGAGGATCGTTCAATTCACGCAAATGTCCCAAATGGGGGTGGCGAACGAAAGATTACGCGAGTTTTGTCGCCCACGAGTTCCACAAGAACTCTCCCCAACTCCATTAGATTCCTTCGAAACACCAACGTCTCGGTGGCAAAGAATTCGTCGATTTCTCCTCTCCGGTCGCCCAGGAAATGGAGTATTTGAGGCAAGAACCAGGACCGGTAGCCAGCCAAGAACGAAGGCATGAAGACAGCCGTGTGATACAACTTGTGTCCCACTCTGGCTAGGTACAATGGATGAAGGGCAATGTTCCTGAAACCTTCCAGGAATTCCGTATCCAAGGGAGTGGCACGAACTGCGATGACTTCTCCGGCCGAGTTGCGGCGGATCAGTTGCTCATAGCGAAAGTAGTCATCAGGAAGATCCGTCTCGTCGATGACGACTACCACCAGATCGGGCCTATAGATAGGTAGGAGCTTCTTGGCCTGTGGGATTAGAATCGCCGGAGAATAGGAACCCAGTCCGGCATTCAGGATCTGAAGGTTGAATCCAGGCGGGATCTCCGCCTTCAAATGCTCCCAAGTTCGTTGCGGAAGCGTGTTCTTGTCGTCATACCCTTGGGTGAAGGAGTCCCCCAAGAAGAGAATCGTGGTCAGATCCTCTCGGTCGGGAGAAGGCACGGGGCGCTGCTGGTTGATTCTTATCCCATCTGAATTATATCGAAGCCGGTAGCGCAGCCCGGTGTGCTCTCCGTAGATGACCGGATCGTCCAGGACCGCTTCGACACTGAGCGGCGGGATGTGGTTGAGGGTGTCTGATTGAATCCTCGCCTGTTCATCTAGGAAGTCGAACTCGAGATCATGGAACGGTCCCACCCATTGCTGAACTCGTAGGCCGAGTTCGCAGGTCAGCACCAGAATCAGTAACGAGAGGAATATTTTGGAACCTCGTCTGAGGAGCACGTGGGACGTCATCACTCGGCCTCCCAATTAATCCAGAGCGAACTGCGAAAGATACTGGTTTCTGTTGACAAGGCGATCCTGGGGTTGGTTCTCTTTGAGCAGCACGAAGTCCTCCAGCACCAGGACATCCATATTTGTCCCCATGAAGCAATGGTAGGCCTCTTCGGGTGTGCAGACGATCGGTTCGCCCCGGACATTGAAGCTGGTGTTGATGATGACCGGGCAGCCGGTCTTGTCCCGAAAGCGGGAAATGAGTCTGTGGTAGCGTCCATAACGAGCTTCGTCGACTGTCTGGACACGGGCCGAATAGTCGACATGGGTCACGGCCGGGATCACTGATCGTTGTTCCTTGAGCTTTTCTAAACCGGTAGCGCCTGTGGTTTGGCTGGCGGGGAGGGTTTTGTCCTCACGCACCGGGGCCACGAGGAGCATGTAGGGACTGCTCTCGCCTTCTTCCAAACAGAAGTATTCCGAAGCATGTTCCTGCATGACTGAGGGAGCAAACGGTCGAAAAGATTCCCGGAACTTGATCTTCAGATTCATCACCGATTGCATTTGGGTACTACGAGCGTCTCCAATGATGCTGCGCGAGCCTAGCGCCCGAGGGCCGAACTCCATCCGCCCCTGCATCCAGCCCACTACTTTCTCGTCGACCATCAAGCCGGAAACTCGGTCGAGCAGGGCGTCCTCGTCCGAAAGTTCTTCGTAGATAGCCCCTTCCAGGTCCAGGACGGAACGGATCTGCTGGCTGTCGAAGCGGGGACCCAGACGCGAACCGCTCTGGCTGTCTTGGCGGTTTGTCTGGCGTGGCTGATCAAGCAGTTGATGCCAGATCAGCAGAGCTACTCCCAGTGCACCCCCGGCATCGCCGGCCGCCGGCTGAATCCAAACCTGGTCAAAGGGTCCTTCCCGCAGAATGCGCCCGTTTCCCACGCAGTTCAGGGCCACTCCTCCTGCCAGGCAGAGGTTCTTCATGCCGGTCAGGGCATGGACATGACGGGCTGTGCGCAGCATCACCTCCTCCGTCACCTGCTGGATCGAAGCAGCCACGTCCATCTCGTGTTGTGTCAACGGGCTTTCCGGCAGGCGTCTCGGTTTGCCGAACAGTCGATCGAACTTCCGCGAGGTCATCGTCAGGCCCTGGCAATAGTTGAAGTAGGACATGTCCATGCGAAAAGACCCGTCCTCTTTGAGATCGACCAAGTTTTCCCTGATCAATTCTACGAAACGCGGTTCTCCGTAGGGGGCCAGCCCCATCAGCTTGTATTCGCCGCTGTTGACTCGAAAACCGGTGTAGTAGGTGAATGCCGAATACAGCAATCCCAGGGAATGTGGAAAGTGGAGAGCGTGGGTCAACTCGATCCGATTCTGCCTCCCGGTGCCGAAAGTGGCCGTCGCCCATTCTCCGACTCCGTCCAACGTCAGGATGGCAGCTTCATCAAAAGGCGAGGGAAAGAAGGCACTGGCTGCATGCGATTCGTGATGTTCGGGGAAAACGAATCGTTTCTTGTAGGCTCCACGGAGCCCCTTCCTCATTTCGCGTGGCAAGTAGAGTTTCTGTTTTAGCCACAAAGGCATGGCCTTGAGGAAGGAACGGAAACCGATAGGAGCATAAGCCAAATAGGTCTCGAGCAGCCGTTCGAACTTCAGGAAAGGCTTATCATAGAAACCGACGTAGTCAACTTCCTCGGGCTTGATTCCTGCCTCCTCGAGGCAATAATCGATCGCGTGGTAGGGGAACTCATGGTCGTGTTTCTTGCGGGTGAAACGCTCTTCTTGAGCGGCAGCGACGATCTTCCCGTCGATCACCAGAGCAGCCGCAGAGTCATGGTAATAAGCCGAAATGCCCAAAATGGAAGTCATCTTTGGCTCACGCTCTCCGAACACAATCCATTCAAAGTACTTGCCGACGGGCTTCGCACAAATACAGCGAGAAAGTATCATACCGGCCTGTGGAACTGCACTCCTCATGTAATCGTTACAGCAACCTGCCACAGAGTGGTTGCGGGGTTGGGTCTGCGTGAGCATTCCTGACGGTCTCTGGGCACTGTGGTTGGCGTTTGCGCTGTTGGGCTTGACTGAGGCGGCGCTTTCCCTCCGAGATGGCAGGCGTTGGGCCCGCGAGTTGCAACAGGCGCTACCGCCGTTAGACCAGGACCTACTCCCGGCGGCCAGCTTGATTCTTCCCTTGGCCGGAGAGGATCCTGGGTTGGAACAGAATCTTGAGGCCTACTTCTCACAAGCTTATCCCGACTATCAGATACTGATGGTGATTGCCGAGAAGAGCGATCGAGCTCTCCCCTCGATTCATCGGGTGCTCTCCCGTCATCCGGGATTTCCGAGTCGCGTGATCATCGCCGGACCGGCGAAAGCGCGAGGACAAAAAGTGCACAATCTCCTGGCGGCTGTAGAGCAACTCCGTGAGCGGGACCGGGTGCTGGTGTTCGGCGATTCCGATATACGTCCCGAAGCCGATTGGATGGCCAGTCTGGCAAGTGGCCTGTGCGACGAGGGGGTGGGGGCTAGTACAGGATTTCGCTGGTATCTGCCCCAAAGGCTGGGCTGGCCCTCTCGGATTCGTTCGGCATGGAATAGTGGAATTGTCGGTTTAATGAGACTAGGAGGCAGCCCTTTCGCCTGGGGAGGAGCCATGGCCATCACGCTGGAGCGTTTCCAGTCTTGCCTAGTAGCTGAGGATTGGCAGAATTCGCTGAGCGATGATCTCTCGCTGACCGCCGCTGTGCATCGTCAGGGATTCAAGATCAGCTTCCGTCCCCGTGCTCTGAGCTTCTCTCATGAAGACTGTTCCCTGGCCGACTTCTGGAGCTGGAGTTTTCGACAAATGGTGATTACCCGAGTCTACTGTCCTTGGATCTGGAGGTGGGCGTGGATTGCTCAAGCCCTGAACTCGGCTACCGTCTGGGGTGGTCTGGTGGGAATCCTGGCCACCGGGCTCGGGATTCTCGCCAGCGAGCAGGGAGCCCTCTCACTTTCTGTATCTGGATCAGTGTTCTTGCTCGGGGCACTGAAGGCCGGCCTGCGCCACAGGGCAGTTCTTCAAGTATTTCCGGAGCACCGGCAGGCTCTTGCGCGGGATCGTTGGAGCTATCGATTGTTGGGTCCTGTAGTATCGCTCTTTACCTTGGCAGCTCTTCTGCGTTCGACCTTTAGCCGGACGATCGAATGGCGGGGAATCCGCTACCGAATGGTCTCCAAAGACCGGACCATCGTCTTGTCAGGCTAGGAGCCTGTCCGAGTATTGGTGCGGATCGCGTTACGAGCGCCATGGGGTGAGATGCGAGGCGTCGGGCAGGCAGGCGCTGTCATTCAACTTCAAGTGCCCGCAACAAAGCAGATCGCCTTCTTGTTGTCCAGCCTGCTGGAGTTTGCAGGTTGGACAACAGAAGACCGCCCGTAACCCGAAGGGAACAGGCGTTAAGTGGCCGAATCTCTTTGTCGAGAGCCGTAGACGATGGGGGCCATCGCCGTCCGTCTCTCTCCGCGAGCTCGACTCACAAGACCCCTGTTCGCGACCGCACCCCAATACTCGGACAGGCTCCTAGGCCGTTCAGATCACAAGTCGGAAAAAACTCTCAATCTAGAATCGATGGGTGGCGCGAGCGGGTCCAATCGCGGACCGGCGGTCAGTTCAGGGTGATATAAAAATGAGGGGACCATGGATATCTACACGCAGAGCTCTTTCCAACGAGCAAGCTCACGGATTTGCCTTGCCATTCTTTTATCTTGTCTGGCAGCGGCCTGCAGCGGGCCTGCCCAGACTTCTCGGGTAGATGCCGAGCCACTTCCGAGTGAGGCGCTCCGGACGGCCGCGACCGGGAGCTTCGGCGGCAGCGCCCGGTATTCGCAGGCGGGGGAACCAGGGTCCTTTAACCCAGTGCTGGCGACGAATGTGCGGGATCTCTCCTTCGGTCGATTGCTTCACGCCTATCTCTTCGAGTTCGATCCAATCGAGCGAAAGATGAAGGGAAGAGTTGTCCTCCAGTCCGAACGAGCCGATGGTGGCGCGTCTCTGATCTTGACTCTGCGGCGGGGGGTTCGTTTCTCAGATGGCGAACCTTTGACTGCCGCGCATGTCGTCTCTACGTTCGAGCGGATCTTCGACGAAGACTCTGCTAATCCGCTCAAAGATTCTCTCACCCTTGATGGTAAACCTGTGACGGCGACACGAGTGGACGATCAGCGAGTAGAAATAAGCTCTGGGGAACCCTATGCAGCGGCTGAGTATATTCTCGGGAATCTGCCTATTCTGCCCACTCACAGACTCGATCCGGAGAAAACCATAGATAGCTACTGGGGGTTGGACGCCGATCCCGAAACTTTTGTCGGACTGGGTCCGTTTGTGATGGTCCGTCACGAGCCTGGTCAGCGGACCGTCTTGAAAAACAATCCGCACTATTGGCGGACTGATACACAGGGCCAAAGACTCCCATTCCTCGACCAGCTGGTTGTGGAATACGTCCCCGACCGTAACACCCAACTGCTCCGCTTCCAGTCGGGAGAGCTGGATCTGGTTGATACGCAATTGCGTCCCGAGGATTATCAATTGTTGGCTGAGCTCGAGGACTCCCGATTCCAGCTCTTCGATGCGGGTCCTTCCAACAACCTGTATTTGTTCTGGCTGAATCTCAGTTCCGGTTCGAACGCGGATGGCCAGCCTTTGGTGGACCCCAAGCGAGCCCGCTGGTTTGCAAACGTGGATTTTCGGCGGGCTCTGAACAGCGCCATCTCGCGCGAGAGTATCGTCGAGAATGTATTTCTGGGTAATGCCCGTCCCGCCTGGTCACTGCTGCCGGAAGTCTTCGACGAGTGGGGAACGGATCAGCTGGTCCGGTACCCTCACGACCTGCAACGAGCTCGACGCTATCTCAGAGAAGGAGGATTCTCATGGCGGCAATCTTCTCAGGGTGAAGTCCTGGTCGACGACCGTGGTGAAGAGGTCAGTCTCAACATTCTCACTCGTAGCGACGATATCTGGGGGCGTATCGCGGCCGTCCTGCAGCAGGATCTGGAACAACTTGGCATGAGGGTGACGATTACGCAGGAGGAGTTTCGAGCGGTCATCTCGCGGATTACTCGGTCCCGTAACTACGATGCGGCCCTGCTTGCTCTGACTATACCCCCGGACCCGTCCGATCACGGCAACGTTCTTCTTTCGGCGTCGCCCATGCACTTCTGGAATCCGGCTCAAGCTTCGCCAGCAACGCCCTGGGAGGAGCGAATTGACGAGTTGATGATGAGCCAGATGCGTAGTATCGATCGCCAACAAAGCATACGACAGTATGCCGAGATTCAGCACATAGTCTCCGATCAGGTAGCGCTCATGCCCCTTATCAATAGCAATATCCTAGTGGCGGCCCAAGCCCGGCTCCAGAATCTGAGTCCGGGCCCGATTTTTCCGCCAACCCTGTGGAATAGCTGGGCACTCTGGGTCGAACCCTAAGTCCCGGTCTTCAGGAGCAAGCGAATGCTCTTCTTTTTTTTTGCGAAGAGTGGCTCACAGCTTTCCCATGCTCCTAATGCTGTCGGTCCTTGTATTCGCATTGTTCAAGCTGATTCCGGGGGACTATCTGTCTGAGATGGAAATGAATCCCTCGATCTCGTCTGAGACAGTCGACCGGTTGCGCGCCGATTATGGTTTGAACCAGCCCGTCTGATCCCAGTACTTCCGTTGGCTCGGGCAGACGTTGAGCGGCAACCTGGGCTATTCCTTCGTTCAGCACAGGCCTGCCGTGTCCGTAATTATGGAACGCTTGGCCAACACTCTTTGGCTGGCCCTGTCTGCGTTGGGTATCTCGCTGGTATTAGCCGTTCCAGCCGCTATTTGGAGTGCCCTGCACTTTGGGAAATGGCCCGATCGACTGATACTGGGAGCGACACTCCTCGGTCTCTCGGTTCCCACTCTACTGGCCTCGATTCTGGGACTTCTGATTGCTTATCGAGTGCCATTCTTTCCGATTGGAGGAAGCAGCGGGCTTAGATCACTAGTGCTACCCTCTTTGACGTTGGCTGTTCCGGCGGCGGCCTTCCTGGCTCGGACACTTCGCCTCGAATTGCTGGGTGAGCTTGACAAGCCCTATGTGCGCGCGGCGCGCGCCCGAGGAGTCCCGGCCCGTCGCGCTGTGCTGCATGCCGTGCGCAATGCGCTCAATCCTGTCATCTCTCTTGTGGGGCTCCTGCTAGGCGGTCTGCTGGGCGGCTCGGTGATCGTTGAGAGGGTTTTTAACTGGCCCGGACTCGGAGCACTGACCGTATCCGCCATCTTGGAGCGGGATCTCTTTGTCGCATTGAATTCCGTTCTGCTGGCGGCTGTCATGACGGTGGCGGCCAATCTGTTGCTGATTTGTTACTGGGATTGAATGATCCCCGGGTACGAACTCGATGAGTCGGCTCCTGGTCTACTTCTCAGCCGCTTTTCTGGTGGTAGTCTATCTGGCGGCCTGGTTGGCCCCCCTCCTGGTTCCCCACTCTCCGCGCCAGCAACATCGGGAGTTCTTCTACGCGCCCCCCATGCCGGCGCAGCTACAAGATCGAACAGGCAAGTGGCATTGGCCCCCGTTTGTGTATGCTCTCGAGAGGATTGACGCGACTCCTCGCTACCGTGTATCAGAACGGATCGTTCCTATTCGTTTTGCGGTTTCTTCTGAGCCGTATCATTGGATGGGGATCCGTTTTGAAAGGCGTCTGGTGGGGCTGGCTGACCGGAATCAACCTTGGTTTCTTCTGGGCAGCGGTGAATTGGGTCGCGATTTGTGGGCCCGCTTGCTCCACGGAGCCCGATTTTCTCTAACCATAGGTTGGGTGGCGATTGTGCTGACGCTCGTCCTGGGAGTCAGTGTGGGAGGCCTAGCCCGGATTATGCAAGAACCGTAGGCCGGAGTTGAAAAGAGAGTCGAAAGTGGCCCAAATCGGGAGATCGAAGGTGCGACAGGCGGATTTTCGAGGGATCTCTGTGGACGAGCCGTGTGAAGTAGGTGGGGGAGTGAATTTCAGACGGAGTTGGGCCTGAATGAGTGTCCTAAACGATCATTCGGGAGCTAGGAGAGGCTAGCTGGAGTTAAGGCGATTCAAGACGAGGAGGAAAAGGGCCTGCTCCGGAAAGCCGGAGGAAAGATGGGCCCAGATGCGTCGAGTGGTTTGTCGAACCCGCGCCCCAATTTTGAGGACCCGGCGACGCAAAGTTTCGATTTCGAGTTTCTGCCAGGGGGATCCATACAGATAATCGCGGAGTCGGACGAACATCTGGTAAGCCAGCCCATGCAGGAGAAGTCGAAACTGGTTGGCCAGGAATCGATGACAGCTCAGCCGATCCATACTCAGATGGTTCTTAAAAGCCTTGATGAAGTTCTCCGACTGTCCTCGATCGGTGTAGTGATCATAAAGGGACTGGGAAGAGAGATCGTCTCGGTTGGTGACCACAAAGCGACGATTGATCCCCCGATGGTCGACTTCCACTTTGACGATGACGCGACGGAATCGATCCCAGCTGCCGGCTCGATAAAGAAACTCGTCAAACTGACGCTGTTTTTCCTCGAACTCGTCGAACCTGAGTCGAGTCGACTCGAGCATCGGCTCGACCATCCGTTGCAGGCGGGGGTTCCGGCTTAACCCAATGACATATTGGAGTTTGTTCTCTTCAGATTCACAGAACTCGTAGAGCCGAGGCGTGGCAAAGCCGCTGTCGGCCCGGATCTCAATTTGAAGTTCCTTGCCAACTTCTCGTCGAATGGCTTTCACGATTCGTTTCAGAATAGGAACGATGTGAGAGGCAGCCCCCTTGTTTCCAGGCCTCAATACGACAGTGACCAGGTCCCCCGTAACGGCATCGAAGATCAGCCAAGGATGCAGAATGTGGTTTCGGTAATAGCCGTGGTAAAAAGAGAATTCCTGCTGGCCGTGAGTGTGGTCGTCAGTACTGTCCAGGTCCAAGATGACCTGGTCGGGGCGTCTCTTCTTCAGCGAGCGGACATAACGCTGTAGGAACCCCCGGCTCAGACGCATGAGATCCTTCTTGCTGACAGAGTTTTCCAAACGGGAAAAAGTTGCCTGGGTGGCCAAGTCAGGATCGCTCTCAGGTAACTGATCACAGACGGTCTTGAGCATGGGATCCGAGCGCAGCGTGTCCGCGTCATTGCAGTCTTCGTACCCGGCAACGATCTGAAAGACTCGTTGTCGGATCAGCTTTAACTGCTCATGACGAACGTAGCGTTGGTCCCGGCTATCCGCAATACACGAACTGAAGTCCTCGCAGAGTCGATCTTGCCGATCCAGGGAACCAAACAACAGCCATCCGGCATCGGAAGTCAGGTTCCCACCATCAAAACGAGCCGTGATTTGTGTGTGCGAGTGAAATGCCAGGGTGGTCTGACAGACTGGGTTTGACATTGCCGTAGTTCTCCGATAAGGATTTGTTTAATAAACCCTTTTATATCAGAGAGCTACGGCATTTTTTCTGGTCCCCAATCCACTCGAATCCGGATCTCTTGCATAATCCGGGCTAGGAGTCTGCGCGGCAGGAGTTTCTGATCAACGTGGAATTTCCAATTCTTGAGTTTATGTTTCGGGGTGCCCTATAAGAGAAAGGGCGATCTTTATCGTGCTTCCGCTTGCAGAGGCGGCCGAACTGCTGAAAATGAGCCCAGGGGGAGGGCATCTTTCCGTCCGAACCTGCTCAGCAGGTGGGTAGGCGCCCATTCATGCGTTTCAAGTTCAGGGCGAGACAGACCAGGTCCCACTCGCCTTCCACTTTCTCGAGTCCCCTCAAGCTGAAGGTTCGAAAGCCAAGGACCTGTTTAACCCAGCCGAATACAGGTTCCGCGATCACCTTGCGCCGGCGGTAGACAGTTTGCCCCGCCTCCGTGCCCAGCTTCTTGAACATGCGAAGCGTGGCGGGGAGATTTTCCGACGGCTCTGGATCTCGCCCCTCTCGGCCCAAAGAGATGTAGCCATCGATCTCGCGTTCTTCTAGACCTTCAAAGTTCTCCTCGGACTTATACCCGGCGTCGGCCACTACCTGCTCGGGAGGGTGCTCCAGGTTCTCTTGGACCGCATCGATCATCCCCAGTAATTGTCTGTTGTCGGCCGCGTTATTGGTAACCCCCGTGGCCACGATCATCTGTGTCTCCTCATCCACAGCGGCTTGCGTGTTGTAGCATTGTTCGAATCCCCCAGAGCTCTTCATGATTCGACTTTCCGGATCTGTAAAGTTGTCTTGGGCCTTCTCCTCGGGAACTCCAAACTCCCGCTTGAAGGGGCGTCCTCCGCGCGGGTTCTTGCGACCGTCTCCGGGCTTGCGGCCGCGCTTCCGATCCGCCTCGGCCTGCCGTTGCTCCACTCGCTGCTTTGCCTCCCCGATCTTTTTCAGCCGATCTTCGCGGCGGCGTAACTCTTCAGGCAGTTCGTCTCCCTGATTCTCTTCGCCGTAGAGCTCGTCTTCCGCTTTATCCACCTGCTGCGCACGATCCAACAGTTCGGCGATCTCTCCTTCCAGCCTTTTCTCTTCTTCCAACATCCGTGAATAGCTCATCGCCTTATGTTTGCTGGCGTTGGCCTTGATCTTACAGCCGTCCACCGCCACTCGCCCCAGCTTGACCAATCCCGCCTCGGCCGCGATCCGCGCCACCTGTCCAAACAGTTTCTTGAACTCTTTGAGATGACGTTGACGAAACTCCGCCATCGTCCGGTGGGCTGGAAAATTACCCGCCGACAACACTCGAACAGCCACGTCCTCATACACTCGACGAGCCAGTTTCCGCGACGAGAACGTTCCCGTCGCGTACCCATAAATCAGGATCTTCACCATCATCCTCGGATCAAACGGCCGATTGCGCCGCCCGTCCCCTTCGTACGGCGCGTAGAATCCACTCAGATCCAGCTCATCCACCGTTTCGGAGATAAAGTAGGACAGATGATCTTCCGGCAACCAATCTCGCGGGGAGGGGGGTAGCAAGAAGCTCTGCTCCGGCTGGTACTTCCGAAATGTCGTTCCCATATCGCCATTTTATTCACCAGCCCGGACATTTCCTGCCGCGCAGACTCCTAGCCGGGTATGCGGGCGGTTGGCTCGATTCCTTCCTGATGCGCCTGGCCGATCTGTTTCTTTCGATTCCGGTGTTTTTCTTGATTCTCGGGCTGCGGGCGACAATCTCCGGAGAGCTGCGACCAGCCAGCTGTTCCTGCTTATCGCTTGTATCTTTGCCCTGGCCGGGTGGGCCGGGGTTGCCCGTGTGGTGCGTGGGCAGGTGCTTTCCTTGAAAGATCGCGCCTATGTCATGGCAGCCCGAGTGAGTGGGGCTTCTCACTGGCGCATTCTGACCCGCCACATTCTCCCCTTTACTTCGAGCTATCTCGCCGTTCAGGCTTCTGTCCTGGTACCGAGCTTCATCCTGGGGGAGATTACGCTTTCTTTTCTTGGAGTTGGGGTGCAAGCCCCCGACGCAAGCTGGGGAACGCTGCTCACGGCGGCCACATCCCTGCGCGTCATGTCCCGCTTCCCCTGGTTATTGACTCCGGCCCTGACCATATTTCTCACGGTGTTAGCCTTCAACCTGGTCGCCGACGAGATGAAGGCTCATCGCCTCCGGAGCAAGCTCTGGTAGTTGGGAGCTTATCGCGATGCGCCTTCGGCGCGAGGGTATTGGCCCCTCCGGTAAGCTAGCCCGGATAATGCATGAGTTTTCGGCTGCAGGGCCGGGATCATCCGCTCTGACTGCGTTACCCACCCTCGGGCTCCTCGACAGAGTGCATGACTATGACTACGGGGCCCTCAGGTGTAAAGCCTTGTCAGAGCGGTGCTTCCGGCCCTTCGCTTCGAAAACGCGTGAATTATCCGGGCTAGAACCGCAGCAGCTCGGTTTGCACCGGAGTAGTGACTTCCACGTCTCCACCTGGGAAATAGAGATTGATTTCGCTCCGGATCCCGAATTCGGCGAGGTAGATTCCGGGTTCGATCGTGGAGGCGATTCCTGGAATGACTTCTCTCGTGTCGTGGGTCTCGAGGTTGTCGAAGTGGACCCCGTTTCCATGCACCTCTTCCCCCAGATTATGGCCGGTGCGATGCACGAAATAATCGCCATATCCAGCATCCTCGATCACCTTGCGCACCTGGTCATCCACTTCGAATCCCATCACCTTGCGTCCTGCCCGAAGCCGTTCTCCGAGAAACTCGACCCCTCGATCCCGGGCTCTCAGCACGGTATCGACAACCTCCAGCAGCCGAGGAGAGGGATTGGTGCCGTAGTACCCGGTCCAAGTGATATCGGCGTACACCGAACCCGGTTCATCTGTCTTTGCCCACAAGTCGATGAGCAGAAGATCCTCACTCTTGAGGCGCGAATTGGTTTCGGTATCGGGTGAGTAGTGAGGGTCGCCGGCATGCGAATTCACCCCTACGATTGGAGGGTTGTCGGTGGTCCAACCACGTTCGGAAAACTGGTCCAGGATGAAACGCTGGATCGACAGTTCATCACTAAAGCCCTGACTACCAATTTGGCGGGCAGCGAATTCGAAGGCGGCCAGAACGATCTCGCCCAACCCCTTGGCAGTCGAGCGATGCTGGCGGATTTGCTGGTCTGTCCAGACCGCTTCAAGGGGTTGAAGAATGTCACCGGATGTCACAATCTCAAGGCCCTGTCCGCGAATTGCCTCGAGCGTTCCCCCATCCACCCGAGAGATGTATGGGTTGGAGTTTTGGGGGGAATACTGCATGGCCACCTGGCTGATTCCTTGAAGCAGGGTTCCCAGTTCATGATCGAGCTCGGACCAGCGCGAATACTCCCGCTTGGCTCCGGGCAGATGATCGAGCTTGCGCGGTTCAATTCGATGAACCAGCTTGCGGGGCTCCCCCTCAGCCGGAACTAAGTAGAAGAAGCGGCGGGTGATGTGCGGATTCGGTGGGAAGCGCAGCACTTGGTACACCGTTGGATCGATGTCTCGAAAACCATAGAAGAGCCACCCTCCGATTTGCTGGCTTCTCAACAGTTGCTGAATCTGGGAAATGAGATCTTGGTTCTGGGTCATTTCGGTACCTGCCGATAGCTTTTCTCAATGATGCCACGAACCTGGTCGGAGAGCGACTGCAGATCCATTGATTGGTAGTCTTCGAATTCAAGCGGGGGATGCAGAATCATCTCCATCCGACCCGGGTAAATCACGATAGATCCACGCTCCAGCCGGCGATGGGCCCCAATAAAAGTCACCGGCACAATTGGGGAGCGAGCGTGGGAGGCTAAGATAAAAGAACCTCGCTTAAAGGGATCCATCCTGTCTCCCCCCGTCCTCCCCCCTTCGGGATAGATCACCAGCGAAATTCCGTTTCGGATGTGCTCTCCGACTCGCCTGAAACTGCGCAAGGTGCGGCGAGGGTGGTGGCGATCAACCGGGATATTTCCCGCCCTCCGTAGATGCCAGCCCAGAAACGGAATCTTGAACAGAGAGGCTTTGGCAGCAAATCGGAACTGACAGGGAAGCTTGGCCAGGAAGGCCCAATGATCGAACATACTCAAGTGGTTGGCCATGAATATATAGCCGCGTTCGAGATCAATCTCTTCGAATCCAACCACCTTGATCTGGACTCGTGAGATCCAAATGATGAATCCGGCCCAGGATTTAGCGCACCAGTGTTGAAGTCTGCCGCTTCCGTCCACCACTGAGAAGAGAACGCTGAGCATGGCCAAAAGAGCCGTGACCAGCAGAATGAGAGAACCTCTCCAGAGGGCATTGATCCGGGGCAAAAGTGACATCCCGATTCATGCTATGGATGGGAGGAAAGGGGGTCAAGCTCCCGTTTCGCTTTGGGACGGTTCTGGAATTCCACTCCCCACCCCCTCTATCATGACGCAATGGCTTCGAAACTCTACCTGGTGGATGGGATGTCTCATGTCTACCGGGCGTTCTACGCGATTCAAGGACTGACCGCCAGAGACGGCCAGCCCACCAATGCTGTCTATGGCTTCACCAATATGTTGCGCAAGCTGATCAGTGAGGAGAAGCCCGAGTATCTTGGAGTGGCGGTTGATGTTCCGGGCCCGACGATCCGCCACGAGAAGTTTGCAGATTACAAAGCGACACGCAGGCCGATGCCGGATGATCTTATAGTGCAGATCCCGTCCATATTAGAGGTCTGTAGTGTGCTGCAGGTCCCGGTTCTCTCCCATCAGGGTTACGAAGCCGACGATGTAATTGGGACCCTGACCCAGAAAGCCACCGCTGCAGGTCTGGTAGTGGTCATTGTCACAATCGATAAGGACATGTATCAACTGGTCGACGACCGGGTGACAATCCTGGATACCCGGAACATGGATCGTCTCGATGCCGATAGGGTCGAGGAGAAGTTCGGAGTTCCGCCCAAGCTGATGGTCGATGTGTTGAGCCTGGTGGGAGACTCATCCGACAATGTTCCAGGAGCTCCCGGCATCGGGGCCAAGGGTGCTGTCCAGCTGATCTCGGAATATGGAAGTCTCGACCGTCTTCTAGAACACCGAGATGAAATCAAGCGAAAGACCTATCGCGAGAGTCTTCAGAATTTCGAAGACCAGATCCGTGACAGCCAGGAGCTGGTAACCATTCACCGTGACCTTCCCCTGGAGTTAAACCTCGACGATTTACGCATGACCGAGCCTAATCAGGAGGAGGCGAGGCGGCTCTTTTCAGATCTCGAGTTTGTCTCGCTACTGGAGGATCTTCTGCCCCAACGCACCGCGGATGAGGCTAATTACCGTCAGATTTCGAGCTGGGCGGAGGTTGCCGATCTGAATCTGGAAAACCGCTCTCTGGCGGTCCAGGTCAGCTCCCACGGTCAGACGTTGGACGGACTCGGTTTCTCGCTCGAGAAAGGTGAAGGCTACTGGCTGGAAGACTCACTGTTGGCCACTCCGGCGCGGTTCCTGGAGTGGGCGTCTGGAGCGGGGGTATGGGTATCCCACGACCTGAAGATCCTGGTCAACTTCTGCCAGGACCGGTGGCTTCACCCGGCAGGCCGGTTGCAGGACCCGATGCTGATGGCTTACCTGCTGAATCCCAATCACAAGGATTTCTCGCTTAGCAAGCTGGCCATCGAGTATCTCCACTATCGTTATGATCCCGCGCCGGGTGGCCAACAAGATCTCTTTTCGCAGCAAGATGGCCGTGTACTGGCTGAGGCTTCTGATCTGGCTTTGCAGCTGACTCAAGCCCTGGAACCGAAGTTGACCGAACTGGGATTGATTCCTTTACTCGAGGAGATTGAGATTCCTCTGGTCCGTGTGCTTGCCGAAATGGAACGGACCGGAGTGCAGGTCGATTCTGCACTGCTGAGTCAGATGTCCTCAGTAAGAAAAGCGGAAATTGCAGAACTGGAAGCTCGCATCTTTGAGCTGGCTGGTATCGAATTCAACCTCAACTCCCCCAAACAATTGGCCGAGGTTCTCTTCGAGGAATTGGGCTTACCTCAACCCCGGAAAACCCGTAAGGCCGGGCACTACTCCACCGGTGTCGAAGTGCTCGAAAAGCTAGGGCAAGAGCACGAGATCGCCCAGCGAATTCTTGAATACCGCGAACTTTCGAAGCTCAAAAGTACATATCTCGATGCCCTTCCGAGACTAGTCAATCCTGAGAGCGGTCGGATTCACACCTCCTACAACCAGATGGTCGCCGCCACCGGACGTCTCTCGTCGAGCAACCCCAATTTGCAGAATATTCCGATTCGCACCGAAAGCGGGAGGCAAATTCGAAGGGCCTTCATCCCAGAAGATGGTTTCGAAATGCTGGCAGCCGATTACTCCCAAATCGAGCTTCGCGTAATGGCCCACTTGTCGGGAGATGAGGTGCTGGTCGATGCTTTTCGAAAAGGGGAAGATGTCCATGCTCGCACGGCTCGGGAAGTCTTCGGGCCAATTGCCGATCTGGAACCATCTGAGTTTCGCCGACGAGCAAAAGTGATCAATTTTGGAATCATTTATGGTTTGAGTGCTTTCGGACTGGCCCAGAGTCTGACAATCGGCCGCAAGGAAGCTCAGAAGTTCATCGACGAATACTTCGAGCGTTATCGAGGAGTCAAGAAGTGGATCGAGCAGACCCTCGAGCAGGCCCGGACCCAGGGCTACGTGACTACACTCTTTGGGCGGATCCGTCCCATACCCGAAATCCGGAGCCGCAATTGGAATCTACGAGGTTTCGGAGAAAGAACCGCGATCAATGCTCCAATTCAAGGAACAGCTGCAGATTTGATCAAGAAAGCCATGGTGGCAATTAGCGAAGCGCTCGCTTCCAGTTCATCAAAAGCTCGAATGATCTTGCAGGTCCATGACGAGCTGGTCTTGGAAGTCCCGAAAGAAGAAATAGATGAGGTCGCTCAATTAGTACGCTCCAAAATGGAAGAGGCAGTCCAACTCGATGTTCCGCTCAAGGTCGATCTGGCGAAAGGACCTACCTGGTTCGACGCGAAGTAGCGACAATATGTCTCGGACAGGCTTCTAGGCTAAGTCTCTGGGCTTGGATTATCCATTTCCCCAGACTGGGGGGAGACTCCTGGCCACTGAGCGCGGTTTTCCCTTATAATGAAAGCGTTATTGAGTGATTTTTCGGAACCCGGCTGGAGCCTCAGCGTGTAAGGGAGTGCTATGGGAATTGCTGCTACTTGTGCAAGAGCCTTCGTCGGTCTTGGCGACAACGCCTTGATATCGGCTTATTTGGAAGGGAATGAGGACGCCTTTGAGGCGCTGGTCCACCGTTATCAGGACAAGCTCGTCAACTATCTCAATAACCTTCTTCACGACTACGAGTTGGCAGTTGATTTGGCGCAGGAAGCCTTTATCCGGGTCTACAAGAATGCTGATCGGTACCAAGGCAAGTATCAGTTTTCGACCTGGATCTATCGTATTGCCACCAATCTAGCGATCGACGAGATTCGGCGGCGTGAGCGAAAAGGTCGATTCTTCTTCTACAACGTGATGTCCTTTTTTCAGAAGGACGAACAGGAGTTCCCCCTCCCGGACCTGCGAGAGTCTCCGGAGCAGGCGCTAGACAGCAAGGAAAAACTTCGGCGACTGCAATCGGCGATCGATACTCTCCCCGAGAAATATCGGTTGGCTTTCATGCTGAAAGAGGCCCAGGAGCTCTCGTATGAGGAAACCAGCCGGATCCTCAACATTTCTCTGGGGACAGCCAAGTCCCGCATTCATAGAGCCAAGATGCTCTTGCGGGAAAAACTGGCAGGTGTCCTATGAAGTGCCGAGAAGTAGAAGCCTTGCTCACAGAGAGTTTGATGCAAGCGCACACGCCGGAAATCTGTCGGCATCTCTCAGATTGCTCGGCTTGCCAGCGACTGCGGCGGGAGCTGGAAGCGATTGAATTCTTGAATTTCTCGCTGGCAAGGATGGCGGGAGCCCCGGTCGATTTCAGCCAACGGGTCACACGTTTGTTGCGAGAGAGACGTTGGCGTCAAACTTCCTGGACGGTCGTTGCCATTGTGGCGGTCCTGGTGATCGGCCTAGCTGGCATCATGTTGGTCCAGGTGCAATATCCGAGCGACCAGGAGCCGTCTTTCGCTGCCCGGAAAGATCAGTCCGTTGGGCCGTACATAGGGACTCCAAGTGTGATTCTTGGCGATCCCTCAAACACGATGGATCTAGAGGAGCAGTACCTGGAAGTCATTCTGGGAGAACCCTTGAGGGGCTTGAGTGCGAGGCCTGGCGTCCCCGCCGAAATCAAGGTTCACCGAACCGATATGGGAAGAGTGAACCTGACCCATGTAAGTCATTGATTCCTAGCTCGGACCTTGGGCCAGCCAGGTTTGTCAGGAACTTCTTGTCAGGGAAATGAATAGCTGCTTGACTATGGGCGTAGTGCGTCGATTCAGTACTGTCGGGATCCAGCTTCTGCTGACTTTAGCAGGGCTTCGATCTGCCGTTGCTGTTAGCCCCACCGCTTTCATCCATGATCCGAATGCGGGAATGATTCCGAAGCAGGCAATCCTGCGCATCTTCCTGAGCAAGGAATCGGATGTCTACATCGGGGGACGTCTTGTCAGGGACAGCAAAATCCATGAAGTCGTCGAATTCCGAGGACTCGTGCTGAGCCGGGATGGTTACGCCGTTGCCTATGTAGGTAACTATCTGCCGGAGCTCTCTCTGTCGGAAGTGAAGACCACAGTCGAGACTTGGGAGGGACTGCGGTTCGCAGCCAGTCCCATTGCTGTCGACGAACGTTTGGCGCTCATGTTTCTGAAGACGGATTTGAAGACCGAAGCGCTCCATCTCAGCTCGGAGGACAACCCAAGCCATTTCAATATCGTTTCGGTTCGTGATTCGAGCTGGGAGTTAGGCCATCCTTGCCTGTACACCAGACAGCAGAAGGCCCTCTTGCCCACTTCAATAATGAAGGTTTCTGGTCTCGACCTGCAGGCTGCCACCTGGCAGGGAGGCATCGTAGTCGATCTCAGCGGAGCCCTGCTTGGACTGGTTGCCGATGTGATGCCTCATCTAACGAGCAGGAACCTTTCCTATTTCTACCTGATACCAGCCCTGACTATTGAGGCCTCGTTCGCCCGGGTTCTGAAGGAGAAAAGAGACCTGCTCGCGGGTTGGCTGGGTGTCAATATCAAGGATACCGGTACGGATCTGATCGTGACTCGCGTCGTGCCCTACAGTCCCGCTGATAAAGGCGGGCTCCAGGTCGGGGACCACTTCCTCAAAATCAACGACGTCGAGATGGAGAATCTGTCTGAGTTCTCTCAGGCAGTACGATGGTTGGGACCCGACGGCCAGTGCCAGGTGATCGTCGAGCGAAAGGGTCGCATCAAGCACGCTAATATCAAGTTGGCCTCCCGACCGCGGGAGAGTCTTGGTTGGCGGGTCTCACTCCCGGCAGCTGGTGCCCAGGACGGGGACACTCGGATGCGGATTTATCGAACCCGGGTTCCTCCGCTACTCGAATTCGGACTTGTGATCGATCGTTTGACCAGTCGAGTCGCCGGAGAAATGGCCGCCCTCTCGCAAGGGGCTCTCTTGGTTCAGCAGGTTTCGGACGGAAGCCGAGCCGAGCAAGTTGGGCTGCGGGTTGGAGACATAATCTTCCAGGTCAATGGTCACTATGTCTCGAGCGTCGAGGATGTCCAGGAAGCGATCCTCCAAGCCAAAGGCGCGATACCGGTCAGTCTCGTTCGAGACGGACAAAAGAAAACGCTCTCGATTCAACTCAACGAGCGCCAGAACTAAGACGCCGGGCGGGTGCTCTATCCTCAGAATTCATCTCAACGATTTGCCCTGCCTTGCAAACCCACTGCCTGATTTCAGACAATGGTTTACTCTGACATGCGGCAGATTTCTGTTCGGGGCGCTCGGCAACACAATCTGAAGAACATCGATCTGGATATCCCGCGCGACAAGATCACGGTTGTCACTGGGTTGAGCGGATCAGGGAAGTCTTCGCTCGCCTTCGATACGTTGTACGCCGAAGGGCAGAGACGCTATATCGAATCCCTTTCCAGCTACGCCCGCCAGTTCCTCGAGCAAATGGAACGGCCCGATGTTGATTCGATCGAAGGTCTCTCGCCGGCGATATCGATTGAGCAGAAGACGACTAGCAGAAATACTCGTTCGACGGTGGGAACGATCACCGAAGTTTACGATTATCTGCGACTTCTTTTTGCCAGCATCGGTAAAGCCCATTGTCCTCGTTGCGGTTGCCTCATCACTTGTCAATCAGTAGATCAGATTGTGGAGAGAGTACTGGAGTTCCCCGAGAACAGCCGCCTCATGGTGATGGCTCCCGTGGTTAGGGAACGCAAGGGGGAATTCCGCAAGCTGTTCGAAAAACATCTCAAGATGGGATTCCTCAGAGCGCGAGTTGACGGCGAGATCCATCGTCTCGAAGACCCCCCCTTTCTCGACAAGCGAAAGAGTCATACGATTGAAATCCTGGTCGATCGAATGCTCCTCAAGCCAGCTCTTCGTTCCCGGATTGAGATGTCGATTCGGCAAGCCCTGAAGGTGGCAGGGGGACTGGTAGCAGTGGCGATGGTGGGAGGCCCTGAGATTCTCTTCTCGGAAAAGATGGCTTGTTCGGATTGTGGCATTAATGTGCCAACCCTGGAGCCAAGATCCTTTTCTTTCAACAGCAAGTTCGGAGCTTGTCCGTCTTGCCGAGGAATCGGCAAGGAAAGACATGCCGATCTGTCCCGGCTGGTTCCGAATCCAGCGCGTTCCGTCGGACAAATGGAACTAGCCCTCAATGATCGGGATTTCAAGCACTTCTTCCGCGAATCTTGTTTTGCTCTACTCGATCGCTTCAAGCTCAAGCGCACGACACCTTACGCCAAATTCACGAGTGAGATGGTCCAGGCCCTGGCCAACGGTGTAGATGGAGAATTGCGTTTTCGCTACCAGGACTTCTACTACGAGTCGGCTTTTCAAGGCGTCACGGACTGGTTGCAGAGACGGATCGAGGCGACCAGCTCTCCCCGTCGTCGCCAGCAACTGTTGAGCTTCATGCGGGAGGGAGACTGTACGGTTTGCCAGGGTTCTCGACTGCGCCCCGAAAGCCGATCGGTACGGTTCAATGGAAAGGGAATTTCCGACTACTGCCGAATGCCTCTAGCCGAGTGTTTGACCGCCATGAGTGGCATCCTCCTCGACTCGCGAGAGGAGCTTCTGGCTGCACAACTCATTCGCGAAATCTCGAATCGCTTGGAATTCCTCATCGAAGTGGGGTTGTCTTACCTTAGCCTGGACCGTGAAGCCGGTTCACTATCGGGGGGCGAATCGCAGCGGATTCGTCTCGCTACCCAGGTGGGTTCCAAACTTCGAGGTGTTCTCTACGTGCTGGATGAACCATCGATCGGGCTCCACTCCCGTGATACCAACCGTCTCTTAGCGATCCTGAGACAACTTTGTGACCTTGGCAACACTATCATCCTGGTCGAGCATGATGAGGAAACGATCCGCTCAGCCGATCACCTCATCGATTTGGGACCCGGGGGAGGAAGCCGCGGCGGACATCTGGTCGCCGAAGGGGGACTGAAAGCGATTGAGGCCAATCCACAATCGCTGACTGGGCAGTATCTGAAGGGCAGTCGTCAAATTCCAGTCCCGGAAGTGCGACGCAAAGGGAGTAGGAAATCGCTGACGGTTGTGGGAGCTCGCCATCACAATCTGAAGAATATCAACGTCACTTTTCCTCTCGGTTGCATGATTGTGGTTACCGGAGTTTCGGGGTCCGGCAAATCCTCGCTAGTCGATCAAGTCCTCTACCGAGCCCTCTCGCGCAGTCTCTACCGCTCTCTGCTCGAGCCCGGTGATCATGACCGCATTCGGGGGATGAAACATATCGACAAGGTCATTGAAATCGACCAGTCTCCGATCGGCAAAACTCCCCGTTCTAATCCAGCCACTTATACAGGACTCTTCACTCCGTTGAGGGGGCTCTTCGCCCAGCTTACCGAATCGAAGATTCGAGGCTACAAACCAGGGCGCTTCAGCTTCAATGTGAAGGGTGGACGATGCGAAGTCTGTGAAGGGGCTGGTCTCAAGAAGATCGAGATGAACTTCCTTCCCGATGTATACGTCGAATGTGATTCTTGCCGACGAAAGCGTTACAACAGGGAGACCCTGGCCATCACCTTTAAAGGCCATTCGATCGCCGACATTCTGGATCTTAGCATCGAGGACGCCTATCCCTTACTCGAGAACTTCCCCCCGATCAAAGCCAGATTGAAGACTTTGCTCGATGTTGGACTGGGTTACGTGCGGCTCGGCCAGTCCGCAACCACGCTTTCCGGGGGGGAAGCACAGCGGGTCAAATTGGCTAAGGAACTGAGCCGACGAGCGACTGGGAGTACTCTCTATATTCTGGATGAACCGACCACTGGCCTCCACTTCGAAGATGTGAAGAAATTACTGGAGATACTCTCCAGCCTAGTCGATAAAGGCAATACTGTCGTCGTCATCGAGCACAATACAGATGTGATCCTGTTTTCGGATTGGGTCATCGATCTGGGACCTGAAGGAGGTCAAGAAGGTGGCCACGTCGTCGCCACCGGGACTCCCGAGGAAATCAGTCGGACTGAGGAATCATATACCGGGCAGGCACTCAAGAAGCTGCACCAGTGAATCGATGGACTAGGAGCAGGACGTGTCAAAATACAATCGTTTTAAGCCAGGCAAGATTAACGACTACTCCTTGCGCTCCCGTCCGAGCAAAGTGAAGCTGACTGATTTCGCGAGTCCGGTAGCCGGCAATAGGTTCTCAGACTTCATGCGGTCCATGCCCAATATATTGGCTGTCCGAGAACTCAAGGATTTGGTGGCTCGGTTGGTTGAAGCGCGGCGCTGCAACGCTGGACTCGTGTGGGGCTTCGGCGGACATGTCATCAAAGTGGGATTGGGCCCACTTCTGATCGATCTGATGGAGCGAGACTTCTGTACTGCCTTCGCCACCAATGGAGCCGGACTGATTCACGATTTCGAGATCGCTCTCTGTGGGAATACGTCCGAGGACGTCGATAGATCCCTCCAGGACGGATCTTTTGGAATGGCACGTGAGACTGGCCAGTTCTTGAATGAGATCATCAATCGTGGTGCGGAACAGGGGCAGGGCATTGGGGAGGCGGTGGGCCAATTCCTCAACCAATCTTCTGAGGTGAGGCACCCGAAGGCGAGTCTCGTTGCCTCGGCTTATCGTCGAGGAATTCCGATTTGCGTTCACGTCGCATTTGGAACCGACATCATCCACAATCATCCATTGGCAAATGGATCCGCAGTGGGAACCAGTACCCAGATCGATTTTCAGATTCTCATTGCTGAGGTGGCAAAGATCGACAGTGGTGGAGCTTATCTCAATATCGGCTCGGCCGTGTTGTTGCCCGAAGTTTTCCTCAAGGCCGTGTCAATCCTTCGCAATACAGGGCTGGAACTGACAGATTTCACGACTGCCAACTTCGATTTTCTGCAGCACTATCGTCCCCTCCAAAATGTCGTCAGACGGCCGGTAAGCGGTACCGGCAGGGGTTTCGCGTTGACCGGTCATCACGAAATCATGATTCCTCTGCTGGCTGCCTTGTTGGTAGAAGTTGCGAGCGGGAGGGGTTGAGCAGTACAGATGGGCTCCCAGCCCTCGAGAAAGCAAGAAGAGGTCGACAAGAATGAGAGTTGTTCAAAATGTACTGGAACTGATCGGACAGACTCCTTTGATTCGGCTGGACAAGATCGCCAAAGGGACGTTGGCTACTCTTTACGGGAAGGCCGAGCATCTCAACCCCTGTGGCAGTGTTAAAGACCGAATCGGTTTGGCCATGGTAGATGCCGCGGAAAAGTCGGGGCAGCTCAAGCCAGGGGGCACAATTATCGAGGCCACGGGAGGCAATACAGGGGCTGCCCTGGCCATGGTGGCAGCCTACCGCGGCTATCGGTCGGTCTTTACAATGCCCGACAAAATGAGTCAGGAAAAGGTGCGTTTCCTCAAATCCTTCGGCGCCGAAGTTGTGATAACCCCATCGGCCGTCCCTCCAGATTCGGCGGACTACTATCTCAACGTTGCCAAACGGATTCACGAAGAGACGCCCAACTCGATCTATGCCAATCAGTTCTTCAATCCCGCCAATCCAGAGATCCACTACCAGATCACCGGGAAGGAAATCTGGGAGCAGACGGAGGGGAAAATTGACTATTTCGTGGCCGGAATGGGAACCGGAGGAACCATCTCGGGAATTGGGCGCTACCTCAAGGAGCAGAACCCCGACGTGCAGATCATCGCTGCGGATCCCATAGGTTCCATCATCAAGGACTATTTCTATACCAAACGTGTGATCGAAGCGCGGCCCTGGAAAGTGGAGGGCATTGGCGAGGATATGATTCCTCCCAACCACCACTACCAGTACATCGATGATGTGGTGCAGGTTCCCGACAAAACCAGCTTTCAACTGGCGCGCCAGCTCGCTCGGGTGGAAGGAATCTTCGTAGGAGGCAGTGCGGGTACTATTCTCGGGGCAGCGCTCAGCGTGGCGCGGCAACTGAAGGAGGCCAAGGTGATGGTGGTGGTTCTTTGTGATTCAGGAGATCGCTATTTGAGCAAATTCCACTCCGACGAGTGGATGAAAGAGAATCGATTCTGGGATGAACCAGGTCCCGAAAAGGCGCAGGTAGATCTCGTGCTGACTCGCAAGAGCACTCGTGTCCCCTCCCTCGTCCATGTAGGTCCGGACACGTTGGTTTCGGAAGTGATCGACTTAATGGGGGAATATAATATCTCGCAGATTCCGGTTCTTAAGGGCAATGAGTCTCTCGGTAATCTCACCGAAGGGAAGCTTACTCGTCGCGTTCTGGAAGATCCTGCCGTTCTGTCTCAGCAGACATCGGAGGTGATGGAGCCGAGTCTTCCAGTACTGGAGGCGGAAGAGACTCTCGACATTGCCATGAAGATCCTAACCCAGCAAGCCTCCGCTCTGCTGGTCAAGAGACATGAGGTGGTGGTCGGAGTCCTGACTCGATATGACTTGATTGCCTATTTATCAGAGGGCCGTCGAGACAGTTCTGCTCTAATTCCCGGCCAGAGCTAAATGCCGATTCGCCTCGGAGTGATCATTCCCGCTTACAACGAAGAGGGATCGGTGGGCGCAATCGTGAGACGGGTGCTGAATTCGCTGCCTGATGATTTCGAGGCGCGCGTAGTGGTGACCGACAACGTCAGCACTGACAAAACAGCCCACCGCGCCGCGAGCGCCGGTGCTGAAATTGTACGAGAGGAAAAGCGCGGATATGGGGCGGCTTGCCGGGCGGCGATTGATTATCTCGGTCGGTGGCCCCAGATTCACCTCTTCCTGGATGCGGATGGCTCGAGCCGGCCGGAAGAGATGTGCCGGCTGCTGGCTCCGATTGCGACTGATCAAGCCGATTTGACTATTGGAGTGAGACCCGTGGATGCACCGATGACGCCACCTCAACGTTGGGGCACGCACCTCGCCGTAACTCTGATGGCATGGCGCTGGGGGCACCGATATCAGGACATGGGACCTTTCCGCGCGATTCGTCGCGAGAGCTTCGAGAGTTTGGGGATGCGGGATCAGACCTGGGGTTGGACTGTCGAGATGCAGATTTTGGCCCTTCTCGCCGGGCTTCGTATCCAGGAAGTCGAGGTGTCGTGGCTTCGTCGGCTGTCTGGAGTCTCGAAGATAAGTGGCACGCTTACCGGTGTGAGCCGGGCTGGTGCCCGCATCTTATGGACCATCGCCCGTTATGCTCTGCGAAGTCCGCGATGAAGAAGGCTCCTAGAGTGATTTAATTGTTGTCCTCGAGCAGAGGTCAAGGAACTCACCAGGAAGTCCTCCAGAGTTGCCCAAGAGACGGTGCCTCCACCCTCAAGTCTCAGGCGGCATAGCAGTGCACCAGTTCGTTGTGTACCTGATGAATCTGCTCGATGGTGTTGGACATCTTCCCGGAATTATCGATGACAAAGTCAGCGTAGCGCAGTTTCTCGAGGACCGGCATCTGTGACCGAATGCGCAACTGGGCTGCCGCTTCAGCGATCCCATCTCGGGCGTGCAGGCGCCTCAGCTGAATTTCGGGAAGGCAAAAAATCACGACCACGAAGTCATAGCGGCGATAGGACCCGGTCTCAACCATCAAAGCCGCATCCGTCATGGCAATGCCGGGGCGTAGATTGCTGAGCGGGTTTTGAAGGGAGTTGAAAACCTGATCTTCTCGCTCGAAGATAAATGGATGTACCAATTGGTTCAGACGCAGGCGTAACGCATCATCGCCAAAGACAAGGACTCCCAATTTACGGCGATCTATGCCGCCGGAAGCATCCAGAATTGAGGCTCCGAATTCCTCAACCACGGCTTGGAAAGCAGAGCCATCCTTGCCGATCACCTCGTGCCCGATGCGATCGGAGTCGATTCCATGTACGCCAAGCTTCTGAAACTCCTTGCGGGCAAAGCTCTTGCCACACGCAATTCCGCCCGTGAGACCCACCTTCAGCATAGCCGAATGATAACAGGTCCTAGGCACCTCTCCCTTGCAACTTGCTTACAGCCGAGTCAAGTCTCCGAAACTGGAAACTGATTGCCACTTGGCCTCGTTGTCGGTGCCCAGTGCACTGTCCGGAAAGTTCCCGATGTTAAATGTCAGGGTAGTTTGCTATTGTTGGGCATGGCAAGACCCCACATTCGACTAAAGCTACCCGAACAAGATCGAAGAATACTGGAGTCCTGGTTGCGGGCTTCCAAGACCGATCGAGTCTTGGCCGAACGGGCTCAAATAATTCTGGCTTGCGGCCAGGGGCTGACGGCGACTGAAGTTTCGGAAAGGCTCTCCAAGCGGCTACTGAGTGTGCAAATGTGGCGCAGGCGCTATCTTGAGCAGGGAGTGTCAGGACTGGAGGATCGACCTCGATCGGGCCCTCCGCGGAAGCTATCGCATGCCAATGTGCGAGCTATTCTCAAAGCCACCGTTGAACGCATCCCACGGGAATCGACCTACTGGAGTGTGCGACTGATGGCCGAACACTCCGGAGTGAGCAAACATCAAGTCGCCCAGATCTGGAAGGCAGCCGACCTGAAGCCGCATCGAGTCCGTAACTTTAAAATCAGCAACGATCCTCACTTCGCCGAAAAGGTAATCGATGTGGTGGGGCTGTATATGGATCCGCCCGACAATGCGCTGGTTCTATCCGTGGATGTCAGGGGCCACCCAAAAGCGGCCAGTGAGGGCCACTTCAAAACCGGCCATTTTCAGGAGCCATTGAGAGCTGCATCCCTCGTAGGATGCGCCGATGGTCAATGTACTGAAAATGGAGAAGAAACAAACGGTTGTGGCGCTATTGAAGCTGGGCTGGTCGTATCGGCGGATCGAGCGAGAAACAGGAGTTCGTCGAGAGACTGTAGCCCGACATGATCCGGCCCGAGATTCAAAACCGGCCAAAGTGGCCCCCGGCTCGGGTGAGCAAAAGCGGCCAAAGCGGCCCCCGGGTCGGCGCAGCTCGTGTGAGCCTTTTCGGGAGGAAATCCAGAAGAAGCTTGAGCTGGGGTTGCATGCCAAGCGGATCTGGCAAGACCTGGTTTTGGAGCATGGCTTCGATGGAGCGTATAACTCCGTCAAACGGTTTTGCAGAAAGCTCAAAGCCGAGAGTCCACGAGTCTTCGCTCGGGTGGAAACTCCACCCGGTCGGGACATGCAGGTGGACTTTGGCAAAGCAGCTCTGACACAAACCGAATCGGGCCGGTACCGTCGCCCCCACCTGTTCAAGGCAGTGCTGTGTTATTCCCGCCACTCGTATGAGGAGGTCGTCTGGCGGCAGGATCTGGAGACCTTCGTCCGTTGTGTCGAGAATGCCTTCCACTGGTTTGGTGGCTCGGTAGACGTGGTTCGCTTGGATAACCTGAAGGCCGGAGTCACGCGAGCCTGCTTTGTCGATCCCGAGATCAACGCCGTTTTCAGTGCGCTGGGCCGTCACTATAGTTTTGCCATCATTCCCATCCATCCTGGCTCTCCAAATGAGAATGGAAAAGTCGAAAGGACGATCGGATATACAAAGTCCAGTGCCCTGAAGGGCAGACGGTTCGAGAGTCTGGCCGAGCAGAATGAGCATCTACGGAACTGGAACGAGCGGGTCGCCCGACAGCGCATCCACGGCACCACCAAACAGCAGGTCTGGCCCCGATTCCTGGAGGAACAGAAGGGTCTTCGACCTCTACCCGACTCCCGCTTCAGTTTCTTCCGTACCGGCCGTCGCACGGTCTCCGTGGATGGCCACATCGAAGTCGATCGAGCCTTCTACTCGGTACCCAATCATCTGCTTGGCTGTGAAGTGGCTGTGCACTGGGATGACCGGATCGTCCGAGTCTTTTTCCGAGAGCAGCAAGTCGTCCTGCATCCCAAGCGGAAACCCGGCCAGTTCCAGACCGAACCCACACATCTTCCGGAACGCAAACGCTACGCTCATTATCGAACTGAGAGTCAGCTGCTCGGGCAAGCCCGCAGGATTGGCTCTGATGCTCACCGCTGGGCAGTGCGAGCCCTGGAGGTGCGCGACGTGTTGGCCTACCGGCTCCTGAGAGGCATGATCTCTTTGACCCGACGCTACCCGGCCACGGTCGTCAATGAAGCCTGTGCCAAGGCTCTCTCTCACGATGCCTTCCGCTATCGGACCCTGGTGGCTTTATGCAAGCGACTAGACGTGCCGCAACGCTCTCTATTCACCTCCGACCACGAGTTGATTCGGCCGCTGTCTGAGTACCAACTCACTCCCCGCTCAGGAGACCCGGAATGATCTCATTGGAACTGGAACGGAAACTTCGCCACCTCAGGCTCTCGGGCCTGGCCCAGGTCTTTGACGTACGGCTGCAACAAGCCATCCAGGGCCGTCTCTCTCATCAGGAGTTCTTTGAGCTGCTCATCGACGACGAACTCACCCGCCGGCGCGACCGTTTGCTGGAGCGATGTCTCCGCCAGGCCCAGTTCCCGGAACGCAAACTCTTGGAGGACTTCAGGTTCTCTTTCAACACCTCGATCAATCGGCAGCAGATCTTTGATCTGGCCACTTGCCGATTCATCGAACAGTGTCGCGGCTGGTTGGTCATCGGTCAGGCGGGAGTCGGCAAAACACATCTGATCATCACGGTGGCAATCAAGGCTGTGGAAGCGGGTCACCGGGTACAGTACAAGTCGGCTTTCGATCTGCTCGAGGACATCGCTGAAGCCACTGCCACCGGGATGCGCCGACCCTACATTGCAGAGATGACCCGGATCCCGCTGCTGATCATCGAGGATCTGGGACTTCGGAGAGTGCCCGACTCGGCGGCTGAAGATCTGCTGGAGATCCTGCATCGCCGCTACCAGAAGACCTCGACCATTATCAGTTCGAACCGACCACTCGAGGACTGGGGAGCGATGCTGGGAGGAGACACGGCGGCCACCTCTGCGCTGCTGGATCGTTTTCTACACGTTTCGGAGGTGACCTTCATTCGAGGCAAGAGCTATCGCCTCTACGAACGTCAACAACGGGAGAAGTCGACCAAGAAGCGAGGAGAAAAGAAATGATCCGGAACCGGAAAGCCGTGGAAACTGCCGCGCTATGGAAACCGTGGAGAACGGTCACATCGAGAAGCTGGCCCATGCATCGGTTCTTCCACCGTTCCCACAGCGCTTGGAAAACGGCTCGCGGTGCTCGCTCGTTTCCCACAGTTACGCACCGCTTCTGCTACTGGACATACCAACAAGAAAGAAGATTCCGGATCGACCAGCTTCGCGGTCCAAGAACCGGCCGAACCGGTCAACGAACGCCCTGCTCACGGGCTCACAGCAAACCCACCCCGACCAGCAGGCCGTACAGCCTCCTCACGGAGGCCTTCACAAGGATTGAAATGTGTTCAAGGCGAGGATATAACTACTAGATCACTGGCCGGTTTTGACCCGGCCCTGAGTGGCCGCTTTTGATGTGGCCCCCGACAGCTATCCTTCCAGGGAAACGGTTGAGAATCGCCTGTATCGTGTTCTAGCCCGGATTATGCAAGAGATCCGGATTCGAGTGGATTGGGGACCAGAAAAAATGCCGTATCTCTCTGATATAAAAGGGTTTATTAAACAAATCCTTATCGGAGAACTACGGCAATGTCAAACCCAGTCTGTCAGACCACCCTGGCATTTCACTCGCACACACAAATCACGGCTCGTTTTGATGGTGGGAACCTGACTTCCGATGCCGGATGGCTGTTGTTTGGTTCCCTGGATCGGCAAGATCGACTCTGCGAGGACTTCAGTTCGTGTATTGCGGATAGCCGGGACCAACGCTACGTTCGTCATGAGCAGTTACAGCTGATCCGACAACGAGTCTTTCAGATCGTTGCCGGGTACGAAGACTGCAATGACGCGGACACGCTGCGCTCGGATCCCATGCTCAAGACCGTCTGTGATCAGTTACCTGAGAGCGATCCTGACTTGGCCACCCAGGCAACTTTTTCCCGTTTGGAAAACTCTGTCAGCAAGAAGGATCTCATGCGTCTGAGCCGGGGGTTCCTACAGCGTTATGTCCGCTCGCTGAAGAAGAGACGCCCCGACCCGGTCATCTTGGACCTGGACAGTACTGACGACCACACTCACGGCCAACAGGAATTCTCTTTTTACCACGGCTATTACCGAAACCACATTCTGCATCCTTGGCTGATCTTCGATGCCGTTACGGGGGACCTGGTCACTGTCGTATTGAGGCCTGGAAACAAGGGGGCTGCCTCTCACATCGTTCCTATTCTGAAACGAATCGTGAAAGCCATTCGACGAGAAGTTGGCAAGGAACTTCAAATTGAGATCCGGGCCGACAGCGGCTTTGCCACGCCTCGGCTCTACGAGTTCTGTGAATCTGAAGAGAACAAACTCCAATATGTCATTGGGTTAAGCCGGAACCCCCGCCGGCAACGGATGGTCGAGCCGATGCTCGAGTCGACTCGACTCAGGTTCGACGAGTTCGAGGAAAAACAGCGTCAGTTTGACGAGTTTCTTTATCGAGCCAGCAGCTGGGATCGATTCCGTCGCGTCATCGTCAAAGTGGAAGTCGACCATCGGGGGATCAATCGTCGCTTTGTGGTCACCAACCGAGACGATCTCTCTTCCCAGTCCCTTTATGATCACTACACCGATCGAGGACAGTCGGAGAACTTCATCAAGGCTTTTAAGAACCATCTGAGTATGGATCGGCTGAGCTGTCATCGATTCCTGGCCAACCAGTTTCGACTTCTCCTGCATGGGCTGGCTTACCAGATGTTCGTCCGACTCCGCGATTATCTGTATGGAACCCCCTGGCAGAAACTCGAAATCGAAACTTTGCGTCGCCGGGTCCTCAAAATTGGGGCGCGGGTTCGACAAACCACTCGACGCATCTGGGCCCATCTTTCCTCCGGCTTTCCGGAGCAGGCCCTTTTCCTCCTCGTCTTGAATCGCCTTAACTCCAGCTAGCCTCTCCTAGCTCCCGAATGATCGTTTAGGACACTCATTCAGGCCCAACTCCGTCTGAAATTCACTCCCCCACCTACTCCACACGGCTCGTCCACAGAGATCCCTCGAAAATCCGCCTGTCGCACCTTCGATCTCCCGATTTAGGCCACTTTCGACTCTCTTTTCAACTCCGGCCTACGGTTCTTGCATAATCCGGGCTAGAGTAGCCAAACGTAGGGCGGCACGGCAAGCACTCCGTCTTGTGTACTTGGCGCCTTCCCCGCATACTCGGGATACTTTCCACTCCGAGAAATGAGAGGTTAATGGACACTTCCCAGATTTCACGGGATGATCCGGAGCGCCGAGGAATTCTCTCCCGTCTGTTGGCGGTCTTCAGCGAGGTTCAGGCAGGAGAGTCGAGAACGGTCCTCCTGATGTCTTCCAACATCTTTCTTGTTCTGGTCTGTTATTACATTCTCAAGACCCTGCGGGAACCGCTCATTCTGCTCGAGGGTGGTGCGATCGGAAAGTCTTATGCGGCAGCCAGCCAGGCCCTCATCTTGATGGCATTCATTCCGGCTTATAGCTGGTTCGCCTCGCGGGTCGATCGCATGAAGCTGATCCTTGGAGTGACTCTTTTCTTCCTCATCAATATTGAAATGTTTGCCCTGGCGGTCTCTGCCGGCGTCCCCTATGTGGGAACGATGTTCTTCATCTGGGTGGGATTCTTCAGCCTGGCCATCATCGCCCAGTTCTGGTCTTACGCCAACGACATCTACAGCGAAGGAGCTGGGAATCGGCTCTTCCCAATCATCGGAGTCGGTCTGACTGCAGGGGCTCCGGTGGGTGCTTTCCTGGCTAGCAAACTCTTCGAATCGGGGATCCGGCCAGCTTTGATGATGCACCTATCAGCCGCTATTTTGCTCGTCACGGTGGGTCTGTACTTACTCATCGATCGGCGCGAAGAACGAAACCCGCGAGCTTCGGCTCCGGCTCACAAGGTGCTGGCTCCAGGAAACGGTTTCGCGCTGGTCTTCAAGAGCCGCTACATTTCGCTGATTGCTCTCTTGTTAATCCTCCTCAACCTCGTCAATACCACCGGCGAATACATCCTAGCCGAGATGGTGACCCGGCAGGCTGCTGCTCTGCAAGCCTCCAATCCAGCTCTCGACGTAGGGGCGTTCATAGGCGCCTTCTATGGGAACTTCTTCTTCTGGGTCAACATCATGGCAGTGACCATTCAGGCCTTCCTGGTTTCCCGCCTGGTCAAGTATGCCAGCCTGGCAGGCGTACTACTGGCCCTTCCGGTGATCGCACTTGGAGCCTATGGGGTGATTGCCGCTGGAGTGGGGTTTTCCATCATCCGATGGGCCAAGTCGGCTGAGAATTCGAGTGACTACTCGATCATGAACACGGCCCGCCATCTGCTTTGGCTACCCACCACGAGAGAGGAAAAGTATAAGGCCAAGCAGGCGCTGGACACATTCTTTGTACGGGCTGGGGATGTCCTCTCCGCCTGTTCGTGTACCTGGGGACGCAGGTCCTGCCTTTGCAAGTGACGGGGTTTGCGATCGGGAATCTTCTGCTGATTACTCTCTGGATCGCCCTCGGTTTGTTGATTTTGCGAGAGCACCGCTGGCTGACAGCGAAGTCGGGTGGATGAGATTGATTCCGGATGACATCCTGGGAGGTCATCCTTACACGGCTCCGCCCCAGCCAGCAGGCCTGGGCGCCAGCCGCCCTCATACCCCGAGCATTCTTCCTCCAGCTCTCCTTCCAGGAAAGCGGAGTTCGTCAGCACATCTCACTCCTACAAAGCAAGACTTGCATCGCAAGAGGCAAAGCAGATGGGTGCGAAGCGAGTCTGGAGCTGTCGTTGACAACCGAGATCAAGCGTCGCAGCTGTCTCAGGGAGCCTCAGCGGGCGGCGGTCTCCTCGATCCAACGTTCTATCTGGTTTTCCAATTGCGTGAGAGGAAGCGGTCCGTGGCGGAGGATCTCGTCATGGAACTCGCGCACGTCAAAGTCTGACTGCAGGGCGGCCTCCGCTCTCCGGCGGAGTTCTTTGATCTTGATCTCGCCCATCTTGTAGGCCAGCGCCTGACCCGGCCAGGAGATATATCGATCCGTCTCCGTCCCAATCTCGTGCAGAGATAGCGCCGTATTCGCAGCCATGAAGTCAATCGCTTGTTGGCGACTCCAACCCTTGGAATGCAGACCGGTATCGACCACCAGCCGGCAAGCCCTCCACATCTCGTAGGTGAGCCGACCGAAATTGTCGTAAGGATCAGTATAGAAGCCGGCTTCCAGTCCCAGCCATTCGGAATAGAGCCCCCATCCCTCGCCGTAGGCATTGACCCCGGAGTAACGCCGAAAATCAGGAAGGCTTTCGAGCTCCTGACGGAGCGCGTTCTGCAGGTGATGACCAGGAACAGCTTCGTGCAGGGTGAGAGCCGTCAATGAATAGAGAGGGCGACTTTCCAGAGAGTAGGTGTTGACCCAGTAGATTCCTGGCCGCGTGCTGCCCTGGGGAGCTCCAACGTAGCGGCCAGCCGTGTATTTGGGGGCGATATGATCGGGCACGGGCTCGACCGTGTAAGGCCGCCTCGGGAGGGTCTTGAACAGAGCAGGGAGTTTGCCGTCCATCGTCTTGGCTATCCAGGCTGCCTCCTTGAGAAGCTGCTCGCCTGTCTGGGCGTAAAAACGGGGATCGGTGCGGAGAGAGCGGATGAAAGCTTGTAGATCCCCTCGGAACCCAACCTTGACAATCACCTGCCCCATCTCACTCTGGAGTCGAGAAACTTCTTGGAGCCCGAGTTGGTGCACTTCTTCGGCATTCAAATCCAACGTCGTGTGGAGGCGGATCAAGTAACGGTAATAGGCATCGCCGTTGGGAAGCTCGGATGCCCCCAGACTCTGGCGGGACTCCGGCCGATAGCGATTCAGGAAGAACTCCAAAAAACGCTGGTAAGCTGGAATAACCGCGGTCGAGACAGCGTGCCGCCCTTGCTCAACCAGAGCCGTTCGATCCGCTTCGGAAACTCCATCGGGAAAACTCTGAAAGGGGGCCATGAAGACGCTCTCGTCGATGTTCGAAACCACATGGGATTGGATGGTCCCTTCGTACCCATCCAACACCTCTCGCGGCAACGCATAGCCTTCCTCAACGGCGGTCGTCAGGTGAACGATGTGCTGATCGGTCAACTCTCCGAAGGCTTCCAGACGGGATATGTAGCTCTGGTAATCGTGGGTCGTTTGAAACGGCATGTTCTGGGGGAGAAAAGCGAAGCGGGTGTGGAATCCCGCCTCGGCGGTCAAGGGCATCAGGTACTCTTTGAACTCAAACGACTGGATCCGATCTTCGACCTGGCGCCGGAACAAATCGTAGTTGAGACGAGCAGCGTCCGAGAGTGAGCCGTCGCCATCGAAGTCTTCCAGACGCAACAAGATATCTCGCCAGAACAGCACCCGCCGCTCCAAGTCTGACAAGGCGACAGAAGCCAGCCGGTCGTCGTATTCATGGCGGCCTATAGATGTCGCAAAAACAGGGTCCTCGCGGAGCCGGAATTCCCAGGCTTCGTCGAGCAAAGTTTGCAGGGAATCGTCCCTCGGTGAATCAGTCGGCAAACCCGAACCACAAGAGATCCCCCAGAGCAGTACGAGTATTGACAGTCCACGTTGCATCATTGTAATAACTCCCAAGGGCCGCTGACGAGCTCTGTTGTTCAGCGCTCGAAGCAAAGCACCGGCGGTCGATCTATATCGTTTTTATAACATTCGGGTTCCGGCTTTCAAAGTACTAGCAGTGCTTCCGAGGTTCCCTCGGCTCATTCAGGAAAGAAACTGGAAGAGCTCCCACGTTCCGTTGCCGTATTCTGGAGGGTTGCCAGGTAGGATCCCTGATGTCCGAAGGGAGAGAACTATGAAATCATCAGTGGTTTACGCCACTTTATGAACTGAGCACATGGCATCAAGTTCATATTGGCAAGGGCTCCCCTCAGACGGGCAACCCCTGGTTGGGATAGCAGTACGACGCGCGTAGCCTTAGGTGGAGAGTTTCCGACCCGCACCCTTTCGGTTGTGCGGCGGGTTCCTAGTTCCACCATTGCTCACGTTTCCGCAAGCCCCCCGTTTCATCCGGAACGGTCGGATTTCCCAAGTCCGGTTGGCGACCATGACCTTTCCTCCGGCTACTCGTTGCTTCCCAAGACACTCCGGCCTTACGTGACACGGGAGACGTTCGGCTCACCACACATCCCCAACTCTGCAACTTCACCAGGGGGGCACATTTCCGGGCTGCAGTCATAGTCGTGCCCTCTGTCGAGGAGCCCGAGGGTGGGTAACGCAGTCAGAGCGGATGATCCCGGCCCTGCAGCCGAAAACTCGTGCATTATCCGGGCTAGACCTCCAGGTTGCTCCCGCCGCTTCTTTTGAAGGACGGCCAGGCCGTTTACACCACGCAAATCTCGGTTGGTTACCTGCCCCGAGCAGCGGCATCGATACGTGTGTGAACGAGTAATTCACACGGCTGGACTCTCACCAGCTGGATTGCAGCCTTGTCGGCTGCTCCCCCGTGCCTTTGCCCTTCCGAATCAGCCCAGGGCGAGTTGGACTTGGGAGAGGAAAGCATTAGCAAATCGTCTCTCTGGAGCAAGGAGCGGGCATCCGATACCCCTCGCGGGCTCGGGGCTCTGAGAATCAGCGTTCCAATTACAGGCTCCGCTGATCGACTCCAACTGAGCTTCCGGGCACCCTATCAGAGCCGCGGAGCGCAGCGCGGCCCAGGGTCCAACGGCCAGGCCGAAGGTATCCGCATTGCTCATCCAATGCCCGCCAAGGACCACATCGAATTCTCCAGTTGCGGGAAATCATGGACAACCTCTCAATACTTGGCCATTTCTGGATCTATCTCATCGGCCCAGGCCAGAATTCCGCCTTTGAGATTGGTCAGACGGGAGTATCCAAGCTCCTGGAGCTGCTTGATGGCGCGAAGGCTGCGCACTCCCGACCGACAAAAGACAACCACGTTCCACTCTGGATCAAGCTCTCCGGTGCGAGCGGACAACTGGTCGAGCGGAATCGTAAGAGCACCCTCCAGGCTGCAGATTTCCAGCTCGTTGGGGTTGCGCACATCGAGCAGTCGAAGCTCAGGTTGCCTTTGCAGCTTCCTGTGTAGCTGGGTAGCCGTGATCTCAGGAACATCGTCTGCGCTGGTGTCATCCTCGACTCCGATTCCACAGAAAGCCTCGTAGTCGATCAGTTCGAGAATCGTTGGATGGTCACCACAGACCGGGCAATCGGCATCTCGTCGCACGCGCAATTCACGAAATTTCATGCCCAGAGCATCGATCAAGAGAAGGCGTCCGCTGAGACTCTCTCCTCGACCGCGCAGCAGCTTCAGAGCTTCAGTCGCCTGGATCACCCCGATCAGGTCCGGCAAGATTCCGAGAACTCCTCCCTCGGCACAGGAAGGCACCAAGCCGAGAGGAGGAGGCTCGGGGTAGAGGCAGCGGTAGCAGGGGCCGCCGTCATGGGCGAAGCCCGAGGCCTGTCCTTCAAAACGGAAAATACTGCCATAGACATTGGGCCGGCCACTCAGGACACAGGCATCGTTGATCAGGTAGCGAGCAGGAAAGTTGTCTGTCCCATCCACCACCAAGTCAAAGTCGCGGAAGAGTCGAAGAGCATTCTGGGAGCTGAGTCTGGTTTCAAAAGTCTCGACCCGGATTTCAGGATTGATGGCCTCAATCGAATCGCGAGCAGAAGCCAACTTTGAGCGCCCCACATCTGCCGTCGAGTGCAGGATTTGGCGTTGCAGGTTGCTGTATTCGACGGAATCGAAGTCGACGACTCCGAGGCGCCCTACACCGGCGGCTGCCAGGTACAGAGCCAAGGGTGATCCGAGTCCACCGGCACCGATGCAAAGTACGCTCGAGTTACGCAGGCGCAACTGGCCCTGGACTCCTACCTCCGGCAGAAGCAGATGTCGACTGTAGCGCTCAACTTCGAGCTGACTCAAGACTGTGACTGACATGGCTTCCGCTCTCCTGTTTTTCGAGACTGAAACTGGCGCTTCGCAAAAAAAAAGCCCGCAGGGCAGTCCTGCCTGAATTCCGTGAAACCAAACCCCCAATACGAGCGTCGAGCCGCTCGATCAAATCCCCCTCCAGCCTGGACTCTAGTTTGATACACCGTTGATAATAAACCGGTTAGGAATTTTCAGAGACTACCATACTCCTCCGTAGGAGCGTAGCACGGACCTCGGGAAGAGTGGCGAGAATCCCTGGGAGGAAGCTCGCAGGAAGGGTGGAAATTGTTGGAAACTGAGCTCCCTGTCAGCCACAAAGGGGGGATGATGTGGCAGAGGAAAGCCGTGTTTCAGAACCGTGGGAGGCGCCTTCTGAGGCGGCGATTCTATTGAAAATAGAATCTTTAGATTCGGGCCTGACGGCCCTCTCGCGGCCTGGGAAGGACCCCTCCCACACCTCCGAAACCACTTCAATGCCATCCTGGGAGAGAACTTCAAGAAAGCCTGTGGCATACCCGTCCCACAAATCAAGTTTCATCCTAGAAGCAATGCTACTTATTCACAGCGGAGCGCGTTCAGGGGATCGATCCGAGTGGCCCGGTAGGCGGGCACCAGACAAGCGACCAGGCCGACAATGCCCAGCAGAGTCGCCGTCATCAGAAATGTCAGAAGATCTGTGGAACTGGTATTAAAGAGCAGCGATGAAATGAACCTCGTTGCCCACAGGGAGAGCCCAATTCCGATCGCAATTCCGATCACGGTCAGCAGGAATCCTTGGCGCAAAATGATGGCTAGAACAGTCGAGCGCTGGGCACCCAGCGCCATGCGCAAGCCAATCTCGTAAGTCCGTTGGCTCACCGAATAGGAAATGACTCCGTAAATGCCCACCGCCGCCAGTACCACTGCCAGTGTTGCGCAGCCACCGGTCATTTTCATGATGAAGCGTTGCTGTCCGATTGAGGCCTCAACCAGGTTCTCGAGGCGCGAGACGGCCAGCATCGGGAGCCCGCTGGCCAGTTCGCGGATACCGGCTCGAATCAGCCCGGCAGCTGTAGCAGTAGGCAACTCTGTCTTCGCAATTAAATTGACGAATCGTCCGGGGCGTTGTGCATAGGGGAAATAAAGTTCGGGACGCGGAATCTGATTCAGGGCTCGATGGCGGATTCCCGGGACGATTCCGACGATCGTGCTCCAGGCCCCGTTCGAGCCAAATCTGACCCTTTTTCCGAGAGCACTTTCCTCCGGCCAATAGCGTTCGGCAGCCACTTCGCTAATCATCACTACACCAGGAGCATCGGCGTGATCGGAGTCCCGAAAGTCTCTGCCTTGGAGTAGAGGAATGCCCATGGTAGAGAAGTACTTGGGGAGCGTGCGACGAAACCAGACGACAGGTTGATCCTGGGGACGAGTCGGAGCGGGTCTCCCTTCGATGGAGAAACCGGTGTCCGAGTCGCTTCCCCCCAGAGGGAGAACCGAGATTCCACTGACCGCCTCGATCCCGACATTGCCTTCGATTCGCGAGACCAGGTCCTGCACGAATCCGCGGAGGTTCTCAGTCTTGGGAAAGCGGGTGGGAGACAAGCGCAAGCCGGTAGAGATGAGCCCCTCCGGCCGGAAGCCGGGATCCACTCGCTGCAGGCGCGCGAAACTGCGGAGCAGCAAGCCGGATCCCACCAAGAGGGTGAGTACTAACGCCACTTCGGCGACGATCAAAGCCGACCGCAACCGACTCCCGGCGGTCGGCCCTCGGGCTTCCCTCCCCCCGGCATTGAGGGCCGCATTGAGGTCCGAATGCGAACCATGTAGGGCCGGTGCCAGCCCGAAGATCACAGCGCTGAGCAGACTGACACCTAGCGTAAAAAGCAACACGCTGGTGTTCAAACCGACTTCATCCAGTCTGGGTACGTTGGGCGGTGCCAGCGAGATCAGGAGGTTACATCCCAACACGCCCAACCCCAACCCAAGCCCTCCACCAAACAAGGCCAGGAGCATGCTCTCCGTCAGGAGTTGACGAACTAGACGCTGACGTCCAGCTCCAATCGCAGCTCTCACCGCCATCTCCCGCTGGCGGATTACAGTCCGGCTCAGCACCAAGTTGGCAATGTTGGCACAAGCGATAAGCAGAACCAGAAAAACGGCAGCCATCAGCGCCCAGAGCGAAGTCCTGACCGGCTGCATGATCAGATCCAACAGCGGAATGACCTGCATCGTGACACCGGCATCTTTGGGAAACTCCTGACCGATCCGCTGCATGATTGAGTTCATCTCGACCCGCACCCGCTCCAGCGACACGCCTTCTCGCAGCCGGCCGATGCCTTGCAAGAAGAAGTTGCTCCGCCCGTGCGAAGTAGGGCTGATTCTCACGGGTTGCCAAACCGCTACCTGGTTGGCGAGAGGAGTCTGAAAACCCTTGGGAAGGACCCCTATTACGGTGGCCGACTGATCATTGATCATCATGGAACGTCCCAGAATCTCAGGATCAGCACCCAATCGCTCTTGCCAGAGGCGGTGGGAGAGAATCGCCACCGGTTCAGCACCGGGACTATCTTCCTCGGACGTAAACTCGCGACCCAGTGCCGGCTCCACGCCAAAACCTCGGAAGAAATCATGGGAAACTACTGCGCCCGTAACCGTTTCGGCCTCGTCACCCAACATCAGATTGACCTGATTGAAACCAAAAGCCGACATCGTTTCAAAGGATTGGCTATGCTCTTTCCACTCGAAGAAATTAGGCACTTCGATCCATTCCTGGGAGGGGCCGCCCTGGGCCGAAAAATCCTCCCAAAGGGTCACGATCCGCTCCGATCCCGGATAAGGAAGAGGTGTCAGCAGAGTCCCACTAACGACGCTGAAGATGGCACTGTTGGCTCCTACACCCAATCCCAGCGTGGCAATCACGAGCAAGGAGAAGAAGGGTTGGCGGAGGATCGACCGGAGACTGTAACGGAAATCTTGAAGGATGGAATCGAGCATCTTGTTCCTCTCTGACAGTTCCGGCGCCGGAGACGCCGGGAAACTGCGTTTGACTTCTTCAAACCTGACAAAGATTGCTGTCGTGACCAGGTAGAAGAGTTCTCCTATCCAGACATGGAGCAAGGATCCAGGGCGTACCTCTCTTTTGGCCTGGCGGCAGAGGTCGCGAAAGGTAGCTTCGATCTGATCCCCGAACTCCCGCCGGAACAGGATCGGATAGAGTATCTGAAGGAGCCGATGGTGCAGCCGTTCGATCCGGCTCCGGTGGGTCGGTTGAAAGTTCATTCTCCGGAAGTCTCCCCTGCCGGCGGGCGGGCCAGGAGCAGCCCTTCGGCCATACGCACCGCTTCCGCCATCCGCTGGGTTTCAGCCCGAACCACGCGGCGACCGAGCCGAGTCATGGCATAGTAGCGGCGGCGCTCATCATCGGCTTCCGGAGCGGGACGCTCGTCAACCTCTGTCACCAAACCCGATTGCAGGAGTCGACGGATGGCCGCGTAAAGGCTTCCCGAGCCAATCCGGACCGTGCCGCCCGACCGCTCTCGCACATCCTGAATAATCGCGTAGCCGTGGCTTTGCTGAGCAACCAGCGAAAGCAGGACATGGAAAACCAGAGGAGTCAGTGGAATCAGGTCTCCAGGATCTCGACTTGGCGAATTCATAGAAAGCTCTCCAGAACGCAAGACTATGGATTACTAAGCTATATCGATAGACACTATAGTTAACAGCGACAGATGAAGCCGGTTGGGCAGCCGACAGCAGCTGGACTTGTACATTCTCGCGCCGCCGGTACCTTGGCGCTGTAGCCATGGCATCTATTGCCGGACTATTGGACTACTCAAGATCACGACGCTCAGCCGGATACCAAAGCGGCTCGACTCACAAGACCCCTGTTCGCAACCGCACCCCAATACTCGGACAGGCTCCTAGGCGCACTCCAAATCGGCGAGCCGATTTGGTGCTGCAGCGGAATCGCTGACGAAAACTAGACGATTCTCTATGAAATTGAGCTGCCGCTTTGGTATCCGGCCTGAAACCGTCGGTAGTTCACATCCCTCGATTCCCAAGACCCGTTGCGCCGGAAAACCACCACAAGCTCACCCCGAGTTCGGCAACAGCCTCCCATGACAGAGCCTTCAGCCCTCAAATCGGCAAGCCGGATGGGCAGTCCAAGTACCGCTTTCGAGGGAAAGGCGGCGGTCTGGCCGCGCACACTCCGAAGGGCTCCGCCAAGCTTCTCCGGGCGCCTCGTCGGTCTGAGGCGCAATGAAATCTAGCTGCTTTCCGACAAGCATCATTCGGTCCGCAGCGCCTGCAGGGATCGAGTCGGGAGGCACGGGAGGCCGGGATCAGGCAGGCACCGAAGACGACAATCAGGAGGGCACCCAAGCTGAGCAGGATCGCTCCGCCATCAATTGCAGAATGACCCAGCAGGAAACTCTCGGCCGCCCCCGAAAGTAGCCCGGTGAGGAGGATTCCCAGACCCAGTCCCAGGATGACGGGTAGGGCTAATTGCCGCGCCATCAACCACAGGATCTGCCAGCGCCGGGCTCCCACCGCGATGAGAAGGCCGATTTCACGAGAGCGTCGACCGACGCTGAAGCTGGTGATGCCGTAGACTCCGACGGCCGCCAGCAGAAGCCCCAGGGATCCAAAGCAAGTAAACAGGAAAGCTGCCATTCTCTGCGGCATCAAAAGGTGGGCCAGGCGGTCGTCCATGGCAGTCATCGCCGTGGGACTGAGATTTCTGTCGAGCTGATGCACCTGCTCGCGGAGAAAGGTCATGAGAGCGCTTGGATCCCCACTGGTTCTGGCGAAGACCGCCATCGGGCTATCCTCCGCTCGGGAGGGTGAGGTCTCCAGTGGAAAGAAAACAAAAGGCAGCGATGGCTCCTCTAGTTGAGCCCTCCAGTGGACATCTTCCAGCACTCCCGTGACCTGGAATGTCCGCTCTCCCATCTGCACTTGTCCGCCCACCGGATTTCTCCCCGACCACCACCGCTCGGCCATCACTCGATTGATCAAGATATGGTCCACTCCGCCATTCGCTGTCAGAGCTTCACCGGCAACTAGCTGAAGTCCGAGGGTGCGCGCAAAGCTGGCCGGAAAAACTCGATATTGATGCGGAGCTCCTCGTCGGGTGCGGGAGTATAGCCCTCCACCCGAGAGAGAAATGTTGCTGATCCTCCTGTCCCAAGTGGAAGCCGGCTTCCGACTCCCGCCGACTCAACTCCAGGATAGGCCTCCAAGCGCTCGATGAGTTGTTCCAACAGGCGGCGCCCCTCTGCCTCGGAGTAGTGGAGCAAAGAGAGATCGACCCGAGCGGTGACCAGGCCTTCGCTCCGGAAGCCGAGATCGGTCGCGAATCCGTTTTGCAGCGATTTCAAGAAGAGCCCTGTCCCTACCAGCAAGACCAACGAGAGGGCCAACTGAATTCCGACCAGAGCCCTGCGCAGGTGATGGCCAGCAGGAGTCGAGTCGACCCGGCCGGCCCCCTGAACCAGTATTTTTGCGAGTCGGAAATGGGTGCCCTGGAGGGCGGGTAAGAAGCCCGCCAACAATCCTGCCAACAAGGCGACACCGAAAGTCGCGAGGAGGACTCCCCAGTCGAGCTCCGGATGAACCGATTCGATCAGGATTCCGCCCGGCAATTCAAACGAAGCGATCCCGGCCAGCATGAGTCGGGCCACCAGGAGTCCGAGGCCTCCTCCCAACAGTGCTAGAACCAGAGTCTCGGTGATCTGCTGTCTCACGAGGCGCCCTCGACTCGCTCCGATAGCCACCCGAATCCCCATTTCGTGTTGCCGCGCCAGTCCTCGAGCCCGCAAGAGATTCGAGAGATTGGCGCAAGCCAGGAGCAAGGTCAGCCCAACCACTCCTCCCAGAAGAAAAACGAAGGCCACCACGTCCTGGGCTCGCGACACCGGCAGAATGAACTGAGCTGCAGGCTCGATAGTTATCTTGCGCGGTCCACGGGACTCGGGATCCTCCTTGGCCAACTGCTCCGAAATGGCGGCCATCTCTTGGCGAACCGCTTCCAACGTCGTTCCCGGCAGACGCCGGCCAACCAACTGAGGAATCCAGCGCGAGCCGCGAGTCGAAAATCGCTGCCGAGCCCGTTCGGCATTTACGCTCAACAGGGGGAGCGCTTGAAGGGGAATATGCAGGTCGGGACCGGCTCCCAGGTGCAAGCCGTCGAAGCCTGCTGGAGTGACCCCTACAACCTGGAAAGGCTCACCATTGAGGCGAATAACTGTTCCGATGATCTGAGGATCAGAGGCGAAATGAGAGACCCAGAAGCGGTGACCCAGGACAGCCACCGGCGCGCCCCCCAACCGATCATCCGACTCCAACAAAGAGCGACCCAGAAGGGTGCCCACTCCGAGCATGGAAAAGTAATTTCCACTGTCCAGCTGAGCCGTCACCACTCGACTGCCCGCTTCCGAGGCCAAACTGATCGCCTTCCAAGAATATGCCGCCAAATCCTGAAGTGTAGGAGACCGTTCTCGGTAGTCCAGGTAGTCGGGGTAGGAACTGGCGCACTGCGGCGCGCCGCGCCGGCATGTGGTCCAGACGGCCACCAGTTCTTGGGGCCGCTCCACGGGTGCGGAGCGAAAGAGAACCGCTTGCCCGAGGCTGTAAATCGCGCTGTTGGCCCCCACCCCGAGAGCCAAGGTCAACAGCACTGCCACTGAGAAACCAGGATGTGCACGAAGGAGCCGGGAGGCAAAGCGGACGTCCTGCCATACCCGTTCCAATCCCTCCCCAACTCGGCCATCCCGTACTCGCTCTTTAGTCGGCTCCAGGCCACCCAATTCGATCAACGCTTCGCGACGCGCTTGCTGGGGTGTCATTCCTTGCCGACACTTGTCTTCGACTGCCAGATTGAGAAAGCTCTCCAACTCGTCGCTCAGACTACTTTCCTGCCGTTTGCGCCCTCTCAAACCAGTCACCAAAGCCCGTATCCAATAAAACAGTTTCATTGCTTGTCCTCGTCAGGGCATCACCCGAGTTGCTTCCAGAACTTTGCCGATTGCACTCGTGACTCGCTTCCAGCCCTCTTCTTCGGCACGCAGACGGCGCGCGCCAGGCCGGGTGAGTTGGTAGAAACGGGCCCGTCGATTGTTTTCGGTACGTCCCCAGTAGCCTTTCAGATAGCCCTCTTGTTCCAGCTTGTGGAGGGCTGGAAAGATCGTCCCCACATTTACGCTGAAGACACCTTCAGTCATCTGGCCGAGACGCTGCGAAATCCCATAGCCATGTAGAGCTCCGAGCGCCAGCGTGCGTAGGATTAAGAGGGTGAGGGTTCCCTGGAGGAGTTCCGAGCGTTGCTTCTTCATTTCATATTACCCACCAATAGGAGGATACGCGAAAAGTTCTATTGGGGTTCAATAGGAGAACTACGTTTCACTGCCGATCAATTCTCCCCGCCGCCCTTCGCCAAGGCTTCGGAGGGCAGGCCCCGGGCTGAGGACACGGCGCTCCGATAATCCTGCCTCAAACCGACGAGGAGGCCACAAAGAACGTGGGTAGGTGCCTAGGAGTGTGCGCGGCAGGGGGATGGGCCGGCGAAATCGGGGGTTCGTTCTGTAAGGTTACACTGCGGGTTCCGACTCATCGCGAATAAGGAGTTCACTTATGACACAGCAGGATCGCCCAGGGGAAGAGGCCCAATTTTCGAAAAACGAACTAGAGGCTCTGGCCCAACGCACTCATCAGTTATTCGATATTGCGGACCGAAAGCACGGATTTCCGGCCAAGTCCTACCTCAAATGCTTCGTGGGAAGCGAGGCCGTTCAGGTGCTGATTCGTGAAGGTTTCGCCAGCGATATCGCAGACGCTTTGCGGATCGGAAACATTCTGCTCAGTGCCGGTATCTTCCATCATGTTCAGCAGGCTCATCCCTTCCGGGATGACTATTTATTCTACCGCTTTGCCAAAGACGAAGAACACGGTCAGGTGGCTACAAGATCGGATGGAAGCAAGGTTAGTTGGGCCGATTTTCTGGGCCCGACCGGTCCGACTGCTGATTCGCTGCAACCGCGACTGCCGGAGCGGGATGACAGGCTGGGAGAGTTCCCCGCCGAAGATTTGGAAGAGATTGGCATCGCTCCCCTCGACGATCACAATACCCGGCTTCTCGATCACGCTCATCCCGCTCGGTGGGAGGCCCCTAACCCTGCGGAACGGTACAATCTGGTCGTGCTTGGAGGGGGAACGGGTGGACTGGTGTCGGCAGCTGCGGCAGCCGGCCTGGGAGCCCGGGTCGCTCTGATCGAGTCTCATCTCTTGGGTGGGGATTGTCTCACCGTAGGATGCGTGCCCTCCAAGGCCTTGCTTCGATGTGCGCGAGCGGCAGCGGCTGTAAAACGGGCCGCAGAATTCGGGATCCGAATCGATGGACAGGTATCGGTCGACTTCCCGGCCGTGATGGAACGACTCCGTCGGATTCGAGCCGACATCGCTCCGCATGACTCGGCCGAGCGATTTGCCAGACTCGGGGTCGACGTCTTTCTGGGAAGAGGCACTTTTAGCGGCCCTGATTCGGTCCGGGTCAACGGCGAGACCCTGCGTTTTTCCAAGGCCGTGATCGCCACAGGAGGAACGGCGGCGATTCCCTCCATTCCGGGACTTCGGGAATCCCCGTTCTTAACCAATGCGTCGGTCTTCAACCTGACCCAACTGCCTCCCCGCCTGGGGGTGATCGGCGCTGGCCCAATCGGGCTCGAGCTGGCACAAGCTTTCTCTCGCCTGGGATCGGCCGTGACGGTATTCTCTCGTCGGGCAGGAATCCTTCCCAAGGAGGACCCGGAGGCTGCCGACGTTGTGGCTGCCAGTCTGCGCGAAGACGGTGTGATCTTTGAATATTCAGTGAGCTACTCCTCGATTGAGAGCCAGGGCCTGGATGGACCCATTCGAGTGATCTTCGAACAAGCCGGGCTGCAGCGGTCGCTCGAATTCGATCAGCTGTTGGTTGCGGCTGGCCGAAAGCCGACTGTCGATAATCTGGGGCTGCAGGAAGCCGGAATCGATTTTGATACCCGGAGCGGGATCAAGGTCAATGATCGGCTTCAGACGAGCAATCCCAACGTCTATTCGGCCGGCGATGTCGCCACCCAGTTCCAGTTCACCCATGTGGCCGATTTCATGGCCCGGCTGGTGATCCGGAATGCTCTCTTCCTGGGTCGGGACAAGTTTTCCTCCCTGCTCATCCCCTGGTCGACCTATACCGATCCCGAAGTAGCTCACGTGGGACTCTACGAAAGGGATCTGGAGGAGCAGGGAGTCGAGTACCAAACCTTCCGCCACGATTTCTCGGAGGTGGATCGTTCAATCGTGGACGGCGAGACTTCCGGGTTCGTCAAGATCCATGTGAGAAAAGGGAAGGACGAGATCCTGGGAGCCACCGTCGTCGGACCCCACGCCGGAGAGCTGATTAGTGAGATCAGTGTCGCCATCCAGGCCGGAATGGGGCTCGGGAAGCTGGCCAGTGTGATTCACCCCTACCCAACGGCCGCCGAAGCGATCCGCCAATGTGGAGATGCCTACAATCGAGGTCGACTGACGCCGACAGTCCGGGCCATCTTCACACGACTAATGTCGTTACAAAGATGAGCCGGGACGCTCATGTCCGGCACACGCTTTCCCGCGCTCGCGCTGCCGCTTGGCGCTCTGAGAGCCAGCACTGCAACGCCAGGGTCCGGTTATCGATTCCCAGTGAACTTCATGGCACAACTCTCAAGCACTTGTTTGAAAGTTTGCTGCAAGGCGCCGGGGGCGCAAAATCAGGTCAGTTCCACCGGGCTACCTGGCTCTCGGAAGAGAGACAGTTTACACTCCCGGGGGAGCGACGAACAGCGGATCAACGGAACCGCGTCGCTCTCCCCCCAGGGCCAATTGAAGAGACGGAGATATTAATCCATGCTCACTGCCAAGCTCGTACTCGGAGCGCTCCGCAGTTTGAGAGTGACTCATGTGGTGGGGATTCCGGACAATGCTTCGGCGGCTCTGCACAGCGAGTTGAATCTACAAGCTGCGATTCAGAACCTGACCGTAACCCGCGAAGGGGAAGCTTTCGCGATAGCGGCTGGCCTATGGATCGGGGGCAAGACTCCCAGCGTGTTGATTCAGAACACAGGGCTGTTGGAGAGTGGCGACAGTTTACGCGGAACACTGGTTCGAATGAGGATTCCGGTACTCAGCCTCGTCACCTGCCGGGGCTATGCGAATCTCCCAGCCTCACGGCGCGTAAGCCTCTCGGACCCTCCCCGTCGGGATGATCTCTCCGACCCCGGAATCGACTCGGTATCTCTGTTGACAGAGCCCACATTGCGAGGATGGGGAATCCCTTTTTGGAGCCTGCGTCAAGACCACGATATAGGCTGCATTGAGAAGGCCTCGCAGTGGGCTCAGCTTCACCAACATCCCGCGGCTGTTCTGGTCGAGGCTGGAATCGCGGCAACCTCGCTATGATGGAAAGAGAGGAGTTCCTCACAATCCTGGGTCGGAGCCGGACCGATGAAGTGGTGGTGACAACCATGGGAGCGGTGCGAACCTGGGGCTGGCTGTCGGCTCGTCCCGAGCTCGACTTCGTGTCGGCTGATAGCGCCATGGGACATACCGCAGACCTGGCTCTGGGGCTGGCTCTGGCTCGACCGGAACGGCAGATCCTCTGCTTGAACGGTGACGGCAGTATGCTCATGAGCCTGGGCACTCTGGCCACTATCTCGGAAGCCGAGCTGGCCAATCTGATCCTGGTGGTGCTGCAGAATGGAGTCTACGAGATCACCGGCAATCAGGCTGTTCCGGCCATCGGAAAACTCCAACTGGCTGCGATGGCTCGAGCCGCCGGTATCCCCCACACTTTCGAGTGGCATCGCGCAGAGCAGGTCGAGGCGGACATCGAAGCCCTGATCCACCTTACCGGTCCCCGTTTCGCCCAGGCCCACATCCGGCCGGGAAAGGAGGGCCCAATCCGACGTGGCCCGGACGTTACTGAGCCTTTCCTGCGGGATTCAATAGCCGAATCCGCCCACCAACTGCGTCAGACATTGGGAATAACTCCCAAGTCCCAACTACCAACTCACAAATAAGTCTGCGGGCATGGGTACCGCCGACTTGGATACGGCCCCCCTCCGGTTGGGAGTTGGGAGTTGGGAGTTACAAGCTATAATGCATGCTTTTCGGGGAAGATCATCATGGACGTCAGATCAATCCGGGGGACACACGACATTCTGCCCGGCTCAGTCGAGCTGTGGCAGCGGATCGAATCCACTGTCCGTGCACTCTTTCCGCGCTATGGATTTGACGAGATTCGGACCCCTGTATTGGAAGAGACCGAACTCTTCACACGCAGTATCGGAGGCGAGACCGACATCGTCCAAAAGGAGATGTTCACTCTCGAAGATACTCGCGGAAACCGCATGAGCCTGAGACCAGAGGGCACTGCGCCAGTAGTTCGCTCCTATCTGGAGCACAATCTGCAGGCCCTCTCCTCGACTATCAAACTCTACTACATGGGTCCAATGTTTCGACGCGAACGTCCCCAGAAGGGTCGCTACCGCCAGTTTCACCAACTGGGGGCCGAAGTCCTGGGAACGGGACCATCCCAGCTGTCGAAGCCGAGGTCCTCGAAATGCTGACTGGCTTTTTGAGCCGGATGGGGTTGCGGGAGTACCGTCTGCTCGTGAATTCGGTGGGCTGCGCAAACTGCCGGCCAGCTTTTGTCGCTCTACTGCGGCGCCAGGCGCTTCTGGTGACTGGACCAGCTATGCGGACAGTGCCATCGGCGCCTGGAAAGCAACCCGCTCCGCATTTTCGACTGCAAAGTTCCCAGTTGTCAGCCCTGGATTGCCGAGCTGCCAACCATCGACCAGCACTGGTGTGAGGAATGCCAAACGCATTATGCCGGCTTCAAGAGCTACCTCGATTTGCACGGGCTCGAGTATGCGGAGGAGCCCCGACTGGTTCGGGGGCTCGACTATTACGTTCGAACTACTTTCGAAATCATCAGCGACCAGTTGGGACCCACCCAGAATGCTCTGGTTGGAGGGGGTCGGTACGATGGCCTGGCAGAAATCTTGGGGGGAACTGCGACTCGAGGATTCGGCTTTGCCATGGGATTGGAGAGACTCGTGCTGTTACTCTCCGGGCGCGACAGTATTCAGTCGCCTTTCCAGCTACCGGTTCCAGATCTGATCTTGATCTATTTCGACGAAGAGACTTTTCGAGCGGCACTGTCTCTGCAGAAGTCCTTACGCGAGCACGGCATCCGGGTCGAAGTCGACTTCGCGGCCCGATCGCTCAAGGCTCAATTGAGGTGGGCCAATCGAGTTGGGGCGCGCTTCACTTGCGTGCTCGGCGAGAATGAGCTGCAGTCGGGAGAAATGGTTCTCAAACAGATGCTGGATGGAGAGCAGATCCCAGTCAGTCGGGAGTCACTGACAGCGACTTTGCTCGATCGGCTGTCTTCTTGATTGTGAAGATCCTGTCCGAGTAGTGGTCGAGCTGGAGAATCTTGCATGAATCAAACCACGTCTTCGAGAACCAACTATTGTGGACTCTTGCGTGCATCTGACGCCTCGAGCCAGGTTACTCTCATGGGCTGGGTCCACAATCGCAGAGACCTGGGCAACCTCATTTTCCTGAGCTTACGGGATCGGGAAGGGATCGTTCAGGTGACCGTGAATTCCGAATCCGTGGAAGCCTTCGAAACCGCCAAGCAGATGCGCTCGGAGTTCGTCGTCCTGGTTCAGGGAGAGGTCGTTCATCGCTCTCCTGAAACAGTCAACCCGGACATGCCGAGCGGCGAGATCGAAGTTCTGGCCAAAAAAGTCGTACTGCTAAACCGATCCGATACTCCTCCCATTTCGCTCAGCGAAAAAGCCGCTATCAGCGAAGAAAATAGGCTTCGCTATCGCTATCTCGATCTGCGTCGCCCGCAATTCCAGAGGAACTTGAAACTCCGTCATCAGATCGCTCTCAGCGTTCGGAAGCATCTCGACGCACAGGGTTTCTTGGAAATTGAAACTCCCTTCTTGACGAAATCGACTCCGGAGGGGGCTCGCGACTACCTGGTACCGAGCCGGCTCCAAGAGGGGACACTTCTATGCGCTTCCTCAATCCCCACAGATCTTCAAGCAGATCCTGATGATCTCGGGATTCGATCGCTACTTCCAGATCGTACGCTGCTTCCGCGACGAGGATCTAAGGGCCGATCGTCAGCCCGAATTCACACAAATCGACATCGAGATGTCTTTCGTGAACCGCGAGATTGTCTTGAGCACGGTCGAAAGCCTGCTGGCCGATCTCTTCCAGCTGATCGGCGTCGAGATTCCCGTTTCCCTTCCCGCGTCTGAGCTACCACGAAGCGGTCGAACGCTTCGGCACCGACCGGCCCGACACCCGATACGGATTGGAATTAGTCGATTTGAGTGGTGGTTTCGAGAGCAGCCAGTTTCGGATCTTTCGGAGCATTCTCGAGAGTGGAGGACAAATCAAGGGAATCTGCCTCGAAGGGGGAACCGAACTCAGTCGAAAACAGCTCGACCAGCTCGGAGAATTCATCAAAGCTTTCGGAGCCCAGGCTCTGACGTGGATCCAACACCTCCCGGAAGGTATCCGCAGCTCACTTCCCAAGGTGGTGACCGAGCCCGAATTGGAGCGAGTTTGCCGGCTGGCAGGATCGAAAACCGGGGACATCCTCTTGATCGTGGCGGGTCAGCCCAAGGTAGTCAATGATTCGTTGGCGGCCCTGCGTTCCCATGTCGCCACTCAGCGAAATCTGATTCCCGACGCCTGGAACCTTCTCTGGGTTCAAGATTTTCCACTCTTGGAATGGAATGAGGCTGATGGTCGATACTACTCACTCCATCACCCTTTCACGGCGCCGCGGGTTGAAGATCAAGCTCTCTTGAAAACTGATCCAAGTGCTGCCCTCGCCCAGGCCTATGACGTCGTCTTGAACGGCTCCGAAATTGGCGGAGGCTCCATCCGAATCCATCAGACCGAGGTCCAGCGGAAGATCTTCCAGCTCTTGGGGATCCAGGACGAGGAAGCCGACCTGCGCTTCGGTTTCTTCTTGGAAGCACTACGCTACGGTGCCCCTCCCCATGGAGGAATCGCTCTTGGCCTGGATCGGATCGCCATGCTGTTGGCCGGGGAGTCTTCGCTACGCGAGGTGATCGCTTTTCCCAAGACGGCCCGTGCTCTCGATCTGATGTCAGGGGCGCCCTCGCCGGTGACTCCAGAGCAGTTAGAAGAGCTTCGGCTGGCGGTCTTACCTAAGCTAAAGTAGCGCAGGCATCCCTGCCTGCCAAAGTAACGCAGGCATCTTCAAGCTGTCTCAAAACTAGCCAGAATCGCAATTCTGCCTTTCAGGAGAACAGAGTTTCAAAACCGTGGGAGGTGCCTTCCCAGGCGGCGATCTTATTGAAAATAAAAGCTTTGTAGTCGGGCTTGAGTTGATCTCCGGATTGCAACACAACACTCTGCGATCGCATTTCAGCCGAACTCTAATCGCCGCCGCGACGGCGCGGACCCGGGGCCTGCTCGAGGGCCAGCGCAGCATCGTAGCTGATTCGATAGATCGCGCCCACCTGGTCATCCGAGAGAAGTAGGGATCCATCGGGTAGCTGCAGCAGATCCACCGGACGTCCCCAGACCTCTTCCCCCGCCAGCCATCCTTCAGCAAACACCTCATAGTTCACAACTTTGGTGTTGTCTTGGATACGGGCCAGAGTGACTCGAAAACCGAGGGGAAGGGCACGGTTCCAGGAACCATGCTCGGCAATGAGGAGCTGATTCCGGTATTCCTTGGGGAACATGGCTCCGGTGTAGAACTCGGCTCCCAGGGCTGCCACATGGGGAGCCAGGTTTTGTGCTGGCGGAGTCAATTCGTCACAACCCCGTATGGATCCGAATTCTGGGTCAGCCATGAATCCGCCATGGCAATAGGGAAATCCAAAATGCATGCCCGACCGGGTGGCCCGGTTCAGCTCATCGGGAGGCATATTGTCCCCCATCCAGTCGCGACCATTGTCGGTGATCCAGACGTCTCCCGTTGTGGGATGCCAGGCGAAGCCGACCGTATTCCGAATCCCTTTGGCAAAGACTTCGAGGCCGGTCCCGTCGGGATTCATCCGCAGGAGAGAAGCATAGCGATCATCGTCCAGGCGTTCGCAGATATTGCAAGGGGCTCCCACCGGGACATAGAGCTTGCCATCGGGACCGAAATCGATGAACTTCCACCCGTGGTGACGATCCTTCGGCAGGCTGTCGTTCAACACAACCGGGGTTGGCGGATTGTCTAGCCGCTCGACGATATTGTCATAGCGCAGAATCCGGTTTATCTCGGCCACGTAGAGTGATCCGTCGCGGTAGGCCACTCCGTTAGGCATCAGGAGTCCTTCAGCAATCTGCACGATACGGTCCGCCTGGTGGTCGCCATTCGAATCCACCACCGCCCAGACGAAGCCGGCGCTGCGCGTGCCTACAAACAGAACCCCTTCGGGAGATCTTACGAGGGAACGGGCATTTCGTACGTTACCTGCGTAGAGGTCGATCTTGAATCCGGGATTGAGGATGATCTTTTCGAGCTGTGGTGAAGACGCCTCTTGAGCAGTCAATTGCCCCAGAGAGAGGGACAAGAACGTGACAGTCCAGGCCAGTGAAAGAACAGGATAACGCCGCATCTCACTATTCTATATCAGTTTGAGTGGACGGGTCGGGTGGGACTGCCCAATCCTCACGCAGGGCATGGTCCCGGTGGCGGTTGACTTCCCTTATCCGGCCCTCATATCATTCGTGACTGTCGCCTGATCCGCCCGGGTGTTTCGCTTGGCGTCAACATCGCCAATCTTGTGGCCTTCATATGAGTCTGAGTCGTACCTACACCACACGCGAAGTTGCCCAAATGTGGAATGTGAGCGAGTCAACGGTCAAGCGCTGGGCCGACTCTGGCTCTCTGAGCTGCCGGCGGACGCCGGGAGGGCATCGCCGATTCATCTTGCAGGACATTCATGAGTTTCAACGGGAGAGGGGTTTCGAAACGACTGGCCTGCTCACATCGGAGCACTGGGAGAATCCCAACATCGAGATTTTCCTCAATCAGAAGAATTTCGAAGAAGTGCGCAAGCAGTTGCTTTATCTGGCGACTCGAAATCAGCGCATGCAGATCAAAGAACTGCTGGAACGGCTCTACCTGCGGGGAGTCGGCGTGGTCGAAATCTATGACCGAATTCTGGTTCCAATCCTGGAGGCGGCGTTACAGAGAAGGCGCGGAGGTAAAATTACGGGAGGTCAGATTCGGCTGATCAGCAATAACCTCGAAGAGTCGATGAGCTATATGTTTCCGCAGGTGATTCGCCGACGACCGAATGGCAAGATGGGTCTTTGCGCAACTCCCGACTCATTCCGACCACTGACGGTCAATGGAATCGCTAGAATCCTGGAGACCGATGGCTGGGAGTGCCTCAATCTGGGGAGTTCGGTATCCTTCCGAATGGTCGCGGAAATGGTGCTAAGAGAGCCGGTCAATCTGGTTTGCCTGGTTTCGACAGGGGAAGTTCATCCCAGCGACGGCATCGAAGCGCTTTCCGAAGTGATTGAAGAATATCGGCTTCCGGTTCTGCTCTATGGGCAGGGTTTCGAATCTCATGAACTCGAGGAGGTTTTTCATGACTGCCAGCACTTCAACTGCCTCAGCGATCTAAGGCACTATGTCGCCACCGTTCATCGGGTCTAGACAAGCGATTCCGAAATAACGTGCCCATTGCGAACGGGTCTTGCGAGTCGAGGTCAAGGAGAGAGGAGGAAGTTCGATACCCGGCATCTTCGACGACTCTCGACACAGAGATCGGCCGCAACATTTTGTTGGCCAGGCCAGCTACAGCTTGCAGGCTGTACAACAAGCCCCGTTCGCCCGTAGGGTGGGGGCGAGACGCGGCCAGCTCTTTGTTGCTCGGAGCTCGAAGATGGCCTGCATCAATCTCGTCCTCGCGCCTCGACCTGACTCGCGTCGCGCTCCCAACAATTGGTACGTTATTTCAGAATCGCTCGTCTAGCAAGATAGCCCTGGCGATGAAAAGGACATTGGCTGGACGTTCTGCCAACCGGCGCATGAAATAGGGTGCCCACTGGGTTCCGAAAGGAACATACACCCGGACCTTGTAGCCCCGGTCTTTGAGCTGTTGCTGATACTCGCGGCGCACTCCATAGAGCATTTGAAACTCGTACCGATTACCCGTGATCTCCGTCTCGTTGATGAAACGGCATGCCTCTTCGATGATGTTGTGGTCATGCGAGGCGATCGCGGTGTAGCCTGACGAAGTGAGCAGGATCTTCATCAGCATGAGGAAGTTGCGCTCCACATCCTGCTGGTCTTGCAGGGCAATCTCGGAGGGTTCCATGTACGCTCCTTTGCAAAGGCGTATGCTACAACCCTTGGCGACCAGCCGCCGAATATCTTCCTCACTTCGACGGAGGTAGGCCTGAATGACGATTCCGACCCGGAGGGCGCCGAAGCGGTCGGCATTCTGTTCGAAGATCCGGATGGTGGAATCGGTGTAGTCCGATCCTTCCATGTCAATCCGCACGAAGATGCCGACTGCCTCAGCCCTGAGCAGGATCTTGACCAGATTTTCGTGAGTCAATTCCTGTGAAACATCGAGTCCCAACTGGGTCAATTTGATCGATATGCCGGAACGGACGTTCCGGTTGCTGATTTCTCCCAGCAATTGGATGTAGGCCTGTGTAGCCTGGCGAGCCTCTTCTGCGAGTCGCACGCCTTCTCCCAGCAGATCGAGTGTGGCGACGATTCCTCCCGTATTGAGCTTCCGCACCACTTCAATGGCGGTTTCGACCTTTTGTCCCGCTACGAACCGCTGAGAGAGTCCGGATCGGCGGCCCAAAGATGAGAAGGCTCGTACCAGAACGGGGTTGGCAGCGGCCCGGAGCATCAGGTTTCTCAGCATGCTGAAAGCCTACTACTCTTCTATGTGGCCCCGAGTCTCGAGAACAGGCCGATGGAATTCGACGAGCCCATCCCGATCTGCGACCTCCCAGGTTAACTGATAAATGACCCGCAGGATCTTCTCCATCTTGGGATAGTTGATGCGCTCGGGGCGATCGTTAGGAGGGTGATAGTCAGGGTGCAGCCCGGTATGGAAGAAGAGAGCCGGAACCCCTCTCTGAAGAAAAGGCCAATGATCGCTGCGACGCAACAAATTCGACGGGTTATTGTCGTAGCGAAAGCGAAGAGTGAGACCCATCTCACTCCCGGTTTTCTCAGCCATCGCTCGGAGTTCGCGGTTGAACGTATAGCCCATCACATTGACGGCGTTGTTGTTCGATTCTGCAGTCTGAGGCTCCAAGCCCCGAAAACGGCGACCTCCACCGGCAGGAACTTCTTCGTTGCGGCCGATCATGTCCATGTTGAACACGGCCGCGGTACGCTGTAGTGGAAACAAAGGATTCTCGGTGTAAGTCCAAGCCCCAAGCAGGCCCCGTTCCTCGGAGTTCCAGGCGGCAAACAGCAGCGAGCGGCGCGGTCGCTGACCGGCCCGAGCGGCTGCGCTGTAGGCTTGGGCCAGAGAAATCAATCCCACCGTGCCTGAGCCATCATCATCCGCTCCGTTGTATACCTGAGTTTCGCTTGCCCCGTCATGATCGTAGTGGGCACACAAGATGATCACTTCATCCTTCAATTCCGGATCGGAACCGGGGAGGAATCCGACCACATTACGATCCTGGATCTTGGTCCGCCCTACCTCGGTCTCGATCCGAATCTGATATCCGGGAACGGGTAGCGGAGACATCCCTCCGTCGTTTTCCGCCCTGAATCCCAGGTCTCGTAAGGAGTGTCCACTGCCGCTAATCAGATGTTCGGCCAATTCGGTCGACACGGAAACCGCTGGAATCTGCACTTTCTCTACCCAGGATGCCAACGCAAAACGGGGAATTCTTCGTCTTTGGGTCGGCCAGACACGGGAGGCCCGACGTTCGAAGTTAGCCCCCTCCCCGTGGTTGTGAACGTCTGGGACGAAGACAATGCCAATGGCGCCATGCTTCTGCGCCCAGAGCGCTTTTCGAATGTCACGCGAAGCTTCCGACGAGACTAATCCATCGAACCGACTATCCGGATCATTCTCACCCGGCTCATGCTGCATCACTAAAACGATCTTGCCACGCACGTCACCTTGGTAGTCGGATTGGGAAAATCCGGGAGCATCAATGCCAAAACCGACGAAAACCAACTCCCCCTGAGCTGAGCCGGTGGCCGAAAAATTAAGGGGAACGAAATCGCTCATCAATTGCTTTTGCAGACTCAGTCCCTTGCTGCGAATCTCCAAACGATTCTCGGTTCCCAACTGAAATGTCATCAGAAAGTAGGATTGGAAGTAGGATCCATTAACCGGCTCTAACCCGAAGGCCTCGAAGCGAGATTTAATGAACTGGGCGGCCAGACGATTCTCCGGCGTATTGGTCAGGCGACCCGCCATTTCGTCTGAGCCCAGGAAGTAAAGATCCGCTTTCAGATCATCCGCTGTGATCCGATCTATCTGAGGAGCCCTTTGGGCCACTGCCAATGACATTCCACAACCGAGTAAAACCAACGACAAAGATCGATTCTTCATGACCCCTCCTTATCAGCGCAGCGCTTCCGGCCCATCGCTTCGAAAACGCTGCCTTATCCGACCTGCAACGATTTCAATACCAGCGGTGCACTCTTGGCCGGACTGACCTTGTACTGAACGTCGATTAGCTTGCCCCGCTCATCGATGGTGAACTGGCTGCGGATGATCCCCATATACTTCCGGCCATACATCGACTTCTCACCCCAGGTGGCATAGGCCTCAGCGATTGCATGATCGCTGTCCACCAGCAGGGTGAACGGGAGCTCGTGTTTCTGCCGAAACTTTTCGTGCGAGCTCCGGCTGTCGGGACTAACACCCAAGACCACGGCTTTGGCGGCTTCAATGTGGGGGTGGTCGTCACGCAGGGCACAGGCCTGCCGGGTACAGCCACTGGTATCGTCTTTGGGATAGAAATACAATACAACTTTCTTGCCGCGATAGTCGCTCAAGCGAATCGTGCCTCCCTGATCCGTCTCTGCTTCAAAGTCGGGAGCATTGTCTCCAATCTAGAGTCTCTTCAAAATCAAATCTCCTGCTTTCTTCTAACTTTCTTCTTGCGCCTGCGACGACGGTCCTTGGATTCCGGCTGGGCCGCGACGACGCGACGAATCTTGCGACGCAGCCAGCCGGGAGCCAGCAGTTTGAGCCAAGGGACTGTCCGCAGCTTGGCGGGAATGAAGAGTTCTCGTTGACCTGACTTGATGGCCCCAATAATCGCCTCGGAACACTCTTCAACCGAGACGGATTCGCTGCTGTGCCGCCGTGTCGATCCGGTCTCCGTGCCGTCGCCCACGAAAGCGTGGGCTCTCATTTCAGTCCCGCGAATCCAGCCAGGCATCACGTTCAACAGCTGGATGCGACCATCCATCTCGAATTCCAGAGCTTCCAGAAATCCTTTCACGGCGTGCTTGGAGGCAGTGTAACCGGTATGGTGAGGCATTCCCAGGACGGCCTGCGTAGAAGAAACCGTCACGATCAAGCCTTGGCTGTCGATCAGGTAGGGCAAGGCAGCGTGAACACAGTAGACGACACCCAGATAGTTAGTCGCCATGACCCGTTCGAAGATCGAGACATCGGAGATGTCTTCCAGCCTGGCCCACATGCTGACTCCGGCGTTCAAGACCAGATAGTCGACACCACCGAGCCAGTCGATCGCCTGCTTAACCAAAGATTGGCAATCCTCCGCCAGCGAGACATCGGTCACAACGGCGCGCGCCTTTCCTCCCCGATCCCGGATCACTTGGGCCAGTTCATCAAGAGCGTCCCGGCGGCGCGCGGCAAGCACGATTGAAACTCCCTGCTCGGCCAAGTGGAGAGCCAGGACTCGCCCCAATCCGGTAGAAGCTCCCGTCAGAATTGCCTTTTTCCCTCGCAAGTCGGCTCCTCGTTCAGTACTCTATTCTTCCTCGGCAAAGATATTGTTCCGAATCCCAAAGATGTTGGCCGGATCGCTCGACCTTTTCAGGTTCTTGAGGATTTCGATGCTCGCCGGGCTGAGTGTGTCCCGCATGAAGTCCTTACGAATCTTCCCTACCCCATGATGGTGTGACACCGAACCACCGTTTTCGATAATAGTTTCCCGTAGACTGTGTTCAATTCGTGCAAAAACCTCCTCCGGATCTTCCACTCCGCCCACATAGAAACCGAACATGAAGTAAACACAGACCCCGCTGTGGTAGATCTGGGTCACACGATGCGAAACGTAGCAGCGTCCCGGCAAGCCATGTTGCCGATGCAGCTCGTCGGCCCTTCTCCGCACTGCCTGACATACTTCATCAATCTTGTTCCAGGGAACACTGGTCTCGAAGGTTTCTCCGACGATGTGAAAATCGGCCAGAAAATCGCGGATATAAGCAATCGCATAGGTCAGCATGTAGCCACGGCGCCCGTTCTCAGACCCACCCCGCAGTCCTTGAAACCGTTTCGCCAACCGGTAGATGCTCGACTCCTGGAACTCCACCTCATGGCGACTGCCTTCCATGACAATCGTGGCGGCTGCCAGCTTGTCTGGATCGAAGCCCTTGAGCTTGAGGAGATAGAGCTTCTTCAGACGATCCAAAAACGCCTTGCCGCCCTCTGCCCTCGGCTTGAGGGCCTGCCCGAAGCGAAATTGAATGTTATCGACCAGACGAATACTGGCTGGCACGTAAGCGGTGTAGACCAGTTCGTTCAGAAAATCCACGCCATTCTCAAAGCTTGGGAACACCAGAGAACCGTACTTCTTCACTCCAGGTAACGGATGGACTTTGAGCACGGCACGTGTGATGAGGCCCAGATTCCCTTCACTCCCAAAAAGTAGATTGAGAGGCTGAATCCCGATTGAAGCCCGGGAAATCGGCAATTTCTGCTCAACCAGTCCGACCGGTGTGATCATCGAGATGTTCTCGACAATATCCTCGATATTGCCGTAGCGGTTCTTCTTCATCCCGCTGGCGTTGGTGGCAATCCATCCCCCGACTGTGGAGAGTTCCATGCTGTCGGGTTCGTGACCTGAAGTCAGACCCTCGCGAGCCAGGGCGGCCTCCATTTCGAGACCTGTCATACCGGCCTGTACACAGGCTTGCAGATTCTCCCGATCGATCCACTCAATCTGGTTCATGCGCCGCGTATCGATCGCAACCATCGAGCGCGAATCAGCCTGCGGGAGCTTCAACGCACTGCTCACGCTGGTGCCGCCTCCAAAAGGGACCAAACAAACTCCTGACTCCGCCGCCTGCCGAACAACCGCGACAGCCTCATCTTGAGATTCTGGGAAGACCACCAGATCCACAACCCGATCGATGTGGCCGAAAAGAACTCGGAAGACTTCGTCGGCAGTCGTCTGGCCATGACTGTGCTGAAGCCGGACCGAGTCCTCGGTAGTGATCTGATCGGAGCGCAGAAAACTCTCGAGAGATTGCACAAAACCAGCGTCGATACGGGTCGGCGAAACCTGCTTTGGCTCCACTTCAGGGCGCCGTTTGTCGAAGTCGAGTTTCACATCCAGAACGCTCTCGATGTACGGGATAAAATCGTACATGCGGTACCCACAAAGGGGGTAGCGATCTCCGCTGAGTTCGACGGAGCGATCTCGGTTGAGGACAAAACGAGTATCGGCAAAACCCCAACGATGTTGCCAAGTCTCGCGGTTTACAAGCTGGTCTTCAAAGCTCTTGTATTCGGACATCAGATCCCCGGTGACTCGAACGGACTCGCTGAAACAATTCTCGGCGCGATTTTAGTGAGCGCGGGTGCAGGGAGTCAAACTGGTTCACCGGGGAACCAAGAGGAGCTGACATCGCTGAGGCCGCCGAGATACAAACGAAATGCAATCGCAGAGACATAGCCCGGATAGTCATGAGTTTTCGGCTGCAGGGCCGGGATCATCCGAAAAGAGTCAATTTAGATCGACCGCCGCGCCGATCAGAGCGAAAGTGCGGGTATCAGAGTCGCAAAGCCCAGGGCGCAGCAGTGACGTGCATTCGCCAGGCGCAAGATATCGGGACCGCAAGCGGAAGCGCTGGCCCGGTTTTAAGCGGAGTTTCGGCGAATCGTCGCCACGCTTTCCCGCGCTCGCGCTGCCGCTTGGCGCTCTGTTATTCGGCGCTCGATCGGCAGGAACGGCGATCGATCGAAACCGGTTTTCAGTTTTTGCTACGGGTCTGAAATGATAGATGCAGAACAACGTACAAGTGTGCGGCCGAGAAATCTTAAGAAAAATTTCAGATCTTATTCCCTCGCAGATCTTCCAACCTCTCGATCTGTCGCGCGTTGAGAGTAGCACCCTTTTCGTGGAGAACTTCGGCCACCTCGAGATGACCATTTTCGAGCGACCAACCGAGGGGTGACGCCTCAAAGTGAGGGTCGAGACGATTCAGCTCGGCGCCAGCTTCGACCAGGACCAAGGCCCTTTTTCTGGTTAAATAAGATAAAGTTTTCCTGGATGATCCAGGAATCTTTGCGCAACGCTTTTAGGACGCGCCCAACCCGTCCCAGGGCGGTTGTCAGAGCTCTCTATTCTGCAGCTTTGGCGTCTGATAAAATAGTTGGTTGTGCGACGTTTCCTGAGCTGGCTATTTCTGAGTTGTTTCCTATTCGGTTGTGCTCAGTTGGGGGGCGAGGGGCAATGCGATTTCTGCCTGCGTCCCCTGCAAGAGAAGACTCACTACCGTATCCATTTACAAACTGGGGAAACCAAACAGGTTTGCTGTCCCCGTTGCGGGCTCCATTTTCAAGAGGGACGTAGCGACGTCGCTCGAGCGGAAGTGACGGACTACGAGAGTGGACAGTCGCTGCCGGCCGAGAATGCAACTTTCGTTGAGAACAGTTCGGTGATGCTGTGTTGCAAGACTTCAGTGCAGAGGGATCGAAGCGGCGGGCAATTCGAGCTCAGTTGGGACCGTTGCATGCCGAGCTTGATTGCGTTCCGGAGCCCAATCAACGCCGAGAGATTCCGCAAACGACATGGCGGCACAGTCAAGAGCTATGCCCTGATGATGCTGGAGAGCCGGCCCGGACGTCCTGTGTCGGAGCAGAATTGAAGGCGATTGCCGGGTATTTTGACGCTGACTTGCGCCCGACAGCCTCGGCTCAGTGAATCAGCCGACCCGTTGGAAACGACCTCGGCGACCTTTCAATCCGAGCTCGTCGTTTTGGCTCCGCCGGGTCGGCCAAGAGTGCGCCTCGCATCCCCCGCGATCCTCAATGCTCTCTACGGAGCCGGTGGCTCACAAGGTAGAGAACAATCGCCAGGGCTAGCCCAATATAAAAAGCGGCGATCCCTAGCAGCATGAAAAAGACACTCACTTGACTCATCTCGACTAATGATGCCGCTGACGGCAAAAAGTCGTATCAAAATGCTAAAAAAAGCGCATCCATGCTTTTCTCATTGCTGCTGGAGTCGCAAGATCTCCAGTCGGCTATCCGCCGCCTTTAGCGTCTTGAGCAGCTCCCAGCTCCGACCCAGCGGCAGTTGAGTTTTCTTGAAGTGCTCCAGCAGAATTATGCATTGCGCCAGTTCGGGAGTGGCCTCAATCGTCTCGAGAAGCCTCTTTTCAAGGCCTCCTCGATAGGGAGGATCGAGGTAGATGTAGTCGACTTTGTCGGGCCGTGACTGGCCCAGAAAAGAGAGCGCATCGGTGTGCGATAGGGCGTAACCTCGTTCCGGCCCACAGATTTCAAGGTTCTGCAGGAGCAGCCCCTGAGCTGCCCGGTTTCGCTCGTTGAAATAGACGAATCGGGCGCCCCGACTCAAAGCTTCTAGGCCTATCGCTCCGGAACCGGCAAAAGCGTCCAGCCAGACGGAATCCGTCACCGCTCCCAGGTGAGAGAAGATCGCCTCGCGCAAACGATCACTAGTCGGACGAACTCCCGAAGGAGGCCGCGCCAGTTTCCTCTTCTTCCAAGTGCCTGCAATGATTCTCATCCCACTTCGAAAAGAGAAAAGCGGCGCTTCCACTGGCTGCGCACCGAGGAGAGCAGGGCCGGATCCGAAGATTTCGGATCTTGCCGTTTCCACCAGCTCTGGGCCTCCTCACGGGCCAGTTCTAGCCAGCGCCGATCGCGCACGATATTGCCAAAACGAAAATTCGGTACTCCCGACTGGCGGGTTCCCACGAACTCTCCTGGCCCGCGCAGTTCAAGATCACGCTCGGCAATCTTGAAACCGTCATTGGTCTGGGCCATGATCTCGAGCCGCAGCCGCGCTTCTTCCGTTATCTCATCGCTCACCATCAGGATGCATACGCTACGCTGACTTCCTCTCCCGATACGACCGCGCAGCTGATGGAGTTGCGAGAGCCCGAATCGATCGGCATGCTCGACCAGCATCACAGTAGCATTTGACACATCGATACCCGCCTCGATTACTGTTGTCGCCACCAGCAGATCCAAGTCTGCAGACTGGAAGCGGCGCATCAGCTCCTCCTTCTCCTCCCCCTTCAGTCGCCCGTGTACGAGTCCTACTTGACGTTCCGGAAATATCTTCTCCTGCAGGAGAGCCGCCATCTCTGTGGCCGCCTTGAGCTGCAATTTGTCCGACTCTTCCACCAGCGGATAAACTACATAAGCTTGCCGTCCAGCTTCGAATTCCCGATCCAAGAATTGGTAGACTGCCGAGCGCTGCCCCTCGCCACAGACTCGGGTCTCGATTGGCTTTCGACCCGGCGGCAACTCGTCGATGACGGATAGATCCAGCTCACCATACACCGTCAGGGCTAAACTCCGGGGAATCGGAGTAGCAGTCATGACCAGCGTGTCGGGCTTTCTCCCTTTGTGCATCAGCTGGGAGCGCTGTACCACCCCGAAGCGGTGCTGCTCGTCGATCACGACCAGCCCCAGATCGGCAAACTGCACATCTTCCTGGAAGAGCGCGTGGGTTCCTATGACGATTTGGGCCCGACCATCCGCCACCTCGTCTAGGACGTCTCTGCGTTCTTTTCCCTTCACCCGGCTACTTAGAAATTGAATGTTGTACGGAACGTGCTCAAAGCGCTCGCGAAAGGTCCTCAGATGCTGTTCTGCGAGCAACTCAGTAGGAGCCATCAAAGCGGTCTGGAAACCATTTTCGAGGGCCACGACCATCGCCTGCAAGGCTACGATCGTCTTTCCCGATCCGACATCCCCTTGCAATAGCCGGCTCATGACTCGCTCCCCAGTCAGATCATCAACAATTTCCTTCAATACCCGTTTTTGCGCCGCCGTGGGGTGAAAGGGCAAGATTCGCTTGATCACGTCTCGTATTTTCGGCTTGATCTCGAGACTGCGTGGACGCGGCTCCACCAGTCGACGTCGCTTCAATTCCGCCAGTCCCAGTTGGAAGAGAAAGAACTCTTCGAAGATGAAGCGCTGATGAGCCGGACTGCGAGCCTCATTCAAGCTCTCCACAAAAGCCAATCCAGAACCCTCGACCTCCGGAAAATGAAGCTGCTGAAAAGCCTCCAGCTGGCCCGGAAGTCGATACTTGTCAAGGAGCTCGGCCGGAAGCAAGTCTCCGACATCGCCCCTCGAGAGAGTGCGCAAAACGCGAAACATGATTTGCCGGAGGGCTCGGGTCGGCAGATTGCCGATGCGCCGATAGACCGGCACAATTCGCCCCATATGAATCCCCTGATCCTGATCGGCATTGATCAGCTCGAATTCGGGATTCACCATCGTCAACTGCCCCGTGTAGGAGTCGCGGCGAGCAACCCCGTAGAGGACGATCTCACTCCCCCGACGCAAGACTTTTTCCAGATAACCTTGATTAAAGAACTTCAGGGGAAGGCTCCCTGAATCGTCGGCCACCACGGCCTCGAAGATCCGCACCCGCTTGCGTGGGGTTTGAAAGGTGCCGGCGGCCCGGATTTGCCCCCGCAACAGGACCTTCCGGCCTTCCACCAAACGGCTCAAAGCACGGAACTCACGTCGATCTTCATAGCGGAACGGCTGGTAGCAGAGCATGTCCTCGAGCGTGCAAATGCCTGCTCCTTCAAGGACGGCGGCCCGCTTGCCGGCAATTCCCGAAATGCCTTGAACGGGGAGCCCCAGCAATGACTTCATGGGTTTCCCATAGTAGCCGATTTTCGGCCTGGATTCGTTTCCTACCCCATTCATCAACTCTGACATCCCAAACCAGGAAGCGCTTGCAGCGCCTTAGAAAGTTTCAGGTTAGCCCATCCCCCGGCCGGTGGCCGGATCATTCAGGAAAGTAACTTGAGCTCCCGGGAAGCCACAACGGGGGATGGTGTCGCGGAGGAAAGCGGTGTTTCAAAACCGTGGGAGGCGCCTTCTGAGACGGCGATCTTAATAAAATAAGATCTTCATAGTCGGGCCTGACGGCCCTTTCGCGGCCTGGGAACGGCCCCTCCCACATCCGAAACCACTTCAATGCCATCCAGGGAGAGAACTCCAAGAAAGCCTGTGCCATACTCGTCCCACAAATCAAGTGTCATCTTAGCCCGTCCACCGGCTGCGCCGGATCATTCAAGAAAGAAACTTGGCGAGACCCTGGTACGCAATCCGCCACCAATACTCGGACAGGCTCTTAGCTCAGGCCGCCACCGGACCTCCCCTAAGCAGCGACAACTGGAGGAGCCTGCGAGGATGCGAATCGTCTGTCGCCAGCCCGAATTTCTGACGCAAAACTCGAATCCGGGTTGCCACCATCCGCTGGTAATCCAGGGAAGGCTCTGCTCCTCCCATGAACCTCGTGCGCGCGGCTTCACCCTGCACAGGACCCAGCCGCTCCAGGAAGCTGAGGCAAGCCTCTCTCTTCTCAGCATTCCTCAGGCGCACCGCTGCCACCTTGAGATGACTGATACCAGCCTCCACGAGAGCTCCCATCAACCCCTCCAAGACGGGGAAGGTATCGTTGACTCCGGGCAGGATCGGCACCAGCAGTCCCCCGGTCCCAATTCCGGCCCGGGAGAGTCGGGACAGGGCCTGCAGTCGTTCTCGGGGAGCACAGCAGCCAGGCTCCAACTGCTCTGCCAGAGTCCGATCCAACGTACTGAACATCACCGAAACCAAGAGCTGGTGACGGGAGCTTAAGGCTCGTAGCAGATGAAGATCGCGCTCCACTCGAGAGGAACGAGTAATCAGCCAAATCGATTTGCCCCACTCCCGCGACCAGGCTTCGAGCACTCCCCGTGTCAGCACGCAGCTCGCGTCACTGGCATAAGGGTCACCCAGGCTCCCAATCAGGATCTGCCGGGGCCCTCGGGTTCTGGCTTCCCGGAGTAGAGGGACCTTGCCTCCTCCGGCTTTCTCGAGGACAGGCCACGAGTAGGCCTGAATCATCCTCCCCTGGTCCGAGTCTTGATCTGCGAAACCGGATCGGGAAGACAATCTCCTCCGAAACGAGAGAACCCATCGATCGCTTCGCTGATGATTCGACTCAAAGAGCAGTTTTTGTTTCATAATTTCACCTTTTATTCACCTATCCTAGCAGGTTGTCCTGACACATGTGGGAATCGGGACGGGCCGCCGAAAAGGAGTCTTTGCTGTGCTATATTGAGCCGGTATGCAGAACCGAATCTTAGCCCGCATCATTCACAAATTGTCGGCTGCAGGCCCGCTATCATCCCTGCTGACTGCGTTGCCCACCCTCCGGCTGCTCAGCAGAGTGCAAGACTATGCCCGCGCGGCCCTCGGGCGTAAAGTCTTGTCAGCGCGCCGCTTGCGACCCTTCGCTTCGATACCTTGTGAATTACGCGGGTTAGCCTTCCTGCTCGTTCTGGTGGTAACCGGCTGCGGCAAGAATCTGGATCAACAGATGAAGGAGAGTATCCGCAATCTGGACAATGCCCAACTCAAGAAAGATGAGATCGAGATCCTGGACGTCCAGCAGAGTGGCGATCTGGCGATCGCCGAAGTGAAGATTCAAACCGCTCTCAAATTGCGCCGGGTGGGGGAGTCCTGGCACCTGGAAGAAATCAGGCTGGGAGATCGGCGTTGGGAAAAGGCGGATGTGATTCTGGCCGCGATCAGCCAGCAGCGTGAGCAAATAGCAGGTCGCCAACTGGCGGACATTCAGAGTGCCATTGAGAGCTATCGATCCAGCTACGGGGAGTTGCCCGCAGCCGAAGACTTCCAGCAACTGATCGACGCTCTGAGTCCTCTTTACCTGACTCAGGTGATCCGGCTCGATCCCTGGTCGCGAGGCTTTTACTTTCATCGGATTTCAGAGGCGACTTACGATCTTCGTTCGGCTGGGCCGGATGGAGAGTTCCAAACTGCCGACGACATCAGACGGGGAGCGAGTCCCCAGTGAAGCGTTCCTTGGGAGTCATTCTATTGCTTACCGCGGCAACCAGCGGGAGTGTGTTCCTGCAGCTCGGAGCTCGACCCTCGTTACCCTGGTCGCGCCACTTCGAGGGGGCGCTCGTGCGCGCGTCGGAGGGCCGACAACCTCTGCTGGTCTACCTGTATACAGACTGGTGCGGCTACTGCGCGGCGATGGAGCGAGACACATTCAATGATCCCACGGTGATCGCGGAAATGGGTCCGCGCTTTCAGTGGGTGAAACTGAATGCCGAGCAAGATCCGGCCGGCATTCGTTTGCGGGAGGAAAACGGGGTGGCCAATTACCCCACGATTTTCATCCTGAATTCGGAAGCCCGTGAGATCGATCGCTTGACCGGATTCATGGCTCCCTCGAGATTTCAGAAGCAGGTCGATTTCTATCTTTATGGCCCCAGTTCACTACTTGCTCTCCAGAGGCTCGTGGCTGAAAATCCCGAGGCGGTCGAGGCGCATTATTCATTGGGCCAGAAATTCCTGACCCGGGGCGACTTTGCGACGGCTATTCGCTATTTCTCGACGGTAGTGGCGCAGGACCCGCAGAATCAACATCAAGCCAGCGACGCCGCCCTCTATTACTCAGCGCTGGCCCGGGCCTCGTCGGGAAGCGAGAAAGAGGCTCTCGAACTGACACGACAGCTCGAGGACAGATTTCCGGAAAGCGAATTTCTACCGGACGGAGCCATCCTGGCGGGGCGGATTCACTACTATGGTGGGGAAAAGAAAAAGGCCCGAGATGTCTTCAATCGCTACCTGGAGCGCTTCCAGAATCATCAATCCCGCGCCTGGGTTGCACGGCTGGTGGGTGAAATCAACTCTGAAATAACTGGCAAATAACTTCCGGATTAACTCCCAACTTCCAACTCACCACCGGAAGCTGGGTAGACTTCAGGGAATTCCAGTCGGATTTCTAAATTACTTGTGAGTTGGGAGTTAATCCAAGAGGTGACCCAGTTTCTCTTTCTTGGTCTGAAGATAGCGGGCGGATAGGCTCGATGCAGCAACGACCAGCGGGACGCGTTCCCGAACCTGAATTCCCTCCTGTTCCAAGCCCCGGATTTTCTCTGGATTGTTGGACAAGAGCCGAATTTCTCGCGCCTCAAAGTACTTGAGGATCTCGGCACAGAAACCATAGGAGCGCTGGTCCGCTTCAAAGCCCAGGCGAACATTGGCTTCGACGGTATCAATTCCCTGATCTTGCAGCTGGTAGGCTCGCAATTTGTTGATCAGCCCGATTCCACGACCCTCCTGCATCTGGTAAATGAGAATGCCTGCCCGAGCCTGGGTAATCGCCTCCAACGCCCGCTCCAGCTGCTCCCCACAATCACAACGCAAGGAGTGAAAGAGGTCGCCGGTCAGGCACTGGGAGTGAATCCTCACCAGAGGTACCTGGTGCACCAGCACTCCAGACACCAGGGCCACCGCCTGTTCCCCATCCACTTCGTTCTCGAAACCATAGATCCGGAACTCTCCGAAACGGGTCGGGAGTTGGGCTTGGGGAACATCCTTGCGGTCCGTGATCACACCCGACATCGGGGCGAGTATAGCATGGGGGATTTGGCCCGGATCATTCACAAGTTTTCGGCTACAGGGCCGGGATCATCCGGTCTGACTGGGTTTGGACGACAGGATCAGCACTCTACATCCCCAATTTCCGAGTTTTGCGCTACCGCACTCCATTACCCTTCGAAGCCATTCGTGATAGATTCGAAAGGAATAATTGGTGCCAAGTGGCAAAGCACATTCAAGGATACTTTTGCTGGCGATTGGCCGAGAAATCAGTTTTGTGCCGTGCATCACCCGACTTTAATGACGTTTTGTTCATCCTTAAGAGTGGCATGGAAAGATTTACGGCGTCGTTTTTGCTATTGATGGCCTTGTCGGCTCCGGCTCTAGCCAAGGATCGGATCTTCTCTTACATCAACGAGAACGGAATCCGAGTGTATACCAACGCCCCCAGCCGAGGCGAAGACACATCCGGCCCGGTGGCGGCGATTCCAGAAATCATCCGAGCCGACCGCCGACCGGATCGATCAACCGCTCGTGGGGCCGCTCTTTTCCGACCCTTGATTGAGGACTCAGCAACTCGTCACGACGTCGATCCCTTGTTGGTCGAAGCCATCATGGCGGTGGAGAGTGGTTTCGATCCATTCGCTGTATCGGAGAAGAATTGCAAAGGGCTGATGCAACTACATCCCGACACGGCCAAGCGATTTGGCGTCGACGACGTCTTCGACCCCGCGCAAAACATCGAAGGGGGAGTCCAGTACCTACGCTACCTGCTCGACTTCTTTGACGGCGATCTGGAGAATGTTGCGGCCGCCTACAACGCCGGCGAGAATGCGGTCAGGCGCTTCGGTGGAACACCTCCCTACGCGGAGACGAGAAACTACCTGAAGAAAGTCTCCGTCCGTTACGACCTGACTCAGAATGTCCTCCAGTCCGAGGCGGAAGAAGACCGCTTCCAGCGGGTTCATCGAATTACGTTGCCTGACGGAAGGGTGCTCTACACCAACACGCCTCAGAGAACCATCTCGCAATAGCGGCTAGGCAGCGGCGCCGTTGCCGGTAACCTGGCAAGTCTACAAGAAATCGAGCTGCCGTTTTGGTATCCGGATAGGATCAGAACCTGCCTCCCCAATTTCCGAGTCTTGCGACTGTCTTTCCGTTGACTGAGCTGGTTGACGGAGGAAAATGGTACCCTGGTTGAATCTGGGTGTAGGTGAAAAGACTCTTGTTTCAAAGGATTGAAGGCAAGACCCATGTTCGCACCCTCACCCCATTACTCGGACAGGTTCCAGGTGCACTAGGCCGCATTGTACAGGTGCACTAGTGCACTGTCCGGAAAGTTACCGATGTTAATTGTCAGGGTAGTTTGCTATTGTTGGGCATGGCAAGACCCCACATTCGACTAAAGCTACCCGAACATGATCGAAGAATACTGGAGTCCTGGTTGCGGGCTTCCAAGACCGATCGAGTCTTGGCCGAACGGGCTCAAATAATTCTGGCTTGCGGCCAGGGGCTGACGGCGACTGAAGTTGCGGAAAGGCTCTCCAAGCGGCTAATGAGTGTGCAAATGTGGCGCAGGCGCTATCTTGAGCAGGGAGTGTCAGGACTGGAGGATCGACCTCGATCGGGCCGTCCGCGGAAGCTATCGCATGCCAATGTGCGAGCTATTCTCAAAGCCACCGTTGAACGCATCCCACGGGAATCGACCTACTGGAGTGTGCGACTGATGGCCGAACACTCCGGAGTGAGCAAACATCAAGTCGCCCAGATCTGGAAGGCAGCCGACCTGAAGCCGCATCGAGTCCGCAACTTTAAAATCAGCAACGATCCTCACTTCGCCGAAAAGGTAATCGATGTGGTGGGGCTGTATATGGATCCGCCCGACAATGCGCTGGTTCTATCCGTGGACGAGAAAACTGAGATCCAGGCTCTGGATAGAACTCAGCCGATGCTCCAGCTCAGACCGGGACAGATCCAACGCCGGACACACGATTACAAGCGCCACGGTACAGCCAGTCTGTATGCCGCATTCGATGTGGTGACAGGTGAGGTCATGGGCCGCATCACCAATAGGCACCGAGCCAAGGAGTTCCTGGCTTTTCTCCGCCAGATTGATCAAGCGGTCGAGCCCGAACTGGATGTCCACTTAATCCTGGACAACTCGAGCACTCATAAGACCAAGCAGGTTCAAAGCTGGCTGGCCCAGCGGCCCCGATACCACCTCCACTTTACGCCCACTAGCGCCTCCTGGCTCAATGCCGTCGAAAGCTGGTTCTCACAGCTGGAGCGCCGTTCGATCTACAGAAACTCTTTCAGCAGCGTCCAAGAGTTGAGACAGGAAATCAAAAGATATATTCGGGTTCACAATCAACGCTTGGCCAAGCCCTTCAAGTGGCGCGCCACTGCTGACTCAATCCTGGCAAAGGTCCAAAATGCTCGCGAATCGCTCGGCCACTATTAACATCGGGAACTTATCGGACAGTGCACTAGGCCGCATTGTAAAGGATATTGGGATGAACCGCCGGACCTGGATTGCGGCGTTCGGAATTCTATTTTGGGTCTGTCAATTCGTCGCAGAACCGGCGCTGGCTCGTGATCGACGAGCGGCCCGGGAATCGTTCAAGCGGGCTCTCTCTTTCCACGAAGGATTTCTCACGGTTCCCCGCGATCAACGCCCACGGGCCCAATACGAGCGGGCAATCTTCCTTTACCGCCGAGTCATCGACCACGATCCGACCTATGGTGCCTGTGACGATGCTCTGTTCGCGGTGGCATCGCTATACGATGAAATGGCCGGTCGCTTCCGGCTCGAGGGCGACCGCGACAACGCCATTTATTACTACCGGTTCGTGGCCCGCGAATATCCTCTGACGAAACACAAGGGACTCGCTCTGGATCGGGCGGAAGAATTGGATCTTCAAATTGAAGCCGAGCGTCGGGCGGCCGAAAGGGCGAGGGCAACACCCAAACTGCCCCGCGAGACAGGCGATTCAGGCGTAACCCGATCCGGAAAGCGGGCCACCCTGAATGAGATCCGTTACAGGTCCAATGAGGACTACACCCGCGTGGTCATCCAATTAGACGGCGAGGCTACTTTCAAGAAGAATGTACTTTCCTATCCGGACCGGATCTACTTCGATCTCGAGAACAGTCAGCTCGCATCTGCTATCGAAAAGACTTATGACGTGAACGGTGTCAGCCTCCGCAAGGTTCGAGTTGGCGAGAACCAACCCGGCATGGTGCGTGTAGTGCTGGACTTTGAGCAGATCGAGACCCACAGCGTCTTCGCCTTGAACGATCCCTTCCGTATTGTTATCGACATTCACGGTCCCCGCACTTCAGCGGCTAAAACGCCAGGCACCGGTACAGTCAATACAGTGGAAGCGACAATCTCCCTCGACGATCAGGGAACTTCGAGACGTGAAGTCCTCACCGAGCGAGCCAGCGCTCCAACCCCCAATCTAGATGGCAAATTGAGCTTGACCCGGGTACTCGGTCTCAAGGTCGGAAAAGTGGCTATCGATCCCGGGCATGGAGGACGTGACACGGGCACGATCGGACCTGGAGGAACGCGTGAGAAAGACCTCGTCCTCGATATCTCGCGGCGGTTGCGGGACCTGATTGGCCAGCGCCTGGGCACGCCGGTTGTCTTGACTCGCGATACTGACGTTTTCATTCCCCTGGAAGAGCGTACCGCGATCGCCAACACGGAAGGGGCCGATCTGCTCATTTCGCTCCATGCCAATTCCAGCCCGAATCGAAAAGTGTCAGGGATCGAGACCTTCTTTCTCAATTTCGCAACTGGCGACGAAGAACGGGAAGTTGCCAGTCGAGAGAATGCCACCGCCCAAAGGAATATCCGAGAGTTGGAAAACCTGTTACGTAAAATCGCTCTCGGCGACTACAATGAGGAATCCAGAGACTTGGCCCATGTCATCCAAGACAATCTTTACGGAGAGATGCGCAAGGTCAGGCCACGCTGGAGAAACCGGGGTGTCAAACAGGCTCCCTTTATTGTTTTGATCAACTCAACTATGCCCAGCATTCTCACCGAAATCGGATTTATCAGCAATCCCAGCGACGAGAAGTACCTGGCGAAGGATGATGCCCGGCAGGCGATTGCGGAAGCGCTCTATCGAGGGGTCGAACAGTATTTCAGGGCTTTGGGCAGCGCTCCACAACTGGAGAAGACAAATAGCGGATCGGGCAATTAAGGCTTAGGAGCCGGTCCCCACTACCCCCATCTATGAGAAGAATCACTCAGTTTTTCATTCTCCTCACGCTGTCTTCGTCGAGCGGCCTGCAGGCTCGCTCCTTTCAGGACTATATTCAGTCTTTGGTCTCCTTCTCTCCTACTTCTCTGGAGAGTCGAACTGAGGTGCCGGCAGATGGACTCGAGGGAGTCCCCGCAGCCATCCTGCAGGAAGCTGTCCTTCTCGGCTACAGTCGCTGGGAGCTGAAAGGAAGGGGTGGCGATTACCGGCTGAGTGTCTTCGAGGTACTCGATTCCTTGGCCGCTTTTGGACTCTTTACTCGAACCCTAGAATTATTTGAGAATGGAGAGCGGACCAAGCTTGGAGTCGATTCGCTGATCGAGAATGGAGTACTCCACTTCTGGAGGGGGCACTTTTTCCTTCGGCTGCAACAACCAGAGGGAGGGTCGCAGGATGGCTTGCTGGAGCTCGCCAAGCGGTTAGTCGAGGTGATCGACGAACTGAACCTGCACCCCATGTCGGTGGTCCAACTCCCCCGACAGGATCTAATCCAGGAGAGTATTCGCTACTATTTAGGCCCGGAAGGGTTGCGGGAAAACCAGGAATTTCCGGCTCCTCTGCGGGACAAGCTGGGCTTCAAGGATTATGCCGAGGTGGCGATGGGGCGCTACGGCCCATCAGCCACGCCCCTGTTTCTCATCGGCTATCCTACCGCCAGCCTGGCCGAGCAGTACTTTGCCGAGATCCAACTTGGCCTGCAAGACTATGTCTCACAACAGGGAGTCTATTCCAAGCGTTCGGGACTCTTGATCTCTCTCTTTTGGGGCCCCGCAGAACAAGCGCGCAGCCTGCTCGATCGGGTGCAGTATACGGCCAGCGTACGCTGGCTCTACGAAAAGGACACCACCCTCGAGGACGCGGAAGCGAGACGGGGGGAAGTTGTCACCTTTCTGGGTGTGGTCAGCCAAACGATACTGTTTACAGGAGCCTTCATCGTTTTCGTCCTGGGACTTGGGCTGCTGGCAGGCCTGCTCCGGTTCTGGCTCTTGCGCCGGGTGCCGGCTTCGCAGCAGCACAACACCATGGTACGGCTGCACCTGGACACCCACACCTCTGAAATCCCCTGACCTCACCCTGGCGATGCACTCCTAAAATCCATGCGAACTGCGCTTGACAGAATCCTGGAGGCAGCTCTTGAGGCGGCCGCTCCGGGACGGCGCTTACGTTCCCTGCTCCAACTCCGGCAGGCCGAATTGGAGACACCGCTGGGCACGATCCACCTCGACAGATTCCGAAAGGTTTGGTTGCTGGCCCTGGGCAAAGCGGCCGTACCTATGGCAATCGCGTTGGAGGGGCTACTCGGACCCTGGCTCGAGCGTGGCCAGGCCGTCGCGCCGCACGGGAGCCCGGGACACTTGTCAAAGACCCGCATCTGGCCCGCAGGGCATCCCGAACCTGATCGCGCGGGAGCCGCAGCGGCAAATCGAATTTTACAGTGGCTTCGCCAACAAGTCCGGAGTGACGACTTGCTGGTACTGGCCCTCTCGGGAGGGGGCTCGGCTCTCTTTCCAGCCCCTGTCCCGAGCGTATCGCTGAAAGACAAACAAGTTGCTACCCGAGCTCTGTTGCGCTCGGGTGCCAGCATCCAGGAGATCAATGCCCTGCGCAAACACCTGAGCCGGAGCAAAGGGGGGCGCTTGTTGGAAGCCCTGAATGGAGCCCGGGTGCTGACGCTGGCGGTTTCAGACGTCGTGGGCGACGATCTTTCGAGCATAGCGTCCGGTCCCGTTGCTGCCGACTCTTCGACATATCAAGATTGCCTTCGCATCATCACCCGTTACGATCTCGCCGGCTCGCTTCCGGAATCGGTACGGCAACACCTTGAGAAAGGGGACAAGGGTCTCGTGCCGGAGACACTCAAGAAAGGGGATCCCCATTTCGACGGAGTGCAGAGCGTGATCGTGGCAAATAACCGGTCGGCCCTGGAAGCAGCTGCAGAGGAAGCCGCCAAACTGGGTTATCCACCCTTGATTCTTACTTCCAGTCTGACCGGGGATAACCGTGCGGCAGCTGGTTTCCTGGCCTCTCTGGCGCGCGAAGTCGTGGCCCACGATTCCCCGCTTCCGGCTCCTTGTTGCTTGCTCAGCGGAGGTGAGTGCACCGTGGTGGTTAGGGGACACGGCCTGGGAGGACGCAACCAAGACATGGCACTGGCTTTCAGTCAATTCATCGATGACTGGAATGTCCCCTTCATCTTCGCCAGCCTGGGAACCGACGGAATCGACGGGCCCACCGAGGCGGCCGGTGCTCAGGTACTTCCCGACACGATTCTTCGCGCCAGGGAGCAAGGACTAGATCCGGCAGATTTCCTGCTCAACTACGATTCATTCCACTTTTTTGAGCAGCTGGGAGACCTGATCATAACCGGTCCCACTCAAACCAATGTTATGGACATCCAGGTCCTGCTCATCGGCAAGCCCGGATAATGCACGCGTTACTGCAAAGAAGTTGCTCTCAATAGGTACCTATGAGCCCGCACGTCGCAGACCCTTGGGCTAAAATGGCGGTTGACAGGACGGGCTAGTGTCCGGGTCCTGCAGAAGGTTGAGTAGCAATTTGAGCCAAAACAGCTTCGCCAATCTGGCAGCCTACACCGAAGAACATATCAAGAGCCTGGACTGGCGCGAACACATCCGGACCCGCCCTGGCATGTACATCGGCCGCTTGGGTGACGGAAGCCAGTCCGATGATGGGATCTATCTCCTGGTCAAGGAAGTTCTCGACAACTGTGTCGACGAGTTTCTCATGGGAGCGGGCAAAAAGATTGAGATCGAAGTCAGCGCCACAAAGGTGAGAATCCGGGACTACGGTCGCGGGATTCCTCACGGGAAGCTGGTGGAGTGTGTCGCCAAGATCAACACGGGAGGGAAATACGACAGTGGGGCTTTCTATCGGAGTGTAGGGCTGAACGGGGTCGGAACTAAGGCTGTCAATGCCCTGTCGGAAGCCTTCAAGGTCGAGTCTTTTCGGGATGGGTCGATAAAACGGGCCGAGTTTTCCCGGGGCAAGCTGATTCGGCAATCGAAACCGCAGAGCAGCGATGCCGCCTCAGGCACCCTCGTGGAATTCGTACCCGACCCGCAGATCTTCTCCGACTACCGCTTCCGCGATGAGTACATTCGGGAACGGTTGTGGAACTACGCGTTTCTCAATCGGAATCTCAAGCTGCTGCTGAATGGGGATCTGATTCAGAGTCAGAACGGCCTCTTCGATCTCTTAGAACGACATCTGGACTCCACTCCACGTTATCCGCTCATTCATGTCGTAAGCGAGAGCATCGAGTTTGCCATGACACACACAGATGCCTATGGGGAATCCTATCTGTCGTTTGTAAACGGCCAGTACACACCCGACGGTGGCACCCATCAGGCGGCCTTTCGAGAAGGGATCCTCAAAGGACTGCGAGAGTACTTCAGTCGGACCGTCGAAGCGGGAGATGCGCGGGGAGGGATTTTGGGGGCGGTCCTGATCCGCATCCATGAACCGGTATTTGAATCTCAGACAAAAACTAAGCTGGGCAGCACCCTGGTTGAGCCGGACGGTCCTACAATACGCTCCTGGTTGGTCGATTTCGTACGCGACAGGCTGGTCAAATACCTCCACAAGAACCCCGAAATTGCCAAAGAGATTCAAAAGAAGATTCAGCAGAACGAAAAGGAACGGCGAGATTTGGCCGGGATCCGAAAACTGGCTACAGAGCGGCAGAAAAAGGCCAATATTCACAACCGGAAGCTCCGCGACTCGAAGTCTCACTTCAACCTGCCAAAGACCAAGTATTTCGACCGCACCCAGCTCTTCATCACGGAGGGAGACAGTGCATCGGGCAGTATGAACAAGGCTCGTGACGTGGTCACCCAGGCCGTCTTTTCGTTGAAGGGAAAACCGCTGAACTGTTTCTCGTTGTCGAAGAAGGTAGTTTATGAGAATGAGGAACTCAACCTGCTGCAGCACGCCCTGGGCATCGAAGAAGACCTCGAGAATCTACGCTACAATCAGGTCATCCTGGCGACCGATGCGGATGTCGATGGAATGCACATCCGGCTGCTCCTTTTGACCTTTTTTCTCCAGTTCTTCCCAGAGCTGGTCCGTAAGGGCCACCTCTACATTCTGCAAACTCCTCTCTTTCGGGTGCGCAACAAAAAGCAGACGCTTTATTGCTACAGTGAGGCGGAAAGAAGCCGGGCGGTACGGAAGCTCGGCAAGAGCCCGGAGATCACCCGCTTCAAGGGGCTGGGAGAAATCTCTCCGGGTGAATTTGGAGCCTTTATCGGAAAAGACATTCGCCTCGACCGGGTGGAAATTCAGCAGGGCCTGAAGATCCGAGAGCACCTCCAGTTCTACATGGGAAAGAACACACCGGCCCGACGCAATTTCATCCTCGAGAACCTGATTTCTGAACCGGTGGATGTGGTGAAACAACCGGACCGTCTTGCCTCATGACCAGCAGCCACCACGATCATTCTCAAAATGAGGGCGATTCGAACACGGTTCGCGGAGACATTGGGGTCCGGGCCACCTTCCGAGATTACTTCCTTCAATACGCTTCTTATGTCATCACCGAACGGGCCATTCCCGATGTTGAAGATGGTCTGAAACCGGTCCAGCGTCGGATTCTCCATTCCCTTTGGGAAAATGAAGACGGTCGCTATAACAAGGTGGCCAACATCGTCGGCCATACCATGAAGTACCATCCTCATGGAGACGCTTCGATCTATTCGGCGATGGTGGCGCTGGGACAGAAAGAGCTTCTGATCGACACCCAGGGAAACTGGGGAAGTCCGGCTACCGGTGATTCGGCCGCCGCAGCCCGCTATATCGAGGCCCGGCTGACCAAGTTCGCCAAAGAAGTGGCCTTTGCGCCTCACCTGACTTCTTATGCCAAATCTTATGATGGCCGGAACCGCGAGCCGGTTACCCTTCCGGTCCGTTTCCCTCTGCTGCTGGCTACCGGCGCCGAAGGAATCGCGGTCGGGTTGACAACTCGAATCCTTCCCCACAACTTCATCGAGTTGCTGGAGGCCCAGAAGGCCTGGTTTCAAGGCGCGAGTTTCCAGCTTTTTCCGGATTTTCCGACCGGTGGGCTAATCGACGTCGAGGGGTACAACGACGGACGTCCGGGGTCGAAGGTCAAAGTCCGAGCTCTGATCGAACCGAGCCAGGGCAAGAAACTGGTCATCCGCAAGATCCCCTATGCAACCACGACCGCATCGGTCATTGACTCTATCCTCAGCGCCAATGACAAGGGAAAGATCAAGGTTGCCCACATCGAGGACAACACCGCGGCTGAGATCGAGATCGTGGTCACGTTTCAGAGGGGTGTCGATATGGACAAGGCGGCCGACGCCCTCTACGCCTTCACTCAGTGTGAAGTCAGCCTGACCAGCACGACAATGGTCATCCAGTCCGGGCATCCGCAGTCCCTGACGACATCGGAAATACTGATCGAGAATGCCAAGCGAACCCGCCGGTTGCTGCGTCTCGATCTGGAAATCCAGCAGGAACGGTCAGAACGGGAGTGGCATCTCAAGAGCCTGGTTCAGATCTTCGTCGAGAACCGAATCTTCCTTAGCATCGAAAAGTGCAAGACCTGGGATGCGGTCCTGTATGAGATCGACCAGGGATTGGAGCCCTACAAATCCAAGCTGCGGCGTGACGTGACGGAAGCAGATCTGGTCTTCCTGACCGAGGTCAAGATGCGGCGAATCAGTGCCTGGGACGCGGAAAAGTCACGAGAACAATTGCTGGCCATTGACCGGGAACTGGCACGAGTCCGAAAGGATCTCCGAAGCCTGACCCAATACACGATCCGCTATCTGGATCACCTGTTAGAGAACTACTCCCAGGGACGCGAGCGAAAAACCACGATCAGCAGCTTCGATTCAGTGGCGGCGGTATCCGTGGTGGAACGGACCGAAAAGCTGTATATGGATCGCAAGGGAGGCTTCTTGGGTACCGATTCCAAGATTGGAGAGGAACTGGGCCCGTGCTCCAGTCTGGACGACGTCCTGGTCATTCTGAGTGACGGGGGCCTGGTCATAACCCGGACGGCGAACAAGAAATACGTGGGCGAAGGAATCCTGCACGCCCAGGTTTTTCGACCGCAGAATCGCGAGGATGTCTTCAATCTGGTCTACCTGGATCTAGCTTCCGGGAGCTCCTATGTGAAGCGCTTCCAGGTGGGGGGTGTGACCCGCGATCGGCGTTACGAACTGGGCAAGAGCAATCGCGAAAAGAGCGCCCGTATTTTCCTGGTAAGCCAAGGAGCGGGTCACTTGTATCACGTCAAGCTGCGTAAGAAACCCCGCATCAAGACCGACCTCTACATCTCCATCAACGATTACCCGGTCAAAGGGAGAGGAGCAAACGGAATCACCTTGACCAAACACATGGTCTCGAGTGTCCGGGAAATCACCCCACGGGTGTATGAGAATCGTATGGCGGAAGAAGCCGTGAAAGGACAACGGTCTCTGCTCGACTAGCTGGCAGCTCGCTCCTAACCTGCGCACCCCGACGCCGCGATTGAAGATCGGTGCGATCTTCTGAACCCAGCACGTCATGTCGGGATTCCAAAGTTCCAAGTCAGGTCCCGAGAAGGAATCCAGGATCCGAGCAACCGCCATCTCGGGAAGAAAATCGTCTTCACACGATTTGTAAAGAATGTTAATTTTTCGCCTCCATGACTCCATGCGAACAATACGCATTTAGGTTCGTAACGAGAATCTGAAAGCAACAACTGGAGGACACTATGACTCGTACAAATTACTTCCTTTTCGTACTTTTACTATCGATTCTTCTAACTGCGGGAAGTCTCGTTGCTCAACCCGGCCAGGGTCCTGGAAACGGCCCCGGAGGCCCCACCGTGACCGGGCCCGGCGGCGCTGGCTCGAATCTGGGACAGGGCCACAGAAACCCTGATCGGCGCGGTTACGGCGGCATCATTCCTTCCCGTGCGATCCTGGTTCGAGTCCTCGAGCTTAGCGACGAACAGTTGGAATTGGTGAGGGCTCTGCTGGAGGAGATGCAGAACACTTTTGGGCCGATTCGGGAAGAGATAGCCATGTTGGGTGATCAACGACACGTAGAATTGGACCCGGACGACAATTAGAACTGCCCGCTTTTTCAGAGCTGATTTGGATCATGGCAAGCATGGTTACAGACCAGCAGATCAGGAGACTGATGAAATTGCGGAAAAAGGAAAAGACGTTGACGATGGCGGCGGCCAAAGCGGGCATGTCGCGGAACCCGGCACGGAAGTATTTGAAGTCGGGCAAGCTGCCGAGTGAAAGCCGGTCAGAGCGGACCTGGCGCACCCGCCCGAATCCCTATGAATCCGTTTGGCCCGAAATAGAAGGGATCCTGAAACAGTCTCCAACCGTGGAGGCGACAACTATTTTTGACCACCTGAATCGGATCTACGAGGGGAAGTTCGAGGAAGGACAACTGAGGACGCTCCAACGAAGGCTCAAGCAGTGGAGAGCCCACTACGGTGAGCTGAAAGAGGTGATGTTTCCCCAGAATCATGAGCCCGGACATCAAGCCCAGTCCGACTTCACTTTCATGAACAGCTGGGGAGTGACGATTGCCGGGCAACCCTTTCCTCATATGCTGTATCACTTCGTCGTGACCTACTCGAACTGGGAGACGACGACCCTGTGCTTCGGTGAATCTTTCGAGAGTTTGACGCTGGGACTACAGAACGCGATCTGGGAACTGGGGGCGATACCATCCGAGCACCGAACAGACCGTCTATCGGCTGTGGTCAACAATCTCAAGAAGGGCGCCTTCACCGAACGCTACCAGACATTGCTCGATCATTACGGAATGAAGCGCCGCCGAACCCAAGCCGGAAAGGCTCATGAGAACGGAGACGTCGAGCAATCGCATCACCGGCTCAAGCGATCCATCCAACAGGAACTGCTGCTCAGAGGCAGTCGCGATTTCTCAGAGCGCAAGGACTACGAGCAGTTCGTCCAGAGAATCATCGAGCGACGCAATGCTGGCCGGCAAAGACGCCTGCGAGAAGAACTGGAAGTGATGAGGCCGCTACCGGATCGTCGCCTGGAGGACTTCATCCGATTCCGAGTGAAGGTCGCAACCAGTTCCACGATCCGAGTGCGCAACAACACCTACTCGGTGGACAGCCGCTTGATCCGCGAACAGGTGGAGGCGCGACTGTATGCCGATCATGTGGAAGTTCGTTATGGCGGGCAGCGAGTAGCCGAGATGCCTCGACTGCGGGGGGAAGGAAAGCACCGGATCGATTACCGGCACGTGATCCACTCGCTGGTGCGAAAGCCGGGAGCCTTTGCCCGCTATCGCTGGCGGGAAGATCGCTTTCCCGGAGTCCTGTTCCGAGTCGCCTACGACGAGCTGAGAGAGGATTGTCCACAGACGGCGGACCGACAGTATCTGGGGATCCTGGAGCTGGCGGCCCAAGAAGGGGAAAGGAAAGTCGAACAAGCTCTGAAGAACCGGATTGAAAGCGGCCGCCGAACCCGGTTCCAGGACCTGAAGGAGGATCTGATAGAGCCGGTTCTGCCGAGGTGGCAGGTCCAGGTTCCACCAATCAACATCCAGATCTATGACCGATTGCTCGGCACGCACGAGCAGGAGGTGAGGCCATGAGCGGAGGCAACCTGCAAAGACTCAAAGAGTGTTTGGTCGAACTTCGCCTGCCGCCCTTCCGCGAGCATCACGGCTCGCAGGCCGCTTTGGCGACCACAGAGAGCTGGTCTTATCCGCAGTACCTGCTGGCTCTGTCGGAGCTGGAAGTCGCGGATCGACGGGAACGACGGATCCAGAAACTACGACGGACCTCGAAACTTCCCTGGGACAAGAGCCTGACTTCATTGGATCGCTCACGACTCCCGCAGAGTGTGGACCGGCAGTTGTCAGGATTGGTGGAGGGAGACTTCCTGGACCGAGCCGAAAATCTACTTGTGTTCGGTAATCCAGGAAGCGGGAAAACGCATCTTGTTTGTGCTTTGGGGCAGGAGTTGATCCTGCGAGACCGGCGGGTGCTGTTCTCGACCTGTGCGCTGCTGGTGCAGCGGTTACTGAGAGCCAAGCTCGAGCTAACTCTGGAGAGGGAACTCAAGAAGCTGGATCGGTTCGAGGCCCTGATCATCGACGACATCGGGTATGTACAGCAGAATCGCGACGAGATGGAGATTCTCTTCACGTTGCTCTCCCATCGCTACGAGCGTCGCTCGATTCTGCTGACCAGCAACCTGGTCTTCTCGGACTGGGAGAGGATCTTCAAGGATCCCCTGACCACGGCCGCGGCAATCGACCGCCTGGTTCACCATAGCGTGATCCTGGAGTTGAACGTGACCAGCTACCGGATGGAAGCCGCCAAGCAGAGAACCCAAAAGGAGACGAAGTGACTCTGAGGTGCCGCTCGAAAGGCCTTCTGCTGGCCACACAGAAAACGGCTCAAGCCCAGAGGGTATACAGCTCAATCAGCGGATCATTCGAAGGGCAATCCCGAGCCTCGCGAAGCGTGGGAACTCCGTTCGGGCAAGCCCTCACTCCATCCCCACGCTCAAGAAAACCGGAGAAGAAAAGAGGGCTTTCAGCCCTCAGAAGAAGGAAGAAAAACAAGTCAAACAAACACCCACTTCAGCGGGCAAGAATCGTAGTCGCGGTGATCAAAAATAATTGTCGTTGAGCAGTTGGGCGAAGACTTGCAAGCCGAGTTGAGTATGGAAGCACCCGCTCCTCTGATCGTGGGCGAGATCGTCATCGCCCAGCATGCCTTGCGCGGTGAACTTGCCGATCTCGGCCAGCAATTTCGCGCTCAGTTCCTGGAAATCCTAACCGACGAACAGCGCTCAAAGCTGCTGGAGTTCATCGACTCCCACACTCCCCGAGATGAAGGGGAAGGCGGAGTCTAAGAGTTGCGGACGGGAACCATTCTTGTTGTCCAGCCGGCACGACCTCGCTTAGCTGCACAACAGAAGACTCCGGGGCGGAGTTCTGGACACGGGCTCCTCCTCCCGTCCGCTCAAACCCATTGATTCTGCAATTCCTTGGCGCAGGATGACAGGTTAGTTCGATGACTCGCCGGAGTCCAGTTGGCGCCGAAAGTGGACGATGATTTGGATTTCTTCTTCGCCCCGCTTGACCCGCAGTACACCGCGGTCTCCCCATCGCTTCTCGGCCACAGCCTGGTTGAGCGAACTTCTTCCCCGGACTGGAGCTCCATCGAACTCCAACAGAACATCGCCCTTGAGGACTCCGGCAACTGCGGCCGGCGATTCGGAGGACACCTGAATCGCGGAAACAGCTCGATCCTCACCCGATACTCGAAGAGAGATACCTAATTCGGGGAAGAAGGGATACCGCTCTGGCGGAAGCCCCCAGACATAGTTAGCAAACGAAGCCTGGATATTTCGAATCGGCTGGGCCTCTTCCCCTTCCATGACCACTGGTATTACCGAGATGATCGGCTCGTCTGACCAAAGTGCAGCCTGCCTCTCGATGCCGAGCCCATAGGCCACATGCCCGAATCCCACAAGCACCACCATAATCGAGGAAGCATCTTCCGACTCCAGAGCCCGGATCGCGTTGAAGGCCATTGAGGCGTCCCAGGTGCACTGCGCCGCTAGCATCCCCTGCCATTGCTCATCCGAGAGTCCCGAGTGGAATCCATCATCCTCTGGAAAGAATGCCTTGAAGAGACGCAGGTGCTCCTCGTTATCGGTATCGATCCGCTCCGGAATATGCGCCCGCTCCTCCGGGCTCAGCTGTTCGATCCCTTTCTCCCGGACCGCAGTCACCATCGGGCGCGGCGTGTTGATGGCCACCATGCGCAAGCTGTTCTGGCGAGCAAATAAAAAGATCTCGCGATAATAGTTCCAGTTGTAACCCCAGTTCGAATACCAGTCGGCAAGTTCAACGAAGCCTCTTTCCGTGAGCAAGCCATGCGACCACTGATTCAAATGGGGCTGCGCCGTGTAAGGAAACATCTCGAGCCCAACCAGGACCTTGCGCCCAGCACGATGCAGCTCCTCGATGAGAGTCAATTGGGCACGGTGAAACTCCATGCTGGTGTGACTTTCTCCCATCAGCACCAAGCGTACATCCTTCAGTTTCTGGGCCAGGTCGGCCGGGCTCAGGAGATGCCCATCCTCGGTCGCCGTCAGGGTGTCCAGCCGAAGTTCGGCAACTCGCTCCCGCCGCTCTACATCACCTATCGGCAGGTGCAGCACGCCGTCGTCTCCTTGGGCCAGACCGGGCGTGAGAAGTAGCGTTGACAAAAGTAGAGTTCTCATCACTCTCTTCATGATAATCCTCGGTTGGGCGCCGGCGGAAAGAGCTGACCGAAGTTTCCATTCATTACCCACTGTGCGTCCTCAGCTCCCAGGATATCGTCAAGAATCGGAAGCTGCTCATCTCGAATGATACGTTGCCAACCTCTCGGAAAGAAGGAGGAATCGGTTCCAAAGAGGAGCCGCCGCGAGCCCATCACCTGAAGCGCGGTTTCAAAGACCTGTCGCAGGGTGAGGCCCGGGAACAGGCGAATCCAGCCGTTGGAGCTCGACGAATCGAAAAAGACATTGGAATACAGACTGGCCAGCATCAGGGCCTCCCTGAAACAGCCAGCTCCAAAATGCGGAATCAGAATCGGGAGGTCGGGAAAGGCCGACAGGGCTCGCTGCAAGTCGAGCGGATTCCCGAGACGAATGTCGAAAGGACTGGCTAAACCCAGCTTGCCCCGGATTCCCACTGTTAACATTCCGCAGTGAACAAAGACTGCACATCCGTCGTGGCGGTGCACCGTCTCGAAGATCTGCATGGTCTGATCCTCGTCCAGCCGAAATCGATGCATGGCAGGGAAGAGAGCGATTACCCGGATCCGACCCCGGCTCAGAAGCCGATCCAGCTGACTAGGGTCGCAGCTCCCCGGATCAACCATCGAGTAGCCGACGAATCGGTCGGGATGGCCCTGAACGGCCGCTTCGACGGAGGATTCGTCACCCGGTACGCTGGCGATGAGAGCGCAACGGCCGACCTGGTGGGGATCTAACTCTTGGACCCAGCGGGCGGCTAACTCCTGCGGCGTGCCGGGGGGCTCCCAACCCAGCTGCTTCACGGCCTCTGCACCAGGATCTGGTGCTTTTCCCAGAGTCGGAGACTGCCTGGCCAGGAGACCGAAGAATTTCGCTGAGAAGAAGTGGCAATGGGCATCACATATAGTCATTCAGCGCCTCCAAGAGCTGATTCTAGATCGCAGCCGACAACGCGTGTCTTTTCCGGGCTAAGAGCTGAGCTCGAGGGCGATCCCGCCTTGTCGGAGCCGCTCCTCGGCTTCGCGGCACAGCCGATCCAGCCCGACTCGGAGGGTGGAACTGACTGGAACGCCCACATAGCGTCGCTTCAGAGCCTCCTGCGTCGGCCCATCTACCCGATCGATTTTGTTCAGGACCAGGAGGCGCGGCTGATCCAACAGTTTCAGTTCTTCCAGGATAGATTCCACTGCTTTCATTTGAAAGTCGAGTCGCGGGTCGGAAGCATCGACCACTTGAAGCAGCAGGTCGGCCTCACCTAATTCTTCCAGTGTCGCCCGAAATGCCGCCTTCAGATCGACCGGAAGATCGGAGATGAATCCGACCGTATCGGTGATGATCACCTCTCCCCAGTGCGGGAAACGGAGGCGCCGGCTGGTCGGATCGAGAGTCATGAAGAGTTGATCGGCTACCCTCACATCACTCTTGGTCAGGGCATTCAAGAGGGTGCTTTTGCCGGCATTCGTGTACCCCACAATGGAGAGAACCGGCAAACCTTGACGACGACGACGGGTGCGACGAACGTCCCTCTGTCTGGAGAGCTTCTCGATCTGCTTCTCGAGCGATCGGATCCGATCGCGAGCACGACGCCGGCCGATCTCGAGCACAGTTTCGCCCGGCCCCCGCCCCCCGATCCCACCTGTGAGGCGCGAGAGACCGGCATCCTGCTCCGTCAGCCTTGGAAGGGAGTATCGAAGCTGGGCAAGTTCGACCTGCAACTTTCCGTCCCGGCTGCGGGCCCGTTGGGCGAAGATGTCCAGGATCAACTGTGTCCGATCAATCACTTTCAAACCCGTCATGTCTTCGAAAGCCCGGGCCTGCGCCGGGCGCAGATCGACATCGAAGATCGCAACATCCACCTGTTGTCGCATGCTCTCGAGGACGACCGATTGGAGTTTTCCCTTGCCCAGCACAGTCTTAGGCTTGAAGTTTCGGGATTGCCAGACCTGAGCCATGACGCCGACTCCTGCCGATCGGGCCAACTCGATCGTCTCCTCGAAGTGTCCTCTGTCGCCCGAAACACCGATCAGAATGGCCCTCTCCTGATCAACCTTGCCGGCACTCCCTCGGGTCAGACGTCGAAACTCTGACTCGAGTGCTCCGATCGAAGTTCGGAAATCGAACTCCAACTCGTTGACATGGGAGGCTTCGAGCCTGCGGAACGGCTCAGCTCTGGAGTCAGTCCCGGGCAGCACGTGGGCCAATTCCAGGCGGCCCGGCAATCCCTCCGCGGTCACTTGAACGACGGCGACCAGATCTAGCCGGAGCAGAGCGAGATCATTGAGATCATCCGCTGAGAGCGGCTCATTGCGCAAATGGGTGTGCACCAGTCGGAGACCGCGAAACCTTCCTGTGCCGCCTCGTAGACGCCCGATCTCGGGAATCTCGAGCCGGAAGGCATCTCCCACGATGACATTCCGAACCGAACCGTCCCGGGTCAGCAGCACTCCAATCTGACGGCTGAGTTCCTTGGAGACGCGCGCCAAGTGCCTAGCCATTTCATAGGAGATGACCTGATCGGGGGCAGCCCTTCTCCGATAGGTTCGCTCCAGAGCTTTTCGCTGGGAAGTCTTAACGCCTTTTAGGTTACCGCTGATTCTAGAAATCGGTCTTCTTCTCCTGCCCGCAGCATTGACGGGATTCGAGTCTGCCAGAAGAGAAGCGACTTGGGAAGAGTGGAATCAACGCAACCCGTCTATTACACGAAGAGGATGGCCAACGACTTGACGTAGATGGCATGCGCCATCGAAGGGGATTCGTTCGCCCAGAAGAGGGATTCACTTTTCCTCTTGACAAAAACCGCCTAATGAGTGACCCGACTGTAAGCAAGTTGAAAGGAAGAGGTGACTAGGGCTTCCGGGTAGGCCGTTGACCGGATGTCGTGGGCCTTCGCCGAGGCGCAGTCGACCGGCTGCTCGTGACGGAGGGACGGGATGGAGCCCGGGTTACCGAGGAGCGAGACGGAGAGCGGGGCGTCGAAGCACGAGACGGAGACCGCGTGACTCGGGGTGCGCTCCTGGAACGGGATCGAGAAACTGTGGGCGTCGAACTTCGACTCCGAGAAGGGGTACGCGACCGGATGTTCTGTTGATCCCTGTTGCGCGAGGGTTGACCCGAGGCCGTGGGCCGTCGTTGCGGGCTGCTGGGTCGCGCGCTCGTCGCTGGCGGACGGGAGGGGGTCCGTGTTGCCGAGGGGCGCGACGGAGATTGCGTGACTCGGGGTCCGTTCCCGGAACGGGATCGAGAAACTCGGGGGGTCGAACTCTGACTCCGGGAAGGAGTACGCGACTGTACACCTTCTTGGTTTTGCCTGCTTCGGGAGGGCTGACCGGGTTGGACGGTCTGTGTTCCTCGATTGCCTTGACGCTGGCGAGTAGTCCAGCCAGGCGATGACGGGCTGGCCGCTGCGCTGTCTCCCTGTCTTACTGTGGGCTGCCCGTTACGGTCGCGGTCTCGCCAGCTTTGCAGTCCGTTCCGGGTATTCGAGCTACCACTCGATACTCCCCCGCGGCGCTGAGCCTCGTTGACGACAACACCACGATTCCGATTACCCAGGGACTGGTTCCCACGGTTTCGAGCGCGGCCCACCGTAACGACATTGTTTGTTCGCGGGTTGCGCGGCGATTGGATATTTCGGGGAAGCCCCTCGCGAAATACTCGGACGTTGTTGGCGGCGTTACGGCGAAGCCAGCGATCGACCCGATGTCGACCGAAATCGGTCTGCAATACGAAGGAAAAACCCGGAGTACCGATGGCCAGTCCAAAACCACTTCCGTAGCGTCGCGACCCGCCCCAACCTCGATGACCACGGGGAGCCCAACCAACGTAACCGCCGCCATAGTAGAAGTCCACCAGGGCTCCCGACCATCTCGACCGCCCCGGTACCCAACACCAACGGCTGTAAGGTTGATAGTAAACCCATTGGCCATAGTGGTAGGGCAGCCAACCCCAGGGTTCATAGCTGATCCACGTCCATCCCCAGCGGGGATAATGAGCCCATCGGCCTACTTGATAGGGCGTAAAGTCTACACTGACCTGAGGAAACCAGACCTGACCATAGTCGTTGACCTGCTCCCATTCCCCGTAGTGGTCGAGTTCCACGACTCCGGCGGTATAGGACGGATCCAGATAGTCGGCTGAAGCCGCACGCTGGAAGATGTGGTCGCGGTTCTCACTCCACAGCTCGAACTCATCCAAAGGCAGCGCCAAGGACACCTGGGTCAGACCAGACTGCGCCTGATCGACCTCGATCTGTTCCCCTGCACTGACCCTCTCGCACCCGCAAACGGTTGGCCACCTGAGCCGTTCCTTCGCGGACGGTCAGCAGGAGACGGCCCTCGAGGTCGACACTGACTCGATAAAGACCGGGTGTATTGAGGCGAACCGAAGCGAAAGGAGTGAAAATCTTGTGGCTCTCTGAGTCGGTAACTCTCAGGATGAGGTTGCCGGCGGTGAGCTCGATCCTCAGGACGGTGTCGGTCCCCAACCACTTCAGGTCGGTGTTTCCGGCCACACGAACTACGTTTCCCAAACCCTGCTGGATCTCGATGCGCGCGTTGTCAACCCCATAGATGCGGTCCCCTGTCAACAGGGGAAGATTGACGGTCAGTTCGGTGATCTCCACATCGTCAGCCGCTTCATACAGGGCTGTGCCTTCGACCAGACTGACACGGGGGGGATTTGCCAACGCAACCTGGCACAAGGCGAACAGGAGCAGAACGGTCGTGATTCGCCAGGGAACGAGGCGACTTGCTCGATTGGGTCGCCGTTTCTTCATCATCTAATATCCTAAGATCGTAACAGATCCAATTTGTTTCAGTCTATCTTCAGATTCTCGGAAAACACTCGCGTTCACAACCTCACCCCATTGTTGGGACGGGTTCCTTGGTTTGTGCCCAGCAAATCAGTATTCTCGATGAAGTTCTCTACCGCCTCAATCGTCTTCAGACTCAAGGCTTGCTGGGCTGCTGATCGGAGGTCGACCAGGGTCATGCCACGGACTCTTTCTCGAACCGTCGAAATGGACCATGGATTCATGGAAAGCTGTCGGAATCCCAGGCCGATTAGGAGGCCGGCCAAACCGGGTTGGGCCGCCATTTCGCCGCACACAGTAACCGGGCGATCGGCCCGCTGGGTCACCTCAGCGATACGGGCAAGACTCGCTAGAACCGCCGGATGCAAGGCTTGAAAGAGATGTGCCACGCGCTGTTCATTTCGACCAATGGCGAGCGTATATTGAATCAGATCATTTGTTCCCACCAGAAAGAAATCGGTGATCTCAGCCAGCGCTTCCAAGCACACGACGGCAGCTGGAACTTCTAACATGACACCCACTTCTATGGCCGGAATCGGAATTCGTTCTCGAGCCAATTCGGAACGAGCCTCATCCACTAACTGACGGGCTCGAATCACCTCGTCGACGCTGGAGATCATGGGGAAGACGATCTTCAGGTTTCCGAAGCACGCGGCCCGCAAGATGGCCCGGATCTGGGGGAGGAAGATCTTTGGATGCTCCAAACCGAGGCGAATCCCACGTAGTCCCAGGACGGGTTCGGTCTCACCGGCCAGTTCCACGAAATAAGGATGACCTTCATCACCGATGTCCAGGGTCCTGACGTGAACCGGCCGGCTGCCCACTAGTTCGGCTAATCTGCGGTAGTGCCGATACTGTTGTTCTTCGCCAATGGCCCCGTCTTTACGCGACATGAACAGATACTCGGTGCGGAAGAGTCCGATACCTTCAGCGCCAGCGGCTCTGGCCTGTTCCAGATCGTTATCTAGTTCGGTATTGGCCAGGAGACTGATCGCTTGTCCATCCAGGGTCTTTGCCACTTCGCAAGAGCGCCACTCCCAGCGTTCCAGATCAGGCTGCAGGCGGGCGGGAGGAGGTAAGACGCCAGCGACCGACTCGGGTTCGACCATGACCAGGCCCCGGTTCCCGTCGATGAGCACTCTCTTGCCGCTGCTCAGCGGCGTCAAATCTTCAATCTCCGCCACCATCGGGATCTGGAGAGAGCGAGCCAGAATCGTGAGGTGAGAGGCGACCGCGCCCCGAGTTGAAACCAGGCCGCGGATTCGGCGGACCTCAAAGTCGGCCAGAATCGACAAGCTGATAGTGGGAGCCACCAGAACCAGGTCGTCATCGGAAATCGTTCCATGGTGGGGATCCACCTCGATCAAGTTGAGAGCCAGTCTTTCGAGAACCTCTTCGAGATCGAATCTACGTTCTCGGAAGATCGGATCCTGAATCGAGCGGTAAACCGACAGCAGCTGCTCTGACACTTCCTGCACTGCCCACTCCGAACTGGCCAGGTCGTGCTGGATCTTGTTTTGAATTGACGACAGAAGGGTGGGGTCCTCGAGGATTAGGAGATGGGCATCGAGAACTGCCGCACTCTCCCCTCCCACCCGGTCCTGAAGTTGCGCCTTGATCTCGATCAACTGCTGGCGGGTACGATTGACCGCAGCCGCCAGTTGATTCAGTTCTTCGGCAATCTCTGAAGGTCCAATATGGAGTCGTTGGACCACCGGACCGTGAGCCTGAAGACGGCAAACACAACCCTGGCTGACTCCTGGGGAAAGCCCGACACCCTGCAGCACATGGAGCGCCTCGTATTCGAGGAATTTCATTCGAACTCCTCAAAGCCGCGCCGAAAGAGTTCTTGGATAGCAGTCATTGCCTGATGCTCGTCCGGACCCTGAATTGTGAAGCGGAGGCTGGTGCCTCGAACTGCCGCCAGGAAGAGGATTCCCAGAATGCTCTTCCCATCGATTTGTTCGGTTTTACCTCGACGGGCCAGCTTGATATCGCTCTCGAATCGAGAAGCGACCGTGACCAACTTCGCGGCCGCCCGTGCATGCAATCCAAGACCGTTGCTGACTTCGACCGTCCCTTCAATCATTCTGTCAAGAGTTTGCTGGCAATAGAGATCTGCTTGATGCCATGTTCCCTGACAGTCTGGGCCAGGTCTGACAGGGTTTCCGAGCCTTGATTGGAAATCTTGATGACCATGGCCAGATTGACTCCGCTGATCACTTCGACCCGATCTTCTTCCAGAAAAGCCAGTGAGAGATTCGATGGGGTGCCCCCGAACATATCCGTGAGAATGATGACTCCTGAGCCCTGGTCCACCTTCTTGAGAGCTGCTTGAATCCGTTCCTCGGCATCTTCAAGAGGATCGCCCCAAGCCAAGGAAACCGTCTCGATATGTTCTGCGTCTCCAACGATGGCACGCGCCGTTTCCACAAGGACCTCGCCCAGATTCGCATGAGTCACCAGCACCGCGCCCACGAGGGGCCTCTCTTCCACGCTTCCTCCTCGTTCTCCGACTTTCCAACCCTCGATCTTGGGGGTCAAGATGAACTCATTCTAGTCCTGTTTCAGCCGTTCTTCCAGATCCTCCACTAGGGTTCGAGTAGAATCGTAGCCCTGCTGGCGAAGCAATTGAAGACGCACGGCGACCTCCACAAGTGTCGCCAGATTTCGGCCCGCGATGACGGGAATCGTAATCCGTGGAACCAGTACGTCCAGAAACGACTGCTCATCCTGTTCCAGCCCCAGGCGATCGGACAACTCTTGACCGTATCTCAAGTGTACAGCCAGTTCGATCGTCTTCCTGGGGAGCACCGCTGAAATCCCAAACAGATCCTTGACGTCGAGAATTCCAAGTCCTCGGACTTCCATCAGAAAGGGAAACGTCGATGGTCTCTGTCCCACCAATCCTTGACCCTCGAATCGTCGAATCTCGACAAGGTCGTCCGAGATGATACGGTGTCCTTTCAAGACTAGGTCTAGAGCGCATTCACTCTTCCCCACTCCCGAAGCCCCTTGCAGAAGCACTCCCAACCCAAAGACGTCAACCAGGCTGGCGTGGACCGACAGGGTGGGGGCCAGGAATTCTTCCAGACAGGTCGTTACCTCGGAAATCGCCTTGGAGCTGACGATCGGAGTCCACAGGATGGGGGTCGAATGTTGCTCGGCCAGATCCAGAAAATCATTGGCTAGAGACAATCCGGTGGTGACAACCAGACAACTAAGGTCCCGAGCGAAGATCGCTTCCAGAGCGCGCCGGCCCTGCTCTGGAGTGAGAGTGGCGAAATAGCCCATTTCGGAACGCCCAATGAACTGCGCCCGATCCTGATGCAAGTAATCGACGAACCCCGCCAGACCAAGGCCCAGCTTTTGGATCCGGTGAGAGTGAAGTTCACGATGCAGGCCCGAATGACCGCACAGCAATTGAACTTCGATACGCTTCTGCAAGGCTTCGAAGAATTCCTGGACGGTAACTTGATCGGAACGCTCGGAACTCGGAGGAGCAGTCATGGGCGGAGTTTCCGGCTAGATTCGAGGATCAGAGAGAGACCGCCATCTTGCGATCGCGCGATCCCGCGATATTCATTTGGTCTCGATACTTGGCCACTGTGCGACGCGTGATCTGAATGCCTAAGAGATTCAACATCTTGGAGATCTTCTGGTCAGAGAAGGGCTTTTTGTTGTCTTCATTCTCGATGATCTGTCGAATCTGCTGCTTGACCCTTAGAGTCGACACATTCATACCATCGGCGCCTTCTACTCCGACTGAGAAAAACTTGCGAAGTTCCACGATGCCTTGTGGCGTAAGAGCATATTTGTTGGAGACCACCCGTGAGATGGTCGAGGAGTGGACTCCGAGTTCCTCGGCAACATCCTTGATCAGCATGGGTTTGAGAGCCAGCAGCCCGGAGTCCAAGAAATCGGCCTGGCGGCGAACGATCACCTTGCACACACGATAGATAGTCTGCTCGCGCTGATCGATACTCTTTAACAGTTCCATCGCCGCCCGCATCCGGTCCTTGATGAAGCTTTTGGTATCCTTGGGTACTTCCTGCTGCCGGAGCAGGGCCCGGTACGCCCGGTTCAGGCGCAACTTGGGCATTCCGTCGTCGGCCACTTCAACCTTATATTCCCCGTCGTCCTTAGACATGGAAACGTCCGGCTGAATATAGACTGGATCGCTCGAACCGTATTGCTGACCAGGACGCGGGGTGAACTGACGTAGAGTTTCGAGTGCTTCCCGAATCTCTTCCAGATCACAACTCAAGCGGCGGGCGATTTCCTTGTATCGTTTGGCTTGCAGGAGCGGCAAGCAATCCCGAATCAGAATCTCCGGCATGGACCCAGCTAACCCGGCTCCCCGCACTTGGATGAGAAGGCACTCCTGTAGATCGCGACAGCCGACTCCGGCCGGATCGAGCGATTGGACAATTTCAAGAGCTTGCTCAGCGGTCTCTTCGGCAACTCCGACTTCTTGACAGACCTCCTCCAGGGTAGTCGTCAGATAACCTTCCTGATTGATGTTGCCGACCAGATAGTACGTTGTTTCAATCAGTTCCGGCTCGAGCTCGAGGAGATTGAGCTGCCAATTCAGGTGGTCGCTAAGGGAGGTGGAACTTGCCAGAAAACTCTCGAAAGAGGGCCGATCATCCGGCGCCTCCACTTGGGAGCGTTGATAACTTGGGGCCAGATACTCACCAAAGAAGTATTCATAATCGAACTCTTCACGGCTCCGTTCTGATTCTGGCTTTTCGACATCTGCTGAGGAAGGCTCTTCCTGGCCAGGCCCGGGATCGGGCCGCTCCTGCGCTTCCTCCAGCACCGGGTTTTCGGCCAACTCCTGTTGCAGTAATTCGGACAACTCGAGCCGATTCAGCGTGAGCAACTCAATCTTTTGTAGCAGCGACGGAGTCATGGCCAACCGCTGCTGCAATTTTACGTTCAGAGTTGTTCTCAGCTGCTGTCTTCTCAAGGTCTGGCTCGGTCCGATAAAGTTGCTTTAGTCCTGTAAGCCATGGCTACACGGTAGTTATGGTTTCCAGGATGCGTTTCATTGACGAGCTTCAGTATAGTTGGAAATGCTCGCCCAGATAAACTTTCTTAACTTCCAGATCGGAGGAGAGGCGGTCGGGAGTTCCCGAGCGGAAGATAGTCCCTTCTCGAATGACATAGGCTCGGTCGGTGATCTTGAGCGTCTCTCGAACGTTGTGGTCCGTGATTAGGACACCGATCCCTCTCGACTTGAGGCGAACCACGATTTGTTGGATGTCTTGAACGGCCAGAGGGTCAATCCCGGCGAAGGGTTCGTCGAGTAGGATGAAGGCCGGTTTTGTGACCAATGAACGGGCGATCTCGAGCCGCCTCCTCTCGCCTCCGGAAAGGGTGTAGGCCGGATTCCCGCGCAGGCTGGCGATGCCAAACTCATCCAGCAGTTCGCTAACCAGCTGATCGGCCAGCCCGGGGCTCAGATCCAGAGTCTCGGCTATAGCATAGAGATTGTCCTCAACCGTCAGCTTGCGAAAAACCGATGGCTCTTGAGGAAGATAGCTGATCCCCTTGCGAGCTCTCAGGTACATCGGAAGCTCGGTGATGTCCTGACCGTTGAGCAGCACTTTTCCCGACTCCGGGCTGGTCAATCCCACGATCATATAGAAGGTGGTTGTCTTGCCCGCTCCATTCGGCCCCAATAACCCGATCACTTCGCCAGCCTCGATTTCCAGGCTGACGGAATTGACGACCCGGCGGCCCCGGTAGATCTTCTCCAGACCTTTGGCCTCTAACTTCGCTTTGAAGCTCTCCAGACTCATGGAGCTTTCTCAGGTTTACTCTCGATGATTAGTTCTTCCTTTCCCGGATAGAAGACCAGGCGCGGACCGGAGGCCTTCCCTTGCTTGTCATCGGTGACCTGGGCCGGGTTCCCGAAGAGGCGAACCAAGTTCTCATCGGGAAAGTAGAAACACCTTTCCCCTGTTGCCAGGCGGGTTGGCTCTTCGATAACCACTCCATCCCAAGCCCGCACCTCACTCACTTTATCATTCGCTTCTGCCGCCATGAAAAGCTGGACGAAGGGAGCCTTCAATAACATGTCTTCGCGGCGTGCCCGGACCTCACCGGTATAGAGTGCCTGGCGGGAGGAGCGATCGACTTCGAGGCGATGGGATTGGATATGATACTCCTGGGTCCCCTCCCCATCGGTCTGCGTCAGGCGACTGTCGACAGATCCCTCCACGACCATCAATCGACTGCTTCGCTGCACTCGAATTTCTTGGCCCGTTACCTGGCTCCGATCGGTTCTGAGCAAGGGTAGGCCTCCATCATAGATCACCCAGTCTTGGACCTCACTCCCTCGCATTCGTTGGCTCGAGATCCGGACCGGTTGCGTGGCATCGGGATCGGCCAACTCACTCTCGACCTGACCCTCGGCTAGGATGCTGCGATCTTTCTGGAGCAGTCGAAAGATCGCGGCCTCGGTGACTACAGATTCCCCTCCCGAATCGCTCATCTGGGTGAGACGACCTCGCCTGGATCCTCCGGTCTGTAACTCCCCACTGGAAACCCTGAAAAGAGCCTCTCCCGACTCCAACCGCGTGGTTCCAGTCGCTGTCTGCTCCACCAGCAAGAAGTCCCCTTGCTGGACGATTTCATGCAGCAGGCCAGCTTGAAAGAAAGCCTCCAGACTGCGACTCTTCGAAGTACGCGAAGTCTGAGAATCATGGGAAATCAGTTGGACGCCGGTTCCGGCCACGAGATGATCGAGAAGCCCGGTCTTGAAGCGAGCCGTCATTTGAGGAGCCTTCAAACTACTCTCCAGCCGGCTCTCCAGAATATTGATATTCACCTCTCCGAGCGCCTCGAGTCGTGTCGGTTGTCCCAGCTCGAACGATATGGCGACCCAATTCGTTGCCTGCAAAGTGCGGCTGGCCTTCTCCCCCTCTATCTCCAGAAAAACGGGACCCATGGCTCGAGTCTCGGATAGACGCCCGTTCTGAAACCGGCACACCACTTGCGGGGATTGGAGAGACTGCCGGGGTGATCCCGGGGAGCGATGGTTCAGCCTTACCCGTCCCTCCAGTACGACTTCATCCAGGTGTCCGGATTCTTGAAAATTCCCACGCAGCTGATCACTTCCCGATTCGAGGACCGAACGGCCCGTCGATCGGAAGCTTACATCGCCCGAAGCCTGAAAAGACTTCAGCTTGAGATCAGAAGTCGAGCTGGCTCCCGGCTGCGGAACGAGATCGATTCGGTCTGAATCGACTGTGTGATCTCCCCCTGCGACAACTTTACGATAGTGGGCGCGGCCCCTTGCACTCCCGTCATCAGGAGGTCCCGATTCGACTCGGAATTCTGTTACTCCGTGCCCATCGGCATCGAAACCGATCGAGATCTGCTCTCCACTGAACTGGTGGGGCAGGCTGGAGAAGCCGGCTTGCCCTATGGCGTCGAGACTTTGGATTTGCTGCCCTGGCGTGAATTTGATCAAGACGAGCTGGCCCCACAACTGGTCATGATCCGCCTCGATTCGGGCCTCCTTCTCCAGCACCATCAGCCCCTTGTTCAAATCGTAATCCGCACTCTTTGCCTTGAGGGAGAGCAGACCGTTGGGAGCGGGCAACTGCATCTGGAACGCCCTCCCGGCAGTCAGTCGGCGGCTGCCGATCTGGTACTTCAGATCCACTCCCGAACCCCAAGCCTCGCCCCTCCTGAAGGTAAACCCATCGCGAATATGGATGACTTCCCGCTCCAGATCTCCCTCCAGCCGATCTGAGAGGATCTCGGTCCCATCCGAGAGGCGGACTTTGACCTCCTTGCGCAACTCGATCCGCTTCTGATCGAGCCAATAGGTGCCGTCCAAGCCGGTAACGGCGTCAGCTACCTGGCCATCCTCGCCAAACACCAGGAGTTCCACATCCTGGAGCAGCCGCTCTCCCTGAGCGCTGAGTGTGTCGGTGTCGGATCGGACACGAAAAACGACCTTCCCCAGCTTGAACTCAGAGTGGTCGAAGTTGGTGCCGCGGCTCTCCACATCCTCCGGCAGCAGGTCGTTCTCGGGTGAGGCAGGAAGATTGCGGGATCGGATCAGGAAACTGGAAACGATGGCCGTGATAATGGACAACACAACCAGCACCAGAACGGCCTTAATGGATCGTCTCAGCCCCATGAAGGATTCTCGAGGAGCTCGTGCCATGCTAGGATCATTGTCTTTCAGTTTACCCCGTCTCTAGGTTCGTTCCAAAATGGGAGTGGCCGGGAGAAACCTTGCCTTTGCCTTTGCCTTTGCCCAAGGTCACTTCTTTACAGTCGAGTCGAGTTGGACATTTCCGGATGACGGCCTGAAAGGGAAGTGACATGTCTTGTCGGTTGAGGCGGCGATTCGTCAGGAGTCTGTCCGACTCCGGTGCGGATATCCTTGACTGTAACCTGCAGGCTCTCCAGACCTCGGTAGGTATTCTTGCCCAGAGAATAGGCCAGGTCGAGGCGTGAACCACTTTCGACATTCTGCGCAGCACAGGCCTGGCGCCACCACACTGCGTCGACCGCAGACCCGTTGGCCCGCATCTTGAATTTGAGATGCTTTTCTTTCAAGATCCAGGGACCACCCACTACCTCTACCTGACGAGAAGCGAAGATGGGAAGAGGATTTCCGATTCCAAAGGGCGCCAGCTCATTGAGTTGCGCATAGAAACCAAGCGTCAGATCCTCAACTGGCAGGAGGCTTTCAATTGCGATCGAGGGGACCAGATCGTCCGGCCCCAACTGCTCCGCGGCGTAGGCTTCAAGGCGTGTGGATAATTCGCTTTGCAGGGAGGGAGTGTAGTCCTTCGGTTCAAAGGAACACCCTACGGCTTGAGTATGACCGCCGAAGGCGGCGAAGAGATCCCGGCAACTTTCGAGGGCGTTCAGCAAGTGAAACCCGGGGATACTGCGACCCGATCCCTGGCACATTTCGTCACTCTGGGAGATCACCAGGACCGGTCGATAGAACCGTTCCACCAGCCGGGAGGCGACGATTCCGATGACTCCTCGGTGCCAGTCACGCCCCGAGACCAGAATGAATTTCTTTTCGAAGTCGGCTGGGTTTTCCTCAGCCCGCGCCAGAATCTGCTGCAGAATTCGGTCCTCTACCTCCCTCCGCTGCAGATTCTTCTGATTCATCTGATCCACAATCTGACGGGCTTGGACATCATCCTGGACCGCAAATAGGTCAACCACCTCGCGGCCGCCGCCCATTCGGGTGACCGCATTGATCCGCGGCGCCAGCTTAAAACCGACGTCGAAGTGACTGACTTCTTGGCCGACACCGGCACCTTCCAAGAGAGCCTTCAGGCCGATATTGTGGGGCTCCGCCAGACCGGCAAGTCCCAGCTTCGAAATCACTCGGTTCTCCCCTCTGAGAGGAACCAGATCGGCAATCGTTCCAATCGCCACCAGCTTCAAGAAGTGCTCGACATAACGACTCAGCCCTTCCGCCTCGAAAAGCGCTTGCACCAGCTTGAAGATCACTCCCACGGCCGCCAAGTCCTTGTCCGGGTAATTGCAGCCCGGCTGCTTGGGGTTGATGATCGCCCAAGCGCACGGCAATTCGTTATCCGGTAAATGGTGATCTGTGACGATCAAATCGATTCCTCGATCGCGAGCGACCTGGCAGACCTCAAAGGCCCGGATGCCGGAATCGGCCGTGATGACCAGACGATAACCCTGGTCGGCTGCCCACTGAATCACGTGGGTGCGCAGACCGTACCCGTCCTCCAACCTTTTGGGCAAATAGAAGTCCACCTCTACCCGCAAGATTTCGAGTGCTCGCCGAAGAACCACCGTCGACGTGATTCCGTCGACATCGTAGTCCCCATAGATCAGGATCTTCTCGCCTCTTTCTCGAGCCAGAAGGATACGGCCTACGACGCGGTCCATGTCTTTCATGGTCAGGGGATCGTGGAGATCGGAAAGGCGCGGATGGAGGAAGGCTTCTGCAGCTGGCGTCTCGCCGAGTCCGCGGTTGATCAGAATCCCAGCCAGTACCGGGTGGATTCCCAGCTCACAAGCGAGCCCGGAAGAGTCGTTCTCTACGGGTTGTCGGATGTCCCAGCGCAGGCCCACAGTGAAGCAGTCTAGCAGCCCGGTGTGGCCATTTCCATGCTCTGTTATTCAGCGCGCGAAGCGCGGGATCGGCTTCCGCTGGGGACTCTTACCTATTTCTTTCCAGATCGCGAGCATCCTGGCTAAGAGGTACAATGCGACTCGTTTCGGTGTTCACGGACCAAACATATTGTAACTCGGTCTGACTCGTTATCAGTTCTGCCACCATCGCGATCAAATACTCGGGATGCTTGTTCTGGAGCGGCTTCCATTCTTTGTAGCGGAGATTCGGCAGTTCCCCTTTGAAGAGCTTTGAGGCGGCCACCGATTCACTGCTCAGAAGCCGAAAAGCGGCTTCAAACCCGGGGGTCACCTGGGGCGGAATGAAGATTTTTTGAATCGTCTCACCACCGCTCTCGTCGGGAGTTGCCGTGTACACGGTGCCTTCCGGAGCGGCCACCGGCGCCACGCTTCGAAAGATCACCTGGGGTTCAATTCGGCGCGGAGGCGGCGGGGGCAGTTCGAAGATCCCACGCGATTCCTTACTCTGGTAGAGCCGAGTCCACTCGATTCCGAGTCGGCTAATCAGAAGCTGCCGGTTGCTCTCAGAGATGAGGAGGACGGTGGCACCCGAGATTGACACGAGCATGAAAAGTAACACGATCGTTTTCTGGAAACCCCCGTATTCAGAACGGAGGCGAAGAGTTCCTTTTGAATTGCGCCGCAAGACACTGGCCTGACGAGTCAGTCCGGTGTCGGGTCGCTTCCCACTGTCAGCTCTTGTTTCAGGCATCAGCGACAGCTCCTTCCCGCTCCACACGCTTGCGGGTCTTGAGTTTCAAGGCCTCCGTGACGAAGTCTCCAATCTCTCCGTCCAGAACGGCATCGACATTTCCGGTCTCGAGCTTGGTCCGATGATCCTTCACCATCCGGTACGGGTGGAGGACGTAGGAACGGATCTGACTCCCCCAGCCGATGTCGGCTTTGGAAGCTTCCAGTTGATTGAGCTTTTCCTGCCGTTTTTTCTGTTCTAGCTCGAACAACTTGGACTTGAGGATCCGCAACGCCATATCCTTGTTGCGGTGCTGCGATCGTTCGTTCTGGCACTGGACGACAATGTTGGTCGGCAAGTGGGTTATTCTCACTGCCGAATCGGTAACATTGACATGTTGGCCTCCGGCGCCCGAGGAACGGTAGGTGTCGACTCGAAGGTCCTTGTCCTCGATCTCGATATCGGCCTCTTCTTCGACATCGGGAGTCACGAAGACCGAAGCAAACGACGTATGTCTTCGGGCTCCGGCATCGAATGGCGAGATTCTGACCAGTCGATGCACCCCGATTTCGGCCGACAGGTGTCCATAGGCATACTCTCCCCGGACCAGAAACGTCACCGACTTGATGCCGGCTTCCTCACCACCCTGATAGTCGGTGATCTCCGTCTTGTGGCCTGATTTTTCCGACCAGCGCAGATACATGCGGACCAGCATTTCTGCCCAGTCCTGACTTTCCGTCCCGCCTGCCCCGGGATGGATCGTGACGATCGCATCGTTGGCGTCGTGTTCACCCCCCAGCAGGGTCTGGATCTCAGCCTTGGCCACTCGCGGCTCGAGCGAACCCAATTCGCTCGCGATCTCCTGACCGACTTCTTCGCCCTCACTTTCGAGTTCCAGCAAGGTGTGAATATCTTCGAGGGCCGACTTGCAACCTTCCGCCAACTCGACGGCTACCTGGAGGCGGCGTCTCCGTTTGAGGATGGGCTGAGAAGCTGAGGGATCCGCCCAGATCGAAGGATCAGCCAGCCGCTGCTCGATCTGCGCAAGCTCTTTCTGCTTGGCGGCTACGTCAAAGATACTCCCAAAGGTGCCCGATCCTCTCTTCCAGATCTTGCACCCGGCTACGATAGTCTTCCACCGTTCGGCTTCCTTTCTCTATCCCGCTGCCAGCACAGCGCCCATACCAACACGGCAGAAACCATTATAAGCGAAACGTTCAATCCCTGGCCCCAAACCGAGAATAGAGTCAAGATGCTCCCCGGCCGGACCACCACCACGCTGATGGCTTCTTGATTGAGGGCTGTCCGCGAGCGGATCCTCCCGCTGGCATCGATCAGGCCGGAAAACCCGCTGTTGGCGGCGCGCAGGATCGGCCTTCGATTCTCAATCGCCCGGAAGGCTGCCATCTCCATATGTTGACGAGGGGCCGAAGTCTCTCCGAACCAGTGGTCATTGGTCACATTGACCAGTAACTTGGCCCCGTTTCGCACCAACTTCCGGCTCAGGTTGGGAAAGATACTCTCATAGCAGATCAGGGTACCGAAAGCCTGCCCCCGAATATCCCCGATTGCGGATGAGCCATCACCTGCTGTGAAGCCACCGGCCTGCTGGACCAGAGGACGAGCGAATCCGAGAATACTCCCCCAGGGCAAGTATTCTCCAAACGGCACTAGATGGGTCTTGTCGTAGCGGTAGCTTGACTGCCCTTCCTCATCCACGAGATAGACGCTATTGTATCGCCTTCTCCCCTGATCTTCGCGGGTAACGGAATTTAACAGTACGGGCACCTGGAAGTCATGGGCCAGCTTGTTCCAGAAGTCGGTGAAATAGAAATCAGGACCGTATTGAAACGGGTTGGGCGCCTCGGGAAGGACTACCCAGTCGACCCCCTGGACAGCGCTCCGACGGTAGGCGTCGGCCACCTTGCGAAAAAAGATTCGAGCGTAATAGTCTCGGTCCCGAGTCAGCTCCACCACTGGCTGAACCAGCGCGACCCTCAACTCGGAGTCATCTTCGAAGTCGCTTCCGAGCCGCCACCACCCGTAAAGACTGGCCACCAGAATCGCCACCCCGACGCATCCTGCCTGGCGTAGGTGGCGGCCCCTGATTAGCGACAAGAGTGCGCAGTTCCCCGCCAGCACCAGAAAAGATATCAGGTTGACTCCTCCCAGGTCGGCCACTTGAACCAGCCACTGGACCGGGTATTGCGAGTATCCGACCACCCCCCAAGGGAAGCCTCCGGCGGGGAAAGAGTTGCGCAACAGCTCACCCATCACCCACAGAGCCGGCGCCCCTACCAACGCTGCCAGTTCCGAACGGGCCGCCAACAACCAAACTCCCAACGAGAAAGGAATCAGGAGAAGAGAGAGCAGCAAGAGAAGAGCCAGAAAAGTGAGGCCTGTGGAAATCGCTCCAAAGCCGGCATAGCCGGAGAGTACGCCGCCGATCCAATAAAGCACTCCTCCCAAGTAGACGAGGCAGAAGAGGAAGTGCCCCAGGCTCAGAGTCAGCCAATCGGGGCGCCTTAGCAGAAAAACCAAGTAAGGAACGAACGCCATCCAGGCCAGTGGGAAAATGGCCGAATCGGGAAAAGACAGCGCCAGCAACAGGCCCGCCAAGGGGGGAAGAATCAAACGTCGGGCGAGAGTTCCCAGAATTCGCGCGGACGGGAGTCTCATGGAGCCGGAGTACCCGGAACCTGCTTGACAAAGGTGGCAAAACCGTCCGCCTTGAGGCGCTCCTCGATCGATGCTGCGCCGGCCCTTGAGTCGAAGCTATCCACCCAGATCAGGTAGGCTTGATTCCCCTGTTCACCCGGTTCGATGACGCGCTGAGGATATCCCTTGGCGCCCAAACGCAAGACCAGTTGATTCACCGCGCGGATGTCCGAAAAGGCTCCCACCTGCACCGTGAAATAGCTGGGACCGTCCGGAGCGGAAGCCTGCGCCGGGGCGATCTGAGAGTTCGCTGGATTGCTTGCCGAGCCGGGAACGGAGGACGGGGGGGCGGAGGGGTCGGAGGGGTCGGCAATACCCTGCTCTGGTTCATCCCGGCCCGCCCCCATTTCTCGATAGATTCCCAGATCTTCCTCGGAGTCCTTCTCGGGCAACGTCACCACTGTCGCCGGTGGCGCCGCCTCGCGCGGAAGCCATCGCCCCACCATGACTCCGGCCACGAAGAAAAAGATGCTGAAGCCGAAGACCAAGAGGTATAGGCCCGCCGTTTCGAGCGGCCGAAGCCTACTGGCCACTCGATCCCTCCTTCTTTAACAGGCCTCCCAGCAAGTCAATCGGAATCGGAAAGACGATCGTGGAATTCTGCTCCATGCCGATCTCCGTCAAAGTAGACAGATAGCGCAGCTGCATTGCCGTCGGTTCTTGAGCCAGGGTCTGAGCCGCCTGCAACAGACGTTCCGCGGCCTGGTATTCTCCCTCGGCGTGGATGATCTTGGCTCTTTTCTCCCGTTCAGCCTCGGCTTGGCGAGCCATGGCGCGCTGCATTTCCGGAGGTAGATCGACGGTTTTGACCTCGACCATAGAGACTTTGATGCCCCAGGTATCAGTACTCTCATCGAGAATCGACTGAAGCCGTTCGTTCAGTTGCTCCCGCTTGCTCAACAGATCGTCCAACTCGACCTCTCCCAGGACGGAGCGCAGGGTGGTCTGTGCTACCTGGGAAGTGGCATAGAGATAGTTTTCGACTGAAAGCACTGCCCGATTGGCATCCACAACCCGGAAGTAGATGATGGCATTGACCTTCATGGAAACATTGTCCCGGGTGATGACATCTTGTGCCGGAACGTCCATGGTCACGGTTCGTAAGCTGATTCGGTCCATGCGATACAGGGGACGGACGATAAAGATCAGGCCAGGGCCCCAGGGTTCTCCCACGATTCTCCCGAGTCGAAAAACCACTCCTCGTTCGTATTCCCGGAGGATGACCACCATCGACGCAAGGTATCCCAGTATCAGCAGAACCACGGCGACAACGAACATATTTGGCATCATGATCAACTCCCCTCGGTATCAGTTGCGATTGGAAACGAACTCTTGACAAGTCGACTCGGTCGCACGAAAAGCGTCAGTCGGCGAACCTCCATGACTTCGACCCGTTCACCGGCGGCAATGGGGCCCTCGGCCACGGCATTCCACCACTCCCCCAACACGAACACCTTGCCTCCCTCCGGACTGATCGGGGTCCGGGCTACCCCCTCGACTCCGATCAAGCCTTCCTTCCCAGTGGTCACGGGTGAGCTCCGATTGCGCACCACAACCCACAGAAAGAAACAGAAGATGGCAGCGAAGGGAAGCGCCACTGCCAGCGCGGCGCCGTAGCCGATACGGAGCGCCGGATAGGGCGAGTCGATGAGAAAGATCAAGCCCAGAACCAGCGAGATCGTGCCACCGATTCCAAGTACGCCAAATCCCTGGATCGTCACCTCGGCTATAAACAACCCCAAAGCCAGAATAATGAGTAGAACGCCGACATAGTTCACCGGGAGCAACGAAAATCCGAGCAGTGCCAACAAGAGGCAAATGGACCCCACTACTCCGGGAGCAATCATCCCAGGATGGGTGAATTCAAAATACAATCCGAGCAGCCCGACCAAACCCAGGATGAGTGCCAAATTGGGACTGGCGATCGCCGATAAGAACTCCTGGCGGACTGTCTTTTCGAACACCCGGGTGGTCAGACCCGTAAGACTCAACTGCACCGGCTGGCCACCGAGCCTCCGAACCTCGAACCCATCCAGCTGGCTCAGGAGCTCGCTCTCACTCACGGCGATAAGATCGATCAGCTTACCCTCGAGAGCTTCTTCCGCGGTGTAAGAAACGCTTTCGATCACCCCTTTTTCAGCCAGTTCATAGTTGCGGGAACGCTGCTTGACAATGGCCCGCAGGTTGGCCAAAGCGTCGTTGGTGACCTTTTCGAGCATGCCTTCGTTTTCCATCCCGAATGGAAACACTGGATGGGCAGCACCCGTATTCGTGCCTGGAGACATGGCCGCCACATCAGCCGATAGGAGAATGAAAAAACCGGCCGATGCGGCGTGGCTTCCCTGAGGTCCGACATAGCAGACGACGGGAACTGGGGAGTTCAGGATATCTTGAATGATTTCCTGCATCGAGATGCCCAGACCCCCGGGCGTGTTGAGCCGGATCAGGACCAGTTCGGCTGAGGAATCCCGGGCTGCCTGAAGGCCGTCTTGAATAAACTCAGACGTCACCGGGTCGATGACTCCGTCAATATCCATCCTGAGGATCTCGGCTTGCAAAAGTGGATTCCCCAGAAAAAGGAGCGTGGCCAGCAGGCTACCAACAATTGATACGTTATTTCCTGAACGCAGCACTAGCCGCCGGCCGGTCGCCCTGGGACGGGACTTTGTCGTACTTTCTGCTGAAGATCGAGTCAAGAGAGCTCCCCGGTTACGTGCAGGGCGGATCAGCCGTGACACCTACAGTATAATACCGTGTAGCTATGGTCACTATTCGTCTGTTCGCTTCTTTGCGAGATATCGCCGGAACTAGCTGGCTCGAGCTTCCTCCGGCACGAGAAGGCACCGTCTCTCACCTCTTTCAAGATCTAACGGCCCGATTTCCGGACTTGCTAGCCCATCAGAAGAGTCTACTGGTAGCTGTCAACGAGGAGTACGCCGGTATGGACAGCCCGGTTCGGGATGGCGATGAAGTGGCTTTCTTCCCCCCTGTCAGCGGCGGATAGCGGAATGCAAGCGAAGCTGATCGAGATGCCTATCGTCCCTCGAGAGATCCTCCGGAGCGTAGCTTCTTCGAAAGCGGGGGCTATCGTTACTTTCGACGGTGTAGTGCGCGATCATGCTCGCGGAAAACAAGTCACTCATCTCTTCTACGAAGCCTATCCAGGGATGGCTCTGAAAGAACTGGAAAAGCTTCGCCAGGAGACGCTCGAACGTTTTTCGGTGCTGCAAGTGGTCGTGGTTCACCGGATAGGCCGGCTGGAGATCGGCGAGAGCAGCGTATTCATCGCAGTTTCGTCCTCCCATCGGGCTGACGCTTTCGAAGCCTGCCGCTACCTGATCGATCGCCTCAAAACCACGATTCCCATCTGGAAAAAGGAGTGCTACGAAGACGGCGAAGTCTGGATCGAGGAATACGGCACGTGAAGGCGGCGGTGATGACCATCTCCGACGGATGCTTCGCAGGGTTCCGCCAGGATCGTTCGGGCCAGGTCTTAGCTGACATTTGCCACCAGCAAGAGTGGGAAGTCGGCGTCCGGCGTACGGTTCCGGATGAGATATCCGCCATCCAGCAAGAGCTTTCTGGGCTTGTCAGCAAGGGGTTCGACCTGATTCTCACCACCGGTGGCACCGGCCTCGGCCCTCGCGATGTCACACCTGAGGCGGTCAGTCCGCTGCTCGAGAAGTCGATTCCCGGCCTGGCCGAATTGATGCGGCAAAAGGGGCTCGAGAAGACACTATTTGCCGCCCTCTCACGTTCCTTGGCCGGAAGCATCAGCTCCACATTAGTGCTTTGTCTGCCGGGAAGCCCCAAAGGCGCCGCCGATTCTTTTTCCGCTGTCCTGCCTCTGATCCCCCATCTCCATGATCTGCTCAACGGTCGGACGAAACACCGGGAGAAAAGCAAGTAGAGTGCTGTAGAGGGTGACTCTTTCTTCACATTTCTTGTCTGGCCGAGAGGGCTCTCGACAGGGTGACTTCGTCGGCGTATTCGAGATCGCTACCAACGGGGACACCGGAGGCGATTCGTGATACTCGCAGTCCCAACGGCTTGATCAACTTGGAGAGGTAAAGGGCAGTTGCCTCCCCTTCAATCGTAGGATTCGTGGCAAGGATGACTTCCTCTACTGTTCCGTCCCGCAAGCGTTCTAGGAGGCTCTTGATCCTGAGATCCTCGGGGCCGACGCCGTTAATGGGAGAGATCTCTCCATGGAGCACGTGAAACAACCCGCGATAATGACCCGTCTTTTCGATCGAGAGCACATTGAAGGGCTCTTGGACAACGCAGATTTCCTTGCGCGCGCGGCCCGGGTCGGAACAGATCCGGCAGGGATCCGCGCCCGCTGTGTTATTGCACTGCGAGCAAAAGACCAACCGGCCGCGCAGTTCCCGAATCGCTTCCGCCAGTGCGAGACTGGCCTCGGGAGGACGGCGAATCAAATGGAACGCGATTCGCTGTGCCGATTTGGCTCCGATCCCAGGAAGCTTCTTCAACTCGCCGATCAAGAGTTCAACAGGGTCGACATTCTCCTTCATTGTCAAAAATTCCTTCTTAGAAACCCATCATTCCGCCCGCCATGCCGCCTACTTGCTGTTGCATCTGTTCATCAACTTTTGCAAAGGCTTCGTTCAGGGCTGCCAGTATCAGGTCCTCCAGCATCTCTACATCACCAGGATCCACGACTTCCTTGTTGAGCTTGATCGCCTGCACCTTTTTGCTCCCATCCACAGTCACCGTGACGGCTCCGCCGCCACTGCTAGCCTGGATTTGGAGTTGCTGCATTTGAGTATCGATTTGGGCCTGCATCTCCTGCGCCCGCTTCAACAGCTTCTTCATGTTCATGGCGACTAATCCTCTCTGTGGTGCTCGACGATGTGCTTTCCTGGAAAGGCGTTCATGAAGGTCCGAACAGCCGGGTCCTGCAACGGGTCCGGTCGAGATGCCCCGGACTCCTTCTGCTCTGCTTGACAAACGCTGATCTGGACAGTTTCGGAGCCGCAGATTCTAGCACACGTCTCCGCTAAAACTCGGCGCTGGTCGGCCTGGTCGATGATCGATGCATGGAAGCTCTCTTCGGCTGCAAAGATAATCTCGAGTCGATCCGCTTCCCACTGAATCTGCCGGGCATGCTGCAACGAGTTGAAAAGCCTGACCTGCTGATCCTTCTGCAACAGATCCATCAACTCGTCCAGCGATCGGGAACTCGAAGCATCCGAGACTGGGGGAGCGGGGGCCGCGGGCTCGGGATTCCGTTCGGGTTCTGGAGAGACTGGCAAAGGTTTCTGAGTCGAGACCGGAATCGGAGCGGAAGCCGGGGAACCGCGAAGCGTATTTCTCCCTCCTCCCGGAGCAGACCGGGGATTGGACGGCGCCCCTCCGGTCACCGGTGCCGGACCTCCCTTGAGTTGAGTGATCACCGCCTCCAGCTCGGGAAGTCGGGCCAGCTCGATCAGTTTGACGAGGGCGATTTCCAAGTGCGTGTGAGGCCGAGGATGTTGCCGGAGCTCCTCTTCTGTTGTGTTCAATGCATCATAGAAACGAATCAGGTCGAGTTCGGAAAAAGCTCCGGCAAATCGTTCCAGCACCGCGCGGTGAGTCTCGGGCACATGAATCAGCTTTTCATTCCAACCAGCGACCTTAAAGACCAGTAAATTGCGGAAATGTCCAATCAACTTGCGGCAAAAATTGTGAGCTTCCACTCCTGAACGAGTCAGTTCTTCCAGGGTTTCCAGAAGCCGAGAGGGATCCCGTTCGAGCAAAGCTGCGCTGATCTCTTCCAGAATCTTTTCATCGACCACGCCGAGGATCGAGCGGACGTCCTCGTCCTTCACGTCACTTCCGGCCAGAGCGATGATCTGATCCAGCGTCGACTGAGCATCGCGCATGCTTCCGCGTCCCGCCTCCGCCACCCAGCGGAGAGCGTAATCGCTGATCTGGATTCCCTCTTGCTGACAAATCAACTCCAGTCGTTCCAAGATCAGACTCAATGGAATCGGTTTGAATTCGAAGTGCTGGCAGCGGGAGCGGATCGTCACTGGGATTTTCTGGAGCTCGGTCGTCGCCATGATGAACTTGACGTGGGAAGGCGGTTCTTCGAGCGTCTTCAGGAGGGCATTGAAAGCGGCCGTAGAGAGCATGTGCACTTCATCAATAATGAAGATCTTGAGAGGATCTCGCGCCGTGCCATAGCGCACGCTATCCCGGATCTCGCGGATATTGTCGACTCCGGTGTTGGAAGCGGCATCGATTTCCAGCACGTCAACAGAGCCAGAAGCTGCAATCTCCCGGCAGGAGTCACACTCATCGCAGGGCTCGATGGTGGGACCCTGAATACAGTTCAGAGACTTGGCCAGAATACGGGCAGTGGTCGTTTTGCCCACTCCGCGCACACCCGAAAAGAGAAAAGCATGCGCGATGCGGCCACTCAGGATAGCGTTGGCCAAGGTTCGGGTAACGATTTCCTGTCCCACTACATCGCTAAATCGGGGAGGCCGCCATTTACGGGCCAACACTTGATAGCTCATAGACCTACTTTACCGAATTGAGAGAGCACAGCACATGTTTTAGGGCGGCTTTGAGGATGATTCCAAGCTCGTCGCCAACCTGAATCGAATTCTGAGGACTGTCTGGACAGGTTTCGGGTTACCTGCGGCACACCTACGAATCCCCTTAATGCTGCTTCCTTCCGGATCTGACATGGTTCGGGGGGCAGATTGCACAGGGCCCGAAACCTGATCGTCGGCAGTTTTCGCTCCAGCCAAAACGCCAGCGCCAATATATCACCAAAGACCAGACGTACTCGTACTCAGCGTAGCGGTACTCCTACTCGTTCTCGGTTCTCGTTCTTCGAGCAGTCCATACTGGGAGAAGATTGGTTCTCAACCCATCTGCGTCCGGGCGTTTTGAAAGCCCCCGCTCGAAGCCGCCACCCAGCTTGACTTTGAATCAGCAGAACTGTGTAATCTGGCCTTCGGTTTTGTGGAGGAGTACCGAAGTGGACGTAACGGGCCCGACTCGAAATCGGGTTGTCAGGTGAAGAGCCTGGCACGTGGGTTCGAATCCCACCTCCTCCGAAGCGGAGAGGTGTCCGAGTGGCTTAAGGAGCACGCTTGGAAAGCGTGTGTACGGGTAACTGTACCGTGGGTTCGAATCCCACCCTCTCCGCCACCCACTTATCTCGTTGATATTACTGCGTTATTCTCAATTCTCTAACCAGATTTGTCTTTAATTTTCAGGCGTTTACGGGCATTTTGGCAATGGACCTCCATTGAAAGAGACGCGTCGTTGCGGTGTGGCGCGCCGTTTCTGCGCCATCGTCTCTCAAGCCCTTTTCAGTGGTCCGTCTTTTCGACGTCCAAAACGGTTGACGCAGCTCTCTACGACCTGCATCCAGCGACAGAACCGACCGGCTTACGATGGACCGGAGGTCAAGCGTACTTGAACCCAAGCCGCTTTCGCTGGGCTTCCCAACTGAGCGGCAGACGGGTGTTTCTCATGAGCTTTTCGGCGGTCAGCTCGGACGGTTGCCGCCCGTCGACGATGGCGGTGACGATGTCCGGGGCGAGGTAGGCAAGCCGCAGCAACCGGGTGACATAGGAGGGTGAGACGCCTTCGGCCTCGGCGATCCGCTGCAGGGTGAGATCGGGGTTTTGCTCCAATCGATCCTGGATGGCGAAGGCGCGCAGCAGCAGCCGGATCAGGCCCGGGGCGCACTTGGCATTGTTGCGGGCGCCGGGGACGACTAGTTTCATGCCCGTGCCAGCGCGCTTAAGGGCGATTGGAATATCCAGGATGATCGGATGTTTGGCTGGCTGAGCGTCCTGCCTCGATCTTTTTATTGAGACGACGTCCGGGCCTGCCAGGAGGGTGGCTAGGGCCCGCTCGCCGTCGATCTCGATCACGATGCGGGCGGACTCGACGATCACCCGCCGGAGAAGCGCATTGAGATAGGTCTTGGCCTGGTGCGGTTTCAGCTCAGGCCACCGGTCCGCGAGCGATTGCGCCTGGGTGATCAAGCTGGCATGAGCCGATGCCTCTTGAGGGTCTCCATCGATGACAGCGCTGATCGCGGCCGCATCAGCGAGCCAGTCCCTGAGACGGACAGTAACGAGGCCTTCGAGATCCGCCGCCGGGAGGCGCCACCCCTTGCGGCCGGCTCGCTTGCCCTCGAGGATGAGATGGCGGGAGACGTAGTAGCAATAGCGCCGTCCCTTCTTGACGGCATGGCTGGGTGAGAGGCCCTCGCCCTGCTCGTCAACGACAAGCCCCGTCAGCAGGCTCGGTTGCCGGGTCCCTTCTCGGCGCTCGCCGTTCGTGTTGGCGGCCAGGGTGGCTTGAACCTCATCCCACAGCGCTTCATCGACAATGGCCTCATGCTGGCCGGGATAGGCCTTGTCCTTGTGGACCATCTCGCCCCGGTAGAGGTGATTGTGGAGCAGGTAATACAACGCCCCGCGGTTGATGGGTTTGCCGCCGACAATACTGCCGTCGCGCCTCACTCGCCGCTTGCTGGTGACGCCTTCGGCGGCGAGCCGGTCGCGCAGTTCACGCACGGATTCGATTTCCCGGTACTGGCGGAAGATAGACCGGACCGTTTCGGCCTCGGCCTTGTTGACGATGAGCTTTTTGTCCTTCACATCGTAGCCCAAGGGCGGGTTGCCGCCCATCCACATCCCCTTCCTCTTCGAGGCGGCGATCTTGTCGCGGATACGTTCGCCCGTGACCTCGCGCTCGAACTGGGCGAAGGAGAGCAGGACGTTCAAGGTCAGACGCCCCATCGAGGTGGTGGTGTTGAACTGCTGGGTGACCGAGACGAAGGAGACCGCCTTTCGATCAAAAATCTCCACAAGCCGGGCAAAATCCGACAGCGTCCGGGTCAGCCGGTCGACCTTGTAGACGACGATCGTGTCGATCCGCCCGACCTCGACATCGGCGAGCAGGCGTTGCAACGCCGGACGCTCCAGGGTGGCGCCGGAGACACCGCCATCGTCGTAACAGGTGGGCAGCACGATCCAGCCCTCGTGCTTCTGGCTCGCGATATAGGCCTCGCAGGCCTCCCGCTGCGCCTGCAGCGAGTTGAAGTCCTGCTCGAGGCCTTCTTCGGAGGATTTGCGGGTGTAGATGGCGCAGCGCACCGTGGCCAGACTCCTCGCCCGTGGTGATTTCCGATGCTCAGCCATGCTCCGCCGCCGATGCGCTCTCGCCTGAAGGCCGCAGGCCGAAGAAGCGAGGACCGGACCAGTGCGCGCCCGTGATGCGTTGGGCGATAGCGGTCAAGGAACCATAGGCCTCCCCGTCGTAATCGAAGCCGCTTTCCGTCGCGGTGACGACATGGGTGCGGCCTCGCCATTCGCGCACCAGCCGTGTGCCGGGGCGCACCTTGGTGCCGTTGTCGGGGGCGACCCGACCGGTCTCGGCGAAGGCCTGGGCCAGGGCCCGAAGCCGCCGCCGCGCCGCCTTGGAGAGCCCTCCGTGGACCTGTTCCTGGAGTTTATAGGCGATGCCGCGCATCAGCAGGTCACGGCTGAGTCGCCGGGGCGGGGGCACCCGGTAATAGCGCCGCCATGCATCGCGCAGCGCCGGCAGGTCCATCTCCTGGATCTCGGTCATCTGGGTCTCGATCGGCGGCATCTTGTGGCCTCCTCCGGGCAGGCTCGTTATCGATGATTGCCGCCCGGGTCACCTCCATTGACGCTCCGTTGCCCGGCGGAAGTCCAGTCCGAAAGTGAAGATCAATCGTGCTGGGGGAGGATGGGTGTTGGGCCAAGCTTTCGCGCACCATTCAACAGCAACTCGAACTCGATCGGCAGTAGGGTTTCCGCCTGGAGAGCGAAGCGAACGGAGAACTGTCTCATAGACGCCTGTCAACATCAGAGGGTCAGGAGAAGGGGCGAGTATCGGCATGTGGAGGTCGAGGGGTGGCGGCAAGACCAAGTCGGGATCACTGATCTTATAGCCGGGCTTTCAGAGCGCCGAGCGGGAGCGAGAGTGCGGGAAAACCGGACTCGCCGGCACCAGGACTCCGGCTCCCCTGGGCTCCAGAGAGACGGTTGCTATTGCTTTCCTCTCCGAAGTTCGGCTTGTGCTGACGCTTCAGGCTCCGAAAGATTGGGGCCAAGCGCCGCGTGAGCTTCGAAGCATTCCTACGCAGCCTGAAGCGTAAGCGAGTGAGCGATTCCAGGTTCTTTCAAGAACGATGCGGCGCAGCCGGCGAGCTGGGCAACCCGAATTGGTGCTTGCTCGGTCTGCTGACCGTGTGAACCTGTCATCTATCTTTAATAACGTAAGCTGGACCGAGAAACACGAGACTCGTCGCAACGAGGTGAGCCGCGCGACAGAACGCTGCGCTCCCGCTGGCGGCTCTGATCGCGGTGCCCCGAAGCGCAGTCGGAGTCGATCACTCTGGGCCCGGGAGCTCAGTTTCTTTCATTGAATGATCCGCCCACCCTCTCCTTTCTAAAAAGGGGCTAGTGCCGTAGCCAGCCTCTCTGCTAGCATCCAGTTCATGAATCGACTCCCCCGTATCCTTTCCTACCTGCTGGTTGTTCTCACTTGCTGCTCCCCCATCAGCCCTGGCGCAGAATCTCCCGAAACGGGTAGCGCTTTCGATGTGCTCATTACGGGCGGGCGAATTGTGGACGGGATTGGAACACCCTGGTTTCGAGCCGATATCGGGTTATCCGATGGGCGGATTGCCGCGATCGGACAGCTGGGTGACTCGGAGGCCACACTGAAAGTCGATGCGACTGGCCTGATCGTGGCTCCTGGATTTATCGACATGCTGGGGCAATCAGAATTCAACATCCTCGTCGACGGCCGGGCTGCCAGCAAGACGACTCAGGGTGTGACCACCGAAGTCACAGGCGAAGGCGCTTCCATCGCCCCGGTGAACGAGAGAATGATGGCGGCCCAGCGGGAACGCTACCAGCATTTCAAGGTAGCCCAGGATTTCCGAACTCTGCGGGAATATTTTGAGCGACTGGAAACCCGTTCCCGCCCCGCTGTCAATATCGCCAGTTTCGTGGGCGCCGGCGGTGTGCGGGATTATGTCATCGGGCGCCAGGATCGACCGGCCACGCCGCCCGAACTCGAACAGATGAAACAGCTCGTGGCCCAGGCCATGGAAGACGGAGCACTCGGCCTGAGCACCTCTTTGCAATACGTTCCGGACCGTTTCGCTTCCACGGATGAAATCGTAGAACTAGCCAAAGTAGCAGCTCAATATGGAGGGATTTACATCACGCACCAGCGTTCCGAGGCGGGAGCGATCTTCGAGTCCCTGGATGAAGTATTTGCCATCGCAGAGAGGGCCCGCATCCCGGCCGAAGTCTGGCACTTGAAAACGGCTTACCAGGCTAACTGGGGCAAGATGACCGACGTCTTGGCGCGCTTCGAAGCCGCACGAGCCCGCGGCCTCGACGTGAGCGCTAACCAGTATCCCTACAATCGAGCTTCCAATGGGCTGCATGCCTGCCTACCCATCTGGGTGCGAGAAGGGGGCACCGAGCCAATGATCGAACGCCTCCGTAACGATGCCCTCCGGGAAAGGATCAAGGCGGAAATGGCCGATGACTCCGCCGCCTGGGAAAACCAGTGGTATGGTTCCGGCGGCGCCGAGGGGGTGATGGTGAGCTCAGTTCTCAGTCCAAACTTGCGCCAGTACGAGGGAATGACACTGGCCGAAATCGGGCAATCGATGAACAAGGATCCCAGGGACGCCCTGATGGACTTGGTCATCCAAGATAATGCAAACACCAGTTGCATCATCTCTATCATGGAAGAGCAGGATGTGCGGACCGCTTTGCAACATCCCCTGGTCTCCATCGACACCGACTCTGGAGCTCGCGCCGAAGATGGGCCACTGTCGGAAAGCAAGTCCCACCCCCGGGCCTGGGGCACCTTCGCACGCATTCTGGGGAAGTACGTGCGAGAGGAGAAACTGCTAACGCTCGAGGAGGCAGTGCGCAAGATGACTTCGCGTCCCGCACTGCGGGTCGGACTTCTGGACCGGGGTGTTCTGCGACCCGGCATGGCCGCAGACATCACCATTTTCGACCCCGAGCAGATCGCCGACAAGGCTACCTTCGAGGATCCGAACCACTACTCCGTCGGGATCAGCTATGTCTTCGTCAACGGCCGCGCAGTGGTCCGAGACGGACTCCCGACGGAAGAACGCCCGGGACAGGTTTTGCGAGGTCCCGGTTACCGAGCGGATCGGAACTGAGCGAAATCATCACCCGGAGGCTGCGCGTACTGCTGAAAGGACAGCCTCCGAGCTTGGCCAGGGTCTCCCTAGGAGCTTGGCGATCAATCCGCCTTTCCGAGATATGACCGTGCGGCCATCGACCAGGATTTCGAACTGACCATGCCGACCTTTCTCGAGTTCGACGGGAGAGCCCAGCTTCTCCTGGATGAGGGCAGCGAAACTCGCTGCTTTTTCAGTAACCGTAGCTCACGTAGCGCAGTAAAGAATTCGGATGTCCATGGCGCTGAGTATACAGCCTCAGTGCATTGTCACGTTAAGTGCTCTAATCTCGATCTGGTGATTTCGGTGTAGCCTTTTGGGATGGACACCATCTCCTTCAAACGTCACCGCTTTCCACCGGAAATCATTCGACGCGCCGTTTGGCTCTATGCCAGGTTCGCTCTGAGCTATCGGGATGTGGAGGATCTCCTTGCGGAGCGGGGTCTGGATATTTCCTACGAGAGCGTACGGCGCTGGTTCCTCAAGTTGGGTGCGCCGATTGCCCGAAACCTGCGCCACACGCGACCCATTCCCAACGGCTATTGGCATCTTGATGAGATGGTCATCGTGATTCGCGGACAGCGTTATTGGTTATGGCGCGGGGTCGACAATGAAGGCGAGGTCCTGGATTTCCTCATGCAATCGAAGCGGAACGCCCAAGCAGCGTTGAAGTTGATGCGCAAGCTGCTGAAGAAACAAGGCTGGACACCCACCCGGATCACAACCGATAAACTCAGGTCCTATCACGTCGCCATTCGAACCCTCGGCCTGACGGCTCAACACATCGACGATAAGCGTGCGAATAATCGTGCCGAGAATTCGCATCAGCCCCCCTTATCTGCTCAAGGGCATGTCGATCAACCGGTCCAATCAGGTCTGGTGCGCCGACATCACCTATATCCCGGTGTGCCGAGGCGTCCTTTACCTGGTGGCGGTCATGGATTGGGCGAGTCGGCATGTGTTGGCTTGGCGGTTGTCGAACACCCTGGACGCGGGCTTTTGCGTCGAGGCACTCGATGAGGCGCTGACTCGCCATGGCCAGCCGGAGATTTTCAATACCGATCAGGGCAGCCAGTTCACCGGCTTCGCCTTCACCGGGCGCTTGCAGGCGGCCGGTGTCCGAATCTCGATGGACGGCAGGGGCCGTTGCATGGACAACATCTTCATCGAGCGGCTGTGGCGCTCGCTTAAATACGAGGCTGTCTATCTGCACGACCTTGCCGACGGCTTCGAGGCCCGGCTCCTCATCGACGAGTGGATCGGCTTCTACAACACCGAAAGGCCACACTCGGCACTCGCTGGGAAAACTCCAGCCGAGGCCTACCGCAGCAACCCGCCTGTGGATATGATGGACAAGCTGCTATGCGCCTTGCCCACACCCTCACAGGCGCAGCAACAACGACAGGAAGATCTGTCCAAGGAGATTCTGGCGGTATGAGTGACAATCGGAATACACCTTAAATAAACCGCCAAGCTGCCCGACTAACCGGGGCCACCTCACCTTGATGTGGTTCGGGCGCTTTCAGGGTCCTTTGGCGGCCCCTCCGCTGAAGGTGGTCTTTAGTCCCAGTGTCCCCCAAGCCATCGACATCTCGACGTCATCCTCGGACACAGGTGTCAACTCGATGGTGAAATTTTCGACCACTTCCAGACCTTCCGCTATCTCCAGCGGCACCTCGACCAGATCGTTCTCAGCCTTCCTGGCCGTCCCCCAGATGTCCGCCTCCGAGTTGAAAATCAGACGCCACTCGTCGGCACTGACTTTTTTGGCCCATAGAGAATAACGGCCAGCCTCGATGAGGGCCGCCCCGAAGGCAAGTACACCGGTGGTCTCCAAAGCCGTGGCCTCGTTCATGCCCAATCGCCACACCTGGCCAGCCTGCAACTGGGAGATCATATCCCTCCCCTGGAGTTGCGGGCGGCCATAGTTGACAGAGACCTGGATCTCTCCCAAGGTCACCTCGATCGTTCCACGGTTGCTCTCCGGTTCCGGCTCAGCAGCCACATCAACATCTGGAGGTGCCTCTGTCGGGGTCGTCTCCGAACCGCAACCCGACAGCAGGAGACCAATTACAACCAGTAGTCCACAAAGATTCTTCATTTTGATTTCCTCCCAATACCAATATGATCAGTGGGGACCAACGCGCAACTCTAACGCCCAACATCCTGCCGGTCCAAATCGCCTGGTCTATCACCGTGGCAAGGGTACAGGCTTTTATGCGGGTTTCCCCTCATTAGGATTGATGCGTCTTTGTCGTCCAGATCCGCCTAATCGAAAATGATTGAATTTGAGCAGGTCCCGTTTGAAACTTTGGTACTTTATATTAAGTAGTTTCAAGATGCACGATCCTAAAAAAGAATGGGAAAGCCATCAGTTTCCTTCCCCGGTCTATGAATGCCGGGGCGGGGGCAGTGGATGCTGGGTTCGGCTGCGCAGCGGCCACGGCCGCGTTGCGCTGCGAGTTTCCGATTATAACCTCATACCGGGTGCTTTCATCAGACCATACTTTGCGAGAATTCCGCGCCTCTGTTCTTCTACCCGGCCATCCACGACAGAATAAAGACGGCCCATGCCGATACACGACGGGGGGAAGCGGGATGACAAACAGTAGTAGCGCAGCAACGATTACCATAGCTAAAAAATCAACTGCGACTCCTAGTGCGGAGCCTTCCTCTTCGAGTATCAGGTACAAGGTGGATGTCACCGGCATGGCCACAAAGAGTAAAATCATGGTGGCAGACACGCATTGAGCACGCCAAACGGGTCGAAATGCGCACCACCCATTTTCTTTTCTATTAGTTCGCCTTACTTGCTTCGGTCTTGTCTCGAAGCGTCATGATTAACGCTTCGGCCAGCGTCACCAGTTCGACTGTTTCCACATTCTTCCAGGACAGGCAAGTAGAACAGTACCAAGAAGGCGGTCCGGGCGGCGATCTTCAAGTGGCGGCAAGCGCGGAGCCCGAACTGATTCTTTGCGCCGTGCGCTGGCACCTTCGGTACTCGCTTTCGTTCCGCGATGTCGAAGAGCTGCTCAGCGAGCGCGGTCAAGGCGATCATCAACACCGGCCAGGTACGCCTCTACGACTCGGCGATTTCAGGAATGAAAAAAGAAGGAATCCTGCGGCGCTGTTACCGCCACCGGGCCGGTCCAATACTTGAACAACATCCTGGGGCAGGATCATCGAGCGATCAAACGACGAGTGAAGGCCAAGCAGGTCTTTCGTGGATTCCACGCGGCGCGGCGAACGATCCAAGGATACGAGGCCATGCACATGATCCAGAAGGGGCAGGCGACATCGGGACCTTCCGGCTCACGTCGATCAGTATGCGGTCGCCGCTCCAGAAGAGCGGCTCCATCGCGTCCCCGTTGACGGTGATCATCCGCAGATCGGAAGCGGCGAGCGCGACGTTGCCGGCGGCAACCGGAGTCGGTACGAACGTGATTGGAACTGCCAGCCGACCGCTCTGGACTTTGCGCATTTCGCCAATGGGGATGGCATCACCTCCGACCTCGTATTCGTGAATGTGGCCACCCATCCGATCCGGCTCGACCTCGACTTTTACGATAATGAGGTGGCCCCGGTTAGTCGGGCAGCTTGGCGGTTTATTTAAGGTGTATTCCGATTGTCACTCATACCGCCAGAATCTCCTTGGATAGATCTGCCTGTCGTTGTTGCTGCGCCTGTGAGGGTGTGGGCAAGGCGCGTAGCAGCTTGTCCATCATATCCACAGGCGGGTTGCTGCGGTAGGCCTCGGCTGGAGTTTTCCCAGCGAGTGCCGAGTGTGGCCTTTCGGTGTTGTAGAAGCCGATCCACTCGTCGATGAGGAGCCGGGCCTCGAAGCCGTCGGCAAGGTCGTGCAGATAGACAGCCTCGTATTTAAGCGAGCGCCACAGCCGCTCGATGAAGATGTTGTCCATGCAACGGCCCCTGCCGTCCATCGAACTTCAACGCTGCTTTGGCGTTCCGCTTCGATTGCACGAGGAAATCCAGGACCTCGCCTTCATTGTCGACCCCGCGCCATAACCAATAACGCTGTCCGCAAATCACGATGACCCTCTCATCAAGATGCCAATAGCCGTTGGGAATGGGTCGCGTGTGGCGCAGGTTTCGGGCAATCGGCGCACCAAACTTGAGGAACCAGCGCCGTACGCTCTCGTAGGAAATATCCAGACCCCGCTCCGCAAGGAGATCCTCCACATCCCGATAGCTCAGAGTGAACCTGGCATAGAGCCAAACGGCGCGTCGAATGATTTCCGGTGGAAAGCGGTGACGTTTGAAGGAGATGGTGTCCATCCCAAAAGGCTACACTAGAATCCAGGTCGCGGTTAGATCACTGAACGTGACAATGTCGCCTCATGAAAGGGCTCGATGTATTCTTAGAACGGGATCGGGAACTCTTCGATCTGCTCCTCAATGAGAGTCGAGTCGCCCCCGAGACCGACGACGATTCGGGGTCCGCTTCGCTGGCCGAGACAAGCTGGTGCACCTGATTGGCCACGGTGAAGCCTCGCCGCGCCGGTGGTGGGGTTTTGCGGAGCGCCTGGACCGGGCCGGGCAGATCGACGATGACTTCAGCAACGGGAACCAACTCGCCGCGTTGACGCTGCATGGCTTTATTCTCCCACGCTCCCCAGACAAGACAGGGGGGAAGGGGATGGGACGGTCGTGCTGATAATGGCGTTAGATACCGGCGTGCACGACTCCTTCCAATTGTTTCGCCATTAGGATCATCTTCGCGGGCGGGCCGTGGAAGACGATGCCCGCTTTCTCAAGTTTCATCTCGTCCAGGTAGCGCCATCCTTCAAACACGAGTTTGGTTCCCTCCCTTTTGAGGAACGCCTCGACGAAGCCCAGTGACTCGCCTTGCCGGGTGGCCTGAGCGAAGCGGCCCCACTCTGTGGACAGCAATTCTTCTGGATACCAGACCTCCGGGTTGCATGGAAATCCCTTGATCATCTCCGCATGCGTCGGTTTGCAGATCCGAGTGATGTTCCTGGGACCCAACGCGGCATCCAATTTGACCACGACATCCCGCACCGTGGGGGATCCCTCGTGCAGCAGCTTAATTTGGTACTGGCGGAAGGCTTCGTTATATTCCGCCTTCCGTTCGCTGTAATCGGGCGGCAGTTCCCGATGCCGACCGAGGTTCAGCGTAGCCTGCCCCGCCGCCGTGCCGATGCGGTTCGCCGTCAGATCCCCTAACACTCCGTTCTGATAGGCGAGTTCGGCCTTTGTGCGGCCCTGATCATCCCACTTCATGAACAGCTCGCCGAGGTCGTGGCCCCAGGCCTCTTTCCGCGCCAAGGCCACCGGCCCCTTTTTGAGGTACACCTTCAGCAGCAGTTCCATGGTTTCATGCGCGGCGGTGTAGGCGGCGCTGATGAACCCCAAGTTGTACGGTTGGTACATATCTTGGAGATGTGACGCGGACAGAACTGCCGCCGCGTCTAGTTTGCTGGCGGCGTAGGCAAAGGCTGCCGTAGGACTAACTCCACGCAGATCACTCATTCTTCTGGCGGCTCGCCCCCCATCGGTAGAATCTTCTGTTTCTCCGATGGATTGACTCTCACCCGCCGCGCCTTCTTGAAGGGAATTTTGGTGGATCGGTAGTTTAGGTCCAGTTGATCTATCACGGCACCATCATAATCATCCGAAAACCTCACCATGTTGGCCGACGAAGCGCCCCTAAAGCGGTTGACCTTACCCCCTGAAACGAGTCCAGGTTGAGTATTAGTAACTGGACGTAGTAAGGAGGTAAGAATGGCACAGAAGAAACACACCCCGGAACAGATTATCCGCAAGCTGAGGGAGGTCGAGGTGGCCCAGGGCAGAGGCAAAACGACCCCGCAGGCCGTCAAGCAGATTGGTGTAAGCGAGCAGACCTTCTACCGTTGGCGCAAGGAATACGGCGGCATGCGTGTGGACCAGGCGAAGCGGCTCAAAAAGCTGGAGAAGGAGAACCTCAGGCTGAAGCGACTGGTGGCCGATCTGTCCCTGGATAACCAGATTCTCAAAGAGGTGACGGAGGGAAACTTCTAAGCCCGGCGACACGGCGACGAGCTGTCGAGCGTGTTTGTTCGAGGCTGGACGTCTCCGAGCGTCGGGCTTGCCGGGTCTTGGGTCAGGCACGTTCCACCCAGCGTCGTGAGCCGAAGATTGGAGAGGACGAAGATGAGTTGGTGGCACGGATGACTCAGCTGGCCAGCGAATACGGCCGCTATGGGTACCTTCGGATCACGGCTCTACTGAGACGGGAAGGCTGGCAGGTGAATCACAAGAGGATCGAACGACTGTGGAGGCGAGAAGGCCTGAAGGTACCGGCCAAACAGCCCAAGCGGCGACGTTTGTGGTTGCACGACGGATCCTGTATTCGACTGCGGCCGGCCTATAGAGACCATGTTTGGAGTTACGACTTCGTGCAATCGAGAACTCACAACGGCAGAGCTTTCCGGATGTTGACTTTGATGGACGAGTACTCCAGAGAGTGTCTGGCGATTGAGGTCCAGAGAAAACTCAACAGCTCGTCGGTCCTCGAGAAGCTGGGAGAGCTCTTTGTCGAGAGAGGAACACCCGAGCATCTCCGATCCGACAACGGCAGCGAGTTTACGGCCAAGGTTGTTCGAGAATGGCTAGCTCGAGTGGGTGTCGGAACGCTTTACATCGAACCGGGGAGCCCCTGGGAGAATGGATATATCGAGAGTTTCAATGGAAAGCTCAGAGACGAGTTGCTGAACCTCGAGATCTTCGACACTTTGTTGGAGGCGAAGATTTTGATTGAACGCTGGAGAAGGGAATACAACCAGATTCGACCCCATAGTTCCCTCGGCTACCGACCGCCAGCACCGGAGGCTCGATGGGTTTCGCCACCCTTGATTCCACGGCTGCAGGCTACCGAAAATAGGCCCGCAGTCCTAACATAGAGAGTGGACTCGGTTGTGGGGGTAGGTCACGGTAGATCGACTGACGTGCGTCACCCGCCACCCATAACCGCTTGCCATCGCCTGCGACGGCACTGTCAGAGGAAAGTCGCAAGGACTGAGTTCTCCACCGACGACAGGGCATTAGGCCGCCCCGAGCTGACGCCACTCGGCGAGTGCGGCGGCGCGGTTGAGCTTGAAATTGTCTCGTGAGCAGAGGTGTCGTGCCTGGTTGAAGTGATTGTAAACGGAAGAATGAACGGTGGCGAATTTCTGGAGGCTTTGCATCCGCCTGAAACGGAGCATGGCGTGTTCTCGTCGCCGGAACGGCAGGTGTAAATTCTCCTCACGATTGTTCAGCCAGCGGCCGGCTTGTTGCAGACCGGATCCGCCCAGTTCGCGCAACGCCGCTCGGTAAGACCTCAGCCGATCAGTGATGATCGCATCCGGCCTGCCGCAGCGCTTCATTAGTTTCCTGAGGAATTTCAAAGCGGCTTCGCGGTCTCTCTTCTTCGAGACAAAGGCCTCAAGCACCTCGCCTTCCTGGTCGACGGCTCGCCACAGGTAATGGCCTTCGCCGTTGATCTTCACGAACATCTCATCGAGGTGCCACCGCCAACCCGAAAACGCACGCATTCGATCCATCCGCTTCTTGCGGATCTCGGCGGCGAAGATCGGGCCGAACCGGTTCCACCAGAACCGGATCGTCTCGTGGCTCACCTCGATCCCACGCTCGTGAAGAAGGTCCTCGACATTGCGTAGCGACAGTGGGAAGCGAACATACATCATCACTGCCAGGCGGATGATCTCGGGCGAGGTCTTGAAATAGCGAAAGGGGTTCTTCATCCGAAGACACTACAAGGCGCATCTCGCCGACTCAAGCCAGTTTCCTCTGACAATGCCGAAATGGAGGTTCTTTTCACACTGCTGGCCCATCGCTACAAACGCCGCAGCATCTTGCTGACTAGCAACCTGATCTTCTCGGACTGGGAGAGGATCTTCAAGGACCCCATGACGACGGCTGCGGCCATCGATCGAGTGGTGCACCACAGTGTGATTCTAGAACTCAACGTCTCGAGCTACCGGATGGAGAGCGCCAAGAAGAAACAGCAGGAAACCACAAAATGAGGAAACCGCGAGGAGGTCAAATCCGGGCAAATCGGCTGATTGGGACCCGGGAAGTGCTTGGTGGAAGCGATAGACGAGTGCCCGCCAAGAGGACAGGTCGTACAGCGCCCTACAGAGGCCACTCAGGACCCTTGTGGATCTGGTCCACTCCCCTCGACGCCAGCGCGAGCGAGCGGGAGCTCCGTTCGGGCTACGCCCTCACTCCGTCCCCCTCGTATTCTAAGAACATCTCTCTTTTTTACAGAAAGGAGGACCCGGAAAGAGTCGTCTTAGAGGACGGCTACAGCTCTTTTTTATGGGGATTATAACCAATTGTTGACTAAGGGCGGGGGAGCTGTGGTAAGCTAGGGCCGTTAATCAAAACGCCCCGGTTGGTGCCGGGGCGTTGAATAGAAACTTAACCGGCTGGTCAACGGTACCTAATCCTTGAACCAGCCACTGGAGGCATTACCAATGCCCGAACAAGTGTATTCTACCCAAAGTGAAACCGTACAGTCAATCCTCCGCAAGCTCTCCTATCCGGACCGAGTTGTGATGTTGTGCGCGATTGGCCGTGCGAATCGGCCGGTTTCAAGCAAGCTGGTTTCGCTCGCAGCCATCAGAGAAGCCGCTAGACGATTCGAGGAACTTCATAAAACCCGACTCCACGTCAATTGAGTATGCGCCAGCATTACCGTCAAGAGGTGGCCTGATGGCGGCAAAGCGGCCCTATACGCTCATCTGCCGCCGCTGTCAGCGCGTCCCTGAACTCGTCGGCGAGGAGGGTCACCGTGAAGTGCATTGCGCCCAATGCGGCGTTAGGGGTGAAGCGGAAGAAGTGCACCTTGCGGCTGTCAGCTATTTCAATCAATGCTTCATTGACAGCAAGAAACGCGACGTCCAGCGAAACATGGCGGCTGGACTGAAGGGCGTTAAGAACGTCGTTTATACACCTGGCAAACTCAGCACCCCAAGGGTCGCCCCTGACTTCATTTTCAGGGATGACGGCGTGTGAAGGTTCCATTGGGCATAGAGTTAACACAATTGAGGTAAAATAGCCAGGCAGTGTATTATACAATCGAAGCTGAAAGGGCCACCTGGCAGGGTGGCCCTGTGGGAAAATAGAATCGAAGTCAGTTCTTCCATCCTACTTTTCCCACCCGACATACGCAAGGGCGAAGTGTGCCCTGGGAGGGAAGAATGCCAAAGCAAAAACGTGACACCTTCAAATACCAATTCAAAAAGGGCAACAAGGTTCTCCATGGTGGAATTACAACTGACCTGGAGCGCCGGGCAGCCGAACACCAGCAGAGATGGCCGGACGGTCACATCAAGCAGATCGGTCGGAAAACGACCGAGGAGGCTGCCAGAAAATGGGAAGAAGAAAACGGCTACTAGGGGAGTTCCTCGTCTTCGTCAAACACGGGGCCGCAGTGGAAGGTATAGCCGCAAAGAAAAGCCACGAAATACATCCACAAATTAGCCGGAGCTATCAGGAACTCGAAGACCCTCAATTTGAGCGTCATGGCGACGGCCTTTTAGAATGGTTTACCATAAGCAGGAGTATACTACAGCAGGTGAAAACACCATGAGACCGATGCTCGACCCAAAGCGCGACCTGGCGGGCGCAACTCCCGAGACGCTGGTACGTGCGCTGCTTCGTCGTGTGGTGCCCCTACGCCCGCCGCGCCCCAGAAGACAGCCCGGTGTCTGCGATGAGGTCGCGGTAGAGCAGGACCCGCCCGACCAGGGCGGAGACGGTGTTTCGCATCTGGGCCAGCGTGTCTAGATCGCGGATGTTGTGCTTGCCCGCGAACTCCTGCACGTAGCGATCAAGATGCTTCGGGCTGAGCTTGTGGAATGTTCCCATGTGCGCCCGCTTCAGCATCGACCAGAAGGACTCAATCCCGTTGGTGTGTGCCATGCCCCGGACGTACTCCCCGACGCTGTGCGTGACCGCCTCGTGGTGCGGCAGGTCGGCGTAGGCCGGTTCCCCATCCGAGTAGACCGTCGCATCCGGCGAGACGTTGGCGGTCACGAACCCTCGCAGCGTCGGACCGGACGTGTCGGGAACCACGGTGGCTCGCACCTGGCGCGTCTCTCGGTCCTTGACGCCCGCGACGGCGACCTTTCCGACAGGCCCGCGACCCTCGTGTGTCCGCTTCGAGGCGTGCTTGTTGCGTTCCTTGCCTCCGAAGTAGCTCTCATCGACTTCGACCGGCCCGGAGAACTCGGCGTGTGGGGTGCTGGCCCACGCCTCACGGATGCGGTGCAGCATGAACCATGCAGTTTTCTGGGAGACGCCGATATCCCGGTGGAGCTTCATGCTCGACACGCTCTTAAGGCTGGTGAGGCAGAGGTAGACGGCGATAGCCCACTTGCGTAAGGAGATGTTGGAGTGGGCCAGCGGCGTGCCGGTCTTGACGCTGAAGTAGCTGCGACAGTCCCTGCACCAGTAGGGCATGCAGTGATGTCTGGCCGTGCACGTGCTCAGGCTGCCGCAGTGCCCACAACACCGTTTCCCAGACCAAAAGATTCCTTCAAACCATTGCGTTGCGTCGGTCTCGGTCTGAAACAGATTCATGACGTCGATGAGGCTCATGCCAGTGCGGTGCGCTCGGCCCGGGGCTTTGTGATTATCCATGAGACGATCATACCGGAATCAGGGCAGCTTGTCAACAATTGGTTATAATCCCCTTTTTTATCAATCCCTTGTGTGGGGATTTCCAATTGTCGCTGCGGGAATTCTATTCGTCGTTGATCAAAGGACACCAGGCGACGACCCTTAGCGTTGGATTTTGCACCGTTGCTATCGTAACCCCAGTTGCGCAAAGCCGCCTTTGTGCAACCCACCGATGGATGAGGAATCCCGCCTATTTCCCCCAAGGGGGTGTTGTATTCGGCAAGCGATCCAGTGTCAGGTCACGCGGGGAGGGAACGCTTTGACAGGTATGACTGATTGGTCAAACAGGGATTACCCCCACAACCGAGTCCACTCTCTATGTTAGGATCGCGGGCCCATTTCCGGTAGCCTGCAGCCGTGAAATCAAGGGTGGCGGAACCCAACGAGCCTCCGGTGCTGGCGGTCGATAGCCAAGTGAACTGTGGGGTCGAATCTGGTTGTACTCCCGTCTCCAGTGCTCGATCAAAATCTTCGCCTCCAACAAAGTGTCGAAGATCTCGAGGTTCAGCAACTCGTCTCTGAGCTTTCCATTGAAACTCTCAATATATCCGTTTTCCCAGGGGCTGCCCGGTTCGATGTAAAGCGTCCCAACTCCCACTCGAGCCAGCCACTCTCGGACAACCTTGGCCGTAAACTCGCTCCCGTTGTCGGATCGAAGATGCTCGGGTGTTCCTCTTTCTACAAAGAGCTCTCCCAGTTTCTCCAGGACCGATGAGCTGTTGAGTTTTCTCTCCACCTCAATCGCCAGACACTCTCTGGAGTACTCATCCATCAAAGTCAACATCCGGAAAGCTCTGCCGTTGTGAGTTCTCGATTGCACGAAATCGTAACTCCAGACATGGTCTCTATAGGCTGGCCGCAGTCGAATACAGGATCCGTCGTGCAACCACAAACGTCGCCGCTTGGGCTGTTTGGCCGGTACTTTCAAGCCTTCTCGCCTCCACCGTCGTTCGATCCTTTTGTGATTCACCTGCCAGCCTTCCCGTCGCAGCAGAGCCGTGATCCGAAGGTAACCATAGCGGCCGTATTCGCTGGCCAGCTGAGTCATCCGTGCCACCAACTCATCTTCGTCCTCTGCAATCTTCGGCTCACGACGCTGGGTGGAACGAGGCTGACC
>CBDDCF010000029.1:0-296881 GCA_965225995.1 Acidobacteriota bacterium | reverse complement strand
AAGCTGAAACTTGATTTGGAGCCTCCATCGGAACAAGAGCGTAACCCATTGATTTTGCGACCTTTTGAGCGTACTTGAGGCGATTCTGCTGAAAGCGGGCCGCATAGGCCTCAGCGCCCTGGTCGACGTATTCTTGGCCGTATTTCAGAGCCCGATAAATGTGTTCGGAGAGCTTGCGCGCAGTGGCTCCAATGGAGATGGACATGCCTTTGCGCTGAGCCATTCTCCGATAGTAAGCACCCAAAGCTGTTGAGGAATTCTTCAGAGACAAAGCCGACATGCGAAGGGTGCAGGCAATGCGGGTCGATCCCAGACCTCTTCCACGACGCTTGCGGCTTTTGCCGGCAGAACGATCCAAGGGGGTGCAAACCTTCAGCCAGGATGCAAAGTGCTTGGTGGAGGGGAAACGCTGGATGTCGAATCCTACTTCACTGATTGCGGTCAATGCGGCTTCTGGGCCGATACCATCGATTCGGGTCAGGTCGACTCCCGTAAACCGCCACAGAGCCGTGCGCAGTTCCTGATAGCCCTGTCGTTTGATGTTCTTCTCTTTGTTGGGATTGGGATGTACCGGCACCGCTTGTTGTTGACGTTGGGGCGGGCTCAACTCTTCCAAACGCTGGATGATCTTCTGCTCATAAACCTCCACCATCTGTTGCCGATACGCATAGTGCTCCAGATGCATCTGGAGATTGAACAAATGCTCGGGCATCCAAGTGCCCTTCAAGTGCTCGGCAATCTCTGCCTGGCTCTTTTTACAGCGACGATCTCGCAACTGGGCCAACTGTAAGGGATCTCGTTCTCCCGCCACGATGGCTCGGAGAATAGACATTCCCGTCACTCCTGTCAGATCCGTCACGGCTTGGTGAACTTTGATATTCATCCAGTCCAGTGCTTTCTGCATTCGCTGGACCACCGATCCCAACGTTTCTTTCAAGTTGGCCCGCTCTCGGGCCAGGGCTCGCAACTCCCGAATCACTGGCGAGGGTCGGAAACAAGCCTCCAACAGCCCACATGCGTGTAGCTTCTGAATCCACTGGCAGTCCAACATATCGGTCTTCCGACCGGGAACCCGCTTGCGCTTGCGGGCATCCACTAGAACTGCCTCGATGCCCCGTTCTTCCAGCAGATCGTATAAAGGAATCCAATACGTTCCCGTACTCTCGATGGCCACCGACTGGACTCCTTGTTTGTGCAGCCAGCCCGCCGCGGCTTCCAACTCGCACGTGGTGGTCCCGAATACTCGCACATTCGGCACTCCTTCCTCTGTTTCTGGGGCACAAATCCAGTGCTCTCGACTCCCCGCATCGACTCCTGCTACCCGGCTATGGACGACCTCCAACCCTCGGGCTGCTTGCTGTCTTTTTTGGGCTCGCTTCCTCCTGCTCTTCTTCTTGGCTTTCATGCTATCGTTGAACCTCCATAAGGAATGTGCGAGCTGCGGCCCGAGGTGGCTATGCTGCTAAATCTAAGCTGCGGGATGGTCCCCCTGGGGGACCTCACCAGTGAATCATGGCCGACTCGGGACCAGGCTAAGATTCGAGCATTGGATGCTTCAGTGCTTGCCAGGGTCTTGACTGCCACAGCTCGCACCTAGACTAACTCGAAGCTGCCCAAGTTTCTTTCCCCGAATCATCCGGCCAACGGCCGGGGGCTGGGCTAAGCTGAAGCTTGATTTGACTTTCAAGAGAGCTGGTTGCTACAAATTATTGATTCAATGGATTTTCTACCGAAGAGTCGAGGTAGAAGCAAGGTTAGTCCAGGTTATCTCTCAGGTGGGTGAGAGGGAACGAGGGAGCCGCCTCAGCGCGGCGAATTCCACGATCTGGTCAAGCAGGGAATCGGCTTCCGGCTGATGCCGGAGTTCGCCACCACATCTGGGCTCCTACAAAGCCTGGCGTGCTTCGAGGGCAGCGAAGCAGATCAGAATCGACGCGGGAGAGCGATTCTCCTTTTCGTGCGATTCTTGCCGGAGTTCTGGAGCCATGTCCGGCACACACTTTCCCGCCCCGGGCTCCCGCCACGGCGCTCTGATAATCCTGCCTCGAATCTGCGCAGCCGGTGATCGATCTAATCCGTCCCCGGGCTAAATGTCTGCACTTGGAAAACTTGACTCAGATGCTCAGAAGTTGCCCTTACTGGTGCACTGGGTAAATTCTACTCGGCCCGAAGCGCCGTGACGGGATCCACTCTCGACGCCTTCCGGGCGGGTAGGAAGCAGGAGAGGAACGCGATTGCGGCGAGAAAGGCAGCGGGAAAGAGATAGGTTGCCAGGTCGGAATCCTGGACACCCTGGAGACCGCTTGCCATCAACTGGACCAAGCCGATTCCGATAGCGGTTCCTAGTAGCAGGCCCCCCAAGATTACCCAGACGGATTGCCCCACGACCAGCGACAGAATACTTCTCTTCTCGGCGCCCAGAGCCATGCGAATTCCGAATTCGCGGGTCCTTTGAGTCGTCGAGAAGGATGCTACGGCGTAGATACCGGCCGCGGCCATCAGCAGTGCGAAAGCGGCAAAAGTAGTGAGCAGCGTGAGCAGCAGGTTCGAGGGAGCGACAGAATCACTGTAGATCTGCTCCATCGTCCTGATGTCGAGGATCGGAACGTACGGATCGACTTCCCTGATTCCGCTCCGCAACGATGCCACCGCAGATTCGAGGTTCCCTCGATATCTTGCGTAGAGCGCCATCCTCCTTCGCGGATTCTGTGACAGTGGAAGATAGACGAGTGGCACAGCCAGCCCGTTGCTACTTTTGATCGCGACATCGCCAACAACTCCGACGATTGTGAACCATTCTTCGCGACTGCTTAGCTTGAATCGATTTCCGATCGGGTCTTTGTCAGGCCAATGGAGTCGGGCGACATCGGCGTTGATTAACGCTCCCTTTGGAATTTCCAATCGGGAGGTCGGTGCCGGAAAACTGCCTTTGAGCAAAGGGATGCCGGCCACTCCCAGGTATTCCGGATCCGCCACCACGGTTCCCACGAAGGGCGCCTGCTCGGGCTCCAAGGCCCGGCCTTCAATGAAGAAAGCTTCTGCCCTTGCGGAGGCTGCCAGAGGGCGGCGGCTTACCAACGCCGCAGAGACGATCTCAGGCAGCGAGCGAATCCGGTTTGCTGTCTCCTCATAGAAATTCAGGGTTGATGCGTTGCTCGAGTATTCTTCAGGCGGCAGTGCGGTCTTAAGAGTGATGCTTCCCTTTGTTAGAAGAGCTCTATCCAGCGTGCGAGATTCCAGGATCGATCGGATCAGGACTCCGGCCACAACCATCAGGCCAAAGGCAAAAGATATCTGGACGGCCACCAGGAGCCGTCTACCGCGCAGGGCGCTGCTTTGGCCGGAGCTTCTAGTACCCGACTTGAGTGCCTCGATCAGGTTGAGGTGGGAGGCCTTGAGAGAAGGCACCAGGCCGAAGCCTCCAGAAGCAAGACTCTCTCAACAACGTTGCTCGTGCCAGGGAAGTTCGTACTTCCGTTTCAACAAGTAAGGCCAATTGTTGCCAATTGAACTTGCGCCGCGCGAAGGTTACTTTTGAGCTTGCACGATTTGGATTCTGCTCAGAACCCTGATTTTGGTGTTTCGTTGAATAAGTATCGCTGACGAGATGCAGGAGCAAACATGAAGGCAGTGCAGCAACTAAAGTCGCCAACCGCTTTGGATGCGATTGGAAAAACGCCGATAGTACAGCTACGAAAGATTGTGCCCAAAGGCAGTGCCGATATTCTGGTCAAGCTGGAGTACTTCAACCCAACAGGCTCATATAAAGACCGGATGGCGCTATCCATGATCGAAGAGGCCGAAAAAAGGGGGGACCTTCGACCCGGGATGACAGTGATTGAGTACACTGGAGGGAGTACAGGATCTTCTCTTGCCTTTGTCTGTGCGGTCAAAGGGTATCGCTTCAGAGCTGTCTCCTCGGACGCCTTTGCCAAAGAAAAGCTTCAGATGATGAAGGCATTTGGTGCGGAACTTTTCATTGTGCCCAGTGAGGGCGGTATAACAACCCCTGACTTAATTCCGAGGATGTTGGAAAAAGCGAGATCGTTGGCCGAGTCCGAGGATTGTTACTTCACGAATCAAATACACAATTCAGATATCATTGTTGGCCACCGCAATATCGGTAAAGAGCTGCTGCTGCAAGTTGACCGGAGAATCGATGCTTTTTGTGGGGGTGTGGGTACTTCAGGAATGCTCATGGGGGTTTCCCAGGAGCTGCGACAAGTCTATCCAGCAGTGAGGATTGTTGCTCTGGAACCAACTACCACAGCCATCCTCTCAGGTGGCAAACCCGGCACGCACGATGTGGAAGGGATTGGAATAGGTTTTGCTCCTCCCCTGTTGGATGGGAAACTTTACGACGAAGCCCGTGGGATTGACGAGAAAGAGGCAAGGCGAACGGTACGGCTGCTTGCGCAGGAAGAAGGTATCTTTGCCGGTACGTCGAGTGGATTGAACGTCGTTGGCGCTCTTCAGCTGGCTGAAGAACTTGGCGCAGGAAAAACCGTCGTTACCGTGGTTGTTGATACCGGGTTGAAGTATCTTGCAAGCGATTTATTCTCGGATCCTTGAAAGCTAGCTCATGACGATTCCTGGCCGGATCATTCAAGAAACGAAACTTGCCGAAGGCCTTGGAGTGCGGAGTGCAGCTCCGCCTTGTGCATAACTCGGGCCGCTCAACAGAGTGCACGACTATGCCTGCGAACTCGCCCGGTCCAAGGGACCGCCTCATACTTCCGGCAAGTGTCTCTTCCACCAGGCTTCGGCTTGCTGGTCATTCCAGGCGTTCGGCCAGCGAATCGAATCGAGCTCTCGACTTACCTGCAAAGCGTCCGCGGGCCGGTCTTGGGGATCCTTGGCGAGACACCTCAGAATGAGGGCGTCCAGTTCTGGAGGTACATCCAACTCCGATAGGGTTGCAGGGGCCGAGGGCTCGGACTGGACATGAGCCATCATCATCTCCATCGCACTCTCGGCCCGAAAGACCAGACTGCCGGTGAGCAGCCAGAAAGCCACCCAGCCGACTGAGTAAAGATCGGCTCGTTGATCGACTGACTTTCCTCCCAGCGCTACTTCAGGGGCGATGAAGGCGGGAGTCCCGGTGACGATTCCCGTGGCGGTAAGGGTCATTTGTTGGGAGCCATACAGCCGTCGAGCGATCCCAAAGTCCAACACTTTCAGGTAGTCGTATTCACAACCCATGCGGCAGGCCTGCAGGTTGGAAGGCTTGATGTCTCGGTGTATCAGTCCAGCCGCGTGAGCCTCTCCCAGGGATCTACAGACTTGCCGAATGAAGTAGGCGGAACGCTCGGGTTTGAGGGGACCATAGCGATCCACCATCGACTCCAGATCGATTCCCCGTAGCAACTCCATCACATAGTAGCAAGAGCCATCTTCAGCGATGCCAAAGTCAAACAGCCGAACCGTATGAGGTGAATTTAGCTCGGATGTCAATTGGGGCTCGCGCTGAAACCGCCGGATGACTTCATTCCTCTGAGTCGAGTCGCCAAGCGTCTCGCTTCGGATCAGTTTGACCGCCGCTGGCTGAGTCAGCAGCTCATGTTGAGCCGACCAGACTTCCCCCATCGCTCCCTGGCCGAGTTTTTTGACCAGTCGATAACTACCCAGGTGTGTGCCCGCCCGCTTCAACCCGGAGATCTCCAGATCCGGTCCCTGGGACGCGAGCACCATCCGTTCCAGCGCACCCTCCAGCTCGCGAATGTTCCCAGGCCAGGTGTGGTTCCGGAATTCCCGAACTGCTTCCTCAGAGATTTGCAGCGGCACTTTCCCCAGACGACGACAGTAGATCCGAACGAAATGCCCCACTAGTACTTCAATATCTTGAGGGCGTTCGGCCAGTGCCGGGATCCTGAGTTGTCGGAGACCGATGAGCTCGAGCAGAGTACGATCGAAGCGGCCCTTCTGCGCCAACTCCTCTATCGGTTTACTGGTCGAGGCCAGAAGCCGCACATCCAGGCCGGACGTTTTCTGGAGGAGGCTGATGAGTCTCAATTGGGCGGCCTGAGGGAGTTGATCCAGGTGCTCCAGAAAGAGCGTCCCTTGTCGGCTGACTCGGTACTGATCGGTCAAAGTCGCATCCGAGTCGCCTATTTCCTGAATGCCGGGAACCGTGTCGGAGAGCGCACATTCGAAGCGGATAAAAGCGTGCGGCGATCGACTCGACTGTTGATGGATCGAGCGGGCGACAGCTTCATGGCCCGCTCCGGGGGGGGCCAACCAAGAGCACTGGTTCGGGAGTCTGGGCCAGAGACGCAGCCTCTTCTCGAAGCAGCCGGACTGCCGGGCTCTCCCCCATCAGTGCCGCATCGACTCGGAGCTGGGCGTCTCGAAGTAATGCCTGGGCGACTTCCAGCTTGTGCTCGAGGCTCTGATTCCGGCTCTCGAGCTCCTCACGCAGGCTCTGAATCGTAACATGTGTCCTGACTCGGGCGATCACCTCCTCCGCCTGAAAGGGTTTGCTCACATAATCGACAGCACCGAGCTTGAGCCCTTTCACGCGATCCTTTGTCTCACGCAAGGCAGAGAGGAAGATGACCGCGATCCCAGCCGTTTTCGGGTCGGCCCTGAGAAGCCGACACGTCTCATAGCCATCCATTTCAGGCATTATGATGTCGAGCAAAATCAACGCCGGTTTGGCTTTCCGGGCAATCTCGAGGGCAGTGCGACCCGAGTTTGCAACCAGGACGCGTAACCCTTCCTCGGTCAAGGTCTCGTACAGGACTTGCAGGTTGGTTGGGTTGTCATCGACCAACAGGATGGGCCCGGCGTTGAGCGATGAGGCCGCGCTACCCGTATCACTCATTGCTGCCCCTCACCCCGATCCTGGTTCGGATTCGCCTGTTCGTTCAGGATCTTCTTCAGTTGTTCGAAGTCGAATTGCACAGCCAGTCGGCCGATTCTCTGACCGAGAGGCTGACTGCTCACACCCTTCTTCAAGTCTTCAGCCAGTTCTTTTACGGCCTGAAAGTCTCCCATCTCGAGGGCTTTGGCTAGCCGCTCACGCTCGGGAGGTGCCAGGCATGCCACAGTTGATGTCTCTTCGCCACTGCCCGCGTTGGTCCTCTTGGTAACCGGGTTGAATGGGATGTTGCGCAGAGTTGGAGTCGCCCTGGTATCCGGCACCTCGACGCTCGGTCGGTCTGTGACCGACTTTGTCGAGAAAGGCAGAATGATCCGGAAGGTCGTCCCCTCGCCCGGCCTACTCTCAACCTCAAGCTCGCCGTCCATGATCTCGATTAGATGGCGGGTAATGCTCAGCCCGAGTCCGGTTCCACCCTTTTCAAGGCCTGCAGAGCCTTGTCGGAAAGGCTCGAACACGGTTTCTAGTTCTTTCTCGCTCATGCCGAGGCCGGTGTCGCCGACCACCATCTCGAGGTGATTGTCTGGGAGCGTTTTGACGCGCAGAGAAACCGATCCATTCGACGTGAACTTGACGGCGTTGCCGAGCAGATTGAGGAGAATCTGGCGGAGTTTGACGGCATCGATCTCGATCTCTGGGGGAAGTCGACTGGAGAACTCCGTTCGTAATTCAAGGCCTTTGGATTCCGCCTCGGACCGCACGATTTCGACAGTCTCGGGCAGTATGCTCTCGAGCCTGCAGCTGACCGGAACCACATCCACCCGCCCCGCCTCAATCTTGGAAAGATCCAGGACATCGTCGATCAGGGTGAGTAGGTGCTCGCCGCTAGCTGCAACGGCAGCCACCTGTCGCTTCTGTTTCTCTCCTAGCTTGGAATCGTCCTTCTGAAGCAGCTGAGCGTAGCCAAGGATACCGTTCAGCGGAGTCCTCAGCTCGTGGCTCATACCCGAAAGAAACCGGCTCTTGGCCTGGCTTGCTGCTTCAGCCGCTACCCGGGCCTTCCGGAGCTCACTTTCGGCTGCACGGCGTTCGAAGACTCGGCCAAATTGTCGGCCCACATTTCCCAAAATCTTCGGCAGTGTCGAACTGAGAGGATGGCGTCGGTCGGATAGAAACTCCAGAATTGCTACGATCTGGCCCCGAATCCGCACCGGAAAGCCAATCGCCTGCTGAATCTCGCAGCTCACTGACTCTTGCAATGTCTGCACTTTGGACGTATCCGTGAGCAGTGTCGGTTCACCGGACGCCATTATGGAATGGGCCAGCGAGGTCCCGACCGTGCCGTCCTCACGCGTGACCAGTTTCCGGATCTGGTCCAGCCCACCCGTTTGCGGTCGAACCAGATGGGAGTCAGAGTGAGAACGCCCCCTTGCACTTCGTAGACATGGCCTTCCGGCCAATTCGTGAGTTTGCAAATCAGGTCGACGATCTGCTGTAAAGACCGGTGAAAGCCGTCGGTTTCGGCGGCAATCTGGGCAGCTTGATGCAAAAGCGTCGCCTCCAGAGATCGGCGCTCCAATAGCTCTTCCCGCTCCCGAAGCTCCAGTTCGGCTCGCTTGATCGCCGTGATGTCTGTGTAAACAGCGACAAGTCCTCCGTCATCGGTCTTGTTGGCATTGATCTGCATCCATTGACCATCCTCTAGCTCCTGAACAATGCGCTGTTCCGGATGTTGGAGGAGTGTCAGCCGTTCCTTAATCCACTCGTCGACTTGAAATTCGGGAAACTTGACCTTGATCCGTTCCGCGATCTGACGCATCAAATCCTCGAACCGGATTCCGGGCGTCAGATCGTCGATACCCGAGAGCTGTCGAAAGCGGTTGTTGAAAACCAGCAAACGGTCGTCCGAATCGAAGAGAGTAAAACCATCAGAAACGTTTTCGATCGCATGGTAGAGTTGATTTCGACTCATTTCCACGGCCATGTTGGCGGCAACCAGCCGACGATCGATTATCGAGACAAAGAGAGCCGCACCTAGAACGATGAAAACTGCCGCTGCGACCAGGGAACCCAGCACTTCTGGATCCAACGCATCGATCTGAAGAGTTTGCCGGCCGGGAAAGAAATAGGCGGCCGTCATTCCAATATAGTGCATTGCGGAAACCGCGCCTCCCATGACCAGGCCGGCCACCACTCGTTGCACCCAAAGCTCAACGCAATCTTCCTTGCACCCAACCCAGCGATTGGTGTAGATCGCAATGGTTGCGGCAAGCATGCAGACCAGTGCCGAGACGCCAACCAGGCCGCGGTCGAAGAACATGTCGGCCTGCAAAAGCATGGCCTGCATACCCAGGTAGTGCATAGAAGCAATCCCGGCTCCCAGCAGGGATCCCAAAAGAACAATCTGGATAGGCGCCAGAGAGGCGCGCAACATGAGCCTGAGCACGACGCCGCTGGCCAATATCGCAGGCAGGATGGAGATTAGCGTGAGGACAGGATCATAGGTGACTGGAATTGGCAGTTGGTAGGCTAGCATTCCAACGAAATGCATCGCCCAGATTCCCAAACCCAGGATCAAGGAAGCAGCAAACCACCACTTCGTGCCAGCGTTGCTGTGACTTCGCTCGGCCCGCTCCGCCAGACCCAGCGCCGAATATGAAGCAAGGCAGGCGATGAGAATCGAGAGAATGACGAGCACGAGTTGATACCGGCCCTCGAGCGCTAGACTGAGGTCCTGGGAAGTGTGCAGGAATCGAAAACCCAACATGATGCCTCTTTTCGTCTCTTCCTTCGGTTACCTGTTCATTGTAAGGCGTGTGCTCTGAATAAGCAGCGCTTCCTCCGTTTCTTAAGGGTTGCAGTTCAGGGCTGAAGCCAGGAGTTCCCATCCCACTCCCACAGATCATTCAACCTTCCATCGGTTCCGATTCCCGCATACAGAACGGCTCTTCTCCGCGCCGGGTCGTAGGCCATGGAATGGACATTGCGAGGGGGTGGGAGGTCGGAGTCGGCCAGACGCCAAACCCCGCCTTCACGGATCCAGGTCTCTCCATTCGGTTGATTCCCGACCAGGCCGCCGAAGAGAACCAACTGGCGGAAAGCCCCGGCATAAGCGACGCGGCTGGCCCCGCGAGCTGAGGGGCCGTTGCCGAGAAACTCTCTCCACTCGTTCCCGTTCCATTCCCAACTATCGCCGAGATGGCTCTCCTTACCCCACCCTGCGACAAGGATCACTCTCTGCCGATTGTCGTCGTAGGACAGCCTGTGGGTGCTGCGGGGCTCCGGCCCATCAGCTGCTACCTGCTTCCATTCAATTCCGTCCCAAGACCAAGTGTCGAAAGGGAAACCGTCCCTGTCGTCCTGGCCTCCGAAGAGCAAAGTGACTTCGCGGGCGACGTCATACACCATGGCCAAGTGGTCGCGAGGACCGGGCGTTAAGGGGGGAGAGATCAACTCCCAGCTAGAACCATCCCATCCCCAAGAGTGTGTTGAAAGCTACCCGTTCCGAGTTGGATCCTCCAAAAAGGACGATTCTGCCCAGGCCGGCGTGATAGGTCATCACGTGCGAAGCCAAGGCGGGAGGCCAAAGTCGCCCCGCCAATTCGGATTCAGCCGTTTCGGCGAGCTTTCCGTGTCCGATCTGACCGTCTGCTGCTCCTCCCCTTTGCAGGCACCCGACAGCAGGGTTCCGATCACGATTGAGACCAGCTGGAGACTCCTCAATACATTTCGTCGCATCCGCATATTGTCCCGCTGCCCAGTCGGTAATAAAAGTTGAAAAGGAACTCGCATGCTCTTGAAGATGCATTCCCACGGCGTCCATAAAGCAATCCGCACCGGTTACTCGGAAAATCTCCTGAAAAGCTCCACCTCAAACCGACGAGAGGTTTCCAGGAAATCTTGGCGAGGCGCTTCGCAGTTCGCGCGGCCATGCCGCCGCCCTTCCCTCGAAAGCGGGTACTTATACATTCGCATTTCGCAATTTGACGGTATGGGTTCTGTCGGCTAGCGTGACTGGAGCTTGATATTATCCGGACTCAACGCTCGGACTGCTTGGGAGAGGAGTGACTTGACCATGCGATGTTTCCTTGTCCAGTTCATCTCTGTCGCTTTTGCGGTGGTGACGACCGGCTTCGGCCAGGATCACCCCGCGCATTGGTGGGAGCCGGTGCCCGCGGACGAGCAGCAATTCTGGGAGATCGTTCCCCAGGAGGCCACACCGGGTGAGCTGGTTCTCTCCAAGCGGAATGCGCTGGGGATTTTTTCCAATTTTGCTAATACCCCTTTCTACTTCCACGGCAGGCGCTACGAGTCCGTCGAGGGCTTCTGGTACATGCTCGCCTACCCGGAAGGTCCCGAAGATCCGCGACTGCAAAACCCCAACCTGGAGTGGCCGCACACCCGTGAAGACGTGTCCCAGATGGTGGGCTTCGAGGCAAAAGATGCCGGAGCGGTTGCCGAGGCTAACATGGCGGCACTCGGCATCAACTGGGTGACGTTCGAAGGCCGGCGGATCAAGTACTGGGATCAGGAGGAAGGTCCCCACTACGAGCTGATCCGGCAGGTCCTCAACGAGAAGGTGCGGCAACAGCCTCGAGTCCGTGAGCTGCTTCTCTCAACCGGAGACCTCCGGCTGATCCCCGACAACTACGACAGCCTGCGCGACTTGCTCGCCTGGCGCTATTTCGACATCCACCGCGAAATCAGGGATGCCTACCGTTCCGGAAGCGAGCCTCCTCCCAGCAATCGCTACCCGAAGCACTGGTGGCTGCCGGTAGCCGGCGCCCAGGCCCAGGAGGGGGAGGTGCTTCCACAGGCGGCCGGTCCAAGCGAGCTGATCCTCTCGAATCGAAACGAGCTAGGGATCTTCTCGAACTTCGAGCCTACTACCACGCCCGGGCAGGGAGCGCCCTACGAGCTGATTGTGACCGCGATGCGAGCCAAGCTGGAGCAGAACCCGAGTGTTGTGCGGCTCCTATTGTCCACGGGCGACCTGGTGCTTCGCCCGGACCACCACCTAGAACCCAACACGCCTCCAGCCGGGCGCTACTGCGAAATCTGGATGGCGATTCGCAGCGAGCTGAAGGCGCTAAACCCGCCGACGCCCAGGCTCGTCCGAACCGACGGATCGCTCGGGGAATTCTAGGCACCTCTCCCTTGCAACTTGCTTACAGTCGAGTCAAATTTACAAACTGGGAACTGGCTGCCACTTGGCCTCGTTGTCGGTGCCTAGTGTTGTTGGGAGCTTGCGAGTCAGGTCGAGGCGCGAGTACAACATCGATGCCGCGCATAACCTGAAGGCGCAAGACTCGGAAACTGGGGCGTCTCGCATTCGCTGTGCTTCGCTGCCCTTGCTTTGTAGGAGCCAGCTCGGCCTGGCGAACTCGGCCATCAAGACCGGACCCAGCTTTGGCATATCTTTTGCCTACAAAGCGTGGCGAGAATGGCGCCCGTGATTGAGCCCGACCCATCGCTTCGTGTTCTTCGTGGCCTTTGTGGCAAAGAATCCGGATTGATTACCACGAAGAGCACAGGCGCCTTGGAGTGCGTTGAGAATCGACGCCTTCGGTCGCCTTATCTACCCATCAGGCGGCAGAGCGTCTGCCCACAGGCTGCTACGGGCCTGCTCGACCACAGGGGCGACTTGGTCTCGACGCTCGACCCGGTAACCGGGTAGGCCATGAGCTTCAGCCAGCTTGACGAAATTGGGGCTGAGCATGGGAGTCGCGGCGTAGCGCCCCTGGTTGCAGGCCCTTGGTCCGGGGGAGTTCGCCGGGCGGAGCCGACTCCTACAATGCGTGGGTTGGAACCGAGGCGGCGAGGCAGATCGTGGGCGTAGCAGGCTCAGCGCTGTCCCGGCTGCTAGTTTAGCTATAGCTAGCCGTCTAGTGACGCGATTCGCGGCTGCTGCTATCCGCCCCGCCTCAATAGGAAACTGGTTGGGAAACCATTCAGCCTGGCGGAGGGTCTCCTCTTGCTGTCAAAGTCTAGACTCTCCGGTTGTGAGTTGTGAGTTACTTGTGTTGTGAGTTACCTCCCAGTCTGTTCCTTCTCCAAATCGAGTTCGGCAATATTGGCACTCCAGCGATAGTCGCCGAGCAGGTGCTTGACGAAGTACTCTGCTCGCAGCCAGAACCAGTAATCTCCCATATTCCCGTAGCCGTGGCGCTGGCCGGGGAAAATGAAGAAGTCGAAGCGTTTGTTGGCCTTGATCAAAGCTTCCGCCATGCGGTACGTGCCGGCCGGATGAACGTTGTTGTCGATGTCTCCTGTGGTGAGCAGCAGGTGACCTTTTAGATTCTTAGCGAGGTCCGAGTTCTTCTCAATTTCGTACTCGAAAGTGACTTCACCCTTGTCGTCCTCGACTTCTTTGACACCGTGGTGCTTTTCCGACCAGTTTAGGTGGTAGACATCGTTGTTGTGGTTTCCGGACGACGAGACCGCTACCTTGAAAAAGTCGGGGTAAACGAGCATGGCAGCTGTCGACATGAAGCCGCCCCCTGAGTGTCCATAGATCCCCACCCGGGCGATGTCTACAAAGTTGTGCCGGTCAGCCAGTTGTTCGATAGCGGCTTTCTTATCAGCCAGCCCATAATCCCGCAGATTCCCGTAACCATAGTTGTGATACCACTTGGAGCGGGCCGGATGACCGCCCCGGTTCCCGACTGTGATGACGATCATGCCGAACTGAGCCAGCGCGGTCTCATAACGGCTGGTAGAGAAGGCCTTGGCCACCGATTCGGTTTGAGGGCCAGGGTAGACATAGGCGACGATCGGGTAGGACTTCTCGGGATCGAAGTCGAATGGCTTGTAAATAACTCCATAAAGATCGGTGACTCGATCGGCGGCCTTGACGGTGTAGGGCTCCGGGAATTGGTAGCCTGCTTCTTTGAGCTTTGAAAAATCGGCTTCTTCCAGATCGAGGAGCTTCTTCCCAGAGGCATCATAAAGGGCTGAAGCAGGCGCCGTGTTGACCCGCGAGTAGTTATTTACAAAGAAGCGGTTGGACTCACTCATGCTCACTCGGTTGTCGAAGTTGCCGGGATCGAGGAGCTGGAGACTGCTGCCATCCAGATTGACTCGGTAGAGATGCTGATAGTACGGATCTTCGTCCGGCTCGCGGCCATTGGCGAGGAAAAAGACGACACCGTTGTCTTCGTCAATCCCCATCACTCGCCGCACCGACCAGGGACCCTCGGTCAGTCGATTCTTAAGCTCTCCATCCGATCCGTACCGGTAAAGGTGGGCCCAGCCGTCCCGCTCGGACCACCAGATCAGATCTCCTGACTTCAGCCGTTCCAGATTGCTGTTCTCGACGTATGTATTGAGGCGTTCCTCGACCAGCACGTTCGCCTCTCCGGTAATTGCATCGGCGGTGAAGACATCGATCCGGTGTTGGTCGCGGCTTCGCCGCCACAGGAAGACCTTGTTCGAATCTTGCCCTAACCAGAGCGTTCGCCGTGGCTCATCGCTGTCTGGATAAATGAACTGCCGGGCGTTGGAAGTAGAGAGTCGTTGGTCCTTGAAGCCCTCATCCTTGACGGTGACCATTTCTCGGGCTGCGAGGTCGTAGATCAGCGCCTCAGGTTGACCGACATTCTTCTCTCCAGGCAGGTCGTATTTGTAAGTCTCGAGCTGTGGTCGCTTGTTGCCGACCGAGTGAATTACCCAGAGATCGCCGCTCTTGCGGCGATCGGTTAGAATTGTGGAAAATCGCCCGGAGTCCCGAGACCATGAAATATTGGTCCGCTTTCGGTGCTCTTGGTTCTTCTCCCGCTCGTCATCCGTGTCGCCTCGATCGAAGACTGCATAGCTGTAGTCTTTCTCCCCGTCGGTGGTCAATTGCATCTCGTCCACTTCGATTTTCTGATCAGCCTTATCGGCCTCCTCTCCCGTCTTGCCCCGTCGGGCATCGAGAATCTGTTGATAGCCTTCGCGATTCATCGTGTAGAGGTTGTGATTCCGGCCAAAGATTACTTTCTCGCCATCCGGTGAGACGTTGGCCCATCGGGGATGGTTGTCCGGCTCTTCCCAGTCTTCGAGTTGGCGGAGAGTTTGGGTGCGAACGTCATATTCGAAGTGGAAGACCTTCTTCTTTGATTCCTCCCGACGCTGAGCCTCATCCTCCTCTTCCTGTTCCTCGTCCTGTTCTTCCACCTCTTCTTCCTGTTCTTCTTTTTCTTCGTCCTGGGACGACTCGACTTCGAATTGGAGCGTGTTCTCGTCGATGAACTTGATGCCTCGAATCGGCAAATGCTGACCGTCCCATGGATCCCGGGTAAGGCGGGTTAGTTCAGCCGCTATCCGGTCGTTGTCGAAAAGGGTCCGCTTCGTGGCCTGCACTGGATCGACCAAATAGAATGCTTTGCCTTCCGACGATTCCCACTCGTACCAGAATCGTTCACTCCCCTCGATCCAACGAGGGTTTACCGCGGTACTGTAAATCAGCTTGTTGATTTTGTAGGGAGCGAAGCGAGCTGCCAGAGGGTAGTTGGCCCGGGGCGCCGAAGCAGCTTCCTGGGCGATCAGATAGGGCGCAATAAAACTAGACAAAATGAAAGTGCAAAGGGTAATTCGTCGTACCATGGCAGCCTCGTCATATGAGATTGAGTTGTGAAATGTGCCCCAGTATCGGCAATGAAGTAGGGAAAACACAAGGGCTCGTTGGTTGATCCGGCAAATCGAATCTCCTTCTTCGCTTGGTTCCTAGACCAAGCAGCGGATCGAGGACGCTGATGACTGCGATGGTCTATACTCTCGGAATCGAATCATGGGGGTAGCAATGAAAAGACTTTTTCTCCTATTTCCGGCAATTCTGGTTTGTGTCTCGTGTGGAGGGGGCAGCGAATCCTCCCGCACCGAGATTGCCGCCTGGGAGGGGCAGGCTCAAGCCGTCACCATCATCCGAGATGATTGGGGAATTCCCCACATCTACGGAAAAACTGAGGCCGATGCGGTTTTCGGTTTGATGTATGCGCAGGCCGAAGATGATTTCAACCGGGTTGAGACCAACTTCCTCTATTCGCTGGGGCGGCTCGCCGAAGCGGAGGGGGAGTCGGAAATCTACCGCGATCTGCGGATGAAGCTCTTCATCGACCCCGAGGATATGAAAGCGCAGTACGAGGCCAGTCCCGAGTGGCTGAGAGCCTTGATGGATGCATGGGCCGCCGGACTGAACTACTACCTCCATACCCATCCCGAAGTCACACCCCGAGTTCTCGCCCGCTTCGAGCCCTGGATGGCCCTGAGCTTTAGCGAAGGGAGCATCGGCGGAGACATCGAGAGGATCTCTCTCAGTCGGCTGGAAGCTTTCTATGGGGAAAACCAGGTACGTAGACAGGTGGCCGCCATCAGCGACTGGCCCGAGGAACCTCGGGGATCGAACGGGTTTGCGATTGCTCCAACGAATTCGGCTTCCGGACACGCTCTGTTCTTGATTAATCCTCACACCTCCTTCTTCTTCCGAGCCGAAGTACACGTGGTCAGTGAGGAAGGCCTCAATGCCTATGGGGCAGTGACCTGGGGCCAGTTCTTCGTCTATCAGGGTTTCAATGAACGTGCCGGATGGATGCACACTTCGAGCCGGGTTGACAACATCGATGAATACCTGGAAACAGTGGTCGAAAAGGAGGACGGTTTCTACTATCGCTACGGTGACGAAGAGCGTCCGGTAATCGCGACCCAGATTCGTGTTCCTTTCAAGTCCGACACCGCGAGGGCTGAGAAGGAGTTCACTGTCTACCGGACCCATCATGGTCCGGTTGTCCGTCAGGTCGACGGCCAATGGGTCAGTGTCAAATTGATGGAAGAGCCAATGAAAGCTCTGACTCAATCCTACACTCGGACCAAGGCGATGGGATATGCGGACTTCCTCGAGACCATGCAACTCCACACCAACTCCTCGAATAACACGGTATACGCCGATGCGGATGGCAACATCGCCTACTTCCACTCGAACTTTATCCCCAAGAGAGACACCCGGTTTGACTGGAGCCAGCCGGTGGATGGAAGCGATCCGGCGACGGAGTGGGGCAGCGTGATGTCGGTGGACGAGAGTCCCAACCTGCTCAATCCTCCCAATGGCTGGCTTCAAAACACAAACAACTGGCCCTATTCGGCAGCTGGAGAGCACAGCCCGAAGAAAGAAGACTACCCGGCTTACGTGGAAACCGGAGGTGAGAATGCCCGCGGGTTGCATGCCATCCGGGTCCTGGAGCCCAAGAACGACTTCACTCTCGATTCTCTGATCGCGGCCGCGTTTGACAGTTACCTGACAGGATTCGAGAAGCTGATTCCGTCACTCCTGTCGGCTTACGACCGGACTGCCACGTCGAACCCGCTCAGGCAGCAGGTGTCCGAGCAGATAACATTGTTGAGAACTTGGGATTTGCGCTGGTCGGTCTCGTCGGTTCCCACTTCGCTGGCCGTCTACTGGGCTGAAGAGCTCCTGCGAGTGGCCCGGGACGACGCCCGGAGGGCAGGTCTTTCGGTGCTTGAATACGCGGAAAGTGGGGCCTCACCCTTGCTCAAATTGCAAGCCCTAGTCGCCGCTTCGGAAAAGCTGACCGCTGACTTTGGAAGCTGGCGGACCCCGTGGGGAGAGATCAATCGATTCCAACGCCTCACCGGTGACATCGTCCAGCCGTTCAACGATGGCCAGGAGAGTATTCCGGTCGGATTTACTTCCGCTCGTTGGGGGTCACTGGCTTCCTTTGGGGCCCGCACATACCCGGGCACGAAGAAGCGCTACGGTACCAGCGGCAACAGCTTTGTTGCGGTAGTCGAGTTCGGAGACAGGGTGATAGCCAAGGCGATCACGGCTGGCGGTCTGAGCGATTCTCCGTCATCCCCCCATTTCAACGATCAAGCGTTGCGCTATAGCACGGGTGATTTGCGGGAGGTCTATTTTTACCGATCGCAACTGGAAGGGCATATTGAGCGGGAATACCATCCTGGAAGGTAAACCCGAACTCTCAAGGCCCAACTCCCGGCTCTGGCTAGTTTTGAGAGACGAATGTCTCGACGTCATCGCACATCAAGAAGAACTCCTTCTCAACTCGCTATTCTATGACAACTTGGATCAAGAAGAATGGCATCAACCGCACCCGGAGAACCTCGAGTGAGTTCTGATTTCTACCAGCCGTCCCCGCTGATCGGACCCCTGATCGCCCAGGATAATTCTCTTAATTTATTGACACTAAGGATGTTATGGTAGGTGCGTGAAGGGTGGGAAGGAATCACCAACCAGGATCACTCTCCGACTCTTGTTCCTGATCTGGTGTGCACTAGGGGTCTATTCGCTAGTCCAACATGTGGTTTTCTCGGCCACCCTGGGCCGGAGGGTCGCCTGGATTCCGGTGATCGCTGTCTTCTTCTCTGGCGTCCTGGTGTGGGCTGGGCTGTGCTATTTGATGCAGGACATTCTGTTCCGTTGGAGGCTGTCCGGCCCGGGATGGAGAGTCAATCTACTCAAGACTCTGGTTTTGGGCTTGGCAGTGGCGCCGCTTCATCGGACTCTGAATTTGCTCATCACGTCGCTGGCGATTTACTTCCAAGCCCCGGAGCGAGGCCCCTGGAGTTACTTGGGTGGAGCCCAGATCCTGAGCGGCTCATTCGACAGTTTGCTTAATTTCGTGGTAATTGCCGGGGCCTACAACGGATGGGAGTACTACCGAGAGGCTCGTCTTCAACGTCTGCGAGCCAGCGAACTGGCCAATCAACTCAGTCACGCCCGCCTCGATTCCTTGAAGGCCCAACTGCAACCCCATTTTTTGTTCAATTGCCTGAACACCATCAGCGCTCTCATGGAAGAAGACGTAGGCAAAGCTCAGTCAGTCATGACTCGACTGGGAGATCTTCTGAGAAGGAGTCTGGATACACCTCCCGAGGAGAGCCTGCCGCTGGAGAGCGAGATCGAATTTCTCGAGCAGTATTTATCGCTTGAAAAGGCCCGCTTCGAGGACCGTCTGCAATTGAAACTCGATTTGGCCCCGCAGGCGTTACAGGCGAGAGTTCCTCCATTCATGCTTCAGCCTTTGGTGGAGAATGCGGTCCGGCATGCCGTTTCGCATCGAGATCCGGGGCGCGTCTCGATTCGGGCTCGACTGGAGGGTGGCAAGGTCGTGATCGAGATCGAAGACAATGGTCCCGGTCTACCGAGTGGGGAGCAGCACTTTTCCTCAGAAGGAATTGGTCTTTCCAACACCCGAAAGCGGTTGAAGCAGTTTTTTGGTGAGGAATGTCTCGAGTTTGAGAATAGTTCAGCGGGCTTGATTGCCCGTATCAGAATCCCCTTTCGTGAGTCATGAAGAGCATTCGAGTACTCGTGGTCGATGACGAAGCTCCAGCCCGAAGGCGGGTCAAGAAGCTGCTCCAGGGCTACCCGATGGTTGAGGTAGTCGGCGAAGCGGCATCGGGCAGAGATGCGACCGAAGCAGTTCGTGAGCTGAACCCAGAACCCCTCTTCCTGGATATCCAGATGCCGGGGCTGGATGGCTTTGAAGTGCTAGACCGAATTCCGGAGCCGCGCCCGGTTGTGGTGTTCGTGACAGCTTACGACCAGTATGCCTTGAGAGCCTTCGAAGAGCACGTGGTGGATTATCTGCTCAAGCCCTATCAGCGAACGCTTTGATCGATGCCTGGCCAGTGCCCTTTGCCAGGTCGCTAAAGAGCGAACCGTCGACTGGCAGAATCAGGTTTCTGCTTTACTCTCCGATGTGGTCAGGCGTAGGGCCGCCGAACCCAGCCTGGACCGAGTTCCGGTCAAAACAGCGGAGAGGGTCTACTGGGTCGAGACCTCGGACATTGAATACGTCCAGGCGGCCGGGAAGTATGTTGAGATCTATGCCTACGGCAAAAGGCATCTCGTCAGAAAGCCATTGGGCCGATTCGCTGCGGCACTGGGCGCCGAGAGATTCCTCCAAATCCATCGCTCTTATCTGGTCAACGTGCTTCGAATCAGCCATTTAAAGCCGTGGTCGAGTTCCGAATATGTCGTGGTTCTCAAGGATGGGACGGAGCTGCTCTCGGGCCGGACTTACAAGGCTGCACTGCAGAAGCTGATTTCTGTCTAACCTGAAACTTGATCACCCTCTGACTTGAGTCTTGTCTGCTTCGCCTCCTCAGAGCCGCTCCACGCTTTGCAGGAGTTAGATTTGCTGACGAACCCGGCTGTCCAGGCCGAATTCGGCACAAGGACCCCTCAGGCAGGGCATTGTACCCGCCCCCCCGGACCCTTCCTGCGCTCTGAGCACCGGTACTGTGCCCTGCTCAAAGCTCTCCTTCCAGGAGAGCGGAGTTCGCCAGCACATCTGGGCTCCTACAAAGCATGGCGTGCTTCCACGGCCGCGAAGCAGATCAGAATCGAAGCGGGTCCCAGTTTCATTCATGAACGATCCGCCGCCGCCGGAGGCACCACTAAGCTGAAACTTGATCGTGGGAATCGCTCCCTCGCTAACGCTTCGGGCTCCGAAAGATCTTGGCCAAGCGCCTCATTAACTTCGATGCATTCCTGCGGAGCCCGAAGCGTTAGCGAGGGAGCTCTTCCAGTTTCTTTCTTGAATGATCCGGCGCTGGCCGGGGACGGGCTAGAAATTCGTCAGCGCAGCTCACTCCTACAAGCATGGCCAGCACCCGAGGCAGCGAAGCAGATCGGATGCGAGGCGAGTCCCGAGCTGTCGTTGCCAACTGAGGGAGACTTGATCTAACTAAGGCTTTGCGCAGCAGGCGCCTTGGTGCTGTGGCCGCCACAGCCTTGAATCCCAGCTTGCTGTTTTTTTGTGTACAGGGCGGGCGCTGATCAACGACACGTAGAATTGGACCCGGACGACAATTAGAACTGCCCGCTTTTTCAGAGCTGATTTGGATCATGGCAAGCATGGTTACAGACCAGCAGATCAGGAGACTGATGAAATTGCGGAAAAAGGAAAAGACGTTGACGATGGCGGCGGCCAAAGCGGGCATGTCGCGGAACCCGGCACGGAAGTATTTGAAGTCGGGCAAGCTGCCGAGTGAAAGCCGGTCAGAGCGGACCTGGCGCACCCGCCCGAATCCCTATGAATCCGTTTGGCCCGAAAGAGAAGGGATCAGATCCTGAAACAGTCTCCAACCGTGGAGGCGACAACTATTTTTGACCACCTGAATCGGATCTACGAGGGGAAGTTCGAGGAAGGACAACTGAGGACGCTCCAACGAAGGCTCAAGCAGTGGAGAGCCCACTACGGTGAGCTGAAAGAGGTGATGTTTCCCCAGAATCATGAGCCCGGACATCAAGCCCAGTCCGACTTCACTTTCATGAACAGCTTGGGAGTGACGATTGCCGGGCAACCCTTTCCTCGCGCTGCCCAAGGCGGCTCACAGCGCAAAGTGCCTATGCTACTTAGGTTCAGGAAGGAGTGCCGCGAACTCCGGGTTCCGAACGAAATCCCAGTCGGTGAGACTCTCCAGAAAAGCTACCAACGCCTCCCGTTCTCCAGGGTCCAACTGGAAGCCTCGCAACAGCCGATCCTTGTATCGGCTATCCCGGCCCACCCCGCGACTAGGGCCTTCCACGATTGTCCGCCCACCGGCCGCGTAATGGTCGATTACCACCTCTAGAGACGAGATGCTCCCATCGTGCATGTAAGGAGCTGTCAGGGCCACGTTGCGAAGAGTCGGAGCCCGAAAGGCACCCATGTCACGCTTCTTCCGCGTCACTTTGAAGAGTCCCTGGTCCTCCGCCGGATAATAACCACGCCCCGATAAGTTGTAGAGGCCCGTATTGTGAAAGCGGGACTCTTCGTCCAACTTGGCCCGATGAACCACTGGACCGGAGAAATTGATTCCGCTGTGGCACTTGGAACAACCGGTCTTCTCCGAAAAGAACAGCTCCAGGCCCTTCCTGGCGGTTCGGTCCAGCGCATCTTCTTCTCCCAGAAAAACCAGCCGATCGTAAGCTGAATTGAAAGAGAGCAGAGTTCGTTCAAAAGAAGCCAAGGCTCGAGCGATTGTCACAAAGGAAATAGGGCTTTCGATTTCTGGGAAGGCTCGCCGGAATCCCTCTTGGTAGATCGAGTCGGCTGCCAGCGCCGCCACCACTTCCTTCTCCCGCCCCTCGAGTCCCAGCTCGACCGGCTCGACATTCAACATCGGCACCAGAGCTTGCGTCTCAAGCGTTCGAACTCCTGGATCGGCCCAGGTCAGAGTCAGGTTGTACGCCACGTTGGTGAGACTCATGGCGCTGCGCGGGGAGTTCGCCGGTCGCTCCCGCAGCGTGTGCCCTGCCATCGGTGAAGGCTAGTTCCTGGCGATGGCAACTTGCGCATGAGTAGGCCCCTGTCACCGGGAGTCGAGTTTCGTAGAAGAGCCGTCGGCCGAGCTCGACCTTGGCTGGAGTCATGGGGTTCTCGAGGGGAGTAAGCGGAATCGGGAATCCTCGGGGGAGAGACCAGTGGTAACCCTGCTCTACCCCCAATACTTGGAGATCGGTAACGCCCTGGGGCGGGGTTCGTTTTGCGCAGGCGGAGCTGAAGAGAAGGCAACAGAGAGAGAAGGCTCCCCCCAGTGCAGGGAGCCTTCGAAAGGAAAGGTGCCGCATTACCAACTGGCGGTCGAGCCCTCGGGAGAGGCCTGGGCAGCAATCTCGCTACGGTTTTGCACCCATTCGGCAAAACTGCTCATTTCCGGCTGGCCGCCAGAGTCACTGCTTTGGCGGTGCGTCACCCAGTCCTGCATGGCTAACAGGAGTTTCTGAGCCTTCCCTGGATCGAGCCGGAAGAGCAGCAAATAGGAGATCTTGGCGTCGTCGATCTTATCCAATCCCAAATAGGCTTCGGCTTGATATTCGATTGCTTCGGGATAGTTGGGAGCCAGGAACAGGGCCTGATCATAGGAAGCAAGCGACTCTTCGAACCGACCTGTCTTGCGCAGTGCGAAACCCAAGCTGGAATGAGCCTGGAACAAGTTAGGATTCTTCTTGATGGCTGAAGTGAAGCTCTTGATGGCCTTCTCGAACTCCTTTGTCATTTTCTTTGCGACCTTCAGACGACTCTTTTCGTCCCGGGCCTGCGCCAATTTATTTTCCAGCTTGACCGCTTTGTCGCGTTGTCTAAGTCCGCTGTTGTAATAACGGGCCGCCGCCTGTTCGGGTGTTTCGCGTTGGCTAGGTATACTGACGCTACCGCCTCTGTCGGCCAAGAGAACGGAAGGCATCAACATGCAGAGTCCGAGGATCGTGTGAATTCGGTTCCGATGACTCATTCGTGGTCTCCTTTTGGAAGTCGTGATCGCCGATAGAGTACCTCAGGCGGCGAGTAACCTATAGATCTTCTTCTCCATCCTAGCAAAGGAGTAAGGCAGATCGCAGTAGGAAGTCGCGAATTCCATTGGGCTCGATATAAGCCGATGACTGCGGGGAACGAATGGTTCAGTTTCGCCCCGAACCAATACTATGAGTGTTTGGAGACCGGCTCGCTCAGTTTTCCCGCCCCCCTTCTCTGGAGGGCAGGCCCCGGGCTGGCGCCACGCGGCTCTGATGATCCTGCCGCCATTCTCAGGACCGGCGGTCGAGCCCATCTGGCCCAACTAGGCACCGACACCGAGGCCAAGGGGTAGTCCGTTCCGAGTTTCGGAAACTTGATTCGACTGTAAGCAAGTTGCAGTGGAGAGGTGCCTAGTGCACTGTCCGATAAGTTCCCGATGTTAATAGTGGCCGAGCGATTCGCGGGCATTTTGGACCTTTGCCAGGATTGGGTCAGCAGTGGCGCGCCACTTGAAGGGCTTGGCCAAGCGTTGATTGTGAACCCGAATATATCTTTTGATTTCCTGTCTCAACTCTTGGACGCTGCTGAAAGAGTTTCTGTAGATCGAACGGCGCTCCAGCTGTGAGAACCAGCTTTCGACGGCATTGCGCCAGGAGGCGCTAGTGGGCGTAAAGTGGAGGTGGTATCGGGGCCGCTGGGCCAGCCAGCTTTGAACCTGCTTGGTCTTATGAGTGCTCGAGTTGTCCAGGATTAAGTGGACATCCAGTTCGGGCTCGACCGCTTGATCAATCTGGCGGAGAAAAGCCAGGAACTCCTTGGCTCGGTGCCTATTGGTGATGCGGCCCATGACCTCACCTGTCACCACATCGAATGCGGCATACAGACTGGCTGTACCGTGGCGCTTGTAATCGTGTGTCCGGCGTTGGATCTGTCCAGGTCTGAGCTGGAGCATCGGCTGAGTTCTATCCAGAGCCTGGATCTCAGTTTTCTCGTCCACGGATAGAACCAGCGCATTGTCGGGCGGATCCATATACAGCCCCACCACATCGATTACCTTTTCGGCGAAGTGAGGATCGTTGCTGATTTTAAAGTTACGGACTCGATGCGGCTTCAGGTCGGCTGCCTTCCAGATCTGGGCGACTTGATGTTTGCTCACTCCGGAGTGTTCGGCCATCAGTCGCACACTCCAGTAGGTCGATTCCCGTGGGATGCGTTCAACGGTGGCTTTGAGAATAGCTCGCACATTGGCATGCGATAGCTTCCGCGGACGGCCCGATCGAGGTCGATCCTCCAGTCCTGACACTCCCTGCTCAAGATAGCGCCTGCGCCACATTTGCACACTCAGTAGCCGCTTGGAGAGCCTTTCCGAAACTTCAGTCGCCGTCAGCCCCTGGCCGCAAGCCAGAATTATTTGAGCCCGTTCGGCCAAGACTCGATCGGTTTTGGAAGCCCGCAACCAGGACTCCAGTATTCTTCGATCTTGTTCGGGTAGCTTTAGTCGAATGTGGGGTCTTGCCATGCCCAACAATAGCAAACTACCCTGACAATTAACATCGGGAACTTTCCGAACAGTGCACTAGGCTACTCCTTCAGCCATTTGTCGAACCACTCGAGGTTGCGCTGCATGGCATCCAACATCAGTTTCGGCTCTCGAATGCCGTGAGGCTGGCGCGGGTATACCACCATCTTGACGGGGACGCCCTGACGCTTGAGTGCGTTATAGAATTCGTATCCTTGAGAGACAGGCACCCGAATGTCCCGTTCTCCATGTTGGATCAGGGTCGGAGTCTTGACCCCATTAACTTGAAACATTGCGGAATGGCTGCGCCAGCCCTCGAAGACTTCCCAATACTCCCCGTCGAAGTAATCGGGCACGAAGCCGGGTACGTCTGAGGTCCCGGTGAACGACATGAGGTTAGTGACTCCAGCTCCCACTGAGGCGGCCTTGAAGCGATCGGTTTGGGTGATCACCCAGGAAGTCATGTAGCCACCATAGCTCCAACCCATGATTCCCAGCCGATCGGGATCCGCGACTTCCAATCCGATGACATGGTCGACTCCTGCCATGATGTCTCGGTAGTCACCACCTCCCCAATCCTGGTAATTCGCGTAACGAAACTCCTGGCCGTAGCCGCTGCTACCCCGCGGATTGCAGCGGAGCAGGGCGTAACCTCGTGAGGCGAAAGCAGCTAAGGGGTAGGAGCCGGAGTTTCCCAGGAAGCTGCGAGTAAAAACCCCGGTCGGGCCTCCGTGAACAACTACCAGAAGCGGGACGCGAGTCCCAGCCCGATAGCTGGCCGGATAGGTTAGTAAGCCCTCCACCTGCCTGCCGTCACTCGATTTCCAGTTGATGACTTCGGACTTGCCGAAATCCATGTCAGGCAATTCCTGGACGTTGCTGACCCGTGTTGAAACGAAGTGATCGATCGGACTCGCATAGGCTTCGGGGGCCTGTTCGAAATCCTGCGACACAAAGCCCAGGTGAGTTCTGGTCCGATTCAGAGCAGCGGAACTTGTCATCACTGCGGGGGAAGACAGCTTTTGCGCGCCGCTTCCGTCGCTGGGGAGGGAGTCTACTCGGTTCACGGTTCCATGAGTCTCCGAGACGAAGATGCGCGAGCCATCACGAGACCATCCCACGATATTGGGTTGCTGGTCGAAAGTCGATGCCAAGGGGGTGGACCGGCCTCCCGATGGGCGAATCAGGTGAACTGTTCTGGTGAATCCCCAGGTCGGGGGATCGTCGCTCACCGTGTAGGCTAGCATGCGGCCGTCCGGCGAATAGGTTGGCTGGCTCTCCGCAGCTCCTGTGCTGGAAAGGGCGGTGATTTTCCCCGATTTGAGATCCACCACGGAAATGTCGGAGTGGATCCAGTCATTGGCCAGCGGCGTAGGCTGGTGAGAAAAAGCAATCGAATGGCCATCTGGGGACCAGTCGAAGGGTCGGCCTCCAAAGGACGCACCTGCGGTGTAGTTGCCGTCCGTAAGTTTCCGAGACTCGTCCTCTTTGGAGAGTCCCCTGACATAGAGTCGGGTCAGTTTCCAGCCTTCGCCGACGACGCGGGCATCCCGTTTCTCCTTTTCGGCCTTTTTTTCGTCTTCGGTCTTAGGATCGGCCATCAGAAACGCGATTTTCGATCCGTCGGGAGACCATTCAAAGGCGCTAATACTGGCTTCTTCGAAAGTCAGCTGCCGAGCCTCTCCGCCGCCGATTGGGATGCGCCAGACATTGGAGGAACCCTCCCGGGAAGTCAGAAAGGCGATCCAGCGACCGTCCGGCGACCAGCGGGGAGATCGGCTCGAGTCTTGGCCTGCTGTGAGTTGCAGTTGGCTCCCGCCGTCAATACCGCTCAGGTAGATCTGGGAGAGGTACTCACTCGATTCACCTTCGGTTTGGGCAGTAGCCACCACGAATGCGGTCCGGTTCCCATCGGGGGAAACCTGAACATCGCTCACCCGCTTCACCTGGAGTGAGAGTTGCGGAGTCCAAACATTCTGGTTCTTGTCTTGTGCTGCGAGAGCGCCGATGCCACACAGTGAGATCAAGCTGAGACTTACAATACTTCGAATTTGCATGGGTCGAGCATACAACTCCGGCCAGGAGAATGCGCGTGAATTATCCTGGCTTGGACAGGCTCCTAGGAACTCACTGTGAGTCGATAACCGGACCTCAGAATTGGAAAGCCAGCCATCAGAGCGCCAAGCGGCAGCGCGAGCGCGGGAAAGTAGGACTCGTTGGCAACACGACTCTGAGCCTCGCCAGTCCGAAAGAGAGGGTCCTAGCCGGAGCTTGACCGGTCAGGGGCTGGACGCCATAGTTGGACATCGCATTCGATACTCTCGCAGTTTGACGGTACGTGGTTCGCCAATGAAAATCTGTTCTTATCGGCTTGCCCTGGTTCTATTTCTACTCTTCGCTTCCACTTGTGTGACCCGTACCGGGGAGCGGATTCCAGTTGACTTGACTGATGGTTGGGACGTAGGCGACCCGGGTTGGTGAAAGGGGCGGTTGGCGATGATCTTGGGCGAGTGACCGTCAAATCGTCAAAATTACGGTTTCGCGGGGGAGGAGTTTGGACATGGACGAAAAAGCGCAACCAGCGGGTCCCTTCGATCGGAGTGTGGGGCGAACAGTCACAGTCCGAAAAATCGGGGTCTTCTCTGTCGCCAAAGTGTTTGGCCTGGTCTATGCGGGCGTCGGTTTGCTGATCGGCACCATCTTTTCAGTCTTCTCCTTGGCTGGCGGCTTGATCGGTAGCCTTGCCCAAGGGGACGGGAGTGCTATTAACGGCCTCATCTTTGGCATCGGCTCGATCGTGTTCTTTCCGATTTTTTATGGGTTGCTGGGTTTCCTCGGCACCGCTCTGGGCGCGGCAATCTACAATCTCGTGGCCGGATTAATTGGCGGGATCGAAATGGAAATCGAGGATCGCTGATGCTCTTTCGGGAGAAGGTTCTCAAAGGCATTCGCGAAGGCACCATTACGCTGGCTTTCCGGCGCTGGCGACGTCCGACGGTGCGCTCGGGAGGGAAGCTGCTGACTGCGGTAGGGGAGCTCCACATTGGGACCGTCAGCAAGGTTGACGTTGATCAGATATCGGTGGCAGACGCGCAAAGCGCCAGCTTTGCATCACTCGAGGAAATACTCAGGGAACTGAAGCCGCACGAACAGCGCGAGCTCTACCGGATCGAGCTAGGGCCGTTGTTTCCAGATCCACGAATCGTGTTACGCGAGTCCATAGCCACGGACGTCGAACTCCGAAAACTAAAAGAACGGTTGCACCCCGCTTGGATGCTCGAGCTCGAGGAACGGCTTGGACCCGCATTGTGCTTGAAGTTCTAGGCGCGCAACCGGGAGTTCGAGCAGGGGATTTGTGCGAACTGGTTGGTCAAGAAAAGCAGCAGTTCAAGCTCAATGTCAGAAAGTTGAAAAACTTGGGCCTGACCGAGAGCCTCGGAACTGGTTACCGGCTATCGGCGCGAGGCCGGGATCTTCTCCAGACCGAGGAAGTCTAGACTCACTTTGAATTTCACCCTAAGGAGCCTGTCCGAGTAATGGGGCGGATTGCGTTATGGTCGCCGTGGGCCAAGATACGGGGCGTCGGGCATGAAAGAAACTTGGAAATCCAGAAATGCCAAGCAAGGTGCTCGGCCTACCAGAGCGGTCGCCTCAAGCCTGCAGGACAGTTCGGGCGGAGCCTTGTAGGATAACCTCCCAGGTTGTCATCCGGATTCAAGTTTCAGGTTAGCCTTGCCGGTTGCTTGGCAGTTACTCAACGCAAAGTTGCGATCACAAGCTTCAGATGCTTGAGCTTCCCTCCAAACAAACCCCCTCGAACTTCTACTTCGAAGCCGGAAGATTCCAGTAACTGCCGAGCTTGCGGAAGCAAGAACCGGAGGTAATACATGACGAATGGAGGTCTGATGAGGAGATTACGGAGATGCATAGCGCCATTGAAGGCTCGAGCCATCCAGTATCCCAGCGACCAACTGGAAGGCAGGTTGGCGGTTACGGTCACAAACCGACCTCCTAGTTTGAGGGCCTGTGCGATCTGTTTGACCAGTCGAGGCTGGTCACGGCGCCGGATGTGACCCAGCGCCCCAAAACAGACAGCCAGATCGAACTGGGAGACAAAAGGTATCTGGAGAGCATCCGCCCGCACAAATAAGAGCTTTGCTCTCCCAGAAGCGTCGGCAGTGCATTCCTGCCCGACTCCCAGCATCCCCTGGCTGAAGTCGATTCCCACCACCCGCTCTCGGCACAGTGGGCGTAGCTTGCGCATCGCCGCGCCCGTCCCACAGCACAAGTCCAGTGCGGATACGAAGGGGCCGCTCTCCTGCCCGGGCAACTCCAGGATCTTCAGGATCTGGTCCGGAGTCCGAAACGGAGTGTACTCGAACTTTGCAGCCAGCAAGTCATATCCCCTCTCTGTCGAGGAGAAAGCCTGTCCCATCAGCTCCAAGAATGTCGGTCCCCTGGTGTGGAACATCGGTCTCTCGCCTATCATTCACCCAGATCTTCTGACGAGCATTACCAGGTCAGAAGACGAATCAGGGGAAAACGGATCGAACTCCATGCCTCCCCAGATTTCCAGGATCTCGAAGCGCAGCGCCTCAAGCAGAGGGGACAGGTGCTTCCTTTGCCAACCCATTAACTCCACAGTCTGCTGCGAATCACCTCAACCGGATTCTCCCGGTCCGGATCAAAGTGGAGAGTGGACGGGCAGAATAGGATCCGGTCGTCTGGGAGCGGTTTCATGAGGCGGAGAAAGGACTGCTTCATGATCGTCCTGGTCTCGAAAGTTGAGGGGAAGGTAGCGAATGTCATGGCCCAGAATCCACTCATAATTCAGGATCTGGAAGAGAAAGAGACCTGTCGGGAGCAGTGGCTCGGCTTAATCCTTCAAACAACTTGGTCAGAGAGGCGGTGTCCTTTAAATGAGGGAGCGTGTTTCCGAGTGAGATGGCTCCTCCCACGGGCCGCTCCACCAGAGTTCCCAGATTGCGAACATCGCCTTCCACCAGATCAAGCAGCGGGCTTTCAGTGTGCTCCCCGGCTTTCGCTATCATGCTGGCAGACTGATCGATTCCCAAGACGTGGTAGCCCAGGCTCGAGAAGAAGCGGCCATACTCGCCGGTGCCGCAGCCAAGGTCGAGGACCGTCTTTTCGGGCAGAGCCTCCAGAAAAAACTCGAGTAGCGGGCGTTCTCGCTGGATGCGAGCCGGCCAGGCCACGAACTGGCGGTAATCGACCCGGAGTAGCTATCCTCCTGTTCCTGGGGAGGCTGTGGGTTCTTCTTCATGGTAGCCATCTAGTTGTAGAAGACGGACGGAAGTAATGGCATCACAAAAACTGATTCTTGGAGTCGGAACTTCCGGCGCGAGTATTTCAAGAATAATCGGAAAGATAAACCTGCTGAGGGATTTCGAGTAGGATAATGACAGGCTCTATGGATTGCTGGGAGTCGTAGTCTCTTTGGGTCCATTTATTCTCGCGCTTGTTTTTGGTGCGACGGCGATGCACTATACGGGTTTCTTCGTGGGCGGGGCCTTGCTGGTGGGAGCCTTGATCGCGCGTTCTCACGCCAGAACCACGTGGCTCGACCGATGAACATATTGATCCGCAAAGCGTTAGGCTCCGATGTAAGCATGCTCATCGATCTGTCCTACCGGACAATCAATGCGAGCTACCGATCCTTCCTGGGAGACGAAGCTGTAGACGGGTTTCTCGGCAGCTGGTGCGGTCGACACTTATGTCAAAGATAACGTTGCTCGCTGCTCGGTAATTGAGCAAGACGGACAGGTCGTCGGCTATGCGGTCTGTCATGACAACCTGATCGATCTCATGATGATCGATCACGCCTACCATCGCCAAGGGCTCGGCACCCTCTTGTTACGGCAGATCGAACAGGCGCTGGGGCAGACCTACGACGAGTTGAAGCTGGAGAGCTACGCACCCCATCAGCCCGCAAATGACTTTTACCGCCACAACGGCTGGCTCGAAACCGCTCGTTTCTTCGACAACGAGGCGGGGGTGCACAAGCTGGTTCTTAAGAAGACTACGGGCCGGGCCTAGGTGTACTGTCCGGAAAGTTCCCGATGTTAATTGTCAGGGTAGTTTGCTATTGTTGGGCATGGCAAGACCCCACATTCGACTAAAGCTACCCGAACAAGATCGAAGAATACTGGAGTCCTGGTTGCGGGCTTCCAAAACCGATCGAGTCTTGGCCGAACGGGCTCAAATAATTCTGGCTTGCGGCCAGGGGCTGACGGCGACTGAAGTTTCGGAAAGGCTCTCCAAGCGGCTACTGAGTGTGCAAATGTGGCGCAGGCGCTATCTTGAGCAGGGAGTGTCAGGACTGGAGGATCGACCTCGATCGGGCCGTCCGCGGAAGCTATCGCATGCCAATGTGCGAGCTATTCTCAAAGCCACCGTTGAACGCATCCCACGGGAATCGACCTACTGGAGTGTGCGACTGATGGCCGAACACTCCGGAGTGAGCAAACATCAAGTCGCCCAGATCTGGAAGGCAGCCGACCTGAAGCCGCATCGAGTCCGTAACTTTAAAATCAGCAACGATCCTCACTTCGCCGAAAAGGTAATCGATGTGGTGGGGCTGTATATGGATCCGCCCGACAATGCGCTGGTTCTATCCGTGGACGAGAAAACTGAGATCCAGGCTCTGGATAGAACTCAGCCGATGCTCCAGCTCAGACCGGGACAGATCCAACGCCGGACACACGATTACAAGCGCCACGGTACAGCCAGTCTGTATGCCGCATTCGATGTGGTGACAGGTGAGGTCATGGGCCGCATCACCAATAGGCACCGAGCCAAGGAGTTCCTGGCTTTTCTCCGCCAGATTGATCAAGCGGTCGAGCCCGAACTGGATGTCCACTTAATCCTGGACAACTCGAGCACTCATAAGACCAAGCAGGTTCACAGCTGGCTGGCCCAGCGGCCCCGATACCACCTCCACTTTACGCCCACTAGCGCCTCCTGGCTCAATGCCGTCGAAAGCTGGTTCTCACAGCTGGAGCGCCGTTCGATCTACAGAAACTCTTTCAGCAGCGTCCAAGAGTTGAGACAGGAAATCAAAAGATATATTCGGGTTCACAATCAACGCTCGGCCAAGCCCTTCAAGTGGCGCGCCACTGCTGACTCAATCCTGGCAAAGGTCCAAAATGCTCGCGAATCCCTCGGCCAATATTAACAGCTGGAACTTATCGGACAGTGCACTAGGCACCTCTCCTTTGCAACTTGCGTACAGTCGGGGTGAGTTTCTGAAACTGGGAGCTGACTGCCTCTTGGCCTCATTGTCGGTGCCTAGACGACCGATTCTGAAATAACGTACCAATTGTTGGGAGCGCGACGCGAGTCAGGCCGAGGCGCGAGGACGAGATTGATGCAGGCCATCTTCGAGCTCCGAGCAACAAAGAGCTGGCCGCGTCTCGCCCCAACCCTACGGGCGAACGGGGCTTGTTGTACAGCCTGCAAGCTCTTGCCGGCCTAGCCAACAAAATGTTGCGGCCGATCTCTGTGTCGAGAGTCGTCGAAGATGCCGGGTATCGACTTCCTCCTCTCTCCTTGACCTCGATTCGCAAGACCCGTTCGCAATTGGCACGTTATTTCGGAATCGCTCGTGTGCTCGACATAGATCTGATAGGGTTCGTTCTCTGTGATTCTTCCTGCGAAGGCGATTCTCTCACCTTCCGGCGCCCAACTTGGTTCTGTAACTCGATAGAAATTGCGTCCGATGGCGCCCGTTTCGACCCCGCCCGAGTCGAGGAGGCTGATCCACCTTGATCCATCTGTCTGGATGGCTACTACCGCCAGGGTTTGTCCTCTCGGTGACCAGATCGGACAAAAATCATGCCCGGCTCGACGAGTGATTCGCCGAATCCGCCCCGTTTGCACAGTCAATTCATGAACTTCGTCATCTACACCCCCAGTGTCGCGCCGGGAGAAGAAGAGAAGACGCTCGCCGTCGGGTGACCACCTCGGCCAAACGTCCCGCCCTTCTCCGACCAGAAGGTCTTGCAGCCTTCCCCCGTCGGGGTGGATCCGAAGAATATCGAACTCTCCTTCCACTTCTCGAGTGAAGGCAATCCACTCTCCGTCGGGCGACCAGGATGGAGAGCTCTCGGCACCAGGAAGCGCAGCCAGCAGCCGAGGCACACGGGTCACAAAGTTCAAGATGTGTAGCTCCGGGCTCCCTGTTCGATCACTGACAAAGACGAGCTTGGTGCCATCCGGTGACCACGAGGGAGCTCGATTATTCGAATTGCCATCGGTTAGCCGCCTGATTGCGCCATTCTCTAGCTCGAGGAGGAACAAGTTCGAGCCCGCCGCCTTCTGTGATTCAAAAGCAATTGCAGAGCCGTCCGGACTCCAGGCTGGCGCTCGGCTTGATCTCTCCGAATGAGTCATCCGCTCTGGTCCAGTCCAAGCGGGCGAACTGCAGCAGGGTATTGCCAGAAAAGTGGCCGCTAGGACCAATCGCGACAAGTATGAGGGTCGGACAAATGGATTTCGCACGCTAAACTCCTCTGATCGCTCCTAGACTTCGAGCTTCTTGAGTCTACCTGACCAGTCCACTGAAGACTGTCTGTCAGTTTCTTTGCGCGCGAATAAAACAACCAGTTCGACGTACCACGACCATCAAATAGGAGGAGGAGCTGATGATCAGCCTAATCCAAGCCGTTTTGTTGCCGCCCTGCTGCCGGGAGCAGGGGCCGTCCAGGGGTCCCTGACGGAAGCCGCTCAGAAGTTCGTAGATCAGCTGGCAGCTGGAGAATTCACACAAGCGACGCAGAACTTTGACGAAGAGATGAACGAGGCCATGCCACCCGATCAATTCCAGTATCTCGGGTGCCTCCTTTGTGGATTCGAGAGCCTTCCAAGAGCGCGAAATCTCCTTTGGAGAGGATTCCTGGACGCTGCCCGGAACCCTTTCGATCCCTTACAAAGAGGGCCCCTTTCCGGCTCTGGTGCTGGTCCATGGGTCTGGTCCCAACGACCGTGACGAGACCTTGGGAGCGAATAAGCCCTTCCGTGACTTAGCTCAGGGACTGGCCAGCCGGGGAATTGCCGCACTTCGTTTCGACAAGCGGACCCGAGTGCACGGCGCTCGCATCGCGAGCAGCAGCGGGTTGACGGTGGCCGAAGAAGCTGTCGATGATGCCGTCCTGGCCGTCGGTTTCCTTCAAGGTTATCCCACCCTGAACCACCTCTTCATGACCGGTGCCGGACCCAGTCAGCCCGACGAATATCAGAGGGCTGGACATGTCTCGGCAGAAGTCATTTCGGATGTAGCGGCTTGGATCCTGAGTTCCAAGACGATTTTCTAAGAAATTGAGCTGCCGGTCTTGTATCCCTGCCTGAAACCGTCGGAAGTTCACCCTATGGAGTCGAGACAATTCACGCGTCGTCGGGGAGCTTGACTTCTCTACCTGGTCCTGTAAACCATAATTACTGCACTCACTCAAATGGAAACTACCCGGAACTAGACATCTCAACAAAGGAAGATCATGAACAAGCCGCTCGCGAGAAACCTGGTATTGGCGTTAAGCCTGGTTGTTGTTTCTGCGACCCTTCTGAGGGCGCAAGGCACCCGTCTTCTCAGAGATCCTGATGTGGGACCCTCACATATTGTCTTTTCGCACGCCAACGACCTTTGGCTCACGACCCGCGAGGGCGGCGAAGCTTTCCGGCTCACCAGTGGCATCGGAAACGAGAGCAGTCCGTCTTTCTCTCCGGACGGGACCTGGATAGCCTTTACCGCTCAGTACGGAGGCAACTCGGATGTCTATGTTGTCTCTGCCGGGGGCGGCGAACCGCGACGCTTGACCTGGCACCCGGGCAGCGATGTAGCGCAAGGCTGGACCCCGCAGGGGGAGGTTCTGTTTCAGAGTGGGCGCGAGGGTCAACCGACGCGTCTCTGGAAATTCTTCACGGTTTCGAAGACCGGCGGGCTGCCCAAGCCACTGGCTGTGCCGCAAGCTTACCAAGGCAATCTGAGTTCCGATGGCAAGTGGCTGGCTTACCAAGAGATACAGCTGTGGGACCCGGAGTGGCGGAACTATCGGGGGGGGGCAAGCCCAGCCGATCAGTGTTGTCTCGACTGAAAACTGGGACCGCAAGACACCCGCCTGGGAAGGCGAGCGTCAGTTTGCTCCGGTATGGATGGGGGGACTCGTCTACTATCTTTCGGAGCGGGACTGGGCCTCCAATATCTGGTCTTACGATCCTCGTACCGGCCGCGATCGCCAACTCACGCGGCATGCTGACTTCGACGTCAAAAGCCTGGGAGCCGGCGACGGCGTACTCATCTATGAACAGGCCAGCTACCTACACGAATTGAATCCAAGCAGTGGCCAGACCCGCCAGCTCGAGATCCACATTGCGCGTGACCTGAACTGGGCCCGCAACTGGTGGGAGGAGATTCCATCCAATAGACTACGCGACGCGCGCCTGTCCCCTACCGGCAAGCGGGTGCTCTTTGAGTCCCGAGGAGACCTGTTCACGGTTCCAGTCGAGGAGGGGAGTTGGCGCAATATCACCGGCAGCTCAGCGGTGGGCGATCGGCATGCCGTCTGGTCCCCCGACGGCGAGAGAATCGCCTGGTTCAACGATGACGGAGCAGAATACGGCTTGGTCATCGCCGATCAGGACGGGACCAACCAGCGCCGAATTGAAATCCCCGACCCCACCTTCTTCTTCGCTCCCGAGTGGTCGCCCGACGGGCAGCGACTGGCATTCACCGATACTGATTATCGACTCCTCGTGATCGATCTGGGAAGTGAGAAACTGACACACGTCGACACGGATCGATACGCCCACCCGCAGCGCTCCATGAATCCGGCCTGGTCCTCGGATTCGCGGTGGCTGGCCTATGCACGCTGGCTGGAGAACCACTTACATGTGATCATGCTATTTGACACCGAGACCGGGCAGACTCACCGGCTGAGCGACGAAGAAAAGGCTGCGGAAGAGAAAGAGAAGAAGGAAGAGGGTCAGTCCGAAGAATCGCAGGGCCAAGCTCTCGCGATCGATTTCGACGGAATATCCCGCCGGATCGTGGACGCTCCGGCGCTGCCGCTGCGCGATTACAGCGGGTTGGTTAAGGGGCCGGAGGGCCAGGTCTTTGTGCTGGAGAATGTCCCCAATCAAACGGGCTCCACCGTTCATCGCTACTCCTTGGAGGACCGAAAGCCGACCCAATTCCTAGAGCGCGTAAATACGATTACGGCATCCCACGATCGCAAGAAACTCCTCTATCGCAGTGGCAGCAACTGGAATGTAGCAGATGCCGATCGGGCGGTGTCCAGTGAAGGCGGAAAACGTCTCAATGCGGGCGGAATGCGAATCCATGTCGACCCTCGTGCCGAATGGCGACAAATGCTGCGCGACGGTTGGCGTTTCATGCGCGACTTCCTCTATGTGGATAATGTCCACGGAGCCCCATGGGACGACGTCTGGCAGTGGTATAGCCCATGGCTGAAAGATGTCAATCATCGGACCGATTTCAACTATCTCTTGGACATTGTCTTGGGCGAGGTGGCCGTCGGTCACTCCTATGTCAGCGGCGGCGACAATCCTGATCTCACCAATCCCAGAACCGGCCTCCTCGGTGCCGACTTCGAAGAAGCGAACGGTCGATATCGGATCAAACGCATTTACAGCGGTGAAGATTGGACTCCCGGGCTCGACGGGCCTCTGTCTGCTCCCGGTTTGGGGGTGCATGAAGGGGACTACTTGCTCGCCATCGATGGGAGCCAACTGGCCCCTCCCACCAATCCGTTCGAGCTTCTCGAGGGCACTGCGAATCGCACGATCAATATTACGATCAATTCTCAGCCCTCGATGGAGGGGGCACGCACGGTCGCGGTGGTACCGCTGGCTCGCGAGAACCAGCTTCGGAGCTGGGCCTGGGTGGAAGGGAATCGGCGTTGCGTCGATGAGCTCAGTCAGGGCCGATTGGCCTACGTCTGGCTACCCAACACCGGACAGGGGGGTTATTCCTATTTCAACCGGATGTACTTCGCCCAGCAGGACAAGCAAGGGGCGGTTATCGACGAACGCAACAATGGGGGTGGATCGGCAGCCGATTATATCGTCGACGTTCTGGCTCGGGAACTCACGGGCTACTGCAACTCCCGAGCCGGCGACCGACGACCCTTTACCCAGCCGATCGCAGGCTTGTTCGGACCCAAGGTCATGATTATCAACGAGCGAGCCGGTTCGGGAGGTGATTTGCTCCCCTATCTGTTCCGTTTCAAGAAGGTCGGACCTCTAATCGGCACCCGGACCTGGGGAGGTTTGGTGGGGACCTGGGATACCCCGTCTTTGATTGACGGGGGGCGGATGGTTGCTCCCCGAGGCGGTTTCTTCGACGGGGAGGGAAAATGGGCGGTTGAAGCCGACGGTGTACCTCCCGACATTGAGGTGCGCAACGACCCGCGGCCGGTGATCGAAGGGGGAGATCCGCAATTGGAGCGAGCCGTTGCGGAAGCCCTCAAGCGACTGGAGACGGAGCGTATCATCCTCAAGCCGGAGCCGGCTCCACCGGTCCGGTCGCGGCGTCCTTAGTAACGCTGGCGGCCTGAGCGAAACAGCTTAGCCCCGGCCGCCTTTTTCCTGAAAGGCCAAACACCCGGCCCTGGCTAGTTTTGAGACAGCTTGTCCCAGGTTGTCATCCGGAGTCAAGGTTCAGTTTGTGTAGACAGAAAGCTCCAGGCGGGGCGGATTAGAGTGAGTCCGTGCCCAAGAAAACGCCCCCGCAACTGCTGGAAATCTGCGGACGAGAAGTCCGGATATCCAGCCCCAACAAGCTCTATTTCCCCGAGGCTGGAGTCACCAAACTAGACCTGGTTTACTACTACCTCAGCGTGGGTGAAGGGGCGTTGCACGGCATTTACGATCGGCCTCTCGTGCTTCGCCGCTATGTACACGGTGTGACCGGAGACTCGTTCTTTCAGAAGCGGGCTCCTGCCAAGCGGCCGGATTGGGTCAAGACGGTGAAGTTGGCTTTTCCCTCGGGGCGCACGGCTGAGGAAATCGTGGTCAAAGACTTGGCCCAACTGGTCTGGATCGTGAATCTGGGTTGCATCGACCTCAATCCCCATCCGGTGCGCTCCCAAGATTTGGATCATCCGGACGAACTGCGAGTCGATCTCGACCCGGATCCCGGGGTCAGCTGGGAAGCGGTTCGCGAGGCCGCCTCTCTAGTTGGGGAGGTTCTGGAGGAGTTCAGCCTCACCGGTTGGCCCAAGACGTCAGGGTCGCGGGGCATTCACGTGAACGTGAGGATTCAGACCCGCTGGGGGTTCGATGAAGTACGCCGGGCCGCTTTGGCTCTGGCTCGAGAAGTTGAACGACGAGCACCCGACCTGGTGACCAGTAAATGGTGGAAAGAGGAGCGCCACGGGGTTTTCATCGATTACAACCAGAACGCCAAGGATCGGACTGTCGCTTCCGCATACTCGGTCCGAGCGACACCGGATGCCCGGGTTTCAGCTCCCTTGACTTGGGGAGAGGTCCCGGCTAGCAATCTGGCCGATTTCACGCTCAAGACGATGCCGCAGCGTTTTGCCCAGTTAGGCTACTTGACAGCGGAGATGGATGAGATCCAGGGCTCGCTCAATCCCTTGCTTGCGCTTGCCCGGCAGCAGGAAGCCGACGGATTGGGTGATGCGCCCTGGCCACCTCACTTTAAGAAGCAGAAAGGCGAGCCGGCTCGGGTTCAGCCGTCCAAACGCAGAGAGATGCCGGTGATCACGGTCGCCAAAGCCGCGAAATTGGATGATGCCATGGCCAGCCTAACCCGGATTATGCAAGAACCGTAGGCCGGAGTTGAAAAGAGAGTCGAAAGTGGCCCAAATCGGGAGATCGAAGGTGCGACAGGCGGATTTTCGAGGGATCTCTGTGGACGAGCCGTGTGGAGTAGGTGGGGGAGTGAATTTCAGACGGAGTTGGGCCTGAATGAGTGTCCTAAACGATCATTCGGGAGCTAGGAGAGGCTAGCTGGAGTTAAGGCGATTCAAGACGAGGAGGAAAAGGGCCTGCTCCGGAAAGCCGGAGGAAAGATGGGCCCAGATGCGTCGAGTGGTTTGTCGAACCCGCGCCCCAATTTTGAGGACCCGGCGACGCAAAGTTTCGATTTCGAGTTTCTGCCAGGGGGTTCCATACAGATAATCGCGGAGTCGGACGAACATCTGGTAAGCCAGCCCATGCAGGAGAAGTCGAAACTGGTTGGCCAGGAATCGATGACAGCTCAGCCGATCCATACTCAGATGGTTCTTAAAAGCCTTGATGAAGTTCTCCGACTGTCCTCGATCGGTGTAGTGAGCATAAAGGGACTGGGAAGAGAGATCGTCTCGGTTGGTGACCACAAAGCGACGATTGATCCCCCGATGGTCGACTTCCACTTTGACGATGACGCGACGGAATCGATCCCAGCTGCCGGCTCGATAAAGAAACTCGTCAAACTGACGCTGTTTTTCCTCGAACTCGTCGAACCTGAGTCGAGTCGACTCGAGCATCGGCTCGACCATCCGTTGCCGGCGGGGGTTCCGGCTTAACCCAATGACATATTGGAGTTTGTTCTCTTCAGATTCACAGAACTCGTAGAGCCGAGGCGTGGCAAAGCCGCTGTCGGCCCGGATCTCAATTTGAAGTTCCTTGCCAACTTCTCGTCGAATGGCTTTCACGATTCGTTTCAGAATAGGAACGATGTGAGAGGCAGCCCCCTTGTTTCCAGGCCTCAATACGACAGTGACCAGGTCCCCCGTAACGGCATCGAAGATCAGCCAAGGATGCAGAATGTGGTTTCGGTAATAGCCGTGGTAAAAAGAGAATTCCTGCTGGCCGTGAGTGTGGTCGTCAGTACTGTCCAGGTCCAAGATGACCGGGTCGGGGCGTCTCTTCTTCAGCGAGCGGACATAACGCTGTAGGAACCCCCGGCTCAGACGCATGAGATCCTTCTTGCTGACAGAGTTTTCCAAACGGGAAAAAGTTGCCTGGGTGGCCAAGTCAGGATCGCTCTCAGGTAACTGATCACAGACGGTCTTGAGCATGGGATCCGAGCGCAGCGTGTCCGCGTCATTGCAGCCTTCGTACCCGGCAACGATCTGAAAGACTCGTTGTCGGATCAGCTTTAACTGCTCATGACGAACGTAGCGTTGGTCCCGGCTATCCGCAATACACGAACTGAAGTCCTCGCAGAGTCGATCTTGCCGATCCAGGGAACCAAACAACAGCCATCCGGCATCGGAAGTCAGGTTCCCACCATCAAAACGAGCCGTGATTTGTGTGTGCGAGTGAAATGCCAGGGTGGTCTGACAGACTGGGTTTGACATTGCCGTAGTTCTCCGATAAGGATTTGTTTAATAAACCCTTTTATATCAGAGAGCTACGGCATTTTTTCTGGTCCCCAATCCACTCGAATCCGGATCTCTTGCATAATCCGGGCTAAGTCGTTGGAAGAAGCGCCACGAGCGGGCAGCAGGCTATCTCGAGGAAGAAGATCTATTGGTGGATGCCATGCGCGGGCGCTCCAGTACCTGGACTCGAATACGGCTCAACCTGCGCCACGTTCCTGAGGAGCATCGCCCCCCACAGGAATCTCCCGATCCAGATTATGATCCTTGGGAAAAGATCCGTTCCAGCTCATAGGGCGGAGTGATGTCGACCTGGGCGTAGGTGCATTCGGTCGGAGATTTGTCGGGTCGCCAACGCAGGAAGTGGGCAGTGTGGCAAAATCGAGTCCCCTGTAAATGGTCGAATTTCACGTGCATCACCCTTTCCGGTCGAAGCGGTTCCCATTCCAGCGTTTTGCCCCGGCTCCAGCGACTGGTCATTCCAGGAACCCGCTGATCATGGCGTGCCCAACCTTCCCAGGGGTGGCCGTCAAGCGCGTTGTGGTGCAACGAAGCCAGTTCTTCAGCCAGTTCTCGACGGCGTTTTTCGCTGAAGCTGGCTGCCACTCCCACGTGCTGCAGAACGCCCTGTGCGTCATAGAGCCCGAGCAGGAGGGAGCCAATCTTGGTCCCGGGCCCCGTCTTGTGCCAACGGAACCCAGCCAGCACAACATCGATCGTGCGTTGGTGTTTCACCTTCAGCATAGAGCGTTTTCCGGGCTGGTAGGCGCCTTCACCGGGTTTTGCCATCACGCCGTCCAGGCCGGCTCCTTCAAAGCGCTTGAACCAGTCGAGGGCCAAATCCCGATTCGCGGTCAACGGAGTCAAGTAAAGGGGAGGGGAAGCACCGGCCAGGACCTGTGCCAGATGCTCACGGCGTTCCGCGGAAGCCCTGCTACAGAGATCTTCGCTGTCGAGAGCCAGGAGATCCCAGAGCACTACGGAAGCCGGGTTTCGCTCGGCCAGCAGTTTCACTCGGGACTCGGCCGGATGGATGCGCTGCTGGAGAGTTTCGAACTCGAGTCCGGCAGCTCCTGCGATCACTAATTCGCCATCCACTATTGAGCGGCCAGGAAGGTTGGCGAGAATAGGCGGTTCGAGCTCCGGAAAATAGCGATTCAGAGGCTTGAGATCACGGCTCTGCATCAACCACTCTCGACCGTCGCGAAAGATGATCACGCGAAAGCCGTTCACGCGAAAGCCGTCCCACTTAGGCTCGAACAACCACCCCTCGCCCAAGGGCAGGGCTTCCACCCGTTTTGCGAGCATTGGGCGGATGGGAGGAGTGAGCGGAAGGTTCATGCCAGGATGATAGCAGCAACTAGGCATCTTCAAGCTGTCTCAAAACTTTCCTGACAAGCTTCAAGAGAGTGATATCAGGATCGTGGCAACTCCAGAACTCCGGTCCAGCCGCTTGTAGATGGTAAAGGGTTCGGGGCTGGGAAGGCTGCCTTCGGTTTTCCCCTTCCTCTCTTTCCTATTCGATTGCCTCGCAGCTCAGGAGGGGGCGACTGCCAGAACGCGGGTTGGGGCGCCCAATTTCAGAGCGCCAAGCGGCAGCGCGTGCGCTGGAAGGCTTGGCAACGATCTGCCGAAACTCTGCTTAAGACCGGCGCGGCGCTTCCGCTTGCGGCTCCGAGACCCGTACTTCGGCCTCATTAGCTCGTCGGTCGATCTAAACTGACTCCTTTTCAGTTGCGGCCCCCGCGTTCGGCGCAAAATCAGGCAAGTTTCATCTCAAGCTGACAACTCGTGCATGGCCTTCAGAAAAACCTCGTTCTCCTCGGGAAGGCCGACCGAGACACGGAGGAAATTGGGCATTTTCCAGTTGTTGCCGTCCTGTACGTAGATCTTCTGTTTGTAGAGAGCCACCATGAGCGGTTTGGCTCTCTGTCCCAGATCGACCATGAAGAAAGGAGCTCGATGAGGATAAGGTTTATGTCCCATTTGCTCGAGACCTCCGCGGAGTTGGGACAGACCCTGGTCGATGACCTGGACATAGCTCTTCACGTGAGCTTCGTCATCGAGTGCTGCCGGTCCGGCAATGCGGGCGGCAGCATTGATCCCAAAATCGCCCCACCACACCGTCTTCAGTTTCTTCATTACGGCATCGGGTGCCATGGCGTATCCGAGGCGCAGTCCCGCCAGTCCATGGGCTTTTGAAAAGGTTCGGGTGACGAGGACCGGCATGCCCTGGCGGACTAACTCAATAGCTCCCTCGTCGGGCAGGAAATCGTTGTAGGCTTCGTCCACGAACAAGACAGCGTCTCGCGGAATGGACTGGGCCAGAGTCCGGATGGCATCCAGCGAGAGAACGGCTCCAGTGGGATTGTTTGGATTGGCCAGATAGACCATCCGGGTGTTGCGGCGGATCGCCTTCTTCATTGAGGCGGTATCAACAGTGCCCAAAGGACCCAGCGGAACCCGACTCACCTTCGCCCCAATTCCTTCCGCTACTCCGGCGGCGTATCCGTAGGAGGGGACAGGCAAGACCATACGCGTGCCCGACTTTAGGAAGGCCCACGGAGCGAACTGGAGGAACTCGGTGGAACCGCAACCTACCACCACGTTTGCAGATGGCAGGTTGTGATGTTTCGCAATCGCATCGATCAGTGGATCGATGTAGTTGTATCGATTCCCATCTCGAAGCCCTTTCTCCAAGATAGCCTGCAGCACTTTTGGGGAGGGACCGAGTGGGTTCTCGTTGAAGTTCAGGCGGGTTGCGCCCTCCGGGAATCCGCCTGTTGGAAAAGCCGGAACTGACTTGTCATCGTCCTGTTCCTGAGAAAACAACAAGCTCTCTGGACGCAGCATGGAAACTGCGGCTGCGGTACTAAGAACGTGCATGAACCTGCGTCGTGAGTGTACGATTCCATTCGGATAACAGCTCCAAGAACGATCCTGCGAGAACTCCATATCCACCTCCTTCAGGCGCAGCGTGACTATACCGTAACGTGGCCGTTGTCGACAAAGAGATTGGCAGTGCCTCCAGGTTGGCAACGACAACCCCAGAGCCGCTGCACAGCTGATCTGCTTCGCCGCCTGGGAGGCACGCCATGCTTTGGAGGAGTCCAGATGTGCTGCTGGCGAACCGCGCTTTCCTGGAAGGAGAGCCGGAGGAGGATCCAGGGGCCAGGGGGCCGATTTCCAAGGTGCGCGGGAAGGCTGCTCAAAGTCCGGCCTGGACAGCCGGGTTCGTCAGCAAATCTAACTCCTACAAAGCGTGGATCGGCTCTGAGGAGGCGAAGCAGACAAGACTCAAGTCAGAGGGTGATCAAGTTTCAGGTTAGCCCACCCACCGGCCGATGGCCGGATGATTCTTGAAAGAAACTTGGGAAGCTTCGATGTGGATCTGTGCGAGCTGTGGCAGTTAAGGCCCATGCAAGCACTGAAGCATCAATGCTCGAAGGTTAGCTTGGTCCCGAGTCGGCCATGATTCACTGGTGAGGTCCCCCGGGGGGACCATCCCGCAGCTTAGATTTAGCACGATAGCCACCTCGGGCCACAGCTCGCACATTTCCTAATGGAGGTTCAACGATAGCATGAAAGCCAAGAAGAAGAGCAAGAGGAAGCGATCCCAGAAGAGAGGGCGGAAAGCCCTGGGTCTACAGGTCGTCCAAAGCCGGGTAGCAGGAGTCGATGCGGGGAGTCGAGAGCACTGGATTTGTGCCCCCGACCAGGAGGAGGGGGTGCCGAATGTGAGAGTGTTCGGGACAATCACATCAGAACTGGAGGCGGCAGCGGACTGGCTGCAAGAAGAGGGAGTCGAGTCGGTGGCCATCGAGAGTACGGGAACCTATTGGATTCCCTTGTACGCTCTGCTGGAAGAACGGGGCATCGAGGTGGTGCTGGTGGATGCCCGCAAGCTCAAGCGGGTCCCCGGTCGGAAGACCGATATGTTGGACTGCCAGTGGATTCAGAAGCTACACGCATGTGGGCTGTTGGAGGCTTGTTTCCGACCCTCGCCAGTGATTCGGGAGTTGCGAGCCCTGGCCCGAGAGCGGGCCAACTTGAAAGAAACGTTGGGATCGGTGGTCCAGCGAATGCAGAAAGCACTGGACTGGATGAATATCAAAGTTCACCAAGCCGTGACGGATCTGACAGGAGTGACGGGAATGTCTATTCTCCGAGCCATCGTGGCGGGAGAACGAGATCCCTTACAGTTGGCCCAGTTGCGAGATCGTCGCTGTGAAAAGAGCCAGGCAGAGATTGCCGAGCACTTGAAGGGCACTTGGATGCCCGAGCATTTGTTCAATCTCCAGATGCATCTGGAGCACTATGCGTATCGGCAACAGATGGTGGAGGTTTATGAGCAGAAGATCATCCAGCGTTTGGAAGAGTTGAGCCCGCCCCAACGTCAACAACAAGCGGTGCCGGTACATCCCAATCCCAACAAAGAGAAGAACATCAAACGACAGGGCTATCAGGAACTGCGCACGGCTCTGTGGCGGTTTACGGGAGTCGACCTGACCCGAATCGATGGTATCGGCCCAGAAGCCGCATTGACCGCAATCAGTGAAGTAGGATTCGACATCCAGCGTTTCCCCTCCACCAAGCACTGTGCATCCTGGCTGAAGGTTTGCACCCCCTTGGATCGTTCTGCCGGCAAAAGCCGCAAGCGTCGTGGAAGAGGTCTGGGATCGACCCGCATTGCCTGCACCCTTCGCATGTCGGCTTTGTCTCTGAAGAATTCCTCAACAGCTTTGGGTGCTTACTATCGGAGAATGGCTCAGCGCAAAGGCATGTCCATCTCCATTGGAGCCACTGCGCGCAAGCTCTCCGAACACATTTATCGGGCTCTGAAATACGGCCAAGAATACGTCGACCAGGGCGCTGAGGCCTATGCGGCCCGCTTTCAGCAGAATCGCCTCAAGTACGCTCAAAAGGTCGCAAAATCAATGGGTTACGCTCTTGTTCCGATGGAGGATCCAAATCAAGTTTCAGCTTAGCCCACCCCAGCGGTGGGTCGGATCATTCCGGAAAGAAACTGGAAGAGCTCCCTCGCTCACGCTTCAGGCTCCGTAGGAATGCTGCGAGGCTCACTCGGGCGAACTGCCTTCATTAGATACTTCGCTAGGATCCTGTGATCGGGAGAAAGCCTTCAGAACCTCCCGGGTCAGATCCCAGCGGTTGAAACCCTGGCGACCAAAGTCCAGTCCTCTTCTGACGATCACCAGGTCATGCGAGGGGACGACGATGGTGAACTGCCCCCGATTTCCGGCCGTCGAATAGGCTTGACTGGGCACGTCGCTACGATTGTCGGGGACCAGCCACCACTGGCCGCCGTATTGCCGACCTCGATCCCAGGTGGCAGGAGCTGGAGTGCGTACGAAATCGATCCACTTCTCAGAGATCAGTCGTTCTCCATTCCAAACGCCTCCGTTGAGATAAAGCAGACCAAAACGAGCCAGATCGCGGGCATTCGTGTAGATCTGGCTGCTCCCGATGAAATCTCCGAAACGATCCACCCCGAGGACGGTGTTGCGCATGCCGATCTTGTCGAGCAGGGCGGCACGGGGATACTCGAGGTAAGACTGATCGTTTCCGATGGCCCGCTTCATGGCATAGAGCGCGAGAAGTGTGTCGTAATTCTCGTAGTCCCAATTGGTTCCCGGCTCTCGGATCACGGCGCGACTGCGGGCTCCGCGGATCGAGCTGGAGCCGGCCCAATAGGCCAGTCCCGAACCGGTCGAGTATTCGAGCCCGTTGTCAACCGGATAGAGGCCGCTCGACATGTTCAAAACATGGCGCAAGGTGATCCGCCGGCGGGGATCCGAGTGGGGAGAGCGGGCACGCGGCAGCCAGTCAATGTCGAGAGGTTCGTCGAGTGCCATCTTTCCTTGATCGACCTGCATTCCGATCAGGGTGACGGCAATGCTCTTGGCGGTCGACCAGGTGCGAGTCTTGGTCAGGACGTCCACCCCAGGGGCGTAGCGCTCCAACAGGATCTGTCCGTTGTGCAGGACGATCAAGCTGAGAGTCACCTGTTGGGTCGTGCCATGGGTCTCGCGATCGAAAGCCCAATCGGAAGCGGCTTCCAGTGATCGCTTGTCGACCCCGGCAGGAAACGGAGCGCTGGGCAGCAGATCGCCATCCGGCCAGGGGATTTGAGCAGGATCCCCAGCCATCGCAGGGGTCTCGAGAATGGGCAGTTGGGGGATGTCGGCGAAGGACTGGTCGGGTGTCAAAATAATGCAGCCCAATCCTTGTCGGTAGGCGGCCCGCATGATCGGGATCTGACCCGAGCTTCCTACCGCTACCGCCCTTTTTTCTCGATCGACCAGAACATCCTCTCGCCCCACCACCCCGGGCCGACCGCGGACATAGGCCAGTTCCTGTTGGAAGATCAACTCCAGGTTCCGGTTGGAAGTAAAACTCCCGTTGCAGATCATAAAAGCCTGCACTCCGCGCCACACGACCGCGCTATCGAACTGCCAGTAGTCATAGCTCTCTTTTTGTTGCGCCCAGGCGGTGGAGGGAAGCAGGAATAGGAGAAGCAGCGCGAACCGTTTCATGGCTTTCACTTCCTTTTAAACATTTGGTTACAACTCCACCACAGGGGTGGATCTGGTGCGATAACTGCCGACCCATACGGCCGGTGTTCTTAGACACTTTCAAGATAGTAATTACTGCCGGCTCACGCAATCCTTTTGCTTTTTCCCGAGAGCTGGGGATAGACTTCAGGGTTATGCGGATTCGTCTTTTCTCTTGTTCCTTGCTGCTGCTTCTGTCGATTTCATTCATTGCGTGCCAGACTCCTGAGGCTCCTGCGATCAGCCCGCAAACCGAGCCCTCGAGACCGGCCATTCCCCCCAACATCATCATGGTCGTTGTCGATGATCTTCGCTGGGACGAACTGGGGGTCGCGGGTCACCCTTTTCTCGAGACTCCCAACATTGATCGGCTGGCCGCCGAAGGAGTGATGTTCAACAACTCTTTCCACAGCGTGCCTCTCTGTTCCCCCAACCGGGCCACGATTCTGACCGGGCAATATCCGTCCCGGCATGGAATTATCGACAACGTGTCGCGGGCTCGAGCCAGCCACGAGCTGAAGACGTTTCCCCAGGCTCTCCAGCGGATCGGCTATGAGACCGCCTTCCTGGGGAAGTGGCATATGGGAAACGATCCGACCCCGCGCCCCGGTTTTGACGAGTGGGTGGCGATTCCCGGACAAGGGCGGAGCACCAATCCGGAGCTCTATGAGAACGGCCGAATCGGAGTCGTCGAAGGCTATCTGACAGACATCTTGACCGATCGAGCCGTAGCCTTTGTGGAAAAGGAACGGAATGGGCCCTTCTTTCTGTACATGGCGCACAAGGCGATCCATCCGGACGTGCAGCAACTGGACGATGGATCGGCCGACCCCTCCAGCTCTCTCGGATATCTTCCAGCCCCGAGACATCGGGGACGCTATGCAGATCGGGACTTCCCTCTCAGAGCCAATGCAATCCGGTCTCTCGAAGAACTGACCGGGAAGCCCGCATTAAAGCGGGCGCTGGAAAGAAAATACGCCAGTCGGACTGGAGAGCCACTCGAGGCACAGCAAAAAACGATCCGTGACCGGGCCGAAATGCTGCTGGCTGTGGATGACAGCGTGGCTCGATTGCTCGAAACTCTGGCCGCCTCGGGGAAACTCGAGAATACTGCCATCATCTTCACCAGCGAGAACGGGTTCTGGTATGGCGAGCACCATCTGACCGTGGAACGGCGGCTTCCCTACGAAGAGGGAATACGTAACCCGTTGCTGATTCGCTATCCCGAGTCGGCTCAACCCGGTCGGCGAGTCGATCAGTTGGTAGCGACCGTCGATCTGGCGCCTACTGTCCTCGAGCTGGCAGGAGCCCCGATCGGTAGACACATCCAGGGGCAATCGCTGGTTCCCCTGTTTTCAGGGAATGTCGAAGGTTGGAAGGACCAGGTACTGATCGAGTTTTACACCTACGAAAACCCTTTTCCATGGCTGCTCGACATGGACTACAAGGCGATTCGTACTCCGCGTTACAAGTTCATTCATTGGGTGCACCACCCGGATGAGAGCGAGTTGTACGATCTACAGGAAGACCCCTATGAAATGCGGAATCTGACCGCAGAGCCCGGGATGGCGGCCGTGAAGTCGGATCTGATAGCAAGGCTCCAGCAGGAAGCGTTATATGCCGCCGGGTTGGCTCCGGCGCCCTGAAAATGGAGTTCCTGGCGATTCGGACGAAATGCAATCGCAGAGACGCTGAGTCGCGGAGGATGCTTGGGTTGGGAGTTGGGAGTGGTTAAGAAAGGCGTGATCCTTTCCCGCTTCGCTTAGTCTACGGATTTCCCGGATTTCAAACAGAATTCCTCTGCGAAATCTCGGCGTCTGCGCGTCTCTGCGATCGCATTTTCATCCAAAGGCCAATTCGGCCAGCTTGCAAACCGTCCTCCAGTTTCGCACCGTGCTGATCGTCTTCAGTTTGGAGTCGAAATAGGCGTTCGTCAGCTTGCTTCGAGCGAGGCCATTGGGGAAACGAAAATAGATCTCACATCCTTGTACAAAAAACCCATCCGGAGGAGAGCGCTGAGGGTCGAGGTTCGCGATCTGCGAGGGATCGGGTTTCGTTGCCAGGAACCCCACACTGAGTTCTTTTGTATCGGTGGCCTGGGGCAGGAAGGGGTTGGACTGCACGATCCTGTGGATCTCTTTGCCACTCCTCATCACTATCGGAATTTCGAGGCCAAATTCCTGTCGGATCGATTCCCGGATGAGGAAGGGGAGCTGGTCGGCTAGCTTCGTCTCAGCCTGAAGAACCACATTCCCACTCTGAATGTAGGTCTGGACCCTGGAGCAGCCAGCCTGCTGGAACATCGCGGCGAGATTCTTCATCGGCAGCTTATTGTGGCCACCCACGTTGATACCCCGCAAAAGGGCGATGTGACGGCTCGGGATGGTGCTATCTTCCCGCATTGGACCTCCTAGCCCGGATTATGCAAGAGATCCGGATTCGAGTGGATTGGGGACCAGAAAAAATGCCGTAGCTCTCTGATATAAAAGGGTTTATTAAACAAATCCTTATCGGAGAACTACGGCAATGTCAAACCCAGTCTGTCAGACCACCCTGGCATTTCACTCGCACACACAAATCACGGCTCGTTTTGATGGTGGGAACCTGACTTCCGATGCCGGATGGCTGTTGTTTGGTTCCCTGGATCGGCAAGATCGACTCTGCGAGGACTTCAGTTCGTGTATTGCGGATAGCCGGGACCAACGCTACGTTCGTCATGAGCAGTTAAAGCTGATCCGACAACGAGTCTTTCAGATCGTTGCCGGGTACGAAGGCTGCAATGACGCGGACACGCTGCGCTCGGATCCCATGCTCAAGACCGTCTGTGATCAGTTACCTGAGAGCGATCCTGACTTGGCCACCCAGGCAACTTTTTCCCGTTTGGAAAACTCTGTCAGCAAGAAGGATCTCATGCGTCTGAGCCGGGGGTTCCTACAGCGTTATGTCCGCTCGCTGAAGAAGAGACGCCCCGACCCGGTCATCTTGGACCTGGACAGTACTGACGACCACACTCACGGCCAGCAGGAATTCTCTTTTTACCACGGCTATTACCGAAACCACATTCTGCATCCTTTGCTGATCTTCGATGCCGTTACGGGGGACCTGGTCACTGTCGTATTGAGGCCTGGAAACAAGGGGGCTGCCTCTCACATCGTTCCTATTCTGAAACGAATCGTGAAAGCCATTCGACGAGAAGTTGGCAAGGAACTTCAAATTGAGATCCGGGCCGACAGCGGCTTTGCCACGCCTCGGCTCTACGAGTTCTGTGAATCTGAAGAGAACAAACTCCAATATGTCATTGGGTTAAGCCGGAACCCCCGCCGGCAACGGATGGTCGAGCCGATGCTCGAGTCGACTCGACTCAGGTTCGACGAGTTCGAGGAAAAACAGCGTCAGTTTGACGAGTTTCTTTATCGAGCCGGCAGCTGGGATCGATTCCGTCGCGTCATCGTCAAAGTGGAAGTCGACCATCGGGGGATCAATCGTCGCTTTGTGGTCACCAACCGAGACGATCTCTCTTCCCAGTCCCTTTATGATCACTACACCGATCGAGGACAGTCGGAGAACTTCATCAAGGCTTTTAAGAACCATCTGAGTATGGATCGGCTGAGCTGTCATCGATTCCTGGCCAACCAGTTTCGACTTCTCCTGCATGGGCTGGCTTACCAGATGTTCGTCCGACTCCGCGATTATCTGTATGGAACCCCCTGGCAGAAACTCGAAATCGAAACTTTGCGTCGCCGGGTCCTCAAAATTGGGGCGCGGGTTCGACAAACCACTCGACGCATCTGGGCCCATCTTTCCTCCGGCTTTCCGGAGCAGGCCCTTTTCCTCCTCGTCTTGAATCGCCTTAACTCCAGCTAGCCTCTCCTAGCTCCCGAATGATCGTTTAGGACACTCATTCAGGCCCAACTCCGTCTGAAATTCACTCCCCCACCTACTTCCACACGGCTCGTCCACAGAGATCCCTCGAAAATCCGCCTGTCGCACTTTCGATCTCCCGATTTGGGCCACTTTCGACTCTCTTTTCAACTCCGGCCTACGGTTCTTGCATAATCCGGGCTAGGGGCCTCCGGCTCCTACAGTAAGCGGTGTGGAAGCATTAAATCTCAAGCTTCAAATCTCAAATAAGCACCCATGATCAAAAACCAAACCGACAATACGCGGTCAGGCTCTGAACGGAATAAAAACCCTTTTTGTGCTAAATTTACTGCTATGCGGAAAGCTACAATCAGTCTCCTGATCTTCACCGTCAGTCTTTGCTTCTCCTTCGGTTGCCTGCTGGGCCAGAACAACAAGCCGGATAAGAAGAAGAAAAAGAACCAGGGCAAGCAGCGCCAGGAAGAGACGATCGACTATTACAAGAAATGGCTGGAACAAGACGTCGACTATATCATCGCAAAAGACGAACGAGCCGTTTTCGAAGCTCTTAGCACCGATGCAGAAAGAGACAACTTCATCGAGCAATTCTGGTTTCGGCGGGATCCGGATCCGCGAAGTCCCAGCAACGAATTCAAGACAGAACACTACCGCCGCATCCAATTTGCTAATGAGCGTTTCCATGCCGGAATGCCCGGCTGGATGACCGACCGGGGTCGCGTCTACATCATGTTCGGACCTCCCGACAACAAAGAGAGTTACCCGGCAGGGGGCTGGTACGAAAGAAAACACCACGAAGGTGGAGGCTTCACCTCCGTCTTTCCCTTCGAGGTCTGGCAATATAACTACATCGAGGGAGTGGAAACCGACGTCGAATTGGAGTTCGTCGATCCCTCCGCTTCCAACCTCTATCGCCTGACTCTCGATCCCCAAGAAAAGGACGAGTTTCTCCACGTACCGATGTCAGGCTTTACCCACTTCGAGATGTTCGACCCCGACGCCACTTCCCGACTGGCGTTCGACCGTCGAGTCGGAATCCGTGAAGGCGGCACTCGTCAGGGTTACGGCATCGGCGAACGAACCAAGGATTCCCCTTTTCAAAAGGCCGAGCTCATGATGCGGATCGGCAAAGCCGCGGCTCTCCGCTATACGGATCTGAAACAACTGGTGACGACCAGCATCGAGTACCATTCCTTTCCTTATCAGGTTGCCACCGACTTCATTCAGATCAACCCGGACAGCTATCTCGTCCCCGTCACTCTCGTCTTTGACAACTCGGAGATTTCCTGGGAAGCAGGACCGAACGGATTCCAGAGCAAGCTTCAAGTCTACGGATCGGTAACTACACTGACGAAACGCATCATCTTTGAATTCGATGACGATATTGAGCTGAAGCAGACCGCCGAACAGTATTCCTCAACCCTGGCCCAGCACGGAACTTACCAACGAAAGCTGGTATTGAAGCCCGGAAAATACCGTCTCGATCTGATCGTCAAAGATACGATAAGTGGGAAGGTGGGAACTCAACCTACTTCCCTGGAAGTTCCAAAGCCCTCCGAAACCACCTTGAACACGAGCTCAGTGATTCTGACAAAGGAGATCGAAGCCACCGATCAGGATATGGTCGATCCCTTCGTGATGGGTCCCTTCAAGATGCTGCCCCAGGTCGACCGGCGTTTTACCAACTCCGACTTCCTCGGATTCTATGTAGAGATTTACAATTTCGAGCTCGACCAGGCCAGCCAGACGGCCGATATGGAGATCCTTTACGGAATCGCTCCGGCCGGCAAAGAACCAGAACGCTACAGCACGATGCGCCGCGGCATCGGCCAGGCTGCCGACCGTCTCTACGTGGCCCGCATGGTGCAGCTGAACGATCTCCCACCCGGTCGCTACCAGTTGATCTGTAAAATTCGCGACAGGATCAAGGACGAGAGCATCACTCTTCAAGAGCGCTTCCGTATCCAATAACTGCTCTGCGGGTTTTGCATCGGCTGGGGAACTGGCTCTTCGACGGCTACTGTCTGCTCCTCGAGTAAGTCCAGCCATCCCGCAGAGAAAATCCGAAGCACGAAATCCGAAATCCGAGACGAAGCTCAAAGCTCCAAATGAGCTGGCCAGTAGCCGGACTGGGCACTAACCTGAAACTTGATTGGTGGGACGGGAATACGTCAGGCTGTCTAGAGTTTCTCTCCCCGGATGACATTAAAGTGGTTTCGGAGGTGTGGGCGGGGCCTTCCCAAGACCGCGAGAGGGCCGTCAGATCAGAGTATACAGATTCTATTTTCAATAGAATCGCCGCCTCAGAAGGCGCCTCCCACGGTTCTGAAAACAGGGCTTTCCTCTGCGACATCATCCCCCCTTGTGGCCAACGGAGCTCAGTTGGAGTCGATCACCGGACCCTGTAATTGGAACGCTGACTCTCAGAGCCCCGAGCCCGCGAGGGGTACCGGACGCCCGCTCTCCAGAGCGGACTTGCAATCCAGTCAGGAAACGGATTCCGGCCGGTGCCGGAGTTCGCCGGGCCGAGCCGGCTCCCACATTCTCTTCGTACTACTCCCTGTCTTCAGCATCAGGTAGGGATCCCAAGTTCCTTTCTTAAAAGATCCGGGGGCACCTCGGAGCCGGGACTGAGCTGAAGCTTGACCCTTCGCGATTTCGCTGCGTCTCCGCTCTTGCATTCCAATCCAGAGTTGAACCCGAACGCCCTTCATGGCACCTTGATGAGGTGCAGAACGCCGATCGATCAACCTTCCCACGCCCTTTTACTTGTAGCCACCTGGCTACTTTGCGGCTCCAGTGCCTTAGCCCAGTCCCCTCAGTTCGTGGAGGTATCCAAGGACCGCGGACTCTCTTTCGAGCACCACAACTTCCCTACCCCGGACAAACATCTGGTTGAGACTATGGGCTCGGGGGCAGCTTTCTTCGATTACGACAACGACGGCTGGCTGGATGTGTACCTGCTCAACGGAACGGCCCTCGGTCCCGCGGCCAAAGCACCCTCGCCAACAAACCAGCTCTTTCACAACAAGGGCGACGGCTCTTTCGAAGATGTCACACTGCGAGCCGGGGTCGGCCATACAGGCTATGCCATGGGTGTGGCCGTGGGAGACATTGACAATGATGGCTGGCTGGACCTCTACGTCACGAATTTCGGGACAGATGTCCTTTACCGCAATCTCGCCAATGGTCGTTTTGAGGAAGTCACCCGTAAAGCTGGCCTGGGCGACCCGGGCTGGGGAACGAGCACCGGTTTCTTCGATTACGATCGGGATGGAGATCTCGACCTGTACGTGGCCCGCTATCTCGACTATTCCCTGGACACGAACATCGTCTGCCAAGATTACGAGATGAAGGAGCGCTCCTACTGCCATCCCAACCATTTCGCTGGAGCCTCCGATCTGCTCTACCGCAACGACGGCAAAGGGCACTTTAGCGATGTAAGCCAGGCGGCTGGAATCGCGAATCCGAAGGGAAAAGGCCTGGAGTGGTCCTCTCGGATCTGGATGGCGATAGCTGGACCGATATTTACGTGGCCAATGACTCGGTAGGCAACTTTCTGTACCGCAACCGACAAGACGGAACCTTTGAAGATGTGACTTTGCTTTCGGGAACCGGTTTCAGCGCCGATGCCCAGCCGGAAGCCGGCATGGGCGTCGATGCCAGCGATGCCACCGGCGATGGGCGAGCCGATATTTTCGTGACGAATCTCGACTTCGAGAGCAATTCCTTTTACGCCAATCAAGGGGGGCTGTGGTTCGAGGACCAGACCTTCCCCCGTGGATTGGGACGGGCCAGTTTATCCCAGGTGGGATTCGGCGCCCGTTTCCTGGACTACGACAATGATGGAGACCTCGACCTGTTCGTGGTCAATGGCCACATCCTGGACAACATCCAGCAGAGCCGTTCTCATCTTTCCTATCCGCAGGCCAATCAACTCTACCGCAACCAACAGGGGCACTTCAGCGATGTGACCGGCGAATTGGGTCCGGACATGGCCGCCAAGTTCGTTGGCCGAGGCTTGGCCGTGGGCGACTACGATCGCGATGGAGATCTCGATCTGCTGGTTTCAAACTGTGGCCAGCCTGCCCAACTCTATGAGAACCGCGGCGGAAATCGGAAGGGCTGGATATCGCTCAAGCTGCAAGGAACTGTTTCCAACCGATGGGGCCTGGGAGCGCAGGCCAGAGTCCGCATAGGAGAGCAGGAGGCATTCTACGAGTTAACTGGAGGCGGAAGCTATCTTTCGGGGAGTGACTATCGTCTTCATCTGGGCCTCGGAACAGCCGCCCAAGTGGATTCTCTCGAGATTCTCTGGCCGAGTGGTCGGAAGCAGAAGCTGGAGAATGTCAAAGCCAACCAGGAGCTCGTTGTCAAGGAACCGTAACCCGGATAATGCAATCGCAGAGACGCGGGCGCAGAGATTTCTTTTCTGATTGCATTTCATTCATCCACGTGCCCAAAGCCGCTCAGGGAATCACCACTGCCGCTCTTCCCTCGGCGGGAGGAGGAGCTACCCAGTTTGTGTCGGCCGTCAGCATCACGCTATTGAGGCCTTCCCAGACCTTGGCCAGGCCTGTCACCACCAGCGAACCGGCAGTACCCACGATCCCGGCGATCAGGCCCAGCAGGACGGCTCCGGTCAGAGGATCCAGGTAATACGTAGAGCGTCCCATCTCGATTGGAACCGCTGTTAGAAAGAGTGAAACCACGGCGCCACAGGCGAAGGCCGCGGGGAGCACTATCAGGACGATGGTAAGGACAAAGCTCGCGATCCCCAAGGGGAGCTTCAGCATTAGATAGAGGAGCCCAGTCCAGGACTCAAGCTGGCCGGCGCGGAAGAGCAACCGTTGCAGCAGGCCGGCAGGCTCGGAAGCGGGTGCTGGGTCCGGGATATGAAGACCCAAGAGGCTGCGGCCCAGCGCACGTTCCAGATCCAAGAATGTCTGGGAGACCAGAAAGAGGACGAGAAGAATTGGAATCCCGATACCGATAATTAAAGTTCCCACTCCCACGGCAAACAGCGCAACGGTGAAGACGAAGTAGGCAATTCCCAGGGGAAGGCTCAATAGAAGATAAAGGATGCGGGGCGGGAGCGCCCTCCAGTTGATGAAATCGCTCCTCGACTGTTCTTGCACCGTTTCCATACTGAACCTCCGTTCTCAGTCTAGTCCCAAAGCAAGTACATCAGTGTTGATTCCAAGGGCCTGAAAAGGCCCGAAATGCCAGTCCTGACGGGTATTCTAGGGTTGCAAAAAAACTCTGGAAAACACCGAAAAGAAAGGCATTTCAGGTGAACCCAAAAGATATCGAAATCCTGCGCAAACGGCAATCGGAAAGTGAAGATCGATTAGATCGGAGTTGGATGCCGGAGAAGGGCCAAAGGGTGCTGCGCGGGGGCAACATCCAGTATGCGATTTCGGATCGAGTCCGAGCCGTGGACTGCGGGGGGCTGGGTGTGATCCAGCTGCTGGTCAAGCAGCTGGAACTGGCCGAAACCATCGACCAACGGGTGAAGGTGCTGGAGCGGCATCTGCCGTACCGGGAATCGGATCATGTGCTCAATCTGATTTACAACGTCATGACGGGCGGTAGCTGCCTGCAGGACGTGGAGGCTCGACGCCGGGACCCGGTGTATCTGGACGCGCTGGGGGCCCGCAAGGTGCCGGCGCCGTCCACGGAGGGGGACTTCCTGCGGCGCTTCGACAGGAATTCGATCTGGGATCTGATGGAAGCGGTCAATGAGGCGCGACGGAAAGTGTGGTCGAACCAAGACAAGGAGTTTCACCGTCAGGCCACGATTGATGTGGACGGGACGATCGCCCCGACGGATGGACAGTGTAAGAGCGGAATCGGAATGAGCTACACCGGCCACTGGAGCTATCATCCGCTGGTAGTGTCTGTGGCTGAGACCAACGAGGTGCTCTATTTGGTGAATCGGGCGGGCAACCGGCCCTCCCATGAAGGCGCGGCCGAGGTGCTGGATCGGGCCATCGAGTTGGTGCGCGGTGGTGGTTTCCAGAAGGTGTTGCTGCGGGGCGACACGGATTTTACGCAGACGCGTCATCTGGACCGCTGGGATCAGGAGGGCGTAGAGTTTCTCTTTGGGGCGGATTCCAGCCAGGGGTTGGTTGGTCGGGCCGAAGGACTGGAGCCCAGCGCCTGGAGTCGGCTGGATCGGGCAAAGAAGAAGAAACTGCGAAGACGGCGGCGCAAGAATATCCGCCAGGCCCTGGTCAAAAAGAATGGCTATCGCAATCTGCAACTGGAGCGGGAAGATGTGGCCGAGCTGGCCTATCGACCGGCGGCCTGCAAGCAGAACTATCGGCTGGTGGTGGTGCGAAAGCAAATTACGGTCACCCAAGGACAGGGACGGCTCTTTGACGAGACCCGCTATCTGTTCTATCTGACCAACCTGCGAAAGGAGTCGGCCAGGGAAGTGGTTTTCTCAGCCAATCGTCGCTGCCATCAGGAGAATGTGGTGGAGCAGCTCAAGAACGGGGTTCAGGCGATGCGGATGCCCTCGGACAGCCTCGAGTCCAACTGGGCGTACCTGGTGATTGCTGCCCAGGCCTGGAACTTGAAAGCCTGGCTGGGCCTGGTGCAATCCGACAAGACGATGGGGCAGCGGATTCTGAAGATGGAGTATCGCCGGTTCCTGCGCCGGCTGGTTCAGATTCCTTGCCAGATCCTGCAGCGGGGGCGACGTCTTCTTTACCGGCTGCTGAACGTCAACGACTGGACCGAAACGCTGCTGAGCGGAGTGCCGTCGCCCAAGCGGGTCCGCTACGGCTAACCCGCCACAGGACAAAGCAAAGAAAATCCACGGAGGTTCAAGGGCTGAGGTCGAAGTCTGTTCGAAAACGGCCGAAAATTCCGATTCTTGCCTCTCGATCCCACTCCGAAGGCCCTCCAGCAGGAGATCACCGTCGGATGCGCCCGACTCGCGCAGCCTTCAGTCCGAAAGTCGACCACAGAGGGCTAAATGACCCTCAAAAAGAGTCAATCGAGCGGCCCAGAAGCTGATACGCTTATTTTGGGCCTAGGAGTCTGCACGGCAGGAGTTTCTGATCAACGTGGAATTTCCAATTCTTGAGTTTATGTTTCGGGGTGCCCTATAAGAGAAAGGGCGATCTTTATCGTGCTTCCGCTTGCAGAGGCGGCCGAACTGCTGAAAATGAGCCCAGGGGGAGGGCATCTTTCCGTCCGAACCTGCTCAGCAGGTGGGTAGGCGCCCATGCATGCGTTTCAAGTTCAGGGAGAGACAGACCAGGTCCCACTCGCCTTCCACTTTCTCGAGTCCCCTCAAGCTGAAGGTTCGAAAGCCAAGGACCTGTTTAACCCAGCCGAATACAGGTTCCGCGATCACCTTGCGCCGGCGGTAGACAGTTTGCCCCGCCTCCGTGCCCAGCTTCTTGAACATGCGAAGCGTGGCGGGGAGATTTTCCGACGGCTCTGGATCTCGCCCCTCTCGGCCCAAAGAGATGTAGCCATCGATCTCGCGTTCTGCTAGACCTTCAAAGTTCTCCTCGGACTTATACCCGGCGTCGGCCACTACCTGCTCGGGAGGGTGCTCCAGGTTCTCTTGGACCGCATCGATCATCCCCAGTAATTGTCTGTTGTCGGCCGCGTTATTGGTAACCCCCGTGGCCACGATCATCTCTGTCTCCTCATCCACAGCGGCTTGCGTGTTGTAGCATTGTTCGAATCCCCCAGAGCTCTTCATGATTCGACTTTCCGGATCTGTAAAGTTGTCTTGGGCCTTCTCCTCGGGAACTCCCAACTCCCGCTTGAAGGGGCGTCCTCCGCGCGGGTTCTTGCGACCGTCTCCGGGCTTGCGGCCGGGCTTGCGGCCGCGCTTCCGATCCGCCTCGGCCTGCCGTTGCTCCACGCGCTGCTTTGCCTCCCCGATCTTTTTCAGCCGATCTTCGCGGCGGCGCAACTCTTCAGGCAGTTCGTCTCCCTGATTCTCTTCGCCGTAGAGCTCGTCTTCCGCTTTATCCACCTGCTGCGCACGATCCAACAGTTCGGCGATCTCTCCTTCCAGCCTTTTCTCTTCTTCCAACATCCGTGAATAGCTCATCGCCTTATGTTTGCTGGCGTTGGCCTTGATCTTACAGCCGTCCACCGCCACTCGCCCCAGCTTGACCAATCCCGCCTCGGCCGCGATCCGCGCCACCTGTCCAAACAGTTTCTTGAACTCTTTGAGATGACGTTGACGAAACTCCGCCATCGTCCGGTGGGCTGGGAAATTACCCGCCGACAACACTCGAACAGCCACGTCCTCATACACTCGACGAGCCAGTTTCCGCGACGAGAACGTTCCCGTCGCGTACCCATAAATCAGGATCTTCACCATCATCCTCGGATCAAACGGCCGATTGCGCCGCCCGTCCCCTTCGTACGGCGCGTAGAATCCACTCAGATCCAGCTCATCCACCGTTTCGGAGATAAAGTAGGACAGATGATCTTCCGGCAACCAATCTCGCGGGGAGGGGGTAGCAAGAAGCTCTGCTCCGGCTGGTACTTCCGAAATGTCGTTCCCATATCGCCATTTTATTCACCAGCCCGGACATTTCCTGCCGCGCAGACTCCTAGTAGGCGAATTAGGAGGGGGGCCTGCCTGCACAATAGGCAGGAATGCTATGGGGAAGACGATTCTTCTAGGCAATTATAAGTTATTTTTTTATCAATAATTTACCAACTCTCTTATAGATTGTCTCAGCAACCTGCTCCCAAAGCAGTAAACGCGGATTTCGCGTAAATAGGGGGCTACGAGGTTTTTGGTAGAGACAAACCCACGCCTAAGAGCCTGTCCGAGTATTGGTGCGGATCGCGTTACGGGCGCCATGGGGCGAGATGCGAGGCGTCGGGCAGGCTCCTAGTTCATTCCCGGAGGCTCGGCGCGCCAGGTCCGAATCTCGGCGAGATCGAACCCGGCGAACGGTGGCTGCCCAGCTTGCAGGCGCTCCATCCACGTTCGGACTCGCGCGTGATGCTGGCGCGAGAACCGCCGGTCACCGCGAAAACGCATGGGCTGCTTCTCGAATTCCAGAAAGGCCTCGAATTCCCGCACGGCCGTGTCGCTCTCACCAAGCAGCGTCGACACGATGCCCCGGCCATCGTGATTGTTGGGGGCTTGGGAAGCCTCACTAAACGACGCGTCGCAGGCGTTTGCAACTAGAGTGGCGTCGCCGGACGCTATACCCGCGAGGCACAACTCGAACCATTCGGACGAATCGACCGCGAGATTCCCTCGCAACTCCAGGGCCCGCCGCATTTCCACCACGGCAACTTCGGTCAAGTCCAGCCGCGCCATTCGGAGGCTCCTTTCCTTGAGCGCCACCGCACTGAGCTTGCGCGCCTCCAGCGCGGGAGCCTCTACCTCCTCGTCCGGCCTGAGCGACTGCGCGCGGGAGAACATCTCTTCCGCGAGCGGAGCGTCCCCGGCGTCGGCGGCAAGCCCACCCCGGAAGCGAAACTCATTGTACGCCCGCTCGATCGCTTCATTGTGCGGATCCGAGATGCGTCGGTCGCCGAGGGCAATCGCATGACGCATCAACGCTTCGGCGCCGTCGACATCACCTTCATCGGCCAACGCCCTACCCGCGTTCAAGACGCTTGCATGCACCGGTGCACGTGCACAGGTCAGGCGGTAGTCCTGGTCGGCATGGACCTGACGCCACTCCTCATAGCTCATGTTTCGGTTGGCAGCGGCACAAGCACGATCCGCCCACTGGCTCGTGTTCGTCGTGAAGGCGGCAATGCCACCGGCCAGGTCGATCGCCAACACGACGTCTCCTGCGGCAGAAAAAGACAGATGGGCGACTTGTCCCGCCGCTTTGAACTCCCCGAGCACACGCCGCGCCGACAGGTCCCATAGCTGCACGCTGCCGTCGCCGTCGCTGACCGCAGCATACGCGCCATCGGGGCTCAGCGTGGCAGCGCCGAGGTCCGTCAATCCGGTCGCGATGCTGCCTCGTGGAACGCCGCTCGTGCCGTCCCAGACAAAAATACTGTAGTCACTGTAGAGACCATCGGGCTTGGCGGCGGTGATCGCCGTCCGGCCGTCCACGCTGACTGCAAAATGGCCGCCCTCCAGGCCATAGGCTTCGCGGCCGTCCTCCGTGTGCCAGACCAGAGTTTCGTTCGGACCGCTGATCGCGATCAATCGATCCGAGCGCCAATAACCGACCCTCGAGAAGAAGTTGCCGAAGACCATGATCGGCACCCCGACGCGCTCGCTCTTTTCAACATCAATGCGCCAGATCTGATACCCGGACGGCGGCGCGGACCCGGCGGGCTGCGTGCGTTCGGGAACGGCGACCGCGACCTCGCTGCCGTCACTCGAGAACCAGAACGTCTCGACTTCCACTGATTCGAGCAGTGTGCTGCGCGCCGACTCTGCGGTGCTGAGATCGAACGAGATGAGCTCTATTCCCAGGCACTTCGAGTGGCGCGTTCGAGGCAGCTCGCCGACACCAGCCGGTCGTCGCCGAAGGCGATGCTCCGGACGGATTCGCTGTGACCTTTCAGGGTTCGAATCGGGTCAACACTGACACCGTGTTTTTCGGGTTGCCGCACGAGCTCATACACCCGAACCGAACCGGTGTCCGCTCCGACAGCGACAAGTTCACCCTGCCTATCGATGGCAACACTTCGTGGGAAACCCGGCGATGCGCCGCTCATCTCGGAGGCCAGGGTCAAGTATCCGCCAACCTCCCAGAGCTCGGCACCGCCGTCGTAACCCAGCGACACCAGGTACTTACCCTCGGGGCTGAACGCGACCTGCCGCACACGGCTGTCGTGTTGCCCTACCGTGCCGAACGAGTTTCCGTCGGGCAGACTCCGCAGCGCGATCTTGCTCTCCCCGTCCCCGACGGTGGCCAGCAGGAGCCCGTGCGGATGCAGCGCCAATGTGTGAACCCTGCGGGAGATCTTGATACTGCCGGCCGCCCGACGTTGGGTCAGCATATCCCAGAAAGATATCGTACGATTCGCCGCAACCAGCAGTTGGCTTCCATCAGCTGTGAATGCCAGGTCTTGCACGCGACCGCCAACGGCCAGCGGCTCGCCCAGCTCTTCACCGGTCGCAGATTCCAACAGGCGCACCCGGTCTGTGGCCGTAGTCGTAGCGAGGGTGTCCCCATCGGGGCTGAACGCAATTGCCACGGCGTCGCCTGCCTGCGTACGGTAGCGCACCACTTCCTCGAACGGACGGCGCGTGTCCCAGAGGAACAACCCGGCACGGCGGCTCCCGGCGGTGGAATCTCCTTTCCGAGCAAACGACCCTGCAAATCCGCGATGCGAGCCTTTCTGTCCACGATCATCGCGGACCGCGCCGAAGGCGCACCGGGTGCATACGCATCGACCGGCTCGAGCGTCGTGGGCAATGTCCCGGCGGCGGCATCCACCTGCACCACCGCTACATGCCGGTAGAACCCCAGGCCCAGCCTACCGTCCGGGCTGAACACGACCTGGGAGAGGTTGCGTGCATTGTGCACGTAGCGCTGCAGTTGCGGCCTTGCGTGGACCGCCTGAAACAGCGCCGCTCGACCATCCACGTCGTCGTCGGGGTGCCTCTGCTCCAGCTCCTGCACCGTCTGCAACGCTTCGACGCCTAGAAGCATGCCGAGATCCAGGCGCCCTTTCGAGGTCGCCGCCACGGACTGCGAGGCGAGCTGACGGGATTCGGCAAGCTGGCGGCGCGCTTCCGCCGTGCGTTGCGCATCGAGGGCAAGCAACGCGGCCACTACCGAGGTCAGCGTCAGCAGCGCAAGACCGATCGCCGCCGACCAGGCGACGCGCCGCGTCTGGCGATGGCGGCGCACGTCTTCGCCGATCAGCTCGTCCTTGGGGCGTCCGCTCAAAGCGCTGACGAGATTCGCGACTCCGGAGCGGAACGACAGGTTGTTCAGAGACAAATCGTCGGCGTTGCCCGCGTCGCGTAGGTCCAACCACAACGGTTCGCCGTCGAAGTTGTGATGCACTTCCCTCGGGAACGCGTCCGTTGCCTCCCAGTCAAACTCGCCAGCGTCTCGATTCCACCGCAACTCCCCTTCCGTGAGAACGATCAACAGCTTGTCGCTGGAGCGGTGCGTGAACCAGTAGTCCAGCTCGCGTCGGACCCAGAATGACTGCGCGGCCTGCGGCGACGCCAGATATAGGAAAAACCGGGATCGGCTCAGCGCGCGCGCGATTGACGGCCATAGCTCCGGACTTGTCGCAAGGCTCGTCTGGTCGCGGAAGACGCGCAGGGCACGCAACCGCCACCAAGGCTTGGCGAAGCGATGCAGACCCTTTTGCAACGCCGGAGCAAGGCGCCCGTCCACCGCGTGACTGTACGAGATGAAGGCGTCATAGAGCTGCGCTATCCTTCCAGCGCCGCTCGACGGCGAGCTCGACCTATCTGTCTGCCCCGGATTGCCCTCGCCTTCCACTCTAGTCCCCTCCGGAGGCTGAGGTAAGGCTCGACGATCCTTCCACGGGCGGTCCGTCATGGTCAACCTGCTCGATCCCCTTTGAACCTCGTAAGGTGAAAATATTCGGTCGAGGAGCGGATGCTTTGGAGAGAAGGGCTTATGGGCGTGCAAGCATCGAAACCTCAGGCACTTCCGTCGGAACACCAGCTTTCTGGAAACGGGCTCCCCGTGTGAGGTCATCGTTCCGGCACAGCCTGCTGCCCCGACCTGCTCCCAGAGCGCTCCACGGTCATCTATCGAGTATCTCCGATTAGGCAGCGTTTCGATAGTAGTATCGAAGAGTGCCACCGAGCCTGGATCGGCAAATCACTTCGCATTCTCTGCAAGGCTTTGCCAGCTGCAACCACGGTAGCGCCATTCATATAGACCGAGTCTCTTTATTTCTCCTAGATGGGCATCGCGCATTGCACGCCAGTCGGGCGGATCCACACTTTCCCTCAACCTTGCATTGCGCCGAGGCGGGATGGTGGCCACAGCGTTCCGGTCCAGTATCGACTGATAGCAGGCTCTTGTGTCATAGGCCCGGACAGTGCCTACGGGAAGGTTGGCTGGCCGACAAGTGAGGACAATTCTCTGGATCATTAGGCGTCCTTATAACTATTATGTAGTAATCAATCCTAATAAGTAGGTGACACATGAATCGAGTGACTTATTTGGGTGAATTGGAGCAGATGCTGTTGTGGACCGTGCTCCGTCTGCAGGCGGGGGCCTATGGACTGGCCATTCGCGATGAGCTGGCACGCCGTACTGAACGCCGACTGGCGCCCGGCGCTGTCTACACCACACTGGATCGCCTTGTGAATAAGGGCTACTTGAAGTCCTGGCTGGACGAGCGTCATTCAACTCGGGCCGGTCGGCCCCGCCGTTATTTTGCAGTGACCCAGTCGGGTAAAGCTGCCTTGCGTCAGGCTCGAGACGCCATGATTCAGTCCTGGACGGGACTAGAAGCGCTGATCGAGGAAGGGTAGAGAATGATCGAAAAGCTGCTTCGCTGGGCTATCGGAGCCCCCTGTGGCCAGCGTGACGGCTGACAACTTGCCCGGAAACCACGATTGCGTTGGTGCATTTCGACCCCTATCCCGCGTTGTTGCATTAATCGCTTTGGTCAGTCTGGCTTGTCTCCCATGGGCCACGGTGCCAGCATGAGGAATGAAGCCCAAGGAGTACACGTTCTGTTACCGAGTGCGCAACTGGCCAGACTACAATCGAGCGCTGATCGCCAGGTAACCGGCGATGTGCGCGAACCCGTCCTTGCCGCCAGCCGCCGCCACGGATCACGACGATCCCGGAGATCGGCTCGGCGCCGCGCTCGGCCGGCAGGTACAGGTCGAGCAGCAAATCGCGGTTGCCGTAGCTCGCGTAGACGATGTCGCGTACAACCTCGACGGTGGCGGGCGGCTGGTAGGGTGCCGCAGTGTCGCCTGAACCGCGCGCGCCTCCCCGCTGCTGGGCGAAGCCCTGCACTGTGAGGACGAGAAACAGAATGAGCGCCGCAGCAATCGCGAATCTCATGCGCCGACAAATGACCCAGTCAAGTTTCCGGTCACAGTGTGGGTCTCTGGTAGCCGCCGAATTCGAGTTCGACCTGTTTTGCGATCCGTAGGGCAACGTCCTCACGTCCCGGTCGAGCGACGACCTGAACGCCGATCGGCAGTCCCTCAGGGGATGTCCCGGCTCGAACCACTGCTCCGGGCCAACCGGTCAGGTTGTAAGTGAATGTATAGGTAAAACTCGTGAGGTCTTTCATCTCGGGCCCGTGGAGCCGGGCCGGGCCCGAATTCACCGGGCAGACGATCGCATCGTAGTCGGCCATAAAAGAATGCATACCGCTCCGAAAGGCATACCAACGAGTTACCAAAGCATCGAGTTGCGTCGCATCCAAGGCTGGAGTCCCGTCCTGGCTCAGAGACGACTCGGTTGTTCCGGCTTGGGCGAGAAGTCGTGAGATGGCTGAACCACCGTCCCAGAAATAGAGCGGGACGAGATCGATTGTCTGCTCGACACCAGTGGGTCTGGCCTCATCGACCTGGTTGACAAATTCCGTGAGTCGTTGTGCCACCGCCGTCACGGTTTCTCGAGTTTCGGTCGTGGGAGTAACGATTCCATTGTCGGTGTGGAAGGAGACCCTGAGATCACGAAGTTCCAGACGATCCGGATCATGCCAGGGCAAGGGTATGACGCCAGGGTCCACGTCGTCAGGCCCCGCGATCAGTTTTAGCAGAAAGGACAAGTCATCAACGCTACGAGCGAGAGGCCCGATTTGCTGAAACGAGTCCTGAAGTCCACCGAATGGATAAATGTGCCCGGTCCTCGGGACTCGGCCGGAGGATGGCTTGATGCCGGCGATGCCACAAAAATGAGAGCGCAACCGGATACTGCCACCGTAGTCACTCCCGATGTCGAAAGGCGCCCCTCCAGCGGCCACGATCGCCGCCGCTCCCCCGCTGCTGCCGCCGGGGGAATAGCGAAGATCGTACGGATTGTGGGTCATCCCGTAGACCAGGTTGTTGGTTTCAAACGACAGCGTGAACTCCGGCGTATTCGTCTTGCCAAGGAGTATCGCTCCTGCCGCAAGCAAGCGCGCCACGACGGTGGCGTCTTTCTCCGGGACAAATGTGGCCCGACCCTGGGTACCCCCGGTGCTGACGACTCCAGCAGTGTCCAGCGAGTCTTTGATCGTCATGGGCACGCCATGGAGGGGGCCCCAAGTCTCACCTCGAGCCGAGGCCGCGTCCGCTTCACGCGCGCGCTCCAGAGCGGAATCTTCCTGAACTTGGAACACGGCATTCAGGTCTCCGTTGACTGCCTTGATCCGATCAAGACAAGCTGTGACTACCGCCTCTGAGGAGACCTCGTGGTTGCGAATCGCATTAGCCAGCCCAAGAGCCTCGTATAAAAGAGCGGGTCTTCCAACTTGGGCTCGTTCGACTCTGAGGGGGCGGCTTGTTGGCATCCCGGAAGGGCGGCGACAAAGGCGCTGGCCCCGACAACGCCAAACAGTTCGCGCCTGGTGACGGCCAGCAAGCTTTCTTTTTCACCAACCGGACCTTTGGACTGGAACTCCCTTCCTCTATTCACACCCACCTCCCATTCTCAGCGCGAAGAAATAAGCAAGCTGGTTGATCATGGCACAGTGGATTCCTCTTCTCCAGGCTGGCTGTCTCGCGGCTATTTAAGATGAAACTTGATTTGCTCCTCCCTGAAGTCATTGGTGAGCGTCTTGGGGAATCTTGACAGTACCCTCGTCGTGGACGGCGTCGCGGAAAAGCCGAGTCGGCAGAGCCACAGCAACAGGGCAACTCCATCTTTCCCGCAACGCTCCTCTGTTCTAAGATGTCGAAGGTGGCATCGTCGGCACCACTGAGGGCGTCGCTGGCGATCCAACCCTTGAAACCCACAGACTAGTTTCGAAAGCGAGGCCACTATGTCCCTGATGCCATCGTTGCAACCGATTCAACGGTCCCGGTGGGTCGCTGTCCTGCTTGCCGCCGGCTGGGCGACTTTCATCTCCGCTCCGGCCCAGGCCAGTTTGCGTCCGATGACGTTCCTCGACGTTCAGGAGTTCGCTCGCCCTGGAGGCTGGACGCCCAGCCCGGACGGTCGATGGATGCTCTATACAGTGTCCACGCTCGACTGGCGCGCCGCCGAGCGCCAGAGCGACATCCATCTGGTATCGACGGAAGAGGGAGTCGCCTCGCATCGCCAGATGACCTTTACCGGCGACAAGGACGAGACGTCGCCAAAGTGGGCCCGAGATGGTCAATTCTTTGGATTCCTCTCGGATCGGGATGCATCTGGCGAGATGGGCGGAAACCAACTCTATTACATGCGTCCGGACGGCGGGGAAGCACGTCGTATTACTAAAGTCGATGGCGGGGTCTCGGATTTTTCCTTCAGCCGGGACGGTTCCTGGCTCGGCTATCGGGCTGGAAAGTCTGGCTTGCGGCAGCTTTATCGTCTCCCGATCGAGGATCTCTTCACGGCCGAGCCGGAACAGCTCACCGATCGTGACAAGGATGCGTCTGGCATCGAGAACTGGGAATGGTCAACGGACTCCAAACGTATCTACTTCTCGCGTCCAGACTCCCATGACAAGGCCGAATCGACTCGCCGCAGGGAAGGCTTCACGGTCGACATCAAAAACCTGGAGACGCCGCTTTCCAACCTCTGGGTCGTTGAGCTAGCGCCGGGAACGATGCGCCAGCTCACCAAGGATCCGACAATCAGCGTGACGAGCTTCGACGTTTCCGAAGACGGCCGGTGGATTACGTTTACAGGGGGATCGGCAAAGCGATACGAACGCAACATCACGGCAGCCCGGCTGTACGGCGATCAGTTTCTGCTCGAGGTCTCAACCGGCCACATCGAGCGACTGACAAACAACTACGAGGTCAGCGAGAGCAGCCTCGGTGTCTCACCGGACGGTCGCTGGGTTGGGTTCACGGCTCCCGACGACATGACGCGCTACACAATGACTTCGACCCGGGTCTACATCCGGGACGTCAACGACCGGGGTGCCCCGTTCAGGAGAATCGGCACCGGCTTTGACGGTTCTGTCCGGCGCGGGTTCTGGTCGGAGGATGGCAACTTGCTGTACTTCAATGGGGGCGTCAAAGTCACGACCCAACTGCACGCCCTCGAGATCACCACGGGCGGCGTTCGACAGCTCACCCACGAGCGCGCGGCCTTGAGCGTAAGCCGAGACGAAGACTCTGGCGCTATCTTGATCGGTTACGCAGACCCGAAGACGCCTCCGACGGTATTCACAGTCGAGAGCTTTGATAAGGTGGCGGACCGATCGGCGTGGGTACAGCTCGTCGAGGTCAACCCGCAGGTTGCGGAGATGGCCCTGGGAGAAGAAGTTGAGGTTAACTGGCGTTCGACCGACGGTAAGAGAGTCGGCGGCATTCTGGTCAAACCGGTCGGCTACCGTGAAGGAGAGCGCTATCCGCTCATCGTCGCCATCCACGGTGGTCCAGCCGGGGCCGACGTTCTCCGCTTCAATGGCGGGTATGGCTCGCAGGTCTACGCAGGAGCCGGCTACGCCGTGCTAAAACCCAACTACAGAGGCTCGATCAACTACGGCAACGCCCATCGAACCGACATTGTGGGCGACTACTTTACGCTCGGTTTCGATGACATCATGACGGGCGTGGACTACCTCACTGAAGAGGGAATCGTAGACGGTGACCGTATGGGAGCGTTGGGCTGGAGCGCCGGCGGTCACTGGTCGAACTGGATTCTCACCCATACCGACCGGTTCAAGGCGATCAGCTCGGGTGCCGGCACGATGAACTGGATCTCCATGTACGAGCAGAGCGACGTCCAGCGCAACCGGCAGTTCTACATCGGGGACGATTTTCTATACGAAAACTTTGAGCCGTACTGGAATCAGTCCCCGCTCAAGTACATCAAGAACGCCGGGACTCCGACGATGATTCACGTCGTTGAGGGCGATCCACGGGTCCCCAGTCCGCAGTCGGTGGAACTGCACATGGCCCTGAAGAAGCTCGGAGTACCGACGGAGCTCTTCATGTACCCGGGGCGCAGCCACGGGATCCCCGATTCTCGGAACCGTCTGGTGAAGGCGGTCAGCGAGATGGCATGGATGGACTTTTACGTGCGCGGTCTCGGTGAAAAATTCGAGTGGCACGATGTCCTGAAGACGCTAGAGGATCCGGACCAGAAGCCACCCCCGGCAACGTCTGGGGAAGCACATTAGAGCACACTGCAGCGAGTTTCGTCCGGCTCTGTCTACCATAGCATTCCGAGAGAAAAGGGATTTTCAGAGAGTATATATCCAGCAGCAGAAACTGTGGGAACGGTGGGAAACGAGCGAGCCCCGCGAGCCGTTTTCCAAGCGCTGTGTGAAGAGGGGGAAAACTCCTGAGCGAGGGGGTCAGTTGCTGCCATGTCGGTTTCTCTTAGCTTTGCACAGCGCGGCGGTTTCCACAGTTAGGATGGTTGGATTGGGTGTCAGGCCACATGAAGATTGGCTCCGCTTTGGAAAACAACTAAGCTGGAGTCGGGGAATGAGGTGTGGCTTGCTCTGTCAGTCCGTGAGGAGTGACTCAACTTGAACTGCCGCCTCGTTCCCTCCTTTTTCCTCATCCAAAGATTGCTTCCGGGATGGTGCCGAAGTGGCTTCAATGGTAGACGTGTTGTTTTGGATGAGCCCGAATTTTTCAAGAGCAAATAGGAAGGGAGGCAAATGACAAAGCCAACGATTCGAGTGGGGATTGATGTGGGCAGCAAGAGCCACCGGGTGGGAGTTGGCTTGTCGGAAGGCCAGGTTCTGGAAGGGTTCAGTATTGCCCACAACCAGAAAGGTTTCGAGTATTTCTTTGGCCGCGTGGAGCTCCACCGCCAGCGTTTGGAGCGGCCCGTTGAAGTGGCCATGGAAGGCTACAACGGCTGGGCCCGGCCCTTGGATCAGCAGATTCAGCAACGCGGCTACAAGTTGTTGAATGTCAACAACCTGAAACTGGCTCGCTTCAAAGAGATCTTTCCAGCTCCGGCCAAGACCGATCAGATTGACACCGATAAAATGCTGGAATTGTTTCAGCTAGGCGACACTTTGAAGCGGGCCAAGAACGTGATCCAGGAGGTCAAGCCGGTTCCGGCAGAAAACCAACAACTGAAACGATTGACGCGCAGGCGCAGGCAGCTGGTGGATGAGAAGGTAAGTCTGGGAAATCGCCTCTTGGCCGACCGGCAAGCGATCTGTCCTGAGTTGAGCGCCTTGACCGGGTCGGTCGACAACCGCTGGTTTTTAAATTTCCTAACGGCCCGAAAGGACCTGCGACAACTCAGCCGGCTACGCCGCCACAGTGTATTGCAGATCAAACGGATCGGTTCCTTTTATGCTGACATCATCCAAAGCTGGCAGAAAGAGGCTCACTTTTCCGCAGAAGTCGAATGGGTGGGGGAGATGATCCTCCACGATGCCCGACGCATGCTGGAATTGCTCGAGCAGATCGCCCAGTTGAATAATGCCATTGAGGACCTGACTCAGCGCTCCGCAATGGCTCAGAGGATCAGAAGTATTCCTGGCTTCGGAATCATTTCCAGCGCAGAGTTGGCAGGCGAGATCGGCACACTGGAGCGCTTCGCCGGCGAGGCGAGCCTGGCCATGTACCTGGGGATGGCCACTTTGGACAACTCCTCCTCCCAGACGGAGGGAGCTCGACGCACCCGTCATGTGAACCAGCGCACTCGCCAGGCCATGATGGCGGCTGTGGCCCGGCACCTGCGCGAGGTTCCCCAGTCACAGACCTACTACTCCAAGAAGAGAGCCGAAGGCAAAAGATACAACCAAGCTATCCGATCCCTGGCCCGTCATCTGGTTCGAGGGTTATGGAAAATGCTCACCGAGGACCGCGACTACGAGATCCGCTCATGAAAAAACGCTTGACAATTCTACCGGGATGTTCAAGTTGATTGGAGCGTGAGAAAATTGCGCCATGAATTCGCCCTATCAAGGCCATCGCTTTCGGCGGACCTTAGCAAGCGCTCACAAGCTGAACTATTGCCGTAAATACGACACGGCCGAGTTTTCGGATAGGACGCGATCCTTCTTAGCAATCCGACGTTTGCAGGCCGCCACCGGACTCTCTGCCGCCACCTGACTCTCTGCCGCCACCTGACTCTCTGCCTCCAAGACTCGCGCCGCCAAAGTCGCCCGTGAGCAGAAAAAAGCCGACAGAAAAGTCCAAACGAATCCGGCAGCTTGCCTGATGCAGAAACTGTCCTGAGGATGATCAGGAACAGGCAACGAATTTCCCTCATGAATTGCAGAATACGAGCCCGTAGGCTCTGACTCAAGAATCGCCTAACCCGGATTATGCAAGAGATCCGGATTCGAGTGGATTGGGGATCAGAAAAAATGCCGTAGCTCTCTGATATAAAAGGGTTTATTAAACAAATCCTTATCGGAGAACTACGGCAATGTCAAACCCAGTCTGTCAGACCACCCTGGCATTTCACTCGCACACACAAATCACGGCTCGTTTTGATGGTGGGAACCTGACTTCCGATGCCGGATGGCTGTTGTTTGGTTCCCTGGATCGGCAAGATCGACTCTGCGAGGACTTCAGTTCGTGTATTGCGGATAGCCGGGACCAACGCTACGTTCGTCATGAGCAGTTAAAGCTGATCCGACAACGAGTCTTTCAGATCGTTGCCGGGTACGAAGACTGCAATGACGCGGACACGCTGCGCTCGGATCCCATGCTCAAGACCGTCTGTGATCAGTTACCTGAGAGCGATCCTGACTTGGCCACCCAGGCAACTTTTTCCCGTTTGGAAAACTCTGTCAGCAAGAAGGATCTCATGCGTCTGAGCCGGGGGTTCCTACAGCGTTATGTCCGCTCGCTGAAGAAGAGACGCCCCGACCCGGTCATCTTGGACCTGGACAGTACTGACGACCACACTCACGGCCAACAGGAATTCTCTTTTTACCACGGCTATTACCGAAACCACATTCTGCATCCTTTGCTGATCTTCGATGCCGTTACGGGGGACCTGGTCACTGTCGTATTGAGGCCTGGAAACAAGGGGGCTGCCTCTCACATCGTTCCTATTCTGAAACGAATCGTGAAAGCCATTCGACGAGAAGTTGGCAAGGAACTTCAAATTGAGATCCGGGCCGACAGCGGCTTTGCCACGCCTCGGCTCTACGAGTTCTGTGAATCTGAAGAGAACAAACTCCAATATGTCATTGGGTTAAGCCGGAACCCCCGCCTGCAACGGATGGTCGAGCCGATGCTCGAGTCGACTCGACTCAGGTTCGACGAGTTCGAGGAAAAACAGCGTCAGTTTGACGAGTTTCTTTATCGAGCCGGCAGCTGGGATCGATTCCGTCGCGTCATCGTCAAAGTGGAAGTCGACCATCGGGGGATCAATCGTCGCTTTGTGGTCACCAACCGAGACGATCTCTCTTCCCAGTCCCTTTATGATCACTACACCGATCGAGGACAGTCGGAGAACTTCATCAAGGCTTTTAAGAACCATCTGAGTATGGATCGGCTGAGCTGTCATCGATTCCTGGCCAACCAGTTTCGACTTCTCCTGCAGGGGCTGGCTTACCAGATGTTCGTCCGACTCCGCGATTATCTGTATGGAACCCCCTGGCAGAAACTCGAAATCGAAACTTTGCGTCGCCGGGTCCTCAAAATTGGGGCGCGGGTTCGACAAACCACTCGACGCATCTGGGCCCATCTTTCCTCCGGCTTTCCGGAGCAGGCCCTTTTCCTCCTCGTCTTGAATCGCCTTAACTCCAGCTAGCCTCTCCTAGCTCCCGAATGATCGTTTAGGACACTCATTCAGGCCCAACTCCGTCTGAAATTCACTCCCCCACCTACTCCACACGGCTCGTCCACAGAGATCCCTCGAAAATCCGCCTGTCGCACCTTCGATCTCCCGATTTGGGCCACTTTCGACTCTCTTTTCAACTCCGGCCTACGGTTCTTGCATAATCCGGGCTAAGTCGTTGCTGTGCAAGGTGGACGGAATTTTTCGGGGGGACAACATGTCTCCCGAACAGTTGCGGGGCCAGCCACTGGACCAGCGATCGGATCTCTTCTCACTGGGGATTGTCCTTTACGAACTGTTGAGCGGCCGTCATCCCTTTGCCAAGGGACCCAATATTGAGACGGCCAGTGCGATTTTGACGGAGCATCCGCCTCGCATTGGAGAGTTGAGTGAAGGAGTGCCGGCCCCGCTGGAGAGGGTCGTCGAGAAGCTCCTGGCAAAGGAGGTCGGGGACCGTTACGGATCTGCCGAAAATGTGGCAGCCGAGTTGGGAGCCGTGGATTGGGAGGCGCAGGATCCAGCTTCGGTGGCAGTTCTTGCGGAGCAGATCCACCCAACGCAGCCTGCGAAATGGCAAAGTTTACTGCCGTGGGCGATGTCAGGCCTGCTCTCCGTAGTGGCCCTTCTCGCGTTTTGGAGACCCTGGGAAAACTCACCTGAGTCGGAGCCTCCTCGACGCCTGGAAGTGTCAATTGGCGCGGATGCCTCTCTGGAAATTGAAATAAATTTGGAAGGAAACGCCGCTTTCTTGTCCCCAGACGGTTCCCTGCTGGCCTTTGTTGCCATACCTGATGAGGGAGGTCAACGACAACTCTATGTGCGTCGACTGGATCAACTGCAGGCAACACCATTGTCGGGAACAGAAGGAGTGCGCGGCCCGTTCTTCTCTCCCGACGGGCGATGGATTGGCTTTTTTGCCGACGGCAAGCTGAAGAAGATCCCGGTAACGGGTGGAGCCGCCATCACGCTGTGTGACGCCCCAAGTGACCGAGGTGGGGCCTGGGGCGATGACGGATCGATTGTCTTTAGTGCCACAAGATACGCAGGGCTGGCAAGCGTTTCTTCGGCTGGTGGAATCCCCCAACAGCTGACCGCCTTCGACGAGACGGAGCAAGAATACACCCACCGGTGGCCCCAGCTTCTGCCCGGCAGTAAGGCCGTGCTCTTCACATCGCCGCGTCCCTATATCTGTTTCGAAGAGGCCAACCTGATCGTCCAGACGATCCCCGCAGGGCATAGGAAGATCCTGGTCCGGGGCGGCTATCACGGGCGCTATCTGCCAAGCGGTCACCTGCTCTATATCCGCGAAGGCACGCTGTTCGCCGCCCCGTTTGATGTGCAGAAGCTGGAGCTTACAGGGGAGGCTGTACCGATCCAGGATGGTGTCCATGCCAGTCCACGTGGTGGCTCGGCACAGTTCGCCTATTCCCAAGAGGGCACACTGGTCTATCTGCCGCATGTAAACACCAATCCCCAAGTTACCCTTCACTGGCTGGGCCGAAGCGGAGAGACGAAACCGCTTCTGGATGTTCCCGGCGACTACCGATCCATTCGCCTGGCTCCGGGTGGCCAGCGGCTGGCAGTGGAGATCAACGACGGTGCCCAGTCGGACATCTGGGCATACGAATGGGAGCGGGACATGCTGACACCTCTGACATTCGATGCTGCCACCGACACCGATCCGCTCTGGAGCCCCAGCGGTGACGGTTTTGTCTTCATGTCGGAACGGGAAGGGGTGTTCGATCTCTACTGGAAGCAGGCGGACGGAGGCGGGGAGGTACAGCGTCTGACCGAGAGCCGGGAATGGAAGATTCCTTTTTCCTGGCATCCTGAGGGGAAGTTCCTGGCTTTTTTTGAACTCTTTTATGAGTCGGCTCTTGACATCCGGATCTTAGCTTTGGAAGGGGACGACCGCTCGGGCTGGAAGCCGGGCCAAGTAGCGACCTTCTTAGACAGCCCTTTTGAGGAGCTATCCCCTGCCTTCTCTCCGGATGGTCGCTGGTTGGCCTATCAATCAGTTCAGTCGGGACAGAGTGAGATCTACGTCCGTCCTTTTCCAGGTCCGGGCCGGAAGTGGCAGATTTCAAATGGTGGAGGAAAAACTCCCATCTGGTCGGACAATGGCAGAGAGTTGTTCTACGTGGCACCGACCCGCCAGATCGCAAACAAGCCAGACAACGATGGCCGAATAATGGTGGCCACCTACTCTGCCGAAGGAGAATCGTTCGAGGCCTCCCGGCCGCGTTTGTGGTCGGAGGTGAGCATCTGGACCTCAGACCGGAAATCGTACAGTGACTACGATCTGCACCCGGACGGGGAGCGCTTTGCCGTGAAGATAGCAGCCGAAGAGCAGGTCGAGGAAAAGCGGGACAAGGTCGTGCTCATCGAGAACTTCTTCGAACTGCTACGCCAAGAGGTTGGAAGCCAGTAGGGAGGAAGCCCCTAGGAGCCTGTCTGAGTAGTGGTGTGGATCGCGTTACGGGCGCCATGGGGCGAGATGCGAGGCGTTCATGAATAAAAACCGCCAAAGGATAGTGATTGTGGGAGCGGGTATCAACGGTCTGGTTGCGGCGAACTATCTGCAAAGAGGCGGCTGCCAGGTCACGCTCATCGAGCGAGCCGGCCAGGTCGGGGGAGCCTGCATATCGGAAGTCGCCGACATTGACGGAGTCCGGCAACCTTACGCTTTGGGCGCATCAGTGCTTGGGTTGATGCAGGACTTCGTATTCCACGAAACTGGGCTGGCCGACCGGCTGCGGACGTTTGTTCCAACCCACCCCAAACTCGTTTTCTTTCCCGGCGATGGAGCCACCAGGATCTACCGGAATCCGCAGGAACTGGATCAGGAGCTCGCAGAGAAATGGCGTGAGCGCGGCGCCGTCGAAGCTTTCCGCGCGGATGAATCTCGAGTTGTCACATTCCTGCAAAAAGGCTACAGAGATGCGATCCCGCCTTCGCTGTCGGACGCTGCGGAGATGCTGGGTCAGACGCTGACAGACCTGTGGATCAACGGAAGTGCGAGAGCACTATTGGACCACTACTTTACTTCCGATCGCAGCAAGATCTATATGGCGATGACCGTTACGGAGAGTGGGCCGGTATCACTTGCCGAACCGTATTCAGCTTTCACACTTCCCCTGATGGATTCCGGTTCCATCTTCGGAGGCTAATATGGATTCGTTGAAGGTGGAATCTGGAGAGTAACTCGTGAGCTGGGACGGCTGAACAGCGAACTCGGAGTGGTTGCCCAATTGTCCAGTCGAGTGCATGAGGTAGACACGAGCAGAAATATCGTACGCTACCAATCCGGTGGACAAGAACAAAAAGTTGCCTATGACCAGCTCGTTCTGGCCACTGATCCGAAAACAGCCGCCAGGCTGGTCGGAAGCGAAACTGAAATACAAGAAACAGAGAGTCTCCGATATCGTGGCAGCAACGGAAAACTGACAATCATGTTCAGAAATCCCGTCGTCTGGAAACATGGTTCGAGCGCTGCCGACTCCGATGCCGCATTCAGGTTTGTCTTCTCCGTCGATTCGCTGGATGCGTTCGAGTGGGCGACCTTGAGAGTTCTCGACGACGATGTCGCCTACGAACCCGGATATATGCAGATCTATTGCGAAGGCGCCGCGATGCGGCAACTCCACTTTGAGGAACCGTTTGATCGTCTGACCATCTTCTTCAAGAACCTTTCACTTGGAGAGCGCGGCGAAGCATCACCTGACATTGAGCAGCATGTCATGAGTCTGGTGCTTAGTCACATCGAGAACCCTCAAGATTGCGTGTGGAGCCGTCTTCTGACGCCACGAGACCTGCAGCAACTGTTTCATTTTCCGGGTGGCAACCTCGATCACACAATGCTCACCGGCGGGCAGACATTCTTTGATCGAAAACACTGCCACGATCCGGCTGCCGGATTCTACAACTTTGGCAAGCTGCGAAATGTATATCTGTGTGGCGCCGGTTCCTACCCCTGTGGTTCAGTCGCCGGCACGGGCGGATACATGTGCAGTCAGCAGCTGCTCAAGGCACTGAAATAGAAACGGGAGCAGAACGAGCTATTATCGAGCGACGGTGACTCGACACCTAAAGCCTAGAATGTTGCTGGAGACAATTAACAACAATTGCCTGAAGAAGCACTAGAGTTCTTGCGGACCCTTACACCTAAAACGAAAACTTGAAAGCGATCTCGATCTCTCTGGCCCGTTTGGCCCCGAAGACCTTACCGAAAACAGAGGTGCCGAAACTGCTGACGGGCGGGTTGAAGTTGGGGTGGTTGAGAGCGTTGAAGAACTCGATTCGGAATTCCAGGCTCTTGCCGTCCCCGAATCGGTTCACCTTGGTCAGGCTGATATCCCAAACCTGTTCCCCCGGAGCGGCCAGGATATTGCGACCAAGATTTCCGTAGGCGTAGGGGGCCGGAAATACGAAGTCCGTCGTTTCAAACCAGCGATCGATCGACCGCTGAGATGCCGGCAAAATACCGGAACCGATGCGGTCCGGCAGGTCTCCCGATAGGCCGTCGTTGTTGAAATCGCCGGGGATTTGTGGCTGAAAGAGACGGCCCGAGACGAAAGAAGTTATTCCTGAAAGGCGCCACCCTTCCACCACTCCTCGAAACTTGCCCAGCCAGCGCAGGGGAAACGCTCTTTCTTTTCCGAAAGGAAGCTCCCACAAGTAGTTCACCGAGAAACGGAGTGGAGGTGTTTGAGACGGCGCCCTCCCTGAACTTATATCGTACGGGTTGGAAGGGGGAGCGACCCCACCTGCGGCAAAGTCCGCGAAGGTGCGGCCCCAGCGGAAGCTGGAGCGGAGGGAGAAGCTGCTGGAAAGCCTCTTGACCAGGCTGGCCTCCAGTGAATGGCTAATTGCGGATCCCCGGCTGGCAACGATCTCAAAACGCCCAAAGTCCGGGTTGGGCCGACGGCTCTGAATCGTTCCTTCTGCCGGGAAGGGCGTATTCCCATGGAGGATCTGAGTGCGCCCGTTCTGCTTGCGTCCGATATACGAAGCTTGCAGAGTCCAGTTCTGAAAGATCTCATTCTGAATCGTCAGCCTCCACTCCTGAGCCGTTTCACTACGGAGGTAGGGGTCGAGGGCCCGGATGGCCAACTCAGTAGGGGTGAGAGCTTCAAACGGATTCGAGATATCTATCTCGGGAACGGTGGGAGAAGAGTCAGAGCGCTCCTGGAAAAAAAAGGGGAAGTTCTTGCCAAACCAGCCGAGGAGGATGCGCGCATTAAATACCGTGTAGCTCACCTGATAGGATGCCCGCACTACCAGCTTGTTGTTTCCCAACGGGCTGTAGGCGATTCCCAGGCGAGGTTCCCAATCGTTGCGGTCGGGAAAAACTCCCTGGCCGCTGTCCAGACCTCCCAGGCCCAGTTCTGCGGCTCGATCGCTACCGGTGATCACGATCTCTCCATCTCGTGGCGGGACAAACAGGAACGGATGAAAGAAAGAGATATTGTCGTGGATCGACTTATAGGGCGGGAAATAATTGTAGGCCAAGGAAAGGGAAAGGCTGAGACGCGGATCGATTCTCCAGTCGTCGCGCACAAAGAACTTCCAGCGGCGTCCCCTGACATCTCCCCTCTCGGACCCCACTCCGCGAGTTGCCGAGTCGGGATTGCCGAGCAGGAAATCGGCGAAGGCGTCGCCCGTGAAGTCGCCATTGTAGGTGAAACGGCCTCGATGCAGTCCCTGTGACCGAGCATTATTCACCTGCTCGAAATCGAGTTCTGCTCCGAAACTCAGATTATGGTCTCCGCGAGCCAGATTGAAGCTACCGCGCAGTTCCAGGAAATTCTCGGTTTGTCCCCGTGGCAAGCCTCCGTCATCTCCAACTGTCGGCCCGCTGCCACCCCTCCCGTAACCGGCGATCCGAAAATCCGGGTAGCCTTCATCCTGGTCATCCAAAGGGCTGATTCCGCTGATCCCGAAAGAAGCGACCAGTCCCGTCTGTCCCGAGTGAGGCGAAAGTCGCTGCTCCACGTTGCGTCGAAAACTCACGCCAAAGGTGCCGACCAGTCTGTCGGACATGGTCCAGTTGTAATTGAGTGAAAGTCGGTGATTGGTGGCAACGGAACTCGAGCCAAATTCGGGAAATGCCACCACATTGACGCGGTCAGAAGCGGTGTGACGGTAGTCGGCAAAGAGCTTGTGCTGGGGGCTCATTTCGTAGTCCGCTCGGAAGCCGATCGTGTCGCTGTTTTGAATTCTGGGAGCGCTGTTGAGGTAATTTCGGTCCGGATCGGACAAAATGGGATCGGGGATGGCGGGCAGCGTACGCACTGCCACCGGGTGGAGCCGCGACTGGGGAATGATGTTGCCCGGGAAAGGCTGACCCGTCTGTGGATCGATCAGCGGAGTCTCTCGAGCCGAAAAATCACCCCTTTTCTCGGCCGGGGTCGGGACGTGGGAGAGGATTGTCGAGCCCTCAATGATTCGGAGCCCGTCGTAGGTGCCGAAGAGTTTCAAGTTCGGCGTCAGTGTAGCCCCAAGACTCCCGCCGAACTGGTTTCTCTTGAATTCGGGGAGTCGCTCACCGACCGGATCGAAAAAGTTGCGCGCATCCAGGTTGTCGTTACGGTGGAACTCGTAGATTGAGCCGAAGTAGCGCCCGCGTTTTCTAACTCGGAATGGATTGACAGTCTCAGTGACGCTGCGCGTCTTATTATTCTGAGGCCGTTGCCAGCCTTCGATCCCGATTTTGTAATCGCCTATCTGGTTCAGAGATCGTTGCAGCTGTTCAGTCGCTGGATCGCCAGCCACCCGTAGCTGGCACGATTCTCTGGAACGGTCCGCCGGGGGCGGTTGGGCAAACAGTGCACTACAACTCAATACCCCCCCAAGGACGAGGATTTGAAAAAGGGATCGGTTCCCCATCAACAGAGCATCACCTTCCCCATCTCAGGGGCCGAAAAAGTCGCCCGCAACACTCCAGGCGTTGCCGTGGTGGTCTGGGAGAGGTTGCCTCGGTCACTCCCACCTGAGGCTGCCGGACTACCAGCCCCCGCAAGCTCGAGCAATTCAAAAGTCAGGTGCTGGGTCGACTCGGACGCGACCTCACGTTCACCCACCTTTCGCGGAAACACAAGCTTGGCCCCCACGGATTCCTCCTGGGGCGGGAAGCAAGCGGCCAATTCGGCCTTTTCTTGCCGGGGCAAGTTTCGGTAAACTCCGGTCAACAAGAAATTCAATAGCAGAATACCGACACGCATACCACACTCCCGGTTCAGTCTGTCGGATCGACCCTCTTCTGAGAGCGCCTTAACCCGTTGATGGAGTCTCGAGGACCAGGTCCAGTCCCCACGTTCTCGACTGAACTGCGGCGCCCAGAAAAAAACGAGGACCGGCGATGATCCCCGCAACACGGAGCAACCTTCCGCCATAGTAGAGTGGAGCTGCTTCTTCAAGCAAGTGTTGTTGAGCCATACCCGTGGTTCGCAAAAACTCCTGTCCCTCCTTCTTATTCGTCCGCATTGAAAACATTGAAGTTGCGGTGCGGGAAGGCCACTACGAATCTGCATGATCGACCGTGCCGACTTTGCGCTTCCGGGTTCTGTTCGTATTTGTCGTTCTGGCTCACGAGCGACGACGAGTCGTCCGCTTCAACGTCACGGACTCGCCGACCGCAGAGTGGACACCGCCTCAGATCCTGCAGGCGTTCCCCTGGGACTCAGCACCAAGATTTCTCCTTCGGATCGAGACTGCACCTATGAAAGGCATCTGTCCTTAGAGAAGGATTCGCCAGAACCGAGAGCGATTGAGCGGCTGGAATCGGGCGAGCCGTGACCATGCCGGGCAGCGTGCCTCTTATTGCCTTGAAGATGGTTGTCGCAGGGTTCTTTGGATTGGATCTCAAGTTCTTCCAGTTTCGAGTCTGGCAGACGGACCGCCGCTCAACACACTTGCCTAAAGAAGCACCCGAGCTGAACCGGATCAGAAATCATCTTTGTGGGCACGCTGTTCTTTAAGGTTCTCGAGCTGTTGACGAGAAAGAGCTTCCTGTTCAGTAGCTCGCTCTTGGAACCAGGCTGGGAAAAGCTGTTCCATGAATTGACACAACTGTTGGAAAGCCTCCTTTTCTTCAGGTCCGCGTTCTTGAACGATGATTTCGTAAACCGCCAATACTGCAAACTTAATCTGACGGCCCATAATTCGTCTCTGGCTAAGCTTCTGGCCTTCTGCCAGTTGAAGTTTGACAAGATCAAGTTGTGACAGGCCGTCAAAAGCAGGCGTGGTGGCCATACGATCCACGTCTTCCTGCGTGATAGTCGTCGTCAGTCCCTTGTAGTCTAGGAGCAGCTCGACTTCGTACCGCTCCGACATACCGCGTATCTGCAGATACCCTCGGCCCTGGCCCATAGTCTTCCAAGTTAGACTAAGATTATTGACTTGTTGCAGTGCCCTGGGAAACTGCTTCAGTAAAAGTCTCTGATCCGGCACGACCCACAACTCCCTTCCAAGTCAGGACCTGGCTTCCTGCAACCGCGAATATCAGCTTGGCCCCAGTCGCGGCACCCGATTCATTACTCTAAGTTGTAACAACCCCGTAGGGTGCGAAAACTCCGCTGACCGGCATTTTAGCTGTGTTCAGATCCGTCCCTTCCTTACTACCACATACTCAGTGAACAGGTGGGCAATAAACGGCTGCGCCTCACCAACGCCCAGAGACGGCGGCTCGCTCAAAAGGTCACGGTCGTAGGCCGCGCGACCTTGGGGGAGCTTGCCTGCATCGTCACACCCGATACTCTTTTGCGTTGGCACAGAGAGTTGATCGCCAAGCAGTACGACGGTAGCCAACAACGCAGACCAGGTCGCCCTGGAGTTCGCAAGAGATCCAGGCTCTCATCGTTCGGATGGCGAATGGTGCTTCAGCTGACGCTCCTTCTCTCGTGTGTGTTGGTGCGAGACCTCAGCTCGGTTGTTCTCGTAACGTCCGGTCCGGTGCTCAACGGAAGGGAAGACTTCGCGGGTGCGCCGCTGCATAATGTTAAAGATGACATTCCCTATTCCTCCGCCAAGCCAATGAGCTTCGGAATGAGTCCACCGGCCATGGCCTGGATCATCGTATAGCTGTCACGCAGCACTCGAGCTCCTGTGAGTTCGAGAATGTAGTACTTGCGAGGTCGACCAGGCTTTCCTGATGTCGGCTGCCCTACCCACGACTTCACCAGTCCTCGCTCTTCCATTCGCCCCAACGCCGTGTAGATCGCTCCCGATGAAATGACCCGCCCGGTCCGTTCCTCGATGTCTTCCCGAATCGAGACCCCGCACGCCTCGTCACCTAGACGCAGCACCGCGAATAGAATTAACTGTTCGAACTCGCCAAGTAGGCCCATCCTGCATCCTCCGAAGTGATTAGACTGAAGAGACTGAAGTTGATTTCAATTATACTGCGGCGTAGTTAAATACTGCAAGCCCGATTCGGGAACTGTTCAAGTTAACTAGAATTCCTGGGTTTTTGACGCAAAACCAGTCAAGTCTCGAACGTAGAATCAACAACTTAGAGCCGGGCCAGTGCGCTGAATAGACACCCAATGCGATTAACTTGAACAACGCCTTGCGGACACTTCCTAATCAATTACCAATCCAATGCTTTTTACGGCGATGGCATTCTTCAACTGGCCGAACGTATTCAGCCTTAATTACTTCAAAGCGGGCAACCCGTTTTCAAAGCTGGATTCTCAATGGATGTCGCCCGAGATTTTGACGCTCGCACGCCCTCAAAGCCTTCTATCAAAAGGATCTGCTGCACGACCGAGTATTTTCACTACACGGGGCCTTGACTTTGTATCAAAAAGTACTTTATCCTGCCAACTCTACATAGCCCGATTCCCCAAGTAGTTCATCAGCCGCGAGCACCGTGCACGAACGACAGGCAGCTATGGAATTACACATTCGCGACGTATCCAAGACCTATTCCAACGGCGTGCAAGCGCTGAAGGACGTCACCCTCACGATTCCGGTGGGCATGTACGGCCTGCTCGGTCCTAACGGTTCGGGGAAGTCCACGTTGATGCGGACGATCGCGACCCTACAGGAGCCGGACGAGGGCTCGATCCGGCTTGGAGCCATGACGTGCTGACGCAGAAGGATGAAGTGCGCAAGACGCTCGGCTACCTGCCGCAGTCGTTCGGCTTCCATCCGAAGGCGAGGGCGGAACGGTTGCTCGAGCACTTCGCAGTTCTGGAAGGCATCACCGAGCGGGGGGCGAGACGCGACGTCGTCCGGTCGCTGCTCCGGCAGACGAACCTGTGGGAGGTGCGGCGGGAGAGGCTCGACACCTTCTCCGGCGGCATGCGTCAGCGCTTCGGCGTCGCGGTGGCGCTCTTGGGCAACCCGAAGCTGATCATCGTCGACGAGCCGACGGCGGGGCTGGACCCCGCCGAACGGGCTTCGGTTTCTGAACCTGCTCAGCGAGATCGGCGAGGACAGCATGGTGATCCTGTCGACGCACATTGTCGAGGACGTCGAGGAGCTGTGCAGCCGGATGGCGCTCATTGACCGGGGCGAGATCCTGCTGGAAGCGGAGCCGCTGCAGGCGATGGACGACCTGCGTGGCCGGATCTGGCGCCGGACCGTGAGCCGGGCGGAAGTGCCGGCCCTCGAGACGGAGGTGCCTGTGATCTCGACGAAGCTGCTGGCGGGGCGCACGATCGTGCACGTGTACGCCGCAACGTCGCCGGGAGCGGAGTTCGAGCCCGTCGAGCCGCACCTGGAGGACGTGTATTTCAGCGTCATGGGGCGCCACCACTTTTCGACAGGCTCAGAGCAGGCTGGGCGCCGCGGTGTCGAGGGGGCCGGAGGAGCGGAGGCGGCGTCGTAAAGCTTCGCGAAGTCTTCCGCTACGAAATCGAACACCGCGTGCGCAGCCCTTCGACCTGGGTCTACATAGCGATCCTCTTCGGCCTCGCATTCTCGATCACCTATGCCGGTAGCCCCAGCGACGAAGCCGTCCACTCCAACGCGCCAGCATTGCTCTCCTTCGTCATGCTGATCATAAGCATGTTCGGCCTGCCCGTCTCAGCAGCGCTCTTCGGCGACGCGGCGGTGCGCGACGTCCAGGCCGAAATAGATCCGCTCCTGTTCACGTCCCCGCTGCGCAAGGCCGAATACCTGGGCGGTCGCTTCCTCGCCGCGTTGGCGATCAACGCCGTCGTGCTGGTCGCGATCCCCCTCGGTTTCGCCCTGCCCGTGCTGATGGGGTATCCCGACCCGGCGGCATTCGGCCCCTTCCGCGCGGCCGCGTACGTGCAGCCGTACCTGCTCCTCCTCCTGCCCAACCTGGTCTTCGCAGGCGCGATCCTGTTCACGTTTGGGGTGCTCGCACGGCAGGTTATCCCGGTATACCTCGCCGCGATCGGCCTCTTCTTCAGCTACATGGTCACCCTGGGGCCCATGGAAGATGAAGTGGGACCGATGCTGTCGGTGCTGGGCCTGCACGGGTACCATGCGCTGAAAGAGCTGACCGAGTACTGGACGGCGGCGGAGCAGAACGCACGGCTCATCGGCTTTCCCGAGCCTCTGGTATGGAACCGCGTGGTCTGGCTGGCGGTCGCTGCGGGCGTGCTCGCCGTGCTCCACCACGTGTTCCGGTTCGCGCACCCCGACGGCGGCAACCGGCGGCGCAAGGGACGGCGAACCATGGTCGAGGCGGAGTCGGGGCGGCCGGGCCCTGTGGCGGTCCCACGCGTCGCGGGATCCTTCGGCTTCCGCACCACGGCGCGGCAGACGCTCGCTGGCGGATGTCGTCGCCAGCCGCTGGTTCATCGTGGTCCTGCTCGCGTGCACGGGCCTCACCATGCTCTACGGCTGGAACGTGGGCGACACCGTCTTCGACACGTCCACGTGGCCGGTCACGCTGCTCGTGGTCGGAACGGTGCTCTCCGAACGGATCGTTCCCATCATCTTCCTGCTCATCGCCCTCTACGCGGGCGAGCTGGTCTGGAAGGAGCGGGAGGTGGACGAGGCCGAGATGGCGGACGCGGCGCCGGTGCCAGAGGGCGTCGCGCTACTCGGCCGCTTCCTCGCCCTCGTCGCCCTGCTCCCGATGCTGCAGGCTGCCACCATGGTCGGCGGCATCCTGATCCAGGCGCTCCAGGGCTATTACCACTTCGCGATCGGCCTGTACCTCCGCGTCGTCTTCGGACTGAACCTGGCTGGCTACGTGCTCCTCGCCGCACTCGCGATGACGATCCACGTCGTCGTGAACCACAAGTATCTCGGCCACATGATCGTACTGCTGGCCATCGTTTTCACCAGGGTCGCCGGCCGACTCGGCATCCAGCACCACCTGCTGGTCTACGGCACCGACCCGGGCTGGACGTACTCGGACATGAACGGCTTCGGCCCGTTCATCGGCCCGTTCGTCTGGTTCAAGCTCTACTGGGCGGCGTGGGCACTGCTGCTGGGGGTACTCGCAGTCTTGTTCTGGGTGCGGGGTCGCGAACCCGATTTGCGAAGTCGCCTCCGCCGGGCCCACGTCCGCTTCACTGGGCCGGTGGCGCGCACGGCCGGCGTGGCGATGGCGTTGATCCTCGCACTGGGCGGCTTCATTTTCTACAACACGAACATCGTGAACGAATACCGGACGGCGGACGAACGCATCGCACCGCAGGCCGAGTACGAGAAGCGCTACGGGCGTTACGTGGATGTCCCGCAGCCGACCATCAGCAGCGCTGAGCTGCGCGTTGAGATCCATCCGGACGAATCGTCCGTCGACCTGCGCGGCACGTTCCGCATGGTCAATCGCAGCGGCGTGGCCATCGACTCGGTGCACGTGTTCTTCGCCGATCCCGGCATCCAGGCCCGCTCGGTATCATTCGGCCGCACGGCCGAGGTCGTGCTCGTGGACACGGAGGTCGGCTACCGGATCTACGCCCTGGAGCAATCGCTGGTGCCGGGCGATTCCATGCAGCTCTCATTCGACGTGGCGTTCCGGCCGCACGGTTTCCCGAACAGCGGGATTCAGACGGCCGTCGTCGGCAACGGCGCCTACTTCAACCGGGCCTGGCTGCCGTTCATCGGCTATCAGCCGGCCTTCGAGCTGACCGACGACAAGGCGCGGGAGAGCGTCGGTCTCGGCCCCCGGCCGCCCATGGCGGGTCCCGACGACCCGTCTTCCGACACGAGGCAGCGCCGCTTTGCCGTAAGGGATGCGGACCTGGTCCACGTCGAGGCGATCATCGGTACGGCCGCCGAGCAGATCGCGGTCACTCCAGGCGTGCTGCGCCGGAGCTGGACCGAGAACGGACGACGCTACTTCCACTACGAGACCGAGATGCCGACCTCGTTCGGCGCCACCTTCTTCTCAGGCCGGTACGAGGTGCTCGAGGACCGCTGGCGGGACGTTTCACTCCAGATCTTTCACCACCCGACGCACCGCTACAACCTGGACCGGACGGTCCGGAGCATGAAGGCGTCACTCGAGTACTACACGGCGCAGTTCGGCCCCTACCCGGACAGTCAGCTGCGTATCGTCGAGATCCCTCGCTACGGCGGTTTCGGCCGCGCGCACCCACACACGATCGCGTTCACCGAGGACTACTTCTTCAGCCGCGTAAAGGAGGGCGAGGTCGACCAACCGTTCTTCGGGACCGCTCACGAGATCGCGCACCAGTGGTGGGGCGGGCAGGTGAGGGGCGCCCCGCTGCGAGGCCATGGGTTCCTCTCGGAGTCACTCGCCAACTACAGCGCAATGATGGTGGTGGAAAAGACGTATGGCCCCGAGGCGGCCCGCCGGGTCTACGACTTCCAGATGGACCGCTACCTCCGCGGGCGGGCGTCCTTCTCCCACGAGGTCCCGCTGCTCGAAGTCGAGGACCAGCCGTACATCGCCTACCGCAAGGGTGCCATCGCCATGTACGCGCTGCGTGAGCACATCGGCGAAGAGGCCGTCAGTACGGCGCTGCGCCGCTACGTCGAGAAGTATCGCGATGCCGGGCCGCCTTACCCGACGTCGCTGGATCTGTACGCCGAGCTGCGCGCCGTCACGCCTGACTCACTCCACTCCCTGCTCAGCGACCTCTTCGAGCAGATCACGCTCTGGGACGTGCGCGCGGACGAGGCCCGCGTCGAGCCAGTGGGTGACGGCAGCTACCGCGTGACGCTCACCATCGAGGCGAAGAAAGTGCAGTCGGACCGCATCGGGAACGAGACGGAGGTGCCGATGAACAACCTCGTCGAGATCGGCATGTTCGGTCCCGCCCGTGGCGGAGATGGCCCGGGGGAGCCGCTCTACCTGGAAAGGCACCGTCTCCGGAGCGGCACGCAGATGATCACGGTGACCGTGCGGCGCGAGCCGGCGCGAGCGGCGGTCGATCCCTACGGCAAGCTGATCCAGCGCAACGCCGCTGACAACCGCGTCGACGTGAACGCCGTCACGGCGGCGCCACGCGGGAGGTGACCTGATCCAGACGGCGTAAGATAGCGTTACTCAGTGCGCAACCCTTCAATAAGGTTGGACTTCCCTGAAGAAGCACCGGAATTCAAGCGGATCGGATGGCGATCAGGGGATCGATTCGGCTGGCTCTCCGGGCTGGCAGAGCGGCGGCGGAAGCCATCGGTCCCAGGTATCCCAGTTCCTGGCGCAGTTAGCGTTCGGAGTCACTACACAGAGGGACCCACAAACGTCATCTGAGGATGCGCTGACCTACCAGGACTTGATGGAGACGGGGCAGTTGATCGGTCCACGTCTCTATTCGACAGGCCCCGGCAACTGGGCGCCGCCAGTGGCCTGACCTACACGCCGACACTAATCGTGAGTTACGGAGGGCCGAGCGGGCGTCAGTACTACCTCACAAACACCGATATGGATCAGGACCAGCGGCTGAGGACCTTTCACCTCACGACGAACTCGACAAGTGGAAACGCACCGGATTCAACCGCCTCGATCAGTACGTGTTTCCGCTTCACGCGGAGCAACTGCACAAGTGGGTTGAGGGCGGCGCCAAAGCCGGCCTGGGATCCCACGGCGAAGTGCAGGGGCTTGGAACCCATTGGGAACTGTGGATGATGGCGTCCAGTGGTATGAAAGCACACGACGCGCTGCACTTTGCGACACTCGACAGCGCGAGTCGATTGGTCTTGGGCGCGACATCGGCTCGCTTGAAGCTGGCAAGATGGCGGACCTCATCGTGCTGGACGCCAACCCACTCGATGACCTGAAGAATACGGTGAAGATTTCAGAGGTGATGAAGAACGGACGGCTCTACGACGCAGCGACGCTCAACGAAACGTATCCCCGGCAGAAGCAGCTGGGGCCCCAGTGGTGGTCGAAGGTCGAGCCGCCAGCGTCGATGAAGGGCGGTAACTAGGCCCGAAATGCCCGAACAAGGATCGGAGCTGTCTACAGCTCCCCAAAATAGGCGACCAAAGATCGCTGGCCCACTACAGCTCCCGGTTTGATGCACCCAAAAGATCGCTGGACCACTACAGCACAGGGATCGATCAAGTGGGGCGAACACCCACCGCCAGCATCAGAATCACAATGATTACGACTTGGGCGAGCCAGCCAATCACGCAGACCCCAATGGCGCGACCTGGGCTCTCGTAGTCGAGTGCCTGGCGGACCGCGATCACCATGGCAATCAGCATCCAGATGTTCACGGCAAACATGATCAAGCCCCCGAGCAGTGGGACCAGGCCCAGCACTCGCAGCAGACCCGGAGAGGCCGAGAAGCCTGTGGTACGCAAGAGCTCGGGCACGTCCGAACGGGTATTGGGCTCGGGAAGAAGCTTGGTTCCGATAAGGTACACAAGAAAGGCCCAGATGAACCAACCAACCAGTGCGCTAACGGTGCCAGCGAGCAAGCCCCAAAGACCTCCCAAGGTCAAGGTGCCGATGCCCTGGGCGATGCTGGAGAGGACCACCACCATCAAGGCCTGGCCAGTGGCATTCGTGTCAGCCTCCACTTCCTCGTAAGTGTGCACATCGAGTTTGGCCGAGCCAATCATGCGCTCGCTAAGACTTGCCATCGTTTTCTTCCTCCAAATAAGTGTGCGCCTAGGAGCCTGTCCGAGTAATGGGGTGTGGTCGCGAACATGGGTCTTGTGAGTCGAGCTCGCGAAGAGAGACGGAAAGCGATGGCCCCCATCGTTGACGGCTCTCGACAAAGAGATCGGCCACCTTATGCCTCATACATGTTTTATGACAGAGAGGGCACAGGAAATCCAGACGGAACTACCTGTTGCGGGGATCATGGAAAAAGTCAACAACACTCCTGAAGAAGCACCAGAAATGCGCCAAAGACGAAGCAGAAGCAAGAGAATGTAACAGGCTACCTGGCAGGCAGAGCCGCGAGTCTTGACGAGGGCGCCCATGCTCAGATTTACTTCTTCAGTGCAATGGTCAGGGCGGCGGCGATGGAAAGCAGGCTCAAATCGATACGCTCATCCCGCGCAAGCTCCCGATTGAACGCACGAATGGCCACGGTGTCCTTGTCCTGGGCAGCCGCATCCGTCAACTTCCCCTCCCACAGGGTATTGTCGAACAGGATTACGCCTCCTGGTCTCACCAGCGGATAGGTCAAATTATAATAGGCTGAGTAATTCGGGTGCTTCTTCAGGCAAGTGTTGTTGAGGGCGCAGAACTCCAGCCAAGGCTGCTAGCCCGGATAATGCACGAGTTTTCGGCTGCAGGGCCGGGATCATCCGGTCGAGTAGGCGGGGTGCTCCCAAGATACAGAGCCCTGTAGGTGGAGAGTTTCCAACTTCCGCCCTTTCGGTTACGGAGTGGGTTCCTAGTTCCACCATGGGAGGTCTGTAACATCGGTTGCCGTCTGCGACCCCGGGGTTGGGCATCTTGACTCGTCTGTAGCGTCTCGATGACCTGCTGCCTGCGCCCTCAGAGAAGGTATCGGCCATTCCCATTGCGCATTTCGGGGCTGAGTTCCGGATTCAGCGTCATTATTCGCTTCACCTCGCAAACCTTTCCAGTCCTGAGGTCTTGCCTCAGGTCTTGATACGGGCGGCCTGACTAGGGCCTTGACCCGGAGGGCTTCCCACCCTCTCGAAAGAGAACCATTTCCAGGTTCACCTCTGACTGCGTTCCCCACCCTCGGGCTCCTCGACAGAGTGCATGACTATGACTGCGGGGCCCTCGGGCGTGAATGAAACCTTGTCAGAGCGGCGCTTCCGACCCTTCGCTTCGAAAACGCGGTAGAGTCGACGGCTGGCGCGGTGGCGGTAGGTTCGGGGAGTTACTGTTGCCGGCGGCTTTCGCCATCTCGCCGGTGCCTCAATCCGTACCTTGGCTCCGTTTCCAGTCGCCGCTCGTCGAACCGGACGTGCGGAACTACCGCATCCGGCTCTCGGACAAGGTCTTACGCTTTCGCCCACGGAAGGTCGAGAGTCCCCTCAGTCAGTCGTACCAGACCCAACTTTTCGTACAGGTACTGGTCCGGGAACTGCCGTGTTCCCTTGCTGCCTAGCTTGTGTTTTCGTCGCAACCACTGACGAAGCCTCCATCGGGTGTGTGTATCCACCGCCCGATAGGCTTTGCTGACTCCACCCAAGCAGAAGTAATTGGCCCATCCCACCAACATTCGGTTCAGACGGACCACCTCTTGCTCCTGTGTCCTGAGCCCACTCCAGGGTTGCGTCTCCCTATGGATTTCGCGACAGATCTTGCCGATCGATTTCTTCGAGGGGCGCGTCCCCAGGTAGGGGATACCGCTGCCTGCTCGATGGCAAGTCCCTATGGTGTAGCCCAGAAGGTCCAAACTCTCTTCCGGCAGCCGTTTCACACGGGTCTTGGTCTCGTTCAGTCTCAAACCCAGACACTCCAGAATCTCCCGCGCGGCTTGTAGAGCCATCTCTGCTTCGCCTTTACAGCAGATTACAAAGTCGTCCGCATAGGACACGATCCGGGCCTGACACTGCTTCGGTCCCAGTTTTCTCCATCCCAGAATGAAGCGGCGAAAGTACAAGTTAGCTAAAAGTGGTGAGATCGGTGACCCTTGGGGGGTTCCCCTTTTCCCTCCGCCTCTTGGCTTATCCTGGTCTTTCTTGGAGTCGTCCACCACCGGCGCGTTCAGCCACATCTTGATCAGCTTTAACATCTGCCGATCACAGATTCGACGCAACACCGATTGCATCAACTCCTTTCGCGGTATGCTGTCAAAGTAGCCACTCAGATCTGCATCCACCACTTCTCGGTGGCCGGTGTTGATCAGAGCGTGCACCGCTTTAACCGCGTCCTGCGCGCTTCGTTTGGGACGGTAGCCATGTTGTTCCGGTTGCAGATCGGCCTCGAAGATCGGCTCGATGACGGGTGCTTCTTCAGGGAAGTGTTGTTGACTCTTCCCAGCAGCCCCAGAAAGCATGATTTCACCTAGATTTCCGGACTTTGTTGAGTTCTCAGACATGTGCGAAGCAAGGAACATTCCTGACGAAGGCCACCCGAGGCAACTGTACACTAGATCTCAAGCAGTCTTGGTTGGGAGTTTTCCGCCCTCAACAACAGTTGCCTGAAGAAGCACCGAGGATCGTTGCTGATTTTAAAGTTACGGACTCGATGCGGCTTCAGGTCGGCTGCCTTCCAGATCTGGGCGACTTGATGTTTGCTCACTCCGGAGTGTTCGGCCATCAGTCGCACACTCCAGTAGGTCGATTCCCGTGGGATGCGTTCAACGGTGGCTTTGAGAATAGCTCGCACATTGGCATGCGATAGCTTCCGCGGACGGCCCGATCGAGGTCGATCCTCCAGTCCTGACACTCCCTGCTCAAGATAGCGCCTGCGCCACATTTGCACACTCAGTAGCCGCTTGGAGAGCCTTTCCGCAACTTCAGTCGCCGTCAGCCCCTGGCCGCAAGCCAGAATTATTTGAGCCCGTTCGGCCAAGACTCGATCGGTCTTGGAAGCCCGCAACCAGGACTCCAGTATTCTTCGATCTTGTTCGGGTAGCTTTAGTCGAATGTGGGGTCTTGCCATGCCCAACAATAGCAAACTACCCTGACAATTAACATCGGGAACTTTCCGGACAGTGCACTAGGCACTGGCCTCGGTATATATAAAACGCCTTGAGTGGACGTTCAGCACAAGCCCCAACGCCATAAAGGTGGCCAGGGTTGAGGAACCTCCATAGCTCAGCAACGGTAGCGGAATACCAATGGCAGGCATGATCCCGAGCGTCATTCCCACATTGACGAAAACATGGAAACAAACCAGGCTCGCGACTCCGGTTACGATCAAGATTCCCGCTCGGTCGCTGGCTCGATCCCCGATTCCCGCCATTCTCATCAAACCGGCCAGGTAGAGCGATAGAATCAGAGCCGCCCCCAGGAACCCCAGTTCTTCGGCAAGCAGTGCAAAGATGAAGTCGCTATGGATCTCGGGCACAAAGCCCAGCTGACTCTGCAACCCATTCCCCAGCCCCTTGCCCATCAGACCGCCCGACCCGATGGCAATCAAAGACTGGCGCGTCTGATATCCCACGCCGTCCGGATCCAGATCGGGATTTAGAGTGACCAGAATTCTCTGCTTTTGGTAATCCTTCAGTGTGAGCCATCCCAGAGGTGCCACACAAATTACGACGACCAGCACGAAGATCAAGAACTTCAGCCGCAGCCCCGCTACCAGCATGGTACCGACCAGAATAGGAAGAAAGGTGAATGCCGTCCCCAGATCCCCTTGCATGGTGATCAAGATGACCGGAAGGAGGGTCAACCCCGCCAACGCCGCCACATCCTTGCGCCGCAGGTAGTTATCATTGAGCTGGCTCAAGTAGCTCGCCAAGGCCAGGATGACCACGATCTTAGCCGGCTCGGAAGGTTGTATTCCGATCTCTCCAAAGCGGATCCAGCTCTTACTCCCATTGATCTCACGGCCAAAAATGAGTACCCCAACCAACAGCACCATTGTGAGGCCGTAGAACGGGAGGGCATGATCCGTGAGGAAGCGGTAGTCGATTGCCATCACCAGGAAAGTGAGCAAGATTCCAGCACCAATCCAGATGGCTTGTTTGAGAAAAAGCGCAGAATCCGCGCCGTGAATCGTGGCGCTATAAATGCCGACCAAACCGATAGTACAGAGACAGAGGGCACCGCTGAACAGCAGATAATCAAATTGCCGAAACCAGGAGCGGTGCAGCATAGTTGTTCAGTGCATTGCTGATGGAACTCGTAATTGAGTCAGCTCGTCTCCGCCACTCAAAGCGCGCTTCTTCTTATAGGCCCGAAACACCTGGCCAGCGATGGGAGCCGCCGAGTGGCTCCCGGAGCCGCCTCTTTGTACGATCACCGCCACAACAATGGCGGGATCATCGCGCGGGGCAAACCCCACGAACCAGGCATCGGGAGTGTACTTTTCGGCCCCCTCCTCCCCGATCCGCGTCCGGGTCCGATTACTAATCGTCTGAACCGTACCTGTCTTGCCGGACACATCCAAGCCCTCGACTCGAGCTTCCGCTCCCGTGCCCTGCCGGTTGACGACTCTCCACATGCCCTCTCTGACGGCTTTCAGATGGGCCGCATCAAATTCGGGGGGATCGAGTCGGCTGCCAGCGGTGGGGAGGAGAAAGCCTTTGACGACGTGCGGCTGAGGGGCTTTCCCGGTCGCCACAATCCCAACCGCTCGGGCCAGTTGAAGCGGGGTAACATTGAGTGGCCCCTGGCCGATCGCGACGGATATCGTCTCTCCAGCGTACCAGGGGTTTCCCGTCGACCGCTTCTTCCACTCGCGGGAAGGCACCAGCCCCGCCGCTTCGCCGGTGAGATCCACTCCGGTCGGCCGACCTAAGCCAAGTCGTTTCGAGAACTCCGAAAGGGCATCGATTCCAAGCTGTTGTCCAAGCAGATAGAAGTAGACATTGCAGGAGTGTTGGATCGCATCGACCAGCCGAACGCGACCGTGTCCTCCCTGATGCCAGCACCGGAATGGGTGCCCGTAGAGCGTGACCGAGCCAGTGCAAAAAGAAGACGTCTCAAGAGTAGTGGCTCCCATCTCCAGTCCGGCCAATCCAACGATGATCTTATAGATCGAGCCGGGAGAAAAGAGGCCTTGAATCACTCGATTCTGGAGCGGATGATCGGGATTTGAGATCAGTTCTTTCCACTCCTCCGGGCGTAAGCGGCGCGCGAAGGCATTCGGATCGAAGCCCGGATGCGAAACCAGCGCCAGAATCTCCCCTGTCTCCGGATCCAGAGCGACCAAGGCCCCCGGCTTGTCCCCCAGCGCCTCCTCAGCCGCCAGCTGCATGTCCAGATCGATGGTCAGCCGCAACTCGTCGCCTTCCACCGGGGGTGTTACTTGCAATTCCTGGAGCATTTTTCCGCGACTATCCACCAGGATTCGCTGATGGCCGCTACGACCGGCCAGTTCTTTGTTGTAAGTCTTCTCGATTCCAAACTTCCCCACAATGTCGCCGGGGCGATGAGTTCCAAAATCAGGATTCCCTAGTTCTTCCACCGAGACTTCGCCGACATAACCGAGAAGGTGAGCAGCCACCTCATCGTATTGGTAGATCCTTCGGGGACGGCGAATGATTCCCAGCTCCGGGTGCTCCGACTGGTGTGCGAGTAAGTAGGTCATGTCCTCCAGAGACAAACTCTGTTGCAACACGACCGGCTCATAGAGACTGTATTGGTTGGCTTCGCGAACCCGGCGCTCAAGGCGTTGCCGATCCAGATCCAAGTTAGCTTCCAGAAAATTGAATACCCCTTCCAACTCGAAAGCTTCTTCCCGAAATAGCACCAGGGCGAAGCCGAACGTGTTCTGGACCAACGTCCTTCCGTCACGATCGAGGATCAAGCCCCGGGGAGCAGGCAGGGGAACTGTACGAAACTGATTCCGCTCGGCCAGGGCTTGATATCTCCTGTAATCCAAGATCGAGAGGAACCATTGCCGGGAAAGGAGCAAGCCAATGGCCAGAAAGAAAATCACTCGCAGATATACCAAGCGTTGCTTTTGACTTCGATTGTCCTGGTTGATGGGCATCGGTCAACCCTTCCTGGCCTGAAATGGTAATTTCACAGGTTGTCAGGACTGCGGAATCGCGAACCGGGGCCGCGAGCCCGCCTATGCCGGATTATAACGCATCTCACGCTCTCAGTCTCTGAAGTATCCACGTGACTGCTGAGTGAAATCTTTCTCGGGAAAGCGAACCCGCTCATAAAGAGCAAAAACCAGACTCCCCACGCCCCCTGTCACCAGAACCCGGGTCGTCATCGACTGCCAGCTCTGTACTGGTGGCACTCCCCCAAGTAACCACAGGAGACCCCACAACAGCATCCCATCGAGCACGGTGATTGCACTGGCTGAGAAAACTCGGGGACCCACCCCCCGCAGAAAGATCCGGCGACTCAGGTAGGCCGAAGCGAATCCGACCAGGGTCTTGGTCACTCCGTTCAGGCCGATGAAGGGTAACAACTGAACGACATCCTGGACCAGACCAAAGGTAATACCCCAAGTGGCGCCGCGCGAGGGCCCGCTATGCCAACCGATGTAGACGACTGCCAAAAGCATGACATCCAGGTAGACAAGGGCGGGCAGGTAGTTGGCAGAAATCAGCTGAATCCCGGCAGTGACGGCCAGCAGGACGAGGACTTCACCGGTCTTTACGGCAGATCTCAATTGCCTTCAGCCTTCAGATCGCCAGAGGTATCAGCCGCTGCCCTCGGCTCGGCATCCTTCGGCCGCCTCACCGCTAGCACTTCTTCCACTCGCGACGAATCGACAAATGGTTTGACCACAATCTCCCGGTAAACCATTGAGCCCCGCTCAGACCGAACGACTTCACCGATCGGTATTCCTGGCGGGTAGATTCGATCCCACCCCGAAGTGAGAATCACTGCTCCGATCGAAACTTCTTCCGAGTTTGGAACAAAATCAAGAATGAGGAACTCGCTACCATCTCCCCGAGCCACCCCCTGGAGCCGGCTGCCCTGCACGATTCCTCCCAGAGCGGCCCCCGGATTCGTGATGACCTCGACTTCCGAGCTCAAGAGGTTGGCGCTCAGAACTCGACCCACGACTCCACCCGCGTGGAGTATTGCTGAATCGGGACGGACATCGTCCCGGGTCCCGGCATTGATCAGGATTCGTTCCTGGAAGAAAGGGGCACTGCGTCCGATCACACTGGCGGCAACGGTTTCGAAGTCGAAACTAGCCTTGAGACCCAGCAGGTCTTGGGAGCGCTGCCAGAGCGAAGACAGGCCTTTCAGCCGATAGGATTCCAGACGCAAACGAGAGATCTCTCGACGCAGGGCTTGGTTTTCCTTTTCCGCTGCGTAGAGCCTTAGAAAGGTGCTGCTAGAATCACTTACCCAGCCAGTGCTGCCGGTCATGGCGTAAACCACCGGGGTCACCAGAGCTAGAGCCCAACCTCGGATCAACGACTGTCCGGTATCATTTCGGGCCTGTATGGCAAGAAGAACGAAATTGAGAGCCAGTAGAATAGCCAGCCAGATCAACGGCCGGCGTTCGGAAAAAGTCATCATTCGAGGCTGATTCGCTTCAGTAGCGCCATATCTGCCAACATCTTTCCGGTCCCCAGAACAACCGAGGAGAGGGGATCCTCTGCCAGAAACACCGGCAAACCGGTTTCTTGCTTTATGCGAAGGTCAAGGTTCTTGAGCAGAGCTCCCCCGCCCGTCAGAACGATTCCTTTGTCCACGATATCCGCAGAGAGTTCCGGTGGAGTTCGCTCCAAGGCAACACGTACCGCGTTGACGATGGTAGTGATTGAATCAGCGAGGGCCTCACGCACTTCTTCGTCCGTGATAGTGACCGTCTTGGGAATTCCCTCAATCAGGTCCCGGCCTTTGATTTCCAACGCCATACGTTCTTCCAAGGGAGCCGCCGAACCGACCTTAATCTTGATCTCTTCGGATGTCCGCTCACCGATCAAGAGGTTGTGCTTGCGTTTGACGTACTGAATGATCGCTTCATCCATCTCGTTTCCAGCCACCCGCACCGATCGACTGTAGACGATACCCGAAAGACTGATCACCGCAATATCCGAAGTGCCGCCTCCGATGTCAACTACCAGGTTGCCACTCGGCTCAGCAATCGCCATGCCGGCTCCGATCGCGGCGGCCATGGCCTCCTCAACCAGGTAAACCTCGCTGGCCTTGGCCCGCAGTGCCGATTCCCGGACGGCCCTCTTTTCCACCTGGGTTATCTCGGAGGGAATACAGATGACGATTCTGGGGCTCAACAGATGGGAACGGTTGTGAGCCTTCTTGATGAAGTGCTTGAGCATCTCCTCGGTGACGTCAAAGTCAGCGATGACACCGTCCTTTATCGGCTTGATGGCCACGATCGTGCCCGGTGTGCGGCCCAGCATTTCCTTGGCTTCCGAGCCGACCGCCTCAACTCGATTCGTCACCTTGTTGATAGCCACAATCGAGGGTTCATCAACCACGATTCCTCGCCCGCGAGCATAGACCAGCGTATTGGCCGTACCTAGATCGATGGCTAAGTCGTTGGAAAAGAAACTGAACAGTGAACGCAGGTTCATGTAGACCAAATCCTCGACGGGTTCTTGACTTTCCCATCTTAGTACAAAACCCGAGCCGGAGCGACTGGCTGGAGACTCTCGAACCAGCCTTTCCCATACGGGAAGTCGGGACTTAAAAACGCTATGATATACTTCCTTTTTTCCGGGATTTTTCCCGAAGGAGTACCCTTCATGCTGCATCTTTTTCGACGGCAAGACAAGTGGAAAAAGTGGATTCTGAGCGGGGTCATTCTGACGCTTGCGGCCGGTATGTTGCTGCTCTTTGTTCAAACCCCATCTGGCGCAGCCGGCGTCGGCTTGGGTGAGATCGCCAATTGCGCGGGCGAGCCAATTTCCGCAATCGAGTTTCGACGCAGCTACCGGCAGCTCATGAGTCTCTATCGGCAGCAGTTTGGAGACGAGAATTTCGAACGGTTCTTGCCCACAATGCGCCTCGGAGACCAGGCACTCAACCAGCTGATCACCGAATGCGCCGTCTCCTATGAAGCGGTGCGCCTGGGTCTGAAGGCTACCAAGCAGGAAATCCAGGACCGGGTCCTGGCCGAGCCGGTTTTCAAAGATCCCAATGGTAGCTTCGTTGGGACGGTAGGCTACGAACAGATTCTGCTGTCCAATAACTGGTCTGCGGCGGCTTTCGAGGAAAGCCTACGCAAGTCGATTCTACGCGAAAAGCTGGAACAAGTACTGACCTCGGGAATCGTGCCTAGCCCGAGCGAGTTGCGTCTAAAGTTTGCAAAGCAGAATCAGCAGTTTCGGGTTCGCTACGCTTACTTCGATCCGAACGCTGTTGCGGAAGCCGAGGTCGACGACACCGAATTGAAGGCCTACTTCGAAGAGGCCTCTGCGAACTTCCAGATCCCCGAGAGACGCCAGGCAGAGTACATGATGCTGCCCATCGACCGTAGCATCGTCCAGTTGACCGAGCAGCAGATCACGGAGCGCATGGCGCTGATCCCTGAGGAGGCCGAGCGAGTGCGGGCCAGCCATATTCTTTTTAAGATCCCGCCCGGAGGGGACGACACTGAAGCTCGCGAGAAGGCCGATGCCGCCCTGCTCCGAATCCGGGCAGGAGAGGATTTTGCCGCAGTGGCACGGGAGCTGTCAGAAGATACGAGCGCTCCCAGTGGCGGAGATCTCGGCTTTTTCACGCGTGGCGAAATGGTTCCCGAGTTCTCCAACGTCGCGTTTGAGCAGGATGCTGGAGAGATCAGCGAACCAGTCAGTTCGCCTTTCGGGATGCACATCATTCACACGACTTCCAAACCAAAATCACTTGAAGAATCTCGTCGCATCCTGGCAGAATCCCAATTGCGCGAGGAAGAGGGGAATCGGATCTATCAGGAGCGTAGCGCCGTGTTGGTGGAGGAACTGCGCGGTGGCGCCACCTTTGAAGAAGTCGGCCAACGGGATGGACTCCGAACTGGAAAGAGTGACTTGATTACGCGGGGCACCTCCATGGCCACGGTGGGTCTCGACTTCGATTTCACGCAACAGTTGTTCGGGGCAGCCGAAGGAGACTATCTCGAACCCTACATCTCCCAAAATCAGCTGGTTATATCCCGAGTAGCCGCCGTCCAAGCGACCAGAATCCCTGACTTTGAAGATGTGCGAGACGAAGTCCTGAAGAACTACAAAGAGACCAAAGCCGGTGAACTTGCCCGACAACTAGCCAACGATCTCTTCGAAGCTGCCCTTGAGAAAGGTAACCTTGAGCAGGCTGCCGAAGCACAGGATGTCCAGCTCACGGACACAGAATTCTTCAAGGCCGGAACCACGGTAGACGATGTTTTGAAGTTCTCGCCCCTCCTCCATGATAGGGTGATCTCCATGCTTCCCGGGGATATTTCTCCGCCGATTAACGTAACGGGGACGCAGATCGTGTTCGAGTTGCTCGAAAAATCGGAGCTCGACGAAGTCGCTTACGGTGAGCAAAAAGAAGGCATAGCTCTGAGCCAGCGGCAGCAGCAACGCTCAAGCCTGTTCCTCTCCTACATCCAAAACGTCGTCGACAAACTGCGCGAGGACCAGCGAATCGCGATCGATAACGAGCTGCTGGAATCAATTACGGGCAGTCTATAGAATGACCTGTTCCCATAGCGTGGGGCTGTAGCTCAGTTGGAAGAGTACCTGAATGGCATTCAGGGGGTCGAGGGTTCGAATCCCTTCAGCTCCACCAATCTTTTCAACAACTTACGAAGATCGGCTCCCGCCTGAATTTTCCACTGTGTCAGTTTGGTAGGCAGTATCGAGGATTTTGACGCCTCTCGCTAGGTGTGTGGGAGCAAGGAAGCTCTCAACCCTGCCCTGCGTGATCTCCCCTACCGGCACATTTCCAAAGAACTGTTTCCAAATCTTAAGGTTGCTGTCTAGCCCGGATTATGCAAGAACCGTAGGCCGGAGTTGAAAAGAGAGTCGAAAGTGGCCCAAATCGGGAGATCGAAGGTGCGACAGGCGGATTTTCGAGGGATCTCTGTGGACGAGCCGTGTGGAGTAGGTGGGGGAGTGAATTTCAGACGGAGTTGGGCCTGAATGAGTGTCCTAAACGATCATTCGGGAGCTAGGAGTCTGCGCGGCAGGAGTTTCTGATCAACGTGGAATTTCCAATTCTTGAGTTTATGTTTCGGGGTGCCCTATAAGAGAAAGGGCGATCTTTATCGTGCTTCCGCTTGCAGAGGCGGCCGAACTGCTGAAAATGAGCCCAGGGGGAGGGCATCTTTCCGTCCGAACCTGCTCAGCAGGTGGGTAGGCGCCCATGCATGCGTTTCAAGTTCAGGGCGAGACAGACCAGGTCCCACTCGCCTTCCACTTTCTCGAGTCCCCTCAAGCTGAAGGTTCGAAAGCCAAGGACCTGTTTAACCCAGCCGAATACAGGTTCCGCGATCACCTTGCGCCGGCGGTAGACAGTTTGCCCCGCCTCCGTGCCCAGCTTCTTGAACATGCGAAGCGTGGCGGGGAGATTTTCCGACGGCTCTGGATCTCGCCCCTCTCGGCCCAAAGAGATGTAGCCATCGATCTCGCGTTCTGCTAGACCTTCAAAGTTCTCCTCGGACTTATACCCGGCGGCGGCCACTACCTGCTCGGGAGGGTGCTCCAGGTTCTCTTGGACCGCATCGATCATCCCCAGTAATTGTCTGTTGTCGGCCGCGTTATTGGTAACCCCCGTGGCCACGATCATCTCTGTCTCCTCATCCACAGCGGCTTGCGTGTTGTAGCATTGTTCGAATCCCCCAGAGCTCTTCATGATTCGACTTTCCGGATCTGTAAAGTTGTCTTGGGCCTTCTCCTCGGGAACTCCAAACTCCCGCTTGAAGGGGCGTCCTCCGCGCGGGTTCTTGCGACCGTCTCCGGGCTTGCGGCCGCGCTTCCGATCCGCCTCGGCCTGCCGTTGCTCCACGCGCTGCTTTGCCTCCCCGATCTTTTTCAGCCGATCTTCGCGGCGGCGTAACTCTTCAGGCAGTTCGTCTCCCTGATTCTCTTCGCCGTAGAGCTCGTCTTCCGCTTTATCCACCTGCTGCGCACGATCCAACAGTTCGGCGATCTCTCCTTCCAGCCTTTTCTCTTCTTCCAACATCCGTGAATAGCTCATCGCCTTATGTTTGCTGGCGTTGGCCTTGATCTTACAGCCGTCCACCGCCACTCGCCCCAGCTTGACCAATCCCGCCTCGGCCGCGATCCGCGCCACCTGTCCAAACAGTTTCTTGAACTCTTTGAGATGACGTTGACGAAACTCCGCCATCGTCCGGTGGGCTGGAAAATTACCCGCCGACAACACTCGAACAGCCACGTCCTCATACACTCGACGAGCCAGTTTCCGCGACGAGAACGTTCCCGTCGCGTACCCATAAATCAGGATCTTCACCATCATCCTCGGATCAAACGGCCGATTGCGCCGCCCGTCCCCTTCGTACGGCGCGTAGAATCCACTCAGATCCAGCTCATCCACCGTTTCGGAGATAAAGTAGGACAGATGATCTTCCGGCAACCAATCTCGCGGGGAGGGGGTAGCAAGAAGCTCTGCTCCGGCTGGTACTTCCGAAATGTCGTTCCCATATCGCCATTTTATTCACCAGCCCGGACATTTCCTGCCGCGCAGACTCCTAGCTGGAGTTAAGGCGATTCAAGACGAGGAGGAAAAGGGCCTGCTCCGGAAAGCCGGAGGAAAGATGGGCCCAGATGCGTCGAGTGGTTTGTCGAACCCGCGCCCCAATTTTGAGGACCCGGCGACGCAAAGTTTCGATTTCGAGTTTCTGCCAGGGGGTTCCATACAGATAATCGCGGAGTCGGACGAACATCTGGTAAGCCAGCCCATGCAGGAGAAGTCGAAACTGGTTGGCCAGGAATCGATGACAGCTCAGCCGATCCATACTCAGATGGTTCTTAAAAGCCTTGATGAAGTTCTCCGACTGTCCTCGATCGGTGTAGTGATCATAAAGGGACTGGGAAGAGAGATCGTCTCGGTTGGTGACCACAAAGCGACGATTGATCCCCCGATGGTCGACTTCCACTTTGACGATGACGCGACGGAATCGATCCCAGCTGCCGGCTCGATAAAGAAACTCGTCAAACTGACGCTGTTTTTCCTCGAACTCGTCGAACCTGAGTCGAGTCGACTCGAGCATCGGCTCGACCATCCGTTGCAGGCGGGGGTTCCGGCTTAACCCAATGACATATTGGAGTTTGTTCTCTTCAGATTCACAGAACTCGTAGAGCCGAGGCGTGGCAAAGCCGCTGTCGGCCCGGATCTCAATTTGAAGTTCCTTGCCAACTTCTCGTCGAATGGCTTTCACGATTCGTTTCAGAATAGGAACGATGTGAGAGGCAGCCCCCTTGTTTCCAGGCCTCAATACGACAGTGACCAGGTCCCCCGTAACGGCATCGAAGATCAGCCAAGGATGCAGAATGTGGTTTCGGTAATAGCCGTGGTAAAAAGAGAATTCCTGTTGGCCGTGAGTGTGGTCGTCAGTACTGTCCAGGTCCAAGATGACCGGGTCGGGGCGTCTCTTCTTCAGCGAGCGGACATAACGCTGTAGGAACCCCCGGCTCAGACGCATGAGATCCTTCTTGCTGACAGAGTTTTCCAAACGGGAAAAAGTTGCCTGGGTGGCCAAGTCAGGATCGCTCTCAGGTAACTGATCACAGACGGTCTTGAGCATGGGATCCGAGCGCAGCGTGTCCGCGTCATTGCAGTCTTCGTACCCGGCAACGATCTGAAAGACTCGTTGTCGGATCAGCTTTAACTGCTCATGACGAACGTAGCGTTGGTCCCGGCTATCCGCAATACACGAACTGAAGTCCTCGCAGAGTCGATCTTGCCGATCCAGGGAACCAAACAACAGCCATCCGGCATCGGAAGTCAGGTTCCCACCATCAAAACGAGCCGTGATTTGTGTGTGCGAGTGAAATGCCAGGGTGGTCTGGCAGACTGGGTTTGACATTGCCGTAGTTCTCCGATAAGGATTTGTTTAATAAACCCTTTTATATCAGAGCGCTACGGCATTTTTTCTGATCCCCAATCCACTCGAATCCGGATCTCTTGCATAATCCGGGCTAGGCCAGGAGTGCCTTTCGGCTGCGCTCCAGGCCACCGGCTTTTCGGGCTGCGGCCCTTTCGTCAGCAGCTTCGGGATCGTGGAAGAAACAGAGCTCAGAGTCAGTCTGAGCATTGGCACGGCAAGGGGCCCCATCGTCCTTTATACAACTGCAACGATGCTTGTTTTTCTTGGGCGCCATCCGGTTCCTCGGTCACTGCGAACGGCCATGGATCTAAAGGTGTAGATTCGGTGAAACATTATAACATTCCCATATGGAAGAGCCACCGCTTCGTTCATACCTAGCAAGTAGTGTAGTGGCTTGTAGTCTTTCTCTAGATCAGCCCGACGGGGCCCTGATGCCTTCGGCGAGTCTCCTTCTTTGGGGCGTTGGTCAGGCGCAGCCGTTTGTTGCCGATCTGTTCTCCTAGTATCCGGTTTTCCGATTTGAGGTAGTCGATTGCATCCTGTTGTGCACGATTGACCTAGCCCGCCCACATCAACAGCAGAAACTTCAATGGCAAATTCATGAAGGCCCATCATAATAAGGAAGAGACGGATCTGAACACCGTCAAATACCGGTCGGCGGAGTTTTGGCACCATACGGCCACACGGCGTGGCGAATGATATCTTTAGGAAATCGACGGCGATGATAAAGCGATTTTCCGGATTTCATCCGTCCAGTGTCGCTAATCGGCAGTTAGTGTGACAATACCGGCCAGACAGATCGTCCTCTGTAAGTCGCTCGATGCTGCCGGTTCGTCGAGTAACTAAACTTCGAAATTTGACGAGGCGAAACGCTAGATGCTGCAAGACTCCATAACTACCATCGGATCTCCCTTCCGCAACGGACCGTTTGAGCCGCCCAAAATGACAATTAGAAAGGCGATCATCCTTGCCGCCGGCGTTGGCGATCGCTTGCGGCCGTTTACGCAGCAGTTCCCCAAGTGCTTGGTACCCGTAAATGGTGTACCGATTCTTGTCAACGCACTGACTCATCTTAGTGATGTCGGTGTGAAGGAAGTGGTTATCGTCGTCGGACACCATAAGGAGAAGATCTACGAGAGCATCGGGGACACATTCCAGTCCGTGAAGGTTTCCTACATCGAGTCTGAAAACTACGAGAGCACGAACAATATCTATTCGCTGTGGCTTGCTCGCGAGCATCTCGTTGATGATGTTGTCTTGTTGGAAGCCGACGTGTTTTTCGATCGGCAGCTTCTCGAGCGACTACTCTCCCACGAAAGTGAGAGCCTTGCCGCCGTGTCCCGGCACCAGATCTGGATGACCGGCACGGTCGTGACCATCAACGAGTCGGGCAACGTACTTGCGCTGATTGACTCTCGGGAGCAAGGCAAGAATTTTGATTATTCTCAGGTCTTCAAGACTGTTAATGTCTACCTCTTCCGAGGAGAATTTCTACGGCGGTACATCGTGCCGCACCTTGAGGCCTTCATCGCCTCAGGCGAGATTGACGAGTATTACGAGGTCCTTCTTCACGCGATGGCTCATCGTGGGATACATAATCTGCGTGCTGTCCAGTGCGACGACCTCCGTTGGTACGAGATTGATGATGAAAGCGATCGTCGTGCTGCTGAATACCTGTTTTCGACACAAGAACGCCGCTATGAAATGATCTCAGGCGAACATGGAGGATATTGGCGCTACGACTTCGTGGACCACGCCTATCTCTACAACCTCTATTTCCCACCGGAACCTGTCTTCGCACACTTCCGGAATAATCTTCATGACCTGGTCTTAAACTACCCGGTTGCACAGAATTCCCTCGCCCGTATGCTCGGCACGCTGATCAATCAGCCGGCAGAAAGGATCGTTGTAGGTAACGGGGCTTCGGAACTCATCAAGATAATCGCAAGCCTGGTTACCGAGCGGCTGATCGTTCCTGTCCCTAGCTTTAACGAATATGAAGAAGCTTTGCCCGAAGGGCAGCTCGTTCGTTTTGCCCTGGGTCCACCTTCCTTTAATCTGGATGTTGATGCGTTCGCCGAAGAGGCCGCTCGCTGCGAGGCCAGTATCGCGGTTGTGGTTACCCCAAATAACCCGACATCTTTGTCGGTTGCAAGATCCGACCTCTGTCGACTCGCAGAAGAGCTTGGCAAGCAAAACTGTACGCTTCTCGTCGACGAATCATTTGTCGATTTCTCTCAGGAGTACGAACAGGCCAGCTTGAGTAACGAACTCGATACCTACCCGAATCTAGTTATCCTCAAGAGTATGAGCAAAGCATTCGGGATCGGAGGACTGCGGCTAGGTTACTTGCTGACTGCCGACAAAGAGTTTGCTGAATCAGTACGTAGCAACGTGCCAATCTGGAATATTAATGGACTCGCGGAAGCATTCTTGCGCGTGGCAGCCCGGTATCGCAAGGAATTCGCCAAGAGTTGCGTAAAGGTACGCATTGATCGAGACGATTTGTACCAACGTTTGAATGCCGTTCCAGGAATGATCGCATACGAACCGGACGCAAACTTCGTCTTTTGCCGTCTGCCAGATGCTGCGCCGAGCGGACCCGAGGTAGCTCGGGGCTTGTTTTTGGAGAACAATATTCTGATTAAACACTGTGCGGGAAAGAGCATGCCGGACGCGGACCGCTACCTACGGATCGCGTCCCGAACGGTTGCTGAGAACTGTACGCTCGCCGAAGCTTTGAGAGCCGTCATCGATTCTCCACCACAAGCCACAGACGTTGATGAGTAACGAGCCGTCACGAGAAGTTGGAGTAGAAAATACTCTGGCCACCACGAAGGATGCCCACTCTGAGACGCGTTCCTACCGCGGAGGTATTTTTGGGCATGCTGCAGATTTCGCAAACTCCGCCACCTTAGCGGGCTTGTTCTGCGCTCTGCTGGGAATCCACTTCGCTGCCCAGGGGGTCTATTCGGCCGCTGTGATTGCACTACTGTGGGCAATTTTCTTTGACTGGTTCGATGGTCCGATCGCACGCCGCACGAAGGGGCGGGCGTATGAACTCCGAGCTTTGGGAGGGCAGCTTGACTCGCTGGTTGACATTGTTAGTAGTGGCGTTGGTCCTGCGATCTTGCTCTTGAGCATCGGCGAGTTCAGTCCGTGGTTCATTCCGGGAGCATTTGCGCTGGTTGCCGCTGGAGTATTGCGGCTCAGCTATTTCAACGTGTTTGGTCTCGAGAACAAGTCCACCTACTTGGGCCTACCGATCGATCACAATGTTATCGTTCTGGCGTTGGTGTTCTTACTCGAAGGCCAGATAGAACAAACTACGTTCGCTATAGTTCTCTACACCGCGATAGTGATGCTCGCCGCCCTGAACGTTATGCCATTCCGGATGCCCAAGGTCGGTGGTCTCTGGTATTGGGTGTTTACTGTTTTCGTCATGTCGCTAACCGCCGTATATGGGTGGCGGCTATGGGTTGACACTCCTTAAGTCAGCTCAGCAGCCCTGCGCGGGAGAACGCAATCGGAAAAAGTGGTTTTGCAAACGTGGCCAGTTGATCTGGAGTTTTGACAGGACACGGGGCAACAGCCAAAAACTGAGTGGCGCACTCGCCCTCAGCAAATACCAAGTAAGAGCCCCAAGAAAGGGGGACTCTGCCGGCAGGAAGCGTAGGTTCTTTCGTCGTGTCTCTACCAGCTCTACCGCGACCTCCATGTTCGTGTATGCATAGTTACGACGAAATTCGGACGTTGAGAAACCCGCTTTCCGAAACAGGTTTTGGTAAAGGCTCACGTTTCGATAGATCGCTTGGTAGTCTCCTTGAGGGGTCAGTATTCCTTGTGGAACTGTTGTTTCGCGGAGAACAATGGATGCTCCTGGGGCAAGGCGCTCCTTTAGCGAACGCAGCATTGCTACTGCATCGGAGTCGTCCAGATACATGCATAGCCCGCCTAGAAAAATCAGGTCAAAGGGTCCCTCGGGGAGATCCTTTCGAACATCGCCTTCAACAATTGTGGCTCTAGGAAAGGGAGTCAGGAGCGACCGGGCGGCGGCCACCATCGATGTGCTTTGTTCAAACCCGACGACGCTATCGTACTGGTTCGCAAAGACCTTAGTCCATGCTCCCGCGCCGCAGCCGAGATCGAGCACTCTGCCCTCTCGGGGCACGGCATCAAGCCAATCGGCGATCGTTGTGATCTCTTTGCGCATGCGGTAGCGAACAGAGTTTTCTGGTAGATTCTGCTCGTGGGCCATATAGCTGGCCGTCGCCGCTGTGTTGTTGCCCGCCGCTTGAAAATAACGCCGAACAACCGTGTAGTCGATCCGTTGGTCTGACGATGTGTGCCTATTCATGGTGGAACTCCGGTGACCTATGCCCACAAGAAGGAAACGGGACTCCTTACCCGTTTTCGATTTCCTGTTTTGCATTCTGGGCCAACTTTAGGAGATCGATGATGAGGTTGGCAGCTCTCGTCCGCATTTCGTGGTCCGGTACCTCGGTGAGCCTTCCGTTGATGATCAGACTGGCTCCCAGAGCGTCCTCCAGGACCTCGAAGCTGGCTGCTGGCAGACGGTTCTCGATGAGTTGCTGGCCGATATATTTCCGGATCTCGGGCTTCTGGAGATTTCGGCAGGCTAGGACTTGCGCTGGGTTGCGAGTGGAACAGTCGTAGGCTCGCCAGGCGGCTTCTGAGGAAGGGAATCCCGCGAAGAGCTGGTGGCAGAACTTCCGCTGTTTGGGAGTCATACGCTGATGATGGAGCACCGAGGTCCCCTTCATTGTGCAATATTATCAGGAGAGGCTGGCTGCTGTTTCACCTCCAGGCCGCATGGGTAGCAACCCGTTAGCATCTTCCTCGGCGTGGCTCGAGCCCGGTAAGCGATTCACTAGCACCTTCGTTAACTGGGAGTTAGCCCTCCGACTGGAGTTTGGTCAGCGTCGATTTCGGCGATTATGGGGTGGACGAAATGACGCGGGAATTGTTTCGCTTGAGGGGAAGGGGAATTGGACAGGAAGGAGGGAGGAACTCCGGGGACTCAAGACAGTCTCACGACCTTTGCTGGCTGGCCCCTTGCAATCCTATGGACTTCTGCCGCCCACCGCTCCAGCGCCTTGCTCATCTCGTCATGGTAGGTGAGCGTGTCGTAGATCCGCCGCACCTTGGGAATAGCGCTCAGGTGATTCTGGATATTATCCACGAGCTCCGCATCTATCCGCAGCCGCTGCCTCAGTGTTGTCGTAAACGTTCCCCGTAGATCGTGATTCGTGAATGGTTGCACTTGCGGGCTTTCCTCGTTGCACTTGTCAATCAAGCGCTTCTTGGCCTTCTTCAAACTCCGCACATGACCCGTGTCTTGGTATCGACTCGGGAAAAGCCAAGGGTTGTCCATTTCTGCTGCCTCACGAAGACGCTCCAGATAAGAAAAAGTTCTCGCCCACAAAAACGCCGGGGCCCCTTTCTCCCCCTTTCTCCCACAAGAACGCCCTTTCTCCTCGGTCCTGGGTTCATCGGGGCTCTTGTGAGTCGAGCTCGCGGAAAGAGACGGAAAGCGATGGCCCCCCATCGGCGACGGCTCTTGCCAAGGAGATCGGCCACAACCCAGAATGCACCTGTGACACCATCGCAAGGAGAATCTGGATTGCAAGTGTTCCGGAGAAAAGGAATGGCCCTTTTTCCGGACTTTAGTTAGACAAACTCGGCCCATCCAGGGATCGCTTGACCTACCCCTCACGAAATGCCTGGTGCCACCGCCGCTTTGGGTCGTCAAATTGAACCCTGGCCTTGTCGAATGCCTCAGAATCGTAGGCGCCACCCACCCAAGTCATCATACTCTGGTGGTCCTCATGGGTCGGGTCTTGTATGGCTTCCAGAAATCCCCCATAGCCTGGGATACCCCCGCAGTCCTCAGGCGGACCGGCCCGACGGCCTCCGATACAGACCGGGTTAGTCACGAGGGGATCCCGAGGAATAATCTTCTCTAATTGGTGGACTAATTCCCTTGAGCGTGACTTTCAACTGAAGAGCGTGGTCGAAGCGATTTGTCATGTCGAAGTCCGGAATCTATTCCTTTGCTATTGATACCCCGCTCCGTAACTATGCAATCAGGCTCCGCCTCAATCTTGCTCGGGTCGTAGTTGTCCTCGCACCCTTGCAGCTTGTGCCTCTTCGAGCGTCCTGAATTTGAAAACGCCAGGAGTGTAGTTGAGTTTCGAGATGAGCCGATAACGGCGACAGTGACGGACAAAACGATCAAAGGCGGACTCTCCGACTACCCGAATCGGTGCTCTATTCATTTCGTTGATCGAGCGGAATTTCTGAACGGGCATTGGTTAGTCATCCTCCTGCAATTTGAATCGCTCGCGCAAAGCGGCCGCATCTTGCCGATCGAGCGGCCGAAGGGTCCCTTTCTTCAGCAGATAGAGCGCTTTCGGCGTGGCAACGTGCACCCGGATACCCTCAATTTCCTTGATCTCGGAATCCACACTGTGGAAATCGGCAGCCTCTCCTAATCGAGTCATGAGGTCGAAGAACAGGTCACCACTGGGTGGATAGTATCGAACAGCGGGATAGTCCCCCAGCAAGTCCTCTGCCCGGATCTCCTCAATACTCGGATCATTGCCGTAAGCCAATCGTAAGGCCCTTCGGACTCGTTCGACATTCGCCGCGGTAGCGTTGATCATCAGGTCGACGTCCTCTGTCGCTCGGATCAAACCCTGAAAGCCCATAGCCGTCGCGCCGATCAGAACATACTCCAATTTCTCCGATTCGAAGGCTTTGAGAACGCGCAATAATTCATCCCGATCCACGCTCGCATCATACCTCACAAAGACGGGAGCTCGGTTCCTGCTCTTTAGACTCAAAGTCTGGTTGGTCAGCCCGACGAAGTGGAGGCAAAGGTGTCATGGGAGTAGTTCGTCCTGCCGATCAGCCGCCACCGACCGCAAAATAATCGGTATTACCTCGTCATGGCATTCACGGCCTGGAACAGGAGGGCAGCACCCACGCCATCGCCATGGAGTTGGTGGAGGACGAGACCTTGGCGGCCCGCATCAGCAAAGGTGCGATTCCGCTCGAAGGGGCGCTCAGAATCGCTTTGCAAATCGCCAAGGCACTCGAGGCTGCCCATGAGAAGGGCATCATCCACCGAACACACTCTCATCGATGTCGAGGGGGACTGGCCGTCAGTGTCCGACGACCAAACCCTCAGCTATTGGATTGGGACTACCGGAGGCCAGAACGAACTGGTCCGAGTCGATCGGACCGGTGAGGCTCTGGCCACCATCGGAAAGCCTCAGTGGAATATGCTCCTTCCGGCTCTATCGCCCGATGGGTATTGGGTGGCCGTTTCAGGTCTGGACGAAACCCGGGACCGCGCCATCTGGTTGCACGATGTCCGGAGAGGGAGTAGCAGAAGGCTCTCCCCTTTGGAGACAGGCGACGACCTCTGGTATCTGGGTGTAGGGCAGGAAGGCGATCCAAAGGAGTTCCTGGCCACCCAGCAGAATGAGTCCAACCCCCGACTTTCACCCGACAGCCGTTGGGTCGCCTACGCATCGAATCAATCGGGACGACCTCAGATTTATGTGAAGAGATTTCCCTCGGGTGAAGGCCTCGTGCAGATCTCAACTGATCGAGGTCACAGCCCCCGCTGGAGTCCGGACGGAGATGAATTGTTCTATTTGGAAGCCGAGCACCTGATGGTGGTGGCGGTCAACGGAGCCCCGGCTGGTTCGCTGGTGCATGGAACACCAACGAAACTCTTCGAGTCCGGGACCCCTCGACGCAAGGCGTATGCCGTGGCGAAGGGTGGAGAGTCCTTCATCCTTCCGCGGGCCGCATCCAGTGCCACTCCACCCAGGATTGCCATTGTCCACAACTGGTTTTCCGAGTTCCGAGCTAGGAATTAGGAAACTCAGAAGTCAGAACTCCGAAGAATCCGGGAACACGCTGCTTTTCGGCCACTATCCGACTATGATTGCCAGAAGTCCAGATTCTCAGTCGGAGTTCGGAGTTTCTTCAAAATGATTGGAAGATCGCTTTGCAGATCGCCGAGGCTCTGGAAGCTGCCCAACTGGGCTCACAAATTGGTAACAGCCTTCTGAAGGAGTAGGTGTGATATTTCGCGGCGGAGTCAAGACCCGTCACTTTCAAGGTGGACGCTTCATCTTGGGATCTTTTTGCAAGACACTGAGCTAGGGCGACTTTAATAATGGGCGCAGCGAAGTCTGACATCGAGTACGTGTTCAAAGTCAATTTGAAGGCCGCACGCCGCATCTTTCGAACGCTCGCTCTGCGTGGCGACCAGACGTTGGATGACCTGCACAATGCGATATTCGAGGCATTCGATCGGTTCGATCCGCACCTGTATTCGTTCTACTTCCCTAAGGCGCCAGGCCGCCGAAGAACCGCAGGTCCGAGGCCCACGGAGTACACCTCAGCCCAGATGTTCGACGACCCGAGCCGATTTGACGCGGCTGCAACCAGGCTTGACAAGCTTCGGTTGAAGCCGGGCAAAAAGTTCGACTATCTGTTCGACTTTGGCGACGAATGGTGGCATGATGGCACCGTGGTGGCGGTGAATCGAGCCGACCCCCAAGGCAAGTATTGGGAGATCAGGCAGAGTCAGGGCGAATCGCCGCCCCAATACGAGGAGGAGCATGACGATGAGTAGCCCAAACAGGGTGGGCCGCAAGCACCTGGGGCCCGCTGCCCTATAAGATGTTTCTCCTTCGGTTGCTCGACTAGAACGGAATGTCCTGATCTCCTTTTGGGCCAGCACTGCGAGGCCGGTCGGCGGCAACGTCTTCCTGACGAGTCGAGTCGGAGTCAGGGTCGCGGCTCCCCCCTGATTCCGGGATGGGCTCCATCTCTTCCCACATTTCATTCTGATGCAGCCAGATAGGGTCCGCGTTAATACGAATGAACTCATCCACATCCGTTCCTTCAATCGTCGGCGGCCGCCTGACTTGTTTCTGCTTTCCATTGATGAAGATTGTCATGTATTCTTGACGTCTCTTCTTTTTCCTGGCTTTTTCGGCTGCAGTCAGCTTGCGTCTCGCCTTTGGCATCAATCTACAATCCTGTTCGACCGATCTTTCTTCCGGGGAACCGATTCCAGTTCCTTGACAGCTGAAATCTTGAAGCGAATCCTATATTTTCCCACGACCCTTCAGATCTTTGAGCAGGTCCTCAAAAGCCACGCTTGGTTCGTTCTTGCGCTCTTCAAACGCAGCCAGATCATCAGCGTCTTCGGACAATAGCTGTCTAACTGCCCGGTTCAGCAACTCTGAAATAGAAGCTTCTGTTTCTACCGCTTTCAGTCGGAGAGCCTTGTGCAGCACCGGATCAAAATAAATTGTCGAGCGCTTTAGCGAGGCCTGATTCATTCTGACATTATAACGTTGTAACGCGAGGAATAATCAAAAGTCAGCTTTCTGGTTTTTCCGATCCTGGGAAGCTGGAGCTGACCTGTGGTATCTGGAAGTGGGGCAGGAGAGATCCGAAACCCTTCCTGGTCAGGGAAGACCATGAATCCGGCGCTCGCCCCCGCTGGAGGCCGGATGGGGATGACTCTTTTACAGGCATGCAGCAGCGCTGATGGCCGTTGCGGTCGAGGGAACGACTTCTTTTCAGTATGGGACGCCAAAGAAACTTCTTACGCTATCTTCCAGAAATCGATTGTATGCCCGGCGGGGCCGTAGTTGGGCTAGTCAGCCTTACGTCGTATTATGGATTCACTTAGTTCATGATCCGAAACGCCAAGGTTGTCGTCGTGATGCCCGCATTCAACGCGGCAAAGACCCTTGAGAAAACAGTTCGGCAACTGGATCGCACGATCGTCGACATTATCATTCTTGTGGACGATGGCAGCCAAGATGAGACGGTCAAGGTCGCAACGCGTCTTGGGTTGGCTGTGTCTCTTCACGACCGGAACCGTGGATACGGCGCAAATCAAAAAACGTGCTATCGGCTGGCGTTGGACCAGGGAGCCGATATCATTGTGATGGTCCATCCGGACTACCAGTACGATCCAAAGCTCGTACCAGCCATGGCGCATCTGATTAATACGGGCATTTACGATGTCGTGCTGGGATCCCGAATTTTGGGGAAGGGGGCTCTTAGGGGCGGTATGCCGAAATACAAGTATGTTGCGAACCGCGTACTCACAGCCATTCAAAACATTCTGGCGGGTGAGAAGCTCTCCGAATACCACACCGGATATCGAGCTTTCTCTCGAGATGTCCTCGAGTCACTGCCGCTCGGAGGGAACTCGGATGACTTCGTCTTTGACAGCCAGATTCTCTGTCAGACTATTGCTGCAGGGTACAGAATCGGGGAGATTTCGTGTCCCACGAAGTACTTCCCGGAGGCTTCGTCCATAAACCTGACGAGTTCCATTATTTACGGCCTCGGTGTTCTGAAGACGAGTACGCAGCTTGCGCTGTTCCGGATGGGACTGAAAAAGCAACGCCTGTTCGAGCATCAAACGGAAAGAGACCGGGCCGCGAAGGAGGGCCATTCGCAGGCCCCTCCGAACCAGCCGAAGGCCCATTGAAAGCGAAACTCGGGGCACGCCTCTGCAAATCGTCCTTTGAGGAGAAGACCTCCCTTCCGAGACCACCTCACTCATTTCCCTACGAAAATTGGGCGAAGCCGGCAACTCCCTGGCGGAGAGTTGTGCCAGGGACCGCCTCACTCACCTACAAGCCGGGCGGGGCAGGCGATTAGGCTCCAATTTACCCGGTCGGATCGTGGTAAGCTAGACTGCCTAATCTGGGGATCGCCTCCACCACCTGAGCTACTTCTACTCGAAACTGATGGTTGTTTGGTGATGAACAAAACTGAGATCAAACATTCTCCGGGCCCGCGGAGAGCTCTTTTGGTGACGTTCTGTGTACTCGCGGCCATGCCCCAGATGATGGCCGGACCACTGGGCTTCGCTCGGCTCTTCGAGGCAAGCAGGTTCAGACAGGGCATCGAAAGCAGCCGCGTCGTCGAGAATCAAAACTACGGCCAACAGGTACCACTGGGTTTGGTCGGGGATCTGGCGATCGAGAAAGATGACGGAGTCAATTCAGTAGTTGCCGGAGACAACCTGACCTACACCCTGACGGTAAGCAACAATGGTCCTACTGGCCTAACGGGAGTAACCGTCAGCGACATCCTGCCGGCTGGCCTAACCTTCGTTTCCTCTGTGTCAGGCTGCACAGAAAGCAACGGAACAGTTACCTGCCCCATCGGCGCTCTCGCAGGCGATGGGGGGGCCATGCTGAGCTTCGTAGCTGCTGTCGATCCAGGTCAGACATCCGATATCAGTAACCCCGCCACGGTGATGGGGAACGAAGCCGATCCCGATCCAGGAAACAACACCTCGAACCATGTAACTCCGGTGATATCCGAGGCGGATTTGGAGATCACCAAGGACGATGGCGTCACTTCGATCGTCCCTGGAAACAACTTGACCTACACGCTCACGGTCACCAATAACGGCCCATCGAACTCTAGCGGCGGAGCCATCAGCGACGACCTACCGACAGGCCTGACTTTCGTTTCTTCGGCCAGTGGCTGTGCTGAGCTGGCTGGAACCGTGACCTGCACATTCGGCTCCCTGGCGGACGGTGCCAATACTGTGCTGACTTTCGTGGCAGCAGTCGATCCTGGACAAACTGTCCAGATTGATAACACGGCCAGCGTAACAGGCAACGAAACCGATCCCACTGCCGGAAATGACAGTTCAAACCATCTGACCCCTGTGGCTTCCGCTGAAGCCGATCTATCGATCGTCAAGGATGATGGCGTCACTTCGGTCGTTCCCGGGACCAACCTGACTTACAGCCTCACGGTCACCAACAACGGACCTTCGAACTCCAGCGGCGGAGCCATCAGCGACGACCTGCCGACAGGCCTGACTTTCGTTTCTTCGGCCAGTGGCTGTACCGAGATGACTGGAACCGTGACCTGCACATTCGGCTCCCTCGCGGACGGTGCCAATACTGTGCTGACTTTCGTGGCGGCAATCGACCCTGGACAAACGGTACAGATTGACAACACGGCCGCCGTAACCGGCAACGAAACTGACCCCACTGCCGGAAATGACAGTTCAAACCATCTGCCCCCTGTGGCTTCCGCTGAAGCCGATCTATCGATCGTCAAGGATGATGGCGTCACATCGGTCGTTCCCGGGACCAACCTGACTTACAGCCTCACGGTCACCAACAACGGACCTTCGAACTCCAGCGGCGGAGCCATCAGCGACGACCTGCCGACAGGCCTGACTTTCGTTTCTTCGGCCAGTGCTGTACCGAGATGACTGGAACCGTGACCTGCACATTCGGCTCCCTCGCGGACGGTGCCAATACTGTGCTGACTTTCGTGGCGGCAATCGACCCTGGACAAGTTGATGAGATTGACGGCACGGCTACCGTAACAGGCAATGAAACCGATCCAATATCACAGAATAACAGCTCCAGTCACACAACCGAGATCACACCGATCGAGACCGACCTTGAACTAGTCAAAGACGATGGGGTAGATGCCGCCGAGCCCGGAACCGACCTGACTTACACTCTCACTATCACGAACCACGGCCCTGGGGCCTCCAGTGGTGGAAGCGTCAGGGATCCTCTACCGGCCGAGCTACGGTTCCTGACCTCGAGTACCGGTTGCATCGAGATTGCGAGCATCGTCAATTGCCCCTTCGAGAGGCTCGCCGTAGGCAGAAGCAAGGATCTCGAGTTCACTGTCCATATTGAGCCGGCCTTCGCAGATGGCTTCCCCGCCCTCCCAGCCGACTTTCTGAAGAACACAGCCACCGTTGATGGGAACGAAGTCGATCCTAATCAGGAAAACAACGATGCAGATATTGAGACTGACCTGATTCTGGTCGGCGACCTCAACAATGACAGAGTGCTTGACGGCCGAGACGCATCGATCATGATCCAGGAGTTGAGTGATAGAGGCCCCATGGGCACGGTCCCTCAGGGAAACGACGCCTTTGATCTCAACCAGGATTCATTGGTCGATCAGGACGATCTTGTCTTTCTTGCGGCGCGACTCTTTCGCAAGTCACTCCCAGGCGCAGGCAACGACATCGAGGAGTTCATTCTGGGTGTTGCCGAGCCTCCTCCCAGCCTTCTTGATTTCCCTCGTTTGAACTTCGAGGAAGGAGAATCGACGGGGGTCGCAATCGTGAATCTCAACCTTGTCGCAGCCGATGTTCTCCTGACAGCCGATGATCAGAACGGGCAGGTCTTGGCCCGAAAATCTAAAACTATACCTGCGGAACAACAGCTTGCGCAGCTGATATCTCAGATTTTCGGCGACCTTGATCCAGACACGATTGGCTGGTTCCGGGCAACCAGTAGCACCCCTAACCTGACCGGGTTCTTCTTGGATTTCAATGGGATTCTTAGCGAGCTTGACGGTGCCGATCTTCCCCAAAAGGCCAGGCGAATCGTCTTCAACAAGATCCGCACTGAGGAGGGCTTCTCAACTGAATTGAACATCATCAATACTGGAGATCTGGCAACAGAACTCTCTCTCACGCTGATCGGAGGCGAAGAACCCATCCATCGGACTCTCGAGCTACCGCCGATGGGTATGCGTCGGTTGGACGTCAGTACTTTCTTTGGCGATGTGATGCCAGCTGGAATGCCGCCTCTACCGGCAAACAGCTATGTCCTTGCGGAAGCAGGTAAATCGCTCATCGGCTTTGAGCTGGTTCGGTCGGAGACCGGAGATTTTGAAGGTCTCAATGCTCGCAGTGCATTAGATTTTCTAAATAGAATCTACCTTCCACAGATGGTCGTATTGGGTCCGTTCGAAGCGACGTTGGGTCTGGTGAATTACTCAGAGCAATCCGTGCTGGCCACACTATTCGCGCGCAAATCGGACGGAGCACTTTTCACCGAAGCCAGCGATAATCCGGTCACAGTCACATTGGAAGCGGGCCAAAGCCAGCTCGAAGACGTCGCGGAGTTATTCGGCTTTGAGGGAGAGGCAGCTCTCGAAGGCTGGATGGAGATTGTGGCAAACTCGCAGGCTGTCAACGGATATTTTTCTTACGCAGTCCCCGATACGGGGGCCGCTGCAACACTCGCCGCTGTTAGCCAGCCGAAGACCAGCGCAGTCTTTTCTCACCTGGGCACCATCCCTGGATTCTTCACAGGTATCGCCGCTCTCAACCCGGCATCTCTGGCCGCCGATATCAGGATTGTTGCAGCCTCCCCTCAGGGTCAGATTCTGGGAAGTTTCTACGATGTCCTCGAGCCTGGTAGGCGGATTAGTCGTCTGGTGACGGACATGATCCCCGGCGCGGAGAATCAGAGCGGGGGCTTTGTCTTCGTGCGCAGTAATGTGCCGCTTTTTTTGACCTCGCTCTTTGGCACAAGCGATGGGCGCGTTCTAGCCAATGTCCCCCCCCAGGACATCCCTTTTACAATCCGGCCAGACGCCGGATTGCCCCAGGCGCGAGTGCTTCCTCCCCTGAGTGTCCTGCAACCAGGAGGCCAGACCCAATTCACCGCACAAGGTTTCTCAGGAGCTTTCGACTGGACAGTCAATGGGTTCGTCGGTGGCACAGATGGTCTCGGAACCATCGACAACGATGGCCTCTACAGTGCCCCGGCAACCGCGCTTGCGGGATTACCCGTAACGAACGCCGCTCAAACCGAAAGCCTAGCTGCCAGTGCCTCGGTCGATATTATTTCTGCTCAAACCCTGCTCGGGGATTTCGGACTCGTACAGTCGGTTGCTTTCCTTGAATCAATCGGAAGAGTCTTCACCGCAGAGTTGATCGTTTCGGGCGGCCCCTCATCTGCGCTAGCTCCTAGTGGCGGAGTCGCGAGCAAAACATATAGCGCCAACATGGACGATCGAAAACTGCTCGTGCGGTTGGAAGGTGAAGACATCCAGAAGATCCTGGCATTCGAGGCACCCGATGGAAGCCAGTTCTTGCTGGCTTCAGCGACCAATAGCGGCGCCATTCTGCGTGTCGATCCGGTTAGCGGAGATTCCACGCTGCTCGCCGAGGGGTTGGATAGTCCCGGCACTATGGTTTTGGATCCGCAAACCGGCAACCTGCTCGTCGCCACTCCGACTGAAATCGTTACCATTAGCCGCCAGGCACTGGAACAAGGGCTGTCCTCAGACCCACTCGCCGCGACTGAGTTGCCCGAGTTTCCCCAGCCCCGACAGGGTGTGATGATCGACTTGGCGGATGTCTCGGGCATCGCGGTGGATCAGTGTACCGGGAACATCTTCTTGGCCCAAGAGGACCTGAATCGCCTTCTCTCCTTCTCCCGTTCCGATGGTGTGATAACAGTCCTGGTAGATGGATTGTTGGCCAGCCCATCAGAGCTCCTCATCTTGTATCGCTCTGGAGTTGGTTGTCCTTATTCGACCACAGTCTTCATCGTCGAAGAAGGCTCTGATCAGATTAGCGTTTATGTCCCCCACCTGACGGATAGTGCCGTGGGGCCAGAGGTTCTTCTGATCTCGCCATGGGTACCGGCGGAGGGCCCGACGGATCTCACACTGCTGCCGCCACATGTCGACTTTGGCCCAGATCAGTCGCTGTTAGCTTCACAGCTCATTGGGGGTGAGAGCGGCTCGCTCATCACCGTGGATATTCCTGTAATCTTCCAAGCCGGTCCGGACAATCCGCCGGTGAATCAAATCCCCGAGATCGTAACCAGCCCCCCGGGACCGGATCTCGCGATATCGACTTTTCCCGCAGCCCCGGAAACCATCGCCGAAGTGGATCTCTTTTTTCGCGGTGGCGACCCGGCAGCGGCAATCCTGCTTGTGACTCTTGACTACGATGAGAATCTTCTTCAGCTTGGGGAGGAAACTCTAGCCAACTCAGTGATTTCCGAGCTGCCCGAGGGAATGACTCTGATAAGGGTTTTATGACCCGGCCGCAACTGAACGTGAACTCGCTTTTCTGATCGCAGACCTGACCGCCCCCTTCACCACGCTCACGCAAGGGACCGCTCTCAAGTTGTTGTTTGCGGTGGATCGCAATGTCCAGGGAAACGCCGATGTTTACTTCAAGACACCCGGGCCCCAACTAATCGATCTCAACGGTCGGATCATTTCCCAGGATGAGGTCGTCAATGGAGGTGTCCAGGTCAGACCTTAGCGCTGAAGCCTCACCTGGATCGTTTGCCGGTCGATGGAATGACGTCCGCCCTCAGCCTTCCTGGTTCTTCTCGGCTGCTACCCCGGGATGGTTCGGCGGCGGCCCCTGCTGGGGGCCGAACTCCGACTTGAACTTCTTGACGTAGTGACTGAACTTCCCCCGCCACACGTCGAGCGCGAACTTGGCGAGTGTCACCCCCTGCAGGATGAGGTCCAGGTTCTCGAGGCACATCTCCCAGCCGGCCGCATTCCGCGCACCCATGGACGCGTCCTCGAAGGTCTCCGACAACAGGAACCTACAGCCCCGGCTCCGTCCGAGACCAGCTCGCACCGAATGTGGTGGTCGCCCCACCGGAACTCAAGGAGCTGGGGGGGATCCACCGTCAGGACCTCTCCCCGGAGCTCCTCCTCCGACAACCCCTCGCCTTCGCCGTGCAGAAACGTGAATCGCAGCTCCGAGCCTACCGTCCAGGCGACCCTCCCAGAAAGCTCGGTAGGGCGCCAACCATTCGTCGACCTCGCGCAAGCCGTCGGGCCTCAGCCGGTAGATCCGCCGCTGCGCGTCCACGCGCACCGAGGCCAACCCAGCTTCCCGCAGCACACGGAGCTGCTTCGAAACCGCGGGCTGGTTCATCTCTAGCCGTTCCACCAGCTCCCCCACGGATCGCTCGCCCTGCCGGAGCACGTCGAGCAAGCGGCGCCGGGTAGGATCCGCGAGTAGTTCGAAGGAAGCTGCCATGGAATGCAATATGCCTGATTGGGCATATGCCTGTCAAGACATCTAGGCTCTATCCCGAAACTCGGAAAGCCAGTTGTGGACAATGGCCATGGCGGAAGGAAAATCACCCCGGGTTATCTGCCAAACGCCGGAGTGCGCCACCTGCAGGTGACTCCTAGCCCGCAGCTTCTCCAGGCAGCTCCGGGCTGCGAGCCGAGTCGACCAGGTCCCGAACTCTCTGGTCGGGTCCTGGGAAGAGTGGTGTTAGCGCGAGGGTCAGGAAGAAATTCAGGAGCATGCCGATCGTGCCTATTCCTTGGGCCTGGATACCGAAGCACCACGGCTCCATGTCCAGGTAGATCTCACCGATGATGTAGCCGGCAGTGAAACTGATGCCGGCCAGCATGCCACAGATGGCGGGCACGGTGCCGACCCGCTTGTTGAAGATACCCAGTACGATGGCAGGGAAAAAGCTGGCGGCTGCCAGTCCGAAGGCAAAAGCGACACTCTGGCTGACGAAACCCAGAGGGTAGATCCCGAAAATACCGGCAATAACGACCGCGACTCCGATCACGCTGCGGCCTACCAGGAGTCTCTCCGCCTCTGAGGCCTCGGGCTTGATCATTCGATAATAGACATCGTGGGCAACACTGGAAGAGATTACCAACAGGAGTCCGCTCGCAGTGGAGAGGGCTGCCGCCAGTCCGCCGGCGGCCACCAAGGCGATGATCCAGTTGGAAAGGTCGGCCATCTCGGGAGTGGCCAGTACGATGATGTCCTTGTCGGGCCCGCGGATTTTCTCGTCTTGGTTCAGAATTTTCCGAGCATCGGCTCCCGACTCTCCCTCGCTGGTTAGCCAGGCCTGATGGTCGAGTATGATCTTATCCCAGCCGAGTTCGCCAGCTTCGCTCCCCAGCTGGCCCTTGTTGAAGAGTTCGTTGTCTTCACGGTTGGAGAACCTCAACATCCCGTCACCATCATCGAGCCACAGGAGGAGCCCGGTCTTCTCCCAATTCTTGAACCAGGCGGGCAACTCCTGCACTGTCTTGTGATTGATGCTCTCGATGAGGTAGTAGCGGGCAAAGGCCGCGGTGGCGGGAGCCGTCAGATAGAGCATCGAGATGAAGAGCAGGGCCCAGAATGCGCTCCATCGGGCCGCCTTGACATTCTTGACGGTATAAAAACGGACGATGACATGCGGCAAACCGGCGGTTCCCGCCATTAATGCCAGCGTCACACAGAAGACGTTGAGCAAGGCGTCTCCACCGAAGGCTTCCGTGTAGCTCGAAAAGCCCAGATCGATGTTGACCTGGTTGAGTTTCTCAAGTAGCCCGGTACCCGTTCCTTCTCCAGTAATCAGCTGGCTTCCCAGCCCGATCTGGGGGAGTGCGTGACCGGTGAGGCGAAAGCTGATCGCAATGGCCGGAATCAGGAAGGCAGTGATCAGTACCCAGTACTGTGCCACCTGAGTCCAGGTGATGCCCTTCATACCACCCAGAGTGGCATAGATGAAGACGATCGCCGTGCCGATCAGCACTCCCTTCTCAATATCGACCTCAAGGAAGCGTGAGAAGACGATTCCGACGCCGCGCATCTGACCGGCTACGTAGGTAAAGCTGACGAAAATGGCACACAGGACGGCCACCGAGCGGGCGACGTTCGATGAATATCGGTCGCCGACGAAGTCCGGCACCGTGAAGTGGCCGAATTTTCTCAGGTAAGGTGCCAACAGAAGCGCCAGCAAAACGTAGCCGCCGGTCCAGCCCATAAGGTACTGCCCGCCCGCATAGCCCATGCTCGAAATCAGCCCCGCCATCGAGATGAAGGAGGCGGCGCTCATCCAGTCAGCTGCTGTCGCCATGCCGTTGGCCGCCGACGGCACGCCCCGGCCAGCCACGTAGAAGCCCCGCGTGTCGCTCACCCGGCTGATCCAGGCGATCACCAGGTAAAGTGTGAAGGAGACCCCGACAAAGATGATGGTCCATTCCTGGATTCCCATCGGTTCAATCCTCCGCTTTCTCGAGGCTGTCTTCGGAATCGGCGTTTCCCGGGACTCCCTCACCCCCGATTCTGCTGGAATACTCTTGATCGAGGCGGTTCAACAAGATGGCATAGATGAGAATCAGGAGTACGAATACGATGATGCTTCCCTGCTGGGCGAACCAGAATCCAAGGGGGAAGCCCCCCAAGCTAAACCGATTCAGATAACCAGCCAAGACAACGCCACAGCCGAGGCCGACGAAGGCCCACACAGCCAGCAAGGCAATCATGATCCGGATGTTCTTTCGCCAGTAGCTCTGCACTCAAAAACTCCGATTGGGTTGGGGTAACCAACGAAGCGCTCATGGTACAGAGCAAGCGGAGAAGGTGCAAGCTCAGCCGAACCGAACTAAAGATGCCTTAGCCCGGATTATGCAAGAGATCCGGATTCGAGTGGATTGGGGACCAGAAAAAATGCCGTAGCTCTCTGATATAAAAAGGTTTATTAAACAAATCCTTATCGGAGAACTACGGCAATGTCAAACCCAGTCTGTCAGACCACCCTGGCATTTCACTCGCACACACAAATCACGGCTCGTTTTGATGGTGGGAACCTGACTTCCGATGCCGGATGGCTGTTGTTTGGTTCCCTGGATCGGCAAGATCGACTCTGCGAGGACTTCAGTTCGTGTATTGCGGATAGCCGGGACCAACGCTACGTTCGTCATGAGCAGTTAAAGCTGATCCGACAACGAGGCTTTCAGATCGTTGCCGGGTACGAAGACTGCAATGACGCGGACACGCTGCGCTCGGATCCCATGCTCAAGACCGTCTGTGATCAGTTACCTGAGAGCGATCCTGACTTGGCCACCCAGGCAACTTTTTCCCGTTTGGAAAACTCTGTCAGCAAGAAGGATCTCATGCGTCTGAGCCGGGGGTTCCTACAGCGTTATGTCCGCTCGCTGAAGAAGAGACGCCCCGACCCGGTCATCTTGGACCTGGACAGTACTGACGACCACACTCACGGCCAACAGGAATTCTCTTTTTACCACGGCTATTACCGAAACCACATTCTGCATCCTTTGCTGATCTTCGATGCCGTTACGGGGGACCTGGTCACTGTCGTATTGAGGCCTGGAAACAAGGGGGCTGCCTCTCACATCGTTCCTATTCTGAAACGAATCGTGAAAGCCATTCGGCGAGAAGTTGGCAAGGAACTTCAAATTGAGATCCGGGCCGACAGCGGCTTTGCCACGCCTCGGCTCTACGAGTTCTGTGAATCTGAAGAGAACAAACTCCAATATGTCATTGGGTTAAGCCGGAACCCCCGCCGGCAACGGATGGTCGAGCCGATGCTCGAGTCGACTCGACTCAGGTTCGACGAGTTCGAGGAAAAACAGCGTCAGTTTGACGAGTTTCTTTATCGAGCCGGCAGCTGGGATCGATTCCGTCGCGTCATCGTCAAAGTGGAAGTCGACCATCGGGGGATCAATCGTCGCTTTGTGGTCACCAACCGAGACGATCTCTCTTCCCAGTCCCTTTATGATCACTACACCGATCGAGGACAGTCGGAGAACTTCATCAAGGCTTTTAAGAACCATCTGAGTATGGATCGGCTGAGCTGTCATCGATTCCTGGCCAACCAGTTTCGACTTCTCCTGCATGGGCTGGCTTACCAGATGTTCGTCCGACTCCGCGATTATCTGTATGGAACCCCCTGGCAGAAACTCGAAATCGAAACTTTGCGTCGCCGGGTCCTCAAAATTGGGGCGCGGGTTCGACAAACCACTCGACGCATCTGGGCCCATCTTTCCTCCGGCTTTCCGGAGCAGGCCCTTTTCCTCCTCGTCTTGAATCGCCTTAACTCCAGCTAGCCTCTCCTAGCTCCCGAATGATCGTTTAGGACACTCATTCAGGCCCAACTCCGTCTGAAATTCACTCCCCCACCTACTCCACACGGCTCGTCCACAGAGATCCCTCGAAAATCCGCCTGTCGCACTTTCGATCTCCCGATTTGGGCCACTTTCGACTCTCTTTTCAACTCCGGCCTACGGTTCTTGCATAATCCGGGCTAGGGCATCGGCCGCTTCGATTGCGGTGGCCTTTCGAGCGGGCAAATAGGAGCCGATCATGCCGGTCAGAGCGAGCAACGCAATCACTCCCAGCAACGTCATCGGATCGTTTCGAGTGACGCCCCAGAGCTGGTTTTCAATCGCTCGAGTCAGGGCTAGTGACAGAAGTCCGCCGATCGCCACACCGACTGCGACTTGCCTTAAGCCACGCAATACGAGCATGTTGATGAGATCACCGGCCTGAGCACCCAGAGTTCTCCGAACCCCGATCTCCCGGGTGCGCTCGCGCACCGAGTAAGAGATCACGCCATATATGCCGGCGGCCGCCAACGCCAGGGCCACTACCGCGAATGTTCCGAGCAACATCATGGAGAGGGACTGGGGAGCAAAAAACGACTCGAGGATAGTCTCGATGGTCACCACGTCATCGATGATCATTCCCGAGTCCAAAGCCCGAGCTTCAGCCCGAAAGAGCTCGACCAGTTCGACCGGATCGGAAGAAGTGCGGATAGTCAGAAATCGGGGCTGTATTTCACCCAGGAGCTGACGATAGGAAACATAGAAGATCGGTTCTGCTTCACCCTCCAGGGAATCCTTCACATCAGCCACCACACCGACGATGCTCAGTTCCAGGGTCCGTGATTTGAACTTGCGCCCGATCGGCTCATGCTCAGGCCAGAGCAGACCGGCCAGCTTTTCGTTGACCACGGCCACCTGCCGGGAATCCTGATTGTCCTGCTCGTTTAGATGCCGTCCCCGAAGAAGTGGAATGCCCAAGGCCTGGAAGTAATCGCCTCCTACCAGCTTCAGAGTCGTTAAGCGAGGCACCGAGATTACGCCGGAAAGTGTGGAGAGCCGGAGCAAGGCCGACCAATAGGGCGCTTACCAGAGTGATGCCAAGAGTAAATAGCAAGATCCGGCCGTCGAGCAAGACAACTTCCATCCCGGATGCGTTCTGGGGCAAGAGAGGAACGAAAGCATTGACGGAGAAGCTCGCCAAAACAAGTCCGAGCAGCGCTCCGCCAGAAGCCAACAATAGACTCTCGATAACCAGCTGGCGGGTGAGCCGCAGACGGCTGGCTCCCAGAGTTGATCGGACAACGATTTCCCTCTCCCTGCCGAGGGCCCGGATTAAGACCAGGTTCGCCACATTGGCACAAGCAATCAGCAACACCAGAAAGACAGCCCCAAAGACGGCAAAGAGCATCGGATTGGTGTCCCCGACAAACTGCTCTCTCAACGGTATCACTCGAGTGGTCCAACCTTGGTTTCGCTCAGGTAGCTTTTCCTCGATGCGCTTGGCGAGGACCGACATCTCACCTTGGGAGCGTTCCAGAGTGACATCCGGTTTCAACCTGGCAATGACAGTCAACCAGCGGGCCAGCAATGCCTCCTGATTATCCAGAGGAATCGGAAAGAAGAGCTGAGGCTGTTCTCCTTCGACATGTCTTAGTCTCGCCGGCATCACGCCCACGACCTCGTAGGATGTCCTATTGATTCGGAGCATGGTGCCCAGCACATCTGGATCTCCGCCGGCATAGCTCTGCCAGAAACCGTGACTGATGATGACTCGTCGAAGACCTGCCCGGTTCTCGTCCTGGAACTGAAATGCACGGCCCATCAACGGTCTCACTCCCAGGACGCGGAAGTACCCGGCTGAAACTGAGACCGCCGACAGGCTGGTAGGCTCCTGCCCATCGCTAAAGGTCGCCCGACGATTTCGGAAGCCGGCGATGCTCTCAAAGACCTGATTCTGGGTTCGATATTCGACCAGCTCCTGGCCCGACAGCATGAATGTCAGTTTGGCTTGAGTCGGATCGCCGGCAACAACCTGGATCAGCTGCTCAACTTGGGGAAGAGAAGGGGTCGAAAAATAACTGCATTCAGGGTGCTGAAAACCGCCGTACTTGCACCGATACCCAGACCCAGAATTAGGACGGCCAGGCAAGTGAAAGTCGAACTGCGAACCAGCGTTCTCAGAGCGGAACGAAAGTCTTGAAGCAGGGCAGTCATAGTTTTGCAACCAATTATTGCCGAGGCAGCACCCAGAGGCCAGTTCCTAGCCCGTGGCCAAAAGTGAGCTACTCTTTCAGCGAGGCGACCACCTTGTCGATCAAGCGCCGGGATTCGGTGTAGATTCGGGACACATCCTGGGCGGTGAAGAGGCCCTCCTCAAGGACCACCGTACCGTTGACGATAACGGTTTTAACCGAGTCGCCTAGAAGGGAATAGACCACCGTGGTAAAGGGATCGACGCCGGGCATCCCCTGGGCTGAATCTAGGCTAAGTATGATCAGGTCAGCCAACTTCCCTTCTTCCAGACTGCCGATTCGATCCTCCAGGTTGAGCGCCCGTGCACCCCCAAGTGTGGCAGCGAAGAGAGTCTCGCGAGCGGTTACCACGGTCGGATCGTTACTGGCCAGTTTGTGCAGCTTGGCCATGCTGTCCATTTCCTGCAGCATGTCCAGATTGTTGTTGCTGGCGGCCCCGTCGGTTCCCAAACCCAAATCGATTTCGGCGGCCAGCATGGCCGGAACGGGAGCCACTCCCGAGGCCAGCTTCATGTTGCTCTCCGAGTTGTGGATTACCCCAACCCGGGCCTTTTTCAACATCTCAAGCTCGTGGGGCTCGGCCCACACGACATGGTTGGCGATGACACGATCAGCCAGGAAGCCGATCCGGTCAAGATACTCCACTGGCCGCAAACCACCGTGTTCCTGTTTGACCTGTTCAACTTCGGCAGCCGTCTCAGCCACATGGATGATGAGGGGGACATCCTCTCGGTCGGCCAGCTCTTTGCTGGCCTCGAGGATCTGTTGGCTCAGAGTAAACGCAGCGTGGGGAGCTACAGCGGGAATCACAAGCGGATGATCCTTCCACTCGTCAATGAAGGTCTCCGACCATTCCAGCGTGGCTTCCGGTTCGGGATGATCGGGAGCCGGGAAGCCGATCACGGTCTGTCCCGCCACCACCCGAATCCCGGCGTCGGCTGACGCCCGGGCCACCTCGTCCTCAAAGTAATACATGTCGGCGTAGGTAGTGGTACCGGAACGAAGCATCTCCAATGCGGCCAGCCGCGTTCCCCAGTAAACGAAGTCTCGATTCACATTCTGCGCTTCAGCCGGGAAAATCGTGTCGTTGAGCCAATCCATCAGGTCGCGATCGTTCCCCATACCCCGGAATAGAACCATGGGCGCGTGCTGGTATCCGTTCACGATGCCCGGCAGGATGATCCCGTCGTTTGCATCGATTCTCCGCTCCGGCTGAAAACGATCGCCCGAGTCTCCCGACCCGACGGCAATGATCCGATTGCCCCGGATTGCCACAAATCCTGGTGAGTGGACCGTCAATTGTTCGTCCATCACCAGTACTGTGCCCCTCCAGATGAGGAGATCGATGGCCTCCACCACGCTAGCACCAGGCGGAGCCGGAGCACTCCGGCAGCCGGAAAACGATACCAATAGTAGGAGGAGTAAGATGCTTGAAGTAAAGTTCGAGACTTTCATGACTTCTTGTCAACGGCCTCGAGTTTTCTTTTGTCGAAAGCCAGAGGGATGATTTCACTCGTCGTGACGGCCAACCGCTTCCCTTGCAGGTTCGCCATGAGAATGGGAATATCGCCGCAAAACTCCCAGATAATCTGTCGGCAGGCGCCACATGGGGCTGTCAGTTCTTGGGCTGTCTGCAACCACGCAGAGTTCGCTAAACTTCAGATGTCCCTCGGAAACGGCCTTGAATATGGCCACTCGCTCCGCGCAGATGGTCAGACCGTAGGAGGCATTCTCTACATTGCAACCAGTGCAGATCTCCCCGTTTGAGAGGCGCAAGGCCGCGCCCACGCGAAACCCGCTGTAGGGGGCAAAAGCCCGATCTCGGGCCTCGAGCGCCGCTTGCACAAGTTCTTCCATCTTAGCCGCTCCTGGATTCGAGGAAGTTCATCATGACTTGGCCGAATGCTCGCTTGACCTTCTGCGTGATCTCCAGAACTTCATCGTGGATCAGCTTCTGATGAAGCATCCCGGCTGCCATGTTCGTGATGCAAGAGAGCCCGGCGACACGGCTGCCGATGTGGTTGAGAGCGATCACCTCAGGAACAGTTGACATGCCCACCGCATCACCCCCGATTACAGTCAGCATTCGAATCTCGGCTGGGGTCTCGTAGGAAGGACCTTTGAGGGCGAGGTACACGCCTTGCTGCAGGCTCAGGCCCGCCTGCTCTGCAGAATGGAGCAGAGAGGTGCGCAATTTCGAATCATAGGCTTCTGTCATGTCGGGGAACCGCTCTCCCAGGGCGTCGAGGTTGGGTCCGACCAGAGGGTTGTCCCCCTGCAGGTTGATATGGTCGGTGATAAGCATCAAATCGCCTGACGAGAATGCTGGGTTGAGAGCACCGGCGGCATTGGTAATCAGAAAATCCTGCACTCCCCAGAGCGCGATTGCCCGGACACCGAAAACGATCTCAACCTGCGAGATATCTTCATAGAAATGGACGCGGCCCTGCAGCGCACAGAAGCGCCCTCGACCGGTGGAAGCCACGGTCAGCACTCCGGGATGGCCCACCACCGTTGAGAGCGGAAAGTGGGGTACGTCTGCATAGGGGCAAGAATCCCTACCTGGAATGCTGTTCACAAACTCGCCCAGTCCACTACCCAGGACCATGGCGACTTCGGGGGCATCTCCGAAGCGGGACTGGAGAAAGGACGCAGCCTGATTAAGCGCAACCTGATAGGCATCCGCCTGCATGAAGTAATCTCCTAGTGCATGTTAGCTCAGCATCCCTGCAATCGTAGCCGTCAGGAAAGTAGCGAGTGAGCCGCCCAGCAGGGCTCGCAGACCGAGTTGAGCGAGATCGGTTCGGCGTTCGGGAGCCAGGGCACCAATACCGCCGATCTGGATCCCCACGCTGCTGAAATTAGCGAATCCGCAGAGCGCGAAGGTGGAAATCAACTGCGCCTTCGGGGTGAGATCGGCTTGAATCTGGGCGAGTTTGGTGTAGGCGATCAACTCGTTCAAAACCAGCTTTAAACCAACCAGCTCGCCAACTGCATTGGCATCCCGCCAGGGCACTCCCATCAGAAACGCCAGCGGGGACAGGAGGTATCCGAGGATTAACTCGAAGGTGACGGGAACTCCCAGTAGGGCCTCCAGGCCGAGGACGTTGCCAATCGCCGAGAGAATCCCATTGAGCATGTAGATGATGGCAATGAAGGCCACCAGCATGGCCGCTATGTTCAGAGCCAGCGTCATACCTTGACTCGCGCCTCGAGCAGCGGCTTCGATGATATTGCTGTCTTGTGGCTTGTCGTCGAGTCGTACTGTTCCGGCGGTCATCGCAACTTCGGTTTCCGGAAGCAGTATCTTGGCCATCATGAGCGATGCAGGGGCGGCCATGATGCTGCCTGCAATCAAGTATTCAGCGCTGATCCCGAGTCCTATGTAGCCACCCAAGATGGCCCCGGATACGGTTGCCATGCCCCCAACCATCAGCGCCAACAGCTCAGATCGGGTCATGGTCGGGATGTACGGAGCCACGATGATCGGCGCTTCAGTCTGCCCCATCATGACATTGGCTGCAGCTCCCAATGATTCAGCGCCGCTCACTTTCATCGTACTCTTCATGATCTTGGCCATCGCCAGGACAATGCGCTGCATGATCCCCAAGTAGTACAAACAGCTGAAGAAGCTCGAGATAAAGATGACGATGGGGAGAACCCGGAAAGCAAAGATAAATCCACTCGAGTCGTCGACCAGCGCCCCGAACAGGAACCTGCTTCCATAATCGGTGAAGCTGATGAGCAGCCTTGCGCCGGAAGCTACCAGGGAGAGTGCTTGTCGGCCGAGTTCGATCTTCAGGACAAGCAGGCCGAAAATCACTTGCAGAGAGATGCCCCAACCAAGCATCCTCCACTGGATGGCTTTCCGATCGACCGAAGCTAGATAGGCGATGCCAATGATGACTACGACTCCAATCAATCCGATCAGTCTTGCCACCTAGTGCACCACCATTTGAATCAATTTGGGTTGTTCCACCGGTTCAGAACTGATCTGAAAAGCTCGGCTCGCCAGTTCAAGAGCATCCTCCAGGGACGACTGCCGATTGTAGTAGAGAGTCGCGAGCGGGGCACCCTTTTTCACTGAATTCCCAATTTTCGCATGCACGAGGATCCCGGCCTGGGGGTCGATCTGGTCACTGGCCTGCTCTCGGCCAGCTCCTAGCCGCAAGGCGGCTCTTCCCAACAAGTCGGCCCGCACGCCAGAGAGAGCTCCCCCGGCCGGAGCTCGTACAATCGACTGCGCGGGTTGTCCCAATAGGAGTGGAGGAGAATTGATCGCTGACACATCTCCGCCCTGGGCTTCTACCATCTTCCGAAAAGTCTCCATTGCCTGACCGCTCGCCAGCAAGTCCGAAGCTTGCTGTATCCCTGCCTGAACATCGGCGGCTTGACCGGTCAATGCCAGCATCCAACCCGACAATTCGAGGCAGATTCTCTGAAAATCTCGGGGGCCATTGCCGCTCAGAGTTTCGATGGCTTCGACCACTTCGAGCGCATTGCCAACGGCCTGGCCGAGAGGTTGTGACATATCGCTGAGCAGAGCCACCACCTGGACTCCTAGCTGCTGTCCGGTTTCAACCAGAGATCGTGCTAGGGCTTCGGCTTCGGGAAGCGACTTCATAACGGCGCCGCAGCCGATCTTTACATCCAACATCAGAGCATCCAGATTCTCTGCCATCTTCTTGGAGAGAATGCTGGCCACGACCAAGGGTTGGCTTTCGACCGTTCCCGTTACATCCCGAATCTTGTAAAAGATTGCGTCACCGGGTGCCATTTCCCCGGTTGCGCTGACGATCCCAACGCCGATTTGACGAACCTGAGATTGGAAACGATCCAGAGAAAGGGAAGTCTTATATCCTGGAATCGCTTCCATCTTGTCCAGAGTGCCGCCGGTGAAACCCAGGCCCCGACCCGAAATCATGGGTACCAGTAAGCCGGCTGAGGCCACCAGGGGGGCCACCACCAGAGAAGTCTTGTCCCCCACTCCCCCAGTCGAGTGCTTGTCGACACGGGGTGGATCGGACCGTTCGAACTGAAGTTTACGGCCGGAGTCAACAAAGGCTTTGGTCAAAGCCAGCATTTCGGCGGCCGTCAGGCCCCGTATGAAAGCAGCCATCAACCAGGCCGCTATCTGATAGTCTGGGATTTGCCCAGCGACTGCGCCGTCGACCAGCCAGCGGATTTCGTCTCCACTATTCTCAAAGCCGTCGCGCTTGTTCTGTAGGATCTCAACCGTGGTTTTCATGCGGTGTGGCCGCTTGACCCGGATAGTGCTCGCGATCGTGGATGCTTAGCCCGGAGCTGCCGGGAAAGGAGCGTGACTGGGTTTTGGAGAGGGATTGCGCCTTCGTATCGGGGGACGGCAGCTTTGAACGAAGGGTGGAGTCTTTTCAACAGGCTGATCGTTTTGCGGGGTAGCGGTCAAGACCGCTACCCTCGAGTCAGGACTAAGAAACTGCGGGGCGTCGGAATTGGCGAGCCTTCTTGCGGGCTCGCTTCCTGGCCAGAGCCTGTTTGAGTCGTTTCTTCTCACCGGGCTTCAAGAAGAACGAATTCTTCTTGCAGTCTTTGATGATGTCTTCTTGTTGCACTTTTCGCTTAAAACGACGAAGTGCGCTTTCTAGTGATTCTCCGTCTTGGACATAAACCAGAGCCAAAAAAAACACCCCCTTTACGAGTCCGATCGGTTGAGCCAAAGGAGGGATTATAGCCCAATTGCAGGGGGTCAGGTCAAGGTATCGAGAAGCTCATCCAGATCGGCTTTAGCGTTCTGGTCAAGACTCGATACATAACTTTCCTTCACGAAGATGCAGCGTGCAATCGTGAGAAGAGAAGCTTTGGCTTGGTCGCTCAGACTGGTGGATCCGGGCTGGAGCTGCAAGTGTAGCGCGTTGTCCTGTTCGGGCGATTGTTGCCGGCTCTGCAAGAAGTCTTGCAAGCGATCGAGGGCGTCGGAGGCTTCCTGCTGTTCGAGAAGTCCTGCCAGACTGTTCTTCTCCATGAAGGCTCGCATCAACCGGCCGAATGGAGGACTGATCGAAGCGATTTCTTCGATGGCATCCTGCGGCGTCATGAGTGCTGCCGCAGCATCGCTTGAGCTCTTGCGACGTCGCCACAGCCAAAGAAGCAGCAGCAACACGACGAGTACTACGGCCGCTCCACCTTGATAGATCGGATCTCTGACTACTTGGCTCCAGTCCATTTCGTTGGATCAAAGAATCGCTGTTTTTGCTCGAGTCGAACGAGCAGTTGCTGTTTCGAACGCGACGGGTAGACACCCTCGTCGATGTTGGCCGCGACTAAGAGCGCGGTCTCCAACTCTCCTAAGAATTCGTAACTCTCGATCAGCCCGAGCTGGGCGGCGAGTCTGCATTGGTCACAATCCGGAGCACCCAGGGCGTCCTCGAAGTAAGGGATTGCCTCACCATATAGCTGTCGGAGTTGAAGAATGGTTCCCAACCGAATGGTTACCTGTTGCCGAAGATAAGCCGTAAGACTCCGAGATTTCACGAGTTCATCAAAAACTGATTGGGATCGGTCCAAGTCTCCCAGATTGAACCAGACGTTTCCAAGGCGGAACAGAGTCTCATCCCTGGACCCTGGTTCGAGCGACTTCCTGAGGAGTTGTTTCCAGTAATCCAGCGCGCCCTCGTTATCTTGGAAGTCGACTTCCTGGATTTCCGCCAATCTTCTCAACGAGTCCAACGCGAGCTTATGGTTTGGATACTGACCAACAATCTTCCGGTAGCTCTGACTGGCACGATCAGTCTGGCCCAGGTTGATGTACTCGATGGTTCCGATCTCCCAGAGGGCGTGGGGAGCAAGGTCGCTATCCGGATAGTGTTCAGCGATTCGGCGATAGAGTGCCACCGATGCAGCATGGTCGCCACTTCGCCAAAAATCCTGGGCTCTCTCGAACTGGATTCGGACTTCACTATCGCTACGGAATACGACCCCGATCCCAAACCCAAACAGGAGCCAGGGCAACACTAGTACGAGTTTATTCTCCAGTCTCGGCAGATTCATCCGCGTCGGATTCCGCTTCCTCGTTTTCTTCGGCAGGGACCAAGCTGACGTCCGCCACTTTATCGCCTTTTTCCAAGTCGATCAACCGAACACCTTGAGCACTCCGGCTGACTGTGTGCCGAATGGCATCGACTTGCATTCGGATAATCTTCCCATTAATCGTGATCGTCACGACCTCGTTCTTCTCCAGGACAGGGAGGGTCGCCACGACTTCACCGTTCCGTTCGCTGGTACTGATGTTGATAACTCCGTAGCCGCCACGCCGTTGCTTTCGATACTCGGCCACCCCTGTTCGCTTACCGTATCCGTTCTCGGTGACCGCCAAAATGTCAATCGACTGGTCCTCGATTATGTTCATTCCGACTACCGAGTCCCCGGGCCGCAGAGCAATCCCTTTGACCCCACGAGCGGTTCGGCCCATGGCACGGACGTCGCTGGAGGCGAAGCGGATAGCCTTTCCCTGTCTGGTTGACAGCATGATTTGGTCATCCGCATTGGCTAGCGCGGCAGCGATCAGAGTGTCGCCTTCGTCAACCGAACAGGCGATGATCCCGGCCACCCGAGGATTGGAAAAAGCGGAGAGGCTGGTGCGCTTGATATAACCGCTGCGCGACGCCATCACAACGAAGCGGTCATCAAAATCCCGAACTGTAATGATAGTAGTGACCTTTTCCTGGGGCTCGATTCGGATCAGATTGACGAGCGGCTTTCCCTGGCCGCTGGTGCTAACTTGCGGTATCTGCCAGGCCTTGAGCCAGTGCATCTTTCCCCGGTCGGTGAAAATCAGCACATAACTGTGGGTGGACGCCACGAAAAGGTAATCGACAAGGTCCTCATCAGTTCGGGTGGACATCCCGATACGGCCCTTCCCACCACGATGTTGACTCCGATAGGAGTCCAGGGACGTGCGCTTGATGTAGCCGCTATGGGTCACGCTGATGACCATCTGTTCTTCGGCGATCAAGTCTTCGATTGTCAGCTCAGCTTCGGCCTCCAGAATCACGGTGCGGCGGGGATTCTGGTAGCGATCCTTGACAGCTTGCAGTTCTTCCTGGATAACGCCTCGCAGTGTCTCCTTGTTTTCCAGGATCTCCTGCAGGCCACTGATGTTGTGCAGTACAAGCTGATATTCCTCGTTGATCTTATCCCGCTCAAGGCCGGTCAGGCGCTGCAGCCGCATGTCGAGGATGGCCTGGGCCTGTCGCTCCGTCAGCTCGAAGTTCAGTATCAGACCATCCCGCGCGGCGCTCGGGTTGGCGGAGGCGCGGATCAGGGAGATGATCTCGTCCAGATGGTCGAGGGCCTTGCGTAGTCCCTCCAGAATATGGGCCCGGGCCTGGGCCTTAGCCAGCTCATAGCGGGTGCGGCGACGCACCACCTCCCGACGATGGAGGAGGAAGTTCTCCAGTACCTGTTTGAGGTTGAGCACCTGGGGACGGCCATCGACAATGGCCAGCATTATGACCCCGAAGGACGTCTGCATTGCCGTCAACTTGAAGAGTGTATTGAGCACGATCTGAGGCTGTTCACCTCTCTTCAGCTCGATCACTACCCGCATGCCGCTGCGGTCGGATTCGTCCCGCAGATCGCTGATGGAAGTGATCCTTTTCTGGTTGACGAGCTGCGCGATCTTTTCGATCAGGCGAGCCTTATTGACCTGGTAGGGAAGCTCATCGATGATGATCGCCATCCGGTCCTTACGGACTTCCTCGAACCTGGTCTTGGCTCTGATCGGAAAGATGCCGCGTCCCGTCATATAGGCCTGTTGGATTCCGCTTTGGCCATGGATGAAGCCACCGGTCGGAAAATCCGGGCCGGGCAGAATTTCCATCAGATCGAGCAGCGAAGCTTCGGGTTGGTTTAATAGGTGGAGCAGAACATCGACCACTTCCCCCAGGTTATGCGGGGGAATGTTGGTCGCCATACCGACGGCGATCCCTGAGGTGCCATTGATGAGCAGGTTGGGGACCTTTCCAGGCAAAACGATCGGCTCTTGCAACGACTCGTCATAGTTGTTCTGGAAATCGACGGTGTCCTTGTCGAGGTCTGCCAGCAGTTCCTCGGCAATCCGCGTCATCCGAACTTCGGTATAACGCATGGCCGCGGGCGCATCGCCGTCGACCGATCCGAAGTTCCCCTGGCCATCCACCAGAGGTTCCCGCATCGAGAAGTCCTGTGCCATCCGGACCATGGTGTCGTAGACCGCTGAATCTCCATGGGGGTGATACTTGCCAATCACTTCACCCACGATCCGAGCTGACTTCTTGTGGGCTCGGTTGTAGTTGTTCCCCAGCTCGTACATTGAATAGAGGACCCGTCGATGGACGGGCTTGAGTCCGTCCCGCACATCGGGAAGGGCGCGGCCGATGATGACCGACATGGCATAGTCCAGATAGGACGCCTTCATCTCCTCTTCGATGTTTACCGGTAGTTCGCGTCGGTTCTCGTCCGCCATCTTTTATTCTCTTTCTCCCGACGCGCGATCGCGCCGGTTGGGGACTAGATATCCAGATTTTTCACGCTGAGTGCGTTCTGCTCGATGAATTCGCGGCGGGGTTCGACCTTGTCACCCATCAGGATCGTAAAGATTTCGTCGGTCTCGACCGCATCTTCGATGTTGACCTTCAGGAGAGTGCGGGTCTCAGGATCCATGGTCGTTTCCCAGAGCTGTTCCGGGTTCATTTCGCCAAGACCTTTGTAGCGCTGAATGCGAACTTTCTTCCTGCCATGATCAAGAACAGTGCTGACCAGTTCTCTGGTATTCGCGACCAGTGTGTCCTGATTCCCTGCCCGGATCGTGAGCTGGCCGGTGCGTAGCGTAGCGACCTGTTCAGCCATCTTAATCAGTCGCTGGATCTCACCCGAGGTCAGAAAAGCCCGGCCGATGGAAAAGTCCTGGCCACTCTGATTCTTGATCCTCACCTGGAACGCATTGTGCTCCTCGTCGGGCAGGAGTTCGGCCAGGCCGCCCAAATCTACCAGCAGTTGCTGTAGTTCTGCCATCCGACTGCGATCGCGGACGGCGGCATGCACGGACTCGTCGGTCTCGATCCGGTGCTGATCCAAGAAATCGAGTACTCCCTTCAACAGACGAGCACCAAAGATCAGCTGCGCCAACTTGTCGAAGATCCGATGAAACTCGGTCAAAGCTCGAATTCCAGCTGCCAATTCGATCCCGGTGAGTTCCTCAGTCGAGTCTCCGACCAACAAAGTCAGTTCCTCGGTCGCCTTGGCGAGGAGAAACTCATCTAACTCAGACTCGCGGTGGAGATAACGCTCCTCTCGACCCTTCTTGACCCGATAAAGGGGCGGTTGTGCGATAAAAATATGGCCGTGTTGAATCAAAGGGGTCATCTGCCTGTATAAGAAGGTCAGCAGCAGGGTGCGGATATGGCTGCCGTCTACATCCGCATCAGTCATGATGATGACCTTGTGATAGCGCAGCCTCTCCAGGTCGAAGTCGTGGAATCCGACCCCGGCGCCAAGGGCTGAAATCATGACCGCGATCTCATCATTGCTCAACATCTTGTCGAAGCGCGCCTTCTCGACGTTTAGGATCTTCCCCTTGATCGGCAGGATGGCCTGAAACCGACGATCCCTGCCTTGCTTGGCCGAGCCTCCTGCGGAATCCCCCTCGACAATGAAGATTTCGGACCGGGAAGGGTCCCGTTCCTGGCAGTCGGCCAACTTACCGGGCAGCGATGTATTCTCGAGAGCGCTCTTTCGACGCGTGAGATCCCGGGCCTTCCGCGCCGCGTCGCGGGCCCTCGACGCCTCGATTGCTTTCCCAACTATGACCTTTCCCACCGCCGGATTCTGCTCCAGATAAATCGACAGCTTTTCGTTGCAGATCGCTTCCACCAGACCCTTGACTTCGCTGTTCCCTAATTTGCTCTTCGTCTGACCCTCGAACTGGGGGTTGGAAAGCTTGACGCTGATTACTGCTGAAAGGCCTTCCCGGACATCATCGCCACTCAGATTGCGTTTCAGATCCTTCGTCAGCTTGTGTTCCGTTGCATAAGCATTGAGAGTTCGAGTCAAAGCGGCCTTGAAGCCGACTAGATGGGTACCCCCCTCAACGGTGTTGATCGTGTTAGCAAAGGAAAAAAGAGTCTCGTTGTACCCATCGTGATACTGAAATGCTGCCTCGACCTGAAGATCCGATCGAGTGGCTTGGATGAAGATCGGCTCGGGGTGGAGGGCAGTTCGATTCCGATTCAAGTGTTCGACGAAGTTACTGATTCCACCGGTGTAGTGAAAGCGCTGCTGTTTGTCGCTGCGCAGGTCCTCGATCTCGATTTCCAATCCGGAATTCAGGAAAGCCAGCTCCCGCATCCTCTGTACCAGAGTCTCGTACACAAACTCGCTGGTTTCAAAGACACTCGGATCGGGCAGAAAAGTGATCTTGGTGCCCCGCCGCTCCGTTCGTCCGACCTTCTCGAACGGCGAAACAGCCCCTCCCCGCTTGTAGATCTGGGTGTAGACATGGCCATCTCGCCAGATTTCCAGCTCCAATCGCTCAGAAAGCGCATTGACGACCGACACCCCGACTCCGTGCAAACCACCCGACACCTTGTAGGAGTCGTTGTCGAACTTTCCACCGGCATGCAGAACGGTCATCACGACTTCAGCCGCCGGAATTTTCTTCAATGGATGCGGGTCAACCGGGATACCCCGGCCGTTGTCTATCACCGTGATCGAATTGTCGAGATGAATCGACACCTTGATCTCATCACAAAAACCGGCTAGCGATTCATCTACCGAATTATCAACGACCTCGTACACCAGGTGATGCAGTCCCGAAGCACCCGTCGATCCGATATACATCGCTGGCCGCTTGCGCACCGCCTCCAAGCCTTCCAGCACCTTGATCTTGTCGGCGTTGTAAGTGGGCGCTGCCTGACTCGGAGAGGTTTTAACAGTATTCAAATCTTGTGCCATGGACGCCTTTCCTGGGGCTACTTCCGAACGTCTCATTTTACCACGTTTTCCCTGTCTTTCGGGGGTTGATTGGACCAGCGGCGCTGCCCTTAAGTAATTGTCGCCACGAACCTTATCGGGGAAAGGGCCCACATTCGGAGAAGGGGTCCAAGGGTCCAGGGATCCAATTCCCAATATTCGGGGAAGGGGTCCAGGATCCAGGGGTCCAATTCCCAACCTTTTGGGGAAAGAAGGGCGTCCGAGGGCCAATTCCACTGCTCCGGGGAGAGAAGGGCCTTCAATTCATGGACCACCGACTGGCAGAGCTCGAGCCCACCGACAGAATGTGCGGGTTTTCGGATTTATTGGGCGAAGCAGGATGAGCAAGGTGGCAGACAGTCGCACAACCTTTTGCGGAAGGTAGTACTCCCCCTATAGGGGCGGCAAACTGGGTCCCCCTTCCAAGAAGGCTGGAATCGAAACCCTGGACCCTTGGACCCTTTCCCCGAATGTGGGCCCCTTCCCCGAAGGCCTACAGCTTCATCGGCATGGCAACATACTGGTACTTGTAGTCTTCCTGCGTCTCGGGACTGAGCAGCCCCTGGCTCTCACCGTCTTTGAGCTCCAGAACCACCTGTTCGCTTTCCAGCCCGGACAAGAAGTCGAGCAAATACACGGCATTGAAGCAGACCGTCAAGGGCTCGCCCTGGTATTGGATGGATAGCGATTCCTTGGCCTCGCCATACTCCGAACTGCTCGCCAGGATGTCGAGCTGGTCTTCCGCCAGGCTCAACTTGATGGCACGAGATTGCTCCTCGGCCATGGTGGCAACCCTGCGCAGGGCATCGCTGAACTCAACCGTTGAGAGAAGGATACGCTTGTCGCTGTCGGTCGGAATGACCATCTCGTAGTTGGGGAACTGCCCGCTCAATAGGCGCGAGATGAGATATCGATCTCCGACCTTGAAGAACAGGTGATTGTGACTGTCGCCGAACTCAATGGGGCTGTCCGCTCCCCCCGCCAGCTTGCTCAATTCGACCAGTGTCTTACGGGGCACCAAATGGCGCGACTCCCCCTCTGCTCCAGTCACCTCGACCTCCCTTGAAATAAGAGCCAGGCGATGGCCGTCCGTAGTAACCATAGTGATGGTGCCGGGCCGAATCAGAAGGAGAGCACCGTTGAGCGCAAAACGAGACTCTTCCTGCGTAATCGCAAAGATGCAGCGGGGAATCATATATCGGATAGCCCCCGAGGGCAGGCCCAAAGTGATGTCCGAGATCTGAGGGATGTCCGGAAAATTCTCTTTCCCCAGAGTACCGATCTTGAAACGCGATCGTTCACAGGTGAGCTGCACCCAATCCGAGCTGCTCTGCTTGAAGTGAATGTCCGAATCAGGAAGCAGGCGAACGATATCGAACAGCTTGCGCGCTGCAACGGTCACCGCGCCACTCACCTTGATCGAAGCTCGACAACCGCATCGGATCGTAACATCCAGATCGGTGGCGGTGATACTCAGGTTGTTGCCGGTGGTTTCGAGCAGAATGTTGGAGAGGATGGGAACTGTGGTCTTCTTTTCCACGACACCCTGAACATACTGCAGTTCCTTGAGGAAGTTTTCCCGGTTGACCACAAAATCCATTCGTAACTCCTCGTTCGTGTTCGAATACGGGGATCAGGCTCGGGTACTTAGTTCAGTGCTAGTGAATGATGTCCCGCAAACGATTCATGAGGGTCCTAACTCTTGGATCTTTTCCCAAGCGTTCTTCAACCTTACGAATAGAGTGTAGTACGGTGGTATGGTGTTTTCCGCCAAACGCCCGACCGATCTCGGGTAGCGAACTGTCGGTCAGTTCGCGGCAAAGGAACATGGCAACCTGGCGAGGTTCGGTGATACGACGGGAATTGTCCTTGGCCTTGAGTTCGGCTGGCTTGAGGGAGTACTGATCAGCGACCACACGTTGAATGTGGTCGACCGAGATCACGCGGGCATTCTGCTCCGCCAGATTGCGCAACACTTTCTCAGCCAGGGGTAGGTCGATCGTCTGCCCCGTCAGACTACTGAAAGCGATCAGACGAATTAATGACCCTTCCAACTCGCGAACATTGGAACGTATATTCTGTCCGATGAAAAAGGCGACGTCATCTGGCAGCACCACCCCTTCCAGCTCCGCCTTCTTGCGCAGGATTGCGATCTTGGTCTCGAGTTCGGGTGGCTGGATGTCGGCAATCAACCCCCATTGAAATCGACTGTGCAGGCGCTCTTCCAAGGTCGGGATTCCACGAGGAGGACAATCACTCGAAATTACGATCTGTTTCTGGGCATCGTAAAGAGCATTAAAGGTGTGAAAAAACTCCTCCTGAGTCCGTTCCTTGCCAGCCAGAAACTGGATATCATCCATTAGCAAGACGTCGATATTCCGGTACTTCTCACGAAACTGGAGCGTCTTGTCGTAGCGGATCGAGTTGATCAACTCGTTCATGAAACGCTCCGACGACATGTATACCAAACGGGTCTGGGGTCGGCGCGACATGATGTAGTGGCCAATGGCATGCATCAGGTGAGTTTTTCCCAGACCGACTCCGCCGTAGAGAAACAAAGGATTATACGCCTTGGAAGGTCGCTCGGCCACCGCCAGCGCCGCAGCGTGGGCGAACTGATTGCTCCCTCCAACCACAAAAGGCCCAAACGTATACTTCGGGTTCAGATTACATTCACTGGCCGAGGCGCACGGCTGATTCAAGTCGGCGGCTGATTCCACTTCTTCCAACTCTGAGTCGAGAACGAACTCCACGTCATGATTCCCCAGGCCGAGTTCCTTCAAAGTGTCCTGCAGCTGGCTTTGGTAGTTCTCGCTCAACCAATACTTAAAGTACTTGTTGGGAACCTGTACCGTGATTACTTGCAGATCTGGGTCTTCTCGTACGGCCCGGGTCGGCCCAAACCAGATCTCGAAGTTCTTCGCGTCAACGCGCTCTTTAAGAGACAACAAGATGCGTTCCCAAAGCTGCATCGGCACCCTCTAGACTCCCCAAAATGATCACGCTTTTTTTGGCCGCAAGAAAGGGAACCGAAGCTTCGAATTGGAGCTCGCCACCGACTTTCCACAGGATTTTCCACAGCTGTGGAAAACTGCCCCTTTTTGCTGCTCTCTAGGAAAGCGATTCTAACCCTACCACGAGCTCTCGCAGCCTTTCAAACCAAATCTCAGCAAAAGTTGCGGCAACTTCAGACTGTCCCGATAGTCTAGATAGTTTTCGTTTACTCATAGCTATTTATGGCAAATGATCTACTAATACAGGTAACCTCTTTGCACTTTTTTGCCCTCATATTTGGGGTAGAACCTTATCTGGCAGGGCTTTACGAAAATTGGGCCGGAAGAGCGATTATCTCGCCCCCTTCCTTATCGACGATTTTGACCGATTTGAGTGATTTGGGGCACCTGCAGTGATTCGGATTGTCCAGCCCTGAAGAGGGCAGATTTAGGCGCCTGAGTAGAGGGTTGAGAGATTATGGCAGCGGGCCGATTCAGAAGGTGTCGAAAGAAAAGAAACATTCAGGAGTTGATCAGTTCTTTCAGTTCCTTCCCAGGCTTGAAGTAGGGTACGCGCTTGGCCGGCACATGGACCTTCTCTCCGGTCTTGGGATTTCTCCCCTGCCGAGACGCTCGCTCGCGAAGGCGAAAACTTCCAAACCCGCGGAGTTCGACTTTTTCACCCGACTTCAGGGATTCGACGATGCTGTCGAGTACGGTCTGAACAATCACCTCAGCATCCTTCTTGCTGAGGTCGGAGTTGCGGGCTACATCGTCGACGAGTTCAGCTTTTGTCATCGTCCTCTCCTTTTGCCTTTTCGGCTTTCTGCCCTAGTTGACCCAGTTGTTCACCAGCGATCTCGCCAATCGAAGTCTTGGCCATCTCCTGAGTATAAGCCCAGGCGCTCTCTTTTTCAGCGCCTTCTTTCATGGCTTTCAGCGAAAGACCGATCTTCCGTTCCAACAGGTTCATTTTGATGATCTTGAAATCGAGCTCTTGCCCAACCGAGAAGTGATCTTCCGGATTCTCGATTCGATTCTCGTCCAGCTCCGAGACGTGACACAATCCTTCAATGCCTTCCGAGATTTCCACGAAGGCACCGAAACTCGCCAATCTGACGATCTTGCCCTGGGCTACATCCCCGATCTGGCGCATCGAGAAGAACTCTTCCCACTTATCGGGTTCAAGCTGCTTCAGGCCGAGTGATAGCCGTTGGTTTTCACCATCAACATTGAGGACGACAGCGTGAACCTCATCCCCCTTGGTCAATATTTCCGAAGGATGTTTGATCTTCTTCGTCCAACTCATGTCGGAAACGTGCACTAGGCCATCGACGCCCTCTTCAACCTCGACGAACGCACCGAATTCCGTGAGATTACGAACTTGGCCGGTGACGATCGAGTTGATCGCATAACGTTCTTCGATGTTATCCCACGGGTTGGGTTCTGTCTGCTTCATTCCCAGCGAGATCCGCCGGCCGCCGATATCCAGGTCGAGCACTTCTGCTTCCACCTGATCGCCTACACTGAGAAGCTTGGACGGGTGTTTGATCCGTTTGTTCCAGGTCATCTCCGAGATGTGGATAAGTCCTTCGATTCCCTCTTCCAATTCGACGAAGGCACCGTAGTCGGTCAGGCTGACCACTTTGGCTTCTACCCGGGTACTGGGTGGATAGCGGTCGGCAACGGTGACCCAGGGATCTTCGGTCAACTGCTTGTAGCCGAGTGACACTTTTTCTTCGAGTCGGTCGAACTTGAGAATCTTGACATTGATTTCATCACCCACTTCAAACAGGTCCGAGGGATGATTAACGCGACCCCAGGACATATCTGTGATGTGGAGCAAGCCGTCGAGGCCACCCAGATCCACGAAGGCACCATAGTCGGTAATGTTCTTGACGATTCCGGATACGATCAGACCTTCTTCCAAATTCTTGAGTGTCTCTTCCTTCTGCTTGTAGTACTCCTCCTCGAGCACCGCTTTACGTGAAAGCACGATATTGCCACGCCGCTTGTTAACCTTGATGACGCGCATGCGAAGTTCTTCACCTCGCAGGCTGTCCAGGTTTCGTACCGGATGAAGATCGACCTGAGAACCTGGCAGGAAGGCTCGGACTCCGATATCAACCGCCAAGCCGCCCTTGATCCGCTCAATCACCGCGCCGGTGATGATCGATTGATCCTGGTAGGCCTTCTCGATGGTGTCCCAGATCTTCATCCGCTCGGCTTTTTCGTGAGAAAGCACGATATAGCCGCTCGTGTCCTCGGTCTTTTCCAGGAGTACTTCAATCTCGTCCCCTTCTTTGACAGAGATCTCACCCCCTTGTGTCCGAAACTCACTGAGCGGAATCAGGCCTTCTGACTTGTAACCGACATCGACAATCACGCCATTGTCGTTGATATCCAGGACCCGGCCGGTCACTACTTCTCCTTCCGCGATGTTCTTGAAACTGGAGTTGTAAGCCTCCAGCATCTTTTCGTACTCGACGGCATCTACATCTTCGATCAAGGGTGTTTCAAATTGTGGAACACCGCTCTCGCTTCCTGACGTGGACCCACTCTTGCTCTCCATTTCACCCTTAGCCGTGACTGTCATCTACCCAGAAACCTCCAAAACTAGATTTTTGCTTCCTGAAAGTGGCGGCGCCCTCACCTCCCAATGAATCCTACCCTTCGGGGCTGGTCCAGATGAACGAAATGACGGGTTCGATGAACAGCGGAGAGACACGCTCTGCGGCATACTGGTTACGCGTAGGTGGCTGTTGGGGACGGGCAAATTCGGAAGACTTCCTCGCTCAAAATTTGAAACATCCTTTATACCCGTCACTGTGAGGAGTGTCAAGCAGATCGAGTCGACTTAGTTTTTCCGTTCTGCTACACTGCCGTACTTGTTCTAAGGAACCAATCCCCCGTCAAGTTTGGACGGGTTATTCTTTTGTGTCGAGGAGAAATTTGATGCGAAGCGGAATTCACCCGGAATATCATCAAGTTGGGGTGCGGTGTGCTTGCGGTAATGAGTGGGTAACGGGTTCAACTCGATCTGGAGAAATCGTCCTCGAAATCTGTTCCGCCTGCCATCCATTCTTCACTGGGAAACAGAAGCTGATCGATACGGCGGGTCGCGTCGAGCGTTTTCAGAGAAAATACGGTCAGTTCAAGAAGTGAGTCGGCGTCATGTTCGAGCGACTTGCTGAAGTAGAGCAACGCTACCTCGAATTGTCGGTGGAGTTGAGCGATCCCGCGCTGATGGCCGATCGGTCGCGCTATCAGTCGGCGGCGCGGGCACTCTCCGAGCTTCAAGATCTGGTGGATCGCTTTCGCGAATTCCGCTCCGTCAAGAAACAGATCGGCGAGACAGAAACCCTACTCGCAGAGGAGTCCGATCAGGAACTCGTGGAAATGGCCAAGGAGGAGCTGGCCATACTCGAAGGCCGCAGTGAGGCCCTGAGTGACGAGCTGCGTCTCTTGCTCCTCCCCAAAGACCCCAACGATCAGAAAAACGTAGTGCTAGAGATTCGTGCCGGTACCGGAGGAGACGAAGCCACCCTCTTCGCTCAGGACATCTTTCGCATGTTCACTCGCTACGCGGAAAACCGTCGCTGGAAGACTGAGATCTTTTCCTCCCACCCTTCGGCCGTCGGTGGGCTCAAGGAAGTAATTGCTGTAATTGAAGGGCGAGCAGCGTTCAGTCGCCTCAAGTTCGAGAGTGGAGTTCATCGTGTGCAGCGTGTCCCCGAGACCGAGACACAGGGCCGTGTACATACCTCGGCAGTCACGGTGGCTGTGCTCCCGGAGGCAGACGAAGTCGACATCGCGATCGAAGCCAAGGATCTTCGAATTGACAGGTACTGCTCTTCGGGGCCGGGAGGCCAGTCCGTCAATACTACCTATTCCGCGATCCGCATCACTCATCTCCCAACCGGTGAGATCGTCACCTGCCAGGATGAAAAGTCTCAGATCAAGAACAAGGCCAAGGCGCTGAAGGTCTTGCGATCCCGGTTGATGGAAAGGGCAATCGGAGAGCAGGAACAGGAAATCGCGGAGAATCGCCGGGCCATGGTCGGGCGGGGAGATCGCAGTGAGAAGATCCGAACCTACAATTTCCCTCAGAATCGAGTCACCGACCATCGGATCGGGCTCACGATCCATCGCCTGGAGTCGATTTTGGAAGGAGATCTCGATCCGATCATCGATCCTCTCATCACTTATACCCAGAGTGAAGCTCTAAAGAACCAGAAAATTGCTTGATTCCGATCCTGAGATCCGGCTGTGAATATCGGCGAAGCCTTACGGTTGGGTCAAGACTACTTGAAGGATCGGCACGATTCGCCTCGCCTCGAGTGCGAATTTCTCCTCTCTTCGCTGTTGCAACGATCCAGGACCGAATTGCTGGCCCACCCCGAGTGGGAGCTGGAGACCGGAACACAAGAACGCTTCCTGGATTGGCTCGAACTTCGTCGCCTGGATTACCCACTACAGTATTTGCGCGGCTATCATGAGTTCTACGGCAGGCGCTTCCAGGTGAATCAGGAAGTCTTGATCCCGCGACCAGAGACTGAGACCCTGGTCGAACTCTCTTTGGACTGGTTAGCCAAGCGCGCGGGTGAGCTCCAAGTCGCGGATCTGGGAACCGGCTGCGGCTGCATCGCCGTCAGTCTGTGCTGTGAAAACCGAGGCCTTCGAGTGGTGGCCAGTGACATTCACTTTCCCGCTCTTAAATTGACGAGCAGCAATTGCCGGGCCTGGGGGTGTCGTGATCGCGTCCAATTGGTCTGTGGAGACTTGGCGACTTTCTTTGGCGACCATGCTCGTTTCGATTTGATCGTTTCGAATCCTCCCTATGTCCGCGCCGACCAGCCGAGCGGCCTGCAAGCTGGAGTACGGGATTTCGAGCCTCATGTGGCTCTCTTTGGGGGACGGGACGGGCTGGACCTCTACCGCAGACTCATGCTCGACGCCGGGGAACACTTGAATAGCCACGGTGCCATGATCCTCGAGATCGGCGCCGACCAAGAGGCAGAGGTGGGCCGATTGGCCGAGGAGGCTGGATGGAACACCTTGACGGTGAGGCAGGATCTCGCAGGGCGGCCCCGCTGTATGGCTCTAACTCAGGAATAACTCTCAACTCTCAACTCTCAACCGGGAAGCGCCGAGTGTTGCGGTTCGAGCGCCCACCCACACTAACCGCATAATTCACAAGGTGTCGAAGCAAAGGGTCGCAAGCGCCGTGCTGACAAGGCGTTACGCCCGAGGGCCGCGCAGGCATAGTCGTGCACTCTGTTGAGCAGCCCGAGGGTGGGTAACGCGGTCAGCGCGGATGATGGCGGGCCGGCAGCCGACAATTTGTGAATTATGCGGGGACTAAGGCTCTGAGATTGCGTTGGGCCGGAGTTGGGAGCTGAGAATAGGGAGTTACCCCGGGCGTGTCATAATAGGAGCTGGTTGATGCTGTGCCAACGTGGACCTTGCAAATCCCGTCAAATTGGGACTTGGGGATTGAGTCGAGAGTCACTCGTACTATGAACGACTGTATCTTTTGCCGGATCGTCCAAGGGGAGATGGAAGCGGACAAAGTTTGGGAGGACGATCATATCCTGGCCTTCCGGGACGCCAATCCCCAGGCTCCAACCCATGTCCTTGTGATCCCAAAACGTCATGTGCCGGGCTTGTCCGCAACCATCGAGTCAGACCGTGAGTTACTCGGAAGGCTGCTGCTGGCTGCTGGCCAGGTGGCCCGAAAGGAAGGTATTGGAGAAGCTTTTCGGAGCGTCATCAACACCGGCGCGGGGGCCGGCCAATCGGTATTTCACCTGCATCTACATGTGCTCGGCGGCCGCGCGCTGGGTTGGCCGCCGGGGTAGCTGGCACTTGACAGGCCGGGTTACTGAGCCAAAAGGAATATCAGTGGAAGAACTGATTCGCCAATTACTTCACAAGCTGGACGAGAACCCCGATCGGGAGGGGCTCGCGAATACTCCGAAACGGGTGACGCAGGCCCTTGGATTTCTCACCAAAGGCTATCAGGATGACGTCGAGTCAATCCTGAACAATGCGTTGTTCACAGTCGAATATGACGAGATGGTGATCGTCAAAGATATTGACGTGTACAGTCTTTGCGAGCATCACCTGTTGCCCTTCTTTGGGAAATGCCATGTAGGCTATTTACCGTCTACGCAGGTGATCGGCTTGAGCAAGATTCCCAGAATCGTCGAAATGTTTGGTCGCAGGCTACAGGTGCAGGAGAGACTGACCCAGCAAATTGCGGCCACCATTCAGAACGCCGTCGCCCCGAAGGGAGTTGCGGTTGTAATCGAGGCCCAACATCTATGCATGATGATGCGAGGAGTCGAGAAACAGAACACGAAGATGGTGACTTCGGCGATGCTCGGCCGTTTTCGGGCGGACCAGAGATCTCGCACAGAGTTCCTCAGCCTGGTAGGTCTGCGCACACTATGAAACAACTCCCGGGCTGGCTTCTGCTGATCTTCTGTATGGGAGCGGGGATTCCTCTCATGGGTCAGGACCCACCAGACCCACCGCCAGAGCTCGTCGCAACTTCGGACCAGCCGATTCGAGTCGATGTCAACCTTGTCACTCTGCGCTTTACCGTTCGGGATGCCTCTGGCGCCCTGATCAACGACCTCGAGCAGGAAGCCTTCCGGATTCTGGAAGAAGGCCTTCCCCAGGAGATCATATTCTTTCGCCAGCCGCGGAGCCAGGGCTTGGGACGAAATCGCCTCCAGTTGGCCTTCCTGCTGGATGTCAGCGGTAGCACGTATGCCACCCGCGCCGAAGAGATTGTCGCCGCCCAGACTTTCATGGACAATATCAACGACTTCACTCGAGTCGGCATCTTCGGATTTACCGATAAGCTGCTCCCTTTTCAAGCTTTTACTCCCGACAAGTCACTGGCTCTAAAAGCATTCCAAGATGCTCGCCGACACCTCGGTCGCACCGCCATCTATGCTTCCTTGACCAGCTTGATCTCACTGATGGCGACGCGGGGCGACCCTTCGGACCAGCGAGCGGTCATTATCATCTCCGATGGGATGGACGACCGTTTTCAAATGGCCGCCGCGACAGCCAGCCTGGCCCGGCAGGCAGGGGTCATCCTCTACACTATCCTGGTTCCCTCTTCCGGCCAGGTATATCTGGGGGGGCGCTCGCAGGAGACTTCGCCGGTAAACCGGCGGGATGCTCAGCAAGAAGCAAAAGAGAAAGCCTTCGAGCTTCTCTCCTCGGGAACCGGTGGCATGCATTTCAGCGGGTTCGAGGCCATCCTTGATTTCGATGACACGCTGGCCCAGATCAACGACGACTTGTACGGAGATCTCTACACAGCCGGGTATTACACGGATTCGTTCTATGTCCCGAATCAACAGCTCAACATTGATATCGTCCCGCCTGCCTCTCATTCTGTTTCTGCTCCCTTCACTCGCCTGCCCGATCAGCTCGTGCCCAAACGGTCCCTGATGGCGGCCTTCTTTACCGATCAGGATTTCTCAGCTGCCGAGATCGATTTGCCGGGGCGCTTTCGAGAGATCGCGGCAGAGATGGATATCCTCTCCGGACGCAATCCAGGTGGGGAAGACGGCTTACCTCTGCGCATCAAAATCAACCCCTATAGTTTCGCGGGTGCGACAAGCACAGGCGTCAGCACCCAGCTCGGAGTTCTGGGGCTGCTGATCAGCCTGGATGGAAAGGAAGCAGTTCGGCTGCGCGAGATCTTCCGCGTCTCACTCAGCCCGAGACAGATCTCCAGAGGGCAAGGCATCATTTACACCAAGAAACTGCTGGCACCGCCCGGCATCTACGAATTACGGCTTGCCGTGCTCGAGTTGAGCACTTGGCGTTTGACTTCATTCGCACAGCAGGTCCGCGTCCGCTGACCCCGGCACTACTCGGCTTCCGATAGCCGTTGCAGCCGTGCCATCTCCTCTTGAAAAGCTGGCAAATAGTCTTCCGGGGAGTGCTGTTGTGGCACGTTCAGGGGCTGGCCAAAGCGCACCGAAATCCGGGTGAATGGCTTGGGGATTCGAAAACCGTCCCAGCTCTTCAATTCCCAGAATCGCTCCGGCTGGACATGGAAACAGAGAATCGGGCAGCCCGTCTTGGAAGACAGCCACAAAGGTCCGGGCTTGACACAATAACGGGGGCCGCGAGGGCCATCGATAGTGAAGGCGATGTCACGGCCCGCCTCAAGACGTTGTTTCATTTCGAGCAGGGCTCCAACCGCTCCGCGAGAACTCGAACCGCGGACTGTACCATACCCGAAAATCCGGATGATTCGGGCGATATACTCCCCGTCAAAGGCGCGGCTGGTCATTACCACGATCTTTCGAAATCGGAAAACATAGGTAGCCATGAAGATTTGATTGTGCCAGAAGGAGAGAATCACCCCGCCATCGCGATGCGCCTTCTCGAATCTCTCGAATTCGAGATACTGGTACCGAACCGTCAGATTGATCAGCCAGACCAGCGACCATCCCACTGTGGCAATCGCGATGATCTTGATCCGATCCGCGACACTATAGTTCAGGACCTTTTCTCTGCGTGATGATGCGGCCATCCAGATTCTCGATCAAGGCCGGAAAATGATTATTCTTGGTTGCCTTCGGTCAACCAGCGAGCGATTATAGAGGTGTCTACAAAATGCCTCAGAATGCACTCTTTGCTCTTTTTCCAGCCACGGAATTCGACCCTCTCGAGAGTCTAACCGATGCTGGCTGGAAAGTAAGCGATCGGATTACTCTCGAGCGAGATTGGCTGGGTCGATCCTTGATCCGCCAAAAGGGTCTGGGCTGGAGGCATCTCTGTGAAGTTCGTTCTCTGTGGACTCCCACCGCTCTCTGCTTTCACATTCAGTGCTGGTTTGAGCAACAGAGGGATGACGACCGTGTCATTCTTTTTCTGCGGCCGGCATCGCGGGCTGACTACTTTCAGTTCGAAGTAAGGTCGGACGGAAAGTCGGTCGATTCTCATGTGCGCCGCCCCCGGGTGGATGTAGATTACAGTTGGTCTTCACATCTTGAAGTGAGTAGCCAGGTCTCTCTCGAGGAACGGATTTGGTGGGCTTCACTGCGAATTCCATTTTCTCCTTCCTGGGCTTCTGCTCCCTGCGTTGGTGAGGGGTGGCGTTTCAATGTGGTGCGCAGCGTGGGCGAGGGGGCGGATCTCGATTTCATCAGTTGGCGCCCGACTTTCACCCCGCTTCCCGATCCCCACGTACCCGAGTCGTTCGGTGTCCTCATCTTCCTGGGATCGGAGCAGTGAAGATCCAGCCGGAAAGGATGTCACTTTCAGAACTGCGCGACTACTTTCTTCGGAGAAACCGCATGCCCTCCCGCAACTTGCTGCGAAGGCTCGATCAGGATCCTCGCCAAGGTGCCCAACAGATTTCCGCCCTGGCTCGCCAACGGCGGCGACTCGCCGAGAAGGAGCAGCGCCGAATGCGTTCCATGCTGGCGCTCGAGCGAAGCCTGTGGAAGCAAGGGCTGGACAGGATTGCCGGAGTAGACGAGGTTGGAGTCGGGCCGCTGGCTGGACCGGTCGTGGCGGCGGCCGTGATCTTCCCTCCCGGGACCTACATTGCCGGGCTCAAAGACTCCAAGCTGCTGCTGCGGGAGGAACGGGAGGAACTCGCCGGGTTGATCCGCCGGCAAGCTCACGGCATATCGGTTGCTCAGGCCAGTGTGACCGAGATCGACACCCTGAATCCCTACCATGCCGCGCTGCTTGCCATGCGCCGCGCTGTTGAAGGGCTGGAATTTCGACCTCAACAACTATTGGTCGACGCGCGCACAATTCCAGACGTTGATGTCCCACAGAAATCGGTCATCCAAGGCGACGCGAAGCATTTCTCGATTGCCGCAGCTTCCGTCATCGCCAAAGAGTGGCGGGATGGACTCATGCGGACACTCGACCGACAGTTTCCAGGCTACGGCTTTGGGCGGCACAAGGGCTATTCCACCCCCCAACATCAGGCCGCAATTCGACAACTCGGTCCCTGCGCGCTGCACCGCGCCTCGTACTCCTTCGTGCAGGAGCTGGCCGGGAATTGCTCCCACTCTTTCTACCGCCTGAAGGCCTTGATCGGGGAATTGGACACTCGCGACGACCTTGTTGCTCTTCGCCGCGACCTGCTTCGTGCCTCGGATATGGTTCCCACCGAGGTGCGAAAGTTGCGACTTCTCCTCCATCGACGCGTCCAGCGTTTGCCACAGCCGACTCAAATGAAATTGCTCTAGTGCACTAGGAAATCCGAAACCCTAAGCTCTAAATCCTAGCCCGGATGCGAAACGTCAAATCCAAGAAAAGTCTGAGCCGGACTTGATTGGGAACTAAAAATACGATATTAGTTTCATAGTGACAAATCAACGACAGCGACTGTTCCGTAGCGCTCGCGCGCTCTTCTTCGAATTGGGTTTCAGCCGGGTCAGCATGGACGAGATCGCAAAAAACCTTGGGATGAGTAAACGCACCATCTACCAGCTGGTGCCGAGCAAGCGCGAGCTTCTCAGAGAAGCGCTCCTCGACAAGGTAGAAGAAATTTCTTCAGGACTCGAAACCATCATTGAGGCCGAAGGACCCGACTTTCTCGAGAAACTCCAGCAAGGCGGGTTGTTCATGATGTCCCATCTGCCTCAACCCAGCCGTCACTTCTTGCGGGACATGGAACAAAGCTGTTCGGCGATCTGGGAGGAAGTCGATGCGGCCCGAGCAGGAGTCGTGCAGGCCCGCTTTTCAAGTCTCTTTCGGCAGGGGAAGGAGCAGGAGATCCTGCGTCCGGACATCGATTCAACTCTTCTTGTAAGAGCCCTGGTGGGGATGATTCAGAGCACAATCCGACCGGATGTACTGGCTCACATGCCGCTCTCAGTCAGTCAGGCTTTTTCCTCCCTCTACGAGCTCCTCTGCCTGGGCTTGCTGACCGAGCGAGGACGGGCCGTGTATCTGGACAACAAGTCAGGCAGGGAAGACTCATGCTAGCCGCAAGCAAGAAGTGCTGGAGCAGCAGGCTGGTGGCCCCCTTGGTCCTCACACTCCTCTTCGGAGCGGCTTTCGGGCAACGGAAGCGACCCTTGAGTCGCCGTCAGGCGATCGAGCTGGCTCTGGGGGCCGATACTGGCAACAGCCAGTTTCGTGAGACCCTGGAGCGACTCGAGCGGGAGCAGGCTCGGCTCCGTCAAACTCGAGCCAGCCTTTTGCCGCAGATTTCGGCGGGCCTGAGACAGAGCAGTCAGACTACCAACCTGGAGGCACTCGGCCTGCGTCCCATGGGCTTGTTCCGACCGCCTGGCCTGGTGGGCCCCTTCTCCACCTTCGACGCCCGAATCCGGGTGAGCCAGACCCTGTTCAGTTTTACCGCTCTTCGAAATGTGCGTTCCTCCGACCGGGCAATAGCCAGAGAGCTGGAAGCGGGGCGGCACACCCGGGATCAAATCGCTTCACAAGTTTCCAAGCTCTACGTCTCGGCACTCCGACAGAGGGCTCAGTTGGATGCGGCTCAAGCTCGGCTCGGGTTGGCTCAAGAGCTCCTCGAATTGGTTCGGAGGCAGCGTTCCCGCGGGCTGGGAACTGCGATCGAGGAAACCCGGGCCAATCTCGAAGCGGCTCGGGCCCGGCAAGCCCTTCTGAGCAGCCAGTTTGAATCCGAGAATGCGCTTCAACACCTCGCTCACTTTCTGGCTCTCGATCTCGACCTGGAGTTGGACTTGACCGATCTAATGGAAGACATTTCTTCCCTGCAGTGGACCTACCCGGAGGCCCACCAGAAAGCGATCGAGGAACGCAAGGATCTGCTGGCCCTGGAGGCTGTCATTCTGGAAGTTCGCAGCAGTTTGGAGGTGGTTCGGGCCAGACGGCTCCCCGAACTTCACGGGTTTGCCGAGTACGGGACGATCGGGTCGGCTGTCATCAATACCATTCCCACCTGGGCTGTGGGCGCGCAGCTCGAGATCCCCATCTTCCGGGGTGGTCGCACCGGCGCTCAGGCGGCAGAAATCCGCTCGTTGCTGCGCAGCCGGGAGCTGGCGGCGGATGAGCTGCGGAGGAAGATTGAACTCGACATTCGAGTGGGTCTGGCTCAGCTTCAATTGACCGCCAGCCAATTGGGGGTCGGCGAGGAGGCCCGTCAGTTGGCGGATGATGAAGTGGCCCGGGCGCAAAGACGCTACAGGGCCGGGGTCAGTACGAATCTGGAAGTGATCGAGGCCCAAACTCATCTCACGGAGGCAATCGATGCTCTGGTCGACGCTCGCTACCAGCATCAGCTGGCCAGAATCTCATTCGGTGAAACGCTGGGGATCATCCTCACGGAACTTCCATAGCGTGAATGATCCGGGATAGGAGCCCAAGTCATGAAGAAACCGTTATTGGCGCTACTATTCATCGCCCTGGTCAATTTTCTAGGGTGGTGGAACTGGCAAGGACCGGGCCCAGCCGGGGAGAACTGGCTTTCTGGCAACATCGAGATGACTACGGTGGATATCAGTTTCCCTGCCGGGGGACGGCTAATTGAGCTCCACCCGCAGGAAGGAGACCGGGTGGCTCGAGAGGAGCTCCTAGGCCGGCTGAATCCCGATCAAACCAGGGCGTTGCGCGATCAGATCGCCGCCAAACTCAGTTCGATCCGAGCCCGGGTTTTAGAAAGCGAAGCTCTGATCGAGTTTCAACAAGCTTCTTACCGATCTCAGCTGGCCCAGGCGAAAGCCCGGCAGGAGCAGGCGGCCGCAGCTCTTGCCGAATTGCAAAATGGATTCCGTCAGGAAGAAGTCGCGCAGGCGGAAGCTCTGGTCAGGGAGGCCCGCATCGCTCTCGAGCAGGCCGAACAGGATCACCGACGATTCAGCGACTTGTACCAGACTGGCGACGTTTCTCAACAGCAACAGGAGCAAGTTGAATCGAAAGCGCTTCAAGCGACAGCCCGCGTCGAACAGGTGGAGGAGCAACTTCAGCTTCTGAGGCAAGGGCCCCGACAGGAGCGGATCCGGGCTGCCCAGGCCTCGGTTGACACTGCCAGCGCCTTCCTCGATCAGGTGGGCGCGCGAGTCCACGAGATTACCAAGAGTCGTCGCCTGCGCGACTCTCTGCAGGCCGAAGCAGTGGGAATCGTGGCCGAAATGGAGCGCATTTCCGCTTCCCTCGACGATCTGACTGCTTATTCTCCGATCGACGGCCGGATTCTCACTCGCAACGGCGAACCGGGGGAAGTCGTGTCGGCGGGACGGACTGTCCTGAGAATCGCGGAAACCAGCAGACCCTGGATCAGAGCCTATATCCCGGAATCGGACATCGGAAGAATCGAGTTGGGAGCCGCGGCCGAAGTGAGGACGGATTCATTTCCTGCAAAGATCTATTCCGGCACGGTCTCCTACATCTCCGAAGAGGCGGAATTCACTCCCAAGCAGATCCAGACCCAGGAACAGAGGGTTCGGTGGGTCTATCGGATCAAGATTCGAGTTGAAAATCCGGCCGGGGAGCTCAAGCTGAATATGCCCTGCGAAGCTCGCATCCTGGCTCGAGAGGGGGCCTGAATCTTGCCACGACAACCGTCAGCCGACGCTCCCCAAGCCGGAATTGTGACTCATCGACTGAGCAAACGCTTTGCCCACCAAGAAGCCGTGCGGGAGCTCAACTTGACAATCCCGGCCGGGGAGATCTTCGGGTTGGTCGGACCCGATGGTGCCGGGAAGACAACCACTCTCAGGATGATCGCCGGACTCAGCCGACCCAGCTCCGGAGAGGTGTGGATCCAAAGGCAACGAGTCAGGCATCGCATCGATGCAACGGGCAACATCGGTTACATGCCACAGCGTTTCGGGCTGTACCCCGATTTAACGGTGGCTGAGAATCTGGATTTCTTCGGGGACTTGCGTGGGTTGTCTGCTTCCGCTACCCGAGAGCAGGGCGCCGTACTGCTGGAAATGACACGCCTGTCGCCTTTTCAGGAGCGCCCGGCGGGAAAGCTCTCAGGAGGGATGAAGCAGAAGCTGGCCCTCTGTTGTTCCCTACTTCATGCGCCCTCCGTTCTGATTCTGGACGAGCCGACCAACGGTGTAGACCCGGTCTCTCGCCGCGATTTTTGGAAACTCCTGCGCAGGCTGTCACGCCGGGGCCTAGCTATTCTGTTGGCCACGGCATACATGGACGAGGCAGAACGATGCAACCGGGTCGGCCTCCTTTCGGCGGGGCGAATGATCGCCCAGGACTCCCCATTGGATCTCATCAATCAGTACACTAGCCGTTGCTTCGAAATCCAAAAAGGCGACCTGAAAGCAATTGTCACTTTGTCAGAATCCACTCTCGTGCGCTCCACGCGACGAGATCTCCTGTTCGTGGCTGAGTCGAAAACCCGGGCATGGCTGGAATCGACGTTGTCAGCAAGGGGCCTGGAAGTGGAGATGACTTCAGCTCAGCCTTCTCTTGAAGATCTGTTTGTGTTGATGGCAACGAACGGAGCACGACATGTCGTTGCCTGAATATCGGGTAAGAACCCACCATCTGGTGAAAGCCTTTGGCAGCTTTCGGGCAGTCGATGATGTCTCGATATCGGTTAAGCCCGGTGAAGTCTTCGGATTTCTGGGATCCAATGGAGCGGGAAAGACGACCACGATACGGATTCTGTGCGGGTTGCTGCGACCTAGTTCTGGAAAGGCCTGGGTCAACGGACTCAACGTTGAAACCGATCCCGAATCCGTTCGAACTCAAATCGGCTACATGTCGCAACGCTTCTCCCTCTATGACGAGTTGACCGTCGGTGAGAACTTGAATTTTTTCGGCGGAATCTACGGAGTCCCGGCGGAGCTGCGAAATAGACGGAGCGCCGAGATGCTGGAGTTGTTTGGGCTGGCCGATCGCCGCCACCAGGTCACCCGAATCCTGCCGGGGGGACTCAAGCAGCGGCTGGCGCTGGCCTGTGCGTCTCTTCACGAACCCGCCGTCTTTTTCCTGGATGAGCCCACGTCAGGGGTGGATCCTATGGCGAGGCGGACTTTTTGGGAACTCATTCGGCGATTGGCGGAGGCCGGTAAGACGATCTTTGTCACAACCCACTACATGGACGAAGCTGCCTACTGTGACCGTTTGGCCTTGATGCACCGGGGACGAATCATTGCGCTGGACACTCCGGACGGCCTGCTCGGGTTGCTCGATTCGGACCGGCTTATCGGACTGAGTTCTGGGGAGCCTGACCAGGTGAGCGAAGCCCTCGCAGGCTCCGAACTGGTAAGTGAGGCCTGGATCTCAGGAAGAGGTGTAAACGTTCTTCTGAGATCCGGTTCCCGGCCACGAGACGTCGTGGCTTTCCTGCTCGGGTTTGGTTTTGTGGTCGAAAGCCTGGGACCCGTGCGGCCCTCCATCGAAGATGTATTCGTCGCTTTGATCGAAGCCGAGGAGGAATTGCGGCAATGAAGACACGCCGTTTAATGGCTGTGACTCGCAAGGAATTACTTCATATTCTGCGTGATCCTCGAAGTCTCGCGATGGCCTTGGCCCTTCCCCTCCTCATGCTCTGGCTCTTCGGTTGGGCTCTCAGCCTGGATGTCGATCAGATTCCGACCGCCGTGGTCGACCTGGATCGATCTCCTAGTAGCCGGCTCCTCATCTCACAGCTAGAAGGATCCCGTTTCTTTCAAGTCCTGCCTATTTCGGGCAGGCAGGAATTGAATCAGGCCCTGAACGGTAGTCGCTGCATTGCCGGCTGGGTTATTCCGGCCGATTTCGAGGAGACGCTTCTTTCCGGCAACACCGTCGATGTTCAGCTACTCGTTGAAGGGAGCGACTCCTACACTGCCGGGATCGCTCTCAGCTATGCCGAGAACATAGTGGCCCGGATGAATGAGGACCTTCAAACGCAGCAGGTGGTCATCGATTTGAGACCTCGAATCCTCTTCAACCCCACCCTGGAATCCAAGAACTTCATCGTCCCCGGACTGGTCGCTGTCATTCTGACCATCATCGGGGCTCTGCTCTCCTCCCTCACTCTGGCCCGGGAAAAGGAAAACGGCTCCCTGGAAGCTCTCCTGGCCACTCCGGTGCGGGCTGCCGAATTGGTCCTGGGGAAAATGTTTGCCTACTTTCTCCTGGGAGCGGTGGATACGGTGTTGGCTGTCTCGCTGGGAGTGGGTCTGTTCGGGGTTCCCTTCCGGGGAAGTGTGCTGTTGCTGGTGCTCTCGGCCACTCTGTTCCTGTTTGGAGTCCTCTGTTGGGGGATTCTCATCTCATCGATTGCACCCAATCAACTGGTGGCCTATCAGATGGGCGTGCTCTCCACTTTTCTGCCTGCTTTTCTCCTTTCAGGATTCATTTTTTCAATTGAGAATATGCCGGTTGTCGTCCAGGCAGTCACCCACATCGTGCCCGCACGTTACTTCATCGAGCTACTGCGAGGGATCTTTCTCAAGGGAGCTGGCTGGGCAATTCTGTGGCCTTCCCTCCTCTTTCTCGGAGGATTCGCTATATTGACCTTCACGTTTGCCACCCGGCGGCTTTCCCGAGTCGAGATCTAGGTGATGTGGAACCGAATCGTCCAATTACTGCGAAAAGAGCTGATCATTGCTCTCCGCGATCCCAAGATGAGACTGATGCTGTTCGTGCCGCCAATTCTGCAGCTGACGATTTTTGGCTATGCTGTGAACGTGGATGTCGAGCTGACTCGCCTGGTCTGGGTCGATCCCATCAGTAGCCCCCTGAGCCGGTCGCTGGCCGAGGAGTTCGAGGGGTCACCTTTCTTCGAAATCTCACATCGTGTAGGGAGCTCACAGGAGGCGCAGCGACTGCTCGAAACCGGCCGGGCGGCCGCCATCATTCAGGTTCCCGAGAGCTTCGAAGCAAATCTGTTTTCACGAACACCCTCTTCACTTCAATTGATCCTGGACGGGGCGGATTCGAACTCTGCAGCCGTGGTCTCGGGCTATGTCAACGGCGTTCTGGGAAGCTTTCAACGGCGCCTCACGGAACGCCGCCAACAGCAGCCGGGGGCCCGGGTCGGACTACGCAACCGGATCTGGTTCAATCCTCAGTTAGAGAGCCGGGTCTACTTCGTTCCTGGCGTCATTGCTAATATCGTGGGCTTAATCACGATCATGTTGACTTCAATGGCGATTGTTCGGGAAAAGGAAATCGGGACTCTGGAGCAGCTGATGGTTACTCCATTGCGCCCGTTCGAGCTGATGCTGGGAAAGACGTTGCCTTTCGCACTGTTGGGAATGATCGAGATGGTGCTGGCGACATCCGCCGCACTGCTGATCTTCGAAGTGCCCTTCCACGGGCACCCGCTCACCCTGCTGGCGGCGGGCCTGATCTTTGTAGTTACCAGCCTGGGAATCGGGCTCCTGATATCCACCCTGTCCCAAACCCAGCAGCAGGCCATGATGGGTGCTTTCTTTTTCTTCCTTCCCTCTTTCCTGCTCAGTGGATTTGCGTTTCCGATTCGAAACATGCCCGAGTTGATCCAGTGGATCACGCTCCTCAACCCGATGCGCTATTTCCTCGAAATCGTGCGTGGCATCTTCCTGCAGGGATTGGGCTTCGGACCGCTGGCCTGGCAATTCGGATGTCTCGCTGCGCTGGGCGTAGCCGTCATCTCCTTCAGTTCACTGCGCTTTCAGAAGAGACTGGATTAAGCTCTCTCGATTCCAAGTTTTCTTGGGAGTTGGTGCTTGGCAATTGGGAGTTACTTCACGGGTTCCATGGTCTGAGCCAGGCATTGGGGACAGTAGTCCCCTCGTTCATCGATCAGACCACAGGCCTTGCATTGGTAGCTGATCTTGTCTCCACTTTCCTGCTGACCCGGCATGACCAGGTGTTCCTGGTGCCCAGCTTCCTCTTTCCGGGCCTGGATAGGATCGATCAGTTTCTTGAGACTCCAAATCAGCGACATGGGTTTCTTTCTAAGATATCGAGGCCCGAGATGCAAGGTGGTGATGGTGTGTTCTCTCAACCCGAGGTGAAGGGTTTGGAGATCGTTTCCTTCTTCGATGACTCTCTTGGACACGACCCGGCCTGCCGCCTTCTCTTGACGATGACGACTTATGGAAGCCTTCTGCATGGAGATCGGCGAGGTGCTAAATAGGCTCAAATCGAGGGCGACCCGATATCTCCGAGAGACAGGTTTCATCGGTAGATCGAGATCGGGTTTGGAAAAAGGAGGTAGCCGGAAGAAGCTCTGGAACCAGGCTAGTATGGTGAATGCCGTCTTTTATGTGATCCAACAACAGAGGCGCCCCCTGGAGTTCTGGTTTCGCGGGATGTCTCCACCGAAGCCTCCAGATTGTGATCTAGATCGAAGTGTTCCTCAGCGCTGCGCTGCCGCTTGCGGCTCCGATATCTTTGCCTCGAAGCTCAGGTTGGAGCCGACCACCTGAAAGCGGTTTGGAGCGCCTATTTTTCAGAGCGCCGAGCGGCAGCGCGAACGCGGGAAAGCTGGGCAGCGAGATTGCACTTATCTAATGAAAGTCGTGCGAAGGCGTTTTGACGCGAAATCCGGTGATGGGGGTGAAACTCTCAGCGCGTACTGAAACCACATTGTTCCGATTCTGCAGAATCCCTTCGATGAGGAGAAAGGATTCACTGAGCAATACGATTCTTTCCTTTTCGAACAATCGGGGTTTGACCACGATATTGATGATTCCAGTTTCGTCTTCCAGGCTGAGAAAGAGGAAACCACTGGCGCTGGAGGGACGCTGGCGGCAGATGATACAACCGGCCACCCGGATTCGCTGGCCATCCTGGTGATTCTCCAGGTACCCAACAGGAACGGCACCCTGGGCAAAGACCTCCTTGCGGCGCAAAGCCATGGGGTGGGGACCGGTAGTCAGCCCGGAGCCCTGGAAATCGGCGCGGAGCCTCTCGTTCGGATCCATGTCGGCCAGAGGAGAAGGGTGTTTTCGATCGCTTACTTTCTCGAGTAGCGGCCCCACCTTGCGGCTGGTTTTCTCGGTTTGCCAGAGAGCTTCACGCCGTTTCATCCCGAAGCAGTTGAGGGCTCCGATCTCAGCCAGAGTGACGATCTCAGGCTTTTGTAAGCGGACTCGTCGTTGCAGATCCTCGACCGAGGAGAAGGAAGAACGGGAGCGCTCCTCAACCAGGCGATGGCCACTATCCTGGCGCAACCCTCGAACATAACGCAGACCCAACCGCACTGCACCATCCTGTTCCAGAGTGCAAAGCCAGTCCGAACAGGCGATATCGATCGGCTTGATTCGTTGACCCCGATGCTGGGCATCTTTGACTAGCCCGGATTATGCAAGAACCGTAGGCCGGAGTTGAAAAGAGAGTCGAAAGTGGCCCAAATCGGGAGATCGAAGGTGCGACAGGCGGATTTTCGAGGGATCTCTGTGGACGAGCCGTGTGGAAGTAGGTGGGGGAGTGAATTTCAGACGGAGTTGGGCCTGAATGAGTGTCCTAAACGATCATTCGGGAGCTAGGAGAGGCTAGCTGGAGTTAAGGCGATTCAAGACGAGGAGGAAAAGGGCCTGCTCCGGAAAGCCGGAGGAAAGATGGGCCCAGATGCGTCGAGTGGTTTGTCGAACCCGCGCCCCAATTTTGAGGACCCGGCGACGCAAAGTTTCGATTTCGAGTTTCTGCCAGGGGGTTCCATACAGATAATCGCGGAGTCGGACGAACATCTGGTAAGCCAGCCCATGCAGGAGAAGTCGAAACTGGTTGGCCAGGAATCGATGACAGCTCAGCCGATCCATACTCAGATGGTTCTTAAAAGCCTGGATGAAGTTCTCCGACTGTCCTCGATCGGTGTAGTGATCATAAAGGGACTGGGAAGAGAGATCGTCTCGGTTGGTGACCACAAAGCGACGATTGATCCCCCGATGGTCGACTTCCACTTTGACGATGACGCGACGGAATCGATCCCAGCTGCCGGCTCGATAAAGCAACTCGTCAAACTGACGCTGTTTTTCCTCGAACTCGTCGAACCTGAGTCGAGTCGACTCGAGCATCGGCTCGACCATCCGTTGCAGGCGGGGGTTCCGGCTTAACCCAATGACATATTGGAGTTTGTTCTCTTCAGATTCACAGAACTCGTAGAGCCGAGGCGTGGCAAAGCCGCTGTCGGCCCGGATCTCAATTTGAAGTTCCTTGCCAACTTCTCGTCGAATGGCTTTCACGATTCGTTTCAGAATAGGAACGATGTGAGAGGCAGCCCCCTTGTTTCCAGGCCTCAATACGACAGTGACCAGGTCCCCCGTAACGGCATCGAAGATCAGCAAAGGATGCAGAATGTGGTTTCGGTAATAGCCGTGGTAAAAAGAGAATTCCTGTTGGCCGTGAGTGTGGTCGTCAGTACTGTCCAGGTCCAAGATGACCTGGTCGGGGCGTCTCTTCTTCAGCGAGCGGACATAACGCTGTAGGAACCCCCGGCTCAGACGCATGAGATCCTTCTTGCTGACAGAGTTTTCCAAACGGGAAAAAGTTGCCTGGGTGGCCAAGTCAGGATCGCTCTCAGGTAACTGATCACAGACAGTCTTGAGCATGGGATCCGAGCGCAGCGTGTCCGCGTCATTGCAGTCTTCGTACCCGGCAACGATCTGAAAGACTCGTTGTCGGATCAGCTTTAACTGCTCATGACGAACGTAGCGTTGGTCCCGGCTATCCGCAATACACGAACTGAAGTCCTCGCAGAGTCGATCTTGCCGATCCAGGGAACCAAACAACAGCCATCCGGCATCGGAAGTCAGGTTCCCACCATCAAAACGAGCCGTGATTTGTGTGTGCGAGTGAAATGCCAGGGTGGTCTGACAGACTGGGTTTGACATTGCCGTAGTTCTCCGATAAGGATTTGTTTAATAAACCCTTTTATATCAGAGAGCTACGGCATTTTTTCTGGTCCCCAATCCACTCGAATCCGGATCTCTTGCATAATCCGGGCTAGGAGTCTGCGCGGCAGGAGTTTCTGATCAACGTGGAATTTCCAATTCTTGAGTTTATGTTTCGGGGTGCCCTATAAGAGAAAGGGCGATCTTTATCGTGCTTCCGCTTGCAGAGGCGGCCGAACTGCTGACAATGAGCCCAGGGGGAGGGCATCTTTCCGTCCGAACCTGCTCAGCAGGTGGGTAGGCGCCCATTCATGCGTTTCAAGTTCAGGGCGAGACAGACCAGGTCCCACTCGCCTTCCACTTTCTCGAGTCCCCTCAAGCTGAAGGTTCGAAAGCCAAGGACCTGTTTAACCCAGCCGAATACAGGTTCCGCGATCACCTTGCGCCGGCGGTAGACAGTTTGCCCCGCCTCCGTGCCCAGCTTCTTGAACATGCGAAGCGTGGCGGGGAGATTTTCCGACGGCTCTGGATCTCGCCCCTCTCGCCCCAAAGAGATGTAGCCATCGATCTCGCGTTCTTCTAGATCTTCAAAGTTCTCCTCGGACTTATACCCGGCGTCGGCCACTACCTGCTCGGGAGGGTGCTCCAGGTTCTCTTGGACCGCATCGATCATCCCCAGTAATTGTCTGTTGTCGGCCGCGTTATTGGTAACCCCCGTGGCCACGATCATCTGTGTCTCCTCATCCACAGCGGCTTGCGTGTTGTAGCATTGTTCGAATCCCCCAGAGCTCTTCATGATTCGACTTTCCGGATCTGTAAAGTCGTCTTGGGCCTTCTCCTCGGGAACTCCAAACTCCCGCTTGAAGGGGCGTCCTCCGCGCGGGTTCTTGCGACCGTCTCCGGGCTTGCGGCCGCGCTTCCGATCCGCCTCGGCCTGCCGTTGCTCCACTCGCTGCTTTGCCTCCCCGATCTTTTTCAGCCGATCTTCGCGGCGGCGTAACTCTTCAGGCAGTTCGTCTCCCTGATTCTCTTCGCCGTAGAGCTCGTCTTCCGCTTTATCCACCTGCTGCGCACGATCCAACAGTTCGGCGATCTCTCCTTCCAGCCTTTTCTCTTCTTCCAACATCCGTGAATAGCTCATCGCCTTATGTTTGCTGGCGTTGGCCTTGATCTTACAGCCGTCCACCGCCACTCGCCCCAGCTTGACCAATCCCGCCTCGGCCGCGATCCGCGCCACCTGTCCAAACAGTTTCTTGAACTCTTTGAGATGACGTTGACGAAACTCTGCCATCGTCCGGTGGGCTGGGAAATTACCCGCCGACAACACTCGAACAGCCACGTCCTCATACACTCGACGAGCCAGTTTCCGCGACGAGAACGTTCCCGTCGCGTACCCATAAATCAGGATCTTCACCATCATCCTCGGATCAAACGGCCGATTGCGCCGCCCGTCCCCTTCGTACGGCGCGTAGAATCCACTCAGATCCAGCTCATCCACCGTTTCGGAGATAAAGTAGGACAGATGATCTTCCGGCAACCAATCTCTCGGGGAGGGGGGTAGCAAGAAGCTCTGCTCCGGCTGGTACTTCCGAAATGTCGTTCCCATATCGCCATTTTATTCACCAGCCCGGAGATTTCCTGCCGCGCAGACTCCTAGCGTGGCCGGGCTGTAAAAACCCATGGGCTGATTGTTGAGAAGACAGGCATAAAAGGCTGCCGGATAATAGACCTTGAGGTAGGCACTGACGTAGGCGATCAGGGCAAAACTGGCAGAGTGTGATTCGGGGAATCCATAGAGAGCGAATGAAGTGATGTAACGAACAATGGTCTCTGCGTTCTCTCCAGTAATTTCATTCTTTTCCATTCCCGCACGAAGTTTTTTTCGACTCGGCCCATCCGTTCCTGTGACCGTTTGAAGCCCAGAGCGCGTCTCAGTTCTTCGGCTTCGCCTCCCGTGAATCCCGCCACAGTCATAGCGATCTTGAGTAACTGTTCCTGAAAAATTGGGACACCCAGCGTTCTCTTGAGGATTGGCTCGAGCGAAGGATGGGGGTAGCTGACAGGTTCTTCTCCAGCTCGGCGGCGCAGGTAGGGATGTACCATCTGGCCTACGATCGGCCCGGGCCGGATGATGGCTACTTCGACCACCAGATCATAGAAGCGTTCCGGTTTGAGGCGGGGCAGAGTAGCCATCTGGGCACGGCTTTCGACCTGAAACAACCCGACGGTGTCGGCTTTCTGGAGAAGCCGATAAACCTTGGGATCGTCCTGCGGCAGGTGTGCCAGATCGACAGTTTCTCTACTGTGAACCCGGATCATTTCGACTGCATCCTGGATGGCTGAAAGCATCCCTAGACCGAGTAAATCAACTTTGATGATTCCCAGGTCGGCACAGTCTTCTTTGTCCCATTGGACAACTCGCCGGTCCGGCATACTGGCATTCTCAAGAGGCACGACCGCGTCCAATCGTCCCCGAGCAATGACCATACCTCCACTGTGCTGACCCAAATGGCGGGGCAAGTTCTGGATCTCTTTCCAAATCCGAAAAAAGAGGTGGCTAGTGGGGTTGTCCGGATCCAGGCTGGCCTGCTCGAAGCGTTCTTTAGAGACTTCTTCGGAATAAGGCCCCCAACTGGACAGCATACGGGAGAGTCGGGCGATGGTCTGTTCCTCGTACCCCAGCGCTTTTCCAACTTCTCGCGCCGCACTCTTAGCTCGGTAGGTGATGACATTGGCAGTCATCGCAGCACCTAGGCGGCCATATTTCCGGTAGACATGCTGGATGACACTTTCGCGCCGGACTCCACTGGGTAAATCAATATCGATATCCGGCCACTCTCCCCGTTCCTCGGAAAGGAACCGTTCGAAGAGAAGATCCATTCCAACTGGATCAACTGCAGTGATTCCCAGGCTGTAACAGACGGCGCTGTTGGCAGCCGAGCCTCGACCCTGGGCCAGGATTCCTTCGGCTCGGCAGTATTGGACGATGTCCCAGACGATCAGAAAGTATCCGGCCAAGTCGAGCTTTTCGATTAGGGCCAGCTCTTTGGAGATCTGCCGACGAGCGCGCTGGTGGTAGGGGCGATAACGGCGACGAGCTCCTTCTTCGGTTAACTTGCGCAAGTGACTGTTCAAATCGCTGCCGTCGGGGACAGGGAAATCGGGAAAACGATAACCCAGATCCTGAAGGGTGAAGTCCAGTCTCTCAGCCAACTCTCGGGTATTCCGAAGGGCCTCGGGACAGGCCCTGAAGAGCTCTCGCATCTGGGTCTGGGATTTCAGACACATTTCGGCGTTACGCGCCAGCATTCGACCGGCCTGTTGCAGGTTTGTGCGGTGCCGGATGCAGGTCAGAATGTCATAGAGGGGTCGCTTCTGGGGGCGGCAAAATCGCACGCCATTGGTGGCCAGAAGGGAGAGCTTCCGATTTCTTGCAAAAGACTGTAGAAACTGGTTCAGACGCTCCTGGGGACGGTACATATGGCGTTGCAGTTCTACGAAGACATGGTCTGCACCAAAAATGTGGCACAGGCCTGCGAGAAAGCGATCGGCCGATCGAGGACCTTTCCGGTAGAGCTGGAACTGGAGTGGACCTTCCCAGCCTCCAGTCAAGCAGATCAATCCTTTCGAGTGTTCCTCGATTTCTGGCAGCGAAGCCCGAGCCTCTCCCTTTCTTGAACGAAGCTGCATTCGTGTAATCAGTTTGCAGAGGTTTTGGTATCCCAATCGATTTTCGACCAAGAGAGGAAGGTTGCCTCCGCATTCGAGTGCAATCCGGGCTCCTACCAATGGTCGGATTCCAGCTTCCCGGCAGGCTTTGAAGAAACGGGGGGCTCCGTAGACCCCATTGGTGTCGAGCAACGCCAAGGCATCGAAATCCAGACGAGCCGCTTCTTCGACCAGTTCTTCAGGAGATGAAGCGCCGTTCAGGAAGCTGAAACTACTTCGCGTGTGGAGTTCAACATATTGGGGTGGGCTCACTCTTTTCTTCTTTCTCGTCACCCCTTGCCCTTGCCGAAGGCCTTGGAGTGTGGAGTTCAGCTCCGCCTTGTGCACAAGGTGCCGATTCTCGGCGCACTCCACGGCGGCCTACAGCGTAAAATAAGGGGGGATGATGTCGCACAGGAAAGCCGCGTTTCAGAACCGTGGGCGGCGCCTTCTGAAGCGGGCGATTCTATTGAAAATAGAATCTTTAGATTCGGGCCTAGCGTTCCTCTCGCGGCCTGGGAAGGCCCCTCCCACACCTCCGAAACCACTTCAGTGTGATCCGGGGAGAGAACTCTAAGACAGCCTGAGGTATTTTCGTCCCACAAATCAAGTTTCAGCTTAGTCATAAAAACCTTCCAGCAACCACTGCTTTTCCAGGGCATCCCAGAAGACTCGGCAGATTTTTCCGTTGATCAACTCCACGTCCCATTCTTCACGGCGCCAATAACTTTCATCATCTTTTTTCTGGGGCTCTCCCTGCCACCAGTTTCCTGAGCTTTTCCAGGGCCCTGAGCAGGCGACAATCTGCTCGGTCGAAATCCGGATTTCCACTGGAGGACGAAGTCTTTTCAGGGTCAGTCGAGGACGGGAGCCATTGCCATTAGCCTTGACTGCTACAGCCTGCGATTGTTCCGTTGCTTTGAAACGCAGGGGAAATTCACGGACCTGAAAAGCATCCGGGCGATAAGTGTCGGGCAGGTGGGGAATCCCGGTATGTTCCGGTCCCACCAAGGTTGTCAGACGGGCCAGAGTTCGCGAGATCTTTTCCGGATTGGCGGAAGTCGACTCCAGAAGAGAATATTGCATCACCTGGGGCTGGGCAGGCCGGACTTTTAACTGGACCCGAACGATCGCTTCTCCAGGGGGATCGGTCTGCAATTTGAGTCTCAAAAGCGAGAGCAGAACGCGCCAGTTCGACATTGGAAATGCCAGGGGCACGGCCCTTTCAAAATACACTCCACTGACTAATTTCAATATGATTGTGATCTGGTCAGATGCTAATCCCTGGCCACCCAAAGTCCGGCACAGACGTTCCAGCAGATCTCCCAGAATGAAGGAAAGGGGCTCTAGATCGTCGAGTTCCCACTCCAGTTCGCAGGTCTCTTCAAAGCGAATGGGCTCGGGACAACGGGGTAAGGGCTTGATGTCTTCTCCCCGAGCCAGTCGCTGTAGACTCTCTCCCAGTCTCCCCAGGCGGGACGCCAGTTGCTGGCAGGGAAGATCGGATAATTGCCCGAATGTACGGATACCCCAGCGGGACAGCGTCTCCAGGGTATCTGAACTAATTTCCCGATCCCAGAGCTGGAGTAATTCCACTGGACAAGCCCTTAGCCCGGATTATGCAAGAGATCCGGATTCGAGTGGATTGGGGACCAGAAAAAATGCCGTAGCTCTCTGATATAAAAGGGTTTATTAAACAAATCCTTATCGGAGAACTACGGCAATGTCAAACCCAGTCTGCCAGACCACCCTGGCATTTCACTCGCACACACAAATCACGGCTCGTTTTGATGGTGGGAACCTGACTTCCGATGCCGGATGGCTGTTGTTTGGTTCCCTGGATCGGCAAGATCGACTCTGCGAGGACTTCAGTTCGTGTATTGCGGATAGCCGGGACCAACGCTACGTTCGTCATGAGCAGTTAAAGCTGATCCGACAACGAGTCTTTCAGATCGTTGCCGGGTACGAAGACTGCAATGACGCGGACACGCTGCGCTCGGATCCCATGCTCAAGACCGTCTGTGATCAGTTACCTGAGAGCGATCCTGACTTGGCCACCCAAGCAACTTTTTCCCGTTTGGAAAACTCTGTCAGCAAGAAGGATCTCATGCGTCTGAGCCGGGGGTTCCTACAGCGTTATGTCCGCTCGCTGAAGAAGAGACGCCCCGACCCGGTCATCTTGGACCTGGACAGTACTGACGACCACACTCACGGCCAACAGGAATTCTCTTTTTACCACGGCTATTACCGAAACCACATTCTGCATCCTTTGCTGATCTTCGATGCCGTTACGGGGGACCTGGTCACTGTCGTATTGAGGCCTGGAAACAAGGGGGCTGCCTCTCACATCGTTCCTATTCTGAAACGAATCGTGAAAGCCATTCGACGAGAAGTTGGCAAGGAACTTCAAATTGAGATCCGGGCCGACAGCGGCTTTGCCACGCCTCGGCTCTACGAGTTCTGTGAATCTGAAGAGAACAAACTCCAATATGTCATTGGGTTAAGCCGGAACCCCCGCCTGCAACGGATGGTCGAGCCGATGCTCGAGTCGACTCGACTCAGGTTCGACGAGTTCGAGGAAAAACAGCGTCAGTTTGACGAGTTGCTTTATCGAGCCGGCAGCTGGGATCGATTCCGTCGCGTCATCGTCAAAGTGGAAGTCGACCATCGGGGGATCAATCGTCGCTTTGTGGTCACCAACCGAGACGATCTCTCTTCCCAGTCCCTTTATGATCACTACACCGATCGAGGACAGTCGGAGAACTTCATCAAGGCTTTTAAGAACCATCTGAGTATGGATCGGCTGAGCTGTCATCGATTCCTGGCCAACCAGTTTCGACTTCTCCTGCATGGGCTGGCTTACCAGATGTTCGTCCGACTCCGCGATTATCTGTATGGAACCCCCTGGCAGAAACTCGAAATCGAAACTTTGCGTCGCCGGGTCCTCAAAATTGGGGCGCGGGTTCGACAAACCACTCGACGCATCTGGGCCCATCTTTCCTCCGGCTTTCCGGAGCAGGCCCTTTTCCTCCTCGTCTTGAATCGCCTTAACTCCAGCTAGCCTCTCCTAGCTCCCGAATGATCGTTTAGGACACTCATTCAGGCCCAACTCCGTCTGAAATTCACTCCCCCACCTACTCCACACGGCTCGTCCACAGAGATCCCTCGAAAATCCGCCTGTCGCACCTTCGATCTCCCGATTTGGGCCACTTTCGACTCTCTTTTCAACTCCGGCCTACGGTTCTTGCATAATCCGGGCTAGGTAGCGGGCCTGTTGATTGATAGGAATCCGTGTTCCTGGAGAGTGGCGAGCGACAAAAAAGGCCGCTGTTCTAGTGGATGCCACAGCAAAGAAGATCCTCCCCAACCCAATATGTGAATCGGTGATTCTCGTCAGTGTTGCTTCTTCGTAAGTTTCTGGGACGGTTAGAATCAAACAGCCCGAGAAGTGAATTTCAACAGTCGGTGAAAGAGTGCGCGCCAGATTCAGATCGTCTCCAACTCGAGAGCTAAACAGCGCAATGTAACGTGATTCTGCCATGCCGTTTTCCTCGCAAAAGGCGAACCTCGCTACACAGCCCCTGGAGTAAGCGCACCTGGGCGGGGTGATCCGAATTGACCCGATTTCCCGAGGAATTCCACTTGACGAATCGGCGTTCCAAACCGAGAACGACGGCGGCTGCACTACCCGCCGTCGGTTTTGCATTCAGCACCAGAACTGAGATCGCCTTTCCCTGAAGCGTCTTTTTGATTCGAAACCAGGTATTGAAGGGAATCCTCTGGGTACTCCTGGAGTTTCCCGATTGAGAGCTTCGGATCCATGTCGGTATGGTTGCTTCCTGGCTCATGCTTCGAGCTCCGTTGGATGGATTCTCCAAGTCCAGTGCAACCAGATAGAAAGTTTCGGAACGAGTCAGAATATCGACTGCCTTAAGAGCCTGTTCCAGTCTCTTTTCCGTTGCCTCGGCACGACTTCGGATCCACAGGAATCGAGAAAGAATCAGACCCGATTGGGTAGCCAATACCGGATCAAAAGAGTGAAAGGGATCGACATAGGCGACTCGTTCACCACACCCAGTCGTCTCACTCAAGATCTTCAGTAACAATCCTGTCTTGCCACTCGACATGGGGCCCACGATCTCAGATATCTGTCCCTGGGGGAGTCCTCCAGAAAGAAGCCTGTCCAGCGGATTCACCCCGGTTGCATACTTGGGATTCTCTCCCGATGTTGAGTCCGGGCTCAGTCGAGAAGGTTTAATTTGAGCCATTTGTGATCATTCTATGTTCACCTTTTATTCACCTCAATTATCGAACCTCCAGGCTAGCCTGTCAATCGAATTTCTCGTGTTACACTTGGGATTCTCCCAGGCTTCCGGAAGATAGCTGATCTATGAAGAATCTCCTGCTCCCTGCCTACACTATCTGGAAGCGTGAAATCGTTCGTTTTCTGAGACAACGCAGCCGGGTGTTGGCAGCCCTTGGAACCCCTTTGCTTTTCTGGTTCTTTCTGGGTTCCGGCCTGGGATCCTCGTTCCGTCCCCAATCCCTGCCGGTCGAGATGCATTACCTGCAATACTTTTATCCTGGCACGCTGATGCTAGTCATTCTATTCACCTCGATCTTCTCCTCAATTTCTCTGATCGAGGATCGGAAAGAAGGCTTTCTTCTTTCGGTTCTGGTTGCACCCGTATCCCGCTCCGGTCCGGTGATGGGTAAGATCCTGGGAGGAGCCACGCTCGCTTTCCTGCAGGGTCTTGTATTCGTAGCTCTGGCACCACTAGCCGGACTTTCGCTGGGAGTAGAAAAAAGTGTTCTTGTTGGCCATCATGATTTTTTCTACTGGCCTTCACTCTGACCAGCATCGGATTTGCATTTGCCTGGAAAATGGAGTCGCTTCAGGGATTCCACGGTGTCATGAACCTGGTTCTTTTTCCGATGTGGATGCTTTCGGGCGCACTCTTTCCGATTTCCGGGGCTTCGGCCTGGCTCCAGTGGTTGATGCAACTCAATCCTTTGGCTTATGGACTCGCCTTGCTCCAGCACGTGTTCTACTGGGACCACCCTGAATTGCTACAAGAAACCCCTTCGTTCTCTGTTTCTCTGGGTGTCATCGTCATCTTTGGGATCATGATCTTTCTGACCACGTTTCAGATGGCCCGGGGCGCTCAGATCGTCACTGTTTCATGAGTTGAGGGTATGAGTCTGATCCCAGTTCCCGATCTCACCCGCAAGAACAAGATCCTATTGGCCGTAGTGCTAATCGTTTCGATCTTGATTCCAGCATTGTTCTGGCAGAGCGTCTGGTTCGGGCGCCCTCTCACCCCCGAACAGATCGAGCAGCAACTGACCACCCCTTCGAGTGCTCGGGAAGTACAGCATGCCCTGGCTCTGGTCGAGCAGTTGATTCGGTCTGGAGATGACCAGGCCAGTCGCTACTATCCGGCAATCAGTCGCCTTTCCACAAATGAGCGGGAGGAGATCCGAACTCTGGCTTCCTGGGTCATGGGGCAGGGGACCACTTCCCGCCTCTTTCGCGAGACTCTGCTTCAGATGCTCGAGGATCCACATCCATTGGTACGGCGAAACGCTGCGCTGGGGGCTGGTTCGCTTTTCCGACCGGAGCGCCCTTACAGAACTGCGGTCCATGCTCGAGCCTTTTCCAATTCGGGCTCCTGCGGCGGGGGTAGTCTGGTTCGAAGTGCAGCGGGGCGACTGGATTTCACCCAGTAGTGTGATCGCTCGATTAGAAAGCGATCAAAGAGAGTGGCTGATTCCGGCACAGCTTGCTTCTCGAGTGCTTGAGGTGCTGGTGGAAGAGGGCCAGCAAGTCACACACGGTCAGCCCATCGCTACTTTGGCAGCCCCACCCGATCACGCTTGGGAAGCCCTCCGGGCTCTCTATCTAATAGGGCAGGCCGAGGATCTCCCCGCGGTTCAGGCCTTTGTCGACAATCAGGATTACAGCTCAGAGTTGCGGGAACAGGCGAAATTGACGGCTCAGAGATTGGCGGAAGAACCGGAAAGTTCGAAGTCCGAGGTCCGAAATCCGGAACTAGGCACCTCTCCACCTCGCTAATACGGTAACGGTCCGAAGTCCTTCTCGATGGCCGCCAGATCGACCATGTCGATGGCATCCCAGGGGCAGCCGTCCAGGAGGGTGCCCTGCGGACCTTTGCTGATGCAGAGCTTGCAGCCAATACAAAGCAGTGGATCAACCTCGATACGGCCAAACGGAGGATGATCTTCGTCGTCTACCCAAATCATGCAGCTTTCCACTGGACAGTAGTCGACACAGGCGGGTGAGCCTGCACAACCGGTGCAAGCGGAGTTGATGACCGCGATGATGCGCGGTTTGCGCTTGCGCTGGTTGTTCTGCTTGACGGTGGTAGGATCTTTCAGCAGATCAAGTGCCATGGTCGTTTCCCGCCATTCCGGAGATTACTGTTTCAGTCAGTCTTCGGCAGCTTCCGATCCGACATCAGCTTCGACTGAGTTGGGCTCGGCTTTCGCTGCGACCGCCTTCTCCGCCGCCGCTTTCTTGGCCTTGGCAGCAGCCTTGGCGGCCTTGGCTTTGGCTTTCGCCTCGCGTTGTTTTTGCTCTACCTCGGCGGCGTGACCCTCCGAGAACCAATCGACTGAGTGTTGGGGGAAGGCCTGTTGGAACAGCTCGTGAACTTCGTCCCGATTCTCCTCCGGGTCTCTTTCTGGTGAGGCCCCGAAGAGTGTGATCGACTCGTTGTAAGGATTCAGTCTCGCCGTACCTCCGCCATTGGTAGCCAGCTCATCGTGGTCCTCTTGAAAGCCGAACTCGGCTAACTCTTCTCGGGTCTGGTTGATGATTCGCTGTTCGATCCCGGTCTCGTAGGGTCGGAAGTTTAGACCGCGGACCAGGAGCGTCTCTTTTTGGCCCGAAGTCAATCGAAAGACCAGATACCGGAACGAGACTCCCAAGTTCAGCAAGCGCACTGCGGGGATATCGTCAAGACTCATCAACAAACCTGCTTCCAGCTCCACAATCCGGTGCCATCGATCAGTTGGCCACCGACAGGAGTGAGACACCGGCAAGCATCAAGGCGATCCCAACTCGGAATCCCCAGGTGTGAACAAAAGTATCTTTCACCCATACCAGACCGAAGATGGTCAGCAGCAAGAGGCCCGCCATCGAAACTGCCAATCCGATCCATACGAGAAGCGTCATGTTTACCCTCCGGCACCTGTATTGCGGAACCTTAAGACCAGTGGCCTGGGAGCGGTCCCCTAAAATCGAACCGCAGGTCCCCCCGTTTTCGGTAGACCGCCATTCTAGCGACGAGGTCGAAGAGATACAAGAATACAAAACTAAAAAGAGGGCAGCTCCCGGTTATCGGGAGACTGCCCTTCGATCTATATGAAAAGACCTTCTTAGGGGTCGGCTCAGGCTACTCGGTACACCTCGCTGTCATTCTGTTTCCTGACAGGTGTGTCGATGCGCTTTAATTCGCGCTCGGAAATCTTCATTTGCCTCGTGCTCTTCTTGTAGTAGTGAGGGTGCTTGTTCTTCTCGGCGTTGTACACTTCTCCCCAGCAACGAGTACAGTTTTCCACGTGCTCGAGGAATTCCAGACAGTCATCGACGTCCAACTCACCGTGCAGGAAGCCCAGCAACAGTTCTCTTTTGCAATTATCTGTAATGATCACGACAAAACTCTCCTTTCGTGATTCTCACCGTATAGACAAGCCCGGCCATGCGTTGGTTTCAAAAAAACTTGAGTTTTTTCACACCACCAGCAGGCATCCGGCTGCCGGTTCACCCTTCAGCTTCCCTACAGCCAGTACATACCAACGAAGCTGGCGCTCATAAAGTTGTCTTCTCCTCTGTATTTCGCGATCGGTTTTGAAGTCGACGACCTCCCAAGTCTCTTCGTCCTGGTAGAGAAGATCGATGGTTCCTTCCAGCAACTGTCCGTCATCGAGTCGCACCATGATCGGGTATTCTCGATAGCTCAACTGGGCTTGGCGGGCCGTCACCAAGCGGGGGTGGGCTAGCGCGGCCAGCACCGCCCGGGCGGCGCTTTCGATTTCGTCGGGCGTGGCCTGCATGGAAGCACCGTGGAATCGTGCCAAGGTGTCAATCTCTCCGGGGGCTTCCCAGTCCACATCCCGCATGACTGTGTGCACCAGGGTCCCATAGCGTCTTCCGCGACTCGAAGGCAGGTCGCTGGAAACCGTTTCGACTGTGATCGTCGCCAGATCATCGGGAGGGTCTTGCTGTGCGGTACTGGGCCGGAAAATTGTGCGTTGGGGGTGGCTTCCCAGTTCCCGAGCCCTTGCCTGAGCTTGCTGCCAGTGGCGATATTCAGTGAGTGAGCGTTGCTCATCGGCAGGATCCTCTGGACGGGCCAGTATTTGCTCCTGGCGAAGACCGAGATCGGGTTCCAGATCCAGATCCAGCACCGCCGGATCCCACCACAAGACCTGGTGCTGGCCGGCCTCAGCACGATGCAGACCCGGCTTGACCGAGCGCTCGGTCAAGCCACCTTGGCGCACAGGGCGGCTCAGCACCGTCTTGTCTCCAAAGGCTGGGCAGACAGCCGGCGGGGACTGGGGGGTTCGCCAGGTGGAACGGGGGGGATAAATTGCCGGACTGAGATCGGACAGCCATCCATCGACCGGTTCGTCACCCACTGCCGGAACGACCAGCAAGTCGCGGGCCCGGGTGGCAGCCACATAGGAGATCCGAACTGCTTCTGCGCGATCGCGGTCATGTTCGGCGGCAGCGTTCTGCACCAGTTCCCAGGGCTTGAATCCGAGAATCCGGGTGGCACACAGGTTCTTTTCCAGATCAACGCACTTGTCCGGCTCACGTGCTGTGGCGGCGGTTGTCAGTCCGGCCAACACGACAACCGGAGATTCTAGCCCTTTGGCGGCGTGAAGAGTCATGATACGAACTCCTTCCGCCCCCTCCTCCACGATCGGGGCCTCGGTAGAGGCATCCTGCTCTGCCTTGCGATTCAAGGACTCCACGAAACCGCGCAGGCTCAGACCCTCTGTCGCCTCATAACGCCGTGCCAGATCCCAGATCTTGCGTAGATTTGCCAGCACCTGATCTCCACTGGGGCGGAGCGCAAATCCGGCGTGAGCTCGAGTCGCTTCGAGCAGCCTTGAGATGGTGGCAACGATCGGCACATAGTTTCTCCGCCGGTGAAGATCGGCCAACAGGGATAGCGCTTCGCCCACCTCACGCTGCCAGGGTTCATCGCTCTTCCCATTGGACTGGAAGGGATGGAGAGGACCGACGCTTTTTCGGTAACGCAGAAGGGTAGCGTCATCGAAGGCGAAGAAGCTCCCCCGCAGAGTGGCGAAGATTGCCAGTTCGTCGTCGGGCCATTCTACGGCTTGCAGAGCGGACCGCAAGGTTTCCACTTCCTCACGGCTATGCAGGCTTTTGGAGCCCATAAGCACATGAGTAATTCCTCGAGCTTCCAGGGCTCGGACGTAGGGCCGGGTCAGATCCTGACGCCAGGACACGAACTTTCGCATCAGGATGGTGATGTGATGGGGCTCGATCGGAATCCATTGGTCGGGATGTGCAGGATCCCGAATCTTCCACTGACTTTCAATCAGCCAGGCCAGGAAAGCGGCGATCAATTGGGGTTCTCCAGCAGCGATCTGCTTTCGGGTAATTCCCCAATCCTGGTAGGGGTAGGGAACCGGCAAGACCACTAACGGCGGAAAAGCCGGGTTCTCGACTCCTTTCTCGAGTAGGGGCACATAGTCGGGTTGCCCACTCTCCACGTCGGCGATCATGACTGGGCTGAAAGCTCCATTGATGAGCTGTTGCAGAGGACGAGTGGAACGAAAGTTCCGGCTCAAGAATAGCGTCTCAATGCCGGCCTGGGTCAAATGTTTCCGAACTTGCTGATAGAGAATCACATCGGCTCGGCGAAACCGGTAAATCGACTGTTTGGGGTCACCCACCAGAAAGAGTTTTCCGGCTGTGGCTCGGACCTGGCGCCAATCGCTGACAGAAGGATCATCGGCACTCAGCAGCATGAGCAGTTCGGCCTGAAGGGGATCGGTGTCCTGGAATTCATCGACGAAAAGCCGTGTAAAACGCTCCTGCAGGTAACCGCGTACAGCTGGCTCATCTCGGATGAGGGTGCGGGCACAGACCAGCAGATCCACAAAATCGAGGACACCTCTGGCGCGCTTCTGCTCTTGGTACTCGAGCGACACTTCCCGAAAGAGCTGGTGGAGCCGGGCGGCCAAATCGGCATCCATAGCGATTTGGAATTCCTCCAGTTCCACCAGTACCTCGCTCCGAAGAGCCAGGACGTCTTGGCGGCTATGACCCTGGGAGAAGGGGCCCCGGCCTCTTCGGCGACGCCTCCTCAAGGTGCGTGAGAGCTCCACCAGATCCGCCTCCAGATTGTCTGGATCTTGATGGCGCAATTGCTGCGACCGGCGGTAATTACGGGCGAAGAAGCGGGTGGGTTGGAGGTCCATCCGTAGATAGTCGGTCTTGTAAGGACAAGCTTCACTAATCTCCGCCAGCTTCACTATTCGTTGGATGAGACCCTCCATGAGTGCCTCTCGATCGAAGCTCCGGATCTCCCATTCGGCCTCAAAGTCTCGCCATTCGGAACTCGCCCGAGCGGCGGCGTTGAGACGATCGAGGGGGCTCTCCCAGGGACTCTGCACGAGACGAGCCAGAACCCGCGAGAGCTGGGGAGGCATCTGGCGAAGTTTTCGCTGAATCCAGAGCCGAAAGACACGCTCGAACAGCCGCGGCGCTTCGTCCTCGTTCAGCTCCTGGAAACCGGGATCGACCTGGGCCTCCACCGGCCGTTCCCGGATGATGTCGGCACAGAACGAATGGATCGTTCCAATGCGGGCTTCTTCGAGGCGCGAGATGGCATGCTCAAGGTTCTTCCTCTCAGCTCGAGAAGAGGTATTCCGCCGTGCTTTTTCGAGCTCCTGCCGGAGTCGGAGCTTGAGTTCGCCGGCGGCTTTGCGGGTGAAGGTCACCGCCACGATTTCGTGAACCCTGGCGGCTCCCTGGCTCAACACTTGTACGATGCGCCCCACCAAGGCAGTAGTCTTGCCCGTCCCGGCCGCTGCTTCTACCAGGAAGCTGCTTCCGATCTCTTCGCGAATTCGGCGGCGGGCTTCTTCGTCGGCCCGGTCCTCGGGAGTTGCAAACTTGACAATCAATTTCGCTTGGTCCTCATCCTCAGGGAAGTCCTCGGATCTTGGAAATGGCTTCCAAACGATCGGGGCGCTTGCGAGCTACCCGGAGCTCCTCGTAAGGACCGCAAACGCTTCGATAATCGCACAGGCGGCATGCATCTTGACGCGGAGCCGCTGGCAGAAAACCCTGTTGGATTGAATCTTCGATCACGCTCAGGACATGGCGAGCCTTTTCCTGATTGAGATCGTCGAGGGTGACTGAACGAACTTGGAAATCGCCTCTTTGAGTGCAATAAGAAAGGCGGCCCTCGAGCACGGGGCGCTTACTCAGCGCCTCTGCCGCGACCCCATACAGGATGGGCTGCAGAATCTCACCTCCTTTGACCACCAGATGAGGCTCCCTGGGGGATCGCCCGGTCTTGTGATCGGTAACCCGTAGGAACTGCCCCTTTTGGTCGGCTTCTAAGAGATCGATCGAGCCGCGCAGTAGTATGCCGTCAAAGACTTTAACTGGAGCTGGCTGGCTGTGTGGGTCGCGATCGGAGGCTGCGGGGAGTCCGAAGGCGTATTCAAAACGGTAGGGAATCCAGTTCCCTTTTGACTCAGCAACCCGCCTGATCCAACCTCTCAAGTCTGCCGCTAGCCCTTTCACCTCACTCTCCCAGATGCTGGGAATGGCAGGCGCCAACTCCTGCAAGAAGTGGTCAGCCACTTCTTGCAGGAGAGACTCAGCCTCCGTCTCCACGGACTGCCTGTTCTCGGGGCGAATCGGCAGTTCCCCCTTTTCTCGGAGCCGGTTAAACAGTTTGAACTGGACTTCGTGGAAGAGTGCTCCCCGTGTCAGAGGGTCCATCTGTTCAATCGCCACCCGTTCTTCCCGAGGTTGCAGTCTGTGAATTGCATAAAGAAAGAAACGGTAAGGACAACGAGCAAAATTCTGCAACGCGGTAGGTGAGAAACTTCGCAGGTACATGCTCTGTCGGCGAATCAGATGGAGCGCCTCGGCTTCGTCCGTGACGAATCCGTCTGATTTGGAAAAACCTTTGGCAGACCAGCGGCTCCAGCGGCTTCGAAGGGAGCGCGCCAGGGCCTGGTTAACTTCGAGCAAAAAGCGTGCCTGCCCTCGGCGTGGACCGGATTCGGCGTGCAGCGCAGCTTCCAGTTTCGCTAGATCGTATTCGGGATCATCGAGAGCAGTTTCGGGAAGGGGTGGAGCCGGCCAGCCGAGTCGGCTACTGGAGGCTGCTGCCGCCCGCCGTTCGAGCTCGCGAACGTCCGGCAACCGGCCTTCGGCGGCGCGCAGCACATCGAGGAAGTAGAACGAAGGAACTCGGGGTCGGCCTTGAGCCAGCTCCATGCGGGGATAAGAGATCGTGAGCCGTTCACTTGCCACCGAAACGGCCGTCCGAAGCAATAGCCGTTCATCGTGATTGGCCCGTTCCAGGGATAGCGGCAATTTGACGCGGGCTCGATCCCGATCCAACAGAAGAGGGTCCTCCCGGGGTTTTTGTGGAAACACTCCTTCTGCCAAGCCCGGCAAGAAGACTCTTCGAAAAGCCATGCCAGAAACTTCATCCAGGCCTCCCACGAACACTTGGCCATAACGGCTGCCCGGGGGTTCCTCTTGTAGGAACTTGAGCCTTTCCGAAAGGATCGCCTCAACCTCGTCCAGCCCGACTGGGCCAACCTCGGCCATCGGCCGAAGTTCACTCAGAACAGCCAATACAGAGGCTGGCCAGCGCAACGCCATCCCGGCCAGGCGCTCCAACCGAGCCAGCCAGCCAGCCCAATTTGCCGGCTCCCGCAATCCATCGAGTTCCGCGATTAGTGGCTCGGCAAACCGGGTCAGGTGTCCAAGATAGTGGAGTTTCTGTAAGAGGCTCTTCTGTTGGACTTCCTCGTCCGGATCGAGCCGGCGCAATTGCAGCTCAAGCTCCCGGGTCAAGCCACGCAGCCGGGATTCCCAGCGTTCCTTTCCTCCGATGACCGATGCATCAACTAGCAACTGTTCCCAACGCTGAGGTGTTCGGAGGTTCCCGGCAACCACAGGAGAATCCTCACCGGCATCCTCCGAGAAGGCGTTCACTTCGTCTTCCTCGGTGTGGGAAACCTCAAAGACTGTCTTGAGAACCATTTGCTCATTGCTTGGAGCGACCCACTCGACAACTTGGACTGGGGGGGCGCCCAGCGAGTCTGGCTGGGGAACCTGTCCCAGCGAAAGGTACTCGGCAAATCGTGAAGCTGAGAGATTCTCCGAAGCACACTGGAGCAAGGCCAGGAAGGCTCTACCCGAGGGATGGGGGCGACGTGTTCCTCGGGTCATGAAAACCGGAATCTGAGCCCGACGAAACGCATCCTCAATGAGCGGAAAATACAAATATGGCTGGCGCAGCAGTACCGCCACCTCGTCAAAACGAACTCCCTGGCTGACGGAGTCCCGGATCTGTCGCACTATCTCGACGCATTCCCGGCTCTCTTCCGCAGCCGAGAAGAAACCCAAAGTCTCATCGGAACCGGCTTGGTTCGCTTCGCTGTCCGGCTCAAAAAGCAGGTTTCTGAGCCGTTCGAGGCGGCTTTTAGGAGAATCTGCTGCCGCTGAGAGGTCGGGGGCCTCGGGCTCGATGCTGAAAGCAGCCTGCAATGCCGTGAGACCCAATTCGTCCCCATGCTGAATGGTCGCCAGACTGGCTGCCGCGGAATCGACCAGAGCAGAGATGAACTCAGTCTCGACAACCCCCCGTATCCGGCAATCCAGGAGCACCACCGGAAGCTCTCCCGCTCGCGAGTCGAGGGCTGACTTTGCGTGGGTCAGGATCTGGCTTCGATCAGCCAGCCCCGATTCCTCTAATTCGCCCCGATAAGATTTCAGGAGAGTTGCCAGATCGCTTCCCGCGACCCCCAACTGGATCAGCCGGGACTCTTCCACACGATCCATTTGGAGCCGGCTCAAAGTGGCACTCAGCGCCCTCGAAAACCCGGGCATTCCCGCCACCGGGAGAAAGTAGCTGAGAGCGTTCCGTTGGAGGGCCTTGTGGATGACCCGTCGTAGAATCGCGCCTTCGCTCAGCCTGGTCAGCGGAAGCCAGCCGCGCCGGGCCAGCCGCGGACCGGCCAGTTCACTGGCCAGCTGCATCAAAGAATAACGGGAGAATCCGGCAATTCCTCCTCTTTGATCTGAGAGCCTCCTGACCAACTCGTCAGCAGCAGCCCGGCAGCCGCCTACGATGCAGGCTCCCCGCCGAAGTACAACGTTTTCAGTCAGCCACTCCAGACACTCGAGTAGCTGCCGTTCGCTGGACCGAAATGTAAGAATCCTCTTTTGCTTCATGAACCGAGCCAAAAACCTGATCTTTCTTAAGTGAGGACTTTCGCTCGCGGCCGGATTTCAATGATAATGGCAGGGTATGTCGCGCTGGGCAAAGATCTCGATACCACTATTCTTTCTCCTTTTCATAGCTTACGTCGTCTACAGCTCCATGAAACTGGATCACTACAGTTGCGAAGTGTGCATGGAATTTGGAGGCGGGACTAAATGTGCGACCGCCAGCGGAACGACAGAGACGGAAGCTCGGGGGAGCGCAATCACTGTCGCCTGCGCAACCCTCACGTCGGGAGTCACCAACTCGATTGCCTGCGGAAATCTACCTCCCAAAAGCGAAAGTTGTACCGAGAACTAAGCCGAAACGGCTTAGTGAGTCCGAAAAAGCTAAGCTCTCTCCCTGGATGGCACCGCAGTGGTTTCGGAGGTGTGGGATGGGCCGGCCCAGGCCGCGAGGGGATCGTCAGGCCCGATCTAAAGATTTTATTTTCAATAGAATCGCCGCCTCGGAAGGCACCTCCCACGGTTTTGAAATTCCGTTTCCGGAAAGGTCAAACTGCCGGTTCTGGCTAGTTTTGAGACAGCTTGATCATGCCTTTCCTGCTTCACTTCTCTTCCCCCATCTCCCCAAAACTTCTCCAGCGAGGTAAAAAGAGCCGGCCACGAGAACGAATTGATTCGACTTGCGAGCGACGCGAATCGCCTCGATCGGGTCATCCATCATCTCGGCTGGGGGGTAGATTTCGAGTAATTCCTGAGGAGTCGATGTTCGCCTGGATTTCAACGGCACAAAGATGACCTGGTCGAAAAGACTGGCCAACGGCGGCACGCCAGATCGCGCATCCTTGTCCTTCATCATACCCAGGACCAGCGCCCGGGGACGGGGGGTGTGCTCTTGCACGAATCTCGCCAGTGCGGCAAGAGCATGCGGATTGTGTCCGCCGTCAACCAGGGTGAGCGGCTCCTGGGCTAACGGGCACATGACTCCCAGAGGGATCACTCTCTCGAGTTGTCGTGACCAGGTTTCGGCCGGCAAGTCGGTTCCCTGTCCTGCCAGGGTCTGGGCAGTGAGGATAGCCAGGGCCGCATTCTCCACCTGATGCCGACCATACACGCCAAGAGTCACCGAGCAGCCTCGGTACTCGAAAGCGTAGCGGCCGTCCGGACCGGGCTCCTCCACAATCTCTCCGCGATCGAGTTCGATCCAGGAGGCCCCGAGGCGACGGGCAATCGAGCGCAATTCCAGTCGAGCCTCCGGTTCCTGGGGGGCGACTATGACCGGTTTCCCGGGGCGCATTATGCCCGCCTTTTCACGCGCGATCTCGGCCAGGGTGTGACCCAGAACATGCTGGTGGTCATGGGCAATCGGAGTAATTACTGAAACTTCTGCTTCGACCACATTCGTTGTGTCCAGCCGCCCCCCCAGTCCCACTTCCAAAACCGAGAACTTTGAGTCTGCGCGGCGAAAAGCGACAAACGCCGTAGCCGTCAGCATTTCAAAGTAAGTGGGATGGTATTTGAAGCGGCAGTACCGAACTGCCGTGGCCACCCGGCTGAAAGCGCGGGCGAAGAGCTGTTCACTGATTGTCTCACCCGCCACCTGAATTCGTTGTCGCAAATTCTCGACGTGGGGAGAGGTGTAGAGCCCACAATTTGGGTAGGATGCCTGACCAATCGAGGCCAGAAAACGACTGACTGAACCTTTCCCGTTGGTGCCAGCTACCAGCACCGACTTGAATGTACTCTCAGGTTGATCCAATTCTGCGAGAAGCTGGCGGACCTTGTCCAGGCCGAGCTTCATTGTCAAATACTCGTTGCCCAATCTCTCCAGGTATTGAAGCGAAGTCCGGTAGTCCATGTTTAGACCAGCCAGATTCTACACTGGAGCGAGTTCGGGCGGGAAGATCGGACGTTCCGCTGCAGCCGAGTAGAACTTCCCGTTTGACTTCACAACCAAAATCTGGTCTAACCGCGATAATGCATACAGTCAGCTCCCGGGTCGAGATAATCGGGAGCGTTTCTCTGGTTTGGAGGAGCTGCAACGTAATGAGCAAGAAACTGGACTGGATTACGCTCGACTACCTAGAGATCTACTGCCGGAACAACCATCTGGTCATTGGTTGTCGTACGCTGGAAAACGAGCTCTGGATCTCCCCCACCGGATCACATCCCAATGATCTGACATCGGACGAAGTACGCGACCTGTTGCGGAATTGCACCAGCTTTGAGTTGCGGACCCTGTTGCGAGGGCAGGAGGAGGAAGAAGAGAATTCTTTGCCCGACTCTGCTTTTCTCAGTCGGGAAGAACTTCAGTTGCGCCTGAGCCGGCTGCTCAACTAGCACCTGATCGGAACACTATTCCGTAGGAACTCACCAAACTAATAAACTCGGCATCTTCCAGCAATGCTGAGAAGGAATTGTCGGTTGCCAATCTCTTCCGATCCCGAAATCCATCCTCCAACGCCTTCGCCAGATAGTGCAGACAGGTTTTCTTGTCACCCATATCGGCAAACAATTTGGCCATCTGGTAGTGACGTTCGGGCTTGGGCTGGGCCTCAGTGTGGTTGGCCGCCACTTCGAGTGTGTCGTTCATTGCGAATGCTTCGGGATCAAGACTCAGAGCCCGCTGAAAGGACGATCGCGCTTCGCCAAAACGTTCCAATTTCAGCTGAGCGCTACCCAGATTGATATAGAAGGCAGGCTTGTCAGGAGCCAGATCGATAGCCTTTTCGAAAGCCCGGACTGCGGTTGCAACCTGGTCCAAGCCAAGGAAGATGATGCCGCGGGTATTATACGCAAATGAATACTTGGGCTCTAAACGAATGGCTCGATCGGAAGCCCGTTTCGCCTGGCCGAACCGTGTCAGCCGGGCATAGGCTATCGCCAACTTGTTGGAGATGACCTGATTGTAGGGATCGAAGGTGGATGCTTCCAGGTAAGAGAGAAGAGCTAGATGGTCTTTACCGGATCGCAGAAGTTGGTCCCCATCGATGGTGTATCGGTGGGCCTTGATCTGGCTCGCTCGATCCACAGGTTGTTTGGTGATTCGCGAAGCGCAGCCCGTAGAAAATGCCGCAATTAGCGAAAACGCCAAAAACCTGGACCACCGGTTCATCGTAACAGCGGATGGTAGCATAAACCCCATGCCGGGGCGAAGCGGAGGGCTGTTGAAAAGGCGACACCCGGACCCCAGCCCACCGCTAAAATTTTGCGTTGTTCCCATGGTCCAGGTGGTTTAGAATTACGGTTTACCTAGTACCTCGATTCCGAAATGGAGTCGCTGTACTGGAGCTTCTGAAAAGCTATGGCAAGTAGGTTAACCAAGGCAGAACGAGAGAGTTTCGAGCAGGCACTCAAGAGTATCATTGACGATTGGTTCGAGCGGGTTTCCGGTTACTACTTGACTGAAGAGGATGAGAATCCTGATGGCCGCGAGATCGAGCTCAAACGTTTCCATGACGAAAACGGGCACCGAATCAAGTTCAACAAAGGGGAACTGGACTTCACCTATGGAGTACGCGCCACTTGGAAGAGTTCCTCCTGTGAACTGGAGATCAGCGTCAATAACAAAGTCGAGAACTTTGACTACACAGATTTCAGGAATCGCCTGCTCGAACATTATCGGGTTGCAGGCGCCAAAGTGATTACTTCACCTCGCACATTGGGACGCCCTCCCCACCAGGACATCTTTCAGCTGGAGTCCAACCTCGATAAGGCTTTCAGTGTCGAGAAGCGGAGCAAGCAAACCGAGATCATGAAACTCTCGTTCACTCTGCCGGGGGAAGCGATCGCCCATCTTGCCAAAGCTCCCAAACCAACCCGGAAGCTCGTCGAGGCTTACTGCGTGGCCCCCTTTCGTACCGTCTACGCGGGCGTCTACAGAGGCTCTTGAGGTCCGACCTGTCCTTGGGACAAGCACTTCTCAACAAAGACCTATGGAAGATGAGTTCGAAGAACAATTCGAACGAGGGCTCGCCCTCTTCAACGCAGAAGAATTCTACGAATGCCACGATGCCATTGAGGAAATCTGGCTGCAGGAAGTCAGCTCCGAACAAGCCTTCTTGCAAGGAATCATTCAGACTGCCGTGGCCTTTCATCATTACCAGCATGGCAAGCTGGGGGCTGCCCGTTCCATGATGCAATTAGCCATCGACAAACTCGAGGCTTATCCCGATGGTCATCGCGGCGTGGCTGTGCCCAACCTGGTGGACAAATTGCGGGAATGGAAAGATCAGTTCATACGGCAGACAGAGAAAGCCTCATCACAACCTGGCCGGCTCAGGTATCCTAAGATAGTAAGATGTTGAGCGAGTCGGCGTGATCTTCGCGCTGCCGCTTTTTTCGAGGGTGAGCTTGACTATGGCCTCTGACAAGAATTTGAGCCCGGACGAACTTCGGCAACTTCTGCAAAGCAAGCTGGGTTCAAATCTTCGTTTGGAATTGTTCCCCAAGACAAAGTCTGAAGATCCCGATCCTCCAGCTGACGAGAAAGTGAATCGGGAAAAGGCTTTCGAATTCGAGTATCTTCCCAGTCAGATCAAGGAGGAGCTGGATCGTTTCGTGGTTCAGCAGATCGACGCCAAGAAGGTACTTGCGACTGCAATCTGCGATCATTATCACCACATTCAATCCTGTCACACACAGGAGGACTGCCGGGACTACAAGAAACAGAACATCATCTTGATCGGTCCCACTGGAGTGGGGAAGACCTATCTGATCCAGAATATCGCTCACTTGATCGGTGTTCCCTTCGTGAAGGCGGACGCCACTAAGTACAGCGAAACGGGTTACGTCGGCGGAGATGTCGAGGATCTGGTGCGGGAACTCGTGCAACAAGCTGGCGGAGATGTCGAATTGGCTCAATACGGCATTGTTTACATCGACGAAGTCGATAAGATCGCCAGCACCGGCAATAGCCTGGGTAAGGATGTGAGCGGGCATGGAGTCCAGCGCGGCCTCCTCAAATTGATGGAAGAGACCGAGGTCTCATTGCGCGCTGCCTCGGATGTCGCCGGGCAAATGCAGGCCTTCATCGAGCTCCAAGCTAAGGGCGAAGTCGAACGGAAGACCATCAGCACCAAACACATTCTCTTCATCGTGAGCGGCGCGTTCACTGGTTTGCTCGAGATCATCCGCAAACGGCTGGGCAGCAAACAGATCGGATTCACCGGACCGAAGAGGGAATCCGAACAAGAACATTTTCTCTTTGGTGAAGTCAGCTCCAACGACTTCATTGACTACGGCTTCGAAGCCGAATTCGTGGGCCGGCTGCCTGTGGTCGTCCATTGCAATCCGCTTTCGGTCGATGATCTTTTCATGATCCTGAGATACTCAGAGGGTTCTCTGCTTCGCCAGTACAAACAGGACTTCCTGGCCTATGGAATCGATATCTACTTCACTGATGAGGGGATGCGGGCGCTGGCCGAGCTGGCAGCTGCCGAGGGTACGGGAGCCCGGGGCCTGATGACGGTTTGTGAAAGGACTCTTCGCAACTACAAGTACGTCCTACCCGACCGGGAAGAGATTCGGGAACTGGTCGTTACCACCGAATTGGTCAATAATCCGGATGAAGAATTGGAGCTTCTACTCGCCAACCCGGACCGTTTCCACTCACGCGTGGCTGGCTTCCAGATCAAGAAACTCGAAGGCGAATTCGAAGAAATATACGGATTCCCAATTTCTTTCACGGACGATGCCGTCAATCGGATCTTGGAGAAGGCCGGCCGGCAGGAACAGTCCCCCAGCGATTTTTGCCGTCAGCTTTTCAAGGGCTACGAACACGGCCTGATTCTCCTGAAGAACGCACCGCCTCGAAGTGCCGCCTTTCGGGTCGATGCGCAGGGCATCGACAACCCCGGTCAAGTGCTCGAGGAGTGGATCCGGGATACTTACCAGTGACGGGTGAAACTCGTAAATCCTATGCCCTAGATCCGAGATAACACTTCAAACTCCGAATGCCAAACCGACGGAGAACGTCGACCCGGATACCAAAGCGGTAGCAAGCAAGCTACGCGCACTCCGAATCGGCGAGCTTCGACCGAGGACGACTCTTGACCCGATTTGAAGAGGCAGCGTTCTTAGAGTCAGCCTCTCTGGTAGAAATTCTTGTCCCAGCGATGGGCCCGGAGCCTCGTAACCAGGTCCTGTGAGAGAGGGCCTTTTTGCGCCGCTTCGAGATTCATCTCGACATGACTGAGGAAGCGCATTCCGGGAATCACGGTACTCACCGCAGGATGGCTGAGGCAGAAGCGGAGCGCCAGCTCGGGAAGGGTCGCGGCTTCCTCTCCCAAGAGCTCCCTCAATGCTTCCACCCGCGGCTCCAGCTCTTTGCGCCGCGCTCCGTCAAAATAGATGTTTCGGAAATCCTTCTTTGGAAACCGGGTCTGACGGGTCACGTTCCCCGTCAAGGCACCCTCATCGAAGGGGGCTCGAGCAATCACCCCCACTCCTTGCTCCAGGCATACCTCGAATAGCCGATTAGCCGCTGACTGATCAAAAATGTTGTAGATCACCTGCACCGTATCAACCATGCCGCTTTCCACCAGTTCGATTACCGAATTCGGTTCATGGTCATTCGCGGAAACGCCAATCAAGCGAAGCAGGCCAGCACAACGGAGATCCTCAAGGCAGTCGAAACAGCTGCTATCGGCAATCCAGTCAGGATTCCAGACATGAAGTTGCACGAGATCGAGCGAGTCGCACCCGAGATTCTCAAGACTGAGCCCCACACAGCGCAGCAGATGCTCTTCCGGGAAAGCTTCTTTCAGCGAACCTTGGGCAGGCCAGGCCATGTTCAGGGGAGTGATTTTGGTAGCCACAAGGGCAGACACGCCGGGTGATTCCTGCAACACCTGCCCGATCAGGCGCTCGCTGTGGCCGTGCCCATAGGCCAAGGCAGTGTCGAAGAAGTTGACCGCCCCCTCGAGCGCGCCGCGCAGAGCTTCCCGCGACTCTTCATCGTCGCCCCCCTTCCAGAGCAGCTTACCGATTCCCCATCCGCCAAACCCGACTGGGGAGACGTCGATGCCGGTCCTGCCCAGTCTTCGATAGTCCATCTCCTAGACGGTATCAAGGAAACTTCTTTGCTGGTGGGTCGGGTCTTGAACCCCGTTGGAGTTGGCGAGGTGGAGCTTCGCCGGGAGAGTAAGGCTGCGCACTTCTGGTAATATGTGCCTTTCTCGGGCTCAGGGTAGGGGGGTACGGAGTTGGCTAAACAGAATTCCTTTGACATCGTCTCGATCACCGATATGACCGAAGTGCAGAACGCCATTTATCAAACGATGAAGGAAATTCGGCAACGCTTCGATTTCAAAGGCTCCAAGAGCAATATCACCCACGAGGACACCGAATTGGTATTGATCTCGGATGACGCGTACCGGCTCAGAGCAGTGACAGACATCTTGGAGCAGCGCCTGATCAAGAGAGGCGTTTCGCTCAAGGCGCTGCAGTTCGGCAGGATCGAGGATGCGGCTGGTGGAACCGTCCGCCAAAGGGTGCAAATCCAGCAGGGCATTGACTCCGAGAAAGCGCGCCAAATCTCGAAGCATATCCGGAACATGAAGCTCAAAGTTCAGGCCTCGATCCAGGGAGATTCGCTACGAGTATCCGGAAAAGCGCTGGACACCCTACAATCGGTCATTCAGGCGCTTAAGGAAGAGGACTTCGGGATCGATCTGCAGTTCACGAACTATCGGAGCCATTGATGTCACACAGCCCTCGCCTGCGCGATCGGTATTTGGAGATCTTGCGCGAGAAGTCGCTCACCATTGGTGACTTCACCCTGACTTCCGGGCAGAAGAGCCACTACTACTTCGATGCCAAAATGACGACGCTGGATCCCGAGGGGGCCTATCTGGGAGCTCTTCTCTTGCTCGAGTTGATCCGTCAACAAGGGCTTCGGGCAGATGCGATTGGGGGCCTCACTCTTGGGGCAGATCCCATCGTGGCCGCCGTGGCCGCCGTCAGCTACGCTGAAAGAAATCAATTCCAGCCGCTACAGGCCTTCATCGCCCGGAAACAGGCCAAAGGGCATGGCACAGGACGGAGCATTGAGGGGTTCCAGGGGAGAGCTGGAGCGCCTGTCTTCGTGGTCGACGATGTTTGCACTACGGGTGGAAGCACCTTGAAAGCCATCGCAGTGGCGGAGCAGGCAGGATTCCAAGTAGTCGCAGTATTCTGTCTGGTGGATCGGCAACAAGGAGCGGCGCAGCTCTTGACTGATTATCCTTTCTATTCCATCGTCGCCGCCGACGAGCTCTTATCCGCCCCCGAGGTGCAACGCCAGATAAAGGAGCTCAAGGAACAAGCATAACCCTGTTAGCCCAGATAATTCACCCCACAAGGGCGCCTTTTTTAGAGTTGCGTCAAGGCTTCGCGAGCTCCACGCGGGAGATTCGTGCGGAGCTGCCGTCAATCGGAAGGTTGCCAGGTCATTTCTTGTGGATTTGCTGCTAAGATGTCGGCATCATGGCGGATAATCGAAGACTCACAGTGATCTGTCCCTGTTGCGAGGCTGAGCTCCAGGTGGATGGCGACACGGGGCTGGTTTTCAAGAGCCAGGAGAAGAAACTCGATTATTCTCTCGAGTCCGCGCTGCAGCGAGACATCGATCGCAAAGGCCAAGCCGACCAAAAGTTTGCCGATGCTTTCCGCAAGGAACAGGATCGGCACGCGTCACTCGAAGACAAATTCAAGAAAGCTCTGGAGGCCAAAGACGAACTGGAGGATCCGGATCGACCCTGGGACTTCGACTGACTCGGGCGCTGGGATCGCAAGTTTCAGCTTGACCTGTTCAAGGCCCCAGACGATCCTTCTGATCGGCAGTTCAGTGCCAACCTGGCCTTTTGCAACTCAGCTCAATTCATGAAATTCAAAGTAGAAATCCCTGAGTTCGATTGTCTCCCGGAACGGCTGGAGCGACTGGCTGAATTCTCCTACAACCTGTGGTGGAGTTGGCATGCCTCGGGTCGCGAGATCTACTGCCGCCTAGATCACTCCGTGTGGCGAACCTGCGAGCACAATCCCGTCAAACTTCTCCAGACCATCGATCGGGAACAAGTCGAAGCAATCGCTGAGAATCCTCATTTCCTGGCCCTGTATGATTCGGTGATCCGGCGCTATGACGAGTATATGAACTCCCAGGTCACCTGGTTTTCGGAGTCTCATCCCCAGCATCGCTCCTCCCACATCGCCTACTTTTGTGCCGAGTTCGGCCTCCACAACTCACTCCCCTTCTACTCTGGGGGACTGGGGATGCTGGCGGGGGACACCTGCAAGGAAGCGAGCGATCTGGGGATTCCCATGGTGGGGATGGGAGCGCTCTATCCAGAGGGCTACTTTCACCAGGAGATTGAGCCGGATGGCCGTCAAATTGCAAACTACACCAGGTTCGAACCAAACAGCGCCCCCATCTTGCCGGTTGTGAATGCGGATGGATCCCGGCTCCTGGTAAGGGTTCCACTCGGCAATGATGAAGTCTGGATTGCGGTGTGGAAGGTCCAAATAGGGCGGGTGCCAATCTTCCTGATGGATACCGACATAGAGGAGAACGCTGTCTGGCTGCGCGATGTAACGGCTCGGCTTTACGGAGGAGATGATCAGGTGCGATTGCGGCAGGAGATCATCCTCGGAATGGGTGGCACCAGACTTCTACGAGAACTCGGTTTTCGGCCTCAGGTGTTGCATCTGAATGAGGGGCATGCGGCTTTCGCCAGTATCGAGATGCTTCGAGAAAAGCTAGGGGCTGGCCTCTCATTTGAGGAAGCTCTAGAACAGGTTCGTGACTCGGTCGTCTTCACAACTCACACTCCGGTTCAAGCCGGGCACGACGAGTTTTCCTTCGACCAAATGGAGGAGTATTTCACCCGCACCTGGGAACTGTTGGGGATTTCACGGGAGAAGTTTCTGGCGCTCGGACAGTTCGAGGATCGCCCTTCTTTTAGCATGACTGTGCTGGCCCTTCGCACCGCCAGCCGGGCCAACGGAGTGAGCAAGAAGCATGGAGAAGTCTCGCGTGAAATGTGGTGCAAGGTTTGGGGCGTAGAACCGAATGAGGCACCGATTCAGTCAATTACAAACGGCGTCCACGTCCCCACCTGGATCGCCAACGAACTGGTAGATCACTACCAGAAGTTCGTCGGACCCTACTGGTGGACGCGGCATGACGATCTCGATCTCTGGGAGCCCATCCTCCACATCCCGGATCTCGATCTCTGGAACACTCATCTGAAACTGAAAACCAAGCTTCTCGATTTCGTGCGCGAGGAAGCCCGGAGGCGATGGCAAAAACGTGTCTCGTCGGCAGATCATCTGGTGGCCCTGGGGGCCCTTCTCTCTCCTAGTGCTCTGACTATCGGCTTCGCCCGGCGTTTCGCTACCTACAAGAGGTCGACCCTGCTGTTCAAGGATCTGGCACGTCTCAAGAGGATTCTGCGAAATCCGCGACGGCCCATTCAGATCATCTTTTCCGGCAAGGCCCACCCGGCGGATGAGCCTGGAAAATACCTCCTGCAGCAGGTTTTCAAAGCCTGTTCTTCGGCCGAGCTGGCAGGCCATGTAGCCTTCATCGAAGATTATGACAAACATGTCGCACACTACCTGGTGAGCGGGGTGGATGTGTGGCTGAATACTCCGACGGCTCCCCTGGAAGCAAGCGGGACGAGCGGTCAGAAGGCTTCGCTGAACGGAATCCCGAATCTGAGCGTGCTGGATGGATGGTGGTTCGAGGGATACAACAAGCAGAACGGTTGGGCGATTGAAGGGGACGGCGACGACGCAACTGCCAACTCGATCTACGACCTGCTCGAGTATGAGATTGCACCCCGCTTTTATGACCGGGACTCCCAGGGAGTTCCCAAAGATTGGATCGGGCTGATGAAAGAGACTATCCGATCCATTGCGGCCCCTTTCTCGGCCCGCAGAATGCTGAAAGAGTACGTGGAAAAGCTCTACCTGCTCGGGGACAATGGAACTCGGGACTGACACCCACGACGCCCCCTAACGGTGAAGACTCCGAAGTGCGGTCTCAGAAGCCCAATTCAGGAGAAATTACGGGCGGGGGTGTGCCTGCATGACCTTTCTGCAGGCCTTTCGTCTTTTCTGTAATCCTTTCTACTAGTAGAGTTAGCAGATCTACGATGTAGTTGAGAAGCCCGTCGCTCAAAGAATCCAGAGCCTTTTGAAAAGCAAAACTCACAAAAGGAGGAACACCATCATGATCACAACCCGGCATGCGCTGATTATCGTCTTGGCAGCGGTTGTAAGTCTTGCGCCAATTGTCCAACATCACTGCAGTGATCGCGGGTTCCGGTTTGGATGGAGGAGCTGAATCGGGAGACGCGACCCTTTTCATCCCCGACTCGGGTGTTACCAACAGCATGCTTGCGAATGGGGCTGTCACCAGTGACAAGCTTGCTTCGGAGGCCGCAGTCAAGAGTCTGAATGCGCTCGCTGGAGATGTGAGTCTGCTGGGAGGCAACAATGTCACCATCACGTCATCCGGGAATGAATTGACGATTTCTGCGACCGGCGGCAACGGAGGAGGAGAGCAGGGACCACCTGGGCCGCAAGGAGAAAAGGGAGATAAGGGAGATCAGGGGCCGCCAGGAGAAGCCGCTCCGGTATTGCCCATACGGGCGACTTTTAACGGCACTAGCCCAAATATCATCGGTGGGCACGAAGACAACAGCGTTGGCGCTGGAGTTGTTGGTTCCACTATCGGAGGAGGTGGAACCAGACAAAACCCTAACATTGCCTCGGCTAATTTTGGCACCGTGGGTGGAGGCTTGGTCACGAAGCCAGTGGAAGGGCCTCCACCGTGGGTGGAGGCTTGGTCAACAAAGCCACTGGGGACAGCGCCACCGTGGGTGGAGGCCAGGAAAACGAAGCCAGCAGGGAGGGCTCCACCGTTCGATGAACATCATCGCAGCGCTCACCAAGGTAGTGTGCGCATCGCCTCGCTGGAGGCGCGGTTGGCAAGCTTAGAGCGGAGGCGGTAGACCACAAGAATTTTCAGAACTTTCGGTCCCTTGGCCCAGGGGAGTTCGCCGGGCGGAGCCGACTCCTACAGTGCGTGGGTTGGAACCGAGGCGGCGAAGCAGATCGTAGCGTAGCAGGCTAGGAGCCCTTTAGCGTTTCTCCTTCGCTTCGAGCAATGAATGCGGCGCAGGTAAGGTCTCCGATGACGTTGGTGGTCGTCCGGAACATGTCTAGCATACGATCGATCCCAACCACCATTGCAATTCCGGTTGCCGCCGGAGCGCCCAGACCCAAGGCGTTCAAGACGATGAGGGTGGTTACCAGTGAGCTACCCGGTATGCCAACTCCAGCAACGGCTGCGGCAGTGGCTGTCACGAGGATCGTAAGGATCTCCTGCATGCCAATGGGAAGCCCATACACCTGCAAGATGAATATGGCGGTGACCGCTTTGTAGAGGGCAGAGCCATTCATGTTCAAGGTTGCCCCGGCGGGGATGACGAAACCGGTCACCTCCTTTGATATGCCTACGTTGCGTTCCAGGACTTTGATGCTGACCGGGGGCGTTGCGTTGGAGGATGCCGTCGAGAACGCGACCAAGGTGGCTTCGGCCACGGCTCGGAAGAAAGCGCCGACCTTCACCCGCGCCAAGAATAAAAGGGCGAGTGCAAGGGGACCGAAGACGTGAATGAGGCACGCCACAACCACGACGAGCGAGTACACGAAGAGGCGTTCCAGAAGGTCAAGCCCAAAGCGTGCAACCGTGGAGCTGATCAATACAAACACTGCATATGGCGCGAGTTTCATCACCCAGTTGATGATCACCATCGCTGTGTCGTTTATCGCTCGAAAGAATGTGAGAACCACTTGCCGCCTTTCTTCCGCGATGGCTCCAAGGGCGGCCCCAAACAACAGGGTGGCAATGATCAGTGGTAAGAGATCCATCTCCGCAGCGGCGGCAACCGGGTTTCGTGGGATCATCGCCACCAAGACGTCGAGTAGCAGTTGGCTCTTCTCCTTTTTGCCGCTCTTCTGGTAGCGAGCTGCCAGACTCTTGACCAACACCCATCGTTCTCTCATCGTCCACCTCATCGTTGCCCTCCTGATCGAAGGGCCCTTCTATTCCGCCCCTCCCTCGGGGACAACTTCGAATAGATTCCTTAATGAGGCAACGAAACCCTTTCAGATAGATTTTTAATGAGGTAATTCGAACCGTTGCATGGCGGTCGTGGATCGGCTACTCTACCGTGCCAGGATGGCCAAAAAGAAATCCTGACTAATAACCGTTAACCCGCTTTCCTCGAACTTCGGGGCCGTGATCGGCGGCCAGATTCAGAGCCCATACCGCGAGGGAAGGGTTCGCCGCTCTGCGTCCTATGACGGCCACGTTCCGCTTTTGAGTTGCGGCTCGTCCTGGTCAGGCGGGGAGAAATGTCGGTTAATTTCATTGTCTCGGGAGGTCTCTCATGAAAGCACTGGCAATCTTGCTTGCGGCAAGCGCGTTTCAGCCGCAGATTCCGAAGACGTGGACCGAGGCGGCCGTTGCGGCGCTCGAACTGCCGCTCGCAAACCCCAAGTATTCCCCCGTCCACATTTCCGAACAGACTTATTATCGAATTTCCGAGCGCGTCATTTACAAAAGCTATCCTGTTTACCACCCAAGCCGCGAGCCCGCCGGCTACATGGAGTGGCTCAAGAAACAGCAACCCGAGATCGCCTTCGACCCCTCGGAGCTGAAAACGCGCGAGGACTGGATCAAAGCGGGCGAAGTCGTCTTCAACACGCCAACCTCCCACAGCCCCGTTTTCTTCGGCGCTGCCAATCTTCGTGATCCCTCGTTCTACGACGAAACTGGCATGCCGGTCGCAAAGGACGGCACAATTCCGTTCGCGGGCTGGGTAATCCGCCGGGAAGGGGAGGTCGAGCTGGGCTCGATGGGCTGCAATACCTGCCACACGCGCGTCATGACGGACGGCACGATCATTCCCGGAGCGCAGGGAAACAATCCGGGCGATCGCCAGGGAGCCTGGATGCTCCGCCGCGCCGCGCAAGCCGGCGGCGCGGCCCAAGTGCTTGAACGGGTCCGCGGTTTCGCTCGCCAGTTTGAAATGCCATGGTTGTCGGATGACCCCAACCAGCGGGCGCGGACAATGTCGCTCGACGAGCTGATCGCCGTCGGCCAGGCGATTCCGCCGGGCGTGACCGCGCGCAGCAATACCAGCATGTTCGTGCCGCCCCGGATTCCCGACTTGATCGGAGTCAGGGAGCGTCGCTATCTTGACAACACCGGCCTGGTACGTCACGAAAGCATCGGTGATCTAATGCGCTATTCGTCACTCGTGCAGGATCTGGGTGGACTCAGCCGCTACGGTGACTCTCAGCCGCCGCGGACCGTGGCCAGCCGCCGCAGGCGCTACAGCGACGAACAGTTGTACGCGTTGGCGCTATACCTTTATTCGCTCCAGCCGCCGCCAAACCCGAACCGGTTTGGCGCTCTCGCGGCGCGAGGGAAGGAGATTTTTGAGCGCGAGCGTTGCGCCAGGTGCCACGAGCCGCCCCTCTACACCAACAACAAGCTGGTCGCCGCCGATGGCTTCGAGCCGCCGCCGGGCCACAAGCAGCGTTTCGATGTCATGGAAGAGCGTGTTGGCACTGACCCACGCTATACCCTGGAAACCCACAAGGGCACGGGGTACTACAAGGTCCCGTCGCTGAAAGGAGTGTGGTATCGGGGACCGTTCGAACACAACGGCTCGGTCGCGACCCTGGAAGATTGGTTTGATTCAGGCCGCCTTCGCGACGACTACGTACCCACCGGTTTCAAGGGCTCCGGAGTCGAGGTCCGTGCCGTCAAAGGGCATAAGTTCGGGCTCAATCTCTCCTCCAGCGACAGAGCAGCCTTAATCGCGTTCCTCAAGACCCTGTGAGGCCCGTGGAACGAGGCTGACCTAAAGCCCGGCAAGCCCGACGTCCCGACACCATCTTTGGTCCCAGCTTCGAGCGAACATGCTCGATAGCTCGTCGTCTCTTCGCCGGGCTTAGAAGTTTCCCTCCGTTACCTCTTTGAGAATCTGGTTATCCAGGGAAAGATCGGCCACCAGTCGCTTCAGCCTGAGGTTCTCCTTCTCCAGCTCTTTGAGCCGCTTGGCCTGGTCCACCCGCATCCCGCCGTATTCCTTGCGCCAACGGTAGAAAGTCTGCTCGGTCACGCTAATCTGCTTGACTGCCTGAGGGGTCGTTTTGCCTTTGCCCTGGGCCACCTCGACCTCTCTCAGCTTGCGGATAATCTGTTCCGGGGGGTGTCTTTTCTGTGCCATGGTTACCTCCTTACTACGTCCAGTTACTAAAACTCAACCTGGACTCGTTTCAGGGGGTAAGGTCAGCGGCTAGGCCTTGCCGCCACAGTGCATCTTCCAGATACTAGTTGACACCGACATTCACAACTCAACCGAGACGCTGCCGATGGACTGGAAAACTTACGAAAGGGAGATTTACGAACATCTATCGATCCTGTATCCAGGTGCTTCGATCAGACGGGATGTTCAACTACTCGGTCGGGATTCGAAAGGAAGCAGGCAAATCGATGTGTTGATAGAGGACGAGATCGCTGGGTTCAGAACTAGAATCGTCGTAGACGGCAAGTACTTCGCCCGGCGTGTCGATGTGACACACGTGGAGCGCTTCATTGGATTGCTTGAGGATGTCTGTGCCACACATGGACTCTTGGTTACACCACAGGGCTATAGTAAAGCCGCGATGCGACGTGCCCACAATCATCCGAAGAACATACTGCTCGATGTCCTGAATCTATCGGAGTTGCGGAAATACCAGGGCCTTGTCGGCATTCCATACTCTGGCAAAAAGGCAATGTGGGTGAATGCGCCGTTTGGTTGGATTGTGGATGGCAATCGAAACGACGGTTTTCTTGCCGCGCTCTATCAGAGAGGCCGAACTCTCGAGGCGGCCATGCGAGTACACGAGTGGATGTATGTCAACTATTGGCACAAGGATAAGAACGCGGCAAACCTGGCCGAATTACTGAAGATGCAAACACAGAATATGGCAAGACAGTACGACGTACTCGAAACCAGTGACTATAGCGGGCCAGTTAGAGACGATGGCCGAGCCACATGGGTTCGTGTGGCGACATACGATAACATGCCGTTCAAGGAAATCACCGGCTATATCGATGGTGAATCCCTAGTGGCTTTCTTCGTGCTATTCACCGTCCCGGAGTTGGAAGCTACAAACACACGCAAGCTAATGCACGTACTGAAGTATTCAATGCATTGTGACATCAAGTTTCGCAATGAGAAAGTGATTGGCGCTCTAAAGGAGTCCATTGCATCCGTAGATGACGCTGTCGAAAGGGCCAACGGCTACACGCAAATCGCAATATGGTACGCAGAAATGAACGACCATGAGAAGGCACGCGGTATTTCAGGCGCAGCTTCCGTACCTCGCCGACGGTGTATAGGAATTTCAAACCGCTGATGGATGCGGAACTCCGGAGGTCGCGTACCGATGCTGCTGCGGAGTGCGCGAAAGCGTTGTTTCGGTTAGATCCGGAAAACCCACGCGTGATGCAAGATATACTGGAGAGATATGGGAGTGACTGGTACGATGGTGCATTACGCGAGCTCGTTCGGGAGCTGATGAACGAACACAAAGGTAACCGAGAAGCAGAGGTGAACATTGGGTTTCACTACGGTATGCGGCTGGTCGACACGGGAAACTTCAGATCAGCAGTCCAAACGCTACGCACTGCGAACGAAGCGGCGCAGTCGATCAGTGGGGATCATCCGGCGCTTGCGGTTATCGGGGAGATGCTGGCAGAGATTGGAGAACGGGGAAACGCATGAAGAGTTTACAAGCCCCTTTGGGCCATTCGAAGACCGGCTACATTGCTGCACTGGATACCATCACACCGGGCAGTAGCCTAACCATGAACGGCAGAATCCACGCTCACGGGCTTCTTGCTAAAGGAGATTCTTGAATTGCTCGACTGTCAAACCAGCATCGTGAACGATGCCACCCATCGTATAAGCAGTAACTGGATTGTGGCGAGGAATTGTGAGTATTCGCCTGCCATCGCTCATGACCACGTGCTTACCTTGATTCACGATCCGGAAACCAGCCTTCTCAAGGGCGCGAACCGCCCGAAGATGATTAATCCCTGGAATCTTTGGCACGCTAGATGGTGACTTCGACTTCTCGGGTCTGCTGGCCCTCAGAGACTTTCTGAACGGCCGCCAGGTACTCCTGGATCGCTGACCTAATATTTTCAAGGGCTTGCGCTTCTGTTTTACCCTGCGACCAGCATCCGGGCAGTCCAGGGCATGAAATGCTGTAGCCTTCTTCCGATTCCTTAAAAACCACTCGATACTTCATGTTCTATCCATTCTGCCCCGGTGACTATTGATAGCACTACTGCCCAGCTAAGGACAGTAGCGTAACTTCTTTTCTGTAAATTCTGGTCGGACCTGAGTCGAAAAGACAGAGGTCTGGGACAGGATTCTCCAAAAACAGAAACCTGAATCTGGAACGGCGAATCAATTTGAGCCCAGACCTGGAAAAGAGAGTACCACGGGAGATTTTAGAAGAGTTGATCGAGGAAGGAACAGAAGCCTTTCGAGGGATCCGAACCATCAACGGACTGGAGAGGTTGAACCGGGAGATCCGGAGACGAACCCGGGTGGTGGGAATCTTTCCCTTAGGATAGAAGGGCTCATGGGCGTGCGAGCATCGGAATCTCAGGCGATTTCCGTTGAGAAACCAGCTTTTGGAAACGGGCTCCCGGTGTGAGGTCGTCGCTCCGGCACAGCGGTGCTGACTCGACCTTCTCCCCAGTCTTATGGAGTGTATCCGAATTCAAGCAGCGTCTCGATAGTAGTATCGAAGCAAGCCACCGAGCCTGGGGAGAATGTTGCCAACCGTGGTGTCAGAGATGTGGAAGCCCAGGTTGGCTAAAGCACCCTGGATACGGTCATAGCCCCAGCTAGGATTCTCCTGAGCCATGCGCAGAGCCAAGTCCACAATCTGTTGTCGAATGCGTGGTCGGCCAACGGATTGCCTCTTGTCTGAGTGATCCCACTTGCGAGCGATAAGCTCTCGATGCCAGCGCAGAAGCGTGTCGGGCCTGACGATCTTGGCCAGTTTGCCGAGGCTTTTTCGGCCCAGCACCTTGCCCTTGACGGCCCAGCGTCGACGCTGGTCGTCGTTGAGCAGAATGCGGCGCTTGCCGAGCTTTTCTCTGAGTACTGATTCTCAGTCAAAAGATACTCGATCGCGTCCTGCTGGTCTCTGTTGATCCAACCGGCCAAGATCAGGAGCAGCAGCTGCCAGGGCCTGAGCACGAAGTTCATGGTTGATTAGATGCTCACGTCAAGTGCTCAGACGCAAAGGGGGAAAACATTGGGGCTCAACCAAGGCTGACTTCTGTTTGCCGTGACGGTTACAACTTGTTGCACAATAGAGACTTGTGGGTCGGCTGAATATTTTGACCTTACGGGTTAGCCCGGATTATGCAAGAACCGTAGGCCGGAGTTGAAAAGAGAGTCGAAAGTGGCCCAAATCGGGAGATCGAAGGTGCGACAGGCGGATTTTCGAGGGATCTCTGTGGACGAGCCGTGTGGAGTAGGTGGGGGAGTGAATTTCAGACGGAGTTGGGCCTGAATGAGTGTCCTAAACGATCATTCGGGAGCTAGGAGAGGCTAGCTGGAGTTAAGGCGATTCAAGACGAGGAGGAAAAGGGCCTGCTCCGGAAAGCCGGAGGAAAGATGGGCCCAGATGCGTCGAGTGGTTTGTCGAACCCGCGCCCCAATTTTGAGGACCCGGCGACGCAAAGTTCCGATTTCGAGTTTCTGCCAGGGGGTTCCATACAGATAATCGCGGAGTCGGACGAACATCTGGTAAGCCAGCCCATGCAGGAGAAGTCGAAACTGGTTGGCCAGGAATCGATGACAGCTCAGCCGATCCATACTCAGATGGTTCTTAAAAGCCTTGATGAAGTTCTCCGACTGTCCTCGATCGGTGTAGTGATCATAAAGGGACTGGGAAGAGAGATCGTCTCGGTTGGTGACCACAAAGCGACGATTGATCCCCCGATGGTCGACTTCCACTTTGACGATGACGCGACGGAATCGATCCCAGCTGCCGGCTCGATAAAGAAACTCGTCAAACTGACGCTGTTTTTCCTCGAACTCGTCGAACCTGAGTCGAGTCGACTCGAGCATCGGCTCGACCATCCGTTGCAGGCTGGGGTTCCGGCTTAACCCAATGACATATTGGAGTTTGTTCTCTTCAGATTCACAGAACTCGTAGAGCCGAGGCGTGGCAAAGCCGCTGTCGGCCCGGATCTCAATTTGAAGTTCCTTGCCAACTTCTCGCCGAATGGCTTTCACGATTCGTTTCAGAATAGGAACGATGTGAGAGGCAGCCCCCTTGTTTCCAGGCCTCAATACGACAGTGACCAGGTCCCCCGTAACGGCATCGAAGATCAGCCAAGGATGCAGAATGTGGTTTCGGTAATAGCCGTGGTAAAAAGAGAATTCCTGTTGGCCGTGAGTGTGGTCGTCAGTACTGTCCAGGTCCAAGATGACCGGGTCGGGGCGTCTCTTCTTCAGCGAGCGGACATAACGCTGTAGGAACCCCCGGCTCAGACGCATGAGATCCTTCTTGCTGACAGAGTTTTCCAAACGGGAAAAAGTTGCCTGGGTGGCCAAGTCAGGATCGCTCTCAGGTAACTGATCACAGACGGTCTTGAGCATGGGATCCGAGCGCAGCGTGTCCGCGTCATTGCAGTCTTCGTACCCGGCAACGATCTGAAAGACTCGTTGTCGGATCAGCTTTAACTGCTCATGACGAACGTAGCGTTGGTCCCGGCTATCCGCAATACACGAACTGAAGTCCTCGCAGAGTCGATCTTGCCGATCCAGGGAACCAAACAACAGCCATCCGGCATCGGAAGTCAGGTTCCCACCATCAAAACGAGCCGTGATTTGTGTGTGCGAGTGAAATGCCAGGGTGGTCTGACAGACTGGGTTTGACATTGCCGTAGTTCTCCGATAAGGATTTGTTTAATAAACCTTTTTATATCAGAGAGCTACGGCATTTTTTCTGGTCCCCAATCCACTCGAATCCGGATCTCTTGCATAATCCGGGTTAGACTTATCCGGTAATCAGCTAACGGGAACGATCCCGGCGGAGCTGGGACAACTCTCCCAGCTGCTGTGGTTGTCCCTCCACCACAACCAATTGACGGGAACGATCCCGGCGGAGTTGGGACAACGATCCCGGCTGGACGGGTTGTTCCTCAACCAAAACCAACTGACGGGAACGATCCCGGCGGAGTTAGGCCAACTCTCCCAGTTGAGGGCGTTCAGCTTCCGGGGTAACCGGTTGACGGGACCGGTCCCAACCCCGTTGAACCATCTACCTGATGTATACGTGTTGAACCTGGCCGCGAGTTGGGTGAGCCCAAGCCAGATGAAGGCAACCTGGGACGACGCAGGCGACCCCACCGCCAGTTACGAGTACCGGTTTTGGGATCCGGTCCAAACTTGGGGTGAGTGGGCGGAGATCGCGGATCCGGAGACGATGCTGAGGGCGAGCGAAGGGAAGACGATCGAGTGGACGTTGACAGTCTTGCCCACCAACTCGGATGATCACTTACGGATCGTCTATACTGCCATCGGGATAAGAGCAAGGAACAGGAAGGGTTACAGTCCGGAAGCGATCGCTGAATCGCGACCGTTGGAGGCCTCCGGAACCACAGCGCGTTGGCCAGTCTATGTCCCCTACTGCCGCAACCCAATTGGCTTATGGTACGGTTCCCCTGCCTGCACCCCACAGCGGTCCTTCCCCAGGTCGTCATGGGTCCCCTCGGTGAGAACATCGCCCAGACCGAAATTATCCTCACCAACCGAGACCCGCTTCACCCGTCCTGCGAGGTGGGTCTGCTCTTTCACCAGGGAACCTCCGAAGGTCCGGAAGTTTCGTTCAACGACCCAGACGCCCAGCTCGTTGGACACAATCTTCTCCAAACCAGCCTCTCCAGAGGAGGAGCCCGGATCTTTACTCTGACGCCAGCCGATGCGGAGCAATTGGTAGTCGGGGCGGTTTGGGTTTTCGTTCAATCTCCCTGCTCGGTCGACTCGCTTCAGGTTCAGGGCCGCTACCTCTTGGAAAACCGGATCGATGGAGAGATCGAGGAGATTTTTTCCGTCTCCAGCCAGTCCCCGCAAGAGTGGCTGGGAGATGGAGACTGTCAAGTCTTGACGGGTATCTTTGGCCCGGGACGCGATGTGGGTTTCGCCTCCGTGACCAGAGAAGCCGGAACAAGGCGCTCCGGTCGGCACTTGGCTTCATTTCCGATCCTTCGATCTGGATGGGAACCTGACCGGCAATCCGCCTAGCCTGGAGATCTCCGGGGGCCATAACGCCTCCTTCCCCTGGAGCTTCGAGGAACCCACCATCATCGAGATGTGCCTGGAGGTTCCGGAGACGGACAGCGACTTTTACCTCTCCACCCTCGCCGTCGGAGTCATGCAAACGGGAATCAAACAGCAGTGGAGTGACGAAATCTTCGTGGATTCTTTTCCGTCGGCACAGCCGTCTGCCTGGTCCGAGACCGTCCCTTGAGTGCAGGCCAGAGATCCATCGCGGCCAGGGAACCCCAACAGCCGGACTCTCTTCAGACGGTTTCGAAAGGCTTCGTCTCCACCTTCGGTCTGAGCCGCGTGTCCACCTGATTGAAGCGGGTGAAGGGAGCAACACCTAGGGCGGGGATTCCTGGATCACCCGCATCAGGCCGACCAGATCAGAAGAAGACTTTGGTATGTGTGGCGAGACGCATGATTTCTCGAGCCATCGCGCGGTCCTTTGTTTCGCGGTCGGATAGGGTCTTCAATGACATGGCCGCATCAACGACTTCTATGTGATCACGCAAGAGAGCAATTTCCTCTCGTTTCAACACCTCAATCTCATCGACAACCTGCCTCAGCGTTTGCCTCAACTCTTGGCCTCGCCTCTTTTCCGCACTCTGACTCCCAAATGTGGGTCAACGTGGTCAACGCGGCAATGGCCATCCCACCTAGAATTGTTCGCTTCATGGAGCCTCCCTTTCTGCCTTACGGACTAGAGCGAGATACCAGCAGCATTTCAATAGCTTCTACCCCAAACGGGTGAACAAACTCAGATTGTTCAACGGATCATCACCCCGAACCACGAAAAGTCTATTGGTGACCACCACTACCGATCCAAGCCAAGTTGTCGTTCAGGTGTATGGACTTCGCTAGTTTGGCGGGAAGGGGATGGCAGCGTTCATCTCAATCGTGAAATACCTGAACGACCAATCGCCAAGATCGAGAACGAGAAGTTGATAGAGGCCACCGAAGCCTTTGAGAACATCTGGCGGGAGTTCAAGGCGAACGGCGTTGTTCGTATCGGACCGGCTGGCCCACTAGTCGACCCCGACCCAATATCCTCGCAGACGGGTGGGTCGTGACCTATGCACTGGGCACGTTTCTGTCGGACCTCCAGCTGGGCGGCTATGAAGTGATCCGTACTGGGGCGGACACTCTCGAAGCCCGGATCGCGCTGCATAGGCGAGCGTTGAGGCAGAGCGGAACAGACGTGCCAATAATTGAGGACCTCCTTTACTGGCACGTCTGTTCCCCTCGTTGCGTCCATCGTTCTCCATCGGATTCCAGCGGACCGCGGACACGGGCTGCGGACGGATCAGGATCGGGGCGCCACCTCGCCACCTCGTACCGTGGACGAGTCGCACGGGCCAGCCGTTCGGCCACGTGATGACCCGTGGTACGATGGCTCTGTGTTCGACACCCACGCCATCGCTCGTGCGCTGACCGCCGCCAAGCTCACGTCCGCACGGGCCGACGCCATCACGGATGCCGTCCGGCAGGCCGGTTCGTCCACGCTCGGCGGCGGCGAGACGGTCCAAAAGCTCCGTCGATCGCTTCCTGCCCAAGAGACGATTCGCGAGGCGGTCGGACAGGCCAGTGGGCGCATGTTCAATGTGTCCGCGCGTTCTGCGGCGGTCGAGATGCTCCGGGAGTCGCTCAAGGAACACGAGACCCTTCGCAAGCAGGTCGAGCAGACTAGCGTGAGACTGTTCGAACAGCGGCAGCGGATTGTCGCCGAGGTGATCGAGCCGGTCGAGGAGTACGTGAACGGATTGGCGAATACACCCAAGGAGTTCGACAAGTCGGTGCGCGCGTTTCGCATCGAGATCAATCGGTTCGATAGCATCGTGCAGCGCATCAAGACGGAAGCCGCCAAGTCCGAGAAGATTGGGAGTGGTGGCGGATTGGCGGGGGCGACGGCCGGGATCGGCTTGGCTGCATTCGGTCCGTCCGCGGCCCTGGCGGTGGCGACGACGTTCGGTACGGCGTCGACAGGAACGGCCATCTCCGCCTTGGCCGGTGCCGCGGCCACCAAGGCCGCCCTCGCCTGGCTCGGCGGCGGCACGCTCGCGGCCAGCAGCGGCGGCATGGCAGCCGGCAACGCGCTCCTGGCCTTGGCCGGACCGGTCGGCTGGACCGTCGGCGGACTCGCGCTCGTGGGCTCGGGCACTTATCTCCAATATCGCAACGGTGTGCTCGCGCGGAAAGCCGTGCAGGAGCGTGTCCGGGTTGAAGCCGAGATCCGTTCCCTGCGAACGGTCCACCGGGAGATCGAGGGGCTCGGAGCAAACACGCGGACGTACACGGAGGGCACACTGGCTTCGCTCGGCTGGCTCTGCGATTACGCGCCGCACGACTACCGGCAGTTCGATCCGGGACAGAAGGAACGTCTCGCTGCCCTCATCAATCACATTCGCTCGCTCGGCGAACTGATCCGTAAGGCGGTCGCGTTGTGAAGCGGTCTCCTGGCGATCGGGGCGAGGCGCATGTCTCTGCGCAGGTCGCTGCTGCATGGGGCGCTCTGGACGCCGAGCATCGAGCCAGCGAACTCGCCGCCGCGCTGCGGGGTCAGGACCGGGCGTTTCTCGGCGCGATGCGGGAACTGCACGTCGTCCGGGACTTCGTGGGATCGCCAGGGAACATCCTCGGCAGCACGGATACCAAGCACGGCGAGATCGCCGAGCAGGTCAACGTAGGTGTGAGCCGTGCGAGGGACGTGCTCTACGGCCGGGCTCAGGCGGCGGCGTTCGACGGGGTTCCGCGCACCGGTCCGGTGGATTACCGGGTGGACGGCGTGGACATTCAGTCCAAGTACTACAACGGCCTGCGCAATACGCTGGACGGTGTTGCGACCCATGCCGAGAAATACCCGGACTTCGCTGGCGAGCACGGTCGTTACCACCTTCCCAGCGACCAGCACCGGCAGTTGGAGGAGCTGAGACAGACCGGCAGGATCGAGGGTCTGTCCGACCGGAGCGCAGCCGCGATCCAAAGCCGAGTCGACGGTCTCGAACAGGCGACGGATCGCTCAGCGGCCGATCTGATCAAGTCGGGTGACGCCAGTTACCCCGAGGTTCAGCGGGGGCGGGTTCACGACACGCTTCACGACCGTGAGAACCAGTTCGCTCGGGAGAACGAGGATCTACGGCAGGCGGCGCGGGCCAAGCACGGCCCATCCCTGGCCGGGTTGGGTACCGCCGCCGCACTCGGTGCCACGGCCGGTGGCGGCGGCGGCTTGGCGCAGGCGATCTGGGTGAAGTGCCGCTAGGGCAGGAATCCGTTTCGGGGAGAATTCTCGATCCAGGACTGGCAGGACGTCGGCGTCGTGGCAGCGCAGGGTGCCAGCGGCGGCGCAGTCGCCGGAGGCGCTGTTTATATCCTGACCAACTCCACGGCGTTGGCGGCGCCGTTTGCTGGCTCACTGGTCAGCGCCCTGATGGGCGTCGGAGCGCTGTTGCAGGACTATCATGCTGGAACGATAGATAGTGATCAGTTCGTCGAGATGTCGCATCTCGTGGCCATGGATGCCGCCGGCGCGGGACTGGCGGTCGCGGCTGGCCAGACGCTGGTGCCGATCCCGATGCTCGGCGCTCTGCTCGGAAGCCTCGCCGGGAGACTCGTCGCGTCGGCTCTCAAGGACGGTCTCGGAGGATCGGCGTCCGCATTGGCAGCAAGGCTCGCCGAGTACGAGCGGGACGCCATTGAGCAGCTCGACGAGGAGTGCCGTGCCCTCGTGCAACGGTTGGACGCTTGGTTCGGAAACCTGGAGCGTCTGGCTGTAGCTGCCTTCGATCTGGAGAGGAACACCACACTCCGGTTCGAAGCCAGCGTCCAGGCCGCGGAGGCCGTCGGCGTGCCCGCACGTCGCATTCTCCGTACAACCGGCGATCTCGACGCGTTCATACAGGAGTAAACATGGACCCGTTGCGCGATCCGCTCAACGGCCTGTCGCCATCGTTGTACGTGGCGACGTTGTCGGAGTTCGCGCACGCGGATGGACTCCATCCCGCAGTGCGAGAACTCCTCGACCAGTATGCTGCCCACTTCGGCGTGGATCTCGACAACCTGCCCGCAGTGCCCCGCGACCTGTCGGCGCTACCATGGGCCACGCGGGTGCTGGTCTACCGCGATGCGGTGACGCTGGCGCTGGCCGATGAGATGAGCGCAGAAGAAGAGCGGTATCTCCGCGATCTGGCGGAACGCATGGGGCTCCCGGCCGAGACAGTCGCAGCGGTCTCCGCTTGGGTGGGTGACTATGCAGCGCTGCTCCAGCGTCTGGACGCGCTGATCAGCGCATGACGAATCCGGTCCGACCGACAGGAGCCAACCCCGAGGGACGGCACCGCTGACGTTTGATGCATCGGCATGCTTACCCTTCCTGGAAGGACAATTTCGAGGGGAGCGACCAGATTACTGTTGAAATACAACATAAGGCCGGTCGGGCCTTATGTTCAGCTTGGGACGATCTTTCGAGTCTCGATGAAGTGGTAGAGGGCAGAGCGGGAGACGTCCAGGATCTTGGCAATGGAGGCCTTTGAGACATTCTTGCCCAGCAGCACTCGGATATCTTGCTCCTTGCCATCGAGCCTGGATTTTCCTAAGGCCCCTTGGGCCGTCCGAGCAGCTTCCCTTGGGCCTTCGCGGCGGCGAGTCCTTCCTTGGTCCGTTCCGAGATCAGGTCCCGCTCCACGGGGTTCCGACAGTAACGGCGCATTGTTGCATAAATCGCTTCGGCACGTCCGCTTGTCTCCGATGGGCCAGGGTGCCAGCATGAGGAATGACGCCGAATCAATACACGTTCCGGTACCGAGTACGCAACTGGTCAGACTACAATCGGGCGCTTCTTCTGGCGCGCGCGCGTCCGTTTGATGATCTTTGACGGCAACCGGCGTTGGTGCATGAATCGGAACTGGCCCGCAACGAACCCGACTCACAGGTCCATCACCTACCAAGAGCGTACGACGATGGCCGTAAGGTAAAAATATTCGGTCGGGCAGCGGATCCTTAGGATCGAAGGGCTCATGGGCGTGCGAGCATCGGAATCTCAGGCGATTTCCGTTGAGAAACCAGCTTTTGGAAACGGGCTCCCGGTGTGAGGTCGTCGCTCCGGCACAGCGGTGCTGACTCGACCTTCTCCCCAGTCTTATGGAGTGTATCCGAATTCAAGCAGCGTCTCGATAGTAGTATCGAAGCAAGCCACCGAGCCTGGGACGGCAACTTAATTCGCCGTCCTTGCGACCAACTTCATCTCCCGCATCAATGCTTCGGTTCGCGAGTCCCTGCTGATTCCGTTCCTGGTGAAAGTGCTCTCCGAACTCTCTCAAGGCCCGACGCAATGACGCTTCACCAAAGAAGATCATACGGTTGAGACATTCAGATTTCAGGGAGCGCATGAAGCGTTCCAGATGAGCATTGAGATTAGGACTCTTGGGAGGTAAGACTACCGCCTCGATGTCGCTGGACTTCAAGATCTGACGCAACGGCAAGTGCTTCGTGTCACGGTCAAGGATGACGTGGGTCGAGCTGCGGAAAAAGCCGTCGACACAGTCGGTCAGGTTCCTTCCGACTTGCTGCATCCATTCGGAGTTGGGGTGAGGCGTCGCACCCGCGATTTCAATGCGCCGCGTCTTTAGATGCATCCCCACAAGGACGTAGCACGTGACCAGTCCTGACCGAGTCCAGACCTCAACGGTCGTAAAGTCGGCGGCTGCGATCGAATCCCAGTGAGCAGCAAGGAAGGTACGCCAGGCCGTGCGGCTCGCGCGCTCTGGAGCTGGCTCGATGCCGTGGGCTTTGAGAATGTTGCCAACCGTGGTGTCAGAGATGTGGAAGCCCAGGTTGGCTACAGCACCCTGGATACGGTCATAGCCCCAGCTAGGATTCTCCTGAGCCATGCGCAGAGCCAAGTCCACAATCTGTTGTCGAATGCGTGGTCGGCCAACGGATTGCCTCTTGTCTGAGTGATCCCACTTGCGAGCGATAAGCTCTCGATGCCAGCGCAGAAGCGTGTCGGGCCTGACGATCTTGGCCAGTTTGCCGAGGCTTTTTCGGCCCAGCACCTTGCCCTTGACGGCCCAGCGTCGACGCTGGTCGTCGTTGAGCAGAATGCGGCGCTTGCCGAGCTTTTCTCTGAGTACCTGATTCTCAGTCAAAAGATACTCGATCGCGTCCTGCTGATCTCTGTTGATCCAACCGGCCAACGATCAGGAGCAGCAGCTGCCAGGGCCTGAGCACGAAGTTCATGGTTGATTAGATGCTCACGTCAAGTGCTCAGACGCAAAGGGGGAAAACATTGGGGCTCAACCAAGGCTGACTTCTGTTTGCCGTGACGGTTACAACTTGTTGCACAATAGAGACTTGTGGGTCGGCTGAATATTTTGACCTTACGGGGTTACAAAGTCGCGGAGCATGTTCTGGATGCTGCTGACCATGGTGTGCCACAGAAGCGCAAGCTCCTTTTCATTATTTGTGACCGAGAAGTCGATCCGCCTGAGCGAATTCCAAAGAACAGCGGACCGAAACGATCCGCTGCATGCATCCTGGACGAGCCCGGTATCTGGAACCGTTCGCCGCTCGACAACGGACGACGTGCGGCTGCCACGCTGGAGCGGGGGCAAGCCGGGGCTTTTTCGCCCTCGGGCGAGATGCGCCTTTCCTGATCGTCTACTACGGGGACGATGGCGCTGGTGGCTGGCAGCCGTTGACGGTTCCCCTTCGTACGATCACGACACTTGATCGCTTTGCGCTGTGCGAGCCGTCTGAAACTGGACCGATGCTGCGAATGCTTCAGGCACCGGAACTAGCCCGCGCGATGGGATTTGGTGAAGACCTGATCCTTGAGAGAGGGACACGCCGCGACAAGATCATGATTCTGGGGAATGGTGTCTGTCCCCCGGTGATGGGGACAGTCGTGAGAACGCTGGTCGGTTGCTAACTACCAGCATATGAAATCGTACGGGGATTCGATCATCTCTTTCTTCGATATGTAGTGCGTTCCTGGAGCTGTCCGGCGTATGGGCCGGTGTTTCGGTGCGATTATTCTGAATGGATATTCCCTGGGTATTTTAGTGACATGGAGGGTGAGGTGCCGATGGCCCATCTGATCGCGAGAGTCAGCGGCGACGGAAGAGTCATGCGACTCTTTAGATGTTTCTTCAGCACTCACGTACAGTACCTCGTCGAGCTTCAGAAAAGCATGTGAATTATGTCATAAAATACGCAAAAGCGGCGATTATGGGGCATGAGCCGCAGTGGTGTTAAAAATTACTCTAAGCGAGGTCGCTGGTCCCGAAATCGGGCGTAGAGGCCGACGCAAGGAAACTCCCGACGCTACCCCTCTTCTGCGGCGAGCCTCGGTCTGATCCAGAGATAGAGAGCGCCGACTCCCAGCAGCAGTACGCCAGCAATGGTCGGCGCGCGCCAGTCGCCAGCCCCGGCCCGCACCAGGAACAGCACAACACAGACCACGGCGCCGACCGCAGGCACCGCAAGGGGTAGCTCGAATGCGCCCTCAGGTTCGCCGGGGCGCAGCTTGAGGATGACGAGTGCGCTGTTCACCACCGAAAACACCAAAAGCAGCAGTAATACCGTGGCCGAGGCCAATTGTGAGATGTCGCCCGACAAAATCAGAATCACAATCAGCACGAAGATCAGCCCGATGGCCACATGGGGCGTGCGCCGCACCGGATGGATGATGGAGAGCGCGCGCGGCAGATGCCTGTCGCGGGCCATGCCGTATAAGAGGCGCGAAGCGGTGACGTAATTGATCAGCCCGGTATTGGCGACCGCGAAGATAGTAATAGCGATGAACACCCAGGCCGGAAGCCAGGGCGCGGCGCGCGTCATGACTTCGGCCAGCGGCGCATTGGCTTCGGCCAATTCCTGCCAGGGCACCACCGAGACAGCGGTGATTGCCACACTCATATAGATGACGACGGTCATCACCAGCGCCATCACCAGACCCAACGGCAGGTCGCGCCGTGGATTCTTCAACTCCTCGGCAACGTTGATTGCATCCTCGAAGCCAAGGAAGGCGTAGAAGGTGAGCACGACGCCCTGCACCAGCAGCACCAGGGGAAGGCCTGCTTCGGTTTCCGAACCCACCGGGAATTCCAACAAATTCGCCGAACCCCAGAAGCGCAGGCCGACCGCGATCACAAGCAGCAATCCCCCCGCTTCCACCAGCGTACAGGCGACATTGACCCACATCGATTCGCGAATGCCGCGATAGACAATCCCGCCGACGATGGCGAGATAGATGAACGCCAGCATGCCGGTGGGCAGGCCCTCAAGGCAGGGCAGGGCTTGCAGATTCTCGCCCACAACGCGTGCGCCGGCGGCAATCGAGGTGAAGCCCGAGCAGGCTAAAGTGAGACCGACGACATGGGTGAGCAGGCGCCGACGATAGGCGCGATGCGTGATATAGGCGGCACCACCCGCGCGCGGATAGCGTGACCCGAGCGAGGCATACGATAGTCCCGTCAACCCTGCCGCTACCAGCGATAGCAAAAAGGCAAGCCAGATCGCAGAACCCATCTCGCCTGCGACTCGGCCAATCAGGCCGTAAATACCGGCGCCCAGCATGCTGCCGGCCGCGTAGAGTGTCATCTGCCATAGGCCGATGCTGCGCCGCAGCGTCAGTTCGCTGGCACTAGCCGGTTCGGATTGTCCGTTAGCCTGTTCCATGGATTCGAGGATTATATCCTTTGCCAGATCGTCGCAAAACCCGTAAGGTAAAAATATTCGGTCGGGCGGCGGATCCTTAGGATAGAAGGGCTCATGGGCGTGCGAGCATCGGAATCTCAGGCGATTTCCGTTGAGAAACCAGCTTTTGGAAACGGGCTCCCGGTGTGAGGTCGTCGCTCCGGCACAGCGGTGCTGACTCGACCTTCTCCCCAGTCTTATGGAGTGTATCCGAATTCAAGCAGCGTCTCGATAGTAGTATCGAAGCAAGCCACCGAGCCTGGGACGGCAACTTAATTCGCCGTCCTTGCGACCAACTTCATCTCCCGCATCAATGCTTCGGTTCGCGAGTCCCTGCTGATTCCGTTCCTGGTGAAAGTGCTCTCCGAACTCTCTCAAGGCCCGACGCAATGACGCTTCACCAAAGAAGATCATACGGTTGAGACATTCAGATTTCAGGGAGCGCATGAAGCGTTCCAGATGAGCATTGAGATTAGGACTCTTGGGAGGTAAGACTACCGCCTCGATGTCGCTGGACTTCAAGATCTGACGCAACGGCAAGTGCTTCGTGTCACGGTCAAGGATGACGTGGGTCGAGCTGCGGAAAAAGCCGTCGACACAGTCGGTCAGGTTCCTTCCGACTTGCTGCATCCATTCGGAGTTGGGGTGAGGCGTCGCACCCGCGATTTCAATGCGCCGCGTCTTTAGATGCATCCCCACAAGGACGTAGCACGTGACCAGTCCTGACCGAGTCCAGACCTCAACGGTCGTACAGTCGGCGGCTGCGATCGAATCCCAGTGAGCAGCAAGGAAGGTACGCCAGGCCGTGCGGCTCGCGCGCTCTGGAGCTGGCTCGATGCCGTGGGCTTTGAGAATGTTGCCAACCGTGGTGTCAGAGATGTGGAAGCCCAGGTTGGCTAAAGCACCCTGGATACGGTCATAGCCCCAGCTAGGATTCTCCTGAGCCATGCGCAGAGCCAAGTCCACAATCTGTTGTCGAATGCGTGGTCGGCCAACGGATTGCCTCTTGTCTGAGTGATTCCACTTGCGAGCGATAAGCTCTCGATGCCAGCGCAGAAGCGTGTCGGGCCTGACGATCTTGGCCAGTTTGCCGAGGCTTTTTCGGCCCAGCACCTTGCCCTTGACGGCCAAGCGTCGACGCTGGTCGTCGTTGAGCAGAATGCGGCCCTTGCCGAGCTTTTCTCTGAGTACCTGATTCTCAGTCAAAAGATACTCGATCGCGTCCTGCTGGTCTCTGTTGATCCAACCGGCCAAGATCAGGAGCAGCAGCTGCCAGGGCCTGAGCACGAAGTTCATGGTTGATTAGATGCTCACGTCAAGTGCTCAGACGCAAAGGGGGAAAACATTGGGGCTCAACCAAGGCTGACTTCTGTTTGCCGTGACGGTTACAACTTGTTGCACAATAGAGACTTGTGGGTCGGCTGAATATTTTGACCTTACGGGGTCCACTTATGACCCTCGGGGTTTGCCAAATGCGCCAAAAAATCCTGCACTGGAACCGCTCAGGTCCAACATTAAAGCTTTCAAGAGCCGGTATGTTATCGCCATGCGACTTCGCTTCACGAGAGCGGTTCCTCCACCGTTGGTCAACCCTGTCCAATCCTTCGGTGGATCCTCGGCGATGTCGCGCACCGGCAGCTGATTCTAGGATGTGCATAGATCTCGATAGAGGTTTTTGATGAAGGAAACAGCGAAAGCGGGAACCCCGACGCGCCCGACGTCCGATTGCGCCCCCAGCCGGCCGTCGATCACCTATCAGTCGATATCGGCCCTGCAGCCTGACGCGCGCAATCCGCGGACCCATAGTAAACGGCAGATCCGGCAGATCGCCGACAGCATCCGCGCGTTCGGTTTCACCAACCCGATCTTGGTCGACGAGAAGGGAAGCGTGATGGCCGGGCATGGGCGGCTGGAGGCGGCGAAGTTGCTCGGCATCCGTCAGGTTCCCACGATCCGCATTGGCGACCTGACCGAGGCGCAAAAGCGCGCTTACGTCATCGCGGACAACAAGCTGGCGGAGAACGCCGGGTGGGACAGCGAGCTGTTAACCGAGGAGCTTCGGTTCCTGACGGACCTGACGCTGGGTTTCGACGTCACGCCCACCGGTTTTGAGACGGCCGAGATCGATCTCCTACTCGATGAGGCGCGGTCGGGCGAAGAGACGGATCCGGCCGACAAGCTGCCCGCTATCGACGACGCGCCGCCGGTTTCGCGCATCGGCGACCTGTGGCGCCTGGGGGTCCACCGGTTGCTGTGCGCCGACGCCAGGGATCCTTCTGCGTTCGAGCGGCTGCTGGGCGGGGAGAAGGCCGGGCTGGTTTTCACCGACCCGCCCTACAACGTGCCGATCCGCGGCAACGTCTGCGGCAGAGGCCAGGCGCGCCATGGAGAGTTCGTCATGGCCTCGGGCGAGATGTCCGAGCGGGCCTATACGGATTTTCTGGGGAAAGCGTTTCGAAACCTTGCCGAGCATAGCCGCGATGGCTCGATCCACTATGTGTGCATGGACTGGCGTCATCTCGGCGAGGTACTCGCGGCCGGCCAATCGGTCTATTCGGAGCTCAAGAATCTGTGCGTTTGGAGCAAGACCAACGGCGGTATGGGCTCGCTCTACCGTTCGCGGCACGAACTGGTCTTCGTTTTCAAGCATGGCGCGGCGCCCCACATCAACAACGTCGAGCTGGGCCGCCACGGGAGGAACCGGACCAACGTTTGGGAGTATGCGGGCGTCAATGCGTGGGGGCCGGACCGTCTGGACGATCTCGCTCTGCATCCGACGGTCAAGCCGGTGGCGATGATCGCCGACGCGATCAGGGATTGCTCAAGATGCGGCGGAATCGTACTGGATGGATTCGCCGGCTCGGGCTCGACGTTGATCGCGGCCGAGCGCACCGGGCGGCGCGGGTTCGGCATCGAGCTGGACCCAAAGTACGTCGACGTCGCCATCGAGCGCTACGAGCGGCTGACCGGTCACTCTGTGGTTCACGCTGCCAGCGGGACGACCTTCGCCGAGATCCGGCCAAGCCGCCGGTCGACCGACACCTCGCGACAAAATGCAACGGATTCATGACGATGGCTGGAAAGTACGAAGTCGGCTACCGCAGACCGCCCAAGACAACGCGGTTCAAGCCCGGCCAATCGGGCAATCCCAAAGGCCGTCCCGCCAAGGCGCGCAACTTCAAGAGCGACGTGAAAAAGACGCTTGAGACCCCCATTCGGCTTGTCAAGGATGGCAAGCCGCAGACCGTGTCGACCCAAGAAGGGTTGCTCCTGCGCTTGCGTGAGAAGGCGCTCAAGGGGGATGCCCGATCGCTGGATCTCCTGCTGGCGCTCGCGCAAGCCTACAACGCGGAAGAGCTGGCCACGGCCGGCGGCGGCGGATTGGGCGCGTCGGATCAAGAGATTCTCGAAAACTACCGAGAGCGGGTTTTGCGTCAGGGGACAAATGCTGAAGCGAACGAACCGGAGGAGCCCGGCGATGCCTGACGCGAGCGTCCTGGCGGCCGCGATGCGGTCGGATCTGGCGGCGTTCATCCAGAAAGCGTTCCAGACGGTCTCGCCGGAGGACAGATACCGGCACAACTGGCACATTGAAGCCAGCGCCTATCAATTGGGCCGTTGCTTGGATCGCCAGTGCCGGCGCCTGATCATCACGCAACCGCCCCGCTCCCTGAAATCGATCTGCGCATCCGTCGCTTTCGTCGCCTGGGCCTTGGGCCGCAACCCCAAGCTGCGCTTCATCTGCGTGAGCTATTCCGACGCCCTGGCGGCCGCGCTGGCCCGGCAATTCCGGCAGGTCGTCAACAGCGGCTGGTACCGCGCCCTTTTTCCGGGCACGCGGCTTAGCAAAGACACCGGGATCGAGTGCGTGACCACCGCGGGCGGGGGCCGCCTGGCGACCTCCATCGGCGGCACTCTGACCGGACGGGGTGCGGACATGATTATTATCGACGATCCGCTCAAGGCCGGGGACGCCAGCTCCAAGACCGTCCGCGACGATGTCAACGAATGGTATACGACGGCCCTGGTCTCCCGCCTCAACGACAAGGCGCGCGATGTGATGATCGTCCTCATGCAGCGGCTGCACGAGGACGATCTCGCTGGCCATTTGCTTCAAAGCGGCGATTGGCATCATTTGAATCTTCCGGCCATCGCCGAGGAGGACCAATCGATCGCCCTGGGGCCGGAACATACCCACGATCGCAAGCGCGGCGATGTGCTCCATCCCGGGCGGGAATCGCTTCAGACGCTGATGCGCATCAAGGAGGAAGTCGGTAGTCTCACCTTTTCCGCGCAATACCAGCAAAGACCCGTGCCCCATGAGGGCAATCTGATCAAAAGAGAATGGCTGAAGTACTACGACCAGCTACCGGAGCGGGACATCGGCTGGCAGATCGTGCAAAGCTGGGACGTGGCCACGACGGTCAACAAGAGCAGCGATTACTCTGTGTGCACGACCTGGGCGGTGCACCGGCAAACCTGCTACCTGGTCGAGGTGTGGCGCGGCCAGCTGGGTTACCCGGGCGTCAAGCGCGCCATCGTCCAGCGGGCCCTGGCTCAACGCGTAAACACGATCCTGATCGAAAAGGCGGGGCCGGGGCTGCACCTGGTTCAGGAGCTGCGCCACAACGGCGACGCGCGTGTGCCGGCTCCCATCGGCATTCAGCCGGAAGGCGACAAGCTGTCGCGCACCGAGGCTCAATTGACGGATTTCGAGTCGGGACGAGTCATCCTTCCCAGGCACGCGCCCTGGCTGGGCGAGTTTCTCAATGAGCTGCTCGCCTTTCCCAACAGCCGGCACGACGATCAGGTCGACAGCGTCACGCAGTTTCTCGGTTGGCAGCGGGGCTGGCAACGCAGGCACCGCCGGATCTCCACCGTGGCTCCCATCCTGGTATCCATGGAGGGTTGACTCCAACGTTCTGAAACCCGCTGTTTCTGACGACGATGAGCGTGTTGAGGCGGCGGTCCGGGGGAGGGAGTTCGCCGCAGACGTGTTGGTCTGGTCGCCCATCCTCCCCCAGCACGATTGATCTTCACTTTCGGACTGGACTTCCGCCGGGCAACGGAGCGTCAATGGAGGTGACCCGGGCGGCAATCATCGATGACGAGCCTGCCCGGAGGAGGCCACAAGATGCCGACGATCGAGACCCAGATGACCGAGATCCAGGAGATGGACCTGCCGGCGCTGCGCGATGCATGGCGGCGCTATTACCGGGTGCCCCCGCCCCGGCGACTCAGCCGTGACCTGCTGATGCGCGGCATCGCCTATAAGCTCCAGGAACAGGTCCACGGAGGGCTCTCCAAGGCGGCGCGGCGGCGGCTTCGGGCCCTGGCCCAGGCCTTCGCCGAGACCGGTCGGGTCGCCCCCGACAACGGCACCAAGGTGCGCCCCGGCACACGGCTGGTGCGCGAATGGCGAGGCCGCACCCATGTCGTCACCGCGACGGAAAGCGGCTTCGATTACGACGGGGAGGCCTATGGTTCCTTGACCGCTATCGCCCAACGCATCACGGGCGCGCACTGGTCCGGTCCTCGCTTCTTCGGCCTGCGGCCTTCAGGCGAGAGCGCATCGGCGGCGGAGCATGGCTGAGCATCGGAAATCACCACGGGCGAGGAGTCTGGCCACGGTGCGCTGCGCCATCTACACCCGCAAATCCTCCGAAGAAGGCCTCGAGCAGGACTTCAACTCGCTGCAGGCGCAGCGGGAGGCCTGCGAGGCCTATATCGCGAGCCAGAAGCACGAGGGCTGGATCGTGCTGCCCACCTGTTACGACGATGGCGGTGTCTCCGGCGCCACCCTGGAGCGTCCGGCGTTGCAACGCCTGCTCGCCGATGTCGAGGTCGGGCGGATCGACACGATCGTCGTCTACAAGGTCGACCGGCTGACCCGGACGCTGTCGGATTTTGCCCGGCTTGTGGAGATTTTTGATCGAAAGGCGGTCTCCTTCGTCTCGGTCACCCAGCAGTTCAACACCACCACCTCGATGGGGCGTCTGACCTTGAACGTCCTGCTCTCCTTCGCCCAGTTCGAGCGCGAGGTCACGGGCGAACGTATCCGCGACAAGATCGCCGCCTCGAAGAGGAAGGGGATGTGGATGGGCGGCAACCCGCCCTTGGGCTACGATGTGAAGGACAAAAAGCTCATCGTCAACAAGGCCGAGGCCGAAACGGTCCGGTCTATCTTCCGCCAGTACCGGGAAATCGAATCCGTGCGTGAACTGCGCGACCGGCTCGCCGCCGAAGGCGTCACCAGCAAGCGGCGAGTGAGGCGCGACGGCAGTATTGTCGGCGGCAAACCCATCAACCGCGGGGCGTTGTATTACCTGCTCCACAATCGCCTCTACCGGGGCGAGATGGTGCACAAGGACAAGGCCTATCCCGGCCAGCATGAGGCCATTGTCGATGAAGCGCTGTGGGATGAGGTTCAAGCCACCCTGGCCGCCAACACGAACGGCGAGCGCCGAGAAGGGACCCGGCAACCGAGCCTGCTGACGGGGCTTGTCGTTGACGAGCAGGGCGAGGGCCTCTCACCCAGCCATGCCGTCAAGAAGGGACGGCGCTATTGCTACTACGTCTCCCGCCATCTCATCCTCGAGGGCAAGCGAGCCGGCCGCAAGGGGTGGCGCCTCCCGGCGGCGGATCTCGAAGGCCTCGTTACTGTCCGTCTCAGGGACTGGCTCGCTGATGCGGCCGCGATCAGCGCTGTCATCGATGGAGACCCTCAAGAGGCATCGGCTCATGCCAGCTTGATCACCCAGGCGCAATCGCTCGCGGACCGGTGGCCTGAGCTGAAACCGCACCAGGCCAAGACCTATCTCAATGCGCTTCTCCGGCGGGTGATCGTCGAGTCCGCCCGCATCGTGATCGAGATCGACGGCGAGCGGGCCCTAGCCACCCTCCTGGCAGGCCCGGACGTCGTCTCAATAAAAAGATCGAGGCAGGACGCTCAGCCAGCCAAACATCCGATCATCCTGGATATTCCAATCGCCCTTAAGCGCGCTGGCACGGGCATGAAACTAGTCGTCCCCGGCGCCCGCAACAATGCCAAGTGCGCCCCGGGCCTGATCCGGCTGCTGCTGCGCGCCTTCGCCATCCAGGATCGATTGGAGCAAAACCCCGATCTCACCCTGCAGCGGATCGCCGAGGCCGAAGGCGTCTCACCCTCCTATGTCACCCGGTTGCTGCGGCTTGCCTACCTCGCCCCGGACATCGTCACCGCCATCGTCGACGGGCGGCAACCGTCCGAGCTGACCGCCGAAAAGCTCATGAGAAACACCCGTCTGCCGCTCAGTTGGGAAGCCCAGCGAAAGCGGCTTGGGTTCAAGTACGCTTGACCTCCGGTCCATCGTAAGCCGGTCGGTTCTGTCGCTGGATGCAGGTCGTAGAGAGCTGCGTCAACCGTTTTGGACGTCGAAAAGACGGACCACTGAAAAGGGCTTGAGAGACGATGGCGCAGAAACGGCGCGCCACACCGCAACGACGCGTCTCTTTCAATGGAGGTCCATTGCCAAAGTGCCCGTAAACACCTGAAACTTAAAGACAAATCTGGTTAGAGAATTGAGAATAACGCAGTAATATCAACGAGATAAGTGGGTGGCGGAGGAGGTAGGATTCGAACCCACGGTACCCTTCCGGATACAGCGGTTTTCAAGACCGCCGCCTTAAGCCACTCGGCCACTCCTCCGCGTCGAACGGTGCCCTATTCTAGCCAAAAACGGGTGAGCCTGCCATGATGAGATGATGTGGCGCTGGATCGGTTTCAGCTTGGTATTCTTGGCTGAGTTCTTGCCTGGACAGAGTGAACTCCTACTGTTTGACGATATTCGCTACGAACATCGCATCCAGCGCGATCCTCCGCTTTCGATTCACCTGGTGGAGGTGGATCCCAAGAAATACAGGATCGCAGCCGCGCGAGCCCTCAACTCCGGGGTCGGACGCGAGACTGTTTCTTCCATCGCCCAGCGGACTGGCGCTCTGATTGCCATCAACGGGGGTTTCTTCGCGATCGGTGGTCGCTATGACGGAGATCCGGTAGGTCCCCTTCGCGTCGCCGGGCGCTGGTTCTCTGACTCTTCGCTGAATCGAGGCGCCATTGGTTGGAACCCTTCCGGAGAGGTTTCTATTGAGCGGATTTCTGTCCGCTGGTATCTCGTGACTACAGCCGGCCGATTCTACTTCAACGGAATCAACCAGGAGCGCCGAGAGAATGAAGCTGTGCTCTACAACTGGGCATTCCATCGCTCTACACTCACCAATCCGGGAGGTATGGAATGGTTGATCACAGATGGCCAGGTCAGGAGCATCTCACGCAACGGAGACTCGCCGATTCCAGTTGATGGGTTCGTCGCTTCGTTCGGGCCCCGCAGACGTTTCGACCCTTCCGGGAGTGTAAGTCCCGGCAGTCGAGTGATGATCGGAACCGAGATCATCAGCCCCGATGGTGCCCTCGATGAGCGCTGGAGTCAGTATTCGGAAGTGGTTGGTGGTACACCGGTACTCTTGGCGGGTGGAAAACTACCAGACCTGTCCCGGGAGCAAGTCCGCGCCAGTTTCGTGGATGAAAGACATCCCCGGACTGCTGTTTGCATTAAACCGAATGGGCGTTGGTTGCTGGTGACAGTAGACGGCCGCCAACCCAAGCTCAGTCAAGGCATGAATCTACTGGAACTCGCCACTCTCCTTTCCCACGAGAACTGTCATGACGCTTTGAACTTGGACGGAGGCGGCTCGACGACGCTGGTGATCAATAATGAAGTCAAAAACAGTCCCGCAGATTTCGGAGCGGAGAGACCTGTGTCAGATGCTCTTCTGATACTCGCGCGGCCACACTAACGCCTGTGAAGAGTACCCGTAAGGTTGGGGCGCGTTTATCTTCACGAGGAAGGCTTCGAATTCGAAGTCACTGGGCATCTGCAACAATAGACAGATAGCTTTCTTCTTCGATCTCTGCTCCGATACCTCTCAATCTCGGAACCACTTCTTCGTAGCCTCGCTTGATGACTTCGGCATGCTCGATCAAGGTGATTCCGGTGGCGCACAGTCCGGCCACAACCATTGCCATCCCGGCCCGGATATCGGGCGACTCCAGCCGTGTTCCCTTGAGATGGCTGCTCCCTTCAACCAGGACTCGATGCGGATCACAGAGGGTGGCTCCCCCTCCCATGCGGCGGAGTTTATCGACGAAGAACATGCGAGCCTCGTACATCCAGTCGTGAACCAGGCACAGACCGCTGGCTTGAGTAGCCAAAACGATTGCCAGACTGATGAGATCAGTCGGAAACAATGGCCAGGGTCCGGCCTGAACCTGCATCGGATTCTGTAACTTCTTTGCTTCCACTCGCCAACACCCAGGATCTGTTGAAACCTGATTCAAGTGGATGCCGAAGCGCCGAAGCGTCGGAACTACGCCCAGCAACTGCGCTTCGTCGATCCCCTCCAGCTTAACCGAGCCTCCGGTGACAGCCGATGCGATCGCCAGTGTGCCGGCATCTAGGAAATCTCCTGGAACGCGAAACTCTGGATCCTTCGCGAGGGAAGTAAAACCTCGGTGGACCTGGTAGGAAAGAGGGCCGAGTTCAATTTCACTGCCCAGCAACCGGAGAAATTCAATCAGGCTGAAGACGTGAGGCTCGCGGGCGGGATTGATGATTCTACCTCTACCCATGACCGCAAAGAGCATCAAGGCGTTCTCTGTCGCCGTGACCGACATCTCTTCGAGATGCACGACAGGGAACTCTACTTTTTGAGCCCGCCGTGAAATCGCGACCGTATTGGCAACTTCCCGGACTTGAAATCCAGCCGCTTCGAAGACTGTCCAATGAATATCAAAGGAGCGTTTGCCGATCGGACATCCACCGGGAAGTGCGCAAGCGAGTTCGTGGCTGCGACCCAGGAGAGGAGCGAACAAGAGGACTCCGCCGCGGAGCCGCGAAATGACATCAACGGGAAGGTGGGTCTCATATCTCGAGGCGGGCAGAATCCGCAGCACATTTCCCTGCCATTCAAAGTCAGCGCCGACCGCTTGGACCAACTCAAGCATGTTCTCGACGTCGATGATCCTGGGGACATTGTTCAGGGTGACCGGCCGAGGAGAAAGCAGAGAAGCAGCTATCAAGGGCAGGGCAGCATTCTTGTTGCCTTGCACCTTATAGCTGCCACTGAGGGATCGTCCCCCTTCAATTCGGAACCGTTGAATCTCTTCCTGCATCGGCTTTCCTCTTTCCAGATCGCCTGAAATAAGCGCCGCTGGCGAGTCGGATCTCCGGTTCGAGAGCGATCCCGAACCGATGATAGACGCGATCCGCGAATCCCTGCGCCAATCGCAGAACATCGCAGCTCGAAGCGGCCTGACGATTGATCAGGAGGTTGCCGTGGTAACTCGCGATCTCGGCACCAACTTCGACCGTTCCATTTGCCCCCACCGCTTCTAGCAATTTCCCTGCCGGAACTTTTCCATGCACGACAAACTCCGGCGGCACAGATGCCCGAACCGGCTTCGGGAGCTCTTTGACTAGCACATTCTTGAAGAAGCTCCCCGGACACCGCAAGCCCGGAGGATACTTCTGTTCCCTTTTCACCAGAATCCGGCTGGACTCGCTGGCCAGGTCACTATTCCCGGAGGATAACTGTAAAACACAAGAAACAATGAACTTATCACGCTCAGACTTGAATCGGCTATGGCGATAAGCTAGTCGCAGCTCAGATGCGTCTAGATGGTAGGTCCTTCCTTCGCTCCAAACCTCTACCCGGCGCAGAATTTGCGAGATTTCTTGCCCATAAGCCCCGGCATTCCCCACAATGGCCCCGGCTAGGGTTCCGGGGATGCCGTACATTCGCTCCATCCCTGCCAGCCCGTGACTGTTCGCCCATTCGATCAGAGCGGGTAAATTCTCCCCTCCGGCCGCCCAGATTTCCCTCCCCTGGCAAGCCTTGCCGTGGAAGGAGTTGCGAAGAACAAGGCCAGGATATCCTTGATCCGAAAAGAGAACGTTGGTTCCGGCGCCCAGGAAGAAGATCGGCAGCCCACGATTCGTGGCAAAAGTCCAGGAGTCCTCCAGATCAGACAGCTCAAAGGCCTCCCTGTAGAAGTCCGCTGGCCCCCCGATCTGCAGGGTAGTAAAGGGAGCCAGACTTACTTTGGTTCGAAGCAAAGGATGCCCCCGATTGGCAAGGTGAGATCCTGCCAAAGAAAACGCTCCAAAACTGCTCAAGTGGACAATCTAGGCCGGTAATTGGATGGCGGAGAGGGAGGGATTCGAACCCTCGGTGCCGGTCTCCCAGCACAACTGCTTAGCAGGCAGCCCTGTTCGTCCACTCCAGCACCTCTCCGACGAACTCAGATAGTATCAGACCCTTCCGGGCACGAGGAGCCTATTCTATGGAAACAGCGGCTTTCCGGTGAATGTAACACTGGCATCGTAATGCATGGCCTGGTTCGGAGCGGCAAAGCAATCAATTTTGCAGAGGGATAGAAGCCCATCGAACAACCAAGGAGCCAAGCATCTAATTCCCAAGTTTCAGCTTAGTGAAGCCATGAACTCCGGAGAGATGTTGCCGCCGCTGAGAACCAGTGCGCTGCCGGCGGCCGGGACCTTCTCTTCAAGGATGGCCGCCATTGGGACCGCCCCCGACGGTTCCACCACCAGACGCTCGCGTGCCAGAAAAAGCCGGGTGGCCTGACGAATCGAAGTCTCGGAAACAGTCAATACTGCATCGACCATTCGCTGAATGACCTGGAAGGTCTTCTCACCGGGAATCGTCACCATCAACCCGTCGGCGATGGTCCTGGCTTGAGGAATCGAGACCCTTTCGTTTTGTTGAAAAGAGAGAGCAGTCGCATTTGACCCTGTCGCCTGCACCCCGATGACCTGGATTTCGGGCCGAGTGATTTTGGCGGCGAGGGCAATTCCGGCAATAAGCCCCCCGCCACTGATCGGAACCACAATTCGAGAAGCATCGTGCCATTCCTGCAAGATTTCCAACGCGATGGATCCATTACCGGTGATAGCGTCCCCGTGATCGTAAGGGTAAACAACGACGCGGCCTTCTCGTTGTGCGATCTCCGCCACCATCTCGCTCCTGGCTTCGAATCGATTTCCGCAAATCGCGACCCGCGCTCCAAGTTCACGGGTTCTCTCCATTTTCAGTTGGCTCGAATTCTCCATCATGACGACTGTGGCATTGATCCCGAGGAGAATGGCGGCCTTTGCCACCCCCTGAGCAAAGTTTCCGGAACTCGACGTTACGATACCTCGCTCTTTCGCAGCAGGAGCTTGGATCAATTGGCTGAGAGCTGGACGGATCTTGAAGGACCCGGTTAGCTGAAGATTCTCGCATTTGAAAAATAGCTCAGGCACACTTTGGGACTCGAGCAATGGAGTTCGACGGACGAATGGGAGCAACGCCCGTGCAACTTTCTCAAAATCCTCTAGGTCAGGAAACTGAAACTTGTCGTCGTGCATTCCATCCTATCCTGCAGTGAAGAAAGGTGGCCCTTAATGTTCAGGTTGTATCAGACCATAAGAATCCTGCTGATTACCACTCTTACGGGAGCGGCGCTTGGAACCTCTCTGGCGCAGAGTGAGCCACCTCCCGTCGTTCACCCGCCGCAACCTCCCCGGAGAGTGGCAGTTGAGGGCAAGCTTCCCACGGATTCGGCTGCTCAAAGCCGCGCTGGCTTCCGGCTCAGAGAAGAGTTGCCAATCTCGATCCGGCCGATTCGGAGCATCAGCAGTCAAAGCCATGACACAGGTTCTATCTTCGAAGCTATTCTGGATCAAAACATCGAGGTCGATGATCGGGTAGTTCTGGCACGCGGCACGAGAGTTTTCGGGGAAGTAGTCGAAGTCTTGAAAGGCGGCCGATTCAAGGGTCGTGCTGAGTTGACGGTGACCCTCCGAGAGATCGAGATTGATGGTGTCAACTACCCGCTTGGGACCAACCCAATCACGGTGGTAGCCGGGGCCAACAAAGCCAAAGACACCAAGAAAGTCGGCATTGCCGCCAGTTTGGGGGCCATCATCGGGGGTATCGCAGGGGGTAAGAAAGGTGCCGCAATCGGTGCTAGTATTGGTGGTGGAGCCCAGACGTCCCGTGTGCTCACGAGTCGGGGTAAAGCGGCCACGATCGAAAAGGAGCGGCTACTCACATTTCGGCTGGAAAAGGAACTCGTGTTTGGGGGATGAGGAGACGGCTTCGGTGATTATTTCGGTTCGCTCTGCTGCTGCATTTCCTGGATACGGGCTCTAACATCTGACACGATGCTTCGGTAGAGTTCCTCCCTGGTGGATTTTCCCCCCACCTGTTCTTCGTAATCAACCATTTCGATTGGCTCTCCAAAGGTAACTCGTATCTGACCTGGGGCGGGCCAGGAGCGGCCCACCGGCATGGAGTCTCGGGTCCCCTCCAGCAGCACGGGCAGGATCGGCACCTTCAGTTCCCAAGCTATTAATCCGAGGCCCGGCTTGAAGGCCTGGAGATTCCCCTTTCTAGACCGGGTCCCTTCCGGGTAGATCAACACCGGTTCACCTTTGGATAGAATCGATTTCACAAGGCGCAGGCTTGACAGAGAGGACTCCTTTCGCTCGATTGGTACCACATTCAGGAGTCGGCTGACGAGCCAGCCTCGGAGTGCGGAGTCGAAGAAATAGTCGCGGGCTCCAAGAACATGAATCCGTCGAGCCTCTTTGAGACTAATTCCGGAATGAAGTGCGGAGATGACTGAACCCGTGTCGAGGTGACTGGAATGGTTGGCAGCCACGATATAGGGTCGCCCGACTGGTACGTTGCCGACGCTTGCCACGCGTAGTCGGAGATAGGTGGAATAGATCAGGCGCAGGCATGAAAACGAAGACGTTATTAGGAGACGGTCCAAGCCAGTCTTCTCAGAATAGGGGAGAGCTGAGGCAACGAGTTGTTTGCTCGTCACGATCTTGCGGGAAGCTTCTTTTCTGGTGTCGGGTCTTGCCTTTTGTACCTGAGTAAGCACGTCCCCGACTGTTTGCAGCTTGGCTGCTTCCACGTCGGGAATATTCACGCCCAGGGTCTGCTCGATCTCGAGGAGCATCTCAATCGTTCGCAATGAATCCAAACCTAGGTCTGTGTAAAGGTCACTCTCCACAGTAATCTCATTAACCGGCACCCCGGTCAGCAAGCTGAGTTGGTCCATGAGTTGCCGAATACTATTCTGACCCGCAGCGTCGGAGGTCGAGCTGTCAACCCGACGACCGGCCTGGCGATGTTGTAGCCGGTGGTCTATTTCCTTCCGCACTAAGCGCCGATCAATTCCCTTTTCCGCCTTGGGAAGCGGGTCAGCCGTGAAATGGAATTGTTGGATCCGATGATAGCTGGGTAGTTGCTTGGCTAGTTTCTGAATGCCGGATTGGGCGATCCGGCAACGCTCAGACCACTCTCCCGTTCCCTCCTCGCCGACCCGAATGAGGCCATGAATCTCCTCGGTCAAACCCTTCGCAATACCGACTACGGCAATCTCCCCAACCCCCTCGACTTCTGAGAAGATGGCCTCTAAGTCCACGGGGTAAACATTCTTACCCGCCCCCGTTACAATGACTTCCTTTTTGCGCCCGGTAATGTAGATGTAACCACCCACATCCACCCAACCCAAATCGCCGGTATGGAACCAGTCACCGTCAACGACTGCTCGGGTCGCTTCTGGATTACGAAAGTACTCCTTCATTAAACTGGGTGTGCGAACTACGATCTCCCCAACTCCATCCTTGTCGGGATGGTCAAGACGAACCTCAACCCCCGGAAGGGGCTTGCCTGCCGAACCGGGCCGGCTGAGATTGTGTGGGTTGACCGTCAAGACCGGCGCTGTCTCCGTCAAACCATAGCCCTCATATACAGGCATTCCAAGGGCTCTGAAATCCTCGTAGAGTTCCTTTCCCAGGGCCGATCCGCCACTGACGAAAACTCGAATCTTCCCCCCGAACTCATCGTGCACACGAGAAAACATCTTGCGCCCCACTTTGTCACCAAAACGCTGGTGAAGGGAAATGCTCAAGCGCTTGGATTTCGCCAGCCAGTTCGCCTTCAATGGGGATGTGGAAGTTTTCAAGATTCGGCGCTCGATGTCGTCCCGAATCAAGGCGTACAAGGTTGGCACTCCGAGCATGCAGGTCACTCCGAGCTCGCGCATCAAAGCCAAGATAGTGCGTGGTTTCAGGGCTCTGGAATAAGTGACCGAAGCCCCACCCCAAAGGGGCATCAGGAATCCACAAGTAAACTCGAGTACATGGTAGAGAGGAAGTACGGAAAGGAGAGTGTCTTCGGCATGAATCGGCAGATACTGTTGGACTCCGAAGAGATTGTTCAGAAAACTCCGATGGGTGTGAATAGCTCCTCGTGGATCCACCATGGTTCCCTGAGTAAAGATGATTGAAACTGGATCATCCGCACGAATCTCCCCGCCCGGGGGAGTTTCTTCGGAAACAACTGGTGAAGTGGTTCGGGGTAGGCCCTCCTGTTGAATGGGTCGACAAGCCTTGTTGATTCCCAACACGAGCGCTCCTGTCTCACTCGCTTCATTCTGCTCCAGTTCCTCGCGCTCCAGGCGCTCCAAACAGACATCCGAAACAAGCAAGGCAGCGGCTTCGGTAAAGCGCACCACAGACCACACTTCCCGAATCCAGCTCTGGGCATCGAGCGGCACGACGACCAGGCCTGCTCGGACCGCCGCCAAATAAGTAAGACCCCATTCGGGCTGGTTCTCTGAGAAGAGCACAACCCGATCACCTTGGCGCAACCCCAGGGTTCGAAACCGGTCGGCGATCTCGCCGGATCCTTGCCAGAGTTGACGATAAGTAATTCGGTGCCAAACCTTATCGTGTCGGATCTGAAGAGCAGTCTTCTCTGGGAAACGCCGGGCAGACCTCTCCACTAATTCCGGAATCGTCTTGACCGGAAGCTCAGAAGTGCCGTCGATCTCCATCGTTCCGGCACCCTCAATCTTGAGAATGAACTTCTTTACACCGGGAATATGGACGTTCTGAATGTAATGCCGCCAATTTAAATGGGAGACGTCAAAATTGAAGTTGCGGCGATCGTCCTCTGAGAGACTCTGGAATAGAGCCATCGTGTTATCGACTTGGAACTGACAATCGAGATTCAAGTAGGGCTCGTAAATCTCTCCGTAGTAATAGAGTTTCTGCCTAGCCACGTTTGCCGCCGCCAGCCTCCGCTTCGTTTTTTGCGTCGATTCAAAGATCGACAACTTCTCGAGTGTCCTTTCGGCTGTTTTCAGGGGAACTGTCTTGAGACGATGCTGAAATCGAAATGTCGCCGGGTTGGGAAACCGAAGTCGCTTAATCAGAATCGGAGTGCCCGCTTTGTCGAGCATCGGATTCTTGCGGAAATAGCGGTAGACCAAGTCGTACAATTCTCCCAGTGTGATTGGATTCCGCGATCCAGTGGCTACTTGATAAATCTGGATCTCCTCGGTTCCTAACAATCCGGGAATTGCCGCCAGCAATGCATTCACAACTACATCAACCGGAACTAGATCGATGAGCACATCCCGGTTCAGAGGCAAGACTTTCAGTCTTCCCTTACCAATTGCGGCGATCAGTGGATCCGCCATCCGGAGCCCGTCAAGCCAACCCGGGCAAGGTTCAGCCAGGCTGCTCTCGATCACTGAAGGTCGGATAATCGCGGTCGGTACTTGCCCTCGATGGCGCAACACCATCTGCTCCCCCAGGGCCTTGGTGTAGGTGTAGGTGTCATTCCACCCACGACTGCGCGCCCACTCCATTCCCCGATGAGTCAGTTGCTCTAGTTTCCACCGTTTCCGCAAAGATTCGATACGGCTCTTGCGCCGGGTCTTTCGGTTGCGCTGCTTCCGCGCTCGCTTTAACAATTCCTGTTCGAAGAGATGATTCTGAGCTTCGGACATTGTCTCTTCTTCCACCTCACGGATCAGCTCCTTGATCCGATCGATGTCATCCTGGAGATTTCGAACTTGACCAGGCGGGAAGACCGATTGCTCCCCGGCATCTGCCTGATGATAGATTGACTCGTCCGCCTGTTTCCGATCCGATCCACTAACATAGGCAGTCGAAACATGGATCAGGATCGTCTTGCGGCAGGAGGCTGCAAACTCCGCGATTCGTTTGGCCGCCATTACATTCAAGTTCAGGGCTTCATCCAAGGGAGCATCGAAGGAGACGAGCGCTGCGCTGTTAATCACGATGTCTGCAGTTTCACGAATCCGTTGGTGATCGTCCTCCGACAGCCCCAGGTTATCCTGGGAAATGTCGCCGGCGACCGCCACCAGTTTGCTGCTCAAGAATTGATCCAGCCGTTCTCCGTAATGACTTCGCAAGCGATCGAATGCAGACGAGCCATATATTTCTCTCCGGAGCCGCTGTTGAGCATTGATCTCCTTGCCCCCAAATTGTTGTTTGGGGCGAATCAAAACGTAGAGTTGAGCAACATCTGGAGCCACAAACAGAATCTTCTCGACCAGGGGTTGTCCCACGAACCCAGTAACTCCGGTGATGAAGATTGTTTTTCCCTGCAGAAAATGCGCGATACTCATGTCGGAAATTTACCAGCCTCCCCTTGGATCGCAGAGCCATCTATTCTACCCAAACCGATTCCGAATCGAATGATGAAATGATCCGGCCGGAAATCTTGAGCACTGTTTTGCATACTCTCTACTATTTCTAAAGAAAATAGAGAAGTATTTTTCTAGTAGTAGTAGTAGAGACACATGTCACTGTTAGAGTTCCTCTTAAAGTTTTTGTTTTCAAAGATTTGGATTAACACTACCTGTGCGAAAAAGACTGGAATAGTGTATGGGAGATGTGGGGAATACAGAGACATCCCGCGCTCTCACAGCCAGTTTCTGACAGTCCCTGTGGATCGATTACGAAGATCGTTTGTTTTTAGCCGGATGGCTTGTTGATGAAATTGTTGAATGGGGAGCGTCAATTAGAGAACATATGATGTTCGCACTGCGGGGAGGTACGACCTGTCTGGTGATGGGCCTGGTCTTCAAAACCAGTGAGTCGTGGCGAGAGTCGCGATTGGTGGGTTCGATTCCCATGTACCTCCGCCATTCACTCAGTTTCAGGAGCTAGTCGTGAGATCGGTGTTCGGCTTCCTTCTAGTTTTGGCCTTGGCGAGGACCGCCTTGGGACAGGCCGGGGAAGCTGCCGGCAAACAGATCAATGCGATACGCACGCAGGAAAGAATCAATATTGATGGTGAACTGAATGAGGCGGCCTGGAAACAAGGCGGACCGGCGACAGGTTTTATTCAGGGCGAACCAGCGACTGAGCAGACCGAGGTTTGGGTTCTCTATGATGATGAAAACCTTTATGTGGGAGCGATCTGTCATGAATCGGATATGAGCGCCATCGTGGTCAACGACCTGAGGCGTGATTTCAGCACTACCGACACCGATGTATTTGAGGTGGCCCTCGATACCTTTGATGATGATCGGAATGGATATCTATTCGGGACTAATCCCGTAGGAGCTAAGTTTGACGGTCAATTAGGATCGAACTTCAATCGTGACTGGGATGGGATTTGGTACACGAGCGTGAAGCGGGGACCCCGAAGTTGGCAACTCGAGATGGCGATTCCTTTTCGAACCCTGCGCTTCAAGCGAGGTGAAGCGCAGGTTTGGGGGATCAATTTCCTGCGCCGCATTCGCCGCAAGAGCGAGGACTCCTTTTGGTCGCCCATCCCTAGTGCACTGTCCGATAAGTTCCCGATGTTAATAGTGGCCGAGCGATTCGCGAGCATTTTGGACCTTTGCCAGGATTGAGTCAGCAGTGGCGCGCCACTTGAAGGGCTTGGCCAAGCGTTGATTGTGAACCCGAATATATCTTTTGATTTCCTGTCTCAACTCTTGGACGCTGCTGAAAGAGTTTCTGTAGATCGAACGGCGCTCCAGCTGTGAGAACCAGCTTTCGACGGCATTGCGCCAGGAGGCGCTAGTGGGCGTAAAGTGGAGGTGGTATCGGGGCCGCTGGGCCAGCCAGCTTTGAACCTGCTTGGTCTTATGAGTGCTCGAGTTGTCCAGGATTAAGTGGACATCCAGTTCGGGCTCGACCGCTTGATCAATCTGGCGGAGAAAAGCCAGGAACTCCTTGGCTAGGTGCCTATTGGTGATGCGGCCCATGACCTCACCTGTCACCACATCGAATGCGGCATACAGACTGGCTGTACCGTGGCGCTTGTAATCGTGTGTCCGGCGTGGGATCTGTCCCGGTCTGAGCTGGAGCATCGGCTGAGTTCTATCCAGAGCCTGGATCTCAGTTTTCTCGTCCACGGATAGAACCAGCGCATTGTCGGGCGGATCCATATACAGCCCCACCACATCGATTACCTTTTCGGCGAAGTGAGGATCGTTGCTGATTTTAAAGTTACGGACTCGATGCGGCTTCAGGTCGGCTGCCTTCCAGATCTGGGCGACTTGATGTTTGCTCACTCCGGAGTGTTCGGCCATCAGTCGCACACTCCAGTAGGTCGATTCCCGTGGGATGCGTTCAACGGTGGCTTTGAGAATAGCTCGCACATTGGCATGCGATAGCTTCCGCGGACGGCCCGATCGAGGTCGATCCTCCAGTCCTGACACTCCCTGCTCAAGATAGCGCCTGCGCCACATTTGCACACTCAGTAGCCGCTTGGAGAGCCTTTCCGCAACTTCAGTCGCCGTCAGCCCCTGGCCGCAAGCCAGAATTTTTTGAGCCCGTTCGGCCAAGACTCGATCGGTCTTGGAAGCCCGCAACCAGGACTCCAGTATTCTTCGATCTTGTTCGGGTAGCTTTAGTCGAATGTGGGGTCTTGCCATGCCCAACAATAGCAAACTACCCTGACATTTAACATCGGGAACTTTCCGGACAGTACACCTAGGCCCTTTCGCGTTACAAAGGTTGCCTACGCTGGAGTCCTCCACGGAGTCGAGGGTGTTCGCCAAAGTCGCAACTTGAAGGTGAAGCCATATCTGGTTACCCCTATTACTCGGTTGGAAGGCGATGATGTCGATGTCGAACCGGATGCCGGGTTCGACGTGAAGATGGGAGTTTCCTCGCAGTTAACCTTGGATATGACGGTAAACACCGACTTTTCTCAGGTTGAAGCGGACGAGGAACAAGTCAACTTGACGCGATTCAGCCTCTTTTTCCCGGAGAAAAGAGAGTTCTTCTTGGAGAATGCCAGTATTTTCCAGTTCGGCCGCAGTCGTGACTTGGTGCCCTTCTTTAGTCGGAGGATCGGCATTAGCGATGGTCAAATCATTCCGATTCTGGCTGGCGCGCGCCTGACTGGCCGAATCGGCAAGTATAATCTCGGATTGCTCTCAATGCAGACCGATTCGGCGGGCGAGATTGCCTTGACCAACTTTTCTATTGTGAGGGTGAAACGGGATGTTCTGAGGCGATCGGAAGTCGGAGGAATGTGGATCAACAAGCAGGATGGCGAAGGGAATTACAATCGAACTTTTGGATTTGATGGAAACTTCACATTTTTCGAGTACCTGGATATCTCCTCTTCGATTTTAAAGACCGAATCTTCCGAACTTGCTGGCGATGACACGGCTGGACAATTTGAGATCGACTGGGATGACAATCTCTGGAAGATGAGAGGATCATTCCTGAGCATTGATGACAACTTTAACCCCGAGGTCGGATTCGTACCCCGCAGCGGTATGCGGAGATGGTCTGGGGAATTCGGGTACTCTCCGCGGCCCGGGGAGCGGATCCCAGCGATTCGCGCTTTCCAACCCTCAATTCAGTCGAACTACATCACTAATCAGGAAGGGGGACTGGAAACTCGAGCTACCCGTGCCCAATTTCGTGTTCAATTCCAAGACGGATCGAATTTCACTGTAGCCGAGGAGGGCAAATTTGAGCGGCTCATTGAGCCATTTGAGATTCGTGAGGGTCAGGAAATCGAGGTTGGTGACTACGCTTTCAATGAATTATCCATCTCCTACTCGAGTGATCGAAGCAAGGCTATCAGCGGAAATGCAAGGGTATCGAGTGGAGGCTTTTTCGATGGCGATCGGGATGCCTACAGCCTGGGTGTCCGGCTGCAGCCAAACTATCGCTTACGGGTGGAGGGTAGCTGGAGTCACAACGACATCATGCTTCCAACAGGTGATTTTTCGACCGAACTTCTGCGCTCCCGTGTTTTCTATTCTTTCAATACCCGGATGTTCCTCAACACACTGATTCAGTACAACAGCGCGGTGCAGGAGATTGTCACCAATATCCGCTTCAATTTTATTTACAAGCCCTGGAGTGATTTTTTTCTGGTCTACAATGAACGCCGGAGTTCCACTGGCGAAGTTCTGGATCGCGCTCTAATCGCCAAGATTACCTATTTATTTGACTTCTAAGGGCAGGCTCCCAGGCGAAACTCCGCCCTCGAACCAACGAGAGACTTCCAGGAAAATCTTGGCGAAGCCCTTCGGAGTTCGCGCGGCCTTTCCCTCGAAAGGGGGTACTGTCGAGCAAATACGATTGACCGGGGCATTCGGCAACACTTAAGGTGGAATCGTGGCTGAGGACAAACTGGTAGAACAGCTCGTGGCGGAGGTCCTGTCCAGACTCGACCCCCAGGTCGTATGGGACTGGGCCCAGGGTTGCCGCACGGTGAGTGTCGAAAGCAGCGGCGCCGGAATTCGGTACATTGTTGAATGTGGGGCGGATCGGATTGGCGGCAAGATGTGCGGCAGTGAGGTTGAGAAAGACCTGGCGCAATACATCGACCATACCTTGCTCAAGGCTAGTGCCGCGAGAGTAGAGATCGAGACTCTCTGCCAGGAAGCCAAGCAATACGGCTTTGCTGCGGTCTGTATCAACCCGGTGTGGGTTTCCGAGTGTTCCAAGTTGCTTGCAACTTCTTCCGTAAAAGTGTGCACCGTAGTTGGCTTTCCCTTGGGAGCCAATACCCGGGATGTGAAGAGCATCGAGACGCGCCTCGCGATCTTTGAGGGAGCCGAAGAGATAGATATGGTCCTGAATGTGGGGGCCTTGAAGAGTGGGGAGGAGGGCCTGGTTCGGAGCGATATCGCGGCCGTAGTCGAAGCTTGCCACGAACGAGGAGCTATTTGCAAAGTTATTCTCGAGAACGCTTATCTCAACGAGCAGGAGAAGATTTGGGCGTGCACAATCTGTAAGGATGTGGGAGCGGATTTTGTAAAGACATCCACCGGATTCGGCCCGGGCGGCGCCAGCGCTGCCGATGTTGCCTTGATGCGCCGGGTGGTGGGAGATCAGATCGGAGTCAAAGCAGCGGGTGGCATCAAGGACGCCGAGCAGACCCTGCAGATGATCCAGGCCGGAGCCACCCGAATCGGAGCCAGTGCCGGAATCAAGATTGTCCAGGGAGGTTCAAGTGGAGATAGCTATTAGGACGCGTTTGAATCTGGCTCCCTGCGCAGCTCCGCCTGCACGATTTCCAGATTTCAGAGCTCATTGTTGAAATACTCGGCTGCAGCCATCCAGACCAACTTTTCGGCTCCGTCTCAGCGCAGCGAGATGATCAGAAGCACGCGCCGGATGCTGGAGCTCATCGATCAAACAGTAGAGGGCTATTCCCCTTTTCTCCCGGTTCGGCTTCTGGTTTTTCCTGAGTTTGCCCACGCTGCACCCATCTATCCTTCACTACAGCAGCTTCGCAAAAAGCTCGGTGTGGAAATCCCCAACCAGCACACTGAGTTGCTACAGGGCAAAGCTCGTGAGCACTCGATCTGGATTCAGAGCGGTTCGATGCTTGAGGTGGATCCCAAGTATCCAGGGGCACTATTTAACACCACTTGTTTGATCGGCCCGGAAGGGATCGCCTTCCGATATCGAAAGGTTTATCCCTGGCTTCCCTGGGAAGTTCACACGAGCCCCCACGATATTGAAGGTTATGAGGAAGAACTTTTTCCGGTCGCAGACACAGAGATCGGGATGCTGGGAGCGGCCATCTGCTACGATTGGGTGTTTCCCGAGGCGATTCGGGAGCTTGCGCTGGCTGGCGCCGAGGTGCTGATCCGAGTTTCTGCCTATATGGATCCCTGGGGTACGGCCGAGCCGACTGCGTGGTGGACGATTGTAAACCGCTGCCGAGCCCTGGAAAACTTGTGCTATGTCGTGGCTTCGAACCAGGCTGCGTCTTGGAAGAACTTCCCGCCTTTTTCTTGGCCCGGTGGAAGTATGATCGTGGACTATGACGGCCGGATACTGGCCCAAGCGACTTCAGGCTCTGGAGAAAAAGTGGTGGTGGGCCCGGTAGATCTGGGATCCTTGCGCCAAGAACGAAAAGTGCGAGTCGGGCACCATATGTTGGCTCACCTGCGCAGCGAAGCGCATGCCCGAGCGCGTGCACCTCGATTTCCCGCGGGTGGTTTCGGTGGCAGCGATCGAACATTCGACGAGATGACGAATCGGGTGGAGGAAGTCAAAGAGCGTTTTGGTTTCGGTCGGCGCCCCCCAGGAAGTTGATCTCCCGGGTCTGAACTGGTAACATCACCGTTTTTCGAATGCGGCGAGGTGAGCGATGAAACGGACGTTTCAACCCAACAATCGTCGACGCGCGAAAAAGCATGGCTTCCGGGCTCGAATGTCCACCAAAGCAGGTCGCCAGATTATCAAGCGTCGGCGCGCGAAAGGGCGTAAGAGGCTCTCTGCAAGTGGGTGATGCCGGATTCGGCTTCCTGCGTCGTGAGCGGTTGCTCAAACGACGAGAGTTCCTGGGAGCCTATGCTTCTGGTGAGAAAGTTCACAGCTCGACTCTGGTTGTTTACGTGTGTAAGAACCGGCATTCCTGCCATCGTTTGGGTCTGACAGTTTCTCGAAAGATCGGCAACGCAGTTACCCGTAATCGAATTAAGCGAAGATTACGCGAGCTCTTTCGTATAAGAAAGAATGAGATACCAGGGAGTCTCGATATCGTGATCAACGTGAAGCGGCTATCGGCTACGGCCAGTTTTCAGGCCCTGGGCCGTGATTTTGACCGTTCTCTCTCGCGGAAAGTAGAAGGAATGGAGCTATGGCAGCTCGATTGATTCGGGTTTTGCTTGACTTCTATCGTCGCTTCTTTTCTCCACTACTGCCCTCTGCTTGCCGATTCCATCCAACATGTTCGGTCTATATGAACGAGGCGATCGCGAAATGGGGAGTCGTTCGGGGAGTTTGGCTGGGTCTGAAGCGTCTGAGCCGATGCCATCCCTGGTCAGCGGGGGGAATGGATCCCATCCCGTGACAGGATTCTCAAGGAGCGCGTAACGACTTATGGCTGGTCAGGAACCACAATTTGAAAACGAGCGCCGCTTGTTGCTGGCTTTGCTTCTCTCGAGCGCGGTGCTTTTTCTGACGCCCTACGTTTTTCGTTATTTTTATCCGCCATCAGAGCAGATCCCCTTTCCGACCCAGGCCGAATTAGGCGCCCCCCAGGCAGCGCGCCCCCCGAATAGCGTCCCAGACCCAATTCCGCAAGAGACAGCTGAACCCGGCGTTTCGGCCGAGTCAACGATCGAGTCGACGATCGAGCCAACAGCGGCCCAGCCTTTGGAGGTTGTCGTAAGAGGTCGTGATCTGGTTTTCCGATTTTCGAACTTGGGTGCTCTTCCACAGAGTGTGCAACTGACCAACTACCGTGATGAGGACGGAAATCCATTGGAGTTGCTCCCCCAAGCGATCCCCAGGAATCTGTATAGGCCGTTCCAGCTCAGTGTTCTTGACGAAGCCGCGTCTGTCGAACTGGCGTCTGCGGTATTTGCGCTGGAAAAGCCGGCGAGCGCCTTGGGAAGTCTCGAAGCTCCTGTCGATCTGATCTTTCGATATCGAAGTCAGCGTCTTGAGGTGGTTCGCACTTTCGAAGTCCCGGCCGGCGGCTTTCTTATTTCCAGCTCCACAGATATCCGGCTGGATGGCATTCCCGTTCCGTATCGAACAACCATTGGTCCTGGAATAGGGCCCATGGGTACGGACCAGGCCGGAGGCTGGATGTCGGTCACCGGGGATTTTTCGGTTCCTCAGCTCGCCTATAGCCTGGATGGATCAGTTGAGCGTCAGGGAAGTGTCGAGGAAATTCAGACCCTCCCGATTCGTCCTGAGTGGGTGGCTCTTGATAGCAAGTACTTCAGCTACCTGACACTCGGCCCGGGCATTCAGCAACTGCGGTTGAGCGCCGATTCCTGGTCTCGTCCAGGTGAGGACGGCGTAGAAGTACCCATACCGCTGATTCGAGCCGAGGTCGAGTACGCTCCCAGCACTTCGAGCGATATCTTTTTGGGTCCCAAGGATTTAGCCGTACTTCGTGAGATCGACCGCGGGATAGACACACTGGTCGACTTTGGAATCTTCGGGATCCTGGTCGAGCCCTTACTCTTCGTACTCAACGCCATCCATGGAGTGGTTAGCAACTATGGCTGGTCGATCATCATTCTGACCTTCTTCATCAACTTACTACTGGTCCCGATTCGCTACAAGCAGACCACCTCGATGAAGAAGATGAGCGTGCTTCAGCCTCAAATGAAGGCCATTCAGGAACGCTACAAGAAACTGGATCGAAGCGATCCCAAGAAGCAGGAGATGAACAAGGAGGTAATGGCGCTCTACAAAAAGCATGGGGTGAATCCGCTGGGCGGGTGCCTTCCATTGCTGGTGCAAATGCCTTTCTTGTTTGCCTTCTATCGAATGTTGGCCAGCGCGATCGAATTGCGGGAAGCACCATTCATGCTTTGGATCACCGATCTTTCTCGGCCTGATGCTTACTACGTGACTCCCATCGTCATGGGAGCAACGATGGTTGCCCAGCAGAAAATGACACCGGCCACTGGAGATGCCACGCAGCGCCGTATGATGATGATGATGCCGATTCTCTTCACTTACTTCTTCCTTTCGGTCTCAAGTGGCCTGGCGATCTACTTCTTGTTCAGTAATGTTTTCGGAATGCTATTTCAATGGGGCATGCAGAGGATGTTCAAGGAGGAAGAGATCAAACCCTCCTCCAATCCAACGGGAAAGAGCAGAAAAGGAAAGGCGCCGAAGCGATGACGGACCAATCGATGGAAGCTCTGTGTGATGAAATTCAGGAGTTTGTCGGGCGCTGGCTGCAGGAAACCAACCTCGATTTGAGTTGTTCTCTCTCCCTAAACGGGGAGGTAGTGACGATCGCACTGGAAGGTCGGGACAATGGATTGGTACTTCGGGACAATGCTCGTCTCATGTATTCGATCAATCATTTGGTGAATCAAATCTACTATCGGCGTGCCGGTGGGGAGTACACGTTCCTGGTCGACTGCGGCGACTACCGGGGTACTCGAGTCATGGAGCTTCAACTCCTAGCCCGCAAGGCTGCTGAGAAGGTGCGGAGCTCGATGAGTCCGTTCAAACTTCAGCCCATGCCTTCTAGTGAACGCCGAGTGATTCATATGGCACTGGCGGATGAAGAAGGGATTGTGACAGAAAGTGAGGGTCACGGCGCAATTCGTCGCGTGGTGATCCTTCCCAACGCCTCTTGAGTCCCGCCCTAAACGACACTATTGCCGCCCTGGCAACTCCTGTCGGCCGAGCTGCAGTCGCCCTGCTTCGGCTGACCGGGCCGCAGTCGCGATCTCTCTTAGAGAAATTCTTTCATCCCGGTCGTTGGGTGCCCCGACGGGCCTGCTTGGGTAACTTCGAAAGTCGGTCCGGAGAAGTCCTGGATCAGGTCTTGGTAACCTGGTTCGAGGCTCCGGCTTCTTATACCGGAGAAGATCTGTGTGAGATCGGTTGCCACGGCAGCCCAGCTGTGGTCGAGGCGATCTTGGGTGAGATCATGGCATCCGGGGCTCGCTTGGCCCGGCCCGGTGAATTCACCATGCGTGCCTTCCTCAATGGAAGAATCGACTTGCTCCAGGCAGAGGCGGTTCGGGACCTGATTGAGAGCAACACTCGTTACCAGGCCCAAGTGGCGGCGCAACAGATAGGCGGTAGACTGTCTCGTTTCTTGGATCCTCTTAAGGACGAGTTGATCCGCATCGCCAGCCATCTTGAAACCAGGCTGGAATTCGTCGAGGATGAGGCCGAACCGGAGGTCCGGGATACCCTCAGTCGGGCGCTTGCGGAAGTGGCCAGCCAGCTCGCCGAATTGGCCCGGAGTTTTAGACTGGGGCGGCTGATCCGAGAGGGTTGCCAGGTCTCTATTTGTGGTAGTCCCAATGTAGGTAAGTCAAGTCTGTTCAATGCTTTACTGAGAGAAGATCGAGCTATTGTAACCCCCCAACCAGGGACTACGAGAGACACCGTGGGTGAGCTCTGTGAGATAGTCGGCCTAGCGGTGCGACTCGTCGACACGGCTGGGATTCGAGCCACGATCGACCCGGTTGAGCAACTCGGTGTGAAGCGGAGTCAGAGCGAGATTGAGGCCTCTGATTTGGCGTTGTTCGTTTTGGACGGATCCGAATCTTTTACACCAGAGGACGGCGAAGTCTGGGAGGGAGTGAAGAATGGCTCAGTGTTGCTGGTCAGAAACAAGAGCGACCTGGAGTGCCATCTGGAACTCCCATCGGAAATCGTGCACGAGGCGGGCGAGGGCGTCGCTGTCTCCGCTCTGTTAGGGACGGGTGTCGAGCACTTGCGCGAGTGCCTGGGGCGGTGCCTGCTGGACGGGTTGGAGGCTTATTTCGAACAAGACTCGGGAATGGTGACGAATCTACGACAGAAAGGGTGCATTGATGAAGGCATCGCTCATCTGGAAAGGGCGGAACGGGCGTTGCTTGAGGGACTGAGTGAAGAATTCGTGCTCTATGACCTACGCAAAGCACTTGATTGTCTGGGGGAGCTGACGGGCGAGATCACCGTAGATGATATTTTGGAGAAGATCTTTTCCAGTTTCTGCATTGGCAAATGACTGCGGGACGGCTCGGGCGGAGCATTGTAGGATCACCTCCCAGGTTGTCATTCGGATTAAAGGTTCGGGGCACACCTATCAGAGCCGCAGTCGGAGTGCTGCGTTCGGCTGACCCCAAGATGGAGAAACGGACTCAGTTGGTGGGCCGGGCCTCATGCACCTAGCAGTAATTCGTAGAGGCGTTCCAACTCTTCGGGAGAGGAGTAGTGGAGGATAATCCGGCCGGCATTCCCCCGTTGACGGATCTCGATCTGGGTTTGGCAACGTTCTTCCAAGCGGCTGATGGCGGCTCGGAGGTTGGGATCGTGGCGGGCTGGGGCCCTTTTCGGACGAGCTGCCCGACGTTTGACTCGGCGCTCCACCTCTCGTACTGAGAGGCCCTTCTTCAGAATCTCATTTGCCAGATTCTGTTGAGACTTCTGATCGGGAAGTGGGAGTAGCGCCCGGGCATGTCCCATGGTGAGCCGGCCATCCAGAATCAGTGCCTGGATCTCTTTGGGAAGGCGCAGCAGTCGCAGGGTATTCGTGACGGCGGCGCGGCTCTTTCCAACTCGTTGTGCAATAGCTTCTTGCGAAAGTGTGAACTGATCGAGCAGGAGCTGGTAAGCGTGGGCTTCTTCGATGGCGCTGAGGTCTTGGCGTTGCAAGTTTTCGACCAGGGCAAGCTCGAGCATCTTCTCGTCAGTGAAATGCTGAACGATGGCTGGAACCTGCTTGATTCCCGCCTTTTGAGCGGCCCTCCAGCGCCGTTCTCCAGCCACAAGTTCGTAGTGATCCTCAACTCTTCGCAGTATTAGGGGCTGGATAATCCCATTTTCACGGATGGAGTTGGCGAGTCCGTCCAACTCATCCTTCGGAAAGTGCAGCCTGGGCTGAAGCGGATTGGGGCGAATTTCTGATACATCTAATTGGAGCAATCCACTCGACAGGGTGCGGGGGCGAGAAGGCAAGAGGGCATCGAGTCCTTTTCCGAGCGCCTTTCTCTTCATTGGGCTTTCACCTTGATCGGTTTTGTGCTGCAGCGGGCCAGAAACTCTCGAGCCAGCGCCAGGTAGGCGTTGGCTCCGGTGGAGCGGGCCGCGTAGAGGAGCACGGGTTTTCCAAAACTTGGACTCTCCGCCAGCCGCACGTTGCGCGGGATAACGGTTTCGAAAACAACATCGCCCAAGTGCTCGCGAACATCGGCCTGAATCTGGCCGCTAAGATTGAGCCGCTCGTCGTACATGGTAAGCACCACTCCCTCGACCTCTAACCCGGGGTTGATATCGACCTGCACGCGTTCCATTGTTCTCAACAATTCGGAAAGGCCCTCCAGTGCAAAATACTCGCATTGGATTGGAATGAGTAGGGAATCGGCAGCAGACAGGGCATTGAGTGTTAAGATGCCGAGCGATGGAGGGCAGTCGACCAGGATGAAATCGAAATCGTCGCGCAGCGGCTGCAATATGTCACGGAGTTGGTAGATCCGCTCTGGTTCTTGTAACAACTCGACTGTGGCTCCCGTTAGATCGCGGTTGGCAGGCAAGATTTGAAGCCGGTGGAGGGCCGTGGCGGTGATGACTTCTTGGATTCGCCCGCGCCCGTTGATCAGGTCGTAGACCGAGAAACCGCACCGGTCTTTGTCTATGCCTACTCCGGAGGTCGTATTTCCCTGGGGATCAAAGTCGACCAGCAGGACGCTCACATCGGCAGCCGCCAGCGAAGCTCCCAAATTGATCGCGGTGGTCGTCTTTCCGACCCCACCTTTTTGGTTGACGATGGCGATGATACGAGCCATGAAGGAGCAAGGATACCATAGCGAATGAGGAACTGACGGGGCCATGTTTCACGTGAAACATGGAGGATGTGAGAGCCTCAACGTTTCACGTGAAACAGCGCGCTAGTCGATACCGAAGAGAGTCAGGCTCCGCTGTCGGGAGCCTGGAATCAGGGCTTGCCGTTGCACCTGAAAAGGGGGAAACACAAGGTGCGGTTCTGGACCATGAAACCACAGCCACGGCAGGCTCGCTGCGGCGACCCTTGCGAGCAGCTTAGGCACCGGGCGGAAACCGCGCAGGGTCATCATCTGCACTTTGTCCCAGTGCTGGAAATCCGGGAAGCCAGCTTCTTCAATTGTGACATCCAGGCCTAGCAGGCGCCCTGCCTCTTTCAAGAAAAGCGCCTTTTTGTGGCGCGGCTCAATCAATGTTACCCGCAACTCGGGCTGGTAGAGAAGAAAGACCAGCCCCGGCAGACCGGCTCCACTTCCTACATCGACGATTCGGGTTTGATGAATGAAACCTTGTTTGCAAGCCCAGAATGCCTCAAAAAGATGCGGAAAGGGATCTCGGAGAAGCCCCGGGCCAGCCAGGTTGATACGCCTTCCCCAATGGCGGAGCAGAGCCGCATACTGGAGACAGCGTCCCCGTTGCTGCGATGTCAACCCGAGTTCGAATTGTGTTTCCAGTTGTTGGATTCGATCCGTATCCCGCTCTTTCACGGAAGATCATCCCACCTGCTCAGCCCGCGATTGGAGCTCCAGGTAGATGTTCAGGATAGACAGAGCGGCAGGAGTGAGACCGGGGATCCGTGCCGCCTGCCCCAAACTCTCTGGTCGGACAGAAACCAGGCGCTCGATCATCTCGTTGGAGAGTCCGGAGACCGTGTGGTATTCGAAGCCAGCCGGGATGCACCGGTCCTCCAGGGCGCGAAGTCTTTCGATGTCTCGTTCCTGCTGCTGAATGTAACCTTCGTACTTGACCTCGTTCTCGACTGCCTGCAGTTGGTCTTCACTCAGCGCGAGTGCGGCCCGCTTAAAAAAGGGCTCCAGATTGGCAATCCGGCACTCCGGCCGGCGCAGGAGCTGGCCGAGGGTCACCCCAGGCTCCGCCTTGAAAAGTTCGAGGAGTGGAGTGGCCAGTTCGTCACCGCGCGCCAGTCGGGTCCCTCTCAGCAAATCACAGCCCCGATCGATGCGGGTCCACTTCTCCTGAAAACGTCTGTACAGGGAGTCTTTCACCAGTCCCAGACTGTTACCCAGCGGCATCAGTCGGCGATCGGCGTTGTCGATGCGCAGCAGAAGACGATGCTCGGCCCGGGAGGTGAACATTCGATAGGGCTCGTCCACCCCGCGAGTTACCAAGTCGTCCACCAGAATTGCTAGATAGGCATCTTCCCGTCCCAGCCTCGGAGTGTCCTGCCCCAACGCCTTTCCCGCCGCCTGAAGGCCAGCCCACAAACCCTGCGCTGCCGCCTCTTCATAGCCCGTGGTCCCGTTGATCTGCCCAGCGTGGAAAAGTCCCTCAACGGCTCGGGTTTCCAGACTTCCCCGCAGCTCGGCGGGATCGACGAAGTCATATTCGACGGCATAGCCGGGGCGCACGATCCGGGCTTCTTCGAGCCCTGGAATCAGCTTCAGTATTGCCTCTTGAACATCGACCGGCATGCTGGTCGAAAGCCCGTTGATATAAATCGTGTTGCCATCCAGAGCTTCGGGTTCGAGAAAGAGTTGATGGCTCGTTCGATCCGCGAATTTGACGATCTTATCCTCGATCGATGGACAGTAACGGGGGCCAATCCCTACGATCTCCCCACTGTAGAGGGGGCTGCGATGAAGGTTTTCCTGCAGGACCTCGTGCACCTGGGGGTTGGTGTGGGTGATCGGGCAGGCGACTTGGGGCAGAGCAACGCTGCGGGTTCGAAACGAGAAGAAGGTGGGATCGGAATCCCCTGCTTGAGTTTTCAGTCCCTCGAACCGGACACTGGACCGCAACACTCGCGGTGGAGTTCCGGTCTTGAGTCGGCCCATTCGAAAGCCGAAGCCACGAACCGATTCCGCCAGCCGGATCGAGGCTCGCTCGCCAGAGCGTCCGGCTCGGTACTTCTCTTCTCCAACATGACACAGACCGTTTAGAAAAGTCCCTGTCGTCAAGATCACAGCCCGAGCATCGATCCGCTCGTGACCGGCCAACTCGATCCCACTGACGCGAGATCCGCGAGTCCGAATTCCAGCCACCTCCGCAGATCTAATTTCGAGCCCCTGGATCTCCCTCAATACAGATTGCATCTTATTGCGATATAGGGATTTATCCACTTGAGCCCGGGGTGCCTGAACAGCCGGTCCACGCCGCCGATTGAGCAGCCTGAACTGGATACCAGTGGCATCTGCCACCTCTCCCATCAAGCCCCCCATGGCGTCGATTTCCCGCACCAAATGACCCTTCGCAATGCCTCCGATCGAGGGATTGCAGGACATCTGCGCAATCATGTCGCTGTTGATCGTAATCAGGGCCGTGCGGGCTCCCCGCCGGGCCGAAGCAGCAGCCGCCTCACAACCGGCATGCCCCCCCCCAATTACGATCACATCATAAGACTCTTTTTGCATCGAGCCCATCATTATAGCCGACTGAATGCTCCGCGACTCTGCGCTTGCACTTGGCACGGCTGCCACATTGGAACTCTTTGCCAAGCTATAATGAAGAAATGCTTTTTGGACGGAAGAAAAGGCTCACTGAAATGGTAGCCTGCGCCGGCTGAGCGTCAAAACTGGCGCCGGGCGTGCTGACAGAAGTCTTAGCCGATGTTGTGGGTTTTCAGGATCCCAACGTCCTGGTCGGCTTTGAAACGGCTGACGACGCTGGCGTGTATCTGCTTGATGAGCAGACCGCATTAGTGCAGACCGTCGACTTCTTCACGCCCATCGTAGACGATCCTTACACCTACGGACAGATTGCCGCCGCCAATTCCCTCAGTGACGTCTATGCGATGGGAGGCACTCCCCGTTTCGCTCTCTCAATTGTGGGATTCCCCGAGGACCAACTCGAAGCTGCGCTCCTCAAAGAAATCATTCGGGGTGGGACCGATAAAATGCGGGAAGCGAAGGTCGCTGTTATCGGCGGGCATTCAGTGAAGGATCCCGAGATCAAATTCGGCTATTGCGTTACAGGAGTCGTGGATCCGCAGCGGGTGCTCACGAATCGAAATGCCCAACCCGGGGACCGGCTCCTCCTGACTAAGCCATTGGGAACCGGCATCGTGGCCACCGCCATCAAGTACGGAAAGTGTCCCGATTCGGTCGAAACGGAGGCGACCCGCTGGATGCTCCTACTGAACTGCGAAGTGCGAGACCATTTCGCCGATCTACCACTTCACTCCGTCACCGACGTCACCGGCTTCGGCCTGCTCGGGCACGCCTACGAAATGGCCCTGGGAAGTGGCGTCTGCCTGGAAATCCATTCCCAAGAAGTGCCCATGATTGCCGGTGTAGAACAACTGGCCCGCAAGGGCATGCTGCCAGGTGGCATCCAGACCAACCGAGAGTTTGTCGACAGCGCCGTCAGCTTCCAAAAAACTGTCCCCAAGCGACTCCGGGAAATCCTGTTCGACCCACAGACTTCCGGGGGCCTATTGATCTCTGCTCCTGCCGCCGTTTCCGCTCAACTCCTGGAATCGCTGGCGGCAGAGAACATCTTCGCCCGCGAAATTGGAACCGTCCAGCCTCGCCGGGGAGAATATCTACGAGTAGTGTAGTAGATGAACACCAAATCTCAGGAAGGCTCGCGTATTGTGAGTTGGGAATTGGGCTTTACCCAGTGAGTTACTCAATCAGGTCGAATTCCATACCGGCGCAGGAATCGAGCGTCTTGGATTGAGAGCTTCAGCTCGACTGTGTTCAAGGGAGGGGTCTCTTCGGAGGGTGCCTCGGAGTCCTTCAGATTGAAGCCAATAGTGGCTTCCACGATGAGAAAGACGTCAAAGCCTTCCTCGCGAATATCCTGGATTGCTTCAGTGATATGCGGGGAGTCGGTCAGCGCAGCATTGATCGCCCGTTCCAACTTCTTCTTATAGTTTTTTAGGTCCCCTTCTAACATTGAAACCAATCCTGCGGCTTGCTAAGATCCGGGCTGAGCCCGGACCAGCAATATTTTGGTCATCATAGCAGATGCCGATCCGAAGTAAAGTGCATTCCCCAAACACCCAGGATCCCTCTCCTAGTCGTCCCCGGATCGTTTACAAGCCAGCCGAGCCGACAGATCTGGAATACTCGTCCCAGATATCCGATCCCGGACAGTTCCCCTACACTCGAGGGATTCATCCCGAGATGTATCAGCGCCGCCTGTGGACGATGCGACAGTATGCGGGATACGCCACGGCAGCCCAATCGAACCAGCGTTATCGTTATCTTCTGGATCAGGGAAGTACCGGGCTATCTGTAGCATTTGACCTTCCCACGCAGATCGGCTACGACTCGGATCATCAGATGGCACGGGGCGAAGTGGGCAGGGTTGGAGTGGCCATCGATTCGCTCAAGGATATGGAGACCCTGTTCCAGGGAATTCCGCTGGAGCAAGTCTCAACCTCGATGACGATCAATGCCACTGCCCCGATTTTGATGGCTCTTTACCTGGCGGTGGCTAAGCGGCAGGGAGTTCCCTGGAATCAGCTACGGGGCACTGTACAGAATGACATCCTCAAGGAATATGTGGCGCGAGGGACTTACATCTATCCTCCCCAGCATTCACTTCGACTGGTTACCGATATCTGCGAGTTCTGTGCCCGGCACGCACCCCGCTGGAATACCATCTCTGTCAGCGGCTATCATATTCGGGAAGCTGGCTCAACTGCCGCACAGGAGATCGCCTTTACCCTGGGCAACGGGTTGACGTACGTGAAGGCGGCTCTGGAGAGAGGGCTTCAGGTCGATGAATTCGCTCCCCGTCTTTCGTTTTTCTTCAATGCTCACAATAACTTGCTGGAAGAAGTTGCAAAGTACCGCGCTGCCCGGCGCCTGTGGGCTCGCCAAATGCGCGAGCGGTTCGATCCCGCTAACCCGCGAAGCCTGATGCTCCGTTTTCACACCCAGACTGCGGGCAGTATGCTGACTGCCCAACAACCCGAAAATAATGTGGTGCGGGTCGCTTACCAGGCCCTGGCGGCGGTTCTTGGAGGAACCCAATCGCTTCACACCAACTCGCGCGACGAAGCGCTCGGCCTGCCTACGGAAGCTGCCGCAACACTCGCTCTGAGATCTCAGCAGATACTGGCTCACGAGACCGGTGTCCCTGAGGTAGTCGATCCTCTGGGCGGCAGCTGGTACATCGAAGAAATGACCACTCGACTCGAAGAGGAGGCCCTCGACTACTTGACCCAGGTGGATGATCTGGGAGGGATGCTGGGCGCCATTGAGAAAGGCTTCGTCCAGGCTGAGATTCAAGACGCCGCTTTTCAGTACCAGAAACAGATCGAGTCGAAGAATCTCATCGTGGTCGGGGTAAATCAGTTTCAAAGCGAGCGCGAGTCTCCCATCGCCGTGCTGCGAATCGACCCCCAGGTTGAGAGAGATCAGGTCGAGCGCCTCCAAGCAGTCCGCCAGAAACGGACTGCAGAAGCGGTCAGCAGGAATCTCGAATCGCTCCGAGTCGCTGCTCAGGGAGAGGAAAACTTGATGCCCTCGATTGTGTCTTCTGTGGAAGCCCTGGCGACCGTCGGCGAAATCGCTGAGACGCTACGAAGCGTCTTCGGAGAGCATCGCGAGGCTATTGTCCTGTAGTGTAGAACTTAGCCGTAACATATTAAAACTAAAGAGTATATTGGGAATTCTTGATACCCCGCCAGTGCTCCGAGCGCTCGACCTCTCGGTCTTCTACTCGCAATCGACCGGAGAAATATCCGCTATTCGTCAGATCAGTCTGCAGTTGTATTCCGGTGAAACACTCGGAATCGTGGGCGAATCGGGGTGTGGAAAGTCGAGTCTGGCGCTTGCGATTGCCCGATTGCTTCCCGCAAACGGACGGTGTGAGGCCACCCGACTCGAGTATCAAGGAACTGATCTGCTCGAGCTCCCCGACGCCGAGATGGACCGGTTACGGGGGGAAGCCATGGCCTTCGTTTTCCAGGAACCCCGCTCCGCATTGGATCCGCTCTACCGGATTGGCACCCAGATTACGGAAGGTCTGGTCCTGAAGCAGAAAATGAAGCGCTCAGAAGCCCTTTCCGCGGCTATCGCAGCTCTTCGGGAAGTCCATATCAAGGATCCCGAACGGTGTGCGGATTCCTACCCGCACGAGCTATCGGGAGGCATGCTGCAGCGAGCGCTGCTGGCGGCTGCCCTCATCTCCAACCCCATGCTGCTGATTGCTGACGAGCCCACTACGGCTCTCGACGTAGCGACCCAGGCTCATGTGCTTCGATTGCTGAAGGAACTTCGTGATCAGCGGCGGCTTTCGATGCTCCTGGTGTCTCACGATTTGGGAGTCGTGGCCGCCTTGGCTGATAGAATTCTCATTCTCTACCTGGGCACCATTGTCGAAGAGGGTCCCACCGACCAGATTCTGGGTAATCCTCAACACCCGTACACCCGCGGGCTCTTGGACTCGCAACCCGGTCACCAGAAACAGGGGTTGCCACTGCCTGTGGTTCAGGGCTCTGTCCCTTCTTCCCGCGAACTTCCCAAAGGTTGTCCTTTTCATCCGCGCTGCCCTGAGGCCGAAGAGCAGTGTCGGAGAGAGCGTCGTATCCCGCCGGTGCAGTTGGGAGCTGGGCATTCTGTCAATTGTGTGAGGAGGGAACCAGGAGGAGGGGAATGAGCTTGCTCGAGGTGATTCACCTGCGCAAAGTCTTCAAGCGTAGCCCCCTGGCCGGTAGTCTGAGTAGCGACCGCTCCGAAGTGGTTGCCGTGAACGACCTCAGTCTTGTGATTCAGGTTGGCGAAATCCAGGGCCTTGTTGGCGAATCGGGCTCGGGAAAGAGCACGCTGGCAAATTGTATTTTAGGTCTGCAAGCCCCAACTGCCGGGGAGGTTAGATTTCGGGGCAGGAGCTTGACTGGGAAGCTCCGCTGGCCCCTCGCCGGCGAGATTCAGGCAATCTTTCAGGATCCTCACGAGTCATTGAATCCGCGGATGACTGTTCTCAGAATATTGCTCGAGCCACTTGAGATCCTGGGGACGGGATCCCCAACCTGGCGAAGGGAAAGAGCTCGCGAAGTGATGCACCTGGTGGGGTTGGCCCCTGACTTGGCCGAGCAGCGCTCGCGGCAACTCTCAGGGGGCCAAAAACAACGAGTTGCGATTGCTCGTTCTCTGGTGGGAGAGCCGAAGCTCCTGATCGCGGATGAGCCGGTATCCGCCCTCGATGTCTCCGTTCAAGCCCAGATTCTCAATCTTCTGGCTGAGCTCCGAACCAAACTAGATCTCACGATCCTCTTGATTTCACACGATTTCGGCGTGGTTGGACAACTCTGTGACCGAGTTGCCGTGATGGTACAGGGTAGATTGATCGAAATGGCACCCACTGAATTGCTCTTCGGATCTGCCCGTCACCCCTATACCCAGAGCCTGCTCGAAGCCATCATTCCGGAGTCAGCCCCGGCTGCCCGCGAGTGGGTTTCGCGAAAGGGCCCAAGCTGGCAGGGTGAAATCGGCCCCTTGCAGGAAGCCGCTCCCGGGCACTGGGTCGCCTCGATCAATCAGGGACAAGAGCTAAGTTAGGACTTTTACCACGAACGACACGATGGGCACGAAGGGGAGCAAAATTCCGAAAACGGATTTCGATTTTAGGCTCTGGATCTGCTACCCTCTGCTCAAGTCCAGATGGCCAGAGCACCCATACCAACACGAGTTAGAGTCAGAGTCCTTTCCTGTGATGCCAAGATTGTTGGGTCGCTGGTCGGTGGCTGCCGCGTAACGATCCGAAACCGGGAAACGGATGAGTTGTTGGCTGCCGGGTTGCAGCTCGGTGGATCGGGAGACACCGAGAGGATATTGCAGCTGGCGCTGGGTCGGTTCGACACTCGGTTCGACACCCCGGGCACGGCTGTCTTCGAAGCAGAAATTCCACTTTCTGAACCCACGCCCGTAAGCATCGAAGTGGAGGGCCCAGTTGCCTATCCGGCATCCCTACAGAAAGCGTCTATCACGACCTGGCTGATCCCGGGTGAGCACGTGCTGGGGGACGGTTTCGTGCTGAAGTTGTTCGGCTTCATCGTGGAAGTCTTGCGACCTTTTAGCGTTGATGTGTTCCGGTCAAATGCCAGGATTGCCCTGGAAGCTGGCGTGCGCCTCCTTTGAGGGTGCCCCATCGAGCCCGGTGGGCTCTGGGATGCCAAGCTGCTCGCGGTCAAGGCCAGCGTCTTGCACAATGCACACGAGATCGCATCGATGGTTCTGGACTATGCTGGCCGGAGCAACGTCTTTCAGGGCGGCTTTGAGCTGGGGGCCGTCTCGAAGGACTATGAAGTATTGGATATTCTGGTGACGGCTACCCAGCCGAATACCGCGAACTACGGGGCAACCCGCCGAACGTTCAAATTGATCCCATGACTACAACAGTCTATTTCTGGGTGATTCTGGTCTATTTGTTGGGACTGGTGGCCGTGGCAGTGCGCGCGAGCCGATCGGTCAAGACACAGGAAGACTTTACAGTGGCCGGCCGGTCGTTGAGCACTTTCGTGCTCTTCGGAACTCTGCTTGCCACCTGGATCGGCACCGGTAGCATCTTCGGCAATGCGGAGGAGACCTATCGTAGCGGGATCGCCGCCATCATCATTCCCCTTTCTTCGTTGTTTGGGATCGCAATTCTCTATTTCCTGGCGGGTAGGGCCCGCGGCTTGAAGGGAATCACAGTGCAGGATCTCCTCGAGCGGCGCTACAATGCGGGGGCTCGGGTGGCGGGTACAGTGGCCCTGGTCATCGCCTATACAACGATTGTCTCTTATCAGTTTCGCGCCGCCGGAGCAGTCTTGAATCTCGCCTTGCCCTCGGTTTCATATGAGACGGCGGTAATCGTCATAGCGATCTTCATCATTGCCTACACCGCGTTGGCCGGGATGCTCTCCATTGCTTACATTGGAGTCATCCAGGGAATGACGATGATAGTCGGCATCAGCTTGGTGCTGCCCCTCTTCTGGAACAAGGCAGGCGGTCTCGAAGGCATGAAGCAAGTGCTGGATGCCTCTCATTTCGACCTCTTCGGGCCGATACCTCCACTCCGGGTCATCGGAATTCTGCTGCCCACATTCTTGTTGGTGCTGGGGGATGCCAACATGTACCAGCGCTTCTTTTCGGCGCGCAATGAAGGAACCGCAAAACGGGCGGTGCTCTGGATGCTGCTAGGTGTGGGATTCATGGAATTCGCGATCATCGTCACCGCCTGGATCGCGAGTGCTCTCGAGCCTGATCTCGAGATTCACGGCCGGGTCATTGCCTATGCCGCCCGCGATCACCTTCCGCCGTTCATCGGAGCCCTCCTTTTGACCTCGATCATGGCGATCGTGCTCTCGACGGCCGGCAGCTACCTGCTGGCCCCAGCTACCTGTCTGATTCGGGATTTGTACCAGCGTTTCGTGAATCCTAATGCTTCTGAGAAGAAATTGGTCGTCCTGCTCCGCTCGGCAGTTTTGGTACTGGGTATCGCGGCCTATGTGCTCTCCCAACTCTCAGACGACTTTCTCTCGGTGGCTCTGCTGGCCTACACGGTGTACGGGGCCGCAATTACTCCAGCCCTGATCGCCGCCTTTGTCTGGAAAAGAGCCAATGCCAAGGGTGCCATGCTATCCATCCTCTCGGGTACAGCCGTGACTCTGCTCTGGAAGATGCTGCTCTCCTGGAATCCTGCTCTTCTAGGAGCAGCTGCCGCTGTCGATCCCGTGGTTCCGGCCATCGCCGCATCCCTAATTGCGCTGGTCGCCGGTTCACTCGCAACCGAAGCGCCGCGCCGGGAACAGGTGGCCCCATTCTTCGAGAACCAATGATCTGCGATGGAGGATTTTGTGCCGAAGACTTTGATTCTGCTGCTCTTGAATTCAGCCCTTACCGGCCTGCCGTCAGCAGCTCCTGTGGAAGGCTTGCTGGAAAAGGTAATCCAAGCCGAACGCTGGATAGACTCCGTCAGGATCGAAAGCCAGGAAGGCCTCGCCTGGCCCCTTGATCCGAACAAGCCGCAGGTGGTGACCAATCTGTATAGCGGAACGCCGGGCATCGTGCTGTTCTACTTGGAACTCTACCGATCCACCGGAGAGCCGTCCTACCTCGAAACGGCGAAACAAGGGGCCTCTTATCTGAGCCACCATCTGCCGACCTCGAACAGCGAGGTCGGTGCCGGTCTTTACACAGGCCTGGGTGGCGTCGGTTTCACGTTGATTGAAACGGCCCGCTTGTCGGGGGATGCCCGGCTCTGGCGTGGGGCTCGGCGTGTCGTCCAGCTGATCGAGGAAAGCGCCCGGAGGGACGCGGCTGGTGCCTACTGGAACGAGTCCACGGACATCATTGGGGGAAGTGTCGGGCATCGGACTCTTCCTGCTCTACGCAGCTGAACAGCTGCGCGAACCGCGCCTCGTGGATCTGGCCGCTTCGGCCGGACACTCCTTGATGGCCCAGGCCAAGACCGCAGAGAAGGGAAGCAAATGGGCCATGTCGGCCGACTTCCCCCGGCTGATGCCAAACTTTTCCCATGGGACTGCCAGCATCGCCTACCTGCTGGCCCGGCTCTATCAGCAGACAGGAGAACAAGCCTTCCTCGATTCAGCCCTGGAGGGTGCCGAATACCTGCTGAGTGTAGCCTATACGGAGGGTGGAGTGTGCCTGGTCTTCCACCATGAACCGGAAGGAGAGGATCTCTATTACCTGGGCTGGTGTCATGGGCCAGTCGGTACGGCACGGCTCTTCTACAAGCTGCACCAGATCACCGATCAGCCACGCTGGCAAAAGGCGGTCAAGGATTCAGCAAAGGGGATTCTCGAGAGCGGCATTCCAGAACAGGAGACACCCGGATTCTGGAACAATGTGAGCCAATGTTGCGGCTCTGCCGGGGTGGTGGAGTTTTTCCTGGATCTGGCCGGTGTCTATGGAGCCGAGACGTATTCGGCGATGGCTCACAAGATGGCTCGCCAAGTGGTTTCCCGGGCCACTACGGCAGCCCATGGAATCCAATGGATTCAGGCTGAGCACCGGGTCCAACCGGAGCTACTTATCGCCCAGACCGGATACATGCAGGGTGCGTCGGGCATCGCCATGATGTTGCTGCGGCTGGATGCATTCCAAAAAGGACTGAGTCGCGGCATACGCTTTCCCGATTCGCCTTTTCAGGGCAACTAAAATGAAATTTGATTTGTGGGACGGGTATGCCACAGGCTTTCTTGGAGTTCTCTCCCAGGATGGCATTGAAGTGGTTTCGAATGTGTGGGAGGGACCCTTCCCAGGCCGCGAGAGGACCGTCAGGCTCGAATCTAAAGGCTCTATTTTCAATAGGATCGCGGCCTCAGAAGGCGCCTCCACGGTTCTGAAACACGGCTTTCCTCTGTCACATCATCCCCCCCTTTGTGGCTGCCAGGGAGCTCTTCCAGTTTCATTCATGAAAGATGCGGAGAAAATGGAGGAATGGCATGACTCGACACATTGGAATTTGCAAGACTGTGCTTCACCTTCTATTGATCCCTTTGTTGCTGCTTTCGGCCTGTCGATCAGACTCCGCCAACACCCTTCCCGATCAGCCCGAGATCATTTGGGACGAGTGGGGATCCCGCACATATTTGCCAGCGACTTGGAAGCGGCTTCTTATGCTTGGGGATGGGCCCAGGCTCGAAACCATGGAGCCCTGCTGGTTAAGCTGTTTGGCGAAGCCCGTGGAGGGGGAGCCGAATACTGGGGCTCCGACTTAGTGGAACAAGACACCTGGATGCGGCGGGTGGGAATCCCGAAGCGCGGGGAAAAGTGGTACTCCGAGCAGGAACCGGAGGCTCGACGGGTCCTGGATGCTTTCGTTCAGGGGATCAACGATTTTCTGGTCGGGGATCCTGAGCAAGTGCCCGACACCTCACGTGACGTGCTTCCGATTCTGCCAGGAGACGTGCTAGCTCACGCCAATCGGGTCATTCATTTTCGCTTTCTGAGCAACCCACAATCCGTGTTGTCACATTTGCGTACACAGCGCGATTCGGCTGCCGGATCGAATGCCTGGGCGGTTGCGCCGAGTTCCGACACCAGCCCTGCCATGCTGCTGATTAATCCACATCTTCCCTGGTCCGGCTTATATACCTGGATGGAAGGGCACATCACCACTCAGGGAATGAATCTGTACGGGGCCGCTTTACTCGGAATGCCGTTCATGGCAGTGGGATTCAATGACTATCTGGGCTGGACCCATACCGTGGACACGATCGACGCCAGCGATCTGTACCAGCTCCGCTTGCAAGGGGACGGTTATCTTTGGAACGGAGGCGTCGAGCCATTCGAAGTGAGCCACGAAACCATGAAAGTACTACAGGACGATGGTACTCATGCTGAAGTGACTCTGGAACTCAAGGCTTCGGTGCATGGTCCCGTTTTTCAGGTCGAAGACAGAGCTATTGCCTTACGTGTCGCAGGCCTCGAACGTTCGCAAATGCTGCAACAGTACCTGGACATGTCACGGAGTCGGAATCTAAATGAGTTCGAGGAAGTGGTGGCTCGTCTTCAAATGCCGATGTTTACGCTGATTTATGCCGATCGGGAAGGGCATATACTCTCACTGTTCGGAGGAGTTGTCCCCCGGCGCCCGTCCGGCGATTGGGATTGGAGCGGCGTAGTTCCGGGGACCTCCAGTGAGACTCTGTGGAATGAGACCCATGTCTATGGAGAACTACCTCGGGTGCTCGATCCCCCCTCCGGTTGGGTGCAGAACGCGAACGAGCCGCCCTGGACGACGACTCTGCCATACGTTCTTGATCCGGCAGATTTCCCCCCCTATATGGCTCCTCGGGGAATGGCCTTTCGTCCTCAATCTTCGGTCAGACTGGTGTCCGACAAGCCGGCTACGCTGGAAGATCTAGTGGTCAAGGCAAACTCCACCCACATGGAATTAGCGGACCGGATCATGGACGATCTACTCCCTGTCTTGGAAGCGGGGACCCTGCTTCAGCGGCGCTCGGCAGAGACTCTCCAGGCCTGGGACCGTACGGCGGACGCGGCCAGCCGCGGCGGCGTCCTCTTCTCTGAGTTTTGGAACCGTCTCCGGAGTTCCGGAGGAGTTCGTGGTGTTCCCCGCCGGGGAGTTCGTCGAGATCTTTTTGCTCTCCCCTGGGATCCGGAGGACCCCCGATGGCTTAAGGGATCCCGATCTGGTCCGGAAGGCCATGACCGAGGCTGCCAAGACAGTCGAAGAGCGATATGGTGCCCTCGATGTGCCCTGGGGCGATGTCTATCGACTGCGCCGGGTAGGATTGGATTTTCCCGGGAGCGGGGGATCCGGCGCTCTCGGGATCTTTCGAGTAGTCGGTTATGTACCCGCCGAAGAGAATCGCCGGGAATCGGTGTCGGGAGACTCTTTCCTGGCGGCGCTCGAGTTCGGTGAGACCGGTCCTCGGGCCTTCGTGTTAACCGTCTATGGCAACAGCAGCAACCCGGATTCTATCCATTATGGTGACCAACTCGAGCTATTTTCCCAGAAGCGAATGCGCCCGGCCTTGTTGACTCGCGAATCCGCCCTGACCCAGAAGTCGCGAGTTGAGATACTGAACTACTAACCTTCCAGCTCAACTCCGAGTCCGTCGGCCACTCGGTTGACGTAGGCGAAGTAGGCGACGGCCTGACAGGCGTCGTGGATCGCTCGGTCATCGGAACCAACCCCGTGCAGTCGTTCGATATCTGCTTGCGTCACCGCCGCCGGACGCTGGGTCAATTTGAGTCCATAGCGTAACAGCTCACGGTCAGCCGGACTGACCGGAGCCTGCAGAGGATCCGGCCCAGCCAGGGCATCGAGGAGACCCTGATCGGCGCCCAGAGCACGGAGTCCCGCTCCGTGGTGGTGTAGTCAATAGTGGCACTCATTGTGCGCAGACACCACGACGGCCAACATTTCTCGTTGCATGCGGCTCAAGGGGGAGGGCCCATGCATCACCGCCCGATAGAGAGCCAAGTGCCCCTTGAGAACGGGAGGGTTGACCCCGTGAATGCGCAGTATATTGTCGGAATCGAGTTCCCATTCCTCGGCTGGAACATATTCGATGAACGCCATGGCACCATTCTAGCCCGGATCGAACGCGCTCGAATGATCCGGGCTGTTATGTCAGAATCGGAAGCAAGAGAGGAAGCGCATGAAGTGGTCCTGGAAAATCGCGCGCGTGGCTGGAATCGACGTTTTCATGCATGCCACCTTCCTTTTGCTCCTCGCCTGGGTAGGGATTTCGTATTATTCCGCAGGCGGCCTGAGTTACGCCATCGACGGGCTCTTCTTTATCGCCCTGCTATTCGGGATCGTCGTCCTCCACGAGCTAGGTCACGCCCTGACGGCTCGCCGCTTCGGGATTGCCACCCGGGATATAACGCTGTTGCCGATTGGCGGGCTGGCTCGACTGGAACGAATGCCCGAGGATCCCAAACAGGAGCTGCTGGTGGCTCTGGCAGGTCCGGCTGTAAACGTGGCTCTGGCTGTGCTGATCCTCTTCCTGGCCGTGCCGGTCCACTTGACTAACCTGGATGGGCTCAGTCTGGTCGGGAGCGAGCTCTTCCTCAAACTGTTCTGGGTCAACATCGGACTCGCAGTCTTCAACATGCTGCCCGCATTTCCGATGGATGGCGGTCGCGTCTTGAGAGCCCTGCTGGCCATCAAGATGGACTATGTGCGAGCCACCGAAATCGCCGCCAATGTGGGACAGGCCCTGGCGATATTGTTCGGCTTCATCGGACTATTCACGAATCCTTTTCTGGTCTTCATCGCTCTCTTCGTCTGGATGGGAGCGGGTCAGGAGGCCAGTATTGTCGAGATGAAAGCGGCTCTGCGGGGAGTGCCGATCAGTCACCTGATGATCACCGACTTTCGGATCCTTCACCCCTGGGAGCCCCTTTCCCGGGTAGTCCAGCTGATTCTGAGCGGATGGCAGCAGGATTTTCCCGTGGTGAACGAAGACCGCGTGGTCGGGATCTTGACCCGATCCGCCCTATTGACAGCTCTGAGTGGAGCCGAATCCGATCAGAGGGTCCAGGATGTGATGCTCTCGCGTTTTGAAACAGCCGACGCATCAGAGATGGCGCAGCCAGTCTTTACTCGACTTCAGGCTTGCGACTGTCGCACCCTGCCCGTCTTACAGGGAGGAAAGCTGGTAGGTCTGGTGACGGCCGAGAATTTGGGCGAATTCCTTATGATCGAGAAAGCCCGCTCAGGCGCATCCGAGTAATGGGGTGCGGTCGCGAACAAGAATTTTGTGAGTACAAAGTTCTTATTTTCACTAAGATCGCCGCCTGGAAAGGCGCCTCCCACGGTTTTGAAACTCTGTTGTCCTAAAAGGCCCAAATTGCGATTCTGGCTAGTTTTGAGACAGCTTGTCCGAGGTTGTCATCCGGATTCAAGTGTCATCCTAGCGAGGCTACGCCTCAGACCGACAACCCGCGCCCGGGCCCGTGCCTTTGCCCTTCCGAATTAGTCACAGGGAAAGCTGGACTTGGGAGAGGAATGCAATAGTAACCGTCCTCAGTTCAACGGACCTTCGATTGGCGATCCACGCTCGGCTCCCCGCCCTCGTCCTTCAAGTCCAGCGACACCGAATTCATGCAGTAGCGCTGCCGGGTTGGAGCAGGACCGTCCGGAAAGACATGTCCCAAATGGGCATCGCATTCGCTGCACAACACCTCAGTGCGGCGCGTGAAGAAACTGTTGTCTTCCTCGAGCTTGACGCTGTCTTCTCGCAAGGGAGCCCAAAAACTGGGCCATCCGGTCCCCGAATCGAACTTTGCGACGGAACTGAAAAGGGGGTTTCCACAACAAACACAACGGTAAATCCCGGGTTCCTTACAATCATCGTAGTTGCCACTAAACGCTCGCTCAGTCCCCTTGCGGCGGCACACCCTGTATTGTTCGGGGGTTAATTGCTCGCGCCATTCGGCATCCGTTTTGCTGACCTTCGTAGCCATCTCTTAATCCTCTGTATGTGAGGGAACCTGTTCCTTTTGGACTCATTCCTTGATTTTTGCGACCAGCCGCACATCGCGAATGACGATACCCGAATCGATAGCTTTGCACATGTCGTACAGAGTCAGAGCAGCGGTGGCCACCGCTGTGAGGGCTTCCATTTCGACCCCGGTAGCCTGCCGGCAAGTTACCGAGGAGCGGATTTCGAACCCTCCGTCGCTGATTTCAATCTGAACATCTACATGATCAAGCAACAACTGGTGGCAGAGAGGAATCAGATCTGGGGTACGCTTGGCGGCCTGGATTCCAGCCACTCGAGCCACCTCAAATGGGTTCCCCTTAGGCAAACCCCGCTGCCGAATTCGTTTCAGGGTGGCTTCGGACATCTGGACGAAGCCCCGGGCCCGAGCTGTCCGGCGTTGGGGTGGCTTACGGCTGATGTCTACCATCGAAGCCCGACCCTGATCATCGAGATGGGAGAGACTCTTGCGATCAGCCATCGACCTTTGATCATAACACTGTGGGCTCGCCCGGATGATCCCGACCTTGTAGCCAACCGGTGGGAAGAGGCAAGGCTGCTATAATCGGGGACTAATTGGAGGTAGTCTTGGTTCCTTTCATACTCTTTCTCGCCATGTTTGCCCCGGCCCAGGATCCGAGGCCACCCGAGCCGCAAGATGATCCGGGTTTCAAACTGAGCGTCGCAGTCAACCAGGTCTTTCTCTCGGTTACAGCCCGTTCCTACGAAGGAGGGTTTTACAAAGGACTGACTCAGAAGGACCTCCAGGTCTTCGAGGATGGTGTGGAACAGGAGATCCTCAATTTCGCACAAGAAGCCGTACCGGTCAGCGTCGTCCTGCTGATTGATGCCAGTGGTAGCACACGCGACATTCAATCCTCAATCCGACGTGCCGCGCTCAGTTTTGCGAAGAGTCTGGGAGAGGAAGACCAGCTTTCGATTATTCAGTTCAACCACGAGCCACGACTGATTCTGGAATGGACCAACGATCTGGAACGGGTCCAATTGGCCCTTGAACGGATCTACGCCAAAGCGCGGACCTTCATGTACGATGCGCTCTTTGTAACTTTCGACGATCTCCTGGCAGACGTGTCTGGGAAGAAGGCTGTCATCCTGCTCACCGATGGCGTGGATACCGGAAGTGAGATCACGGATAGTGAAGTGCTCGATCTGGCAGTTCGGTCGGAAGCCTTGGTTTACGTGGCTTCGAAACTGAAGGAATACTGGGCCGGAGCAATCCAGACCCGCTCCCAGTTTTTTCGGATGGGTCGGCCCGTCCCGCCGGTTTTTTCGGACGACTACATCTTGCAATCGCAACGCGCCTTAGATCGTTTGGCGGATACCACGGGAGGTCGGGTGCTCGAGGCAGAAGCTTTCAGCAATCTAACCCAGGTCTATCAGGCGGTTGCGGATGAGCTGAAGAATCAGTACTACCTCTCTTACATTCCAACCAACGCCTCTCCTGACGGTCGCTGGCGTGAGATCGAGGTTCGAGCGAAGCGCACCGGCGTCAGTGTCAAGACCCGCGCCGGATATTTCGCCGCCGGAACAGGTCCCCCCGCTACCCCCTGAGTAGGGAACTTTTCGTTCAGTCTTGACATCCCGTCTCGGGTCGCGCATATTCAGCGGCATAAATAGGACTAATATGGTACTATTTAACGCTGGCGAAGGAAACTATGATTCGACTGAGCAAGGAAACAGACTACGGAGTCATCATTCTGACACAGATCGTTTCGACTCCAGAAGCGATGCTGTTCAGTGCCCGAGAACTGGCTGTGGAGACCGGGATTCCACAACCCACCGTGAGCAAGATCCTTAAGATCCTGACGCGATCGGGGATCCTGTGCTCCCAACGCGGAGCCAAAGGAGGCTACGGTTTGGCCGCAGATCCTTCCCAGATTTCTATCTTCCAAGTCATTTCTGTGCTGGAAGGACCGGTGGCTTTAATGGAGTGTATCGAGCATCCCGGGGATTGCCGTCAGGAGCCGACCTGTGGAGTCAAAAAGCACTGGGAGATCATTAATCGTCGCGTGAGAGGTACGTTGGAGGAGATTTCTCTGGCTGAGATGGCGCGCCCCATGGGGAGGCGGCTGATTGCGCTCGAGTCCGGGGAGATCCGGGCCAACTAGATTTCTGAATCCTGAACACCGGCAGCCTCATCTTTCAGGACGTTCGATTGCCCGGCATCAAAAGTATCACAGGAGATTTACATGAGTACCGAGACAGAACAACTGGAACAGATAGCACAGGAGGACTACAAGTACGGTTTCGTCACTGAGATCGAAAGCGAAACCTTTCCTCCGGGACTCAATGAGCAAGTCATTCGCCGCCTCTCTGCCAAAAAGAGCGAGCCGGAATTCCTGCTCGAATGGCGCTTGAAGGCTTACCGTCACTGGTTGACGATGAAGGAGCCGAAATGGGCCTTCCTGCACTATCCTCGTATCGACTACCAAGCAATCTCTTATTATTCGGCTCCCAAATCGAAAGGGGACGGTCCCAAGAGCCTGGACGAAGTCGATCCAGAACTTCTCGAAACCTACAACAAACTTGGAATCCCGCTCCAAGAGCAGGAAATGCTGGCCGGAGTCGCGGTAGACGCGGTCTTCGACAGCGTCTCAGTGGCCACCACCTTTAAAAAGACCCTGGCTGAGAAGGGGGTCATCTTCTGTTCCTTCAGCGAGGCGGTGCTTGAACATCCCGAGCTGGTCCGCAAGTACCTTGGTTCTGTAGTTCCTCACAGCGACAACTACTTTGCCGCTTTGAACTCGGCAGTCTTCTCTGACGGATCCTTCTGCTACATCCCGAAAGGCGTCCGCTGCCCGATGGAGCTGTCCACATACTTCCGCATCAACGCCTCCAACACCGGCCAATTCGAACGGACTTTGATCATAGCTGACGAAGGCAGTTCCGTGAGCTATTTGGAAGGCTGCACAGCCCCCATGCGGGATGAGAACCAGTTGCACGCCGCAGTGGTTGAATTGGTTGCGTTGGACAACGCATCCATCAAGTACTCGACGATCCAAAACTGGTATCCGGGAGATGAGAATGGCAAGGGAGGGATCTACAATTTTGTCACCAAGCGAGGGAAATGTGCCGGAGTGAACTCTAAGATCTCCTGGACTCAAGTCGAGACCGGTTCGGCGATCACGTGGAAGTATCCCAGTTGCATCCTGCAAGGGGACAATTCGATCGGCGAGTTTTATTCCGTCGCCTTGACCAAGATGTACCAGCAAGCCGATACCGGAACCAAAATGATTCATATTGGCAAGAACACGCGTAGCAATGTCGTTTCCAAAGGAATTTCAGCTGGCCACGGGCAGAACACATATCGGGGTCTGATCAAGATCGGAAAAGGGGCTACGGCTGCGCGTAACTACACGCAATGTGATTCGATGCTCCTGGGGGACAAATGCGGGGCCCACACCTTCCCTTACATCGAAGTAGGGAACAGCACAGCCCACATGGAACACGAGGCTTCGACGGCCAAGATTGGTGAAGACCAGATCTTCTATTGCCAGCAACGAGGGCTGTCGGCCGAGGACGCCGTGTCGCTGATCGTTAATGGTTTTTGCAAAGAGGTTTTCAAGGAACTGCCCATGGAGTTTGCCGTCGAGGCGCGTAAGTTGCTCGCCATCAATCTGGAAGGCAGCGTAGGCTAGCTAATTTGCCGGGGCCGGAACCCCGAGGGAGATAAAGAGAATGCTGGAAATCAAGAATCTCAAAGTGAGCGCTGGTGGGAATGAGATCCTGCGCGGAATTGACCTGTCGGTCAAAGCCGGTGAGGTCCATTCAATTATGGGGCCAAATGGTTCCGGCAAGAGCACGTTGGCTCAAGTGCTGGCCGGGCGAGACACCTATGAAGTCACCTCGGGTCAGATCATCTACAAGGGCCAGGATCTACTCGAAATGGCCCCCGAGGAGCGGGCCTGCGAGGGGATTTTCCTGGCATTCCAGTATCCGGTCGAGATTCCAGGGGTAAGCAATACCTACTTCCTCAAGGCCGCGATCAACTCGATTCGCCGGCACCATGGCGAGCAAGAAATCGATGCCATGGAATTCATGGGTTTGGTGCGCGACAAGATGAAGCTACTCCACATCAGCGATGACCTCCTCAAGCGCCCCGTCAACGAAGGCTTTTCAGGTGGTGAGAAGAAGCGGAACGAGATCTTTCAAATGCTGATGCTCGAGCCGAGCCTGGCTGTTTTAGATGAGACTGACTCAGGTCTCGACATCGACGCCCTTCGCACGGTGGCTGAAGGGGTCAACGCCCTCCGTGATGAAAAACGAGCCATCATCATCGTCACTCACTATCAGCGACTGCTCAACCACATCGTGCCGGATTACGTGCATGTTCTGTCTCAGGGACGCATCGTGAGATCTGCTGGTAAGGAATTGGCCCTCGAACTGGAAGAGAGGGGTTATTCCTGGCTGGACGAAGAACCAGTGGGATCCATTAGCTAAGAGCCGGACGGGCACCTGGCCCGTGGACGGAGGAAAGAACATGTCTATAGCACTGAGAGAGCGAGATCTCTACCTCACGGACTTCGTGGATCTCCAAAAGGAACGGGAAACTCTGGATCCCAGCTGGTTGAAAGAGCTTCGTGAGGATGCGATGCGGATCTTCACCCAGAAGGGCTTTCCGACGCTGAAAGATGAGCCTTGGCGCTTTACCAGTCTCACCCCCATCGCGCGGACCGACTTCACTCTCGCTCCATTGGGGCGGATCGATGAAGCCAGCTTGGCCCGTATCGAGTTTAGTGATTTCGGGATTCCACGCCTGGTTTTCGTGAATGGCCGTGTTGCGCCGGAGCTCAGCACCGGTCTGGATCGATTGCAAGGAGTCCGCGTGCTGCCCTTGAGCAAGGCCATCCAGAGCAGAGAGCCCGCGCTCGAAAGGTACTACGGACGCTGCGGTGATTATGAGGAGCATGCTTTCTCGGCCCTGAATCTGGCCTTCTCCTCCGAGGGAGCTTTCATCCATGTGTCAAAGGGAGCTGTGGTTGAGACTCCACTGCACCTCCTGCATATCCACACGGACGCGGTCGATCCCTACCGGGTCCACCCACGTACCCTGCTGCTGGCCGAAGAGAGTTCAGAACTCACTTTTCTCGAGAGCTTTCTGGGAATCGGAGACAATGCGTATCTGTGCTCTCCGGTCACCGAAACAGTGGTTGGAGACAACGCCAAAATCGATCATTACCGGCTGCAAAAAGAGAGCCGTCGGGCCTACCATATTGGAGTCAATCAGGTCCAGCAGGGCCGCGACAGCAGCTACGTCAGCTGTGGTATCGATTTGGGCGCAACCTTGACCCGCAACGATTTGAGCTGCGTCCTCAATGGCACAGGGGGCTGGTCCGGGCTGAACGGGCTCTACCTGCTGAACCAGAAACAGCACGTCGACAACTTCACGACATTGCGGCACAGTGCCGCACACTGCAACAGCCGTGAGATGTTCAAGGGGATCCTCGACGATTCGGCTCGAGGGATCTTTCGGGGGCGCATCATCGTCGATAAGGGGGCTCAGAAGACTGATTCGAAACAGACTAACCAGAATCTGCTGCTCTCTGACAAGGCATTCGTCAACACCAAACCACAGCTCGAGATCTACGCCGACGACGTCAAGTGCACCCATGGAGCAACCATTGGCCAGTTGGATGAAACCGCGCTCTTTTACTTCCGTTCGCGTGGGATTCATCAGACAGCCGCGCGCAGCCTCCTGGTCTACGCCTTCGCCAGCGAAGTACTCGAGACGCTGAAAGTGACCCCCTTGAAAGAGGCTCTGGTCAGCTATTTGACAGCATGGCTTCCCAAGGGCGATCTCGTGCGGGAGTTGTATCAAGAATGAAAGTCGAAGCGGCCGTTTCCTATTCCGATAGTCCATTGTCCGTCGGGCGGATCGATGGCGATCGGATTCGCCAGGACTTTCCAGCGCTCAATCAGAAAGTCCACGGTCACCCCCTCATTTATCTGGACAATGCGGCTTCCAGCCAAAAACCAGAATGTGTCATCGAGGCCGTATCCAGTTACTACCGAGCCGATAACGCCAACGTTCATCGTGGTGTCCATGAGCTTTCCCAGCGGGCCACGGCAGCCTACGAGGGAGCCCGCGACAAGCTTCGACGTTTCGTCGGTGCCGCCGAACGTGCCGAAATCATTCTTACCAAGGGAACGACTGAAGCCATCAACCTGGTGGCTGGCACCCTGGGCCAGCGCATTCAAGCCGGCGATCGCATTCTGATTACCGAAATGGAGCACCACTCGAACATCGTGCCCTGGCAAATCCTGTGTCAGATACGGTCTGGCCACCTGGATGTGATTCCCATCGACGATCGGGGCGATCTGATTCTGGAGGAGGCCGATCGCCTGTTGGCGCGAGGTCCTAAGCTGCTTTCCGTGTCCCAGATATCCAACGCGCTGGGAACCGTGAATCCGATCAGCGAGTTGATCGAGAAGGCTCATCAGGTGGGAGCTCTGGTCTTGATCGACGGCGCTCAGGCCGTCCCTCACACGAAGGTTGATGTGCAAGCCCTGGATTGCGACTTCTATACTTTCTCCTCCCACAAGATGTTTGGTCCCACCGGAGTCGGTGTCTTGTATGGAAAACGTGATGTCCTGGAAGACCTACCCCCCTATCAAGGCGGAGGGGACATGATTCTCTCGGTCTCGTTCGATGGGACCACATACAACACCTTGCCCCATCGCTTGGAGGCCGGCACTCCCAACATGGCAGGTGTCATCGGATTGGGTGTGGCGGTCGACTACCTCGAAGAAGTAGGGCTCGATAAAATCAACCGCTATGAGGCCGGGCTGCTGGCCTACGCAACCGAACAACTATCTGATTTACCGGGTGTACGCCTGGTTGGCGGCCAGGCCCGCAAGCGAGCGGCAGTACTTTCCCTGGTGATGGATGGCGTTCATCCACATGACATTGGCACGATTCTGGACAGCAAGGGGATCGCGGTGCGAACCGGGCATCACTGTGCCCAACCTGTCATGACCCACTTTGGCATCCCGGCAACGGCGAGGGCTTCGTTGGCGCTCTACAATACGAGAGCTGAAATCGATCGCTTGGTCGAGGAACTGGCTGAAATCCGAAGGGTATTTGGAGCATGAGCGATCTACAGGAGCTCTACCAGGAAGTAATCCTGGATCATAACCGGAGCCCCAGGAACTTCCGAACTGCGAAAGACGCCAATCGTGCCGCGGCCGGACATAATCCACTGTGCGGGGATGTGGTTCATGTGTTCTTGAGCGTTGACGATGAAGGCATCATCCAGGACGCTTCTTTTCAAGGGTCGGGATGTGCCATCTCAACCGCATCCGCCTCGATCATGACCGAAGCTGTCAAGGGAAAATCGCTGCCGCAGGTGCAACAGCTGTTTGGCGTGTTTCATGCCCTCGTCACCGGCAAAGCCTTACCCAGTAGTGAAGTCGAACTTGGAAAGCTGGCGGTATTTCATGGGGTGAGTGAATTCCCGGTCCGGGTCAAATGTGCGACCCTCGCCTGGCACACGCTGAAAGCCGCCTTGAACGAGAAATCAACCCCCGTCTCCACAGAATGACTGGGTTGGAAAGTTGGGAAATATGACAGAAGAAAATCTCATCGACTCGAAAACAGAAGCCTCAGGCGAAGCTGGCTCGGACGAGTCTATTGAGGAGCGAGTGGTGGCCGCCCTGAAGACAGTTTACGACCCGGAAATCCCGGTCAACATATACGAACTGGGTCTGATCTATAAGCTGGCGGTGATGGGAGACAGCAAAGTTGATGTCGAGATGACCCTCACTTCGCCAATGTGCCCGGTTGCCGGAACTCTACCCGGAGAAGTACAGCGAAAAGTGCTCTCGGTCGAAGGTGTCAGCGAAGCCAGCGTCGAACTCGTCTGGGATCCACCGTGGAACATGGAGATGATGACGGAAGAAGCTCGCTTTCAATTGGGAATGGACTAGGGGAAGAAGGGATCCAAGGTTTTCAGGAGTGTCAATTCCCACATTCGGGGGAAGGGGTCCAAGGCTTTTAGGGGTGCCAATTCCCACCTTCGGGGGAAGGGGTCCGGGGCTTTCAGGAGTGCCAATTCCCACATTTGGGGAAGGAGCCCCATTCCGCAGTTCTTGTCTCGGAATGATTAGCTCCGGCGGACCGGCAAGGTCTCGCGGGGATCACGGCTCAATTCCACTGGGACCGGGGGTGATCCGACCGTGGCGCTCATCCGCGGCTCTTATTGGCGAACCCGACTCAATGACAATTCATCGATTGCAAGAGAGTTTCCACACGATGGAAGCCAGAATCCGTGCCAATTCGTCACATTCTCGGAGTAGGGCATCTCGTTCGCACATGAGCCCGGGCCTGTCTTCGAGGTCCAGCAGTCGCAACCAGTACTCACTTTCACGGGCTTCTTTTAGACACAGCCTTAGTCGGAAGACACCGTCCTTTCTACTGACTGCATTATCGGCCTCCAAGTAGTTTGCCCCCACCGAGGCTGACGCGCGCAGGAACTGACTCCCGTCAATAAAGTTTGGCCGTGAGTGCGGTAGTATCTTCCAGAACTTGCGGCAGCTGACCGCGAACTGGAAAGTCCTCTCTTTTAATTGTCTCCGCCTGTCACGTTCCACACTTCTTAAACGGTGGACCCTCCGAAAATACGAAATCGACCATTTGACACCGCTTACTGAAGACCCTGGACCCCTTCCCCCGAACGTGGGAATTGGCACCCCTGAAAGCCCTGGACCCCTTCCCCGAGTGCTGGACTCTTGGTCCCCCTGAAAGCCTTGGACCCCTTCCCCGAAGGTGGCCCCTGTCCCACCCAAACCTGCTAAACTTTCCCTATGTGTGGCATCGTCTGTTATTTTGGGGAGCGGCGAGCTCAGCCTATCCTGCTCGATGGTCTGCGGCGCCTTGAATATCGCGGGTACGACTCGGCCGGTATTGCGGTGTTCGAAGATGGCGGGATCGCTTCCCGGCGAGCTCAGGGAAATATCCGCTCTCTCGAGGCTCGGCTCGAGGGAATCTCCTGGGCGGCCAGGGGTGGAATGGCCCACACTCGGTGGGCCACCCACGGGCGACCTTCGGTTGAGAATGCCCACCCCCAGAGCGATTGTCACGAGCGGATTTTCGTAATCCACAATGGGATTATCGAGAATTTTCAAGCTCTGAAAATAGAACTGCTCAAGTCCGGTCACCGATTCTCATCTGAGACCGATACGGAAGTGCTGGCACATCTCATCGAGCACCACTTCGACGGCTCGCTCGAGTCTTCTGTATCGAGGGCCCTGCGCGATGTTCGGGGGGCTTTCGGCCTGGCTGTCATGAGTGCAGATGATCCGCAGAAGATCGTGGTGGCGCGCCGGGGTAGCCCGATTATTTTGGGAGTGGGCCAGGAGGAGGTTTTTGCCGCCTCGGATGTGACAGCTCTCGTCAACCACACCAAGAAAGTCGTCTATTTGCAGGATGACGACATCGCGGTTCTGCGCCCCGGCACCTATCGCATCATCAACCTGAAGGACCAACCCATTCGCCGCGATCAGCATGTCGTGGATTGGGATGTTGAAGCTGCTGAGAAACAGGGATATCCACACTTCATGCTGAAGGAGATCTTTGAGCAACCTGATGCGGTCGAAAATGCTATTCGGGGGCGGTTATTACCCGAGGAGGGGACGGCTAAGCTAGGCGGCCTCGAGTCGATACTCGACAAGTTTCGATCCATGAGCAGCATGATCATAGTCTCCTGCGGCACCTCGTATTACGCAGGTTTGGTGGGGCGCTACGCGCTCGAAGAGATGACCAACATCCCGGTCGAAGTGGAGCTGGCCTCCGAGTTCCGGTATCGCAAACTTAATCTGCGGCAAAACACCGTGCTTCTGGCGATCAGTCAATCGGGAGAAACCGCCGATACCTTAGCGGCGGTTCGGGAAGCGAGGCGCAAAGGCGCCCTTGTGCTGGGGCTGGTCAACGCGGTTGGCAGCAGCCTCTCGCGGGAGACTGACGCTGGAGTTTACAATCATGCTGGCCCCGAGATCGGAGTGGCTTCAACCAAGTCGTTCCTTTCCCAGCTGACCGTCCTCTATCTGATATCTTTGCTGCTGGGACGCCAGCAACAGATTTCGCTGAACGAGGGCCAGAACCTGATTCGCGAACTGGAATCCATTCCCGCCAAACTGCGCCTGGTGTTGGCCGATTCGGAGCGGATTGAAGGGATTGCCAGGCGAATCGCCCATTTCCGAAACTTCCTTTTCGTGGGCCGGCGCTTCAACTACCCCATCGCACTCGAAGGGGCGTTGAAACTGAAGGAAGTCTCTTATCTTCATGCCGAAGGCTACGCGGCAGGTGAGATGAAGCACGGACCGATTGCACTGATCGACGAGGAATTCCCGACGGTCTGTGTAGTTCCCGCCGACAGTGCTCGTGAAAAGACCCTGAGCAATATTCAAGAGATCAAGGCCCGTGGAGGCCCGGTTATTGCGGTTGGCAATCCCGCCGATCGGGAGCTTCAACAGTTGGCTGACGAATTAATTGAGGTTCCGGAGGTTCCCGAGCTCCTGACGCCCATGCTGACTGCCGTACCCTTACAACTGCTGGCGTATTATGTGGCTCGTGAGAATGGATGCGAGATCGACCAGCCACGGAACCTGGCGAAGTCGGTAACCGTAGAGTAATCTAGGCTTCGGATTTCAACCCATGATAGGTCAAACCCTCAAACATTATCGGATCGATGCCGAGCTGGGAAGAGGCGGCATGGGAGTTGTATACCGCGCTGAAGACACCCGGCTTCGGCGGCCTGTGGCGCTCAAGGTCCTCTCTGCCGAGCTGACAGCTGGCCCCGACCGCCGCCGCCGTTTCCTGCAGGAAGCTCGCTCAGCAGCCCGCATCACGCATCCCGCCATCGCCCAGATCTACGATGTGGATGAAGAAGCTGGCGGCACTTTTATTGCCATGGAGCTGGTTGAAGGACGACCCGTGCGTTCCATGATCGGAGATCGCGATCTCGATCTGCTGTCCGCGATTGACATTGCGATCCAGGTAGCCGGGGGGCTGGCCAAGGCTCATGAGGCAGGAATTGTCCACCGCGACATCAAGTCGGACAACGTGATAATGAGCGGTGATGGCCATGCCAAGATTCTCGACTTCGGGTTGGCAAAACTCCTCGACCCTTCGGCCGGACAGAGCGAAGAGACCACTGAAATCTCGGCCATGCAGACGCTGGCCCAGACGCAAATGGGCGTGGTGATGGGAACGGTGGCTTACATGAGTCCGGAACAGGCCCGGGGCCGGGCCACCGACCATCGTACGGACATTTTCTCACTCGGCGTCATGCTCTACGAAATGGCAACAGGGGAACTTCCATTCAAGGGCGCCAATCCTGATCAACGACACGTAGAATTGGACCCGGACGACAATTAGAACTGCCCGCTTTTTCAGAGCTGATTTGGATCATGGCAAGCATGGTTACAGACCAGCAGATCAGGAGACTGATGAAATTGCGGAAAAAGGAAAAGACGTTGACGATGGCGGCGGCCAAAGCGGGCATGTCGCGGAACCCGGCACGGAAGTATTTGAAGTCGGGCAAGCTGCCGAGTGAAAGCCGGTCAGAGCGGACCTGGCGCACCCGCCCGAATCCCTATGAATCCGTTTGGCCCGAAATAGAAGGGATCCTGAAACAGTCTCCAACCGTGGAGGCGACAACTATTTTTGACCACCTGAATCGGATCTACGAGGGGAAGTTCGAGGAAGGACAACTGAGGACGCTCCAACGAAGGCGCAAGCAGTGGAGAGCCCACTACGGTGAGCTGAAAGAGGTGATGTTTCCCCAGAATCATGAGCCCGGACATCAAGCCCAGTCCGACTTCACTTTCATGAACAGCTGGGGAGTGACGATTGCCGGGCAACCCTTTCCTCATATGCTGTATCACTTCGTCTTGACCTACTCGAACTGGGAGACGACGACCCTGTGCTTCGGTGAATCTTTCGAGAGTTTGACGCTGGGACTACAGAACGCGATCTGGGAACTGGGGGCGATACCATCCGAGCACCGAACAGACCGTCTATCGGCTGTGGTCAACAATCTCAAGAAGGGCGCCTTCACCGAACGCTACCAGACATTGCTCGATCATTACGGAATGAAGCGCCGCCGAACCCAAGCCGGAAAGGCTCATGAGAACGGAGACGTCGAGCAATCGCATCACCGGCTCAAGCGAGCCATCCAACAGGAACTGCTGCTCAGAGGCAGTCGCGATTTCTCAGAGCGCAAGGACTACGAGCAGTTCGTCCAGAGAATCATCGAGCGACGCAATGCTGGCCGGCAAAGACGCCTGCGAGAAGAACTGGAAGTGATGAGGCCGCTACCGGATCGTCGCCTGGAGGACTTCATCCGATTCCGAGTGAAGGTCGCAACCAGTTCCACGATCCGAGTGCGCAACAACACCTACTCGGTGGACAGCCGCTTGATCCGCGAACAGGTGGAGGCGCGACTGTATGCCGATCATGTGGAAGTTCGTTATGGCGGGCAGCGAGTAGCCGAGATGCCTCGACTGCGGGGGGAAGGAAAGCACCGGATCGATTACCGGCACGTGATCCACTCGCTGGTGCGAAAGCCGGGAGCCTTTGCCCGCTATCGCTAGCGGGAAGATCGCTTTCCCGGAGTCCTGTTCCGAGTCGCCTCCGACGAGCTGAGAGAGGATTGTCCACAGACGGCGGACCGACAGTATCTGGGGATCCTGGAGCTGGCGGCCCAAGAAGGGGAAAGGAAAGTCGAACAAGCTCTGAAGAACCGGATTGAAAGCGGCCGCCGAACCCGGTTCCAGGACCTGAAGTAGGATCTGATAGAGTCGGTTCTGCCGAGGTGGCAGGTCCAGGTTCCACCAATCAACATCCAGATCTATGACCGATTGCTCGGCACGCACAAGCAGGAGGTGAGGCCATGAGCGGAGGCAACCTGCAAAGACTCAAAGAGTGTTTGGTCGAACTTCGCCTGCCGACCTTCCGCGAGCATCACGGCTCGCAGGCCGCTTTGGCGACCACAGAGAGCTGGTCTTATCCGCAGTACCTGCTGGCTCTGTCGGAGCTGGAAGTCGCGGATCGACGGGAACGACGGATCCAGAAACTACGACGGACCTCGAAACTTCCCTGGGACAAGAGCCTGACTTCATTGGATCGCTCACGACTCCCGCAGAGTGTGGACCGGCAGTTGTCAGGATTGGTGGAGGGAGACTTCCTGGACCGAGCCGAAAATCTACTTGTGTTCGGTAATCCAGGAAGCGGGAAAACGCATCTTGTTTGTGCTTTGGGGCAGGAGTTGATCCTGCGAGACCGGCGGGTGCTGTTCTCGACCTGTGCGCTGCTGGTGCAGCGGTTACTGAGAGCCAAGCTCGAGCTAACTCTGGAGAGGGAACTCAAGAAGCTGGATCGGTTCGAGGCCCTGATCATCGACGACATCGGGTATGTACAGCAGAATCGCGACGAGATGGAGATTCTCTTCACGTTGCTCTCCCATCGCTACGAGCGTCGCTCGATTCTGCTGACCAGCAACCTGGTCTTCTCGGACTGGGAGAGGATCTTCAAGGATCCCCTGACCACGGCCGCGGCAATCGACCGCCTGGTTCACCATAGCGTGATCCTGGAGTTGAACGTGACCAGCTACCGGATGGAAGCCGCCAAGCAGAGAACCCAAAAGGAGACGAAGTGACTCTGAGGTGCCGCTCGAAAGGCCTTCTGCTGGCCACACAGAAAACGGCTCAAGCCCAGAGGGTATACAGCTCAATCAGCGGAGCATTCGAAGGGCAATCCCGAGCCTCGCGAAGCGTGGGAACTCCGTTCGGGCAAGCCCTCACTCCATCCCCACGCTCAAGAAAACCGGGGAAGAAAAGAGGGCTTTCAGCCCTCAGAAGAAGGAAGAAAAACAAGTCAAACAAACACCCACTTCAGCGGGCAAGAATCGTAGTCGCGGTGATCAAAAATAATTGTCGTTGAACACAATCCCCTGGACACGATGCATGCCATCGCTTTTGAGGAAAGCCGCCCGGTCAACTCGGTCAAAGAGAATCTCCCGTACGATCTGCAGCGGATCGTTTCCAAGTGTCTGCGTAAGCGAGCCCCGGATCGTTTTCCCGACTCCCTGGCCCTTCAGAGGGACCTCCAGCAGTTGCTTCGCGACAGCGAATCGGGCCGAGTACGGGCGGTAACCTGGAAGGACCGGGTGACCGAGGGTATCGAGAGGCTGCGGTCGCTCCGGCTGGCCGACTATGCCTGGTACGCAGCCGGCTCCGGGCTTCTGATCGTGATTGCTTATTTGCTCTTTTCCGACTTCAGCATCGGAACTCTTGTGGTGCTCGGCCTGGTCGGGTTGTGCGTATACCGCAACCTGAAGAACCGCCCCGAGCGTTTGTTGCGCCGCTTCGTGGCGAAGAGCAGCAAAATGCCGGAAGTACGTTTGATCATATTCCAGGACGGTCTGGCCACCGTCTTGATCGATCGGTCTCAGGCCAGCCTTTACCAGAAAATCAACCAGGTCATGAAAGACAGCAATCGAAAGCTCTTCTTCGGAGACCCGATGAAGGTTGCGATCCGGGAAGAGATTGCCCCAGAAGAGCTGCAAAAATTACTTGTCGAGCCGGGCGTGGAGTACGTCCGGGACGATGTTCTGGCCACGCCCCCCCCCTCCCGCTTAGGTTAGGTGCCCAAGCTCGAAGCAAGACTCAGATCTCAAGCTCCCCAGGGAGACTGGACCGAGGCCTAAGCTTTGCAGGGTGTTTGATGAGGATTCCCGTTTAGTCATACAATGGCGACTCGCCGGATTCGGCGTGACGTGTGGTGGGCGTAGCTCAGTAGGTAGAGCACCGGGTTGTGGCCCCGGTGGCCGCGGGTTCAAATCCCGTCGCCCACCCCATTGATCACAAGGTGCGCCCGTAGCTCAGCTGGATAGAGCGCCGGACTTCGAATCCGTAGGTCGCAGGTTCGAATCCTGCCGGGCGCGCCATATTTTTCAACAACTTACGCCCGTTCGGAATTCTCCTCTCACATTACGTTGTGGGTAAATTGTGGGACTTTTTTGCGGTTTTGCTCGTAAAGGGCCATCGCTTCCCGCTCCGCGTCCCCCAGCGAATGCAGGTAGATTTCGGTCGTGGAACGGTTCTCGTGACCCAGGATCCGCTGAATGGTGACCGTCGCCACCCGGGCTCTTTCGAGCACCGTTGCTCCAGCGTGACGCAAGGCGTACGTTCTTGCGTTGGGGGCCTTTGTAATAGTCTTTGGCGTACCTTTCTAGATATCGCCTCACCTCAGGTCTATCGGTTATTCCATCGCGCTAACAGGCCACAGCCACACAGATCGCGCTAAGATCTCTACCGGAATAATTGTGGTGCTTGCGGATCTCCGGCGCACTTAGTTGTTTCTCTGGCCGAGCTGACTCGTCGTGCTCGCCGCCTGAACCGGACGAAGTCCTCGGCGGTTGCCCTAGTGAAGACTCTTCAGCTACAGCGGCCTGCTGGCCGGGCGGCTGTGGCAGGCTGGCCTTTCGCCAGATTGCGAGCTTCGTCAGACGAATGTACCGGTCACCCAGAGACAACTCCTCCTCTTCGGGAGAACCTGGTTCGGGGTAGGTAACTTCAGTATCTTCTAAGTCTGGGAATGCTCTTATTAGTTCGTCCCTGAGTCGATTCGAGTCTTTGAGTTTCCGCTTGAGTTCTTCGAGCTCTTCTTCAGATAAGAAAGTCAGGATCTCTTCATCAGAAACCGGAGGTTGGGGATTGAGAGAAGTGACGCAAGGATCACCGCCCGAGTCACCAGGAAAGGAAGAGTGCCGATCGCGGGAAGGAAGGTTCCTCTTTCCCTTGAGCCCGGGATGGCTCCCGCTTGGGATGATCAGACATTTCCACCTCCCGGCCGCCAACCCGCCCGCCATCACGGAATTCTGATGGATCTGAGAAAAATCTCTGGGCGGCCGTATCCAAGGGTGACTACCGACGTCTCCCCTACACCAATTCAGGACATCAGCACTCTTTTGCCTGTTTCTGCCACCTCCCGGGGTCCACCCACCTCTGACGGGACGGTCCAGGATGCCGGTCCAGCGAGCCCCAGATCTCGCTCCCGTGAGGCCGTTTGGACTGTTAGTCGATAGACTAGGCGAAGATCCTGAATGGCATCCCACACCGGCAAATCGTTCCGCCTGCGCTTCGTTTTCCATTGGCCTGGTCCGAAGATTACCGGCTCCATAGGCCGGTTTACAGAATGCCCATCGCCTGAAGAAGAACTCTCCTAGCGTCCGGATCTCCGGGGACGGTATTCTTCCCGCGCCCGGCACATTCTGGGCAGAGGCGCTTTTGCTCTAGCTCTCCCAGTCCATCACACCTCCTGCAGCTGTGATGCTGGTTGAGGGCCACCTCGGCCAGATCTTCGATGATTGAGGGGAGCTGTAGACACCCGGTCAATACGGCTTGGTCGAGCTGGAATCTCCTGAATAGGTCCAGCAATTCGAGCTGCTTCAGTCCCGCCCGCTGGCAGAGTTTTGCCAGGGCTGTGTTTCCGGTAGGCCGGATCCATCAGCATCTCGAAGACCCGGTCAGCCCGGGCGTCTCCACTGGTGCCCAGGATGGTGGCCCACTTCTCCCTCGGGATGGCGTGCTCCATGCGGCGCATCAAAACGTCCTTTCTTGCCGGGGACCGGCGCTTTCTAGCCTTAGTCTGAGTCGCCACTTTGGGCCTCCTGAGGGTCGTCGTTGATGAGCCGGTTGACCGGTGCGCCGGACTTCCAAAAATCCAGTTCAGCGGTCGGAAAAGTGACATCGCCGGGCGGCAAGTGAGGACGGCCTGCGTGCTGCACACCGGCCATGCTGTGAAAGGCCATTCCGATGGCAAAGGAGCGGCGACACAGCTTGGCTTTGCAGCGCACTTTCCATTGGGTTCGGTTGATTCTGCTGCGGTTCAAGTTGCCGCACCAGCAACAGGTCCAATCCAGGGCTCCATAGAATCTGGCTCTCAGCTGATACTGGGGCTGGCCGGTCATGATTACAAATTGTAGCAGGAGAAGTTGGATCGGGGTCGGGGGGCAGCGACCATGAGTCAACACTGGCAAAAGGACCACCGCCCAGCTGCTGTTGCGTCCATGAAGATCGCGAGCAAACGCGCAGCGTTTTTTGGTCTCGGTTTGCCGGGACCCGAGCCGAGCTTCGTAGGGCCGCGCCAGGGGGACAGCGGACAACAGCAAACACAGTGGATAACCCGATCCCAAGCGCGAATTGCGATACGTCAATTCAGGTTGGTCACGGGAGCGATCCCGGCCCGGTAGCCGCCATTTTGTCCAGTTTGGACTCGATGGAAGTGAGCTGTTGGACAACCCGCTCCGACCTGGTGATTCTCGACTCGTAACGAAGTTCTGGCATGGCAATAAAAAAGGCCGCTCAAGGCGACCATGTGGTGCTCCAAAATGAAAGGCCCGCTCGATGGCGGGCGAACTGCTTTAGACTCTGATTCTGGTTCTGTTCAACGGCCTCACCGGTCGTAGCCTCAACCGAGAGCCGCAACAGAGTCGTCAAGCTCAGAGTCTGGGTTGAGCCCTGGCTGAACTTCCTGGGCGTCCCACTTCCGAATCTCGTCACTTCCGGCCCAGAGCACATGGACCAGTAAGCGGCGAAGAACAGAACAACAAGAACCGTGGCTAGGACTTTGCTCTAATCCATGCCCCAAATCTACAGCGCGGTTGGGGGAGAGGCAAGGTAGAGGTTCCAGCGTTTCCGCCAACGCTTAAACAACCGGTGGCCTTCTTGTGTTCGGAATATCGATTCAGTATCTTTAAAGTCTCCCTTAGGTATGTGAGTCCACTTCGGCCTGAAGTCTCCGGTGAGTGTCTTGAGGCTTTGTTCCACCTGCGTGCGCCATACTTCGGGATCACTGAAGTCTTTGGTCTTTCCGGTCTCGTCTGGCCGTTCCAAGTCTGCAAGCACGCCGAGCGGATGAAGCGGCCAAAGCGCGTCGCCCTCAAGACAGGTGAGTGCCAACCTGTCGATGGAACGCGGCGGAGATTTTCCATCCAGTTTCCACATATCATGCTTTTTCACAATAGCTACGGATCGTCGGATTTCTTTACGCGTGAAAAGAAGTTTGGAGGGTGAATCAGGACGTGTCAATTGACCGAGCAGAAAGTCAGCCTTCTTGGCACCGCCGTCCATGTGCTGCTTCCGTTGTTCTTCTTTCTGGTCCTTCAGTTTCTGCTTCTTTTCATCGCTTGCATCACGGAGGCTTTGTTCCATAATTCGTGGAATAAAGAATGAATCATGTGTAAAGGTGAACGCAGTCGCAATGCGCTTTTCCGACAGGGTGAGCTTTTCATCTTCCGCGATCTGCATGACGTTAGCGAATACCACCCATTCATGCTCTTTGCGGTTGTCCTCCGGTGGACGACGCGAGTGCCAAAACTTCCAATCCGCGTTCGACACGACACAAGCAACTAGGCAAAGATCGTCTTGTTGTTCGGGGTCTTTTACGTAGTAGAGGGCCTGTTCGAGCATCGTGTTGAAGCGAATCTTATCTCGGGTATTCATCGTGAATCGCAGTCCACTGGCCTAACCATTTGGGTTGGTCAGCCACATGCCGCGTTAGGCTGCTTGGCTAGTTCTTGCGTTTGGCCTGGATCTTCTCTACAGCCTCTTGGATCTGCCCCTGTGTGGGCCTCCTTGCAAGAGCATCCTGCAGTGGTTTCAGAGCTCGCTCATCGCCGATGCTTCCCAGCGCAACGGCGGCAAACACTTGAACAAATTCGTCGGGGTCCTTGAGTCGATCGATCAGCGGTTGAACTGCCCGAGTGTCGTTCAACCCCCCGAGACTCGTCGCCGCAGCGGTTCGAACAGCGCTAACCGTATCGTCCAATGCGACGATTAACCCTGGCCCGGCGCGAGCATCTCTGAAGACTCCGAGAGCCCACGCAGCCTCCACCCGGACGCCGGTATCGGCATCTCCAAGAGCGTTGATCAGTGGTTCTGTAGCCTGCGAATCGCCGTTGGTTCCGAGCGCTTGGATAATCCGACTTCTGGCGTGGCTGTCGGCAGCCCCTTTCATTGCCGCCAGGAGGGGTCCCACAGATCGAGGGTCCTTGAATCGAGCAAGTTCATTGACCAGGTGAAGAGCGTGCTGTGGATTAGTCACAAGAGCCTTAATGAGGTAGTCAACTGCGCGGCGATCCCCCAGGTCGGCTAGAGCGTCGGCAGCGTTCTGTATGACATCGAAATAATCGTCCTGAAGCAAGGACGCAAACACCTGGACGAAATCCAGGTCTTTGTTGGCGTCCTGCGTCGCTACAGTCCAAAGGGCCTCGGTAGCGTGGCCGCGCGTGGCAGGTTTCGCAGCTGTTACGGCGGACAGTAACGCCTCCAGGCCGGGCTTCCCCATATCCGCCAGTGCGTAGGCGGCACTTTGTCCGGGGGACGTTGTCGCTCCGTTGAGGTTACGGAGTCGGTGCGACTCTCCGAGGATTCCTACCAGGAAAGGTATGGCCGGAGCGGCGCGCTCGCCCATCTCTCCGATCTTTCGAGCCGCCATAGCACGCCTAGCCGGACTTGACGAATAGAGATCCTCGATCGAAGTGCGCATTTCTGGGGATAGTCCGCTCGGGATCTCGTTTCGCGGCGCGGTGGTTTGGGCTAGAGACTCTGGACTCGCTGCGGGCGCAAGACCACCATGTAGCCCCAGCATCAGAACCAGTGAAAGCGTTCGTTTGCCGAGATCCATGGCTTTCTCCCTTGTGTGGCGGCCTCCTGGGTTGAGATCATGCCCGCTCTGACTTCGTTGCAGCTCAGAATAAACCATTCGTCGGCCCGTGTCATTTTGAGGGGCGCTTGCTGTAACGGCCTCAAGAGAAGAGCCGTTCCGACTGGGTTCTCAGCTCTTCACTAACGATTCTGAGGAGATAACGAGCTGATCTATCTTCCGAGTTCAGGGTGTGTTTCTGATCGCACTGGAGCCGGGAATCATCATGGCCAGCTCCTGAAGCAAGTACCGTCTCAGATATCGGCAATCCACATCTATTCCTCATTTCCCGGCCGGCTGGGGTGCCAAGCGTTGATCTCCTGCTCGTAGGTCACGAGGTAGTCCATCCACTCCCCATCGAGATCCTCAAGCTGCAGCAGATTCCTCCGATACTGAAGAGGGGGGCGTCCTTTCAGCCGGTGGCTAGAGTAGTCTCTCTGGGTCGTAATCAGGCCTGGAGGCCTGATTACTCCCGTGGGCCCGCAGCAGAAAGGCTTTGGACCTCGACCAGGTCAAAGCTCTGACTCCCCCTTTTCGTGGCAGTGTTCCTAAGGTTGAAAGGCGCCGGATGGACGTACAATCTGCTTGGGGTATCATCGAGGAAAACTCAGTTAGTCTGCTGTCGGGGTGTTCGACGGGAAAAAGGGGCCCTCTTGGGATGAAGCACTTTGCCCGCATGTGAGGCACAAGGGGGGCAGGATTATCTAGAAGGCGACAGTCTGTCTTTGCTGGCTATACAGACTGTTGAATCATTGTTAGGCGTAACTTCCGATAGTGGCCTCAGGAGAACACGGACCATGAGCATGATCGAGGTTGGAGATCTACTGTACGAGTACACCGTCAAGATCACCGGCATAACCGAGTACGGTGTCAGTCTCTCAGCGTTGCTTTCGGGCGAGGCAGTGCCACCACCTCAGGGGGCTCGATTCGACGGTGCATTCGAGGGGCCGGTCACGGGGCCGAAGCTGACGGGCACCCTCAGAGGGGTCGACTACTTAACGCTTCGGGCTGACGGTTTCTTTCAGCTTCATATTCACGCCGAGATGGCACCTGCCAGCGGAGAAAAGATCGCGTTCTTCGCTGACGGCGTAGCGACACCGCGTGAGGGCAATCCGGTCGCCGATCTCCGCGAGAATGTCTCGTTGTCGACGGCGTGCGAGGCATACGCTTGGGTCAATGCGCTGCAGATCTGGGCCATCGGAACACTTGATCTCGCGGAACAGGTAGTCCACATCAAGGGATATGCCGCCTGAACGGTCGAGACATCAACGCCTAACAAATTAAGGATTGTTGTCGCGCACGGCACACCGCGATTCCGAGAGCCATGGATCCCCGGCCCGTGTCAGATGGCTCCAAGAGTGCATGCCTGCATGGGTCCCGGTGGTGGCCAACCTGGAGGCTTGAACTCCGCTGCCTCCCCCCATTCGTAGTGCGGCCTCGGAAGGCCGCCTTACTCCCCCCTCGGATCCGGGGCCCAGTCGCTGGGCGGGGCACCTAGCCACCCACCCCTTCCGGAGCCGGAAACCCTGAGTGTTGACGATCATCAGGATGCGCTTTCCTGGACCACTGTGCCGGTAGGATATTTCTCAAACATCACCCGCGAGGTCGTGTGGTTGGCTTGTATCCAGCAGCCCCTCTTGTGAAGGGCGCCTCCAAGATCCTCACTCTAGATTCTGTTCAATTGCCTTGTCAGGCACTGACCGCTAGCATTGGAGGAATCTCATCCTGACAACGGAGTGCTCAATTGACCGGCTAGGACAGGGACGACCTGCGAATCCAGGGCGTGGTGATCAGAGTCGTAGACAGGGTTCTGAGGAAGCTATGAAACGGGTTTTGCGGAAGCGCTGGACCCTGTAGGAGAGTCGAGGAGAATCAGCGATGCACCGAGCCTACTTGCCACTATTTGTCTTTTTATTATCCACTCAGGGACTGAAAGCCGAGTTCGGCCTGCTCGAACTCTATTTCGCCCAGGTGGTGATTGGGGCTGGGACGAGCACCTCTTTCAGCATTCACAATCCCACCACTGAAGCCATTGATGTCCGAGTTGAAATCCGGGGATCAGACGGAGCGAAGGTTCTTGAGTTTGATCCTCTGGTTGAGATCCCGGCAGGTGGGACGAAGAAAGTGAGCTTTGCTGGGGGAGATCAACTGGTTGTCGGCTGGGCAAAGTTATCTTCGACGGGACGCTTCAATGCCACGGAGTTCTACCAGATCGTCGTCGGGGAAGTCGAGCTGCCTCGTGTGGGGGTGCTTCCCAGTCCGCTGGTCACCAAAACCAAGGTCTTTGCCTTCGTCATCGGGTCGGAGACCAATACCGGAGTAGCGGTTGCCAACCCGAATAAGGACAAGGAAATAACCATAACAGCAAGGAGGATTAGCTCGGACGGTGTCCTGTTGGAAACGGTTGAGGTGTCGTTGCCTGCTTTGAACCAGTTGCCTGCCTTCCTGAACCAGGATGCTTTCTTCCCTGGCTTGGCCGACTTTGAGGGCCTAGTGGAGTTTGAATCCGATGACTCCTTCATCCTGGTCACTCTGCGATCGGACAATGACCTGCTGGCAGCTGTGTCAGCGCTGATACCTGAAAGCGGAGGTCAACTCACTTCGGGCTCAGTGACAACAGAAATCCTGGCCGATGGGGCGGTCACGGAGGAAAAGATCGCTGACGGGCAAGTGGTCAAGAGTCTCAATGGATTGACTGACGATCTCACCCTCTTGGCTGGAAACAACATCGGAATTGAAGTCAATGGCAGCGAAATAACGGTAACCGCCACTTCTCCCATCTAGCAGGTGAACAACACGGATGGCAGCTTAGAGATAACCGATCCGATGGGACCAGATGTCACGATTGGTGTCGCTGCTGGAGGCGTAGGGACATCCCAGTTGGCTGATGCAGCCGTTACGGCTGCAAAGATCACTGAAGGCACAGTTGTTAGAAGCCTTAATGGACTGACCGATGTTGTGGAGTTGCAGGCTGGCTCCAACGTCAGCATTGCCCAGATGGGCAACACGCTGACAGTGTCTGCTTCAGGTGCTGGCGACGGTGGGGGTGGTGGAGACATCACATCTGTTTCGGCTGGCACGGGACTAACCGGGGGTGGCGGCAGCGGGGATGTTGCCTTGTCGATTGACAATGGCGGGGTTGGAACATCTCAGTTGGCGGATGGGGCTGTGACCGCCGCAAAACTGGGCACAATCGTGGTTAGCGATGGCGCTTGGTCGGTCTCAGAAACGGCTATCTACGCCCTTGATCGCGATGTCGGAATCGGAACCAGCAACCCAACCTCCAAACTGGATGTTCAAGGAGATGTGTACCTGGGCGGGGATGTTCAACTGGCACCAGATCTGTCTGCATCTCCCTTTCGCTCCATTGCAGTTGGGACAACAGCGGGCGGCAGATCGGGAGCCGATGGAACCTCTCTCAACATCCGAGCTGGAGATACCCTGGCGGCTAATAATTTTCCAGAACCGGCCTTTGTTGGAGGTGACCTCTTTTTGACAGCTGGGCATGCCAAATTTGGAAACGGAGGTGGTGTCCACATCCGATCAGGTTCAACGGGAAATTTCTTTAGCCAAGGAGGCGATATCACCTTCGCTACCGGAGAAGGCTCTATCGACGGAAGCGATGAGAATTTCGTTCAAAGGATGCAGATTCTCAGTGGAGGCGACATCATCATAGGCGGTGAAACTGAGAAAGTGGCGATGTCTGTCCGAGGAGACTTGAGCGTTGAGAACGACCTGACTGTTGAGCGTGACCTGAAGGTGAGTGGGAATACCTCTACCGATGGTCGCTGCATAGCGCCGAAAGATACTGACTACCGATTTTTGCGAAAGCAGTACAATCTTGCAGTTAATCGGTACGACGCATTTCAAGTAAGATCATGGCTCGGTGAGATCATGATACATATGAACAAAGGCATCTTATTAAGCGATGTGATTTAGATTTTCAAGGAAACCAAGCACTTATTCCGAGGATGGATTTACTGACATCGATCTAACTTAGGAGATTGTTGACCCACCTGACCGTATATTATCGCTACAACCAATATGAGTAATGGAGATAAGTCTAAAGTCGTCATACTGGATAATCTTTTGCTTTCATTTAGAGATATGGTCTTTACGCTCTTACTCTTGTGGCATTTAATGGCGATGGAGGATTTGACAATAACTGCGATATCACGTTCGGAGGTGCACTCGTTGAAGTAGAGGCAGACAGGTTCTCACTCGGCGGCACTAGATGATCCCGGCGTATCGGTCTGAACTGGGGACATTGACCACCCAGAGATCCCCTCGCCAGACATCTTTTGTCGGTTCTGTCAGACTGTCACTAGGGCGTTTTTAAAAAAAGTTCACCCCCTCCCTGTGCCTGGAGACTTGAAAAATTTCAGAACCCCCTGGACCACCCCCTGACAAAACTGACACAAGCAAGAAAAACTCCAGAACCCCCCACCCCACCAACTGACAAAGCCGACAGAAGTGCTACTAGGTGAGGGTGATCAAGCTGGACAGAGCCGCCATGAAACGATCGCAGTGACGATTGACATCCGCCTCCTACAAATCAATACTCGTCATATTCAATCCAACCTCCAACCTAACCTGCTCGGGTCATGATGACTTGATCTGGGCCTCAGAAGCGGGACCGCCCACAACAGACCAGCTGCAGAACATGGGAACGGTGAGCGACTCGACGTACTACGTGTGCGACTCATCCCGGCAGGATCGTGCCGATGAAATCATCCAACAGCTGTATGCGCCGATCATCAACAAGATGGTAGAAGCCGGGGAGCTGAACAGCTGGGGTTGGAACTCCCATGTGATCGCCGGACGGTTTCCTCGCCTCATGACCCACAGCGGGACGAGTCACGCGGACCTGATTGCTGCCGTCAACAAGTACAATGAAGCGGCAGCCGAGGCCAATGCAGCAATGGCAAACGAGTTCTCACAAATCTGCAACAGCCATGTCGATTACCTCTGGAACAGGATCCTGCCGAAACCTGCGGAAGGCAACTAATATTGAGTCAGGTTTGGAATCAGAGGAGTTTGCTGGTCAAGCAGCAATCGTCGGCTGCCTCCTTTCTACAGCTGTAGACCGGGACCGTCCGGCTTCTGATGCCTGGAGGACCAACCATGAAATGGGTATAAGGCGAGACGGACAATAACCTTCATCGCCTCTTGCAGGTCCGGAGTTTCTTGGGGGCTCACTAATAGAACTGAGGTAAAGTAGGAGGCAACGAACCACAGCCACCTCTTTGACCGATGAAAACGCCGGTGTGTTCAGTATGTGGAGCTGAGTTGGCGCCCGGTAGCAGAGATCAGACCTGCCCCCGGTGCCTTCTCGAACTGGCTCTGAAGGAACCCTCAGATTCAGCGGACCAGACTGTCCATGCCAACCCACCCCGAGACCTCCCCGAACGGATCGGTTCCTATCGCATTCTCGAACTGCTGGGTGAAGGCGGTATGGGACAGGTCTATTTGGCTGAGGACACCTCTCTTGAGCGCCAGGTTGCCCTGAAGTTCCTGCCCCAAGAGATGCAAGCTGATGAAACGGCCCGCAAACGCTTCCAGCGCGCGGCCAAGTCGGCTGCCGCCTTGGATCATCCCTTCATCTGCCACATCCATGAGATCGGGGAAGCCGACGGTAAAGGCTACATCGCCTTGGAGTACGTGGAGGGTCAGACGCTCCAGCAGCGGTTGGAGAAGGGACGGATCCGGCTCGATCAGGCGGTCGAATACGCCGTCCAAATCCCCGACGCCCTGGACAAGGCCCACCGGCAGGGCGTGACGCACCGGGATCCGAAACCCGGCAACATCATGCTCACGAAGACGGGGGCGAAACTCCTGGACTTCGGTCTTGCGAAGCTGAAGCGGGCGACTCCCCCCCCAGCCGGTACGGTACCAAAGAAGGAGGTCGGTATGCAGGCGTGGCTCTTGACCCAGCGCCGGTTGTGGTTCGTGGCGGTGGCGTGCCTGATCGGCCTGTTCTGTACGGCCTGCAGCGACCCAGTGTCAGACTCCGTCGTCCTGACAGCTGAGCTCCCGCTCCATCTTGAAGATCATCTGGACGCCGCGACCATCGAAGGGTCTGAGATCCCCACGGATGTGCCCGCGGCCTTGGAGTGGCGATTCGACGAACCTCAGGAAGATTGGAAGCCGGTTGGTTATGCGGAATCCCAGCCGGTACGGTTGACCGTTTAGGTTTTTCGGAGATGAAGCAAGTCTCATCACCGACGGCTTGGAACACACCTACCTCCTTAAAGTGGGTCGGCAGGAGGAAGACTGGGATGAACCGTGGAGACAGCTCGGCCTGCGGCTCTTTGCGGGATCGCGCGTTGGAAGCATGGACATTCTTTCGGTGAGTCTCAACCCGAAGGAGGCCAGCTACGCTAACTCAGATGTCGGCGTCGCCCCAACATTCAGCGGCAACCTCCAACGACGAGCATTGTACACACCCACGCCAGGGCAAGTGGAGTACCGCGTGCGCGTGCCCGACGGCGGACGTTTCGACGTGGGGTTGGGGTTGTTCGCGACGATGCGCCAGTGCATTGCGCAGTGACGGTGCAACCGCTCGGTGGGGACGCGGTCACGCTCCTGGAGGAAACCTACTCCGACACCGATTGGGCACAGCAGAGCCTGGATCTGACCCGCTTCGAGGGTGAAGAGGTGAACCTGGTGATGACCGCGCCGACGGATCGGGTTGGGACGGTCGCGCTCTGGGTCGCCCCCACGCTCAGCGGTTCGAGGCGTGGATACGTATCGCGACGCATATGCCGGGGTGAACTCTGCCTCGTCGGTGGAACTCCACCGGGCATACTGGAACTGGCGGAGTGCCTCCCCGGGCGAGCCGTATTGGGTACATTTCCAGACCACCGACGTGCACTCGCCGTTTCAGCCTGTCGCTCCGTTCGCGGGTCTGTTCGTCAGTCCCGAACTGCGCGAGGCGTACGACCAATGGCAAAGCCAGTTGAGGAGTGTGGGCGGCACCTTCGCGCTGGGGAACTATGATGCCGCGGGGGGCGACCGGGTCGCGCACGCCCATGCCGAGCAGGGACTCTACGACGAGACCATGGCGCACAACGACTACCAGATTGGCCGGTTGGTGGAGCGTCTCAAAGCAGCCGGTGAGTGGGAACACACGCTCCTGATCGTGACCTCCGATCATGGCTATCCTGGGGCGAGTCCCCGACGGCTCGATCCGATGCCGCCTGCAGGGCAGTATGTACTGCTCAGGCCTCATGTCACCCGCGTGCCGCTGATCGTCGTCTGGCAGGAGCGCATTGCCCCAGGACAGCGGTTTGTTGATCCGGTTTCCATGATCGACCTTCTTCCGACGATTCTCGGTCTTGTGGATCTGCCGATGCCCGACATCATGCAGGGGCAGTCCCTCGCACCCTTGCTGCTGGGGACGGACGGGTGGGAACCGCGGCCAGTGATTCTTGATGAGTTCGATGTGGATCGACAGACGGGGGAGCTCCGGGGTTTGATCGAGGTGATCGACGACCGCTGGGGCGCGTCGCTGGAGATCAACCCCGACCCGGATGCGCCGCGGCGGTTCGGCCCCCGTCCTGTCCCGCTACTGTTCTACGACCTCTGGAACGACCCGCACGCCTTGAGCAGCCTGCATGAGGAGCGGCCTGACCTGGTGGAGAAATATACGAAGTTCCTCGAAGCGCAGTTTGAGGCGCACCAGTTGCTGGCTCAGCAGTTCACGCCGGGCGAGGAGTCGCCGCTCACCCCTGAGCAGCTTCGGACGCTGCGGACGCTGGGGTACATCGGTAGAGACTGATGTCTCTCTCCACCGGTGACCGCCTCGGTCCCTACGAAGTCGTGTGCCTACCAGAAACTTCATAGCCGCATGGCATGCCACGGGGGATCGAAGCCGAATCGATCCGGGAGGTTCTGCAGTCGCTCTTGGATCTTTTTTGGTGAAGAAGAAACGGCTGGAGGTAATCTGGGTGAAACGGACGCAGCGCTGCCAGCATTCGCTTCCTATTCGGAGGTTGTCGGTGGACGAGGGTTTAGTTAAGCCGCCCGACGTTCGTAGCGGTGGTCGAGGCCGCCAAGAAGGGGCAACGCTACCACGTTTCCAGAGCCAGGAGGCTGAGCAGTTCTCGGTTCCGGGCGTCCTTGGCCAGCATCGAGATCGTTGGCTGCCGTAGCAACCAGTGATCAGGGGAGTCGTCAGGCAGCCTTTTCCCATCTGGCGACGGATCTGGGGTTTTTTACCGGAGTGGCGCTGCTCAACTCGGCGCCCCTGGCAGCCGACGTGCGCATTGTGGCTATCGCGGCCGACGGACAGATCCTGGGAACGGCGATGCGAACCATGGCGCCTGGGGAGAGAATCTCGCAACTGCTGGGGGTGGAGCTGATTCCCCAGGCCGCCGGTCAAGCGGGGGGAGCGGTCTATGTACGCAGTTCGGTTCCCATCTATCTGACGTCCCTGTTTGGACGAGAGGGAATCCTGGCCAACATCCCCGCTCAACCGGTCCCGAGTACCTATCGCCCGGATGAGGGATTACCCCAGGCCCGGCTCAGCCCATCGCTTGCTGCCGTGGAGCCGGATGGCAGCCTGGCGTTCATGATCGAGATGGGAGGAGAAGAGATACCCTCCTGGAAGGTCAACGGAATGCTGGGAGGGAGTGCCCAACTGGGCACCATCAGTAGTACAGGGAACTTCCAAGCACCGGCCGCTTCCCCGATGCGCCTGCCGATTTCGATTACGGCAGAGATCGGAGATCAGGCGGCATCGGTGGATGTAGTTGCGAGGCAAGTGCTGGTGGGGGAACTGGGGTTGGTGCAGTCGGTGGCCTATCTGGAGCGACTCGCGAAACCGTACGTGGCCGAACTGGGTGTTGGGGGAGCATCGGCAGACGAAAGATCCCCCCAGGGAGGGGGCTCGGTGATCCTGGATGTAACGTCCAGCCGCCGGATCGCGGTGCGCCAGTTTCCGGGAGAGGATGTGGCGAAGATTATCGCCTACCAGCAGCCCGATGGGACAGAGTCGCTGCTAGTGGCAGGCCGGGCCACTGGGCAGATCTACCGGCTGGAAGTGGAGGAGCCAATCCGTCTAGAGGTGATCGCTTCGGGTTTGAATGCTCCAGTGGCGATGGCACTGGATTCAGGGACGGGAGACCTGATCGTAGCCGAAGCAGACAAGTTGTCTCGGATCACGGCAGCCAGGCTGCAGGGCAATGGGGTGCAGCCGGAGGGACCTCCACCGGGTGGAAGCTCGCTGTTGGAGGAGATCGCTCCGCGGGGAGTGGAGGTGGATAGTTGTACAGGAGACATCTACTTCTCGGATGGCGAAGTGCAATCGATCCGGCGGCTGGATCGGGTTACAGGAGAAGTGATGACAGTCGTGGAACTGACCGACCCTACACAGTTGTTCGGTGCCTTACGGGCAGGTGTTTCTTGTCCCGATGGTTTTCACCTCTTTGTGGCCGAACCATCGGCCGATCAGGTGACGAGGGTGGTACCGGAACAAGGGCTGGCCTCGTTGTTTGCTCCGACGCCCGGGGTTCAGGAAGTGGCCTTTCTTCCAGTGGGAGAAATGTCGGGAAGTGAAGCTGTTCTGGCAGCGGAGCAGGCAGACGGTGAGGGGCAAGTGGAACAGCTACTTGTGCCTCAGATCTATCAGATGGAGACCCTCAATCCACCCGATTTGCCACCCTGTATCGGACAGGTCGAAATCCCGGATCAGGCGCTGGGACTCGGTCCAATGGACCCCATCCAATGTGATCTGGCGGAAGGTCTGACGGTACTCTTTGCTCAGAATCTTGGGATCACTAGGCTCGATGCCCTGGAAGAGTTCGTAAACCTCCAGCTCCTGAACCTCTTCCAGAACCAAGTCATCGAGGTTGCCCCACTGGCTGGAGTGACCAGCCTCAACAACCTGAATCTCAGAACTAACCAAATCAGCGACATTGCCCCTCTGGCCGGGCTGACCAATCTCCAGAACCTGAGCCTCGACCGGAACCAAATCAGCGACACTGCCCCTCTGGCTGGACTGACCAACCTCCAGGAGCTGAGGCTCTTCAATAACCAAATCAGCGACATTGCCCCTCTGGCTGGACTGACCAACCTCCAAGAGCTGCGCCTCGACCGGAACCAAATCAGCGACACTGCCCCGCTGGTTGGACTGACCAAGCTCCAGGGCCTGGGCCTCACCAGTAACCAAATCAGTGACATTGCCCCTCTGGCTGGATTGACTAACCTCCAGACCCTGGTCCTCTCCTTTAATCCAATCAGCGACATTACCCATCTGGTTGGGCTGACCAACCTCCAGGTCCTGGGCCTCAGAACTAACCAAATCAGCGACATTGCTCCGCTGGGATCAACCAACCTCCAGATCCTAGACCTCGGCTCTAACCGAATCAGCGACATTGCCCCTCTGGCTGGACTGACCAACCTCCAGGAGCTGAGGCTCTTCAATAACCAAATCAGCGATATTGCCCCGCTGGTTGCCAACATGGGATTGGGTGAAGGAGATTCGATATTCCTCAGCAACAATCTGCTGGATGCAGGTGACTGTGCGAACGTCAATGCATTAGTTGCTCGCGGAGTCGCAGTGGACATCGCCGCTGCTTTGTGTCCCTGATCAAAGAAGCCCAGGGCATGATGAGGTGAGAGAGTCCTCCCAATTGCCTTAATGGGCACTGATCACTAGGATTGGATGAATCTCAATTCCTGACGGATGCCACGTGATTGGCCAGACCATCGCATACTACACCATTACAGAGAAGATTGGCCAGGGTGGAATGGGTGAGGTGTATCGCGCAACGGATACCAAGCTCAAACGAGATGTCGCCCTCAAAGTTCTCCCTGAATCCTTCACCCAGGACCCGCAACGCATGGCCCGCTTCACTCGCGAAGCCCAGGTGCTGGCCTCGCTGAATCATCCCAACATCGGCGCCATCCATGGACTGGAGCAAGAAGGCGGAGTCCGGGCTCTGGTGCTGGAGCTGATCGAAGGGGATGATCTTTCTGACCGCATCGCCAAGGGGCCGATCCCGTTGGAGGAGGTCCTCAAGATCGCCCTGCAAATAGCGGAGGCGTTAGAGGCTGCGCACGAGAAAGGCATCATCCACCGGGATCTCAAGCCAGCCAACGTGAAGATCACTCCCGATGGCCAGGTGAAGGTGCTGGACTTTGGACTGGCCAAGGCGATCGAGGCTGAACAGGGACATATCTCACCGGGCCTCTCCCACTCGCCCACGATGACGGCAGCGGCCACGGAGATGGGGGTGATTCTAGGGACTGCCGGGTATATGTCTCCTGAACAAGCACGGGGGACGGAGGCAGATAAGCGGTCCGACATCCGGGCCTTTGGCGTGATCCTGTACGAGATGCTCACGGGTACACGGGCTTATCTGGCCAAGACACTGCCCGACACGCTGGCCAACGTGCTGGCGCGAGAAGTGGAGTGGGAGAAGCTGCCTGCTCGGACCCCTCCTTCGATCCGACGCCTACTCCGAAGATGTCTGACCAAGGATCGCAAGCAGCGGCTGCACGATATCGACGATGCCCGAAGCGTGATTGGGGATTTTGTGGACGGAGGAGAAGAAGCCGACCTCGGACCCGAGACAGTTCGTCGCCCGTGGGGGTTGGCAGCAGGGGTGGTATTGGGCATCCTGGTCGGCGCTTTGGTTATGGGACTCTTCCCCCTGATCAATCCCACCCCTTCGCCTGAGCCCACGCCGAGCAGATCTGAACTGGTCATCGACACCCAGGGACTGGGCGTCACCGCATGGCAGGTGCACCTTGCGATCTCACCCGACGGAAGGCAGTTGGTGTTTCGTGAGCAGGAGGACCTCCCCTTAACCAAACCTCTTTATCTGCGTAGTCTCACGGACCGAGGCATGGTCCCTTTGCGGGACAGCGAAGGCGGCAGCAGTCCGTTTTTCTCCCCCGACGGCCAGTGGGTGGGTTTCTTCGCCGGAGGGAAGCTCAAGAAAGTCTCGCTGACTGGGGGGGCTGCCGAAGTGCTGTGTGACGCAAGCCTCCCGTTTGGCGGAAGCTGGGGACCGGACCACACGATTGTGTTCACGCCGGTGGATGGCGAGAGCCTGTGGCAAGTGTCTGCCTCCGGGGGAATGGCAGAGAGGGTCTCCACGGTGGATCTCCTCAATGGCGAGACAGCGCATTCGAACCCCGTGATCCTTCCCGATGGTTCGAGTGTCCTCTTTGCGATCAATCACGGGGCGGGCACTGCTAGCCTGGGCCTTCTGGATCTGGCTACCAGGGAACACAAGACACTGCTCGCACCCCTCAAAAACTACGGCTATCCGAAAATCTCGCCTGATGGGCAAAGGATCGCAGTTCAAGTGGCTGAGCCAGGCAAGACCGCAACCTGGATCGTCGACCGGGAGTCGGGACGGATGGCAAAAATCGAATCTGAAGGCAGCAGCTTCTTTCCTTTCTGGACACCGGACGGAGCACGCGTTACCTATCAGTCAGATCGATCCGGCCCAGGTCAGTGGATAACCTACTGGGAGAAGGCAGACGGAAGTGGCGTTGCTGAGCCATTGTTTGACGCCAGAACCTTAGGAAACACTTCTTTTGATCCGGACGAGTGGTCCCCCAATGGACGCCTCCTTATCGGAAGAGCTAATCTTCGAAAGCCGGAGTCATTTACTGGCCAGGCTGATCACGGGAATTCAACGGTCTACTTGGACCTGGACGACCCCTCGAATCTTAAGGAAGTGATTCCAACCCAAGATCCCTTGCGGCGGTTAGCGCATTCTCTGTCACCGGACGGGCGGTGCTTCTTCAGGCAAGTGTTGTTGAGCCACGATCCGTCTGCCAGACTCGAAACTGAAAAGACTTGAGATCCAATCCAAAGCAGTCTGCGACAACCATCATCAAGGCAAATAAAAGGCACGCTGCCCGGCTTGTGAAAAGATCCCGGAAGGACAATCTATTTTTAGCCAACCCGGCTTGCATGGCTGGAGTCCGTATCGTATTGCCGAACTTTAAAGAGCTATGCGGTAGCAGAAAGTTGTAATAGGCCATGAGCAGAGCCACCTGGCCTTCCAAGAATTCAGTGCGTCGGGCGTGGCAAGGTGTACGACGGCCAAGATAGGAACAGCCCTGGCGGATGGTGAGATTGTGCCGCTCGATGAAGCTGGTGTTGAGAGTGTGGGAATCCTCGGAAAGAAACAGAGCTTCCTCCAGTTCCTCTTGTGTTCCGAGCAGCAGTCTACGATCTACACAAACCACCCGATTCTCTCGCCGCTTCTTGATCACTTGACCGTAGATGCCGAACCCTCGGAGTAGTCTCTTCGCCACCCACTCATAAACCTTGAAACCGTCTGTGGTAAACAAGAAGCGGTGGACTACACGGCCTCGCAGCAGCGTGTCCAGGACAACTCTCTTGATGTTTCGAAAGTTCCGGCGACCGATCTCGACGGAGATCCACAGCCTGGACCAGACTTCCAGGGTGGTCAGCACCCAACTCACTTGCTTCTTTGCCCCAATGAATGTCCTGATCTCATCGGCCTGGAGTTCACGGATGACGAAACCTTTCAGCATCCGATCATTAAACCGGGCAGCATACTTGGCCGCCGATTCGAGCCATCGAGCGACGGTGCCCCAGGCCATTCTCTTTATCCTAGCCATGGACGAGATAGCCAGCCCTTGGACACACATGTGGAGGACCTCATCGAACAAGGACCTGGACTTGTGCAGCCGATAATAAGGTGTGCCGTGAGTAGAGGAGAAGGTTTTACCGCATTGCTTGCAACGGTAGCGCCGTCGTCTGCCTTGCGAGGTGATGTAGAAGGAGTGTCGGATGATGTTGTCTTTGCCGACCTGTCCATTCAAGCTGCAATCGGAGTTCGGACAGGTGCGATTCGACTCCTTGCTCCGCTTCATACATGTTTCATGACAGAGAAGGAACAGGAAATCCAGGTAGAATCAGCCGTTGCGGGGCTCTTGGAGAAAGTCAACAACACTTCCCTGGAGAAGCACCCGAAATCCCAAATACGAAGCACAAGAAGAAACTCAAAATCCTAAACCTCCGTTCCTGTTTCAGTCCAGCTCAGCCTCCGGCCAGGCCGGATCATTCGAGAAAGAAACTGAGCTCCCGTGTTCCACAAAGAGGGGGAAGGTTTCGTCAGGAGATCCAGTCTACGGGGAATAAGACTGCGATTGCAGAGGCTGCAGCGGACCGGAAACACGGCGTCACTCGAGAAGAGCTGCTTCGGCCATCAACCCTGGCCCGAATCCCAGCATGACGATAGGGAGGGCCGGGTTGTTTCGACGCATGCGATCGAGAATGAACAACACCGTCGGTGAGGACATGTTGCCGTACTGATCCAAAACCTCGCGCGACGTCGCACACGCGTCTGCGGGAAGCTGAATAGCATTTTCAACCGCGTCGAGTATTCGTGGTCCGCCTGGATGGACGGCCCATGCGCCTATCGAGTCGATCGACTGTCCCAGCCCATTCAGCCACGCGGACAACCATGGCTGCAGGTGTTCTTCAATCAGTACCGGAACTTTTCCGGTCAGTCTCATTTCAAATCCGTGATCGCCGATTCGCCACGACATCTCGCTGTCCGTCTCCGGTATCAGACAGGAGCCTGTGCTTCTAACTTTCCATAAGTCCGGCCGCTCGGATCCACTTGCGGCGCACACCAAAGCCGCCGCCCCGTCGGCAAACAAGGCGTTCCCAACCATGCCTTCGTCGTCCCAGGTGAGCCGGTAATGCAGGCTGCAGAGCTCGACTGCGCACAATAGAATACGTGCGTTGGGTTCGCTGGCCGCCAGACCGCGCGCGGCGCGCAGTCCGTTGATGGCTCCGTGACAACCCATGTAGCCCACGTGAATTCGCTGGGTTGTAGGCCGCATTCCGAGCGATCTGATGAGATCGACGTCCACGCCGGGTGCATCGAAACCCGTGCAAGAAACCGTTATCAGGTGTGTGATGTCTCGAGGCGCCACGCCGGCATCATCCAGCGCACAGCGAGTCGCGCGCCGCGCCAGAGGGGAGGATTGATCCCGGTATATCTGCATGCGTTGACCGGTCGACGGCCCGCGGCCGGATTGTGAGGCATCCCTGTCCTGCTTCCACGTGTAGCCGGTCTGCCAGGGAATGACCGTATGGCGATTTGTCACTCCCGACTTTCGAAACATGATGCGCATGATGCGCTGTTGCCGAGGGTCTTGGCAGATCAATTCAGTCGACATCGCCAACGCATCGTCCTGATTGACGCAGTCAAGCGGTACGGCGGTGCCCAGTCCCAATATCGATAAACTCAAGCTCACTCTCCCTGTTCAGGCGGCGAATGACCGCTCGGCCTAACCCCGGCATGGCTTCCACAACTCGAATCATCCCACGCACCAGCATCGGGTGCCGCAACGCCCAGGCCAGTACTCGGCAGAGCCTCTGGCGTTCCGCCACAAGTGTACCCAGCGAGCGCGACCACTGACCGGCTAGCTTCGGATTCCACCCTTTCATACCCCGCAGCACGAACGGAACAACCGCCCGGCCACCGCGAATCGCCCAGGCTATCCCCTCGCCGGTGAAGGGCTCAACATATCCGGCCGCGTCACCCACGACGAACAGACGTTGCGAAGCTGGCTTCACTCGCTGGCGTGTCAGACCAACTGTGCCGCTCCATGACCCCGACAGCATTTCGGCGGCCACGGGAAACCCGGCGTCGATCAGAATCCGTTTGCAGACGGTAGCGGGACCCTGTGCTTTGACTGAGCCGACGTCCAGGGCGGCAGCAATATTCAAGACATCATCCTCGGTCCTCGTGAGCCCGACGTATCCGGACTGGCTTACTGCCATGAAGATCGTGCCCGGCAGGTAATGATCCGGATAACTCGTCGCTGTCGCACCGACTCCGATGCGTGATCCTGGCAACTGGCGAATCGCAAGGTCCGGGTCGTCGAACCGTAAATCTGCCGACAAACCGGTGGCGACCACAACTACCCGGGTCCGCAGAGTGATTTGTTCCCCCGCCGTTGAACAGGTCACATCACGGAAATCCAGTGTGGGTTTGGCACGATTGACGCCGATGCGCGTGTGGGGCAGAAAATCGGCGCCCGCAGCAATCGCTGCCTCGACCAGCATCGCGTCCAGCGCCTGCCGTGTCACGGCCAGACCCGCCGGAAGCTCGAGTGACAGAGGCCGCCCACCGGCCGAAACGCAGAAGCCGTCCAGCGGAGTTCCTCCCAGGCTGTCCAGGGCGGAGCCAAGACCCAGCGAACGCAGAGCGGTCACGGAATCGCCGTTCAGACAGCCGCCACATACTTTGTCTCGCGGAAAGTCCTTACGGTCGGCCAGCAAGACATCCGCTCCCTCGCGCGCCAAACCGAGTGCCGCGATCGCGCCAGCAGGGCCGGCGCCAATCACCACCGCATCCCAGGCCGTTCGTCGCGCCTCGATGGCAGTTGTCGTGGCTTCGATCATGGGCGTCTCCAGGTCAGCAAGTATCGCTGGGGCCAGTGTCGAGTCAGCTCAGTATCTTGCAGCCCCGCCTGCTCGGCCAGACCGCGGATCTCGTCGGGAGTAAATGCAGCCTGCACCGATAAAGGTCCGTCGACATGGCAGATCCGTGATCGTGTCAACATTCGCACGCCCCACCAGGCCAGCGCATAACCGAGCCGACTGCGCGCCAAATCGATCGCCAGGATAATGCGCGCCGACGATTCTCGCATCCTTGACAGGAGAGCAATCAGATCGGGATCTTCCAAATGGTGCAGGAACAACGAACAATACAGAACGTCAATTTCTATGGGCAGTGGGTCCCGGAGGACATCGGCCTGAAGAAACGTGACGTCGGCCTGAGCCGCTTCGGCTCGAGCGACAGCATAATCGATTGCCGTGCGGCTTATATCGGAGCCACTGACCCGGACAGCCAGGCCTGAGCGCTGGGCTCGGTGCCACAATTCGATTGCTGTTTCACCACCACCGCACGCCAGATCCACGACATGCAATGGTTGTTCGAGATGTTGTTCGGCCAGTCGACGGATGGGATTCCACAGGGTCGTGACCGTGCCACTAATCCAGTTAACGCGACCCAAACCTTGGAGAGCCTGGCGATGAAGCTGCCGGTCGAGGCTCGGCTCGTCCATCAACTCGGGCTGAAGGTGACGCTGACTGAGACGGTGCGTCAAGCTGGTCACGGGCAGATCTCCGGTCGAGTGGCCGTCTCGCTAGCCCGACGGGTCGCCGCAAGTTCAGTGCTGAGATAGCGAGCAGAAGTGAGAGTCTTCCAGCAGAGCCGCCGGGCGCAAATCCACCAGGTGCGGCGCACTGCACTGTCGTAGTACCGGGCGACTCCATCCGCCCCGGGCTGTGCATCGGGTGCAATCATGCGAGCTTCCGTTCTCAGGTTACAGTGGAACGACTTGCGGTCGCTGACACTCGTACTGTAGCTGAAGCGCGACGCCAGGTCGAAGACCAGCAACAAGCTGCCCCTGCCGCAGAGGGCTCATGGCGCCCCTTAAGACCGTCGTTCGAGCCCATCCGGTTGCGCCGGTTTACGAGAGCTATCTAATAGGTGAGAATATTCCTCAACAGCAAGCAGGGTGGGGGATCGAAACATGTGGCCGAATCTGAAATACGCTTGGCGCCGCCCCGACGCCATGTCGGCAAGGGCCACGGTCGGTGAGGGAGAAATCTTCCAAACCCGATCATTCTTTGGAGGACCAGCTCGAAAATCTACGCGGGAGGACATCTTTCACCTTCCTATGGCCGAATTACTTCACGCTGAAATGGTGCCAGATTCGAAGCCTGCGGCGGCGTCAAATTTGAACCGTAGCTTCTGCCACATGACCTTGGATAATGAATTACGGATTGGCCTCCGTCAAACATTCTTCCGAGTCTCGCCTCCGGCTTGACCGAATCATTCAGGAAAGAAACTGGAAGAGCTCCCTCGCTAACGCTTCGGGCTCCGTAGGGATGCCTCGAACGCTAACGCTTCGGGTTCCGTAGGAATGCCTCGCCTTAATGAGGCGGTCGCCAAGATCTTTCGGAGCCCGAAGCGTCAGCGAGGGAGCTCTTCACACGATCAAGTTTCAGTTTGCAACGACTGCTCGGGACTCGCCTCGCATCCGATCTGCTTTGCTGCGTGGGGGCCAGGCCATGCATCGTAGGAGCCAGCTCTGTCTGGCGAACTTCCGGTCTCCCGGAGCGGAAACCCATAATCTGTGCAGCGATCCGAGCCGATGTTGGGCCCGGCCTTGAAGGCCGGTTCGTCAGGCGGAGCTGGTTCCTACAAAGCGCTCAGGCCAACTGACGCTTGTACTGCTCCGCCTCAGACAAGACAAGCCGTGAATTATCCGGGTAGCAAATTCGCGCCGCCAATGTTGCGAATCCGATGTTGCCGTGTCGGCGGCTATAATGGGTCGTATGAAAAGAACCGCAATTCTCCTTCCACTCCTGGTCGTGGCCAGCACTGTCTCGATTGCTCAAGTGCAATCTTCCAAAATCTCTGAAGCGGTGCGGAAGCATGCACCTGAAACCATTCGAATGCGGGAAAGGATTCATCAATATCCCGAGCTGGGCAACCGAGAAGTCAAAACCGCCGAAATGGTGGCCAATCACCTGCGCGGGCTGGGAATAGAGGTGACGACAGGAGTAGCCCATACGGGAGTCATTGGGATTCTTAGGGGAGGGATCCCGGGTCCGGTCGTTGCGGTCCGAGCCGACATGGATGCGTTGCCGGTTACTGAAGATACGACGCTCCCCTTCAAATCGGAGGTTCGGACTAGCTACTTGGACAAGCAAGTCGGCGTCATGCACGCTTGCGGCCACGACATTCACACCGCGGTGCAGCTTGGAGTAACCTCGGTGTTGGCTGAGTTGCGCGCCGAGATCCCAGGAACCATCAAGTTCATCTTTCAGCCTGCTGAAGAAGGTCCTCCGCCGGGTGAAGAGGGAGGCGCGGACCTCATGGTTCGTGAGAGAGCCCTGGAGAACCCGCGCCCCAGCGCGATCTTTGGCTTGCATACACTAGCTTCACTCGAAGTAGGGAAGATTGGCTACACTCCAGGACCTGCCTTAGCGGCTGTGGATCACTTCATCATCGGTCTGCGGGGCCGTCAGGCGCACGGGGCCCAGCCCCAGGAGTCGATCGATCCCATCGTCATGGCTTCCCAGGTGGTGACCGCCTTCCAGACCATCCGCTCTCGCAATACGCATCCGTTGCAACCCTCTGTGGTAACCGTCGGGATCTTCCGCGCAGGAGAGCGGTTTAATATCATTCCGGCCGAAGTGCATCTCGAAGGCACGGTACGAACCTATGATCCTGAGGTGCGTGATCTGGTTGAGAAGCGAATGGGGGAGATCCTGAGGGGAATCACCCAAGCCTACGGTGGGAGCTTCGAGCTGGATTATGATCGAGGGACGCCGGCTACGATCAACGACCTGCAGCTGACGGAGCAGATGTTGCCGACGATTCGTAAGGTTGTGGGCGAAGACAGCCTCGTGAGATTGGACCCCACGATGGGAGGGGAAGATTTTGCCTATTTTGCCAACGAAGTTCCCGGTTTCTTTTATCGGCTCGGCATGGTGATGCCGGGGACTACCTCAGGCGGGCACCACACCCCCACTTTTCAGGCTGATAACTCCTCGGTTCCGGTGGGAATGGAGGTCATGTCCACGTTGTTGGTTCGCTACCTCGAGATGCAGAGTGGCCGGTAGACGTCTCTCGATCGACCAGACCCGGCGCATGGCTTTGGGGGCACAGGGGTTTGACAGGCCTCGCGCCCAGGCTCGCATCGACGTGCGTCATGTTCGGCGGATCATCCGGAAGCTGGGGCTACTCCAGCTCGACTACGTGAATGTCCTGATCCCGGCACACTACCAGGTTCTTTTTTCGAGACTGGGTTCATACCCGCGGTCTCTCCTGGAAAGGACTGTTTATCGAGGCAAACAGTTTACCGAGCAATGGGCCCACGAAGCCTCAATCATTCCCATGGAGATCTGGCCCCTGCTCCGCGACCGAATGGAGAAACACCGTCTTCGCCCCTGGGGTTTTGAAGAGTTCATGGCGGAGAATAGTGACTTTGTGAATTCTGTCTTGCAGCAGGTGCAGGACGAAGATCCGTTGGGGGCCGATCAGGTGGACGTTCCACCCGAGTTCCGCAAGAGATCGATTGGCGGAGCCTGGTCGCGCCCGATTGCACGCTGCGTCCTGGAGGCATTTTTCGGCGGGGGAATTCTTGCGGTCACGTCACAAGAACTTCGCTCGGAGCTATGACGTGGTGGAACGGGTCATCCCGGGGCAATACCTGGAGCAAGTCGTCCCGGTCGAGGAAGCTCATCAGAGGCTCCTGCTGCGCGCCGCGCGAGGGTTGGGATTCGGCACTCTGCAGGACCTCGCCGACTATTATAGAATGTCACCTCGCGATACCCGCCCCCGGCTGGAAGCACTGGTCGAAATGGGGAAGCTCAAGCGGGGGCAAGTCGAAGGATGGTCGGAGGAGGTCTTCATCGATCCCGAGGCGTGCACTCCTCGTTCTATCTCAGCCCAGAGTTTGGTGTCTCCTTTCGATCCCTTAATTTGGTATCGACAACGGCTGGCACGGCTCTTCGACTTTGACTATCGCCTCGAAATCTTTGTTCCCGCTGGTAAGCGACGTTGGGGCTATTACGTCCCGCCCCAACCCTACGGGCGAACGGGGCTTGTTGTACAGCCTGCAAGCTCTTGCCGGCCCAACAAAATGTTGCGGCCGATCTCTGTGTCGAGAGTCGTCGAAGATACCGGGTATCGACTTCCTCCTCTCTCCTTGACCTCGACTCGCAAGACCCGTTCGCAATTGGCACGTTATTTCGGAATCGCTCGTCTAGTCCTGAACGCAGCACTAGCAAATGGAGTTAGCATGTCAATAACGAGACCGGAAGAACTGGAAGCCCTTTTGAAGATTGGCAGAATCGTGGCCGCTGCTCTTCAGGAGATGGCGTGCCGGGTACGTCCGGGTATTACGACCGATGCATTGGATCGAGTCGGCGAAGAGGTCCGCAAGGACCACGGTGCCCGGTCAGCTCCACAGCTTTGTGTCAAATTCCCGCGGGCGACCTGTATCAGTATCAATGAGGAAGCTGCACACGGAATCCCGGGGGATCGAGTGATTCAAGTGGGTGATCTTGTGAATCTCGATGTTTCAGCTGAACTGAATGGGTACTTTGCGGATACCGGTGCGTCGCTGCCGGTTCCACCAATATCGGAACAGGCTGAGCGACTCTGCCGCCGCACTCAGCGGGCGCTCGATCGTTGTCTTGATACCATTCGTCCCGGCGAATACTTCAATCGAACGGGTCTGATTGTCGAAGAGGAAGCGCGGGAAGCCGGCTTCCAAGCGATTCGTAACCTTTGTTCACACGGCGTGGGGCGCTGGCTTCACGAAGAGCCTCGGCAGATAGCCAATTATTATGATCGTCGGGATCGAAGACAGTTCAAAGAGGGGATGGTGATTGCCCTCGAGACCTTCATGTCGCTAAATAGCGACTGGGTAGACGAAGCAGAAGACGGCTGGGCGCTGCGGACTCGAGACGGGAGTCTGGCCGCCCAGTACGAGCACACCATCGTGGTCCGGCCCGAAGGACCGCTCATCGTTACGCAAGGGTCATCGAAGACCCTCGAGTAAGAGCAGTCGCAGGCTCGGGGCTCTGAAAAGCGGGGCGCGAATCCACTCATCGTCAAGCGACTGCATTCACCCTTACAACAGAGCTCTGATGATCCTGCCGCCATTCTCAGGACCGACGGTCGAGCCCATCCGGCCCAACTAGGCACCGACACTGAACTGAAATAGCAACACTGTCCCTGGTCCCATCAAACTTGACCTGATTGTAAAGAAGTTGCAAGGGAGAGGTGCCTACCTAGTCCCAAAATAAGCGTATCAGCTTCTGGGCCGCTCGATTGACTCTTTTTGAGGGTCATTTAGCCCTCTGTGGTCGACTTTCGGACTGAAGGCTGCGCGAGTCGGGCGCATCCGACGGTGATCTCCTGCTGGAGGGCCTTCGGAGTGGGATCGAGAGGCAAGAATCGGAATTTTCGGCCGTTTTCGAACAGACTTCGACCTCAGCCCTTGAACCTCCGTGGATTTTCTTTGCTTTGTCCTGTGGCGGGTTAGCCGTAGCGGACCCGCTTGGGCGACGGCACTCCGCTCAGCAGCGTTTCGGTCCAGTCGTTGACGTTCAGCAGCCGGTAAAGAAGACGTCGCCCCCGCTGCAGGATCTGGCAAGGAATCTGAACCAGCCGGCGCAGGAACCGGCGATACTCCATCTTCAGAATCCGCTGCCCCATCGTCTTGTCGGATTGCACCAGGCCCAGCCAGGCTTTCAAGTTCC
>CBDDCF010000028.1:0-214249 GCA_965225995.1 Acidobacteriota bacterium | reverse complement strand
GGGTAACGCAGTCAGAGGTGAACCTGGAAATGGTTCTCTTTCGAGAGAGTGGGAAGCCCTCCGGGTCAACCTAGTCAGGCCGCCCGTATCAAGACCTGAGGCAAGACCTCAGGACTGGAAAGGTTTGCGAGGTGAAGCGAATAATGACGCTGAATCCGGAACTCAGCCCCGAAATGAGCAATGGGAATGGCCGATACCTTCTCTGAGGTCGCAGGCAGCAGGTCATCGAGACGCTACAGACGAGTCAAGATGCCCAACCCCGGGGTCGCAGACGGCATCGAGCAAACACATGGCGAAGGAGAAGACAGACCAGGCGGGTCGAAGAACTCTTGACCGCCCATCTGAGGCGGGACGAGTAGGCAAAGGCAACCTTAAACAGGAGCCAAGCCGATGGGGCTTCGGCCTGGGATGGGGACCGGTTTAACGATGAGAACGGGTAATACCGAAGGAGTGAAGGTCCCCACGGTGAGTCGATCGCGAGCGGGCAAACATTCGCCCAACGCAGAGGCGGGATAACGAATGGCAAGAGACCTAACGCGAATAGGGGAGACTTTGCCCGTTTGCGGGAGGTCGGCCTTGAAAGACACAACCGAAGAGCCGGATGTGGGAAAGCCGCTTGTCCGGTTCTGAGAGGGGCGTGGGTGGCAACCGATGTTACAGACCTCCCATGGTGGAACTAGGAACCCACTCCGTAACCGAAAGGGCGGAAGTTGGAAACTCTCCACCTACAGGGCTCTGTATCTTGGGAGCACCCCGCCTACTCGACCGGATGATCCCGGCCCTGCAGCCGAAAACTCGTGCATTATCCGGGCTAAGACGAATCCAATAAGGAAACAGATTCCGGCCGAGGCCGGAGTTCGCCGGGCCGAGCCGCCTCCTCCAATGCGTGGGCTGAAACCGAGGCGGCAAGGCAGATCGTGAGAGCCGTAGGCTCCGCGGCGGCCTCCTGATCGCAGGCAGGGATCAAGCTGTCTCAAAACTCGCAGAGCAGGAAGTTTACAGTATCAGGAAAAGGATTTTCAAAACCGTGGAGGCGCCTCCCAGGCGGCGATCTTATTGAAAAAAATACCTTTGCAGTCGAACATGACTGTCCGTTCGCGGCCTGGCAGGCCTCACCCGTCCGAAATCACTCCCTTGCAGCTTCGAAGGTTGGTTTTGAGACAGCTGGCAGGGATGCCTGCACTACACTCAACTCAACCAATACAAAGCAGGTGCTGGGCGGTTCGGAAGTACCAACGACCATCCACCAAAGCCGGACTGGCCAGCGTCTGTTCACCCAGGCGATTGACATGCAGGATCTTGAAATCAGGCGCCGGGTTCAAGACAAACGTCTCGCCCTCATCATTGGTGAAGTAGATCTTTCCTTCCACCGAAACCGGAGACGCTGAAAAACCCTCCCGATTCGCCTCCCCGAGGCGCAGTTGGCCGGCCGGTTCGCCGGTTTTGGCATCATGCGCGGTAACCACACTTACCATGTCGTTGATGGTGTAGAGGTAATCGCCCAGGATCAAAGGAGAAGGCACGAAGGGTGATCCCTTGTCGGTCTTCCAGGTCACGTGAGTCTCGCTGACATCGCCGGTTCCTCCCGGCCGCACTGCGAGAGTTGGGCCGGCGCGGCCCGAGGTGCAATAGACCATTCCGTGACCGACCGCCGGAGTCGGAATTGTCTCCGCTTTGTTGCCTTTGCAAAACCAATGGATCTCGCCGGTGTCTGGATCATAGGCATCGATTTGAAATCCGCTGCTCACCACAATCTCGACCCGGTCTCCTACCTGCACCGCCACCGGAGTTCCCCAACCAGGACGGGGACTGCGATCCTTCCGCCATAACTGTTTTCCAGTCTTTTTGTCGATCGCAACGATAAAACCGGGACCGGGCTGGACGGGACGGCGCATGGCCCTTTGCTCCTGGTACAGAATCAAACGGTCTTCGTAGAGAAGGGGAGTCCCACCCGGTCCGTGATAAAGGTCGATCTCTCCCAGGTTGGTATGCCAGACGATCTTCCCTTCCATGTCGACGGCCATGAGACCGGCGTTTCCGAAATAGGCGTAGACCCGCTCCCCGTCGGTTGAGACGGTGGAAGAAGCGTAGCTGTTCTTCGCGTGGAACCGCTTGATCGGCCCTTCTGGGACCTCGGTTTGCCACAGCAACTCACCATTGGAACGATCATAGCTAAGGATTGAGCGGCTCTGGCCATCCGGAGCGGCGGTCGTCAGGAAAAGCTGATTCCCCCAAATAATCGGAGACGAATGCCCACGTCCCGGGACTTCCACCTTCCAGAGCACTTTCTCGGTATCGGACCATCGATCCGGATATCCGGTGCCTTCTACCAAACCCTGGCCCGAGGGCCCCCGCCACCGAGGCCAGTACTTCATCGCTTCTCCGCCGGGTGTGATCAAGCTGACGTCGGGATCAGCGGTTGCCGCCGCGCGACTTGTCGCGGTTGGTTTCTCGCCCGATGGCACCATTCCCATCAGAAAAACGAGCAGCAGGGCGACCGTCAGGGCCAAACCGGCTTTGAACATGGATCGGAATAGCAGACTACGGGACGGAGAAATCTTCATCGCAAACCCTCCTGCCGACTCGAAGTGGCAGCTGCCGTGGGTGAATGTCACCCGTATTTGTAGTTGCCATATTCTCGCAAAGTGTGAGCCCCTAGCGCAATAGTCCTGGCGCCGATGGAGCTGGCTTTCCCACGCTCGCGCTGCCGCTTGGCGCTCTGAGAGCTGGCATTTCAAAGCTACGGTCCGGTTATCGACTCACTGTGAACTTCGGGGCACGACTATCAGAACAAGCGGGAGCGCAGCGTTCGGCCGATCCAGGCTTTGCCGATACGAAAAGCCTCGCCGCCAAACTTGACTCAATCGTCAAGATAAGTCAGGCCCAACTTTGCTATAGATAGCTTATCTAAGCTAGCGAGGCTTCCAGTTTGAAGAGCACTGTGTAGTCTCCAGATCCCCAATCCCCTTTCCCAATCCCCAATAGAATTCCTCTGCGAAATCTCCGCGCCTCCGCGTCTCTGCGCTTGCATCTCAAAGACGCAGTACTACCTCGGAGGCCGCTGGTAGTTCGGATATTCCGGCTTCTTATGCTTGGGCAATGGATTCTTTTCCAATTCCTCGAGCAGCCATGCCACAGCCCGCTCCAATTGTGGATCGCGGCCATCTCGGACGGCTGCCGGGTCCATCTCTACCTCGATGTCGGGGGCGCCGCCGTGGTTTTCAACATCCCAGGTGCCGTCTGGGTTCCAAAAGCCACTCTGCGGGGCTCCTGTGAATCCGCCATCCCCACCAAACCTCCCCAGGTGCGTTTTCCGATGAGAGGGCCGATCTGTTCTCGGCGAAACAGCCAGGGCATCATGTCCCCGCCCGATCCCGCATATTCATTGATCAGCATGGCCTTGGGTCCGTAGATGGCTCCCACTGGAGTCGCCATATTAGCTCCGTCGCGAGCTGCGAAATAGCCTCGCAACGGGCGACGCAGGTAATCGATGATGTAGTCGGCGATCAGACCCCCCTGGTTGAATCGCTCGTCGACGACGGCTCCTTCTCTACCCACCTGGGAAAAGAAATAGCGGTTGAAATAAGTGAAACCTCCGCCCGCCGTGTCGGGAAGATAGACATAGGCCAGCCGCCCGCCGCTGAGTTCGTCCACTTTGCGGCGGTTTCCCTCAACCCAGGCCCGATTCCGAAGGCCCGATTCCGAAGGCCCGATTCGCTGCCGGTCGGGACCACGGTGACTTCGCGGGAATCACTGCCATCTGGATTGGGTCCGACCGTGATTTGGACCGACTTGCCAGCAGTGGCCTCGAAGAACCGAAAGACCTCATCATCGCCGCTGAGCGGTTGACCGTTGATCTCCAGCAAATAAGCACCGGCCCGCACATCCACGCCCGGCTGGGTCAGCGGGGCTCTGAGGCTAGGATTCCAATTCTCGCCGTCATAAACGCGAACGATGCGATAACGCCCGTTCTCGATCTTGAAATCCGCTCCCAGTAGACCGCCCGGGACGCGATCCGGCTGGGGGAGATCTCCTCCGCTCACAAAGACATGGCCACAAGTTAACTCTCCCAACATCTCGTCAAACAGGTAGTTGAGGTCGTTGCGGCTCCCCAGATTGGCCAGGTAGGGCGCATACTTGGTGCGGATTTGAGAATAATTCAGCCCGTGGAGCCCCGCATCATAGAAGAAATCCCGTTCCAGGCGCCAGGCTTCCTCGTACATCTGCTTCCACTCGGCCGGAGGATCGGCGTAGACCTGCATGCTCGACAGGTTGAGTGCTCCGTCGTCTGCCTTGATAGGTCCGGCGGCCGAAGTAATCGCCCAACTTTGTCCCTTACGGTAAAGAAGCTTGTCTCCCTTGGCGGCGAGCCAGAAGCCGGTGATCCCTTCGGTCAGGGCAGTCGGTTTCCGTTCCTTGAGGTCGAATTTGTGTAGCTTGGAGCTACCTCCGCCCAGGATACCGCTGGCGATCTGCGGACCTTCGACGACATACAGTGTGCCCTCTTTGCCAGCGCTCAATCCGAGATAGTTGCGGGCCGGCATGGGCAAAGCCAGGATACGCTGGCTGATCCGATCGAACTCTATCTCGACTTCGAGTTCACCCTTCTCCTCTTTCTCTTCCTCTTTCTCTTCCGAGTCGCTTTCCTCCACCTCCTGGTCCTCGGACTTCACCTCTTCCTCGTCGCTTTCAGGCGCCAGAGGAGAGGGGAGATCGGAGCGGAGAACCGTGACATACACGCTGCGTGTCACCGGGTGATTGACCGAGGTCATGTTCAGCCATCCGGTGGTCAAACCGGTGTCGGTGCTGGCCGTGAAGTAGAGGTACTTTCCACTCTTGTCAAAGACCGGGTGGCGGGCGTCGCTCATTCCGTCGGTGATCTGATGAGTCTGTTCCGATTCCAGCGAGTAGGCGAAGACAGCACTCAGATGACTTTCCAGTTGCCGTTGGTAAGTCAACCAGCGACTATCGGGAGACCAGCTCATGTCGATTTGAAAGGCCGGGCTGAAGTAGGGGGTCGTGTCCACCAGGTGGGGACGTTCTTCCGCCAGATCGAGAACCCATAAGTGAAGACGCTTGTCGATGAAGGCGATCTTTCCGCTGTCGGGTGACCAGGTCGGGCTGTAGTAGAAGGTGGGCTGATCTTCCAGCCGGTAGGTCTTGACTTCTCCCAGGCCAGACTGCTCAGCCAGGTGAAGTTCGTATTCGCCCGATGCATCGGAGAAGTAGGCGATCCAGCGGCCGTCCGGAGACCAGGCTGGGGACCGCTCCCTGATGCCAGGTGTTTTCGTCAGATTACGAATATCTCCTTTGCTGGCCGGTACGGTAAGAATCTCACCGCGCGCCTCGAAGACAGCTCGCATGCCGCTGGGGGAGATGTCGGCATTTGCGATCCTGCGATTGACGTTCACCCAGTGCGGGCGGACCTCCGGGAGATCTCCCGCCAACCGAATGTCGACGGGCTGGCTCTTGCGCCTCTTCAAGTCGTACAGGAACAGGCTTCCGAACTGCTCGTAGGCGATCGCTCCGGGTCCAACCGAAGCGGCCTTGAGGTCGAGACCGTCATTCTTGAACACCTGGTCGATCCGCCGGCGACGAATATCGTAGCGAAACAGCGTTTTAGGACCATTCCGATCTGAGAGGAAATAAATCGATTCACCCACCCACATGGGAGCTGATTCGTTGCTGTTCTGGCGCGGAATCTCTTCCACTTTCAGGCTTTCCAGGTCACTGATCCAGATCGGTGAGGTCTGTCCCCCCCGGTATCGCTTCCAGCCGGGTTGCCACTGGACAGTCGGCACGTAGGCAAAGCGTTTTCCGTCGCCGGCGAACGTAATATCGACTCCGCCGGGTAGGGGGAGTTCTTCCGGGAATCCGCCATCCGCCCCCACCGCAAACAGTTTCGGAATCGGACTCGAACTGGTGCGACTGGAGCGAAAGAGAATACGACCATCAGGGCTCCACCCCACCACCTCATCGGGCACCGGATGGTGGGTGAGCCGTCGTGGAATCCCACCTTGGCGCGGAATCAGATAAACATCGGTATTGCCGTCATAATCGCCGGTAAAGGCCACCCATTGACCATCGGGTGAGAACTTGGGGTGGCGTTCATTTCCCGCGGACGTGGTCAGCAGCCCGGCGTCTCCACCGCTTCTCGGAACACGCCACAGGTTGCCGGCAAAGGCAAAAACGAGTTCTGTTTGACTGATCGTGGGATCCTGGAACAAATAGGGTCCGTCATTCGGGTCGGCGGCCGTTCCCAAAACGCCCATGAAAGTAGCCAGTAGCACCACTGCAAATTGAATTCTTCTCATTCTCCCCGTGTAGTTCACTTCTGTCGAAAGAAGGATAGCCCGTGAGCCGAGGTATGGACAAGGCCGGGTACTGGGAGCACGGCACGGGACATGAGAGAGCAGTACCCATATTCATGACGATGAGATGATCGTACCAACCGGGTGCCACCTACTGCAGTACTATGGGTTAAGCATGGTTTGCAGGACTCAGCACGGAGAATAAAATATGGCAGATATCTTTCACTCTTTTCCCATCCAGGCCACTCCAGAAGTCGTCTACGCCGGAGTTTCGCAGCCCACTGGCCTGGATCGTTGGTGGACGCTGAACTCCTCTGGAGTGGCTCAGCCTGACGAGATCTATGAACTCGACTTCGGCCCGGGTTATCTGTGGAAGGGACAGGTCACGCGGGCGGCTCCCGGCCAGGTATTCGAGATCGAGATGACTGATTCCGATTCGGATTGGCTCGCGACTCGGATCGGTTTTCGCCTGGATGCCATCAAGAATGGCACTCAGCTGCACTTCCGGCACACAGGATGGCAGGAAGCGAATCAGCACTACAAGACGTCCTGCTATTGTTGGGCGATGTACCTGAGGGTACTGAGGCGGTTCATCGAGTTCGGGGAAGAAGTGGAGTATTCCGAGCGTTTGGACGTCTGAGGGGAATCTCCAGGGGCCAAGGGTCCAATTCCCAAGAGAGGTAATAAGAGGTAACTTGATTCGGTTTGAGCCGAAGGCGCCTTGGAGTGCGCCGAGAATCGGCGCCCATAACGCAATCCGCCCCATTACTCGGACAGGCGCCTAGTGCACTGTCCGATAAGTTCCCGATGTTAATAGTGGCCGAGCGATTCGCGAGCATTTTGGGCCTTTGCCAGGATTGAGTCAGCAGTGGCGCGCCACTTGAAGGGCTTGGCCAAGCGTTGATTGTGAACCCGAATATATCTTTTGATTTCCTGTCTCAACTCTTGGACGCTGCTGAAAGAGTTTCTGTAGATCGAACGGCGCTCCAGCTGTGAGAACCAGCTTTCGACGGCATTGAGCCAGGAGGCGCTAGTGGGCGTAAAGTGGAGGTGGTATCGGGGCCGCTGGGCCAGCCAGCTTTGAACCTGCTTGGTCTTATGAGTGCTCGAGTTGTCCAGGATTAAGTGGACATCCAGTTCGGGCTCGACCGCTTGATCAATCTGGCGGAGAAAAGCCAGGAACTCCTTGGCTCGGTGCCTATTGGTGATGCGGCCCATGACCTCACCTGTCACCACATCGAATGCGGCATACAGACTGGCTGTACCGTGGCGCTTGTAATCGTGTGTCCGGCGTTGGATCTGTCCAGGTCTGAGCTGGAGCATCGGCTGAGTTCTATCCAGAGCCTGGATCTCAGTTTTCTCGTCCACGGATAGAACCAGCGCATTGTCGGGCGGATCCATATACAGCCCCACCACATCGATTACCTTTTCGGCGAAGTGAGGATCGTTGCTGATTTTAAAGTTACGGACTCGATGCGGCTTCAGGTCGGCTGCCTTCCAGATCTGGGCGACTTGATGTTTGCTCACTCCGGAGTGTTCGGCCATCAGTCGCACACTCCAGTAGGTCGATTCCCGTGGGATGCGTTCAACGGTGGCTTTGAGAATAGCTCGCACATTGGCATGCGATAGCTTCCGCGGACGGCCCGATCGAGGTCGATCCTCCAGTCCTGACACTCCCTGCTCAAGATAGCGCCTGCGCCACATTTGCACACTCAGTAGCCGCTTGGAGAGCCTTTCCGCAACTTCAGTCGCCATCAGCCCCTGGCCGCAAGCCAGAATTATTTGAGCCCGTTCGGCCAAGACTCGATCGGTCTTGGAAGCCCGCAACCAGGACTCCAGTATTCTTCGATCTTGTTCGGGCAGCTTTAGTCGAATGTGGGGTCTTGCCATACCCAACAATAGCAAACTACCCTGACAATTAACATCTGGAACTTTCCGGACAGTGCGCTAGTGCACAAGGCGGAGCTGCACTCCGCACTCCAAGGCCTTCGGCAAGAGTTTCATCCGTCAATTTGGAACAGATGGAGGAGCGGTTCGCCTGAAAAGAGGAACCACCAAGTAACGCAGGCATTTTGCCTGCCAAGTAGCGCAGGCATCTTGCCTGTCCAAGTAGCGCAGGCATCTTGCCTGCCCAAGTAGCACAGGCATCTTGCCTGCCAAGTAGCGCAGGTATCTTGCCTGCTTCTCCGGAGATCCCGAATGAATTCCAAACGAGCCCTGATACTCACTCTCTTGGCGGCATTTGCCGCAGTCAATTGCAATGATGGCCCGATCACGGCGGAGGAAACCTGGCCTTCCTTTCGAGGCAGTGATGGGAGCGGTCTTCCCGCGGCTTCCGGTTTGCCCAACAGCTGGTCCAAAGACGAGAACATCGGTTGGGTGAATGAGGTCCCAGGCCGGGGCTGGTCTTCTCCGATTGTATGGGGCAGCCGCGTCTTCGTGACTTCAGCCGTCAGCGAGGGCGAATTCAAGGAACCGTCGAAAGGGATTTTCGGCAACGATTACATCGCCGAATTGCAATCCCAAGGCTTGTCGATGGAAGAAGCGGCTAAAAAGACGTTCGAGCGTGACCTGGAACCAACCGGAGACGATTCCGCTCCCGTCACCCGGCTCCTGACCGCTTTCGACACCAGCAATGGTGAGACTGTGTGGCAGAAGCAAGTTCATCGGGGCCCCGTACCCGGGGGAAGGCACCGCAAGAATACCTTTGCCTCGGAGACTCCGATCACCGACGGAGAGAGAGTCTATGTGCTGGTGGGCAATGTAGGCGTCTACGCCTTCTCCATGGACGGAGAGCAGCTTTGGGAACATCCCCTGGAACCGCGCCAGATCTACCTGAATTTCGGCACCGCCAGTTCTCCCGCCCAGGACGATGAACATCTCTATGTTCAGAATGACAACGATGAAGAGTGTTACCTGAAGGCTCTCGACAAAAGCACCGGCGAACAAGTGTGGGAGGTCATCCGTTGCAAGGCAGGCGAAGAGCGGCGCGGTTTCACCTCCGGGTGGTCTTCTCCCTATGTTTGGAGGAATGACCTGCGAACCGAGATTGTGGCAATCGGTGTCGGCCACGCGATCAGTTATGATCAAGAGGGAAATTCATTGGTTTCAGAAGCGGGCTAGCGGCTACACTCCATCACCCGTGGTCTATCAGGATCGGGTTTTCTCGATCGATGACCGGGGTTTTCTTACCGTCCTTGATAACGCGAGTGGCGAACAACTCTACCGCGCCCGGGTGGGTGAAGGGATTACTCTTTCTTCTTCGCCCTGGGCCTACGACGGTAAGGTCTTCCTGCTCAGTGAAGATGGGAATACTTACCTGTTGGATGCCGGCGCTTCCGAGTATCGCGAATTGGCGGTGAACCGGCTGGATGAAATGACGCTGGCGTCTCCCGCCTTTGTTCAGGGGGCGCTTTATCTGCGCACCCAGACTCAGCTTTATAAGATTACTAATCAAGAATAACAGCCTCGCTGGCCCTCGGGAGTGAATGAAACCTTGTCAGCACGGCGCTTGCGTCCCTTCGCTTCGACACCTTATGAATTATGCGGGCTGGACCGGCGGTCGAGCCCATCCGGCCCAACCCTAAACCAAGAAATGACAAGCCACTTCGGAAGCCAATAAGCGACCTCGTCGCGTCATCACCAGACGCCGATCCTCGGCTTCAATCAGACCCAGGCGTTGGAGCTCTTCGATCTGGGCGCGGTATTCTCGCGCCAACGGAAGATGGTAGGAATCGGACAGGGCCACCAGATCCGCTCCCTGATCCAGCCGCAAGCGTAGGATGATCTCTTCCGAAGCTCGCTTCCGGGGACTCAGATATTCCGAGTACTCTAGCCTGGGCTGGCCGGACAGACAGCCATGTGTGTATCGATCCTGGTCTCTAGCATTGGCCCAGCGGTAACCGTTGACGTGCGACGCGGCACTCATCCCAAGCCCCAGGTAATTGGAGTTGGTCCAATAGTGCAGATTGTGCCGTGAGCGGAAGTCCTCTCGGCAATAACTCGATAATTCATATTTTTGGTAGTCATTTAACGAGCAATAGTCCATACAGTACTCGAACATGTCTGCGGCCAGATCCGGATCCATGGAAGCGAGTCTGCTTTGCTCTTTTAGATCAAAGAAAGGCGTCCCAGGTTCCAGGGTTAATGCGTAGAGCGAGAGGTGGCGAGGGTTTAGCTGGATGGCTTCTTGCAGGTCGGCCTTCCATTCGGCCAACGTCTGTCCGGGCAAACCGTACATCAAATCCAGGCTGAGATTGGAGAAGCCCTTTTCCAGTGCCAGCCGGATCGAATCCCGCGCGCAACCGGAATCATGGATGCGCCCCAGCTCAGCCAGGTGCGGTTATTGAAGGATTGCACACCGAGGCTAAGACGGTTGACCCCGCTATTTCGGAGGGCGGCAAGTTTGCTTGCACTGAGGGTTCCGGGATTGCATTCCACGGTGAATTCGACGAGGTCGCGCAGATCAAAGCTGGATCGCAGTGCATGGAAGATCGCCGTCCATTCCTGGGTGTTGAGCTCAGAAGGAGTTCCTCCTCCGAAATACACCGTTTCGGGAGCGGCCCTCTTCCAGGCAGTGGTCTCAATCTCGTGAACCAGAGCGTCCAGGTACTGCTTTCGTCGCGGCCCTTCCGCAGGACCTGAGGCAAAGTCGCAGTACGGGCATTTGTGGACGCAAAAGGGGATATGGACGTAAAGGCCCTGCAGACTGTTGATTAGAGCCCTGGTCGGTTGAGGTAGCGGAAAGGAACCCGATTCAGTCATTGCCCACGCGCAGGACACTCAGGAAGGCCTCTTGAGGGATTTCGATCCGCCCGACAGATTTCATTCTCCTTTTTCCTTCCTTCTGTTTCTCGAGTAGCTTGCGTTTTCGGCTGATGTCGCCGCCGTAGCATTTGGCAATGACGTTCTTGCGCAATGCCCGGACAGTCTCGGCGGCGATCACTTTTTGTCCGAGGGCAGCTTGGATGCGGATTTCAAAGAGTTGGCGGGGGAGGATTTCCTGCAACCGTTTGACTAGCGCTTTCCCGCGAGAGAAAGAGCGGTCGCGATGGCTGATGAAGGAGAGAGCGTCGAGGGGCTCGCCATTGATCCGAATATCCAGCCGAATCAGATCACCCTTTTTGTATCCCTCCCACTCGTAGTCGAAGGAGGCGTAGCCACGGGTCCGGCTTTTCAACGTGTCAAAGAAATCGAGCAGGATCTCGGCCAGCGGAAGTTCGTAGTGGAGGATGGCTCGTTCCGGGCCCGAGTACTCCATGTGTTTGAAGGTTCCCCGCCTGTCATTGCACAGCTCCATGCAGGCCCCAACGTAGTCGCTAGGGGTGATGATGGTGGAGCTGACGAAGGGCTCCTCCACCTTTTGGATCTGGTTCCGCTCGGGCCAATCCGATGGATTCTCGAGCAGGTGAACCGCACCGTCGTTCAAGGTCAGGCGGTAGATGACTGAGGGAGAGGTGGCGACGAGGCGTAATCCGAACTCCCGCTCCAGCCGCTCCTGAATGATCTCGCTGTGGAGCAGCCCCAAGAAACCGCAGCGGAAGCCAAATCCAAGAGCCGCCGAGGTTTCAGGCTCAAAGGAGAGAGCGGCATCGTTCAGTTGCAGGCGGTGGAGCGCTTCTCTCAGTTCCGGGAACTGCTCGCCGTCGACCGGGTGCAAGCCACAAAAGACCATCGGTTTCACTGCCCGATAGCCAGGCAAAGGCAGGGAAGCCGGGCGTCGCGCTTCGGTCATGGTTTCGCCCACCTGGCACTGCCCGATCGATTTGATCGCAGCGTGCACGAATCCGACTTCGCCGCTTCGCAGCGACTTGGTGTGCCGCATATCGGGAGCAAAGACGCCGACACCAGCTACCTCCGCTACGTGACCCGAAGCCATCATCTTGATCTTGAGGCCTTCACGGAGTTCACCATCCACGACTCGAACGTAGGCGATGATCCCGAGATAGGGATCAAAGTGGGAATCGAAGACCAGGGCGCGCAACGGACCGGATGGGTTGCCTTCGGGGGGCGGAGTCCGAGCCACTATGGCTTCCAGGATTTCCTCGATCCCGATGCCCTGTTTGGCGCTGGCATGAAGGCATTCCTTGGAGTCTATGGCCAGAGTCTCTTCGATCTCCCTGGCGACCCGTTCCGGATCGGCCGCTGGCAAATCGATCTTGTTGATGACCGGGAGGAGGGCCAGATCATGGCTCATAGCCAGGTTGACGTTGGCCAGGGTTTGCGCTTCTACTCCCTGGGCAGCATCGACTACAACGATTGCAGCTTCGCAGGCGGCCAGACTTCGGGACACTTCGTAGGTGAAGTCCACATGTCCGGGAGTATCGATCAGGTTGAGCTGGTAGGTGACTCCATCGTGAGCGTCGTAGAAGATGCGCACGGCTGCCATTTTGATCGTGATGCCACGCTCCCGTTCCAGGTCCATCTTGTCCAGCACCTGAGCTTTCATTGCCCTTTCTTCGATCGCTCCGGTACTTTCCAGAAGGCGATCGGCAAGGGTCGATTTGCCATGATCGATATGGGCAATAATGCAGAAATTACGAATCAGCGAGTGGTCCATGGCGTGTGGTTGACGGATCCGAGTTGCGGTGACGATTGGGGCCGTTTCTGTCGAGCTCTCGTTGGTTTGCCGGCCGCTGCCCTTCCTGCTGGCGGCCTCGCTGGATCAACCGGGCATCCATTCCGGCCTACGCAAGTGGGCCGAAATCCTCCCTGCCTCCAGATGTACAAGGGGATCCTACCAAATCGGCAATTTGGCGTTCAAGGCTGGGCAGCAAACGGCTCGGCTCCTGTACTCGCAGGCAAAGGATCTCAACAATGTCGAATAGTGACCTTCTCATTGCACCCCGAATCTGAAAGAATGCGCGGGTGTTTCTACTCGTCGCTTTCACCGTCATCGCTGTCGTTTTCTTGATTGTGGCGGGCCTGATCGGGCTTGTGATCCGTCTGACAGGGCGACGGGGGCGCACCAAGAAGGTCTTCAAGTGGTGTGCCTTGACCTACGTGCTGGTAGCCCCCACTATTATCTTCTTCGGATTCCCGATCCTGATGGCCAATCAGGTTACGGGCTTCGGGACCCGCGGCTTCGACCTCGAACTGACCGACACGCCGGAAAGCTATGGTTGTGCCTTCGAGGATGTCTCGTTCTTCAGTCGCGACGGACTTCACCTGTCTGGTTGGTGGATGCCGGGGAGGGAAGATCGGCCGATCTTTGTCATTACCCACGGCCTCTTCCGAGATCGTAAGGAGGTAAGCGAACGAGGATGTCGCTTGAATCAGGAGGGTTTTGGCACTCTCGTCTTCGATCTGCGCCAGCACGGAAGGAGCGAAGGGAACAAGACCTCTCTCGGGTATATGGAGCGGATGGACGTGCTCGGGGCCTACGACTTCATACGCGCAGATTCCTCGGTGGGGGTCATCCTGATGGGAGTCTCGATGGGGGCCACCGCCTGCATTCTGGCATTGCCTGAAGCTGGGCCTGATCTGATTGGGGCGGTGGCTGATAGTCCATTTCTGAGCCTGAAGGAAACAGTCGACCAGCATGCGAGATTGCTCCTGGGAATTCCTGCTTTTCCTTTTTCGAACTTCTTCCGGTGGGAACTGACCCGGCTCAACGGCTATGACGGCGACCAGCTCGATTGCCGCCTCGGTTTCGAATCAGCAGCAGCGGTGCCGATCCTACTGGTCTATGGCGAAGCAGACCAGCGCATGCCGAGAGCAACCGCAGAGGCGGTCTTGGAGGCGATTCCTCACTCGAACAAGGAAATCTCTTTCTTTCCAGAAGCCAGGCACGGGGCCGCCTGGAGAACCGATCCAGATCGCTATCTAGAGTTGATTCTCGAGTTTGTGAAGAACCGAACCGAAGGTCGCTAGTGCTTTTCGTCTTGTTTCTTGATGCTCTACCAGTTCGTTGATAACAAAAGGTTTATCGGCAATCCTTAGTCGGGATGAAGAGTGAATTCAGAAGCTCTTCCGGGTTAGAATGAGAGCGTTGCCATAACCAGGGTCAATTCCTGGAACAGTTGCGGCTCTTGAGAGCTCCTTCCCACCTGATCGCTTCGTTTCAAGAACAGCAAGCCGCAAAAGGACCACGCGCGGTCTGGCGAGCTCTGGCTGCGAGCCAGGAAGACCGGGCACAGAAAGGGAACTCATCAGACTAACTGTTAGCGGTGAATTGGACTCGAGCGGGTGAGTTTGAAAAAGCCAGGAAGTGGCTCGAGAGCGGCTACTTGCGAAAAGCCAGCTGGTTCCCCTTCATCGGGGTCGATCCTGCCTTCGAGCCCCTCCGGACTCAACCCTTCTGGGACGGGCTGCTAGAACGACTCAATCTCGGCCTCTCGCATTGAGGGGCAGGCGCAAATGTCCCGCTGGAGAGCCGTTGATCTACAATGGTCACTCATGCAGTTTCATCCAGCGGTAGCAAGTTGGTTCGAAAAGACCTTTCAAACTCCGAGTGCACCCCAGCGCGATGGATGGCCGCTGATTCAGCAGGGCAAAAACGTTCTGATTGCGGCTCCTACCGGCTCCGGAAAGACGCTCTCGGCGTTCCTCTGTGCCATCGACGGGCTGGTTCGGGAAGCAGCATCGGAGACCCTGTCCAACACTACCAGCGTCCTCTATATTTCTCCTCTCAAGGCGCTGGCCAATGACATTCAAAAGAACCTGCTGGAGCCGCTGGAAGGAATCCGTGCCGAAGCCCGGCTCCTGGGCTGGGACTGCCCTGAGATCCGGGCCTGGGTCAGAACAGGTGATACCAAAGCCTCGGAGCGCCAAAAAGCGATTCGGACTCCGCCCCACATCCTGGTGACCACCCCGGAGTCTTTCTACATTTTATTGACCAGCGCTTCAGGTCGGCAGATGCTGGAGTCTGTCCGACATGTCATCGTCGACGAGATTCACTCTGTGGCTCAGAGCAAGCGGGGTTCACATCTAGCACTCTCGCTGGAACGTCTGAGAGACTTGACGGGATGCGACTTTCAACGGATCGGACTTTCCGCTACACAGCGCCCGATTGAAACGATCAGCAGTTTTCTCACCGGAAGTGCCGGCTCGGCTGAAGTTGTTGATGTCGGGCATCGCCGAAAAATGGATCTGGCGGTTGAGGTTCCCGGGAGCGAACTGAGCGCGGTAGCCAGCCATACCGTTTGGGAAGACGTGTGCTCGCGAATCGTCCAGTTGATCGAGGGGCACCGCACCACTCTGGTCTTCGTCAATACCCGGCGACTGACCGAGCGTTTGGCTCATCAGCTGAGCGAGATCCTGGGAGAAGATGCGGTTGCGGCCCACCATGGGAGCCTCTCGCGTGAGCATCGCCTGCAAGCGGAACGTCGACTCAAGAACGGCGAACTGAAAGTGGCCGTAGCCACGGCCTCTTTGGAGTTGGGGATTGACGTGGGAACAATTGATCTGGTTTGCCAGATTGGATCACCCCCCCCCATTGCGCTGACATTGCAACGGGTGGGACGAGCCGGCCACTGGAAGGGAGCCATTCCCAAAGGGCGATTGTTCGCGACAACGATCGACGAATTGGTCGAGTGTGCCGCTCTTGTTCGGGCCATTCGTCAGGGCCATCTGGACCGTATCCGGATCCCCTCTACTCCGCTCGATGTGTTGGCTCAACAGATTGTGGCGGAATGTTCGCAACGAGACTTGAAGACGGCGGAGTTACTCCGGAGCGTTCGCCGGGCCTACCCTTATCGCGATCTGGAAGAATCCGATTTTCGGGAGATTTTGGCGGTACTTTCCGAGGGGATCAGCACTCGCCACGGCCGCCGCGGAGCCCATCTCCATTGGGATCGTATCAACGGAATCGTACGCGCTCGCCGAAGCGCCCGCCTGGCCGCTCTCACCTCGGGGGGAGCCATCCCCGACATCGCGAACTTTCAGGTCCGGACTGACCCCGAGGACAAGGTGGTCGGTAACCTGGATGAGGACTTCGCCGTGGAAAGCTCACGGGGTGACATCTTTCTACTCGGCAACACTTCGTGGCGCATCCGACGAGTAGAATCGGCCGTGGTCCGGGTCGAGGATGCTCAGGGAGCTCCTCCCACGATCCCTTTCTGGAGGGGCGAAGCGCCCGGCCGCACTGATGAGCTCTCGGATGCCTTATGCGAAGTGCGGGAAGCCGTGAATGGAGGAACGCCCGCTGAGGCGGTCGGCTGGCTGGAAAAGCAATGCCAGCATAGCCGCCCGGGCGCGGAGCAGGCCGCACTCTACATTCGCAAGGGTGCCCAGGCACTAGTGCACTGTCCGATAAGTTCCCGATGTTAATAGTGGCCGAGCGATTCGCGAGCATTTTGGACCTTTGCCAGGATTGAGTCAGCAGTGGCGCGCCACTTGAAGGGCTTGGCCAAGCGTTGATTGTGAACCCGAATATATCTTTTGATTTCCTGTCTCAACTCTTGGACGCTGCTGAAAGAGTTTCTGTAGATCGAACGGCGCTCCAGCTGTGAGAACCAGTTTTCGACGGCATTGAGCCAGGAGGCGCTAGTGGGCGTAAAGTGGAGGTGGTATCGGGGCCGCTGGGCCAGCCAGCTTTGAACCTGCTTGGTCTTATGAGTGCTCGAGTTGTCCAGGATTAAGTGGACATCCAGTTCGGGCTCGACCGCTTGATCAATCTGGCGGAGAAAAGCCAGGAACTCCTTGGCTCGGTGCCTATTGGTGATGCGGCCCATGACCTCACCTGTCACCACATCGAATGCGGCATACAGACTGGCTGTACCGTGGCGCTTGTAATCGTGTGTCCGGCGTTGGATCTGTCCCGGTCTGAGCTGGAGCATCGGCTGAGTTCTATCCAGAGCCTGGATCTCAGTTTTCTCGTCCACGGATAGAACCAGCGCATTGTCGGGCGGATCCATATACAGACCCACCACATCGATTACCTTTTCGGCGAAGTGAGGATCGTTGCTGATTTTAAAGTTACGGACTCGATGCGGCTTCAGGTCGGCTGCCTTCCAGATCTGGGCGACTTGATGTTTGCTCACTCCGGAGTGTTCGGCCATCAGTCGCACACTCCAGTAGGTCGATTCCCGTGGGATGCGTTCAACGGTGGCTTTGAGAATAGCTCGCACATTGGCATGCGATAGCTTCCGCGGACGGCCCGATCGAGGTCGATCCTCCAGTCCTGACACTCCCTGCTCAAGATAGCGCCTGCGCCACATTTGCACACTCATTAGCCGCTTGGAGAGCCTTTCCGCAACTTCAGTCGCCGTCAGCCCCTGGCCGCAAGCCAGAATTATTTGAGCCCGTTCGGCCAAGACTCGATCGGTCTTGGAAGCCCGCAACCAGGACTCCAGTATTCTTCGATCTTGTTCGGGTAGCTTTAGTCGAATGTGGGGTCTTGCCATGCCCAACAATAGCAAACTACCCTGACAATTAACATCGGGAACTTTCCGGACAGTGCACTAGGAGCGCTCCCAACCAAGAAGCGGGTCGTGGCGGAGCGTTTCTTCGATGAAGCGGGAGGAATGCAGTTGGTGCTCCACGCTCCGTTTGGCAGCCGTATCAACAAGGCCTGGGGGTATGCGCTGCGCAAGCGTTTCTGCCGCTCTTTCAATTTCGAGCTCCAAGCCGCGGCGACTGAGAACGGAATCGTACTCTCTCTCAGTGATCAGCACAGCTTTCCTCTCTCGACCGTCTTCGGGTACATTCGCTCCCACAATGCTCGCGAACTCTTGGTCCAAGCTTTGCTGGCGGTTCCGTTATTTGGAACCCGCTGGCGTTGGGTAGCCAACCGCTCACTCGCCATCCTGCGTTTCCAGGGGGGACGCAAGGTACCCTCTCCGCTGCAGCGTATTCGCTCGGATGATCTACTGGCGTCGATCTTCCCGGAACAGGCGGCCTGTCTCGAGCATATCGTTGGAGATATTGAGATTCCCGACCATCCATTGATCCGGGAAACGCTCCGGGAATGCCAGACCGATGCGATGGACATTGAGGGGTTGGAGGCCACCATTCGTGCACTGGAGGCCCGGAGAGATCGAGTGCCATGCCAGCGACACACGCGAGCCTTCTCCCTTCAGCCAGGAGATCCTGAACGCTAATCCCTATGCCTATCTGGATGATGCTCCGTTGGAGGAGCGCCGGACGCGGGCCGTGCAAAGCCGGCGTAGCTTGCCGGAGGGCGAAGAGGACCTCGCCCAACTGGATTCGGAAGCGATCCGGCAGGTTACCGAAGAATCGTCTCCCACGATGCGCGACCGGGAAGAAGTCCATGATGCTCTGCTCACCCTACTCGTCATGCCGGGTTCGGAAGTCGTATTTCATGACGAGGAATTGAAAGCCCTGGTTGCTCAGGGTCGGGCCGTCGGCTTCAAGCACCGATCTGCCTCGGAGTCTATTTTTTGGAGTGCGGCGGAACGCTTCCGTCTGGTGCAGAGAATCTATCCTGAGATGGAACCGGCAAATCTCCCTGCCGCCGGTGCTGAATTGGATAAAGCGCAATGGGTGAGAGATTCCGAGCTGGATCGCAATGCCGCGATTGCCGAATTGCTCCAGGCCCGACTTTCCTCGTGCGGCCCCACATCGGCCCCGTCCCTGTGCGGGTTGCTCGGGCTTACTCCCCTCGACATCGAGCAAGGGCTGCACGCTCTAGAAGCGCAGGGGGCGATCCTGCGCGGGCAGTTCACTCCGGGCAGTTCCGAGCTCGAATGGTGTGATCGGCGCCTGCTGGCCCGAATCCACCGCCGAACCCTGGGTCGCCTGAGGAAAGAGATTCAACCTGTCTCGACGGCTGATTTCGTGCGTTTTCTGTTCGAATGGCAAGCTGTAGGTTCGGATCGTGCCCCCTCGGGAATCAAAGGGATCTCCTGGGCACTCGATCAGCTCCAGGGTTTGGAGATCCCGGCTGCCGCCTGGGAGAAATTCATCCTCCCGGCTCGAGTCAGCGACTATCAGAGCGAGTTCCTGGACCAACTTTGTCTCTCCGGTCAGTTCGCCTGGGCTCGGCTCACACCACCGGCGCAGGTGTCTAAGGTCGAGGCAGACCTCAGCAAGCGATGGATCCGCCCCACTCGACTGGCGCCGGTCTCGTTTTTCCGCCGCCAGAACATGGCCCTTTTGATGCGCCTGTCGCATGGGAATAGTGAGCACGCGGAGGGAGTCCAGCTCACCCCCAATGCCGAACAGATGAGAGAGCTACTCAAGCAGTGGGGAGCATCGTTTTTCCAGGATCTGGTTCGACTATCCGGACGGCTCCCGATCGAGGTCGAGACGGCGCTCTGGGAGCTGGCCTCGGCAGGCCTGGTCACCGCTGACGGTTTTGCCTGTCTGCGAGCTCTCTTTGACGCCAAGCAGCGGCTGCGGGGCCGGAGGTTCCCGAAGGAACAGTGAGCACGTCGCCAAAACCTGTCGGTCGGCCGTTGGACGTTGCTGCGGACGCCACCCCAACAAGCCGGTGATCCTTTCAGTCAGCGCCCTGATTTGGAAGAGTTTGCCCGCATTCTCCTGCGCCGGTGGGGTGTCGTGTTCCGCGACATCATTCAGCGCGAGACGCTTTCCGTACGTTGGGGTGATCTCCTGCGTGTGCTGCGTCGGCTGGAGGCGATCGGCAAGATCCGTGGCGGCCGCTTTGTGGCGGGTGTGGCCGGGGAACAGTTCGCCCTCCCCGAAGCAGTGGCGGCCCTGCGCGCCGTACGGCGACAACCCGATTCGGGTCAGGTCATTCGCTTCTCTGCAGCCGATCCGCTCAACTTAATTGGTCTGGTGCTGCCAGGGAGTAGGATTCGGCCGAATCCGGAGGAGCTGTTGGAGTTCAAAGCCGGAGTAATACAATCGCTGAGCCACAGCGCCGTAGCCATGCCTCAAGCATCCAACCTCACGCAGTAGGAGGTCAGACCAGCAATTCCAGCCTAGATGATTCTGCAAAGTTCTGAAAATCGCTGTCGCGCGTCACAAGGGGTACAGAGTGATCAAGACAAGATTGAGCAATCAGACTGTCGGCCAGGTGGGCCCGCTTCCGTCGACTGAGCACCCGAGCGCGAAGCCGGCCAGTGCGCTCCCAAAAGCCTCTCGAGATTTCCAGCTGAGGTAGGTTTTTGAAAAGCTCACTGAGCTCTTCGCTCAATCTTGGATCGCTCAAGAGTTCACACAGCACGACCGGCGGAAGTACGGCCTGGGAATGCTCCAGCGCCCAGTCCACTGCAGCAACGTCGGGACCAGTTTCCCCTTGGAGAAAGGCGATGACCGAACTGGTATCAAGAGCTACCACTATCGATCTTCTCTGAGTTCCGAGACCGAAACGGAGAAATGCACCTTGCCCTTCAAACGCCGCAGTTTCTGATATGTGTGCTGAGCTGCCAGTAGACGGAGCCCATGCCGTACAGTAGCGGTGATCCCTTTTCCACTAGAGGCTTGTGCCTCCTTGAGTAGCTCTCGGGGGACTTGAACCGTAATCTTCGTCTCGTCGGTCGCCATTGGGCGAGTGTACCAGTCCTCATACCATAGCTCAATATGGTAACCCACGAGTCATAGCGCCGCGGCTTCATTCGCCAACGCCGACGGAAATCGCATCGTAGATGTCTTGCTCCACCCGGTAGTCGCTGAGGCCTCTCTTGTCTACTTTGCCTCTTCGGAGCCGCTTCACGCTCCGGGACAAGCGTCGAGAATCGCCTTCCAGGCTCCCCGCACGTGTCGCTCCTCGGTATGGGTCTGGCCAATGCTGATGCGAATCGCGAGTCGATCGTTCAGTTTGGTATGGGTGAGATAAAGGCGCCCCGTGGCATTGACGGTGTTAAGAATGTTTTGGGTAATCTCATCCCCTCCGCGATGTCGAAAGCAGACCAGGTTCAGTGGCGCTGGAGCCGCTAGTTCCAGGTCAGGATGGGCCTCGACCCAGTCCTGGAAAAGCCCGGCCAGGCGAACATGCTCCTGGACGTGATGCTGGAGTCCCTCGATTCCATAGTGCCGGATCACCATCCAGAGTTTGAGGGCTCTGAACCTCCGTCCTAGAGGCACCTGCCAATCTCGATAGTCGATCACCGCACCACTCTGGGTGGCGGCATTCCGTAGATACTCGGGAAGGATGCTCAATGTCTTTATCAGTCGACTTCGGTCTTTCACATAGAAACAGTCGCAATCGAAATTGACGAACATCCATTTGTGGGGGTTGAAGCAGTAGCTGTCTGCCCATTCCAGCCCTTGAAATAAATGCCGGAACTGGGGACAGAGGGCCGCGGTGCCGCTCATGGCGGCGTCTACATGTAGCCAGCAGTCATTTTCCCGGCAGATGGGTCCGATTTCGTCCAGGGGATCGAAGGCATTTGAAGAGGTGGTGCCGGAAGTGGTGGAAACGAAGAAGGGAAGCAGCCCTCGTTCCCGATCTTTCTTGATGGCCTTCGCCAGCGCCGGAGCACTCATTGCGAATTTTTCGTCGACCTCGATCAAGTGCAGGTGGTCGGAGCCGATGCCAGCGATCCGGGCCGCTTTCTCGACAGAGGAGTGGGCCTGGTTTGAGGTATAGGCGACCAGGTTTACCGGGGTGCCGCTCCGGTTGGATTCGAACTCCGTGATGGTTTCGCGAGCAGCCAACAGGGCGCACAGAGAGGCGCTCGAGGCGGTGTCTTGAATGACTCCGCCGCCCGTGTTGCTGGAGGTGAAGTGCGGAGGAAGGTCCAGCATTTCCACCAACCAGTCCAGGACATGAGCCTCCAATTCGGTGCAGGCCGGGCTGGTTGCCCACAGCATTCCTTGGACTCCCAGGCCGGCGGACAGCAATTCGCCGAGAATTGAGGGACCTGAGCTGTTGGCCGGAAAGAAGGCAAAGAAGTTGGGGGACTGCCAGTGTGTGATTCCGGGCAGAAGGGTCTTTTCCAGATCCCGGAGCATGGCATCTAGAGATTCGCCCTGGGAAGGCGCCTGAGCCGGAAGCTGTTCCCGGATCTGGCCCGGTTTCACCTGGGAAAGCACCGGATACTCTTCGACCTCGTCCAGGTAATCGGCAATCCAGTCGATCACCCGATAGCCGGCTTCCCGGAACTCATCGGGGGTCATGTGGTGGGGGGAGGGGTCCTGGTTGGTCTTTTTCATGAATCTGTCACTCGTGTTTCTCGACCTTTGCTGCAAGCTGAAAAAGAAGTGATTTCAGTAGTGTAGGGGCCTCCAGGCTGCGAATGGACCGTCAGGTCCGACTACGAAGATCCTATCGCCGATAGGATCGCCGCCTAGGAAGGCGCCTCCCACGCTTTTTAAATCACTCCGGTTGAAGCTGGGGAAAATGAGTCAGCTTGAAGATCCGCGGGCTACTTTTCACCTCAGTAACCTCGCGCGGCGCCATCGCTGGCGCGGGGATCTGCTGAGCCGTAGTAGATGTTGTTTTCCTGATCGACCCAGATGCCCATCGCGCTTCCCTGCCGGCGAGAGGAGGTGGCAATCTTGACTTCATGTCCGAACATCTCGAGGAGACGGACAGTATCGCGAGTTGTCCCAAATTTTTCCAGGTTGAGAACGTTCGGAAGCCATTGGTGGTGGATCCGTGGAGCCGCGATTGCTTCCCCGATATCCATCTCGAAATCGGCGACGTTCAACACGACTTGCAGCACCGTATTAATAATCGTACGCCCTCCGGGTGACCCGATCAGAAGCAGGGGGCGATCGTCCTTGATGACCAGGGTCGGAGTCATTGAAGAGAGCATCCTCTTGCCGGGGGCGACCAGATTGGGCGGCGTGCCGATCAGCCCTTTGTCGTTGGTCAGTCCGGGTTGTGGGTTGAAGTCCCCCATTTCGTTGTTGAGCAGGAATCCGGTGCCGGGAGCAACGATCTTCGAGCCGTAACCTTGCTCCAGCGTGTAAGTCACGACGACCGAGTTTCCGGCCGAGTCGATCACTGAGTAGTGGGTAGTCTCCTCCGATTCGGGGGGAATATCGAAGGAGGCTGGATCGCTCATTCCGGCACGATTCAAACTGATCTCTTTTCGCAAACCAGCGGCATAGGCTTTAGACATGAGCTGTTGGATCGGCATGTCTGGATTGAAGTCGGGATCACCCAGATACTGAGCCCGATCGGCGAAGGCTCGCCGCATCGACTCTGCCATCAAATGAATGTGTAGAGCTGAGCTATGCCCGTAGCCGGCCAAGTCAAAGCCTTCCAGGACGTTTAACATCTCGATCAGCGCGACTCCTCCTGAACTGGGAGGAGGCATGGAGATAATCTCGAGTCCGCGGTAAGTGCCCCGAACTGGATCCCGCTTGTGAGCCTGGTAATCCGCAAGATCCTGTTCCGTAATGATGCCCCCGTTGCGCTTCATGTCCTGCGCCAGCAGGCGCGCTGTTTCGCCGCGGTAGAATCCGTCTCGACCTTTCTTTTGGATGCGGCGCAGGGAGCGAGCCAGATCCGGCTGACGCCAAATCTCGCCCGGTTCGTAAGGCGTCTGATCAGGCTTGAGAAATTTCTTGGCTGAACCAGGATAGGCCTTCAGCCGGGGAGCCAGATTCTTGAACGACCTGGCCATCGACCAGGAGAGCGGAAACCCTCGTTCCGCTTGTCGGATGGCCAGCTGTAGAAGCCGGGACATGGGAAGTTTTCCCAGTTCTTCGTGGGCAAGAAAGAATCCCGCCACCGTCCCTGGAACTCCCACCGACAAGTAGCCCACGTGATTGGTGGGCTCCTTGTAGATCCCAGCCGCATTCAGGTACATTTCATCGTGGGCTGCTGCCGGAGCCCTTTCTCGGAAGTCGAAAGCCATGCTCCGCCCGTCGGCCAAACGAACGACCATGAACCCTCCACCTCCGATATTTCCTGCCGTGGGGTGAGTGACTGCCAGTGAGTACCCGACAGCTATGGCGGCATCAATAGCGTTTCCTCCGCGACGCAGAATCTCGATCCCTACGAGAGAGGACAAGGCCTGAGAAGAAACTACCATGCCGTGGCGGCCCGCTATGGGATGAGGGGCAGCCGATTCGACCGGACTCAGTAGCGCGGAAAGGCCAAGTAATCCAATAAGGCTCGAAAGCCTCTTCGCAGTGCATGGAATTCTCATGTTCGACGGCTCCCAGACAACGAGTTTTGAATTTGATCACAAGATAGCTCGCGTGGACGAACGACGCAAGGTGGCGAATGATCAGGCTACCCGGCCGGGGGGTGGGCTTGGAAAGTTTGTCTGGGATTCATGTTGACGATTGAGTCAAGTTCGGTGGCGGGGTTTCTTGCTATCGGGCAAAGCCTGGATCGGCCGAACGCTGCGCTCCCGCTTGCAGCTCTGATAATCGTGCCCCGAGTTCACAGGGAGTCGATAACCGGGCCATCGCGTTGGAATGCCGGCTCTCAGAGCGCCAAGCGGCAGTGCGAGCGTCTACCCTCCGAAGCCTTGGCGAAGGGGGGCGGGAAAGCCAGCCTCGTTGGCACCAGTCATTCCGGCTCCCTTGGCTCCAGAGAGACGAATTGCTAATGCTTTCTCTCCCAAGTCCAGCTCGCCCTGGGCTGATTCGGAAGGGCAAGGCAAGGGCATGGGTTGTCGGTCTGACGGGCGCCCTCGCTAATATGAACCTGATGCCATATGCTCAATTTATAAAGTGGCGTAAACCATTGATGATTTCATAGTTCTCTTCCTTCGGACATCAGGGATCCTACCTGGCAACTCTCCAGAATAAGCAACGGACCGTAGGAGCCTGCTCCGTCTGGCGAACCCCCGCTCTCCAGAGCGGGCTTGCAATCCAGTCAGGAAACGGATTCCGGCCGGTACCGGAGTTCGCCGGGCCGAGCCAGCTCCCACATTCTATTCGTTCTACTCCCTGTCTTCAGCATCAGGTGGGGATCCCAAGTTCCTTTCTTGAATGATCGGAGCACACTTCGGAGCTGGGACTCAGATGAAACTTGATCGTGGGAACCGCTCCCTCGCTGACGCTTCGGGCTCCGAAAGATCTTGGCCGAGCGCCTGATTAACTTCGAGGCATTCCTACGGAGCCCGAAGCGTTAGCGAGGGAGCTCTTCCAGTTTCATTGAGCCCTGGAGTGCGCCGAGAATCGGCGCCTTGTGCACACGGCGGAGCTGCACTCCGCACTCCAAGGGCTTCGCCAGGTTGCTTTTCCTGAATGATCCGGCGCAGCCGGAGGCACCACTAACCTGACGCATCTTCCCTTTTCGCCTTCCCACCTTGGGCCGGCATTTCGAGATCGACGGAAACTACGTGGCGGGCGCTGATCAGGAAACCGGTATGACCGACCATGCGCTGGGCGGGGCGAATCGATGTCTCGGCTACGTGCCAGGAGCGGACCAGGGTTTCGGTAGTCCGGATGCGAGCCCAGTCTGGCGACTCTTGCAACCCCCGAACTAACTCGAAGACCTGCAAGACCGTGGGGAGCCAGCAGAGCAGGACGCCATTGATCTTGAGCGCATGAGCGGCGGCTTCCACTGCCCGCTGCGGCTCAGGGAGGTCGAGCAGGACCAGGTCCAGCCCCCGTTCGTCTATTCCGGTCTCGTAAATGTCCCGAATCTCGACTCGGTGAGAAGCCGATAACCGACCGTGCTCCCGGCGGAATTCATCTATGTTCTTCTGGGCAAGCCGGGCGCAGTCCTCTCTCCTCTCATAAGAGATTAGCTCACCTTCCACACCGAGAAACCGAAGGAAGCCCAGCGAACAGGCAGCTGACCCCATGCCGCACTCCAAGACACGTGCCCCAGGAAAGAGATTTCCCTCGACTAACATTGTTCCCAAATCCTTGGGATACACTATCTGAGTGTGGCGCCGCAGAATGCGCAAGAGGTAGTCGTCCAATGAAGGTCGCATGACCAAGTAGCGCAAGCCGGTACTACTCATGATCACCAACCCGGGTGGGCGACCGATCACCCGATCGTGAGCGATCCAACCAGCCCTGCCTTGGTGCGTTACCAGGCCAGGCTGCAGGCGAAGCAGGTGAGTTCTACCCTTGTCATCCACAACAATGACTCGCTCATCTGGCTGGAATGGTGTTTCGTTCCCGGTTTCTTCCTCCATCAGTCAGCCTTATCCAAGTGCGGGCGGTTGTGCAGTTCGACCGGTTGACCTCCCCGGCGCAAGCGCATACTCACCAGCTCGAGAAAGAAGCTGAACGCCATGGCAAAGTAGACGTAGTTCTTCAAGTGGTGGTCGTGGACTACTGCGGCGTCCCAACCCTCAATCACGAGCAGGGCACCGATCAGGATCAGAAAAGCCAAGGCCAGGACTTTCATGGTGGGGTGCTGCTCAACGAAGCGTGAGACCGCCCCGGCAAATGCCATCATGACACCCGCCGCAACCAAAATGGCCGGTACCATAACCACCAATTTGCCCGAAATCCCGACTGCTGTGATCACAGAATCGAGTGAGAAAACCATGTCGATCACGATTACCTGAAGGATCACCGAGACCAGGGTAGCGGCGGCCTGAGTCGCGGAAGGACCGTGCTCTGCAGCTTCGAGTTTGTCATGAATTTCAAAAGTGCTCTTGCCTATCAGAAAGAGCCCTCCTACCAGCAGGATCAAGTCACGACCCGAAAAGCCGTGTTCCAGGATGGCAAACAAAGGTTGAGTCAGTCCTACCACCCAGTTGATCATCAATAAGAGGAGGATCCTGCTGACCACCGCAAGGCCGATCCCCAACTGTCGGGCTGAGGCTCGCTGACTCGAAGGAAGTTTGTTGGCCAGTATAGAGACAAAGATGACATTGTCGATCCCGAGAACGATCTCGAGAACTGTCAAAGTGGCAAGGGCTACCAGATTCTCGGCTGTGAAAAGGGCTTCCATCTAACTTTCACTCCCCGGAGTCTTGTCGGATTGGCCTACCCCCAGCGCCTGAAGCGCCTCCAGGAGAGAGGGTGGCACCTGCTTGAGGTAAATGTCCTGTTGAGGGAAGGGGATCTCCACACCCGCCTGGTTCAACGCCTCATACGTAGCGTGGTTGAGGCTGCTCAGGATCGAGCCCCGCAACGCAGGTTCGGGAATCCAGCAGCGCAACTCGAAGTCGAGTGAGGAGGCTCCGAAAGTGACGAACCTGACGTTTGGGGCCGGGGTTGAGCAAACTCCCTTTTCCTGAGCAGCAACTTGGAGCAGAATCTCCTCAATTCGTTTGGCATCGGTCCCGTAGGCTACTCCGACCGGAACCTTGAGACGCCTTCGCAGTGAAGGGCCGCCGCTTTCGTTGACAATCGTGCTGTTGGCGATAGCCGAGTTCGGTACGGTGACCGCAATGTTGTCGCGGGTCAGAATGCGAGAGCTGCGCAGACCGATTTTGGTGACTTCTCCCCGTTCCGCATTGTCGAGAATGATGTAGTCGCCGATCTTGTAGGGGGAATCCGCCAGGATCGAGACGCCGGCGAAGAGGTTGGATAGCGTTTCCTGGGCAGCCAGGCCGATGGCCAGTCCAAAGATGCCCGCCGAAGCCAGCCAGGCCCCGATATTGATGTTCCAGGCCAGCAGGATGGAATACGAGCCTAGCGCTATGAAGACCAACTTGAGGCCGATATCAAAGAGAGGAAGCGTTGCTGGCTGAATCAGGCTGAAGCTAACCTGGTCGCGGCTCATGCGGCCCAGCACCAATGTGCTCAGACGCAACGCGAAGATCATCCAGACCAGCACGATCAGGCAGGTCATGATGGGCTTAGCAAAGGCTTCCCACTGCCCAGTCAACTCAATTTGCAACGCAATTGTCAGACCGAGAAGAGCGACCGTTGAGAAGAGAGGCCGGTGGAGCAGCTTTATGATCTCGTCATCCAGGTCGGTTTTTGTGCGGCTGGTGAGTGAGAGAAGGAGCCGACCTACGACGATGTCCGTTATCTTGGCCAGTACGAGAGAGCCCACAATCACCAGCAATGCCTGAAGATGGGGATTGTTTCCAAAAATCGTCAGATAGTCACGGATTGTCTGCATCAAAGCGAGCCTCCCTGTTCGAGTCTAAGTCTTGCGGACACGGTCGATTTCCCCAGGAGTCATTCAAGTTCGAGAGAGAGGATTATCATCGACTGAGGCCGGACGCAAGCCGGTCTGGCCAGCTGGTGGACGTGCTATCCTGATTTTTCCTGATCAAACTGTTGAGAGGAAAAGACTATGCTGCGAAACGTGATCATCCTGGGCTCCGGTTGTGCTGGCTCGACCTCTGCTATTTACTGCGCCCGTGCCAATTTGGAGCCTCTGGTGTTCGAGGGGCACGAGCCCGGCGGCCAGCTTTCTCTGACCACAGATGTTGAGAACTATCCCGGTTTTCCGGAAGGAATCCAGGGTCCCGAGCTGGTGCTCCGGATGAAACAGCAGGCCGAGCGGTTCGGTGCCGAATACCTGATGGAGACGGTGCAAGCGGCCGACGTCTCAAGCCGTCCTTTCAGTGTTCGCACCAACGCTGGAGAGTACCAGGCCAAGTCGCTCATCGTAGCCGCCGGCGCTTCGGCCAAGCTCATCGGGCTCGACTCCGAACGCCGGCTCATCGGCCATGGGGTTTCGACTTGCGCGACCTGCGATGGCTTCTTTTTTCGTGGCCGGCAGGTGATGATCGTGGGAGGCGGCGACACCGCAATGGAAGAGGCTCTTTTTCTTACGAAATTTGCCGGCAAGGTAACGGTTGTGCATCGTCGGGACGAGCTGAGAGCCTCCAAGATCATGGCCGAAAGGGCGCACGCCAATCCCAAGATCGAGTTCCTCTGGAATACCACGATCATTGAAGTTCTCGATCCGGAGAAGGGTAAGGTCGAGGCGGTTCGCACCCGCAACACAGTCGACGGTGGCGAAGCCGTGGTGCCTGTAGATGGGGTTTTCGTTGCCATCGGACACCAGCCCAATACCGCGATCTTTTCGGGTCAGCTGGAAACCAACAAAACCGGATACCTGAAGGTCCACGAAGGCTCCCGAACCTCGGTGGACGGAGTCTTTGCAGCGGGAGATGTGCACGATCATGTCTATCGCCAGGCGGTTACGGCGGCAGGTGCCGGCTGTCGGGCGGCTATTGATTGTGAACGCTGGCTGGAACTGCAGGAGCACTGATCCATGGCTGACGATGCAGGTTCATTTGAGTTCGATTTCCCTCGAGGTACGCTTCGCGGTCGGTTGATCCTACTGGCGGGCGGGAGCGGGGGACTGGGAGCGGCTTGTGCCAACCTCCTGGCGCGGGAGGGTGCCCGGCTGATTCTCGGCGACCATCAGAATCGGGAGCGAGCCGAAGCACTGGCAGGCTATTTGCGAGATACCTATCATGGGGAGGAGGTGGCCGTGGCCGCCGATATCGCCGATGAATCGGGAAGGCAGCGGCTCTTTCAGGAGGTCGCCACCTGCGGAAATCCCCTGTATGGGATGGTCTGTCTGGTCGGTGACCCGGCCCGGGTAAAATGGGCGAATGCCAGGGTCGCCGATCTGGCGGCTTCGTTCGAACTCAACTACACTGGACCGATCCTGCTTGCGCGCGATACAGTCAAGTCGTTCCAGGAGAATTCCATGCCCGGTGCGATCGTCCTCTTTTCGACCATGCAGGCGCTGGCTCTCTTCCCCGGAAGTATCAACTATGCCGGACCCAAGAATGCGTTGATTCAGGCGGCCCGAGTTATGGCCAAAGAGAATGCGGGACCGAGTGGGATTCGTGTGAATGTCGTCGCTCCCGGAGTCAACCGAGCCGGGATGGCCCTGGCATCGATTCAGTCAGGAAAGTACGATCGCTTTGTGGAAGAGGGGATCATCCCCCGCTTTGGCCGGGCTGAAGATGTGGCCCGGGCAGTTCGCCTCTTCCTGGAACCCGAGAACTATGTCACGGGGCAAGTCCTGGCCGTCGACGGAGGCTTCTCGCTCCAGGTCTGAGAATGCAAGCGCAGAGACGGGGAGGCGCAGAGATCTTCGCGGAGCGGTTTTGTTTGTGGGGATCCGAAAAGGGATGTGTTGCATAGTTTTGTCAGCGCAGCGCTTCCGACCCTTCGCCTCTCTGCGCTTGCATGCCACCCCGCTCGCCAAGAAGGATCACCGATCGAGGGTTCCCGTGTTGGGATAAGTGATGGCCTTGGTGAGCACCGAGCGCTTCGAAACCTCTCCCAGCAGGGTGGAGACGTAGACCTCGAAACGGTGCAGTAGGAAGGGAATCTCAGCCGGTTCAGTCGTCTCCATATCCCGGCCGAATTTCTCGAACGGCTGCCAATCCTTATAGAAGAGAGCCCGCATGCTGCCGGTTCGAAACTCTGTCAGCATCTGGGCCAACCCGGCACTATCAGGATCTTGCGGGGCCGTCGTCAGCTCGACAATCTTTCTATAAATGAGCCTGAGATCGCTCCGCAGTCGAGCCGAGTCGCTGGCCCGTTGCCGCATGTCTAGAAACAGATCCTCAGCAATGAAGTCAGGATTGAAGTGGTGGACCAGAGAGATGAAGGCTTCTTCTGCCGTCTGTTTAAGAAGGCCGATGGCGTTCTCAATCTGAGAGAATCGTTCCTCGAGCCGGCTCTCGGTCTCTACCTGCCTTAGCTCTCTCTTGAAGATCCGGCGAAATTCGACCCGTAGCCCGAACTTGACGGGGGCTAAACCTTGGGCCAGATCTGGTTGACAATAGTCGAGATACTCGAAGGCCCGGTCCAGACATTGAAGCAAGCGGTCGCAGCAGTAATTACTGTACACCAGCAGGATATTAAACTTGTGGACTTGAAAGCCGCTCGACATGGCTCTCTGAAAGAAACCAACGCCCCCCAACAGTGAGAAAAACTGGGTGAATAGTCGTTCCAGTTCTTCACGGATGCCGTCCAGGTCAATCTCGAGCAGGATATCTCGAAGGATTGTGTATTGAATTTTGCTTCGGTGGAACCGGCCGAGCAGGGTCTGGTGACAAGGGGAACTGCAATAGCGGCTGATTTCCCGGGCCAGGAGAGAAGTAAAGGCCTTGAACTCAGATCGGGTGAGTCTGGCGTTCTTGCTCAGGCAATTTCCGATGACCTGGTAGCGAATCAGGAATTCCCAGAACTCCAGCAGTTGGCAGAGCTCCTTCCTCAACACCGGGTGAGTTCGGACCAGATTTCGAATCTCCGCGTCGGAACGGTCAGCCAGGTCAGAAAACGACCCGGGCAGTTCCTGGAGGCTGCTTGCGACGACCGACGGCATGGCCTGGATGATGTCCTGGATCAGCACCGAGGTGCCCTGCAAGTCCTCGCGGAAGTTATAGTCCTCGGGCAAGGCTTGCCGGGAGGACAGATACAACCCGCTCTCCCGGTGGTAGACCACCAGGCTCTCGAGCCACAGGTTCAGGTGCTCGATGGGGTTGAGTTCAAGGACAGTAGCCACAGAACTATTATCAGGGAGAGTCCCATTGCTGGAGATGATTACGGTCACAGGAATGGTAACCTGTGAGTGGACGCTGGCTCTGGACACAACCGGATCGACCGGCTTCGAAAAGGAAACCAAACATGGAGAGTTCCCGTCCCCTCATTGCACTGCCTGTTCTGGTCTTGAAGAACGATGTTCTCTTTCCTTACCTCATGATGCCGGTAGCGGTGGGTCGCCCGGCTTCTCTGGCAGCAGTCGAAGCTGCCCTCGAGAGCGAAGGTAAAGAAATCTTCGTGATCACGCAGCGAAATCCGGAAAGGGAATCTCCCGAACAGGGAGATCTCTACCCAATTGGCACCCGGGCAGTAATCAAGAAGATGGCGCGACGAGATAATAACCTGATGGATCTGATTGTCCATGGGGTGGATCGCGCCGCGTTGGTCAAGCTCGACAGGACTGGCGACTATCCTCAGGCCAGAGTCAATCCGCTGCCATTTCCGGAGGGCCGGGGTCCCGAAATCGAGGCTCTCAAACGAGAGATAATTGCTCTCCTGACAAAGGCGATTAGTCTCGCCAAACCGGACTCGGACATCGATCCGACTCATCTGGTGGCCACCTCTGAAGAGCCGCTTCGACTCGCCTACATGATGTCGACCATGCTGAATCTCGATTCGCGGAAAGAGCAGCAGTTGCTGGAGGCAGAAAGCGTCCTCGAAGCCTTGCGGTTGGTTCACAGCTACTTGACTCACGAAGTGCAGGTTCTCGAGCTGCGGGAGAAGATTGCTAATGCCGCCCGCACCGAAATGGGGAAGGAGCAACGGGAGTACATGCTTCGGCAGCAGTTGCGCGCCATCAAAGAAGAGCTGGGAGATGCTGGTGGCGACGATTTGGAATCCGACAATCTGCGAGAGCAGTTGCAAGAGATCGACCTTCCTGAGGTTGTGAGGAAGGAGGCAGAACGCGAACTGAACCGCTTGCAGCGACTCCCCCCCGGAGCACCGGAAAACAATGTAATCCGAACCTACCTGGAACTGATCTTAGAGCTGCCCTGGACAAAAGGTTCCGAGGATGTGCTGGAAATGGCCCGGGCGCGCCGCGTCCTGGACGAGGATCATTACGACCTGACCAAGATCAAAACGCGGATTCTCGAGCACCTGGCAGTGCTCAAGTTGAACCCGGACGCCAAAGCCCCAATCCTCTGCTTCTCCGGACCTCCAGGAGTGGGGAAGACATCGTTGGGCCAGTCGATTGCACGAGCCTTGAAGCGCGGGTTCGAGCGCATGAGTTTAGGTGGATTGCACGATGAAGCCGAATTGCGGGGCCATCGCCGAACCTACATCGGTGCCATGCCGGGGCGTATCATCCAGGCCATTCGCCGAGCCGGAGTGAATAATCCGGTGCTCATGCTCGATGAGGTGGATAAGCTGGGACGCGATTTTCGAGGGGATCCGGCTTTCGCTCTGCTCGAGATTCTGGATCCTGAACAAAACAAAGGTTTTCGTGACAATTACCTAGACCTGCCATTCGATCTATCCAAGGTCTTCTTCATCACTACGGCAAATTCGCTCGATACCGTTCCAGGTTCCTTGCTGGACCGTTTCGAGGTGCTCCAGCTTTCGGGCTATAGCGATGAAGAGAAGATGGAGATTGCGCTCCGGTACCTACTAGACCGTCGCCTGAAAGAAGCGGGACTGGGCGACGATCGCTGCCGCATCACCGACGACGCTTTGCGCTTGATCATCTCTCGCTATACGCGGGAAGCTGGCGTGCGCCAACTAGAGAGAACTATCGGTCAGGTGGCTCGAAAGGTAGCTCTTCGCATCGCCGAAGGAGAGAACGAAGACGTGGTGGTCGATGCCCCCGATCTGTCCGAACTTCTGGGTCCCGAGCGCTTCGTTCGGGAAGAAGCCCGGCGCCAGCTCCCTCCCGGAGTTGCTTCCGGCCTGGCCTGGACTCCCACCGGCGGCGAGGTCCTGTACGTTGAAGCCGTGATTCTTCCGGCCTCGAAAGGGCTCACTCTGACCGGCCAGCTGGGAGATGTCATGCAAGAATCGGCCAAGACGGCTTGGGGATATGTTCTCTCTCAGGCCAACGGATTGGGAGATGAAGCCAAGAAATTTGCCCGCATGGGAGTGCACGTTCATGTTCCTGCCGGTGCCATCCCCAAGGATGGACCCTCAGCAGGAATCACCATGACGGCGGCGTTGGCTTCACTGTGTGCGAATCGCCGTCTATGCAGCGATACCGCGATGACGGGTGAAGTTACCTTAACTGGTCTCGTACTTCCGATCGGGGGCCTCAAGGAGAAAGTACTGGCGGCTCGCCGAGCCGGCATCTCCCGTGTGATCCTGCCCAAACAAAACGAGAAGGATCTCAACGATCTTCCCGAAGATGTCGCTGAGCAGATGAGTGATCAACGACACGTAGAATTGGACCCGGACGACAATTAGAACTGCCCGCTTTTTCAGAGCTGATTTGGATCATGGCAAGCATGGTTACAGACCAGCAGATCAGGAGACTGATGAAATTGCGGAAAAAGGAAAAGACGTTGACGATGGCGGCGGCCAAAGCGGGCATGTCGCGGAACCCGGCACGGAAGTATTTGAAGTCGGGCAAGCTGCCGAGTGAAAGCCGGTCAGAGCGGACCTGGCGCACCCGCCCGAATCCCTATGAATCCGTTTGGCCCGAAATAGAAGGGATCCTGAAACAGTCTCCAACCGTGGAGGCGACAACTATTTTTGACCACCTGAATCGGATCTACGAGGGGAAGTTCGAGGAAGGACAACTGAGGACGCTCCAACGAAGGCGCAAGCAGTGGAGAGCCCACTACGGTGAGCTGAAAGAGGTGATGTTTCCCCAGAATCATGAGCCCGGACATCAAGCCCAGTCCGACTTCACTTTCATGAACAGCTGGGGAGTGACGATTGCCGGGCAACCCTTTCCTCATATGCTGTATCACTTCGTCTTGACCTACTCGAACTGGGAGACGACGACCCTGTGCTTCGGTGAATCTTTCGAGAGTTTGACGCTGGGACTACAGAACGCGATCTGGGAACTGGGGGCGATACCATCCGAGCACCGAACAGACCGTCTATCGGCTGTGGTCAACAATCTCAAGAAGGGCGCCTTCACCGAACGCTACCAGACATTGCTCGATCATTACGGAATGAAGCGCCGCCGAACCCAAGCCGGAAAGGCTCATGAGAACGGAGACGTCGAGCAATCGCATCACCGGCTCAAGCGAGCCATCCAACAGGAACTGCTGCTCAGAGGCAGTCGCGATTTCTCAGAGCGCAAGGACTACGAGCAGTTCGTCCAGAGAATCATCGAGCGACGCAATGCTGGCCGGCAAAGACGCCTGCGAGAAGAACTGGAAGTGATGAGGCCGCTACCGGATCGTCGCCTGGAGGACTTCATCCGATTCCGAGTGAAGGTCGCAACCAGTTCCACGATCCGAGTGCGCAACAACACCTACTCGGTGGACAGCCGCTTGATCCGCGAACAGGTGGAGGCGCGACTGTATGCCGATCATGTGGAAGTTCGTTATGGCGGGCAGCGAGTAGCCGAGATGCCTCGACTGCGGGGGGAAGGAAAGCACCGGATCGATTACCGGCACGTGATCCACTCGCTGGTGCGAAAGCCGGGAGCCTTTGCCCGCTATCGCTAGCGGGAAGATCGCTTTCCCGGAGTCCTGTTCCGAGTCGCCTCCGACGAGCTGAGAGAGGATTGTCCACAGACGGCGGACCGACAGTATCTGGGGATCCTGGAGCTGGCGGCCCAAGAAGGGGAAAGGAAAGTCGAACAAGCTCTGAAGAACCGGATTGAAAGCGGCCGCCGAACCCGGTTCCAGGACCTGAAGTAGGATCTGATAGAGTCGGTTCTGCCGAGGTGGCAGGTCCAGGTTCCACCAATCAACATCCAGATCTATGACCGATTGCTCGGCACGCACAAGCAGGAGGTGAGGCCATGAGCGGAGGCAACCTGCAAAGACTCAAAGAGTGTTTGGTCGAACTTCGCCTGCCGACCTTCCGCGAGCATCACGGCTCGCAGGCCGCTTTGGCGACCACAGAGAGCTGGTCTTATCCGCAGTACCTGCTGGCTCTGTCGGAGCTGGAAGTCGCGGATCGACGGGAACGACGGATCCAGAAACTACGACGGACCTCGAAACTTCCCTGGGACAAGAGCCTGACTTCATTGGATCGCTCACGACTCCCGCAGAGTGTGGACCGGCAGTTGTCAGGATTGGTGGAGGGAGACTTCCTGGACCGAGCCGAAAATCTACTTGTGTTCGGTAATCCAGGAAGCGGGAAAACGCATCTTGTTTGTGCTTTGGGGCAGGAGTTGATCCTGCGAGACCGGCGGGTGCTGTTCTCGACCTGTGCGCTGCTGGTGCAGCGGTTACTGAGAGCCAAGCTCGAGCTAACTCTGGAGAGGGAACTCAAGAAGCTGGATCGGTTCGAGGCCCTGATCATCGACGACATCGGGTATGTACAGCAGAATCGCGACGAGATGGAGATTCTCTTCACGTTGCTCTCCCATCGCTACGAGCGTCGCTCGATTCTGCTGACCAGCAACCTGGTCTTCTCGGACTGGGAGAGGATCTTCAAGGATCCCCTGACCACGGCCGCGGCAATCGACCGCCTGGTTCACCATAGCGTGATCCTGGAGTTGAACGTGACCAGCTACCGGATGGAAGCCGCCAAGCAGAGAACCCAAAAGGAGACGAAGTGACTCTGAGGTGCCGCTCGAAAGGCCTTCTGCTGGCCACACAGAAAACGGCTCAAGCCCAGAGGGTATACAGCTCAATCAGCGGAGCATTCGAAGGGCAATCCCGAGCCTCGCGAAGCGTGGGAACTCCGTTCTGGCAAGCCCTCACTCCATCCCCACGCTCAAGAAAACCGGAGAAGAAAAGAGGGCTTTCAGCCCTCAGAAGAAGGAAGAAAAACAAGTCAAACAAACACCCACTTCAGCGGGCAAGAATCGTAGTCGCGGTGATCAAAAATAATTGTCGTTGAACAGATGAGTTTCGTGTTGGTGGAATCTGTCGAAGAAGTGCTGGACGCAGCCTTTGAATAACTTGGGAGTTACTCTACTGGTATGAGCAGAGTAAAACGCTCCCCTTCCACCATCGGCCCGGTGATTTCGAAGATCTCCAATAGCTGGGGGTCGTTCAAGAGAGAGTACCAGCGCGCCTCATAGTCTTGCATGTCCCGGAATTCCCAGAGTTCCATGTATTCCCCGACATCCCCTACCAGGGTTCTCCAAATGCCCCGAAAATCGAGTTGGTGGAGATCGATCAGGGGCCGCACGCGCTCAGCGAAGATCTTTTCGAATGGCGCCATGTGATGGGCTCGTACCCGATAACTCACTCGCAATAAGAGCATGGGATCAATCCAGAATCACTCGGCGCCCGATCTGAATATCAGAGCGCAGGCTATGGAAGACGCTGCAGTATTTCTCGAACGACAGGTCGATGGCGCGGTTCGCCTGTTTTTCTGTCAACTGACCCCGAATCACAAACTCCAGCTCGAGTTGATTGAAATATCGAGGGGGGTGGTCGTTACGCTGACCCAAAACCCGGATCTGCATGGACTCTAATTCACAGCGCATCTTCCTCAGAATCATGACTACATCGATTCCCATACAACCGCCCAGGGAAGCCAGCAGACTTTCCATCGGGGAGAGGCCGGCTTGACGGTTTCCATCCAGCAGCTTTCCCCCGTGACTCGGTTCCAGAATTTCGAAGGCTTCGTCTTCCACCCAACGCATCATGATTTCAATCGGCGCACTCATGCCCCTTTTTTAACACGTTTGCTAAGAGCGGCCACAGTTACCATCGCCTCGAACTGGCTCAGAGAATGTGGTCAAATCCGGCGATCCGAGCGAGTGTGGTAGCTTTGGTTAGCGTATGATCTGGATCAAAAGCGCTGACGGAATTATCTGGAAACCGGGCAATCAATAGTTAGGGCGCTGGCGACGGCGGGCGCAGGATTCCCGGCGTAGTGGGCCGCTTCCGAGCATGATAGCTATGAATCAACTCTTTCGGTTCTCCACTTCGCTCAAGCGGGATCCAGCCATCGATGCCTGGATGAAGGAGCATTCGGGTGAGTTGGGGGTTATCGCGGGGCATTTGTTTGACGTCATCCGCGAGCGTGGAGATGATGTTCGAGAACTATTGCAGGACGGCCATCCGACCGCTTGCGTAGTGGACGCGGCATTTGCCTACGTCAACGTGGGGTTTTTCCGTGGTGCCGAGCTTGCGGATCCGGCGCAGCTGCTGGAAGGCACCGGCAAGTACCTGCGCCATGTGAAGCTCAGGCCCGAAAGCGACGTCGACGCTACGGCGCTAATCAATTTAGTCGATGCTGCATACACTGACATGAAGGGGCGCCTCGAGGCAGACTAGGCCCAAAATAAGCGTATCAGCTTCTGGGCCGCTCGATTGACTCTTTTTGAGGGTCATTTAGCCCTCTGTGGTCGACTTTCGGACTGAAGGCTGCGCGAGTCGGGCGCATCCGACGGTGATCTCCTGCTGGAGGGCCTTCGGAGTGGGATCGAGAGGCAAGAATCGGAATTTTCGGCCGTTTTCGAACAGCCTTCGACCTCAGCCCTTGAACCTCCGTGGATTTTCTTTGCTTTGTCCTGTGGCGGGTTAGCCGTAGCGGACCCGCTTGGGCGACGGCACTCCGCTCAGCAGCGTTTCGGTCCAGTCGTTGACGTTCAGCAGCCGGTAAAGAAGACGTCGCCCCCGCTGCAGGATCTGGCAAGGAATCTGAACCAGCCAGCGCAGGAACCGGCGATACTCCATCTTCAGAATCCGCTGCCCCATCGTCTTGTCGGATTGCACCAGGCCCAGCCAGGCTTTCAAGTTCCAGGCCTGGGCAGCAATCACCAGGTACGCCCAGTTGGACTCGAGGCTGTCCGAGGGCATCCGCATCGCCTGAACCCCGTTCTTGAGCTGCTCCACCACATTCTCCTGATGGCAGCGACGATTGGCTGAGAAAACCACTTCCCTGGCCGACTCCTTTCGCAGGTTGGTCAGATAGAACAGATAGCGGGTCTCGTCAAAGAGCCGTCCCTGTCCTTGGGTGACCGTAATTTGCTTTCGCACCACCACCAGCCGATAGTTCTGCTTGCAGGCCGCCGGTCGCTAGGCCAGCTCGGCCACATCTTCCCGCTCCAGTTGCAGATTGCGATAGCCATTCTTTTTGACCAGGGCCTGGCGGATATTCTTGCGCCGCCGTCTTCGCAGTTTCTTCTTCTTTGCCCGATCCAGCCGACTCCAGGCGCTGGGCTCCAGTCCTTCGGCCCGACCAACCAACCCCTGGCTGGAATCCGCCCCAAAGAGAAACTCTACGCCCTCCTGATCCCAGCGGTCCAGATGACGCGTCTGCGTAAAATCCGTGTCGCCCCGCAGCAACACCTTCTGGAAACCACCACCGCGCACCAACTCGATGGCCCGATCCAGCACCTCGGCCGCGCCTTCATGGGAGGGTCGGTTGCCCGCCCGATTCACCAAATAGAGCACCTCGTTGGTCTCAGCCACAGACACTACCAGCGGATGATAGCTCCAGTGGCCGGTGTAGCTCATTCCGATTCCGCTCTTACACTGTCCATCCGTCGGGGCGATCGTCCCGTCCACATCAATCGTGGCCTGACGGTGAAACTCCTTGTCTTGGTTCGACCACACTTTCCGTCGCGCCTCATTGACCGCTTCCATCAGATCCCCGATCGAATTCCTGTCGAAGCGCCGCAGGAAGTCCCCCTCCGTGGACGGCGCCGGCACCTTGCGGGCCCCCAGCGTGTCCAGATACACCGGGTCCCGGCGTCGAGCCTCCACGTCCTGCAGGCAGCTACCGCCCGTCATGACGTTGTAAATCAGATTGAGCACATGATCCGATTCCCGGTACGGCAGATGCCGCTCCAGCACCTTCACCCGTTGGTCGATGGTTTCGGCCAGTTCCAGCTGCTTGACCAGCAGCTGGATCACACCCAGCCCCCCGCAATCCACGGCTCGGACTCGATCCGAAATCTCATACTGGATGTTGCCCCCGCGCAGCACCCTTTGGCCCTTCTCCGGCATCCAACTCCGATCTAATCGATCTTCACTTTCCGATTGCCGTTTGCGCAGGATTTCGATATCTTTTGGGTTCACCTGAAATGCCTTTCTTTTCGGTGTTTTCCAGAGTTTTTTGCAACCCTAGAATACCCGTCAGGACTGGCATTTCGGGCCTTTTCAGGCCCTTGGAATCAACACTGATGTACTTGCTTTGGGACTAGGAGGATATTTTTGGATCCGGTGTCGGGGGCCACATCAAAAGCGGCCACTCAGGGCCGGGTCAAAACCGGCCAGTGATCTAGTAGTTATATCCTCGCCTTGAACACATTTCAATCCTTGTGAAGGCCTCCGTGAGGAGGCTGTACGGCCTGCTGGTCGGGGCGGGTTTGCTGTGAGCCCGTGAGCAGGGCGTTCGTTGACCGGTTCGGCCGGTTCTTGGACCGCGAAGCTGGTCGATCCGGAATCTTCTTTCTTGTTGGTATGTCCAGTAGCAGAAGCGGTGCGTAACTGTGGGAAACGAGCGAGCACCGCGAGCCGTTTTCCAAGCGCTGTGGGAACGGTGGAAGAACCGATGCATGGGCCGGCTTCTCGATGTGACCGTTCTCCACGGTTTCCATAGCGCGGCAGTTTCCACGGCTTTCCGGTTCCGGATCATTTCTTTTCTCCTCGCTTCTTGGTCGACTTCTCCCGTTGCTGACGTTCGTAGAGGCGATAGCTCTTGCCTCGAATGAAGGTCACCTCCGAAACGTGTAGAAAACGATCCAGCAGCGCAGAGGTGGCCGCCGTGTCTCCTCCCAGCATCGCTCCCCAGTCCTCGAGTGGTCGGTTCGAACTGATAATGGTCGAGGTCTTCTGGTAGCGGCGATGCAGGATCTCCAGCAGATCTTCAGCCGCCGAGTCGGGCACTCTCCGAAGTCCCAGATCCTCGATGATCAGCAGCGGGATCCGGGTCATCTCTGCAATGTAGGGTCGGCACATCCCGGTGGCAGTGGCTTCAGCGATGTCCTCGAGCAGATCGAAAGCCGACTTGTACTGTACCCGGTGACCCGCTTCCACAGCCTTGATTGCCACCGTGATGATCAGATGTGTTTTGCCGACTCCCGCCTGACCGATGACCAACCAGCCGCGACACTGTTCGATGAATCGGCAAGTGGCCAGATCAAAGATCTGCTGCCGATTGATCGAGGTGTTGAAAGAGAACCTGAAGTCCTCCAAGAGTTTGCGTTCCGGGAACTGGGCCTGGCGGAGACATCGCTCCAGCAAACGGTCGCGCTGGCGGGTGAGTTCGTCGTCGATGAGCAGCTCAAAGAACTCCTGATGAGAGAGACGGCCCTGGATGGCTTGTTGCAGCCGTACGTCAAAGACCTGGGCCAGGCCCGAGAGCCTGAGGTGGCGAAGTTTCCGTTCCAGTTCCAATGAGATCATTCCGGGTCTCCTGAGCTGGGAGTGAGTTGGTACTCAGACAGCGGCCGAATCAACTCGTGGTCGGAGGTGAATAGAGAGCGTTGCGGCACGTCTAGTCGCTTGCATAAAGCCACCAGGGTCCGATAGCGGAAGGCATCGTGAGAGAGAGCCTTGGCACAGGCTTCATTGACGACCGTGGCCGGGTAGCGTCGGGTCAAAGAGATCATGCCTCTCAGGAGCCGGTAGGCCAACACGTCGCGCACCTCCAGGGCTCGCACTGCCCAGCGGTGAGCATCAGAGCCAATCCTGCGGGCTTGCCCGAGCAGCTGACTCTCAGTTCGATAATGAGCGTAGCGTTTGCGTTCCGGAAGATGTGTGGGTTCGGTCTGGAACTGGCCGGGTTTCCGCTTGGGATGCAGGACGACTTGCTGCTCTCGGAAAAAGACTCGGACGATCCGGTCATCCCAGTGCACAGCCACTTCACAGCCAAGCAGATGATTGGGTACCGAGTAGAAGGCTCGATCGACTTCGATGTGGCCATCCACGGAGACCGTGCGACGGCCGGTACGGAAGAAACTGAAGCGGGAGTCGGGTAGAGGTCGAAGACCCTTCTGTTCCTCCAGGAATCGGGGCCAGACCTGCTGTTTGGTGGTGCCGTGGATGCGCTGTCGGGCGACCCGCTCGTTCCAGTTCCGTAGATGCTCATTCTGCTCGGCCAGACTCTCGAACCGTCTGCCCTTCAGGGCACTGGACTTTGTATATCCGATCGTCCTTTCGACTTTTCCATTCTCATTTGGAGAGCCAGGATGGATGGGAATGATGGCAAAACTATAGTGACGGCCCAGCGCACTGAAAACGGCGTTGATCTCGGGATCGACAAAGCAGGCTCGCGTGACTCCGGCCTTCAGGTTATCCAAGCGAACCACGTCTACCGAGCCACCAAACCAGTGGAAGGCATTCTCGACACAACGGACGAAGGTCTCCAGATCCTGCCGCCAGACGACCTCCTCATACGAGTGGCGGGAATAACACAGCACTGCCTTGAACAGGTGGGGGCGACGGTACCGGCCCGATTCGGTTTGTGTCAGAGCTGCTTTGCCAAAGTCCACCTGCATGTCCCGACCGGGTGGAGTTTCCACCCGAGCGAAGACTCGTGGACTCTCGGCTTTGAGCTTTCTGCAAAACCGTTTGACGGAGTTATACGCTCCATCGAAGCCATGCTCCAAAACCAGGTCTTGCCAGATCCGCTTGGCATGCAACCCCAGCTCAAGCTTCTTCTGGATTTCCTCCCGAAAAGGCTCACACGAGCTGCGCCGACCCGGGGGCCGCTTTGGCCGCTTTTGCTCACCCGAGCCGGGGGCCACTTTGGCCGGTTTTGAATCTCGGGACGGATCATGTCGGGCTACAGTCTCTCGACGAACTCCTGTTTCTCGCTCGATCCGCCGATACGACCAGCCCAGCTTCAATAGCGCCACAACCGTTTGTTTCTTCTCCATTTTCAGTACATTGACCATCGGCGCATCCTACGAGGGATGCAGCTCTCAATGGCTCCTGAAAATGGCCGGTTTTGAAGTGGCCCTCACTGGCCGCTTTTGGGTGGCCCCTGACAGCCGGCGATTTAGAGCAGGAGACGGTCAGTGAGGGCGAAGAAGCATCTGTACAACGACTATGTGACCACCCTGTCTCGACGCTTTGCGTGAAGTTGGATCAGATTCAAGCTGAGTACGGATTCGATTACGGGCCCGAGTTTGAAATTGCCATTTGTCATATCCTCCGAGAAGCTTTGCCCCAGAAGTATGGTATCTGTAGGGGCTTCGTAGTTGATGCCGATGGAAACAAGGCTGGCGACGACACATCATTTTTGCACAGGACCGGTTTCCAACCCTTCGCCTTACACCGAATGATGACTACTCACGAAAAGAGAACACACCTATTGAAGCAGTCTTCGCCTACATCGAATCCAAGCACAGCTTGGCGCTGGGTGCACAGGCGAGTCAAGCTTGGAAAAGGCGTGCAGGCAAGTTGCCAAAGTAAAGGAACTTGTTGGCAAGCGAAAGCCAAGACAGATACTCAGCCCCGATCCCTACGTGAGTGATGGACTTCAACGGTCTCCCGATTCTCCGCTTCCTCTACACGAGATTAGGAATCCAGTCTATGGAGTGATTTTGGCTAGGTATGTTAAGCAGACGAAAGACGGTAGCGCGCTTCAACCGGACGCAGTAAGTGATCTCTTGAGAGAGCTGGCTTTTCCAGACATTGCGATCCATCTCTTCCCGGACTTGATAGTTGCGGGTGAGGGAGTCGTTGTTCTTCCCTGTGCTGACAGAAATGGAGAGACCCAGCCCACTTTCTTCAACCAGTCCCATACAAGGTCGATCGCAGTCGAGAGGGTTGACCAGGTCGCATTCGGTGCGGCTTTCTGCTGCCTATTCTTTGCGCTCGATTGGATCAGGCTGGGAAAGATGCCATTTCCTGAAATCATCGCTGACGCTTTCAATCTGAATATCCTTCGGTGACTGGTGAAGAACAGACTGACATTGCCTTCACCTAGGTGCCCGCGATAATCCGACTCCAGAGAATCTAATTGAGAATCCCCAGATCAAGACGCCCGCGATTCTCTGCCATACACCCGTCGCGTCTTGATCTGACCCTTCAAGAATCTGGTGACCCGCCCGACCAGCCTACCTGAAGGCTTCGTCTTTCCAGTCTCCCAATTCACTATGGTCATCTCATGAACTCCCAGCAACTTGGCCAGATCAACCTGCTTATAACCATTTTCAATGCGGTGCTTCCTGAGTCGATCGCCAAGTGAAATGGAGGGATAGCGTGAGAACTCGGAAGCGGATGGTAGGCCGGAACTTCTAGAAGCTGCTTGGGGAAGGGAATTACCACAGATTTACCACAAAAATTCCCGAATACCACGAAAAACCAGGAAACAAGGTCACTGTAAGTCATTGAATAGAAAAGACAAGCCATCACGATAGTGGGCTCATAACCCAAAGGTCGGGGGTTCAAATCCCCCCCCCCGCAACCAATCCTTCGGCTTGGTAATTCCCAAGCTCCAAGCACTAAATCTCAATGAGCATTCGCACTTCGCCGTTCGCATCTCGAACTTGCCCGAAAGTAGTTCGCCCGTCGCCTCGGAGATCTGTCCTTAAGTCGGCAAGATCGGCTCGAGAGGCGCGCGCCGATTGAGCTAGTGGTTGAGCTTGGAAAAGCAAGGCCGTGTCCCTTTCTCTTATTCAGTATTTGATTTCGGGTCAGAACACGCCTCAGAAGCGAGCGGATGGATTGGGTGAGACAGATGTCCGAGATGCCTTCTCCTTGAAGAGCTAGTGTACTGTCCGGAAAGTTTCCGATGTTAATTGTCGGGGTAGTTTGCTATTGTTGGGCATGGCAAGACCCCACATTCGACTAAAGCTACCCGAACAAGATCGAAGAATACTGGAGTCCTGGTTGCGGGCTTCCAAGACCGATCGAGTCTTGGCCGAACGGGCTCAAATAATTCTGGCTTGCGGCCAGGGGCTGACGGCGACTGAAGTTGCGGAAAGGCTCTCCAAGCGGCTACTGAGTGTGCAAATGTGGCGCAGGCGCTATCTTGAGCAGGGAGTGTCAGGACTGGAGGATCGACCTCGATCGGGCCGTCCGCGGAAGCTATCGCATGCCAATGTGCGAGCTATTCTCAAAGCCACCGTTGAACGCATCCCACGGGAATCGACCTACTGGAGTGTGCGACTGATGGCCGAACACTCCGGAGTGAGCAAGCATCAAGTCGCCCAGATCTGGAAGGCAGCCGACCTGAAGCTGCATCGAGTCCGTAACTTTAAAATCAGCAACGATCCTCACTTCGCCGAAAAGGTAATCGATGTGGTGGGGCTGTATATGGATCCGCCCGACAATGCGCTGGTTCTATCCGTGGACGAGAAAACTGAGATCCAGGCTCTGGATAGAACTCAGCCGATGCTCCAGCTCAGACCTGGACAGATCCAACGCCGGACACACGATTACAAGCGCCACGGTACAGCCAGTCTGTATGCCGCATTCGATGTGGTGACAGGTGAGGTCATGGGCCGCATCACCAATAGGCACCGAGCCAAGGAGTTCCTGGCTTTTCTCCGCCAGATTGATCAAGCGGTCGAGCCCGAACTGGATGTCCACTTAATCCTGGACAACTCGAGCACTCATAAGACCAAGCAGGTTCAAAGCTGGCTGGCCCAGCGGCCCCGATACCACCTCCACTTTACGCCCACTAGCGCCTCCTGGCTCAATGCCGTCGAAAGCTGGTTCTCACAGCTGGAGCGCCGTTCGATCTACAGAAACTCTTTCAGCAGCGTCCAAGAGTTGAGACAGGAAATCAAAAGATATATTCGGGTTCACAATCAACGCTTGGCCAAGCCCTTCAAGTGGCGCGCCACTGCTGACTCAATCCTGGCAAAGGCCCAAAATGCCCGCGAATCGCTCGGCCAATATTAACATCGGGAACTTATCGGACAGTGCACTAGACTGCCCGTGAGCACCTCCCAGAACCACTGCCCAAATTGCCCACATATCGGTACGTCGGTCTTCTGGCTTACCTTCAGCCTCTCTAGAGACATGCAAACCGCCGTCGCCGCAGTGGAGCCCTCTTTGGTAAGACTTGTGAATTATCTCTTCGGTTCCGAGCTGATCGGAAACCACTCGCTTGGCCAACCCAAAATTCCAACACCGGGGGAACTCCATCTGCTAACGTGTACGATCGGAGACAAAGCTTCGCCGCCACGGTCCGGCGCAAGTCATTTTCAAGCAAGGAGAAATAGAAATGGGCGATCAGGGGAAAAAAGACAAAGGAAAAAGGGAACAACAAAAAAAGTCGAAGCTCAATCCAAAGGAAAAACGAAAATTGAAAAAGGAAAAGCGCGGCGCTGAATAAATCGCTTCGGGCGTGTGGGCTTGTCTCTGACCCGTCAGGGTGCCAGCGATGAGGAATCACGCCGAATGAACACGCCTTCCGGTATGGAGTTCAGCAATTGGCCAGCCTACAATAAAGCTGATCGGCCGGGGTCGGCTGACCTTCTGGTTCGACGAAGAAGCAGTCGTGGCCTGGCGGAACACTGACCCGTAGAAAGGCCGAGGCGCGCCAAGGGTACTGTCTACCATAGCATTCCGAGAGAAAAGGAATTTTCAGAGAGTATATATCCAGCAGCAGAAACTGTGGGAACGGTGGGAAACGAGCGAGCCCCGCGAGCCGTTTTCCAAGCGCTGTGTGAAGAGGGGGAAAACTCCTGAGCGAGGGGGTCAGTTGCTGCCATGTCGGTTTCTCTTAGCTTTGCACAGCGCGGCGGTTTCCACAGTTTGGATGGTTGGATTGGGTGTCAGGCCACATGAAGATTGGCTCCGCTTTGGAAAACAACTAAGCTGGAGTCGGGGAATGAGGTGTGGCTTGCTCTGTCAGTCCGTGAGGAGTGACTCAACTTGAACTGCCGCCTCGTTCCCTCCTTTTTCCTCATCCAAAGATTGCTTCCGGGATGGTGCCGAAGTGGCTTCAATGGTAGACGTGTTGTTTTGGATGAGCCCGAATTTTTCAAGAGCAAATAGGAAGGGAGGCAAATGACAAAGCCAACGATTCGAGTGGCGATTGATGTGGGCAGCAAGAGCCACCGGGTGGGAGTTGGCTTGTCGGAAGGCCAGGTTCTGGAAGGGTTCAGTATTGCCCACAACCAGAAAGGTTTCGAGTATTTCTTTGGCCGCGTGGAGCTCCACCGCCAGCGTTTGGAGCGGCCCGTTGAAGTGGCCATGGAAGGCTACAACGGCTGGGCCCGGCCCTTGGATCAGCAGATTCAGCAACGCGGCTACAAGTTGTTGAATGTCAACAACCTGAAACTGGCTCGCTTCAAAGAGATCTTTCCAGCTCCGGCCAAGACCGATCAGATTGACACCGATAAAATGCTGGAATTGTTTCAGCTAGGCGACACTTTGAAGCGGGCCAAGAACGTGATCCAGGAGGTCAAGCCGGTTCCGGCAGAAAACCAACAACTGAAACGATTGACGCGCAGGCGCAGGCAGCTGGTGGATGAGAAGGTAAGTCTGGGAAATCGCCTCTTGGCCGACCTGCAAGCGATCTGTCCTGAGTTGAGCGCCTTGACCGGGTCGGTCGACAACCGCTGGTTTTTAAATTTCCTAACGGCCCGAAAGGACCTGCGACAACTCAGCCGGCTACGCCGCCACAGTGTATTGCAGATCAAACGGATCGGTTCCTTTTATGCTGACATCATCCAAAGCTGGCAGAAAGAGGCTCACTTTTCCGCAGAAGTCGAATGGGTGGGGGAGATGATCCTCCACGATGCCCGACGCATGCTGGAATTGCTCGAGCAGATCGCCCAGTTGAATAATGCCATTGAGGACCTGACTCAGCGCTCCGCAATGGCTCAGAGGATCAGAAGTATCCCTGGCTTCGGAATCATTTCCAGCGCAGAGTTGGCAGGCGAGATCGGCACACTGGAGCGCTTCGCCGGCGAGGCGAGCCTGGCCATGTACCTGGGGATGGCCACTTTGGACAACTCCTCCTCCCAGACGGAGGGAGCTCGACGCACCCGTCATGTGAACCAGCGAACTCGCCAGGCCATGATGGCGGCTGTGGCCCGGCACCTGCGCGAGGTTCCCCAGTCACAGACCTACTACTCCAAGAAGAGAGCCGAAGGCAAAAGATACAACCAAGCTATCCGATCCCTGGCCCGTCATCTGGTTCGAGTGTTATGGAAAATGCTCACCGAGGACCGCGACTACGAGATCCGCTCATGAAAAAACGCTTGACAATTCTACCGGGATGTTCAAGTTGTTGGGCGCGTGGGAGAGTTAATTCAATCAGTTGCGATTCGGTTGAGTTTTGAACACCACGCGTGGCATGCCTGAATCAGTGAGAATTCCGTAGCAGTCACATACAAAGCCGGAGGTTCGCATACCACGAAAAACCAGACAAACTCATGTGTTCCAAAATGCGCTCCAGCACGGGCGTGGTCCGCAAAAACTAATTCAAGGGCCGGGGAGAGATCTCCAGTTATTCGGACGAGTTCTTTGAGACGGTGGTCGTAGCAACGTTGTCGTCGGGAAGTGGCGGTCATGCTCCTGATCATGACGAACACGATGAGAAGTTCAACCTAATTGTAGACTGGCGCATCGAGTAACGCGATATTGTGAGGTTGTCGGGAACTCGCACAAGAAAGTCCAGAATGTTGCTGTAGACAGCCCGGCAGTTTCCACGGCTTTCCGGTTCCGGATCATTTCTTTTCTCCTCGCTTCTTGGTCGACTTCTCCCGTTGCTGACGTTCGTAGAGGCGATAGCTCTTGCCTCGAATGAAGGTCACCTCCGAAACGTGTAGAAAACGATCCAGCAGCGCAGAGGTGGCCGCCGTGTCTCCTCCCAGCATCGCTCCCCAGTCCTCGAGTGGTCGGTTCGAACTGATAATGGTCGAGGTCTTCTGGTAGCGGCGATGCAGGATCTCCAGCAGATCTTCAGCCGCCGAGTCGGGCACTTTCCGAAGTCCCAGATCCTCGATGATCAGCAGCGGGATCCGGGTCATCTCTGCAATGTAGGGTCGGCGCATCCCGGTGGCAGTGGCTTCAGCGATGTCCTCGAGCAGATCGAAAGCCGACTTGTACTGTACCCGGTGACCCGCTTCCACAGCCTTGATTGCCACCGTGATGATCAGATGTGTTTTGCCGACTCCCGCCTGACCGATGACCAACCAGCCGCGACACTGTTCGATGAATCGGCAAGTGGCCAGATCAAAGATCTGCTGCCGATTGATCGAGGTGTTGAAAGAGAACCTGAAGTCCTCCAAGAGTTTGCGTTCCGGGAACTGGGCCTGGCGGAGACATCGCTCCAGCAAACGGTCGCGCCGGCGGGTGAGTTCGTCGTCGATGAGCAGCTCAAAGAACTCCTGATGAGAGAGACGGCCCTGGATGGCTTGTTGCAGCCGTACGTCAAAGACCTGGGCCAGGCCCGAGAGCCTGAGGTGGCGAAGTTTCCGTTCCATTTCCAATGAGATCATTCCGGGTCTCCTGAGCGGGGAGTGAGTTGGTACTCAGACAGCGGCCGAATCAACTCGTGGTCGGAGGTGAATAGAGAGCGTTGCGGCACGTCTAGTCGCTTGCATAAAGCCACCAGGGTCCGATAGCGGAAGGCATCGTGAGAGAGAGCCTTGGCACAGGCTTCATTGACGACCGTGGCCGGGTAGCGTCGGGTCAAAGAGATCATGCCTCTCAGGAGCCGGTAGGCCAACACGTCGCGCACCTCCAGGGCTCGCACTGCCCAGCGGTGAGCATCAGAGCCAATCCTGCGGGCTTGCCCGAGCAGCTGACTCTCAGTTCGATAATGAGCGTAGCGTTTGCGTTCCGGAAGATGTGTGGGTTCGGTCTGGAACTGGCCGGGTTTCCGCTTGGGATGCAGGACGACTTGCTGCTCTCGGAAAAAGACTCGGACGATCCGGTCATCCCAGTGCACAGCCACTTCACAGCCAAGCAGATGATTGGGTACCGAGTAGAAGGCTCGATCGACTTCGATGTGGCCATCCACGGAGACCGTGCGACGGCCGGTACGGAAGAAACTGAAGCGGGAGTCGGGTAGAGGTCGAAGACCCTTCTGTTCCTCCAGGAATCGGGGCCAGACCTGCTGTTTGGTGGTGCCGTGGATGCGCTGTCGGGCGACCCGCTCGTTCCAGTTCCGTAGATGCTCATTCTGCTCGGCCAGACTCTCGAACCGTCTGCCCTTCAGGGCACTGGACTTTGTATATCCGATCGTCCTTTCGACTTTTCCATTCTCATTTGGAGAGCCAGGATGGATGGGAATGATGGCAAAACTATAGTGACGGCCCAGCGCACTGAAAACGGCGTTGATCTCGGGATCGACAAAGCAGGCTCGCGTGACTCCGGCCTTCAGGTTATCCAAGCGAACCACGTCTACCGAGCCACCAAACCAGTGGAAGGCATTCTCGACACAACGGACGAAGGTCTCCAGATCCTGCCGCCAGACGACCTCCTCATACGAGTGGCGGGAATAACACAGCACTGCCTTGAACAGGTGGGGGCGACGGTACCGGCCCGATTCGGTTTGTGTCAGAGCTGCTTTGCCAAAGTCCACCTGCATGTCCCGACCGGGTGGAGTTTCCACCCGAGCGAAGACTCGTGGACTCTCGGCTTTGAGCTTTCTGCAAAACCGTTTGACGGAGTTATACGCTCCATCGAAGCCATGCTCCAAAACCAGGTCTTGCCAGATCCGCTTGGCATGCAACCCCAGCTCAAGCTTCTTCTGGATTTCCTCCCGAAAAGGCTCACACGAGCTGCGCCGACCCGGGGGCCGCTTTGGCCGCTTCTGCTCACCCGAGCCGGGGGCCACTTTGGCCGGTTTTGAATCTCGGGACGGATCATGTCGGGCTACAGTCTCTCGACGAACTCCTGTTTCTCGCTCGATCCGCCGATACGACCAGCCCAGCTTCAATAGCGCCACAACCGTTTGTTTCTTCTCCATTTTCAGTACATTGACCATCGGCGCATCCTACGAGGGATGCAGCTCTCAATGGCTCCTGAGAATGGCCGGTTTTGAAGTGGCCCTCACTGGCCGCTTTTGGGTGGCCCCTGACAAATGCCAAACGGGTACTTGAATTGGACATGTTGTGTTGGTAGAAGGATGTTGCCGCGATTAGGTGAGGAGTGTCGGCCCATCAGCGTCCGAAGTGATAGCTCAGCTTCACACGAAGATTGCGGCCGTCCTGGAATATCAGGTCTTGTCTGCGTTCTTCTGAACCGGGGTCCCCATATCTCTTGTTAAACAGGTTGTAAGCACTGGCAGAAACGGACCACGTGGGATTCAGCCTATAAGAAAGGCTCAGGTTGCCGACAAAGAAGGCACCCGAATCGTTTCTGAGTAGAGTCTTCCGGTTGCTCGTGTACTGTCCTTCCACCGCCGCGAAAAGTCTGTGATCCAGGAAGGGCAAAATCAGGTTGAATTTAGTCAGGTGCTTGGGAGAGTTGCTGAGAAGGTTCCCAGTCATCTGGTTCCGGGCTTCCTGGAAGGTGTAACTCACTCTGGCCCTCAGTCCATTGCTCCACTGACCTTCCACTTCCAGGTCCATTCCCCTGGCGTGGATGGACTCCGCATTCCTAAATACCAGGACCTCGTCTTCCGGATCGGTGGTCAGGGAGATGAGGTTTTTGATTGAATTCCTGTAGAGAGACATACTGGCCAGGAGGTTGTTTCCCAGATAGTGTTCCACCACTACCTCGGCCGAGTTGATGGTCTCGGGCTTCAAGTTCAGACTCGGTTTTTGGATGTCTCCGCCATCGTTGTAGTAAAGCTCATAGGCATTAGGTGCCCGAAAGGCCCGGCCATAGAGAACTTTGATCGTGGTCGGCTCTGTACTGTCATAAATCAGAGCAAGACGAGGATTCGTGGAGTCAGTGGATGTGTCGAAACGGTAGTGATCGTGTCTGACTCCGGCATTGATCATAACCTTCTCGTGGAGCCTGAATTCATCCTGAATGTACGCTCCCCAAACCTGAGAGTCCCGCCTTTCATCCAGGTAGATCTCCTCATCGAAGTTGAACTGATCCAGCCGAAAGTTATCCCGAAACTCAGTACCGAAAGTCAGTTGATGGGCTCCGATGGAGTGGACGAGGTCGATCGCCGTGCCCCATCGCTTTCCGCGCGCCTCATCCTGATTGATCACTAAATAGGACAGGTCGCCCTCGTCGGAGTAGTCGTAGACATACTCTCCTTCATAGCCGTAGTGATCGTAGAACAGCCTGGCGCGCAGGCTGAGGTGGTTGTTGAAGAGGTGGTTGTAGGTCATGCCTACCTGCCATAAGGCTTCAATCGTATTGCTTCGGGAGTCCCCAAAAACCGTTTCATAGGAGGCCGTGGGATTCCCCTTTTTTGCCGAGTTGTAGCGGGCATCAAAGCTGAAATCCTTAAAGGCCAGCCTGCCCAGGAAGCTTCGACTTCTGGCATAGTCACTATTCTTGACAATACCGTCGTTGATGTCGGTGAATTCCTGAAAGAATAGATCTTGACCTCCACTGTCCATGATGGAGGCGAATAAGCTCATTTCGACGCCGCTTTGGAATCGATCCCCATAGGCGATTCGGCTTTTGTGAGTATCAAAGCTGGCTCGTTCGGAAGAGACCTCCAATCCCGCCAAGTCTCGGCCTCGTTTGGTGATGATGTTGACCAACCCAAAGAAGGCACTGGTTCCATAAAGGGAGGAGGCGGGTCCGCGGATGACCTCGACTCGCTTAATCGTGTCCACGTCGACCAGGAAGTCGTTGCCCACACCTGCGTAGTCAAAAACCATCTCATTGGCTCGAAACCCGTCGATCAAAACCAGGATCCGAGTGTTGTAGTCTCCGGGGCGACCAAAGCCTCGTATGGCGGAGTACGTGTAGCTGCGATCATAGGTGCTATAGAACCCCCGAACACTGCGCAAAATATCCATCAGCGTGCGATAACCGTATTTTCGTATCTCATCCGCAGTTACGATGGAGACCGACGCCGGAGCTTCGGTCACTTTTTGCTCGTGCTTAGAGGCCCCGTAGACTGAAGGAATCGTCAGAAAAAGGACCGTTTCGGGACTGGAGGAGTCTGGCTGTGAGGATGGAGCCGGTTGACCGTACGCCTGAAGAACAGAAAGGCCGAAAACAAGATAGATGAAGATCAACAACTGGTTTTTGTTGATCGAGACGGCCTTGATTCCAACTATTTCAGTCGTCTTCACATGCCTCATCGCTTGCACCTATAGAGGCCGTGCAGCACACCCTCGTACCCACGCTTCCCCCTTCTCAACCGAAATGAAAGTTCTCTTTCTTGCCCCTGGATCCCTGAGATGCCACCCGCCATCTTGGCGGGATGTCATTAGGCAAATAGGGTGCCAAGATGGGAGAATTCTTTCTATCTATCTCATTCCATTGACTCAGATTTCTTGGTTGGGCAAATGAAGGAAGGTGCGCGCTCGAGAGGATGAGACACTATTGTGTCTCAAAGTTGTCCCAGGGGTGTGTCTGCAGGTGTCTGGGCGAGACACTGCAGCCCGTCCCTTCGAGTCGCGGTATATACTGCGCTTTATCAAGCTTCGGACTCTCATTGCGCTGGAGCGTCGGCATAGCGGTATTTGGCAGGCAATCGTCATAAAGGGCAAATGGAATATCAGGACTCAGGCAGCACCGCAAACTCAACGACGACGGGGTCGGATCGCTTCCATCCCCGCGCCTCAGCTTACCCACCCTCCCAGGAGGTGGCCAAGAAGGTCAACAGTGAGGTTGTTTTGTTGCTGGGCTGGGGTCGAGCCATCCTGCTGCAACTCGCCCATCCGCTCGTGGCAAGCGGCGTGGCCGACCACAGCTCTTTCAATGCCGCTCCTCGAGTACGACTGCGGAGGCTGCGCGAGACGATTGAGGCGATGCTAGCTCTCACGTTCGGCACGCCCGAAGAAGTAGATCGGGCCTCTCGGGCCATCAATGCCATCCATGACCGAGTCCAGGGCAAGCTGAAGGAGTCGGCCGGGAATATCCCGGCGGGGACCCGGTATAGTGCTCACGACCCCAAGCTCCTGAGCTGGGTACATGCCACTTTGCTCGATTCTCTATTGTTGACCTATGAGCTTTATGTCGGTCCGCTGAGTCCAGCCGAGAAGAATCGCTACTGCAAAGAAGCCAGGTCGATTGAACCGCTGCTCGGAATCCCCCCCGGCTCTTTGCCAGGTAATCTCGAGGAACTGCATGAGTATCTAGATCAGCAGTTGGCAAGTGGCGAGATCGTGGTGACCGAAACGGCACGGGCCATTGCCCGGGACGTGGTTTCGCCTGCCACTCTGTGGGTGGTTCGTCCCCTGATCTGGCTTCTTGGCTTACCCGCTATCGGGCTCCTCCCCCCGACAATCCGCAAAGCTTACGGCTATCGCTGGACTCAGTGGCATCGGATCGTGTTAAGGGTGTCGTCGGCCGTCGTGCGCACCCTACTTCCCTTGATCTCGTCTACTTTTCGACACTGGCCTCAGGCCTCCCGATTCTGGTTTTCGATCTTGGAAAGATCAGAACGGATCATGTCAAGGTAAGACAAGGATGTCGTTCCAGATAATGTTTTAGTTGCCTTTTCCTCCTTTGAGAAGTCGTTTCCCCAAATAGGCTTCTTCAAGCAACAATCTCACGGATTGTGGCTGGCACGGTACTTGCAACAGATCTTTCGAAATCGAAATGAGCTCGTTTTTTTGCCCTTGTGGAGGAATCATGAAACACATGTCAGGCACCGGCACCTTGTCGATATCTTTAATCTTGCTTTTGGGGGGCGGTTGCGGTCGGCTGGAGGCCCAACGTTCGCCGGATCCGAATTCTCCACGCTATCAGGGCGTGGTTGCTCTCCAGGAACTGATTCAGGGAGAAGGGAAGGATTCGTTGCTCGAGTTCATTCGTGAACGGATCGCTCCTGCCATGCTGGAGTCGATGGGCGAGGAAGCTCTGATTGCCAAACTGGAAGACTTGAGAAAGCGTTTCGCCCACTTGGAAGCACGAGGGGCCAGGCCGGTGGGACCCTTTGCAGCCAAGATCGTCTTCAACCGCGAGGGTGGGCAAGAGGAAGTATCGTTTCGGCTCTCCGAGTCGAGTCCCCACCAGTTCGTGGAGATTGATGCCAGCCCTCTTCAGTCCAGCGCGAAGCCCGACACCAACCACGGGCCAGCTCCGGTCGTCACCATTTCCAGCCGAGACGACCTCATCTCCGCTCTCCAAGAGCGTCTCCGAAGGGAAGCTGAAAGAGGCTTCTCGGGGGCTATTCTGGTGGCTCGCGGTGACGATACTCTGGTCGCGGAAGGCTACGGGAAGGCGAATCGCGAAAAAGGGATTCCTAACACACCCGAGACTCTCTTTGATGTGGGCTCTTTGGCAAAACTGCTGACCCGGGTGGCAATCTTCAAGCTCGAAGAAATGGGGAGGCTCGGGATAAGCGATCCGATTTCGAAGTTCTTCCCCCAGGCGCCCCGCGACAAGCGTCAGATTACAATCGAGCAGCTCCTGTGGATGAAGTCAGGTCTGGGCGAATACCACGACCTGACCGGCGACTTCGAACCGCTCACCCGCAGTCAAGCCCATATGAGGCCATAAACTTCGGGGAAGTCAACTCTCCCGCCTACTGGCCCGAGGTTTCCTGGGCCTGCCTGGGAGGGGGCTGTTTGGTCTCATCATCGCGCGAACTCTTTCGCTGGTATCGGGCATTGGCGGGGGGTAAGGTTCTCTCGGCAGGGGCTTTATCGGGTGCGGTTCCCCAAGTGCACGGGCTCATGGCCTCAGCCGGTGGCAACGATTTTGGCTCTGGGGCGGTCGTCGTCGAAGAGCGAATTCGCGAAGACCTGGTGATCCTAGTTTCCAATGCAGTCTCAGGTCAGGAGTGGGAAAAACTGGGTCTGGACGTGGCGCGCATGCTGGCTGCCTGGAAAGGCTCTGACTAAATACGAGAGTGGATGAAACATTCATCCGCGCTCCTCCGTATGGGATGGTAACGAGGTGCCACTCGATGGACAAACACAAGCGCGTACTGTCGCTCGCGATCCTTTGCATGTTCTATGTAGGATTTGCGGGCTATTTGTTGGACCGTCATTTCCCGGGCTCGGCTCGGTGGCAGCCGAATCCCATTATTGATTTTCCTGGTTTCGTCATGGCACCTGATGGCACCTGGGATTTTCCTGCATCAACCTGCGTTGCCTCGGATCACGAATCGAATTGTGAACCGCTTTCAGGCCGTTCCCCAGCGACTTCTGGAGCGGCAACGGGATCTTACCCAGCGGTTGCTCCTGCGACGACTCGAAGCAACGAAAGCGCTTCAACAACACAATCAGGAGTGGCTCAAATCGTTGCGCGAGGAAATCGCGAAGGGCTTGCCGCATCGCTAGGCTCCCAGCCGAGTTTCACTGCGCTTCAAACCGACGAGGCTCGGAGAAGACATGCCGAAAGTTTGCGTCAACCTGAGACTCTTTCCCCCCTCGCAGGCTCGGGGCTCTAAAAAGTGGGGCGAAACTTTACGTGTTCAAACCTGATCGAAACAGCCTGATTGTGCTGGCTTTGTTGCTCTTCCTGGGGGGAGGCGTATTCGGCTATCTGGTTATTCTCTCTCCCTATCTGGACCCGGAGCTGCCTCGGGTCGAGCTCCCTGCGGGCTGGAAGGAGGTCCGGGCGGAGGCACTGGGAGTTGCGTTGCAGGTACCCGATGAGTATCAGGTGGACGAAGACCGCGACGAGACAGGCTTTCGAGTCTTTTACCAGGGAGCCACAAAGGTCGATCTCATGTGGTCCGAGCGGCAGCACGCCGCGGATCGAGGCCTTTGGGCGAGGCACGAGCCGTTAAGGCGTGTCGAATTGGGAGGCAGAAGAGCCAGTTATTACCTTTACACTCACTTTGATGCCTTCTCCGGAGTCCGCACGCATTCCTTTGTGCTGCCTTTTCAGGGTAAGTGGTTGGCCTTGGATTTCAGGACGCGCCGAGTCTCGCCGTTGGAGGATGTTGGTCTCGTGAGGCCGGAAGAACCTCCATTGGGTGAAACGGAGCACCGCATTCTCAACTCACTTCGCTTCCTGGAACCCACCTCATAGGCACCTCACAGGGGCTACTTCTTTTACCGTCAAGTCCAGTTTGGTGGAACCTGGGACAGCGTTGCCCTTTCAGCCGCGTCGGTGCCTACACAAGCAGCAGATCGCAGAACACGAATCCATCCCTCTCGACAACTTCTCCAATCCTCACGGGCAGGGGTTGCCGGAACATCGGTCCATCCCAGCAGAACGTGTGGAACTCACCATTCTCGCCGCACGGATCGATATCGGGTGGAAGCTGATGCAGAAACTCGATATCGAAGGCTCGACCGGCAAACTCGAGCGGTAGCTTCTCCGGATCCAAACAGGTGACAACTGCTTGCAGTCCCGATTCAATCATTTCGAGGGCAAGCTCTGGCGTGGACCTCTGCCAGATCGGAAACAAAGTGTCCAGCTTTCTGCCTCGAAAAAGGCGTTCTCGATAGGCCCGAACGTCTTGCAGAAAGAGGTCTCCAAATGCCATGGCACGGTAGCCGGCCTCCTCGAGACGGTCCAGCTCCTTTCCCACGATGATCTCGTATTCCTCATTCGAACAGGGCCAGGGCAAGTCGACATGGCTGAGGGGAAACCCCAGTGAAGAGGCCTGAAGCTCCGCCAGTTCTCTTCGCACAGCATGCATTGCCACCCGGTCGAACTCCTGGTTGAAAGTGGTCAACAGTGCGCCAACCGCATATCTGGGATTTTTGCGCAATTCGTATAGGGCCCAGGCAGAGTCCTTGCCGCTACTCCAGGAAACAACCGTGGGGAGCGGGGAGGCCGTCATGGCCGGGTAGTATCGCACGACTCAGGGACCGGCCCAAGGGGGGTTAAGATGAACTAGACGACTGCGAAAGCGGTAGAATCGGCCCATATCCTCCCGATTTCTCTGCAAATAAAACCACTATTCGCCTTGAAATCGAGAAAATCTGGCCTCGATTCCCCACTTTCTCGCCACAATCGTTTCTGCCGCGCACACGAATCATCCGCGCTACCGGCCTATTCCGGCAAGGAGATTGGAGCCGGCTCAAGCGCGAAATAATTAATCCGCAACATTGCCGGGATCCTGTGCATCTTTAGGGGGTGTCATTCGATCTTGATGCGGGGGAACCTTCTCTTGTTGAGATTCCTCAAAAAACCCTGAAGAAGTCGCTGCGCAAATGACGAGAGCCACGTTTTTGACATTCGTATTACTTCTTTGTTCTCTGCCCGCGAGTTGGATACTGGCAGAGGCCGAGCTGCTCGATCTAGCGACTTTGAACCTGCTCGAAGACGAGCTTTCGGGTGTGTTGGCCAAGGATCATGTGATTGCGATAACCCGACATCACCGCGTGCAGGGTTCCCGCGGTTACTCCGATGCAGCTCAGTACGTTCTGGAAACCCTGCGGGGTTTTGGCTTCGAAGGGAGCGATGCCACTATTGAGAGCTTTCGCTCCGACGGCATCATTCAGTATCAGACTTGGCAATCTCCCTCTGGCTGGTCGATCGAGAGTGCAGAGTTGCGGATGGTTGAGCCCAGCGAAGAACTGATTGTGCGCTATCCCGAGACACCGATGAGTGTGATCACTTATTCGAATGCGGGGCGAGTGCGAGCCGCCTTGGTGGATGTGGGCTCGGGAACGCGAGACGAGGATTATGAGGGCAAGGAGGTACGCGGACAGCTGGTGTTAGCGACGGGCTATGGCGGGGACGTGCATCGCTTGGCCGTGCTCAAGTATGGGGCTGCGGCCGTGATTTGTTATCTCGACGACGAGCGGGCGGCCCATTTCCCGGACATGATCCAGTACACCGGCATGTGGCCTCGCACCGAGGAACTGCCTTATGTACGGTTTGGGTTTAACCTCAGCAATCGTCAGGGGCGCCGTCTCAAGCAACTTCTCGCCGACGGCAAGAAGGTGGTCATGGAGAGCTGGGTGGACGGGATCGGTCTGGAGCCCTGGAGGATGGACGTTGTTGTGGCCCGGATCACGGGTACCACTGACCAGGAACTGATCTACACCGCGCATCTGGATCATCCCAAGGCTTCGGCCAATGACAACGCCAGCGGCAGTGCCGCACTGCTCGACATGGCCCGGACTTTCAAAAAACTGATTGCCGAAGGAAAGCTGCCACGCCCGAAACGCGGTCTGCGCTTTCTCTGGGTTCCCGAATACTATGGGACGATGGCTTATATTGATGCCCACCCAGAAGTTCGCGGGCCGGAGCTGGGAGGGAATTTTCTGGGAAGCCTCAACCTGGATATGGTCGGAGAGCATCTAGAACTCCTGCATAGCCGGCTCAATATCACCTGGACACCTCCCTCGATTGCCGGAGTCGTGAGCGACGTGACGGCGCAGATGGCAAGCTATCTCGATGAGCTGGAGAGCACTCGGACTCTGGGCAACCGTACCGCTTTCAATTACCGGATTACGCCATTCAGAGGGGGAAGTGACCACGTAATCTTCAATGACGGTTCGATCCGAATCCCAGCAATGATGCTGGGCCACTGGCCCGATCCTACCCACCACACCACTGAAGATACTCCCGACAAAGTAGATCCGGTCGAGTTGGAGCGGTCTGAGTTCATCGCTGCCTCGACCTTTTGGTTTCTTGCCAACGTCAATGAAGAGCAGGGCCAGAAGTTGGCCCGGATGGTGGCGACGAACGCACAAGTCCGGCTTGTGAAGGAGACCGAGAAGGCCATTTCGTGGCTGCTTGACGCGCCTCAGGAACAGCTCAGTCGGGTGTATCATGACTCCCGGCAGGTAGTCGATTTCGCTCGGGAGCGCGAGCTTTCCGCTTTGCACAACGTGATCGACTATGCCCGCTTCGAGGCGACGACTCGTCTAGTCGATACCTGGAGAGAGAACCTGGAAGGGCTGGCCGAGTTGCAACGCCTCACTTTGCAGGCAATCTACTATCAACAGGCCGGGCGATTTCCCACGCCGAAGCGGTTGAACGACGCTGAGAAAGAAGCTTCACGCTGGATTCCCAAGCGTCGCACGCGAGGTCCTCTGGCCAATGGTCTTCCCCAGCGGAGGTTGCCCCTTGCCGAGCAGTCCTGGTACGAGACGGAGTCGGCACGTTCGCTAGACATCTATTTGCTCGTCAATCTGATCGACGGTGTCAGGACGATTCTGGATCTGAGGAATGATCTGACCGCCATCACAGAGCCGGTTGCACTGAGCGCTGTCGATCGATTGGTGCGAGATTTGGCGCGTACCGGATTGGTCGAGCTTGAACTTACACGATAAGCCGACCTGTAATGACAATGTGGTTCCCGAAGCTAAACCGGTGCTGTGGAAGGAAAGAAGAACTATGAGACGGCTGTTACACGATTTCGGAATCTGTGCGCTAGTCTTGCTGGCGAGTTTGAGTCTGAGCGCCAAACTGTTGGGGGCATCGGATACGAAAGCTCCTAAGTTTGCCCTCCTTTTCAGTGGTTGGATCACTGGAACCTTCGGTACTTGCGGCTGCAAAGTGGAGCCCAATGGAGGATTCCCCCGCCGAGCCACTTTCAGCCGCCAATACGCCGAGGAATTTGGGGCTCCATTGATTCAGGTTGATGCCGGTAGCATCTTCGCGCCCCAGGGACCGGATGCCAATACGATCAACGAAGCCATCCTGAAGGCAATGGAGATCTTGCCGCTTTCAGTAATGAATTTGGGTGCCGAGGATCTGTACCTGTGGTCCGAACTGGCCTCGCAACAAGGGCGGGACACTCGCATCATCTCGACTAATCTGGTTCCCCGCAGAGCATCCGTAAAGCGTCCGGACCGCTATGCCATCCTTACCTTGAAGCCGGGTCAGACCGGCCTGGAGAAAGATCTTCGTATCGGATTCATGGGAATTGTCGAACCCGGCCGAGTCAAGCCCAACTCCGGTTTCCGTGGGCAAGATCCGGTAGCCGCAATTGCCGAGGTGATGCCGGAATTGGCGCCCCAGGTCGATTTTGTAGTGGTTTTGGCCGACTACTTCCGAAAGGGGTCGGCTGAACCCGGCTCGCTGCTCCATCGGATGGCCAGCGATAACGACAAGATTTACGCGATTCTGACCACGGAACGCCAGTACAGGCTGTACGAACCCGTACAAGTCAACAACGCCATCATCCTCTCCAGTATCGAACGGGGTCGCCAGCTGGGCAGACTGGTTTTCGAACTGGACGAAAAGGGCCAGGTCTCAGGTTACGAATCCGATGTAGTAGATCTGGACCGGAGCTACCCGGACGATCCCGCGATGGGCGAGCTACTGAGGAAACTGCCAAGTACCCGTCCTTGAAACGCGAGCGCAGAGACATAGCGCCGGGGCCGCAACCGATTGGCTTCGTGGCGTGGCCAGCAGACGAAATACAATCGCAGAGACGCGTAGGCGGAGAGCAAATCTGTTGAGGTTCCGGACGGGATGGGGTTTGCGGATCGCCACTCCCGTACACGCCTGAATTTTCCTCCCCAATTCCCTCTCTGCGAAAATCTCTGCGCCTCCGCGTCTCTGCGCTTGCATTTCCCCCACCTGCAAAACTCAGATTTTGAGTTCCCCGTCACTCAGCAGGCGGGGGGGAATCAGCCAGATCAAGCGTCCCCTACCCGGCGCAACCGCACCCCATTGGTGAATATCGAGATCGACGCGTGCCATGGCTGCGGTGGGAAAGCGCACCTGGCCGCCTCCCGAGAGGCTTGAGACCAGTTCCGACCAAGTAGGCTCATGTCCCGAGATCAACAGCACTTCGGTCGTATCGGGTTCGCGCCGGATTCTCCCGAGCACGATGCCGACATTGGCCTCGTAAAACGAATCGTCGATTTCAATTTCGCATTCCCAGCCGCCAGCTGCATGAGCCAGCTCAACGGTTTCGTGGGCGCGGCGGGCTGAGGAACTGATGACTCTGTCGGGAAGCTGACCGGTGAGAGCCAGAAAGCGTCCCATGACCGAGGCCGCACGTCGTCCTCTCTTGGCTATCGGGCGGGAATGATCGCCGGGGTAATCCGCACCCCAGTCCGATTTGCCGTGTCTAAATATGATTAGGGTCTTCATCGCTCCAATCATAGCTTGGAGGGACCTTCCAGGGTAGATTAGGAAGATGGATGAAATCAGTACCGCCCGGTCCACGCAAAATCGATTCCTGGAACCAGCTCGAGTTCCGGCCCTCTCGCAGGAAGTGATCCAAGAGGTGCGCAGATTTCATCGGACTCTGGCGGGGTACAAGCCCACCCCATTGCACGATCTTCCTGAGTTGGCCGCAGGTTTGGGTTTGGGACGGATTCTGGTCAAAGACGAGTCCCAGCGGCTCGGTCTAAAAGCCTTCAAGGTCCTGGGCGCCGCTTATGGGCTGGCCCGCTTCCTGGAAACCCACCCACCCGGAACGGCTCCGATTACCTTTGCCACTGCCACTGACGGAAATCACGGCCGGGCAGTTGCTTGGGCAACACGACAGCTGGGACATCGAGCAGTAGTTTTTGTTCCCGATGACATGGTCTCGGCACGCCGACAGGCGATTGCAGACGAAGGGGCGGAAGTCAGGGCCGTGAGCGGCCACTACGACCAGGCGGTAGCGGAGGCCGAAAAAGTCAGCCGCAAGAATGGCTGGGCAGTTCTCTCTGACAACGCATATCCGGGTTATGAGCGGATATCCACCTGGATCACGACCGGCTACTGCACACTCTTTGAAGAGATCCGAGAAGAGCTGGAACAAGCTCGCATTTCGCTCCCCAGCCACGTTTTTCTGCAGGGTGGTGTAGGGGGACTGGCGTCCACAGCCCTACGGGTCATGAAGTCCTGGTCTTCACAGCCCCACTTCATTTGTGTCGAACCAGTGGAAGCTGATTGCCTGTTAAGTTCGATCCGATCCAGGGACGGATCACCCCAACGAGCGTCCGGATCCATCCATTCGATCATGGCGGGGCTCAATTGTTCGTTCCCTTCGTTGGAGGCCTGGCCGATTTTGCGAGTCGGGATCGATCTGTTCCTGGCCGTGGAGGATCAGTACGCCGAGGATGCCGTGCGCCGACTCTATCGCCCGCGGGGGAGTGATGCCCGAATTGTGGCCGGCGAAACAGGCGCTGCTGGCCTCGCCGGACTACTGGCTCTGCTGTCGAATCCCGCGCTTGGCGCCGATTTGAAATACCTGGAGATCAATGACCACTCTGAGGTCCTGGTCATCAACACCGAAGGAGACACTGATCCGGCCGGATTCCGACGCATTGTGGAGGGGGATCCGGGTGCGATATGAAGGCCGGGAAGTGGCACGAGGTTCGGAAAAGGCGTACAATTTTGCCTTTTATGACAATGCTCTGAGGGTTACATCTTCATGTCTCAAGAACTGGATCTGTCTCGCTATGGAATCGACTGGAGTCGAGTACTGAGGAACGCGGCTCCGGCGCAACTCTATGAAGAAGCCTTGGCGTTGGAGAAGGGGACACTCATTGCGGCCAATGGCGCACTGGTAGCATTTTCGGGCGAAAAGACCGGACGCAGCCCCAAGGACAAGCGAATCGTTGAGGGAGCGGCTTCGAGCCCGGATGTCTGGTGGGGAGACGTCAACATTCCGCTCAGCTCGGAGATCTTCGCCGAGAACCGGAAACGTGCCCTTGGATACTTGAAGAGAGCCGAACGCGTTTATGTGGTTGACGGCTATGCTGGCTGGGATCCACTCCACCAGCTGAAGGTTCGAATCATCTGTGAGCGGGCCTACCACGCCCTGTTCATGCATAACATGCTGATCCGGCCACCGCGCCGGCACCTCGCCGACTTCGGAGAACCCGATTTTGTCGTCATCAATGCCGGTCGGCATTCGGCCGATGTATCCTTGCCAAGTCTCACCTCGGCGACCAGTGTCTCACTCAACTTCGAGGATCGGGAATCGGTCATCCTGGGAACAGAGTATGCAGGAGAGATGAAAAAAGGTGTGTTCACTCTCATGAACTACCTGATGCCCAAACGGGGAGTCCTTTCCATGCATTGCTCAGCCAACCAGGGGGCTGAGGAAGACGTGTCGATCTTCTTTGGCCTGTCCGGAACCGGAAAGACCACACTCTCGGCTGATCCACATCGTTTCTTGATTGGGGACGACGAACACTGCTGGACCGAAAACGGCGTATTCAACATCGAGGGCGGGTGCTATGCCAAGACGATTAACCTGTCGGCGGAAGCGGAACCTGAGATCTACCAGGCTATTCGATTCGGTTCGGTGCTCGAGAATGTGATTCTGGACGAAGAGACGCGCGAGGTGGACTTCGCGAATACCTCGGTCACCAAGAATACACGCGGGGCCTACCCGATCGAGTTCATTCCCAATTCCAAAATCCCGGCCCTGGCGGGTCATCCGCTGAACATGATCTTCCTGACCTGCGATGCTTTTGGAGTGCTGCCCCCTTTGAGCAAGTTAACCGCCGGCCAGGCCATGTATCACTTCATCAGTGGCTACACCGCCAAGGTCGCGGGAACCGAGGTCGGAATTACCGACCCCGAAGCCACTTTCTCAGCCTGTTTCGGAGCTCCTTTTCTGGTCTGGCATCCCACCAAGTATGCCGAAATGCTGGCCCGGAAGATTCGACAACACGATGTCTCGGTTTGGCTCGTCAACACGGGTTGGTCAGGGGGCGGTTTTGGAGCCGGCAAACGTATCCGCCTCTCCTACACGCGGGCCATGATCGACGCTATCCATGATGGAAGTTTGAAAAATGCCGACTACCAAACAGATCCCGTCTTTGGATTGGCGGTTCCTTCCGAGTGTGCGAATGTGCTGGCCGAGATTCTGACTCCCAGGAATACGTGGGCCGATCGGAAAGCCTATGACACGGCGGCACAGAAGCTGGCGAAACTCTTCAACGATAACTTCAAGGCCTTTGAATCAGTTGCCAACGAAGAAACCCTCGAAGCAGCGCCTAGGATGGGCTCCTAGTCGCTGACTTAGTCCTGCAGACTAAGACTAAGGAGTGACCATGCCTAATTATAAGTTAGTTGTCTCGCTCGCTCTCCTGATCCAATCGGTCGCTGGGCGAGCTGCCCATGTTCCCACCGTCGACGAATTGATGCAGGTGACGATGCCGGCGGGTCCAGTAATCTCTCCCAACGGGAAGTGGGTTGTCTACAGTGTCACTCTGCCCGATTTTGAGGAGGACTCCTTCATTAGCCAACTCCATCTCGTGCCAGCCGATGGAGGAGAATCACGCCAGTTGACACGGGGAAAAGCCTCCGCTCGCCAGGCTCGTTGGTCCCCTGACAGTCAATGGATTGCTTTTGTGCGGTCGGTAGATGGGAAGAGTCAGATCTTCGCGCTCCGGCCCCAGGGCGGGGAATCTGTGACGTTGTCGGCTTTGACCACAGGAGTGCAGAACTTCCAATGGTCTCCCGACGGTCGGAAGATCGGTTTCATCGCTCAGGAGCCGGAAGACGCGGCGAGCAAGAAGAGAAAGGAATTCTTGGGGGACTCCCATGTCGTTCGGAGAGATTACCGATTCAGCCAGTTCTGGACTCTGGATGTGGCTGAAGCGTTTGCAAAGGCGACGCCTGGGAAGCAGCAGACTCAGGGCACCGATCGGCACATCACGAACTTCAGCTGGACTCCCGATTCTTCAGCGATTGCTTTCACCGCGGCCAGGACGCCCGATTTGGTGGATCGAGCAAGTTCCGACGTCTACCAGCTCGACTTGAAGAGTGGCAAGATCCGAGCTGTTGTTCAGCAGGCTGGACCCGACAACGTCGTGCTTGTCTCACCAGATGGGAAGAGCCTGCTGATCAGCACTTATCTGGGCGTGGAGAAATACTACGCCAGCAATGTTCAGCTGGCACGGGTCAGCATCGAGGGTGGCCCGCTGGAGCCACTCACAGGAAGTTTCGACGAGAACCCGAGAGCTCTGGAATGGAACGATCACGGCATTTACTTCTCGGCTTCCCAAAAGACTGCCTCCCACCTCTTTCTGCTCGATCCAGACACGGGTCGGATTCGCCGTATCTCGGGACCGGATGATGCCATGTTCAGCTCCATCGATTTCAGCCATGACGGGGAGTGGATGGCCTATTCCATGGAGAGTACAGACGCGCTTCCTGAACTCTATGTGGCAGAGACGGACGGCAGCCATCCCCGCAAATTGACAAATGCAAGCCTCGCGATAGAAGACTATGTCCTGGGAACCCGGGAAGTGATCTCATGGAAGAGTGAAGATGGCACCGAGATCGAGGGAATCCTGATCAAACCCCAGAATTTCGATCCCTCGCGCCGCTACCCTCTGCTCTGCGTTATCCACGGCGGCCCCACCGGGATCGACCGTCCCTCGCTCTTATCGCGGGGTACTCGGTATTACCCAGTCGATCTGTGGGCTGCTCAAGGAGCTCTGATCCTGAGGGTGAACTATCGTGGGAGTGCCGGCTACGGTGAGAAATTCCGCAAGCTAAACATGCGGAATCTGGGAGTAGGAGATGCCTGGGATGTGCTTTCTGGAGTACAGCATCTGGTCGAGAAAGGCTGGGTGGATCCCGCGCGAGTCGGCTCGATGGGCTGGAGCCAGGGTGGATATATCTCTGCTTTTCTAACTACCTCCTCCGATCGGTTTGCTGCCATTTCCGTGGGGGCCGGAATCTCGAATTGGGCCACCTACTACTACAAAACCGACATTACCCCGTTCACCATCAATTACTTGGGAGACGATCCGGCTGACGACCCGGAGATCTATCGCAAGACCTCTCCCATGTCTTATATTCTGCAGGCCAAAACCCCCACCCTGATTCAGCACGGGGAGTTCGATCGTCGGGTTCCGATTCCCAATGCCTATGAGCTGCGGCAGGGTTTGGAGGATCGGGGGGTGCCGGTAGAGATGGTGGTTTATCGGGGGTTCGGGCATGGGATCAGCAAGCCCCGGGCGATGAGAGCCGCCATGACCCACAATCTGGAGTGGTTCAATCATTATCTCTTCAACGGCCCCAAACCCAATATGACGAAACCGGACTTGCCTCCCGATGAAGTTACGGGTGGTTCGCAACCGAATTAGGCGTTAAGTAAAATAGGCATCCTGCCTGTTATCAGGAGAATTTCTAATGCCGAAGCCCCGAAAGATTGGGATTCTGTTTGGTCAGGAAAATACCTTCCCGCACGTCTTCGTAGAGCGAGTCAACGAAAGAAAGGAACCGGGTATTACCGCCGAATTCGTCTCGATCGACAAGGTGATTCAAGCTGCCCCTTGTCGATATGCCGTGATCGTTGATCGCATATCACAGGACATTCCGTTCTACCGGGCCTATTTGAAGAACGCTGTCCTGAGCGGGACCATTGTCATCAACAATCCCTTTTGGTGGAGCGCCGACGAAAAATTCTTCAATAATGCGCTTGCCGAAAAGCTCGGAGTCTACGTACCTAAGACGGTGCTGTTGCCTTCCAAGGAACATCCGCCTGATACCAATGAAATGTTGATGCGGAACCTTGCCTATCCCCTCGACTGGGACTCCATATTCGAGTACGTCGGGTTTCCTGCCTACTTCAAACCATTTTCCGGAGGTGGCTGGAAGAGTGTCTATCGGGTGACAAGTCCCGAAGAGTTATTCGAGATCTACAACCGGACCGGACAGCTTGTCATGATGCTTCAGGAGGAGATCGTCTTCTCCCAATACTACCGTTGCTACTGCGTCGGGCGGGAGCAGGTCCTGATGATGGAGTACGATCCCCGCAAACCCTTCGAAGAGCAGTATTCCCTCGAACCGCGGCAGATCGACCCCGGTCTGGCGAAAAGGATGGAGTCCGCGGTATTAGCTCTCAACCAGGGTTTAGGCTACGACCTGAACACCGTCGAACTGGCAATTCGTGACGGCGAGCCCTACGCCATTGATTTCTGCAATCCGGCCCCCGATGCCGACTATCATTCGGTGGGGGAGAAGAATTTCGAGTGGATCGTGGAGGCGATGGCGGACCTCACGATTCGGAAAGCCAAGGAGTATGAGTCGGGCCGTCCCCAAATCGATTGGGGAGAGTTTGTGCTGGCGACCCAGGGCTGAAATGCAAGCGCAGAGGCGCCGAAACGCGGAGTTACGCAGAGAGGGGATTATTGGGAGACGAGAGTCAGTGCCGTAATGACGACATCGAACCCTCATCAGGAGGAGTTGCTTCTCGTAGCGGGGTCGTTGGGCGTTGTCGGCTGCACAGCCGGGATCATCCGCGCTGACTGCGTTGCCCCCCCCTCGGGCTATTCAACAGAGTGCACGACTATGCTTCCGCGGCCCTCGGGCGTAACGCCTTGTCAGCGCGGCGCTTCCGACTCTTCGCTTCGACAACGCGTGAATTATCCGGGCTAGCTGGCAAGCTGGATACTGGCCCATTCCGGATCTCATACAAAGCGACTCTGCGATTGCATTTCCAGGCCGCAGAAACGCAAACGCTCTGCTCAACGTCTATGATGTAGAGACTTTCATCGAGGGGGGGTCTTGCACGCACCAACTGCTCCCGAAACCGGGAGTTACCGGAACTGGCGACAAATCTACTGGATTGTGGTGGTCAATACGATTGCCGTGATCTTTTTGCTGTGGTTGTTTTCCCGCTATTTTAGCGTCTGATGCACTCAATTGATTGGCTGATCGTACTGGGCTACCTGGGCTACGTCATCATTGACGGCATCCGGCGGAGCCGAGAGACAGATGAGGTCCGAGGCTACTTCCTGGCCAACCGGAGTCTGCCGTGGTGGGCCGTGGGGCTCTCAATCATGGCTACTCAGATGAGCGCCATCACGCTGGTCGGAACTACCGGTCAGGCGTTCGATGATGGAATGCGTTTCATCCAGTTCTACTTCGGGCTCCCTTTCGCCATGATCATCCTGTGCGTCACGGTGGTCCCTTTCTTCCACCGGGCCGATGTCTTTACCGCCTACGAGTATCTGGAACAGCGGTTCGATGCCAAGACGCGTACCTTGACGAGTTTCCTCTTTCTCGTGTCGCGAGGACTTTCCTGTGGCGTGATCATTGCAGCTCCAGCCGTGATCCTCTCGATCGTTCTGGGGTGGAACCTCCAGCTGACGGTTCTGGCGATTGGGGTACCGACCGTGTTCTACACCATGCTGGGAGGAGTCCAGGCAGTGACCTGGACCGATGTCAAGCAGATGGTGCTGATCTTGATCGGCATGGCGGTCGTCGTCATCGTCATCATCAGCCGGTTTCCGGCCGACGTGAGCCTGGGCAAGGCTCTCGAGTTGACCTCAATCAGCGGGCACCTGAATACGATCGATTTCTCCTTCGACCTGGATCAGACATATACCTTCTGGTCTGGTTTGATCGGCGGAGTCTTTCTAATGCTCGCCTATTTTGGCTGCGACCAAAGCCAGGTACAACGTTTCCTGACCGCTCGCTCCATCGACGAAGGGCGGACGTCGCTGTTGATGAGCGCGCTCTTGAAGATTCCGGTGCAATTCGTGATCTTGTTGATCGGAGTCCTGGTTTTTGCCTTTTATCAGTTTGAGGGACAGCCTCTGATTTTCAATCCAGGCGTAGCCCAACAGATGCAGGCCGACCCACAGTTCCGGAGTCTCGAGGATCAGTACCAGACGGGCGCCTTGGAACTAGCACGTACCGCGAGAGCCTTCGCCGCCCAGCCCGGAGCAGAGGCAAAGAGCGCATACGAAATTCGTTTGCGGCAGCAGGAAGACTTGCGGAGCCGCGCCGTTGAGCGGGTGAAGGAGGTCCGGCAGGAACCAGACTTCAGGGACGTGAACTACGTCTTCCCTTCTTTCATCATCGCCCACCTCCCGGTAGGTGTGGTTGGGCTGATGATTGCGGCCATCTTTGCGGCCGCCATGTCGAGTATCTCAGCCGAGTTGAATTCTCTGGCCACGGCTTCGGTGATGGATTTCTATCGCCGCCATTTCCGGCCCCAGGCTGAGGACAGGCACTACTTGATCGTCTCGAAAGTGGCCACCGGATTCTGGGGATTTCTGGCCTGTGTGGTGGCCATCAAGGCGGCCGAACTGGGTTCCTTGATCGAGGTCGTGAATCGGCTGGGGTCCTTTTTTTATGGTTCGCTGCTGGGAGTCTTCATCCTGGCGATTGGAACCCGCTGGGCTACTTCGGCAGGAGCTTTTTTTGGCCTGCTGGGTGGGATGGCAACGGTGGCCGCAGTATCGCAGCTGACCACCATCTCTTTTCTCTGGTACAACGTGGTAGGGGCGGTTGCCGTTGTGGCCGTGGCGGGTGTCTTTCGCCTAGTGCACTGTCCGGAAAGTTCCAGATGTTAATTGTCAGGGTAGTTTGCTATTGTTGGGCATGGCAAGACCCCACATCCGACTAAAGCTACCCGAACAAGATCGAAGAATACTGGAGTCCTGGTTGCGGGCTTCCAAGACCGATCGAGTCTTGGCCGAACGGGCTCAAATAATTCTGGCTTGCGGCCAGGGGCTGATGGCGACTGAAGTTGCGGAAAGGCTCTCCAAGCGGCTACTGAGTGTGCAAATGTGGCGCAGGCGCTATCTTGAGCCGGGAGTGTCAGGACTGGAGGATCGACCTCGATCGGGCCGTCCGCGGAAGCTATCGCATGCCAATGTGCGAGCTATTCTCAAAGCCACCGTTGAACGCATCCCACGGGAATCGACCTACTGGAGTGTGCGACTGATGGCCGAACACTCTGGAGTGAGCAAACATCAAGTCGCCCAGATCTGGAAGGCAGCCGACCTGAAGCCGCATCGAGTCCGTAACTTTAAAATCAGCAACGATCCTCACTTCGCCGAAAAGGTAATCGATGTGGCGGGGCTGTATATGGATCCGCCCGACAATGCGCTGGTTCTATCCGTGGACGAGAAAACTGAGATCCAGGCTCTGGATAGAACTCAGCCGATGCTCCAGCTCAGACCGGGACAGATCCAACGCCGGACACACGATTACAAGCGCCACGGTACAGCCAGTCTGTATGCCGCATTCGATGTGGTGACAGGTGAGGTCATGGGCCGCATCACCAATAGGCACCGAGCCAAGGAGTTCCTGGCTTTTCTCCGCCAGATTGATCAAGCGGTCGAGCCCGAACTGGATGTCCACTTAATCCTGGACAACTCGAGCACTCATAAGACCAAGCAGGTTCAAAGCTGGCTGGCCCAGCGGCCCCGATACCACCTCCACTTTACGCCCACTAGCGCCTCCTGGCTCAATGCCGTCGAAAGCTGGTTCTCACAGCTGGAGCGCCGTTCGATCTACAGAAACTCTTTCAGCAGCGTCCAAGAGTTGAGACAGGAAATCAAAAGATATATTCGGGTTCACAATCAACGCTTGGCCAAGCCCTTCAAGTGGCGCGCCACTGCTGACTCAATCCTGGCAAAGGCCCAAAATGCTCGCGAATCGCTCGGCCAATATTAACATCGGTAACTTATCGGACAGTGCACTAGTCACTGGGCGACCCTCGAATTAGGAGCTAAATGATGTCGAATCGAAGGCAACCCTGGATCGTACTGAGTGGTTTGATTCTCGTGCTCGGCTGGGGCCTGGCATGGAGCCAGGCACCGTCCCAATATGATGAAGGTCCGCTGGGTCTGGCCCTGGCCCTGCGCAAACTGCCGGTGACAGGTTCCTTTCTGCATACTGCCGCCCATCCTGACGACGAGGACAACGGCCTGCTGGTCATGCTCAGCCGAGGTCGGGGACTCCGTACTGGACTACTTACGTTGACCCGAGGAGACGGCGGGCAAAACGAAATTGGGCCTGAGCTCTTCCAAGCGATCGGGATGATTCGAACCGGCGAGCTGCTCTCCATGCATGAATGGACTGGAGCCGAGCAGTTCTTCACTCGCGCGTTTGAATTCGGCTACTCCTTCAGCGTCGAAGAGACCTTCGAGAAGTGGGGCAGGGAAGACATCCTGGCCGATACCGTGAGACTGATCCGGCGCTTTCGGCCGAACGTTATTGGCAGCTTGAGCCGTTCAGGCCGAGGCGGCGGCCAACATCATCAGACCTCCGCCCTAATTACCGAAGAAGCTTTTCGCGCGGCGGCAGATCCCAACCGTTTTCCTGAGCAGTTGGCGGAAGGTCTCCATCCTTGGCAAGCTCTCAAACTCTATGAACGCGGCGGAGGCCGGCGCGGCCGGAGGGGTGGGAGTACTCCCCCGCCAGCACCAGGCGTGGTCCGCATGCAAACCGGTACATTCGACCCGCTGTTTAACCGCACCTACGCCGAAATCGGATCAGAAGCCCGCTCCATGCACAAGTGCCAGGGAATGGGACAGTTAGCGGCCCTGCCCGGACCCAGGGCTTCGCAATGGCGGCTGGTCGATTCCGCAGTCGATGGAGCCGAGTCACACGAGGATCTACTGGACGGTGTGGAGACAGGGCTCCAGGCTCTAGTCCTGTATGCCGGACCGGAGAAAGACCGGGTGCCTTTTCTGCCCTCCGAAGTGGATCGGCTGGCATCCATAATCGCGAAGATTCAAGAAGATTTCGTCCTGACCGAGCCGGCAGAAATCGTGAAGCCGCTGGCACAGGGCTTGGCGCTCGTACGCCAGCTTCGGTCGAAAGTGGAGGCCAGCAATCTCACAGAGTCGAGCAAGTATCAGATCGGCTTTCTGCTCGAAAAAAAGGAGGAGGACTTCACAAAGGCCCTCGAATTGGCCAGTCAGTTTCGTCTGGAGGTGGTTGTGGATGATGGACAAGTGGTTCCCGGCCAGCCTTTTCAGGTCTCGGTGACTGCGACTAATGCTTCGGCGCAGCCGTTGCAGCTGGGCTCTGTCCGCTTGATGACTCCTGCAGGCTGGAAAGTGCAGCCGGTAACCGAACTGCCTAAGCTTCTCACTCCGTACCAGGTAGTGAGCTGGACTTATCAGGCGGAGGTAGGGCCTGAGCCACGGCTCACCGGCCCCTTCTGGCACCGTAACGATCCTTCCGTGGACCGGTTTGACATCGAGGGGGACGCCGATGTCAATGCTCCCTGGTCTCCTCCTCCGGTGGTATTCGAAGCGGAGCTCGAGCTCGACGGCGTAGTGGTGCCGGTGGGCCGACCGGCAGAGTACCGGTACCCCGGGCCCTGGGTGGGCGGGGAGCAACGCCACGAGCTGATGGTGGTCCCAGCAATAGCGGTTTCGGTGAGTCCGGAGATCACGATTCTTCCGCTGAACCGGGAAAGCGAGGGCGCGGAAGTCAGGGTGACCGCCCTCTACAACGGACTTGATGCCGGCCCAGCAAGAGTCAGCCTTCAAGCCCCATCCGGATGGCGGATCGAGCCAGCTTTCCAGAACCTAGCTTTTGAACGAGAAGGGCAGTCCATCACGCGCCGCTTCAGGATCTATCCGGTAAGCGGACTGGCCCAAGGGACCTACTCGGTCACGGCCAGCGTTGAGATGGGAGGCCAAACCTTCCGGCAGGGTTACCAGGTCATCGATTACGATCACATCGAACGACGACATCTCTACCATCCGGCACGCACTCAGGTGAACGCTATCGACGTCAAAGTAGCAGACGGTCTGAAGGTAGGCTACGTGATGGGAGTGGGAGACGATGTTCCTCCCGCTCTGCGTCAGCTGGGGCTCAAGATCAGTTTCCTGAGTGAGGAAGATCTGGCCTTCGGCGATCTATCCGAGTATGACACGATCATCACCGGAGTTCGTGCCTACCTGAATCGGGTGGACCTGAAGGCGAATAATGCCCGCTTGCTCGACTGGGTGGCGGCGGGAGGCACGCTGATCGTCCAATACAACAAATTCGAGTTCAATCGAGGTGGCCGCGAGAACAGCCCCTATGCGCCTTACCCTCTGCTGGTTGGACGGGGCCGAGTCACGGATGAAAACGCCCCGGTCGAGGTACTGCTGCCCGACCACCCGGTGTTTCAGACTCCGAATCGAATCGGACCGACTGATTGGACCCAGTGGGTTCAGGAGCGGGGCCTTTATTTCATCGGGGAAAAGAGCAGCGAATATGTCGATCTGGTGAGCACCACCGATCCCTTCGAATACAATTCGGGGGAGAAACTCGGTTCACTTATTGAAGCTCGTCACGGCAAGGGACGGTGGATCTACGTCGGTCTCGGATTGTGGCGGCAATTGCCGGCCGGAGTTCCGGGAGCGTTCCGATTGATGGCTAATCTGGTAAGCCTGGGAGGATTGGAGGATAATCGCTGAGTGTGACGATTTGGAACAACGCAGGGATTCGAATGTAACTAGAAAGTGTCTTTCTTCGTAGATCCAGACTGTACTCCCGAGGGAGTTGGGAGTTTGAGTCGTGAGATTGAGGTAACGGATGAGTTTACGCACCAAGTTGGTTTTAGCCTTCCTTTTATTGGCGATCGTTCCCCTCTCAGCCTTGACGCTGTACTCCTATTATTCCTCCATTCAGACCTTCCGCCGGGTGGCCGAGGTGGAATCCAATAATCCAATGAGATTACGCGCAACATGAGCGAGCGGATGGAGGTAGTCAGCCGTGACCTCAACGCTCGCATGAACCGACTGGGTCAAGTGCCTTTCCGGGAGCTGATGAATCAGCGTGCTGGCTCTCGCCAACTATCCGCTCGGGGGCTGTACCAGCGACTGATGAACGAATTTGGCGAAGCTGCCGGGCTCATCAGCGCACTCGAATTCCGACCCGAGGACGCGGCCTCTTTAGCCCTGCTGGCGACCCGTGAGTCGGCTGGCTCGTCGCCTCCCGGAAGACGGGGAGAGCGTCGACCTCCTCCCTTTCCTCGACGCGGACCTCGTCCGCCAGCTCGCGTATCTGGAGCCTCGCCGGAAACGGCTGTCGCCCCCCCTCAGCCACCGGAATCCATGATCTTTTATTTTCCCGAAAGAGTGGTCCCACCTGAGGTGAGGACTCGGGAGGTCGAGACTCGCCAAATCGATTCTCTCGAACTCGAAGCGGCTCAGCTGGAGGAGGTACAGGATACCGAAATCATCGTTCGCCAGGAGCAGCAGCGCCTGATTATCGAAGCCAGCCGGGTTCACGCTCAACAGATCACAGATCAACTGGTTCAGCGTGCCAATCAGGTGAGCATGGCGGTTGTGCACGGACTCTCGCAGGTGGCGGGGCCGGAAACCGCAGCTGCGGTCAAGGAAAAAATGGACGAGACGCTCGAAGACATGGGTGTTGGACTCAAGGACATGGTCGGCAAAGTCTTGGCTCAACCCGAAGCTCGAGAAATTCTGGGAAAGACGCTGAATTATGCGGTCCGCGTTGCGGGAGAACACGTGGGCACGATTCGGGCTCAGGTCGACTCGCGACGCGTCGTGGGCCGGGTTTTTTCCGCTGCTCGCCGGAGACAGGGAGAAATCCCTTTTGCAATTGATCAAGATGGAAATCTTTTTACCCAGAATGAAGAGGATCGGGACAGGTTGGCCGGGCTCAACCTCGAGAGCCTGACCGGCCAGCCAGAGCTGGCGCGAGAGACGGGTGACTGGTTGGTGGTCAGCCGTCAGGAACCGAGCTCGGAGATGGTTTTCGGAATCGCACGACCGATCGCCTCCCGGCTCCAGGAAATCAAGCGAACCGCCCTCTACAACCTGCTCTTCGGACTTGGGATCGTGGGGATTGCTTTGGTCGGGATCCTCCCTCTCTCGGGACGCATGACTCGGAATCTGGAAACCCTGTCAGACGGAGTGGGGAAGCTGGCTACCGGAGATCTCGACGCCCGGGTCCCGGTTCGCTCCCGGGACGAGTTCGGAAAACTGGCCCTCAGCTTCAATCGAATGGCGGTTCAACTCAAGGAGCAGCGGAACCTACTGATCGAGCAGGAGAGAATTCGCAAAGAACTCGAGATGTGCCGGCTGATCCAAGAGGAGCTCCTCCCTCGAGACTCGCTTCAGGTGCCATTTGCCGAGGTCAAAGGAGTTTCGATTCCAGCCCGGGAAGTGGGAGGAGACTTTTTCAATTACTTCGATCGGGGAGAGGAAAAGATCGCCATCCTGATCGGGGACGTTTCCGGAAAAGGTGTTGCCGCGGCCCTCCTGATGGCCAATTTACAGGCCACCTTGAGAGCGCGAGTTCCAGTGGAACGGGATCTGGCAAAGCTGGCAACCGAACTGGATCTTGAGATCCATCGGCAAACCCCTTCCGCCACTTACCTGACACTGTTCTTGGGAATTTTGGATGGTAAGAGCGGGCTCCTGCGTTGGATCAATGCCGGACACAATCCCCAGTATGCGCTCTTGAGCGGCGGCAAAATTGAGAAGCTCGAGTCGGGAGGGCGGCCCTTGGGGTTGCTGCCTGGAGGAGCTTATAGCGAAGGCTCTGTCCAATTTGGACCGGCGGAATCACTCTTTCTCTATACGGATGGGCTGGTGGAAGCAGAGAATAGCCAGAAGGAAGAATTTGGCGAGCAAAATCTCGAAAAGGCTCTCCGCGCTGTCGGGGAGGAGAGCACCGACACCATGCTGGTCGGAATCGAGGAGGCCGTGCGGGATCACCGCTCCGGCGTTGAGGCTGGCGATGACGCGACCATGGTAGTGCTTCGCCTCTCGGCGGAGTTCACTCTTTCAGCTTCCCGGAACATTCGATGACGTTGGCAGCCCTCAGCACTCTCAGTGCCACCTTCATCTTGCTGAGCGGAGCCTGTTTGGTGGCGGGTTGGGTCGCGATTCGCTTCCGGAAAAATCGCGTACTCCACCGCAATTGTATGTTAGGAGCGACCACTCTAGCAGTTCTCTTTCTGGTCACTTACATCTGGCGCTGGTCGGTCTTCGGCTCCAAGTCCTTCGAAGGACAGGGAGTCTGGAGAACGATCTACTTCTCCATTCTTTTGCCTCACATCGTGTTGGCCATCACCGTCGGCCCGCTGGCCGCCCGCCTGATCTATCTGGCAGGATTCAAGAAGGACTTGCCCGCACACCGGCGCCTGGCTCACATCGTATTGCCGATCTGGCTGTTCGTCGTCTCCAGTGGTTGGTTCATCTATTACCTGTTGTACGTCGTGGAGTTCTAACTTCCCGAGGAGACTTTGTGAGATCACTGACCGACCTGGATCCCGCAGAAGAGCGTGTTCTGGGAGCTTTGATGGAGAAGCAGCAGACGACTCCTGATTACTACCCCCTGACAGTCAAAGCTCTAGTCTCCGCCTGCAATCAGAAGACCAACCGGGCTCCCGTAATGGAACTGGGAGAGATGGATGTGCTGAATACCCTTCGTGTCTTGCAACAGGATGGCTGGGTGGAGCGGATCAGCGGAGCCCGGGTCCAGCGTTGGGGGCATTTGGCAGAGAGCCGTCTGGGAGCGAATCGCTCCCGCTTGGCCTTGCTTACTCTGCTCCTGTTAAGGGGTGCCCAGACCGGCGGCGAGTTTCGCTCTCGCAGTGAGCGCATGTTTCCTTTCGATTCAGTTGATGCAGTCCTGGAGAGGTTGCGAGGTCTGTCTGATCAGGATCCTCCCCTGGTCGAGAGGCTGCCCCGCCAGTCCGGCCAGAAGGAATCGCGATGGATACTGTTTGGTCACACTCCCGCCCAGGTAACGACTAGCTCTGTCCTGGTTTCAGCCCGCCCGTCTTCCACCGCAGCCGATTTTCAGAGCCAGCTGGATGAGCTGAAGCGCCGGGTGGAACAGCTTGAGTCTGAGCTGGGGATCGAAGCAGAGTAGCCGCCGTGGGAAAGGATCCACATTCGGGGAAAGGGTCCAGGGAGCCAGGGGTCCAATTCCCACCTTCGGGGAAGCGATCCGAGAGGCCAGGGTCAAATTCCCACATTCGGGGAAAGGGTCCAGGCGGCCAGGGGGCCAATTCCCACCTTCGCGGAAGGGGTCCAAGAGTTCCAGGGGTCCCAATGCCCATGGGTACGCTCTCTGACCGCAACCACCTGACGCCTTCCCTTCATACGCTGCAAAGTCCCCCCCGAGCCCCTCACGTCGTGGTATGGCGGTCGCAACTCGACCCTCCTGGACCGCCTCTCTCCGAAAGGTGGGAATTGGCCCCCTGACCCACTTGGATCCCTTTCCGACAATGGGAATTGCACCCTGGCCTCTCGGATCGCTTCCCCGAAGGTGGGAATTGGCCCCCTGGCTCCCTGGACCCTTTCCCCGAAGGTTACTTACCGGACATAACTACCCACGGTCACCACCAAATAGCTGGCAACTAGGATCAATCCGAAGGGTCGCTTCAGATGGTTTCCAGAAAACCGGATACCCAAGCGAAAGACCAGCAGCATCAGCAGCATGGAAGGGAAATAGAAAGTAAAGAAATGGGCTGGAGCTTCGAGACCGCCTTGGGTCACAGCCGCCGAGGCACCGGCCACGAAGAGTACATTCAGAATATCGGCACCGATCACATTTCCGACCGCCAATTCCCCGTGCCCCTGTCGAGCGGCGGTAATGGCGGTGACCATTTCCGGCAGAGAAGTCCCGAAAGCAACCATGGTGACCGCAATGATGCTCTCGGGGATCGACATCCGCATGGCGGCCTCGCTTACCGAAGGGATCAGGATCCAGGATGATCCCACCACCACCAGAATTGCCAACGCCAGCCGCGCCACGACTCCTACCACCGACAGGATAGCCCGAGTGCCATTTTCTAGTTCATCCGCGCCACTGGCTTCGGACCCCTCGATTCGAGACCAACGAATACTCTGCCAGATGTAGACCAAGAGCAGGAGCAGAAACAAGAAGCCCCATCCCCGCTCCAACCTCCCACCTGTCTGGAAAGCTGACAAGGGCGAGGAGCTCAGCGAAAATGAGGCCACGACCAGGAGAAGGCCGCTTCCAAACTGAAGCCACCCTTGACGGTTCACTACCTTTCGATCCAGCGGCAGGGGAGTGATCAGGCAGGCCAACCCAAGAATCAAGCCGGTATCGCAGATAATCGATCCTACTGCATTCCCCATCGCTAACCCGGGCTTTCCTTGGATGGCGGCCAGCACCGACACCACCGCCTCGGGCATCGTGGTGCCCAGACTGACAATGGTCGCTCCGACTACCAGTTTGGGGATTCCAGAAAACTCAGACAGCATGACCGCGTAGGCCACCAACCAGTCGGCCGCCTTTCCGAGCAATCCGAGGCTCAGCACGATGATCACGGCGAGCAAGGGCCAAGCGGTGTCCCGCAGAAAATGGGCGAGTTGTTCTTCCATGGGGTTCGTAATTCGGGAACGCCCTGAGGGGCGACTCCAGCTCCTCAGGCGGCCGGGACTACAAAGATCTGCCTGGCCAGTTCCTCGCTCAGGCCGTGCGCCTGTTCTTCGACTTCGACGTGAATGGGACCGTTAAAAGGAGCTTTTTCCAAGACGTTGAGATGCACCTGGGGGTAAATGCCAATTGTCGCCAGATAACGCAGTACTTCCGGATCGCGGTCACTCACCCGCAGCACACAGACCTTCTGCCCGACGCTGGTGTCCCATAGAGATTCGTCTGTCTGGGCCGGCAGAGTCCCATCTTTGGCGGGAATGGGATGACCGTGAGGATCGTGCGTCGGATATCCTAAAGCCGCATCGATCCGATCCTCGAACTCCTCCGAGATCACGTGTTCGAGTTGCTCCGCCTCATCGTGCACCTTGTCCCAGCTGTAACCGAGAACCTCCTGCAAATAGAGCTCGAGGAGACGGTGATGGCGCAATACTTCAAGCGCTACCTTGGTTCCGGCATCGGTCAATTCCACACCCTGGTAGGGCCGGTAGGTAACCAGTTTCCATTCGGAGAGCCGCTGCAGCATGTTCGTAACGCTGGCGGCCGAACATCCCATTTTTCGGGCCAGAGCTGAAGTCGATACCTTTTGCTTTCCCTCAATAGCGAGCTGATAGATGGCCTTCAGATAATCTTCCATCGCTCGGCTGATCATCGGACTATGATACATGCTCAGGCTCGGGTGGACCAAAAGCACTCTTGATAATCTAGAGATAACTGGCTACCCTCGAGGAGTCCATGATGGCTGACCGAAAGAGTGATCTGGTGCAGGGGACTCTCGAGATGCTGATTCTCAAAGTGCTTGCCCTGTGTCCTATGCACGGCTGGGGCATCACCGAGCGAATTCTGCAGATTTCGGGCGGAGTGTTCGAGGTCAATCCCGGCTCTTTGTATCCCGCTCTCCAACGGTTGAAACGCAAAGCTTGGGTCACGAGTGATTGGCAGATTACCGAAAACAGCCGACGAGCCTGCTTTTACACGTTGACGGATAGCGGTCGCTCCCAGTTGGAGGATCGCAGTGCGAGCTGGCACCGCAGCGCTGAAGCCGTGGAACGTATTCTTCAGGCAATCGCGGCTAATTAATCTGGAATAACAGAGGATACCTGGGGAAGATATGATTTTGTAGGACACCAATTTCGGCACCTGGAGGATTAGATTGAGAATTCGCCTGACTATCGCTCTTCTGTTCGTGCAATCGGCAACCACTTGGGCCCAGAGTGCTGTGAGCACGACACTCCAGGCAGAGATCAGCCAACTGAGCCAGCAAGCCCGGGGAAGGGTCGGCGTTGGAGCAGTGCACCTTGAGACGGGGCGTTCCTTTTACCAGGCTGCGGACGAAAAGTTTCCCATGGCCAGCACCTACAAGGTTCCGATCGCTTTCCAACTTATGAAATCCATCGAAGAGGGTGAAGTCCACCTCAGCGAGATGATTACGCTGGACGGAGAAGACCTGCACCCAGGGAGTGGAACCCTCTCCAGCCTATTCGACGATCCTGGCGTTTCCATCTCCTTACACAACCTTCTCGAGTTGATGCTGCTGATCAGTGACAATAGCGCCACTGATCTCGTTCTCGCAGCGGCCGGAGGCTCTGCCGCCGTCACTTCCCAGATGAAGCGTCAGGGGATCGAAGGGATTCGAGTCGATCGTCCGACAATCCGCTTGATCGGGGATTGGATTGGGATCCAAAATCTCCCCGCCGATCGTGGCATCACTCGTGAGCGGTTCAACCAACTTGCCCAATCCGTCTCGTCCGCCAAGAGAGAAGCAGCTGCCCGGGCATTCGACCGAGATCCTCGGGACACTGCCACCCCGCGAGCCATGGTCACGCTCTTGCAGAAGATCTGGAAGGCAGATGGGATCTCTCGAACCAGTGCTGATCTTCTGATCGATACTATGGGGCGCTGCCAAACGGGAGAGAATCGAATCAAAGGCCTTCTGCCCCAGGGGACCGAAGTGGCTCACAAGACCGGCACGATAGGAAGGACCACCAACGATGTAGGGGTGATTTCGCTTCCCCATGGGCGAGGCCATCTGGCTGTGGTGGTCTTTGTCAGGGAGTCGGAACGACCAGTCGAGATTAGAGAGAAGGTCATTGCCCAAATTTCCCGTTCTCTTTACGATTTCTTTCTGTACTCCGAATAAACAAGCAGAGCAACTTCTGGGCATTTAGGTCAAGTTTTGCAAACAATGGGCGCTCGTGCCGGACGGATGCGACTACGGCTCGTCAGTTTGAGGCGGAGCTTCGCCGGGGGCCTGTCCGAATGAAAAACTCTGGGAGCCGATCGTTGCGAGCGAATCACGCGATCAATTGAACGGAGAATTAGATGAGTGCAGCAAAGAGAAAGACACTTCGCATCGCAATGGCAGCCTGGGAGATTGGGCGGGTCTCGAGCGGTTTCGGAGCCAAGATCGGAGGTCTTGGAACCGTCATGGAAGAGCTGCCGGAAGAGTTGGTTCGGGCCGCCAAACAACGGGGAATCAAGCTGCAGATCGATCTGCTCTCCCCCTGCTTTGCCCACTATGATCGGGAAGCCATCGAGTTGATTGGGGCGGTCCCTTCCGCTCTGGATGGGGTTGAGTTCGAATTCCATGTCTATCGCCGAAGCATCAGCGAAGGCGTCACGGGGATCTTCTTCTGGGATTCCTGGCAACTGGGTTGGACCACCCCGAACGCCGTCTATCCCGACGATCCCTTCATGGCGACCCGGCTCTACGCAGCCACTGCACAGGCCATGGCGGGATTTGTTTCAGGAGGCAAATACGACGCTCTCCATATCCACGATTATCACGTTGGACTGATTCCCTTTTATCTTTCAGCTCCCCTGGATGACACCCTGCCGATGCATTTCACGATCCATAATGCCACTCACCAGGGAGCATGTCCGATTCTGGAAGATCCCTATGGGATGCTCTTCGACCTCAACCTGGACGGCTATCGCCTGTTTCACGAGTACTTCGATTTCTTCGGCCACCTGAACTTGCTGAAGGCCGCTGTCCTCAAATCGCACCATAGCGGAGGCCGGGTCACCACAGTCAGTGGAGACCTGAGTGGCAGCTGGGGCTACGCGGCTGAACTGAGAGAAGACAATGATTCTCTGCGGGCCCGAGCCAGCCATCAAAAAGGGGGACGAGAGGTGGGCGAAGTGTTCCTTCCAAACCGGTCTCTGAACGTGCTCGAGCAGATTCCGGTGGCCGGGATCACGAACGGGCTCTCAGAAACCAACTGGCCTCGCAACCTGCCCCAGCTCAAAAGCACGTACCTGAAACAGCTTGCCAAGCGAAGCGGAGGCCTCTCTCTACGAAACCCGCTCGTCAGTCGCTCCCTGCTTTCCAAGGACCACTCCTTCGATGCTGAATCCCTGACGAAGAAGGCCGAATTGAAGCGCCTCCTATGCCTGGAAATCTTCGGGTCGGCGATCGAGGGAGCCCCCATTCTACTCACGGTAGTGGGCCGACTGGTGGCGCAGAAAAACTTGGGGTTAGTGGCGGCCGTGGCAGAACGAATTCTGGACTACGACGAAGGAGCCAGATTCATCATTTTGGCTTCTGCCCCAGATGGAACGGGTCGGATAACCGAACAAGAATTCTTGCGCCTCGCTTCCTGGTATCCGGAACGCTTCGCTTTCATCAATGATTTCAACGAAGTCCTCGGAAAGCTGATCCAGGCGGGAGGAGACTTCATGTTGATTCCCTCCCGCTTCGAACCGTGTGGTCTAGTCGATTACGAGGCATCGCTACTGGGAAATGTCGTCGTCGGGCATCGCACAGGCGGACTGGCCAAGGTGAGTAATTGCGGATATCTCTATGACTGGCTAGACGTGTCCGATTATTCGGGCGAGGCGAATGCATTTGCCGCGCAGATTGAGTGGGCAATCGAAACTTACCGGCGCGAACCCGACACCCACAGAGCGCGAATGCTTCGCGGAATGGCGCTGGACGCCTCCTGGTCGACCTCAGCCGGCAGCTACCTCGATCTCTACGGTTACGGCCTGATGATTCTGGACTGGCGCAAGCGCCTTTCCGGCTTGGCAGAGCGTTTCAGCGAAGGACTGGGAGAAGATCTGGCGACTCTCCGTGAGTTTGCCGAAATGGAGGGACCTGCTTTTCGCAACTTGCAGGATCTGCCCCTGAAGCACCTGTTGAACTCCAAGCCCGGATAATGCACGCGTTGTCGAAGCGAAGAGTCGGAAGCGCCGCGCTGACAAGGCGTTACGCGCGAGGGCCGCGGAAGCATAGTCGTGCACTCTGTTGAGCAGCCCGAGGGTGGGCAACGCAGTCAGCGCGGATGATCCCGGCTCTGCAGCCGACAACGCGTGCATTATCCGGGCTTGGAGCCTGTCCGAGTATTGGTGCGGATCGCACCCCAATACTCGGACGGGCTCCTAGTGCATTATCTGGCCGCCGCAAATATTGTAGGCCTGGCCGGTGATGTTGCGGGCGGAGCCGGAGGCCAGGAATGAGATCAGGTCGGCAATCTCCTCAGGATCGAGAATCTCTGCCAACGGAACATCTGCCAAAGCACTGCTCCGAAACTCCTCGTAAGTGGTGCCTGTGGCCTGGGCTCCCGCTCGCATGCCTTGCTCGGCCATTTGGGTTTCAACCCAGCCCGGACAAATCGCGTTGACCGTGATCTTGCGGGCCGCTACTTCCAAAGAAAGGGCACGAGTGAGGCCGATGACACCGTGTTTGGCAGCACAGTAAGCCGTGTAGCCCGGAACTCCGAACTTGCCCAGGACAGAAGACAAATTGACGATCCGGCCGGCGCTCGGCATTCTCGCCAACACCCGCTTGCAGAAATAGTACGTACCGTCCAAGTTGACCGAGATGATCCGGCGCCAAGCGCTGTGGCTCGCCTCCTGCATAGGATTTGGCCCCCCCATACCAGCGTTGTTGATAAGGATCCCAATCGGTCCAAAGCGACGCTCGACTTCTCCTACGAACTGGTTGACCTGTTCGGGATTACGCACATCACAGGGGCTGGCCAGGATCTCAATTCCGGCATCTCCCAGCCAACGTGCGGTCTTTTCCAATTGCTCCGAATTGCGGGCACAGATTCCAAGGGCGGCACCCTGGCTACCTAGCTTGTGGGCGACTGCCCTCCCGATTCCAAGGCTGGCGCCGGTGACGATGGCAACTTTGTTCTGATGGATCATGGGGATGCAATATACTCGGACGGAGGGAGCGGGTCCAGCACTTGCCTGCCACTGCCGGTGGAGGAGCGCAAATCCGATGATACTTGGCGGCAAAGCGAGAGCGTCCCCCCGGGGAGTTCTCTAGCCCGGATTATGCAAGAACCGTAGGCCGGAGTTGAAAAGAGAGTCGAAAGTGGCCCAAATCGGGAGATCGAAAGTGCGACAGGCGGATTTTCGAGGGATCTCTGTGGACGAGCCGTGTGGAGTAGGTGGGGGAGTGAATTTCAGACGGAGTTGGGCCTGAATGAGTGTCCTAAACGATCATTCGGGAGCTAGGAGAGGCTAGCTGGAGTTAAGGCGATTCAAGACGAGGAGGAAAAGGGCCTGCTCCGGAAAGCCGGAGGAAAGATGGGCCCAGATGCGTCGAGTGGTTTGTCGAACCCGCGCCCCAATTTTGAGGACCCGGCGACGCAAAGTTTCGATTTCGAGTTTCTGCCAGGGGGTTCCATACAGATAATCGCGGAGTCGGACGAACATCTGGTAAGCCAGCCCATGCAGGAGAAGTCGAAACTGGTTGGCCAGGAATCGATGACAGCTCAGCCGATCCATACTCAGATGGTTCTTAAAAGCCTTGATGAAGTTCTCCGACTGTCCTCGATCGGTGTAGTGATCATAAAGGGACTGGGAAGAGAGATCGTCTCGGTTGGTGACCACAAAGCGACGATTGATCCCCCGATGGTCGACTTCCACTTTGACGATGACGCGACGGAATCGATCCCAGCTGCCGGCTCGATAAAGAAACTCGTCAAACTGACGCTGTTTTTCCTCGAACTCGTCGAACCTGAGTCGAGTCGACTCGAGCATCGGCTCGACCATCCGTTGCAGGCGGGGGTTCCGGCTTAACCCAATGACATATTGGAGTTTGTTCTCTTCAGATTCACAGAACTCGTAGAGCCGAGGCGTGGCAAAGCCGCTGTCGGCCCGGATCTCAATTTGAAGTTCCTTGCCAACTTCTCGTCGAATGGCTTTCACGATTCGTTTCAGAATAGGAACGATGTGAGAGGCAGCCCCCTTGTTTCCAGGCCTCAATACGACAGTGACCAGGTCCCCCGTAACGGCATCGAAGATCAGCCAAGGATGCAGAATGTGGTTTCGGTAATAGCCGTGGTAAAAAGAGAATTCCTGTTGGCCGTGAGTGTGGTCGTCAGTACTGTCCAGGTCCAAGATGACCGGGTCGGGGCGTCGCTTCTTCAGCGAGCGGACATAACGCTGTAGGAACCCCCGGCTCAGACGCATGAGATCCTTCTTGCTGACAGAGTTTTCCAAACGGGAAAAAGTTGCCTGGGTGGCCAAGTCAGGATCGCTCTCAGGTAACTGATCACAGACGGTCTTGAGCAGGGGATCCGAGCGCAGCGTGTCCGCGTCATTGCAGTCTTCGTACCCGGCAACGATCTGAAAGACTCGTTGTCGGATCAGCTTTAACTGCTCATGACGAACGTAGCGTTGGTCCCGGCTATCCGCAATACACGAACTGAAGTCCTCGCAGAGTCGATCTTGCCGATCCAGGGAACCAAACAACAGCCATCCGGCATCGGAAGTCAGGTTCCCACCATCAAAACGAGCCGTGATTTGTGTGTGCGAGTGAAATGCCAGGGTGGTCTGGCAGACTGGGTTTGACATTGCCGTAGTTCTCCGATAAGGATTTGTTTGATAAACCTTTTTATATCAGAGAGCTACGGCATTTTTTCTGATCCCCAATCCACTCGAATCCGGATCTCTTGCATAATCCGGGCTAGCCGACTTGCTCCACTTTTCCAAACTCTCCCTGGCGCTCTGTGAATTGACGTCCGATCAGAGGTGGGACGAGACCAGATCAGCGATGCTGGAGTGGGCATCGGACCAGACCGCCCACAGCGATTCCGCCCATTGCCGCACGATTCGACAGTGATCGGGAGCGGAATCAGCCATCGCGATATCGAAAATTGTCAGCATGCCAGCTGTCTGTGGAGCAGGGAAGTGGGGCCAGTCGGGATTCGCGTCGGCCAGTCGCTTGAGCAGAGGAGCCACCTGGGGCGGGGACACACTCTTTTCCAATGCCAGATGCAGTCCCGAAAGATGGATCGTGATCGACTTGTCGGGATGAGGACCGCCAGCGTGTTGCACGGCATAGGAATCCACCGTCAGCTGATGGACCTCCCACACCTGGGCGGGGTTTCCAAACTCATATCCCGCTACCTCGGTGAACAGGCTCCAGCAGGCAGCGCTGCAGTTGAAGTAACCATCGTAACTTTCCTTAGGATTCTCCGGCATGAGGAGCCTGCATCCAGGGCAAAGTTTCATGCGACGCCGCGAGCGACAGGCTATTTCAGCGCCGACTACCAGATGCGGCTGCTGAGACCTTACGCTCTGGGACCGGCTCCGAATGCTGGGAGCGGCGGCGGGCCTTCCAGGCCAGGGAAATGCCTTCGGCCAGCAGACGGCCCATCACGCGGCGGTTCTGGTAGAGAGTACCGGCCCAATGCTTCCAGGTCATCTGGGGAAAGTAGATTCCGCGGAAGGCCAACCTCGAAACCAGGACACCGGCTCTTTCCTTGAACGATCGATGACTGATTTTTGCCACCGCCTCCTCGATTGCCTTCGGTCCGTAACAACGCGTCCAGGCATGACGAACCTCCGCCTCAGCGGCAGCAATACTCATGTTCTCAGGAGTAAAAGCCATTTCGAAAGGACGGAAATCGAGCCAATGCTTGGGTCGGGTCAGACGACCTTGTTCTTGCAGACGATCGTAAAGGGGTGTTGCAGGATAGGGCGTCAACAAACCAAAGACTGGCAGCCCCGGCGGCCAGCTTTCGATGGCATCGACGGTCTTGTCAGCGACCCCCTTCCGGTCGCCGTCCATGCCAAAGATGAAGGAGGTGATGGCATAGACACCGCGATCGGCAAGACGATCCAATACCGCCTGGTAGTCCTCCGGCTTATTGAAACTCTTGTGGACGTCAGCCAGGTTTGCTGGATCGATCGACTCCAGGCCCATGAAGATCCATTGTCCCCCGCTGGCGGCAATAAGATCGACCAACTCCTCATCTTTGAGAAGATTCATGCTGATCTGAGCCACCCAAGGAACGATGGCATCACGAGCAATCATCTGACGCAGCAGCGATTTGGTCCGCTTAACATTAATGGCGAAGTTGTCATCGATGAAAAAGACAACGACCTTGCCTTTCTCCTGCCTTTCCCGTTTCTTGAGTCGCAGGAGCTCGTCCACCACGCTTTCGTCCGTACGGAAGCGAATCGACTTGCCGAAAAATCCGGTCACGGTGCAGAAGTCACAGTTGTAAGGACAGCCTCGACCTGATTCGACCGGGAGGAGATACATGCTCTTCCAGTCAACTCCCGCTTTTCGAATCAGGAAACGTCCCCAGGCCGGGATCTTCCGGATCAGATCGAACTGGTTTAGATCCATTTTATCCCATGGAATCTCCGGATAATCCTGCAGCGAAGGCTTAATCTCCTCGCCCTTTTCATCGGTGGCCCGGTAGACATCCTGGAGCTGTCCCGACTCGGCATCGTGGACCACCTGGGCCCAGATTTGGTCGGCCTCACCCAGTACCACAGCATCGACGTGACGGGGTTCGGTGTCACGACCAATCGCCTCACCGGGAACTTCCGTCACATGAGGTCCTCCCATGACGACTTTGGCTCCTGCCCCGCGAATCGCATCAGCCATCAGGTAGGCTCGGGCCGCAGCTCGAGTCATGGCGCCGATTCCTGCCAGTTCGATATTGTTCTGGCGAACAAATTCAGCCATTTCCTGCTCGTCCATAGGCTGGGTGTTTCCGTCCACCAGGAATACCTTGTGCTCAGGGGGGGTCAGAGACTGGATCACGAACATCCAGAGATGCGGCATGTAATTGCGCGTAACCTGGTTGTCTGGAGTGTAGAGAAGGATGTTCAAAGGAACCGCCTCACGACGCGGGAATTCTCAATCGATCGCCTGCGTGCCCCGCGCCGATTGGGACTCTGGCAATCACCTCTACAGCCAGCGTCGAAGCGATGCGGTCGGGTGAGATCCGATCCGGCTCCTTCGACCGAGACTTGCAAATGTCTACTTGAACATTCTGCAGTCACAGAACTCCTGCGACAACCGAGCCTTCAAGCTTCCGTCAGTATAAGCACCACTGTTCGTAGATACAAGCAGAGAACGACTGCACATGAAAGGCTCAAATCAATCTCCGTGTCAACTCTCCTGTAGACAATCTCCATGACAGAAGTTATCCTGGGTGTAGTAGGCTAGCGATCTTTGCTGGCCTGTTTGGGCTGATAGCGTGGCCAGTATCAGAGACGAAAAGCTCTAAGTTGCATCTTCGCGCGGCTGCTGAAGGCTAACCGCCAGCTATTGTGGGGGAGCAGGGCGCCGAAGGGAACACAGGCCCACGAAAGATCAGAGATCAAAGTTGTGGAGACTGACCAGCCTTACGCGGCACGCCTTAACGAAACGACTGGAAGGTGGCGACGTCCGTCGTGGTAACCAAACTTCAAGGCTAAATCGATCACCCGGCCGTCCGGCAACCAGTGTGCGGGGCTTGGCACATCGCGATCTCCGTGGCCATTGTTTTCGAGGTTCGAGACGAGGAAGCCGATTGGCAGGGCGCCGTCCGAAGTAGATTTCATTCGGAGTGCGACCTTCGAGCGTCATGTGAGAGCGATGCTCGTTGTACCAATCCTGAAAAGACATCAGTTCTCTGCGGAATTCTCTTCGTCGCTGTGGAACCAGGATGCGGCGGGTGCATTCGTCCTTCAGAGTCCTGATGGCCCGCTCGACCACGGCAATGCTGCCGTGCTCCCCGACAGCTCCGTAGCGAGGCTTGATTCCCTCGCGCCGACACCAATCCTTGAAGGTTTCGCACCAGAAGATTCTGTCCTTGTCGCAGACCAGATGATCGGGCGTGGCACCAGCGCTTCGAATGGCGCTTTCCAGAAACCTGCAGATGACTTGCGAGTCCGGCTTAGTCGGAAAAGTGGCGATGGATATCAGCCGACGCGAATAATGATCGATGGCCACCGCGACCCACCAGCAAAATGGCCAGCATTGCGGCAGGGCGAACGGAAACCAGGAGGCCCAAAATCCTGACACAATCGGCACGGTCGTCAGGTCGAGGTGCCAGACATGGTTGGGGCGCTTGGCCGTAACCGCGCAACCGGTCGACACCATCTCCTGCGGCCTTGCCCCGGGTGGAGGGGATTCCCTCAACATGCGCCCCACTGTGGTCGAACTGAGATGCAATCCGGCGCGAGCGAGCGTCTGGGCGATCTTGACCTTGCCCATCCTGGGACAAAGGGTCTTCAATCGCTGCACGGCGTATCGAACGAAGTCCGGGAATCGATTGACCGGCTCGCGAAGCTGCAACAGTGCCCTGGGACCGTGTTCTGTGACCCGTTTGGACCAGGACGCTACCGTGACCGATGAAACCAGGAAGGCATCGGCCGTCTGTTTGAGCGTCCAGCCGCGAGCAGCCCGAACTTCGAGAATCGCCAAGCGTTCGGTGGGAGCGTAGCGCGGCCGTCTGAGTGCGGAGATGCCGCACATGCGGGCGTGCTTGATGCGGAGTTCTTCTCGCAGCAAGGCGATCTCCTGATGCACGCGATCGGCTTCGGCAGTTGTTTGCACTCGTTCACTAACGCTGTTGGCGGCCCAGCCGCGAGCGTGGGTGATGGAGAAGTGCGCCAGCGAGATGATGTGCAGGACGGCGGACTTGACGTGTGATGGCCAGCCTTTAGGAAGTGGGATTGTCGGTCGTTTCTGAGCGGTCATCGTGCCCTCCGCGAATTCCTCCTTCAGGCGGGTCAGAGAAACACGATAACACTCAGATTATCAAAGAGTTGTCCCCGGTTGATTCGACCATAAGATTCGCTGGACCAGCACAGTGGTCCAAAAAAAACCACGCATCCTGGTGATCGTTAACATCTACGATTGAGGCAGGATGGGGATTTCAAGCGACGACATCTACTTTATGCGCGGGCCCAAACGTCTCAATCGTGGGGTCTCCCCCACTGGAAACGCGAATACGCACGTGTCCCATTGGCCCGGTGGTAAACCGGAGATCGGGCGCCACTCTCCTCACAATCCTGTTGACTGACCCCGGGCGGCCTCTTGCCTTCTTTCCCCTCGAGTGAGTCGTGCAATAGAGCTTGGGCGTATAGCCACTCAGGCGAGCAAGGTCATCGTCCTTCGGCAGGCCCTTACGACGGAACGGTGTGATTACCGCTAGCGGTTGCGGGTCTAGAAGCTCAGACCAAATCTGCGGCTGATCAGCGTTACTCGAGCCGTGATGCGGCACCTTGAAGATCCGTGCCTTGCCGGGAGGCCGAACAGTGGAGTTCACAATCGCTCGCCATCCGCTCTTTGAATCACGCCCTCGTTCTAAGTCCGCGCCCAACAGGGCCCGCACTGGCCCGCACTCGATCCAGAGAGCAATGGAGAGTTCATTGGGTCGGTTGGAGACGGCACGCTTCTTTTGCTCCTTCTCTCGGCCGATCTGGTAGATGCTGGGCGGAATCAGCTGGCTGAACTCATGCATAGCCCTGTTGAAAGTAGAAGATGACGGACTGAGGGGATGTACGGTCGACCGAGGACTCCGATAAATACACATATTGGCCAGTGCCCAGGTAAGCCCTCCCCCGTAACGAGTGGTTACGGATCGGGACTCCAACTTTCGGAACAGCGCATACATATGGTCTGCGCCAGAGCTGTCGGAAAATGTCCCGGCGGCTCCTAAGACTTTCTGGAACTCCGCGGTGTTGCGGGCAGCTGAGCAAACGACTCTTGCTTTGGCTGCAACCTCGTATACTTGAGCAATGCCGCGAATGTGATCGTCGTGCCAGTGTGTGACCACGATGCAATTCACAGCTGCCGCTGGATCGACGCCAATCTGAGCTAGGTAGTCCAGTGCAATAGGATTCTTGGTGGATGCGTTGATGCAGGAGTCGACTACCATCCAGATGCCCTGACCGAGATGCAACAGCACACACTCTCCAACGCCAGGACCGAATAGAGAGAGCTCGAACTCGTCGGGGAGAGGAGCAGAATCAGCAGAACTCATTTTCGAAATAGATCGTCAAACTTGGATGCTAGGCGACTCGCCCGCTCGATTTCTGTTGATGTCCAGGCGGGGAGTCGCCGGAATCGGATGCTGCTCTCCGTTCTCTTTTGGCCATGGGGTTCAACGCGATAGCCAATACTCCAGTAGAAAACGGCACCAACATCAACCAAAGGCAGGTCCGCGTCTGGAACCTCATCGAGTTCGATCATGGCATGTTCTTCCGGTGATTCGGGACTTGTAAGGCTACGCAAAGTAACCTTCATCCTCGCCTTGTCCACCTCGACGACAGTTCCCTCCCACTGCTGGAGTAGCTCGGACCTTGAGGCAGTACTGAACTCGGGCTTAGGAAAAATAACAATGGGAGGTTGTGCTTCCATGAATTGGTTGGCCGCCTGTTGACCTGGCAATGCGGCCTCCAAGGGCGAAGCCAATTGACTTGTGGGAGATAGCCCCTCAGCAGCACGAACAGGACGCGTAAAGCGTATGATCTGACTTGGCATGCCATCAGGATCATTTCTTCCAGCGCCAGGAACGCGTTCAGTTCCACGGTGCAGCGCTTCGTCTTCGTTAAGGAAGTCAATTGAATTTGAAAGCGAACTCATTGAGTCTCCAAGCATCGTTCCATAAGGGTTTCAGCTATCTTGCGGGCTTCAAGCTGCGTCGTCTCCCAAGTCGAAGTCAGAGTGTCCATCAAAGTGGGGCCGTCGCCATCGTAGTGTTTATTGACTCCCACATAAACCCCGGGCGAAACCTTTTCTGAGGGTTGAACAGTGACGACTAGTTTTCCTTCGCTGTCGCTGCGCTTCTCCTCCACAACGACGGATCTCGTGCCAGGCTGCTGAAGAAGGCCACTCCATAGTTGCTTTGGAGCGAGCATGTGACCAACGGTATTCCAATCGCCTTCCGATTGCATTTTGAAGTGCATGTGACGGTTAAGCCCCATCGCAGAAATCGGTGTGTGCTCCAAGATTCGAAAAATGCCAAGAGCCAGGTCGCGAAGAGGCAACCCTGCTTCCGGGGCAAGAGTGTCAATTTGAAACTGATTTTGCTGCACCAGGATGCTCAGGTCCTTGGCAATCTTAAACATCGTGACCTCGGGCGTAATGATTTGGATCTCAGCATGCGTAGCCTCTTCCTCACGCACCAAACCATGCTTGGCAAGCCAGGCGGGCTGAAAAATGCTGGGATTGAAATTGCCCCGGAGAACCAGCGACATCCCCTCCATCTCGCAGCGCATAGGCTGCACAGTAGCAGTTGGTAGGATCAGGGGGCAAGAAAAGCAGAGCCACTGTGCCAGGCGCCTCAAAAATTGAAAAAATGTCGCTGAGGGGCAGCGGAAAGAGGAAGAAGACCGGCTCCTGGAAGGTGCTCACCTCCAGTACGCAAACGAACCGGCTCTCTTTGGCTCGCCACATCTCGCCTGCGAAGAAAATAACAGCCTTCCAAATAGGGAAAATGTGTGGGAGGTGGAGGGGGTACGGAGAGGCCCCCGGGGGGGCGACACCCTCCCTGGGGGGGGGTGCCCATCATGAAGGGAGAAAAGGACAGTTGACTACAGGATTTTTCACTTTCTCTGGCGGTTATTTGCTTCTTTTCTGCTTCTTTTTAGTCCTTTATCCGAAGCTGTGGGGAATTGAAATTTCTTGTAAGTCATTTATTTTCAATGCTTAGAATTGGTGAGCCGTACTGGACTCGAACCAGTGCCCCTCTGATTAAAAGTCAGATGCTCTACCGACTGAGCTAACGGCCCACGTCTGTGTGATGGCGGTTCACGGCGAGGAACTCGCATTCTAGCATGCTGGATGATCTCTCGGCATTTCAGTTTTTTCTTCCGGTCCTTACACCGCAAAAGGCAAAAGAGCTCTCCGATCTACTCTCCGGCCGACGCTTGTTGCACCGTCATCATCACGAAGATGCTGGCTCCCAGTAAAGCGGCACCGGCGACCAGGTGGCCCACCGACTCCACCACATAGGCGAGGGGAGCCTGCCCTACAAAGTCCTGAGTGCCGGGGCCACTGATCAGCACCATCAGACCCATCACCAATTGGGCCAATACCAGGATCATGACCGAATAGGCTCCGACATTTACCACTCCAGTACGACCCTCCCGAATCAACGCCAGGCTTATCGAAAAAGCCGAGACCAGGATGCCGATTGCCAGCAGCGCGTGAAGCAGCAATAGGATCATGAATAGTCCCCCACTTTCGGTGTGGCGCAAGCAAGAGCCAGCCGCGAACTGGAGGAACACCATTGAGGTCAAGCCACGGGCGCCACGGCGAGTTTTGTCAGAGAAACCTCCGGTATCAAGAGACTGACAGGTTGGGCAGGTAACCACGGTGAGAGCGACGGCAACTGCGAAAAAGAGCCCGCTCGCGATAGAATGAACGATCTTGACCCAGACCGGGAAATTCGTCAAAACTCCCATTCCACCGAGTAGAATCTGGAAGAGAATCAGACCTATCGCGCTCCAAGCCAGCTTCTGCACGGCGGATCGCGAATCTCGAGTTCCCAGCCAGAATCCCAGCAGGAGTGTGAGGAGACCCACCACCACAGCAGTGGCGCGGTGATTGAATTCCCAGAGCACTCCTCCTACCATGTCGCTCGGAATCAATTCTCCGTTGGCCAGCGGCCAGGTCGGGATGGCCTGGTTGTAGCCGGTGCTCGACAGGAATCCCCCGAGCCCGATCAAGACCAACGCGAGTAGAGCGTTGAGCAAGGTCAGGAGATGTATCGGGCGATTGATTGTGCTTTCCATGTCCGCTGGCTCATCATGTTAACCAGACGCGCTCGCGGGGGAAAGCCAAAAGGGACAATTTTCTGGAGCTTAGCCGCATAATTCACAAGGTGTCGAAGCGAAGGGTCGCAAGCGCCGCGCTGATAAGGGTCCAGGGGGGCCAGGAGTCGAAATCCCATAGGGCCGTCGGCTGGGCTGGCCATGTTCGGGTCAATCCCAGGATAAGCTGGGTTTTGACGCGGATTGCTTGGGTTTGTGGCACCGCTCCGAAGCTCACCGGGCGCCGGGGCCGGGGTTGTTTCGGAGTCGGAAAGCTTCAGTGAGGGTGTTCAACGGGGAAGTGCCTGGGCTAACGTGGCAGGCGGCCAAGGCTGCCAGCTTTAATTGGCAGGCAGGATGCCTGCGCTACTTTGGCAGGCAGGGATGCCTGCGCTACTTGGCAGGAAGGAAGGGCGAAATGAAGAAGACACTGGGAATCCTATTCCTGACGTTTTTGGGAGGACTGTATATGGAGGCACAAGATGGTCTGAAGATTTACATCTCAGCTGACATGGAAGGGTTGGTTGGGGTGGTTACGGCGGAACAGTTGGGACCCGGAGGCTTCGAGTACAACAAGTTTCGCGAGATCATGACCAACGAAGTCAACGCTGCGATTGCCGGCTCCCGAGCAGGAGGAGCGACCGAGATTCTGGTCAGTGATTCCCATGGAAATGGCCAGAATCTGCTGATCGACCAGCTTCCTCGCGACATTCAGCTGGTTCGAGCCTGGCCCCGACCTCTGATGATGATGGAAGGAATCGACGATAGCTTCGATGGAGCTATTTTTATTGGATATCACAGCGCCACTACGAACCCGGCAGGCGTCCGGGCCCACACCATCTCGAGCGCCCGTTTGACCGATGTGCGGCTGCACGGCGAATCGATGTCCGAGGCCGGTATCAATGCCGCCATCGCGGGTCACTTCGGAGTGCCGATCCTGATGGTGACGGGTGATGATGCCGTAGTCCAGGAGACGAAAGGGCTGCTGGGAGATATTGAATCGGTGACGGTAAAGTGGGCTTACGGCTTCCACTCCGCTCGCACGATCATGCCGGAGGCGGCCTATGATCTGATCCGCCAGGCGGCCGAGCGGGCGGTGGGCCGGATCGCGGAGTTTCGTCCGCGCCGCCTGCCTACTCCGATTCCACTCGAGATCAGTTTCAAGAACTACCGGGCATCAGAGGTGCTCAGTTACCTTCCTATCGTCGAGCGGATCGACGCTCACTCGATTCGTTTCACCGGGCGCGACATGATCGAGGTCTCTCGTTTTCTCCAGTTCACCGGTCACTACGAGCCTGCGATCGCACCCTGATCGGATGAAGCGCGAAATCCTAAAGTCTAAGCACCAGAGGAAATTTCGAAATGCAAAACCTCAAGACAGAAAAATGTCCATACTGAGTTTTGTCGCGTTTGCTGTCGATAAGCGGAAGTCTGATTCGTTCTCCATGCAGAAGAGAGCCTCATGGTGAGGCTTCCAGAAAGGAACGACTAATGAAAGTGTCTGAGTTCTTATTGCTGTTGCACGAACCCACAGATGGATTCTCCGATTACTCACCCGAAGATATGCAGGCCGTGGTAGAGAAGTACACCGCCTGGGCGCAAGGACTGGGTCAACAGGGAAAGATCATCGAAAGCCGTAAACTGAAGGACGACGGAGGTCGGCTGGTTCGTCGGGGAGAGAATGGGATGACTCTCGATGGTCCCTTCTCTGAGACCAAGGAAGTGATTGGCGGCTTCTTCCTCATCAAAGCCCGCGACTACGAAGAAGCTCTTCAAATCTGTGCCAATTGTCCCCATTTGGAGTATGGGACGATCCAGCTCCGAGAAATCGAAGTTGTCTGAGGCAATGTGCTCGCAGACTTCGGAATCGAATCGGGTCTGCCGGCTGGTGGAGCACTTGTTTCGCCACCAGTCGGCCCGTTTGGTCGCCCGTCTGACGGCGATCTTTGGCCCGGCTAACTTGGGAATGGCCGAGGAAGTGGTGCAAGAAGCGCTGGTAACGGCCATGCAGAAGTGGCCTTTCCATGGAATTCCGGAACGACCTGATGCCTAGCTGGCGCGGGTGGCCCGGAATAAGGCCCTTGATCGAATCCGCCGGCGGTCTAACTTCAGTTCCAAGCAGACTGAACTGCAAACCATGCTCGAGCACCTGGGGAGCCCCGCCATTCCGTCAACGACCTTGGCCGGGGAGGTCGACGAAGATCAACTTCGCCTCATGTTCATGTGCTGTCATCCTACGCTTGCCAAAGCTTCTCAAATCGCCTTGACACTCAAGACAGTAGGTGGCCTGGGGCGAGACGAACTGGCGCGTGCCTTCCTGACCCGGCCCGCTACAATGGCACAGCGGCTGGTTCGTGCCAAGAAGCAGGCGAGAGAAGCCAAACTAGTGCTCGAGATGCCGGCCGCCGCCGAACTGGCGGCCAGGTTGAGCGCCGTTCATGACGTGTTGTATCTCATCTTCAACGAGGGCTACGGAGCGCATGTGGGTAACGAACTGGTGCGCCCCGACTTGTGTCGGGAAGCCATTCGTCTGACCTCGATTCTGGCCAGCCATCGCAAAACTGCTTCCCCCGGAGGCAAGGCCCTCCTCGCGCTGATGCTCTTTCTTGCCGCGCGACTACGGGCGCGCACTGATGAGCTGGGAAATGTCATTCTGCTAGCACAACAGGATCGCCAGCGATGGGATGGCGAACTGATTGGGCGCGGCTTTGGTTGGTTTGAACAATCGCTGGACGGCGAGGACCAGACCCGCTTTCATATTGAGGCCGCTATCGCGGCTGCCCATGCTCGTGCACCCAGCTACGAAAGTACCGAATGGTCTCCCATCCTGCAGCTCTATGACTCGCTGGCCGAGCAATATCCCTCTCCCATCGTCGAGCTCAACCGGGCCGTCGCCCTCTCATTCGTGAAGGGGCCCGAGGAGGCCCTGGCAAGGCTGGAAGCTCTGGCTCAGAACGAGGGAGGACGGGAGTTGGAGTCCTACTACCTCTATCCCGGCACTTTGGCCAAGCTGCATTCCGAGCTGGGAAACCGGCAACAGGCCTCTCACTTCTACAAAATCGCCCTCAAAATGCCGTGCAGCGAACCCGAGAGACGGCTGTTGAGGCAGCGGCTCGCCGAGGTTTCGTGAGGGGTGGAATGCAATCGCAGAGTCGCGGAGACGCAGAGATTTCGCAGAGGAGTTTTGAAGTTTACCAGGGAGGTTTTGAGACAGCTTGAAAATAGCACTGCGAATCCGCGTCTCTGCGCTTGCATTTCATTTTCAACTCGGGTCAGCCCATCCTTCGAGTCGCGCACAGAAGGAGCTCAGAAACTGGTTGGCGGTAAAGCCATCCAGAGCGCGGTGGTCGATGGACAGGGTCACATAGGCCATGGGTTGGATTTGCATACTGTCACCTTCAGAAGTTTCTCTGACTCGGATCCGTTTCTCGATCTTGCCGGCGCCCAGAATGGCGGTTTGGGGTTGGTTGATGATGGGTGTCGCGATCAGGGAGCCGGAGACCCCATGGTTGGTGATAGTAAAGGTCCCGCCCTCCATATCGGCTGAGCTAAGCCGTCCTTTCCTGGCCCTCTCCGTCAATTCCTGGAGCTGTGCCGCGATGCCGAAAAGGTCCAAATTCTGGGCTTGCCGGATGACCGGGACCACGAGTCCGCCGCTTCCCAAGGCGGTCGCAAGACCCACGTTACAGTCCGAGAAGATTTCCAGCGCATCCTCGTGCCAGCGGGAGTTGACTTCCGGGACGGCTTGCAGCGCATGGGCTGCGGCTGCGATCAGGTAGCTAGTCAGGGTGAGTCGGATTCCCTGCTTGGAAAAGCCTTCCCGAGTGTTTCGAGAGTGGGTGAGCACAGCGTTGAAGTTGACTTCGAACACGGTCGTTACATGAGGAGCTTTTTGGAGGGCGCTCTCGACCATGTGGCGGGCGATGGAGAGGCGCATTGGGGTGTGTGGAACGCGGCGGGTGGAGCCAGACGGTGGCAGGTCCAGGGCAGGTTGGGCCGCAGCGGGCTGCCGCTCCTTCAGGAATCCCCGAACATCCTGAAACGTAATCCTGCCGCCCCGCCCACTCCCGCGGATGAGGGTGGCGTCTAATTGGTGTTTCTGGAGCGCCCGGCGAACGGCTGGGCTGAATCGCGTGGCTGCGCTCTGGTCGGCCGGTTGATCAGGTACCGCTGGGTTAGGGTCGCTCGCGCTTGGTGGTGGGGTCGGTTGCGGTTGAGCGGCAACCGAGCCGCCGGTTTCGGGGCGGAGTCGTCCCAGGATTTCTCCGGGCGCGATCTCGTCCCCGTCGATCTTCAAGATTTCCGCCATGAGACCCGCTTCGGGGGCCGCGATTTCGAAGCTCACCTTGTCGGTGCTGATTTCGAGCAGAGGTTGGTCCTGGGTTACCCGTTCTCCGACTCCCACCAGCCAGGTACCGATTGCGGCTAGAGTTCCTTCCTGCTGGTCGAGAGGAAGGACGATCGGGATGAGTTCCGTCACTAGAATTTCACCAGTTCTTCGATTGCGGAGGCAATCTGGTTGGGATCGGGCAGAAGTGCCTTCATCAAGTTCATGTTATGCGGGATGGGCACGTCCGGCACCGCAATGCGCCGGATCGGAGCGTCCAGATCGAAAAACGCCTGTTCTACCAGTGTGGCGCTGATCTCGGCTCCGTGGCCGGCACTGAGGCCATCTTCGTGAACGATCAGGCAGCGGCGCGTCCGAGCTACTGAAGCCAGTACTCCTTCCTGATCCCAGGGCGAGAGCGTTCGCAGATCGAGGAGGTCGACCGAATGACCGGACTGACGGGCCGCCACCAGACAGCGCTCTACCATGGCCCCCCAGGTGACGACGGTCAGATCGGTGCCGTTTTCGATTTTCTTGAGCCGCCCGAAGGGAAGCTCGAAATGGTCCCCCGGATAGGGCCGCCGAGCCCAGGAGTTGTCCAGCAGTGCGCGGTGTTCGAAAAAGATGGTGGGATCTTCGCCCCGCATGGCATGGCGCAGCAGCCCGACAGCGTCCTCCGCGTTGGAAGGAAACGCCACCTGCCAGCCGATGGCATGGACAAACGTGACCTCCGAACTGACACTGTGCCAGGGATCTCCGCACTTGAAGAAGCCTCCCGGCATGCGCACCACAATGGGCGCTGCAAAACGGTTCTTAGTTCTCCATCGGATCGTGCCGCAATTGTTGAGCTGCTCCATCGCCGGGTCGGCATACTTGCGGAACTGGATTTCGGGCACCGGCATGAGTCCGGCCAGAGCCATTCCAACGGCGCGGCCGATGATTCCCTCCTCGGAAAGGCTGGTGTCAAAGACGCGGGACTCGCCATGCCGCTGTTGCAGTCCCATGGTTGCCGCATGCACGCCGCCCTTGGGTCCCACGTCTTCTCCAAAGACCAGCACCCGTGGATTGACCACAAGCTCACAATCGAGGGTTTGCCGAATTGCCGCGACCATGTTGATCCGCGTCCCCTCCGATTGTGGGATGTCAGAGGTCGTTGCCAGTTTTAGATCACGAGTCGAGGAGCCCCCCTGCCGGGCCGCAATGGGAGTGTTGTCGGCTTCGGTTTCTGAAAAAACGAAGCGGCCCACTTCAGCCGTATCAGGGTCTGGACGAGCTGAAGCTTCCTCGGCCGCATCCTGGACTCGGGCTCGCGTCTCCGATTCCAGTGCTTCCCACTCTGGCTCGCTGAACTCAGCCGGAACCAGATAGGATCGAAGCTGCCCAAGAGGATCAGTAGCCCATTCAGTTTCCAGCAATTCAGGGCTCTTGTAAGTCTGGGTATCCTGTCCAGAATGTCCACAGAGCCGGGGAACCCGAAGCCGGAGCAGGGCCGGGCCGTGGCGACGGGCGTGTTCCACCATATCGTGGATCAGTGTGGCGGCTGATTCCGGGTCGGTGCCATCTCCCTCGTCCACACGGAGACCCTGGAAGGATTCTAGATTTCTGGCAATGTTGCCACCCGGGGTTTGAAAGCGGGAGGGGACTGAAATTCCGTACCCGTTGTCCTCGATCAGGAAAAGGAGAGGAAGCTGCTGGGTGGTGGCTATCGTCAGACTCGACCAGAATCCGTTGGTGGCAACCGATGCCTCTCCTCCCAACACTACGGTCAGGCAGTCCCGCCAGGCCGGCTCGTTGAGCACTTCACTGCGGTAGCGGATCGCCTGAGCCCAGCCAACTGACGGAGTAAACTGCGATCCCACATCCCCCGCCATGGGTAAAACCACGGGACCATGCTCACGAGGCAGGTTGCTGACGACTCCGATGTCACGGCCATCGCTGTATCCTCCGCTCTTCATCATGGGAGCAGCCAGAAGATCAGGCAGAGGCACCCCCAGGGTCAGCAACAGAGGACGGGAGCGATAATAGGCGCTCGCACAATCTCGTTGGCCACTCAATTGAAACCCCAGGAGGATCTGAGCTAGCTCGTGTCCACGGGCAGAGAACTGATAGAGAACCTTCCGTTCCGGAACTAGCTTGTGTTCCTCGAGGTCGTCGATGGCCCGCGAGGTCAGGAGCAGCCGCGCGACTTGTTTCCAGTCGTAGCGACAATCCAATTCAATCTGAGCAGAACTCTTTTCTGTCGTCATTTCTCCTTTTCCGAGTGTCACCAACTCCGGGCGATATGTTTCGCGCCTCCCCAGTCCGGGCTAAGTCACGGCTCTTTGCTCTCGAGCTTGTTGTCGAAATTGGTCGATGGCCCGGGATGTAAAATCGGAAAGCACCAGTCGTCCACTCTCGGCCGCTCTCTTTCGCAGCAGTGTCGGCCAATCGTCCGTTCCCGACCAGATGACTTCCTTGAGGCTCGCCATCGCTTCCGGGTTGCTGGCAGACAGACGCCTGGCCAGCTTCGCGACCGCCTCATCCACCTGCTCAATGTCGCCATAAACCTGATGATACAAGCTTTTCGTCAAGGCCCAGTCGGAATCCCTCCAGGCGGTGTCGATGGTCATCGCGGCAAATGCGCTGCGCCCCACCTTTCTTTCCACGCAAGGACCCACCACGAAAGGGCCGAGACCCAGAGCGAGTTCGCTCAACTTGACGGCACTCCTGGAGTGGGCGATGACGTAGTCGGAGGCCGAAATCAGACCGACCCCACCTCCCACCGCTTTTCCCTGGACCCGGGTGATGATCAGCTTGGGGCAACGGATCATGGCCAGGATGACCCGGGCGAATCCCATGAAGAACTCTCGGCCCAGCTCGTGACTCTTCACAGCGAGCAGCTCATCGAAAGAGGCGCCGGCGCAAAAAGGGCCATCTCCCTGACTCCGCAGGACGATCACCTTTACCTGATCGGACTCGGCTACCTCGTCAAAGGTCTGTGCCAGCCGGGACAGAATCGTCTTCGGAAGTGAGTTCTTCTTGGGGTGGAAGAATTCGATCCTGGCGATTCCTTCGTTCGCCGACCAATTCACAAAACCGGCATCTGACAATGTCAATCTCCTCTCCTGGTTTCCTTCCAAGTCCGAAATTCGGCTTTTGGACGGTCCGGGTAATCCGGCCGTTGAACAAGTGGTTCGCAGGGTTCCAGGGTGGCCTGCAGCTGAGCCGGCAAGGACTGATAGAGGCGGGTTCCTTCTGTCTTCCAGGCCAACATTTCATCGCTGACGTCTTTGCGGATCCGGCCCGGATTGCCGACCACAACTTTGCGATCGGGGACAACCATCTCGGAGGGGACCATGCACAGCGCGCCGATGATGCATTCGGCACCGATTCGCGCATTATCCAGAATCACGGCATTCATGCCGACCAGGCTGTTGGGTCCGATTTCCGCCCCATGAATTACGGCTCCGTGACCAATATGGGCAGCTGGGTGCAGATGGACGGTGATGCCGGGGAACATATGGATGACACAGTTTTCCTGGACATTGCAACCGTCTGCGATCACGACACGGCCCCAGTCCCCGCGAATCGCGGCTCCCGGGCCGATGTAGACATCGCGGCCAATCCTCACGTCTCCGGTCACAGTGGCGTTGGGATGAACGAAGGCCGAGGAATGCACCTCCGGTATGCGCCCCTCGAACTCGAAAATGTTGCTCATGCTATCGGAAACCCCCACTTCGACTCTTCTTAAGCATAGATCGAGATGGGAAGTCTGGCAAACCGTTCTGTGGCCCCGCTTCAAGCCGGTCCGATCGATCGGTGTGGGCCCTAGAAGTGTTCGACAGGAGACAATCTGAGGCCAGTTGAACCTAGCCCGGATTATGCAAGAACCGTAGGCCGGAGTTGAAAAGAGAGTCGAAAGTGGCCCAAATCGGGAGATCGAAGGTGCGACAGGCGGATTTTCGAGGGATCTCTGTGGACGAGCCGTGTGGAGTAGGTGGGGGAGTGAATTTCAGACGGAGTTGGGCCTGAATGAGTGTCCTAAACGATCATTCGGGAGCTAGGAGAGGCTAGCTGGAGTTAAGGCGATTCAAGACGAGGAGGAAAAGGTCCTGCTCCGGAAAGCCGGAGGAAAGATGGGCCCAGATGCGTCGAGTGGTTTGTCGAACCCGCGCCCCAATTTTGAGGACCCGGCGACGCAAAGTTTCGATTTCGAGTTTCTGCCAGGGGGTTCCATACAGATAATCGCGGAGTCGGACGAACATCTGGTAAGCCAGCCCATGCAGGAGAAGTCGAAACTGGTTGGCCAGGAATCGATGACAGCTCAGCCGATCCATACTCAGATGGTTCTTAAAAGCCTTGATGAAGTTCTCCGACTGTCCTCGATCGGTGTAGTGATCATAAAGGGACTGGGAAGAGAGATCATCTCGGTTGGTGACCACAAAGCGACGATTGATCCCCCGATGGTCGACTTCCACTTTGACGATGACGCGACGGAATCGATCCCAGCTGCCGGCTCGATAAAGAAACTCGTCAAACTGACGCTGTTTTTCCTCGAACTCGTCGAACCTGAGTCGAGTCGACTCGAGCATCGGCTCGACCATCCGTTGCAGGCGGGGGTTCCGGCTTAACCCAATGACATATTGGAGTTTGTTCTCTTCAGATTCACAGAACTCGTAGAGCCGAGGCGTGGCAAAGCCGCTGTCGGCCCGGATCTCAATTTGAAGTTCCTTGCCAACTTCTCGTCGAATGGCTTTCACGATTCGTTTCAGAATAGGAACGATGTGAGAGGCAGCCCCCTTGTTTCCAGGCCTCAATACGACAGTGACCAGGTCCCCCGTAACGGCATCGAAGATCAGCCAAGGATGCAGAATGTGGTTTCGGTAATAGCCGTGGTAAAAAGAGAATTCCTGTTGGCCGTGAGTGTGGTCGTCAGTACTGTCCAGGTCCAAGATGACCGGGTCGGGGCGTCTCTTCTTCAGCGAGCGGACATAACGCTGTAGGAACCCCCGGCTCAGACGCATGAGATCCTTCTTGCTGACAGAGTTTTCCAAACGGGAAAAAGTTGCCTGGGTGGCCAAGTCAGGATCGCTCTCAGGTAACTGATCACAGACGGTCTTGAGCATGGGATCCGAGCGCAGCGTGTCCGCGTCATTGCAGTCTTCGTACCCGGCAACGATCTGAAAGACTCGTTGTCGGATCAGCTTTAACTGCTCATGACGAACGTAGCGTTGGTCCCGGCTATCCGCAATACACGAACTGAAGTCCTCGCAGAGTCGATCTTGCCGATCCAGGGAACCAAACAACAGCCATCCGGCATCGGAAGTCAGGTTCCCACCATCAAAACGAGCCGTGATTTGTGTGTGCGAGTGAAATGCCAGGGTGGTCTGACAGACTGGGTTTGACATTGCCGTAGTTCTCCGATAAGGATTTGTTTAATAAACCCTTTTATATCAGAGAGCTACGGCATTTTTTCTGGTCCCCAATCCACTCGAATCCGGATCTCTTGCATAATCCGGGCTAGGAGTCTGCGCGGCAGGAGTTTCTGAGCAACGTGGAATTTCCAATTCTTGAGTTTATGTTTCGGGGTGCCCTATAAGAGAAAGGGCGATCTTTATCGTGCTTCCGCTTGCAGAGGCGGCCGAACTGCTGAAAATGAGCCCAGGGGGAGGGCATCTTTCCGTCCGAACCTGCTCAGCAGGTGGGTAGGCGCCCATTCATGCGTTTCAAGTTCAGGGCGAGACAGACCAGGTCCCACTCGCCTTCCACTTTCTCGAGTCCCCTCAAGCTGAAGGTTCGAAAGCCAAGGACCTGTTTAACCCAGCCGAATACAGGTTCCGCGATCACCTTGCGCCGGCGGTAGACAGTTTGCCCCGCCTCCGTGCCCAGCTTCTTGAACATGCGAAGCGTGGCGGGGAGATTTTCCGACGGCTCTGGATCTCGCCCCCTCTCGGCCCAAAGAGATGTAGCCATCGATCTCGCGTTCTTCTAGACCTTCAAAGTTCTCCTCGGACTTATACCCGGCGTCGGCCACTACCTGCTCGGGAGGGTGCTCCAGGTTCTCTTGGACCGCATCGATCATCCCCAGTAATTGTCTGTTGTCGGCCGCGTTATTGGTAACCCCCGTGGCCACGATCATCTGTGTCTCCTCATCCACAGCGGCTTGCGTGTTGTAGCATTGTTCGAATCCCCCAGAGCTCTTCATGATTCGACTTTCCGGATCTGTAAAGTTGTCTTGGGCCTTCTCCTCGGGAACTCCAAACTCCCGCTTGAAGGGGCGTCCTCCGCGCGGGTTCTTGCGACCGTCTCCGGGCTTGCGGCCGCGCTTCCGATCCGCCTCGGCCTGCCGTTGCTCCACGCGCTGCTTTGCCTCCCCGATCTTTTTCAGCCGATCTTCGCGGCGGCGTAACTCTTCAGGCAGTTCGTCTCCCTGATTCTCTTCGCCGTAGAGCTCGTCTTCCGCTTTATCCACCTGCTGCGCACGATCCAACAGTTCGGCGATCTCTCCTTCCAGCCTTTTCTCTTCTTCCAACATCCGTGAATAGCTCATCGCCTTATGTTTGCTGGCGTTGGCCTTGATCTTACAGCCGTCCACCGCCACTCGCCCCAGCTTGACCAATCCCGCCTCGGCCGCGATCCGCGCCACCTGTCCAAACAGTTTCTTGAACTCTTTGCGATGACGTTGACGAAACTCCGCCATCGTCCGGTGGGCTGGGAAATTACCCGCCGACAACACTCGACGAGCCAGTTTCCGCGACGAGAACGTTCCCGTCGCGTACCCATAAATCAGGATCTTCACCATCATCCTCGGATCAAACGGCCGATTGCGCCGCCCGTCCCCTTCGTACGGCGCGTAGAATCCACTCAGATCCAGCTCATCCACCGTTTCGGAGATAAAGTAGGACAGATGATCTTCCGGCAACCAATCTCGCGGGGAGGGGGGTAGCAAGAAGCTCTGCTCCGGCTGGTACTTCCGGAATGTCGTTCCCCTATCGCCATTTTATTAACCAGCCCGGACATTTCCTGCCGCGCAGACTCCTAGGAGCCTGTCCGAGTATTGGTGCGGATTGCGTTACGAGCGCCATGGGCCGAGATACGAGGCGTCGGACACGCAGTCGCTGTCATTCAACTTCAAGTGTCCGCAACAAAGTAGATCGGCCCATGCCGCCCGTACCCGAAGGGAACAGGGGGGTTGTGGCCGAATCTCTTTGTCGAGAGCCGTAGACGATGGGGGCCATCGCCGTCCGTCTCTCTCCGCGAGCTCGACTCACAAGACCCCTGTTCGCGACCGCACCCCAATACTCGGACGGGCTCCTAGCAGCCTATGCGGTATTGACCTTTCCTCTATCATCATGCTAGATTTCTAGCATGCTAAATTTCCAGCATCAAAGAGCTCGGAGCGAGAGTTGGCATGAGTGAAGAATTTTTCGATCGAAATCTAAGTCGCCGCGAGCGGCAGATCATGGACATCGTTTACCGGCAGGGAAGTGTCACGGTTGCCATGGTTCGGGCTGAATTGCCGCGAGCGCCCAGCTATTCGGCGGTCCGGGCGATGCTCCGGGTGCTGGAAGAAAAGCGCCATTTGAAGCACATCCAACAAGGTCCTCGCTATGTATTCTCGGCAACCTTACCGCGGGGGAGGGCACGCCGCTCGGCATTGAGCCACCTGGTCAATACCTTTTTTGAGGGCTCCGCTGAGGACGTGGTGGCTACTTTGCTCGATGTTTCGGGCGACAGCCTTAGCGAACGGGATTTGAACCGGATCGCCGCCCTCGTCGAGAAGGCCAAGGAGGAGGGAAATGACTGATTGGATTTCGCCGGAAGTATTTCTGTTTTTGCTGAAGGGGGCGCTCCTCATGATCCTGGGCTTGCTTTTGCCCGGCGTGATGAGACGTTCCAGCGCAACCTTCAGGCACGCCATGATGGCGAGTTGGTTCGGAGCGCTTCTTCTGCTGCCGGTGGCCTCCGGCTTGCTGCCCCGTTGGAACTTGCCGGTCCCGGGCTGGCTGGCCGGGGCTGAGGAAACTAGCTCTGTGGTTCCGGCCGGAATGAGCGAAAGGACTTCAGATGCTACCGGGAAAACTACCCGGGCGGAGGCTGTGGTTCTTCCGGAGGAGTCGAGTCCTTCTGCTGCTGGGCAGTGGATATTCTGGCTTTGGCTGGATGGGGCCGGTTTGTTGCTCTCTCGCCTGTTGCTGGGAAACTGCTTGTTGCGGCGCAGGACGGCCTCAGCTGCCGGGCTTCCGGCTCCTTTGGATCAATGGGCCGAGCAGGCGCGACAGGAGCTGAATGTGAGTCAGCCGGTTCGCTTTGGCCGCGATGAAAAGGCCGACATGCCGCTAGTTTGGGGCGTGAGACGGCCGGTCATCCTGTTGCCGCGGGCCTGTACGAGTTGGAAAAAGGAGACTTTCAAGATGATTCTGCTTCACGAACTATCGCACATTCGTCGCCGTGACCTCTGGACTCAGAAAATGGCCCTGATTTCGCGAGCCGTCTACTGGTTCCTGCCTCCCGTCTGGTGGGCAGCTCGATGGCTGCTCAAGGAAGGAGAAAAGGCCTGTGATGAGTTGGTCTTGAGTCAGGGGGGCATGCCTCGAAGCTATGCCCGAGAGCTGCTACGTTTTGCCCGTACGGCGACTCAGGCTGGCACTCCGGAGGGAGGGGTAGGGTTTTTCAGCAGCAGCAATCTGGAAGACCGGGTGCGGGCGGTTTTACGGGGACCGGCAAGAAGGCCGATTCGGCCTCGTTGGGGACTGACGGGAGCGCTCAGTCTGGCCCTGATGTTGCCTTTGGCTGCCCTTGCACCGGGGTCCGCCAGGTCATCAGTGCCCGGTGGCGCGAGCCGGCAGACTTCCACTGCTCAGGAGGCAACTCGCGATGGAAGCTTGAGCTGGAGGACGGATGGCCGACATTTTCGTTTACGCATGCGCGGGGTTCGGATTTCTCCTGACTATAGGACCCTGGAGTCGATCACGGAGGGAGGGTACTTCCGATTTTGGGAAGAAACGGGTCGCGAGCGGCGAATTGAAGTGGATCCGGGCGTCGAAGAAGAGCTTATCTTTCGCTATTGGGTTGGTGGAGAGGAGCAGTCCGATGCCGCGGGCAGGGATTTCCTGGAAGAGGCATTAGAGCGGTTAGAAGATATCGATTTGGCTCGAACCAGCTTGGATGAAACTCTGGAGAAACTAAACGGGGAGCTCCGGGAAGATCTGGAAGAGAGTCTGGAGAGTGTTCGGAGAACTCTGAGCGGCCTCGATTTTGGCTTGTCGCTGGAAGGCCTGACCGACCATCTCGAGGATTTAAAGCTACTGTATTCGGGGAGATCCCGGCTGGATCTGGAAGAAGTTCGGGACCGGCTGCGCGATCTGAGGTCGCTTCGTTCAGAGCACATGTCGGAGCGCATGTTGGAACTCAAGGAAAGACTGGGTGACTTGTCGCTGGATCTCACCCTGGATCTGCAACCTCATCTGGACGAGATGCGAATCCGACTGGGAGACCTTCGACTCGAGCTGGACGGAGTGCGTGAAGAAATGCTACGCCGCAAGGATGCCTTTACTGACGGTCTGGTGGATGTCTTGCGAGACGAGGCCCAGGGGTTTCGCCAGACTTTATCTACTGATGAGGGGGAAAGACTGGACCGGAATTTGAGCTCAGAAGCTCAAAGGCTGATTCGAGATGTCGGTTTGGACGTGGAGGATCGGGAATGGAGGCTCGATCGAGGCGCCTCGCAGCGACGTCGTTTCGAAAGACGCCTGAGAGAAGTCCTGGGTCGGTATCAGGCAGAGCCGCCCGCGGAGTTGGCCGGTCAGATGGCTGAGCGGGCCTGGGCCTTCAGTCTTCGCTTTGATGATTGATCTACTGATTCTCTTTGAGGATTTCACTGACGCGGGCTGATTGAGCGACCAGCCCGCGGGCCTCGTCCGCGTTACAGTCCAACTGCAGCATCACGATGGCCGACCTGACGTCCCCCGCTTCATTGAGCGCCGCTCGAGCCCATTTTATCGGGACATCGGCGGCTTCGGCAATGATTCGCACTCCTCGGTCGATCAGTTTCCGATTCGAAAGGTGGAGATTGACCATCAAGTTGCTGTAGACGTGCCCGAGCCGGATCATGGTGGCGGTGCTAATCATGTTGAGGATCATCTTCTGGGCGGTTCCGGCCTTCATGCGAGTCGATCCTGCGACGACTTCTGGCCCCACCAGTGCCTCGATCGAGAGATCACAGACCCGGCTGAGCGCGGTGTCGCGGTTACAGGTGACTGCGACAGTCAAGGCCCCTGCGAGTCGGGCAAAGCGAGCTGCTGCAACCGTGTAGCGAGTAGCTCCGCTGGCTGAGATGGCGAGCACGGCATCTGATGCAGATAGGTTTCGCTCACGTAGTTCTTTTTGTCCAAGAGCGGGATCGTCTTCGGCCGCTTCACTGGAGCGCCACATGGCCGAGTTCCCGCCCGCAATGATGGCTTGCACGGATTCTGGCCGGAGCCCGTAGGTGGGGATGCACTCGACCGCGTCGAGTACGCCGATACGGCCGCTGCTACCGGATCCGATATAGAAAAGACGACCTCCTGCTTCCATCCGGGCCGAGATTGCATCAACGGCCCTAGCAATGTGAGCCAGGGTTTCCTTGACGATAGACGCCACCCCTAGTGCACTGTCCGATAAGTTCCCGATGTTAATATTGGCCGAGCGATTCGCGAGCATTTTGGACCTTTGCCAGGATTGAGTCAGCAGTGGCGCGCCACTTGAAGGGCTTGGCCAAGCGTTGATTGTGAACCCGAATATATCTTTTGATTTCCTGTCTCAACTCTTGGACGTTGCTGAAAGAGTTTCTGTAGATCGAACGGCGCTCCAGCTGTGAGAACCAGCTTTCGACGGCATTGAGCCAGGAGGCGCTAGTGGGCGTAAAGTGGAGGTGGTATCGGGGCCGCTGGGCCAGCCAGCTTTGAACCTGCTTGGTCTTATGAGTGCTCGAGTTGTCCAGGATTAAGTGGACATCCAGTTCGGGCTCGACCGCTTGATCAATCTGGCGGAGAAAAGCCAGGAACTCCTTGGCTCGGTGCCTATTGGTGATGCGGCCCATGACCTCACCTGTCACCACATCGAATGCGGCATACAGACTGGCTGTACCGTGGCGCTTGTAATCGTGTGTCCGGCGTTGGATCTGTCCCGGTCTGAGCTGGAGCATCGGCTGAGTTCTATCCAGAGCCTGGATCTCAGTTTTCTCGTCCACGGATAGAACCAGCGCATTGTCGGGCGGATCCATATACAGACCCACCACATCGATTACCTTTTCGGCGAAGTGAGGATCGTTGCTGATTTTAAAGTTACGGACTCGATGCGGCTTCAGGTCGGCTGCCTTCCAGATCTGGGCGACTTGATGTTTGCTCACTCCGGAGTGTTCGGCCATCAGTCGCACACTCCAGTAGGTCGATTCCCGTGGGATGCGTTCAACGGTGGCTTTGAGAATAGCTCGCACATTGGCATGCGATAGCTTCCGCGGACGGCCCGATCGAGGTCGATCCTCCAGTCCTGACACTCCCTGCTCAAGATAGCGCCTGCGCCACATTTGCACACTCATTAGCCGCTTGGAGAGCCTTTCCGCAACTTCAGTCGCCGTCAGCCCCTGGCCGCAAGCCAGAATTATTTGAGCCCGTTCGGCCAAGACTCGATCGGTCTTGGAAGCCCGCAACCAGGACTCCAGTATTCTTCGATCTTGTTCGGGTAGCTTTAGTCGAATGTGGGGTCTTGCCATGCCCAACAATAGCAAACTACCCTGACAATTAACATCGGGAACTTTCCGGACAGTGCACTAGGTCTTCTTCAACTGATCAGGGTCAAAATCTCGAGCGAGGAGGCCTGGTCGATCTTGGTGGTTCGAGGATTCCTGTCTTCGGTCAACATAAAAAGCTCGAGCAGCTGAGAAATCCGAAACCCGAAAAACGAAATCCCAGATGAAACTCGAGAGTTGGGGCCCGGACAGCCCAGTTGGAGCCGCCCGGGCCGAGCTTCTCTCGAGTTTGGGATTTCATCTAGGATTTAGGATTTCAGTTTTCGAGTTTCACCCCCTAGGGCCTGGTTGACTGCAGAAAGCGAAGAAACTCGCCGTCGGTAGACAGAATCAGCCAGGACTCTTTGTCAAAGGCTGCCGGGTAGCTCTCCATCGTTTTCAGGAAATCGTAGAAGGCGGGGTCCCGGCCGTAGGCGGCGGCATAGATCGATGTGGCTTCGGCGTCGGCTTTTCCGATCAACTCCTGGGACTGCCGGTAAGCTTCAGACGTGATCTCTTGCAGATCCCGTTCCTTTTCTCCCCGGATGCGAGCGCTCTCACCGAGCCCTTCCGAGCGAAAGCGTTCGGCGATTCGAGTCCTTTCAGCGATCATGCGCTGGTAGACGTTCTGTCTGACATCATCGTTGTAGTCGATTATCTTGAAGCGAACATCGACAACTTCCAGACCCAAGTCGTCGGTACGGCTCTGCGCTACTATCTGGATTTGATCCATGATTGCGGTCCGGCCGGTACCGATTTCGGCCAGATCGGAGGCGACGTCAGACTCCGGCAAATCCGGGTCTACGGTCACTGTACGGTTCGAGGTCCGCACCAGCTGGAGCAGATCGTGATTGGCCACGGCGTCACGGGTGGCGCCATCGATGATGTCATCCAATCGCGACTGAGCCAGCAGCTCGTTGGTCATCCGCTGGTAGAAAAGCAGGGGATCGACAATCCGCCAGCGAGCATAGGTATCGACCCAAATGAAACGTTTGTCCTTGGTCGGGATTTGATTGCGGTCTCCGTCCCATTCCAGGAACCGTTTATCGAAGAAATGCGCGGTTTGCAGGAACGGCAATTTGAAATGGAGCCCGGGGTCGTTGATGGCTTCCCCCACCGGCCGGCCGAACTGGGTGATGATCACCTGTTGGGTCTCGTCCACGATGTACAGGCCACTGGCCAGGGTGATGAGCAGGAGCACTGCTATAGCGATGATTCCGATTCGAGCGATCTTCATTGGGAGCCTTCCTTTCCTAGTTGCAGCAGGTTGACGACGTTCTGAAGGTCCTTATCGATGACTAGCTTGCGCCCGATCTTGGGCAAAAGTTCGCTCAAGGTTTCGATATAGATTCGGCGGCGGGTCACGGCCGGAGCCTTTAGGTACTCTTCTAATACTGAAGTGAAACGGGCGGCTTCACCCCGGGCCCGGTTGATCCGTTCGATGGCATAGCCTTCGGCTTGTCGGATCATCTGATCGGCCTCACCGCGGGCCCGTGGCACGGCCAGGTTGTACTCGGCTCGGGCCTCATTGATCAGCTTCTCCCTCTCCTGCTGTGCCTGGTTGACTTCGTTGAAGGATGGCTTGACCGCATCGGGAGGAGTGATGTCCTGCAAGATGACTTGATCGACCCGGATTCCAGTCGTGTATTCGTCGGCCAGTGCCTGAAGTTTGGTCTGGGCGGCAACTGCCAGCTCGGTCCGGCCCACGGTCAGGACTTCGTTGACGGTCCGATCTCCCACGATCTCACGCATTATGGCTTGCGACATGTCAAAGAAGGTCTCCTCGATGTTGCGGACTCGGAACAGGTAGTTGAAGGGGTCGGCAATCCGATACTGCACCGTCCATTGAACATCCGCAACGTTCAAATCTCCCGTCAACATGAGAGACTCCTGCTCGAAATCCCGCTCCGAATAACGGGTTCGAATTCCGGCCTCCAATGTTCGGAAGCCGAACTCTACTTTGAATTGCCGCTTGGTTGGGACGATGGCAACTTGCTCGATTCCGACAGGGAGTTTGAAGTGAAGTCCGGGTTCGGTGGTGCGATTGTAGCGGCCGAGTCGAAGAACCACACCGACGCTTTCCGCACCCACCTGGTACCAGGAGGTGAAAAGTAAAACCAATGTGAGGAAGGCGACGACAGCCAGGCCGATCGTGCGTGGGCTGAGGCCTCCCTTCATCTGGAACTGTTTGAGGTCAATGAAGTCTCGATCCATGAGAGTTTTTCTCCAATTCTAGAAGTGAGACGGCAGCCAGCTCCAGGCCAGCGGCCGCATCGTCAACTTAACAAACAACCCTTTTTCTAGTACGGTAGTCCGATCCAGTCTATTTGGCAATTTTGACGGAAGGAGGTTGGTCCGATGGGAAGTGTTCTGAAGAAGAAAAGAAAACGGCGCGGAAAGCTACGCCGCAAACGACGTCATCAGATCCGCAAGAACTCTCACTCCAAATAGGATCGGTGTTTCATCGGTTGGACATTGGGGGAAGCGCCGATCCTCCCATTTTGCCAGTGTCCGGACCGCAATTGCATTCTTTGCATCAAGGGCTTCACCCTTGCGTTCAAGCATTGCTCCATCGGGATGAGCAAGGTATAATTGTGCCTTATATCATCCCTGAGAAACCAAGGAGGCCTAATGTCACAAAAGGGAAGGGACAAGAAGGAAAGCTCGGGAGTTTCTCGCCGTGATTTTCTCAAGACAGGTGCGGCCGGTACCGTAGTTGGTGGGATCGCCATCGGTACCCGCGGTCGAGAAGCTCATGCCGCGGTGGACGTGGTTGTGGCCGGACCGGGACCGGTGCCTATCAATCTGAGAATTGACGCGAGAGAATACCCGGTTGCGGTCGAACCAAGAGTCACGCTGCTGGATGCCATGCGCAACCGACTCGACAAGACCAGCGCCAAGAAGGTCTGTGATCGGGCCACCTGTGGAGCCTGCACCGTTTTGTTGGATGGGCAACTGGTGTATGCCTGTTCCGTGTTGGCGATCGAAGCACAGGGGCGATCTATCGAGACCGTGGAATCGGTGGGAACGCCTGAAGCATTGCATCCCTTTCAGACTGCGCTGGTCGAAAACGATGGTTCACAGTGCGGGTTCTGTACCCCAGGATTTGTGTTGGCCTGCAAAACTCTATTGGACGAGCATCCGCGACCTACTCGGGAGCAGGTTCGGGCCGGCCTGGGCGGCAATCTTTGCCGCTGTGGTACCTATGCCGGGATCCAGGGAGCCCTGGAGGATATGGCGGGAGGTAAGAGCTGATGGCAGACGAATACTATTGGCCAGAACGAGAGAAGCGAGACTTGATCGGGCGCCGAATCTCGCGCCTGGACGGTCCCATCAAGGTCACGGGAAGAGCCAAGTACAGCTACGACGTAAATCGAGAAGGAATGCTATACGCCCGCTTCGTGACCTGTCCGTATGCCCATGCCAAGGTGGTTTCGGTCGATGTCGAAGTGGCCCGCAGTATGGCTGGAGTTGAAGCCGTGCGGGTCATTCAGGATGTGGGTTCGGAGATCAAGTGGGCTCTGGATGAAGTGGCGGTGGTGGCGGCAGAGACCGAAGAGATCGCCAAAGACGCCGTCAATGCTGTCCGCTTCGAGTATGAAGTTCTCGAGCACTTCGTGACGGAAGAAGACCGGGACTCGGCTCCCGAGGCCCGGGCTGCCGATGCCCAGGTCGAGGGAAAGCCAGATGAGATGATGGCCTCGGCCGATGTCAAGGTGGAAGGCACTTACAGAATGGCTCCCATCTCGCACTGCTGTTTGGAGTCCCACGGTCAGGTCTGTGAGTGGGATGCCGAGGGCAAAATGACCGCGTGGTGTTCCACTCAGAGTGTTTCGCTCCTGCCCAACCAGTTCTCGCAGGCCTTGAAGATCCCGGCCAGCGATGTGCGAATCCTGACTCCCTATATGGGAGGTGGTTTCGGCAGCAAGTTTGGGATTGACCGCTGGGGAGTCGAATGTGGCGAATTGGCGCGCGAGACGGGACGTCCCGTGAAGCTGATGCTGGAACGGGACTCTGAGATGACTGTGGCCGGAGATCGGCCCTCTGCCTTCGCAAGAATCAAGGTGGGATGTCAAAAGGACGGACGGATCCAGGCATGGGAGTCGGAGTCGTGGGGTTCAGGAGGTCCGGCCGGAACCGGAAGTACACCCCTCCCCTACGTCTTTCGGATTCCCGACCGGCGACATCAGCACACATCGATCCCTACCAACATCGCAAGTTCCCGAGCCTGGCGGGCTCCGAATCATCCTCAGGCTTGCTTTCTGACGATGTCGGTATTAGAGGACGCCGCTGCCGCGCTGAATATGGATCCGTTGCAGTTTCTGCGCAAGAACCTGCATATGACGGGACGCCTGGCCGCGACCTATGAGCAGGAGCTAAGCGTCGCTGCCAAGCTCATGGACTGGGAAGAAAAATGGCGCCCGCGGAGCCAATCTGAAGGAGGTCCAGTTCGCCGCGGTCTGGGACTTTCGACCCACACCTGGGGGGGACGTGGACACGCCAGCCAGTGCGAGGTGTCGGTCCATCCCGATGGCTCAGTTGAAGCCCGCATCGGCACCCAGGACTTGGGCACCGGAACGCGCACCGTCATGGCCATCATCCTGGCCGATACCTTTGGTCTGAAACTGGAAGACGTGCGGATCGACCTGGGAGATAGCCGTTATCCGCAGTCGGGTCCCTCGGGGGGAAGCACGACTGTGGGAGGCGTCAGTTCTTCGACACGAATGGCGGCCCAGGATGCTCTGAGCGAAGTTTTTAATCGGGTGGCCCCCGACTTGGGCGTTGCAGCCACTGATCTGGAAGCCTGGCGAGGACAAATCCGGTCCAAGACGGATCTCTCCAAGAGCCTGAGTTGGAAGGACGCTGCAGCCAAGATCGGGGTGACACCGATCGTCGTCCGGGGAGTCAATCCTCGTGGTGGGCCCTTGACCAACAGCCAGGTGGGTGGAGTTCAGATGGCCGATGTCTCGGTCGACATCGAGACTGGAGTGGTTAAGGTCAACAAGATGGTGGCCGTCCAGGATTGTGGGCTGATCATAGATCTGAAGACGGCTGAAACTCAGGTTTATGGCGCTCTCATCATGGGGATCGCCTATGCCTTGACCGAGGAAAAGGTCACCGATCCGGTAACCGGTCGCATGTTAAACGCCGACATGGAGTTTTACAAGCTTCCGGGCTTGCTCGATATCGGTGAACTGGAAGTTCACATGATGACGGGACCCGGGTATGACGATAGAGGTGTCATTGGACTGGGAGAGCCTCCTGTGATCTCTCCCGGAGCCGCTCTCGCCAACGCGGTGGCAAATGCGATCGGGGTTCGCGTCCCCTACCTGCCTCTCACCTCCGAGAGGGTGATCAATGCGCTGGAGAAAGGAGGCGTGATCTGATGAGTTCATTTCAATACGCTCGTCCCACGAGCCTGGATCAGGCCCTGGAGCTTCTCAAGCAGAATCAGGATCGAGCACTCATTCTGGCCGGTGGAACAGATTTACTGAGTTCCATCAAGGGGGGACTGGCTTCTCCTCAGATGCTGATTGATCTGAAGGGAGTCGATGCCCTGTCAGGGATTCAATCCCAGTCCCGAGGGCTCAGGATCGGATCCCTGACCACGATGAGCCAACTCTTGGACGACGACAACATCGGTTCTAGCTACCCCGCCCTGATTCAGGCAGCGGAGGGGATCACGAGTCCTCAGATCCGCAACCGAGGTACTCTGGGTGGCGACCTCTGTCAACGTCCTCGGTGCTGGTATTACCGAAACGGTTTCGGCTTGCTGGCCCAGAAGGACGGCCGCTCCATGGTGCGTGATGGAGACACTCGGTACCATGCCATCCTGGGGAATAGTGGGGCCGCCCTGTTCGTAAGTCCTTCCAGTCTCGCTCCTCCTCTGCTGGCTTACGGAGCCACCCTCCGGATCGCTGGCGCCAATGGAGAACGGGAGGTCGAGCTTTCTGAGTTCTTTCACACCCCGCAACGTGAAGGAGAGATGGAAAACCTTTTGGCCCCCGGCGACATTGTAATCGGAGTGGATTTGCCTGCCCAAAACAATCAGAGTGCCACCTATGAAGTTCGCCAGAAAGAGGCCCTCGACTGGCCCTTGGCAGCGGCCTCAGTCTCTTTGGAAATGAGGGCTGGGCGGGTCAGAGAGGCCAAGATCGTTCTAGGGCATGTGGCCCCCGTCCCCTGGGAGGCTCGAGCGGGAAGTGACGCTCTGAGCGGCCGTTCGATCTCTGAAGAATCCGCCAGCCAGGCCGCCGAAGCGGCTCTCAGCGGTGCTACTCCTCTGAGTCGAAACGGCTATAAGGTTCGATTGGCCAAGACTGCGGTCAAGCGGGCAATTCTGCGAGCTACGGGTGAGGAGGTTTGAGCATGGATCGACAACCTCGAGAGGAAAAGCGCTGCCGGTACCTACGGAACAAAGGAATGTACATTGATGTGGAGCCGGATCCGGAAGTGCCCAGTATGAGTGACGGTTTCTGCTGGTGCGCCCACACTCAGAACTGTCTGGGACCCGACGGCGCAGCCGTGTGCAAAGAGGATTGTAGTTCCACCCGGAACTGCTTCGAAGCCGTTTGACTCGGACCGGCAGCATCCTCTGCTAAAATAAACCGGGCTTGGGGCCCGCAATCCGCACCGTACCCGGACGGGCTCCGAATAATTCAATCGGAGGGGTGTCAATATGCGACGTGTTTCTTTGCTCGCTGCCGTGCTGCTGTTGCTGAGTATAAATGGTGTCTGGGGAGGTTCCGATGCCCGCTTGGTCGGCAACTACCTCGAAGTTCGAACTTCAGATGTCTACACTGGCCCCTGCTTCGCGAACGGAGAAGTGGGCCTGACTGGTAAGGAAGCGATCGCTGCCTGGAAAATCGAGAGCGGACGCTACCAGGGTGTCGAACTCGATGATTTGGCCATAGTTGCCGTAATCAAGTCTGAGACCACCCTGGGAGACCCTTACACGAGTGGTCGCTCGCGAGCTGTTGTCGTGGTCGATGAGAGAGCCAATGACCGACAAAAAGATGCTCTTCTTTCCTTCGCCAGTCAGATGGTAGGTGGACTGCTCGAGGAGGTAGTCAAAATTGTCCGCGCTCCAATTCAGGTCGAGGTGGGGTCCAAGCCCGGTTTTGCCCGATTGCAGGCCGGGACAATCGCCCGCTTCGAAACTCGCGCTCTGAATGAACACGATCACCTGTGTGGCAATGAGATCGTTTACTATCCGCCGTTGGCCGAGGCCAGTGTCATCCCGGCTTTTACCAAAGTCCATGAGTTCAGCGGATCCGGCCTGAACGGCACCTGGAGTAGCCCTTTCAAACGGAGTGCTTTCATCGGACGTTTCGAGTACTGAGTCCGAGGCTCCTGAGTCCAAGGAAATCCAATCCAAATTCACTGAGCCGGCTGGAGGGGCGGCTCCAAAGGGATGAAATATGTGCGCCCGAAAGTTAAGTCCAGCATTCGCGTTCGCTTTCCTGTGCTCTTTTCTATTTTTGCAGGCTGACGGCTTTGAGCTGTCCGTGTCCGAGCAGACTCCTCCTGCGGAACTGCCGGCCGTGCTCCTCGAATTCCTGAATCCCGAAAGCGTTCAGATCAAGACCTCTCAAGGTCTGCTCTTTGAGTTCTGGCTGGGTAAGGAGGCGATGCTGGGAGGCGAGAATACCGGAGCCTTTGGGATCGCTTTCGGTGAATTGAAGCCGGGAAGCCTTCTCGGGGTCGTGCGGGTTGGCCAGGAATGGAAAGATTACAAGAACAAACCGGTGCGACCCGGTCTCTACACGCTCCGATATGGTCTCCAACCGGCGGATGGGAACCACATGGGTGTGTCCGCGTTTCGTGATTTCGGTCTGCTCCTGCCAGTAGCCGAAGACACCGACCCAAGTGTGGTGTTCGAATATGCCGATCTGGTCAAAGTGGCGTCACTCGCTTCTGGGACACCCCACCCTGCCGTGGTGGGAATGTTTCCCCTGGATGAGGAGATCGAAGATCCCAAGTTGGCGGAGAACGAAGAGGGCCAGCCCATCCTGGCAATTCGTATCGGACCTACCGGCTTCGGTTTCGTGCTGGAAGGCCACGGGGAAATCGAAGGATACTAGACGAGCGATTCCGAAATAACGTGCCAATTGCGAACGGGTCTTGCGAGTCGAGGTCAAGGAGAGAGGAGAAAAGCACAACCCGGAAAACGACCCGGAGTTCGCCACCTGGAGGTGACTCCTACAATGCGTGGCCTGCTTGGGAGCGGCAAGGCAATCAAAATTGCGGGCAAGGATGGAGCCCCTCAACTAGTGGTTTTCCAGCCCGAAGTTTCGATCCACTTCTTCCGGTTCCTCGACCCAATCTGCGACGAAGATGTTGGTGTCCCGGCTATCCGTCCGATCGACATTACGATTGGAAGCGAAGACCAGCTTCGTACCGTCGTAAGAGAACATGGGAAAGGCGTCAAAGGTGCCGGAATGGGTGATCTTCTCGAGGCCCGTACCATCACTGTGAATCATGAAGACGTCGAACATTCTTCCTCCCTGTTCCAGGGAGTGGTGATTGGAGGCAAAAAGGATCCGTTCTCCGTCGGGGTGAAAGAAGGGAGCCCAATTCGCACCCGGAAGATCGGTGACTTTGCGGACATCGCTGCCATCGATGTTGGCAACGAAGATGTTCAGGGCAGAAGGCTCGACCTTGTTGTCCGCCAAGAGTTCCCGATAGCTGTCGGCCGATTCTTCTTCAGGACGGCTGGCTCTCCAGACGATCTGTGTGGAATCTCGCGAGAAGAAAGCCCCTCCATCGTAGCCCAGTTGATCGGTGAGCTGAAGCAAAGCTCCGCTCGCTAGTTCGTAGCGCCAGAGCTCCAGGTCTCCAGATCGAGTGGAGGTGAAAGCCAGATACTTGCCGTCCGGCGACAGAGTTGCCTCGGCATCGTAGCCGGGGCCGCTGATAAGAGGCTGGACATCACCACCTTCGGGATTGGAAATGTAAATGTCATAGTCGGCGTAGATCGGCCACACATAACGGTCTCCCGAGAACATCACCGTGGGTGGGCATTCCGGCTTGGACGCATGAGTTGAGGCAAAGACCACCCGTCCGTCGGGAAGGAAGTAGCCGCAGGTCGTGCGTCCCTGTCCGGTCGAGACCAGCCGGTACTGCTCTCCGCCCTCGAGGGGGGAGACATCGACGTTCATGACGAATTGCTGGTCACACCCCTGCGGGTTGATCTGACCCCAGTCGCTCTGGAAAACCAGCTGTTTGTCGTCGACACTCCAGTACGCTTCCGCGTTGTTTCCGCCGAAAGTCAGCTGACGGACATTGCGCAGGTGGACCTCGCTCGGGAAACGCAGCACATCTTGAGAGGAGTCATAGGCGACTGGGGTAGCGACCCCTGGGATGTCGGAGCCGGGTCCGCAAGCCGCCAAAACGGCCAGCAGGATGAGGCCATATCGGTAGAGATTTTCTTGAAGTCTCATTACTGTCCTTCTGTTTGTGAGAAATCTACCTCATTCCTCCTCCTGAGGAAAGCGAGGCGGGGAAGGCAGATGAAATGAAAGCGCAGCGCCGGTTTAGGCGGAGTTTCGGCAAATCGTCGCCAAGCTTTCCCGCGCTCGCGCTTCCGCTTGGCGCTCTGAAAATGGGTGCTCCACCACCGCATTCAGGCAGTCGACCCCAGCCTGAGCTGCGAGGCCCTCGGGCGTGAATGAAACCTTGTCAGAGCGGTGCTTCCGGCCCTTCGCTTCGAAGCGTGAATTATTGTTCCCTCTGATCAACGACACGTAGAATTGGACCCGGACGACAATTAGAACTGCCCGCTTTTTCAGAGCTGATTTGGATCATGGCAAGCATGGTTACAGACCAGCAGATCAGGAGACTGATGAAATTGCGGAAAAAGGAAAAGACGTTGACGATGGCGGCGGCCAAAGCGGGCATGTCGCGGAACCCGGCACGGAAGTATTTGAAGTCGGGCAAGCTGCCGAGTGAAAGCCGGTCAGAGCGGACCTGGCGCACCCGCCCGAATCCCTATGAATCCGTTTGGCCCCAAATAGAAGGGATCCTGAAACAGTCTCCAACCGTGGAGGCGACAACTATTTTTGACCACCTGAATCGGATCTACGAGGGGAAGTTCGAGGAAGGACAACTGAGGACGCTCCAACGAAGGCGCAAGCAGTGGAGAGCCCACTACGGTGAGCTGAAAGAGGTGATGTTTCCCCAGAATCATGAGCCCGGACATCAAGCCCAGTCCGACTTCACTTTCATGCACAGCTGGGGAGTGACGATTGCCGGGCAACCCTTTCCTCATATGCTGTATCACTTCGTCGTGACCTACTCGAACTGGGAGACGACGACCCTGTGCTTCGGTGAATCTTTCGAGAGTTTGACGCTGGGACTACAGAACGCGATCTGGGAACTGGGGGCGATACCATCCGAGCACCGAACAGACCGTCTATCGGCGGTGGTCAACAATCTCAAGAAGGGCGCCTTCACCGAACGCTACCAGACATTGCTCGATCATTACGGAATGAAGCGCAGCCGAACCCAAGCCGGAAAGGCTCATGAGAACGGAGACGTCGAGCAATCGCATCACCGGCTCAAGCGATCCATCCAACAGGAACTGCTGCTCAGAGGCAGTCGCGATTTCTCAGAGCGCAAGGACTACGAGCAGTTCGTCCAGAGAATCATCGAGCGACGCAATGCTGGCCGGCAAAGACGCCTGCGAGAAGAACTGGAAGTGATGAGGCCGCTACCGGATCGTCGCCTGGAGGACTTCATCCGATTCCGAGTGAAGGTCGCAACCAGTTCCACGATCCGAGTGCGCAACAACACCTACTCGGTGGACAGCCGCTTGATCCGCGAACAGGTGGAGGCGCGACTGTATGCCGATCATGTGGAAGTTCGTTATGGCGGGCAGCGAGTAGCCGAGATGCCTCGACTGCGGGGGGAAGGAAAGCACCGGATCGATTACCGGCACGTGATCCACTCGCTGGTGCGAAAGCCGGGAGCCTTTGCCCGCTATCGCTGGCGGGAAGATCGCTTTCCCGGAGTCCTGTTCCGAGTCGCCTACGACGAGCTGAGAGAGGATTGTCCACAGACGGCGGACCGACAGTATCTGGGGATCCTGGAGCTGGCGGCCCAAGAAGGGGAAAGGAAAGTCGAACAAGCTCTGAAGAACCGGATTGAAAGCGGCCGCCGAACCCGGTTCCAGGACCTGAAGGAGGATCTGATAGAGCCGGTTCTGCCGAGGTGGCAGGTCCAGGTTCCACCAATCAACATCCAGATCTATGACCGATTGCTCGGCACGCACAAGCAGGAGGTGAGGCCATGAGCGGAGGCAACCTGCAAAGACTCAAAGAGTGTTTGGTCGAACTTCGCCTGCCGACCTTCCGCGAGCATCACGGCTCGCAGGCCGCTTTGGCGACCACAGAGAGCTGGTCTTATCCGCAGTACCTGCTGGCTCTGTCGGAGCTGGAAGTCGCGGATCGACGGGAACGACGGATCCAGAAACTACGACGGACCTCGAAACTTCCCTGGGACAAGAGCCTGACTTCATTGGATCGCTCACGACTCCCGCAGAGTGTGGACCGGCAGTTGTCAGGATTGGTGGAGGGAGACTTCCTGGACCGAGCCGAAAATCTACTTGTGTTCGGTAATCCAGGAAGCGGGAAAACGCATCTTGTTTGTGCTTTGGGGCAGGAGTTGATCCTGCGAGACCGGCGGGTGCTGTTCTCGACCTGTGCGCTGCTGGTGCAGCGGTTACTGAGAGCCAAGCTCGAGCTAACTCTGGAGAGGGAACTCAAGAAGCTGGATCGGTTCGAGGCCCTGATCATCGACGACATCGGGTATGTACAGCAGAATCGCGACGAGATGGAGATTCTCTTCACGTTGCTCTCCCATCGCTACGAGCGTCGCTCGATTCTGCTGACCAGCAACCTGGTCTTCTCGGACTGGGAGAGGATCTTCAAGGATCCCCTGACCACGGCCGCGGCAATCGACCGCCTGGTTCACCATAGCGTGATCCTGGAGTTGAACGTGACCAGCTACCGGATGGAAGCCGCCAAGCAGAGAACCCAAAAGGAGACGAAGTGACTCTGAGGTGCCGCTCGAAAGGCCTTCTGCTGGCCACACAGAAAACGGCTCAAGCCCAGAGGGTATACAGCTCAATCAGCGGAGCATTCGAAGGGCAATCCCGCGCCTCGCGAAGCGTGGGAACTCCTTTCGGGCAAGCCCTCACTCCATCCCCACGCTCAAGAAAACCGGAGAAGAAAAGAGGGCTTTCAGCCCTCAGAAGAAGGAAGAAAAACAAGTCAAACAAACACCCACTTCAGCGGGCAAGAATCGTAGTCGCGGTGATCAAAAATAATTGTCGTTGAACATCCCTCCCCACTTTGTGCTCTTCGTGTCCTTCGTGGTGCAATCCGATTCTCTTCTTCCCGTCCCTAAAAGATCCGCAAAACCTTCCTTCTCCGCGCCTCTGCGATTGCATTTCAAGAAGGCCTCACTATTTTGAAGCTCCAGCCGGGACTCTGGGAAAAAAGAGCGCACAGAAACTTCCGACGCAGAAAGTAATCGAGGTTCCGATTAGTACGAACCAGGTCCAGGCGATGGCAGTGGGAAAGGCCGACGCGATGGTGAGCACACCGAGGAGTCCGCTCACCATTCCGATTAGAGTGGAGACACCTGAGCTGCGGGAGTTCCAATTGGCCAACAGGAAAGCTCCCAGTACGCTTCCCATCACGATGCTGGTGATCGTCAGGCCGGCCTGCAGCACTTCGCCCCACTGCTTGGCCAGCTGAGAAACTAGAATCAGGGCCACCGCCCAGCCCACTGTCGCAATACGTGAAACCTGCAAGTAGTGGCGATCTCCCTTCCCAGGCGCCAGGATGGGTCGGTAGTAGTCATTGACGAAAGAGGCTGAGAGGGAATTGAGGGAACTGCTGAGGGTGGACATGGCGGCGGCAAAGACCGCAGCAATGATGAGTCCCGCGACTCCGGCCGGCATCTTGTCGACAATGAAGATGGGAAAGATTTCGTTGCTCTGCGTGACCTCACGGCCGATCGGCACATCCAGATAGTAGACATACAACATGATTCCAATGAGCAGGAAGAGAAGAAACTGAAAAAAGACCAGCAGTCCACTCAGGATCAGAGATCTGCGGCTCTGGCTCAGATTGCGGCAGGCGAGGTAGCGTTGCACCATCATCTGATCCGTGCCGTGGGTAGCGAAAGTAAGAAACGCTCCTCCAATCACACCTCCCCAAAGCGTGTAGGGACGCGAAAAGAGTAGTTCGAAGTCAAAGATCTGAAGCTTTCCGGCTTGGCCGGCAGTGACGATCATCTGGTCCCAGCCCCCCGGGATCTGATCCAGCAGTATCCAGGCGGCGATCAGGGCTCCGCCTACGTAGACCGCCAACTGCACGACATCATTCCACACAACGGCTACCAGGCCTCCATAGTAGGTATAGATGACCGTAATCAGCCCGATCAGGACGACTGTCCAGAAATCGCTGATCCGAGTGACGACCGAGAGCACGAGGGCGGTGGCAAAGAGGCGTACACCATCGGCCAGGAGTCGATTGCTCTGGAACAAGAAGGCTGAGAAGTTGCGCACGGGCGTGCCCAGACTCCTCTGAAGGACCTCGTAAGCGCTGACGATGTGTCCGCGAAAGTACCCGGGCAGCAGGATCAGAGTAACCAGGATGCGTCCCAGGATGTAGCCGAATGCCACTTGCAGAAAGGTCAGATTTCCATCATAGGCAATCGCCGGGGCGCCGATGAAAGTGAGGGTGCTGGTTTCGGTCGCGACGATGGAAAAGCACACAGCCCACCAGGGGAGGGAGCGCCGTCCCAGGAAGTAGGCCTGTAGGCTGCCCTGGTCGCGGCCGATTCGGAGTCCAAAAGCGGCAGTTGCGGCAAGGTACAGAAAAAGCACGGCATAGTCGAGTCCGCCAAAACCCATTCGAACATAGTTGATCTCCTGCTGGGGAAATGCAAGCGCAGAGGCGCGGAGACGCAGAGATTTCGCAGAGGATTCTTGTGGGGGATCCGGAAAGTGTAGGGAAGCGGGGACAAGAGCAATGCAAGACTCTCGGACTGCCTGAACGCGGCTTTGGAGCGCATTCTCAGAGCGCCGAGCGGCAGCGAGAGTGCGGGAAAGCGTGTGCCGGGCGAAAGTTCGCTGCTGCGCACTGGGTCTGATACTCCCACTCGGCCGTAACCGATCAACGGTCGAGTCAAATTGACTCGTTTTCGGTTGCGGCCCCCCTGCACTAATCGTGTCTCTGCGAGTGCATTTCTACTGGAGCGGCTACTGGAGCGACGTGCGAAGCTTTCCCAGGATCCTTTGCAGATCCTGCTGGTCTTTTGGGTTCAAGGCTCTGAGAAGATCACTCAAGTCAGCGGAGTGGCGGGGGACCAGGTCCTTGACGAAGGATGTCCCGGTAAGAGTCAAAACGACGCGGATCACCCTTCGGTCCCGTGCATCGGGCTTTCGACGGACATATCCCATGGCAGTCAGACGATCCACAATTCCGGTGAGATTTCCAGAGGTGACGAGCAACTCTCGACTCAGCTCAACAAAAGTCATTCCTCGGCCGAAGCGGTGCAACTGTGCTAGCACATCGAACTGAGGCAAGGTGCAACCGGATTGCTCCCGTAGCCTGGTTCGCAGCTCTTTAAGGATCAGGTTGTAGACCCGGACCAGGCGTAGCCAGTTGCTTACAGACAGATTCTTGTCAGTAGGCGGGGTCGGGGTAGCTAGGGGTCCCTCGGCCATTACTTGTCGAGATCTTTCCCCACCAGATCACGGGCAATGATGATCCGCTGAATATGACTGGTCCCTTCGTAAATCTGCAGGCCCTTGATGTCGCGGTAGTGCCGCTCCACGGGATACTCGCTTGAGTAGCCACGGCCGCCGTGAATCAGCACCGCCTGGGAGGCTGCTTCCAGGGCCGATTCGGTGGAGAACAGTTTGGCCATCGAGGTCTCCCGGGTGGTGGGAAGCCCCTGGTCTTTCATCCAGGCTGCTTTGTAGACGAGGAGACGAGAGGCATCGAGAGCCGACGCCATATCGGCCAGCGTAGCCTGAATCATCTGGAAATCTCCGATCCGCTTTCCGAATTGGCGCCGTCGGCGAACGAACGCGAGGCAGGCACCCAGGCACCCCTGTCCCAATCCGACCGCTCCTGCCGCCACTCCCAGTCGCCCATGGTCGAGGGCCGACATGGCGATCTCGAAACCTTCACCCGGCTGCCCAAGCATGCAATCGGCGGGCACTCGGCACTGTTTGAGAACGATGCGAGCGTGATCGGCGGATCGGTGTCCCAATTCCTGTCCGGGCATGGGATGGCGCTCGAAACCAGGCCGATCAGTTTCTACCAGGAAGGCAGAGATGCCGCGGTGTCGAGCTTCCGGGTCCAGGGTGGCAAAGACTACTGCCAGTCCGGCGAGGTTGGCATTTGTGATCCAAATCTTCTCGCCGTTCAGGATGTAGACACCTTTTTCAGGTATCGCCTGGGTGGCCAGTGAGGCGGCATCAGACCCGGCATTCTCTTCAGTCAAGCAGTAACAACCGATCATTTCTCCCGTGGCAAGCCGAGGAAGATAACGGCCTTTCTGGTCTGGCGTGCCCCAATCGTTGAGACAGAGAGAAACCAGACCCGCATGCACGGCGAGAAATCCTCGAAAAGCGGCGTCGATCCGTCCCAGTTCTTCATAGACAAGAGCGAAACTGAGGTGGTCCAAGCCGGACCCTCCCCAGCGGCTGTCTACCGGGCCAGTCAGGAACCCCAACTCCCCGAGTCGGGGAACCAAATGAGTCGGAAACTCGCCTGTTTCGTCGGCTCGCCGGGCCAGCGGCACCAGCTCCTGTTGGGCAAAGTCACGAGCTCGTCGCTGAGTTGCCTGCTGGGTGGCGCTCAGAGCAAAATCCATGATCCATCTTCCCACCTTCAGACGCCGTAATGAAACCAATCTCGGCGAAAGTGGTTGTTCCCCCCTATTGGCTCCGAGGAGCGCCTGGGATAACGGCCATTCCCTCGAGTTCGATCAGGGCCGAGGGGTTGAAGAACCCCGAGACCTCGAACAAGGCCATAGCCGGATAGTTTCGCCCCAGTTCTTGACGGTAAATTCGACCCAATTGGCTGAGTCGGGACAGATAATCGTCCCGACTGCGCACGAAAATATTCAGTTTTGTGATGTCCTCGCCCGATCCTCCCGCCTCTTCGACGACGAGACTAAGATTCTTCAGCACCTGTCGAAACTGGCCGGCCAAATCATGCTCCGATACGATCACTCCATCGGAGTTGCCGGCATCTTGACCGGCGAGAAAGAGCAACCGCCCTCCTTCGACCAAAACGCCATGATTGAAGCCTCTGGGCGGAGGCAACTGGGATGGGTTGATAAGCAGCTTCTGCATCTGTCATCGTCCTGTGAAATTCGGTTTTTTCTTCTTCTTGAAGGCCTCGAAGAAGCGGCGATGATCTTCGCCCATCATGAGAAGGGCCTGAGCCTGAGCTTCGGCCTCGATGGCTGAAGCCAAGTCCATGTTCATCTCGTTGTTGATCATTCGTTTGGTCATGGAGAGTGCCAGCGTGGGGCCGTTGGCCAATCGCTCAGCCCATTGGATCGCCGAGTCCAAGAGTTCATTTTCTTCCACCAGCCGGTTGACCAGGCCATAGCGTTCGGCGGTAACGGCATCGATAGTGCTCCCAAAGAGAAGCATTTCTGATGCGCGTCCCAGACCAACGATCCGAGGTAGGAGATAGGCAGCGCCCATGTCGGCCCCCGTCAAGCCGACCTTCGTGAAGAGGAAAGCGAAACGAGTCTTGGGGCAAGCGATTCGGAGATCGGCAGCTAGTGCGATTACGGCTCCGGCTCCGGCGGCCAGACCGTTGATCGCAGCGATCACCGGTTTATCGAGCCGCCGAATCGCCGCCACCAGGGCTCCGGTCATGCGGGTGAACTCCATATGATCTCGGACATCACGCCCAATCAGCGGTCCGATGATCTCTTTGACGTCTCCGCCCGAGCAAAACTCCTTACCCCTTCCCGTGATCACGACAGCTTTGACATCATCTGCTCGAGTCAGATCCTCGAACAAGTCGACCAGCTGCCGATAGATGCGCAGAGTGAGAGCATTCAGGACCTGAGGGCGATCGAGTGTAATGCGAGCGACATGCTTGACTACCGCGTACGCGAAATCGTGTTCCATGGGCAGCATCCCTTTCTCAAAACATGACGGCACCACCATCGATATTGATGGCTTGCCCGGTAATTCCCCGGCTTTGTTCTCCTGCCAGCCAGACACAGAGATCGGCAATTTCCTGAGGATCGATCAGGCGCTGCTGCAGGCTGCTCTGAGCCAGCACGTGACGGGCTTGTGCAGCCTTCATTCCAGTTCGGGTCGTGATGTTCTCAACCGTTGCGTCTGTCATCGGTGTATCGACGTAACCTGGGCAGATCGCGTTGACGGTGATCTGATGGCCGACCAATTCTACAGCCAGAGAGCGAGTCAGACCGAGTACGCCATGCTTGGAGGCGGTGTAGGCAGCGATATATTTCCCCCCCACTTTGGAGGCGATTGAAGCGATGTTGATGATCCGGCCCCAGTTCCGCTCAACCATGAACGGGACGAGTTCTCGGGTCACCCGGAAGACTCCCGTCAAGTTGACGGCCAGCATGCGATCCCACAGTCGATCGGAATGCCCCAGAAACTTCTCGGATGCCGCCTGCCCGGCATTGTTGACTAGAATATCCCGGCCTCCCAGCCGCTGCTCGAGAATCGAGGCCAGACTGCGCACTTGCTGGGGATCGACCACGTCGCAGGCGACCGGCACAGCCCTGCAACCCCTTTCAGTCAATTCTGTCACCAGAGAGTCGAGGCTTTGGGACTGGCGCGACGTGACGACGACGGAGGCCCCGGCCTCAGCCAGGGTGACCGCTACTCGCCGGCCAATTCCACGGCTGGCTCCGGTGACAAGGGCCCGTTTTCCAGAGAGATTGGCATTCGAGGAAGAGGACGCGACTACTGGATTGGTCATTCCGATTGCTTCCTGACAGTTTGCCGTCTGGGGCTTGATTTCTGCCGTCCCTCCATTGGAACCGGGCTCTTGCTCCGGTCTGAAGCGTAGTCGGTCGAGGGAGCATGCATCCGCCCTTTCGGTTGATTCATCCACAATTTGCAGCGCACCGGCAGGTGGTTGCGATCCAGGGCCTCACAGACGTTGCGATAGTCACAGTACACCACCCGGCCGACTCCATCCCTGATCTTTTTCGGCCAGTCAGGATCTGCCAGGAGTTGCCGTGCCATCCCGACCAGGTCGGCTTCTTTCCTTCGTAGGATGGATTCGGCCAGTCGGAAGGTCTGGATCCTCCCGCAGGTCACCAGCGGCGTCTCATGGCCTGCGTCGAGCAACGACATCTTGATGGCAGTTGCCAAGGGATGGCTGTAGGCAGCGGGATACTCCCCCGGAGGCATACACATCTGCCCGCTGTGGCCTGTATAGGGGTAGCTGGCCTGCCCGACTTTGGGTTGTTTGGCATCCTCAAACTTCCCACCCCGGGACATCGAGAGGAAATCCAATCCGGCTTCCGCAAATCGGACCGCAAAATAACAGGCATCTTCCAGCTCGCTTCCGCCTGCTATGTCTTCTCTGCCCAGGAAGCGGCAGCCCACCGTGAAGTCATCGCCAACCTCGCGGCGCACGGCTCGGATGACTTCAAGCGCCAGACGAACCCGGTTTTTCGACGCCGGTCCTCCGTATTCGTCCTGGCGGGCGTTGGCCCGGGAAAGGAACGACGCCATCGTGTAGGCATGAGCGAAATGAAGTTCGACCGCGTCGAAGCCAGCTTGCCGAACCCGTCCTGCCGCGGCTGCGAAGAGTGCCGGGAGAGCTCTCACTTCTTGACGACTCAGATCGTCGACCAACTGCCGGTAGCCGTAGCGGTATTCGTGCCACTGACGCGGGGAAAGTCGCTCTTCCAGGCCGCTCTCGGACAGCTTCTCGATACCGGCATACTGCTTGGGGTCCCGGGCTGCCAGACGGGCCAGGTAGCCGGCGGGATTTCGGGTAGCCACGCGTAGAAAATGAATGATCTGGATGGCCACTTTGCTGGGACTGGTGTGATGGATTTCGTCCACCAGGCTACGCAACCCCGGGATGAATCGGTCGTGACTGACCCGGAGCAGGGGCCCGCTCGAGACCTCGTGGACTCCCGTCGCTTCCATCACGATCATGCCAGGCTCGCCCCGGGCAAAGCGAAGGTATCTCTTGCGGATGTCCTCGGTGAGCGTCCCTTCCACCGTGCCCAGCCAAGTCACCATGGCAGGGAGCCAGACCCGGTTCGGCAACTCGAGATGAGGAAACCGAAAGGGACGGAAAAGCAGAGATTCTGTTGGGGTCGGCAACGATTCCAGGAGCTTTGTCAGTAGTTAAATCCTTCTTACATAAATTGTTTAAGTCTGAACTATATGGTTTCTAAGAACGTCCTGTCAAGCCCTCACTTCCATGTGCGAATCCGGATTTTCTACCACGAAGGGCAGGAAGGGGGGAGGGGAATGGGCGGGAAAGCCCAACAGGAAGGCCTACAGTTCGAGTTTCCCTTGATAGACCATGTTCTTCAACGAGAAGGAGCGTTCCAGCTTCACGTCATTGTTGATTGGGGCAAAGAACGTCACTGCTTTTTGGTCGAGTTGAATCAGGTCTTGGCCCGCCCGTTTGCGGGGAAAGACGAAGAGGGGTTGCCCATTGGCTGACTCCGCCGGACTAATGTACTCCTGAAGGTAGATCTTCTCTTTACTTTGCCGGAGCCGAAGGTAGCTGGAATCCTGGAGCTCGGCACCCGAAACCTGGAGAAACGCACGTAAGTCGCGTCCCGAAGAAGCAGCACTTACGGAGACGACGATATGGTCGTCGAATTGGCCCTGATTGGCGAAAGCCACAGCTTGCTCTTCATCAATACTGCCTTGGAGCATGGCCAGCCGGGCCACGGCCAGTCTGACCGGAAGGGCCGACAGGAATCCGATGGAGTAGGTGGCTCCTTTCAGGTCGGCGGTTCCTTCAAATTTGGGCAAAGTAACCTCGCTCGTGCCGCTTCCCTCGGAGGGCTCTTCGTCCCGGGGACGGGCCTGCGGAGTTGGCAGGTCGGCGATGGTCTGAGTCTTAGACCAGGGAGAAAGTTGCAGGATCGACTTGGCTTCCTTTTCGCTCCACTCTAGAAAGGGTTTGTCTGCCCAGTCATTGCCGGCCGATAGGAGGCCTACCAGCAGGCCAGCGGCTACCAGGATGAGGGGGGTTTTCTTCATGGCTCCGTACCTGTTCCTATTCAAATGATTGAGCGACCGATCAGCAGACTCCCGCCCACGGCTAGAAGCCCCAGCAAGAGGCCCAGGCCCCACTGGGTAAGAGTTGGAACCGCCACTGGAATCCTGGTGGCGGTAAAGGGCCCAAGCACAATCACGCCGGGACCGGCCGGGGCCACTGTCGCTGCATCTCCAACGTCGAATTCCCATGTACCCGTCATCGTGTCTCCTACTATCGATCCATGGAACTCAAGTCCAGGCGTGATGGGAAAGATGAGGCCTTGGTCGATGGTCTCCGAAGAAGCTCCTGAAATCATTGGTTCCGGAAAACCCGGGCAAAACCAAGAACCAAACATCATTTCCCATGACGGTTCCGTTAAGGGTCGTTCCAATCGACTCTGCACAGAATCCGTTTGCCATGGATGCTCCGGTTTCAGTGAGCCCGATACTCCCGCTGATGACCCCTCCAGTTTGAGTAATGGTCATGCTGCCCTGGAACGTGCACAACGCCATACTCCCGCCTGCGGGTGCCAATCCATTCGGGGGTGACGAATTCTGAACGGCCACCACGTTCCAGGTACCGGAAGCGTCGACAAGCGTGCCGGCCAAGAGGCCGCCTGTAGCGAGCAAAGAAATTGCCAGGAGCGTGAATACTCGACGACCAGACACGAAGTCAGCTAAATGAAAATCGCGGCGTAACATGAGCTCCCTCCTTGCAAGAGTCCGAGTCAAGAATAGCATCTCGGCCTGAAAACCACGAGCTTGTCCCGGTCCTTCACACCACGTTGAACTCGCCTTGGACGCCAAGTTCGAAGCGGCTGAAGCGTAACGGAGCGATGTCCAGGGTTTGGGTTCGGCCGTCCAGAATCTCTTCAGCCATCAGCAGACCGGCCGCGGGTCCGTGCATGAAACCATGGCCGCTGAAACCGGTACAGGCATACAGGCCTTCCAGGTGAGGTAGTGCTCCCAGGATGGGTTGTGAGTCGGGAGTGACCTCGTAGAGTCCGGCCCACTCGGTCTTGAGCACCGAATCTGCCAGGAGCGGCATTCGGCGGATAGCTTCCTTCAGATGAATCAATTTCCAGTCTTCGTCGATAGAGATGTCAAAACCGGGAGCCTGATCCGGATTCGACATCCCGGTCAGGATTCCGTCCCCTTCCCGATGGAAATAGAGAGCTCTTGAGAAGTCGATGACAAAAGGAAAATCGGGGGCTACCTGGGGTAGGGGACCGGTCACGGCGATCTGGCGGCGGACCGGTTCGACAGGAATATCGAGGCTCCATTGCCTAGCCACCTGCCCCGACCAGGGACCGGCAGCCAGGAGCACGGCTCTTGTTGAGATCGTTCCGCTCGGGGTGTTCACTCCCGTGATCCGGTCACTCTTCGTGACCAGGCCCAGACAAGGGGTTTCGGTCCGTACCTCCAGACCGTGGAGGCGGCCTTGAGAGAGGTAGCCTTGGAGAGTACAGGAGGGGTCGGCCAGCCCGTCCCGGGGACAAAAACCGGCGCCCAGGATTCCCTCAAGATTCACCTGGGGCGCAAGCCGGGCCACTTCGTCCGGGTCCAGCATTTGACTGGGCACACCCAGGGATTGCTGGAGCTGATGGCTGGCTCGGAAGGTGGCCAGATCTTTTTCCCGGTCGACGATGAAGAGATATCCGCAGAAACGGAGATCGATTTCCTGATCCATTTCCTCGGGGAAGCGCTCCAGCATGGCAATACTGATAAGGGAGAGCCGAATATTGATTTCTGTCGAGAACTGGTGTCGAATGCCCCCGGCGTTCTGTCCTGTAGCTCCCAGCCCGCAGGTATCCTGGCTCTCCAGAATCACGACTTTTCGGCAACCCCGTTTCACCAGATGGTAGGCACAGCTCGCACCCATGATGCCGCCCCCGACTACGACTACATCTGCTGTCTTAGTCCTGTAGGCCATAATTGCCGTGGTGAATGGTGGGAACTCGGTGTGAGCCAGATTTGCAGGACCCAATCCTGATCAAGGTTGCTCTGGACTGTTGGTTCCCGCCTCGAGATCCCGAGCTGCCTGGCTCAAGGGGCGAGCGGATTCCTCTTCGGAATTCACTCCCCAAATGAAGTGAACCGTGGTGCCGTCCTTTTCGATTGCCAGGTCAACATAGAACTCATCATCCCGTTTTTCGAGAACCTTCCAGCCGCTGAAAGGGAGATCTGGAAATCGTCCTCCGGCCAGCATGCGCGCTGCTCGAGATTGTTCCAAAAGCAGATCGAAGACGACCTGCAAATCGACCGCAGGAATTGATGAGACGGCTGGGGGCTGCCCCGGATCGGGCGGTGGCGAGGAGCTGGCTGGAAGCTGCCCCGGATTGGGCGGTGGCGAGGAGCTGGCTGGAAGCTGCCCCGGATTGGGCGGTGGCGAGCTGGAGGGCTGCCCGGGCCCGGACGCCGGTGAGGTGGCCGGAGAGGGTTCGGAGGTTGCGGGAGGCGCACCTCGCAACAGCACCGGCCGGCTTCCCGATGAAGCTTGCGATCTGGCCTTGGGGGCTGGCTGAGTTGCAGGAGCGGCTTCCGGCGCAGGTGTCTGGTCAGCGGGACGAGCGGCGGGTGTGGCCTGCCCGGTTTCGGAACTCGTGGGTTCAGTGGTAGTGGAACTCCTTTCCAGTGGCGGCTTGGTGGTCGCGCCGGCAGTAGATGGATCGGTTAGGGTAGGAGACGGCTCGGCTGGAGTACTTTCCTCTTCCCCACTCGTAGTCTGTTCCGGGACAGGGGCAGGTGCCGAGTTGGGGCCGAGCCACATGAGCAGAGCCACCACTGCCACCAGGATAAATCCTGCGGTCACCGCCAACCCAACCCAGGAGTTCTTTCGTTCAGGCGAGAAAAACTCGTCGTAAAGGGACGGATTCTCTGGTTTGGACCGGGGCGGGATCGACTCCGACGAAGATGACTCCCGGCTCCCCGTCGAGAGACTTTCCAGCAGCAGAATCGCGGCGGCCTGAATTTCCGCTTGTTCTTTCTGGGCACGCGATCGGAGCCTGGGGCGATCGGCCATGCGAGACGGGTCCCACAGATAGAGCAGATCGTCCCGTGCCTCGACGATCTCGCGGAGAGAAACGCCCGGTTCCAGCCGAAGGATGCGATACGCGTGAGCAAGATCAGTCATTCGGCTTTCGTCCGGCACGTTTGTTTCGGCTAGGAACCTATCCCAGGAATCGTGTGGATTATGCCATGAGCGCCGGGAGCCAAGGTGCGAGGCGTCCGGCGCCTAGGCGATGTCCGGCTCCTAAGGATCAATATAGCAAGTCTTCGGGGTAGATGACTACGCTTGGGCTGGGTGCAAGGCAAAGAGAGTTAGCCCGGATTATGCAAGAACCGTAGGCCGGAGTTGAAAAGAGAGTCGAAAGTGGCCCAAATCGGGAGATCGAAGGTGCGACAGGCGGATTTTCGAGGGATCTCTGTGGACGAGCCGTGTGGAAGTAGGTGGGGGAGTGAATTTCAGACGGAGTTGGGCCTGAATGAGTGTCCTAAACGATCATTCGGGAGCTAGGAGAGGCTAGCTGGAGTTAAGGCGATTCAAGACGAGGAGGAAAAGGTCCTGCTCCGGAAAGCCGGAGGAAAGATGGGCCCAGATGCGTCGAGTGGTTTGTCGAACCCGCGCCCCAATTTTGAGGACCCGGCGACGCAAAGTTTCGATTTCGAGTTTCTGCCAGGGGGTTCCATACAGATAATCGCGGAGTCGGACGAACATCTGGTAAGCCAGCCCATGCAGGAGAAGTCGAAACTGGTTGGCCAGGAATCGATGACAGCTCAGCCGATCCATACTCAGATGGTTCTTAAAAGCCTTGATGAAGTTCTCCGACTGTCCTCGATCGGTGTAGTGATCATAAAGGGACTGGGAAGAGAGATCGTCTCGGTTGGTGACCACAAAGCGACGATTGATCCCCCGATGGTCGACTTCCACTTTGACGATGACGCGACGGAATCGATCCCAGCTGCTGGCTCGATAAAGAAACTCGTCAAACTGACGCTGTTTTTCCTCGAACTCGTCGAACCTGAGTCGAGTCGACTCGAGCATCGGCTCGACCATCCGTTGCAGGCGGGGGTTCCGGCTTAACCCAATGACATATTGGAGTTTGTTCTCTTCAGATTCACAGAACTCGTAGAGCCGAGGCGTGGCAAAGCCGCTGTCGGCCCGGATCTCAATTTGAAGTTCCTTGCCAACTTCTCGTCGAATGGCTTTCACGATTCGTTTCAGAATAGGAACGATGTGAGAGGCAGCCCCCTTGTTTCCAGGCCTCAATACGACAGTGACCAGGTCCCCCGTAACGGCATCGAAGATCAGCCAAGGATGCAGAATGTGGTTTCGGTAATAGCCGTGGTAAAAAGAGAATTCCTGTTGGCCGTGAGTGTGGTCGTCAGTACTGTCCAGGTCCAAGATGACCGGGTCGGGGCGTCTCTTCTTCAGCGAGCGGACATAACGCTGTAGGAACCCCCGGCTCAGACGCATGAGATCCTTCTTGCTGACAGAGTTTTCCAAACGGGAAAAAGTTGCCTGGGTGGCCAAGTCAGGATCGCTCTCAGGTAACTGATCACAGACGGTCTTGAGCATGGGATCCGAGCGCAGCGTGTCCGCGTCATTGCAGTCTTCGTACCCGGCAACGATCTGAAAGACTCGTTGTCGGATCAGCTGTAACTGCTCATGACGAACGTAGCGTTGGTCCCGGCTATCCGCAATACACGAACTGAAGTCCTCGCAGAGTCGATCTTGCCGATCCAGGGAACCAAACAACAGCCATCCGGCATCGGAAGTCAGGTTCCCACCATCAAAACGAGCCGTGATTTGTGTGTGCGAGTGAAATGCCAGGGTGGTCTGACAGACTGGGTTTGACATTGCCGTAGTTCTCCGATAAGGATTTGTTTAATAAACCCTTTTATATCAGAGAGCCACGGCATTTTTTCTGATCCCCAATCCACTCGAATCCGGAGCTCTTGCATAATCCGGGTTAGAAGTCTTTCTTGAGGAGGTGTGCAAGACCGCCGGGAGGCGTAGCCTGGGCGAGCGCTTCATTGAGGTTTTCCGCGCAGCCTTGGAGCAGCTGTCGAGAGGCGAGAGGAGGCAGGCTAACAATGTCCCATTGCCCCCGGGTCTGCGGTAGCTGTGGGGGTCGCTTCCTTCCCAAGTACTAACCTGAAACTTGATCACCCTCTGACTTGAGTCTTGTCTGCTTCGCCTCCTCAGAGCCGATCCACGCTTTGTAGGAGTTAGATTTGCTGACGAACCCGGCTGTCCAGGCCGCATTCGGCACAGGTACCCCTCAGGCAGGGCATTGTACCCGCCCCCCTCCGGACCCTTCCTGCGCTCTGAGCACCGGTACTGTGCCCTGCTCAAAGCTCGCCTTCCAGGAGAGCGGAGTTCGCCGGCACATCTGGGCTCCTACAAAGCATGGCGTGCTTCCACGGCCGCGAAGCAGATCAGAATCGAAGGCGGGTCCCAGTTTCATTCATGAACGATCCGGCGCAGCCGGAGGCACCACTAAGCGCCTTCGGAGTGCTGGGTTTGAGGTGGAATCTCGCTAGTCTGAAACCTGGCGACAACTGGAAAAAGGAGCTCGGCTCGAAGTCCCTAGTTTTACCTTGGGCTATTAATTCGCGGAATTTCGCGCCGAGCTCCCGAGGGGAACTCTTCTTGTGCTGGGACGGATTACCAACCGCTAAGTTGCCGACCGGGCCAGGTTGAGTCGGAATTCTGGGGCTCTGGTCTGGTGCAACACTCTAGCGTTTGGTAATCCTCAGTCCAATCTTCAACACTAGGATACTTCAGCAGATCGGCCGACCGATTGTCTGTGACCGGCGTCACCGTTTATCGCTTTTGAGGGCGAAAGTGCCTCGAAGGTGGGCCGATGTCCTCCAGATCGCGCCTCGGGACGCGAGTGGGTGAGGGGACTCCGTCGAGGTTGCCTTTCTGGCGAACACCGACCCTTGGTCCCACCCGGTGAACGCAATGTTCCCCGGACGGAAACAACTTGATTTATTATCAAACAGGAATTTCTGGGAAATTCCGACTCGCGCCAAGCATACGGAAGTGTCGGCCACAGAGGGAGTGATACGTATCACCAGAGTGCAAGAGAAGATGGAATTGATGGGTAGGATTGCTGCTAGAACGGCTGTAATCTTCTTTTTGTGCTCGCTTTGTGCGGGGCAAGATGCAGTGGGTACTCTGCTCGCCAAGACTCGGGAATATGAGGCTCGGTTGGTGGATCACCTGACCCAGCTTGACCAAGAACATGGCCGAGTTCGAGCAAGGCTTGAGACGTTTCGAGAACTTTACCGGGAGGGCCTAGTTGCCAGGATCCGACTGGAGGCTCAAGAAGAGGAGTTACGGCTCGTAGATTTAGAACTTCAACTCGAAAGGAAAAGGCTCGGCCAGAGCCGCGAGTTGCGGTTGGAGATTTTGGCCGGGAGGAGCGATCCAACAGAGGAGACGGAATTCCCGATAGAGCGTTTCCGGGGAGGTGGTTCCTGGGAATTGGAAGACTTACCTGCCTTGTCCATCTACTATCAGAATCGCTTTGGTGAGGCCTTACCTATTAGTGCCCAAGGACAGACTGAAGTTCACACGCAACTAGGCTTTGATCATCGGGGTCGGGCAGATCTGGCAATCCACCCGGATAGTGAGGCTGGCAAGGTCGTGCTTCTGTATCTGCGCCAGCAGGAGATCCCGTACATCGCTTTTAGGGCTCCTATTGAGGGGGCTGCCACGGGAGCCCATATTCACGTCGGACCGCCTTCGAACCGCTTTTCCGAGCAGTGAATTCCCGGTTCCCATCCGGAATCAAGATTTGAGCAAGAATCGGGAATCCGGACAAGCCGAAGCAAGGGAGCGCGGTCCGGTACCCCTCGCAGGCTCGGGGCTCTGCTCTGATGATCCTGCCGCCAGTTCGCCACCCGTAGGTGGCTCCTACAATGCGTGGACTGCTTGGTAGCGGCAAAGGCAATCGAAGTTGCGGGCAATGATGGAGCCCGTCGACGACTTCCGTGGCGCAGAGATCAGTCTCCAAAGACGGAGGGGCACCTTTTCGCGTTATTTCCTGAACGCAGCACCAGTCTCTGACCTCAGAGCGAGAAGAGCACCCGTCCCGGTCCCAGTTCGTCAATTTGAGCGGAGTAATGTTCCATCAGCAGACGCCAACGACCCAGCAGCGCCTCGATTTGCGGCGAGGTCAAGTAGTCCGCTAGCAGACTGCGTACCCTATCGGGCGGAGTGTGCTTGAGGGCATTCCACAACTGGTTGCTGACGTGAGTGAGGCGATCCTGATGATAGATTTTGGCGTAGGGGTGAAAACACTGAGTATGATCGATTAGCCAGAGACGCCAATCAGAGTCGATGAGCAGGTTTCCCAGATTGCGATCTTCATTGTGGACCAGCTCGTCGAAGATGTAGCGGATTTGGCGCATCTGAGCCCACTGCAGGGGATTGGGAGAGGCCAGCTTCTTCTTGAGCCGTTTGCTCTCGGTCATGGCGCCTTCCACCCACAGCTGCAATGATCCGTTCTTGTCATCGATTTTGCGGACGACGGCGGGTGGCACGATATGCAGACCAAGCAGGCGGTTCAATTCGTAGGCAGCGACCTCGAAAATGGCATCGTCCCGGTAGTCGAGCCGGATCGATCCTCGGACTTCGGTTTGAGGTTTTCGAGACTTGACATCGCGAAACACCGCATTGACAAATACTGAGTCCCGCTCGAGCAAGACTTTGTAGGGTTTGTTGATCCCTGCGTCGAGTCGCTTCTTGGAGACCACTCTGGCTGTTCGCAAGAAGTCGACGACTTCCTCGTCGGTAGCAAATGGCAGAGGCTGGCCATCCCTTCCGAGCCAGGGCCGGAAGTCGGTGGTCGGATTGACCTCTGCCCAGGTTGACCCAGTCAACCAAAACAGAATCAACAAAACCAAAAGCAAACTTCTCCAATTTCGAAGCGATTGGGTTCCAGCCATCCCATCCTCCTTTAACTTAAACGATACGCAGACCCGAGATGTTTCATTCGGTTTGCCGCCGATCCACCGACCGCCTCCCGGGCGGGATATAATGTCCCCGTTTCGAAGAGACCTTGAGATAAGAGGAACTACTCTCAATGAAAAGAATAATCTGCGGATCCCTTGTCATGCTTACCCTCTTCGGTCTGCCGACCGCTCTCCTGGCACAGCAGGTAGAAGTTGAGGAGCTCATTCTCGAGAACGGGATGAAGTTCCTTCTGGTCCGGCGCGCCGGCGACCCGAACGTCGCGGCCGGGTGGGTGGCCAAGGTGGGTTCAGCCAATGAGAGACCTGGTATCACCGGGCTTTCCCACCTTTTCGAACACATGATGTTCAAAGGAACTCACAAGATTGGCACCCGCGACATTGAAGAAGATCTGGAGACGATCCGTCGACTGGACGGGGTCAAATCGGAACTGCGCGAAGAGGAAGCGAAGCTGATCGAGCGTCTCCGGTTGGGAGAAATCGAAGACCTGAATGATCCGGATGTTCGCAGCCTACGGCATATCCAATTGCTCGCGGAATTCGATGGGTTGTTGAAAGCGCAAAAGGAATTGTTGATCCAGAATGAGTTCGACCAAATATACACTCGGGGCGGAGCCAGCGGCCTCAATGCCACCACCAACCAGGATTTGACGCTCTACTTCCTGAATGTCCCCTCCAACAAGCTGGAGCTTTGGTTTTGGATGGAGTCGGATCGTCTCAAGAACCCGGTCTTTCGTGAATTCTACTCGGAACGGGACGTGGTGTTCGAGGAGCGCAGGCTGCGTACTGACAGCACGCCCACCGGGAAGTTCCAGGAACAGTTCGAGTCAATGTTCTGGACCTCGCATCCCTACGGCTGGCCGGTTGTGGGTTGGCCCAGCGATCTGGACGGCTTGACTCGTGAGGAGGCTCTCGCCTACTTCGATCTCAACTACTCTCCCAACAACCTGGTGGCCTGTCTGGTCGGAAACTTTGATCCCGCGCGAGTCAGACAGCTGGCCAAGTCTTACTTCGGGGGTTTGAAGAGAAGCCCACGGGAACCCGATCCTGTGCGCACCCGGGAAGTCGGCCAACCGGCTGAAAAGCGAATGATCGCCTATGCCGAAACGACTCCCCAGGTTGGGATCCGCTACCACTCGGTAGCCGATGGGCATGTGGATGAGCTGGCTCTAGTCGTCTTAGGATCTCTACTCAACGGGCGCACCGGGAGGCTCTACAAGTCACTCGTGCTGGAGCAAGAGATCGCCAATAGCGCTTTTGCCGTCCAGAACGGACTGAAGTGGGCCGGGTACTTCTCTTTGCAAGGGACCGCCAAGCCGGGCCACACCCCGGAAGAAGTCGAGGAGGCCCTCTATCGTGAGCTCGACAAGCTGAAAGAAGAGCGCATCACCGCGAGGGAGTTGCAGAAGGTCAAGAACCGTTTCAACGTCGACAACTTTCGCCGCATCGAGAACAACTTCTTCCTCATGTTCCAGCTCTTGATCGCCGAATCCAACCGAGGTTGGAAGGCGTTCAACAGCGATCCTCAGCGGATCCAAGCAGTGACGGCAGAAGATGTCCAGCGGGTTGCCCAGAAGTATTTCAAGCCCGAGACCCGGGCCGTGGCCATCTATTACACTAAGCAGGAAGCGGCCCAAGAGGATCCTCTGCTGGTCGGTCTGAGCGCTCAAGAAAAGGTGCAGGTTCGGCAACTCAAGAGCCGTTTGGCTCAGCTCAAAACGATTGAAGAGGCGCAACAGATACTCCAAGGATTTGAGGCCCAAGCCGGTTCGGCTCTGCCTGCGATGGAGAAACTCGTGAACGCTTTGCGGGAGACCATCAAGTCCAGGATCGCGGAGTTGGAAGGGGGTCAGCAGCAATGAAGAAGATGATTTTACTGCTTCTAGTCGCAATCACGGCAGGGCCCGCAATCGCACAGAACGATAAAATTCCGGACCATCCCAGCCAACTCATCTATCCCGAACTCAAGTACGACCCTCCCCAATTCAAAAACTATCGTCACGAATTGGAACACGGTGTGGTGGCCTTTCTCGCCGAGGACAAGAGTCTTCCTCTGGTCAGTGTTTCGGTCCTGGTAAGAGTGGGGAGTTACCTGGAGCCGGCTGACAAGATTGGCCTGGCCGGAACTGTCGGGAATCAAATGAGGGCTGGAGGAACGGCTCGCTGGAGCGCCGAGGAATTTGATGACGAGGCCGATTTCCTGGCTGCCAATTTCTCCGCCGGTATCGGCGGAACCAGCGGTTCGGTGCGGATGAACTCGCTCTCCAAGGATCTGGATCAGGCGCTCGAGATGCTCTTTGACATGCTTCACCGACCCCGTTTTCAACAAGACCGGCTTGATCTCTACAAGAGCCAGGTGTTGCAGCAAATGGAGCGGCGCAATGATCGCACGGCGGGGATTGAGGCCAGGGAATGGAACAGATTGCTGCGGGGAAGCGATCATTTCACGAACCGGTCGAGCACTGAAGCCTCCATCACGTCCATCACGAGAGAAGACCTGTTGCAGTTTCACTCCCGATATTTTCAGGCCGCGAACTTCGTTATTGCGGCTTCTGGAAGCTTCGATACCGAAGATCTGAAATCAAAGCTCAATCGATATCTGAAAGAGTGGGAAGACGCCGGTGAGCGCTCGCGCGGCGTACCCCGTCCTGAACATACGCCGACTCCCGGAGTCTATGTCGTCGATAAGCCGGATGTAAATCAAGGGCGCGTCAGCATCGGGCACGTGGGCACAACCCGGGGTAATCCCGACCGTTTTGCGCTGGACCTGATGAACGATATCCTGGGAGGATCGGGTTTTACTTCGCGGATCACCAGGCGGGTGCGGTCGGATGAGGGCTTAGCCTACAGCGCCGGCTCCTCCTACGGCTTCGGTACCTATTATGAAGGTGTCTTTCGGGCCAGTTTTCAGTCAAAGAATCAAAGCTGCGCACAGGCTGCACAAATCATCCTGGAAGAAATCGAGCGGATTCGCCGGGAGCCGGTCAGCGAGGAGGAATTAGAGACGGTCAAGACCTCCGCAATCGAGATCTTCCCTCGCTTTTTCGCTTCTGCAACGGCCGTGGCGGCAACTTTCGCCAATGCGGAATTGACCGGCCTGGATGCGAATTTCTGGAATACTTATCGCGACAGTCTCAGGAATGTCACGCGCGAGGATATCCAGCGGGTTGCCCGCCAGTATCTGGATCCTTCAAGACTCGTCATCCTGGCGGTCGGGAAGGCGGAAGAGATGCTGGCCGGAGATCCCGACAATGCGGATTACACTTTGCTCAAGCTGGATCCCGATCAGAAAATCGAGACGATTTCACTGCCCGATCCGCTGACCATGGTGTATCCAGAGAAGTGAGGAACTCCGCCGCGGGGGCTGCAGGCGGGGTGAGTTCTGATCGTTCCGTCCGGATACCAGCACCTTTGCAGGTCTTCGGAGAATAGAGCTGCCGCTTTGGTATCGGGGACGACAGCCCCAGAAGCCTTTGGCGAGGTGCCGATCAGTCGCTGCTGTAGGTGACTTCCATTCTGCGCAGCCTGATTCCCGCGACGACCAGAATCAGGCCCGTCACCACGAGGATGCCGGGGATTGAGATCCAGATCGGCGCCGGATCGGCGAGCAGGGTGATCGGTCCCGGAGGCAGCGGCACCGGACACAGCGATTCAAGATAGTAGATAATGCTGATCTTCTTGAGCATCGCCGGGAGCAGGAAGTTGATCGACTCCCACCCCAGAATCAAGACTGCCGGAATGATGGGATTTCGAAAAAGCATCCCCATCAGCAGGAAGACCGCGCCGTAGCCAAAGCAGGCCACCCAGATCACAAGCAAGTAGCTGGCCAAGTGGAGGAAGCCGGGACCATTGACAAAGAATTTCTGCATCTCGGCGGGCCCTGCGGGGAGGTAGTGCAGGAAGAAGGCGAAAAGAGTCATCAGGCTGAAGAGAATTCCGGTCGTGGAAACTCCGGAGACAAATTTCCCGACGGCCAGAACTTCGCGTTTGACAGGCGCCAGGAAGTAGAAGTGGATCGTTTTCTCGAGAAAGTCGCCTCGGATCAAATTGGTAAAGACGAACACACAGCCGAAGAAAACGATCAAGCGAATAATGAAGGTTCGAAAGACGGCGGCAAAGATGACCGCCAGCCCGCCCAGACTCTGCACCGCTTCGTCGGGGACATCAACCAGGGTTCGCAGGAAAAAGAGAAAGACCGGGATCGCGGCCAGGATCACAATTGCCACGAAACGTCGCCCCATCACAGTCCTCTTGAGTTCCAGACGCAGGATCGACAGCACCTGCTGTGTCCACAGGCTCCAGGGGTTGGCTTTCAACTTTTCAACGAAGGTGAGTTCCAGGTTCTCAGCACTCATTTCGAGGTACCTCCATCACCGCCAATCAAGTATTCATACACGGATTGGACGTCTTCGTCGGCGGGAGCCACCGATTCGATCTTCAAATTGTTGTCCAGCACTACGCGGTTCAGCAGAGTGTAAAAGCGATCGGCATCGCGGGTCCGAATCAGCACGCCGCCCTCATCCTCGTGAATCTTAGCCTCTACGACGTGGTCCTGTTCGAACAGTCGAGAAGCGGCCAGCGAAGGGCGGTCGCAGCGGATCAAGACTTGAATCGGATGTTCCTGGACTTCGCTCCGTACCCCTCGAATCTCCCCTTCGGCCACCACGTAGCCACCATCGAGTAAGATCACCTGGTCAGAAAGCATGTCGACTTCGTGCAGAATGTGGCTTGAAATCAGGACATGTAGCCCACTGTCACCGAGCTCTTGAAAAAGTGCGATCATCTCGGCCCGCGCCATGGGGTCGAGTCCATTCAATGGTTCGTCTAGGATCAGGACGGGGGGCTGATGGCAGATCGCCTGGGCCAGCTTGATCCGTTGCCGCATCCCTTTCGAATAGGCGGCAACTTTTCGGTTGGCGGCGTCGGTCAGCCGCACTTGTTCCAGAGCTTTCCAGGTCATCTCTTCCGACTTGACGTGGTCGTGTCCATACAGACGCAGGTAGCTGTAGATGAAGTGGTACCCGGTCAAGCCCTTGGGGAAAGCATCGAATTGAGTACAGTATCCGACCTTGCGAAACAGTTCCTGGCTATCGGATGGATCTGTGCCCAGTATCTGGATCCTGCCCTGAGTCGGTCGAAGTAGCCCGGTCAGAAGGTTCAGGAGAGTCGATTTTCCCGATCCATTCGGCCCTACCAGACTCGTGACCCCGGGTGGAATCGATAAATTGACCCGGTTGATTCCCAGGACTTCCCCATAGAATTTGGAGATGTCATCCAAGACGATTAGATGGTTGAGATCATTCTGCGACATCAGTTCACCACCTCATAGGCTTTGATCTTGCGAGTCAGCATGAACAGGCAGAAAGCGCACACGAAAAGCAACATCATCCAGGCGTTACCGACCGAAATCTCGGTGTAGTCGGGGACTCGAAAGAGCCAGGACCAGATGGTCTCGATCAGTTGCTGGAGATTCAGAAGGGTACCGGCACGGGTCTGGATGATCTCGTTGACAGCTTCCCCAAAGCCTGCGGCAATGAAGAAGATCCCGAAAAGCATGGCTCCTGCGATCGGCCTCCAACGCACCCAGGCCGAAATCGCCAGGTTGAGCAGCGACAAGATCAAGATCCAGAGCATGCTGCCGAGCAGGATACCGCTCGCGATGAACCAGTTCTGCCAGGCCCAACTCCAGCCCTCCAGGCTGCTGTGCAGAATAAACAAGAACATCAAAGGTACCCATGTGATCAGAGAAAGCAGGATCGTCGTAACGGCCATTTTTCCGATTACATAATCAGCTCGGCTAAAAGGCCGGCAAAGGTAGAGGGGAAGGGCATTGTTGGACAAATCCATCGAGACCAGACCGGGCCCGGTAAAGACCGTCAGAAAAAAGGCCAGCCCTCCCTGAATCCACATCATGGTGAGAAAGAAAGTACCATCGATGGGGATGATCTCCGACACCGGCAGGGATAGCATCTCAAGCGCCTTGGCATTGGATTTGAGGTAGATCAATACTGAACTGATCAGGCATGGCACGAAGCACAGTACGAAGTAACCGGTGACCAGCTTCGAGGCGAAGACATCCTGATAAATGAACCGGGGTAGAACCAGAAAGCGTGACCAGGTCGGTGTGTAATGGCCGCTGAAGGTCTTGTAGGTTCGTCTATAGACTGCCATTTTGTTCCCCTTCCATGGCCTTCAAGAAGATGTCCTGCAGTGAATCACGTTTGAAATCGAGTCTGCGAATCCGAGATTCGGTACTCGCCGCCGCCTCGTAGAGGTTCCGGATTTCCAGGTGCTGCGGAAGAACGGTCTTGATGCGGCCCTTGTGAACGGCCACTTCGCAGCCCAGTTTCTCGATGGCGCCAACGAAGGCATCCGGGGCACCCAGTGTCTCCATCTCGATGAACTTCTTGTTGGCTCTACGTTCTTCTTCCAAGTTGCAATAGACGGCCACCTCGCCTTGCCGCAGAATCAGCACTTCATCACAGCACTGTTCGACATCGCGGAGCAGGTGGGACGACAAGATGACTTTCACCTTTCCTCCGTCGCGGATTTCTCGCACCAGTTTAAGCATGCGGAGGCGGGCCGGTGGATCGAGGCCATTGGTTGGCTCATCGAGGATCAGTAGGCGGGGACCATGAACCAGTGCCTGAGCCAATTTGACGAGCTGTTTCATCCCCATTGAATAGGTCCCCACCGGCCGGTATCGCGCTTCACCGAGGCCCACATAGAACAGGGCTTCATGAGCTCGCTCCATCGACTCAGCGGGCCTTAGACCAGAAATCTCGCCCATCATTCGCACGAAACGAATACCAGACATGTTCGCGATGAAGGAGTCGCTTTCCGGCATGTACCCGATATAGGTTCGAATTTCCTTGGCTTGGCTCTGGATATCTCGTCCCAGCACTTGGGCTGTGCCGGCGTTGGGTTTATAAAAACCCAGCAGAGTATTGACCAGGGTGGTCTTCCCGGAGCCGTTGGGTCCGAGCAGACCGATGCAGCCTCCGCCCAGCGAAGCGTTCAAATTCTTCAGAACCTGAAGACGCCCCAGCTTCACGCTGAGGCCTTGTAGTTCAATGACACCCATTTTATCTTCCATTTGGAAAAGAACTACGGATTGGTAGACCCAAAAGTTCCACCATTAAACACCAATTTAGGAATAAATATCTTCTTTATTTTCAGCAAGATGGACGGACAGGTAGGAGGGTCGAAAGGAAGAGGCGGATCGGCCGGGATCCGCCTCTTTGGTTGGCGCGAGTTTACTGTCTGTTTCGTTGCTCTGATTCTCGACCTCGAGCGAATTCGGAGAGTCCTCCCAGTCCCATCAGACCTCCCAGGTCCATTCCCGGCAATCCATCCCCGGTGGTGGCTACGATGATACTATCGGAGCTCGCGTAGGCATAGATGAGTGTGGAGCGGGCTTGGGCTGCCATCTGCTTGATACTTTCCTGATCCTCTGCAGCGAGTGCGCCCAGCCGTGCTGCCATGGCGTCGGCCAGCGGCTCGAGGACTGAGCCCAGGTTCTGATAGGCAATGGCAGAGTAATAAGCCCGGCCGTCTTGCGGCAGATGGGTCTGGAATTCGGCAGAGTTGTTCAGCGTGTAACCGGTCTCCCGGAACTGGATGGCATTGCTCAGCAATACCCGGCTGGGCGCGGCCACCAGATACCCGTCTACGAACGTGTAGTGGACTTCAGGTCCCTCTTCCTGCAGGAAGATGCTGTAATAAGTACGGCCGCCACTCTGTAGCATCGAGATCTCAGGCCCGGATCGACCTTCGCTAGCCAGCTCCACAGCGGCTTCTTCAACCAGCCATTCCATGGTTCGCTGCAGCCGGGAAGGATCATAGACTTCCATCACAATCTTCCAGGCCGGGCTGGGCAGGAGCGGGCCGTCGATCGCGAAGGCAAACTCGCCTCCGATGGGTGCGGCCACATCCTGCTGGATATTGATACCCTTCTCGAGCTGGAATCGAACGACATCTTCCAAGGCGTTCATATCGGACGCTTCCAGGAAGCCGAAGAGTTCATCAATCAGTTGTTCGGGATCACGTACTACGAAGGCTGCGACCGCCGTGGCATCGGCCGAAACGAAGTCGAGAACTCCCATTGGACCGGGTTCGGCCAGCCAGGAGACGAGTCCTCGACGCTCACCTGAAAAACTTACAGCGGCTCGCGTCTCGGTCTGGTCGCCACTTGGTTTCCGTTCGATGAGCAGGTGGCGAGCATCCAGGATTCCCAGACGTTCAAAAGCCACTTGCTCTTCGCTATCAGACTGGGCGCGAATCAGACCCTGATTGAGCAGAGTTTCCAGATCGACGCCCACCAGATAGCCGACTCCTTCACTGTAGGACTGGGCAAGCCGCTGATGGAAGGCGGTGCCAACGAAGCCGCTGGCTCCCATATCGATGGCCGAAGCCAGATCGCGGAGGCGTTCCAGCGACGGTGAAGCGGCGAAGATGCCGACGTTTTCGTACAAATAGAGACTCTCATGCTGGGCCGGATTGGCGGTGGCCGGATCGTCCACAATGATCAAGGCTTCTTCGCCGATTTCATCGTTGATCTGATCGACCTCCACCGCAAGTAAGCCATTGAAAGTCGCCGGGTCCAGGACCTGAGCCAGAAAAACCGGATCTTCGGGTTCGCCATTCTCATTCATGGAGACGGCAACCACGACCTCGTCTCCCAGCAGGCTACCGAACTCTGTCAAGCGTGCCAGGGTTTCTTCGATGCGGGGTTGAACTTCGTCCCCGTGTTCCCCCCACCAGGTCTGTAGTTCCTGGCTCTGATCGAGGTGGTCCAGGAACATGTCGTACGCTTCACCAACACTGTCCGTCAGATTAGGGATCGAGAGATAGATGACGGAGTCGCCTGGCACCAGATCGACGAGTCCCGAGGAATTGCGCAAGCCAGGTCGCAGGACTGCGGCCATCTCGTTTTGCAGAGTAGAAAGTTCTTGCATCAAACGGATGTGCTGGCTGGCATTCTTGCTCCAGGCGATTTCTTGTTCGACCGGTACTCGGGAAAGACTAGCCCGAGTCGTGATCTGCTGGCCGGGATAAATGGTGGCCGTTTCCTGCCGGTAACCTACTGCGACTTCTCCTTCGATCACGGAAACTCGAGAACCCTTGGTGCCGTGACTGACAGAGAAGACGGTTCCTTTCACGGAAACCAGACAATCGTCAGTGGCAACTCTGAGGAAGCCATCCCGTTGAGCGGCGGCTTCCACGATGATGTTCCCGCGAGCTAGCTGGATGGTTTTTCCACTGAACGTTTCCTCGATCGAAACTTCAGCCCGTTCCGAGATTTCGATCCGAGAGCCATCTCGAAGCTGAAGGACAGCGTGCGAGCCCCGGGCTGTCCGGACTTCAGTGCCATCTTCCAAAACCTCTCCGGGCAGTATTGGGATGTTTCCGTTGGTGGAGACTCGGAAGAGGGTTCCGTCTACGCTCTCCACGGTCGCCCGGGCTCCATCTGGCGCCGGCAAGAAGCGATCGAGCAATCCTTCGCTACCCAGCCCCAAACCCAGGAGAAGCACGGCGGCTACGGCCAGAGAGGCAATTAACTTGCCACTAACGCCGCGGCTGACCTGGGCCCGCCTAACCGTCTGCTTCTCTCCATTGCGGGCCACCCGCAGAGCGCGGCGGCAAGGGACACACTCTTGAAGATGGTCCTCGAGCAAAAGCGTCCGGGGCTGCGGGAGAGCTCCCGACAGATAGGCCGGGATCAAGGTCTGCATGTCTTCGCAGGTGCGGATCTTCTGGGCCGGTGCCGCCACTGGTGCCAGTGTCAAATCCTGTTGGGTGATACGAGACCAAACACGGGCTGCGGCGTTTTCTACCTGCCGGGCCTCAAGACGCTCGTCGCCGATCTGCTGTAGCGTCTCATCCAGCAGTTTTTCGGGGTTCTTGTGGTCCAAACTCATGAAGTGCCTCCTAAGAACGAACGAAGCTCATCTCGCAGACGATGACGGGTACGGTGAAGAACGACCGCGACTACGCCCGGCGAAGTCCCGACCATTTCGGCTATCTCTTGATTCCCATAACCTTCGATATAACGCAGAGTAAAGATCTCGGAAGCCTGGGAACTGAGTTGTGAAACGGCATCGCGAAGCCACGCACGGATCTCACCCGAGCGATGTTGCTCAGCCGGATCGGCGTCCTTACCGCCTGGAATCAGATCAACCACCTCCTCGAGCGCTATTGCCTTGCGGCTGCGCTGGCTGCGGAGCAGATCGATCGACGCATTCACGGCTGCCCGGTGCAAATAACTTCCCAGGTTTTCCGACGTGTTGGGAGGTCGCTGCTTCTTGAGTAGGCGCAAGAAGACGCTTTGTAAAACGTCTTCCGCGTCACTCGGGCTGCCCGTAACACGGTAGGCGGCCTGAACCACGCGCTGGTGGTGCTCGCGGAAGATCTTTTCGATCTCCGGAGGTGGGGCCATTGCCTGTTCTTCTCTCAACGCCGCTTGCACATCTTTCTCCTTCTTACTGTCGCTACTCATGAGACGAGCGGCCCTTGATCTTTATTAACAGTGCTCCACCCTACTCGGCCGGCTGCCAACTCACCGAATCCCCGATCTGGATCAGGGCATCGTGTACGACTTCTCCAAAGGCACCGGCCCGCCATTGAGAATTGAGGGCTGATCTCAGACCCGGACAGGCTTCATCCATTCTTTCACAGGGCCGGGTCTCTCCATGGATCAGGATCCGCGCCTCCCCAATCTGCAGGATCTTGCCGCGAGATTCCTCCAAGTCGATGCCAGAAACCAGTAAATTGACTCGCCTGGCTACAGGATCCACCGCTTCGCCAAGCTCTTGTTGGGCAACGTTCCAGGCTTCTCTCGAGACAATCGTCACCTGCCTCTTTCCTCCTTGGTCAGTGTTGTTGACCAAGCCTCTTCCGGCAAGCAGCCGGGCCTGTGACTTGGAGTCCATTGGACCTCGCCGGGCTCGTTTAATCCAAATCTGAAGCAAGCGGTTATTGGATGACATGCTGGAAAGGCTCCCTCACGGCGCCCATAACGCAATCAGCACGACTACTCGAACGGGCTCCTCGCCGGTGATTATAATGGCTAGTGCACTGTCCGGGAAGTACCCGTTGCCAATTCGGCCGGCTGAGTCGCTTTCGCAATGAACAAATCCGGCCGGACATCCGTTAATGGATTTCATGAAAAGAAAGGATGGGACTACGGCTATGAGAAGAATCGCTTGTTTGATGTCCGTTTTGGGAATTGTGCTATTGGCGGCGGCGACTGTCTCTTCTGAATCCGAAGAGTTCAACTGGCGGGGTCGTCTCGCTTCCGGCCAGACCATCGAGATCAAAGGAGTCAATGGCGATATCCAGGCTGAAGAAGGGGGTGACGAAGTCGAGGTTCGAGCGCTGAAGACCGGTCGGCGCAGTGACCCTTCCGAAGTCCGGATCGAAGTCATGGAACACTCGGATGGAGTCACGATCTGTGCGGTTTATCCCAGTTCCGGCAGACCCAATGAGTGTCGGCCCGGCAAGGGTGGCCGCAACAGCGTCAGGAATAACGATGTGAAAGTCCACTTCAGCGTCCGAGTTCCGGCGGGAGTCGCCTTTATGGGTCGGACCGTCAATGGGGATGTCGAAGCGATTCAGTTGGCTTCGAATGCTTCCGCTCATACCGTCAATGGCAAGATTGAAATCAGCTGTGACGGATCAGGTGAGGCAAACACGGTAAATGGATCGATCTACGCTTCTCTGGGAACTCCATTCGAGAGTGATGCGGAATTCAGCACCGTCAACGGTTCGGTGACACTGGAGCTGCCCGGCGACGTCGATGCCGATGTCCGAGCAAACTCGGTAAACGGGAGCATTCAAAGCGATTTTGCTCTACAGATTTCGGGCCGCTGGGGCCCCAAGAGTGCTCGCGGTACACTCGGATCAGGGGGACCTGAGCTGTCGATCAAGACGGTCAACGGGAGCATCAAGATTCTCGAAGGACGGCGCTAGGAGCCTGTCCGAGTAATGGGGCGGATTGCGTTATTGGCACCATGGGGCGGGATACGAGGCGCCCGGCAGGCAGTCGATATCCCTCATCTTCAAGTGCCGGCGACAAAGTAGATCGATCTTGTTGCTCAGCCTGGCTGGATCCTGCAGGCTTAGTGCACTGCCCGGAAAGTTCCCGATGTTAATTGTCAGGGTAGTTTGCTATTGTTGGGCATGGCAAGACCCCACATTCGACTAAAGCTACCCGAACAAGATCGAAGAATACTGGAGTCCTGGTTGCGGGCTTCCAAGACCGATCGAGTCTTGGCCGAACGGGCTCAAAAAATTCTGGCTTGCTCCCGAATTCTGGCTTCAGGCGTCCCTTTATGATCACTACACCGATCGAGGACAGTCCATCTGAGTATGGATCGGCTGAGCTGTCATCGATTCCTGGCCAACCAGGGGCTGACGGCGACTGAAGTTGCGGAAAGGCTCTCCAAGCGGCTACTGAGTGTGCAAATGTGGCGCAGGCGCTATCTTGAGCAGGGAGTGTCAGGACTGGAGGATCGACCTCGATCGGGCCGTCCGCGGAAGCTATCGCATGCCAATGTGCGAGCTATTCTCAAAGCCACCGTTGAACGCATCCCACGGGAATCGACCTACTGGAGTGTGCGACTGATGGCCGAACACTCCGGAGTGAGCAAACATCAAGTCGCCCAGATCTGGGAGGCAGCCGACCTGAAGCCGCATCGAGTCCGTAACTTTAAAATCAGCAACGATCCTCACTTCGCCGAAAAGGTAATCGATGTGGTGGGGCTGTATATGGATCCGCCCGACAATGCGCTGGTTCTATCCGTGGACGAGAAAACTGAGATCCAGGCTCTGGATAGAACTCAGCCGATGCTCCAGCTCAGACCTGGACAGATCCAACGCCGGACACACGATTACAAGCGCCACGGTACAGCCAGTCTGTATGCCGCATTCGATGTGGTGACAGGTGAGGTCATGGGCCGCATCACCAATAGGCACCGAGCCAAGGAGTTCCTGGCTTTTCTCCGCCAGATTGATCAAGCGGTCGAGCCCGAACTGGATGTCCACTTAATCCTGGACAACTCGAGCACTCATAAGACCAAGCAGGTTCAAAGCTGGCTGGCCCAGCGGCCCCGATACCACCTCCACTTTACGCCCACTAGCGCCTCCTGGCTCAATGCCGTCGAAAGCTGGTTCTCACAGCTGGAGCGCCGTTCGATCTACAGAAACTCTTTCAGCAGCGTCCAAGAGTTGAGACAGGAAATCAAAAGATATATTCGGGTTCACAATCAACGCTTGGCCAAGCCCTTCAAGTGGCGCGCCACTGCTGACTCAATCCTGGCAAAGGTCCAAAATGCTCGCGAATCGCTCGGCCAATATTAACATCGGGAACTTATCGGACAGTGCACTAGCCAATAAGAAACGCTGCCCATAACCCGAAGGGAACAGGCATTAAGTGGCCGAATCTCTTTGTTGAGAGCCGTCACCGATGGGGGCTATCGCCTTCCGTCTCTCTTCGCGAGCTCGACTCGCAAGACTCCTGTTCGCAACCGCACCCCAATACTCGGACAGGCGCCTAGCCTGCGTGGTGAAATGCCCAATCCTCTCTTGCCCCCGAGAAGCCGCCAAAACGGTTATGATGGGCGGTAGTCGTCGATTCCTTTCGGGACTCCAGAATGAGCAGTAGCGACGAAACCAGCAAATTGATGGAGCGGGTGCGGAGTGGGGATAAGCCCGCCTTTGAAGAGCTTTTCACTCGCCATCGAAAGCGGCTACTGCGCCTGGTCCGTGCTCGCATGGATGCACGTCTGGCTGGCCGAATGGATGCAGCTGATATCGTGCAGGAAACGTATATGGAAGCGGCTCGTCGATTCGAGGGCTACCAAGACAAGTCTGAAATGAGCGGCTATCTCTGGCTGCGCTGGATTGCCCGAGAGAAGATTATCCAACAATACCGCCGGCACCTGGGAGCCGACAAGCGGGCAGTTGACCGAGAAAGACCGCTGGTTTCTCCTCATGCCTCTGCCGAAGTGGCCCGGGAACTGATTTCTCCGCGAATCTCACCCACCCAGGAAATCGCGGCCCGCGAACTATCAGATTTGATGCAGCAAGCGCTCGAGAGCCTCGAGGAGGAGGACCGAAAGGTGGTCATCTGGAGGAGCTTCGAGCAGCTTTCGGTAGATGAGACTGCGGAACTGTTGGGAATCAGCCGGGCGGCCGCTGCAAAGCGCTACCTGAGAGCACTCGAGAAGTTGCGCAAGAGCTTGGACCGGCTCGGTCTCCTCCCCGGCTCGGAGCAATAATGTCAGAACAAAGCGAGGTTCTCAGCGAGATTCTCGAGGACTATCTGGCCCGAAGCCGTAGCGGAGAGCAGCCCGACCCCGAAGAGTACGTGCTTCGCCACCCGCAGTTAGCCACGCGAATCCTACAAGTCCTCCCCGCTGCCGGCTTGATGGAAAGGATGGCTGCGAACTCCGACGAACAGTCGCACGGGCTTTTGCTCGACAATCCCTACCTCAGCCGCCTCATGATCGAGGATGCAACCCGCTTCTTCGGCAGAGAACGCGAACTAGCGCGGGTCTTCTCCCGGATCGGCAGCCAACGGCCCCAGAGTGTCTCGATCGTAGGTGAGCGACGGATCGGAAAATCCTCCCTCTTGAACGCCCTGACGTGGCCTCAGGCGCGGAGTCGTTTCTTGGGACAACCGGATGCCCCACTTTTCGTCTTCATCGACTTCCAGCAGCTCCCCGGAATCTCGCTCGATGGTTTCTTCGATTTGCTCTTGAAGAAGATCCAGCAACAGGGGGAGCTGGCTGAATTGGTATCGTCTTCGAATCGCTACCAGCTCATGCAACTGGTTTTGGAGCAGTTGGGGCAGAAGAGCCGCCCTCTGATCTTGCTGCTTGACGAATTCGACTGCGTGACCTCGAATGAAGAATTCGACTCCGACTTCTTTTCTTTCTTGCGGTCGTGTGCCAACAGCTATGCAGTCGCATTCGTGACCTCCTCGCGCAATGATCTGCAGAGGCTGTGCCACTCTTCAGCGATTGCTGATTCCCCCTTTTTCAACATCTTCAGTAGCCTCTATCTGAAGGGTTTCAGGCCGAATGAAGCCAGAGACTTGATCGAAGAGCCTTCCGCGACGGCAGGTGTGCCGCTGGCCCCTTTTCAGGACAAGATCCTGACTCTTTCTGGAAGCTTCCCCTTCTACATCCAGATCGCCTGCTCAACTTATTTTGAGCAACTGGCGACCGATCCGGACGCTCTCCAAGATGAGGAGATCAGAGATGCATTCCTGGAAGAAGCCGCTCCTCATATGTCCTATTTCTGGGAGCGCTGCCATCCCCAAGAGCGGGAGGTGCTGCGGCGAGTCGGTTCCGGACGGCCACCCGAGCCAGAGCAATTGTTCTGGTGCAAGGCTCTGGAACGGAGCGGCTATCTGATCAAGAGTGAGGGACGTTATCTTCCTTTTTCGGAGGCTTTTTCGAGACAGATATCCTTGCTGGACAGCCTTTCGGAAGATGGCACCCTGGCCACTCGGTTGCAGGTTGGAAGTTCCCTCACGGAATTGGGCGTGGGACAGAAAATCCAGCAATATCGGGTGTTGCGGGAACTGGGACAAGGAGGAATGGGGATTGTCTATTTGGCCGAAGATGCCGCGCTCTTTCGAAAGGTCGTATTGAAGCTCTGCCGGCCCGATCTGGTCTACAGCCCGTCGGCTCGTCGTCGGGCCGTGAGGGAGGCCAGGACTGCCGCCGCGTTGCAGCATCCCGGGATTGCCGGGGTCTACGAATTGCTGGACTATCACGGACTTCCGGTAATCGTAATGGAGTGGATTGACGGTCGAACTTTGGCCGAGTACCTGGAGGAGAAGGGGCCCGTCCCTTGGCGGCATCTCTGCGAGTGGATGGTGCAGACCTGTGAAGCTCTGGCCCACGCCCATTCCCAAGGGCTCATCCATCGCGACATCAAGACTTCCAATCTGATGATCACCTCAGATGGCCAGCTCAAATTGACTGATTTCGGCCTCGCTAAGTGGCAGATCGAGAAGGACTTTACAAGTCATGTCACTGCGACCGGAGGCATTCTGGGCACAGTCAACTACATGTCTCCCGAGCAGGCCCGGGGAGAGGCGCTCGATCAGCGCAGCGATCTCTTCTCTCTGGGCGTTCTTTTTTTTGAAGCCCTGACAGGAAAACTCCCGTTTCAGCGATCCGACTTGCCGGCAACGCTGCAGGCGATCCTGACCGATCCCATGCCCGTGTTAGGTCTCTACCATGTCGAAAATTGCTCCCGACTGGACAAGGTACTGCGCAAGCTCTGCGCCAAGTCTCGGCGGAGCGGTTTCAGTCTGCCAACCAGGCCCGGCTCCATTTCGTTCAGCTCCAGCGGGGGGGAAGGAGCTGGTGGCAACGAGTCCGGCTGCCATGGAGGGATGTTTCATCCGACGGGTGAAAAAGGCAATTGCAGAGAGACTCGCGAAAAATGCTGGCGCAGAGACGGAGAAGCCGCAGAATTTAAGTTGCCCTTATTAGGTGTCGTCCTCATTAGGTGTCATCCTCCAGAATCCGAGAGCTTTCGGACTTTCCGGCGAGCTTCTTGCAACTCCTTTTTCAAGGTGTCGCCAGCCGGGGCAGTCCCCAGCATCTGGCGGTACCACCGGGCCGCCAGCGCGGGCTCACCTCGCTCTTCGTGGATCTGGGCGATCCAATAGGCACTGAGCGGGATAGTCTCCTTCTCCAGGGTAGGTGAACCGAGGGCCTTTTCGAGGGAATTCAAGGCTTGTTGGTATTCGCGCAGTCGATGATAGGTGAGTCCAAGTTTGTAATAGATTTCGCCCACCTTCAGGTCTCCCGACTTGGATTCAATGTCGGCCAGGAGTCGCTGATAGGTGTTCAAGGCTTGAGTAGGACTATCTAGGTTCTGGAGTTGGATCGCCGCCAGATTGATATCCAGGAGATAATTTGACGGATACCTGCTCCTCAACCGATTAAAGACCTGCACCGATTCTTGAGGATCCCCCTTCCAGGCCTGTAGCAGCGCCAGGACCACCTGGGCGTCATATTGGCGAAAACGGCCTCGGCTGCCAACTTCACGGATTGATGCAAGGGCATGCTCCTTGTCTCCCGGGAAGAAGAGAGCAGTGAACCAGCGCAGGCTCCAAGGAACCGTCGCCTTGGCGAATTCGGCGATCCCCAGACTGAGTTTGGCATCGACCATGTCCGGGTCAAGCTCGAGTACCCGCTTGTGCAAGCGGGTAGCGGTTCGTCCATAGCCCCAAGCCTCCCAGGGTTCTTTTCGGATGGCAACCGCCTCACTGGCCAGATTCTCAAAAGCCACGCCCTTGAAATACAGGGCCCGGACATCGTTCGCATCCCCTGCCAGCACCTGGTCACAGATTTCGATCGCTTTTTGGTTGGTATCCAGAAAGGCTTTGCGGGGAGCTGCGACCGCCTTGCTCGGCTTGCGCGCGAAGGGTGTAGGAGTGGCGTAATCGTCGAGAGCCAGATTCCCGGCCGCCTGCAACAGCTGGTTCCAGCGTGTGAGTGCCAGGAACGTGTAGGCTCCCAGGCTCTGGGGGTACTCTTCGATCAGTTTCTTGAATATGTTCTCCGCCCCCTCGAAGTCCAGGCGATAGACTGCATCATGCCCCCGTCGCAGCTTCTGGTCGTAAAGAGCCAGATCCACCGCGCTGAGGTTGCTCGAGAGCCCGTACAAGAAAAGGATAGCCAGTGTCGATTTGATCTGCCCGAGGCTTAGTCGCATGGATGTTTCTCCTGAAGAGTCTTGCGCGAGGTCGGCTACCGACGGTGCGCTGTCTCTATCTTAACTGCGGAGTCTGCAGAGAAGGGACAAGTCGAGAAGATTTTCCCCAGAAACTCACGGTCACACATTCCCCCTTTGTTGGGACCGGCGTCCAAGGAAGCTCCGCCTCAAACCGACGAGCCCCGGAAAAGAAATGCCGGGAGTTTGCGTCAACCTGAGACTCTTTCCCCCCTCGCAGGCTCGGGGCTCTGAAAAGTGGGCCGCGAATCCAGCCATCGTCAAGCGACCTCATTCACCCTTACAGAGCGCTGACGATCCTGCCGCCATCCTCAGGACCGGCGGTCGAGCCCATCCGGCCCAACTAGTTCCCAGTTTCAGAAACTTGACCCGACTGTACGCAAGTTGCAAGGGACAGGCTCCTAGGTTGCTCCTCACCTTATCAATCACCGACAATGTTGGCAGCACTCGAATCTGAGTTTCCGCTTTCAGGGCCCGACTCTTTCATGCAGAAAAAGCTACACAGCCTAGTTCTCCTGCTTCTGCTCGTTGTTCTGGGCATTCAAGTCTACCTGCTCTGGAGCCGCATTCTGGGACCGGAAGAGGCCTGGATGCCCTTGGTACTGGCCTGCGCCGGAGTGGTGGCGGTGGTGCATGGTGGCGATCGGTCGGTAGCCATGGTCTTGGGTTCTTTTCTAGGCTCATTCTCGATTGCCATGAGGGGGCTCTCGTGGGGGGAGTTCCGCATCTTGCTACCCGGTCTAACCGGACGCCTGGTCGATTTTCTATGGACCGGCTTGCTTTGCGGCATGCCTTTCTTGTTCCTTCATCTTTCTCTCCTGTTCCCCGTAAAAAGCTGGCTGTTAGGCCGCTGGCCGCGGCTCATCCTGGCCCTCTATTCTGCGCCGCTGCTACTCGCAATCGCGGGACAATTCGACGAATTGATCTGGCTGGTCGATCCCTTTGTCCTGCTGTTTCCGATCGGCCTCCTGAGCGGCATCGGGATCTTTGTGCGGCAATACTTCTTTCATCTTACCCGAGCTGAAAAAAACCGCCTCAGGCTGGTGTTGATCGGCTGTGTGGCGGGAGTCATTCCGCGTGTGCTGTTCTTACTGGCTCGAGAGCAGCTTCCAGTAGAGGCGAATCAATTCAGTTTGGTGTTGTTGCCACTTTTCCCGCTGGGTCTGCTGATGGCTTCTCAGCAACAGAGCTTGCAAGAGATCGCCCCCGTTTTCCAACGCCTCTTCAGCTGGGCGGTGACGGTATCTGCCTGGGTGGCGGTTTCGTTTCTACTCTTCGTTCTGGAGGTGCTGATCCTCCCATCCCTGTCTCCCACCTGGCAACTCCTGGGAGCGGCGATTGTGGGGCTGATTCTGGTGGGCCCGATTGGACGTGCCGCTATCGCCTATTTGACCGAACGCGATCCCTCTCCCGGGCGCAGTCGAACCCGCAGCCTAGAGTTCTCCCCGATCCGTCCCAACCCTTTCGTCGTCGGGAATCCAGTTCGCGAATCCGAGATGTTTTTTGGCCGCAAATCGGAGTTTCATTTCATTCGTGACACGCTGCGCGCCGAAGCGCATGGCTCAATCATTGTGCTTTGTGGTGAGCGCCGGACAGGGAAGACCTCGATTTTGTGCCAGATTCTGGCAGGCCGATTGGGCCCCGGATACCGGCCCGTCTTCCTTGACATGCAGGGGATCATCGCGGACCACGATGGCGAGTTTCTGGCCCTGCTCAGGCAGGAGTGCGAGCGGAGCCTGGGACGAACGGCCTCGGGCTCCAGCGAGGAAAAGACAGGCTCATCTCCCTACAGCGCCTTTACGGAGTTTCTCCAGAGAACGGCTCGGTCCCTGGGAGCCGATCGCTTGCTGCTGCTGGTGGATGAATATGAACTGATCGATGAGAGGATCCGGGCCGGTCGGTTGAGCTCAGAGATTCCTAGATTCTTCAATAGTCTGCTCCAACACATTCCACGTCTTTCCTTGATCTTGACGGGGTCCAGCGGGTTGGAAGGACGTCCGCTTTGGAACGACCTGCTGGGAAAGTCGTTTTATCGGGAAGTGAGTTTTCTGGATAAGGCGGATGCAGAAGCCCTGATCCGGGAACCCCTGGACGGAAAGGTGTCTCTTCAAGGCAACATTCTGGCCCGCCTGCTTCGACTTTCAGCCGGCCATCCCTACTTTACTCAGCTTTTGGGCCAGAACCTGGTCGATTGGTTGAATGAGAATCGTGAAGCCCTGGTTACTCCTGGGCGGATTGACCGAGTTGTGGCCCGAATTCTTGAACACCCTCCTCCTCACCTGGTCTACATGTGGGAAGAACATCCCCTCGAGCGAAGACTGGTCCTGGCCAGCTTGGCCAGCCTGATTTCAACCCCTGTCGAATTTGTAAGCTGGAGACGGGTGAGCCGAGTCCTGAGTTCGGTGGCCGATGGCCGAATCCGGAAAATAGGCGAGACCCGAACCCGCATCCTGCTCGAGGATCTACGACAACGGAGACTCGTCGATCGGGACCAGCAGCGGTAGCGCTTCAAGATGGACCTGATCCGAATCTGGGTGGCGGCTGAGCACTCCGTATGGAGCGTTCTTTCCGATCTATAAGAGCAACGAAGCTATCTTCCCGAACCGCGTTCCCCAGATCACTACAACCGCATCTTGCCCTGCCGCCTCGGTTCCAAACCACGCATTGTAGGAGTCGATTCCGCCCGGCGAACTTCGGTTCAAGGGACCACAAGTTTTCGAAATTATTGCCTCCACCGCCCGAACTTATTGGAGGAGGACATCACCGCCTGGCGCGGACGCCACGCACTCACTCCAGGGTGCCCGCCATGCAACCACACCCGATTACTCGGACAGGCTCCTAGAGCCGGTCAAAGAGCGGAAGGCGGGATGGGACATGCTGGCCTGAAACTCGATGACCAGGAATTCGGCGATCTCCTGCTGATAGAAGGGATCTTCCTCGATAATCTGATCCAACTCGGCACGACTGGCCGCCCGGGCAACAATAATTCCGCCTCGCCGCGGAATCTGACGACCTGAGACAATAAAATGGCCGCTTTGATAGAACTTGCGGAGAAAAGCGACATGTTGTGTCATCCAGCGGTCGACTGCGGACAACGATTTGAGGTACTTGAGCACGATGATGAACATGATTGAGTCGGGCTCCTCTCATGCATTGGAACAGGCCGCCGCGTAATGGTCAACGGCTAGGAGCCCTGTGGATCGGAGTGGCTGCCAAAGACTTGCTATAATCAACAGATCAGATTTGGAGGAATAGATGAGCATTCATGGGCGATCCTGGTTGGGTGGGTTTCTTGTGATCGGACTGATCGTGGCTTTCGGAGCGGCCACGGCTGCCGCCCAGGAGTCACAGGCGGATCCGGAACAAGAGTTGCGGCGAATCATCGGCAACTGGGCACTGAATCCAATCGCTGAGGATGCGCCGGCTCCAAAGCCCCCACCCATCTATGCCTCCTACCGGAAGAAAGGCGAGGCTCCCCCCCCGGCTCTCGAGACCATCCCCCGCGTTTTCCTCGAACTAAAAGAAGGGAAAGTGGTGGGAAAGGCAGTCCTCCCCTCGGCCTATCCCATGACCGATGAGAATCGCGACGTGTCGGGAAAGGAAGCGGTCGATATCGCCGATGTCAGCTTTGAAGGAGGCGAGCTCAAGTTCAAGGTTATTCAAGGCAATCTGACCTTCGAAGCTACCGGAAGACTGGAAGGCCGTGTCATCAAAGGAAACTGGTCCCTCGCCGGATCTGACAAAAAGGGCGCTCTCTTCATGCACCGGCGTTATCGTTAACAGGACTCCGGCTAAGCGTTGTGATCTTGGGTATCCTCGCCCGCATAATTCATAAATTGTCGGCTGCAGGCCCGCAATCATCCGCGCTGACTGCGTTGCCCACCCTCGGGCTGCTCAACAGAGTGCTGACTATGCCTGCGCGGCCCTCGGGCGTAGCGCCTTGTCAGCACGGCGCTTGCGTCCCTTCGCTTCGACACCTTATGAATTATGCGGGCTAGAGAGTTCGGCAACATGATACTGCCGCCATTCTCAGGACCGGCGGTCGAGCCCATCTGGCCCAATTAGGCACCGACACCGAGGCCAAGGGGCAATCCGTTCCCAGTTTCGGAAACTTCACTTGACTGTAAGGGCAAAAAGATAGCAGCCCTGGGTAAGTCGAGAGAGGAATGAGGAAGCCTGAAAGGCTTCGCGATAATTCTCCCCGACATTCTTTTGCTGGACGACTTTCGCCGAATTCTCAGGCTCTCCCGCGTCACACGAGACCAGCTCCGGAATTGAGAGTCAAAAGGGAATTAGATTTCGCGCAGCCCTTCAGGCTGCCTCGTTGTCGGCCAGCCATCCCCAGGGCGTTGTCCTGGGCTGTTATCGGGGTGCACCTTCGGCGCGATGGACCTTGGTCGCGAACCCGACTTTTCCGCACACACTGCCTACATTGCTTGTCGGTCTGAGGCGCTGCCTCGCTAGCCGAAACGCGAAAGTCTCAGGTTATGGCTCGATGCTTCGCATGACGCGGCGATGATCGCCGTCGGAACGAATGCTGTTGGCCACGTCCAAGAAGGTCTCACGAAGGCTTCCCGTGATTTCGTATTGGCCGGCCAGCGCCAACAGCACTCGGGATTTGTCCCCATCCGAGCCAATCGTGCGCGCAGTGTCCAGCAGTTCATGCAGAGTCTCGCCGCTGAGCTCCATCCGCAAAGCCCCGATCAGCACCCGAGAAAGATCTCCGTCCGAGCCAATCGAGCGGGCGGCCTTGAGTAGCTGAATTTCTTGGGCCGCGTTTTGCTGGCGGAAGGAGGCACGGAGGGCGGCCAGCAGGACTCTGGAAAGGTCTCCATCAGAAGAGATCGTCGCGGCGACGTCATAGAAGGTTTCGCCGAAAGGAATCTCGTCGACTCGATCGATCCAGCGAAGCAGCACCCGGGACTTGTCTCCGTCGGATGAGATTGAGCGGATAGTCGGGTAGGCCTCGGGAGCGATGGCACTATTCGGATCGATCTCATCCATGGAAGCGATTAGAGCGCGACTCTTGTCTCCGTCCGATGAGATTGTCCGAGTCGCGGCGAGCCAGCTCTTGTGGACCGAAACAGCCCGGTCGGAGATTACGGACAGGGTGCGAATCAGGAGCCGAGATTTGTCCCCATCAGAGCGAATCTGTTCAGCGGCCAGAGAGAGAAAATCGTCCCACTGGCTGTCGTTCAGATCTGCGTCGTCCATCAGCTCCACGAAGTAAATGACCTTCACTCCGTCCGATTCGATCTGACCGATCTCCGCGAAGACGGCATTGGGTCCTCCCTGATTCAGTAATCGTTCGACCCGCTGGGACGCTGCCAGACCGCTTCGTCGGACGACTTTGAGCAAGACATGCTCCAGCCACTGGCGCCCCTCGCTCTCGAAGGGTCGAACTCGACCATCCACGGCGAATCGAAACTCGACGTCGCGACCTGAGTTGTCGTTGGTCAGGGCTTCGAACTCGATTGCCCCCTCACCTCGATTGTATTCTCGGATCCGCAGGTAACCGCCGGGGGCGACTCTGGTGATGGTGCTGTCGTCGTCGGCGAGCTCAATGTCTCCTACAGCTTCGACTTCCAACCGGCGGTCTCCGTCTCGCCAAATCATCTCGAGCGATCCATCGTCTGAACTGCGGCTGTAGCTGGTGACCCGGCGGACGCCGGAGTTTCTCCGTGCATCTCTGGAGAGTCCGCGCCGCGGACGCTGCTGAATTTCTGAAGCTGGCGACACCGAGCTAGCGGGCAGAGATGGTTTGGGCGACGCCGAACGTGTCCGGGCGCGGGAGACTGAGGATTGAGCAGGAGCTGCTGCCCGCAACTGGAGTTCCACTGCTCCGACCAGGATGAGGATGGCTCCCGCCAGTAGGACGGAGGCCAGCCGAACTCGCTGTGAAAGAAGCCTGCGAGTGCGCGTAGCGTCGAGAATAGCCATCAATCTTTCCTCCAGGTTTGAGGGGCTGGCCATGGGGATGGTCGCAGCCAGCAAGGTACGGTTTAGGTGAGCTCTCCGGCCCTTTAGCAGGCGTGCCACATCGAGCAGTGACTGGGCGTACAGAGAAGGGCGGACGCCGGTTGAGAGCACTGCATCATCACAGGCTTTTTCTCGTTCCCGGTGCATCGCGAGGTTAGCCTTCCAGACCAGCGGATTGAACCAGTAGATCGAACAGGAGACCCGGGCAGCCAGCTGAAGCAGTGAATCGTAACGAGATATATGCTCCAGTTCGTGTCGGATTACCAAGCAGAGACGTTCCCGAGACCACTCGAGAGTGTGACGGGGGAGCAAGACAACGGGCCGCAGCAGACCGGCCACCGCAGGGCTTTGCAGGCGACTCGTCAAGAGAAGCCGCGGGGTCACCGATAGTCCCGCTGAGGTTGCCACGGCGTCCATCAATTCCTGGGTCTGCCGCGGGGGAACTTTTCCGCCCCGGATGAGTTTGCGGGTCGAGTACCAGGAGAAGAACCAGCCCAGAATGGTTGCCATCCCGCCTGCCAGCCAGGCAAGTAGGAGACCTCCTGGCAACCAGCCCAGCACAATCTTTCGGTTGAGGAAAGTCTTACCAGAGTCGACTGACGAACTCTGCTGGACGGTCTCCCGCCGCTGGGATGGGAGCTGAAGTTGTGCTGGCTCCTCCCGGCTCTCCACGATTCCGAGTTGCGAGGAGACTCCGCCTGCGGCCAGCTCGCCTTGATTCGCCGCCTCCGCTGGAAAGGCCAGCAAGAGCGGCATTCGCCAGGCCGGCATCAGTTCGGCGATTGGAATCAGCAACAAAGCGAGTAAGCAGAGAGCCCACAGCCAGCTGCGAATCGACGCCGAAGCTTTCGGGAAGAGAGAAATCGTCAGAGCGGTGAGCACTACCAGGCTGCTCGACTTCCACAGAGCGGCCAAAAGGACGCTCAAAACCGAGTCGGACAGCAGTTCGTTGAGAAGCGAGAAATCCATCAGTTTCCCTCCTTGCGGGCCTTGGCAATGACAGATTCCAGGTGTTGCAGTGTAGCATCCGAAAGCTCTGCCTCGGGCATGTCCAGCAGCGCAGCCAGAGCCGCGTCCGGACTATCGTCAAAAAATATTCTCACCATCTGCTTGAGAACTCCGATTCGGGCATGTTTGCGTGAGACAGTGGGGTAGTACAGGAACTTCCGCCCCTCTGCATAGCGCCGTAGATGGCCCTTTTCCTGGAGCACCCGCAGAATCGAACGAACCGCGGAATTGGTGGGTGGGTCCGCCATTTGAGCCAGGATCTCTTCCGCCGACAAGGCGCCCGCCTGGTAGAGGATGTTCGTGACCTCTCGTTCTCGGCGGGAGAGTTCGCTGTTCTGATCGGATTCCATCGTCCCTCACAGTTGCTGTTCACTGCTGAAAAAACAACAGTTGAGCGTCATGCTAGCCAAACACCGCTACGAAGGTCAACCCTTTTATGTTGGTTTTTCAACATAAAGAAGGCTGGATGTGTGCGTAGGATCATTGCACTCAGATGGCCTTTTCGCTATACTCACGGAATGAACAGGCTGTTCTCGGCCGGGCTAATCGCCGTTTTGATGTTGGCCCAACTGGGTACCGCACACGCCGCAGTTTGTTCAAACCTCAACCAGACTTCTCTGCATCGCAAGGGGCATTGCCCTCCCGCCCAGGAGCAAGGTTGTGGTGCTGGGCAGGCGTGTAAGCAGATTTGCGACGCCTCGATGCTGGCTGCTCCGGCGCAAAAGGACAGTGCCAAGAAAATTCAGCTGGATTGGATCCAGATGCCGGTTGGGCCTGTCTCGAATCCTTTTCAGGCTTTTTCCGCACAGCTGGAAGTTGCTATCGGGGTTCCGCCTCCGACCTCAAAAGTCCCCATTTTCCTGCGTGACGTCTCCCTTCTCAACTGAGTTTGACTCGGGCTGCCCGATTTAGCCGGATCGCAGTCAGCCGCGCCACCGGCTACTCACCGCTGCAGGCCGTTTCGACCCGCGTTCAATTCGACTTTCCCCTACGTTCTTGATCCAGGGAAGTTCGAGAGCTGCGGAGAAGAGCTTTCCTGCACCGAATCAAGTTCGTTCTCTCGAGGAAGGAAGACCGCAACATGTTCGGTCGATTACTCAAGCCAGCTGTCAAACCGGGGATTTGGGCTTTTTCTTGGATTCTAGGACCTGCTTTTCTCGCCCTGGCACAGCCAGTTTCCTATTCCGCCGCTACGGATCAGCTGCGGGATTTTGTCGAGGCAGCGTTGTCCAATCACCCGGAGCTCGCGGTAACATTGGCCGAGCATCGGGCCGCGCTGCAAAGAGTTCCCCAGGTTGCTTCACTGCCCGATCCGACCCTTCAGTTCACTCAATTTGTGCGTCGCGTGGAAACCCGGGTGGGGCCTCAATTGCATTCGGTTGCGATCAGCCAGCAGCTCCCCTGGTTCGGAAAGCTCGATCTCGAGTCCCAGTCCCAGTTCAAGCAGGCAGTAGCTCTGTATGAAACCCACCGCCAGATGCAGAGAGAATTGGTTCAGTCAGTCAAGGAGAGCTATTACGAAGTCGCCTTGGCGAACCGGTCGCTGCGGATCCTTCAAGAGGAGAGAGTTCTTCTCGACCTCTACGCAGAGTTGGCTCGGGTGCGTTTCGAGAGTGGTGATGGCCGATTGCATTCGGCGGTGAAGGTTCAGACCGAGATCACCCTGCTATTGGACCGGGAGGTGGCGCTGCGCCGAGGCAAGGAGCTGGCGAGGATCCGGTTGTCCGAACTGATAGGTCGCCGGCCGGATCAGATTGTCTTCGATCTCGGCCAGACGGAGGTCACCTCACTTGAGGAAACCCCTGCGGATCTGGCCGCTATCGCGTTTCGCGAAGGCCCCCTCTTCCGATCGCTGGAGGCCAAGATAGAAGGGGGCGAAAAGCGGGTCGAGGCGGCACGCAAGCTGTCATGGCCGAATCTCACTCTGGGAGCAGCGTTCATCAATGTCGGAGAACGGGGGGACCTGCCTGGGATCTTTAGTCCACCTGATTCCAATGGCAAAAACGCTTACAGCTTTTCAGTCGGAATCACACTGCCGATTTGGAAACGCAAGTATCGAGCGGCGGTCCTTGAAGCGACCGAGCAGTTGATTTCGCAGCGCAGTCGCTACCGGGAGCAACAGAATCGGCTGAGCCACGAATTGGAACGGCTGTTGGTCGAGATCGCGACCATCGAGGAGCGATCACGTCTCCTGGAGACCGTGTTATTGCCTCAGAGTCGACAGGCAGTTCGGGGCGCCGAGGAAGCCTATCGAGCCGGCCAGGGTGAGGTTCTGGCACTCCTGGACGGCGAGCGGTCTCAGTTTGCGATCCGCTTGATGCTGGCCGAGCAACGTGCCGAGTACCTCAAGCTGCTGGCACGGCTCGAAAACCTTCTCGGGGTGAGTTTTCCGCGCAGCAGAGGTGCGTCATGAAGAAGGCCTTTTTAGTCTTCCTCGGATTCCTGACCGGCATTGTGGCGACGTACTTGATACTCGCCAATCCACTGGATTTCGGCTCCTTCCACTGGGTGCAAAGTCGGCTCGGAATTGCTCATGAAGAGCCGGACGCCGTCTCGGCCGGGCAACTTTGGACTTGCGGGATGCATCTCGCAGTGACTCGGGATGAACCTGGTCGGTGCCCGATCTGCCAGATGGAGCTCACTCCACTGATCGGATTGCCAGGCACTGCTGCTGGCGATGAGCGGAGCATTCTCTATTGGCGGGCTCCGATGGATCCGAGCTATATCTCAGACGAACCGGGCAAGTCTCCCATGGGCATGGATCTGGTACCGGTCTATGCGGGGGATTCGGGTGGGCCAAGCGGAATCGTTCAGTTGGACGTGGGCTATTTGCAGACCATTGGAGTCCGCTCTATTGCTGCCCGTCGGGGGGACCTTCCTGTGGAGATTCGGAGTGTCGGTCGGGTTCGATACGACGACCAGAGAATGAGCCTGGTTACGACCAAGTATGAAGGCTGGGTAGAGGCAGTCCGCATCAACCTGGTAGGTGAGCGTATAGAGAAAGGGCAAAGGCTATTCGAGATCTACAGTCCCAAACTGGTGTCCGCCCAGCAGGAATACCTGCAGGCAGTCCGCTATGCCCGCGAGTTGGCAGGCTCTGAGTATCCCGACGTGAAACGAAGGGCAGAGGCGTTGATCTCGGCGGCGGCCGGCCGTCTTGAGTACTGGGATGTTGCTCCCGAGCAGCTTCGGGAATTGGAGCAGACCGGACAGGCATTGCGCACGCTTCCCGTGCTCGCTCCATCCAGCGGAGTAGTGGTCGAGAAAATGGGCGCAGCGCTGGAAGGAATGTTTGTCCGGCCGGGCATGAACCTGTTCAAGATCGCAGGAGTTGACCCGGTGCTGGTCGAGGCCGATGTTTTCGAGAATCAGTTGCGAGTCATCCGACCCGGGCAGCCAGTCGAGATTCGGCTCCCCTATGAGGCAGGGCTCAAGCTCTTAGGCCGGGTCCGCCTGATCTTGCCGGAATTCGCTTCCGAGACCCGCACTCTCAAGGCGCTGGTGGAGGTGGCCAACCCGACCGGCAGCCTCAAGGCTGAGATGTACGTGGATGTTCTCTTCCAGGCGCCCGGCGCGAGTCAGGTTGTATTAATCCCAGAGGAGTCCGTGATTCACAGTGGGCTGCGACAGCTGGCTGTGCTGGATCGGGGGGGCGGGTTGTTTCAAGTGGTGGAAGTTACGCTGGGGGCCTCGGGTCAGGGACTGGTCGAGATAGTTGATGGGATTCGGGAAGGTGATGAAGTAGTCGTTTCGTCGCAGTTCCTGATCGATTCCGAGAGCAATCTGCGGGAGGCGATTCGCCGTGTCAGTACCCGCTAGGCACCTCTCCACTGCAACTTGTCTACAGTCGGTCAAGTTTTGGGAACTGGAAACCAGACTGCCCGTTGGCTTCGTTGTCGGTGCCTAGTTGGGCCGGATGGGGCTGGACCGCCGATCCTGAGGATGGCGGTGGCGAGCCTTGGTCTTGTGAGTAGGGCCCGCGGAAGGAGACGGAAGGTGATGGAACCATGCTAGAGCGAATCATTGACTGGTCAATTGCGAATCGCGTCCTGGTCGTGGTTGCCTCTGCGCTGATCGCACTCTGGGGAGGATACGCGGTCTACAATATTCCGCTCGATGCGATTCCGGATCTCTCCGACGTTCAGGTCATCATTTTCACTGAGTTTCCGGGGCAGGGTCCACAAGTCGTCGAGGATCAGGTGACCTATCAAATAACCACCCAGATGTTGGCAGTGCCCCACGCCAAGGTAGTCAGGGGATACTCCTTCTTTGGTGTTTCATTCGTCTACCTCCTTTTCGAAGACGGGACCGACCTCTACTGGGCCAGGAGTCGGGTTCTCGAATATCTGAATTATGTCCAAGCCAGGCTGCCGGTCGGCGCCACACCTTCGCTGGGGCCCGATGCCACCGGCGTTGGCTGGGCGTTTATGTATGCCTTGCGTTCCCAGGAGCATGACCTGGCCGAGCTGCGTAGCCTGCAGGACTGGTTTCTCAAGTACGAATTGATGGGCGTGGAGGGTGTTGCCGAAGTCGCCAGCGTAGGTGGCTTCGTCAAGCAGTACCAGGTGACCCTCGACCCGAATAGAATGCGCGCTTATGGAATTCCCATTTCTCAGATCCGGCGAGCCATCTCACGCTCTAACAGCGCGGTAGGGGGAAGGGTTCTGGAGATGGCGGAAACCGAGTTCATGATTCGGGGACAAGGGTATCTGAGGAATCTCGAAGATCTCCGCGATGTCGTCTTGCGAGCGGACCCACGGGGAGTCCCCGTCCTCTTGCGCGATCTAGCGCAAGTTCAGATCGGCCCCGAAATGCGGCGAGGTCTGGCCGAACTCGATGGACTGGGAGAAACCGTCGGTGGGATCGTTGTGGTGCGCCACGGAGTAAACGCCCTGGAGGTGATCGATCGCGTCAAGAGCAAGCTCGAGGAACTCAAACAGGGACTCCCCTCAGGAGTGGAAATCGTTCCCGTCTACGATCGTTCGGGACTGATCCGGCGCTCGGTTCGCACCTTGATCGAAAAGCTCCTGGAGGAGGGCCTGGCGGTGGCCCTGGTCTGCCTCCTTTTCTTGCTCCATTTTCGCTCCAGCCTGGTGGCGATCCTGACTTTGCCTCTCGCCGTCCTTATGGGCTTTGTCGTGATGCACTACCAGGGAATCAACTCCAACATCATGTCTCTTGGAGGGATTGCCATCGCAATCGGTGCGATGGTGGATGCCGCCATCATCATGGTTGAGAACGCTCATCGACACTTGGAGAAAGCTCCGGCCAGCGAGGATCGTTGGCACACCATCGCCAGGGCGGCCAAGGAAGTCGGCCCCACCCTGTTTTTTGCTCTACTCGTGATCACCGTCTCCTTTATTCCGGTCTTTTCTTTGGGAGAGCAAGAAGGACGCCTCTTCAAGCCTCTGGCCTACACGAAGACCTACGCCATGGCGGCCTCGTCCTTGCTTGCCATCACACTGGTTCCGGTCCTGATGGGATTGTGGGTGCGGGGTAAGATCCGGGCTGAGCAGGCTAATCCCCTGGGTCGACTCATGCGCCGGATCTACCAGCCATTGCTGAACTATTTGCTGCGGGGGAGTTGGGCTGTGCTCCTGTTGGCCGCCCTCCTTGTGCTTTCGATCGCTTACCCGTACTCGCGGCTTGGGACTGAATTCATGCCAGAGTTGTGGGAAGGAGATCTCCTCTACATGCCGACTACCCTCCCCGGCATCTCGATAAGCAAGGCCCGGGATGTGTTGCAACGGACCGACCAGATCATTCGCTCCTTTCCCGAAGTGGAAAGGGTATTCGGGAAGGTGGGCCGGGCCGATACAGCCACCGATCCTGCCCCGCTGAGCATGATCGAAACCACGGTTCAATTGAAACCGCCTGAACAATGGCGCCCCGGCATGACTCGGCAGCAGTTGGTTCGTGAAATGAACGAGGCAATTCAGTTTCCCGGCCTGACCAACACCTGGACCATGCCCATCAAGACCCGGATCGACATGCTCTCGACCGGAATCAAGACCCCGGTGGGGATCAAGCTCTCCGGTCCCGATCTGAACGTGCTTGAAGAGCTGGGTCGGGAAGTCGAATACCTGCTCCGGAATGTGCCGGGTACGTTATCGGTGTACGCCGAACGCGTCACTGGAGGTAATTTCCTCGATTTCAATATCGATCGTAAGGCACTGGCTCGCTATGGCTTGACCATATCCGACGTGCAGGAAGTGATCGCGACCGCGGTGGGCGGGACGAAAGTCACGACATTTGTCGAAGGGCTGGAACGCTATCCGGTCAATTTGCGGTATGGGCGAGACTTTCGCGACAATCCGGAGAAGCTGGGTGAGATCTTGATTGCCACGCCGGGGGGTGCCCAAATCCCCCTTTCCTATGTCACTGAACTCGAGTTTCGTAAAGGGCCTCCCGCCATCAGGACCGAGAATTCGCGGCCCAATGCCTGGATCTACGTCGATCTAGCCGACGTCGATCTCGGCACTTATGTTCGGACAGGTCAGCGGATTCTCGCCGAGCAGCTCACCGTTCCCGCCGGCTACAACGTGAACTGGAGTGGCCAGTGGGAATACCTGGAACGAGCCAACCAAAAGCTGATGTTCGTTGTTCCGATCACGCTCCTCCTGATCTTTGCCATCATTTATCTCAACACTCACTCGATTGCAGAAACGGCCATCGTCCTGCTGGCCGTGCCCTTTTCTCTGGTGGGCGCTTTCTGGCTTCTCTACTGGCTCGACTATGACATGAGTGTCGCGGTGTGGGTCGGGATCATTGCCCTGGCTGGACTGGATGCCGAGACCGGGGTCGTCATGCTCCTCTATCTGAATCTGGCCTACCGGGAGCGGATGCAGGGCCTCGGAATTCGCAACCGGGGGGATCTGATCGAAGCAATCGAAGATGGAGCAGCTCATCGACTGCGTCCCAAAGTCATGACTGCCAGTGTGATCCTGGCCGGTCTGCTCCCCATCTTGTGGAGTACCGGCAGCGGGGCCGACGTGATGAAGCGGGTAGCCACTCCCATGGTCGGAGGAGTCACTACCTCGGTCTTGCTCGAACTATGCGTGTACCCCGTAATTTTCTATCTGTGGAAGGGTTGGAGGCTGAAACATGCCGATTAGTTCACCATTGCGGTATCGATATTCTAAGAAAACGCTGCTTGCCGTCCTGTTCGTGCTGGGACTGTCCGAGCTGACCGGACAGGGGCTGATCCGTGAGTTGGCCGTCAGGCACGATCACGATCCCTGGGGCAGCTGCCAGGGAATCCTGAAACTGAGCCCCGCCGGGATCGAGTTCGAGAGTGACAAGAAGAAACATTCTCGGACCTGGAGATGGACCGAAATCCAGAACTTTGACCGCCTGGCTGCTGACCGGTTGCGGATTCTGACCTGGGAAGATCGGCGCTGGTATCCGCTGGCAGAGCGCTTCTTCGATTTTCGCCTCGAGCCGGGCAGTGCCCTGGAAGAAGATCTCATGGGTCTGGTGTCGGCCCACTTGTCGAACTCAATGACCAACCGGGTTCCCGTCGAAGTCGAAACCGAGCATCGATTGCCCGTCAAGCACCGCCATACCTGGGGAGGTTGTCAAGGGGAACTACGAATCGGAGCGGAACAGATCGTATTTTTCTCTGAAGACTTTCGACACTCTCGCACCTGGCTTCGGGTGCGAGACATTTCCAGCTTCTGGTCGAGTCATCCCTTCGAATTGGAACTCCAGGTGTTTGAGCAGAACGAGCGAGAGTTTCAGCGCTTGAAGCGGTTCAGCTTCGACCTCAAGCAGAGAATGCCCGCCAGCCTCTACCGAGAGCTGAGGCGCTCAACGACCTACTAGCCCGGATAATGCACGCGTTGTCGGCTGTAGGGCCGGGATCGTCCGCGCTGATTGCATTCCCCTTTGTTCAACGACAATTATTTTTGATCACCGCGACTACGATTCTTGCCCGCTGAAGTGGGTGTTTGTTTGACTTGTTTTTCTTCCTTCTTCTGAGGGCTGAAAGCCCTCTTTTCTTCTCCGGTTTTCTTGAGCGTGGGGATGGAGTGAGGGCTTGCCCGAACGGAGTTCCCACGCTTCGCGAGGCTCGGGATTGCCCTTCGAATGCTCCGCTGATTGAGCTGTATACCCTCTGGGCTTGAGCCGTTTTCTGTGTGGCCAGCAGAAGGCCTTTCGAGCGGCACCTCAGAGTCACTTCGTCTCCTTTTGGGTTCTCTGCTTGGCGGCTTCCATCCGGTAGCTGGTCACGTTCAACTCCAGGATCACGCTATGGTGAACCAGGCGGTCGATTGCCGCGGCCGTGGTCAGGGGATCCTTGAAGATCCTCTCCCAGTCCGAGAAGACCAGGTTGCTGGTCAGCAGAATCGAGCGACGCTCGTAGCGATGGGAGAGCAACGTGAAGAGAATCTCCATCTCGTCGCGATTCTGCTGTACATACCCGATGTCGTCGATGATCAGGGCCTCGAACCGATCCAGCTTCTTGAGTTCCCTCTCCAGAGTTAGCTCGAGCTTGGCTCTCAGTAACCGCTGCACCAGCAGCGCACAGGTCGAGAACAGCACCCGCCGGTCTCGCAGGATCAACTCCTGCCCCAAAGCACAAACAAGATGCGTTTTCCCGCTTCCTGGATTACCGAACACAAGTAGATTTTCGGCTCGGTCCAGGAAGTCTCCCTCCACCAATCCTGACAACTGCCGGTCCACACTCTGCGGGAGTCGTGAGCGATCCAATGAAGTCAGGCTCTTGTCCCAGGGAAGTTTCGAGGTCCGTCGTAGTTTCTGGATCCGTCGTTCCCGTCGATCCGCGACTTCCAGCTCCGACAGAGCCAGCAGGTACTGCGGATAAGACCAGCTCTCTGTGGTCGCCAAAGCGGCCTGCGAGCCGTGATGCTCGCGGAAGGTCGGCAGGCGAAGTTCGACCAACCACTCTTTGAGTCTTTGCAGGTTGCCTCCGCTCATGGCCTCACCTCCTGCTTGTGCGTGCCGAGCAATCGGTCATAGATCTGGATGTTGATTGGTGGAACCTGGACCTGCCACCTCGGCAGAACCGGCTCTATCAGATCCTACTTCAGGTCCTGGAACCGGGTTCGGCGGCCGCTTTCAATCCGGTTCTTCAGAGCTTGTTCGACTTTCCTTTCCCCTTCTTGGGCCGCCAGCTCCAGGATCCCCAGATACTGTCGGTCCGCCGTCTGTGGACAATCCTCTCTCAGCTCGTCGTAGGCGACTCGGAACAGGACTCCGGGAAAGCGATCTTCCCGCCAGCGATAGCGGGCAAAGGCTCCCGGCTTTCGCACCAGCGAGTGGATCACGTGCCGGTAATCGATCCGGTGCTTTCCTTCCCCTCGCAGTCGAGGCATCTCGGCTACTCGCTGCCCGCCATAACGAACTTCCACATGATCGGCATACAGTCGCGCCTCCACCTGTTCGCGGATCAAGCGGCTGTCCACCGAGTAGGTGTTGTTGCGCACTCGGATCGTGGAACTGGTTGCGACCTTCACTCGGAATCGGATGAAGTCCTCCAGGCGACGATCCGGTAGCGGCCTCATCACTTCCAGTTCTTCTCGCAGGCGTCTTTGCCGGCCAGCATTGCGTCGCTCGATGATTCTCTGGACGAACTGCTCGTAGTCCTTGCGCTCTGAGAAATCGCGACTGCCTCTGAGCAGCAGTTCCTGTTGGATGGCTCGCTTGAGCCGGTGATGCGATTGCTCGACGTCTCCGTTCTCATGAGCCTTTCCGGCTTGGGTTCGGCGGCGCTTCATTCCGTAATGATCGAGCAATGTCTGGTAGCGTTCGGTGAAGGCGCCCTTCTTGAGATTGTTGACCACAGCCGATAGACGGTCTGTTCGGTGCTCGGATGGTATCGCCCCCAGTTCCCAGATCGCGTTCTGTAGTCCCAGCGTCAAACTCTCGAAAGATTCACCGAAGCACAGGGTCGTCGTCTCCCAGTTCGAGTAGGTCACGACGAAGTGATACAGCATATGAGGAAAGGGTTGCCCGGCAATCGTCACTCCCCAGCTGTTCATGAAAGTGAAGTCGGACTGGGCTTGATGTCCGGGCTCATGATTCTGGGGAAACATCACCTCTTTCAGCTCACCGTAGTGGGCTCTCCACTGCTTGAGCCTTCGTTGGAGCGTCCTCAGTTGTCCTTCCTCGAACTTCCCCTCGTAGATCCGATTCAGGTGGTCAAAAATAGTTGTCGCCTCCACGGTTGGAGACTGTTTCAGGATCCCTTCTATTTCGGGCCAAACGGATTCATAGGGATTCGGGCGGGTGCGCCAGGTCCGCTCTGACCGGCTTTCACTCGGCAGCTTGCCCGACTTCAAATACTTCCGTGCCGGGTTCCGCGACATGCCCGCTTTGGCCGCCGCCATCGTCAACGTCTTTTCCTTTTTCCGCAATTTCATCAGTCTCCTGATCTGCTGGTCTGTAACCATGCTTGCCATGATCCAAATCAGCTCTGAAAAAGCGGGCAGTTCTAATTGTCGTCCGGGTCCAATTCTACGTGTCGTTGATCACCCCTTAATTGTGCCTTCGAGCTCAGTTTGTGTCGAACGGGCGGGGGAATCAAAAAAATAGAAAGTATTGAATAAAGAACGATCGTTCGTTATAATCGGAAGCGATCGATTTGATTGGAGGTCCGACACCATGAGCAGCAAAGGGGAAGCGACCCGTCTCCAGATCCTGGTGCACAGTGCCGACATCGCCTCGGTGGAAGGCCTGGAAGGGCTGACCATTGGGCAGTTGGCAGGCCATTTGGATATGTCCAAGAGCGGCCTGATTCGGCATTTCGGTTCGAAAGAAGGGCTGCAACTGGAAACCGTCGAATTTGCTCGCGATTTGTTCTTGCAAGAGGTGATTGCTCCGGTTCCCGAACATCCCCAGGGAATTGAGCGCCTCGAAAGGTTGCTTGAATCCTGGATTTCATATATCGAGCGCGGAGTCTTCAGCGGGGGCTGCTTCTTTGGGGCTGCCTCGGCTGAATTCGACGGTCGTCCCGGCCACGTCAGAGACCAGATCGCTCTGCTTACCGCGACCTGGTTGAGGCTGCTCGAAGCAGAAGCCGGGGAAGCTGTGAAGCAGGGCGAGTTGCGGCCCGACATCGAGGTGGATCAACTCGCCTTCGAGGTCCATGCCCTGGTGCAGGAAGCCAATTGGGCATCCCAGTTGTTGAACGACAAGCGAGCCTTCGAAAAAGCTCGAAAAGGGATTCGCCGGCGGCTACAGGAGGCGGCCATGTAGCGTAGTATTCCACAAGCTGTCTCACCCGGGCGAGCTTCAAGAGAGTGATTTCAGGAAGGTGGGGGGGGGACCTTTCCGGGCCACGAACGGACCATCAGGTTTGACTACAAAGGTCTTAGTTTCAATAAGCTCGCCGCCTCGGAAGGCGCCTCCCACGGTTTTGAAATTCCGTTTTCCTGAAAAGGTCAAGCTGCCGGTTATGGCTAGTTTTGAGACAGCTTGTTCCGGCCTGCGAGACGGGTTACTCGAGTGATCCGGCGCAGCCGAAGGCGGACCCCGGAGGGGAATAGTTTTGAGAGTTGGTAATTGGCAGTTGGGAGTTACCCAACGCAGTTGGGAGTTATTCAGGAGGGAAAGGAAATGATTGAAAAAAAGAACAAGGCACAGAAAATATTGAGGTGGGCGCTACGCGGGAACGCAGTTTTTCCGGCACTTCCGGAGTGGCCATCCTAATGCTCCGGAACAGTATAGCCCCACATGTGGGTGTTCCCTCGGGAGGAGATCTGGCTCCAACCGGAGTCTCGTTGCTGCTGTTCTGTGGATGGTTGGCCTGGATGAGCAGTCGGGAAGAGATCCCGCGCCGCCACGCCTTCGCCGCCGTGGTGCTGGACGGTTTCTGGGTGTTGGGAAGCGCGATTGTGCTGCTTGGCGCTTCCGCCATCTTCAGTTCGCTGGGCTTCTGGCTGGTGTTGGGCGTGGCGCTGGTAGTGATGCTGTTCGCCGACCTGCAGTTCTACGGACTGTATGCCAGTCGCCCTCAGAAGCGGGCGGCCTGAAGCGAATGTGCCAGCTGGCCCGGTCTGGCGAACTTCGGCATCGGCCGGAATTAGCTTCCTCTCAAGATTCTCGGCGCACTCCGAGGCGCCTGCGGCGCGAAATCATGCAAGTCGCAGCTCCGTGGTACCTCCGGCTGCACCGGATTATTCAGAAAAGAAACTAGAGACCATCTTAGCGAAGCCCTTCGGAGTGCGCGCGGCCTTCCCGCCGCCTTGCTTCGGAAAGCCTTGCCCGGGCCGGCATGGCCAGCCACGACAAAGGCTGTGGCATGGGAGCCTGTTGCCGAACTCGGGATAGCCTTGGTGGCAGTTGTTTGGCGAAGCGGGTCTTGGGAATTGGGGACGTGAACTTCCGACGCTTTCAGGCCGGATACCAAAGCGGCAGCTCAATTTCTTAAAGAATCGTCTAGTTTTCGCCGGCGATCCCGCTGCAGCACCAAATCGTCTCGCCCCCCGGCTCAAGAGCAGCGGGCGTTCCGGTATCCATCGCAGGCTCGGGGCTCTGAGAGTCGGCGTTCTGACTTTCGTGCTTGAGATTTCCTTCGTGCTTCGTGCTTAGATATCTCACTGCACTGGTCGCGCGGGGCGCAGATGGCGAGCGAAGAAGCGATAGATCTCGCGACGCGATTCCCTGGCCAACTGCGTGTCCAACCGATTGAATCCGTGACTTCCGGGCGCGTCCTGGTAGATCTTGTATTCGAACCCCTGTTTGTCGCCTGCTTGCAGGGCTTGGATCAGGCGCTCCACTTCGAAGACATTGACATTCTCGTCGTTAGTGTTGGTATGGATCAGGAGCGGGGTCCCCTGGTATTTGTGTGTATTCCAGGAAGGGGATCTACGCCGGTACTCTTCGACATCCTGGGCAGCGCTTTTGCCGATATGGTAGTCGACGGAGTAGAGATCACGATAACCCTGAGATTTGTACCCCATGCGGGCGATCAGATCGCTGACGGGGACTCCGGCGTAGGCCGCCTGATAGGATTCGGAATGTTCGGAGATATTCATCAGCGCATGCAACCCTCCGTGGCTCCAGCCGATGATCCCTACCCGCTGCGAATCCAAGAACTCGTAGGTTTCGAGAGCAAAGTTCCGACTTGCGAAAGTGTCCTCGATATCCAGGCCCCCGTAGTCGATGGCACGATAGAACCCGCCTCCGTAGCCGGTACTTCCCCGGTACTCTGGAGCAATCACGGTGTAGCCCTGGGAGAGCAGTTCGCGCACGACATTGACGGCTCCGGTTCCGAAATTGGAATGCACGCCGCCGTGAGGGAAGACCATGAGTGGGTGCTTTTGAGAGCGGTCCAAATCGATCGGGATGAAAACGTAAGCGCTCACGCGCAGCGGGTTCCCCGCGCCTTGCGCCGTGGGATTAGGCTGGTGGCGGCGGGGCGGTCCGGTGAAACTCACAATATCGATTTCGGCCATCGCTCCCAGTCGCTGGAAGAACATTAAATCGTCGACTCGTCGATTTAGGGTGTTGAATTGATGTCTGAGGCTCTCCACATGGCGTTCCAGCGTTCTTTGAACTTGTTCTAGATTATTCTGATCCTGAGCCTGAAGCGGGGCGGCAGCCAAGGCGATGAGTGACAGTATTGTCAAGATCGTCTTTTTCATGGGTTTTTCCTTCTTTCCTCGAGTAATTCGTGATAGGTAATATTGTCCCGGGAGAGTCGGGAACCAGTCAATGTCGTCTTGCGTCTTTGCTCCCGTATCACCGTGTGAGATCCAATTGAAGTAGGAGCATTGGTATGAAATTACGAGTTTGGTGCTTGGTCTTTTGCATGAGTAGCCTGGTGGCCTTGGCCCAGATGGCGCCGCGTGAAACGGTTTCGGCATTGATCAACGGGAAATCGGTTGAGATCGAGTATGGTCGGCCGTCGTTGAAAGGGCGTTCGTTTGAAGAGATGACTAAACAACTTCCGGCCGACCGGATGTGGCGGGCCGGTTCCGAGCAGGTGACTACTTTGACGGCTGCCAGCGAGATCATGATTGGCGACAAGAAGGTTTCGGCCGGCAAGTATTCTCTTTACGTTCATGTTCCTGAGGATGGGGATGCCTCTCTGGTGATCAATCGAGTTTTGGGCCAACCGTTAGGGAAGATCTGGGACCAGGCGCCTGAGAATCTGAAGAACGAGCCTTGGCCGCACTTCGACTATAATAACGAAATCAAGGACCAGGAAGTGGCGCGAGTTTCTCTCCACAGGAAGAGCGGAGCCAACGTCGATATGTTGACGATCGCTCTTGCCTCCAATGCCATGGGGGCAGAACTCTCGTTGAGCTGGGGCAACCAGGTGTGGACGGCTGCCCTGACTCCGGCAGTGGCCGAGGGTTCTCGCTAGTTCGTAAAGACAGCCAGTCTTTTTGGGAGCGCGACGCGAGTCAGACCTGGTCTTACTCACCCTGGCTTTGCATTTCGGCGGCCACGCGCTCCACTTCGCGCCAGACGCGTAACAGGTTTCCCCCCCACAATTTGGCGATATCTTCTTCACTGTAGCCGCGCTTCACCAATTCCAAGGTGACATTAAAGCTTTCGCTGGCGTCATTCCAGCCCTCAATCCCGCCTCCGCCGTCAAAATCGGAGCTGATGCCGACATGGTCGATGCCGATCACCTGGACCGCATGGTCGATGTGGTTCATAAAATCCTGCAGGTCTGCCGGGGGCCAGCGTTCATCGATTTCGGCGCTACGACTCTCAAACACGGCTCGCTGGTCTTCACTCAGCTGCTCCTGCCCCCCGCGCCGGCCCTCCAGGCCAAACTCGGCTCGTAGGGCAGCCAGCGCCTCGGTCCTTGCTTCCGGAGTCTCCTTGACGAAGCTGCCGAGGGCTACTGTTTGAATCACTCCACCATTCTCCTTCAAGGCCAGGAGCTGTTCATCATCCATGTTGCGGGGATGGTCACAGAGGGCCCGGGCGCTGGAATGGGAGCCGATAACGGGGGCCTGAGAGAGGCGGGCCGCGTCGAGCATCGCTTTCTTTGAAATGTGCGAGACATCGACCATGATTCCGAGGCGGTTCATTTCGGCAATGACTTGTTCTCCGAACGGGCTGACTCCGCCATGTTCTTCCTCACTATCTCCGAGCGCTTCACGGGGGGTCGAAGAATCCGCGATGTCGTTATGTCCGCCGTGGGCCAGAGTGATGTAGCGGGCTCCCAGACCGTGGTACTTCTCCAGCAAGCTGAGATCTTTACCGATTACATAACCGTTTTCGATTCCGATACAGGCCACCAGCTTTCCACTGCCTTGGATTCGCACGACGTCGTCGGCCGAATAAGCCAGTTCGATCTGGTCCGGGTACATTTCCTCCGTCATGCGATGGATGGAGTTGAACTTGGTCATCGCATCGGCCTTGGCCTGTTCATAATTCTCAGGTGTACGGGCGGTTTGTCCCACGAAGACGATGAAGAAACCGGTGTCCAGTCCCCCTTCCCGCATCTTCGGCAGATCTACCTGCCGCTCCCCCCGCACACCCGGGTCCACATCCGGGGTGGCGAAATCTAAGGGGATGTCGTCATGGGTGTCGAGCGTGAGCACCCGTTCATGAATCGCGCGGGCTCGGCTCTCCGGGTCATCCGGTTCAGCCGGTGAAGTCTCATCGGTAGCCGCTCCGCAGGCACCCAACATGAGTGCACATGCAATCAAGAGTGTTCTTGCCATCATTTGAAGTCTCCTTGCTACTGGTTTCGGAGGGAACAACGGAAATGGCTGGAGTTTATCGGTATAGGTTCAGATTATCAATACTGGTGCTGCTCTGCCTTGTGATTGCAGCACCCTCTGTGGCCCAGTCTCGAGAGCCGGAGCCTACTTTGAAGTTCGACCGCTATCATACGGTGGAGGAATTCCAGCGCGACCTGCATCGGTTGGCTCTCGAACATCCGACCTTGATGCGACTTTCTGAGATCGGCCGCAGTCGGCTGGGTCGCCCGATTCTGGCAGTCGAGATCAACAACCCCGAGACCGGCAGAATTGGAGACAAGCCGGGTTTCTACGTCGACGGGAACATCCATGGCGGAGAGGTGCTGGGTGGGGAAGGGGCCCTCTTCTTCATTCATCATCTTCTCGAGAACTATAGCTCCGATTCCGAACTTCGGAAGCTGGTCGATTCCACCGGTTTTTACGTGGTCCCGTTGGTGAATCCAGACGGTCGTGCCATTTCAGTCGATACTCCGGAAAACCACCGTTGGAATGTGCGGCCTATCGACGAAGATGGGGATGGATTGCTGGACGAAGATCCTCCTGAGGATCTGGACGGAGACGGCCGAATTCTCCGCATGCGGGTCCCGGATCCAAACGGGCAGTGGGTAATCGACCCGGAGAACTCGAGACAGATGGTGCGCCGCAACCGAGCCCCGTCGGGAGCAACTACCTACCACTATTTCACGGAAGGGGTCGACAACGATTTGGATGGGCGTTTCAACGAAGACCGGGTGGGAGGCGTCGATCTGAACAGGAACTTTCCCGCAAATTGGCATCCCGGCCAGTTCGCATCCGGCCCTTATCCTCTATCCGAGCCCGAAACCCGGGCGCTGGTCGAGTACATCACCTCACGGCCGCAGATTGCCGCTATCCACACTTTCCACACCAGCGGCGGACTGATCCTTCGCTTTCCCACTCTGGCCGACCAGAACTGGGACTACCCGGTGTCTGATCTGGAAGACTATCGGGCGATTGCCGAAGATGGGGTTCATCTGACCGGGTACGACAACTATGCCTACGAGAAGAAGGCTATTGTCGATTTGATGAACCCGGGTCATGGTGTCTTCAACGATTGGGCCTCCAAGATCTTCGGAGTTTTCGCCATCACCACCGAAATGTGGAAGCACGCCATGGGCCGCAGCCGCCAGGAATTATTCGATTGGAATGATCGGGTCCTGGGAGGAAAAGGATTCATCGACTGGTACCCGATTGAACACCCCCAGCTGGGCGAAGTCGAGCTGGGCGGTTGGGATCGCTGGTCGACTTCGAGTCCTCCCGGCAACCTGATCCGGCCCGAATTGGAGCGTAACATCCAGTGGGTACTGACGTTTGCTCGTAAAGTTCCGCGGATCGATGTGCTCTCATTCGAGGCGTCCCGGATCGGCCGAAGCCGCCGTTACAAGGTCACGGCCCGAGTCGCCAACGTGGGTTGGATGGCAACCGCGACCGAATATGCCGAGGAGATCCTGAAGATTGCCGAGCCAGTGACGGTCGAGCTTCTTGCTGAAGGGGCTCAGATCACCTCCGGCGATGGGCGAACCGACCTGGGAGTATTGCCGGGAGCGCGGGAGCAGGGCCCCGCCGTGCGAGAGCTAGGATGGGAGATCTCGTTGGCCGAAGGGACCCGCGAGGGACGCATCACGATCCGCGCTCAGTCCCAAAAAGGGGGCTCCATCACCCGTTACTTGAGCCTGCCCCCTCAGTCCCGTTGATCCTGAGGAGAGGACGACTCAATTGAACTATGCGGTGATGCACTGGATCGGATGAGTAAGGAGAGTGATATGCGAAATGTGCTTGCTTTCAGAGGTAGTTTGTTCTCATTGATGGTCTTCCTCCTGTCTGGATCTGGGCTGATGGGCCAGAAGCTGACCGTCGAAGAGGTCATTACCCGTCACCTGAGTGCGGTTGGGGCTGGCGCCGTCACACGAAAGACATCGAATATTCAAGGTCGGGGGAAGCTTCAGATCCTGGTCGGGGGGCGTGCCGCCTTGACCGGGCCTTTTTACCTGCAGTCCCGCGACAAGGAGTTTTCCTACCTGCTCCACTTCAACATCTCAGACTATGAGCATGAGCGATTGATCGCCAACTCAGAAGAGGCAGATCTCGGTTTCATCACACCCGGAGCGCACTCCCCCCTGGGCGACTTCCTCTATGTCCACAAATTGATCTTGCGAGAAGGCCTCTGGGGAGGAGTGCTGAGCACTGCCTACCCTCTTTTCGATATCGCATTCCGGCAGCCCAAGCTCAAGTATGCTGGTCTCAAGAAGGAGCGAGGTCGGAAGTTACATCGCATCGATTACACGTGCAAGCGTCCTCAGGGAAGCCTCAAGGTTCGTCTCTTTTTCGATCCCGATACCTTTTCCCATGTCCGCACGTCGTATCGGCTCGTGCGGCTGGCTCCACTGGGCGCAAACACAATCGCATCTGCCCGTCTGAAGAGTACGCTCCACCATCTGACCGAGGACTTCGAAGACTTTCGAGAAGAAGGTGGGATGCTCATGCCCCATCGCTGGACGGTTCGTTATTTGTTCGATGCGACTGACGAGACTATTTCCTGGGAGTGGCAACATGAGTTGTTGGCGTTCGAGTTCGATGGTCAACTCGACGAAGCCGTTTTCAGCAGCGTGGCCGCAAGCCAGGACTGAAGAGCCAACTGGCTGATCTTCTGCCCCAGTGGCCAGCTCCCGGTCTCCCTCTTGAGTTCTTCGGCGACCTTCGACACGGCTCGTAAATCTCCCGACTCAAGAGCCACCGACAGCTTGGCCCGGGCTGTCTGGGAAAGCGGTTCTTCTGCCGAATCCGTTTTCACCGGCTCACCGTCAACTCCTTCCTGGCGGCTTGGCTCGAGCGACGTTTTCTGGAGTTGCCGGACAGCCTTTTCGAGCTCCGATCTCTGGAGCGGTTTGGCCAAGAAACCGTCGAAGCCGGAAGCACGGACCCGGGTCAGCATATCTGGAAACAGGGTTGCGGTCAGCGCCAGGACCCTCTGTGAGCGCAGCGGGTCCTGATCGCGAATTGCTTGGAGTGTGGCTTGGCTATCCATTCCAGACATCTTCAAGTCCATCAGAATGAGATCGAAGGACTTCCCCTCAATCAGTTTCAGGGCCTCTTCGTGGCTGGCTGCCGGATCTGCTTGCTGACCGAGTTCCTCCAGGATTCGACACAGTTCGATCCGTTCTTGCTCATTTTCTCCCACAACCAGGATTCGCTTTTGTTCCTGCGAATCGGCCATGCCTGGCGCCCCGAAACCCGATTCTTGCTGGGCCGTGCTTTGCGCGGCTGGTGGGCGACGTTCCAGTAAGGCTTGTTGCCGCTCAAAGACCCGGGCCAGTTGTCTTTCCAGATGGCTCAGAATCTCGGGCAGGGTGGGGCTGAGGGTGCGGCGTTGGTCGGAAAGAAACTCGAGGATGACTACGATTCGGCCTCGAACTCGCACCGGGAAAGCGGCCGCCTGTTGAATCGAGGGGTTGAAGTGCTTGTGCAGGGTTTGCACTTTGGCGCTATCGGCCACCAATGTCAGTTTTGGATTTTTCAGGATCGAGTGGGCGAGCGGGGTTCCCACGCTCCCGTCTTTGCGAGTTACCAGCTTCCGGATCTGACCAAGCCGCACCAGACTGCAGTCGAACCAGATCGGAGCTAGTTGGAGCTCGCCCTTTGCCACCTCATAGACGTGGCCTTCCGGCCAGTCGGTAAGCTGGCAGATCAGGTCAACGATCTCTTGCAAAGCCTCCTGAAAATCGACCGTCTTCGCCCCGATCTCGTTCGCACGGTTTAGCAGAGTCGCCTCCAGCGACTGGCGCTCCTGAAGTTTCTGCTGTTTGTGCGGCTCCAGCTGTTCATGCTCGATGGGGGAGATGTCGGTGTATAGGACGACAGTCCCGCCGTCTGCCGTCGGGTTGGCACGTATCCGAATCCGAGCGCCGTCCTCAAGCTCGAGAATCATACCGGGTTGGGGATACCGGCAGAGTTCCAGGCGTTCCTGAATCCAGTCTCCCAGCTCATCCTCTGGAATCTTCACTCTTCCCCGCTGGACGACCTGCCGAAGAATTTCTTCGAATTGGCTTCCGGCCGCCACCTTTTCATATCCCGTAAGCTTATGCAGACGCTTGTTGGCTACCGTCAATCGATCGTCAGAGTCGAAGAGCGAGAATCCGTCCTGAAGGCTCTCGATTGCCTGAGAGAGATTTCCGGCCATCTTCTGCGAGATGTTGGCGGCCTGGACCCGGCGGCCGATGATGGCTATAAAGAGCGCAATGCCCAGGATGACAAAGACGACCGAGGCCAGCAGCGCGCCGAAAACTTGGGGATCGAAGGTATCTACTCGTGCCGATTCCACCGGCTGCGAGGCGGGAAAGAAGTAGATCGCCGCTAGGAGTCTGCGCGGCAGGAAATGTCCGGGCTGGTGAATAAAATGGCGATATGGGAACGACATTTCGGAAGTACCAGCCGGAGCAGAGCTTCTTGCTACCCCCCTCCCCGCGAGATTGGTTGCCGGAAGATCATCTGTCCTACTTTATCTCCGAAACGGTGGATGAGCTGGATCTGAGTGGATTCTACGCGCCGTACGAAGGGGACGGGCGGCGCAATCGGCCGTTTGATCCGAGGATGATGGTGAAGATCCTGATTTATGGGTACGCGACGGGAACGTTCTCGTCGCGGAAACTGGCTCGTCGAGTGTATGAGGACGTGGCTGTTCGAGTGTTGTCGGCGGGTAATTTTCCAGCCCACCGGACGATGGCGGAGTTTCGTCAACGTCATCTCAAAGAGTTCAAGAAACTGTTTGGACAGGTGGCGCGGATCGCGGCCGAGGCGGGATTGGTCAAGCTGGGGCGAGTGGCGGTGGACGGCTGTAAGATCAAGGCCAACGCCAGCAAACATAAGGCGATGAGCTATTCACGGATGTTGGAAGAAGAGAAAAGGCTGGAAGGAGAGATCGCCGAACTGTTGGATCGTGCGCAGCAGGTGGATAAAGCGGAAGACGAGCTCTACGGCGAAGAGAATCAGGGAGACGAACTGCCTGAAGAGTTACGCCGCCGCGAAGATCGGCTGAAAAAGATCGGGGAGGCAAAGCAGCGCGTGGAGCAACGGCAGGCCGAGGCGGATCGGAAGCGCGGCCGCAAGCCCGGAGACGGTCGCAAGAACTCGCGCGGAGGACGCCCCTTCAAGCGGGAGTTTGGAGTTCCCGAGGAGAAGGCCCAAGACAACTTTACAGATCCGGAAAGTCGAATCATGAAGAGCTCTGGGGGATTCGAACAATGCTACAACACGCAAGCCGCTGTGGATGAGGAGACACAGATGATCGTGGCCACGGGGGTTACCAATAACGCGGCCGACAACAGACAATTACTGGGGATGATCGATGCGGTCCAAGAGAACCTGGAGCACCCTCCCGAGCAGGTAGTGGCCGACGCCGGGTATAAGTCCGAGGAGAACTTTGAAGGTCTAGAAGAACGCGAGATCGATGGCTACATCTCTTTGGGCCGAGAGGGGCGAGATCCAGAGCCGTCGGAAAATCTCCCCGCCACGCTGCGCATGTTCAAGAAGCTGGGCACGGAGGCGGGGCAAACTGTCTACCGCCAGCGCAAGGTGATCGCGGAACCTGTATTCGGCTGGGTTAAACAGGTCCTTGGCTTTCGAACCTTCAGCTTGAGGGGACTCGAGAAAGTGGAAGGCGAGTGGGACCTGGTCTGTCTCGCCCTGAACTTGAAACGCATGAATGGGCGCCTACCCACCTGCTGAGCAGGTTCGGACGGAAAGATGCCCTCCCCCTGGGCTCATTTTCAGCAGTTCGGCCGCCTCTGCAAGCGGAAGCACGATAAAGATCGCCCTTTCTCTTATAGGGCACCCCGAAACATAAACTCAAGAATTGGAAATTCCACGTTGATCAGAAACTCCTGCCGCGCAGACTCCTAGGCCCAGGTAGTGCATCGCGGAGACGGCTCCTCCCAGGGACAGACTGGCCAGGCAGAGGAATCGAAAACCAAACATGTGACCTCTTTCGGTTTCGGTTGGTTGTTCGCGACTATTGTAAATCCCTGGCCTGTCCGTTTGAGAGCCCGATTTGGAATCGGCATTCAGAAAATAAAGTGCGTTTTGCGAAAAGGGGTTCCTGCCGATCTCTTTGTCAGGAGTCGTCGCAGATGGGGGCCATCGACTTCCTCCTCCTTCCTCGACCTCGACTCGCAAGACCCCTTTCGCAAAACTCAGGTTCTTTTCTGAACGCAGCACTGGGTGGTGCCAACGCGTATAATCCGTGGACTAGGAGCCCGTCCGAGTAATGGGGTGTGGTCGCGAACATGGGTCTTGTGAGTCGAGCTCGCAAAGAGAGACGGAACGAGATGGGGCCTATTGCTCGGACAGGCTGCTAGCTCATGGATCGGATTCCGCTGCGTAGTCTGTTGACTCCGCCCATGCTGGCGGCCTGTCTCATGATCGCTTTTCAAATGGCGGGAAAAGCGATCCGAGATTCTTTCTTTCTTTCTCATTTTCCGGTGACCCGGCTCCCTGCGATGGTCGTCGGCGCAGCCTTGTTGGCTCTCGTTGTGGCCTTCGCGTTTTCTCTTTTGCTACGTCGTTTTGGCCCGGCCCGTCTCACGCCACTGAGTTTCCTGGCCAGCGCGCTGCTCCTCTTGCTGGAATGGAGCTTCGTGGACAGCCATCCCACGCGGGTGGCGATTCTCTTCTATTTACATTTTGCCGCCCTGGGCTCCTCCCTGGTCTCTCTTTTCTGGGCACTCGTAAATGAGGCTTACGATCCACACCGTGCAAAACGGGAAGTAGCTCGCATCGGATCGGCCGCGGCTGCGGGAGGTGTTTTAGGAGCGTTGCTGGCAGAGCGCTTGGCAGCCTGGAGCGTGGATTCATTGGGCTTTGTGGCGCTCGCCGTGATTCACCTGGGCTGTGCTCTCGCCAGCTCGAGAATGCGTCTCCAGGGTGGTCCACCGCGTCAGATCCCCGGCGAATCCTGGTCGCAGGGTTTTCGTGCCGCCCGCAGTCACTCTTTGTTGCGGGGCGTCGTCTTCCTTGGTATTGGTGAAAGCCCTGGCGGCCGGTCTTATCGATTACGCTTTCAAGGCTAAGGCTGCGGAACAGTTCGCCAGCCCTGAGCTGCTCCGCTTCTTTGCTGTTTTCTACTTGCTCATCGGAATCGCTACCTTGCTCGTGCAGAGTCTCATCGCCCGCCACCTGCTGCAGCGGAGTGGCCTTCAGGGTGCTCTGAGTCAGCTCCCGTGGGGAGTGCTGGCCGGCTCCCTGGGTGCTCTCCTGGTTCCAGGCTTGCTCTTTCCCGTGTTGATCCGGGGATGGGAAATGGTGGTGAGGAGCTCATTTTACCGATCTGCTTACGAACTCTTGTATACCCCCGTTTCCCCCGAACTCAAGCGCTCCTCTAAGGCGGTCATCGATGTGGGTGCCGAACGCCTTGGAGATGCTGCTGCCGGTCTGCTCCTGCAGGCACTACTCTTCGTGGCACCGGGCCTCGCCCTTCAGGGCTCAATCTGGTTGGCCGGGCTAGCCCGGATTATGCAAGAATCGTAGGCCGGAGTTGAAAAGAGAGTCGAAAGTGGCCCAAATCGGGAGATCGAAAGTGCGACAGGCGGATTTTCGAGGGATCTCTGTGGACGAGCCGTGTGGAGTAGGTGGGGGAGTGAATTTCAGACGGAGTTGGGCCTGAATGAGTGTCCTAAACGATCATTCGGGAGCTAGGAGAGGCTAGCTGGAGTTAAGGCGATTCAAGACGAGGAGGAAAAGGGCCTGCTCCGGAAAGCCGGAGGAAAGATGGGCCCAGATGCGTCGAGTGGTTTGTCGAACCCGCGCCCCAATTTTGAGGACCCGGCGACGCAAAGTTTCGATTTCGAGTTTCTGCCAGGGGGTTCCATACAGATAATCGCGGAGTCGGACGAACATCTGGTAAGCCAGCCCATGCAGGAGAAGTCGAAACTGGTTGGCCAGGAATCGATGACAGCTCAGCCGATCCATACTCAGATGGTTCTTAAAAGCCTTGATGAAGTTCTCCGACTGTCCTCGATCGGTGTAGTGATCATAAAGGGACGGGGAAGAGAGATCGTCTCGGTTGGTGACCACAAAGCGACGATTGATCCCCCGATGGTCGACTTCCACTTTGACGATGACGCGACGGAATCGATCCCAGCTGCCGGCTCGATAAAGAAACTCGTCAAACTGACGCTGTTTTTCCTCGAACTCGTCGAACCTGAGTCGAGTCGACTCGAGCATCGGCTCGACCATCCGTTGCAGGCGGGGGTTCCGGCTTAACCCAATGACATATTGGAGTTTGTTCTCTTCAGATTCACAGAACTCGTAGAGCCGAGGCGTGGCAAAGCCGCTGTCGGCCCGGATCTCAATTTGAAGTTCCTTGCCAACTTCTCGTCGAATGGCTTTCACGATTCGTTTCAGAATAGGAACGATGTGAGAGGCAGCCCCCTTGTTTCCAGGCCTCAATACGACAGTGACCAGGTCCCCCGTAACGGCATCGAAGATCAGCCAAGGATGCAGAATGTGGTTTCGGTAATAGCCGTGGTAAAAAGAGAATTCCTGTTGGCCGTGAGTGTGGTCGTCAGTACTGTCCAGGTCCAAGATGACCGGGTCGGGGCGTCTCTTCTTCAGCGAGCGGACATAACGCTGTAGGAACCCCCGGCTCAGACGCATGAGATCCTTCTTGCTGACAGAGTTTTCCAAACGGGAAAAAGTTGCCTGGGTGGCCAAGTCAGGATCGCTCTCAGGTAACTGATCACAGACGGTCTTGAGCATGGGATCCGAGCGCAGCGTGTCCGCGTCATTGCAGTCTTCGTACCCGGCAACGATCTGAAAGACTCGTTGTCGGATCAGCTGTAACTGCTCATGACGAACGTAGCGTTGGTCCCGGCTATCCGCAATACACGAACTGAAGTCCTCGCAGAGTCGATCTTGCCGATCCAGGGAACCAAACAACAGCCATCCGGCATCGGAAGTCAGGTTCCCACCATCAAAACGAGCCGTGATTTGTGTGTGCGAGTGAAATGCCAGGGTGGTCTGGCAGACGGGGTTTGACATTGCCGTAGTTCTCCGATAAGGATTTGTTTAATAAACCCTTTTATATCAGAGAGATACGGAATTTTTTCTGGTCCCCAATCCACTCGAATCCGGATCTCTTGCATAATCCGGGCTAGCTGCGGCGGGAGGGCTTTTGATCGTACGCCAGGTAGGCAAAGGATATATTCGGGCTCTCGAGGAGAGCCTTAAGGAACGGGCCCTGGAGCTGAACCTGATGAGCCTCAATGAAGAGACCGCCCGGGCTACTCTGCTGCGGACTGCCTCACTCCATGGGATGACGACTCAATTCAATCAGCAGCAAGGTTTCCCGACGCAGTCTTCGCGCCCCGGGTCGCCAGCGGAGGGAATGGGTGGTTTCGCACCCGACGCCGTCGCGCAAGATCCGGTGATGAGCTTGAAGTGGGAGCTGAGATCGGGCGACCCGGCTCGAGTGCGTCGAGCCCTCAGGACTCCAGCTTGCGTATCCGCTGAGCTGGTTCCTCAGCTCGTCGCCCTGTTGGCTTGGGAAGAAGCCATTGGATGGGTGACGCCGGTGTTGCAGAAGCTAGCGCCTCGAGTGACCGGGGCGCTACTCGATCATCTGCTCGATCCCGGCGAGGACTTCATGGTTCGTCGCCGGATCCCGTCTATTCTGGCAAGTCATCCCTCAAGACTGGGTGCTCAGGGGCTTGTCTTAGGACTGGAGGACCGCCGTTTCGAGATCCGTTTTCAGTGTGTCCAGTCTCTACTCCGGATGACGGCCAAGCTAGACTGGGCAATCCCGCCCGAGCAGGTCTTTAAGTTTGCCCGCAGCGAGCTGAAGGTCGATGCTCGACTGTGGAGCAGTCGGCGCTTGCCGAAACGGGAGATGAGAAGTGCTCCACTTTTGAGGGGACTGAAAAGCCCCCCCTCTGATCCCAGCCTGCTACATCTATTCAGCCTTTTCTGCCTGATTTTTCCCGAGGATGCGATGCGCCTCTCCTTCCAGGCTTTCGCCACCCATGACGACCGTCTCCGAGGGACGGCGATGGAATACCTCGAGAGCTTGCTGCCTGCGGAACTCGCTTCAGCGATGCTCTCATTCTTGAACATGAAGGGGGCGCCCGCCGGCCAGAAGGGCCAGGACCAGGCACTCGAGAATTTGATGAAGTCTCAAGAGCTGATCGTGGCCAAACTATCGGATCTGGATCGCGATCCCCCAGGCTAGCTAGTGTACTGTCCGGGAAGTTCCCGTTGCCAATTCGGGATGAGTTTTGATCGCCAGCGAGGCGCGCAAGGTAGTCATACCTCAGGGGTCTTCCGACGTAGCGCAGCGGTAGCAAACTACGTCCAGTCCAAATCGGCGCACTCCGGGCCCGGCGACGACTCTTTGGCCCGGATAATTCACACGTTGTCGAAGCGAAGGGCCGCAAGCGCCGTACTGACGAGGCGCTACGCCCGAGGGCTGCCGCAGCATCCTCACTCGAGTTGGAAAGCCAGATAGCGGAGCAGTCCCTGGCGCTGGATCTGGAGTACTACAGCGGCGCCCCGGTCCATGCCGTCGAGCTGTTCGCGAAGTCTATCCAGGCGGTTGAAGCGTTCTCCATTCAGAGAGAAAACCACATCTCCAGGCAGCAGTTGACCACCCCAGATATGGGAGAGCTGAGGTGATGGCACCGCCACGAGAACGCCCCCAAGCATCCGGAGAGGCGGCAGCATGGTTGCGATTTCGGCATTGATGTCGACCATTAGCACACCCAGCTGGGGAATCAGGTTTTTTTCGGGAGTGACCAAGTTGGCGAAGCGCCCCTCCGGGTCTTCTCGTTCCACCACCAGGACATTGGTCTTAAAACGCGTCTCTCCTCTGGCGACCTCCAGAGTGACGGTTTCACCGACGGCCCGGCGGTATAGGTTGACATCAAATTGCCAGCCGTTCTCCAGCACCTTGCCATCGATCGAAAGGATGACAGCCCCCACCTTGAGTCTCGCCAAGAAGGCCGAACTCCCCGGGATCACATCTCCCAGGACGACACCCCATGGCCGGGGCAGGTTCAATCCTTCCGCCAACGGTGAAGTGATGGTCTGAGCGACCACTCCCACGTCTCCTCGCCTGACGCGGCCGTGCTGTTTGATCTGCTCAAATACGTTGCGCACGATATTGCTGGGCGCGGCAAAGCCGAGACCCTCGTTGCCCCCACTCTGAGACACAATTAGAGTATTGATGCCGATCACCCGTCCCTGGACGTCAATCAACGGCCCTCCACTGTTTCCCGGGTTGATTGGAGCATCAGTCTGGAGGTAGATCATGGGGGCATCCGGTTCCAACTGCCGTGAGACCGCGCTGACAATCCCCATGCTGACGGAATTCTCGAAACCCAGTGGACTCCCGATAGCGAGTACAATCTGGCCCTGCTCAATGGCCTCCGAATCACCCAGTTCGAGCGCCAGCAAGTCGGTTTCGGGAACCTTCAGGACAGCCAGATCGGTTTCCCTGTCAACTCCCACGAGTTCGGCATCGACGACCTTTCCGGCCGGTTTCAGAATCGAGTTGCCGGGGGGCTGCTTTTCAACATTGCGGTCAGAGAGCACCACCTGAATCCGGCGCGCCCCCTCGATGACATGGGCGTTGGTCACTAGATAGCCGGCCGGATCCAGAATCACTCCAGATCCACCACTATACTGTCGTGCCGCTAGACCGGGTTGACGGGAGGCGAGTGCGGCCGGTCCCAGGCCGGTGACGATGATCTGCACCACGGCCGGACTCACCCGCGCAGTCAATTCTCGGATCGACTGGCTCAGCTGCAACAATTGCGGATCTTGAGTCACGGCCCTGGAGTGGCCAACGAAGCAGCTCACCAGCAGCCCAAGAATGATGGTTCTCCTGCACGAATGATCGATGTTCTTCACGGCAACTTCCTTCTGGCACCTAACACAGGAACTTTTGGCCCAATCTCACATCGTGCCAAGAACTTGAGTCAAATGCTAGCCCGGGGCGGGAAGAGGGGTCGTACTGCTCCAGAACTCCGGTTCTTCAGTTTGTGGACAGCTACGATCGAGAGTTGGGGGCTGCCTTGCCGCGCTTGCTTTTCATCCGGGTGCCACGAAGCAAATCGGCGGCGGCCTTGTTTAAACTCAACCGGTTTGAATCCGTCCCGCCAGGACCATTGCGCCAGTTGGACCTGCGCTGCCGCCAGCTGGCTCGATCGTCACCGCCAGTACCTGGACACGATCGGCGGGCAACGGTAGATCGATTTCGAATTCAGTCACTCCAGGCGCTGGTTTGAAGACCTCTGAAGGGTAGGGGGCCTGTCCTTCCTCGATGACCCATAGCTGAAGATCCTGATTGGCCGCCAGCGCGGGTAGATCATGCAGATAAAGGCGAGCTTTGCCAGCTGCCGGGAATAGAAACGCCGAGCCGGAAGCTCCTTCGAAGCCAGTGAGACCGGCCAAAGCCAGAAAACGGGTGCGGGGATCGCTCAGTTGCTCAATTCGGGTTCCCAGGCCCAAATTCAGTGAGCGTAGTGCTTCCACTTCTGAGGCCAATGAAGAAATCTGCTGCTGCCGGATCACGCAAAACACGTCTACAGACGGAAAAGACCAAACCGCCGTAGCGGTCATATAGCATCGCCAGCGCCTCTTGATCACGCTCCACGATACGCTGAAGGATCCTAAAATCATCGGTCATTCTGGCCCGAGCGCCCTTCTCTCTGCTCCGCGGATCCAACCTGGGAGTCCACCGCGCCAGCACGAGCTTTCAAGCCAATGCACGCGTTGTCGCCTCTATTATATGGGCCAGGAGAGCCGCAGGTCTCAAATAACTCGCATCGGCCTGATTTCAAACGGAGATCCTTTCAAATAGCCAGAAGCAGCCGGCCAAGATCAGGCCCACCGAGACGGAGGCCGAAGCAACGGCCAGCCAGGATCTCCGCCTGGAGAGCAGACTCAGCAGCGGAAGGACCGCACTGGCAACCGCCAACTGCCCCAGCTCAACTCCGAGGTTGAAGGAGAACAGAGGCACCAGCAGTCCGGCGCTGTGCTCGTTCAGCAGTCCTTGGAGCCCGCCCGCAAATCCCAGGCCATGAATGAGCCCAAAGCCCAGCGGTAGAGCCCAGTGATATTCCGGCTCACCCCGCCGCAGGTTTTCAATCCCTACGTAGACGACAGAGAGAGCAATCAAGGGTTCGACCAGTGATGTCGGAAGGCGCACCACTTCGAATGCAGCCAGCGCCAGTGTCAACGAGTGCGCCACCGTGAAGGCCGTGATGATCCGAATCGCCGGCATCAACCTCCAACTCACTACCAACAAACCAACTAAGAAAAGGAGATGGTCGTATCCAGTCCAGATGTGCTCGATCCCAAGCAGTAGAAACTGGCGCCCGCTCTGGAAGTGGCTCCCGACCGGCTCTGTCTGCGAGCCATCCAGCCAGACGGAGTAGTGAGTCGAGCTCAGTAGGGCTTCAGCCAGCGGCTCTCCGGTTGCGCTGATCCAGTCCACGAGCTGACGATGGCCTTTCGGGAGGTCTTGCAACAACCCGGCCGTCACCCTGAGTCGAGAGCTCAGAGGAAGCTCAAAGTCCAGCTCGAATCGAACATTGTCATTACCCGGCAGCTGGATTCTGAGTGTCTCTGAACCCAGCAACCTCAGAGTTCGCGCTGGCTCACGAATCTGAACGAGTCGGGGAACGAGTCGGTGAAGCTGCGCTTGTCGGCTGCGGAATTCGGCCTGACTGAGGAATCCGTCGTTATCGACATTCAAAGGCGCTAGCCAGGCGAGATCTGCCGGCGCGAACGTGGCTGTGACCCTCAAGTGCTCCTCGAACCTTCTCAGAGATAGGCTGCTCAATCCGGGATCGTGAGCCCACATGTTGGTCCAGCACGACGCGATGACTACCCAGATGGGAGCGAAGCGAAGGTTGGCGAGTCGGCACCTCCGCTCTGCAGGCTTTGGATTCAACATGTCCATCAATTGGCGATACGAAGCGACAACTCGATTTGGATTCATGAACCGCCATTTTACCCACCGCGTACCAATTCGGCGCTGTCCCCGGAATCCGAATCACAGGCCTATGCTACTTCGAGTTTCAGGCTAGCGAGGCTTTGCCTCAGACCGACGAGCGGTGTGTAGCGGAACTCTCCTGCAACGCTCTACCCAGGCCGGCAACTGAGTCGGGCTCACGGCCCAGGTACCTGGCGCCGAAGGTGCACCAGGACAACAGCCCAGGGCAACGCCCTGGGGATAGGTGGGTCCACACGAGGCAGCCTGAAGGGCTGCGCGAAATCTAATTCCCCTTTGACTATCAATTCCAGAACTAGTCTCGTGTGACGCGGGAACCCTGAGAATTCGGTTGTCCAGCAAAAGAATGTCGGGGAGAATTATCGCGGAGCCTTTCAGGTTTCCTCATTCCTCTCTCGATTTACCCAGGGCGTTGCCCTGGGCTGTTATCTTTTTGCCCTTTTCAGGGCGACTGGTCAGACTTGACTCATTCGTCAAGATAAACCGCGAACAAACTTAGTTAGTACCGCCACCAGCTGCGCCGGATCGTTCAGGAAAGAAACTGCTTACCGTCTTGGCGAAGCCCTTCGGAGTGCTGCGGCCATGCTGCCGCCTTTCTTCCCGCAAGCCTTGCTAGGGAAAGCGTCCGGCATGCCTGGCCGCGGATTCAAGGCCGGGGCGTGGCCACAGCACTTGCTCCAAGGTGCCCGGGCGCAAGAATCAGGCAGGTTTCATCTTAGTTGGCAGCGACAGCTCCAGAGCTGCTTCGCATCTGATCTGCTTTGCCGCTTGGGAGGCACGGCATGCTTTGTAGGAGTCCAGATATGCTGGCGAACTCCGCTCCTGGCAGGAGAGCTGGAGGAAGGAACCAGGGGTCCAATTCCCGGTCGGTGGGGCCGCTGTGCAGGGGCTGGCCGGGTTCGCCGGCACATCTGACTCCTACAAAGCGCACTTGGCCACAACGGTGGAGGCTGGAATCGAAGTGCTACCTATCGCAGGATCGTTATTCTGCGGAGGGCAGCACTGGCCCTTCTCGCCTGAGCCAGAAGATCGGCCTCTGAGGGGTAAAGGGTGAACCGATATTGGTGGGCCAGATTGAGCCAGCGAGGAGCTTCATCGGGTGCCGCCTGGAGGGCAATCAAGCCAGCGTGAAGATAGAGACGAGCCTCTGCAGGAAAAGACTCCTTCACCTCGCGCAGGACTTTCCAGGCCTGCTCGAATGATCCTCGGGCGGCCAGTGCCCAGGCCAGCGCGTCTCGCGTAAAAACGTCCCGCCGCGATTGCATCTCCGAGCGGGCCAGACGAAGGCCGAGCTCTGGGTCTCTCTGGCGCGTGGAAAGAAACACGGAGAGAGTCCGAGGATCGCTGGCCTGACCTTCACTGACCAGCTTTTCTTCCAGTTTCTGAGCGGCTGCTTGATCGCCCGCCCAGTTGAGGGCGTCTAAGGCCAGCCATTGATCTTCCGGCAGCCCCCGCCTCTGGTTGGCATCCAACAAGAGCGGCAAGGCTGACTCAAACTCTCTGCGAGCCAGCAAGACCTGTGCCTTGACCAGGAGTGCCGGCACATAACCCGGCATCTCTGAGAGGGCTTGCTCCGAGCGTAGCCGAGCCTCTTGGAGGTCTCCTTCTTGGAGGTCAAACCGAGCCAACCGAGCCAGTGCCCAGGCTTGCGATGCCGGATCCCTATCTGGCAATTGCAATCCTTGCTCCAGGAGAGAGCGAGATGTGCCGTGTTGCCCCTGTAGCCAGAGGACGAAGGCCATGCGATTGAGGGCCTTCAAAATTCCTGAGCGAAATTGCCGGACTCTTGGGAATTGAGGCCTGGGCAATGGGAATCTCTGGACTCCTGGGCCCTTTTCCCCCCAGCCGCCGATCTCTTTCCGCAATTCGCAACCTGCAGTCACAATATTGTTCATAAATGGGCGATACGAGTCGACCATGGGCTTCGGATTTGTCCGATCCGGTTTTTGACTCGCCCGGCAAGCGAGTGCCCGGTGCCTCGTATCTCAGTCCATGGAGGCTACACCTCAGACTGAGACCGACGATAAGACTGGAGACCAGAGTACTTACGGCGAATCTACAAGAAGCCGTTGTCGAGTCGGTGGCCAGTGTTAACCTCCTAGTCGACAGTTCAAATTGTTGCTCTTTGTCGGGAGTCGGGAGTCAGCGCCTTGCTGAGGCAGGGCAGAGACTTCCCCGGGCTTCAGCATTTTCAAACCGAGCACCTTGTGTGAGTTGCGAAACGGTCCTGCAAAAGACTAAACTGTTGGGTAATGGACTTTTCGCGATGAGGATGTCAGGGGTGTCGGCAAGATGAAGCTAGTCTTCGTTTCTGGTTTACTGTCTGTTCTGTTCATGCTTGGGGGCGAGCCTACCCCACCGGCACCGCCGACTAACGAGTTAATCGAGGTGTCTAATCCGGCCGATGTCATTGCTGAGGTCTGCACTACTTGCCACGATGATCTTCTCAAGGTAGGCAACTTTTCACTCGAGCACTTCGACGTGGGAGCGCCAGAGCAGAACGCCGAGGCCGCCGAGAAGGTGATTCGTAAGCTGCGGGCGGGGATGATGCCTCCGCCTGATCAACCCAGACCGCCTCAAGCGACGATGTCGGCGCTGGTCAAAATGTTGGAAGAGCAGGTTGACCGAGTGGCCGCCAGCAATACCAATCCCGGAGGACGCAGTTTTCAGCGACTCAACCGTCGCGAGTACGAACGGGCAATTCTTGATTTGCTCGCTTTGAAGGTGGACGCTGGCAATTGGCTGCCTGATGACACAATGGCTTTCAATTTCGACAACATGGCTGCTGCGCAGACGCTCTCGCCGATGCACCTGGAGGCCTATCTCAATGCGGCCGCAGACATCAGCCGGATGGCGGTTGGGGACGCGAATGCCGATCTGAAAGATAAGACCTATAGCAATCCGATTTATGTTTCCCAGCACCCCTGGGATCATGTTGAAGGAGCCCCTTACGGCACTCGTGGCGGCATCGTAGTGGATCATGTTTTCCCAGCGGATGGCGAGTACGTTTTCGGCATGGCGTTCGTGTCCGGAAACAACTCGAAGCTGGAGGATCTGGACGTCTCGATTAACCGCGAACGAGTCGCTTTGCTGCCCTACACACGTCCCGCAATCGGGCAAGATGGACGGGGGGCCACTCCGATTTGGACCGAAAAGGTTCTTGTTCGGGCTGGTCAACACCGCGTTTCGGCTGCCTTCGTGCGAAGGAGCGACGGGCCCTATGAAGATCTGATTCGTCCTCACGAATGGTCTTTTGCCGGAGGTGGTTCTGGAGGTGCGGGGGTCACAACATTGCCCCACCTGCAACATCTGATTGTCCGGGGTCCCGATAACGTCACCGGGCTTTCTCTGACATCTAGCCGAGAGAAGATTTTCAGCTGCCGGCCCACCCGGTTAAGCGAAGAAGGACCCTGTGCTCGCGAGATCCTCACTCGGCTCGGGAGTCGGGCCTACCGTCGGCCACTGACAAGTGGTGATCTTGACGGACTATTTCAGTTCTATGAGAGTGGTGCCGCGAAAGGCGGATTCGAGATCGGCGTCCGGACGGCTCTGGAAGCGATGCTGGCGAGCCCCAACTTCGCGTTTCGATTGGAGCGGACACCCGAGGGTGTCCGCCCCGGTCAGAGCCATCGTCTAGGCGACCTGGATTTGGCGAGCCGGCTATCCTTTTTTCTTTGGGGAACGCCCCCAGACGACGAATTGCAGCGGCTCGCAAGTCTGGATCAGCTCTCAGCTCCCGAGGAACTTGAGCGTCAAGCGCGGCGGATGCTGGCAGACCCCCGTGCCGAAGCTCTGGCCACCCGGTTTGCCTATCAATGGTTCCGCTTGCAGGATCTCTACAAGGTCCGTCCAGATCCAAACTTCTATCCCAACTTCGACGAGAATCTGGCAAAAGCCATGCAGCGTGAGACGGAGTTGTTCTTCTACCACCTGGTTCGAGAAGATCGCAGCTTCTTCGAGTTGCTCAATGCTGACTACACTTTCGTCAACGAACGTCTCAGTCGCCACTATGAGATTCCGGGAGTGGCTGGAAACCACTTTCGGCAGGTGAATTACCCGGATGAGAATCGAAAAGGTGTGCTGGGCCATGGGAGCGTCCTGGTGCTTACCTCTGTGGCCAACCGAACGTCTCCCGTGCTTCGGGGCAAGTGGGTGATGGAGGTCCTGATGGGAACCCCGCCGCCGCCGCCCCCTCCCAACGTTCCCGACCTCGAAGAGACCGAGGGATCCAGTGAGGGGCGACGGCTCACGACCCGCGAGCGCATGGAGATCCATCGACAGAATCCGTCGTGCAATTCGTGCCACCGTTTGATCGATCCGATTGGTTTGGCGTTGGACAACTTCGATGTTACGGCGAAGTGGCGGTTGCGAGAGAATGGAATGCTGCTGGACACGCAGGGCGAGTTCTATGACGGGACTATGATCACGACGCCCGGGCAACTCGTTGAGACGTTGCTCAAGCGCCCGGAGCCATTGGCCCGGACCTTCACAGAAAACCTGCTGTCTTATGCCATCGGCCGGCGGGTTGAGTATTTTGATCAGCCCACCGTTCGGACGATTGTTCGGGAGGCAGCCGAGAAAGAATACCGGGTAACCTCATTCCTTCTGGGAGTGGTCAAGAGTGACGCGTTCCAGATGAAGCGTGTGGAAGAGGCGCAGGAGACGCAAACCGGCGCCCAGCAGTAGGAGCTAGCAGGCAAAAGGGGAGATCAGATTATGTCGTACATTACTGGCAAGCACCTTCATCGCCGGACTTTCCTTCGGGGGCTCGGAGTCACTATGGCGCTCCCGATGCTGGATGCAATGGTCCCAGCCGCTCGAGCCGCGGCGGCCAAGACCGACCCCACCCGGCTGGTCTGCATCGAGGAAGTTCATGGTCTGGCTGGCTGCAATAAATGGGGAGCTTCCCAGCACCTTTATGCTCCCGCCACCACGGGTCCCGACTTCGAGATCGTCAGCCAGAGTGCCCTCAGCCCGCTCCAGGGGTTTCAGGACTATCTGACGATCGTAAGTAATACAGACGTGCGGATGGCCGAAGCCCTTGCTCCCTCCGAGATCGGAGCGGATCACTTTCGGTCGAGCGCCGTGTTCCTCACCCAGTCCCATCCCAAGCAGACTCAGGGTTCCGATCTCCGAGCCGGGACGTCATTGGATCAGCTGTATGCCCAGCGCTTCGGGCAGGATACCCCGATGCCCTCGATGCAGTTTTGCATTGAGAGCCTCGATCAGGCAGGGGGATGCACCTACAACTACGCTTGTGCCTACACCGACTCGATCAGCTGGGCATCGCCTTCCGAGCCCCTTCCTATGGTGCGAGATCCAAGGGTCGCTTTCGAGATGATGTTTGGCTCGGGTGGTACAGCGGAGGAGCGCGCTCAGCGAAGGGCGACTCGGCGGAGCATTCTAGACTGGATCGTTCAGGATGTAGCGGACGTGCGAAGGCACTTGGGACCCGCCGACCGACCCCGCTTGGATCAATACCTCGACAACGTACGCGAAGTCGAGCGCCGGATCCAGAGAGTCGAGGCCGGCAATACGAGCGGAGAACCAAGAGCATTGCCAGAGGCGCCAAGCGGAGTGCCAGACTCTTTCGAAGAGCACATGAAGCTGATGTTCGATCTCCAGGTACTTGCGTTTGAGACCGACATGACCCGTGTTATGTCATTCAAGCTGGGACGCGATGCGACGACGCGTGTGTTCCCGGACAGCGGCTCGGACCGGCCGTTCCATCCCGCCTCTCACCATGGCAACAACCCGGAGAGGCTCCTCGATTTCAACAAGATCAATCAGTATCGTATGAGCATGCTTCCTTACTTCCTCGAAAAGCTCAAGACCACTATGGTCGAGGATGCTTCTCTCTTGGACAAAACCCTGGTCATCTGGGGATCCCCGATGGCTGATCCCAATCTGCATAACCACCGGCGCTGCCCCCTCGTCCTGCTGGGCGGAGCCAACGGCCATCTCCAAGGGAATCTGCATCTCAAAACGCCCGACGATACGCCAATGGCGAATGTGATGCTCACCGCGCTGAATATGTTGGGGATGGAAATGGAGAGCTTCGGGGATAGTACCGGAGAATTCGATCTCTCCGGTGTGGGCGTTTGATGTGGACTGTTGGAACTCGCTTCAGCTTCTCTCTGGAGCTCGCTTCAGCTTGTCTAATGTAAAGCAGTAAGAACATGAGAAATATCCTACTTCTAGCTCTGATCGGTGGATTGTCTCTGGTTGTCGCTCTGGTCGCAGCTCCCTCTGAATCCCCGGTGGCAGATGCCGCCGAGCGCGGAGCGTGGACCTCGGTAAGCAACCTGCTCAAAGAGGGTGCCGATGCCAACGCTGCTCAGGGTGATGGCATGACTGCTTTGCATTGGGCGGCCGAAAGCGGCGATTCCGCTATCGCTGAGACGCTGATTTATGCTGGTGCACAAGTGGAGGCCATGACCCGCATCGGCCAGTACACTCCCTTACATGTGGCTTCCCGGGCAGGGAACCTGGCGGTTGCCGACATCCTGCTGGAGGCGGGAGCCGAAGTAAACGCAATCACCACCAACAGTGGTGTGAGTGCGTTGCATCTGGCCGCCGCGTCCGGGAATGCAGCCCTGGTCGGAAGCCTGCTCGACTGTGGAGCCGAGGTGAACGCTCTCGAGTCCGAATGGGGCCAAAGCCCATTGATTTTCGCAGCTGCCCAGAACCGAGTGGAAGCCATTCGGGTACTACTGGAAGCCGGAGCCGATGCTGCAATCACTTCCAGGTCGCTGGATTTCGAGAAGGAAGGCAAGCTGACCCGTGCAGTGCGGAACCACCAGAGCAAAGTCCTGGCCGCATTTGGGAAAAAAGGTGTGAAAGAAGCGACTTCGAAAGAACTTCAGGCGGCAGTTCTTTCGGCTCGTGAAATCTACCTGTCGGGGGAAGTGCCCAAAGAACGGGCTCCGGACACCGGCAATCGACGCTTTTCCCGACCTTCTACCAAAATCAGCAAGGGCGGCCTGACCGCTCTCCTCCATGCAGCCCGGCAGGGCCACATCGATGTCTCCTTGGCTTTGCTCGAGGGGGGTGCCGACGTTAATCAAGTAAGTAAGGGGGATGAGACTTCTCCTCTGCTAATGGCCCTCATTAACGCCCAGTTTGACTTGGCCATGCACTTTCTCGAGCGGGGAGCCGATCCTAACCAGGCCGACAGCCTCAATGGAGTGACTCCCCTGTGGGCCACCGTCAACGCCGAATGGCAGCCGCGGACACGCTTTCCGCAGCCCCAGCAACACCGGCTCCAGAATGCGACCTATCTTGATTTGATGAAGGCTCTACTCGAAGCTGGTGCAGATCCTGACGCCCGAGTGACCGGACATCCTTGGTATATGGTCTATACCGACTGCGGAAACCGCAACTGTGGCCTGGCGGACAGCACTGGGGCCACTGCCTTCTGGCGCGCTGCCTACGCGACCGATGTGGAAGGGATGCGACTCCTAGTGCAGTATGGCGCCGATCCCAATATTCCGACAAAAGCTCCCGCTCCTCGTGCGTCCCGGAGAAACCGGAATCCAAATGAGGACGACCCTTCGGAGGAGGGCGTCATAAGAGGCCCCAAAATGGTACAGCCCGTCGCACCGGGGCTTTGGCCCGCTACTAACGCTGATTCCGTCAGACCCGACCCCTCCGGATTGGCGCGGATCAAGGAGGGCGGCCCAGGAGTCTTTCCGATCCACGCAGCCTCGGGTGTGGGCTACGGAGAAGGTTTTGCTGGAAACGCCCATCGCCATGCGCCCGACTCCTGGTTGGCAACCGTAAAGTACCTTGTCGAAGAACTCGGAGCCGACGTCAATGCCAGGGATTTAAACGGTTACAATCCTCTTCACCATGCCGCGGCCCGAGGGGATAACGAGTTGATTCTCTACCTGGTCGAGAAGGGATGTGACGTGACTGCGGTGAGCCGAAGGGGGCAAACCACCGCAGATATGGCGAACAGCCCGGTCTCACGAATCTCTCCCATCCCTGAAACAGTAGCTCTGCTAGAGCGGTTGGGCTCCAAGAACAACCACAATTGTGTGTCCTGCTAACCATGGCGAGTAAACACGTCCTACTGAGAAGGATGGCTCGCATTGCAGTCGTGCTGTGTTCACTGTGGGCTTTCTGGCAAGGCCTCGTAGCCCAGGATGCTCCGCCCTGGGTCAAATTGGCTATCCTAGACGTCAACCCGGTCATGGTTGACGAGTTCTTGGCCGTACAACAGGAGCTGTCCGCTCAGTCCAAGGAGGCTGGCACTCCCTGGCGCAGCGTCAGCCGCACTGAAGAATTTGGGAATCCGTATCGGTTCCTGATCACAACTCCGATACAGAACTTGGCGAGCTTTGATCGAAGGGGTCGATCCACGCCCGAAATGGTGGCCTTGAACTCTCGCCTGCAGAAGTGCATCACGAATACTCAGCGCTATGCGGTTCTGAGTCTTCCTGAGATGAGCAACCCCCTCCCGGAAGATGAAGAAGCAGGTCTGATGGTCATCAACTTTGCACGGGTTTCACCCGGGCGCGAGCAGGAATATCTGGAAGTGATGAAGATCGACTTTCTAGCTCACTTCGACGAAGAAAAGTCCCATCACTGGACCGGATCGCTGGCGTTTGGCGGCGAAAGTGGCTTCATGCACCTGTTTTACGTTGCCAATTTTACGGAACTCGACCGCGGTTCGCCGGTCGTCAGAGCGGTGGGTGCAGACGGTGCCCAACAACTGGCCGCCAAGCTCGCCGGCATCGTGACGAGCAGCGAAATGTGGATCGCCCGACACCTTCCCGAACTGAGCTACCGCCCGGCTGCTGAAGAAGCACCGAAGTAACTCCCAACTCCCAACTCCCAACTGTCAAGAGTGAGTGCGGTTACCGCATTCGATTTTCTTCGTGGCTACCGAGAAAATGCAATCGGAGAGACATAGTGCAAGGGCCGCAACCGAAAGGAGTCAATTTGAGCCGACCGCCGAGCTGATGAGATCGGAGTTACGGGTATCGGAGCCGCAAGCGGAAGCGCCGCGCCGGTTTTAAGGGAGTCTCGTCAGATCGTCGCCAAGCTTTCCCACGTCGCGCTGCCGCTTGGCGCTCTGTTATTCAGCGCTCCATCCGCAAGACCCGCGGTCGATCAAAGCCGGTTTTTCAATTTTCGCTACTGGTCTCTGCGATTGCATTTCATTCCGTGTTGTGGCGTTACTGAAGTGCAAGTTCGCGGATCTGCTCCAGCATTCCCACATAAATTGGGATTGGAATGTCGGGCGAGTCTCCATCGTTCAGAAAGTGGAGCAGCCGGAAGCCTTGAGTGGAGCGAATGACATCCCGAAAGCGCTTCATGTCGAGGAACTTGACTCTCCAGATCTCGAGCATGAGCTGCCGGAATTCGGGGCTGATGAAGCCCACTTTGCCTCCGGCATAGCCAGTCAGGTAGATGTTGTCGAAATGGTGCTCTTTCAGCGCTTCCAGCACAGGTTCTAGTCCAGGCTCTGTGAAACGGCCGCCATCCAGGTGGGCAAAGTAATAAAGGAGATGAAAGACATCTGCCAGGTCGCCCCACAAGATCTTTTCCTGCAGTGCTGTGAAGCGTAATTGCCAGGGCTCTGTCACAGAGCGCTGCTGCAGGACCCGGACCGACATGTCAAGAGTCCGGGCATACTTGGTGACCTCAGCCTTGAAGAACTCGAGCCGCCCGCGGGTCAGGTTTTGTTGCAGGAATTCCACAGAATAGGTGTGTGCAAAGTAGTTTTTCTGGTCAGTAGCAAGCGTCTCTAACCAGGGCTTCCAGGATACCGCCCCGACTCGGTCCAGGATTCGTAAGAGGTCCTTCAGCTGAACTTCCGGATGATATTTCACGGCTTGCCAGAAATGTTCCGTCGAGTCGTAGCTAGCTCCAAAAAGAGTGATGCCTTCTGGGATGATGTACCAGTTCGAAAGCACCCTTTCCGGCACTGAAGCCGACGAACGCCAGCAATTCAGTGAGCCTTTCCAACGCTCTTGCAACTGCACCAGAACATCTCGATAAGTCGCCGCGTCCAAACTCCAACTTCGTCCCCGATAAATGAGGGGGGAGCTGGAGGTGTGGATACCCGTCACGGCTTCCGCCAGTTGCTCAGGTGTATGAGTCATCAAGACTTCATGAGGATCTTCGTAAATCATCGAGACGATGCGACTCTCGACGCCCCGTCGGAACAGGTCGTCGGCAAAAGCTTTGCGCTCTGCCGGCGAGCCGAAGTTCCAACGGCCGGCCTGGTCATTGACGTAGGTGAACATGCCTTCCAGATTCTCGAATTCTATGAATCCGTTGAGGGCGAAAGGGACCACTTCGCCCTGGTTTCGAAGAACGCTGGAGGGTTCGATCAAGCGCGCCAGGGTTAGCGAATGGACTTGGGCCAAGAGTGGGAAAGATGTGGCTGCAGTACAGATTAGAATCAGGAGAGAGTGGGTTTTCTTGAGCATTTGGTTCAGCCCTTATCCGGCCCCCAGGCGGGTGCCTACTTGCTAGTCATTCGTTCCACATAAAGATCCCAGAAGGCGTCCCGGTCGATGTCGAATAGAATTTTCACCTTCTGGGTTCCGGCCGGAAAATTCTCCGGCTGGTCAAGGGAGCGGCGACGGGATTCATGATAACCGACTGATCGTCCGTAATTGGGCCCCATATTGGTATCGATGTCGATGTATCGCTCTTCCATCCGTGTGACGAGATCGGGTTGCAAGAAAATCGCGGCAGTGATCGAATCCCATACGAAGGACTTCCGGTCCGTTCCGGAGCGAAATCTCGGCCCCCACAAATCCTGGTACATTTTGGTAATCGGCGTCTCGGGTGAGTTCACGATACGGTCATATTGTGTTTTCGTGAAATAGACGCGCTCGGCGATATCGTTGGGGACCACAATTTGCTCCGGAAAAGGGGTCCGGAGACAGATCTTGGTAGCTTCGGGGTCAAACCACCAATTGAACTCGGCAGCCGGAGTCGTATTGCCGGGAATATCGATGGCGCCGCCCATATAGATGATGCTTTGGACTAGAGGAACGATTTCCGGATTCTTCTTGACTGCCAGAGCGATATTGGTGGTCGGACCGATCGAAAACAGCGTGACCTGGTGGGGATTTTCCAATACCTGGCGCACGATGAAATCGACCGCATTCTCAGTCGAAGGTTGAGTTGTTGGATAGCCACCATAGGGTTCCCGTCCAATACTCAGATAGGAGCTGGGCCGGGGACGAGAGTAGGCGCCCAGATATTCGCTGTTGCCGTAAAGCTTCTCTTCGGAGGCGAGCCATGGCTGACGGCTTCCCATCAGGGGCTCACCTGCACCCATCAAAACAGGAATGTCGGTCCGACCAATGATTTCCAACTGCCGTAAGCCGTAAGCAGTGCCCTCTTCTACCCAGGTGTTTCCGGCTACGATCGTGAGTCCCAGAATGTCGACGTTCTGCGAATTTGCCAGCATGAAGAGGACCACGGCATCGTCATTCAGCTGCCCCATATCGGCATCAATCAATACTTTTCGCCGGTCCTCTTGGGCCGCGGTCGCGGCTGCGATAGAGGAGGTGATCGAAATAACGGCGAGGAGGACTGCTGTCAGGAGGATCCGCGAGACCAAGCTGAGGCGAGGCCAGGTGAATAGTGGCAAGTTCCGAACCCTAAGTAGCTCGTGCACCGCACTGCTACGAATGCTTCTATCAAGCCGCAAGGCCGAGGTTGGTACTGCCATGGAGGCCCTCTCCTGGAGTGAAAAAGACAAATGCCACAAGGTGGGTCCACCCTAGCTCCAAGTCGGGCTCAGGTCAACAAATGGGTGCTATCCGACTGAGGGGAAAAGGGGGGGAAATCCGCTTGATTCTTCCCTCCGGCAATGATACTTAATAATTTGACTCTTCGGGCCAACTCGTCCGGGCTCAGAGAGTCCGCCGGAAGGGCACAAATCCGGTGATATATGACAGTGATCTTGTCTTGTGCGGTCAGGTGAGAGGCCTTCCGGAAAGCGTAAAAGAGGGAGATTCATGAGAAGAGTATTTAATTTTACGGCAGTTTTATGTGTGCTGATATGCATGCTGATTGGAGTGGCAGTTGGCCAGTCCACGGGGACGATCAGCGGTGCAGTCAGGGACAGTTCGAATAGTGTGATACCGGGGGCTACGGTAACAGCGCGCAACCAGGGTACTGGGATAACGCGAACCGCCGTGAGTAGCGATGCCGGGCAATATGTGCTGCCTTTGCTGCCCATCGGGGCTTACACCCTCAGCGCCTCGCTAACCGGGTTCAGCACGATTGAGATTCCTGATGTGCTGCTTGAAGTTGGGCAGAACCGGGTTCTGGATATCACGATGTCGGTGGGCCAGGTTCAAACAGGAATCACCGTCACGTCAGGAATCTCGAATGTTGAGCTGAGCCGCTCCGACGCCACCATCGGCATGGTCGTTCATGGAGAGCAGGTCGAGAACCTGCCGTTGAACGGTCGCAACTTTGTGCAATTGGCCCTGCTGGGCCCGGGTACAACGACAGGCCGTCTGGGGAGTTTCCTGGCGGAAGGGCCAAGCAGCGAGGTTTCATACCGAGGGACAATGTCGGTGTCGGCTCAGGGGATGCGCGAAAACGCCAATGACTGGCTCTACGATGGCGTAGACAACAATGAACTCAGCGCCGGGGGCATCGGTATTCTGCCTTCCATCGAGACGATTGCCGAGTTCAAAGTGTTGACCTATAACTTTTCTGCCCAGTATGGCAGCCGCGGCGGGACTACGATTCTGGTGAGCACAAAGTCGGGAACCAACGGGTTTCACGGCAGCCTGTTCAATTTCCATCGCAATGATGTATTGGACGCGCGGAACTTCTTTGATGGAGCGGAAAAAGGAAAACTCATCCGAAATCAGTACGGATTCTCGGTGGGCGGTCCGATCCAGAGAGACAGGACCTTCTTTTTTGGAGGTTTTGAGGGAACCAATTTGCGGCAGGGTTTGACCGTCCAGAGTACTGTGCCCACAGCCGCGATGCATAATGGCGATTTCTCAGAGTCTTTTCCGGATGCTCCCAGAAGAACGGTTTTTGATCCTTCGAGCACTCGTACGGATCCCGCCACCGGGATGCTGGTCCGCGATCCCTTTCCCGGAAACATCATTCCAGCCGGTCAGATTGATCCGATCGGTAAGGCAGTCATCGATCTGATGCCACTTCCCACGCGAACCGATCGGCTCGGAAACAACTTCCTCTCCAACCCGGTCAAGACTCTCGACAATTATAGTTTCTATGGACGGGTCGATCACGAAATCGGCGAGAATGACAAGCTGTTCGTGAGAATCAGTACCGAAGACGGCGACAGTCTTCTTCCCAGTGGTGTGCCCGGTTTTGCTTCCAGATCGGCGTTCGCCAGCAACCAGACCTTCAAGACCGATGCTCGGAATATTGCTACTGCTTACACGCACCTGTTCTCTCCCACTACGATTAATCAGTTCTCGGCCGGATATAACCGGGTCTTCAACTTCATCTCGTCTTTCGGCTTTGGCACCAACAAGTCGCAGGCTCTTGGAATCCCGGGTGCCAACCTGGGCACTTCCGAGACTTCATCATTGACCCGGATGTCTTTCCAGAACTTCATCGGAGTGGGAGACCGGGGATTTTCTCCATTTCAGGGCGGCACGAATGTCTTTCACCTCGGAGATACCTTGACTCTGGTGCGGGGAGCCCACACTCTGAATGTGGGAGGAGTCTTCCGAGCGAACCAGCTCAACCAGTTCGGGGACACGGCGCTGGCCGGTGCTTTTAGCTTCAACACGTCTTTTACCGCCGGATTCACCCCCGGTGGGACGCTTGACGGTGGAACCGGCAGTTCAATTGCCAGTGCGCTGATGGGACTTCCGAGCAGTGGACAGCGCACCGACTTGCTGCAGGGATCCGTCAAAGGAAGGCGCTGGAAAGAGTACCGCGGCTTTGTCGATGATACCTGGAAAGTGAGTCCGGACCTCACTCTTAATTTGGGCTTCGCTTATTCAGTGTCGACACCCCAGACAGAGGCGGCCGATCGTTTCACAAATTTCGATTTCTTTACGGGCCAGATTTTTGTCGGCGGGACGGTTGGGGTCAAGACTGACTATGGCAATGTGCAGCCCCGGATCGGGTTCTCCTGGAGCCCGGGCGGTAGCCGCAACATGGTTCTCCGTGGCGGCTACGGGCTGTTCTACGACTATGCTGCCCAGGGTGGGGCTCAAGGGCCGCAGGCCAACCCACCCTTCGTGAACAACTACTTCTTTTCGAGCGACAACATCACACCAGTTCGCACGCTGGCGAACGGATTCCCGGACAACAGTCAACCGGTTGCTCCAGCTGATCATCGTGGCAACTGGGATACACGAGACCCGAATCTGAAGAACGGACGGATCCAGCAGTGGAACGTCAATATCGAACGGAAGTTACCAGGCCAAATGGTGTTCATGGCTTCCTACGCAGGAACTCACGGGGATCGACTCTTCAGAAAGGGTCTCGATTTGAATACGGCTCCTCCCGGCTTCCCTCTCTTCAACCCTTCTTTCCGGCGTCCGTACCCGAACTTGGGAAGTGTCAATGCCACTCTGAGCGAGGCTTTTCTGGACTACCATTCGATGCAGTTACGCCTCGAACGTCGGGCCACCGAAGGCGGTTTCCTGCTGGTCTCCTACACCTGGAGCAAAGGGCTCACCGATGGTCAGTCAGGCCTGGGGGGTGATCCGGGAGTCATCTACTCTGCCTACCTCAAGGGAGCCGACAAAGCCGCCAACAACACGGACCTGAGGCACAATTTCAGGCTCAGCTACCTTTACGAGTTGCCTTTCGGCTCGAGCCTGACGGGTGTTCCAAAAGCCTTCGTGCACGGCTGGAACATCAACAGCATTCTGTTAGCCCACAGCGGTTACCCGCTCGCCATGACGGTATTCAACTTGTCGGGAACTTCCGGCTTCGCCATGCGGCCCAACCGAGTCTGCGACGGAGGGCTGAATAATCCCAGCATCGACCGGTGGTTTGACGTCTCCTGTTTCCCGGCTGCCCCTGTGGGTACGGTCGGAAACGCCGCCCGTACCACTCTCTTCGGCCCTGGGCGCTGGAATTTGGATCTCTCCTTGAGTAAGGAGTTTGCAGTGACCGACGGTTCCCATATCGAATTCCGAACAGAGTTTTTCAACGCTCTGAACCATGCCCAATTTGCTGTACCTAATACCGGTGTCGACGGTTTCTCGGCTGGCAGGATCTCGTCGACCGTACAAACTTCACGGCAGATCCAGTTTGCCTTGAAGTACATTTTCTAGGGCGTTCCGCCCGAGTCTGGTCAAGGGTCCTCGTGCTCTCGAAGACCCTTGACCTGCTTTCCCTCTTCCAGCTATCTTGGTCCAGGAGCTCGTCCGAGTAATGGGGTGAGGTTGCGAACATGGGTTTTGTGAGTCGAGGTCACGAAAAGAGACGGAAGGCGATAGTCCCTATCGTCTGCGGCTCTCGACAAAGAGATCGGCCACAACTGATGATGACTTTCTCTCGTTGGTCCAAGCTCAGCCTGCCCCTCTACCTGCTAGGTCTTTGCTCCATGGTCATGGTACAGCCGAAGGGGAGCCAGCAAGATCAGAAAAAGCTTCGCGACGAGGAGAGCCGGGATTACTTCAAGAAATGGCTCGAAGAAGACGTCCTCTACATCATCACGCCTGAAGAGAAGGCGGTTTTCCAGAGCCTGAGCAACGCTCTGGAGCGGGAAAGATTCATCGAGCAGTTCTGGTTTCGACGGGATAGAGATCCAGCCACTTCCCAGAACGAATTCAAGATAGAACATTATCGCCGAATTGCCTTTGCCAACGAGCGCTATGCCGCCGGCTACCCCGGCTGGCTAACCGACCGGGGACGAATCTACATCACCTTCGGAGCGCCCGACCAGCTCACCAGGCGTTCAGCAGGTGAAACCTACGATCGGCCCCTGTACGAAGGAGGGGGCACTACCGTCACTTACCCGTTCGAGGTCTGGCGCTATCGGCATATCGAGGGAGTCGGAGATGATGTGGAGGTCGAGTTCGTCGACAGCACATTCTCGGGAGAGTATCGTCTCGCGCTTTACGCAGATGAGAAAGATGCACTGAAGAACGTTGGAATTGCCGGCCTGACGCTGATGGAGCAGCTCGGCTTGGCCAACAAGATCGATCGAGGAACGAGCCAGCAGCAACTGGGGTTCGAGCGAGAGAGAGATTCCCTGTTCAGGCGTTACGAGTCCTATGCCCAGGTGCTCTCACCCAGGCCGATCGAATACACCGATCTGAAAGAGATCATTTCGATCAATACACAGTTTGTAGATCTACCCTATACCACTCGCCAGGACTACATTCACCTGAACGAAAACCAGATCTTGGCGCTGGTCACCATCCAGGCAGATAACAGCGAGCTCGATTTCCAGTCTGATGGATCCTCCTATGCCGCCCGTCTGGCTGTCTATGGGATCGTCACCGACCTCAGCAAGCGCATCGTCTACGAATTCGACGATGATCTGGAGGTTCGCTATCCGGTCGATGCTCTGGATGTTGCAAGAAAGCAACACTCGGTTTATCAGAAGATGTTTCCCGTGGACAGGACCAGGCGCTACAAGATCAGCCTGGTGGTAAAAGACCTGAATAGCTCAAGGCTGGGAACTCAGCAGAAGGTCATTGTTCCGGCCGCTTTTCAGCCTGATGAGTTGGCGGCCAGCTCGTTGATTCTGGCGGATTCAGTTCAGACCCTGTCTCAGGTTCCGGCTACCGACGAGATGTTCGTGATTGGAGATGTGAAGGTCCGCCCCAGTCTGGACCGAGAATTCTCGAGCACCACGCCGGTCGGAATCTATTGCCAGATCTATAATGCCAAAATCGACCCGTCGATTGGGGCTCCGGCTCTAGCTTTGACTTACCGCGTGCTTCGGCAGGGAGAAGTCGTCACCGAGGCAGTGGACGAAATCGGGGAATCGATCCAGTATGCGTCGGAAGCCCGAGTCGTCGTTGTGCAGCAACTGAGTGTCCGAAGGCTGGAACCGGGAGAGTATCGGATCCAGGTTATCGCACGGGATAAGATCAGTGGCAAAGAAGTCACGCTAGAAGAGCTCTTCAAGGTCATCCCTCCCCCCTCTACCCGCCGCTAACTAAGTTTGTTCGCGGTTTATCTTGAGGAATGAGTCAAGGCTCGGCGTCCGAATCACAGGCAAGATGCCTATGCTACAGGGCTCCGCCCGGGCCGTTCTGCCAGCTCAGCGGGGTTTGGATGCGCTTGCCTGGCCGGGCCGCTTGTTTAACGGCTCCAGTGGAGTGTACTCGGGGCGCAAGAGGGGATCCTGGATGGAGTGTTGCCACTGGATGAGCCTCTGCTCAAGCTGCTCGACGATCTGGGAATATTGCGGATTGAGCTGGAATCGATTGCGATAGTAGAGGTTAGTCGTCTCGCCAGGGTCTGCCTCGAGATCGTAGAGTTCGTTTAAGTTGTTCGTGAAGTGAAAGCGGATCAGCTTCCATTTTGGGGTTCGGACCATGCGCATAAAGGCGAGTGAAAAGTGGTGCAGGTCGTACGGGCCACGTAATATCTTGGCCACGGAGCAATGGAGAGAAATCCTGCCCGTCCTGCATCACGCCTTGCGGAACGCTGATCCCCAACATGCCCAGGATCGAGGAGTAGAGGTCTACATTGCTGACGAATTGGTTAATCACGGTACCGGCCTGAACTACACTGGGCCAACGAATCAGCAACGGCACTCGGATCGCCTCGTCAAACATGTTCGGTCGAAACGGTCCCTCGACACCGCCTGCCACCGACCAGGCGTTTCCTTTTTCCTGCAGGCCAGGGTGTCCAATCATGTAGCCGTGATCGCTGGTAAAGAGCACAATCGTTTTTTCAGCAAGCTCCAGCTCATCCAGCTTCGCCAGCAGGCGGCCTAGGTTTCGATCCACCGAGTGGACGCTCGCGTAGTATTCCTTGGTCAGTCGCTTGATGTGTGCGTTGTCCAACCCGGGGGCGCTTGGGATGGTTGGGTCAAGGTCCCTGTAGGGTGCCGAGTCCTCCTCGGGCACGGGCCCGAATGGAAGGTGTGGGGCACGTGTGCTCAGAACCAGTGCGAAAGGCCGGGAACGGTTCGCTGTGATGAACTCGATGGCATTGTCAGTCAGCAAGTCTTCTAGAGATCCATTCATTCTCCGGGTCTGCCCGTCTTGCTCGATCTCAGGGTCCATGGGTGTCGTGAATCCTGCCAAAAGTCCGAAGAAGTGATCGAAGCCTTGACGGGTGGGATGAAACTGGGGCAGCGAGCCCAGGTGCCATTTCCCAACCAGAGCGGTGACGTAGCCATTCTGCTGGAGCACTTCCGGCCAGGTTGTCAATTCGGGTGGAAGACCGAGTCCGGCTTCCGCTTCGAAACCGGGTCCCTGTGAGATGTAGTCGGTGATACCCATCCGGGTAGGGTAAAGTCCGGTGAGGAAGGTGGCTCGGCTTGGAGAGGCTGTTAACGATCACGAAGAAGCGCGTCTTTCTGAACTATCACCCGCAGAGTAGTTAAGCGACATCATCCCCACCGCAGGTGGGTCTTGGATTCCCGGGCGGTCGTCGCTCGGCGGTTTTTTCCCTCCCAGTAAGGTATGGTTTTGCAGACTTGAAAAGGGGTGGACCTCGGCTGTTTAAGCAACCGAGGCCCGGTCTTGGCAGCCTTCTTGGAAAAGGGGTTTTACCACTAACGGACTGTAGCCTGTCACGACCCTGGGCCATTTGTCCAGACTCCCATCGGAGCTGGACTTATGGTCGAACCGAGGATCGTTCTTCGCCAACGCATCTGTCGCTGTGCGAGTTGCCGCAAACTGTTTCACATTTGCCGCCCCTGCGACCGAGGTCATGGCTACTGCAGCCAAGCCTGTCGTCTGCGACAGCGCCGCCAACAATGCCGCGCAGCCAATCGTCGCCACCAGCAATCTCCCGAGGGTCGAGCCGATCATCGGGACCGACAACGAGCCTACCGAAAGCGGCTATGCGCAGCCCGCGTGACGGATCAGGGTAGACGCAAAGCATCTGCTTCGATCAGGCTGTTCCCGCCCATGGCAGCCTTCTCAACGCTGAGAAGGATTGCTGCCATGGATCAGGAGAACGGTCATGCAAAGCAGTCTTTGTCTCACAAACCCGATTTTGCCCCGGTTTGTGTTCGTTGCGGTGGCGTCGGCCGCTGGGGCGACCCCTTCCATTGGGGGTGAGCGATGATCACCCCGGAACTGAAAACTCAGATTCGTCGCCTCTTTTATGCCGAACACTGGAAAATCGGGACGATTGCCGCAGAACTGGGCATTCACCACGACACCGTGCGCCGAGCCATCGGAACGGAGAGTTTTGCTGCCGCCACAAAACAGCAAGCTCGTGCCCGCCTGACCGACCCCTACGAGGAGTTTGTTCGCCAGATCCTCAAGCAGTATCCGAAACTGCGCGCCACTCGGATCTTCGAGATGGTTCGCCAGCGCGGCTACACCGGAAGCGTCATCACGCTGCGCCGACGCGTAGCCACTGTGCGTCCCTCCCCCCGAGAGGTCTTTCTGCGACTGCGTACCTTTCCCGCCGAGCAGGCACAGGTGGACTGGGCCAGTTTGGGAGAAGTCACCATCGGCAGGGCCCGTCGCAAGCTCTCCTGCATGGCCCTGATCCTCTCCTACTCCCGAGCCCTGTACCTGGAATTCTTCTTCGATCAATCCCTGGAGAACTTCCTGCGCGCCCATGTTCGCGCCCTTCATTCCTGGGGTGGTTGCCCCAGAACACTCCTGTACGACAATCTCAAAAGTGTCGTGCTCGAGCGTCGCGGCGATGCCATCCGTTTTCATCCGCGACTGCTGGAGCTGGCCGCTCACTATCACTTTGCGCCCCGGCCCTGTCACGTGGGTCGCGCCAATGAAAAAGGTCGGATTGAGCGGGCACTGCGTTTTGTCAGGGAATCCTTCTTTGCCGCTCGGCCTTTCACCACACTGGAGCGCTTCAACGAGCAGGCTCACGAGTGGCTCCAACAGATCGCCCACCAACGGCCCTGGCCTCAGGATCGCTCTCGCTGTGTGGCTGAGGTCTTCGCCGAAGAAAGAGCCAAGCTTCTGGCCTTGCCCTCTCACCCTTTCGATACCGAACTTATGGTTTCCATCCACTCCAAGAAGACGCTCTATCTGCGCTTTGATCTGAACGACTACTCGATTCCGCCCCAGGCTGAGGGAAAGGCCTTGACTCTGGTGGCCTCCGACACCCGAGTCCGCGTCCTGGATGGCACCCAGTTGGTGGCTTCTCATCGTCGCAGTTACGACCGCGGTCAACTGGTGGCCGATCCGGCCCATCAGCAGGCATTACTGGCGCAGAAACGAAAAGCCTGGGCTGCGGCTCCTTCCGACCGTCTCACTCGGGCCGCTCCTGAAGCCGAAGAACTTCTCCAGGGGGCTGTGGAAAAGGGCGAGTCCCTTTCCCATCAGACTCGCCAGTTGCTCCTGCTGCTGGAGGACTACGGTCCCGAGGCTCTCAGAGCGGCCCTCTGCCAAGCCCTCGAGCGTCAGACTCCACGCGCTTCAGCCGTCGCCTTTCTGCTTCAGAGAAGTCGTCGAGCCGGTCGCACGGCACTGCCTGTCGATCTCTCACGACATCCCGAACTGGAAGCTCTGGACGTTCACCCTCATCCACCGGAAGATTACGATGAACTCACTCAATCCGAACCCCAATCCGAATGAACTGACCCAAGAACTCGCTCGCCTCGGCTTTTACTGTCTAGCGGGCGAACTGGACGACTTTCTCGCTCGCGCCATCAAGGGCCGCTGGGATCCCCGCACTCTGATCGAAGAGATGGCTCGCAGGGAAGCCACTGAGAAAGCCCGCCGTTCCCTTGAGCGACGCCTGCGCTGTGCTCGCATCGGTCGCTTCAAACCCATGGCCGACTTCGATTGGAACTGGCCCGAAAAGATCGATCGCCCCTTGATTGAGAGAGCTCTCACACTGGACTTCATCCGCGAGGGGAGAAACCTGATTCTGCTCGGAGCTAACGGACTCGGCAAGACCATGATCACCAAGAACATCGCTCATGCGGCCGTCCTGGCCGGTCACTCCGTCCTCTTCCGTACGGCTTCGGATCTCCTCGACGATCTGCAGTCGGATTCTCCTTTGCTGTTGCGAAGAAGACTCAAGAAGTATGCCCGACCCGCTTTGCTGTGCATCGACGAGATCGGCTACCTCTCCTACGACACTCATGCGGCTGATCTGCTCTACGAGGTCATCAACCGACGGTACGAGCACCGTTCCATTCTCATCACGACCAATCGAGCCTTTAAGAACTGGAACCTGGTCTTTCCCAACGCCACTTCCATCGTCTCGCTGCTGGATCGTCTTACCCATCATGCCGACGTCAGTCTGATCCAAGGGCAGAGCTATCGCCGTCGCGAAAGTGAGCTGGAGGCCGCCCAACGCCGCAGCCTAAAGAAAAAACAGAAATGAAAAAGGAATGCCTCTACCGGCCTGGCTATGTCCGTGCGGTGCTCGCTTCCTACAGAGACCTTCCCGATACTCCCTCACACTGCAGGACACCGGACCGATCGCTAGCAGGACAACTCTTTGACCGTCAGATTCCGCTGTGCACCGTCCGCCAGACTTTCCTGCTGGCCTCCGCTCGCCGACTCTTACGCCCTCCCACGGCTCCACAGCTGGCCCCGATTCGATCTCTCCACTACTTTCTCCCCGTCATTGAGGAGCTGCTCCAAAACCCGCTTCCAGACGGATACTCCCAGTATCTGAAACGAAGACTCTCCGCTCGGAAATGACCTTTCGGCGCCCTCTCCTGCCCCTTCTAACTGTCCGGCTTCATGGTCCAGAAAAACGCTCTTCTACATGATCTTATAGGTAGCGTAGAAAACTGGCCGAGTTCATCAACAACCATTTGGACTACTTCCCGGATGTGTTCTAAAGCCTCCTCCTTGGTGTTGCCCCAAGTCGAAGCGCCATACTTCCCAA
>CBDDCF010000027.1:0-201215 GCA_965225995.1 Acidobacteriota bacterium | reverse complement strand
TGGATTCCGGGTTTGATGCTAAAGCCCCGGCGGGTCATTTCCTTTCTGAAGTAACGGGTGTTTCCATGCAGCTTCTCGACCAGATCGGTTCGAGCCTCGAGCAGTTCCAATGCCCGAATACTGCCCGCTGCCAGCGGAGGGGCGATGGTATTAGAAAAGAGATAGGGCCGGGAACGCTGGCGGAGCAACTCGATGATCTGCTTGCGGCCGCTGGTGAAACCCCCGGAAGAACCTCCGATCGCCTTTCCCAGGGTACTGGTAATGATATCGATGCTCCCTTGAACCCCGAAGTGTTCCGGAGTACCGCGCCCTGTTTTGCCCATGAATCCGGTAGCGTGACACTCGTCGATCATCACCAGAGCATCGTACTTTTGAGCCAGATTGCAGATCTCGGGCAGAGGTGCCAGATCCCCTTGCATACTGAATGCTCCATCGGTTGCGATCAGGCGAAAGCGACAGTCGGAGGACTCTTGCAGGCACTTTTCCAGAGCGACCATATCGGCATGCTGATAGATTTTGCGCTGAGCCTTGGAAAGGCGTACTCCATCGATGATGCTGGCGTGATTGAGAGCGTCACTGATGATGCAATCCTGCTTTCCCATCAGGGTCTCAAAGAGCCCGCCGTTGGCGTCGAAACAGGAAGAATAGAGGATGGTATCCTCTGTCCCCAGGAAACTCGAGATTCGCCGCTCCAATTCCTTGTGGAGGTCTTGAGTTCCACAGATGAAGCGTACCGACGCCATCCCGAAACCATGAGTATCGAGACCCCTTTTGGCGGCCTCGATGATAGCGGAGTTGTTCCCCAGGCCCAGATAGTTATTGGCGCAGAAGTTAATCGCTGCTCCTTGCTCGGTTTCTACGTCCGCCCCCTGGGCTGAGGTAATGGTGCGTTCGTTCTTGTAGAGGCCCGATTGCCGGATCTCATCGACTTCGGCAGCAAGCCAGTTGCAGAATGTTTCGTTGATTGACATGGGCGGAACTCCTGAGGTCAAGAAGAAAAAGGGTAGAGTGCTGCTTTGAGCATGCCGGTAGGCTTGGTGGCAGCAAGATCCGCGAGGTTTTCCAGCGAGCCGACCACTGTGACCGGCTTCATTAGTTTTTCCTGGAGCTCCCAACTGCCGGAAACAGCCTCAATTAATTCAGGCCAGATGCCCTCCCGACCGGTCACACCAACCAGGTTCAGGGTACGCCCTTGATGGGTGTAGACAGACCGTCGCCGGGTGAAAATAATGTCGTTGGCATTGGTGCCGTCGATCTCGAATGTGGAGCTGAACAGGCCAAACAGGGTGACGGTTCCGTCGGGACGAGTCAGGTCGCAGCACATTTTGAAGGCATGGCCAGCTTTTCCCACCATATCGAGGCTGACATCGAAGAGCTCGCTTGAGGTTAGCTCTTGCACGGCTTGCTGGAAGTTGGCTGAGGCCGGATCGAGAACGGCATCGCAAGCTCCCAGCTCGCGAGCGCCTGCCCGTCGCTCCGGGTCCAGCTCGAAGGCAACGATCTGTTGGGCTCCAAAGTGTTGGAGGAAGACCTGAGCGTAGAGGCCATGCGGACCGCACCCGGCCACCGCGAAACGCTTTGCCCCCGGTGTTTGCGTCGCGATCTTGGCGAGCAAGAAGTCATTGCCGGCCGGCTCGAACAAAGAAGGCCAGAAGCCGCGACTGAGACAGGATTCCGGGATCACGTGAACGCAGGCTGATGGTGCCGCTAGATATTCGGCGAACCCTCCATGGTAGAGCCGGAGAGGCCGGCCGGATGAGGTGTGTGGTGGCCACAGCCCGATCACTCCTTCGTCAACACCACCTGGCAGCGAATAGTGTGACTCCACCACTGCCAACAGTCCTTCCGCGATCCCGGAGACAGACGAGCCTGTCCGTATGACTCGGCCACAAACTTCATGCCCGGGGATCACGCCACTGGTGGCTCGGTTGAGAAGCCCAGCAAAGAGCATCTCATCTGTGGCACAGACCGACACACGTTCGGTCTTAAGGAGTACATCGTGCTCCCCAATCTCGGGAAGCGGGACCTTTTTCAGTACGATCTGGGGAGTTGACTCCGCGTCCTCCCGGTAGACCCAAGCCCGCATCGTGCCCATGTTGCCAATTCTAGCCACAAGAGGCTCTCTTTGTCGCCACTTCGGGCCTGCAATGGATTGCTCGACCACTGGGCTCGGCCGAGATTTGATTCTGTGAATCGCCCCTTCGCTGACGCCTCCGGCTTCGTAGCATTCTGTCTAGCGAGGCAGAGCCTCAGGCCGACAAGCATTATCCGGGCGTTAGCGAGCTGTTCGGTTTTGCTCTTGCGGCTGTCGGTAGCCTCTGCGGTCTTGCCTGGGCATTTATCGGGCAGCCCTTCAGGCTGGCTCGACCGTTTTTCGCTTGCTTCCCAGGGCGGTGCCCTGGGCTGTTATCGTCTTGCCCCTGCAGGGCAGGCTCCTCCATACTCCCAAACCCTGCCCCTCACTCGCTCCATCACACAACACTCCTCATTCGTTTCATCACCGCCTGCTACTTCTTCCACCCAAGCCTTCTCCGACGGTTGGGTATTGGACCCCTGAAAGCCTAGGACCCTCTCCTTGGCCAGCTAGGCGTCTGGCCGAACCGGGGAGAATCGCATCCGCTAGTGTGGGTATCTCCTCCTTGTCTTGCTTCTTACTCCGACTCTCCCTTAGTATCGAGCATGCTGGGAGATCCACTGGGAGGTGTCATGGAAGTCTCCATTAGAGTCAATGGAAAGACCTATCGGAAAAACGTCGAACCGCGGACCTTACTGGTCCACTTCTTGCGTGAAGACCTGGGTTTAACTGGAACCAACATCGGTTGTGATACGAGCCAATGCGGGGCCTGCACGGTACACATGGACGGTCGCCCCCTGAAGTCCTGTACTTGTTTGGCTCTGCAGGCAGACGGGAGAGCAGTCACGACCATCGAAGGAATGGCCCAGGATGGACTTCACCCATTACAACAGGCTTTCTGGGACAAGCACGGACTGCAGTGCGGATATTGTACGCCCGGGATGATCATGGCCTCGGCGGCCCTTCTCGAAGATAATCCCAATCCTACCGAAGCTGAGGTCCGCCATGGGCTGGAAGGCAACCTCTGCCGGTGTACGGGATACCAGAAAATCGTCGAATCGGTTCTGGCGGCAGCCGAAGGGGGGAAGGAATGAGTACCCGCATTTTCGGTTCTGGAATTCGCCGCCGCGAGGATCCCCGGCTGATTACAGGCAAGGCGAAATTCTCGGCTGACATCCAGCTGCCGCATACGGCTTTTCTGGTCTTCGTGCGTAGTCCCCATGCCCACGCCCGGATTCGGTCAGTCGACTGCGAGGTGGCCCGGGCCGCTTCCGGCGTCATCCGGGTTCTCACTGGGGAGGACGTCCAGCTGTCCATGCCCTGTGCGTGGTTGCTCCCCGACTCCGATCTGAAGACTCCGGAACACCCGGTTCTAGCTCGAGACCGGGTCCGTTATGTGGGAGATGGTGTAGCCGCCGTAATCGCCGAATCGGAAGCCCAAGCTCGTGATGCAGCCGAACTCGTGGAAGTGGACTACGATCCGATGCCGGCAGAGACAAATCCCGAGTCCGCTACCCAGGAGGGGGCTTCGGAGTTGTTCGACGACGTGCCTCAGAATGTGGCTTTTCGCTGGGTCGCCGGAAGTGACGAAGCCCAGGTGGAAGAGGCCTTTCGGGATGCTGATATTGTGGTTCGGGAGCGGATCGTCCAACAACGCCTCCAACCCACGGCGATCGAGCCACGAGCTGCGATCGCCCAGTGGAACTCGGCGGCTCAGGAGATGATCCTGTGGTGTACCAGCCAGAATCCTCATATCCATCGGCATGTCTTGGGACTGGTGGTCGGGATCCCAGATCATAAGCTCCGAGTGATCTCCACGGATGTAGGAGGAGGGTTTGGAAGCAAGATCCCGGTCTACCCTGATGAAGCGCTGGTCTGCTGGGCTTCGCGCGAGATCGATCGGCCCGTGAAATGGGTGGAAACCCGTAGCGAAAATTATCTGGTCACCATTCATGGCCGCGATCACGTCGAGTATGTCGAGCTGGCCGCCAGCGCGGATGGTTCGGTTCAAGCTCTACGCGGTCGCGTGTATGCTGCCATGGGAGCCTACCTCTCGACCGCGGCCCCGGGTATCCCGACCATCCTCCATGGGCTGATCTACGGAGGCCCTTACAAGTTTCCACTGGCGAGATGCGAAAGTATCGGGGTCTTCACCAACACGACTCCCACCGATGCTTATCGGGGGGCCGGCCGGCCCGAAGCCACGTTCCTGATGGAGAGGCTAATGGAAAGATTGGCCAATCATCTCGGCGTGGATCCATCCGAACTTCGCCGCAAGAACTTGATTCCCCCCTTTCAAGATGGCTACACGACCGCCATGGGACTGACCTATGACAGCGGCAACTACGGAGAGAGCCTCGATCTGGCACTCCAGAAAGCCGGCTACGGTAAGCTGCGGGCTGCCCAGCAGCGGGCGCGATCGGACGGAAAGTTGGTGGGTATCGGAGTAACCACCTACAACGAGATCTGTGGATTGGGTCCGAGTCAGGTTGCGGGCGCGATCGGCTTCCAGGGAGGTCTCTGGGAGAGTGCGATCGTGCGCATCTCGGCCACCTGCAAGGTCCAAGTCTTGATCGGCAGCTCGCCTCACGGCCAGGGGGAGGAGACCACTTTTGCACAAGTGGTATCGAGTGAAATTGGGATTCCAGTCGAGGATATCGAGATCGTGCACAGCGACACTGATCGGACGCCCATGGGCTGGGGTACCTATGGCAGCCGGACTACTCCGGTGTCAGGTGCAGCCCTGGCCTTGGCCACGCGAAAGATCAAGGAGAAAGCCCGCCTTCTAGCAGCCCATTTGCTCGAGGCGGCAGCCGAGGACATCGACTACGAAGACGGGAAGTTCTTCGTAAAGGGGGCGCCCGAGCATCACAAGACGATTCAGGATCTGGCTTTAATGGCGACGCTAGCCTGGAATATGCCGGAAGGTATGGATCCTGGTATGGAAGCGTCGCAGTTCTACGACCCCCCCAACTTTGTCTTCCCGTACGGCACTCACATCGCCCAGGTCGAAATCGATGCCGAGACTGGTGAGGTTGCGGTCCAGAAGTATGTGGCGGTCGATGATTGCGGTCCTCAGATCAATCCGCTTATCGTGGCCGGGCAAGTCCAGGGAGGAGTGGTCCAAGGGATTGGACAGGCCCTGTGGGAAGGGACGGTCTACGATGATTCGGGACAGCTTTTGACCGGAACGCTACTCGATTACGCGATGCCCCGGGCAGACCACTTTCCCAATCTCGAGCTCGGTCACACCGAGACCCCTTCCCCCCACCATCCGATAGGAGTGAAGGGGGTCGGCGAGACCGGCACGATTGCCAGCACCGTAACCGTCTACAATGCTGTAATGGATGCCCTGCGGCCGCTCGGCATCGATCAACTCGAAATGCCTCTTTCCCCGGCTCGAGTCTGGGCCGCGATTCAAGAAGCCCGACCAGGAGAATCCGCATGAGACCGCACCAATTTGAATACAAGAGGCCGCAGTCTCTCGAAGAGGCAGTGCGGGTGCTGTCCGAGAACCCCGAATACAGACCATTGGCCGGTGGGCATAGCCTGATTCCTGCCATGAATCTTCGGCTGGCTCAACCCGAAGGTTTGCTCGATCTGGGGCGCCTCGAGGTCCTGCGGGGTGTTCGCTTCGATGAGGGCCAGCTCCGAATCGGCGCCCTCACCACCCATGCTCAGGTCGCCGCCTCACCGGATGTCCAGAAGCACTGCCCAGCCTTGTCCGATGCTGCCTCGGTTATCGGAGACCCCCAGGTTCGGGCCTGGGGGACGTTGGGAGGGAATCTGGCTCATGCCGACCCGGCTTCCGATCCACCTCCAGTTATTGTTGCCTGTGAAGGCACAATCCGACTCGCCAGTCACAACGGATCGCGGGACGTGGCCGCCGAAGACTTCTTCGTCGATATTTTCACCACAGCGGCGCTGGAAGGTGAACTCCTGACAGAGATCATCATTCCCAGCCAAGCAGGCCGGAAGAGCGCCTATCTGAAGTTGCCTCACCCTGCCTCTCGCTATCCCGTGGTTGGAGTGTGTGTGGTGTTGGATTGGGATGGTGTTTCCTGTGCCCGAACCCGGGTTGCGATCGGTGGGGCCACGGGCAAAGCGACCCGCTGCCAACAGGCTGAAGGGGTTCTCACCGGAAGTGACCTGGGTGAGCAGGCTCTGCGGGATGCTGGGCAGGCAATTTCCGCCGAATTGGGCGAGGACCTGTTGGCCGATCATTACGCGTCCGCCGAATATCGGCGTGCCATGGCGGGCGTTTTCTTAAAGCGCTCGGTCAAGGCCGCTCTGGGTTAATGGAAAGACAAGTCACGACAGACCAATCGCCCTCCCTTTCTTCCGTCGATCAAGTACAACAGGAGTTGCTGCGATGCAACTACGTCGCAGAACGAGACCTGGCGACTGCCATCTTTCTTGGTCTCAAGCTGGAGAAGCCACTACTCCTAGAGGGGGAGGCGGGGGTCGGAAAGACGGAAGTGGCTAAGGTCTTGGCGCAAATCCTGGCGACGCGTCTGATCCGTCTCCAGTGTTACGAAGGTCTGGACCTGAATCAGGCGGTCTACGAGTGGAACTACAGCCACCAGTTGCTCGCCATCCGATCGGGAGAGAGATCTCACTCCGACGCTGAATTGCCGGATCTTTTCCAACGGAGATTTCTCCTGCGCCGCCCTCTTCTGGAAGCACTGGAGGCAGACCGCCGGGTAGTGCTGCTGATTGACGAACTGGACCGGAGCGACGAGGAGTTCGAGGCCTTCCTGCTCGAGTTGCTCTCCGATTTCCAGATCACGATTCCGGAGTTGGGCACCATCCGCGCCCTATACAAACCGATCGTTATCATCACCAGTAATCGGACGCGCGCGATTCACGATGCCTTGAAGCGACGCTGCTTCTACGCCTGGATCGACTATCCGAGTTTCGAGAAGGAGCTGGACATCATTCGTCGCCGAGCCCCCCAGGCATCTGAGTTACTCATTCGCCAGGTTACGGCTTTTGTCCAGGAGGTCCGCCGCTTGGAACTCTACAAATCTCCCGGTGTTGCCGAAACGCTCGATTGGACCGCGGCTCTAGTGGCGCTTGATCAGCAGTTCCTGAGCGAAGAAGTGGTTCAGGATACGCTGGGAGTCGTCCTGAAATACGAGGAGGATCTTACTTCGCTGTCGGGAGGGGCGGCTCGGGCTCTGCTCGATCGCAGCCGGGTGCTGGCCGACTCGTCTAGCGCCGCACTCGAAAAGTTTGCCGGGGAAGAGAGTTAGAGCCAGTTGCTATTGCAATCCTCTCCTAAGTCCGGGTTACCATGACACTTATCCGGAAGGGCAAGGGCAAGGGCAAGGGCAAGGGCAAGGGCAAGGGCAAGGGCAAGGGCAAGGGCAAGGCTTTTCGAGCATCGAGTGAGCACGGCTTGTCGGTCTGAGGCTCTGCCTCGCGAAGGATATTGCAATGGACCCTGACCAGCCCCTGTCATCCCTTTACCTGAATCCCGAGCAGCCCTACCGGGGTGGAGCTTTGCTCTCGAACCTGATTCTGTTTGGAAGAATCTGTCGAGGCCTGGGCATGCAGATCTCAGCGACGCGACTCACTAACGCAGCTCTGGGATTAAGCTACATCGACCTCTATCGGAAACACGATTTTCGGAGCGTGTTGCAAGCTTGCCTGGTGACTCGGCCAGAAGAAATCAGTCGATTTCACGAAGCATTCCGTCTCTTCTGGAGCGTTCCGGGCCGGGGGGCTGACCTGAGAGATCTGAAATCGCTCGGGGAAGAGAGGCTGGAACGCTGGCAGAAGTGGCTCTCCAGCGGCGATTCCGAATCACAGGAGGCAGCCGATCCGACTCCAATACAGGTCCCAGTTTACAGCCGCAGCGAGTCACTCCGGCAGAAGGCGTTCTCTGAGATGGACGACCGCGAAATGGCCGAGGCTCTGGAGATGATCCGACGTCTGAGTGCTCACTTACCGCTTCGGAGGAGTCGCCGGAGCGTGCCCGGGCCGGGCAGGAAGCCCGACTTTCGTCGCATCTTGAGGGCCAGTCTGCAGTGGGGAGGAGAGCCGTTGGCCCTGCTGACGCGTCACCGAAAAAGAGTGCGTCGACCACTGGTCCTGATTTGCGACATCAGCGGGAGCATGGAGCGGTACACTCGAGTCCTGATGCACTTCGCCCACACTCTGTCCAGTTACCTGAACCGGGTTGAGTCCTTTGTATTTGCAACTCGCCTGACCCGAATCACCCGAGCCTTGCGTCGTAAGTCGATCGACGTCGCTTTACGCGAGGCAGGTATGCTGGTTGAGGACTGGGCATCAGGCACCGATACTGGTGGAGCCCTCCGCCGGTTTAACACTGGTTGGGGGCGCCGAGTGCTGGGGCACGGAGCGATCGTGCTCCTGATTACAGACGGTTGGGATCGTGGAGATCCGGAATTGTTGGGTCGGGAAATGGCTCACCTGCATCGTGCCAGCCGCCGTCTGATCTGGTTGAATCCTCTCCTCGGGGAGACTCAATTCGAACCGCGAACTCGAGGTGCTTTGACGATGCTCCCGCATGTCGATGACTTCTTGTCCGTGCGGAATCTGGCGAGTCTGGAGTGCCTGATCGAGACGCTGGAAAGTCTTCAGTCCAATCGGCGAAGCAGTGGCAGCGAATGGAGATCTCAGTACCCGGAGCCTCTGCTCTCCGGTGAAAGGCAGGACTAATGTTGGACATTCTGGAGAAAGTATCAGAATGGGTTGCGGAGGGCAGCCCTGTAGCTCTAGCCACCGTGATGCGCACCTGGGGCTCTTCCCCCCGCCGCGAGGGAGCCAAGATGGCGGTCTCGACGAATTCGCGACTGGTCGGCTCAGTCAGTGGCGGTTGTGTCGAAGGAGCGGTGGTGGAAGCAGCCCAAGAAGTGCTTGCCGGTGGGACTGCTCGGTGCCTCCACTTTGGAGTCAGCGACGATTCGGCTTGGAGCGTGGGGCTTTCCTGTGGTGGGGCCCTCGACGTTTGGCTCGAGCTACTGTATCCCGACCGCTGGCGGGCCATGGAGGAGGCCTATCAGAACGACCGCAATACTACCTTCGTGAGCACCGTCAATGCAGACCGGGCGGGGGCAAGCCTGGTGCTCGAAATGGAGCGTATCGTCTGGAGCCTGGCCGAACATCCGGAAGACGTGATGGATCTCCTTGACGCGACACGCGAGCTTGTCAAGACGGCCCCTTCCGGAATCGTCAGCCTGGGAGACACCGAGATCTTTATCGATCATGAGAGGGCCCGTCCCAAGCTCATCATCGTGGGTGGAGCTCATGTCGCCCGGGCCTTGAGCCAGATGGCGATCCTGCTCGGTTACCGGGTGATACTGGTCGATCCCCGGAGGGTTTTTGCTTCGAAGGAGCGCTTTCCAGAGTTGACTGAAATCCATCATGACTATCCGGATCGCGTTTTCCCTCAAATCGGGTTGGACTCGCGCACTTCGGTGGTGGTTCTCACCCATGATCCAAAGATCGATGACCCTGCCCTTATCGCGGCTTTGCCCAGTCCAGCTCCCTACGTAGGAGTCTTGAGCAGCAAGAAGACCCACCGCACAAGGCTAAAGAGACTTCGCGAAGCAGGCGTCGAGGAGGAGCTGCTGCGTAATATTCGTGTCCCGATTGGGCTCGATCTGGGAGGCCGTCTCCCTGAGGAAATCGCACTCGCTATCCTGGCTGAAATCACAGCAGTTCGGTACTCTGCGCCCTCGGTGCTGAAAGCAAACGCAGGGCTGAAATGAAATTGCAGTCGCAGAGTCGCAGAGTTGCAGAGATTAGCGCACAGGGAAGATTGAGAGTTGAGGGAGCCGTCGCTCCGGACACCACCGCGGTAGCAAGTTACACGCTCCAAATCGACGCTGTTCGGGCTGGCGACGACCCTTGAGCCGGAGGTGTGTTCCAAGACAATTATTTTTGATCACCGCGACTACGATTCTTGCCCGCTGAAGTGGGTGTTTGTTTGACTTGTTTTTCTTCCTTCTTCTGAGGGCTGAAAGCCCTCTTTTCTTCTCCGGTTTTCTTGAGCGTGGGGATGGAGTGAGGGCTTGCCCGAACGGAGTTCCCACGCTTCGCGAGGCTCGGGATTGCCCTTCGAATGCTCCGCTGATTGAGCTGTATACCCTCTGGGCTTGAGCCGTTTTCTGTGTGGCCAGCAGAAGGCCTTTCGAGCGGCACCTCAGAGTCACTTCGTCTCCTTTTGGGTTCTCTGCTTGGCGGCTTCCATCCGGTAGCTGGTCACGTTCAACTCCAGGATCACGCTATGGTGAACCAGGCGGTCGATTGCCGCGGCCGTGGTCAGGGGATCCTTGAAGATCCTCTCCCAGTCCGAGAAGACCAGGTTGCTGGTCAGCAGAATCGAGCGACGCTCGTAGCGATGGGAGAGCAACGTGAAGAGAATCTCCATCTCGTCGCGATTCTGCTGTACATACCCGATGTCGTCGATGATCAGGGCCTCGAACCGATCCAGCTTCTTGAGTTCCCTCTCCAGAGTTAGCTCGAGCTTGGCTCTCAGTAACCGCTGCACCAGCAGCGCACAGGTCGAGAACAGCACCCGCCGGTCTCGCAGGATCAACTCCTGCCCCAAAGCACAAACAAGATGCGTTTTCCCGCTTCCTGGATTACCGAACACAAGTAGATTTTCGGCTCGGTCCAGGAAGTCTCCCTCCACCAATCCTGACAACTGCCGGTCCACACTCTGCGGGAGTCGTGAGCGATCCAATGAAGTCAGGCTCTTGTCCCAGGGAAGTTTCGAGGTCCGTCGTAGTTTCTGGATCCGTAGTTCCCGTCGATCCGCGACTTCCAGCTCCGACAGAGCCAGCAGGTACTGCGGATAAGACCAGCTCTCTGTGGTCGCCAAAGCGGCCTGCGAGCCGTGATGCTCGCGGAAGGTCGGCAGGCGAAGTTCGACCAAACACTCTTTGAGTCTTTGCAGGTTGCCTCCGCTCATGGCCTCACCTCCTGCTTGTGCGTGCCGAGCAATCGGTCATAGATCTGGATGTTGATTGGTGGAACCTGGACCTGCCACCTCGGCAGAACCGGCTCTATCAGATCCTCCTTCAGGTCCTGGAACCGGGTTCGGCGGCCGCTTTCAATCCGGTTCTTCAGAGCTTGTTCGACTTTCCTTTCCCCTTCTTGGGCCGCCAGCTCCAGGATCCCCAGATACTGTCGGTCCGCCGTCTGTGGACAATCCTCTCTCAGCTCGTCGTAGGCGACTCGGAACAGGACTCCGGGAAAGAGATCTTCCCGCCAGCGATAGCGGGCAAAGGCTCCCGGCTTTCGCACCAGCGAGTGGATCACGTGCCGGTAATCGATCCGGTGCTTTCCTTCCCCTCGCAGTCGAGGCATCTCGGCTACTCGCTGCCCGCCATAACGAACTTCCACATGATCGGCATACAGTCGCGCCTCCACCTGTTCGCGGATCAAGCGGCTGTCCACCGAGTAGGTGTTGTTGCGCACTCGGATCGTGGAACTGGTTGCGACCTTCACTCGGAATCGGATGAAGTCCTCCAGGCGACGATCCGGTAGCGGCCTCATCACTTCCAGTTCTTCTCGCAGGCGTCTTTGCCGGCCAGCATTGCGTCGCTCGATGATTCTCTGGACGAACTGCTCGTAGTCCTTGCGCTCTGAGAAATCGCGACTGCCTCTGAGCAGCAGTTCCTGTTGGATGGATCGCTTGAGCCGGTGATGCGATTGCTCGACGTCTCCGTTCTCATGAGCCTTTCCGGCTTGGGTTCGGCGGCGCTTCATTCCGTAATGATCGAGCAATGTCTGGTAGCGTTCGGTGAAGGCGCCCTTCTTGAGATTGTTGACCACAGCCGATAGACGGTCTGTTCGGTGCTCGGATGGTATCGCCCCCAGTTCCCAGATCGCGTTCTGTAGTCCCAGCGTCAAACTCTCGAAAGATTAACCGAAGCACAGGGTCGTCGTCTCCCAGTTCGAGTAGGTCAAGACGAAGTGATACAGCATATGAGGAAAGGGTTGCCCGGCAATCGTCACTCCCCAGCTGTTCATGAAAGTGAAGTCGGACTGGGCTTGATGTCCGGGCTCATGATTCTGGGGAAACATCACCTCTTTCAGCTCACCGTAGTGGGCTCTCCACTGCTTGCGCCTTCGTTGGAGCGTCCTCAGTTGTCCTTCCTCGAACTTCCCCTCGTAGATCCGATTCAGGTGGTCAAAAATAGTTGTCGCCTCCACGGTTGGAGACTGTTTCAGGATCTGATCCCTTCTATTTGGGGCCAAACGGATTCATAGGGATTCGGGCGGGTGCGCCAGGTCCGCTCTGACCGGCTTTCACTCGGCAGCTTGCCCGACTTCAAATACTTCCGTGCCGGGTTCCGCGACATGCCCGCTTTGGCCGCCGCCATCGTCAACGTCTTTTCCTTTTTCCGCAATTTCATCAGTCTCCTGATCTGCTGGTCTGTAACCATGCTTGCCATGATCCAAATCAGCTCTGAAAAAGCGGGCAGTTCTAATTGTCGTCCGGGTCCAATTCTACGTGTCGTTGATCAGCCCCTCACGAGACACGTTCTCGGACACGGCCCTTTCTGGCCGCTCAGAGTCCGACACCTACCCTCTCCAAGTGCGACTCTGGACCGGCTCAGGTTGGGTGAGCCGCCGAGGTCACAAGAATTTTCAGATTGCGGTCCCATGGACCGGGGGAGTTCGTCGGGCGGAGCCGACTCCTACAATGCGTGGGTTGGAACCGAGGCAGCGAGGCAGATCGTGAGCGTAGCAGGCTCAGTGCTGTCCTGGGCACCTCTCCCTTGCAACTTGCTTACAGTCGAGTCAAGCCCTGCGGTTGAGGACTTCCGATGTCCGTTGCAGTATTTGAAAACTTGACTTGCCTGTAAAGAAGTTGCAAGAGAGAGGTGCGTTGTCGGCTCAGAGCCGGGATCATCCGCGCTGACTGTGCTGCACACCCCTTGAGAGCCATGATCCTTAACATTGGACTGGTGTGCGGATGAGGAGTAGAGTCTAACGCAATCAAAGAGAAGGATTTCAGCCAAAAGGGGGACAAAGTGAGAACGAGAGTAGTTTTGGTGCTGCTAATTCTCGGGTTTTTTGGGATGGTCCCGGCATTTGCCCAGGACGACGAGGACTCCGAAGAGTCGAAAGGGCGAGACAAATGGGACACGACTCAGGCAAGAGGTGACACTCGGGAGATCAGTTTCGCGACGTCGGAAGGTACCTTCATGTCGTCTGACGTGTCTCCAGATGGACAGTGGGTGGTTTTCGATTTGCTCGCCCACATCTATCGGGTCTCGATTTCGGGTGGTGAGGCTGAGTGTCTAACTCAAGATAGCGGCGTGGCCACCAATTACCATCCGACTTATTCCCCGGATGGCAACCACATTGCTTTCGTTTCGGATCGCAAGGGGCAGAGTAATCTCTGGATCATGAATGCCGATGGTTCCGATCCCAAGGCAGTCTTTACCAGCCTGACCCTGCGAGTAGTTGAGCCTGCTTGGACTGCCGACAGTCAATACATCATCGTCCGCCGCTCGAACGTGGGTCGCCGTGGTGGCGCCGGAGGAGGAGGGTCGGGCATTTACATGTACCACAAAGAAGGTGGGCAGGGGGTTGAGCTCATCAGCAGCGAGCAGGTAACCGGAACCTCCTGGATGTCGCCATCGCTGGATGGAAAGTACGTTTACTACCAACGAAGTGCCGGCAGAGGTGGGGTCAGTGGTCAGCGTAATGTCCTGGCTGGAGCCTACCAGTTGGGCCGGTTTCGCCTGGAAGATGGTGATGTCATGAACGTCACCGGAGGTCAGGCCGGTCAACAATCTCGCGGGTCCAGCGGCGGCGGCTATGCTCCCGAGATCTCTCCGGATGGTCGCTCCCTGGCATTCGCCCGACGAATTCCCGATGGAACGATCTCTTACAAGGGACTTCGTTTTGGACCGCGTACCGCGCTCTTTATTCGTGATCTGGAAACCGGCAGCGAGCGGATGGTCATGGATCCCATCGAGCAGGACATGGCCGAAGGGATGAAAACCCTCAGGGCATTGCCAGGATACAGCTGGACTCCCGACGGTCGCTCTATTGTCATCACTCAAGGAGGAAAGCTGCGGAGGCTCGACGTCGATTCCGGCGAAGTTTCGACGATTGATTTCACGGCCCAGGTGCAGCGCACGATTTCGGAAATGGCCTACCGGTCCTTCCGACTCGATGATGGCCCGCTCAATGTGCGCTTCATGCGCTGGGCCACTGCATCTCCGGACGGCAGGCGGCTCGCATTTCAGGCGGTAGGCAAGATTTGGATCCAGGACTTACCCTCCGGCACTGTCCGGCGGCTGACACCGGCATCCTTTGAACCGGGCGAGTATTCACCAGCCTGGTCGCGGGACGGCCGTACGATCGCTTTTACCAGTTGGAACGAACAGGAACGGGGTCATTTATGGACGATCTCTGCCACGGGAGGCCAACCACGCCAGATTTCGCCCGAACCTGGAGAGTATGTCCAGCCGGTGTGGAGTCCCGATGGGAGCGAAATCCTGGTCTCGCGAGGATCGGGCGTGACGGCTCGGGGTCGCGACCTGGCTTCCAACTTGTGGTACGAGTTGGCGCGGATCCCGGCCAGCGGAGGCCAGTTCACAGTCGTCGCCCGAGTTGACGGAGGCGGTGGTCGCGGTCCGATCGTGCGGGCCAGCTACTCAGCCGAAGGTCGAGTCTACTTCCCAGCCCGCGGAAAACCGACTGAAGGCAACAATCGGCCGGGCAGGGAACTGGTCTCGGTGAGGGCAGACGATGGCCGCGATCGCAAAGTGCATCTCACTTTCCCCTTTTCAGATGAGATGGCGATTTCTCCCGATGGCAAGAAGGTAGCCTTCCAGGAAGGGGACAACGTCTTCCTGGTTTCGATACCTCCCTTTGGAGTGGGCGGAAAAGCGATCCGCGTCGAGAAGAAGCGGGGGCAGGTTCCGGTCAAGCAGCTGAGCAAAGAAGGTGGAATGTTCCCGGCTTGGAGGGGCAACGATAAAATCGAGTATTCGAGCGCCAACAAGTACTACATCTATGATGTGGCCAGCGAAGAAACCACCGATTACACCATGGAGCTGACCGTCGATCGCGACATTCCGTCCGGATCAATCGCCTTGACGGGGGCCCGGATCATCACTCTGGATTCCCGGAAACAGGTGGTAGAGCAGGGGGATATCGTGGTGCGTTCCGGGCGTATCGTCTGTGTCGGGCGTTGTGACACTTCAGGTGTCGATCAGGTCGTGGACGCAGCCGGCAAGACCATCATGCCCGGACTGGTCGACATGCATGCCCACCACTACCGCGAGCATCAAGGACTGATCCCGGAACATAGCTTCGAAACGGCCATCTATCTGGCCTACGGGGTGACTACCAACCTAGACAATTCGATGTGGTCACAAAACATCTTTCCGGCTGCCGAAATGATCGAAGCCGGGAAGATGATCGGACCGCGTACCTTCAGCACGGGAGATCCGCTTTATCGGGGCGATGCTGCTCGCCAGAATGAGCTGACCAGTTACGAAGTGACCGAACAGAACATAAAGAGGCTGAAATCGTGGGGTGCGGTTTCCCTCAAACAATACATGCAGCCGCGCCGTGATCAACGCCAGTGGGTTTCTGATGTGGCCCGCAAAGAAGGTCTCATGGTCACCGCTGAGGGGAGCGATTTGGCGTACAACCTGGGCATGATCATGGACGGACAGACAGCCTTCGAGCACCCCATGAGCTACATGCCACTCTATTCCGACGCGGCGAAGTTCTTCGGACTCGCCAAAGCGGTCTACTCGCCGACGTTTATCGTGGGAGGTTCGGCGGCCTGGAATGAAGAGTTTTTCTTCCAGGAGTCGGATGTCTGGAAGGATCCCAAGCTACAGCGTTTTACCCCCTGGCGTGCACTCGTACCCCACCTGCGGCGCCGTGTCCTGCGACCGGAAACCGACTACAGTTTTCCGCTGATCGCCCAGGGTATGGCAGACATCATTGCCGAGGGTGGCTATGGAGCAATTGGTTCCCACGGCCAACAGCACGGCATCGGTTCTCACTGGGAGCTCTGGATGGTCGCGGCCGCAATGGGGCCCATGGGCGCGCTGGACGTTGCCAGCCGGCAGGGTGCTCATTTCTTGGGAGTGGAAGAGGATACCGGAAGCATTCAGGTAGGGAAGCTAGCTGACCTGGTCGTGTTGAACAGCAATCCGCTGGAGAACATTCGGAACTCGACCGACATTCGCTATGTCATGAAGGCGGGCACGCTCTTTGACGGCGATACGCTGGACGAACTGTGGCCGGATCAGGTGCCGTTCGGACCCTACTATTGGCTGGACGAGAGCATGTATCGCACAGACGACCGTCCGACTAACTATTGGGATATGTCTAAGGACGAGCGGGTGGACCGAACCGGCAAGCCGCGTCCTTGATCATTCAAGAAAGCAACTTGCCGAAGGCCTTGGGTGCGGAGCGCAGCTCCGCCTTGTACAAGGCGTCGATTATCGACGCACTCCAGTGAGCCTGCCTCGCAATGCCGTACAAATCAAGGGCATCTCTGTTGGCAACGACAGCTCGGGACTCGCCTCGCATCCGATCTGCTTCGTTGCCTCGTGTGCAGCCCATGCTTTGTAGGAGTCCAGATGTGCTGGCGAACTGTGCTCTCCTGGAAGGAGAGCCGGAGGAGGAATCCAATCGGATGTTGGAAGGATTCCTGGTTGCCGGATCCGGCCTGGATCGCCGGGTTCGTCAGCAAATCTAACTCCTACAAAGCGTGAATAGGCTTTGAGGAGGCGAAGCAAATTAGAGAGGCATCAAGTCAGAGGGCAAATCAAGTTTCAGGTTGGCCCACCCTCCGGCCGCGCCGGATCATTCAGGAAAGAAACTGGAAGAGCTCCCTTGCTAACGCTGCGGGCTCCGTAGGAATGTCTCGAAGTTAATGAGGCGCTCGGCCAAGATCTTTCGGAGCCCGAAGCGTCAGCGAGGGAGCGATTCCCACGATCAAGTTTCAGGTTAGCGAGGCTTCGCCTCAGGCCAACAGCAGTGTTGACTTTGATGATCCAAGCCCGGTCCGTGCCTTTGCCCTTCCGACTAAGTGTCAGAGCTAGCGTCGCAGGCTGCTCACCGGGTCAGCTCGGGCTGCGCGGAGGGCGGGCAGGAGGGCTGCCAGTGTCCGGTACCGATGATCGTGACCAGGATCGTTGAGTAGACAGTAAGGTCGATGGTGTTGACCCCGAACAGGGCCACACGGATGCCTTGGGCCAGGAGTGCACTGAGCAGCAATCCGAGGCCCGTCCCCCAGAGGAGTCGTCGGCCTGCTTCGCCGAGCATCAGTGCCAGGATACTGTTGGCATCGGCGCCCAGGGCCATACGCACGCTCATCTCGGGGCGACGCTGGGTTGCGGCGAAAGCCATCACACCGTAAAGGCCTATGGCCGACATCAGGAGTGCCATGCCTCCGAAGATGGCAAAGACGGTGCCGAAAAGACCGAAGACCCACGTCGAATCCTCGATCACGTCGCTCAGCCGGGCCGCATTGTAGAGGAGCACGTTGTGCCCCACCTGCCGGAGAAGGCTGCGAACTTCCGGAATGAGCTGATCCGGATCCCGCTCCGATCCGACCAGGAGAGTACCGGCCGAATAACCGAGAACACCCCACGAGATGTACATCTGCCCCCGGGGGGCCTCGTCCATTCCGATTCCCCCGGCATAGGAGCCGATGTAGGTATCTTCAACTACGCCCACGACGGCAAGCCAAGGCGAGTCTTCGTTGCCGCCGCCGATCCGGACCTGGCGGCCAATCGGGTTCGATCCCAAGTGGTTCCGAGCCAAGGTCTCGTTCACGATTAGGACTGGTTTGGAACCAAGGCGGCTCTCCGCAGGGCTGAAATCCCGACCTTGAAGCAGCTCGATGCCCATGACTTGGAAGTAACCGTGGCTAATCGGTACGCCGTCTGCCGCGACGGTGGCGGTGGGATAGCCCTCCCCTTGGATCTCGAACTTCCAGGTGAACGTCGGCCCTGTGCCGGGAACACCACGGGCCAAGCTGGCTCCCCTCACTCCGGGCAAGGTAGACGCTCGCTCCAGTACCTCCGCGAATAAACGGGAGCGGATCTCCGGCTCGGGGTACTCGGATTCGGGCAGCCAGATGTCGGCTGCAATGACTTTTTTGGGGTCGTAGCCCATATCCAAGGAACGGAGGTGGATCAAACTCTTGACCAACAAGCCGGCGCTGATCAGAAGGGCACAGGAGAAGGCAATCTGAGCGGTCACCAGCCTGCCTCCGGTCCCGCCCAGTGGTCGAACGGTAGAGCCGCGGCAGCTGTCATTTAGCCTGGCTGGGGCGTTGCCGTTTGAAGCTCGCAGGGCCGGCAGGGCCCCAGCTATGATCGTTACCAGCAGGATCAAGCCGGCTGTGAGTGCCAGGGCGGGAGTGGCCAGCGAGATGTCGACCCAGTAGGGTAGCGACAAATCGGGTAACCAACCGCTAACCACATCCATGCTCATGGCCGTCAGCCCTAAGCCGAATAGGCATCCGGTCGCCGACAACAGCAGGGACTCCATCAGAAACTGGTGGGCAATTCGGCCCCGACTTGCGCCCAGCGCCCTCCGAATCGACACTTCGTCGACTCTTGCCAGGGATCGGGCCAACAGCAGGTTAGCGACGTTTGCGCAGGCGATCAACAACACTCCGAACACGGCGGCCAGCATCACTTGGAGTATGGGGGCGATTCCTCGCGGGAGATGGCGCTCAGCGAACGGATACACTCTGGCGCCAAGAGGAGGGAATAGCCCAGGGTTTTCGGCTGAGAGTTGACTCGCAATGATCTCTGCCTCTGCGTTTGCAGCGCTAATTCCCAGGCCTTCTTTGAGGCGGCCAACGACAGCGAAACTCCCTCCACTACCCCGATCGCTGGCTGGCAGGTCGAAGTCCATGGGCAGCCAAATCTGCTCGGCCACCGGGAACTCAAAGCCAGCTGGCATGACACCCACCACCTGGAGGCTACGTCCGTCCACCTGAATCGTTGTCCCCACTACTTCTCCGCCGCCGTATCGGTACCGCCAAACCCGATGGCCCAAGACCACGGCCCGAATGTCGGTAGTGAAATCCTCCCCCGGTAGGAAGGTGCGGCCCAAGTAGGGTCTGACTCCCAGCAGTTGCAAAGCTGAGGCCGTTACGAAGCCAGCGGCGATGCTCTGGCTGTAGCCGTCGGAGTCCGTGACGCTTACGCGTCTGCTGAAGTACCCCTCGAGACCATCAAAAGATGTCTGCCGCCGGCGAAAGTCTCTCAGATCCAGAGCTTCGAACTGGGGTGTGCCGGTCCCAGCTTCCAGGGCCCTAAGTTCCACAGCCACCAGTCGTTCTGCGCTCGGGAAGGGGAGCGGCCGAAGTACGACGCCATATACGATGCTGAACGTCGTGTCGTCGTGAGCCCAACACCCAGAGCTATCGTCAGAATCGAAATCGCAGACAGAAGCCAGGTGGCCTTCAAGGAGCGTAAGGCGTAGCGGACTCCCCCAGGGTTCCGCATTGACTCGGAAAGGGCCGCTGCCAGCTTGGCGCCCCAGGCGGAAATGGGGACGGCGGTTTTTCCGGGCCTTAGGCGGTTTCGGCGGACGCTTAATGCCTGGTCGGGCACCTCCAGTATAGACCAGGTTTGAAAAGCCACTCGCGCAGGCCGTCCCGACCTGCGACCGATTTCCCGTGAGCGTTCCACATAGTCGCGCATCATGTCTTCGGCATACTCCTGGCGGAACCAGCGCGGGAGTAGAAGCAAGGCGACTGCGAAAATTCGCCTCGAGAACTGCAGGGTACTCATGGGTCAGTCCTCGCTCCCAAGTTGGGCCAGCGCGAGAGCTGCATCGGCCGCCAGACGATGGGCCTCGGCTCTGAGTACCCGAGTCCCGAGAAGAGACAATGACCAAAACCGCTGACCTCGACCGTCAGAGCGATGCTGCTCCCGCCGGGTTACTTCCTGGAGCAGATCCTTTTCCACCAGCCGGTGGAGATTTACATACTGGGTGGCTGGACCCAAACGGACCTTCCCATTCGAGGCTTCTTCGACTGACTGTGAAATCTGGTATCCGTTGAGCGGCTGTCGCGAGACGGCGAGAAGGATGTGGAACTCGCGGGCGGAGAGTGCCTGGTAATCATTGACTGCCTCTGTTCTCGGCAGCTGCTGTTTCCTGTCCGAAGCACTTGGCGACTGCTCTCCACTGCTGCGCCCTGGGTTTGCGGGCCCGATATCCTCGCTTCGAATCATCAGCTTGCTATTGGACCTTTTTTTCTTCATTTCGGTGGCGGCCCCGCGCCGTGCTTCTGGCATCTCGGAACCATTCCAATAATAATATATCGTAACATGAATGGTCGTATCCTCGCTCTTGCCCGGAGTCGTAGTCGGTGTCTTGCTGGCCCTCGTCTCGGCCCGTGTGCTGAGCACGCTGCTGTACGAGGTCAGCACGCTCGATCCCATAACCTACCTAACGGTCACAGCCGTGCTGGTCTTGGTTGCCGGCTTCGCCTCGTGCCTTCCCGCCTACCGCGCGACTCGCGTGGACCCACTCACGAGTACAAGGAGTGAGTAGAATCACCAATTCATCCCAGCTTCCTCCAGACCGTAACAAAGGCTTTTCTCTATCTCACCGATGATGTTCTGATCTTCTCAAGAAAAGGAGAAGTCGCACGGACAAGTCAAAGGTTGTTCCGGTACTGAAGGCAGTGGGTATCTGGACCGTGATCGTCTTGCTGGGTGCTCTGTTTGCGATGCAGGGGATCATGAAGCTGGCCCCAGGTTCCCCGTGGCCCCAGGTTTTCGAGCGTTTCGGCTACCCGGATGGTTTCTACCTGGTCGTCGGTTTTCTGGAGCTACTGGGAGGTATTCTCCTATTCATCCCGAGATTTTCCAGCTACGGCAGTCTGGTTCTGGGAGTGGTCATGGTGGGGGCCTGCGGGACTCATCTGGTGCAGGGAGAAATGCTGCAAAGCGGAGTCACCCTGACTCTGGCTTTGATCTTCTTCCTGCTGGCGTATGGCCGCAGACCTGCACGAATCCGAGAGCTGCAAAGAACTCGCAAGGAGCGTTGGTCGAAGACTGCTCCCATCTGATAGCATCGCCGCGATGGGATCCTGGCTCAAGAGAGTTGCGCTGTTTTGGGCGGGCTGGACGGTAGTGGGCCTTTTCTTTTCCAGCCAGACCTACCTGGCCTATACCTATGCGGGCCGATCGATCCCGTGGTCCGGTGCCTTGTTTCTTGGGCTAAGCGAGTGGTACGTTTGGGCGGCGCTCTCGCCTTTGCTTCTATTTCTGGCCCGGCGCTATCCGTTGGGCCGAGGCTCCTGGTTTCGCAGCCTGCTGATCCACTTGCTGGCCACCTTCTTCGTCAGCCTGGTCAAGCTAGCGGTCTATTCACCCATCGCCCAGGCTTCCGGGATCGAAAGGCTGCGATCGACGGGCATGGACATTTTCAACATTAGTTTGTTGACGGGCTGGGTGATCATGGGTCTGAGTCATGCTCTGAGCCACCACGAAGCCTCACAGCTACGATTGCAGCGAACGTTGCACTTGGAGGCGGGCCTGGCGGGCGCCCAGCTCCAGCTGCTCAAGGATCAGCTCCGACCCCATTTTCTGTTCAACACCTTGAACTCAATTCTGACTTTAATGCGCAAAGATCTAGAGGCGGCCGAGAAGATGCTCACCCAGCTCAGCGACCTGCTCCGCCGGGCACTCGAGAGTGGGGAGCTTCAGGAAGTCTCATTCTCTGACGAGCTCGAGTTCACGAAGCTCTACCTCCAGATTCAGGAGGTCCGGTTCCGTGACCGCCTGAGCGGCTCCTACCATGTAGAGCCGGAGGTTCTAGAAGCACGCGTCCCGAGCATGATCCTCCAGCCCTTGGCCGAAAATGCGATCCGCCACGGAGTGGAAGCCCGGTCCAGGGCAGGGAATCTCGAAGTTTCGGCACGGCGCGAAGGATCGAGGCTCCTCTTGGCGGTCCGGGACGACGGTCCGGGTATCGGACCAGGCGCCCGCACGGAAGGTCCCGGAATCGGCCTGGCCAATATCCGCACTCGGCTCGAAAAGCTGTACGGTCCCGACCATGAGCTCGATATCGAGAATGTTGCCGCGGGCGGCGTGAAGGTTTCGCTGGAGATTCCTTCCGAGCCTACTCGGCATCGGCGGCGGAGCAAGCCCCTTGAAGTTTCGGACCCTGATCGTAGATGACGAGGAGCTGGCTCACGAGCGAATTCGAATGCTGTTGGAAGGCGATCCTGAGATCGAAGTGGTCGGAGAATGTGCCGACGGAGTGGAAGCTGTCCAGGCTATCAGCCGGCTGAGCCCCGAGCTCCTCTTCCTTGACGTGCAGATGCCCGAACTGGACGGCTTCGAGGTACTCCAGGCCGTGGATCACGAGAAGATCGCCGCCATCGTGTTCGTAACCGCTTTTGATCGGTACGCGATCCAGGCCTTCGACTACCTGGCATTGGACTACCTCCTCAAGCCTTTCGACAGCGAAAGATTCGGTAAGGCCCTGGATCGGGCGAAAGCTCGGATGCGGCGGCGGGCAGATCATGTGCTTCATCACCAGGTCAGGGACCTGTTGGACCGCCTTGGCAAGCGATATCTGGAGCGTGTGGCCGTCAAGGAGACCGGTCGGGTGTTATTGATCAAGACCGAGGAGATCCTGTGGATCGAGGCCGAGGGTAACTACGTCAAGCTCCACACGGCTGGGAGCGCTCACCTGATCCGGCGCGCCATGAAAGATCTAGCCGGAAAGCTGGACCCCTCCCAATTCCTGCGGATCCACCGCTCTGCGATCGTGAATCTGGACGTCATCCGGGAACTCCATCCCCTCTTTCACGGTGAGTATTCGATCCGCCTCGAGGACGGGACCAGCTTGACCTCAAATCGAAGCTGCAAGAAGGAGTTGCAACGCTTGCTCGGTGACAAATTGTAGGGCTCCCCTGGCCTGACTCTCCAAATCAGATTCATTAAGGAGACCACTCACCTGAGGTGCTTCTGCAGGCAAGTGTTGTTGAGCTGCGGTCCGTCAGCGAGATTCGAAACTGAAAGATTTGAGATCCAATCCAAAGCACCCTGCGACAACCATCACAAGGCACATAAAAGGAACGCTGCCCGTGGGGATCATGGAGAAAGTCAACAACAGTTCCCTGAAGAAGCACCGGAATTACTGCGGATCACGGGGGTTTGGGATTCCGAAAAGAAGGTGCTTAGGGCTCCAATTCGGGAGTGATTTCCCGCATCGACGTGACCTTCATCGGCAAGAGACTAACAGCCAACCGAATGGAGTCTCCAGAGAAGACAAAATCGCTATTGCCTGACAATGAGAGTGTGGGAACACCGACACTGTAATTACCTGCTCCATCGTCCTCGATTCTGGCAATCAAGAGCCCGCCCGTAATGGTCTTGTTGGCGCCGGAAAGGGTTACATTACCCTCTCCCAGTACCAGAACCACACCGTCAAAATCGAAGGCACCCTCGTAAATCAGGTTCCCTTTTACCACCAAGATTCCGGCACCCGATCCTCTGCCACTCAAGTCGAGATCTCCCAGCGCGACCGTGATTTGTGGATCGTCGACCGTGCCTAGTACAGTATTTCGACCTTCCAGCACCTGGTCGGTTTCATAGAGGACATCGGCAAAAGCAGCGATCAAACTGGCGAATCGCATGAGGTAGTCCGGGTCGAACAAGTTAACCGAACCCGGGTCGGCATCGTCTCGCACCGTTTGGGTCAGATCCATGATCGGGATTCCATCGGGTCCGTTCTTGCCGATTAACGTTCCGAAACTACCCACAGCAGACAGGAGGCTGGCGTAGCCGTCTGCGCCGTCTGTCCCCGGATCGTCGTTCATGACTCCGATCGCTGGATGATCATCATCTCCCGAGATGTTAAAAGCATTCCCGGCAAAAGTGGCATCGACATTGGGGCCCAGGAAGTTCATGGGAGAACTGAGATCAAAACTCATCTCTCTCTGGAGTTCTGCTTCCAGAATGGCCACAGCGTTTTTTCGGGCCGAGCCGACTCCGGATCCCTGCGAGCCATCGATCGGGTGAACTCCAACCACTCGCAAAATGACGGAATAATCCATGTCGGCAAGGGGATCGTCGAGCAGACCGAAAAGTGCTTCATCTGCGTTATCCGTCAGACTGGCAAAGTATCTCCCGCGCCAGCCATTGCTAATCGGGCTACCGACCGTGCTCGTCAGGAAGGCCTGCACCTGCCTGGTGCCTACCGCAGTGGGAAGATCGCTAAAATTAATGTTCCGCGCTTCAAAGGGCAAGATCGGATTCCGAGCCGCGAAGCTGCCTGCCTCGGGATCGGTGTAGTCAGTGTATTTAGGGACATTCGTTTGAGCAGACAACAGATCGCTCAGAATTTGCCCTCTCAACTGCTCTTTCGCCAGGTTGAGACCAGCGTCTGCAATCATCAGGGCTTTTTCATGAGCCTCGAACTCATTCATACTCTGGAATTCAGTCATGCTGCTGGTGGTCAGACTTAGACCAATGAGGGTCAGCAGAACCGCGATAATGGTAGCCAGCAGGAGGGCGAAACCCCTCTCGTGCGTGTGGGTTTTGCCTCTCGGCCTGGTTTCTCATGATGGATCTGATTCATTTTACAACCTCATTTCTGGAAACCCTCGCCCCAATCCTGAGAGATCCGCCCGACGCTCTTGAGTGCAATCCCGCCTGAGAATTCCGAGACTGGCTCAGAAGAGTGAAAAGAGATCATAGGTCGTGGCTCTCAGCAACACGTCGGAGCGCAGCGAGATCAGGTTCTTCCTTCCGGTCGAGCTATCGATCGTCTCAGTGGCCGCAACTAAGCGAATCCTGGCCCGGATCACTTCAGAGTCAGTCGTCGTCTCAAATCCATCGCTATCGAAATACTTCACGTTAAAGCCTTCGATGTTGCCAGCCAGCACGGTCTCACCGTAACCAACATCGACCATGAGATTCTTAGAATTTGTATCGTAGCGATACTCGACTATTTCATAGATGGCATCCAGAACTCCGTCTGGGCTTCCGGCCTTTTCTTTGGGATTGGCGGTTTCACTGTCAACCGAACCGGTGATATCAGAATTGACCCGGAAATGTCCCGACCCTAGAATCTCGACCGGGTCCACTCCAGCATCTGACAGCGCGTCCAGGGGATCATTTCCGGCATGCCGTAGGGAACGCACCATTTGGTCCAATGCGATCAGCACTTCAACACCCGCCTGGTTGAAATCTTGCTGGGTTTGAAAAGCGCGCTGGCTTTGGCAGAGAAGGGTGACGACGGCCCCCGAAATGACCGAGAAGATCACCGCTGCGACCAGCACCTCGAGGAGTGAAAAGCCCCTTTCAGGTGACTTCATGGCAAGAGCGCCGTATCGATTCGACCTGGGAGGCACTCGGATGGCGAAAAGCCTGGGATTCTGGCGGACATGGGCACTTGTAGTGGGCACGATGATCGGATCCGGTGTGTTTCTCCTGCCCGCGGTGCTCGCCCCCTATGGTAGCTTCAGCCTGATCGGATGGATCGTTGCCGCGACAGGGACGCTCTTCATCGCTCTATCGCTGGGAGCACTGGCGCGACGCATTCCCAGAATCGGAGGTCCCTATGCCTACACGCGCGCCGCATTCGGTGACCTTCCAGGCTTCCTTATAGCCTGGGGTTACTGGATTGCCGTCTGGTCGGCCATGGCAGCGATTGCGGTGGCATTTTCCGGATATATGAGTGTCTTCATCCCAGTGCTTTCGAGTGTGCCCGCAGCCGGGGCGATGGCCGCTGTCGCCGTCATCTGGCTCTTCACCGGAATCAACCTGGCCGGCGTGCGCACCGTCGGGATCGTCCAGTTGGCAACCACCTTTCTGAAGTTGCTGCCGCTCCTTGCCGTTGCCGCGGCGGGTTTCCTGGCAGGGAATGTAACGACCCTACCTGCCACCAATCCGGAGGTTGAGCCGCTACCACTGCTGGTTGACGGCGTGGCCATGCTGACGATGTGGGCCTACGTTGGAGTGGAAGCCGCCACGATTCCGGCAGAAGATATTGTTGCGCCGCAACACACGATTCCACGAGCGCTGGTGCTGGGCACGCTGACGGCCACCGCAGTCTATATTCTGGCGACGTTGGGCGTGATGGCCCTGGTCCCGACGGCAGAACTTGCGGAATCGTCGTCTCCTTTTGCCGATGCTGCCTCTGCTGTTTTCGGGACGTCGGGCGCAAGACTCATTGGCGTCGGCGCACTTGTGTCTATCGTAGGGTCGCTCAACTCGAATATCTTGTTGAGCGGCCAGATGCCCAGGGCGGCAGCTCTGGACGGATTGTTTCTGGCCCGCTTCAAGCGGCTCAATTCGAATGGAGTTCCGGCCTTCGGCCTCCTGGTGTCGGCTTTGATTGCCATGAATTACAGTAAAGGCCTGGTCGCCGCTTTCGAACTGTTGATTCTGCTTTCCACATTGACGACGCTCATACCCTACGCTTCTTCGGCCGCCTCCGATCTGGTGCTGCAGCGTCGTGCAGGAACGACCCGTTGGCCGTCCGTGGCGGTGGCCGCCCTGGCCCTCGCTTTTTCCCTCTTCGCGATTATCGGCTCGGGCGGCCAGGTCGTGGGCTACGGGCTGATCCTGCTGGCCGCCGGACTGCCTGTCTATTTCTGGGCGCGAGGCTGATTCGCTGGACGTGAGACTCGATCCAGTCTCCGATCAGCGCCAATGCGGAGAGAGCGATCGTCTCCTCGATTGATCCCCACTCGACCATCGAGCCGGTCTGGCTCGTCTGAAACATATGGTTTAGCTTGGGCAGTACCTCTAGCGAATAGTCCCGGTTTCCTGCCTCGACAAGCGCGGATTCGATGGCAGCCGGATTCTCTCTGGGGGGCCTGGCTGTCCAACTCACCATAGACGGCCAACACCGGAATCTCCACTTGTGCAAGGATCGACCGGCGGTCAAGGTTCAGCGCGTAGCAGAACGCGGGTGTCGCGTACGCGACCAGCAGCCGACGTCGGATGTTCGGTTGGCCGCCATTGGGGCGATCATCGCGCCTGCGCTATGACCAATGAGCCCGATCTTTCTGGCGTCAATATCGGAACGGCTCTTAAGAAACCCAACTCCTGCAAGCACGTCATCGGCGAAATCCTCAGCCGTGTCTGATGGACCTCCGCCACCGGAACCCCCGACGCCGCGGTCGTCCACGCGAAGCACCGCTAACCCGCGGCCGGTCAGAGAGTCGGCGAGGACCAGGAATCGCGGTCCCTTGCGAAAACGTTCCGGCTAACCCCGTCCCGTCTTCAGACAGGAGTCCTTGAAACGTCGGACCCTGGCTGCCGCCCATCCGAAAGGCCACACTCTTTCTCAAATCTAATTTCTTGGTGACTTCATTCCCAGTGTTCAGAACGTGAAGGTCCGGATCTTTATTCGTTATTTAGCATATTATCGAAATTACATCAAAATCGATCCGCTTTGTTGCCGACACTAGGCACCGACACCGAGGCCAAGTGACAGTCAGTTCCGAGTTTCGCAAATTTGACTCGACTTTAAGCAAGTTGCAAGGGAGAGGTGCCTATGCGGCGTCTGCTTCTAATTCGATTGGGAACTCGAAACTCTCACCCTGCCGATCCCATTCTCATACTCGACGATCGTGCCCAAGGGCTCTGAGAGACGGCGCAAGTCCTCGATGATCTTGCGGCCCAGTCGGGGATCGGCCAGCTTGGGGCGACCTCTCTCGGTCCGCCCTTTTCCAAAGCCGAGTGAGATTGGATGGAGTTCAATGCCCACCAGTATCTTGCCCTGCCAAGCCGGCGCGACGACTGATTCCCAGATCTCTGGCGTAGCTGGGAATCTTCGGGTGTCGTTGCGGTAGCGTAGATCGTTGAAGTCGGCTACGTGGGCATTCGCATCCAAGTCGTAGGGTGCATAGTTCTCTGCCGGCAGTCGAAGCAGTGTCTCGTTCTGGAAGAGGAAGTCCCCTAAGCTGTAGAAGATTGGTTTGCCCTGATAGATCTCGATCCCTCGCAAGACATGCGGTCCGTGTCCCACGAAGACATCGGCGCCTGCTTCAATCATCGCTCGAGCGAAGGTCACCAGGAATTGTGCCGGCACAAAACGATTCTCTGCTCCTTCGTGGGCATGAAGCGTGACAATGGTGTAGTCGGCCAGCCGGCTAGCGTTGCTAACGACCGCTCCGATTTCGGTGAGGTCTTCTTGGTTTGGAACGGTGCGAGTTCCAGGGTTGTCACTCATCTCGAATGAGCGACCGAATAGGCGGAGTGTCGCTGAGTTAGGAATGGAGGTTTGTCCCATTTCCTGTCTCAATTCGCGGAGCAGTTCTATGCCCCGACTGGAGACCAGTGTCGTGGTCTCGAAACGCAGTGGATTCAATCCGGGACGGGCCGGGATGTCGCCTCGGCTTTTTCCGGCACGCGAGTGGTCGGGAAAGGTTGAGGCCACGGAGATCAGAGCTACTCGAGCTCGGGTCCGTTTCCAGGAATTTGGCCTCGCGAGCCTCAGGCAGGCTGTTGCCTGCTCCAGCCGCTTCCAGCCCCGCTCGGCGCACGGTTTCCATCGTCAGACGCATGCCTGTTACGCCGTAGTCTCCGTGTGGTTATTGGCCAGCGATCCCAGATCGAAGCCTGCCCATACCAGTTCAGCCGCCAGCCCCGGCTCAGCTCTCATGTAGGTACACCCGCTTTGATGCATCGGGTATCCTTCATAGTTGTGAAAGAGCATTTCGATGTTGGTGAATGCGACATCGGCTCCCCGGATCAGCTCTACCATCTTGAGGAACTCAGGTTCCTCGTAGACAGAGAGTCGTCTCGTGATGATGGAATCTCCGGTCAGGGCCATTCGGAAGGGCTCGTCTTGCCCCCACAAAGGGCTCAGCAGTCCCAAGGTTACTATCAAAAAAAGCACAATCCTTCGAATCGACATGGTTGCCTCCCTGGCTTGAAATGGGAGTCGAGTATGGACGGACATGTCTCGGCTCGGCAAGTGTTCAGGTAGGGAAATCCCTTTGCAGCACTATTCGTCGCGTAGCACGATCATGGGACCGATCGTTGTTGCGCGTCTGGCAGGGATGATGGAGGCGGCGAACGCGACCGACAGCAGAAGAGCGATGACTCCGAGCATGGTAGGCGGATCGGTTGGAGTCAGCCCGTACAACATCCCAGACAGTACTCGGGTGAGCGGCTGAGCCCCGAGAAGCCACAGGGCGAGGCCCACCGAGGTCAGCCCGAGGCTTCGACGCAACACCTGGCCGAGCACCAGGTGCGCCGGTGCACCAAGTGCGATCCGCAGCGCCAACTCGTGCCTCCGTTGACGGACCCGGTAGGCCATCACGCCATACAGCCCCAGGCTGCTAATGAGCAGTCCCAGCCCACAGATTGCGAGAAACACACCCGCGAAACCACGCCGCGCTTTGAGTTCCGCCTCGATCTGGTCCTCGACGGTGGTGACGGCGATGGGGGCCAGATCGGGGTCGAGTGTTCGCAAATGCTGGCCAACCGGCCCGATCAATTGCCGTGGGTCGGTGGCCGTGCGTACGAGGAGCGTCATCACGGGGGAGAACTGCTGTCGGAGCGACCGGTAGAATGCGGGGGGAGGATCCTCTCCGAGGCGCCGATACTTAACCGTCTTGACCACGCCGATAACCTCCAGCTGTTCGGCAGTAGGGCCTGCGACTTGGAATCGCCGCCCCAGCGGATCTGCGGCGGGCCATGGTCTGGTTGACGACCACTACTGGTGCGCCACCGCCCCTGTCGTTTGCGGTGAAGTCGCGACCGCGCAGCAACGGCATCCGCAAGGTCTCAAAGTAGCCTGGGGAAACGAGGCCGGATCCCACTCCGGAGAGGGTTTGGTCGTCGCCTGCGTCCGTCCCGTTCTGGGACACGACCGTCACCAGGCGTCCCGCGGGAGAAAGGGGCACGGTGCGCGAAAAGCTCGCCGCGCGTACTCCCGGATGGGGTAGGGTGAGTGCCAGCAGCTCGTCGTAGAGGGCTTGGCCCTGGGTGACGCCATAGCCCGCTTGGGTCAGATCGAGCGAGATCGCGAGCACGTTTCGAGTGTCAAACCCGGGATCGCTGTCCCGCACATGCAAGAAGCTCCGGACCAGCAGTCCCGCGGCCACCAAAGGCACGGTTGAGGCCGCCAGTTGACCAATGACCAATAGGTTGAGGGCACGGAACGTTCCCCTGCGTGCTCCACTGGGTGTAGCGACACCGTCATGGCCGCGGCCGGATCGATGCGGGTAGCCTGTAGGCCTGGAGCCAGTCCGATGGTCACTCCGACGCAGGCTGACACGAGCAGGGCAGCGACGAAAACCCTCGCATCCGGCCTGACATCCAGGACGAAGGAAACGTACTCCGAGGTCGATGACCCAAAGACTGTCCAGAGGTCGCTGACCCAGTACGCCAACACGACTCCAGCTGCACCGCCCAATAGCGCGAGCACGACGTTTTCCGTGAGGATCTGTCTGAGCACCTGTCTCGGTCTCGCTCCCAGCGCGAGTCGTACGCCGATCTCCCGGCTCCTAGTCGATGCTCGGGCGAGCAGGAGACACGCTACGTTGGTAACCGAAACCCCAAGCACGAGCAGCCCGAGCGCCAGGAGGATCGCTGACGGCCCAACCACTTGTCCGCGCACGCCTGCCGGTACGCCAAACCCGGTAGCCGGGCGCACCACCACGGCTGCGGGCGCGCGGTCCTGGGCCGCCCGCGGCAATCGAGAAGCGATCGTCGTGAGTTGCGCTTCGGCTTCCGGCAGCATGACGTCTGGCTTGAGCCGACCCACCAGGCCGAACCAGCTCGGATCATTACTCTGTCGCTCGTCCGTGCCACCGTCACTGATACCGGCAGCACCGTCGGCGAGCAGCGCTGCCTGCACACCAAGGGGAATCCAATAGTCGCTCGCAATCAACAACATCGCACCGTTAAAACCGGCAGGTGCAACGCCGATGACCTGGAACGCTCGGCGCCTGAGACGGATCATGCGGCCGACCACCTCTGGATCGCCTCCAAAGCCCTGCTGCCAGAGCCTGTGGCTGAGGACGATGCGAGCAGCGCCGTCATCGTCCTGAGGAGCAAAGAATCGGCCCAAGACGGGTGAAACCCGGAGCATCTCGAAGTAGTTGGTGCTGACGATCTCACCCTCGACCATCCGCGTCCGAGCTCCATCGTTCAGCATCATTGGGAAGAAGGTTCGTGCCGCGACGTGCGTGAAAACGTTGGAGGCTTCCGCGAACACCCGATACTCCGAGGCGGAAAACGGGCCGAGGCGGCGGTCCCCCTGGCGGTCTAGTGCCAGCGTGACCAGTTGGTGAGGTTCGTCAAAGGGAAGGGGCCGGAGGAGCAGGCCATTGACCACGCTGAACATAGTGGTGTTCGCGCCGGTTCCGAGCGCAAGCGTGAGCATCGCCACAATGGTGAAGCCGGGACTCTTTATCAGTCGGCGGACACCGTAGCGGATGTCCTGTCGAACTTCGTCGATCCACGAAATCCACCGAGGATGCTGTCGGTCCATACATCCCCTTACGTATCAGCTCCAAAGATGATTACCGGGCACGGGCAACCGTGGTGTCACTCCATCCGCAATGCCGCCATGGGATCTGCGGAAGTAGCTCGACAGGCGGGTGCTGCGCTGGCCACAAAGGCTACGAGGCCGAGTACCGTCAGCACCCCCAGGTACATCATTGGATCACTCGCGTCAGCTCCAAAGAGAAGACTCTCAAGTCCCCGGGTCACCAGCTGGAGAGCCGCCACTCCAAGCAGCAGACCTGCGGTTGTCAGGACCAGGCCCTGGCGAACCACCAACTTGAAGACCTGGCCGGGGCGAGCTCCCAGGGCCATTCGAAGTCCCATTTCCTGTGTGCGGCATGCCACGACGTAGGCGATGACTCCGTAGATCCCGATAGCGGCCAGACTGAGAGCCAGAGCCGCGAAAAGGCCTAACATCCACATCGTGAAGCGCTGGGGAGCGATTGAGCCAGAGATGAGATCGTCCATCGATTGGATAGAGTAGAGAGGAATATTGGGATCCAGCTGCTGCAACGCCTTACGGATCGGTTCGACCAGAGGCAGAGTTTATTTTTCAGAACGGACCACGAGTCGGATGAATGATTGTGGCGATTGCGCCATCGGAAGATAGGTCTCCATTCTGGACTCTCGATCCAGTCCATCCTGCTTCACATCGCCAACGACTCCGACCACTTCACGCCAGGGATGGTTGGGGCCGTCACTTTCCGGCCATCCCTGCTTGAGCCTCTTGCCGAGAGCCGATTCCCCGGGCCAGAAGTGGCGAGCCAGGCTTTCATTGACGACACACACAGACTGTGTGTCAGGTCGGTCAAACTCGTGGAAGCGTCTCCCCTGGAGCAGCGGATCCCAAGGGTTGAAAAGTAGCCGGTGTCGACCGGCGTAAAAGCTGAAGCGGGCAGCTGCGCTCGGGCCGGTATGGGTTGCCCTTCAACAATGAAGATCGAGGTCCAATTCGATCCCTGCATCGGTATCGCCGTGCCAACACTGGCGGACTCGACTCCAGGCACGGCCTCCACTTGTTGTTTGAGCTCTCGATAGAAAGTGGTCAGGTTCTCTCGAGTGTAGCGCTCTCCAGTGAGGCCCAGGTTCATGGTCAGCACTTTTGCTGGCTCGAAACCGAGGTCGACTCGGGTCAGTTCGAAGAGGGTCCGGACCAGGAGTCCGGCCGCTAATAGGAGCACGGTTGCCAAAGCCACTTCTGCCACCAGGAAGGTCTGTCTCAGCCCCTGGCCGGATAGATTGCCGGCGTTTCTGCCGCCATCCTTGAGAAACGAATTGACATCAGTCCGGGATGTTTGCAGAGCGGGAATCAGACCGAATAGGATCCCGGATGCGGTAGAGACTACAAGGGCAAACAGGAGGACCGGCCAGTTCAGTTCTGCCTGAGCCAGCCGCGGGACATCGAAGGGGGTCGTCGCTTGGATGAGTCGCAGCCCCACCAACGCAAGTGCCAGTCCGGCACCTCCTCCCAGGAAAGAGAGAAGAACGCTCTCGGTCAGGATCTGTCTGATGATTCTCCAGCGGCCGGCTCCCATGGCTGCACGCACGGCGGTATCTCTGAGCCGGCTGGTGGCTCGAGCCAGCATGAGATTGGCTACGTTACTACAAGCGATCAACAGGAGGAGTGTCACAGCCCCCAGCAAGAGTAGGAGCATGCCTCGATAGTTGCGTAGTCTCATTTCTTCCAGCGAATCCAACTGCACGCCCACTCCCGAATTGGTCTTCGGATACTCCTCTTCCAATCTCTTCGCAAGGGCCTCCATCTCCAAACGGGCCTCTGCGAAACTCGAGGACGTCGCCAGCCGGACCACTGCAAATATGCCCTGATGGTCTCCACGGCTCTTGGATGCGTAGGTTTCGGCCCAGCTCTCCAGCGGAACGAAGAGGCGCTCACTGGGAAGGAGCCCAAAGCCTGCCGGAAGGACCCCGACGATCGTGAAGGACTGCTCATTCAGAGTGACCGATTCTCCCAGGACGTCCTCTCTGCCCCCAAATTGGCTCTGCCAGAGGGGATAGCTCAAGACAGTAACTAACTCTCCTCCCGCCCGATCCTCATCGAGTGTATAGAAGCGTCCGATCAATGGCCGAACCCCGTAAATCTCGAAATAGTTCGATGAGGTCATGCGGACGGAGAGACGTAGCGGCTTCTCACGACCAGTCAGGTTGACGCTGCTGTTTCTGAAACCGGCAAGATTTTCGAAAGAAGTTGGGATCTTCCGTCAATCCTGAAAAGTCGGATAGGAGACAGCCATGCGTCCAGAGGAGACTTCCGCGATTACAACGACATCCTGAGGTCTCTCCTTAGGGTAGTCGATCGGTTTCAGGAGTACTGAGTGGACGACGCTGAAGATGGTAGTGTCGGCCCCTATTCCAAGCGCAAGGGTCAGAATTACGGTGACGGTAAAGCCCGGCTTCTTACGAAGACTGCGAATTGCGACGCGAATGTCTCGGCACAAGGTGTCCATCGTGATAACCCCTCCAATCAGGTGGTCAGTATGCCGTGTCTTGGGTCTTAGACTCCCGGAGCGTCTTTTTGGTTAGCGGTCAACGCCGGGGCGGCTGGAATTATCCGGGTTTAGATACTGGCTAACCTGAAACTCGATTATCCTCTGACTTGATGCCTCTTTTGTTTGCTTCGCCTCCTCAGAACCGATCCATGCTTTGTAGGAGTTAGATTTGCTGACGAACCCGGCTGTCCAGACCGAATCCGGCTCCATCAGGGACCCCTCAAACATCGGAATCGTACCCTGGCTCCCGATCGCAAAATGCACTGCGTGCCCGACGTCAGATTGAATGGATCTACAGAACAGGACAATGGCAAGAACAATTTTAGTATCAACTCTCGTCGCGACCGTCATACTTTTCGTTTGGAATGTGCTCTCAGAATGCAACAGAGACCGTCTCTCAGGAGCCAAGGGAGCCGGAGTCCTGGTGCCAACGAGTCTGGCTTTCCCGCGCTCGCGCTGCCGCTTGGCTCTCTGAGAGCTGGCATTCCAAACGCCGCGGTCCGGTTATCGACTCACAGTGAACTAGCTGCAGCCACTCCCCGTTCGGCGCTACAATCAGCCCATGACCCAAACCGACTTCCTGACGATTTCGGTTGCCCAGACGAGATCCCGACCTCTCGAGACGGTGCTCCCGATGACGCGTCTTTGTCTCCTGGTCGCAGGCTGCGTCGCCCTGGTCAGCTGTGCTCTGGAACCCGCAGGAAATCCGCCGGCCGACCGGCTCAGGATCGGCTGGCAGGTGCTGTCGGACTCCTCCCTCGGAGAAGGCTCCTTCGACTCAGAGCTGATCCTGAGCAATCACAGCGACCAGGTTTTGGGAAGCGATTGGATCATCTACTTCAGCTATTTCCGCACGGTCTTGCCGGAACCAGACTCGGCCGGGGCGCGGGTCGAGCACATCCATGGCGATTACTTTCGGCTCCTTCCCGAGCCGGGATTCCGGCTTGAGCGAGAGGCCGAAGCAAGAATTCTCTTTCGCTCTAGAGGACGTTCTGTGAACCAATCGCAGGGACCGTCTGGTTTTTACCTCGTATACGGGGCCGAAACGGGCGAACCCCCCTCTGTCTCCGGCTCGATTGAGAGCCGGGTGCTTCCGTTTCCTGCGGGGAGCATCGCCGATGTGCCCACCGCTGAGTCGCGGTTTCGGGCCGCGGCGAATCTCCAAATTCTCCCCAAGGATTCCCTCACCCCGGTAATCCCCACACCGGTCTCGTTGCGACGGACTTCGCGAACAGTGGCTCTCACTTCCCGATTTCTCATTCGATACGAACCTGGTCTGGAGTTCGAAGCGGGTTACCTTTCCGACGAGCTCGAGAAGCTGTTGGGGAAGAAACTCAATATGGCAGTCGGGGACAGGGCCGCCCACAACACAATCCTTTTGAGACGGGATCGTGTCAGGGTGGGTCGCTCTGTCAAGCGGGCCGGTGGGGAGGCTTACGGCCTACTGGTTAGTCCGGCGATCGGAATTCAGATCGTGGGCACCGATCGGGCCGGGATCTTCTATGGGATCCAGACTTTGCGAGCACTTTTTCCCGCCGATGCCTATCTTCAGGTTCAGGAAGAACTCTCGATACCGGGAATCGACATCGTCGACGCTCCCCGTTTTGCGCATCGAGGTTTGCTTTTGGACGTGGCCCGCAATTTCCAGTCGCCCGAGACTCTCAGAAAACTGCTCGACCTGATGGCCCTGTATAAGCTCAACGTGCTTCATCTCCATCTCAGCGACGACGAGGGCTGGCGACTGGAAATCCCGGATCTGAGTGAGCTGACCCAAGTGGGGGCGCATCGGGGACACACCTCCGACGAGTCCGACGTCTTGCCGCCCTCATTCGGTTCGGGGCCGGATCCGGATGCAGAGTCTTCTTCCGGAAGCGGTTTCTATACGCGCGAAGAATTCCTGGGGATTCTCAGGCACGCAACCAGCCGGAACATCCGGGTGGTTCCGGAAATTGATCTGCCGGGTCACGCGCGGGCCGCTATCAAGTCGATGGAAGCCCGCTACCGCCGGCTGGCCCACGAAGATCCAAAGGCAGCCGTCGACTCCCTACTGAGCGACCCTGCCGACAGTTCCCGTTACGTGTCGGCGCAGAGTTGGTCGGACAACGTTCTGAATGTTTGCAGGGATTCGACTTATCGCTGGTTCGGGGTGGTCGTAGATGAGCTTGTCAAGATGTACCAGGAGGCGGATCTCGAGTTGGATACTTTGCACGTGGGTGGGGACGAGGTCCCGGCCGGAGCCTGGGAGAGTTCGCCCGAGTGTCTAGCCCTGTTCTCGTCTGGGATGGAGGGAGCCCCTGAACAGGCAGATCAGCTATTGCGGTACTTTCTTCACAGGGTATCGGATCTTCTTCAGGCACGTTCAGTTGCCATTGCCGGCTGGGAAGAGGCGGCTTTGGCCCTGCAGGAGCAGCCCGAGCGCGAAGCTGCTTCCAACGGCTCAGCTGACACCGGGTCGAAGCTGATCGCAAACGTCTGGCACGGCGCGGCGGGTCCAGGCACCGTGGTTGAGCTTGCCCGTGCCGGTTTCCCGGTGGTCCTCAGCAATGCCGATCGCCTGTATTTCGATCTGGCCTACGAAGCCGATCCGGTGGAACCGGGGCTTTCCTGGGCGGGATTCGTCAACACCCGCAAGGCCTGGGGATTCCTGCCTTTGGCGGAATACCAGCGCCAACTGCGAGAGATGGAGGCCGCCCATGCCGGTGACGGACTCGCAAGTCTTGGTGATTCTGGCCAGGGTAAGGCCAACATCCGGGGGATTCAGGGCCAGCTCTGGGGTGAACTATTGAGCAGTCGCGAAAAGCTGGAGTACATGGCTTTTCCGAAACTGTTGGCACTGGCTGAGCGGGCCTGGTCTCCTCAGCCCGACTGGGCCGAAACGGAAGATCCTGAGCAGCGAGAACTTCAGATGCGCGACGACTGGGAACATTTCGCGAACGCTCTGGGCCAGGTTGAACTTCCCCGGCTGGATCACTGGCATGGGGGCGTGAAGTATCGTCTGCCTCCGCCCGGAGCGGTAGTGGAGGAGGGATTCCTGAAGGCCAATTCGATCTTCCCCGGGCTCACCATCCGGTATGCCCTCAACGGAAGACGGCTCACCGTCGATTCCCCGATCTACAACGAACCGATGCCGCTCTCCGGAAGTGCCACCCTGGCGACTTTTGACAAGACCGGTCGCTCTAGCCGTCCTGTGGCCGTTCCTTAACTAAACTAAGGGTCACTACCAGACGACTCGCAGCCCTTCTCTCTCTGCGGCAAGAGCGAGCCGCTGATCGAGGCGGACGAAATCGAGACCCGCCGGATTGTCTTCCGCAACCAGCAGGGCTAGGGAGCCCATCATATGCGACATGGCGTCAAAAATATTGGACACATTGTAAAAAATAATACACTCTGTCTGTGAACAACCTGGAGAGCACAGATGTCGTTTCGCGAGAAGAGTGCCTGGATATCCCTAATTTCGATCCTGGTCGTATCGGGTTTCTTTTTCCTGCACGTTCCCTGGAACTTGACCCCGTCGCCCAGTCACCAACTGGTGCGAGGCATGCTCTATTGCATCATCGCCCTGGTAATCATTGAGGTAGTCGCGCACCTCGTAGTTGCGATGCGGGCACCGGAAGACGCTCAGGCTCCCAGGGACGAACGTGAACGCCTGATCGATCTCAAGGCAACCCGGGTTGCCCACTATGTGTACGTAGTCGGTTCATTGCTCGCGCTGACCACGATCCACCTCGGGGCCAACGCCATTGCGCTAGGCTTCCGCGTCCTGCTCGCCTTTGTGATTGGGCAGGTGGTGAACTACGCCGCTCGCATCGTCTACCATCGCGGCGGAATCTGACATGGCCAGGACAACGATCACCAACAAGATTCGCCGCCTCCGGTTCGACAGTGATGAGATGACACAGCAACAGCTGGCCCAGCGGGTTGGCGTCACGAGGCAGACCGTCAATGCCATCGAACTGGGCAAATACTCGCCGTCACTCGAGGTGGCGTTTCGGATTGCCGCCGTTTTCGGGGTGCCGCTTGAGCAGGTCTTCGAGCATCACGCCGACGGAGAAAAGGAGTAGATAATGAATCCATTCGAGTACGATTTTGGTTACGGCTGGCCGTGGAATTATGGCCACTTGATCGCTGTGGTGTTTTTCGGATCCCTCGCGGTGGTGGCGTGGCGGCTCAGCTGGCCACGCTGGATAGGTGCCCTCTCGGTCGCCTTTGCGGGTTGGGGGGTCACCGGATTCCTGATCGTCCAGATGGTCGTGCGCATGAATCTGCCGCTGGAACTGCCGACTGAGCGATTCTTCGTTGAGGGGTCCGGTCAGGTGCTCGATGCGGGAGCCGGCTCAGGACGCTCTTCACTGATGGTACTGTTGGCCCGACCCGACAGTCGAGTCCTCGCTTTGGACCTGTACGACGGCTACTACGGCATTCCGGACAACAAGCCGGAGCGTCTTTTCGCCAATGCAGCCAGAGCCGGGGTGGAGGATCGCATCGAGGCGCGGGTCGGAGACATGCGCTCCATGCCGCTGGGCGATGATTCGATCGATGCCGCGGTCAGCGCCTACGCGATCGATCATTTGAGTCGGGAAGGCGTGGAACGCTCACTCGCTGAAATTCAGCGGGTGCTTCGCCCGAATGGCGAGTTCTTACTGATGGTGATCAATCCAGACATCTGGGTACGCATCGCCTATCCCTTCTTCGTGCACCATGGCTACTTTGGAGGGAGCGCAGACCATGAACGTTGGCGTTCATACGTGACGAATGCGGATTGGAAGTAGTAGAGCTTGGGACGGCCCCCGGAACGCTATATCTCCTGGCGCGGAAGCGGCCTGTGGAGACGGTCTCTACGACCGATGGGTGAGGAGCTGTCGGGAGTTTTAGAAGTTTACTTGAACCGTTGACCGGACTTGAAGACGTGGAGAACCCGCTCAAGATTCTGAATCTCTGCTAGAGGATCTTCTTCCAGTACGATGATATCGGCCAATTTCCCAGCTTCGATCGTGCCCAGATCTTGCTTTTTGAAAGCTCAAGCCGTATTCCGCGTTGAGGCCACAATGGCTTGCATCGGAGTCATTCCTGCTCGCACTAGTTCGGCCACTTCCCGATAACTGGTCCCATGAAAGTTGGCCACCGTTCCAGCATCGGTGCCCATGGCTATCAAGGCTCCGGCCCGTATCAAGCGGCGCAGGTTGTCGGGCCCAGGGGGATCTCAGAGTAGGACATATTGTAGTACTCGTGGCGAGTATATTTCTTGGGGTCAGAGACCAGCTCAAAGAGCTCATTGATGGCTTCCTGCGGCAGATCCAGAGCAAGGCGGTCCTTTTCCAACGGAGAGGAGTCCCGTATAAGATCCCAGAACTGGCTGATGGCGACGATGGTCGGGATGATGTAAACGGGACTTTGAGCCAACAGCTGGATAATCTCGTCGGGTATCGGGATTCCGCAGTAGACCACGTGCTGCATACTATCCAGTCCGGCCCGGATCCCGTTACGAAAACCTTCGATCCCTCGGGTGTGCGCGGTAACCGGGATCCCTGCTTGGTGGGCCAGCTCGACAACAACTTTCAGCTCCCCGGGAGGTACCCGTGTGGCATACCCGGCATAACCGTGGTCGAACCCTCCTGTCTGGTAGACCTTGATGTGGTCCACACCCAGGTCGATCAGCTGTCGGATCTTGGAACGCGCCCCCTCGGTTCCTTTGAACTCTCCTCGAATCAGGGTCTTCTGATGAAGCGCTTCGGCAGCTGTACGCGGATGCGGCAAAGGATAGCCGCGCTCCGCCGAGGTAATCGGACCGGCCATGAATATTCGAACTCCCTCACGTTTTCCCTGATTGATTTCGTCGCGTACTCGGCGCAATTCGTGGAGAGGCCCTCCGACATCGAATACCATGGTAACTCCTGAAAAAAGATGTTGCTTGGCATGCTTGGCGATTCTCTCGACCAGTTCCTCACCAAATACCTGGAAGCGTCCTTGATAAGAAGCCGCTCCCAAGCTCTGCAGGTGGACATGACCATCGATCAGTCCGGGTAGCAGGTAACGACCTTCGAGTTGCAGGCTCTGCGTCCCGTCCGGAAAGGAGACGTCGCCACGGCGGCCGACGGCCGCAATCCGTTCGCCATCGATTAGCACAACCGAGTCCGTAATCGGAGGAGCACCGGTCCCATCAATCAGGGTGCCTCCCACCAGAGCCAGCCGCCGAGGCTGTTGCCCTAACGCCGAAGGAAGGATCAAGAGGACAAAGCCAACAACGAGAGCCTTATTATTCATGGACGGAGATCGTTTCATAGCGGTTTCCTCCTCCCAAGCACTATTTCAAAAAGGAGCGCCTGGCGGGCCTTCGAGCCTGGGTGTTGTGATGGCGGCAGAAGTACTTTAAGAATAGACAGCTTCAGAAACAATGGCAAAATCCTGCGCTATATCCTTGACAGTCTTTTCGCGGGCATATATCTTCGTTAATGGATATATCTGAAATGGAAGATTAAATAGGGACACACCGAATGGCCAGTAATTCGCGTCAAGGAACGACCGAGGTTGAGCCCCTTCGGCCCCTGGTTTTTGCGATTCTCCTCGCCCTGAACGAGCAAGATCGACATGGCTACGGAATCATGAAGGTAGTCAACCAGCGTCTCCGCAGGCGAGCGCTGCTGGGGCCGGGAACTCTCTATCGCACTCTTAAAGAGCTCAGGGAAGATGGCGTGATCGCCTACGCTCCTGCGTCCGAAGGCGCCGACCCGCGGCGCCGTTACTACAAGATCACGGCCCAGGGTCGGCGCGTCGCACGACGGGAAGCGTTCCGCATGGCGCGCTGGGTGGAAGCGGCTCGAGCCGGTCGCCTTCTCGGAATCGAGGTGGGAGAGTGACTTGCCGGATCAGCCGCGTCACGAGGGCGGTCAGCCGATACCGCTGGTTCTTGAGGCGGTTTCATTCTCACTACCGAGAGTCGGTAGTGGAAGAGTTGTGCCAAATATTCCGGGACGAGTACACGGATGTGTGTCGATCGCGGCGCGTGATCGGAGTCGCGGCCCTTTGGCTACGAGTCGTCCTTGATATGGCTGTCTTGCTCCCGGAAGGGTGGCGTTCGGCCAGACTGGAAACGGAGACCGGAGGAGGAATCATGGGATCGTGGATCAGAGACTTCAGAATCGCGGCCAGGAGCCTCTCGCGGAGGCTGAGCTTCGCGCTGGGTGTCGCGCTCACCCTCAGCCTGGGAATTGGAGCGACGACCACCACTTTCAGTGTGGTAGACGGAGTGATGCTCCGGCCTCTTCCCTACGCTGATCCGTCCACGCTGGCGGCCGTCGGTGCCATCTCGCCCTCCCAAGAGTGGCTCGACCAGCAAGCCAGCCTTCAGGATCTGAGCCGGATGTCGATGCCCAACTACCGGGATTTTCGTGAGCGCTCACGCGCCTTCGAGAAGCTGGCCACAATCGAGCCGTCGACGAATCTCCTCTCCGATGTGGGCGATGGCCCGGAACTAGTGGCGGCAGCTCGGGTGTCTTCAGATCTGTTTGAGATGCTCGGTGCTTCACCCGCCTTAGGTCGGACCTTTCTGCCCGAGGAGTATAGTGTCGCGTCCGAGGCCGTGGTGATGATCACTTACGGCACCTGGCAGCGTCGTTACGGCGGAGATCCCAACGTATTGGGGCGACTCCTGGAGCGCGTGGCCCGCCCCACGACCATCGTTGGCGTCCTGCATCGAGACTTGCGTCCTCCGGAAGCGTTCTTCCCGATTGACGAGGCCCCCGAATTCTGGTTCCCGCTGCAGTCCGATCATCGACGCTACAACCGGCGGGATATTCCACGTCTTTACGTGCTGGGCCGCATCGCGGCGGAACTTGCGATCGAGTTTCCTGAGGGCAACGTCCAGTCGGACGGCTCCCATCTCGGCATCGGCGTGAACGCCTTGCATACTCAAACCGTCGGTACTAGTAACCGGGCGCTCGGGATCTTTTTGGGCGCTGCCGGACTCCTTCTTCTTTTGACAGTGATGAACGCGGCGACGCTTCTCCTGGCTCGCTCGCACGAGCGGGCGCGGGAGTTCGGCGTTCGCCTGGCGCTCGGGGCTGGCCGGATACGCCTGGTACGGCTGCTCATGAGCGAGGCTGCGATCCTCTCCGTCGTCGGAGGCGGAGTAGGCGTCTTGCTCGCTTATGCCGGAGTGGCAGCTTTCTTGAGGTACGCTCCCTCGTCCATTCCGCGGTTGAGCACGGTCACGGTCGACACACGGGTGTTGATTGTCGCGGCCCTCGTCTCTCTCGGGACGGGCATTGCCACCGCTCTTTGGCCGGCACTCCGTTTGACCGGGCGAAGTCCATCGGAGCACCTGCAGAGGGGTGGCCACTCGTTCGCCGAGCCGACGTCAGGCTTCCGCAACGTCCTTGTCGTTGGGCAGATCGCAGTGCGGTTGTGCTTCTCTCAGGTGCTGCGCTTCTCTTCGCCTCCTTCATGCGGATCAAAGCGGCCGATCCCGGATTCGAACCCGATGGGCTGATCACGATGAACGTGAATATCGAGGGCTTCGCCCGCTCTTCCCCGGATCGCTTCACCTCGGTCTGGGGGGCCTGGGACCTGGCGCTGGCTGAACTGGGCTCCGTACCTGGCATCGAGTCTGTGGCGGGTACCACCAACGTGCCTTTCCAGTCCCCCTCCTGGGCTCCGCGGCTGCTCTTGCTCGGCGACACCCCGGAAACCTGGAGGGAAGGGATTTCTGGATATGCCGTGACGCCGGGCTACCTCGGGGCCATGGGCACCAAGTTGCTCGAGGGGAGAGATCTGGAACGTCTGGATGGACCCGATAGCGAGCGGGTCGCGGTAGTCAACGAAACCTTTGTTCGCACCCAACTCGCTGGCGCCGAACCCATCGACGTAGTAGTCCGCCGGATAGAGGGCGAGGACGAGTTTCCGACTCGCATCGTAGGGGTAGTCGAGGATGTCGTGCAATCGCGGGCGGAAGACCAGCGCCGCGCCGCAATCTACTTGCCCTACACTCAGTATCGGGGGTCGATGCAGCCGTGGTCCGCACCGAGCGACCAGCCGAGGTCGTCGTTCCGGAGCTGCGGAGGGCGGCGGCCCGGTTCCACCCGCTCGTCCCGCTGCAGGATCTTCTCCCGATGCAGGACCGCATGGCGGCGACACGCACAACTCCGCGCTTCCAGGCGATGCTCATTGGTGGGTTTGCCTGCCTGGCGCTGCTCCTCGCCGCTGCGGGTTTATACGGCTCCCTGGCTCATTCCGTTGGCCGTCGCCAGCGAGAGCTCGGCATCCGAATGGCACTTGGGGCCCGGCGTGCGAGTCTGCTGGGCATGGTCTTGAGACAAGGGTTGCGTGTCTCGGCAGCGGGTCTCACCCTGGGCTTGATCTCTACCCTCTTCTTCACGCGACTGGTGGCCGACTTCCTCTATGAAGTGGAGCCTACCGACCCGGCCACGCTACTCATGGTTGCGGCGTCTTGTTGCTGGTGTCGGTGGTAGCCTGTCTGGCACCCGCACGCCGGGCGACAGGGGTCGATCCCGTTACAGTATTGAAGGCCGAGTAACGGTCCCCTTCGACAGTGCACACGGCGCCGATTCTCGGCGCACTCCACGGCGCCTGTGGCGCACTGCCGTAGAAATTCAGTTGGCAACGACCGCTCTGGACTCGCCTCGCATCGATCTGCTTCGCTGCCTTCGGTGCCGGCCTTGCTTTGTAGGAGTGAGATGCTCCGTAGGAATGCCTCGAAGTTAATGAGGCGTCCGGCCAAGATCTTTCGGAGCCCGAAGCGTTAGCGAGGGAGCGATTCCCACGATCAAGTTTCAGCTTAGCGACGCCAACTTGCCTCATTCTTGCGCCTCGGGCGCCTTGGAGTGCTGCAGCGGGATCGCTGGAGAAAACTAGACGATTCTTTAGGAAATTGAGCTGCCGCTTTGGTATCCGGCCTGAAAGCGTCGGAAGTTCACGTCCCCAATTCCCAAGACCCGCTTCGCCAAACAACTGCCACCAGGCTATCCCGAGATTGGCGACAGGCTCCCACGCCACAGCCTTGAATCCGCGGCCAAGCATGCCGGACGCTCTCGCGAGCAAGGCTTGCGGGAAGAAAGGCGGCGGCATGCTTGGCCGCAGCACTCCGAAGGGCTGCGCCAAGACGGTTCCCGTTTCTTTCATGAATGATCCGAGAACACCTCGGCGGAAGGGCTGACCTGAAACTTGATGATCCTCCGAACTCTCCTTTTTGCTTGCCTCCTCAAAACCGATCCACGCTTTGTAGGAGTGAGACCGGATCCGGCAATCGGGGATCCCTCACATCGGAATTGGACCGGTGCCTTGGGAATTGGACCCCTGAACCGTTGGATCCCCCTCTCCTCTCCACCGGGGATGCTGCGGCCGCCCTTGCGAACCAGAGAAAGTTGACTTTCGAGCCGGGCGGGACTACCGTTTCCAGCAGTAGAGAACTCAGCCAGGACAAGGCGAGAGGGGACCCCACCGAGATCGGGCTTGTGTAGAAAGTGGCTATACTCCCGATTGTCAATATCTGTCACTCAGCTTCGTTGCCCGACTCTTCAGCCTTCGTCCGGCCGATCAAAAGATTGCTCTTTTGTGTATCCGGAAGCTCATTTTTTGGAGGAAACCATGAGAATGTACTCTCTTCGATCTAGCGCCTGGCTTGTTGTCCTGGCATTGCTGACGACTTCGATTGTGGCGCAACAGGGAAAGGCACGGCTCGGGGTCGAACGGTATCTCGGCTGGGAGAGTGTGGCCGGCCCTCAGCTTTCCCCCGACGGCAACCGAATCGTCTATGAAAGAAGGTGGATCGATTCCGTCAACGATCGTCAAGTAACCTCGATCTGGACAATGAACTCCGACGGTAGTCGGAATCGTTTCCTGGTGGATGGATCCTCACCTCGCTGGGCCCCTGACGGATCCCGGATCGCTTTTCTGGCGCAAGGAGAGCCGCAGGGCAGCCAAGTCTTTGTCCGCTGGATGGACGCCGAAGGAGCGACCAGCCAGATTACCCGGGTGACGGAAAGTCCGGCTGATATCCAATGGTCTCCCGACGGCGCCTCCATCGCATTTCAGATGCTGGTGCCCGCAAAAGGGGACCCACGTTGGAATATCGACATGCCGGGAAAACCCCCAGGGGCCAAATGGACGGCGCCTCCTCGCATCGTAGAGCGACTCCATTATCGGCAGGACAGGGTGGGCTTTCTTCCTGCCGGTTTTCGGCACATCTTCCTGGTGCTGGCCAATGGTGGTTCTCCTCGCCAGCTGACCAGCGGAGACTGGAATCACACCTCGCACCGCTGGATGCCCAACGGACGATCGATGATCTTTTCATCCTTACGAACACCCGACGCAGAATGGGCCTGGCGTCAGTCAGACATTTATAGTGTGGATGTTGCGAGTGGAAATGTTCGCCAGCTCACGGAACGCTCAGGGCCGGACCAAAGTCCTATTCCTTCTCCAGATGGTCGTTACATCGCCTATCAGGGACACGACCATTCGACCGATACCTACATCGAGGCTGGACTGTATGTGATGAATGCCGATGGCTCTAATTCGCGCCGCATCGCGGGAGAGCTAGGCCGATCGCTGGGCAATGTGAGCTGGACCGCAGATGGGGGTGGCCTCTATTTCAACGCGAGTATCAACGGAACTCAGAACCTGTATCGTGTTCCGTTGAACGGAGATCCGGATCCAGTCACAGAGGGCAATCATATGCTCCAGGTGACTTCGATCGATCGCAATGGAAAAGCCGTGGGCGTCTTGAGCACTTCCCGGCAACCCGCCGCGCTGGTCGCACTTGACTTGCAGCGACCGAACAGTCTCCGATCGCTCCACTCTACAAACCGGACCCATATGGCCGAGGTCGGACTGGGAGAGGTGGAGATGATCTGGTACAGCTCGGTGGATGATTTTCGCATCCAGGGTTGGATTGTCAAGCCGCCGGACTTCGACCCTTCCAGGAAATACCCCATGATCCTCAGGATCCACGGGGGACCCCACGGAATGTACAACTTCGGGTTCGACTTCAAGAACCACAATCATGCCGCTAACGGATATGTCGTCCTCTACACGAACCCTCGGGGCAGCTCCGGCTACGGGAGTCGATTCGGAAATGCCATCAAGAACGCCTACCCCGACAAGGACTTTGATGATCTGATGGCGGGCGTCGACGAGGTGATCTCTCGAGGTTATATCGACGATCGCAACCTCTTCGTCTACGGGGGTAGTGGAGGCGGGGTGCTCACAGCCTGGATCGTAGGTCACACCAATCGGTTCCGAGCGGCTGTCTCCAAGGCTCCCGTGATCAATTGGATGAGCTTCGTGGGAACCACCGATGGTGCCGGTTGGTACTATAATTTCGAGAAACTCCCGTGGGAAGATCCTACTGAACACTTGCAACGCTCCCCCCTGATGTATGTCGGTAACGTCACGACTCCCACCATGCTGATGACGGGGCAGCGCGACTTGAGAACCCCGATGCCGGAGAGCGAGCAATTTTATCGGGCCTTGAAATTACGCAAGATTCCGACCGCCATGGTACGGCTGACCGACGGCTGGCACAGCCGTAGTTCGCCTCCCACGAACTTCATCCGGGTACAGCTATATCTACGAAACTGGTTCGAGCGGCACATGATCAGAGATGAGCCGGTCCCCACCGGGGGAGGGAATCAAGGACAACCCCAATAGGCCAGAGAGGCATCGAGTTAGCCGAGCCTCCGGCCGTTTGCCGGATGATTGGAGAAAGAAGCAGGAATCCGGACAAGCCAGGTAAGGTGCTTGGGGTGCAAGGGCGATCCGCCCAAGCCTGCAGGATGGCTCGGGCGGAGCCTTGTAGGTAAACCTCCCAGGGTGTTATTCGGATGCAAGTTTCAGGTTAGCCCGGCCCCCGGCCGCTGGCCGGATCATTCGTGAAGGAAACTGAGCTCCCTATCAGCCACAAAGGGGGGATGATGTTGCAGAGGAAAGCCCTGTTTCAAAACCGTGGGAGGCGCCTTCTGAGGCGGCGATTCTATTGAAAATAGAATCTTTAGATTCGGGCCTGACGGTCCTCTCGCGGCCAGGGAAGGGCCCCTCCCACACCTCCGAAACCACTTCGATGCCATCCAGGGAGAGAACTCCAAGAAAGCCTGTGGCATACCCGTCCCACAAATCAAGTTTCAGGTCAGTTGCCAAAACAGTACGCCTATCAGAGCCCCAAAGTGGAGCGCAGCGTTCAGCCCCAGGGGTCGGAAAAAGAACCCAGCCAGCCGAGCTGACAGCAAAACTGAAAATAAGCCCGGCATACCCCGTGCTTGATTCTGCAACCCCCGGGCGGTAGAAATGACTCATGAAAAGACCCACCGTCCATTCCTGTCACGTTCCTCGTCAGTTTGCCTTTGCCATCCTCGCGGCCTCGATGTTGGCCGTGGCCGGATGCGCCGGCGATTCCAGTGGGCCAGTCGCCCCCCAGGACCTGCCCCGGGGTGCTACGCCCGTTCCAGGGCTACACGCTCTTTGCGCCGCTGCAATCGAACACCATCTATATGGTCGACATGGCCAGCCAACTCGCCCACCAGTGGGAGACCGACTACCCCGGCGGTTCCCTTTACATGCTCGAGAGCGGCAACCTGCTGCGCGCCTCCCGCGAGTCCGATCCGGTCGGAGTATTTCGGGGCGGTGGCGAAGGCGGGATCCTCCAAGAAATCGAATGGGACGGGACGGTCGTGTGGGAGTTCAAGTACTCGACTAAAGAGTACCGGCACCATCATGACATCGCGCCGTTGCCCAACGGTAATGTTCTCTTGATCGCCTGGGAAGGGAAGACGGCGGAGGAAGCCGTTGCCGCGGGAATCAATCTCGATCGTCTGGACGGTGATGAAATTTGGCCCGATTTTGTGGTTGAGATCGAACCCTTGCGGCCGGATGGCGGCAAGGCTGTGTGGGAATGGCACGCCTGGGATCACCTGGTTCAGGAGCAGGACGAGTCGAAGGACAACTACGGTGTCGTCTCGGCCCATCCGGAACTCATCGACATCAACGCTGCGGCGGCGCACCGGGAACGGGCAGCTCTGGCCACGCCTGAATCGCTGGAGCGTCTCAAGGCCCTCGGCTATGTCGGAGGCGACCTCGACCAGGATAATCGTCCCAACATCAGCCGAGATTGGCTGCACACGAACTCGATTGACTACAACCCGGAAAAGGACCAGATCCTGCTCAGTGCGCGCACTTTCAGCGAAGTCTGGGTGATCGATCACAGCACGACCACCGAAGAGGCCGCGGGCCACAGCGGAGGGCTTAGAGGCAAGGGAGGTGATCTGCTCTATCGCTGGGGCAATGTCGAGGCATACGGCGTCGGCACGCTGGCGGATCGCACACTGTTCGTCCAGCACGATGCCCACTGGATCCCTCCAGGACGGGCTGGAGCTGGCAACATTATGGTGTTCAACAATGGAACAGGCCGAGCCGAGGAGCCCTTCTCCTCCATCGACGAGATCGAGCCGCCGCTCGACGCTGACGGCAACTACATCATGGTTCCCGATGTGGCAGCCGGCCCGATCGCGCCCATTTGGTCGTACACAGCTGCTGACCCCACAACCATGTATTCACCCCTCGTATCCGGCTCACAGCGTCTGCCTAACGGCAACACGCTGATTTGTCTGGGCGAAGGGGGCCGGCTCCGAGAGATCGGTGCAAATGGTGCGATCGTTTGGGAGTTCGAGAACCCTTATATCGAAGAAGCTACCGAGGGTGAACGGCGCCGAGGGCCGGGCCCGGGCAGTGTCTTCCGAGCGCTGCGAATCCCCGCCGATCATCCAGGCCTAGGGCAGTTGGAGGCCTCGTCGGCGGGCTCATGAGCAAAAGTCTTGGGAAACTAGCCTGAAGCTTCGGGAATTGAGAATTCTGACCTGAGAACTGATCGCGGAAATCGCCCCCTCGCTGACGCTTCGGGCTCCGAAAGATCTTGGCCGAGCGCCTCATTAACTTCGATGGATTCCAACGGAGCCCGAAGCGTGAGCGAGGGAGCTCTTCCAGTTTCTTTCAAGAACGATCCGGCGCAGCTCGGAGGCTGGGCCCACCGGAACCCAAAGCGGTAGAAAGCTACGCGCAAGGCTCGGAGTTGCCTGGAAATCCTTTCCCAAAACGGGGTAGGATGCTGTTTACGATGACCTTTGACCGGAGACAATTCACGAAAGTAGCTGGCGCCGGCGTCGCGGCGATGGGGTTAGCCTGGCAGCAAGCCTGTGTGGAAGTGGCCGAAAAAGGGGAGGTCTCTGCCGAGACGGTTCTCACCCTGCTGGACGCTCAGGGAGCCCGCGGGATCTTTGACCAACCGGATGAGTTCGATCGGCTTCGCCGTGCCGTGGGCAACATGATTCGGGTGCAAGAAGAGTTGAGAAACTTCCCTCTCGACGATGACGAACAGCCGCTCACCGTTTTCCGGAGGGGTTGAGCCGTGCAGGAAGAGCTCCATTTCTTGACGATTCGTGAGCTGGCGGAGCGGCTTTCCAGTAAGGCTGTGTCCTCGGTCGAGTTGACCACTTCCTACCTGGAGCGGGCCGAAGCACTAGACGTGCCCGCTTTTGAGCTTCCCAATGAGCCTCGCTCCGATCATGGAGGCAAACTGTCGACCATGATCACGATCGCTCGAGAGCAGGCTCTCCAGGCAGCGCAAGCGGCGGACCGCGAGGTCACATCCGGCCCCAGGAAAAGCATTCTTCATGGGATCCCCTACGGCGTCAAGGACCTCCTCGATAGTGACGGTATCCGTACCACTTGGGGCTCGAGAATCTTCGCGGAACGGGTGCCGGAACGAAATGCCGCCGTCATCGACAAGCTACAGGATTCGGGAGCGGTGCTTATGGCGAAGATGTCGCTGGGCGAGTTTGCCGGAGGCAACACCAGCACGGCGCTCAACCCCTGGAAGCTGGATCGAACGAGCTTCGGCTCCTCCAGCGGTACCGTGGCAGCCGCGGTGGCCGGACTCATCGGTTTTGGGATTGGAACCGAGACCGGCGGTTCGATTGTTTTCCCCGCTTCAGCAGTGGGAGCTTCAGGCCTCCGTCCAACCTTCGGAAGGGTCAGCCGCTTCGGATGCATGGCCCTCTCCTGGAGTCTCGACAAGATCGGTCCGGTGGGACGATCCGCGGAGGATTGCGGCTACATTCTGGAACAGATCGCCGGCCCCGATGTTCGCGATAGATCAACGGTAGATCACACGTTCCGCTTTCGCATCGACCCGGGAAGTATGCGGGGCAAGCGATTGGGGGTGCACCGGGCTGAATTCGAGCTCTCCCGCTCCCAGACGACACGGCGGGTGTTCAACGAAGCGCTCGAGGTTTTCCAACAGATGGGTGTCGAGATCGAGGACATCTCTCTCCCGCTCAGGCCCACGGGAGCCCTTTTTACGACGATTGTGACCGTGGAAAGCGGCACCAATTTCAGAGCCCTCTTCGAGGATGGTCGAGTGGCTGACATGTTCCAGTTCAATCGCGACCGGGCGGCCGGTTGGATGGCGGGACGCATGATGCCGGCGGCAGACTATCTAACGGCCCAGAGGATTCGTAGTCAATTGACCCGTGAGGCGGACGAAGTCCTGTCCAGCTTCGATGCGGTTATCGCTCCGACCTGGCCGAATGGTGCCGCGCTAAGGGAAGTTCAGGACGGATGGCCGATTCCGGCTCGCAACGAATGGGAGCCCCCGGACGAAGCCGATGCCCGCACACCCCGGCTCAACTACATCGCCAACCTTGTCGGACACCCCGGCTTGGCCGTGCCCTGTGGCTTCGATGAAGATGGTCTCCCGTTGTCGCTGCAGATCGTCGGATCGCCCTGGGATGAGCAGAGCATCCTCGACTTTGGGATGGCTTATCAGAAAGAGACGGCCTGGCATCTGCAGCGTCCACCTTATCCCTGGCGGGAGTAGAGGAAAGCCGCTTTGAGGCGCACCCCCGCCCCGGGGGCAGTTGGGGCCCCTACTATAACTAACGTTCGAGGTCGAAAAAGTGCGAAGCAGAGTTGGGGGCCTTAGTGCAGGATACTTCCTGAACCGTCGATCCCTCATAATGACTCAACATGGACAATCCTGCGATCCGCTTTTCTGCCGCCTTGATGATCCTAACTGCCGGTCTCTCTGTCTCCTGCAATCGGGAACTCCCTCCAAAGGCTGCCTCCGGTTCGATCGAACTGTTCGATGGACGGGTGATCCCGGCAATGCCTCAGCTGCTTGGAATGCGCGAGCAATATGAGCTGCGTCTCAATTGGCTCGAGCAAAAACATGCAATGCTCCCTGGCATGATGCGTAAACATGGGATCGAGATGTGGATTATCGCAAGCGAGGAATTCCATCCCGATCCGGTGACTCAATATGTTGCTCCTCCGATGCGATACACGCGGCGGCGGGACGTGATCGTCTTCGTAGACCGGGGTGACAACGGACTCGCCAGCTATTCCGACTACTGGCGGCCCAAGAGTGACTACAAAAGGTTCTTCGAACCGTTACCTGCAGCTCGGAATGCTCGTGGAATACAGGAAACGCGGGCCGGCCTGCGCGCTCTATGGGATACCTACAAGCCCACGACGATCGGTTTGAACATGGGCGGCGCCCGGGGGCATGACAGCGGTCTCACCCACGATAGTCACCAGTTCCTGGCCGACACGCTGGGTCCTGAGGCCGAATCCAGATTCGTCTCTGCTTCGCAGCTCGTCGAGGACGTTTTCGATACTCGATTAAGCGACGAATTGGAGTACTACCGAGCCCTGGTACTGGCGACGGACGTGCTGGCCCAGCGGGCGCTATCCAATGAAGTGATCACACCCGGCGTAACCCGGGCTGCAGAGATCAAGTGGTTCTTCGAAGAGTCGGTGGCCGAGCTCGGGGTAGGCGGCAAGCCGTGGTTTGAGATCCACGTTGCCGTCCAGCGCTTCGATCCGGCGCCCGGCAGCATGATTCCATACGTGCATCCCGCCCCCGACGACCTGGTCTTTCAGCAGGGCGACATTATCCACCTGGACTGTGGTTTCGATTATCTGGGCTTTGCCAGCGATTGGCAGAAAGTGGCCTACATTCTGCGGGAAGGCGAAGAGACCGTTCCCGAGGGCCTCAGGACTGCGCTCAGCAACGCAAATTTGGTACACGAAGCTTTCGCTTCAGAGCCTCGCCCGGGTATGAGCGGGTGGGAGGCCACGCTGGCCATTGCCAAGAAGCTCGAAGGCGTGGACTTCCTGCCCAGCCTTTACTCCCATCCGATCGGCTACCACGGCCATGCGCTGGGACCGTCGATTAACGCTCGCAACATGGATCTGTCCTCTCCCCCGAGTCGGGACTCGCGCCTTCGCGACGGCGCCTATCGATCCATCGAGTTCAGTGTCACCACCGTCGTGCCCGAGTACGACGGTGGCAAGGTGACGATCCCGATGGAAGACGACGGGTACCTGACAACGCAGGGCTACCAGTACTTCCGGCCCTACCAGACTCACTGGTACGTGATCCGCTGAAGCTAGGAGCCTGTCCGAGTATTGGTGCGGATCGCGTTACGGGCGCCATTGGGCGAGATGCGAGGCGTCGGGCAGGCAGGCGCTGTCATTCAACTTCAATTGCCCGCAACAAAGCAGATCGCCTTCTTGTTGTCCAGCCTGCGATGCCACTTCGGGCGCCTTTTGACCGCCAGCTTTGTTGCGCGACGTCGGAAGACCCCGGGTATGACTTGCCTCGCGCGCCTCGCTGGCGATCAAACTCGTCCCGAATTGGCAACGGGTACTTCCCGGACAGTGCACTAGTCAAGCTCCCTGAGCACCAAACCAATTTCCGGATGCCAAACAAAACATCTCTTCGCCCCCTCAGCATGGCTCATGTGTAGAATCTGAAATTCTTGTTAAGATTTCTCGGGTGCACACTCGTAAGTTGTTCTGCATCTCTCGATTGCCTCGCAGCTCAGGTGGGGTCGACTGCCAGAACGCGGGTTGGAGCGCCCAATTTCAGAGCGCCAAGCGGCAGCGCGAGCGCTGGAAGGCTGGGCAACGATCTGCCGAACTCTGTTAAGACCGGCGCGGCGCTTCCGCTTGCGGCTCCGAGACCCGTACTTCGGCCTCATTAGCTCGTCGGTCGATCTAAACTGACTCATCTTTCGGTTCCGGCCCCGGCGCTATGTCTCTGCGATTGCATTTCCTCCGTCTGAACTTTGGGTATTTCCTCCGCTCCAAACCGTAACTCTGGAAATGAACTCTCTGCTGAACGATCTCCGGTTTGCCTTCCGGCTCCTGCGTCGCGATCGCGTATTCACGGTTACGGCATTGCTTACGCTGGCCGTTTGCATCGCTTCCAACGTTGCGGTTTTTAGTATTGTCAACTCGGTGGTGTTGAGTCCCCTCCCGTTTCCCGAATCAGAGCGGATTCTATTGATGTACAACAGTTACCCGGGAGCCGGGGCTGAGCGGGCTGGGACGGGCGTTCCGGATTACTACGATCGACTCACCCACCTTGGCGATCTGTATGAAGAACAGGCGGCCTACCGAAGTGCGACGCTGACCATCGGCGAGCAGGGTGTGCCACGCCGTCTCCGTGGTGTGGACGTGACTCCTTCCTTCTTTAGACTGTTGCGGGTCTCCCCCTGGAGAGGCCGTATCTTCCAGGAAGAGGAGGGCGTACCGGGGGCCGAGCGGAAAGTGATTCTCAGCTATGCGCTCTGGCAGCAGCTGTTCGGCGGCAGTAACTCCGCCATCGGCCAGACGTTACAGCTCGACGGTCTGGCTCACGAAATCGTCGGTGTCACACCCCGTAACTTCTTTTTCATCGATTCCGGGCTCCAGCTTTTTCGGCCACTTGCTTTCACCGAAGAAGCGAAGGGGGACGACCGACGCCACAGCAGCAGCTTGGAGAACATCGGAAGGCTAAGCCCTGGCGCAACGATCGAGCAAGTCAGAGCGAAGCTCGCGGCCCTGATTGAGATCAACCACGAGAGGTTTCCTCAGTTCAAACCGCTGCTCGTCAATGCTGGCTACGACGTCAAAGCTACCACGCTGAGAGAAAACATCGTGGGTGAGGTCCGAGCCAACCTTTACCTGCTGTGGGCCGGCGTCCTTTGTGTGCTGCTGATTGGCGCCGTCAATGTCGCCAATCTATCCCTGGCCCGCTCCAGCGCCCGGACGAAAGAAATGGCAACCCGGTTGGCGGTGGGGGCGACCTCCTGGCGTCTCACTCGCCAGCTGATTACGGAGAGCCTGGTGTTGGGCCTGGGTGGGGGAATTGGCGGCCTCGCACTGGGGGCGGTGCTGCTGAGAATGATCTCCTCCAAAGGACTGTCGGATTTGCCGAGGGGCAGCGAGATTGGAGTCGATTCGATCGTCGTTTTGGCTTCGCTCGGCCTGGTGGTGGCTATGGCCCTCTTCTTGGGGATTCTTCCGCTGGTCCAGGTTTTGCGCGTCAATCTGACATCTGTTTTCCGTGAGGACTCCCGCACCGGAACAGCGGGTAGAGGAACACTTTTTCTGCGCCACGGCCTGGTAGTGGCTCAAGTCGCCCTCTCTTTTCTCCTCTTGATTGGCGCCGGACTTCTATTCGCCAGCTTTCGGGAGGTGCTCCGGATCGATCCGGGTTTCGAAGCCGATCGCCCGATTGCGACGGCCCGCGTCACACCGCCTGAGGTCCGTTATTCCGGAGCTGCCAGTCTAAGGGACTTTACCCAACGTTTCCTGGATCGAGCCCGCGCTCTTCCCGGGGTCGCCGGGGTGGGAGCCACCACTGCAATTCCCTTTGGTTCGAATTCCGATGACAGCGTCATCCTGGCTGAAGGCTATGAGATGAAGCCGGGTGAATCACTGGTCAGTCCAGCACAAGCGGTCGTGACGACAGACTATTTCCAGACCCTGGGCGTCCCTTTGATCGAGGACTCCCTACCGGTGATCATCGTCAATCGGCAACTGGCTCAGAAGTTCTGGCCCGAAGAGAGCCCGTTGGGCCGAAGGATGTTCTTTCCTTCGAACCCCGAAGATGTGCTGGCCATCGACGAGAACACCCCGTTTTTCACCGTGGTAGGTGTCGTCGGTGTCGTCAAACGGCAGACCCTGGTCGATGTGGTTGAGCCGGTGGGGGCTTATTATTTCCCCTATCAGCAGGATCCCCGCCGGGGAATGACCTATGCCCTTCGTTCCGCCGGGGACAGTTCCTTTCCAATCGACTCATTTCGACGTGTCGTGCAGGAGATCGACTCTGAACTCCCTATCTACGATATCTTCACGATGGGACAACGTCTCGACAGCTCCCTGGTCCGGCAAAGAACACCCATGTTGTTGTCCCTCGGCTTTGGGGCAGTGGCCCTGCTGCTGGCTGGCGTTGGCATTTATGGCGTTCTCTCTTACCTGGTCGCCCAGCGCACCCGAGAAATCGGGATTCGGATGGCCCTCGGTAGCGATCGATTGGGGGTTTTCGGTCTCTTCTTTCGGGAGGGGATCGTAGTCCTGGGATTGGGATTCCTGCTGGGAGGAATCTGTCTCGCATTTCTCAGTCGTTATTTGGCCGGTCTCATCTACGGAGTCTCCCCTTTCGATCCTGGGGTGATTTTGATGGTGGTTGGGGTCCTGGGAGTGGCGGCCCTCCTTGCCTGCCTGGCGCCTGCTCGACGGGCCACGCGGATCGACCCAGTGCGGGCCTTGACCTTCTAGCTCGGATAATGCACGCGTTGACGGCTGCAAAGCCGGGATCATCCGCTCTGACTGCGTTACCCACCCTCGGGCTCCTCGGCAGAGTGCATGACTATGACTGCAGTGCCCTCGGGCGTGAACGAAACCTTGTCAGCGCGGCGCTTCCGGCCCTTCGCTTCGAAAACGCGTGAATTATCCGGGCTAGGAGCCTGTCCGAGTAATGGTGTGGATTATTCCAGGAATGGATTAATGATTCTGACATGTTCCACGAGTTGGTCGTGCTGGAAGTCCTCTGAGTAGAGGAGTCCGACACCTGATTGGAGAGTTGCTGCCAGAATGAGTGAATCGTAGAAAGAAAACCGCCAACGTGATTTCACAGAAAGAGCTCGATGAAAGAGATCTTCCGAGGGGAAAACCTCGCACAGTGGCAGCAACCGCAACCCATGACTCGGACAGGCTCCCAACGAAGTTTCACTGCGCTTCAAACCGACTAGTGCACTGTCCGGAAAGTTACCGATGTTAAGTGTCAGGGTAGTTTGCTATTGTTGGGTATGGCAAGACCCCACATTCGACTAAAGCTACCCGAACAAGATCGAAGAATACTGGAGTCCTGGTTGCGGGCTTCCAAGACCGATCGAGTCTTGGCCGAACGGGCTCAAAAAATTCTGGCTTGCGGCCAGGGGCTGACGGCGACTGAAGTTGCGGAAAGGCTCTCCAAGCGGCTACTGAGTGTGCTAATGTGGCGCAGGCGCTATCTTGAGCAGGGAGTGTCAGGACTGGAGGATCGACCTCGATCGGGCCGTCCGCGGAAGCTATCGCATGCCAATGTGCGAGCTATTCTCAAAGCCACCGTTGAACGCATCCCACGGGAATCGACCTACTGGAGTGTGCGACTGATGGCCGAACACTCCGGAGTGAGCAAACATCAAGTCGCCCAGATCTGGAAGGCAGCCGACCTGAAGCCGCATCGAGTCCGTAACTTTAAAATCAGCAACGATCCTCACTTCGCCGAAAAGGTAATCGATGTGGCGGGGCTGTATATGGATCCGCCCGACAATGCGCTGGTTCTATCCGTGGACGAGAAAACTGAGATCCAGGCTCTGGATAGAACTCAGCCGATGCTCCAGCTCAGACCGGGACAGATCCAACGCCGGACACACGATTACAAGCGCCACGGTACAGCCAGTCTGTATGCCGCATTCGATGTGGTGACAGGTGAGGTCATGGGCCGCATCACCAATAGGCACCGAGCCAAGGAGTTCCTGGCTTTTCTCCGCCAGATTGATCAAGCGGTCGAGCCCGAACTGGATGTCCACTTAATCCTGGACAACTCGAGCACTCATAAGACCAAGCAGGTTCAAAGCTGGCTGGCCCAGCGGCCCCGATACCACCTCCACTTTACGCCCACTAGCGCCTCCTGGCTCAATGCCGTCGAAAGCTGGTTCTCACAGCTGGAGCGCCGTTCGATCTACAGAAACTATTTCAGCAGCGTCCAAGAGTTGAGACAGGAAATCAAAAGATATATTCGGGTTCACAATCAACGCTCGGCCAAGCCCTTCAAGTGGCGCGCCACTGCTGACTCAATCCTGGCAAAGGTCCAAAATGCTCGCGAATCGCTCGGCCAATATTAACATCGGGAACTTATCGGACAGTGCACTAGGAGGCCACAAAGAACGTGGGAGCCGCCTTCGCGCGGCGAATCTGCCGGCCTGGCCAGCAGACCGGATTCGGCTGATGCCGAGTTCGCCGGACTAAGCCGGCTCCCACGCTCTAGGGCTGACAATGTCAGCGTCGAACCGAAAACTTGACTTGTCTGTAAAGAAGTGGCCCTTATAGGCACCTAGGAGCCTATCTCTTCGAGTGGTAGAATCCCCTTCAAGTGAAGTCGTGGGGGGTGCCTGACACCTGACTGAATGCGTCGCGGGTGCCCCCGATTTTCTATCTATTGCCTGGGAGAATTCGCAATGTTAAGACCCTTGTTTCGCGGAATCATGCTCTGCACAGTAGTGGGCTGTTCTCTACTCCTAAGTCTTCTGACGCTCCGGGGGCAGGTGCTGGCTCCTGCGGATGTCTTTGGCTTCCAACCGGGGGATGACTACAAACTGGCCCGCTACGATCAGATGATCGATTACTACCGGAAACTGGCTGCCAGCAGTGACCGCGTGGTCCTCCGAGAAATCGGAGAGACGGTTCTTGATCGTCCTCTGTTGCAGATGTTCATCTCGACACCCGCGAATCTGGCTCGGCTCGATCACTGGCGCTCCATTAGCGCGTCTCTGGCCCGGGCCAAGATCGGTGACGAGGAAGCTCGACGCTTGGCGGAAGAAGGAAAGGTCGTGGTCTGGATCGATGGAGGTCTTCATGCCACCGAAGTCGCGCATGGCCAGATGACACCTCTCTTGGCTCATCGGGTCGCCACCGAAGAAAGCCCGGAAATGGAAAAGATCAGGGAGAACGTCATTCTCTTGCTGATGCCGGTGATGAACCCGGACGGGCTCGAGATCGTGGCCGACTGGTACCAGGAAGTCTTGGACACTCCGTTTGAGACCACGCGCCCGCCGGAGCTCTACCATCACTATGTCGGACACGACAACAATCGTGACTGGTTCATGGGCAACATGCCCGAGACCCAGGGTGTCAACCGGGTCTTGTACCGCGAATGGTATCCCCAGATCATCTATAACCATCACCAGACCGGACCGGCCTGGGCTCGCATATTCATCCCTCCTTTCACCGATCCAGTGAATCCTCGTATACATGCTGGAGTGACGACGGGCGTCAATCTGGTGGGAAGCGCCATGGCCAACCGCTTTGCCATCAAGGAGATGCCTGGGGTAGTTTCGGACATGATCTACAGCATGTGGTGGAATGGCGGGATGAGGACCGTCCCTTACTTCCACAATATGATCGGGATCCTCTCTGAAACTTCTCATGCAACCCCGAGTCCTCGCTATTACGATCCGGAAAAAAGGCCGAGCATGGTGGGAAACCCGAGACGGGGACAAGCCGCACCCACTTCAGGAACCGACATCTTCTACCCGAACCCCTGGAAAGGTGGACCTTCCCACTTCAGCGATCCGATTCGCTACATGATTACCGGCTCGATGGCCGTGCTGGATGTCGCCGCCAGCATGCGGCAGCAGTGGCTGCTGAACATCTACCGGATGGGGCGATCCGCAATTGAGGTGGAGGAAGGACCCTCCGCCTACGTCATCCCTGCGATTCAGTGGGACTCGGGCGAAGCCCTCAACATGCTCAATGTTCTGTTTGATGGCGGCATCGAGATCTTTCGGGCGGACGCCGACTTTTCGGCGGAGGGCCGGCCCTTTCGTCGAGGAGATTTCATCATTCCCGGCGCCCAGGCCTTTCGGCCCTATCTGCTCGATCTCATGGAGCCCCAGGAATACCCGGATCGGCGGCGGACCCCGAATGGCCCCCCCGACCCTCCCTATGACATTGCGGGATGGACGTTGCCCATCCAGATGGGGGTCGAGTTTACTCGTGCAACCCGGCCTGTCAATGTGGCACTCAGCCCAGTGACCGAACGCCTCAGGCCCGAGCCTGCCGCCCTGCCGCCAAAGGCCGGGTTTGGCTACGCCATCTCGCGCAGGGAGAACGCCTCGTTCCGCGTCATCAACCGGCTTCTTGCCGAAGGAAAGTCCGTCTTATTGGCTCGAGAGAGCTTTCGCTCCGGAGGTCACGACTTTCCAGTTGGCACATTCGTGATCGATGAAACCGATTTGGGCGAATCTCTTCCAGTGGCACGCAGTCTTGGAGTCGAGCTTCGTCCTTTGAATCAGCGTCCCAGCGCAGGACTCGAGCTTTTGCAGCGCCCCCGGATCGGTCTCTATAAGTCCTGGGTAGCAAACATGGACGAAGGTTGGACTCGCTGGATTCTCGACGATTATGGCTTTCCCTATGAGCAGTTGACGGATGAAGACTTGCGGCAGAGCCCCCTGTCTCGATTCAATGTAATTCTTCTCCCCAGTCAGGAAGCGGATGAGATGCTCAACGGACATGCCCCCGGCACCATGCCAGACGATTACGTCGGTGGGATGGGGCTGGAAGGAGCCCTCCGCCTGCAGCGCTACGTTGCGGCGGGAGGCCGCTTGGTGGCGCTGGACGCCGCCAGTGACTTCGTAATCTCGAATTTCGGGTTGCCAATAACTAATGCCGTGGCGGGTGTTGCGGCGGAGGACTTCTTCATACCCGGTTCGCTGATTAGCATGGACGTCGACGCGGAACATTTCCTGGCCCATGGAATGCGCGAGAAGTCGGCGGCCTCGTTTGTGCGCAGTCGAGCTTTCGAAATCGTTGAATTGGGGCCTCCGAGAGAGGGTGGCGTAGAAAACTTAGAGAAGGCCCCGGCTCCCGATGTGGACATCGTCGCCCGCTATCCGGAAAAGGACTTACTCATGAGCGGCTGGGCACTTGGAGCGGAATCAAACATCGGCGGCAAGCCGGCGATGTTGCGTGCCGGTCTGGGAGACGGCGAGGCCATTCTGATCGGCTTCCGGCCCCAGTTTCGGGGACAACCGCGAGGAACCTATAAGCTGTTGTTCAATTCTCTCTACCGGACTACCTCGGGGAATTGAGATTGGGTCGACAGGATCCGGTCCGGTGCTGGCGTGGAAGGGAGTTTCCGTTAGCCCACCCCCGGCCAGCGCCGGATCTTTCAGGAAACGAAACTGGAGTTCCTAGGTGGCCGTACCAGGGGAGGGTGTCGCTGAGGAAAGAGGTGTTTCAGGACCGTGGGAGGCGCCTCCTGAGGCGGCATCTTGTTGAAAATAAGATCTTTATAGTCGGGCATGAAGGCTCCGTCGCGGCCTCGGAAGGCCCCACACCTCCTAAACCACTTTAATGTCCGACAAGCATCTCCATTTGATGCTCGAAAACCCTTGCTCGTGCCTTTGCCCTTCCTGATAACTGTCATCGTAAGCGGGACTTGGAAGAGGAATGCAATAGCAACCGTCTCTCCGTAGAAAGGGAGGCCGAGTCCTGGCGGCAACGAGAGCGAGCCGCTTCGCATCCGATCTGCTGTGCCGCCTTGGAGGCACGCCGTTTCTGCGTTTGTATCCATCCGGCCGTATAATAGCCAGAGAAAAAGCGTTCCAGATGAGCGAGAACCCGAGAATATGCATTTGTCGCGTCTATCTTTGTTAGCCCTCTTCTTTAGTCTGAACTCGATGCTGGCTCAGGACGCTGAGGAGTTTCTGCTCCAGGCTGCGCAGTTGTTGGAAAGCAAACAACTAATCGAGGCGGCCGCTTTGCTCGAAAAGGGCCTGCAAAAGCACCCACAGAATGCCGAACTCCTCCTTCAGGCCGGAGGACTACTCATCCACCTGGGCCGAGCGGAGCAAGGGGAGAAGCTACTGGAACAGGCTCTTCGTTTGCAGCCTAATGACCCTAGAATCCTGAATCGCCAGGGCGAAGCAAAGCTACGCCAGGGCAAGCTCGTTGAGGCGGCCGAGCGATTCCGGCGAGCGCTCTGGCACGAGTCCAAAGATGCCCGATCGCATTACCAATTGGGTTTCACGCTTTTCCTGGGCGGAGACGAAGGGGGGGCGCTCAAACATGTGCGCGAGGGGATCGAAATCAACCCCTTGAATTCTAGGTACCGCCGTTTTCACTCACTCCTTCTCAGCATTAATGGAAAGACTGAAGACTCTTACCAGGAGCTCAGGACTGCCTGGCGGCTTGACCCTTCAAATCCGGCCATCCTCGACCAGCTGAGTCAGAACTCTCTCCGGCGGGGTCAGATGGGTCAGGCCTTGGAATTCGCCGAACTGGCCTGGGAAATCGATCCGCAGAACCCGGTCTATGCCCGTCACATCGCAGACATAAACCGCAGAATCGGCTACCCCGACGATGCGCAGCGGTTTGAGGATCAGGCCAAAAAATTGGAAGCAGCTTTCGAAAGCTATTCGCTAGCGCTGACTGCTCAGAAGGAAGGCCGGTTAGAAAGCGCCATGGGTAAGCTGGAAGAGCTATTGGAGCGTTCCCCCGACTTCCAGGTAGCGCTCTTTCACCTGGCACAGCTCTATTCAGTGTCAGATCAGAAGGAGAAAGCGCTGGCAACCTACCAGCATCTCCTAGCGTCGGACCCATCGAATCAAGCAGCCCGGGAAGAGGGAGCCTGGCTGTACGCCACTGAAGGAGCCCTGGACAAAGCCATCGCCTTGCTCGCTGAATCCCCCAGTCCCAGCCTGAATCAGCAATTGCTGACCGGCTATCAAGCGATGCAGGAGAAGAATTGGCCGAGGGCTGTCGAGATTCTGAGTGAAGCCCTTTCCCGCAACCCATTGACTCCGGGACTCCTCGAGCTGCTTGCGGTCTCGCTCCGCGAGATGGGAGAACCGGAGCAGGCCCTGGCCTATTTCAGCAAAGCAGGAAACCTGACGAGTCCGCTCCGCGTGCAGGCCGATATTGAACAGGTTCACCTCAAGGAGGCTATTCGTTTCCAGGATCAGAAGAACTGGTCGGAAGCGATCGCCGTCTATGCTCGCCTACTCGGTATGGCTCCAGGGAATACTACCTATCTTTTGAACCGGGCCTATTGCCGGCAGCAGTTGGGAAAACTCTCGGACGCGGTCAAAGATTATCGAGCAGCCCTCCGCACCGATCCCCAGGATTGGGCCCAACTCAACCTGGCCTCGTGCCTCTACCTTTTGCAGCGCTATGCGGAAGCCGCCCCGGCCTGGGAGGCTGTGATCCGGTCGTCTCCTTCGGCTGACAGTTACTACCGCTTGGGACTCTCCTACAGTCACCTGGAACGCCATCCCGAGGCCGAAGCCACCTTTGCAAAAGCCCTCGAAACGGGCCCTAGAACTCCCACCCTCCTCTACAATCTTGGCTTGGCCCGGCTCAAGACGTTCCAGGTGGAAGATGGTTGGAAGCTAATCCGGGAGGCCGCTCGTAAGGGTTACTCTCCCGCCGCCCAACTGGTAGCCAAGACTCGCCGCAGACCTTAGGCACCTCTCCCTTGCAACTTGCCAACAGTCGAGCCAAGTTTGGTGGAGGCTGGAACAGCATTGCCATTCTAGGTCAGCGTCCGGGAGACTTTTCGAGTCGAGACTCCCCGGCAGCTGTGGGATCTGGCACATGGCTACGATCTCGTTCATTGCCACAATCCTCCGGACTTCTGGTGTGCCGTAGCCCTGGCTGGGCCTCGTCCGGTCATCCATTGCTGCCATGACATGGTCACCTTCACCGGAACCGGCGGATCGGAAGCTGCCTACCTGGAAGAGAAAGCGAATCGCGGTGCCGCAGGACGAGTTTACGTGTCCCCCCCTACCTGTGCGCGGCGGCGCGGCGCCGTTACGACGTTGGCGAGGAGGCTTCGATCATTCTTCCCAACTATCCGTGTGCGGAGATGCTTCCGCCCAAGTCTCTGGAAAAGCTGTCCTCAAGGGACGGACAGGTCCACCTGGCCTATGAAGGACATCTGTCCGATCAGGTCGGAAAGATCACCTATCTATTGCCTTTCTTTCAGAGACTCGCCGGTATGGGGCTGCGTGTCCACGTGCATCCCCAGTTCGAGGTCGCTCTGGACCGCGAAGCCGCCGCCCACATCAGCCATCTCTCCTATTACGATCCTCTACCTCCGGATGATCTTCTCCTGACCTTGACTCGCTACGATTACGGCCTCATCCCGTACCGCCCCAACCCGTCCAATCGCCGCCATCTCGATTCTGCCCTCCCCAGCAAGCTCTTCGACTATCTGGCTTCCGGTTTGTGTGTTCTCTCGGAAAACCTCGAGAGTCTTCGCGAGTTCCTTACTCGCCACGAAGCGGGAATGGTCTACGATCGGGTGGAGGACATACCTTCTCTCCTGCAGGATTTGAAGTACCTTCAGCTGGCCGACCCTGAGCAGTTCACAATGGAGAGGGCGATTCCCGAACTGGAGCGCCTGTATGGCGTCGTCCTGGCAAGGAATTGTTAGGCTACCTCTGTCCTCCGCTCCAGCTCCCTATCGGTGCTCTTGGCGATTGCTCGTCGCTGCTGCGCCCTGGGCTTTGCCCTCACTTCCTTCTCATCAGCTCGGAGGTCGATCGAAGTGGACTCTTTTTCGGGTTGCGGCCCCTACACTAATATTCTGCGCGAGGAACGATTTGTGATAGCGGAAACGGCACTTGGTCTGGGAGTATGTAGACCAACTACAACGCAACAGGAGACACGCATGATTCCCCATCCTATTCGAAGAAGCCGATTCCATAACAATATGCGATCGGTTCTGATTTTGACTATTCTTGGTTTTAGTTCTGCCAGCTCGCTGGCCCAAATCGTCCAACCCACCACCGAGGCTCTCGCTGAGCTGGATCGAGTCGTTCAAGCTTACCTGAACGAAAACAACATCCCGGGCGGCCTGGTGGCTGTGGCTTCGAGAGGGCGGATGATCCATTTGAAGACATACGGACTGGCCAATGCCGAGCTTTCCGTACCCGTCACAAACCGTACAGTGTTCGAGATTGGCTCCATCAGCAAGCAGTTTGTTTCCGCCGCGGCGATGCTGCTCGTAGAGGAGGAGAGGCTCGGCTTGGAAGACCCGATTCATCAGTACCTGCCGTATCTCCCGAGCGAGTGGCTGGGCGTGACGGTGCGGCAATTATTGACACATACGTCGGGAATTCCGGACTACGAAGAGATCCGAACCTACGATGTCTACCGATTTCGACTCACTCCGGAGGAAGTTATTCGAATCGCCCACTCACGCCCCATGGACTTTGCACCTGGAACGGGCCGGTTCTACAGCAACACGGGTTACTTCTTGTTGAGTATGATTGTGGAGCGGATAGAAGGTCGTCCGCTCGGTCAGGTCCTGGAATCTCGAATCTTTGGCCCGCTCCAGATGAGTCAGACCCGGTTGGCCGATCCAGAGGCCATCATCCCTCACCGTGCATCCGGCTATTGGGTCAACAAAGCTGGTCAACTGATCAACCGGAATCCCACCGAAACCTCATCCACTCTCGGTGCTGGAGGACTCCTGTCTTCGGCCCATGATCTGGCGAAATGGGACGAAGCACTATACGGAGATGAACTCTTGACGGCCGAATCCAAGGTCACCATGTGGACGCCGGCCGTACTCCCGAATGGAGAGAACACGGGATACGCGTTCGGATGGAGTGTTCGTCCTTACATAGGGCTCAGGTCACAAAGTCACGGCGGCCAGGTAGCCGGGTTCGTAGCAAACTTCTCTCGGTTCCCGGAACAGGAAGCGGTGATCATCGTGTTCCTGAATCGCTATCGGGTGAGCAGTAACCGCTTGAAAGTAGCGGTGCTCCACACATTCATGCCGAGTCTCGGACCCATCCCGTCGCTAAAAAAGGTTAGCTTCCTTTAGCCAGAACCTAGCAGCTAAGACAGCGCTGAGCCTGCCACGCCCTCGATCTGCCTCGCTGCCTAGCTTAGCTATAGCTAGGTTCCACCCCACGCATTGTAGGAGTCGGCTCCGCCCGGCGAACTCCCCTGGTTCAAGGGACCGATAGCTCTGAGAATTCCTGTGCCCTACCATCTCCCAAACTTGCTCATTGAGGGGAGAAAGTCCTCTCGTAACATCTCTCGTGGGTAGGCGCCGGCGCTTGATGACTGGGTTCGCAATACTGGAAGCCGACGGACGGTAGCGGCGATGTTGAGCGCCTTACTCAATCGACAGGCTTGCATTCCAAGCAGTGCAGGATGACTCGCTCGATCGCCGGGTCGAATGTAGTTGACAGACTGCGTTCCCCACCCTCGGGCTCCTCGACAGAGTGCATGACTATGACTGCGGGGCCCTCGGGCATAAAGCCTTGTCAGAGCGGCGTTTCCGACCCTTCGCTTCGAAAACGCGTGAATTATCCGGGCTAGATCTCGTACAGCACCAAACCCAAGGCGTACAGATCGCTGGCCTCTGAGACCCCTTGGGGTTGGGTCGGGAAGAAAGGGAACCGAAGTCCTGGTGCCAACGAATCCGGCTTTCCCGCACTCGCGCTCGCGCTTGGCGCTCTGAGAGCTGGCCATTCCAAGGCCGCGGTCCGGTTATCGACTCCAACTGAGCTTCATTGGGGCTTTGGGAATTGCGAGTTGTGACTTGGGAGTTATCCAGTTCCCGCTAGAATGCGCAGAATCTCGATCCCTCGCTTTAAGGTCTCTTCTGGAACGGCATAGGAGATCCGGAAGTGGGTTCGATGTCGTGAGAAGGTATCGCCCGGTGAGACGAACAATTTGTTCTGGATGGCGCGTTCGATGAAGGGGTAGCAGTCGTCTCCGGGGGCCTGGGGAAAGATATAAAATGCCCCGTTGGGTCGCTCCACCGGATAGCAGTCCTTTAGTCCCTGATAGACCATATCCCGCTTTTTCTGGAGACGGGCCAGGTCCTCGGTCAAGTCGCGCCCCGCGCACAACACTCCGGCGTGCTGCACGGGCGTCGGCGCACATCCGAACAGATACTGTTGCAGGGGTACGACTTTTTGAATCAATTCCTTGGGTCCGGTCCCATAGCCCAGTCGCCATCCGGGCATGCCTGCCGACTTGGAAAAGCTGTCCACGATCAAGGTCTTGTCGTAGATCTGCGAAGGGCTTACGTATTCGACTTGGTCGTAAACGAACGTATGGTAGACCTCATCGGAGATGATCCAGCAATCCCACTTCTTGGCTCGATCGACTAGCAGCTCGATTTCCTCTCGCGTGTATACGAGACCGGTGGGATTGGCTGGACTGTTAACGACGATAGCTTTCGTCTGGGGCCCTACAGCCCCATCCAGAGCCTCCTCCCGAATCCTGAAATCGGGATAGGTATCGATGAAGGTCGCCTCCGCCTGGCATAGGGTGATCATATGCCGGTAGTTGAGGAACCAGGGGTCGGTAATGGCGATCTCATCACCTTGCTCGACCAGTGCCAGGAAGAACAAGGTGATGGCTCCGGCCGCTCCGTTGGTCACGATCAGATCTTCGAAGCGAGCCCCGCGCTTGTTCAGATCCTGGATCAGGGCCTGCCTGAGCTCGGGAATACCCAGGGTTTGGGCATACCGATTGTGACCTGCCGAGATGGCTTCGATGCATCTTTGTTTGATGTTGTCGGGGACATCATAGTCCGGCTGCCCGATGCTCAGATCCACTGGATCGGAGACCTGTCCAGCAAGGTTGAGAATACGGCGAATTCCAGAAGGCTCGATATCGGCAATTCGGCGAGTGAACAAGTAGCTACTCCTTTGGCGTCAAAATGGGACGAAAACGTTGGGCCACATCTTGAATCGAGCGATGAAGAAACAGAGTATCCGAGCCCAGCATCAAGAGCGCGGCCCCGGCATCCGTCCCCTGTTTGGCGGAGGACTCTGTCAAGGCCAGAGTCCCGACCGGGATGTCCAGCGACTTGCAGACCTCAATCACTCGGCTCATGGCGAGGACCACTCTCGGATGGTCCAGCTGGCCGGTGACCCCCAATGTCTGGGAGAGGTCTCCCGGTCCGATGAAAATGAGATCTACGCCGGGCGTCGAGGACAATCTCTTCCAGATTGTCGAGTGCTGATTGGTTCTCAAGTTGAATGAGGACCGCCAAGTCTTGATTTGCGCACCGCTGGTAGTCTCCTAGCGAGGAGCCCCAATCGGAAGCACGGCCGGGTCCCAGGCCGCGTTGTCCTTGAGGCGGGTAGCGAGAGAAGGAAACGGCTTGGCGGGTATCCTCCGCGTTGCCGATCTGGGGGAACAGGATGCCCCGAGCTCCCGAGTCCAGCGCCCATTGGACCTGACTCTGCAGCAGTTCAGGAACCCGCACCACACAATCGACGCCGCTGGGCTCGATTGCTCGGATGAGAGCCTGAACTTGGGGCGGGCCGAAGGCTGAGTGTTCGGCGTCGACGATCAGAAGATCGAAGTCGGCCTGGGTCATCACCTCGGCAATCGTGGGATCGGCCGAACAGAGAAAAGCTCCCTGCATCGGAGTCCGCTGAGCAATCTTCTGACGGAGGGACTGGGAACGTTCGTTCATGCCATCTTTCTCAAGTGGATCGGGGTTTGCCTGTCGCTACCTCTGGAGTCAAGGGATTATAGCGAAGCACCGATGCCCGGGGAACCCCGACGCCATTGTCCCGTCCGGCAGCATTCTCTATACTTTCGTTCGAGGCACCTGTGAAGGGCAATTTCTTTATACCAAGATTACCAAAGCGGGAGCTGGATTTGACTCGACTTGTCAGGGTGACGAACCTTCCTCCGCTGCCGCACGCCGAGGGCTTCGCGAGTTCCGGCGGGAGGTGCGAATAGATGGCTCAACCCGCCAGTTCTCGTCCAGCTTCGCAGGGGGACCTTCCGAGTAATGGAGACGACTATGACAACTAGAACTTGTTCCCACTCTCTCAGCTTCTAGAATTGGACCCCTGGCCCCCTAAAAACGACGCTCCTGATTCTGTTGGTGGCCCTCGTCCTTCCCGTTTCGGCTCAGCGAGCGATGACAGTCGATGATGCGCTGGCCATCAAATCGGTCGGCAACCTGGCGCTCAGCCCGGACGCAAAGCAAGTGGTATTCGTCGTCACCACGCGCAATGCCGAGACCAACAAGAACGACTCGGAAGTCTGGGTCGTGGCGGTCGGCTCGGGCGAATCGAGGCGCCTCACGTATCACGAAGGAACAGATCGCAGTCCCAAGTGGCATCCAGGCTCTGACTGGATCGCTTTCATTTCAGATCGATCAGGGAATTCGCAAATCTGGGGAATCGATCCGGCCGGGGGAGGGACCAGCGCCCAGGGAGCAGTTTATCTGGTGACGCCAGGCCGCTCCGCGAAGCTCCTTGCCGATATGCCGGGGAGAGAATCGCCAGCCGACTGGTCGAGCGATCACGGCCTCATCCTTTCTGGCTCCGGACATGCCCTCGGAACCTTTAATTCGCAGCTATGGCGAGTCGATCTCTCGACAGGGAATCTAACTTCGTTGACGGCCGGGCTGGATGAGAATGCTCGACTGGTAACCGCTACGCCGAGAGGGCTGCTGCTTTCTGTCGCGCAGCGCACCGGGTCGGGACTGATGCAAATTCCGATAGTCGGAGGAAAGCCGAGTAGTCCACAGGGGTCTCAGATCAGAGCATGTTCTACAGCGGCTTTTCGGTGTCCGACGATGGCTCGATGGTGGCTTTTCTGGCCGAATCGAGCAGCCAGCCGGGTGAGGTCTTCGTAAGCCGTGCCAGCTCCTGGAGTCACCGCCGCCTGAGCCACATCAATCCCCAGTTGTCGGAGATCGGTCTGGGTGAGCAGCGAGTGGTCGGCTGGAAGTCCAGGGCCGATGGGGAGGAGATCGAAGGTGTCCTCACTTTGCCGGTCGGTTATCGGAGCGGAGTCCCCGTTCCCTTGCTACTCGTGATTCACGGCGGGCCGTCCGGTGTCTCATCGAATCGTTTCCTGGGGCGTCCCGGCGCTTATCCCGTTCAAGTTTTTGCGGGGCTTGGCTACGCTGTATTGCAGCCCAACTACCGAGGGTCGACCGGCTACGGCGAGTGATTTCGCGGTCTGAACCGAGGAGATATCTCGGGAAAGGACTGGATCGATATCGATTCTGGAGTCGATGCTTTGGTGGAGCAGGGAATTGCGGATGCTGATCGGCTCGGGATCATGGGCTGGAGCTTCGGTGGGCATCATACCTATTGGGGCATCACACAGACCGATCGCTATCGGGCGGCCAGTGCCGCGCCGGGGCCAATGATCTAATTTCGATGTACTCCCAGACTGACATACCGGAGTTCTATCACACGTATCTGGGACCAAAACGGTGGGAATACTTCGAGCTCTACGAGGAGCGATCAGCCTATCGCGGGGTGACCCGTGTCGTGACTCCGTTGTTGATTCAGGTCGGCGAAAGGGACGAACGGGTACCGGCCGAGCAAAGTATCCAGTTTTATGAGGCTGTTCGGGCCATCGGGAAGGCCCCCACTCAGCTGGTCGTCTATCCGGGTCAGCCTCATGGGGTGCGAGATGCTCGCTTGATTCGGGACTTGATGGAAAGAACGTGGAGTGGTTCCAACGTTGGATTCCGGTGACTCCTATGAGCGACAGGTAGCGCAGGCATCTTGCCTGCCAAGTATCGCAGGCATCTTGCCTGCCAAGTATCGCAGGCATCTTGCCTGCCAAACGACTTCTGTTCGGGCACCTTAATCCCGGAAGGAATCGTTTCCCCCTCGCCCCGAGTGAAGCATCGGATTACACAAAGTGTGCTGAGACATCAAGGCAGATCATTCTGCGTTCATGCAGCCTGCTGCGGATCGTTGGTCTCGCGATTGCGCCCCACTAGATCTCGCCATAGGGCACACCAGGAAGACGGAGAGCTGTTTGGATCGGATGAGATTACGACCAATCCGGTAAGCCTGCCCCTGGAAGCGGGACAGGTGCTGAGGCTAGACATCTCCGACACCTTCGGCTTTGTGGGCGATCAGTTGCGGGACGGTTGGTTGGAAGTGGCTGCCACCACACAGGTCTTGCATGGAGCCCTCAGCTATACCGTGCCGGCGTCAAAATCGCTGGCAGCCGTGGCGACGAGTGCTCAGGGAAGCTGGCAGGCGGCCTTTTCCCATCTGGCGACCGATCTCGGGTTTTTCACCGGTGTGGCTCTGCTCAACTCGGCGGCACTGGCTGCAGACGTGCGAATTGTGGCCATCGCGGCCGATGGGCAGATCCTGGGAACGGCGACGCGAACCCTGGCGCCGGCTCAGAGAATCTCACAACTGCTGGGGGTAGAGTTGATTCCCCCAGGCTGCCGGTCAAGTGGGGGGAGCGGTCTATGTCCGCAGTTGGGATTGGGTACAGGGGATGCGATATCCCTCGACGGAAATTTGCTGGATGCTGCCGATTGTGGAAACATCAATGCCCTGGTGGCTCGGGGAGTCGCAGTGGACATCGCTGCCGCTTTGTGTCCCTGATCATGTCTCGCTTGACTCCTTCGATCCGCCGCCCTGAAGCTACAGATGATGCGTGCGGATTTCTTCCAACTGGGTACAGCTCACCTCGATCCGGGTCCTGGGGATTGGGTCCCAGGCAAATCATCTTGTAAGAACTGGGCTATTCGCTTCTTTGGGTTTGTCAATGACCAGTTCAAATCCGGTATAGCGGTCCACAACCCGAGTGAGACCGAAGCGGCGCAATTCACCGTGCCTGTCAAGGATATGGCGGGTCAAGAACCCGTCCCGGAAAAGACACTGACATTGGCGCAAAGGTCAACAACAGCAACAAAATTCGTTTGGGAAACTCACTTGTCGGCACAATCGAGGCACAGGTGGAACTGACAGTAGTCTCGGACAAGACTAAGAAGGAGAATTTTCAGCCCGTTGACGGTGATGAAGTGCTAAGCAAACTCCGGTCTCTAGAGGTTCCGAGTTGGAATTTCATCGGGCAGAATCCTGAAGAATTCCGCCACTACGGGCCCATGGGGCAGGATTTCTTCGCCGCCTTCGGGCATGACGGCGAGGGAAGCATCGCCACCCCGACGACGATCAACAGAAACGACCTGGCGGAATCCTGATGATCGCCGTCAAGGCGTTGGAAAAGCGTACGCCAAGCCTTGGAGTCGGGAGTAACGAAAACGTAATGATTCAGCTATACTTCTGGGAGTTTTGGACTTAGCCCGGATAATGCACGCGTTGTCGGCTGCAGGGCCGGGATCATCCGCTCTGACTGCGTTACCCACCCTCGGGCTCCTCGACAGAGTGCACGACTATGAACTGCGGGGCTCTCGGGCGTGAACGAAACCTTGTCAGAGCGGTGCCTCCGTCCGTTCGCTTCGAAAACGCGTGAATTATCCGGGCTAGGAGCCCCATGACCCTGATTCCGGCAAACGGAAAGGAGTCAATAAGTTAACGGGAGTTGCATGGATCTGTGGAAGGTGTTGACTGTTCCTTAGAAACAACCCCCGATTCGAGAGAATGATGAAGGTGCCACACAAACCGAAGCTCTTGGGGCTCATCCCATTGTTCTTGTTCATTGCGCTGTTGTCGGCCCAAAGTGCAACCCTTCCGCCGGCCATCGAGCGGGCTATCCGCGGTCGTATCGACGCGGGGGTTCATGTGGGCATTGTGGTGGGGATCATTGACTCGACGGGTCCCCGCTACTTCAGCTTTGGCTGGCGGTCTGCCCAGTCGAGCGTGGCGGTCGATGAGGACACCGTCTTCGAGATCGGCTCCATCAGCAAAGTATTCACCTCGATCTTGTTGGCCGATATGGTGGAGAAGGGAGGGCTCAGCCTGGAACAGCCCATTCAAAAGGTCGTACCTGAATCGATCCGGGTTCCCGCGCACAGTGGGAAAGCCATCCGGTTCGTCGATCTGGCTACGCACACGTCAGGCCTTCCCCGCCTGCCTGACAATCTTCGTCCCTCCGATCCAGAGAACCCCTACGCAGACTACTCGCCAAAACAGATGTTCGACTTCCTTTCTCGGCATCAGCTCCGGCGGGCCCCGGGATCCGAGTATGAGTACTCGAATTATGCACCGGCCTACTGGGTTATCTGCTGGGGCTCAAAGCCGGGACAGACTATCCGTCGCTGGTCGAGGCGGTGATCACGACTCCTTTGAAAATGACTCGTACCGCTACCACGATGAACCCCGAGATGTTCTCCTTGCTGGCTCTGGGTCACCGGAATAGCACTCCCGTGAAGAACTGGGATATTCCGACACTGGCCGGCGCTGGGGCGCTACGCTCAACGGCGCGAGACATGCTGAGCTTTCTGGCAGCGAACCTCCAGTTACAGTCCACCGATCTGGATTCGGCTCTCCAACTGACCCATCAGCCTCGCGTGCAGGCCGGCAGAGGGATGGAGGTGGGTCTGGGCTGGCACATTCGGAGCGGCAATCAGGGGAGGTCAATCGGCTGGCACAACGGCGGCACGGGAGGCTACCGCAGCTTTGCCGGTTTCGATCGAAAGCAGAAGCTGGGGGTAGTCTTGCTTTCGAATTCGGATGAGAGTGTGGATGACCTGGGCTTTTACATTCTCGATCGTTCCTTTCCCCTGCGTACGGTTCGCCCTTCGATTGCAGCCGTCGTGAGCCGAGTGATCAAGGAAGAGGGCATTGCCGCCGCCGCTCCCAGGTACCATGAATTGCGGACTTCCGATTCAGGCGGATACGACTTTAGCGAAGCCCAGCTCAATGGGCGCGGCTATCGGTATCTGCGTAGCGAGCAGGTGGATGCCGCTCTGGTTGTCTTTCAGCTCAACGTCAACACCTATCCCAAATCTTCCAACGCCTACGATTCTCTGGCAGAAGCCTACATGAAAAAGGGGGCTGTCACGCAGGCCATCCTGAATTACATCGAATCCCTCAAGCTGAACCCCTCTAATCAAAACGCCCGTGAAAAGCTGCGCGAAATGGGCATGGATCCTTCGCATATCGGCAGTCAGTGAGGCGGCATGCAGTGTTGCTTTGATGATCTAACCCGTGCCCGTGTCTTTGCCCTACCAAATCAGTGTCATCGTAAGCTGGACTTGGGAGAGGAATGCAAGAGCAACCGTCCCTCAGGAGGCAAGGGTGCCGGAGTCCTGGAGCCAACGAGTAGGGCTTTCCCGCGCTCGCGCTGCCGCTTGGCGCTCTGAGAGCCAGCATTCCAAGGCGACGGTTCGGTTATCGACTCACGGTGAACTTCAAGGCACGACAACCGTTCGGCGCCGTGGATTCAAGGCTGTGGGCGCAGGAGCCTGTTGCCGAACTCGGGACAACTGGGTGGCGGTTGTCAGGCGAAGCGTGTCTTGGGGATCGGGGGACGTGAACCTCCGACGGTTTCAGGCCGGATACCAAACGGCAGCTCAATTTCTTAAAGAATCGTCTAGTTTTCGCCAGCGATCCCGCTGCAGCACCAAATCGCCTCGCCTCCCGGCTCAAGAGTCGTCTTCCGGCCCGAAGCGCGCCGATTTGGAGTGCGCGTAGCATGGCTACCGCTTTGGTATCCGGCTGAGCGTCGTGATCTTGAGTAGCCTGAAGAGTTCGGCAACAGTCTCCGCAGCCACGGCACTGCAAGGCGCCTGGAGGGTGAAATGAGACTAGTCTCAGCCTCGCGAAGCGAGGCAGAGCCTCAGACCGACAAGCGGTGTTGTCATCGACGTTGATACAATTGAGGACAAGACATGCTGGCAGTTTTGGCGTCTAACCTGAGACGCTTTCCCGCCCCCCTTCGCCAAGGCTTCGGAGGACAGGCCTCGGGCTGGCGCCGCGGAGCTCTGATGATCCTGCCACCATCCTCAGGACCGGCGGTCGAGCCCATCCGGCCCCACTAGCCCCAAAATAAGCGTATCAGCTTCTGGGCCGCTCGATTGACTCTTTTTGAGGGTCATTTAGCCCTCTGTGGTCGACTTTCGGACTGAAGGCTGCGCGAGTCGGGCGCATCCGACGGTGATCTCCTGCTGGAGGGCCTTCGGAGTGGGATCGAGAGGCAAGAATCGGAATTTTCGGCCGTTTTCGAACAGACTTCGACCTCAGCCCTTGAACCTCCGTGGATTTTCTTTGCTTTGTCCTGTGGCGGGTTAGCCGTAGCGGACCCGCTTGGGCGACGGCACTCCGCTCAGCAGCGTTTCGGTCCAGTCGTTGACGTTCAGCAGCCGGTAAAGAAGACGTCGCCCCCGCTGCAGGATCTGGCAAGGAATCTGAACCAGCCGGCGCAGGAACCGGCGATACTCCATCTTCAGAATCCGCTGCCCCATCGTCTTGTCGGATTGCACCAGGCCCAGCCAGGCTTTCAAGTTCCAGGCCTGGGCAGCAATCACCAGGTACGCCCAGTTGGACTCGAGGCTGTCCGAGGGCATCCGCATCGCCTGAACCCCGTTCTTGAGCTGCTCCACCACATTCTCCTGATGGCAGCGACGATTGGCTGAGAAAACCACTTCCCTGGCCGACTCCTTTCGCAGGTTGGTCAGATAGAACAGATAGCGGGTCTCGTCAAAGAGCCGTCCCTGTCCTTGGGTGACCGTAATTTGCTTTCGCACCACCACCAGCCGATAGTTCTGCTTGCAGGCCGCCGGTCGCTAGGCCAGCTCGGCCACATCTTCCCGCTCCAGTTGCAGATTGCGATAGCCATTCTTTTTGACCAGGGCCTGGCGGATATTCTTGCGCCGCCGTCTTCGCAGTTTCTTCTTCTTTTCCCTATCCAGCCGACTCCAGGCGCTGGGCTCCAGTCCTTCGGCCCGACCAACCAACCCCTGGCTGGAATCCGCCCCAAAGAGAAACTCTACGCCCTCCTGATCCCAGCGGTCCAGATGACGCGTCTGCGTAAAATCCGTGTCGCCCCGCAGCAACACCTTCTGGAAACCACCACCGCGCACCAACTCGATGGCCCGATCCAGCACCTCGGCCGCGCCTTCATGGGAGGGGCGGTTGCCCGACCGATTCACCAAATAGAGCACCTCGTTGGTCTCAGCCACAGACACTACCAGCGGATGATAGCTCCAGTGGCCGGTGTAGCTCATTCCGATTCCGCTCTTACACTGTCCATCCGTCGGGGCGATCGTCCCGTCCACATCAATCGTGGCCTGACGGTGAAACTCCTTGTCTTGGTTCGACCACACTTTCCGTCGCGCCTCATTGACCGCTTCCATCAGATCCCCGATCGAATTCCTGTCGAAGCGCCGCAGGAAGTCCCCCTCCGTGGACGGCGCTGGCACCTTGCGGGCCCCCAGCGCGTCCAGATACACCGGGTCCCGGCGTCGAGCCTCCACGTCCTGCAGGCAGCTACCGCCCGTCATGACGTTGTAAATCAGATTGAGCACATGATCCGATTCCCGGTACGGCAGATGCCGCTCCAGCACCTTCACCCGTTGGTCGATGGTTTCGGCCAGTTCCAGCTGCTTGACCAGCAGCTGGATCACACCCAGCCCCCCGCAGTCCACGGCTCGGACTCGATCCGAAATCGCATAATGGATGTTGCCCTCGCGCAGAACCAGGCGGCCCTTCTCCGGCATCCAACTCCGATCTAATCGATCTTCACTTTCCGATTGCCGTTTGCGCAGGATTCCGATATCTTTTGGGTTCACCTGAAATGCCTTTCTTTTCGGTGTTTTCCAGAGTTTTTTGCAACCCTAGAATACCCGTCAGGACTGGCATTTCGGGCCTTTTCAGGCCCTTGGAATCAACACTGATGTACTTGCTTTGGGACTAGGTTACTGGATTCGGATGACAGCGACGCTCTCTTCAGGTCGCCGTTTGCCTGCAAAGATGATAACCTGCCTGTAATTCTGAAGACCCCTAGACCAAGGAGGATAATCCGATGAGGTTCTGTTTTAAGATCGGAGCCATGATTGCTTGTATGGTCATCGTCGTCGCTTGTGCGGCCCCACCAAGCGAGCCCGCGGTGGAGGAGCCTAGCACGAGGGAGGCGGATATGGCGGCGATCAACGCGCTAACCGACCGTGCCGAGGAAGCCCTGAACGGCGGCGACGCGGCCGCTTCTGTCGCTCTCTACACGGATGAGGCCGTGTCGATGATTCCGAATCAACCGGCCGCCGTCGGTAAGGAGGCCATCAGCCAAGCCATGCACGCGGCCCTGGCCGCGAATAGCTACGAACTGAGTCTTTCCACCGAGGAGGTCGAGGTGTTGGGAGACTGGGCGTTCTGGCGGGGAAGCTACTCGGTGACCTTGACACCCAGCGAGGGAGAGCCGATCGAGGACAAGGGGAAGGTGCTCAACATCCTCCGGCGACAGCCTGGCGGCTCCTGGAAGATTGCTCGTCACATCAGAAACAGCGACCTCCCGATACGCAGCACGGAAGGCCAATAGCAAGAACCGTGCAAGTCGAGACGGTGCTTCTCACTGGCTTCTGGATTCTGATCCGATAGCCGCAAATGCCAACACTTCAGGCGCCCGGGAGAACAAACTGTTTGGCGAGAACGAGGTTTCCATGGTCAGATGAATCAAGGCGAATCTTCTTCAAGGGCTGGTAAGCCGGATCGGCATACCAAGCTAGAGCAGCCTCCTCCGACTCGAATCTCAGCACCACATAAACTTGAAAAGATTGGCAGGGGTGGCAGGATTCGAACCCGCGGTCCTCGGTCGATTTGGAGACAGAAAAATAATGACGCTCGGCCAACGGCCGGAGATTCTGATGGTTGCTCCACCCAAGGCCGAATACTTGCACCTTACGCCGTCGATTGATCAGTCCTCGACTTTCCAGGCGACCGTTCCGGGTGGATGTTGATACCACCCTGGATCCTGGTAGTGCGTCAGGTTCTCCCGCACCTTGATTACGGTAAACATGCCACCCATCTCGATGTGACCGAAGGGTCCGGTTCCGGTCATCATGGGTAGTGTATTCGGAACACCGGTGAGATGTTCTGCATGCGTGGCATGCTCGGCCATCCCCGAGGAGCCCATCGCCAGGTAGCCGGGGATTAAACGACTGATCTTGGCCGCAACCTCTTCTGGCGCTACCCCGATCACGTTGGGGACGTCGTGATTCATGGCATTCATGGCGTGATGCGTCTTGTGACAGTGGAACGCCCAGTCCCCGGAAGCGTCGGCCACGAACTCTACGGACCGGGTGCTGCCCGGGTGAACGTTGACGGTCGTTTCGGGCCAGAATGCTGAACTGGGCACTTGCCCGCCGTCGGTTTCGACAATCCAGTAGCGGTGTCCATGAATATGAATGGGATGGCTGTCCATGCTCAGATTGGCGAGCCTGATCCTAACCCGATCTCCGTTCTTGACGATTAGGTGCTCGGTACCAGGGAAAGTGCGGCTATTGAAAGTAAAGAGGTTGAAATCGGTCATGATGTTGGGATTGGGAGTGGAACTTCCGGGGTCGATGAACCACTCCATCAAGAAGATGCAGAAATCACGGTCGATGCGGGGATTGGGAGGTGTCTTCGGGTGGATGATGAAGAATCCCATCATTCCCATCGCCATTTGAACCGTTTCATCGGCATGCGGATGGTACATGAAGGTACCGTGCTGACGGAGCGTGAACTCGTAGGCGAACGTCTCTCCCGGTTTGATCTGGGGTTGGTTGAGACCTCCAACGCCGTCCATCCCGTTAGGGAGAAACAAGCCATGCCAGGGGATCGTCGTGTGTTCTGGCAATCGGTTTTCGACTAGTAGCCGAACCCGATCCCCTTCCACCGCTTCGATCGTGGAACCGGGAGTTAAGCCGTTGTATCCCCAGCAATTGACCGTCATCCCGGGTGCGAACTCTCTCTTCAGTGGTTCCGCCCGCAGGCGAAATTCTTTGACACCGTCTTTCATAACGAAAGGGAGAGTACTTCCGTTGGGGGTTACCACCGGAGTATAGGCAGCTTCTAGTTTGTCCTCTTGAGCGGCCGGGCCGAGTGATTCCTCGATTGACTGTTGCCGTTCTCCGAAAATCGGAGTGATCCGGCTCAGCAGGGAAGAGGCCCCGGTGAGGCCGGCCATGTTCAAATACTTACGGCGGGAGAATTTCATTTGGACTCTTTCTGATGGGCTCGATTTTCTGAGTCTTGGGGGAGAACATCTTGGGGGGACGGTGGCGACGGCGGTGCCTGCGTAGGCTCGCGCTGGTGCGGGCTGAACTGCCCACCCAGGGCCCGCTCCAACATCGTTAGGGACAGCCAGTATCCACGCCAAGCTTCGATATAAGCCCTTTCCGTTGCAACCTCATTCGCCTTGGCGAGGAGAAGGTCGTAAGCACCCTTGAGCATCATGTTGTAATGGCGCAGTGTCATATCGAGTATCTCGACTCGTTGAGGCAGCAGGACCTGTCGATAGAACTCGGTGAGTTCGCGGTTGGCGAGAACAAGGTCCCTCAGTTCTCGCACTTCGGATCGGGCGTTGACCGCCATCGCCTTGCGCCGCCTCTGGGCCTGAAACTGCTGGGACTGGAGGCGTGCGATTGAAGCCTTTCCAAAGTCGAAAATTGGCAATTGAAAGACCAAGGTTGGGCCGGTCACGAAAGTGCGATCCGTTTCCCTTTCTGTATTTACGCCAACCTGGATTCCGACGGGAAAGAACCGCGTTCCTTTCTTGAGGGCGAGGGCCTGGCTGATCAAGTCAACTGCCAAACGGGAGATCTGCAGTTCCGGTCGCTGCAGCATGGCCAAAGACTCCAGGCCTTTCAGGTCCACCTTCGTTTCGGGAAGAGGAGGCAATTCCTCGACAATGGTCCAGGTGGTTGCGTCGCCCCACCGTCCGAGCAAGCGATTGAGTTTCTCTCGATCGACCCGAGATTGCACTTGAGCGAAGGTGATATCGATCTTCGATTGGCTGTAGACGGCGACATGGTTGGCAAGGTCCAAGTCGTTCATCGTACCGGCCTCCCGTTGCTTCCGAGCCAATTCTGCTGCCGCTTCATTTACTTCCAGAATGAGTTGAAGGCGATGGATGAGCTGCAAGTCGGCCTGTAAGATGTAGTAGGCTTGCTTGACTTCTGCCACCAAATCAAGCGCCTTAGCGGCGACTTGGAGCTTCGCCTGCTCGAGTTCAACCAGTGCGATCTTCTTACGGCGAGGCAGGATCAAAAAGTCGAGCAGGTTCAGGGCGATTCCGATTTCCAGATTGCTGGCCGAGGCAGGGCGATCCGGGAATCGGAATGAGAGACCGAACTCGGGGTTGCTCGGAAGACCTGCCTGAGCGGCATTGGCCTGAGCGATGCCGATCTCTTCGAAATGAGCCTGCAATGAACGATTGTTCCAGATCGCGATCCGAACAACTGACTCAACGGTCAACGGTTTCTGCAGCAGTTGCCTGACTTTCTCCTCCAGCTTCGCCGTCTCTTCTGCCGATCGCGCCCACTGCACGTCAGAACCTGTCCGGTCATGGATAATCGCGGCTGAATCCGCAAACGCGGGCCGCGGATTCACGCGGCCGCATCCGAGCAAGGAGGTCACCAGCAAAGCCGTTGCGATGGTCCGCGTCATCGGAAATCTCGGGTAATCGGGGGCTCGGGTTTCTTCTTGACCAACTTCATGTTGCAGATTGGGCAGCTTCCCGGAGCGGACGTCTTGACTTTCGGGTGCATCGGGCAAAAGTAGCTCACCTCCGAATCGGGTTTCGCGTCGGCCGGGGGTTTCATGTTTTCGTGGTCCACGGTTCCCATCTCATGCTTGTCCGGACCCATCCCTCGGGACATTACTCGATCGGAGTCTGATGCTGTCAGCAGCGTTGCTAGGGGAGGAGTCGAGGACTCCATTGCCTCCGGACTTGCTGGATCCTGGGGAGATAAGGGGGCTGCCGGCCGGACGCCGGCGCAGCCGGAAACAAAGATGAGTCCCATCAACCCCAGGCCGAAGAGGGGAGACCGGCCCGGGGTTGGGCGGGAGAAAAACTTTGCGAGGCACATTTCGCGCATTCTCATTGGGTGTGTCTTTTTAGAAATGAGGCGATCAGCTCTTCCACGCCAGCCACCTGGCCAAACATCTGAGTTCCGTGGATGCCGTCTTGCTCAAAGATGCGAGTCTGGAGTTCCACACCCGTGTTCCGGGCAACTTTCACCAACTCGTGGAAACCGCGAGCCTGTTCCTGTTTTGAGGTGAGCATCAGCAGGGCGCCTTTTTGGTACTGGGCGATATGGGTCAGCGAGTCGAGGCCCAGATACCGGGTTCCGGGAGACATCAAGACGACAGCCCGGACAGAATCGTGCTCTCGGGCGTAGTCCAGAGCGACACTACAGCCCACACTTGCCCCCAACAGGCTGAGGTGGGAAGAATCGACTTCCGGCCGGGCTGACAGCCACCCGACCACCGCTTCCACATCCCGCTTCATGGAGTCGAACAGCTGGGTGTCTCGACTGGAAACCTTCTCGGCCAGTTTCATCTCGGGATCGCCCTGGCTTTCACCATGGCCGCGCAGGTCGATCCTGGCGATTGCAAAACCCGCCATCTCCAGCGCCACAAAGATGTCCCTGTCCCAAGCGGTCCGGTCCGATTGATACATATGGAGGAGGATTACGGCCGGAGCATGGCTCTGCCCGCGGATCGGTGTCCAGTAGTCCCCCACAATCTGAACTCCATCGGAAGTTGTGACTTCGATTCGAACCGGATCGTGTCCGAGAGCAACGCCTGCGGACAGCAGGATCAGTGTGACTAATAGGAGAAGTCGAATGTGCCTGTACATGTTTGATATCCCTTTCGCTGTTTAGGCGCCACAGAAAGACGGTGGCCTACGACCACGAAAAGCACTCCGTCAAGAGGCTGGGTTGCTCACTGACCCACTGCACGTAGGCAACTAAAGCCTCGAGCTCTCCGTCACTCAGATGTGCCCGGTAGGCTGGCATTTGAATCTGCTGACGGTTGACGAAAAATCGGGCCAGCGGGTTGCCGGTTAGGCGTTCGATCTGGCCGTCCAGAATCCAGCTCCCCAACTCCTCTTCATTCCGGACCAGTTCCTCAAAATCCCCACCTCGCCAGGGAGGGATGTAGCCTTTCCAGCTGCCTGGATTCGGGGTTCCTACCAAGCCTTCCAGGCGGTGACATGCGAAGCAGCCGAGCCGCTCGGCGACGCTCTTTCCGGCGGCTGCAGATGGGGGTGGAGACAGCATCCCTTAGTTGCCGGTCTTTCTCACCAGGGCTATCAGATCGTCGATTTCATGCCGACCGAGGACAGCGCCGAAGGCGGGCATCGGGAGTAGCCCATGCTGGCCGGGATGATTCTCCTCTGCCGGTGATCCGGCTGATGCATGAACGTAAGCATCCGGCCGCAGCCGATGTGGAACTCCGAACTCGATCCATTCTCCGATCTCTTCAGTGTTCTCGACGTACATGAAGAGCATGCCGCCATCCCAGCTGGGTACCAACAACTCGTCCGAGCCGGGGTTATTGGCTCCCTCCCGACCGGCCCCACCGTGGCACGCAAAACAGCCCACTCTCTGAGCTGTGACCCATCCTCTGTCGAACCTGTTGGACTGAGGCTGCCGGAGCAGCCAAACCGTCAGCCCGGCGATCCCTACTAGCGCGAGGAGCGCCAACACAACAAAAGTGAAGCGGGGATGCTTGAACCGAATCGGGAATGGCAAATTGGCTCCGAGTCTCGGTCTACTCGGCCACCGACTTGATCTGAACGGCCTTCAATCCCTTTTGCTCAGTCAGGAAACCGTCGACGGTGACGACTTTGCCGGCGAACTGCGCTACGAGGTCCTTGGCAGAGTCGTGGTTCGGTCCGAGCAGCAGGTAGAGCTGACCATCTTCGGCTGCCAGGCCGATTGGGAGCCCTTTTAACATACAGACTTCTGCACATTTCGCATGGTCCGGGCCTGAGCTGCCTTCGGGATCGGTAATGTAGCACTGGAGATCGACGACCTCTCCCTTGAGAGTCACGGGTTCGCCCTTCGGTCCGTGAGCGGCTAGGAGGCCAGAGAAAGTGTCAGCGCGATCATGACGATGATCCAATGTCGAAGTTTCATTTCAGATTCCTTTAGTGAGCCTTGCGGTTTTCTTTGAGTTTTCAGGATTCTAGCTGTCATCGGCTACCATTCTACCCTGAAATCAGCCCTCAGTTTCCTCATCTGCCTGGGACTTCAAGATCCCGGCGATCGCGGATCCGGTAGGTGAAATCTACCGTGTGGACCTCGGGATCACTGCCCTTGCGAAAACTCAACCGAACATCATATTCTCCGGACTCCGTGAAAATATGCGTGGTCTGAAGAGTTCCAGGCTCACGCCGTGAACCTCTGGCATCAAAGGGGCCGAACTCCTTGCCGTTCCTTTTGACCATCGCTTTTGCATCCTTGAGCTCGGCATAAGGCTCGCCGCTTTCCTTGCTCTGAAAGCGCCAACGCAACTGTTGCAGTTCTCCGGTCAGCGCGGGCTCCGGCTCTGCGCCAAACACTACCGTCAGTCCGGCCACCTCTTTCCTTTCGTGAGCCAAAGTTATGGGTAGAAACGAGCCCGCTGAGACTGCCAGCAAAAGTACCACGACGCAGGTTGTCTTTTTCATGGGAACCCTCCCTGTGGTTCGCCTCTAGCACATTTTCAATCTTGATCTCTTTCTTGAATGCGTAGTGAATCGATGCTAGCCCGGATTATGCAAGAGATCCGGATTCGAGTGGATTGGGGATCAGAAAAAATGCCGTAGCTCTCTGATATAAAAAGGTTTATCAAACAAATCCTTATCGGAGAACTACGGCAATGTCAAACCCAGTCTGCCAGACCACCCTGGCATTTCACTCGCACACACAAATCACGGCTCGTTTTGATGGTGGGAACCTGACTTCCGATGCCGGAGGGCTGTTGTTTGGTTCCCTGGATCGGCAAGATCGACTCTGCGAGGACTTCAGTTCGTGTATTGCGGATAGCCGGGACCAACGCTACGTTCGTCATGAGCAGTTAAAGCTGATCCGACAACGAGTCTTTCAGATCGTTGCCGGGTACGAAGACTGCAATGACGCGGACACGCTGCGCTCGGATCCCATGCTCAAGACCGTCTGTGATCAGTTACCTGAGAGCGATCCTGACTTGGCCACCCAGGCAACTTTTTCCCGTTTGGAAAACTCTGTCAGCAAGAAGGATCTCATGCGTCTGAGCCGGGGGTTCCTACAGCGTTATGTCCGCTCGCTGAAGAAGAGACGCCCCGACCCGGTCATCTTGGACCTGGACAGTACTGACGACCACACTCACGGCCAACAGGAATTCTCTTTTTACCACGGCTATTACCGAAACCACATTCTGCATCCTTTGCTGATCTTCGATGCCGTTACGGGGGACCTGGTCACTGTCGTATTGAGGCCTGGAAACAAGGGGGCTGCCTCTCACATCGTTCCTATTCTGAAACGAATCGTGAAAGCCATTCGACGAGAAGTTGGCAAGGAACTTCAAATTGAGATCCGGGCCGACAGCGGCTTTGCCACGCCTCGGCTCTACGAGTTCTGTGAATCTGAAGAGAACAAACTCCAATATGTCATTGGGTTAAGCCGGAACCCCCGCCTGCAACGGATGGTCGAGCCGATGCTCGAGTCGACTCGACTCAGGTTCGACGAGTTCGAGGAAAAACAGCGTCAGTTTGACGAGTTTCTTTATCGAGCCGGCAGCTGGGATCGATTCCGTCGCGTCATCGTCAAAGTGGAAGTCGACCATCGGGGGATCAATCGTCGCTTTGTGGTCACCAACCGAGACGATCTCTCTTCCCAGTCCCTTTATGATCACTACACCGATCGAGGACAGTCGGAGAACTTCATCAAGGCTTTTAAGAACCATCTGAGTATGGATCGGCTGAGCTGTCATCGATTCCTGGCCAACCAGTTTCGACTTCTCCTGCATGGGCTGGCTTACCAGATGTTCGTCCGACTCCGCGATTATCTGTATGGAACCCCCTGGCAGAAACTCGAAATCGAAACTTTGCGTCGCCGGGTCCTCAAAATTGGGGCGCGGGTTCGACAAACCACTCGACGCATCTGGGCCCATCTTTCCTCCGGCTTTCCGGAGCAGGCCCTTTTCCTCCTCGTCTTGAATCGCCTTAACTCCAGCTAGCCTCTCCTAGCTCCCGAATGATCGTTTAGGACACTCATTCAGGCCCAACTCCGTCTGAAATTCACTCCCCCACCTACTTCCACACGGCTCGTCCACAGAGATCCCTCGAAAATCCGCCTGTCGCACCTTCGATCTCCCGATTTGGGCCACTTTCGACTCTCTTTTCAACTCCGGCCTACGGTTCTTGCATAATCCGGGCTAGGTCAAGCAACTGCCCAAGTCAAGAAGTGCCATGAGGATCCAATGGCCACCCAATGAACCAACCACGACAAGCCGCTTGACACTATCTCGAATTGCTGCCTATGCGATACTCGTTGTGCCTTGTGGAACAGGCCAGAGACTGAAAAGAGTGCCACGGCAGTGCCGCCACTAGACGATCCGACATCGACCGAGCGGAGCCGGGGACTTTGGAACGGGCGAATGAAACAGAGAAACTGCTTCTTACTGGTGATTCCAATTCTCCTGCTGATCCTCGGAGTCTGGGGCAACTGGGTTTGGTTTCCCTCCCCAAAGGAAACAACCAACTATCGATTCGCCCAAACCTGGGGACGATCTGGAGCCGCCCCGGGTGAGTTCTCGAATCCGATCGGCATCGCGCTTTCCCGGGATGAAGTCTTCGTCAGCGATGCCAGCAACAACCGGATTCAAGTCTTCGATAAGAGCGGACGTTTTCGCCGCCAGTTCGGCCAAGAAGGGAGCAGCCGAGGGGACCTCGCACGCCCCATGCACTTGGACATCCGTGATCGACGGCTGTACGTCTCCGAATACTTGAATGACCGTATCCAGGTCTTTAGCCTCACAGGTGAATCCCTGGGCGTCATTGGAGAGTCCGGCTCTGGACCCGGACAATTCGACGCTCCTGGTGGAGTCGCCGTGGCGGCAGATGGCCGACTTCATGTCGCAGACTTTTACAACCACCGGGTCCAGTTCCTCAGCTCCACAGGGGAGTCCGTCCGGCAGTACGGCGTCACTGCTGTAAAGGGGCGATCCTCGGGCCAGTTCAATTACCCCGCCGATGTCGCGCTGCTACCCAAGGGGGAGCTAGTAGTGGCGGATGCTTACAACAATCGAGTGCAGGTTTTCAGCGCAGAAGGAGAGTTCCTGGGCAAGTGGGGAGGCCCTCTGGGCATCGGGATTCCAGGCGGTGGTCACGGCTGGTTCAGAACCGCCACAGCAGTTGCCGCAGGACCCGAGGGAAAGATCTTTGTGGCCGACTTCTACAATCACCGCATCCAGAAGTTCTCCCCCCAAGGTGAGTTCCTGGCAACCTTTGGATCCCAGGGCAGCGGTCCGGGCCAATTCGAGCGGCCGATTGACATGGCCATCGACGATCAGGGCAACGTCTTTGTCGTGGACTTTGGCAATAATCGAATTCAGAAGTTCGGGCGGGATCCCGTGACGCGGTAATGCATGTGAAGGCGCGACTCGGGGAACTAAGGAAAGAAAAAGAGGAAGCTAGAAGATGAAAAGAGCAGCGGTACTATTGGTCCTGATCTCATTAACGGGCTTTGGCCTAGGAGCCCAGACTCAGATGAAATACGTGATCCAGGTCAAGGGGCTCACCTGTCCTTTCTGTGCCTACGGTCTGGAAAAGAAGTTGAGAAAGGTCAAGGGAGTCGCATCCGTCTCGATTGATCTCGAGAAGGATGAAGCGGTTGTCACGACAAAAGCTGGCGAGACAGTCGGTGAGGAGTCTCTGCGCGAGGCAGTACACAGCGCCGGCTTTAGCGTGGCCTCTCTGAAAAAGGTGGAGTCGGAGCCACCCTTGGGAGGCGGGAAAAACGTGGGTTCTGAGAGATGACCTGGATCAAGGCTGCATCGGTGCTTTTCTGGTTAGCGGTTTTGAGCACCAACCCGATCGTAGGGCAGGTCCTCCCCTTTTTCACCAACACCTCCTTGACCGTGGGTTTTGAGACCAATGCCGTGCGAACCTTTTCCCGTTTCGTGGCACGCAATGGCCTGGAGTTCGAGGGAAATGAGATCCCGGATGGTGCCGATCGAGAGGTCTCCTTGTTCGCCCAGATCTTGGCCGTCCCGGTTCGTCTTGGCCCGGGAACAGTTCTCACCGTAGTGACTCCCATTCTCCGCAAAGAATCGAATTTTACAGCTTCAGGCTCCTTGCGAAGTACGATTTCGGACGCCGGATTAGGCGACGTCACCATCAACCTCAAGCAACGTTTCTATCACCGCGACTTCCTGGGTGGAGGTGTTCAAGCCGCCGTCATCGGGGGTGTCACGTTGCCCACCGGAGACAGTAATCAGCTCGATTCTCAAGGCAATCCTCTCCCTCGCGGATTGCAACTGGGGACCGGATCAGTCGATCTGCCCCTGGGCCTGGTATTCACCGCTTTCAAGGATCGAGTGGGTTTCAACTCAGACTTGATCTATCGATTCAATAACCGCTCCGACGGATTCCGCTTTGGCAACGAAACCAAGGTCGATCTGGCGCTGGGCTACCGCTTGTTCCCGTCTGAATACAAATCGTTTCGTGACAAGGTGCTGAGCGCTTATCTGGAACTCAACACCCAGATGTCGCAACGGGCATCTCTTAACCGTGTTGAAATACTCGATTCGGGGGGCACGATCCTCTTCCTGACTCCCGGACTTCAGGCTGTACTCCACCCCCGATTCTTGATCGAGACCGCCTTTCAAATCCCGATGTATCAAAAACTGAACGGAACCCAGTTGGCCTTCGCCCCAATCGCCAACTTTGGACTCCGACTTCTCTTCTGAGAGGCGGCAACGGGGGCGGCTGGAAACAGCTGCTGGATGGGGCCGGCGAACAAGTCGGCGCCGACATAACCGAAGATCGTCGCGTCTTTGTGCAAGGCGTCCTGGAGTGCCCCGCGTGACCTCAAAAACGGAACTCTAACGAGGCGCTGATAACGCTGGTTGAGCTCGACATTGTTGGGGTTGGCGATGTAACCACCTTCGTCCCAATCGCGCTTCATCATTGAGACGGCCTGCTCCTCGCTCAAGGCAACACCGTGCGATCCGATCGGTCGAGGTGACCGGCACACTTGCAACAAAGAAGGAATGGTCAGTGAATTTCACAAGATCGGAAGGGGCTTTGAGTCTGGGTCTGGCTTTTGGAGCGAGCCCTGGCTCAGAAGCGGCGACGGCTTGGGTCCAAGACCGCTGCGACGAAGATGGAGACGGCTTCATTAAGAACACCGGCGGTTGCAAAAAGAAGAATCCAGGGGGACTGGTCGATTGCGACGACACCAACCCGGAACTCAACGTTGACTGCGGCGGCGGCGCCACCCAACTTGAGTTTACCGCAGCATTCACGGAGGGTGCCTTCCAGATTGACGGAGGCTTTGTGATCCTGATAGTGAATGCGGACGGAAGCTCCGCGGCCAGAAGCACCCATGACGTTACTCTGAGTCGGCCACCGCAGGATGGTTCGCCTTGCCTCGACACGCATGTCGGGGAACTCGGCATCGGACTTAATAGGATGGAAGTACTGGCAAACGACGGGTCACTCGTGGAGCTCTTCGTGACCCTGCGCGGCATGTACGACAGCGAGATCGTTCTCGGAACCCCGGACATTGATTACCTGACCGATCGTTTCTCACTAGTCACGGGTCGCTTGAAGGGAAGTGGAAGTGGGAAGAAACGCTGCCTGTCGTCGGACAATACGCTGTTCCCACTCAGCGTTCTGATGACAGCGCCGTGATGCGCATGTCGCCGCTGTGGCTCATCTCAGGCGAGATTCTGGACAGCCAGGACACCACCGCAGTGCCAGGGACTGACCTCATCGTGCGGCGAAAGTCGCTGCGCCTCCAGAAGCTGCCAACGGGAAACGCAGACGGGTCAGCGGTAGCATCGTCCACTTTCGGGGCGGAACTCAGGGACCCACTTTGACGTACTACTACTCTGTATAGTAGGAGAGATCAGTGAGCCTGTTTATCTGTTCCAACAAGGAGACGATCATGCATCGAGGGCACTACATCTCAAATCGCGTCACTGCAGCTGCTCTCATGCGCGCGCTGACACTTGTCTCCGTTGCTTTTGCAAAGGAACTCGGTTCGAGAGTAGCCACGAGCTCGTCCCCCGAAAGGATCGGGGGTTTCGCGAGTGAGGTTACTCCGGGGTTACATGCCTCATCTACTTTGTCGGCCTTGCATTCAGCCAGTGGTGTACCGGGACTCGCTGCTGCGATCGCGGTGGACGGTGTGCTGCTTTGGGAAGAGTACCTCGGACTGAGCGACATTGAGGCCGGTATCCCGATTACCCCCGAGACCAGGTTCCGGGTCGGAAGTGTGTCGAAGGTAGTCACCGCAGTCGCTCTCGCCCGGCTCTGGCAGGAGGGCAACATTGATCTCGATGCGGATGTACTGCGCTACGTGCCGCAGTTTCCCCACAAAGGCTCGAAGATCACCCCCCGACAGCTAGCAGGACATCTGGGTGGGATTCGCAGTTACGAACAGAAGGACTTTTCCCCGTCTAGCCACATCGATCGGCGAAACTTTGCTACGACCTCTGAAGCCTTGACGATATTTGGCGCCGACCCGTTGGTCGCTCCCCCGGGAGAGCGCTACCATTATTCTGTCTTCGGCTACACTCTGCTGTCTGCTGCGATGGAGGGCGCCGCTGAGGAAGACTTCTTGTCCATTCTCAAGCGGCAAGTTTTCGATCCTTTGGGTCTTCGGCACACGGGCGCCGATTCCGTTGATTTCCCAGGGCGAGCAACGGCCTATGAGCGGACCTCGAGCGGCGGGGCTTCACTCTCTCCAGAGGTGGATCTCAGTTACAAATGGGCCGGTGGCGGCCTCCACTCGATAGCCCGCGATCTCGTCTCCCTCGGCTCTGCCCTGCTTGATCCCAACTTTCTCACTCCGGCAGCACTCAAACTGCTAACTACTTCACAGAAAACCACAAGTGGGGTTTCTACAGATGTCGCAATCGGGTGGCGAGTTGGAACTGACTCACGCGACCGGCATTTCATCCATCACGCCGGATCTATCTCTGGCGGCCGAGCGGTTATTCTCGTCTTTCCTGCCCAGCGAGTGTCTGTAGCTATCACGCCCAATCAGGTCCTGGCTCCGCTGATGGTCGAGTCCACAGCACAGGTCCTCGCCGAACCCTTCCTTCTCGAGCGAGAGAGAAAGCATTTTGATCGCATACGACAGGTCGCTCGGTTCGATTTCTCCTGGACCTCGCAAGGAATTGAGCACACCGGCCTTCTTCGCTACGGTTCCGACTGGACCGATGACCGAATCGATCTCCACCCTGCACTAAAGACATGGGCGGGGGGCGACTCGGCTCGCCGATGTCGGATCGAGGGGCTCCCCATGCTACTGACTGGGGAGACAGCACTCGTTCCAGTTGTCACCACGGCTGGCGCCTTCGGCATCGATATTCGCATTGGGTCCGACGATTCGCTCTCGGGTGTGGTCAGTGGACAGTACGTGAGAGGCAGCGGACGGTTTCGTGCCGAAAGGATGGAATCCACCTCGCAATGAACTCCACTTGAGCAAAGCTCTCTTGTCGGGGCTGATGATTTCGGCGGGGAAATGATGGCCTGATCAACGACACGTAGAATTGGACCCGGACGACAATTAGAACTGCCCGCTTTTTCAGAGCTGATTTGGATCATGGCAAGCATGGTTACAGACCAGCAGATCAGGAGACTGATGAAATTGCGGAAAAAGGAAAAGACGTTGACGATGGCGGCGGCCAAAGCGGGCATGTCGCGGAACCCGGCACGGAAGTATTTGAAGTCGGGCAAGCTGCCGAGTGAAAGCCGGTCAGAGCGGACCTGGCGCACCCGCCCGAATCCCTATGAATCCGTTTGGCCCGAAATAGAAGGGATCCTGAAACAGTCTCCAACCGTGGAGGCGACAACTATTTTTGACCACCTGAATCGGATCTACGAGGGGAAGTTCGAGGAAGGACAACTGAGGACGCTCCAACGAAGGCTCAAGTGTCAACACTCAAGCAGTGGAGAGCCCACTACGGTGAGCTGAAAGAGGTGATGTTTCCCCAGAATCATGAGCCCGGACATCAAGCCCAGTCCGACTTCACTTTCATGAACAGCTGGGGAGTGACGATTGCCGGGCAACCCTTTCCTCATATGCTGTATCACTTCGTCTTGACCTACTCGAACTGGGAGACGACGACCCTGTGCTTCGGTGAATCTTTCGAGAGTTTGACGCTGGGACTACAGAACGCGATCTGGGAACTGGGGGCGATACCATCCGAGCACCGAACAGACCGTCTATCGGCTGTGGTCAACAATCTCAAGAAGGGCGCCTTCACCGAACGCTACCAGACATTGCTCGATCATTACGGAATGAAGCGCCGCCGAACCCAAGCCGGAAAGGCTCATGAGAACGGAGACGTCGAGCAATCGCATCACCGGCTCAAGCGAGCCATCCAACAGGAACTGCTGCTCAGAGGCAGTCGCGATTTCTCAGAGCGCAAGGACTACGAGCAGTTCGTCCAGAGAATCATCGAGCGACGCAATGCTGGCCAGCAAAGACGCCTGCGAGAAGAACTGGAAGTGATGAGGCCGCTACCGGATCGTCGCCTGGAGGACTTCATCCGATTCCGAGTGAAGGTCGCAACCAGTTCCACGATCCGAGTGCGCAACAACACCTACTCGGTGGACAGCCGCTTGATCCGCGAACAGGTGGAGGCGCGACTGTATGCCGATCATGTGGAAGTTCGTTATGGCGGGCAGCGAGTAGCCGAGATGCCTCGACTGCGGGGGGAAGGAAAGCACCGGATCGATTACCGGCACGTGATCCACTCGCTGGTGCGAAAGCCGGGAGCCTTTGCCCGCTATCGCTGGCGGGAAGATCGCTTTCCCGGAGTCCTGTTCCGAGTCGCCTCCGACGAGCTGAGAGAGGATTGTCCACAGACGGCGGACCGACAGTATCTGGGGATCCTGGAGCTGGCGGCCCAAGAAGGGGAAAGGAAAGTCGAACAAGCTCTGAAGAACCGGATTGAAAGCGGCCGCCGAACCCGGTTCCAGGACCTGAAGGAGGATCTGATAGAGCCGGTTCTGCCGAGGTGGCAGGTCCAGGTTCCACCAATCAATATCCAGATCTATGACCGATTGCTCGGCACGCACAAGCAGGAGGTGAGGCCATGAGCGGAGGCAACCTGCAAAGACTCAAAGAGTGTTTGGTCGAACTTCGCCTGCCGACCTTCCGCGAGCATCACGGCTCGCAGGCCGCTTTGGCGACCACAGAGAGCTGGTCTTATCCGCAGTACCTGCTGGCTCTGTCGGAGCTGGAAGTCGCGGATCGACGGGAACGACGGATCCAGAAACTACGACGGACCTCGAAACTTCCCTGGGACAAGAGCCTGACTTCATTGGATCGCTCACGACTCCCGCAGAGTGTGGACCGGCAGTTGTCAGGATTGGTGGAGGGAGACTTCCTGGACCGAGCCGAAAATCTACTTGTGTTCGGTAATCCAGGAAGCGGGAAAACGCATCTTGTTTGTGCTTTGGGGCAGGAGTTGATCCTGCGAGACCGGCGGGTGCTGTTCTCGACCTGTGCGCTGCTGGTGCAGCGGTTACTGAGAGCCAAGCTCGAGCTAACTCTGGAGAGGGAACTCAAGAAGCTGGATCGGTTCGAGGCCCTGATCATCGACGACATCGGGTATGTACAGCAGAATCGCGACGAGATGGAGATTCTCTTCACGTTGCTCTCCCATCGCTACGAGCGTCGCTCGATTCTGCTGACCAGCAACCTGGTCTTCTCGGACTGGGAGAGGATCTTCAAGGATCCCCTGACCACGGCCGCGGCAATCGACCGCCTGGTTCACCATAGCGTGATCCTGGAGTTGAACGTGACCAGCTACCGGATGGAAGCCGCCAAGCAGAGAACCCAAAAGGAGACGAAGTGACTCTGAGGTGCCGCTCGAAAGGCCTTCTGCTGGCCACACAGAAAACGGCTCAAGCCCAGAGGGTATACAGCTCAATCAGCGGAGCATTCGAAGGGCAATCCCGAGCCTCGCGAAGCGTGGGAACTCCGTTCTGGCAAGCCCTCACTCCATCCCCACGCTCAAGAAAACCGGAGAAGAAAAGAGGGCTTTCAGCCCTCAGAAGAAGGAAGAAAAACAAGTCAAACAAACACCCACTTCAGCGGGCAAGAATCGTAGTCGCGGTGATCAAAAATAATTGTCGTTGAACAACGGCCTGTACAGCGAGTTCATCGCCCCATTGTCGCCGACTAACGATCAACGTGAACAGTACCCCAAAGATCGTCTTGCATGGAGTTTTTGCGGACCACGGGAATGAATTCCCTCTACAAAGGTCATAGTCGGCGGCGCTCATGGCCCAGCACCACAAAGACAAACAGCAGCCTTAAAAGTCACGGTGGGAACCACGAAGAAATCGACTGCAACCATCTGCCGGAGGTCAACAGCGGCTGCGCTGATCTTCAATTATTCTGCGGGCTATGCGATTCTTGGTAGGCACAAGCCCGGGTGCGGCTCCTAAGAGCCGGACATCGAAGCCCGGATCGCCTTCACGGTTTGCTTGACACGGAACTGCATCAGTTTCTTGCCGACCTCGATGCTCTTTTCTAGCGGAGCCAGATTGACCCCATTGATGCTGGCCTTGCCGGCCTGGACCCGCTGCTCGTAGCGAACTACTGTCGGGTCGACTGTCATCATCAGGGCAGTGATGTAGAAGTTATCGTGGAAGCCGTCATTTTCTGGCTGTAGGACGCCCAGAGTCTCTTGCATGTATTTGTCGACCGACGCGTAGTCGTAAAACTCCGGGATGAAGTGGGCACGAGCGTCTTTCCAGCTTTCGTTGAGGGCGTCGGCGACCGCTTTCATTCCCCTTTGGTTGCCGCCGCTGTCTCCGATCAACACGACATTCTTGAAACCGTGAGCTTGCAGGCTATTGGCTACGTCTTCGAGTACGGCTTGGAAAGTCTCGGCCCGCAGACTGAGGGTTCCGGGATATCGCATGTGGCCGCTGGGATTCTCGATGTTGCCTTCCGGTACCAGTTTGATAATGGGGGCACAGAGAGCTTTTCCGAGAGCTCGAGCGATTCCCTCGCAGGCTCCCTGCAGGACGTAATTGTGCTTGCCGGTGGCGACATACGGGCCATTTGGTTCGATTCCACCGGAAGAAATGATGGCCGTTGTGCTGCCAGCCGCCAGAGCGTCCCTCACTTCCATCCAGGTTAGTTCTTCGATCCAGATCGAATCCAGAGCCGCGATCGGCCGAGGAGCTCGCAGCTCCTCTTGCAGCTGTCGTTCTCGCTCAGCCCGCTGTTCCGGAGACTGATTACGCTGGGCCAGAGGGATCAAGGTGATGGCTAGGAAGGGGAGTGCAATCAAAGTTTTTTTCATTGGGCTCAACAAGATTTGCAATTGTGGTTGTTCTTCGCGCCCAGCTCTTCCATGAGAGCGACCGTTTCTGGAAATGGCTGGACGCGTTGCACAGGACCATTAGCCATGTCGACAGTAGTCTCACCTTTCCGGCTGATGGTTGTGACGTCGGCTCCCTTTTCCACGAGATAAAGAATCAGTTCGTTATCTCCTCTGGCCGCCGCATGGTGCAGGGGAGAATAGCCGTTCAGATCGCGAGCATTGACGTCGGCCCCCAGTTCCTCGACCAGAAACTTCACTGCCAGCCTCCAGCCGTTAGGAACATGGCGGTGGGCATTGCCAGCGTAGCCTTCTCCGTAGCCCACTCCTGAGGCGGCATGAATGGGCCATATCGAGGGTCCATTGATGGGTACTGGAGGGAGGCCGGATGGGTCGGGTTTCTTCTCTTCCTGTTTTTCTTCGGCTTGGCCAGGTCGTCGTCGTCGCTGTCTTGGGGGAGCTTTGCTGCTCGGAATATTGGGATCGGCCCCATGGGCGATGAGAAGTTTCATGGCTTGCAGATCCGTGGCATAGGCGGCACGCCAGAATGGTGTCGCCCCCTGGGAGTTGACGCCCAGCAAATCAAACGTATAGGACATGTACCAGAGGTGTTTCTTGAGACGAACGTTGGGATCCGCTCCTCGTTCGAGCAAAGCCTTCATCAGCTCTAGATAGGAGGTTTCTTGCTGCTGGTAGGCCTGCTGTTGAGGGTAGCGGGCTTTTGGAGCCCAGTGGGTATTCAGGGCAGCGTACAGAGGTGTGGCTCCGGCATCACTGGCCGCTTTGGCGTCGGCTCCCTCCTGCAACAGCACCAATCCCAAGTCAAAGTGCCCGTTGAGCAGTGCCATCAGCAGTGGGCTGGTGTGGTCCCCGGAGCTGGTCTGGTTGATGTCCGCTCCACCCTTGATCAGTGCCATCGCAGCGGCGGTTTGCCCTTCGCGGGCAGCATGGAGCAGGGCAGTGAGTCCGCCCTGATGCCCCACCAGTTCGCCGTAAGTCAGGGGAGCCGGTCTGCGTTCTTCGAAATCAATCGGTTCATCGGTTGCTTCCGTATCCTTGGAGACTTCGACCTTGAGGGCAGCTCTGACGGCAGCCTGAACCTGGCTGGGTTCCGGCCGCCAATCTGGATCGCGTGATTTCCGTTCTCCCTGAAACGAAGCCAGTACCTGATTCCGTCTTTTTTCTTCCTCTCGGCCTTTTTTGACTAGATCGGGGATGGAGACCGTGCGAGTTTGAAGCGCCACATCGGCTCCTCTCTCCATCAGGATCGTCAGCACTTCGATTTGATTGGACGAAGCGGCCCACATCAGAGGGGTTTGACCCCAGGATGATTCCCGAGCATTTACTTCGGCGTCGTGATCGAGCAGTGCTCGAACGGATTTCTGCTGGCCCGCGCGAGCGGCCAGGTGGAGGGCCGTAGCTCCTCCGGAAGTGGTAATCGCCGCATGGCTACTCCCGGCTTCGAGTAGGATCTCGACCAATTCGGCCTGCCCTGCCTGTGCGGCCAGGTGGAGGGGAGTGTAGCTGCCGAGCCTGGTTCTCGCTTCCAGACCGGCCCCGGCAAAGATGAGCATGCGAGCGAATTTTGCAGGGCCGTTCTCGGCGGCCCAGTGGAGGGCCGTCATACCATCGCCTTGCGCGGCATTGACGTCTTTGCCCTTCTCGAGAAGGTTTCTTACAGACTCGATATCCCCGACCATCGCAGCATCCGAGACCGGTGAATCGGAGGTTTTGGCCCAGGAAATGCCGATCAGGAGCGACATTGCCATTAGCCCGGATAATAAACGCGTTGTCGGCTGCAGGGCTCGATCAAGGTTGGAACGTCTTCCCATCAGCTTGATTGCCCTCCGCTGGCGGGAGCCTGGGCCGGGACAGTGTCCAGCGAGAAAAGGCCGCTGCTGTTGCCGAAACTCTCCAGATCGTCGTGTCCCAGTTTGTGGAGCACACTCAACATCGTGTTGGCCATGGGAGTTCCATCCGGAGCTCTCACATGCAGATTACCCTTCAGCTTACCGCTGCTACCGCCGAGCACGATAAGAGGGCAACGTCGATGGTTGTGAAGGTTTCCGTCGGCCATGGGAGATCCATAGAGAATCATCGTCTTGTCGAGCAGATTGGCATCCCCCTCGCTGATGTTCTTCAGCTTTTCCAAGAAGTAGGGAAGCATGCTCACGTGGTAACGGTTGATCTTGAAGAAGTCGAGAATGGCCGCTTCTCGACCCCCGTGGTGAGAAGCGGGGTGGAAAGGTTTGTCGGTGCCGCTTTCCGGAAAGACACGGGCTGAGGAGTCTCGCCCCATTTTGAGAGAAAAGACACGGGTCATGTCGGAGGTAAAAGCCAATGCCTGAATGTCGAACATCATCTCGACATGTTCTTGAAAAGAATCGGGGACTCCAGCTGGAGCTTCGGGAAGTTCGCGGGGAACCCCACTACTATTGTGGGATTCGACTCGCTGGATCCGTCTCTCGATTTCTCGGATGTTAGAAAGATAGCGATCGATCCGCCGCCGATCGGTGGGGCCGAGCTCGCGTTTCAGTTCCTGCACCCGGCCACTGATCCAGTCCAGGATGCTGCGGTCGGTTTCTCGGCGTGCTGCGCGCTCCGCGGCGGAGGCGCCGGTTCCGAAGAGTTGCTCAAAAGCCACCCGGGGATCTCGTATCACCGGCAACGGTTCAGTGGGCGAGGCCCAGCTAATCGAATCTGTGTAGACACAGGTGTAGCCGTAGGCACACCCGCCCGACTGGTTGATGTTTTCGATACACAGCTGCATCGACGGGATGGGAGTCTCCTGCCCAAACTGCTGGGCGTAGAGTTGATCGAGTGATGTCCCGACCAGAACGTCGGAACCCTCGGTCTGTTTGGGATGAGTTTGAGTCAGGAAGACTGCGCTCGAGCGGAAATGATCGCCCCCGATTTCCTTCGGCTTGAATGCTTCCGCCATCCGGACATCCGTATTGCTCACGATCGTGAGGTAGTCACGGTGGGGCTCGAGAGAACTGAGAGCGGTGGGGCCGAGGTCAAAATCGTGGCCGACTGCGGCTGGAGCCCACAGATTCTGAGTCGCTCCCCAGTCGTTGCATCCTGCGGCTCCGTGAACCATCTCGATGCAGACCAGGCGAGTCCGGTCTAGAGAAGAGGCGGCCTTGGCCAGCAGGCGGCCCGCCGGGACCATTGATTCAAGGAAAGGAAGAGCGACAGTGGCTCCCAGGCCCCGCATGAACAGGCGGCGTGGAATGTGTTTTCCGGTGATCATTGCCATGGGTTAGTCTCCTCGGCCTCGGCCGGCCCTTTCCCGCCCTCTTCTTCAGGGTCCAAGTCGGGAGCCCTGGTGCTTTGGAATGCCGGGCTGCTCACGACTCCTAGTATAAAGGAAGAAACTCGATAGTCGTTTTCCGTGGCCTGACGGACGATGGCTCGGACCGTCGGTTTGTCGTGGTACTCGATTCGTCGACCTAAAGCGTAGGCCATCAGATTCTCCGTGAAAGTTCGGAGCAGTGGCGTTGGTCGCTGGAGCAACGCGGCCAGAAGATCAGCCGGACTGGCCACCGGAGTGCCGTCAAACATCTCCCCATAGGTGTCCAAATCAATTCCGTTCTCTTTGATTCTCCAACGCCCCGTAACGTCGAAGTTGTCCAGCGCCAGTCCAATCGGATCGATGTACTGGTGACAGGAATTGCAGGTTGGATCTTTGCGGTGGAGTTCCATCCGTTCTCGGGTGGTCAACATCCGCCCCTCATGACTGGCCTCTGTCTCTTCCAGATCGGGAATTCCGGGAGGAGGTGGGGGAGGTTCGATTCCGATGAGCACTTCCAGGACCCATTTGCCCCGCAGAACAGGAGAAGTGCGGTTGGCATGTGAGGTCAGGGTGAGGATACTTCCGTGTCCGAGCAAGCCGCGGCGGCTGGTGTCCGGGTAGCTGACTCGACGAAAGGACTCTCCAGTCACCCCTGGAATTCCATAGTGCCTGGCCAGTCTCTGATTGAGAAAAGTGTAGTCGGCGGTGAAGAGATCCAGGAGACTGCCGTCTGCCTGTACCAGGTGATTGAACAACAGCTCGGTCTCGCGCTTCATCGCATCGGCCAGTTGCTGGTGGTAGTCGGGGAAGAGAAGCCGATCCGGATGGACCTTGTCAACATCGTCTAAACGCAGCCATTGGGCAGCAAAACGTCGTGCCAGGGCCTGGGACCGGGGATCGCCCAGCATGCGGTACACCTGGGCCTCGAGTTGATCTGGGACTGAGAGGAGATTCTCTGTGGCCAGTCTCAGGAGCTCTGGATCGGGGGGAGTTCCCCACAGGAAGAAAGAGAGGCGTGAAGCCAGATCGAGATCCCCAATCCGGTAAGTTTGCCCGGGTCCTACTCCGGCCGGTGGTTCCTCAAAACGAAAGACGAAATCCGGACTCGCGAGGATGGCCTGCAAAGCCGTTCGGATCCCCATCTCGAACCCGGCATCGAGCGCTGACTGGTCGTAAAAAGCGAGCAGATCCGAAACCTCGGAAGACCGGAGAGGCCTCCGGTAGGCTTGCGCTCCAAGCCGAGAGACGATCTGTCTGGCACAGGCACGGGCAGGATCTTCCGAAGTGGGCCGACAGGAAAAGATTTTCTGTCGACTGATCGTTTCCGAAACTCCCTTCGGGTTCTCCGGCCCCTCGATGACCAGATCTTTGAGATGGGCAATCGACGTTACTCCATAGCCGGTTACCCCGATCTGGCGATCGGTCAGAGACCAATCGTGCGGGGAAAGGAGGTCCTCCACCGGACCCTCGAAGCGGCGAAGAAAGGCTGCCGAGATTTGCTGGGGGCCAGCTCGCATGAAGATCGGCTCAGTCTTCATGTTGACGCCATTCGGGTCTGAGACATGCATCCACCGATCGACGTCAAGCAGTGCGATTCGACTCCCGTTGGCTGAGACCTCTATTTGTTCATGCTGCGTGACCCGCCCGAAGAAGCCACCGGTCGTTGTGTGTTCGAAGGCCAGCTTGAATACGTAATCGCCATCTGCTGGAAAGTTGTGGACCACCGAAATCCCTCCCCGTGTCCCCCGGGGAGCTCCTTCTACTCGGTCCCACTGGCTGGTATAGCCGGGATTGGTGTAGGTTTTGGAGCCGATACTCGCATTCGGATCGCCCACTGCCAACCGGCTGATTTCAGCGGCCGCCCTCAGATATGCCGCCATGACAGTAGCCGAGAGCATCTGGGCGTCGGCGATATTGTCGAAGTTGGCACTCTTGGTGTCTAACGGCAGATAATCTCCGGCATTGATGTTCAGGGCCAGCAGCTCTCGGACTGAACTCTCGTATTCCGCGCGATTGAGACGCTGGAAGGGACGGTGTCCAGGATTGGGGTTGGCGGCCGCAACCTTATCAATTCGATTCTCCAGCTCGGCGGCCAGGGATTGTCTGGTCTCTTCCGTTACTTTCCAGCGTCCGGGCGGAGGCATCATACCGGCTCGCAGCTTGACGATCATCTTCTCCGCCGTCTCCGCCATGGCCGGGGCACGAGTGACATCGAAATCTGTCAACGAGAGATTACCGTCCAGGACGATGCCATTGTGGCAGTTGGCGCACACTTTCTGAACGACATCGTTGAGTTCTTCGGGAGAATGCGTGGACGTGCCTTGTGCAGGAGCCTGTTCTCCACCCGCGATTGTTGGTTCCCGGTTCTGGAAAGTCAGAATCGGGAGCAGAATTACCAGTGGCAGAAATACCGAGCCGGACCAACTTCGGGTCTTCATCTTAGATCACCCTACCACGACATTCTGCTTCTTAAGGCCAACTGAGCTCCGAACGCACACCCAGGTTGGAAGCGCTTAGCTGAAGAGTAGATTCTAACGCCTGATAAATCAAGTGCAGAGCCGCCCATTTAGTGAAGCGCCATCAACACGGCAAAGCGCTCCCCGTCCGGGTGCAAATCGTCTCACGGGTGAATGGCCGGTCTGCGACCCTCCCCTCCGACCACAAACCCGGCTTGGAGGCGCCGAAGGATCCGGATCCATATTACCTGGGCCGGAGGGTCTGGATCCATATTCCAACGGGATTCCCGGGCCCGAGGGCTGGATCCAATCCCAACGGGATTCCGTCATCCAGCCCAGGGTTTCCGGCCCTGGGTTTGGGCCGACCATCGGGCCAAACCCAACAGGGTTGTGTCTCTCCCTCGTGGAGGATCCAGTCAGACACCCGATACTACCCCTTCCGACCAGATCTCCATTTCACCAAATCGCGATCATCCAGGGACCATTAATCCCAAATGAATCTTTCATCGAACTCCACTGCATGGCGGAGTAGAAACTCACGAAATTCTTCCTGGAACGTCACTTTTCGATGGTGGGTTTCCTGATTCTCAATGTATCGCACGACTTTCTCAACTCGTGACTGGGAGACGGAGAAAACACCGTATCCTGTGCATTTCGGCACGAAGTTCGGGATTGATTAGATAGGGTGCGTGGTTCTTGGTTGAAAAGATGGTGTGAATCAGGACCTTCGATAGCGATTGAGGCATGGTACCGATTATGCTACGAAACCCTTTCAGGGTTTGCACATGGCACCGTCACTACCCAGGGTTCGGCAACCCTGGGCTGGATTACGTAATCCCTTCGGGATTGATTACCTTGGAGTCGGCTGTTGGGCACTGGATTAGTTGCGGCTCCCTACTTTGGTAGTGACTGCCTCCTCAGCAATTGGAGGCATTGAGAGTGAAGGTACGCTTCAAATCTGACAACTCAGGACCGCATTCTCTTCAACCAAATGTTGCCTCAACCCTCTCCGCTGATCTCAGGACGGTTGCCAGCCTCGAGCTCACGGTGTTCGCGGGCGATACCTGCGACCAGACCAAACCAGAGCAGAACGAAAGCGACGTTGACCAGCGCAAATCCGCCAGTTCCGAGAATGAAGACCTGTGTGCCGACAAAGACGACGACCGCTGAGGCTACATCGCCGAAGCGCTGGAAGAAGCTGTAGACCACCTGAAGGAAGAATGCCAGCAGGTTGACGAAGAGGAAAAAGCGGGCAGAGAATGAAGCGATCCAGGACCTCTGGTAAGCCAGCCGGGCTTGCTCGTCGTCCGGGGAGCCGAGCTCTCGAATCCCGAAAGTGAGGGGAGTGCCAGCGGCTACGGCCTGAGCGGCAACCTGCTCCACTTCCTCTTGACCCCGCACAAGGACGAGCTTATCCAGAATATATCCGCCAGTCGTGTTGACCAGGTTGAGCATCAGGACGCTACCAGCGATCAGTGCAACGTAGCGGTGCCGTTGCAGCAGGGCAAACCCCAGGTCCTCTTTGGGAGTGTCCGGTACCCGGGCTCGCTGCAGTTTCTGAGACAGTTCCTGCTGGCGCTGCCGCATTCCAGAACGGCCCCAGACGCGCCGCGAAATCATGCTGGTGATCCTGATGCAGGCGCCCAGCATGGCGGCAGCTACCAGCAGCAATTCGAATTCGTTGAGGTAAACCAGGAGACTGTCGGCGATCCCGGCTCCCACAAAGCTGCCAAGATTGCCTCCAAAGGCTACCAGCGGGAAGAGCCGCTTGCCCGACTCATTGTTGTAGACGTCGTTGGCCGCAGGATTTCGGTCTCCTGGCATTCAACCACTATCTGTGCAAGATTCGGAAAATTTAGGTCTCGGAGCTAGGATCATTGGCAGACAAGCTTTAGAAGGAATCACTGGGTTTCTGGCCCCCGGGTGGTGTGGGCACCCGGAAGGGGTGCGGGCATTGGTCTGGTCTTCGTGCACACTTTCAGCGTGCTGTTCGGTTTTTCGCTTCCTTCCCAGGGCGGTGCCCTGGGCGGTTATCGTCTTGCCCTTTTAGGGCAGGCTCCGCCCTACTCCATCACCTTGCCGCTGACTCGTTCCATCACACCCCCCGTCTGCAAGACTGAAAACTCCCCTCGCGGCGTCACTGGGGGCCATTTCCCAAATCCGACAGCTCCCGGCTCCCGTGGTCATGATCAGTTGAATGATGTAAGGCGATTCCTTGCTCAAGAAGAAACGGAAGTTGGGGGCGACTTCGACGACTCGAGTGGAAAACGATGAACCGTCGGAGAGTTGGATCGTCTTATTCTCCGTGACTTCATACTCGTGCCATTGAATTGTGGCGGTCTGATTGAATGGATCGAGCGAAAAAGAGGGAAAGGCGCCGTGGAAACCAACTTCTAATGGAAATGCCAGCAGCAACGTCCCGAAGATATTCCAGTCAAACCCGGCCATCTCGAGCTTGGCATCAATTTGGATGGGTGGCCCTGAAGTCTGGTTGAAGGTGGCTTTCACATGAGTTCCATCTACCGCTACAGAGCCTTTACCCGCCGGGCTCGAATAGTGGGCCCGAATCGGTACTAAGGTCTGCAGGTATGCGGTGTGTTCGCTGGTGTTAACCACTGTTCCCTTGCTGTCGTAGACAACCTGTTTTCTATGCAGGGCCGGTTTTCCCAGATGTTCGATCAGAGTCAGTTCGTCGGTCCAGGAGCCTCCGTCCGTTCGAGCTCCGTCTGAGTCCACCTCGAAGATCAACCAGCGATTCTTATAGGGCTGGATGAAGGAGCCGTCGACCAGATCGCTGCCCACCGGAATCCTGGTTGGTTCGGTGCTTTCTTCCGACTGGCCCATCAGGCCGGGTGCTCCAGTGGCGAGCAACAAAATGACAACAGGCAGGCGGCACTGTTTTCGCGTTCGCATTCTTGACCTCCAGTTCAATAAGGAGCGGGTAATCCCAAGATCCAAGCACCAACTCCCAAGGCACGAAAATGGGAAGGGAACATCTGTGATGCACACGGTCTTAACCTGAAACTTAAAGAAGTGCAGGTATCTTGCCTTCCGGCCGCGCTTTGCGCGGAAATCGGATCACAGGCAGGATGCCTATGCTACTTTTGGGGCCGGTTTCCTTCTTGAACTATCCAACTCAGCCTGAGGCGGTCCTAGGAGTCTGCGCGGCAGGAAATGTCCGGGCTGGTGAATAAAATGGCGATATGGGAACGACATTTCGGAAGTACCAGCCGGAGCAGAGCTTCTTGCTACCCCCCTCCCCGCGAGATTGGTTGCCGGAAGATCATCTGTCCTACTTTATCTCCGAAACGGTGGATGAGCTGGATCTGAGTGGATTCTACGCGCCGTACGAAGGGGACGGGCGGCGCAATCGGCCGTTTGATCCGAGGATGATGGTGAAGATCCTGATTTATGGGTACGCGACGGGAACGTTCTCGTCGCGGAAACTGGCTCGTCGAGTGTATGAGGACGTGGCTGTTCGAGTGTTGTCGGCGGGTAATTTTCCAGCCCACCGGACGATGGCGGAGTTTCGTCAACGTCATCTCAAAGAGTTCAAGAAACTGTTTGGACAGGTGGCGCGGCTCGCGGCCGAGGCGGGATTGGTCAAGCTGGGGCGAGTGGCGGTGGACGGCTGTAAGATCAAGGCCAACGCCAGCAAACATAAGGCGATGAGCTATTCACGGATGTTGGAAGAAGAGAAAAGGCTGGAAGGAGAGATCGCCGAACTGTTGGATCGTGCGCAGCAGGTGGATAAAGCGGAAGACGAGCTCTACGGCGAAGAGAATCAGGGAGACGAACTGCCTGAAGAGTTACGCCGCCGCGAAGATCGGCTGAAAAAGATCGGGGAGGCAAAGCAGCGCGTGGAGCAACGGCAGGCCGAGGCGGATCGGAAGCGCGGCCGCAAGCCCGGAGACGGTCGCAAGAACCCGCGCGGAGGACGCCCCTTCAAGCGGGAGTTTGGAGTTCCCGAGGAGAAGGCCCAAGACAACTTTACAGATCCGGAAAGTCGAATCATGAAGAGCTCTGGGGGATTCGAACAATGCTACAACACGCAAGCCGCTGTGGATGAGGAGACACAGATGATCGTGGCCACGGGGGTTACCAATAACGCGGCCGACAACAGACAATTACTGGGGATGATCGATGCGGTCCAAGAGAACCTGGAGCACCCTCCCGAGCAGGTAGTGGCCGACGCCGGGTATAAGTCCGAGGAGAACTTTGAAGGTCTAGAAAAACGCGAGATCGATGGCTACATCTCTCTTTGGGCCGAGAGGGGCGAGATCCAGAGCCGTCGGAAAATCTCCCCGCCACGCTGCGCATGTTCAAGAAGCTGGGCACGGAGGCGGGGCAAACTGTCTACCGCCGGCGCAAGGTGATCGCGGAACCTGTATTCGGCTGGGTTAAACAGGTCCTTGGCTTTCGAACCTTCAGCTTGAGGGGACTCGAGAAAGTGGAAGGCGAGTGGGACCTGGTCTGTCTCGCCCTGAACTTGAAACGCATGAATGGGCGCCTACCCACCTGCTGAGCAGGTTCGGACGGAAAGATGCCCTCCCCCTGGGCTCATTTTCAGCAGTTCGGCCGCCTCTGCAAGCGGAAGCACGATAAAAATCGCCCTTTCTCGTATAGGGCACCCGAAACATAAACTCAAGAATTGGAAATTCCACGTTGATCAGAAACTCCTGCCGCGCGGACTCCTAGCCCGGATAATTCACGCGTTGTCGGCTGCAGAGCCGGGATCATCCGCGCTGACTGCGTTGCCCACCCTCGGGCTGCTCAACAGAGTGCACGACTATGCTTCCGCGGCCCTCGGGCGTAACGCCTTGTCAGCGCGGCGCTTCCGTCTCTTCGCTTCGACAACGCGTGAATTGTCCGGGCTAGCTTGGAGCTTCCGAGAGTTGAAAGTCTTGAACTTTGGATGAAGAAAACATCAAGAACAGGCTATTCGGACAGGCTCCCTAGAACCTGGCTGGCGAGCCGGCGAAAGCGGGAGGAATCGCGAATTGGGTCGAAGGCGGGATCGATGCCGATCCAGACCAGGGCCGGTTCGTGCTCGGTCAAGGCCTTTTCGAGTAGATCGAGGCTCTGGGCATGTTCCCCGAGAAATGCCAGCATACGAGCTTGGGTAGTGTGATTGGAGAAACCGGATGGGTTGGACTGGAGCTGTAACAACCATCCCCGGATCACTCCCTGCAAAGCTTTTTCCCGGTTCAGCAGCGAACTCATTGACGCTGCTCCTTGGCTGCTCCCCGAGCTGAGTTGCAACACCTTTTGCAAGGCCCGCAGGGTCGGTTCAGGCTGGTTCTGATAAAGATGGAGCATGGCTAGCAGCCCATGGGGAGAAGCTTCGTCAGGAAAGAGATCGATCGTGTCCTGGATGACCCCAACCGCGCTCTCATAGTGGCGAGCCCGTACGTGAGCCAGGGCCAGATCATTGCGCACGTTCAGCGAAAACGGATCGAGATCGAAAGCTCTCTGAATCACATCGAGAGCTTCCGCGTGGCGGCTTCTGGCGGACAGGAATTCAGCAAACCATTGCAAGGAGAGCGGATCGTTGGGTTTTTTTTCAAAGCCTGTCGGAAATGTTGCTCGGCGCTAACAACGTCCCATCCAAAGAAAAAGTGGTAGGCGGCCAACGAAGCCTCTGCATTCGCTAGCGAAGGGTCCAGTGTCAGCGCCTTCTCGGCGAACTCGCGTGCTGCCGTGAAAGTCTCGCGGATCGTAGGCCGCAGGGTTCCCGAGGAAAGAGTTAGGCAATCCGCCATCCCTGCGTAGGCGACGGCCAGGTCGGGCTGTCGCTGGGTCGCCTCATGAAATGCCGAGTAGGCCTTTCTGAGGCTGGCCGAGTCGCGCCGGTTCCATAGGAACCTTCCCCTCAGGTAAAGGTCATAGGCATCGGGATCTACGGGTAAGAAGAGTTCCTGAGATAAGTTGCTTACCGTCTCGATGCCGAGTGGCTCGGCCAGGGCCTGAGCTACTTGTGCCGGGAGCCGGGAAAGTTCCCTTAAATGAGCCTCCAGAGAAATGGAATGCAAGCTTGTTTCGTTGCGGGCGTTGAGCAGGCGGGCCGTGACCAAGATTCTAGAGCCGCGCCGCTGGATGGTGCCTTCCAGAGCCTGGTCCACGTTCAAGAGCTCAGAAATCTCGGAGATTGTCTTTTGCCGGTTGAGCAGATTGTCCACCGAAGTCAGAGAAACAACACGGAGCCCTTGGGAACGGGAAAGCTGGTTGATCAGTGCATCCGAGAAGCCGTGTGCGAAAGCACGTCCGGCTTCGGAAGATGACAGGTCGCGCAGTGGAAGCACTGCCAGAGAGACCGGCGGAGTGGGTTCTTGAGCGGTCCAGCGAAACCAGCCGAGACTGGCGGTGAACAGGATGATCAGCAGGAGCAAGGGGAGAGATTGACCGGGCTGGCGCAAGGACTGGGGAGGAGGGGAAACCGATCTTGCAAAAGCCGGCTTGATCAGGAGGCGATAACCCACCTTGGGGATGGTCCGAATGAAGTACGGGTTGCGGGCAGAGTCTCCGAGAGCTTTTCGCAGTTCATAGACGGCCACCGTCAGCCCCTGCTCGGCGATCACCTGATCGCCCCACACTTGTGAGCGCAGCCTTTCCTTGTCGACGGTGTGGGGACTGGCAGCGACCAGACAAAGCAGGACATCCATCAGACGACGCTCAATCCGTGTGCTTTCTGCCCCCTCTGTTAGCGTGAGAGTGCCCGGCTCGACCCACCATTGCCCGAGTTGAAAAGGTGGACGAGAGGAAAGCTCCTCGCCCCCGGCCACAGATCCAGATTTGTTGCCCCCCTCGCTTTTGAACTGCATGATCACTTCTTCTCACGCAAAAACCGCCGAATCGATCCGTCCAAAGTAGCGGCGCGCGGAGCGCCACCGATTGGCGCTCTGTTATTAAGTTCTCTCACCCGGGTTCCACTTGACTGGTAGGCACGATGACCTTGAAGGAGGCCGAGCCATCTGCTCGCAGCAGCTCGAACACACCGCCCAGATTGGGGAGGTCCGACTGCCCCCCGAGGAAGGTCAGGGAGCGGGCGCGAACGTTTCCCTGCAACGTTTGTTCTGAACTGACCCATTGGAAATGCCCGTTCAGCAGCGTGGTGGGTACACCTATCTGCAGCTCGAGCGTCAGCGTCAGTTGCGATGCCCCAGTCCTCATCCGGATTTGGGTTGGCATTCGATCCCCGTCCCGCTGGCCGATCAGCTCGAGGTTGTGAAACTCGGTTTGTACGCCAGTCGACAGATCCTCTGCCAACGGGATCTGGTTTTGGTTGCATTGACTGCACAACAGGAGCCCGACCCAGAGGCTCAAGAGTGTGCTGGAAGTTGACTGTCTCATGGTCTGCCGGGGTGTTCCTCCACGTGGATGCTGCTCTTGTTTTCGGTTTCTCCGCTTAGGAAGCTAGATTGCAGCTAGTACATTTTGAGAGTAGGATACGGCAAAGGGTTTCCTATCTAAACCAATCCATGTACGAAAGGGAAAGAAACGATGAAGCGCGCTGGGTTTTCAATCTGTTTGCTAATTCTCTGTGTCTGCCTTCCGACTTTTGCCGCCAACGCGCTTGACAGTCTGAAGGTGGGGAACGCAGAACTGAAATCTGCCGAGTCTTTGGCCTTCGGCCCCGAGGGAATCCTCCTGGTCGGAGATTCCACAGATGGCAGCATTTGGGCGATTGACACGGGAGACAGAGCGTCCTCTTCCTCCGCTGCTGCAATCAATCTGAGCGGTGTTGATGCCAAGTTGGCCGGGCTGCTGGGAATCCCCCGCGATCAGGTTCTGATCAATGACATGGCGGTAAACCCGATTTCCCACAAGGCTTATCTCTCTGTCTCCCGGGGACGGGGACCGGATGCACAAGCGGTGCTGGCCAGTATTGATGCCTCGGGAACAATAAGTGTCCTCGATTTACAGAAGGTTCGCCACTCGAAAGTCGCGATCCCGAATGCGCCGGATCCCAATGTGAAAGATCGCCGGGGACGGAGCCGTCGGGGTGAGGCGATTACCGATTTGGCCTATTTGGATGGTCAAGTCATTGTAGCGGGGCTTTCCAATGAGGAATTTGCCTCGAAACTACGGGCCGTTAATTTCCCTTTTTCGGCGGCCGACACCGGCACCAGCGTCGAGATCTTTCATGGAGCCCACGGTCGTTTCGAAACTAACTCCCCGGTGCGTACGTTTGTCCCTTTTGAGATCAAATCCGAGCCCCACATTCTGGCCGCCTACACGTGTACTCCGCTGGTGACGTTTCCGGCTTCCGAGCTGAAGCCGGGCAGCAAAGTCATGGGAACTACGATTGCCGAACTGGGCAACCGCAACCGCCCCTTGGACATGGTCGTCTACCGCAAGAATGGCAAGCAGCATGTGCTCATGGCGAACAGCAGCCGTGGCGTGATGAAACTTGTCGCCGACAATCTCGATACCTTCAAGGGGATTACTGAGCGGACCGATGTTTCGGGAGTTCCCTACGAGACCATCGAGGGCTGGACCGGTGTTCAGCAACTGGATAAGTTGGACGAGATGCACGCGCTCCTGTTGATTCAGGGAGAGGACGGCGCCTCCAACCTGAAGACCGTTGCATTCCCGTAGGATTCGAGGAGAGTCAGCGGGCGGAGGGCACCTGCCCTCCGCCCAGCCTCCTCTCCAACGGAAGAAGATGATCCAGGGTCGATCAAACGCCTTCTGGCCAGCCTCCAAGGTTTCCCTTTTTATCTTTGCTCTGCTTGCCTGGAGCTTCTTTGCGCAGCTATGGGCCGGGTCTGGACAAGCTCCCCACTTCGAGCTGCAAGAGGCTGATGGACAGTACTTCTTTCTGTTTGGAGGGCTGACTGAGGAGGTTCTGAGTACGTTCTCTCGGGAAGGGGAACTCAATTCCGTCCTGGTGGTCCACCTGGCTGGAGTTGAGGAGCAAGTACCTGGGCTATTGGGCCGGGTTTCGATCATTCAGGGGGCAATCGTCTTCCATCCACGCTTTCCGCTTCAACCCGGCATGACTTATCGAGTCCAGTTTCGGCCGGGAAGATCCGGATTGGAGCCCCAGAATGTGGAATTCCCGATTCCGGCGTCCGAGTATCGGCCTCCTGCCGAGATCGTTGAGATCTATCCAACGTCTCGGGTTCTTCCGGAAAACCTGCTGAAGTTCTATCTCCACTTTTCGTCTCCCATGAGCCGCGGCGATGTTTATCGATACATCCGTTTGTTTCAAGGAGACGAGGAAGTCGAGTTACCTTTTCTGGAGATCGAACAAGAGCTTTGGGATTCCGATCATCAGCGGCTCACTTTGTTGATTGACCCGGGCCGCATCAAGCGAGGCCTGGTGCCTCATACCGAGGCGGGTACCGCTCTGGTTTCGGGTCGCACCTATAGGCTGTTGATAGAGCGGCATTGGCCGGATGAAGCCGGGGAACCGCTGCTCGCCGGGTTCGAGAAGATCTTTCGAGTAGTGGAATTGGATCGCACTCCCCCCGATCCTGAGAAGTGGGTTCTCACAAGACCGCAGGCTGGAGGCTTCGATCCCCTCAATGTTGAGTTCGGGAAACCGATGGATCAAGCACTTGTCATGCGCTTGCTGCAAATCAAGGATAGCTTTGAAGCTACGGTCTCGGGGCGAGCGTCACTCGCCGAGGAAGAGTCGGTCTGGAGCTTCCGCCCTGACGATCCCTGGCGGGCAGGAGACTATTCGCTGGTCTTTGCCAAGACTCTGGAAGATCTGGCTGGGAATCGGATCGGCCGGCCCTTTGAAGTCGACGTTTTCGAGCCGGTGCAAGAGAAGGTCGTCGAAGACATGGTGAGCCTTCCCTTCCGCATCACGCGGTGAGGTTGGAAAAACCTAAATCCGAGGCACGAAATCCCAGAGGAAATTCGAAGAGCCCGAAGCGTTGATTCCTGAATGATCCGAGGGCACCTCGGAGGCGCTGCTAACCTGAAACCTCAATCCGGAACGAATTGGCGGGTCTCGATCAGGGCTTGTGTGGCCCAGGCTGAAGTGCTGACGTGTTGGGCATAGCTGTTAGCGCCAGCGGGACGGGTGGTTTCTATCCAACCTCCGGAATCGAGCTGGGCGCTTTCCAGGTAGGCCCGACCTCCCTTCAGGGCCTGGAGTTGCTCCTCGCTCAGGCCGGGGACCTGGCTCAGCACAATCAGTGCGAGGGCAGTGTCGAAGACCTCAGAGGGCGAAAAGCGATAAGGTCCCCAACCCCCGTCCTGCTTTTGACTCTGCATGATCAGTGTCATCGCCTTCTGGCCCCGCGAACTGCTTTCGACGGATTGATCCTCGGCCAGGGAGAGCAACACCGCGGCGGCATCGGGGAGAGATCGGGGCTCCAAGGCTTGAAGCCAGTCGCGGGCCCTGCGTATTTCCTCTCCGAAAGTGACCGGATCTCCGGCTTCGAGTGTGCGCAGGGCCATCAACGTCGCCAGCGGAACTCCGTAAGTCACAGGTGATCCGACCTGCTCTGTGGCATCGATCGGCCAGGAGCCATCTGGTGCCTGGTGATCGAGTAGACTACGGGCTGCATCGCGAAGGGGTTTTTGATTTGAGATGGCCTTGGCCCGGGCGGCTTCTACTAAGGATGCAGCGAACTGAATGCGGGCCAGCCGTTTGTCGCTGAAGCCCGACTCGCCTTTGTTCTCATCCCATTCCAGTGGGCGGGAAAGCCACTCGACGGTGTCCTTCAAGGCTGCTTCGGGAATTGGATAGCCATGCCGTCGGGCGGCGAACAGGATTCGGGCTCCATCCCCATTGTTATGACACGAAAAACAGCCATTCTGCGGACGCCACCGGGGTACCTCTCGGGTCAAGTAGCGGATACCCTTCTCTTCGGCGGAGAGTTTTGAGGATGATTGGCGAGCGGGACTCGAAGCGAAGAAGCCTACCCAAAGTAGAAGCGCAAGCCCAAAGCGCCAACAATTTGCTTGCAACAAAGGCCTGGAGTTCATAGCAGATTGTCTCGTCTGTGTTTCTTCGGCTCGCCGAACGCGGCCCGAGTCCCCATTCTACCAAGTTCACCGTCCTGGCCTACTATTTGAGGGCGTACCCGAGCGTCGATCGTGGGTCTCAAACGGCGAGACAGCGCATTCTGGGAAGTGGCCCCCTGGGCCCTTGCACCCTTGGACTCTCGGCCCCTCGGCCGAGCTAAAGCGATCCTCTGCTGGCGCGCTTGCCTCCCACAGCCTATGATGGAGCCAATTATGGCATTTCGGGAATTGAGCGAAGGCGGGAGTTCCGGCTCGGGCCGCGTGTCAAGGACCCATCTATCCGCACTCTCCTTGGGACCGGCTGCTTGCTCAAACAGGGTAACCGTCTGTTAGGTTTCCCTCTGGAGTGCTTCACCGCAAAAGGGGAAGACATGCGAAATCGTAAGCACTATCTAATGGGCCTGCTGATCCTGCTCCTGAGTATGGGTCTTTCTTCAGCACAGGAGACGAAGCTGCTGGATATGGACACCTACCTGGAGATGGAGTCGGTCGGTTCGCCAAACATTTCTCCCGATGGGAAGTTCATCCTTTTCACTCGCGGCGGAGTCGACAAGATGAACGACCGGAATCGGAGCAACCTGTTGCTCGTGGATGTGGCCGGGGAGCGCGTCCGCGAATTGACCAGCGGAGACTTCCGAGTCTCGTCTCCCACCTGGTCTCCCGACGGGAAGAGAATTGCGTTTCTCTCAGATCGCTCCGGTACCAACCAGATCCATATGATGTGGTTCGATACTCGCGAGGTGGTCAAACTCACGAACCTCGAGTATTCTCCAGGCGGGCTTACCTGGTCGCCAGACGGCTCTATGATCGCCTTTACGTCGTTCCTGCCCGATAACGAGTCCCCGCTAAAGATAAAAATGCCGAAGTTCCCAAAGGGAGCAAAGTTGGCTCCGCCGGGGTGGGTCGAAGATCGCCTGGCCTGGCACCGAGACGGTAGTGGCCATCGACCCAAGGGTTACAGCCACATTTTCGTAGTGGACTCGGTCCTCGGTGGAACCCCTCGAAAACTCACTTCCGACGACTATTCTCACTCCGGACCGCGATGGTCGGCGGATGGGAAGACTATCTATTTCAGCTCTATCCGCAAACCCGATGTCGAGTATCAGCGGGGCGACTCTGAAGTCTATTCGCTGGACCTGGCGAGCCGGGAGATCAAAGTCTTGACCAGTCGCAAAGGACCGGATCGAGGCCCCAGAGTCTCTCCTGACGGGCGCTGGATCGTCTATTCAGGTAATGATGAGAATAACAACTACAGCAACCTTTCCAGTCTCTACATCATGGATAGCACTGGAGGCGGAAAGCGCATGCTGTTGGGGGATCTGGACAATTCGCCGGGGAGTATCAACTGGGCGTCTGACAGTTCTGGAGTCTACTTTCTGTTGGGAGTCCAGGGATCACAAAACCTCCACTTTGTGTCCCTTTCCGGAGAACAGAGAAAGCTGACCGACGGCGTACAATACCTGTCCGGCTTGTCGATCGCGGATAATGGCCAGGCTGCCATAACCCGCTCCGATTTCTACAATCCTGGAACACTGGTTACTTTCCATCTCAACCGCCCGACCCAGTTCAAGACATTAGTCGATGTCAATCGTGATGTATTGGCGGACAGAAAACTGGGACAAGTGGAGGAGATCTGGGCCACAGCAAAGGATGGTTGGAAATCTCAGGGTTGGTTGATGAAGCCGGCCAACTTCGAACCCGGCAAGAAGTACCCGCTGCTGTTGTGGATCCACGGCGGACCGGTCTCGATGTACAGCGTTCGGTTCAGTTGGAACTACCAGAACTTCGCGGCCGACGGCTACGCCGTACTCTGGACCAATCCTCGCGGCAGTACCGGTTATGGCCAGGATTTCGTCAACGGAATCAACTATTTGTATCCCGGTGGAGATTTCGACGATTTGATGGCCTGTGTCGACGAAGCGATTGCGAAGGGATTCATAGACGAGCGAAACCTCTTCGTTACCGGATCCAGTGGTGGCGGAGTGCTGACTGCCTGGACTGTCGGACACACCAACCGATTCCGAGCGGCTGTTTCGCAGCGACCGGTCATCAACTGGCATTCGTTCGTGGGAACCACCGACGGGGGGACCTGGTACCGACGTTTTGAGAAGTTCCCCTGGGAGGATCCTGCCGAGTATGCCGCCCGTTCACCACTCCACTATGTGGGGAATGTGACGACTCCGACCATGTTGCTTTCCGGCGTGGAGGACATACGAACCCCGATGCCCCAGGCCGAGGAATTCTATCGGGCACTCAAGACCCTTCGGAAAGAGACTATGCACGTCAAGCTCCCCGGCGAATATCACGGCTCGCGGCGAACTTCCCACCGAATCCAGACGCAACTTTATCTGAAAGCCTGGTTCGAAAAGTATCGGGTCAAGGATGATTATCCGACCGATAGTCAGCCGAATCCGGAGTAGGAGTTAGGAGAAGGGGGCTCAAATCTGTCTTGAGCCCCCAGCCGCAGAAACCCGAAATCCCAAACTCTACATTGGCCCGGTTTTCCTTGGGCGGCGAGAGCTCAGGAGTGGACGGGGAAAATGAGCCGGAATTCGGCGCCAGGTCGACGGTCAGAGACTTTGACTTTTCCGCCCATGGCCTCCATCAGCAGCTTGACCAGGGACAGCCCGATTCCGGTCCCCTGGGCACTCCGGGTCATCTCGCTGCCAACTCGATAGAACTGCTGAAAGATACGCTTTCGTTCTCGCCGTGGGATGCCTGGGCCGAAATCGCGGACCACGATCTCGGTCGAGTCTGGGAGCTGCTTGAGGCTGATCAGGACCCGACGGATTTTGCTCTCCCCCGCGAACTTGACCGCATTGTCCGTCAGGTTGATCAAGATCTGAGTCAGGGCATCTCTATCCACCCGGATTGTTCGAGGGCTTTCCTCAAGCTGACAGATGACTTCGAATCCGGCTCGTTTTAGAGGTTTTTCGAGCTGCTTCACCAAGTCCGAAATCAGCCGGGCCGGATCCTCCTTGGTCAGTTGCACCTCCCATTGGCCTCGTTCCAACTGAGACAGACTCAGTACGTTTTGGATCAGGCGGGTGAGCCGTTCGCTTTCGTCGTGAATGTGGCGGTAGTAGGACTGTTTCTTCTGCTCGTCCTCGATCCAGCCTCCCATCAACATTTCGCCATACATTCGAATCGAAGTGAGGGGACTCTTCAATTCATGACTGATGGCTGAGACGAAGTCTCTCTGCTTGCGGGAGAGTTCGAGTTGGGTGGAAGCGAGTCGATAGATTCCCCAGACTCCTCCGACCATCATCAGGGCCCCGAGAACCGCGATCAAGTCGACGACGTTTCGCCCCGGGCCGGAAGGCAGCCGATGGATCGTAAGAGCCAGGTTCAGGCCGGAAAAGGGGTGTGGCAAGTTGGCACTGTCGAGCAACAGAGGCTTGCCCTACCCCGAGTCTTGATCCGAGGCCAGGACTAGATCCCCTTCATAAAAGAGCAGGTAGGTCGACGGATTAGGTAGCGCCGAGGAGCGCAACGCGGGCTCGATCAGTTCTTTTCCCAGGGCTTCCAGGTGGGTTACCAGACCCTGTACATAACGCCGATCGTTCCACCACACCTTGCGTTCCAAAATGATCCACTTCCCGGCCACTAACCGGGCACGAAAAGGATCGACTTCAGCTCCCACCAGTGGGAAAGTCTCCTTCTCCAGGTCTGCCGCTTCTGATTCTGGAAGAGACTGGTCACCCGTTTGATTGTCGCGAAGTCCACTTTGCTCGATCTGCTCAGCAGCGTCCTCTGTTGACGGAGCACCCGCACCGATGGGACTTGCCCGTTCCCGGTAAGTTCCCCGCAATTCGTCATCAAAGACCAGCGCCTGACGCTCGGAACTGGGTTCCAGACGCCTCTGCCGGCGAGGGGATTCGGTTTCCTGTTCCGCATTGGGGACCGAGTTCGAACGCCCCTTCTTCTGCAGGTATTGTTGCTGCAGTCGTTGGTCGGTGCTGGAGGCCAGATTGGCCAACAGCTTTTTGTCGGGCACGAGCGAATCGGCAGATTCCCCTAAGCTAGCTTCTTCGGACGCTGAATCGCTACGAGCGAGGGCGGGCAACCTTCCTGGGTAAGAGATCTCCAGCAATTGCTTCTTCAAGGCCTCGCGCTCGTCGTGTTCGGACACCGTCAACCCCGGTAGCGTCGGATCATCCGGCAGTAACGGAGTATGGAAGCTTCCATCTGGATCGATCTGGAAGTAGCCCAGGGTTCCAGGGATTTCAGACTCCACCGGGAACTTTGACAGAGGCGACAGATTCAGTCCCTCCTGGCTGGGCAACGAGCGTTCCGGCACATGTACGTAACGGTATTCGGTGTAGGACCTGGCTTCTTCAATCCGAAGGCGCTGCTCGAGCTGCCGGGTAATCGAGGCCATCACAGACTCGGCGATTCGGCGATGAAAAAAGAAGGACTCTTCCTTTAGATTGGCATAGCTGCGGTTGACCAGCACCGCATAGGGAATCGCGAGCAGCAGGAAGAAGAGGAGGAAGTAGATACGGAGCCGTTTCACTGCATCTCCCGTAGCTGATATCCCTCGCCACGGACCGTGATCAAGAGCTGGGGCTTGGCAGGATCTTCTTCGATCTTTCGGCGCAGCTTGGTCATGTGGATATCGACGGTCCGTGTTTCGATGAACTCCACATTCGCGTAACCCCAGACTTCGCGTAGCAGCTCCTGGCGAGATACCGGCCGGTCTTGGTGGCTGTTCAGGTACAGGATGATCTCGATCTCGCGCCGGGTGAAGGCGACTTCTTTCTCATCCCGTCTCCCCAGCAACTCTGCGGGATGAATCGTGAGGCCCCCGATGACGAAGGTATCCATATCCCGATGAAGCCGACCGGAGCGCCGCAGCACAGCTTCAACACGGGCCAACAACTCACCCAGGGAAAAAGGGTTCGGGACATAGTCATCAGCTCCCATCTGTAGTCCTGCGATGATCTCCTCTTCTGAACTCCTGGCTGTCAGCATGATGATCGGGAGCTGGCGAGCTACTTCCCTGATCCGGTTGCAGATACTCAGGCCATCCAGACCCGGCAGCATCAAGTCCAAAACGATCAAGTGAAATCCGCCCTGCAGAGCGAGTTGCAGACCGCGATCTCCGGTGGCAGCCGTTTCCACGTCATAGCCATTGAAAAGGAAGACGTCGCGCAGCCCTTCCCGGATGGCGGGCTCGTCTTCGATGATCAGCAACCTTGGTCGGATCGTTTCCACCCCTCGATTGTAACGCTGGTGGCTCGAGACGCCTGTAAACGCTTTGTAAAACAGGGCGACTCCCCTTTTACAAAGTACTGTCTGTCATCCCCTCCTCCCAAGTCGTCAAATGGGTGTGCAAGAAATCACGAATAGAAAAACTTGGAGAAAAACCGATGAAACTCTACCAACGCTTACGTAATCATGCCCAATCTCCGCGCCTGGGAGTCCTATTTCTCTGCGCTACCATCTCCGCCACCGTTGCCTGGGTGCAGCTGGCGGGAGGAGCGGGATCAGTCTCGGGCTCCAATCATCTTACTCGCCATCCCGGAACTGGGGGGAAATTGCAGGCTCGCTTCTCTCAACCCATGATCGTCCAGGGAGAGGACGGAACTCTCTATCTGAACCTGGCCGTAACTACTCCAGAGCGGGATGTTCGGATGCTCGACCCAAAAGCCACTGATCTGATCCTGGTTCTGGACCGAAGCGGTTCCATGGCCGAGGGCAATAAATGGCAGTTTGCGATCCAGGCTGTTCAATCTCTGCTCGACCGGCTGAGCCCGGCTGACCGGATCGGTCTGGTCACTTTCGATACTCGGGGCCGAATCGAATCTCCTCTGGTTCCAGCCGGTTCTCAGGCTCTCGTCCGTCTGCGAAGCGTGGTGGATGGGCTCAGGCCGGGCGACAACACCAATCTGGGAGATGGACTACTGCTGGCTCAAGGCCTGTTTCGGGAGTCTTCCGGATCAGAGCGTCGCCGGCGCGTCATTCTGCTCTCCGATGGGCATGCCAATCACGGCATTGTGGAGCCCAGTGAACTCAACCGCCTGGTGGGCAGAATTGCAGATGGTGGAGTGATTGTCTCTTCCATCGGAATGGGACTCGGCTTCAACGAAGTCTTGATGGCATCGCTGGCCGACCATGGCATGGGTCAATTTAGCTTTCTAGAGAGCCTGGAATCTTTGGGAACAATCCTGGCCGGGGAGCTGGCCCAATCCAGGCAAGTATATGCCGATGGCTCGGAGTTTCGGCTCGAGCTCCCAGCTGGCATACGGCTTCAGGACGCGGCCGGCTATCCCTTTGTTCTGGAAGGGCGAACAGCGGTCATCCGGACCGGTCAACTGCTGGAGGGACGTCACAAGGAATTCATGCTCACGCTCCAAGTCGACAATCGGCGCGTGGCGGATTACAAGTTCGGGCGAATGGGACTCACTTACCGAATTGAAGGCCGTGAGTACCGCCAGGAAATTCCTGCTGGCAAATTGGAAGTGGCCTGTGTAGCTGCGGCGAGAAAGCAGGAAGTGGTCGAATCGATCGACCAGCAGGTCTACCGCGAAGCCTGGATACGCAACAATCTTGGCTCTCTGATGAAGTCTGTTTCCAATCTCGTGCGGCAGGGCAAGAAAGAACGAGCCAAGGCCGTACTGGGCGAATATCGTTCCCGGCTCGATGCGGCCGAAGAAGCCTCTGCCGTCCCGGGCCTGAAGGATGAAGCTGGAAGCCGTCTCGCCGAATTGGAAGCGGTCGTGGATGATGCGTTTCTGGGCAGGAATCAAAAGCTCAAGCAGAACCGTGCGGCCAAGGAACTCTACGGGGCCAGCCAAAAACTGCAGCGAGTCGAAAAGAAGAACCCGAAACAATAAGGAGAAATCATGGCTATTCTGAACCGCGTACGGCGTCTCTTACGGGCCGACTTGCATGCCATCTTGGATTCGATCGAGGATCCCCAAACCCTGCTCAAGCAGGCGATCCGAGAGATGGCGGAAGTGCTGGATCGCAAGCGGGGCCTTCTCCTCCAGAGCGAGCAGGTGATCCAGTCCCTGGAATCCTGCTGCCAGCGCTTGAGGGGAAAGTTGGGTCGGATTGATCAAGATCTTGAGCTTTCCATCTCCATCAGCAGCCAGGAATTTACTCGCAAGATCATCGCCCGAAAACTGATCATCCGGAGGCAACTCGAGCAACAACAGGGACAGTTGGAAGCTACTCGCCAGCGCTGGCAGGCTCTGTCGGAGGAGCTTCAGAGCCAGCAGGAACAGTATGAGTCCGTCAGTGAAAGGGCAGAACTCTTGATTCCTCCCCTTCCAGACGACAGCCCGGAATCCGTAGCCGAGTCGATTCTAGCCCCCACAAGCGGTCCGGGGCGGGTCGAGCCGTCGGTGAGCGAGGCGGAAATCGAAATCGAGTGGCTTCGACTCACTGAGTCCCGATCGGCCCAGCGTAAGCAGGGAGGGGAACCATGAGACGCCCCAGCATTCTTTCTGGAATCGGAATGGCATTTGGGTTGGGGTTGATCCTGCTGCCTCTTGGAAGGGGGTTGGATGCGGCATTTTCGTCACCGGCCGCCCTCCGCGCGACGCTGGTCATCTGCCAGTTGGCGTATCTCGCCTACCTGCTCCGGGTGGCCTGGCCAAGAGCGGGAATTGTGAGTCTGATGATCTTGAATCTGGCGCTTGGGCTGACCTTTCTGGGCTTGCCCCTGGTTGAGCACTCATTGTTTCTCTGTTGGGCTGCCTGGCTTAGTTTGAACCGGATTCTGCTATTTCATCGAAGTTTCTGGGGAGCCGGACTCGACCTCGTGTGTGCTGGGCTGGGAGTGCTGTTTCTTACGTATCTGCTACGTGGGACAGGAGCACTTCCGATCGCTTTGTTTGGCTTTTACCTGGTTCAGTCGTGGGCGGGATCAATCCCGCGCTGCCTCGGGATATCTCCGATTCAGAGGACGAGCTCGGATAGCGACTCGTTCCAGGCTCCATTCCGGCAGGCAAAAAGTGCGATCGACCAGATTCTGAAGTCACTTGGGCAGTCTCCGTAGCCAGACGAGTCAGTGAGGGAAAGAGATTTGCCGAAGGCCTAGACGAGCGATTCCGAAATAACGTACCAATTGTTGGGAGCGCGACGCGAGTCAGGTCGAGGCGCGAGGACGAGATTGATGCAGGCCATCTTCGAGCTCCGAGCAACAAAGAACTGGCCGCGTCCCCCGCCCCAACCCTGCGGGCGAACGGGGCTTTGGAGTTCCCCCGGTTTCGTGGACACCTAATCCTTTGGGAGAATGGAGGATACGATGCCAAGAACAAGACGAGCTTATCCACCCGAGTTTCGCCAGCAGATAGTCGAGCTTCATCGAGCCGGGCGCAGACCCGGTGAGCTGGCCCGAGAGTTTGAACCCAACGAACAGACGATCCGCAACTGGATCGCCCAGGCAGACCTGGATGAAGGCCGTCGTAGAGACGGCCTGACGACGGTAGAACGAGCCGAGCTGCGGAAGTTGCGCAAAGAAAATAGGCAGCTGAGGGTTGAGCGGGAAATATTGGCAAAAGCCGCGGCCTGGTTCGCACGGGAGAGCGATCCTATTTCCAAGAAGTCTTCAGGTTCGTGAAAGTGAATCAGGCCGACTATCCAATCACCACCATGTGCCGTTTGCTGGGTGTCTCCACCAGTGGCTACTACGCGTGGGTCGATCGCGGACCTTCGACTCGAGATGAAGCGAATGCTCGTCTTCTGGAAACAATCAACGGGATCCACCAGCAAAGTCGTCGGACCTATGGAGCTCCCCGCATTACGGCGGAACTTCGAGAGGAAGGTCACCTGGTGGGCAAAAACCGGGTGGCCCGACTGATGAAAGTCGCCGGCATTGAAGGCGTTAGCCGCAGACGCAAGACACGCACGACCCTGAGAGGCCAAGACAGCCGTCCGGCTCCGGATCTGGTGGAGCGAAACTTCCAGGTCAGCCGCCCCAACCGACTGTGGGTTGCAGACATCACGTACGTGCCGAGTTGGGCAGGTTTCGTCTACCTGGCCGTAGTGGTCGACGCTTTCAGTCGTCGAGTGGTCGGCTGGTCGCTCAGAAATGATCTCAAGACCCGGCTAGTGACCGATGCCCTGCAAATGGCACTTCAAGAGCGTGAATCCGACGGGGTGATCCATCACTCGGACCAGGGGACGCAATACACGTCGATCGAGTTCGGGCTGCGCTGCAAGAGAGCCAGCATCAGACCCTCCATGGGCTCGGTCGGTGACTGTTATGACAACGCGCTGTGTGAGAGCTTTTTTGCCTCTCTGGAGTGTGAACTTATCGACCGGCACAGCTTCCGCAGCAAGCTGCAGGCCAGGCTTGCTGTCTTCGACTACATCGAGGGCTTTTACAACCCTCACAGGCGGCACTCGTCACTGGACTATCTGTCGCCGATCAACTATGAATCGAGGCACTCAGATGTGGCTTGATTCGAAAGCCGTAAAGTGTCCACAAAAGTGGGGTAACTTCACTCCAACGCTTGCTCCAGGGTGGGTATCTCCCGCAGATCCAGACAGTCTCTCATGGCTGCATAGATCGAGGGATGGGTATGGTGGTCTTTCAGGAGCGGGATAGAGTGGCGTTGGATCTTGCCTAGGGGCCTGTCGATCTTCAATTCCGCACCTCTTCGAGCAACGTTGATGTCAGGCGATATCCGGCGCCGTTACAGTGAGGATCTCGAGGCAGGAGATGAAACGGCCCCTCCTGTGAGTGAGACAAGAAGGCGTCGATCAGTGGGATGAAATGGACTCCTTGGGATTCCGAAACTTTCTGGAGGCGGCGCTCCAGAGCGTGCCGATCATAGACTTCGCTCTTAACCTGTGCCGCTTTTACTAACTCGAGGATTACAGGATCCCAGACCTCTTCCAGGGCGGGATGGGAATAGAGATAGAAGCTGGATTGATGCTTGTCCGCCAAACCCTTCATTCGTTCTAGTCGAAGCCCAAAGAGTTGCCAGTCGGCGCTGTTGAGCGATTAGGGATTACTGTAATAGGCCACACTCTCGAGCTCGACTGTGCTCGTCATGTCCCATCCTTCCAGTCGAGAGCGGGCCATCACGATGTAGGGCTGGAGAAGGCGGTAGAGTGCGATTCTCTGAATCAGAACCCGGGGAGAGTAGCTTTTGACCAAGTCAATTTGTGGAGGTGGTTTCAATCGTAGACCTTCCGGCCTCTTTTCAAAGCGGGGCTTTGGCCAGCCATAAATGATTTCCTGGACAATGCCTCCGAGATCGTTCGCACACAGACCATACAAGATGATGTCGGGTTTGTATCGCGGAACCAATTCCTGCATTTTCAGGAGAATCTGGTCGGTTGAGAAGCCCTGCACCCCGGCATTCAAGACCTCGGTCGCGACTCCTCCAGCTTGAAGTTGCTCTTGAAGTTGAACGTGGACTCTTTCCTCTTCCACTACGGCTCGGCCTACGACCGTGGAGTCCCCGAAAATCATGATTCTGATTTTGGATCTCGAGGTGCGAGGCAAAGCAGTTGCTGGCAGCAGTCCGTCGGAGTTGGTCTGGCAGCGGATCACTCTACCATCCAAGGTCGATTCTAGATCCAAAGCACCCTTCTGATCCCAGCCAAGCAAGGGATCCCGCTCCCAATCGGAAGCAGCATCCAGGAAAGTCCAATATACCCGGGGCACAAACACTCGAACCAGCCCCTCGGCTACTAGCAGAGCAAACCCCAAAACGATCGTGGAGAAAAGGACCCGTCTCCAACTGACGCTTGTCCCTTTTTCGAAGAGGATGCCACCATGACTGCTCCAGATCATACAACAGCTTTCTCATTCGACAATCGGCAGTTGAAAGCCGAAAATGTGAATACTGTGAAGCGATACGCGATGCACGATCGGTTCAGCCAGGGCCGCCGTTTCCCTGAAGTCTCGCACCCCTATCGTTCCGAGTTTCAACGGGATCGAGACCGGATTGTTCACACCAAGGCATTTCGGCGACTCGAGAAGAAGACCCAGGTCTTTGCCCACCACCATTCCGACCATTTCCGAAATCGACTCACCCATACCCTTGAAGTGAGCCAGATTTCACGCACTCTGGCGGCAGCCCTGGAGCTCAACCAGAATCTGTGCGAGGCATTGGCTCTCAGCCATGACATGGGGCATCCGCCCTTTGGACACGAAGGAGAGCGGGTGCTGAACCAGATCATGGGAGGTTTTCAGAGCGGTTTCGATCACAATTTGCATGCCTTGCGGATCGTCGAAGACTTCGAGGAACGATACGTCAGCTTTGGAGGACTCAACCTCACGTTCGAAGTGCGCGAAGGAATCGTCAAGCACAGCCGTGACTTCGACAGTCCAGATCAGGCCTACCTTGACATTTCGGAGTATCATCTCGGCCGCAAACCACCGCTGGAGGCTCAGCTGATCGATCTAGCCGATGAAATCGCCTATAACTCGGCCGATCTGGACGACGGTTTCGATTCGGGTTTGCTGGAAAAGGATCAGATCCTCGATCAAGTGGAGCTTTGTCGCGCACTCTATGATTCGGTTCCTCACGAGTTCAAGCAAGCTCGTCCCCGTCTTCTCTTCTTCGAACTGGTCAAGAGGATCATCGACTGTCTGGCTACCGACCTTGTTCGGCACACCCAACAGAGTCTGGCTCAGAATCGGATCGAGCGACTCCAGGATGTTCGCGATTTTCCCAATCGGCTGGTTGCTTTTGACGTCGAAATGGAAGCCAAGAAAGACCAGTTGAAGGACTTCTTACACCGTAACCTGTATGAACATCCGACTCTGCAAGAAGCTCGGCGATCGGCTCAGCACTTATTGACCGCTGTCTTTAATTTCTATTTGGAGGACCCCAGGAGATTGCCTCGAAAGCACCAACGCCGAACTGAGGTTTGGGGAGTCCCTCGGGTGGTTTGCGATTATGTGGCTGGAATGACGGATCCCTTCGCCCAATCCTGTTTCGAGCAGAGTAGTGGCCCTCTTTGAGAAGCGTTAAATAGTTGAAAAAAAAAGCTTTGATCCAGAATGCGTAGACGCCGGGCAAGCTTGACAAAGAGAGAGCACTGATTTATTATCTCCTATTTTCCCGCTTCCGCCAGCGCAGGGCTCAGGTTGTCGGCTGCTGAGGGTTTCCAATGATTATCGATCTTGCTCTGATCCGGGCGCGGGGAAGGCCGCTACGGATAGAGCGAGAGTTCACGGTATGCGAGTTCGAGCTGCAATCTGCGGTTCTGCAATTGGAGAGTCCGGTGCAGGTCCAAGCTGAGATTCGAGTCTTCGATGAGCGTGTTCGAATCTCGGGTAAGCTCGTGGCCGACGTGGATTTGACTTGTTGTCGTTGCTTGAATACGTCGCGCAGGTCGTTGAAGAAAGGGTTTAAACTTGATTACCGCCCCGATCCGGAATCGATATCGATCCACGAAGAATCCCTTGATTACTCGGAGCTTGGGATAGGCTTCTACCATCAGGATCGGCTCGATCTGACCCATGTGGTGGGCGAGCAGATTCTCTTGGAGCTTCCCATGAACCCGGTTTGCAGGTCAGCTTGTAAGGGTCTGTGTGATCAATGTGGTCAGAATCTGAATGACGGGCAGTGCAGCTGTCAGAGAAAAGTGTTGGATCCGCGCCTGGCGGTGCTCCACGAATTGAAGAAGAAACTCGAAAGCTAGTGCTGAGTTCTGGAATTTTAAGGAAAGAGTTAACGATATGGCTAATCCAAAAAGACGCCATTCCAAGTCAAGACGGGACAAGCGAAGAACTCATGATTCTTTGAGTGCTCCCAGCCTCTCCAATTGTTCGAACTGTGGAAGTCCGGCTCTTCCTCATCGAGTTTGCCCCAACTGTGGACACTACAAAGGGCGGCTAGTGATCGAGGTCAGCGACATTTAGTTGTTGTGAATCGCGGACCATTTCTCATCCGATCAACTTTCCGATAGGTAACGGACAGGTCCGATAGGTAACGGACAGGATGGAGATGTTGTTGAAAAGGGCGTTCGTATTCCCCGGGCAAGGGTCGCAGTACAGCGGCATGGGTAAGGAACTTTTCGACACTTGCCCTCGGGCTCGAGCCACTTTTGAAGAGGCCGACGAGCGTCTAGGCTTCGCCCTCAGCCAGCTCTGCTTCGAAGGCTCGGAAGCACAACTGCGCCTGACCGAGCACACTCAGCCTGCGATTCTTACGACGTCGGTGGCAGCCTTCCGCTGCCTACAGGCCCACGGGGTCGCGTTTCATTTTGTGGCGGGTCACAGTCTGGGAGAGTATTCGGCCGTGGTGGCCGCCGAAGGCCTCGAATTCGGCGATACAGTCGAGACAGTCCGAGCCAGAGGACGATACATGCAGGAGGCGGTAGCCGTCGGGCAAGGAGCCATGGCGGCAATCTTGGGGCTGGGTCAGGCGGACCTGGAACAGGTTTGCCGGGAAGTGGAGCATGAGACGGGGGAATGTGTTGCGGCGGCGAATATCAATTCTCCCGGCCAGATCGTGATTGCCGGCTCGGCCCTGGGTGTCGCCGAGGCGAGTCAACGGTGCAAAGAGGCCGGAGCCAGGCGGGCGGTCAAACTGACGGTCAGCGCCCCCTTCCACTGTGCCCTGATGAAGCTGGCCCAGGATCGCCTGGAGCAGATCTTGGAGCATCTTGAATTCCGCCGCTTACAGGTTCCGCTCATCAACAATGTCAAAGCGGCCGAGGTGAGTGATGGGGCGTTGGTTCGAGAAGGATTGGTTCGGCAAGTGTCGGCCGCGGTTCGCTGGCTGGATTGCGTTCGGGCTCTGATTGACGCCGGGGTTCGTGAATTCGTCGAGATTGGCCCAGGAACCGTGCTTGCCGGCCTGATTCGGAAAACAGATCGGGAAGTCAGCGTTGTGAGCATCGAGAAACCGGAGCAAATGGAGAGTTATGTCTCAGCTAACTAGTCGCGTCGCATTGGTTACTGGAGCCTCCCGGGGGATTGGAAAAGCAATCGCCCGAATTCTGGCAAGGCGCGGCGCCCGTGTGGTAGCCGCGGCTCGGACTGAATCCTCTTTGTTGGAACTAGCGTCCGAGATGAAGGCAGATGGCTGCCAGGTCCTTCCCCTGCCAATGGATGTGTCCGACGGGGAGAGCGTTCGGACTGGGATTGAACAGGTCGTGCAAGACTGGGGCGGAGTGGACATTCTGGTGAATAACGCGGGGATCACTCGAGACACCTTGCTGATGCGAATGAAAGAATCGGCTTGGCGTGAAGTCATGGCGACCAATCTGGACTCGGTCTACTACCTAACGCGACAGATTTTGCCCCGGATGATTCGAAAACGACAGGGCCGCATCATAAACATCGTTTCCGTCGTTGGCCAGATGGGCAATCCGGGCCAGGCCAACTACGTTGCGAGCAAAGCGGGCGTCATTGGAATCACCAAGGCGATCGCTCGCGAAGTGGCTTCTCGGGGGATCACCGTCAACGCCGTGGCGCCCGGATTTATTGACACGGATATGACTGCCGCAATAGGCGAAAGGGCTCGTGAAGCGATGCTTGGCATGATTCCGCTTGGGCGTTCAGGAACGCCTCAAGAGGTGGCTGACGCAGTCGCTTTTCTGGCTTCAGATGAAGCTGGATATATCACAGGCCATGTGCTAAATATTAACGGCGGCATGTATATGTAACTATTGAGATTAGAGAATTTCCAAGACGGAGGCCGATATGTCCGCGCAGGATATCGAACCAAGAGTAAAAGTCATTATTGCCGAGCAATTGAACGTAAAAGACGAAGACGTTTCCAACCAGGCTCATTTCGAGGACGACCTGGGAGCCGACTCGCTTGACACCGTCGAGCTGGTCATGAAGTTCGAAGAGGACTTCGACATTGAAATCTCGGACGACGATGCCGAGAAAATCAAGACGGTTCAGGAAGCCATCAATTACATCCAGGCACACCACAAGTAAGTCGACTCACCCAAGGAGTTCTTTTTGAATCGCAGAGTCGTGGTGACAGGCGTGGGGTTGGTTTCTGCGCTGGGTAACGACACGCAGGCCACCTGGAACAGCCTGCTCGCCGGTCAAAGCGGTGTGCGCGGGATTACCCGGTTCGACGCCGAGCGTTTCTCGAGTCAGATCGCTGCCGAAGTTAAGGACCTGGATCCTCATGACTATCTGGATCCCAAGTCGGCGCGCAAGATGGATCGTTTCATCTTGTACGCCATCGTGGCTGCCGATTGCGCTGTCGCGCATGCCGATCTCGAGATCAACGAATCCAACGCCCTCCGTATCGGTGTCTATATCGGTTCTGGAATCGGCGGGTTCGAAACCATCGAGAGAGAACATCTGAAGTTTCTGGAAAAGGGCCCGCGACGCATTTCTCCATTTTTCATCCCGGGCGCGATCGTGAACCTGGCAGCCGGTCAAGTTTCGATTCGATTTGGCGCCAAGGGTCCGAATTCCGCTACGTGCACAGCCTGTTCCGCTGGAGCCCATGCCCTTGGAGATTCCTTCCGCATCATTCAACGGGGCGATGCTGACGTGATGATCTCAGGCGGGTCGGAAGCGGCCATCACTCCTATGGGAGTAGGGGGATTTGCCGCCATGAAGGCGCTTTCGACACGCAACGATGATCCTCTGCGGGCCAGCCGGCCGTTCGACCTGGATCGGGATGGCTTTGTGGTAGGGGAAGGTTCTGGGGTGCTCATCCTGGAAGAGTTGGGGTTTGCTCGCCGCCGCGGGGCTCAGATCTTGAGCGAGCTTGTAGGATATGGGATGAGCGGAGACGCCCACCATATCACCGCCCCTCCCGAAGATGGGTCGGGTGCCTTCCGTGTCATGCAGGCCGCCTTGGCCGACGCCAAGCTTGCGCCCCAGGAAATCGACTACATCAACGCCCATGGGACCAGCACTCCTCCCAACGATCGAATCGAGTCGCTGGCTATCCGGAGGCTATTTGGCGATCACGCTGATAAGTTGGTCGTCAGTTCGACCAAGAGTATGACCGGCCACTTGCTCGGTGCCGCCGGGGGGTTGGAAGCTGGCATTACGGTCTTGGCCCTCTGCCATCAGATACTCCCTCCGACGATCAACCAGGAGACTCCCGATCCTGACTGCGATCTGGACTACGTACCCAATACCGCCCGAAAAGCAGTCGTTAGGCACGCCATGTCGAACTCCTTCGGCTTTGGCGGTACCAATGCCTCGCTGCTTTTCAAGCTGTACGAAGGCTAGGAGCCTGTCCGAGTATTGGGGTGCGCTTGCGACCCCTGCTCGCCGCTATGCTATACTCGCGAGGTTCATGAACGCGATCCCAATGCTCCTCCGTGTTTCTCCAACTCCCTGGTCGGGAAGGTCTGGACCCATCCTCTAGCGAACATTCCTATTTTTCGCGGCTTAAACGCGAGAGCCGCCCGGTCGAGCTGAGCCCATGGCTGATAAGCAAACCCCCAATACCAAGCGTCGTGGTGCCCTTCTCAAACAAGTTCCCACGCTGGAACGCTGGAAGCAGGCCATCCTTCCAGAAGTGAACTGGAAGCGAGCTTTGATCGGGCTCGGTATCACGTTGGTGGTGGCAGGACTGATTCCCGGTTACGAGTTTCAGAATATTCCCGAGTATCAAGTTGGAGACATCGCAGATAGGCAGATCGAGGCTCTCTCCGATTTCACCCTGGTCGATCAGGTTGCTACGACGAGCCGGAGACTGGAGATTCAGCGCACCGTGCCGGCTGTTTTCCGCCTCGATCTGCGCCAGAATCAGCGAGTCGAAGCTGAATTGCGGACTGCTTTTGGTGAAGCTCGCCGGGTTTTGTCGGAAGAAGGCGGACCGACTCCCGCTCAGGCTTCATCTGAGGCTACCGAGGCGCAATCTGCGGAGGACATCCGGGAGAGGCTGATCACGCGACTCCGTAAGACCTTGACTCGCTTTGACCGTGGGAAGGTGCTCGAGGTCCTGTATCGGCACAGTTTCAGTGCCGATTTAGAGCGCCAAATGGTCGAGTTGCTACAGAGCGCCATGCGACACCCGGGAGTCGCTGCCAGCCGCGACGTATTCATGATCTACCAGGATCGTGGGATCGTTCTCCTGAACAATGTGACTGGTCAGGACGAGGCGGTTCCTTGGCTTTCCATTCGAGATCTCGAACAGGCCAAACAAGCGGTTCGCCAGAATGAATACCGGTTGACTGCGGTCAGCGGCGAGGACAAACAGGAACTGATCGAGTTCCTCGAGAGTTGGGTGATCCCGAATGTGAACTTCGACGAGCGTGAGACCCAGTCTCGGGAAAACCTGGCTCTGAGTGAGGAGCCTGCCGTCCTCATCCAGATCAAGAAAGGCAGAACGGTGGTGAGGCAGGGTGATGAGGTTACCTTCCAGCATCTGCCGATTCTTGAGGAAATGCGATCTCAGCGGCAGGCTCGCCAGCCGACAGATCGCCTGGCCGGAATCCTGATCATTTCCGGTTTCTTTCTGATTGCGCTCTGGCATTACTTGTTGAGCCAGACTCGAGCCCGAGCCGCAAATCAGTTTCTCGTCGTCTCGGTGGTGCTGATCTTGAGCCTGATCGTGAGCAAGCTTCTAATGGGACTAGCCGGTGCTCTGGCCGAGAGTTTCCAACTCGACTATTTGCGGGACCCACTGAATTTCTATTTTGTCATTCCATTCGCATTCGGATCCGCCCTCATCACTTTGCTGGTCGGAGCTCCAGTAGCGGTTCTCTATTCCCTGCTCAACTCTGTCTTCATTGCGCTGATGGGAGGGGAAATCCAGATCAGTGTCTTTTCTCTGGTCGGATGTCTGCTGGCTACTTATGTATTGCGCCAGTATCGGGAGCGGAATGCCTTGGTGCAGGCTGGGCTATACATCGGCCTGGTGAACGTGATCGTTGCGATGGCTCTCCAGCTCTACCATGGCGGTTTTGCCTGGGATAGCTTTGGCGTCAGATCTGGCGGAGCCTTTTTAGGGGGGATTTTTGTGACCCCACTGGCTGCCATGTTGCTCCCAGTCTTGGAACGTATTTTCGGCATCACTACCGATATTCGGTTGCTCGAACTCTCGAACCTGAACAACCCTATTCTGCGTCGGCTGGCGGTCGAGGCACCCGGGACGTACCACCACAGTATCATCGTGGGCACTTTGGCTGAGGCAGCAGCAGAGGCAATCGAAGCCAATTCACTGCTGGCAAGGGTAGGCGCTTATTACCACGACATCGGCAAAATGCGGAAACCCGAGTACTATGTCGAGAACCAGATCTACATGGCCAATAAACATGAAGGACTGTCCCCCACCATGTCCGCCTTGATCCTGGCCAGTCATGTCAAGGATGGCCTGGCAATGGGCAACGAGATCGGCTTGCCGAAGGCGGTTAAGGACTTGATTCCCCAGCATCACGGCACCAAATTGATGACGTTTTTCTTTCAGAAGGCCAAGCGCGAGCAGGATGAGAAGCAGGGCGAGGTCGAAGAGAAAGACTTTCGCTATCCCGGTCCCAAACCCGACACCCGCGAAGCCGCCATTCTGATGCTGGCCGATCAGGTCGAAGCCGCATCGAGAACCTTGCAAGATCCCACTCCGCGGCAAATTCGCGGTCTGATCCGACGACTCATCCAGTCGACGATCGAAGACCGTCAATTCGATGAGTGTGATATTACGACCCGGGATCTCGACAATATCACTCGTGCTTTCGAACGGATTATTACCGGCATGTACCACCACCGGGTGGAATACCCCGGCTTTGAATTCAACAAACAAGTTGAAGAGCAGCCCCAGAATCAACATATTCAATAGACAACGAAAACTGTCAGTCGATCGGGCTCCCTTGCAGTCCTTCTGCGCGCAGTTGGCCGAGCGGGTTCAATTGGCTCACGGTTTTTCGATCTGTCTTGTCAGCGATCAGAGAATGCGTCAGCTCAACCGCCGGTTTGCCGGAAAAGACAAGGGCACAGATGTCCTGTCCTTTCCCGATGAAGGGGAGCCCTGGGAAGAGGACGAACAATACGTCGGAGACATCGTCATTTCCGTCGAGACTGCCGAACGGCAAAGAAGGTCGACCCTTGAGAATGAATTGAGAGTGCTGGCTCTGCACGGACTCCTGCACCTGATCGGTTATGACCATGAAACAGATAGTGGTGAGATGATTCAATTGGAGTCGGTTCTGAAAGAGGAGTTTCAACTCCAGTGATTCCCGCCATCATCCTATCGACTGCGGTAGTTTTCTTGGCCATCGGAGCCTTGTTCTCGACCGTGGTGGCATCGGTGGGTCGTCTCTCTCGGGTCACCCTCAGAGCCATGGCCGAGCGCCGACGCGAAGATCGCTACAGGCTGTTGGAAGATGCTGCTCACGATCGTACTCAGTTTCTCTTTCCCCTCGAAGTAGTGGCTAACGGTCTGGTCGCTTCGGTAGTTGCCCTGCTCACCTGGCTGCTGATGTGGATGGAAGTGGTACAACCACTGCTCTGGGCCCTGCTGTTGGCTGCCATTATTCCGACCCTTCTCCTGCAGTTCATTCCTCGCCTCCTGACCCAGTCCCAAGCCGAGGCTTACACCCTGCGCCTGTTGCCATTGATCTCGGCTCCTTATCGGCTGATCCGATGGTTGACGGCTCCTCTCTGGCTCTTTCTGAGGCGGGATCGGAGACGATACCAGGCCGATAGCATCCACAATCCGAGCTCCGAGGAGGCTAGTGAGGAGGAGATCCAGGCCTATTTGGGAGTGGGAGAAGAAGACGGTATCTTCGAAGAGGAATCGACAGAGTTGATTCAGTCGGCTCTCGAATTTGGCACCACCCTGGTACGGGAGATCATGACTCCACGATCTGAGATCGTGGGGATTCAAAATGCAGCTACCGTGGCTGAACTATTGAATCTGATAGCCGATAGCAGGCATTCCCGAATTCCGGTCTACGGTGTCAAAAAAGAAGAAATCGTCGGGGTGGTCTACGTCCGCAACCTGCTCGACTATTTGCAGAATAGCAAGCGGACTGACCCAATCACTCCGATTGTCACGAAGCCCTGGTTCGTTCCAGAGTCGAAGAAGGTCATCGACTTGCTGTCGGAAATGCAGCAAAAGTCCGAACCCATGGCGATTGTTGTCAGTGAATACGGCGCCATTGACGGGCTGGTGACCATCGAGGATCTCCTGGAAGAGATTGTGGGAGAGATCTACGATGAGGATGAAGCACAGGAAACCGGTCTGGAGCGGGACGGGGATGGGAGTTACATTGTTCCCGGTGGGTTCGAAATCTCGGCGTTGGAAGAGGAAATCGACGCCGATTTACAGATGGGGGATGTCACTACCGTCTCGGGGCTAGTGGTCGAGCAACTGGGATCGGTTCCTCTGGCTGGGGAGCGAGTCACGATCCGGGGCTGGGAGTTCGAAGTGCTGGAGTCGATCCGCACCCGAATCAAAAAGTTGCGGATGCGGCCGGAAGGAACACCAGGCACCTCAGTGCCAAATCCTAAATCCTAAGCACGAAATCCGAGGGGAAATCCGAAATCCTAAAATGGAAGAACGTTTCATGTTGCGTGCGATCCAGCTTGCCAGGCGCGGAATGGGACGAGTCAGCCCCAACCCGATGGTCGGTTGTGTCGTGGTGCGTGAAGGGCAGATCGTGGCCGAAGGTCACCACCTCTTCGCTGGCAAAGACCACGCCGAGAAGGTAGCTCTGGCGGCCGCCGGTGCCGCTGCCCGAGGAGCCGACCTCTACGTCAGCCTGGAGCCGTGCCATCATCATGGCCGAACCCCCGCCTGCACGGAAGCCATCGTAAGTGCCGGAGTGCGCAGGGTATTTGCGGCGGTCCTTGATCCCAACCCGCTGGTGGCCGGCTCGGGGATCGAGTTCTTGCGACAGTCTGGGATCCAAGCCGAGGTGGGCTGCCTGGAAGAAAAAGCCACTCGCCTGAATGAGCATTTCTTTCACTTCATTTCGAGCAAGCGGCCCTTTGTTCTACTCAAGCTGGCCCAGACGCTGGATGGCAAGATTGCCGGGGCCGGCGGGGAAGCCCGCTGGATTACCAGCCTGGCGGCTCGGCGGTATTCTCAGCGGCTCCGCTTCCAATATGATGCGATCTTGATCGGCGTGGATACTCTGCTGCAGGATGATCCCTCTCTGGATGTCCGTTGGAAGCGGCGGAATTCGATTCTGAAGGTCATCCTTGATTCGCAGCTGCGCACTCCTCTTAGCGCTCGGATCTTTGAATCCGAAGATCAGGTTGTCATCTTTCATCGCAAGTCCGCTGCGAGGACGCTCAGGGATGAGTTGTCTGTCCGAGCCGAACTGGTCCCGGTGCCGAGTAGCACCTCCGGACTTGCCATTGCGGACGTTCTAGACGAGTTGGGGAGACGGAAAGTCACCAGCCTGATCGTCGAGGGGGGAAGCCGAGTCGCCACCTCGTTTCTGAAAGCACGGGTGATTCAGCGAATTCACTTTTTCTACGCCCCCAAGATCCTCGGGGATCGGGGCCTCAGTAGCATCGGCGCTCTGGGCACCGGGGACCTAGCGCAAGCGTTTGAAGTGAAAAGGCTGCGGGCGCGCTCTTTGCCCCCGGATATTCTCGTTGATGCCCGAGTCGAAGGGAAGGCCGGGGGGTAAGCGCCGCTAACCTCTCGTCCGGTCCCAGCCGCATCGATTCCTGGTAGTAGTCTGATGGCGGGAGCGGTCTTACCGACTATGGCCCCTCGACTGGAGCTGGCCAGCTTGCTCTCGGTCAGCCTACTGACGGTCTGGCCTCAGATTGCAATGGCGCATGTTCAGGGGAGACACCGGCAGTCAAAATGTCGCCAATTCCGGTAAATTGCGAAACGTTGGCTTGACATGTCCTTACCGAAGACACCAAAAGGACGCGATGATATTCTCCATTTTTTCCTCCGGAATACCGATGCCGCTATCGCTCACGGCAACTTGAATGCCCTGTTCCCCGCTGGATGTCGTACGCACCGTGATTCGCCGCCACCCGGTTTCCAATCCGCCGACCGCATCTCTGGCATTCATCAAGAGGTTGAGCAGGACCTGTTGTATCTCTATGCGATCCCCTTGCACAGTCGGCAGGTCAGTTTCGAGATGCTCTTTGAGGGTCACATTCTTGACAGAGAGATCGGAAAGGACGAGCGCCAGTGTTTCCCGGACCATTTCGTTGAGATCCAGCGCCTCAAGGTGCATCTCACCGCCTTTCATGAGACCACGCAATCGGCGGATGACTCAGCAGCGCGTCTGTTATCCGCTGCGATGTCTTCCAGAATTGCGCATGTGTTCTCTGGCTCACCGCTGTCCAAAAAGCGTCGTGCGGCCCCGACGTTGGCTGCGATGGCCGCAAGTGGCTGGTTGAGCTCATGGGTGATCGCAGCGGCCAAATGCCCCATGGTGTCAAGCCGCCCGATGTGGGCAAGTTCGGCACGCTTCTGTCGAAGCTCATCTTCTACCCTCCTGGCCTTAGTGACATCGATCATGAATCCTCGAAGCGTGTGGGGCTCACGATTCGAAGATACGACCTTGACGATATCGTGTAGCCAAACCTCTCTACCTCGAACCGTTCGCCCAAGGTGCTCGGCGACGGTTTTGCCGTTGATATCAGCCAGCTTTTGGTTGATCCGTACATAGCGATGATCCGTGTCGGTCAAGCAAAGTCCCACCGGAGCAACCCGATAGAGGTGCTCAAGTTCAGACGGCTCGGCGTGTTGAGAATTCTGTTCCTCGATCATGGACTCTTATCCCTGCAAAGCTTCAACCCTTCAACTCTCGATTCAGGAGAACCAATTCGGCCAGGGAGTCCGCTTTCATCTTGCTCATCACACGGGCGCGAGGGACCTTGACTGTTTTCTCCGTGATCCCCAATTCCCTGGCGATCTGCTTGTTCAGTAGACCACTAGCCACCCAACCCATGACCTCTTTTTCTCGACCTGTCAGAGTATGGTGACGTTGCAGGATCTGCTGCCGTCGCCGGCGTTGCCGGCGCGCTAGCCGATCTTTTGCCAATGCGCGCTGGACCCCGTCGAGCAACTGTTGATTCTCGAAAGGCTTCTCGAGGAAATCGACAGCCCCGGCCTTCATGGCACGGACGCTCATCGGCACGTTGCCGTGTCCTGTGATGAAGCTGATGGGGATCGCACATTTGCGATCGGCGAGCGTATCCTGCAAGTCCAAGCCGCTGCTGCCCGGCATCCGGACGTCCACGACCAGGCAGGCAGGACGATCGGGTAATTGGATCCGCAGGAAATCCTGTGCCGAAGCGAAGGTATCGACCTCGAGTCCCACCGAGCGGAACAGCCGTCCCAAAGCCCTTCGGACCGAGTCGTCGTCGACGACAAAGACAAGCTCTTCGCCCAAGACACAGCTCCTGAATAGACCCTTGCTCTCGTTGTCGGATGACTCGACCTACACGATACGCGGTCTCTTCTAGTGTCGGCAACAAAGTAAGACCAAAGTCCAATAACTGTTTGCCCAAGGTCCGATTTACAGAACTGGCGAGGATTTTCATTCTTAGATCCGCACCGCTGTGTCTGGCCAACTGATCAGAGCGAACGATTTCCGGGCGGTTCGGGGCTGCTCGAGCAGACCAACGGTAGTGGCCTTGCACTGCCTCGACTCCCAACCCCGGGTCGGCTAAACTGTCTTTTCGCGTCCTCTACTCCACTGTATGCGGGGTTGCATTATTCTCGGTGATTCGCTTGTGGAACACAGATTTCTCTCTATCGTCCTTTGCCGGAGGACGACACCGACCAACGGGTGGGAGGTTCTTCAGCAAAATGCGATTCTCCATGTTTCTCAGCATATTGCTGGTCAGTTGCGGGGGGACTTCGGCTCCCGGACCGGACTCTACAAAAAGTCTGCCTGGCGATACCCCTCTGGGCACGGAGCTCGAGTACATCGGAGCCGGGACATGCGGTGATTGCCATCCCGATGAGGTCAATTCCTGGCAGGGCTCTCATCACGATTTGGCCATGGAGGAGGCCAGTGACGAGTCTGTCCTGGGAGACTTCAATAATACGAGCTTTTCATACAGTGGAGTGAATTCGGTTTTTTCTCGCCGTGAGGGCGAATTCTGGGTTCGCACCGACGGACCGGACGGTGAACTGGCCGACTTCAAAGTCAGCTATACGTTCGGCGTCGATCCCTTGCAGCAATACCTGATCGAGTTCCCCGATGGACGCCTCCAAGCACTCAGCATTAGTTGGGATACACGCCCTCGATCGGAGGGCGGTCAACGCTGGTTTCACCTCTATCCGAACGAAGAGATTGACTTTCAGGATCCGCTGCATTGGACCGGGCGTCAGCAGAACTGGAACTTCATGTGTTCGGAGTGTCATTCGACCAACCTCAAGAGGAAGTTTGATCCGTCGGAGAATCGATTCAATACGACTTGGTCCGAATTGGATGTCTCTTGCGAGGCTTGCCACGGACCGGCTTCGCGACATCTGAACTGGGTCGAGGAAAAGGGCGAAGAACCGGACTCGGGGTTTCCGATCTCCTTGATCAGGGATGTCACCTGGGTCTTCAATGAAGGGGAGACAATCGCTCAGCAGGAAATCCCCACCAGCAACTCACCCGAGCTGAACGTCTGTTCCCAATGTCATAGTCGACGCGGACTGATCCATGAGAGCCACTCGCATGGAGATTCTCTGTTGCAAACCCACCGGCCAGCTCTGTTGGATGAAGGAATCTACTTCCCGGATGGGCAGATTCAGGATGAAGTCTACGTTTGGGGATCGTTTCTGCAAAGCAAGATGCACAAGGCCGGAGTGACTTGTACGGATTGCCACGACCCTCACTCTTTGCAGGTGTTTGGGGGATCCGATCAGATTTGCAGCGTTTGTCATGAGAGTGAGCAGTACTATTCTGAGAAACACCATTTTCACCCCCAAGAATCGCCTGGGGCCAGGTGCATAAATTGCCACATGCCCGAGCGGGACTACATGGTTGTGGATCCCAGAAGAGATCACAGTTTTCGGATTCCGCGGCCCGACCTGAGCGCGTCGCTGGGTGTGCCCAATGCCTGCAACAACTGCCACGACAACCAGGATTCCGAGTGGGCCACAGCCCAGATCAACGATCGGTTGGGGGGCTGGTCTCCCGATCCTCACTATGGCCAGGTTCTACAAGCCGGACGGGTGGACGGCCCGGGCGCCCGGCAAGCATTGTCGGCCCTGGCTGCCGATCCCGAACAAACCGTTATGGTTCGTGCTACGGCGCTGACAAACTACGCTGGCCCGGCCCGCGCCGAGCAGCTAACAGCCATCGAGACAGGCCTGGAAGACCCGGACCCTCTTCTGCGCTGGGCTGCAACACGGGCCGCGAACGCTGCAACCCCCGAGGTGCAAATCCACCTCCTGGCTCCCCGATTAAATGACTCAGTCAGGCTGATCAGAGAAGAGGCTGCCCTCGCGCTAGCGCCCGTTCCAGCGAACCGGCTGAACATCCAACAGCGACAAGCGCTCCAGTCGGGGTTGGTCGAGTATCGTGAATCTCAACGACTCAGCGGTGATCGGCCGGAATCTCACTTGAACCTGGGGGTCCTCGCCACCCGACTGCAACAGTTCCAGCAGGCCGAGATCCACTACCGGGCCGCTTTCAACATCGATCCCCAATTCGTTCCTTCTATTATCAACCTGGCTGACCTGCTCAGGCTCCAACAGCGGGAATCGGAGGGAGAACAATTACTGCGACTGGGGCTGAGTCGGGTGCCGGAGAGTGCCAACCTTAACCATGCCCTGGGTCTTCTCCTGGTGCGGACGGACCGCTCTTCCCAGGCTCTTTCCTTCTTCAGACGGGCTGCGGAGCTACGACCGGAGGCCCCGCGATTTTCCTATGTCCACGCCGTCGCTTTGCAATCGGTGGGCCGACTCGATGAGAGCCTCCGCATCTTGCGCCAGAGTCTTGCACGACATTCCTATGACCGGGAAATCTTGATGGCCCTGGTGACGATCAACAGAGATTTGGGAAGAGCCCCAGAAGCGATCGGATTCCTTCAGCGGCTGATCGAGTTGGAGCCCGCTCAGTCCCAGCTGAAGCGGCTTCTCCGCCAGCTCGAGGCGTCGAAGTAATTCTCGAGTTGGAAGTGGGCAGGTACCCCCACTGCCTTGTGTGCATAGGAAGTGGGAATAGCCTCTTCGAATACGACATTCTTTATACAGGTCCGGTGTTTGGGCTGACTTTTCACTTCTAGGCACCTCTCCCTTGCAGCTTGCTTACAGTCGGTTCCATTGGGTCCACAGCGGTTGCTCTTGCTACCCGACTTGGGATTGTAGATTAGAAACCAGAAGTCCGGACTTTGATCTCCGAAATGAGAGTCCGGTGCACCGGGCACCGGGTGGCGATTCCCAGGAGGCGATTTCGCTGGACCTCATCGAGATCCCCTTCACACAGCGTGACTAACCATAACTAACGAAGGCTCACAAGCGGCGGCATGTCAAAGTTGTTCAACCCTTTGATTCTATTCACAGAAAAGTAGTGTGATTCCAGAGAACTTGTCCGCTTCCCTGCCCAGTGATACGCTTTCGCAAAGAATCAATCACCCGTCCACCATACAAGGGGTTGCCATGGATGCCAAAAACGACCCCGAGTCGACGAAGATGTTTTGTGCCTTTGGTGATTGAGCATTCCTGATCTTGTGTCGTCCGGCCCCAAAAGCGGGAAATCGTCTCCGCGTGCATTTGAGTCGACTCGAGGAGAAGCAACGATGAACACCAAACTTAAATGCCCGGGCAGGGCCACGTCTTTCACTGATGCCAGCTCAAGAAAGATCGGCCTGGCAAGCATTGCGGTGGTCGCGCTCAGCATGTTCCTGAGTGGGTGCGGTGCCAAAGGCTCAGAGGAAACAACTGAACAACCCACGCAAAAACCCACCCTGCACAAAACCATCTAGGTCGAAGGACTCGACATCTTTTATCGCGAAGCTGGGCCAGAAGGCGCACCCGTCGGATTCCGCCTGGCGGCAAAGTACCCGGAGCGGGTCGAGTCCCTGATCGTACAGAATGGGAACGCTTACGAAGAGGGTCTGCGTGAGTTCTGGGATCCCATCAAGAAGTACTGGCAGGAACGAACCCCAGAAAACGCCGCGCCGCTCACACAGTTCATCACTCCGGACGGCGTGAAATGGCAGTACACGCACGGTGTGCGTGATGAACAGATTATCAGCCCGGACAACTGGAACGTGGATCCGCGTCATTTGACTCGTGACGGGAACCCGGAGATCCAACTCGCGCTTTTCTACAGCTATGGTTCCAACCCCCCGCTGTACCCTGAGTGGCAGGCCTACTTCCGTGAGCATCAGCCACCGACCCTGATCGTTTGGGGCAAGAATGACTATATTTTTCCCGCCGAAGGGGCTGAGCCGTATAAGCGGGACCTGAAAGAGGTCGACTTTCACTTACTCGATACCGGGCACTTTGCTCTTGAAGAGGATCTGGACGTGATCGCTAATTACATCCGCCTTTTCTTGACAACCCACGTCATTGATGACACGTAGATCGAAGCTAGATCCGGTGTGCACTGCCCTAGCCGGTGGCTTTTGCAGGGCACCGGGACTTTCTTTGGAGGTGGCCCTATGGATACTCTAGCAATCTTTGGTCTGCAGGTGGTCCTGAGCCTGATTGTGTACGCTCTCTTAGCGAGGTGGTACGTGACGCCATGGCTGGCAGAGAAACCAACCCATCAGGCGTTGATGGTGCTGATCTTTCCCCACGCATTTCGGCATATAGGGTTGGCATTCTTGGTCCCAGGGCTGGTTGCCCAACCTCTGCCGAGCTCCTTTGCCTCCGCGGCAGCCTATGGGGACTTTGTCAGCGGCCTGCTCGCACTACTGTCTCTGGTGGCTCTTCGAGGACGTTGGGGCTTGGCGCTTCCGTCGGTTTGGCTTTTCAACATTGTCGGCACGGTGGACCTTGTGAATGCCCTGCGCCAAGCGGATGCTGTGCCGCATTTGCAGACGACTTGGTACATCCCGACATTCTTGGTCCCACTACTCCTGGTGACTCACGTCATGATCTTTGCCAGGCTGCTCAGACGAGGGCGCTGAGGCAATGGACCGACTCAATAAGGAACGCAAATGACCGCGTGTCGAGAACCTCGTCGACGGCGTATAGCGTCCGACCGAGAAAGTCGTCATCCACTGTGGCCGCACTATGGGCCCTTGATCACGTGCCCATCCAATCTCGAATGGCGTCAGCGGCTTCATCCTCGCAATCTTCCTGCCAAAAGTGGCTAGCCTCGAGTAACACGGTTTGGGTATCGGAAAATGTCTCTTCGAATCGTTTCCTTGCCGATTCCCGAAATGCGAAATCTCGAGTACCCCAAAGCAAGAGAGTCGGTCTATCCGCAATTTTTGAAAGCCCACTTTCAACTTCTTGCAGATACGGTCGAGCCTTCAGTAACAAGCGTGGGGATATGGAGGTTTGTTTGCGGTTCCGTTGTCCAACTTTAGAAACCGACTCTCGAAAGGGAAAAGTTCTCGATCTACTTCAAATTTCAGCGATGGATCTACCATACGTTCCCCTCGCTAGTCTGACGTGCCCTCCGGTGCGATACCAACCCCTATGTTAGGGCAATAATCTACTTGACAACTCAAACTAGGAAGGCAACGTCGGGCACACCCCTGATGGGGGGCAGGGAGTCAGGTAGGTTTCTTGGCCCGTTTCTTCTGCCGCTGCCGCTTCAGCCGGACCTCTTCCTTCACTAGCGCAGACTTAGGCACAGTCAGGGCAGTTCGGAACGCACGGTCTAGCCTCTGCCAAGGCGTGTCGCTGGGCTGAAGAGCTACGGACTGTTTGTGGTTTGACAAGATGATCTACTCGGATATTTGGATTGACATGAAGTGGACGTTCGTTTTATTAAACGTATAGTAGATGATCAATGGCTGGCTGTCAGACAAATCATGCATCGGGAAAAACCATACATCTGACTGCCCCAGCTGAGTACCGGTCAGGGGTTCCGGCAGAGTGTCCACACAGCATCGAAGACAAAGTGATCGGCGCGAATGGCATCCGGTTCAATCTCACGTAGCTCACGGTCAAACCTGTGGCAGCGGACCACTGTCAGCACTGATGTCCCCTCCGCTCAACACGGACTGAGCTAATTCCTGAAGCTGTAGTCCAGCCATGATCTCACCATCATTAGGTTTACGGAACGAAGTCAGTGCAGTTTCATAAGGTATCGTTTCACCTTCCTCAGCCAACTGCCAACCAATGAAGAGATGCGACCTGTCGCTCATTTCTCTAGCTGTCTTGCCCTTGAAGCGATCGACCAATGCTCTCACGAGTTCAGATTCCTGCACGCTGAAAACGCTTGTGTCAGGTTGACGAAGAGCTAGCGGACGATACTGATCCCAGCCGTGGAAGGTGTCGTGGCGAACGCCGACATCTCGGTCGGGGCCAGCCGGGTTTCCCAGCGACGGAATGACGGGCAACAGCTGTCGTGGGGCTGGTCCATTCTTGAGTTTTTGGTACTCGTGCCCCGTGATCGGCTTTCCAAACTTCAAGTAGGCATTGAAATCCGCATAGAACAGAAGCTTGTTCAGCTTGACCTTGCCGAATGGGGCATCGCCCTCCGACAGTGTAGCCAAGTACAGCACAAGTTGGCGAAGCTTGATGTCGTCCGGCTCGTATTGTTTGGCGGAAATCATCTTGGCAACCCTCCATTCCTATAGCGAACAAAAGGCGAACACAATTCTGATACGCCGTAGTTCCAGTACGCTTTCAGCGTACCGAATTTGGCGGGATAAGTCAAGAGCACATTTCGGACTAGCGCTTGCGGGGTCTGCCCCGTGGCCGGTCTCGTTTTCAGTCCACGACGGCGTTCCCGGTCAGTTGCTTGAACGTTACGCGCTTTCCGAGGATGCCAGCTACCGCGATGCTGAACCGCTCGCCGTCTCCTAGCTTTCGGCTGTTGAAACGGTACACTTGCTCGTCAAGATATCGAAACAAGTGGAACGGTTCTACACTCACATAAGTCCCATTGATGGAGCGCTTTAGCAGACTCCAGAAGTTCTCCATGCCGTTCGTGTGGATCTTCCCATCGACGTACTTCTCGGCATGGTCGATCACGCCATGCTCGAACTCGTTGAGCCCCTCATAGGACTTCAGCGCGTCCGTGTAGAGCGCCGAGCCAGCCTCGACGTGCTTCCGTACTTCCGGTTGGAGAGCGCCCTTCTTGCGGCTTGGGACGACGGTTGCGCGGACCTTGCCTCCGCGCTCTAGGACTCCCAGCACAGCCGTCTTGTCCTTGCCGCCGGTGCCGGTGATCCTACGCGCTCGCTTGGCCGCATGCATGTTGCGTGCCTTGCCTCCGATGAACGTCTCATCCGCTTCGACTTCGCCGGATAGCTTCTCAACCGACCCCATCGTCAGCGCTAGTCGAATCCTGTGATCCATGAACCATGCCGTCTTTTGGGTCACTCCGATGGCCCGGTGAATCCCGTAGGATGAAACGCCATTCTTGCAGTTCACGACAAGCCACATGGCGCACAACCACTTGTCGAGGCCAAGCGGGGAGTCCTCGAAGATGGTCCCGGTCTTGACTGTGAATTGCCGCCGGTCATGCCGGGTGCTACACTGCCAGCGATTGTACTTCTCTTGGAACTTGACTTTCTGGTTTCCGCAGCGTGGGCAGGTCACGCCACCGGGCCAGCGACGGACCACGACGTATTCCCGACACCGAACAGGATCAGAGAAGTACAGGATGGCGTCTTGGAGTGTTTTCGGTTCGCGTTCCATGGTCCAATGATACCCCAAAACTCGTGAGTTGTCAAGTATATTGTTGCCCTCATTTGCAACGGTTCCCTTGAAAAAGACATCTCAATGAGTCGACAGCACTGAGAGCCTAGTTGATATGAAGCGAGATGTTTGGAGTCAGCCGGAGGGACAAGGACCCGACGACCCCCGTCTGCTCGCTGAGCCGACCGGGGAAGCAGCCAGCTTTTTTCACGAACTGCGCGGTTGGGCCCGCGACATCTTCTTCGCCGCTCTGACAGCAATTCTCATCGTCGTCTTTGTGATCCAGCCCGTCAAAGTCGAAGGCACCAGCATGCTTCCCCATCTGTCTGATCAGGAACGCATTTTCGTGAACAAGTTCCTGTACCACTTCACTGAGATCCGGCGGAGTGATGTGGTCGTTTTTTGGTACCCTAAGGAGCCGACGAAATCGTTCATTAAACGAGTGATCGGCCTACCCGGTGAAGAGATCGACATCCGTTCTGGGGTCGTCTATTTGGATGGCGACAAGCTCACGGAAGACTACATTCGTCCCGAACATTTTGATTACTTCTCGTACGGACCCATCATCGTCCCTGAGAACTCGTACTTCGTTATGGGGGATCACCGCAATTCCAGTAACGACAGCCGGCATTGGGGAGCCGTCCCGAGCGATAACATCTTCGGAAAAGCCATCTTTCGCTACTGGCCCGTCGCCAAGCTGGGAAGCCTTGAGTAGTAACTCACAACTTCCAAGTCCCAACTCCCAACCGGTTGTGAGTTGGTAGTTACTTGAGTTATCAGAGTCACAGAGTAGAGTAAGCTGGAGAGGCTGAAGCTACATGACAGATTCTGCAGTGTTGTGTCTGGAGGACGGGACTTCATTTCTAGGGCGGGCATTCGGTAGCCCGCAAGAGACTTTCGGTGAAGTAGTCTTCAACACCTCCATGACCGGCTATCAGGAAATCCTGACCGACCCTTCATATGCCGGTCAAATCGTGGTCATGACACAACCCCAAATCGGCAACTACGGCACGAACTCGGAGGACAGTGAATCGCGAAAGCCGTTCGTGCGTGGTTTCGTAGTACGCGAATGCAGTCCGATTTTCAGCAGCTGGCGTGGGGAGTCCACCCTAGAGGAGTATCTGGGGCAAAACTCGATCGGAGGGATCGCCGATCTCGACACTCGCTCGTTGGTGCGGCACATTCGCAGCCGAGGAGCGATGAGAGGCGTTATCTCGAATCGTGATTTGGATCCAGATTCTCTTCGACGACGAGTTCTCCAGCAGCCGCAAATGGAAGGAAGCGATTTCGTTCAAGAAGTGACCACTGATGCCTTGTATCGCTGGCCCGCGGAGGCCCCTAAATTCCACGTCGTGGCACTCGACTATGGCATCAAGACGAACATTCTGCGCTGCCTTGCGAAGCGTGGCTGCCGGATCACCGTGATGCCTGCCCAGAGTTCGGCCGAGGACGTCCTCTCTCTCGCTCCCGATGGGATCTTTCTTTCCAATGGCCCGGGCGACCCCGAACCGCTGGACTACGCCGTTGACAGTATCCAAAAACTATTGAAACGGGTGCCTTTATTTGGGATTTGTCTGGGGCACCAGCTGCTAGCTCGGGCCTTGGGGGGGCGGACTTTCAAGATGAAGTTCGGCCACCGGGGTGGCAACCAGCCCGTCAAGAATCTGATTACCGGCAAGATCGAGATCACCAGCCACAATCACGGATTTGCCGTGGATCCCGATAGTCTCGATAATCAGCAAGTTCAGCCAACTCATGTGAATCTCAATGACCAAACACTGGAAGGGCTGCGTCATCGATACCTGCCGATCTTCTCCGTTCAGTATCACCCCGAGGCTTCTCCCGGACCTCGGGACTCACTGTATTTGTTCGACGAATTTATCCAGCTGATGAAACAGGATCGCTAGAGGAGACTATCCCACATGCCTAGACGGAACGACCTCAAGAGGATCCTAATCATCGGTTCCGGACCGATCGTGATCGGCCAGGCCTGCGAATTCGACTATTCCGGAACTCAGGCCTGTAAGGCGCTCCGAGCTGATGGTTATGAGGTAATCCTGGTCAATTCCAACCCAGCCACCATCATGACTGACCCCGAACTGGCTACCCGTACTTACATCGAACCCCTCACGGCCCCATATGTTGAAGAGATCATCAGGGTCGAGCGTCCGGATGCGCTCCTCCCCACAGTCGGGGGACAAACCGGGCTGAACATCTCGGTCGAATTGTCGGAATCTGGTGTCCTGGACCGCTATGGCGTTGAGATGATCGGAGCTCAGCTGAATGCTATTCGGGTGGCCGAGGACCGCCGGCTTTTCCGGGCCGCCATGGAAGATCTCAAGCTCGAAGTTCCGGTTTCGGGATTCGCCAACAGCTTGCGAGAAGCTGAGACTCTGCTCGACAAGGTGGGACTCCCAGCCGTCATCCGACCCTCTTTCACCCTGGGAGGTTCCGGGGGTGGAATCGCTTTTAACAAGGAAGAGTTCCAGGAAACCGTGGTGCGGGGGCTCCAACTCTCTCCGATCCACGAAGTCCTGATCGAGGAATCGATTATGGGATGGAAGGAATTTGAGCTGGAAGTGATGCGCGATCTGGCGGACAACGTGGTCATCATCTGCTCGATCGAGAACTTCGATCCGATGGGAGTTCATACCGGGGATTCGATTACGGTTGCTCCGGCCCAGACCCTGACCGACCGCGAATACCAGAACTTGCGAGATGCTTCGATCGCCATCATTCGCAAGGTCGGAGTTGAGACTGGAGGCTCAAACATCCAGTTTGGCGTTAATCCCGAGGACGGCCGGGTAGTGGTGATCGAAATGAACCCGCGGGTCAGTCGCAGCTCCGCGCTGGCCTCCAAGGCAACCGGATTCCCGATAGCAAAGATTGCGGCCAAACTGGCCGTAGGCTACTCCTTGGATGAGATACCCAACGACATCACTCAGAAGACACCGGCCAGCTTCGAGCCAACCCTCGACTATGTGGTGATCAAAATTCCAAAGTGGAATTTCGAAAAGTTCCCGGGTGCGGAACCAATTCTGGGCACTCAAATGAAATCAGTGGGCGCAGTCATGGCCATCGGACGGACCTTCAACGAAGCACTGGGGAAAGGGATCCGCTCTCTTGAGACCGGGAAAACTCTGGCTGATGAGAAGCTCGACCCAAAAAAGCTGAGGGAGAATCTGATCCAGCCAACACCGGCCCGCTTGGCCTACCTTTACGCAGCGTTTCAAGAAGGAGTATCAGTTGCAGAACTGCACCGTTTGACCGGGATAGACCCGTGGTTCCTCAGCCGCTTCGAAGCGGTGGTGACGCTAGAGACAGAGCTGCTCGGGAAGCGGGTGGACGAATTAGCCACCAGTGAGCTCCTGCAGGCTAAACAGAATGGCATTTCCGATCTCCGTCTCAGCCAACTCTTGCAAGATCAGAGCGGTCAACCGCTCACCGGAAAAGAGACGGCGATCGCTGAATTGCGAGCCGCGCGAGGAGTTCGCCCCGTCTTCAAACGGGTCGACACTTGCGCCGCCGAGTTCGAATCCTATACCCCTTATTTGTATTCTTGCTATGAATCTGAAGATGAAAGCGACCCAACTGACCGAAACAAAATTGTGATTCTGGGCAGCGGACCCAATCGGATTGGGCAAGGAATCGAGTTCGACTATTGCTGTTGCCACGCCGCCTTTGCGTTGGAAGAGGCGGGCTTTGAGACATTGATGTTGAACTGCAATCCAGAAACCGTATCGACCGACTACGATACTTCTGACCGCCTCTATTTCGAGCCCCTGACCTTCGAAGATGTAATGGCCATCGTGGACAAGGAACACCCCACGGGGGTGATTGTCCAATTCGGGGGACAGACCCCGCTCAAACTGGCTCTTCCTCTGTTGAATGCCGGGGTCCCCATCATCGGAACCTCGCCCGAATCGATCGATCTGGCCGAGGATCGAAAGCACTTTGGGAACTTGCTCAACGAGTTGGCTATTCCCCAACCCCTCAATGGGACAGCAGTAACCGTCGAAGGCGCCCAGAATGTCGCCCGGCAAATCGGATTTCCAGTCTTGATACGCCCGTCCTATGTCCTGGGAGGGCGGGCGATGGCAATTATTTACGATGAAAAATCACTTCGTAGCTATGTGCAGGCAGCGGTAGAAGCGACTCCCGGCAAACCGCTACTGATTGACCGTTTCTTGGAAGATGCGCGAGAGTACGATGTCGATGCTCTGGCCGATGGGGAGCGCGTCGTTATCGGCGGCATCATGGAACATATTGAGGAAGCGGGAATTCACTCGGGTGACAGCACTTCTGTGCTGCCTCCGATTGTGATTGAAGAGACCCATCTGGACACGATGCGGGATTACACGCGCCGTTTGGGGTCCGCCCTCAAAGTGATTGGGTTGATGAACGTTCAGTACGCCGTCGCCGACAATCAAGTATTCGTGTTGGAAGTGAACCCGCGAGCCAGCCGAACCGTGCCCTTTGTGAGCAAGGCGACTGGGGTTCCCCTGGCCAAGATGGCGGTTCGTATCATGGTGGGACAGACGCTTGAGCAGTTGGGCCTAACGGAGGATCTGAAGGTGCGCCACTGTTTTATCAAGGCACCGGTCTTCCCCTTTTCGAAGTTTCCAGGAGTCGATCCCATCCTGGGCCCGGAAATGCGCTCGACCGGAGAAGTCATGGGCGTTTCGGATAGCTTCGGGGAGGCTTACGCTAAAGCTCAGATCAGCGCCGGAATCAAGCTTCCCAAAATGGGGGTGGTCTTCATCAGTGTCAACGATCGGGACAAGCGCTACATCGCCAACATCGCGCGCGATTTCGAAGATTTGGGATTCCAAATCGTCGCCACCGAGGGGACAGCTCGAGCTTTGCGCAAAAGCGGGTTGCTCGTCGAAAGCGTCTATAAGGTCAATGAAGGTCGACCGAATGTGGTCGATCTTCTGAAGAGCGACAGAGTTGATTTGGTCGTGAATACTCCACTTGGCGAATCATCTTTTTTCGATGAAAAAGCTATTCGGCGTACCTGTATTAGCCAGGGAATTCCGTGCATTACTACGGTTTCCGCGGCGGCCGCCGCCGTCAGCGCAATCCATGCCCTACAGCGGGAAGAGATCAACGTGCGATCTCTTCAGGAGTACCACAATTACCAGAATGGAGAGGTCGGGGAAGTGCTCTCCGGACGGATCGACTCGTCCTCTGGATAGCATCGACCGGCTTCCCGGCTTGAAGGCTCCCCACTTACCTTCCGGGAAACACCAGCGTAGATCCGGTCGCGATACTAATCAGTTTTAGGAGGACTCAAATTGCGATCAGACCAAATCAAGAAGGGATTCGAGCGGGCTCCCCACCGATCACTCCTCAAAGCGACCGGAGTGCGGGACGAGGACATGGACAAGCCTTTCGTCGCCGTCGTCAATTCGTATGTCGACATCGTTCCGGGCCACGCCCACCTGCAGGGCTTCGGAGCCATGGTGAAACAGGCGATTCGGCAAGCCGGGGCAGTCCCTTTCGAATTCAACACCATTGGGGTCGACGATGGGATTGCGATGGGACATGGAGGCATGAAGTTCTCTCTGCCCAGCCGCGAACTCATCGCCGACTGTGTCGAAACCATGATCTTGGCCCATTGTTTCGACGCCATGATCTGTATTCCCAATTGCGACAAGATCGTTCCCGGCATGCTGATGGCAGCAGTCCGGCTCGACATCCCCACGATTTTCGTCAGCGGCGGCCCGATGGCAGCAGGAAGGACTCCGGATGGCCGGGTGGTCGATCTGATCAGTGTCTTCGAAGGAGTCGGCGCTTATAGTTCCGGCAAGATAGATGCGAAAGAGCTGAAAATGCTGGAAGACCATGGCTGCCCGTCCTGTGGCTCGTGCAGCGGAATGTTCACGGCCAATAGCATGAACTGTCTGATGGAAGCACTGGGGTTGGCACTTCCCTACAATGGATCTGCCCTGGCTCAGACAGAGGAGCGCGAAGAGTTGGCCCGTCAAGCCGCCAGCCTGATTCCCTCCTTGATCGAATCGCAACTTACTCCTCGCAAGATCGTGACTCTGGAATCGATCGACAATGCCTTCGCTCTGGATATGGCGATGGGAGGTAGCACCAATACGGTGCTGCACACACTGGCCATCGCACGAGAAGCTGGAATCGACTATCCGCTGGAGCGGATCAATCAAATTGCCGAGCGAGTGGCTCATCTGTGCAAGGTTAGCCCAGCCTCGCATTGGCATATGGAAGATGTCCATCGGGCAGGCGGGATTCCCGCGATCCTGAGCGAGCTCAGCAAACTGGAGGGTGTTCTCGCACTGGATCAGCCCACCGTGACAGGGCACACGCTGGGGCAGAATGTGAGACACCACCGGGTGCAAGATCGAGAAGTCATTCGAAGTCCCGACAATCCGCATCACTCGCGGGGCGGACTGGCCATTTTGTTCGGCAATTTAGCTCCTCAAGGAGCGGTGGTCAAGACAGCCGGTGTGACTCCCGCTATGCGCCGACATCGTGGACCAGCCCGTGTCTTCGATTCCCATGATGCTGCCATGAAGAATATTCTATCGGGCCACATTCAGGCGGGCGATGTCGTTGTGATTCGTTACGAGGGCCCGGCCGGGGGGCCTGGTATGCAGGAAATGCTGGGCCCCACTAGCGCTATCATGGGCAGAGGAATGGGAGAAAGTGTAGCGCTGGTGACAGATGGACGCTTTTCGGGGGGGACCCGAGGGGCTTGCATCGGCCATGCCAGCCCGGAAGCTGCTGCCGGCGGACCGATCGCCGTCCTGAAGGAAGGGGAAACTGTCGAGATCGACCTCGACAACAACCGTTTGAATGTAGATTTGCCACAAGCTGAAATCGAGGCCCGGCTGGCGGTCCTTCCCCCTTTTGAGAGCCGCAGTTCGAGCCGCTGGCTGAGGCGTTACGCGCAACTGGTGACCAGCGCTTCTCAGGGTGCAGTGTTGCGGGACTGAGGCTGCTTCGTCTCAGGCCGACGAATGGGATTTCGGGGCGGCTACGGCGGTTCTACCGGCCGTTCAAAAGACGAAACTTAATCCCTTTCGACCGACTGGGCCGACCCACCGGATTTCCGCTTTTGTTTCTCTGATTCTTTGCGCTTGCGGGCCCACCCCTCTTTGATCTTCTGTCTGGAACGGCCAATCGCCAGCGCTCCGGCAGGGACATCCTCGGTAATCGTTGAGCCTGAGGCAATGTAAGCTCCTTTGCCGACCGTGACGGGTGCCAACAGCTGAGAATCACTTCCGACGAAAGCCTCGGCTTCAATGATCGTTTTGCTTTTCTTCCACCCGTCATAGTTACAAGTGATCACACCGGCACCTATGTTGACCCGATCACCGATTTCCGAGTCTCCCAGGTAGGTCAAGTGGGCTGACTTGGCTCCATCTCCCAATCTGGACTTCTTGATCTCGACAAAGTTCCCGATACGAGCAGAATGCCCGATTTCGACGCCCTGGCGTAAGTGAGCGAACGGACCGACCGTGCTATTGTCGCCGATCCGGCTGTCTCGAATCACACAGGAAGACTCGATCCGCACTAAATTCCCCAGCACTACATTCTGCAATTGTGTCCAGGGCCCGATTCGGCAGCCACACCCGATTCGTGTCTTTCCTTCCAGGATGGCTCCCGGGTAGATCGTGGTGTCCCTGCCAATACTGACGGTGTGGTCAATCGTCACGGATTCGGGGCGCAGGATTGTCACCCCTTTTAACATGTGCCGACGCAGGATTTGGGCGCGCAGAGTCGTTTCCGCTTCGGACAAGGCGAAGCGGTCATTGATGCCCACTGTTTCTTCGGGGTTGGGGGAGGTCACGGTAACGACTTTCTTGCCCGATTCTCGGAAGATCTTGGCCAAGTCGGTCAGGTAGTACTCTCCTTGCACATTCCTGGTGTCCAGTTGTTTCAGACCTTCTCGTAAGGAAGGAATTTGAAAGCAGTAGAAGCCGGGATTGACCTCCCGAATCAGGCGCTCTTCGGGGCTGGCATCCCGCTCCTCGACAATCCTGCTGATCTCGCCTTCGGCAGTTCGCAGGATTCGCCCATAGCCGGTAGGGTTCTCCAGATGGCACGTAAGAAGGACCTGATCAGCCGCCTGCCTGGACTGGGTTTCAAGCAACTCTCGCAACGTCTCAGTGGTAATTTGTGGTGTGTCGGCATAGACGATCAGAAGGCTGCCGTCGATCCCGGCCAGTTGCGGCTGCGCCGTCATCACAGCGTGGCCTGTCCCTAGTTGTGGCACTTGCAGAATGAACTCGAGCGACCGTCCCGCAAGAGCTTCACGGATGCGCTCTGAATCATGTCCGGTGACCACCAGAGTCTTGTCCAGTTCGAGCGTTTCGAGGCGGTCCAGCACGTGCTCGATCATTGGCTTCCCGCACAAGCTGTGCAGAACTTTTGGTGTGGAAGAATTGAATCGAATGCTCTTGCCGGCCGCCAGAACCAGCGCACAACGCCTTGGCTTTTGCATGATCAGCTCCCCAGAGTCATTCGGGGGGGGGCGACCAAACGCCGGAAAGCATCAGTTTTCCGGAGCCGCGCGAAGTCTGGATCTCCCAGCGCCAGGAAACGGACGTTTTCGTCGATCTGGAGCGCCTTCTTGAGGTAGGTCAAGGGAGCTGTTTTTTCTCCGGCCTCAGCCTCGGTGGCTGCGAGAGCCACTAAGATCGGAGCCGTGTCCTTCTCGTCGACCATTTTGATCGCGATCTTGTAATGGCTTCGGGCCGCCTCGTAGTCTCCCCGGTTGTGAGCGAAGACGCCGTGATCGTAGGCGGCTTCTCCATCCGCAGGCGGGCCAGCCTTGGGGAAGAGGCGACGGTCACAGATCTTTACGTAACAATCTATGCGTGCCGTCAGACGACTATCTTCGGCAGCACTTTCCCGAAGTTTTTCAAGCGTTGACTTGGCCTTCTTGTATTGCCCCTTGCCTACCAACTCAATCGCGATCGCGAAATCCGGATATGGGTCAGATGCTTTTGCTTTAGTCTTCGCGCGGGTTGCCATTTTTGCTCCTTCCACTATATTCAAATAGCGATTACGCAGAAAATCTACTATTATAGGGGGACCTTGGGGCGAGTCAAGAAAAGAGGGGGCGAGTGTGGCTAAGTTATGGAGATCTCAAACTTCAAGCTTGAAGCCGAAGAGTTCGGCAAGATCGAGCGCGTCCTGTCCTCGGTTTTGGAGAAGTCCCGGGTTGAAGCAGTATACCTGATCAACCGAAACGGTCAGGCGATAGCGACCGAGGGCAACCTCGATCTGGTGGACCAGCAGGCTTTGGCGACGCTGGCCGCCGGTAAGTTAGCTGCAACATTCGGGCTGGCGGCTATCCTGGGCGAAGAGGAATTCCACATCGAATACTTGCGGGGCCGCCGGATTAGTGTACTGATCAGCCCTGCCGGACAGCACGCTCTGCTATTATTCGTAACTCAGCTGGCGAACGAGAAGAAACTCAACGTTTGGAATTTGAAGCAGGCCGTCCTTGTAGTCGATGACGTTCTCAAGAAGAGCGCAGGGCGGACGAGAGTTGCGGATGAGGCTTAGGAGCCGTAGTGTCCTTCATCAACTACGCCAACAAGGAGATCAACTGTAAGATCGTCTATTGTGGGCCCGGCCTGTCCGGAAAAACAACGAATATCACTCAGATCTACCGTGCTGCAAACCCCAATCTCAGAGGGAAGTTGCTCACCCTGAATACCGAGATGGATCGGACTCTGTTCTTTGACTTCCTCCCACTGGAATTAGGGAAAGTTGCTGGTTTCAATATTCGGTTTCACCTCTACACGGTTCCTGGGCAGGTCTTTTATGAGGCCAGCCGCCGCCTGATCTTGAAGGGTGCCGATGGCGTAATCTTTGTGGCCGATTCCCAGACCGAACGGATGGATGCCAATTTCGAGTCGCTTCGAGACCTCAAAGAGACCCTCGAAGTCTATGGTATCGATTTGGACGGTCTACCCTACGCGCTGCAACTCAACAAACGCGATCTTGAAGACATCCACAATAAACCGTTTCTGGAAGAACAGCTCCGGGTCAAAGAAGAAATCGTCTTCGAGGCCGTGGCAACCGAGAATAACGGAGTGCGAGAAACGCTAACCAATGTTGCTCGACAAGTCCTACGTCTTCTCAAAGAGGAAATGAACTGAGTCCGGCGAACGGTCGCTTTCGCTTTTTCGGAAACCCCAGCCTGCTTAAGGAGCCTGTCCGAGCAATGGGATGTAGCGAAGGGCCGTCAGCGCGGATGATCCCGGCACTGCGCCGACAACGCGTGCATGTTCCGGGCTAGAGAAAATCATGGGGCAAAAGCTCGAGCAAATCGGCCGTTTGGCTGAACAGTTTTCAGATCTGCCAGCCGAGGTCGTGGTCAAAGAAGACCTCCTGCGAGGGGGAATCTCTTTCAGTGAAGATGCACTCCGCATCGCCTCGGGTTGCAAACCCAAAGCCTATTTCATCTTCTCTTTCGATCTCGTCCCGATTTCGGAATTGCAACAAGCAGAGAACCTGCGAGCCCCCGAGGAAATCTGCCTCCGTGGAGGTAGCCAAAACTTCCGTCGCACGATCGTTTCGGTGCGCCTGAATCCCTCTTCGCCATATCGAGTCGAGCTTTCCCAGGAAGGCAAGTTGGTCCTCATCGTGGAGGGGGAGGAACTATGCGATGTCGAACTCCAACCGGTACCAGAATACTATCGACGCCGACTTTCCAATGGAAAACCGCTGACTGACATCGCTCCCACCATCGAGTGGGGGTATCTGCTCTATCTCACCGTTTTCCGGATTTGCCAATACTTCGGGAAGAAAGAGGAATGCCAATTCTGCGACATGAACGAGAATTATCGTCAGCAAAAGAAGACGGGTCGATCCTACACTGCGGTGAAAAGCGTCGAAGAAGTGCTCGAGGCCCTGGAGATCATTGCCGAGACCGATTCTCACAGCCGAGCCTACACGGTGACCGGAGGTAGTATCACGTCGCAGGTCGATGGCAAGCGGGAAATCGACTTCTACCGGCAGTATCCGGAAGCCATCGAACGGCGCTTCCCTGGGCGCTGGATCGGCAAGATTGTGGTACAGGCCCTGCCGGCTGAGGAAGTGCAGCTATTCAAGGACGCCGGAGTTCAGATCTACCATCCCAATTACGAGGTTTGGGATCCCCGACTGTTCCAGATCATCTGTGCTGGCAAAGACCGCTATGTGGGCCGGGACACCTGGATCCAACGGATCGTCGATGCCGCCAAGATCTTTGGTCCTTCCCGAGTGATCCCCAACTTCGTGGCGGGCATCGAGATGGCGCAGCCTTTTGGCTTTAGGACCCCTGAGGAAGCGGTTGCTTCCACTCGTGAGGGTTTGGAGTTCTTCATGTCGCAGGAAATCGTTCCCCGGTTCACAACTTGGTGTCCCGAAGGAATCACCCTGCTGGGAAAAAGCAATCCAGGGGGGGCGTCCCTGGACTACCATTTGCTGCTACTCCGCGCCTGGCGCGAGACCCTCGAGAACTACCACTTGCCCCCTCCTCCCGGGTATGGAGATCCAGGGATCGGCGACGCCGTCTTCTCAGTCTCATCTTTCATGGACGTGATCCGTCCCCAGATCGCTCCCATTCCAAACAGGCCTTCGGTGTAGTTTCGGGTCAGCCGATCCCTCGGCCGGTGGCCGGATCACGCGAGAAACAAACTTAAAGAGCTCCCTCGCTCACGCTTCGGGCTCCGTAGGAGTGCATCGAAGTTGATGAGGCGGTCGCCAAGATCTTTCAGAGCCCAAAGCGTCAGCGAGGGAGCTAACTTGTGTCTTCGTCAACCCCCTTTCGATTGGCGGATTCCCCCGATTCGCTTCAGCAGACCAAGTAACAGATCTACATCTTGCTTCTCGAGACTTGCCCGCCCTGCCATCTTCGAGATTCGTTTGGCTATCCGACGCCGCGAGAGAGCTTTCGGCAGGTCCATCTTGTGGAGGAGATCATTCACTGCATGTAGCAGTTTCTGGAAATGAGCATCGGCTATCGCCGGCTGGGCATCCCCAGGCGAAGGAGGACCCTCAGCCAGTCCAAGATGGAGTTGGTAGGCCAACACCGCTACCGCCTGGGCCAGATTCAGAGACTCATAGCTCGAGGCAGCGGGGATCGTGACGATCCACTGGCAGAGGGCGAGTTCCTGACGGGAAAGCCCGTTTTTTTCGGACCCCAGAACAATCCCCATGCGACGCGGATGACAGGGTAGGATAATCTCTGAAATCATCTGGGGGAGCGGGACTTCAGGAGAGCTTCGACCGAAAGATCGGGCGCTGCTCCCGATCAGGAAATCGACAAAGCTCTGGGTCGATGCTAGATCGGGAACTACTGGAGCCTCATCCAGCAGCCAGGCCCCTTTCATGGCGAAGGTGCGGGCTTCGGCACCGACTTCGCACTGAGGTGCTACCAGCATCAACTTTCGGAAACCAAAGTTCTCGAGGACTCGTGCGGCCGACCCCAAATTGGAAGCAAAACGGGTGTTCGAGAGAATGATTGTGATGCGCTCTTTGAACATACACCTACTTTAACCTCCAGTTGACAAGCTCCGTTGAAGATGGGGACAATACGATTTTCCCCAGCACCATTGTGAGCCCCGGGGCCCTTGAGAGGAGACCAGAGTGCAGCTGAAGGAATTCAAGAACCAGGAGTTCATCGACTTTACGAGCGATGCGAATCGAAACCGGATGAAAGAGGCGATCGCACTGGTGCGAAGCAAGCTGGGACGGGAATATCCGATCCTGATCGGGGGCGAGCAGGTCACGACCGAGCGGAAGTTCGAGTCACTGAACCCTTCGCGTCAGGAAGAGGTCGTTGGAGTCTTCCAGGCGGGCACACCCGAGCTGGTTGAACGGGCCATGTCTGTCGCCCGGCAAGCCTTTCAGCAGTGGAGCCGGACCAGTGCTGAGGAGCGGGTCGAGAAGGTTCTCAAGGTCTCGGCCAAGTTGCAGGAACGGCGCTTCGAAATGGCGGCCTGGATGGTGGTCGAGGTCGGCAAATCCTGGGCCGAAGCCGACGGCGATATTGCTGAGGCGATTGATTTCATCGAATTCTATGCCCGCGAAATGCTACGGCTGGCCGGACCTCAGCCAGTGGTGCCTCTGGCGGGCGAAGAAAACGAACTGCGCTATATTCCGCTCGGAGTGGGCGCCATCATTCCCCCTTGGAACTTCCCGATGGCGATTCTCACTGGCATGAGCATGGCGGCCGTGGTGAGTGGCAACTGCGTCATCATAAAGCCATCCAGCGACTCACCTGCGGTAGCCGCCCAGTTCATCGAAGTCTGCCAGGAAGCAGGGGTTCCACCGGGCGTGGTGAATTTCTTGAGCGGGAGTGGTTCGATAGTGGGCGAGGGCCTTGTGGTTCATCCGCAAACCCGATTCATCTCGTTCACCGGGTCTATGCAGGTAGGGTTGCGTATCAACGAACTGGCTGCAAAGACCGTCCCGGGACAGATCTGGATCAAACGGGTCGTGGCTGAGATGGGAGGGAAAGACGCCATCATCGTAGATGACGAGGCCGATGTGGATGAGGCGGCATCCGGAGTGGCAGCCGCGGCCTTTGGGTTCCAGGGGCAAAAGTGTTCAGCCTGTTCCAGGGCTATTGTGGTCGATTCGGTCTATGACGATTTCTTGACCAAGCTGAAGAAGAGTACTGCCGACACCGTGATCGAAGGAAACGTTGAAGAAGGGGCCAACTTCGGCCCAGTCATCAATGCAGGGGCCCAGCGGAAGATCCTGGAATACATCGGGATTGGGAGACAGGAGGGGCGACTAATCCAAGGGGGAGAAGCAGGAGATCCGAGGGGATTCAATGTGCAACCCACCATCCTTGCGGACATAGCACCCGAGGCCAGGACCTCACAGGAAGAGATATTCGGTCCCGTGCTGGCCGTCACTCGAGCGCGAGATTTCGACCACGCACTCGAGATTGCCAACGGCACGATTTACGGACTGACAGGTGCGGTTTACTCGAACAATCCGGAGAAGCTCGAACGCGCCCGGCACGAGTTCCATGTCGGGAACCTATACATGAACCGCAAGTGTACGGGGGCACTGGTTGGCGTTCACCCGTTCGGTGGCTTCAACATGAGTGGAACCGATTCCAAGGCGGGTGGCCGAGATTATCTATTGCTCTTCACTCAGGCCAAAGCCATTTCGCAAAAGGTCTAGGCACGTCTCCCTTGCAACTTGTTTACAGTCGAGTGTCGCCTAATGGCAATCAATTGCAGTTTTCAAGAACTTGACTTGCCTGTAAAGAAGTTGCGAGGGAGAGGTGTCTAGGGTCCGAGCATCGAGGCGGCTCGAACCGTCCGGAGAGCCCTTGAAGAACTTTTTTGCCCCCCAGTTCTGCTACCCTCGCTGCAAATGGGATTGAAGTCCTTTCGACTGCTTTTTTTAGCCAATTTTTACGATCCGAGTCCTGAGTTCTAATGCTATGAGTGCAAAGCTTCTGAATTCGTGAGAACTATGCATTAAACACGGCGGGCTAATTTGCTAAGATACGCCGTTACGGGATGAGTAACTCGAGAAAACTTAGGAGCACAAAGTGAGTACCATCGAGACCCTGCCCCAGCCGAAAGAAAGCCAATCCGGCGCGGCAGAAATAATCAACGACTTCAGTATTCAGATAGCCACGGTCAACGGTTCGGGCAGCCAGTCCTCAAACAACATTCTGATGCGGTCACTTTTCCAGATGGGCATTCCGGTGAGTGGCAAGAACCTCTTCCCCTCAAACATCGCTGGTTTACCCACCTGGTTTACGATTCGAGCCAACAAACACGGCTATGTCGGCTGCAAAAGGGAGATCGAGATCGTGATCGCCATGAACCCGGAAACGGCGGCAGAAGATGTCGCACAGCTGGCCCCGGGATCGGTGGTGATTTTCGAAGAACGGCTTCGTTTTCCGGAAAAGCGCGATGATCTGATTTTGTATCCCGTGCCGTTCTCAAAGCTGGCTGCCGAGATCGTCAAAGACGCCCGCCTGCGTAAGCTTGTGGCAAACATGATCTACGTCGGAACGGCAGCCGAAATCCTGTCAATCGAGATGGCTGAAGTGGAATCGACGATTGCCAAATGGTTCAAGACCAAGAAGAAGGCAATCGACTTCAATGTCAAGGCCGCTCACCTGGGTGCCAAATATGCTCGGGACAACCTCCCCAAACGCGACTCATTCCGGGTCGAGCGGATGAGCGCGACGGATGGGAAGATCATCATCGACGGCAATTCAGCTGCCGCCCTGGGCTGTGTTTTCGCCGGTATTACGGTCGCCACCTGGTACCCGATCACGCCTTCCAGCAGCCTGTGCGAGTCGTTGATTGACTATGCCGAGCGTTTTCGCATGGATCCCGACACTGGAAAAGCGACCTTTGTCATCATTCAGGCTGAAGATGAACTGGCTGCGGTGGGAATGGCAATCGGGGCCGGCTGGGCGGGAGCGCGGTCTATGACTTCGACTTCCGGCCCCGGCATCTCACTGATGGGCGAGTTCGCCGGACTGGCCTATTTTTCTGAAGTGCCCGTGGTGATTTTCGATGTCCAAAGGGTAGGTCCAAGTACTGGATTGCCGACCCGAACTTCGCAAGGAGATATCCTCTCCCTCTACTACTGCTCGCACGGAGATACCAAGCACATCGTTCTACTTCCCTGCGATATGAAAGAGTGCTTTGAATTTGCGCGGATTTCATTTGATCTGGCGGAACGTTTCCAGCAGCCGATCTTCGTAGCCAGCGACCTCGACCTGGGGATGAACAATTGGATGTCAGATACTTTCCCCTATCCGGAAGAGCCGCTGGATCGGGGCAAGGTGCTGACGGCTGACGACCTGGAGCGGCTCAAAGGTGATTGGGGTCGCTACCGAGACGTGGACGGAGATGGGATCCCCTTTCGCACACTCCCCGGGACTGAACATCCCTCAGCTTCCTACTTTACACGCGGCAGCGGCCACAATCAGAATGGGCAGTACTCGGAGCGGGCTGAAGACTTCGCCAACCTGCTGGATCGATTGGGTAGGAAACACGACACTGCCCGTTCTGCAGTTCCGGCTCCGGTAGTCGATCTGGTGGACGAAGCGAAAGTAGGCTTGATCGGGTATGGATCGACCGACTTACCGATGGAGGAATGCCAGCATCAGCTGGAACGGGAGTACGGTTTGAAGACCAGTTACCTACGCCTCCGGGCGCTCCCTTTTAATAAACAGCTGAACCACTTCGTGAAAGCTCACGAAGCAATCTTCTGCATCGAACAGAACAAGGACGGTCAGATGGGCGATCTGATTCGTCTGGAAATTGGTGGTGATTGCCGCAAAGTGCACAAGATTCTGCACTACGATGGTCTGCCGATCGACGCCCGCTTCATCACCGATGCTGTCGTCGAGCATCAAAAACTTGAGAGGATGGCCTGATGTCTGTCCAAAGCTCCCCCAAGAAATCGAAGACGAACCTGATCGGACTGAGCGTTGCTGACTATCGAGGGGCGCCGTCCACACTTTGTGCCGGATGTGGCCATGATGCGATCACGAGTCAGATCGTCAAAGCCTTCTACGCGATGGGCATTAACCCCTACCATGTGGCGAAGCTGAGCGGGATCGGCTGCTCCAGCAAGACCCCGGCCTATTTCCTGAGCAAATCGCACGGCTTTAATTCGGTTCATGGAAGAATGCCCGCGATCGCTACGGGAGCTTCCCTGGCAAACCGCCAACTCTTGAGCATCGGTGTGAGTGGGGACGGTGACACGGCTTCAATTGGCCTCGGGCAGTTCTGCCACCTGATTCGACGCAATATTCCGCTCATCTACATCATTGAGAACAATGGTGTATACGGGCTCACCAAAGGGCAGTTTTCGGCCACCGCCGATCGAGGATCCAAACTCAAGACAGGAGTGGTCAACGAATTGCCTCCGATCGATTGTTGCGCCCTGGCTATTGAACTCGGCTGCAGTTATGTCGCCCGCTCCTTCGCGGGAGATCCCAAACAGGTCGTGGCCCTGCTAGAAGGTGCTATCAGCCACAACGGCACAGCCTTGCTCGATATCATCAGCCCGTGTGTCACGTTCAATAACCACCCCGGCTCCACGAAGAGCTATCCCTGGGCCAAGGAACATGAAGAGCTGCTCCACGAAATCGACTTCGTCCCCTACTTCCAGCCGATCGAACAGGTCGAGTACAAAGGGGACGATCAGATCGCCGTCGTGGAAATGCATGATGGCTCCCACCTTCGGTTGCGTAAGCCCAATCGGGATTTCAATCCGATGAATAAAGTCGAAGCCCTGAACATGCTGCGAGACCATCGGGAAAAAGGGGACTTCTTGACGGGCCTGATCTACATCGATCCGACCACCGAGAATTTTATCGATCAGCTGAACCTGGGAGAGCAACCGCTTTGTCACCTCCCCCATGAGAAACTCCGGCCCGGACCCGAAGCGCTAGAGCAGGCGATGAATGAGCTCATGTAGGATATCAATGGAAGGCCATGATCAAAATACCTCGCCGAGTCGCTGTGCTGGGGGCCGGGACGATGGGTTCGCAGATCGCAGCTCACTTGGCCAACGTTGGGATTCCGACGCTACTCTTGGATCTTCCTTCCGAGGGTGAGAGCGGAGCAGAGCCAGCAGCGCGAGCGAAAGCAGGCTTGGCCAAGATTAAGCCGGCCGCTTTCTTTCTCGGCAAGAATGCCGCACTAATCGAGACCGGAAATTTCCGCGATCACCTGGGCCAGATTTCTGATTGCGACTGGGTCGTCGAAGCGATTGTGGAACGGCTGGACGTGAAGCGGCAGCTCTGGCAACGCGTCGAGTCTCTCTGCAATCCGGCTTCCATTCTCTCCAGCAACACCAGTGGGCTCCCTTTGACCGATATCCTGGAGGGGTTCAGCTTAGGCTTCCGCCAAAAGTTCCTGGGGACCCATTTTTTTAATCCTCCTCGCTACATGCGCTTGCTCGAGATCATTCCAGGACCGGACACAGCCCCCGAAGTATTGGCTCGAATGGAAGCCATCGGAGACCGACTGCTGGGCAAAGGGATAGTCCACGCCAAAGACCGTCCCAATTTCATTGCCAATCGGATCGGCGTTTTCGTGGGAGCCAAGGCGGCCGACCTCCGACAACGCCTGAAACTCAAGGTGGAGGATGTCGATCAACTGGCGGGTCCTTTGATCGGTCGTCCCAGAACCGCCAACTTCAAGCTGGGTGACCTGGTCGGTATCGATGTCATGCTTCAGGTGTGCCAGAACCTCTATCACAACCTACCCAACGATCCCTGGAGAGAGATTTTCCAGGGAGATCAACTCACCCGTGAACTCGTCAGAAGGGGTTGGACGGGACGCAAAGCAGGTCTCGGCTTCTATAAGAAGGAGGGGCGGAATATTCTCGTCATCGATCCTGCCACCATGGAATTCCAAGCCCCGAACCCGACCCGATACACGTCGGTTGCCGAAGTGGCCAAGGATCCCGATCTGAGTCGCCGAGTCCGAGTTCTGATTAGCGCCAACGATGATGCTGGACGCTTCCTGTGGCCCTACCTTCGTGACACATTCGCCTACACGGCGCAGTGTGTTCCAGAAATTTCCGACCGGGTCTACGAAGTCGATCGGGCCATGCGATGGGGCTTCAATTGGGAAATGGGACCGTTCGAGTTGTGGGATGCCCTGGGAACCGCGGAGATCGCTGCCCGCATTGCTCAGGACGGAATCGACTTGCCGAATTGGATTCGAGAGGCGATCCGGGCAGGAGGTTTCTATGGCCCGTCGAAGGATCAGACTTACTTCAATCTTGGCAGCTGGCAGTACCAGCTACTTCCCAGTAGTTCGGACAAGCCTAACCTGACTGTGCTCCGATCCCAGACCCCACCGATTCTGGAAGCGAGCGACGCATCTCTCCTCGATCTCGGCGATGGGGTGGCTGGCTTCGAATTCCATTCCAAGATGAACTCGCTGACTGGAGGCATCGTAGAGTTCTCAAGTCAGGTGATGGATGAAGTCGAGCGGAACTTTATAGGGCTCGTAATCGGCAACCAGGCAGCGGATTTTTCGGTGGGAGCCAACCTGGTGGGGCTCCTCACCACGATTCGGAATCAAGCCTGGGAAGAGCTGGATCGGGCTGTCTGCACTTTTCAGAAAATGACACGGTCCTTTCGGTATTCATCCAAACCGGTGGTGGCCGCTCCTTTTGGACGGACCTTAGCTGGAGGCGCCGAAATTTGCCTGGGATGTGATGCGGTGGTGGCCCAGGCTGAAACCTACATGGGACTGGGGGAGGTAGGGGTCGGCTTGATTCCGGCCGGAGGAGGCACGACTGAAGTTCTGGCCCGCTGCACCCGCGAACCGACTGGCGATCTTCGCGCAGACCGATCGGCAGGCCTCAAGCAGGCCTTCGAGATCGTCGGGATGGCAAAAGTCAGTACTAGTGCCGAGGAAGCTCGACTGTTGCATCTACTGGCTCCTCAGGATGAGATTGAGATCCACCCGGAGCGTTTGCTATGGAGAGCCAAGCAACGAGTTCTGACCCTGGCCGGAAGCTACAAAATGCCCGCCATTCCCAACGATATTCCAGTCACTGGTGAAGCAGGTCTGTCCCTTCTCCGGCTCGGGCTGCATCTGCTGCGCCAGGCCGAGTTCATTTCCGATCACGATCACCTGATCGGGGAGAAACTGGCTTTTGTCCTGAGCGGAGGAAATCTCAACCGTCCGACTCCTGTCAGCGAGCCCTACCTTCTCGACCTGGAGCGCGAAGCTTTCCTTTCTTTGTGCGGGGAAAGCAAGACACAGGATCGAATTCAATTCATGCTCGAGCAGGGTAAGCCTCTGAGGAACTAAGAAAGTTTGGCCAAGGATAGGGTCCAGGGCTTGCAGGGGTCCAGTTCCCAACTAGGGATCCATTCTCGCACCCCTTCAGAGTGAGAGGACGAGTTTGCGGCAGGTGAAGCCTTCGGCGTAGGAACTGGGTGAATTGCATTCCAGTCCGCGGATACGAAGCAGCCCCTGGAAGGTCTCGGCGCAAAACCAGGACCTATGTCGCTGGGAGGGAAAGCTGGAAAGGAGTCCCTCTACCTTTTTCTGGCGGGTGGCTTCGTGTAAAGGCATGAAGAGGTTGGGGGAACCAAGATCTCCCTCGTACTTGGGAATCTCGTATTCCAAAATCAGGTGATCTCGAAAAGTATTCCAGGTAAGCTCGGCCACCATCCGATGATCCTGATGCTGGTCTTCGCGGCGATGGGTAAAGATGAGATCGGGAAAGAATTGGTGGCGGATCGAGTGAAAGAAATCTTTGATCTCAGTTCCCTGGTACGGAAAGCAAGAATCGCGGAAGCCCTCGACCCGTAGTTCCCCACTGGCACCCCCAAGGAAATACTCGCGGGCCCGCCGCGCCTCTGCGGCTCGTTCCTGATCGGCGCTCAGGAGGATGGAGTAAACTGAGATTCTGGGATTCAGCTCGAGCAACTGAATAAGGGTCCCCCCGCACCCGAGCTCGATATCGTCCGCATGTGCCCCGAGGCAGAGGACCCTCTCTATTTGGCCCAGCCCGAGACCGATCACAAGCTAGCACCCGTCTTCTTGCCCGATTCTCGAGCTCCGCGAAAGACTTCCAGGTCGCCGGCCAGCTCGGCTCGAATCCGGTTCCAAACCATCCACGGAGTGTCCCCCTGAACGAACATGTCATCCAGTGATTGCTTCTCCTTGTAGGTGTCCATACAACTCCAGAAACCGTGGTATTTGAGGGTAACCAACTGGCGGCTCTCAATCAGCCGATCGAACGGCTGGGCCACCAGGTCCTCTTCCGGACCAATGGCATCGAAGATCTTATTGGACAGAACGAAGAAACCGCCGTTTATCCAAACATCGCTGTGCGCAATTTGCTTTATCTGGTGAACGGTTCCATCACTGTCGGCGGCCACCGCATGGAGGCTCTGGGTGGGTCGAACCGAAAGGAAGGTCGCAGTAGCATTTGTGGCGTTCCTGAGCTCAATCAGATCGGGCAAGTAGAGATCGGTGAGTCCGTCGGTGTAGTTGGCGAGAAAGGTCTCCTCTCCCTCCAAGTGCCGGCGGACAGCGCAGAGCCTCTGACCGATGCTGGTGGGGGCAGCGGTATCGACGAAAGTGATGTTCCAGTCCTCGATATCCGTGTTGAGGAGGTCGACAGTCCTGCCCCCTCGAGAGAGGACAAAGTCATTTGACATGCATTCGTCGTAGTCCAAGAAATACTGTTTGATTAGATCCGCTTTCCAGCCCAAGCAGAGGATGAAATCTTTGTGCCCAAAATGGGAATAGTACTTCATCACATGCCAGAGAATGGGGCGATGCCCGATTGGGACCATGGGCTTGGGTGTTGATTCGGAATGCTCCCGCAAGCGCATTCCGTAACCACCGCAAAAGAGTACGACCTTCATTGCTTTCTCCCTCCAGGAGCCGGCTTTCAACACACTTCTAAAACGGGAATCGGAATGATGAACTGGGCTCCCCAATCGCGCACGTAGTCCAGTTGCTGCATGATCTCGTCCCGCAGATTCCAGGGCAGAATCAGAACGTAGTCGGGCTGGGTTTGGACAACGCGATCAGGAGCATAAACCGGGATGTGTGTCCCCGGCAGATACTTATGCTGCTTGTAGGGATTCCGATCGACGACATAGTCGACGAAATCCTGCCGAATCCCGCAATAGTTGAGCAGGACATTCCCTTTTCCGGGAGCACCATAACCCACAATCGTCTTGCCCTCTCTCTTAGCCTCAATCAGGAACGCGAGCAGTTGGCGCTTTGTCGCGGCCACCCTTTCTGCGAAATCGTTGTAGGGCTCTAGTCGATCGAGTCCAGCTTTATACTCTCGCTCTCGTAGAGCGTCCGCCGCCGCGAGAACGGGCTTGCTGTCATCTTGATGATGGCGGGCAAAGATGCGGAGTGACCCGCCATGGGTAGGCAGTTCTTCGACGTCAAAGAGCGTCAACCCATGGGAGGCAAAGATCCGTTCGACCACGAAGAACGAAAAGTAGCTGTAGTGCTCCTGGTAAATAGTGTCGAACTGGTTGCCCTCAATGAGACGTGTGAGATGGGGAAACTCCATGCTAAGCACCCCATCCGCTTTGAGCAGAATCTTCATCCCCGCCACGAAGTCATTCAGGTCGGGAACGTGGGCCAGCACATTGTTTCCAACAAGCAAGTCCGCCTGCCAGCCCGAATCTGCCAATTGGTTGGCCAACTCGGTTCCGAAGAATCGCACCAGGGTGGGGACACCTTTTTTGATGGCCGCTTCCGCCACATTGGCAGCCGGTTCGATTCCCAGGCAGGGAATCCCTCGCTCTAGCATGGCGGTGAGCAGATATCCATCGTTGCTGGCGACCTCCACCACATGGCTCCGCCCATTCAGGCCGAATCTTTTCACGACCCTATCTACATAGCCCCGAGCATGAGCCAGCCAGGAGTCCGAGTAGGAAGAAAAATACGCGTATTCACCACCGAAAATGTGCTCGCCGCTCACATGATCTTCCACCTGGACCAGGAAGCAAGTGGTGCAAACAAAAGCGTGCAAGGGATAGAAGGACTCGGGCTGGTGGAGCTCCTCGGCCGACAGAAAACTCTCGCACAGGGGGGAGGCTCCCAGATCGAGGAAGGACTGCCCGAGAGGAGAATGGCAAGAGCGGCACCGTCGCCTGGCAGCGGGAGCATCGGTTGACGTTCCGGCATAATCCAATAATTGGGTGGCTTGTAGATTCTGGACCATTGACTCGCCTTCTTTCTGGTGCGCCCGGGACGCTTGAATGATTTGGTCTGAAACCTGTCCGAGGAATGAAGTGCTGTTGCGAAGTTGGGTCTTGTGAGTCGGCGATCAACGGACCGATCAGATCGACAGCAACCGAGCTTCTCGGGTCATCTGTTCGTATTCCGCAATCACTTCCCGAGGAAGCTGCTGGAAGTCACTGCCTCGCAAATAGTCTCGAATCGTGGTGCCGCTGCACTCGCTGTCGATGTTGGGAGCCCCATTCCAGCGGCGAAGATCATCCAGGTGAACGGTCCGAAAGTCGATGCTGAAACGGGTCTGTCCGGAGGTGTTTGGTACCGACGAATGGAGATGAGCGGCTGAGAAGATGAGCAGATTTCCCGGCTCTCCGACGATACGGATCTGTGGATCGAGCTCAAGCTCCTCGAGCGCGGCGCTCTGTTTGCGAGAATCGGACTTGATCTGGGTGGTAGCGGCTTTGCGTCCGTTCTGGGTCCATTCCTGATAGTTGAATCCATCCGAGTCGTTTCGAACTGGTTTGTCCCAGTAACGAGTGTGAAAGGCCATGACATTGTCCGATTCAACTTCATAGATAGGCAGCCACCAGTTGCACTGGCTCATCGGTGGTGAATACCAGGTATCTCGATAGGGCTTGAAGACGTAACCCAGCCCGGAGGTCAGATAGCTATCGGTGGTGGAAGTGCGGAGCCGAGGGACATCGAAATAGACCTTCTCGAGATCACAACCGACATCCTTCAGGATCGTCCGAATCAATTCCTTCGAACGAGGGTGATGGATAAACTCGGGCTTCAATTTTGCCAAGACTGCCACGTAGTCTTCCAAGCTCATCTCATACTGTGCGACCCTGGGATCGAGGGGCGCAAACGCCTCCTCGGTCATCTCGCGTGCATGCCGGCAAAAAGCACGAGTGCTTTCGCGGGAACTGTAAATGTAGAGCTGGCCGGCATAGAGCCTCTTTCGTCGAACCTCGTCGGAGTGGTTTGGGTTGATGTAGATACTGTTCATTGTCGATCCTCAGAATACACAGGATAGTCCTGCTATCGCGTGCGCCGGATCCTTCGAGTCTTCCAGCAGCGTATGTTGCAAGAGCAGCTCGGCTGCTTGCTGTAGCAACGCGAAAGGCTGCTGGGATCGCTCGGCAATCTCGAGAAGGCTCCGTTGACCGTCGGCCAGGGACAGCAGCCACAAGATTGCCAACTGCAGTTCTTCCGCCCCTCCCTGGGAATAACCGCGGTAAAGCCCGCGTCTTCCCAGTTGCGGCTCACACTTGGGATTCAGATTTCGATAAACGCGGTTTCCTTCGAGGAGGGAGATCACCTTCAGACAGATATCCCAGGATCCCTCGAGCGCTGCATGGGAGACAAAATCCAGGTTGTCGGCTGAGGTGTGGTATTCGGGATAACTGCCATTGGGACGCCGCATGAGGCAGCCCACCGGAAGGTTGATTCCGGGGGAGCAATACTGCCGCTCGTCGTAGCCGAAGGGCTCGAATTCGACGATGCGATGATCGACACCTGCATCTCCAAGCACTTGAATCATCACCCGATCGATTTCGCTGTGACCCTGCCGGCTCTTCTTGTACGTGAATGCAGCAGCATCTCCCAGCAAGGTCAGAATTAGGCCGTGCTTGATTTGGTTCAGGCGGTGCTCGTTTTGACTGAGCCAGGCAATCGGTCCAATGGTGGCTGGAAGGAAGAGGAATCGATAGGAATAACGATGTTGGATCGAACTCAGATAGCGGGCGAGATGAGTAGCGATGGCGATTCCCGAGAGATTGTCGTTTGCCAGCGAAGGGTGGCAGGAATGGACCGAAAGCAACACCTCGTCAGTGATTTCACCGGGCAGGAAGACCTCCCCGATGGTCAAGGACCCGGCTTCCGAACTGGAATCGATTCGGACTTCGAAGTCCCCTTCGCTTCGTTCCAACAATTCATACTGGTGCTGCGAGACACAGAAGCCCCAACCTTCTTCGAAACAGGTCGTGCGGTATGGAATCCAGTCGGGGTGTTCGGGCAGCCGGTGCAGATGTGGCTGCAGATCCGGCCAGCTGAAGCGACCGTAAACCGGACTGCTGTAGCCGACAACATGTAGATTCGAGGTGCGATAATCGATCAGCCGTCGGCCTCGACTGTCCTTGATGTAGGCGTCTCGGATGTTCCATTCAGGCGGAATAGTCCAATCGAAAGCCCGAGTACCGCTCGGGATCTCGATCACTCGCAGAGGAGCGAAGTCGGCGATACGACTGAGAGTTTTTCGCACACCGTTCCCGGTGACGGCCCGATGAAGGGGAAACAGCTCGACCATCAGCTGGTAGAGTTGCTCTCCCATCTCTTCGAAACTAGGAATGTCCAACCGAATGGATTTCATGATCGGGTGAGTGCGGGTGCCTTCGGACTGACGTGCTCGATCTTGTTGTAGCGGCGATAAACGACCCGGCTTGGGCGGCCCACAAGGTGTTCGTCGACTCCATCCTCGAGCGCCTTGCGATAGACGTGCAAAGCTCCGTCAAAGGCATCTATGGTGTGATCGATATCTTCGTCCCGATGGGAATAACTGACCACCAGAGATGGCGCTAACACACCACGGCGGATCGTTTCCTGGAGTAGTAAAGAGCGAAAAGCCTGCGAACTTCGTCTTTCCTGATCGAGCGCTACGTGGACCAGATTCCAAGGTTTTCCGATCACCTTGACGTATTGGCTGAGCTGATGCCGCTCGATCACCTGGTTCAGTCCCGAGGCCAGGCGAGTCCCCTGCCGCTGCAAAGTCTCGATGACCGGCTCCCGTTGATAAACCCGCATGGTGGCAAGGGTGTTCAACGACAATTATTTTTGATCACCGCGACTACGATTCTTGCCCGCTGAAGTGGGTGTTTGTTTGACTTGTTTTTCTTCCTTCTTCTGAGGGCTGAAAGCCCTCTTCTCTTCCCCGGTATTCTTGAGCGTGGGGATGGAGTGAGGGTTTGCCCGAACGGAGTTCCCACGCTTCGCGAGGCTCGGGATTGCCCTTCGAATGCTCCGCTGATTGAGCTGTATACCCTCTGGGCTTGGGCCGTTTTCTGTGTGGCCAGCAGAAAGCCTTTCGAGCGGCACCTCAGAGTCACTTCGTCTCCTTTTGGGTTCTCTGCTTGGCGGCTTCCATCCGGTAGCTGGTCACGTTCAACTCCAGGATCACGCTATGGTGAACCAGGCGGTCGATTGCCGCGGCCGTGGTCAGGGGATCCTTGAAGATCCTCTCCCAGTCCGAGAAGACCAGGTTGCTGGTCAGCAGAATCGAGCGACGCTCGTAGCGATGGGAGAGCAACGTGAAGAGAATCTCCATCTCGTCGCGATTCTGCTGTACATACCCGATGTCGTCGATGATCAGGGCCTCGAACCGATCCAGCTTCTTGAGTTCCCTCTCCAGAGTTAGCTCGAGCTTGGCTCTCAGTAACCGCTGCACCAGCAGCGCACAGGTCGAGAACAGCACCCGCCGGTCTCGCAGGATCAACTCCTGCCCCAAAGCACAAACAAGATGCGTTTTCCCGCTTCCTGGATTACCGAACACAAGTAGATTTTCGGCTCGGTCCAGGAAGTCTCCCTCCACCAATCCTGACAACTGCCGGTCCACACTCTGCGGGAGTCGTGAGCGATCCAATGAAGTCAGGCTCTTGTCCCAGGGAAGTTTCGAGGTCCGTCGTAGTTTCTGGATCCGTCGTTCCCGTCGATCCGCGACTTCCAGCTCCGACAGAGCCAGCAGGTACTGCGGATAAGACCAGCTCTCTGTGGTCGCCAAAGCGGCCTGCGAGCCGTGATGCTCGCGGAAGGTCGGCAGGCGAAGTTCGACCAAACACTCTTTGAGTCTTTGCAGGTTGCCTCCGCTCATGGTCTCACCTCCTGCTTGTGCGTGCCGAGCAATCGGTCATAGATCTGGATGTTGATTGGTGGAACCTGGACCTGCCACCTCGGCAGAACCGGCTCTATCAGATCCTCCTTCAGGTCCTGGAACCGGGTTCGGCGGCCGCTTTCAATCCGGTTCTTCAGAGCTTGTTCGACTTTCCTTTCCCCTTCTTGGGCCGCCAGCTCCAGGATCCCCAGATACTGTCGGTCCGCCGTCTGTGGACAATCCTCTCTCAGCTCGTCGGAGGCGACTCGGAACAGGACTCCGGGAAAGCGATCTTCCCGCCAGCGATAGCGGGCAAAGGCTCCCGGCTTTCGCACCAGCGAGTGGATCACGTGCCGGTAATCGATCCGGTGCTTTCCTTCCCCCCGCAGTCGAGGCATCTCGGCTACTCGCTGCCCGCCATAACGAACTTCCACATGATCGGCATACAGTCGCGCCTCCACCTGTTCGCGGATCAAGCGGCTGTCCACCGAGTAGGTGTTGTTGCGCACTCGGATCGTGGAACTGGTTGCGACCTTCACTCGGAATCGGATGAAGTCCTCCAGGCGACGATCCGGTAGCGGCCTCATCACTTCCAGTTCTTCTCGCAGGCGTCTTTGCCGGCCAGCATTGCGTCGCTCGATGATTCTCTGGACGAACTGCTCGTAGTCCTTGCGCTCTGAGAAATCGCGACTGCCTCTGAGCAGCAGTTCCTGTTGGATGGCTCGCTTGAGCCGGTGATGCGATTGCTCGACGTCTCCGTTCTCATGAGCCTTTCCGGCTTGGGTTCGGCGGCGCTTCATTCCGTAATGATCGAGCAATGTCTGGTAGCGTTCGGTGAAGGCGCCCTTCTTGAGATTGTTGACCACAGCCGATAGACGGTCTGTTCGGTGCTCGGATGGTATCGCCCCCAGTTCCCAGATCGCGTTCTGTAGTCCCAGCGTCAAACTCTCGAAAGATTCACCGAAGCACAGGGTCGTCGTCTCCCAGTTCGAGTAGGTCAAGACGAAGTGATACAGCATATGAGGAAAGGGTTGCCCGGCAATCGTCACTCCCCAGCTGTTCATGAAAGTGAAGTCGGACTGGGCTTGATGTCCGGGCTCATGATTCTGGGGAAACATCACCTCTTTCAGCTCACCGTAGTGGGCTCTCCACTGCTTGCGCCTTCGTTGGAGCGTCCTCAGTTGTCCTTCCTCGAACTTCCCCTCGTAGATCCGATTCAGGTGGTCAAAAATAGTTGTCGCCTCCACGGTTGGAGACTGTTTCAGGATCTGATCCCTTCTATTTCGGGCCAAACGGATTCATAGGGATTCGGGCGGGTGCGCCAGGTCCGCTCTGACCGGCTTTCACTCGGCAGCTTGCCCGACTTCAAATACTTCCGTGCCGGGTTCCGCGACATGCCCGCTTTGGCCGCCGCCATCGTCAACGTCTTTTCCTTTTTCCGCAATTTCATCAGTCTCCTGATCTGCTGGTCTGTAACCATGCTTGCCATGATCCAAATCAGCTCTGAAAAAGCGGGCAGTTCTAATTGTCGTCCGGGTCCAATTCTACGTGTCGTTGATCACAAGGGCGGCAGCCAACGCATGGGTTTCCGCACCATGCGTCGTAGAGAGCAAGAAGACGTGCTCCAGGGACCCATCGATTCCGCCTCGCTCCATCAGTTCCCTTTTGCCGAGGAGGGCGGAGACCGAGAAGCCGTTTGCCATGGCCTTTCCAAAAGTGGAGAGATCGGGCTCGATATCGTAATACTGTTGTCCGCCTCCGACTTGCCAGCGAAAACCGGTGATCATTTCATCAAGGATGAAGACGGCGCCATTCTTCCGGCAGAGATCCTGGACCCTGTGCAGAAAGTTATCAGTCGGATCCTCGTATTTGGCCGGTTCCATGATCAGGCCGGCAATTCGGTTGGGATGTTCTTGGAAAAGCCTCTCGACACTGTTGATGTCGTTATATCGGAAGCCTAGGGTCAGCTCTTTCACCTGCTGCGGAATCCCGGCATCGAGAGGAGTGGAGCCAATGAACCAGTCATCGATCGAAAAGAAAGGGTGATCCAGGCAGAAAGCCACCAGATCGCGGCCGGTGTGGGCCCGGGCCAGCTTCAGGGCAGCCGAAGTGGTGGAAGAACCATCTTTCGAGAACTTCACCATTTCGGCGGCCTGAATAAGCCCCAGCAACTCCTCGGCACATTCTAGCTCGATCTTGGCAGGTCGGGTGAAATTGCAACCGTGGGCCAGCTCTGCTCGGGCGGCCTCCACGACCGCCGGAAAGGCATGTCCAAGAGTTACTGCCCGGCAACCCCTCCCATATTCGATGAATCGATTTCCATCAACGTCCCAGACCTGGCAACCCTGACCTCGAACCAGATGGCCGGGACTCAACTCGGGATAGTGATCGTCGCCCTTAGCGTAGGTGTGGCAACCCCCGGGGATGATCTGATGAGCTCTCTTCTGAAGTTTTCTCGACTGAGCGAATTTCATACTTCAATGCCAGCGGGCGGGATCGATCGGTCGCTAGGAGTGGCCGCCGGCGAAACTTCCCCGAGGGATGCCATGAGACCCTGATAGGAGAGAATCTGCTCTCGGCAAATATCCCCGGTCGCTGCCTCCCCGGCAAAGTAGCGGTGGTACCATTCCGCAGTCTTTGCGACGGCCTCTTCGGTGTCCCAAATCGGTTTCCAGCGCAGGCGCCACAGCACCTTGTCAATACAAAGCATCAGCAAATGGGATTCATAGGGCGAGTTGGCATCGCTGCCGTCAGTCCAACTTCCGCTTCCCCAATACCTGATCAGTAGCTCGACTACTTCTCGAACCGACAAACATTGGCCGGCAGCCGGTCCCAGATTCCATCCACTGCAAAGAGCCGGATCTTCGGACTCGAGTAACGTCGCCGCCAGTGTGAGGTAACCACTCAATGCATTGAGGACGTGCTGCCAGGGTCGCACGGCTTGCGGACTCCGAACCTGAATCGACTCCCGGCGAGCGAGGGCTTGGACGGCATCGACGATGAGGGCGGCGGGAGTCCAATCGCCTCCTCCGATCACGTTTCCGGCCCTGCAACTGGCTAGCTTAACTCGCCGTTCCGGTGCCTTTCCAGGCGGGAAAAAGGACCGGCGATAGCTCGAAATCAGCAGTTCAGCTGCTCCTTTGCTGGCACTGTAGGGATCGTGTCCTCCCATTTCATCGGTTTCCCGATAGCCCCACACCTGTTCCTTGTTTTCGTAGCACTTGTCGCTGGTAATGGCGACCAGGCTGCAGGGAAGCCCCAGCGCCCGTACCGCGTCGAGCAGGGTAGCCGTTCCCAATATGTTGACGTCGAAGGTCTCTCTGGGTAAACGGTAACTCTGGCGCACAATCGATTGTGCCGCCAGATGAAAAATAACCTCGGGCTGCGCTTCTCGAAGCGCCTCGGTCAGGCTCACCGGATCCCGGATCCCGGCCTCGTGATGGCCCGTTAGAACCTCTCGCACAGCCGAGGTGGTGAAGTTGTTCGGCTCGGTCGGAGGCGCCAGGGCGTAGCCGGTCACTCGAGCTCCGAGTTGCTCCAACCAGAGACAAAGCCAGGAGCCTTTGAATCCGGTGTGTCCCGTCACGAAGACGGAGCGCCCGGAAAATGCTTTCTTTAACCAGGAGGGCCAGTCCTTGTTCATGCAGCTAACCCGCCACTCAGAGATCGCTGCGGCTCAATTCCCACCCGAGCCCGCCCCTTGAGCAACCGGAAGAAGAGAAAGGTGCGGAGCGAGGAATGACAAATACTCCCCGCCAGCAGACCATACGAAGCGCCGACCACAGCGAAATGCTCAACTAGAATTGGGGTCAGGGCAAGGGTCACCATCAGTCCCGCCGATGCGGAGTAGAAGTTCAGCTGGGGACGCCCCAAGGCCCAGATCCCGTTTCCAGCGGCCACACTGGTCGACGAGATAGCCAGGACCAGTGCTCGTCGCATCTTCAGATGGGCAAATGAGTGTCGGCGCGCGAACTCGCGCAATAGTGAGAATGGGATGATCGGAATCATCACCCAAAACATCGCAGTGAGTTCAGCCGGACCGCCGGACCAGATCGAGATCGGTATCAGCAGGGGGAGAATGCCGGCGCTAGCCAGGCCCAGTGCGAGACTGCCCAGCAGTGTACTCGCTGCATACCGGGCGCGCCGCGTCCCTTCTCGCTGATTTGCGAAAAAGGTGTAGGGAGCCATAAATAGGGACTCTTCGATTACGTTGACGAGAATCAGTAATGAAAAGGCCACCGCGTACAAACCCAGGCCTTCAGCCCCACAAGACCGGCCGACGACCACGGTCGCGAAGAAACGGGATCCACTGACTACCATCTGATCTATTAGTGCCGGCAAAGCGCTCGATTGCCAGACCAGCCCGGAGCGGGTCGGGATCTCAGACAGCCTGGCACGAGCCGGCCCCTGGCAGGAGCGGTGAGGCGACAAGTTGCTGGTGAGGCGACTACTCATGAATCCTCAGGCCACGACGAACTCCGGAAAGACACCAAACTGGGCAGCTTGTTCCTTCATTTCCTTTTCGTAGCGTGCATTCGTGATGATGACAACATCGGGTCGGTAGCAAGTGAGGAATCCGGGGGCCACGATCCTCTGACCGGATCCGGGCACGAACTTGCCCTGACGCCGCGGGTTGATTTCAAGCACATAGGGGATCAAATCGGATGTTGGGAGCGAGTTGAGAAACGTGATTCCCTTTCCTCCCGTTCCCCACACGATCACCTTCTTGCCCTGTTTCCTATAGCCGTGGAGACGCTCCTGCCAAAGCTCGAGTCTTCGCCGATGAGCTTCTCCAAACTCCTCCAACTCTGTGGGCAAGATCCTTTCTTCGAGACTGCTCCGAGGGTTGGGCCTGGGTCCTAGGACGGCCTCGACGTACAAATACTGTGCTTTTTCGTAGCAGGCTCCGGAATCTCGAATCGCGATGCCGGTACTTTGGAAGAGGTTGCGGAAAGAGTCCCGACTAAAGTAGTTGCACTGCTCATAATGGATGCTCCAGGTCTCTTGCTGCCGAAAGGCTCGCTCCGCGTTGAAGACCTCAAAGTAGAGACCTCCGTCGGAAGGCAAGCTGGCTCGGACGGCTTCGATACAGGCCAAGGGGGACAAGCTGTGCTCGAGGACGGAGAGGCAACAGGCGAAGTCGGCTCCCAAAGCTCTGTGCTCTGGCTTGAAAACATCTCGGATCAGCCACAATTCCCCCCCCCTCTGACGGACTGACCGGACCTTCATCTGGAACCGTCGGATCAATTCCGAAGGCCCGAGCAACCCCCTGTTTCAAAAGTAGCTGCAAGAAATATCCAGACCCGCAGCCAATCTCGAGCACCGTCTTTCCCTGGAGACGGAAGCGGCTCACCAACCGGGCCGCGACTTTCTCAAGGAAACTTGTAAACAGTGCGGAATGGATGAGAGAAGCATCGTAGCCAGGCTGGTAGCGCATCGCAGCCGGGTCGAAGAGCCGGTTGCTGACCAGGCCACAGCCGTGACAGAAGCTGAGGGTGATGTCACCGGTCGCCGCTTGGCGGGCAGCTTCTCGGGTATCGCACAAATGTCCGATGTGGATGGGCTGACCTTGCACCGCGAAGAAGTCGGACTTCAAGCTACCCGAGCAGCCAGCACATCGGACGTCGAGTTGAGGTCGTTCAAGAAGCTTCAACGGCTTGGCCTCCTATCGAATTGCTTGGCACTCTCCCCATTGCCGAATCCAAACAGGGTGCCGAGCACCACGCGCCTCCACTTGTTTACTTGAAAAATGTAGTTGGCGACGCTCTGCAGGCAGGCTATCCGTTGGCGCGAGCTGACTCTCCTGCGGGTGCCAGCAGCAACATAGCCAGCCAGCAGCCGGATTCGGGGGAACAGTGCCTGATAGGGACGAACGGGACTGAAGGCTCTTCGACGCGCCGCCGCTTTCTGGATCGCCCCTACTTCATTGGGGTGCAGACGTCGATAGTACAAGGGCTCGTGAAGCTCGAAGAACCGGCCTACCAGAGCCAGCCGAGCCATGACCACTTTCTCGAAGCCGAAAGCCGGTTTGAGAGGTCCGGCGAGCTCCAGCGATTGACGACGCGCAAGGCCGAGGCGAGGTCCCCAGTCGTCACTCAAGAGCACCCCTCTGAAACGGTCGGCAGGGGTGGCAGCCGGATCCGTGCAGCGGGCTCGAATTCGCACGCCAGCTAGCGGCTTCCTTCTCTCCGGTTCTCTCGGCTCACCGTGAGGATCGATTGTCGCCAATTGTGAATAGCAGCAAACAACGTCGAGATGCGTGTCCAGCACGCCGACAGATCGCTCCAGCAACTGAGGATCCCACAAATCATCATGGGTTGCCCAGGCAAAGTATTGCCCGCTGGACAGGCCGAAGACTCGATTGGAATTCCAGGTGGGGCCCCGGTTATACTCGGCTTTCGAATAACGGATGCGAGGGTCCGACTGCGCGTGACGACGACAAATCTCTTCAGTTCGATCCGTCGATGCATTGTCTGAGATGATAAGCTCGAAATCTTGGAAGGACTGGCCGCGGAGAGCCCGCAGGGATTCTTCCAGATAGAGCTCTCCGTTGTAGACCGGGAGACCGACGCTTACCCGGGGAAAGTGCAAGCTGGTGGTTTCCGTGGAATCAAGCATGGGGTCTCTCTGAGATTCTGGGATCGAGCTTCGTTTTAGGCACCTCTCCCTTGCAACTAGGCGTCATCGCATACCTACGAATTCCAACGACCTGAAACATAATCGCAATGAGGAAGAGGGGAATGTTCACCAGGTACCGCCTCCACAGGTAAACCGGATCGGTGATCAGGAGAAAAAGCCACTCGAGACCCGATTGTCGGATCCAGAGCGGAGCCTGACGCTTCCGGCCGGAGTTGAAGTCGAAAGCGGCGCCAAGTTCTCCCGGTTCGCACTCTGGAGACGGTTGGGAACTTCTCGCCAATGCATTTCGAGTGCTCTGGCACGCTGTTCGCTCTGGCGCAGGGCAACCTGGGCCTGAGACAGCTGGGTTTGGCGCTCGGCGAGTCTCTCGAGCACTGTTTTCTTGTGGGCGTCTAAGGGAAGTGAAATCCCCGACTGGCGGACGAACTGTTCTAATTCGCTCTCGGCTGCGTCCAGACGAGCTTGCGCAGCAGACAGCTCCTCCTCGAAGAAAGCAACTGCGTGAGGCACCTGATGAAGAGCCTGGCGCCTTTCCAAATAGAGATTTGTCAGAGTTTCGACTACTTTATGAGTCCACACCGGATTCTTGGAGCGATAACTGAGTTCAATCACGTTCGAGCGGCGTATCGCCTCGAAGTCGAGGTCCTCCTGAAGCTCGAGAGTCAACCGCTCCAGATCCGATAGCTTGTCGATACCTTCTAACCGATCCAGATAATCGAAGAATGGGCTCAGCCAGCTCTCGCTCTCGGGTGGCTTTTGGGGAAGCATGACCGCTGCCACGTCCTGGATGAGATCCCGGCTGGAGTGTCAGGGGCCACCCAAAAGCGGCCAGTGAGGGCCACTTCAAAACCGGCCATTTTCAGGAGCCATTGAGAGCTGCATCCCTCGTAGGATGCGCCGATGGTCAATGTACTGAAAATGGAGAAGAAACAAACGGTTGTGGCGCTATTGAAGCTGGGCTGGTCGTATCGGCGGATCGAGCGAGAAACAGGAGTTCGTCGAGAGACTGTAGCCCGACATGATCCGTCCCGAGATTCAAAAGCGGCCAAAGCGGCCCCCGGGTCGGCGCAGCTCGTGTGAGCCTTTTCGGGAGGAAATCCAGAAGAAGCTTGAGCTGGGGTTGCATGCCAAGCGGATCTGGCAAGACCTGGTTTTGGAGCATGGCTTCGATGGAGCGTATAACTCCGTCAAACGGTTTTGCAGAAAGCTCAAAGCCGAGAGTCCACGAGTCTTCGCTCGGGTGGAAACTCCACCCGGTCGGGACATGCAGGTGGACTTTGGCAAAGCAGCTCTGACACAAACCGAATCGGGCCGGTACCGTCGCCCCCACCTGTTCAAGGCAGTGCTGTGTTATTCCCGCCACTCGTATGAGGAGGTCGTCTGGCGGCAGGATCTGGAGACCTTCGTCCGTTGTGTCGAGAATGCCTTCCACTGGTTTGGTGGCTCGGTAGACGTGGTTCGCTTGGATAACCTGAAGGCCGGAGTCACGCGAGCCTGCTTTGTCGATCCCGAGATCAACGCCGTTTTCAGTGCGCTGGGCCGTCACTATAGTTTTGCCATCATTCCCATCCATCCTGGCTCTCCAAATGAGAATGGAAAAGTCGAAAGGACGATCGGATATACAAAGTCCAGTGCCCTGAAGGGCAGCCGGTTCGAGAGTCTGGCCGAGCAGAATGAGCATCTACGGAACTGGAACGAGCGGGTCGCCCGACAGCGCATCCACGGCACCACCAAACAGCAGGTCTGGCCCCGATTCCTGGAGGAACAGAAGGGTCTTCGACCTCTACCCGACTCCCGCTTCAGTTTCTTCCGTACCGGCCGTCGCACGGTCTCCGTGGATGGCCACATCGAAGTCGATCGAGCCTTCTACTCGGTACCCAATCATCTGCTTGGCTGTGAAGTGGCTGTGCACTGGGATGACCGGATCGTCCGAGTCTTTTTCCGAGAGCAGCAAGTCGTCCTGCATCCCAAGCGGAAACCCGGCCAGTTCCAGACCGAACCCACACATCTTCCGGAACGCAAACGCTACGCTCATTATCGAACTGAGAGTCAGCTGCTCGGGCAAGCCCGCAGGATTGGCTCTGATGCTCACCGCTGGGCAGTGCGAGCCCTGGAGGTGCGCGACGTGTTGGCCTACCGGCTCCTGAGAGGCATGATCTCTTTGACCCGACGCTACCCGGCCACGGTCGTCAATGAAGCCTGTGCCAAGGCTCTCTCTCACGATGCCTTCCGCTATCGGACCCTGGTGGCTTTATGCAAGCGACTAGACGTGCCGCAACGCTCTCTATTCACCTCCGACCACGAGTTGATTCGGCCGCTGTCTGAGTACCAACGCACTCCCCGCTCAGGAGACCCGGAATGATCTCATTGGAACTGGAACGGAAACTTCGCCACCTCAGGCTCTCGGGCCTGGCCCAGGTCTTTGACGTACGGCTGCAACAAGCCATCCAGGGCCGTCTCTCTCATCAGGAGTTCTTTGAGCTGCTCATCGACGACGAACTCACCCGCCGGCGCGACCGTTTGCTGGAGCGATGTCTCCGCCAGGCCCAGTTCCCGGAACGCAAACTCTTGGAGGACTTCAGGTTCTCTTTCAACACCTCGATCAATCGGCAGCAGATCTTTGATCTGGCCACTTGCCGATTCATCGAACAGTGTCGCGGCTGGTTGGTCATCGGTCAGGCGGGAGTCGGCAAAACACATCTGATCATCACGGTGGCAATCAAGGCTGTGGAAGCGGGTCACCGGGTACAGTACAAGTCGGCTTTCGATCTGCTCGAGGACATCGCTGAAGCCACTGCCACCGGGATGCGACGACCCTACATTGCAGAGATGACCCGGATCCCGCTGCTGATCATCGAGGATCTGGGACTTCGGAGAGTGCCCGACTCGGCGGCTGAAGATCTGCTGGAGATCCTGCATCGCCGCTACCAGAAGACCTCGACCATTATCAGTTCGAACCGACCACTCGAGGACTGGGGAGCGATGCTGGGAGGAGACACGGCGGCCACCTCTGCGCTGCTGGATCGTTTTCTACACGTTTCGGAGGTGACCTTCATTCGAGGCAAGAGCTATCGCCTCTACGAACGTCAGCAACGGGAGAAGTCGACCAAGAAGCGAGGAGAAAAGAAATGATCCGGAACCGGAAAGCCGTGGAAACTGCCGCGCTATGGAAACCGTGGAGAACGGTCACATCGAGAAGCCGGCCCATGCATCGGTTCTTCCACCGTTCCCACAGCGCTTGCAAAACGGCTCGCGGTGCTCGCTCGTTTCCCACAGTTACGCACCGCTTCTGCTACTGGACATACCAACAAGAAAGAAGATTCCGGATCGACCAGCTTCGCGGTCCAAGAACCGGCCGAACCGGTCAACGAACGCCCTGCTCACGGGCTCACAGCAAACCCGCCCCGACCAGCAGGCCGTACAGCCTCCTCACGGAGGCCTTCACAAGGATTGAAATGTGTTCAAGGCGAGGATATAACTACTAGCTCACTGGCCGGTTTTGACCCGGCCCTGAGTGGCCGCTTTTGATGTGGCCCCCGACACTGGAGAGGATTTCGATTTCCGAATTGAGGCTCTCCTCAGTCAGTTGCTCGATGATCAGCTGGTTGGACTGAGTCGCAGTCCTGGGAAGCTCCGCCCGGTTTCGCTTCAGGAGTATCACGGCACTGACTTCATACTTGGGCGATCTCAAGAAGACGGCTGCCGATGTCAGCGACAACACAAAGACGAAAAAGAGGAACATGGCCAGTTTTCTCTTGGCCAGGATATTCAGTACTTCAAGCATGATTTGTACACTTTGGCGCCCTTCTATTGCCCAGGGAGAGACAGGTAGAAAGGAAATGGGAGGTTGTTCTGAATGTAGTTCTGCACGAACCGATTGATATTGGCGATCCGAGAACGGGGAACGAAGATCACGTCCAGAGGTTGCAGCGTCTGATCCGCATCGAACTCGGCGGCCTGCAGGATCCGCTTGACGTTGACGACCGCCCCGACCGGTCGGTCGTCACCCCCCCGGATCAGGAGGACCTGATCGAGGCGAGCCGTATCCTTGAATCCACCCCCATACATAATGGCTTGGACCAGGGTCAGGCCTCCCTTGTAGGGGATGACGCCAGGCTGATTGACTTCACCACCCAGGTAGACCTGCAACCCCGAGTAGTCCTTGACATGAACATTCAACTGCGGCTCTAGCAACTGCCTTTGGTAACGAGCTTCCATCTCTTCGCTCAGGTTGACGACGGTTCGATTGGCCGCGCGTACCGGGCCGATAAGCATGAGATTGATCCAGCCATCGGGCCCCACCGTTCAGGTCTGATTCAACTCCGGCGTTTTGAAGAAAGCAACCTCCAGGACATCTCCCACCTGGATCTCATACGCTCCGATCTCTCGCTCAGCGAGGCGCTGGCTGCTTCCGTCCTGGGTCAGGCCGGGAGGACCACAAATCCAGAGGAGTGCGACGATCAATCCCCACAAAGTGTTTTTCAGATTGTTCATTTTGCACCCGATCCTTTCAGCACGGCGGGAATGGTCTCGAGCAAGATCCTGAGGTCGAGACTGAGAGACCATTCATCGATGTATTTCATATCGAGTTCCATCCATCTTTCGAATGGAAGGGAACTTCGTCCGCGAACCTGCCAGAGACCGGTGAGCCCGGGCCGGATCGACAGCCGGCGGCGGTGACTATCCTGGTAGAATCCCCGGTAGTCGCGGAGCGGCAAGGGTCGAGGTCCGACCAAGCTCATGTCCCCTTTCAGCACATTGATCAGCTGAGGGAGTTCATCCAGACTGGTCCTGCGTAGCCACTTGCCGATCGGAGTCAGCCGGGGATCGTGCCTCATCTTGAAGACCGGGCCGTCTAATTCGTTGAATTCCTCGATTTCCGCCAAACGAGCCTCCGCATCCGGAGACATGCTTCGAAACTGGTACATCTCGAAGCGGCGCTTGTTGATTCCTACCCGCTCCTGAACAAAGAAGATCGGGCCCGGAGATGTCACTCTGATGAGAGCCGCAATCAGCGCTAGGAGCGGGGCCAACAGAATGAGTAATGAAAAGGAAAGCACCACATCCAGCGCTCTCTTCACCCACAGCTGCCATTCTTTCCAGAGCAAGTGCTGAGCGATTACGATCGACGTTGGGGAAGCCTGTCTCTCTGCCGATTGAATGGACTGCAGATCTACCACTTGGGAGGAAAGGCGAAGCACGATTCCCTGCTCCTGGCACATGGCTGCAATCCCGGCAATCTGCTCGTAAAACGACTTCCAGGGCAAGAAGACTGCCACTTCGTCGATGATCCTGTCCCGCAGCAGCGCGGGTAGATCCTCGAGACTCCCAACCCGGTCACCGATGGCCTGCGGCAGCTCAGTAGAGACTACCCGATCGTCGACGAAACCAACAACGCGATATCCCCAGGCAGGAGTTGCCGCCACCTCGTTGACGAAGCGGCAGGCTCTGTGATTACTGCCCACGATTAAAATGTGGCGCAAGTTTCGCCCCCACAGGCGGACTTCTTTCAACAGATAGCGCAGGGCGAGTCGGCTCAGGACGAGAACTGAACTAGCGAGCCCCCAGCACAGAAGGACCGATGTGGCCGAGATAGAGTCCACACCCATGAAGAGACCCAGCGGCCAGGACAACAGACACGTAAAGAAGGAGGTTCTTAGAACTTCAGGGATTTCGTCCTTGCCATGAGAGAGGCGACGTGATCGATACAGGCCCGAGAGCTGACCGATCATGAACCATACCAACCCGAACACCGCAAATAGAGAGATGATTCTCATCTCGACTCGAGCTTCCATCAACTTGGTCCAGGAAATCCCGGATCCCCTTAGAGAAATGCTCTGAATGCTGATACCCAGGGCAAGCAGCATGATGGAGACGTCGAAGATCTTGAAGCTATACAGAAGAATATGGCGACGTAGCGGTCTCATAACGTTTGACCAGATTGATTGGAGCGCTGCCCAGTGATCGAGGATCGGGTGAGGAACTAGCGACCCCAGCAGCTTGGTCTCGGGCTGTTCAGCCAGCTATTGCCCGGACGGACCTTAGAGGCAGCTTCGCCCTCTCAACTACAGCGTGAGCAACTACTCGCAAGTTAGGTTCCATTCCCCGGTTACACCATATAACTATTTAGTTTTCAATGTTTTATACAATTAAAGTGCTTCTCAAAATCGATCAGGCAGGAAGGACCTTCCCCAAAATATGGAAACTTCACCCTAGGAGCCTGTCCTGAGGATGGGGCAGGATCATCAGAGCTCCGAAGCGCCACCGAAGCCGTCGACGGGCTCCCTCCTTGCCGGCAATTTGACTGCCTCGCCGCCTCTGTTTCCAAGCCACGCATTGTAGGAGTCACCTCTGGTGGCCAACTCCGGGTGTCTGTCGGCTTCCCGGGTGTGCTTTTCTCCTTGAATGAACCGGCTTTGGGAGGTGGGAGGGCACAAGAATTTTAGGGCTTGCGGTCCCTTGGACCAGGGGAGTTCGCCGGGCGGAGCCGACTCCTACAATGCGTGGGTTGGAAACTGAGGCAGCAAGGCGGATCGTGAGCGTAGCAGGCTCAGCGCTGTCCTCGTTGAAGGTGGGAGCCGGCTCCCACCTTTCTTGTGGGTTGTCCTTTCGTCGGTTTGAGGCCAGTGAAACTTCGCTGGGAGCCTGTCCGAGCAATGTTGCGGATTGGATCGAGCAAGCCTAGCCAACAACAGGCCCCCCATGAGCCTAACCCGGATAATTCACGCGTTTTCGAAGCGAAGGGCCGGAAGCGCCGCTCTGACAAGGCTTTACACCCGAGAGCCCCGCAGTCATAGTCACGCACTCTGTCGAGGAGCCCGAGGGTGGGTAACGCAGTCAGAGCGGATGATCCCGGCCCTGCAGCCGAAAACTCGTGCATTATCCGGGCTAAGGGAGCAGGGGGGGGGTGCTGGAGTCCTTCGATAGAATCGCATTGGAACCGGGCTTCGGAGTTTAGGACGGGGTGATTCAGTTGACTAATTCCCCTCCAGAGCACAAAATAACTGTCCTATTTTCAGGGAGATCGAATGGACCTAGAGGAAATTGCCCGGCTCATTGAAATCATCGACAGGGCGGATATCGAGGAATTCGAGCTGGAGCGAGAGGGAGTCCGGGTGCGGGTGCGGAAAGGGCAAGTGCACGTTGCCTCTACGGCCACGCCTGCGGTTGTGCCGGCGGTCCAGTCGGCGCCTCTGGTCCAGGCGCTGGGAGCAGCCGAACCTCCCACAACCTCACCCGAGGATGAGGATCTCCATATCTTCCGAGCCCCTATCGTGGGAACCGTCTACATCACACCCAAACCTGACGCAGAGCCTTTCGTGAGGCTTGGCGATCAGATTTCAGCGGGAGCGAATCTTTGCATCATTGAAGCCATGAAGATCTTCAACACCATCGAAAGTGATGTTGCGGGTGAGGTGGCTCGAATTCTCGTTGAAAATGGACAGCCGGTAGAATTCGGCGAAGCCCTGTTCGCGATTCGCATCCAATCCTGATTTATGTTCAAGAAGGTCCTGGTCGCGAACCGAGGTGAGATTGCCCTGCGCATTATTTGCGCCTGCAAGGAATTGGGAATCTCGACGGTCGCAGTTTTTTCAGAGCCGGACCGTTATTCCTTACCCGTCCGCTTTGCCGATCAGGCGGTTTGCATCGGCCCCTCCCGCAGCAGCGACAGCTATCTCAATATCAACAGCATTATCAGTGCCGCCGAGATTGCCAACGTCGACGCCATCCACCCGGGCTACGGATACTTGGCAGAGAGTGCCCACTTCGCGGAGGTGTGCCAAGACTGCGGAATCAAATTCATCGGTCCCTCTCAAGCCGCCATCGAATTGATGGGCGACAAAGCGCGGGCTCGGGAAACCATTCGGAACGCCGGCCTTCCCATTATGCCCGGAACCGGGGTGGTAGGAAATCCGAAAGCGCTGATGGGCAAAGCCGATGAGATCGGCTTTCCGGTGATCGTCAAAGCAACCGCGGGAGGCGGGGGGCGGGGCATGAGAATCGTCGAGTCTCCCCAGCAGCTGGCTCAGGCCGTCGAGACCGCGCAGGCCGAGGCGGCAGGAGCCTTCGGAAGCCCTGAAGTGTACATCGAGAAGTACCTCGTGTCGCCACGCCATATCGAGTATCAAGTGCTGGCCGACGAACATGGAAACGTGATCCACTTAGGAGAGCGGGAGTGTTCGATTCAGAGGCGACATCAGAAACTAATTGAGGAGTCTCCCAGCCCGCTTGTTTCCACTACGCTGAGGGATGAATTGGGAAAACGCGTCTGCCGTGCCATGCGCGAGGTTGAGTACTGCAGCGTCGGAACCATCGAGTTCCTCTTCGATCAAGATGGAAACTACTACTTCATTGAGATGAACACTCGGATTCAAGTGGAACATCCAGTTACCGAGATGGTAACCGGGATCGACATCGTCAAACAGCAGATCAGAATAGCCGCTGGTGAAAGACTCGAGATTCAACAGGCAGACGTCTTCTTACGCGGTCACAGCCTCGAGTGCCGGATAAACGCCGAATCGCCCGAGGACTTTCGCCCGTCGCCAGGGGAGATCACAGCCTATCACCCACCGGGAGGTCCCGGGATTCGTGTGGATTCACTGGCCTATACCGGGAACATAGTCTCTCCCCATTACGACTCACTGGTGGCCAAGCTGGTTTCTCATGGGCAAGATCGAAGCGAAGCCATCCAGCGCATGCAACGAGGGCTGGACATGTTTGTAATAGAAGGTATCCTGACCACTATTCCACTCCACCGGCAGGTCCTGAATCATGAGCAGTTCCAGAAAGGCAACCTCTCAACCTCTTTCCTGGCTGAGCACATCCTGGAAAAAGGACACGCCGGAAAGGCATGAAAGGGGTTCGGAAGGTAACTAGGAGTGTCTTGACAACTCGCAAATCTAGGAGGCGAAGCAATCGTGGCGATGACAACCGGAAGCAGGGGAAATTGGACGGGGCGGACAGGCTTCATTTTGGCGGCAGCTGGATCAGCTGTAGGCCTGGGTAACATCTGGGGCTTTCCCAACCAGGTCGCCAGCAATGGGGGAGCCGCATTCCTGATTGTCTATACCTTATGCTGTTTTCTAGTTGGCTATCCGGTTATGGTGGCGGAACTGGCAGTCGGGCGGGCTACCGCCAAGAATCCGGTAGGCGCTTTTCGCAAGTTGGCTCCGGGTAGCCTCCTCATGCCTCTCATTGGATTCTGGGGCGTGATTGTGGGCGTGGCGATTTTGGCATTTTACAATGTCATCGCCGGCTGGACCTTGAGTTATGTGCTCGAGGAAATGGCACATTTTACGGGCTCCGACAGCATAGCGGCTCTACTCGGATCGACTGACGGCGGAATCAAGAGCGCACTCTTTGCCCTCATCTTCATGTCCGGCACGATCACGATCGTAGCAGGTGGAATCTCGGGTGGCATCGAACGAGCCACCAAGACCATGATGCCGATGCTGCTTGCCATTCTGGTCATGATGACCATCTACGTCCTCACCAGAGACGGCAGCGGCGAAGGACTCCGGCAGTACTTGGTACCCGACTTTTCCAAGATCAACACAGGACTGATTCTGAGCGCTCTGGGACAGGCCTTCTTTTCGCTTTCACTGGGTATGGGGGCCCTCATCACCTATGGCTCCTACCTGGATCGGAAACAGAACATACCCCAGGCAGCCGGCTTCGTAACCCTTGCCGACTTCTCAATCGCTTTCCTGGCCGGGCTGCTGATCATGCCCGCCATGTACGTGGCCCAGAATCGCGGGGTTCAAATCCTCGATGACAGCGGAGCACTGATCCAGAGCACCGGCCTGGTCTTCAACGTCCTGCCCGCACTCTTTCATCAACTTGGCGGCTTTACCGGGCTTGTGGTTGGGGTGATGTTCTTCTTCCTGCTCACGATCGCAGCACTCACCTCTACTATTTCTCTGCTTGAAGTGCCGACTTCCTATTTAGTGGACGAGCACAAGATGGATCGGAAGAAGGCCAGTGTGTTGATGGGTGCGATTATCGGTGTCATCTCCCTCGTCATTGCCTTTGATCCCAGCTGGATCGGAGTCTTCGTACAAGTCTTCAACAACATAGGCCTCCCGCTGGGCGGCCTCATGATCTGTCTCTTCGTCGCCTACTACTGGAAGACGGAGAAGGCCTTGAAGGAGATTGAAGACGGCTATCCGGATGTGTCACGTAGCGCTTTCGCTTCGATCTGGCCTATCTTCGTGAAGTTCATCTGTCCGCTGCTGATCGTGCTGGTGTTCTTGAACACATTAGGCTTCATCTAGCCCGGATAATTCCCGCGTTGTCGAAGCGAAGGGGCGGAAGCGAAAAGGAGTCAATTCAGATCTCCCGCCGAGCCGATGAGAGCGAAGTGAGAGTATCAGAGCCGCAAGCGGAAGCGCCGCGCTGGTTCTAAGCGGAGTTTCGGCAAATCGTCGCCAAGGCTTCCCGCGCGCGCGCTGCCGCTTGGCGCTCTGAGATTGGGAACTCCAAACCCGCCTTCAGGCAGTCGACCCCAGCCTGAGCTGCGAGGCAATCGGATAGGAAAGAGCGGCAAGTGAGAACTGGAGGTAGCCTCCCCAGCTCCGAACCCTTCACCATCTACAAGCGGCTGGACCGGAGTTCGGGAGTCAGGTCGATCCTCCGGCAACCAAGTGGCGGCATTCTCGTTCTTGCGATCGATGCCATCTACTCCAGGGGAAGCCTATCGTCGGCCGCCACGCGTGACGAGCCACAGTGGGCGTCCGAGTAAGTGGGGGATTTTTTCTTGAAAGCTCTACAATAATGGCGCTCCATGAACCCCCGCGGATTTATCCCTTGACGGCCAACCTTGCGGGGGATCACACGATGTTGGCACGGGAATTGTTGGAGGGCGGCGCGAGCTGGCTTCAGGTCCGGGACAAGTCACAGCTTTCAGACCGCGAACTGCTCCGCCAACTCGAGAGAATACAGAAAACGGCCAGCGCCTTTGGCGCTTCCATCCTGGTCAACGATCGGGTCGATCTGGCTCTGGCATCCGGGGCGTCAGGAGTCCATCTGGGGCAGCAGGATATGCCTCCCGAGCAGGCCCGTGATCTGCTCTGTACGGATCGGATCCTCGGCCTGTCCACGCACAATCTAGGACAATTCAAAGACGCCTGCCGACAACCGGTCGATTACATCGCGGTAGGTCCGATTTTTAGGACCCGGACCAAGTCCGGTGCTTGTCCTCCCCTGGGGTTGGAGTTTCTGCGCCGGGTGCGGACTCTTACCGACCGGCCGCTGGTGGCAATTGGAGGAATCGATCTGGGGCGGGCGGAGCAAGTCTGGAGTCTGGGTATCGAATCAGTTGCGGTTGTCTCCGATATCGTGCAGCATGAATCTTCAAGACAGCGCCTTCAGCAGTATCTAGAGTTGGCGGGGAGCCTGTCCAAATAAATTGGTAGGAGAGGATTTGAAACAAGAACACTTTACATCGCGCTGGGGTCTGATCATCTCAGTCGTCGGAATTGCGGTGGGCACCGGAAATATCTGGCGCTTTCCCCGCATTGCAGCCGCCAACGGGGGTGGAGCCTTCCTCATTCCCTGGGTCATTTTCCTCTTTGTCTGGAGTATTCCTCTGATCATGGCGGAATTCGCGATCGGCAAGAAGTCTCGCTACGGTGTGGTCGGCGCTTTCGCCTCGATGATGGGACCCAAATTTGCCTGGATGGGGGCCTTCGTGGGGTTGGTGGCGACTCTCATCATGTTCTACTACTCGGTGGTGGCAGGCTGGTGTCTGCGCTACTTCAGCACAGCCGCCACCGGCCAACTTCTCGGCGTGGAAGACCATGAGGCTTTCTGGGAGGCATTCATCGGCTCGGGATGGCAGCCGGTCTTGTTCCACTTCCTGGCCACCACGGCCGGTATCCTCATCGTCCAACGTGGAGTTGTCAAAGGCATCGAAAAGGCCAATCGCTTCCTGGTACCTACCCTGCTGGTACTAATCATTGTGTCGGCAGTTCGGGCCGTCACACTTCCGGGAGCCGTCAACGGCCTCAATTTTCTCTTCACTCCCGATTTCGGAGCTCTCACCGATGTCAGCCTGTGGCTTCAAGCTCTGACGCAGAACGCCTGGGACACGGGGGCCGGGTGGGGACTCATCCTGACTTACGCCATTTACATGAGGAAACAGGAAGATGTTCCTCTCAATGCGGCGATGATCGGCTTTGGGAACAACTCGGTTTCGCTGCTGGCGGCAATCACCGTCTTTTGCACGGTCTTTGCCCTGCTCCCGGCCAGTGAAGCGAGCCAGATCATCCAGACTGCGGGCCCCGCTAACACCGGTCTGACCTTCATCTGGATTCCCCAGCTCTTTGCTCAGATGCGGGGAGGTTTTCTATTCGCCGGCTTTTTCTTCCTGGCCCTGACTTTTGCCGCCCTGAGTTCATTGATTTCGATGTTCGAGCTGGCGACCCGCATTCTCATCGATTTGAAACTGACCCGAACCCAGGCGATCCGCCTGGTCTATTTGGCCACACTCCTGTTCGGCCTTCCCTCGGCGTTGAGCGTGAACTTCTTCCTCAACCAGGACTGGACCTGGGGAGTAGCACTCATGATCAGCGGGCTTTTTGTGGCGCTGCTTGCTATTCGTTACGGGGTCACCCGATTCCGTCAGGATCTGATCAACGATACGGGGGACATTCAGGTCGGCCGCTGGTACGAGTTCCTGATCAAGTACGCCATTCCGGTTCAGGTAGTGGTCCTCGTCAGCTGGTGGTTTTCCCAGGTGGCCGGAGCAGGTTGGTGGAATCCCTTCCAACAAGCCAACATCGGGACCTGTCTCTTCCAGTGGGGGTTGGCGATTGCTGTCCTGCTAGTCTTCAATCGATTCCTGAGTGAAAGGACACTTCGATCATGAGCGAATCGGCACTTTTGATGATGATCTTGATCCTCTCCGTGGTTTGGGGAGGCTTTTTTCTTACTCTGGTGACCGCTCTGAGGCGGGAAAAGAAGCGCCCGAATTAGGGTGATTAGTCCCGTTGGAGAGTCCGGCCTTGGTGCGACATTTGCTGGTATTCCAGACGCCTGAGCGCAGTATCATCCCGGTGGTCGAGAAACTGAAGGTTAAATCGGAAGAGGAGGGTGCCACGGCCCATCCTCACGACCACTCGCGGTCCCCGGACGACGATGTGGTGAGGAAAGACCTTCCCATGCGCGTCTCGCTCGCAGCTGGATTCGCCCTCGTGTTCTTGGGCGCCTTCTTGGTGTTCTACAACTTCGCCGACTTTTCCCACGACTGGCCGGAAGACTGGTGGCCGCTGGCGCTGGTTGTTCTGGGTGTCTTCGTGATCTACAAGTCGGTGATGAGTTTCATGGGGGTCAATGAGAATGATGGCTTCTGGAGTCGGTTGGGCCGAGAGGTACTCAGAACCTACGTAGCCCTCCAGGAACGGCTCGATCACGGAGAGAGAGTCTGCTCCGAGTTGCGCCACCCTGGACAGATCCGGGTGGTCCATTCGCCGGACTACACCGCACAGCAGGTTGAGAAAAGACTACGACGATTCTTGGAAGTGGGCTATAGTAAACATACTCGATGGCTTGTCATAGACGGAATTCTATCGATCTTGGGCGGGGTTCTTTTGCCGCTGCCAGGACCGAATATCTTCTTCTTTTATCCAGCAGCTCGGACGTTCGGTCATTATTTGGCCCGATCCGGAGCCCGGCGGGCCGGCCAGAGCCGGCTGGAATTTGTTAGCGATCCTCTCGTCGGACAGGTGGATCGAGGTCTTACAGAATCGACTACGGTTCAAGCAGAAATCGCCGACTTGGAAGCCAAATATAACGTGGAGAAACTGGAACAACTACTCATCCGACTGAGCCAACATGAAAGTAGATCAGTATAGATTCTTGCGTGAGGTAGCACTCTTTGAACAGCTGAGCGATGAAGAACTCGCTGAAGTCGCTGGCATGTTCCGGGAGCGGACCTACCGAAAAAACGATATCATCTTCTTCGAGGAAGACACCGGCAACTACATGTACATCGTGAAGGAGGGCCGGGTGAAAGTCTCGCGCCTCCTCCCTAACGGCAAGGAGATGATCCTGGCGTTTCGGGAAACCGGGGAGTATTTCGGAGAAATGTCGCTGCTGGACGGTGGCACCTCGGCTGCCACGGTAACGGCCGTCATTCCCGCCACCATTCTCTTCACGACCCAACGGGATTTCCAGAAACTCCTGAGCAATTCTTCCATCAACACCGCTTTATTGCGCATGCTGTGCACACGATGTCGCGAAGCCTGGAGCCAGATCGAGGTTCTGACCTTCCACAACGCCGACGCCCGGATTCGAACCGCGCTCTACTACCTGTCGCAAAAGAAAGGTGTGCACACCAAGAACGGCACCAGGATCGATCTTAAACTCACCCACAAAGAGCTGGCCGACATGACCGGCATTTCGCGCGAAACCGCGTCCCGCGTCCTGAGCGAGCTCCAGTCCAACGGGGTCCTGAAAGTCCAATCCCGCCACTTCGTCCTGAGCGATCCGGATGAACTCGTGGATCCTCTACTGATGGAGTAGGGGAAGGCGATTTCAAATAAACCACTCTAAGACACTGAAATAAATAGCTTTATGGTACTTTATGGTATCCGTCAGCCTTGCGGTCTGCCAGGGACTTCTCGGAGCAGCTACGGCTCAAGCTAACCAGTGCTTCGACCATTGGCAACACACGCGAGATAGAATTCTGATGGCCCGCTTGAAAACCGTTGGCGCGACAACTAGAATCATCTCGACCTGTCAACACTTGTGAAACGACCCCATTGAGTCTCTCAGGAGGTTTCCGATGGCAAATAGGAGAGGGCTGGCGGCGTGTCTGCTTTCGATCCTGGCGGTCGCTCTGGTCCAGATCTCCTGCGCGTCCCAGGAGGAGGAGACGGCTGAGGTGAAGAAGACCGAACGGATCGCTATCGCAGAGCTGAAGAATAAGCTGGCCAGCGAGGAATTCCTGCTGATCGATGTCCGCGAAGACTCCGAACTGGCAGAGCATGGTGCCATCCGCGGGGCGATCCATATCCCGATGGGAGAACTCGACGCCCGGATGCAGGACATCCCTAAAGATATCGAGCTCGTCTTCTACTGAGGGGGTGGAGGGCGCGCGGCGCGCGCTGCCGAAAAATTCCTTCAAGCAGGCTACCGGGCAGGTCAGTTCTGCGGTATTCGGGACTGGAAGAAAGAAGGCCAGGAGGTCGTTGCCAAGGTAGATCGGCCAGCCGAAGGGCCTATCCAGTAGGACCAGGCTTGGTCAGGTCCAAAGCAGGATTAAGTTTTTGTGGACCATGGGCTTGACGTTCTATTCCATACGGCATAGTCTGCAAAAATCATGGCCAGACCCCGAGAATTCGACCCGGATGACCTCCTCCAGACGGCGATAGAGATGTTCTGGGAGAAGGGCTACTACGACAGCTCTGTCGATGAACTCGTCAAACGCTCGGGCGTGGCCAAGTACGGCATCTACGGGACACTCGGCACGAAGCGAGAGCTGTTCATCAAAGCACTCACGCAGTTCGCCGCCGATCGCCATAAGGACATTCAGCGTCCTATTCGGAAACCCGCCGCCTCTCTCCCTGAGATACGTGCTTTCTTCAAGGGTGCACCGCAGCTGATGACGCCTGAGGCCGCCCCACGCGGCTGCCTCCTCTGCAACACTGGGATCGAGCTGGGTTCGAGAGATCCGGAGATCGGAGATTTCGTCAATGACTTCTTCAGCGAAACTGCCACGGTCTTGAAGGGTTGCCTTGCCCGCGCCATTGACAAAGGTGAACTCGATACGTCAATAGACATCACGGAATTGGCTAATTACCTGGCCACAGAGTTTCGGACAGCGCTCATGCTGGCCGCTAGCGGGCACTCACAGCGAGATATCCGTCGCCACCTCGACGTGGCAGTCCGGGTGCTTGATTAGGGCTTTTTTTTTGACCATTTCAAGGCAGCGACGGCGCAAGGTGTGTCGGCCTTCGAGAGGGCGCATCTTCGATTCTACTTCGAGGAACTTCGGGGTGGTACGTTTGCGGTCGGTGCGCCGACCGCAAACGTTCAGAAGATCACCGGCAGGCCGCCGGAGTCTTTCGAGACGGCGGCCCCACGGTACATCGCACAGCCTGATCTGATCTATCCCGGCCTACGCGCACGAACAAAGCTAAAGGCTCTTGCGTTCATGGCCAAGATGATCCTGACGCCCGTCCCCGATCTCGCTGGCTGGGAGCGGGATCGAGGTCACCCGATATTGCGGGAACCCCTGCCCACGATAGCCCTGACTGGCGGGAAGCTGCAGAGCAGAAGAAGCTGCTCCTTCTACCGGCTTCCCACGTTCGCCAACCCATTCACGCTCGGTCCAGCGCTTGACACCCGTACTAAGGAGACAAAAGATGATTTCCAACTCATTGACTACGCTACTGGATCGCAACTCGAGCTTCGCAGAGCAGTTTGAGGCAGGAGACCTCCCCATTCGACCACGCATGCCAACGATTGTCTTGACTTGCCTCGACGCCCGTATCGATCCGGCACACCTCTTCGGGCTCGAGCTCGGCGACGCCCTCGTCATGCGCAACGCTGGCGGCAGGATAACCTCTGCGGTGTTGAAAGATCTCGCCGTCCTCGCTGTTCTGGGAGCCAATATGCCAGGGCCCAGCAAGATGAAAACCGAGTTAGTCATTCTGCATCACACCGATTGCGGGATGTCTCGGTTCACGAATCCGGAGCTTCAACGGCAGGCGGCAGAACGGCTCGACCGTAGCATTGACGAGATAGCGGCAATGGCGATCACTGATCCGGCCGAGTCGGTGCAATTCGATATCAAACGGCTCCGAAGCACGCTCAGTGCACCCGAGCAGCTAGTCGTATCCGGCTTGGTCTATGACGTGAAGACAGGCGCCATCAACCAGGTTGCACCACCTACCCCACTGCACAGCGTAGGATAGGTGCAGTGCAGGATAGCCTCCAGCGAGAAGAAATCGGCAGCTGCGACCACCGGTGGCTGCAGGTCTAACATAGGCAACAATATACTTGACAACTCACGAGTTTTGGGGTATCATTGGACCATGGAACGCGAACCGAAAACACTCCAAGACGCCATCCTGTACTTCTCTGATCCTGTTCGGTGTCGGGAATACGTCGTGGTCCGTCGCTGGCCCGGTGGCGTGACCTGCCCACGCTGCGGAAACCAGAAAGTCAAGTTCCAAGAGAAGTACAATCGCTGGCAGTGTAGCACCCGGCATGACCGGCGGCAATTCACAGTCAAGACCGGGACCATCTTCGAGGACTCCCCGCTTGGCCTCGACAAGTGGTTGTGCGCCATGTGGCTTGTCGTGAACTGCAAGAATGGCGTTTCATCCTACGGGATTCACCGGGCCATCGGAGTGACCCAAAAGACGGCATGGTTCATGGATCACAGGATTCGACTAGCGCTGACGATGGGGTCGGTTGAGAAGCTATCCGGCGAAGTCGAAGCGGATGAGACGTTCATCGGAGGCAAGGCACGCAACATGCATGCGGCCAAGCGAGCGCGTAGGATCACCGGCACCGGCGGCAAGGACAAGACGGCTGTGCTGGGAGTCCTAGAGCGCGGAGGCAAGGTCCGCGCAACCGTCGTCCCAAGCCGCAAGAAGGGCGCTCTCCAACCGGAAGTACGGAAGCACGTCGAGGCTGGCTCGGCGCTCTACACGGACGCGCTGAAGTCCTATGAGGGGCTCAACGAGTTCGAGCATGGCGTGATCGACCATGCCGAGAAGTACGTCGATGGGAAGATACACACGAACGGCATGGAGAACTTCTGGAGTCTGCTAAAGCGCTCCATCAATGGGACTTATGTGAGTGTAGAACCGTTCCACTTGTTTCGATATCTTGACGAGCAAGTGTACCGTTTCAACAGCCGAAAGCTAGGAGACGGCGAGCGGTTCAGCATCGCGGTAGCTGGCATCCTCGGAAAGCGCGTAACGTTCAAGCAACTGACCGGGAACGCCGTCGTGGACTGAAAACGAGACCGGCCACGGGGCAGACCCCGCAAGCGCTAGTCCGAAATGTGCTCTTGACTTATCCCGCCAAATTCGGTACGCTGAAAGCGTACTGGAACTACGGCGTATCAGAATTGTGTTCGCCTTTTGTTCGCTATAGGAATGGAGGGTTGCCAAGATGATTTCCGCCAAACAATACGAGCCGGACGACATCAAGCTTCGCCAACTTGTGCTGTACTTGGCTACACTGTCGGAGGGCGATGCCCCATTCGGCAAGGTCAAGCTGAACAAGCTTCTGTTCTATGCGGATTTCAATGCCTACTTGAAGTTTGGAAAGCCGATCACGGGGCACGAGTACCAAAAACTCAAGAATGGACCAGCCCCACGACAGCTGTTGCCCGTCATTCCGTCGCTGGGAAACCCGGCTGGCCCCGACCGAGATGTCGGCGTTCGCCACGACACCTTCCACGGCTGGGATCAGTATCGTCCGCTAGCTCTTCGTCAACCTGACACAAGCGTTTTCAGCGTGCAGGAATCTGAACTCGTGAGAGCATTGGTCGATCGCTTCAAGGGCAAGACAGCTAGAGAAATGAGCGACAGGTCGCATCTCTTCATTGGTTGGCAGTTGGCTGAGGAAGGTGAAACGATACCTTATGAAACTGCACTGACTTCGTTCCGTAAACCTAATGATGGTGAGATCATGGCTGGACTACAGCTTCAGGAATTAGCTCAGTCCGTGTTGAGCGGAGGGGACATCAGTGCTGACAGTGGTCCGCTGCCACAGGTTTGACCGTGAGCTACGTGAGATTGAACCGGATGCCATTCGCGCCGATCACTTTGTCTTCGATGCTGTGTGGACACTCTGCCGGAACCCCTGACCGGTACTCAGCTGGGGCAGTCAGATGTATGGTTTTTCCCGATGCATGATTTGTCTGACAGCCAGCCATTGATCATCTACTATACGTTTAATAAAACGAACGTCCACTTCATGTCAATCCAAATATCCGAGTAGATCATCTTGTCAAACCACAAACAGTCCGTAGCTCTTCAGCCCAGCGACACGCCTTGGCAGAGGCTAGACCGTGCGTTCCGAACTGCCCTGACTGTGCCTAAGTCTGCGCTAGTGAAGGAAGAGGTCCGGCTGAAGCGGCAGCGGCAGAAGAAACGGGCCAAGAAACCTACCTGACTCCCTGCCCCCCATCAGGGGTGTGCCCGACGTTGCCTTCCTAGTTTGAGTTGTCAAGTAGATTATTGCCCAAATGAGCTCTCAGACTTCAAGGATTTCTTGCTCCTTCGCGACAGCGGTTTCGTCGATCATCTTGATGAAACGGTTGGTGGTCTCTTGCACACTGGCCAGAGCTCGGTACTCCTCGTCTTCCGAGATCTCCTTATTCTTGAGTGCCTTCTTCAAATGATCATTGCCATCCCGTCGGATGTTGCGAACAGCGGTTCGGTGATCCTCGGCGATCCGACCCACGGTCTTGGCCATTTCTTGACGGCGCTCGTGAGTCAAAGGCGGAATCGGGATCCGAATCAACTTCCCATCATTGGAAGGGTTGACCCCCAGATTGGCCGCCATAATGGCTTTCTCAATTACCGAGATTTGGGAAGCATCCCACGGCTGGACCGTGATCATTGTGGGTTCGGGTACATGCAAGGTAGAGACCTGGTTGACTGGAGTCAGCGTGCCATAGTAGTCGACTCGGACCTGGTCGAGTAGGTGGACTGACGCCCTACCCGTACGCACCGTGGATAGTTCGCGGTTCAGGTCGCCGATCGTCTTTCGCATCCGAGCTTCAACGTCAGCAAGTATCTCATTCTGCATAGGCTTCCTCGATTCGATTCCTCCTCAGCCAGGGAGCTCACTTGGTGATGATGGAGCCAACTCGCTGACCGAGAACGGCACGTTTGATATTGCCGGCCTTCTTGATGTTGAAGACCAGGATAGGTAACTGATTGTCCATGCAGAGTGAGATGGCGGTGGTGTCCATCACTTTGAGTCCCTTTTCGAGTACCTGAAAGTAAGTGAGTCGTTCGAAAAGGCTGGCCTCTTTGTTTTCGGCAGGATCGGAATCGTAGACGCCATCTACTTTGGTGGCTTTCAGGATCACATCCGCTCGGATTTCCATGGCTCTCAGGGCAGCGGCGGTATCAGTTGAGAAATAAGGATTTCCGGTGCCAGCAGCGAAGATGACAACGCGCTTCTTTTCGAGGTGGCGCACCGCCCTGCGGCGAATGAAGGGTTCAGCCACTTCGGCCATGTGAATGGCGCTCAGCACACGGGTAAAGATCCCGGTTTTTTCGAGAGCATTCTGGAGGGCCAGGGAGTTGATCACGGTGGCCAACATGCCCATGTAGTCGCCAGTGGCGCGGTCCATCCCCGCTTCGCTCGCCGATGCTCCCCGAATGAAGTTCCCACCTCCGACTACGATCGCAGTCTCGACACCGAGTGCATGCACGTCCCGGATCTGCAAAGCTATTCGGTCGAGCATCTTGGCATCGAACCCGAATTCCTGCTCTCCAACCAGAGCTTCGCCGCTGATCTTTAGCAGAATCCGGCTGTATCGAGGTTTGTCGTAGGCGGCAGTGTCCACATCGGGTGAGTCTGCTACCTGAACCGCATCTACTGCCATGCCGCCATGCCCCGTCTCTGGACGAGAGGCCCGGTTCAGGTTCCGGATGGCCAGGTCACTCCCCGATTTTGAATCGAGCAAACTTTCCGACCACGATGTTCTCTTTGAGGTAAGCGATCTTGGACTTGACCAAGTCTTCGACCGTCATATCGGAATCCTTTATGTAGGCCTGCTCGTACAGGCAGACCTCAGCATAGTATTTCTTCAGCTTTCCATCAACAATTTTGTCGATGACTCTCTCCGGCTTCCCCAAGCCGAGGGCCTGGTTTCGATAGATCTCGCTCTCCTGGGCGATCAACTCTGACGGAATATCCTCCTGCCGGGCGTAAATCGGGCTGGTGGCAGCGATCTGCATGGCAATTTCATGCACCAGGGACTGAAAGTCATCGGTGCGAGCCACAAAGTCGGTTTCGCAGTTGACCTCCACCAGGACGCCCAGTTTTCCGCCGGTATGAATGTAGTGCCCCACCAAACCTTCCCGTGCTGCTCGGTCCGCTTTCGTGGCGGCTGCAGCCAGGCCACGTTCTCGGAGCAGTGTCATGGCTTTGTCCATCACACCTTGCGAATCTTGCAGGGCACGTTTGCACTCCATCATTCCTGCGCCAGTCTTGTCGCGCAGTTCTTTCACCATTTTTGCTGAAATATCCATCACTTCTCTCCTGGTCAGCTGGCAGGTGGGTTTTCTTTCTAGGGTTTGCGCTCAAGAAATAACCTGCCACTTGGCAGGTTATTTCCTGAACGCAAACTCTGGGAATCTCGAAACGAATGAGCTAGACCTTCTTGGCCCCTTTGCTCGAGGTGGTTGCCTCGACCTCCGGAGCTTCCGCCTGGGCTGACTCTTTCTTTCGGGGAGCCGCCTTGGCAGGGGCGTTCGAGGTTGCCTTCGGCCCCTTTGCGGGCGGCTTTTTCTTGGGTATTGCCTTTTTTGCCGTCTTGACTGAGGCCTTGGCTTCAACCGCTGCCACTGGCTCTGCCTCCACCGCCGCCTTGGTATTGCCTGCTGCTTTGGCTTGAGCTTCAACCGCCGCCTTGGCTTTGGCTTCAGCCGCTGCCCTGGCTTCGGCTTCTGCCTTGGCTGCTTCGCGAGCCTTGGCTTCCGCTCGTCGGACGGCCGCCTCCTGGGCGGCTTTTTCCTTGGCCAAGCGTGCCTCTTCTTCAACCCGGGCGTCGTATGCGGATCGTCCGGCCAAGATGGCCTCGGCCATCGTCGTAGCGAACAGTTTGACCGCTCGCAAGGCATCGTCGTTCCCGGGGATCACGTAATCGATCAGTTCCGGGTCGCAGTTCGTGTCGACCACGGCTACCACGGGGATATTCAGTCGCTTGGCTTCTTTTACCGCGATCTCTTCTCGATCGGTGTCGATGACGAACATGGCGCCCGGTAGTCGATCCATTTCGCGGATTCCACGGAGGTTCTTCTCCAACTTCTTCCGCTCACGCTCCAGCCGAGCAGCTTCCTTTTTCGACAGCTTCTCGTAGAAACCGTCCGCACTCATTCGATCCAGTTCCTTATAGCGTTTGATCGATTTCTGAATCGTGCTGAAATTGGTGAGCAACCCTCCCAGCCAGCGATTTGTAACGAAGTACATTCCGCTACGCAAGGCTTCCTCTTCGATCACTTCCTGGGCTTGACGCTTGGTGCCAACAAACAGAACGGTCTTTCCGGAAGCAGCTAGCTCGGAAATGAACTCCACCGCCTCCTTGAAGAGCCGCAACGTCTGCTGTAAATCGATGATGTAAATGCCGTTGCGTTCGCCGAAGATATATTCCTGCATCTTCGGATTCCAGCGATGGGTCTGATGCCCGAAATGAACACCAGCTTCTAGTAGTTGTTTAATAGAAATAGCAGACAAACAAAGCCTCCTGTTTAGCGCTTGGAGAATTGAAATCTCTTGCGAGCGCCTGGCTGGCCGTACTTCTTGCGCTCTCGAGCTCGTGGGTCACGGCGCAAAAACCCGGCTTTCTTTAGGACTCCTCGGAGTTCAGAATCAAATTGTTGAAGAGCCCGAGAAAGGCCGAGTCTTACAGCTCCTGCCTGGCCCGAGATCCCTCCCCCTCGCACGTTGACATAGATGTCAAACTTGCTGGACATCTCGGTCAGGTCCAGGGGTTGAGTCACGATCATCTGGTGGGTGCGGGTCGGGAAATAGGACTGGTAGTCCAACTGATTGACAACGAACTGTCCGCTCCCAGGCATCAAGAACACCCGGGCGGTAGAAGTCTTTCGTTTTCCTGTGCCGTAGTATTGAACCTTGTCCAAAACAGTCTCCTTAAAGGCTTAGCGGCTCCGGCTGCTGAGCCTGATGCGGGTGATCTGCTCCCGCGTACACTTTCAGTTTCTTCAGCATTTGGCGACCCAGTTTGTTCTTGGGAAGCATCCCCTTGACCGCAAATGTGATGGGTCTATTCGGATGCTTCTTCAACAGATCTCGAGCCCGGATCTCTTTGATTCCACCTGGATAGCCGGTGTGCCGGTAATAGGACTTCTGGTCAAGCTTTTTCCCCGTCATCCGGACCTTTCCGGCATTGACTACGACAACAAAATCCCCAGTATCCAGGAAATCGGTGTAGTGCGCCTTGTGCTTGCCCATCAAGGTCACAGCAATCTGGGTTGCCAGCCGTCCCAGGACTTGGCCATCAGCGTCGACCAACCACCACTTCTTTACAAGATCGTCTACTTTCGGCAAGTAGGTTTTCATTAATTCTTCCGCATTCAAAAAAGTAAACGCCAAAAATACCGTACGCCCCTGGTCCTGTCAAGCTGCTCCCGTCTCGTCCGGGTGGCCTCTCCACACCTTTTTTTCGCTCTTAGTGGAGCTGCTGCGTTCCTAGAGTGTAGAGCATCCGGAGTCGTCGCCCTGGCCGGGAAAACAGACAGAGAGTCCGCTGTGACGCGGGTCACTGGCGACAGTTTGAAGGAGGAGTAGCATCACACTCGCTATGAAAGCCATGTTGCCGACTCGACAGGCGATCGTGCCAGCTCCCTTCTGGCAACCGGTGCCGCCATCTCTTTACCTTCGCTTGAACGATTCGGGCTCGCGGGCTAGCAGCAGGATCCCGACCGGTGTCAGGGCGGGCTTGCGCAACCAGGGTCGGCCTTGCCGATTGGCAAGCCATCGACTAATTTCCGTTTTTCGGAGTACCAAGCAATGAGGATTCCGTTCTTGTCGGCTGGAGGCAAAAATCTGGCAGGCGTCGATATCGGGACATCGGCCGTCAAAGTCGCCAGCTTGAAGCGAAACGGGCAGAAATTTGTGCTGGAAGCCCTGGCTCTGGAGAATTTGCCTAGCGATTCGATCGTCGATGGGGCCATCATTTCAAAGCTGACGGTGGCGGAAGCCATCGACCGCCTTTTCCGGGATAACAAAAGCTCAAATGATCGTATCGCGACGTCAATCTCGGGTCACTCGGTGATCGTCAAGAAGATCAACGTCCCGGAACAATCGAAGAAAGAGTTAGCCGAGTCCATCCAGTGGGAGGCAGAGCAGTATGTCCCCTTCGACATTTCGGAAGTAAACATTGACTACCAGCTATTAAAGAAGGGGCTAAGCGGCAATCGCATGGAGGTGCTGCTGGTGGCGGCCAAACGAGACAAGATCACCGACCATACAAGCGTACTGTCAATGGCCGGCAAAAGGGCGTCTGTCGTGGACATCGATGCTTTCGCTCTGCAGAACGTCTACGAGATCAACTACCAGCCCGAGGAAACCCTGGTGGTGGCATTGCTGGATATCGGCTCCTCGATGATCAATGTCAACATCGTACGGGGCAGCGATTTTCTCTTTACTCGTGACATAGCCATGGGGGGATCGCTCTATACCGAACACCTGCAGCGCGATCTGAATATTTCCTTTGAAGAAGCCGAGAGCTTGAAGCGAGGAGATTGCCCGGATGGGGAGACGCGGGAGAAGGTCGATCGGATCGTCAATGAAGTCTCGGAGATTCTGGCCCTCGAAATCGAGAAGACATTCGATTTCTTCAAATCGACATCGGATGTTGCAGAGATTCGAGAGGTCCACCTCAGTGGAGGCGCCTGTCGTACCGAAGGGCTGAGGGAATTGCTGGATGACAAGCTTGAGATCCCCGTGGCTTACCTGGATCCCTTCAAGAATGTAAGTGTGCAGGAGGGCAAGGTGCCCTCCGAGTATATCGAAGACATGGCCACCGACTTTGCAGTTGCGGTCGGCTTGGCGTTACGGGCGGCGAACGATCGATGATCAGAATAAATCTGCTACGCCAGCTGGCGCGCAAGAAACTCAGCCTGGGAGGTTTCCAGACCAAGCTCATTGGATCGGCCGTGGTCGCATTGGCCCTGGTCGGACTGGGAGGATTTTACTGGTACTGGTCGCTTTCGGATACGGTCAAGATCCAACGGGCCCAGATCGGGTGCCTTCAAAGAGAAAGTAGGCGCCTCAAGAACCTACAGAATCAGATGCAACGGTTCGAGCGCCAAAAGAGGGAATTGGACCGGCGCTTGGCCGTAGTTCGCAGACTTCAGGGAAACCGGCAAGGTCCGGTTCGGCTCCTCAGTTCCCTGGTTAATAGCGTACCGGAAGAACCCACCCTGTGGTTGACCAGCCTGCAACAAAAGGGAAGCAGTCTGAGCATGGAGGGCCGCTCGTTCGACGTCGGTTCACTGGCCTCCTTTATTGACCGTCTGACGGACCATCGTCCACCCTTTCGAGCGGTGGAATTGGATTTCTGGGAAAGGGACGGGCAAACCATCAAGTTCAAACTGAGTTCGGAAGTGGAGAACCGATAGTCATGGCTTTTGGTGGATTCAGTCTAGGCGGAAGTCTCAAGCAACAATTGCTCGTATTCGCGTTGTTAGTGGGCGGCTCCGGCTACGTCTTCTACGCCTATTACATTACCCCGCTGCGCGCTCAGGTTCAGGGCCAGCAGAATCGGATTCGAAGGCTGCGCCAAGACGTTCAGAAGGGAAAGCAGCTGGAGCAGCGGATTCCCAGCTTAAAAAAGGGGATCGCGAACCAGCGAAAGCGGTTGGCCAATTTCCGGCGAACGTTGCCAAGCGAGAAAGAGACGCCTGAATTGATGCGTCATATCCAGAATATGGCGGCTGCGAACCAGCTCCAGATCCGGAGCTTCAAGTCGCAGGAAACGATCAAGCGGGATTTCTATGTCGATTGGCCGATCAATATTTGGGTGGAGGGGAGCTATCACAATCTTGCGACCTTCTTTCAATCGGTCGGTGAGCTGACCAGGCTCGTGAATATCTCCAATCTGGTCATCCGGGCGGTGGAGGGTGGAACCAATCGAGAGCGAACGATTACTGCGACCTGCACCGCCACCACATTTGTTTTCCTGGAGGAAGGACCATGAAGTTAGGTGCCCGGTTACCGATCGCCGGCCGGTGTAGGCTGGCCTGCACACTAGTCCTGTTCCTGGCTCCGGTAGTTTTGGAGCTCAGGCTCGCAAGCAGGCTCCACCAAAGGTGCAAAAAGCTGAGGCCGAAACGGCCCCCGATGGGGCGGCCGCTCGGGCCAAGAAGGTGCGGGAAGAAGCCCAACTTGCAAGGTATGAAGCATTTAGCAGGCGCGATCCTTTCCAAGATATCGCCAAGCTCAGAATCAAGCCTTCGGTGGCGTCACCTAGGATCATTGCTCCACCGCCGTTGGCTCGCCGCCCTCCCGGCTTGTCCGGACTCCTCATTTCGGAGATCTCGGTGATCGGGCTGGCTAACAAGGGGGACCAGAAGTTGGTCGTGCTTCGCGGCACGGACAAGTTCACCTATATGGCCCGGGAAGGTAGCAAACTTTACGATGGTTTCATCGAGTTGATTGAAGGAGGCCGTGTCACCTTCCAACGAGAGGTTCGGGATACGGCCGGCAACAAGATCACCAGCAAGGTGGTCAAACGCTAGGCTCGATTGAGCCACCCTGAGGGGGTTTGAAGTGAAGCAAAGCAACAGAAAAAAAGCGTGGCGATCGATCTTCTTCGGCTTTCTTCTGGTAGGCCTCTCGAGCACTGGGATGCAGTCTTTCCAGCTGGAGGCCCAGACCGTGCGTTTTCTGGGCAGACAAGAGGCTGAAGTTTCGGAAGATCTGACCGAGTTCGAAGGCGAGCCGATATCTCTGAAACTGGTCAACGCTCGTCTTGTCGATTTCTTTCGGGCTATCTCAGAGCTCTCGGGCTTGAATGTCCTGATCGATCCCGATGTGCGGGGAAACATAACGATCAATGTAGAAGAGATCCCCTGGGATCAGCTTTTCGATGTTGTTCTACGCAGCCATCGCTTGGAGAAGTCGATCGATGGATCGCTGGTGCGAATCTCGACCAAGGCGACTCTGCAGCGCGAGGAGAATGCGAAACGCACCCTGAAACAGGCCGAATTATTGGCCGCCGACACGATCACGGTCTCCCGTCGGCTCAGCTATGCCGACTCCCGCCGCGTTTACAATTCTCTGGAAGGGGAAAGAGCCTTCGTTTCTGTGCGTGGCGAGCTGGTGGTTGACGAGCGGACGAACACCGTTTTCATCACCGATGTCGAGGAATATGTCGAGAAATTCCTGGAGTTGCTCTACACCATTGATATTCCGGAGCCTCAGGTCGAGATCGAAGCTCGCATCATCGAAGCCACCACTACCTTCGCGCGCGACATCGGAGTCAATTTTGGCCTCAATATAGGATCACCCATCGATCGGAACCAGGGAGGATTTCAATCCTTCGCTCCTGCCGCTCAGCCGGTTGGGGTGGGGGGGGTCGT
>CBDDCF010000026.1:0-247748 GCA_965225995.1 Acidobacteriota bacterium | reverse complement strand
CCATCCGCAAACCGATCTCGTTCGACCGTTGTTCTACGGAGTAGGCCATCACGCCATAGACACCCGCCATGGAAAGACAGACGGCCAGTCCGGCAAAGACTGTAAACAACAGAGCACGGAATCTGGGATCTTCTATCCGTTTTGCAACGGTCGCGTTCATGGTCGTGAACGAGACCGGCACATCTGGCGAGATCTCTGCCGCCAGGCGCCGCAAAGTTCCTGCGAGCATCGTGGGATCGCCGACGGTCCGCGTGACAACATTCAAAGTGCTGCTGTTGTAATAGTGCTGTTGGTATGGCATGTAGCACTCCGACCCCGGTTCGATGGCCGGATTGCGCTGCCGCACGTCACCGACGACACCGACGATCGTCAATGCGGCATCCACATCGAAGTTACAGAAGATTGTCCTGCCGATCGGGTTCTCGCTGGCGAAGGATTCTCGAACGATGGCTTCGTTGACGATGGCGACCATAGGCCTGTCTATCGAATCGCTCACGTTAAAATCGCGGCCGCTCTTCAGGGGAATCTCCAAGGCAGCAAATGTGCCCGGAGTCACGATCGTCAAGAGAGTCTGAGACTTGTTCGTGGGGTCCCGCCGATCCGGCATCCGATCGACGTAATATGGCCCGGAGCCAGCGTTGGAAAAGTCTCCCGGTGGGATCGAAGTCGCGCCCACGGCGACGACCCCAGGCAGAACCGCAATTCGCGAAAGGACATCTCTGAAGAAGGCGTCGTTTTCCCTCCGCGAGCGAACCCCGGTAGCCTTCATGACCAGTACGTTCTCGGGTTGAAAACCCAACTCCACATTGTGCAAGGCCACGAGACTCTTCAGCAGCAAACCGGCCCCGGTCAGAAGCACGACGGCCAGCGCGATCTCGGATACGACGAGTACTCCGCGGGTGTGGATGACTCGCCCACCCATCACGGACCGTGAACCCGACTGCCTGAGCGCGTCGATCAAATCGACCTTTGACGCGAGCAGCGCCGGAACCAGGCCGAACAACAGGCTGGTTGCCAGAGAAACCGCCAGAGTGAACGCGAGCACCCCCCCATCGATGCCGGTTTCGGCCAGCCGGACCACGTCTGCCGGAGCGAGCACCACCAACACTTTCGTTCCCCAGTAGGCCAGCAGCATTCCGGTAGCGCCTGCGATGAGCGCCAGCAGGAGGTTTTCGGTAATCAACTGCCGGATGATGCGGTGGCGGCCGCAGCCCAGTGCCACGCGGACAGCAATCTCACGGCTGCGGGCCGTCGCTTTGCCGAGTAGCAGAGTGGCGGTATTGGCACAAGCGATCAACAGCACTACGCCAACCACGCCTCACAAGAGGTAAAGAGTGAGACGCACATTGCCCACGAGTTCGTCCTGCAGACGCATCGCGGCGACTCCTCGCCCTTTGTTGCTCTCCGGGTATTGCTGCTCGAGCCCGGCCGCAATGGTAGTCAGTTCGGTTTGTGCCTGCTCGAGTGAAACATCTGATTTGAGTCGCCCGACAGCGAAGAAATTGAGTCCTGTACGGCTTGTGGAACGCGTTGTCTGGGGAGTCCAGACATCTGTTTCTTTCCGGAACTGGAAGCCGGGTGGCATGACACCCACGATGGGCTGTGGGTCATTGCCCACACGAATGGTCCGCTCGAGCACGCGGGGGGCCCCCCCAAGGCGGCTTTGCCAGTACTCATGGCTGATCACTGCAGCCCGGCTACCCGGGAGCATTTCTTCAGGAGTGAAAGTGCGTCCAATGACCGGCTCGACAGCGAAGACGCGAAAGAACTCGGCATCCACGCTGCAGATTCGGCCATACTCCGCCGTGGCGCCCAGCATTACCGGATAGTCTCCGCCGCGGTAAGTGGCGATCGCCTCGAAAGAGGAACTCTGGTCGCGCCAATCCCGAAAGTTGGCGATCGAGACTTGACCCAGAGTCTCGCCCGTCGTCAAGAAAGACGTGGAGAGCGTCACAATTTGATCATCCGCGCCTGGATACGGCAAAGACTTCAGGAGCACCCCGTTCACGACACTGAACACCGCCGTGTTGGCGCCGATGCCGAGCGCCATCACCAGAACGGTGAGTAGCGCGAAGCCCGGACCTCGGCGCAAAGCCCTTGCCGCATACCGGAGGTCGCGAAAGAGAACTTTGACGAAGTTCAGGCTCTGCAGATCGCGGCACTCCTCTTTACTCTTGCCGATCGCTCCCATAGCGCGCAGGGCAGCGTATCGCGCCTCTTCCGGCGCGAGACCGGCCTTCAGCCCTTCGTCGATCTGACGTTCCAGGTGATACCGGAACTCTTCATCGAGTTCTTCCTCCAGGCGCTTTCGGCGGATTACAGAGCGCAGGGCGACGCGAAGCCTTGTGAGCCAGCGGGACATCACGTACCTCCTTGACTAGTGCACTGTGTGCACAATGGCGGAAATGGCCGTGGACAGCCGCTCCCAGTTGGCCGCTTCTTCGGCCAGAGCTTTGCGTCCAGCGGGCGTGAGCGAGTAATACTTGGCGCGGCGGTTGGTTTCCGATATCTTCCATTCGGATTTGACCCAACCCTGCTTCTCCAGCTTGTGCAAAGCCGGATACAGCGCGCTTTGACCTACCCGCAGAACATCACTGGACATCTGTCGGATTCGTTGAGCGATAGCCCAACCGTGCATCGGTTCCAGGGCGACGATTTTCAAAATGAGCAGGTCCACAGTGCCCTGCACGAGATCTGTCGGTTTGCTCATGGCCTCCCCTCATTTACTGACACATCAGTTACTGACAACAACAATACCGTGAAAGCGTCCAATTGCAAGAAAAATATATCTCGGGCGCTATTGACGCATGCCCTCCAAGTCTAGAGTGATCTCAACGTCGTCTCCCACCACGGAACTGTTCCCGTAGTTGACCTGAAAGTCTCTCCGGTTAATCGTGAATTGCGTCGTGAAACCGACACGATATCCAAAGTTAGGTATCTTAGAGCTCCCAACGTGCTCGACGGTTACTGTCAGTGGTTTTGTGATGCCGCGGATGGTGAGTTCGCCGCTCACCTGGTAGCTTCCCTTCTCGATCTCTTCGACCGCAGTGCTCTTGAACGAGAGCACCGGAAACTGTCTGACGTGGAGGAAGTCGGGGCCCTTGATGTGGCCATCGCGTTGCTTGTTATTGGTGAAGACGCTATTCGCCTTGAGTTCCACGTTGAGGGATGAACTGGAAGGATTGGCCGGGTCGAAGACGATCGATCCACGGATGTCTCTGAACAACCCATTGTAATAGGAGACGCTGAAATGCTTGACGCGAAAGACGGCGGTGGAGTGTTCGGGGTCGATCTCATAAGTATCGGCCGCCCGGGTACTCCCTCCCAGCAGAAAGGCGGCCAAAGCCAACAGCACTAGTGTTTTCTTGTAAAAGCTCATCAGGAATCCTCCCTTTAACTGACTGCATTTGCTACAGCGCCTCGTAGTACAGGCTCCTTGCCCTGGATTACTACTGGATTACTACTGGATTACTATATGATATGCTGCTATGAACCGATGTGCGCTGCTGGTCATAGATGTTCAGGTCGCTGCTTTCGATGGGAAGGTGATTCCTGGGCTACACAAAGCTGATGACCTACTTGAACGGACGTCTAGATTGATTCGGGCAGCACGCTCAGCTGGAACTCCTGTAGTTTTCGTCCAGCACTGTGAGCCTGAGGGTCGGCCGCTCGCCCAGGGAACAATCGGCTGGGCAATCCACCCGTCAGTTTCACCAGAACCGTCTGATTCTGTGGTTCTCAAGCGTGAATCCAGCGCATTTGAAGGGACTAACCTGCAGGAGTTGCTTGGGCAGCTAGGCGTAGATACCCTCATAGCCTGCGGTATTCAGAGCGAATACTGCGTAGCCAATACGTGCACCTCGGCACTCGAGCTGGGGTTGAGCGTTTACGTCGCGCGAGATGCTCACAGCACCCGGTCAACGGATGACGATGAAGCCTCATTGCTTATTGACCGGCAAAACTCCTTGCTCGCGAAACGGGGCGCGAAAGTCCAACCCTGTGCGTCACTACTAAAACTAATCGGCGACAATTGATTGGGGGTTGGGTGGCTATAATCACAATTCCGAGGAGCTGAGCATGAAAGCAATGCCTCTACTTTTGACGCTGGCCCTGGCCTGGGCGGCGAGCAGTCCGCTGGAGGCTCAGCGGGCGTACGAGCCCCCGAACAAGGAAGCCCACCGCCAGCGCCGGGCGAAGTTCCTTGAGGCCATGGAAGGCGGCATCGCCCTTATCGTGGCCGCTCACAAGGACCAGGAGCGTATCTACGAATTCTTTGTGGACCACTCGGATCTCCACGACTTCATCTACCTGACCGGGCTGGAAGGGATCGACGCTTGGGAGTCGGCCCTGGTGCTCGCTCCCGACGCCGAGACGTACCGCGAGATCCTCTACACCTCGCAGGACCCGGACCGGATCCGGTCGAAAACGGGCATCGAGCACGTTTATCCCTACCCGCTTTTCATGGAGCACCTGTCGGACGGGATCACCGACTACTCCCTTCTCCGGACCCATCAGCGCGGGAGCAAGGCGCTCGCGACGGACCTGTCACTCTCCCTGGGAGAGGCTAAGAACGTGTACTTCAATTACCCACGTTTTTTGAATTTGGCGGCGCCCCCCCCGGAGCGGCTCGATATCGCCAACCGGCTGCGCTACTTCTCGCCGGAGGTACAGGTGAGGGATGCATCGGACATCCTGAACCGATTGCGCATGATCCACGACGAGGCCGAGATCGAGTTCCTGCGAAAGGCATCGAATATCACGGTCCGGGCATTTATGGAGTCGGCCAAGGCGGTCCGCCAGGACATGACCACCCAGCAGATTGCCGCCATCGTGAACTTCACCTTCGAGTACGAGCACGCGGCACCCTCCTTCCGGACCAACGTATCGATCACTGGTGCGGATGCCCCGGAGAGGCGAGGGAGGGATTGGCCCATCGGGATCCGGCCGCGGCTCGGGCCCTGGCCTGTCAGCGACGGCCAGATGATCAGCTACGACATCGGGGCCGAGTACGCTCACTACACCGCGGACTTTGGGCGCTCCGTACCGGTGAGCGGCAAGTACACCGCCGAGCAACGACGCATCGCCGAGATCGTGACTCGCATCCAGAAGCAGACAATCGCCGCAGTGAGGCCCGGAAGGACATTCACCCAGAGCCAGACGCTGAAGGACCGGCTGATGACCGAAGCAGGACTGGGGGATGTGACCGGGAGCTACGGCATTTCACACTTTGTTGGGATGGAGATCCACGATGTGGGCTTCTACGACATCCCCTGGGAGCCCGGTATGTGCTTCGTCATCGAGTGGAGGGTGAGCCAGCAGGATTTCTCTATCCGCTTCGAGGACGTGATCCTTGTGACAGAGGATGGCCACGAGTGGCTCACGGAGCACTCTCCCATCGAGCCGGACGAGATCGAGGCGCTGATGGCTCAAAGGGGAATCTGGGAAGGCGGGCGTTAGCGGTGAGTTGCTGTTTGAGTTTTCGGACAGGCTCCTTGGATCGGATGGGCTCGACCGCCGGGAATGCGGATGGCGGCAGGATCATCAGAGCTCCGAGGCGCCTCGAATCTTGATTCCCACTGGAGGAGCGAAAATTCGCACCGAAGGTGCAGCGCGATAAGAGCCCAGGGCACCGCCCTGGGAAAAGAGAGAGGGGAAGAGGAAGCCTGAAAGGCTTCGCGATAATTCTCCACGACCTCTTTACAGGTGGACATCTGCCGATTTCTCAGAGTCTCAAGCGTCATAGGATGAGCGCTACGTCTGGGATTAGAGGGTCGAATGGCAAACGGTATTTCGGGCAGCCCTTCAGGCCGCCTGGTCGGATTTCCCACTCTCCCCAGGGCGCTGCCCCGGGCTGTTATCGAGATGCGCCTTCGGACAGGCTCCTAGGCCTGATAACATCTTGCTAGAGTCGTGGTCAGGGAAGCTTCCAGCCTCCGTGCCTGCTTTTCTTCAACCCCGTAGAGTGACAGCCAGACTCCCAGATGAAAGGTTGCTCCCGGTTCGAACTCGAGAAACAGCACCGCGTGGTTCAGATCCGGGAAAACAGCCGCAAAATGAATGGGGTGGCGAACCTGCTTGAGGATGCCGGTGTGACCGGACCAAAGCGTCCCCGGCTCTCCGGTGGTGGGGGGATGGGAAGTCTCCGCCAGCCCGCCGGGGCCCAGCAACCGCTCCCAAGCTTCCTCCCTGGCCAAGGCTGACTTTTCCCGGCTCCAGACCATACGCCGCGGAGTGCCCGGATGTCGTTCCAGATAGTGTTTGAGATTCCAGAGGAAGTAGCGCCATCCCGAATCCAGAGTTTCGATGTAGTCGGCCCAATCTTCACCCGGAGCAAAACCCGAATTGACCAGTCGGAGGACTGTTTTCCCGGCCCGGCTCTCGATCAGAAATTCGGTCAATATAGGCGTCGATTCCGGCCCGGCCGGGCCTTCGATGAGTTGAATGCGCCTCCCTTTCTCCCAGACTCCGATCTCCGCAGTTCCCTCGCAGCCTGGTCCCCAGGACCATGTCATCGACCCACCCTGGCCCGCTTCGACACTGGCATCGAGAGGAAACCATCGTTTCAGGCCCTAGGCTTGGCTGATGGCGTCCCAGACCTGCTCGGGACTCGAATCAATTTCGATTTCCAGGTCGATCGATTTTCCTGTCTTCCTTGCTTGCGCCTTCATTTTCGCCTCCGGGCAGTAACTTGAACCATTTTGAAAGGTTGGTTGGTTCCGCGGGTGTGGACCTCGTCCTTAAAGACGATCTCCCAAACATAGGTGTCGTCATCCAACCTGCAGGACAAAGTCATAGATCTGAGTGTGATTCAAGGCTGGATTATGATCGCGGCCCGACATGACGATTGGGGTCGCGCCAGGCTCGGGCCAAAGGTCATCCTTTGACCCCGCCCACTCTTTCCGCCTTCATAAGTTTTCTTCATCTGCGGCATCCTTCCGATTGGCTGACGACTGCGAGTTCAGAGCCGGGTGTCCTCCCACCGTAAAGCGGAAGTTCCGGCCTTCGGGAGCAGTGTCATCGTGGTATTTGCGAGCCAACTCAGCCAGGCAGCGGGCCAAGTCGTGGGCGAAGGCGCTCTGATCGGCCTGGGAGCGAAAGCGAATCTCAGTTTGCAGCGTTAGACTGGCCACTTTCTTCCCCTGTTTGGCCGCAATCCGTCGCAATTCAGTTAGATCATGGACGATGCCCATCGCAGTGGCTGCCAGGTAGGCGCTGGAGAAGCGATCGCGAATCGAGCTGGCATCGGGTCCGATGGCCCCCAGTGCCTGAGGTGCGATTACATAAGTAAGAGCTGTCGTCTGCAGCACCTGTTCGACGAAGTTGCCTTTGCGCCTTTCTGATACCTGGCTCAAGAGCCCTTTCTCCTGCAACAGACGCACATGGTGGCCGATGCGCTGGCGCGGCAGTTCTAGGACGCGAGAAGCTTCGGCCGCTGAACGGGGCTGGCGGAACGCCTCCAGCAGACGAAGGCGCACCGGATGGAGAAGGGCAGTGGCGATTCCTGCAGTGGCGATGAGATCGATGTTCCTTTGCACGGGGGCAAGTGTAGCCTAGACAGATTTTACTGTCAAGACAGCATATCTTGTCGATGGTCGGGCGTAGGAGGCCAGCCTAGTATCAGCTACATTTCTCATGCGGGAACCTTGTCACATCGGGTCAAGCCGCCGGGCAACAGCGGCTTGTGCAATGGAATAAAAGGTCGCAGCTTCTGATAGAGAAGACCTTCCGCCCGCCTCAGAATGAGAGGCACATCTTGTTTGTTGACGCCAACTCTTGCCCCAATCTCAACCGCAGAAAGCCCCGGATAATGGCTGAGGATAAAGGTTTGGTGCAGCAAATCGGGCATCTCAGCCAGGGCTTGGATAATCCGGTCAAACAGCTCTTCTCTTTTGGTCATTGTCTTTGCTCGTTCCAGAATCATGGCGAGTAAGAATCGTCTCTCACGTTTTCATCGGGCCTTTGTACCATATGTGCCAGTCGATATAAGGGTACAAGGGGTACTGAATGAACGCAAGTAGAAAATGTGAAAGTCTCAGACGACTTCAGTCGCAGCTGAATCCACCGCCTTCAGGCGGTGGAGACATGGCAACCCCAATACTCGGACAGGCTCCTAGGAGTCTCAGCAATGAGGTCCAGGCCCGCAGACCATCATCAATAGACGAGAGCCGGAGAAACTCATTGGGTGCGTGAAAGTCCTCGTCGGCAGTCGAGAACGAAAACATCACCGTGTCGACTCCGAGTTCACGGCGCATGATGTCCGAGATCGGCAACGTACCGCCGATGCGTACTCGGTAGGGCACCTCGCCGTGAGTCTCTTTCAATGCTGCCTCGACCGCGAGCAACAAGGGAGGGTCACCCGGGAGTTCGTAGGCGGCCGATTGGCCGCGATCGGCGCCGAAGTAGATTTCGCAGCCGTCAGGCCATCTGCGGTTGAGATGGTCCTTCACGGATCGAGAGATTCGGTCCGGATCCTGACCCGGCACGAGACGCATGGTCAACTTGGCATGAGCTTCGTTGGGAATGACGGTCTTGCCGCCAGCCCCGGTGTAACCGCCCACATGCCATTGACATCGAGGCAGGGACGCAACCAGAGCCGCTGTAACGTGGTGTAGCCCGTTTCACCGCCAAGAGCTCCACCGATTTCAGCGGAAAGGGCCTCCTTGTCGAACGGAATTTGAGCAATGGCTTGGCGCTCGCTTTCGCTTACCGGGCGTGCGCCTTCATAGAAGCTGGCTACCGCTACCGACCCGTCGGGTGCGTGGAGTCCGGCCACCAACCGGGCCAGTACATGGAGAGCGTTGCTCACGCCGCCACCGTATCGGCCCGAATGCAGATCCTTAGTTGCCGTTCTCACCGTGAATTCGAATCCTGCATTACCGCGCGAGCCAATGTTTACGGTTGTCAGGTCCGATCGCCAGCGCGCACCATCGGCAGAGAGCACTGCATCAACCGCGAGCAATTCGCGATGGTTGCGCACGATCGCACCCAAAGAGGGGCTGCCGGTTTCCTCTTCGCCTTCTAATAGGACTTTCACATTGCATGGCAGGCGACCGTCGACCTGGAGAAAGGCGGCCAGGGTTTCCAAGGCGATGGAGGCGGGGCCTTTGTCATCCGACACGCCCCGGCCGTACACACGCCGGTCGCGAATTTCCGGCTCGAACGGCGGCGAAAGCCATAGCTCCAGCGGCTCCGGCGGCTGGACATCGTAGTGGCCGTAACCAGCAAAGTCGGTCTATCTCCCGCCTCTTCCAACCATTCGCCGTAGAGCGCTGGCTGGCCGCCGGCAGCCAGCCTCCGGACATTGGCCAGGCCCATGTCGCGCAGCCGCTCCAACAACACCTTGCAGACATGCGACATATCTTTCTGGTAAGACGGATCGGTGCTGACTGACGGGATGCGGACCAATTCAAACAAGCGCTGGAGGATTGCTGGCTTTTCAGCCTCTAGATAATGGAGGACCGCATCGCTCAAGACCGTCCACCGTCAACCGATAGAGTCTGCCCGCTGATCCAACCAGCGCCACGGCCGGCCAGGAACAGGACTGCTGCGGCGATGTCTTCTGGGGTACCCAATCGTCTGGTGTTGATCTCTTGGATCAAACGCTCCTGGCCGTCTGTGCCATAGCTTTCCCATTGTCTCAACGTGGTGGGGTTCGACAACACGAAACCGGGTGCCACGGCATTCACGGTGACGCCCCTCGGGGCGAATTCCCAGGAGAGTTGCTTGGTCAGTCCAACCAACCCATGTTTGGCCGCCGTATAGGCCTGAATCCCGGTCTTGCTCGGTCGCAGTCCGGCTCCAGAAGCGATAAAGATGATGCGGCCGCGGCCCCGGGCCGTCATCCGTGGTCCCACCGCTTGGGCAAGCCAGAAGGCGCTATCGAGGTTGGACCGAAAGAGCATTTTCCAATCCGTCTCGTCGATCTCTTGGATGGGGCGGCCGACTTGTCCGCACACACCGCCTGAAGCGTTGACCAGAATCTCGATGGCTCCAGACGACTTTTCGATCCCGTCGATCGCCCGATTGACACGGCTGCGGTCAGCAAGATCCAAGCCTTGATGAGTGACCCCGATTTCTCGGGCTGTCTGGGCCACGCCCGCCTCGTCGATGTCGAGCAGGTGCACCGCGGCGCCGCGCTCGACGAACCCTTGCGCAATGGCCTTTCCGATGTTCTGTGCTGCACCCGTCACGATGACCAGGCGATTGGAGAACTCCTGTGCCCCGGGCTCTACCACGGCTTCTCCAATTCACCGCGCGTTTCTTCCACCCCGACCGCCCACAAGTCGGTCATTTCCGCATCGCCCATCTGGTAAGCGCCTCCAAAACTGCCGTCACCGAGCAGCCGGCGCACCCGTTCCGGTCCACTCAGTTTCAGGCGAGCAACATCGACCATCGGCTTTTCTTGCTGTGGCAGTGGGACTCCGGCGAGTCGTGTCCAGGGAAAATTCTCGAACCAGTTGGCGTGCGACGGACAGGCCGCAATCTCCTTGGCCTTCGCCATCACCCGCGGGCCGGTCCACCAATTGTGCAGTTTGAGAGACATGTCCGAGTATTCGGACATCAGTTCACGGAGGAGATTACCGACCGCCGCATTCCCGCCATGGCCATTTACGACCATCACCCGACGAAAGCCGGACGTATGCAGCGAAACGATGCAGTCCCTGGTCACGGCTAGCAGCGTTTCGACCCGTAGGGACAACGTTCCGGGAAAAGCGGAAAAATAGGGGCAACAGCCAAACGGCATGACCGGATAAACCGGCACTGCCAGCGGCTCCGCGGCCTCGACAGCGATCCGTTCTGCAAGTATCGCATCGACACAGAGTGACAAGCCTCCGTGTTGTTCCGTCGAACCCATCGGCAGAATGCATCGGTCCTCATCCGTGAGATACTCTTCGATCTGTTTCCAGTTCATGTCAGCGATGCGCATGTTGCCAGGTCTCCACTACATTCCAGCCTCTGTCTTAGGGAAAACATCGTAACCGTTTAGATTCAATCTGTTAAGAGCAAGGGGCTTTTCTAGGTTCTTAGTCGTCGACAAGACAATAGGATCCGTGATTCGATAGAGTCTGGCCTCAGGCGAGTTTGGGGTCCGAGTCGGCCCGCTCCTCGGCACCGACAAAGAGGCCAAGCGGCAGTCAGTTCCCCGTTTCAGAAACTTGATCTGACTGTAAGCAAGTTGCAAGGGACAGGCTCCTAGGAGCCGAATCGCGACGGGGATACCTTGTCACGGGACGAGATGAAGTCTAATATGGAAATAATTTCTACAAGTCCGATAGAGGAGGGAATCAATGAGAGTCAACCGCGTGCTGCAATCTCTGGCCTTTTCAATTCTATTCTTTTCTCTGGTCCCGTGGGTCGTTGCCCAGGAGGGTCTTTTTCGAGGCGTCGTGACCGACGAGGAGGGCAATCGCATACCCAAAGCAGAGATCGAGATAGTGGGACTGGACGGGAAAAGACAGTACAAGACCAAGACTAACAAGAAGGGACAGTTCATCTATCTAGGGGTATGGATACAGGCGAACTACCGGGTGATCGCTCGCAAGGAGGGTTATCAGCCTGACTACGTGGAGGGAGTGCGACCCGGTAGGGGCTTTGACGATCGGGAACGGGGCGAGGTGAATCTTGTCCTGAAAAAGGGCGGCGACGGTAGGCTGTTCTTCGAGTTAAGCGAGGAGGAATTAGCCGCGAATGCGGCTGCTCGCGCCGAAGAGGCCACCGAGGCGACAATCAGCCAAGCCGTCGAAAGGGGCGAACAGTTCCTCAAGAAGCGTCAATATGAGAAGGCCCTGAAATCTTTCACGAACGCTCTTCAGGTTGACAAAAACAGGGTCGAGATCTGGGTTCGGGTTGGCGATACTCATCTCGAAATGCAACAGTATGGCGAAGCGCTCCAGGCCTATCAGAGCGCGATTGACCTGAAGTCGGAGGATCCGAAGCTCCACCGTAATCTGGTCAAAGTTTATCAAGCCAGCGGCGACGGCGAGAAAGCCAAGGAGGCACTAGACAAAGCTTCCGTGCTGGATTACTTCATCCAGGCCCAGGAGTTCATTAGTGCCGGAAAGAATCGGCTGGCGGTGGACGCCCTGAAACTAATCCTAGAATTAGATCCGACGCATGTAGAGGCTACCTACCAGTTGGGCTTGTCCCTGGTCGCTTTGCACCTTATGGAAGAGGGTCTGACTTATCTCAAGAGCTACTTGGAGATGGCCCCCAATGGTCCCAACGCCCAGACTGCCAAGGCATTAATCGAAGAACTTGGACAACCCCCACACTGACCGATAATTCGGCGCCAATCTCCAGTGAGTCCAAGGTTATTTCGGGTTCCAAGCGTAGAGTTCCTGCGAGCAGACCTCCTCAAATCCAAGGGAACGGCAGATGGGAGCCGAGGTCGAACGCACCGCTTGAATGACTGCGGCTTCGATCCCTTGGCGGCGTACGTCTGCGAGTCTGCGGCGCACGAGAGAACGATAGATCCCTTGACCGCGGTGTTCTTCGAGAACCGCGGAGCCCGCCAGGATCACTATCGGATCGTTGGGGTCGTAGATCGTACTTGCAGCCGCCACCGGCTCGGTCACGCCGTCAACATGAGCGAAATAGTTCCGGGCCCGTACTTCGTTTTCTGCAAAGTACAGGATCTCACAGAGAAAAGAGACCATCTCTGCTGGCAAACCGAAGGCACGGCTCAGCAACTCAGCGAACTGCTCTTCGTTCTCCCTACTGACTTCCCGAACCGATACATGCTGCGAAACCGGATCTCCCGCTCGAGATCGGTAAGCGCGAGACCGCTGAACTCTTCAGCTCTCACCATGCCTCGCTGCTCGAGCCTTTCCGCGAGTCCGTCCGGCGAGTTGGGACCGAGTAGCCAACCGAAAGACAATTCACGGCTGCGGAACTCGTCGAATACAGCTGCGATCGAATCGTCGGGCACCTCTGCGTTGGGCCGCGCCACGCCGACCAAGTTTGTGAAGGGTGTGGACAGAGGGGTCCTACGGCCGCGGACTCCCGGAAACGAGAGGGGCTCCACACCCGGGGCCCCACGCGGGGTCCGAAACATGATGTCCTCGAGACTCGCGACGAAATGGGAACTGTCAAGAGCCATGGGATGCTCTCAACGGGGTCCGAGGCGAATGCCAAATCTTGATACTAGTAGAACGATGATCCCCTTATCCTGGCAGGATCTATCAGCCTAAACAAGCAGTCTGCAAGAACCGTGAAATTCGACCGCCGGTCCTGAGGGTGGGGGCAGGATCATCAGAGCTCCGAGGCGCCAGCCCGGGGCGGGAAAGAGTCTCAAGTTGAGGCCAAGCCCCTCGGTCCGGCGTTTTGGAGAACCGTCCTGTGCGTGGGCGAAAAGGCCGGTCCATTTCTTGGGAATGGATCTCTGCGTCACCGAAGTCGTCGATGGGTTCTGTGCTTGCCCGCAGTTTTGATTTTCTTGCCGCTCCGAGGCAGGCCACGCATTCGCCGGGCGGAGCCGACTCCTACAATACGTGGGTTGGAAACAGAGGCGGCGAGGCAGATCGTGAGTGTAGCAGGCTCGGCGCTGTCCTCGTTGAAAGTGGGAGCCTGTCCGAGTAATGGTGCGGATTGCATTATGGGCGCCGTGCGCCGGGATGCGAGGCGTCCGACACGACGGCGATGTTCGGTATCTTCTAGTGTCGGCAACAAAGCAGATCGATCTTGTTGCTCAGCCTGGCTAGCTCTTGCAAGCTTAGCCAGTAAGAAAACGCCGCCCATAACCCGAAGGGAACAGGGGGGTTGTGGCCGAATCTCTTTGTCGAGAGCCGTAGACGATGGAGGCCATCGCCTTCCGCCTCTCTTCGCGAGCTCGACTCACAAGACCCCTGTTCGCAAGCGCACGCCATTACTCGGACAGGCTCCTAGCCGGAGCCAGAGGTATTGATGCTGTCAGCGGCACTGCGTTACAATCCCCTTCGTCTCAGCCAAATTTTCGATTGAATGAATCGCGAGAGTTATGGAAACAACGTTCCACGACGTTCTTCTTGTCGGCGGTGGCGGTGCGGGATTGAGAGCTGCTATTGCCGTTGCCGAAACCAACCCCGGACTTAGCGTCGCCGTGGCCTCCAAGGTATATCCTATGAGAAGCCATACGGTTTCGGCCGAGGGAGGAGCGGCGGCGGTTATCAAAGGCAACGACAGCCTGGATGACCACGCCTATGACACGATCAGCGGCGGAGATTGGATGTGCGATCAGGACGCCGTCGAGGCTTTCGTGCGCGAGGCCCCGGAAGAGTTGCTCAGGCTGGAGCACTGGGGCTGCCCCTGGAGCCGCCAGACGGACGGACACATTGCTGTCAGACCTTTCGGCGGGATGAAAATCGAGCGCACGTGGTTTGCCGCCGACAAAACCGGCTTCCACATGCTGCACACGCTGTATCAGACTTCTCTCAAGTATCCGGCGCTTACCATGTACGACGAGTGGTTTGTCACGAGGTTGCTGGTCGACGACGGACGCTGCCAGGGCGTGGTGGCGATCCAGCTCGCCACGGGGAAGATTTACGCCATCATGGCCAAGGTGGTGATTCTGTGCACGGGTGGGTGCGGCAAGGTCTTTCGCTTCACCACCAACGCCAACATCAAGACCGGTGATGGTATGGCGTTGGCTTATCAGGCCGGTGCACCCCTGAAAGACATGGAGTTCATCCAGTACCACCCCACCGGTTTGCCTTTCACCGGTATTTTGATCACCGAGGCCACCCGGGCCGAAGGCGGCTGGCTGATCAACAAAGACGGCTACCGCTACCTTCAGGACTATGATCTTGGGGAGCCGCAGCCCAAGCCGGTTAAGCGATCGATGGAGTTGGGGCCGCGCGACCGTTTGTCCCAGGCCTTCGTCAAGGAGCAGCAGCGACAACGCACCATCGAGGGCCCGCACGGACACGTCGTGCACCTGGACATCCGGCACCTGGGGGAGAAGGTCATCGACACCAAACTCCCTTTCGTGCGCGAGCTGTGCCTCAAATACGAGAATCTGGACCCGGTCAGTGAGTTGATCCCGGTGCGACCGGTGATCCACTACGTGATGGGAGGAGTCCACACCGATATTCACGGCTCGACATCCCTGCCGGGACTCTACGCGGCAGGGGAGGTGGCCTGCGTAAACATCAACGGGGCCAACCGCCTGGGATCCAACTCGCTGACCGAGCTCCTGGTGTTTGGGGCTCGGGCCGGAGAGGCCGCCGCTCAATTTGCGCTGGACCAGGCAGATCCCACGCGCGGTGCGCTGGCGCAGGCCCAGGACGAAGAGCGTCGCCTAAACAAAGACTTCCTGGAAAAGACCGGGGGCACGGAACGCGTGGCGACCCTGAGAGCCGAAATGCAGGAGGCCATGGAGAGCGGGGCCGGCATTTACCGCGAAGCAGCAGGCCTGCGTCCGGCACTGGACAAGATTGCCCAGCTCAAGGAGAGGATGGGCAACGTCTCCCTCGACGATCGGAGCCGAACTTTTAACACGGAGCTAATCAGCTGCCTGGAGCTGTCCAACATGCTGGACTTGGCTGACGCCATCCTCCAGTCGGGACTGCACCGGACGGAATCGCGAGGGGCCCACCAGCGGACGGATCATCCCGAAAGAGACGACGAGACGTTCCTGGCCCACTCCCTCGCATACAGAACCGAAGACGGTCATGCCAGGATTGAATACCTGCCCGTGACCATCACGCGCTGGCCCCCGGGTGAGCGGACTTACGGAAGGTAGACGGAATGGCCGAATCGATCACGCTGCAGATCCGACGCTACCGACCCGAAGAGGAGCAGGAGCCGGTCTGGGAAAGCTTTGAGGTGCCCCTGCACGACGAATGGATGATCCTCGACGCCCTCAACTACATCAAAGACCATCTGGACGGCAGCCTTTCCTATCGCTGGGCCTGTCGGATGGGCGTCTGCGGCAGCTGCGGAATGCTGGTCAATGGCGAGTCGGTGCTCACCTGTGCTACCTATCTCTCGGAGCTGGCCAGTTCCGGTACCATTCGCATTGAGCCGCTCAGGGGCTTTCCAGTGATTCGCGACCTGGTGGGAGATATCCAGGATTTTATCGACAAGCTGCAGAGCGTGAAGCCGTGGATTGTCCGGAAGGAAGAGAAGCCCCTGTCCGAGGGCGAGTATTTGCAGACCCCCGAGGAACTGGCCGAGTACAAGCGGTACAGCATGTGCATTAACTGCATGCTCTGCTATTCGGCCTGCCCGATCTATGCTCTCGAGGCGGACTTCATCGGTCCGGCTGCCATCGCTCTGGCCCAGCGTTATAATCTGGACTCCCGGGACCAGGGTTCCGAGGAGAGAGGAGACGTGCTCTCGCAACACGAGGGGATCTGGAACTGCACCTTCGTGGGAGAGTGCACAGAGGTCTGCCCGAAGAACGTGGATCCGGCAGGCGCAATCCAGCGTTACAAAGTGCAGGCGACGACGGAATGGTTCCTGTCCTGGTTGAAGCCTGGGAGGAAACGGTGAACCGCGTCAACCCGAAGTACCAACTCTACCACCCGAAATGGTACCGGAAGCGTTATCCAATCTTCTGGTGGTTGGAGAAGTTCTCTTACGCTAAGTTCATCACTCGAGAGTTGACGAGTCTGGCGGTCGGTTACACGGCGGTGCTCCTCATGCTTCAGCTTTGGGTCCTATCCAGGGGGCAGGCGACCTACCAGCGTTTTTTGGAATTGCTCGGATCGACTCCGGTGATGATCTTTCACGGAGTGATACTGGTTTCTCTGCTCTTTCATTCGATCACCTGGTTCAACCTCGCTCCCAAGGCTCTGGTGCTCCGCCTGGGCCGCTGGCGAGTCCCCGACGCGATCGTACTCGGCGGACATTACGCGGCATGGATGCTGGCAACGGCCCTGGTGATCTGGTTGGTGGCAAGTTAGTGGCTAGGCGCTCCCGCGAACCTATTTTTTGGGCCATGTTCAGCGTTGGAGGCATGCTGGCGGCGCTCTTGCTGCCAGCGCTCGTGCTGGTGCTGTGGTTTGTGCCGCCGCCCTTCGAGGAACTGGTGGGCAAGGTCGATCAACCGCTGGTCAAGCTTGCCTTGTTCGGACTCATCGTGCTGTCGCTTTTCCACTGGGGCCATCGTTTCCGCTATACGCTCTATGACGGTCTGCAACTGGGCCATCTATACGGATTGATCGCCGTCATTTGCTATGGGGTGGCGACCGCTCTGACGTTTCTCGCGGCCTACCTGCTCTGGACCTTTCCATGAACCTCAAGACGAGTACTAGTAGCCTGTTCCTCGTGTTATCTGTGGTTACCGAACCCTGGCCACCGAGGAATCCTAGATGACTCCGTGTATTCGCGTCGCACTGATCGTGCCGGCTTCCAATACCGTGATGGAACCGGATCTTCACCGCGCAACCGGTTCCCTAATGACTACCAGCACTTGGCGAATCCTGCTGGAAAACGTCACCCGAGAAGCTGAAATCAGAATGCTCGAGCAGGAACTTCCCAGATGTCTGGAGGGCCTCCGCAAGACGCGGCCCGATATCGCTGTCTTCGGCTGCACTTCCGCCGGCTCGCTCGGTGGTCTAGCACACGATGCCGGCATCGCCCGATCGATCGAGACCGCGACACGAGCGAGCACGATCACCGTTATGGGGGCCGTCATCCAGCAGCTCCAGGCCATCGTTCCACAACGAGTCGCCGTCTTTACTCCCTACCAGGAAGAGTTAACCACCAGCGTTGTTACTTGTGTCACGGAAGCTGGCAACGAGGTGGTCACAGCCCAAGGTATGGGCATCCTCGACAACCTGGAGATCGGTCGAGTGGCTCCCGCTGAAATAGCTCGCTTTGTGGCAGAGCACATGGAGAATCAAGTTGCCGACTGTGTCTTTCTCTCCTGCACCAACTGGCAGGCCATCGGCGCCATCGATCCGCTGCGAAAGCTGCTGGGGATTCCCGTTATCTCAAGTAATCAAGCGACCATCGATGCCATTCGGCTGCTGGCGGAGCGCTCCGGAAAGAAAGCGATCGCGAAGCCGAATCTCTCTCCAACCGGACCGTGACCGTCTACTGGATCCTGTTCTCGGCCTTGTTGACTTCTCTGATACCCCTCCTCCTGACTTGGATTCTCGAGTACCGGGAAAAGCAGAGGCGCAAGTAAATGGACTATTTGCTCCTCGGCGCGTTTGTTGCATATTCCGCGTTCATTCTCTGCGTTGGAGTTTGGGGTTACCGGAAGAAATCCTTCGAGTCCTTCGCCCTGGCCGGTCGGAAGATGGGGACAGTACTAGCCACGAGCGCCTTCGTCGCCACCTTTCTGTCGGCCATCTCGGTGATTGGTGTGTCCGGTTATGCCTCCCGCTATGGATGGTCGGCTGCGGCTTTTGCATGTTACGGTTACGCGCTGGGCTGGATTCTGCTGCTGATTGCATCGCGGCGGCTGCACCGCTCCCGAATGACGACCATTCCCGAGTTTCTTGCCGTCCGCTTCGAATCCCGAAACCTGCGCATCTTTGCCGGACTGACCATTATCTTCCTCTACTCGATCACGATGATCGTCCAGTTGCTCGGTATTGGCATCACGATGGAAACCCTGATCGGTCTGAATATGACCTGGGCCATCTTGATGGTGGGCGGGATCTTCGTCAGCTACACCGTGCTGGGCGGGCTTGTCTCGGTGGTTCGAACCGATCTCGTGCAGGCCTTTCTGCTGGGTGTCGGTGTAGTGACGGCTGCAGGGGTCGTCCTGTGGGAGACGGGAGGAACAGTCGTGTCGGCACCTCCGGCTGACTTGTCGGGCTTTTTTGGGGGCAGCGTGCAAAGCCCTGGTGACTTCGTCGGCTGGGTTCTGGTGTGGGGACTGGGCATCCCGGCCCAGTCTTATTACCTGCATCGCTTCTACGCTAGCCGCGACGAAAAGGTGGCGCGGCGACAGATCGCCTACGGGGGTGTGCTGATCATGGTCCTTCTCCTGTGCATCATCCTCTGCGGCACCGGAGCCGGAATGCTCATTCCCGAGAACCAGCTCGGGGACTCGGCCTTTCCCTACCTCTTCAAGCACGTGCTGGGCGGGTGGGCCAGTCTGCCGATCCTGCTCGCCATCACTGCGCGATTCACTCCACGACAGACGGGCTACTCCACATCGTGGGGCTCTATTTTGCCGTCGATGTCTACCGGCCTGTGAGAGAGATTCGCGATTCGAACCGGCTGTTGGCTATCTCCCGAAGAGCCACTCTAATATTTGGTGCGATCGCAACTCTGGCGGCTGCCTATTTTTCGATGTACCCGGTTCCGTTGATCAGTCTGCTCGGGAGCATTGCCTGGGGTGGGATGGCTTCGACTCTCTTCGTGCCCCTTTTTTTTGGGCTGTTCTGGCGCCGCGCTACTCGGGAGGGGGCCATGGCCAGCGCCATCGGTGGCCTTCTCTTTGCCATCGGCGCTTTCGTGGCCCGGCGGCTGGAAGTGCTCCCGTTTCACGAGATCTACCCGGGGATTGTGGCCTCGTTTCTGCTCATGATTCTCGTCTCGCTGCGCACCCCCGCCAGCAATTCCTCCACTCTCGACAGGTTCTTTCCGGGCTAGAAACCTCTCCCTTGCAACTTGCCTACAGTCGGGTCAAGTTTCCGAAACTGGGAACTGACTGCCGCTTGGCCTCGGTGTCGCTGCCTAGTTGGGCCGGATGGGCTCGACCGCCGGTCCTGAGGACGGCGGCAGGATCATCAGCGCTCTGTAAGGGTGAATGAGGTCGCTTGACGATGGGTGGATTCGCGCCCCACTTTTCAGAGCCCCGAGCCTGCGAGGGGGGAAAGAGTCTCAAGTTGACGCAGAGTCCCTGCATGTCTTCTCCGGGCCTCGTCGGTTTGAGGCACAGCTTCGCTGGTAGCCTTTGCGAAAGGGGGCGTTACCCCTGCTCGGGCTCCTGGACGGAGTGCGCGACTATGCCTCCCGGAGCCCTACACTCCAGTTCAGGAATATCCGCTTGCACCCCACAATCGGTCATTTGCTGAGCCGAAGCAGTGGCTAGGCTGGCCAGAAAGAGGATGCCCAATAAGCCGAAGCGGATCATGTATCTCGCAATCATGGTTGTACACTCCTCCCACGGGTGTTTGGCTTCGTGCGCGATTTTCGGGTAGAGCGGCTTGAGCTTGTAGGACTACGCGATCCGTGACTGTTGAAAGCCGATCCTTGAGCCTCGATCGATGCGAGATTGTGACTCAGTCTAAAGTTCACTGTCAACGTCACAAGGGTATCCCTTTTGGGCAATGAACTTGATCTTCTGCTTGGTGAGACTTCGGTTTTACGATGACCTATTCTAGTGAGATGATGAGGGCCGGGGAGGGTAAATCGCGAGGATTAGGGTCTCCGTCACTTCACCAAAGCCGGTACTTCGGTACCAAACTCAGGAAATGTCTTTCTTGGTAATTACTTACAGATCGCTTCGGTGCCTGTCCCTAAAATGAAGAAGGACATCCGTTTTCTACTCGTTCTCACCGGAGTGGTCGCCCTGTTTCTCACCCCGTCGCTTTTCACGGGAAAGATCCTCTGGCCGGGGGATCTGCTGAGCCCAAACTTGCCCTGGGCGATTCACTTGCCCGACAAACGCGTCAACAATCGCGTAATCAGTGATGCGGTCGAGGAGTTCTACCCCTACTATCAGTTCTTTCGAGAGGAGCTCTCACAGGGTCGACTGGCACTGTGGAATCCGTACAGCCTGAATGGCACACCGTTCCATGCAAACTCCGTCTCCGCGGTTTTCTCACCCATTCGCTGGCTCCTGCTGCCACTCCCGATACATCTGTACTTCGAATACAGTGCCCTGCTGAAGCTCCTGCTGGCCGCCGCGGGGATCTATTTCTTCTGTCGGCGGATCGGGCTCACATCCACCTGTTCTGCCTTTGGAGCCTTCGGCTATCTCTTTTCCGGATACAACCTTTTCCTTCTCTGCTTTCCGAATTCGTTTGTCTCGGCCCTGTTGGGCTGGGGCCTCCATCAGCTGGAGTCCTACCATCAGACGGGCCGCAACCGCCATCTGGCTGTCTTGACGCTCATCCTTGCCGGCGCCTATATCGGGGGTAACATGGAGGCGGCTCTACTTCAGCATATGGCCATCGGCCTCTACGCCCTCTTTCGCCTCAGAGACTCAAGGCCCAAGGTCATCGCTCTGACTGGACTGGGGTTTCTCGTGGCAGCCGCAGCGACGTTTCCATTCGTCGACTTCTTGCTGCGAACTGCCACGGGGGAGGACCGTCTTCAGGGCGGTTCCAACCCCTTCTATCTGCACTTTGAACAGTGGCCGGCTTTGGCGGTTCCGTTCCACCAGGCACCCAGCCTCCTTCGCCCCCAACTGGAGCGATGGAGCAGTGAGGGCCGCGTTTACATCGGCGTGATTCTGATATTCCTGGCCCTGCTAAGCCCCTTTCAGCGATCGCGCCGCCAGATTCTCGCATGTCTGGCCCCCATAACCCTGGCTTCGTTGGCGATCCTGCTGGGCTGGCCCGTGATCTTCGATCTTTTCACCGCTTTGCCGGTTCTCCGATGGGGAGACCACACCCACGTAGCCCACATTCTCCAGGCGACGGTCGCAGTGTTGGCCGCCATCGGTTTCTCAGCAGTGCTGGAAGGGCGGGTAAGGTGGCGGAGCGCGGTTTTTGGTTTGGCATTGGCACTAACCTTCTCGATTCTGGCGGTGGGCTGGCCGCTCCTCCAGGCCGTGTCCGACTGGATGTCCGGCGAGGGTCCACGGTTCCACTTCATGGACCGGATCATCCGCTATCCCGCTTATCCAGTCTGGGCGGCGGGTACGTTGGTCGCTCTACTCGCCATGCTCAGGTTGAAGCACCGGGCGCTCCTTCGGATAACCCTCCAGGTGGTCAACGGCTTTGTCGTGTGGTTCTTCTTCAACACGGCCTCGGATCCCTCACTGATGAACCTGAAGCCGCCTGTCATTTCGCAGGTTCAGGAATATCCGCACGAGCGGTTCGTGGCCCTCGGGGTGGGAGCGTTGCCGCCCAACTTCGGAATGTCGTGGAAGATCCGCGACGTGCGGGGCTATGGAACGCTGTGTGTGGATCGCTGGACAAGCTACTTCACTCTGTTTGGTGAGCCAGCGAACTCACATCATTTCCTCACCGGCATAGACGAAGACCGGCTGCGACTGCTGAGACGATCGGGATGCAGTCTGATTCTCACTCCAGAAAAACTCGACTTACCAGGGCTGAGTCTCCTCCATGACGAGTTCCCGTTTCTCTACCGGATCGAGGATGCAAGCCGGATCATGATCGCTGATCAGGTGATGGCGGTGAGCGATTCAGCGGAGGCAAAGGCTTTCGTTGCCGATGCGACTGAGCCGGGTCATGTGGTATTGGAGACCGACTTGCCGGCTCCCACCTCAGGGGGAGGTCGGGTCAGATGGATCGTAGACGAGCCGGGTGCAATAGAAGTGGAGGCTGAATTGCCGGTCGACGGCTGGCTGGTCCTGAGAGATACTTATGAAGCGGGCTGGGTCGCCCAACTGGACGGTGAGAGCACACCGATCGTCCCGGCGGATCTTCTCTTCCGTGCCGTTCGTGTGCCCGCCGGCAGCCACCGAATCCGCTTCGAATACCGCCCTACCAGCTTCACCTGGGGAGCAATCGTCTCCGTTTTGTCACTCCTGGGGGTGGTCTGGCTGTGGGTCAGTGACAGACGGCCAGCACCTGGAAGATGAGGCGATTTCGGACGGGCACTAGCAGCAAAGACAGCGCTGAGCTAGGAGTCTGCGCGGCAGGAAATCTCCGGGCTGGGGAATAAAATGGCGATATGGGAACGACATTTCGGAAGTACCAGCCGGAGCAGAGCTTCTTGCTACCCCCTCCCCGCGAGATTGGTTGCCGGAAGATCATCTGTCCTACTTTATCTCCGAAACGGTGGATGAGCTGGATCTGAGTGGATTCTACGCGCCGTACGAAGGGGACGGGCGGCGCAATCGGCCGTTTGATCCGAGGATGATGGTGAAGATCCTGATTTATGGGTACGCGACGGGAACGTTCTCGTCGCGGAAACTGGCTCGTCGAGTGTATGAGGACGTGGCTGTTCGAGTGTTGTCGGCGGGTAATTTTCCAGCCCACCGGACGATGGCGGAGTTTCGTCAACGTCATCTCAAAGAGTTCAAGAAACTGTTTGGACAGGTGGCGCGGATCGCGGCCGAGGCGGGATTGGTCAAGCTGGGGCGAGTGGCGGTGGACGGCTGTAAGATCAAGGCCAACGCCAGCAAACATAAGGCGATGAGCTATTCACGGATGTTGGAAGAAGAGAAAAGGCTGGAAGGAGAGATCGCCGAACTGTTGGATCGTGCGCAGCAGGTGGATAAAGCGGAAGACGAGCTCTACGGCGAAGAGAATCAGGGAGACGAACTGCCTGAAGAGTTACGCCGCCGCGAAGATCGGCTGAAAAAGATCGGGGAGGCAAAGCAGCGCGTGGAGCAACGGCAGGCCGAGGCGGATCGGAAGCGCGGCCGCAAGCCCGGAGACGGTCGCAAGAACTCGCGCGGAGGACGCCCCTTCAAGCGGGAGTTTGGAGTTCCCGAGGAGAAGGCCCAAGACAACTTTACAGATCCGGAAAGTCGAATCATGAAGAGCTCTGGGGGATTCGAACAATGCTACAACACGCAAGCCGCTGTGGATGAGGAGACACAGATGATCGTGGCCACGGGGGTTACCAATAACGCGGCCGACAACAGACAATTACTGGGGATGATCGATGCGGTCCAAGAGAACCTGGAGCACCCTCCCGAGCAGGTAGTGGCCGACGCCGGGTATAAGTCCGAGGAGAACTTTGAAGGTCTAGAAGAACGCGAGATCGATGGCTACATCTCTTTGGGCCGAGAGGGGCGAGATCCAGAGCCGTCGGAAAATCTCCCCGCCACGCTTCGCATGTTCAAGAAGCTGGGCACGGAGGCGGGGCAAACTGTCTACCGCCGGCGCAAGGTGATCGCGGAACCTGTATTCGGCTGGGTTAAACAGGTCCTTGGCTTTCGAACCTTCAGCTTGAGGGGACTCGAGAAAGTGGAAGGCGAGTGGGACCTGGTCTGTCTCGCCCTGAACTTGAAACGCATGAATGGGCGCCTACCCACCTGCTGAGCAGGTTCGGACGGAAAGATGCCCTCCCCCTGGGCTCATTTTCAGCAGTTCGGCCGCCTCTGCAAGCGGAAGCACGATAAAGATCGCCCTTTCTCTTATAGGGCACCCCGAAACATAAACTCAAGAATTGGAAATTCCACGTTGATCAGAAACTCCTGCCGCGCAGACTCCTAGCAACGGCTCGCGATCTGCCTCGCTGCCTCGTTTCCAGCCCACGCATTGTAGGAGTCGGCTCCGCCCGGCGAACTCCCCCAGTCCAAGGGACCGCGAGTTGCGAAAATTCTTGCAACAACTTGCTTTGTGGATTCCCCATCGTCCAGAAGGAGCAGGAAACGTGCAGCACGATAACTGTGCTACTCTGAAAACGACATGAAGACGAATGTGACACTCAAGCTCGAAAAGGAGTTGGTGCGCGAGGCCAAGGTGCTGGCCGCCAGGCGGGGCACATCTGTGAGTCGGATGATGGCAGAGCAGCTAGCACTCTTGGTGCGCCAAGACCAGAGGTATGAATCAGCCAGTCGCCGAGCTCTGCGCCGCCTGCAGGAAGGCTACGATCTGAATTGGGTGAAGTCGGCAAGTCGGGATGAGCTTCATGACAGACAAGGCCTTCGTTGACACGAACATCCTGGTCTACGCTCATGACCGAGGCTCGGGGAACAAATTCGATCAAGCCAGATTACTGGTCAGCCGATTATGGCGAGATCGCAAAGGTGTCATCAGTACTCAGGTCCTCCAGGAGTTCTATGTGAATGTACGCCGCAAGGCCCTCTCACCCATCCCGAGCGAAGACGCGGAAGCGATCCTATTTGACTACCTCGCCTGGGAAGTTCAAGTAAATGACGGGGATTCCATCTGTGAGGCGGTCAGGCTGGAAGAGCGTTATCAATTGTCCTTTTGGGACGCGCTAATCGTGCAGGCGGCTATTGCTTCAGGCGCAAGCATTCTGTATTCCGAGGATTTTAACCCCGATCAGGTTTACGGATCTGTCCGCGTCGTTAATCCGCTGGACATTTGAGAGCTAGCCCGGATTATGCAAGAACCGTAGGCCGGAGTTGAAAAGAGAGTCGAAAGTGGCCCAAATCGGGAGATCGAAGGTGCGACAGGCGGATTTTCGAGGGATCTCTGTGGACGAGCCGTGTGGAGTAGGTGGGGGAGTGAATTTCAGACGGAGTTGGGCCTGAATGAGTGTCCTAAACGATCATTCGGGAGCTAGGAGAGGCTAGCTGGAGTTAAGGCGATTCAAGACGAGGAGGAAAAGGGCCTGCTCCGGAAAGCCGGAGGAAAGATGGGCCCAGATGCGTCGAGTGGTTTGTCGAACCCGCGCCCCAATTTTGAGGACCCGGCGACGCAAAGTTTCGATTTCGAGTTTCTGCCAGGGGGTTCCATACAGATAATCGCGGAGTCGGACGAACATCTGGTAAGCCAGCCCATGCAGGAGAAGTCGAAACTGGTTGGCCAGGAATCGATGACAGCTCAGCCGATCCATACTCAGATGGTTCTTAAAAGCCTTGATGAAGTTCTCCGACTGTCCTCGATCGGTGTAGTGATCATAAAGGGACTGGGAAGAGAGATCGTCTCGGTTGGTGACCACAAAGCGACGATTGATCCCCCGATGGTCGACTTCCACTTTGACGATGACGCGACGGAATCGATCCCAGCTGCCGGCTCGATAAAGAAACTCGTCAAACTGACGCTGTTTTTCCTCGAACTCGTCGAACCTGAGTCGAGTCGACTCGAGCATCGGCTCGACCATCCGTTGCCGGCGGGGGTTCCGGCTTAACCCAATGACATATTGGAGTTTGTTCTCTTCAGATTCACAGAACTCGTAGAGCCGAGGCGTGGCAAAGCCGCTGTCGGCCCGGATCTCAATTTGAAGTTCCTTGCCAACTTCTCGTCGAATGGCTTTCACGATTCGTTTCAGAATAGGAACGATGTGAGAGGCAGCCCCCTTGTTTCCAGGCCTCAATACGACAGTGACCAGGTCCCCCGTAACGGCATCGAAGATCAGCCAAGGATGCAGAATGTGGTTTCGGTAATAGCCGTGGTAAAAAGAGAATTCCTGTTGGCCGTGAGTGTGGTCGTCAGTACTGTCCAGGTCCAAGATGACCGGGTCGGGGCGTCTCTTCTTCAGCGAGCGGACATAACGCTGTAGGAACCCCCGGCTCAGACGCATGAGATCCTTCTTGCTGACAGAGTTTTCCAAACGGGAAAAAGTTGCCTGGGTGGCCAAGTCAGGATCGCTCTCAGGTAACTGATCACAGACGGTCTTGAGCATGGGATCCGAGCGCAGCGTGTCCGCGTCATTGCAGTCTTCGTACCCGGCAACGATCTGAAAGACTCGTTGTCGGATCAGCTTTAACTGCTCATGACGAACGTAGCGTTGGTCCCGGCTATCCGCAATACACGAACTGAAGTCCTCGCAGAGTCGATCTTGCCGATCCAGGGAACCAAACAACAGCCATCCGGCATCGGAAGTCAGGTTCCCACCATCAAAACGAGCCGTGATTTGTGTGTGCGAGTGAAATGCCAGGGTGGTCTGACAGACTGGGTTTGACATTGCCGTAGTTCTCCGATAAGGATTTGTTTAATAACCCCTTTTATATCAGAGCGCTACGGCATTTTTTCTGGTCCCCAATCCACTCGAATCCGGATCTCTTGCATAATCCGGGCTAGGAGTCTGCGCGGCAGGAGTTTCTGATCAACGTGGAATTTCCAATTCTTGAGTTTATGTTTCGGGGTGCCCTATAAGAGAAAGGGCGATCTTTATCGTGCTTCCGCTTGCAGAGGCGGCCGAACTGCTGAAAATGAGCCCAGGGGGAGGGCATCTTTCCGTCCGAACCTGCTCAGCAGGTGGGTAGGCGCCCATTCATGCGTTTCAAGTTCAGGGCGAGACAGACCAGGTCCCACTCGCCTTCCACTTTCTCGAGTCCCCTCAAGCTGAAGGTTCGAAAGCCAAGGACCTGTTTAACCCAGCCGAATACAGGTTCCGCGATCACCTTGCGCCGGCGGTAGACAGTTTGCCCCGCCTCCGTGCCCAGCTTCTTGAACATGCGAAGCGTGGCGGGGAGATTTTCCGACGGCTCTGGATCTCGCCCCTCTCGGCCCAAAGAGATGTAGCCATCGATCTCGCGTTCTTCTAGACCTTCAAAGTTCTCCTCGGACTTATACCCGGCGTCGGCCACTACCTGCTCGGGAGGGTGCTCCAGGTTCTCTTGGACCGCATCGATCATCCCCAGTAATTGTCTGTTGTCGGCCGCGTTATTGGTAACCCCCGTGGCCACGATCATCTGTGTCTCCTCATCCACAGCGGCTTGCGTGTTGTAGCATTGTTCGAATCCCCCAGAGCTCTTCATGATTCGACTTTCCGGATCTGTAAAGTTGTCTTGGGCCTTCTCCTCGGGAACTCCAAACTCCCGCTTGAAGGGGCGTCCTCCGCGCGAGTTCTTGCGACCGTCTCCGGGCTTGCGGCCGCGCTTCCGATCCGCCTCGGCCTGCCGTTGCTCCACTCGCTGCTTTGCCTCCCCGATCTTTTTCAGCCGATCTTTCGCGGCGGCGTAACTCTTCAGGCAGTTCGTCTCCCTGATTCTCTTCGCCGTAGAGCTCGTCTTCCGCTTTATCCACCTGCTGCGCACGATCCAACAGTTCGGCGATCTCTCCTTCCAGCCTTTTCTCTTCTTCCAACATCCGTGAATAGCTCATCGCCTTATGTTTGCTGGCGTTGGCCTTGATCTTACAGCCGTCCACCGCCACTCGCCCCAGCTTGACCAATCCCGCCTCGGCCGCGATCCGCGCCACCTGTCCAAACAGTTTCTTGAACTCTTTGAGATGACGTTGACGAAACTCCGCCATCGTCCGGTGGGCTGGAAAATTACCCGCCGACAACACTCGAACAGCCACGTCCTCATACACTCGACGAGCCAGTTTCCGCGACGAGAACGTTCCCGTCGCGTACCCACAAATCAGGATCTTCACCATCATCCTCGGATCAAACGGCCGATTGCGCCGCCCGTCCCCTTCGTACGGCGCGTAGAATCCACTCAGATCCAGCTCATCCACCGTTTCGGAGATAAAGTAGGACAGATGATCTTCCGGCAACCAATCTCGCGGGGAGGGGGGTAGCAAGAAGCTCTGCTCCGGCTGGTACTTCCGAAATGTCGTTCCCATATCGCCATTTTATTCACCAGCCCGGAGATTTCCTGCCGCGCAGACTCCTAGCGGAACAACGGTGGGGAAAGGGACAACGTGGAGCGGAAAACGAGAAACGAGTACGGGTATGAGTACTTGTGTGACTTGCTCTTTATGTTCAAAAAGAATATATTCTTAAAGAATATATGATGGAACCTCGTTTCTCGAGCCCTGAAGAACATCTACCGCTGACAAGTTCGGTTTTGCAGATACTTCTGGCTCTATCGAGGACCCCACAGCACGGCTACGCAATCATGAAAGACGTTGCGCATCGAAGCGACGGACTCACCCTGCTTCCCGGGACTCTGTACCGGGCACTGGCACGGCTCCAGGAAAATGGGTTGGTGAAGCTGGTAAAGTTACCCGCCCCGCCTGACGCTGACTTGAGAAGACGCAACTACCGGCCCACTGACTTGGGGATCCGAGTCCTCAAGTGTGAATTGAGCCGGCTGGAAAAGGATGTTCGCATCGGCCGGGAGCGACTAGCCGGAGGTACTTCCACATGAGCGGTTCGGGTTTGGGTCAGTTCGTTGCGATTCTGTTCCGGCTGGTGGTCAGGATTTTTCCTGCCGGCTTCAGAGCTGAGTACGAGACCGAGTTGCTCTCGGCTGGGCGGCAGTGGCTGGCCGAAAACGGGCGATCACCGGCGGGGATTCTATGGTCTGGTGCTCGTCTGCTGGCTGACACCTTGGGGGCCGCGCTGGCAGCCCGCTGGGACGATCGAGACGGAAGCGGCTGGATCGATCACGATTTAATGGGAGAGCGTTCATGTTTCAGGCTTTTTGCCAGGACCTTCAGTTTGGCTGGCGGCTCTTGACCAAGACCCCGGGGTTTTCCATCGTGGCGATCTGCTCGCTCGCATTGGGGATGGGAGCCAATACCGCCGTGTTCACCGTCTTCGATGCAATCTTACTCCACAGCTTGCCGGTACGAAGCCCGCAGGAACTGGTTCTCCTGAACCCGCGGCGGGGAGATGATCGAGGAACGCTCTCCTACCCCTTGCTGGGTGAATTTTCAGAGAGGCAGCAGGTTTTCGAGGGAGTACTGGCGGCCGCCGGAGCCGATTTTGCCCGGACCCTGCTGGACGGAGAATTCCTGGATGGTGTTAGAGCCGAGTCCGTCAGTGGAAACTTCTTTTCGGTGCTCGGTATCGAGCCAGCCTTGGGCAGGCTCTTTGGATCCCAAGATGACCAGCCCGGCGGTGGAAGCGGTGGCCCGGTGGCGATCATCAGGCATGGTTTTTGGCAGACGCAGTTCGGGGCTTCCCCTGACGTACTGGGTCGAGACCTATCGATTGACGGAACGATCTAAACGATCATCGGCGTGGCCGCGGCCGACTTCAATGGAACGGCACAGGAAAATCGCCCTGATATCTGGGTTCCGATACAAGTGGCACTCGGCCAGGATATGCTGGAGTGGCGTACCGGGACTTTCTTCAGTACCCTGGCCCGACTCAAGTCTGGTGTGACAGTAGAACAGGCTGAGCAGGTCTCCAGCCTGCTCTTTCGACAGCTCCTTCAGGCCGAGGTTGATGCCGGATTACCCACCGGGATTCGCGACGATCGACCCGTCGAGATTCATCGTATCGAACTGCCCCCCGCCGCCGCCGGTTTTGCGGGCCTTCGAACTGCCTATGCCGATCCTCTCAAGGTCCTCCTGGCGCTCGTGGCTCTGGTCTTGCTCGTGGCTTGCCTGAACGTGGCCGGTTTGCTGCTGGCTCGGGGCAGGATCCGGCATAGGGAAAGCGCAATTCGCCTTGCGCTAGGCTCGGGGCGCTTTCGAATCTGTCGGCAGTTGCTGACCGAGAGCCTATTGCTAGCAGGATTGGCTACCGGGCTTGGCCTTCTCATCGCGAGGCTGTTTCGACAGTTGCTCGACCCCCTCACGGTTGGAGGTTCACGCGTCGATTTGGATCTTGCGCTCAACTCCCGGGTTCTATTCTTTACCGGTCTGTGCTGTGTGTTCACCAGCTTGATCTTCGGCAGCATCCCAGCTCTGAATGCCGCCCGCACCCGGCTCATCGGAGCCTTGCGGACAAACGCCGGCGGATTCCGGGAGGGACGAGGAGCGAACTGGGGGCGCTTGTTGGTGACAACTCAGCTGGCAGCATCCTTGTTGCTTTTGATCTGCGCCAGCCTCTTGATGCGCAGCCTCTATGAGCTGACGCTTGTCGAACCTGGCTTTGAGGCGGAGCGAGTACTCCTGATGGATCTGTCGTTTGACCTGCCCAGTGGGAACGATGCCGCGCGTCGCGTCCTCGCCCGTCGCGTGCCTGAAACCCTCAATCGGATTCCCGGAGTCAGTGCTTCCAGCATTGCCTGGCTGGGACTATTCAGTAGCAACGACATGTCGGCCACCCTCGACGTCGAGGGTTATTCAGCAGAAGAGAGCGAAGAGTTGGCGGTCAGAATCAACGTCGCGTCTCCCGACTATTTTCGAGCCCTGGGAACACCGCTCCTACGAGGCAGGTCCCTGGCCAAGTCCGACACCGAGAATAGCCCTCACGTAGCTGTCGTCAATAAGTCGTTTGCTCTCCGTTACTGGGGCTCGTTGAATTTCAGTGGGAAGCGTTTCAAGCTGCGCGGAATGGAACAGGCCATCGAAGTGGTGGGCATATACCAGGATTTCGTGTGGAATGATCTACGACAGGATCCAACACCCATGTTCTTCATGTCGCTGCAGCAGTTGCCCATGAACCCTCGATCTCTGGCGGTGCGCAGCACGGGTGATTCCAATCTGCTAGCCGCTGAGCTGAAGCGCGAGCTCCGAAAACTGGATGCTCGAGTTCTTTTTCGCGACATCAAGACCCTGGAAGATCAAGTGGGGAGATCTCTGTCGCGGGAAGCGCTGCTGGGGAAACTGACATCGGTGTTGGGTGGGCTGGCCCTCTTTCTGGGTGCGGTTGGTCTGTATGGCTTAATGTCATTCTCGGTAGCCCGGCGCTTCCGGGAGATTGGATTGCGGATGGCGCTAGGTGCCAGCCGATCGGCTGTGGAACGCCTCATCCTGCGTGATGTTCTCATCCTGACCAGCGGTGGACTCGCCCTCGGATTAATCGTCGTGTTCTTGACCGTGTGTTTGCTTGAAAGCTACCTTTTCGGGCTCACAGTCTACGACCCGCCCACCTTCATTGGATCGATCCTCGTGTTGCTGGGGACGGCCTTCCTGGCAGGTTGGCTGCCCGCCCGCCGAGCCGCCCGCCTCGACCCCGTTCAAGTTTTGAGATTTGAGTAGGGACCTAGCTTCGCGGTGGGCCGGGATGAAAATGCAATCGCAGAGACAAAGCGCGGGGGCCGCAACCGAAAACGAGTCAATTTGGATCGACCGCCGAGCCGATGAGACCGAAGTGCGGGTATCGGAGCCGCAAGCGGAAGCGCCGCGCCGGTTTTAAGGAGTTTCGGCAGATCGTCGCTCAGCTTTCCCACGCTCGCGCTGCCGCTTGGCGCTCTGAGATTGGGGCGCTCCAAACCCGCGTTCAGGCGGTCGACCCCAACCTGAGCTGCGAGGCAATCGGACAGCAAAGAGCAAGGGAGAACCGGAAGCAGCCTCCCCAGCTCCGAACCCTTCACCATCCACAAGCGGCTGGACCGGAGTTCTGGAGTTGGTACGATCAGGCTTCCCGCCCCCTTCGCCAAGGCTTCGGAGGGCAGGCCCCGCGCTGACACTTTCCGGCCTCCGGATACCAAAGCGGGCAGCTCGATTATCAGAGACTCGCCAGGTAGTCGCCAACAACCCCGCCTGCAGCACTCCAGATCATCTCCGGTTGTGAGTTGTGAGTTACCCCGATGCCAGTTCCCGGACTACCTGGACGAAGAGGTCGAGATCCTGGCGCCGGATTCTCCAGTTCGTGATAGCAGGGCGCAACGCTACCTTGGAGCCGAAAAGGGTGGTTCCGGCGAAGACCCGACCATCCTCCAGGATGGCCTGGCCCAGCTTGGTGTTGAGAAGATTCAATGCCTCTTCAGAGCGCCCCCCCGGATTGTGGCGAAAGCAAACGATATTTAGATGGACTGGTGCCAGCCGTTCCAGATCGGGAGCTTTGTCGATCAGAGCTGCCAGATACTGAGCCAGCTCCAGGTGTCGCTCGAAGAGGCGCTGATAGCCGCGCCGGCCGTAAGCGCGCAGTGTCGCCCAGACGGCGAGCGATCGAGCTCGCCGCGAGCTCTCGGGGCCGATCGTTCCCAGGTTAGGTTCCGGATCGTCCGGTTTGGGCAAGTAATCTCCGCTGTAAGTGAAGGCCCTTACCATCAGCGACTTGTCGCAAACGAACGAGAATCGGCAATCGTATGGGACGTTCAGCCACTTGTGTCCATCCACCGTCACCGAGTGAGCCCGCTCCACGCCAGACACGAGGTGGGAGGTCTGTGGGCTGACACTCGCAAAGAGCCCAAATGCTCCATCTACATGCAGCCAGCAGTCATAGCGTTCGGCCAGGTCTGCCAGTTTCGAAATCGGATCAAAATCGCCAGCATTCACCTCTCCCGCATTCCCGATAATGATGGCCGGTGCTCCCGCTAGAGCAGCCAGTTCTTTCTCGAGACTCGCCAGGTCCAGGCGCCCCTCGGCATCACGGCTCAGGATTTGAATCGTATCTCGGCCGATACCCGGCATCCCGAGCACTTTGACGGCCGAAGCGTGGACGTATCCACCGGAAAAGACCGCGGGAGACGGGAGACCGCTGAGACCGTAGGCGGCCGGATCGTGGCCGATTCTCTCTCCCCACCATTGGCGGGCTGCCGACAGACCGACGAAATTGGCCATTGTTGCGCCGGTTGTCATGACGCCGGTCCAGTCGGTGGGGAGTCCGAAAAGGCTTTTGAGCCAGTCCAGAGAAACCAGCTCGAGCTTGACTGCCAGGGGCGAGGAAACCCAGGCATAGGCGGCTTGATCCAGGACCACAGCCAACAAATCGGCTCCCAGGGCAGCGGGAGTATGTCCTCCCATGACGAAGTGGTAGTTGCGGGGGCCGCTGGAGTGAAGTGCTGCTGGAATTCCTCTTTCAATCAGCTCCAGGAGCGCTCTCGATGCCCCCACGCCTTGATCTGGCAAAGAACCATCAAATCGCTCCAGGATCGGCAGGTCGGGAGTGCTGCGCACGGGTCTGGAATCGATGGTCTCGAGATAGCGAACGGCTCCCTCAAAGACCAGCTTCAGGACCTTTTCGAGTTCCTCGCGGGATGGAAAACTGGCGTCAACCATCCCATCAAAACTGCTTGGCAATGTCGTTGAAAATCACGACACCCATCAACAGTACGATGAAGACTAGGCCGACCTGAATGATGCGTTCCTTGACGTGCAGGCTAAGATCGCGGCCGATCACGCTTTCAATCGCCATGAGTGCGATCACTCCTCCGTCCAGAATCGGGATTGGGAGCAGATTCAACAGGCCCAGCTGGAGCGATATGATGGCCATGAACGTGATCAGGGAAAGCAATCCTTGCTGAGCGGCCATCCCCGAGAAGCGGGCGATCTCAATCGGTCCCGACATCTGATTGATAGAAGCTCGGCCGGTGAGAAGTCGGCCGACCGTGACGAAAGTCAATTCAGCCATTTCGATGTTTTCGTTGACCGATCGCTTCAGAGCTCCCAGTAGACCATACTGTTCGAAATCCGTATCCAGCTTGAGAAAAGCGCCAACTTGCGTTCTCCCGTCCTTGATCTCGGGAACGATATTCTTGGTCAAGATTTCGCCGTCCCGCCGAATCTGGAACTCGAGAGGCTCGCTCTCCGAACCGCTCACCAGGTTGGCGATGGCATAGAATCCGCTCTTGATCTCGTCTCCGCGGCTCACCGAGATTACCTCGTCTCCGGCCCGCAGATCGGCTCTCAGCGCCGGTGAATCGGGTTGGAGTTCGCTCACAAAATAAGGAACGTAGGGATAGATTCCGATGTAGCCAATACCGAGTTCGCCGCGGGAAGCAATCAGGATTTCGGTCTTGATAGTCTCGCCGCTTCTCACGTACTCAACTTCACGTTGCAGGTTTGGGCTGGTTGCTATCGAGAATTGAACATCCTTCCAGGTGGGTGTTGGGTCGCCGTCGATGGCAACAATGGTGTCCCCCTGCTGGAGCCCGGCCGTAGATGCGGGAGATTCTGGGAGGACTGCACCCAGCACTCCCGGTTGCTTTTCGTAGACCGGGACATCTGTGCCATTCATGAACCCGACTGCCAGCAGTACGACCGCCAGACCCAGATTCATGAGCGGACCGGCGATGACCACCGCAAATCGATGAAGCTTGGGCCGGGAGAGAAATTCTTCTTTCGATCCGGTGAGTTCTTCATCAGGATTCTCGCCCGTCATCTTGACGTAACCGCCGAGCGGTATCAGGCTGACCCGATAGTCCGTGTCTCCCATCCGAAAGCCAAGCAGGCGAGGTCCAAAGCCCAGCGAAAATGTCTCGACTCGAATGCCCAGGAGTGTGGCCACCAAATGATGTCCGAACTCGTGGATGAAGATAAGGACGCCAAGCACAAAGACAAACGATATCAACGTGAGGCCGAGTGAATTCAGAGTCTCCAAGACTTATTCCTCCTGCCGGTCGACACTTCTAACGACCGTTCGAATCCGACCTAATAGTCTATCAGAACATTTTGCTGGGACGGGCTCGCGGAGGAGGATTGTTCAGCGGCGAACGTTTATTAGTCTGCCGGAGGACTTGGCTCTTAGGCACCTCTCCCTTGCGACTGCTTTACCGTCAAGTCAAGTTTGGTGGGATCTGGGACAGCGTTGCTATTCCAGTTCAGTGTCGGTGCCTAGTTGGGCCGGATGGGCTCGACCGTCCGGTCCAGAGGATGGGGGCAGGATCATCAGAGCTCTGTAAGGGGGAATGAGGTCGCTTGACGATGAGTGGATTAGCCCCCCACTTTTCAGAGCCCCGAGTCTGCGAGGGGGGAAAGAGTCTCAGGTTGACTCCAAAACTCCGGGCATTTTTTGTCTGGGTGACCCTTGGACCAGGGGAGTTCGCCGGGCGGAGCCGACTCCTACAATGCGTGGGGTGAAAACTGAGGCGGCAAGGTAGATCGTGAGCTTGGCAGGCTCAGCGCCGTCCTAGGAGCCTGTCCGAGTAATGGGGTACGGTTGCGAACAGGGATCTTATGAGTCGAGGTCCAGGAGAGAGGCAGTGGGCATAACGCCGTTGAGCGCCTCGAATCTTGGCCTGCGGCCGCGCCTTGAGTCTTGATCTCCACTGGAGGGGCCAACGTCTTCGCGCCGAAGGTGCATCGCGATAACAGCCCAGGGCAGCGCACTGGGAAGAGAAGGAAGACCGATGAGGCAGCCTGAAGGGCTACGCGAAATTCCGCCGGTGTTCTTGTCTCAATCCCAGACCTGAGGGCCATCATTATTGCGTGCTGAAGACCCCGAGGACATCGGCGTGGAGCATTTTCGCGAAGCCCGTCAGGAGGATTCGGCAGCCAACGCCCGGCGCGCTCTTTCGCGACAGGACTCATCGACTTCCAGGACCTCTTCCAGGGTCGAGATCGGCGTTGGGTCGACTTCGTTCATCACCCGCTCGATCAGTTCCGGAATGCTTGGGAACGAGATTCGTCCCTGTAGGAAACGGGCGACGGCCACCTCATTAGCGGCGTTTAGGGCGATGAGATGGGCACCCCCGGCTCGCAGAGCCGCATAGGCCAGTCGGATACAAGGGAAGCGCTCGGGATCTGGAGCCTCGAACTCCAGCTTCGAGATCTGTAGGAGATCCAGGCGAGGGAACGGGGAAGGAATCCGGTCAGGATAGGTCAGAGCGTACAGGATCGCTGACCGCATGTCCGTTTGACTCAGCTGGGCCTGGTAGTTGCCGTCGATGAATTCGACCAGTGAATGGACCGTCGATTGGGGGTGGATTACGATGTCGATTTGCTCGGCGGGTAGGCCGAAGAGGTAGTGGGCCTCGATGACTTCCAGTCCCTTGTTCATCAAGGTAGCCGAATCGATTGTGATCTTGGGGCCCATTTGCCAGGTCGGATGGCGCAGAGCTTCTTCTCGGGTAACGTTCGCCAACTGTGTGGCCGGGCGATTCAGGAAGGGGCCGCCTGAGGCCGTGAGTACAAGTCTCCGCACTGAGGCTAGCACCTCTCCCCGTAAACACTGATGCAGGGCGCTGTGTTCGCTGTCGACCGGCATTAGGCGATCCGGAACACCCTGCTCGGCTAGCAGATTCATGATCAGGCCACCTGCCATGACCAGGGTTTCCTTGTTGGCCAGGGCTACTTGCTTTCCCTCCCGAATCGCATGATAGGTGGGCTGCAGGCCGGCTGCTCCCGAAATGGCGGCGATGACACAATCGGCGGCAGGGTAAGTAGCGGCCTCGATGACTCCGGCTTGGCCGCCCACCACCCGAACGCCGGTCAGTTCTCGCGCCAGCTGCCGCGCCGCCTCCTCCCGATGAAGAGCCACCAGTTGGGGGCGGAATCGGTGAATTTGCCAGCGCACCTTATCCAGATTTTCGCCGGCGGCCAGAGCAACCACTCTGAACCGCTCGGGGTACTCGGACACGACGCTCAGTGAGCTTTCGCCGATCGATCCGGTGGAGCCCAGTATGGACAGATTCTTCATCAAATGGCTCCGACTCACAGCAAGATGGAGATGACTACGAAATAAGCAGGTATGGCAAATAGAAGAGAATCAATACGGTCGAGCACCCCACCGTGTCCGGGGATCAGCTGCGAGGTGTCTTTGATACCCGCCCCCCGCTTCAAGGCGGATTCGAAGAGATCTCCGTAAATCGCAGCCAGTGGAATGATCAGTCCCAGGCCGAGTCCCACAATTACTGGAAACTCCAGATATCGGATACCCACGATCGCAACGAAGGCACCTCCAATCAAGAATCCGAAAGCGAAGCCCTCGAGCGTCTTTCCCGGAGAGATTTGCGGTGTGATGTGGCGCTTTCCCAGGATTCGGCCGGCGAAATAGGCTGCGCTGTCACAGATCCAGACGCCGGCCAGCACGAGCAGAAGCTCCCCCCCTGAAGGTCGGCCTGCGGAGCCCGGATGCAAGGTTCCAATCAAGCAGAAAGGAAGACCCAGATAGAAGAAGCCGAGCAGCCCCAGGGCAGAAGATTGGAACATGTTTCGGGGGCTTCCTCCCACTGCCAGGCCGGCCACCATGAACACCAGGCAGGATGCTACCAGGTAGGCCATCCGGTACTCGCCCTGGTAGTTCCAGATCCAAGGAAGCCCCAATATCAGTGGATAAGAAAGGTGTAGCGGCCGGGCCTCATACTGGGGAACGATTCCCAAGTACTCCCAGACCGCCGCAATCAGAAAGACCGATCCGAGAAACAAAAAGAACCACAGCGGTCCCCAGAAAAGGGCCCCCAGAACGAGCGGAATCAGCACCCCAGCGGTCAGAATGCGGGTGATCATGAAGGACTGCCCTGGAGGGCTGCCGAATGGATGTCTCCATAGCGCCGTTCCCGATTCTGATATTCCTGGATCGCTTCCAGCAGTTGCGGCCCTCTGAAATCCGGCCAGAGAACCGAAGTCACGTAGATCTCGGCATAGGCGATTTGCCAGAGCAGGAAGTTGCTGATGCGCATTTCGCCGCTCGTGCGAATCAAAAGATCAGGGTCGGGAAGGTCGTGAGTGTAGAGACAGCGCTCGATATCACGATCCCGAATCGGGCGAGAGGGTTTTTCAAGAAGCAGTCGATTGACTGCATCCACCAATTCAAGTCTGCCACTGTAACTGAGTGCCAGCATCAGGCGCGTGCCAGTGTTGTCGCGAGTCTCGTCTGCCACGTGCTTCAGCTCCCGCTGCACGCTGCGCGGCAGATCATCGACTCGCCCGATACAACCGAAGCGAATGTTGTTTTCCTGGAGCGTAGGGAGTTCTCTTCGTAGGTATTCTCGCAGCAGATTCCAGAGCGTACTGACCTCCAGCCGCGGCCGTTTCCAGTTCTCGGAAGAGAAGGCATAAAGGGTCAGCACCGGGACGGTCAGCCTGGCTGCGAACTCGACTGTCGATTTGACTGACTGGATTCCTGCTCGATGGCCTTCTACCCGGGGAAGTTTCCGCTGCCTTGCCCAGCGGCCGTTGCCGTCCATGATGACGGCGATATGCCGAGGCAGTTTGGCTGGATTCAGTTGTTGGATGATCCGCCCTTCTTTGGAGTCCGGATCCAGTATTCCTTGAAAACCCTTGAACAGTGAGTTCATCTTGACCAAGATGCGCCTTACGCAGCTCCATGCGACCCCCGTTAACCCGCTGATTCTTTTCCATTTGCCGGGATCAGGGTTAATGGGCGCTTAAGTCCATAACTCCCAGAAGTATAGCTGAATCGTTACGTTTTCGTTACCCCCAACTCCAAGGGTCGGCGAGTGTAGGGAATCGGTGATGAGTAACTTCAACTACCTGGGCAGCAAGGTCCGGAACGCCATCCGAGAAAGGGATAACTGGGCCCTATTCTCGAGCATCTCCGGCTGCTAAGCTGGTCGGCAAGTCCTCGCGAAAAACTACCATAGAAAAGGAGTTACACATGTTTGCTGGACTCTCTCCTCGAAGATCCCTCCTGGACCTGTTGACGCTCTTGGTAACAGTCGGTGGTGGTCCGCTGATGGCCACCGATGAGCTCTGGGTGACACCCCTTGCCTCGTCAGCCAACGATCTGCTCAGTACAACATCCCAGCGGAATGACGGTCAGACGCGTTTCAGCTTCACCGTCCCCGCAGAGATGGGCACCTTTGTGGGCGCCGAGGTCGTGCTGATCGGGCAGGCGGACACCACGATCGACTACCAGTTACAGTTGTCGATTCTCGCGAACCCGTCACGCAGGACCGACTTTGGCGGCTCGCTCGGCGGAGGACCCGTGACGATCTCCACAGGAGAGCGAACCGAAATCGATGTGTCGGCGATCATCCCGCAGCTCCACTCAGGATTGGACCAGGTCAGTGTCCTGTTCGAGACGCCAACAAGCTCTTCGCGGGTGCAAGTGATTGGTCTGCGCTTTCGCTATGAAGGGCGAGTCAGCCCTCAAGGGGCCGCCGCCAGCAAGGTGCGGATTGCCGACAACCTGGAGGTAGACGGCAACCTGACCTTATCAGGTCTGGACTGCACGGCCAATTCCAATGGCGGAGCTTTGACGGCCGATGCCAGCGGGGTAGTGTCTTGCTCGGACGATGATGCTGGAGGAGGAGGAGGAGGAGGAGGAGGAAATACACTTGACGGGGCCTACGATCAAGGCGGCGCCGGCGTCGGTCGGACCATTACCGCCGACACGGGAGCGGTAACAATAGCAGGAAGCGGCGGACTCGAGCTCGACACCGGCACCCTGCTCCAAACGCCGGGAGATCCGGTGTTCGTCGGCAGTTTGGGCCTCGGGGGAGCTCCACAATCCGTGTATGTCTCGGGACGCTACGCCTATGTGGTCAGTCCCAATTCGAATGATCTGAAAGTGATCGATGTGTCGGGTGGCGAATTCACCTCGCTGATCGCTCACTCCCTGGAAGCGGGAAATCTTCAAGTTCGCAACGACATGATCGCCCAGGGCCAGGTTCAGGTTACCGGCGGGCTCAACGTGGGAACCGGGGGCATCTTCTCGGATGGGAACGTGGGGATCGATGGCAACGTGCAGATTGTGGGGACCGTCGCAATCAAGAATGCTGCAATACCAATCACATCGATCGTCGATGGAGTGCAGCTGTACGCTGAAGATGATGCTGGCGGCTCTGGCCTGTCTGAACTGAAGGTCCGGGACGAGGGGGGGGGAACATCACCACCTTATCGCCCCACAATTTCTCCCTGATTGGCCAACCTTCGGAACCTCTGGCCTGGTCGTTCTACTCGGAAAACGCCCACGGCAAGATCAACGTGGACATGCTCAAAACCGTTCGTCTCGTGGAAGCCCTCTCCGGCGAAAAGCTGGTGCATATTCAATCCCATGACGCGTCCGAAATGGAGAATTCGCAAGACTCCGAAGCGAGCCTGAAGGCCCAGGTTGAGATACTGATCAGAACGGTGAAGAAGCTGGCGGCGGAGAAGGAAGCGATAGAACGCCGCATGAAGGAGTTGGAGAGAAGGCTCAACAGGCGATAAGGAAGATTGAAAACCGGTCCTTAGGGTCCCACTCTGGGATGGGTGAACCCCCTCGCCTTTAGGCGAAGCCTTCAGGAGGCTTGGGGTACTATTCTGGTGTGACGGAGTACCGAAGAAGCTCGCATGCAGTATTTCGGCTGAGATATCACTTTGTGTTCATCACGAAGTACCGCAAGCCAGCTCTTCGTGGGGATATTGGGAAAGAGGTGCGGGACTTGACGCGAGAGATCTGCCGAACGCTGGACATCGAGATTGTGAAGGGGCATGTACGACCCGACCATGTGCATTTGCTGTTGGATGTGCCGCCAAGATTGGTGCCGAGCAAAGTGATGCAGGCGATCAAAGGGAAAACGTCGCATCATCTACTGCAGGATCACCGCAAGTTGCGGAAGGAGTTTTGGGGCCGACATCTTTGGGCACGAGGCTACTTCGTAGCGACGACGGGGAATGTGAGCGATACGATGGTAGCGGAGTATATTGAAACCCAAGATGTCGAGACCCGAGACGACGATTTTCGGGTCACTGAGTAGTAAGCCTGCGAGCGGAGCGAGGTCTTTAGGCGACTTCAGTCGCACGTCGAATCCACCGCCTTCAGGCGGTGGAGAGTGGGACCCTTCTCAAGATTTCGGGTTTCCCTCGTGCTTCGAGTTTAGAATTTCGGATTTCCCCCCCGGGGCTAATACCAGACTCGCATCAGACAGAGACCCTGCGGTGGAGCAGTGGGACCGGCATTACGCCGATCTCGTGATTCCAGCACCCTGACCAGGTCATCCACGGGGCGGCGACCGCGCCCGATCTCGATTAACGTTCCCACGATATTCCGGACCATATGTTGGAGAAAACCCGAGCCCTCGACACGATAGATGAGATGGTTGCCTCGGCGTCGTAACCGGGAAACAAAGATCGTTCGGCGAGCGTCCTTGACCCGGGATGAAGAAGCTGCAAACCCTGAGAAATCATGAGTACCCTCAAGCAGTGGAGCACTCTCAGCCATTCTCTCGAACGACACTCGGCGGTAGAGATGGTAGACCGTTCCACCCAGAAACGGACTCAGCACCGGCCCGGTATAGAGGCGATACTCATAGCGCTTTCTGAGGGCATCCTTCTGAGCATGAAAGCTGGGTGCTGCCAACCTCACGGACCGAATCCGGATGTCGGGTGGCAGCATCGCGTTGAGCGCCCGCCGCAGTAGTTTCGGCTCCATCTTGCGCGCTTGACGAAAATGGACGACCTGACCCCGCGCATGAACCCCGGCGTCAGTGCGTCCCGAAGCAATGACATTCACCGGTACACGGTTAAGCTTTAGTAGGACTTCCTGAATTGTCGACTGGACCGTGGCTCGATCCGGCTGTGTTTGCCAGCCGGCATAACGCGTCCCGACATAGTCAACGACGGCCCGATATTTTTGAAGCTTGCTCGATCCATCCATCTTCTTTTCCCACAGGTTTTCCACAAGCAGCAAGAACCGGGTGACCCCCGGTGTTTAGCAGCCTGGCCTTGACCCAAATGGCCACGAGTCATGGTAATATAGGCCTCCCGAGAAAAGTTCCGCTGCAGGAGAATCAACACTATGTCGGGTCATTCAAAGTGGCACTCGATTCGTCACAAGAAAGCGGCCGTTGACGCCAAGCGCGGCAAGCTTTTCACCAAGGTCATTAAGGAAATCAGCGTCGCCGCCCGGATTGGGGGCGGCGATTTGGAATCCAATCCCCGGTTAAGAACCGCAGTGCAGTCCGCCAAGTCGGTAAATATGCCGCTCGATAATATTAACCGTGCGGTCAAGAAAGGGACTGGCGAGCTGCCCGGGCAAAGCTACGAAGCGACGACCTATGAAGGCTACGGCCCGGGGGGAGTGGCAGTCTTTATTGAAGTACTGACCGATAACAAGAACCGGTCGGTGGCCGAGATTCGACACCTTCTTGCCAAGCACGGAGGGAATCTGGGGGAGACCGGCAGTGTGAACTGGATCTTCGAGCGTAAAGGTTACGTAGCGATCGCGGCGGGAAAAGTCGAAGAAGAAGCACTCCTCGAAGTGGCGCTCGAGGCCGGGGCCGAAGACATGCAGAGCGGCGAGGAAGGATTTGAGATCTACACGTCCTTCGAAGATTTCTACAAAGTTCGGGACGCCATTGAACAAGCGGGAATCGACGTTGATTCTGCGCAGCTCACTATGATCCCGAGTAACTCGGTTTCCTTGGAAGGCAGGGTGGCCGAACGTATGCTCCACCTGATGGACGCTCTCGAAGATCATGACGACGTCCAGAACGTCTTTGCCAATTTCGAGATCGATGACGCCCAGTTAGAAGCCCTGGCCTGATGCTGAAGAGTCCAAGGGTCCGGGGTTCCAATTCCCAACCCTGGGGTTTCGAAACTGCTACTACTCGTCGGTTTGAGGCGGTGCTTCGCTGGGAGCCTGTCCGAGTAATCTGCTAATGTTGCCGAGTGTGTGATGTCTGGCAGGTCTCACAAATTCCTGAGTTGCCGACCGGTTGGGAATTGAAACCCTGGCCCCCTGGACCCTTGAATTTCGAACGGGCCTTTTCATGATCATCGCGGGCATCGATCCGGGCAGCCGAGTTACCGGATATGGGTTCCTCGAGGTGCAGGGCAACCGATATCGGTGTGTTGATTTCGGGGCCATCCGAGCCGGAACTTCAAAGCAACCCCTATCCTATCGCCTGACGAAGATCTACTCCGAATTGACCACTTTGATGGGCAGCCATCATCCCTCCGCGGTGGCCGTTGAAGGGGTTTTCTATGCTACTAATGCTCAATCTGCGCTCAAATTGGGTCAGGCTCGAGGTGTGGCTTTGCTGGCGGCCGCTCAATGTGGAGCTCAGATCGTCGAATACTCCCCTCTCGAGGTCAAAAAAGCGGTAGCCGGCTACGGACGAGCGGATAAGATCCAAATTCAAACCATGGTGGGGATGCTCTTGAATATGGCTGACCCGCCACGCCCCAACGACGCTGCGGACGCTTTGGCCGTAGCTCTCTGCCACGCCTTCAGGAAACCACCAGCCCAGCATATCCAACAACGCTAGAGCTGTCGCCGTTGATCTCCCCGGAATGGGAGTAGCGGACCAGACGCCCCTGTTTGGCTCCCAGCATGCGGGCCGCTTCGATCACAGCAACGGTGGGACCATAGCCGCACATCGAGATGGAATGGGTCGCAATGGTGGTCCGCAGGCCCTCACTGTCCAGGGCCAGGATGCGTTCGATTGCCAGCTGGTCCTTATGTTTCGTCAGCGAAGCCGACTCAAAGTGATTCATGTCCGAACTGGAGATCAGCAGCACCGGTTCAGCGATTTGCTGAACCGCCTTGCCCAGAGCATGCCCGAGCTCGAGCAGACTCTCGAATCGGCGGGTTCCTACCGAAATCGGCACAAAGGACAGTTCATTCTCGAGAAGAAACTGAAGAAAGGGCAGGTGGACTTCCAGAGCATGCTCATCTCGGTGAGCCAGCAGACTCTCGCGAACCAACAAGCTGTTCCGGGAAATACTATTGGCCAACTCGGTATCGATCGGAACCCGACCCAGGGGTGTCTCCCACTCTCCTTCCGAGAGAATCGAAATCGGAGCTCCCAGACCGGTGTGGTTGGGACATAGGATCACGAATCGGTGGGGCAGCCTGACCCGAGCATAAGTGACTCCTGCCACCGCCCCAGAGTAAGTGTAGCCTGCGTGGGGAACCATGAGGGCGATCGCGTCCTCCGTGGCAGGAGCATCGGGAATGCAGTTCTTTAGCTCGGCCAGAAGATTGGATCGAGAGGCCGGATAGAAGCGTCCTGCTACAGCAGCTCGTCGAATCATATTTCCCGCGGTGACACGCGATTCAGCGGCAAGTGAGCCGCCTTGCCAAATGGTTTGCAGACTATGATAATCAGTCTACCATGCCTAAGAAATTTGCCAAGATCCTACTCCTGTTCTTCTCTTTTTCCGCGCTGATCATGGTTTCTTGCTCGAGTGGAGAATCTCCCTCGGCCCCAGCCGATGTGGATCCACCTGAGGCCACAGAAGGGGACACCGAAGCGGTACCCCCCGAGGGAGATCCCTACGCAACGATACAAACCAATGAAGGCAACATTGTTTTGCGTTTGCGCCCCGATTTGGCGCCCAAGACTGTGCAAAACTTCATTGACCTGGCCCAAAACAACTTCTACTACGGCACCAAGTTTCACCGAATCATTTCCGGCACCATTATTCAGGGAGGAGATCCTTACTCTAAAGACAACAATCCCTATAACGACGGTCAGGGAAACAGTGGTACTTTCCTGGCGGCAGAGTTCAGCAAAGAGCCTTTCAAGAGGGGCTCGGTAGCGATGGCCAGAACGCCCGGCGACCCCAACTCAGCCAGCAGCCAGTTTTTCATCGTGCTCAAAAGGATGAGTGAATGGGATGGTCAGTACACGATTTTTGGGGAAGTGATCGAGGGAATCGAGACCGTCGACAAGATGGCCCGCTCTGCTACCAGCAAGGATTCCCAGTTAAAAGAGCGCCCGACTGCCAACTTTACGATGCGGCGGGTGCTGATCGACTACCGCTAGTTGAGTTGGGCGCCGGATGGGTCTCGACTGCTGCTCCTGAGGATGGCTGTAGGATCATCAGAGCGCCAAGCGGCAGCGCGAGCGGGGGAAAGCGGGAATCGCTGGCACTAGGACTCCGGCTCCCTTGGCTCCTGAGAGACGCATGCAATGCTTTCCTCCGAAGCTCGGCTGGCGATGACACCTATCCGGAAGAGCAAGGCCAAAGGCAAAGGCAAGGGGTCGAGGAATCGAAACACTGCTAGTCAGTCTGAGACGAAGCCTCGCCAGGATGCTTTTGCGTAATTTATCTTGACGATTGAGTCAAGTCCGGTGACGGGGTTCTTGGTATCGGGCAAAGCCTGGATCGGCCGAACGCTGCGCTCCCGCTGGCGGCTCCGATAGTCGTGCCCCGAAGTTCACCGTGAGTCGATAACCGGACCGTAGCGTTGGAATGGGGGCTCGAAGCACGAGAGGAAACCTCAAATCTCAGCTTCAAAGCAGCAGGATCCGCCCCCCCCTGTGCCTTTTGAATTTTTTCCCATTTCGTGCCTGAGATTACCCTCGTGCTTCGTGCTTCCTGCTTCCTGCTTAGCCCTCAATGCCTTCGAAACGACCGATCCTGACTCGAGCCGGACGCAACAGCTGATCTTTAAGGGCATACCCCTTTTGGATTTCCTCTAGTACCAGGCCGTCCTTCTCCGCATCGCTGACCGGAATCGTCCCGACTGCTTCGGCCTGCTCCGGATCGAAGGGCCGGTCAACTAGCTGGAGAGGAACGATTTCATGGGTCCCCAACTTGGAAAGGAAGAGTTGGAGGTTGAGCGTCAAACCTTCCGTGATAGTTTCCAGACTCGCCTGTCCCGCGGTCTCCAGCGCCCGCTCGAAATTGTCCACAATCTCAAGAAAATCCGCTAGAATCCGCGCGATCTTGGCCTCCGATCTCCGTTCCAGATCGGCCCGCAAGCGGGTCCGGTAGGCATCATTTTCTACAGCTAGCTCATCCAGCCGCTCATGTAGCTTGTTTTCTGCCAGCTGGGCTCTACTCCGAAGTTCCTCGACAAAGGAAGGGTACTGATCTTTCGGAGTTTCGGCCTCCTCTTCAGCTTTCTCATTCATTGCCCAAAAACGGCGATCGGTTACCTGAATTTGCGGTTTCGAATCCTTTTCACTCATGAATTGATTTGCCTCACTTGCCTGCCTTGAATCTGCACCACGCAAACAAAGAGTTTAATCCAGAATTGATTTCCCCGGGCCCCGCCTTCCCAGAACGGGCTCTCCAAGGAAAACCTGAGCCCGCAAGTATCAAATTTTATGATCTCGTTTACTTGCGATTTTCTTCTATCGATCTTATATAGATCTTCGTCGTCGTGCTCAACACCACGTCAACTAGCCGGGACAATGGAGGTTTCGATGGATTTGAATCGTTTTACCGAAAAAGCACGGGAAGCGCTGGCCGTGGCTCAGTCGCTAGCTGTCAAACTCCAACACCAGGAGGTAGATACTGAACACTTGTTTATGGCTGCGCTAGAGCAACCGTCGGGTCTGATTCCCGCGCTGCTCAACAAAGCCGAAGCCGATCTCCCAGCTCTTTTGGAGAAGATTCGAGGCGAGTTGGAAAGCCGCCCCAGGGTCACAGGCTCCTCAGATACCCTGGAATCTGCATACATTTCATCGCGACTTGCTCAGCTGCTCAGGAACGCGGAGAAGGAAGCGGGGCAGCTCCAGGACTCCTACATTTCTCTGGAACACATCCTGCTAGCTAGCCTCGATGACCGAGGTGCAACGGGTCGTATTCTAGCGGAAACTGGCTTGAAACGCCCGTTGCTGTTGAAGGCTTTGCGCGAGGTCCGCGGTAGTCAGCGAGTCGTTTCTCCGAACCCGGAATCCACCTATCAGGCGCTCGAACAGTATGGCCGCGATCTGACGATAGCAGCGGGTGACGGGAAGCTCGACCCCGTAATCGGTCGGGATGAAGAGATTCGACGCATCATGCAAGTTCTTTCCCGGCGCACCAAGAACAACCCTGTTTTGATTGGAGAACCGGGAGTCGGAAAGACCGCCATTGTTGAAGGTTTGGCTCAGCGTGTGGTTCGCGGCGATGTCCCTGAGAGTCTCAAGAACAAGCGAGTTGTGTCGCTCGATATGGGAGCGCTTGTCGCCGGAGCCAAGTATCGAGGCGAGTTCGAGGAGCGGCTCAAGGCGGTGCTCAAAGAAGTTCAGGACTCGCAGGGAGAAGTCGTGCTCTTCATCGACGAGCTTCACACAGTGGCAGGTGCCGGCAAGGCAGAGGGGGCAATGGATGCCGGGAATCTGCTCAAGCCTATGTTGGCTCGGGGGGAACTCCACTGTATTGGGGCTACGACCCTCGACGAATACCGGCTCCACATCGAGAAGGATGCCGCTCTTGAGCGTCGCTTTCAGCCGGTACTGGTCGCCGAACCGAACGTGGCTGACACGATCTCGATTCTGCGCGGATTGAAAGAGCGTTATGAAGTTCACCATGGAGTTCGCATCCAGGACCGAGCCCTGGTCAGTGCGTCCGTGCTCTCTGACCGCTACATCGCAGACCGCTTCCTCCCCGACAAGGCCATTGATCTGATTGACGAGGCGGCGGCCAAGCTCCGAACTGAGATCGATTCTATGCCCGCCGAACTGGATGAGATCCTGCGGCGAAGCATGCAGCTCGAGATCGAACGGGAAGCGCTGCGCAAAGAAAAGGACGCCGTTTCGAAGGACCGGCTCTCGGCACTTGAGAGGGAACTGGCTGATCTGCGAGTGCGGGGAGACAGCCTTCAAGCGCAGTGGCAGGCAGAGAGCAGACGGTCCAGGACCTCCGGGACCTGCGGGAAGAGATCGAGCAGACCAAGATCGCAATCGACCACGCGGAACGGGACTACGATCTCAACCGGGCGGCCGAATTGCGCTATGGGAAGCTGGCCGGCTTGGAAGAGAAGTTCCGTACCCAGGAGGACCTGCTCTCACAGAAACAGAGTCAATCTTGCTTGCTGAAGGAAGAAGTGTCTGAGGATGACGTAGCGGCTGTAGTCAGCCGGTGGACCGGGATCCCGGTGCAACGGATTCTAGAAGGGGAGATGGAGAAACTAAGCGGCCTGGAAGAAGACCTGCATCTGCGCGTGGTAGGTCAGGACGAAGCCGTCGGAGCTGTGGCGGATGCGGTAGTCCGTGCTCGCGCCGGGTTGAAGGACCCCCACCGCCCGGTCGGCAGCTTCATCTTTCTCGGGCCCACCGGCGTAGGGAAGACCGAGCTGGCCCGGTCGCTGGCTGAAGTGCTCTTCGACGACGAGAAGGCCATGATCCGGATCGATATGTCCGAGTATCAGGAGAAACACACGATTTCCCGCCTGGTGGGCGCCCCGCCCGGATATGTGGGATTCGACGACGGCGGTCAATTGACCGAAGCAGTACGCCGTCGGCCCTATAGTGTCATCCTATTTGACGAGGTTGCGAAGGCTCACTTCGATGTCTTCAACTTGTTGTTGCAAGTACTGGATGATGGTCGTCTCACGGACAGTAAAGGCCGGACCGTCGATTTCAAAAACACGATTCTAATCATGACATCCAATGTCGGGAGCCACCGGATTCTCGAATATCAGGGTCAGCTGGAAGGCGAGGATTACCAGCGCATGCAAGAGACCGTGCTGGCTGAACTTCGAGGGCACTTCCGTCCCGAATTTTTGAACCGGGTTGATGAGCTCATCGTTTTCCACGGTTTGAGCCAAGAACATCTTCGCGAGATCGTCAAGATTCAACTCTCTCACCTCAGAGCACGGCTGGCAGAGCGCAGCATCGAGCTCGCGCTAGACACCCGGTCGCTCGACTATCTGGCCGAAGTCGGCTACGACCCTCATTACGGAGCGCGGCCGGTCAAACGAGCGATCCAGAAGTTGATCGAGAATGAGGTGTCGCGACAAATCGTGGCGGGGCAGATTCGTGATGGGGCAATCGTTCGCGTGAACCACGGAATCGAGGGACTGGAGTTCGCGGTTGATTCGGGAGGACAACAGGCAGTCAGAGAGGAAATCTCAACAGCCGAATGATCCGAGAATTTGTGTCGGAATCTATACATCCGTGGTTGGAAGCCATACAATTGCGGAATGCTTCGACGTCCCTTCAGAATCCGTGGCCGGTCGGTGCTGAGAGCCTTGCCCTTGGTCGTTTTGGCCCTTCTATCCTGTAACTCTTGGCTCGAAGCGCAAGGCCGAGGTCGCTTCCAGTTTGCTGAGATTCGAGGCCAGATCGTACCCGTCAAAGGACAGCTACAGCTTCCCAGGAATCTGAGCGTGTCGCTGACATGGCGAGAGGGTCGGTTCTTCGAGACCCAGGCAGTCAGTGCCGGAAGCTATTCCTTTAAGGACCTTGCAGACGGAAACTACATCTTGGACTTGTCGAGTCCGGGATACGAAACGACTTCGCAAAGCGTGACCGTGGATGGTTCAATCCGGGGACAGGTGCAAATCATCAACCTCGTGGTGGGCGAGCCACTCGATGGAGGGCCAGATGTTCCCGTGGCAGGTCGTCAACAGACCATTTCGGCGGGGCAGCTGGCCCTGCCCAAAAGAGTGGGGAGTCATCTGGAGAAGGCCGACCAGGCGAGTCGCGAAGGGAAAACCGAGGAAGCGATTAAGCATTTCGAGAAGGCCCTCAAGATTGAGCCGAACCTGCACCGGGCCTGGAACAACTTGTCCGTTCAGTATCTCAAAGCCGATCGGATCGACTCGGCTAGACGCGCTCTGAGAAGGGCGCTCGAGTTCGAACCCAACGATCTTTCAGCGAACTACAACATGGGAGTTTTGCTGGTCGGGCTTTCCGAGTTTCGCATAGCAATCGAGTTCCTCCAACGACTGGTTCAACTCGATCCGGACCGAGCAAGAGCGCGGGCGCTATTGGCTGAGTGCTATTTGCAGACCGGATATCACGAGCTGGCCCTTCGACATTTCAAAAAGGTCCTCAACCGGCAGAGAGACAACGCCGAATGGCTGCTCAAAATCGGGGATTGCTATACTCGACTGGGTCAGTTCCAGGAAGCCATCCTTAGCTTACAGCGTTTCCTGGCCCGGGCTCCAGACAGGGGGCGCCGCGCCAGTGTCCACAGCCAAATCGAACGCCTCGAGGCCCTACTCGAGGAAGCTCCAAGCTAAAGCACGAAGCACGAAGGAAATCTCAAGCTTGGCTGATACGGGCGCTTGAAGGCGGTAGCATGGGAGCCTGTTGCCGAACTCTTCAGACCACTCAATATCAGGACACTCATTCCAAAGCAGTAGCTCAGGATTTCCAGGCCGACCCAGAAAGGAAAATGACGAGCGCGCTACCGCACTCCAAATCGTCGCGCTTCGACCGGAGTCGACTCTTGAGCCGGGAGGCGAGCCGATTTGGTGCTGCAGCGGGATCGCCAGCGAAAACTAGACGATTCTCTAAGAAATTGAGCTGCCGCTTTGGTATCCGGCCTGAAACCGTCGGAAGTTTTCGTGCCCCGATTCTCAAGACCCGGTGCGCCGGCGAACCGCCACAAGCTCATCCCGAGTTCGGCTGCAGGATCCCAGCGAAGCTTCACCTCAAACCGACGAGGCAGTCAAAATTGCCGGCACGGAGGGAGCCCGTCGACGGCTTCGCTGGCGCAGAGATCCATTCTCAAGAAAATGGATCGGGCCTTTAACGCCCACGCACAGGACGGTTCCCCGACACGCCGGACCGGGGTCTTGGCGTCAACCTAAGACCCTTTTCCCACCCCCCTCCGCCATGGCTTCGGAGGACAGGTGCCTACTCTTGAAAGTGCCCGTGGCCGGGGTCACTGCGGTGCTGCTCGTAGTGTTGCCGCAGCAAGTCCTTTCCGTAGTCGTTCCCATTGGGAGTCCGAACCACGCTATGAACATGGCGGCGGCTGGGAACCCGAGGGCCATCCAACGCAAGCGGTCCTTGGTGATCGAACTCGATCAGGATCACTGGACTCTGAATCCGGTAGTAGAAGACAGCATCAAGGCCCACTCCGCCAAGCCAGGCGAAGGTGGTGCTGTCCAGGTGATCCCGCACCTCGTGCATCCGGATCCGGGCATGTCCCTCCGCCATGTTTCCGACGTATTCTTCAACCACGGCGAGTAGTAGTGAGCGCTGCTCGGGATTGAACTTGCTGGCTGGGATGCCAGCATAGTCGATCACCACATTGTCACGAAAAGCCTGGGCCAGGGCATTGCCACGCGTCTTTTCTTGACCCGGAATGATGGCTTTTCGTTGTTGTGCTTCGCTTAAGGAACTCATCAGAGCCAGACCCTTGTTCTGCTCGTCTTGGAGAACCGAGACTCCTCGAAACCGCCCCGATTCGGCAATCACCGGCTCTGATCCCATGAACGAGGGCGTCATGACAACCTGGTCCCCCAGCACGAAGTAGTTGATCACCAGATGATGGCCGTCGAGTTGCCAACCCCAGGGCTGACTGGCCGATGGTTCTCCCATGACGGTGATCCAATAGCGGAACTCGCCATACTCATCGTGTTTGGAGAGCAAGTCAGCCAGATGGCCGTTTAACTGCATAACGCTTTGAGATTTCTCGAGCCCCTTGGTACTCAAGCCAGCCTTCATCATGCCGAATGCCTTTTCTCTCTGCCTTTCGGTCATCTCCAGGAAACTTACCCCTTGGCGGGGCGCCCGATGGACGTTGTTCCACATCCTCCATTCCAGATCATCAATCGGAAAGACCGTCTCTTCTCGTTGTTCTGCCGTCAAAGCGTCCAGGAAAACGAGAGTGGCTTGGCGGACCGGCTCAGTGGAAACCCCGGTCGACCGGATCGAGAACAAGCCGGGCACGATCCGGCCGCTAGTGGTCACTCCTTTGAAAGACTCTTCCAGCCTATTTCCTCTTTGAAAGGCAATCGCATCCGGCGAAAAGTAAAGCCCGATCAGTGCTGCCACCACCATTCCGGCAGCTAAACCCAAGCGAATTCGGATTCCCATCGTGATCTCCTTTGACTTCCTCCAGGCACCCACGCGGGGCGGGCTAGCCTTTGACTATTTCGTGCTTCGTGCTTGCAAGCGAGCCTACTGATCTTTCCAACGATCTTGAGGCAGCTGGACTCACTTTGCAAATGAATCAGTCGGAGGTTTCCGGCGATGCCAATCGGTGTTGTCCTGATACTGCTTTCCGAGGGCGAAAAGGATATCTTCGCGGTGCCAGGGAGCGATTAGCTGTAGAGCGATCGGCAGGCCATCGGAAAACCCACACGGCAACACCATCGCCGGCACACCGGCAACATTAAAGGGCGCGTTCAAGCGAACAAGATCGACGACTTCAGAGAGTCGCCCGTCCATTTTCCATTGGGCTGCAGCTAGGGGGCGGGGGAAGACTGGAACTGAGGCCCCGGCCAGACAATCCACCTGGCGGAATACTCTCCGAAGGCTGGCCCGGAGTCGGCTTCGTAGCTGGAGAGCCCTGACCAGCTCATGAGCCGGGACTCCAAAACCGGTCTCGAGTCGTGCCAGCACCGTCGGATCGTATCCGGCGCGATTCTTTTCGATCCATTGCTCGTGGAAGGTCACTGCTTCTGAAGCGGCAATGGCCCTGGAGGCTTCCACCGATTCTTCCAATTCGGGAATCTCGAGGGGCCGGATCTGGTGCCCCAGGGAGGACAACTCGTCAAGCGCCCTCGAGATCCGCGTCCCAATCTCGCTGTCAATCTCGCGCACGAGGGAGCCGGGCACTCCGATGCAGAGTCGGGACTGGAGGGGTCGATTTGGCTGCCGTCGACGGTCACGGATCACCTCGAAAACTGTTTCCGCATCGGCAACGGACCGAGCCATGGGACCGACGTGATCCAAAGTCCAACTCAGAGGAATGACTCCCCGAGTGGGGACCGCTCCCAGGGTCCCTTTTAATCCAGTGATGCCACAGAATGAACTGGGAATCCGGATTGATCCACGGGTGTCCGTGCCGATCGAAAAGCAACCCATTCCGGTCGCCACAGCGACGCCCGATCCCCCACTTGAGCCTCCTGCGATCCGGTCCGGGTCCCAGGGATTCCGGGCCGCGCCGAAATGGCTGTTCTCGCCGGTAACCCCGTACGCAAATTCATGCAGATTGGTCTTGCCAATCAGGATCGCTCCGCCGCGTCTCAGGCGATGTACCAGGGTTGCATCTCGACGTGAGATCATCCCCTCACCGAAAACTCGAGAGCCGGCTGTGGTGGGCAGGTCTCGGGTCTCGATTAGATCTTTGACCGACATTGGAATGCCGAGCAAGGGAGCTGCCGGCGCCTGGCTTGGCGCCTGATCCACGCGATGAGCTTCGGCCAGCGCCTCCTCCTCTCGCAGTTGTGTGAAGGCATTCAAATCAGGATTGATCCGTTCGATTCGCTGCAAGGCCTGCTTGACGAGTTCCTGTGAGGAGATCTCTTTCCGCTGGAGCATTTCTCTCAAGCCATGAATCGAGATATCTTCGAGTAGCGGGTTTGTCACGACATTGTCTTTCCCAGGCACCTATAAGGGCCGCTTCTTTACAGACAAGTCAAGTTTTCGAGTCGTGCTGACATTGTCAGTCGTAGAACGTGGGAGCTGGCTTAGCCCGGCGAACTCGGGATCAGCCGAATCCGGTCTGCCGGCCAGGCCAGCAGATTCGCCGCGCGAAGGCGGCTCCCACGTTCTTTGTGGCCGATCTCTTTGTTGCTCGGAGCTCGAAGATGGCCTGCATCAATCTCGTCCTCGCGCCTCGACCTGACTCGCGTCGCGCTCCCAACAATTGGTAAGTTATTTCAGAATCGCTCGTCTAGCCCGGATTATGCAAGAACCGTAGGCCGGAGTTGAAAAGAGAGTCGAAAGTGGCCCAAATAGGGAGATCGAAGGTGCGACAGGCGGATTTTCGAGGGATCTCTGTGGACGAGCCGTGTGGAAGTAGGTGGGGGAGTGAATTTCAGACGGAGTTGGGCCTGAATGAGTGTCCTAAACGATCATTCGGGAGCTAGGAGAGGCTAGCTGGAGTTAAGGCGATTCAAGACGAGGAGGAAAAGGGCCTGCTCCGGAAAGCCGGAGGAAAGATGGGCCCAGATGCGTCGAGTGGTTTGTCGAACCCGCGCCCCAATTTTGAGGACCCGGCGACGCAAAGTTTCGATTTCGAGTGTCTGCCAGGGGGTTCCATACAGATAATCGCGGAGTCGGACGAACATCTGGTAAGCCAGCCCATGCAGGAGAAGTCGAAACTGGTTGGCCAGGAATCGATGACAGCTCAGCCGATCCATACTCAGATGGTTCTTAAAAGCCTTGATGAAGTTCTCCGACTGTCCTCGATCGGTGTAGTGATCATAAAGGGACTGGGAAGAGAGATCGTCTCGGTTGGTGACCACAAAGCGACGATTGATCCCCCGATGGTCGACTTCCACTTTGACGATGACGCGACGGAATCGATCCCAGCTGCTGGCTCGATAAAGAAACTCGTCAAACTGACGCTGTTTTTCCTCGAACTCGTCGAACCTGAGTCGAGTCGACTCGAGCATCGGCTCGACCATCCGTTGCCGGCGGGGGTTCCGGCTTAACCCAATGACATATTGGAGTTTGTTCTCTTCAGATTCACAGAACTCGTAGAGCCGAGGCGTGGCAAAGCCGCTGTCGGCCCGGATCTCAATTTGAAGTTCCTTGCCAACTTCTCGTCGAATGGCTTTCACGATTCGTTTCAGAATAGGAACGATGTGAGAGGCAGCCCCCTTGTTTCCAGGCCTCAATACGACAGTGACCAGGTCCCCCGTAACGGCATCGAAGATCAGCAAAGGATGCAGAATGTGGTTTCGGTAATAGCCGTGGTAAAAAGAGAATTCCTGTTGGCCGTGAGTGTGGTCGTCAGTACTGTCCAGGTCCAAGATGACCTGGTCGGGGCGTCTCTTCTTCAGCGAGCGGACATAACGCTGTAGGAACCCCCGGCTCAGACGCATGAGATCCTTCTTGCTGACAGAGTTTTCCAAACGGGAAAAAGTTGCCTGGGTGGCCAAGTCAGGATCGCTCTCAGGTAACTGATCACAGACGGTCTTGAGCATGGGATCCGAGCGCAGCGTGTCCGCGTCATTGCAGTCTTCGTACCCGGCAACGATCTGAAAGACTCGTTGTCGGATCAGCTTTAACTGCTCATGACGAACGTAGCGTTGGTCCCGGCTATCCGCAATACACGAACTGAAGTCCTCGCAGAGTCGATCTTGCCGATCCAGGGAACCAAACAACAGCCATCCGGCATCGGAAGTCAGGTTCCCACCATCAAAACGAGCCGTGATTTGTGTGTGCGAGTGAAATGCCAGGGTGGTCTGACAGACTGGGTTTGACATTGCCGTAGTTCTCCGATAAGGATTTGTTTAATAAACCTTTTTATATCAGAGAGCTACGGCATTTTTTCTGGTCCCCAATCCACTCGAATCCGGATCTCTTGCATAATCCGGGCTAGCGGGGCCAGTTCTGACGTACAGCGGGAACAACGAGTAGCTCCCAGAGGCACCGAGCTCAGACAGTAGGGACAGTCCCGGGTGGTGGGTGGAGCGGGGGCTTCGGCTTCCTCTTTTCGTTTCAGCCTGTTCATTTGCCGCACCACCATGAAGATGGCAAACGCGACAATCAGAAAATCGAAGACCGTGCCCAGGAAAACTCCGTAATTGATGGTGACGGCACCGGCCTCATTGGCTGCCGCCAGAGTCCTATGCTACAGACTGATCAATGTCCGAACTTGAGCTGAACTCCGGTGGTCAATAGTAGATCGTTACTTTCCGCCCCCAGTACCGGGTTACTGAGATATCGATCGCTGAATGAGATGTGCCACCCGAGCCAGGAACTAATGCTGGTTAGCGCCGTCAGGTCAAAGTTCAGCCGGTACTCGCCACTCTCGGAGAGATTTGGAAAGAGGGTGGACTTCTGGCCCAGGGAAAAGCGTTCCGATAGCTTGTAGTTGATTTCTTCTCCCACCGGCATCTCCCCCGAGTTTCGGTCGAGGCCCGTCGAGAAGTGCTCATTATTGAGCGAGGCACCTCCGAAGACGTCGAACAGGAAGCGGTCGGTCCTGCGGGCATGCCAACCAAAGCCACCTCCTACCGTGAGCCGCAGGTCCAGCTGCTGGAATTCATCGAATTCAAGATCGGTCAGTCCGAACGCAAAGATGTCCTCTGAGACGTTCAAGTCATAGCGGAGCCCGCCCCTTACGGCGTTGGCGGTTTGTAGCGACACCCCGGTTGTGCTGTTACTGGCTCGCAGAGAGGACGCATAGACCGAAAAACGATCTCGGGCGGTAGTGCGCACGGCATTCATGCCCAAGCTGAAAGTCGAGGTTTCTGCGTTCCCTCGGGTAAGGCTCAGGCCCGCATCGAGCGTTCCACTCCACAGGTCCAGTAGACCGGGATTGCGCAATCTTTCGTTCTCCGCTTCCCAGGCCGCTTGAGCGTCGGCGGAGCGGATGCTTCGAATGGCTTGCCTTTGGAAATGCACCTGGCCAGTCTCCTCCGTCGTGATTTGAACCTGGCTGCCCGAGCTGTCGATCGAGCCCACCAGAGACTGCCCGTCCGCCAGAGTAATGTAGACCGGATCATCGGACATGATTGCCTCGATCGCATCTACCACCACCTTGACTTCTCCGGCGAATTCCGTCTTGATGATGAGTTCCGTCTCATCCGATTGAACGATCACTCCACTCAACCGATCGCCATTCTTGAGCACGATACGATCCGCCAAACCAGTGGCTACTGAAAATGCCAGTAACGCGATAAGAAATAAAGACTTTCTACGCAGCTTTCTCTCCAGATGTGCGGAGCGCAGCTCCGCCGTGTGCACAAAGGCGTCGATTCTCGACCCACTCCAAGGCGCCTTCGGCGCAATACGCGTAAATTCAGTTTCAGCTTAGCTCTGGGACGAGGGTGAATATTATGCCCGGAGGGGAGGGACAGGAGGCAGGGCCTCAGATCATTGAGCCCTTCATCATGACAAGCTTTCTCAGCAGGACACACATTTGCCTGAGTTCTGGGCTCCCAGTTCCATCAGAATAGCCATCGTTTCGGGGAACGGTTGGATTCGTTGGATGGGCCCGTTGGCCATATCGGCGGTGGTTTGGCCACTCTTGCTTACCGCCATCACATCGGCTCCTTTGGAGAGAAGATACCGGATCATTGCGTTGTCTCCGCGTGCCGCGGCGTTGTGTAACGGAGTATGTCCCCGATGGTCGGCAGCGTTGACATCGGCATTCAACTCTTCCACCAGGTACCTGACGGCCGGCATCCAGCCAGACGGAGAATTACGGTGGTAGTTGCCGTCAAAGCCGGCTCCGGTCGCCACTTGCAGGGGGCTCACTGCGGGGCCTCCCACATCTTCTCCTCCATCATCCAGTTCACGGTCCGCATTGCCTCCGTTGGGGAGTTGGCGCTCGGGTCCGATCTTGCTCCAGATCGTGCTGTCAGCCCCTCCTTCGACGAGAATGCGCATAGAGACTGCATCGCTAGACTGGGCCGCTCTCCAGAAAGCCGTACTCCCCACCTCGTCGACTCCCGATTGGTCGAAGTTGTAGCCGGTGTACCAGAGCTTCTTCTTGAGCCGGATGTTGGGATCGGCTCCATGAGCGAGGAGTGCCTTCAAGAGTTCCAGGTGGGTGGTCACCTCCTGCCGAGTGCTGGGCTGGGGATAGAAAGCGTGGGGCGCCCAATGAACATTGACCGCGGCATACAGGGGACTCGATCCGGCATCCGAAACCAGGTTGGGATCGGCACCATTTTCGAGCAGGTGAGTAGCCAGGTCGAAGTGGCCGTTGATGGTGGCGATCAGAAGGGGGGTGGTCTTGTCTCCAGCGCTGACCTGATTGATATCAGCCCCCGCACCCAGCAGAGTCTTCACTGTTTCGATGTGACCCTCCCGGGCTGCCAGGTGAAGAGCCGAAAAGCCGCCCTGGTGGCCCACCAGCTTAGCCAGGCTGAGCGGACGCCGTCGCGGGGGAGCCTTCTTCTTGTCTCCACCAAGACCAAAGAGTCGAGCAAAGAATCCCCGCTTCTTGCCTTCTTTTCCGTCTAGGTTTCCGGTCTCATCCCTACTCGCCTGGGCTGGCTTGGCAGTCTCTTTCGTGCCTGTGGCGCGCTTCTTCGAAGCCGACTTCTTGGTCTTTGGACCGGCCTCCGGTTTGTCTTCACTGGCGGCAGGACCCTCCAAGCCGGCTTTCCCTTCAAGGACAGCTGCCTGCTCGCTTGCTGCCCGTTCCTTTTCTTTCTCAGCAGCAGCTTTCTTCTTGGCCTCACTCAGAATCTTGTCGCGCTCGCGGTGGAGGGCGGAGTCCCGTTCGGCCTTGGCCGCGACATCGATCACAGTTGATTCCAGGCCGGAGTCCGCACCTCGGGATAGCAACAATCGAACGACATCGGAGCGATCGAAGGCCGACGCAGACATGAGAGCGGTCTGGCCCATGGCTGATTCCCTGGCGTCGATGTCGACTCCGTAATCGAGCAGCGTGCGCACCGCCTCAACCTGCCCGGAAATGGCTGCCAGCATCAGGGGCGTAGCCCCATGACTGGTAGTCGATGCAGGATCGGATCCGGCCTCGAGCAGCTTCTTCACCATATCGGTACTGCCGCTACGGGCTGCGATCAATAGTGGAGTGTAGGCTCCGAGCCGGGTTGTGGCTCCTACATTGGCTCCCGCGTACAACAGCATCTCCGCGGTTTCGATATCGTTGTTCCGGGCGGCCCAGTGGAGCGCTGTCATGCCGTCACCCTGGGCTGAATTAACATCGACGCCCTGCTGCAAGAGGGTTCGGAGAGTAGCCAAATCGCTGCGCAGGGCCGCTTCTGCGACCGGAACGTCCTTTCGCTCTGCAGCCGATAAGGGCTGTCCCACGACCAGCAAAACCCAAGCCGCAATGGACAGGCTCAATCTCATCCGTTTCTTCAACATATTCTTCTCCGCGAGGGTTTCGACAACCCGTTTTGCTCAAAAGCCCCGGCTAGATTGTCAAGGCGCCGCTGCTGTCTCCGAAGGTGTCTAGGTCTTCCAGGCCCAGCTTGTGCAGGACAGAGAGCATGACGTTGGCCATGGAAGTCCCATCCTTGGCCTTGACATGCTGGTTGCCGGCCAACTTCCCGTTGGCATGTCCGGCCAAGAACAGGGGACAGCGCTTATGGTTGTGGAGGTTGGAGTCCCCCATCGGAGAGCCATAAATAATCAAGCTCTTTTCGAGCAGGTTGCTGTCGCCCTCGGGTGTATTCCTGAGCTTCTCCAGGAAGTAAGGGATCATGCTGATGTGGTACTGGTTGATCAGTGCGAAGTCCTTGACCCGTTTCTCTTGTCCTCGGTGATGCGAAGCCGGGTGAAAGGGAGAGTCTACTCCGCTGCCGGGATAGACTCGTCCGGAACCGTCCCTTCCCATTTTAAACGAGAAAATCCGGGTCGTATCCGATGTGAAAGCCAATGCTTGCAGATCGAACATGAGCTTGACGTGGTCGGCGAACGAGTCGGGGACTCCAATGGGTGCTTCGGGAAGGGCGCGAGCTTCTCCACTTGTGTTGTGGTTTTCAATTCTTTGGATGCGCCGTTCGATTTCTCTCACTTCGTCCAGGTATTGGCTGAGACGATTCCGATCGGTTGGTCCCAGATCCTTCTTGATACGAGCTACCTCGCCCGTGATCCAATCCAGGATGCTGCGATTTGTCTGGCGGCGTGCCGCTCTCTCTTGGGGTGTCCCTCCCGCACCGAAGAGCTGGTCGAATGCCACGCGGGGATCACGAATCATGGGTAGAGGGTCAGTCGCCCCCGACCAGCTGATCGTATCGGTATACACGCAGGCATAGCCGTAAGCGCAGCCGCCGGATTGGTCGACGTTCTCAATGCAAAGCTGCATCGATGGAATCGGAGTCTCACCGGCATAGCGTTGGGCGTAGAGTTGGTCCAGCGAGGTCCCGACCTGTACGTCCGAGCCTTCCGTCTGGTGGGGATGTTCCTGCGTCAGGAAGACTGCACTCGAGCGGAAATGATCGCCTCCCACTTCCCGAAGCGAGAAAGCTTCGGCGTTCCGTACATCGGTGTTACTCACGATTGTGAGGGAATCGCGGTAGGGCTCGAGTGGACTCAGACTGCTCGGAGTCAGGTCGAACTCACTTCCCTCGGCCGCCGGTGCCCACAGATTCAGGTCCGCTCCCAGAGCGTTGCTGCCAGCCGAACCGTGAACCATCTCAATGCAAACCAGGCGTGTGCGATCGGAGGCTGCGCCGGCGGCCTCCCCCCGGACCGGCACCATGGCCTCCAAGAAGGGGAGCGCCATGGTAACGCCCATCCCTCGGAGGACGGTGCGGCGCGAAATGTTTCGTTGCGGAATGAACATGGCCTTCTAACCCTCAAATTGTTGTTTGCTTAGCTTATGGTTTGCAGGACTACTGTTCTGCTGCAGTTACGGTTTCGGAGCCTGGTTCGGCTCTACTCATCTGAAAAGCACGACTTTCGACGATTCCCAGAAGGAAAGACGAGAGCCGGTGCTCGTTAAGGGTCGCTTCCCGCACGATGCGGCGAATGGTGGGCATATCACTGTATTCGATACGTCGTCCCAGAGCGTAAGTCATCAGCCGTTCCGTGAACGTGTTGAGGAACACACTCTTTCTCTTCAGAAGTGCTTGGCCCAGGCCTGCCGGACCTTCCAGTGGCGTGCCGTCGTACAACTCACCCGATGCATCGACAGGGACTCCGTTATCCTTGATTCTCCAGGCACCGGTTGGATCGAAATTTTCCAGTGCCAATCCGAGTGGATCGATGACCCGGTGGCAGGAAGTGCAAGCCGGGTTCTTGCGGTGCTCTTCCATTCGCTCGCGCACCGACAGCAGCCGGGCACCCTCGGTGGCTTTCGTCTCTTCCAAATCCGGGACATTGGGAGGCGGAGGTGGAGGTGAAACGCCCATCAGGACTTCCAGCACCCACTTCCCCCGTTGCACCGGCGACGTTCGGTTGGGAAGGGAAGTCAACGTGAGAATACTGCCCTGGCCCAAGATCCCTTGCCGGGGAGTCCCTTCCAACGACACTCTGCGGAAATGGTTGCCTCCAACGTTGGGTAAGCGGTAGTGCTCAGCCAGGCGCTCATTCACGAACGTGTACTTAGCGGTCAGGAGATCGAGCACGCTGCGATCTTCCTGAATCATATTGGAAAAAAAGAACTCGGTCTCGCGCCGCATCGACTGGGCCAGCGTGTGGTCGAATCGCGGATACGTCAGGGCATCGGGATGAATGTCGTCCAAATCCTGCAAGCGAAGCCATTGAGCCGCAAAACGACTGGCTAACGACTCTGATCGGGGATCGTCAAGCATTCGCCATACTTGGCCTTGGAGTACTTCCTCCCGGTGGAGCTGTTCTTTCTGGCCCAGTTCGATCAATTCGGCATCGGGAGCTGAAGCCCACAAGAAATAGGAAAGACGTGAGGCCAAATCGAGATCGCTGATGCGATAGTCTGTTCCGGGCTCTACGGCGGCGGGAGCCTCTTCCAGACGAAAAACGAAATGAGGGCTAGCCAGAATCGCCTGTAGTGCCGTCCGGATGCCGGTTTCGAAGTTGCCCTGGGCGGCGCCTTGTCGGTAGAAAGCTAGCAGGCCCTCCATGTCATGCTCATCCAGGGATCGGCGATAGGCGAGGGTTCCCAAATCGCGAATGATGTTGCGAGCACAGGGGATTTCATCCGCGGCAGAAGTGGGACGACACTTGAAGACCTTTCTCCGACTGGGAGTGTCCGAGACTCCGGTGACATCGAAAGGACCAGTGATCGAAAGGCTCCTCAAATGGGGCAGTGTCGTAATCCCATAGGCGCTTCCGATCTGAGTGTCGGCCAGAGTGTGATGGACGTGAGCCACCAGATCGTTTACGGGACCAGCAAAGCGTTCCAGAAAGGCGGCCGACACGCGATGCTGGCCAGCCTTTACGGTGATCGGCGCGGTCTGTATGTTCATCCCGTTGGGGTCAGACTCATCCAACCAGCGATCGACTTCCAGTGTCGCCACCCCGTCACCATCGATGGAAACTTCCAGGAATTCATCTTCTGCAGTGAGACCGTAGAGCTGGCCCGTGGGCGTGCCGTGAAGCAGCATTCGGAAAGTGTAGCTTCCATCGGCTGGAAAGTTGTGAATGACAGAGATACCACCCCGTGTTCCGATGGGAGCTCCCTCGACATGGAGGACTTGAGAGGCGGTCCGAGGCACGCGATAGCTCGCTTCGCTGGCTGCTGCATCGGGATCGCCGAGCGCATCCCGGCTGGTCTGCCCGGCCGCTCGCAAATAACCTTCCATTAGCGTGGCCGAGAACGTCTGGACGTCGGCGATGTTATCGAAACTGCGGCTGATCGTATCGGCGGGAAGAAAGGCTTCCACATCGACCTCGATGTCCAAGAGATCTCTTACCGCCCGGGCGTACTCAGCTCGATTGAGGCGCTGAAAGGGTCTCCTCCCAGGATTCGGATTCCCGCCGACGGCTGTGTCGATGCGATTCTCCAGGGCTGCTGCTAGATTTTGAATGGTGGCTTCATCGGGTCGTTTCACGGTGGAAGGAGGCATCATGCCGGTCCGCAGTTTGCGAATGACTTTCTCTGCTAATTCGGCATTCTCGGGCGCTTTGTCCACATCGAAGTGTTCCAGCGTCAATCCAGCCCACTCCAGCAAATCGTTATGGCATCCGGTGCAGAACTCCTTGATCACTGCATTTTCGGAGTCAGCCGGTGCAAATCTCTCTGGTTCTTGTGCTCGAGGCTGCTCGCTGGAAGTTGGGGACTGAGAGCCAAGCCGGACGAAACCAAAGAAAGCAGGCGCGGCGAGAGCCAGGAGCAGGGCACCCCGGGCGGCGACAACCAGTTTCCTCACACCCGAATCCTCCTACAGTCGAAAAGAGCCAGAGGGTTGAACCATGAGACAAATCTCGTAGTTACGGACTGAAGAAACCTCCGTCCAGCCAGCTCGGAGTGAACCGACTTGGAACGGCAATGCAGTATTCCTTCGCAAACAGTTCCTTGGATCCAAAGAGTTTGCTGGATCAATGACTTCGCAATAATACATGGAAAACCGGTAACTTGACAGCAATTGCGCCGAATGGCCCAACCGAGAAGGGGCATTCTGTCGTAGAATCCTCTGATGAATCACATCGAACCACTCCGAGTGGAATTGAAAATCACTGGCGAGATCCAGGCTAAGGTCATCCGGGACTTTCCACATCCGGGCCGAAACTGGCTCAAGAAGGTCCCTGCCGTGGTGACAAAGCTCCGAGTGGAACCTCTGGAACCAGATCCTGTTGAGTTCCAGATTCTACTACTTGCACGAAATGTCCCTGGGCAGGATGAAGAGTTTTCCAGGACTGGGAACTGTAGAGCCCAAATCATCGGGCGTCGGATTCGGATCGAGTGTGACCAGGTATCGAAGCCGGGCATTGGAAACACTTTCCGGGAAGCGATGGAGAGCCTGCTCGACCACTGGGTAGCCACTTAGGAGCCTGTCCGAAACCCCCAACCTCAAACCGGTTTGCGTTTCGGATTCCGTGCTTTGTGCCGCGATGCAGAGATAACTCATCCATTTGGGGAGCCTCTTGCTCTGGGAGGAAGGGCATGACTAACCGGGAAATCCAAATCGAGCGGATGCGTTCTCCCCAGATTCAGAAGCGGATCGAGAGTGGATGGACCACGGTGCTCTTTGCCTGTGGCGCGATCGAGCAGCATGGTCCGCATCTGCCCCTGTTCATGGACGCCGAGCATGGAAGCCGGCTGGTTCTCGAGATTGCGCGACGTCTCGGCCAGGCTCTCGTTGCTCCCACCCTGCGAATCGGATGTTCCGAGCACCACATGGCCTTCTCGGGAACGATCTCACTTCGCCGAGAAACGTTTGATGCCGTCGTCACCGACTACGTCACGAGCCTGGTTCGGCACGGCTTCGAGCGGGTCCTAATCGTGCCAACCCACGGTGGAAACTTTGCCCCGTTGCGAGAATTGCTTCCCGCTTTGCGTCAGGCGGCGGCAGGTGCTCAAGTCGAGGCCCACACGAACCTGATGGGATTGATTGATCTGTGGCGAAGAGAAGCCGAGCTAGAGCTTGGCCTGGGATCCCGGGTGGGCGGTCATGCCGATATCGCCGAGACCTCGATCATGCTCAGTCTCCACCCTCAGTTGGTGCGGGAAGATTTGGAAGAGCCGGGTTTCCAGGCGGACCTCTCTGAAGAGGTGGTGGGCCAGATCATTCAAAACGGTCTTGACTCGGTCACTCCCAATGGAATCCTGGGAGATGCCCGAGGGGCCACCAGTGGGGTAGGAGTACGGTTGGTGAATGCTCTAGCCGGCGAGATTTGCCGGTCCTTCGAATCCTGAAGGCGATGAAAAAGCAATCGCAGAGACCTGGCGTGGCGGCGAGCCTTTTCGTATCTGGCAAAGCCTGGGTCGGCCGAACGCTACGCTGCCGCTTGCGGCTCTGAAAGTCGTGCATTATCCAGGTTAAAGGATAGCACTGCCGGAGGAGCTGGAGAGCTGGGCCGGGCATCAGATCCCGGAAACCGCCACGTGAGCAGGAGTTCGCCACCTGGAGGTGACTCCTACAATGCGTACCTGCTTCAGAGCGGGTCACTAAATGATGGGGCAGGAAGAGGAGGTAGGTGAAAGCGCCCCGCCGGCGGGACGCTTTCAATTCAGATACCGGTCCAGGAACCGGCTTCCTGGGCAGACGCGCTGTGACGCCGCCGAGGGGCTTCAATGGCTGGCTTGAATCTTGCTGGCCACGCTAAAGGTCCCGTAGCGCAGCACGACAAAACCGGCCTCACCAGTGACGTGAATATCGATCATGAGATGGTCTTGATCCGCCAATCCGGTGGTGTTCTTGGTCTCCAGATCGAAGGTTTTCTCACCATCAACCAACTGCATAGAGAAACCTTTGCCTTCTTTGTTGATCTTCAAGCCGTACTCGCCGGCTGGAATGCTGGTGGAACCGCTCGTGAGCGCCATAGAGTTGGCTACTTTCGCCCCCCCTACCGTCCAACCGCCGGCTGGCATTCTCTCGGGATTGGCTTCGTTCCAAGGGAAGGTCACATGCGTGATCGTGACATCCTGTCCTTCTCCCATAGAGATGTTGCTGGTGCGTTGAAAGTGGGGATGGGCTACCGCCATCGAGATACACAACAGAATGGCGATTGCCAGAAATACAGACTGCAGCTTCATGGAATTTTCCTCCGGGTGATTGTTTGATTCACATCAAATACGCGTCTTTTCCCAGGAAGTTCGAAAAGAAACGGATGAGGGAAGGTGCCGTAGCAGGATCCTTGAACCGAATCCTCCCCATACTTCGAGCTCCGTCGGAGGCAGCCGTTGGGCGCGCCTGTTGGATGGCGGACAGCTGGCGGCTCGCTCCACCAGGGTTCAGGCTCCGTAGGAGTGCTGCAAAGCTCAGCGTTACTTTGGCCCCTGGGGATCTTTCGGAGCCTGAAGCGTCAGCGAGGGAGCGATTGCCAAAATCAAGCTGTCTCGAAGGCGGCCGAGAAGGGCATCCCGCAGAGCCCGAAGCGTGGCGAGGGTAGTTTCCGGATGTTCTTCGTCTATCGTTAGCACTCCAACTCCAGCTCTTTGCACACGTTCAAGGACGCTTTTCTCTTTCCTTGACCCGACGAATCTTCTCTCGCTGCCGGTAGAGCTCCGGATGCAAGTAGGACCCTCGTTGTTCGGGAGCTTTGTCTTCTTCCACCCGAATCCGATAGGCCTTAGCGTAGGGGGCGTCTCGAATGCCCGTGACTTGCCAGGAAACCTTGCCGCCGGGGGGGCCTCCGGAGACCTTGAACCGACCGCTGAAGATTTCTTCAGCGATATGGAGGCTGGACGCCGGAGCTCCGATCGCGGTCAATTGGTAACGGAAATCGCGGTTCAGAGACTCGAACCAGACCGGCATCTCGATCCATGCGGCTCCCCTGGAATCGAGACGGACGTTTCCATTGTAGACATTCATCATGTCGGGACTTTCCACGAAAGAGTGTCTGAAGTACCGATTGGCGGGATCGAGCGGATGGTCGATAAGGAAGCTTCCGCTCCCCTTACTCAGGGTGCCAGAGACGAAGAGGTCTCCGCCAATGCTTACATGGGAATCGGTAAAGATGGAGAGCCCTTCTTCCGTGTCCACGCCGACGTCCAGTCCGCCATTCGCGAGAATGTTGCCGCTCACGCGTACGTCAGCTTCTACCTCGAGGTCAGTGGTCAAGGGCAAGACGAGTTCTCCCGGCGGTCCCTGGGGTCCCGGAGGACCCTGCATTCCTCCGGGCCCGGGAGATCCTGCTGAGCCTTCCGGTCCCGCTGGACCTTCGATAGCGGTAAACTCCACCCACTGATCAGACTAAAAAGGTTGCAGCATGAGATCACTGTTGCCACCTCCCTGGAAGACCCACAAGATGGCGACCGCCGGGTCTCCTGAAGACCGATCAGCAGCCACATCAAGTGCAGCATAGGGCGGATCTGGGTTCGCCTCCCAATTGCCTCTGTCCTTAAGCCCCGCCCCCTGGGGCCCCGGTGTGCCGGCGGCTCCTTCAGGGCCCACGAGACCCGGATCTCCCTGTGGCCCCTGTGAGCCAATCGGTCCTTTGTCTCCCTGTGGACCTGCCGGGCCTGCCGGTCCTTGGTTTCCCTGCGAGCCGGCCGGACCGGCCAGCCCAGTGGGGCCCTGAGGACCTACTGCCCCTGGATTCCCCTGAGCCCCGGCTGGGCCTCGAATCCCCGCTGCCCCCTGCGGCCCCCGAGGCCCGGGGTCCCCTTGGGTCCCTTTGGGTCCGGGGGGCCCCTGGCCACCCTCACCCCCGACGGCAGAGATGATCAAGGCGTTGTCGCCTTCAGCGATCATAACGTTGCTACCCGCCTCGAGCTGCACATGGTCGGTCAACGAATTGAGGCTCTTCACGACCTGTTCTGGGGCAATCTTGTCTGCCGTGATCGATCCATCTTCCATCAAGGTCCGGGGCAGACCCACTCCGATCGTCGCCAACTGACTGCCGTCCAACCGCAGGGTCACGGCAATCAAGGGGCGGGTTGCCGAGAGCTCTACCACTCCTTGAAAGTTGTCGAGTCCTTGGAAGTAGGGATCCTCGTTGAAGAAGCGGGCCAAGTGCTGCAGGGTGCCCAATACTATCTCCGTTGTTTCCAGGAGCTGGCCGTCCGGGCTGAGCAAGCGAACCGTGACTACTGACGATTAGATCTCGCTGGGATTGGCCAGGGCCACCCCGGTGTTGGTCCCCTTGCTGAGGTCCACAAAAGAGAAGAGTTTGAGCCGACTCGTGGTGGTGCTCGGCAGAACGCCGACCTGGCTGAGCAGTTGCCCCGAGCCATCACGAAATTGAAAAAATTCCGTCGAACTGAAGGCGGTCGTGGATGAGATCCTGGCCCAACCGGCAGTGGTCTGGACAACCTCTGGATCCGGAACAATGGTCTCCGTCGCCCCTGCCAGGAGTTGAAACTCCAATTGCCACAACAGGCTGCCATCGGAACGAAAAAGCTCCACGGATACGGTGCTTTCCTCCGTGCTCGTATTGTTGACCGTGAAAAAAGTCGTCGCACTACCCCCGACCGCGAACTGGGGGAAGTAAGCCAGGAAAGTGCCCTCGACCTCCGGGGGGACGACGAACTTGCACTTTCCAGCGGAACCCGCCTGGAAAATGTCCTGAATCTCATCAGCGGAGAGGGCGCGGCTGAAGAAGTCAACTTCGTCGACCAGACCGGGAAAAGGTAAGTTGCGAAAGCTCCCGATGCGAAAACTGTCTCCACCCTGTCTGGGAGCAACATCACCCGTGCTTTCAGCCTCCAATATGCCGTTCAAGTAGAGCTTCCAGATACTCCCATCCCAAGTGGCAGCCACATGGTTCCATTCACCGACACGAATCTGGGTGGAGCTCTTCATGAAGACGCCACCATTCTTGGCGAAGTCGACTGTGAAGTCATCGTCAAAAATAAGAGCGTAACCGCTACGCCCGCCAAAACTGCCGAGTGTTCCCTTTCCAGCGATTACGGCCGCGTTGGATCTGGGGGGTGTCGGCGATGATGGATTGATCCAGGCATCGATGGTCATTCCTGAAATCGCTTCCAAAGCAGGACGGTTGCCCACATCCACGAAGTCATCGTCGCCGTCAAAGCTGAATGCCTGACCGTTCCCAGACGTGACGAAACCCGTCTCAAAAGTCCCACCCCGGACTGTGCCATGATTGCCCCCGGCAATATCATTGGCGCCCCCATCGCCCGGCCACCAGGCGACTAGTCCTGGAGGTGGCACGACGCACTGGGCCAGCGTGTTCTCGATTAGCACGAACAACAGAAGGGAGAGGATCCCTGTGACGAGAGATGCTCTGCGCGCACTCCGTCTGCTTTGCATTAGTGGCCCCGCTTTCTGAGGAAAGGCAGTGTGGATTTGACAGCATGTTCTCGCAGATTGCGGGTTAAAGCAATTCCACCAGCCAGCCGAGTCAATCAGATCAGCGAAGTCGTCGACGTGCTCCATCCTTGCTCGCAATTTTGATTGACTTGCCGCACCCAAGCAGGTCACGCATTGTAGGAACTACCGAAAGCGTCGGGATAAACCGACATGAAGTATTGGATGAAAGTTCCAAACTAGAAAGGGCTAGCCCCTACTTCGACCCCGAGTCATGCGTCGAGACCTGGTAACAGTCTGGCGGCGAGGTTTTTCGTAACTGGCAAGTCTGGCTGTGCCGAACGCTGCCTCCCGCTTGCGGCTCTAATAGTCGTGCCCCGAAGTTCAAAGTCAGTCGATAACCGGACCGCGGCCTTGGAATGCGGGCTCTCCGAGCGCCAAGCGGCAGCGCGAGCGCGGGAACGCGGGGCTCGTCGGCACCAGGACTCCGGTTCCCTTTGCTCGAGAGACGGTCGCTAGCCCGGAGCTTCCTCTCCGAAGTTCGGCTTGCGGTGACACCTACTTGCCGGAAGGGCAAAGGCGAGGGTTTTTGAGCATCAAGTGGAGCTCTGCTTGTCGGTCTGAGGCGGAGCCTCGTTAGCCTGAAACTTGAATCCGGATGACAACCTGGGAGGTTATCGTACGCGGCTCCGCCCTGGCCATTCTGCAGGCTCTATCCCCAACGAGGCTGATCGTCCATATCCAGGCCGAGCACTGTCTTGGCTGCAATCTCATGAGTCAGAGCCGAGTTGGCGGGATGGAATCGGCCGGCTCGGGCATCTCGGAAAAGTCGCTCAAGTTCGGTCTTGCGGAACATCCCCCATCCTCCCGAAAGTTCCATTGCCTGGTCCACTACTCTCCAGCCGGTTTCGACCGCATGGTACTTGGCCGCCACGATCTTCAGGGCCCAGAAGGAACCATGGTCAACCCCATCAGCCCAGTCCTGGGCGATCCGTTCCAGATGAGGCTGGATCGTCTCCAAGTCGAGCACCATTTCGGCGATCCCGTGCTGAACTTCGGCATGGTGTCGCATGTCCCGAGACAGCCCGAGCGAAGTTTTCCCTTCGAGCATTTCGGTCACCAACTCGAGGCAACGCTGAGCAATTGCTTCGTAGATGACGCCGAATGGGACAAGCGCGCAGGCAAAAATGGAAAGGACGAACAGGTCGGCTCCCGCAAAACCGGCTGGAACCACGCGAGCCACATGCTGGCTGGGAACAAATACGTTCTCGAGTAGGGTGTCATCGCTTCGAGTCGCCCGCATCCCCATCACATCCCAGGTTTCAAGGATCGAGATCCCCTCGGCTTCGCGTGGCACAAAGGCGTGGACAATCTTCGGGTTGTCAGGATCGGAATTGTCCTGGGCATGGATGCCGATCCAGTCCCAGACCGGAGTCAGACTGCCGAAAGACTTGTGACCGTTGACTACGTAGCCCCCGTCCACCGGTTGAGCCGTCGTGGTGGAAAAGAGGATGGGGAGGTCGTTTCCCTTTTCGCCATGTCCGGCTGCCAACACGGCTCCTTGCCCGGCCTGTTCCAGTACCCAGTCGAGGGAATGATCGTCTTGTTTGTGCAACTCCGAACAGACCCCGGTCCAGTAGATGTGCATGTTGGTACAGAGCGCGGTGGGAGCGGCATAGGTGGCCAGTCGGCGGGTCTGATAGCAGACTTCGGACAGATTGAATCCCAGCCCTCCGAACTCTGTCGGGATAGCCATCTTCAGATAGCCGCATTGATGCAGCTCGTCAAAGTCTTCCTGACAGAAACGGTTCTCCTGATCGTAGATCGGTGCCCGCTCCCGAAACCGCTCCAACATATCGGTTGATAGCAGGTCTCTCTGCTGAGACCCTTGCGTTTCAGTCATTCCAATTCCTACTCCTTGCGCTTGAGCTTGTCCTTGAGGTCCGCAAAAGGCCTGTGTGTACTCAGGACTTCCTGCTTGGGAGCCGGTCTAGCTTCAGCGTAGGCGTCGGCAACTTCCAGTCGAGAATGCTCGTCGTCGTGGCAGTAGATGCAAAGCAACTCCCAATTGCTACCGTCAGGCGGATTGTTGTCGTGGTCATGGTCCTTATGGTGGACCGTTAACTCGCGCAGTCTTTTGCCACTGAACTCGCGCGCACAACGGGCACAAATCCAGGGGAACATCGCAAGTGCTCGTCTCCGATAATCGATTGGCTTGGTCAATGGTTCTCCCTCGGCTAGGCGTTTAAAGCCCTTTCAATCCTCCTGAGCTTCGGTACGACGGTGCAGTGTCAGTGATAGAAGTAGCCCGAGTGCAAATAAGAGTATCCCAGGAATCAAGAAATTGAGATGCGTCTCGGTGTTCAGTCGAAAAAGCCGCCGCTCTCCCATGAAATCACTCCAGATCGGAAACAGGAAGGGCTTGGACATCAACACCAAGCCTCCGAGGATGCTGAGTAGCATTCCAGAAACTTTGCGACCTGTGCTTGCCAAAAGCAAAGCGGAGACCCCGATAAGAATCGCCGAGAGAATGGATTTATCAGCAAACCCCCGACCCTTCGAGAAAGTGAAGAAGGTCAAAATCTGGCGCGCAGCGCCGAGCGTAAGCAGCACTGCCAGGAGGTGGAACAGGAGGCGCGTGTGAGGTCGCAGCCGCTGCCACACGAGGGTTCCCACAGTGGGGGCAGTCGGAGGGCGCTCAGATCGCTTCCTTCGGCCCGGTTTGTCCCGTCCTGAGATGACAAAGCTCCGACCACAGTGTTCGCACAGATTGGTCTTTTGATGGAGGTCTTCAACCGGTGCGCCACAAGAAGGGCAACTCAAAGATGTTGCTTTCATGGTTCGAGGCCCATTTCCGTTTGCCTGCCTGACGAGCATAGTACAGCACGCCGCCTCAGAAGGCGCTTCCCACGGTTGTGAAACTCGGCTTTCCTCTGCGACATCGTCCCCCCTTTGTGGCTACACGGGAGCTCAGTTTCTCTCATGAGTCATCCGGCCACCGGCCGGGGGTTGGGCTGACCTGAAACTCGATTATTCTCTGACTTGATGCCTCCTTTGTTTGCTTCGCCTCCTGAGAACCGATCCACGCTTTGTAGGAGTTAGATTTGCTGACGAATCCGGCGGTCCAAGTCGGATCCGGCAATCAGGATCCCTCAAACATGGGCATTGGACCCCTGGACCCCCGGACCCTGTCCCCTGCTTCGGCACCTTGTGTACAAGGCGGAGCTGCACTCCGCCAATGCCTCCGGCAAGTTTCTCTTATGAACGATCCGGCGTAGCTCTGGCTGCAGTACGATGGAGCTCCAGTGGCGACTGAAGCTTTTCCGAAAATGCAGGAGGGTGTAGAGTGATCGCCAGCTCGAAGTCTATAACGAGTCAGCAACCCAAATCGGCATTCGCCCTAGCGGCAGGAATAGGAAACTAACATGAGACGATTCAATAACACTCGGCTGCTTTCGGCCACATTGACACTAATCGGTATCCTTGGGATTTCGGATCTGGTCTTCGCTCAGAAACCGACTTCGATTGAGATTACGCCCTCCAGTCTGACCGTCGAAGTAGGCAAGACTGCTCAGGTTGCGGCAGTAGTCAAAGATGCTGTCGGCAACGTAATTCCCGATGCCCAGGTCCTCTTCTTCTCGGGCAGCCGGCTCATGATGGCAGTGACTCCGGGAGGCTTGGTACGGCCTTTTGCGCCGGGTCAACACAAAGTGACTGCTCTTTCTCCCGATACGCCATTCGAGGGAGCACCCGACTCCTACACGGGGTCCAGAGAACCGGGCCTTCGGGCCTCAATCATCGTTGACGTCCCTGTTCCACCTCTCGAGAAGATTGAGATCGAAGATGTCCCTGCCACGATTTCAACAGGGACCGCGGTTGCCGTTCGCGTCGTGGGCACCGACGTCAGTGGAGCCATCAGGCCGAGTGTTTCGGCCACTTTGCGGGTGAGCGACCCGCGAGTGGCAGAGACCGATGGGTTTGGTAACGTGATCGGATTGGCGCCGGGGACGGCCAGCCTGACGGCGACGATCGACGATGTGAATGCAAGTTTTCAGTTCACTGTCCAACCGAACCCCATTCGCTCGATTTCCTTAACCGCTTCCCGCCAAGAGGCTCGGACGGGTGATGTCATTCACTTCACTGCGGTGGGTCGCGATGCTCGCGGAGACGAGGTCAAAGGTGTGCCGATCACCTTCACGCTTCGGTCTCTGCCGGATGTCGGACATGCCGACTCGGTGGGCGCCGGCGCCGGGGCCCAAATCCTGGATGATGGTCGCTTCGTGGCCGAGCAAGTGGGTATCTTCACCGTGGTAGCCATGTCGGGGAGTGCTGTTGCCCGAGAGAGTGTGCGTATCACGGAGCGGGATGTTGCCCGCAAGTTCGAATTTCTGGGACAGGCCCGGACCGGTGAGCATCGGACCTCGGATCTGTGGGTTTGGGAAGGATCGGATGGTCGTGACTATGCCGTCGTCGGGAGCTGGAACGGAAAGGGCCACGCTTATTTCTATGACGTGACCGATCCTCGCAACATGGTCCTCGTCGACACCGTCCAAATTGACGCCCGCACCGTCAATGATGTGAAAGTTTCTGCCGACGGTCGGATCTGCGTACTGAGCCGAGAAGGGGCTTCCAATCGTCGCAACGGTATTGTCATTCTGGACGTGAGCAACCCGCGGGAAGTCAAGACTCTTTCCGTCTTTGATGATCAGTTGACCGGTGGAGTGCATAACGTCTTCGTCTATGAAGACCACGTCTACGCCGTCAACAACGGTCGTCGCTGGGATGTAGTCAATATCGAAGATCCCCGGCAGCCAGCTCGAGTGGGTCGCTTCGAGACCGATAGCCCGGGCAGGGCGGTGCACGATGTCTGGGTGCGAGACGGAATCGCCTACCATGCCGGCTGGACTGATGGGGTCGTCATGGTGGACGTTGGCGGAGGCGGCAAGGGAGGATCCCCGGCTCGTCCCATCGAGATGGGACGAATGGCTCAGTTAACCGGGTGGACCCATGCCGTCTGGCCGTTTCAGAGTGCTTCGGCCGACAAGTTTTACGTCCTGGGAGGGGATGAAGCTTCCTGGTCAAATCCACGGACGACGGGTAACTTCAACAACCTGGAGAGCAAGTTGCCCGGCCGTATGAAAGGGTGGGTCCATTTCATCGAATTCGACGATCCCGAGCATCCCTCCGAGGTGGCCCGTTACAAGATCGGTGATTTCGGTGTCCACAACTATTGGATCGATGAAGAGCACGAGATTCTCTATGTCGGTTACTACCAGGGAGGGCTCCGGGTGCTCGATATCTCCGGAGAACTCCTAGGGGACCTCTACGCTCAGGGACGCGAAATTGGCCGCTTCTACTCGGACGATCCAGACGGGTATATTCCCAATTCTCCGATGGTCTGGGGCCCCCAGCCCTACAAGGGAAACATTTTCTTCTCGGACTTTCATAGCGGTCTCTGGGCCGTAAAATTACTTCCTCGGGAAGAGGAGAAAGGGGCCGTCAAGCGATGAGTCTGCACAAGTCTCTGATCCTGGTAGTTTTACTGCTGATCGTCTCTCCATCTCCGGCCACAGCCGTCGGGGATCCAGTCGTCAATAACTATTACGTTTACGTGGCTGCAGAATCGGATGATGCCGTCTATCTGGTTAAGTTTGGGCCAGCCGGCGGCCAGGTGGTACAACGCATCCCGGTAGGAATCTTCCCCACTGAAATCGAGGGGCCCCATGGAGTTCGGGTGGCGCCGGGGGGACGCTATTGGTACGTCTCGATTGCCCACGGCAATCCTTACGGATATGTCTACAAGTACGCCACCTCCGATAATGCGGCCATCAACGACGTGAAGGCGGGCCTCTTCCCGGCCACCATGGATATCAGTTCAACTACCGGTTTGCTGTTCGTGGTGAACTTCAATTTGCATGGCGATATGGTGCCGAGCACGGTTTCGGTCATCGATACTTCTTCGATGACCGAGATTGCGGTCATTGAGCAAGGCATCATGCCGCACGGGTCGCGCGCCAGTCCCGACGGTAGATTCCACTATTCAGTCGGTATGATGAGTGACGATCTGTACGAGATCGATGTCATGAAACTGGAAGTCAGCCGTAGGCTCCGCTTGGTCGAAATGTCCGGCCATGAGGGGCACAATATGGATTCTGGTGACCACCAGATGGCGGTGGCAAAACCAACCTGGGTCCAGCCCCACCCTACCCGGCAACTGGCCTACGTAGCACTACAAGGGGCTGACCAGGTGGTTGAAGTGAACTTGCAAGATTGGAAAATCACGCGTCGGTTCAACACCCAGAAAGGGCCCTACAATCTGGCAGTCAGTCCCAACGGAAAGCTACTTGTGGCGACCTGTAAACCGAACCATTCGACCGCGATCTGGGATCTCGAGTCAGGCCGGGAACTGGCCAGCGTCCCCGCCAGCAGGAAGATCACCCACGGAGTAACCATCAGCTCCGACAATCGTTTTGCGTTCGTGTCGGTGGAAGGCGTTGCTGGCGATCCTGGTACGGTCGACGTCATCGACCTGCAGAGCTTCGAAGTCCGCGCATCGATCGATGTCGGCAAGCAGGCGTCCGGGATTGATTTTTGGAAGATGGACGGTGTGGGCTCGGCTCCTTAGGGCTGGCAAAGCGTCGGGAACGAAATGCAAGCGCAGGGACGCGAAGCCGTAGACAGGCATAGTACAAGGGCTGCAACCGAAGAAGGAGTCAATTTAGATCGACCGCCGAGCCGCTGAGATCGAAGTACGGGGATTAGAGCCGCAAGCGGAAGCGCCACGCCCGTTTTAACCGGAGTTTCGGCAGATCGTGGCCAAGCTTTCCCGCGCTCGCGCTGCCGCTTGGCGCTCTGAAATTGGGCGCTCCAAACCCGCGTTCAGGCAGTCGGCCCCAACCTAAGCTGCGAGGCGAGCGGATAGGAAAGAGCGGCAAAGGAGAACCGGATGCAGCCTCCCCGGCTCCGAACCCTTCACCGTCCACAGGCGGCTTGACCGGAGTTCTGAGAGTCACTCGATCGGCGATTGCATTTCGTTTGCCTGCCACGCAGCAAATCGCTTGCGGCTGGCACTCATTCTCGAATCGCCGGAAGTATTCGCTCCTGAAGCGCACGGTAAGTGGATCGTTCGGCGCGGCCGTGAATGTGCCAGCCATTGAAGACTGCTACTACATCGTATTTCGGCGCCACCAGGACGAATTGCCCTCCATAACCGTTGCCGGCAAAGATCTGAGTCTGTCCGCTGTCATGATCCGGCACCCACCATTGATAGCCATAACCCGAGTCATTGCGCTCATTTTTGGGAGCGACGTCGGCAACTATCGGAGAGGTTGAGCGGCGCACCCATTCCTGGGACAGGATTTGCTTTCCCTCCCATTGGCCGTCCCGCAGGAAGAGGTATCCGATCCGGGCCAGGTCATGGGACGACAGATACAAACCTCCTTCGGTGTCGGCTTCTCCGTCGGGCGTGATCTTCCAATAGAAATCCTCAATTCCAATCGGTTTGAACAAGCGTTCCGACGCCCAGTGATCGATCCGTTGACCAGTCGCTTGGCGTAGGATCTTCCCGATCAGGACACTGGCTCCATCGTTGTACTCGAACACGGTGCCGGGTTGGGCATCCATGGGCTGATCGAGGATGTGCTGAATCCACTGATCGCTAGCCTCCAGTAGATTCGTGCTGTGCTGTCCGCTTTCGTAGGACGCGTCTGTCTTCCACTCGATTCCGCTCCGCATTGTGAGGAGGTCTTCCAGCGTCATCGCCGTCTTGCGGGCGTCAGATTGCGCAAATGAGTAGCTCGAGAAAAAGGGGAGTACTGAGACATCCACGCCTGTGATGAGTCCTTCGTCCAGAGCAATCCCCAGGGCCGCCGAAGTCACGCTCTTGGTCACCGACTGCAAGCTGTGGAGCCGACTGTCCAGGTAGTACGGGTGCCACGCCGGGTGGTCGTAGTTGTACTGGTGGTTGGTCGGATCATATTGAGCTGCAATGGTGGCATAGTCCTGCGAGAACTGATGATCGGCCACCACCCGACCGTGCCGAATGAGTAGAAAATGGTCGACCAGTCCGTAGACTCCACTTTTCAGGTCGGCTACCAGTTCATCGATCGCCTCCGGATCAATCCCCTCGGCTCCGGCGGAGGAGGACGGCCACTCCTCCCCGGGCCAGATGGGGGCGTTCCTCGGCTCTACCTGAAGGGGCTCGGAAACGCAGCTGGAACAAAGAAGAAGGAACAGCAATGCAGCTCGGAATTGGCCCATCATCCGGTGATTTCCTTTCTGAGTTTCGCCCTGCATTCGCCCGTGAAGAAAGGTTACTAACACTCTATCGTCCCGCGTCTCAATCCGCTAGAAGCCTGTCCAAGTCCGCTCCAGAACCTCCGGGTGGCGAACTCCGGGCGTTTGGCTGATTCCCGGGTGTGATTTTCTCTCTCCATGAACCAGTTTGGAGGGAGTAGGGCGGAAGTATTTTCAGAGCTTGCGGTCCCTTGGATCGGGGGAAGTTCGCCGGGCGGAGCCGACTCCTACCATGCGTGGTGGGAACCGAGGTGGCGAGGCAGATCGTGAGCGTAGCAGGCTCAGAGCTGTCCTGGCTGCTTGAATCTGCGACGAGTGGGTTCTCTAATAGACGGCACGGCCGCGAGCCCCCAGAGTCCGTGGTGGTCGCACGAGAGTCAACCAGAATTCCAATTCGGATCGCGGAGGGTGATTAAAAGTGGAGGTTTCCAGACGGGGCTTCCTGAAGGCTAGTGCGGCTGTCAGCTCGACCGCATTTGGCTTCGACCTCAAGCTGGCGGCAGCTCAAGCGCGTGAGCTGAAGATCTCGAGAACTACACAGACCCATAGCATCTGCCCTTACTGCGCCGTTGGCTGCAGCGTAGTGATCCATACCCTGGGAGACAAGTCACGCAACGTCGATCCGACGATCGTCCATGTGGAAGGCGATCCAGACAGCCCCATCAACCGGGGTACCCTGTGCCCGAAAGGACTCACTCTCAAGCACTTTGTGGTGAACGATCAGCGGGTAACTCGGCCACTCTATCGAGCTCCCAATTCGACCCGCTGGCAGGTCTTGTCCTGGGAGGAAATGTTCGATCGGATCGCGCGCAGAATCAAGGACTCTCGGGACGCCGGCTTTCAGACCCACGATGAGCAAGGTCGAGTCGTCAATCGCCTGGCTAACGTGGGCTTGATCGGTGGCTGCACCGATACTAATGAAATCAACTACTTGCTCAGTAAGTTTCGTCTCGGCCTGGGGATCCAGGCCTACGAAAACCAGGCCCGCCTCTGACACGGCCCCACGGTAGCCAGTCTGGCTGCCACTTTTGGACGGGGTGCCATGACCAATGGCTGGACCGACGTTGCCAACACTGATGTCGTGCTGGTGATGGGAGGCAACCCGGCCGAAAATCACCCTGTCGGGTTTCGCTTTGTCATGGAGGCCAAACGGAAGCGTAAGGCTCGTCTGGTGTGCATCGATCCCCGCTTCAATCGAACTGCCGCCGTCTCAGATTTGTACGTACCGATCCGATCTGGATCGGACATCGCTTTCTTGGGTGGACTGATTCATCACATCCTGTCTCGCGATTTGCACCACGAGGACTATGTAAAACTGCATACCAATGCGCCTTTTCTGGTGAAGGAGGGATTCTCGTTCTCGGAGGGGCTCTTTTCCGGTTGGGACGAGGCTAAACGAGGGTATGACAAGTCTTCCTGGCAGTATCAGCTCGATTCCCAGGGCCATTGTAAGACAGACCCCAAGCTGGAGCATCCGCAGTCAGTCTTCCAGCTCCTCAAGCAGCATTACAGTCGTTATACTCCAGAGAGAGTTGCCTCGATTTGCGGCTGCACTGCTGAACAGTTTCACAGTGCCGCCGAGGTGATCTGTTCCACGGGAAGGGCAGATCGACGAGGGACTATCCTCTACGCCCTGGGCTGGACTCAGCATAGTCATTCAGTGCAGTTGATCCACGCGGCAGCCATGATGCAGTTGCTGCTCGGGAATATGGGAGTGCCCGGCGGTGGAGTGAATGCCCAACGGGGACATTCCAACATCCAGGGAGCAACCGACATGGGAGCCTGGAACAAACTTCCAGGTTATCTCAATCTGCCTCAGGCCCATCAGACCAGTCTCAGCAAGTATCTCGAAGAAACATCTCCAACACCCTTATCCCCGGGGTCAGTTAATTATTGGAAGAACACATCGAAGTTCATGGGCAGCCTGCTCAAGGCTTTCTACGGCAACGCGGCTACCGCAGACAACGAGTATTCCTATCACAACCTGCCCAAGATCGGCGAAGGAGAGGATCATAGTTGGGCGCATCTCTTTGATCGCATGCTGCACGGTAGTGTGGAAGGCCTGGTTTCCTTCGGTATGAACCCGGTTGCCAATGGGCCAAATTCGACCAAAATGATCGCCGCCTTGAGCCGTCTGAAGTGGCTCGTCGTGGCCGAGTGTTTCGACACCGAGACCTCCTCTTTCTGGAGATCCCGAGAATTGGCGGGAGAGTACTATCCGGGAGCACCCGAAGCGGCAGAGATCGACACCGAAGTGTTCCTCCTGCCAGCCGCCTGCTCGGCGGAAAAGGACGGGACCTTCGTCAATTCTTCACGCTGGCTGCAGTGGAAGTGGAAAGCTCTGGATCCGCCCGGGCAGGCCAGACCCGATCAAGAAATCATCGCCCGTCTATTCCTGAAACTGCGCGAACTCTATCGGAATGAGGGGGGGACCGCAGCCGATCCACTGCTCGACATTTCTTGGCCTTATCAGAACCAGGCGGTGCCCGACCAACAGGAAGTAGCTCGTGAGATCAACGGCCAGGACAGCTCCACTGGTCGCCAACTCTCGAGCTTCGCCGACCTCAAGGACGATGGATCGACGCTGTGTGGCAACTGGTTGTACTCCGGCTCCTATCCCGAGGCTGGGAATCTCATGGCGTGGCGTGGTCAGGACGATCCCAGCGGACTCGGTTTCTACCATGACTGGTCCTGGAACTGGCCCTTGAACCGCCGAGTCCTCTATAACCGGGCCTCGGCCGATGCCGAAGGACAGCCCTGGGATCCCACCCGAGCCGGCATTCGTTGGACCGGAAAGCGCTGGGTGGGAGACATTCCAGATTTCGGACCAACCGCGGAACCAGATTCCGCCGGGGCTTTCATCATGTTGCCGGAAGGAGTCGCGAAACTATTTGCAACGGACTTTGCCGAAGGGCCGTTTCCAGAACACTACGAACCGGCTGAGTCCCCGGTCGCGAATGCCTTGCACCCCGCTGTGAGCGGGAATCCGATGGTTCAAATTCTGGGTGGCGATCTTGATCCCCTGGGCGATGCCAAGGACTACCCCTACGTGGCGGTGACTTTTCGCCTGACCGAACACTTTCATTACTGGACCAAGCATATCGATGCCAATTCCCAGCTACAGCCCAACTTCTTTGTCGAACTACCCCATGAATTGGCTTCTCAAAAAGGAATTCAGAACAAGAACTTGTGCGAGTCTCGTCGGCACGGGGATCGGTGGTCGGCCATGCCATGGTCACAAATCGCCTGCGTGCACTGCAGGTCGGAGGAAAACAGATATTCCAGGTCGGAATCCCCATTCATTGGGGTTTTGTAGGGAGAGTCAAAGGGCCTCTGGCGAATAACTTAAGCCCTGCAGTGCTGGATCCTAACTCGGGGACTCCCGAATACAAGGGCTTCCTCGTCAATGTCGAGAAGGTGGACACATGAGCGAAACTCCTGTCGTCGCCAAACTGATCGACACCAGCACCTGTATTGGGTGCAAGGCCTGCGAGATCGCTTGCCAAGAATGGAATGATCACGGCTTTACTCCCATGGAATTCCAGGGAACCTATCAGACCCGCCCTGGGGTGGAGTATGACTTCTGGAATGTGATTCAGTTCAATGAGGTCGAGCGAGGTAGCGACTTCTCCTGGACCATGGCCAAGTACCAGTGCATGCATTGTGCCGATCCAGGGTGTCTAAAGGCTTGTCCGGCACCCGGGGCCATCTTTACTCGAAGCAACGGGATCGTCGACTTCGAGCAGGAGAAGTGCATCGGTTGTGGCTATTGCATAACCGCCTGTCCGTTTGACGTCCCGAGGCGGAGTCCAGTCGATCAAAAGGTTTTCAAGTGCACCCTGTGCTCGGATCGCGTCGAGGTGGGGCTCGAACCGGCTTGCATCAAGGCTTGTCCCACCAGCTGTCTCACTTTTGGAACTCGAGAAGACCTGCTTCAAAAGGCCGAACGCCGGGCGGCTGATCTTCAGGAAGATGGTTTTGCTCGGGCGGGCGTCTACAATCCGCCTGGGGTGGGAGGAACCAACGTGGTCTATGTACTGAAGGAGGCGGATCAGCCGGAGCTCTACGGTTTGCCCGCCGACCCTCAGATTCATTGGAGTGTGGCTTTGTGGCAAGGGCCCGTCAAGTGGCTGGGGAATCTGCTGTTGCTGGGTGGTTTGTTCGGTACCTTTTTCCACTTCCTTTATTTCGGTCCCAAGCAAGATCATGAAGAAGACTGACATGGGGGAAGGGTCCAGGGGGTCAGAGAGCCAATTCCCACCGTAAACGATTCAGGGCAGTCTAAGCCGAGTGAGCCCAGTCCGGGTGAGATCGAACGCTTCAGTTTTGTTGAGAGAATGCTCCACTGGTTGACGGCAGCTGGATTCTTGTATGCCGCCATCAGTGGTGTGGCACTTTGGACGCCCGGTTTTTTTGGGCGGGCGGCCCTCCTGGGTGGAGGGACTATGGTTCGAGCCTGGCATCCCTGGGGGGGCGTTTTTTTTGCGCTGATTCTGAGTGAAGTGTTCCGGCGTTGGGCCGGGCAGATGCGGATCGATCGGCAGGACCGCCAGTGGCTGGCCCGGTCGCATCAGTACGCTATGAATCAAGAGGGAGGTTTGGCGGCGGCCGGCCGTTTCAATGCCGGACAAAAGATGTTGTTCTGGCTGCAGGCCGTTAGCTGTTTGCTACTCCTGGCCAGCGGACTGGTTCTGTGGTTTCCGGAGTCAACCTCTCAAGGCTTGAGACTGGTGGCAATTCTAGTTCACCCGATTGCCTCGATCGCATCTATTTTCCTGATTATCGTGCACATCTACATGGGTACACTAGCTGTGCCCGGAGCCCTGCGGGCCATGCTTCACGGCAAAGTATCAAGGAGTTGGGCGAAGTCTCATCACTACCGATGGTATCGCGATCGTTCCGGGAACTGAGCTGGTCGCGTGCAGCGCGCGCTCGCGAACTGGCTGCTCAGTTCGAAGCGGCCCGAGAAGCACTTCTCTTCTTCGGCCATGTGGCTGAATTTCAAGCGAACTCGGTACCCGTTGAGATCGCTTGGGCTGGCTTGCCTGAGCTCCTACCCTCGGTTTGTACACTGATCCGAAGAGTCGGCACCGACAAGATGAAAACGGCTCTCAGAGGCCTAGCATCCGATCGCTTCGAACAGCTTCTGGCCCGTTACTGGGAGCGGCAAGAGACAGACGGGCCGGACTGTCTGCCGGCCCGAATTCTGTTGCAGCCATTCGCTTATCGGCACTCTCTGGGAAAAAAAGAAAAGATCGGAAGAGCGGGTGCAGACCGACCCCAGGCCTGTCCCCGCTGTTCCCACGCTCCTCAGGTGGGGCTATTGAGAGGAATAGGCCATGGACGGGCTCTTTCTCTCGTCTGTGCCCTCTGTTTGCACGAGTGGGAGAGCCCCAGAAACGCTTGTACGTTCTGTGGTAAAGAACGGCGTAAGGTGCTGGTCTACTATTCGGCCGAAGAATTCCCAGCCCGGAGCTTACAGTGCTGCAACGCTTGCGGTCGCTATTTACACTTGATCGATCTGGAAGAGGAAGTAGCGGCCGTGGCCGACGCCGATGAAATTGCAGGACTGGTCCTCGATGTTTGGGCGGTTGAGCGAGGTTTCAAGAAACAGCAGTTGAATCTGGTGGGAATCTAGACGAGCGATTCCGCAATAACGTGCCAATTGCGAACGGGTCTTGCGACAACGAGGCCAAACGGCAGTCAGTTCGCAGTTTCAGAAACTTGATCCCCGACTGTACGCAAGTTGCAAGGGACAGGTGTCTGGCCCGTTGAACGGATTCCGGCTAGCCCTGACGCTCCACTTTTTCTATGCTTGACTCAGGCGGTAAGGTCCGCCGGCCCTCGCGGCAGGAAGCGTTATGAAAAGTACACAAGGTTCCCCTCGATTCTGGACCATCTACATCGCCAGTTGGACCTTCTACGCCGCACTTTACTGGCTGGCTCTAATGTCGACCGATGTTCGCTCCTTCTTCTCTGTCGTAATCGCTATTGCCAACGTCGTGCCTGAGGCTGTGCTCGGTCTGGCGGTGCTTGCCTTATGCCGCACACTACCCTGGTCGGGAAGCCAGCGCCTGTGGTTCGGAGTAGTTCATGTGATTGCAGCTTCTGCTTTCGCCGGTTTGAGCACCCTAGCCCGGATTATGCAAGAACCGTAGGCCGGAGTTGAAAAGAGAGTCGAAAGTGGCCCAAATCGGGAGATCGAAAGTGCGACAGGCGGATTTTCGAGGGATCTCTGTGGACGAGCCGTGTGGAGTAGGTGGGGGAGTGAATTTCAGACGGAGTTGGGCCTGAATGAGTGTCCTAAACGATCATTCGGGAGCTAGGAGAGGCTAGCTGGAGTTAAGGCGATTCAAGACGAGGAGGAAAAGGGCCTGCTCCGGAAAGCCGGAGGAAAGATGGGCCCAGATGCGTCGAGTGGTTTGTCGAACCCGCGCCCCAATTTTGAGGACCCGGCGACGCAAAGTTTCGATTTCGAGTTTCTGCCAGGGGGTTCCATACAGATAATCGCGGAGTCGGACGAACATCTGGTAAGCCAGCCCATGCAGGAGAAGTCGAAACTGGTTGGCCAGGAATCGATGACAGCTCAGCCGATCCATACTCAGATGGTTCTTAAAAGCCTTGATGAAGTTCTCCGACTGTCCTCGATCGGTGTAGTGATCATAAAGGGACTGGGAAGAGAGATCGTCTCGGTTGGTGACCACAAAGCGACGATTGATCCCCCGATGGTCGACTTCCACTTTGACGATGACGCGACGGAATCGATCCCAGCTGCCGGCTCGATAAAGAAACTCGTCAAACTGACGCTGTTTTTCCTCGAACTCGTCGAACCTGAGTCGAGTCGACTCGAGCATCGGCTCGACCATCCGTTGCAGGCGGGGGTTCCGGCTTAACCCAATGACATATTGGAGTTTGTTCTCTTCAGATTCACAGAACTCGTAGAGCCGAGGCGTGGCAAAGCCGCTGTCGGCCCGGATCTCAATTTGAAGTTCCTTGCCAACTTCTCGTCGAATGGCTTTCACGATTCGTTTCAGAATAGGAACGATGTGAGAGGCAGCCCCCTTGTTTCCAGGCCTCAATACGACAGTGACCAGGTCCCCCGTAACGGCATCGAAGATCAGCCAAGGATGCAGAATGTGGTTTCGGTAATAGCCGTGGTAAAAAGAGAATTCCTGTTGGCCGTGAGTGTGGTCGTCAGTACTGTCCAGGTCCAAGATGACCGGGTCGGGGCGTCTCTTCTTCAGCGAGCGGACATAACGCTGTAGGAACCCCCGGCTCAGACGCATGAGATCCTTCTTGCTGACAGAGTTTTCCAAACGGGAAAAAGTTGCCTGGGTGGCCAAGTCAGGATCGCTCTCAGGTAACTGATCACAGACGGTCTTGAGCATGGGATCCGAGCGCAGCGTGTCCGCGTCATTGCAGTCTTCGTACCCGGCAACGATCTGAAAGACTCGTTGTCGGATCAGCTTTAACTGCTCATGACGAACGTAGCGTTGGTCCCGGCTATCCGCAATACACGAACTGAAGTCCTCGCAGAGTCGATCTTGCCGATCCAGGGAACCAAACAACAGCCATCCGGCATCGGAAGTCAGGTTCCCACCATCAAAACGAGCCGTGATTTGTGTGTGCGAGTGAAATGCCAGGGTGGTCTGACAGACTGGGTTTGACATTGCCGTAGTTCTCCGATAAGGATTTGTTTAATAAACCCTTTTATATCAGAGAGCTACGGCATTTTTTCTGATCCCCAATCCACTCGAATCCGGATCTCTTGCATAATCCGGGCTAGCCAGCTTCAGTCTATTCGCGCTTCTGCGCGTGCTGGAAGGAGGCCCTCCCATCCGGGCCGAAGATTGGGAGCTCCTACCCTGGCAGTTCCTGATGGGGCTGATGCTCTATTCGACGGTTGCCAGCGTTGGCTATGTCTTCGAAACTGTCCCCCGCCTGCGAGCAGAAGAAGCCCGCGTAGCCCGAGCGGAAACCCTCCGCACTCAAGCCGAACTCCGAGCCCTGCGGGCCCAGATGCAACCGCACTTTCTCTTCAACACGCTGCATTCTCTCCTCGCTCTGGTTCGCAATGATCAGGATGCTGCCGAGGTGGCGATCGAACAGTTCGGAGATCTCGTGCGCTATGCGGTGGGTGCGGATCAGCAGCAGCGAGATCTGGTGCGATTGGCCGAGGAGTGGGAGTTCGTTGGAAATTATCTGGCGCTGGAGAAGTTGCGGATTGGAGATCGTTTGGAGTTCCAGTTGGAAACCGAGCCGGAAGCTCTCTCCTGCCGGGTTCCCGCTTACTGCCTCCAACCTCTGGTCGAGAACTCGATCCGGCATGGAATCGCTCCCCAGGCGGCGAGTTCCCAGTTGCTGGTCAGAGCCCGCCGGGTCGGCCCACGCCTGGAGCTGCTGGTGCGTGACGATGGGCTTGGCTGCAACCCCGCGACACTCGAATCCCCGGCCGGGCTGGGGTTGAAACTAGTTCGACAGCGTCTGGAGACTGTCTATGGAGATTCGGGCCGGCTCTGGATCGACTGCAGCCCCAATCAGGGATTCACAGCCCGCATCGATGTGCCGGTCAATCCACCGGGATCCAGCCTGCCCGGGTAACAAAGAGGAATCGAACATGAAGATTCGTGCCGTCATCGCTGAAGACGAGCCACTGGCAAGTAGCACCCTGAGGGATTTCGCGGAAGAGATCGAATGGCTGAGCGTGATCGGAGAAGTGGCCGATGGGCGGGCCGCGGTCGAGACCATCGACAGACTCCGACCTGACCTGCTGTTTCTCGATGTACAAATGCCCGAGCTCTCCGGTTTGCAGGTGTTGGAACAGATTCGACATCGGCCGGTGGTGGTCTTTACGACTGCCTACGATCACTACGCAGTCACCGCATTCGAAATAGGCGCTCTTGACTACCTGGTCAAACCCTTCGGAAAACGTCGCTTTCGGCACACTCTGGAACGCGTCCGCCAGACGTTGCAGAGAGAAGGAGGAGAGGCGGTTGGACAAAGGATTCAAGAAGTCCTGGGCAAGGGACCAACTCAACGACTCTTCGCCCGAAAAGGAGATCGAATCATCCCTATCCAGCTCAGCGATGTGAGCTGTATCGATGCCTGTGATGACTACGTGGAACTACGAACCGGGGCAACCACTTACCTTCTCAGAATCTCGTTAGCCAAATTGGAGGAACGACTGGATCCGGCCCATTTTCTGCGCATCCATCGGTCCAACATCGTCAATATGGACCACATCGTATCGATGGAACCCTACGATCAACGACGATTGCTTCTGCACCTGCGCAATGGAACCAGTGTAATCGCCAGCCGCACCGGCTCGAAACAACTGAGAGAACTGGTCTGCTAGAGAAACTCCTCCTGATTCTCTTTCCGCAGGGTCTCCACGATCGATCTTACTTCTTCGGCCCGATTCGCCTCGCAGATCAGCAGAACATCGGGCGTATCGACCACGATCAGTCCGTTGACACCCAGCAAGGCGACTAGTTTCTGGCCACTATGGACCACGCAGTCGGAAGCGTCACTCTTGACGAGCAAACCACTCGAAGCATTCCCGGATTCGTCCCGGGGCAAGAGCTGCCCCAGTGCCTGCCAATTGCCGACATCACTCCAACCCAGAGCGCACGGGAGAACGGCCACCCGCTCAGCCCGCTCCATTACGCCGTGATCGATCGAAATCGACTCCAATCGAGAAAAACCCTCAGCCAGCCGCTCCTGATCGTCCCAGCGGCCTGCGAAGTCCTTGAGAAGATCGGACAACTCGGGCAACAATCGCTCGATATTCTCGAGGATCACGCTCGTCTTCCACACAAAAATGCCGCTGTTCCAAAGGTGGTGCCCTTCCGTCACCAGGGCGGTTGCCTGCTCCAAGGACGGCTTCTCGACGAACTCCACGACTTGCCGGGCCGAGAAACCGGCAAACCGCCCGATCTTGTCCCCCTGTCCGATATACCCATACCCTGTAGTCGGAGCTGTAGGTTGAATCCCGATTGTCACCAGCCACCCCTGCTCGGCAAGCTCTGTCGCAGCCTCCAGAGCCTGATGGAATTCCTCTTGACGGGTGATGACGTGGTCGGCCGGCAGCGCCGCCATCAAAACATCTCCAAAGCTCTCCTGGAGCTGAGCTGCTGCCAGCGCGATACAGGGGGCGGTGCTTCTCGCCATGGGTTCCAGGATAAGATTCTTCGAGGATAACCCCGGTAGCTGCTCTGAGACATTTCTCTGGTACTCGGTTCCGCAACAGACGAAGATATCCCGACTCCTCAAGAGCGGATCCAGTCGCGCGATCGTCTCCTGTAACAACGTTCGCCGGCCCATGACATTCAGAAACTGTTTGGGTCGACTGCGGCGGCTCAAGGGCCAGAAGCGAATCCCTTGGCCCCCGGCCATGATGACGGCTTTCAGAGAATCCATAGTTAGGGGGAGTCCTTTGTTGCAGGTCTTGCGGCGACGCTGAAGATACGGCCGGCCAGTGACCTCAAGTCGGCCACTTGCAACCCTTTGATCGTGGCCAAATACTCATCCCGGTATCCTACCTTTTCCCCGGCGAGCAGATTGTGAGCCAAGTCCTTCAGGAGCGAGGCGCTATCCTCCTGAGAGGCATGGAATCGCGTAATTGTGAGGACAATGGAACGAAGAACCTCTTGATCGCGCAACGGCGCACGTTCTAATTCGGTGAGCAGCTTGATCAATTTGATCTGAACCTCATCTCCCACGTCCGGATTCTGATGCTCGGACGTGACCGACACCACTCCTTCGTTGAAGAAGTCCACATGTCGGAGGCTGACGGGGTCCGTCAGTTGCTTGAGACTGGCATCCGCGGGAATCACGCCGTCCCGTAGTTCGATCAGGCTCTCCATCACATCCATTGCCCACTCATCGAATGAGCCCCGTTTGGGTCCCCGAAATCCCACTATCAATCCAGTGCCGTCGGCGGCTGCCTGAAAGGGCTCTCCTTCCACTTCCGAGATCGCGGGCCCCTGTTTGATCTTCATCTTGGAGTTACTCAGGACCGGAATCAGAGGAGGCAAAAATGAAGTGCCGTTGACATGCCCTCGGATCACGATGAAGGGGTGGAAACCTGAGAGCTGGCGAAGGGCCCAGTTCTGAACATCTCCGGCAGTCAGTCGGGCCAAGCTGGTCAACGAGCCCAGACGATTTCGACCGTAGGGATGATCTTTGAATAGTTGAGAACGGATTGTCAGGTCGGCCCGCGAGGCAGGATCAGCCATCATCTGATCATTAAGAGCCATTACTTCGGCCCGCACCTGCTCGAAGTCTTCGGCATCGATCTCGGGGTGCTGAAACCAGCCGACGAGATTCTTCAGCAAAGGCGCAAAGGCATCGGCCAGGACAGTTACCTGAATGCCGAAGTACTCGGGCTCATTCACAAGCTCGAAGCGGGCGCCCCGCGATTCGAACGGCATCCAGACTGCTATACCGTAGCGTCTCTCGACTCCCGCCAGCAGTTCCCTAAGCATCAGCTCTGTTATCCCTTCGATCTGCTCCGTCTCTTCCGCACGGCCTCCCGGAAAATAGAAGCCGGCCGAGACCAGGGGCACCGTATGTTCCTCTTCCAGGTAGATATCGGGGCCGCGTAGTACCGAAGTTCGCTTCAGAGGGGGATCGAGCAGGCTGGGTTTGAAATCCTTGAAAGCGAGATCCTGAGATTCAACTTGTGGAGTGGCGGCTAGTTCTTTCGCCAATTTGTCCCGCTCCGGCGCCACGAGCAACTGAAAGGTCTGCCGAAGAGTGGCCACGTCGAAATTACGAATCTCGCCTGAATCGGGGAAGTGCTCCACCAGAATCAGATTGGACTGCGCAAAGTAGCGGGATGCCACCGACTTGATCTGATCGTTTCCAATCGAGGCCAGTCTGCTGGGCCGTTCCCAGAAGTCCGTGTGTTTCCCGGCTAGTTCGGCGCGTGACATGCCGAGAGCCCGCTCTTTCACCTGTTGGAGCCCCTCGAAGTAGGCGCGGATCAGCTGGGAGCGTGCTCGCACCAGATCGGCTTGAGGTGGCCCTTGCCGAGCCAACACGTCGAGCAAGCTCAAGATCCCGATCTCGGCCGAGTCAATCTTTCCTTCTCGCGGTGCAAGGGAAACCAGCAGAAGACGGCCCTGCCGCTCTTGACGCAGGCGGGCCGAAGCCCGAGCACTATAGCCAGTGGCCACCTGGGTCCGTTGCAGCAACGACCCCCTTCCCGCGGTGAGCAGGGCTTCGATCATCTCGAGAGCCGCCGAGTCGGGGTGCCCGCGCGCAGGCACACGAAATCCCATCAACAATCGTTCAGACGATCCCTTCCCACGCAAATGAAGGTAAGAAAGAGTCTTCCCGAGCTGAACCGTCGAAGCTGGACGGCCGGTGTTGGTTCCTGCCTTGAGCCGGCCATACAGACCCACAACTCGCTCATAGATTCGAGTTCGAAGTATATTGCCGGAAAGCCCCAATACCAGATTGCCCACATGGAAGTGCTTCTGACGGAATGCCTCGAGTTTCTCAAGACTGGGGAGGACGGACTTTCCCGAAACAGCGGCTCCGAAAGCCTGCTCCCATAGACGCTTCTCGAGTAGCGCAGCCCCCTCACTGGAGGTTTTCGGCTGGGCTGGATTGATTGGGTCCAGCTTCTTGGCCAGGATTTGATGATGCAGCCCTAGAGCTCCCAGTACGTTCTCGGCTGGCACGGTAGAAATGAATGCAGTGTCGTAGAGTCCGGGATCAAGTTCGTTCCAGCCCCCCAGTTCCTGCATCTGTCGGTTGAGATCTCCGGCCAACCAGAGGCGCCGACCCACCTCCACGGCCCACCCTGATTCGGTCGGGGTCTCCTGGGCTCTTCCCACCTGGAAAATGCTGACGACCGCCACCAACGGGCGAATCGAGTACTCATCAACTAGCACTCGCAAACCGTTGCGCAGAACCACCCGGCCTCGTGTACCTTCATCTTCGATGGCCTCCAAAGCCTGGTAATACGCCGGAATCCCGCGCCGTTGGGGCCGGTCACGCTGAGCACTTGCAAAGCCGGTTAAGAGGACCGCTGTCAGGCACAACAACTCGAGCCGCTTCATAAGAATGATCCTAACAGAAGACGACCCGGTGGGCGCAATTGGCTAGGTGCCATCCGCCACCGCAACAGTGAGGCTTTATCGGGTGATTCAGTGGGGGAAATCTTGTATCCTGAACGCAGCACTAGTGCTTGTCCAAATCGAGGGTTGCCGATCCATGACGAGAGCCAAAGCTGGAGACGAACAGCAAATCGTGGAAGGCCTGAAGAATGAGAATGTTCAGGTCATCAATCATTTCGTCAGTCAATACTCCCGTCCCCTCTTCGGTGTGATCCTCAACTACACCAAGGACCCTTCGGATGCAGAGGAGATCTTGCAGGAGACTCTTCTCAAAATCATTCGCAAGATTGAAACCTTTCGCCAGGAAAGTCATATATGGCCTTGGATGAAGCGGATTGCCATCAACAATTGCATCATGTGGCTGCGCAAACACCGAACAACTCGGGAGCGGGAAGTTCAGATGGAAGAAAGCCTCCCTCTGTTCGGCCAGGACGGCAACCACCACTCGCTCGTGATGGACTGGCCCGTTGATCCAGAAGAAGTCATGCTCAACACCGAGCTTTCCGGACAGTTGTATGACGCAGTTCAATCGCTCTCTTACGAGTACCGTGTCCCTCTCGTGTTGCGCGATATCGAAGGATATTCCATCAAGAATATCGCTTCTTTGTTAGGCCTCAAGGAAGCCACCGCCAAGACGCGCATCCACCGTGCCCGGTTGTTTGTTCGTGAGAAACTCTCCAACTACTTCGAGGGTAAGCCATGAGAGGTAAATACGTTTCCTGCAAAGAATGCGTCAACCTGCTCTTTGATTACTTGGAGTCGAGTCTGGATCCGGACATGATGAAACAGCTGGACGAGCATTTTGCAGCTTGCCCTCCCTGTATCAACTTCCTCAAAACCTACGAGTCTTGCCGTTCGATGGAAAATCAAATGAGGGAGCAAACAGTAGATATTCCCATCGAAATGGAAGAGCGCCTCAAGCTTTTCTTGCGCGACCAGCTGAGGAGTTAGTTCAGCCCGCTAGGCTCACGATCTGCCTGGCTGCCTCAGTTTCCAACCCACGCATTGTAGGAGTCGGCTCCGCCCGGCGAATCTGCTGGCCTGGCCAGCAGACCGGTTTCGGCTGATGACGAGTTTGCCGGACTAAGCCGGCTCCCACGTTGTATCGACTTCCTCCTCTCTCCTTGACCTCGACTCGCAAGACCCGTTTAGCAATTGACACGTTATTTCGGAATCGCTCGTCTAGCCCGGATTATGCAAGAGATCCGGATTCGAGTGGATTGGGGACCAGAAAAAATGCCGTAGCTCTCTGATATAAAAGGGTTTATTAAACAAATCCTTATCGGAGAACTACGACAATGTCAAACCCAGTCTGTCAGACCACCCTGGCATTTCACTCGCACACACAAATCACGGCTCGTTTTGATGGTGGGAACCTGACTTCCGATGCCGGATGGCTGTTGTTTGGTTCCCTGGATCGGCAAGATCGACTCTGCGAGGACTTCAGTTCGTGTATTGCGGATAGCCGGGACCAACGCTACGTTCGTCATGAGCAGTTAAAGCTGATCCGACAACGAGTCTTTCAGATCGTTGCCGGGTACGAAGACTGCAATGACGCGGACACGCTGCGCTCGGATCCCATGCTCAAGACCGTCTGTGATCAGTTACCTGAGAGCGATCCTGACTTGGCCACCCAGGCAACTTTTTCCCGTTTGGAAAACTCTGTCAGCAAGAAGGATCTCATGCGTCTGAGCCGGGGGTTCCTACAGCGTTATGTCCGCTCGCTGAAGAAGAGACGCCCCGACCAGGTCATCTTGGACCTGGACAGTACTGACGACCACACTCACGGCCAACAGGAATTCTCTTTTTACCACGGCTATTACCGAAACCACATTCTGCATCCTTGGCTGATCTTCGATGCCGTTACGGGGGACCTGGTCACTGTCGTATTGAGGCCTGGAAACAAGGGGGCTGCCTCTCACATCGTTCCTATTCTGAAACGAATCGTGAAAGCCATTCGACGAGAAGTTGGCAAGGAACTTCAAATTGAGATCCGGGCCGACAGCGGCTTTGCCACGCCTCGGCTCTACGAGTTCTGTGAATCTGAAGAGAACAAACTCCAATATGTCATTGGGTTAAGCCGGAACCCCCGCCTGCAACAGATGGTCGAGCCGATGCTCGAGTCGACTCGACTCAGGTTCGACGAGTTCGAGGAAAAACAGCGTCAGTTTGACGAGTTTCTTTATCGAGCCGGCAGCTGGGATCGATTCCGTCGCGTCATCGTCAAAGTGGAAGTCGACCATCGGGGGATCAATCGTCGCTTTGTGGTCACCAACCGAGATGATCTCTCTTCCCAGTCCCTTTATGATCACTACACCGATCGAGGACAGTCGGAGAACTTCATCAAGGCTTTTAAGAACCATCTGAGTATGGATCGGCTGAGCTGTCATCGATTCCTGGCCAACCAGTTTCGACTTCTCCTGCATGGGCTGGCTTACCAGATGTTCGTCCGACTCCGCGATTATCTGTATGGAACCCCCTGGCAGAAACTCGAAATCGAAACTTTGCGTCGCCGGGTCCTCAAAATTGGGGCGCGGGTTCGACAAACCACTCGACGCATCTGGGCCCATCTTTCCTCCGGCTTTCCGGAGCAGGCCCTTTTCCTCCTCGTCTTGAATCGCCTTAACTCCAGCTAGCCTCTCCTAGCTCCCGAATGATCGTTTAGGACACTCATTCAGGCCCAACTCCGTCTGAAATTCACTCCCCCACCTACTCCACACGGCTCGTCCACAGAGATCCCTCGAAAATCCGCCTGTCGCACCTTCGATCTCCCGATTTGGGCCACTTTCGACTCTCTTTTCAACTCCGGCCTACGGTTCTTGCATAATCCGGGCTAGAGAGTCTTACCCGGGGGCGGAAGCGCGCCAATTTGGAGTGCGCGTAGCTCGCTCCTACCCTTCCTCACAATAGGCCCTGATCGGCAAAACTAAAGTAGCTCTGATCTGACACGACGACATGATCGAGGAGACGGATTCCCAGTACTCGGCCAGTTTCTGCCAACCGGCGTGTGAGTTCGATGTCTTCGACACTTGGTTTGGGATCACCGCTGGGGTGATTGTGCACGCAAATGATTCCGGCGGAGGCTTCTTGGACTGCGGGTCGGAATACTTCCCTGGGATGAGCCAAAGCAGCTGTCAATGAGCCTTCAGCGACCTGTTTGAGTCGAAGCAGCCGGTTCTTTCCATCGAGTAGCAAGACCCAAAAACACTCCTTCTGCAAGTGCGAAAGGCGCGACTTGAAGTGCTGGAAGACGTCCCGGCTCGAGGCATAGGCACGCCCCCGCTGGAGCGATCTTCCGGCAACTCTTCGAAACAACCGATCGGCCGCCAACAGTGAAGCCGCTTGTCGCTCGCTCAGCCCGAGCTGCATCAGCTCCTGGGGCGAACGCCCTCCGATTGCCGCAGCAGTTCCGAGGTGAAGGAGTAATTCCTGGGCTTGCCGGCGGCAATCTTCCCCGTCCCGCAAACCGGCCAAGAGCAGAGAAAGGAGTTCGGTATCCGAGAGATCCTCCAAGCCGCGATCAAATGGCAAACGAAAATGCGAGTGGAAGGATGCTGTGGTCATGACACTTGGTTAAACGACTGAACGGCCCAAAATGCGAAATCCAACGGAGACATTCGACTCAACGGCTATTTCGGGGATTCTTTGGAGAGATCATTTACCTGGATGGAGGCGTGGGCCATCAGGACCTGGTTGTTTGCCGCCGTCCCGCGATACCCGACACACAATGATCTCTGAGCACGGTATCCAGAAACTCGAGCGCCCGGTTCTCGGCCCAGGCCCGGTCCGGCTCGTGAGCGGATTGGACGAAACCGACATGGCCTCCCTGCTGGGTCAGGCCAATCGTGAGGTAGGGGTTGGACCGACATTCTCGTGACAGCAGAGGCTCATAAGGCAACAGCGGATCGTCCTTGGAGTGAAGCAGTAGAGTCGGAATCTGAATGTCCTTCAAAAACGGGGCGGCGCTGGCTTTGATGTAATAGTCCATAGCATCCTCAAAACCTCCCAGCGGAGCCGTGAAAAGCTCATCGAACTGGCGGATCGTACGAACCTGCAGGACGGCTTCGAGATCAACGTGATCCCGAAGATAGGCTTCTTTCTGCGAGACGATTCGGCGCAACCCCTTCAGGTAGTGGTAGCGAAAGAGTCGGTTCGAGGGGAGATCCAGAGTCGACCAGCTGATGGTCAAATCGATCAGTGGCGAGATAACCGCCGCGGCCAGGATCGAAGAATCGGCCCGCTTCCCCAGTTCTCCCAGCATTTTCAAGAGCATGTTCCCTCCCAGCGAGATGCCCGTCAGCAGGATCCGGGGGTGGGTGGGCGAGAGTCTAGCGATCACATGCCCCAGACGACCGCTCGAGCCGGCATGGAAGATATGCGGCGGTGAAGCTCTCAGATTGCTGTCGTAAAGATTCAGAAGCACTGAGTTCCAACCCAGACGCCAGGCCTTGTTCGATAGCCCGCGCATATAGGTCGATTCACTAGACCCCCCCAACCCATGGACAGCCACCAGGGTGGGCGCCGCCGAATCGCGATCTACCACCACGATGCGAACCCGAGTGCCGTCGTCTAGATCCAAGAACTCCTGGCGGCTCTGTGTCCCTCCCATAGCCAGATTCCGAGGCAAAATCGAGCCCAGTATGGTCTGCAGATGCCCTCCCCTGATCAAGGGGTGAGGACGAAACGGTTTTCGCTCGAGGATCTCGTGGAATTTCTTCAACTAACATCATCCTTCATCAGACTCTCAAGCCTTTCCAGCGCATCTTCCAACCGTTGTTTGCGGCGTTGCACGGGCTGAAAAAGGTCCCCTTTGCGCTCGATTCGGCGCAGGATATTCCGGATGTGGAAGGCCTCGGGGCGAATGCCGGGCGCCACCTCATGCCACTCCAGCGGAGTCGAGACCGGAGCTCCAGGACGAGGCCGCACACAATAGGGAGAAACGATCGTCTTTCCCATCCCGTTTTGCAAGTAGTCGATATAGATCCTCCCTTTCCGCCGCTCCATACTGCGATCGAAGGTGGCGACATCCTCCGCTCCCTGGACCGCCAGACGGGCCACAATCTCCCCGAAGCTCCGCACCAGTGCGTAGCTGTAGAGCGGCTCCAGAGGCACCAGGATGTGGATCCCCTTTGAGCCCGAGGTCTTGGGGAAGGACTCCAACTCGAGCTGATCCAGCACTCCACGGATGCGCACCGCGAAGCGGCACACCTCGCCAAACCCCAGCTTGGGATCTGGATCGAGATCGATGATCAGGAGGTCAGGACAACTAATGGTAGCGATTCGGCTGCTCCAAGGGTGCAGGGGAATACAGGCCAGGTTGGCCAGGTACACCAGGGTGTCTCGGTCATCCACCACCGTGTAGCGGATCGTCTTGCCTTGTGACTCGGAATCGACCGGCTCGGTGCGGATCCAATCGGGGAAGAAATCGGGTGTATCTTTCTGGTAAAAACTCTTGCCGATCCAGCCATCCGGGTAGCGTTCCATATTCACGGGGCGGTCCTGCAGATAGGGCAACAGGATGGGAGCAACGTCGTAATAGTAGCGCACCAAATCACGCTTGGTGATTCCCTCTTCGGGCCAGAATGGTTTATCCAGGTTAGATAGGAAGCTGTATTGATCGAGAGGATCACCAACCTCCTCCACTTCAGCGTCGACCGGCTCATCGAAACGGCAACTTGTGGGATCGGCGTCCGGTTCCATCCTCAGGAACACAGGAGCTCGCAGGATCCGGTCCCGGGTCAGTTCGTTGTAGCGCACCCGGCACACCAGAACGGGCGCGACCCAGTGTGCATCGGCCAGTTCCTTGGGAAACTTCTGAAAGGGAGAGTCCTCTGCCTGCAGTGGCTGCAACTGCTGGTGAATCGATTGCAGCAGGCCCTCGTCAAACCCTCCCCCCACACGGCCGACGAAGTGCAGTTGATCATCTTGATAGATTCCCAGCAGGAGCGCACCGAGATGCTTCCGGCCGCCGGCCGGGTCGGTCCATCCGGCAATCACGAAAAGATCTTCCCGTGTCGTCTTGATCTTTCTCCATTGGGTGCTCCGGCCGCTGCTATAGGTGCTTTCGCTGTTCTTGGCAACGATTCCCTCGAGGTTGGCCTGGGAAACCAGTTCAAAGAATTCGTGTCCCCGTTCGGGTAGCACCTCCACCGAACGAAGCAACTCGCTTTGAGGAAGGAGCGCTGCCAGGATGCGTCTGCGTTCTGCCAGCGTCACACCGCGTAGATCGAATCCCTGGCAGGCAAGAACATCAAAAACCATGTAGGAAACCGGGACCTTCTCGATCAGTTCGGCCAGCCCTCTCGTATTGCGACGATTGATGCGGCCCTGCAGCCGCTGGAAGCTCGACTTCCCGGTTTCCTCGAAGGCAGCGATCTCCCCATCCAGCAGGAATGAATCGGCCCGAATCTTCTGGAGTTCGGCCAGGATTTCAGGGAATTGCGGATCGAGTGGCTTCAGGTTGCGGGAATAAATCCTGAAATTCCCGTTTTTTTTTCCGCCATGGCTCGAATGCCATCGTATTTGAGCTCATAGCCCCAGTGTCCGCCCTCTGGTACCTTCTCAACGAGAGTCGCCAGCATGGGGGCCACCTGGCCGTCGATCGCGGACCGTTCGATCTGGAGTTCCGAAAGCAGCCGATCAAGCCGCGTTGTCCAGGAGCTCGTCTCTCCGCCGATTAGCTCTTCAACTTCCAGGCCGGAGAGGACCGACTCCGGCATTTCCTCCGTGAGGTTGCGGGTGGAATCGGCATGATTGTCCTTTTTCTTGAGAAGCAGCCACTGATTCTCTTCTCCACGGGAGGTCCGCACCAGCACCCACAAACCTTTCAGTTTTTCGCCTTCCAACTGAAGATCAATCAGGCCTCTTTTCCAGGAAGCAACCGGATCTTTCTGGGAACCCACGCACCGGTAGGTTCCCCGGTCCCACACAATCATCTTGCCGGCTCCGTAGCTCCCTTCCGGAATCACACCCTCAAACTCGAGATACTCCAGCGGATGATCCTCCGTATTCACAGCCAATCGCTTTTCGGAAGGATCCAGAGAGGGTCCGCGCGGAACCGCCCAGGAGCGCAACACGCCCTCCATTTCCAAGCGCAGATCGTAATGGAGCCGGCGCGCGGCGTGCTTTTGCATTACAAAACGATAAACGCCTTCCGGTGCGGGAGCTATCGCCCCCGACGGTTCCGGAGTGGCCCCGAAGTCCCTTTTCTTTTGGTAATTGCGGAGCTTATCGTCCATTCTGTCTCACCCCATTACTCGGCTAGGTTCCTAGACCTGACAAATGCAATCAAGCGCAAAAGCGCCAACCCAGTAAGCGCGCCCAGGGCATCGGCAACGACGTCTTCCCAACTTGGCGTACGGCCCGGGGTGAACATCTGATGCCATTCATCGCTGAGCCCATAGATAGTGGCCGATATCCAGCTCAGCACATACACCGACGAGGGAACCTCGAGAGGAATCCGGCTAGCAAAACCGAGTGCACAGCACAGGCCCAGGATCAAATATGCGAAATAATGGCTGGCAGCGTCCGGAAAGATTCCGCCACCGGGCAGATTGCTCCGGCTGGAAAGATAGAAAAGCAGGCTGGCCCAGAAGAGAGCCGGCAACCAGTAAAGTAAGCGCTTCAAGCTCGATCCCGGTCCTACCAGGGGATGGCCGACATCACCCAACCACCGATCACAGAACCCACTACCATGTAGAGCAAGAGTTTGATGAAGTAACGGGTTTGCTCATCCCGCCGTTCGTGGCTGATCAGGGCAAAAACCACTGCAATACACAGCGAGATCACGATCAGCATGAAAAAGTGGTTCACTTCTTACGCCCTTCCGCGATATCGAAAGCATCAACGATCAGTAGCATATTAAGGAGACCCGCCGTGTAGAGGAACGTGTTCCCGTACTCGTAACCGAAAGAAGTGATATCGCCAGTGCCCAGTCCGACCAGCTTCCCCAAAAGGTAGAGAAGGCCCGTGCTGATTCCCGCTATGAACTTGAGAAGCCCGAAGAAACCGGGAGTCCAGCCAAACAGCCTGCCATCCATGTTTAGCCCGAGTAGGAAAGGGACCATAACACAAACAAAAAAGAGCCCTCCTCGCAGCCAACGGCTCAGGAACAGATGCCCCGCTCCGGGAACTAGCCACGCCAGGAAACAAGCCGCTCCGGTTTTCATTGACATGAAGTTTCGATTCTATGAAGAGTCGGGCCTCCGGTGCAAGTCAGGAAGAGACGGTCACGGACCCAATATTCACCATTTTGTCACCGGTTCTTGTTATTTTCCCGGGGCATTCTCGACGGTCCGGGCGAAGCCCTTGGAGTGCGCGCAGCCATACCGCCGCCTTCTCGTCTGTAGGATAACCTCCCAGGTTGTCATCCGGATTCTAGTTTCAGCTTAGGCGGAATGTTCTTGACTACGCGTGCACTAGAAAGTGTGCTTTTCGAATTATGAGGTAAGTGAGTTGGCGATCGGTCGAGTTCTCGAGCGCTTCAAGAAGCTTCAAGAACTAGGGGAGGTGACGGCTTGGGTTCAGTTGGAATCCCAGCCCGGAGATTTTCGCGAGTTCCCTTCCGGGTTGGACAGGCGATTAGTCCAGGCGCTTCAGCAGAGCGGTATTTCTCACCTCTACAGCCACCAGCTCGACGCCTATCAAAAGATTCGCCAGGGGCGAAACATCGTAGTGGTAACTCCCACGGCCTCGGGAAAAACCCTCTGTTACAACCTGCCCGTACTGGAGAGACTTCTCGAACACCCGGAGAGCCGAGCCATTTATCTGTTCCCAACCAAAGCTCTGGCTCAGGATCAGATGGCGGAGCTCCGCCGGCTGGAGGACCTGGTCGGAACGAACTTTGGAATTCACACTTACGACGGAGACACACCGGGGGACATGCGGCGCCGGATTCGAAGCTCGGCTCGAATCATCTTGAGCAATCCCGACATGCTTCATTCCGCGATTCTTCCCCACCATCCGAAGTGGGTCGAGCTCTTCCAGAACTTGCGCTATGTGGTCATCGATGAGTTGCATACTTATCGGGGAGTCTTCGGAAGTCACGTGGCCAATCTCATCCGACGCCTGAAGCGGATAGCCGGCTTCTACGACAGCGAACTTCAATTCATCTGCGCCTCGGCCACGATTGCCAATCCCGCAGAGTTGGCGGGAAATCTTCTAGGAGAGGAGATCGTGGCAATCGAAGAGAACGGTGCCCCCCGGGCCGCCAAGGATTTGATTTTTTACAACCCTCCCCTGACCAATCCCCAACTGGGCCTGCGACGGAGTGCTTTGGCGGCCGGACGCCGTTTCGCTGAAGCCTTTCTCAAGGAAAAGGTCCAGACCCTGGTCTTTGCTTCCAGCCGGGTAAACGTGGAGGTGTTGTTGCGCTATTTGCAAAACGCAATCCCGGGACGGCCGGGGGACCCTCCAGCAGTCCGAGGGTACAGAGGGGGTTATCTGCCCAATACCCGGCGCGAAATTGAACGGCAGTTGCGAGAAAAGGAACTGTTGGGAGTCGTGAGTACCAACGCCCTCGAATTAGGCATCGATATCGGAAGCCTGGAAGCTTGTATCCTGGCCGGCTACCCGGGCTCCGTAGCCAGCACGTGGCAGCAGATCGGGCGCTCGGGCCGGCGCACGGGACGCTCTGCTGCGATCCTCATCGCACGCAACCTTCCGCTCGACCAGTTCATGGTGCGGAGTCCTGAGTACTTCTTGGATCGATCTCCGGAGAATGGACTGATCCATCCCGACAATCTTCAGATCCTGGTGGCTCACATCAAGTGTGCGGCTTTCGAACTTCCCTTTCAGGACGGAGAGTCATTCGGGAAAGAAGACCTGCCCGAGGTACTAGGTTTTCTCGAGGAACAACGAATGTTGACCCGGGCCGGAAGCAGTTGGCATTGGAGTGACGAATCCTATCCAGCCGATAGCGTGAGCCTGCGAACCGTGTCAGAAGAGAATTTCATCGTCTTCGATAGCTCGGAACGCAATCGAGCTCTCGCTGAAGTCGATTTCGATAGCGCCCCCGAGTTGATTCACGAGGATGCGATCTATCTGTGCGAGGGGCGGCAATACCATGTCGACAACCTCGATTATGACGGTCGCAAGGCCTACGTCACTCCGGTCGATGTGGACTATTACACGGACGCGATTACCTACTCGGGCCTTCGCATCCTGCGAGAGGACGAGAGCACGCGATCGGCGCTTGTTCGCCGCGCCCACGGCGAGGTCCACCTGGTCAAGAAATTCCCGGGCTACAAGAAAATTAAGTTCTACACCCGGGAGAATCTGGGATATGGAAAGATCCTGCTGCCTCTACATGAGCTCCACACGACCGCCTATTGGTTCACGGTGCAAGAAAGAGATCTGCTCGACATCGGCCTCCGCCGAGATCAGCAGATCCGGGGCTTCTTGGGTATCGCCTATGCTCTCCACCACCTGGCAACCCTGCGCTTGATGTGCGATCCCAGCGACCTGGGCCGCAGCGTAGGAGATCTTTCTACCGAGTGGTTCGCGCAGAATGGACCCGAGGGGCTCGGCTTCTACTCCTCGAGTGCCGAGCGGGAGTCAGCCAACCCCGATTGGCTGGCTTGTTTCGACCCCACAATCTTTTTGTACGACAATTACCCAGGAGGCATCGGTTTCTCAGAGAAGCTCTTTGAGAGTCACGACCTGGCTCTAGAACAAGTGCGCAAGATGGTCCAGGCCTGTTCCTGCGGAGATGGCTGCCCCTCTTGCGTGGGCCCGGTAATGAAAGTAGGAGAGGCGACGCGACGGTATGCCCTGGAGATTCTCCAGTCGATCTGCCGCCGGCCAACTCTGATTCAGTGAAGGCACACAGTGCGATGAAGAGTCAAATCAGACACCGGCTCTCGAAGCTCTACGGAACAACCCCAGCCGGGGACGCCTCCGAGCTGCGGCGGCGTTTGGAAAAGATACATCGCCCTCCGGCTACTCCACCGCTGGAGGAGTTTCTGGGGGGGACGTGGGTGGAGCGGCCCGAGGGTCGAACTCTGATCGTCGATCGCGACTTCGGATTCGACCACCAGCATGGCAACATTTCTCTGGACTCGATCCTGAAGCTGGCCGGCTCGGAACTAGATGTACTGGCCACAAACGCCGATTTCAAGCGTTTTTCTCCCTTTGAAACACTGTTCCTCGATACAGAGACGACCGGACTCAGCGGGGGCACCGGAACCTGCGCCTTCCTGGTGGGTGTCGGTTACTTTGAATCCAATCACTTCCGGATTCGACAGTTCTTTCTACCTGGATATCAGCACGAGCGGGCCTTCTTGAAGTTGGTGGGAGAGCTGATCGAGTCTACCTCGGCTCGTTTCCTGGTAACCTTCAACGGCAAATCGTACGACCTCAACCTGCTCGGCTACCGTTACGTGCTGCAGAAGATGGAACATTCCTTCCTCATTCTCGAGCACCTGGATCTGCTGCACCCCAGCCGGGTCTTGTGGAGAGACTGTTTCGCCGACTGTGCTCTACAAACTCTGGAACGAAATCTACTGGGATACGGGCGACAAGGAGATATCCCCTCCGCCCATATCCCCAGGCTCTACTTCAACTACCTCCACACCGGATCCTGCGCCTCTTTCGATCGCGTCTTCGAACACAATCGACTCGATATTCTGACGCTGGTCGGACTCCTGGTCCGAGCTGCCGAGCTCTGCCGATGTCCGGATGACCGGTTCTTCGTCAGTCCGCTTCGGTCCAGCCGGCTGCACCAACTACGAGGCAACTGGCAGAGGGCAGAGCAGCTTTTGGAAGCGAGCCTGAGCCCTGAGTCGCCCCCTTGCCCTGAAGTCTTAGCCGAACTGGGGCTGCTCAAGAAACGCCTCGCCAAAAGGAATCAGGCTCTCCAGTTCTTCGAGCAGTCGATCCGCCTTCAAAAGCGGCCCCCCGTGTCGCTGCTAGTAGAGGCCGCCAAAATTCTGGAGCATCACCGGCACGACTTTAAGGCCGCTCTCGACCTGGTGGCACAAGCTCTCGAGTTCGAGTCCAGCCCCGAATTAGAACATCGGAAATACCGACTCCGGCAGAGGCTGGCGGGGGAACGTTGGCACGGTGTCAAAAACCGAACCGCACGCTGAAGATGTACACGAAAACCGGAGGGACCCATTCTCGTCTCGAGTTCGAAAACGACGCTGTTTGTCGGCGGCCGAGGCTCTGCCTCATAACTAAAGAAGGGAGCACAAAATGATTCAAAAAACCCTCTCTGCCCTGCTCCTGGGGGCTCTGTTCCTGGGGAACGTCTCCTCTCAGGATACTGGCGGCGATGAAGAGGCAATCAAGCAAACCCTGATCAGGATTTGGGCCGCCATCGAAGCGAACGACATGGATGAGTACGCCAAGTACCTGCATCCCGATTTCTCTGCTTTTGGAGAAACCGACACTTATCTGGCTGAAGGAAAAGAGCTGGAGTTGCGGTCTGTGGAAAGTTATCTGAGCCGAGCCAGAAACGTTCACACCGAGATGCATCAACCCAAAGTCACGATCCGGGGAGAGGTGGCCTGGATTACATACTATTGGACGGATGAGGGCATCTCCCAAAGCACCCGTTTCACGAGCCGGGGCAAATCCACCCGTGTCTTCGTGCGAGAAAACGGCCGCTGGCTGTGCATTCATGGACACTACACGTTGGTGGAGTAACGTGGGAAAGGGTCCAGGGTTCCAGGGCTCCAAGTCCCAGAGGTTGGGAATTGGACCCCTGAAATCCTCCTGAAATCCTTGGCCCCCTCTCCTAATGTCCGATCTTCTTCAAAGCCGCCTTATGAGCCACATCGAGGGCCTCCGAAACAGAGGTGGCGATATCAGGCTCGATGCCTTCCGCCTCCCAGCCTTCTCCCGTCTTGGGATCATACGTCCGGCCTTGTGGCAGCCAAATCGAAAAGCCGGAGATCAGTGGCTGGATTCCTCCAAAATGGCCACCCCCTCCGGTTCTTTCTCCCACCAGAGTGACCCGTTGGTTCACTTTCAACCCAAAAGTGAAAGACTCGGCGGCCGAGAAAGTCCGCCAGCTGGTGAGTAGGTAAACTGGAATATTAGGGAGACGCTTTCCTGCAACGTCGTCCGAGGTCCAGCGCTGACGGGGCTCGTCCCATCCCCGCATAAAGGTGTCCACCAAGTGGGTGGAAACGGCAAACAAGTAGGCTGAGAGATATCTGACCATCGGCTCGCCCCCACCGCCGTTGTAGCGCAGATCGATGATTAGCGAATCCACCCCAGCCAGCTCTCGTCCCCGGTCCTCATAGATGTATCCCTCGATCAAAGTCTGAGCGATAGATTCGATCAGCTCAGACAGCTGTCCGGTACTGAACTGAGGCCCCGCAGAAGACCCCCCTGCATCACTGCCAAAGTCGATGGAAACAAAGCGATGTGGTGGATCAGGCTCAACTTCAAAGGGAACGCTGCTGCGGCCCTGTTTCCCGGGCGCTGCGAAAGAGATTGCCGCCGAATAAGGGCCACGCGGTTGTCCACCCCGCACCTCAATTCCACTAAACTCTTCCCGTAAGCCAGCCAGGAGGCGCCTCAGATCAGCCGCATCGTGCTGACTCCTCAGATCTCGGCTCACCAACTCGCTGATAAACGACTCGATGTCTTCTTCCCCTGTGGTCCGCATGAACTGGCTCAAAGCCACCAGTCCCTTGTAGCGAGGCGACTCGGGATCTGGCGTACCCTGGGCCAGCGCAGAGCTAATCGAAAGCAGAACCCAGATCAAGCCGCCCAGTGGCAGTATTCCCTTGTGCATAGTGGTTGTCCTCTCATGATTCCGTCCAAGACACCTATAATACCTTCAAAGACAGGCATCCAGCCTCCCCAGGTTAGGCTTAGACCTCGATGTCATACAGACGCCAGCTGGCCTGGCCCTGCCGCCCCGGTGCTTGTTCATTGGAGGAGGGCAGCACACCCGGGAAACTTCCAGCGTACCCGAGAGCGACTCCATGGAAATCACCAATGGGGTCGCTGGACTCGACTGGTCAGGGTGAGGAAGATGACTCCGCTGCTGCACTCCAAGGGCTTCGTCGCTTCCAGGCGGGAGATTCGCGTCGAAGGCCTAACCAAGAAGTTCTCGTCGGTTTGAGGCGGAGCTTAGCTGATGGCCTTGACACATGAATGACCCTCGCTTTTGCGAGGCCTCTTGGAATCGTCCGATTCGGCGCCTTTTTCCCGGTTCTAAAGCTCAATCGATCACGGGGATTGATCAGGTACTCCCACTGGACAGCCTGTTGCCTCGTCTGCGGCAATGGCACGCTCCCAACGCTGAGGTCTTTTTCCTGCAGGATTCTGGGAAGCGTTATGCGCCCCCGGGCCTGGACCCGCCTGTGAGTGAGAGGCAGCAACTGGCAGCGGCTGAGGTGTTCCGGAGTCACGGCTTTGAGGAATACGAAGACATCGACAAGATGGGACTGGATCGAGTTTGGGGAGTGATGCCGTCACCCACCTACTTCCTCAAACAGAGCGGCCAACTGACCAACTACAGTGGCGCTCGGGGAACTGGAGTCCGAGACCTAGGCCATCACATCGGGCTGGAAGCCACGGACAGCCGAGACTACAGCATCCCTCTCGCCCCTGGGATGGTCTTTACCGTCGAGCCCAAGCTCTACATCCCCGCCAAAGTGAGGGTTTGTCCGATCTGCTTCGCTGCCTAAAGTGCAGGCCATGCTTTGTAGGAGTGAGCTGTGCTGACGAACTCCGCTCTCCTGAGAGGAGAGCTGGAGGAGAAAGGATCCAAGGGTCCAGTCCCCATCTTTGAGGTCTCGCCGATTGCAGGATCCGGCCTGGACCGCTGGGTTGGTTAGCAAACCGCACTCCTACAAAACGTGGATCGGCTCTGAGGAGGCGAAGCAGACTACAGAGGCATCAAGTCAGACGGCAAATCAAGTTTCATCTTAGCCCAGCCCCCGGCCGTTGGCCGGATGATTCGAGAAAGAAACTTGGGCAGCTTCGAGTTAGTCTAGGTGCGAGCTGTGGCAGTCAAGACCCTGGCAAGCACTGAAGCATCCAATGCTCGAATCTTAGCCTGGTCCCGAGTCGGCCATGATTCACTGGTGAGGTCCCCCAGGGGGACCATCCCGCAGCTTAGATTTAGCAGCATAGCCACCTCGGGCCGCAGCTCGCACATTCCTTATGGAGGTTCAACGATAGCATGAAAGCCAAGAAGAAGAGCAGGAGGAAGCGAGCCCAAAAAAGACAGCAAGCAGCCCGAGGGTTGGAGGTCGTCCATAGCCGGGTAGCAGGAGTCGATGCGGGGAGTCGAGAGCACTGGATTTGTGCCCCAGAAACAGAGGAAGGAGTGCCGAATGTGCGAGTATTCGGGACCACCACGTGCGAGTTGGAAGCCGCGGCGGGCTGGCTGCACAAACAAGGAGTCCAGTCGGTGGCCATCGAGAGTACGGGAACGTATTGGATTCCTTTATACGATCTGCTGGAAGAACGGGGCATCGAGGCAGTTCTAGTGGATGCCCGCAAGCGCAAGCGGGTTCCCGGTCGGAAGACCGATATGTTGGACTGCCAGTGGATTCAGAAGCTACACGCATGTGGGCTGTTGGAGGCTTGTTTCCGACCCTCGCCAGTGATTCGGGAGTTGCGAGCCCTGGCCCGAGAGCGGGCCAACTTGAAAGAAACGTTGGGATCGGTGGTCCAGCGAATGCAGAAAGCACTGGACTGGATGAATATCAAAGTTCACCAAGCCGTGACGGATCTGACAGGAGTGACGGGAATGTCTATTCTCCGAGCCATCGTGGCGGGAGAACGAGATCCCTTACAGTTGGCCCAGTTGCGAGATCGTCGCTGTAAAAAGAGCCAGGCAGAGATTGCCGAGCACTTGAAGGGCACTTGGATGCCCGAGCATTTGTTCAATCTCCAGATGCATCTGGAGCACTATGCGTATCGGCAACAGATGGTGGAGGTTTATGAGCAGAAGATCATCCAGCGTTTGGAAGAGTTGAGCCCGCCCCAACGTCAACAACAAGCGGTGCCGGTACATCCCAATCCCAACAAAGAGAAGAACATCAAACGACAGGGCTATCAGGAACTGCGCACGGCTCTGTGGCGGTTTACGGGAGTCGACCTGACCCGAATCGATGGTATCGGCCCAGAAGCCGCATTGACCGCAATCAGTGAAGTAGGATTCGACATCCAGCGTTTCCCCTCCACCAAGCACTTTGCATCCTGGCTGAAGGTTTGCACCCCCTTGGATCGTTCTGCCGGCAAAAGCCGCAAGCGTCGTGGAAGAGGTCTGGGATCGACCCGCATTGCCTGCACCCTTCGCATGTCGGCTTTGTCTCTGAAGAATTCCTCAACAGCTTTGGGTGCTTACTATCGGAGAATGGCTCAGCGCAAAGGCATGTCCATCTCCATTGGAGCCACTGCGCGCAAGCTCTCCGAACACATTTATCGGGCTCTGAAATACGGCCAAGAATACGTCGACCAGGGCGCTGAGGCCTATGCGGCCCGCTTTCAGCAGAATCGCCTCAAGTACGCTCAAAAGGTCGCAAAATCAATGGGTTACGCTCTTGTTCCGATGGAGGCTCCAAATCAAGTTTCAGCTTAGTCGTTATCCCGGCGTGAGATCAGCAACAGCACGATCTGAAGCAGACTAGTCACGCATCAACACCTGCATCCTCACAAGGCCTGATTAAATTCGTCCCGGTATCGGGCTACGCCGGAGACCCCATCTAAGGCCCCCTCGTGGAGAACCCTGGCCAGGAACACGTTGTCTGGAATTCCTTCCCACTGACAGTCGAGACCGAGCTGAGAAGCTGGGAGAAAGCCAAAACGCGGAGAGTACTCCGGGTGGCCCAGGACCACGACAAAGGGACAGGCCTTTTCTCGTAGCTTCTCGAGACCGGCATTGACCAGCTGAGAACCGATCCCCTGGCGCTGATACTGTGGCATAACCGCCATCGGACCCAGTCCCATCCCTTCAATCGATCCCGTGCCGGCCGTGGCAGTGACCGGACTAAAGAGGATGTGACCCACCACCCGATCTCCGCGCACCGCCACCAATGAGAGGAGGCCGCGACACGAAGCGCGCAGAGCATCCACTAGCTCTGCTTCCAGCGCTTGGCCGAAGGCTTCTTCCAAAATTGAGCGAATGGCCGAACTGTCGGTTGGAGACTCCGGGCGAATAATGATCATCGAGTTTCAGTTTAGCCCATCCCCGGCCTATGGCCGGATCATTCAGGAAAGAAACTGAGCTCCCGTGTGCCACAAAGAGGGGGGTGATGTCGCAGAGGAAAGCCGAGTTTCAGAACCGTGGGAGGCGCCTTCTGAGGCGGCGATTCTATTGAAAATAGTATCTTTAGATTCGGGCCTGACGGTCCTCTCGCGGCCAGGGAAGGCCCCACACCTCCGAAACCAGTTTAGTGCCATCCAGGGAGAGACTGTAAGACAGCCTGAGGTATCTCGTCCTCACAAATCAAGTTTCAGGTTAGGAAATCCCGGTCAACAAGCGACAAAGGCTTCAAACTCATCTGAGTGTCGCTGTCGAATTGACGAATCCGCGCCTGGTCCAGGTCCACCCAGGCTGAAGCTGTGGCAATCACCCCCAAGATCATCCTCGCGGATCTCCACGAATTCAGTCCCGATAGGGGTCAGGGTGTGGAGGACTCGGATCGTCTTGCTGTGAGCTTCCAGGACCTGCGGGAGACGTTTGTAACAATGGGGAGATTCGTCGCTTCCGGCACCGCGCAATTCCACTCCCATCGGCTGGATCCAATCGAGCATCATCTCCCGGCTGATCTTCCCATGTGAGATGCGGACGAGACGCCCCTTCCTAAATCTCGTCTTGCCAGCAGCCTGGGGCCTTGACATCACTCGCCCGGCTCCATGGACGGTCGAGTGAAGAGCCCGTACGGATTCCCTGGAGGCTACCCCTTCCAAAATCACTGAGATATCGCCCATAGATCCCCCGACGAAGCCGCGTTGGCCTGGGAAGGCGGGAGTGGCTCCTTTTCGCACCACCCACAGCAGGCTCCCGTGGTGCTCCTCTTCCCAGGCAAAATTGTGGTGGTTGTGGACCTCGTCCTCGATCGATGCTCCCAGGATGGAGGCCACCCGGTGGCACACCCAATCTCTGCCGGCGTAGGCGTAGCGCCCGGCCAGCGTCATGCAGGCCACGTAGGCGGCCCCCAGCTCCGTATTCACATCCAGCAGAACCGGATCGACGAACATGCCGTCCTTGCCGCCTCCCGCCTTGATGAAGTGGCTGGCCAGCTTGTGTCCGAGGCCTCGCGATCCGAAGTGGCCCCCCACCCAGGCCCGAGACTGTTCGTCCTCGAAGAGGTCGACATAGTGGTTTCCGCTCCCGATCGTGCCGAGTTGGCTTCGGGCCATGTCCTTCAAGCTGGCCGCTACCGGGATTTCCCAAGCCGGGTCGTCGTAGAACAAGTCGTGGTCCACATCCTCCGGGTTGCTTCGTCCCACTCCAAAAGAAAGACTTTTCCAAATGTCGTCCATGATCGGTACGATGTTCCTCCTAACTTCAGAGGCATCACAATCGAGACGAATCGCCTTGTTTCCACAGGCAATATCGAACCCGACTCCAGAGGGACTGACCCGGCCCTGGTAGGCGATCACACCGCCAATGGGCACAGCTGTATCCGAGATGATGATCCGCCATCAGGGCGCAGTATTCTCCCTTCTGAAAACAGTTCTTCATCTGCTCGACGGCATTCTGTTGTGGTTTTCCCCAGACCGGGATTTGATGGATGAGTTTCATTTCGAGTAGCCGAACCATCGCGCCTGCGTCTTTTCCAAAGTAGCGCAGCCATCCTGCCTGCATCCGGATAGAACCCTACAGGGGCTCACCACAAGCTAGGAGCCTAGGCTACGGATTCAAGATCCCGGCTGCTGGTTCGTGAGCGCAGTCATTCGGCTCTAGGCTACCTCAGCCCCGCCGACTTCGAGCGCACTGCCCTCAAGAGGGCTGCATGATCTTTTCCGGTGTCCACAAAACCGGGAGAACTCCACTCACCAGTCAGGGAAGGAGATCTCCCATGCTAGCTGCGAGTGCAAAGAAGGGAATTGGAAGGCACTAAGAGTCAAATAATCTAGCCTACTCCTGAGGAGGCAGTGAAGGAGTCGATTCTCGATCGATTCCGACGATTTCATGCCCTCCACCCTTGGCTCTCAGATACACCAGAACGATCCTGTCCCACTTCGGGAGATCCTGGTTTTCGGTGCGGATGGCCACTGTAAGGTAAGGTTCAGCCACACCCGATAAGTCGAGAGTCGGAACCTTGAGCCAGCCGTTCAGTGTGGTCACGGGCGTGCCCTCATCGCGACGGGATCCTGTGCTGTTGTCATAGATGCCCCATTGAGCCTGGTAAGTGGAAACCGAAGTCTCAAGGCCATATTTCTCGGAGAGGTTCGTGAACTCCAAACCCGTTGATGTAAGGCTGAATTCGTCCAGTGGATTGAGCCGATTCAGGCCGAAAGCCCCACTTTTCTTTTGCCGCTCGAGCAACACTTTGAGAAAGTATTCTTCCTATTCGCTACGGGAGAACTGACCTGTTTTGACGATTGCCGCAAGCTCCTCTTGCGTGAAACTCATGACGATCTTGGCCGCCCAGAAGGCATCGCGCTCGGTCATTCGAATGAAGGCCGGATTGGGATAGTCGTTCTTCCACGCTCCGGGATCGAATACCTCCGACTCGAAGCGGCCAACCGCCGGGTATTTCCTATAGTTGGGCCACTTGACTTTTCGGTACTTGGGTACGTGGAGCCCGAAGCCGCCAGCATTCTTCTTTATCAGATCGGTGTCCATCCAATAATGAAAGCTGAGGTTGGGCAACTGAAGGTCAGCCGTTCCGCTCCCGAAGCTGGAGCCAAAATCGATCAGGTAATGCCTGATATGGTGCCTCCCACCCTCCGCCACCCAGGTGTCCTGAGTGTTTTGAGCTCGCGTATCGTCATGGTTGATCCAGGCGGCAATCAGTCGCAAGCCGCGCAGTTCTCGTCTCTGCTCATGATCGTAGAGATCATTTGGATCATCGCTTCGGCGGCCGTAGTAGCGGAAGGGGCCCAAGGGCTGCCCGGGGATGTATTTGCTGGCCACCACCCGAAAGCTTCCATCTGGCTCCCGCTTCATCCGCTTGAGGCTCTGGCGCAGCATCTTGGGTGTGAATCGGATTTGATCGCCGAACCGATCGGTTACCATCGTACCGTCCTGGATTCGCAAATTGTCAGCCTTCAGCCGAACGATGTAGTTTTCGGGCGTGTGGTAACCGCTGGCAAACAGAATCTTGGTGGCGATGATCTCGGCTGCCGAATTCAATTCTGGATAATCAGGGGCTCCAAACTTGATGACGTAGCGCTCACCTTTCTCGTCGATGATCGAAAATCCCGGTGTCAGCCCTTCAGCCTTGCCGCGAAAGATGGTCCAGATCTGATCGGGGTCCGGTCCCGTTCCTCCATCCGGCCCGCGGACTAGTTGCTGAATAGACAACCGCTCCTGCGCGTGGCGGTTTTGAAACCAACTGCTATCGGGAACCTCATCGAGGGTATTGATGTTCTCGGCTTCACCCCAGACTAGAGAACCGAAATCGTGAAAAACGTGGCTGAAGCGATCGTACAGGTCGCTGAGTTCGATCTCGCCTGGCTGCCGGGGAGTGTCCAGGGTATCGTCGTCCCGCAATAGAGGATCATCCGGGTAGAACTTGGGCTCCTTTTGAGCGATGACAGCAACGGTCGTGATCGCTAACAGCAGCAGTATGTATGCGTTTCATTTCCTTGTGCTCCAAACGGATTTCCACTCTGGTTCGCGATTTACTGGACTAGAAGGGGATGGCGCCGACCGAAAGCGGGCCCCGATCCGATATAGAATTGGAAACTCTCTCGGCTCTTGGCGATGTCCAGTCGCAACCGTCCATAGCGGCCCAGCCGGCCCTCAAATGGGGTTCGCAGCAGGATGCCGAATCCAAAAGCTCCCTCCAGGTCGGTGAAATCGAAATCACGTGGCCTCTGAAAAACCTTGGCGCCATCGGCGAAGATAGCAAAGTCGGTGTAGGTCCAGACCTCCCAACGGTACTCCAGACTCATGAGCAGGCTGCGGAGATCTCGAAAGCGATAGTTTTCGAATCCTCGGAAGGTGGTGCCTCCTCCGATGGTCTCCAGCAGGTAGAAGGGCACTTCGTCGCTGGCATCAGCCATGTGGTGAACCGTTCGCAGCCGAAAAGCCAGCCGGCGGTTGCGGTACTTCAGGGGCACTTCAGCAGAAAACTCTGCAGTAATCTTGGTGAAATCAAAGCGGCCGTCTTCTCGATCGTCGTAACGTTTGACCCCAAGCAGGAAGCCGGCACCTACTTCAGGGAACTCCCGGTCGAAGAAATTAAGACCAAAAGTCCCCCCATAGATGAAATACTCGGGCGGCTCTGCGAGCGAGAGAACTTGGAGTGGATCGGCCTGCGTCACATCAAAGACATCTTCCACGCTGGGTTCGCGTTCCCCGGAGAACACGTGGGTGTTGAGGTAGGACAAACTGGCATCCAGGAAGAAGAATCGGTTGGGGAGAATCTTAACTCCGGCCCCGAAACGGCGGTCCTCTAAACGATACGTCGAGCGGTTGGTTGCTGCTATCGGGTCCCAGACCAAAGAAATTGACCTGCCTGTAATCTCGATAGTTCGACGTCAGAAAGCCTTGGACCCGAGAGTTGCTGCGGGCGGTCGGGAATTCCACAGTGGCTTCGATCTGCTCATACTGTTTGGTGGAATAGCGGCCGTCGATGCTAAATCGGAAATCTTGGCGATCGAGGCCGTATTGGTAGCCGACGCTACCCACCCATCCGGAACCGGAGGACGCCTCGCCAAAAGCCGCGGGATCATCAATCCCACCAATCCCGGCACGGAAGCCCTTGTACCCCTTGGTGAGGATCTTAGGACGCGTTCTTTCCCAGTAGCGCGCGCGCTGTTCTCCTTTGCTCGTTGCATAGGGAGCTAGGCTGCGACTCCGCTCCTCTCTTTCCTTGCGAAGCTTCTCCTTTCGAGTGGAGGCACTTTGGGGCTGCGCCACGAGGGAATTCACGACCGCAAGAAGAAGAAAGGCTAATAACGAACTCCTGAAGATATATCTCGACATGACCATCATAGTTTAGCCTACTCCAAGCTCAGAAGTTGCCCCGGATTTCGCGTACCCAGCTCACACGCCATGTCCCACGGCAGAAACCTGGACCTCAATCCCGTCCGGATCGTCGAAGTAGACGCGCTCGCCCGAGCGACGTGATTCCAAGCCCTTTTGTAGCAGGTTACGAGTTGTGAAATCTGCTTCTCCATAGACCATCCTCCCAGCGAAGCTCCGCCTCAAACCGACAAGGATCGGAAAATCGCCAAGCGCAGGCCTTGACTGTAGATCCCATCCGTCCCAACTAGTAGGAACCGACACGAGGCCAAGCAGCAGTCAGTTCCCAGTTTCGGCAACTTGACCCAACTGTAGGCAAGTTGCAAGGGATAGGTGCCTAGTCTTCAGTCGTCGCCGCCGCTCCCGCCTGACCCTTTAGATGTTTGTCCAGAAAGTCAAGAATGGATTTCCAGGCCTTCAGCTCGTTTTCTTTCTTGCGAAATCCATGACCTTCGTCGTCGAAGACCACGTACTCGACCGGAACCCCATTCTGCTGGACTGCCGCGACCATTTCGTCAGACTCGATTTTGAGTACTCTCGGATCATTGGCACCCTGAGTGACCAGCAGCGGACGCACGATATTCGAGGCGTGAAAAAGAGGAGAGATCCGACGCAGGTATTCTTCGTCGGTGGCTGGATTCCCCATCTCGCCGTAGAGGGCATCCTTTTGAGCCGTCCACCAGGGTGGAATGCTCTTGAGGGTCCTCACCCAGTTGGCAACACCGAAGATGTCGACTCCCACGTTGAAAGCCGTCGGTTCGAATGCCAGAGCTGCCAAAACCATGTAGCCGCCGTAGCTTCCGCCGATGATACCGATCTTGTCAGGGTCGACTACCCCGGTTGATTCGAGGAATTTCTTGCCCTCGATACAATCCTGCAAATCGTCCTCACCATGCTTCAGGTCGTCGAGGTGAAAGAAGGTCTTGCCGTAACCGGAGCTGCCTCGATTGTTGACCGCCAGCACCGCATAACCTTGATTCACCAGATACTGCATCAGCGCCTGGTATCCGACCCGTGACTGTCCCCCCGGACCGCCGTGAACCCAGACAAGACCGGGAACCTTGTGGTCGCTGCTGGCCTGCTTGGGCTGGTAGTAGACAGCTGGAATCTCAAGATCGTCGTATGAGGGATAACGGATCGTCTGGGCTTCCACCAAGTGCGTCGCGTTCATTTCACGATTCAGAGTGTCGGTCAACTGGGTGTACTCCCCGGTCCCGAAATCATAAACGTAGAGGTTGTTGGGCGAAGTCGAGCCATTCATGTAGAAGGCCATTCGAGACTCGTCTCGGGAGATGTTGACGGACGTGATCTCACCGACCGGGAACTCGGGCAGCGCCACCGGCTCGCCGGAAGATGTATCGATGACGGAGATTACGGTTCGGGCATCTTCATTGACCCCGACTACCCGGTACTTCCCAGCGTGTGAGAAAATGGAGTACATGACATCCCAATTCGTCTCGAATACTTTCGACGCTTGGCCCGATTCGAGATCCAGGCTTTTCACGTAAGTGAACTCGCTGCCCTCATCGGTGAGGAAGTGGAGCTGCCGGGAATCAGTCGAGAAGGCACTCGGGGTATGCACGACATCTCCCTTGTGAGGAGTCAGATGGCGGGTCGACTTGTCAGTAAAGTCGTAAAGGTAGATGTCAGTATTCGCGCTGGTTGTCACCTTCACCAGCGAGAGGTAGCGCCCGTCCGGCGATATTGAGCCGGGAAAGTAACCCTGGTCGTTCTGGAAGATCATGCGTGGTTCGAGAGTAGTAAGGCTCACTTCGTAAGTGTCGAAGGCTCGTGGGTCCCGTCGATTGGAGCTAACGAAGAAGCGCTCCAGATCATGGCTCCAGCCAGCAAACGAGTTGACGCTGTTCTCCCAAGGTGTCAGATCGCGAATCGATCCGTCCTCTTCGCGCAGGAAGAGATGATTGAGCTCATTTCCACCTTGGTCGGCTCTCAGCAGAACCCGATCATCCTCGGGGAAGAAGGAAACCGCATACATCGATTCCTCACTCGAGTCGGTAATCTGAGTAGGCTCTCCCCCGGTTACCGGAACAGACGAGGCATTGAAGATGCCGCTCTGGTTGGTGGAGAAGAGAATGCGTTGACCATCCGCGGAGAAAGAGCTGCCCGACACCTGGACCGTGTCCAGGAACTGTTCGATTGTGTAATTGGGCAAAGGAGCAACTGTTTCCCCGCCCTGACAACCGGTCAGCAGAGCCAATATCGAAAGCACAACAAGTGACAGGTTCTTGTTCATCGGCGAGTACCTCTCTTGGTATGTGAATCAGGTTTTCGAGTGCCGAGGATTATAGCGCACCTGCCGCTTTGGCACTCGGCCGAAGGGCGGTGCCCCGGGCTATTATCGCGATGCGCCTTCGGCGCGAAGCTATTGGTCGCTGCAAAGCCAGAGCTTGTGATGCCGGTTGTGATCAAAGACAATTGAGATAGCGATGAATTCGACGCGCAGCGGATTATTTCTCGAGGCCTTGCCAGTGTCGGAGATCCGCCGCCTTGCCCGGGCCGCGGACAAACGTGGTTTTCACAGCGCCTGGTTTCCCGAAATTACTTTCGCCGACGCTTTCGTACCGGCAGTCGCCGCTTCGTTCGACACTCAACAGATCCAGCTGGCTACCGGTGTCGTGGGTATTTGGAGCCGTTCCCCGGTGGCCATGGCGTTGTCGGCTGCTACTTTCAATCAGCTGTGCCCGGGCCGTGTCATTCTCGGGCTGGGTCTCCAATCACGCACTTACGTGGAGCAATGGCATGGAAGAAAATACCAGCAGCCCGTACGGGCCATGCGTGAATACGTCACGATTCTACGGCGGGCTCTCTCAGGCGAGAGCGTCACGTTCGAGGGCGAGATCTTTCGAGTTCAGGATTTCCAATTGCAGATGCCGCCTCCTGAGAAGTCCATTCCGATCTATATCGCTGCCATCGGGCCACGAATGCTGGAACTGGCCGGCGAAATCGCCGATGGCGTTCTCTCGGTTACTGCTACTCGCTGGAATACTTGGAGCAGGTCGTCCACCCTCGGCTAGCAGCCGGTGCTCAAAGAGCCGGACGATCACTGAAAGGCTTTGATGTGGCCTGCGGCTTCCCCGCATTGGTGAGTACTGATAGTCGCGCTTTTGAGCAGCACAAAGGTCAAGTTCTCATGTTCGCCACCGCCGCCAAGTCTTCCCCCTTTTATGCCGATAGCTTTGGGCGAGCCAGCTTCGCCGCTGATGTTTCCGAGATCCAGGCACGGGTCGAGGCGGGTGACGTCGCCGGGGCTCTGCAACAAATCAGTTCCGAAATGGTCAATGCTGTGACCCTTACGGGCTCGCCGGCACACGTGCGAGCGCGAATCCAAGAATACCGACAAGCGGGTGTGCAGACGGTCGTGAGCAATCCCTCTCCCCCCGACGTATTCTTCCCGCTTTATCAGGGACACTTTCCCGAAGGTGTCGAGTTCCCCCCTTTCTCTTTTCCGGACTTCCTCTCCACGATTGAAACCGTGGTCAGGGAGCTGGGTGCCGGTTGATTCAAGCCCGCATAATTCACAAATTGTCGGATGCAGCCCGCCATCATCCGCGCTGGGCAGTCGACGACGCGTGAATTGTCCGGGAGAGGAGCCTGTCCGAGTATTGGTGCGGATCGCGTTACGAGCGCCATGGGGTGAGATGCGAGGCGTCCCGGCTCTGGAGTGGTACGGAACCCATTCTGGGATCGGTCACAGGAAGGGCAACCACCCAGGGTTGGAGGAACTCTGGGCCAGGCACCCAGCTTTATTCGTGGTTTTGTGGAAACTTCGTCGATGTACGCGTAGTCTCCGAGTCAAACGGTCTGCGCCGTTCGGAATCTCTGTCTAGAGATCTGCTACCCGAGAGACGCACTTAGCCCGGTAAGGGGAGGTAGTCATGAAACGAGTCTACGGTCTTACGCTGGCCGTCCATTTCGAGAACAACGTACTACAGATTGCGGGTCAGGAAGTGAAAGTGATTCCTTAAGAACTACAAACTCTCTGTCATTGTAAATCCAGAAAAGACCGACACGTAAGTTGAACTTCTCGGAAACGACTTCGGTCAAACCAGGATAAACCAGCAAAGGACAGGAAACTCATGAACCGCTCGCTCTTTCTCGTTCTCGGTGCCACCGGAAAGACTGGTCGACGAATCGTCCAGCGACTCTCAGAGGTAGGCCACGCAGTGCGAAAGGGATCGCGGCAGTCTGATCCGCCGTTCGACTGGGACGATCACAGCACCTGGGACGGCGTGCTCGATGGTGTTACTGCGGCATACATCAGCTATGCCCCCGATCTGGCCATCCCGGGAGCGACAGACGCCATCCGAGCTTTTGTTGAGCGAGCCGTGGAGCACGGGGTCCGGCGCCTGGTTCTCTTATCCGGTCGGGGAGAAGAGGAGGCGCAGGAGTGCGAGCTTATCATCCAGCGGGCGGATATCGAATGGACCGTCGTTCGCTGTAGCTGGTTCTCCCAGAACTTCTCTGAAGGTGAGTTTCTCGACATGGTGCTGGACGGGGTGATCGCGCTCCCAGCCGGGGAGGTGGGGGAGCCGTTCGTCGACGTGGACGACATCGCCGACGTCGCAGTCGCCGCGCTAACCGACCACGGCCATGCCGGCCAGGTCTACGAGCTCACCGGACCCCGACTGCTCACGTTTGCCGAGGCAGTGGACGAAATCGCCTTCGCCACCGGACGCGCGATCAAATATGTCCAGATCCCGCCCGAGGCCTTCACGGCGGGGGTGGCCGAGATGGGACTGCCGAAGGACATCGCGTGGCTGTTGAACTACCTTTTGCCACCGTGCTCGACGGTCGCAACGCCTACCTGGCGGACGGCGTCCAACGAGCACTGGGCCGCGAGCCGGGGGACTTCGCCGAATTTGCGCGCCGCACCGCCGCCACGGCTGTGTGGAACGTGTAGTCATGGCATCGAACGGAGGTGGGAAAATGGACCAACTCATATCGGTCGTCGGGTTGATGGCCCTGCTCGGGTCCGCCCTGGTGGGCGGGACCTTCTTCACGTTCTCGAGCTTCGTGATGAAGGCTCTGGCGCGCCTGCCACCCGCTGAGGGTATCGCCGCGATGCAGTCGATCAATGTCGACGTGCTCAACCCCTCGTTCCTGGGTGCGTTCATCGGAACGGCGGTGCTGTCGCTCGGCGCGGGTGGGTTCGCGCTGGCAAGCTGGGGTCGTCCTTCGGCGGCCCTCTTCTTGGGTGGAGCGCTCTTCTATTTCGTGGGTACCTTCCTCGTCACCGGTCTCGGGAACGTTCCTTTGAACGACCAGCTGGCCGCCGTCTCCGCTACCGACCCCGGCGCCCATGAAGTGTGGGAGCATTACCTGGGCCGGTGGACGATGTGGAACCACGTTCGGACGGCCGCCGCGCTGGCCGCCGCGCTGCTGTACACTTTAGGTCTCATGAAAAACGGGGGCGCGTGATATCGGGATCGAAGGGGTCGAGAAGCTGGCCATGATCGCGGGTCCGCGCAGAGTTCGAGCCTCAGGAACAATAAACTCTAAAGGGTGGAAGCTTATGAGAGCCAAGTTGGGAGGGGTATCCCTCGTGCTGCATTCAGCACTAGCGTTGACACTACTGGCAGCCACTGCCGTTGCCGAAAATTTTTGGGAAAAACGGCCCTTTCCGGACTGGAGCCAGGAGGATGTACTGGAGCTGCTCACCAAGTCGCCTTGGGCGTCAAGTGTGAATCTATCGGTGGGCAGTTCCGCTGGAAGGCGCAGCGGTGGCGGCGTGGGGCGAGGTGGCACCGGTGGTGGTGGTATGGGGCGAGGTGGCACCGGTGGTGGTGGTATGGGGCGAGGTGGCACGGGTGGCGGTGGCATGGGACGAGGCGGTGGCAGGAACGGTCCGGGTCGTGGCAGCTCATCCATGAAGATGACGATCCGTTGGTACACCGCGCTCCCTCTAAAACAGGCCTTGTCCAAGGTCTTCCCTGACAGTGAGGGAAGTGAATCTTCTAAGTTGGCCCAAATACTGCAGCGCCAGGAGAACCACTATGTGATCGGCTTATCGGGATTCTCCCCAAGAATGCTGAGATCCGGGGGTGCCGATAGGTTTGTCGAGAGTCTGGAATCGACTTCTTTTTTGAAAGTCAAAGGAAGTGCTCCCATACTGGTCGAGGGTGTTCAAATCCGGCAAGGTCCCGCGGGGACCGTGGACGCGCGCACCGGACAGGCCGGAATCGAGTTCTACCTGATCTTTCCTCGGGCCGCTCACAGCATCAGCCTTGAAGACAAATCGGTCGAGTTTGTGACCGAACCTGGCCGTTTCGAAATCAAGAAGAAGTTCAACCTGAAGAGGATGGTCTACGAGGGGAAGCTGGCACTGTAATCCAGATACTCAGCGAACCGGTCCGAGACGGCCGTCGAGCCAACCCAGAGCCTCTGTCATCGCAGCCTCGAAGTGGCTGTTGACCACAACATGTCCCGTGTCGAAGAGCAAGTGCTTTTTGTCCTCGGTAGGGGTGCCGAGTCTTTCGAAGAAAGGTAACTGTGCGGTTTCTACCGGAAAGATATAGTCGTAGCGACCGTTCAACATGAGAACGGGTACGCGCACCCGCGGCGCGAAAACGGATTCGTCGGCCTCCGGTAGGACAGGCACTAGGAGGGCGCCGCCGTCCATCAATACTCCAACTCGGAAACGAGGCTCGACCGCCAGGACGATGGGTGCCAGTTCGGCACCCCAACTGAGACCCAATACGTGAGCCGGGTGAGGTCGATGTCGCTGCGAGTCTGCAGGTAATCGACTGAGCGCCGGACATCTTGTATCCAGCGGACCTTGCGTTCAACGTAGGCCTGGGTCGGGGTACGTTCGTTGCCATGGGCGCCGGCGAAGCGCTCGTACGTATCTTTATAGACGGGATACAGCACCGCTCGCCCGCCCTTGACGACTCGGGCAATGATGTTCTCGCCGTCGAGACGATCGCTAGAGCCGGGTCCAATCGCGCCGGTGCCGGGAAAGTAGACCACGGTCTGGAAGGGGGGCTCAACGTTTTCTGGCAGGAAGAGCTGGCCGATAATCCTTTCGCCAGCGTAGGCGGCGGCGTAACTCACCTTCTCTCGCCGCCAGTACCGTGAGCGCGTCGCAACCTCCACTCGTGTCGCGAGGGGGTGTGAATCGTAGTCGTAACGACGCTCGAGCACGGCATAGACGTCGTCGCTGATCGGTTCACCCCAGGTGAAGTTGACGTGGTTCCGGTCGATTGGGGCCATCAGTTTGGAGAGGCTCTCGGGCGGGATAGAAAGGTAGTCAGCGAGGCGTATCCCGTTGCGCGATGAACGATCGAACGGTGCCGCCAGGTCACCGTTCCAGTAGATGTAGAGGGGATCTTGGAAGCTGCCTCCCAGGATGTAGCGGGCGTCCCCCGATGCGTTCCCTGTCCACTCCCGGACGTTGCCCGCGAGATCGTGGACCCCGAAGGGTCCAAACGGTGCTGTTCCGACAGGGTAGGTGCCATTGCCGCGAAAGTTGCCGATCGAGGACATATTGACGGCCGCGCCATCGCGAGCAGCAACCCAGTGGAAGACGGTCGGCAAGCTCGCGCCAACGAAGCGGGCGTAGGCCGCAGCCTCGTACCAACTGACGCCGGAAAACGGGTGCTGTTCCTGGCCGGCGGGGTAAGTGCCACCCTCCCAGCTGGATGGCCCAGCGCGACCCGATCGGTCGCGAAACTCGGCCATGCCTTCCTCCCAGCTGAGGGACGAGCCGTTGCGAGCGAATGGCTCCTGCCAGAGCTCCTAGTTGCGGTATGCACCCGCGTTGACGAACTCCTCGAACTCGCGGTTGGTGACCTCGTACCTGGCGAGCAAGAAGGTCGGTGCAGGGTCCTCGACGTTGGCTGATTCTTGTCTATCGATGCCGAAGAGACGCGCAACGAGTTCGGGGGAGTCGATCCGGACCATGCCTGCCCGAACCGTGCCTTCGGAGGCGAGGTTCACGTTCCACTCGACGGGGCCCGTTTCCTCAGAGAGATTAGTCAGAGCGATCTCCAGTCGATCTCGTCCCGGCGCCTCGAGGCGCAGGCGGTAGGCTGCCAGAGGGAGTCGGTCGAGCTCGATCGGAGTGGGGCCGAGATTAGGGCAACGTCACGTGCCCATTCCGCCTTATAGCGAGTGTAGAAGGCCCAGCCCACCAGGGTGGCGACCGTCAGCGTGACCGCCTGCTACGATCCGCCTTCTGCGCCTGGCGAGGCCGGAGGATCGGCTCTCGGGCTGCAGATCATCGGCGGTTCGACTCAAGACCGATGCGATCTCGCGCATCGACTCAGGCCTACGCTCAGGATCCTTGTCGAGGCATCGGTGAAGGAGGGTACGGACAGTTCGCGGTGTTGAAGCCGGTAGCAGTTCGAGCGGTGCTGGCTGGTCCTGGATTGCCGTCACCGTTTCGGCGCCGCTGCCACGCGCGAATGCGGGCAGTCCCGTAAGCATCTCGAAGAACACACAGCCGAAGGCCCAGATGTCGGAACGAGCGTCCGCCACCTCGCCACGGAGCTGCTCCGGGCTCATGTAGGGCACCGTGCCGACAGCGGAGCCAACAGCCGTGAGCGTGGGAGCCTGGGCACTGCCAGGGACGATGTCGGTCTCGACTGGAATCGCTCGAGCCACGCCGAAGTCGAGGAGCTTGACCCGGCCGTTGTCGGCAATCATGACGTTGGAGGGCTTGACGTCACGGTGGATGATGCCGGCAGAGTGCGCGGCCAGCAGCCGTGCCTCACGGTCGAACCGCGCCCTAATCTGAGCGCTGGCACGGCCGTCTTTGGCAATCTCTTAATTGCGAAGTCTCGACCGAGCCGGGTATCGTGTGCTCGAAAGACCTCTCCCATGCCGCCTTCACCGAGCCGCTCTAGAACTTGGTAGCGCCCGAGGGATGTACCGATCTGCATGACCGTTTGACTATAGCGAAACAGCCGTTGACAACCAACAAGGCGGATTCAGGAACCAACAGAATTGGCCTTCGTCTTGATAGTCCATGAAGCTCTATCCAAGGTCTCTGACGATGATGGCAATCGCCTCGCTCTCGATTTCGATCCACGGATTCTCGCAGACTCGGATCTTGGCTATCGCCAACGAAGGCTTTCTACTCTCCTCGGGGGAGGAAAAGGTGCTGATTGATGCTCTGTTCGATGGTATTCGACATTACCCCAGGCCAACCCCGCAGCAGCAGCTCTTGTTAGAGGGCGGGGCGGCCCCTTACCTGGGAGTCGATTTGATCTTGGCCACCCACTTTCACGATGATCATTTCAGCCCTGGGCCTGTGAGCCGACATCTCCAGTCCAATGCCGAGGCTGTTTTCTTTTCGACCTATCAAGCCGTTGAGAGATTGAACCCCAAGAAGGTGGCAAATGCCGGGCATGTTCGGGGGCTTTATCCTCCTGAAGGGACAGTGGAGCGCCACACCGTGAAAGGGATCGAAGTGGATGTGCTGAATCTTCACCACGGTCGTTCAAGACCCGAGATTCAGAATCTCGGCTACATTATCCATCTTGGCGGGCTACGCATCCTTCATGTCGGAGACACCGAGGCCAATCTCACTGATTTCAAGCGTTATCCGATGCTGGAAAACTCGGTCGATGTAGCTCTGCTACCTGCCTGGTTCCTCACGGAATCTCGATGGATAGAAGTCGTGAAAGAGTACCTTCGCCCCCGCTGGATCGTCGCGATGCACCTGGCTTCCGAAGGGGCACCGTCGGGCTTTTTCGGAAGTTCCCGAACCCGTAAGCGTCGGCTTCAGACCATTCGCGAGAACTTTACCGACAGCATTGTGCTGGAGCCTGGCGAAAGTCACGAGTTCCTGCCCTGAGAGCCGCGGCTCGGCGAAGAGGAGGGGTCGAGGGGTTCAGGGTTCCAATTCTCAGGCTTGTCGTTTCTCTCATTCCAGGGACACTCGGCCTCCGTTGGCATGGCCAAGAGGGGCAGCAAGCTGCACCCACTTGCCGAAGGCCTTGGAGTGCGGAGTGGAACTCCGCCTTGAGATCAAGGCGTCGATTTTCGACGCACTCCAAGGCGCCTGCGGCGCAATGCCGTAGAAATTCAATTGGCAACGACCGCTCGGGACTCACCTCGCATCCGAGCTGCTTCGCTGCCTTCGGTGCAGGTCTTGTTTTGTAGGAGTGAGATGTGCTGACGAACTCCGCTCTCCTGGAAGGAGAGCTGGAGGAGGAGAGTCCAGGGGGCCTGGCGTCCAATTCTTAAGGTCGGTGGGAACCCAGTGGCAGGTCCGGCCTGGACGGCCGGGTTCGCCCCCACATCTGACTCCTACGAAGCGCACTTGGCAACAGTGGTGGATGACTGGATCTGAAGTGCACTTATCCAAGGATCGTTACTTTGCGTAGAGGAGCCGCCCCCTGGGATACTAAAAAGATTGCGAAATCAATGGGTTACGCTCCTGTCCCGATTGGACACGATAAATCAAGTTTCAGGTTAGCCCATCCCCCGGCTGCGCCGCATCGTTCAAGCAAGAAACTGGGACCCGCTTCGATTCTGATCTGCTTCGCTGCCGTGGAAGCACGCCATGCTTTGTAGGAGCCCAGATGTGCTGGCGAACTCCGCTCTCCTGGAAGGAGAGCTTTGAGCAGGGCACAGTACCGGTGCTCAGAGCGCAGGAAGGGTTCGGGGGGGGGCGGGTACAATGCCCTGCTTGAGGGGTCCCTGTGCCGAATTCGGCCTGGACAGCCGGGTTCGTCAGCAAATCTAACTCCTACAAAGCGTGGATCGGCTCTGAGGAGGCGCAGCAGACAAGACTCAAGTCAGAGGGTGATCAAGTTTCAGGTTAGCCCAGCCTGCTTACGACCGCCTGGGGTTCGGTTGCGAACATGGGTCTTGTGTCACTTGAGGTTCAAGATCCCGGCTGCTCGATAGTGATGGTCTGATTCGGCTCCGGCAGTGGGCTGACCTCTTGCCGAATACCGTCCGGCCACTCGATGCGAAGAGCGTCATACTGGGAGTGGCTCCCCAGCCCAAAGGTGACCGGCAACTCAACCTGCGACAAATAGGAGCGAGTCGGCATCACCTGGCGGCGCTGCGTGACCCCACCAGCTTCTAGTTCGATCCAGGCCCCGATGGAGTTTCGATTGCCGCCTCTGGACTGAAGCAGAACTCGTAGCCAATAGTGATTCTGGTTCTGATCATTTCGAAACAGCCGTGCGGCCCGACCCGTCTGGGTGATCAGAATATCCAGGTCTCCGTCGGAGTCAATATCGGCGTAAGTCGCACCTCGCCCTACCAGGGGGCTGCCCAGATCTCCTAGTGTCACGTCTGGCACCTCTTCATAGGTCGCCAGGCCATCATCTCCCACATTCCAGAACAGCTGAGGAGCCTGTTCGTAATACTGGCTGGCCTGAACCTGATTGATCTCCTCGTCCAAGTGACCATTGGCCTGAAACAAATCGAGTCGCCCGTCCAGGTCGTAGTCAAAGAAAAAGAGACCGAAGCTAAGCTTGAGCCGACTGGCAGAGCCAATCCCTTCGCTGGGAGCCTCATCGTTGAACTGGAGAGCATCCTGATCCGATACCAGCAGCGAGGTCATTTCATTTGCGAAGTTGCTGATCCCGATACCGAGGGCTTCAGAATTCCGGAAGTATCCGGCATCCATTCCCATCGCTCCGGTAGCGCTTCCATGGCTGTCGAAGCCGATCCCGGAAAAGATTCCTACTTCCTCAAAAGTCCCGTCCCCAAGATTGTGGAAAAGGAAATTCTGTACTGTATCGTTGGCCACCAGCACATCCATGAATCCGTCTCGATCGAGGTCCACCGGAATCAGGGCCAGAGCTTTGGCCATGGGCTTTCCGGTGGCCGGGTTGTTGATCTGAACTCCGGCTTCGCGCGAGACGTCGCGGAAGGTTCCATCGCCATTGTTCTGGTAGAAATAGGGATAAGTCCCGGTGAAGTTGGTGGGAGGACCATAGGCCCGATCGCGTCCGTTGAGAGTGAAGTTCACCTCCAGATCCACTTCGCGCGACCAGCGGACATAGTTACACACGAATAGATCGAGATCTCCATCGCGATCGGCGTCGAAGAAGCCGGCGCTAGTGCTCCAATCGTCTTGGCGGCCGCCGATCCCGGCCTGGGTGGTCACCTCCTGAAAGCGACCTTGCCGATTGCGAAACAGGTGATTCTCACCGAGAGCAGTCAGGAAAACATCAAGCCACCCATCGTTGTCGTAGTCTCCGACCGCTACTCCGACTCCATAGAAAACGTGCGCCAGACCGGCTTCCCGAGTCACATCGCGGAAGCGACCCGATCCATTGTTTTGATAGAGGGCCATAGTGGACTCGTTTTCGCCAGCGGAATGAGGCCAGTCCTGGGCATTGACGAGAAGCAGGTCAGGGTCCTGATCGTTGTCGTAGTCAAAAAAAGCCGCTCCACTCCCCATCGTCTCCGGCAGCAGTTTCTCACCCACCGCTCCACTGTTGTGGACAAAGTTGATGCCGACCTCCTGCGTCACATCGGAGAAGGTTACAGTCGGCAGGACGGCCAGACTTTCCGCGGTCTGGGGCACTTCGGGCTGAAGATCGGTGCGGATGCTCTCGGGCTCGGATCGGTCTCGGAACGCATAGACGGCGATGAGCACTCCGGCTAGAATGACAGCAATAACGAGGAGGGACCATCGGAAAGCTGTCCCGATGACAGAGTCGTCTTCGGGAACCCACTCCTCTTCCTCCCGCCTGTCCTGGTGGGGATCTCGTTCGGGAGGGGACGTCATTGCGCTGCCACCTCTCGCTTCTCGAGGACTTGCACCCGACCGCGGGGCGCACCTGTTCGGTGAAGATCATAGATCACGATCTGTTGGGCGGCATGGCTGGCAGCCGGATCGTTGCGGTGGGCCACCGCAAAGGCCTGATCACGGGCATTGTCGTCAGGCTTGTATTTGGCATGCAGACGGGCATGCACGGCCTCTTGTTCCGGGTCATCCAGTAGATCGTAGATCTGCTTCAGACCCCAGTGCGCTTCCAGATTTTCCGGATCCAGGTGCAACGCCGCCTGGAAATGCTCCTTGGCTCGCCTGAGAAAGTCTTGACGAGCCTCCTCGCGCCGGCTTCCCCTTTCTTGAAGCGCTCGCTGAAAAAGGGACTGGGCCAATTGATCTTGCAGCCGGTAATCACGCGAGAAATCGAAATTTCTGCCAGCTGCCTGAGGAAACCCCCCGGCCAGGAGCGTCTGAAAATTAGAGATGGCCTGATCATATTGCCCGTTTTGATGCTGGACCCGGCCCGAGAGCCAGAGCAAGGTCCAGGGAGACGGTGCCGGTGTCTGGAATTCGCGTGCCCGCTGCAGCGCTTTGGGAGCAAGGTCTCTCACAAGTCCCTCTTCGAGGTAAACCCGGGCTCGGTTGAGAGGGCCGTCCGGCTGCCCCAGGCGTTCGACCTGGGAGAAAGCAGCCTCGGACTGCCGCAGCTGCCCGCGCCGGAGTAGACCGATTCCGTAATCGTTCCAGCGCTGCCATTCAGGAAATCCATCTTCTAGTAGGGGATTCCCTGATTCCTGCCCGAGTGTAAAGGTGACCGCGTCAGTCGCCAATTGAATGACCGGAAGAGAATTGCCCTGGAACTCTGCCCCTTGAAAAAAGCGAACGAAGGGAGTGTCGAACTTCCGGTAGAGCAAGCGAGCTTCGACCGTGAGCCGACCCCGAGCCCCTGGCGGTACGGTGAGGGCATAGTGGACGACATCGGCCGCTCCCGGCGGGATCTGATTGTTATAGAGCGCTACGAAGATGTCTTGAGCATTGCGCCGGTCGATCCGGTTGCCGTCGCGGTCGAGCACGTACGAATTGACCCGATGTGCCCAGGGATCGACCGCCCCGTCAGGTTGAACTCCCCCGCTCAGCCCGATCGTCTGTCCGTTCAGATCGGCTGTGATTTCGAGCCAGACTTCGTTGGAGTCTGCGGTTCCCTCGGTAAAGAGATGCCCCATCTTGAGCGTACGAATCACGGTCTCGAGCAGATAGGTTTGGCCGGCTCGCAGATCCGGCAGGACTGGGCGCAACGGAGCGAACAGCTCTCCATCGATGCGGCCGGCTTTGCGTATGCCGAACAAGTCGACTCTCATCACCTCTTGCAGGAAATCGAGGTGGGCTTGATTGACCCAGGTCGGCATTCCCAGAAGCGAAGGAAGAGCGGTGTTGGCAGAGGGAAACTGGTGGTCGTGAATTGAGCGGTGTCCGCTTTCGTCAAAATCCTGCGCTCCGAATTCCCGCGATTCTCGAAGCGGCATATGGCAGTTATTACAGTTGGGCTCCGCTTTCTTTGGATAATAGAAACTCGCCACACCATAACCAGACACGCCGCTCAGCCAGAAAGAGTCGTAATGATTTTGGCCGCGCAGCCATTTGTAGTGGTTTAATTCCCGCGGCAAGTGCACCTTGTGGCAGGTCCCACAAAACTCAGCTGAGCGGTGCAAAGGCTTGAGAAAGGTCTTTTTATGAAATTCCGGTTTGGCCTTGACGAGCTGACGGTTGATCCAGGCCAGGGTAGGGTTTTGGCTGGTCGCAAACGGATAATGAGTCGGTTCGTCGAGAGTGTAGTCGGCGTTGCCCCGCGGTGAATTCACATGGCTGATGCTGTGGCAAACCGTACACGTGATTCCGGCATTAGCTGACTTGTCGCTGGCCAGGTCGAAACCCGGATCGTCAAACCTCTCCTGATCGAACTCCCCACTGAAAAAAGGAACCGGATCATGGCAGCCGGCGCAGAATCGAGAAGCCTGGACAGAACCATCTCGCTCAAAGGCCACTTTGCGAGTCTCGCGAACCGCAGCCAGGTAGGCAGGATTGTTGAATGAGGCAAAGCGGTGCGCACTATATTGCCAGCTCTGGTGCACATCTTGATGACACTCCTGACAGTACTCGTTGTTGTCGAGAACCCGACCCGAGATGAAGGCTCCGCTCACGGTCCGCGCCAGTGAGGGTTGGAAGTACTGGTCCCCTTTGGGATTTCCGACCACATTCCAAGCCCGCGGATCCTGGCTCTGCAAGACCAGCATGAAGAGGGCAAAGCCGGCTGCCAAAGCTCCCCAGATCCCGCCCACTTTCCAACGAATTCGGCGGCCAGCCAGCCGGTGCAATACGAAGAGCCAGATGGTCAGAAGAGGGGTGATGACATGGAGCCAGTACGTGATCGATCTCCAAGCAGGTTGGATCAATCCGAGGGTGAAGCCCGAGATCTCTACTCGGGTCAGAAGGATGCCACTGGCGAGCAGGATCAGGGCCGTGAGGAAGAGGCCAGAGCCGGCGTAGACTGCTCTCCGATTGCTCCGATTGTAGGCGTTGTACAGGTGCCCCATGCCGAAGGCCAAGACCGGAATAATGATCAGCGTTCCCAGGATCAAGTGGACCAGGAACATGATCAAGTAGAACCAATTCTGATAGACCTCCCCACTTGTCCACTCAAGCATCGAGATGCTCACCAAATAGACGGCGTTGACACTGAGCAGGGCAAAAAGGCCGAATAACAGAAACAGGAGCTTTCGCAGCCGGGGACCGACGGCCGGGACATACTTCTTCCGGTGCTGTACCGAAGCCCGGTTTCTGCGGGGTGCAGAATTCTCCTGCATGATGCCTAGTCTACGACAGATCCATACGGGACGGATCCGGAGGGTGAAAGGACCTGGCTCTTTTTTCCGAGCTTAGTGGCGGCCAGGCAGCGCGGATGATGCCGGCTCTGCAGTCGACAACACCCACAATATTTGGTTAGAGGTCCAGCGAAAACTGAATCGCGTCGCGCACTTGATCCATGCGCTCTCGAGAAAGTGTAGCTAACACGGCTCCGATCTTTCCCCTGGACACCGTTTGAACGTGGTCCAGATTGACGGCACAATCAAGCGCCATGCCGTCTTGCTTGGAGAGCACTACTTCAGATGGGATATCGCGGATCGTTGACGTGATCGGCGCAACCGTTACCTGACCGAGAAACTCGAGAGCGGATGAACGGGTCAGGATGACTACAGGGCGCCTCTTGTCTGGTCGGCGGAACCGGTACCAGCGCACTTCTCCACGTCTCAATCCGGCCACACCTGTTCCAACTCCCAGTCGTCGAATTCGCCTGGAATAACTGGATGTTTCTCATAACCACGGCGCTGCATTGCCTCGAGAGCTTCGAGTTGAATCTCCAGGAGTGCGCGTCGTAGAGCTTTTCGGGTGAAAGCCGACCGGGTCGTGCCTAAGCGCTTCACAACTCCGTCAACCTCTTCCACCAACTCATCGTCAAGGGTCATCTGGATGGTCTTCAATTTCTTGGCTCCCACACTCGAGTAACTATGAGTTTATTTATTATAGCATGGATAGTTATCCATATGTAGATCCACATATGGCTGGGCGCTAAGGACAGTGGAGGCATCGAATCGACGAGCAGGAAACCCAGTTCCCGATCCGTCGAGTTGGTATCGTGAAATGCGCGTGTCTGGATATCGCCCGGCAGATTGGACTCAATGGGGCCGCCAGAGTACCGTTCGCCAATTTCCAGATGCAGGCTGACTGCCTGTAATCCGAAATCAGAGGTTGAGTTCCGCCTCCGGCCGCGCCGGATCATTCATGCAAGAAACTTGGTGAAGACTGGTGCCAAGTGCAGTTCAACCTATGCCAAGGGCGTCGCTTCGCCGCGCACTCCAAGGCGCCTGAGGCGCGGTAGCCCAAATCAAGTTTCAGCTTCTTGCCTCATGAGCTACCATTCCCTTATCCAAACTCGTTCAAGACGACTGGAGAGTGGTCCTCAGTCCCAAGGAGTGTGCTCCATGAGAATCCAGAAAAGTATCTCCCTATTCACCCTGACCTCTACTCTACTCTTGGCGTCCTGTTTCGGCCAGAGCCTGGTCACACACAGTGCCCCACGTAACGCCGAGGCGATCGATTCCGAGCATGGCGAAGCTATCGGAGCAGCCCGACGATTGCTGCACAACCAGATGGACCTCTTCCCGGGACTCTCGGTAGCCGTCGGGATCGATGGTCGGATTGTGTGGGCAGAAGGTTTTGGTTGGGCAGATCTGGAACAGCGGGTCCCCGTAAGACCCTGGTCCCGGTTTCGAGTAGGCAGCGTGGCCAAGCCGATGACGGCGGCTTTGCTGGCCCTGGTCTTCGAAGAGGGTCAAATCGATCTGGACGCTCCGGTGCAGCGCTATGTCCCCAACTTCCCCGTGAAAAAGTATCCGATCACGACCCGCCAGTTGGGAGGGCACTTAGCAGGCATCAGACACTACCGGGGGGCAGAGTTCCTGAGTGCCAAACACTATGCCACGGTAGTTGAAGGACTCGAGATCTTCAAACAGGATGCGCTCTTATTCGAGCCGGGAACGGATTATTCTTATTCCAGTTATGGCTGGAATTTGATTAGCGCTGTGATCGAAGGAGCGAGCGGGCAGGGCTTCCTCAAGCAAATGGAAGAAAGAGTCTTTGGAGCACTCGGCATGCGCAGTACCGAGGCCGATCAGAACCGGCTCATCGTTCCGGATCGTGTTCGTCCCTATCTGCTCAATAGCGATGGGCACTTCGAGAATGCCCCCTATGTCGACAACAGCTACAAGTGGGCAGGAGGGGGATTCGTCTCGACCGCTGAAGATCTGGTCCGATTCGGCTCTGCCCATCTGGAGCCCGGTTTTCTCAAGGCAGAAACCCTCGAGCTGCTGCATACTTCCCAGAAGACGGCAGACGGCAAGGAGACCGGATATGGCATCGGTTGGAGGATGGGCCAGGATGACCAGGACCGGCACGTCGTCCGCCATGGAGGTGGTTCGGTAGGAGGCAGGACGGCCCTCATGCTGTGGCCCGAGGAGGGAGTAGTAGTCGCGATGATCGTGAATCTCAGCAACGGAGCCCCACTCCCGGCGGCTGACATCGCGGAACTGTTTCGCAAAAGGAACTAGACCAAAGTCTGGGTATTATCTGAGGGTTTTGAGCTCGCGTTGAAAGCCATTTTTCGCTCACCGCCCATCTCGAACGTTACTTATATTAGGGGCGCTGTCTCCCCCAGGGTGGGGGTGCGCCTGAGCACTTGCTTTCGCCCTCGTGGCGCGTGAATGATGGGGTTAGAAAACTGTCCGAGTGATGGGTGCCGTTGCCAGCGGGGTTAGGATCTGAGGAGAAACGTGAATCAGGGGCCAGAGCGAGTCAAAAGCTGTGCCGTCGTAGGAGCCGGTGTCATCGGGAGGAGCTGGGCCAGGCTCTTTCTTCAGGCTGGACTCAGGACTTTTCTTTTCGATCCCTCCCCGTCTCAAATCAAGAAAGCTCTTGAGTGGATTCAATCTGGCCAGCAAAGGGGCCTCGAACAACACCTGCTAACACCGCAAGACGTGCAACATTAACACGAGTTGCTCGCGATTTGCCACAACCTGGACGAAGCAGTGGAGCTGGCGGCCTACGTGCAGGAGAGTGGCCCTGAAGATCTGTCTGCCAAACGCAAGATCTACGCTTCACTTGAAGAGGTGAGCCAACCCGACACGATCTTGGCCAGTAGTACCTCGGCCCTGGACATGAGCGCAATCGCTGCAGAACTCGAGACTCCGGAGCGTTGTATCGTGGCCCACCCGGTGAATCCTCCCCATCTGATTCCAGTGGTCGAAGTGCTGGGAGGGGAGAAGACAGATCGTAAGGTAGTCGACGAAACCATGGCCTTCCTGAGGAGTATCGGACAGACTCCGGTGCTTTTGAACTTCTTCCTCCCCGGTTTCCTACTAAATCGCATGCAGGCGGCCCTGGTCCGAGAGGCCATCAACCTGGTCCGTTGTGGAGTAGCCGACGTCGATGCGGTCGATGCCGTGATCCGAGACGGATTGGGGCTGCGCTGGGCACTGTTCGGCCCGTTTGGCGTCGCCAATACCAACGATGACGAGGGGGTCCGAGGCTACTTCACGAAGTTCGGAAGAGCCTATGAAGAACTCTCCCGCGATCTCGATCTGACCTCTCGCATCCCAGCTGACCTGGTCTCCAAACTGGGTGAAGGCACCGATCACATGGTCCATGGGGCGCCACCCTCCGAATGTGCAGAATGGCGGGATGCCATGGTGGCTGCGATCCGCGCCCTCAAAAAGGAGAATCCGGGACCCTTGGCCCGGCCCGAAGGCGAGGACCCCGATGCCTAGGGGCATTAAGAAAGTCGGAATCGTCGGCGCCGGAACAATGGGACGCCGGATTGCCTATCAATGTGTAACGAAGGGCTTTGACACTCGACTCTTTGACATCAGCTCGGTAGCAGTGCAACAGGCTCGCCAGCAGATCGAAGCCTGGCTGGAAGAGCGGAAGCTGGGGGGGCGGCTGACAAAGGGACAGTCAGACGCAGCTCTGAGGCTGCTACATCCTGCTGCCAGCCTCGATGAATGTGTTGCAGAGGCCGACCTGACTGTCGAAACCGTCCCCGAAATCGTGGCTTTGAAGAGAGCGGTGTTTTCCCAAATCGATCATGCCGCCCCAGACGGCAGCCTCATCGGAACCAACACCTCTTCTATTCCTGGATCGAGACTTTCCGATGCCGTCCGGTGTCCGGGCCGGGTCTTTAATTTCAACTTTGGCCCTATCGACGACTTGAAAGTGGAGATCATGCCACACCCAGGGACCTCATCGAACACTCTGGAGTCTGGTCTCACTTTTGTTCGGGAGCTGGGCATGATTCCCATCCTGGTGCCGATAGAAATCCTGGGTTATGCCTGTAATCGAGTGTGGCGAGCTATCAAACGTGAGGTCCTCTTCCTCTTGGCCGGAGGGCACATTACAGTAGAAGAAATGGACCGGGGATGGATGCTCGACTGGAATACACCGATCGGACCCTGCGGCCTGATGGACCTGATCGGCCTGGATGTAGTGCGGGATATCGAAATGGTCTACTACCAGGACAGTGGTGCCGAACGAGATCGACCTCCCACCTTCCTGGACGAGATGATCAAGCAAGGCCAACTGGGGGTCAAGACGGGTCGCGGATTCTACGAATATCCGAATCCGGCTTTTGAGCAGCCGGGTTTCCTCCAGTCTGGGTCGCAAACACAGGAGAAATAGCGATGAGCGAGTGGGGCAAGGATTCGTGGGCTTATACAGATGCGTATGCGTTCATGGAGCGGGTGAAGACCGGTATGCCACCGGTATTGATCTGTTGCGCCTGCAATGGAGGAATCCAGGGAAAAGAAGCCAATCCTGCCATTCCAGAGACTCCGGGTGAGATTGCCGACTCAGTCCAGGGAGCCTACCAGGCTGGAGCCTCTATGGTCCATGTCCATGCCCGCAACCCCGAGAAACTCTGGGGACCTGCAGTCACGACAGAAGTGTGGAGAGAGGTCAACTCTGCGATTCGAGAGCGCTGCCCCGACATCATCATCAACGACACCACCGGAGGCGGTCCCGACATGACCATGGACGAACGCCTCTCTTGCCTGGATGCGGGGCCGGAGATGGCTTCTCTGAATCTCACCCCCGACATGAGCAAGTTCAGAATCAAAGCTCGGGACGCTCCTCTGCCCCATCCTCACGGCGATCTGGAATACGACGAGTGCCTCCCCTTCAGCTACCGACTAGTCAATCAGTTTGCAGAAGAGATGAAGAAGCGCGGAATCAAGCCGGAGATGGAGACTTACCATACGGGCGGTATTCACGTGGTGCAGGATCTGGTCCGTAATGGGTTAGTCGACAAGCCTTACTGGATCCAGACGGTCATGGGCTATCAGACCGCCAGTTTCCCGACCGTAGACAACGTGATTCAGCTGTTGCGTGAGCTCCCGCAGGATTCGATCTGGCTCACATCCGGCATCGGTCCCTACCAGCTTCCGATGACAGCGCTGGCGACACTCATGGGAGGACATGTGCGGGTCGGACTGGAAGACAATGTCTACTACGCCCGTGGCCAGAAAGCGGATAGCAACCGTCAGTTGGTGGAGCGGGCCGTCCGGATTGCCCACGAGCTCAACCGCGAAGTTGCCAGCCCGGCGCAGGCTCGGCAAATGTTGGACCTGTCCGAGACTCCTTCGCAGTATTGAAGGGGAACCCTAACCCGAAGGGAACAGGTGTTAGGTGGCCGATCCCTTTGCCAAGACAGTCCTCCTTCGCGCCGAAGGCGGATCCCGATAACAGCCCAGGGCACCGCCCGCCCTGGGTAGACAGGTGAAGCCGACGAGGCAGCCTGAAGGGCTGCGCGAAATTCCGCCTGCCAATCTGGGAGCCCTCTCTGTCAACCTCTTCCGCTGATCGACCGCCGTCTTTCAGCTTCACTGATCTGATTTCGGGTGCGACCGGCCCAGAGCCAGAAGATCCCCCCCAAGCCAGCCCAGATGAGAATCAGGATCCAAGCAGTCGGCAGAATTCCAGTGTAACTCTTGAAAGGTTCATATATAGCCAAACAAAGGACCAGCAAGGAGGATCCGACGGCCAGGTAGGGGAGGACTCCGGGTGCTCGGAAGGGACGGTCGAAGTCAGGACGGTTTCGACGTAACAGAATCAGACCGACGCTGACCAGCAAGAAAACAAAAGTGAAATTAACGGCAGCGGCACTGAGGATGGGCACGATGGCATTTCTCCCTAACAAGCTGACCAGGCCTCCCACGGCTCCCACGAAAAGAATCGCCACGCCCGGTGAGCCACGCTCGGAATGCACCTGGCCAAATATGGGTGGGATCATCCGCCCTCGACCCAGCGCATAGAGCAGTCTCGTTGACGCAAAGAAGACTGCATTCCAGGTAGTGATCAAACCACAAAGACCGGCAAAAAGGACGATCTTTCCAAGAATCGGAGAATTCAAGGCCGATTCGAGGGCCCCAGCGACCGGCAACTCAGTTGCCAACAGCTCCTCTCGCGGCATACTCACTGCAGCTGCCAGAATTACCAGGCAATAGAAGACAAGCGAGAGCAGGATGGAGAGGACGATGATTACAGGAATCAGACGCAACCTCGCCGACTCCGCAACTTCCCCCATGGCCTGAGGGATGGTGTCAAAACCAGCAAACCAGAATGGCGTTGAGGCCATTACTCCCAAGACACCCGCCAATCTCCAGTTGGAGTCGGCTGTAACAAAGAAGGGTTGCAGATTATGGTAGTCACCGAAGCTGAGTCCGGCAAAGATGAAAATTCCGGAAGCCAGCAACAGAATCAAAGTCATCAGATCTTGAAAACGGATGGCAGCCCGAGCACCTTGAAAATTGAGCCAGCTAATTGCGGTCATGATTCCAAATCCGAGGAGAAGGCTACCGAGATCGATGTCTTGTCCCAAAACGGAATAGAGTACAGGACCTCCGATGCCCGGAAAGAGGGCGCTAGCGACCCAACCGACCGAAATCGCCTCAAAGGCAGTTGTGACAATGTAGTTGAAAGACAAGGCCCAGCTGGCGGCAAATGCCAGACGAGTACCATACATCTCATAGACATAAGCTACTTCCCCTCCCGACACCGGGAACATCACGGCCACCTCGGCATAACAGACGGCAATGACGAGCATGAGCAAGCCTCCACCGAGGAACCCGAAGATGGCGCCCAATGATCCGGCCTGTCCGAGCCAGGATCCCATCACAGTCACCCAACCCACCCCAATGATGGTGCCGAAAGCGAGCATGAAAAGAGATCGAAGACCGATCTCTTTTTTCAGATTCTGTGGTGTTTGGTTCAAGAGAGTGCTTCTCTGAGGTTCCTGCTTTCTGACAGGATCTTAACCCGGATAATGCACGCGTTGTCGGCTGCAGGGCCGGGATCATCCGCTCTGACTGCGTTACCCACCCTCGGGCTCCTCGACAGAGTGCATGACTATGACTGCGGAGCCTTCGGGCGTGAACGAAACCTTGTCAGAGCGGCGCTTCCGACCCTTCGCTTCGAAAACGCGTGAATTATCCAGGTTAACGAGCCAGTCGTCGAATATTTCCTAAGCATAGCAGGCTGAGGAACTGGAGAAGGAATTGGACGAACTGCGGGAGGAAGGTCATCAGTTACTCCAATCCCAACATGCCGCCCGAAGTGACGATCCAGTTCCTGGAACAGGTGGTGGCATTCGAACGCAGAGCGCAGCCCGGGGTGAGCTGAAACTTGATTTGTTTTTGCGCCGAAGGCGCCTTGGAGTGCGCCGAGAATCGGCGCCTTGTGAACAAGGCAGCGGAGCTGCACTCCGCACTCCAAGGCCTTCGGCTGGAATGATCCGTGGGAACCTCGTCGGCACCAGGACTCTGGCTTTTGCTCTCCGAAGCTCCTGACTAGCCGAGGCCCCCGGTCGGGCGGCCACTACACATAGAATCTCGAACATCATGGTGGCCCCCACCAGGGCTGTATTCCCGCTCGGATCAAAAGGCGGAGACACCTCAACAACATCGCCACCTACTAAATTGAGGCCCTGGAGTCGCCTCAGCATGTACTGAGCCTCAATCGTTCAAAAGCCTCCCACCTCGGGAGTCCCGGTGCCTGGCGCAAAGGCGGGATCCAGCCCATCGACATCGAAGCTGATGTAAGTAGGACCCGCACCTACGATTTGCCGGGCTTCCTCTACGACCTCGCGAACTCCCCTTTTAAAGAGTTCTTCCATGTACACCACACGCATTCCACTGTCGTGGCTGAACTTCCAGAAGTCTGGCGTGCTTAGACTGCCTCGTATTCCAATCTGCACGGTTCGTTTGGGATCGAGCACACGTTCGAAGTGCTGTTCGATCTCCGCAAGGGCCTTTTCCAAGGAAAATGGCATCTCTGCCCAAGCGTCTCCAATATCGGCAACACGGGCCAATTTCCACGGGTGGACACCGGTTGCTTGATTCATCTTTCGAATCAGACTGGACTGATTTCGAATCTCGCGCGGGCCATGCCTTGTCCCGGGACGGTTCGTCACTCCGAAATCAAAGGGAACTCCCACCAGCCCGATGTCGATCTGGCTGAGATCTTCCTTGTATGGCGCTCGGAAGAAAGTCGGAAGGCCTAGATAGCGAGGCCTGACCTGGGGGTCTCGATGCTCGGGATATCGGTAGTCACTCATTCCACGATGGAATCGTGCAATCTATCGTTTGTCAAGGGGTGAGGTTGTCGTAGACTCTTCCCCGATATGTTGTGCCAACCTTCCGCTAGCAGCGGCGTTGCAGGCTCCTAGCCCGCAAGACGCCCCCGTCTACCAAGGAAGAACGCCAACGTCCGATTCATTACCGCTTCTCTGATCGGCGCATTCTTCTTCCTGACGATGACACGCTCCACTTGACGATTGCATTCACCTTATGAATCACGCAGGTGAGGTCTTTCATCTCGAAAAAGGATTAGCAAGCAGAGCCCGGTCGCGAGACCTATGGCTGAGAGTGTGTACCAGAACTTTGAAAAATCGAAGATCGATCCTACTGTGAAGAGCTCCTGAAGGAATCCAGAGAGCCATCCCGCGATAGCAGGGCCACCTCCAAGGATGACAATACCGAAGACCGTCTGCGCAGAATGACGAATGTCGCTGTCGGCAAGTTGGTCAACATAGATAAAGCTGGCGGCAAAAAAACAGACAAAACTAAAACCGTTGAGCACCTGAGAGACGATGATGACTTCGAGGGGTAGTCCCTGGGTTGCGAAGACCAGATAGCGCAGAGAGAAGGCCAGCGCTCCGACCAAAAAGACCCATCGGAAACCCAGCCGGGAGAGCAGCCGTCCAAGTAGCACCATCACTCCGATCTCACCGAATTGAGCGATCGACATCACTGGACCAATCCGGCTGTCGCTCAACCCGAGAGAAGCCAGGAAAGGCGCAGTCTGCATGAAGTAGATCTGATGGATCACACTGATCGGCAGGCTGGCGGCGACGAGGACGGTGAATGATCGATTGCGAAAGAGCCCGAAGGCTTTGGCAAAGGCCAGTGGTTGCACTCCTTCCCGCATGGCAGGTGTGTGCGGGAGCACAAGGCAGAAGGCGGCGTAAGCAATGGAAATAATGGCCGAGAACTTGAGACCATCGACCAGCCGAGCCGTTACATTCGGCCCCTCCGGCCCTGCCAAGAAGGGCGGCATCCATTGAAAAGTGAGGCCGCTCTGTAGCCAGATCATGGGGAAAATCCAACTGGCAGCGATCCAGCCGATTGAGCCCCAGACGCGAACTCTAGGAAAGTCGTGCTCTTTGTCACGCAGGTGGGCGAAGGCCAGAGAATTAGAGAGAGCCAGGGTCGGCATGAAGACCACACTGTAGGCAATCGAAAACCACAGCCAACCTGCGTAGGTCACCTGCAAAGCGGTGAGCCATTGGATAATCCCACCCACCAGTAAGAGAACGGCTAGAAAACGTTCGCTACTGAAGTAGCGATCAGTTAGTTGACCGGCGATAAACGGAGCAGACAGAGCTCCGACTGATCCACCCAGTCCGATGATCATCCCGATTTCGGATCCGCTGAAGCCGAGACCCCCTTCCTCCGCGGAAGCAGACAGGTAGCGGGCCAGAACGGGCAACCAAGCCCCCCACACGGCGTACTGCAGAAACATCATGACGGACAGTCGTCCACGGATAGAGGCAGTTCTTGCGATGCTCCAAGTATAGCCAAGTCTGAAGATCCGGCCTGCGATTTCTCGAGGCTGATGTTCGCACTTTTCGGGATTCAAACGTTATTAATACTAGGGGCTCTCGCGCCCCCCGGTGGGGAGTGTGCTCAGAATCGTCATTGCAGGAAAATTGGGCGGCCAAATCTCTGGCAATCTCGACGGAATCTCGAGGACATTTTCCGAGCGGTACTCTCAGATAATCGAGCCGAAGAGGATCAAGCCAGACGGCGACTCCATGACCAGATGAGCAAACCCATCACGATCATGAAAGGTCCTTCCCACAGCTTCCAGAAAAAAGGCAGCCCTTCCCACCAATCCACCCCGATCAGGATGACCCCCAGGATCACGATAGCGCGGCCGAGATAGGACACCACGATACGGTTGCGGTCGAGATCAAACGAGATGACCCAGAACAGGCCACCCATCAGCGCGTAGAACGCCGAGAGCGAGCGGGCCAGATAGCCCACCACGGGTCCTTCAGGAAGTTGCCCCATTCCCGACTGCAAGTGGATCGACTCCATCCAGGATCGAGGGGCTGCGACGAAAATCAGGGCCAGTAGAGAGGAGGATCCAATCAGCCGGAACAGGACTTTGAGGTCTAGCCTGGAGCTTGAATCTGAACCCATGTCTTCACCCTTTATACATGGTGCGACCTCCCACCACAGTCCGAGCCACCGCGATCTGCTTGATCTGGTCTGGATCGACGGAGTGTGGATCTGTGGCCAGGACGACAAAGTCTGCCAGTTTGCCGGCAGTGATCGACCCCTTGAGGTCCTCTTCGAAAGAAGCATGGGCGCCGTTGAGGGTACAGATGCGCAACGCTTCGTCAAGGCTGACACGCTGGTTCTCCCCCCAAACACGACCCTCGAAATCCTTGCGCGTGACCATGCTCTGAAGCGCCATCAGCGGCTCATAGGGGCCTGGCATGTAGTCGGAGGCTCCGGCCACCGGGATTCCGGAGTCGAGAAAAGAGCGGTGGGCAAACATCCATCGCATCTTCTCCTGGCCGTACTCGACCCATTTATTCCCATGGTAGTGAACATAGGTGTAAAAAGGTGTCGGAATTGCTCCCACCGCTTTGATGCGTCGCAGGAGCTCCGGATTGACCAGGGAACAATGCTCGATTCGATGGCGAGGATCAGTGCGTGGCCACAATTCCTGCACCCTTTCATAGGCCTTGAGGACCATGTCGATGGTGACATCTCCGTTGGCATGGATTCCGATCTGATAGCCGGCCCGGTGCGCTTCCTCCACTGCCTCGTGAATCTCCTCTTGAGACATCGTCAGGATGCCGTAATCGTCGGGACGCCCGACGTAGGGTGTCGACATCCGCATCGTCCGTTCCGAGGCCGAGCCGTCGGCCCCAAACTTGACCGCTCCGATACGGAGCCATTCGTTTCCAAAACCGGTGCGAACCCCGGCCTGCAACAGGGCCCGAAAGAGACTTCCGCCACCCGAGGGAAAGAAATACATTCGGAAACGCAATTCTCCTGCTGTGTAGGCATCTTGCAGAGCCGTGAGAGCGCTCTGACTCCCTCCCGTCTGGTGAACCGAGGTGATGCCAGCTTTGGTCATCTCCTGGGAAATGAATTTGACCCCAGCCCGGCGGGTCTCCCGCGTTACTTCTTCCCTCTTTCCCACGCCGTTGAAGACGGAACGGGCGCGCTCAGCCACCTTCCCGGCCAGCTCTCCGTTCTCCCGATAGAATTTCCCTCCTCTCGGATCTGGAGTCCGGGCCGTCACACCTGCTAGTTCGAAAGCCTTGCTGTTGTAGACACCCGTATGGCCGCCTCGATGTCCGACCATGGCAGGATGATCGGGAACCGCCTCATCCAAGTCGCGCCGGCTCACCGGGCGTCCCTCGTTGAGCTTGGTGTCGTCGTACATATACCCGCTGACCCAGTAACCCGGTTCCGTGTCAGCCGCTTTTCTCCGCAGTACCTCTTGAATCTCAACGATCGATCTCAGGTTCACGTTGACTCCTGTCAGCTCGCGCACCCCGCTGGGATGACAGTGAGTATCGATGAATCCGGGAGTGACGGTCATTCCGGCGGCATCGATGACCTCAGTACCGGGACCCGCCAGATGTGCAATGTCAGATTCGCTTCCCACCGCCACAAAGCGACCGTTCTTGACGGCAAAAGCCTCGGCCTGAGGCTGATTGTCGTCCACCGTATAGACCTGTCCCTTAATCAGGATAAGGTCGGGATGGTGACTGACGGTTTGCGCTGCCCTCTCCCCAGAAGGAGAAGTCTGGCAGCCAGCCGCCACGGCCAAACCGGCGGTAGCCCCAGATTGAAGAAAGAGACGGCGGGTACTTTTGGACATGGGCTTGACCTCGTTTCTGGGGCGGCACTCTTAGAACCAGATTGAGGATCGGACTTCCTCGGGTACTTAGGCCGGTCCCTCAGAGCAATATCTAGCAATCATTGAAGTCCATCTTGGATCCCATTGCAAGTCTTTGGGAGGGGCCACTTCTTTACCAAAGGCGGGAAGGGCTCCAAGGAGTCAGGGTTCCAATTCCCAACTACACCAAACTGAGAGCCAGACGGGAAAGTGACAACGCGGGAGAGGGGAGCGGAAGAACGATCGTGAGCGGAAGGCACCCAGTTCCTAAGCTCCGATACTCCGAGTTCTCAACTGAGACTTGGTCAGTATTGGATTTCGTCAAACACGAGTTCCGGACCCCGCAGGTGCAGACTCGGGACAGACTGACCCTTCAGAAATCCAAGCATCACATCCACGATCTCTGGCGAAGAAGTCAGGTATGAACTGGCATGGCCTGCCCCTGTCACGATGATGTGCTGGCTGTTAGGTAGCCCGCGAGCTAGCTCCTCACCATTCCTCACTGGAGTGCGAGCATCCATGGTTCCGCTGATAATGAGCACCGGTCGATTCGACTGGACCGGGGCTCGAAATTCCGGCCCCAGATCGGGAGCTCCCCAGGCATTTCCAAGCTCTGGAAAAGGAAAGTTCATGACCCGGCCCAAGGGGCTTGTCTCCGCTTCCAGGCGGATTTGCCCGAGTCTTGCCTCGGAGGCGCCAGAAGCGCCATCCATCATGATCCCCATCGCGGAGAGTCTCAGGCCCCGGCTCTTGATCTGGTAGAGCCGTTTGGCCAGGCTCAAGAAATCCCCTTGACCCAACTGGTGCAACATGGTGGGTAGGGGCGCCAGATTCTTTTCTCTTCCCAGCGAGGCCATGATCAGTAATTGAACGTCGAATTTTCCAATTGGCAGGCTCACCTTCTTGCCCGTTTTGTCATCAGTGATCGAGACCACCACCGGCTTCTCCTCGAGTCGTTGCAGCACGATTCGCAGTGTCTCTCGCAAGTCGCTGATTGAGTCGCCGAATTTCGGGTTCGTCTGCAGGAGTAGACTCAGGTCATCCAGATGATCATCAAAGCTTTTGGGAAGTTTGAAGGTGTGGTCCGGCCCCTCAACAGAAGCCACAATCACTCTGTCAATGTTGTCATCAAAGAGCTTTAGGATGGTCAGCGCATAGTGGCTGCCGTAGCTATATCCGAACAGGCTGAGTCGCTCGATGCCCAGCGCTCGCCGGAGATCCTCCACATCATTCGCACTCTCGACGGTCGTGTATCCGGACAAGTCATATCCCCGGCTTTCGTACAGTGCCTTGCACTGCATGGACTTCTTGACCAGAACAGCGACAACGGCCGCATAGCTTCCCGGACGATCGACAGGCAACTGGATGCTGTCCTCACAGGACATGGCTTCCGATCCAGTCCCGCGCTGGTCAAAAACAATGACATCGGAGACGGCCCTCAGAGCCATGAAAACGGAGAAGTTCGATCCTCGGGCGACTTCAATTCCAGAACTGTCCGGCCCAGCTGGTAAGAAGACGATCGGAGAGTCCGGCTGGCCGGCCGTGCTGGGAAACCGAATAAAGTGGATCGGGATGGATCGACTGTCCGGTTTCAGTCGATTTTCGGGGACCCAGAGAAGGCCTTTCTGAGCTTTAACTTGCTCGCCATTGTCGGCCTTGAAGAAGTGCATTTGGGGGGTCAGCTCGGAGGCTCCAGAAACCTGTCCACGCGCCCCGTGTCCAAGTAACAGCAGGAGCGATGTGAACCAAAGAGTTGCCGGCCGTCGCAGCATCCACACCCTCTCTTCCGAATGGTTTCTCTGCTTGATTGCCGGGAAACTTCGACGATCTCTCTACGCACCGCCCACGTCTCTTGTTAACGAGATTCGTCAATCCTAGAAGGAAAGCCTGAGGTTTTCTTGAGGAAACCCGAAGTGGCTTTTCTGCCGCCATGGGCTATTCAGAATGCCGACCAAGTGATCCGTATATTGCCCGGCCCGAGAAAGGGCTCGAAGAAGGAGAATTCATGTCAACCTACAGTCGAGTACGGTTTCTTCTATTTCAACTCACTCAACTGTGGCACTTCAGTTGCGGGAATCAACGATGCCGGAGACATGGTGGGCGAGTTCTGTGATACCGATGGGATCCGTCACGGCTGGCTGTTAAGAGGCGGCGTTTTTTCGACCATTGATTCCCTTTGCCCTTCAGTGGACGCAGTACAAATCTCAGTATCAACAATCAAGGAGACATTGTCGGTTTTTACCAAACCTCAGTTGGAAGCCAACCTCACGGCTTCTTGAGAAACCGTAGCGGTGTTTTTACCTTTGTTGATTTTCCGGGCAGCACTCGGACTCAGCTTCAGGACATCAACGATGCGGGAGACATCGTTGGCACTTACCGGGATACCGGTGGGCAAGATCACGGTTTTCTGCTCAGCGGAGGGGTCTTCACGACAATTGACCATCCCCTCGCTACTTGGCAGTGGCAGCAGGACATTCGGCAACAACAACAATGGAGACATCGTCGGTTTCTATGAGGATGCCGGTGGGGTATTCCATGCCTTTCTCTTAAGCAATGCCGTTTTCACGACCATTGACTTTCCCGGTGCGACTTTCAGTTTCGCCTTCGGGCTCAACGATACAGGATCCATCGTGGGACGTTACGATGACGCCGGCGGCGCCATCCATGGCTTTCTATTCAGACCTGAAGTGCTCGAGTCACTCGAACTCGTTTCCTGTGACGTCTTCCGGACGCGACCGGTGGCCTCCGGAACCTGGGCTAACTTCTACGACGGTTTGATCACTTCCAACGGGGACGGGACTATCAACGAGACCGGGGGCTCCGGAACTCTCAACGATGGACTGGTGGGTGACGCTTTCAGCACCCAACTGTTTCGGGTAACTGACAATTCCAGCATCACCCTACACTTGCCGGAGCCGACAAGTGTAGTGGAGATCTTGCTCTACTCGTTCAACAATGACTCCAATACCATTCCCGGGCTGATCACCGGGGTTGCCGTCACCATAGACGGCGTCACTGAATTTGTTCCCACGATTGGCTTCGGTCCCATCAATGCTGCCAATGGCCGGGCCGTGCACGAGAAGGTCGATCTCAGTTCTTCCGTCCTGAGTTTGATTCCCACCGACACTGTTCAGCTCTCGGGGTTTACAAGCAGCTCCGGGTATGGGATTGCAGAGATTACCTTGGCGGGAATCAGGGATCCTGTCGTGCCTGCCGACTTCATCTTCACCCTGATCGCCGACAACGACACGCTCATTCCGGGGGAGACTTTCGGCTTTAATTCCTTCCAGCACCCCTCCCTCGAAGACGGCCAGATCACTTTCCCGGGAAGTGGCCGTAGAGCCGACGATACCTTACAAACAGGGATCTTCGCTTTGGACACCGAAGCTCTAACTGTTTCCTCGGTGATCGATACCGATACTGCCATGCCGCCGGATGGGGGAGAGTTCTCCGGCTTTTTTCTACCGAGCAGAGAGTCCGACGACCTCAGTTTCTACGGTAGAGGGATAACTCCTTTCGGCGGTTATCGAGCTGGCATCTTTGCAGACATCGGCGAGGGCCTCGAGTATGTCGTCGGGAATGATTCCGGCACACCAATGCCCTTCTTCACCTCCAACTTCTATAATGCCTATCAGCCGACTCTTAACCAGAAGGAGATCTCCTTTTCCGGCTATGATCAAACCTACCATACGTGGTTCAGTTGCCATCGCACTTTCTGGGGGACCCGTTGTTCGGGAGGGACGAATACAACCAGGGTCAGAGGAATCTATTCCAAGGTCGGGGACACGGTCAATCGTGTTGCCGATACCAAAATGCTGGCTCCGGGAGGCGATGGCACGTTCCGGTACTTCTGCAAGCCGACTGCCGATGCCGGAAGTGTCGCTTTCGGCGGATACTACTATGCCGCCGACGGGAATTACCGAACCGGAATCTACACGGATCAGGGCGGTACTCTGCGAGTCGTGGCCGACCAAAACACCCCTCTTCCGGATGAAGGCGGGAGTTTCGACTACTTCAATTATTGCTCCGCCTCCAAAGACGGTGATCAGATTGCGTTCGTGGGCCGGGGAACGACCGCCGATGGACAGCTCCGGCGGGGCATCTATGCCGAGATCGACGGTAGCCTGGAGACTCTGGTGGACAGCACAATGCCAGTGTCGGGGATCCCGCAGAGCCTTTCTGCTTTCTCCGGCCCCAGTCTTGACGACGGTAACGTCGCCTTTTCCTCCTATTGGCGCGACGATTCAGGATGGCACTACGCCCCGATCCTGATATCCGAGGGGAGAGCACGGAAGGTCCTCGCCACAGGGGATGAGCTGGATGGAAAGACGGTTCGATATGCCACGCTGCGGCCCGACGGAGCTCTGCAGGGAAGCCAGGTTGCTGTGTGGGTACAGTTTGAGGAAACACAGCCGGATGGTCGTTCACAACAGGCCATCTATCTGGCTGCTCTGGACCAGGACCACGACGATATTGCAGACGACGACGACAATTGCACTCTAGTGGCCAACCCGGACCAGATCGACAGTGATATGGATGGATCTGGAGATGCCTGCCAGGACTCCGATTCCGACGCGATATTGGATGTGGTCGACAACTGCCCCTTCGTGAGCAATATCGATCAGCTCGATACGGATGGGGATGAAGTCGGGAATGCCTGTGACATTTGTCTGCTTGATTTCGATCCCAATCAGGAAGACGCTGACCAAGACGGGACGGGCGATGTCTGTGATCTAGACAGTGACAATGACGGGACCCTCGATGACGTTGACAACTGTGTATTCATCCCGAATGATCAGAGTGATCTCGATCTGGATGGAATGGGTGACGTTTGCGATGCCGATGACGATGGAGACGGGATTCGGGATATCATCGACGGCGAGATTGCGTCTCATCTGGGGGGACTCGGCAATTGTCACCTGCGGTTCGGCCACCGTTCAGGCCCTGACCGACCAAATTGAGATCCTTCTCGGAACAGACGACGACAGCATTGTCGTGGCCTTGCCCAATGCGGTCACCGCCCGGGTCGTCGATATGGGCCCGGATCAATTTGAGGTGGCGACGGATCCTCAGAGCCCGGACGATGTTCTTATGACCCTGGGTGACACGCTGGTCACCGTGCCGGCAGCAGCAATTACCCTGGTTAAGGAGTTGAGTCCATCGCAATTCGAGATCGAGAACTCGGCAGAGAGTCTCCAACCCATCACCGCCGAGATCGACGGGCAGGTCCTTGAAATCATGCCGGGTACCCCCGCGGCCGTACTGGTAGCGATTGATATCAAGCCGGGTAACGACATCAACAGCGTCAATCTTGGATCGAACGGTACGGTTCCGGTGGCCATCTTGAGTTCCGCGAGCTTCGATGCCACGACGGTTGACCCGGTTACGGTTACCCTTTCTGGCTCCTCGGTGAAGCTCCGCGGCCGAGGGACTGCGATGGTTTTAATTGAGGATGTAAACGGAGATGGGTGGTTGGATCAGGTGATCCACGTCAGCACCGACGCCCTGGAGCTGAGCTCAAGCGACACGGAAGCAGTTCTCGAGGGTCAAACAGTATCCGGAGTGACGGTCCGAGGAGTTGATCAGGTTCGGATTCTCCACTGACCCGGATCATGCACGCGTTGTCGGCTGCAGAGCCGGGATCATCCGCGCTGACTGCGTTGCCCACCCTCGGGCTGCTCAACAGAGTGCACGACTATGCTTCCGCGGCCCTCAGGCGTAACGCCTTGTCAGCGCGGCGCTTCCGACCCTTAGCTTCGACAACGCGTGCATTATCCGGGCTAACCCGGATTATGCAAGAACCGTAGGCCGGAGTTGAAAAGAGAGTCGAAAGTGGCCCAAATCGGGAGATCGAAGGTGCGACAGGCGGATTTTCGAGGGATCTCTGTGGACGAGCCGTGTGGAGTAGGTGGGGGAGTGAATTTCAGACGGAGTTGGGCCTGAATGAGTGTCCTAAACGATCATTCGGGAGCTAGGAGAGGCTAGCTGGAGTTAAGGCGATTCAAGACGAGGAGGAAAAGGGCCTGCTCCGGAAAGCCGGAGGAAAGATGGGCCCAGATGCGTCGAGTGGTTTGTCGAACCCGCGCCCCAATTTTGAGGACCCGGCGACGCAAAGTTTCGATTTCGAGTTTCTGCCAGGGGGTTCCATACAGATAATCGCGGAGTCGGACGAACATCTGGTAAGCCAGCCCATGCAGGAGAAGTCGAAACTGGTTGGCCAGGAATCGATGACAGCTCAGCCGATCCATACTCAGATGGTTCTTAAAAGCCTTGATGAAGTTCTCCGACTGTCCTCGATCGGTGTAGTGATCATAAAGGGACTGGGAAGAGGGATCATCTCGGTTGGTGACCACAAAGCGACGATTGATCCCCCGATGGTCGACTTCCACTTTGACGATGACGCGACGGAATCGATCCCAGCTGCCGGCTCGATAAAGAAACTCGTCAAACTGACGCTGTTTTTCCTCGAACTCGTCGAACCTGAGTCGAGTCGACTCGAGCATCGGCTCGACCATCCGTTGCAGGCGGGGGTTCCGGCTTAACCCAATGACATATTGGAGTTTGTTCTCTTCAGATTCACAGAACTCGTAGAGCCGAGGCGTGGCAAAGCCGCTGTCGGCCCGGATCTCAATTTGAAGTTCCTTGCCAACTTCTCGTCGAATGGCTTTCACGATTCGTTTCAGAATAGGAACGATGTGAGAGGCAGCCCCCTTGTTTCCAGGCCTCAATACGACAGTGACCAGGTCCCCCGTAACGGCATCGAAGATCAGCAAAGGATGCAGAATGTGGTTTCGGTAATAGCCGTGGTAAAAAGAGAATTCCTGTTGGCCGTGAGTGTGGTCGTCAGTACTGTCCAGGTCCAAGATGACCTGGTCGGGGCGTCTCTTCTTCAGCGAGCGGACATAACGCTGTAGGAACCCCCGGCTCAGACGCATGAGATCCTTCTTGCTGACAGAGTTTTCCAAACGGGAAAAAGTTGCCTGGGTGGCCAAGTCAGGATCGCTCTCAGGTAACTGATCACAGACGGTCTTGAGCATGGGATCCGAGCGCAGCGTGTCCGCGTCATTGCAGTCTTCGTACCCGGCAACGATCTGAAAGACTCGTTGTCGGATCAGCTTTAACTGCTCATGACGAACGTAGCGTTGGTCCCGGCTATCCGCAATACACGAACTGAAGTCCTCGCAGAGTCGATCTTGCCGATCCAGGGAACCAAACAACAGCCATCCGGCATCGGAAGTCAGGTTCCCACCATCAAAACGAGCCGTGATTTGTGTGTGCGAGTGAAATGCCAGGGTGGTCTGACAGACTGGGTTTGACATTGCCGTAGTTCTCCGATAAGGATTTGTTTAATAAACCCTTTTATATCAGAGAGCTACGGCATTTTTTCTGGTCCCCAATCCACTCGAATCCGGATCTCTTGCATAATCCGGGCTAAGCCTGTGGGCCCGACGGCATCACTGGCAGGAATTCTGCACTTTGATCGTCACATTGACGGCACCGTGTGGGAAATAGGGGGAGATGTTTCCAGGCACACAGTTATCCCATTCGCCGCCCCCCAGGATCAAGAATTTGGCCCCTGGAGGAATCGTGATGAGGCGGAATCCGGCACTCGAGATTGGGAAATCGTAGGGGACATCGGTAGGGCCTCCATTCGGGCTCGGGGCGGTGATGTTTCGGATCCCCACGTCGATGGCGCCCGGCACTCGGTCGGGAGTGGTCTGCGCGAGGATCTCACCCGAATCCGAAAAGATGCCCCACAAGAAGTTTCTGGAAGGGGTCGTAAGGTAGGGGCCTCCGCAATTGAAGTCGCTGTAGCCGGGATCTACCATCTGATAGTCGATCCTCAGTGTCTGGCCGGACTTCAGCCCGCTCGACTCCAAGTCGCGAACCAGGGGGAGTTCCTGGGTAGCCTCCGGGGGGGCATACCAGAAGCTGGCCCGAGGATCCAGCAGTAGAGTCACCCGAGTCTCACATGCTCCTGCTGCATGCAGGTTCTTGACCTCGTCAAAGGCGAGTGCTCGTCAGCAGATCGTCGATCTCACCCAACCAGGGATCGACGGAGCCGCCCACCCAATCGGGGGCCTGACTAGCCCCGATCCGGAAGTTCGTCTTCAGACTGGCGGGATCAGAGAGTGAATCCAACAGCACCGGCTGATAGCGGCCCGATGCCACCTCTTCGCCGTCTATATAGAGCAAGATCTCGGGCTTTTCTACATCGATCACGCCAACCCAATGGTGCCAGAAGCCGTTTCTTACTTCGATCTCACTATTGATTTGGCCTCCTTCGTTGCGAAAGAGCCCGAGGAATTCAGGCCAGCCTTCTTTATCGAGCCCCATCCAGATCCCGGTTCGTCCCGCCCAGGTGTGACCGAAGATCGTGGCTCGTCCTTCACCGTCGGATTCGGTCCTGGCCCAGGCAGAGATGGAGAAACTACCAAGCCCCGGTTGCAGACTAGCATCGGCTCCTACGTCCACGAAATCACCTTCTCCGTCGAAACGAAAAGCCTGTCCAAAGCGGCCTGGAACAAAGCCGACGTGGCCGCCTATTTGACCATGATTCTGGCCAACCGAATCGGTAGCATCGCTATCGGCACGCCACCAGCTGATGGGGCCGGAAAGTGGTTGCAACGGAAAGTGGTGAACTTCTATATCGGTTCGGGCATCCAAGGCTTCCCAGTCAAAGGCAAACGGAGCGAGATTTTCCGCGGTTTCGGTGGAACTGGCTCTAGCGACGAGGCTCCCGAGGACCGGCTCGGCTGGGGAACGGAGCGGTACTACTTCGCTCACCCCATCGGGATGTTCGGGTGCCAGGGCTTCGATATCTGTCAGTGGCTCAGAACTCGCCAGTAGAATAATATCTCTCCAATCTTCCGGTTGATTGACCGGCCAAAAACCGTCATAGCCCTGCCTCGCTCCCGGCAGGCGTTGGGAGGAGCCGGTACTCAGAGGGTTATTCAGGTCGAAGACCACGGAGGGAAAGATCAGCCGTGGATTCCCCCGGCTCCCGGAGCGGAAAACATGTTAGTAAGAATACACCATGTGAGATACACGAGCCCGGCGGCGATGGCAGTCGAGATCAGAACAAGATGGAAGCTTCTTCGGAACTCATCTCCGAGCGGCGGGAACAGCCTAAGCAGCGCAATGGCACCCCACCGAGTCATCCGGGGGCGTTCGCTCGTCTAGCGCTATCTCATTCGGAGACTCGCGGCATGGATGCTGTTGAGAGTCAGCAGGAGGGTGGCCGCCACCGGCTGTAAGGAGCGGATCCGAAGCGTTCCTTCAAACGCCTCCGGCATCTCAAAGATTTCTGAGAGGAACAAGCTCCTCTGCTGGCGGGCATTCAGTCTCACGCTTTCCTCGCCGAAGAGTTGCCCTGTCGCATCAATCAGCTCGAGGCTGACCTCCGCCGGGTCCACTTCGGATGGATTGACCAGGGCCAGGCCGGTGTCTGATCCTAGGGCGACATTGCGTCCGACACGACCTACGAGGAGGGGACGCGATTCCGCATCAGAGACGCTGGTCACATGGACATCTCCCCCGCTTGTGACGAGTGAATAGAGAACCGTGACTCCCAGCGGTCGGTCGGCCTCCTGGCGGGCCCAGCCCTTGAAGATTGGCTGGGAACCCCCTGAAGTTACCAGACGCAAGGTACTTCGGGGCGCCACCGTCAGTGGAAACCGAGTGCCCTCGATCCCGTTAGTCGTGATCGATCCCGGCTCTCCCTCTTCGGTGAAAAAGTCGACCCAACCCGACACTTCAGCTTCGCTATCGTTATTGATAATGATCGAGGACTGGAAGGAACCGGCTGCTGAAACGCCATCCCCGAACTGGGGAATAATTGCATCGAACATAGTCTTGAGGCGGTAGAGGACCCCTCCTTGCATATCGCCCATGTAGATCTCACCCGCTTCGTCGACGCCGAAGGATGTGATGCCAAATTGACTGTTGAGGAGCTCTTGACGCTCCCACTGATTCTGGTGTGGCTCACACAGTGCCCACACCCGGCCGCTGATGAAATCACCAAAAACGTAGTCCCCCCAGAGACCACTGGTACCGCTGCCACGGTAGACGACGCCCCCGATGACAGATTGACCTTCGTCGCGACCGTAGGCCAAGATAGGAGGAGTTGTCTTGCCGTCCGGATCACAGTTCTGGCGTGGCTCAAAACAGGAGTCTCCTTCCAGCAGCTTCCAGCCGTAGTTGCCCCCTTTTTCGACGATGTCGACTTCCTCGAATCGGAATGCGCCGACGTCTCCGAGAAAGAGCCGCTCGGTAAGCGGGTCGAAAGACATTCGAAACGGGTTGCGGAACCCATAGGCCCAGATCTCGCCGCGGGCGCCTGGGACGCCGACAAATGGGTTGTCGTCGGGGATCGCATAGGGTTCAGTTCCGTTGATATCGATGCGGAGGATCTTTCCAAGCAGTGTATTGAGGCTCTGGGCGCGATTACGGGGATCAAGAAACGGCCCTCCGTCACCCAAGCTGAGATAAAGGTGGCCGGCAGCATCAAACGCGATGTCGCCCCCGTTGTGAATCTCAGTGGGCTGATCGATGACCAGGACGATTTTTTCATTGCGACTGGCGCGATCGGGGTCCTGCGTGGTGGTTTGATACTCCGCCAACACTAGTTGAAACTGCCCTCGAGACACTCGGGTGTAGGTGAGGAAGAAGCGTCCGTTTTGGGAGTAGTTGGGATGGAACGCCATCCCCAGCATTCCCCCCTCGCCCTGGACCTCAACCCGCTCCCTGATGTTCAGGAATTGTTTCGCCGACACTTTTCCGTCCCGAACAATATCGATCGTACCTTCGAGGCCGCCAATAAACAGCCGACCGCTGCCGTCGCCGGCATGAGTGATAATCAGGGGACTATTCAACCCGCTGTCGATTTCGACTAGTTCGCCTCGCACCCCGGCCTCGAGCCGTTCATTCCCAATCGCCCAACCGACCACCAGTCCCGTGAGAAGCAGCCCAATCGCCTCACCCACTTGGATCCATCTTATTCGGCAAGCTTGTACGTAGTGCATTACGCGGAGGGGCTCCTAGCAGACTGTGCCTTCCCTCGTGCAGGGTAGCGAAGATTGCGACAGTGCGCAAAGACTCGTTGAGCTCCTAGGATTCAGTGGTTGATCAAACGGAAGCGTTTCAAGAGCAGAGCTACCAGTCCGCCTTGGTAGATCAGGCCAACTACCAGGTAGCACAGGGGGAAGCCGGTTCCCTCTGTCATCTCCCAGAGAAACTTGGCCGGCCAGTAGAAGGGCACGATTCCAAACAGCCATTGCCAGGGAGGATCAACAAAGTAGGCCAGCACAGGTGGCACGAGAAAGACTCCAAAGGCTTTGGCGAGGGCAAACCCTTGGACTTTATTGGAGGCCACGGCGGCCAGACTGAGGGCGTAGATAGGTGCCAATGGGGCTGCCGACAGGCTGGCCAGCAAGATCTGAAGCGGACTGAGTTCGAAGAGCGCAACCCCCGGCAGCATGATCAGGGTGACTAGAACGGAGAGCAGGGTCGGTACGGCCATCCGATAGACTAGATATCCAGATAGAGTAAGGGGAGTCACTTGTAAGGCCAACAGGGTCTGGTCGTCACGCTGGTCCAGCAGCAGAAAACCGAACACCATCCCGGTCAGCATCGGGGTCGTCATCAGCAGGAAACTGAGACACAGCGAATAGTAGGGGATGAGGTCGAAGTCCCAATCGCGCAGCAATCTTTGGGTCATGGGATGGATGCCCCAGCGCACCAGGAGCGTGAGGGCAAGGGGGTAGAAGGCCAGCCAGCGCAGCAGAGGGTCCCTTCGTATATTGTGGGCATCGATCGTACCCAGAGCACGCCAAGCCGACGAACCGATCATGGAGATCCTCCTTCGTCGGCAACCACAAAACGCCGATAGGCTCGGAGAGCCGCGACAAACAACAGCCCGCACCAAAGCAAAGATCCGGTGAGGCCATAGAGCCAGTCAAACCGTCCTCCGGCTTCCAGTGCCAGGCTGGCCAGAGTCAGGGGCGGCGCGAGAGGATGTAGCAGATGCAGAGAGCTCTTCAGAATCCCGAAGTAGTTCAGGAACGGTGGCACGAATAGCATGGTGATCAGAAAAGAAGGAAAAAGGTATTCGTTGACAGATGAAAAGCGGGAGACGCTAATGAAACCAGTCAGGGTCAGGATCACGGCGCCCGCAGCCACCCCGAGCAAAAGCGGAATGGGGTGAAGATCAATTCCGGACAGGGCCAGGATCGCGTAGCTTTCTACGATAGCCAGGCCTGTCAGGCTGACTGTCTTGGCTGCTAGATACTCCCAATCTCGCAAGGGAGTGACGACTTGAGCCGTCAGAGTCCCTTCCCGTTTCTCGAGGAGCACCAGTCCGGCGACGAAGTAAAAGGTTCCGACCAGCAGGTTAGAAAGGAAAAGGACTGGCAGAAATCGATACCATTCGTCGATCAGTAACTGGCGTAAGAGGATGATCCAGCAGACGGCAACGATGGCGGCCGCCCAGTAGAAGCCGTTCCGGATCTGCAGTCGGATGTCGGAATGAAGCGTTGTGAGGAGCCTTCTCATGACAGTTTCCGGCCGGTGACTTGAATGAAGACTTCTTCGAGGGTGGCTTCCTGAGAGTGAATGGTGAGGATCGGAGCATCTTTCAAGACGCTTGAGAAGTCCAGATTTTCACCCAGGGCCAGCAGCGGGAACTCTCGCCAAACCAGTTCTCCCTGCAACTCAAACTCGACCTTGACCGTAGGCTGTCCGTATTGGAGCTTGAGGTTGGCAGGCTGATCGATGAGCCCAATCCGACCCTCATTGATGAACGCTACTCGGTGGCAAAGCACGTCGGCAACTGACATATCGTGGGTTGTCAGAAAGACGGTCTTTCCCGCCTCGGCCTGACATCGAATCAATTCGCGAATTCGGCGCGCGCTGATGGGATTTAGTCCAGCGGTCGGTTCATCCAGGAAGAGCAGTTCGGCATCGTTCAGTAGCGCCCGCGCCACACTCAGTCGATTCTTCATCCCCTTCGAGAACTGGGAGACTGGCAAATCGCCGTGCTTAGCCAGATCGACCCGTTCCAAGAGTTCCTGGGCCGGGCAGGTGGGCGCGGAGTAGAGGCGCGAAAAGTATCCGAGGTTTTCCCGAGCGGTCAATTTCAGGAAATGGTTGGGAAACTCAAACGAAACCCCGATTCTTTCATAGAAGGACGACGGTGACCCCGCACCTCACCCCCCAGCACACGAGCCCGGCCAGTGTAATCGCGAAGCAGTCCGATCAGGATTTTTTGGAGAGTCGACATTCCGGCTCCACTGGGTCCCAGGAAACCGAATATCTCTCCCGCAGCGATTTGGAAACTGATTTCGGAGAGAGCCGGGAGGGACATTCCGCGATAGGTGTAGGTAAGTGAGTCTACCTCGATCATGGTTCAACCAGGCTCCCCATTTTGAACGACTCCAGTTCTTCCTCCAACTACGGTAGTCAGTTGGGTCTTACTTCAGCGATCCGGGAAAGCAACGCCAAGGTTTCCTGAAGAATCAGATCACGCCGCTGCCACAGGATTCCGTGACCAACGTGTGGGACTCGAATGATGCGTGTATTCGGAATGAGCCGCTCTATGAAATCGGCGTTTCCGGGCGGTACCAGCCCATCTTCCTCTCCCTGAATCACGCGGTTGGAATAATCAGGCCACCCAATTTTGGCCGCAGCTTCTGCAGCTCCCGTTTGAGCGGGAAGATCTCCTGATTCGAATTGATCAAGGGCGCAGGGAGTAGATAGTTGAGGCCGGGAAGAGCGGCCAGCCAGTTATACCAGAGGTGCTCCTCGAGGTCGGGGTCGATGGAGGGAGCGATCAGGAGGAGCCCATCGATTTCTTCTTTGAAATCAGCCGCGATCTGGGCTGCTATCGGTCCACCCAGGGAGTATCCAAGGACAAGAGTCGGAGCTTTCGTTTTGGTGTGGTTCAGCAAAGGAGCAGCCATTGCTGCCTGGCGTTCTAGAATAGTCTCGGCGTTGCCGCTGGTTTCGCCGAAGCCGGGCCGGTCGAAGGCCAGGAGCTGAGCTTGGCTTCCCAGTTGGGAATCGTCGAGATAGCCCGAGTAATCTCTCCAACTCCCGGGAGAGCCATGCACGAAGAGGACGCGCGGACCTTCCTTGCGTCCCGCTCGGATATAGCGGAGGCAGCGCCCCAGCGCCCGGTAAGTACCGATCTCGAATTGCTGCTCCTGGCGGAAGCGCTGCAGAGCATACTGCTGATCGGTCTGGCGGCGCGAGAACATTCCAGAGAGCTGCCAAAGCCCGATGGCAGTCAGAGCCAGGAGGATAATCGCCAGCCCGACCAGGATCCTTTTCAGCCAGCGCCAGCGGCCTGATCTTGCCATTCCCCTATATTAAAGATCCATGTTTGCAACTGCACCCCATTATGCGGACAATCCAGCGGAGTTTCACCGCGCCTCAAACCGACGAGGCCCGGAGAAGACATGTCGGGGCTCTGCGTCAACCTGAGACTCTTTCCCCCCCTCGCAGGCTCGGGGCTCTGAAAAGTGGGGCGCGAATCCACCCATCGTCTAGCGACTGGCGCCCGATCTTAGCAGGAGGCTCACCACGTCGGAGTGCCCCATCCGGCGGGCTTCGCCAAGGGCACTATAGACTCGGCCGTTGTCTCGGATCTGGGTATTCACCTGGGCTCCTGCATCCAAGAGCAAGATAGCTATGTCGATGTGCCCGCGGCGCGCTGCGTTGATGAGCGCATTCTCGTCACCCGTGACTGCAGCGTTGACGTCAGCCCCACGCTCCAGCAAGAGCCGAGTGGTATCGAGATCACCGTTGGCTGAGGCAGCGATCAGAGCATTTCCGTCACCTTTGACTGCGGAGTCGGGCCGAGCTCCTAGGTCAAGCAGCAAGTCGATGGCCTCGACTTGACCAGCGCGAGCAGCAGCGATCAAGGGATCCCCATCTCCGGGGACAGGACGATTGGGATCAGCGCCCCGCTCAACCAGCATCGAGATGGCTTCGAGGTCACCCCGGGAGGCAGCTTCCATCAAGGCCGATGGATCTCCTCGGGGGGTATAGTTGGGATCGGCCCCGGCCTCCAGCAGCCGGGCTACTGAGTCGGTATCTCCGTGGCTGGTGGCTCGAGCCAGTGGAGTCGCATCTCCTCGCGGAGAATGATTGGTGTCGGCCCCGGCATCCAGGAGCAGTTCCACGATGCTGTCCTGACCGTTGTCAATCGCCTGGTAAAGTGCCGTTCCGTCTCCCCGGGAACTGAGCGACGGATCTGCTCCAGCGTCCAGCAATTGCTCAACGACGCCTTGATGGCCACCTCCCGCAGCTGCTATCAGAGCGGTCCCGTCCCCCCGAATGATCCGATTGGGATCCGCCCCGGCTTCCAGTAGCTGAGCCGCCACCGCCTCATGTCCGGCACCTGCCGCCCACATCAAAGGGGTGCCATCACCGCGTGGGGCCAACTCGACTTCGGCTCCGCTTTGAAGCAGGAGCCGGACGATCTCGAAGTCACCAAACAGGGATGCCGCTCCCAGCGGGCTGCGCGGTATTTCGGGGAAACGACGCGAGGAAGCCCGGTCTGTGCGATTGGGATCGGCTCCTTTAGACAACAGCTCGCGCACGACTGCGAGATGTCCTGCCGCGGCGGCTTGGATCAACGGGGTGCGTTCGCCAGCAACCAACAAGTTAGGATCGGCCCCCGCCTGGAGCAGGCTTCGGACCAGACTCAGGTCACCAGAGACCGCAGCATCGAGTAGAGTTTTCGCTTGCGGGGTGGAGTAGGGCTCGATGTGAATGGCACCGACCGCGACGGCGGCCAGCAGTCCCAGGCTCAAAGTGATGCAGTAAAGATTTTTCTTCATTTTCCTTCTCCGAAGAGCCGGGTCCAGGATGGCCCGGATACGTTTTGAGATTTCGCTTTTTTGCAGTAGACAAGAAGCAGGAGGCACCATCCACACCCGACCGCGGGAGGCCAGATCGAGGAGCTGTCGGGCGTAGTCGGCGGCCCCTCCATCCAACAGGAGTACCTGATCGTCGCACGCCCGCTCCGCTTCCCAGGCCATTTGCCGTGCGGCCCACCACCCCAACGGCAAAGGCCAATAAAGCAGACAGGCAACTCGGCCGATCAGAAGAGATATCCAGTCCAGCCGGGCCACATGGGCCAGCTCGTGGGCCAGAGCGTCGTGTTGGTGTTGTGGGGACCACTTCAAGGAATCCTCGGCCACCAGGATCACCGGCCGAAGGACTCCCCAAACAAAAGGCCCCTGGACTCGTTTCGAGATTCTCACCTGAACTGGGCGACGAATTCCCAGCGCTGCGGCCAGCCTTGTTGCTAAGGCCTGCAGCTCCGGGTCGGCCCTTCGGCTACCCTGAGTCAGCCAAGCTAACCGCGCGACTCCAACTCCCAGGAAACTCAATTGGAGGAGCAAACCGATCAAGTAGATCGCAAACAGGCTCTTTGTCCAGGGGAGTCCAGTGATCGACTCTGTCCATGCCGGAATGAGACTCCCTTCGATCTCAGGCTGTTCAGTAGGCTTAGGGTCCAGCCCGGTGGCTCCGTCGGAGGGCTCGGATGTTGGGCGATGCAGGCCGAGCGGCGATTGCTGAGAATTCGGATTCTGGCTCCAGCTCTCGGTTGTGGGCAGAATGTGAAGATCCAATCCTGGCAACCAGGCCGAGGCCACCGGCGCAGCGAGTACCGCAATCAGAGCCGCCAGCCAGATCAGATGCCTTCCAGTTGCCGATGTGCCGGACAGGTAGCGTGTCAACAGGCCCGTTACAAGGAGTATCGTGGCGGCCTTGATCGAAATCCAAAGCAGGGTAAGTGGCGAAATCGAACTGAGGAGTTCAGTGATCGGTTCCAAGGAAGCGCTCATGATCTCTCCCGACTGGATTCCTCGATTCGGCGTCGCAGTTCTTCCAGTTCTTCGGCACTGAGTTTTTCTGCAGACTTTCCGAGCAGCCCGTTGATGGCCTGGCTCACCGAGCCATCGAAAAAGGTCCGAATCATGCGCACGACGGCCCGATCGCGGGCTGTGGTCTTGGGGATCACCGGCCGAAAAACATAGCGAAGACCCTTTTCGAAGTGTTGAATGTGTCCTTTCCGTTCCAGCTTCGCCAACATCGCCCGGACCGACGAGTAGCTGGGGGGATCAGGGAGTCTCTCTTGCACCTCGGCGACGGAGCCCTCTCCCAACTCATAGAGAATATCGACAATCTGTCTTTCCCGCCGGCTGAGTAGATTGGGATCGGGGTGTGTCACGAAATGTCTCCATGCTGTTTTTGTTGCATATTGCTACTTTCATAGCATTGTACGCATTGCGAGAGCCGAACGGTTCAGTGGAGCGGAAATAAATATTTTTCGTGACTCCGGTTTTGTCTCCCATCCCGAGTTGTGAGTTGTGAGTTGGAAGTTACCCTTCAGTGTTACCATTTCCTGCCATGGAGCCTGTTAAGTCCATACCCGTTGACGCTTTGCAAAATCTCTTAGGCGACCGATCCTCGGATTCTGTAGTGCTCCGCGAACAACATGGGCAGGACGAATCCTTTCATCCTTGTCAGCCCCCCGACCTGGTAGTTTTCCCAGAAACGAATGAAGAGGTCTCCCAGGTTCTGGCAATTTGTACTGCTCATCGTTGTCCCGTGATCCCGTTCGGAGCTGGAACTTCGCTGGAAGGACACATTGCGGCACTCAGGGGCGGAGTATCGATGGATCTAACGCGCATGAACCAAATCCTCGAGGTCAACCTTGAGGATCTGGATTGCCGAGTCCAGGCCGGAGTAACTCGTTTGCAGTTGGAGAGGCGACTTCGCTATGAAGGCCTTTTCTTCCCCATTGATCCGGGCGCCGACGCCACAATCGGTGGAATGGCAGCCACCCGGGCCTCGGGTACCAATGCCGTGCGTTACGGGACCATGCGTGAAAATGTGCTGGGGCTGACGGTAGTTCTCTCTGAGGGACGAATCGTGCGCACCGGTGGCCGGGCCCGCAAATCGTCCTCCGGCTATGACTTGACTCGCCTGATGGTCGGTTCAGAAGGGACGCTGGGGGTGATCACCGAGGTTCAGCTTCGGCTCCACGGGGTCCCTGAGGCAATTTCGGCCGCGGTTTGCTCTTTTGAGAATATAGAGGCTGCAGTGAGCACGGCCATTCAGGTCGTTCAGCTGGGTTTGAGCGTATCCCGGATGGAACTGCTGGATGAGGTCCAGTTGGACGCAGTCAATCGTTATTCCAAGACGAGCTATTCGGTGAAGCCGACTCTGTTCTTCGAGTTTCACGGGAGCCCGGCCGGAGTCCGTGAGTGTGCCGATGAAGTGGCCGCACTTGCTGCCGAGCAAGGGGGCGCCGATTTTCGATGGGCTGTGGATACCGAAGAACGGCATCGCTTGTGGCAAGCCCGGCATGATGCCTACTACGCGGCGCTGGCGCTGCGCCCCGGTGCCAAAGGGTGGCCGACGGACGTGTGTGTGCCGATTTCGGAATTGCCTCGATGCATTCTCGAAACCAAGCGAGACGTAGCCGAGTCAGGGCTCTTGGCTCCTTTGGTGGGGCACGTCGGGGACGGCAACTTTCATCTGGTCTTCATCTTCGATCCAGCCGACGAGGAGGAAGTGGCCAAGATCGAGCGAGTCAATAAGGCCATGGTAGAGCGGGCCATTCGTTGTGGCGGGACTTGCAGTGGGGAACATGGAGTGGGGTACGGAAAGATACCCTTTCTGGAATTGGAACATGGCCCGGCCCTGGAAGTGATGCGGGGTATCAAAAGAGCTCTCGATCCGTTGAATCTAATGAATCCCGGCAAGATCGTCATCCCTTGAGAATCTGCGGATTTTTCTTGTCGACGAAGACCGAGTTCCGGGTCATTCACCACGAAGAAGAACACGATTAGCACCGGATCATGCTGAGGGAAATTTGCCGAAGGCCTTGGAGTGCGGAATGCAGCTCCGCCTTGCGCACCAAGGCGCCGATTCTCGGCGCACTCCAGGGTGCCTGCGGCGCAATTGTACAAATCAGTTCATCTCAGTTGGCAACGACAGCCCGGCACTCGCCTCGCATCCGATCTGCTTCGCAGCCTCCGGTGCAGCCCTTGCTTTGTAGGAGTGAGATGTGCTGACGAACTCCGCGCTCCTGGAAGGAGAGCTGGAGGAAGAAGGGTCCAGGGGTCCTGCGTGTCCAATTCCCACGCCACGGTCTGGTTATCGACTCGAACTGATTCCCGGGCACAACTATCAAAGCGCGGAGCGCGCCCTCAAACTTGACTCAATTGCAAAGAAGTCACACTTCTTAGGTGCCTATTGGGAGGGCTTCTGCGCAACTACCAGGCCGTTGTGATGGCTATGATCCTCGTGTTTGTTGCTGGTAAACTCCCGATCGAGAAGAGTAACTTTGAATCCCGCTGCCTCCAGCTCCTGGGCGACCATTTCGGGAGCAATTTGATGGCTCTCGACTTGTTCCTCGCGTGTTTTCTTCTCACCTTCCGGTGAATAGGGCTCGAGCAACACCAGCTTTCCTCCCACCCGGAGCGATCTCTTGAGATGTTGCAGAATCTCCTGGTAGGCGCTCATCTCGTGATAAGCATTGACGATCAGCACTGCATCCAAATCCTTACCTCCCAGATTGGGGTTGTCTACCTCTCCTTCGATCACCTCGACCTGTGCGAGGCCCGAAGCTTTCACTCGTTCCCGCAAGCCAGCCAAGACCGGAGCATTAATGTCCACGGCAAACACCTTTCCCTCGGGGCCCACTGCGCGAGCGAGTCGAAGGGTGAAGAATCCACTCCCCGCGCCCAGATCCGCGACGCGTGCTCCTTTGACGGCGCCTAGAGTTTGAAATAGTTCGGGGGCGTGATCGGAAGACTCTCGTTGGTAGCCTAGCCCGGATTATGCAAGAGATCCGGATTCGAGTGGATTGGGGACCAGAAAAAATGCCGTAGCTCTCTGATATAAAAGGGTTTATTAAACAAATCCTTATCGGAGAACTACGGCAATGTCAAACCCAGTCTGTCAGACCACCCTGGCATTTCACTCGCACACACAAATCACGGCTCGTTTTGATGGTGGGAACCTGACTTCCGATGCCGGATGGCTGTTGTTTGGTTCCCTGGATCGGCAAGATCGACTCTGCGAGGACTTCAGTTCGTGTATTGCGGATAGCCGGGACCAACGCTACGTTCGTCATGAGCAGTTACAGCTGATCCGACAACGAGTCTTTCAGATCGTTGCCGGGTACGAAGACTGCAATGACGCGGACACGCTGCGCTCGGATCCCATGCTCAAGACCGTCTGTGATCAGTTACCTGAGAGCGATCCTGACTTGGCCACCCAAGCAACTTTTTCCCGTTTGGAAACTCTGTCAGCAAGAAGGATCTCATGCGTCTGAGCCGGGGGTTCCTACAGCGTTATGTCCGCTCGCTGAAGAAGAGACGCCCCGACCCGGTCATCTTGGACCTGGACAGTACTGACGACCACACTCACGGCCAGCAGGAATTCTCTTTTTACCACGGCTATTACCGAAACCACATTCTGCATCCTTGGCTGATCTTCGATGCCGTTACGGGGGACCTGGTCACTGTCGTATTGAGGCCTGGAAACAAGGGGGCTGCCTCTCACATCGTTCCTATTCTGAAACGAATCGTGAAAGCCATTCGACGAGAAGTTGGCAAGGAACTTCAAATTGAGATCCGGGCCGACAGCGGCTTTGCCACGCCTCGGCTCTACGAGTTCTGTGAATCTGAAGAGAACAAACTCCAATATGTCATTGGGTTAAGCCGGAACCCCCGCCTGCAACGGATGGTCGAGCCGATGCTCGAGTCGACTCGACTCAGGTTCGACGAGTTCGAGGAAAAACAGCGTCAGTTTGACGAGTTTCTTTATCGAGCCGGCAGCTGGGATCGATTCCGTCGCGTCATCGTCAAAGTGGAAGTCGACCATCGGGGGATCAATCGTCGCTTTGTGGTCACCAACCGAGACGATCTCTCTTCCCAGTCCCTTTATGATCACTACACCGATCGAGGACAGTCGGAGAACTTCATCAAGGCTTTTAAGAACCATCTGAGTATGGATCGGCTGAGCTGTCATCGATTCCTGGCCAACCAGTTTCGACTTCTCCTGCATGGGCTGGCTTACCAGATGTTCGTCCGACTCCGCGATTATCTGTATGGAACCCCCTGGCAGAAACTCGAAATCGAAACTTTGCGTCGCCGGGTCCTCAAAATTGGGGCGCGGGTTCGACAAACCACTCGACGCATCTGGGCCCATCTTTCCTCCGGCTTTCCGGAGCAGGCCCTTTTCCTCCTCGTCTTGAATCGCCTTAACTCCAGCTAGCCTCTCCTAGCTCCCGAATGATCGTTTAGGACACTCATTCAGGCCCAACTCCGTCTGAAATTCACTCCCCCACCTACTCCACACGGCTCGTCCACAGAGATCCCTCGAAAATCCGCCTGTCGCACCTTCGATCTCCCGATTTGGGCCACTTTCGACTCTCTTTTCAACTCCGGCCTACGGTTCTTGCATAATCCGGGCTAGCTGGGTCCAGTTGAGAAACTGTCGGGAAGCCTGGGCATGTTGCAGCCTTTCCAGGGCGGTAAGAGTGAGTGGGACTCGGACTTCCAGGTGCCGCCCATTCTCGAACACCTGGGCCCGTGACAGGCTGTCAAGGACTTGTTGAGGTCCCCCGGCCCCACCTCTGAAAGTCAACAAGAAACTTCGCCAGGCGTCTGCCACGATGGCATTCTGTGATCGATCGGCGAATTGCGTCTTCATTGACATGTCAACAGATTCGCCTATCGAGCCTTCGATTTCGACCTGGTCGATGCTGGCCAGAGCCTCGCCCAGACTCCCGCCTGGCAGTTTTACAACTGCGGAGTCTCCGGTTCGCGGCAGCCCCATCCAGTCGGCCCTCATGAGCATTTGAAATCGGTTCAGGTTACCGGCACTGGCCTTCGGCAGGCTGACCATCAGGCTTCTGATCAGCTCCTTTGGACAGGAATCTGAAGTCCAGACCACGGAATTTCCGTGCTGACTCCAATTCGGTTTGTCGGCTAATTCTGCTGGCAGTCCAGGGGCGGGGAAGGCGATTGCAAAATGACGCTCGCCGCTGCCATTGTGCGCTCCCAGAATGGTGACCCGCTCCCGGCGGAGATCGGCAGGCAGGTGAAGCTCCTCGAAGCCTCCTTTGAGCCCTGCCGCGGCCACGATCTCATCCCGAAATCTCAATAGGAGAGTTTCGTTCGACTCGTTTGCAGGAGGAAAACTGGCCCAGAAATCGGGGCCGTTCTCAGAATCCGTGACTGAGGCAGGCTGCGAAAAGGCCGGGCCCTGCAGCAGCAGCCCGACAAAGAGGATGATCGCGATGCGTTTCATATTTCACTCCTTCGTGGTTTCAGGTCCTAAGCCTAGATCCCCGATTCGGGACAGTTGTGAAGGAGCAGCTTAGAGCTTGTAAAGAACTGATAAAAACGGCCCTTGCTATCTGAGAATTCGGTTGACAGCCGGAAAGCAGGAGCGTCCATAATGGGTTATATGGCAGCTGTCTCACCCTACAAGCGATTTTGGGCTTGGCCGGTTTTGGTCCTGCTCTTGAGCACGGTGGTTCTGGCGGCTCTGGGCTGGCGAGAAGCGGACCGTGCGCAGGGGACGGCGGAAGTGTTGATGTCGGATTATGCAACATTTATAACCGACAGCTTCCTGCAACAGGCCGCGGAGAGTTTCGCCAACGAGACCGGCCTGCGCTATGATCCTCAGCACACCCATCCCAATCGGCCGTCTCCTGCCGCTGCCCTCCGCAACGGGTTGATGGAAGAGAGTGATTCGCTCTTGGAAACCGCCCCTCGATCGAAGCTTGTCGACTACTATTTCGTCTATCAGCCTGAGGGTGATCAGCTCGACACAACCCAGAAGCAGCCTCAGGCGCTTGAAATGGCCAAGCTACGAGAGGCTCTGAGAGCCTTACCGCAGAGTTGTCCCGCTTCCACGGTGGTCTCTTTTCCCTCGATCGGACAGCCTCTTGCCGATTCCGCCAGGGATTGGACGGCACTTGTCAGAACCAATTCAGCGGGCAAGCCCGTGATGATGGCCGGATTCAAGGTCGATGAGCAAGCGGTCTTGGAGGACTTGCTTGTGCCATTGATTCATAACTAAGAATGTGGCTGCCTGCCAGAAATTGTGCCCGGGAGTCTGCGACCGGTAAAAGACGTTCGTGAGGTGGCCTCCTTTGTTATTCGGGATGGCCTGGCGAAGATCCGCTACCAGTCTCAGCCGCAGTACCCGACTGGTCGAGCCGTCACAAAAGCCCTTCCGGCTGGTATCCCTTTCTCGAATTGGACCGTCGAAGTTCGGCTCAACCCTGAGGCACTGCGTCCGCTTCTGCCCTACGCAGGACGAGGCCTGCCCTGGCCGGCGGTCTTCGTGGTCTCTCTGCTGGCGGTATCGGGGGGCCTCTTTTCGATCCGAGCTCAACGCCGTTACCGGGAAGTCTTGAAATTGCGGGAAGACTTTGTGGCAAACGTGAGTCATGAGCTGAAAACGCCGCTGGCCCGGGTCCGGCTCTTCAACGATCTGCTACGCCGGGATCGGCCGATAGAGAGAGACTCGGGAACGCTATCAAGGGATCATCGACCGCGAGTGCCGCCGCCTGGGCATGCTAGTGGACAACGTTCTTGATTTCTCGCGGCTCGATCGCGAAGCCTTCAGCTTCCAGATGTCTCGTCTCGACTTGCGGGAATTGTCAGAAGAGGCGTTGGAGGCCTTTCGGGCCGCCTCCAATCGCGAGCGCTTTGTTCTGGAGGCAGAGTTGGGGGATCGGCCATTAGCGGTGAATGGAGATCGCAATGCATTACATCAAATGATGAACAATCTACTCGATAATGCCGTGAAGTATTCGGCTGCTGGCTCGCGCATCCAGGTTCGCCTCGAAACCGAAGCAGGCCGCGTTCGGCTCTCAGTTGCGGATGAAGGGCCAGGCATCGCAAAGCACGATCAGGCGCGAATCTTCGATCCTTTTTATCGGGTAGAGACCGGCGAAGATCAGTCCGTATCGGGGAACGGGCTCGGTCTTGCCTTGGCCAAGAACACGGTGCTCGGTCATTCCGGGGAGCTGTCGGTCGAGAGCACCCTGGGACGGGGAAGTCGCTTCGTGGTCGAGTTGCCGCGGGCTTCCCCAGAAGACATGCCCTCATGAAGCGGCGGACCCTCCTGCTCGTGGAGGACGACAGCGATCTGGCGCTCGGACTACGCGATGCCCTTGAGTCCGAAGGGTATGAGTTCGCCCATCTGGAGGACGGAACGGGTGTCCCTCGATGTCTGAAACAAATGCATCCCGACCTGATCATCCTGGATGCCATGCTCCCGGGTGCTTCGGGATTTGAGGTGCTTCGCCGAATTCGTGAGTTGGATCGGGAAGTCATGGTTCTCATGTTGACGGCGCGCGGCCAGGAGATGGACCGAGTGCGGGGGTTGCAGCTGGGAGCGGATGACTATGTCACAAAACCCTTTAGTCTGATGGAGTTATTGGCTCGCATCAGTGCCCTGTTGCGCCGGGCCCGCCCGCAACGGAGCCGCCTGCGGCTGGGTCGAGTTGAAGTTGATCTGGCGGCCCGAGTGGCGGAGAGGGCTGGGATGAGAATCGAGCTGACGGTGCGGGAGTTCGAGATTCTGAACCGCCTTTCACAGCATCCCGGGGAAGCGGTTTCCCGGGAGCAGTTGATCGGAGCAATCTGGGGTACCCAGGATGAAGTCCAGGTGAGTACCCGGACGGTCGATCAACATATTGCCTCCCTCAGGCGAAAGCTCGGACAGTCGGCGGCCGACACCATCGAAACCGTGTATGGATACGGATACCGCCTGAACCCCTAGCATTTGCCTGGCAGCTTTGCCGGATTCGGCTTAACATACCTCGATGCGGCCCACTCATGACTGGGATTTGACTCCCAAGCAAGCGATCCAGCTCCAAAAACACCTGGCGCCCCAAGTCTCGACCGTTGGAAAAGTCGAAGCAGTCCGCCACATCGCTGCAGTGGATGCTGCCTATCTGCCTCGCCAACGCAGTACTGTGTCAGCCTGCGTCCTGCTTTCCTGGCCCGGGCTGGAGGTTCAGGAACAGAGGTGGCACGTGGAGCTGACTCGCTTTCCCTATGTCCCGGGACTGTTGAGTTTTCGCGAAATTCCGGCAGTGCTAGAGGCTTTCGAGCAACTTTCGGCCGCACCCGATCTGATTTTCGTGGATGGCCATGGCAGAGCCCACCCGCGACGCTTCGGCATCGCCTCCCATCTCGGTGTCTGGCTGGGCATTCCGACCATCGGGATTGGCAAGAGCAAACTGTGTGGCGATTATCAGCAGCCAGAGCTCGAAAAAGGGCAATCCCAACCGCTTTGGGACGGAGGCGAGCGGATCGGCATGGTTCTGCGCTCTCGCCGGGGTATCAAACCGATCTTCGTGTCGATTGGGTCTGGACTCTCCTTAGAGAGCTGTCTGCATTGGACTGAAGCTACCCTGACTCGCTACCGGCTTCCGGAGCCGATCCGAGCCGCCGACCGCTTCTCGCACGAGGCGAAACGGCTGTGGTTCGAACGGGCTCCTGTGGGAGGCGACTAGTTGGTTTTGCTTCTGAAACCGAAGAGAGTTTTTGCCAACTCAACCATTATCGAAACCTGCGAGTCTTATGCAAAATAACAGAAGGAGAGGGAACTGTGAGATTGAGTAAGATTTGCATTCGAGTTTTGGTAGCTACGGGATTGATAACCGGGCTAGCGGCGGAAGTCATCGATCAACGGAACGTCCGGATTCCGAGCGAAGGAATCGACACTGTTCGCTTCGATGTTGCGGCCGGCTTTCTGGACATTGAGGGAAGTGCTACGAGTGGCGTAAACATCGACGCCGAGTTCGATGTCCGAACCCGCAGATCGGTCGAAGAAGTGCTGCGTCAATTGGAATTTCGCCACGAGGTGCGGGGCCGAACTCTGATCGTTGAGACTCGTACCGATCTGGATTGGGGGCGCAACGAAAACGCCCAGATCAATCTGACAGTCCAATTGCCAGCCTTCGTGAATCTGGAGATCTCCGACGGTTCCGGTTGGTTACGGGTAGCCAATGTCGACGGCCATCTGGACATAAAAGACGGTTCGGGAGATATCACCCTGGTTCAAATTGGCGGGGACTTGGATCTGAACGATGGCTCGGGTGAGATCGATATCCGAGGAGTTGCAGGAAGCCTCCAGATCCGGGATGGATCAGGAGAGATCACGGCCGAGGACGTGGGACGGGGTATCGAGATTCGGGATGGATCAGGAGAGATCGAGATCCAGGGAGTCGGAGGTGACGTAGTCCTGCACGACAGTTCAGGAGGAATTCGGGTTCGCGATGTCGATGGAGGCCTGGAAGTCGTGTCTGATTCGACGGGCGGGATTCGTTACGACCAAATCAAGGGCCAGGTTCGGGTCCCAGAGCGACGCCGGCGACACCGGCCATAGGCACCTCTCCCTTGCAGCTTGCTTACAGTCGGGTTAAGTTTCCCAAACTGGGAAGTGATTGCCGCTTGGCCTCGTCTAGTTGGGCCGGATGGGCTCGACTGGCGGTCCTGAGGACGGGGGCAGGATCATCAGAGCTCTGTAAGGATGCATGAGGCCGCTTGACGATGGGTGGATTCGCACCCCACTTTTCAGAGCCCCGAGCCTGCGAGGGGGGAAAGAGTCTCAAGTTGACTCCAAAACTCCCGGCATTTCGTAGGCTTCTCCGGGGTGGAGCTTCGCTGGGATCCTGCTGCCGAACTCGGGACAAGCTGGTGGCGGTTGTCCGGGGCAGCGGGTCTTGGGAATCGGGGGATGTGAACTTCCGACGGTCTATAGGCCGGATACCAAAGCGCCAGCTCAAGGTCTCAGAAAATCGTCTAGTTTTCGCCAGCGATCCCGCTGCAGCACTCCATATCGGCTCGCCTCCCGGCAAAGGAGTCATCCTGTGCGACCGAAGCGCGACGATTCGGGAGTGCGGTAGCGGGGTCGTCATTTTGCAGTCTGGGTGGGTCTGGAAAAGCTGAGCGATCTAACCCTCGAAACTTCAACTATTCAACTCTGCCGCGCGATCCGTCATGATTAGTACTCATGACGGACGTGCGGAAGCTACCTGATTTCGAATCTGCCAATCTCCAGATCGAGCCCCTCGCTCGAGCCTCGACCATTCCTTCCAGCTGGTACTGGAGCCCTGAAGTCCACCAACTTGACCAGGATCATGTGCTGGGGAAGACCTGGCAATACTTGGGTCCGGAGGCCTGGGTCCGGCAACCCGGTGAGTGCCTACCCGCAGAAGCTGCCGGGAATCCCGTTCTGGTGGTGAGGGGAAAAGACCAACAACTACGCGCTTTCTACAACGTGTGCCGCCATCGAGGGGGTCCGATCTCGTTGCAAAGGGAAGTGTGCAAGGTTCTGCAGTGCAAATACCACGGCTGGACCTTCCAACTGGATGGATCGTTACGCGGAATCCCGAGGTTTCGCTACGTCGAGCTCTTCGATCGAGGAGACTACGGTTTGCTACCCCTCCGCGTCACTACCTGGAAAGGGATGGTTTTCGTGAATCTCAATCCCGAAGCTGTTCCCTTATCGGAATACCTGGTCGGCCTTGCCGAGCGAATCGAGCCGATTCGACTCGAAGATCTCCGCTTCCACTCCCGAGTGAACTATGTCTTGGAATGTAATTGGAAGACCTATGTCGATAACTTTCTGGAGGGCTACCACGTCCCCTATGTCCATCCCCAACTGTGCAGTGTTCTAGACTACGCGCAGTATGAAACGGAAACCGCTGACTTTTACTCGGTCCAGTCCAGTCCGATCCAAGAGCAAGACAGCGGTTACGGAACTCCGGGTGGAACAGCTTTCTACTACTGCATCTTCCCCAATTTCATGCTCAACCTGCTGCCCGGTCGTATGCAGATCAACTGGGTCGCAGCCCTTGGCCCGGAGCGCTGCCAGGTCGTCTTCGACTACTACTATTCCGAATTGGAGGGGGAGAAGGCGAGGGCTCGGAGCGCTGTCGATATGGAATATGGAGATCGGGTTCAACAAGAAGACATGGAGATCTGCGCTTACGTCCAGAAGGGTCTGCGTTCGAAAGGGTACGATCGGGGACGCTTTTCGGTGGAGTGTGAAGCGGCAGTCCACCATTTCCAGAAACTCCTGAAGCAGCAGTATTCAAAAGCGATCCAATGCGGCAAGAGCGAGACCTCCAGATAAATCTGCAACGCCCCGAGTGTGCTGTGATCGAGCTTGCCACGGAGGTGGTTCTGAAGGGCGGAGTCGTGCTTGGGCCGACCGACACAATCTACGGTCTGTCCTGTCTGGCTCTACACGAGGCGGCCCTCGATCGAGTCGTGAGACTCAAGCAAAGGCAGCCAGAAAAGGGTTTATTGGTGCTGATTCCCGATCTCAGCTGGATCCCCCGGTTGGCTCACCGAGTGCCGGCTCGAAGCCGTCGGCTACTGGATGAGTTATGGCCTGGCCCGGTTACCGTCCTTCTCGAAGCCCGTTCCGAGTTGCCCCGCACGCTGTTGGGAGCATCGGGCAAGGTGGGAATTCGGTGGCCCCGGCTGCCGTTCTTGCGCCACTGGCTGAAGCAAGTAGGAAGTCCCCTCGTTTCCACCAGCGCAAATCCCTCTGGAGAGGGTTATCGCGGCGATCCGAGCGTGCTCCGGGAACTCTTTCAGGACAAAGTCGAGCTCTTTCTGGAAGCCTGTCCCGCATTGGAGGAAGCTCCTCCCTCGAGTATCGTCGACCTGAGTGAATCGACCCCCCGAATCGTCCGGGAGGGAGCCGGGCTGGAGACAATCCGACACTACTTGAGTGGCTAATTACTTGAAAGGAAATCATGTTGAATCGACCTGTCTTGACAAACCCTTTGTCCAAAAGCTGGCTCCCGTGCTGCCTCGTCTGTTTCCTGCTCGGGATTCCACTCCTTTCCCAGCCCTCTTCGTTGCAGGAGTTGGATGAATACGTCGCTTCAACGGTCCGAGACTGGGAAGTTCCCGGCCTGGGCATAGCCGTCATCAAGGATGGCGAAGTGATTTTCAGTAAAGGGTATGGGGTCACCCGAGCAGGAACTCGAGGTTCCGCCGACCGTCATACTCGCTTCGCCATCGGATCGACGACCAAGGCGATGACCGCAGCCGCTATCGGTATGTTGGTAGACGAAGGAAAGCTGCGCTGGGATGGCCGTGTCGTAGATCATCTCTCCTGGTTCCAGCTGGCTGGTCCCTACCTGACTCGCGAGGTGACTGTGCGCGACCTGCTGACCCACCGGGCCGGTCTGGGAAATGCCGATGGTCTGTGGTACGGGCGTGATATTTCGAGCCGGGAAATCCTGAGGCGGTTGCGCTTCGTCCCCAGCCAGACCTCCATGCGCTCTCACTTCACCTATCAGAACATCATGTACGCGGCCGCCGGGGAATTGATCGCGACCGTCAGTGGGAAGAGTTGGGAGCGCTTCATCCAGACACGGATTCTGGGTCCGCTTGCGATGCGGGAGACGGCGACGACACTCGGCTCGTTGAAAGGAAGAAATATCGCCTCACCTCACGACCGAGTGGATGGCCAAATCGTTCCCATCGAAAACGCCAGCGTCGATAGCGTGGCAGCGGCAGGTTCCATCTGGTCGAGCGTACACGACATGGCCAAGTGGCTCCAGTTTCTGCTCCAGGAGGATCCCGGGAGATTGCTCAAGCCCGAGACTCGGGAAGAACTCTTCAAGCCGCAAATGATCGTGGGACGGGACGGCTTCTATCCCACAGCCCAGCTCACTCGACCCCACTGGACCACCTATGGGTTGGGCTGGTTTCAGCAGGACTATCAGGGTCGCGCGGTCGACTTTCACACCGGTAGCATCGATGGAATGGTAGCCATCGCTGGACTGATTCGCGACGAACACTTGGGAGTCTATGTCTTGGCCAATCTCGATCATGCCGAGCTTCGGCACGCCCTGATGTTGACCGTGTTCGACCTGTTCGGAAAGCCCTCGGAAAAGCGAGATTGGAGTCGCGATCTGAAGAGCCTTTACTCCACTCTGGCAGAGCGGGGTGCCGAACAGCGCTGGCTCCGCGATCAGAGCCGAGTCGCCAATACCAGGGTTTCCCAAGACCTGGAGGCATTCACGGGAACCTATCAGAACACCCTTTACGGTGAAGTTCCGGTCGAGCTGCGAAACGGCAGCCTCCATTTCAGAGTAGGAGCAGGACTCGAAGGGCCACTGAGTCACTGGCATTACGATACGTTCGTAGCAAACTGGGACGCTCGCTGGCGAGGGACCTCGTTGATAACGTTCGTGACCGCTACAAATGGCCAGATTGGCGAGCTTCGCCGGGGTGGGAGTCGCTATCTGAAGCGGAGGCGCTAGTGGGGAAAGGGTCCAAGGGGCCAGGGTTTCCAATTCCCATCTTCCTCCCGCCTCTCTTGCTGCCTTTCTAGATTTAAGTTTTAGAGTAAGAGCAAGGGTAAGTCACCCAACCTTTTCCATCTTCCTCCGTATATGTATGACAAAGTCGGATAAATGGAGTGATGCAGGTGGACAGGCAGCTTGGAGAATTCGAACAACTGATCTTGCTCGCTCTGCTTCGTCTTGGGGACGAGGCCTATGGAGTGCGGATTCGCCACCTGTTGGAAACCACTACCGGTCGGCGAATCTCCTTGGGCAGTATCTATAAGACTCTGCAACGTCTCGAGTCCAAGGGCTATGTCACCAACCGGGTGGTTCGTTGTCCGTGTTGCGGAAACTTCTTCACGGTCTGGATTCCCAACTGGAGTCGATATGAGCCGGCGGCGCGAAGAATCGACTCAGGCTCGGGTTCCCCGAGCGGCGCTTTGGCTACTCGAGCGCTATTTCCAACCCGATCAGGCGAAGGAATTTTTTGTGGGCGATCTGGTTGAGGAATACCGGCTTCGGGCCCGGCCTGAAAGGGGGCGCTTCAGGGCGGACCTCTGGTTCTGGATCCAGGCCGTGGGGGGGATTTTGACCGGATTACGCTCTTCTACGGAGCTGGATCCGAGTCACCGGTTCGAGGCTGAAAGAGGGGAAATCAAGATGACGGGATGGATGACCGAATTCAAATATGCACTTCGGATGGTGCTCAAGAACCGGACGGTCACTGGACTGTCTGTCCTCACGCTGGCCCTCGGGATCGGATCGGTGACGACTGTTTTCAACGTGGTCCATACGATTCTGCTGGCTCCTTTGCCCTATCCAGATGCCGGGCGACTCATTCAAGTGATGGAACGCCACGAGAGAGCGGACCAAATTGGCGATGTCTCATTTACCTATGGGAACTTCCGCGATCTCGGCGAGGAGTCCGATACCTTGGAGCACATCGCGGCCTATCGCCCTTGGCTCTTCAATCTGACGGGTGACGAAACACCCGAACGGTTAGTCGGAGCGCGGGTCACAGCCCGCTTTTTCCAGGTTCTGGCCAAAGCACCAGCGTTGGGTCGCCTCTTCGCCCCGGAGGAATATCAGAGTGGTAGTTCAGTGGTCATTATCGGACATGACCTGTGGGTGAACCGCTATGGAGCGGACCCTTCGGTCGTCGGGAGAAGCGCTCGAATCAACGATACCGAAACCCAGATCGTGGGAGTGATGCCGGAATCCTTTGAGTACCCGCGCGGAATTCAGATGTGGGCCCCGCTCAGTGATCGCTCGGGCCTATGGCAGAATCGAGTGTCTCACCTGCTCTCCGTGTTGGCTCGAATGCGTCCCGAAGCCACCCTCGATCATGTGCAGCAGGAACTGGCTGCGATCGGCACTCGTATCGAAGAGCAGTACCCTGAATCGGATCCAGCCCTGACCCTTTGGCCTCGAGGCATGCTGGAATTCCAGACCGCCGGAGTCAGATCACAGCTGTTTCTCCTATTGGGAGCCGTTCTTGCCGTGCTTCTCATTGGATGCGTCAACGTGGCCAACCTCCTGATTTCGCTGGCATCGTCTCGTTCTCAGCAGTTCAGCATCCGGGCAGCTCTTGGCGCCAATCGCAAACAGCTAATCCGACAGAGATTGTGGGAGAGTGCTTGGATAGCGATGGCGGCCAGCGCAGCTGGACTGACAATCTCGCTCTGGACTACCGCTCTGTTTCGACGGTATGCCCCACAGAATATTCCTCGCTTGGATCAGCTGGGCGTGGATTGGTCGCTGGTACTCGTTGCGGCTGCGGTTTCGTCGCTTACAGTGTTCATATTTGGATTGCTTCCGGCCCTGCGAGCCGCCAGCCCCAACCTGACCGGATCATTGCGGAGCAGCCAGCGAACGATGCCTGGCGGGCAGGGTAGTCGAACCCGAGATTTGCTAGTAGTCGTTGAGGTAGCCCTGGCCATGGTTTTGCTGGTAGGGGCTGGCCTGCTCTTGCACAGCTTCATTCGGGTGATGCAAGAAGACCTGGGATTCGAACCTGAGCATCTCTTGTCCTTTCGACTCTATCTGTCGCCGAATCGTTACAGCGAGGGGGATACCAACTCCCGCCAGTCGATCGTGCTGAGCCAAATTGTCGAGGAGATCGGGGGCCGTCCCGATGTGCAGTCGGCGGGCCTGGTCAATGTCACTCCTTTCCAAGGCGGACCGGCCAGCGGATTTCACATCGAAGGTCAACCCCATCCACCCGGTGAGTCGCCTTTGGCAGAGATTCGGATTATCGACCCCGGATATTTCGACACTATGAAGATCCCCCTTCTGGAGGGTCGCGCCTTCTCGGCATCTGATCGCGCCGATTCCGAGCCGGTCATGATGGTCAGTCAGAGCCTGGTCCAGGGGCACCTGACATCTGGGCGAAGTGTGGATCGGAGGCTCACGATGACAGGTTGGGGAGATCCCCGTACGGCACGAGTTGTCGGAGTAGTAGGGGACATCAAGGGCCGCACTCTGGAAGATCCCTACCGTCCCACCATCTACTGGCCCTACACGCAGTTCCCCCAGATCTTCAACGCAATCGTTGTGAGAACCCAGGGAGATCCCATGGCTGTGCTCCCGTCGGTGAGAGGGAGAGTCTGGTCGGTCGATCGGAATCAACCGCTGGCCGCTATCGGCACCATGGTTGAGCGGATCCAGAATTCGACTTCCGAACGGCGCTTTCTGACGTCCCTGGTTGGGTTCTTCTCGGTTCTGGCTTTGCTGTTGGCCATGATTGGGCTGTATGGAGTGATCTCCTACAATATCGTTCAGCGCATTCCCGAGATCGGCTTGAGAATGGCGCTGGGTGCCAGCGCCCGGAATGTCCTGTTGATGGTCTTCAGGCGGGGAGTCTTGCTCACGCTGGTTGGTATCGCAGCTGGGGCATTGGGCGCACAGCTCCTCTCGAGCCAGCTGGCAGCCCAGCTCTTTGGCACTCATCTCTTGGATCCGACCACCTACTTGGGAGTGGTAGTCCTGATGGTGGGCGTGTCCCTGATCTCCTGTCTCGTGCCTGCTCTGCGCGCCTTGAAAGTCGATCCTCTGATCGCGCTGCGAAGCGCGGGCGGAAGATAGGAGGAGACCCCGGGGGTCAGAGCTTCTCTCTACCGGGAGACCGGCGTAGTTTAGCCCGACGATTGAGTCAAGTCTGGCGGCGAGGCTTTTCGTATCGGGCGACACCTGGATCTGCCGAACGCTCTGCTTGTGGCTCTGATAGTTGTACTTTGGAACTCAGCTGGAGTCGATAGCCGGACCGCGGCCTTGGAGTACCGACCCTCGGAGCGCCAAGCGTCAACGCGAGTGCTCTTCCAGTTTCATTCCTGAATGATCCGGCCAACAGCTGGGGGATGGGCTAACCTGAAACTTGATCACCCTCTGACTTGAGTCTTGTCTGCTTCGCCTCCTCAGAGCCGATCCACGCTTTGTAGGAGTTAGATTTGCTGACGAACCCGGCTGTCCAGGCCGAATTGTGCACAGGGACCCCTCAGGCAGGGCATTGTACCCGCCTCCCCCGGACCCTTCCTGCGCTCTGAGCACCGGTACTGTGCCCTGCTCAAAGCTCTCCTTCCAGGAGAGCGGAGTTAGCCGGCACATCTGGGCTCCTACAAAGCATGGCGTGCTTCCAGGGCAGCGAAGCAGATCAGAATCGACGCTGGGGGCCGCAGTTTCTTTCTTGATGATCCGGCCACGGGCCGGAGGATGAGCTGACCTGAAACTTGAATTCCGGATGACAACCTGGGAGGTTATCCTACAGGGCTCCGCCCGGGCCTCCTGCAGGCTTGGGCCGACCGCCCGTGTACCCCGAGCACCCTGTCTGGCTTGTCCGGATTCCCAAGTTTCTAACCTGCAACTTCCAATGATCCCAGAATCTCTTGCAAACCGGACCGAAAGTCATCTTTCGGAGTGAGCAAACTGATTGCGATGAACGCCTCTTCTTGAAAACCAAAGAGGTAACCAGGATGGACGAGCACATTCCTTTCCTGCAGCAGTCCGAGGGCCCATTCTTCATCGCTGCGGAGGCGGGGGAGTCGGATGAGAGCGCTCCAACCGGCCTCGGGGGCGAGAAACTGAGCACTGCTGTCACGCATCAACCGGTCGGCAAGATCCCGGTTACCAGCGATCCGGCGCCGAATCGGCTCCTGAAAATGTGACCGGTGGGCCAGGATTTCAGGTAGTACCCATTGCACAGGAGTGTTTAACGAAAGATATGTGTCTTCGATGGATTCCAATCGGTCAATGGTGGCCCGTCTGAATTCGCGCGGACCTTCCACAACCAGCCAGGCGAGCTTCAGCTGAGGTAGACCAGCAATCTTGGAGATTCCGTTCAGGCGAACCAGCGGCAAGCCTTCGGCCTGGGGTGGGCAGTGACGCCAGTCGGGATACCGATAGTCGGAAAAGACTTCATCACAGATCACTAGAATGCGGTGTCGCTGCGCGTACTCGCGAATCAGAGTCCAATCACTCGGGCTCAAGATGGAGCCGGTCGGGTTATTGGGATTGACTGTGAGAAGAAGCTTGACGCGGCGGCCCGGGAGAGGATCTGGAAGCCTCCAATTCTCGTCGATTCTCTCCAGCAAATAGCGGATGCTGCGGACTCCTTCTAGCCGGCACAAATCTTCCAGAAGTGGGTATGAAGGGGAGGGCACCAAGGCCTCCTGGCCAGGTTCGGTAAAGAGCTTGAGGCTGAGAGAGTAGGCTTCGCTGGTACTGGCGGTGAGGAGGATGTCCCGCGGGGCGATGCGCTGGCCCAATTCTGAGTAGTAAGTGGAGATCGCCTCCCGGGCCCGAAGCGCTCCTTGAGGATCTGGTGAATAGGGCTGCTGGAGCCCATTCATCCATGCATCTTGGAGAATTTCGAGCGGCAGCTCAATTCCCGATTGGCTGGGATTCGAGCCAGTCAGATCGAGAATTCTCACGCCCCTCTGGCGAGCATTTAGCAATGCTGAATGAAGGCGGTTGGGCAGGGGAGGGGATCTGTGGCTTCGAGCAAAGCTCGGCCAGACGCGGTTCTCTTTTTCCAGCACTAGGACGGGCTCCGTGCCTTGGCCGGGTGCCGGGTAAAGTGCTTGACCATCGTCACTTGATTGCCGCTCTCACTGAATATGACCTCATCCATCATCGTCTGCATCAGCATGATGCCTCTTCCGCTTACCTTATCTAAGTTGGGGCCTTGCGGAGTGTCAGGTAGCTGCTCCGGATCGAAGCCCTTGCCCTCGTCTCGAATCACGAATTCGATTTTCTCGCGACAGATCGTACTGTCGACGAAGATGCGTCGGTCCCGGTAAGGAGCCTGCTGGCTGCGCTCGAGTGCAGCCGCGTGGTAGGCGTCGAAGTTCTTCTCGCGAAGCGGCGATTCAAGTTCCAGATTGCCGTGGTAGAGGGCATTCGAAAGAGCCTCGAGAAGGGCCACCGATACTCGAACGCTCTCGGCTCCATCACACGCACCCAAGTCGCTGATCGACTGCTCGAGATAGCTGACCACGGCTGATACCAGCTGGTAGTCATTCGTCAGGCAGAAGCTGTAGGAAGAACTCTGTAGAATCTCGCTGACACCGGAACGGGAACGACTCGCTCCAACCAGGTTGAGCAAGCTCTGGATGGTCGGGATGAGCTCGCTGTCGATCGTCTTCCGGGGCACATAGCTGGAGGCTCCGCGACGCAACGACTCGATGGCGGTTTGATTGTTGGAGCCGGTGGTCATCAGAATGATGGGTACGTAGGGAAAGTCCTCTCGCAGACTGGAGACCAGGTCCAAGCTGTCTCGGTGAGAAATCCGCAGATCGATGACCACCAGGTCCGGTTTTCTAGCGGAGATTTCTTCCAGTGCTTCGGCCGGTTGGACCATTGCCACGACGAAATCTTTGCGGGTGGCGAGTACGTTCCCGATTCGGTAGGGGATGGGCACGGCTTCTTCCACAACCAGAATAGTTGGCATTCGATATCCTCCTCACCAAGAACTCAGTCGATTATAAGGCCTCCGTGTTGTGCCAGGTAGGTGATTTCCCACACGAAGCTCTGTTTCAAACCGACGACGGGACAGGTTTTCCCGATCAAAGGAGACCACGCCGGCGAGCAAATCCCTCGAACTGACTTGCCATCCTGCCCAGGTACGCTCTTTCCAGAGGCAGGGCAGCTTCGAGACGCGACACCACCTCGTCCAGTTTATCCACCTCTTTCTCGAGGAAGGCTCGCTCCACCCCCGACTTGTCGTGAAGCTCGGGCTGTCGGAGAAGTCCCGTGATCTCACGAAAACTGCGTGCGGCTCGAAATAGCAGTCCATAACTGCCCCGAAAAACTTTTTTCACAAGAGGCCTCAATGTAGAAGCCGGAAACCCGCGTAAGGTTTCCTCAACGGCGTATGACAATTGGAGGATCTTCTGATCCCGGTCCAGTCGCTGGTCGGCGGCCAGATGGCACGAATCTCTGGCGAGCGAGAGAAGGTAGCCCTCCTGAAAGGCCTCGGCAGCCCGATCGACCGCTTCCTTCAAGGCCAATACGAAGATAATTTTCCTGAAGATGCGCCCTGCCACGTAGAGAGCGAGACGGAGCGGTGTGACGACCAAAAGGACTAGACTTTGCCCCACACAACCTCGCCGGGTCTTCAGGTTCCTTGAGCGAAGATGGAGCAGGTTCTCCTGAACCCGAGACAGCAGGTCCTTCTGCCAGATCGCTCGAATTAAACGCCTGCGCACGTAGCTGTGGGCCCAATCATCAATGAAGGGGAGGGGGATGAGTGAGGTTGAGCCTGCCAAGACCGAGTAAAAGGACAGTTCGTGCAGATTCCGCACCGCCCCTGACTCGAGAGCAGGTCGAGAATCGCCAGCTGAACCCTCAGGATCCTGTTGCATGCCTTCCCATTCAGAATTTGAACAACGCGCTCGCCTGTTGCATACGGAGGATTATGATTGCACGAGGATCGAGAAGGGTCCAATTCAAGATGGCGCTAGCCCGACCCGTCCTGGGATTCAAGACTGTCCAAGATTTCCGGCAAGTTCGGACAGTTTGCCCGTCGGGCAAGTGACTGGGTGCAGCCCGATAGCATCGGCCACTCCGCCTCCAGCCTCAAGGCCGGTCAAAGTCTCTCTAGCCCGCATAATTCATAAATTGTCGGCTGCAGGCCCGCGATCATCCGCGCTGACTGCGTTGCCCACCCTCGGGCTGCTCAACAGAGTGCACGACTATGCCTGCGCGGCCCTCGGGCGTAACGCCTTGTCAGCGCGGCGCTTGCGACCCTTCGCTTCGACACCTGATGAATTATGCGGGCTAGGGGGAAAAGGATCCACGGCTCCAGGGATCCAATTCCCACTTTAGCTTTCTCCAGAATCTGGGAATTGGACCCCTGGCCCCTTGGACCCTTTCCCCTACTCGCACTTCAGGGCTTCGACCGGATCGATTCGGGTGGCCCGGTAAGCCGGTAGTGCACAGGCTCCCAGTGCCATGCTCAGCATTGCCAGACAGACCAGGAGATAGGTCACCGGATCGGTGGCCCCTACCTGATCGAGAACTCCGGAGATCAGTTGCATGGCTGCTAGGGAGACGGCAGCCCCCAGCAGCAGTCCGATCCCAGCCAATGCGATTCCTTTTCTGAGGATACTGTTGAAGACTTGACCGGGACCGGCTCCGAGGGCCATTCGGAGTCCGATTTCGGGGACTCGCTGCACCACCCAGTAGGAGACCACACCGTAGATGCCAAAGAGAGCCAGCAGCAGGGCCAGAAAAGCAAAGCTGCCCACCAGGAAAGTACGAAAGCGATGGTTTGCTGTCTGGCCGGCGACCCGACTATCCAGAGTTTCAATACTGGAAGGGGCCAGTTCCGAATCCAGCTCCCAGATACGAGACTTGACCAAAGGAGCCAGCGCGAGGGAAGAACCCTCGCTCTTGAGCACTACTGTCATACCCCGAAAAGGGACCTGCTGATGGGGAACATAGAAGCCGGGATAGGGGTTCACGCCCAATCCCCATTGCTGTATGTCGCTGACCACCCCGACAATCTCTCGGGGTTGGATCTCACCGGAACCATAGCCGATTGCTAGCTTCTGGCCAAGCGGATCGACGTCGGGAAAGAAGCGGCGTGCCAATGTCTGATTGACGATTACAACCAGAGGGGTGCCCGTGCGATCCTGGGCGTGAAAGAGCCGTCCCTGCAACAGATCAATACCAAGACTCTGGAAGTAGTCGCCCACCACCGGTCTGAAGACTCCGTTGGGCTTTTGCCCCGGGGGGAACTCCGGCTGCCCTACGATGTCAAAACCGAAAGTCCAGGCTCCTCCCAAGGGGAGAAACGCCGTACCACCTGCTCGTTGAACCCCTGGCAGATTGGCCGTCCGGGCTTGTAAGTCAGAGAAGAACTGGGCCGCCCGCTCCTCGCTGTAGCGGTTGCTGGGTAGGGAAATACGCAGCGTGAGCACTTGAGAAGCATCGAAGCCCGGATCCACGGTACTGAGCCGGAGCAAAGTCTGGGTCAGCAGACCGGCGCCGATAACCAGCACAACGGCCAGGCTGATTTGAGCCACCAGCAGCAGGGAACGTAAGCGAGTTGTCGAAGAGTTTTGGATCGCACCGCTGCCTTCCCGCAACTGGGCCCAGGAGTCTTGCTTTCGACTCTGGAAAGCAGGAGCCAAACCGAAAAGGAGTCCGGTCAGAAGAGAAACGGCCAGAGTGAAGAGAAGCACCCCTGAATTGAGCGTTGCCTCTTGCAGCCGGGGATGACTGGTCGGAATCAGATGCAGCACAATGGGTAGAGAGAAAAAAGCAATGACGACTCCCAGGGTGCCGCCAAACAGGCTCAGCTGAAGACTCTCGATGATGAATTGCCGCCACACGCGAAGAGCTGAGGCTCCCAGTGCCCGACGTACCGCGACCTCGCGTAACCTTCCAGCCGATCTTGACAGGATCAGGTTGGCGGCATTGACGCACGCAATGCCGAGGATCATCAGTACAGCTCCCCACAGCACCAATAAACTGACGCGGGCGTTTTCCACCACGCTTTCCAGGAGAGGAAGCATGGTCACGCCCTCCTCCCGGTTCTTGGGGTGTTGCGCCGCCATCCGCGTGGCTATGCTGTCCATTTCGCTACGGGCAGCCGTCAAGACAGTTTTCTCGGCCAGGCGGGCCACGACACTCAGGTAATGGGCACCCCGGCTTCCTTCCACATCAAAGTCGAAGATCAGCGGTTGCCACAGATCAAAGTGTTGATTGAAACCGGCTGAATTGGGAACCACGCCTATAATTTGAGCTGGTTCTCCCCCGATCCTCAGAGTCTGGCGGGTGGCCTCTGGGCTGGAGCCCAGACGCTCCCTCCAGAAGCTCTCGCTGATGAGGATCGATCGATTCCCGCCCGGTTGAGTTTCTTCCGCAGTGAAGAATCGTCCGATCAGCGGTTTCAGTCCTAACACGCGAAAGTATTCTTCGCTGGTAATCCCCACCTGTAGCTCCTCCGGCTCTCCCGAGCCGCTTAGCACGGCCGGGGAAGAGTGATAAGAAGCGATTTCGGTGAAAGATAGGGCTTGCTCCTGCCAGTCTCGGAAGACAGCCGGAGACACCGAATTCTTGGAGCCGGGTGAAGAGATGTCGCTTTCCCAAAGGGCCACCAGGTTGTGAGGTTCGGGAAAAGGTAGCGGCGTCAACAGGGAGGCATGGACCAGGCTATAGATGGTTGAATTGGCTCCGATCCCGAGCGCCATCAATAAGACGATGGCCAGGCTGATCTCCGGGGTCTTCCATGTCGTTCGCCAGCTGAGTTTGATGTCTTGCAAGGTGTCGTGAATCATGCTCCCTCCGGGGCGGACGGTCGTTGGGGGGTCAAGATGGTCGATTCGGACACGGATTCGGCCGCGCTGCCAGTCCATCAGAGAGACGGGCCAGGCTTTTTTCTCCGTTTCCGATTCCACTTCGAAGAATCGTGAAAAGGAGCTTGCAGCTGTTGCAGAAGACGCGCTCTGACCTCGTCGCTGGGGTAGAGCCGCCTGCCATTGACCATCTGAGACAGATAGGCCTTGCTGATTCGCAGTCGTCGTGCCCAGGAGTTCTGGCTGAGACGGCTCTGTTTGAGCCGGGTAGCCAGTTTTTCGTACTTCAATCTCGACCGATGACCCATTGGTTCTTGTCCGTCCCGCAGAAGGATTACGGAACTACACGATGCTTGGACATAAGCTTACGTCAAAAAGCGTTTGCTGGCTGTTTACTCAGCGGAACGACCCGCGTGGACACCTTCTTGGCGCTCCTCCGGCTGTGGTTGGATCATTGAAGAAAGAAACTTGGGAATCCCGACAAGCCAAGCAAGGCTGTGGAATCAGAGAATGCCAAGCAGGGGTGCTTGGGGTACAAGGGCAATCTGCCCAAGCCCGCAGGACGGCTCGGGCGGAGCTTGTAGGATAACCTCCCAGGTTGTCATCCGGATTCAAGTTTCAGGTCTGTTGGCAACAGCTCGGGACTCGCCTCGCATCCGACCTGCTTCGCTGCGCCAGGGCTCGAATTCTCATGTTTGAGGGATCCCTGGCGCCAGATCAAGTTTTCACCTTTGAGACTACCCGCCAATTTCTTTTCGCGGAGCCAGTTTTTGGTCCGACTCTCATCGTTTGGTGAGTTGCTTGGCCAGCCCATCCATGAATTGGAATTCCTCAGGAAGATTCTCGAGCAGGTTCTCCAACGGTTGATCGACCCCCAAGGCGTCTCGAAAGCGCCGCAGATCAGCCATTTGTCGGCTTCTCCAGCCGGGTCCAGCCAACCAGGAATAGGAGGCTCGAAAAACGGGTGGGAGTGCTTTCAATTGGGACTGTGGCAGTCCAGTCCCTGTCTTTCGAGTCCAGGCAGCGGTGATTGTCCGTTCCCCATCCAAGGCCTGAATCAACCATTCCCGATGCAGCGTCGTGTAGCTCGTCCAACTCCAGGGAACGCGGTTCGAGTCACCCAGCAAGTGCTGCAGAGTCTGGTCGCGAATCTCGAGCAGCCTAAGAATCTGGAACAGATCTCCCAGATGGTGGACCGGCAAATGGGCTTTCAAGAGTTGATCCATCCGCTGAAGCGCGATTTTGGGCTGTTCTCCGTGGAGCGCGCGGTTGGCCAGGCCGTACATCAGGCGCTGCGAAAACATGCCGCCAGGCCAGGTCTGGTCATCTGGCCTCGGCTGCCAGGAGCTTTGATTCAGTGTCAACCTGGCATGGTCGAGAAAATCCTCGACCCGATCCAGGAGCTCAGGATCGGATGGCCAGGGTCCTTCTTCCGGTCCGAACTGTCCAGGATCTCCGCCCGGGATCGGCATCGACTTTCTCAGCTCAGCCTCCCGCCGGTTTCCCCAGTCCAGGAAGTTCATCTGGTGGATCGCGTTCAGGGGGTTGGGGGCTTCTACTCCCACTGGATTCACAGCGGGGTCTGAAATCTGGTTCATTTCAAAGGCCAACTGCAGTCGGCCGATCAGGGCTCCGACCAAGAGTAGCAGGCCGCCCGCCAGCAGCAACCCACCTCCCACGGTTCGTCGCTCTGTCCAGAGTAGTCTTAGGTAGCCGGTCATTTGCTTGTCTCCCACATACGACGAAAGCTCTCCTGTCTCCGGCAGGGTATCGCGTAGAGTGGAGCGGCCCGGTGACCCGGGTCACCGCCGGGTGAGGACAGGCTCCCAACGAAGTTTCACTGCGCCTCAAACCGGCTAGGAGGCCACAAAGAACGTGGGAGCCGCCTTCGCGCGGCGAATCTGCTGGCCTGGCCAGCAGACCGGATTCGGCTGGGGCCGAGTTCGCCGGACTAAGCCGGCTCCCACGTTCTAGGACAGACAATGTCAGCACGACCCGAAAACTTGACTTGTCTGTAAAGAAGTGAGGCGGAGCTTCGGTGGTAGAATCGGTGCGCCATTGGACTCAGGCTTATCTCAGTGGGATCTCTCCTGAGCGTCGTCCACGAAGTATTGGATCCTGGAAGGAGCAAGCATGGCATTCATCAGTCGATCGCGTCGCGGTCCACTCTGGGTTCGACTTGTCTTGATCGTTGTGGTCCTCTGCATTATTGGATACCGGCGAGGTCTTTTTGACAGCTTTCTTGAAGGCTGGCAATCGGTTTCTGAAGCCGTCGAAGTGGAGGCAACCAGTGGCGCCGCCGAGACGTCTCTGGGTGCCCGCGAAGTAGAGCGGCTCTTTCAGCAGCAGTTGTCAGGTCAAGAGGTGGAGATCCGAGGCCGGGTCCAGAGGATTCTGCCGGATGACACCGAGGGCTCTCCTCATCAACGATTTGTCCTCGAACTCGTCACCGGACAGACCCTGTTGGTGGCCCACAACCTGGATCTCGCGCAACGCGTTCCCTTGCAGGCAGGAGACCCGATCGAGGCCCGAGGAGAGTATGAATGGAACGAGCAGGGTGGAGTTTTGCACTGGACCCACCATGACCCCAATGGCCAGCGGCGCGGAGGGTGGATCCTCCACGGCGGCACCCGTTATCGGTAGGTGCCCACTTGGCGGCTATCTTATTGAAAATAAGACCTTTGTAGTCGGACCTGACGGTCCGTTAGCGGCCTCAGAGGCCTCTCCCACCATCCTGAAATCACTCTCTTGAAGCTTGCCACGGAGTTTCTATACGGCTTGCTCCAGCTACCGCTCTCGCTCCAAGTTTGTCAGCCGTTTCTCGAGCGAGGCGATGCGCTCTTGCTGATCCTGCACCACCTTGGTCAGCGCTGCGATGATGTTCAGCGGGTGGATTGCCTTTCTGTCTTTTGTGGCGATCACTTCGGGTACGTCTTCGGCGATAAACCCCAGGATCAGCTCTCTGCTTTTGTATGCCTTGAAGCGGAAGGAGACTGGCTCCAGACTCTCCACGGTCTCGAGGGCCCGGCTTCGGGAAAGCGGCCGGATGTCTTCCTTGAATACCCGAGAAGAGGTGTTGATAAAATCGGTTGCCCTCACGGAGCCATTTACATCCAGCGCTGATTTTGGATTATTGATCCTGATTCCGACGTTGGCATTGATCAGAAATTGAAAAGGCTGGGTCGATTGAAAATCTACACCGTCGTCACCATTCCAGACAAAGGTACGTTCAGTGACCGCCTTGGCTCTCACCCCCGCTGCGAAACTGTATTCATTTGAAGCTACATTTTCAAAACCACCCGGCACGGTGGAATAGTCCCCGCTGGCCTTGTTTGCAGATCCTACTCCTACGGTGGAGAGAAAACCGGTGGCTTCGTTGTCACTGCCTCCTCCCACGGTGGATTGCGTACCGCTGGCCTCGTTGCTATTGCCTCCTCCCACGGTGGAGTGCGAACCGTTGGCTTTGTTACCACCGCCTCCTCCAACGGTGCCAAAATTGGCCGAGACACTGTTTGGGTTAGGGAAAAATAGGCCGCCAGGTGCTAAGGTATTTAGTTGGCTGGGAAACGGACTGCCGACTCCACCTCCTCCGATAGTGGCACCAACGACTCCAGCGCCCACGCTGTTGTCTTCGTGCCCACCGATGATATTTGGACTCGTGTCGTTAAAAGTCGCCCGTATGGGCAATACCGGAGCGGCTTCTCCTGCGGACCCTGATCTCCTTGATCCCCTTGATCTCCTTTGTCTCCTTGCGGTCCCGACGGCCCCTGCTCTCCTCCTCCGTTACCGCCGGTCGCAGAAATCGTCAAGTCATTCCCGGAAGATGTGATATTGATATTTGTGCCCGCCAGCAGACTCACATCTCCAGTGAGCTCATTCAGACTCTTGACTGCGGCCTCCGAAGAAAGCTTGTCACTGGTGACAGCCCCATTCGCAAGCATGCTGTTGGTAACACCCGAGTCGGGGATGAAAAGGGTCGCGTCTCCCGATTCAGCTCCTCCGACTGTCGTCCCAGCCACCGGCTGACTGTCAAAGAGCACTTCATCTTTCGAGTCGAAGATCACCAGACGAACCGTTGTCACTCTGGCGTCCTCCACCTCGACCGTCCCTCCGAATGGGGAGGGGTAAAAGAGAACATCACTCTCGACTTGCAGGCCCTGCTTGGAAAGTCCACCCAAACGGTAGTGGTCAGTTTGCGCGTGGACGATGGGCGCAAGATTGACAGCCGCTACCAAGACGATCATCTGCGCATGCCTGGTTGTACTCATGCTTTCCCCTTTTTTGAATTTCATCTAGGATTTCAAGTTTAGGATTTCGAGCTTCTTCTCAGATCGCATCGCTGACGCTGGCCAGGTTGAAGTTTCGGATCTTCATTGCCGGCACTACGATGGGGGTGCCCACGGAACTGTTCTCGCCGGCCGCAATCCGAGTTGGAACACCCAGCGCTTCGACATTCTGGAGCATTTCGGCGAGCGACTGATTGAAGCGAAAGTTGGTTACGGGTCGGCTGATCCGCCCGTTCTCGATCAGAAACGTCCCGTCTCGAGTCAGTCCGGTATACGAGATGGTGCGTGGGTTCAGTCCCCGGATGTACCAGAAGCGAGTGATCAGGACCCCTCTTTCGGTCGAGCGGATCATGTCCTGGACCGACTCTCCTCTTCCGCTCAAGATGAAGTTACCCGGAGAGGGCCTCGGCTCCCGGCCCTGCCGCTGGGCCCAGAATCTCGTATCGGCCAGGTTTTTGAGGACTCCATTCTCGACCCAGGTCGTGGGTTGCCGAGGTAATCCGGAATTGTCGAAAGCGGCGGTCTCGGCATTGTGTGCTGCGGGATCGCTTCGAATTGTGATTTGCGGTTGGAAGATACGCTCGCCGACTCGTGTTCCCCCTCCTGGTTTTGAAAAGTAGGAACGCCCTTCATCAGCCTGACGAGCGTTGAAAGCACCCCGCATCCGGAGCATTAACATCCCGGCCGCCGTGGGTTCCAGGATGACTGTGTAGTTTCCCGGGTCGAGAGCTGTTTTGCCTTGCCATTGCCGGCATTTCTCGACTGCCTCTCGGGCAATTCTCTCCGATTCGATCTCACCCCAGTCAGCGGCCTCGTCTCCAGCCCAGCCGGAAGACGATCCATCCGGAGTCCGCACGGTCAGGGTAGAGGCGACTCCCGTCGAGGAATCGTATGCAAATAGACCGGATGAGTTGGCTATGGCCGTCGAACCAGCCCGGACATCGATATACCCGGCGGCAACATAGCCGGCTTCCCGAGCGGCCCGGACCGCAATTTCCGCCGCCTGAGCCCGTTCTACCGGTCGCATGCCGCTGGTCGAGTCGTAGTAGCCTGAGACCTGAGCGTACTCCTGTTGTGCTAATTCCGGAAGATACTCGGGGTCCTCAGGGGCCAGGCGGGCCATCACCTCCGACTGCAAGACTGCCCTCTTCAGTTCGTTGGCGCTGGTTCGGTTGGTGGTGATGGAGGCTCTCTGCTTGCCGAACACGCTCATGATGCGTACTCTCACGTCGCGGCTTGCTCCGGCGGTCGTGACTCGATTGGTTGCGGTGCGGGTAAAGCCGCGCCAGCCCGAATCGATGGTTACCCGGGTGTGATCAGCGGACGCAAAAAAGAGGACTCGCTCGCTGAGTTCGCGAGCCTCCGCCCGACTCAATCCGTGACCTGTCTGAGACGTCTCTTGTGGCATGCTGGTTTCTCCTGAAGGTTTCAGGCCGTATTGATGATGTCGACGTTACGGAACAGTGAAATGGGACATCCATGAGAAACCGCGTTCGACTGCCCGGGTTGTCCCTTGGCGTCGCCGAAGGTAGTCCCCAGTCGATAGGTCTCGGGCCCTCCGATGACCGCCAGGGATCTCCAGAATTCGGGCGTGCGGATGGCGTAGGCCACATCTCGCAGCATCTGATGCTTCTTGCCGTTTCGAATCTCCCAGAAGACCTGGCCAGCAAACTGAGCATTGTAGCGCTGCTGGTCGATCGAGTAAGATCCTCGCCCTTCGATCAGGATTCCTCGATCGGTTTGCCCGATGACCTCTTCCTCACTAAGCGGCGCCTCTGCAGGCATTAGGCTGACGTTGGGCATGCGCTGGAAAGAGATAGAGGCCCAATTCTGTCCGTAGGAGCAGCCCAGGCTGCCCTCGATTCCGGTCAATTCAGAGATCCATGCGGCTTGCTCACGGGTGGTCTGATAGTTGACGAAGATGCCCTTGTCGATGATCGGCCAGGAAGTCGCGGGAACTCCTTCGTCGTCCCAGCCAATGGTGGCGCAGCCTCCCTCTTCCGTCCGGTTACCCATGAAAGTCATGAAGTCGGGTCCCAGCCGGAATTTGTTCAAGACGGCTTCGGGAGGGGCCAGGAAAGAGGTTCCGGCATAGTTGGCCTCGTATCCCAGGGCACGATCCAGCTCGGTTGGATGGGCGATCGATTCGTGAATCGTCAACCACAGGTTCGAGGGGTCGAGAACCAGGTCCCAGGGGCCCGGATCAACCGACTTTGCGGTCAATTTCATAACCGCCTCTTCAGCCCATCCCTCGGCGTTTCCGGGGAGGTCCAGACCCTCCACGTATTCCCATCCCCGACCAGCCGCCTCAACCACACCCCCCCGGCTCTGGAAATCGCTTCGGTCCGAGGATACAGCGGTGATTGTCAAATTGGGGTTGATGCGAATCAGGGTCTGTAGAATCACTGACCCCAGGCTGGTCGCCACCAGCCGCCTTTCCTTGGCAGACGAGATGCTGGAAGAAACGAAGCTGACTCCTGCCACTCCCAGCGCAGCCCGGTTGGCGGCAAATAGCAGTTCAGCCTTCTTCTCGAACGGCACACTGAAGGGATCCACTTCATGGGGCGTAACCCAGCGACCGTCAGGAACGACATCCACATCAGCCAGTGTGATCTGAGAGGGAGCCACTTCGTTATTCGCCGAAGCGATGGCAGTCGCCTCTCTCGCACTGGCGGCCACGGCATCACGACTCAGGTCTCGGGTGGCGGCAAAACCCCAGGAGCCTCCCACCAGAGAACGGATTCCGATCCCATAGGAATCGCTCTTGGTGACCCCGGTGATCTGCTCTTCCCGCGTGTTGATGGCTTCGAAGAAGTGACGGGAAATTCGGACGTCCGCGTAGCGGGCGCCGGCGCTCATCGCTTCATCCAACGCCAGGAGGGCCAGCTCCTTCTCGGCTGGATCCGGCCCCGGAAGGTCCTCCGAGGCAGGAGCACAGCTCGGGAAGCTGACCCCGGCCGCCAATAACGATCCGTAGCCGGTGAGTCGGATGAAATCCCGACGATCGAGCCGGGAAAGATCCTTGGGGCTAAGCAAGTACTGCCTGCGTCGAGACATCTTGTTCCTTTCCGAAAGAGACCGATGATTGAATCGATGTGTGAGACGAGGCTGGAAACTCCCCGACTTTCACCTCGTCTGGTCCGCTCAGGTTCATGATTTCCGTGAGGTTTGAACCGAGAACCCTCCCAGGTCCTGCTCCACCCGCCGACTCATGCATTGCGGGCAGCGGAAACCTTTTCGGGAGCGTTTTTCGTATTCTGAAACGGATACGACTTCGGTGAATCGATTGCCACACTGCTGGCATAAGAAATCATAGCTGGGCATCCGCGCCTCCGATGTTTAGCCGATGGTAGCATCGACTCGTATTAAATCCCATCAGGGAAGTGTGAGAAGGGATTTCGCAGTGAGTAGAGGACCGGGAGCTGACAGCCCAGGCATCATGTTTGGAGAGTCTGTTCTACAATCGAGGAAGGCGATGGCCCTCAAGGGAAAGAATTGAGATTGGAGCGCGTATGTTTTTCAAGCGAAGGAGATCGGAGAACCAAACCGAGACCGGGCAAGCGGGCGAATTGGCCGATTGGACAACGATCGAAGATCAAAAGCTGGAGCACGGTGCCTATGTAATCGTCCCCTGCGTCAAGCAGCTGATCAATGGGAAGTGGGTGGTGCGTCTGATCTTTGAGACCGAACGTGAAGGTGGGGCTCAACGGTACGACTATCCCGGCCCCATGCGTGAGTATGACGATCAGGATTCTGCCTGCAAGTCGGGCCTTCAATTCGCGCTACGCCGGATCGCATCTCTGTCCGAAATCCGTCCCGCTCAGGCCGATTTTGAGTAGCGACGCCGGGCTGCGCGGATGCTTCATGGAATAGACTTGCCGAAGGCCTTGGAGTGCGGAGTGCAGCTCCGCCTTGTGCACAAGGCCCCGATTCTCAGCGCAATGTACAAATCAAGTTTCAGCTTAGCCCAGCCCCCGGCCGTTGGCCGGATGATTCGGGAAAGAAACTTGGGCAGCTTCGAGTTAGTCTAGGTGCGAGCTGTGGCAGTCAAGACCCTGGCAAGCACTGAAGCATCCAATGCTCGAATCTTAGCCTGGTCCCGAGTCGGCCATGATTCACTGGTGAGGTCCCCCAGGGGGACCATCCCGCAGCTTAGATTTAGCAGCATAGCCACCTCGGGCCGCAGCTCGCACATTCCTTATGGAGGTTCAACGATAGCATGAAAGCCAAGAAGAAGAGCAGGAGGAAGCGAGCCCAAAAAAGACAGCAAGCAGCCCGAGGGTTGGAGGTCGTCCATAGCCGGGTAGCAGGAGTCGATGCGGGGAGTCGAGAGCACTGGATTTGTGCCCCAGAAACAGAGGGAGGAGTGCCGAATGTGCGAGTATTCGGGACCACCACGTGCGAGTTGGAAGCCGCGGCGGGCTGGCTGCACAAACAAGGAGTCCAGTCGGTGGCCATCGAGAGTACGGGAACGTATTGGATTCCTTTATACGATCTGCTGGAAGAACGGGGCATCGAGGCAGTTCTAGTGGATGCCCGCAAGCTCAAGCGGGTTCCCGGTCGGAAGACCGATATGTTGGACTGCCAGTGGATTCAGAAGCTACACGCATGTGGGCTGTTGGAGGCTTGTTTCCGACCCTCGCCAGTGATTCGGGAGTTGCGAGCCCTGGCCCGAGAGCGGGCCAACTTGAAAGAAACGTTGGGATCGGTGGTCCAGCGAATGCAGAAAGCACTGGACTGGATGAATATCAAAGTTCACCAAGCCGTGACGGATCTGACAGGAGTGACGGGAATGTCTATTCTCCGAGCCATCGTGGCGGGAGAACGAGATCCCTTACAGTTGGCCCAGTTGCGAGATCGTCGCTGTAAAAAGAGCCAGGCAGAGATTGCCGAGCACTTGAAGGGCACTTGGATGCCCGAGCATTTGTTCAATCTCCAGATGCATCTGGAGCACTATGCGTATCGGCAACAGATGGTGGAGGTTTATGAGCAGAAGATCATCCAGCGTTTGGAAGAGTTGAGCCCGCCCCAACGTCAACAACAAGCGGTGCCGGTACATCCCAATCCCAACAAAGAGAAGAACATCAAACGACAGGGCTATCAGGAACTGCGCACGGCTCTGTGGCGGTTTACGGGAGTCGACCTGACCCGAATCGATGGTATCGGCCCAGAAGCCGCATTGACCGCAATCAGTGAAGTAGGATTCGACATCCAGCGTTTCCCCTCCACCAAGCACTTTGCATCCTGGCTGAAGGTTTGCACCCCCTTGGATCGTTCTGCCAGCAAAAGCCGCAAGCGTCGTGGAAGAGGTCTGGGATCGACCCGCATTGCCTGCACCCTTCGCATGTCGGCTTTGTCTCTGAAGAATTCCTCAACAGCTTTGGGTGCTTACTATCGGAGAATGGCTCAGCGCAAAGGCATGTCCATCTCCATTGGAGCCACTGCGCGCAAGCTCTCCGAACACATTTATCGGGCTCTGAAATACGGCCAAGAATACGTCGACCAGGGCGCTGAGGCCTATGCGGCCCGCTTTCAGCAGAATCGCCTCAAGTACGCTCAAAAGGTCGCAAAATCAATGGGTTACGCTCTTGTTCCGATGGAGGCTCCAAATCAAGTTTCAGCTTAGCTCCTCCTCCGTGACCCACCGCGCGCCGGCCTCCTCCATCTCCTGCCAGGCCTGATCGATATCTCCACGGTGCAACTCAACTCCGCGGCACCCTTCTTGGACAACCCTGACGACAAAGCCGAGTTCAAGAGCGTCCAGGACACTGAATTTCACGCAGTAGTCGGTTGCCAAACCGAGGACAACAATTCCCCCGACGCCTTGACTCTCGAGGAATTCAGCCAGGCCAGTGCTGCGCATGCGGCGGTTGTCAAAGAAACCGCTGTAGGAATCGACCGCAGGATCGGTCCCCTTGTGAAAGATCTTGCCGATTCGGTGAATATCGAAGCTGGGATGAAAATCGGCACCCGGACTGTTCTGAACACAGTGGATCGGCCACAGGACCTGAGCATAGCCGTCCAAATCGATGAGCTCTCCAACTTCGTGGCCGGGATGGCTCAGGGCGAAGCTCGAGTGGTCGAACGGGTGCCAATCCTGGGTCGCGATGGCCAGATCGAATCGATCCAGCAGCCGGTTTGCGACGGAAATGACCTGGTCACCTTCGGGCACGGCAAGGGCTCCGCCCGGGCAGAAGTCGTTTTGGAGATCGACCAACAGCAAGGCATCGGAGTTCGACATTACTCGGAGGGCCTCCTACCTGTTCCCGCTTTCGGGCAGGCGTTTCGATTCCAGTTCCCGAAGATAATCAGAGAGCTCCCGTAACTCGCGCTCGAAACCCCCCGAGAGGATCGGGAAGCGGCACCAGGTCTTGGGGTCGAGATTTTCGTCATCGAGATGGAAGGAGGGGGCATATCGTTCTCGTTTCCATTGGTTTCTGCACCACAGGCGAAAGAAACGTTCCACCCAGATTCCAAGCTGTTGGATGTCCCACTGGGGAAAGGACCGGTGAGCCGCCCGGAAGCATTCGATCGGGGTTCGCCGATCCCGAATGGCTGCCCGTTCAATGAAATCGAGCAGATCGTAAGGCATCAGATCCTTCTCGTCCGTCTGATCCTGCTCTGGAGGACGCAGTTCGGCGGTGGGCGCTTGCCGGGTGACAACTTCCAATTCGGGGATCGGGCCCAACCCCTGGGGACCGGTCTCCTGCATCCAGCGGAGCCATTGGCGGAGAAAAGCCTTGTCGATACCCGCAACTGGGCTCAGCCCTCCGCAGGTGTCTCCGTCCATCGTCGCGTAACCGACCGCAGCTTCCGAGCGATTGCTCGTGGAAAGCAGCAGTGCTCCCTTCAGATTGGCGAGTAGCCAGATTCCGGGAGCCCGGACTCGAGCCTGAATGTTTTGCAGGGCGATGTCATCGGTTTCCCACTCGAGGGTTCGGCCCAAGCTATCGGAGACCATCGAGACGTAGCGATCAACCAGCGGGTCGACATCGAACTCGAAGAACTCGGCGCCACTCACTTGTGCGATTGTCCGCGCCGCATTGCGAGTCGTCTCGGAACTGTTTCGAGTGGATTGATAGACACATGTCAGGAGGCCGGACAGCAACCTCGCTTCGTCCTGGACTTGCCGGGTCGTCGGCTGCTGGGCAAGTCGGCTCAGGACTTTTTCCAGGCCCAGCTCTCGAACCGCCAGGCGAATCGCCAGGCTGCACAAAAGGGAGACGGCGCTCGAGTCGGCTCCACCGCTGAGCGAGACTATCCAGCCCCGCGAACGGCTCTTGCACAAGTAATCGAAGAGAGAGAGCGCGACCGCTCGGGTAAATTCCTCTTCCTTCAGGTGGGAGCCCAACTCCCATTCCTCGCGAGCCAGCTGCTGAGAGTCGACTTCAGTCTCGGGAAAGGAGAAGGGGAGACTGATGCAGTTGGATTCATCTTCCACGCGAGCCCCGGTTTCGGCACTTCTGGCCTGGGCCATCCGACTCAAGTCCAGATCCACTACAGCCCCGATCAACTGGCTGTGCCGAAAGGAAAAACGGCGATCCGTAGTCATCAACCGTCCGGCCGAAGCAACCATCGCTCCCCCGTCGTAGATTGCGCGGCCGGCCTCGTTGCCGAGGAGGTTCGAATAGACGTAGGTGACCCCGAAGGCGCGGGATCCTTCCAACACGAATCGCTCCCGAATCGCCTGTTTCCCAAACGAGAAGTGGCTGGCACTCGGGTTCATGATGATATCGACGCCTTTCAGGAACATGTTGCCGCCCGGGCGGTCCGCTACCCAGGCGTCTTCACAGATTTCGAAGCCGATGCGAACTCCGCCACAGTCGAAGTAAATGTCCCCAAAGGGATACTCGACTCCATCCACCTTCAACGAGACGGTACGGCCGATCGGCCAGACTTTGAACCAACGAGGTTCATAGTGGATGCCGTCACTCGGCAAGTAGCGTTTGGCGACGAAACCTGCAACCCGGCCGTCAGCCGCCAGGGCGGCGACATTGAACACCACATTGTTGTAGCTGACGGGGAGCCCCAGGGAAACCAGCAGTCCGGACGTATCGGGAAGCAATTCCTGTAAGACACGCCAGGCTGTGAGCCGGACTCCGGGGGAAAGGAATGCGTCTTCGCAACCGTACCCACTAATACACAGTTCCGGGAGACAGACAATGCTGATCTGTTGCTGGCGGGCTTGCTGCAGCGCATGCCGAATATTGTCGGAGTTCCGATCCCAATCGAGAGGAGTCTGATTCAGCGATGCGGCGCCGACCCTGAGCAGTTTCATATCACCCTCGCGTGGCAGGAGGACTGGCCGAGGAGCCTCTGGCCAACCGAATCAGTTCCCGTTGTCTGCTTTCCAGCATCCGCTCAATCTCGACGTCGTAGGATTCTTTCTTTCGCTTTCGCAACTTCTGGCCCTGGCGCAGCTCGCGCAGCTGTTCGGAGCAGTGGGCCCGAGTCTCCGTCAAAGACGGGAGCCGACAGCAGATGCCTCCCTGGGAGAAGACCGGCTCGAGTAAGTCCTCGGTACCTGCCGGGTCAGAATGAGCGGAACTCACGACCGAATCAGAGTCGGTCTGTAGCTCGTCGAAAATCAGATCGCCCAGCATCGCCCCGTCGGCGCCCCGAAATCGGTGTACTTGCAAGATTCCGGGAAGACCTATCTTGGCTGGCTCCTGGGAGAGTTTCAACTTATGCTGCCAGACTCCGTCCGCGTCCTGAATTGCACTCATCTTATAGATGCCGCCGAGGGCCGGCTCATCAAAACCGGTCGCCAGTCGCGTACCGACCCCCCACACCGAAATTGGCGCTCCAGCCTTTTTGAGATCCCCAATCTTCTGCTCGTCCAGATCGTTGGTGGCGACGATCAAAGCCTCCTCAAAACCGGCTTCGTCGAGCAGCCGACGAGCCTCTTTGCTGAGCAGATTCAGGTTCCCTGAATCGAGCCGGATTCCCAACATCGAATATCCCTCCTGGCGGAGCTGGCGCCCGACTTCGATAGCGCCTGCCACGCCTTCTAGAGTGTCATAGGTGTCGACCAGGAACAGAGAGTTTCCGGGCATTGCCCGTGCGTAGGCCTCGAAGGCCTCTCTTTCGGAGTCGAAAGACAACACCCAACTGTGGGCATGCGTCCCACTCACCGGAATTCCGAAAAACTTGCCGGCCAAGACGTTGGAGGTCGCCTGGCAGCCCCCAATGTAGGCTGCCCGGCTGGCTGAAATACCCCCATCGATCCCTTGCGCGCGGCGCAAACCAAATTCGATCACGGGTGCAGGGCTGGCAATCTCGCAGATCCGCGCCGCCTTGGTGGCGATCAGGGTCTGGAAATTCACAATGTTGAGCAGGGCAGTTTCAACGATCTGGCATTGTAGGAGGGGGCCCTGGATCCGCAACAGCGGTTCATGAGGAAAGATAACAGTTCCCTCGGCCACCGCGTGCACCTCACACTGGAAGGTGATTGGCCGCAGGTATTCCAGGAACTCGCGGGAGAAGAGAAGAGTCCCGTCTGGGCCTCGGAGTTTTTCCAGATAGTCCAGGTCGGCGTCCGAAAAACGGAACGAGTCCAAGTATTCGAGAGCTGTCGCCAATCCGGCGGCAATCGCGAAGCCATTCTGGAAAGGGGCTCGACGGAAGGAGAGATGAAAGACGGCCTTACGCGCAGCCAGACTCTCCTTCCAATAGGCATAGGCCATGGTGAGTTGATAGAGGTCGGTCAGCAAGGCTAGAGAATTGCCATAGAGAGCCGCCAGATGTCCGCTCTGCTTTGCCTCGCCTTTCACCGCTTCAAGAATAAACCAATTCCATTTGACTTGGATAGTTGCTTGTATGATACAAATATTGTATGCCGCAAGCACAATCGATTGACGAGAGGGCGACCCGTTTGCATGAACAGGTGATCGAACTGGTTCGTAAGTACCAATTTCGAGATCGCAATGCCGTCTGGTGTTACGGGATCTCGGTCAGCCAGTGCTACTTGCTGGAAGAGTTGGCTCGCCGCGGGCCGGCCACGAATTCCGAGCTGGCTGAAGTTCTGTGTGTCGCTGTCAGCACGGTGACCCGGATCGTTGATCAGCTGGTCGCGAAAGACTACGTGGAACGGATTGAGGATCTACGAGACCGGAGAGTGCGCCGCGTCGCTCTAACTGATGCCGGCCGTCGGCTCTACCAAGTGATGTGGGGTTCGGTGCTGGAATCCGAGAAGGCGATTCTGCGGAACTTCCCGGAAGAGGAGCAAGCTTCGCTGATTCGTTTTCTGGAGAAGTTCAATGCTGCCGTCGATGAGTGGCGTCGCCAATGTAACTGTAATTGTTAATTTCCAGAAAGAGAGAGAGTTGAATCATGCCGTATAGAAGAGTGAGTTCAGAGGAAGTCAAGTCAGCGGTTCGAGATCATTATGCTCAGGCTGTAACGGACACAGGCTCCTGCTGCGGTGGAGCAAGTTGTGGAACTTCCGAGCCGGGCGGTTCTCTGGCCAAGTTGGCCGGTTACTCTGAAGACGATCTGCAGACACTGCCGACAGTTTCCGTCGAGTCATCGCTCGGCTGTGGGAATCCGCTGGCGTTCTCGAAAGTGAGAGCCGGCCAGACGGTACTCGACATCGGTTCCGGGGCCGGGATTGATTGTCTGCTGGCGGCTGAGCGGGTGGGGCCGGAGGGTAAGGTTATCGGCCTGGACATGACGCCCGAAATGTTGGCCAAGGCGGAGGAAGCCGCAGCCCAGGCCGGGGTCGACAATGTTGAGTTTCGGCGTGGTGAAGCTGAACAGATGCCGGTTGAGGATTCCTCCGTCGACTGGATCGTCTCGAACTGTGTAATCAACTTGTCTCCTGAGAAGCTGCGCGTCTTTTCAGAAATTGCACGAGTGCTGCGACCCGGTGGACAGATAGCCATTTCCGACATCGTCCTGGCCGATGACCTTCCAGACTCGGTGGTGGAGGACGTTCGTTATTGGACAGGCTGCGTCTCCGGAGCCATTCGAGAATCGGACTACCTGGCTGGACTGCGCGAGGCCGGCCTCGAGCAAGTTCGCGTGACGAGCCGTTTCGTCTATGATGCAGTGACTATCGACTCCTTGATTACGGGATGTGTTGACGTTCCTGCGGAAGACGCCACCGGCCAGCTGGCTGGAAAACTGGCGAGTGTATTGATTCGTGGCCAGAAGAACTGAACTGAAAAGCCTGCTTGACGAGCTGGGGCCCGAGGACTGGCCTCAGGTCACCCAAATCTACCAAGAGGGCATTGCCACTGGGCATGCTACTTTCCAGGCTCAGGTTCCGCCCTGGAAGGAATGGGATCGGTCCCACCGGAAGGACTGCCGCATCGTCTTGCGGCGGGGCGCCAAGCTACTCGGTTGGGCCGCCCTGTCTCCGGTTTCGGGACGCTGCGTCTACGGAGGCGTGGCCGAAGTCAGCGTCTATGTGGCGAGTTCTTGCCGGGGGCAAGGCCTGGGGTCAGTCCTGCTGAGCGAGTTGATTCGGCGCTCGGAGGAGGCCAGCCTGTGGACCTTGGAGGCAGGAATCTTCCCCGAAAATATGGCCAGCTTGCGAATTCATCAGAATCTCGGCTTTCGAGTAGTCGGTACACGGGCCGGGATCGGCCGGATGAGTGGGCGCTGGAGGGACGTGGTGCTGCTAGAGAGGCGTAGCTCAAGGGTGGGAGTCGATTGAAGCAGAATGACGGGCGCCTGCCTCACGCAAATGATTTCTTCCAGCAGGTCTACGAACTGGTTCGGGAGATTCCGGCCGGACGTGTGGTGAGCTATGGCCAAGTAGCCCGGCTGTTGGGGAAGCCCCGGGGTGCCAGAAGCGTGGGCTGGGCTATGCGCGCTTTGCGCCCCAACAGTGGCGTCCCCTGGCAGAGGGTCGTTGGCGCCGGCGGGAATCTCAGTCTGAGCGGCCGATCTGGAACTCTGCAGCGAGCACTCCTCGAGGCCGAGGGAATCCAATTCGACGGCTCGGGTACAATCCCGATGGAGCGTTTCCGTTGGGATCCGGAGTAGAGCTGATACCTCGCTGCCGCTCGCTGGTGTTTCAAAACCGTGGGAGGCGCCTTCCCAGGCGGTGATCTTATTGAAACCAAGTCCTTTGTAGACGAACCTTGCGGATCTAACACGTTTTTTTTCAATAAGATCGCCGCCTGGAGGCGCCTCCCACGGTTTCGAAATTACGTTTTCCAAAGAGGCCGGACCCCCTCCTACCTGAATTCTGAGACAGCTCGTGCTACGAACCTGGCATTTGCGAACCTCCTTTCCCAGATGTCACACTATTTCGGAATCGAAATACCCAAGGAGGAGCAAAGTCATGAAGATGTTCAGGATGCGAGTGCTGTGCCCAGAAAATACCGTACATTTCGGGGGGAACGCGACTCGCAAGACCCGTTCGCAAAATATACGTTATTTCCTGAACGCAGCACTAGCGACGATCCTGTTGGCGTTCTGGTGTTCGCCCGGACTGCTGGCTCAGGGTCAACGCCACCTGCGTTCCCTGGACGTGTTCGAAATGGAGTTTGCCTCCGATCCTCAGATCGCTCCGGATGGGAATCAGGTGGTGTACGTCCGAAACAGCATGGACATCATGACCGATCGAAGGGTGACCCGATTGTGGATGATTTCCGCCGAGGGATCCGATCATCGCCCCCTAAACAAGGACGCGGTGGGCGAATCCTCACCTCGTTGGTCACCCGACGGCAAACGGTTGGCATACCTTTCTCGTGAAACAGGAGCCACACAGATCTTCGTGCGTTGGATGGACAGCGGGCAGACTGCCAAAGCGAGTCATCTGGAGCGCAGCCCCAGCGGATTGACCTGGTCACCTGACAGGAGGTGGCTGGCCTTTTCGATGCACGTTCCGGCTCCCCGTCCGAAGCTCGTGTCGCCTCCTCCCAAACCAGCGGGAGCGGAGTGGGCCGACCCTCCGATGGTGATCGACAGATTGAAGAATCGTGCGGATGGCCGTGGCTACCTGGAGTATGGTTTTCCACACCTCTTCGTGCTGCCGACCGAAGGAGGGACGGCCCGCCAGATTACCTCCGGTTCCTTTAACCATTCCGACGCGCCGGTCTGGACAGCCGATAGCAAACACCTGGTCTTTTCCAGCAATCGGAATCCAGATTGGGAGCACGAGTTCCGCAATTCAGAGATTTACACGGTTTCGATCGAGACTGGCGAGATTCGGCAGTTGACGAGCCGGAAAGGTCCCGATCACAGTCCGGCCGCCTCCCCAGACGGCAAGAAGATTGCTTTTCTGGGCTATGACGACAGAATCCAAACTTATCAGGTCACGAACCTCTATGTGATGAATATGGACGGTTCCGAGAAGCAGCGGATCGATCTCGGCCTGGACCGCTCGGTCAGTGAGCCCACCTGGTCTGCAGATGGGAGCGGAATCTACTTTCGGTACGACGATCGAGGCAATACCAAGATTGGCTTTACACAGCTGAGCGGCGGGTCAAAGGTCATTGCTTCCGATCTGGGCGGGACTTCCCTGGGCAGACCCTATGGTGGTGGATCTTTCTCGGTGTCCGACAAGGGGCACTTGGCTTTTCCCCTGACTCGCCCCGAGTTTCCGGGCGACGTCGCCTTCAGCGATGGCAGCTCCACACGCCGTCTCACTCGCCTGAATACCGACTTGTTTTCTCAGCGTGATCTGGGTCGAGTCGAGGAGATCTGGCACAAATCGTCCTTTGACGGCCGGGAGATTCAGTCCTGGTTCGTGACTCCACCCGATTTCGATCGTTCAAAAAAGTATCCTCTGGTGCTCGAGATTCACGGGGGGGCGATCTCGAATTATGGAGACCGCTTTTCCCCTGAAATGCGGCTCTATGCGGCGGCTGGATATGTGGCCCTCTACTCCAATCCCAGGGGCAGCACGAGCTATGGAGAAGAGTTCGGCAATTTGCTCTACCATAACTACCCGGGCCAGGACTATGACGATCTCATCTCGGGCGTAGACGCGCTGATCGCCAAAGGCTTCATCGACGATGAGAACTTATTCGTCACCGGGGGAAGTGCCGGTGGAATCATGACGGCCTGGATTGTGGGGAAGACCGACCGCTTTCGAGCTGCCGTGGCGGCCAAACCAGTGATCAATTGGATCAGCAAAACGCTGGTGGCGGATAATTATTACGGTTACCAGCATTCCCGGTATCCTGGTACACCTTGGGAAAACCCGGAGGCCCATTGGAAGTTCTCTCCCCTATCGCTGGTGGCCAACGTCTCGACCCCCACGCTATTGATGACCGGCGACGCCGACCTAAGAACCCCCCTCTCAGAGGCCGAGCAGTTCTATCACGCGCTGAAACTGCTCCGCGTCGAAACCGCCCTGGTTCGAATCCCCGGCGCTTCCCACAACATCGTGGCCCGCCCCAGCCAGCTGATCACGAAAATCGCCCACGTGGTGGCCTGGTTCGAGAAGTACCGAAAATAGCAAACCCGTTTTTTTTCTTGTGTTTGGCTCGAATGGGCTAGAATAGCCTGAGATGGGCTAGCCGGTGCTTTACAATGCCGTCCGACTTTGTTGCTGGGGACATGACGCTCCCCCTTCGAGAAGCCCCTGGGTGAGAAATAACGTAATGAAGTCGGCGACGTCCCTCCAGGGGGTACCCATCTCGGTGCCGCAGCAGAACTTTCGTCCCAGGGTGCTGGGGAAATTCCTGGGTCTGGGAACTGATAAATTCCATGTTCGAGGGGTGACGTATGGCCCCTTTCAACCCGACCGATGGGGTTGTGAATACCATGACGAAGCCTCGGTCAAACGGGATTTCTCGACCATGGTTCAGTATGGCATCAATGCCGTGCGGACCTACACTCCACCCCCCCATTGGCTGCTTGACCTGGCCCAGCAATTTGGGCTGTTGCTATTAGTGGGTATCCCCTGGGAGCAGCATGTCACGTTCCTGGAAGACCGCCGCCGGGCGCGCTCGATTGAGGGCAAGATTCGCAAGGGGGTCGCCGATTTGGGCCGACATCCGGCCATCCTGGCTTACTCAATCGGCAATGAGATCCCGGCTCCAATCGTTCGATGGTACGGCCGCAGAAGAATGGAAGCCTTCCTGAGGAATCTCTACACTGAGGCGAAGCAGCAGGATCCGGAAGGCCTGGTCACGTATGTGAACTATCCGACTACGGAGTACCTACAACTTCCATTTTTGGATTTCCTGGCCTTTAATGTCTATCTGGAAACCCAGGAAGCGCTTCGATCCTACCTGGCTCGCCTCCAGAACCTGGCCGATGAACGGCCGCTGGTCATGACCGAACTTGGCCTGGATAGCCGCCGCAACGGTTTGGAAGCGCAGGCCACGACTTTGGACTGGCAAATCCGAACCGCATTCGAGACCGGATGCGCAGGAGGGTTTGTCTTTGCCTGGACCGATGAGTGGCACCGTGTAGGCCTCGACGTGGATGACTGGGATTTCGGTCTCACGGATCGTCAAAGGAACACGAAACCCGCCTTGGATCGAGTGGGCGAGGCTTTCCGTAACCTGCCTTTCCCAGTGGCTGAGGACTGGCCGCGTATCTCGGTCGTTGTTTGTGTCTACAATGGCGCCAAAACGATTCGGAAGTGCCTGGACGGTCTGGTCGGCCTGAAGTATCCCAATTTTGAAATCCTCGTAGTGGACGACGGTTCCCTGGACGATACGGCTTCCCTCGTGAGTGGCTACAATGTCAGACTCATCAGTACTCCCAATGGCGGATTGAGCAGAGCCAGAAACAGGGGGCTGGCAGAGGCCAAAGGAGAGATCGTTGCCTACATCGATGCAGATGCGACTCCAGATCCCCACTGGCTGACCTATCTGGCCTATACGTTCAAGCACTCAGGACATGCCGGTGTGGGGGGGCCGAATATCCATCCCAAGTCAGATCTCATCGCTGATTGCATCTCGCGATCGCCCGGGAATCCTTGCCACGTCCTCTTGACCGATGTCGAAGCAGAGCACATTCCGGGATGCAATATGGCCTTTCGTCGATCGGAGCTAGAGGCGGTTGGAGGCTTTGACTCTCGCTTTCGGATTGCCGGGGACGATGTGGATGTCTGCTGGAAGATCCGACAGCGGGGCTGGACACTGGGATTCAACCCAGCCGCCATGGTTTGGCACGAACCCCGCCCCACGATTTATGGCTACTGGAAGCAGCAACTCAACTATGGTCGGGCCGAGGCGATGCTGGAGCGAAAGTGGCCCGAAAAATATAGCCTCTTTGGACATGTCGCCTGGCGCGGACGGCTCTATGGACCCGCCAGCGCAGCTACCAATCCACTCCGGTGGCGGGTTTACCACGGAGTCTGGGGGACGCGCCTTTTCCAGCACATCTACTCTCCCACGCCGAGCACGATTCGGAGTCTCCTCCTGATGCCGGAGTGGCTGCTGGTGATTACCAGCTTTGCCGGGCTGGCCGCTCTCGGGCTGTTTTGGAGCCCCCTCCTGCTGGCCCTGGGACTGGTTCTGCTCAGTGCCGGAGCGTTCGTTGGAAACGCCTGCTTGAGTGCTCATCGAGTGTTGGCCCAGGAGGCCGATTCATCTGGAGTTGGCGCCACCTCTCTCACCCTGACCAGCTTCCTTCACATTCTCCAAGCCGTGGCCCGTTTGTTGGGTCGTCTCCACTACAACCTGAAGCCCTGGGCTTCGCGGGGCAAAGGTGGCAGTCTACTCCCCAGGCCCCGTTCGATTTCGCATTGGAGCGAGGAATGGAAGCCTCTCACAGGGTGGCTGTCGTCACTCGAGTACAATCTCCAGGTTCGTCGAGTTGCGGTGATTCGTGGAGGAGAATTTGACCGCTGGGATCTCAAGGCCTGGGCTGGCCTGTTGGGGGGTGCCAGGTTGCTTTCAACTGTGGAAGAACACGGAGAAGGAAAGCAACTCTTGCGGATTCGGCTGACTCCAATTCTGAACTGGAAGGCGCTCTGGATTGTTCCGGTGCTGATCGGCACCGCCGTGGCGGCGGCGCTGGATGGGGTCTGGGTGGTTTTTCTACCCCTGGCACTGATCAGCCTGGTCCTGACCATCAAGCCCTTCCTGGAAGCCGGAGCCACCATCAAGGCGGTGTTCAATGTTGTCAAGGACTGGGAGTAGCATAGGCATCTTGCCTGTGATCCGGAGCCCGTGCAAAACGCGGCCTGCAGGCAAGATACCAGCGCCACTTGAAGTCTCAGCCTGGCCGAGTTTCTGTCCTCATCGAGCTGAGGATACAATTGTGAATTGCTGACGTTGATAATTGAGTTACGTCAGACTTTGGAGCTCCGCGAAAAGGAAACCGGGAATGGGCACTGAAGAGTCGTCAGATCTAGCTCTGTTTAAGAGACTCTTGCACCGCTCCCGGGTATTCCGCCCCCACCTGGTTGGTGTCCTGTTTCTAGATTTACTGGCCACTCCATTAGCCCTTCTTTCCCCATTAGCGCTGAAACTGGTGATTGACAACGTGCTGGGTTCGCTACCCCTGCCAGGATTTATGTCGGTGGTCCCCGGGTCGTTTGTCGACTCACCGAATTCCATCCTTTTATTTGCAGTCGTGTTGTTGATTGGCATCTCCATCCTCACCCAATTGCATTCTCTGGACGCGGCATTTTTTAGGACCTACACCGGCGAGAAGATGACCCTGGATTTCCGGGCCCAACTCTTTTCACATGGCCAGCGGCTGTCCATGGCTTATCACGATGCCAAGGGAGTCAGCCATTCACTTTATCGGGTCCAGTATGACGCCACTGCGCTGCAACGAGTGACGTTGGACGGATTGCTGCCGATGCTGACTTCATTGATCACCGTCGTGGCAATGATCTATGTAATCGCCCTCATCAATGGGCAATTGGCACTCGTGGCCTTGTCAATCTGCCCGCTTCTGATCTATCTGATCAAGAAATACAAGTATCCTCTACGCAAGCGCTGGCGGCAACAAAAGAGGCTGGATCATGCGGCAGTCTCCGTGATTACTGAGGTCTTCTCGTCACTTCGGGTGGTGAAGGCATTTACTCAGGAGACAGTGGAGCACGAGCGGTACAAGGACCGCGCCACGAAGAGTCTCTCGGCCTACCTGCAGGTTAGCCTGTTGCATAGCTCATTTGGAATGGTGACCGGGGCAGTGACTGCTCTGGGTACTGGTGCGGTGCTTCTGATCGGTGTGAGGACCATCCAGGCCGGCGCCATGACCCTCGGTGACTTGCTGGTTGTGATGTTCTACCTCGGACTCTTGTACAGCCCCCTCAAGGTGATGGGAAGAAAGCTGGCCAGTATGCAAAATGCTTTTGCCAGCGCAGAACGCGCATTCTCATTCTTGGACGAGTCGTCCGATGTTCCTGAAAAACCGGATGCAAAGTCTCTGGATCGGGCCAAAGGTGTGATCAGGCTCGAGAACGTCAGTTTCTCTTACCAGGACGGAACGCCAGTGCTAAGGGAAGTATCGATGGACGCACCGGCAGGCGCCAAAGTGGGCATCGCAGGCATCACAGGCGCAGGGAAGACAACGCTCATGAGCTTGCTGATGCGTTTCTACGATCCCTCCTCAGGGCGCATCCTGTTGGATGGTGTTGACATAAGGGAATACAAGCTCCCCAATCTTCGTCGCCAGTTTGGAATCATGTTGCAAGAACCCGTGCTGTTTTCGAACAGCATCGCGGAGAATATCGCTTACGGTCGTCCGGGGGCTTCAGATGAAGCGATCTTCAAGGCCGCCCAGGCTGCGAATGCGCACGATTTCATCATGAAGCTGCCCGAAGGGTACGCGACGCTGGTTGGGGAACGAGGAATGAGGTTGTCAGGCGGTGAACGGCAGAGATTAGCCCTCACCCGGGCTTTCTTGCGCGATGCCCCGATACTGTTGCTGGATGAACCGACAAGTTCCGTGGATCTCAAGACTGAAGAAGGAATCATGGAAGCATTAGAAAGGCTGATGCATGGCAGAACGACCATCATGATTGCCCATAGACTCAGCACCCTGGCTGGCTGTGATTTCCTGTTCGAAGTGAGTGATGGAGAGGTCATCCAGGTCGCTGGCCATACTCCGGGTATCTACTCGAACGTGGCAAGTAGCGGAAGCTGAATTGAATAATTAACAGCCCGGTAGATCACGAATGACTAAGCTTTCACCTGTCCTCTTGGATGACATAGCTAATGAGGAACATCCGGCAGTGCTGGCTTGGAACAGGCTGACAGGAAATTCCAGCGTTCCGGAACAGATCTATGAGATGAAACGACGTTGCGGAAAAAGCAACAGCTATAAGTCCCACATTTATCGCCTGAGTAACTATCTGGCGGGCGGTTCGTCGGTTATAGCCAAGCAGTGCAGATCAGAAATTGCTCAACACGAACTAGTGCTGTATCAGAAGGTGGGGAAGCTGCCATTGGCTATTCCCGAAATGCTGGGATGCGTTGAGGATCAGTCCACTTTGAAAACCTACCACCAAAAAGTCCTGACGACTTGGCCGGACATCAGCTACTCGAGACTTCGTGATATCGGAAAGATTGGGATTCTGTATAGGTGGGTCGCAGCCGCCGACTGGATTTGTGCAAGCTTGCCTTATCCTGACATTCGAAGACCTGTCAGTTCACTGAGTGCATTAACTGCCCAGATTGAGGAGATTTCTGAATTGGAGATGGTCTTGAGTTGATGGATTACGCATCTTTCATACCCGACGATGAATCGCTGAAGAGAGGGTTAAAGAGTATTGCCGCCAGAGGTAAGGATGATTCGTCTGCCGGTCTCACTATCCTCAGTCGGGAGAGGAATGTGTTCAGCAGCACCTATGCAAGTGAAGTGATTCGTTGCCGACTGAAGGGTCACCAGGAAATCCTGATACACAGTAAGTACTCGGGCAATCTAGACCCCTGGGGTCATCACCGTGGAATTAAGTATGAAGGCAGAGTCTATGAACAGGTACTTTCTCAAGTTCCAGTAACAGCCCCACGTTTCTACGGGGTTCATAAAGATGGGCGGACTGGCTATAGCTGGTTGTTTATTGAGCACATTGATAATGCGTTGCGGTTACACACGACGGTCGAAGCAATGGTGGGTGCAGCCCACTGGCTTGGGCAGTTTCATGCCTCTACAAGCGACATAGTCGGCCTGCCGAGAACAGAATTCCTTGAAGAGTATGACGGTAGCTACTTCAGGCGCTGCGCGGGACAAACTGGCAAGTATGCTAGCCACCTCGGGAGCGAATTCAGATGGGTAGGTCCGCTATGTCAGCATTTCAGTGACCATATCAAGGATCTTTCCTGCAACGAGTTGACTATTACTCATGGAGAGTTTTACCCGAAGAACATTTTAGTAAAGGACGAGGATATTTTTCCGGTCGACTGGGAGTCTGCGGTGGTGACGCGGGGAGAGATCGACCTGGCAAGCCTGGTAGAAGGGTGGGATATAGACACCATTGTGGCTTGCAAGAAAACCTACCAGGACAGTCGCTGGCCGGAAGGGTCCCCGGCTGATTTCGAAAAGGTATTCAAGCTGGCATCTCTGTTCTGGCCAATCCGATGGCTGGGTGACCGAGATGATTGGGATTTGGATGACTTTGCCAGGAAGTATTTCGATCATTTGCAGGATCAAGCTCAGAAACAGGCTCTCGTTTGAGGGGGAATCTTTGTCAAGAAACACGCTCGAACCCAAACGATCCTCAGACTTGCGCATAATCGTTTCAGGATTGGCCGCACTTCATCCAGTCGGTGGGATGGCCTGGCACTACCTGCAGTATGCTGTTGGGCTCGCCCGATTGGGACACGACGTGTATTACCATGAGGATAGTAGGTGCTGGCCCTACCATCCGGTGGAGAACCGGAAAACAGCCGACGGCAGTTACTCGGCCGGATTTGTGGCTGACTTCTTTGAGCGATACGCTCCCCACCTGGTGGATCGGTGGCACTATCTGCACTTGCATAAGAAAAGCTTCGGCATGGAGCGCTCAACTTTCGACTCGGTCGCACGATCGGCCGATCTGCTCCTCAATATCAGTGGCGCCAACTTTCTCCCGGAAAGTCTTTCCCCGCGATGTGTCACTGTATTCATCGATACGGATCCGGGCTACAACCAGATCATGCTCAGCGAACGCTTTCCCTGGTCGCACTCTGTCGACCGCTGGTGCGACATGGTCGCCGCACACGATCGGCATTTCACCTATGCTGAAAGGATTCATGAATCGGACTGCCTGGTCCCTGAGCTGGGCTGGTCCTGGAAAACGACCAGGATGCCCGTGGTTATGGATCTCTGGACTTTCCACCGCAATTATTCGCCCAGCAGAGATGGGTTCTGGACCACGGTGATGACCTGGAATGTCTTTAAGGGAAAGCTTACATATGACGGGGTCGAGTACAAAGATAAGGGTCAAGAATTTCATAAGATTCTGGATCTTCCAGCGGCAACCCCGGCTCGGATGAGACTGGCGCTGGGTGGAAGCGAGGCTCCGATCGAGTATTTGGAGAACCACGGATGGTCTATAGTTGATGCTCCCACGGCTACCCTGTCCCCTCGGAAATACCAGCGCTTTATCGCCGGGTCTCGTGGCGAGTTGTCAGTCGCTAAGAACGTCTACGTTGACTTGCGGACCGGGTGGTTCAGCGATCGAAGTACCGGCTATCTGGCCAGCGGCCGGCCGGTCGTACTTCAGGACACCGGGTTCAGCGATCTCCTGCCCGTTGGAGACGGCCTCCACGCTTTTTCGACAATGGACGAAGCCGTGAATGCGATCCAGACGGTTGAGTCCAACTACGCGCACCATTCGAAGACAGCTCGAGAAATCGCTGATGCCTGCTTCGGATCGGACGCCATTCTGAAGCACCTGATTGAGGACGCTATGACTGGATGATTGTGGAGAAGAGTTGCATGTATTTCGGTCTCCTAACCACGCACAAGAGAATTTCGAGCCCCAGGCAGGATCCAAAGAGATGCGAATTGTCGTCACCGGCTTGATCGGCTCTATCCCGGTTGCAGGTTTGACGCTGCACTACCTGCAGTACCTGCTGGGTTTGAGGGCGCTGGGGCATGACGTCCTGTACCTGGAGGATACGGGTACCTGGTACTATGAACCCGGCTCTGACAGCATGGTGAGTGGACACAAGCCGTTCGTAGACTATTTGTCCCGAACCTTCGAGAAATATGGGCTCGACGGTCGTTGGACCTTTGTAGCCCATACTGGAGAGCAATACGGAGTCACCGGACAACGACTTCAGGCTTTCCTGGGATCTGCTGAACTCTTCTTGAACGTCACCGGCGCCGGAGTGTTGAAGGATGCCTACAGGAAAATCCCCAATCGCGCTTTTTTGGACACCGACCCGGGATTCATTCAGTTCCGACGGGCCAAAGGAATCAGGAGAGACAAAGAGCATGTCGAGCGGCACACCACACACTTTAGCTTTGGTTGTAATATTGGACCTCCCGAATGCACGATTCCAACGTTGGGAGTGAGGTGGAGACCCACCGTACAACCTATCTGTCTGTCGCTGTGGCCCGAGCTGCCGGCTCCCGCGGACGGCCACTATACGACCGTGCTCAAGTGGCAGTCTTACGACACCTTTGAATTCGAAGGCGAGGAGTACGGCCTGAAGGAGCCTGAGATGATCCGATTCCTGGATCTGCCACAGCGGACCGGAGAGCGACTCGAGTTGTCAATCGCTGGCCACCCTCCGGCCGATGAGCTGAGAGCGAGCGGGTGGATTCTGAGAGACGGTCTCGAGGTCAGTGGATCCGTCGAGGACTATCAGAGCTACATAAGCGGCTCTAAAGCTGAATGGAGTGTGGCCAAACAGGCTTACGTCAAGACAAATTCGGGCTGGTTCAGCGAGAGGAGCGCCTGCTATCTTGCTAGCGGCCGACCTGTCATTCTCCAGGAAACGGGTTACTCGAATTGGATGCGGACTGGAAAGGGAGTGATCCCGTTCACGAACCTGGAAGAGGCCGGAGCTGCGCTGGAAGACGTGAGTACCCGATACCCGGAACACTGTGCTGCCGCCCGAGAACTTGGGCACGAGTATTTCTCGGCCGACAAAGTGCTCAGAACGTTGATTAGACAGGCCGTCGAAGCCGACTCAGCCCTTCTCCCAGAAGCGGAGGCGCCGACGCGCAGTGAAGAAGCCTAGAGTACTCGTTTCGGGCTTTGTCGTCCGCCGTCCAGTGGGCGGCCTGGCCTGGCATTACCTCCACTATGTGGTGGGTCTTGCCCGCCTCGGCTATGATGTCTACTACATCGAGGACAGTGAGGACTACCCGTGCTGCTTCAACCCCGCAAAGCGGATCGACCAAAACGGGGCTGATCCCAATTACGTCCCGGCCACTTTTGACCGGCTCGGCATCGATCCGACCTTCGGACTTAACTTCGCCGGTTCGGTTTTCGCAAGGCTCGGCCTGGCAAACCGCTGGGCCTACTACGACGCCCACAGTTTCGCGTGGAAGGGAGGATGTGGAGACGCGATCAAGCGGGTGATTGACTCGGCTGATCTATTTCTCAACGTGTCGCACTCCATTACTTCGCTCCGACCATGGCATCTGCAGATCCCGGCCCGCGCGCTGGTGGATACCGACCCCGTCTTCGCCCAGGTGCGTCACATCCACGTTCCGGCCTGGCTCGACCGGGCCCTCCAACACACTGCATTTCTCACGTTTGGAGAGAACTACGAGGCAAAGTGCTGCACGACTCCTGTCGACGGACTTCCCTGGCGGCCCACCAGGCAACCGATCGTTCTGGACCTCTGGCCTGTCACTCCACCACCTTCTGACGGCCACTTTACGACCGTGATGTCTTGGAAAAGTTACGATTCAGCGAGGGACGGAAGCGTGACCTATGGGGTCAAGTCGGATTCCTTCCAAGAATACCTGGATCTGGCCCAGGAGGTGCCAACTCCGCTCGAATTGGCTGTCGATGGTCCTGCGGCTATACGACAGCTGCTGACCGACAAAGGCTGGCTTCTGCGAGATGCACTGGAGGTTACATCCGACCCCTGGACTTACCAGGAATACATACGCCGATCAGCTGGAGAGTTCGCCTTGGCCAAGCAGGCCTACGCCGTTACCTTTTCGGGGTGGTTCAGCGAACGGAGCGCCGCCTACCTGGCTAGCGGCCGGCCGGTTGTCGCACAGGAAACGGGTTTTACGAAATGGATGAAAAGCGGCCGAGGAGTCATACCCTTCAAGACTCGTAGGGAGGCCCGAAGGGCTCTGTTGCAGGTGATGCAGAACTACAAAGCCCACAGTGCTGCCGCACGGGAGATTGCAAGAAAGTACTTCGATCATTCGAGAGTACTTCCCAGGTTGATTGAGGAAGCTTTGTCGCCTCCACCGGTCGACTACTCCCACCTGGCAGGCGCCAAGGGCCACCAGACATATCAGAAGAGGATGGCGGCGATCCGTGCGTTCGTTCCCAGAGGGGAAGCGTTCATCCTGGTCGACGACAATCGACTGGGGGTTTACGGGGTCCTGGCAGGGAGGAAATGCCTACCCTTCTTGGAGAGGAATGGACTCTACTGGGGAAAGCCTGCGGATGACGCCGTGGCCATAAGAGAAATCGAGCGTTCAGCCTTATCAGGCACGAAGTTCGTGGTCTTCGCTGAGCCCGCTTTCTGGTGGCTCGATCACTATCGAGGCTTTCTATGCCACCTGGAGTCGAAGTACACGTGCGTCCTCAGAGACAAGCATCTGGTCATCTTTGACCTGCAATGTAGATGAATGAATCTGGCGTGTCGCCGCTCGCGATTGCAGAACAGCAGAAGCGTAACACATGGTCTGCAAATGAGAATTGAGCCAGACAAAATGAGTGACGAGATGTCGCCGACAGAGCCGAACCCTGCTCCGGTTCTCCTGTTTCTCCACATACCGAAGACAGTGGGTAAAACCATGGAGACAGTGATTCGGACTCAAGTCTGTGCTCATGGGTTGGACCACGATCCAGAGCAATGGGTCTTTAATGGCATGTACCTCTACCCTGGACCTCACAAACCCTACGGATTCTTCAAGGAGCCTCGACTCAAAATCCCGCAACGAGCGCGGACTATACTTTCGACTCGTAACCTGTCCGCCGTGGCGGGGCATTTCTCGTTTGGTATACATCGTTTTCTGAATCGTCCATCAGCCTATTCCACGATTATTCGTGATCCCGTGGAGCGCATTGTGTCGCTGTACCACCACTTGAGGCCGGATTCCAAGATCGAACGTTTTTTGACGCGTTATGAGCTTGCATCGTTTGAGAAGGATCAAACCCGACTTATCACTGATAACGACCAGACACGCAGGATTTCCGGGCTGGAGCCACCGTTTGGGAGATGCACGAACGGAACCCTGGCCCGGGCGAAGAGCAACCTCGAACGCTATTTCTCGGTGGTCGGAGTCACCGATCGATTCGACGCAACTCTACTGCTCATCAAGAAAGCATGCGGCTGGGAAACTGACACCTTCTACTTGAGGAAAAACGTCAACAAGTCTCGTCCGAGGGCCTCGGAGTTGCCACAAGAAACCAGAGAGGCCATTCGCGAGCAAAACAGACTCGACCTGGAACTGTACCGATTCGCCAACTCGATGCTGGAAAACATGATCTCAAAGCAGGGCCCGGGATTTGCGAAGGAGTTGGCCACATTTTCGCGGGCCCAACAAGAATACATGGAACGGGCCGAATGAGGGGCCTGGTTGATCCAGAAGATCAATCCCAGCTTCTGGATAGGCGTGGCATTTTAGCGGTTCTGTCCACATTCACAAACTGCTTGGCGCAGGTGTGCCCCAGTCCAGACCTGCCGGATGCGTGTCATGTTGGGTTCAACGTTGGATGCCGGGCCGTCACGCCGAATGTTTGACTAGTATTTCAGGAGACCTAAGAGTCATGAGTAACGGGAGCGGGCTGGGCGTTACACCGTTCATACTCAGCGGAAGTGGAAGATCTGGCTCTTCTCTATTAGAGCATTCTCTCAAGCAGCATCCTCAAATCAGGATGTACGGGGAACTGCTCAAGAACAATTCTCGCTTTCAGATCGACGGCAGACGATACCTCAAGGGCGAGGATGGGGCTTCATTTCTCCAGTACGTCTTTTCGACCCGGTACTCGGGAGAGGTTGGCGGAGTTGGCTTCAAGTTCTTTTACAACCATGCCAGAGAGGACCCATCTGCTACGACCGTCTGGCGGTTTATTGCTGAGAATCGCGAAGTTCGGATTATCTGGATTAAGCGCAACTGGTTTGCCCAGCTTGTATCCCTCGTGGCCGCGACTCAGTCTGGCGTCTGGTGGGTACAGAATCGGCCTGGCGAAGATCCTCCCGAGGTGCCACCGTTCGACCTCACTATGCAGCGCTGTGAGCGCTACTTTTCGAATCGAGAGAAGTGGACCCGACAGCTCACCACTGAGATACAGGGGCATGCAGTCCTGAAGATCGAGTACGATGATCTCTGTTCGTCTTATTTTGAGACTATACAAGATGCTCTTGACTTCCTGGAGTTGTCCCGGATCATTACCGTTATGCCAACCAAGAAACAGAGATTGTTAGAGCCACACCAACAAGTGCTTAACTACAGCGAACTGAAAAGTTACTTTACCGGGACCCGATACGAAGTTTTGTTTCGAGTAGGTGAGAGTTTATCTGGGAGCCCCATGAAGAACAGAGTCTTCGGTCTAGCCTGAGCCGAACCGGCACAAAAAGTCTTAGCTGCGCCCTAACGAAACCTATATGACGTCAAGTGCACAACCCATACGATGCCTACCCGGGAAGCAAGTTTATCTAGACCGTCGAGGAGATGGCGCTGATCCGAATGCTGGCCGGAGATTCCGAGAGTTCCCGAAGGCGCTTCCGTTCCCGTCCCGAGACTGAAAGTGCATGAACCAAAAAGTCGGAGTCGAGATGGATCAGCATCAGAATTCGAGGTCCTGCTTCTTGAGCTGCGTAATTTCTTCGCTGGCATCGGTTCCTTCGAAGAGATCAATCAGCTTCTCGAGTACCAGCACTCGCTTCCGCCGACCCTCGGCTGGAATGCCAAAGACCACGTCGCGATGAGATTTTACTGAACGCCGGATGGCATCAGAAGTGGAGCAGCCGTAGATCAGAGCCAGTTCTCGAGCCGCTTGCCGGGTCTCTTCGTTGGGTAACTATTTACTTGACTAACCAGACTCTACTAGCCTGCTTCGTGCATCGATCAGCTCCAAATAACACGCTCGAATCACTATGCACCGCGTGGTACGATCAAAGGGTGAGGACAGGTAATGCCTAAACAGAAACATCGGTATCGGTTCTTGATCGACGAGTCGTTCACGCCTGACACGCTTCCGATGCGGCGGCTCGCCGAATACATGTCCGATCTCGCTAACCTGCTCGGAGAGGAGCCGAGCGTTCATTTTGTACAGATCGAGAGCGGTAGTGCTGTCCTCGTTCAAGATGTCGATCGCGAGGCGTACCCGAAGGTTCGGACGAGGGTGAATGCGGTCAAACGTGGCGATGCGGCGCCGGACGCGCAGCGGGCGTACGACTCACTAAATCGCAGACTTTCTGACGACAATGCCTCTGGTGCATTGATGGAAGGGCAAGCGGCATTGGAGACTCCGGTCGTTCTGGAGTTTCCCGGTAGAAGGAAACACGTCGAGCCTGAATACGGCCCTATTACGCAGGCTGGATCACTTCAAGGCAAAGTGATTGTTGTTGGTGGCGAGAGCGACCCCGTACCAATTCATATTCAAGATGGTGACAAGGTTCACATTTGCCGCGCACGACGACAGGTTGCAAAGGAACTCGCAGGGCATATCTTTGTCGTTACTGTGCGTGTCTCCGGCAATGGTCGTTGGTTGAGAGATTCCACTGGCGTGTGGAAACTGAAAAGTTTTCAGATTACGTCGTTTACCTTATTGGAAGACAGCGCACTCAGCACGGTGGTCGAGAACCTACGTCAGATTCCAGGTAAATGGAAAGAGAATCCAGATTCGACGCACGTTTTACACGCATTGCGAACTGGAGACGACTGAACGAGTCATGTTGATCGCGTTCGACGCAGATGTTTTGTCCATGGTTCTCAATCCATCGATTGATCCGCCCATCGATCCAGCAACTTGTCAACCAACCGAGAGAACAAAGGAACGTTTAGAGTATTTACTCGCTGATCTTGAGAAATCCAAGGCCAGGATCATCATCCCAGCTCCTGCCTTGAGCGAGTTTCTAGTGATCGCCGGAGAGAGTGGGCCAGACTATCTGTCAGATATTGATCGGCGGGCGAGGTGCAGCGTCGCGCCGTTCGACACACTTGCGGCCATTGAAGCGGCGGTGTTAACGAGAGACGCAATCGCAAGGGGCAACAAGAAGTCCGGCACGACTGGCGTGTGGCAAGCAGTCAAGACGGATCGACAGATCGTGGCGATCGCTAAAGTGTTGGGAGTCGAGCGCATATATTCGAACGACAGCGATATGCAGAATATCTCGAGCGACAGTGGGATAGAGGTGATTTCGGTGTGGCAACTACCGCTACCTCCAAGTGAGCAGGCCACGCTGTTTTCAGACCAAGAGGACCCCGAGCAATGCCCCCGCACGCTGCAGAATTAGAAGAGGGACCGAGAGCATTTGAGCAATTCAGGCGCGCGGTAAAGACCGTTCTAGGTGTGCCGAAGACCGCACTTCCTACAAGGCCTCGCCGGAAAAAGAAAATCGACGCTAAGTCGAAACCTTAGCGTCGATTTTTCCCTCGTCCCTGTCGTCGGCACTCCTTCTTAGTTCGCCCATGCTGCCGAGTCCTGTAGACCGACGACCTGCTTCCACGTCAACCGCTTGCCGACGATCTGCGAGGCAGCCGTCTTGAACCGGTCGAAGTCGTTCGCATCATTCCGGTTGTTGTATCGGTAGGCTTGCTCGTCCAGATACCTGAACAGATGGAATGGCTCAACGCTCACGTAGGTTCCGCTGATGCCGCGCTTGAGCAAGCACCAGAAGTTCTCCAGCGTGTTCGTATGGACCTTTCCGTCCACGTAGGCGGCGGCGTGGTCGATCACCTGATGCGCGTACTTCCCGGCGAGCCCATCGTACGACCGCAGGTCATCGCTGTAGAGCGCCGAGCCCGCTTCGACGTGCTTTTCCACTTCGCGGTGTAGCGTCCGCTTCTTCCGGTTATCCACAACTACGGTCCGAACCTTCCCGCCGCGTTCCACAAAGCCCATCACGGCGGTCTTATCTTTACCGCCAGTGCCAGTGATCCGCCGCCGCCGTTGGGCTACGTGCATGTTGCGGGCTTTCCCGCCGATGAACGTCTCGTCTACTTCGACTTCACCTGAGAGCTTGTCGAACGAGCCGTGATGCAATGCGAACCGAAGCCGGTGCGCCATGAACCATGCTGACTTTTGCGTGATGTCCAGATGCCGTGCAATCTCCATGCTGCTGATCCCGTTCTTGCAGTTCACGATCAGCCACAGGGCAACGAGCCACTTGTCCAGTCCGAGTGCCGAGTCCTCGAAGATGGTTCCGGTCTTGAGCGAGAACTGAGGTTTGGGATGCTTGCTGTAGCACTTCCACCTCCGGACTTTCGTCAGGTAGGTCACCTTCGCGGAGTCGCAAACTGGGCAACGGACCGTGCCATCCGGCCAACGTAGCTCGATGAGAAACTGGCGGCACCGCTCGAAATCAGAGAAGTACAGAATCGCGTCTTGGAGGCCCTTAGGTAACTTCATGTAGGATAGAATATCACCAAGCTATTGGTTAGTCAAGTAAATAGTTACCCTTCGTTGAGCAGGATGGTGGTTCGGTGCGCCATATAATATGTATAGCGTAGAGCCATAAGTAGCTCAATCGGCTTCGTCCCGAATTGCTTCCAGCTCGGCGATCGCCTCCATATCCTTGGGTCGGCCAGCGGCTCGTTTGACTTCGATCAGCTTCTCGATGCCGAGCACTCGGATGGTATGCCCGAACAGCTCGATTTTAATCGTGTGTGGTAGAAGGATCTCGAAGTCGCCTCCTCCTGCGATTACGCCCCACAGATCAATATCGCCGAGACGAGTTTCGAGCGTGAAATTGAGCCCTCGGTGCAAAGTCTCGACATTCCAACGGAATGGCAGGCCAGGGGGCGCACCTCGGAGGTAGGGCTTCCCTTCTTCAAGCGCTCTGACTAGCCGCTCGAGGTTCTGCCTGTCGCGGGAGTAAAGGATGTCGACGTCTTGGGTGAGGCGTGCGGATCCATGGGCTACTGCGGCCAAGCCACCGATGAGAATGAAGTCAACCTCATGTAAGGCCAGGTTTGAGAGCAGTTTCTTGAAATCTGTCATCGCCTCCGAGTCTGACCTCTCCGAGCTTTGCCGGCCACCTCCTCGGCCAGTCTTAAGAGTTCCATGGCTGCCAGGATTCGCTCCTCCGGAGTCTTCCTCAGATTCCGCCGAATCAGAGTTCGATCAATGTGCTTCTTGTATTCTTCCGTGACCGGGTCGATATCCCTCATCCTCGCTCGCTCACGCCGAATGTTGGATTGGCTCCGAGCCACATTCCTTGGCGGCTTCCTTCTCCAGGAAGCGCCGGATGAAGTTCTGTTTCTCGCTTCGTTGGTGACTGCCCTTGCGCAACGCGATCATCTCGGCTGCCACACTGACGGCGATCTCTTGCGGAGTCTCGGAACCGATGTCCAACCCAATCGGCGCGTAGAGGTTGCGAAAAGCCTCCACGCCATGGCCAGCTTCGAGCAGATTTTTCACCAGAATCTGAATTTTGCGTCGGCTTCCCACCAGGCCGACATAGCCGGCCTCAGTCCGGATGGCCGATTCCAGTGCCACCTGGTCGTGGCTGTGGCCCCGGGTTACGATCAGCACGAAATCATCGGGGACGATCTTCAAGTCGCCCAGGCCGTCCTCGAAGGGTTGTACTCGAATCTCAGTAGCGGGGGGAAAGCGCTCCGGGCTGGCGAAGGACTCGCGGTCGTCCACCACTGAAACGTCGAAGCCGACGCGGTTGACGGCTTCGGCGACCGCCTGGCCTACATGTCCGGCTCCCAGAATGAGCAGTCTTGGGTTTGGCATAATCGGTTCCACGAAGATTTCAACACTTCCGCCGCATACGAGACCTTCGCTTTCGGCCTCTTCGTCCGTCATTTGGTAGCGCAAGTTGTCGGAGCGGCCAGAGGCAATGACTTGCTTGGCCAGCTGCCAGGCTTCGGCCTCGACGCAACCTCCTCCCACCGATCCCACACTGGAGCCGTCTTCGCGGATCAGCATCTTTGCATTGTCCTTACGCGGAGTACTACCGGTCCGCTTCACGATGGTCGCCAGAGCAGCCCGGCGGCCCGCCTTCCGGATGCGAACGATCTCCTCGTAAAGATCCACACGTTCGGACATAAGCCTTATTCTAACAGCCTTTTATCTCCGGATGCTGAAGCGGGTTAGGCACCTTTGAATGGCAACTTATTTACAGACAGGTCAAGCTTTCGGATCGTTGCAGACATTGTCAGTCCTAGGAGCCTGTCCGAGTAATGGGGTGGTCGTCGCGAACATGGGTCTTGTGAGTCGAGCTCTCGACAAAGAGATCTGCCACAACCCACATGTTCCCTTCGGGTTACGGGCACCGTGGACCCATCTTCTTCGTTGCCGGCACTTAACGATGGGGGCCATCGCCTGCGTGCCGGACGCCTCGCATCTCGATCCACGGCGCTCGTAACGCGATCCACACCATTACTCGGACAGGCTCCTAGCCGGTTTGAGGCGCAGTAAAACTTCGTTCGGAGCCCGTCCAAGTAGTGGTGGGGCTTCCGTCAGCCAATCAGTCGGCGGCCACGTCGATAAAGGCGGTGGGCAAGGCCGCCGCCCGGGATCTGTGGAGCCAGATCTCGGAGCTGATACCAGCCGGTGGTCAGCAGCCGGTGAAAAAAACGTCGATCAACCGAGCCGAGAGCTACCGGTATTGTGCCCGACATCAGGCTTCGCTTGAGCTGGTTCTCTCCCCCTCCCAGATCGATCCGGGTGACTCCCAACTTGGCGGCTCGTTTGGCCAATTCGAGATGGAGAAGCATTCCAGGGGAGTAGCGGGCGAACTTGGAGTTGAAGGTCGGAATCCATGCCGACACGACTGGGCCGCTGCGCATTCCGAGTTGTACAGCGATCAGCTGATCGCCGGCATGCAGCGTCGAGAGCAGCCCCTCAAAACCCCCCGTCCGGGTGGTCCAGATGCGTTCCAGGAACTCCCTCACCCAGTCGATCCGGTAGACATCCACTTGCTGCATCAGGCGAAGCTGTTCTCGTTTCCATTCCAGCATCTGTTCGAATGCCTCCCGCTGTTGATTTTCCAGCAAGAAACGCATCGGCCCCACCTCGCGTTCAATCTTGCGGGCTTTGGAGGCAGCTCGTTTCAGGCTGGCGGAGGCTGCTGTTCTTTCTCGGAGATAGGTCTCGAATCCCGATTCCAGGTCCATGTAGTAGGAATCATCCAACGATCGGACGTAGGGAGAAAAAGCGGTTTGGGAGGCCACTAGATGATCGAATTTCCAGGCCACCAGCCGGCTTGCCGAGAGTAGTTCGAGGGGCTCCCAGGGGGTGTCTCGATCCACGATCAATCCGTGCATGTCGGTGACAGCGGAAGCCACCGGAAAAACGACGTTTCCGGGGTGGCGCTCGAAGGGGAAGAAACCCACCGGCCCGTCCTCCTGGTGGATTACCGCGACCTCGATGTCTTTCCTTGCCCGTGAGGCGGCAACTGTGAATTCGGGGCAGAAGGAGGGGTTTCCCAGCGCCGGATCGGCCCGCTGGAGAGCCGACCAGATAGACCAGTCCCGATCTGAGATTGGTCAGTCTTGAGGAGCTCGATCTTCATGGTTGAATTTCCTGCAACATCGATTCAGGATGACCCGACGGTTCCTCGTCTCGATTCCTTCCAGCTGCCGGATCGGAATCGCTCGAGCCACCGGTCCAGCCGATCACTCAGATCCGGGAGCGTCGACAATCCCAATACAACGACTTCTGAGTAAAGCGTGTCGATCTCGGTGGGCTCTGCCCGGGAGGACCGATACAACTGGGTCGAACCGATCGGCAGCCGGAAACTGGGCCAAAGCCGAAGGCCGTGCACGGTCCGGTCGTCGAGGGCGCAGAAACGTGACCGAGTACGCTTCAAGAGCAGACTGCGCAGGTCGAGATGAGCCCGCTCGAAGAGGGCCTTGTTGCTGAGGTAATTGATGTAGCAGTAAGGCAGCGCATGGCGAGTGATACGGCTATAGAAGATCAGACACGAATTCTCGCCCTGACTTACCAGAAGGTGGCCGGTTTGCCCATGGTCATTGTCACGGAGCAGCGGCGTATCGGTCTCCGATAGTCGCTCCAGGCCCTCATGAAACTCCAGTCCACCACCTCGAGAGCGGGTAACTGGAACCGGGAAGGGCGGCAGGATCCGTAACCTCGAGTCGAGTGACCGAAAACCCAGCTTGAGCGAGATCCTGGCCACCGGTTCGGTGGGAGTGAAGTCGGTCAGAGTGTGGTCGACCAGGCGTAAGACCGGCCGCATCAACCACAGACTGTATCCTCGGTAAGTCTCCTCGACGAACCAATTGTGCAGGTTGCAGAAAGGCTGAGTCTCCCCATCGATGGTCCGCTGACTGAACAGTGTTCCCAGGATGCCGACGATTTTCGAGTCGTCTCTCAGCAAGTAGCCGCTGTGTCGCTCCTGCTGGTTCTCCCGCATTCGGAACAGACCCTGCCAGTCGTCTTGGGCCAGATCCGGATCGACTTTGGCAAGAAATTCGCCCGGTATTTGGCGCCAGACTGAGGGCATGATCTTCTCGACGGTAATCACCGCTCAATCCCCACATTCCGTTCCTGACCGAGCATCAAGTCAGCCGCTTCTCCGCGTCTTCGAAGGAGCTGGCTGGAGCCCTCGCCAACCCAAATTTCGGGAGGGGCCGGGTGACTCAGAAAACCCAGCGGACTGGCTGAGCGGGCGTAGGCTCCAGACTGAAAGACTCCGACCAGATCCCCGACTTCGGCTACCGGCAAGAGGATGCTGCGGCCCAGGACATCGAGCGGTGTGCAGAGAGGGCCTACCACATCGACTGTTTCCTTGGACTCAGAGTTTAGCCGGTTCAGGACGGCGATCGGGAAGTTACGCTTGATCGGCTGACCGAGATTCCCGGATGCCGCCAGGTGATGGTGCATACCGCCGTCGAGGAGCATGAACTTTTTGCCGCGTGAGAGCTTGATGTCGGTGATGCTCGAGACGTAGAGGCCACATTCTCCTATCAGATAGCGGCCTGGTTCAATGATCAGTCGCGCTTTCGAAAGCAGAAGAGTGCTCTCCACACGAGTCACAATTGCCCTGAGTTGGGGGCCAAAATCGCCCAGGTCCAGCTCCCGTTCATGAGGGAAGTAGGGAATCCCTAACCCGCCTCCGAAGTCAATCGTGCGGAGTGCTCTGTTCAGGAGAGCGGCAACTTGCTCAGCCAGTCCCACCGCTTTGCCGTATTGGGCCAGTAGGATCTTGGGATCAAGGATTTGGGTGCCGGCGTAGAGATGGACACCCGCGACTTCCAGGTTGGGGAGGGCGGCCATCTCGTTCAGGATCTCCGGCAAATGTTCCTCGTCAATTCCGAAGGGAGCCGCCTTGCCCCCCATCCGCATCGCTCCCCCTTGAGCTTGTTCGTTGGGATTGATGCGCAAGGCGATGCGTGAAGTTCTACCTCGCTCACGGCTGATCCGGTCGAGACGACGAGCTTCACCGAGAGATTCGACATGGATTTCACCGATCTCACGGGAGAGAGCCAATCTCAATTCCCTGTCGGTTTTTCCGGGACCGGCAAACAGAATGGACTGGGGGGGGCAGCCTGCAGCGAGATCTTGTAGCAGCTCGCCGCCTGACGCCACCTCCAGGCCACACCCATCGGAGACGAAGAATTTGAGCAGCCCATGGCAGGGATTGGCCTTGATCGAGTAGAAAATCCGAAACGGTTTCGGTAGCCATTTCCGGAGTTGCCTCAGTCGGTCGTCGATGACGTGCCGGTCATAGACAAAGAAGGGAGTTCCATACTCTTCGGCCAGGGCTTCAATCGGAATCGATCCGATCAACAGTTGCCCGTTCCGCACTGCAAAGTGCCGTTTCACGAGAGAGGCCACATGATCTATTCTCGCCTGAGCGTTCGGGACCGTGCGTTTCTTCATCAGCCTCCATCACATCCCGCGCTCTTCTGAGGCCGCTTATGCAGGGCCGGGTAATCGACCTTTCCGCTGCTGGTTCGGGGCAGCGTCTGGACGATCTCGACTTGCCGGGGCATCATGTAGCGAGGCAGCGTTTCTGCACAGCTCGCCAGGATCTTGTCGAGATCGACTTCAGTCTTTTCCCTGGGCACAACGAAGGCCTTGATTAAGTTTCCCAGCATTGGATCCGGCACACCGATAACCGCTGCTTCGAGGAGATCGCCGTTCGCCGAAAGGAGAGCCTCTTCCACTTCGCTCGGACTGACCCTAAAGCCTGACGACTTGATGAGATAGTCTCGGCGACCCACGAAGTAGAGAAATCCGTCATCGTCACGCTTGACCAAATCTCCCGAATAGCACACCTTGTCGGGTGTAGACTCACCCGGGGCTGGGAATGGGTGCGGCCTCAAGACTCGAGCGGTGAGTTCGGCATCTCCCCAGTAGCCCATTGACACAGTAGGCCCATGATGCACGAGCTCCCCGACTTCTCCCGGTCGGCACTCTTCTCCCTTTTCATTGATAACTAGGATCTGGGTGTCGGGAATGGCTCTCCCGATCGAACCTGGGCGGGCGTCCAGTTCTTCCGGTGGCAAGGTAAGTTGAGCGAAATGCCTCGGTCAGACCATACATCAGAAAGACCCGGGTTTTCGGCAAGGCCCGGCGCAAGCCGATGAGCACATTCTGGGGAAGCGCCCCCCCGGTATTTGTGATGTAGCGTAAATCGGGCAGTGAAGTCGTTTCGAGTCGAGAACTGGGCTGGGCCAATAAGGCCCAAAGCGAAGGAACGCCTGCCAATCCCGTGATCCTTTCTTTCTCGAGGCACCGGACAATGTCGCGGGCGAACAGGAATTTGATGAGCACGAGGGTGCCGGCTTGCTGAACTGCGCTCAAGAGCTGATTCAATCCAGCATCGAAGCTGAAGGGAAGTGCCGCCAGGATGCGATCGTTTTCATCTATGGCGAGGTAATCAGAGACGATCGAAGCCCCGGCCAACAGGTGGGCATGGCTGAGCATTACCCCCTTCGGTTTTCCGGTCGAGCCCGATGTGTAAAGAAGAGCTGCCAGATCTTTGCTGATTCTGGTTTCCGGCTGGTCACTCTCTGGAGGCAGACTGCAAAGCTGATGAAAAGAGAAGCTGGGGATCGTGCCAGAGGTCTGGCCGCCTCCATCGAAGATCAGAAATTTCAGGCTCGGCGTGGTGGTCAGGATCTCCTCAAGTTTTGAGATCCGGGGACCATCGCTAATCAGGGCAGTCATTCCAGAATCGTTGATGATATGGGCCACCTGGCTGGGGAAGAGCCCAGGGTAAATGGGAATGAAGACAGCTCCGGCCTGTGCGATGGCAAAGATAGAAATCACCTGAGCGATCGAAGGTTCCAAGAAGACTCCCACGCGCTCTCCGGCTTGGATCCCCGTCTCGCGCAGACCCCGAGCCAGGCTGGCGACCTGGGTTGAGATCTTGGAATAGGTGGCCTGCAGTTGGGCGTGATTCAGGGCCGTCCGATTGCCCCGCCGCCGGTCCGACGAATGAAGCAGATGATGGAGTAGAAAGTCCATTGGCACCACATCCTTCAGAGTAACGCCTCCTGCTGTCTCGCAGCATTCAGGAAAGCAACTTCGAAGCGGTCAGCGCGCAAGGGGCGAAGGCTGAACACAATAGTCAACGTGGGAGCCGCCTCCGCGCGGCGAACTCCGGCATTATCCGGAACGGGAGCCGCTCGGAGAGCCGCGGTTCGCCGGACGAAGCTGGCTCCCACGTTGACTTTCTTGATCCTCCGGTCCAGCCTAGCTAAAGACCTACTTCGGCCTGGATGTTTCGGTAGAAATACCATTTAATCAACAGTTTACATCAACTTGCTTAATGGAAATCGAAATCAAGTTTCAGTTTAGGCTTCCCCTCTACATACCACGCCTGGACTGGACGAACTCAGCCAGGGAATGGATCGATTCGAAGTTCTGAGAGAGCATGTCTTCGTCCGAAACTTGAAGACCTAGATCGTTTTCCATGAACATGACGACCTCGAGGATGCCCATCGAGTCGATGATGCCTTCCTCGATCAAGGAGGTTTCGTCGCCGATCCGGCGTTTGCGGGCTAGCGGGAAGTGCCTGAAAACAAAATCCCGAACCGCCTTTAGAATCGGCTCTTGCAACTCTGTTCCTTCGATTTCCGGATCGCTCATTATCGTCTCTTCAAACCTCCTGCCGCCGTATTCCCGGATGCCGGTACTTAGCGACGCTGGCTCAGCTGAATGAACGCCACGCCCTGCACTAGACCCAAAGCAAGTACATCAGTGTTGATTCCAAGGGCCTGAAAAGGCCCGAAATGCCAGTCCTGACGGGTATTCTAGGGTTGCAAAAAACTCTGGAAAACACCGAAAAGAAAGGCATTTCAGGTGAACCCAAAAGATATCGAAATCCTGCGCAAACGGCAATCGGGAAGTGAAGATCGATTAGATCGGAGTTGGATGCCGGAGAAGGGCCAAAGGGTGCTGCGCGGGGGCAACATCCATTATGCGATTTTGGATCGAGTCCGAGCCGTGGACTGCGGGGGGCTGGGTGTGATCCAGCTGCTGGTCAAGCAGCTGGAACTGGCCGAAACCATCGACCAACGGGTGAAGGTGCTGGAGCGGCATCTGCCGTACCGGGAATCGGATCATGTGCTCAATCTGATTTACAACGTCATGACGGGCGGTGGCTGCCTGCAGGACGTGGAGGCTCGACGCCGGGACCCGGTGTATCTGGACGCGCTGGGGGCCCGCAAGGTGCCGGCGCCGTCCACGGAGGGGGACTTCCTGCGGCGCTTCGACAGGAATTCGATCGGGGATCTGATGGAAGCGGTCAATGAGGCGCGACGGAAAGTGTGGTCGAACCAAGACAAGGAGTTTCACCGTCAGGCCACGATTGATGTGGACGGGACGATCGCCCCGACGGATGGACAGTGTAAGAGCGGAATCGGAATGAGCTACACCGGCCACTGGAGCTATCATCCGCTGGTAGTGTCTGTGGCTGAGACCAACGAGGTGCTCTATTTGGTGAATCGGGCGGGCAACCGACCCTCCCATGAAGGCGCGGCCGAGGTGCTGGATCGGGCCATCGAGTTGGTGCGCGGTGGTGGTTTCCAGAAGGTGTTGCTGCGGGGCGACACGGATTTTACGCAGACGCGTCATCTGGACCGCTGGGATCAGGAGGGCGTAGAGTTTCTCTTTGGGGCGGATTCCAGCCAGGGGTTGGTTGGTCGGGCCGAAGGACTGGAGCCCAGCGCCTGGAGTCGGCTGGATAGGGAAAAGAAGAAGAAACTGCGAAGACGGCGGCGCAAGAATATCCGCCAGGCCCTGGTCAAAAAGAATGGCTATCGCAATCTGCAACTGGAGCGGGAAGATGTGGCCGAGCTGGCCTAGCGACCGGCGGCCTGCAAGCAGAACTATCGGCTGGTGGTGGTGCGAAAGCAAATTACGGTCACCCAAGGACAGGGACGGCTCTTTGACGAGACCCGCTATCTGTTCTATCTGACCAACCTGCGAAAGGAGTCGGCCAGGGAAGTGGTTTTCTCAGCCAATCGTCGCTGCCATCAGGAGAATGTGGTGGAGCAGCTCAAGAACGGGGTTCAGGCGATGCGGATGCCCTCGGACAGCCTCGAGTCCAACTGGGCGTACCTGGTGATTGCTGCCCAGGCCTGGAACTTGAAAGCCTGGCTGGGCCTGGTGCAATCCGACAAGACGATGGGGCAGCGGATTCTGAAGATGGAGTATCGCCGGTTCCTGCGCTGGCTGGTTCAGATTCCTTGCCAGATCCTGCAGCGGGGGCGACGTCTTCTTTACCGGCTGCTGAACGTCAACGACTGGACCGAAACGCTGCTGAGCGGAGTGCCGTCGCCCAAGCGGGTCCGCTACGGCTAACCCGCCACAGGACAAAGCAAAGAAAATCCACGGAGGTTCAAGGGCTGAGGTCGAAGGCTGTTCGAAAACGGCCGAAAATTCCGATTCTTGCCTCTCGATCCCACTCCGAAGGCCCTCCAGCAGGAGATCACCGTCGGATGCGCCCGACTCGCGCAGCCTTCAGTCCGAAAGTCGACCACAGATGGCTAAATGACCCTCAAAAAGAGTCAATCGAGCGGCCCAGAAGCTGATACGCTTATTTTGGGTCTAGAGTAACGGCAATGTCTCCAATCAGCATCGCCAGGACCGCTCCCGTCAGCCCTCGATCAGCGATCAGAGGAAAGGCAAAGGACCACTGCCGTCACCAGGCCGACCAAAGAGGACGTGAAGATGACTTTGGAGTCTTCCATGGCGGCCAGACCACTGGTTGTTGCCAAAGATATACCGGTGAAGACTCCGCCGACGGCGAACAAGATCACTAGAAGCCCGTTTCCCGAAAAACTGCTTCCATAAAATAGCGTCAGCAGAGGCTCAGCGAATAGGATCAGACCCAACAAGAACAGTCCCATCCCGACGAGCAGGGCCAGCGATGCGACTGCCGTGATACGTCTTACGGCGGGGACACCCGAGCTCGCATAGGCTCGAGCCGCGTACGGCCCCAGCCAATTTGCCATTCCCAGGACAAGAGGGTTCGAGAGCACGAATATGGGTTCGCAGGCCCACAAGTGTCCCGCTGCCTCGGAGTTGATCATGAGGGTGATGATCCAGGTGACGGCATAGCCGTGGAGGACGCCCGAGACTTGACCCGTAAAGATCCACTTCGCGAAGCGCCAGTTGTGTTTCCAATCGCTCCCGGCTTGCACGGCTGGGTGACAAAGCGCTTTCGATTGCACCAGAGCCAAGCCATCCCAACCGCGCCGCTGGCCAGGGCAATGACAAGTAGGGCGCGAGGAAGAGTCAACTCCTGGAGTCCGCCCAGGAGCAGCAGTCCTCCCAGTTGCAAAACCGAGAAGCCGGCATCGATGGCCAGCGCTGTGCCGATTTTGTCGTCGGCAAAGCAGACTCTGCGCGCAAAATCCCAGAGCAGTGTGAAGGGAAGAACGGCGGCCAGCAGAATCATCAGTCGGCCCAGTCGTGGAGGGCCCAGGTCGAAGCCTGAGAGTAGTCCACCGATCGCGACCACTGTGCCGATTGAGATGGCGGCCAAGACTCCTAAATGGAGCAACACGCTGCCGGCATACTGGCGTCGCCGATGCTCTTCAAAGCGAGGGCTATATACGGTGTAAGGCTTGGCGATCAGGGATTCACCGGTGCAGGAGGCGAGCAGGAGCAGGGACATTATGACGGCGAACAGGCCGAGGTCGCTCGCCCCGCACAATCTTCCGATAAGGATCGTGGTGAGGAAGCGGGTGGCGCTGACGATCGATTGGTCGACCATCGCCAGGGTACCGCGGGCGGTGGCTAAGGAGAGAGTATGAGACTGGATCGCCACGATCGGGTTCCTGCCCTGGGTCAGTGGAAACGCATCTGGATACAACCTATGTGCCGAGAGATGTATTCCAGCAATCCGAAGAGAAAGAGGGCGACGCCCAGCATTTCGAGTGCTTCTTCCACCGACTGGACGAAGGTATGGCCCAGCGAGGCGATTCCCTGAGCCTCGTGAACAGGATCGGCCAGGATGGAACTGGCCAGCATCTCCAATCCAATTGCGCCCGCCAAAAAGATGATTCCAGCCGCCAGAAAGAGTTGGCGTTCGCGTGGTTCTAAGTGGGCCAGGAACTTAAGATTGGCAATCCCGAAGAGCAGTACGAACAATGAGGCGGGCAACACCCAGGCCAGGTAGAAGATGCCGCTGGAATTGAATAACTCCTGGAGGGGGCGACTCGCCATCTCGTGAATCATGATCGCCTCGTCCAGCGCAAGCAGGACAAAAACTAACGAGAGAAGGGTCCAATGGCGGGCAAACTCATCTCGGGCTCGCCGTTTCGAGGCGGCGATACAGGCCAGCAGCAGGGCACAGCCCAGTAATCCCAGCGAGGAATACCACGCTGGCAGGCTGGGCTCAAAGCCCAGGTCGAATCGCCGCATGAGCCGGGCCAACCGATGCTCGGGCGAGGGTGCAACATTGAAAATAATGTAATTGGCTAAGGTTCCGCTTAGAACTACGCCTGAAACCACGAGTAATAGAGCCCTGAAAACCCCAGCGGATCGGATCTCGAAGGTTAGCTGAGGCCGGATTTGCTCATCCCCCGGGGGGAACTGGGTCTTATCTGACGTCTGCCGTTTTATCGGCCTCTTCTTGTGGCATTTCCGGTGGTCGGGTCAGTGCTGAGCGACTTCGATGGGGGTGACTTCATGAACCTCCAGACTATTCTTGGCATAGGAGTCTTTTGTCACCTTGGCAACGATCCCGCTCAGCAGGATCAGGGCAATCAAGTTGGGGAAAGCCATGGCAGCATTGCAGATGTCTCCCACATTCTTGACGATCGGTGCGCTGGGTCCGGTAAAGAGCGTGCCGGCGAACAAGAGGATCACGAAAACCACCCGATAGGGTTTCACGATCTTGATGCCGAACAGGTACTCGAAGCAGATCTGGCCGTAGTAGCTCCACCCAATCAGGGTAGTGAAGCCAAACACGAGGGAGGCTACGACCACGATGATCCCGCCCCAATCTCCGATGAAACTCGGCATGCCGGTATTGAAGGCACGCACCGTCAGGTTGGAGTCCCCCAGGCCCTCCGGACCTACCATAAAGATCGACTCTCGGTAGGCTCCGGAAACCGTGATCGTGATGGCGGTCAGAGTACAAACCACGATGGTATCGATGAACGTTCCCATCATGGCAATGCTTCCTTGCATCACCGGGAACCTGGTGCGGGCGGCACCGTGGGCAATGGCCGCGCTTCCCAGTCCCGATTCATTGGAGAGCATGCCGCGAGCCGCCCCAAAGCGAATCGCCTCGCGCACGGAGATTCCGATGGCTGCCCCGAAAGCCGCTTGCGGGCTGAAGGCCGAAGTGAGAATCAGGACGAGGGCCGCCGGAACTTCCGTGATGTTGGACAGGATCACCAGCAGCGCCCCGCCGAAATAGAAGACGATCATGCTGGGAACAATCTTTTCAGCGACTGCCCCGATGCGTTTGATGCCTCCCAGGATCACGGCACCAACCAGGACGGAGATTGCTATTCCCATGATCCAGGGTTCGATTCCGAATTGCTGTTGAGCGGCCAATGCGATCTGTTGGGACTGGAACATATTGCCGGTTCCAAAGAGAGTCGCGATGCCGCCGCAGATAGCAAAGAAGGCCCCTAGAAAGGCCCCTAAATGCTTATTCTTGATGCCGTACTTGCAGTAGTACATCGGCCCCCCCGCCATCGTGCCGTCGGGCATGCGGAGCCGAAAATGGAGAGCCAGCACAGCTTCTGCGTATTTCGTTGCCATCCCGAAGATGGCAGTGATCCACATCCAGAAAGCGGCTCCTGGGCCGCCTGTGGCGATAGCGGTGGCGACTCCCGCGATGTTGCCATTTCCTACCGTCGCCGAGAGTGCCGTCATCAGAGCCTGGAAGGGGCTGATGTCGCCGTCCTCTGAACTGGTTCCGCTCGGTTCTCTGCCAAAAGCTCCCTGGACCAGTAGTCGAAAGGCTTTCCTGAAGTTCCTGATCTGGACGAAGCCAGTCAGAAAAGTAAGGAGAAGACCGGTGCCGAGCAGGAGCAGGACCATGGGAAGACCCCAAATGAAGTCGGCAACGGCGGCCGTGGTTTGCAAAAGCCATTCGGTGAGAGTCATTCAACGCTCCGTTCTTTCTCGAATTGTAATTGGGCTGCTGATTCGTCTTGAACTTGGACAGGCGTTCTAGGAGAGCGAACGTCGGAGGGATGCGCACCGACGCGTTCCGGAGATTCTTTCAAGATGTAAGTCGGCTTGTTCTGAGACTCATGGTAGGTGCGCACTAAGAGTTCGCACATCAACCCGAAAAGGACGAACTGGATGCCCACCAGAAAACAGAATATTGAAAGCAGTAACACCGGATTGCGGTGCGCCTTGACTGCTTCAAAGAACTTCTGGTAGAGGGTGATGCCGCTTAGAACTGAACCTGCCAGGAAGGAGAGGAATCCCATCCCGCCGAACAGGTACATCGGCTTGGTCGAATAACTTTCCAGGAACTTGATGGTAATCAAATCGAGCGGGACCTTGAGGGACCGAATCATTCCGTACTTGGATTCTCCCCGCTTGCGCGGATGGTGCCGGACCGGAAGCTCTGTTACCCGAGCCCCTGCCCAGTTGGCAAAGATCGGGATGAACCGATGCATTTCTCCGTAGAGCCGGATATGGCGCACGATGTGTCTGCGATAGCCTTTGATCGTGCAACCGTAGTCATGGAGAGGGATGCCGCTGATTCGGCTGATCAGGATATTCGCGACTCGAGAAGCGAGGACCCGAAGCCATGAGTCCTGACGATCCCGGCGCCAGCAACTGACGACATCAAAGCCTTGATCGAGAGTCTCTAAAATCTTGGGGATATCGCGCGGATCGTTTTGCAGGTCGGCATCCAGTGGAATGATGATGTCGCCCCGGGAATGTTCGAAGCCGGCAGACATGGCAGCCGTCTGACCAAAGTTACGCACGAATGACATGACCCGAACACAGGGATCGCACGCCTCGAGTTGGCGAAGGATGGTGGCGCTGCCGTCCCGACTCCCGTCGTCGATGAAGATGATTTCATGACTACAATCGAGTTCGTCCAACGTCTCCCGCAACAGGCGATGGAGTGGTCTCAAGTTACTTTCTTCGTTGAAGACTGGGATTACGACGGAAAGGCCACAGCTGTGGGAAGGACTCGCGTCTGTTGCCGCAAGAGCCACTCTCGAGCCCGCTTGTCTGGTCACGGTTCCTGGTTCTGCCACCTTTGTCTCCACCTAAAAGTTGCGCCGTAGTATAGCACTCCCCCCCCGTGCTCTTGCCCTTCCTCCTCCTATTAGGGAGGAGCCGTATGAGGTAGTGTTCTCACGTACGGATCTGTGCGGCGGGTACCGGGATCCGGCCTGCAGCTGGGTTTGTCAGCAAAGCTCACTCCTACAAGGCGTGGATCGGCTCTGAGGAGGCGAAGCAGACAAGACTCAAGTCAGAGGGTGAGCAAGTTTCAGGTTAGTTGTGAGTTACAGAGTTACTCATTCGTAGCGCAGAGCCAAGACCGGGTCGAGGTGGCTAGCGCGACGAGCTGGCAGATAGGACGCCATCAGAGCCGCTCCCAGGAGAGTCCCCGTGACGCCGAAAATCGTCCACGGATCGGTCCCGCTTACTTCGAAAAGCAGATCCGTCATGAAGGAGCTCAGGCCGAACGAGATTCCGAGACCCAGCAAGGTTCCGATGACGACGGGAGTGAGGGTCTGTCGGGTAACCAGTCCTCGAACCTGGTAGTGCGAGGCTCCTAGCGCCAGCCGAACGCCGATTTCCTGAGTGCGTCGAGCGACTCCATGCGAGACTTACGGCGAAAATCCCGACCGCTGCCAGGAGCAGGGCAAAGATTGCGAAAACACTAAGCGCAGTAACCGCTATCCGTCTCTGGGCTACAGATCGCGCAAAAGCTTCCTCTACGGTTCGAATCGCATAGACCGGCTGTTCCGGATCGATATTCTCGACCTCGGCTCGGACCGCACTCAACACATTACGAGGAGGGACGGTGGTTTTGATTGTCAAGAAAAGCTGGTTGTTCCAGCCGTCCCCCTGACGAACCAGGGCAAACAACTCGGGCTGAGGGGCAACATCCAGGCCCCGATTGTTGGTTGATCGGACCACTCCAATTACGGCGAATGTTGGCTGCTCGGAATCGGGGCCACCCAACTTGAAACGTCTTCCGATGGGATCTTCTCCAGAGAAGTACATGTCGGCCGCTTTCTCGTTGATGACGGCCACGAAAGGGGTTCCGGCCCGGTCGCTGCTTTCGAAGCTGCGGCCTTTCAGTAAATCAATCCCCATCGTCTCAAAGTACCGATCACTGGCCAGGGTCAAGAAGGCCACCGGCAACTGTCCCTCATTGCGAAGCTCGCTGCCTTCTACCCAAAACCTGCCTCTTCCGAAAGCATTCGGTGGGAACTGGCTCGTGGCGGAGGCGCTGGCGACTCCTGGAATGGATTCTACCTGCTGCACAAGGGTTTCGAAGAAAGCCGCAATTCCGCCGTTCGGATACTTTTCCCAGGGCAGGGTCAGGCGCATTGTGAGAACGTTATCGGGGTTAAAGCCCGGGTCTACTTGTTGCAATCGCATGAAACTGTGGACGAGCAATCCGCAACCCATCAGGAGCACGACTGCAATGGCTACCTCGAGCGTCACCAATGCGGTTTGCAAGCGCCTTTTCCCTGCAGTCAGTGTGGCCCGACTGCCTTCCTGCTGAAGGGTTTGCCCGATCCTCATGCCGGTCGCTTGAATCGCAGGGAGCAAACCGAAGATCAGGCCCGCTCCAATCGAAATGATGGCGTTGAAAGCCAGCACCCGGCCATTCAGCGCCACTTCACCCGCGATTGGAAGGGCCAGGGTCTCCAACATCGAACGCACCCCCAGCACACCGATCGCACACACCAGTAATCCTGCGGCTCCTCCCACCAGCCCGAGCAGTACCGACTCCGTCATCAACTGATTGATCAGACGCCGTTTGGTGGCTCCCAGGGCGATACGCACCGCAAGCTCCTGCTGCCGGCCCAGCGCCCGCGTCAGCAATAGGCTGGCCAGATTGGCACATACGATCAGCAGTACAAAGCCGACGGCGCCCATCAGGATCACTGCGGCCGATTGCAGGCGAGAGGTGTTGATCTCATCCCAGGTTTGGGAGACCAACGACCAACCAGCGTATTCCTCAAACTCCTGTCCATACTCGGCCTCTATTCGATTAGAAATCCCGCTCACTTCGGCCCGAACTTGCTCTTGCGAATACCCATCCTTGATTCGCCCCAGCACCTGCCACTGCCGACGGTTGCGGGGAAAGCGGGCTGGCGCAACGCTCATCGGGATCCACAGGTCAGTGCCGTAAATGAGAGTTCCTGGCGGCATGATTCCGATCAGGGTGAAGGGGTTGCCGTTGACCAGAATCTTGTCTCCAATCATGGAAGGATCGGCGCCGAATCGATTGACCCAGTAGCGATGGCTGACGATGGCCAGCGGTTCCTCGCCGACCGTCTCTTCATAACTGAAGCCACGGCCCAGATGAGGCTTGACTCCCAGCGTCTCGAAAGCGTTGCCCCACCAGAATGAGCTGAAGACGTTCTCAGTCGATTCCTTTCCAGAGATCTGTCGGTTGCCCATGTCCCAGGCCACAACCTTCTCCAATGTCTGGCTCTGACCCTTGATGTCTTCGAACTCGGGAGGGGAGATCACCTCAAAGAATCCGAGAGGGTGATTGAGCTTGGGAAAAACCGGGGCAATACCAATCAGGGTCTCAGGTTCGGGGAAGGGAAATGGATTGAGGATCAGGTTGTCAACCACGCTGTAGATCAGCGTGTTGGCTCCAATGCCGAGGGCCAGAGTGAGAATGACAACCAGCGAGAAAGTCGGGCTTTTCCTCAAGCTGCGGACAGCGTATCGAATATCCTTCCACAGGTTTTCCATTTTTCCTTCCTCTCCTTTGTTTCGGGGGATTCTCGGTTCGACCTTCAGTAGGCTTCGTTCCAGTAGGTGGTGGGCCGCCGCCGCTAGAGATTGCCGCCAGAACCAGAGGCCGGCCCGCCAGGGACCTCGTTCGGGGTAGACGAAGCAGAAGAACTCTTCCGTCAGATCTCCAATCAGCTCCTCGCTGTACTCGACTGGAATAACTCGACGTAGCAATGTCTCAGCCAAACGGGGATGGCGTTTCATGAAATCTCCGGGAAGGGGACGTCTTGCCACATCTGGTTGAGCATCATGCGGGAGCGTTGCAGGGCTCTGACTCCGCTTGGCAGGATGAGGAAATGGCGGGTGGCCTTGCCGCCTCGGACAGGAGTTGCTGCTCCCTTTCTCGAACTCAAATAGCCTTTCTTCTCGAGTCGAGTCAAGGTGGAGTAGACCGGTGCGATGGTGACTTTGCGCGTACTAGATCGTTCAATCTCGCGCCGGATAGTCATGCCGTAACCCTCTCCCTCCAGCCGTGCGACGGCCAGAAGAACGATCTGTTCGAACTCGCCCAGAAACTGTCCTTTTCCCATAAGCCTTATATCTTACACAAAACGAAGAAAAGGATGGAAATATTAACAAGTAGCGCAGGCTTCCAGCCTGCTGGAGCTACTCTTGCGGACAAGATCAAGCTGTCTCAAAACCAACCATCGAAGGACCTTGTTGCATGGATCATCCCGAAGGATGCCTTATCATCGTGTTTTTCAACATCGGGGATAACCTAGATGCCACATAAGTTCAACGCAGCCCGACGGCACAAGTTTGATAAGGCGCAGTATCGGGTGATCAACTGGGCTGAATATAACGAGAGCCTGCGCCAGCGGGGTGATCTGACGATTTGGGTCAGTGATGAGGCTCAAAGTGTGTGGCGCGCGCCGCGCCGCACGTCACGGGGTGGCCAGCGGAGATACTCGGATCTGGCGATCGAGACATGCCTGACGCTGCGCACGGCGTATCGGCTTGGGTTGCGACAAACGCAGGGGCTGATGGGTTCCATTGGCACGCTCATGGGGCTGGATATACGGGTGCCGGACTTCTCCACACTGTCGCGTCGCGCAAACGGCTTGAGCATCGCGCAGGTGATGAGGCAAGCCGGGTCTGTGCCTGTCCATCTGGTGGTGGACAGTACCGGCCTCAAGATCTTCGGCGAGGGAGAATGGCTCGCGCAGAAGCATAAAACCAGGGGAATACGCCGCCGCTGGCGCAAACTCCACCTCGGACTGGACCTCCATAGCGGTGCGATTGTTTGCGCCAATCTGACTCACGATGACGTTGGAGACAGCACCGCCTTACCCGGGCTCCTGGATCAACTCGATGCCCCGGTCACGGGCTTTCTGGCGGACGGCGCCTATGATGGAGCGTCCACACGGGATCTGCTGAGGGAACGGTATGGGGAGACTCTGGATGTGATTATACCGCCGCCGAAGAACGCAGTGATCCGACCGCAATCGGCGCGGGATCCAACCGTTCGGGATCGCCATATTGCCCAGATCCGCAGCAACGGCCGCATGGCCTGGCAGGCGGCCACAGGGTACAACCAGCGCAGCCGGATAGAAACGCAGATCGGCCGGTGGAAGAGCGTCATCGGCCCCAGACTCAGATCCCGCAGCTTCTCCAGGCAGATCACGGAGATCCAGGTCGGCCAGAAAGTCCTGAACACAATGACCGCACTCGGACGGCCTGTGTTCGAACGTATCGCCTGACGCTACCGCTTGGGAAAGGGCGAATTCCATCTCCGCCCCGATCCATGCAACAGCTTCCCACGAAGTGCGGTTCTGCACACACCTCAAGGGAAAGACCTCGTGGTTCCTGCCCTTCAACCAGGGCTGGAACGACGGCGCCGGGAATCCGCCCAACGCGGATGGCCTCAAGACCGACTACCTCTGGACGCGCCTGCTCACCCGCGACGGGTTGACCAACATCCTGGAGAATTACGCGCAGATCGTCGAGATTAAGAATGAGAAGACAGGCAAGAAGAGGAAGGTGCAGATCTGGCCGCGCTACCATCAGCTCGACGTGGTGGGTCGGCTCTTGGATGATACGCGCCAGTACGGCACAGGAAAGCGATATCTCATTCATCATTCGGCCGGTAGCGGGAAGTCCAACTCCATCGCCTGGCTCGCCCACCAGTTGATTGGTCTCAGGAAGGACAACGCGGAGGTGTTCGATTCCATCATTGTGATCACCGACCGGCGCATCCTCGACAAGCAGATCCGCGACACGATCAAGCAGTTCGCCCAAGTCGGGGCCACCGTCGGCCATGCCAAACACTCGGGTGACCTCCGCAAATTTATCGAGAGCAGCAAGAAGATCATCATCTCGACAGTACAGAAGTTCCCGTTCATCCTCGACGAGATCGGGAACGAGCAGCGGGGCCGGCGCTTCGCCATCATCATCGACGAGGCGCATTCGAGCCAGGGCGGCAAGACCTCAACAGCGGTCAGCATGGCGCTCTCCGAAGCGGGCGCCGAGGGGGAGGACGAGACCACCGAGGACAAGATCAACCGCATCATGTCCGCGCGGAAGCTCCTCCCGAACGCGAGCTACTTCGCCTTCACCGCCACGCCCAAGAACAAGACGCTGGAGATTTTCGGTGAGGCGTACGAAGCGGATGGGCAGACCAAGCACCGCCCCTTCCACAGCTATACCATGAAGCAGGCGATCCAGGAGGGCTTCATCCTGGACGTGCTGCGTCACTACACTCCGGTCGAGAGCTACTACAAGCTCATCAAGAAGATCGGGGGAGATCCCGAGTTCGACAACAAGCGCGCCCGGAAGAAGCTGCGTCGATACGTGGAAAGTCACGATTATGCCATCCGGCTCAAGGCCGAGATCATGGTGGACCACTTCCACGAACAGGTGCTGGCGCTCAACAAGATCGGTGGTAAGGCCCGCGCGATGGTGGTGACAGGCGGCATTGAGCGCGCGATCCAGTATTACCGTGCGATCCGGCAGTACCTCCTGGAGCGCAAGAGTCCGCATCGGGCCATCGTCGCCTTTTCGGGCGAGCACGAGTATGGCGGGGTGAAGGCCAGTGAGGCGTCCCTCAATGGCTTCCCGTCCGGGCGGATCGCCGACGAGATCCAGCAGGACCCGTATCGGTTCCTTATTTGTGCCGACAAGTTCCAGACCGGATACGACGAGCCACTGTTGCACACGATGTACGTGGACAAGATCTTGTCCGGGATCAGGGCGGTCCAGACGCTGTCGCGTCTCAATAGAGCGCACCCGAAGAAACACGACGTGTTCGTCCTCGACTTCAGGAACGATTCCAACACCATCCAAGAGGCGTTCGCGGACTACTACCGGACAACGATCCTCAGCGAGGAGACGGACCCCAACAAACTGCACGACCTCAAGGCCGCCCTCGATGGCTATCAGGTATATGCCGACGCGGAGATCGAGAAGCTTGTGACGCTCTACCTAGGTGGTGCGGACCGCGACCAGCTCGACCCCCTCCTCGATGCCTGCGTCGCAGTCTACAAGGGGCAACTCGACGAGGACGGGCAGGTGGATTTCAAGGGCAAAGCCAAGGCGTTCGGGCGCGCGTACGGCTTCCTCGCCTCAATCCTGCCTTACACGAATGCCGAGTGGGAGAAGCTCTCCATCTTCCTCAACTTCCTCGTGCCGAAGCTCCCCGCGCCCGTAGAAGAGGATCTTTCCAAAGGCATCCTTGAGTCCATTGACATGGACAGCTACCGGGTCGAGAAGAAGTCTGCGATACGCGTCCAACTGGCGGATGAGGACGCCGAGATCGATCCGGTGTCGGCTACCGGTGGCGGGTACAGCCCAGAACCTGAACTCGATCACCTCTCGAACATCCTCAAGACCTTCAACGACCAGTTTGGGGATATCCCCTGGGAGGACGAGGACCGGGTTCGCCGCCTCATTACGGAGGAAATTCCAGCCAAGGTTGCAGGGGACACCGCCTACCGCAATGCCCGGGAGAACTCCGACAGGCAGAACGCCCGGATCGAGCATGACCAAGCCCTGAAGCGCGTGATGACTGCCGTGCTCAACGACGACATGCAACTCTTCAAGCAGTTTGAAGACAACGAGGGGTTCCGGCGATGGCTGACGGATAACGTCTTCGGATTGACCTATGCGCCGCCGCAGGCCGAGAAGCGGGCCCGCTAGGAGAACCATCGATCGGCACCGCCCGCTCCAGGTGGGCCGCTACGTCAAGCGATCTGGGACTTCGGCTAGCTAACGCAGCGTGTGATTACCCAAGGAAAGCCAGCAAACGCCGTATCCAGAGGTGCTCGACGGGGCCCGATGCAATTTTTCGCCATGGCCAGAATTTGCAGACATACCGACGATGCGATCTCTTTCCGCGATGTTTGGACAATTGTCGATGGAGAGCTGAACGAAGCTGCCAGGACCGCGTGGAAGCGTCTTCGGGACGAGAAGGAACTAGCCGTGATTGGCGACAGTTAGAATTCCCCGCGACGACAAATGGAATTCCCCGCTTTTTCAGGGCTGATCCTGACCATGAGGGCATGGTTAAGGATCAGCAAGTGCGGAGGTTAGTAAAGTTGAAGAAGAACGAGAAGACGCTAACGATGGCGGCGGCCAAAGCGGGGATGTCGCGAAAGACAGCTCGCAAGTACCTGAAGTCGGGAAAGCTACCGAGCCAGTGTCAGCCGGAACGGTATTGGAGAACTCGATCGGATCCGTTCGAGTCGGTGTGGCCGGAGGTGAAAGAGATCCTGAAGCGATCGCCGACGGTGGAAGCAAAAGCGGTGTTCGATCATTTGTGTCGTCAGCAGGAAGGGGCCTTCCAGCAAGGCCAGTTGAGAACGCTGCAGCGCAGGATCAAGCAGTGGAAGGCAGAATACGGAGAAGCGAAGGAGGTGATGTTCCCGCAGAAGTATCAGCCGGGACATCAAGCGCAATCGGACTTCACGTTTATGGGGCGCCTCGGAGTGACGATCCAGGGCCAGCCGTTTCCCCATCTGCTGTACCACTTCGTGTTGGCCTACTCGAACTGGGAAGCGACCACGCTGTGTTTCAGTGAGTCGTTTGAGAGCCTCAGCCTGGGGCTTCAGAACGCGTTGTGGGAGTTGGGGGCGCTGCCCGAGGAGCACCGGACCGACCGGCTCTCGGCGGCAGTCAAGAACCTGAAGCGGGAAGAGTTCACCGAGCGCTATCAAGCGTTGCTGAGACACTTCGGGATGCGCTCCAGTCGCACTCAGGCAGGAAAGGCACACGAGAACGGGGATGTGGAACAGTCCCATCACCGCTTGAAACGGGCCATTGAGCAGGAACTGCTGCTGCGGTGTAGCCGTGATTTTTCCAGCCGGGAAGAGTACGAGGGCTTTGTAGCGGTGATTGTGTCCCGGCGCAATGCGGCCCGGCAAAAGCGCCTGGGAGAAGAGCTGGCAGTGATGCGCCCGTTGCCGGCACGCCGTCTGGATGACTTCACCCGGCAGTGGGTGAGAGTCTCCCCCAGCAGTACGATCCGGGTTCGCCACAACACCTATTCGGTGGACAGCCGGTTGATCGGCGAGCGCGTTCAAGTGCGGGTGTGGGCGGATCAGGTGGAGGTCTACTACGGAGGACGGCGCCAGGCACGGATGCCGCGCTTGCGAGGAGAAGGCAAGCATCGCATTGACTACCGGCACGTGATCCATTCGTTGGTGCGCAAGCCGGGGGCGTTTACTCGCTATCGCTGGCGGGAGGATCTGTTTCCGGGGATCTTGTTTCGAGTCGCCTACGACGAGCTGCGCCGAGATTGTCCGGCCACGGCGGATCGCCAATATCTGAAGATCCTCGAGGTGGCTGCCCAGGAAGGTGAACAGCGGGTGCGAGAGGCACTTCAGGTGTTGATTGAGCGGGGACAAAGAATCCGTTTTGAAGCACTACGAGAATGCCTTGTCGATCCGGTGGTGGAACCCTGGGAAGTGATGGTGGAGAAGATGGACGTGGGCCTCTACGACACCCTTCTCGAGAACCGGGAGGTGAGGTCATGAGCACAGGCAACTTACCGCGACTTCGCGAGTGCCTAATCGAGCTGCATCTACCGGCCTTTCGGGAGCACTACGCCGCCCAGGCGGCACTGGCCACCCAGGAAAGTCTGTCCTATCCCCGGTTTCTCTTGTCGTTATCTGAGATCGAGGTGGCGGAGCGGCACGAGCGCAAAATCCAGCGCCAGCGTCGGGCCTCCAAGCTTCCCTGGGAGAAAACGCTGACGGCGCTGGACCGCTCGCGCTTGCCCCAAAGCGTGGATCGACAACTCACAGCGCTGCTGGAAGGGACGTTTTTGGATCGTGCCGAGAACGTCTTGGCTTTCGGTAACCCTGGGAGCGGGAAAACCCATCTGGTCTGTGCTCTGGGCCAGGAGTTGATTCTGCTGGGGCGCCGGGTTCTGTTTTCTACCTGCGCCCTGCTGGTACAGCGATTGCTGCGGGCCAAAATCGATCTGACTCTGGAGAAGGAGCTCAAGAAACTGGATCGCTTCGAGGCTCTCATAGTCGATGACATCGGCTACGTTCAGCAAAGCCGGGAGGAAATGGAGGTTCTCTTCACACTGCTGGCCCATCGTTACGAACGTCGCAGCATCTTGCTGACCAGCAACCTGATCTTCTCGGACTGGGAGAGGATCTTCAAGGAGCCCCTGACGACGGCAGCAGCCATCGACCGGCTGGTGCACCACAGCGTGATTCTGGAACTCAACGTCCCGAGCTATCGAATGGAGAGCGCCAAGGCAAAGCAGCAGGGAACCACGAAATGAGGAAACCGCGAGGAGGTCAAATCCGGGCAAATCGGCTGATTGGACCCCGGAAAGTGCTTGGTGAGGGCGATAGACGAGTGCCCGCCAAGGGGAGAGGTCGTACAGCGCCCTACAGAGGCCGCTCAGCAGCCTCGTGGATCTGGTCCACTCCCCTCGACGCCAGCGCGAGCGAGGGGGAGCTCCGTTCGGGCTACGCCCTCACTCCGTCCCCCTCGCATTCTAGGAACAATCTCTCTTTTTTACAGAAAGGAGGACCGCGGAAAGGGCCGTCTCAGAGGACGGCTACAGCTCTTTTTTTTTAATCCTTGTGTGGGGATTTCCAATCGTCGCTGCGGGAATTCTATTTGACGTTGATCATAGCCGGTTTGCACCACGAGGTGGCCTGGTCGACACAGGCACTGCTCGAGTTCGCAGATCTGGCAAACTTCACGCCTGCAGACGAGGGGCGGACGCAATACAAAAACTATCTCTATTTCGAAGCGGTAAGCGCCCTCCGAGAGGCGACCATAGGCATACTCAACGGATCTCCTCGGGCATCGACCGGACTGTTGCGTTCCGTCCTGGAGATGTTGCTGCTCCACTGCTGGTGGCAAAAACACATATCGAGGAAGGGTAGTTCGAAGCCCTTCTACGATTGGCTGGAAGGGCGGAGGAACAAGCCGACGTTCCGGGATATGGTCGGAAACAATTTCAAGTGGCTCGGTATGCCCCCAGATGACGCGGCGAAGGAACGTATCCGGTATACGTACGAGCGGCTGTGCTCCTACGTTCATGCACCGATACGCGAAGAGTCCGCCACCATGTTGAACCAGGGGAATGTCGGCCAGAGTAGTGTTGGCGTCTTACGGCACTGGCTTGTTCTGGCACGCGACGCGCTCTGGATCGCGCTGGAACAGCTTGTCCATCTTTATCCACAGTCCCTCTTCCCCGTCGACATCAACAGGAAGTTTGGCTTCAATCCACCTATGGGCATGTATTTCGACAAGTTCAACTTCGTTCCGTTGAAGGCCGTGTTTGGTGGCGCGCAGATCGAAGTCTACAAGGCACGTTTGCAGGATCACGCGTTCGTAGAAGCCGGGATGAGTTTCTACGAGTCGCGACCGGATTTGACGGACGAGCAAATCCTTGAAACCTGGGACGGCATTGAGGGGTGCAGCGCTGCGGATCGTGAGACGGACGATCCGGTTGTCCTCTGGTTTCAGGTGAAGGCGAAGATGCGAGTTCTGTCCATGATACTGACATATTCCAAACCGCTGGGGCCGTATTGGTGAACTGTACTTCTTCCTGCGGTCTCTCGATTGGCCAGCCTTAGGGTGCCGACATCCACGCCGCCGCTGATGCGGCCCAGATCATTAGGATCACCGCTGTTCGCATTCCCGTGAGCCCCACTAGCCGATGCGGTGACCGTGCCTGGGGTCCTCCGGCATCCAGCCTGTCAGGAAGAACTCTATGACCCTGGACAAAATGTGCCCAGTAATTCAAATTGGAACTCTATTCTGACGCCTTAGCGGCCCGTCCCTGACGTTAGGCTAGGGTATACTTCAACCCGACACCTTCTTGGGATCCGCAAATTTCCTTAACGTACGATTCCGTTTCGTGAGGTGACCCCTTCATAGCCGATGCCGCGGTCGGATTTCTCGCGGTGATGGTGTAGTCCGCGCCGTTGGCGGATGAATAGTAAATGGCCCCATGGGGAAGAAGATGACAGAGACGACAACGCTCCGGGGCGCACTGATCATGCCCTATCCATCCGCGCTCGGACCGGCAGACGAGCCACTAACGATTGAGTGGCCGGAGGGCCACTCCTACGCCGTGGTAGCGACGGCATTCCACGGTGGGGCAGAGCTCGGCACGACGGCCACCGAAGACGAGGCATGGGCGATCTACGATCAGTGGCCCAAGACTGATTGCAGGTGCGGGTGCCGGGGTATCGTCACCCGCGACGGGTTACGCCTCAGGCGCGGTGGGAGTCCGCAAAAGATACTAGACGACTGACCCTATTGATTTGATCCACAACACCTTCGTGCAGGTCCGGGGGGGGAAGCGATGCAGATCTCATGCTGCAACGGCCACGTGTTCGTTGACCTAGGGCTCGAGAATAGATGGCGTGAACGACGGACCTGCCGCCGCATCTGGATGTGCCTTCTCGTCGCCGGGATGATTGTAGGGGGATCAGTGGCGTCGGGTGCCGGACCGAGCGGTTCTCAAGCTACGTTGGGACCAACACCCATGGTTACGGTGAACGTATTATCCAGAGTCTTTCACATCGCGTGGGGAGATTCTACCGGCGCTGCCTTTGCAATCGATCATGTCTCCAAGCAATACCTAGTCACAGCTCGCCATGTTGTGAAGGGGATTAATTCCGGAGATAGCCTCCGTGTGTTTCACGAAGAGCAATGGAAAAACTTGGCTATAGATGTTGTCGGAATCGGCGACGGTGACGTAGACGTCGCGGTACTTTCGTGCCCGATCCGTATATCGCCACCTCTTGATTTGGCTGCATCACAAGCAAACCTGACCTACGGACAGCAAGTTTTCTTCCTTGGATATCCATATGGAATGGATTCTGGTGGCGAAAAGATCAATCGGGGCCTTCCACTCCCTTTTGTTAAGTCCGGCATAGTGAGCGCTTTTGAATTCGGGGATGTATCTAAATTTTACCTGGACGCGCACGTGAATCCGGGATTCAGCGGTGGTCCGGTGGTGTTTGTTCCAATGGGTAGCTCACCAACCGAATTACGCGTGGCTGGGGTTGTTGCACATTATCCTGTGTCACTGCAACCCGTTGTTGACCGTAATCGGAACCCGATCACTGATCCAGAAGGTAAACCAGCAGGGCTATATGTCCAGGAAAACCCTGGGATCGTCGTCGCAATTGGTATTCGTCATGTTATCCAGTTGATCGAGGCGAATCCTATCGGGTTTCCGTTAGGTGACTGACCGGTTCGCGGGGCGGCTTCGGTAGAGTCGGATTTCCTTAGCCGAGGAGCCGTATGTTCCCGTGTTCGACCGATAGGATGCGCAGGACCGTTCCCACCTTGAGTTGCAGAGAAAAGAAGATGTCGTTGTAGTCGCAGAGGACCCACCACAGGTCCGCCTGTCCGAGATAGCAGGCGGCGAGCAGCTCCCCGCGATTGTCGTTCCGGGACTGGGCAGCCGAGGAGACGGATCACCCCCGAGAAATGATCGAGGCAGCTCTGGCGTACATGGTCCGGAACAAGGTCGAGGCGGGCCTATGCGCGCTCGGATCTGTTCGAGCGTCGGCGAGTCCTAATGAACGACTGGGCGCGCTACCTAGCCCAAGGGACGACGAAGGATTCGGAGCCGCCACGATACGTAGCATGAGGTCATCCGGTGCGAGGAGGCCAGAGCAAATGTAGCAAGACCAGGGATGAATGCGCAGCGCGCTCCGCCTGAAGCAGTTTAGTAATTATCCGACAGTCCGCCTCTCAGCGGGAACGATACAAGACTTTTGATACACGAATAGACACAGCGCTAGGTATTTCTGCCGACCCTTTAATCAATTCACGCAGAGAATCTCTCGCGTTATCTGGCTCCGGAACATTGGATCCAATAGTAATCTGACTGCCGGTTTCGAGAATAGAAACACAACTCAATTCTTGAATTTGCACATACTGCCTAACACGGCCATATTGTACATGCTTGCCACGAATAGGATACCGCACGTCCTCTTCATCATCTTCTGATAAAAATACAACGGCCCTATATTCCTGTTCCATTTCATAGTGTGACCGTTTCCGAAGAAATCGTTGTTTAAACAGCGGATCACACGCGACAAGTACCTCCTGAGAAATCTTTGGCCATAAATCCGCGCCCATTGCGCAACTGTGTAGTTCTTCAAGATCCTTCAAGAACGTCGAAAACACTGACCAGTCCATCTGTATAGACAACTCATCAGCATAGGTAATCCTTCCGACCATTGACTTTTCGACAAGCTTTCCAGAAACAGGGGGAGGAATTTTAATTGACACCCCCCGGCAGTCGCTGCCATAGAGGCGCCAAAACAGGAGATCGTCCCCCGCATCTATGGTTTTCTCATCTGTACGTTCAATGCCAACAAAACAACAAACATGCGCTGCACCGTAGCGTTTCCACACCCATGAGTCTTCGCCCAATTTTTCTTGCATCAAATGCAAAACGAAACTACATTCCGACGTGGCGCATCCTTCTTCCGGGTCGTTCATTGTTGACGTGTCAGAAAGTCTGAGCCCTCCATCTGGTGCTTGAAGCATGGAAACCATTGCTTCCAAAGAAGTGTAGTGAGCCAAGGACAATGAAAATAGATCATCCACCAACTCGGATATAGGTTGTATTTCATGCCATGGCCGTTGAAGCTCCCGAGCTCGCGCGGCGATGCCGCCAGCTTCTTGGCGAAACTCTTCTAACGTTTGAGGCTTACCCATAAGTCAGCAAGCGTCGGCGTTCAGCAGAAGCCACCCAGGTTCACCAAGGTTACCTTGGCTGTTTCGAGCATGAACGTCACAATAAGGCCTGCATACCTCGGTTCCCGCGTGCTGGGAGGCTACGCTAAGGTTAAAACGTTGTTGATACACGGGAGGCCACCATTTCGGGCCGAGTATTAATCTTGTAAATAGGGCAAGTTGTTGTGATGAAGCCATTAGGCTAGCTGGGAAGATGTTGGCAGTACTCGGCCGTTGATGCTTCGGTTGACTTCGGATGTACTCTGGGTCTTCTAAGAGACCTTCCAATTCCAGACTGAGTTGGTCGGTCGTGTATTGCCTTGTGCACCTGAGACATCTACTGTCGGGTGTGACGACCTGAGAAACGACATGGCCCTTGTGTAAGTGACCTTCACGACTTCGAAGAGCAACGCCAGCTTCGATTGCCGGGATCAGGTGGCACACAGCCAAGTGATTGACCAGATCACGCGCAATGGGTTTATCTGCACATGCCAAGATGACATCGCAATCTGCAAGTGATCGGTATGCTCGAGATTCACGAAGAGAAAGTGGCAAAGCGACGAGCTCATGAAACGGATAATCCGCTGTCCGTTCTAAGTGTTCTGCAGCAACGTCAACCTTATACCGCCCGACATCCCAGCGGCCCGCGTTAAGGAGGCGATCTAGGTTATGTCGCTCCACGCGGTCCATATCTATCATGACCAGCCGCCTAACACCCATGCGTCCCATGGATTCGGCCGCCAGCGCACCCACGCTGCCAAGACCAACAATTCCGACCTTCAGCTGTTCAAGAAGTTCTTGACCTCCAGTACCCCAGGTTTCGACCGACCGACGAAATCTATCTAAACCCGTCCCCATCAAGGTAGACTTAAACTCGTGTGGATTAGTTTGGAGAGACAAGTGGCTGGGAGAAACTATGCGAACCGAAGAGCACCAACGAAGCTCGTAATCTTGGCCCTTTCGAAGCCAGAACCGAGCGCTCCATGTTCCATCTGTGCCTAGCGTTAGACCTAAAGCAGGTAGTCCGGTCGCCCGAGCCGGATTAGAGACGCTCCGCTGCTCCATCACAACGTCATCCGAACTCATTTCCTGCCACCCCGGACCTAGATGATTGTGCATTACTGCCATCCCGGCATTCTTTGACAGCGCCCGCTGCCGACAGCGACGCAGAAAATCGCGAGTCATTTGGACGTTACCCTGAAGAATACGTTCATCTTCATTAGGCAGAAGCACTTCATCAATGATTGCCGTATACCGACTGGTGCCGTTGGCCGGATACCAAGTGGCTAGCGCAATATCCTCTTGTACATCGCCACGTTGGAAATGCTGTAGTAGGTGCTGCCGGGCAACCGATTCGATGTCAGAACGCCAAGCTACAGAATACGTGGTCATTTCACGGCCTTCCAGAATCGAGCCACGGTCGATCGAATCAGCTTATTGGGCGTCCGGTAGGGTGCTACCCAAGACGGTCCAATTGGGCGGCTCCATGCCAACCACAAATTGCCATCCTCGTCGTGCTCCTCTTCACACCCGCCCCCTTTTTCATCGTCATACTGCCCCTCTATATGGAACCAATGGGGAGCGTATTCTGGAAACGGTTGCGAGTCGTCTGGAAAGCTCCATCCAACCCGCTGGGTGGTTCCAGCGTATTTGCCAGTGTGAACGGGAACTCGCGCACGCAGCACGCATCGCTGATTCCATGAGCATATCTCCAAGTCAGCCACGCCTATTTCAGAGAGCACGTCACGGAGTTGGACAAGATTCGGCGGGAAGGATTCGGTTAGAGGTTTCACTAGTCGATACTCTTGTTTAGGTAGTACGGGGTCTATGAAGCAGGCCCCGGTTCATTTTCTGTTGCAAAGAACACATTGATCTTGCCTAGATCAACTACAGCATCGGGGCCGAAGGTATTGCCCTTGCCATCCTCGAGAGTGTACCCGTCCGGAACGGGATCAAGGACTTTGACCTCCAATGCTATGTCAATAAGCTCTGCAACCGTCATCGTTTCGCGCGGAGCGTACAGCTGCTCACCATCGATTTTGAATTCAAAGCGTCTGTCCTTGGCTACTTCATCTTTGTTCATGTTTCTTCTCCTAGAGCTAGGGCTGTAACCAGCCCGATAAAATTCGGCGCGGTCCCTTCCGACATACGGGGGAGCGCAGTACCCATGCGGATCCACCTCCGCCAGTGGCCAGCTCAACCCCACGCGTGCGGGGAATGCCCGTAGCAGGGTAAGCATGCTCCGACATAGTACCTCTCCGTCCGAAATGCACCCCGAGGAACCCCGCCTACCCTTTCGGAGGATAGGGGTCATTTCCATGCGAGTCGCGCTCGCGGATACGACCGTCCCTGCCGTGGATGAGCAATTCGCTGTCCTGATTCCGAGCGATCTCACGCGCGGCATCAATGGCCTCGCGCTGGGTCCGGTGGACAGAAGTGGCACGCTGACTACCGGCTCCGCGGACGGCCCATCCGCGATCGTGAGAAACAACGTGTTGATTACGTTTTGCCATGTTAACCTCCTGATTCAGAAAGTGCTTTTGCCGGACCATCCCTGCCTCAGACAACGGTGACAGGACTTAATTCGTCAGTTTACAATTATAGTATATTATATAGAATTGTAAACCTCAACCCTAAAGGAGTCCGATGTTTGGAGATCGCCTTAAACTCGCCAGAAAAAAGGCAGGACATTCGCTGCGGGGGCTGTCGGACGCGCTGAGCAGCCACGTCACCGCCCAGGCCCTCGGAAAATACGAACGGGGCGAGATGATGCCGAGTTCCGGGGTCCTGACCCGGCTAACCAAGGTGCTTGGCGTGTCCCTTGAATACCTGATGAGCGAACAGGTCGAAGAACTCGAGGATGTGAAATTCCGGAAGTTTTCTAGAACGTCGGCTAGCGAAAGAGCACGGGTGTCGGCTGAAGTGATCGACCTGCTGCAACGCTATCTGACAGTCGAGGAAATCCTGGGCCTGGATAGCGGAGTATGGCGCCCACCGCGATTCGGAAATCGTTTCCTCGGACAAGAGAATGACGGCGAGATCCTTGCCAAGGACATGCGCGATAAATGGCAGCTCGGGATCGATCCCATCCCGAATATGACCTCCCTGCTTGAGGACCGGGGAGTTAAGGTCCTGGTGATTGGATTACCGGATAGGGTGTCGGGTTTAACCTGCCTAGTCCGCAGGCAGCGCCAGAAAGAGAAAGTCCCGGTGATTATCGTAAACCAGAAGGTCACGCTTGAGAGGCGGCGGTTTACGCTTGCCCATGAGTTGGCGCACCAGCTGATTGACGAAAGCTCACCAGTACATCCTGAAAAAGCATCGGATGTTTTTGCGGGCGCCTTTCTCGTGCCGCAGTATCATCTCGTCAGAGAGATTGGCAAGGCCCGAAAGGCCCTTGGCTACCAGGAACTGATCCAGCTCAAGCGGATGTACCGGGTGAGCGCGGCAACGCTGCTCGTGCGCTTCAGGCAGGTAGGCGTGATCAATGAATCGACGCTCGCCTATGCGTTCCAGACCTTTGCGCGCGGGTGGCGCTCCAGCGAGCCGGAACCGCTGGAGGAGCGTGACGAGGAAGGCCGACACGAATTGCCGCGGCGGTTTGAGCGGCTTTGCTACTGGGCGCTGGCGGAAGGCCTCATTTCACCGGTTAAGGCCAGCGAGTTGCTTCAGCAACCTCTAGATAAGATCGACCAGGGATTGAAGGGGCCTGCTGAAGCTGATGCGGATCATCGTGAGTGACACGTCCTGCATGATCGATCTCAGGAAAGCTGCACTCCTGGACGCTATCCTTGCGCTTCCCTATACATTTGTGCTGCCCGACACGCTGTTCGAGGACGAGTGGCTGTTTCTTTCCGCGAGCGACAAGAAAATGCTGCTCGCCGGAGGGCTGGAGGTGCGCGAGCTACCAGGCCCGTCCGTGATCCGGGCGGCGGCGCATTTCAATCGGCACAGACGTCTCACGCTCAATGACTGCTTCGCACTCGTACTGGCAGAGGATATTGAGAACAGTATTCTGCTCACGGGTGATAGTTCGTTAAGGGCGATCGCCGAAGGCAATGGAATCGAGGTCCGCGGTGTCCTGTGGGTGATAGATGAGCTGGAATCGCACGGGATCGTGCCGCTTCGCAGATTGCACGATACGCTGCAGCTTTTTCACGACGATGATCTGGTGTTTCTGCCAGTAGATGAAGTCGTGCGCCGCATCAGACGGTTAAGGCGATTACTATAGCCGCTCACGCGGGCTGCACCTTGGAACCCTCCGCCCAAGAGGGCGGGTCTTTTGGTCAATGGTATAGCCTGCCTAGTGTACTGTACGGAAAGTTTCCGCCGTTAATGGTCAGGGCCGTTCGGTAGCTTAGACCACCCCAAACTCCCCCGATGGGAACTAACTCGCCGCGTTTACGCTCCATTGGCTTTATTTCCCCATGCGCCTCAGACAGAATACGGGCAGCCGCGAGAGTCGGTCAGCTCAGGTGCTCCATGGAAGGTTTCGTATCGCAAACACGATAAGAGTCAAAAGACCTAAGAAAAAACTGGCCCGTGCAACAATTTCCGTACTGGAGCCCCAGGCATCCTCCCTTTTTAATTCCGGGCGCTCCGCGAGATCGCCCATTCGTATCTTGATTGCCGAGGAGGCCTTCTTCTTAGTCGAGAGGTTCAATCCTTCCGTGAGATCCTCGGCTTCATCGATAAAGTCCTGCAACCCCAGCACTATCCAGTCATAGCTGTGGAGATGATTATAGGTCCCTAACCACACCAGGCAGGCGGCCACGCTTATTCCTAAGAAGCTCCACGCAGCCGCCAATAGCTCAAGCCACAAGATGTTGTCTGCACTGATCGAAAACCGGAGCAAAGAAATTGATGCTAAGAGCGAACCGGAAGAAAGTGTGAGCAGTAGCCGGATAAACGTCTGTCGGGCAACTTTCGCACCCAGCAATAATTGCTCAACTGCTCTGACATACTGGTTGTAGGTTGCCCGAAACGCGATGGTGTTCCCGCTTTCCGCGTCAGCGCCGCCGCTGTTTTGTACTTTCTGCTCCACTCTGATTTACTTCGTTACTACGAAGATGCTCCTTCCAGAAACACCCTGATCCGTGACCGAACTGCACCAAGTTCCTTCATCTCACATTCCCAGATTACCAGCCCGTTCCAGCCCATCTCGTATAGATGAATCTGAAACTCCACATCTCCCCAGTTCCGGGCGTAGCTGGCGGCCTTCTTCGGGTCTATGTCGTTGGCGAAAAGGCATGACCACCCTGGGCCGAGCCCCGCACGGACCATTCCTCCTCCGGCGAAGAACTCATAGAACCCGCTCATCAATCACAACCTCATCGTTATCATCGTTCGCCATCACCTGCAATTTCAAATTGGTCCACTACCCAAACCTTGTTCGACTTTCGCCTCGTCCCACATCCGCTGATAAGTCTGGAACACCGCCTCAAAGGCGTCCGTTATCTGAAGTAGGGCGGTGGGGGACTTCCTGGCTCCATCCTTGAACGATGCCCCCGACTGATAGCATCTCGCTTCATCCACAAAGACAAAGCGATCATGAAGATCGGAGTTGGAACGCACCTGAACTTGCAGCTTGTGTTCCGCTACAAAGACTTGAACCGCCGACACCAGGGGAGCGATTTTCTTCGATGCAAGTAGCCGGACCACCACTCCCTCATTTACCTGCGGCAAGTATCGAGAAACAAAATCAGCATCTAGGTAGGGGTCAACAAACAAGAGGTCTTTGCGGGCCTGTTCTATGATCTTGCGGACCTCATCAAAGTACACGAAGGGTTGCTTGGAATCGATCGCAATAGAAAGCGGCCCAACCGTCTTCATCCGAAGATCGTGTTGAGCCTGGAACAACAAAGTTCTGAGTCCATTATAGGCAGGCCCGTGACGATCAAGCACCAGATTTTCTAAAATCATGGCCGAGCGGTTCAGAGGATCTTGGCTTGGGGGGTTCGGCGGCGGACGCTTCTGAAGTGCGCTGATGTGCCGATCCATTCCAACACTTTGAATTGGATCCCATTTTTTGAGGACTGCAGCTGTACGTCCTAACCAGCTGATAACTTCATCGTTCTCCTGCTCT
>CBDDCF010000025.1:0-188972 GCA_965225995.1 Acidobacteriota bacterium | reverse complement strand
GTCCGAGAACGACGCAGCGGGTGTCCTTCCCGGTCAATTCATGGAGTTCCGCTGCGATTCGAGCTCCAATTCCACCCAGCCTTTCCTCCTTCCCCACTTCCTTTTCCAGCACGCTGCGTTTTCCACCCTGCGGCTCCGCCCCTTCGGCCACCACCACCATCGAAAAGTCTCGTCCTTCGTCGATCCGCGAGCGGATTTTCTCAGCTACATTTTCGATTCGATAGGGGATTTCCGGAATCAGAATCGCATCGGCGGTGCCGGCCACTCCGGTGTAGAGGGCGATCCAACCGGCGTAACGCCCCATGACTTCGACGACGATGACTCGGTCATGAGATTCGGCAGTCGAGTGAAGTCGGTCCAGGCACTCAGTAGCAAACCCAACTGCGGTATCAAAGCCGAAAGTGACGACCGTCTTGTCCAGATCATTATCGATCGTTTTGGGCACTCCGACCAGAGGCATACCCTGGTCATGGAGCCGGTTCGCGATCGCCATCGATCCATCTCCACCGACCGCAATCATGGCATCCAAGGAGTGTTCCCGAAAGGCTTCGATAAGTCGATGAGAGACGTCCTTTTCGACCAGCCCGCCGCTACCATCCGGAACCGGATAAGCGTACGGATTCCCCTCGGTTGGTGGTGCCTAGAAGGGTTCCTCCCAGATGAGTAATACCCCGCACATCCGGCCGGGTTAGACGACAGAGGCCTCCATCGGAATAGTTTTCGGGGCGCAGCAGCCCGTCGTAGCCATCGTGAATACCATAGCACTCCCAACCCTGCTCCATAGCAGCCAAAACGGCGGCCCGAATCACAGCATTGAGGCCGGGAGCGTCCCCTCCACCGGTCGAGATCGCGATCTTCGAAATATTCATGAGGGACCCGATTAGAACATAAATCTCTCATCAAGCACGAAGCATGAAATCCGCGGAACGAAGGGAAACTCGCCCGTATTTAGGGAGCCTTTTGTTCCAGCATCTGCAGCCAGTCCCGGCAGGCGTTGGGTTGGGCCGAGCCGAGTCGCTCGTCGAGAGCCGTCGCACAACGTCTCAACTGTCGCTTCTGGTTGGGGCTGTCGTCAATACCCAGCAATCGATAGAGTATCCCGTGAGAGGAGGGAAGTTCAGGATCCAATTGCATGGCGCGAGCGAGCGCTTGCGCAGCCTGCGTAAAATCGCCCCGCTTCAGATCGATCTCTGCCAGTTCCAAATGAGTGGCTCCGCTGGATGGCTGTAGTCGAACCGCCTGGAGTAGGGCATCACGAGCCTCATCCACCTGACCCAACTGGTTTAACACACGGGCCAGAGACCGCCAGAGTCCGCCGCTCCTGGGGCGCAAGGACACGGCTGCTGAATAGTGACGGGCTGCTTCCTGCCAGCGATGCTCCACCGAGAGGGTCAAGGCATAGTCGTCGCGGAGCATTGGATCAGCGAGATAGCGGAGGGCAGCCTGTTTCAGGATCTCGAGTGCCTCCGCCGTGGAGCCTGCCGTGGAGAACGCCGAGGCCAGCCAAGAGAGTGATCTCGGAGTGGACCCGTCGAAGTCGGTGGCTTCACGAATCGCTCGAAGCTCCATGAGATCGATGGCTCCGCTGTACATGACCCGCCGCCGGCGAGTACGCAAGGGATCCTCGTCCACGGCCAGGATCAGAGACAGCCAGGTTGGCAGGCTGGGGTTTTTTTTGGAGGGAGCATTTGCTTGCGCGACACTCCGGGTGCTCATCCAGAGCTCTAGAGCATCAGCCAACTCGATTTGGAGTGTGCTGCTCCGGATTCTCTGGAGGGCGGTTTCGAAGGGAATCTTCCAGACATCGATTCCATAATCCCGGAAGGCTTGTTCGTAATCCTCATCCATGCGCTGCCAGCTGGTACGATCACTGTTGGTGGCGCCTTCGATCAGCAGATTCTCGAGGCGCTCCAACATCTCCCGATCGCGAATTTGGCCGCGAGCGCGCTCCAACTCGGGTGTGGCCGCCAAACGCACAGTCTCATCCAGTTGTGGATCGTCTACCAGACCTTCAACACGATCCAGAATGGGCTGGAAATCCTCGCGGCCAGGAAGATCTCCGAGGGGTGTGCTTCCGGCTCTTGCGACTCGTTGCTGCAGTTCGGAAAGGGAAGATTGCAATTCCGAGCGGAGGGATTCTCGTCGCTCTGCCACTTGTTCCTGCCAGGACACGGCTTTTCCACACGGTTCCAATTCCACCTCGTCCGAGTTCTTCGATCAATTCGAAGCCGGCAGCCGGGATTGCAGCCTCAGCCGGCTGCTCGGATCCGTCCAAAGGGAGTGTTTCGTCCAGTGGTCCGGAAGATTCGTGTTCCGACATCAGGTCAAGATCCTAGAAGAAAGAGATCCTGAAACTCAAGGCCGGATCGCGCAGGCGGGTAGGAATCCCGTTTAAAGAGAGAATCTTGTCCAGCCGGATAGGATTCCAGGAGAAGATCAAGCGGGTGACCGGCATAGACTTCAAAGGGCGCAATCTGATCTCGAAGCCGGTGCTGGCCCGCCACTGTCGGTTGGTTTCCTGGAGCAATCGTTGCGTTCCTGGGGTGCCACTCGAGGCCAGGCTCACACCGGTATCGAAGTAGGGTACTAAAGAAAGGCTTTTGGGCAGGGGAATCTGGTATTCCGAACTGAAACTGGCCAGGGTATCTGCCCCCACGGGGACCAAATTGTTTCCCGACTGGGCCCAGGGGCCAGCGGTGAAGGAGAATCCACGGAGTTCGTCGGAATCCTTCAGAATCCGCTCGAACAGCGGTTCACTGCCGCCGAAGAAGCGGGCATGGGCAAGATGAAATCGGTAACCTCCTCCCGATCGGTTCAGATCCGCCCGGTCAAAAGAGCGCTGATAGGAAAAGTCGGTTCGGGTAGTGAAGACATCCGATTCGGCATCGAAGAAAGAGACCCGGTTGCTGAGCAGGAATCCCGAATAGGTGTCGTTCCCATTGAGGTGGACCCGCCGCCAGGTCGGAGTGAGTGTGAAGTGTTGAGCTTGAAAGGGGTTTCGGGTCCGCTCCCAACCTGCATCGAATCCCAGAGTCTGCCCTTCCCGAATCCGATAGTGAGTGCTCAACCCCACCCCTTCCGCATCGCTGGTGAAGAGATCCCGAATCAGATTTTCGACTCCAGGCAGTTCGAAGGTTGATCGGCGGCGAAAGACGCGCAGGGCAAGGCTGGCCGGCAGGCTGGTTCCAAGCAGGTAACGAGAGGCGACACTGGCTGCAATTTCCGAAGTGTGAGACCCGACCCGCAGATCGACTCCCAGGGTCTCGCCCAAGCCGAGCAGATTGGCGACTGAATAGAAGAGACTGGCGTCAACTCCACCCCAGCTGTCGGGTCCGAAGGCGAAAAACACGCTGTGCCGATCCTTCTCTTGCAGGTTGATGGTGACATCGGCAGTCAGGTTCTGGCGATCGATTACGATCTCAACGTCGTCCGCCAAGATGCCCTCCAGGACCCCACCTGAGCGAGTGCCCTCAAGCTCGTCTGAAGCAGGCGGGGATCGAGAGCCTGTTCCTCTTGGAGGGCCAGTTCGCGGCGGTAAAACGAGTCGGGAAAGCGAAGATTCCCCCGAAACTCGATCCGGTTGACCGTCAACTCGGGTAGAACTTTGTAGAGAACCATCAGGTCGAGGGTGGCAGTTTCATCCTTGAAGTCTTCGAGGATCTGGAATCCGTCGAGTAACTTGCCCATTTCGAAATAGTATTCGGTGATGGAGTTGCGCAGTTCGGCGAGATCTGATTCGCGATACAGATCTCCCGGCTTGGGAAGCGGAATCTCAGGGGGAAACCCATCGGGCACCGCGACCCGATTGACATGGAACTCCGGTCCTTCTCGGATTGGCACTGTCAGATCTGCCTGGGGTGCCGATTTGTCGAGAAAGGGGAGCGGGAAATGGTCCTTTTGGGTGCGCTCCACTACCTCAACTTCGGGTGTGCCCACGTGGACTCGTGGGTAGCCCCAGTTACGATAAAGTGCCCGCACTTTTTCGAGGTCTGCTTCGAGTTCGTTGAAATCGAGCCGATCTCCTCCCGAGAAAAGTTGGCGCAGGGTCTTCTCGGCAAACCGGCTGTTCCCTCGAAATCGGATCTCACCCAATTCGGCGCGAGGACCCTCGTTCATTCCGAACCGCGAATTGTATGGTTTGGGATTGAGCCAGACTCGGGCCAGCGGAAACCCTCGGTCACGATAGAATTGTTCCAAGAGTCGGCGTGCCCGTTGTAGATCGGTGTCGGCGGAGTTGGCCAACAAAGACAGATCAATCTGCCGGTTCCGAAGATAGGAGCCCAAGTCGGATTGGCTGAAAGCCTGATTCCCTTCGATCCACACCTGGGGCTGGGCCTTCGCCGTAGGCAAGAAAAGCCCGGAAAGGATTAAAGCGAGCCACAGACCAACCCGGAAATTGACCATCCTCCCCCTTTCGCATCAGCCGGTATCCGGACGACACCCACTTCGATTGGAGTGAGCAAAGTCGAATTAGGTTCAACCGCCGCTCTGATCGCCCGCCGGATAGTAGCCGTTTCGGTAGCGCAGCACGTAATCCTTACCTTTCAGCAGTTTGACCCGAAGCTTGCGGAATCTCTTTCTGGATGTTGAAGCTTGAGGAACAAAAGTGATCGAATACTGACTGCGCAACTCCTCGTCAATCATTTGGAAAGCAGATTGAAGTTGATCTGGGGAATGGGGGAAAAAAGCCCTTCCTCCCGTCTTTTCGGTCAAGTCGCGCAGGATCTGTTCACCCTTGCGGTTGCCGCCAGCGGAGAAACGACTGGTTCCGATGGCGTATATGATGACCCTCGACCGATTCGCCATTTCTATCGTCTGTTCGGACGAGTAAGTGCTATCCACATCGGCCCCATCTGAGACCAGGACGATCGTCTTGCGGGTTTCGCTACGATTCATTTTTTGGCTGCTCACCGCAAAGACGGCATCGAGCAGCTTGGTTCCGCCGCCCGCTCGCAGCGCTTCCAGCTGACGGGCGATTCGAGACGGCTGACTCGTGAAGTCGCTGATCATTTGAATACCGCTATCGAATTCAACCAGGAGCGCGCGATCCTGCCTCCTCATGACAGTAAAGATGAAGTTTCGAGCCGCCTGCTTCTCGAATTCGAGCTGGGTTCGGACGCTGGCGCTCGTGTCAATCAGCAGCCCGATGTCGAGCGGTAGATTGGACTCATGTTCGAAATTCGTGATTTCTTGCTTCTTGCCGGAATCGAAGACCTCGAAGCGCCCGCGCGGCAAGTCAGTCACGAAGCGCCCATTCTTGTCCATGACGCTGACCAGAATATTGACAGCGTTGACATCTACCCGAATAGGTTCGTCCCTTTGTCCCAGGACCGAGCCAGGAACGAGCAGCAAACCGATTAGCGACAAGATCCGCACAAAACGCATTACATTAATCTATCAAGGGAAACAAAACCGATGCAACGCGGCGCCCGCTTGTACCCCATTACTCGGACAGGCTACCAGGAGCCTACTCCAGCGCGAATTCTTTGCCGTTGGGTCAAGTTTTCCAAGCGCGGGCATTGAGGGTTCTCTTCACCGGTTTACATTTGGGGGCCAAATCCGAGACAATACTCTTTTTCATAATCATGAGTGATCATGCAGGGTATTTGGCACGTGTCGATGGCATTTTGAATCAAATCATCCAAGGCTGGTTTGATCGCGTGAAGTCGAATTACGTGACCGAAGAAGAGAGTCGTCAGCTTGGGGTAGAACCGGAGATCAAGATCTTCCATGGTTCAGCCCATCGTTTGAAGTTTGCTCGCTCTGATGAGCTGGATGTGACCTATGCGCTGGCAGTTGTCGAGGAAGATGGCCGGATCCAGGTAGAGTCGAGTGTGAATAACAAGTCGGATGGTTTCGATTATGACGCTTTCATGCGCCGGTTGAGAGACTACTACTGGAGGAGTCGGATCGAAAAGCCCTGGACCCATCCGAGCTTTGATCGCTTCACCTACAACGACCTGCTGCCGTTCGAACCACTCATGGGTGATTCGGTTACCCTGGAGGCTCGAAAGGACAAAGCGGATATCATCCGGCTCTATTTCCCCTTACGGCAACGGCATCTTGAATTACTTATGGATCACGAAGATACCCTGGCCGACCTGATTGAGAATTACTGTCTCAATCCGCTCAAGAGAATCTTTGCTGAGAGTTATCACAGCGGCAATTAAAGGTGCGGATCGAACTCCACTGAAACGCTAGAATCACGCCGAGAAACACTCCGGGAAATCATGCTGGCCCGCATGAATTGGGGATGGATCTTGATCGCCCGCGAACGCAGGAATACTGGGAGTCTTTCGAAAAAAGAGTAACAAAGCTGGCCGCCCTAAAGAAAAGGACTCAACCTTGATCAGAATAGTTGTTCCCCGAGAGCAGGAAGCCACCGAGACCCGTTGCCCCCTGACGCCGGAGGGAACCAAGAAGTTGGTTGAGTTGGGGGCTGAAGTTTGGGTAGAGAAGGGCCTGGGCCTGGGAGCCGTTTTTCCTGATACCGCGTATCAAGCGGCGGGAGCGAAGCTGGCTCCAAAGGCGGATCTATTGAGGACGGGTGATCTCATTCTCCGGCTACGTAAACCGGTACTGGAAGACATTCGAGCCCTCAAGTCGGGCGCGGTGCATATCAGCTTTCTGGATCCTTTTGCCGATCCTGACGCGGTGCAAGCCATGGCCAAGCAAGGGGTCAGCGCTATCAGCATGGAGATGATTCCCCGGACTACGAAAGCGCAAAAGATGGATGCCCTGAGTTCACAGGCCAACCTGGGCGGTTATGTGGCTCTGATTGTGGCCACTCACCATTTGAAGCGAATCCTGCCCATGATGACGACACCGGCTGGAACCATTGCTCCCGCGCGGGTTTTCATTATTGGTGCTGGCGTGGCTGGTTTGCAGGCGATCGCCACCGCCCGCCGGCTAGGAGCTCGAGTTGAGGCTTATGACACTCGCGAGGTGGTCGAGGAGCAGGTCAAGTCGTTGGGCGCACGTTTCGCCAAGATTGACATCGGAGACACGGGCCAGACCAAGGACGGATATGCCAAGCAGCTCACCGAAGAACAGCTGGAAATGCAACGTCTGGCGATGGCCGCTTTCTGTGCCAGATCCGATATTCTGATCACGACGGCTCAACTCTTCGGGCGGAAGGCCCCCCTGATTGTCACTGACGAAATGGTGCACGGAATGAAACCGGGGAGTGTAATCGTGGATATGGCTGCGGAGAGCGGGGGCAATGTGGCTGGCACCCAGTCCGGCGAAATCGTCGAAGTCAACGGTGTGAAGATCCTCGGCCTGCTCAATCTCCCCGGCTTGGTACCGGTCGATGCGAGCACCGTCTATTCCAACAATCTGGTCGCCATGGTGGAGGAGTTCTGGGATCAGGAAGAAAAGGTTTTCCGTCTCGATCAGGAGGACGAGATCCTGCAAGGCAGTCTCCTAACTCACGGAGGACGGATCTGTAACGAACGACTAAAGGACATCTAGCGCTGAACGCAGCCGGAGGAGCCTGCAGCCGATAACCCTTGTATTTATCCGGGCTAAGGCGCCGCCTCGAGGAACTCCAGAAAAGAGGAAACGAATGATCTATCTGGCATTTATCTTGATGCTTTCGATTTTCTTGGGATTTGAGCTGATCGCCAAAGTCCCATCCACTTTACACACACCCCTAATGTCGGGCTCCAACGCGATTTCCGGGATCACTCTGGTGGGAGCGATCTTGTCCGCGGGCGCTGAGTTCAATCAGTTTGCGGTTGTCCTGGGAGCCCTGGCAGTCTTCTTTGCCACGATCAACGTAGTCGGTGGCTATCTCGTCACCAATCGTATGCTCAGCATGTTCCGCAGGAAAGATGCGAAAAAGTCATGAATGACTGGATTGACGGGATCTACATCGTTTCCGCTCTGCTGTTCGCGCTTGGCCTCAAACTGTTGGGATCTCCCGACAGCGCACGACGAGGCAATCTGTTTTCGGCTTTCGGCATGTTTCTGGCAGTCGTCGCCACTCTCTTCAACCAGGGCATCGTCGATCTGCGCTGGATCCTGATCGCAATGGCCGGCGGAGCGGTAGTCGGATTAGTCGGCGCGCGGGCCGTCGCCATGACAGCCATGCCTGAAATGGTAGCCCTCTTCAACGGCTTTGGAGGGATTGCCAGCCTGCTTGTCGGATGGGCTGAGTACAGCGGCCAACTCTCTAAGACCAGTCTGGAAGCCGTTCCGATTGCGGCCGCCGTTCTGATTGGCGGGCTAACTTTCACCGGTAGTTTGATTGCCCTGCTCAAACTCCGCGATTTGAGGATTGGGAGTTTTCGGGTTGGCGATCCACTGGTATTCACAGGCCAGCAATTCGTCAACGGCTTGTTGCTGATCGTACTGCTGGCCGCGGCAACGGTTTATTGTCTCGATCCGCCGGGGAACTACAACATCTTTCTCGGGCTGGTCGGACTCTCCTTTCTGCTCGGCATCTTTTCCGTGATGGCGATCGGGGGAGCGGACATGCCGGTCGTCATCTCCCTGTTGAACAGCTATTCGGGGTTGGCCGCCTGCGCTGCCGGATTCGCAATTCAAAACAACATTCTGATCGTAGCCGGAACCTTTGTCGGAGCCAGCGGAATCATCCTGTCACAGATCATGTGCAAGGCCATGAACCGGTCCCTGAGTAATGTTCTCTTCAGCGGATTCGGCTCAACCAAGCAGGTGTCGAGAAGAGGAGAACAAGGAGAGGTCAAACCGATCAGCGCCGAGGACTGCTACTATCTTCTGGAAGCGGCTAACTCGGTCGCGTTCGTGCCCGGCTATGGCCTGGCGGTTGCTCAGGCCCAACATACCGTGAAGGAGCTGGCCTCCCTGCTGGAAGAAAATGGCACCGATGTCCGGTTCGCAATTCATCCGGTGGCCGGACGAATGCCTGGGCATATGAATGTGCTCTTGGCTGAGGCCGATGTGCCTTATGATCAGTTGGTGGAGATGGATGACATCAATCCCGTGATGGAAACCGTCGATGTTTGCATGGTGATCGGGGCCAATGATGTCGTCAACCCCGGCGCCCGCGATGATGAGGACAGCCCGATCTATGGAATGCCCGTTATCGAGGTCGACCGAGCCCGTACCGTCGTTGTGTCGAAACGGTCGATGGCGACCGGGTTTGCAGGTATTCAAAATCCACTATTCTTCAAAAACAACACACGGATGCTGTTTGGAGATGCCAAGGTTACCGTGCAGGAACTCGTCGCGCAATTCAAGGGCTAGACGAGCGATTCCGAAATAACGTGCCAATTGCGAACGGGTCTTGCGAGTCGAGGTCAAGGAGAGAGGAGGAAGTCGATACCCGGCATCAATCTCGTCCTCGCGCCTCGACCTGACTCGCGTCGCGCTCCCAACAATTGGTACGTTATTTCAGAATCGCTCGTCTAGGCACCTCTCCCTTGCAACTTGCTTACAGTGGGGTCAAGTCTCCGAAACTGAGAATTGACTGCCGCTTGGCTGGTTTTTGAGACAGCTTGTAGTTGGGCCGGATGGGCTCGACCGCCGGTCCTGAGAATGGCGGCAGGATCATCAGAGCTCCGAGGCGCCAGCCCGGGGCGGGAAAGAGTCTCAGGTTGACGCCAAAACTCCCGGCTTTCTTCCTCGTCGGTTTGAGGCGCATTGAAACTTCTCTGCGAGCCCGTCCGAGTACGAGTAATGGGGCCAGGTGCTAATATGGGTCCCGCGACTCGAGCTTCGGAGGAATTCTTGTTACTTTTTGGATTTCCGATCATCCTGACATTTGAATGAGAAACCGATGAAAGACCTGATCGTTATCTTTGCTCTCATCTGTCTGGTGGTCGTAGTGAGCCTCGCGGCAGTGCAGGAGGAGGTTCCAATCGCTCCCGTAAACCTCAAGGGCAAGGCGGATTACGAGGGGGCCATGGCTGTTGCCAATTTGACTTGGCAGGACGAATCCGAGAACGAAGTCGGGTTTCAGGTCTTACGCTCGGACAATGGTGAAGAGTTCAAGGTAGTTGGCTTCGTGGGAGCCAACACCACCAAGTATCAGGATAAGGTGGGAAAATATGTGACCGGCTCTTTTACGTACCGAGTGCGGGCTTTCAATCAGACCGGCCCCAGTGAAGAATCGAATTCCTCCTCGGTTTGGTTCTGATGGGCAGGAGACGCTGATTGCGATTTTCTTCTACGCCGACACCAGGAGAAGCGACGGGAAACGGGTGTCCTCCGCTTCTCCCGAACTCAATCTCGTTCAATATTGAGCCTACCTTCCGCTGCAATCTGGGCTGCGAGATGTGCCCCCGCTTTTCCGCCAGTGATCCGCACTTGGACATGCCGCTGGAAACCTACCAGCGGATTGTGGACGCCATGGGCTATGCTCACACCGTCGATTTTACCGGCTGGGGGGAGCCGATGCTTCATCCTGAGATCTATCAGATGGTGGCGATGGCTGCCGCTCAAGGATGTCTCACGACGATGACCTCCAACGGCACGATTTTCAATGATCGCAATACGCGTGCCTTGCTGGAGGCGGGGATGAATCGGCTGACGGTCTCGGTCGACGGCATGCGTAAGGAGTCGTTCGAAAAGATTCGCCTTGGCGCTGACTTCGATAAAGTGACGGCGAATTTGCGCCGCCTGGTGGCCCTCTCTCACGAGATTGGAGGAGATTTCCAGCTCGGAATTGCCTTCTCAATCCAGGAAGAAAACGTGGTCGATCTGCCTCTCATCTCGTCCTGGCTCGAGAGTATCGGGGCTCAGAAGCTGCATCTGAAACAGCTCAATGTGGTATCGACAGAGGAGGATTGGGACCGAAGCTTTCTCAAGTATGCCCTGGATCCCGGGCGTTCCCAGGTGCCACTCCAACGACTCGAGAAACAGTTGTTGGAGCTGAAACAGCAGGAGGAGGAGCGAGGAATCGAAGTCGTCATTCATTCGGATATTCCGATGACGGACCAAATGAGTCCTCGCCACTGCCTGGCCACACCCATGGATTCGCTCTACTTCTCCTACGTGGGCCGGGTCTCCCCATGCTGTCACTTTGGGCACCACGTCACCCGTTATTTCGAGGGTCAACCCTTGCCCGCTTCTGCTCTCTTCTACGGTGACATCCGGCGTCAGGACTTCCTCGAAATCTGGCGAGAACCCGATTTCTTCGGGTTCCGAAACGGCTTTGCGTCGGGAGATTATCCCGTTGCCTGTCACAGCTGTTACCTCCTGTACGGAAAATAGAAGTAGTGCAGTGATCCGAGCCAATGTTGGGTCCGGCCTTGATGGCCGGGTTCGTCAGGCGGAGCTGGCTCCTACAAAGCGCACGGGCCAAGCGAGACTGGGTTTCCCCCTTCGGAGTAGCGGCCCACCCGGAAACGCTCGACATTGCCGCGCGGCTGGGTCGGTCCTTGAACTTCGAGGTTGTCCCCATGGGCCAGCGTAGCGGGGTACGGTACTTCGTGACCCGTGAGGAATTGGAGCAACAGCTTAAGAGAATTCTGAACTAGGCCCAAAATAAGCGTATCAGCTTCTGGGCCGCTCGATTGACTCTTTTTGAGGGTCATTTAGCCCTCTGTGGTCGACTTTCGGACTGAAGGCTGCGCGAGTCGGGCGCATCCGACGGTGATCTCCTGCTGGAGGGCCTTCGGAGTGGGATCGAGAGGCAAGAATCGGAATTTTCGGCCGTTTTCGAACAGACTTCGACCTCAGCCCTTGAACCTCCGTGGATTTTCTTTGCTTTGTCCTGTGGCGGGTTAGCCGTAGCGGACCCGCTTGGGCGACGGCACTCCGCTCAGCAGCGTTTCGGTCCAGTCGTTGACGTTCAGCAGCCGGTAAAGAAGACGTCGCCCCCGCTGCAGGATCTGGCAAGGAATCTGAACCAGCTGGCGCAGGAACCGGCGATACTCCATCTTCAGAATCCGCTGCCCCATCGTCTTGTCGGATTGCACCAGGCCCAGCCAGGCTTTCAAGTTCCAGGCCTGGGCAGCAATCACCAGGTACGCCCAGTTGGACTCGAGGCTGTCCGAGGGCATCCGCATCGCCTGAACCCCGTTCTTGAGCTGCTCCACCACATTCTCCTGATGGCAGCGACGATTGGCTGAGAAAACCACTTCCCTGGCCGACTCCTTTCGCAGGTTGGTCAGATAGAACAGATAGCGGGTCTCGTCAAAGAGCCGTCCCTGTCCTTGGGTGACCGTAATTTGCTTTCGCACCACCACCAGCCGATAGTTCTGCTTGCAGGCCGCCGGTCGCTAGGCCAGCTCGGCCACATCTTCCCGCTCCAGTTGCAGATTGCGATAGCCATTCTTTTTGACCAGGGCCTGGCGGATATTCTTGCGCCGCCGTCTTCGCAGTTTCTTCTTCTTTGCCCGATCCAGCCGACTCCAGGCGCTGGGCTCCAGTCCTTCGGCCCGACCAACCAACCCCTGGCTGGAATCCGCCCCAAAGAGAAACTCTACGCCCTCCTGATCCCAGCGGTCCAGATGACGCGTCTGCGTAAAATCCGTGTCGCCCCGCAGCAACACCTTCTGGAAACCACCACCGCGCACCAACTCGATGGCCCGATCCAGCACCTCGGCCGCGCCTTCATGGGAGGGCCGGTTGCCCGACCGATTCACCAAATAGAGCACCTCGTTGGTCTCAGCCACAGACACTACCAGCGGATGATAGCTCCAGTGGCCGGTGTAGCTCATTCCGATTCCGCTCTTACACTGTCCATCCGTCGGGGCGATCGTCCCGTCCACATCAATCGTGGCCTGACGGTGAAACTCCTTGTCTTGGTTCGACCACACTTTCCGTCGCGCCTCATTGACCGCTTCCATCAGATCCCCGATCGAATTCCTGTCGAAGCGCCGCAGGAAGTCCCCCTCCGTGGACGGCGCCGGCACCTTGCGGGCCCCCAGCGCGTCCAGATACACCGGGTCCCGGCGTCGAGCCTCCACGTCCTGCAGGCAGCTACCGCCCGTCATGACGTTGTAAATCAGATTGAGCACATGATCCGATTCCCGGTACGGCAGATGCCGCTCCAGCACCTTCACCCGTTGGTCGATGGTTTCGGCCAGTTCCAGCTGCTTGACCAGCAGCTGGATCACACCCAGCCCCCCGCAGTCCACGGCTCGGACCCGATCCGAAATCGCATAATGGATGTTGCCCCCGCGCAGCACCCTTTGGCCCTTCTCCGGCATCCAACTCCGATCTAATCGATCTTCACTTCCCGATTGCCGTTTGCGCAGGATTTCGATATCTTTTGGGTTCACCTGAAATGCCTTTCTTTTCGGTGTTTTCCAGAGTTTTTTTGCAACCCTAGAATACCCGTCAGGACTGGCATTTCGGGCCTTTTCAGGCCCTTGGAATCAACACTGATGTACTTGCTTTGGGACTAGGAGCCTGTCCGAGTATTGGGGCGGATCGCGTTATGGGCGCCGTGGGGTGAGATACGAGGCGTCGGGCACGCAGCCCGCTCGATCCGAGAACCAGGACTAAGATTTGTGGAGCGCTCCGATCACGGCGCCGGTGACGACCGAGCCGATCAGATCGATGCCACCCCAGAACCAGGACAGATAATACGGGAAGCCCAACACGACGAGCGAGCTGTAAAAGGGCAGGAAGAAGAAGATCCAGCCCAGGCAGAAGCCGAAGCTGACGCCTCCCATGACTCCCGATCCCCAGCTCTTCTGGGTTCTGGCGTATAAGTAGGCCATAACCGTTGCAATCAAGATAGACAGGATGGGGAACCAGAACTCTCCGCCGCCCTGTTGGTCGAAAACTTCCGGATAGCCTGCATAGGTAGAACTCATGACCACGGCATGAAGTATGAATTCATAGACTGCCCTGACGATTCCAGCAACTACGCCCGCGATCAGAATACGTGACCAATTCATGAGCACCTCCGAGTTAGGATCGGTATGTTTTGCAACATTCTCTACTAATTCGGGTGCTTCGGCTAGTCTGGGAGACCGTCCGAGTAGTGGAGTGGATTGCGTTATGGGGGCCGTGGGCCCGATGGGGGGCACTGCCTTCCGTCTCTCTCCGCGAGCTCTACTCACAAGAACCCATGGTCGTATTTGGGGTTTCGGATTTGCCACCGAATTGCTTACTTCTGAGGAGCTTCCAGCAGACGAGACTTAGGAACGCCGTTGTAGATCGATTCCAGGGTCTCCAGATAGGCCCAGATAGCCTTCAGATCACTGCGGGAGATTTCCTGCAGGTGGGCTGGCATCGGCATCTGGAAATCGCCCCGGCGCATGGTTCGAATGAAGAGGGCTTCATTCCACGACCCGAGACCCGTATTTGGGTCGGGAGTCAGGTTGGAGGCGAAACTCACCCCACGGGGACCGGCGAAGGCTGTACCCAGAGGTGAGATAACCAACCCGATGTTGGCTTCGGAAAGTGCTGGATCCCAGCGAGGCGCAACAGCCTCCTGGGGATGGCCTGCAAACAACCGGGAGCGATCTGGTTGCTGCCCGACATGAGGAGTGTGGCAATCGATGCAGCCTCCCACGACTTCCGCCAGATAGCGTCCTCTGTCAATGAGCTGGGATTCGTCCTCCTGAACCGGGCTACGAGAAAGCGTGATTCCCAGCGGTACCAGGAGCAGAACCCATCCACTGAAGATGACCTGTCGCATCCTAAAATTCTAGCTCGGATGCACCGCCCAGATCCAGTTCAGCTCCGCCTAGCGCCAAGGTGTCGATTCACGACTGATTCTGCCCTCCGGAGGAACTGTGAGAAAGAAAAGCGCGCCTGAGGTTCCGAAGGGCAGGAGCCGCGTGTAACCTAAGGGACCCATGGAAGATGCCCAGAAAACCCGTATTGAAGGATTTTGGGTAGGTCGCTGGGAAAGCGAGACGACGGGTCATCGGGGCAGTCTGAGCTGCTGCCTGACGCACCTCGTGGGGCGGCACTTCCGGGCCGAGTTCCGAGCCCGTTACTGGATCATCTTTCCCTTCGGCAGGGACATCCGCATGACACTCCGACCCGAAGGGGAGATCTTCCGCACTACCGGAACCGAGAACCTCGGGAAGTGGGGAGGGGGAAACTACCAGTATTCCGGAACCCTCTCCGGAGGAATATTTGAAGCCATTTTCGCTTCGCAAAAGTATCGTGGCAGTTTCCGATTGCAGCGCAAGCTCGACCGGTAGAAGCAGTCGGCTGCACGCATTCCAGAGCGCTTGCGGCTGCGCTGGATCGTTCAAGAAAGAAGCTTGGCAAAGCCCTTGGAGTGCGGAGTGCAGCTCCGCCTTGAGCACAAGGCGCCGATTCTCGGCGCACTCCACGGCGCCCGGGGCGCAATACTCTACAAAGCAAGGGCATCTCAGTTGGCAACGACAGCTCGGGACTCGCCGCGCATCCGATCTGCTTCGCTGCCTCGCATGCAGCCCATGCTTTGTAGGAGTCCAGATGCGCTGGCGAACTGTGCTCTCCTGGAAGAAGAGATGGGGGAGGAAGGATCCAATGCCGATGTTTGAACGACCCTGATTGCCGAATCGGGCCTGGATCGCCGGGTTCGTCAGCAAATCTAACTCCTACAAAGCCCAGCCAACAAACTTGACTCGATCGTCAAGATAAATACCTGTCAAACTTAGCAATAGTCCGGGAGCCAGAAGCCCGGTCTCTCGCAATCGGACTCCTGCTCCCTTGGACCCTTGCTACCGGGGATCCTTCCTCTCGGGTCGCTCCTTGCGAGGCTTGGGTTTGGGCATGATGCTGCGAGCCTTTTCTTCGAGATGATCCGGGTGATCGAGGTGGGTGATCCCTTTGGCCAACCATTCAGGAGCCTCGACTCCTTTCAGATGGTGATCGAAGAACTCCATCATCCGGAGCGAATAGTCCTTCCGGTTCTTGGGCTCGCGAAGACCATGGTTCTCGCCTACGTACTCCAGCATAATCACCGGTTTGTTGAGTCGGCGCAGGGTGTTGTAGTACTCAACTCCCTGATTGAAATCTACCGCTCCATCCTTGTCATTGTGGAGCAGCAGCAGAGGAGTTTCGACGTTCTGAGCGAAGTAGACCGGTGAATTGCGAGCATACGCTTCGGGAACATCCAGATAGCCTCCGGTGAAGCGTCCCTGGCTGCTCTCGAAGATGGGCTGATTGGCCGAGCCTGAATTCCAATACACCGAACTATACATACTGATCATGTTGGTCAGCGGAGCACCCGCGATGGCGGCCGCGAAAGCTTTGGTCTGAGTAATCAGAAAGGACGTTTGGTAGCCGCCCCAGGAGTGACCATGGATTCCCACCTTGGCCCGATCCACAACTCCTGTTTCGATGGCGGCTTCCAATGCGGGAAGCACCGACCACACGGATGACATCCCGGGATCGTTGACGGTGTAGGAGATATCCGGCATCAGGACGGCATAACCCCGACTGGTGTAGACTGACCGACCGAAGCCACCGGTGCGGGGGACGTCATACTGGTTCAGACCTTGCGAGAGGCGTTCGTAAATGTAAACAACCGTGGGGTAGCTCTTGCCTTCTTCGTAGTCTGCCGGCAGGAACAAAGCACCCTGGTGTTTGACGCCTTTCTTGCTCTCATAGTTGATCAGACGAACCCCTGAAGACCACTTATATTCTGCCTGCTGCGGATTGGCATCGCTCAATCGGGTGGCCTCTCCGAAGTCGGCATCCACGAAGTGGTAGTCGTCGTATTCATCGAAATCGGCCCGAGTGTAGGCGAACACGTTGGAATTCTTGGCCTTGATAAGACGGCCGAAAGAGGCATCATCCCAGCGCAGCATGCTGGGGCCTGGCTTGCTATCGAGCCGGGCCAACCCGGCCTTCTTGGTCCACTCTCCGTACGGGCCCAAATAGAGCCCGTTCAGATCGATGCCTTCTTCGTCAGGATCGAGTCGAAAGCGTCGGCTCCAGCGGATCTGCTCTTCCTTGCCGTTGAGCGTCAGGTTTTCTCCGCCGCTGCCATCAGCCCTGACGTTCCAGATATCCCAATCATCGGAGAGCAGAACCGATTGGCCCCCCTTGATCCAACCGACCGGTCGAATCGGAGGCTGCACCACATTGTGATCGTCTTCGGTATCGACAAAACTGGTGTCGACCCGCTGGGTAATGTTGTTGCTGCGGCCAGTCCTCATGTCATAGGAAAAGTAGTGACCGCCTTCGTAGTACAGGATGTAGTCACCTTCCGACGAGGGACCGAAGGACCAGCGATTCTTCTGGAGCGCCAGTTTGCGCTGTCCGGTCTTCATATCGACTACATAGATATCGCTGTAGCGGCGACCGTCTAGCGTTCCATCACGTTCGTATTCTCGAATATCGGTGCCGACTGCGAACCGGTCTCGGGGAGCCGGAGTCACATTCCTCAAGCTCTCGTCCGCCAGCCTCACGAATTTGTTCTCATCGACACGGTAGATGGAGAGATAGGAGAAATTCTTGTCGCGGGTCTCTTGGACCTGTTGTTGAGGCTGCAGGCGAGAATCTTTCCAGTGCCAGATCACCAGGCTAGGGCTCTCGGGTTCATCTGGGCCTCCGCCTCGGCCAGCCCCGGGAGTCTCTTCCTGGCCGTCCTCAGCATCATCTCCTTCTTCTTGGTCGGATGCCTGGCGTCTCCCTCTACGACCTTGGCGATCGAGCTCAGGCTTCTTCTTTTCAATATCATGAATGCCGAAGACGATTCCTTTCTGATCTTCAGTCCAAGTAGGATTCCGATTGGGACTGATAGACATCTCAGCTGGAAAACTGTTGTCGGAGTGAGGGTCGTACTCCACCCGGTCAGGAGATGTATTTCCCAGGCCATTCCAGGCGATCACCGAGATCAACTTGTCGTCCTCATAGTCTTCATGTTTGAGGCCTTTGAGGACGGCCAGAGCATCCCCCTCTTTGTTCCAATTCAAGCGGCGGTAGAATGCCTTGCTGCTGTCCAGGCCGCGCACGATTCCAGAGTCGAGATCGCGTAATTGGATGCCGTTTCCGATCTGGTCTTGGGTGTCTACGCTCCAGGCCAGGTGGCTACCCGGCTTATTGAATGCGTAACTGCCGACATTCCCAACGTTGAGTTGCTGACCGTTGGACAGATCACGGAGGATCAGGTCTGATCCAATCGGCCGGTCGGCATTGGCTCCGCCTGGGCCATCGGCTCCCGTCCGGCCCCCCCCGGCCCTTCGGCCAGCTGCAGCGGCGCCACCGCCACTCTGCGGGCTGTTCATGTGAACCGCGAACCAGCGGGGGTTCTCTCCGGAAAAGGAAAAGCTTTTGGCTTTCTCGAACTCCAACTTGTCCTCAGAGTTGAGATCGACCAGAACTACGCTGTTGGACGGTCGGGGACCGCTGCGGTTGGCGCGCGCCCGTCGGGTTGCTCGCTGAGTGGGATAGGAAAAGAAAGCTACCCAGCGGGAGTCCTCAGAGAATTGCAGATTGCGGGGAGCAGCGCCACGGCCACCCCGCCGTCCACGGCCGCCGCCTGCCGGAACTCCGATGGGGAAGCGATGCTCGGTGGTGCCTCTTGTGGAGCGGACGACGACCTCTCCATTACCTTCGACGGGTGCCACCTGGTAGGCGAACCAGCTTCCATCCGGCGACAAGATTGCGGTTCGGATGGTATTCCACTTCAAAATGTCGACCAGCTCGATGGGGCGTTGATCCCCGGGAACATCCCGTTCCTCGGCCGCTACGATTACACCTACGGCGAGAATCAGGATCAGGAAAACAGCCCAGTAACTCCTTGGCATTGCAGGGTCCCCCTTCACAGATTAGACAATCAGAAAATTCGGATCTATGTCTACGCGCCCGATGCGCCTGTCTGCTACAGCCATGAACGATTTGTGAAAGGGGGGCGTTACACTACGATTTGCGAACTTGACTCAAACACTCAGAAGTTCTTCCCGGTGGGAGCCCGGATCATGCGTACGGCATAGTTATACTGGTCAGCGACGAAGATGTTTCCCTGGTCATCGACTACCATTCCTCTGGGGAAGCGGAAAGTCGCTGTGTTGGCAGATTCTCCGTCTCCACTGTTCCCCAGTTTGCCGGTCCCCGCCAGGGTCTGGATTACACCTTCGGAGTCGACGCTGCGGAGCCTGTTGTCGAGAGTGGCGATGTAGAGGATGTCATTCGCTTCGTCATAGGCGACGGCGATCGGCAGGGGCACTCCGGCCTTGGCGGCCTGTCCTCCGTCTCCGATGGTCTCGTTGCTTCCGTTTCCGGCAAATGTATCGATCACTCCATTGCCGATGACTCGGACTCGATGGTTGTTTGTGTCGGCCACGAAGAGCCGCTCCCTGCTCACGCTGTCAGCGTCGTGATCGATGTCGATGCCACCTCCGCCGGCCAGATTGAGGAGAGCTTGCCCAGGAGGGCCACCGTCTCCGCTGAAACCGGGGCTTGCCCCGTTGCTATCGCCGGCCAACGGAAGGACCATGCCCTGAGGTGTCAAGCCCACGATCACGTTGAATCCACTCACGCTCACGATCAGGTTCTCGAAGGAATCGATGTCCATCGAGACGAACCCTGTCAGACCGACTAAGACAGAATTGATAATGCCTTCGCGATCGACCCCGCGGATTCGTCCGCTTGCAGAATCCGCGATGAGCAGGAAGCCGGAGTCGGTCTTGACGATTCCGGTGGGTGCGACGGCGGCGTCCACTGCGGGCAAACCATCTCCTATCACGGTTCCTCCTGCCCCGTCGAAGGTGAAGGTTTTGCCGTTTCCAGCAAGCGTGTGGATCAGGCCCTTTGCGTCCAGTTCGCGTACCCGGAAGCCCTCTCTGTCGGCGATGATCAGATTGAGTGTTATGGGGTCGAAATTGACATCAGAGGGGAGGAACATGACGGCTCCAAGAGCCGAACTTCCATCCCCATTCGAACCTCTTCCCAGGACACTTCCGATGAGTCCGGTCTTGGCATCGATGCGACGGACGAGGTTATTCTGGAAGTCAGAGATCAAGATGTTTCCGGCCCCATCCGCGGCCAGTCCAAAGGGGGAAAACAAATTGGCTTGCCGAGGGTCGATGCCATCTTCCAGATTGCAGCAAGTGCCGCCCGCCACGGTCGACACGAGCCCGGTCTTGGAGTCAATGACTCGGAGTCGGTTGTTGGCCGTGTCGAGGATATGAATGTTTCCATCGAAGTCGGCCAGGACAGCCGATGGACTGGCGAAGCTGGCCTGCAAGGGAAGCCCGCCGTCGCCGGAAAACCCACTGATCCCGGTACCCGCGATCACTTCGAAGCCTAGATCGCTGAATCGGACGATGCGATGGTTTCCCCGATCGGCGATGAGGACGCGGTCGTTGGAATCGACACTGACGGAGATCGGGATGCTCAGAGTATTCCGTCCTTTGTCCACCCCTGTTGGACCCTGCAGTCCAGTAACTGTTTCGATGATCTGAGTCACAGGATCAATACGACGGACCAGATTGTTCCCAGTGTCGGCGATATAAACGGCTCCGGTCGAGTCGACGGCGACGCCGAAGGGTGTGGACAATTGAGCCTGGGTCGCGGGGCCGCCGTCGCCTGAGATTCCGGGGCCGATCCCGGTTCCGGCGATTGTGAACAATGCTCCGCTGGAGGAGTCCAGTTTGCGGATGCGATGGTTCCCGGAATCCGCGATCAGGAGATCCCCTTCCGGAGTCACGGCCGTATGGGTTGGGAGGTTCAGGGTTGCTTCCAAGGCCGGCACATTGTCCAGGAACGGAGTCGGGACTCCTTGACCGGCCACCGTTCTGATGATCCCTGTCTGGGCATCAATGCGGCGGATCCGGTTGTGGAGCGCCTCGGCCAGGAAGAGGTTTCCGTGTTGGTCGAACGTCATGCCCACGGGGCGGTTGGTCAGGGCCTGGCTGGCGGGTCCGCCATCTCCGGCGAAACTTCCTCCTCCGGCGACAGTCACAATCGTCCCCGGCGCCAGGTCTTCCCGGGGTGGAACGGCAATCGTGAACGGGCTCTGAGCGGTGCCGCCCGGGTCTGCACGGTTACCCGCAAATCATCGCCCGACAAGGGAGGGGTGTTGATAAAGATTCGGGTGCTGTCGACGATTTCCAGATTGCGGGCGCCCCGCCCACCGACCACCACGACTGCTTCAGATGAGAAGTTCTGCCCGCGGATCTCAACCTCCTGGCCGCCTTGCCGGTCGAGTGTCGTCGGCGAGATTGTCGCTATCTGAGGGGCTCCAAAACGAATCGCTCGCACAGTACTGTCCCCATCCGCGATGACCAGCTTTCCAGCCTGGGTGATCGAAATACCCCGTGGATTGACGAGCAGCTTTGGGGCATGAATCTGAACGATCGATGTGTTCGGAAGGATTGCGCTGACACGACCTTCCGTCGGCTCGCTGACATAAATGGTGCCGAATGCGTCGATCCCCACCCCGGTAGGCTCGAAAAAGGGTGAGAAATCGAACCCCTGAGGGACTGCGGCTGCAGGGAATGTGAGGGTTTCGACGGAGCCATCCAGCCCTACCCGGCGGAGCGCTCCGTTTCCGGTATCCGCCACGATCACGGTAGTGGGAGGAGGAGGCGTAGCATCCTGCTGGCGCTGGAGTTGCTGGGCGATAGATTCAGACTCGAAGGCGATACCAGTCGGCATCGAGAATCTCGCCGCTGCCCCGTCTCCGTCCTGAAAGCCGGGCGAACCTGGGCTTCCGGCCACGGTGGACACGATGCCGGTGAGCAGATCGAGGCGCCGGATGGTGTGGTTTCCACGGTCGACGATCCAGAGTCCACCCCGATTATCCAGAGCCACGCCCTGAGGATCCGAGAAGGTAGCCTGAACGGCAACTCCATCCTGGTTGCCGGAAGCTCCGGTGCCGGCCAGAGTGCTCACTTCTCCGTCCGCCCCTGGATCGCCCCGGCGAATCCTTCGATTCGCGCTATCCGATACATAGAGAAGGTTGGCGGCACGATCCAGGCTCGGGAAAGTAGGAGTGTCGAACAAAGCCGTGGCCCGCTGGCTGTCCAGATGCCCGGGCACCGAATCGACTCCGGCGTATTCTTCGGGTTGTTGATCGAGTGACTCGAGAGTGAGAACCCGGTGGGTGGAGGGGCTCGTCAAGAAAAGCAGACCCGATGAGTCTTCGACCACTCCTTCCGCCGTGATGCCAGGCGGTCCACTCGTAACGTCGGTGACCTGAATGGTCGCGCTGTTAACGATCGAGGCTAAGCTTACCGTCAAGGAGCTGAAGCTGGCCTGCATCCCTTGGATTTCTCCGAAGGCATCAATCGTTGCCACCGAGGGATCGAGACTTGCGAACGACGGATCAAAATCGTCCCGGAATGCGCCGTCCGAGTCGACGATGAGAGTCCGCACGACGCTGGTGTCGCCCTGAATGACCGGAATCTCCGCCTGGCCGGGCATGCCGAAATTCAGCAGGAGTTGCACGGGGGTGGATCGATTGTTGGGACGAACCTGGCGGGCTCCGCCGCGGTTGAAGGAGAAGTCGAACTGTGAGTTCTCTGTTCCGGTAATTGGCAGCACCATGGGGCTGGAATCCGAGTTTGTAAAGGTGAGCCGGAACTGGCCGCCGCTTAAAGTCTCCGGCCACAAGAATATGAGCCGCGTGGAGAAGCCAGAGCCGAAACCGATCTGAGGGAGGATCCGGGTGTTGCTGAAGAGCGGTAGGGTGAGATCGGCTATGGGAAGGGTAGTCAGGATGGGGTCTTCGCGCTCATTCAAAGTCAGTTTCAACGTGATGGGTACGAGCGGGCTGCTGGACCGGATTTCCAGAATCCCCGTGAAGCTTGCGTGGATTTCGCCCGGGAATAACTCACTTACAAAGATAGGAAGATATCCCCCGGCCGCAAGATCCTCGGTTTCGGTGGCCAGGCTGAAACCGTTTTGGTCGAACAGTTCGAAGATCACTTCTCCAGCCGGCAACCCGGCCCGAGCGACGGCTACGCCAGTCTGAGTTCCCACGAAATCGACCAGTACGCGGACTCGGGTAGTGGCCCGGATGGCACTCACACCGGCTTCCGAGATCAGACCTTCCGGGGTTTCGAAGCGAAAAACTGCAGTGGCCGCCAGCAGCAGGGGGCCTTGGGTGAGGCTCACGATTGCGTAACCTTGCACGATTGGACCCGCGCTGGTCAGAGTACTCCGGAGCACTCCGTCGGGCGGGATCACGTAGTCGAATGTCGATCCCGAGATCCCGTCAAGATCGGCTATCAACGGCAGACCATTCCCACCTACCAGCCGAATCTGGCCTCGGACTTCTGCCCCGACCAAGTTGAAGAGCAAGATCTGCGAGCTGAGCGAAGTCGTGCTTCCAGGAATCCCTCCCGCCCCGAGGTGAGGAAGGACCAATTCGGTGGCGCCAGCTCCGGACGGAGCCACATTCTGCTCTAATGAAGCGACTGGGAGAGTGGCAAACAGCGGGTCGCCTTGAGCACTCACCCCCTGCCGAATCGAGACAGCAGCTACCTCGCCGTTCGGAGTCAGCACGTCGAAAGTCAGACTACCCAGAAAATTGGGGGGTGTCATCGGGAACAGTTCACCGACGAAATTAGCAAAGTGCTGTCGGGCCCCCAGGCCGAGAGTTTCTTGCCCGATCGCGTCCCCAGCGGCGTTACGCAGAGTAAATCGGATCTGGATGTCGCTGAGCATCGGATTTGCCAACGCTAAACCCGTGCTATTGCCAGCCTGGTCGACGAAGATACGCCCCGAGCGAATCGGCTCTACGGCCGAAATCCCTGCCTCCGAAACCAGAATCCCGTCGCTGTTGCGAAGGCTGAAGAGGGCACTGCCGATAGGGAGATTTCCACCATTCAGAGCCTCCATCGTGGCATAGCCCACCTGAAGGGATTCCCCCAACCGCGGCTGACCGCCAAGCAGCGGGATCGTTTGAACTGCTAGAAGCAAACACAGGCCAAGTCTTGGAATCACGGACAGCACCTCCATTTCGAATCTTAACTTTCTGGGGGAGACCGCTGCAAATTAAGTGAGCGAAAGGAGGCGAAGAAGCAGGGAAGTGGTCAGACAGAAGGAGCCGGAGTCCTGGTGTCAACGAGTCTGGCTTTCCCGCGCTCGCGCTGCCGCTTGGCGCTCTGAGAGCCGACATTCCAAGGCCACGGTCCGGTTATCGACGCACAGTGAACTTGAAGGCACGATTTTCAGAGCCGCAAGCGGGAGCGCAGCCCACGGCAGAAAAAGACTCCTAGTGCACTGTCCGGAAAGTTCCAGATGTTAATTGTCAGGGTAGTTTGCTATTGTTGGGTATGGCAAGACCCCACATTCGACTAAAGCTACCCGAACAAGATCGAAGAATACTGGAGTCCTGGTTGCGGGCTTCCAAGACCGATCGAGTCTTGGCCGAACGGGCTCAAATAATTCTGGCTTGCGGCCAGGGGCTGACGGCGACTGAAGTTGCGGAAAGGCTCTCCAAGCGGCTACTGAGTGTGCAAATGTGGCGCAGGCGCTATCTTGAGCAGGGAGTGTCAGGACTGGAGGATCGACCTCGATCGGGCCCTCCGCGGAAGCTATCGCATGCCAATGTGCGAGCTATTCTCAAAGCCACCGTTGAACGCATCCCACGGGAATCGACCTACTGGAGTGTGCGACTGATGGCCGAACACTCCGGAGTGAGCAAACATCAAGTCGCCCAGATCTGGAAGGCAGCCGACCTGAAGCCGCATCGAGTCCGTAACTTTAAAATCAGCAACGATCCTCACTTCGCCGAAAAGGTAATCGATGTGGTGGGTCTGTATATGGATCCGCCCGACAATGCGCTGGTTCTATCCGTGGACGAGAAAACTGAGATCCAGGCTCTGGATAGAACTCAGCCGATGCTCCAGCTCAGACCTGGACAGATCCAACGCCGGACACACGATTACAAGCGCCACGGTACAGCCAGTCTGTATGCCGCATTCGATGTGGTGACAGGTGAGGTCATGGGCCGCATCACCAATAGGCACCGAGCCAAGGAGTTCCTGGCTTTTCTCCGCCAGATTGATCAAGCGGTCGAGCCCGAACTGGATGTCCACTTAATCCTGGACAACTCGAGCACTCATAAGACCACGCAGGTTCAAAGCTGGCTGGCCCAGCGGCCCCGATACCACCTCCACTTTACGCCCACTAGCGCCTCCTGGCGCAATGCCGTCGAAAGCTGGTTCTCACAGCTGGAGCGCCGTTCGATCTACAGAAACTCTTTCAGCAGCGTCCAAGAGTTGAGACAGGAAATCAAAAGATATATTCGGGTTCACAATCAACGCTTGGCCAAGCCCTTCAAGTGGCGCGCCACTGCTGACTCAATCCTGGCAAAGGTCCAAAATGCTCGCGAATCGCTCGGCCAATATTAACATCGGGAACTTATCGGGCAGTACACTAGCCAATCTTGACTCTAGTCTTGGCGCAGAGCCAGATGGGGATCGATCGTGTCGCGCGAATTGCCGGCTCCAAACAGGAAGCCACCAACCAGTACGAGACTGCCGCCTCCGACCAGCAGAAAGGAGAGCGGGTCGCTGACCTGAATACCGTAGGTCCAGCCTGCCAGTAGACGCGATGCAGGATAGGCCAGGAGAAGTCCGAGCAGGGCGCTGGCCAGACCGAGCCGGGCACCGCTTCCCAGAACCATCGAGAGCACTCGCGAGCGTCCTGCGCCCAGCGCCATGCGTATTCCGATCTCAGGAATACGCTGGCCCGTGTCATATGAGACGACACCGTAGATTCCGGTGGCCGCAAGCAAAGCTGTAACCAGTCCCAGCAGCCCGAACAAGAACATATTGAAACGGGGCAAGGCTACCGATTCTTCGAGAATCCGATTCATGCTCCGAATACCGTAGACCGGGAGATTGGGGTCTACGCGACGAATCTCTTCTCGCACCAGTTGGGGTAACGAGGAGATCGAGCTGCGACTTCGAATCACAAGATCGCGGGGTTCGAAATGGACGATAGGTAACTGGCCATAGGGCAGGTAAAAGGCAGGAGGCAGGTCTATCTGCAAGGAGAAGCGCCTGACGTCTTGAACCACTCCCACAATCTCAGCCCAGGGAGTCGAAGACGATCTACCGAAGAGTTTGAAGCGTTCCCCGACCGGATCTTCATTGCCGAAGTAGCGTCGAGCCAGAGAGCTGTTCACTATCACGGTCGGTGCAGCCTTACTCCCCATGTCCCCTTTGCGGAAAAGGCGTCCCGAGAGCAGTGAAATGCGCAGAGTCTCGAAGTAGCCGTCACTGACTCCCCGACACACCGCCCAAGTAGGAAGTCCCTCCATCACTTCCCGATCTTCGAGTGTAAAGCCTAGAGCGCCCCCCTCCAGGCTAAAGGGCAGGCCCGCCGTGAAGCCGGCCTTCTCGACTCCGGGAAGGGATCGCACGCCTTCCAGGACACGATTGTAAAACTGCACGCGCTCGGGGCCGAGCGGGTATTGCGTATCAGGTAGGTCGACTCGCATGGTCAGGAGCCCGCTCGGCTCGAATCCCGTCTCAAGTCGGTTCAAGTAGGAGAACGAACGAACAAAGAGGACACCAACTGTGAGAAGAACCACCGCCAGCATGACCTGAGCTACGACAAAGAACGAGCGGAGCTGGCCCGCCGTGGACGAGCCTCGGGAGCCCAGGTTCATGGCTCGGCTGAGATCGATGCGGCGAGCTTGGAAGACCGGAGCCAGGCCAAATAGGATTCCTCCCGTCAAGGACAGAAGGATACTGAAAAGGACCACTCGGGAATTGAGGGAGATCTCATTTGCCCAGCTCAGATCCTGCGGAATGCGGATGATCAGGAAGCGCAGCAGGAGGTGAGCCAGCCCCAGCCCTGCCAAGCCGGCTGCCAGGGCAAGCAGCAGGCTTTCGGTGAGAATTTGGCGAGAGATGCGAGCCTGCCCTGCTCCCAGCGCCACTCGCGTCGCAAGTTCTCGGGAACGGGAGCTACCGCGCGCCATCAAGAGATTTCCCTGGTTGCCACAAGCCGCAAGGAGGAGGAGCACTACGGCTCCCTGCAAGAGTGCCATCATGGATCTGAAGTTGCCGGCCAGCGACCGTTGCAGCGGTTCGGCAATCGCTCCCAGATTGTGGGTGTTGGCCTGCTCCGCCCTGATGCTCTCTACCAGAGCCTGTAGGGACTGGTTCGCCTGGGCCAAGTTCCGACCGGGCAGCAGCCGGGCGACTACGCTGAGAAAGAAAGACCGTCGCTGGCTCTGTTGCTCGCGAGTGAGTGCCAGAGGGACAACAAGCTGCACCTCAGCACTTGGAAACCTCCATTCTGGAGGCAGAACGCCGATCACCTCATGGGGTATTCCATTCAGCTGTAGGATCTGACCCAGAATATCGGACCTGCCCTGGAAGAGAGACTGCCAGGCGGAAGAGCTCAGAAGAACCACCCCGGCCGCTCCTGAGACATCCTCTTCTTCGTGGAACGGTCGGCCCAGCGCTGGCGCCAGTCCCAGCACGGGAAAGAGGTCGGCCGCAGCCCGCAAACCCACGAGTCGGAGCGGTTCTTCCCCACCCGTCAGATTGAAGGTATCGGTTTGATAGGCTGCTAGCCCCGCACAGACATCATTGAGCCGCTTCCAATCCAGATAATCGGCCGGAGAAACAGAGTCCTTTTCTCCGTCTCCGTTCAAGTTGGAAAGGAGCACCAGGCGATCCGGCTGGGGATAGGGCAGGGGAGTGAGAAGGGTGGCGTCAAGAACGCTGAAAACCGCCGAGTTGGCGGCGATAGCCAGGGCTGGCAGACTGACTGCGATCAACGCAAATGTCCGGTTTCTGGTGAACGTTCGGATCGCGTAGCGGAGATCTTGTGCAAGCTCTTGCAAGGTTATTCTCCTTTTTCTCGTGGGGACGGCATCTCCCTTTGCAAAGAGATCGCGGAGCGGCCCCGCGAAAGCCGAGAATGCGAAACGGAAGAGAATGCGGAGCGTCTGAATCCAGTACCACAAGCGGGATCGGACGGGAAAGGACTGGTAGCGCTCCCAATAGTCTTCGTAGAGGTCACCGATCAAGCCGAAGCGGGTGCTCTCACCTGAGAGTATCCGTTCCAAAAGCCAGCTGGCCAGACGAGGGGGTGACTGGGGTTCGAGGGTCGTCAAGGGCTCTCTCCTAGTAAGGGTTCGAGGCCATTCCACATCGCCATCATGCGCAGGCGGGCCGCGCTCAGGGCACGGATTCCCCGGTCGGTGACCGCGACATAGCGACGTGGCCGTCCGCCCCGCTGCTGGCTTGGATCGGCCAGTCGAGAGCAGAGAAAACCGCGCGTCTCGAGTCGATCAAAAGTGATGTAGAGAGAGCTGCGGGAGATACTACGGCCGGTCCGCTTCCGGATGGCTTCGACAATCTGCCTTCCATCTCCTTCACCCTTCAAGTGGAGGGCCGCCAGCAGCACCAGATGTTCAAATTCTCCAAGACTTTTTCGAGTCACAATATTACAATATAATATTGCGGCGTACGAGTCAATTTGGAGATAGGCAATGAGAATATGGAACTTCAACTTTGAGACTCGCCTCTGGCGAATTTGGTTGAGCATCTGTCATTTTTTTCAACTTGTGCACTTGGTTAAGCTGAGTGTGGCTGTGTAGACTAAGGTTTTGTTGGGAAAAGAGGACGGTAGCCCATGGACGAGCGGCAGTTTTTCGATGAATCCCGGACCACTCGAGACGCGGTCTTGATCTGCCCCCGTTGTCGGGAGAGAAATACCTTTAAGTTACGCTGGCTGGTCCGCCGTAAGAAGCGGCGCCTGGCGGGACGGGCCGACGAACGGGATCGTGCCAAGTTCGCCAAGGCTCAGAGTTACATGCTCCTGCTGGACGATATGGTCAGCTGCACCAATCAGCGTTGCCGCGGGAGGATCGAGGTATCCGGCATCAAAACAACGGCCTTCCTGGAAGACCCGCCAGGGGATGGGAACCGGGACCAGCGGCGAGGGAAAAGGAGCCGGCGACCAGATGTAAACGGGAATCGCTGATACTCGTGCGATGAAATGCAATCCCTACGAAGACCATCTCTTGTGGCCTCAGTCCTCGACATTCTGAACCGAGAAGTAGCGCGCCTCGGGATGGTGAAAGACCACGGCACTGACGGAGGCCTCAGGCTCCATCATAAACTCCTCGGTCAGTTCGATCCCGATTTCTGAGGGATCGATCAGTTTCCACAATAGAGCCTGATCTTCCAGATTGGGGCAAGCCGGATATCCGAAGGAATAGCGCTTTCCTCGATACCTCGCCTGAAAGCGCTGGCGCATGCTCAGATCGGCCGGATCGGGAAATCCCCATTGTCCGCGCAGCTTGGAGTGGAGCCATTCGGCCAGGGCTTCGGCGGTCTCAATGGCCAGAGCCTGGATGATATGACTCTTGAGGTAGTCCCCGGAATCGTAGAAACACTGGTAGAGCTGCCGGATGCCGGCCCCAGCAGTTACGGCAAACAGGCAAACTGAGTCTCTGTGGGAGCCGTTGCGGGGAGTCACGAAGTCAGCCAGACACAATCCCGACGCCCCGCGCGGGAAGTCGAACCGGGAGAGCTCCGCTCCTTGACCTTGGGAGTCAAACAGGCGGATCGAGTTTCCATCGGCGGAAGCCGGAAAAAACTGCCACACGGCGTGGGCCGTCATACTCCCTCGGCGGCACTGTTGCTTCAGATCGTCCACCAGATCTCGCAGCTCGAGTGCCTTGGGATCGCATTCGGCCAACAGCTGCTCGGCCCGTCCCTTCAGTCCCAGGTGTTTACCGAAGAGCATTTGAGGATTGATGAAGGGCCAGATGTGATCGAGCTGGATGTCGCGCAGAAGGTGCCTCCGGTAATCGGGAGGAGAAGGAAGCTGTGTCAACTGCTGAATGGAGGGAACGGTGCGGACGGCCGGGACCGCTAGCCGCTTCGACTTTTGTTTTTTCAGGCGCCGAGCCTCCTCCTCCAACTCTGCTTTCAACTGGCCACGATCTCCCTTTTGCAGTTGCCCGGCCAGCGCCAGCCCATGCATGGCATCCTGTGCGTAAAGGGTCAGGCCTTCGTGCTCGGGCGCGATCTTGAGCCGGGTGAAACTGCGCGTCAGCGCGGCTCCCCCTACCAGCAGCGGGGGGCTCAGTCCCGCCTGCTTCAATTCTTGAGCGGTGATCACCATCTGCTGGGCGGACTTCACCAGCAAGCCCGAGAGCCCGACGATGTCGGGGTTTTCTTTTTCTATGGCCTCGATCAGTTCGTGAGGAGCCACCTTGATACCCAGATTGACCACTTTGTAGCCGTTGTTGCTGAGGATGATGTCGACCAGATTCTTCCCGATGTCGTGGACATCCCCTTTGACAGTGGCCAGAATCACCGTTCCTCGATTGGACGACTCCGCCTTGTCCATGAAGCTTTCCAAATAGGCCACCGCGGCTTTCATGGCTTCCGCGCTTTGCAGGACCTCGGCCACGATCAGTTCATTGTTGTTGAAAAGTCGTCCGACTTCGTCCATCCCAGCCATCAGAGGCCCATTGATGATCGAGAGCGGAACCGTGTCCTTGAGCTTGACATCCAGGTCTGCAATCAAACCATCCTTACTCCCCTCGATGACATAGTTGGCCAGCCGCTCATCCAGTGACAACTTGCTAACGTCCTTGACGATGCGACTGGAGGCATCTCTGAAATGGGAGACGAAACGGGCTAGCGTATCGTCGGACGTCTCGAAGAGAAGGGCCTCTGACAGCCTCTTTTCTTGCTCTGGAATCGAGGCATATCGTTCCAGCTTTTCAGTATTGACGATGGCCAAATCGAGTCCGGCCTTGGTGCAGTGAAAGAGAAAGACCGAATTGAGGACTTCGCGTCCCGACGGAGGCAGGCCAAATGACACATTACTGACACCCAGGATCGTCTTGCAGACGGGAAGATGCTGCTTGATCAACCGGACGCCCTCTACCGTTTCCAGAGCCGAGCCCAGATAATTTTCATCTCCCGTGGCACAGGGAAAAACCAGGGGATCGAAGATGATGTCCTCTGGAGGAACGCCATATTTCTCGACCAACAGGTGATAGGAGCGAAGGGCTACCTCCAGTTTTCGGATCCGCGTCGTGGCCATCCCATGCTGCTTGTCCTCGTCGATCGTCCCCACTACCAGCGCGGCACCAAAACGCTTGGCCATGGGTACGACCCGGGCAAACCGTTCTTCTCCATCCTCTAAGTTGATCGAGTTGAGGATCGCTTTTCCCTGGCAATAAGTGAGCGCCTCTTCCATGACCGACGCATCTGTCGAGTCGATCATCAATGGAGCTTTGATCTTGCGCACCAGCAAGTCCAGGAGTTCGGACATATCGGCGACTTCATCACGATCCGGATCCTGCAGGCAGATATCGATGATGTGGGCGCCTTTTTTGACCTGACGACGCGCAATTTCGCAGGCCTCCTCCAGCTTCCTCTCCCGGATCAGCCGCTTAAAACGTCGGCTGCCCAGTACATTGGTTCGTTCCCCCACCAGAGCCGGCCGGATTGAATCTTCGATTTCCAGATTATCGATGCCCGACACAAAAGTGCTTCGGAGCTGGCGAATGCAGCGGGGAGCCCGGTCTCGCACAAGCTCAGCCATGGTGGCGATATGAGCCGAGGTCGTCCCACAGCATCCACCCACCAGGTTGAGCCAGCCCTCATCCAGAAATCGGCTCAAGACTTGAGCCATCATCTGAGGAGATTCCAGGTAGTTACCCTCCTCGTCGGGGAGTCCAGCATTCGGAACGCAGGCTACCGGAAATCGGGCCACTTCAGAAAGCGATCGAATGTGATCGGTCATGAATTCGGGGCCGGTCGCGCAATTCAAACCGATATAGAGAAGCGGAAGATGGGCCAGGCTGGTGTAAAGTGCCTCGATGGTCTGTCCGGCCAACATCGTTCCCATTGCTTCGATGGTGACCGAGATCGCCAGCGGCGGCTGGGCTCCCAACTCTCGGCCCACTTCTTCGATGCCGAGCACGCCAGCCTTGATGTTGCGCGTATCCTGACAGGTTTCAAGCAGCAGGAAATCGACCCCTCCGTCGAGTAGTGCTCGGGCCTGACCGGCATAGGTGAGGACCAATTCATCGAAAGTGACCCCACCCGTCACAGAAATGGCCTTTGTGGTCGGGCCCATGGAGCCGGCTACGAAGCGAGGATGCTCGGGCGAGCCGGCTCGGTCCGCTTCCCGTCGGGCCACTCGGGCGGCGGCCCGGGTGATCTCAAAAGCTTGATCCTGAAGTCCAAACTCAGCCAGCACGAGATCTGTGCTGCCGAAGGTATTGGTCTCGATGATGTCAGCCCCGGCCTCGAGATGATTGCGGTGGATCGTAGCAATCAAATCCGGGCGGGTGACGCAAAGATTCTCATTGCAACCTTCATATTCTGGGCCTCCAAAGTCGTCCGCACTGGGATCCAGCTGCTGGATTGCAGTTCCCATGGCCCCGTCCAGAACACAGATTCTCTTCTTCAGTATTCCTAACAGCCGTTCAGCCTGACCGCTCACGAGCCACCTCCCCGGTCTCGACAGGCCTTCAGAATCAGAATTCGGAACGGATCCGGGCCTTGTTTTATGGTGCAATCACTCTCAATGTCACAAAAACCGGTCTTTCTAAGCCACGCTTTGAGCTGGCTGGCTTCGAAACCCTTCCAACGATGATCCAGTTCCCGCACCACCCAATCCTGATGATGGGGCAAAAGATCAAGCAGTAACAAGGTTCCCGGTTCGCTCAAGATACGATAGGCTTCGGCCAGGACGCTGGGCGGATCCTCGACGAAATGCAACGACTGCGAAATCACGACCAAGTCGACCGCTCGGTCGCCTATCGATACATTTGACATATCCTCTTCCAGAAACTCAATACGACCACGCCGGTCGCCAGCCTTGCCTCGAGCTTGCTCTAATAGGCTCCCATTTTGATCGATGGCAAAGACCTTCTCGGCCCAGGCCGATATCTCGAACGTGAAGGCGCCATCACCGCATCCAAAATCAGCCACCCGAAGCGCAGGGAGCAAGAAACGGAGAGCCCGGCTCCAAGCCACCCAGGAGCGGCCCGGTACCACAAAGCGATCACTGCTTTCGGAGAGCTCCTCCCGCTGATTCTTAATCTCCTGCAGACGAGCGAAGTCTCCTTTGGAGTCCTCACTGTTCTGAAGCTGACGGGCAAGCTCGGTCCACCATACCGGGGGCAGGGAAGAGAGATGATAATAGGTGTACGAACCGTTCTTGGAGCCCTCGACCAGCTCCGCCCGCCGCAGCTCGCGCAGCTGTTTGCTGACCGAAGGTTGAGCCAGCCCCAATACCTGAGTCAGTTCGCCCACATTGAGCGCGTCGTGTTGTAGGACTCGCAGAATGCGCAGCCGGGTCTCATCCCCCAGGATTCGAAATGCCTTCGCTAGCTCTAGCATATTTCCATATTAGAATTCGGCAATGCGGCAATGCAACCGGAAACCGGTCCAATCTGAGAGAATGTTTGCAGTAACAGGCTTGTGGCTATGAAGGAACGACGACCAATGGCGGTGGTGCAATTAGCCTTCCTGGCCTTTCTCGTTTTCTTCTATGGCTTGAAAGGAACCGGTTGGCCGTGGGAGATGCTACTCGTGTTGCTGGGTTTCGGACTCCTGGTGTGGCCTAAGTTGCAAGGGGTCTGGGAGGTTCGCTTCCTTTCGTAATCATCTCCATCGACTACTTTTCGCTGCGCAGCTATGTTTCCAGTCTGAGGCCGGAACAGATCAATGTCCGGAATCTGATCGATTGGGAACGAGTGCTTTTCGGGGGCGTTTTGCCCCCGGTCTGGGTCCAGGAAAGACTCTTAAATCAACCTCTGACTACACTTCTTGATTTGTTAGCCAAATGTCTGTATCTACTGCATTTTCCGTTACCTGTGATCTTCGCGGTTTGGCTCTACTTAAAGCATCGGAGCTGGTACTGGTCAACCATGAACGGCTTCTTTGTTCTGAGCCTCCTGGGCTTCGCCACCTATCTGTGTTTTCCGGCTGCTCCACCCTGGTGGGCCACCCGAAATGGATTCATTGCGGAGCCGGGGGCCGATCTCAGCCACTTCGTGAGTGGCGATCTGATCACCGTGCTGAGTCCAAATCCGATCGCGGCCATGCCTTCGCTGCATGCGGCCTACCCACTCTATTTCTCCCTGATAGCGATGCGACTTGCGGGGCGTCGCCTGGCCTGGACGCTGGCGCTGCCGCTGGCCGTAGGAGCTGCCACTGTTTACCTCGGTCACCACTATGTCATCGACCTAATCGCGGGCTATGTTTATGCTGCCCTGGCGGCACTCGGGGTGTCGATGGCACTGGCTCGCAGATAAGGGGGGAATCTCAAAGCTCGAGCCTCAAATCTCAGATGAATCGCAAATCGCGGCGGACAATCCTTCCAGCAGCTGCACGATGTCGGAATGGTTACCACGGCGGGCATAATCGATCGGTTTGAGGCCACGCTCATTGGCCTGGGTCGGATCGGCTGCCCTCGCTAGGAGTAGTTTCACCAGGTCGAGATGCCCATAGGCGGCGGCAATTCGAAGCGGAGCTCCCTGACCGTCGGGTGCGGATACCAGCGACGGGTCTTCGTCCAGCAGTTGCAACACCCTATCGTAGAGATGATATTCAACCGAGTCGAAGATGTCGGGTGGGTGAGAATCGATCAGAAACTGGGCGATCGCTTCCCGCTTTCCATGCTTGGCCCAACCCAGGCACGTGGAGAGGTAGAGTTTCTCACGCAGATTGGGATCGGCCCCTTGTTGGATGAGGTAGCGGACCACCTTTTCGTGGCCATGAAAGGCAGCGTCGTGACACCCTGTGACGCCGTCGATGGGAGCCTGATTGGGGTCGACACCCACTTCTTCCAGTAGATACCGAATCACCTCTGTGCGCCCAAATTGTGCGGCATGGATCAGGGCTTGTTGGACAGCCCCCAGTGGGTCAGAAGGCATCGGGAGCCAGGGAACGTGGCAGCGTCCGGCTTCGGCTCGCAGGCGGCCTTGTTCATCCAGCTCCTTTCGCACTCGCTGCACGTCTCCAGCTGCTGCAGCAAAGAGAATATTGCCAACACTGGCACCCGCTTTGATCAGTCCGTCGACGGCGTCCTGCTTCCCGAAAGCGATGGCCGTGGCTAGAGGCACCCCGTCCTCATCGATGCCATCTGGGTTGGCTCCGGTCTGGCATAGGATCTCGACCAGGAAAAAATGCAACCCGGCCTGGTCTGGCCACTGACTGGAAACCAGGAGAGCCAAAGTGGTCTGGGCGGGACCGCCGCCATAGGTGGCGCAAAGCGCATCCGGTTCGGCTCCTGCCTCCAGTAAGATACGGGCGATTGCCACGGCATTGGGCGGGGTTTTCTGGCGCTCCGTTTCGATTCCGTTAGCGCCGAGCTAGTGGAGCAGAGTCGAGCTATGAGGTCGAGGGGAACGGGCCGTGATCAGTGAAGGTTCCTCTTCCAACAGTTGCAGGAGCCGTTGTTCGTGACCGTTCACTACGGCGTCGGCTGCGCTTTCAAAGGGGAATTACAAATAAAGGTTGACAAATCTCCATTTTACTACACCGATCTAATATTAGGAGAAATGGTGAAAAACACAAAATCCGCTAAAGAAAAAAAGAGTGTTCCCTCGGAACCATGCGGCAAGCTCCCTCAATCTCCCGCTAAAGAGAGAGAGGGGAATGGCTACCCGCTACATCCAGGACCGTGGGAAGGGTTCTACTCCTATCCACCGTCCAGCGAAGACAAGCCTACTTGCAGTTCTTAACGTAGTCCTGCATCTGTTGATACGCTTCTTCCTCTTTTGGTAGCCCTCCATATTGGCTGAAAAGAGAAATAGCGTAGTCAACAGCTTCAGGCATTGTGTTTTTCCAGTCCCCCCAACCATTGGGTAATCGAGTGTCAAAATGCCCATTCCTGTACTTGATTGTGATCACTACTCCAAATCGGTCGGTGACGGTAGCCCCTTTGCCTTCTTCTAGGACTTCAACAATGAATTTCTCCCCTTTCCATTCTAATGTGCATTGGTTTTTCATCTTTTCCTTCATGGCGTACTTCCCCCTTGTGTATGAAGACCGGGGAAAGTAGAATAGAAGAACCTAATTCGATTCTGCTTCCCCAAGGGCCGCTCAGCAAAGCGGCCCTTTCAATGAAATAGGCGCGGTCATTTTACCTCGTTGTGGCGGCCCCGGTAAAACCTCAAGGAACCCAAAATCTCAGGGGGTATCTCCTATGAAGTCAAAATTCTTGAGCAAAGACCACACAAAACGGGCTTCTCCCTGCCCCTCCAAACGAACTTTGACCATCTTAACATCTGCGCCTTGGATGATCATTTCGTCAATAATTTTCGGCTTCCAATGCTTCTGCATGATGAAGCAGTCCTTACTTGTGATGAGCAATCCAAGCTTGGAGGTGTTGTAGAACCCCATCGCTGTATGGGCGGTCATCAGGTTGGACGAACTATAGCAAGCCAAGCCACTAGCCTCATTTGTTATCCTTAGTACCTGGGCGTAGGCCGGGACTGTGAACAGAACCAGAAGAGCTAGAACGAGGTAGTGCTTCATGGTAGGGTACATTGGGTCCTCCGAGGCGGATCAAACACAAAGGATTATAGAACGACAAGGACGTTAGTAGGATTACACCACCATGAGACCTCCGATGTTAGATCCCAAACGAGACCTAAAAGGAGCAACCCCAGAGAAGCTGGCGAAGGCCCTGTTTCGTCGCTCAGTCCCGAGCAAACCGGCTAAGTCCGTTGTCAGCGATCAGGTCACGGTAGAGAAGGTTCCTGCCGACAAGCCTAGCCACCGTGTCCCGCATTTGCGCAAGCGTTCCTGAGTCCCGCATGTTGTGCTTTCCGGCGAACTCCTGCACGTAGCGGTTCAGGTGCTTGGGTGACAGCTTATGGAAGGTTCCTTTGTGCGCCCGTTTCAGGGTTGCCCAGAAACTCTCCACGCCGTTTGTGTGAGCCATGTCACGGACATACTCTGAGACGCTGTGCCGAACTGACTCATGGGGGAACGGCAATCCATCATAGGCGGTTGCGTCGTCCGTGTAGACCTGGGCTCCCGGCAGGGCGTTATCCTTCACGAATCCCTGCAAGCTCTCCGAGTCCACCCGCTGTGTGACCTTGGCCCGGACTTGTTTGGTGGCCCGGTCCTTGATTCCGACAACGGCGGTTTTTCCAACAGGACCACGGCCCGTATCGGCCAGTGCCTTGCGGCGGCTGTTGCTCATGTTTCGGCGGCGGCCACCGAAGTAGCTCTCGTCCACTTCAACTGGACCTGCAAAGTCACCGCTGGGCTCGTCACCCCATGCTTCGCGGATGCGGTGCAACATAAACCAAGCCGTAGGCTGAGACACCTTGATATCCCGGTGGAGCTTCATGCTCGACACGGATTTAAGGTTGGTCAAGCAGATGTAGATGGCAAAGGCCCACTTGCGAAGGGGAACCTTGGAATTTGCCATGGACGTTCCGGTTTTGATGCTGAAATAGCTTCGGCAATCCGAGCACCAGTAGGGCATTTTCTTGTGGCTGGCTGGCTGAGTTCTGGTGCTCCCGCACTTCCCGCAGCATCGACCGTTCGGCCAAAGTACGTCCTCAAACCATTTGGCAGCGGCCTTCTCAGATGGGAACATCTCAAAGAGTTCAATAAGGGAAAGACCTTCTCGGTGGGATCGTCCTGGTGCTTTCTTCAGCATAGGAATAGCATACAGGGTCAACCGGGATCTGTCAACCTTTATTTATAATTCCCTTTCAAAGCGAGCCGCCAGTTCCTCTCGTTCCACGGCGCCGGCCGCCCTCAGTACTCTGTCGAGAGTGTCTTCACCGGTCGGGAAAGCTATCGTCGTATCTGCGGCGGCCCCGTGCTCGAGGAATAGAGCGACGATTTGGGTCCGGCCGGTGCCTGCGGACCGCTCCAGGGCCGTGTCCAGAGGAGTTCGACCGCGCAGGTTTCGAGCCTCCAGCGAAGCTCCTGAGATGATCAGGTGCCGTGCCACCCCGACGGTTCCCAGCCGGGCAGCGTGATGGAGGGCGGTATTTCCCAGATCGTCGGGAACGGTCGGATCGAGCCTTACGGACAGAAGGTTCGTTAGGGCTGCGAAACGACCCTTCTCGATCGCCCAAGTCAGGACTTGGTGGTCGCTACGCTGCCAGGAAGCGACCCCGTGCGGCGGGACAGCGTTTTCCCGCCAGCAGGATGCCAGCAGCCGATCAGCAGCCGATCAGCAGCCTCCAATTCTCCCGAGTCGGCGCCGTGTTCGAGCAGCAGCCCGGCGTGATCGGGGAGTCCCCGCCGCTCGGCGATCTGCAGGGGAGTCCGTCCGTCCCGGTCCTTGATCCCCGTTGCCACCCCTGCTTCGAGCAGAACCCGGAGTACTTCAACGGTTCTCTTGCGCCAGAGAGCTAGATGCTGGAGGGAGCCCTTTCCCCCCCAACCGCCGCTCTTCTTGGGGTCGGCCCCGTTCTCGATCAGCACCCGGATCGCGGTTGGATCATCCCGTTCCAGGCAGATCTCGAGGGCTCCGTTGAGCTGCCAGTCTGGGTGGCCGCCCCGCAGCAGGAGCCGCAGGCAGGCCAAGTGATCGAAGCCGGCAGCTGGCTCGATTCTGGAGGCCACGCAAACCGCATTGAAATCACCAGGCTTTGCGCCTCGCTGCAGTAACAAATCGACAAGCTGCGGATTGCGAGTCCTTTCCACGGCAGCAGCCAGGGCACTCCTCCTGCCGTCTTCAGTATCCATAGCCCGCACGAAATCGTTGGGATCAGCTCCCAGGTGCAGCAGTCGTTCGGCGATTTCGACTCGTCGCGAGCCGATTTCGGGCACTTCTCGGCCAAATCGAGCTGAACAGTTGTACAGAAGCAGCGACCGTTTGAGGGGACCGCCGGTGGCAGAAACCAGTGCGGGGTTTTTCTCCAAGAGTCTGAAGAGGGCATCCGACTCTGCCATCACAGCCGCTGCCCAGGGGCTCTCGGAGACTGAGGCTTGTCGGGCAATCTCCCGGGCCTGCTCGTCATGACCCGCCAGGGCGGGACTCATCAACTGTTCGATCCAGCTCGATGGGTCGAAAGTCTCGAGCGTCTGTTTGAGGCGGGGCCAGCTCGAGAAGCCCGCCTCCCGGGCGATCACGAATTGGGACTCGGCCAGGCTTAGTCGACCCGTCAACAGCTGGCGGGTGTCAACCCCTTGGGCTCGTGGCAGATGCTCTCGCATCCGTTCGACGGTCGCGGGGTCGCCCGCTCGGAAAGCACGGACCAGTTCCTTGGCCCGTTTCCGCTGTTGTTCCAGATTGAGGGGAGATGGGGACTGAAATGAAGAATTCGTCATGGGACCTCCTTCAATTAACGCCAAATTTCCCCGATTCTGTGTCTCGACCTTGGGTACCAGGGGGGGGGGACTGAACACTCTTAACTCAACTCCGGCTGAGGGCGAACTTTGTCAATCAGCTTCTCCACAGGGAATCCGTAATTGTGGCGGTCGATACGCCAGCGGGCCAGCTTTCGCATCGGCTCGAACCAGGTCCCTCGTACTCCCCCTTCCAGGCGATTATAAAAGCGGAAGTTGTCGACCAGACGCCGAACCGAGGGATCTACCCACGGTCCGCAAGATCCGATGTAATCGAAATCGGCCCATTCCCGGGTGTTTTCCGGAAGCGAGTAACCCTGGTTCTGAATGATTTGGCTGATTTCAGAGCTCGGATAGGGTTTGAAGAAGAAAACGGGTGTTGTGAAGCGAGGATCAAGACGGCGCAGTTCGGAAGCCAGCTGCAGAGATTGGAGAACGCTCTCGCGAGATTCGTCGGGAAATCCGACAATAAATGGAAAGATCACGGCAATTCCGTTCTCGCGGCAGCGTTGGGCGCACAGATGAACCTGTTCGAGACGGATATCCTTCTTCATCCAATCGAGCATTTGCTGGCTGCCTGACTCAACACCAATCAACACACGACGAAGCCCAGATCTAGCCAGATCGCGGAAATCTTGATCATTCAAGCGGGCTCCCTGATCGGCCCTCATGGTGGCCGCCCAGGTTACCCGATTCTCAAGGCGAGCTATCCTCTCGGAGATTTCTCGGACGCGTCGGCGACTGGTGAAGAAGGTCTCGTCTTGGAAGTTGATGTCCTCAATGTCATGGCCCTTTACGAGATGGCTCAACTCCTTCATCATGCGCTCCGGACTGATCGCCTTCCAGCCTCTCTCGTACACGAAAGGGTCAGCACAGAAGCTGCAGCGGAAGCGGCAACCGATCGAGGAAATGTAGTCCAGTTGCCGCCGCCTCTTGCGGCCCAGATATCGCTCGACCCGGATCAGATCATAATGGGCAGGCGGGAGTTCATCCATGTCTGCCAGAGGGGCGGGAGGGTTGCGCCGGATACCCCCTTCTCCGCGATAGGTGATTCCCGGAATCTCTGCCAACGATGTTCCTCGGGACAAAGCGTCCACCAGCCGTCGAAAGGTCACCTCCCCCTGACCCTGAACTGTAATGTCAATCGAAGATTCGTCTTCGAGTGTGGATTCAGGGAATAGGGAGGGGTGCCAGCCACCCCAGATAACCGGAAAGTCAGGTCTTTGGCGCTTGACCTTCTCCGCCAGTTCCAGAGCATCACGGAGGGGGCTTCCAGTGAGAACGGTCATGCCCAGGCAGAGTGCATCCGGTAATTGCTCCAACACCTCCTCATGAGAAGTTGAGCCCAGTCGGGAATCGATGATGATCACTTCGTAGCGGTCAGGGTCAAGCGCCGAACCCACAGCCAGGAGTGCCAGCGGCATATCAAAGAAGACTGCCTTCGGGTTATAGAGGAGAACTTTCTGGCGTGCTCCATTGCTCTGTTCAGTCTTCCCGAGTACTTCCACCCGCCTATTGTAGTGTGAGTTGCGTCAAAGTAGCATAGGCTTCCTGCCTGTGATCTGGATTAGTGGCCGCCAGGCTGGAGGCCTGAGGCTAACGCTGCAGGTAAGACGCCTGGGCGGCGTTCAAGTTTGACTGAAGAGGAGACCGCTAATGAGTTTCATGCGGAGCGTCCTGCAACTGGCTAAGGGAGCGATTCCGGAGCGCCTGGTCGTCTCGGTACTCAACAAGAGACTGGTGGGTCTTGCCGAGATCCTGGAATTCGAACTAGACTCCAAAGAGAAGACGGGCCGCGTCAAAGTCAGGCTGGCCGGCGAACAGACTCATTTCACGCTCACCGTTGGCCAGTACCAGTTTCGGAGGGAAGGAAATCAGGCCTGGCTTACCCTCAATGAACTGGAGGCAGATAGGGAATGGATCCACAACCTGCTCCAGCGATTTGTGCTGGGCAAGACGTTCGAAATACCCAAAGACAAGGTGGAGTTAGCCGACGGGTTTCTCGGATGATCGGGGGCAGGGGCATCTCCAAACATTGATGGTTGCTCGAACTTTCAATTGATACCAAGGGAGCGAAACAATGTCGAAAGCGTTCTGGGGAATTTTCTTGTTGCTGCAGGCGGCCGGTTTGCCGGCCGGTAAATGGGTCGACCTGACGCACCCCTTTTCCGAACAGACCATTTATTGGCCGACAGCAGAGCGTTTCGAACTCGAAATTGTAGCTCGCGAGTATACCGAGAAAGGCTATTTCTACGCCGCCAATAACTTCCGCGCGGCCGAGCATGGCGGGACCCACTTGGACGCTCCTAATCACTTCGCTGAAGGACGCTTGACAACGGATCAGATACCCCTCGACCGCCTGATTGGGGGCGCCGTCGTGGTGGATGTAACCGAGCAAGTGCGGACGAATCCGGACTACCGCGTTCGAGTTACCGATTTTGAGCGCTTCGAGGCTGCCCACGGACCCATTCCCAGAGGGGCGATCGTGCTGGTTAGAACCGGCCACAGTCGCCACTGGCCAGATCCCGAGAAGTATCTGGGAACGGCCAAGCGGGGGGAGGCGGCATTGCCAGAGCTACATTTCCCCGGTTTACACCCGAATCTTGCCCGATGGCTGATTCGGGAGAGAAGCATCAAAGCGATCGGCCTGGATACCCCTTCGATTGACTATGGACAGAGCCAGGATTTCGAGACTCATCGGATTCTGTATGAGGAGAACATTCCGGCTTTCGAAAACGTGGCTCACCTGGAGGCCCTTCCAGTCACTGGTGCTTTTGTGATTGCCTTGCCGATGAAAATCGAAGGAGGAAGTGGAGCTCCATTGCGGATTATCGCTTTGATTCCGGAATAAAGATTAGCAATGCGGAAGCGCAGAGAGAACGCAGAGGGATTTTGTTTGAAGTCCAGAGATAAACTCCTCCGGCACGGCACGACGTTGGTTGACTCACCAGCGCGTGGGTACTCCACTCGATCATACGGGTTCCAGACAAGCCCTCTGCGAGCCCTCTGCGCCTCCGTCTCTGCGATTGCATTTTCTTCCGTACCAGTTACAATGACCGGAAGCTCGCCAATCCGAGGAGGCAGAATGCGTTTATTGGGTGATTTGCTGGAGTTTGCGGTCCGCCACAACGGCGACGAGAAGACGCTTTTTCAAGGCGATCGCGAGCTAAGTTACGAGGACGCTTCCCGAAGATTACGGAGTCTGGCAGCGGAGCGTCAATTCCCATCAGCCGATTGCCGAGTTTTCAGTTTTGGAGGAGCTGGTCCAGACCGATCTTGCCAGGCCCCGCTTCATGACGATTCTGATGGTCACCTTTGCTGCCCTGGCGGTAGCCTTGACCGCTCTCGGGATCTACGGAGTCGTCTCCTATCGAGTGGGGCAGAGGACATCTGAATTGGGCATTCGCCTGGCTCTGGGGGCAAGTCGAAGTAGTCTGCTTCGCCTGGTCGTGGTCCAGTCAATGGCCCTCTGTGGATTCGGTGTTGTGGCTGGCTTGACGGGGGCCACCTGGCTGAGTCAGTTTCTCTCTTCGCTTCTCTACGGGGTGAGCGCGACCGATCTGCCGGTTTTCGGCGTGGCCACCGCCATCGTCCTGGGAATCTCTCTGGTGCCTGCTCAAAGAGCCACCCGCATCGATCCGATCGAGGCCCTGAGGTGTGACTGAACGATTCCCGCCTCAACGTACTCGGACAGGCTCCCAACGAAGTTTCACTGTGCCTCAAACCGGCTAGGAGGCCACAAAGAGCGTGGGAGCCGCCTTCGCGCAGCGAATCTGCTGGCCTGGCCAGCAGACCGGATTTGGCTGATGCCGAGTTCGCCGGACTAAGCCGGTTCCCACGTTCTACTAGAGTTCTCTCCCCGGATGACATGGAAGTGGTTTCGGAGGTGTGGGGCCTTCCCAGGCCGCGAGAGGAACGCTTAGGCCCGAATATGAAGATTCTATTTTCAATAGAATCGCCGCCCCAGAAGGCGCCTCCCACGGTTCTGAAACTCGGCTTTCCGCTACGACATCATCCCCCCATTTGTGGCTACACGGGAGCTCGGCTTCTTTTCCGAATGATCCGGCCACCGGCCGGGGACGGGGGCTGACCTGAAACTTGAATCCGAATGACAGCCTGGAAGGTTGTCCTCCAAGGCTCCGCCCGAGCCGTCCTTGAGGCTTGGGCAGGTCGCCCTGGTACCCCGAGCACCTTGCTTGGCTTGTCCGGATTCAACAGAGTGCACGACAATGCCTGTGCGGCCCTCGGGCGTAACGCCTTGTCAGCGCGGCGCTTGCGACCCTACGCTTCTAAAACGCGTGGATGATGCTGGCTAGGAGCCCGTCCGAGTATTGGGGTGCGGTTGCGAACAGGGGTCTTGTGAGTCGAGCTCGCGGAGAGAGACGGACGGCGATGGCCCCCATCGTCTACGGCTCTCGACAAAGAGATTCGGCCACAACCCCCCTGTTCCCTTCGGGTACGGGCGGCATGGGCCGATCTACTTTGTTGCGGACACTTGAAGTTGAATGACAGCGACTGCGTGTCCGACGCCTCGTATCTCGGCCCATGGCGCTCGTAACGCAATCCGCACCAATACTCGGACAGGCTCCTAGGAGTCTGCGCGGCAGGAAATGTCCGGGCTGGTGAATAAAATGGCGATAGGGGAACGACATTTCGGAAGTACCAGCCGGAGCAGAGCTTCTTGCTACCCCCCTCCCCGCGAGATTGGTTGCCGGAAGATCATCTGTCCTACTTTATCTCCGAAACGGTGGATGAGCTGGATCTGAGTGGATTCTACGCGCCGTACGAAGGGGACGGGCGGCGCAATCGGCCGTTTGATCCGAGGATGATGGTGAAGATCCTGATTTATGGGTACGCGACGGGAACGTTCTCGTCGCGGAAACTGGCTCGTCGAGTGTATGAGGACGTGGCTGTTCGAGTGTTGTCGGCGGGTAATTTTCCAGCCCCCCGGACGATGGCGGAGTTTCTTCAACGTCATCTCAAAGAGTTCAAGAAACTGTTTGGACAGGTGGCGCGGATCGCGGCCGAGGCGGGATTGGTCAAGCTGGGGCGAGTGGCGGTGGACGGCTGTAAGATCAAGGCCAACGCCAGCAAACATAAGGCGATGAGCTATTCACGGATGTTGGAAGAAGAGAAAAGGCTGGAAGGAGAGATCGCCGAACTGTTGGATCGTGCGCAGCAGGTGGATAAAGCGGAAGACGAGCTCTACGGCGAAGAGAATCAGGGAGACGAACTGCCTGAAGAGTTACGCCGCCGCGAAGATCGGCTGAAAAAGATCGGGGAGGCAAAGCAGCGCGTGGAGCAACGGCAGGCCGAGGCGGATCGGAAGCGCGGCCGCAAGCCCGGAGACGGTCGCAAGAACTCGCGCGGAGGACGCCCCTTCAAGCGGGAGTTTGGAGTTCCCGAGGAGAAGGCCCAAGACAACTTTACAGATCCGGAAAGTCGAATCATGAAGAGCTCTGGGGGATTCGAACAATGCTACAACACGCAAGCCGCTGTGGATGAGGAGACACAGATGATCGTGGCCACGGGGGTTACCAATAACGCGGCCGACAACAGACAATTACTGGGGATGATCGATGCGGTCCAAGAGAACCTGGAGCACCCTCCCGCGCAGGTAGTGGCCGACGCCGGGTATAAGTCCGAGGAGAACTTTGAAGGTCTAGAAGAACGCGAGATCGATGGCTACATCTCTTTGGGCCGAGAGGGGCGAGATCCAGAGCCGTCGGAAAATCTCCCCGCCACGCTTCGCATGTTCAAGAAGCTGGGCACGGAGGCGGGGCAAACTGTCTACCGCCGGCGCAAGGTGATCGCGGAACCTGTATTCGGCTGGGTTAAACAGGTCCTTGGCTTTCGAACCTTCAGCTTGAGGGGACTCGAGAAAGTGGAAGGCGAGTGGGACCTGGTCTGTCTCGCCCTGAACTTGAAACGCATGACTGGGCGCCTACCCACCTGCTGAGCAGGTTCGGACGGAAAGATGCCCTCCCCCTGGGCTCATTTTCAGCAGTTCGGCCGCCTCTGCAAGCGGAAGCACGATAAAGATCGCCCTTTCTCTTATAGGGCACCCCGAAACATAAACTCAAGAATTGGAAATTCCACGTTGATCAGAAACTCCTGCCGCGCAGACTCCTAGGTCGTAGCTCGACCAATGCCTTCAGTTTTTCGGGGAGCTCAACGGCCAGCAGCAGGGGAGCAAAGGGGGCAGCGGATGATGTCACTAATTCGGCAATCGAGCGGGCATCGAACGGGACCACTCTCATCTGGCGGACCGCCTGATAGACGATCGCCAACTCCTCGTAAGATGCCAGCTCGGCTTTGCGCAGTCGGTTTTCCTGAGTGGCCCCTTTGAGATCTTCTTCAAGTCTCCTGGAATGAGCGGCGACGGTCGCGGTAAGGCGCTTCTGGACATCGGATAGAGCCCCAGGCCTCCGGTGCGATCCGGATGCACCGCCATCAACTTGAGGCGGTGCTTCGAGACTCCATGCAGAAACCGGGTCCAAACCAAGATCTTCCATACCCAGCGGAGCCCAGCACAGGCAGGTGAAGATGGGCAATCCAACGAAGGCAGCCCACCAGCCGGCGAAGGTGAAGTGTTCTCCGCCCGCCACCGAGGTGTGCCAGGAGGGCACATCGTTGGAGACCTCATCAACAGCCCAGGCCAGGGTGAACGTGAAGGCCAGGAGAATGCAGACCCCGTCGGCTAGCCACCAACGAGCGTTGCGAGTAGCTTTGTCGGCCAGTCCCGCCAGGTTTCTCTCCCTCAATAGCTGCGCCGCATGGGGGATACTTTCCCGCATTTTCCCCTCAATGTAGCTCTCCGCAATCAGGGAAAGGGGGATGAAACCCCAGAACTGAGCCCAACAGGCAAAGTCCAGCAGAAGGGATTCACGCCAGCGACCGTTGGCCAGATTTCCGGTGAACCAGGTCCCGACGACCAGGGGAACTCAGGTGACAATTATGAGGAAGACGATGCGTAGTAACACCGCTCCAGACCCGGGGCGCCGTCGCACGAAGAAGCCCAGGAGCCGGTTGGATCGGTCTCGTTGAAAGATTTGAAGTCGCGCGGGAAGACCGCGAATCGATCTTGTATCGAGTCTGCCTGAAGTTCGCCCCCGTGACGCGGCCAATCCCGGCCGCGCCGGATCGTTCATGAAAGAAACTTGGCGAAGCAGTTGGAGTGCGCGCGGCCATGGAGCCTGTCCCCGAACTCGGGATAGCCTGGTGGCGGTTGTCCGGCGAAGCAGGTCTTGGGAATCGGGGGACGTGAACTTCCGACGGTTTCAGGCCGGATAGCAAAGCGGCAGCTCGATTTCTGAGAGAACCTCTAGTTTTCGCCAGCGATCCCGCTGCAGCACCAAATCGCCTCGCCTCCCGGCCCGAAGCGCGCCGATTTGGAGTGCGCGTAGCCTGCTACCGCTTTGGTATCCGGCTGAGCGTCTTAATCTTGAGTAGCCTGAAGAGTTCGGCAACGGGTCGCATATTCAGGCAAACTTCAATCTCAGTGACTCAGCGTCGCGTAGACTACGCGAGCCCGCTGCCACAACTCCACGACCACCTGTTTTTGCTGCGGGGTGTCAAAGGAGTCTGAAGACTCAATCATTCCCAGCACCGTGTCGATCCACTTCAGGAAGTACCGAGCATCCTCCGGGGAGTGAACGGGCTGTCCACCTTTCACGAGATAGACCGGATTGGTGTGAGCATAGAGATAGGTGTCCATCACCAGATGCTGTTTGTCTGGTCCCGTGACTCGGGCGGCAATCCAGCCACTCTGGTTGATCTCGACCTCGGTCTCAATCTTGAATTGGTCGGGATCCTCTAACTGAAAAGAAGCAGCTACTTCTCCATTGACCATGATGTCGAGTGTGCTCATGGGGAAGATCGATTTTGCCTCAACTGCTACTCGGACTTCGGAAGGGTCCTCGGGGGGCAAGGTCAAAACCTGGCCGGGCTCGTGGCCGTCGACCTGAAAGAAGAGCAGAGGACCGCTGGTGACGAACGATCGTCCCTCGGTCAGGCCCCGGATCCAGTTTCCGTAGTCCAGCGGCGAGCCGCTCTTGACGTACACTCGAGTGGTGCCGATGGCGGGGGCCCTCCAATAGTTGGTCATGGCGTCGGTTCCCGCCGAGGCTGGAACCCTAAATCCCAAATTGAGGATTCGATACCAAACATCGGCCGTCACATATTCGTCGCTCCAGATACACATCACATCGAAGAAATCGACGTTTCCTAGTGCGGCATTGACCGGAAACTCCCGGGCACCGCCGTAGTTATACTCGGAAGGATCGGCTCCGGAACGCGTAAAGGGGTGGACATAACCCGCCACTCCTCCCTGGTCATGGACCCGGTCCAGGACCTGCGAATTGGTCGGATAATTTGCCGCCAGCGCAGTTCCGCGCGACCCGTCGAACTGGGGATAGATGAACTCTTTGAGATTCAGCAGCGACAGGTGTCCGGCGAAGCTGGGCCGGTATTCTTCGTTAAAGTAAATCAGTCGATTCGGGGTTGAGATGTCGTTGAGCTTGCCTTCGAAGTATTGCAAGTCATAAATCCGCGTGCCCGAGTAATTCGCCACTAGATCGTTGACCAGATTCAAGTCTTCCGATTCCGCCTCGAGCATCAGAGATTTGGGAGTGGCCTGATAGATCCCTCCATAGTTTAGATGCAAGTGGTTGTCGCCCGAATACCATCCGCGTTCGGCCATGTGGATCAGCCGGTCCAACTCAAAGTCGAGGCGAGTCGTCTCTCCCTCCCGTATCTGGAGCGTGCGCTTTTGCGGTTGATACTCGAAGCCTTTGATGACTTCGATGGTGGTTTCCCCGACCGGGAGATCGAGCGCGAAGCTTCCCTGGCTGTGGAAATAATGATCGTTGGTGACGACCACCATGCGATGAAACGCTCCTGGCGGAGCATATCCTTTGCCGTCACTGGCCTGGATGTAGATCCGAGCTGCGGTTTTCTGGCCTTGCTCCAGGGTACTGACTTCGAGTCGACCCATCGGAGTACGATAGCGAAGACTGTCAATCTCGATCGGACGGGCCTTTCCCCCTACCGCCGGGACTCGCCACAGAGAGAATTGACCGCCCGAGTTATCAATGTAGGCCAGATGTTGGTTGTCGGGAGACCAGGTTGGAGTAAAGGTCTCTCCATCGGAATCGGTGAGCCGGTAGGGGTTGCCCGAGGCGGCAGACGCCACCCAGAGTTGATTATGGCCCGCGCGGAACGACATATAAGCGATCTTCTTGCCGTCGGGGGACCAGACGGGACGGGCATGCCAGGCGGTTTCTTCCTGAATCAGCAATCGTGGTTCGGGCTCGTCGATGTTCCACGTCCAGACTCCGCCGGTACCCGGGATCCGCTTGCCCTCCCACCTTCGGTTACTCACGAAAACGATCGACTTGCCGTCTGGAGACAACGCCGGAGTGATGTTCCGAGCGCTATCCGTGAGCAGCTGCGAAGTGGAGCCGTCCGACAACATTAGCGTCCAGAACTGGAGCGGGCCTCCATCGTCATTTGTGACGTAGAGGATTCTCTGGCCATCCGGGAACCAGCGAGGATCGACGGCAAACGCTTTGCTATGCGTCAGTTGACGCGCATTTGATCCGTCGGAATCGATCATCCAGAGATCGATCACATGGCCATCGTCGCGGGTGAAGACAAGACGTCTACCCTCTGGGGACCAATTCGGCTGGCTGTCATAGGTGGGGCTGGCAGTCAGCTGAATCGCCTCTCCGCCGCTGGCCAGCACCTTCCACAGGCTTCCCTGCATGGCGAAGGCTATTTGGTTTCCGTTTGGAGACCAGGAGGGAGACCAGGGTCCGGTAGTGACAGGGGGCAAGTAAAGGCTTTCCAAGTACATGGAACCCCCGGTACCCGGTCCAAACACTCCCTGGTAGGCCCGTGGCAATTGAGGGACATGTCCCACCAGTGTGGAGGTCACTCCGCTTACCAGGATTGCCAGTAGGAGACCTGTCTTCCGCAATTTCACCCCTCCGACATTTCGTTTCATCTTGACTGCACTCCTCTTCCCAGTTGCCCAGGCATCCTGCCTGTCAAGTAGGGCCAGCAGCCTGGAAGGCTGCGCTACTTTGGCTCGCGCGATGTCGCCGTCCTGGGATCGAAGAAGTCCTCGGGCCGGACGTCATCTCGCAGCATTTCAATGTCTATCCAGTGGTAATCACCGAATGGAGTTTTGTTGGGCCACAGTTCGTCCAGAGTTTGGGCGTCGTAAACGACTCCCCCCTTGACCACATACTGGATATCGGCGGTGTTTCGGATGTCAGCCAAAGGATTGGAGTTCAGAACCACCAGGTCTCCTAGTTTTCCTTTTCGCAAGCTCCCCAGATCGGCTTCGCCACCCAGAAACCGAGCTCCGTGCAAACTGGCCACTTCGAGTGCGCCCATGGGACCGAGCGCCGAAGCATACATCCAGATCTCCCAGTGAGTTGCCAATCCGTGGTGCTGCCCGTGCCCTCCGATGGCGCCGAATCCCCCCTCGGCGATAATGTCCGCCAGCCCTTGTGAGAGGATCGGATAACTGAAGTGGTTGGGCGGGCGGAGTGTGCGCCTCAGGGTGTGGGGGAAGAGGAAACGCCAGGAAAGAAACCGGCGCTGCTTGGGGTCCTTCCAGATATCGCTATCTTGCAAGAAGAACTCGTCATTCCAGGCTCCAGCCCCGCCCACGACCATCGTTGGGGAGTAGACTGCTCCTGCTTTGCCGAAGAACTTGGCGGCATCGCTATAGAGTGGAACATAGCTCAATGGGTGTTCCCAGCCGGTTTGTCCGTCCATGATCATGCCCATGTTGGCTGCCAGATCTCCACCTTCTGAAGTGACCATCAGGCCTTGTTTGCGAGCTGCATCCGTCACCCATTGGCGTTGATCCCGTCTCGGTTGGCCGTATTGCTTAATTGCAGTCGCGCCAAACTTGGCCCTCCGGATGACCTCGTCCATGGCGTCCTGATAGTTGTTGATTTCGTTGCGGCCGGCACCATCTCCCCGAGACATGGTGTCGCTGGTGGAGAAGGCGCGGGGACCGATCGCTTCGCCAGCCTCGATCAATTCGGCCAGTGGGAACATGCTCTGCGACCAGGTAGACGGGTCGAGGTCGGTAGTGACTCCGTAGGCGAGGTAAATGGCAGTCTCAAAGGCGCGCCGAGTCTCAACCCCGGCATAGCTCCGATGATGGTGAGCATGCATGTCGACGTAGCCCGGGACGATGGTCTTGCCGGCGGCATCGAAGATGCGATCGATCCCGTCGGTCGAACAATTTCCGATGCATTCGATCCGGGTTCCGTTGAGTACTACAGTACCGGATTCGATGACCTCCCGGTCTTCCAGGGTGATGATTCGGGCTCCGGTAAAAGCCACTTTCCCGGAGGGGGCTCGGCGGGGTATCGAGAGCTCAATGTCTGTAGCCACCACAGATTTGGAAAGGACGTTGTAACGGAAGTACTGGCTTGCCGAGCCGAACTCGACAGTGTTCTCGTCGGCCCAGCGAGGAAAGAGTCCCCCTTGCGAACTCAGCTTGCGGATCGGTAGCTCACTTTGCTTTCGACTAACCTGCAAGGGTTGGGTTCCGCTTGGGGGGAAGGGCATTAGGTAAACTTCGTCCCCTTCCTGGAACGTGACCCAGCGGCCATCCGGAGACGGTATAGCCTGCTCCGCAAAACGAAACGTAAGATGCACCCGCTTGTCGCTGCCGTCCATCTTGACTGAGACCAGTTGATTGCCCGATCCGCCGCCCCCTTCGGCGCGGTGGTTCTCAATGTAGAAGAGCCGTTCATCCTGGCTCACGAAAGCTTGGAGAGCGGGGCGGCTACCCTTCATGTCGGCTTGGATGACGACTTCGGCGGCTCCTCCCGAAGCCGGGATTCGGATCATGTCGTACCACAAGTTGTTGCCCAGACTTCTCCCTCGAAAGGTAGCGCCGGAGCCCCTTGCCAGCACTAGATACGCACCATTGGGGCTCCAGCCCGGCTTGAAATATTCGGCAGCCCTTTGCGTGAGCTGATGAGGGGAGCCTCCGTCGGCGGAAACCTTCCATAGATGGCCGCCCTCCCCGTCCTCAAACGTTGTGAAAGCGATCCACTGACCGTCCGGGGACCAGGCAGGAGCGAATTCGAGGGGCTTGAAGTCATTGCTCGTCAGTCGAGCCGGTGTGCCCCTTGGAAGGTCCATGATCCAGATCTTGCCCACTGCCTGAAAGGCCAGTCTGCTGCCATCTGGCGCAGCTGAATGCCAACGCATGAATTGGGCCTTGAAAGGGCCGTCCTGCGGGGGAAGCTTCTTCTCGGCTTGCTCGGAAAGGGTCCGCTGCACCCGTGCTTCGAAAGGAATCGTGTCGACCTCTCCCGATTCCACCCATAATCGGCGGATCTGTCCGCCCTGGGTGAGAATGATCGAGGCTCCATCGGCCGCCCAGTCGTAGCCAGGCAAGTCACGTAATGTCTTCATGCCTTCGCCCATGTCGGTGGTAATGGGGTCCATGATCATGCGTTCGGCTCCGCTCTCCATGTCGCGCAGGAAGAGCGCCGTGCGAGGGGCGAACTCATGCCCTTTGTACGAGATGGTGGCTCCCGGAATACGCCGGGCGAAGGCCAGCCAGCGGCCATCCGGAGAGATCTCGGGGGCAATTGCCCCACCACTGGAAGCCCCTCGGTCCCGGCCACCGATGATCGATACAGTTCCACCGGTCAAGTCTTGGATCTTCTTGTTCAGCTGGTCGAAGCGAGCGATCTGACGGGAACCCTTGACCAGGTCCTTTTCAACGAAGCCCCGTTCCGAGGTCGCCGTGAATTGAAAGTAAACATATCGGCCGTCGGCCGAGATGGAAGGGGCGGCAACCCGCTGCGTGGAACTGCCGGTATAACGGGAGCCGCCCGTGCGCTCCAGCGGAAGTTTCACCCCTTTTCCCCCTTCTCGGTGGTACATGAAGAGCCCGGAAGACCGATCCGCACCGCTTTGATTTACCACGATGTACTCACCGTCGGGAGTCCAGACTGGTGTTTTTGCTCGAACCTGCTTGTCTAGAAATACCGCACTTGGATTGGAGCCATCGGGCTCCATGATCCACAGGTTGTCCTGTCCGCTACGGTCAGAGATGAAGGCAATCTGGCGACCGTCCGGTGAGAACTTGGGATGGTAGTTCAGGGCCACCCCGCTGTTCTGGGTCAAGGAGACAGCCTCACCCCCCTCGACAGGTAGCTTGTACACATGGGCCAGCAGATCAAAGACGATCCAGCGGCCGTCCGGGGACAGGTCCACTGACATGAATGTCCCCTCTCGGGTCGTGAAGTCGATGTCCCGAGTTTGACCCCGAGCCGCTGTCGCGTCCCAGGTGTCTGCCGGCGATTGCCCCTGGAGTAAGCGGGTACTCACCAGGAATGAGCAGGTCAACGTCAGAATCAAGAAAAGCAATCTCAGCGTACGAACTTTCATGAATCCTCCTAGTTCTTTCTTTTGCCGCAATCCGTCTTGTCCAGTTCGTTTCGGTACGAATGCCCGGTTGCGAGGAAGGAGGGGGCTTGGAAGTCCCTTCTGCGCCCTGGGTTTCGCCGGAAAGGATCAGTGGTGCGAGTATAGAAACCCACAGAGCCGGGGTCAAACAGGAGTGGGGTTCTCCTGGAGAATGCTCGCCTTGGACGACCTAAGCTGAAACTTGATTTGGAGCCTCCATCGGAACAAGAGCGTAACCCATTGATTTTGCGACCTTTTGAGCGTACTTGAGGCGATTCTGCTGAAAGCGGGCCGCATAGGCCTCAGCGCCCTGGTCGACGTATTCTTGGCCGTATTTCAGAGCCCGATAAATGTGTTCGGAGAGCTTGCGCGCAGTGGCTCCAATGGAGATGGACATGCCTTTGCGCTGAGCCATTCTCCGATAGTAAGCACCCAAAGCTGTTGAGGAATTCTTCAGAGACAAAGCCGACATGCGAAGGGTGCAGGCAATGCGGGTCGATCCCAGACCTCTTCCACGACGCTTGCGGCTTTTGCCAGCAGAACGATCCAAGGGGGTGCAAACCTTCAGCCAGGATGCAAAGTGCTTGGTGGAGGGGAAACGCTGGATGTCGAATCCTACTTCACTGATTGCGGTCAATGCGGCTTCTGGGCCGATACCATCGATTCGGGTCAGGTCGACTCCCGTAAACCGCCACAGAGCCGTGCGCAGTTCCTGATAGCCCTGTCGTTTGATGTTCTTCTCTTTGTTGGGATTGGGATGTACCGGCACCGCTTGTTGTTGACGTTGGGGCGGGCTCAACTCTTCCAAACGCTGGATGATCTTCTGCTCATAAACCTCCACCATCTGTTGCCGATACGCATAGTGCTCCAGATGCATCTGGAGATTGAACAAATGCTCGGGCATCCAAGTGCCCTTCAAGTGCTCGGCAATCTCTGCCTGGCTCTTTTTACAGCGACGATCTCGCAACTGGGCCAACTGTAAGGGATCTCGTTCTCCCGCCACGATGGCTCGGAGAATAGACATTCCCGTCACTCCTGTCAGATCCGTCACGGCTTGGTGAACTTTGATATTCATCCAGTCCAGTGCTTTCTGCATTCGCTGGACCACCGATCCCAACGTTTCTTTCAAGTTGGCCCGCTCTCGGGCCAGGGCTCGCAACTCCCGAATCACTGGCGAGGGTCGGAAACAAGCCTCCAACAGCCCACATGCGTGTAGCTTCTGAATCCACTGGCAGTCCAACATATCGGTCTTCCGACCGGGAACCCGCTTGCGCTTGCGGGCATCCACTAGAACTGCCTCGATGCCCCGTTCTTCCAGCAGATCGTATAAAGGAATCCAATACGTTCCCGTACTCTCGATGGCCACCGACTGGACTCCTTGTTTGTGCAGCCAGCCCGCCGCGGCTTCCAACTCGCACGTGGTGGTCCCGAATACTCGCACATTCGGCACTCCTTCCTCTGTTTCTGGGGCACAAATCCAGTGCTCTCGACTCCCCGCATCGACTCCTGCTACCCGGCTATGGACGACCTCCAACCCTCGGGCTGCTTGCTGTCTTTTTTGGGCTCGCTTCCTCCTGCTCTTCTTCTTGGCTTTCATGCTATCGTTGAACCTCCATAAGGAATGTGCGAGCTGCGGCCCGAGGTGGCTATGCTGCTAAATCTAAGCTGCGGGATGGTCCCCCTGGGGGACCTCACCAGTGAATCATGGCCGACTCGGGACCAGGCTAAGATTCGAGCATTGGATGCTTCAGTGCTTGCCAGGGTCTTGACTGCCACAGCTCGCACCTAGACTAACTCGAAGCTGCCCAAGTTTCTTTCCCGAATCATCCGGCCAACGGCCGGGGGCTGGGCTAAGATGAAACTTGATTATCATCTGACTTGATGCCTCTCTTGTCTGCTTCGCCTCCTCAGAGCCGATTCACGCTTTGTAGGAGTTAGATTTGCTGACGAACCCGGCGATCCAGGCCGGATCCGGCAGTCAGGGATCCTTCAAACATCGGAATTGGATCCTCCTCCAGCTCTCCTTCCAGGAGAGCGCAGTTCGCCAGCACATCTGGACTCCTACAAAGCATGGCCTGCACGCGAGGCAGCGAAGCAGATCGGATGCGAGGCGAGTCCCGAGCTGTCGTTGAAAACTGAGATGTCCTTGATTATGTAAGGCATTGGAAGGCAGGCTCACTGGAGTGCGGCGCCTCGTGCACAAGGCGGAGCTGCACTCCGCACTCCAAGAGGCCTTAGGCAAGCCTCGGAGCCAATCAGTCTTTTCTCGGCAATGGCGGGAAGCTATCCGGGGGGCGGCGGTGCTTTGTTCCTTGCTCGTAGGCATAGGCGAGCTTGAACAAGATGCCCTCGGAATAGGTTCGGCCCAGGATCTGAAGTCCGGCTGGCAGGTTCCCATAGGAAAAGCCCATCGGCACGCTAACGGCTGGCATCCCAGTGGCGGGAGCTACCAATTGGGAGTTGTCTCCTTTGTAGTCCTCTCGAGCCCGTTCCAAGGTAGCCGGGGGGTTGGTCCAGGTCGGATAGATGATAGCTTCTACTGTGGCTGCATCCATGGCGTCCGTCACAGCGGCCAGAAAACTCATCCGTCCTTCATGTTCGAAGTAATCGGGGCAGGGAGGATCCCAGTCCTTGGGGTGGACGTCGGCGGAAGTGCGGCCGGCACCCTCAAGGCGGCGTCCGACGTACTCAGCGTATTGCCCGGCCTGGAAAGCCTCCATCACGTCCTTGATAGGAGCGGAGTCTCCCAGACTCCTGAGGTAGTTGGCGGCATCGTAGCGGAAACGAGAACAGAAGTTTCGGCCTTGCAAGTGATCGGAGAAGCCTTCAACTGTGAAGGGATCGACGATTTCGGCACCCAAGCGCCTGAGATCTTCAACCGCCCTTTCGAAAAGCGCAATCACTTCCGGGTCGGCATCTTCGGTGTCTACCAGTGCTCGGAGTACTCCGATGCGGGCACCCTGGAGTCCATCGGTCTCGAGGAACCGGGTATAGTCGGCATCCTTGCGGTCCCGCCCGTGCTCAGTGTAGGGGTCGGCCGGATCGTACCCCGAAACAATGTTGAAGATCCGGGCTCCGTCCTCTACCGTCCGGGTCATCGGGCCTGCGATATCCCGGTCAAAAGAGAGCGGAATAACTCCATCGCGGCTGGTCAGGCCGATCGTTGAGCGGATCCCGAAAAGAGAAAGATGGGAGGAGGGTCCGCGGATCGAGTTTCCGGTATCCGAACCCAGACCTGCGACCGCCAGACTGGCCGCGACTGCCGATGCCGTGCCTCCGCTAGACCCAGCCGGTACCCGGTCGAGTGCATAGGCATTGGCGGTAGTCCCGTAGGACGAGCTGACAGTCTGGCGAGGACTGAAAGCCCACTCTGCCATGTTCGACTTGGCCAGAATGACAGCATCTGCTTCGCGTAGCTTCCTGACCATGAAAGCATCGTCCGGCGGAATGCTCTCCTTGAGTGCAATCGAGCCTCCCGTGGTGGGCAGATCGAAGGTGTCGAAGTTGTCTTTGATTAGCATGGGCGCACAGAACAGAGGCCCGAGTTGTTCTTTCCGGGCCACCTTCTGATCGATGGCGTCGGCCTGCTCGAGCGCTTTCGGATGAATCACGGTAATGGCATTCAGGACAGTCGATTTGTCATAGGCTTGGATCCGATCGAGGTATGCCTGGACCACCTCGCGGCAAGCTGTGCGCCCACTCAGGACGGCCTGCTGTAACTCGTCGATGGTGGCTTCGACTACATCGAGCGGCTCCTTTGGCGTCGACGGTTCCCTGGTGCAGCCGGTCATGATCAAAGTCATCAGTCCGATCCCCATAAGTTGCCCAATCCTACCGCGTCGATGCATCGTCCCACTCCCTTGAACACTTACTCTTCAAATCGTCAGCCTACCAGAGCTGGAGCCCAATCCACCAGTTGCGACGGCTTGAGCATTTTCCTGGGCGGTCAGGTCACAGGCCCTGGTCGCTCACCATTTCCTCTGCGGCCGGCCCCGAATTCCAGGCTGATCGATTTGACAAGGGGATTGTGGCCTCTAGCCCAGGGTTGTCCCCAACCCTGGGTGACGGAGATGAGGGTTTCCCAACCCCAGCGGGGTTGCGTCGTACCCAGCTCGAGTAGTCGCAGAAGACGAAACCCATTCAGGGTTTGACAGCGACTGGGTGCCCGACGCCTTGTATCTCGGCCCACGGCGCTCGTAACGCAATCCGCCCCATGTCAGCACGACCCGAAAACTTGACTTGTTTGTAAAGAAGTGGCCCTTATAGGTGCCTAGCTCTCCTTCCAGGAGAGCGGAGTTCGCCAGCACAGTCTGGATTCCTACAAAGCATGGCGTGCCTTCCAGGCGGCGAAGCAGATCGAATGCGAAGCGGCTCTGGAGCTGTCATTGCGAACTGACATGAAGCGACGATCTTTCTGAGGAAGCTCCGAGACCCCGAAGATCGATTTCGGCCTGCCCACTTTGCTAAGCTGCCCAGCATGAATTTTATCGAAGAATTTGGGGATACCCGTCTTCCCCTCCATTCGGCAAAGATTCTGCCTTCCCTTTACCATCCCGACTACGAGGCTCCCCGTGATGCGGCGCGGATGCGAGATCGTGACGAAGTCCTGGGAGTCTTCGTGAACGGGCAGGCACGCGCTTATCCGACCTGGATCATGGACAACATCCACATGGTCAATGACGTCTATGGTCCGGATCCGTTGCTGGTTATCCATTGAGAGAGATGTAGCTCCGGGGGAGCTTATCTTGCCAACGTCCAAGGCCAGCGGTTGACTTTCCAGGTGGCTGGTATCTGGAAGCTCACCATGATGATTCGGGACGATCAGACGGGGAGTATCTGGGCCCATACTGAAGGCGTGGCTGTGGCCGGACCGCTTAAGGGAACCGTCCTGCGGCGCTTTCCGTGCTTCCAGACCATTTGGAAGGAATGGCGCGCGGAACATCCCGAGACTCAGGTTCTCAGCTGGCCCGAGATTCCCACTCACCGTGATCCCCGGCACGGTCACGGGTCCAAGGATTACCTGGGACGGCCGGGGATCCGGGCGGGCAGAGCCTTCGGCCTGGGCCCGGGAGATCTCGATCTCCGTTTGTCCGAAAACGAGCTCTTGTTGGGAGTCTCTCGAGGAACTCGAGCCCGCGCTTATCCGCTGGCCGCAGTTCATCGTCAAGCCGGAGTCATCAATGACGAAATTGATCAACACCCGATCGTCATCTGGGCCCCGCATCTGGACAGCCATTGGATCGCCAGCTTCTCACGACATATCTCCGGCCTGGGCGTCATGACGTTTCGCAACGCCCAGGGAGTCCCGGTCGACCTCGAAACGGGCAGTCACTGGAGCATAGAAGGATTTTGTCTGGAGGGAGATCTGGCGGGAGCCGAGCTTCTTCCGCTCGACTCGCTGCTGCTTAAGTGGCACGCTTGGGCCGGCTTTCACCCCGAGACCGAAATCTGGAAAGGGAGTAATCTCCTCGCTGTTGAATCCTTGCCACTGGGTGTCCAGCGCGAATCGGTCGAGCGGCTTCGGGCTGCCGAATTCAGGGTCGAGATTGAGGGGCTGGTGGTGGAGGCGCTGCTCCCCAATCTAGCTCTCTGGGGCCTGCGTTTGAGAATCGACGATGCCCCCCCTCGATTCTTTGAATTCCGCGATTCTGTGGGGGCCCTGGAATTCACCCTGCCCCGTCCCCATACGCGGCGCGCAGGGTGTCTCGTGGTTGAGGACTACCCGGATCTCCGGTTCCGCGACACCGCTCAGCTAGAGGCACTCGCGGAAGATGAAATGAAATGGTCGGACTTGCCAGGGAATGCTCGGATGAAGGCGATCATCGGCGAACTCTCAGGCTCAGTGCCGGTCGCTCCAGCGCAAGCCCGGATCAGCTTTCAGGAGTTGTTCGACGGCCTTCGCGACAAGGGCTATCGGCTTTCCGATATTGATGAACTCGAGGGGAGACGACTCCGGACCGGCTCGGACAACGGTTTTTCCACTCGCATCAACGACGATCCCTTCCTGGTTTACCGTTATCAAGACCCGGCCCGAGCTGCCTCCTTTGCTTCCTGGCACGGACACTCCTTCGTCTGTGGTCGATTCGTGTTTCGTTCTGATACGGAAAAACAGTACAAGCATTCAGGACTTCAGGCCACCGATCTCCCACAGGATCAGATCGAATGGTCTCCGCTGGTGAGGGATCAAGAGTTTCGCTCGGTGCTGGGCCAGATCTGCGAGTAGCGCTATCTTAGCCCCACCCCCGAGGTTGCCTCGGTCGAGAAAGGACTATCACTCAGCTATTCGGAAGACGAGGGAGCAGAACGAAGAGAATGTGGGAGCCAGCTCGGCCCGGCGAACTCCGGCATCAGCCGGAAGCTGATTCCCTGCTTGACCAGGTCGTGGGATTCGCCGCGCTGAGGCGACTCCCACGTTCCCTCTCACCCACCTGAGAGCTAGCCTGGACTCACCTTGCTTCTACCTCGGCTCTTCGGTAAAAAATCCATTGAATCAATAATTTGTAGCAACTAGCCCGGATAATTCACGCGTTGTCGAAGCGAAGAGTCGGAAGCGCCGCGCTGGCAAGGCGTTACGCCCGAGGGCCGCGGAAGCATAGTCGTGCACTCTGTTGAGCAGCCCGAGGGTGGGCAACGCAGTCAGCGCGGATGATCCCGGCTCTGCAGCCGACAACGCGTGCATTATCCGGGCTAGCTCTCTTGAAAAGTCAAATCAAGTTTCAGCTTAGACGCTCGCGCTGCCGCTTGGCGCTCTGAGAGCCGGCATTACAACGCCACGGTCCGACTATCGACTCACAGTGAACTTCAAGGCACGACTATCAGAGCCGCAAGCGGCAGCGCAGCGCTCGGCAAACCCAGGCTTGCCAAAGGCGCGATCTTCCGGACCCCCCAAGAAAAAATCTTCCCTTCGTGTCCTCGGTGACCTTTGCGGTGAAAGAATCCGGACTGCTCGACCACGAGACCAGGAAGTACGAGGTCCGAAGCACGACGGAAAACTAATGCACGAAACTCGAAGAATCACGGGCCGCGGGCCGCAGTGGCCTCCGAAATCCCACAAAAGCCAACGTGGGAGCCTGCTTCGTTTGGCGAACCAGGTCGCTTTCCAGAGCTGCTTGGGTAGACGAGCTCACTCCTGCAAAGCATGGCCTGCACGGCAGGCAGCGAAGCAGATCGGATGCCAGCGAGTCCCGAGCTGTCGTTGCTAACTAAGCTGAAACTTGATCGTGGGAAGCGCTCCCTCGCTGACGCTTCGGGCTCCGAAAGATCTTGGCCGAACGCCTCATTAACTTCGAGGCATTCCTACGGAGCCCGAAGCGTTAGCGAGAGCTCTTCCAGTTTCTTTTCTGAATGATCCGGCGCAGCCGGAGGCACCACTGAGCTGAAACTAGATTTGTACATTGTGCAGCAGGCTCCCTAAGTGCGCCAAGAATCGGCGCCTTGTGTACAAGGTGGCGCTGCTCTCCGCTCTCCAAGGCCTTCCGGGTCGAGCAGGAGCGAACTCCTCAGTGGGCGGTCCAGTCCGGTTATCTGGTACGCCGCAGTCAATCATTCCAACCTTCCACACTTCGACTGCGTACTATCCACGGAAGATATATCCCGCGTGGATAGTTAGATTGAAATGGCTTGCTTGTCTGGGCAGGTTTCGACGGGAGGTGGCTGCTGAGAACCACATACTTCCACATTTTGCTGGCACTCTACAGCGGCTGCCAGCATGGACTGAGGATCGCCGACGAAGTCGCAGCCAACACGAGTGGAGCCTTGCGTCTGGGCCCGGGGACTCTCTACCGATCCCTCAAAGAGATGTCTGGGGAGGGTCTTGTTCTGCCTGTTTCAGCTCCTCCCAATTCCGATCCTCGAAGGAAGTTTTACGACATCACCGAATTGGGACAAAAGTGTCTCGAAGCGGAAGCCCGACGCTTTGAGCAGATTGTCGAAATCGCGCGCCGGCGGCAAGTCCTGCGGGAGGTTCGTTAATGCCCAAGAAAGACGTAATCGCAGCGCCGAAATCATCGGCAACCGGATCATCTGGATTCGACTCCAAGCTCTACTGCCGGCTGCTGGGAGCTTGCTCAAAAGACTTTCGCGACGAGTTTGGTGAAGAGATGCTCCAGTTTGTTCGGGCGCGCTTTGAAAGCGTGCGGCCGGGTCTGGGGCCGACCCGCCTTGGTTTGTGGCGTGAACTGTTGCGAGACCTGGTGACTACAGCTGTCGCCACTCGGCTACGATCCTCTCCACTGGCCTGGAGAAAGCGTTCATTATCCGGGCCGGGGGGTGGATCACCTGCAACTCAACAACCCATCAACGATAAGGAACCTTTCATGGAGACTCTATTCAAAGATCTCAAGTATGCGCTCAGAGGATTTGCTGCCTCGCCCGGCTTTACGCTGATGGCGCTGTTGCTGCTGGGGCTGGGTGTGGGAGCCAATACCGCGATGTTCAGTCTGGTCGATTCATTCTTATTCAGACCCCACCCCTGGAAGGATGTCGATCAACTTGTGTGGATCTATCAGGATTCAGATTCCGGGGAGCCGAGTTCGTCATCCTTTCCCGCTTTCCAGGACATCGCGTCTCACGAGCAGCTCTTCTCTGAGGTTGCCGCCATGATTGAAGCACGTTCGGCGTCCCAGAAGACCGAGACGGGGGTGATTCGAGAAGTCACGGTCTCGTTCGTTCCTTCGAACTATTTCGCGCTTCTCGGACTGGAGCCTCTCTTGGGAGCTGGTTTTGAGGCTTCATACGATCAGGTCGGAGGCCCACCTACGGCGATCGTCAGTCACCGAACCTGGCGACGGGATCTTGGCAGCGACCGCAATGTGATCGGAACTTCGGTTGTCCTCAACGGTTCGGCGGTGACTGTGGTTGGAGTCGGCCCACCCGCTCACAAGGGTGTCCTTCCCGGTGTGGAGGTCGACTACTGGCTTTCCATTTCGGCCGCAGGTCCGGTGGGCGGAGCCTTTTATGAGAGGACCCTGAAGCGGCGAGAATATCACTGGTTCCTGGTACTGGCTCGAATGCGGCCGGAAGTCTCTCGGAGACAGGCTCAGAGTGCCATGAGCCTGCTGGCGGATCGTTTGGCGACTGACTATCCCGAGCTGAACGAAGGCCGCAAGATCACTGTTTTTGCGGCGCGAGACGTAAGAATCCATCCCACTGCCGATCCCGCTCTGAAGCCGGGTGCGGCGGTCGTGATGGGGATCGTCGGACTGGTGTTACTGATCGCCTGTGCCAACCTGGGAAACCTGTTGCTGGCCCGGTCCTCTCGCCGAGGTCGGGAGTTGGCCGTTCGGCAAGCGATGGGAGCCACTCGCAACCGGCTGGTTCGGCAGCTCCTGACTGAGAGTCTCGTGCTGGCTTTGGGTGGAGGGGCACTCGGAGTTGTGATTAGCCAGTGGGCGGGAAGACTCCTCGCCTCCAATCAGCCGGCCCTTCCCGTACCCGTCACGATCGAGTTCAACTTCGATTTCAGGATCCTGCTTTTCACTCTTGGAGTGTCGCTCCTGACGGCATTGTTCTTCGGTCTGGCCCCTGCCCTCCGGGTATCACGTGTCGATCTGCTCGCCCACCTGAAGACCTCTGAAGAGAGTCGGGTCGGGACGGGGCGGATACGATGGTATCCAGACTGGCTGAATCTGCGCAATAGTTTGGTCATCGGTCAGGTTGCGGCATCGCTCGTGCTGGTCGCGGGAGCCGGTCTCTTGATTCGCAGCCTTATCAATTCTCAGCAAGCGGACCTTGGTTTTGCACCCCAACGACTTGCCGTACTCCAGGCCGATGTGCGGGAAGCCGGTTACGTGGGAGAAGCGGCGCGACAGTTCTTTGATGAGTTGAAACGAGAGGTTCAGGCCCTGCCGGGTGTCGAAAGTGTCACTCGCACCTCGCGCCTTCCAGTCAGCCCGCGAGGAGGTTCAAGCACTCTGACCATCGAAGGTTATGAACCAGCAGTAGGAACAGGAGCGGCCGAGGTGATCTTCTCATTTATCGAGCCCGACTACTTTAGAGCTCTGGGAATGCCGTTGCGGCATGGACGTGCCTTTTCGGATCAAGACCGAGTCGAAACGGAAGCAGTGACCATCGTCAACCGGGCCTTTGCTGAGAGATACTTGGGTACCTCTGATGCTGTGGGACGGCACTGCAGCTTTCAAAGTGCCCCCGATTCCCGGGTCGCGATCGTAGGAGTGGTCGAGAATTCGAAGATCCGTTCCCCTCAGGAAGCCGCGACTCCCATTTTCTACCGCCCGCTGACCCAGTCAGGGAGCCCCTCCCGGCTCTATTTGGTGGCTCGGTCGGCACTCGACCCTTCTGAAGTTTCCGGTCTAATGCGTGAAGCACTGTTTGCTCTCGATCCAGATGTGCCGATCTATCAGCTCGGGTCGATGCAGGATCATGTGTCGCAGTCGTTGGAGGTCCCTCGGTCGGCGGCCAAGTTCCTGATTGTTTTTGGGATGTTGGCGCTGCTCTTGGCCGGGCTCGGGCTTTACTCCGTGGTGGCTTTTCTGGCAGCCCAGAAGCGGGCTGAGATGGGAATTCGCATGGCCCTGGGCGCAACCAGATCCGGTGTGATCTTCCTCTTCATGCGAAGGACCATGGCAGTGGTCGGAGTGGGTCTCCTTTTGGGCCTGGGACTGGCTGCGGCTTTGACGCCGGGCCTGAGGAGCCTTCTATTCGACGTCACGGCGATCGACCCCCTGACCTATGCGATCGTGACTCTCTTGATGGTTTCGATTGCGGCGCTTGCGACCTATCTCCCGGCGCGGCGGGCCGCTCGGGTTGATCCCTTGAGGAGTATCCGGAGCGGCACCTGAGAAGGCTCCCCGGATCCCCCTCGCCGTTACCTTTGCCCCCGCCCTTTGCACTTATTCAGATGGGCAGCTCTGAAATAGAGTCGCGGTTTTTGAGGTAAACTCTGAATAGCCGTCATAACCTTCGCAAGGGGTAGACGGTCAGGGTCTATCGGGTGCGACCAACACCCGGTAGACCCGTTCTCTCGGACGGGTTCCTAAGGCAGCTGTGCATCACACCGGGCGATTGGCAAGCTGGGAATTGGAACCCTGACCCCTTGGATCCTTGACCCCTCAGTTGATCTTGATCGGTAGTTCCATGATCACGATGTGTTCATTACGGCTGACCATACCGACCAGTTTGAAGCCATCGGCCTGGGCTTCGGTAACCTCCTTCTGCAGGGTGCGAGTGCGGGTGGTGGCCACCAGCTTGTAGCTATAGCTATAGGTGGGTGTAGGGGGAAGCTCGAGCACGACGACGATCTCCAGTCCGGTGAGCATCCCTTTCTTGGCGAGCATCGTGTTGGGCAAGAGCTTGAAACCCTCGCGGGCGGATTCGTTGAGCTCGCGCTCCATCGTCCTGGTCCGAGTGGTGGCCAGAACTTTGTGTCGATAGGGGTTCTGGGGAGAGGCCTGTCTTTCCAAAAAGAGTGCCATTTCGGTGCCGCTGGTCGGCGAGCCGGCCACGACACGGAAACCCATTGCGGCAGCCTCGCTGAGTTCCTTCTGCATCGTCGACGTCTTCTTGGTTGCGAGTAACAAGTAGCGTTGATCATCTTCTAGCTTGAGTCCCTGGGAGAAACCGATTCCGTTGAAAAGTAAAAGGACGACGGCCAACAGGCCGAGCGATCTTTTTGAAATGTTAGAAGTCATTTGATTCTCCTTCATTCTCCCGCGCAGGTGCATTTACCCGTGCCCTTCTGCTGGGCCACTCCTGAACTGTGACGGGCCGCGGCCGCAAAACGCTCAAATAAAGCAGGCTCAGTTTCGCGCACCTCTTGCATCGATGCACCGGGTATCCGATTTCTGTCGGAATTCTCGAGGGTCTGCGTAAAAGAGTTCACTCCTGGTCGTTCCACCCGCCAGAGGCCATGAGCAACCTAAGCTGAGAGTCGATCTCCTCTTCCCCTGGCTCCGCAACGAGTCTCTCGTAATTCCCGTCAGGAAGCAAACGACGGCTGTTTACGTTGTCTTTCAGGTGCAGAAAGAGAATGTCTTCACGCAATTTGCGCTTTATGTATTCATCTTCAACCGGGAACAGCACCTCGACCCGCCCGTCCAGATTACGAGGCATGAGATCGGAGCTACCGAGCAGAATCTCGTGATTGCCCGCATTGCGAAAATACAGAATTCGAGTATGTTCGAGGAAGCGGCCCACCACAGACGTGACCGTAATGTTCTCGCTGACTCGGGATACTCCCGGCCGCAGGCAACAAATACCACGAACTTGGAGGTCGATCTTGACTCCCGCCCTTGAGGCCTCATAAAGAGCACGAATACAAGCCTTGTCAACCAGCGAGTTCACCTTGAAGGCAATGTGTCCTTTGCCATCTTCTTTGTGGACTCGGATCTCGCGCCGGATGCGCGCGATGATTTCGCGGCGCAGGTTTCCTGGCGAGACGAGTAGCTTCCGGAAGTCGTTCTTTCGGGAATACCCGGTCAAGGCGTTGAAGAGGTCGGAAACCTCTGACGTGATCTCGGGATCGGTCGTGAAGTAACCGAGGTCAGAATAGAGACGGGCGGTGACGGGGTTGTAGTTGCCGGTACCAAGATGCACATGGCACACCATTCCATCACTCTCGCGGCGCACGATCAGACTCATCTTGGCATGCACCTTGAGCCCCAGCAGGCCATAGACTACATGGACGCCAGCCCGCTCCAACGCTCGCGCCCAACCAATGTTGTTCTCTTCGTCGAACCGGGCTTTGAGCTCCACCATTGCCGACACTTGCTTGCCGTTCTCCCGGGCTTTCATCAAGGCTTTCACGATTGGAGAGTTGGGGCCGCAACGGTACAGAGTCTGCTTGATGGCCATTACATCAGGATCTTCGGCCGCCTGATTGACGAAGTCGACGACCGGATTGAAGCTGTCGTAAGGATGGTAGAGAAGAACTTGCCTTCCCTTGAGCGTCGAAAAGATGTCTTCTCCATCGGCCAGGCATCGTGGTACCCCGCGCTTGAACGGAGGATACTTGAGCTCGGGGCGATTGAGGCGAGTCAGTTCGCTCAGGTCTGACAGACCGAGCGGTCCGTCCATGTGGAAGATCTGGTAGGGTGCCAGCCCGAGATTACTGATCAAAATGTTCCGGATGCGATCCGGCATCTTGGTATCGATTTCCAGGCGAACGGCCGAGCCGAAATGTCGCTGTTCGACTACTTCCTGCATGGCCGAAAGAAGATCCGAAGCTTCATCTTCTTCAATCTCGAAGTCGGCATCGCGAGTGACCCGAAAAGGGTAGGCCGCAATGACCTCCAGGCCCGGAAACAACAGATCGAGGTTGGCGGCGACGACCTCCTCGAGTAATACAAGATTTACGGTCTCCCCAGCCGGCAATCCCAGGCGCTCGTACTTGTGAGCCTTCTCCTCGGACATCACAGGCATGAGGCGGTCGAAGGTGCCAGGCACCTTGAGGCGTGCAAATCGCTTGCCAGCGACTGCGTCATTGACCGCCACGGCGAGGTTGATGCTGAGGTTCGAGATGTGCGGAAAGGGATGGCCGGGGTCGAACGCTAGAGGGGTCAGCACAGGAAAGACATCTCGCTTGAACTGCTTGCGCAACACTTTTCGCTGCCTACTCTTCAGTTCGTTGTAAGCGACCACATTGATGCCGGCTTCTCGAAGCCTCGGCAGTAGATCTTCCAGCCAGCACTTGGTGCGTTTTTTCAAAAGTGGCTTGATTCCCCTGCGGATCTCGGCTAGTTGCTCGGCTGGAGTCATGCCGTCGGGGGGAGCTGCGACAACGCCACCGGTGAGCTGGCGCCGCAATCCGGAGACCCGGATCATGAAAAACTCGTCGAGGTTGCTGGAGAATATGGAGAGGAACTTCACGCGTTCCAGCAATGGGATTCTGTCATCTAGCGCTTCTTCCAATACCCGCTCGTTGAATTTTAGCCAGCTCAGCTCCCGATTGATGTAGTAAGTGCGATGATTGAGATTCGGTACGCCGCGAGCAGGTTGCGGTTGGAAGTCTTTGTTGGTCTTCGTCTCAGCCATGATCTCCTCCACGGGACTTTGTACCATAAGATTGGTCTCAAAGACCGTGATCTCTTCTCTCTAGACGAGCGATTCCGAAATAACGTTCCAATTGCGAAGGGTCTTGCGAGTCGAGGTCAAGGAGAGAGGAGGAAGTCGATACCCGGCATCTTCGACGACTCTCGACACAGAGATCGGCCGCAACATTTTGTTGGCTAGGCCGGCAAGAGCTTGCAGGCTGGACAACAAGCCCCGTTCGCCCGTAGGGTTGGGGCGAGACGCGGCCAGCTCTTTGTTGCTCGGAGCTCGAAGATGGCCTGCATCAATCTCGTCCTCGCGCCTCGACCTGACTCGCGTCGCGCTCCCAACAATTGGTACGTTATTTCAGAATCGCTCGTCTAGCCAACGGCCAGGGTCGGAGCCGAGACAGTTGGTCTGGGATTTATCTTGACGATTGAGTTAAGTTCGGTGGGTTTTTCTCTGAAAGACGGATATGAGCTGGCTGGCGGTTTCCACAACCTCTACCAGTCAAAGGAGTGGGTGAACTTCACCAGAATCGTGCGGTTGATCAACCCTTGAGGCAAGCCGTGAGTGAAGTCGTCTCCCTGGTTGAAGACGATGAACAGATCATCTCCCGGGCGATAGATGTAGTTCAGGCGCCAGTTCAGGCGAAACTCATTTTCCACATTGTTGTACTGTAGGGTCGTGCTGGTTAACAGGATGTTTGTCAAGTTGTAACTCAAGCGCGCATTGACTGTTCTGGTGTTGAACGAGCCCCCCGGCAGGTCGGCTCGTGTGAAGGAGTAGCCGATCTCGGTGGAGAGCTTTTCATTGAGCTTGATCAGGGGAGTGGCCGAGCCAGTCAGGATGTCCCCTCCAAAGAAGGTGCCCATCTCCATCCGGAACTGACCGCTGATCCGGCGGCCCTGGTAAAAGCGAGTGAACACAGAGATGTCGCGGAAATCGTAACTGCCGAGCGGAATCGTCACGTCAGGATGAATCTCGAAATCCTCGATAAGTGTTTCATGTTTGCTGTTAAATCCAACGCCGAGGAAGTCTCCACTGTGTAGCGTGGCTCCAAAAAAAATGTCGTTCTCCCGGGACTCGAGGTAATCCTGCTGACTGGTAAACCAGACATGTTCGGATGAGATTCGGAACTGCCGAATCCATCGGTTCCCCCTGGGGCGGGGTTTCCAGGTCGCCCTCGCCTTGTGCTTGATGACATCTTCACGCAACACGAACCCCAACTCGGGGTCAAAGTGGTTGTCCACCTTCAACCTCTCTGCCTCCAGGTCGAATTCGTCACTGCGCCAGTTGAGAGCGGCGAAATATGCGGAATTGTCGCGATACCTTTCCTCGTTCCGTGTCTCGGAATAGAAACCCAGGATGGAGAGCTTGTCGAATAGTACGAAGTTGGCATCGATTCCCGCCAGGCGGTTGAACTCGTCCGTGTCATGAATGCGCCGGTCGGTGAAGATGGCTCCAACGAAGGACCGATCCAGAAGCTTTCGTTTGACCCGCAAGACGGTCGACGTATCGCCGCCGAAAACTCCCTTTCTTTCTCCCGTGAAGACATTGAGAAAGCCGAACTGAAACCCTCCAGTGTCTCCGGTTACCCGGGATCCGATCCGAATTGGGATGGGTTCATCCTTTTCCAAGCCGACCCGACGGCTGAAGAAACCGAGGACTTCGGGAGGGCGGTCTCCGAAGTCTGCTCTGGGAGTTCCAAAGTCGAAGATACCGGCCCGCTCCAAAAAGAACTCACGGCGTTCGGGAAAGAAGAGGCTGAATCGGGTGAGATTAAAGCGCGCGTCGTCTACTTCGGCTTGGGCGAAGTCTGGATTGACCGTGAAATCGGCCGTGATTGACGAAGTCAGAGAAGCCTTGACCACTTCCAGTCCTCCGTCAAACTCATTCTCCCAGAAAGTTTGGGAACTGTTGCCGTCGCTCGGGACTTGACTGAAACCGGCCAGCCCATAGGGCTTGATCCGTAAGCGCAAACCGGTCTTGACCCCTTCCAGACTGCTCAAAGTGCCGGCTTGAGACACATTCCAGAATTCATAGTCCCGCGAGTAACCCGACCAATAGACCTCCTCGTTCTTGCGAACGATAATGCGTTCCAGGTTCAGCCCCCAATCCTGAACCTGCTGGGAGGAACTGCGCAGGCTCTTGAATGGGATGGCCATCTCGGCCGTCCAACCTTCTTCGCTGATACGGCCCGCCGCAGCCCACTTCTCATCCCAATCGCTGTTCAGTTGACGCTTTTCATCCGTAATCTGGGCATCGAACTTGGTACCCCGCGGATTGATCCGGAAGAGATAGGCATTGCGGCGGTCATGAAAAGTGTCGAGGAGAAGAGTGAAGCGATCGTCGTTTTCGAGCGGGTCGTCTCGGCGTAATTCGGTGGCCCGGATCCGGGACGGTTCGGAATCAAGACATCGCAGCCCTATGAAGATGTGTTCATCGGAGTAGAGGATCCTCACTTCGGTTTTTTCTGTGGCAGGTTCTCCTTCCGCCGGGTCCCGCTGGAAGAACTCAGTAATCAGGAACGCTTCCTGCCAGATTCCTTCGTCGAGTTGACCGTCAATCGAAGGGATTTGAGAGGGTTCGATGCGGACCGCCATTACGGTGGGGGATCCATTGGAAGCCCATCCCGAGCAGATTATGCCCGGCAGGGAGCATGAGCAGAGAATGAGAAGAAGTGACCTTAGTGCTCGACGCATTGAATACCCTGGAGTGCTTCGTCCGAAGGCAGATAGTAGCAAGTTAGAGCGGAAGGTGGAAACTAGACGAGCGATTCCGAAATAACGTGCCAATTGCGAACGGGTTTTGCGAGTCGAGGTCAAGGAGAGAGGAGGAAGTCGATACCCGGCATCTTCGACGACTCTCGACACAGAGATCGGCCGCAACATTTTGTTGGCTAGGCCGGCAACAGCTTGCAGGCTGGACAACAAGCCCCGTTCGCCCGTAGGGTTGGGGCGGGACGCGGCCAGCTCTTTGTTGCTCGGGTGAAGTTTCTGAGATTGGGAACTGACTGCCTCTTGGACTCGTTGTCGGTGCCTGGTGCACTGTCCGGAAAGTTCCCGATGCCACTTCGGGCGCCTTTTGACCGCCAGCCTCAATGTACTGTATTAAGATTCCCAGGGTTCGGTGGATCGCAGGCAGATCGCTGAAGCCGACACGCCGAGGAACTGTAATGACCCTTTTGCAGGTGTTGAAGAAAAGAATCACGAGCCAGTTCGGCTCGAGCGTCAGGCCCCGGGCTGCGAACAGTGACCTGTCCTGTCCCCGCTGCCGGCACCGGTTATTGGAGCGATGTCGGTACGAGGGCCAGGAGGTCGATCTCTGTCCCCATTGCGCCGGATTGTGGTGCGAGCCTCTCAAAGCTCCTCGGACAGCCCACGAGTTGTCAGTTCAGCCATCTGAGCCGTCGGCTCTATCCGTTGTGAAAGAAGAAGGACCACTTCGCTGCCCCGAGTGCCAGCTCAAGTTGGACCGGTTCCAGGTGAAAGACGTGAAGGGCCTCGAATTGGACCATTGCCGCGAATGCAATGGAGTCTGGTTCGACCACCGCGAATGGCAGTTCCTGGGGGCCGTGCGACGTTGGAGGGCCCATCTGCTCAATCAACACAAGAAACCACCTGGCTGGAATGGTTCCTCCAACTCTTGCCCCGCCTCCCTGTGGAGTTCAATGTTCGTCCCCGGCGTTTCCCAGCAGTAACTCTCAGCCTGGTAGCTATTTGTGTCTCCATCCACTCTCTTGCCATGACCGGGCTCTATGCGGGTTTTTCGTGCTGGTTCGTCTTCGTGGGCGAGATCTGGTTCAGTGGAGGCACGATCTGGGCTCCGATAACCAACATCTTTGCCCACGCCGACTTGTTGCATCTGGCAGGAAATATGTATTTTCTGTATCTGCTTGGTGACAACGTAAAAGATGCTCTCGGCCGAGTCGGCTTCCTGTTTCTTTTCCTGGTGTGTGGAATCGCAGGATCGGTGGGATTTGGGTGGATACATCCCCAGGACACCTTACTGGGATCGAGCGGCGCCGTAGCCGGCCTGATGGCTGCCTATCTGGTTCTCTTCTGGCGAGCCAAGCTGACTTTCATGTTCTTTTTCACGCAGTACAAGTGGCTGGCACCGGCCTGGATCGGGGTCTGGATTCTATTCCAGCTACTGGGTCTTGCGGTCGAAGATCAGATCGGCCGCGTGGGCATCGCCTGGTGGGCTCATCTGTTTGGATTTGGTGCAGGGATTTTGCTGACATTGCCGATCAGGATCCGGGTCATCCAGTCTCATCCGCTCCTTCATCTGCTCCAGCAGCGGCGGATAGCCTAGGCTACCGTCCGGGGAGTACCCGTTGCCAATTCTGGATGAGTTTTGATCGACAGCGAGGCGCACAAGGTGGGCATGACGACGGTGCTGTCCTAAGTCGTGGCATTGAATCGACTCCGGGGGCTAGGCGTACAATTCCATGTTAGAGGGTTTCCTGATTGTGCCGGATCCGGCCTGGAGAGCCGGGTTCGTCAGCAAATCTAACTCCTACAAAGCGTGGATCGACTCTGGGGAGACGAAGCAAACAAAAGAGGCATCAAGTCAGAGGATCATCGAGTTTCAGGTCAGCCCAACCCCCGGCCGGTGGCCGGATGATTCAAGGAAGAGACTTCACGCTAGCCCGGATTATGCAAGAGATCCGGATTCGAGTGGATTGGGGACCAGAAAAAATGCCGTAGCTCTCTGATATAAAAGGGTTTATTAAACAAATCCTTATCGGATAACTACGGCAATGTCAAACCCAGTCTGCCAGACCACCCTGGCATTTCACTCGCACACACAAATCACGGCTCGTTTTGATGGTGGGAACCTGACTTCCGATGCCGGATGGCTGTTGTTTGGTTCCCTGGATCGGCAAGATCGACTCTGCGAGGACTTCAGTTCGTGTATTGCGGATAGCCGGGACCAACGCTACGTTCGTCATGAGCAGTTAAAGCTGATCCGACAACGAGTCTTTCAGATCGTTGCCGGGTACGAAGACTGCAATGACGCGGACACGCTGCGCTCGGATCCCATGCTCAAGACCGTCTGTGATCAGTTACCTGAGAGCGATCCTGACTTGGCCACCCAGGCAACTTTTTCCCGTTTGGAAAACTCTGTCAGCAAGAAGGATCTCATGCGTCTGAGCCGGGGGTTCCTACAGCGTTATGTCCGCTCGCTGAAGAAGAGACGCCCCGACCCGGTCATCTTGGACCTGGACAGTACTGACGACCACACTCACGGCCAACAGGAATTCTCTTTTTACCACGGCTATTACCGAAACCACATTCTGCATCCTTGGCTGATCTTCGATGCCGTTACGGGGGACCTGGTCACTGTCGTATTGAGGCCTGGAAACAAGGGGGCTGCCTCTCACATCGTTCCTATTCTGAAACGAATCGTGAAAGCCATTCGACGAGAAGTTGGCAAGGAACTTCAAATTGAGATCCGGGCCGACAGCGGCTTTGCCACGCCTCGGCTCTACGAGTTCTGTGAATCTGAAGAGAACAAACTCCAATATGTCATTGGGTTAAGCCGGAACCCCCGCCTGCAACGGATGGTCGAGCCGATGCTCGAGTCGACTCGACTCAGGTTCGACGAGTTCGAGGAAAAACAGCGTCAGTTTGACGAGTTTCTTTATCGAGCCGGCAGCTGGGATAGATTCCGTCGCGTCATCGTCAAAGTGGAAGTCGACCATCGGGGGATCAATCGTCGCTTTGTGGTCACCAACCGAGACGATCTCTCTTCCCAGTCCCTTTATGATCACTACACCGATCGAGGACAGTCGGAGAACTTCATCAAGGCTTTTAAGAACCATCTGAGTATGGATCGGCTGAGCTGTCATCGATTCCTGGCCAACCAGTTTCGACTTCTCCTGCATGGGCTGGCTTACCAGATGTTCGTCCGACTCCGCGATTATCTGTATGGAACCCCCTGGCAGAAACTCGAAATCGAAACTTTGCGTCGCCGGGTCCTCAAAATTGGGGCGCGGGTTCGACAAACCACTCGACGCATCTGGGCCCATCTTTCCTCCGGCTTTCCGGAGCAGGCCCTTTTCCTCCTCGTCTTGAATCGCCTTAACTCCAGCTAGCCTCTCCTAGCTCCCGAATGATCGTTTAGGACACTCATTCAGGCCCAACTCCGTCTGAAATTCACTCCCCCACCTACTCCACACGGCTCGTCCACAGAGATCCCTCGAAAATCCGCCTGTCGCACTTTCGATCTCTCGATTTGGGCCACTTTCGACTCTCTTTTCAACTCCGGCCTACGGTTCTTGCATAATCCGGGCTAGAGGTTTGTCCGGCGGGCGGAAGAGGACCGTCATGGAGAACGTGGGAGCCGCCTTGGTGCGGGGAACTCCGGCATCAGCCGGAACCGATTCCCTGCTTGACCAGGTTGTGGGATTCGCCGCGCTGAGGCGGCTCCCACGTTCCCTCTCACCCACCTGAGAGATAGCCTGGACAACCTTGCTTCTACCTCGACTCTTCGGTAGAAAATCCATTGAATCAATAATTTGTAGCAGTCAGCTGTCTTGAAGAGTCAAATCAAGTTTCAGCTTAGCCCAGCCCCCGGCCGTTGGCCGGATGATTCGAGAAAGAAACTTGGGCAGCTTCGAGCACTGAAGCATCCAATGCTCGAATCTTAGCCTGGTCCCGAGTCGGCCATGATTCACTGGTGAGGTCCCCCAGGGGGACCATCCCGCAGCTTAGATTTAGCAGCATAGCCACCTCGGGCCGCAGCTCGCACATTCCTTATGGAGGTTCAACGATAGCATGAAAGCCAAGAAGAAGAGCAGGAGGAAGCGAGCCCAAAAAAGACAGCAAGCAGCCCGAGGGTTGGAGGTCGTCCATAGCCGGGTAGCAGGAGTCGATGCGGGGAGTCGAGAGCACTGGATTTGTGCCCCAGAAACAGAGGAAGGAGTGCCGAATGTGCGAGTATTCGGGACCACCACGTGCGAGTTGGAAGCCGCGGCGGGCTGGCTGCACAAACAAGGAGTCCAGTCGGTGGCCATCGAGAGTACGGGAACGTATTGGATTCCTTTATACGATCTGCTGGAAGAACGGGGCATCGAGGCAGTTCTAGTGGATGCCCGCAAGCGCAAGCGGGTTCCCGGTCGGAAGACCGATATGTTGGACTGCCAGTGGATTCAGAAGCTACACGCATGTGGGCTGTTGGAGGCTTGTTTCCGACCCTCGCCAGTGATTCGGGAGTTGCGAGCCCTGGCCCGAGAGCGGGCCAACTTGAAAGAAACGTTGGGATCGGTGGTCCAGCGAATGCAGAAAGCACTGGACTGGATGAATATCAAAGTTCACCAAGCCGTGACGGATCTGACAGGAGTGACGGGAATGTCTATTCTCCGAGCCATCGTGGCGGGAGAACGAGATCCCTTACAGTTGGCCCAGTTGCGAGATCGTCGCTGTAAAAAGAGCCAGGCAGAGATTGCCGAGCACTTGAAGGGCACTTGGATGCCCGAGCATTTGTTCAATCTCCAGATGCATCTGGAGCACTATGCGTATCGGCAACAGATGGTGGAGGTTTATGAGCAGAAGATCATCCAGCGTTTGGAAGAGTTGAGCCCGCCCCAACGTCAACAACAAGCGGTGCCGGTACATCCCAATCCCAACAAAGAGAAGAACATCAAACGACAGGGCTATCAGGAACTGCGCACGGCTCTGTGGCGGTTTACGGGAGTCGACCTGACCCGAATCGATGGTATCGGCCCAGAAGCCGCATTGACCGCAATCAGTGAAGTAGGATTCGACATCCAGCGTTTCCCCTCCACCAAGCACTTTGCATCCTGGCTGAAGGTTTGCACCCCCTTGGATCGTTCTGCCGGCAAAAGCCGCAAGCGTCGTGGAAGAGGTCTGGGATCGACCCGCATTGCCTGCACCCTTCGCATGTCGGCTTTGTCTCTGAAGAATTCCTCAACAGCTTTGGGTGCTTACTATCGGAGAATGGCTCAGCGCAAAGGCATGTCCATCTCCATTGGAGCCACTGCGCGCAAGCTCTCCGAACACATTTATCGGGCTCTGAAATACGGCCAAGAATACGTCGACCAGGGCGCTGAGGCCTATGCGGCCCGCTTTCAGCAGAATCGCCTCAAGTACGCTCAAAAGGTCGCAAAATCAATGGGTTACGCTCTTGTTCCGATGGAGGCTCCAAATCAAGTTTCAGCTTAGTAGTGCCTCCGAGGTCCCTTCGGATGATTCATGAAAGAAACTGGGACTCCGGACAAGCCAAGCAGGGGGGCTTGGGGTACAAGGGCGATCTGCCCAAGCCTGCAGGACGGCTCGGGCGGAGTCTTGTAGGACAACCTCCCAGGTTGTCATCCCGATTCAAGTTTTAGGCTACTTCGAGTTTGGTAGTGCTCTTTCTCCGTCTGTCGGATCACCCCTCTCAGGGCGGCTGTCGCGTGCTCGGCCGTACCCCACCGGGCGAGCTTCATCGGAGTGTGGAATCGGACCGAGACCGAACCTCGACTCGGAAGGTGATCATGCACCGAGTAGCTGTCAAAAGTGCCCGAGATGAACACAGGAACCACAGTCACATTGAGCCGAATCGCCCACAGTCCGACGCCATTCTGGAAATCCATCAGTTTGCCGTCGCGAGATCGTCTTCCTTCCGGAAAGATCAGCGGGCAGTAGCCTCGATCGATCAGCTCGCCCGTGAATTCCATGCTTTGCCGGACACCCCCTTGAGGGGGCAGCGGGTAGGCCCCAAAAAGGGCACACGCCAAGCCGTACTGTATCCAGGCCGCAGCCCTCTGACGGAGAGTGTACCCCGTCCCCGTAAAGTAGGGAGCGAAGTGCTTTTTTGACATCGCCGGTGCCAGGCGATGTCGCCAATTTGTCGGGAGCGCAGCCAAGATCACGGCCGTGTCGAGATGGCTGGAGTGGTTGGCGGCGAAAATCACCGGAGCTGAGACAGCTGCCAGATTCTGGTGTCCCTGCGAGTGAATCTCGAGAAGTCGGGGGAGTAGTGGCAGCATGAAAAACTCTCGAAACAACCAGCGCAACCGACGCCAGACGGGGCCGTAACTCCATCGTGGGTAGTGGATTGGTGCGGGTGCCGCGACTGAATTGCCGCTCCGGGCAGTGGCCACCAGCTGATGCACGCGTGAGAGCGTCTGAGCCTCAGCAAAGGTTTCTTCGTTCAAGGAGACGGAAAAACGTTCCTCGAGTCGGGAAAGCAACTCGAGCCGGTCAAGAGAGGAAAGACCGATTTCCTGGTCCAATCGAAGATCCCGCGGCGGCTCTTGGTCCAGTTGCTCGATCAGGCCATCAATGGGGTCGAGCCTCTCTTCCTTTGCTCCAACTGTCGGGGATTGGCCGCACAGCCAGTCAGCTACCTGGGAGCGCCGGAGCTTCAGGGTGGATGCTGTCCGGGGAAAATCATGGTGGGGCCAGATCGACCACTCCTGGATCCTCTGGTGAGGTTCCAATGCCCGATTTGCCCGCGACACCGCTTCGTCCGGATCCACACCAGATTCCAGGATCAAGACTGAATGCACCACGTCTCCCCGGCTGGTAGGTTTGGCCAGCACCACCGCAGCCCGAACTCCCGGGACCGGTTTGAGCACCGCCTCGACATCGCCCGGGAAGACATTCATTCCTTCGGCAGTGACAATCACCTCCTTCTTTCTCCCGCGGAAATAGAGGCGCCCCTCATCGTCAATGCTTCCCAAATCGCCGCTCGCCAACCAACCCCCCTCAGTGAGCAATTCAGAGTCGGACTCTGGATCCAGAAAGGCGTTGGCAACGGCTTTGCCCCGAATCAAGATCTCCCCATCCTCGGCTATCCGTACCTGAAAGCCGGGAAGTACCTTTCCCAACGACCCCCGCTTCCTGTCAAATGGATGATTCAAGCTGACCATAGCGGTACTCTCGGTCAACCCGTAGCCCTGAATCACCGCAAGTCCGAGAGCCGTCCAGAAATCCTCTTGTTCGCGTGAGACCGGAGCTCCTCCCACTACTAGACTCCAGAATTTCAGGCCAAAATAGCGGTGAACGGATCGGTAGCGGACCCAGCGCCTGAGAGCTCCCCACCAACCCGATCCAACTGGCTTTGGATTGGTGATTCCAAACTTGCGGGTCACTTCATTTTGCAGGTTGCTCAATAACTTGGGGACTACGGCCAGGACCGACACCTTCTCCCGTCGCACCACCTCGACTACGGCCTGGGGGTTGAGGCGTTCGACAAGAACGGTTGAGCCTCCCAACAGCGGTGGAATGAACATCGCAAAGGCCTGTCCGAAAACGTGGCTGAGGGGCAAGAGTGAGAGCATGCGGATCGGCTGGAAGAGGCGACTGTAGCGCCGGTATTTCTCGATTTCCTTGCTCATGGGGTTCAGATTGGCACACAGATTCTGATGAGTGTGGATGATTCCATGAGGCTCGGCAGTTGTTCCCGAGGTGAACAAGATCTGTACAGCATCGCTTTGCTTGGCGCTCACCGCTTTGAGCGAGCCTCCGGCCGGTAGCTCTGCCAGCTCCCCCACCCGGATGATCGAAACCTCTGTCTGCCCGGGCTGTACCTGGTCTCCGGCGATCAGAGTCAGAGGTTTGACCTGGTCTTGGACCCGCTTTACGAAGTTCCAAGTGGAACGGTAATCAAGAGGAACTACCTGGACTCCCGTCAGTACACAGCCCCAGTAAGCAATCAACCATTCTGGCCGATTCTCGCTCCAAAGGAGCAGACGATCCCCTTTTTGAGATCCCCGTTCATTCAGGAATCTGGCAAAAGTTTCGCTTCTTTGGACCAGCCAACGGTAGGAGAAGCTGCGACAACGGTATCCGTTGTCATAGACCACTGCTTCCTTCCCGGCGAGCTCTCGAAAGATCTCGAGATAGTCGGTCAACAACCGAATCGGCATAGGTCTCAATCTTCTCGCATCCTATGTTGTCTTGGTAGAGGCAGAGCTTCGCTAGACCAATTTGCTTTGTGGCTGACACTAGAAGATACTAGGGCATCGCCGTCGTGTCGGACGCCTCGCATCTTGGCTGATGGCGCCCATCACGCAATCCACACCATGACTCGGATCGGCTCCTAGGATGAGAAAACCACAAGCGAGCATAGCGGTGCTTGCCCTGATCACTCTGATGAATCTGGGCGTGCTGGGGGCGGGGGACTGGCCGGAATGGCGAGGGAAAGACCGTCTCGGTGTCTGGAAGGAAGAGGGGATTCTGGAGCATTTCCCGGCCGATGGCCTGGAAATCGCTTGGCAAACCACTATTCGGGGCGGTTTCTCGGGCCCGGCAGTGGCGGCAGGCCGGGTGTACATCACCGATTTCCAACTCGATCCTGAGACCCGCACCCTGGACGGCAAAGAGCGACTGCTGTGCCTGGACGAGGCAACCGGTGAGATACTCTGGACCCGGAGCTGGCCCGTCTCTTATCGCAATCTCATGGCCTCCTATGCGACGGGTCCGCGAACAACTCCGACAGTGGACGACAGTCGCGTCTTCGTCGTGGGAGCTACCGGGCGCTTGTTGGCGTTTCAGACGGAGACCGGCAAGCTGCTGTGGGACAAGGACTATGTGAAGGACTATGGAACTTCACTTCCGATCTGGGGCATATCCGGCGCTCCAATCGTTGATGGGGATCAATTAATCGCGATTGTGGGGGGACCCGAGGCGCATGTCGTTTCCTTCGACAAGTCGAACGGAACTGAACTCTGGCACTCACTCGAGACCGGATCTGAGACCGGCTATGCACAACCGCTCATCTACGCCGCTGGCGGGGTTCGCCAACTGATCATCTGGCATCCCGAGAAGATGGCCTCGTTGAACCCCGGCAACGGAGATCTCTACTGGGAAGTTCCTTGGGGAGCTCCTATGGGGCTGACGGTAGCCACTCCCGTCAAGACCGGCAATTATCTCTTCGCCTCTCAGTTCTACGGCGGATCGATGATGCTTCGACTGCATCCCGATCGGCCCAGTGCTGCGCTGCTGTGGAAACGCAAAGGGAAAGATGAGAGTCCCGAGGAATCGGATTCCCTGCACGCGCTCATCACCACTCCGGTGATGACTGAAGAATCTATCTTTGGAGTTGGGGCATACGGGCAGCTGCGCCGCCTGGAAAAACGCACCGGAGATCGTGTTTGGGAATCTCTTGAGATGATCGAGCTGTCACGCTGGGCAGCCGCCTTCATCATCCGTCAAGGGGATCGTTATTTTGTTAACAACGACAAGGGTGATCTGATCATCGCCCGTTTTGACGAGTCCGGTTATACCGAGATCGATCGCACTCATTTGTTGAAACCGACTTCCAATTCCGTCTGGGGCAGCCGTCCCGGCCGTCCCAAACCAGGGGACCGGTTGGTGAACTGGTCTCATCCCGCCTATGCCAATGGCCACATCGTTGCCAGAAACGACGAAGTGATCATACGGGCTTCGCTGAAAGCTCAAAACTGAAACGCAAACCCCACTACCGAACTTTCCCCTGACTCGCGTTTCTCGCGCCGCGGGCGCCTTGGGAGTGCGTCGAGAATCGACGCCTTGAGTAGCCCCGTCGGAGCGGAGGCAGATGTCGTTGTTTTTGGAGCCCAAGGCGTCGATTCTCGACGCACTCCAAGGCCTCCGGCAGGTCCCCTGCTCGATTTCACCACTCTCGGCACCCGTCCGAGCGATGGGGTGCGATTGCGAACATGGGATCTTCTGAGTCGAGGTCGAGGAGACGATAGTGGGCAACAACGCCGTTGAGTGCTTCGAAATTGCATGCTGAAGACTCCGAGGAATCGGCGCGGAGCATTTTCGCGAAGCCCTTCACGCTTCTTCTTAACCTTGGTCTTTTCCCCAGGGCTGTTATCGGGACCGCCTTCAGCGCAAACGAATCTTGACCTTTTGCTGCCTGGTCTTGACAAAGTGAGTCAGGCCGCACAACTAAACACTGGCCCCGGATAACAAAGCGGTAGCAAGCTACGCGCACTCCAAATCGGGGGACGACTCCTTAGCGCGGATAATGCACGAGTTTTCGGCTGCAGGGCGGGGATCATCCGCTCTGACTGCGTTACCCACCCTCGGGCTCCTCGACAGAGTGCATGACTATGACTGCGGGCCCCTCGGGCGTGAACGAAACCTTGTCAAAGCGGTGCTTCCGGCCCTTCGCTTCGAAAACACGTGAATTATCCGGTTAGCCGGGTTGCGAGGCGATTTGGTGCTGCAGCGGGGTCGTCGGCGACAACCTGGCGGTCTCTCAGAATCGAGCTGCCGCTTTGGTATCCGGGCTAAGCGACTCCGAATGGCATATTTGTTGCGTTCTCTCCAACCTATGAAAAGAAACGCAGCTTCGTGGATAGCCGGAGTGATGATGCTTTTGGGGTCTGTGTCTGACCTGATTGCCGAGCATCGGTTGGAGATCGATTCCGGGCAGTCCAGTGTCGAGTTCCGGATCAAAATGATGGATGTCTCCTATTTCGTGGGCCAGTTCGACGACTTCAGTGGCATCATCCGCTTTGATCCCGAGAGACCGAGTCGCAGTTCTGTGACGATTGAAGTTCGTGCCGATAGCATTCGCACAAAGATGCCACGGCTGACGAAGCACTTGAGGAGCCCCGACTTCCTGAATGCCAGGCAGTTTCCGATTCTGCGGTTTACGAGCCGGACCGTGAGCCAGGCGGCAAAAGACCGATTCCGGGTTTTAGGAACATTTGAAGTGCGCGGAAATGAACAGGAAGTGGAAATGCTGGTGGAATTGGTAGGCATCAGGCAGGGAGGGAAGTTGATGGTCGGTTTCTCGACAGAGTTTGTCATCAACCGACACGATTTCGGAATCAGCTACCTGCCCAATGGCCTGGCCGATGAAGTGACGGTTCGGATGGACATTCATTCCTTTGTTCCGTAGTTTCGAGCTGAATCAGAGGCTAACTAAGTTTGGGCGTGATTTATCTTGACGATTGAGTCAAGTTTGGCGGCGGGGTTCTTCGTATCGGGCAAAGCCTGGATCGGCCGAACGCTGCGCTCCCGCTTGCGGCTTCTGATAGTCGTGCCGCGAAGTTCACTGTCAGTCGATAACCGGGCCGCGGCCATGGAATGCCGCCTCTCAGAGCGCCAAGCGGCAGCGCGAGCGCCGGAAAGCCAGACTTGTTGGCACCAGGACTCCGGCTCCCTTGGCTCCTGACTGTTAACGATCATGTAGAAGAGCGTTTTTCTGGACCATGAAGCCGGACAGTTAGAAGGGGCAGGAGAGGGCGCCGAAAGGTCATTTCCGAGCGGAGAGTCTTCGTTTCAGATACTGGGAGTATCCGTCTGGAAGCGGGTTTTGGAGCAGCTCCTCAATGACGGGGAGAAAGTAGTGGAGAGATCGAATCGGGGCCAGCTGTGGAGCCGTGGGAGGGCGTAAGAGTCGGCGAGCGGAGGCCAGCAGGAAAGTCTGGCGGACGGTGCACAGCGGAATCTGACGGTCAAAGAGTTGTCCTGCCAGCGATCGGTCCGGTGTCCTGCAGTGTGAGGGAGTATCGGGAAGGTCTCTGTAGGAAGCGAGCACCGCACGGACATAGCCAGGCCGGTAGAGGCATTCCTTTTTCATTTCTGTTTTTTCTTTAGGCTGCGGCGTTGGGCGGCCTCCAGCTCACTTTCGCGACGGCGATAGCTCTGCCCTTGGATCAGACTGACGTCGGCATGATGGGTAAGACGATCCAGCAGCGAGACGATGGAAGTGGCGTTGGGAAAGACCAGGTTCCAGTTCTTAAAGGCTCGATTGGTCGTGATGAGAATGGAACGGTGCTCGTACCGTCGGTTGATGACCTCGTAGAGCAGATCAGCCGCATGAGTGTCGTAGGAGAGGTAGCCGATCTCGTCGATGCACAGCAAAGCGGGTCGGGCATACTTCTTGAGTCTTCTTCGCAACAGCAAAGGAGAATCCGACTGCAGATCGTCGAGGAGATCCGAAGCCGTACGGAAGAGGACGGAGTGACCGGCCAGGACGGCCGCATGAGCGATGTTCTTGGTGATCATGGTCTTGCCGAGTCCGTTAGCTCCGAGCAGAATCAGGTTTCTCCCCTCGCGGATGAAGTCCAGTGTGAGAGCTCTCTCAATCAAGGGGCGATCGATCTTTTCGGGCCAGTTCCAATCGAAGTCGGCCATGGGTTTGAAGCGACCGATGCGAGCACAGCGCAGGCGTCGCTCAAGGGAACGGCGGGCTTTCTCAGTGGCTTCCCTGCGAGCCATCTCTTCGATCAGAGTGCGGGGATCCCAGCGGCCCTTGATGGCGCGAGCGAGAAAGTCGTCCAGTTCGCCCGCTAGACAGTAAAAGCCGAGGCGAGCGAGTTCTTGGGTCAGTTCATTCGGATTGGGGTTCGGATTGAGTGAGTTCATCGTAATCTTCCGGTGGATGAGGGTGAACGTCCAGAGCTTCCAGTTCGGGATGTCGTGAGAGATCGACAGGCAGTGCCGTGCGACCGGCTCGACGACTTCTCTGAAGCAGAAAGGCGACGGCTGAAGCGCGTGGAGTCTGACGCTCGAGGGCTTGGCAGAGGGCCGCTCTGAGAGCCTCGGGACCGTAGTCCTCCAGCAGCAGGAGCAACTGGCGAGTCTGATGGGAAAGGGACTCGCCCTTTTCCACAGCCCCCTGGAGAAGTTCTTCGGCTTCAGGAGCGGCCCGAGTGAGACGGTCGGAAGGAGCCGCAGCCCAGGCTTTTCGTTTCTGCGCCAGTAATGCCTGCTGATGGGCCGGATCGGCCACCAGTTGACCGCGGTCGTAACTGCGACGATGAGAAGCCACCAACTGGGTGCCATCCAGGACGCGGACTCGGGTGTCGGAGGCCACCAGAGTCAAGGCCTTTCCCTCAGCCTGGGGCGGAATCGAGTAGTCGTTCAGATCAAAGCGCAGATAGAGCGTCTTCTTGGAGTGGATGGAAACCATAAGTTCGGTATCGAAAGGGTGAGAGGGCAAGGCCAGAAGCTTGGCTCTTTCTTCGGCGAAGACCTCAGCCACACAGCGAGAGCGATCCTGAGGCCAGGGCCGTTGGTGGGCGATCTGTTGGAGCCACTCGTGAGCCTGCTCGTTGAAGCGCTCCAGTGTGGTGAAAGGCCGAGCGGCAAAGAAGGATTCCCTGACAAAACGCAGTGCCCGCTCAATCCGACCTTTTTCATTGGCGCGACCCACGTGACAGGGCCGGGGCGCAAAGTGATAGTGAGCGGCCAGCTCCAGCAGTCGCGGATGAAAACGGATGGCATCGCCGCGACGCTCGAGCACGACACTTTTGAGATTGTCGTACAGGAGTGTTCTGGGGCAACCACCCCAGGAATGAAGGGCGCGAACATGGGCGCGCAGGAAGTTCTCCAGGGATTGATCGAAGAAGAATTCCAGGTACAGGGCTCGGGAGTAGGAGAGGATCAGGGCCATGCAGGAGAGCTTGCGACGGGCCCTGCCGATGGTGACTTCTCCCAAACTGGCCCAGTCCACCTGTGCCTGCTCGGCGGGAAAGGTACGCAGTCGCAGAAAGACCTCTCGGGGGGAGGGACGCACAGTGGCTACGCGTCGGCGCAGCGTGATGACGCTTCCGGTGTAGCCGCGCTGGCGAACCATCTCGAAGATCCGAGTGGCGCGCAGTTTCGGATACTGCTTGAGGATCTGGCGAACAAACTCCTCGTAGGGGTCGGTCAGGCGGGCACGAGCTTGCTGTTTTGTGGCGGCAGCAAAACTCTCCGTTCCGATGGCTCGGCGCACGGTGTCGTGGTGAATGCCCAGTTCTGCGGCAATCGTCCCGATTTTCCAGTGTTCGGCATAAAAGAGGCGACGAATCTGAGTTTTCAGTTCCGGGGTGATCATCGCTCACCCCCAATGGAAGGGGTCGCCCCAGCGGCCGACGCCACCGCAACGAACACAAACCGGGGCAAAATCGGGTTTGTGAGACAAAGACTGCTTTGCATGACCGTTCTCCTGATCCATGGCAGCAATCCTTCTCAGCGTTGAGAAGGCTGCCATGGGCGGGAACAGCCTGATCGAAGCAGATGCTTTGCGTCTACCCTGATCCGTCACGCGGGCTGCGCATAGCCGCTTTCGGTAGGCTCGTTGTCGGTCCCGATGATCGGCTCGACCCTCGGGAGATTGCTGGTGGCGACGATTGGCTGCGCGGCATTGTTGGCGGCGCTGTCGCAGACGACAGGCTTGGCTGCAGTAGCCATGACCTCGGTCGCAGGGGCGGCAAATGTGAAACAGTTTGCGGCAACTCGCACAGCGACAGATGCGTTGGCGAAGAACGATCCTCGGTTCGACCATAAGTCCAGCTCCGATGGGAGTCTGGACAAATGGCCCAGGGTCGTGACAGGCTACAGTCCGTTAGTGGTAAAACCCCTTTTCCAAGAAGGCTGCCAAGACCGGGCCTCGGTTGCTTAAACAGCCGAGGTCCACCCCTTTTCAAGTCTGCAAAACCATACCTTACTGGGAGGGAAAAAACCGCCGAGCGACGACCGCCCGGGAATCCAAGACCCACCTGCGGTGGGGATGATGTCGCTTAACTACTCTGCGGGTGATAGTTCAGAAAGACGCGCTTCTTCGTGATCGTTAACACCTGACAGACGGGTGCTATTGCATTCTTCTCCGAGGCGAGTCACGAGCTGTCGTTGCCAGCTGACTCTGCGCCTTGTGCGCAAGCGAAGCTGCTCTTCGCACTCCGAGAGCTTCGCCAAGTCTTTCTCGAATGATCCGGCCATCGGAGGGGATGGGCTGACCTGAGATTTAGAGTTTCTCGTCTGAATGATCCAGCCCGGCCGGAGGGTGGATTTGTAGGCTGCGTCTGGCAACCTCACCCCACTCCCGGTCTGCCTCCAGTCGAGCCGGGCACTGCTTCAACCAACGTTCCGCCTTGCCGCCCAGCAGCTGCCATTCTTCTTTGGAATCGGCAGCCCGATCTTCCAGCCAGGCGAGCGCCAGCGCGGTGGCCCAGGCTTGGCGAACGAGCTGCCGCTCCCCAGTGGCTCCCACGATTGCGCGTTCGAGTTGAGCCAGATCTACGCCCAGGATCTCGGCCAGTTCGTCGGTCAAGTTCCAACTTCCGTCGGCACCCTGCAATCGAACCAACTGGTCCAGCCCGGCCAGTCTTTGCTTCGAAGCCTCAACAGGCCTGTTCTTCAAGTGTCTGCGCCGGAACCGGGAAGGGATCCACGATTGAGTATTGGAGACGCTCGCGGGCCTGAGGAAATTCTCCGTGCCGCCGCCGCCGGAATCGAGGAAGCCGGGCTCTTCAAGGGAGTCGTCACTCTCTCCCAACATGTCGAACGCCGAAGCGACCGCACCTACCGCCTGATACTGGGCCGGCGCACCAAAAGCCGAAGAAGCCATATCGAGTCTGGGGTCCATGGCGCCCCAACCCTGAGTCAAAGCCACCGGGATTTTCCGCAGCTCGAGTTGACCCTGTACGGGGCGCTCGCGCTGCTCGACTGCCACAAAGGAGGTCTCGCGAGAACACAGCTGGTAGGTGACACCTAATCGGACGATTTCGCGGGTGACGGATTTCTCCTGATCCCGCTGCTGCAGCGATCCCTGTCGATCGTGAAGCGCACTCATTCCTTCTTCCAAGTCACGGATCTTGGTTCTTGCAGCAGTGTCGCGATAAGTCCACCGGGCTGGGCCTGAGAGGGGTCGAGGTCGAGTGCGAAAGAAACGGGTCCTTGCGGCGACACTCCCGTCAATGTCACCTGAGTGACGCCAGGATCATCTAGGAAGCCATAGGCCACGATTCGCCCACCTGAGAACACCGGGGGAACCCGGTAGGGAGCCTGGTTTACTTTCAATTTCCCCCAGCTAATCCGGACTTCTGCCAGCGCCGGAGCCAACATCCTGTGCAGTTGGCGTATCACCTTGGCCTCAATCCGTTCTCCTGGATAGATGAATTCGGCAGCACCTTCGCCTGCCCGCGCCATGCCTCGAACCAGGTGGTGGCTGGCGCCGGCTCCGATCCCAAAGGCAAATACCCGCGCTCGATCCGAATGTTTCCGTACCAGCGAGATCACGGCCTGAGTATTGGAAACCTGCCCGTCGGTCAGAATCAACAATTGCCGGGGAAGTCCGGAGACCGGCTGCGACTCGTAGGCAGCCTGCAGAGCGGGAAGGATCTCGGTCCCTCCCAGATCGGCTTGCAGGGTCTGCACGTGCTCACTCGCAATCCGCAGCGATTCGTCGTCGTAGTCACGACTTTCAGGGAAGAGGAGTCGATGGGTCGACCCAAAGCCTACGATGTTGAAGCGTGATCCAGAAGGAAGACTTCGCAGGCACAGCTGGAGCGCATTCCTGGCTTCCCGGATAGAGGTGCCCCCCATCGATCCTGAGCGGTCGATGATGAAGATCACTTCGCAAGGTGTTTCCCCTGTCCCCTCCGGGAAACGGGGCTGGAAGGCGACTAGCGCGGCCAGTTGCCCGCCGGGAGTGCTTTCCAGTCGGCAAGTTGGCCTGTGTGGTTCAGCCGGCTTTGTCAACAGCACGAAATCGCGGTCCATTACGGCTTCACAGGTTCCCAGTCTCACCACAGCCCGGGACTCTTCCAACTCCACTGAGATGGCATGGGACGGGGACTCGATCGAGCGGATTAGCGAACTCATTTCTAACCTGACCGTGAGATCTAATCCATACGAGACATTCCAGGCCAGAGGCGGATTCACGGCTTCGGCCAGCGTCCTTCCGACTCCTTTTCGATCCTCTTCCGGGGCGTACCGAGGTGAGACCGTGGTGGGAAGAACGAAGCGGAGGTCTTCGCCTTCCAGACCCAGTTCGCTGACGTAGCTGATCCGAATCGTGACTTCCTTTCCGGGAGGAAGGTTGCCAATACTGGCCGTGAAGATGTCGTGACACTCCTCGTCCAACAGATAGGCACCATGTCCGGCGGCAATGGCATCGTCATACTCGGCAAACGCAGCCTCTCGCTCCTTGACTTCGCCCACGATTCTGGCCTCATCGATCAGAGCCTCGAAGCCACACACCGCGGCCCCCTCCTCGAGCGGGAAAACATAGACTGCTTCGATCGGTTGACTCTCCTGATTTCGATAGCGCTGGAGTATAGTCACACGGCTGCAGAAGTCCTTAACCGTGGCTTCCACCTTGACTCCCAGCAATGCTACTCGCTGCCCTGACTCTGCCACCAGGCCGGCAAGCGGCGCCTCTTCAGATCTTGTATCGACCATTTGACTTACTCCTCAGATTCTCCGCTGTTTTGAATGTACCGTCGGCACCACTCGACCAATTCCGAGAGCCTGGCACTGGAAGGCACCCGCCGCCCGGCAGCTAGATGAAGTTCCACGCCCGGGCCGAGCTCGACTTTCGTGAACAGGGAACGCTCAACCCGGGGAAGTGATGCCATGATCGCTCCAGTTGGCCGGGGCCGGCTGGGGTCAAGCGCCCGGCGAATCTGTGCCAGAGATAACCCCTGCTCTTGCATCCCCTTCACGCGCAAGAGTCGGTCCAGATGATCTCGTGTGTAATAAGCGCTGCGACCTCGGCCTACGGGAGGAAATAGCAATTCTTCCTGAACGTAATAGCGCACCGTACGGCGCGCTACTCCGGCCACCTCAGCTAGCTCTCCAACGGAATAACGTTCACTCACGCCCTTTATAATACGACAGTTACTGTCGCGTTGCAACTGTCGGATTAGAAGGACTCAGCCCGTGGTCAGGAGGGTGTGGCCGAATCTCTTTTTCGAGGGCCGTAGGCGATGGGGGCCATCGTCTGCTCGGGGCTCTGAAAAGTGGGCGCGAATCCACCCATCGGCGAACGACCTCATGCACCCTTCCAACAGAACTCTGATAATCCGCCTGCCATCCTGAGGATCGGCAGTCCAGCCCCATCCGGCCCAACTAGTGCAGTCTGTTCCCCGTTCCGAAGAACTTGGCCCGACTGTAAACAACTTGCAGGGGAGAGGTGCCCAGCGCCTGAGGTTGGTTCTTGTGGCCCTATCTCAAACCAAGTATGGTTGGCCGACTGTTTTGGGCAGAACGGGGGGAACCTGCAGTGTCGAGTCGGAAGAATGTCCTGTCCAGCTTGGAATGGCTTGATTATCACGTGCTTCTCCGCCTCTTCAGCTTGCTCCCCTTGAGGTGGGCATATGCGGCAGGGCGAATCCGTGCTTACTACCGCCACTCGGTGCGAACTGATGCCCGCGAGGCGGCTCGAAGGCACATGCGGGAGACGCTCCCCGAGCTAAGTCAAGAGGAACTCGATAGATATGTGAGGGAATTCTTCTATAGCCCTTGTCTTGATGAGTTAGAAGGGTACTTTCTCCCTGGATTGAGTTCAGGCAATCTGGGAAAACTCATCGATGTCGAGGGGCGCGATCATCTGGAGCGGTGTCTGGAACGCAAGCGGGGTGCGATCGTTTTTTCGACACACAGCGCGGGCGTGGCGGTTTGCCTGGCGGCCCTGGGGTTAATGGGATTCAAGACCAATGTCGTGGGACGGTCCCTGGATGAGGAGGACAATCCTCTTCCTTGGGCCTTACGCACTTATGCGCGTCGGCGTGTCAAGTGTATTGAGGGAAAAGTGAAGCGTCCATTCCTGGCGCCCGCCCGTGGAAACTCAAAGATACTGGCACAGAGGTTGAGGGACAATGAGTTGGTATTCGTCCTGCTCGACGTCCCACCCGAGATTGTTCGTCAAAAGGTGGTCGTGAAATTTCTGGGTCGAGATTCCCTTTTTCCGAGTGGATTTGCCCGCATTGCGATGGACACGGGTTGTGGCTTGGTGCCCCTGCAGAGGTTTTATGAAGCTGGGTGGGCACGCCAGCGACTCGTCTTCGGAGAAGCGATTTACTCTTCAGAGGACATCCAACAGGATGTACAGACTTGTGTCTCGATTGCGGAGCGGATGATCCTTCAGCATCCGTCTCAATGGTGGGTTTGGGACAACCTGTCCATGTTGAGGGTTTCACAACCCGAAACCAGTGTCAGGACCGATCCTCACGACTGAAAGTTCGGACAATCGAAGTGTCATCGCCCGATTGGCGCCGGGAGTTTCATTGGAGCAGGGCCAGGAGCCGGCTCTCGTCGTCAGTTGGCCTGTGTGCTTTGTAGGAGCCAGCTCCGTCTGGCGAATCCGGCCATCAAGGCCGGACCCCAACATTTGCTCGGGTCACTGCACAGATTATGGGTTTCTGGTCCGGGAGACCGGAAGTTCGCCAGACGGAGCTGACTCCTACAATACGTGGGTTGGATCTTTGGCAGCGAAGCAGACTGAAGGAGGTGGCGAGTAGGCAGCCATGGGCAAAAGGCCATTCCGCAAGCTAATCGCTCCGCTCCAGCCCAAGGGGCGGGACGCGGCCAACTCGTGGTTGCTCAGCGAGGATAGCCCGCATCGATCTCCGCCTCGCGCCCAGGTCTGACTAGCGTCGCGCTCCCAACATACGTCACCGTAATTATCGACCGCCGGACTCAATCACTTCGAAGCGCTTCCACCGGATCGACTCGGGCCGCCCGATGAGCCGGCAGCCAGCTTGCGAAGAGCGCGACAGCCAACACTGCCAGACTGGCCAAGATCAAGGTTCGGGGATCTCTCCCCTGAACCCCGAACAACAGGTTCTCGAGCAGCCCAGCCAACAGAAGAGATCCCAGGATGCTGGCCAGGGTTCCGGGGACTGCCAGACCCAGAGCCGTCCTAACGACCTGTCTTGACACGTCACTTTGGCGGGCTCCGATTGCCATTCTAAGCCCGATTTCTTGGCGCCGACGCTGGACATTCTGCGCGATCACAGCGTACAGGCCCACACTCGAGAGAATCAGCGCCACGGCACCTAACAACGAGAGCAGAACCGCACTCTCTCGGGGCTGCAATTGAGATTGCAAGAGTCGATCACGCATGCTCTGAAGGTTGTGGACTGGCAGGGTCGGATCCATCTTCCAGACGGTTTCCCGGATGCCCTGAGCGGCGGTGGACCTGTCTTTGCCGGCACTCTTGACCACCAGCGTCATGGTTGGACCGGGCGTCTGCAGAGCGCTGGTATAGATGGTTGGGGTGGATCCCCACTTCTGCCCCCAGTGCATGGTATTCCCGGCAACGCCGACCACGCGCCTCCAGCCGGCGGCAGGGTTCTCAGAAACCAGCTTGCCGATCGGATCTTCCCCGGGCCACACGATTTCCGCAAGAGCTTGGTCAACGATCACGACCAGCTCGTTCCCCGAGCGATCCGATGAATCGAAGTTGCGTCCGGAAAACATGGGAATTCCCAGGCTCTTGAAGTATCCCGGCCAAACCATGCGCAGGTGGGCGCGGTTCAGGTCATCCCGCGTGGGTACGGGGTCACCTTCGACCTGGAAGGCGATGATGGAGGTATTCGATGCCAGCGGCAACAAGCTGGCGGCACTCGTGCTCTTGATTCCGGGAAGACTCCTGAGTTCTTCTAGTGCTTCAGCAAAGAACTGGATCTGCGAGCTTGGATCGGGATAGCGATTGAGAGGTAGAGTCACTTCTGCTGTGGTGAGGTTATCTCCCGACTCGAATCCCGGATGGGTGTTGATTAATCCACTCAGGCTTTGAAGCAGTAAGCCGGCAGCAGTAATCATCATCAGGGAAAGCGCCATCTGCGCCGCCACCAGCGAGAAGAGCCGTTTCGGTCGGGGAGCACCGACCAACCGATTCGATGGCGAAGTCATGTTGCCAAGCAAATCACGACGCAGTAGACGAAAAGCGGGTATCAGGCCGCATAGCAGACTGCTAAAAAGGCTGAAGAGCATGCTGGAGATGAAAAGACGGCTGGGACTTGAAGAGAATTCGACTGAGATCTGTGAGGAAAGCAGGGTCCCGAAAACGGGTGCAAGCAGAAATCCCAAGACACCCGCCACAACGCACAGCAGCAGGTTCTCGCTACTCACCTGCTGTACAAGTCGGCGTCGACTGGCCCCCAGAGAAGCTCGAATAGCAAGTTCTTCACGCCTGGAGTAAAGGCGAGCGAGTTGAAGTCCGGCCAGGTTCATGCAGACGATCATGAGCAGGATGAACAGGGTGGACGAGAGGAGGTACAGGAGCGGCTTGCGGTCTCCCACCAGCTCTTCTCGGAGCGGCCAAACGTGACCGCTGATCGAGTGATCGGGACCCAGTTGTTGGTTTGCCATGGTTTCCAGAGTTCCGGCCACCTCGGCTCTTGCCTGGGAAACGCTCCAGCCCGCCTTGAGGCGACCGATGACTTCGAGGAATCCGTTGTCGCTCTCGTTGAGACGGTTGTCACCGTACGGATGATTGTGAAGCGGAACCCAAAGCTCTTCGCGATTCGGGATGCGCAAGTTGGACAGCATGACGCCAACCACTTCATAAGGCAGATCGTTCAGGTGTAAAACCTCTCCCACCAGAGAAGGAGAACGCCCAAAGGCACGCTCCCAAAGTCTCTCGCTCACGACTACCGCACGGGAGGCGCTTGCCTCAAAGTCGGAAGCCTGCAGAGGACGTCCGACAACCGGGGTGAGTCCCAGCACGGGAAAGAAGCCCGGGGTGACCGTGGCCCCGAATATGCGTAGTGGTTCATCTCCACCGACCAGACTGAATTGCTTTCGATCATCGTAACCGGCGATGGCGTCGAAGCCCTCCAGGGCGTCGGCCAGATCCCGAAAATGGGGAGCACTCAGGTTTTGACTCTGTCCCTGACTGGTCAGTGACAATAAGACCAGCTCGCTAGAATCCCGATAGGGTAAAGGTGCCCAGAGGAGTTCGTACGCCAGGTGATAGACGGCCGTGTTGGCTGCTATTCCGATAGCCAAAAGGAAGATGGCGAACAGAGAGAAAGCAGGCCTCCTCTTCAGCAACAACAGGTTTTGTCTTAGATCCTCGAGCAATGTGTTCATTTTCTTTCCTCTCGCTGACGGGCCGGGGGAAGAGATCTCCCTCTCCAGCCGCAGGCGGACGGGGCCCAGCGAGACATTGATAAGATCTCGCTCCTGCGGCGAGTCAACTCGATCCGCTTCAATCTCAAACAGCTCTTCAAATTCGAGCTCCAATCCGTCCAGAAGTTTGCGGCGTGTCCCAGCCGACGGATAGGGACGCTTGCCGTTCGTCAGATCAGACAGTTGCCCACTACTCAGGCCAAGCCGGATTGCTTGACGATTTTGGCTGAGCCGGCGCCGTGCCAGGACCCTTCTCAGGTTCTCGTGTTTGATTCGAATGCGCATTCTGCTCGTGTTTCTTTGTACGCAAAGAGCAGCTGTAAGGTCAAAAGGGAAAGCCCAAGAAGTGCTCCTGGACGTTCAAGATTGGCAGCTAGGAGCTCGTCCAAGCCGATTTGGAGTGCGCGTAGCGGAGCCGGGTTCGTCACTCTGACCAACCGACTCCAATCCAGCTACCGCTTTGGTAGACCTGGGAATTGCACCCCTGACCCTCCTGGACGCTTGGAAACGAAATCGAACTGACACTGGAGTTTGACGTTTCAGGAACAGGAATCTCAAACCCGAGGGAGGCGACTAACTGCTAGGAGGACTCTGCTTGATTGTCCCCCTGAATCCCGTTTTGAGTATCTCCGATGAAGATCTGACTGCCGGAGATTCCCGGCTCGACAGGTAGAGCCATAATCTGGCAATTTGGGCTGATGTCCGAAAGGCTGAAGGAATATCCACTTAATTCCCCGTCAGCCAGCGCGTCCGGCAGGAGTCCTTTGGCGATGAGATCCCCCAGACTCCCACAACTGTTTGGGACAGCGGTCTGGTAAGCGATTTGGGCTTTGATGATGCCCTGGAGATTGGCGATTGCCGATGCTTCGTTCGCTGAGACGCGGGCTCTGGCCAAGGCGGGAAGAGAAATAGCGCTGATCAAGCCGATCATAGCTAAGACGAGGAGCAGTTCGAGGAAAGCGAAACCTGCGCTTGTCGGCACGCTCGTTCTCACTTGCTTGGACATGGCATCCCGAAAAGCATCTTCCGTGCCAGTGACCTGGAGGTCGCACAGAGTGACCTGACCAGATCCAGGCAGCCCAGCCAGCTACTTCTTCTAAGCCGCTTCAGAACTATGCTTTGGCAGGAATCACGAATCTGTGCGAGCGGTTTGGGCTACGACTAATAGGCTATTGTCGCGGTTTCCGGCGTTACTCCGTCTTGGGTCCCTCTCTCCTTACTTTGGGTAAGATTATTCTCACAACTCAGACAGGCTCGGAGCAAAACTCCGCCTCAAACCGACGAGACGAAGCCGGCTCCCACTTTCTTCCTAGGCCCCCTCCGGCTGCGCTGGATCGCTAAGGCGAGCAACTTTAAGCTTCAGGTCCGTTGGCAACGATAGCTTGGGACTCGCCGCGCATTCGATCTGCTTTGCTGCCTTGGGTGCCAGCATTCCAACGCACGGTCCGGTTATCGACTCGCAGTGAACTTCAAGGCGCCACTATCAGAGCCGCAAGCGGGAGCGCAGCGTTCGGCCGATCCAGGCTTTGCCAGATACGAAAGACCCCGCCACCGAAGACTCAATCGTCAAAGATAAATCCCAGACAAACTTAGTTAAGTTAGCCCAGCTGATGGCCGGATCATTCGAGAAAGAAACGGGAATCTGGAAAAGCCAAGCAAGGAAAGCCGAGTTTCAGAACCGTGGGAGGCGCCTTCTGGGGCGGCGATTCTATTGAAAATAGAATCTTCATATTCGGGCCTAGCGTTCCTCTCGCGGCCTGGTAAGGCCCACACCTCCGAAACCACTTCAGTGTGATCCGGGGAGAGAGCTCTAAGACAGCCTGAGGTTTCCCGTCCCACGATCAAGTTTCAGGTCAGCCATCTTTCATTCATTTCGCAGCGCAACGACCGGGTCGATGCGGGCGGCTCGGAAAGCTGGGAAGACACTGGCCAGAATGGCAAGGCCAATACAGATGGAAGCCACCACCAGAAAAGTCAGCGAGTCTCGACTCGATACTCCGAACAGAAGGCTCTCCAGAAAACGAGTCACCCCGAGGCTGGCAACACAGCCCAACAAGGTGCCCAGTCCGGCTAACCTCACCGCAGACCGGACCGCTTCGGCCACGACTGACCCACTACGGGCTCCCATGGCGATTCGGATCGCGATCTCTCGTGTGCGTTGGCTAACGGTGTAATTGATCACACCGAAGATGCCGATCGCAGCAAGAAAGAGTCCGATGGCGGCAAACAGGCTCAGCAGAGTGAGAGTGAAGCGAGTCGGCGCAAGCGCGCGGTCCGTTGTTTCCGTCAGAGAGCTGACCGCCTCAATTGGCAGGTCAGGGTCCATCTCCCGGACCAGTGATCGAATCGGCTCCAACAACTTGGACGGATCTTCGGCCGATTTCACAACCAATGTCAGGGAGTCGAATCGCAGCTGGCTTTGGGCGAAATAGACCTGGGGACGGCCGTCGCTTCCCAGATCGTGGTAGCGCTGATGTTCGACGACTCCCGCCACCTCGAAAAAAAAAGGCTGCTCCGGATCGGCTCCTCGAGACATTCTTTTCCCAACCGGGTCGGCGCCCGGCCAGACACGCTCAGCCAATGTCTCGTCGATCAGGACTACGGGAAGCGAAGCCCGATTGTCTTGGAGCGAGAAGAAACGCCCCCCTTTCAGAGCTGTCCCCATAGCCCGAAAGTATCCCGGAGTCACCACCCGCTGATCGACTTCGAAGTGCTCTTTGCGCTGATCACTCAATCCATTTGTGGTTTCATAAAATGTGTCCGTGCCCGACCAGGAAGAACCGCTCAATGGCAACTGCATATTGGCTCCCACGGCGAGGACGGAGGGAATCGAACCGATGCGCCGCTCCAGTTCTTCGAAGAAGGGGGCGGACTCATCACGCGAGTACTTCGATGAAGGCAAGCTTACCTGGAAAGAAAACACTCCTTCGGGCTGATAACCCAACTCCTCCTGATCGAGAGCCCGCAGTGTTTGGAACATCAAACCGCCGGCCACCAGCAGAACAAAGGCCAGAGCAACTTCCGAGACGATCAGCATGCGGCGCAGCCCTTGTCCACGATCCGAGGATCCGTCCCGGCTACCCAAGTGCCTGCTAAGTACCCGGTTCTGGCGGGAAGTTTGGAGCAGTGGCGCCATCGAAAAGAGTAACGCCGCGAGGCCGCAGCAACCCAGCGTGAAACCAAGTACCGTGTTGTTCAAGGTCACCGAGTCGATTCCGGGGAGGTCCTGCGGACTGAGACTCAGGAGCATGGGCAAGGCCAGGAACGTCAGGCCCAGGCCGAATGCGCCCCCAAGCGACGTCAGGATCAGACTCTCTGTGAAGATTTGTCGGGCAAGACGTGTGGTGCGGGCTCCCAGCGCCGCCCGAATCGCGATCTCGCGGCTGCGAACGCTATTCCTGGCCAAGAGGAGATTGGCCACGTTCGAGCAAGTAATCAATAACACCAGCAGTACAGCGGCCATCAGCAACAGTAGTGCGGGTCGTGCCTCCGCGGTGAGGTCGTCGTGCAAAGGTATTGCCCGCAAACCGAAGCCGGTCTTTGCATACCAAACGTCACTCAGTTGCGCCGCGATGGCATCCAGTTCGGACTGAGCTTCCGCCAGCGAGACTCCCGGCTGCAAGCGTCCCAGCACGGTGATGAAATGGGAATGCCGATCCTGCTCCTGGTAATTGACTTGATAGGGGAGCCACAGGTCAAAGCGCGAGGGGAGCCGGGTCCGGACCGGAAACTCAGGCTGAAATCGATCCGGTGTCACCCCCACAATTGTCACTGACCGGCCATCCAATCGAAGGACCCTGCCCAGGATGTTAGTGTCCCCTCCAAATCGTCGCACCCATAGCTGGTGACTAATCAGTGCCACAGCCGGGCCATTGGGGAGTTCCTCCTCGGGCTTGAAGAGCCGCCCCTGGGCTGGAACGACCCCCAGAAAGTCAAGGAAGTTGGCTGACACCAAACCGGCAGTCAAGGGTACGGCCGATTGTTCCGTGGCCAGTGTCACCCGATTAGAAACGAGGAGGGCGAACTGGGAAAAGAGTCGAGCGCGCGCGCGCAGATCGAGCACTTCCGGCTCCGAGAGCCAATTGTCGGACAGTCCAATCAAGGGTAAATCGGTGCGGAGAAGAGTGATTTGTTCCGGGTCGGGGTAGGGGATTGGGCGAATCAAAACGGCGTGGACCACCGAGAATATCGCGCTGTTGGCGGCGATGACCACCGCCAAAGTGAGAATTGCAGTACCCGAAAAGCCCGGATTTCGGTACATGGATCGAAGACTGTAGCGGATGTCTTGAGAAAGCATGGCCCAGTGCTCTCGGGGCAGTGTCGTAACCAGGTCCGAAAGCATGGCAGACCAGAGACGGAACAGGCCCCATCGATGCTGCCTCTCTTCTACTTCCGCTTCCTGGAAGAAGCGTTGTACTTCGGTTTCGTGGTGCCACCGGAAATCTGACGGATAGAGCCTTATCAAGGCCCGGTAAATGCGGGCGGAAGGACTGAGTTTTCTAGTCATGGTGGAGATTCCTCTCTTCCTTGTTTGAGCCACCTAGTAGGCGCCTCCCACTCTTGAAACTCCGTTTTCCTGAGTGCCAAACTCGCTGCTCTGGCTAGTTTTGAGACAGCTTGAGGATGCAGAGGCTACGTTGGGCAAATTCCCCTCTTGAATTATCATGCGGCGCAGGAGGCAAATTAAGCCGGAAGCAACTGCTTGGCCCGGGCGATTTCGATCAAACTTTCGAGTCGTTCAGCTTCCGCTTTCGCGACTTCCCGCCCCAGCTCGGTCATCCGGTAATAGCGCCGTCGCTCTGTTCCCAGGCCTCCCTCAATTTGGGTCTCGGACTCGCAGACCAGACCGTTAGCCTGCATGCGTTTCAGAGTCCCATAGAGGGTGCCTGGGCCCATCCGAATCTTACGCCCGGTTCGAAAAGACACTTCCTTCATGATTCCGTAGCCATGCCGCTCCTGATCGGCCAATGCCAACAGGATGTGGAAGACAGCCGTCGTCAGAGGACGCCCCCGTGTGACGGCCTCGTTGCTAATTTTCATTTCCTGAACCTTGGCTATATCCGTGAACGATACATCTGTTGCAGTACTATACGGAGGAGAGATGGAAAGGGTTCTTTCTTTCGAGAGGAGAGACCAGCAGGGAAGGGGTCCAGGGTTTCAGGGGCTCAATTCCCATACCTTCTTGCCCTGCCGTTGCCCCCGTGCGCTTACATTGAGGCTAAGCTGAAAGTTGATTTGTGAGGACGAGTTACCTCAGGCTGTCTTACAGTCTCTCCATGCATGGCACTAAAGTGGATTCGGAGGTGTGGGGCCTTCCCGGGCCGCGAGAGTACCGTCAGGCCCGAATCTAAAGATTCTATTTTCAATAGAATCGCCGCCTCAGAAGGCGCCTCCCACGGTTCTAAAACAGGGCTTTCCTCAGCCACATCATCCCCCCTTTGTGACTGACAGGGAGCTCAGTTTCTTTTCTGACTGATCCGGCGCAGCCGGAGGCACCACGAAGATGAAACTTGAATGGGATGACAACCTGGGAAGTTATCCTCCAAGGCTCCGCCCGAACCGTCCTGCAGGCTTGGGCAGATCGCTCTCGGGAACGTGGGAGCTTGCTTCGTGGCGGCGCTAATTTCCCAGCATTGTAAGTTGGCAATTGTGAATTGGGGGTTATCCACTGGGAAGAGAAATAATCACCAGTGTTTGGTCATCCGACTGTACGGGGGCGAATTCGTCGACGGCTTCGATGATCCGCCGAAAGAGTCTTCGAGAGCCTGCAGATCGGTGCTCCTGGATGGTTTGCAGGAGCCGCTCCTCTCCGAACTCTTCCCGAGTTTCCGTGTCGAAAGCCTCCGTAATGCCATCCGTGAAGCCGACCAGGATGTCTCCTGGGTGCATCCGAACTTCGCCCACCTGGTAGGGAACGGGCAGGTCCCGGAAAGCTCCCAGGACCGGCCCTCCACAATCGAGAATCTGGTAGCCGTCCGGGCGAACTAGAAGCGGAGGCAGATGGCCGGCATTGATGTACCGGAGCCGGCCCGCGAGGGTCAGTTCGCCGTAGAAAGCGGAAATGAACTGGTTGGCAAGCGACGTTCGGTGCAAGCGCCGATTGATCTTCTCCAGCAACAGGGGACTGGTGTCGGACTCATACTGAGTCTGGAACTCGAGAGCGGTGAACATCGCGGTGTTGAAATCTCGAATCAGCATGGCAGCAGCCAGGCCATGACCGGAGGCATCCGCGATGATCAGGGCTAGTCGCCCGGGCAGGCCGAACGACTCCATCCCGATGAAATCATAGAAATCCCCACCCACGATAGCCATCGGAATGGTACGTCCGTAGATGTCGAAATCTCCGAAGATCTTGACCAGGTGAGGATCGGGCATGATCTGGTTTTGCATCGAGACGACTGAGATGAACTCCTCCTGGATTTCCTTCATCGGAGATCCCACCAGATCGGCCAGCCTACGGCCAAGGGAATTGCTCATTCAGCCCTCCCTTCCCGTGCCGGAAACTCGAGGCAGACGCGAGCGGTCTGGCAGCGGCCGTCGGATTCGATTTCGACTTCGACGCCGGCTTCCACCAGATGGCGGCGGAGATAGCCAAGGGAGAGCGGGCATTGGAGTCTTGGCGAGTAGCAGGAGCTCGTGATCTTCCCGACTTTCTTGTCTCCCGAGAACACCGTCGATCCAGGTTTCGGAATCCAGTCGGTCTGACTTAGAAAGCCGACCAGCAGTCGGTTGACTCCGCCCACATGGGTGGCCTTGGCCACCACCTCTTGCCCCACGTAACACCCCTTCGTCAGGCTATAGGAATCATCCAAACGGGCTTCCAATGGATTATTGCCCTGGTCCATATCGACTCCGAAACGTGGCTTCATTGCTTCAATTCGGAGAATCTCTGAGACAGGTTGCGGTATTTCGGGAATTGAGATGGCTCGTAAGGACTGGCGAAGGTCGAAGTCTGAAGGACCAGAGATCAGAATCTGGAAGCCGGAAGGGAGAACTTCGGGTCGATTGATGACCCAACCCGCGGGGTTGCTGCAGGAATCGATCTCGAGTCGATGCTGTGGGGGTTCCCGCTCAAGAATCTTGCGCACGATCCCGGCCGAAGCCGGCCCCTGCAGCGAAACCTGCGCGTCACAGGGCTCGAGGCGAACGAATTCGACGTCATCCATAATGACGAACTTCTCTAGAGCCTGTTGGAGATCCTGGGCCAAATTCCCGGCTACATCGATCAGAACCGTGTCCTCCATTTTGTAGAAATGAAAGTCGGCGATCATCTTTCCGGTGGCGGTCAGGAAGGTACTGTAGCGTCCCCTATTCTCTTGCAGAGCCTGAGCGTCATGACTAATCATCGAATGCAGGAAGGCAACGCGATCGGGGCCTCGAACCTCGATCTGAACCCGCGACGAGAGATCCAAGAAACCCGCGTGCCGGCGCACTAATTCATAGAGTCGGGTGTGAGCCTGGTCCATTATTTCCTTCCCGGCATTGGCTTTGCACATAAATAGGTTTCTGCACAGAAACTCCGTTTCTTGCACAAGAATCCCTTGGAAGCCCTTTAGTTCCACAAATCATGGTCGTCTACACTTGAACCAGTAGATGCAAAAGCAATAGATCAAAAATACCACTAATTCCATCATCTTCTTTTGTGTGTCCCTTTTCGGTTTCCACAACGCTATCAAGGCTTAAGCGTATGGTCCAGTGTTTCCTTATGGAGGAAACCGAACGACAATGAAACCCGATCCCATTCCAGCCCCCAATCCTAAAACCCAGGGCTCTAGCCTTCCCCCGACTTCACGGCACCCCGGATTGCTGATTCAAAAATCCAGGTTTTCACTAGCTGCAGGATTCCACGGTATCTCCTTCTTGCATGAGTGAAGAAGCTCAAGCTCGCGTTCCAACTGTCCGATCTTAGCAGTTTTCCTCTTCAGATCCTCGATCTCGGTTTCCACCGACTCAATCAAGGCGTCCCAACCATATTTTCTTTTTGTCTCGTTTTTTCCCTATGACATTATTAGGCATTATGTCTTACTGTATCCTCATGAATGAAATAGATTATTTGAAACACTTCGAACAACTCCTTGGCGAAATCAAACGGCTTAGAGATGAAAGAGACGCGCTTAACTTCACGCTCTTGCGGCTGACTAGCCTCGTCAAAGTGACTGCTTCTATGTTCCCAGAAGCCGGCCGCGATGTTCGCGAGGCGACCGAGGGGTTTATCAAGCGCTTGAATAAGGAGAGTGTTGGACTGACCGAGGCTGTCCATATGGTATTGCGTAACTCCCCCGGGGAAAAATTTACTCCACCTATGATCCGTAAGGAATTGGAAAGAAATAACTTCCCCTTCGCAGACTACAGGAGCAATCCCCTCGCCAGCATTAATTCGACATTGAAGCGTCTCCATGCTTATGGGTCGCTTATGCTCTTTCCTGGAAGCAAGGGAAAGCCTATCTACCAGTGGAGGATGGTGGGAACCCGAGAGTTGCTTAAGATGCTGAAGGCCAATAAATGAGGATGACCGAGGGGTGCCAGAGAGGTTTAATGGAGCCGACTTATAATCGGCCAGCCGTGCCACAACACGGCTCACGGGTTCGAATCCCGTCCCCTCGGCCAAATTTTGAACCGGCTCTACCGCGTGGATGTAACACGCGGCAGAGCCTAAACCCGCAAGGTGCTCATGACACTCATACAGGCCGCTCCTTCCATTATGGGATTCATGCCCCTTGCAACGCAAGGAGGAAACCCCATGAACCCCAGGCAAGCCAAAGCAGTTGAGATCGCATCCCGCTTCAGGATTCAGGAGAAGGAAGGGAAGTGGGTCGTCCCTTCTCAGAGCAAAAGCGGCTCCTACTCCGTTGGCCTCAACGGGACGCCCCGCTGCACCTGCCCTGACTTCGACACTCGCGGGGTCCTCTGTAAGCACATCATGGCCGTTCAGATAACCGTCGAAGAACGCTACGGAGACGGAACCAAGACCGTTCGGGAAAGCGTCAGCGTAACGGAGACCGTCAAGCGGACATACACGCAGGACTGGACAGCCTACAACGCCTCCCAGATCCACGAGAAGGACCAGTTCCAGGTCTTGCTCAAAGACCTCGTTAACGGCGTTCCCGAGCCAGCCAGGAACAAAACGGGACGCAAGCCTATCCCTGTGTCCGATTCCCTCTTTGCGGCTGCGTTCAAGGTCTACAGCACCGTCTCCGGTCGCCGCTTCATGAGCGATCTGAGGGAAGCCCATAACCGGGGCTTCATCAGGAAGGTTCCCCACTTCAACAGCGTCTTCAATGTTCTTCGTCAGGCCGATCTGACAGAAATCCTTCAAGGACTCGTCACGAAGTCGAGCCTTCCCCTCGCCACGATTGAACGGAGTTTCGCCGTGGACGCTTCGGGGTTTAGCACTTCCAGATTCGACCGTTGGGTGGAGTACAAATGGGGCAAGAAAGGCTCCCGGCGTGAATGGCTCAAGGCTCACCTGATGTGCGGAACCCAGACCAACATCGTCACCGCCGCCCAGATCACGGACGGCAAGCGGCATGACGCTCCCTTTCTTCCTCCCCTGCTGGGTGCGACGGCTCAGTACTTCCCGGTGGAGGAAGTCTCGGCGGACAAGGGATACCTCAGCCGCCAGAACGTCAACGCAATCACCGAAGCCGGGGCGGTCCCCTTCATCGCCTTCAAGTCCAACAGCAAGCCCGAGGACAAGATCACGAGTGCGTGGAATCGGATGTTCCACCACTTCAACACGAGGCAGGAAGAATTTATGGCCCACTATCACCGGCGCTCGAACGTCGAGACAGCCTTCTCGATGATCAAGGGGAAGTTCGGGGACTCCCTGAGAAGCAAATGCGACACGTCGATGATCAACGAGGCCCTGTGCAAGATCCTCTGCCACAACATAGTCGTGGTGATCCACGAAATGTACGAGCTTGGGATCAGGCCAGATTTTGGAACTGGTGTCGTTCATAGCCGTTTCTGTGCAGAAAGTTGAGTTTTTGTGCGGCTTACGAGTTGTTGTGCAAAGCCCCCGGCATTCATTCTGTGAAGGTGAGTCTCGACGTTTGAGTGTTTCGGGGTTGCCTCAGTTGATTTCCTGACCGGGTCGGAGGGCGATGACTTCGGTCCCGAGATCCTTCGTCAGAGTAGCCAACTCCTCAGGTGTTCCGGTCAGAATCGGAAATGTGGCGAAATGCATGGGGATCACTTTGGAGGCTCCCAGCAGTCGGCAGGCTAGAGCTGCCTCGCGGGGGCCCATTGTGTAGTGATCTCCGATCGGGAGGAAACAGAGCTCGGGCTTATGTAACTCGGCGATCAACTGCATGTCGGTGAAGGCACAGGTGTCTCCCGCGAAATAAATGGGGAATCCGTTCTCGAATTCCAATACAAAGCCAGCTGGTTCACCGGCGTAGATCAGCTGTCCCTCAGGCGTGATGATGCCGGAGCTATGGCGCGCATCCACCATCGTAATCCGAATCCCTTCGAGCACCTGCGAGCCCCCTTTGTTCATGGAGCTAACGTTTTGTACCCCCTGCTGTTCGAGCCAGTGGCCGATTTCGAAGATGCAAGCGATCTTGGGGTGAAATTGGCTTGCCAGCTTGACGGCATCTTGGAGATGATCGAAGTGGCCATGCGTGATCAACATCAAGTCAAGCCCGTCCAACTCTTTTTCGGAGTCGGGGCAGGCAGGGTTTTCATGGATCCACGGATCGATCAGGATTCTCTTTCCGCCCGGACTCCGGAAAGCAAAAGTTCCGTGGCCCAGGAATTTGATCGATAGGTCTCGGCCAATCGACGACATTTTTGGTGCCTCCTTCGAGTTGCGATTTCCTTTAGCCCTGTTTCCAGGGCTCAGGGACAAGTTCGAAGTACATTAGCATAGGATAGGTCTCTCTTCACTTAGTCTGTTCCTTTCCGTCGGGCTCGGAAAAAGTTCTGTAACAGTTCCGCGCTCTCCTCCGCCAGGATTCCTCCCATGGTCTGAATTGAATGGTTGAAGCGTCCCGGTTCAACCAGTCGGGCGCAAGAAATGACGGCCCCGGCCTTGGGATCAGGGGCGGCGAAGATCAGACGTGCCACTCGGGCCCAGATGAGGGCTCCGGCACACATGGAGCAAGGTTCGAGGGTAACGAAGATCTCGACTCCGGGGAACCGATAGTTGCCGAGAAGTCTTCCCGCTTCACGCAGCAGCAGGATTTCCGCATGGGCGGTGGGATCCGAGAGCTCGATACTACGATTCCGGGCGCTGGCCAAGCAGTGGTCTTCGTAGACTGCGACCGCGCCTACCGGGACCTCGCCTTGCTCTCCCGCTTCAACAGCCGAGGCGAGGGCCTGCTCCATCCAATGCCGATCGCGCTGACGGATCTCGCTCATTTCCTTCGCTTAGCCCCTTTCGCCGCAGAAAGATGATATCGAGTCCGCCTGATAAATGTTCTTCACTGAAAGCCACCTGGCCGGCAAGCAAGCCGGAACTAAGGCAGTTGAGTCGCCGTTGGAGCTCGTTCGGATCCGGCTGGTCGAGATGAATCAGGTTGTGGCTGGCCAAACGGTTGACCTTGATCTGACCACCGTAGAGCTGCCGCAGATGCCCCAAACTGCCGACAGTGCGGCGCGCAATCGCGATTAGCCAGGTGGATCGATGCGGAGAATCGTTGCTCGCCATGCTGTCCTCGCTCCCTAAGAACAAAACGAGTGAGCGAGGGAAAATGCGAAAACCGAGTCTCAAAAAGCTTCAGGAATTACCCGGCGGTAGATGGAGTGCTCACGACGTCGAATCTCCCACTGACCGTAAGGCGCTGGTCTGTGATCCGATCGCGCACATCCAGGCGGACCGTGTATCGGTCGGGGGAGAGTTGCGAAATATCGAGCTTCTTGAGCAATACCACCCGCTGACCAGAAACGAATTGGATCGATTCTCCGCTCGATTCACTGGATTGCCAGGCTACCTTTCCGTTTCCGTCTAGGATCGCGTAGGTGAGATCGAGCGCGGGACGAAAGTCGGTCTGATCGAAGCCGCTATTGTACAACTGAACGTAGAGGGACATCGGCTTTGTGGAGGGGAACTTCTTCTCCAAACTAGGGCGAATCCAAACGTCGCCCAGGACAAACAGCTGATCTTCTTTGTGTTCGTCAAGGACACCGACGAAATCGGAGAGGAGCAAGCTGCTGGCGGTCAGCTTCTCTTCCTCAATCGGTGGTGGAACGAGAGCCTGCCGATGGACCCCGGTGTTGCCGCTGGACAGATCCTTGACCACCAGATCGATCTTGTAGCGGCCCCGGTTTTCCAGAACTACTACTTTCTGATACATGGAGCGGCCCAGCTTCCCTGCCGCCAGCTGTTCCGGGTTGACAGTAGCCAGGAGATCGTCTTCAAATTCGGTGACGACCCGATTTGTGAGGCTCGTAATGATTCCGTATATGGCTACCTTGGCAACAAGCCTATCTCCGTCTGTGGTGAACATCAGATCCTTGTTTTCCAGCTCGACGGTCAAGGGGACTATGCTGCGCTTCTGGTTGAGCCGAAAATAAGTCGGCTGCGCCTTCAGTGGCAACACGTCGTAGGAAATGTTGATCTCGATCAGTTCCTTGAAGTCCTTGTACCGCTCGACCGGAGCGATCTGGATCTGCACGTATCTCTCATACCGTTCGAAGGGTGCGTCCCGGGCTCGCAAGCTGGCCAGAGGGTAGTTTCGGTTCCCAGGGCTGAAGTAGGGACGATCCGCTTTGCTGGCCAACCCCAGGGTCTCGGCAGTGGTCATGCCCGCCCCCGGGACATGGAGCAGTGCGTCCTTTTCGTCAGGGGTCAGCGCCAGGCGGTATTCGCCGCTAAGCGTAGGGTCAACGAATTCCAACTCGATGTCGCCTCCCATGCCTTCGATGTAGCGGTAGCGCCAAGTTTCAAAGGGATAAGTCGCGGTGGTGCCGCCTCCTTCATGAAAGGGCCGATTATAGGCTCCAGACGGGTGGGAATTGATTTCGGCTGGCTCGCCGTGAATGATATAGATTCGTCCGCGGTCGGACAGCCAACCCGGGATGCCGCTCGAGAATCTTTCGTTGGAAAAAGCGATCCGCCGGTAGTGCTCTTCTTTGAACTCGTTCGGAGCTGTGATCGGGTTCGGATCTCTGCGGAACCAGAACTGCTCGATGAACTGCTCCTTCTCTTCGATCGTGCTCAATTGATCGAAGACTTCGCGTTCTGCTTCCATGATTATGTAGAGCACATCCTCATTAAGCCACTTCTTGAAGTAATCGGCGCTTTCCTCCTGTTGAATTTGGATTTTTGGGTTGTCGCCTTGACGCTTCTTTTGGCTATCCTGAGCCCTCATGGATGGCAAGCACAGGGGCAAGGCCAGCAGCGGAAAGATCCATCTACCCATAACTCCCAACTCCCGAAAATAACTCACAACTCCCAACTCTGGGGCGCGGAGCGTGGTCAATACTTCGCTAACGGCTTCGGTCACAACCAAGGTAGCACTTTCTTTCAAAGTGAGTCGACAGTTGTGAGTTACTCTGAAGTTACTCTATCTTGGCTGATCGTAGTTCGACTCGAATGCTCAGCCAGAATCTTTCGACGGTGTCGACTACCCCAACGACGGTCACCTGATCTCCCTTCCTGAGACGAAGAGCCTCGCTTTGCTCGAGACTGAAACGCACGTCGTAGAGTATGCTGTCCATGTCGATGAATACCATGTTGTTATCGTCGACCTCTTCGACGATACCGGTCCAGCGAACCTTCTTGCCTTGGAACTCGGCAATCTGGTGGGCCAGTTGGGCTTCGGTCAAAGAGCTGCCGCGGGAGATTTGCTCCTCGATGTGTTGATAGCTAAGGACCGAGAGGGGTTCCATGTAATCTCCGATAGACCTCCAGATTCGCTGTCCCGCCCACAGCAGGAGTATGGTCAGTAGGAGGATGCCCGAAACCTGAAGCGGGCCACCTTTTCTCAAGAATCCCATGCTCGCAAACCCATCCCTCAGCGGCCTGACAGGCTCCTAGTTTCTTTCCCGCTTGATGGAGTCTCTGGCGACACATTCAGGACCGGCCAAGCGGAAAGAGTTGGCAGCCGATTTACAGGCCGGTTCCTTTCCATTGTAATAAAATCATGAGAGTGGGACGGTGGCGGCGGAATCTGGGATTGGCGGCGCTCTTGCTGGCAGGCCAAGACTGCAGCCAGGACCAGCACCGGATCGACGTTTTGTGTTCGACCGGTCTGGCCCCAGCGGTGCGGGAAATTGCGGACCGCTTCGAGCAGAACAACCCGGCCGCCAGGGTTGAACTTACTGTGCTTCCCGATCTGGATGCTATCTCCCAGCTTCGTGTTGGAGTGGGATCTATAGATTTGGTGGCGATTGCGGACCCGGCTCTTGTCGAGCATTTCCTCGATCTCCAGCTGGGGGCTGAGTACAGCCTGTTGGCTGGCGATGAGGTCGTTTTGGCGACCGGGCGTTCAGATATTTGGAGCACGTCCCGAGAAGTTGCCGAATGGAATCTCAATTGGTTGAGCCTGATTTTCGACTCCAATCTCAGTTTTGCCAGTGCTGATCCGGATCGGGATTCCCTGGGCTATTTCACGAAGTTGAGCTGGAAGTTGGCTGAGATACACTACGATCGCCAAGGCCTCTACCGGCGATTTCTTCTCCATCTTGCGACTGCAGAGCGAAGGCTGGAAGGTTTGCGGCTGGTTCAAGAACTGGAGTCCGGCCGGATCGATCTGGCATTCATTTTCCTCTCGACAGCATTGCAAAGGAACCTCAATCATTTGAGGTTGCCCCCGGAGGTCTCTCTTGGATCGGCTGCCCACTCAGATTTGTACTCGCGGGTTTTCGAACAGATTTCCGGGCCGGAGGGAGAGATTGCATTGGAGATCTCAGCGAGTCCGATTCGCTACGCGGTTGCCTTGCTGGAGCCTGAGGATGCCTGGGCGCGACGCTTCCAGGATTTTCTATTCAGTCGGGAATCGAAGAGTCTGTTGCGGGCGATGGGTTATCGGGATGTGCCGCTTGAAGTGGTTCGTCCCAAGCGGAGTCGGTCTCAGTAGCGGGGGATGCCGGGGTCGACGATTTGGGCCCACTCCTCGATTCCCCCTTCCAGGTTGGTGACGTCTTCGAATCCTAGAGACATCAGAATCTGGGCAGCCATCATGCTGCGTGGACCGTGATGACAATGGACGACGATCGGGGTCTTCTTGTCGAACCGCTCCTCGGCGTCCTTAATTTCCCGCAAGGGGAGATGGACCGAGCCCTCGATTCGGCAGTAGGCTACCTCTTGGGATTCTCTGACGTCCAGGAGCAGAAGTTCCTGCGTGTCGAGCAGTGCCTTCAGTTCCTCCGGTCCAATCTCTTTGACCATCATGAACCCACATTCTAGCAAACTCGAAATCCGAAACTCTTTGAAAAGTGCCTGAAACCTTCATAGAATGAACACCGTCTTTCCTGATTGAGGTGACAGCTAATGATTACTCTGACGGAACGTGCCATCGGCAAGGTCAAGGAATTCATCGCCCAGCAAGAGGATGAATACCAGGGGATTCGGGTCAAGATCGTAGCTGGTGGATGTTCCGGCTTCGAATATCGACTGCATCTGGAGAAGGGCGAAGGTGAGGGAGACGATGTGCAGGACCAAGGTGGATTCAAGGTCTTCGTCGATCCCCAAAGTTCGCTCTACCTGGACGGAGTCCAGATCGATTTCGTGGAGACCATGACGGGATCTGGTTTCTCGTTCAACAATCCGAACACCACAGGCAGTTGCGGTTGCGGAGAATCGGTACGGTTCTAAGGAGCCCGTCCGAGCTTCGAAGAGAGGGAGATCAAGATGGGAAGTGGCGCGCCAGGCGGAATGACTTGGTTGGTTTTTGCTCTAATGACCGCGGTGAGTTGGGGGCTTTACGGAATCTTCCTGCATTCCGGTCAGACTTCCATGGCCGACCCAGCGAATGGAAGATACAAGGCATTCTTGTTTGTGGGACTGGCCTATTTCGTAACCGCAATCCTGGGACCCCTGGTGATTCTGATTCAGAGCGGAAGCGATTGGAGCTTCCCGATGAAAGGAATGGCTTTGTCTTTCGTGGCGGGGGTGGTCGGTGCGATTGGCGCTTTTTGTGTTTTGCTGGCTTTCGGCGCCGGTGGCGCACCCAGCGTGGTGATGTCGATCATTTTCGCGGGGGCACCGGTGATTAATGCAGTGGTGGCGTTGTCGATGGCTCCTCCGGCCGGAGGATGGGGCTCGATCCGCTGGCAGTTCTTCGCCGGAATCCTGTTGGCGGCGCTGGGAGGCTTCATGGTCACCCTGTATAAGCCAGGGCCCGCAGCTCCGGCTGCTGCCGTCCGGGTCGAAATGCGAGAGTAGGGCAGGTCTAAAGGCGTTTCAGGTTGGCTAGTGCACTGTCCGATAAGTTCCAGATGTTAATAGTGGCCGAGCGATTCGCGAGCATTTTGGACCTTTGCCAGGATTGAGTCAGCAGTGGCGCGCCACTTGAAGGGCTTGGCCAAGCGTTGATTGTGAACCCGAATATATCTTTTGATTTCCTGTCTCAACTCTTGGACGCTGCTGAAAGAGTTTCTGTAGATCGAACGGCGCTCCAGCTGTGAGAACCAGCTTTCGACGGCATTGAGCCAGGAGGCGCTAGTGGGCGTAAAGTGGAGGTGGTATCGGGGCCGCTGGGCCAGCCAGCTTTGAACCTGCGTGGTCTTATGAGTGCTCGAGTTGTCCAGGATTAAGTGGACATCCAGTTCGGGCTCGACCGCTTGATCAATCTGGCGGAGAAAAGCCAGGAACTCCTTGGCTCGGTGCCTATTGGTGATGCGGCCCATGACCTCACCTGTCACCACATCGAATGCGGCATACAGACTGGCTGTACCGTGGCGCTTGTAATCGTGTGTCCGGCGTTGGATCTGTCCCGGTCTGAGCTGGAGCATCGGCTGAGTTCTATCCAGAGCCTGGATCTCAGTTTTCTCGTCCACGGATAGAACCAGCGCATTGTCGGGCGGATCCATATACAGCCCCACCACATCGATTACCTTTTCGGCGAAGTGAGGATCGTTGCTGATTTTAAAGTTACGGACTCGATGCGGCTTCAGGTCGGCTGCCTTCCAGATCTGGGCGACTTGATGTTTGCTCACTCCGGAGTGTTCGGCCATCAGTCGCACACTCCAGTAGGTCGATTCCCGTGGGATGCGTTCAACGGTGGCTTTGAGAATAGCTCGCACATTGGCATGCGATAGCTTCCGCGGAGGGCCCGATCGAGGTCGATCCTCCAGTCCTGACACTCCCTGCTCAAGATAGCGCCTGCGCCACATTTGCACACTCATTAGCCGCTTGGAGAGCCTTTCCGCAACTTCAGTCGCCGTCAGCCCCTGGCCGCAAGCCAGAATTATTTGAGCCCGTTCGGCCAAGACTCGATCGGTCTTGGAAGCCCGCAACCAGGACTCCAGTATTCTTCGATCTTGTTCGGGTAGCTTTAGTCGAATGTGGGGTCTTGCCATGCCCAACAATAGCAAACTACCCTGACATTTAACATCGGGAACTTTCCGGACAGTGCACTAGGCACCTCTCCCTTGCATCTTGCGTACAGTCGGGGCAAGTTTCTGAAACTGGGAACTGACTTCCTCTTGTCCTAGTAGTCGGTGCCTAGACTACCCGAGAAGCTCCCGGGCGGCCCGGACGATGGCCGGTGCGTCCAGCTCGAAACGCTGCAGCAGGGCATTGGAATCGCCGGAGCGTGGAACCTCGCTGACGGCCAAGCGCCGGTACTTGAATGGGAGTCCAGCCAACACTGAAAGCACAGCCTCGTTCAGCCCTCCCTCCGGGTAGTGGTCTTCGATGGTGATGAGACTTCCGGTCTCGGCCACCGCCTCGCGCAGGGTAGCTTCGTCTACCGGTTTGACACAGTAGAGGTCGATCACGCGTGCCCGAATCCCCTCCTCGGACAGCGTGTCAGCTGCCGCCAGGGCTTGATGCAGGGTGAGTCCGGCCGACACCAGTGTGACCTGGTCGCGATCCGAGCGACGGATTGTATGGCTTCCTCCTACCCGAAATTCGGTTGCATCGGAATAGAGCAAAGGGGTCGTGGGACGGGTCGTGCGAATGTAGACGATTCCCGGAGTGTGAGCGGCCAGTTCTACCATCCGCTCGGCAGAAACCGCGTCCGACGGATAGAGCACAGTCGATCCGGCAATCGCCCGCATCATGGAGATATCCTCGAGGCCCATCTGGGAAGGTCCGTCGGGACCGATCGAAACTCCACAGTGGGAACCACAGAGCTTCAGATTGGCCCGCGAGATGCCCGCCATCCGAATCTGGTCATAGGCCCGGCTCAGAAAGCAGGCGAACGTGGAAGCAAACGGAACCTTGTTGAGCACCGCCATGCCGACGGCCACTCCGACCATATTCTGCTCCGCGATGAAACACTCCACAAAACGTTCAGGGTGGACTTTCAGGAATTCCTGCGAATAGGTCGAGTTCTTGGTGTCCCCATCCAGCACGACGACCTGGGAGTGTTGGCTTCCCAGCTTGGCCAGCCCGGTACCGTAAGCAAAGCGGGTTGCGATTTCAGAGTCGGCAGGCAGCCCGGGAGCCGACATTGGTGCCGGCCTGGCGGCCGTGGGCGGAGGATCCAGGGGTGGGGGAATTTCCAACCTTTCCGTCAACTCCAACTCCTGGCCGATCTCGCTGAGAGCCCGATCCAGCATCTCTCCTTTGGGAACCGGTTTGCCATGCCAGCCGCCCCGATCTTCCATGAACGAGACCCCTTTTCCTTTTAAGGTTCGGGCCACCAGGGCAAACGGCGAACCGCGATACTCTCGGGCCTCCTCCAGCGCTTCTACTACTTGCTCCATGTCGTGGCCGTCGATCACCCGAGTCTCCCATCCGAAGGCGGCGAAGCGTCTGCGATAGACTTCTAACTCGTGCTCGTACATGGTGGTCTGGCTTTGGCCAAAGCGATTGATATCGAGGATTGCCACCAGGTTGTCGAGTTTTCGGTGGCTGGCCAGCATGGCTGCTTCCCAAACCGACCCTTCGGCCAATTCCCCGTCTCCGAGCAGGACATAGGTCGTGTTGTTGGTACCGTCCAAACGGGCCGCCAACGCCATACCGACGCCCATAGACAGCCCCTGACCGAGTGATCCCGAGGCTACGTCGGCCCAGGCACAACGGGGCGTCGGATGCCCCTCAAGATCGCTGTCGATATCGCGCATGGTCAAGAGGAGATCCACCGGGAATGCTCCGGCCTCAGCCCATGCTGCCCAGAAGATGGGAGCGGCATGCCCCTTGGAGAGAACTACCCGATCGTTGCGTGGGTTTCGGGGATCGGAAACCTCAAAACGAAGATTATGAAAGAACAGCGCAGACATCAACTCGGCACAAGAAAGGCAAGTCGAGGGATGCCCCGATCCTGCCCGCGATGTGGAAATCAAGGAATGTCGGCGTAGGCGATTCGCCATGGCTTCTAGAGACTTCAGATGAGCGGCGGTGGCACTCGAAACCGTGTTCTGTGTATTCATTGGTGTTCCTATATATTAGAGGCAATGAGTGGTGTCAACGGGGGGATAGAAATCCGGGCCAAAACCGTGGTTACTCCCGACCGGATACTTCGAGGGGGACGGGTCCGTTTGGCGGGGGAGAGGATCAAGGCGGTCGACGGTCTTTCTCCCGGTGCAGGCGGTAGCGAAGTAGATCCTGGCATCCTCATTCCCGGCATCATCGATATTCATATCAATGGTGCCTTTGGCATTGATTGTAGCAACTGTAACTCACGGGAAATGGCCCGCTTGTCTCGGAGCTTGAGCCAGCACGGTTGTACCGCTTTCTACCCCACCTTGATCAGCGATCAAGTAGCACGGCTCAGCCAGCAGTTGAGTCGATTGGGAAACTTGTTGGACGACACACCTCCCGGGGCTCAGCCGCTGGGCATTCACCTGGAGGGGCCGTTTCTGAATCCGGCCCAGGCAGGGGCCCATCCGAGTGCTTCCCTGATCCACCCGTCTCTGGACTTGGCAGCAGAATTCGTGGAAGCATCGAAGGGTAAGATTCGGCTCTTCACCTTGGCGCCGGAACTTCCCGGAGCCGTAGAATTCATCTCGGACTGCCCCCAAGAGTGGGCACTTGCGGCCGGTCACTCGCAGGCCACTTACGAAGAGATGAATCGGGCCATCCGAGCTGGGATCCGCAGTGCTACTCATGTTTTCAATGCTATGGCGCCATTTAGCCATCGCGATCCAGGTCTGCTGGTTGCTTTGCTGAACCATCCCGACGTTTTCACTGAAATTATCGCGGACGGATTACACGTGCACCCGGCCGCAGTGGAACTCCTGGTACGCTGCAAAGGGAGCCGGCGCGTCATTCTCGTGACAGATGCCAACAGCGCCGCCGGTATGCCTGATGGGGAGTATTCGCTTGGTGCCCTGACCATCACACAGCGGGCAGGAGTATGTCGCAACGAGAAGGGTATACTTGCCGGGAGTAGCCTGTTGCCCGACCAGGGGTTGCGCAAGCTGTGGAACTGGTTGGGTGGAGCCGGGTTGAATCTCCCTTTGCAAGAAGTCGTGCGGATGACTTCGACCGCTCCGGCTGAGCTGATGAAACTGGAGACCAAGGGAAAAATCGAATCAGGGTATGATGCGGACTTGGTACTGCTTGATGAGAATCTCGGAGTTTGCAAGACTTGGGTGAAGGGAAGGCTGGTTTTCGAGGCTGATGAGCTTGCGTAAGATAGCGGTTCTAGCAGGCCTGGGGGCGGCCCTTCTGGCGGTCTCGTGCAAGCGTCAGGCGCCGATGACTGCCCCTGCAGAGTCCACCACCACTCAAGATTCCGACTCAGCGGGACAAGATCCGGAGCCATCTGAGATGACTATCGTAGGGACCTTGAGGCCAACGGTGGAACGGGGAGGCTGGATTCTAGAGACCGACGAGGGCGAATTCTTACTCCTCCGATTGACCGGTTTCATCGACCAACCCTGGTTCGAAAGCGGTAACCGGTTGCGAGCTCGAGGCAGAGTTGATCGAGAAGTCTTGACTACCTTCATGCAGGGGACGCCTTTTCTGGTCAAGGAATTGGAACCGTTACCAGAAGCTGGCGTAAGGAAAAGGCGTGACCGGAGTTTGAGCCGCTGATGCGAATTGGCATCCTCTCGGACATTCACGACAATATCTGGCGCCTGGAAGAGGCCCTGATCCAACTTCAAGGCACCGATCAGATCTGGTGTCTGGGAGATCTGTGTTCCCCCTTCGTGGTGGATCGGCTAGGACGCGGCTTTTCACGAGACATCCATTTGGTGTTCGGGAACAACGATGCTGATCGCTTTCGCATCACGTTGAAAGCGGCGGCCTACGCTCATCTGCATTTGCATGGGGAGTTTGCGCGGCTAGAGGCGGGGAACCGTCGGATCGCGCTGCACCATTTCGATGATGTAGGACGAGAACTAGCCAACGGGGGCCAGTTCGACGTGGTTTGTTTCGGGCACAATCATCAGTATGAGGAAGCGAGGATCGGATCAACCTGGCTCCTCAATCCGGGAGAGATTATGGGCGGGCTCTCCGATCCGCAGGTCTCAACGTGTATGATTCTGGATCTGGAAACTGATCAAGTGCAGAAAGTCACCCTCGGTCAATGTTACAAATGAAATCAAGCCCGTCACTTCTGATCGTGGACGACGAGCTCTCCAATCTTCAGAAGCTGCAACGCACTTTCGTCTCCGATTTTGTCATTCGCCAAGCCCAATCTGGTGACGAAGCGTTGACCCTTCTTCAGAGCGGCCCGGTTGATGTCATTATCACGGACCAGAAAATGGCGGGAATGACCGGCGTGGAATTACTGAGCGCTTCGCTGGAGTGGTGTCCCGACGCTCGGCGCATCATTCTGACCGGCTATACCGAGGTCGATTATCTGATGGACGCCATCAACCAGGGCCAGGTCCATCGCTACATCACCAAACCCTGGCAGCCTTTCCCCCTGAAACAGACCGTGCTTCAGGACCTGGAACATTTCCAACTGAAGCGGCAGAACAAAATTCTGGAAGAGCAATTCCGAATCGCAGAAGAAGTTCAAAAGCACCTGTTTCCTCGAGTGCTTCCGACCTTTGACACGCTCGATTTTTGCGGATTTTGCAAACCGGCCTGGCAGGTGGGTGGGGATTTTTTTGATTTTCTGCGACTGTCCGAGACGGAATTCTGTGTTGCCGTGGGAGACATCTCAGGGAAGGGAATCTCTGCTGCGCTGCTTATGGCCAGCCTGCATGCTCTTTTGAGGAGTCATGCTCCGTATCACCGCCGGGAGGTCTCTCGCCTGCTGGGTGACGTGAACCGCTTACTCTGCGCCATGACGGACGACCAACGGTTCGCTACCTGTTTCTATGCCGTCTTCGACGCCGAGGCCGGCTCACTCACGTATGGGAACGCCGGCCATAATCCTCCCCTGCTGATTCGGGGTTCCGGTGCTGCGGAAACGGAATCTCTCCCGGCGAGCGGCCTCATGTTGGGGATCTTCGAGAGTTCTACTTACGATCAGGTCCAGCTCCCCTTTGCAGTGGGTGACACCTTGATCATCTACACGGATGGGATCGTCGAGGCTCAAAACGAAGAGGGGGAAGAGTTCGGCGAAGAACGGCTCCGGCAAGTTCTTCAATCCAATCTCGATTTGCCGCCGCGAGAACTCCAGCGAGAGATTCTCAGAGTAGTCGAAGAATTCGTAGCGGGTTACGAACAGAGCGACGATCTGACATTGGTAGTGGTGCGGAGAGTCTGATACCCACCAGACTCGGACAGGCTTCCAGCGAAGCTGCAGCACTCCGAGGGCGCCTGCGGGAGAGATGAAACTTGACTCAAATGCGCAGGGTCCCCTATAGGTGCTCCCAGGATAGCAGGACAGGGAGAGAGGAAGCGTCATATGGGGCAGCCGCTGAGAATGCGAAACATCATCCTGTTTGCGATCGTGGTCAGCCAACTCGGGAGTGCTTTGCTGGCGGCCGGCAGAGTTTATTTCACATCCTTCTTCCCGCCCCAAGAGTTTGAGGTACGCCGAGCCAGGGTGATGGATGTGATCGGCTCGAGTGGGGTTGCCATTCTTCGCGGGAATGAAGGGATGCCCGGCTATCACGAGTTTGTTCAAAACAACAATACGTTCTATCTGAGCGGCGTGGAGTCGCCCGGCGCTATCTTGTTGATTGATGGGAAGCGCCGCGAAACGCATCTTTTCTTGAGGCCACAGAACTTGCCACGAGAGGCATCGGAGGGTCCCCAGTTGATCCCTGACCCGGAAGCCTCACGTTTGACCGGCATTCAGAAAGTGTCCTCCACCGATCAATTGAAAGGCGTCTTGACCGGTTTGCTCGACTCCTCGCGAGTGGTCTACTCTCCCCTCCAACCTCAGGAACTGCAGGGCATGAGCCGGGATCTGGCCCGGCGCTACAACCGTGAAATTGCGGACGATCCCTGGGATGGCCGGATTTCCCTGGAGGAGAATCTTGTGAACCTGCTGAGGAAGCGGTTTGGGGAACTGGAATTCAAGGATCTGTCTCCCATTCTGGACCGCTTGCGGCTCATCAAGAGTGAGCGCGAAATAGCCGCGCTTCGCCGCGCGACCGAACTCTCGGTTGCAGCCATTCTGGAGGCCATGAAGTCGAACGCACCCGGAATTCTTGAGTATGAACTGGATGCTCTCGGACAGTTTATTTTTCTCCGAAACGGGGCGGCCGGAATGGCTTATTACGCTCTCGTCGCGGCCTCGAAAAACGCCTACATGAATCACTATCACGCTGGCCGCTCCGCTCTGGAGGACGGAGACTTTCTACTCTTCGATTTCGGTCCCGAGTTCCAGTATTACACGGCAGACGTAACTCGAATGTGGCCTGTGAATGGAAAGTTTTCACCCTGGCAACGGGAGCTCTACGGCTTTTATCTGGATCTCTATAAGGCACTTCTGGCGAGGATCCGTCCCTCTGTACCGGTCCGTCAGATCATGCAGGAAGTCGCCGCTGAGTGGGAGAAGACTTTGGCTCGCACTCGATTCTCACAAGATGTCCATCGGAAGGCTGCCGAGAGTTTCGTGGCCGCTTACCGGGAACGCAGCCAGCGCACAGGGCCGGTTTCCTTGGGACATTGGGTGGGGTTGGCCACTCATGACGTGGGAGGCCCGGTGGAACAGCTTCAGCCTGGGATGGTGCTGACGATCGAGCCTCAGTTCCGCATCCCGGAAAAGGAGATCTACATTCGGCTGGAAGACATGCTCCTGGTAACGAAGTCGGGGGTCGAGAATCTATCCTCGACTCTCCCCATGGAAATCGAGCAAATCGAAGCTGTCATGAAAGAGGTGGGTCTACTCCAGACTTACCCGCGAACTCCCTAGCCCGGATTATGCAAGAGATCCGGATTCGAGTGGATTGGGGATCAGAAAAAATGCCGTGGCTCTCTGATATAAAAGGGTTTATCAAACAAATCCTTATCGGAGAACTACGGCAATGTCAAACCCAGTCTGTCAGACCACCCTGGCATTTCACTCGCACACACAAATCACGGCTCGTTTTGATGGTGGGAACCTGACTTCCGATGCCGGATGGCTGTTGTTTGGTTCCCTGGATCGGCAAGATCGACTCTCCGAGGACTTCAGTTCGTGTATTGCGGATAGCCGAGACCAACGCTACGTTCGTCATGAGCAGTTAAAGCTGATCCGACAACGAGTCTTTCAGATCGTTGCCGGGTACGAAGACTGCAATGACGCGGACACGCTGCGCTCGGATCCCATGCTCAAGACCGTCTGTGATCAGTTACCTGAGAGCGATCCTGACTTGGCCACCCAAGCAACTTTTTCCCGTTTGGAAACTCTGTCAGCAAGAAGGATCTCATGCGTCTGAGCCGGGGGTTCCTACAGCGTTATGTCCGCTCGCTGAAGAAGAGACGCCCCGACCCGGTCATCTTGGACCTGGACAGTACTGACGACCACACTCACGGCCAACAGGAATTCTCTTTTTACCACGGCTATTACCGAAACCACATTCTGCATCCTTGGCTGATCTTCGATGCCGTTACGGGGGACCTGGTCACTGTCGTATTGAGGCCTGGAAACAAGGGGGCTGCCTCTCACATCGTTCCTATTCTGAAACGAATCGTGAAAGCCATTCGACGAGAAGTTGGCAAGGAACTTCAAATTGAGATCCGGGCCGACAGCGGCTTTGCCACGCCTCGGCTCTACGAGTTCTGTGAATCTGAAGAGAACAAACTCCAATATGTCATTGGGTTAAGCCGGAACCCCCGCCTGCAACGGATGGTCGAGCCGATGCTCGAGTCGACTCGACTCAGGTTCGACGAGTTCGAGGAAAAACAGCGTCAGTTTGACGAGTTTCTTTATCGAGCTGGCAGCTGGGATCGATTCCGTCGCGTCATCGTCAAAGTGGAAGTCGACCATCGGGGGATCAATCGTCGCTTTGTGGTCACCAACCGAGACGATCTCTCTTCCCAGTCCCTTTATGATCACTACACCGATCGAGGACAGTCGGAGAACTTCATCAAGGCTTTTAAGAACCATCTGAGTATGGATCGGCTGAGCTGTCATCGATTCCTGGCCAACCAGTTTCGACTTCTCCTGCATGGGCTGGCTTACCAGATGTTCGTCCGACTCCGCGATTATCTGTATGGAACCCCCTGGCAGAAACTCGAAATCGAAACTTTGCGTCGCCGGGTCCTCAAAATTGGGGCGCGGGTTCGACAAACCACTCGACGCATCTGGGCCCATCTTTCCTCCGGCTTTCCGGAGCAGGCCCTTTTCCTCCTCGTCTTGAATCGCCTTAACTCCAGCTAGCCTCTCCTAGCTCCCGAATGATCGTTTAGGACACTCATTCAGGCCCAACTCCGTCTGAAATTCACTCCCCCACCTACTCCACACGGCTCGTCCACAGAGATCCCTCGAAAATCCGCCTGTCGCACCTTCGATCTCCCGATTTGGGCCACTTTCGACTCTCTTTTCAACTCCGGCCTACGGTTCTTGCATAATCCGGGCTAGCTAGAACAACCCCATTTGGCGGGCCGATCCAGGTACCCGAAAGGCCGCTGACGAGGGCGGCTCAAGGGAGCGGTTCAACCCGAGCCGTCGGCAGCTGGCTCCGAAGAGTGCGTGGATCTGCTCGGCGTAGGGGCCCGAGCCTTTCATACGCTGATGGAATTGCGAGGCGTAGAGGCTGCCGCCACGCGAGTCGCGCAGCAGGGAGAGGACTCGAGAAGCCCGTTCCGGGACGTGTGTCTGAAGCCAATCGCTAAACAGCGCTTTCAGGCCGTGAGGGAGGCGGAGCAGGACGTATCCGGCCGACGTGGCTCCCGCTTCGGAGGCGGCTTCGAGCAGAGCAGGCAATTCGTGGTCGTTCAGGCCCGGGATGACGGGAGCGAGCAGGACCCGAACCGGGATCGATGCCTCGGACAGCAGACGAATGGCCTCTAGACGGCGCCTGGGCGTTGAAGCCCGCGGTTCAAGCGAACGCTGCAGGTCGGCCCGCAGGGTCGTCAGGCTGAGAGTCACGATGGCTGCCCCTTCGCGAGCCAATCTTCTGAGCGGGTCGAGATCTCGAACCACTAGGTAGTTCTTGGTTACGATGATTACCGGATTGAGATACTCGGCCAACACTTCCAGGCAGGCACGGGTGATTCCCAGCGAGCGTTCAATCGGCTGATAGGCATCGGTCACCCCGCTCAGGGCCAGCGGAGCCCCTTTCCAGCCGGGAACGCTCAGCTCTCTTCGGAGCAGTGAGTCTGCCCCCTCCTTGACAAGAATCCGAGTCTCAAAGTCAAGCCCCGCCGAAAATCCGAGATACTCATGGGTGGGGCGGGCATAGCAATAGCTGCATCCGTGTTCACAGCCCCGGTATGGATTCAGGCTGAACTCAAAGCCGACGTCCGGACTGTCATTCCGACTGATCACCCGCCGACTGACGTCGCGCAGGTATTGGGTAGCTACCTTCCGCTTGAATCCGGAGTCTGATTCAGGCTCGTAGTGCAGTCGCTCAAATCGATTCGCCGGATTCTCGCTCACACCCCTTCCGCGGTGGGCCGATCGTTGTCTCATTAATTCACCTTTTATTCACCTATTGTGCCTGAGGTCGAGGCGAATTGAAAGTGAAAACTCATGCGGATAAGCTCTTTGGGTAGCGAGAGCAATCGGGGCAGCGAATCAAACCGCCCCTATGAATCAGTTGTCAGGAGGAACCACCTAGAACGTTACCAGTACCCCGGTTCCTAGCCGCAGATCCCAATTATCTGAAGAGGTGTCACCGAATTGGCGGATCCAGTCGGCCTGGATCAGGCGGAGGCCGAAATGTTTTGCCAGGTGGACGTCTACCCCCACTCCGAGCCCTAGCGCAAATTCTGTAAAGCGGGCTCTTTGTGCCGGGGCAGGGTCTACGTTTTCCAAGGAGTTTCGTGCAGCGCCAAATAGAATCCGGCCGAAGAATTGAACTTCCCAGTTCTGCCGTTGAACTGAGGTCCGGCCATAAAATACCAGAGGTCCACGTCAGGGGAATTGATGTTGCCGAAAGAACCGGTTGCCCTTCCGAAGTGGCCGCTGTAGTCGCTGACCAGGCTAAACCAGTCATTGAAATTGTTTGTCCAGGAGGCGGCAAAACCGTTGAAGTCGCCGATGTCGGTGTCCAGGTGAGCGAAGCCTCCAAAAATCTCATAACGCGGCCTATCGGCACCCAAGGCGGGAGCGGCTGCTAATAGGATCAGTATAAGGGCGAAACCAGCTCTACGTATCATTGTCATTATTCGTCCTCTCCCTTGGGGATAAACTTCAATATCATACTCGCTGTCTCCGACTAGTGCCAGATGGAAGGGCACGACCAGGAGGCGATGTCCTTAAGCACGAAGCAAGAAATCCGAAGCACGAAGGAAATCGCAAGCACGAAATGGGAAGAAAATCAAAAACCCGCATTCGCAGCCACACGCCATTATTTGACGCTGAATCGATACATCTCCAGGATGTCGCTCAAGATGCCTGAGGCTGTGCTTGTGACCCCTGCGCCGCGACCCTGGATCAGGAGAGGAACTTCACGATAGATCGAAGTCTTGATGGACACTAACTGCTCAGATCCGCGGAGACGAGCCAGCGGGTGGTCAGGAGCAATTTCGGAGAGACCTACGCGCATCTTCTCTGGAGAAAGCTGGATGCTGTAGCGGAGGCAGCGTGCCCGGCGGCGGGCCAGTTGACTGCGTTCTGCAATGGATTGATCGGAGAGAGGCAGTTGGCTGAGGAATTCCTCGCCTGAGAGGGTTTCCATCGATTCTGGATAAAGGCCTTCCACTTCGACATCTGGGAGCTCCGCCTGCCAGCCTGCGGTGCGAGCCAGGATCAGGGCCTTCCGAGCCAGGTCTCGGCCGCTCAGGTCTTCGCGCGGGTCTGGTTCGGCCACACCTTGTTGAATCGCTTCCAGCACCAATGAACTGAGTTTCCGCCCCTCCTCCAGACCGGTGAAGACTTTGCCCAGGGTGCTGCTCAGCGACCCCTGGATACTGAGAATTTCATCTCCGGCGGCACGCAGACGACTCAGTGTTGCGATGACCGGCAACCCGGCGCCAACCGTACTCTCCCAGCGCGATTGCTGATAGTCGGGAAAAGGACCAGCCAGGGAGTTGAAAGATTGCATGGTCTCGGTCAGTGGCTTCTTGTTGGCGGTAACGATCCGGCAACCCTTTTCAATTCCCATGAGGAGCGCATTGAGCGAGTCTTTCGACGCGGTGCAATCGACCAACACTGCCCCCGGTTCTCCCACTGCTTCCACCAGGGCTCGGGAATCCGGAATCAAGGTGGCCCGAGCATGATGGACGAGTTCCTGGCCCTGATCCTTCCAATTCAGAATTGACTCGAGTTGGGACATTTCTTCGACCAGAAGAGCCGCTGTGGAATCGCTGACCGCCACCACGTCGAAAACGACGCCATCGACTTGCTCATGAAGACGAGCATGTTTCAGGATTTGCCAGAGGAAGGCCCGTCCTACCCGTCCCAGGCCTAGAATAATCAAGGCGATCCGGGTTCTCGGCGCCAATCCGCTACTTGCCTGTGGGGTCGGCTCAATTTGCGACTCTGGGTAACTTTCGTTTGAATCGGCGTAGAGTGCAGCCGATTCCGAATCGAGATGTTCTAGATCCACAGCAGGGTCCAGTCTCACCACTCGAAAAGGAAAGACATTGACTTGGCGATCCCCAACGCCCCGTCAAGATTGTCTTCATGATGTCGTTTTTGACACCATTAGGATACAGGTACGAGGTTCTTGCAATTGTCTTACGTATCACAAGATCGGGAGGTCTGGATTGGTCAAGCGAGTATTTGTAACCGGAGACATCGGCCAGCTGGCGCTCGATCGCCTTCGCGCCGTCGGTTATCGGGTGGAGGTCTATCCGGGGCCAGATGAGCCTCCCCGGCAGGTGCTGGAGGCAGTGCTGGCTGAGGGGATTGACGCCTTGGTGACAACCATCCGGGATAGAATCGACTCCAAACTTCTAGCACTCGGTAGTCACCGCCTGAGCGTGATTTCTCAATATGCGGTCGGGTACGACAATCTCGACGTCGCCGCAGCCACCCGCTTCGCAATCCCGGTCACGAATACGCCTGATGTGCTAAGTGCCACCACTGCTGAATTCGCCTTCTTCATGATGGGCACGCTGGCCCGTAAGCTGGTTCCAAGCGAGGCACTCGTGCGCGACGGGAATTGGAGACAATGGCACCCCTACCTCCCTTTCCTGGGGGACGAGGTCACCGGAAAGACGGTTGCCGTGATTGGCACCGGCCGGATCGGAAGGCTCTTTGCCGACTCTTGTCTGGCACTCGAGATGGACCTCTTGCTTCATTCGCACCGCCCGATCATAGATGTCCTCGAATCGTTCCAGAACCTGGCACGCAAGCGTCGGGAATTGGGCTTCAGTCGTCGTCGTATCCGGATCGAAGCCGCCTCATTGGAGGTCTGCCTGGCGGAAGCCGACTTCATTAGCTTGCACGTTCCGTTGACACCTGAGACTCGCGGTCTTTTTGGGTGGGAAGCCTTTCGCAAGATGAAAGCGGGAGCCTATCTCATCAATGCTGCGCGGGGTCCGATTGTGGATGAGGCGGCCCTGTGCCGAGCCCTCTTAGAAGGGGAGATCGCGGGGGCCGCCCTGGATGTCTTTGCGAGGGAACCATTAGAAGACGATTCTCCGCTACGTGATCCCCGTTTGAAGGACTGCCTGCGGCTTTTCCATCATTTCGGTAGCGGAGGCACGCGAACCCGACTCTCAGCCGATCCGGAAGTCGGAATGGCGGGACGTTGTGTCCAAGGAGTCATCGATGTGCTGGAGGGAAACTATGAAGGAGATCTCCAAAAGATCCCTCATATCGTGAACCGAGAAGAATTGCTGTCAATGAATCGCTAATGCCGGGAGTTTGCGTCAACCTGACTCTTTCCCCCCTCGCAGGCTCGGGGCTCTGAAAAAGGGGGGCACGAATCCACCCATCGTCGAGGATTCGAGGCCGGTCCTCAATCCCCGCCACTATCAGTCGGAGGCTTGAGTTCCCGCGCCACGGCAAGCTGCTGAGGATTTCCCATCACGATCAGCACGTCCCCGGCTTCCAAGTTCGTGTTTGGCAGGGGGTTGAATCGATAGCTCCCGGCACTCCCGCTTTTCATGGCCAGGACGAGCAGGCCGGTCCTTTCGGGAATCCGGACTTGGTCGAGCGTATAACCGGCTAATGCTTCATTCACAGCAAGCTCTTCCACTCGCAAGGTCTGACCGGTGACTCGCAGCATCTGATCCAGGAAGCTGACTACGGAAGGTCGGATCATCATTGATGCCATGCGTAATCCACCAATCGCTTCGGTGTGGACCACGTCGTCGGCCCCGGCGCGGAGCAGCTTCTTGCGGTTCTGGTCATCAGCCAGCCGGGCGATGATCCGGAGCTTGGGATTGAGGGCCCGAACCCCCAGAACCAGAAAAACATTGGCCTGCTCCTCGGAGAGGGCAGCGACCAGACCGCGGGCCCGTTCGACCCCGGCTTTCTCCAACACCTCATCACGGGTAGCGTCGCCGATCAAGTGGGGAGTCTCTTTCAGGGAGGGAAGGAGTTTTAGCTTTTCCTCATTGGTTTCGATAATCACAAAAGGGGTCAGCGTCTGGTAGAACTCTTCCGCGATTTCGCGTCCGATTCGGCCGGCTCCGCAGAGGATGATATGGTTGTTTAGCTTATCGATTTCTTTGCCCATTCTGCGCCCCCGAAAAACCTGATTGAATTCCCCCTCCACCACGTATCCCGCTACCGTCGAAATGGCATAGCCGCCGATGCCGATCGAGGTGATCATGAGGAACATCGTGAAGAATCGACCGTCTGACGTGAGCTCATGGGTCTCCCCATAGCCGACCGTGGTCATCGTGATGATGGTCATGTAAAGTCCATCCCACCAATGCCAACCTTCCAACAGCGAATAACCCAGGGTTCCCAGTCCCGCCGTCGCGATGATCAGGAGGATGGCGTATAGGATCCGCGATTGGTAGACGGAGGAGAAAAGGAACGAGAGAGCCCGATTGAGCAAGAAGATGAAGGTGACCGCCAACAACAAGCCACCGGAAACCATGAAGAGGTCGCGCAGCGGGCTCTGTGCCAGGAGTATCCCGGCCAGGATGAACAGGCCGAGGATTGCGGCTGATACCTCGAGGCTCCAGTGGATCACCGGATCGGGCATTTCTCGGTTGCGGAAAGAGAAGCCGGCTGGCCCACGATGGATCCGGGTCAGACAGTTGGTTCGATTCAGAGCTACGAAGATCACCCAAACGACCAGGGCAACCATAATGACCCTGGTGGGAGCTCGATACACCCAGCTCATCCACGGCATAGCATGGGCCCAAGGTTGGTCGATCAAGAAGCCGGAAAGCGCCCCCAGCAGGACGGCCGTCAACTCGTAGCGCCCTTTCCCCAGGGTGAGTTCCTCGAGGTAGCTTTGAAAGTCCTCGTCGCTCAACGCGAGATGCGGACGGAGCATCGTCACCCACATTCCGAAGCGACGGTTCAACCAGGGTTGGAGCAGACAGATCGCGAGTGTCACACCTGGCGCTAGCCACAGCCCCTCCAGTAACGAGCTGCCGATCCACCCACTCTCCAGATGGCGGGCGATGAAGAAGAGCACCAGGTTGAGCCCCAAAAGGCTCCCCCCAGGATGGCCCAGGAGCCCGGCCAGCGGCACAGGGTTTTTTCCAACAGGGTAAGTGGCCAGCCCTCTTCCATGGGCATCCATCTTATGCGAAATCAGCCGCCATCAATAGACTCCTCGGTATGGGTTACCGATTCAGAGCCAGAATCAATACCGTCGTGATCCCCCAGAGAAACCCGTTCATAAGCAGTGGAAAGTCGCTGAAGATCGCTTCTTCGGGACGCTCGACGATTTGTTCTTGAGACAGGTACTGATAGCGCAAGATGCCGTAGAGGACGAAAGGCACCGAAAGCATCATCCACTCCGTGGTTGCTCCCTGGATTGTCCAGAGCGTGTATGCGAGCAGAATACAAGCGAGAAGGGCGGTCTCGATTTGAGTGAGGAATTCCAGGCTATATTGCTGCAGGATCTTACGCGTACTCACTCCCGATTCAATCACCCGTTTCAGCTCGCTCTTCCGTTTTTCCAGTCCGATATAAAAAGCTAAGAGAGCGACACAGAAAAGGAACCAGGAAGAGATATGAACTCCCCCCGCAAAACCTCCGGCTACGGCACGCAATACAAAACCGGATGCCAAGGTCATAATGTCCAGAATCAGGACATGTTTGAACTTGATATTGTAAAGCAGTTGAGCCAGTAGATAGCCGCCAACTACATAGCCCAGACCGACACTGACCTGAAATGCCCAGAAGACTCCTCCTACCAAAAAGAAGAGAGCTGCGACCAGTGCTACCGAGAACGGAGTTCGCCCGAAGCAATGGGCCGGTGCTTTTTGACGGGATGGAGACGGTCTTGCTCGACATCGAAAAGGTCGTTGGCCAAGTAGGTGGCACTCGAAACCGAGCAAAAAATGACGAAAGTCGAGCCCACGGCTCTCCAAACCTCCAGCTCGGTTGCGAGAGCAAAAGCCGGTGCCGCCAGTACCAAGAAATTCTTGGTCCACTGAACGGGCCGAATGGCCGTGATGAGCGCCTTCAGGATCTGCATGAAGCTTCAATTGGGATTCTAATGTCTCAGCCTGACACCCAAGCACGAACCGAAAACTTGACTTGTCTGTAAAGAAGTGGCTCGTCTAGCTACGTTTCTTGGGGTTTTTCTTACGAGAAATCCTGGCCCAGGTGTCACGTAGGGTCAGGGTTCGGTTGAATATCGGCTCCCCGGGCTGGGAATCTTCCTGATCCACACAGAAATATCCGCGACGCTCGAATTGTACTCGCTCTCCCGGCTGGGCCTGGAGCAAGCTGGGTTCCAGCATGCAGTTTTCGAGGATCTCCAGCGAATTTGGATTGAGGGTCTCGATAAAGTCCTCTTCTGCCACCGGATTCTCGACCTCAAATAATCGATCGTAGAGGCGAACCTGAGCAGGGAAGGCGTGTCTGGCAGAAACCCAGTGCAGAGTGGCCTTGACTTTGCGCCCGTCCTGGGCATTGCCACCCCGTGTCTCAGGATCATAGGTACAGCGCAACTCGACGATCTTGCCGCTGGCGGGGTCTTTCACGACTTCTCTACATTTCAGGAAATAGGCGTAACGCAGCCGCACCTCACGTCCCGGCGCCAGGCGGTAGAACTTGGAGGGTGGTTCCTCCATGAAGTCTTCCTTTTCGATATAGAGCACCCGGGAGAACGGGACACGGCGAGTTCCGGCAGATTCGTCTTCCGGGTTGTTGATGGCCTCCAGTTCTTCTTCCCTCTCCGCGGGGTAGTTCTCGATCACTACTTTAAGCGGATTCAAGACTGCCATGACCCGTCTCGAGCTCCGGTTGAGCTCCTCCCGGACGGCATGTTCGAGAAGTTCGACGTCGACCACTCCGTCCCTTTTCGCGATCCCAATGCGGTTGCAGAAGTTGCGAATCGCCGCCGCCGGGTATCCACGCCGGCGCAGCCCCGTCAGCGTCGGCATGCGGGGATCGTTCCAACCCGAGACCCGACCGGCTTCGACCAGTTTCAATAGCTTTCGCTTGCTCAGTACGGTATACGAAAGGTTGAGACGGGCAAATTCGATCTGTTGCGGGTAACCGGGAACGTCAAGTTGCTGCAAGATCCAATCGTAAAGGGGGCGATGATCTTCGAATTCGAGCGTGCAAAGCGAGTGGGTGATTCCTTCCAAAGCGTCGGACAAGCCATGGGTAAAGTCATACAGAGGGTAGATGCACCAGCTGTCTCCGGTTCGATGATGGGAAGCGTGACGGATTCGATAGAGGGCTGGATCCCGCATGTTGAGGTTGGGCGACGACATGTCGATGCGCGCTCTCAGTAGATGTTCACCGTCCTTGAATTCCCCGGCCCGCATGCGACGGAACAAATCAAGATTCTCCTCCACGCTGCGCTTCCGATAAGGACTCTCTTTCCCGGGTTCGCTAAAGGTGCCTCGATACTCCCGAATCTGTTCGGCGCTCAGACTGTCGACGTAGGCCTTTCCTTTGATGATCAACTCTTCGGCGAACTGGTAGAGGCGCTCGAAATAGTCGGATGCGTGGAAGAGCCGATCTTCCCAGTCGAAGCCGAGCCAACGAACATCCTGTTTGATGGAATCCTCGTACTCGACATCTTCGGTCTCGGGATGCGTATCGTCGAAGCGCAGGTTGCACTGGCCTGCGTATTGTTGAGCTGCTCCGAAGTTGAGGCAAATTGATTTGGCGTGCCCGATGTGGAGATAGCCATTCGGTTCGGGTGGAAACCGGGTGTGCACTTTCCCGGCGTTTTTTCCTGCCGCCAAATCGGCTTCAATCCGAGCGCGGATGAAGTCAAGATGAGCATCTGGACTGACTTTGGGACTGTGGTCGCTATTCTCGGAATCTTTTTCCGGCATGATGTAGCTTCCTCGAATCGGGCTCAATCGCAAAACTTCTGATAGTAGCATAGCCCGGCTTGACCGAGACCTGCGACGGGGGGCACCCTGAAGAACGAGTGAAAACAAATATCAAGAAGGGAACTAGTGATGGATAAGGCGATCGGTCACATTGGATGGGTTGATTTGTCGGTTGAGAATGCGCCGAAAGTGCGGGATTTCTACCAGCAGGTGATCGGCTGGAGTAGCGAAGGAGTGAGCATGGGTGATTATGAGGACTACACGATGGTCACACCCGATGGGGCACGGCTGGCCGGAGTTTGCCATGCTCGTGGCAGCAACGCCGACTTGCCCGCGGCCTGGCTCCTCTACATCAATGTGGCCGACCTGGACCAAAGCATGGCGCGGTGCCGCCAATTAGGGGGAGAAATAGTCTCCGGTCCCAGACAAACCCCCGGATATGGTCTCTACTGCATCATTCGAGATCCGGCCGGGGTCGCTTGCGCCCTTTTCGAACACGAGTCGGAGGAATAGCAGCTATCGGGGGCACAGCTCCTTGCTCCAGCGCTCTATTGCTCGTTGCCAACTAAGGCCAAGTGGCAGTCAGTTCCCAGTTTCGGAAACTTGACTCGACTGTAAGCAAGTTGCAAGGGAGAGGTGCCTAGCACTAAGCTTTGTTTTGTTGCCCAATTCCTTCTCGGCATCTTCGTTTGACCAACGCCAGGACTCATGCTATTCCTGGAGCCATTCCGTGCATCCAGTGAAGGGCGTTTTGCATAACCCGGTTGGGCGCCGAGTCCAAAGGAGGATCGAGATGATGAAGCAGATGAGCCGCTTCTTGTTATTTCTAGCGACGACGACGATGACGCTGGTCGGAAGTGCTTCGGACCGGTTCGTGCTGACGGACACTCTGGAACTCGAATATGTCTCCGAGGTTCAGATTTCTCCGGATGGGAATCAGGTCGTTTATGTCCGTGAATTTGCCGATGTCATGACCGATCGCCGCCACACCAACCTGTGGATCGTGAATTCGGACGGCGGGGGGCATCGCCCTTTGACGAGCGGGAAGTTCAACGATCACTCTCCCCGCTGGTCGCCCGATGGGAATCGCCTAACCTTCATTTCCAACCGAGAAGGGGAATCACAGATCTTTGTCCGGTGGATGGACCCCGGCAACCTTTCGCGTCTCACAAATCTGCGCCAGCCTCCCTCCAGCCCTCAGTGGTCTCCGGATGGTAGCAAGATCTCTTTCGTTGCCCTAGTTCCGCAGCCGATGCCGAAAATTGCCAACCTGCCGGTTCCACCGGAAGGTGCCAAGTGGGCACCACCAGCCCGTGCCTTCGACAAACTCGTGTATCGTTTCGATGGGGCCGGATTCCTGAAGCGGGGTTACCACCATTTGTTTATCGTTCCCTCGGAAGGGGGGACACCACGCCAAATCTCTTCGGGCGACTTTCAACACGGCGGTCCCGGTCTGCCGGGCGGATCCTACTCCTGGTCTCCCGACGGCAGATTCTTGATCGCTGGCGTCAACCGACGCCCGGACTATGAATTGGAACCACTGGATAGCGAGGTTTGGGAATTCGCAATTGCCGATGGCGCCGTGCGCCGCCTGACTAATCGTAGAGGGCCGGACAGCTCTCCCGTCGTCTCCCCGGATGGTCGCTGGATTGCTTACTTGGGTTTTGACGATCGTTACCAGGGATACCAGCTGACCCAACTCTCGGTCATGGACCGGGACGGGAACGAGCCCAAGGTTCTCTCTCAGGGGTTGGACCGGAGCGTTGGTTCGCCCCGCTGGGCAGCCGATAGTTCAGGAGTGTACGGGACCTATGATGATCAGGGACACACCAAGCTGGCGTTCTTCCCTCTCGTCGGAGAGAAGGCAGACCTGACGCGAAACCTGGGTAACGGACGCTCCGCCTACTCGGGAGGAGGATACTCCGTGGCCCGGGATAAACGGGTGGCGATAATGTACTCGAGGCCAGATATTCCAAGTGACGTGGCGGTGGCCAGCCCTTCCGGCCAACTCAAAGTGCTGACCGCGATAAATGACGACCTGCTCTCCCACAAGAAGATCGGCGAAGTGGAGGAAATCTGGTACGAATCTTCCGCCGATCAACGAAAGATCCAGGGCTGGATCATCAAGCCTCCCGATTTCGACTCGAGCCGAAAGTATCCCTTGATCCTGGAAATCCACGGCGGACCCTTTGCCAACTATGGGGACCGATTCGACGTCGAGAAACAGATCTGGGCCGGAGCTGGCTATGTGGTGCTCTACACCAATCCGCGAGGAAGCACCAGCTACGGGGCCGAATTCGGAAACCTGATCCACCACGCTTATCCAGGCGAGGATTTCTACGATCTCAACTCGGGAGTCGATGCCGTCATCGAGAGAGGATACATCGACAGCGACCGTCTGTACGTGACGGGGGGAAGCGGGGGAGGTGTTTTGACCGCCTGGATGGTCGGGAACACCGAGCGGTTTCGAGCTGCAGTCAGTGTTTACCCGGTCATCAACTGGTACAGCTGGGTGTTATCCGCCGATATCTCCTCGTTTGGAGTCAAGTACTGGTTCCCGGGGCTTCCCTGGGACCATGTGGAGCACTATGAATCCCGCAGCCTCCTCTCAGTCGTGAGCAAGGTGAAGACTCCGACCATGGTGCTCACCGGTGAGGAGGACTATCGGACTCCAATGTCTGAGTCCGAGCAGTACTACCAGGCCCTGAAGTTACTGGACGTGGAGAGCGTTCTGGTACGTGTACCCGGGGAATCCCATGGAATCCGACGCAGTCCGAGCCACCATATGCAAAAGATTGCCTACATCCAAGGCTGGTTCGACAATCACCCGTAGTGGCAGTGGCAATGAAAAAGCCTCCCTTGTTCCCAGTCTATCCAATCGAGACGCTGCGCGGCCTCCTGAACCAGGCAGTCGAGCTGTATGGGTCAAAAATAGCGCTGGCCACCAAGTGCGGGGGAGCCTATGTCCCCATCAGCTACACGGAATTGGGTCAGCAGATCGAGCAAGTTGCAACTGCGCTGCTGGAAAAGGGGTTCCGCCCGGGGGAGCGGATCGGCATCCTGGGAGAGAATCAGAGCGAGTGGGCGATCTCCTACCTTGCCGTAGTCAGTAGTGGCCTGGTCGCTGTGCCCATCGACAAAGACTTGACGTTGCGCGATATCCGTCACGTTATCGACTACTCGGGCACCTCGGCCATTCTGTGCAGCGGAGACTACGTGTCTCAATTGAAGCGTGACATGGTTGCGGTCGAGTCCTTACGGCTCGTGATTAGTATGGAAGCCGAAGGCGGCCTTGCTGATGTGGGTTGGAGCCGGCTGTGCCGGGAGGGGCAAGAGGCGCTGGCCGCCGGTTCGCATAGCTACAGGGAGCTTGCGGTCAGCCCCGACGACCTGGCCGCAATCATCTTCACTTCCGGCACTACCGGCAGTTCCAAGGCGGTCATGTTGAGCCACCAGAACCTGAGCGCCAACGTGATGGCCACTTCCCAGATGGTTTCGATCAGCAACGACGATGTAGTGCTCGCTGTGTTGCCCCTCCACCACACCTATGAGTGTACGTGTGGCTTCCTGTCGGCACTCTATCAAGGGGCCAGCATCTACTACGCCGAGAATCTTCGCCGCATCGCCGAGAATCTGGGAGAGGCACAGGCCACGGTGATGTTGGGCGTCCCGTTGCTGTTCGAGAGCATGTATCGGCGGATCGAGAAGGGAATTCGGGAGAAAGGGGTACGCAAATTCGAGATCGCGAAACGGCTGGCAGGCCTGGTTCAAACTCTGTTCAGGGTGAATGTGCGGCGCCGGATTTTCAAAGGCTTGCATCAACGCTTTGGTGGACGACTGCGCCTGCTAATTTCCGGCGGTGCCGCCATCAATCCTCAGGTTTCGCGGGGCTTCCGGGAATTGGGGATTACCCTCATCCAGGGCTATGGAATGAGCGAGGCTTCCCCTCTGATCGCCGTCAACCGGGAAAACTGTCTCAAGGACGGGAGCGCCGGGCTCGTGATTCCGGGCGTGGAAGTGCGCTTTGAGGAGGAGGAAATCCTGGTTCGTGGCCGGAATGTGATGAAGGGCTACTACCTGAACGAGGCAGCCACAGAGGAGACTTTTCTCGACGGCTGGTTGCGGACCGGTGATTTGGGATCCCTCGACAAAGACGGTTTTCTCCACATCAGCGGTCGGAAGAAATCGATGATCGTCACTCCCAATGGGAAGAATGTCTATCCTGAGGAGCTGGAAGCCATTCTCAACGACAGTCCATACATTCTGGAGTCGCTAGTCTGGGGAGGGCCTGAGACCGACCCGTCCAAAGTTGCAGTGGAAGCTATTCTGGTGCCGGATACCGATGCCCTGGACCAGGAGTTCGGTCCCAGCAAGTACGACAGCGGGAAGATCCATGGGATTCTGAGCAACCAGATCAAGAATTGCAACTCTCGGGTGGCTGCCTACAAACGCATCAAGAGATTCAAGGTTCGGGACAGCGAATTCGAAAAAACCACGACCCGTAAGATCAAGCGGTATCTTTACACCGGAAAGAAGACCGAGCTGCGCTTTGATTCGGAAGCCACAGAGCACTAGTGCTGCGTTCAAGAAATATATGGACAAGCAGAGTATCCTCGAGACCGTTCCCAACGAATATTCCGGGCGAGAATATGAAGTCTCAATTACTTGTCCGGAATTCACCGCTGTTTGCCCCCGCACTGGCCAACCCGACTTCGCAACAATTCGAATCTGCTATGTACCTGACCAGTTGCTGGTGGAATTGAAATCGCTCAAGCTCTATCTGTTTGCTTTTCGGAATGAGGGAATTTTTTACGAGCATGTGACGAACCGAATTCTGGACGATTTCGTCGCCGTCAGCCAGCCCGTCCGGTGCCTCGTAGAGGGAGATTTTTCGGTCCGAGGCGGGATTAAGACGGTGGTAACCGCTGAGTATGAGAAGGAGTAGGTGATTTTCGTAAATCAGCAATCGTGGTTCTGATTAAGGGTGTCGCGAGCATCAGCTACAAAGCTCAAATAAAGGCGTCAAGCCTCAGAAAAACTGGCACTCGGATCTCGGCGACTCAGAGACTGGAGCGGGGGGTCGCTGCCAACCCCACAAGTTAGCTCCGGCGGATGCCGGAGTTCGCCATGCCAAGGCGGCTCCCACACTCACGACTGCGTTTAGCCTTCGCCTCCTGCACAATCACCGCACCGCAGTTTTCTTTGATTGATGATACCGCTACAGTCGCAAGCGGGGATTCCAAAAAACTCCAGCATGGAGATCGGTTAGGATTATCGGTACGGAGGAAACATGGGATTGGAAGCCGAATGCGAAGTTACCCACGCGGGCCAGGAGGGTGCTGGGAAAGCCCATCTGGAATCCAAACACATCTCCTTTAGGGGGCCCTTTCGCTTCAAAATCCCCTTTGCAGAGATCGAGACCTTTGAAGTCAGAGGCGACACCCTGGAACTGGAGACAGAGCAGGGGGCAGTGACACTGCAGTTAGGAGCAAAACTGGCGCAACGCTGGTGCCTCAAGCTGCGATATCCGAAGACTTTGATCGATAAACTGGGAGTCAAAGACGACCACACCGTCTCCACCACCAACGTGGTGGATAAAGATTTCTGGAAATTCCTGCGCCATCGGACCGACAACATCGCAAAAGAGAAGCCGCAGTCCGGTTCCGACTATATATTTCTCCAGGTGGAGTCGGTAGAAGAGTTGGATCAACTGGCCCAATTAGAGTGGTCCATGAAGCGCAACGGAGCGATCTGGGTGCTTTGGCCGAAAGGCCAGAAACACATCAAGCAGAGCGACGTCATGGCCGCCTCCAAGCAAGCCGGCATGGTTGATGTCAAAGTGGTCAGCTTTTCTGAGCGCCTGAGTGGCCTCAAGCTGATGATCCCGGTGGTTCGCCGCTGAGCAGGAATGCAGGCGCAAAGACGCGGAGTGCAAACGCAGAGTTTCAGGCTACAAGGAGTTCAATTCCCAACATTCGGAGGGGATCTCAGTGAACTCACGGACGGATCATTCTGCTTGCATTTCACCCAGCAGTCAGTTCCACGAAACGATCGATCTCTTCCCGAGTATTGAAGATATTGGGAGAAAGCCGGATCGTGTTCAGCCCCAGGCTTCGGAAAGCGCGGAACACGAAGCCGTGTCCTTCGAGCAGTCGCTGTGAGACCTCACGGCTATCTTGTCCCCGCACTTCCACCGCATAAAGCGATGTTCCCAGTTGCTCGTCGCGGGGAGATCTCCAAGTCAGGTGTTGGGAGGCATCGACCCGCTCCATGGTGTAGCTTCGGAGTTCTTTCAGGCGGGCTATCCGGTCGGCCATGGGAACCCTGAGATGGAAATCGATCGCATCTCCCAGCGCCAGCACCTGGGCGATATCGCGGGTTCCGTAATCTGCGAAAATCCGCGCCGTTCCCGTCCAACGATCCTGTCCCCAAGTCACCCACATCGGAGGCAGATCTGGCTGCACCTCTTTTCTCAGGAAGAAAACACCAACACCCTTGGGGGCTTGCAGCCACTTGTGAGGGCTGCCGGAATAAAAGTCGATCCCCATTTCTGCCACATTGACCGGGATCATTCCCACTGCCTGGGCGGCATCAACCGCGATGTAGCGCACTCCTTTGCTGCGTGCCAGCGCCGCCAGCCGCTTCACTGGATAGCGGATCCCTACTACATTGTCGATCTCGGGGAAGACGAGCACCCGGGTACGGTTTGAGATCTGATCGCCGTAGATACGCAACATCTCGTCCGCTGTCAGCTCAGCAGCACGTTCCACCGGGAAAGGGAAACGCCGGACTTGGAAACCTCGCCGTCGAGCCTGATGATACCAGCAGAGACTGGTGCCGGTGTGATTCAAGGAACTGAACAACACTTCGTCTCCTGGAGCCAGGGGAAGTCCTCCCGCCAGGATATTGAAGCCTTCGGTAGTGTTGTGAGTCACGGCCACCTCCTGGTTTCGGCAACCGATGAAATCAGCCATCGCAGAGCGAGTCTTTTCTATACCCTCTGTCCAACCATCACTCCACTGGTACAACCAGGGATTCGATTCATAAACTTCCAAGTACCCTTGATAGGCTTGCACCACCGCTTGAGGCACGGTCCCAATCGAGGCATGGTTCAGATAGACGACGGAATCGTCCAGCAGGTACCAGCTGCGCATTTTGCGGAAACGATCTGCTCCGGCCGTCGCCACCTGGGTGGCTTCCAGTTGATGGGCGAAACTGGTTCGGATAGAAGCCAGAGCAGCGGCGGCTCCTGTTAGGCTCAAAAAGTGTCGTCGTTGCATAACAAATATCCCATTGGAATTGAATGAATTGCCGGGAATAGACGAAGAATGTTATAGAACGATTCTCACGAGAACTCAAACTCTAGGAGTCCGTCCGAGCCGGACACTGGACGAGTCTTGGAGTACGTCACAGAAATGCGCTATATTAAAGTATTCTCCAGCACTAGGAACGGGGTTGGACAACCGGCTCTGGTAGCTTGAGGCCAATTATGAAATTTCTGAGCATTGCACATGCCCTGCCTTCCGCTCGGGTCACCAACCAGGCACTCTTGGAAGAAATTATCAACTGTAGCCGTAAGCATCTATCGCTAAAGGAGTTGAAGACTCTCGAGAAGAAAGTCTTGCGCTTCTTCAAAATGTCCGGAACGCAGTTGCGCTTCCACCGGGGGATTGGAGAGCGTGCGGTCGACTTTGCCCTCCAGGCCGGAAAGAAGGCCTTGTCGAGGGCCGGAATCGGTCCCGAGGACGTCGACCTGCTCATCTATGCAGGGGTTGGCCGAGGCTGGGTGGAGCCCGCGACCGCGAATCTCTTTCAAAGCGAGCTTGGGCTGAAAAAGGCCACTTGCTTCGATGTGTTGGATGCCTGCGCCAGTTGGCTGCGAAGCGTATCGCTTGCCAAGATGTTCCTTGACCAGGCGGTGCACCGGGTGGTGATGGTCTTGAACTGCGAGTTCAATTTCCGCGAGTATGCGAATTTCGAGATGAGACATGTCGACGAGATCGAGAACTCCTTCTCGGCGTTTACCATCGGCGAAGCAGCTACCGCAACGATTCTGACCGCCGAGGACAATCCGTCCGACGCCCACCTGTCGTTTAAGACCTGGGGAGAAAAGCACAGCTTGTGCAAGATAGCGCTTCCCAACGCCAGTGATTTCTCAACCAATGGTTCGAATGGCGTGAAGCCCATGTCCTTCTTCACGGCACCGGCGGAATTGGTTTCCTTTACGATGAGGAAACTGGTGTCCCATTTTCGAGAAACCCCGGTATTTGCAAACAAGGCCTACGACCTGATCATCGGCCATGCCGTCAGTCAGGGAGCAACGTTGAGCGTTTGCCGGATGCTGGGATTGGACACGTCGAGAATCTTTGAAACCCACAATCGATTTGGGAATACCGTTTCTGCGACGCTGCCCCTGGCTCTTTCAGTGGCAGAGGCAGAGGGACGCCTCACCCGGGGTATGGATGTTCTCCTTCTGATGGGTAGTGCTGGCGTGACCACTGGCCTCGGCGCCTTCCGCTATTGAGCCCTTTTGTGCTTGTCTGAAAATGAGAGTTTGATTGCGGGCGACTCAGCCCCGTCGTGTGAACCGCCGACCCAATACATGCCGACCCACGCCGAAGCTCTTCAAGCGACCCTTGGATTCGAGTCTCACTTCCAACGCATAGGAGGCCTACGCTACCACTACCTGGATGAGGGGCGGGGACTGCCGGTGGTCATGCTCCACGGAAACCCTACCTGGTGTTTTATGTACCGGCGCCTGGTTCGCTACCTTCGGTCCAACTACCGCACGCTCGTCCCCGATCATGTTGGTTGTGGTTTGTCCGACAAGCCAGGCGATGGAGAATACCCCTTCACTCTGGAGCGGAGGGTGGCCGATGTCGAAGAGTGGATCGAGAGAATAGCGCTGCCGAAACCGTTTCACCTGGTCGTTCACGACTGGGGCGGAGTGATCGGGTCAACCTATGCTGTGCGTCACCCGAAGGATATTCGAAGTTTGACCGTCTTGAACACGGCTGCTTTTCGAGTGGCTTCAGCTCGCGATTTGCATTGGTCGATCCGCTGGTGCCGCAGGTCCCGTTTGGCAGGGATCCTGATTCGGGGTTGCAACCTGTTCTCATTCTTGGCCAGCCACGTGGGAAGCCGGGCCGGAATGAGTCGTAGTTTGCGGCACGCGTTCCGACTCCCGTATAACAACTGGGCCAATCGTATCGCGGTACATCGCTTCGTGCAGGACATCCCGCTGGAGCCGGAACACACTTCCTATCCAAGCTTACTCGAAACCGAAAAGAAACTTCATGAGCTAGGTGAATTACCGATATGTATCTGCTGGGGAGAAAAGGATTTTGTATTCGATGTGAGATTCCTTGAGGAATGGAAGAAGCGTTTTCCGAAGGCTGAGATTCATTCCTTCCCGGGGGCTGGTCATTATGTATTGGAGGACGCTTCAGAAGAGATCCAGAAGATCGTCGAGGCGTTCCTGGGCAGAAACTGATGCCGGACAACATTCTTAAAGCTTTGCGACAAAGCTGCCTGGAAGAGCCAGAACGGCAAGCCCTGATCAGCCCCCAAGGGAACCTCACGGTGAGGGAACTCGAGCAAAGAAGCTCCTCCTGTTCCCGGGGCCTGGCACAACTCGGTTTAGGTGAGTTGGATCGCGTTGCCTTGATGGTGACACCGGGCGCGGACTTCCTGGTCTGTGCCTTTGGACTCCTCAAGTGTGGTTGCTCCATGGTATTGATCGATCCCGGGATCGGGCGCACCTACTTGGGAGCCTGTCTCGAGGAAGCTGAGCCGAAAGGATTCATTGGGGTTCCGCTCGCCCACATCGCCAGAAGATGGCTGGGGTGGGCCGAGCGCAGCCTGCGGATTACCATCAGCACTGGATGGCGCTTGGGACTTGCTGACTATTCGTTGCGGGAGCTCGAGAGGGCTGTCGAGTCCCCACCCGAACACCCTCTTGCAGAGAGATCCAGCCACCATCCTGTGGCCATTGCCTTTACTTCCGGGAGTACCGGTCCGCCCAAAGGGGTGATTTACACGCAAGGAATGTTTGAGGCCCAGGTGCGAATGCTTCGGGAAGCCTATTCGATCAACCCCGGAGAGGTCGATCTGGCGACCTTTCCGCTGTTCGGGCTTTTTGATGTTGGCTGGAGGGCAACCACCGTCTTCCCGGACATGGATTATGCCAAGCCGGGGAGTGTCGATCCCGTGAGGATGGTGCGCGTGATCCAGCAGCGCCAGGTCACCCACATGTTTGGATCTCCGGCTTTGCTGGACCGGGTCAGTCGGCATGCCGCCCCCTTGGGAGAGAAGTTACCCTCGCTACGCCGAGTCCTGTCAGCGGGCGCACCGGTTTCGATTGAGATACTGGAGCGTTGCCGGGGGCTGCTCACCGGGTCGGCTGACGTGCATACGCCCTACGGTGCCACCGAGGCCCTTCCCGTATCCAGCATCGAGGCCGCCCAAGTACTGGAAGAACAAGGCTCCAAGCAAGGGCGTGGGGTGTGTGTCGGAACTCCTTTTCCGGGTGTCGAGGTCGCGATACTAGCCATCAGCGATGAGCCTATCCCGGAGTGGAACGACGACCTTTGTCTAGGATCGGGTGAAGTGGGAGAGATTACGGTTTCGGGCGAGAATGTTTCGCACAGCTACTACGCTCGTCCCGAAGCCGACCGTCTTGCCAAGATCAAGGACGGGGCACGGGTCTGGCACCGCATGGGAGATCTGGGCTATTTTGACGTACAAGGACGCCTTTGGTTTTGTGGTCGCAAGTCACATCGGGTAGAAACCGCCGATATGACCCTCTTCAGCGTGCAAGTCGAGGGGATCTTCAACCAACATCCGGATGTGTTTCGATCCGCTCTTGTGGGAATTGGTGATCGAGGATCGCAGCGGCCTGTTCTATGTGTCCAGTTAGAAGCCGGTCGGAAACGGAGTCAGAGTCCCGAATTGATTTCCGAGATTCTCGAGTTGGGACAGCATTTTGCTTTTGGAAAGCTGGTCGACACGATCCTCTTTCACGAAGATTTTCCAGTGGACGTTCGGCATAACGCAAAGATCTTTCGGGAAAAGCTGGCCGTGTGGGCCGACCAGATGCTTGCCGGGAGCCTGTCCTCAGACCAACGAGATGGAGGTTAGCAGCTCGGCGATTTGGAGTGCGGCAGCGTGCAAGTAGAGAAACAAGCTTGCCCCGTTCGGCAGTGGCGTTGCCCAGGGCGTTGCCCTGGGCTATTATCGCAACGCGCTTTCGGCGCAAAGATGTCGGCCTCTCCAGCGCAGGTCCAAGATTCCGAGGCGCAGCCGGAGGCGAAGATTCAAAACACCGACGGGCTTGGGAATGGCACCTCGGGACTCTGATGATCCTGCCGCCATCCTCAGTACGGCGGTCGAGCCCATCCGGCCCAACTAGGCACCGACAACGAGGCCAAGTGGCACTCAGTTCCCAGTTTTTGGAAACTTGACTCGACTTTAAGCAAAGTTGCAAGGGAGAGGTGCCTAGACGAGCGATTCCGAAATAACGTGCCAATTGCGAACGGGTCTTGCGAGTCGAGGTCAAGGAGAGAGGAGGAAGTCGATACCCGGCATCTTCGACGACTCTCGACACAGAGATCGGCCGCAACATTTTGTTGGCTAGGCCAGCAAGAGCTTGCAGGCTGGACAACAAGCCCCGTTCGCCCGTAGGGTTGGGGCGGGACGCGGCCAGCTCTTTGTTGCTCGGAGCTCTAAGATGGCCTGCATCAATCTCGTCCTCGCGCCTCGACCTGACTCGCGTCGCGCTCCCAACAATTGGTACGTTATTTCAGAATCGCTCGTCTAGGCCCTGCAAACCAGGATTACACTGACGTATGTTGGGAGCGCGACGCGAGGACGAGATGCTTGAGATTCGTGAGTCCCCGGAAGTGCCTTTATCGGGGCCGGTCCTGGTGACCGGAGGAGGGGGCTTCTTGGGTCTCGCGCTGCTCCGTAGGCTGGCGGCTGGCGGTCTTGACTTACGCAGCTTTTCGCGAGCCCTCTACCCCGATCTGGACGAATTAGGTGTCAATCAATTGACCGGCGATCTGGCAGATCCTGAGGCTGTGCAGGCTGCAGTTCGGGGCTGCCGAATCGTGTTCCACGTGGCGGCGAAAGCAGGGATCTGGGGAGAAGCCGAAGCGTTTTACCGGACCAACGTAGAGGGTACGCGCAACGTGGTGGAGGCCTGTTTGAAAGAAGACTGCCGCCGGCTGATTTACACCAGTTCACCCAGTGTGGTGTTTCGGGGTGGCGACTTGGAAGGAGTTGACGAGAGTCTTCCTCTGGCTTCCGCCTTCACCTCTGACTATCCCCGCACCAAGGCTCGAGCCGAGCGTGAGACTCTCCAGGCCGCAGGCCCTGAGCTCAAGGTCGTAGCCCTCCGGCCCCACCTGATTTGGGGCCCCGGCGACCGACATATCTTGCCCGGTCTGGTGGCTCGGGCCAATTCGGGGCAGCTGAGGCGTCTGGGGACAAGTCCTTGCCTCGTTGACTTCACCTACATCGACAACGCAGTCGAAGCCCATGTTCTGGCGGCGACCGCGTTGGGGCGAAAGCCCGAGTTGTCGGGTCGTGTGTACTTCATCTCAGATGACGAGCCGGTGCCGCTCTGGGAGTTCATCGGTCGGATGCTGGCGATCGCCGGCACCCCGCCGGTCGAGCGTTCGATCCCGACCGGAGTGGCCCAATTGGCCGGGGGAGTCCTGGAAACCGTATACCGGATACTGCGTTTATCCGGCGAGCCCCGGATCACTCGCTTCCTGGCAGAACAACTCTCTACCTCTCATTGGTTCGATATTTCGGCGGCCAAGAGGGACCTGGGCTATCGTCCGGTGGTAGGTATTGACGAAGGAATGAAACGGCTGGGCGAGTGGTTGTCCCGAAATAGAAAAGCGCCGACTAACTCCTAGCAACTGTCTCTCAGGAGCCAACGGAGCCGGAGTCCTGGCGCCGATGAATCTGGCTACCCCGCCCCCCTTCGCCAAGGCTTTGGAGGATAGAGGCTCGCGCTGCCGCTTGGCGCTCTGAGAGCCCGCATTCCAACGCCACGGTCCGGTTATCGACTCACAGTGAACTTCAAGGCACTACTATCAGAGCTGCAAGCGGGAGCGTAACGTTCAGCCGATCCAGGCTTTGCCCAATACGAAAGAACCCCGCCGCCAAAACTTGACTCAATCGTCAAGATAAGTTACGCCCAAACTGAGCTAGCCCGGATTATGCAAGAGATCCGGATTCGAGTGGATTGGGGACCAGAAAAAATGCCGTAGCGCTCTGATATAAAAAGGTTTATTAAACAAATCCTTATCGGAGAACTACGGCAATGTCAAACCCAGTCTGCCAGACCACCCTGGCATTTCACTCGCACACACAAATCACGGCTCGTTTTGATGGTGGGAACCTGACTTCCGATGCCGGATGGCTGTTGTTTGGTTCCCTGGATCGGCAAGATCGACTCTGCGAGGACTTCAGTTCGTGTATTGCGGATAGCCGGGACCAACGCTACGTTCGTCATGAGCAGTTAAAGCTGATCCGACAACGAGTCTTTCAGATCGTTGCCGGGTACGAAGACTGCAATGACGCGGACACGCTGCGCTCGGATCCCATGCTCAAGACCGTCTGTGATCAGTTACCTGAGAGCGATCCTGACTTGGCCACCCAAGCAACTTTTTCCCGTTTGGAAAACTCTGTCAGCAAGAAGGATCTCATGCGTCTGAGCCGGGGGTTCCTACAGCGTTATGTCCGCTCGCTGAAGAAGAGACGCCCCGACCCGGTCATCTTGGACCTGGACAGTACTGACGACCACACTCACGGCCAGCAGGAATTCTCTTTTTACCACGGCTATTACCGAAACCACATTCTGCATCCTTTGCTGATCTTCGATGCCGTTACGGGGGACCTGGTCACTGTCGTATTGAGGCCTGGAAACAAGGGGGCTGCCTCTCACATCGTTCCTATTCTGAAACGAATCGTGAAAGCCATTCGACGAGAAGTTGGCAAGGAACTTCAAATTGAGATCCGGGCCGACAGCGGCTTTGCCACGCCTCGGCTCTACGAGTTCTGTGAATCTGAAGAGAACAAACTCCAATATGTCATTGGGTTAAGCCGGAACCCCCGCCGGCAACGGATGGTCGAGCCGATGCTCGAGTCGACTCGACTCAGGTTCGACGAGTTCGAGGAAAAACAGCGTCAGTTTGACGAGTTTCTTTATCGAGCCGGCAGCTGGGATCGATTCCGTCGCGTCATCGTCAAAGTGGAAGTCGACCATCGGGGGATCAATCGTCGCTTTGTGGTCACCAACCGAGACGATCTCTCTTCCCAGTCCCTTTATGATCACTACACCGATCGAGGACAGTCGGAGAACTTCATCAAGGCTTTTAAGAACCATCTGAGTATGGATCGGCTGAGCTGTCATCGATTCCTGGCCAACCAGTTTCGACTTCTCCTGCATGGGCTGGCTTACCAGATGTTCGTCCGACTCCGCGATTATCTGTATGGAACCCCCTGGCAGAAACTCGAAATCGAAACTTTGCGTCGCCGGGTCCTCAAAATTGGGGCGCGGGTTCGACAAACCACTCGACGCATCTGGGCCCATCTTTCCTCCGGCTTTCCGGAGCAGGCCCTTTTCCTCCTCGTCTTGAATCGCCTTAACTCCAGCTAGCCTCTCCTAGCTCCCGAATGATCGTTTAGGACACTCATTCAGGCCCAACTCCGTCTGAAATTCACTCCCCCACCTACTCCACACGGCTCGTCCACAGAGATCCCTCGAAAATCCGCCTGTCGCACCTTCGATCTCCCGATTTGGGCCACTTTCGACTCTCTTTTCAACTCCGGCCTACGGTTCTTGCATAATCCGGGCTAGGAGCCTGTCCGAGTATTGGTGCGGATCGCGTTACGAGCGCCATGGGGTGAGATGCGAGGCGTCGGGCAGGCAGGCGCTGTCATTCAACTTCAAGTGCCCGCAACAAAGCAGATCGCCTTCTTGTTGTCCAGCCTGCTGGAGTTTGCAGGTTGGACAACAGAAGACCGCCCGTAACCCACAGGGAACAGGCGTTAAGTGGCCGAATCTCTTTGTCGAGAGCCGTAGACGATGGGGGCCATCGCCGTTCGTCTCTCTCCGCGAGCTCGACTCACAAGACCCCGGTTCGCGACCGCACCCCAATACTCGGACAGGCTCCTAGTCGGCAACGACAACTCGGCATTCGCCTCGCATCGAGCTGCTTCGCTGCCTCAGGTGCCGGGTAACCGGCATGCCTTCCGCGATTCCGCCAGCGAACCTGCCTTCCAGGCGTGACTCGGCGTCTGATACGGACTCGGTTTGAGGATTTAGTAGACACAGGAAATTCAGCCGCGACACACGCAACCCCACGCCTTTTTGGTACCTTGTTGCCGCATGATAAGTATTTCGGATCTGGCGAAGGAATATGGGTCCCAGACCTTGTTCCGAGGCGCCACGGTCAACTTTGGTGTTGGAAACCGCTACGCTGTCGTGGGAGCCAACGGCTCGGGAAAATCGACGCTGCTCCGGATTCTGGCGGGTGATGAGCAGGCCAGTGCGGGTACGGTTTCGATACCCCGTAAAGCAAGAGTCGGGGTGTTGCGGCAGGACCATTTCCATTACGAAGAGACACCCATCCTGAATGTCGTCATGATGGGACACCCCGAGTTGTGGCAGGCCATGGAGGAGAAAGAGCAGCTCTTGGAACGGGCTGAAGAGCACTTCGAGGCTGACCGTTATTCCCGGCTGGAGGATCTGATCATGCAGCACAACGGCTATGCGTTGGAAGCTCGCGCTGCAGAGATCCTGGCCGGTCTGAATATTCCCAACGATACTCACTGGAAGCCCTTGTCTGTCCTTTCGGGCGGTTTCAAGTTACGGGTGCTGCTGGCCCAAACCCTGGCGGCGACGCCCGATGTCCTGCTCCTGGATGAACCGACCAACCACCTGGACATCCTGTCGATTCGCTGGCTGGAGAAGTTTCTGGGGGCGTTCCGTGGTCTGGTGCTGGTGGTGTCGCACGACCACCGATTCCTCAATAACGTCTGCACCCACATCGTCGATGTCGACTACGAACAGATCATCTTGTACCGGGGCAATTACGATGCTTTCGTGGAATCCAAGCAATCCGATCGTGATCGCAAGGAAGCTGAGATTGCCAAACGAGAAAAGGAAATCGCGGATCATAAACAGTTTGTCGAGCGTTTCCGAGCCAAGCCGACCAAAGCTCGCCAGGCCCGCAGCAAAGCCAAACAGATGGATCGGATTGTGATCGAAGCTTTGCCTGTGAGTTCTCGCCGCTATCCCAACTTCAGCTTTACGTCGGTCCGGTCGAGTGGCCGGCTGGTGTGTGAACTGGACGCGATCTCGAAGGCCTTCGACAAGAACACGGTGTTGAAGGATGTATCCTTGAAAGTGTGGCGAGGCGACCACCTGGCCATCATCGGACCCAACGGTATTGGCAAATCGACTCTTCTCAAGATCATGACCGGCCACTTGGAAGCCGATGCCGGCATTGTGAAATGGGGCTATGAGACCTATCCCGGGTACTTCGCCCAGGATCACCGTGAGCTGCTGGAGGGTTCGAAGGAACGACTCCAGGAATGGCTGTGGAATTTTGCCCCGGGAGAGGAAATCGGTTACGTCCGCAACCAGTTGGCACGAGTTCTGTTCACCAAGGACGAGGCGGCCAAGAAGGTGGCCAACCTGTCGGGAGGGGAGTCGGCCCGTCTCATCTTCGCTCGGCTCAGTGTAACCAAACCGAATATTCTGGTTCTCGACGAGCCCACCAACCATCTCGACCTGGAAGGAATAGAGGCGCTGGCCGAGGGACTGGAAAATTATGACGGTACCGTTGTGTTCGTTTCCCACGACCGCTGGTTGGTCTCCCGGCTGGCTACCCGCGTGCTCGAGATCCGGACCGACGGCGTCACCGATTTTACCGGCACCTACAATGAATATCTGGATGCTTGCGGAGACGATCATCTGGATGTGGAAGTGGCGCTTCGCCAGGCCGGCAGCTAAGCTATTGCTTCGGAGGACAATATGCTCATCGAGTTGACGAGCGAAGTTCAACTGGAAGAGATCGAGCAGGGGACTGGAGCGCTGATCTACAAGCACAGTACCCGTTGCCCGATTAGCTCCATGGCTCGAAAACAAGTCGAGCGTTTCCAGGAAAAGCATCCTACCCTCCATGTCTATCGTCTAGACGTAGTCGAGAATCGTTCGCTTTCGGATCATGTGGCGGAGAACTGGGGAGTTCGGCACGAGACCCCGCAGATATTGATTATCCAGGGCTCTGAGCTCCTATGGAGCGGCTCCCATTTTGAGGTGACGCTGGCTCAGCTAGAACAGAAAGCCATGCTCTTGGACCCTTGCATCTGAATGTTGGGAATTGGACCCCTGGACCCTTGGATCCTTTCCCCCCGACGTTATGCCCATTTTTGATTCTTTGCAAAGTATGGAGAAGCGCCACCGTGCCCTGCGCCGCCGCACCTTTCTTTCGGTTGGATTGGCGGGGGTTGGTGCCTACCTGGGCTATCGGTGGTGGCGGCAACGGCCGCAAGCATTGGCCCAGCGCGTGACCCGGTATGTAACCCCCAATCGCGATTTCTATACTGTCTCGATCAGTAAACGATACCCTGTGGTGGACTCAGAAAGCTGGCGGCTCAAGATTCGTTCTTCTGGGCTCGAGCGGGAATACTCTCTCCAACAGATCCAGGCACTACCGTCGCGTCAGATCCACAAGACCCTCTCCTGTATCTCGAACCCGGTCGGTGGAACTGCGGTTGGGAACGCCGTCTGGACGGGAGCCCTTCTGCCTTCGGTCCTGGCGGCTTTCGATCCGCGTCCTGGACAGCGAGTGGTTTTTCGGGGACTGGATGGATTCGATTCAAGTGTTCCGGTCGAGGTGGCCCTACGAGAGCAGGCGTACCTGGCCTACCAGATGAACGGAGTGCCGCTCCCCCGGGAGCATGGTTTCCCTTTGCGGGTCCTGCTTCCCGGAAAGTACGGGATGAAGCAACCCCGCTGGCTGAATGAGATCGAACTGACCGATAAACGAGCCCGCGGTTATTGGGAACGTCGTGGCTGGTCGGAAGAGGCCGACATCCATCCCACCAGCCGAATCGATTCGGCTGGCCCACATTCCCTCGAAATCTGGAAGATCCAAGGAGTGGCTTGCGCTGGGGCTGCAACCGTTGGAGCGGTGGAGGTGCAGGTGGATGACGGCCTGTGGCGCGAAGCCCGCCTCACCAGCCCGACTAAAGATGATAGTTGGGCAACCTGGGCATGGACTTGGAAAGCCCAACCAGGCCGGTATGTGATCGCCTCGCGAGTGATCGCCAGCGGAGGGAACGTTCAAGAGAACAGCTTCAGCAGTACGTTCCCCAACGGGGCCACCGGCATTCATCGTGTCATCGTAGAGGTTCTTTGAGGAAGCGCAAATGAACTCAGAAAACGGGTCGGCTCGGGCGGCTTTGATGGTTTCGCCCGGGCGGCCGATTGAGGTTCAGGAAATTCCGATCCCGGATCTGGAACCCGATTCAGGTCTGCTTCGGGTAGAACTCAGCGAGATCTGTGGCACCGATGTCCACTTGCAAGACGGCAAGCTGGACGGCGTCCCCTATCCCATCATCCCCGGACATGTGAGTGCCGGGCACCTGGCAGCGATTCGTGGACGGCTTGTTGATGTCGACGGAAATCTACTTCGGGAGGGGGACCGGATCACCTTTCTGGATGTGCATAGAACCTGCAACGCTTGCTGGTACTGCCTGGTTGCAAAAGCTTCGACTCGCTGTCCTTCGCGCCGGGTCTATGGCATTACATACGGTTTGGCGGATGGGCTGACCGGAGGTTGGTCAACCCATCTCTACCTGAAGCCGGGCACCCGTTGCATCCCGTTGGAAGACCTATCGGTTACCGGTTTCATGGCCGGGGGCTGCGCCCTGCCGACAGCCCTCCACGCGGTCGATCGGGCCGAAGTCCAATTAGGGGAGACCGCTCTTGTGCTGGGATGCGGTCCGGTCGGCTTGGCGGCAGTCATTTTTGCCCGGCTCTCAGGAGCCCGTAAGGTTCTCTGTATCGGAGCGCCCGATTCTCGCCTCGAGGTGGCGCAAGCGGTGGGAGCTTCTGCCGTACTCAACTTCGAGGGATTGTCAGAGGAAGAAAGACTCCACTGGGTCTATGCACATACCGACTGCCGTGGCTCGGACTTTTGTATCGAAGCCACTGGCGCACGGGAAGCGGTTGTGCAAGGAATGCGCTGGACCCGTGACGCAGGTCGCGTAGTGGTCGTGGGGCAGTACACGGACAGCGGTGATGTCGAGATGAATCCTCACCTGGACCTCAATCGAAAACACCTCGAAATTCGCGGCTGTTGGGGCTCTGATTTCTCTCACTTCTACCGCGGAGTAAAGTTGCTCGGGGACCCTGAGATTGGAGAGCTCTTTGGGCGAATTCCGTTGCAACGATATCCACTTGACCAGGCCCAAGCCGCGCTGGACGCCGTCCGCAGTGGCGCCGTGGTAAAAGCGCTCGTGGTGCCTGCCGGCGATTAGATTCCAGCGCAGAGGCGCAGAGTTTTACGCAGAGAGGGAATTGTGGGGAAAAGAAAGAGCTTGTGTGATCGAGGATTTTTCACGCATCAAGGGACAGATCGTCATCCAGAAAATTGCCGTTTAGGTTCTGAGTCTATTTCCGGTTTCAAAACAAGAATCCCGCTGCGTGTCCGCGTCTCTGCGATTGCATTCCATCCGTGTACACGAAGGGCCGAGCATCAGCGCTTTCCCAGACCCAAGCGTGCCAAGTCCTCCTCTTTGACATCGAAGACCAGCCACCCGTAAGCGATGTGATCCACGGGCTGAAAATGGTCCCGCAGCCAGGAATAATCGTCCTGGATTCCGATACCGGCCAAATGGTTGGCGTCGACCAGGATGAGACCGCTACTGGGCTGGCGCGGGTCCAGACGGGCTGAAGGGTGGGACTGCAGGTATTCGCGCAGTACGACCGATATTCTGGGGTCGGGGCCCAAATCGAGCCGAGCCTGGGGATGAGAGCGCAGGTAGTCGCGGACGAATAATCCATTTTGGCCCCATTCCAGATTGGAGTCCACCAAAATTCGGAAGGCCCGAGTTCGGTCGACGACCAATTCGTTGAAGTAAGACAGGTAATGCGGGTGGTAGGAGAGGCTGGATGCCGCCAGGTAAAGTAGCAGGGCCACCGGTGTTATTTTTTCCGCGAGCCGGAGCGGGAACCGCTGGGAGACGAGGCTCCCACAAAAGATGAAGATCAATGGGAAAGCGGGCAGCAGGAAGCGCAGCCCGATCTGAGCCTTGAAGAAGAAACTCAGGTAGACGAAGAAGAAAAAAACCGGCAGTAGCAGAAAGGACTCCCTACCCAACCAGCGACTCCGGTACCGCTTCCGGCGCGAGTCTCGAGGGGGCCTCAAGCCCAAGATCAAGGCTGCACCAAAGAGGACCAGAGTGGGAATAGGCACCTTGAAGAGCACAGCGATCAGGAAGTACGAGTAAAACCCTTGGCCTTTGCGACGTTCTCCCAAAAGGTAGATGGGGCCATGGCTAGCCCCGGTCTCTTCGTGGTACTTCACCCAGTCCAGTCCTTCCAGATAGGGATAGGGCAGGGGGATAGGAAGGTGAGAGACCGCCCCGACGCGATGGCGCAGATTCTCGAAAAAAGTGCTCCTGAGAGGATAGTCGGTCAAAGGGGTTCCGACTCCCTTGAAAAGGAAGCCCACTTGAACGACCAAAAGGCCCAAGAAGAGAAAAAGGATCGAATAGCCGGCGATACGAGGCAGGTCGCGCCTCTCCAGAAATGGCTCTTCGGTGCCGCGTGTCTTCCCGAACCGGTGAAGGAGAGCTAGAACCATGAAAAGTGGATAGAGGAAGACGCAACTGTACTTGGCCAGTTGGGCCAGTCCCAGAGTAGAGCCGGCTAGTAGAGCTGTTTTCCAGTTTCGTCGATTAAGGAAGGCTTGCAACGTCCAGAGCGAGAGGGCGGTCAGAAGGGCGGCGAGAAGATCGGTAGTGATGAGGCCGTGAGTGTGCCAGCATGTTGGGTGAAAAGGTATACAGCACGAGCGACAGCCCCGCCGAAAGCGGTCCGTACAGGGCACGGGACCAGCAGTAAACCACGATCGCCAGCAGCAGCGATCCCAGCACAGTGACGAGACGGGCTGCCCGTAAAGACCGGTCCCCCAGTTCCAGCACGAAGTCATCCAGGTGGGCATCCTCAGACGGGATGTGGTCCATGAGTGCCACCGGCAATGCATTGAGGGCCGAAACGGGCATTTTGCTGTCCTGAAACCGTTCGGTATTTCCTTGCAGGAATCGGAGTCCGTTCTTCAGATGCCAGGGTTCGTCGTAGGTGGATGTCTTGAAGGCCAGGCTCAGAAAGTTGAGACTCAGGATCAGGAGGAGGCAGGTGCCCACGAAAGCGATCTCAACCGGATGCCGGGCCACGCCGATGCGAAGGATACCCAAGCGGTTTGACTTAATCAAAGGCATATGTGAGATTGGCGGGCAGCCCGCTCCTCAAACTTGGCCCGCAAGACACGACCTGACGACATGAATCAGTACGATCGCGGAACGGACATTCGGTTCCTGCTTATCCTGGCGGTCATCGTCCTCGTCTTCCTCAGCCCATCGCTGCTGACTTCCAGAATTCTCTGGCCGGGGGATCTGCTGGCCCATTTCATCCCTTGGGTGCCCGAGCTGCAGCCCGCCGATCCCAATAACGTTCTGCTCATCGACAATTTGGAACAACTATACCCCTACTATCACCTGCACCGTTCGGAAGTCTACCAGGGACGCCTTCCGCTCTGGAATCCCTACAGTTTGAACGGCACACCCTTTCTGGCAAATTCGGTTTCAGCCCTTTTCGCGCCTTTGCGCTGGCTCCTGATTGTCTTCCCCATCCATTTGTATTTCGAATACGCCGCTGGCATCAAACTGCTCTTGGCCGGTAGTGGAATCTACTTCTTTTGCCGCCGTTTGAGGTTGTCTGCCGACTGTAGTGCGTTGGCCGGACTCTGCTATCTTTTCGGCGGCTACAACGTCTTTTTCCTCACTTTCCCCAACGGGTTCATTTCGGCCTTGTTGGGTTGGGGACTGCTTCAGGTTGAGTCTTATCAACAAAGCGGGAACCGGCGCCATCTGGCTCTCCTGTCTCTGATCCTGGCTGCAGCCTACTTGGGGGGTAACGTACAGTGCGCAGTTCTGCAACATCTGTGCTACATGCTCTATGGGCTCCTTCGTTTCCGAGATCGACGTTCCCTCCGCAGCGGGTTGTTGAAAACGGCGCACCTTGGCTTAGCAGGTGTCTTGGCTTTAGGACTGGCGTCTGTTGCCATATTGCCTTTTCTGGACACGATGCTGGAAAGCTCGACCTTCACTGAAAGAGGGAGGAGCGGTGAAAACCAGTACCATCTGAGGCTGGCTCAATGGCCAGCTTTCGTGCAGCCGCACTATCGGGAAGTCATGAAGTCCTTCCAGCTGGCGGTCGGAGCGAGTCCCGAAGTCACCGGTGCCAGTCCCACCCGGGCTACGGATCCAGGCATCCAGCCTTATAGTTATTCCAGCTTCGCCTATGTGGGCATCATTCCCCTTTTTCTGGCCTCACTGGGTCTGTGGGCCGGTTGGCGTCGAAGAACGACGCTCGCCGTAGGGGCCGTTGCTGTCTGGTCGCTAAGTCCTGCTCATGGGAATTCCCCCGCTTTTCGGGCTCTGGACGGCTCTTCCCTTACTACGAGAGGCCAACTATCTGCACGCCGCCCAGATCCTTCAGGCTTGCCTGGCAGTTCTGGCCAGCATGGGTGTCTCTGCCTTGCGGGAGCGTGCCGCCGTCTCACGAATAGTCCCCTGGGCCTTGGTCGGCGCAATAGGATTGTTGATTGGGTCCTCCTGGGTTCCCATCTCACGGTTTCTCGCATCCGAGGGACAGTTCTATTTTCTAGGACGTGCCTTCGACTTTCCCGTGCATCCGCTCTGGACTCTGTTGACGCTGTTCTTGGTCCTCGTTCTGTTTCGCATGCGGCATCGGGTGTTGAGTCTGTCGGCCCTGATCGTGGCTAACGGATTCGTGTTCGGCTTTTTCTTCAACACTTCCAGCGACCTTGGACTTCTCCAAGCACGGCCCGCGGTTGTGGAGCAACTTGCTCAACATCCACATTCCCGCCTTGTCGGGATCGGGGCGGGGACTTTGCTGCCCAACTTCGGCATGAGCTGGGGGATTCGGGACTTCCGCGGTTACGAGCCTCTACTAACGGATCGCTGGGAGCATTTCTATGCGGCCCTGGGCCCAGCTCTGCGCGATTATCACCATCCCATTCCAGAGCTGGATGTCCAGCGTCTTGCGCTGCTGCGAAAGGCGGGTTGCGAGTTTGTTCTGACGGCCCGAGAGCTCGATCTGCCGGATCTGGAGCCGATCCGAAACCGGTTTCCCTACCTGTATCGCATCAGGGGCGCCTCCCGGCTGGAAATTGCCGACACCGTGGTCCCGGCGGGCGATGGAGACAGTGCGCTCGCACTGATGTTGAGCGGCGAGCAGGGTGTGGTTCTGGAAGGAGTGGCGGATCGACCGCTGTCTGCTGGTTCGGGAACGGTTCGATGGATCGGCGATCTGCCCGACCTGGTGGAGATCGAGGTGCAAATGGAGAGCCCAGGCTGGCTGGTTCTCCGGGACACCTACGCTAAGGGTTGGCAGGCTCAAGTCGGCCGAGACGAAGCGGAGATCGTTCGAGCGGACTACCTATTTCGTGCCGTCCGAGTTCCGGCAGGGCGTCACCTAGTGCGCTTCCGATACCAACCTGGGAGCTTTTCCTGGGGGGCTGTGTTATCGGTTTTGTCACTGGGCATTGTGGCCTCGATGTTTTGGAGAAAAAGGCACTAGGAGTCTGCGCGGCAGGAAATGTCCGGGCTGGTGAATAAAATGGCGATATGGGAACGACATTTCGGAAGTACCAGCCGGAGCAGAGCTTCTTGCTACCCCCCTCCCCGCGAGATTGGTTGCCGGAAGATCATCTGTCCTACTTTATCTCCGAAACGGTGGATGAGCTGGATCTGAGTGGATTCTACGCGCCGTACGAAGGGGACGGGCGGCGCAATCGGCCGTTTGATCCGAGGATGATGGTGAAGATCCTGATTTATGGGTACGCGACGGGAACGTTCTCGTCGCGGAAACTGGCTCGTCGAGTGTATGAGGACGTGGCTGTTCGAGTGTTGTCGGCGGGTAATTTCCCAGCCCACCGGACGATGGCGGAGTTTCGTCAACGTCATCGCAAAGAGTTCAAGAAACTGTTTGGACAGGTGGCGCGGATCGCGGCCGAGGCGGGATTGGTCAAGCTGGGGCGAGTGGCGGTGGACGGCTGTAAGATCAAGGCCAACGCCAGCAAACATAAGGCGATGAGCTATTCACGGATGTTGGAAGAAGAGAAAAGGCTGGAAGGAGAGATCGCCGAACTGTTGGATCGTGCGCAGCAGGTGGATAAAGCGGAAGACGAGCTCTACGGCGAAGAGAATCAGGGAGACGAACTGCCTGAAGAGTTACGCCGCCGCGAAGATCGGCTGAAAAAGATCGGGGAGGCAAAGCAGCGCGTGGAGCAACGGCAGGCCGAGGTGGATCGGAAGCGCGGCCGCAAGCCCGGAGACGGTCGCAAGAACCCGCGCGGAGGACGCCCCTTCAAGCGGGAGTTTGGAGTTCCCGAGGAGAAGGCCCAAGACAACTTTACAGATCCGGAAAGTCGAATCATGAAGAGCTCTGGGGGATTCGAACAATGCTACAACACGCAAGCCGCTGTGGATGAGGAGACACAGATGATCGTGGCCACGGGGGTTACCAATAACGCGGCCGACAACAGACAATTACTGGGGATGATCGATGCGGTCCAAGAGAACCTGGAGCACCCTCCCGCGCAGGTAGTGGCCGACGCCGGGTATAAGTCCGAGGAGAACTTTGAAGGTCTAGAAGAACGCGAGATCGATGGCTACATCTCTTTGGGCCGAGAGGGGCGAGATCCAGAGCCGTCGGAAAATCTCCCCGCCACGCTTCGCATGTTCAAGAAGCTGGGCACGGAGGCGGGGCAAACTGTCTACCGCCGGCGCAAGGTGATCGCGGAACCTGTATTCGGCTGGGTTAAACAGGTCCTTGGCTTTCGAACCTTCAGCTTGAGGGGACTCGAGAAAGTGGAAGGCGAGTGGGACCTGGTCTGTCTCGCCCTGAACTTGAAACGCATGCATGGGCGCCTACCCACCTGCTGAGCAGGTTCGGACGGAAAGATGCCCTCCCCCTGGGCTCATTTTCAGCAGTTCGGCCGCCTCTGCAAGCGGAAGCACGATAAAGATCGCCCTTTCTCTTATAGGGCACCCCGAAACATAAACTCAAGAATTGGAAATTCCACGTTGCTCAGAAACTCCTGCCGCGCAGACTCCTAGCCCGGATTATGCAAGAGATCCGGATTCGAGTGGATTGGGGACCAGAAAAAATGCCGTAGCTCTCTGATATAAAAGGGTTTATTAAACAAATCCTTATCGGAGAACTACGGCAATGTCAAACCCAGTCTGTCAGACCACCCTGGCATTTCACTCGCACACACAAATCACGGCTCGTTTTGATGGTGGGAACCTGACTTCCGATGCCGGATGGCTGTTGTTTGGTTCCCTGGATCGGCAAGATCGACTCTGCGAGGACTTCAGTTCGTGTATTGCGGATAGCCGGGACCAACGCTACGTTCGTCATGAGCAGTTAAAGCTGATCCGACAACGAGTCTTTCAGATCGTTGCCGGGTACGAAGACTGCAATGACGCGGACACGCTGCGCTCGGATCCCATGCTCAAGACCGTCTGTGATCAGTTACCTGAGAGCGATCCTGACTTGGCCACCCAGGCAACTTTTTCCCGTTTGGAAAACTCTGTCAGCAAGAAGGATCTCATGCGTCTGAGCCGGGGGTTCCTACAGCGTTATGTCCGCTCGCTGAAGAAGAGACGCCCCGACCCGGTCATCTTGGACCTGGACAGTACTGACGACCACACTCACGGCCAGCAGGAATTCTCTTTTTACCACGGCTATTACCGAAACCACATTCTGCATCCTTTGCTGATCTTCGATGCCGTTACGGGGGACCTGGTCACTGTCGTATTGAGGCCTGGAAACAAGGGGGCTGCCTCTCACATCGTTCCTATTCTGAAACGAATCGTGAAAGCCATTCGACGAGAAGTTGGCAAGGAACTTCAAATTGAGATCCGGGCCGACAGCGGCTTTGCCACGCCTCGGCTCTACGAGTTCTGTGAATCTGAAGAGAACAAACTCCAATATGTCATTGGGTTAAGCCGGAACCCCCGCCTGCAACGGATGGTCGAGCCGATGCTCGAGTCGACTCGACTCAGGTTCGACGAGTTCGAGGAAAAACAGCGTCAGTTTGACGAGTTTCTTTATCGAGCCGGCAGCTGGGATCGATTCCGTCGCGTCATCGTCAAAGTGGAAGTCGACCATCGGGGGATCAATCGTCGCTTTGTGGTCACCAACCGAGACGATCTCTCTTCCCAGTCCCTTTATGATCACTACACCGATCGAGGACAGTCGGAGAACTTCATCAAGGCTTTTAAGAACCATCTGAGTATGGATCGGCTGAGCTGTCATCGATTCCTGGCCAACCAGTTTCGACTTCTCCTGCATGGGCTGGCTTACCAGATGTTCGTCCGACTCCGCGATTATCTGTATGGAACCCCCTGGCAGAAACTCGAAATCGAAACTTTGCGTCGCCGGGTCCTCAAAATTGGGGCGCGGGTTCGACAAACCACTCGACGCATCTGGGCCCATCTTTCCTCCGGCTTTCCGGAGCAGGCCCTTTTCCTCCTCGTCTTGAATCGCCTTAACTCCAGCTAGCCTCTCCTAGCTCCCGAATGATCGTTTAGGACACTCATTCAGGCCCAACTCCGTCTGAAATTCACTCCCCCACCTACTCCACACGGCTCGTCCACAGAGATCCCTCGAAAATCCGCCTGTCGCACCTTCGATCTCCCGATTTGGGCCACTTTCGACTCTCTTTTCAACTCCGGCCTACGGTTCTTGCATAATCCGGGCTAGATGAGCGATTCTGAAATAACGTACCAATTGTTGGGAGCGCGACGCGAGTCAGGTCGAGGCGCGAGGACGAGATTGATGCATACTCCTAGTGTACTGTCCGGAAAGTTCCCGATGTTAATGTCAGGGTAGTTTGCTATTGTTGGGTATGGCAAGACCCCACATTCGACTAAAGCTGCCCGAACAAGATCGAAGAATACTGGAGTCCTGGTTGCGGGCTTCCAAGACCGATCGAGTCTTGGCCGAACGGGCTCAAATAATTCTGGCTTGCGGCCAGGGGCCGACGGCGACTGAAGTTGCGGAAAGGCTCTCCAAGCGGCTACTGAGTGTGCAAATGTGGCGCAGGCGCTATCTTGAGCAGGGAGTGTCAGGACTGGAGGATCGACCTCGATCGGGCCGTCCGCGGAAGCTATCGCATGCCAATGTGCGAGCTATTCTCAAAGCCACCGTTGAACGCATCCCACGGGAATCGACCTACTGGAGTGTGCGACTGATGGCCGAACACTCCGGAGTGAGCAAACATCAAGTCGCCCAGATCTGGAAGGCAGCCGACCTGAAGCCGCATCGAGTCCGTAACTTTAAAATCAGCAACGATCCTCACTTCGCCGAAAAGGTAATCGATGTGGTGGGGCTGTATATGGATCCGCCCGACAATGCGCTGGTTCTATCCGTGGACGAGAAAACTGAGATCCAGGCTCTGGATAGAACTCAGCCGATGCTCCAGCTCAGACCTGGACAGATCCAACGCCGGACACACGATTACAAGCGCCACGGTACAGCCAGTCTGTATGCCGCATTCGATGTGGTGACAGGTGAGGTCATGGGCCGCATCACCAATAGGCACCGAGCCAAGGAGTTCCTGGCTTTTCTCCGCCAGATTGATCAAGCGGTCGAGCCCGAACTGGATGTCCACTTAATCCTGGACAACTCGAGCACTCATAAGACCAAGCAGGTTCAAAGCTGGCTGGCCCAGCGGCCCCGATACCACCTCCACTTTACGCCCACTAGCGCCTCCTGGCTCAATGCCGTCGAAAGCTGGTTCTCACAGCTGGAGCGCCGTTCGATCTACAGAAACTCTTTCAGCAGCGTCCAAGAGTTGAGACAGGAAATCAAAAGATATATTCGGGTTCACAATCAACGCTTGGCCAAGCCCTTCAAGTGGCGCGCCACTGCTGACTCAATCCTGGCAAAGGTCCAAAATGCTCGCGAATCGCTCGGCCACTATTAACATCGGGAACTTATCGGACAGTGCACTAGCTCTAGTTAGAGTGAAGTTAGTTACCTTCCGATAACTCGACCAGTGCGCGCTCTTCGCCCTTCTGGGCAACCAGGCTGTCCACATGCTCCAGCATCTTTGAGACCCGCGCCAGCAGTGCTCGAAGCTCGGATGGGCCCAGATAGTCGGAAAGAGCGTTCTTGACTTGAGCGGGGTCCAGATTGCGCAGCTGCTCGAGGAATCGCTTCTCCATCTTCCAGACCCGCTCGGGGGCCAGCAACTTCCGGTGGCGCCTGAACGCGCGGGTATGATCGATCATCCAGAGATTCCAATCGTCGTCGTAAAGGATATTGCCCTGATTGCGATCTTCGTTGTAAATGAGGGAATCGAAAGCCCTCATTATGTGGTTCTGAGCCTGCCAGCGCTGCACCTTCTTCATCAGGCTGGGCCAGCTCTCCCGTTCGACCCTGATCTTTTCCGTGATCGCATTTTCGACCCAGATCTGGAGGGTCACCTCTCTGCGGAAGAGCTTGCGCTCGACCACTGGGGGTATGTTGTCGATGCCCAGCATGCGAGCCAACCGGTACGCGGCGACCTCGAATCGGGCGTCGTCCCGAAAGTTATGCTTGCCCCCCGTTTTCAGGTGGGCCTTTTTCTTCGAGATCCGCACATCGCGGAAGCAAGCGTGAGCCTGAATGCCGTCCTTTTCAAGCAAGACTTTCCAAGGATTATTGACACCCGAACCCACGCGCTTCTTAGAGACGACATTTGCAGTTCGGAGGAACGCAAGAATCTCCGATTCGGTTTCGAAAGGAAGGATCTGACCGTCCTCACCCTTCCATTGCCGGCCAAACCCATGAACCACACCCGAGTGGGCCGCAAGGACTAGTAACAGCGATAGTAAGAAGGACCGGCTCTGATGGAACGCCAACTTCCCAAGGCGAGTGCTCTTGTTCAAATCCTTCCCCCCCAATCCGTTCCGGATGACTTTTGCTCTACCTCTGTCTAGCAAGAGTTGGACCACTCCCCTGAAAGTCCAATAAATCATTTATAACCAATTATTTATAGTGGCGTACTCGATAAAGCGGCGACTTGCAAAACGTCTTGTTGCGGAGCAACATGTGCTGAAACAGAGCACCCACATGTATTGAAATGATACATCTTGGGAGGGGCGGTGGGTTCTCGATTCGCTTGCTTATGGGGCGAAGACAGCTTGTTTGGGATGCAGAGATCTCATTCTCGTGGCAGTATGACGCTGGAGGCGAGACCTCATCTCCCAGCTAATGGAGGCGGGCGGCGATGACATCTGCAAATTATTTTACCCTTCTGCGGGTACTCATGATCCCGCTGCTGGTTCTTCTTCTGCTCTACGACTTCCCTCGCTGGGCCTTGGCGGTCTTTCTTCTGGCTGGTCTTAGTGATTCGTTGGACGGCTACATTGCGCGCCGTTTCAATCAGATGAGTCAGCTCGGAGCCATCTTGGACCCGTTGGCGGACAAGGCACTGTTGACTGCTGCTTTCATCGTAATGTCTCTGCCCAATCTGGAGGCCTTGACACGGATTCCGATTTGGCTGACCGTGGTGGTCTTGAGCCGGGACATCCTCCTGGTGGTCACTGTAATCGTGGTTAACCTCAGCCTGGGGCCTCACACTTTTCCTCCGTCAACGCTGGGGAAGAGGACCACTTTCGCGCAGCTCCTTTCCGTCTTCTGTGCCCTGTTGAGCAATGCCTTTGACTGGGTGGTCCCAGGGATCCAGGCCGTTTTCGTGGTCACCCTCGCTTTGACAGTGACCTCCGGGCTACACTATCTCTCCCGGGGCTGGAAACTTGTCGACTTTGCACAGCCTCCAGAACAGTCTCCAGAAACGAAGGATTCATAGGATGGATTTCGAGAACCTGGAATTGGTGATAAACGATGGAATCGGCCTGCTCACGGTGAATCGGCCTGAATCGCTGAATGCTCTCAACTCCAAGACTTTGCAGGAGTTGGAAACGGCCCTCGAGCATCTGGCCGAAGCTTCTTCGGTCCGAGTCATTGTCATCACGGGAGCTGGCCAGAAGTCCTTTATCGCCGGGGCTGACATCCGAGAGTTGGCTAAACTGGACGCGGCTCAGGGACGAGAGCGTTCGCTCCGCGGACAAAGGATCTTTAGAAAGATCGAGACATCGTCGCGGCCGGTTATCGCTGCGGTCAACGGTTTTTGTCTGGGGGGCGGCTGTGAGTTGGCGCTCTCATGCCACCTGCGCGTGGCGAGTGAAAATGCGAAATTCGGTCAACCTGAAGTAAAACTGGGCCTGATTCCCGGCTATGGAGGAAGCCAGCGGCTCCCCCGCCTGGTGGGACGCGGGCGCGCTCTTGAGATGCTCTTGACCGGCGACATGATCGGTGCCGAAGAAGCATACCGGATCGGGCTCGTTAATCAGGTCATTCCCAGCGATCAGGATCTCTTGCACGCGGTGCGGGAGCTTTGTACTCGGATTCTCAAGAACGGACCGCTGGCACAGCAGCTCGTGATTCGAGCGGTGAATCAGGGTCTGGACTGTCCCCTGGATCAAGCTCTGGAATTGGAAGCCTCCCTTTTCGGCCTGACTTGCGGCAGTCAAGACGGGAAAGAGGGAACTCAGGCCTTCCTGGAAAAGCGGAAACCTGACTTCAAAGGGAATTGAGGAGCAAGCAAGTGCCGGAGTTTGAAGGTGGCCAGTCCGCGGCCGGTCTGAAGATTGCCATCATTGTCAGCCGCTTCAATGAAAACGTAACCGAGGGATTGCTGCACGGTGCTCGAGAGGCACTGCGCCGGATGAGCCATTTGGAAGAGGATCTGACCGTGCTGCGGGTGCCTGGCAGTTTCGAACTGGCACAGGCCGCGCAGATGTTGGCTACTGACGATGAGCATGACGCTCTGATTTGTCTGGGGGCGCTGATTCGAGGGGAGACGGATCACTATGATCATTTGGCGCGGGCAGCGACGCATGCCATCTGCCAGGTGGCCCTGCAATATCAGGTCCCCATCGGTTTCGGCCTCTTGACCACCCACAATGTTGAGCAGGCCCTCAACCGCGCCGGTTTGAAGCACAGTAACAAAGGAGCGGAAGCCGCTCAGGCGGCTGTAGAAATGGCCCAGTTGAAGCGGCGTTTGAAATCCTGAGAAGTCCAACTTGTCAAATCGGCGTCTGGCCGGCGGTTCAGGAAGCCTGTCCGAGCGATCGGGCTTGGTGGCAAACATGGATTTTGTGAGTCAAGCTCGGGCAGAGAACTGAAAGGCAGAAGGGATGAGCCGAAGAAAAGCTCGCGAGTTGGTAATGCAGTACCTTTATCAACAAGATATCCAGCAGGAAACGAGTGCTGGTGAGGCGAAGGAATTCTGGCGCCGAAACCGAACGGACGAGGAGACAGAACGATTCGGGAGGGCGCTCCTCGATCGCTATTGGCGAAATCCCGAAGCGGTGGACAAACTAATTTCGGAACACCTGGAGAATTGGAATCTGAACCGAATGGCGATCGTGGATAGGAACATCTTGAGAATGGCGGTTTCTGAGTTACTCACCCGAGGGACCCCCGGGCCTGTAGTTATTGATGAAGCGATCGAGATTGCCCGCAAGTTTGGAGGGGGCGAGTCCAAGGATTTCATCAATGGGGTCCTCGATGCTGTGTGCCGCAACCTCCAGGCACTAGGGGGCCGGGAGCAAGCATGAGCGAATTGGAACAGCGTCGAGAAAAGCTAGCTCAGATCAAGGAGTTGGGTGTCGATCCCTATCCGCACAAGTTCGAATGGACCCACACCGCCGCGCAGCTTCTGTCTCAGTTTTCCGATGCCAGTAACGAGCAACTAGAGGCCTCTCCGCTTGAAGTCCGGGTGGCGGGGCGAATCCTTTCGATGCGCGGCCACGGGAAGGTTGGTTTCGCCCACCTGTTGAACCACGGGGAGCGGATTCAGCTCTATGTGCGCAAGGATCGCGTGGGAGATGAAAACTACGCGCTCTACCAGCTGCTTGATATCGGCGATCTCATTGGAGTTGACGGTCATTTGTTTCGAACGCGCACTGGAGAACTCTCCATCTTTACCGACCAGATCCACTTTCTCAGCAAAGCTCTCCTTCCACTTCCCGAGAAATGGCATGGTCTGGCTGATACGGAAGCTCGTTACCGACAACGCTACCTCGATCTGATCGCCAATCCTGAAACCCGGAATGTTTTCGTGACCCGGAGCGCAATCACCCGTGAGATGAGGACGTTCCTGGAAGAATCGGGATATCTGGAGGTCGAGACTCCCATGATGCAGCCGCTTGCCGGGGGAGCAACAGCCCGCCCATTTCGGACCTTTCACCAGGCTCTGGGGGTTCCACTCTTCTTGCGAATCGCGCCCGAGCTCTATTTGAAACGGCTCACTGTGGGAGGACTAGAACGGGTCTATGAGATCAATCGCAATTTCAGGAACGAGGGCATTTCGCGACAACACAATCCCGAGTTCACGATGCTCGAGTTCTATGTGGCCTACTGCGATTACCAGGACTTGATGCAGTTTACCGAAGACCTCTTGCAGCGGGTGGTGCAAAGGGTCAAGGATTCCCTGACCGTGGAATACCAGGGCCTGCAGATTGACTTCTCGAGCTTTCAGCGCCTGACCATGCACGAGGCCATTCTGCACTACTGGCCGACCGCGACGATTCCTCGGATGGAGGACCTGGCTGAGCAGGGCTGGCTCTGCGAATTACTGGCCGAATTGGGGGTTCCTTTCGATCCCGCAGAGAATTGGGGCAACCTCATGGGCCAGCTCTTCGATGCGGTGGCTGAGGAGCACCTCATGCAACCTACCTTCATCTACGACTATCCCGTGGAATTGTCCCCCCTTTCCAAGAGAAAAGATGCAGACCCCCGTCTGGTTGAACGCTTCGAGCTCTTCATCGGAGGATTCGAAGTGGCGAATGCTTATTCGGAGTTGAATGACCCCGAGGAGCAGGCGGCCCGTTTCCAGGAGCAGTTGGAGCGACGGGAGAAAGGGGATGAGGAGGCGCACGAGATGGATTGGGACTATGTGCGGGCTCTTCGCCACGGTTTGCCTCCAACCGCCGGAGAAGGGATCGGAGTCGATCGATTGACCATGATCCTCACGAATAGCTCGAACATCCGGGAAGTCATCCTCTTTCCTCAGCTGCGCCCCCTGGCAGATCAGGATGGAGAACCGGAGGTGGAGGCTCTCGAGGTTGCTCCGGAAGAATGACTACTAATGCGTTTTGAGTGGTTTGTGGCCAGCCGCTACTTGCTGGCCCGACGCAAGCAGACGGTTATCTCGGTGGTAACGCTGATCGCCGTGCTGGGAGTTCTGGCAGGTGTAGCGGCTCTGATCATCGCGCTCTCCTTGAACACCGGGTTTCAGCTCGAGTTTCAACGGCGAATCCTGGGTGCCACTTCTCATGTCAATCTCCTGCGTTTAGGCAGTCAGCCGATTACCGAATTCCGCGAACTGGCCGATGAATTGCTGCAAGTCGCGGGTGTGCGGGCGGTATCCCCGGTGGTCTATGCTCCCGCCCAGCTCACCAGCGATCTGAATCGTAGCCAACCCGCCTTTCTACGAGGAATCGATCCCGAGCGCTCCGAAGTAGCACGTGAGCTGCTGGAAAGAATCGTGGAGGGTTCCATCCAGGGTTTTGGCAGCAGCAGCGGCAACGACAACGCAACCCCATTGCCGGAGATCGTGCTGGGGAAGGATTTGGCAAATGCCCTCGGAATTCTGGTGGGAGACTACGTGAAGGCTTACGGTATGCGGGGCGAAATCTCTCCCCTTGGAAGATTGCCGCGGGTCGGAAACTTCCATGTAGTTGCCGTCTTCGAGTCTGGGCTCTACGAGTATGATGCCAACTGGGCACTGGTGCCACTTGATGCGGCACAACGTTTTCAGGGGTTGGCGGAAGGTGAGGTGTCGGCTCTCGAGTTCCGGATAACGGATGTCGACGACGCTCGCAGTGTGGCCGACCGGATTTTGGAACACAGCGGCGGCCAATTCACAGCCCACACCTGGATTGATCTCAACCGTCCCCTCTTTTCTGCTCTCAGACTGGAAAAGCTCGCGCTCTTCATCGCCATCAGCCTGATCGTGATGGTGGCCTCTCTCAACATTGTGTCGACTCTGACCCTGATGGTGATGGAGAAATCTCGTGACATCGCCATCCTTTCCGCTATGGGAAGCAACCCGAAGACCATCATGCGGGTCTTCATCCTGCAGGGTCTGGTGATCGGCCTGGTGGGAACCGGATTGGGAGCGCTGATCGGCTGTTTAGCAGCCTGGTACTTCGAAACCTATCAAGTGTTTGCCCTCGAGCCACAAGTTTACTCCATTCCCTACGTTCCCTTTCGGCTGGTCCCCAGTGACGTTTTTATCGTTTGTGGTACGGCTCTGGTCGTAACGCTGGTGTCCACACTTTATCCGGCCCGGTCAGCCGCCCGCCTCGATCCGGTGGAGGCACTACGCAATGAGTAGCTCTCTACTCCGGGTTCGCGACCTTCACAAATCGTTCCACAAGGGAGGAAACGAGCTACAGGTGTTGCGGGGGATTGAGCTCGAGCTGGCAGGCGGCACCATGCTCGCAGTGACCGGAACCAGCGGCTGTGGAAAGAGCACCCTCCTGCACCTTCTGGGCGCTATGGAAAAACCGGATCGAGGAAGTATCTGGTTCGGCCAACAGGAAGTCGAGAACCTGGGAACGGTCGATCGGGCGGCATTTCGCAATCGGGAGATCGGATTCGTTTTTCAATTTCACCATTTACTTCCTGAATTCAATGCCGCCGAAAATGTCATGATGCCGTTGCTGCTGGCTCGCAAGCCGTTCCAGGAGAGTTACCAGCGTGCTTGCAGGCTGTTGGAACTGGTGAACTTGCTGCCGCGCAAGGGTCATCGTCCCGGGGAGTTGTCGGGTGGCGAACAACAGCGCGTCGCCCTGGCCCGAGCCCTGGTCAATCGCCCCCGTCTGCTGCTGGCCGACGAGCCGACCGGCAACCTGGACGAAGAAACTTCCCGGCAGATTCAGGATCTACTCCTGCAGATTCATGGTGAACAGAGATTGACCTCGATCATTGTGACTCACGATACGGTCTTCGCCGCAGCCTGTGAGAGACACTGCAAATTGCAGAATGGTGAGCTCAAAGAGGCCTGATGAAGTCTTCGAAAAAGGGCGAGTAGCCGGTCGAAGAGAGTGGAATTCTCGGTCCATCGAGACGGGCGGGCCCCGCTTTCCACTTTTTTCACGGTTCGAGAGTATACTTGTAAAACGATCAGTCCAGAGGGGGCAGGTTTGCTTCAGCCGGACGATTTTTGTTAAATAGTGATCCGAAAAAAGGGTTGCTGGACAAGAGTTCCGATGTTTGAGAAGTACACCGAAAAGGCCCGCCGCGTCATTTTTTTTGCGCGTTATGAGGCAAGCCAGCTAGGTTCCCGCAGCATTGAAACGGAACATATTCTGCTCGGCCTCTTGCGTGAAGACAAAGCGCTTGCCAAGCGTTTCTTTCCGCGGGGTGACAATGCGGTTGACAGCATCCGCAAACAAGTAGAGGGGCGAACCCTGAGCCAAGATCGGGTTTCGACCTCGGTAGAACTGCCTCTGAGCGATGAATCGAAGCGGGTTCTCAACTACGCCGCCGAAGAAGCCGACCGGCTGCTGAAGAATTACATCGGGACCGAACACATCCTGCTCGGTTTATTGCGAGAAGAGAAGAGTGTAGCCGCCGCCATTCTCAACGACCGGGGACTTCGTCTGAACCGGATTCGTGAAGAGTTGGCGGGCAACACGACCAGCGAGAGGCCGATTCCCACCAAGCCCAAGGACGGGCTCATTCTCACCGAGTTCAGCCGCGACTTAACCGAGGCAGCGATGAACGGTTCCTTCGATCCGCTGATTGGCAGAGAGCCCGAAGTCGAACGGGTGGTTCAGATCCTCTGCCGACGTACGAAGAACAACCCGGTTCTGATCGGCGAACCCGGAGTTGGCAAGACAGCCATCGTGGAGGGCCTGGCCCAGAAGATCGTCAACGGCGAAATTCCCGCCATGCTCAGCGACAAGCGGCTGCTGGCGTTGGATATCTCCTTGATCGTGGCCGGGACCAAGTATCGCGGCCAGTTCGAGGAGCGACTGAAAGCCATCATGAAGGAGCTGATGGAAAACCCCAACTTTGTAATCTTCATCGATGAGTTGCACACGCTCGTCGGTGCAGGTAGCGCGGAAGGCTCCCTGGATGCTGCGAACATCCTGAAACCGGCCCTTTCGCGAGGCGAAATCCAGTGTATCGGAGCCACGACTCCCTATGAATACCGACGCTCGATCGAAAAGGATCGGGCTCTGGAGCGGCGTTTCCAAGCTATCAAAGTGCCCCCTCCCACAGAGGAAGAGGCGCTTGAAATCATCTACGGCATTCGGGATCGCTACGAAGCGTTTCATCAAGTGCGTTACACGGATGAAGCGATTCATGCCGCCGTCCATCAATCCAGTCGCTATATTCCAGATCGTTTCCTGCCCGACAAAGCGATCGATGTCCTGGACGAAGCGGGAGCTCGGGTAAAGCTGAATTATACGGTCCTGCCCGACGAGGTGACAGCGCTCCAGAAGAAGATCAAAGTGATCGTGCGAAAGATGGACCACGCGATCACTGAGAAGCAATTCGATCGTGCCATCAAGCTGAAGGATGAGGAGCTACGAGAGCGGGAAAGCCTCCAGGTAGCACGAGAACGTTGGCGGCATAGTAACGAGGGTCCGCCGGAAGTCTCGCGGGAGCACATAGAAGAGGTGATTTCCCGCTGGACCGGCATCCCCGTCAGCTCACTCAAAGAAGAGGAGATGCAGAAACTCTTGCGCATGGAGGAGGAATTGCATTACCGGGTGATCAGCCAGAATCAGGCTATCTCCGCCTTGGCCAGAGCCATTCGCCGAAGCCGAGCCGGGATGAAAAATCCCAATCGGCCGGTTGGCTCTTTTCTCTTCCTGGGGCCTACCGGAGTGGGAAAAACCGAACTGGCCAAGTCATTGGCCGACTACCTTTTCGGGAGCGAGAAATCTCTGATTCGGTTCGACATGTCTGAGTACATGGAGAAGCACTCGGTCTCCAAGCTGATCGGCTCGCCTCCCGGATATGTGGGCCACGAAGAAGGTGGGCAGCTCACCGAGAAGATCAAGCGGAGTCCCTATTCGGTACTCTTGTTGGATGAAATCGAAAAAGCTCACTTCGATATCTACAACCTGCTTCTTCAGGTGTTCGAAGATGGGCAACTGACCGATTCCCACGGCAATGTGATCGACTTCAAGAATTCGATCATCATCATGACTTCGAACATCGGAGCCCGTTACCTGGTTCAGCGCCCGCAATTGGGCTTCTCCAACGATGCGGGCGAAGACAACAGTAAAACCGAGGATCTGATCATGAATGAAGTGCGGAGGGTCTTTAATCCGGAGTTCCTCAATCGCCTGGATGAGATCATTCTTTTCGAATCGCTGGGCGAGGAAGACCTTCGCCAGATCGTGGATCTGCTGCTGAAACAGGTGAATCAGAACCTGACTCCCAAGGAGATCAAGATTCAACTGGATGAAGATGGAAAGACCTGGATCATCGACAAAACATGTCGGGATCGCTCCTATGGAGCCAGACCGCTGAGACGGGCGATTCAGAAGTACATCGAAGATCCAGTTTCCGAGCTGATTATTCAGGGAAAACTGAAAGAAAGAGACACGCTGGCCGTCTATCTGAAGGATGACAAGCTCTACTATCGAGCCAAAGGCTCGGAGAGCGAGGGGGCTCCGCTTTCCTATGGGGTTGCCTGATTTCTCGTTCCTGCCGTCGGAAACCCGACCAGAATTCACTCGTGTGGTGCCTTCTCGAACAACCCTGCCCATTCCTTCCGCAGCCGATTGGCTGAGAGACAGATTTTCCTGGTATCATCATAATTTTGCCCGGAGTGGGCTCATGAACGAACGAAAGGGGATCACCTGGTGACACCTGTTCGCTGTTCGATATTCAAGGCCACGCTACTCGCTGCAGTGACTCTGTCGTGCGGATTTCCGTCACTACTGGCCCAGGGAGGCGCCACCGATCGGATCGAACAGGTACTCGTCGTGGGGAACCGACGGATTCCGGAGGCGACGGTACTGTACTATATTCAGACTCAGCCGAATTCTCCCTATAACGAGCGGCAGATCCTGCGCGATTACCGCAGCCTGATCGGCACCGACTTCTTCGAAGACGTATCAGTCAAGACCCGTCAAGGAGAGACGGGGGTCATCATAACTTTTGAAGTCAGGGAAAGGCCCCTGGTTCGCTCCATCGAGTATGACGGAATGAAGTCCTTTAAGGAGTCGGACGTACTGGAGCGCTTTCGCGACATGCGGGTCGGATTGACGGTAGATTCTCCCTATGATCCGGCCAAGCTTCCCAAAGCAAGGCGGGCTATTCGGCTGCTGATGGAAATGAACGGCAAGCCGCTGGGACGGGTCGATGTCGCTGCTGAGCCGATTACTTCGAATTCGGTGAAACTGATCTTTCAGATCGACGAGGGCCCCAAGGTCCGAATTGGCGACATCCATTTCGAAGGCAATAGCGTGCTCAAGACCGGAGAACTGAGGACCGCCCTGGAACTTACCAAGGAACGCGGTCCTATTTCCCTTTTCAAAGGCCAGGACAAGTACATCAAGGACAAGCTGGAATACGACGTCCAGGTCAACATGATGGCCAAGTATCGGGAACGGGGCTATCTGTATGCTCGAGCCGGAGAACCTCAGATCGAAATCGTCGAGGGACCACGCGGCATTCTGATCGGTTTCCGCAAGACGAAACAACAGTACTACATCACCATTCCGATCGAAGAGGGCGAGCAATTCCGCTACAAGAGCTTCCAAGTCACCGGAGTCGAGAATTTCCCAGTCGAGGCCATCGAAAGTAGCTACCAGGTGGAAGAAGGGGAGATCCTCAATTACACGGAGTTGAAGGATGCCAACGAGCAGCTCAAGAAGCTCTACGCTTCGCGCGGGTATCTGGACATGGACGCCCAGCCGGTCATCACTCCCAATGTTGCTGAGAACACCGTCGATGTCAGTATCGACGTGACGGAAGGTCGGCAATACATCGTCAATCGGATCGATTTCGCCGGCAACACCAAGACCCGCGACAAGGTGTTACGACGGGAATTCTTTCTGGAAGAGCAAACTACCTTCGACCAGAATCGGCTGGATCTTTCCGTTCTCCGGCTCAATCAATTGGGTTTTTTCGAGAGGATCGAAGAAACCGATCACGAAGTCATCAAGAAGCCGCGTGATTCGGAAGTCGATGTTCTGGTGAATGTCAAAGAACGGAGCCAGCAATCGATCGGGGTCACTGGCGGGGTGAGCGGAATCAGTGGGAGCTTCTTCGGAATCAACTACTCGACCAACAACTTCCGGGGACTCGGCCAACGCATCGCTGTCCAACTCTTGGCGGGAACCCGAACCTCCAACTACAACTTTCGTTTCACCGATCCCTATTTCCGTGACACCAAGGTTTCGTTTGGCCTTTCGGTCTTCAGCCAACGCTTTCGCTTCGACACTTTCCAGGCTTTCTTCGGCCAGATCGCTCCTCAAGACAATGTGCAACTCTACACCCAGGTGAGCACCGGGGTTGAGCTTTCAGGGGGCTACCAGGTCGGACGTTGGGGAAGGATGGGCGTGAGCTACACTCTTTCAACGATCCGTATTGAAGACATTAATGACGTGATCGCGGACCTGGCTTTACAACAGCTGGTCGGATTCACCCCGGGCGGGGACATTGAAGATGCCCGCAAGGGGATCATTCGGAGCGAAGTCCGGCCCAGTTACTCCTTCAACACCAAGAACTCCGCTTTTCAGGCTACCCAGGGCGAGAGTCTCACAGTACAAGTGCCGATCGCAGGCGGCCCTCTTGGTGGGAGTTTCAACGTAATTCGTCCCTACGTCGAGTACCAACGCTTTGCGCCCGACAACTTGATCAGTGGGGGACGCAACAGCTTTGCCTTCCGGGCCCAGTTCCAGCATGTATTTCCCTTCGGCAACCTGCCCAGTGGTGCCCCCCAGTCGGTGCCCTTCTTCGAACGCATCTTCTTGGGAGGTGAGTTCTATATGCGGGGCTTCGATATTCGTTCGATTAGCCCGCTGGCGATCACCCGAGGCTCCCAGGTTGATGAGAGCGGCAATCCCGTGATTGATTCGAGCACCGGACTGCCCCGGATCACCGAGAGCCTGATACCGGTGGGAGGCGATACGAGCATCGTGTTGACCGGAGAATATCGGATTCCGATCGCTGGACCGCTCACGATGGCAGGCTTCATGGATTTTGGAACCTCCACAATCCTGAACAAGAGTAATCTGCAACTATTCGGTCCTGAAACTTTCGTCGATCTACTCGACGCCACAAATAATGTCTGGCGAGCGTCGACCGGAGTGGAGATCCAGTTCCTGCTGCCCGTCGTTAATCAACCCTTTCGGCTCATCTTTGCTTACAATCCCCTGGGCCTGAATCAGGATGTCGTCGTGCAGGGACGCCGTTTCACACTTGAAGAAGAACGAACAAACATACGCTTCACAGTCGGTTATACTTTCTAAGAAGCGCTTGAAAAGTTGAGAGAGGAGACTCTGCAATAATGAAACGAGTATTCAATGTTCTGCTGTTTTGTCTGGTTGCCGCTCCCTTGGCGGTGCCCGTGCTAGCTCAGGCGCCGACGACACCTGCCCAGGTGGCTGAGGCCGGAGCCAAAGTCGCTTTCCTGAATTTTGCCCTGGTGCTGGAGAGCACCGAGGAATCTAAACTGGAAATCAGCAAAGTTCGTTCTTTCATCGATACTCGCAACAAAGAGTACGAGACCAGGGCCAACGAGTTGAAGACCTTGCAGGAGCAGTTCACAGCTCAACAGGCCAGTCTGAATGCTTCCACTGCCGCTGAAATGCAGCGTGAGATCCAAAACAAGGATCGTGAATTGCGTCGCCTGGGCGAAGATGTCCAGGCCGAGATTCAGACCCAGCGTGACGGCCTTTTTAGCCAGCTCACCGCAAAAATGCAGCCGGTTATCGCCGAGTACGCACAACAGAATAGATTGGCGGCAATCTTTTTTCTGGACCAGATGCAAGGATGGTTCAACCCGACCATGGATATCAGCCAGGAGATCATCCGGCGCTATAACGAGCGCTATCCCGTAGCTCCTAGTAGTCCCTAGACGAGCGATTCTGAAATAACGTACCAATTGTTGGGAGCGCGACGCGAGTCAGGTCGAGGCGCGAGGACGAGATTGATGCAGGCCATCTTCGAGCTCCGAGCAACAAAGAGCTGGCCGCGTCTCGCCCTAACCCTACGGGCGAACGGGGCTTGTTGTCCAGCCTGCAAGCTCTTGCTGGCCTAGCCAACAAAATGTTGCGGCCGATCTCTGTGTCGAGAGTCGTCGAAGATGCCGGGTATCGACATCCTCCTCTCTCCTTGACCTCGACTCGCAAGACCCGTTCGCAATTGGCACGTTATTTCAGAATCGCTCGTCTAGCCCGGATTATGCAAGAGATCCGGATTCGAGTGGATTGGGGACCAGAAAAAATGCCGTAGCTCTCTGATATAAAAGGGTTTATTAAACAAATCCTTATCGGAGAACTACGGCAATGTCAAACCCAGTCTGCCAGACCACCCTGGCATTTCACTCGCACACACAAATCACGGCTCGTTTTGATGGTGGGAACCTGACTTCCGATGCCGGATGGCTGTTGTTTGGTTCCCTGGATCGGCAAGATCGACTCTGCGAGGACTTCAGTTCGTGTATTGCGGATAGCCGGGACCAACGCTACGTTCGTCATGAGCAGTTAAAGCTGATCCGACAACGAGTCTTTCAGATCGTTGCCGGGTACGAAGACTGCAATGACGCGGACACGCTGCGCTCGGATCCCATGCTCAAGACCGTCTGTGATCAGTTACCTGAGAGCGATCCTGACTTGGCCACCCAGGCAACTTTTTCCCGTTTGGAAAACTCTGTCAGCAAGAAGGATCTCATGCGTCTGAGCCGGGGGTTCCTACAGCGTTATGTCCGCTCGCTGAAGAAGAGACGCCCCGACCCGGTCATCTTGGACCTGGACAGTACTGACGACCACACTCACGGCCAACAGGAATTCTCTTTTTACCACGGCTATTACCGAAACCACATTCTGCATCCGTTGCTGATCTTCGATGCCGTTACGGGGGACCTGGTCACTGTCGTATTGAGGCCTGGAAACAAGGGGGCTGCCTCTCACATCGTTCCTATTCTGAAACGAATCGTGAAAGCCATTCGACGAGAAGTTGGCAAGGAACTTCAAATTGAGATCCGGGCCGACAGCGGCTTTGCCACGCCTCGGCTCTACGAGTTCTGTGAATCTGAAGAGAACAAACTCCAATATGTCATTGGGTTAAGCCGGAACCCCCGCCTGCAACGGATGGTCGAGCCGATGCTCGAGTCGACTCGACTCAGGTTCGACGAGTTCGAGGAAAAACAGCGTCAGTTTGACGAGTTTCTTTATCGAGCCGGCAGCTGGGATCGATTCCGTCGCGTCATCGTCAAAGTGGAAGTCGACCATCGGGGGATCAATCGTCGCTTTGTGGTCACCAACCGAGACGATCTCTCTTCCCAGTCCCTTTATGATCACTACACCGATCGAGGACAGTCGGAGAACTTCATCAAGGCTTTTAAGAACCATCTGAGTATGGATCGGCTGAGCTGTCATCGATTCCTGGCCAACCAGTTTCGACTTCTCCTGCATGGGCTGGCTTACCAGATGTTCGTCCGACTCCGCGATTATCTGTATGGAACCTCCTGGCAGAAACTCGAAATCGAAACTTTGCGTCACCGGGGCCTCAAAATTGGGGCGCGGGTTCGACAAACCACTCGACGCATCTGGGCCCATCTTTCCTCCGGCTTTCCGGAGCAGGCCCTTTTCCTACTCGTCTTGAATCGCCTTAACTCCAGCTAGCCTCTCCTAGCTCCCGAATGATCGTTTAGGACACTCATTCAGGCCCAACTCCGTCTGAAATTCACTCCCCCACCTACTCCACACGGCTCGTCCACAGAGATCCCTCGAAAATCCGCCTGTCGCACCTTCGATCTCCCGATTTGGGCCACTTTCGACTCTCTTTTCAACTCCGGCCTACGGTTCTTGCATAATCCGGGCTAGCTCGGATAATTCGCGCGTTTTCGAAGCGAAGGGCCGGAAGCACCGCTCTGACAAGGTTTCGTTCACGCCCGAGGGCCCCGCAGTCATAGTCATGCACTCTGTCGAGGAGCCCGAGGGTGGGGAACGCAGTCAGAGGTGAACCTGGAAATGGTTCTCTTTCGAGAGGGTGGGAAGCCCTCCGGGTCAAGGCCCTAGTCAGGCCGCCCGTATCAAGACCTGAGGCAAGACCTCAGGACTGGAAAGGTTTGCGAGGTGAAGCGAATAATGACGCTGAATCCGGAACTCAGCCCCGAAATGCGCAATGGGAATGGCCGATACCTTCTCTGAGGTCGCAGGCAGCAGGTCATCGAGACGCTACAGACGAGTCAAGATGCCCAACCCCGGGGTCGCAGACGGCATCGAGCAAACACATGGCGAAGGAGAAGACAGCCCAGGCGGGTCGAAGAACTCTTGACCGCCCATCTGAGGCGGGACGAGTAGGCAAAGGCAACCTTAAACAGGAGCCAAGCCGATGGGGCTTCGGCCTGGGATGGGGACCGGTTTAACGATGAGAACGGGTAATACCGAAGAGCCGGATGTGGGAAAGCCGCTTGTCCGGTTCTGAGAGGGGCGTGGGTGGCAACCGATGTTACAGACCTCCCATGGTGGAACTAGGAACCCACTCCGTAACCGAAAGGGCGGAAGTTGGAAACTCTCCACCTACAGGGCTCTGTATCTTGGGAACACCCCGCCTACTCGACCGGATGATCCCGGCCCTGCAGCCGAAAACTCGTGAATTATCCGGCCTAGTGCACTGTCCGGAAAGTTACCGATGTTAATGTCAGGGTAGTTTGCTATTGTTGGGCATGGCAAGACCCCACATTCGACTAAAGCTACCCGAACAAGATCGAAGAATACTGGAGTCCTGGTTGCGGGCTTCCAAGACCGATCGAGTCTTGGCCGAACGGGCTCAAATAATTCTGGCTTGCGGCCAGGGGCTGACGGCGACTGAAGTTGCGGAAAGGCTCTCCAAGCGGCTAATGAGTGTGCAAATGTGGCGCAGGCGCTATCTTGAGCAGGGAGTGTCAGGACTGGAGGATCGACCTCGATCGGGCCGTCCGCGGAAGCTATCGCATGCCAATGTGCGAGCTATTCTCAAAGCCACCGTTGAACGCATCCCACGGGAATCGACCTACTGGAGTGTGCGACTGATGGCCGAACACTCCGGAGTGAGCAAACATCAAGTCGCCCAGATCTGGAAGGCAGCCGACCTGAAGCCGCATCGAGTCCGCAACTTTAAAATCAGCAACGATCCTCACTTCGCCGAAAAGGTAATCGATGTGGTGGGGCTGTATATGGATCCGCCCGACAATGCGCTGGTTCTATCCGTGGACGAGAAAACTGAGATCCAGGCTCTGGATAGAACTCAGCCGATGCTCCAGCTCAGACCGGGACAGATCCAACGCCGGACACACGATTACAAGCGCCACGGTACAGCCAGTCTGTATGCCGCATTCGATGTGGTGACAGGTGAGGTCATGGGCCGCATCACCAATAGGCACCGAGCCAAGGAGTTCCTGGCTTTTCTCCGCCAGATTGATCAAGCGGTCGAGCCCGAACTGGATGTCCACTTAATCCTGGACAACTCGAGCACTCATACGACCACGCAGGTTCAAAGCTGGCTGGCCCAGCGGCCCCGATACCACCTCCACTTTACGCCCACTAGGAGTCTGCGCGGCAGGAAATGTCCGGGCTGGTGAATAAAATGGCGATATGGGAACGACATTTCGGAAGTACCAGCCGGAGCAGAGCTTCTTGCTACCCCCCTCCCCGCGAGATTGGTTGCCGGAAGATCATCTGTCCTACTTTATCTCCGAAACGGTGGATGAGCTGGATCTGAGTGGATTCTACGCGCCGTACGAAGGGGACGGGCGGCGCAATCGGCCGTTTGATCCGAGGATGATGGTGAAGATCCTGATTTATGGGTACGCGACGGGAACGTTCTCGTCGCGGAAACTGGCTCGTCGAGTGTATGAGGACGTGGCTGTTCGAGTGTTGTCGGCGGGTAATTTCCCAGCCCACCGGACGATGGCGGAGTTTCGTCAACGTCATCTCAAAGAGTTCAAGAAACTGTTTGGACAGGTGGCGCGGATCGCGGCCGAGGCGGGATTGGTCAAGCTGGGGCGAGTGGCGGTGGACGGCTGTAAGATCAAGGCCAACGCCAGCAAACATAAGGCGATGAGCTATTCACGGATGTTGGAAGAAGAGAAAAGGCTGGAAGGAGAGATCGCCGAACTGTTGGATCGTGCGCAGCAGGTGGATAAAGCGGAAGACGAGCTCTACGGCGAAGAGAATCAGGGAGACGAACTGCCTGAAGAGTTACGCCGCCGCGAAGATCGGCTGAAAAAGATCGGGGAGGCAAAGCAGCGCGTGGAGCAACGGCAGGCCGAGGCGGATCGGAAGCGCGGCCGCAAGCCCGGAGACGGTCGCAAGAACTCGCGCGGAGGACGCCCCTTCAAGCGGGAGTTTGGAGTTCCCGAGGAGAAGGCCCAAGACAACTTTACAGATCCGGAAAGTCGAATCATGAAGAGCTCTGGGGGATTCGAACAATGCTACAACACGCAAGCCGCTGTGGATGAGGAGACACAGATGATCGTGGCCACGGGGGTTACCAATAACGCGGCCGACAACAGACAATTACTGGGGATGATCGATGCGGTCCAAGAGAACCTGGAGCACCCTCCCGAGCAGGTAGTGGCCGACGCCGGGTATAAGTCCGAGGAGAACTTTGAAGGTCTAGAAGAACGCGAGATCGATGGCTACATCTCTTTGGGCCGAGAGGGGCGAGATCCAGAGCCGTCGGAAAATCTCCCCGCCACGCTGCGCATGTTCAAGAAGCTGGGCACGGAGGCGGGGCAAACTGTCTACCGCCGGCGCAAGGTGATCGCGGAACCTGTATTCGTCTGGGTTAAACAGGTCCTTGGCTTTCGAACCTTCAGCTTGAGGGGACTCGAGAAAGTGGAAGGCGAGTGGGACCTGGTCTGTCTCGCCCTGAACTTGAAACGCATGAATGGGCGCCTACCCACCTGCTGAGCAGGTTCGGACGGAAAGATGCCCTCCCCCTGGGCTCATTTTCAGCAGTTCGGCCGCCTCTGCAAGCGGAAGCACGATAAAGATCGCCCTTTCTCTTATAGGGCACCCCGAAACATAAACTCAAGAATTGGAAATTCCACGTTGATCAGAAACTCCTGCCGCGCAGACTCCTAGCGCCTCCTGGCTCAATGCCGTCGAAAGCTGGTTCTCACAGCTGGAGCGCCGTTCGATCTACAGAAACTCTTTCAGCAGCGTCCAAGAGTTGAGACAGGAAATCAAAAGATATATTCGGGTTCACAATCAACGCTTGGCCAAGCCCTTCAAGTGGCGCGCCACTGCTGACTCAATCCTGGCAAAGGTCCAAAATGCTCGCGAATCGCTCGGCCACTATTAACATCTGGAACTTATCGGACAGTGCACTAGGGCACCTGCAAGGGCTACTTCTGAGCATTTGAATCAAGTTTTGCAAACGGGTGGGCGATCGTGCACGGGCACTTCCGGCGTTCGCTGCCAAGCACGAAACCCGAAGCTCGAAGCACGAAGGAAATCTCAAATTTCAAGCTTCAAAACAAAGGAATCCGAAGCCCAGGCGTTGAGCCAGGCGAGTGGGATCAACGAGAACTGTCTCCCCCGACATCTGGATCGGGCTTTTGATTTTTCCCGATTTCGTGCTTTAGATTTCCCTCGTGCTTCGGATTTCGTGCTTTGTGCTTAGATCTAATCCGCACCATTACAGGGACAATCTCCTTTCTGTTGTTCTTGACCCGCCTCTGAAGGCTGTTGTTAAATCCCCCCGGCGTGTACAAACTCAAGGAATTGGCCGAGTTCACGGGAAGCAGCATTACGGGAGACCCCGAAATGCAAATCCGAGGGGCTCAGCCTTTCGATCTAGCTCAACCTCACGACATTACCTTGGCAGCTGAAGCACGCTTCCTGGGAAGCTTGGAAGATACCCTGGCAAGGTGCATCGTTGTGGATAGGGACCCGGAAATCACAGCTCCCTCCGGCAAAGCTCTCTTGCTCTCGGATCAACCCCGGCTCGCTTTTGCCCGCATTCGAACCGCCCTCTCAGAAATCGACTTTGAGTCCCAGGGGGTCTCCCCTTTGGCCAGCCTGGACCCGAGTTGCCAGGTTTCGGACGAAGTCACTATCGAGCCCTTTGTCAGAATCGGTCGGGCGACAGTTGTCGAGGATCGGGTGACGCTTCAGAGCGGCGTCGTGATCGGCGAGGAGTGCTTCATCGGAAGCGGCACAACCCTCTTTCCCAATGTTACGCTCTATTCGAAAAGCTGGCTCGGAAAGCAGGTGCGCATTCATGCCGGAACCGTCATCGGGGCGGATGGTTTTGGCTACATTTTCGACGGAGAAGCGCAATACAAGGTCCCTCAATCGGGTTTCGTCAAGATCGGAGACCACGTCGAAATCGGCGCCAATAGTTGCGTTGACCGAGGCACCTTTGGGGCTACCGTCTTGGAGCAGGGTGTCAAGCTCGATAATCATGTTCACGTGGGCCACAACTCCCGGATCGGGGCGCACACAGTGGTGGTAGGATGTGTGGGAATTTCAGGCAGCGTTAATATTGGAGAGCGGTGCATCTTGGCGGGACAGTGTGGAGTTATCGACCACATCAACATTGGTGACGATGTGACCGTCATGGTCAAGACGGCAGTGGTGCGTGATGTGCCGTCTGGATCAGTGATTTCAGGCATGTTCGGCCGTGATCACCGGGGCCAGCTGAGGCTCGAAGCAACCCTGCGACGCCTACCCCAAATGGCCCGTGATTTGAAGACCGTGAAAGCGCTGCTCATCGCTCCCCACATTGGGGACGACAAGGAAGAGTGCTGATGGTGGATTTCGAAACGTTAGATGTGCAGGAGATCTTGGACTACTTGCCCCACCGATACCCCTTTCTCTTAGTGGATCGGATCCTCGAGTTCGAGCAAAGTAAAAGGATCGTTGCTCTTAAGAACGTGACCATTAATGAACCTTTTTTCCAGGGTCACTTTCCGGGGGTTCCAATCATGCCTGGGGTTTTGATCCTGGAAGCAATGGCTCAAGCCGGTGGGTTTCTGGTCTTCAAGACCCTCCCCGACCGGCACCAGAAACTGGTCTTCTTCAGCGGAGTCGATAAAGCCAAGTTCCGGCGGCCGGTGCGCCCCGGGGATCAGCTCAAAATTGAAATGGAAGTGGTTCGGGTCAAGTCGCGTATCGGAAAGCTACGGGGGCAGGCATTCGTCGATGACCAACTTGCGTGTGAGGCCGAGATCCTGTTTTCTTTGGTTGACCGAGATGCCTACAAAGGCTCCTGAGGAGACTCTCACATGGGAACTGCAACCGACCAGCCACGAGAAGGCGTGCCTCGAATCCATCCCACTGCTGTCATTTCCGAAGGTGCCCAGATTGGCCCCGGAGTAAAGATCGGCCCTTTCTCCTACATCACCGAACAGGTCGTGATCGGACGAGACACTCAAGTCGGTGCCCACTCCGTGATCGAGGGCCCGACTGTGATTGGGGAGAGGAATCAGATCTTCGGTCAGTGCTCAATCGGTCGGGAACCGCAGGATCTCAAGTTCGACGGAGAAGTTTCCCACGTCATCATCGGGGATGAGAACCGGATTCGGGAATTCACTACGATCCATCGCGGAACTGCAGGCGGGGTCGGGAACACGGTCCTCGGGAGCCGGACTCTGATCATGACTGGTGTCCACATCGCTCATGACTGCGTCGTCAAGGACGGCGCCATTCTGGGTAACTCCGCCACTCTGGCCGGACACGTCGAGATCGGCGATCAGGCCAACATCGGAGCTTTCAGCGGCGTACACCAGTTCTGCCGGGTGGGACCGCATGCCTTTATCGGAGGCTATTCGGTTGTCACTCGCGACGCATTACCATTCGTCAAAACGATTGGAACCCGGAGCCAGGCTTCCATCTTTGGAATCAATGGGATTGGGCTGAAACGGCGCGGTTTCTCGGCAGAGAGGATTGCAGCCTTGAAGGAAGCCTACCGATTGCTCTTTCTGAGGGGCCTTCGGCTGGAAGAGGCACTGAGCCGGCTGGGGCAGTCCGATCCGACTCCAGATGTGGCACTTCTCATCAATTTCATTCAAACCTGCGAGCGAGGATTCGTGCGCTCTTCACCCCGGAAGCTGGCTGAAGAATCAGTCGACTGATCGGTTTGGCTAGACTCATCCATGGCTTCCTCCGTCACTATCGAAGATCTGCGTAATGCACCAGGTCGGTTGGGAATCATCGCGGGAAATGGACGCTTTCCTCTACTTGTGCTGGAAAGGGCTCGCGACTTGGGCCTAGCCGTGCAGGTGGCTGCCATCCATGAAGAAGCCACCCCGGAGGTTGAGGCGTTTGCTTCCCAGCAGATCGGAATCACCTGGCTGGGAGTCGGCCAGCTTGGGAAACTGCTTAGGATCTTTCGACAGAGCGAGGTGCGGTTTGCCCTGATGGCCGGGCAGGTGAAACATGTTAAGATCTTCGCCCCGGGCACGCCCGCCTTACGAGGGCTGCTCAAAGTCAAACCCGACTGGAGAATTCTGCGTCTCTTGAAGTCTCTTCCCAAGAAGGACACCGAATCGTTGATCCGCGGCGTCATCGATACCCTGGCTGAGCAGGGCATTGAGTTCGTCAGCTCGACCCTCCTGCTCGAGGGCTCGCTGGCGCAGCAGGGGCTGCTGACCCAACGGGCTCCGACCGCCGGCGAGCAGCGGGACATGACCTATGGACGCCCCTTGGCGAGACGTCTGGCGGAGCTCGATCTGGGTCAGACGATCGTGGTAAAGGACCAGGCGGTCGTAGCGATTGAGGCCATGGAAGGGACCAATGCCACCATCCAGAGGGCGGCGACGCTGGTGCCGGGTGCTTCCCTGACACTTATCAAGGCGAGTAGACCCCAGCAAGATATGCGATTCGATGTTCCGGTCCTGGGGATGCAGACGATTGAGATTCTGGAGCAGTGCCAAGTCACCGCCGTCGCCATCGATGCTGGCCGCACATTGCTTCTGGATCGAGAGAAGTTCCTGGAAAGAGCCGACCAGATCGGCCTGACAGTGGTGTCAGAATAGGCCCGTTATGACTTCAGCGATCCGAGTGGCGGTTATCGGCGTCGGAGCACTGGGAGAGCACCATGCTCGTATCTACGCCGATTCCCCCGGCGCCGAATTGGTAGCGATAGTAGATGTGCGGGAAGATCGGGCCCAGGCCATGGCGGAACGCTTCAAGACCCGTGCCAGCACGCAATTCCAGGAGATTCTGGCTGAAGTCGATGCGGTCTCGGTGGCTGTGCCAACCTTGGGCCATGCCGAAGTGGCCTGTGCCTGCCTGGCACGCGGCATCCACGTGCTGGTCGAGAAGCCAATCGCAGCCGATCTGGCAGCCGCCGAGGCCATGCAGCAGACCGCCCAGGAAAACCAGGCCATTCTGATGATAGGGCATTCGGAGCGTTTCAATCCGGCCGTCGAAGCCGTACGCTCTCATGTGACCGAACCGCTCTTCTATGAGGCTCACCGGATGAGCGTCTATTCAGGACGCAGTCTAGATATCGATGTCGTCCTCGATCTCATGATCCACGATCTGGACTTGGTGCTCGAGTTCACGAGCTCCCCCCTCCAGGAAGTTCGCACCGCCGGCATCCCGATACTGAGCCCCCGCATCGACATAGCGAATGCCCGCCTGGAATTTGAGAACGGCTGTGTGGCCAACCTGACCGCTAGCCGTGTCTCCAATGAGAGAATCCGGAAGCTCCGCTTCTTCCAGCCCAACGACTATGTTTCGATCGACTTTGCCGACCAGTCGGCCCAGATGTTCAGCCTGGTCAACCACTTCAGCGGCCGCATTATCATTCCCCGCAAGCTCGAGATCGGTGGGGCAGAACCGCTGGCCCGAGAAATAGAGGTATTCCTGGAAAGCATCCGCTCGGGAGCCACTGCACCGTTGCCGCCGGCTGCCGACGGACAGGCCGGAATCAAGGTTCTCAAACTGGCTCACCAGTTGCTCGAGGAGATGGAAGTAGCCCCCGGCGTCTCGCCTGCAAAGTAGCGCAGGCATCTGCAGCTGTCTCAAAACTGGCCTGCGCAGAGTTTGGCCTACAGGAAAAGGGAGTGTCGGAGAGTGGGAGGCGCCTACCAGGCGGCGATCTTATTGAAAAGATCACTCTCTTGAACCTTGTCAGTTGGGAGCGGCGACGCGGGTCAGATCGAGGCGCGTGTCCAGGAAAGACTCCGTAAAGAAAGGAGCTAGACGTGCAAACTGAAGTGCCCCCAACATGGTGGGCGCGGCTCGAGCGCCTGACTACTTCTCAGTTGAAGTCGCCCGGTCGCCAGCTGATGGCTGGCACTACAAGGAAGCGGTTTTTCTTGGGCTTGCTTCCCATGCTGCTCTTCCTTTTTCCTCGGAATAGTCCTCTCCCGGCCACCGATGCGAGTTGGCAGGATTCTCCTTTTCCCCTCAAGATCCTGTCTATCCAGGCCCAGCGAGTTCGGGTTCTGCTCCGACAAGATGGACGACCCCTCAGGGTCGAGAATTCGAGATGGGGGAGACCTGTCATCCTGCGTTTCGATGGAGGATCGGTCGAAGTTCGAGACCTTGCGACCGGCACCCGGTTGGTCCGGGCCAACGGGTATCGATTGGAAGCTGAGAAAGGCCGACTGCTGCGCCTTGAGGGTCGCCTCACTTACCGGGGAGCTCTAGAAGCGTTTCTGAATCCGCGCGACCAACCCACGCTGATCAACGAACTATCGATGGAGGATTACCTGGTGGGGGTAGTTCCTCTGGAACTGGGACCGGTTCAGTTTCCCGTCCTGGCCGCTCTGGGCGCTCAGAGCATTGCTGCTCGAAGCTACGCCCTCCGCCATCTCGGATCGTGGGCCCATCAGGGTTTTGACCTCTTTTCTGATGTTCGTTCTCAGGTCTACGGCGGGCAAGCAGCGGAACAGGAACTGTCGAGTCTGGCGGTGCTCAGTACCCGAGGGCAGTCCTTGATTTTTGGGGGCGAACCCATCCTGGCCTACTTCTCTTCTACCTGTGGGGGAATGACCGCGAGTTTTGCCCAGGCTTTCCAGCAGGAGGAGATTGCCTACCTGGGGGGAGGGATCGAGTGTCCGGATCGGGCCAGCCCTTTTCGGGACTGGAAGGCAGAATTTTCAAGTCAGGATTTTGTAGAAAGGCTGGGAATGCCATCGGCCCCGATCAAGGAGGTTAAACTTCATCGTTTCGAAAATGGCCGGTTGGCCGAGCTGGAACTCAGCACGGACGGCGCAGAGCGACGAATCCCGGCACGCGAGGTGAGGACCAGTCTGGGTCTTCGCAGCACCTGGGTGACGAAGCTCTCGCTCCTGAGCGACACCCTCCAGCTCGAAGGCCACGGCTTCGGCCACGGAGTGGGATTGTGCCAGCTCGGGACCGTCGAGCTGGCACGCCGGGGGATGACGACTGAGGAGATTCTAAAGCTTTACTATCCGGGCACATCTCTCGAGAAAGTATACTGACCCGGTCTTGCACTCTCCCCATCTCATGACAAGCCCAGAAATGCCTCTCCTCCTCGTGATCGCCGGCCCGACGGCAAGTGGTAAGACCAGTCTGGCCCTGCACCTGGCAAAACAGCTGCCAGGAGAGATTGTCAACTGCGATTCCATGCAGATGGTTCGTGGGTTGGAAGTGGGGACCGCCAAACCGACTCGGGAGGAGCGGTCTAGAGCTCCCCATCATCTCTTCGATATCGTCGACCCCGAAGAGTTCTACAGCGCTGGGCGGTATATGTCCGAAGCCCGTTCCATTTGCCGGGAAATCGCCGCCCGGGCAAGAGTCCCTATCGTGGTGGGAGGCACAGGACTTTACCTGCGCGCTCTACTGGAAGGGATCTTCCTTGGACCGGGCCGAACCGAACCGTTGCGAAAGAGGCTCAAGCAAATGGCCACCCGATGGGGCAGCGATAAGCTTCATCGCGTGCTCAGTCGATTTGATCCGGCCAGCGCCGAAGGGATCCAACCGCGCGACCAGATTCGTGTCGTGCGCGCCCTGGAAGTCTACTTTGTCTCCGGTCGTCCCCTGGGCAGCCAGCGAAGCCGACGTCAGCCCCTGGAGGGCTTTCGAGTAGTAAAGCTGGCACTCAACCCACCCCGGGAAGAGCTCTACACTCGGATCAACAAAAGGGTTGAACTGATGTTCGAGGGTGGGCTTATAGAGGAAGTGAAAACCCTTCTGAGGCAGGGTGTGCCTTCCGATTGCAAAGGTTTTGAGGCGATAGGATACCGTCAAGTGATCCGGTGTCTGGAGCACGAGATTGAATGCGCAGAGGCACTCGATCTGACGGCCCGTGACACCCGGCGGTACGCCAAACGACAGCTCACCTGGTTTCGCCGTGAACCGGATTTGCATTGGATCGAGGCCTTCGGCCACCAGAAGTTAGCTCTCGAGGAGGCCGTGGCACTGCTGAGGAGCCGAGCCGAGTCATCGGCCGGATTGCTTCAAAAGAGTGCGAGAATAGGAAACAAGGGTCAGGATCGCTAAGATTGAAAGACCGTTCCCGGAGGGATAGGCGAAATGGCAAGGATGCGAAAACAGGAAAAGCGAGAACATCGTCTGGCTGTCGTGGAAGAGGTCGCGGACCACATCTATTCCGTGAAATTCATTCTCCAGAGTCTGGGCTATGAAGTCGGTTCTTTTGCTTGGACGGAGAACTACTTGGAACGGATTGCAGCCTTCCGTCCAGCCCTCGTGATCGTCGATATGATGATTTCCCGGGGTGGTGGCTATGCAGTGCTGGAGGGTTTGCACAGTGGCCCACTGTCTCAAATCCCGGTAGTGGCGATCACAGCCGACGCCATGCAGGGGGAGGAGAAGGACGTGCTGTCCTCGGGCGGGGACGATCTCCTCCAGAAGCCCTATTCGATCAGTGATCTGCAAATGAAACTCAAGAAATGGCTGCCTGAGGAGGAAAAGAAGCAGGAGCTGGAGTAGCAGCTAGGAAGAAAGAGTCCAAGGTGTTCAGGGGGCCAATTCCCAGCTTTCAGGAGAATTGGACCCCTGAACACCTTGGACTCTTTCCCCTGAAGGCGGGAATTGGATCCCTGAACACCCCTGGACCCTTTCCCCTGAAGGCGGGAATTGGACCCCTGAAACCTTGGACCCTTTCTTCTACTCGTACCTCAAGCTTTCAATGGGATCGAGGCGCGAAGCTTTGACGGCGGGCCAGACACCGAAAATCAGTCCGACTCCGGTGGATACGATCAGCCCGGCGGCGACTGCCCACATCGGGATCTGGGCCGGAAGCTCTGGTAACAGGAAGACAAGGAGGTAGCTGATCCCGATCGCGAGGAGAATCCCCATCAGACCTCCCAAGCTGGTAAGTGTCACAGCCTCGAAGAGGAACTGAAAAACGATATCGCGACGTTTCGCTCCAACGGCTTTGCGTAGCCCTATTTCCCGGGTTCGTTCGGTGACTGAAACCAGCATGATGTTCATCACTCCGATTCCTCCTACCAAGAGGCCGACCGCCGAAATCGCGATCACCACGACGCCAATCTGAGCCGTGATCTGGTCGAACTGTTCGATCATTTTGTCGGCGGTGTTCAGGTTGAAGTTATTGTTCTGGTCAAAACGAAGCCCTCTCGAGGTGCGCAATACGGATTCAATTTCATTCCAGGCACGGGCCAGTTGGCCCGAGCGGGCCTTGGCTATGAGGAGCAGAGCGTCGCTGCGCGGGAGCAGCTTGCGCATGGTCTGATAAGGAATGTAGAACGCATTGTCTTCCGCCGACTGTCCGAAGACGGTGTTCTTTCGCTCCGCCAGCACGCCCACGATCGTAAAGCGGGTGCCGGCGGCTGAAACCTCACGCCCTACGACCCTTTGCTGCAGTGGGAAGAGAGCTTCCACCACGTTCTTTCCGATTACACACACCTTGGTGCGGCGCATGTCATCCGCGTCCGAGATGAATCGGCCCTCGGCAATCTCTAGTGAACTCAAGGAGGCCAGGTTGGAAGACACACCCTTGAAATCGGGTCGGCTGAAACTCTCTCCCTCGGCCCGCACCGACGGTTGCCTGAAGAGGGCGAACCCCTGGTAAGCGACCTCTTCTATCGCCGTAGTGTTGCACAGAATAGCTTTCGCATCGTCCAGGGTAAGAGGTTTTCGGGCCAATTCCTCGCGGGTCGGAATGCCCTGGAAACCGGTCTTTAGGTGGAAGGCATAGATATTCTCGGTACCGTACTCCTCGACCAGGCCGACGATGCTGCTTCGCATCCCGCTCAGAATCGAGGCGATCACGATGACCGTGACGACACCGATAATGACCCCCAGTACCGTGAGGATACTGCGCATCTTGTGAGAGCGCAGGGTCTCAAGTCCCATCCGAATGTTGTCCAGGTAATTGTGATTGCTCATCGACCCTCCGACATGGCCAGAATCGGATCCAGCTTGGACGCTTTGAAAGCGGGATAGAGCCCCGAGATAAGTCCCACCGTGCTGGAGACCCCCACGGCTAGAGCAATATAACCGGCCGAGACCTCCATCGGAAACTCCATCGACCGTTCCACCAGTGTGGCCACCGCCGTTGCCAGTAGGAGGCCGATCGTACCTCCGCATCCCGCCATGAGAGAAGACTCGATCAGAAACTGGTAGAGAATGTCTCTTCGCCTGGCGCCCAACGCCTTGCGAATTCCGATCTCGAGAGTTCTCTCCGTGACAGAGACCAACATGATGTTCATGATGACGATGCCTCCTACCACCAGAGATATCAGCGTGATGGGTAGGACTACTGAGGCGACGATGGCAGCAAAACGATCGACCATATCATTGATCTGATCGGTCGAAATGAGACCAAAATCATCCTTCTCATCGGGCTTCAGCTGATGTTGGATACGCATTGCGACCCGCGCCTGATCCATCATTTCGTCAAAGCGCTCCGGGTCGGCGGCTCGGCCCCGGATCGTGATCGAGCGGCGGTTTCCAAACATCTTTCGATAGGTAGACAGTGGAATGTAGATCAGGTTGTCCTGGCTCTGCCCGAAATTCGATCCCCTCTTCTCCAGAAGACCGATCACACGTAGCGGTTGATTCCGAATCTTGATGGTCCGGCCGACGGGGTCCAGGTTAGGAAAGAATTCATCCTTCAGATCCTGTCCGATAACCGCTACGCTCCTCGAGCGTTGATTCTCCAGTTCAGAGAAAAAACGTCCTTCCACAACCTCGAAGTCTCCCAACAGGATAGCGTTGGGAGTCGTTCCCTGGATGTTGGTTCCCTGCAACTCCTTGCCTTCGCCATAGCTGGTCTGATTGGTGGAGAGATCAGCCGTGACTTCGCTGCAAAGGCTGCAGGTCTTACGCAGGAATTCAAGATCTTCCATCGTCAAATCCGGATTGCGACGGATCATCTCCTGGAAACTCGAATCGCTGACAGCCCCGAAGCGAGAAAAACGGGTGAGCATGAACGAGTTGCTTCCCAGTGCCTTTGCCACTGATTCTTGAACGTAGGTCTGCGATCCCCGGATTCCCGCGCCCACGACCACGACTGAAGCAACCCCCATGATGATCCCGAGCAGAGTCAGGAATGTTCTCAGTTTGTTGGCCCAAATCGAACCCATCGCCAGTCTGAGAATCTCTCCGGCGATGGACGCTCTGACTTTCATGAAAACCCTCGTCCCAGGGGGGCGCAGCCCCCTAAGTAGTCCCTACGCTTGTCGGCCTCGGAATATTTACACCCTGCCCGCGCCGCAACCCATTCATTCTAACCGATGTCGCCAGGGGCGGGTGGCTTGCGCCGTTGCGATGCGGGATCCTCCAGCTGACGCCTCATGCTGTAGGAGCCGGATGTCAAAGAAGCTGGAATCGCTCCCTCGCTCCCGCTTCAGGCTCCGTAGGAATGCTTCGAAGCTCACATGGCGCTTGGCCAAGATCTTTCGGAGCCCGAAGCGTCAGCGAGGGAGCTTCCCACGATCAAGTTTCAGCTTAGTGGTGCCTCCGGCTGCGCCGGATCGTTCATGAATGAAACTGGGACCCGCTTCGATTCTGATCTGCTTCGCGGCCGTGGAAGCACACCATGCTTTGTAGGAGCCCAGATGTGCCGGCGAACTCCGCTCTCCTGGCAGGAGAGCTTTGAGCAGGGCACAGTACCGGTGCTCAGAGCGCAGGAAGGGTTCGGGGGGGGGCGGGTACAATGCCCTGCCTGAGGGGTCCCTGTGCCGAATTCGGCCTGGACAGCCGGGTTCGTCAGCAAATCTAACTCCTACAAAGCGTGGATCGGCTCTGAGGAGGCGAAGCAGACAAGACTCAAGTCAGAGGGTGATCAAGTTTCAGGTTAGCCTGTCCCAGCGACCGGAATGTTAGGATGTGCTCCGTGTCCGAATTCCTTCTGACCAAGAACGTCAACAAGATCTATCCGGGGCAGGGAAGTGATGTCCATGCTCTGCGAGACATTGAGCTAGGAATTGAGGCCGGCGAGTTCGTGGCCGTTACCGGGCCCAGTGGATGTGGCAAGAGCACGCTGCTGCATGTCCTGGGGGGGATGGATCCGCCAACTTCCGGGGAAGTTTGGTTCAAGGGCAAAGCTCTCCACCGAATGAAGGAGGAGCAACTGGTGGAACTTCGGCGCCGCGAGATCGGCTTCGTCTTTCAGTTCTTCCACCTTCTCCCGACAATGACGGTGGAGGAGAATATCGAACTCCCCCTCCTCTTCGCAGGCAGCAACAACGGCGGTCGGGTCGGAGAGCTGCTCCATCTCGTAGGCCTCGAGAATCGTCGTAAGGCTTTGCCCGCCACCCTCTCAGGAGGAGAAATGCAGAGGGTGGCGGTGGCCCGGGCTATTGTCCAGAAGCCTCCTCTTGTACTGGCTGATGAGCCGACCGGGAATCTCGATTCTGACAACGGAAATAATGTTCTGGAACTGTTGACCCGGCTGACCCGAGATTTCGGCACTGCAATTGTACTGGCTACTCACAGCGCAGAGGCGGCTGCCTTCGCTGCCCGGACCCTGCGCATGAAAGACGGTCGGCTACTGGCATGAAGCGTTTCGGCCTGCTTTTCCATCGCTACGTCATCCGGGACTTGATTGGGGAGCCTCGCCGTACACTGCTTACTCTGGTGGGAGTCGCTCTCGGTATCGGCGTCGTGGTGGCGGTACATGAGTCGAGCGAGAGAGCGGTCGGTTCCTTTTCTCGCAGTTTGCAGGTCCTTTCCGGGTCGGCGGATTACCAGATCACCAACAACGGGTTACCCCTTCCGGAAGAACTGCTGAGAGAACTTCTCTTTCTCTGGGACTGGGGACAGGTGACCCCCATGATCGAGGGAAGGGTGCGTTTGCGAGGAAGCCGTCTGGTGATCAACGTGTACGGCGTCGATTTGCTCGGGGATGGGCTATTCCGGGACTATTACACTTCGCAGCAGGATCGAATCGGAGATCAAGTACAACTCGAGAGTTTCTTGTCCCTGATCAGTGATCCCCGAGCCTTGATCCTGCCCGCCTCACTGGCCGACCGCCTGGCAGTGGGCGTCGAGGATGAGATCACGCTCCTCTATGGGGACCGAGAGTGGCGCGGCCGAGTGGGCAGCGTAGTGCGGAACGCCGGCGCCGCCAATGCCTTTGGAGGCAACCTGCTTTTTCTCGATTTGGCGGCCGCCCAGAATCTGCTGGAAAAGGTCGGCCAACTCGACCGCATCGAATTCAAGCTGGCCGAAGGCGCGCCGATTGAAGATCTCCTGAGCCGGGTTCGAGGGATCATTCCTGAAACCGCTTTTTTACGGGAGTCCGGGGAAGCCGTTGAGCAAAGCGATAAGATGCTCCGGGCATTTCGTTACAATCTGACCGCTCTTTCCTATCTCTCCTTGATCGTCGGTGTCATCCTGATCTACAACACTTTGAACCTGGCTGCCGTGCGCCGCCGCCGCGAAGTGGCGGCGCTGCGCACACTGGGAGCCTCACGAGAGCTGGTTCTGGGGTTGTTCTTGTGCGAATCCATGTTGTTCGGTGTTCTGGGATCGGGGATCGGGTTGTGGCTGGGCCAGATTATGGGCGGGCTGGCCGACTCGATGGTCCGGCGCACGGTAGAGACTCTATACCTGGGATTCTCACTTCGCCCGATGGAAGGAGACGAAGGCGGGTTGTTCTACCCTTTCATGCTCGGGTTGGGGGCTCTGCTCGGACTTGTGTCGGGGACGATTCCCAGCCTGCGTGTCTCGAATGTATCGCCTGTCCGGGTCTTGCGGGAGGGATTCCTGATTGGAGACGGAAACGCCTTTCCCAGGGTTCTGGTCTGGATCGGGCTCGCCCTGATCGTATTGGGGGCGGCGATCGCTCAGATTCCGGCCTCTGGGAACGTTCCCATCTGGGGCTATGCCAGCGCCGTGGTACTGATTTGTGGATTCGGTCTAATAACACCGGAACTGTCGCGGCTGCTGCTTTCGCTGCTCCGACTCACAGGGGTGATGCGTCAAATTGAGGGTCGGCTTGCGCTTGACGCCGTAGCCCGAGGCCTGCCCCGGCTGGTAGTCGCCGTCATCTCCCTCGGGATCGCGGTTTCGCTGCTTGTCAGTATCTTCGTCATGGTGGGGAGCTTTCGGCGAACCGTTATCGCCTGGGTCGATCAGACTTTTCGAGCTGACTTGTACATCTCGGCAGCCGGTACAACCGGTGCCGGAGGCAGTGGTCCAGGAATGCCGCACAGTTTCGTCTCCACAATTGAGGGCATTGATGGGGTGCGTGCAGTCGGCTCTTTTCGGGGACACACGATCGAGTATGCGGGAATACCGGTGACCCTCGCGGGAGCCGATCTTGCCACCCGGGCACGCAACAGTCGAATTTTATTCGTTGACGGCCGCACGACCTCTGAAGTAGTCCACCAAGTCATTGGCCGACCAGCCGTGATCGTATCCGAACCCTTCGCTCTCAAACAGGACGTCCAAGCTGGGCAACAGATTGTTCTTCCCACTCCAGCCGGACCCATCCCCTTTCTGGTGGAAGGAGTTTACTATGATTATTCCTCGGACCGGGGCTTGATCGTGATGGACCAGTCCACTTACTGGGAGCATTTTCAGGATCGGACTCTTTCCAATCTCGCCGTGTACGTGGATGTAGATGAGACTGGTGTCGACGATATTCGGCGACAGATCGGAGAGATTCTCTCTGACGCCCATCTCTTCATAGCTCGCAACTCCGACCTTCGAAGGCAGGCGATCCGAATCTTTGATCAGACTTTTCGAATCACCTATGCCCTGGAAATTGTGGCCATTGTGGTGGCTGTGCTAGGGATCACGAATACCCTGGGGACGCTGATCCTGGAGCGGCGCGGTGAAATCGCGATTCTCAAGTTCCTGGGAGCCGACCGCCGACAACTCCGGCGCATGACCCTGAACGAGGCGTTCCTGACCGGGGTGCTGGGCCTGACCCTGGGTTGTCTGTTGGGGATGGGGCTGTCTCTGGTTCTCATCTACGTCATCAACCGGCAAGCTTTCGGCTGGACCATTCAATTCGATCCCCCCTGGATCTCCGTGTTGCTGGCTCTGGCCGGTGTCCTGGCGGCCACCCTCTTGTCGGGTCTCTACCCGGCGCGACTAGCTACCCAAACCGATCCTATCCGGAGCCTCCGGGCAGAGTGAGGAATCGATGCATCGAGTCTTGCTGATCTCTCTCCTGCTCCTTCCTCAGAACGCCTTCGAGTCGGCGCGCCCTGGAAGAAACCTCAGTTTTCCGACCGACCACGGAAGTCACCCCTCCTTCAAGACGGAATGGTGGTACTTCACCGGACATTTGACGACTACTAGCGGCCGAAACTTCGGTTTCGAGGTCACCTTCTTTCGGGTAGCTCTGGATGATGTGCCGGAAAACCCCTCCCGCTGGAGACCCCAGCAACTCTATCCAGCGCACTTCGCGATCTCCGATCCCAGCACCGGCCGTTTTCATTTTCGAGAAAAGGTGGCACGGGTCGGGCCCGGTCTGGCCGGTTCGGAGCAAGGCAGCCTGAACGTCTGGTCGCAAAACTGGTCTGCCCGACTGGAGGGAGAGGTTTTTCTGGTGCGGGCTGCCGTCCCCGGGATGAAGCTCGAGCTGCAGCTCGAGAGCCGAAAACCGCCCGTGCTGCACGGCGAGGGAGGGTTCAGCCGAAAGGGCCCGAGACCGAATCAAGCCTCTCACTACTACTCGCTAACTCGTCTCGAGGGCCGGGGCAGCCTGGAACTGGAGGGGGAGAGTCATGAGGTGAGAGCCGCTGCCTGGATGGATCATGAATTCATGTCCGATCTCCTCTCCCTGGAAGAAGTGGGCTGGGACTGGTTCAGTCTACAGTTGGAGAATGGTGAGGACCTGATGCTCTTCCAGGTGCGTCGGCGGGGTGACTCCGAATCTACCACCGTATCCGGCACCTGGGTGTCGAGCACCGGCGAATCTTCAACCCTGAGTGGGCCAGGAATCGAGTTGACTCCGCTGGAATTCTGGAAGAGCCCCGTCACCGGCGGCAACTATCCAGTGGCCTGGAGGATTCGGATCGCTTCCCGGCAACTGGAGTTAGAAGTTCGGTCTGTGATGCCGAACCAGGAACTGATCACTTTGCGATCGACGGGAGTGATCTATTGGGAGGGCCAAGTGGAAGCATCCGGCAGCCAGGAAGAGCGAGCAATCCGAGGGCGCGGTTATCTCGAGATGACCGGCTACAGCGGAGCCCGGCCCAAAATCTAAGTCGCGAGGACATCTTGCACGGCTTTCGCCGAAATCGTTTAGAATAGAGGCCGTTCTAGCCGTTTTCATCCGGCGGCATGACAGTGCCGATCGGTTGGAACCTGAGAATTAGTCGCAAATCCGAAGTCTCAAGTTGAGGGTTCTGACGGATCCAGGAGAAGTAGTATGAGCAATCGTCGCAAAGTAGTCGTAGTGGTCACTGTCGGCTTGTTGTTGTTGGTCGGTTTGGCGTGGACAGCCTTCGCCCAGATTCCGGCCACGTTCACGAATCTGACCGTGCTTCCCAACGATATTCCCCAGCGTCAACTGGTGGATCAGATGAAAAACTACACCTTTGCGCTGGGTACCCGCTGTTGGTACTGCCACGATGGCGAGGGCGACGATCTTTCGACCTTCGATTTTGCGGCAGACACGAAGCCCACCAAAGAGACGGCTCGCTCTCATATGGA
>CBDDCF010000024.1:0-169829 GCA_965225995.1 Acidobacteriota bacterium | reverse complement strand
CCCGGGCCCGCGGCACATCCTCTTGAGAGATGAAAGTGACGTGACCGACATTATGGCCCTGGTCATTAGGGCCGTTGGCACTACGTGCCGCTTCGATGGCATCCAGGCCGGCCCGCACTGCGGCATCACCAGCGGCATGTATCTTCACCGTCAAGCCGAGTTGATCGAAATTCGTCACTAACTGGTTAAGCTGTTCGGGTTGAATCAGAAGGAAGCCCAGCCGCCACGCGTCATTGTCCGCGGTGGTTGTGCCTGCATAGGGTTCCAGCATGGCCGCGGTATGGCTATCGGTTGGGACTCCATCGAGCCCGAGCTTCACGCAGTCGGGAAAGAGCCGTTCGCGCGCATAGTTCTCTCGGGAAGCGATGATCCCCTCCCCTCCAGAGCGCCCTCGAAGACACATCCGCACCCGCTGCTTGAGCGTCCCCTCATCTGCCAGTTCCGCATAGGCCTGCGCCGACTGGCTGGACACACCGGCATCCGTATAAGACGTGATGCCATAAGAAAGCAACTTGTCCATAGCCCAGGTCAGAGCTGCTTTCTGTTCTTCAAAGGTGGATGACGGCGCATTGGATCGAACCAGTCCGGAAGCACGTTCTCGGAACACCCCGGTGGGCTCCCCATTGGCATTCTTTTCGATAACCCCTCCTACAGGAGTGGGAGTGTCTCGAGTGACTCCGGCCAGCTCGAGAGCTGCGGAATTGACCCAGGTGCTGTGCCCGCTTGTGTCCCGGAGCACCACCGGGTTGTCGGGAGAAACCGTGTCCAGCATGCCGCGATTGGGCACCCCTCCCAAAGGAGATGCGTCCCATTGTCCACCACTGATCCAATCGCCCGGGGAACGCTCCGCCACACAGGCCGCGATGGTGTCCTGAATGATTTTGAGATTGGATCCCTGGGGGAACATGCACTGTTTTTCTCTAAGACCGGCACCCATCGGATGCACATGCATGTCATGGAACCCCGGAAGGACGGAATCTCCCTGGAGATCGATCACCTGGGTAGAGGAACCTCGGTAACGGTCGATGCTTCGGCTCGTTCCCACGGCGATGATGACACCGTCAGGGGCGATGGCCACCGCTTCAACCGTACCTTCGGCGGCGTGGACCGCGCCGTTGGTCAGGATCAAGCCAGCAGGCGTGGCAGGTTCAGACCGGCAACCCGCAGCTATCACTACGATGAAAAGGCACAGGACTGATGTGATCTCTTTTTTCATTCGATTCATTGAACTAGCTTTGGAGTCCGACTGCTACCCTTTCGCGATCGTAAGGGGCATAGGAACCATGGAAAAGCATTGTTCTTAGCGTCTTGGATCAGTTGCTGAAAGGGTACGCTGCTGCCGATACTCTGTCAAAGGCACGCGCGCTCTGGTGACGAATTGAGGCCTTTCGTGAACCTCGATCGCGGCGCGCGCTCCTATCTGGAGGCACTTCTTGCGCAAAAGGACGCGGCACTTTCTTTTGAGGACCTAGTATGCGCGTTGGGCTAATCGGGAGGACGAGCGCGCTTCCAAAAGGCAGGCCAACTTTTGTTGGATGAGGGACATGCCATCGCCTTTGTTTACACCTGCAAAAGCGAAGATTTTTACAGCGCCAAAGAAGAAGATTTTCGTCGCTTCGCCAAGAAAATTGGGTGTCCCTACTTCAATGATTTGAGAATAGCGGACCGAATTGAAGATTTGAAGCTTTTGGATGCGGCGGTTTGCATCTCGGTCAATTGGATGACCGTTCTGCCTCGCCGGTTCTTGAATTCCTTTCCCCACGGCGTCTTGAATGTCCAGGCAGGAGACCTTCCCCGCTATAGGGGCAATGCATGTCCCAATTGGGCGATCCTCAATGGGGAAATCCATGTTGGGCTTTCCGTCCATCAAATGGTGGAGGAGTTGGATGCCGGACCGATTTTGCTATCGAAGAAATACGAACTCGATGAAAACACCTATATTGGCGATGTTTATTCTTGGCTGGATAAGCAGATGCCTCGAATGCTGGCGGCGCAACGGGCCTGGAAACCGGCAGGCTGTCATTTGTCGAACAGGACAAAAGCGTTACGCCGCTAGGAGCGTTCCCACGAAAACCTTATGATTCGAGGATCGATTGGCGCCTCCCGACAAGGGAGATCCGAACGCTCGTACGGGCGTCATCACATCCTTTCGAAGTTGTCGCATCGCATCCGTGACGAAATGCATTGAGTGCCTCTGTCAATGCCTTCCCAGTCTTCCAGTCGCAGACCGAGCACCCTCTGAAATTCAGATATGTTGTGGGTTACCAGTGTCAGATCGTGCGCCCGGGCGATGGCGGCGATCATCAGGTCGTTGGGTCCGATCATCTGACCGGCTCTCTGTAACTCGGCACGAATCCAGCCGTAGTGCTGGGCGGCAGAATCATCGAATGAAAGAGAATCGAAGGGAGCAAAGAAACGCTCGAGGAGTCTGAGATTTTCCGCGGTTCGCCGGCTATGACGGGCTCCGAACAAGAGCTCTGCCTTGACCACCGAACAAAGCTGAATGTGAGCGGGGCTCTCTCGTCCCAGTCGTGTCGCCGCAGCGCGAGACGTTCCATTGAGCAGCCGAATACAGACGTTGCTGTCCAGGAGGAACATCACTAGAGTCCTTCGCGAGCCTCCGGTTGACCTTGCTCAGGTCTCACGAGCGGATCCCCCTGCCAACCCCCGACAACTTCATCGAAAAATTGTCGAGGCCACGACTTCTCGACTTCTCGCTTGACCAGCTCCGCCAGGAATCGCGAGAGGCTCAACCCTCGCTGGCTAGCCCTCTTCTGGAGCTCCTTTGCGACGGGTTCCGGCACATACAGGAATAGTTGAGGCATGATTAGAATATAGCACAAGTATGTGGACTATGTAGCCTGCCCAAGTCTGATACTCAAACTGAGCTGGAATCTGGTTTTCAATTGCCGCCGAAGGCCTTGGAGTGCGTCGAGAATCGACGCCTTCGGCAAGACACTGCCTCAGTAATTTGCTTGCCTGGAACGGTCAGCACGTGCAGTGCGTCACTTCGCGACGCACTGCACGTGCCTTCGTCAAGAGCTTCTTCTGCATTCCTTTGTTCCATTTCCCCAGATGAGGGGTTGTTAAGCCAGTAGCCAGTCAGTTGGCGAAGCCCTTCGGAGTGCTGCGGCCATGCCGCCGCCTTGCTTCCCGCAAGCCTTGCTAGCGAAAGCGTCCGGCATGCCTGGCCGCGGATTTTAGGCTGTGGCGCAGCCACAGCACTTGCTCCAAGGCGCCCGGGGCGCAAGAAACAATTAGTTTCAGTTAGATGCCAAAACTGGCTCCTTGGCCCTACCCTCTTTTCTTTCTATAATGGCCGCACCAGGACATACTGCGGCAGACCCGGGCCTTACGCGGTAGCCTGACAGAACTTTTCACGCTCCCATTGGAGGGTTTCCCATGACACGACGAATTTTCTGGATTGTCCCGGTCCTCGTGGCCATTGTTGCTTTGCTCGTGGTCCCCGGCCTGTCCCAACGCACTCAAAAACCGATCCTGCATGGCCGTCACTGGATGGCGATTACCGGCAAACCCCTGGCCGCTACTGCCGGAGCCGCTACTTTTCAGAAGGGGGGAAACGCTGTCGACGCTGCCTGCGCCATGCTGGCCGCCACCAGCACCATGTTCGACAGCCTGAGCTGGGGGGGAGAGACGCAAGCATTGATCTTCAACCCGAACACCGGCAAGGTGAACGGAATCAATGCGCTGGGGGTAGCTCCGACTGGCGCCACACCCGAGTATTTCCGGGAGAAGGGAATGCCCTACCCTCCGTCTGATGGCCCACTGGCCGCTGTGACGCCGGGAACACCCGGGGGATTGCTCATTATGCTGGCCGAATTCGGAAAGCTCAGCTTGAAAGAAGTTCTGGCTCCCGCTATGGAAATGGCCGAGGGGTATCCCATAGAAGCCGCTATGGCGAACAATATCGAAAGCAACAAGGAGAAGATCCGGCAGTGGCCCTACTCCCGAAAGACTTTGTTACCCCACTTGGGCGACGAGCGAGAAGCCCCTCATCCGGGAGAGATCTTTCGCCAACCCGAGCTCCTCGACACACTCACCAAGCTGGTAGAGGCAGAGGAGAGAGCTTTGGCCTCCGGAAAGAGCCGCAAACAGGCCATCCTGGCTGCCTATGACCGCTTCTACAAGGGCGACATCGCCGAGGAGTTCGTCCGTGGATCTCAAGAACAGGGAGGACTTCACACGATGGCGGACCTGGCTAATTGGCAGGTCTACCTGGAAGAACCGGTCAAGACTTCTTACAAAGGAATCGACGTCTACAAGCTGACTACCTGGGTCCAGGGTCCGGTTCTGTTACAGGCACTGAATATCCTGGAAAACCTCGACTTGCAAGCGATGGGCTACAATTCCTCGCGCTACATTCACACCATCTACCAGGCCATGAATCTGGCTTTCGCCGACCGGGACTTCTACTACGGTGATCCATATTTCCCCCCAGAAGAGCCGATCCGGGGGCTGCTCTCCAAAGACTACGCCCGGCAACGGATGGCGCAGATCAATTGGGAGAAGAACGACGCCGAGGCCGGTCCCGGAGACCCCTACCCGTTTCAAGGCCAACACAATCCCTATACGGATCTGCTGAAGCGCATTCAGGACAAAGATCCGGTCGAACCGACACCCCGTTCTCAGGCCGAGTTAGAGCAGTACGAAGCTGATTTTCGAGCCGGAACCACCTCGATCCAGGCAGCGGATGCCGAGGGTTGGGTGGTCTCGATAACTCCAAGTGGAGGTTGGATCCCCGCCACCCTGGCTGGAAGAACCGGGATCGGCATGAGCCAGCGTATGCAGAGCTTCGTATTGGACGCCGGCGAAAACCCCTTCAATGTGCTGGAACCGGGAAAGCGGCCCAGGGCCACTCTGACGCCCAGCATGGCACTCAAGAGCGGGAAGCCCTACCTTTCCTTTGCCGTGCAGGCGGGGGATACCCAGGACCAGAACATGCTTCAGTTCTTCCTGGCTGTGGTGGAGTTCGGCATGAATGTCCAACAGGCGGCAGAAGCTCCCAACATCGTGAGCTACCAGATGAGGAGTTCGTTCGGAGCACACGACGCCCAGCCTGGCCGGCTCCGCTTGCAGCGTGACGTACCGCCCTGGGTGAAGGCCAAACTGGAGACGATGGGTTACACAGTGGAAGACGCGGATTTCACCTCGGGGCCCATCCATGCCATCTTCTTTGATCGGAAGAACGGCACCTTCTGGGGCGCCTCTAGCAATTTCGGTGAAGACTACGGTATCGCATGGTAGGAGGCAAAACATGAAGCGAATGGCACGAGTAGTTTCGATCTGGTCCATCAACGGCGCGATCCTCTGCCTTCTGATCACCTTCACAGCCGGCCAGAATCGCCGACCCAAGATCTTCATCTCGGTCGACATGGAAGGCATCAGCGGGATCGGAACTTCCAAGATGACCGGCAGCGGAGGAAAAGACTACGCCACCGGACGCCGATTAATGACGAATGAAGTTCTCAACGTAGTCGAGACCATCCTGGAACGGAGTTCAGCCGAGATTGTGGTCAACGATTCACATGGTGATATGCAGAATCTGCTCCACACCGAACTCCCAGCTGGGGTGACTTATATTCAAGGGAACATCAAGCCTCTGGGGATGGTTCAAGGGCTCGATGAGAGTTTCGATGGCGTCATCTTCCTGGGCTATCACTCCCGTGCCGGGACTCCGGATGGCTTCCTGGCCCACACAGGATCGGGGTCGGTGAAAGGCCTCTGGTTAAATGGAACCGAGGTAGGGGAAGGGGGGCTGAATGCAGCTCTTGCCGGATCCTTGGGAGTGCCCGTCGTGATGGCCGCGGGTGACCTGGTCTTCACCAATCAGATTCAGGAGCGGATCCAGCCTCTTGTCGTCGCGACCAAGGAATCGATCGGGGCTTTGAGCTGCAAGCTCTACCCCCTGGATCAGGTTCATGAATCACTGCGACGAACAACTCGAGAGGCGCTCATCAAACTGGACAGCTTCAAGCCGTGGATATTGCAAGGTCCCATCAACGTGCGGATACGGTTTCAGTCAACAGCCCGTCCCCATGTGCTGCAGGCCATTCCCGGGGTGGTTCGAGAGGATGGTTATACGGTTCGCTTTCAGGCCAAGGACATGACCGAGGCCTACCAATTGATTCGGCTGATGTACAAGTACGTCACGGTCTAGCGGGGACCGCCAGGCCGTGAAGTTCCCGAGTCCCAAGGACCAAATCCCAAGTTTTTCCACACTCTCGCTGCGCTCAGCACTCGGTTACTCTCGGCACGAAGCCCCGGTGAGTCGGACGATCAACGACTGCCGTTCGCAGGGAGACTTAGAGGTACGCACACTATGACTAGGACAGCTCGGGCTCTTCCTTTGATCCTCCTTTTGGTTCCGTCTGCTTGTTCGCCCGGCGAAAACTCAGTCACGAGCAGCTACGCTAAGTCGACTCACATGGTCGCGATGCGAGATGGAGTCCAGCTCTACACCACGGTATACAGCCCGCAGGACAGCTCTCGGGAATACCCGATTCTGCTCAAACGGACTCCCTATTCGATCGGGTCCTACGGCGAGGACGAGTTTCCAGATCTACTCGGGACTTCGAGTGAGTTCGACGAATCCGGCTACATCTTCGCCTTTCAGGACGTGCGCGGAAAGTTCAAGTCGGAAGGGGAGTTCGAAGTCATCAAACCGCTCCGGTCCGACTCTAATGGCACCGATGAAAGCACGGACACCTACGACACTATCGAATGGCTGCTCAGCAATGTAGCAGGACATAACAAACGGGTGGGGCAATGGGGAATTTCCTACGACGGATGGCAAACAGCAATGGGGATGATCGGCGCTCACCCTGCGCTCAAGGCCTCGTCACCACAGGCTTCTCCAGCCGACATGTTCATTGGGGACGACTGGCACCACAATGGCGCATTTCGGCTCATGTATGCGTTTTCCTGGCTGGCCCGGAACGCAGTTTCCCGATCCGGTCCTTCCGAATCCCGACCTCAGGGTTTCGACTATGGAACCCCGTGGGGCTATCGTTTCTTTCTCGAACTCGGCCCGATCCGGCAGATCGACGAGCTGTATTTCCAAAAGAGAGTGCCGGCTTGGAATGAGTTCATGGAGCACGGCACTTATGACGACTACTGGCAACGTCAGAACCTGCTGGCCGATCTCCAAGGGATCGAGCACCCTGTCCTGAATGTTGCCGGTTGGTTCGACGCCGAAGACTTTTTCGGTCCAATGTCGATCTACTACACACTCGAAAAATCGACTGCCAACAATCAGAGTACGCTAGTGGTCGGACCCTGGCGCGATGGAGGCTGGCGAAGCATGCTGGGGGACAGCCTGGGAGACATCGACTTTGGTTCTTCGACCTCGAACTATTTTCAAGAGTCGGTCCAGTTTCCGTTCTTCGAACACTACCTGAAGGATCAAGGCAGTTGGTCGGGGAAGGAAGCCGTCGTATTTGAAACCGGGGCCAACCAGTGGCGCGAGTTTGACCACTGGCCTCCCCAGGGCACGGTTTCGAAAAACCTCTACTTGCACGAGGCAGGAAAGCTTTCATTCGAGACGTCCACGACGGGTGGAGCGGACTCCTTCGTGAGCGATCCCGACCACCCGGTCCCTTTTTCGGCTGAGATCCGAGCCACTCAAGGGCATCTTTGGATGATCGAGGACCAGCGCTTTGCCTCAACCCGCCCCGATGTTCTGGTTTATCAGACCGATCCACTCGAGGAGGACGTCACGATTGCCGGCCCGATCCTGGCCAACCTCTTCGTATCGAGTAGTGGCACGGATTCGGATTTCATCGTCAAATTGATCGACGTGCTGCCGGGCGACGCCGCCGACCCTGAACCCAATCCGCAGGGAGTCAGGATGGGAGATTTCCAGATGCTATTGGCGGGTGAAGTGTTCCGGGCCAAGTTTCGGAGCTCCTACTCCGAGCCGGAGCCCCTGGTACTGGGTCAAGTAACCCCGATTCGCTTCGATCTGCGAGATCGATTTCACACCTTCAAGCGGGGCCACCGAATCATGGTGCAGATTCAAAGCACCTGGTTCCCGGTGATCGACCGGAATCCGCAGACCTTCGTCGATATTTACCACGCTGGACCGGAAGCCTTTCAGAAAGCGACACAAACGGTTTACCGGAATGCCGAATTCCCCACCCATATCGAGTTGCAGGTTTTGCCCTGAGGTGATTGGGTTCGTGGCAGGAGATGAATGCAAGCGCAGAGACGCGGAGACGCAAAGGGATCGCAGAGATTTTCTTGGTGCACTTGCCACTATTTGACGTCGACTGTTTTCGGCGCACCTAATTTCGGCGCACCTAATTTCGGCGCACCCCCGCCACGGGGGGCGTGAGGGCCCCTACTATAAGTAACGTCCGAATCCCCGGATGTGCGAAGAAAACTTTCAGCGCGGAGTTACGGCCCTAACCTAACGATCGTACTCCGATAGCGCATATCTCGGCGTAATACCGACCCTTCGCTTCGAAAACGCGTGATTAGTCCGAGCTAATGTTTGGCCGCCACGATCAGATCGAGGAGTTTGGCAAAGTCCTCCCAACTGGTGGAGGCGGCTTGTCGGCGGCCCAAGCGACGAGCAACGTCGGGTCGGGCCTGGGGGTTGGGGTCGGTCTTGTGGACCACCACCAGGCCCAGCCTGGGTAGAATCGTGATGTATTGGCCATAGGCGCCCCTTCCGCTGTAGGCCTCCTGGTAGGCTCCTTCTGCATGAGGGCCATCCCACACCCACCACATATATCCATAGCCAAACGGGCCCTCTCGAAGAGGGGCAGGGTTCATTTCCTCGACTGGGGTTACGATACTCACAATTCGGCGTGCCCAGTCTCCGGGGACGAGCTGTTCTCCGTTCCAGTTCCCTTCCCGCAACATCAAATACCCCACCCGTGCCATGTCTCTGATTGAAAGATGCATGTGATAAGCGGGATAGCGCGACCGGCTCATATCTCCAGACTTCCGATGCCTTGACCGCTCAAAGTCCTGCATACCAATGGGGCGAGCCAGTTCTACATCCAGCACATCGTAGAGGTCTTTCCGGGTAGCTCGCTCAAAGGCGCCGCTGGCCGCATTGAAATCCCAATTGCTGTAGAGATAGTAAGTTCCTGGTTGCTGGGAGCCCCGAGGCGGAGCCGAAGCGAGATTATCGCCGGGATTAGAAGCCGGATGATAGATCCCAGAACGGGCACTGATCAAGTTCTCGATAGTGGCCTTTCGCTCGATCGCAAGCAAGCCTCCTTCGTCGTCCATCTCCATGGCGGCCAGAGTTTTGCCGAGATCGATCGTCCGGTTGGCCACATAGGTACCGTAAAGCATCGCCAAAATGCTCTTGCGCACCGATGCCAGATAGCTGACATGAGTGACGTCTCCGCAATCCATCAGAACCCTGCCACCAACGACGACCATCAGGCTGGTGGTGTTCAAACCCTGCACCAATTCAGCCGCCTTGTTCAGCCCTTCCCGGGAGAAGCCGGCCAGTTGGGGGGAAGGAATCCATGTCCAGTCCGGGATCGGAAAAACCGCGGATCCCAGCTCGATTTCAGTTGCCGGGGCGCCGTCCCCGATCCGGCACGGGTAGTCCTGGGCTTGGGCACAGCCGACACACAGGCATGCAAGCAGGGTAATCTCAACACAGCGGTTCCTCTTCGACCGGAAACCGGCTTCACCAAAGAACTTCATTTTTCCGACTCCCAATCCCGCACAATCCTTCCTTCACAGAGCCCAAACCAAGATCAAGACAATGCTCAGTACGAAGAGAATCAGAAAAAAGATCTTCCAGAAGCTCTTCGGATACCGACCTGAGATTTTTCCCGTATAGCCATTGACCACGACCTGAAAAACTCTACGCCCGAAGTCATAGGAGAGCAGCCAGACCGGAACCAGGATATGTTTGAAGGTCTCACCCGAGTATTCCGGAGAGATCTGAAGGTTGCGATGGGTGTCGCCCGGGACTTGGCCGGCGCACATGCTTTGCAGCTGTGAGTGCATCGCATCACGGCCCCTCTGGGCAGCCTCGATCAGCACCACCTGGTAGTGCTCGACCACGAAGCCCTGCAAATAGCCCTTGTCATAGGGAACCAGTTCCGCGGTGGGGAAAGGGTTCGGCGCCGCGCAAGATATCCAGACTGACGCCCCTGCTACCCGGCACCGGCTCATCGTCAAAGAAGTGCTCGACTCTGCCGGAACTGTACTCCCATCGGACATGTCTCACCTGCCGCGTCCGACTCTTTCCCTCCGAGTCTGTGTAACTTTCGGTTGTGTAGTAATAGTAGCCGGACTGGGCCGTCCAGGGACAGGTGGCCTGAGCGTCGAAGGTCCAGTACGGCAGATAGATCCCTTTGACTTGATCGACCAAGGCCCGGCTCTTGAGCTTGTTGGGAGCAAACCATCTAGCGGCATACCAGCTGCGAATACTCTCGCGTACCTGAGCTTCGCTGATTTTGAAGGGGAGCAGACTCTGAGGCCGGATGGGAGGCCTGAGCTCCTCGTAATCGACTAGTTTGGGTGAACCACAGAAATCACAATTCTGACCTACCTGGTCGGGCTCGAAGACCGAGATAGCCTGACAACTCTGGCACTGGATGGTACGCTTTTCAGCCTGCCAACCCCGGAGCTCGTCGCCCAGCTCACGGAGAGTTCGAACCAGGTCGAGCTCCTCGATCTGGCCTGTCTCGGGATTGACATCGAGTGGACTCTCGGTTCCGCAAAAAGTACAGGCCAGTTTCTGTTTTCCCGGATTCCACTCGGCCTGGGCCCCGCAGGCCGGACACGAATGCTTTTCGAGAGCAGTAAGATCGTTCATTCCCTAGGACTATGCAATCTCAATCGGCAAGAAATGCGTCGAGGGCCGATTTCTTGATCCGGTAACTGGATCCGATCTTCTTGGCCTTGAGTTCCCCCGTTTCGATGATGGCCATGACATCGGATTCCGACACCGCCAGCGCCTGGGCCACCTGCTGGGGAGTGAGGATTTCGGCCAGAACGGGAGCTGCAACGGGAGTCGCCGGCGGAGCACCTCCGGCCGAACCGCCCAGCAAAGAACCACCCTGCTGCTGCATCATTTGCTGTGCGATGGCCAGACCGACTGCCATCTCAGTCGCCATTCCTCCGGCACCACCACCACCCTGCTCCATACCCTGACCCATTTGATACTTGACGTAATCGTTCAAGTTCCCCACGGCCGCCATGCTCGAGCGCTTATCGATGGCTTCTTCGACCTCGGCAGGCACCGAGACGTTCTCGACGATGAAGCTGCTGATTTCAATGCCATACTTGCTCTGAATGACAGGGTTGATCAGAGGGAGCAGTGCCTCCCCCAATTCAGAGTAGCGAGTGGCTGTGTCGAGGACGGGCACCGAAGCCGTGGCCAGCGAGTCGCTGAAGACACTCACCACCCGGGAACGCATCGTCTCATCAAACTCGTCGAGCCGGAAATTGTGGTCCGAGCTGGCTACTTCCTTGAGAAAAAGCTTGGGGTCTGAGATCCGGAAATCATAGGTCCCGAAGGCGCGCACTCGGACGATTCCAAAATCCTCGTCCCGCATCATGATCGGATTCGAGGTCCCCCACTTGTTTCCGGTAAAGAGTCGAGTATTGACGTAATAGACGTCCGCTTTGAACGGGCTCTCGAGCCCAAATTTCCAAGACTTGAGCCGGGTCAAGATAGGAATATTGTCGGTAGCGAGAGTGTGTTTTCCGGGCCCGAACGTGTCACCGAACTCGCCGACATAGACAAATTGCACCACCTGGGATTCACGTACGATGAGCTGAGCCCCGTTCTTGATCGCCTTGTCTTCGTCCGGAAAACGCCATGAGAGTGTGTCGCGTGAGTCGTCGGTCCACTCGATGATCTCGAGTAACTCACCCTTAAGAAAATCCCAAATCGCCATTCTCATCCCCTTCCGTGAACGGAATATTACTCTGGATTCTTAGGTAGTTGATTCTATTGGCTGGAAGCTGAATTTCAAAGATCCAACCGAGCCTATTACGTCAAACAAGGTGGAACTATTCTGAGGACAAGGGGCCAGGGGGGCCAGGGTTTCCAATTCCCAGAAGAGCGACAGCGGAGATGAAGAGGGATAGCGGGGACATTTTGTTTGAAGTCCAGGTTCGCACTTCGCACTTCGCACTTGGGATGTATCGACTGCTTTGAGGGAGGGTTGCCGGTCTGCTAGATTGCAGTCATGCGCTTTGGAACCCAGTCGATGTTCGAACCTCTTCGGGCGGCCCTGGTCCGATCCCCCGATGAAAGCTTCGAGGTTTCCCAGCCCTCCGAATGGGGCTACGCATCGCGTCCTAACCTGCCCCAAGCTCGCCAGGAACACCAGGAACTGGTCACGAAACTGCAGGAAGCAGGTGTTAAAGTCCTCTTCCATCGTCTGCACGAGCCAGGACTGGCGGACTCGATCTTTGTCTTCGACCCGGTGCTGATGACCCCGAGTGGGGCGGTCATGCTACGGATGGGGAAAGCTCAAAGAGCAGCCGAAATCGGCTGCATGGAGAAAACTGTGGATCAGCTCGAGATTCCAGTGCTCGGAGGAATCGAGGCCCCGGGCCAGTTGGAGGGAGGCGATCTCCTTTGGCTCGACGCCCACACGATCGCGGCGGGACTCGGTTTCCGAAGCAATGGAGAAGGGATCCGACAGCTCTCCGGCTTGCTGAAACCACTCGAGATTCGGGTGATCTCGGTGGAACTGCCATTCCACACCGGTCCCGGCCATTGCCTGCATCTGCTGAGTCTGATCTCGATGCTGGACCACGACCTGGCAGTGGTTCATCCGCCTCTTATGAGCGTCCCCTTCTATCAAGAGTTGCAGAGTCGGGGGATTGAGCTGGTCGAGATCCCAGAAAGTGAATTCGCTACCCAGGCCAGCAACGTTCTAGCGTTGGGTCCGCGACGGCTTTTGATGCTGGAGGAAAACGTCGAGACCATTCGGAAGTTGGAGGCTCGGAACTGTGAGGTGACTCCCTATCGGGGCCTGGAGATCTCCCACAAAGCAGAGGGAGGACCGACCTGCCTGGTGTTGCCGCTACATCGAGGAGCATGAGGCAGTGTTCAAGCTGTCTCAAACTAGCCTGGCAGACGCATCCCACCAGTTTGAAACTCCTTTTTAATGATCGCGCCCGAATCGGCAGGCCGGACGCGGGAGCAATTTTCTTCAGTCTGTGGAGCTGAGAAAGCAGGGTTGAAGATTATCGCGAAGCCTTTCAGGCTTCCTTTCTCGTGTTGTCTCCTTCCCAGGGCGGTGCCCTAGGCTATTATCTTGGTGCACCTTCGGCGCGGGCTCTTGGACTTCCACCGGAACGCCCAAAACGCTCTCGATCGTTCTTCCGTTCTCCGCTCCCGCGCTGACACTTTCGAGGGAAAGACGGCGGCGGCCGCGCTCGCTCCGAAGGGCTGCGCCAAGATTTTTCTTGGAAGCCTCTCGCCGGTTTTGAGGAGGAGCTTCGCTAGGAGCCGAGTCGAGTAGACTAGCGCAATTCGCGCCCTGCTTGTAGGACCCGGAGGGGGTCGGCGCGAGCCGCCGACAAGGCTGGAATACCGGAGGCCAACAGGATAGCACCCAGGATAACCCCCAACGAAGCCAGATAAGGCTGCAGGCCGAAGTCGGAGCCGTACAGATATGGGCCGAGCCAGGAATTAATCGCCCCGGCTAATCCGAATCCAACTGCCGATCCGATTAGGCCCGTGCTGAAGGATGAGCTCAGTAAAAGGGTGAGTATATGGCGAGGAGCCGCTCCCAACGCAACTCGCACTCCGAGTTCACGGCTTCGAGTCTGAACCAGATAAAGCAACATCGAGTAGATCCCGAGAGAAGCCACGGATAGCGAGAGTAGAGCTTGAATTCCCAGGAGCCGCTGCACCAGCCGAGGAACCGTAAGGGAACGGCCGACGACTTTCGAAAGGGGTTCAATTCCGTAAATCGGCTGGTTGGGCTCGACGTCCCAGATGGCGTCCTGTACCGCCTCTGCCAACGGCCCAGGATCGGAGTTCATGCGAGCGAAGAGCGCGACCACGGGTCGGGGATTCAGGTGATAGGGCACGTAAAGGACAGGGGGGGGGGGGGCTTCACTATCCAGACCCCTTCGTCGAACGTCGCCGATGACGCCAACGATCTCACTCAAGCCGTAGTTGCCGTCATGAATCACGATCCGGCTCCCGATCGGATCTTGCCCCGGCCAGTGACGCTCCGCCAGAGCCTGATTGATGACGGCCACCGCCGGTGGTCTGGCAGGAGGTCCTGGTCCGTGAAGAAGCGTCCAGCTAGGAGCGGGATCTTCAGAGTATCCAGATACTCAGGACTGATCCGCTCCTCCATTCCACCCGGAAAGAGTTCTCCCGAGAAGGAGCCCGATCGGCAAAGTGAAAGCCTTCGAAATCATCTTCCTGCTGGAGCGGGATGTAGTCGTTCAAGGCCACGGATTCGACACCCGGTACTCGCTTGACCGAGTCAATGACACGTTCGTAATAGCGCGCGCGCTCGGCTGCTCCTCGGTCATTCAGTTCCCCAAAATACAGGCTCAGGACGGGTCCAGGATCGAATCCGGGATCGACTCGCACGAGCTGCGAAGTACTCCCCCACACCAAGCTGGCGACCGCAATCAGGACTGTGGCTAGAGCTACTTCGGCCGAGATCACGGTGCTTCGAAAAGGACTGGCAGAGCGGTTCCGGTTCCCCTTTTCAGAGGCTCCTTTCAGGCTCGAAACCAGATCGACTCGAGAACCCCGAGAGAAAGCTGCCAGGCTGACCAACAAGAGCGGGATGGCACTGCAACAAAGAGCCAGTAGGAGTGCAAAGCCATTTATCTCGAGGGGTGGCAGGGAGGCCATTGAAGCCGAGCCTGGAATCGGGACCTGAGAGGGGAGCAGAGCCCCAATCAAGAACAGAATCCAATGAGCTGCAGCTAGACCGAAGCCACATCCGATCACTCCCAGGACGATGGCTTCGGTCATCAACTGGCGTAGAACCCTCAAGCGGGACCCTCCAAGGGCGAAACGCACCGCTGTTTCGCTTCGCCGAGTCAGAGCTCTGGCCAGGAATAGATTCGATGTGTTGAAGACGAGAACAGCCAGCATCAGCAGAGCGGAACCGAGAGCCAGCAGGAGCGGAACCCGGAGGTACTCGGTCAGGTTGTCCCTGAAATCTTCGACCGCCAGAGTCCAGCCGGCCACCCGGGGATCTTGCTCGACGATCTGGGACATTAGAAGGTCAAGGTTTTGCTGAGCCGATTGGGCTGCGACACCCTCGCGAAGACGCGCCAATAGAAAGTAGTTTATGGAAGTCCGGCTCCGGCGACGGAGATCCTCTTCGTGGAGTGGAAACACAACCTCGGAGGGCAACAGAAAATCAAAGTCGGCAGGAAGAACTCCGGCCACTTGAAAAGTTCCTCGCAACAAGGAAAGCGAGCTTCCGACTACCCCTTGGTTTCCACCAAAGTGATCCATCCAGACGCGATGTGAGATCACGACAAGATTGGGATCCTGGCGAAGTTGGGGAAGACTGAAGCCCCTTCCCAAGTGAAATGGTGTCCGCAGCACTTCGAACAACTCGGGAGTGGCTTCAATGCCGGCCAGGACCCGAGGATGTTCCGCCCCTAAGAGAGCACCCTCGCGGCTTTTGAAAGCGGCCACGGATTGGAAAACTTCGTTGCCGTCCCGCAAGTCCAGATAATTGGGCCCTGAAACAACATCGCGTGACTGCCCTTTCTCAAGATTGCGACCCCACACCAGGACCAATCCACGCTTTTCGTCCTCCAGCAACGGGCTGATCAAGAGAGACTGAATTGCACTCCAGCTGGCGACCGAGGCCGCCACAGCCACCCCAAAGGAAAGGATTACGAGCAACGCGAAGACCGGATTTCGCCGAAGAGATCGGAAGGCGATTCGAACGTCTTTCACCCCATCACGCAGGCTCGTGAAGCGATATTCGTCCCGGATCTTCTCCTTGACCTGGATGATCCCCCCGAAACGAAGTGTCGCTAAACGACGCGCTTTGTCAGGCGGATGACCCTGTTCGATCAAGAGCTGCACCGATTTCTCGAGAGGAAACTCGAGTTCTTCGTCCATCCGATCTTCGGGATCCGTCGACTCGGCAAGGGTAAGACGCAAGAAAGCCCGTTTCAAGATGCGAAACAAATGGGACAGGGGATTCATGATCACTTCTTGCTCCTCTGGATTGTCTAGAGTACGAAGAAAGAGAAAGAAAGTTCTCCGCACTCCAAGGCCTTCGGCAGGTTTCTCTCATACTCGATCCAGCACAACAGAGTCGGAGCTAATCTGAAACTTGACCTCTCTCGTTTCAAGCAGCGTGAAAAAAGGGACCTCAGTGGTGTACTTTGGGGGCCATGATTCCAGACAAATCACAGTATCCGACACATCGCTGCCCGGGGGGAGACATCGATTGGCCCCGTTTCTATCGGCAAGCCGATGAGCGTTCAAATCTGGTTCGGGGGAACCGTAGGTGTCTGGTGAACGCCTCCTATGGAACCCATCCAAAGCAGCAGCTCGACCTCTATTTTCCCAAATCTGGAGGGGACTGCCCGGTCTTTCTATTCATTCACGGGGGCGGTTTTCAAGAGGGGGATAAGTATCACTACGGGTTCGTCTCGGAAGGCCTATCCGAGTTGGGAATCATCACCGCCGTAATCAGTTACCGATTGGCACCCGAATTCCACTATCCGGCGGCGGTCCGAGACACCGAAGCAGCTATCGCTTGGATCCATCGAGAAATCAAGACTCTGGGAGGAAACCCCGACCAGATCTTCGTGGGAGGACACTCGGCCGGAGGTATCCTGACTGCCGAAACGGCCTTCAAGAAGGACTGGCGGAGTCGGCTCCAACTGCCAGCAGACGTGATCAAAGGAGCACTCCCCCTGAGCGCACCTTTTGATGTGCGCGGGGTGGATTGGATTCTGGAATATGCTCCCGATCTAGAGTCTCAAGCCGCCTCCAGCCCGTTGTATCATCTTGAGTGTTTTCCTCTCCATTCAATCGTAGCCCTGGGCACAGCCGGGCAGGAAGCCGGTTTCAGGCCGTCGAATGATGCATTGGTGGAGCGACTGGGAAGTGAGCAAGTCGGGATCGAATACCTGATCTTGGAGGGGATGAATCACGATGATACCGTCCTTTCACTCGCTGCTCGAGAGAGTCAGTTGTTCACGGCATTGACGAAGATGGTACTAGGTTCTTAGTTGCCGCGTTTCATTCGAGAAAGAAACTTGCCGAAGGCCTTGGAGTGCGGAGTGCAGCTCCGCCTTGTTCACAAGGCGGAGCTGCACTTCAGATCGCCTGCGGCCGCAATACCGTACAAATCAGTCTCAGCTTGGAATTCCTGGAACCAGGGATCCGTTCCTGCCGTGAGAGCAATCATGAAACACACTACTGTCCTCATGCTCTGTGCGTTCATGTTTGCGGGTTCTCTAGTTCTGATCGCCTCTCAACACACTTCTCAGTCCCCTTACATGGATCTGCAGGGCCGGGAAATAAAAGCCCTCTCTGGAGATGAAAAGGCTGCCCTTCTGAACGGGGATGGCATGGGCTTCGCTTTGGCGGCCGAACTCAACCACTATCCGGGACCGCAGCACATTCTCGAACTCCAGGAAGAAATCGGACTCAGCCCCTAACAGTTGGCCACCGTGCAAGCTTCATTCGACCGGATGCGGCAGGAAGCTCAAAAGCTGGGGCATTTGATTGTGGAGGCGGAGAGGTCCTTGGACGGGAGATTCCAGAGTGGTGACCTGGAAGCCAACGGGTTGCGTGAGGCGGTGACTTCGATTGGGATTCTAACCCGGATTATGCAAGAGATCCGGATTCGAGTGGATTGGGGATCAGAAAAAATGCCGTAGCTCTCTGATATAAAAGGGTTTATTAAACAAATCCTTATCGGAGAACTACGGCAATGTCAAACCCAGTCTGTCAGACCACCCTGGCATTTCACTCGCACACACAAATCACGGCTCGTTTTGATGGTGGGAACCTGACTTCCGATGCCGGATGGCTGTTGTTTGGTTCCCTGGATCGGCAAGATCGACTCTGCGAGGACTTCAGTTCGTGTATTGCGGATAGCCGGGACCAACGCTACGTTCGTCATGAGCAGTTAAAGCTGATCCGACAACTAGTCTTTCAGATCGTTGCCGGGTACGAAGACTGCAATGACGCGGACACGCTGCGCTCGGATCCCATGCTCAAGACCGTCTGTGATCAGTTACCTGAGAGCGATCCTGACTTGGCCACCCAAGCAACTTTTTCCCGTTTGGAAAACTCTGTCAGCAAGAAGGATCTCATGCGTCTGAGCCGGGGGTTCCTACAGCGTTATGTCCGCTCGCTGAAGAAGAGACGCCCCGACCCGGTCATCTTGGACCTGGACAGTACTGACGACCACACTCACGGCCAACAGGAATTCTCTTTTTACCACGGCTATTACCGAAACCACATTCTGCATCCTTTGCTGATCTTCGATGCCGTTACGGGGGACCTGGTCACTGTCGTATTGAGGCCTGGAAACAAGGGGGCTGCCTCTCACATCGTTCCTATTCTGAAACGAATCGTGAAAGCCATTCGACGAGAAGTTGGCAAGGAACTTCAAATTGAGATCCGGGCCGACAGCGGCTTTGCCACGCCTCGGCTCTACGAGTTCTGTGAATCTGAAGAGAACAAACTCCAATATGTCATTGGGTTAAGCCGGAACCCCCGCCTGCAACGGATGGTCGAGCCGATGCTCGAGTCGACTCGACTCAGGTTCGACGAGTTCGAGGAAAAACAGCGTCAGTTTGACGAGTTTCTTTATCGAGCCGGCAGCTGGGATCGATTCCGTCGCGTCATCGTCAAAGTGGAAGTCGACCATCGGGGGATCAATCGTCGCTTTGTGGTCACCAACCGAGACGATCTCTCTTCCCAGTCCCTTTATGATCACTACACCGATCGAGGACAGTCGGAGAACTTCATCAAGGCTTTTAAGAACCATCTGAGTATGGATCGGCTGAGCTGTCATCGATTCCTGGCCAACCAGTTTCGACTTCTCCTGCATGGGCTGGCTTACCAGATGTTCGTCCGACTCCGCGATTATCTATATGGAACCCCCTGGCAGAAACTCGAAATCGAAACTTTGCGTCGCCGGGTCCTCAAAATTGGGGCGCGGGTTCGACAAACCACTCGACGCATCTGGGGCCATCTTTCCTCCGGCTTTCCGGAGCAGGCCCTTTTCCTCCTCGTCTTGAATCGCCTTAACTCCAGCTAGCCTCTCCTAGCTCCCGAATGATCGTTTAGGACACTCATTCAGGCCCAACTCCGTCTGAAATTCACTCCCCCACCTACTCCACACGGCTCGTCCACAGAGATCCCTCGAAAATCCGCCCGTCGCACCTTCGATCTCCCGATTTGGGCCACTTTCGACTCTCTTTTCAACTCCGGCCTACGGTTCTTGCATAATCCGGGCTAAGGGGCAGACTTCGGGCAGTTCCTCTGACCGCGCATCTCGAGATGAAGAGTCTACTCGACCCCACGCAGATCATGGCGTATGTCCAGGCGCGAGGCTATGCGCATCGCCCCCACTAGGCACCTCTCCCTTGCAACTTGCTTACAGTCGAGTCGAGATCGAGGAAACCGATGGCAGCCATCGGGAGTTTCAGCTGTACACCTGAAAGATCGGGAAACTGACCTATCACGCCCCAGCCTCCAAACGTATCTGTGATTGCCAGAGTCAATTCGTTAGTCCCCTCTCGTAGCGGCAAGAAGAGGGTTCCCTGATCGAGCCCGATCAGACTCCAAATGCAGCCTCGTCAGCAGGGGCGGAACACCCTTCTCACGGATGGCGTCACGGTGCTTTCCGAAAACCGGCTTGCCATCAAAGGTCTCGCGAGCCGCGGACCCTTGATATTCCCATCCATCGCCGTACAAGTCGATTTGCAGGGCATTCCCCCAAATGACTGCACACCAACTGACCCAAAGCAGTGAAAACGCAATTCGAGGCATCTCTTGAACTCCTCATCTCCAAGAGACCGGGTCCTGAAGTGAAACGGAACCATTGTTGGGAGCCAGTTCGGGATAAGGCTCGAGGCGCGAGTAAGACATTCCTTCAGTGAACGTGCACAGCGACGGTTAGTTCCCAATAATTGCATTGGCTGGATACAAGTGCGGCCTGCAGGCAAGATCAAGCTGTCTCAAAACTAACGGCCCAGGCACCTCGCGCCGAAGGTGCACCAGGATAACAGCCCAGGGCAACGCCCTGGGGATCGGTGGGTCGACACGAGGCAGCCTGAAGGGCTGCGCGAAATCTAATTCCCCTTTTGACTATCAATTCCAGAACGAGTCTCGTGTGACGCGGGAGACCCTGATAATTCGGTTGTCCAGCAAAAGAATGTCGGGGAGAATTATCGCGGAGCCTTTCCGGCTTCCTCATTCCTCTCTCGATTTACCCAGGGCGTTGCCCTGGGCTGTTATCTCTTTGCCCTTTCAGGGCGACTGGCCAGACTTGACTCATTCGTCAAGATAAACCCGAGCAAACTTAGCTAACGAGGCTCTGCCTCAGACCGACAAGAACTGCTCCATTCGATGCTCGAAAACCCTTGCTCTCGGCGTCCGGATCAGTGTCAGCGTAAGCTGGACTCGGGAGCGGAATGCGATACCGTCTCTCTGGAGCCCAGGGAGCCGGAGTTCTGGTGCCAACGAGACTGGCACTCCCGCGCTCGCGCTACCGCTTGGCGCTCTGAGAGCCGGGATTCCAAGGCCACTGCCAGGGTATCGCCCCCTACTGAGTTAAAGGCTGCGACTAGCGGATTTCCTCGCGTAGGAAAAGTTGGGATATCCAATTCGCGGTCTTCGAGACGGCTTGTTCTCTCGGTCGGAGCAGATTGAAAGCTACGGTCGAAAGCGAAGCCATCGTGGGCCGGTTCCTCTCGGACTGGCTCGAACGGATCTTCGTTTTCCTCTTCGAACCCGGTGGCGATCACGGTAATTTTAACGGAATCTCCGATCGATTCGTCGAACACCGAACCGAAAATGATGTGGGCGTCGGGATGAGCGGACTCCTGAATGACGGCGCTGGCACGATGCACTTCATGCAGCGTGACATTTTGACTGCCAGTGATATTGATGAGAACGCCCCGGGCCCCCTGAATCGTTGTGTCTTCCAGGAGTGGGCTACTGATGGCGGCTCGGGCAGCGACATCAGCCCGGTCTTCACCCTCGGCAATTCCCGTCCCCATCAAGGCCATCCCCATCCCGGTCATGATGGTCTTGACGTCAGCGAAGTCCAGGTTGATGACACCGGGGACGGTGATCAGGTCACTGATTCCCTGGACGGCCTGCCGCAGAACATCGTCGGCAAACTTGAAGGCGTCGGCCAGGGTAGTGCCGGCAGGAACGGTCTCCAACAGGCGCTGGTTGGGAATCGTGATGACGGTGTCGGCGGAATCCTGCAATTCTGCGATAGCCGCGTCGGATTGCCTCGATCTCTTCTTACCCTCAAAATCGAAGGGCTTCGTGACAACTGCCACCGTGAGGGCGCCCAATTCGGTCGCCAGGCTAGCTGCAATGGGAGCTCCTCCACCTCCGGTTCCGCCTCCCAGTCCGGCAGTCACGAACACCATGTCTGCGCCTTCCAGAAGATCGATGATTTTCTCGGTGTCTTCCAGTGCGGCCTGCCTTCCTACCTCGGGATTGGCTCCCGCGCCCAGTCCTTTGGTCAGTTTGGCTCCCAGCTGAACCTTAATCGGAGCGTAGCTGAGGCGCAGGGCCTGGAGGTCGGTATTGGCTGCGATGAACTCCACTCCCTCAATTCCGGACTCGATCATGCGATTGACGGCGTTGCAACCGCCGCCTCCGATTCCGATGACCTTGATTCGGGCCCCTGTGATGGGACTCTCTTCGAAGGACAGACTGATGTTTTTTTCGTCGGGAAAATTCAAACGTTGAGTCATAGTTTTTTTCTCCTCGAAGGAGTTTCGTTTCGTCAACCAATTAGCTCCAGGAACCGCTTTCGGAAGCGGCTTGTCCGTCCGAGCCGGGCAAAAGGATTCGACTTACTCGGGTCGCGCGCGCGATCCCGCACATTGCCAGCATACAAAAGGAGTCCGAGTGCGGTGGAGTAGGAAGGATGGCAAATCTCCGAGTCCGAACGTACGGAATTGGTCGGATAACCGAGCCGGACGGGCATCCGCAGAGCTTGTTCAGATCGCTGAACGAGGCCATCCAGCAGGGAGCCGCCGCCGGTGAAAACCGCCCCTGCGATGAGATTTGAATCGACCCCTGCTTTTCGTGCCACTGTGAGGATGGCCTTGAGCAATTCGTCGCAGCGAGCCTGGATCATGCGGCAGAGCTCAATACGGGGCACGGTGCGGCTGCGACCCGATCCGACTTCACTCAGTTCTACAACCTCTTCCCCCGGTACGCTTTCCGGGAAAACACTGCCAGCCTGCTTCTTGACGATCTCGGCCTCGGCTATAGGTGCCTTGAATCCGATGGCGATGTCTTTGGTAAACAGACTCCCGCCCATGGGCAACACTTCCGAATGCCAAATCGTGCCCTGCTTATAGACCGCCACATCCGTGGTGCCACCACCGATATCGATGAGCAGGGCTCCCAGCTCTTTTTCATCGGGAGTCAGCACAGCTTCGGCCGATGCCAGCTGTTGCATAACGACTCCATCCACGACAATATCCGACTTATGGATGGCATGGACAATGTTCTGAACCACGGCGCTGTTGTTCAGGACCAGGTGGAGCTTGACCGCCAGGAGCTGACCTTTCAAGCCCAGTGGATCCTCGATTCCGGACTGGCCATCGAGCGTAAAATCCTGGGTCAGGACGTGGATGATCTCGAAGTTTTCGGGCACCGCGATCTGCCGGGCATCGGATACGACGCGATCGATGTCCTCGGCGCAGACCTCCCCATTGCGACCTCGAACATCTGTTTCTCCCTCTTCGTTGCGGCCATGGAGATAGGCACCGCCGACCGAGATAAAGGCGGAAACCGTCTCGGTCTGGGCTTGCTCCGCGGCTAGCTCCAGCGACTGGCGAATACTGGAAATGGTTTCCGAGAGATTGACGACGATTCCTTTCTTGAGGCCTCGTGAAGGGGCGCTTCCAATTCCCACTACCTGCAGCGAGCCATCGTTTCGTTGGGCAATCACTGAACAGATCTTGGTAGTACCCACATCGATACCGGTAATTACTTGTTTTTTCGCCATCTAGCTCATGACTCCACGCCACTGGAATTGGAACTCTGGTTGGTCTTGATGATGATCCGATCCTCGAGCGTCACATCGATCGACTTGATTCCGTCGCCACTCTGCTTCTGAACCTCGTGGTAGATCTCGATCTGATCCAGAAACACCCGATATCGCAGCAGGAAGTTCCGGTCTCCGAGAACGATTGGGACAGGATCTTCGGTCGGGACGACCGCTACTCTCTCCACATCCGAGACATCGATTTCGGAGAGCGTCTGGACGTAATTGCTTCCTTCCGAATCCAATTCTTTGATGAGTTCTAGATAGATTCGCATCTTGGTTATATTCCGACTCTGGGCATTTTCCAGGGCGGTATTCTGCAAGCCTTTGACGATGGGGAGATCGAGGAATTCGAAACCGGGTCCATAACCGGCCAGGACGATTCCTTCTGCGTCCACAACCACGAGCTCATTTTGGAGCGCCGCCACGGCTACCGGCTTTCGTTCTGTGATCCAGATCTGAATTCGATTGGGCAGGCGGCGGCGGACGATTGCCGTCTTGACCCAGTTCTCGGATTCCACCAGACTTCGCAAGCGCTCCAGCCGGATCTTGAGAGCGTTGTTCGGCAGTGTATTCCGGATCATCTCGTTGAGTGGAACTTTGTCCAAGTGTTGAATCCCGAAATACTCAATTTCCTCGAGACGAAACATTCTCGATCCAATCGAGCTCGTGCCGAGCAGCAGAATGCTGTAACCGCAAATCGCAATCCCCGTCAGGACCAGCGTCCAGCGTGCTCCCCGCACTAGGTAACTGCGCAGTCGTTCGCGGCTTTGCTTAGTGGTCAGCTTGCTCAAGGAACTCTTCCCCGACCTTCCAGACATCTCCTGCTCCCATCGTCAATAAGAGGTCACCCGGCCGGGTATGCTGCTTCAGCCGGGAAATCACTTCGTTTTCTGAAACATATTCGACTGGCCGGATCTTCCGGATCCGGTCCGCTAGTTGAACTGTGTCCACCCCTTGCAGTGGGGTTTCTCCAGCCCCATATACGTCCAACAAAAACAGGTCGTCTGCGCGTTCGAAACAGGAGCCCATGCGGTCCATCAAATACTGGGTCCGCGAGTAGCGGTGAGGTTGATACACCACGACCAGCCGGCGGTTCCAAGCCTCACAAGCCTCCAGTGTGGCCGCGATCTCAGTCGGATGATGGGCGTAGTCATCCATAACCCATACCTGATGCGCTTCTCCTTTCCACTCCAAACGACGCTCAGCTCCCTCAAAGTCCTCGAGTGCCCGGATCATTTCCGGAAACGGAATGCCGAGCCACATTCCGACACTGAACGCAGCCAAGGCATTGGAAACGTTGTGCCGGCCCGGCACACGGAGTGTGATGGTACCCAACAGTTTTTTCCGCCAGGAACACTCGAACTCCGTTCCCCGGTTACTGTTCCGCGGCTCGCTAGCAGCCAGATCCGCTTCCCCACCAACTGAATACGTTAGCACCCGCCGGTGAATTTTTTTCTGCAACTGGCGCAACCGTGGATCATCGGCACAGAGAACCACCTGGCCATAAAAAGGCACCTGATTCATAAAGGCGAGGAAGGAGTCGCAGAGATCCTCAACATCCGCGTAACAGTCCATGTGATCTTCGTCGATATTGGTCACAACAGCACACACAGCTGGCAAATTCAGAAAACTGCGATCACTTTCATCTGCTTCCGCCACCGTGACGGCTCCAGTTCCCCATCGCGAGTTTCCTCCCAGCTGGCGCACTCGAGCTCCGATGATTGCGGTGGGATCCCAGCCGGTTTGAGTCAGAAGACAGGCAATCATGGCTGAGGTTGTAGTCTTGCCGTGGGTTCCGGAAACAGCGATGCCGGTCTTAAGCCGGAGGAGAGCCGCCAACATCTCTGAACGATGGATGACTGGGATCGAGCGACGCCGAGCTTCTCTGATTTCCGGATTGGCATCCTGAATTGCTGTGGAGCGCACCACAACCTGAGTATCGGCCACATTTTTCGAATCGTGCCCAATCGCGATCCGAACCCCACGCCCGGCAAGCTTTTCCAACTGAGGACCCGGTTGGAGATCGGAGCCTGATACTGAATAGCCAGCCTGAGCCAGGATCGCGGCGATTCCACTCATGCCGATGCCGCCGATTCCAACGAAATGGATCCGTTCGAGAGACACTGGTTCAGGAAAGAAAGGGAGACGCTTCATGGGAATGCGACCTCCTTCAACAAGTCGACAATCTGACGGCTGCTGTCAGGGATGGCCAAGGATCGGCTGCACTGCGCCATCTGCTCCAATCTCAATCGATCTGCATTCAGGTCCAGGATCGTGCGAGCTAAGCGTGCCCCATCCAATCCAGCTTGCGGAAGTAGCAGCGATGCTCCCCGATCGGCCAAAGCAAGGGCGTTCCGAGTCTGATGATCATCGGCTGCTCGAGGGAACGGTATCAGTATGGAGGCTCTCCCGGCAGCGGTGATTTCGGCCACAGTCGAGGCTCCGGCACGGGAAACGATCAGATCAGCCCAGCTAAACCGCTGGGGCATATCTTCTAGGTAAGGGTGCACGTCGGATGTGAAGTGAGCCGTGGAGTAGGCGTCTCGAACCCAGCCCACGTCCTCTTCACCGGTCTGGTGGCAAATCTCAATTGATCTACCCGCCAAGTCCGGGAGAGCTGCGCAGATTATTTGATTGAGAGGTCGGCTGCCGCGGCTTCCTCCAAAAATCAGCACTCTCAAAGGAGCCGCCGAGGCAGCACTCGGATCGACTTTGTGGAATCCTTGTCGAATCGGAATCCCTGTCAAACGGACCTTAGTAGGAAAAGCCGACAGCGTTTCTTGAAAAGCGACGGCAGCTCCTTGCACCCAGCGAGCCAGCAGGCGGTTAGTCAGCCCGGGAACGACATTGGGTTCGATCACGACACAGGGAAATCGTCTGCATCGTGCAGCCACCACCACGGGGCCGGCTGAGTAGCCTCCCAGACCGACCACTACCTGGGGCCGAAAACTGTGCAGGATCTGGAGGCTCCGCCAAACACTCCCCGGAAGCTGGAGCAGCGCAATCAGCTTTTTCTTCAGCGAGAGATTCTGAATTCCGCCGATACGGATCGTCTCGAGCGGGAAGTTCAGCGGCGGCAATATCTTCATTTCGAGCCCTCTGAGAGTTCCCACAAACAGGCACACTGCTTGTCCGCGCCTCTCCAGTTCTTCTCGAATTGAGACCGCCATATAGACATGCCCGCCCGTGCCGCCCCCGGCAAAGACGACCCGACAGAGATTCGGCTCGCGCTGCTCCGCCAGATTCTCATCACTCATCAACCCTCCAGCAGCTCCAATGCCTGACGGCGTCCATGATGCGAGATGTTCAAGAGCACTCCAACCGCAGCCAAAGCTACAACGAGCGACGATCCACCAAGTGAAATGAAAGGCAGCGGAATCCCCTTGGTAGGGAGCAGGCTCAACACGACGCTCAAGTTAATAAGGGCTTGCAGGACCAGCATCGAGGTCACTCCCAGACCGAGATAGGTGCCAAAACGGCTGTCGGCCCGAAGCGAGATCTTGATGCCTCGCCAGAACAGGAAGAGAAAGACGGCCAGGAGCAAAGTGCTGCCCAGGAATCCGAGTTCTTCTCCTACGATGGCAAAGATGAAATCGTTATGAGGTTCGGGCAAGTAAGCCAGTTTCTGCTTACTTTGCCCTAAGCCCAAACCGGTCCATCCGCCCGAACCGACCGCGATCAAGCTCTGCCGGATCTGGTAACTGACATCCAGTGGGCTATGCTCCGGATCCAGAAAGGCCAGGATTCGGTCCCGACGATAGGGTACCTGATAGACGAGCAGGTAGAAGGCAGGGATAGCAGCCGCCACTCCGGCCAGCAGGCTGATCTTCGGGAGACCGGCCAGGAAAGTGAGAGTCACGCAAATCAAGAGAAGTACGGTGGCGGTCCCGAGATCCGGTTCCGCTCCGATAAGCACCAGGAAACCTGCCAGCACGGCTACGTAAACTCCAAGATCCCGGTTGAAGGAGCGAAAGGCGTGGGGTTTCTCGACCGCGTAGTAGGCAGTAAAGAAAATCATCGAAAATTTGGCCAGTTCCGATGGCTGCCCGCGAAAGGGCCCCAATTGGAGCCATCGATTAACTCCGTTGATGGTGGGAGAAAAGAAGGCTCCCGCCAAGAGCACTGCGCTCAGTCCGAGAATTCCGTAGATCAGGCCACGATTCCAGTACCAGTGGTAGTTGACCCGCATTGTAATCGCCATCGCAACCAACCCGGCAATCCCGAAAATCAGGTGCCGATTGAAAATGTGACTGTCTCCAAAGACCGCTGTGGTGGTACTGAAGACCATGATCGTGCCGATGCAGAGCAGGAGCAGTACTCCATACAGAATGGCCCGATCGTGGTGACTCTTGCGCATCAGCCTCTTTCCTCCGTTCCCGGCAACTCGCCTACGGCATGCTTGAATATCCTGCCTCGCTCTTCGAAATTCAGAAACATGTCAAAGCTGGCGCAGGCCGGAGCCAGCAAGACGGAATCTCCTTGCTTTGCCAGCTCTGCCGCCCTCAGCACAGCCTCCTCCATACTCGCGACCGTGTCCGACTGGACCTGGCTTCCAAGTGTTTCTTCCAACCTCGCCGCGGTTTCACCAATCAACACCAGTGCGCGCGCCTTCTGTCTCAAATCGTCTCCCAGCGAGGAAAAATCCTGTTCCTTCTCCAGTCCCCCTAGAATTACCACCAGCGGGCCTTCGAGAGCCTTCACAGCGACCCGGGCAGATTCGACATTGGTCGCCTTCGAGTCGTTGTAGAACTCGACTCCATTGCACGTCCGCACCCATTCCAGACGATGTTCGACTCCAGAAAAGGACTTGAGAGCCTCGACAATGGGGTGACAGGGGAGCCGACTGACCCGTGCGGCCGCGACCGCCGCCAGAGCATTCTCAAGGTTGTGATCTCCTTTCAAGGAGAGCTCCGAAGCCGCCAGTAGCCTCTCCCGACTACCCTCCCAACTCCACCAGATCTCTCCGTCTGTGATGCCAGCGCCGTCGCTCGGCAAGCTGCGGCGGCTGAACCAGGCACAGCGAGCAGCACTTTGACCGGCCAGCCGCACTGCCAGGGGATCGTCCGCATTGGCCACGCAGTAATCCTTGCGGGTCTGATTCTCGAAGATTCTGGCTTTGGCTCGCTGATAGTTCTCAAACACGGCATACCGATCCTGATGATCTGGAGAGAGGTTCAACAAGACTGCCACTTGGCAGTGGAAGCTCTCGATGTTCTCCAACTGAAAAGAGGACAGCTCGATCACCCAGGTCTGAGGCTGCAGTTGGCTCTGCTCGAGGGTCGCGGTCAGAGCGTTGCCGATATTGCCGGCGACCACAGACCGTACCCCGGCCTGCTGGAACATTTCGCCAAGTAGAGCAGTCGTCGTGGTCTTGCCATTCGATCCGGTCACACCGATCACCGGTCCGGAGAGGAATTGATAGGCCAACTCCACTTCGCTCCAAACCGGAACTCCGACCTCTCGAGCAAGCTGGATGGGAGGAATATCGGAGGGAACGCCCGGGCTGATGACGATCAGATCGGCCTCTCGAAAATCGCGAGGATCGTGTCTGCCAAGCACCAGCCTCGGATTCCCCTGGAGTTGTCTACAGAACTGAGCCAGTGTCGCACGTGGCTGTGCGTCCGTGACGCACACCTGGGCATCCAAGTGGTAGAGAAGATTCGCGGCGGCCACCCCACTTCGAGCCAGCCCGACGACGAGCACTTGCTTATCGCGCAGATTCGGCGTCTTCATCGCAGTTTGAGGGTGGTCAGGCTGAACAAAGCAAAGATAAGCCCGGCAATCCAGAATCGGATGACCACCTTGGGCTCCTTCCAGCCCAGTAATTCAAAATGGTGATGGATGGGAGCCATCCGGAACACACGCTTTCCGGTGAGCTTGAACGAACCCACCTGGATGATCACAGAAAGAGCTTCAATGACGAAGATTCCACCGATGAAAAGGAGCAGCAGCTCCTGCTTTATGAGGACAGCGACGGTTCCGATTGCCCCACCCAAAGAGACTGATCCCACATCTCCCATAAAGATCTGGGCGGGGTGGGCGTTGTACCAGAGAAAGCCAAGGGTCGCCCCAACCATAGCTCCACAGAAGACGGTCAGTTCGCTGGCGTAAGTGTTCTTGATCAAGTCCAGATAGGTTGCGAAAGATGCGTGCCCCGTGACATAGGTCAGGACTGTCAAGGCCGATGCCGCGATGATGACCAGGCCCGCGGCCAATCCATCCAGGCCGTCGGTCAGGTTGACGGCATTGCTGCTGCCGACGATCACTAGCATGGTGTAAAGCAACAATGGAATGAAGGTTGATGCCCCCAGCAAGACCAGGTTCAGCTCAGGTGTAAAGTTCTTGAAGAAGGGAACGCTCAGCTGAGTGCTGTAGAGTCCCCGATTGCTCAAATAGACGAGGGTAGCTGCAATTCCCACGGCAATCAGCAGCTGAAGTATGATCTTGCTCCGCGCAGAAAGCCCCAGACTCCTCTCCTTGGTCAACTTGCGATAATCGTCGATGAAACCGACCGCGCCATGGGCGAGCAAGGACAACATCGCTATCCACACGTAGAGGTTCGTGAGATCGGCCCAAAGAAGAGTTGGAACCAGAATACTTATAACGATTAGGACTCCGCCCATGGTGGGAGTGCCCGCCTTGCTCAGGTGAGTCTTGGGTCCCTCTGCACGTACGAACTGGCCGACCTGAGACTCCTGCAACTTTCGAATCAGCCAGGGACCCAGCAAAAGGCTGATGACTAGGGCAGTCATCGAGGCATATGCTGTACGGAATGTGATGTAGCGGACAACGTTGAGAACAGAGAATTCTTCGTGCCAGGAGTAGAGCAGATAATAGATCACCGAATTGTTACCTCCCTGCCCTCTCTTAATCGATCGACGACGGCTTCGGTAGCGATCCCTCGCGAGCCCTTCACTAAGATCAGATCGCCCGGCTCGACGCGCCCAATCAACCAGTTTCCGGCGGCTCGGGAATCAGCAAAGTGAAAAACCCGGTGGTGTTCCATTCCAGCTTCGATCGCCGCCTGGGCACTCTCCAGGGAGAGAGGCCCCACCGCCACTAGAAGATCGATTCCACTTTCGGCAACTTTCGCTCCGATCTCCCGATGCAGCCGGGCAGCCCTCTCTCCCAGTTCCAACATGTCGCCCAAAACCACAACTCTGCGGCCGGAAAAGGGGAGTGCGGCCAGCGTCTGAAGTACACTCAGAACGGCATGTGGGCTGGCGTTGTAGGAATCGTCCCAGAGGTGGAACGAGAGCGTGTCGTCGAACACTCTGCAGATCCTGCCCCGGTTAGACGGCGCACGGAGGCGTTGAATGCCCGTGAGAATCTGGTCGCAAGTCAGTCCTAGTCGTTGCCCGACGGCGGCAGCAGCAGCAATGTTGTAAAGGAAGTGGCTTCCTACAAATGGCACACTCGTCTCGAGCAGCCCATCGCTCAGGCGAAGTTCGAGATTCATCGACGACAAGGAGAGGAACTCAAAATCCAGGATTCGGACAGCAGCTGAAGCAGCAAAACCGAAGGCATGTGTTTCGCCTTGGAATCGAGAAGCCAGCTGTCGCACCCGCTGATCATCAGCGTTATAGATAAAGACCCCGTCTTTCAGACCTTCCAGAAGTTCCCCTTTGGCCGCCGCGATGGAATCCAGGTCGCGAAAAAACGCGAGGTGGGCGGGAGCGACGTTGGTGATCAACCCCAAGTCGGGGTCACAGATCTCGCTCAGGCGACGGATCTCTCCCGCATGATTCATCCCCAACTCGAGCACCGCCACCTGGTGGTCGGGTTCTAATTCGAGCAAAGAAAGCGGGAGGCCGAAGTGATTGTTCAGATTGGCACGGGACTGGTGAACCCGATAGCGCTCAGCGAGGAGTGTTGCGGTGAAGTGGCGGGTGATCGTCTTCCCCATGCTGCCGGTAACTGCTACTACTTGACCCTTCCATTTGCGACGCACCCGGGCGGCCAGATCCTGTAGGGCCCGGGTGGTATCCGGGACCCGTAGCGAGATTACCGAGCTTCCGGGATCCGGTTTCCAGGTACTGCTGTGCACAACCACCTGCACTCCCCGCTCTACCGCTCGAGGAATGAAATCATGGCCATCCAAGCGCTCCCCCCGCAGGGCGAAGAACGCGTGCCCCGGGCCAGCTGTACGGCTGTCGGTAGAAATAGACGGCAGGGGCAGAGCGGGGAGATTCCGGGATTTCAGGCATCCCATCGCGCTACCCGCTTCGGCCAGGTTCAACTCGATCACAGCTCCTCCCGTGCCACTTGCCGGTCGTCAAAGTCGAGCTTTTGGCCTTCAATCTCCTGATAGGTTTCGTGCCCTTTTCCGGCCAGCAGCACCAGATCGCCCGGGTCAGCCAGAGAGAGGGCTCTTGCAATCGCCTTTCTGCGGTCGACGACAGAGCACCACCGGCTATGATCTTGTGCCATCCCCTCTTCGATCTCGGCGACGATGGCTACTGGATCTTCTGAGCGTGGATTGTCAGAAGTAACCACCACATGATCGGCCAGCCGGAGAGCAACTTCGCCCATCAGCGGCCGTTTGCTGCGATCACGGTCTCCACCACATCCAAACAGGCAGATTACCCTTCCGGGCGTCACCTGGCGGGCCAGATTGAGAATATTGGCCAGCGCTTCGGGCGTATGGGCGTAGTCGACAAAGAGCGAGAAAGTTGCGTCCAGAGAGACCCGCTCGAAACGTCCCGGGACATTTGCGAGCCGCGCCACACCCCGCTCAATCTGGTCGGCGGAGATCCCGACCTCACGGGCCGCGGTGACGGCCGCCATCAGATTGTAGAGATTGTGGATCCCGACCAGAGGGCTGCTCAGGGTGATTCTCTCTCCGTCCAGATCCAGTTCGGTTTTGATGCCTTCGATAGAGAGCTGCTGGCGTATCGGTCTCACCCGGCAATCTGAAGAAAGCCCGAAAGTCGTCACCCGAACACCCGAGGAAGGGCGCAGCCGTGCTACTCGTTGATCGTCTCCATTGAGTACAGCTAGCTCCAGGCCCGGATTGTGATTCCTCTGAAAGAGACGGCTCTTGGCCTGAAAGTAGTCTTCCATCGAAGGGTGGAAGTCGAGATGGTCCTGACTCAGGTTCGTGAAGACGGCCACCGGGAAGAAGCACTCGTAGACTCGGTGGAACTGCAAGGCGTGAGAGGAGACTTCCACAACTCCATGCCAGCAGCCCAGGTCGCGCGCCCGGGCAAGGAACTGCTGAATATCGATGGCTTCCGGCGTGGTTCGGACGGAAGTGGTCTCTTCGCCGGCCAGAATGGTGCTCACTGTTCCCAGCATCAGGGAGGGAGCGTCCTGTTCGAGAATGGAATGAAGCAGGTAGGCCGTAGTCGTCTTGCCATTGGTACCAGTAATGCCCACCAGATTGAGGTCGCGGGAAGGATGGCAGTGAAACTCATTGGCCAGCATGGCCATGTACGGTCGGATCTCACCAGCTTGAACCCAGGGCACCGGAAATGGATCCGGAGAGGGTAGTTCGGAAATCACGGCGCCTGCCCCCTGTTTTAGTGCCTGGGGTATGAAGCGATGCCCGTCCTCGACTGCACCACGTACCGCGAAGAATAGAGAACTTGGCTGAACCCGCCTCGAGTCGTACTCAAGACCCTTCACCTCGAAGCTCATCTCAGGGATTCCTCCAATTCTTAGCGGCGGAACTTTCTGCAACAGCTGTTCTAGTCGCAATCTGAGGAGCTCCTTTGCTGGCGAAGAACACTTCACATACGGCGCCCGATTTGACTCGGCTTCCCGGTTGAGGACGCTGTCCGATGACCGTCCCATTGCCCGAGAATCGCACCTTGAGTTGATGGCGAATCACCTCCCGGGCAACTTGACGAAGAGATTTGCCGGTAAAATCAGGGACGATCCTCCAGCCTCTCTCCACGGTGATCACAGCAGAGCCGGAAGCGTCCTTCTTAGCCTGGATCAGGCTGAGGACTGTCTTCTCCAGATGCTCCTTGGGAAGTAACCGATCCTGCTCTATTGGGACACCTCCGTCGTCAAGAAGTTCCGACCCCTCAAGGTACGCCAAATTCGGTGTACGACTATTGCGATCTTGAGGAATCTTCAGGGAGAGCAACGACTGCTCCATGATCTGTTTGAAGGCAGGCCCCGCGACGCGACCGCCATAATAGAGTCCTTTCAGTGGCTCGTCGATGACGACCACTGCCGCTAAACGGGGCTCATCCAATGGAGCAAACCCGACATAAGAGGCCACATAGTGAGTCTTCGAATACTGTCCGTCGATAAACTTCTGGGCCGTTCCGGTCTTCCCGCCAGAAGAATAGCGTTCCAGACGGGCTGCGGATCCGGTGCCATCTTCCACCACTAACCCGAGTGCTTCCTTCATCAAACGAGTGGTCGACTCGCGCAGGATGCGCCGCTTGTGGGGTTTGAGCTCCCGCACCAAGTCCCCGGCTGAAGTATGGATTCGATTCACGACGTGAGGTTCGACCAGGTAACCCCCATTGGCCACTGCGGAAACGGCTCGCAAGATCTGCAATGGAGTCACCGCAATTTCCTGGCCGATCGCGTGGGCACCGATCGAGATTCGGGACCAATGCTCGACCGACCTGAGGAGCCCGAGCTGTTCTCCAGGCAAGTCGACACCCGTCTTCTCCCCGAAACCAAAGCGCCGAATGTAGTGGTAGAGCCGCTCCTTACCGAGGCGTAGGGCCAGTTTTATGGTTCCGATGTTACTCGACTTGGCCACGATCTGGCGCAACGAGAGATCCTCAAAACTGTGGGTGGCTTCACGATAAGTCTTTCCGGCAATCGTGAGAGTTCCTGCTCGACAATCGATGACTTCGTCCAGGTCGGAGAGTCCCTCATTCAAGACCGCGGAAAGGGTCATGATCTTAAAAGTCGAACCAGGTTCGTACATTTGAAGGATGCCACGATTTGTGAAGTCTTCGTTCTCGTACTCGGAGAACCGGTTGGGATCGAAGGGGGGCCAGGAGGCCATGGCGAGGATCTCCCCGGTGCGGGGATCCATCACGATGGCGGAGCCGTTGGAAGCTTCGTGTTGTTCGATGGCCTCGGCCAAAGCCTGCTCGGTAATGAACTGAATCGACCTATCGAGATTCAGAACCAGTTTGTGGCCCTCGTTCTGGACATCTTCCGAAACCCGTTCCATGCGCCGCCGTTTGCCATCAAAATCGTAATAGATCCGCTGCGGCTGGCCACGGATTTCTTCATCGTAGAGATACTCCAGACCGCCTAGACCAACATCGTCAGCTCCCACGAAACCCAACAGGCTCGCTGCCAGTTGTTGACCTGGATAGAAACGATGATTCACGGGGTCGACAAAGATTCCCTGGAGCCCAAGGTCTCGGACCTGAGCGGTCTGGCTGGGTGGGAGGCGCGGGATCAGACGCACGAACCTACTCTCTTTGCTCAGCGCTTCACTGAGCTCTTCCCGGTTGTAGCCAATCGCAGCGGAAAGAGCTTCGGCCGCCCCCTCAGGATCGGTTACCAGAGTGGGGTCGGCGATCAAGGAATCGATCTCAACCGTAACCGCGAGTTCGCCAAGCTTCCGATCCAGGACTTCACCCCGACGACCAGCCACTTCGCTATAGCCTTTCTGCTGGTCCCGGGCCAATTCAAGGTAGTGGTCGCTCCGGAAGCCCTGCAGCCAGATGAGTCGCACCAAGATCAACAAACCCCAGATCAAAACGCCCAGATAGACTACGATCAGGCGTGATTGGAAGACCGGATTTTCTGATGGCGACTCATGAACGGGCTTCATTCAATTGACACTTTGTGAGACTTCCGGGCTGCCGCTAACAGGCTGCTGTCGAGCCGGTCGCGAGCCGGTACTTGAATAATTCTGACCTGAAGTTGATTGGCTGAGATCAGCCCCAAATCAAGGGCCTTTTGACGGATCTGGTGGGGATTGGTAAGCAGCCTGTATTCGGCCCTCAGATTGCCATTGGCCGAATTCAACCGCTGGTTATCCGCTTCCAGTTCCTCCATCTGATATTGGATCCGGCGAATCTCCGCCTGATTCCGGGAATAGAGGAGTACTAGTGCCACCACGAATCCGGCCACAATCATCCAGTGGATGATCTCCTGATAAGCCCTGGGACCGTGGATCCGAGGACCAGTCGGGGGAAGCTGCTGATCGGCTACATCCATCATGCTTGAAATTCCTCATTCTTCGGCGGAAGGTCTACAACAGTCAACTTCTCAGCAGCACGGAGCTTGGCGCTGCTACTTCGCGGATTCTGCTGCCTCTCGAGAGGTGAGGCCTGCAGGGGCCGAGGCGTCAAGATCTCTAATCTCTTGCGGCGGGGGCACCGACACACATGGGGAGGTCGAAAACAGATACAGCGGCCGGCGCCCAGCCGAAAGCGCCGTTTGACAATCCGATCTTCCAGACTATGGAACGAAATCACTACCAGACGCCCCCCCACGACTAACCGGTCAATCACGTCATCCAGGAGCTGACCGATGCCTTCCAACTCCTGATTGACCTCGATGCGGAGCGCCTGAAATACCTGGGTCGCCGGATGGATGCGCCAGCGCCGATGCCCGATCCCCTTGACCCGAGACACCAGTTCCGCCAGTTCTCCGGTGCGGCGGAAGGGCTGCGTCTTGCGCTGATCGACAATGGCCTGGGCGATCTTTCGTGCCTGGGGCTCTTCTCCGTATTCCCTGAAGATCTCAGCCAGCCGCGAATCGGCTAGATTATTCACCAGTTGGGCGGCGGTGATCTGGCCTTGGCGATCCATCCGCATATCGAGGGGGCCGTCATGCCGGAAGCTGAATCCCCGCTCCGGATCGTCGATTTGGAGCGATGAGATTCCTAGGTCGAGCAGACAGCCGTTGATCTGGTCGAACTCGAGTCGCTTCAGTAGAAGAGGCAGGTTCCGGAAGTTCTCGTGACAAGTTTGAAGGTTAGGTGGATTACTCAGTTCTCGGCGGGCCGCCTGGAGTGCCTCTTCATCGCGATCCAAACCAATCAGCAGACCTGTCCCTTCGAGCGCTTCCAGAATGCGACGAGCATGTCCACCAGCACCCAGAGTGCCGTCCACATAAACTCCTCCAGGGATCACTCGGAGAAGTTCCAGTGCCTCTTCCAGCAGAACCGGTTTGTGAATCACGGTCTCTATTGCAACCATCAGCTAAATATTCAAATCCGAAAGAGCATTCGCGTCCTCGTCGGTAAAGGGCTCGGCTTCCAGGGTCTTTTCGAAGCGCTGGCGATTCCAGACTTCGACGAAACTAAGCGACCCGATCACCAGCACTTCGCAGTTCTCGAGTTCTGCTTTCTTCCGTAGAAGGGGCTTGATGAGGACTCTTCCCTGGCGGTCCAACCTGGCTTCCTGCCCCCAATAACCGGTATTGCGTAGGAACTTCTGCTTATTGGGCTGCATTTTGGGTGCCTCAAGCAGCTTCTCCTCGATCCGTTCCCATTCGCTCATGGGGTAGATTCGAGCGCTCTCACCATTTATGCTAGTCACGAAGACGTCGGGGCCAAGTTTCTCGAGGAACAGAGATCGATGGGCGGCCGGAATCTTGATCCGACCCTGAGCGTCGATCTTGGCGGGTAAGTTGCCCCGGAACTTTACATCTGTCATCACGAGCGACCGGAAATTGGTCCACATTGGGCCTATTTGGTCTATTCTGGACCATCTCGGCCCAATGTCAAGCAAAAAGGGGTGACATTTTGCCTCTGACTCCCTCGGGAAGCGCTCCGACTTCAACCCAACTAGGCTCCTCTCCCTTGCAACTTGCTTACAGTCGGTTCAAGTTTCTGAACTGGGAACTGACTGCCTCTTGGCCTCGTCGTCGGTGCCTAGTTGGGCCGGATGGGCTCGACCGCCGGTCCTGAGGACGGCGGCCAAATCATCAGAGCTCTGAGGCGCCAGCCCGGGACGGGAAGACTAATCGGGTCGGTTCCGTAATTCCGGACTCCGCGAGGACGTATGCTTCGACAAAGAGATCGGCCACTTAGCGATCCGGCCGAGTTCACATCTAGGCAGCGACAGTGTCGCTAATCGGCAATTAGTTGCAGTCCTTGAAAACTTGGCTTTGTCTGTAAAGAAGTTGCAAGGGAGAGGTGCCTAGACGTCGGCTTGAAACATTTGGCTGTTTTTGGACTCTCTTGTAGTGACGATGTTGACTTGGCTTGTTACCGCACTACTGGCTTTCTGGTTCCTGCTTTTGGGGCTGGTAGTCGCCCTCCGCCGGGGACGCTCGGAATCGCGTGTAACTCACAACTCACAACTCACAAGTAACCGCCAAGTCCCAACTCACAACTTACTTTTTTCCCTTACAGTGCGGCCGTGGTCAGCATCATCATTCCTACTCATCAGCGACGCGACTTGGTACTTCGGGCGGTTGAGTCGGTCAAGCGCCAACGCTTCCGTGACTGGGAGTTAATCGTGGTGGACGATGGATCGGAGGACGGGACTTGTGAAGCTGTCGCACGAATTGGGGATGACCGAATTCGCTGTCTTCGGCAGCCGCGTCGAGGGGTCAGCGCCGCCCGCAACCGGGGAATCCGCCTGGCTCGTTACGACTGGATTTCATTTCTCGACAGCGACGACAGTTGGCGACCCCGAAAACTCGAACGACAGCTGGATGGTCTGGAGGCCGAACCCGCCTATCGCGCTTGCTTTACCGATGAGGTCTGGATCCGGAACGGAGTGCGTGTCAATCAGAAAATGCATCACCGCAAAGAAGGGGGATGGATTTATCCGCGTTGTCTTCCTCTTTGCATCATCAGCCCCAGCTCAATCCTGTTGCACCGATCCGTCTTGGCCCGAATCGGATTGTTCGACGAGAGCTTTCCGGTTTGTGAGGACTACGAGTTCTGGCTGCGGATGTGCAGCTGCTACCCGGTCCTGTTTATCCCAGCACCTCTTATCATTAAGACTGGAGGGCACTCAGACCAACTGTCTCGCAGCCGCTGGGGGATGGATCGTTTCCGGGTTCGTGCCCTGCAGAAGATCCTCTCGTCGGGCAGCCTCACCCCTCGCCTGGGTAAGCTCACGATTGAAGAACTGATCCGCAAAGCCCGGATCCTGGCCGCCGGTTGTGAGAAAAGAGGAAAAATAGAAGAGGCGCATCAGTATCGCGATCTGATCGACCAATGGTCAGAAAAGCAATCGCAGAGCCTTAGCCCGCATAATTCATAAGGTGTCCAAGCGAAGGGACGTCAGCGCGGATGATTACGGGCCTGCAGCCGACAATTTATGAATTATGCGGGCTAGGAGTCTGGCGGCAGGAGTTTCTGATCAACGTGGAATTTCCAATTCTTGAGTTTATGTTTCGGGGTGCCCTATAAGAGAAAGGGCGATCTTTATCGTGCTTCCGCTTGCAGAGGCGGCCGAACTGCTGAAAATGAGCCCAGGGGGAGGGCATCTTTCCGTCCGAACCTGCTCAGCAGGTGGGTAGGCGCCCATTCATGCGTTTCAAGTTCAGGGCGAGACAGACCAGGTCCCACTCGCCTTCCACTTTCTCGAGTCCCCTCAAGCTGAAGGTTCGAAAGCCAAGGACCTGTTTAACCCAGACGAATACAGGTTCCGCGATCACCTTGCGCCGGCGGTAGACAGTTTGCCCCGCCTCCGTGCCCAGCTTCTTGAACATGCGCAGCGTGGCGGGGAGATTTTCCGACGGCTCTGGATCTCGCCCCTCTCGGCCCAAAGAGATGTAGCCATCGATCTCGCGTTCTTCTAGACCTTCAAAGTTCTCCTCGGACTTATACCCGGCGTCGGCCACTACCTGCTCGGGAGGGTGCTCCAGGTTCTCTTGGACCGCATCGATCATCCCCAGTAATTGTCTGTTGTCGGCCGCGTTATTGGTAACCCCCGTGGCCACGATCATCTGTGTCTCCTCATCCACAGCGGCTTGCGTGTTGTAGCATTGTTCGAATCCCCCAGAGCTCTTCATGATTCGACTTTCCGGATCTGTAAAGTTGTCTTGGGCCTTCTCCTCGGGAACTCCAAACTCCCGCTTGAAGGGGCGTCCTCCGCGCGAGTTCTTGCGACCGTCTCCGGGCTTGCGGCCGCGCTTCCGATCCGCCTCGGCCTGCCGTTGCTCCACGCGCTGCTTTGCCTCCCCGATCTTTTTCAGCCGATCTTCGCGGCGGCGTAACTCTTCAGGCAGTTCGTCTCCCTGATTCTCTTCGCCGTAGAGCTCGTCTTCCGCTTTATCCACCTGCTGCGCACGATCCAACAGTTCGGCGATCTCTCCTTCCAGCCTTTTCTCTTCTTCCAACATCCGTGAATAGCTCATCGCCTTATGTTTGCTGGCGTTGGCCTTGATCTTACAGCCGTCCACCGCCACTCGCCCCAGCTTGACCAATCCCGCCTCGGCCGCGATCCGCGCCACCTGTCCAAACAGTTTCTTGAACTCTTTGAGATGACGTTGACGAAACTCCGCCATCGTCCGGTGGGCTGGAAAATTACCCGCCGACAACACTCGAACAGCCACGTCCTCATACACTCGACGAGCCAGTTTCCGCGACGAGAACGTTCCCGTCGCGTACCCATAAATCAGGATCTTCACCATCATCCTCGGATCAAACGGCCGATTGCGCCGCCCGTCCCCTTCGTACGGCGCGTAGAATCCACTCAGATCCAGCTCATCCACCGTTTCGGAGATAAAGTAGGACAGATGATCTTCCGGCAACCAATCTCGCGGGGAAGGGGGTAGCAAGAAGCTCTGCTCCGGCTGGTACTTCCGAAATGTCGTTCCCATATCGCCATTTTATTCACCAGCCCGGAGATTTCCTGCCGCGCAGACTCCTTGACTCCCATTATCTCGACATTCCGCCCAAATCGATCTACTATGGCGCTGAGTTGCTTCCGTGTTTGCGGGGATCAACAGCGGGCACCGTGTCCTCCCTCGGGACCGCAGTTCAGTCAGGAGCGTGAGCAACAAGACCGGATCATCGCGATGCCGTTGCCGATTGGTGCGCTCTCAGAAGCGGCACTACAGCGACAGACTGAACGGGGAGTGTGATATGCGTGTCGGTATTTTGTTACTGGGTTTATTTCTGACCGGAGTTGCGGCCAGTGATCCCTTCTCTCGCGAAGCTCTCGAAAAATGGTCGCTCGACCGGGCCGTCCAAATCCTCAATTCCTCTCCCTGGGCCCGGACCGAGACTTTTACTCGAATTGTGGGCGGAGTCGGCAGCGGCGTGTCGGGAGAGAAGGAGATCTTCAATACCTTCTATGTCCGCTTCCTGTCGGCGCGCTCCGTACGAGCCGCTTATCTCAGGGTGCAACAGATCCAGCATGACTACAAGAACTTGGCTCCCCAAGAGAAAGCCAACTTTGACGAGCTGACTCGCGCCAATTTAGAAATGGATGTCCGCAACTGGATCGTGGTCACGGTAAGTTTCCGTTCGAACGATCCCAACGAAGAGAGCCGGGTCCGGCAATTCTTTGAGAGCGAGGCCGCCGAGACTCTGAAGAACAGAGCCTTCCTTTCCAGTGATTCGATCTCTCAAGTCGAGCTGGCAGCTTACTTCCCTCCAACGGAAGAATCCGTGGGAGCCAAGTTTGTGTTTCCTCGAGTGGTTGGAGAACGCGAAGTCGCATCTCAGTCGACCCAGCACCTGACCTTTGAATTGCTCGAACTTCCGGGTGCGGGAAATCCTGCAGCAACTTCAGGCCGGGGAGGGCGAGGCCGCCGCTCTCAGAATGCGACTCCAACGCTTGGAGTATTACGGGCAACTTTTTCGGTCCCAGAGATGATAGTGGAGGGGGAGTTGGTACTCTAGAAGATGAGAGGCCGACTACCTTTTCCGATCCTCATTCTGGGGGGGCTAATGTATTGCAGCCCACTTTTCGCCCAACAGCCAGCTGCCGACCGCTCCCGAGAATCGCGCCAGTTACGGGCTCCTGGCGATCGAGCTACTCAAGAACTACAACGTGCTCTCGATCAGATTGGCGATTACAGAATCGGGATCGAGGGTTTGCAGCACCCTCAGAATACGAAGTCACGTAACGTTACCGAGACCATAAATCCATTCCGGGTTCGGAAACGGGGACGCTACTTCGGCTCAATCTACGAGTTTCACCGGAACGACAATCTGGATGCCCGCAACTTCTTCGATCCTCCAGGAGAGCCGCTCCCGGAATTCAAGAGGAACCAGTTCGGCGGGAGTTTTGGGGCGACGGTGACGCCGAACTTGAAACTCTTCGGCACCTACGACGGGCTTCGCATCATTCAGGGCTCAACGATCCTCTCCCACGTTCCGACCCCGGCCGAGAAGAGGGGTGACTTCTCGGCTCGAGAGGCTCCCCTGATCGATCCACAGACGGGCCAGCCTTTCCCGGGAAACATCATTCCCCAGTCGCGACTCCACCCGGTGGCTATGCGTACTCTGCCCGCCATTCCCGATCCTATTCTGTCCGATCCCGACCGAAACTACCTCAACAGCGCTCCCCGGATTGAGAACACTGACACGATCGGATTCCGAGCCGACTACGAAATGAGTCCCGAGCGTAAACTCTTCGCCGATTACCGCCACACCGCCTCTGACCGTGTCAATGTCGTGGCCTTTCCCGAATTTGGGTCGAGTTCCGTCACCACCAACCACCGGCTCTCGCTCAATTACAACTGGACCATGTCCGAGAGCCTGGTGAGCACCTTTGGCGTTAGTTTTAGGCGCAACGTCGAACAGCAACTTTCACCGAACTCGGGACAGAGCGGGCTGGTCGCATCCTTCGGCATCAACGGTATAAGTCCTTTGGATGACCAGGATGAAGGCTTTCCAGACTTTCGGCTGGCGGGTTACGGTGGAGGGCGCGGCCCGACATTTGGAGATGACGGGAATCTGCCGCGAGGTCAAGCCGAGAACTTCCTGGAACTCCGCGGCAGCTTCAGTCTGGCCCGCGGCGATCATAATCTGAGTTTCGGAGCAGAGCTCGATTTCGAGCAGCTGAACAACGCTCGAACACAAGGCCTCCATAGAGGGCGTTTCACCTACAACGGCGACTTCACTGGCGATGCTTTCGCCGATTTCCTGCTCGGCATTCCCGACTCGGCAACTCGCGGCGTGGGATCCGAGAGGGGAGATGTCAGGGGACGCCGTTGGAAGTTCTTTGTACGGGATAACTGGAGAATCGATCCGCGTTTCAGCCTTTCCCTTTCCTTGGCATACAACTACTTCCCACCCTATAAGTCGATCCACGACAATATCTCATTCTTTCATCCACTGCTGTTCACTCCACCGCGAGAAGGTGAGATTGTGGTCAGCGGAAGCGATCGAGCCGCGGAACTGGGGCTGGGAGGTCTCGACAGCGGCCAGGGGACCTTTCCCGACCGCAACGATTGGGAACCTCGCCTGGGATTGGCTTATAGCCCGTTTGGAAACAACAAACTTGTCGTGCGGGCTTCTTATCAGGTGAGCTATACCGCTCTGAACGCTCGCCGCCTGCTGCCCTGGTTTGGTAAGAACTTTCCCTTCTTTTTCCAAGAACGGGCCGACTCCTCCCCTACGGCGCCCGAAATCGATATAGCGGATCCTTTTGAAGCTCTTACCCCGACTGAGCTGGGCATTCGGGCGCTCGACCCTACTTTGCGCAGTGAGAGCCTCCAGGACTGGAGGCTGACGATTCAGAACGAGATCTTCCAGGACTGGACCCTGGAGGCTTCTTATATCGGACGCAAGCAGGACGGGATCGCCCGCGTCATCTACGGGAATACTCCATTTGCGGCAGAGGGAACGATTCAGGCCCGAAGGCCGAACCCGGATTTTGGACGCTTCGAAATCGGGGCCAGCGGAGGATCCTCAATTGGCCACTCACTGGAGGCCAGGTTGGTCAAGAGGCTCTCGAACAGCTTTTCCCTCCGCTCCAGTTTCCGCTGGGGCCGCACATTCACAGATCGGTTCGGAGGCCAGCCTTCGAACCCACACAATCTAAGAGGTGAGAGGGCTCCGTCGCAAACTTCGCCACTCCGTTTTTCGGTGAACTACTTGTGGGAACTTCCGTTCGGAGAAGAAAGAGCGTTTCCGCTCCGTTGGCTGGGAAAGTTTCGAGGGCTCGTGGAAGGCTGGAGACTGTCAGGAATCACTTCCCTGGTTTCGGGTCGCCTTTTTCAGCCCCAGATTCCCGGCGATTACAATAACGACGGCTTGTCGGCGGACCGACCGGACCGCATTGGTTCTGGTCTCTTGCCGGCGTCCCAACGTTCGATCGACAACTGGTTTGCAACTGGAGACTTCGCGCTCCCGGCCCCTTATAGCTATGGGAATGCTGGCCGCAGCATCCTGGTGGCTCCAGGCGAGCAGGTCTGGGACATCAGTCTGACCAAGGTGAACCGATTCGGAGACGGCAAGAGCCTCGAGTTCCGCATCGAGTTCTTCAACGCCCTCAACCACCCCAACTTCAACACCCCGGTTGCCAGTTTCGGCACCTCCGTCTTTGGCAAGATCTTCGGTGCCAAACGAGCGAGAGAGATTGAGATCGCGCTCAAATTTTCGTTTTAGAAACTAAAACCTCCCGACAGGGACTTTCGTCGGCTGTCCCGTACTCTTGTTTTCAGAAGGGGGCAATCGCCCTCTCTCTCTTTATGAGGTGGTCAGCTTGGCCTCCCTTTTCTAACAAGGGGAGATCAAGCAACATAGCGTGCTCCAGATCGATGTTGTACATTAGCCCGCATAATTCATAAAATGTCGGCTGCAGGCCCGCAATCATCCGCGCTGACTGCGTTGCCCACCCTCGGGCTGCTCGACAGAGGGCACGACTATGCCTCCGCGGCCCTCGGGCGTAAGGCCTTGTCAGCACGGCGCTTGCGGCCCTTCGCTTCGACACCTTATGAATTATGCGGGCTAGCCGCGCGGAGCCGAATGGTTCTGCAAGCAAACTCACTTGCAAGATAAAGGAAGAATCCGTGGATGATCGCCGAGAGGGAGTGGTGCTCTACTGATGGGAGTCCGACAGCGTTTCGTGATCCTCCTGCTTGGGGGGCTCTTGTGTGGCGGCTCGCTTCTTGCCCAACAGCCACCTGCGGACCGCTCTCGAGAATCGCGTCAGCTACAGGCTCCTAGCGATCCATCTACCCAAGAGCTGCAACGTTCGCTTAATCAGATTGGCGATTACAAGATCGGGATCGAGGGGTGGCAGCGGCCCGGAAATACGAGGTCGCGCAACATCACCGAGGCCATTAATCCATTCAGAGTACGCAAACGCGGCCGCTATTACGGCTCAATCTACGAGTTTCACCGGAATGACAATCTGGACGCCCGCAACTTCTTCGATACTCTAGGAGAGCCACTCCCGGAATTCAAGAGGAACCAGTTCGGCGGGAGTTTTGGGGCGACGGTGACGCCGAACTTGAAGCTCTTCGGCACCTACGACGGGCTCCGTATCATACAGGGCTCGACGATCCTTTCCCACGTTCCCACGCCAGCCGAGAAGAGGGGTGACTTTTCGAGTCAAGAGACTCCCCTGATCGATCCACTGACGGGTCAACCCTTCCCCGGAAACATTATTCCTCAGTCGAGGCTCCACCCGGTTGCTGTGCGAACGCTACCCGCCATTCCCGATCCCATTCTGTCCGATCCCGACCGAAACTACCTCAACAGCGCTCCCCGGATTGAAAACACTGACACGATTGGTTTCCGAGCCGACTACGAAATGAGCGCCGACCGAAAACTCTTCGCCAACTACCGCCACTCGGCCTCTGACCGCGTCAACGTAGTGGCCTTTCCAGAATTTGGGTCGAGTTCCGTCACCACCAATCACAGGCTCTCACTCAATTACAACTGGACCATGTCCGATAGCCTGGTCAGCACGTTTGGCGTCAATTTTAGGCGCAACGTCGACCAGCAACTTTCACCGAACGCGGGACAGAGCGGACTGACAGCATCTTTCGGGATCAACGGGATCAGCGCTGCGGATGACCAGGACGAAGGATTCCCGGACTTCCGCATCGCCGGCTACGGTGGAGGTCGCGGACCGACATTTGGAGATGACGGGAATCTGCCGCGGGGTCAAGCCGAGAACTTTCTGGAGTTCCGCAGCAGCTTCAATCTGGCTCGCGGGGACCATAATCTGAGTTTCGGAGGAGAACTCGATTTCCAGCAACTGAACGATGCTCAGTCGCGGGGCAGCCTCCACAGAGGACGTTTCGCCTACAACGGTGACTTCACCGGCGATGCTTTCGCCGATTTCCTGCTCGGCATTCCCGACTCGGCAACCCGCGGTGTGGGGTCCGCGAGAGGAGATGTAAGGGCACGCCGGTGGAAGTTCTTTGCACGGGATGACTGGAGGATCGAGCCACGTTTCAGCCTCTCCCTTTCCGTGGCCTACAACTACTCCCCGCCCCATAAGTCGATCCACGACAATATCGCATTCTTTCATCCACTCCTGTTCACTCCGCCGCGAGACGGTGAGATCGTGACAACGGGAAGCGATCGAGCCGCGGAACTGGGGCTGGGAGGTCTCGACAGCGGCCAGGGATACTATCCCGATCGCGACGATTGGGAACCTCGTGTAGGCTTGGCCTATAGCCCTTTTGGAAACAACAAATTCGTAGTACGGGCTTCCTACCAGTTGAGCTATACGGTTTCGAACCCTCGCCGCCTGGAGGCCTATTTTGGCAAGACTTTCCCCTTCTTTTTCCTGGAGCGTTCCGACTCTTCGCCCTTGGTCCCCGAGATCAATATCTCAAATCCTTTTGAAGCTCTTACGCCAACTGAATTGACCATCCGGGCGATCGACCCCGCTCTGCGGAATGAAAACCGTCAGGACTGGAGATTGACGATTCAGAACGAGATCTTCCAGAACTGGACCCTGGAGGCTTCTTATGTCGGGCGCAAGCAGGACGGGATCGCTCAGATCATCTATGGGAATACGCCATTCCCTGCAGAAGGAACAATTCAAGGCCGTCGGCCAAACCCAGATTTCGGACGTTTTGAGATCGGTACCAGTCGCGGATCCGCAATTGCCCACTCACTGGAAATCAGCCTGGTCAAGAGGCTGTCCAACAGCTTTTCCCTTCGCTCCAATTTCCGTTGGGGGCGTACATTCACGGACCGTTTCGGAGGAGGGGTCATTCCCGCCTCCAACCCGCACAGTCTGCAGGAAGAGAGGGGACCGTCAGAAACTCCTCCGCTCCGTTTCTCGGTGAACTATTTGTGGGAACTCCCGTTCGGAGAGGAACGAGCGTTTCCCCTGCGCTGGCTGGGGAAGTTTCGAGGACTGGTGGAAGGTTGGCGGCTTTCTGGAATCACTTCCCTGGTTTCGGGTCGCCTTTTTCAGCCGCAAATCACTGGCGACTATAACAACGACGGCTTGTCGCCCGACCGACCGGACCGAATTGGTCTGGGTATCTTGCCGGCATCGCAACGTTCGATCGATAACTGGTTTGCCATCGGCGACTTCGCACTCCCAGCGCCCTATAGCTACGGAAACGCCGGCCGCAGTATCCTCACCGCTCCAGGGGAGCAAGTCTGGGACATCAGCCTGACGGAGGTGAAGCGATTCGGAGACGGTAAGAGCCTGGAGTTCCGAATCCAGTTCTTCAATGCTTTCAACCACCCCAATTTCGATCAACCGGTGAGTAGTTTCGGCACTTCTGTCTTCGGCAAAATCTTCGGGGCCAAACGGGCGAGAGAGATCGAGATCGCTCTCAAGTTTTCATTTTAGATGGGGACGGATCGAATCGACGAGACGAGCCTCCGCCCACAAGTTCCATTTCAGAATGATCCGGCCCGATCCGGAGGCGCTGCTAGTTGCTAAGAGTGTTAGCTCGGATAATGCACGCGTTGTCGGCTGCAGGGCCGGGATCATCCGGTCGAGTAGGCGGGGTGCTCCCAAGATACAGAGCCCTGTAGGTGGAGAGTTTCCAACTTCCGCCCTTTCGGTTACGGAGTGGGTTCCTAGTTCCACCATGGGAGGTCTGTAACATCGGTTGCCGTCTGCGACCCCGGGGTTGGGCATCTTGACTCGTCTGTAGCGTCTCGATGACCTGCTGCCTGCGACCTCAGAGAAGGTATCGGCCATTCCCATTGCGCATTTCGGGGCTGAGTTCCGGATTCAGCGTCATTATTCGCTTCACCTCGCAAACCTTTCCAGTCCTGAGGTCTTGCCTCAGGTCTTGATACGGGCGGCCTGACTAGGGCCTTGACCCGGAGGGCTTCCCACTCTCTCGAAAGAGAACCATTTCCAGGTTCACCTCTGACTGCGGGGCCCTCGGGCGTGAACGAAACCTTGTCAGAGCGGCGCTTCCGACCCTTCGCTTCGAAAACGCGTGCATTATCCGGGTTAGGACAGCGCTGATCCGGCAGCGCTCACGATCTGCCTCGCTGCCTCGCTTCGGAGCGGCAAGGCAAGGTAGATCACTTGATTTGTCTCCCTCGCCGACAGTCTAAGAAGCTCAAAGCCCCATGGCGCGCTGCCAGGTCGATGTTGTACATTAGCGACGCGGAGCCGAGGGCTCTGCAGCAAAGTTTCTTACATGCTATATGTAGACTTTTACACGCTGCTCGAAGGAGTACATCCGAAGCAGACGCCTCGTCCCTACCAAGGAGAAGGCTTTGAAGGACTGTAGAAAACGAGAACTTCTCAAGGGTCTAGTTCTGATACTGGTTGGCCTAGCGGTGATCGGAATCGGACTTGCCCAAACGAATGCCTATCTGAACTTCAACGATCTCACCGGCCAACTTCGCTCTCTGGCCAACGGCTCCAGAGCCGCCGCCATGAGCTCGATCGGAACGACCGGAGGAGGACGCGAGATCTGGTTGGTTGCAGTTGCCAATCCGGGCGGAACGCCCGCCGATCAACGTCCCGGAGTGCTAGTCGTGGGGAACCTGGAAGGGGACCACCTATTAGGCAGCCAACTGGCACTCGAGACGATTCGACATCTCCTCAATTCAGGGGATGCCAATCTCGACGATCAGGTGTTCTACGTGATCCCGCGTCTCAATCCGGATGGGGCCGAAGCGATGTTTGCGGCGGTCAGAACTGACCGCACGCGAAATGCTCGACCTTTTGACGACGACAACGATGGCCGCATCGACGAAGACCCAGCCGAGGACCTCAACGGTGACGGCCTGATCACTTTGATGCGGGTTCCCGACGCTGGCGGATCGTACATGATCGATCCCGACAACCCGCGCCTGATGAAGGCGGCAGACGCGGCAGAAGGGGAAACCGGCGCCTTTAAAATCTATTGGGAAGGGCAGGATTCGGACGGGGACGGATTCATCAACGAAGACGGTCCGGGGGGGGTCGATCTAAACCGCAACTTCCAACATGTCCACCCCTACTGGGAACGGGATGCCGGCTACCACATGGTCAGCGAACCCGAAAGCCGGGCTTTGATGGATTTCGTGCTCGCCCATCGCAATATTGGCGCGATCATCACCTATGGCCACTCAGACAATCTAGTCACTCCGCCCGATTCCCAGGGAAATCTGGCCGCTGCCACGACCTCGGGCATCGTCGGCTTCGCCGATGACGCCAACTCTGAGATTTCCCAGAAAGGTGTCTTTGGAAGGGGTGGAGGCCGAGGCGGATTCGGCCGAGGCGGCGGAGGTCGCAGGGGCGGTGGCGGTGGAGGTCTCCGCTTGCGGGGAGCTCAACCCGGCGCCGACAACGATCCGAGTTCCGGGCGCCGGCCGACCGAGTCGGTGCACCGCAATGATCTAACCTATTTCAAAGCCGCCTCCGACGCCTACAAGGAGATCACCGGGATCCAGAAGATCGGCGTCAATCGTGAAGCCAAGGGCGCCTTCTTCCAGTACGGTTATTACCAGTTTGGAGTCCCTTCGTTCTCCACACAAGGCTGGGGTCTTCCCGGCGCTGAGGAATCAAGCAGTCAACCTGCGGCCAGTGCTGATCCTTCGAGCCAGGCTCCCACGCCGGCTCAAGCCGGGCGGCGTGGCAATCGTCAAGGCGGCCGGGCCGGACGCGGCGGAGCAGGCAGGGCAGGCAGGGCAGGCGCCGGAGGAGGCGGAGACACTTCCGGCGGAGCAGATTCCGGATTCGATGCCACTCTGCTCAAAGCCTTAGAAGATGCCGAAATCGACGGCTTCCTCGACTGGACCAGCTACAACCATCCCGACCTCGGACAAGTTGAGATCGGTGGTTTCAGGCCCTATGTAACCACCAATCCACCAGCCTCTCAGCTAGGCGATCTGGGAAGCGCCCACGGCCAGTTTACGGTGCGCATTGCCTCAATGTTGCCACGCGTTAGAATTGCCGACACCCAGGTTACCGACCACGGCGGCGGAGTGTTTACAGTGGAGGCTACGATCGAGAATACCGGACTCTTTCCGACCTCTCTCCAACACGGCATCGTTTCGCGGTCGGTTCAGCCGACAACGGTACAGCTCCAAGTCGATCCTGACACGATCCTGACCGGGGATGACAAATCGAGCACCTTGTCGAAGCTGGATGGCTCGGGAAGTCGAGCCGAGTTCAGCTGGGTCATCCAGGCCACTCCGGGATCCACCATCGAAATCCGAGTTCGCTCCCAAAAGGGCGGTAGCGACTCCACAACCGTCACATTGAGGTAAGCGAGATGATGAAGAAGACTACCATTGGACTCCTTCTGGGCCTCGCCACACTGCTCTCGTCCAGTGCCACGAGCCTGGTCGCTCAACAACGCGGATCGGATCCCGAGCACCGCCTTCCATTGACCTGGGATCGGTGGCTCGATCACGACGAAATCGGCCAACGCCTACAACTCATGCAGCGCACCTGGCCCCAGTTTCTCTCTTTGCAGTCCCTCGGAAACAGCCACGGCGGTCGCGCGATGTGGATGATGACGATCAACAACCCGGCCAGTGGCTCTGAAATGGACAAGACCGCAATGTTCATCGAAGCCAATGTGCATGGCAATGAGATCCAGGGAGCAGAAGTCTGCCTCTACACAATCTGGTACTTGATGGAGAACTACGAGCGTATCGCGGACGTCAAACGCCTGGTCGATGAACGGGTCTTCTATTTCTTGCCCAGCGTCAATCCCGACGGCCGCGATTACTTTCTCGACAACTCCGGTTCAGGAGCCCGTACCGGTCACATTCCGGTCGATAGCGATGGAGACGGCCTGCTCGATGAGGACGGTCCCAACGACCTCAACGGCAATGGACTGATCGAACAGATCCGAAAACACGTGCCCGGCCAAGGAACCCACCGCATCAGTCATGTCGATCCTCGCCTCATGGAAGCAGTCGCTCCCGGACAATTTGGAGACTGGATCCTGCTCGGCAGTGAGGGAATAGACGACGACAACGATGGTCGGGTCAATGAAGATCCGGTGGGCGGATATGATCCCAACCGGAACTATGCTTCCGACTGGCAACCCAATTACATCCAGGGTGGCTCGATGGACTATCCTTTCCGGTTACCCGAAGCCCGCGCCATCAACGACTTCATGATGACCCGTCCTAATATCGCCGGATTTCAGTCCTTCCACAATACCGGAGGGATGATCCTGCGCGGCCCGGGAGCGGTCTGGCAAGGAACCTATCCGCCCGCGGATATCCGGGTCTATGACGAACTCGGAGAAACCGGCGAACGGATGCTTCCCTACTACGACTATCTGGTGGTTTGGAGAGGACTTTACACGGTTCACGGTGGTTCCATCGATTGGACCAACGACGGGCTCGGAATCGTCTCTTTTTCGAATGAGCTCTGGAACGGTGGGCAATACTTCAACAGCCCACTCCTGCAAGCCCAGCAGCGCAACGCGAATTCACCCATTTCTCCCGCCCGCTCCCGTTTCTTCTTCGACGATCTCTTGGAATTCGGAGATGAATATATAGAATGGGCCCCTTTTGACCATCCCACCTACGGACCGGTTGAAATGGGAGGCTGGAAGAAGCTCGCCGGCCGGGTCAATCCCCGCTTTCTGAGTATGGAACTGTTCCATCGAAACATGGCATTCACCCTGTATCACGCCGATCAGATGCCCCTGATGTCGATGGGAGAAGCCAACGTCGAACCCGTCAACGGCAATCTCTATCGAGTGCGCGTGGACATTAGGAACGAGCGCTTAATCCCAACCATTACTGAGCGGGCACGACAAAACAACGTCGTTCGTCCGGATCTCCTGACGGTTGACGGAAACGACGTGAACATCATCGCCGCCGGATGGGTTGCGAGTAAGTTTCGACCCGGCCCGACCGACAAGATCGATCAAGAGGAACTGAACCGCATCCTGGTGCGAAGCGGGCACCCCGGACGCTCCACCCGAACCATCGAGTATTTGGTGCGCGGGTCGGGCGCGATGACAGTAACCTATTCGGCCCTCAAGGGCGGAACCGCCAGCACAACGGTCCAGTTACAGTAGTAGCGCAGGCATCCCTGCCTGCCAAAGACCACCTGGGAAAGGCGTCGTACAAGGCTCCCCTCGAACCGTCCTGCTGGCGTGGGCCGAAACCGCTCCCTGTAGGCCGAGCACCTTCTTTGGCTTGTCCGGATTGCCAAGCCGACCCGAATCACAAGCAAGATCAATCTGTATCAAAACTAGCAGAGCAGAGAGTTTGGCCCTCGGGAAGACGGAGTTTCAGAGAGCGGGAGGTGCCTGCAAGGCTGCGATCTGATTGAAAATAAGACCTTTGAAGATGCCCAGGCTATTTGTGGGATAATGGGATCTTGATGACCACAAATAGTCGTGTCAAACCCGATCGTCCCACGGCCGAAGAGACCCGGAGCGGAAGCTACTTCGTCTCCAACTATCCTCCTTACGCCTGCTGGACCGACCAGGGCTCAAGTGAATTCCACCTGCAGTTGGAACAGCCGGCGCAAAAAGACGTGCCGCTCGGAATCTACGTCCACATTCCATTCTGCCGCCTGCGCTGTAAGTTCTGCTACTTCAAGATTTTCACCGGCAAGAATTCGAAGGAGATCCAACGCTATCTGGATGGAACCCTGCGCGAACTCGAGCTCTATGCAAAGAGCCCCATCGTCGGCCGACGCAAGCCGCGATTCGTCTACTTCGGAGGAGGCACGCCTTCCTATCTTTCGAGCCGGCAACTGGCCGGACTGGCGAGCAGAATGCAAGCTCTGCTTGCCTGGGATGAAGCCGAAGAGGTGGCTTTCGAATGCGAACCGGGGACTCTGACCGAGCCCAAATTGAGGGCTATCCGAGACTTCGGCGTGACTCGCCTGAGCCTCGGCGTCGAGCATTTCGACGATGAGATCCTAAGCCTCAATGGCCGGGCCCACCTTTCCAAAGAAATCTTTCGCGCCTACGAGTTTGCTCGATCGATCAACTTCCCTCAGATCAACATCGATCTGATTGCAGGTATGATGGGAGAGACCTGGGAGAAATGGCGATCCTGTGTCGAGCAGGCTCTGGCCCTCCAACCTGACAGCGTCACCCTGTACCAGATGGAACTTCCCCACAACACCTCGATTTCCCGCGAGATGCGGGATCGGGGAGAGGCGGCGGGACCAGTGGCAGATTGGCAGACCAAGCGCGATTGGGTCGAGTACGGTTTTGAGCAATTCGAAAAGCTCGGGTACACCGTTATCGATGGTTACACCGCCGTCAGGGACCCTGAACGAACCCGCTTTGTCTACCGTGAGCTACTCTGGAGGGGAGCCGATATGATCGGAGTCGGCAACTCGGCGATTGGGCACATGGGAGGGACTCACTACCAGAACGAGGCCAGCTTCGAAGGCTATCTCGAGAAAATCGAGAATGGCCGCTTGCCGGTTTGGCGAACTTTCCAGCTGAACCGGCAGGAGCTTCTGATCAGGGAGCTCATTCTGCAGCTGAAATTCGGCCAGGTCAGCCGCTCCTACTTCCAGAATAAGTTCGACGTCGACATCCAATCCCGCTTTGCGGAACCAATTGTCCGGCTCCAGGAGACAGGTCTGCTGGAGGCTCGTGGCGGCGATTTGACGCTGACCCGAGAAGGTCTGCTGCGCGTGGATGGACTGCTTCCCCAATTCTTCCTGCCTCAACATCTGTCCTGACGGTAAACCCTCATGGCATACGAATTCAAAATGACTGGGCGGGTCCAGTTTGTGGACACCGACCTCGCGGGAATTGTCCACTTCACGAATTTCTTTCGCTACATGGAATTGGCTGAACACGCCTTCTATCGATTCCTGGGATTCAGTATCCACTCTCCAGAATCACCTCGAGCCCTGGGCTTGCCGCGGGTATCAGTGGCATGCAAGTATCGGGCGCCACTTTACTTTGAAGACCGTTTCGAAACTCAACTCCTGGTTCGTGATGTACGAGAGAAGACGATTCGTTACGCCTTCTATTTTCGCCGCCTGTTGAGCGAATCGAGTCCGATCGTGGCCAGCGCCGATCTGACCATCGCCTGCGTAGCGATCGAGGACGGCCACGTAAAAATGAAAGGAATCGGCATCCCGAGGGACCTGCGAGACCAGCTGGAGGTAGCGCCCGAGGGACTACTTCCTGACTAGTTGAAACTAGAATCCGGATGACAATCTGTGGAGGTTATCCTACAACCCGAGCCGCCTTGCAGGCTTGGGCAGATCGCCCTTGTACCCTAAGCACCCTTGCTTGGCTTGTCGGAATTCCCGTTTCTTTTATGCCTGACCGGCTCCCAAGGCACAGCCTCTGTCCTGGGATCTAGAAAAACGATGACTGAAACCTCACAGCCCAACCGGCGTGAAATCGAAAATCGGCAACTCGCCCAGATTCGAGAACTTCTCTCGGCCCTGATTCCAGCCAATCTTTTCTACGCCAGGAAGCTGAAGAAAGCCGGGAATCTGAGTGGGCTCCGTTCTCTGCCCGAATTCAGAGACACTGTTCCCGTCACCTTGCGCATCGAACTGGTTCTCGACCAGGAAGCTCACCCTCCCTACGGTACCAACCTGACCTACCCGTTGGGAAAATACGTCCGGATGCACCAGACCAGTGGAATATCAGGAACTCCGATGCGTTGGTTGGACACCGCCGAGAGTTGGCGTTGGATGGAAGACAATTGGATACATGTCTTCGAGAAGTCTGGAGTTACAGCGAGCGACGGCATTTTCTTCCCATTCTCGTTCGGACCTTTCGTCGCCTTCTGGGCTGCCTTTGGAGCAGCCAATCGAATCGGTTCGCTGTGCATTCCGGGGGGTGGTCTGCGGAGTATGACGCGGCTTCAAATCATGCTCGAAAATGAAGTCTCGCTACTCTGCTGCACTCCGACCTACGCCCTCCACCTGGCAGAGGTGGCGGCTCTGAACAAGATCGACATGAGTGCCTGTCCGCTCCGACTCATTTTCGTTGGAGGGGAACCCGGCGGTTCGATTTTGACGACGCGACAGCTGATCGAGTCTCGCTGGCAAGGGGCTCGGGTGGTCGATCACCACGGGATGACCGAGATCGGCCCGGTCAGCTACGAGTGCCCGCGCCGTCCTGGCGTGCTGCACGTAGGCGAATCACACTTCTATCCGGAAGTTCTGCGTCCCGGGTCCGAGGAACCGGTAGCTGAAGGAGAAACCGGGGAGCTCATCCTGACGAACCTGGGCCGCACCGGCTCTCCCCTGCTCCGCTATCGAACCGGGGATCTAGTGATCCCTGAGCGGCAAAACCCCTGTCTCTGTGGAAGCTATGAATTGGGGCTCGTCGGCGGCCTACTGGGCAGAACGGACGACATGATCGTCGTACGCGGGATCAACCTCTTCCCTAGCGCCATCGAGAAAATTGTCCGAGGTCTTCAACACATAGCCGAATATCGGGTCGAGATCAGAGACAGTCAGAGTCTGCTTGACATGGTCGTGTTGATCGAACCTACAGCCGACTGTACGGATCCCAAGTCGCTTGCCCGACAGCTCGAATCGACCCTAAAAACCCGCCTCTCCCTGCGAATCCCGGTCCGACTGGCTCCCTCCGGAAAACTCCCACGGTTTGAACTCAAGGCCGCCCGCTGGGTGCGCAAGTAGCTCAGGCATCCTGCCTGCCAAGTAGCGCAGGCATCTTGCCTGCCAAGTAGCACAGGCATCTTGCCTGCCAAGTAGCGCAGGCATCTTGCCTGCCAAGTAGCGCAGGCATCTTGCCTGCCAAGTAGCACAGGCATCTTGCCTGCTACTTGAATCCGGAATCACAGGCCACAACAAGCTGTCTCAAAGCCTCCCTGGGGGCCACAGGGCCCCTACTATAGGGCATTCGACCTGACCGGCCCGACTAGGCTCCGAATGGGTCCTCCAGGGATGGGCTCTGAGGCGTGAAGAGTTCAGCGCTGTCTTCCGTGATCACCATGTCGTCCTCGAGGCGAACGCCAAACTTGCCGGGTTGATAGATTCCTGGCTCATCGCTGAAGGTCATTCCAGGTTCGAGCTTTAGCGTGTTTCCGCGGACCAAATAGGGCCACTCGTGCCCATCCATGCCGATGCCATGCCCGACCCTATGGGTAAAGTACTTGTAATCAGGGCCGGGCATAGCTTCGGTGATGACGTTGCGAGCTGCGGCATCGACAGCTTGAGCTTCAACTCCCGGCTTGGCGGCTTGAAGAGCCGCTGTTTGGGCCCGGTGTTCGATCTCAAAGACCTGCTTCATCTCATCGGTGGCTCGACCGAGCACGAAGGTGCGGCTGATGTCAGAGCGGTATCCCTCGGCGGAGCAGCCTCCATCGATCAACAAGATCGACCCTTCCCGGATGGTTTGCAGAGTGCGCGAGCCGTGGGGCAGAGCCGAGTGCTCCCCCACCTGAACCCCAGCACTTCCGGAAAAACCGAGGCGGTCGTGGGCCAATGAAACCAGTCCCCGGAACTCGTTTTGAGTCATCCCTTCGGTCATGGCCAAATAGGCCGCTTCGTAGGCCTTCAATGTGACCGCTGACGCCAGGCGCATCAGGTCGAGTTCATGGCTGTCTTTGCGGCCTCGACAGCCGGCCGTCACTGGAGTGGCAGTCTCGATCTTCAAGGTGGGGGCAGCCTTTGAGACACCTTCGACGAAGACAAAGCGCACTGTCTCCTCGATCCCCAGGCTGCCGGTGGCGATATTCCGGTCTTGCAAGCCAGCCGCAACCAGCGCGTACGGGCTCTGGTGCTCCTCCCAGGTGAGGATGTCGGCTCCCTGCAGAGGACCCTGACTGAGTTGCTCACGAGCTCGTCCTTCCTCGAAGGCCGGACACACGGAGAATGCATTTCCGGTGCGCGGAATGACGACAGAAAAGAGGCGCTCACTGATTCCCCACTGAACTCCGGTGAAGTAGATCAGAGAGGTCCCACCGGTGAGCAGCATTGCATCCAGCGAATGGCTCGCCATGAGTTGGCGAGCCTTCTCAACCCGGCTGATTCTCTCCTCGTTTGAGATCGGAGTCGCCTGGTCCAGCAGGGACTGCAACCGTGCGATGGAAGGGGGCACGTCACCGGTGTCTTCTGGCGAGGCTGATGGAGATTGGCTGGCGCAGCCCGCCGATCCCAGAACAACGGCTGAGGCCCCCAAGAACTTGCGTCGATTCAACATGCTGATGCTCCTTGCTAGCTTAGATCCCGACTATCATGCGGAGTTCCGGGCGCTCTGGCAAGGAGAACGTTCAAGAAAGAAACTTGAAGGCAGGTGCCGTCTCAGGGGGGCTGAAAAGAATCGCCGTTCGCCGTGGTAAAGTGGGAGCCGCCTTGGTGCGGCGAACTCCGGCATCAGCCGGAACCATGTCTTCGACGCTACGGAAGATCGGGGCCCAGGTATTGGAGCGCAAGCGGCAGCGCAGCGTCCGGCCCAACCCGCGGGACTCACTGATCCGAAGCCGGGGGCCAAACTTGACTCAGTCCTTAAGAAAGACCTTGGACAAACTTATTTAGCCCAGCCCCCGGCCGGATCATGCATGAAAGAAACTTGGAAATCCAGAAATGCCAAGCAAGGTGCTCGGCCTACGAGAACGGTCGCCTCAGCCTGCAGGACGGTTCGGGTGGAGCCTTGTAGTGTAGGACAACCTCCCAGGTTGTCATCCCATTCAAGTTTCATCCTAGGCTAGGAGTGATTTCAGGCTCATGGGAGGGGCCTTCCGTGGCCGCTAGCGGACCGTAAGACCCGACTACAAAGGTCTTATTTTCAATAAGATAGCCGCCTGGGAAGGCGCATCCCACGGTTTTGAAACCCGGTTTTCCTGAAAGGCCAAATTCCCGGCTCTGGCTAGTTTTGAGGACAGCTTGTAGAAGCCTATGCTACTCAGAACCGAATAATTGCCTTCTCTCGCTCCAACTGGAGAACTCGGGCATCAGGATCGGTGATCACCCGATCCGGTTCGAAGTCGCATTGGATTTCGACCGAGGTGGATTCACCGGCACCCAGGGTGACGGTCTGGAGGGCACTCCGATACTCCGGATTCAGGCTGCCATCTTTCAAGAACCGCTCCCCTCGAACGGCCGCAACCTCCACCGGCATAAGGCCGGTGCCCCGGTTCTCGACGTCCAAAGTTACTGTCCAATTTCCCGGCTGAGCGGTCGCTTCCTCACGCTGACTGTTGCTGAAGCGGTATTCCGGAACGACCACTTCCAAGAACCATTGCTCGACAAAGGAGTCGAATGCTTCCTGATCGGTAGCGAATTCCCGCATCGTCACGACGAAGTCCTGCAGTAGAGGGTAATCGGGGCCGTTCAGGTAAAGGCGAATGAACTCTTGCATACCCGCCAGCGTGGGCTCTCTCCCCATCTGGTTGAGCAACATCCAGAACACCCATCCCCCCTTGTCATAGGTGACGGTCGTGTCACCCGGGCGGGAGCCGTCGATCTTGATCATCGGTCTCTCTGAGTCCACCTGACGGGCATCGCCGTAGCGCTCTTCAATACGCTTGCAGAACTCGATCCGGTCGCGCAGGCCTTTCCCTTGTTCCATCAGCAGGATGGTCGAGAAATGCGACATCCCTTCCGAAAGGATGTTCCCGCCGGGACCGCGCCCTGGCGTAAGCAGGTTGCCCCACCATTGATGGGCCGATTCGTGGGCCGTCACCAGGAAAGCGACATTCGTCTTGGGCTCGCTGCGGGTCAGAAAGCCGATCCCTTCTGAGAACGTGATATTGGTTGCGAATCCCTGGGCATAGGTTGCCAGATTCGGAAACTCATTGAGGCGAAGTTCGTTCCAAGGGAAGGGGTAAAACCACTCCGAGTAATACCTTCGAGCAGCATCCAGCGCTTCTAACATCTCCTCCAGATTGTAGTCATGTTCCGGGTGGTAGTAGATCGCTGTCCCATCTCCCTTCTTCACGTCGTAGCGGGCCGCGACGATGTTGAAGATTTTGACGGGATGATCACTCTCCCAGATCACGGTTCGTTTGCCATCAATCACCGTCTCGCTGGTGAGCGTGCCGACCGAATTTGCGGTGTATTCGGCAGGTATCGTGATCTGTATCTTGGTCGTAAAAGGATTCGTGCTGCCAAAAGCGGGATCCAGAATCTCTTTGTAGTAATCCTCAGGGTATTCGCGGGGTTCGTACTGGTTTTCGTCATCAACTCCAATCCCTTCGCTATACCCCAGTGAGGGGGCAAAAATGGGTCCGAAGCTGTTCAGGACGACTCCCGCCGGTAGAATGAACTGCCCGGCACCTCCTCCATTAGAAGTGATTCCCTTGGGATAGGTACCGTCGTGGCTGAAGCCGATAGTCAAACTCTCCCCTGGCTGGAGGGGAATCTCGGGTTTAAAAATGAAGAGCCCGGCCCGGTCCTCGGGTTCGTAGTCTGAGCCATTCAGCGACCATTTGATGTTTTCCCAGCTTCCTGCCGTCACGGGAATCTGCACCAAGGGGTGATCCTTCAGATTGACGACTTCATAACTTCCCTGGGTCTGAAACCAGCGATCTTGCGGTTTGATTTCCACCGCGATATCGACTGCCTTCATGGCGGGTAACGGATAGTCCTTGTAGGTCGCCAGGTTCTTCCTCCAATAGTCTTTCGACTCCTTTTCGGCGGCTGCACCCTGGAAACCCTCGCCTACCTGATATTGCAGAAAGACTCCTGCCAACAGCGGAACGACTGCGTAGGGGGACAGACGGAGGGTTGTCTTGAGGAGGCTTCTGGGATGGAGCCGATGGATGGTGCGAGCGGCGTCGAAATCTTGTCTCCCGAAGAAGCGAACCGCGACGGCAGTAAAGAGAACGCTAAGTCCCAGAACCAGCAGCCGGTTTACGATCAAGGGGACGCGGTTCAGCTCAAAGATCCCCATATCGCTCCAGGTCACGACACTCCAGAGATTCCAGTTACCTACCCAATTCATCTCTCCCGTGAACTGATAATACCCGGTCGCGATCAGGGCTGCGAGACTGATGGCGTAGGTGGTATAGCGATTCCGGGTCAGGGACTGAATCATGGTTACCAAAGATGTCCAGACCAGGAAGGTGGGGAGCAGCAGTAGTCCCCAGGCCAGGATGAATGGCGACAACTCGAAAGCCACTTGAGCAGGGGCGCGAAAAGACTGTACGACCATCGCGATGGCACATGCCAGAAAGGTCGTCATCACCACAACCATCCCTACGAAACTGTTGGCCAGTGCTTTACCGAATAGAATTGAACTGGTCTTGACCGGCGTAGCGTAGTAGATGTTGTGCAGGCCGGTCGAACGTTCCCGTTGCAGAGATTCCACGGTGTAGAAAAGGAGCAGCAGGCAATTCAGCAACGTGAGCGTGTTCATAGTGCGGACAGCCAACGTACCCGAGGTCAGGAGCAGGGGAGTCCCGAAAGCGCCAAGCGCGATCAGAGACGAGCCGATCGTCTGCATCAGGATCAGCGGCACGAACAAGTAGAGTCCGGGTTGGCTGCGCAACTCTTTCAATTCTGCCCGCGTCACCGACCACAACCCGGAAAAGAGGCCGGGCAAGCTGACTTGCATCTTCAATTTCGTTAACGGTGCGGTCACGTCAAGCCCGAGTTGCCGTTCCAGCGATCCGATCGGCTCGTCTTGGGCCGATTTCTGCTTGACTCGTCCTGAGCTGCGCAGCCCGCGCGAAAAGCCCCGCTGGCTGAGCAAGACCCCACCCAATCCGAGCAGGGCGAAACCGAGCCGGGACAGAGTGAAAGCTCCATCGAACTCAATTCGAGAGCTGTTGTAAAAGTCGACTCCTCGGTCCACAGTCAGCCAAGTCTCATTCAGCCAACGGAATCCGGCCGGATCGATCAGCATCAGGAAGCGATTCCAACGATAGTCCAACCAGGTCGGCGACCAATTCCAAAGGAAGAAAGCACAGACCAGAATGACAGCCACCGGGAAGAAGAAAACCAGGATCGGCTTGCGGGTCCGCTCTCCAATGAAGAAAGCAATTCCGGCGTAAAAGAGGATCGCGGGAATCGAAAAGAAAAGGGCGGGTCGCAAATAATTAAGAAGCTCGAACGGACCCCGGATCTCCTCCATACCGGGCCTCGGTATCGCATGATAAATGAACATCGTGAAAACGAGGTGGACCAGGAGCACCATGAAGAAGGCCGCCAGGACCCCGCCAAATTTCCCCCAGATGTATTCCCCCGGCTTGAGCCGCGTAGCGTGCAGGATTTCACCCACTTTGAGTTCTTGGTCCCGAATCACCGTCATGCCGGCACCGACCACGATGAAAAAGGAATAGAACATGGACACCAGGACGGTCATGATCTGGGCCAGGGAAAACTCCGAAGTAATCCAGGCTTTGGTGCCTCCCACGGCGGAATTGCCGGATGAGATCGTGACATTTCCGGAGGACAACCCCCAGGTAGTAAATCCCACAATGACCACCAGCACCCAGAACGGTGGGCTCAACATCGCGGTCACGAAGTCCTGTCGAAAGATGAGCAGGAAACGTCTCATGGCTATACTCCTTCCGCCACGGCTTCTCGTCCATCTGGAATCTCGGGCATCTCCCCCTCTTCCTGCATCATCAGCAAGTAAGCGTCTTCTAGCGTGGGCTGAGCCGCTTGAAATCCTTCAGGTACGTCAACCCCGGCCAGGTAGATTCTCACCCGATGCTTGCCTTCGACTAGAACCGCCTGGGTGATGCGGTGGATTGTCAATAATTCCTGCAGAGATTCGACCTCGACACTGCCCTCGAAAATACGCCCCTGGAGTGCAGCCCGAGCTTCGCGAGGCGTCGTTCGCGCTACTAACCGGCCGTGACGAATGACTGCGAACTGGGGACACAGCACGGACACATCCTCCACGATATGGGTGGATAAGAGGACCCTGCGATCCTCGGCTAGTTCCGCCAGAATGCGATAAAAATTGAGTCGCTCTTCCGGGTCGAGGCCAGCCGTCGGTTCATCGACAATGATGAGTCGAGGATCTCCAGCGATAGCCTGAGCGATTCCCAGTCGTTGGCGCATGCCACCCGAGTAACCCTTGACCTTCCTTTTCGCCGCCTTCGCCAGATGGACCCGCTCGAGCAGCTCCGCAGCCAATTTCTTCCTTCCCTGAGGAGCGTCGACACCCTTGAGTTCGAGTAGATAGGTCAGCATGGCCTGGCCTGTCAGGTGGGGGTAGAAACCAAAATCCTGGGGCAGGTATCCAAGTTGGGCCCTCAACCGCTGGGGATCCGCCAGAATGTCCTCTCCGTCCAGAGTGACGTTGCCGGAAGTAGCCTCCAACTGACCGGCCAAAATTCTCATGAGCGTAGTCTTGCCGGCTCCGTTGGGTCCCAGCAGGCCAAACATTCCCTTGGGTATTTCGAGATTGATTCCTTGCAGAGCGGAAACAGGTCCGGGATAGACCTTGACGAGGTCGCGAATAATCAACATGACGGCGTCTCCGAGTCGAAGTGTTGAGGGGTCTTCATCTCTTACGGATCGATGCGACACATTCTTGCACAAGTCGGGATGAGAAGTCAGTCGTTCTTGGCGAAGCCCTTGGAGTGCGGAGCGCAGCTCCGCCTTGTGCACAAGGCACCGATTCTCGGCGCACTCCAAGGTGCCCAGGGCATGCCATACAGATGGAGGAAGGGGGCCCGATTGCCGGATCCGGCTTAAACCGCCGGGTTCGGCAGCAAAATCGCGGTGGGGCTCGTTCACGCCAGCATTATGGCTTTACCTTCGCTGGCCGGTCCGGGCGCGATCCTCCCGGACAATACTCAAGACTCCGCAAAGGCTTCACTCGCGCTCTCGTGGCTGAGTGAGGCAGCCTCTTTGGGCGGTCTTTTTAACAGTGACAGGGCGGCTCGTCCCAGCAAGTTAGCGATCTTGTGCTTGGTCCCCCGGACCGCGCTGTCTGCTGAGATTCCGTAACGGCGGTAGCGGCTCAACAACCCCTGGCAAACCACGAAATAAGCAAGCAGTTTGCGAGGATCGCGAAACCAACCAAACTTGTAAGATCGTTTCAGAGTTGCGGGTACAGAGTAGAATTTCCGCCAAGCTTTTTCCACGCTGGCCAGAATCTGTTTGTCGCTCAGGTTTGGATGTTCATACAGGATCCGGGGATGGTCTGGATCCAGCCAATAGTCGTAGTCGGGTCGCTTGAGCTTGAGTGCTTTGCGGCCCTTGCGCATCATATGAAAGTCAACGGTGCCCGGCAGTGGAGTTAAGGGAATGTATTGAGCCATGGCAATACCGCAGTCGCGCGCGAAATCGATCGTGAGTTCGACAGATTCCTCGGTGTCGGTTTCAATCCCGAATATGAAAGAGCCCATGATATACGGGAAAGCTTCTTTGCGAATCCTCTCCAAACGCTCGGCCAGGTCAGCCCCGGTCACATTGAAGTCTTTGTTGGTGGCCTTGAGTCCCGCCTCGGTAATCGTCTCGATTCCAATGAGAGCCCCCAGCACTCGACCTTTCCTCATGGCGCGCATATAAACCGGATCATCCGCTACCTCCATCGTGATTTGGGTGAAAAAATGCATATCCTTGGGGATCTCTTCGCTCAGACGAGCCATGAGATCGAGGCGTTGCTGCATTCCAGCCTCGAGTTCACCGCGTTCCTCCTCACTGCGAGCATTACTGATGTCCTGCAAGGTGTAAGGATAGAAGTTGTCATCTGCGAACATGACCAGACGGAAGCCTGAATCGTAAAGTTCCTGCAGTTCGTAAATGATGGCATCATTGGCTCGCAGTCTCGGCACCCTGCCGTCCTGGACCCACACGGAGCAAAAACTGCACTTCTTTGGACAGCCTCGAACCGTCTGGACAGAGCCAACCAGGTAGCGTTTCAGGCGCATCAAGTCCCAGCGCGCCGGAGTGAAGTGCTGAGGAGCTACGCGCCCTCCATTGTACTGAGGAAGGAGTTGTCCTCCAGCGTAGTCAGCGATTACTTTACCCCAGACTTCCTCCGCGTCACCTTGCACGACGGCGTCGCCGTATTTACCGGCTTCGTCCGGAAAGATAGAGGCGTGTGGTCCGCCGAAAACAACAGTTGCACCTCGTTCTCGAACCTTTTCGGCGAGCGTGTAACCAAAGCGAGCATTAAAGGTGTGAATGCTGATTCCGATCAGATCGCCTGGTTGGACTTTCTCAAAAGGGAAAGGTTCCACAGCCTGATCCACCAGGTGGATATCCCGAATGAAGTCCTCCTTGGGGATCAGGGCCGCCAGCACAGGAAGAGCCCGTGGAGTAATAAAGGAGAATTCGATTCTTTCGGCCCCAGGGGCTGGATTGACCAGAAAAATGCTAAAAGAACGAGCAGGCAAGCTCAATTGGAAACCCTCCTACACTAAGACCCAAAATTGACAGACTTTGAAAATCGACGCTGGACGACTATAAACGGTCCGGAAAGACTCGGCAAGGGAGTTCCCCCGTTGGACAGCAAGTAGGCCAAGCATCCTTGCCCGCCAAAGTAGCGCAGGCATCCTTGCCTGCCAAAGTAGCGCAGGCATCCCTGCCTGCCAAAGTAGCTCAGGCATCCTTGCCTGCCAAAAGTAAGCACGAGGAAATCTCATGCAGGCAGGGATGCCTGCTCTACTCCCTCCTGAAGTAGGGCTTGGGGGCCGGCTCCGGGTCGGGCCAGATTCGGGCTGCGTCTTCTCCGCTGTAAAGAATCCCATTCTTCATGACATACCGGATCAAGGCCACATTTCGAATGTCCTCCAGCGGATTCTGGCTGAGGATCACCAGGTCGGCCAGCTTGCCTGGTTCAAGCGATCCAATCTGCTTTTCGAGGCCGTGTTGAGCCGCTCCCCGGATGGTGGCGATCTCCAAAATCTGGGCTGGCGAGAAACCTCCCTTCTGAAACAGTTCCAATTCCCAATGCGTTCCCAGACCGACCATCTGTCCATGCGCTCCCCATTGAAGTGAGGTACCCGCCGCATAGAGCTTTCGCAGTTCGGACGCCATCTCCCAGGCGTACATGTCTTCCGGCCACAAATAGGTGGGACGTCGCACTCGCATCAACGCCATCGGATCGATGAAACGGGTCAGCTTGGGATCCTCCCAGAGTTTGCTGCTCTGGTGAAACCACCCTTCGCCCATCGCTCCGTTGTAGACCACCAGCAGGGTGGGAGTCATGCCAGCTCGGGTTCCTCCCCAAAACTGCACACCATCGTCGAAGAAAGGAGACAATCCCATGGAATGCTCAATACCGGTGATGCCATCCATGATCTGAGTCAAGTTCATCTGGGGATCAGAACTGGATTCAGAGAGTACGTTGAGTCCCAATTCACGGGCTGCCGTGGCTACCAGGTGGCGACGCTTGCGGGTGTCCTGAGCATAGTCCTTGACCGCGATCGCTCCATGATCGAGATTCCAGCGGAGCTGCTCGCGGGCATCGTCAAGGGTCTCGATGGGGCGGAACATCCTCCGCCGGCCGAAACGACTTCCGTAAATCACCGAACCGGTGGTCAGGAACCGAGGCCCAACCATCTTGCCGGCGCGCAACATGTCCGACAAATAACCGTCCCGGTACTCATTGCCATACACTTCCACCAGGGTCGTCACCCCGTAGGCCAGAGGGCCCCCTCAGGTAAGTCGGAGACTGCTCCACCACATGCAGGGAAGATTGCTCGATGTGGGGGTGGGCGTGAGCATCGACAAGCCCTGGAATCACCGTGTTACCGGCCAGGTCGAAAATCCGAGCACCAGCTGGAATCTCAAGGTTGCTTCCGATTGCCGAGATCCGGTTGCCTTCGATCAGGACGGTAGCGTTCTCGAGGACGCTCCGGCGGGCGTCCATCATCACGACCCGAGCTCCAGTCAGAGCAGTCGTGCCGGTTGGCCCGGCCACTTGGAAATCGATGGCTAGCTCGGTTCGCCGAGCACTCGAGCCAGGAACTCGCTCCCCCGCCCAGCTCTGACCATCCACCGAAACTCCGGGTGGAATCTCCCGTGACTCCGCCAGGATGGTCTCTACATCCTTCTCGTAGAAACCCGATCCTCGGGTCCAGGAGAGCGTTGCTCCGTCAGTCGACCAGTTCAGGTAGCCTCCGTCTTCGGGGTCACCGCGAGCGGCAAAGCCCTGACCGTCATAGGCCGAGACAGTTTGAGTTGATCCCATGGGCTGGAAGGGGGTCAGGAAACTGCGATGGTATTCCCGAAATGCCACCCACTCAAAGTCCGGTGAGACAGTGGCGTCAACCGCGTTCGGGAATCGGTAGAGAAGTTTCTCATTTTGCCCGTCCGTCCGGATCCTCTTCAGGACCAGTTCCCCGTCATCCCACTCGGTAAAGAACAAAGTCCGCCCATCCAGCCCGAAGCGGACACTGGGTGGGATCTTCCCAGCGATATTCGCGTATTGGAGCGGCTGGCCCTCAATTCCCGTGACGGTTCGTTCTGCTCCGCCCACCCCGAGGACGACCAGCTCAAACTGATTCTGGTTGGATAACCAGGTCCCCCGGTGGAGAGCACCCGTGCCCCGAACGAAGGCGATCTGGCCATCCGAAGAGATTGCGAGGCTACCGTACTGGGAAGCGATCCCAGTCAGCCGAGTGGCATCGGACCCGGGCGCTTGGCGGTAAATGCCCCTGAAGTCCTCATCGGTCCAGGAAGCATAGTAGAGCTCTCCCCCTGCGGGATTGATGATCGGGCTGGTCTCCAGGGGCTCTGAATTCGTGAGGTTGCGAATCTGGCTTCCATCATGGATCCAGAGATCCCCCAGTGCCTCGAACAGAATCCCCTGCTCGCTACGACTGCCCCATCGATGGCTACGCGTTTTAGCCCGGTCAACGGGAAGCTCGGTCGCAAAGCGGATAGTTTCGGACATCGGCCGACGCACCGGAGCGCTGAATGGGATCTTTCGCACTTGCTTGGACTGAACCTCGATGACATGGATCGCCCCTGCAAAGCTCACCAACAGGCGACGGCCATCCGGGTGCCAGACCGGATTGGGATAGGGCCCGTAACCTTCGCGGCTAGCTTGCCGATCCCTGTCCAGTCCTCCCAGGATGAGGCGCTCCTGCCGAGTCTCCAGGTTTTGAACAATCAACTCGGTTCCGCTCAGACCTCGATGCAGGTAAGCGAGCTGAGATCCGTCGGGAGAAAGAGTCGGTTGGAACGCGCCTCCCGGGCGCTCGATATGGGTTGAAATTTTTCCCGTCGAAATCTCGAGTCGTTCGATTCGGGCCCCGCCAGGAGGGATCACGTAGGGATTGAAGCCAAACGGGTAAGTCCCCGCGTTGTGGTGTTCGTAGAGAATGGACCTCCCCCCCGGGAATGATTGCGCGCCGTTGACGGGCCCAGCCCCAGTGACGAGAGACTGACGCCCTCCGTCCAGTGCAAAGGAAACGAGTTGCCGCGGCACACCGCTGCCCGAGACTCCCGCGAAGATTCGTCGGCCATCCGCCGACCAGGATGGGCGATACACATTTTGTTTGGCTGCATTCGAGAGATTGCGAAGCTGGCCGGTTCTTCGCTCCAGAACCCAAACGTCGAAGCTGCCACTCCGATCGGACGCGAAGGCTAGCTGAGATCCATCGGGACTGTAGCGTGGAAAGAGGTTCCAGGAGCGTCCCGAGGTCAAGCCTGTGGCCTTCCCGCCGGTAAAGGACATTTCGTAAATCGTCCCCAAAAGATCGAAAGCGATGTGGCGACCATCGGGGGAGACATCGACACTCATGTAGGTCCCCTCGCTGGCTTCAAAGGCGAGGTTACGCACCGGGCCAGTCGGGCTTTCGACGCTCCAGGCCTGCTGTCCAAGGAGTGCGGGGAGGGTGGATGGGAACAGCCCGAGCAAGAAGACGGGGAGCACCCAACGAAATAACGAGAGTCGATTCATGGCAAAAGCTCCTTTGGGAATTGTCCGGGTTATACTATGGTGCCCCAGAACAAACAAGTGCCACCGAGATCGTCAACGGGTTCCGACCCGGCCAGCAATTTTAGTCGCTTTGCCGCGCGCTCCGCTTTGCGGCTGTGATAGTTGTGCCTGCGACTCAGTTGGAGTCGATAACCGGATCACGGCTTTGGAATGCTGGCTCGCAGAGCGCCAAGCGGCAGCGCGAGCGCGCGAAAGCCAGACTCGTTGGCGCCACGACTCCGGCTCCCTTGGCTCCAAAGAGACGGTTCATTGCATTCGGATGACAACCTGGGCGAGGTCATCCCACAAGGCTCCCGCACCGTCCTGCAGGCTTTGGCCGGTAGCCCTTGTACCCCCAAGCACCTTGCTCGGCTTGTTCGAATTGATGAGTTCATGCCCGGAATTATCCGGCGCCGCCGGAGGCGGGGCTCATGCTTCCTGTATCGCCCGCAGCGGATCGACCCGTGTCGTTCGAAATGCGGGAATCAGATTAGCTAACATGGAAATTCCGAGCAGTAAGAGCGTCACAGTCAGCAAAGTCGGCGGATCGGTAGGGCTCACTCCCCACAGCATCGACTGCAGAAAACGAGTGCTGACAACCGCCAGCACAACTCCCAGCCCAATGCCGATCGCTGCCAGTAGCATTCCCTGGCGAGTCACCAATCCGATGAGCTGGCTGGTGGTGGCACCCAGAGCCATCCGCAGCCCAATCTCGCCCTCCCGTTGCCGCACCGAATAGGACATGACTCCGTAGATCCCAATCATGGCCAGGACGAGCGCCAAAATGCCGAAAATTCCGAGCAAAACAGCTCCCATGCGGGGAGCCCAAAGCGCTTCGGCCATGTTGTCCGCGATTGTTCTAACCCCCAATATGGGAAGTGACGGGTCGATTTCACGAATTGCAGAACGAATCTCGAGGAGAGATTGGTCCGGGCTATTCCGCGTTCTCACTTGTACCTGTACGGCCGATTGATGGAATTGGCGTAGCGCTGTAAAGATGATCGGTTGGGGAGGCCGACTGAGATCGATCAGAGAATCTTTGACCACTCCCACCACCTCAATCGAGAAATCTTCTACACTGCGTGTGAAGCGCCAGCCCAGCGGATCCACATCAGGCCAAAACAAGCGCCGCGTGGCCTCGTTGATCACTGCAACCCTGGCTGTTCCCTCTCTGTCGAAATCGGTCAGCAGACGTCCGGCCACGAGAGCGAGGCCCGTGGTTTTGAAGTAACTGGGCGTTACCACGATGTCATTGACATGACGGCCCAGGCCGTCAGCGATATCGACACCTTCAGGATAAGTCGTGTGGGGAATCCCTCCCCCCAGCAGTCTTCCCGATTGAAACGAAGCGGACTCGACGGCTGGAAGGGCCTTCAGTCGAGCCAACAGCTCGTCGTAGAACTGCTCAGCTTGTGCCTTCTTGTAGCCAGAGTTACCCAGATTAAGGCTCAGCAAGGCCAGCTTTTCGGTCTCAAAGCCAGGATCGATCTGCTGGGCCTTCTGCAGGCTACGGATGAAGAGGCCGGCGCCAATCAAAGAGACGACCGCCAGAGCTACTTCGAGCACTACCAGCCCTTTCCTGAGCAGGGCTCGATTCCCCCCGGATGTACCCCGCCCGCCCCCAGCCAGGAGTGCTCCTCTCAGATCAGGATTCGACACCTGCCAGGCAGGCACCAACCCAAAGAGAACCCCGGTCAGCAGCGCCACTCCCAAAGTGAAGAGCAGCACGGGGAGCTGAAAACTGATGTCTATCGATTGGTCAGCATAGTTGGGAGGCCGGTAGGCCCAAAGAAGATCGCGTCCCCAAAAAGCCACTGCCAACCCTGCCGTGCCGGCCATCATTGCGAGCGTGACGCTCTCGACCAGGAGTTGGCGCACCAGCCTTCCCCGACCGGCACCCAGGGCAACCCGTACAGCAATTTCCTTCTCCCTCTCAGCCGATCGGGCCAGCAGCAGATTGGCCACGTTGGCACAGGCAATCAGCAACACCACGCCCACCACTCCCAGCATCAGTTGGGCAACGCGGGTGAGTTGTGATAACTGATTGGGACTGATCGGTGCATACGGTCTGACCACCGCCTCCCGCCCCCGATTATCGGTCGGAAACTCCTCGGCCAGCTGCTCGCCGATGGCATGTATCTCGGCATGGGCCCGCTCCACCGACACTCCGGGCTTGAGGCGGCCAATGGTCTGGGCGAAGCGGGCTCGTCTCAGTTCAAAGTACTGTCCCAGAATTCCGGTGAGCATGAATTCGTGCATTGCCATCGGCATCCATACCAGGTCGGGCTGGCCGATGGTCTGCAGTCCCTTGAAACCAGGGCGAGTGACCCCGATAACGTCAAACGGTCTTCCGCTGAGATTGATCTGCTTTCCGACGATTTCGGGATCCCCGCCGAACTGCCGCTCCCAGATACCGTGGCTAAGGACAACGACGGCAATCGGGCTGACATCCTCTTCAAGGTGGAAGGTCCTTCCCAGCCGGGTGTCGACACCAAGGATCTCGAAGAAATTAGCGGTGACCAGTTGGGCCCGGATCTGGCGGGCTTCACCTCCTTCCGGGAGTAGATTGACCGAGGTCGTAGCGTAGGCCGCCAATCCGCTGAATGAAGTACTGCCGTCCCTCAGGTCCTCGTAGTTGCGGAAGGAGATCCCGGTGAGGCGGTCGGGAAACTCCCACTCCAAGTTATGAATCCGCACCAGACGGGAGGGTTCCCGGACGGGAACCTGGGCGAAGAAGACGGCATTCACCAGGGTAAAGATCGTTGTATTGGCCCCAATCCCCAGCGCCAAAGAGAGGATGGCTGCTCCACTGACCAGCGGGTGCTTCCCCATGATGCGGAGTGCGTACCTAATGTCTTTCCAGATTGTCCGCAACCGCTCCCCTTCTCCTTGTCCTCGCCTGACTGACCCTACATTGCCAACTCACGTGCTGTGAAATTCATCTTCAAATATTGAGTAAAGTGCGACCAGGAGCGGAAGGATGATTTGACGCACCTCGCTTGGTGCCATGTCCGAGGCGTCAGTGCCTCCGTAAGTCTGCTTCGCCTCCTGTGGTCCAAGCCGCGCTTTGTAGGAGTCCAGCTGTGCCAGCGAACACGCCAGCGTTGCGGGGATCCTACGCCCTGGCCCCAAATTGACCCGGACCAAGACGTGGATTGCGGGACCTGGAATGCGATTGCATTTCATCCAACCAAACTAACTCTCCGCATCCGACCGCCAAATCTTCCAGACTCCCAGGGTAAGTACTGGAACCACGTAGACCACAACGAATCCCCAGGTGATCGTCCCATACCCCTGAGCGATCAGCCCGGTCAGCCCAAATTGGGCGATCAGTGCCCCCAACACCAACAACCCGGTCGACAGCGCCGGACGAACCCAAGTCTGTAGTTGCTTCCCTTTGTCCTCATAAACGCCAGCGATCCGCTCGTTAACAGCATGGATGAACCCGGTGCCGGTTTCGATCAGAGTCCCGAACAAGACCAACTGGAACAGGATCTGGAACCCGCTTGATCCGAGTTGCAGAAGCATGAAATTGGCGGGCACTGTCTCAGAGAGGACCTCCGGATAAAAACCGGAGACAGCTGTCAGAAAGAGCAAAGCGGGAATCATGGCAATTGGCCCGGCCAGCAATCCGGCACCCACGGCCTCCCGGCGCGTCTCAAAATGTCGAGTCACGAAGAGGATAGCCGGCACCACACCAAGGTTATAAGCGGCATATTCGACTCCTCCCACGAACCAACCGCTCTGGATTTCGAGCTGGGAGAAGACGGCCCCGATTCGGTCTCCAAAGGAGTAGACACAGGCCACGAAGAAGATCCCGTAGACGGCATAGAGCAGGAAGGACCAGCCAGCCAGAAAGCGCTCGATCGCACTGGTTCCCATAAAGACCAGCAGACCGACAGCCAGCAAGATTCCCAGGACTCCGACCAGGTAAGGAAAACCGAAGACTTCTTGCAGGATCGATCCGGCGGCCGAGGCCACCACGGCTAGCACGATCAGTAACAGCACCAGGTAGCAGGCCTCGAACAGCACCCAGAATCGCCCCAGGAGTTCCTTAAAGAAGTGCCGGTATTCTCGGGTTCGGAACATCCGAGCCAGCTCGAAGGTGGACGCACACACCAGCGACCAGATCACCATCGAGACGCCCAGCATCCCGAGCAGTCCTCCCACGGGACCATAGCTAAGGAAGAACTCCACCAGTTCGCGACCGGTGCCGTAGCCTCCGGCAATGACGACTGATTGGAAAACAAATCCAGGAAGCAAATATTTCTGAAACGTCGTAGCCCGCGCCATGGCCTCCTTTGTACCCCAAAAGGGCGGCCGGGACTAGGAGGTGCGGGCCTAACCCGGATAATGCACGCGTTTTTGGCTACAGGGCCGGAAGCACCGCTCTGACAAGGCTTTACTCCCGAGGGCCCCGCAGTCATAGTCATGCACTCTGTCGAGGAGCCCGAGGGTGGGGAACGCAGTCAGAGTGGATGATCCCGGCCCTGCAGCCGAAAACTCGTGCATTATCCGGGCTAAAGCACGAAGCCCAAAATCCGAAGCACGAAGGAAGCTCACAACCTCAAGCCGTAAGGGTGAGAGAAAAGAGACGGCTTGCCCTAACAAGGCAACCAAAACCGAGGTCGGACCAAGGTTTGATATTCTCTTCGAGTTTGGAGCTTGGAATTTCCTTCGTGCTTCGTGCTTAGGATTTCGTGCTTGGTTCCTTCTGATTGATCCTGCCACGACCTATGAACTATAATCCCGACTTCCCCATGGTGGGGTCGTAGTTCAGTTGGTTAGAACGCCGGCCTGTCACGCCGGAGGTCGCGAGTTCGAGTCTCGTCGGCCCCGCCAGATCTAAACCTTTTTAATTAAATCACTTACGCATTCTGTGAAGGTTCCGCGAACTGGAGTGATTTCGGCCTCGGGGCCGGATAGGGGCCGGATTCCCCCTTCTCATAGGCCCTCTATGCGATCAGGGTCAGGAAGCGCGGCGCCCTCGATCCGCCAACGGCATTATAGAATGGAGCCTGCGAGCCGATATTCCCATGGGAGGCCAGATGAGAATCGCTTTGTTGCTTCTGTTGTTCGCGACGAGTTCCTGCGCCGCGACGAACGACTATCTTCTCGTTCTGAACAAGTCGTCCGACAGCCTGTCCTTCGTCAATCTATCTTCGATGGAGACAGAACTCTCCATTCCCGTCGGCACGGAACCGCACGAGATAGGAATCCACCCAGACGGCCGAAAGGCGTACGTGTCGAACGTCGGAGCCAACTCCCTGTCGGTGATCGATCTGGAGAAGCGTCAAGAAACAAAACAGATCGTCTCACGTGATTTTCAGTTTCCTCACGGCATCGTCTTTACGCCCGATGGGAAGCGAGCGATCGTCACCAGCGAACGAAACGACAAGATCGTGGTGATCGACGCGGAGCGCGATGAGATCATCCGTGCGGTCGACACCGACCAGCACGGCACCCATATGGTTGTCCTCAGCCCGGACGGTCGTTGGGCTTACTTCACCAACCGCGAGTCCCACACTGTTTCCGTCATGGACGTGAGCGCGATGAGGATTGTCGCCAACATTCCCACGGGGAAGGGCGTCGAGGGGATTGCTCTCTCACCCACTGGCAAAGAACTTTGGGTGAGCGACCGGACGGACAATACGGTCACGGTGATCGACACCGCCCAACGCCTGGCCGTCGCGACTTTGCCAACCGGCCTCAGCCCGAAACGCGCCGCCTTCAGCCCCGATGGAAAGCTTGTTTTCGTCGCCACGGATCCGGCCGATGTCTATGTTTACGAAGTTGCCACGCGCAAGCAGCTGCGGCCGATTCCGGTCGGCTCCAATCCGGGCGGCGTGATCGTCGCCGCAGATGGAAAACACATTTTTGTGGCATGCACGGGTGCCGATGAAGTGGACGTCATCTCCATAGTGACAATGACGGTCGCGGCAAGGCTGGCCGTCGAGCGCCGCCCTGACGGATTATCCTTGTGGGGCGAGCGGTAAGCAGCGGCAAGACAGGGAGCGAAGTCTTGGCCGGAAGACGCGCAATGTCAGTTGTCCGTTGGCACGAGGCGCCTGAGTTCCTCGAACCAGTTGAGCACCACGTGAATGGGGGGGGGCGAGCTCTTTTCTCATCATCAAGAAGCGCTGCCCGTCCGGAGAGACGTCAAATCTGTAAGCGTACGATCCTTCAAATAAGGGTCGCGGCTGGGAAGCCTCGAACTTTGGCTCCATCTGAACCGACACCGCTATCATTTCCCTCGCATCGTAGTGGAAAAGCTCGCTCCCGTCCGGCGACCAAACCGCCCCTTGCTGTGTGCCCGGGACCAGCCACGAGACGTCAGATTCCGGATAAGCCCGAATGTACAGGCCGCCCTGGCCTGTTTTATCGGGGAAATAGGCAATCCACTTTCCATCGGGGGAGATTACAGAGGAGTCAACAGTCCTCAACCCATATTCCGTCGAGGTCATCTTTTAAAAGGAAGGCACCAACAAGACAGCCTCCAAGTGTGTTTTCGAAGCCGATCTGGACAACCTTGAGTTTGTGCAGGTCGTACTGCCCTAGCTTTAGTCCAGGGCTTAGCTCGAACGAGGCATTCGCCTCAGACCGACGAGGGCTGCAGCCTTGGAGGTGAGCCTGCAGTGACGCGGTCAGCAGCCTTGAGCGCATTCCCTTTCACCCGGGTTTCGGACGATGCGCGGGCCGGCTCTCCAGATGGCCAGAACGTGCTTTTTCTAAGCGACCGCCTGGGCTTCGGTAACGATCTATACATATTGTACGCTGTCCCCGGCGGAAGTGTTTTGTGTTGAAAAAACCGAAAAGGGCGGGGCGGTATCCAGTGGGTATAGGTATCAACCGTCATGCTGATCGAGGCGTGGCCGAGTTGATCGCGAACATAGGCTAAGGGCTCGGCGTTCTGGATCAGCAGCGTTGCAAACGTGTGGCGCAGATCGTGAAAGCGAATCCGTCGCAATCCGGCCTTGGTAAGGCAGGGATAGAAGTGGCGGTTCTTGACGTTCTGCAAGTTGAGGGGATTTCCTTCGCGATTGCAGAACACCCAAGGCGGAATTTCACTCCTGCCCGTTTCCTCAAGCACAGTTTGGTTCGCAAGATTCGCATGATTTGTCTGGGCGAATCGGAAAAAAAGGGAGAAGCCCGGAAAAGGGGGCAGGCCATTTCTATGTAGCAAACGCGGATGGGAATTGTGAGTTGGGTTCTTGGTTCTTCCTCAGCGAAGCGAAGGCGGGGTCATGGGGTGACACACGCCGACTCGATTACGCCTCGGAAACTGGCACGGCTACCGGCACAGAGGCAATCGGAGTATAGCTGTTAACCGGTCTTCGCAGGCCGACAATGCGCGACCGAAAAGCCCTATCCCCCGGGCTGCTGGACCCCCAGAGTATTGTCCAACAGCTTGTTTCATTATGGGAATTTCGTAGCGTCTTCAGCTGATTCTGCTTGCGTTTTCATACGGGCAGTAAGGAGAATATGCTGATTGGTTTTATTGTTAGCTGTCGAGATGGCGAGGTCGGTAATTTGAGCATAATCTCCCTCCGCCCCGTGTGCAAGAGAGGCATGCCGCAACGGAGCTTGAGACACGTGTCTTCTGCGGAGAATGGACCATGACGAGAGCCACGATCGTTGGCGGGGCGTTCGCCATCGTCATCGTGCTCGTCCTCCTCGCCGTGGCGATCCGACACCAGGTCCTGGATCAGGACGTCGACTTCGGGGCGGCGACTTGGCCCGCGATCATCCCCTCGAGCGAGGCGGCATTGGAGGCCCACCAGGGCTTCCTCTACGGCCGCATTACCACAGATGGCGGCGTCACCTACGAAGGACGGCTACGCTTCGGGGGCGACGAGGAGGCGTTCTGGGGCCACTACTTCAACGGCTTCAAGGACGAGAACCCCTGGGTCGTCCACGTGTCGCCCGAGCGGCTGAAAGAGCGTCGCCCGCTCGAGATCTTGGGGGTCGTGCTCGCCCAGTGGGAGCACCAGATCAACCTCGGCCGGCCTTTCATGGCGCGCTTCGGCGACATCGCGCGCATCGAGCCGAATGGCCGCGACCTGCGGGTGACTCTCAAGAGTGGGACCGTCTTCCACCTCGACCGCTTCGCCGCCGACGACTTCGCCGACGGCGTGCGAGTATGGGACGGTAGGAGCGGCGTCGTGGACCTCGACGAGTGGCGGATCCGCACCATCGAGCTCCTCCCGACCGCCCGGCTAGGTGCCGCCTCTGACCGGCTGCACGGTACGGTGCGCACTCGGCAGGGCAACTTCACTGGCTTCGTCCAGTGGGACCGGGAGGAGTCCGTCGGCCCCGACGAGCTCGACGGTCACACCGCCGACGGTGAGCTCAGCCTGCGCTTCGACACCATCCGCTCGATCGCGCGCAACTCGCGCGACAGCTCCCTGGTAACGTTACTCGACGGTCGTGAGATCGTGCTCTCCGACACCCGCGAAGTCGGCCACGGCAACCGCGGGATCTACGTCGACGACCGGCGCTACGGACGGGTGCTGGTCTCGTGGGACGCCTTCGAACGCGTCGACTTTAGCCCCGGCGGCAGCGGCCCCGCCTACGACGACTTCCCAGTGGGGCGCCCGCTCGCGGGCAACGTGACCACCCGCGCTGGCCGCCGCTTCGCCGGACGGCTGGTCTACGACCTCGACGAGAGCGAAACCACCGAGACGCTCGACGCCCCATCCCTGGGCGTGAACTACACGATCCCCTTCGGCCTGATCGCCTCGATCGTGCTCCCCGGCCGCGAAGAACGCGGCGCCCAGCGGGCCCGGGTGACGCTCCATAGCGGCGAGGAGCTGCAGCTCGAGAGCACCGGCGACCTCGGTGAAGGGAATGCCGGCATGCTGATCTTCGTCGACGGCCGTGAGCCCCCCGAATACGTGCCCTGGACCGACATCGAGCAGGTCGAGCTCGACCGCCCGGCGGCGATGTACCCGCCATTCGGCGGGCGCTAGATATTAAGGGCGCTCGACAAAGAGATTCGGCCACAACCCCCCTGTTCGCGACCGCACCCCAATACTCGGACAGGCTCCTAGGCGACGGGCAGGGCCGCCACGATCTTCTGGATCAAAGTCGTGGCGAAGGGAGGCTGGCCTTCGATCCGACGCCGGTTGTCGTTTCCCTGCCGGACGACGACCAGATTCAGGCTGGGTATGACATAGCAATGGTTCAGGTTGTGGCCCCGTGACATGAAGAGGTCTTGGGGCACGTTCTCAAGCTGATCTTGGATCCAGAACGTGTAGCCATAGGGGCTGGGAGTCTTTCCGTCGTCGCGACGGAACCGGCGGGTGGCCAGCTCCATCCATTTTTCCGGGACGAGCTGCTCATCGCCCCATCGGCCCCGATTCAACCACAGGTAGCCCAACCGGGCGAAATCCCGGGCAGAGCACCGGAACGTGCTTCCCACTACGGTGTTGTGTCCGAACGGGCTTTCACTGCGATCGGCACCATAGGCGTCGCACCCTTCGCTGCCCCCCACGCCCCATCCCGGCTCGTCGGAGAAGTTGAGCTCCCGGTTGTCGGAATACGGCATGTCCCGGTATTGGTTGTTCCGGATTCCTTCCGGCATGCCGATTTTTTGCAGCACCCGATCGTAGACATAGGGGCCGACCATTTCGCCGGACAGGTTCCGCATGGCCAGGGCCAACTGCTCCAATCCATAGTTACTGTAATTGAAGGCGGAGCCGGGCTTGAACTTCAGTCGGTGGTGGGCGGGAATCCCATCAAAATGCCACCAGCCGAAGCAGTACTCGTACATCTGATAGGCAGCCAGGTAATCGTTATACAGATGACGGGTGCTCGGTGCCAACCAGGGCTCGCGGGTTTCATGCCCCGAGGTCATGGAGAGGACATGCTTGACCCGGATCGACTTCTTCCTCTCATCCGTGAGAGGTTGCTCCCATATCTGAGGAATGCGCGTCTCGTCGCGAGACTTCCCAACCAGATACGTTTCCAGACCCACCTGATCCTTGTATTCTTCGAGAAAAACCCCAACTGCCGTGCCGAAGACGGGTGACTCGGAGAAGGGACATCAACTTGACACGATCTCTGCTTCAGCTCATCCTCAAGAATGTCGACGCACGGATCTCTCTTGGAACCGAGGTGAGGCGTTTCTCCTGAGACAATCAGGACGGCGTCGTACGGAAAGCTCGTACCCCGACTCTGAGTTGATCGTGGAACCAGGATACTCCCACCGCTGCTGCCCTTCATGCGGCGCCGACCAGGACACATCGCAGCGGTTCTGTGGACACTGCGGTGCGTCGATGGACACCTCCGCCGCGACGATGGCCAGTCCCCCGGCACCCGGGACGCTCACCGCTCGCAGGCCTTCGTCTGATCGCCTGGCCAGCGATGGCGGTCACTTGCTACCCGGCACTGTTTTGGCGGGCCGGTACCGCATGTTCGGCTTGCTAGGCCGGGGCGGCATGGGTGAGGTGTATCGGGATGACGACCTCACGCTCGGTCAGCCTGTCGCCCTGAAGTTCCTGCCGCACGACGTCGAGCGCGACGGCCGCGGGCACGCCCCAATACATGTCTCCCGAGCAAGCCACAGGCGGAACCCTGTCAAAACAGACCGACATTTACTCACTCGGCCTCGTGCTCTACGAGCTCTTCACCGGCAAGCGCGCCCTCGAGGCCAGAAGTCTCGACGAACTGGCCCGGCTCCAGCAGTCGACGCCGACCCGCCCATCGTTACATATCACCGGGCTGGACCCCGCAGTTGAGCGCGCTATTCTGCGCTGTCTGGAGCCAGTTCCGGCGAATCGGCCGCCGTCGGCCGCGGCCCTGGCCGCCTCCTTGCCAGGTGGCGATCCCCTCGCGATGGCGCTGGCGGCCGGCGAAACCCCGTCGCCAGAGATGGTGGCGGGTGCCGGGGGCAGCGGTACCCTTCGTCCGGCCGTCGCGGCGGCCTGCCTGGTTGCGATCCTGGCGGGCTTGGCTGGAGTCTGGTTCCTTGCGGCTCAACGATCAGCATTCCGACACGTGCCGTTACCGCGGTCGCCGGTGGAACTGAGAGCGGCCGCACGCTCCGCACTGGCAGAGATCGGCTACGCCGAGCGACCGGTCGACACAGCCTCCGGCTTCGGATGGAGCACCGATTACGTCAACCACGTTGCCCGTATCGACCAATCGTTGGACCGCTGGGACGCGATAGCCAGCGCCGTGCCGCCGCCAGCCTACTTCTGGTACCGCGAGAGCCCGGTGCCCCTGGTACCCTTGAACGGCGTCGGCCGCACCGGCTCGTTCGATCCGCCCATGATGCGCGCGGGCATGACCTTCCTGCGCCTCGCGCCCTCCGGAGCCATCTGGCTGTTTCGCGCCGTGCCACCCGATCACGCCTCGACTCCCGACCCCTGGCCGGAGCCGGATTGGAATCAGCTGTTTGGGCTGGCCGATCTCGACATCGACGAGTTCGAGTCGACCGACCCGATCTGGGCTCCTCCGGCGGCGAGCGATATGCAGCGGGCGTGGCTCAACGGTGACCTGGAGGTTCGAATTGAGGCGGCGGCGTTCCGAGGGCGGCCCGTCTGGTTCGAAGTCATACCGGCATGGAGGCCGATCGACGTTGGCCTACCCGCGCGGCCGAACATTGGTCTATTGGTCGCGCGGTTCGGCGGATTTGGCTTGGCCATCATCGCTCTGCTTGGCACCGTCCTGCTCGCCCGTCGCGGGCTTGGGCACGGTGGTCGACCTCCTGGTGACGTCGAGTTCCGCGAGCGCCTTCCTTGGCGTGTTTTCCAACAACTTGGCGCTGAGGGTACTCGACGGCGCCACGGGCTGGCTCACCTATATGGCCATCGAACCGTATGTCCGCCGCCTGTGGCCTGACACCCTCGTCGCCTGGAGCCGGATGCTGGAGGGCAGGCTACGGGATCCCATGGTCGGCCGACACCTACTTTTCGGCTCTCTCAGCGGCATGGTGATCTCGGCACTCCAGTTTCTGCCGAATGCTTCCCCCTGGGTGGGGCTACCGCCAATAGGGCCAACTGTCAGAAGGTCTGTCTACGCCTTGGGCGGATTCAACCACACCGTCGCGACCTCCTTCGACATCGCCAGGCAATCGTTTGCCTTCCCCGTTGCGATCCTGCTGGTGCTCCTGCTCCTTCGGTGGATACTCAGGAAGCCCTGGCTCGCATACCTGGTGTATATGGGCCTTGTCGTATTCCTGGCGTTCCTCCTTCCGTGGAGTTTGCCTTCCGGGCTGTCGTTCATCCTTATCCAATCCCTGGGTGTCCTCATCCTGACGCGGCTCGGCCTTTTTGCGGCGCTGATGGCTGTCGGATTCTCCGAGTGGAACAACTTCCCCCTCACACTGGACCCGTCGTCCTGGTACTTTCCCTACGCGGTAGCGAGTATGCTGCCTTTTGTCGCTGTGGCTATCTACGGCTTCGTCATCTCCCTGGGCGGACAAGTCGTGTTTAAGGATCCGGTACTGGACTGAAGGATTCAAATTCTCAATGAGAAAAAAAGAAGATAGGAACACCAGGTATTTCGTCGATTTGGATTTAAGAACGGGCAGCGTGATCGGTTGGGATTATGACCAAAGGGACCGGCTGATCCAGAACTTGGCCGAGCCGCTTCAGAGGGTCTTCATAACCATGGGACAATACAACAAGCTTGAGAAGAAGCATCTCGGGGTGAAGACAGAAGAGAATGTCAGGGAATCTGTTCCGTTTTTCTCTGTTGCTAACATCGAAGAGTCTGTCGGGTATTATGTGGAGGGCTTGGGTTTCACGATGACCGACAAATGGATCGACGCGGGAAGACTCCGCTGGTGTCGGCTTCAACAGGGAGGGGCGGGCCTGATGCTGCAGGAGTTCCCCAAGGAGGGGCATGATTCTTGGGTTCCTCAAGGGAAGGTAGGCGAGGGTGTATCGATCTACTTCATCTGCAATGATGCTCTGGCGATTTATCGCGAGGTTAAATCACGTGGGATTCAGGCATCGAGGCCATTCGTCGGAAACGGGATGTGGGTCACGTCCTTGTCTGACCCAGACGGCTATCAGATCCATTTCGAGAGCAATACGGCTGTGCCGGAGGATACTGAATACGCAGAACATGAACACTGAGCGCCGGTTGGCCTCTCATGCTCCTAGTTTCCGATCGCCAATCGACTCTGTTGTCGACCTGTTTTCAGGGGACAGATTTATTGAGAAAATAGTATTCACGTGCGCGGTAATTTCAATCAAGGTAGCGTTCATCTATTCGTAATTTCAGCGTTTGAGGCACACCCCCGCCCCGGGGGCCGCTGGGGCCCCTACTATTAATAACGTGCGGAGCGCAGGATGCGCGAAAGAAATGTCTCAGAGGAGCTTCAACATTGGTGACATTCGTGAGATTCATTGGCTCTTGCTTCTTCCAGCTCGCGTCCAATAGAATCCAGGCAGTGAGAATCACCCCCACCCTGATAATCGCTGCCCTCTTCCTCGCCGCCAATCTCTCCGCCCAACAGTGGACCGAGGTAACCAACGGCAATACGCCGCCAGCCCGCCACGACCACACCCTGGTGAGCCTGAACGGCGTACCGTATGTCTTCGGCGGCCTCGGCGACCCCGACAGCCTCGACTTCTTCGGCGATATGTGGCGCTGGGACGGCGGTTGGGAGGAGGTCATTGCCGGCAACGCTTCGCCCGCGGCCCGGCGCTCCCATGCCGCTGCCGAGATGGATGGAAAGATGTACGTCTGGGGCGGGTTCGGCGGCACCTTGTTCGACGATCTCTGGGTCTACGACCCGGCCACCAATCTCTGGCAGGAAGTGGACCAGGCCGCCACCCGACCGCCAGCCCGTATCCAGCACACGGCCGTCTCGCTGCAAGGCAAGATCTGGATCTACGGCGGCCTGGGCCTCGATGACCTGGGCTAGGAAGTGGTTTATGACGACCTGTGGTGTTTTGACCCCACGCCGGGTCAATGGCAGCAGAGAACATCGGCCCCCGGGCCCCGGCGAGGGCACTCCGCCGTGGAGCTACAGGACCTCATGAAGGTCTTTGGGGGCCGAAGTGCCCTTCTAGCCCACAACGATCTTTGGTCCTATGACCCCGCTACGGATCAGTGGATACAAATCGCTCCGACCTCACAGATTAGCCAAGGTCAAGGGGGTTCACCAGTTCCAGGTGCTCGAAGCTTCCACGTTGCAGGCCCTGAAGGCAACCGGTTTTTTGTTTTCGGCGGCGAGGGCCTGAGTTCGAATATTTGCCTCAAAGACACCTGGAAATTTGATACCGAAGGTCAGTCTTGGGAACAAGAAGAGGACATGCCGGAAGAACTGCCTCGTAGCGCCGGAGCACTTTTCTTCTCCACCTCGAAAACCGCTCCCGTAACGAAACTTCAGACCAGCCCCCAATCCGATCAAGTCCTGATCTTCGGCGGCTTAATCGCCAACACCCCCTCCAACCGCAGCTTTGTCTTCTCCCCAGACGCCGACCCCAGCTCCATTTCCTTCTTCCCCCTGATCGGCGATGGCGTAGCCGGAGACATCGGTTTCCAGACCAGCCTGATCTTCGTCAACACGGGCGCCGCTGCCGATCTCCAGATCGAATTCCTGGACGCCAACGGCGATCCCATGCCGATGCTTATTGAGGAACCCTCCATAGGCCCCACCCAGATCGCCCCCATCTCGATCTTCAACGCGGCCCTGGCAGGAGGCCAGTCCCTCGCCCTGCAAACCACCCAAAGCGGAGACCCTACCAGCGGTGCTCTACTGGTGGGCTACGCCAGAATCATCACCTCAGAAAAGGTAGGCGGCACAGCCGTCTTCACCCGCTCCGACGCCCCCACGGAAACCGTCCTCTACGCGGCAGGCGTCCCCGCCGCTGGCACCCTGACCGAGTTCAGCCTCTTTCTGGATTCGCTTGACAACCGCGACACCGGTCTGGCTTTGGTGAACCCCACAGCCAACGGAAACGGCACCTCCGCCCAAGAAGGAGAAGCCACCGTCACTCTCCGCCTCTACAACACCGCCTTTGAACTTCTGGCCACCACCGAAGAAACCCTGGCCGACGGAGCCCAGTTCTCCCGCTTCATTTTGGAATTCTTTCGGGGTCTACCCGCGGTCAGTGAGCAGGCACAGGAGATGCAGGGGTGGTCACCGTAGCAAGCGACATTCCCCTGGCGGCCCTCACGCTGCGCCAGAACGATAACCCCTCCCTGGGATTCCCTCAAGATGTGCCCACCCTGACCACGTTTCCGGTCATCTCCGGCCGCGCTGATTCAAGTCTCCAGGCGGCGTTGGCGCAGGGCAAAACACTCTCCTACCGGAAATAAAAAAAGTGAGTGAATCCGTTCCCCGCACGGGAACGACAAACTTCCGGGGAACTCTGAAGGTCGAGGTCCTGGGTGGCAAAGTGGCTGCTATCGCTTTAGCCCGGATAATTCACGCGTTGGTTATGGTGAATAAAGCAGATAGCTGACTATGGCCGCGGCATACGTAAAGCTGGCTCCCAGCACGATCCATCCGATTGACCGGCGAGTCGTCAACTTGTACCACATGTAGATGCCGCTAAAAGCGAAGACGATGAGGGAAAGGCTGGCCAGGTCGTAGAGAAGAGTCCACACGTCATAGAGCAGGCCTCCGCCGTAGCCGTGAAGGCGGTGAAAACCAACCAGGGTTCGGCGAAGCGACTCAGCAGATTCCACAATTCGGACACTTTGGCCATCGGCAGCCACGACCGCCTCATACAAGGAGCGCTCCCAGGTCACTTTTTCATTTGTGGGCGGGCCAAAGTGATGGTTGTAGTTGAGTGAGCTCAGCCCCAGGATGAGCAGATAACTGGCGCAAAAGAGGCCACCGTACATGTGGATTTTTAGAATGAGGCCACGCACAGTTTCCCTCCAGGCCTGCTGCTGGGAGGCCGATCGATTCCGGGTGGCGAGCCTCGGGGCGGCGATGCTGCGCATCCACCACCGGCCTGACGAAGGGTTGGAAGCAGAGAACTGCAGACTGGTCGATGCCAGATTCGAACTGGTGGCCACATCTGAAGGGGTGCGAGAATGAGTCCCTCTGGTTTTCGGGCATACCTTCAGCGTGCTGTTGGGTTTCTTGCTTCATTCCCAGGGCGGTGCCCTGGGCTTTTATCGGGCAGCCCTTCAGGCTGGTTCGACCGCTCTTGGCTTCTTTAGAACTTCACCCAAACTTTCCTAGTCTTCGGCCTGACGAGCATGAGAGGTCCATTCGTTAGTCTGTTTTCCTGAACCGGAGATCCCGTACTCTTCCGTTACTCACGAACATCTCTCCGCTGTTCGTATCGAACCTCACATTCTGCAGCGCGAACTGATTACTCCTGAAGTGGTTCTTTTCGGCCTGCGGAGTCAGAACGATGTCCCCCAGCCGCCTCTGGTATCCGATCAGAGCAGTGTCCTTGAGCGTAATCGTATAGAAAGTTCCCAGCTCTGAGCTGTAATATCTTCCCGCAAACTTTTCCAGCTCGGCCGGTGTCGGGCTCCACGGTTCGGGCTTATTTGTTTCGGCCTGTGGTGAGGGCTGAGGAGTCGGCGCCTCTTCTTGGAAAGAATCACTGAAGAATGCCTCTACGGTCTGTAGTGCCACCCCGCCGGAATTGAAATCGCCGCTATTGCCGAGCGTGATGACGCCCGCGTCGATATCCGGGAAGTATGCCACATACGTCCGAAATCCTGCATCGCCGCAGCCATGCGAGATCCGTCGCTGGCCCTTGAAATCCCCTATCCCAACGCCCAGAGCATACGCGATCGATGTCCCGTTATTCAGTACACCCCTCACCTGCATCTCACGCAACACCTTTTCGCCTCCCACCTTCCCAGTCTTCCAATTGTCCACCCACTTCGCGAGGTCCTCTGCGCTCGAGAACTGGCTCGTCGCTCCGGAGTTGGCGTAGCTGAGTACCGATTTTTGGAGACCGTCGGTCCCGTTGCCGTATGAATATGCCCGTCCGGGAACGATCCGCTGGGGGTCGTCGTAGATCTGTGAGTTCTTCATGTCCAGGGGATCGAACACGTTCTTCTTCATGAACTCCCCGAACGACATTCCTGAGACGCGGGCGACCGTTTCAGCAAGCAGCATATAGCCGCTGTTGCAATAGAGATACTCTTCCCCCGGCTTGAAGTTCAGCTCACGCTGGTTGACCATCAGGGTCATCAGATCCTCTTTCCGGATGACGTCGTCCATCCGTCCGCCGGTCATCGACCAGAGGTTCCACTGATCCCGCAGTCCGCTGGTGTGGTTCAGCAGGTGCCGCAATAGGATCGTCTCGCCGAAGTCGTGCAGTTCCGGGATATATTTCCGGACATCATCTTCCAGCGAGAGCTTTCCATCCTGGGCAAGCATCACGATGGCGAATGCGGTGAATTGTTTCGAGACAGATGCCAGGTGGTAGGGGGTGGTGGGGGAATTGGGTGCGTTATATTCGACGTTCGCCAGTCCGTATCTTTTTGTGAAGATGATCTTGCCGTTTTGGGTGACCGCCACAACACCTCCGGGACCGTTCGCCGTGTTGTAGCGGGCCATGATCTGGTCCACCCGGGCCTCGGGCTGGGTGGCCAGTGGCTCGGCTGCCAGGAGTTCGATCGTAAAGTCCCCGGACCCCTCCTCAAAGGGGGTGACCTCGATGATATATGTTCCGGATACCGGGGTATTCACCTCGAACGGCTCCGGACCGCGGGCCGGGTTGTCGAAGGTCCATTCATCCTTGCCGGAGGGCGCTTTGACCTTCACGACGACGTCGACGGTGATCTGGTTCACTTCCCCGTAGAGGAAATGATCTTTTTCAAGGTCCAGCGAATACGTCGCCTTTCCTTTTTGGGCCAGCGTCCCCTTCAATTGCACTCCGACGGACAAAGCTCGGGATCCATCCTGCGGGGCCGCATGGGTACGGGGCGCCAGGAAGACCAGGGCAATTATCAAGGGAGTGGACAGGAAACGACGGATGCGATGGCGTGGAGATGGAATATTCATTGGGGGCCTTCCGGGGATCGTGAAGTGATACGGTACAAACGCGGGGCGGAGGATGTCAAGGGTGCGCAGAGCATGCGTCGCATCGTCATCCTGAACTCTATCAAGCCCTATCCACACGCCCCAAAAGTTGTCGCCTCCCACGGAGGGAGTTCAGTTTGAAAAAAACCGGGTGGCTCAGTTCGTAGGTTGCGCGAAAAAGCTACTTGTTGGAACAGCTGTAGATGGTCTTGTCGACTTCGACGCCCGTGGCCAGTGTAGGTGATGCCGATCGCCTGGGGCTGTCTAAACTGGTCGAACATGCCCCCCCGGTCGGGAAAGACCAAAATGTAGATTTCCCATCCGCTCCCGCCGGGTTTCCCAGGGAAGGGGCCAGCTGGCCAATCCCAATTCGTCGCGAACCTTCTCGGAAAGCGCCGGGACATCCCTCATGTCGGGAACGGCGCTCCTGAGCCTTGCAACGTGCTCACAAGTCGCACGAACGCGGAGGCTTCGGCTTGGCTGAATTCTCGGATAAAAGGCTATGGATGGGCGTTCGCACTATCAGAGGTTCCGTAGAGGTCAACCTCAGCCGTCGGCCATCTCGACGGAAGTCACCGTAATGGTGTTAGCCTCTTTGTCGTATTCGCCTTTGATTAATACCTGGTGTCCTAAGTGCTCTTCTGCTTTGTCAGGCTCAATCTCCAGCAGAATATGGCCGTCGGGTGTCGAAAGCGCCCACCCGGCACCTCTCCTGACGCAAGACTTGGCACAAGCCGCGTGGGCCGCATCTGCAGCCCTTTCGTGGTCCTTGGCACAGTTTGAGTCGGCAATCCACCCCGTCCAACTCCCCTTCTCATAGGCCATACCTGGATTGGAGAAACCGATTAGCAGAATAGCCAACACTGCGAGAAAAAAGATCCTCTTCATCACTCTTCACCTCCCTAGTGGCAACACCATATCGGTCCACGTCCGGCTCGTCAATCGAGGACCGCACTTTCGCCGACTGCCCACATTTCCATAAGAACTGATACCTTTGTCAGTTTTCTTACGTATAGAAATTCGATAGGAGACCTATGGACATTCTGCGCGGTAGTCTCGATTTGCTGATTTTGAAAGCCCTCTCGCTCCAATCGCTTCATGGTTTGGGGGTGGCGGATCGAATTCATCAATGTACCGGGCGTACCTTCGAGGTCAAACCGGGCTCTCTCTTTCCGGCCTTGCATCGCCTGCAGGAAAAAGGCTGGATAGAGGGCTTTTGGGGGGAGTCCGAGAATCGACGCTGAGCCCGTTACTATCATCTCACCGCTGCCGGACGCTCGCATCTCGATTGTGCGAAAGAAGACCGGAACCGGGCCACGCGGGCCATCACTAAAATGCTGGAGGTTACCTGATGTCGAGTTTCTTGAATCGTCTCCGCGCATGGTGGCGGCGGTTGCGCCATCCCGGCGCGGCTGAGACCCAGATGCAAGCAGACCTCGACTCCTATCGCCAACTCCTGATCGATCGCTTCATGGAACGGGGATTGGATCGCGAAGATGCGCGACGCCGTGCCTGGATAGAAATGGACGGAGTAGAGCCTTTGAAGGACAAGATTCGAGATGTGAGTTGGGGCAGCGCACTCGATTCCTTTCTTCGAGATCTCAGCTTGACCATCCGATCATCCCGCCGGAATCCAGTCTGGACAACCATCTTGCTGTTGACCCTGGCTACCACAATCGGCTCAACCTGTGCCGTCTTCAGTCTAATGAACATGGTCCTCTTCCAGGTACCGGCCGGCATTCAGGACCCTGAGCAACTGGTGGAAGTCATGCGCGGCAGTGGAAATGACTTCGTACAGATTTCCTATCCCGTGTATCGACATCTGAGCCAGAACAGTCAAGCTTTGCAAGATCTTGGCGCGCGGGAGAGTACGGTGTTCAGTGTGCGGAGCGGTGCCGGCCCGGAGTTGCTGCATGGATTTCAGATCTCTGAGAACTACTTTTCGGTACTGGGTGTTCCTCTCCGCATGGGTCGCCAGTTTGGACCGTCCGATGCCGGTCGCCCGGTGGTCATCATTAGTTTCAACTACTGGCAAAAGCATCTTGGCGGCTCGGCCTCGGTGCTGGCGGAATCGATTGAAGTCAACGGCATCCAGGCTTCTATCGTGGGAGTGCTTCCCGAGGGTTTCGAGCCGGTCCCAGGACTGAGACGGGATCTGTATGTGGCGCTGGGGGCTCCTTTTCCGGGACTCATCAGTGAGCGGGAGCTGGGCTCGATCGGGAGCGGCTACTTGGACGGAATTGGCAGGCTCGTGGCGGGCCAGACTCGCGTTTCAGCCCAGGCCGAATTGAACCTTCTTGCCGAGTCCTTCATTGAGCAGAATGCACCGGGCACGCCTTTTGAGATGCGCCTCGATAGCTGGGGCCCCTTGCCGGCCTGGCTGAGAGGACCCTTTACGCTCTTCCTCTCTCGTCCTCCTGGTTGTCAGTCTGGTCTTGGGCATTGGCTTGCATCAACATAGCCAATATGTTGCTCGCCAGAGCCACTAGCCGCGGGCGGGAGATGTCGATTCGATTGGCACTTGGTGCCGGACGTTCCAGGCTGTTGCGACAGTTGCTCACCGAAGCGTCACTCCTGGCGGCGCTGGGGGGATTGTTGGGACTCGGCCTGGCCTAGTTCTTGACGCGGTGGCTGCTGGTGCTGGTGCCCGACCCGGGCGTTGGCCTCCAACTCGAACCAGTCGTCGACTCGACGGTCGTGCTTTTCACCTTGGGGGTGACTGTCTTTGCCGCCCTGATGTTTGGATTGGCTCCTGCCCTGCATGCAACCCGGCGTGATCTGATTGGAGCCTTGCGAGATGATGACAGACTCTCTCGTGCCCCCCAGACCCTGCGCCTGCGAAGGATGTTGATCACCGCGCAAATGGCGGTCACGGTCGTTCTGATGATCTCCTCGGGCCTATTTCTCCGAGCCTTTTGGTCGGCCCGCACACTCGACCTGGGAATTCAGACTCAGGGCTTGTATACCACCAATTTCAATCTTGAGGTTCAGGGCTACGATGCTCGGCGAGCGCTGGATTTCTTCCGGGAACTGATGAATCACACCTCGGCTCTACCCGGAGTAGAGTCGGTCGCCTTGGCGAGAAAACTCCCGCTTGCGAGCATCTCGACAATGGGGCCTGGCCATCCCCTCGAAGTGCCTCCAACTTCAGAAGATCAAGTGCCGGTGCACTTCAATATCGTCGGTGGCAGCTATTTCGAAAGCCTGGATATTACATTTCTGAGTGGCAGAACGTTCTATTCCGAAGACCATCCCGAGGCGCCGCCTGTGGCAGTGATCAATGAAACGATGGCCTCCCGTTTTTGGCCCAATCAGGATCCCGTAGGGCGTCAGTTCTTCGTGGGGCCGAGCCAATCGCGACAGAGCTACCAAGTGATCGGGCTGGCCTCAGACGCGCATTATCATGGCTTGGTCGAATCTACTCCAAATTTCATCTACCTCCAAATATCTCAGCGGCCCAATGACACCATGACCTTACTGATCAGAAGTTCCAATCCGCATCTTCAGGCTGGGCTGCAAGATATCGTGCGAGATCTGGATCGCGGGATCCCCCTACTAGCGGTGACACCTCTAGATGAAGTGCTCGGCCAGTTCTTCACGGCGCAGCGGGTGGCTGCCTGGATCACGGGTTTAGTAGGACTGCTGGGCTTGTTGTTGGGCTCGATCGGGATCTACGGTGTGACGACGTTCGCAGTCGAGACGAGACGCAAAGAACTCGGTGTCCGCCTAGCATTGGGAGCTTCGACGGACCAACTACGCGCACTGCTTCTTCGAAAAAGTGCGCTCGCCTCGCTGCTGGGGATCTTGATCGGGGTTAGTGTCTCCCTCGCTATCGTCCCTCTCTTACAACAGTTCTTATTGGATGTTCATCCCTTTGACCCATTGACCTTCCTGATAGTCGTCTTGTTACTGCTAATGGTCTCCTTTGTGGCTCACTGGATTCCGCTCCGCCAGATTCTTCGAATCGATCCCGCCAAGACTCTTTCAACTCAGTGACGGAAAGTGAGCCGCTCTGGTCGCCCAGCCGCGGTTGTGTAAGAATGGCGAAGAGCCAAACAGGACGTTTACTTGGAGGAAGCAATGTCAATCAGCGAAGTTGCCAATGGACTTGTCGCGAAGTGTCGCCAGGGAGATTTCCTGGGAGCCTTGGATGCTTACTACGCCTCAAATATCGTCAGTGTAGAACCGGTAGGTAGCCCAGAAATGCCCGCTGAGATGGAGGGCATTGACGCAGTTCGAGGGAAAAGTGAATGGTGGGTCGAGAACCACGAGGTGCATTCTATTGCTTTGGAAGGCCCGTATATAGGCAAGGACGGTTTCGCAGTCTATTTTGAAATGGACGTGACCAACAAACCAAGCGGTCAGCGATTTCAAATGAGTGAGATGGCCCGCTACGCCGTCGCCGACGGGAAAATCGTTAGAGAAGAGTTCTACTACAATGCGCCCGGAGCCGACACCTAAGAATTCATAGGTTTTTGGAGCGAAGAGTTGCCAGCACCGCGGCAAGACTTCATTGCTACCCAAGACCCGCAGCGGTTTTGGAACCCATCGAGTGAGTCACTCTCGAAGACTGTCTTGCCCCCAACTGCCGAGGAGTCGCTAGTGCTGCGTACGCCTACAAGACTGCAAACCCCACCGCCCATCTTCTTCGTGCTTCTCAGCCTTGCCCTTGCTATTTCTGCCCCTCTCCTGGGAGAGCAAAAGAAGACCGCTCGTGTTCTTGCCAGCATCATTGTGAGGGCGGCCCCCGGAGTCGGAGCTTGCTTTTCCACTTATTACTTTGCCCTGTACCCACCCGGCGGAGGACGGTACGATTTTCTTCGTCTTGAAATCTTTGACCGGGACCGGACTCGGCTGCAATTCTCAATCCACTCTGCTGACAGGGTTCATGTGGATTCTGTTATGCAGGCTAGATACTATATTGAAGTCGAACCGGGACAGCATGAACTTCACCTAGTACCAACGAGTCGATATCGGCATACGGCCATTGGACCAGTCGCAAAAATAAGATCCTTTGAAGCCAAAAAAGGGACAGTCGCCTACCTGGGCACAGTAGACGTGCATTTAGATTGTCACCCTCCAGCACTCGGGCAGCGATCCTACATCACGATAAGGGACCTTAAATTGATCAATACTCCTGACGAACTGAAGACAACCTTGGAACGGCTTGCCATGAAGAAGGCCAGGGAGTATGAGCGGTTCAATGATAAAGTCCAGATTGTTCCTTAGGCGTACGTGAGATTCTGTCCGAGTTTTGCGCCCCAGGCGCCTTCTCAGCACGGCGCTTGCAACCCTCCGCTCTGGATAAGATCGGGAATTATGGACAAACAGAACTGGGGCTCCTTGTGGAGTCGAACGCGCTATTGGTTGTCGGAGTCGTACTGATCGGCCATATCGGCATGGACCGGATGCTGGGCTACGGCCTCAAATACGCCACTGGATTCAAGGACACTCATGTGCAACGAGTCTAAGCTGAAACTTGATCACCCTCTGACTTGAGTCTTGTCTGCTTCGCCTCCTCAGAGCCGATCCACGCTTTGTAGGAGTTAGATTTGCTGACGAACCCGGCTGTCCAGGCCGAATTCGGCACAGGGACCCCTCAGGCAGGGCATTGTACCCGCCCCGCCCCGGACCCTTCCTGCGCTCTGAGCACCGGTACTGTGCCCTGCTCAAAGCTCTCCTTCCAGGAGAGCGGAGTTCGCCGGCACATCTGGGCTCTACAAAGCATGGCGTGCTTCCACGGCAGCGAAGCAGATCACAATCGAAGCGGGTCCCAGTTTCTTGCTTGAACGAGCCGGCGCAGCCGGAGGCACCACTAAGCTGAAAGTTGATTTGTGAGGACGAGAATACCTCCGGCTGTCTTAGAGTTCCCTCCCCGGATGACACTGAAGTGTTTTCGGAGGTGTGGGTCTTCCCAGGCCGCGAGAGGACCGTCAGGCCCGAATCTAAGGATTCTATTTTCAATAGAATCGCCGCCTCAGAAGGCGCCTCCCACGACCTGGTTAAGCGGGGAATCGGCTTCCGGCTGATGCCGGAGTTCGCCGCACCAAGGCGGCTTCCACTTTCTCCTTGACGGTCCTCTTCCGCCCGCTGGACAAAACCTTTACCTTGACGTCTCTTTCTGAATCATCCGGCCCACCGGCCGGGGGTTGGGCTATCCCGCAGTCATAGTCATGCACTCTGTCGAGGAGCCCGAGGGTGGGGAACGCAGTCAGAGCGGATGATCCCGGCCCTGCAGCCGAAAACTCGTACATTATCCGGGCCAGAGACGTAGCGGGCCCAGGGCTGATTCGGAGCCTCCAGTGTGAAAGGGATCAGTAGCTGGGAGCGCGAGCTGGCGCGAGGCCAGAATCTTGTTTATTCTTGGCATCCAGAAATCGATTCCGCGTAACCGGATCCGTTTCGCGCGACGGGTTGAGTCGAAAGTGCCACTGGTCCCGATCCGCTTGGGTCGGGTAATGCAACTCCCCAGCAACACCTCGTTTGGAGATGGCGAACAGACGAATCTCCTTTTGAGATAGATCGAGAATGGACGTCACCGGCAACTCAAACAGGAATCCGGAGTCAAGGATTGCTTGACTGCCAAAACTCTCGACGACGTCCAGGCACGGATAACGAGTTCTCTCCGAACCCACAAAATTGCCATCTTCAAAAAGAACAACGGAGTCCAACAAGCCAAGCGCCTGCAGATCGGCAGCCCATCCCGCGATCTTCACTCGTTCATCTTCCAGTGTGGAAAACACCCATCCGGTAGCCCCGTCAGCAACGATTGGAATCGTGCGACCGTCACTGAAGCGAATCGCTGACTCGCTTTCCTCGAGCCGGGCCGATAGGAGATCCTTGCTCGGTACCAGGGCCAGCATCAGTTCCCCCGGGGATTCCTTGATTTCGTAGATGTCTACTCGGTTTTGACCCGCCTGAAACGCACTCTCCGCAGCCACGGCGCTGAACTCTAGACCGCCCGCCCGGTCCAGCGTTCGCGTCACTGCACGTATCACCTGGTTCACCGCCACCGCCAGATAGTGTTCTTTCTGAGACGGTTCGGCAGGGAAGATGCGGCCACGAATGTTGGACAAGACGAACGGAGAAGTGGGGTCCATTCTGCGGAGAAAGGACTCACCGTCGAGTTCCACTCTGAGCCTGGACTCTTCGCTCAGCCGCAATACCGACACCTGCTTTCCGACGAGAGTTGGATAGGGACCGATCCTGAACAGACTATCCCAGCCGCCACTGCCGAAGAGACTGAGTTTTCGTTGCAGGAGAGAATCCATCCCCGCAAGATCGGAATCGAATGAATAGCGGGGCCCTTTGTCGGCAAAGACGATCTTCTCGTCACTCCTAAGTGCAGAGTCATTCAAAACCGATTGTCCGTCAAAGGACCAGGTATGTTTGATGTCAAGGATGTCCACAATGGTGGGGAGGAGGTCGACGGTGGACACATTGTCGTCGCTGATCAGACCGCTCTTCTGACCTGGCAGCTTGATGATCATTGGAATGGAGATGATTTCTGGGTGGTTCCCCACGGTCACAGTGCGGCGAGAATCGCCGGCCCGAAAGCTGGAACCGTGATCGGCGACGATCACGATGAGGGTGGAATCATATAAGTTCTGTTTCTCGAGCCGCTCGACCAGATCTCCGATCAGCTTGTCGACGAATCCGACTTGGAGAAGATGGCGTTGTTGCGCTTGGATTACCGGCCAGTCGTCCTCCAGCCAGCGATTGACATCGATCCCTTCATCATTGGGACCTATCACCCCTCGTACCCCCGGATCTTCGTGGAGGCTGTAAAACTTTCCGGACGGGAGGTACTTCCAGCTTGCATGGGGCAACATGGAGTGTAGGAAGTAGAGGGTGGGAGCTTCCCAAGGCCCAATCGACGCGATGAAGTCCTCGAACCTGCGGTGGCGCTCAGTCCAGTCGGCCGGGAAATCTCCCCAGTCCAATCTGGAATCAACCTTCGGATTCTCCTGGGGACCGCTTCCCGTGCTCGCGAAACCCCTCCAAGATTCGGTAACTGGAGGCAGTAGGCGGGCGGCAATATCAGAAGGCAGCAAGAGGTGGAGACTCACGATCCAGCAGTCTTCCAACAGTAGTGCGAAACGATGCGCGAAGGACCTCTGAGACTTCGCAGACGATGGACTAAGGCGAGTGAGATTCTCGAACACTTCAAGCCGGTATGTTCCCTGCAGAAGCGTGAAGAGATTAAGCGGATGAGCTTCCAGCGTAGGGAGCAGGTCTCGGCCGGACACGGGATAGAGCCCGTCGAGGATCGCCGAAATTGATATCAGCGTACCGTCACTCACCGTGTGAGCCTTGCGAAACCAGTAGGACTGGTCGGCCAGTCGGCGCAGATTCGGAAAGCGACCCGCGTCTATCGTCCATCTCTCGTCCAGCAGAGAGAGTAGAGGGAATTCATCGAAGACGACCATCACGATGTCCGCCGGTGAGGAGACAACAGCGACATCCGCCGTATCGACTTGAGATGATCCTGTCTCTGCCACACTGGCCAGCGCCCCGGAATAGAGAAAAAGGCTCGGGAATAACAAGATGCAGGGAGAAAGGATGGTCAAGAAGGTTCGAACGACTTGCCGACTCTGGTAAAGCATCACGAACAAAAAACCAAACCCTAACGACACCGCAATGGGGATAGCAGTCCCTAGGCCGCTCTTCCTCAGGGCGGAGAGGGTCAGGATCGACACAAAGAAGCCGACAAGGATCAAATGCAGAAGCCTGCCAGACTGGAGCGAGATGCGACATGCCAGCCATTGAAGTCCCACCGCAAGCAAAGGAACGCAGGCACTCAGCAGGAATGTCAACGCCAACACATCCACGGGCCGGCTGTTGTGGGCCACCAAGAACTCGGGATTTCTCGAGATCAAGTCGAAAAGGGGTTGCGCCACTGAGAAACCCGAGAGGACGAACAGATGTAGCACTGAGGTGAGGGAGCCGGGTCGGTATTCCGCCATTTTGTTCAAGAGTCCGGCAAAAACGACCGAATGTCGAGTAGTTTCGCTTTTTTCGGGAAAGTGGAAGCAATGTCAAAACACAGTGCCCTCCGCTTTTTCTTGCTGCTAACGATCTTCTCTTTTGGCTGCTCGTCCAACCAGTCGACCCTCGATGTTCTGATTCAAAACGGAAAAGTACTGGATGGGAATGGGAGTCCGGCCTTTGAAGCCGACGTCGGCATCGTTGGAGACACGATCGTGGCTGTGGGGGACCTGGCTGATCGCAAAGCCCTCCAGATCATCGATGCTATAGGTCTGGTCGTCTCGCCCGGGTTCATCGATGTCCATACCCATGTCGACGACGCCTTCGATCGGGAAGGTCGGAGCTCCATCGTCAACTACCTGGCACAGGGAGTGACCACGGTGCGACCAGGTGCGGATGGCGGTTCTTCCCACCGCATCGCCGAAACTCGAGAGCGCTGGGAAGCTGTGGGGATGGGGACCAACGCTGCCTTGACGGTAGGCATCAACGATGTTCGTGAAGAGGTCTTGGGCGAAGATCACTTCCGGCCCGCTACGCCTCCGGAAATTGAAACCATTCGAGGACGCGTCCGGCAGGCCATGAGCGAAGGGGCCTGGGGAATCAGCGCCAGCGTCGAATACGGTTCGTTGTTCAAATACGCCACCACTGAGGAGTTGGTGGCAGTCACGGAGCCGGTCGCAGAGTTCGATGGGTTCTACATTTCTCACATGCGGGATGAGGGCGCTCTTCTACTGGATGCGATTCGAGAAATCATTCGCATCAGCGAAGAAGCGGGGGTCCGTGTCAATGTCACCCACTTCAAAGCCACGGGCCGTCGCAATTGGGGGCTTCTAGAGAAGGCGATCGACTTGATCGAAGAGGCCAGAGCTCGCGGCGTTCGGATCACGGCAGATCAGTATCCCTTCGACCAGTCGGCTCCAATCGGCTTCATTACCGAACTGATCGACGTTCCTCGCAGCTGGGATTCGCTCACTTCGGAGGCTGCGAACACACCGGCCGGGTTGTCGATTCGTCAGCGGATGAGTGACCGCGATCTATCGCCTATCGAGCGAGAGGAGGCACGGCAGCAGTGGGTCTCCTTCCTGCAGCTAGCGCTGCAAGACAAAACCAAACGGGGGCAATTGCGCGAATCAACTTTCGAGGACCGGGACGTCCCGAGTTCGGTGGCACGCTGGGGGTGGCACGATTTTCGAATCAAGGTGGCTGTCAAGAACGCAGACCTGGCCGAGGCTAACCTCGAGGAACTCTCCGAGCGACAGGGGCGAGATGCATTCGACATTGTGGCTGAGCTAGTTTCCAGCGAACCCGACATCCTCTTCGCCTCAGGATCGATGTCTCCAAAGGATGTGAGAGCAGCCATGGTGCGTCCCTGGGTGATGATCAGCAGCGACGGCCTAGGCTACCCGGCGGTTCAGCCAAATGATCCTCCGGTGCGTGGGCATCCGCGCTCATTTGCCAGCCAGGCCATCGTTCTGCGCCAGTACGTCCGCGAGGAAGAGCTGCTGACACTGGAGGAGGCCGTGCGCAAGATGACCTCAGCTCCAGCAACCTTCCTGGGTCTTCCCGATCGGGGTCTGCTGCGAGAAGGATTCAAAGCCGATATCGCAGTCTTCGATCCGGAAAGGGTCATCGACCACGCCACCTATGGCGATTCTCACCGACTTGCCACGGGGGTTCAGTACGTCTTGGTCAACGGAAAAGTCAGCATCGAAGAAGGCGTATACAAAGGAGGCTTGCATGGGAGAGTACTCTTGCAGACTCGGAAGAAATAATACTCCCGACTGGGGCGGCCCTGCTTCGATCAGTCGCTAGCGAAGCCGAGCCTATGAGCAACTTTCGTCTGCTGTGTATCGCCCGGATCAATCATCAATCCAACTTGCCGAAGGCCTTGGAGTGCGGAAACTGAGGAGCCTGTTAGCCACAAAGGGGGGATGATGTCGCAGAGGTAAGCCGTGTTCCAGAACCGTGGGAGGCGCCTTCCGAGGCGGCGATTCTATTGAGAAATAGAATCTCAGGTCAAACTCGCCATGTCCGCCAGGGCCTGGGGAGGCGGGATCAATTCCCCGCGTGCGTTTACCTGCTCGAAGTAATCATGCCGGCTGGCTCTTTGGACGCTGGCCTCCAGCATCCGGACTTTCTCCAGGCTGGGCATTTTCCAGACGGCTAGATAGCGATAGTCGCCACGATGCGGCGTCTCGTCATCGTTAATCGCAAAACCTACGATCTCCACGCCTGCTTTGATTAGCTTCTGGATCTCCGTTCCTATCTTATCGAAGTATTGTTTGCGCTCATCCGCTGACAAGGCGCGCCATTGAGGTCGTGCCTTCCACAGTTCAACATAAAGATGCATGAGATTTGCTCCCGAGTAGTTGGCAATCGAAAAAGTCAGGCTCCGCTGTTCTTGCCCGAGCCCCGAAATAGCAGAATTCAAAACACGCATTCGGCGACCGCTCCGAGAAAAAACACGACTTTCGCGGCCAGTGCCAAACCAACCGCGTAAAGAAAGACCGCAGCCAAAAGAAAAAGAGTGATGGCGTGTCTATTCATATGAAAGTCCATATCCTCAACGATTCCCTGACGCTGCATCAAAAAAACTGTTGGCGTCTCAGGGCGATTGCCGCTCGGGCCTTACGATCTCTCGGTAGCTCTGGGGGTCCCAACGGGGCCGATCATCCTGGTTCGCGATCCGGTGCCCTACGTAGAAGATATACCGGACGACTCGGGATTCTTTCTCTGCATCGATCTTGTCCGATGAGTCGGTTACCCGGTGGTAGTCATCGTGGAAACCGTTGGTGAAGAACAGGATCGGGACACCTTCTCGGGCAAAGTTGTAATGATCTGAGCGGAAGTAGATCCGCTGTTCCGGCCACTGGTCCGGCAGCGGTTTAATGTTCAGTTCGGGATGAGAGTTGGTCACCGCGGGGGGCAATTCTCCAAGGTCCGAGTGTTCTCCACCGATCACGACAATGGAATCGCGCCAATTCCGACCCAGGTGATCCATATTGATGTTGGCGATGATATTTTCGATCGGAACGGGTGGGTTCTCGGCGAAATACCGACTGCCCAACAGTCCCCTCTCCTCACCACTGACGGCGGCGAAGATTATGGATCGGCGTGGCCTTGCATCGGGCTGGGCAAAGGCTTCGGCGAGTTCGATCAATCCGGTGGTGCCCGAGGCGTTGTCGTCAGCTCCATTGCAGATCCGATCGGTTTCCCCTTCCCTGGCGCAACGCGAACCTACATGATCGAAGTGGGCCGTGAAGACCAGGTATTCGTCGCGAAGGACTGGATCGCGGCCTCGGACCAGACCCACGACGTTCGGGACTTCGTAGGACTGGTTCCGCTCGAACCTGGTTTCAAAAGTCACAGCCCAGTCTGGATCTGAGATTGCCCTCAGTCCGGGGGACGCTCGAACCTCGTTGAGAGCTGCGGCAAGAGCCGGTGCCCCAGCCGCGATGCGGCTCTGCCGAACACCCGCCAAGAAGGGTCCGCCGAAGCTGGTACTCACCAGCGCTGCTGGCGGGTTCGGTGAGGTGATGGGCGCGTCCTCGCCGACTGCGACCAGGATAGCTTCCGCACCACCACGTTCGCCCGTCTGGAGCGCCCTCCTGCGTTCGTCGCGCGAGATATATCGCCTTTCATCGGCAATCTCAGCATCGCGTGGCGCCGCCCAGAGCAGTACCTTGCCTTTAAGCAGCCCTGGGGCAAGGGGGGCAGGGTCGGTCTCACCTCCGCCCATCACCACTAAGGGCATCGTGAGGAGTGCCTGGGCAGGAGAGCCGCGAGAAAATCTAGAGACGTCCTGACTGAGTTCGAGGCGCGCCGACCCATCCTCTCCTTGCGAGAACGTGATTGACGACCCTGCCGGGTCTATGACGCTCATCCGGATGTCGTACCGCTGGTACCACTTTCCGTTGTCGCCCAGAGCCTCCAGTCCCATCCTGGCGAACTCGCTGGCAATATAGTCGGCGGTCTTGTCGAGTCCTGGACTGGGCGTGTCCCGCCCTCCCATTGAATCGTCCGCGATCAGATTCACCCGAGTTCGCACGTCCGCTTCCGTGATTGTCTGGACTGCGCCGCGAACCGCAACATCCTGCTCCAGGGTCAGAGTATCGACCCGGCCCGGGTTCATATTGTCGGACGGTCCGCGGTTGCAGGACGCTACGAGTAAGAGTGCGATGGTGGCAAGGCTGCGAATTGGGATGTTAAACATCGAACCTCCTCCTTCAATCCAGCTTCACCGTATAGCTTGTGTCCCTGCCCCTACCCTGTCTCCTGACCAAGCCGGCCTTAACGAGTTCCCGAATGCGAACGTTCCAGCTGGCAGCGGTGATACCCGTCTTCTTTAGGATGTCCGAACGCTTCAGATAATCGCCAGCGTCCTTCAGGGTGCCGAGGATGAGATCGCGGGCTTCTTCTGCAGACTTGCGGACTCCCGAGCGACCCGATTCGCCAAACGAAAGAACAAAAGCGTTTTCCTTGCGACGGTGGGTGGCCTTGACGTTGATCCCCTCTTTCCCGGCTACATAGAGAACCGCTTTGCGGATATAGGCCGGGTTGTCGCTTTCCTCGAGATCCATGAATACATTGTTCTCGCCTGAATTCTTTTGGGCTTCACCCAGGAGTTCCTTGTACTGCATGTACTCGTCATCTGCTATAGGCGGTTTGATTTTCGGTTCGAATCGTAGTTTTGGAATTATTTTCTTTCTTCCGGTTTTGGAGTATTTTCCATGATCTTAGCACAGTACGTCCGGACCGTGTTCTCGAAAAAAATTGTTCTTATTGCAGTCATAGAACGGCTCGGTTTCCGAGAATCCACCGACAACTAAACACTTAGGGATTGTAGCTAATCTGAAGATACATCGATCTAATGACAGGTGCGGGCAAAGGCACGGGCAAAGGCATAATTCAGCGGGAGTTAACAAAAAGTAACCACGAGGAATACGTACTATTCGCCATGGACACGGGACAGAATCAAGGTAATTCGCACGACGATTCGAAATGAAGAAGTCAACGTTCTTTCTGACGGAAGAAACGAAGAGAAAAATGAACGCTTGGCAAATCAGCGAATTTTCGTCAATATCATAATCGTGTTCTGTGAGGCCGAAGGAGCTATTCAAAATCTTGGAAAGAAAAGCAGAGCGCGTGGGAAAGCTCAGGAATCTTTGCAGAGACTCATTACTCGGAGATGCCGTGTTTTTTGAGAGCCAGAACGACTTGCTCGTGACCATGCCGCTCGGCGAGGGCGAGTGGTTGTCCCCAATCGGGCGCATCTGGGTTGAGGGTCGCTCCTCGGGCAAGAAAATAATCGACCAGAATCGCCTGGCCCTCGCGTGCCGCAAGCGCCAGCGGGGTCAACCCCTCTTCGTTCCGGCAGTTGCTGTTTGCGTTGCACTCCTCAACCAGAAATGCAACGACACGGCGTTGCTGATTGGGATTCGGCCAGCGTCGGGGCTGATCTCCGGCAATTCCCAACAGCGGCATGTCCGGATTCGCGCCGTGCTCCTGGAGCAGGCGAAATACCTGCGGGTACTTCCGGACGGTCCAGCGCAGTTTCCACTCCGAGGCATTTTCGAATCGTGCACCGTACCGGATCGCAAGCTGCATGATGTCGTGAGCAAGGTCTTCGTTCCCGTCGTCGTTCCAACCGTAGGGTAGGACCTCATCCGCGAGCGCCAGCTTGATTCTCAGCATCTCTCCAACGATGTCAATCCGGTGGGCCGCTGAGTACACCTGAAACTCCATGGTACCTCCGTATGCGCAAAGCAGTTGGAGGGTCCTCTGCTGGCCCTGATGATACGCCGCGAACATCGAATCGCCCGACGAGTCGACAAAATGGGTTGGATTGGCGCCCGACTCCAGCAGAAGGCGTACGATTTCGTCATATCCTCGCCAGACTGCAACGTGCAGCGCCAAACCGCCCTGACAGATAGCTTCCTTGGCGTTTGGATCCGCTCCGTTTTCTAGAAGTAGGCGGACAACCTCGGTATGTCCTCGTGATGCCGCGCCGGACAGCGGTCGGCGATGGCACGGATCGGCGTCGTTTGCCAGAGTCGGATGGTCGTTGGCGAGAAGCTCCCGCACCCGCGCTTCATCGCCCAGGGTCGCCGCCATCAGGAGTGTATAGTCGGCGCCGCCTTCCATGAGCAAGTCCAGGATGTCCTGCTTCAGCTCGTTTCGCCACCAACGATGAAACCCGAACAACGCTACGACACTCGGGGTTCGTCCGTCGCCATTTCGGGCGTCGATGGGAGCTCCACACTCGATCAAAAGGCGGGTGATCTTGCTGTTGTTCGCCCACACCGCGACATGCAGCGGCGTATTGCCGACTGCATCGACCTGTTGAACCCGCTCCGGTTTTTCGGCGACGAGTGTGCGCAAAAGGTCCACGTCCCCCTCCGCTACCACCTGGCGGATGTTCGCTTCGTCCGCGAGCGGACCATAGCGCTTCGAGACGCCAGCCTCAATCGTTTCAGCAATAGATGCGTGTCCTCGTCCGTGGAGCTCCCCCATCCAGTCATGGTAAGTGTTGTCGTGGTATTGGGAGGCGACTTCGTAGGGAACGGGGTTTGCCCCGAGGTCGAGAAGAAGTCGGACGAGCGCTCCATGACCACTTATCGCCGCAAGAAACAAGGGGGACCACAGGCGCGATTCAGGATAGGTGAACCGGGTGTCGAAATCGGGCCTGTCCAATACCTCCGGGTGTCGTTCCAGTAGACTCTCTACGGCAGCAATTTCGCCTTGCCGACAGGCCTTGCCAAGGGTGTCGATTTCCGCAACCCGTTGGGTGTTGTCGGGGGACTCTTCAGGAGTGGCTGGCTGCATTGATCCGACATCCTTCCTATGGTTCGAAGTCCACAAGAGAATACGTTACTCCTAGTTCTTGGATCACGCTAGGTCATACTTGTGCGAGTCATGGTGCGAATCTCCCACCAAGCGCCCCGGTGAGCTAGCAGCGGTAGCTCTCTTTTGCAGGCCCCACTACGAAGGAAAATGACGACCCAGCTACCTCTGCAAATCGTCCGCGCTGCAGTCGCAGGGGACGACGCCTTGCCCGGGAGGCGAGCCGATGAAGTGCGGCAACGGGATCGCCGGCGAAGACTAGACGGTTTTCTAAGCAGTTGAACTGCCCCGCTTTGGTATCCGGCCTGAAACCGTCGGAAGTTCACCTCCCCCGATTCCAAGATCCGCTTTCGTGGACAACCGCCACAGCTAAGTTTTTCCTGGGTTTATCTTGACGATTAAGTCAAGTTTGGTCCAGCTGTACTCGAACACCCTTGGTCTGAGGCGAAGCCTCGCCGAGAAGAAACTTGATCGCGGGAATCGCTCCCTCGCTGACGCTTCGGGCTCCGAAAGATCTTGGCCGAGCGCCTCATCAACTTCAGTGCATTCCTACGGAGCCCGAAGCGTGAGCGAGGGAGCTCTTCCCGTTTCTTTCCTGAATGATCCGAGGGCGCCTCGGTGGTGGTGCTGGGCCGGAACTTGAGCAGGCAGGCATCTATAAAACTGTCTCAAGGCTAGCCAGGCAGGGAGGTTGAGACAGCTGGGGGAATGCTACTTCAGCGCCTTGAGCAGCGCCTGGCGTACCTCTCCTGGATCGGCCTTGCCGGCCAGATCCTTCATGGCACGTCCCATGAAGAAGCCGATCAACTGCTCCTTTCCTGCGCGAAACTCTCTCACTTCTTCGGGGCATTGCATCAGCAGTTCAGCAAGCACCTGTTCCAGGGCTCCTGCAGCCCGTTCTTGCTCCCCTTCAACTTGGCGCAGAGCGGACTCGAGGGACTGTGGGCTGTCGAGTATCTTCTCCAGAACTCGGCGGGCAGTATCTTTGGAGAACCGTGCCTCCGAAACTCCCTGCGCCAACCGACCCAGATCTGTCGCCGGCAAAGGAGAATCGCTCTCCAATCTCGGGTCAGGACAAACCGGGAGGATCTGATTAACGAGCAGGCGAGCGACTATTCGGGGATCGTTCGAGTGCTGGGCCGCGGTTTCGAAATAGTCCGCGATGAGACGCGACTGGACGATCACCTCGGCCATGTCGGGGGACAGTTGCCAGTCGCTCTGGTAGCGTGAGCGACGGGCACTCGGGAGTTCGGGGAGCTTCTTTAGGACACCGGTCCACAGGCCGTCTGGAATGCGCAGCGGCGGCAGATCGGGATCGGGAAAATATCGATAGTCTTCGGCTTCTTCCTTGCCCCGCATGGCACGTGTGCTTCGGAGCTCGGAATCGTACAACCGGGTTTCCTGAGTTACCGCGCCGCCCTCTTCGAGCAATTCCATCTGTCGCTCCAGTTCGTACTCGATGGCTTCCTGGACAAGACGGAAGGAATTGAGGTTCTTCAATTCGGTACGGGTACCCAAGGTGGTCTGGCTTGACCGACGGATCGAGACGTTGGCATCGCAACGGAAAGAGCCTTCTTCCATGTTTCCGTCGCAAATATCCAGGAACCGCAGCAACCCCCGCAGTTCTCTCAAGTAGCTGGCGACCGCCTCTGGGCTGGACAGCTCAGGTTCGCTGACGATCTCGATGAGAGGCACCCCGGCGCGATTGAGATCGACCAGCGAATAACCCTCCCGATGAATTGTTTTGCCGGCATCTTCTTCTAAGTGGATTCTCCTCAAGGAGCAGGAGCCGATCCCATTCGCAAGTGGGAATCGGAGCTTGCCTCCCAGAAAGATCGGTGCCTCATACTGACTGATCTGATAGCCCTTGGGGAGGTCGGGATAAAAGTAGTGCTTACGCGCGAAGCGGCTTTCCGGTTGCAGCTGACAATTGAGAGCTGCCCCTGCCCGCAGGCAGAGCTCCACCGCCTTGCCATTCAGCACCGGCAAACTTCCCGGCAAGCCCGCACAGACGGCCGACACCTGGCTGTTGGGGGGTGCCCCAAAAGCTGTACTTTCAGCCGAGAAAAGCTTGCTATCCGTCATCAACTGGGCGTGCACTTCCAACCCGATGACAGCCTGCCAACGACTCACCCCACCCCCTTACTTGAGTCGGGAGAAGCTCGTCCAAGCTCGAGCAGTAGCTCTGTCGCGGCAGCGGCTTCGAGTAACCGTTCTTCAGCAAACCAGGGTGCCAGCATCTGCAGGCCGATGGGAGCTCCTTGACGATCGTAGCCACAAGGGAGAGAGAGTCCAGGCAAGCCGGCCAAGCTAGCCGCAACCGTGAAGACATCGGCCATATACATTTGTAGAGGATCCTGTTTCTCGCCCAGGCGAAACGCCGTCGTCGGTGTGGTGGGGGTCAGAATCAGATCGACCTGCTCAAAGGCGGCCTCGAAATCCTGACGGATAAGGCGCCGAACTTGAGCGGCTTTCAGATAGTATTGATCGTAGTAACCAGCTGACAAGGCGTAGGTTCCGAGCAAGATGCGACGCTTTACCTCGGCTCCAAAGCCCTCCGAGCGGCTCAACCGGTAGGATTGGCGCAATGACCCCGCATTGGTGGAGCGGTGCCCGTAGCGGACTCCGTCGTAGCGGGACAGGTTTGAGCTGGCCTCAGCGGTGGCAATCAAGTAATAGGTGGCCACGGCATACTCGGTCGTTGGCAGCGCTATCTCGCTGACATCACAACCGGCGCCAGAAAGGAGATCGATCGCCTGGCGAACCGCCGTCTCTACCTCGGGATCCACTCCAGAACCAAAATACTCCAAGGGCAACCCGATTCGGAAGGTAGGAGAGCGGCTGCCGCCAGTTAGGACGGCGGCAGCGAAACTGGCCGAGGGTTGAGTCTTCGAAGAGGTAGAATCCAGAGGGTCGAAACCGGTAATACAATCGAGCACTGCCGCCACATCCGAGACGTTTCTGGCCAAGGGGCCGACCTGATCGAGGGAACTGGCAAAGGCTACGACACCGTATCGGCTCACTCTCCCATAGGTGGGCTTTAGCCCAACGATTCCGGTAAAAGCAGCCGGCTGTCGGATAGATCCACCGGTATCGGTTCCCAGGGCGGCCGGCGCCAGCCCGGCCGCCACTGCCACCGCCGATCCGCCCGAAGACCCGCCCGGCACACGCGACTCTAAGAAAGGGTGTTTGACAGGCCCAAAAGCCGAGTTTTCACTGGAAGAGCCCATCGCGAATTCGTCCAGATTAGTCTTACCGAGAACGACCACTCCAGATTGGCGAAGCCGCTCCACTGCCGTGGCATTAAGAGGTGGAATGAAGTCGTGGAGGATGCGACTGGCGGCAGTGGTGCGAATCCCTTTCGTCAAGAGAACATCCTTGAGAGCGATCGGAATTCCGTCCAGGGGCCCAAGAGACTTGCCTTCCAGGCGGCGCTGATCGGAAGCCGCGGCCTGGCCTCGTGCTTGCTCGCCGGTAACCGTCAGAAATGCGTTGAGATCGGGATTAGTCTCTTCGATTCTCTCCAAGAGACGAGACGTGATTTCCAGGGCGCTGAAAGCCCCGGATTCGAGCCCCTGCCGCAGCTCCCCGATTCCGAGTTCGTGAAGAGGCTCAATCATTTACTCCTCTCCATCCAGTACCGGGGGAACCTTGAACATCCCATCGACGACAGCGGGTGCGTTGGCCAGCACTGCTTCCCTCTCGAGGAGCTTGCCGGAGATGTCAGGCCGATCCCGCAGCAGACTGACCGTGGGATGGGCCAGAGGCTCGACCCCCTGGGTATCTAATCCTTCCAATTTGGTGACATAGTCGAGAATTTGCCCCAGGTCGCCCCGCAGAGCCTCCAGTTCTTGGCTGCTCAATTCGAGGGCCGCCAGGTGCGCTAGTTTCTCCAAGTCGCGTTTGATGAGCGAGGACATGAGTTATGTGCTCTTGAAGTTCTTGCGGCCGCGTAATCTTAGGCCCAGCTCTCTGAGGTGATCCCGAACGACGCGACCGGGGGTTCCGTCCATCGCCGATTCACCTGATTTGCTCTTGGGGAAAGCAATTGTTTCCCGAATGTCAGTTTCTCCCAGCAGGAGGGTCACCAGCCGATCGAACCCAAGTGCAATTCCGGCGTGGGGTGGAGCGCCGAACTCAAGCGCCTGCAGGAAATATCCGTATTGCTCTTCGATCTCATCATCCGACAAACCAAGAATCGAGAAGATTCGGCGCTGCAACTTGGGGGAGTGGATTCGCACACCTCCGCTTCCCAGCTCAACGCCGTTGAGCACCAAGTCATAGGCGCGGGCCCGAGCCGACTCAGGAGAACCTTCGAGGCTTTGCAGCGAGTCTGTCGAGGGCGCGGTGAAAGGGTGGTGCGCCGGAAAGAGCGGCGTACCCGGGTGCTTCTCGAAAAGAGGAAAATCGACTACCCAGCAAAACCGCAAACCCTCGCCTCGCATGTTGAAATCGAGGGCCACCCGATCGCGCACTTGGCTCAACACTGGATTGACCATGCTGGGCTCCCCCGCCACCATCAGGATGTAACTTCCCGGCGCGGCTCCCGCATGCTCGATGAATCGCGCCTGCAGATCGAGACTGAAGAACTTGGCCAGATTGCTCTTCAAGCGCATGCCACACTCCTCGACTCTCCACCAGGCCAATCCCTGGGCTCCATATTTCCGGGAAAGGGTAATGAGCTGGTCCAAGTAGTTTCGTTTCAGATCCAGGTGGGGAGAGATGACTTTGGCGATCCCTCCCGCCGCCAGCGGCCGTTTGATCATCTCGAAGTCACTCTCGAGCACCAAATCGCTTACATCGACCATGGGCAGATCGAGACGTAGGTCAGGCTTGTCCGACCCATATCTCTCGATCGATTCCTGATGGGAGATTCGGGGAAAGGGTGTGTTCTGTTCGAGACCGCCGAACTCGTTACAGATTGCATCCACCATGACCTCAACTACGGGAAGCCACATCTTCTTCTTCGGCGAAGCTCATTTCGAGATCGATCTGGGTAAATTCGAACTGGCGATCCTGACGCAGGTCCTCGTCGCGCAGGCAGCGTGCCAGTTGGAAGTAACGGTCGCATCCCCCGATCATCAAGAACTGCTTATAGATCTGCGGGCTTTGCGGAAGAGCGTAGAATCTTCCCGAATGGAGACGGCTGGGGACTACGAAATCGCGAGCGCCCTCGGGAGTCGATCGAACCAACATCGGAGTCTCAACTTCGAGAAATCCGAGACTCGTTAAGACCTCCCGCACTAGCGCCGCAGCTCGAGCCCGCTTGCGGAGCTTCCGTTGTACATCGGGGCGGCGCAGATCAAGGTAGCGGTAACGCTGCCGCACTTCCAGTCCAGCCTGAGAAGGATCTTCGATGGGGAAAGGAGGAGAAGGAGACTCATTCCAAACCTCGATCTCGAGGCCCAGCAACTCGACATCGCCGGTGGCAATCTTGGGATTCAACTGATCCGAGGTGCGCTTCCGCACACGGCCTATGACCTGGATGCAGAACTCTTTTCGGAGACTCTCAGCCTGGCTGTGAGCCAGGTTGGAGTGAGCCGGATCGAAGACCACCTGGGTCACTCCGTAGCGATCCCTGAGATCGACGAAGATCAATCCACCATGGTCGCGAGCCCTCTGCACCCAACCCGCCAGAACGGCTTCAGTCCCGACGGCTTCCAGCCGCAATTCTCCGCATGTATGACTTCTCAGCATACCCCTGTTCCCGAAGCCGACAGTATAACCTTTGATCGGGATGGCGGAAGGGAAGGGACTCAGGTTTCCGCGGATGCTTAGTACAGGGGCCGCAAACCGAAAAGCAGTCAACTTGAGTCGACCGCCGACTGATGAGGCCGAAGTGAGAGTATCAGTACCCAGGGCGGCGGCGGCAAACTTTTGCCAGACGCACGATATCGGAGCCGCGGAAGTGCCGCGCCGGTTCTAAGCGGAGTTTCGGCAAATCGTCGCCATGCTTTCCCGCGCTCGCGCTTCCGCTTGGCGCTCTGTTATTCAAGGCTCGATCCGCAGGACCCGATCAACCGGTTCTTGAGTTTTCGCTACTTCTTCCTCCCTCCACCCCATCCAATCCGGATCTTTCCCACCCCATTGCTTCCCCTTCGTGCTCTTCGCGTCCTTCGTGGTGAACAATCCGGATTTCCTTTTCAACGCAATCGCCGAGCCGTGAAGGGCTTCGGAAGGCGAAGCTTGCTTCCGCTTTCTTCTGGATTCACGTTACACTACTCCGCGACTGACGCACTCGAATCAGGCTACTAAGCATGTTGACTAATGACGAGATCTTTCAAACCTTTATCGATCATCCGGCCCCTCTTTTGCCGATTCTGCACACCTTTCACGATCGCGATGGCTGGCTTTCTCAGGATTCTATTCGCGCGGTTTCGGAGAGATTACGGATTCCATTGGCAGAGTTGTACGGAACCGTCACTTTCTATCACCATTTCTCGCAGAAGAGCCATGGCAAGCAGGCTCCCCGGGTGTGTACCGGCCCTATCTGCCGCCTCAATGGAGCCGACCAGATTCTTCAGGAGATGTCTGCTCAGGGAGCTTCAGAAATGCCATGTGCCGGGCGCTGTGATGACCCGGTTCCGGTGATCGTGGGAGATGAAGTCCTGGTCGGTCGTACAGTCTCGGAACTCCAGCCCCGCCCCTCATTGCTTCCCGCGCCACCTCACGAGAAGATCACGGAGTGTATCTTCGCCGCGATCCGCGAAGCGGATCAGGCTACGCTGGCAGGTTATCGAGCGTCTCACGGATATCAAGCCCTGGAGCGCGCGCTACTCGATATGACCCCGCAACAGGTATTGGAAACAGTCAGCGCAAGTGGACTGGCGGGGCGCGGCGGAGCCGGCTTCCCGACTGGTCGAAAATGGCAGGCCGTTCGAGATGCCGAGGGCGATACCAAGTCCATTGTGTGTAACGCCGATGAAGGGGAGCCAGGCTGTTTCAAAGACCGGGTCATCATGGACTATGACCCCCACGCCATGATCGAAGGTATGGCTCTAGCCGGCTATGCCTGCGGGGCGGAGCGTGGGTTCATCTACCTCCGTTACGAATACCCTAACACCTGTAACGTCCTGGAGCGTGCTCTGGCTGAAGCGCGGGCCACCGGCTGGCTGGGGCAGCAGATCCAGGGGAGTGACTTCGATTTCGACATCTATCTGGTACGAGGAGCGGGAGCCTACGTCTGCGGTGAGGAGGGGTCGCTTTTGAACTCGATGGAAGGCAAGCATCCTTTCCCCCGGAACCGGCCCCCTTATCCTGTAACTCATGGCTTCGAGGATAAACCGACGGCAGTGAATAACGTGGAGACCCTGGCCTCGGTGCCGCCGATCATTCGAAATGGCCCGCAGTGGTACCAGGGACTGGGTCTGGGAGACGAATCTGGCACCAAACTGATTTCGCTGTCGGGAGATGTGGCGAAGCCCGGCAACTATGAGGTTCCGCTCGGGCTCCCCTTGCAAACTCTCCTTTACGAATGGGCCGGCGGACCTCTTCCGGGCCAGACTTTCCAGGCTGTCACGATGGCCGGTCTCTCTGGAGGTTTCCTCGGGAAGGAAGCCATCGAGGAAGCCGCACTCTGCGAGAAGAGCATCCGAACTTATGGTTCATTCCTGGGGGCCGGAGGAATCATGGTCTTCGATGGGCGACGCAATATGGTCGAAGTCGCCCGCCAAGCCATGGCATTCTTTGCCGAGGAATCTTGTGGAAAGTGTTTCCCCTGCCGGATTGGAACCGAGCGCCTGACCGAGCGCCTGGGAGGAAGTGGGCCGTCTGAGCCTGCCGCCTGGAGGGGCGAGATACACGACCTCGGAAAAGCCATGGCCGCCACCAGTGCCTGCGGACTCGGCGTCGCTGCGCCACTGGTGACAGAGAGCCTGCTCCGTTTTTTTCCCGATCAAGTCGAGGCCTTTCTGAAGAGTCGCTTGGGAAATCCGAAATCCGAAGCACGAAATCCGAGATGAAACTCAAAAACTTCAAATCCCAAGACAAGACTGCTGACTGGGAATTGGACCCTTGGACCCCTCCTTCTTGCCTCGCCTCGAGCCACAGCCTCACACACCGGAGGCTTCGACAACCTCCCTGTAACTTGCTCTCATAGGGAAAGCGCGATAGAAAGGGGGATATGGGTTAGGACGCGGCTTTGATTCAGATCGATGGCCGAGACGTTGAGTTTCGGAATGGCGAAACGATTTACCAAATCGCCGTCCAGGAAGGAATCGAGATTCCCTCGCTCTGCTTTGATCCACGCCTGGAGGCCTTTGGTTCTTGCCGTCTTTGCGTAGTCGATATCGAGGGCTTCCGAAGTCCTGTCGCCTCCTGCACTACCCCAGTCACGCCGGGCATGAAGATCACTACGCATAGCGATCGAGTCGAGGAGTACCGAAAGATCCTGCTGGAAATGCTCACCTCCGAAAACCGACAGCTCGAAGTTAATCCCCTGCGGGGTTACGCTTCCCAGGAACTATTCGAGCTGGTTGAGCGCTACGCAGCTGGCAGCGGGCGTTTTCAGGGACGCCAATCGGGAACTAGCCGACTGGATGATAAGAATCCCTTTATCCTGCGCGATTACGATCAGTGTATTTCGTGTTATCGCTGTGTGAGAGTGTGCGCGGAACAAGAAGGAGATCACGCCATCTCCATCATGGGGCGTGGCTTTCACACCCAAATCACGACAGAATTTTCCGGGCACCTGGAGGATTCGGCCTGCACCTTCTGTGGACAGTGCATCCAGACCTGCCCAACCGGGGCGCTGGCTGACAGAAAAGCCATGCGTGCAGCAGAAATGCCGGGCAAGATCGAGAAGACCCGAACGATTTGTGCCTACTGTGGGGTGGGTTGTTCGGTCGATATCCTGACCAAACAAAACACGGCAGTTGGCGTTCAACCCGCCATGGATGGCCCGGCCAATCAAGGAGCTCTCTGCGTCAAGGGACAGTTCGCATTTGATTTCGTCCACCACCCGGACCGCTTGAAGGCTCCCCTGATTCGCAGTTCAAAGGGAATTCTGGAACCGACCGATTGGGATACGGCATTGGATCGAGCTGCCGAAGGATTCCGCCGGGTACATGAGGAGCATGGCCGGCAGAGTATTTATGGCGTAGCTTCCGGGCGAGCCCCCCACGAAGCGGCCTACACTATGCAGAAGCTGATCCGGGCTGGTTTTGGGACCAACTACATCGACAACTGCAGCCGTGCCTGACACGCTCCCACGGTCGCCGGTCTGGCGGCCACCATCGGCCGAGGCGCCATGTCCAATCCTATTGCGGACATGGAAAAGCCTGATGTGATCTTCTGCATCGGGACCAACATGACCGAATGCCACCCGGTCGCAGCGACCCGGCTGAAGCGGGCGGTGGCTCGGGGGGCCCGAATGATCGTGGCCGATCCCCGGCGCATCGACTTGGCCGAATATTCCCATCTTTACCTGCCGATTCGAGTCGGCTCCGACACTGCATTGTTGCTGGCCATGGCCCACGTCATCTCTCGTGAAGGCTTGCTGGATGAAGAGTTCATTCAGAGTCGAACCCAGGGAGCCGAGGCTTTTCAGGAACATGTCCGACCGTTTACGCCGGAGTGGGCTGCAGATATTTGTGAAGTACCGGCCAATGATATCGAGGCGGCCGCCGTGTTGTACGGAGCGGCGGAACGGGCGGCCATCTATTACACGCTGGGAATTACCGAACATATTTGTGGTGTGGACAATGTCAAGAGCCTCTGCAATCTTGCCTTGATGACCGGAAATCTGGGGAAGGAGGGCACCGGCATCAACCCCATGCGAGGGCAAAACAATATCCAGGGAGCGGGAGATTGTGGGGCCATTCCCAACAATTATCCCGGTTTTCAGCCAGTCGATGATCTGGACAATCAGGAAAGATTCAGCCGGCTGTGGGGCCAGCCAATCGACTTTGAGTGCGGGATCACCAAGGTGACAGCCCTCGATTTGTGCGGGGATTCGATCCACGCCATGATCATCGACGGCGAGAATACACTTCTCTCGGACCCCGATAGGGGCCACTGTGAACATGCTCTGAAGAGCTTGCAGCATCTCGTGGTAATCGACATCTTCCTGACCGAGACAGCAGCGCTGGCCGATGTCGTTCTGCCTGCCACTGCCTGGGGTGAAACCGATGGAGTCTGCACCAACACGGAACGGCGGGTACAACGCCTGCGGCAAGCCGTCCCGCCTGCCGGGGAGGCTCGCCCCGACTGGTGGATCGTCAGCCAGATCGCACAACGGCTAAATATTCCCGGCTTTGACTACCTTTCTGCCAAAGAGGTCTTCAACGAACTTTGCAGCGTCACTGCAATCTATCGAGGCCTGGATTGGGATTCGATTGAAGATGGGGAAAAACATTGGCCAGTCCCGGAACCGGGTCACGCAGGCACTCCCACCCTGCACCGGGATGAATTCGTCAATGGACGGGGAATCTTCTCGTTGACAACTTATCGTGATCCAGCTGAGACCATCAATGCCGACTTCCCGGTCTGGCTGACAACCGGCCGCCGTCTGGAGTCTTACCATACTCGGACTCAGACCGGCCGGTCAGCAGGCATCGACTATTTCTTGCCCGAGGAGATACTCGAAGTCCATCCTCAGGACGCCCAGGACTGGTCTCTCCATGATGGTGATTGGGCACGCATGTCTTCACCCCGGGGCTCGGTGAGGATCAAGGTCAAAACTACCAATCGCTCCCCCCGCGGAACCGTCTTCGCCAGTTTCAGTTTCGCCGATGTGCCGGTCAATATTTTGACTGGATCGGGCTACGATCCGGTGACGCACACAGCGGAACTCAAGGTCTGTCCAGTCCGTATCGAAGCGACCTAACTGGGCAGGAAATCCAAAATCCTAAGCACTAAATCCGAGATGAAATTCCAAGACTTAAAATCCAAAAACTTGGATCTCCAAGTCCACGAGGCGATTCAGGCAGAGCTTCGACCTAGGAGCCTGTCACTGCAGTTCGCGAACGCTTAGATGGTAAGACACAATGAACTCCTAGGAGTCTGCGCGGCAGGAAATGTCCGGGCTGGTGAATAAAATGGCGATATGGGAACGACATTTCGGAAGTACCAGCCGGAGCAGAGCTTCTTGCTACCCCCCTCCCCGCGAGATTGGTTGCCGGAAGATCATCTGTCCTACTTTATCTCCGAAACGGTGGATGAGCTGGATCTGAGTGGATTCTACGCGCCGTACGAAGGGGACGGGCGGCGCAATCGGCCGTTTGATCCGAGGATGATGGTGAAGATCCTGATTTATGGGTACGCGACGGGAACGTTCTCGTCGCGGAAACTGGCTCGTCGAGTGTATGAGGACGTGGCTGTTCGAGTGTTGTCGGCGGGTAATTTTCCAGCCCACCGGACGATGGCGGAGTTTCGTCAACGTCATCTCAAAGAGTTCAAGAAACTGTTTGGACAGGTGGCGCGGATCGCGGCCGAGGCGGGATTGGTCAAGCTGGGGCGAGTGGCGGTGGACGGCTGTAAGATCAAGGCCAACGCCAGCAAACATAAGGCGATGAGCTATTCACGGATGTTGGAAGAAGAGAAAAGGCTGGAAGGAGAGATCGCCGAACTGTTGGATCGTGCGCAGCAGGTGGATAAAGCGGAAGACGAGCTCTACGGCGAAGAGAATCAGGGAGACGAACTGCCTGAAGAGTTACGCCGCCGCGAAGATCGGCTGAAAAAGATCGGGGAGGCAAAGCAGCGCGTGGAGCAACGGCAGGCCGAGGCGGATCGGAAGCGCGGCCGCAAGCCCGGAGACGGTCGCAAGAACCCGCGCGGAGGACGCCCCTTCAAGCGGGAGTTTGGAGTTCCCGAGGAGAAGGCCCAAGACAACTTTACAGATCCGGAAAGTCGAATCATGAAGAGCTCTGGGGGATTCGAACAATGCTACAACACGCAAGCCGCTGTGGATGAGGAGACACAGATGATCGTGGCCACGGGGGTTACCAATAACGCGGCCGACAACAGACAATTACTGGGGATGATCGATGCGGTCCAAGAGAACCTGGAGCACCCTCCCGAGCAGGTAGTGGCCGACGCCGGGTATAAGTCCGAGGAGAACTTTGAAGGTCTAGAAAAACGCGAGATCGATGGCTACATCTCTCTTTGGGCCGAGAGGGGCGAGATCCAGAGCCGTCGGAAAATCTCCCCGCCACGCTTCGCATGTTCAAGAAGCTGGGCACGGAGGCGGGGCAAACTGTCTACCGCCGGCGCAAGGTGATCGCGGAACCTGTATTCGGCTGGGTTAAACAGGTCCTTGGCTTTCGAACCTTCAGCTTGAGGGGACTCGAGAAAGTGGAAGGCGAGTGGGACCTGGTCTGTCTCGCCCTGAACTTGAAACGCATGAATGGGCGCCTACCCACCTGCTGAGCAGGTTCGGACGGAAAGATGCCCTCCCCCTGGGCTCATTTTCAGCAGTTCGGCCGCCTCTGCAAGCGGAAGCACGATAAAGATCGCCCTTTCTCGTATAGGGCACCCCGAAACATAAACTCAAGAATTGGAAATTCCACGTTGATCAGAAACTCCTGCCGCGCAGACTCCTAGCAGCCAGTATCTATCCAAGGGGTGAGATGAAAAACCTAGCCCGGATAATTCACGCGTTCTCGAAGCTAGCATTCTCGCTAATCTTGAGTTCAACACTTCTCGCTCAGACTCCTTTACCCGACCCTGAGCCCTTCCTGCAGAAGGTTCGCGCTAGTCTCAAGAGCGATACGCTACTTCTGAGCCAGTACACCTTTCTCGAATCTGAGACGACTCGCACTCTGGGAAAGAAAGGAGCTGTAAAGCGTGAAGAAAAAGGTGTTTACGAAGTCTTACCGGGTGGGGAAAAGAGCACGCATTACCGGCGCCTGATTACGGAAAACGGCAAGCCAGTCCCCGCAAAGAAGATCCAGCGGCAAGATCGGCAGCATCAAAAGCGTCTTGAAAAGGCCCGTAAGACGTCAGCCGAGCGTCGGGCACGGATGGAGGCAAAGGAGGAAGCCCAGTTAGATGACATCTTCAAGCTTTTTCGATTCCGGCTTACCGGTCGCGAAGAGATTGACGGCCATAAGACGATTCTAGTGGAATTCGACCGCGATCCTTCCTACAAGCCCCGAAGAAAGGACATTCGCCCCCTGAAGAAGATCCGAGGTAGAGCCTGGGTGAATGAAGCGGACTTCCAGCTGGTAAAGGTCGAAGCGGAGCTCCTCGGGAGTATCTCTCTAGGGCTTGGATTCCTGGCAAAGCTCCACAAGGGAGCAAAGCTCAAATTCAAGCGGCGCAGACTCAACGACGAGATCTGGTTGCCGGCTGAAGCCTATTTTCGAGTTCAGCCACAGACACTACCAGCGGATGATAGCTCCAGTGGCCGGTGTAGCTCATTCCGATTCCGCTCTTACACTGTCCATCCGTCGGGGCGATCGTCCCGTCCACATCAATCGTGGCCTGACGGTGAAACTCCTTGTCTTGGTTCGACCACACTTTCCGTCGCGCCTCATTGACCGCTTCCATCAGATCCCAGATCGAATTCCTGTCGAAGCGCCGCAGGAAGTCCCCCTCCGTGGACGGCGCTGGCACCTTGCGGGCCCCCAGCGCGTCCAGATACACCGGGTCCCGGCGTCGAGCCTCCACGTCCTGCAGGCAGCTACCGCCCGTCATGACGTTGTAAATCAGATTGAGCACATGATCCGATTCCCGGTACGGCAGATGCCGCTCCAGCACCTTCACCCGTTGGTCGATGGTTTCGGCCAGTTCCAGCTGCTTGACCAGCAGCTGGATCACACCCAGCCCCCGCAGTCCACGGCTCGGACTCGATCCGAAATCTCATACTGGATGTTGCCCCCGCGCAGCACCCTTTGGCCCTTCTCCGGCATCCAACTCCGATCTAATCGATCTTCACTTCCCGATTGCCGTTTGCGCAGGATTTCGATATCTTTTGGGTTCACCTGAAATGCCTTTCTTTTCGGTGTTTTCCAGAGTTTTTTTGCAACCCTAGAATACCCGTCAGGACTGGCATTTCGGGCCTTTTCAGGCCCTTGGAATCAACACTGATGTACTTGCTTTGGGCCTAGTGGCAGCAAGAAGGGGAACAGGGAGACGATGCGAGTGGTTGGTAGTCGAGTGCTCATCGCAAGTTCGCTGCTGCTGAGTTTGGCCTGCAATTCCGGACTGACTCCAGAAGAAGAAAGAGTCGAAGATGGACGGCGAATCTTCTTTCAGGAGACATTTCAAGGAAATGGCCGTACTTGCCGCACCTGTCATCGCCCCGAGGACAACTTCAGGATCACCCCCGAGTTCATCGCTACTCTGCCGCCCGATGATCCTCTTTTCGTGGCAGAAGCGAATTCCGAACTCTCCCAGAACTTCGAAAAGCCAAATCTCATGCGGCAATTCGGGCTTATTCTAATGAATCCAGACGGCTTTCATGATCTCGACACTCAATTCGTTATGCGAACAGTCCAGTCCCTACGTTCTCTCCGCACATCGATTCGAGGCGTCGAGTTCGATGGTTTTGAGAATGACATCGACTTTCAGCCCGTTCAGACCGGCTGGGCAGGCGATGGCGCACCAGGGGACGGGTCACTCCGCTCCTTCGCGATCGGTTCGGTACGCCAGCACATGACGAAGTCTTTGGATCGCGTCCCTGGAATAGATTTCAGGCTCCCGACGAACGAAGAACTGGATGCTCTGGAAGCCTTCATGCTGACCATCGGAAGACAGGAGGAACTCGAACTGCCTTTGGCATTGAAAAGCGAGCGGGCGAGTCGGGGTCAGGATCTCTTCCTGGACCCGGACCATAACAATGCTCGATGTAGTGTCTGCCACATTAATGCCGGAGCTTCCTCAATGAGTGATCAGGCGATCTCGGAAGGCAGGGTGGTCAATCTAGGCAACATTCGCCATGCCACCGGGGAAGCAAGGTTACCCGGAATCCCCAATGAGTTGATCCCATTGGATGATGGCTTCGGGATTCCCGGGGAACGGACCTTCAACACCCCGTCTCTGGTCGAAGCCGCGGATTCAGGTCGTCTCTTCCACAATGGTGCGGTAGCGACGGTTGAGGAAGCTGTGGCGATCTACAATCTCGAAATTTTCAATCAGTCCGAAACAGGCTCGGCCCTGGCCCGACGCTTCGGATCTCCCACCAACCTCGACGTCCAGGAGACGCTGGACATCGCGGCCTTTCTAAGAGTCATTAATGCCCGCGACAATATTCTCGAAGCGCAGAAGCTGCTTTCCGGGGCCAGCGACCTGGGCTTCTGGAATCGCAACCGTGCTGACGAAGCTATTCTCCAGGCCTGGCATGAAACTGAAGACGCGATTTTGGTGCTCCAAGGAGCTAACCTGCATCCCTGGGCTCTCGCTCGGCTACAGCCGGCACTGGTTGATATTCGTGCGGCGAGGGATGGTTGGATCCGACGCCAGGCTCCCATCGAAAGAGCCACCCATCTGCTCCAATTGGCTCTTCTCGAGTTGGTCGACGAAGCTGAGTTGGATGCGACTGTAGCTTCTCTTTAATGAGGCCCGAACGGCATGGGCCGGTGAAGCCCTCATCCAATCCCTACTTGCAGCTGATCAGAGGCAATCGCAATTTCCGCTTGCTCTGGTCGGCCCCAATCGTCAGCTTGCTGGGAGATTGGTTCAATTTTATCGCTACCGCGGCGCTGATCGCTCAACTTAGCGGTTCGGGTCTGGCCATCGGCGCCCTGATCACGGTCCGAATGCTAGCTCCTTTCCTGGTCAGCCCGATCGCCGGAGTTGTGGCCGACCGCTTCGATCGAAAACGGATCCTGATCTGGTCCGATGTAAGCCGGGCCCTCGTCGTGCTGGGATTCTTGCTGGTGCACGAACCTTCCCAGGTGCCATTGTTGTATCTGCTGACGGCGCTGCAGCTCGGCTTGAGTGGGTTCTTCTATCCGGCAAGAACAGCCCTCCTCCCGAGTATCGTGCCACCCCACGAGATCGGCGTCGCCAACACCCTGAATTCCGCCACCTGGTCGGTCATGCTGGCCTTGGGAGCGGGCATCGGAGGACTGGTTTCTGGCCTCTTCGGAGTGTACCCGGCCTTCATCCTAGATTCTTTGACATTCGTGGTTTCGGTCCTGTTCCTCTTCCCGATAAAGCCAACTCCGCGAGTGCCCGATGCCGCCCAAGTTGAAGTCTCCACTCCGGGTGGGCTGGAACTTTTCAACGAGGGACTCGACTACCTCCGGCGGCGGAGACCCATCCTGGCCACAGTTCTCCACAAAGCGGCCGTGTCCCTGTTCATTTCTGCCGGCTTCCAAATCGTCCAGGTAGCGATTGCCAAAGATGTTTTTCCCCTCGGGCAAGCGGGAGGGATCAGCCTGGGCCTGATGTTTGCTGCCACTGGAGTGGGAACGGGACTCGGGCCGATCCTGGCACGACGCTTCACGGGCGATTCCAAGGAACGGCTCTCATGGGCCATCGTCGTCGGTTATGCTCTGGCTTCGCTAGGACTGGTTCTGACCGCTCCGCTCTGGAACTTCCCAGCCGTCGTTGCCGCCATCTTCCTGCGCAGCCTGGGAGGTGGGATTGTCTGGGTCTTTTCCACTCAGCTTCTCCTTCAAGTCGTTCCCAACCGGATCCTGGGGCGAGTGTTCGGAACGGAGTTCGGCATCTTCACTCTAGCCGGAGCTTTCTCGGCCGTGATCACCGGCTGGGCTGTAGACACTCCCCTCGGATTAAGCGGAACAACTTTCTGGCTGGGCATTCTTTCCCTGGCTCCGATGGTCGTTTGGATCCTTATCCAGCGGCGTTCAGAGGAGACTCTTTGATTTCCTCCCTGCGATGAGGCTAGAGTGAAAAGCCTTAGACGGAGGGATTTGAACCAATGGATTTCTTGCAACAAAGCTACCTCGGCAACACGCTCGAACGCTGGCTCGTCTCGCTTGCCATCATCGGCCTGTCGTTAATTTTGGCAAAATTCCTCTTTTGGTTCTTCGCCCGATTCGCACGACGCCTTACCGCAACGACCAGGAACGTCTTTGACGATATCCTGGTCGATACCACCGAGAAACCGGCGATCTTCATCGTTACCCTGATGGGACTCTGGTTCGGGCTCACACGCTTGAATCTGAGCGATCCGATTCGGGAATGGATCGACCTGGGTGTGGAGTTCGTGTTCGTCCTGGTAGTCGCCTGGATGGCTGCGCGATTTTTTGACGGTCTCTTCCAAACTTACATTGTCCCACTCGCTGCGCGCAGCCAGACCGATCTTGACGACCATATCCTGCCGGTCGCTCAAAAGGCCGTCAAAACGATTATTTGGACCATCGGCATCGTGGTTGCCCTCGATAATGCCGGGCATAATGTGGGTGCTCTGCTGGCCGGAATCGGCATTGGAGGCCTGGCCTTGGCCATGGCAGCCAAGGACACCGTCTCGAATGTCTTCGGAGGCTTTACTATCTTCGTAGACAAACCGTTCAGATTGAAAGACCGGGTGCGGGCGGCTGGCCATGACGGTTATGTGCGTGAGATTGGACTGCGCAGCACCCGACTGGAAACAATGGCCGGGACCCAGGTGACGGTCCCTAACTCCAAGTTTTCGGACACCGTAGTCGAGAACGTCAGCAAGGAGCCTTCACGCAAAACCGCAGTCGTGCTCGGCCTGACCTATGACACGACTCCGAAGCAGATGGAAGAAGCGCTAGCCATCTTGCAGCGAATTTGTGAACAGAATGAGGGAGTCGCGAAAGCGGCCGCCTACTTTACGGAGTTTGCGATTTCTCACTGAACGTCAAGCTCACCTACTACATCAAGAAAGAAGCGGACATCTCTTCCACTCAATCGCATGTCAACATGGCTATCCTCACGCAATTCGATCAGCAGGGATTGGACTTCGCGTTCCCCACCCAGACGCTCTATACGAAGCCGATCAACTAACCTGAAACTTGATCACCCTCTGACTTGAGTCTTGTCTGCTTCGCCTCCTCAGAGCCGATCCATGCTTTGTAGGAGCGAGCCGTCGTTGCAAACTGAATTTATGGCATTGCGCCCTGGACGCCTTGGAGTGCGCGGAGAATCGGCGCCTTGTGCACAAGGCGGAACTGCACTCCGCACTCCAAGGCCTTCGGCAAGTATCTGGCTTGAGTGATCTAGCGAGGACACCTCGGCCCGCCGCTTGGCTGCGGGTCAATCCGCCAGACCAAAACGCCGGGCAATCTCGCGGGCAACTGCAGGGGCCGGGAGGGATCCATCAAAAACCTGATCGGCTGGTGGGAGCTCCTGGATCTCGAGTTGGCTGGCCAAGAGCTGGGGTGGGAAGAAGTGATCCCGACGCGAAGCAATACGGCTTGCCAGAATCTCCTCGTCTACCCTCAGATATGCCAACCTTATCTGAGGTCGTTTCCCAATCAGAAAATCGACATATCACCTCCGCAATGCGGAACAAGCCATCACTAGTGCACCGCTTGCGAAATGGTGTGACCGTTGCTGACGCGTCTTGTGAGTCGGGGTCAAGGACATTGGAGGAGGTCGATGTCTGCCATCCTCTGTGACCAGGCATCTAGAACCGAGCGGACGCGCACTAGCCAGGGCCACCGATCTTCGTCCCTCAACGGCTCTCCCGCCGACATCTTGTAGAGGTTGTGGGCCGAGTGAAGCTCGTCGGCATCCTCGAAATCCCAATCTAGCACGTCGGCCAAGGCTCTTCCAACCGTGGTCTTGCCGACTCCCGACACACCAGCCACCACGATCGCGCTAATCCTTGATCTCCGCTGCATGATTCCCCTTTACATTTACTTTACATGTCTCTCGTAACCTGTGTCCCTCTGACATCGCTGATCGTCTAGAGGCTCGATGGAGTGCCTCTCATTTGTTCAAGTGGAGGAAATGCAATGTCAAAGAGATTTTTGGCTGTATTGAGTTGTTTGGTGCTCTTGGTTCCGGTCTTTTCGGTTAGCGCCTTCGACGGAACCGATTTCTCTGGAACCTGGAAGATCAACCCGGGCAAGAGTGAGATGGGCGGCGGTGGCGGCCGAGGCGGCGGCGGTGGCCGTGGTGGCCGGGGAGGCCGTGGCGGTGGAATGGGTGCAGCCCGCGAACTCGTGATCACGCAGGATGGAAATAGCCTCAACATCAGTGATGGCAATAGCGAGTACAAGATCGATATCGGTGCCGAACCCACCACAGTGGAGAGTCCACGCGGTCCGATGACGATCGCGGCCAAGTGGGATGGAACCAAACTCGTCGTCGACCGTACCACCGAGTTCCAAACCCAACGCGGAGCCGTCACCATCGAAGAGACCCAAGTCTGGGAACTCTCCGGGGATGGCAAGCTACTCACTCAGCAAGTGGAGCGGAGCACTCCGCGAGGGACCCAGACTCAGAAGATAGTCTTCGACAAACAGTAAGCCAGCCAACCAAGAGTCGTCCGATGCGAAAAGATCTCTACCGACGGGTCATCTGCCTGACTCTGGGAATGTCTTTGTTGCCAGCTCCCTCCCAGGGAGCCAGCGACGGGGAGATCCTGGACAAGGTGCTGCGAGCTTTGAATCAGCGAAGACAGGTCCTGCACCACTACTCGGTATTGACTACTGTCCAAGTACGAGCACAGGCGCGCGCCGGAGCTCAACCACGGGCCAACGAGACCCGGCATTACTTTGGAAGTTCGGATGAGTTCAAAGCGGAACCCTGGGCGGGGGCCGCGGACTACCCCGGCGTTTCGGTCGAGGAGGCCGTGGCGGTGGCGGGCGCGGCGGTCTCGGCAGCTTACGGGCCTTTCAACAGGGAGACCTGCTATCCCAAATCGATCCCGAGCAATTACTGAAGAGCGCCAAGATCAAGGCGCAGGACGGCGACAGCGTCCAGATTCAAGTCAAGGCCAAACTGGATCGGATCAATCTCAAAGACGGCCTGCTCACGGTAGATGCCGAGAGCGGCTTTCCGATTCGCTTCCAATCCAAATTCTCTGCCACTCGAGGCTTCACTGAAGGAAAGCTGCTCGTCCTTTATGGCTGGAATTCAGACAAGAAGATCAGTGTAGCCCAGGAGCAGGAAGTCGAGGTCGAATTGGGAGGCGGCGGACTTAGAGGGGGAGGCCGGGGTGAGGATCGGGCTGGGCCGGGAGGATTTGCCGGTGGAGGCCAGCTTATACGCGTGGCTCTCACCTGGCGAGACTACGAATGGGACCTGGAATTTGCAGAGAATTTCTTTCAGGCCGCGGAAGAGTCGCGTCCGGCTCGTACCGCTGCCGCCGCTCCCAACCGCTCCCGTAATCCCGGACAGCAAGCAACCCAGGACGGCACCGTCGAAGATCCGTTCGAAGAGATTCGAATCCAACCTCGAGGTGCCGAACGCACAGAATCACTGCAGGCCGCCAGCCAACGGGAAGAAGTCTTCATTGAAGGCGGCTCGATCGAACAGGGTCGAGGTGGTGGTGGCCGCGGTGATAGCCGCCTCATGAGCGCGCTCATGAGAGGCGGAGGAGGGGGCAGAGGCGGAGGCTTGCGGGGAGCTCGTATCGCCGGAAGCCGGGCCAACGGTCTGCAAGGAACTATTACGACTACCCTCTCCGGATCCTTCCTCGATGCCCGGCCCTATGCTCTGGATGGCCAGGAAACGGAAGAACCCGGGTTCCTCACTTGGCAGCTGGGGGCCAGCGCGGGAGGACCCCTGGGTTCGGCTCAGAACTCTGGAAACCAGGGAGGCCGTGGAGGTGGCCGGAGAGGCGGGCGAGCCGCCTTCTTTGTCGACTTTTCGACCAATCAGGGAAACCGCTTGCAGAGCCAGTTCGGAACTGTCCCCACCAACCTGGAGCGGATCGGTGACTTTTCCCGGACCTTCTTTCGATCTGGCCCGCTGGCGGGGAACCCAATCGAGATTGTGGATCCGAATAGCGGGCAGTACTTCCCCGGTGCCGTCATCCCCGGTCAGATGCTTAATTCGACGGCCCAAGAGATCTTGGAGTTCGTACCACTACCGAATCGGGAAGATCCCTTCCTCAACTACTTCCAGCAGTCCAAACTGCAAAACCAGAGTTACCGGGTCAACCTTCGCTTGAACGTCCCATTGCTCGAATCGCTGCGCCTGAACTCGACTTACAATATCAACCTCTCGGATCGGGATCAGTTCAGCCTCTTCCCTGATCTGGCAGGCAACAGCAACGGACGCGGACAGCGCCTCAACCTTCGCTTCAACCACAGCCTTGGGGAGAGATTCACGCACAATCCATCGATCAACTGGAACCGGAATCGCAATCGCAATCTAAATCCGTTCTCCTTTGGGCCGAACCTGGCTGGTGATCTGGGATTTGAAAACACCTCGACGGCCCCCATCGACTTTGGCCTACCGACGATCGAATTCACGAACTTCAGTGATATCTCAGATGGAAGTTCGCGCCTCACCATCAATGAGTCGAACGGCTTTTCGGACAGTTTCAGCCTGATCTGGAGACGGCATTTTTTTCGCATCGGAGGGGATGTCAACTGGCGCCGACGCAATCAGTTTGGTAGTCCTGCCGGGGCCGGGTCCCTCACCTTCGCCGGATCAGCTACCAGTGAGTACATCAATGGTGCTCCCCGGGCCAATAGTGGCTATGATCTGGCCGACTTCCTGCTCGGACAAGCTCAGACCAGCCGCATCCAATATGGAAACAGTGACACTTACCTGAGGCGCAGGGAATTCTCGCTGTACCTGAACGATAATTGGCGGGTCCTTTCCAAACTGACGATTCAGTGGGGTTTGCGCTATCAATACACGCCTCCCTGGGCCGAGTCGCAAGACCGAATCGCCAACCTCGACATCGCCCCCGGCTTTGCCGATGTCGAAACCGTTGTCCCCGGCCAGGTGGGCCAATACTTCGGAGCCTTTCCTGACACCCTGATACAGAGCGATCGGAATAGTTTATCGCCGCGAATCGGGCTGGCTTATCGACTGCGTTCCGGCAAGTATTCATCGGTGCTCCGTTCGAGCTACGGAATCTTCTGTCCCGACGAGGCTTACAATTACCTCGTAAACGAACTTATTTCCCAGCCCCCATTTGGTTGCACAGTTCAGGAAAGTGTTCAGAATCCCCCCTTCCTTGCAATGGAGACGGCTTTCGGAGACGAGTTTTCGGCAGAAGTAGCCAACACCTATGCCGTGGATCCCAATTTCCGGCTACCCACAGTGCAGAATTGGGATCTCTCCTGGCAACAAGCCCTCCCAAAGGGTTCTTTATCAGTGTCGGCTATGCGGGATCACGGGGAGTTGGACTGGAACAGCTGCGGGCTCCCAACAGGACCACGGCGGGTGAGGCTCTGATCGCCGACGCCGCCGAATTTCTGTATTTGACTGCAGGAGCCGGGTCAACCTTCCACGGACTTCAGATCCTGGCCACTCGCAGGATGCGGGCCGGTTTTTCGGTCTCGGGCCAGTATGAGTTCGGGAGATCAATCGATAACGCCTCTGCAATTGCGGGAGGCAACCGAGTCGTGGCGCAGGATGATACCAACCTCGACGCCGAACGCAGCCGCTCCTCCTTTGACGAGCGGCACAAACTAAATCTCAACTGGTTCTTCGAACTCCCCTTCGGAAACCGACGCAAATGGCTGCGGGAAGGCGGACTGGCCGGAATCCTGCTCCGCGACTGGTATCTGAACGGTACCCTTCGAGCCTCCAGCGGAACCCCGTTTACAGCGCGCCTGCAAGGGAATCGAATCAGCAATTCGGGCACGGCATCCCAGGCCAGTGAACGGGCCGCCGCAACCGGTCTTCCGACCCATCTAGAGGGATCCGAGAGCTCCACCGTTCGGTGGTTCAACACCACCGCCTTTACCATACCCGAGGCTGGTGAGTTCGGGAACGCCGGACGGAATACCATCGACGGTCCCGGCTCCTGGACGATCAACTTGAACTTGGCCCGGGCCTTCACCGTAGGTAGCGAAGGGCAACGTCTACTGCTCATGCTTCGTTCGACCAACATCCTGAATCATCCGAATTACCGGGACCTTAACACGACCGTCAATTCGACCGGCTTTGGACGAGTCACCTCGGTCGGCGGAATGCGCAACGTCGAGCTCAACATTCGCTATATCTTTTAGGATCATGAGCTGGAAAAGCCTGCGAGCCCCCATAGTTGACCCGTTTCTGAAGCGAAGGGCCGGAAGCGCCGCGCTGAGAAAGCGTGCATTATCCCTGCTTTCGATCGCCGCCCTCTGCTGGTCGGGAACATCGTCTCGAGCTCAGTCACAAGTGAGGCGGGATGATCCCATTCGCTTTCAAGTCGCAACCAACCTGATCCTGGTCGACGTGCGCGTGCTGGATTCAGAGGGGCAACCAATCCCGGGCCTCAAACTGCTAGACTTCAATCTGATCGAGGAGGGTCAAGAACAGAAAATTACCTACTTCCGTGAAGTCTCAATTCCGCTGGTGAGCCGCAGTCCGATCGTTACCGCTCGGCCAGGACCGGACACCGCACCTCCCTCTCCGGCTGCGACCTTCACCCCCCTCGATCTGACCGACAAACGGCTGCTGATCATGCTCTTCAACATCTCTTCGGCCAGTCTGCAGGACCGCCACATGATGCGCGAAGCAGCCGAGAAGTTCGTGGACGAACAACTGACTGACCAGGATGCGGTAGCGGTTCTGGTGATGGACACTGGGCTCGAGATGCTGACTGATCTGACCACAGATCGGGGCCAAATCCGCTCCTCCCTGGGCCAGCTGGCTGGAATCACAGAGGAATCTGATGTCTCGCTTCCCGACGAGGACGAAAGCGGTAGTGAGGAGTCGGAGTTTCTGGCTGACGAAACTGAGTTTGCCCTCTTCCAGACGAACCAGCAGCTGGCGGCCATCCAGTCGGTGGCCGATGCCTTCCGAGATCTGGCAGGACGAAAGGCATTACTTTACTTCTCGGGAGGACTTTCCAATCGAGGTATTGAAACCATTGATCAGATGCGGGTGGTCACCGATATCTGTAACAAAGCCAACATGAGCATCTACTCGGTCGACAGTCGAGGACTGGTCGCGTTGTCGCCCGGGGGAGGAGCTCAGCGGGGCGGTGGCGGCGGTCGCAGTATCTTCAACGGGCGGGCATCCTTGAACCAGTTGGCCAATCTGCAACAGTCTCAAGAGGGCCTCCTGGCTCTGGCCGCCGACACTGGAGGCCAGGCCCTGATCGATGACAACGACCTGTCCAAGATCTTCCGCCAAGCCCAGGAGGACTCCTCCCATTACTACTTGCTCGGCTATGAGACTCCCAAAGCAACCGCCGACGGCAGATTCCGGAAGATCGAAGTGACGGTGTCGGTGAATGGATCTCAGGTCATCTCACGCCGCGGCTTCTACGCCGACAAGCCGTATCGGCTTCTCTCCGCATCGGAGCGGGAGTTTTAGCTCCTCCAGGCGGTGGTGGACAATGAGCTGCAGACGGATTTTCCGGTAGTCGGAGGGGCGGAGTATTTTCCCGTGGAGGACGGCTATGAAGTGGCCGTTCTGGCCAGCGTGGAACACACTCTTCTCGCCTCTGGTGAAGACGAGTCGGATCTCAATCTGGAAGTCATTCTAGTGGCGCGCACTTCGGGTCAAACAGCCTATGATGCGATCCGCGACCAAGTTTCGATTCGGCGTCGCCAGATCGAGGGAGAAACCACCTACGTCTACCAGAATCTCCTTTACCTGGAACCCGGGGAGTATCAGCTGGCCGTCTATGTCCGAAACAATCGGACGGGCCTGATGGGGTCCTCCAATCTGAGCCTGAGACTTCTCCCGCCTGACCCCAACCTGCCCAGCAGTTCGCTGGTGCTGGCCGGAGGCTGGAAGCAGACCGGCAGCACCGAGAGCTACCGGATCAAACGAGGCAAGGTGGTGACGGTGGTGGAGAATCCGCTGGAGGTAGCGGGGCGAGCCCTGGTGCCCAGGGTCGACTCCGTCTTTCGCCCGGGGGAGGACCTTTACCTGCATCTCAAAATCCCGGGCACCGAGACTATTGAGTACCGAATCCAGGTAGAGCATGCGGGGTCGACTGTTTTCGAGAGTTCCTGGAAACCCACTCGCGGAACACCAGAGTGGCAAGAGGCCAATGCGCGAATCCCATTGGACACTCTGGCAGCCGGAGATTACAAGGTGATCCTCGAAATCAAACAGGCAGCTTACAGCCGCAAGGTTGCAAGAGCTTTCCAGATCGTTCAGTAAAGGCGTAGCGCAATCATCTTCAAGCTGTCTCAAAACTAGCCAGAGCCGGAAGTTTGGCCTTTCAGGAAAACGGAGTTTCAAGACCGTGGGAGGCGCCTTCCCAGGCGGCGATCTTTTAAAATAAGACTTTTGTAGTCGGACCTGACGGTCTGTTCGCGGCCTGGGAAGGCCCCACGATCCTGAAATCACTCTCGTGAAGCTTGCCAGGGAGGTTTTGAGACAGCTTGATCCAGCCTGCCTCGTAGAGCAGGCATCCCTGCCTGCCACGTAGCCCAGGCAGCTTGCCTGCCTCCGGGCCGTGGACCCTGCACACTACCGGCCCCCAAGTACCCACACCCGAGGGAGAGGCGGCGGCATGGCCGCACGCGCCCCTCGTCGCCGAGCTTTAAACCTTGGAACGGTGTCTCCCCATACATTCTAGCCCGGATTATGCAAGAGATCCGGATTCGAGTGGATTGGGGACCAGAAAAAATGCCGTAGCGCTCTGATATAAAAGGGGTTATTAAACAAATCCTTATCGGAGAACTACGGCAATGTCAAACCCAGTCTGTCAGACCACCCTGGCATTTCACTCGCACACACAAATCACGGCTCGTTTTGATGGTGGGAACCTGACTTCCGATGCCGGATGGCTGTTGTTTGGTTCCCTGGATCGGCAAGATCGACTCTGCGAGGACTTCAGTTCGTGTATTGCGGATAGCCGGGACCAACGCTACGTTCGTCATGAGCAGTTAAAGCTGATCCGACAACGAGTCTTTCAGATCGTTGCCGGGTACGAAGACTGCAATGACGCGGACACGCTGCGCTCGGATCCCATGCTCAAGACCGTCTGTGATCAGTTACCTGAGAGCGATCCTGACTTGGCCACCCAGGCAACTTTTTCCCGTTTGGAAAACTCTGTCAGCAAGAAGGATCTCATGCGTCTGAGCCGGGGGTTCCTACAGCGTTATGTCCGCTCGCTGAAGAAGAGACGCCCCGACCCGGTCATCTTGGACCTGGACAGTACTGACGACCACACTCACGGCCAACAGGAATTCTCTTTTTACCACGGCTATTACCGAAACCACATTCTGCATCCTTGGCTGATCTTCGATGCCGTTACGGGGGACCTGGTCACTGTCGTATTGAGGCCTGGAAACAAGGGGGCTGCCTCTCACATCGTTCCTATTCTGAAACGAATCGTGAAAGCCATTCGACGAGAAGTTGGCAAGGAACTTCAAATTGAGATCCGGGCCGACAGCGGCTTTGCCACGCCTCGGCTCTACGAGTTCTGTGAATCTGAAGAGAACAAACTCCAATATGTCATTGGGTTAAGCCGGAACCCCCGCCGGCAACGGATGGTCGAGCCGATGCTCGAGTCGACTCGACTCAGGTTCGACGAGTTCGAGGAAAAACAGCGTCAGTTTGACGAGTTTCTTTATCGAGCCAGCAGCTGGGATCGATTCCGTCGCGTCATCGTCAAAGTGGAAGTCGACCATCGGGGGATCAATCGTCGCTTTGTGGTCACCAACCGAGACGATCTCTCTTCCCAGTCCCTTTATGATCACTACACCGATCGAGGACAGTCGGAGAACTTCATCAAGGCTTTTAAGAACCATCTGAGTATGGATCGGCTGAGCTGTCATCGATTCCTGGCCAACCAGTTTCGACTTCTCCTGCATGGGCTGGCTTACCAGATGTTCGTCCGACTCCGCGATTATCTGTATGGAACCCCCTGGCAGAAACTCGAAATCGAAACTTTGCGTCGCCGGGTCCTCAAAATTGGGGCGCGGGTTCGACAAACCACTCGACGCATCTGGGCCCATCTTTCCTCCGGCTTTCCGGAGCAGGCCCTTTTCCTCCTCGTCTTGAATCGCCTTAACTCCAGCTAGCCTCTCCTAGCTCCCGAATGATCGTTTAGGACACTCATTCAGGCCCAACTCCGTCTGAAATTCACTCCCCCACCTACTCCACACGGCTCGTCCACAGAGATCCCTCGAAAATCCGCCTGTCGCACCTTCGATCTCCCGATTTGGGCCACTTTCGACTCTCTTTTCAACTCCGGCCTACGGTTCTTGCATAATCCGGGCTAGGCAAACTTGTCTTGTCCAATCACCCCCGCCACTAGTGGCGGGAGATCATCTGGTCAAAACTGGTAAAGAGTCTGGAATTCGCCAATCGGAAGTACAGGCCTGATCCAGCCCGGCACGAATTCTTCGATCAACAGGATTAAAACAGTCAACCCCACAAACAGAAGTCCGGCGAAAACTTTCGTTCGAACGTCCTGGGCCAGAATCGTGGCCACAACGACAGCCGGAACGTCCCGGAGTCGGCCAGGTTCACAAAGAGGAACGCCATCAGAGTAAGAACAAAGGGCCAAAGGAGTGGGCTGGAGCTTCCCTTGAAGCGAGCATAGAAATAGAAGCCAAGAAAGAGTACGCCTACGACCAGGTGCAAGCTGTGGAACCGGGCTCGGAAAAGAGATAAACCGGAGCACCCGCGAGGTTGGTGACTCCGTTGAGCAGACTCATCGCATTGAAGAGCCTAATCTCGAGAGGGAACTCTCGTGGGTTTCCAATCAGGAAAGCGAGCAGTCGGTTCAAACTTACTTTCAATCGGCCGACAAGATGGCGAATTCCTCGACCGCCGTCTTGACGATATAGGCACAACGGTTGTTGGAATCTCCATCCGACGGCCAGAGAAAAAAACCGGCCTCCGTCAGTAAGCTCAGATTGTTTTGGATACGTCCTTCCATTTCTTCCTCGTCGAAGAACTTGAGACGGACCCACACCGCCGCACTCCCTTTGAGTTTGCTCAAAGAGTGAACTGGCTTGTACTTCGGGTCGCCTTCGAATTCCTTGACCACAAAGACCGCCTTGAGATCTTCCAGTTCAAATCGCTCTTCGTCCCCCTGGGTATTGATCAAACGGAGACTGCCCTCAATCTGACGGGGGTCGGCAAACCCGCGTCGGACCCTACCGTGGCGAGTGCGGACGACGACCTTTTGCAATGTACTTTCGGATGACATAAATACGTTGTCCTACTTCTAGGAGCTCGGACAGGCTCCTCGGAGCCCATTGTAACCTGCCGGATCATGCGGGCAAGCTACTCTTCGGAGTTGGGAGGGCAACTTGCGCACATTTTCGCAAGAATCTCGAGTCGCGATTCTGGGACATGCTGGCAGCAGATTCTACGTTCGAGTAGTATGCCCAGAAACGACGGGCTGGAAATAGGACGATGAGTTCAGTAGCAGAAGGCATGGAAAACGCTGAGCGCCTGCAGTACGAGCGGGACAAGCAAATCTTGGGAGAAACGGTTCTGGCGCTGCGCGCAGAACTGGATCGCCAGGAGAAAAAGCGCGACATGGACGTGCAACGCGCCCAAGCCGACGCTGAGGGCGAGGTTCAGCAGCTCAAGGCCACTGTTTCCGCCCTGCGGGAGAGTCTCGAGAGCCTTCAAGATGAGACAGTCGATGCGGTGCGACGGGAACACCTGGCTCTACAGCGAGAGATCGCCCAGTTGAAAAATACAGTGGCCGAGCTCCGGCAGGCCCTGGAACTCAAGAAATCAGAAATGTCGGATCGCTTGAGGAGAGCTCAACTTGAGAATGCTCATGATCTGGAGCAAGTGAAAGCGACGGTTAGTTCCCTTCGCGATGAGCTGGAAAGGATCCGGCTCGAAAAGGACGCAGCCATTCGGGAGGCGGTCCTGGAAGCCTCGCGAGAGATCCGCCAACTCAAAGACACCAGCGGAGCATTGCGCACCGAGCTCCAATTACAACGGATGCAGCACCTGGACGAAACGCAGAAAATCCAACATGCTGCGGATCGGGAAGCCGCAATGCTACGCGAGACCGCACAAAGCCTGCGCGGTGAGATCGAACGCCAGGACTTCGAAATGCAGGACAAGGTCCATACAACGGCTCACGAGTCAGCGAATGAGATGCGGCAGCTCAAAAACACGGTGTCGTCCCTTCGAGATCAGCTCACGGCAGAAAAGGCCGATCATGAGGCGGGGATGGTCGAGACTATGAACGCTCATCGGAGAGAAAATAAACAGCTCGAAGACACAGTCGGGGTACTCAGAAGCAAGTTGGAGGAATTGAATGCCAAGCCCAAGAAAAACTAGTTCCAAAGCTCCTTCCAAGCGCAAGACTAAGAAGAATGCCCCCAAGATCGATAATCTGGCCGAGTTTCTGCTGGATGTGTCCCACCGCGTAGCTGCCCACCAGACACTGGACGAACAGTTGGAAACTCTACTCGATATTACAACCGAGCAGCTGAAGACCGAGCGCAGCACCTTCTTTCTCCACGACCCCACCACCGACGAACTGTATTCGCGCGTGATGCATGGCGACTTCAAGCGTGAGATCCGAATCCTAAGCAACAGCGGTGCCGCAGGCCATGTCTTCACAAGTGGAAAGGCGGAGATCATCCATGATGCTTATGCGAGTTCGCAGTTTGATAAGTCGGTGGACGAATTGACTGGATTGAAAACTCGCAACATTCTGTGCTGCCCGATTCGGACTCTACGGGGTGAGATCCTGGGCGTCGCTCAGGCTCTCAATAAAAAGAGGGGGCGCTTCACACAGCGGGACATGGACCTGCTCACTGCCATGACCACTCAGGCTTCGATCTTCCTGCAGAGCGCCATGATCGTTCAGCGCATGCAGCGCGCCCAGCGCAAGGAAGCCGATTTCCTGGGAGTGGTTTCCGAAGTCTCGTCCGAGATCCAGTTGGGCCCCTTGCTGCAGAAAATCATGTCGGCGATCACCCGGATGTTGAGCTCCGAACGCTCTACTCTGTTCCTAAATGACGAGAAAACCAACGAACTCCATACTGAAATCGGACAGGGCCTGGGAGCTCAGAAAATCCGCTTCCCCAACCACCTCGGGATCGCCGGTGCCGTCTTTACTTCGGGCAAGTCGGTCAATATTCCCTATGCCTATGCAGACCTGCGTTTCAATCCTTCATTTGACAAGGAGACCGGCTTCTTCACCCGCTCCATCTTGTGCACACCCGTCGTCAACAAGGACGGAAAAACCATCGGAGTCACCCAGGTCCTGAACAAGAAAGGGGGACCTTTCACGGAAGAAGACGAAACCCGCTTGAAGGCCTTTACCGCTCAGATTTCAATCGGACTCGAGAACGCCAAACTCTTCGATGACGTCCAAAACACGAAGAACTACATCGAGAGCGTTCTGGAAAGCATGTCCAACGGAGTTGTCACGCTCGACACCGACCAGAAAATCGTCACCTGCAATGCCGCCGGACTTCGCATCATGCGCAGCTCTGCTTCAGATCTCGTCGGCCAGAGTGCGAGTGAGTTCTTTGTCGAGAAGAATGAATGGGTCAACGCTAAACTTGGGCAAGTCGAGGAAACGGGTGAGATCGATGTGATGATGGACGCCGAAATGCTGTTCGGCGGAGAGAAGGTATCGGTTAATACAACGTTCTTGCCACTCATGAGCGGCAAGAACGAAAAGCTCGGGTCGATGATTCTGATCGAAGACATCAGTAGCGAGAAGCGCGTCAAATCGACGATGGCTCGCTACATGGATCCGAGTTTGGCCGACAAGCTGTTGGCCAGCGGCGAAGAGCTCCTCGGCGGACAATCAAGCGTAGCGACAGTCCTTTTTTCGGACATCCGCAGTTTCACCACCCTGACCGAAGAACTCGGACCGCAGGGCACGGTTGCCCTGCTCAACGAGTACTTCACCATTATGGTGGATGTCATTCAAAAGGAAGGCGGGATGCTCGACAAGTTCATCGGCGATGCCATGATGGCGGTCTTCGGGACTCCTCTGCCCCACGCCGACGACGAAGATCGGGCACTTCGGGCGGCGATCGATATGATGAAAGAACTTCAGGTCTTCAACGATCAGCGCGCCTCCTTCGGACTTGCCCCGGTCATGATGGGAATCGGCATCAACACCGATACTATCGTCTCGGGCAACATTGGTTCTCCCAAGCGGATGGATTACACAGTGATCGGGGACGGTGTCAACCTGGCGGCCCGGCTCGAGAGTGCCTGCAAACAATATGCTGCCAAGATTCTGATCAGCGAATTCACTTACAAGAAGCTACACGGGATCTACCGGGCTCGCGATGCCGATCGCGTGATTGTCAAAGGAAAGACGGCTCCAGTCGGAATCTATGAAATTCTCGACTACCACACCGACACGTCCTTTCCCAATCTGATGCAGGTACTGGGCTATTTCAATGACGGAGTCGCGAAGTATCGCAAGGGCTCCTGGGATGCGGCTATCGCCTCGTTCAAGGAAGGACTCGCCCTCCACCCCAAAGACAAGCTAGCCGACATCTACATCGAGCGCTGCCGGCTCTACAAAAAGACGCCGCCACCCAAGGACTGGGGTGGGGTTTGGACGATGAAGAGCAAGTGAGAAAAACGCCTTATACATCTTGCCTGCCAAGTAGCACAGGCATCTTGCCTGCAACCCGAATTCCGATCACAGGCCGGAACAAGCTGTCTCAAAACTAGCCAGAGCAGAGAGTTTGGCCTTCAGAAAACGGAGTTTCAAGAGAGTGGGAGGTGCCTACCAGGCGGCGATCTTATTGAAAATAAGACTTTTGTTGTCGGACCTGACGGTCCGTTGGCGACCTATGTCAGCGTCCCGGGAGTCATTTCTTTCCAGAATCCGGAGCGCTTTCGGAGAGAGATGGTCTCTGACAAGTACTTCGACACGCTGGGGGAGTGCTGGCTGCCTGCTGGCTGGCCGCCTTGTTCCCCGCCCGTAAGGCTTCCGGCCTGGATATTGTCTCTGCCCTGCGAGAGGGATGAATCGGGGCCTGAAACTTCACTTCGGCGATAGAAAAGCTCAAGTCTTTCCGTGAGCGCGCAAAACTGCTAGCATTGCGGGAACAGCCGCTGTAAATTCCGATGATTCGAATGAGGAGGGTGAGACTCCTCATCGAGCAGCAACTATTCCAAACGTTCCTCGAGGTTGCTAGCGGAAGTTGGATGCTGCCGCCCCTGGCGAGAGGGTCGGGCGAGTTCCCAGGCTCATCCTGACCATACCCTGCCCCTGGCGGGGTGGCGGAGACCAGAACAATGCCCACGATTGAACCTCCCAGGCTCAACCTCGAGGGGCTGCAAGGAGGTCGACAATGAACGCCACGCGCTTGAGTTTATTGGCGGGTCTAATGACCCTGTGTTTCGCCTGTTCGGAGGATCCCTCGGTCCTCCTTTTCAAGGCCGCTCAGGAGGGCGCGACCGAGCAAATGAAAACGCTCTTGGAAAGTGGCGCCGATCCCAATGCCGCCGACTACGATCTCAACAAGGTGACGGCTCTCATGCTGGCTGCGGAAGAGGGCCATTTGGGGAGCGTTCAGCTCCTCCTGGAGCAGGGAGCAAAGCCGGACACCCGCGATGGGGATGGCCGCAGCGCCTTGATCTTTGCCGCTGATGCATCTCAAGTCGACGTCGTGAAGACTTTGATCGCGGGCGGCGCTGGTTTGAAGGTCACCGATTTTGAGGGACAGAATGCCCTGATCCGATCAGCAGAGAAAGGTCATGGCGAGACTGTGAAGGTGTTACTCGAAGCCGGGAGCGACGCCAACAAGCTTGATTATTCACAACGGACGGCTCTAATCGTAGCTTCGGCTGCCGGTCACTCGGAGGTAGTCTCCATTCTCCTTGAGGCCGGAGCTGGCGTCGAGGCCAAAGATACCGACGGCACGGATGCACTGCTCCATGCAAGTCTTGGGGGGCACACCGAAATCGTGGGAGCTCTGCTGGATGCCGAAGCCTCGATCTTCTCCTGGGTCGAGGATGACGGTATGACGGCTTTAATCGCAGCTTCTGAGAACGGGCACGTTGAGACGCTCACTCTCCTGCTCGATCGAGGCGCGTCAATTGAGGCCAAGGACAATACAGATCGTACCGCCTTGATTCGAGCCGCCTCCGAAGGCCGGACCGAAGCTGTGATCGCCCTCTTGGATGCGCGGGCCCAAATTGAACACCAGGATAAGTTGGCCCGCACGGCACTCGGTTGGGCTGCCCTGGAGGGACGTCTCGAGACGCTCCAGAGTCTGATTGAAAGGGGCGCCAAGATCGACACTGTCGATGCCGATGGCTGGACCCCGCAGAAGTGGGCCGAACACAACGGCCATACCGAAATCGTCAGCCTCCTCGAGCAGCTTGCAACTCAGGAGTGAGAACTGCTTTGGCCCAACCCGGGCCGCTGGCCGGATGATTCGAGAGAGAAACCGGGCCTAAAAATAGCTAGAACCGGCAGTTTGACCTTTCGGAAAACGGAATTTCAAAAGCGTGAGAGGCGCCTTCCCAGGCGGAGATCTTATTGAAAACACGACCTTTGTAGTCGGAAATGACCGCCTGTTCGCGGCCTGGGAAGGTCCCTCCCACGATCCTGAAATCACTCCCTTGAAGCTTGCCACGGAGGTTGTGAGACAGCTTGTTTCAGGGCAGGCTGCTCCCTGCTCCATTCCACCCGCCACCTCATTCGCTTCATCACCGCCCGCTACTTCTTCCACCTAACGGCTTTCTACTTTTTCCTTGAGGGTCAGGAAGTTCTGATTGATCATGGCTCTCCCCTGCCCCTCGATAAAGGGTGCTAGTACTTTCATGAAGAATCCGCCGTAGGAGCCCTATTGATCCAGGCGAACCGTCGTGCGGCCTGCCTCTTCGAGTAGAGTGTAGCTCGCGATCGATTTCATGGTCGGGCCTCTCTTCATCTCGAGAGCCACCACGAGCTTCTCGTTGGGCACCAGTTCTAAGACCTCCGATTCCATCACACAGGTCCGGCCGCCTTCTTCTATGGTCTCGAGGGATCGCGCTCCCACCTTCAACCCGGGGTCACCGATCGGTTCGCTCCCGACCAGTCCCCTGATCCACTGCGTCAGTTTCTCAGGCTCGGTCATCCAGCTGAAGACCAGTTGGGAAGGGGCATTGATCTCGACCTTTGCAGAGTACCGGGCCCCCTTGTAAGTCGCGGCCTGGATGACTGCAAGAAGGAGCAGTAAAGTGACAATTATTGCGGCTACGAGTAGGATCGTTTGCATCGCGGGCCTCCATATGAATTGAGGACAGCTGCACTATAGCTTCCTGATCGGAAAACAGATATCGGTCTGGTCTAGCTCGTAGTCCGGGTTGATCGAGGTAGTGCGATAAATTTCGACGACTGGTAGACCGGTCATTTTGTAGTTCTCTAGTCGAAGAATGGCTTCGACGATTTCGGCATAAGCCTGTTCCATGGTGTGACCGTAGGGGCCCACATAGGCCGTCACTGAGAACAGACCGGCGGGCAGGGGTTGCCATCCGACGTCCCCCCCCGCCGAAAAGCGATCCGGTACTTGAATACAGGCATCAAAGCGCAACTTGTCGGGATCGGTTAAGCTCGGTGAGTCGTGACCAATTCCGATCAGGAGATTGTCATCACAGTAGAAACCCTTGCGACGACTCCACCCGATCAGCCGATCAAAGAGCCTAGCATCGACGTTTGCGTAGGGGCCTAAATTACGAATGAATGCCAGATTCAGAGGTTGCAGAGTCTGCACTCGAACCTTTGAGATCTCGTATTCCTTGCTGAGTCGATTCAAGCTTCGACGGGTGGAGTGCTGAACGAACGAGCACCCCCTCACGTCACTTCTTCGATACAGGTCCGGAGAAATGCCGAAGCGCTTCTTGAAGGCCCTCGAAAATGTCTCATGGTGGTGGAACCTGAATCCAGAGCGATCTCGAGGACGGTCGCATCCCGGAGCTTCAGCTGCCACGCGGCGCGCTCCAACCGCAGACGTTGTGTGTATTTCTTCGGGGTTTCTCCAATGGTCTGGGTAAATACACGATGGAAATGGTACGGAGACATATTGGCCATGCCCGCCATGCGCTCCAGAGAGAGATCCTCATCCAGATGGTTTTGAACGGCTACCAGCATTGCCTGAAGTTTCTCCAGGCAGGACGTTGATTCCTTCATGCTATTGGCCCTCACGCATACAGTATAGGATTGGGCCCGATCCGGTATCTTGCCATTTCTTGCTATCTTGCGGCCGACTCGAAAGCGAGGAGAGTTCCGGGCACCACTGCCACGAAGTTGGGAAGAATAGGGTAAGGTCTTGCTCTCGTTCGAGGACGGGCTCCTAACAAGGCGTTGAGAATCGCCTCCCTGCTAGCCTGGACTAGGCATCTATAAGGGCCACTTCTTTACGGACAAATCAAGTTTTCGGGTCGTGCTGACATTGTCGGTCCTAGAACGTGGGAGCCGGTTTGAGGCTCCCAGCGAAGTTTCACTGCGCTCAAACCGACGAGGCCCGGAGAAAAAATGCCGGGAGTTTGCGTCAACCTGAGACTCTTTCCCCCCTCGAGGCTCGGGGCTCTGAAAAGGGGGGCGCGAATCCACTCATCGCCAAGCGACCTCATTCACCCTTACAACCGAGCTCTGCTGATCCTGCCCCCATCCTCAGGACCGGCGGTCGAGCCTATCCGGCCCAACTAGTGCACTGTCCGGGAAGTACCCGTTGCCAATTCGAGATGAGTCTTGATCGCTAGCGAGGCGCGCAAGGTAGTCATACCCGAGGTCAAAAAGAAAAGGAAGTGGTCCTGCCGAAAGCGCGGAAACGGATCGAGGGAATCCCGGCAGTTTACTTGTTCCTGGCCAGGGTCTATGATCGATGACAACGTGCCGTTCAGCCGAGCGGTAACTTCGTTTGAGGATCACAATTTGGCGGGTCGCTCGGAGTTCACACCGTAAGGGGCCACGCTGGCTCCGGCGACCGCAACAAGTGCAGTCAGGAGGAGCCATGAGACGCCTATTCGTTATTTTCCTGTGCGGGGTGATATCGCCTGTAGTCTTTGCCGCTGGCCGGAGCGGCCTACTCGATCACGATACTTTTATGGAGATGGAGAACGTCCGAAGTCCGGTAATTTCTCCAGATGGCAGCCAGATCATCTTCAGTCGCTCCTGGGTCGACAAGATGACGGATCGCTCAGCTTCGAATCTGTGGATCGTGGACAGCAAAGGCGAACAGGTTCGCGAGCTGACCAATGGAAGCTGGCGGGATAGTTCACCAGTCTGGGCACCTGATGGCAAACGGCTGGCCTTTCTCTCAGATCGGGACGGGAGCAATCAACTGCATGTCTTGTGGGTGGCAACCCGCGAAGTTGCTCAACTGACGCATTTGCAGCAGTCTCCGGGCAGCATCAATTGGTCCCCAGATGGGAAGCAGATTGCTTTCACGGCCTTTGTCCCCGACAAAACGCCTATCCTCCCGGTCAAGCTGCCGGCCCGACCGGATGGAGCCAAATGGCGACGGGCGCCACCATCATCAACCGCCTCAGCTGGCGACGTGACGGCAGGGGTCCCGTCGCGCCCGGGTTCACCCATATCTTCACCATCGACGCCCTCCTGGGTGGCACTCCCCGACAAGTCACTGAAGGCAACTACAACCACTCTGGTCCGGAGTGGGCCGACAACGGCCGGGCCTTGCTGATATCGGGAATTCGCAAGCCCGACGCGGCCTATCTGCGCAACGACAGTGAGATCTACAAGATCGACCTGGCCACGTCGGACATTCGCCCGCTGACGAGCCGGCTGGGCCCGGACAGCGTCCCGACACTGTCTCCGGACGGTCGCTTGATTGCCTACACCGGATACGATGACAAACGCTCCACCCGTCACCTCTCGAGTCTCTATGTAATGGACTCCAATGGCGACTCGAAACAAACCTGGGCCGACAACCTGCCTAACTCTCCGGGTGGAGTCACCTGGGCCCCTGATAGCTCCGGCGTCTACTACGAAATGGCTGAGGAGGGGAGCGATCACCTCTACTTTGCCCCCGTTAATGGAGCCCCTCGACGGGTACTCTCCGGAGTACAGACTTTGGGAGGCTTCTCGCTGGCCAAGAATTTGCAGGTGGCCACTGTCTATTCCGACTTCAAGCAGCCGGGCTATCTCGCCACTTTCAATCTCAACAACTCGAACGGCTCTATGCAGAAGCTGGTCGATGTGAACAACGATGTGATGGAAGGGGTGAAACTGGGAGATGCGGAGGAGATCTGGTACAACTCGGCGGATGGCCTGCGGGTGCAGGGCTGGCTGATCAAGCCAGCCAACTTCGACCCTAGCAAGAAGTACCCGATGCTGCTGTGGATCCATGGCGGTCCCTGGTCGATGTACGGAGTGGGCTTCAATTGGGCCTTCCAGAATTTTGCAGCTGAAGGCTACGCTGTCCTTTATACGAATCCCCGGGGCAGTACCGGTTACGGGCAGGACTTCGTCAACGGGATTCAGTACTCATACCCGGGCAAGGACTATGACGACCTGATGGCGGGCGTGGATGCAGCCATTTCCAAGGGCTGGATCGATGCTGAAAACCTGTTCGTCTGCGGAGGCAGCGGCGGCGGGGTCTTGACTGCCTGGATCGTAGGCCACACCGGTCGTTTCGCCGGGGCCGTCTCGATGCGTCCTGTCATCAACTGGCATTCCTTCGTCGGCACTACCGACGGTGCCGGATGGTATGACCAGTTTCGCAAGAACCCTTGGGAAGATCCGATGGAGTACGCGGTTCGCTCACCTCTCCACTATGTGGCCAACGTGACTACTCCGACCATGGTCATGACGGGAGAAGCAGACCTGCGCACCCCGATGAGCCAGAGTGAGGAGTACTATCGGGCTCTCAAAAAGCTGAAGAAGGAGACTCTCCTAGTCCGTATGCCGGATGAGTTCCACGGCTGGCGGCGTCCTTCCCACCGCCTCCTGCAACAGCTCTATCTGCAGGCCTGGTTCGGTCAGCATATGCGTGGCCAGGCAGCGCCCACGGAGGAAGGTTCCGGTTCCCGGAATCAGTAAAGTAGCGCAGGCATCTTGCCTGCGCTACGCATCGATCTGATCCCGCGCTGCCAATAATTCGCGGTGGGTCTGGAGAACCTCCGCCACTCCCTGGGGCTCGGGATGACCTCGCTGGGCGGCGCGGACAAAGTTTTCGACCAGGCTGGAAAACTCGGCCTCTTCACGGACGCCGGGCCGTTCTCCAGATAACGAAACGACACGCGGCTTCTCCTGGTCAGCCCACTCCGCCGAGAGGCGCAACTGGTAAGCCGCGCTGCCCCGCAGGTCGACCGAAATACCGATCTGAGTCTCGCCGAGTTGTCCCATGAGCGAAACCTGCAACGGGAAGTCGGGACGGGAATCGCTCATGCCTACCAGGTTGCGAATCGGTTGGCCATTGGCAAAGCAAACCCAGCGCGCCAGGTCGAGACAGTGGACTCCCAGCACAAAAAAAGCGCCGCCACTTCGCCTGCCATCGCGGATCCAACTCTTCCCAGCTGCCAGGCGCTCGATTCCGAGCTGATAACTACAGTGAACTCGAAGAGGGCTCAGATCAGGACGCCTTATCTGCCGAATCGTGTCATTAAAACGGAGACGAAAACCCACATGCACCGGAACGTCTACAGTGGGCAGCACCATCTGCAGTTGCTCCAGCTCTTCCCGACGAATACACAAGGGTTTTTCGACCAGCACGGCTTTGCCGGCCCGAACCGTCTGGAGCACCATCTCGGCGTGCAGATCGTTGGGAGTTGTGATTGAGACGGCATCGACTTCGGGCAAGCGCTCTTCCAGGCTGCGGAACCAGGGGATGGCCGGACCTGGTTTGCGCCGGGACACAACGCCGGTGAGACGAACTCCATGCTCCATCAAGCAGCGAGCATGGATCTTTCCAGCGTCTCCCCAGCCCACCACACCTGCCCGTATCTGCAATTCGAACTCCTCTCCAAAAGCGCCTCGACGGAGTGCATTCAACAGTTCAACTACGAGACTCGAACAGCCCCTGGACAGCCGGTGTCTGAACCGGCTTGGATAACAAGGCTATCAACCAGTACACCAACAGGGCCAGGGCCGGGAATACTCCATGCAGTGTTTGATCGAGCCCTGCTACCATCCAAACGACAAGTATCCCGATGCCGGTGGCCATAGAGGCGAGGACGGCTGTCCCGCTGCCACGCGGCCAATAAAGTCCGAAGAGAATAGGGCCCAGGAAACAGACTCCATACAGGGATCCCGATAGGGCGGTAAGAGACACGATCCCTCCTGGCGGTCGCAACGCAATTAGCATCGTGACAAAGGCAAACAGAATGACATAATAGCGAGTCGACTTCAGGGTCCCCGCTGCAGAACTGCGGGGCCGGATGATGCGGACGATATCCCGGTCAACAGTCGAGGCAGTCACCAGCAGAACACTGTCCAGCGAAGACATCGCCGCTGGGATCATTGCCAACAGCAGGAAAGCCGCCACAGCAGGAGAAAAATACTCACCGGACGCGAGTAGTCGCGGAACTACCAGATCGCTGTCCATTGAAAGGTCATCGAAGATGCTTCGGCACAGAATTCCCACCGGTACCAACATGCTGTAGACCACCAGGAAGCTGAGTGTTGAAACCCAGAATCCAGTGCGGATCGCCCGTTGGTCACGCAGAGCGTAGAAGCGGGAAAGTTGTCGTGGCTCGGCCAGAAACTTCACCGTTGACGCAAAAATGACCCCCAACACGAACGGAAAACTGATGCCGGAACCGAGGAATGCGGTCTCTATCCCGACTCGGGGAGTCGCCTGGCGCGCAGCTTCCCAGGTGCCTAAGAAAAGCATTGAGGCAGCGATCACCATCACCGCACCTTGCACGGCGTCTGTCTTGACGACCGAAATGAAGCCTCCTACAGCAGTATAGCTCATGACAATCAAGAAAACGATCACGATGGAGACGACATAGTCGATCTGGAGGAAGGCTTCCAGCAAGTTGCCGATTCCTTTGTAAATAGCTGTCATGTAGAGCAGTCTGGCAAAAACCACCAAAAGCGCTGAAGTGACTCGAGCGGCCTTGCTCTCAAAGCGGAAGCCGATGAAGTCAGGAATCGTCAACGAGTCCAGCGCCTCGGTAAAAGCCCGAAGCCGGGGAGCAATGAATAGCCAGGCGAACATGGAAAAAACCAGCACTACTGGCACGATCAAGAGCCAGGAGGTTCCCCAGGCAAAACCCTGACCGGCGAAGCCTACAAAGCTATTTGTGCTGGAATAGGTGGCGAAGAAAGAGAGGCCGAGCACTACTCCACCGAGGTTGCGCCCCCCAACATAGTAGTCGCCCATTCCTTTAGTCGCGCGGTGTCCCTGCCAGGCGTGAAACGCCAGCAGCAGAAAGTAGACCGTGATCAGAGCTGCCAGCATCCGCTCAGGCTACCGGTCCCGGGGCACTTTTGCAAAAGAACGGCTCGATTGCAACTCCCAACCGCTTGAGCCATGATATGCCGAACGTCGCGCAAGTATTTCGGGGAGGTGCGGTGAAACCATCCGAGCAAACGGTCTCAGCACGGAACGGAAAAGGTCTCAAGCGGGATCTGGGAACTTTACAGAGCTACGCCACCATCATTGGAATCTTCATCGGGGCCGGAGCCTTCGTGGTCACCGCGCGAGCTGGAGCCGATGCGGGCCCCTCCGTCCCGCTTGCCTATTTACTGATGGGCCCGATCATCCTGGCTACCTCTGTGTCCTACATGGTGTACCTGAGTACTCCTCTCGGGATGCGGCCGGGTGGCGCCTATATTCACATCTCTCGGACGTTCGGGCGTTACTATCCCGGTTTCATCGCGATGTGGATGAAGCTGGTCGGGTTCCTGGGAGCACTCTCCGTGTTGGCGGTTTCCTTTGCCGATTACACCGCTTTCTTTCTCTCGGGAGACGCTCCTCCCTTCTTTCGACCCATCGTTGCTTCTCTTTGTTTGACCTTGCTCTATGCCATCAACATCTTGGGAGTTCGGTATTACGGCTGGATGCAGACCATCATGTCTCTCATCCTCTTGTTGGCAGTCGCGCTGATGGTGATCCCAGGGCTCTTTCACGTGGAGTTGGCGAACTACAGACCTTTCCTCCCATATGGATGGGACGGGTTCTTCACGGCCATGGCGACTCTCTTCTTCGGATACGCCGGCTTCGAGTCCCTGGCCCAGACCGCCGGAGAAACTCGCGACCCTCGCAAGACGCTTCCCAAGGTTTTCTTTAACGGTATCCTGATCTCGGTCACGATCTATGTCTTGATCGCATTCGTCGCCTTCGGTGTCCTCCCCTATGGTGAACTAGCCGAAAGCGATTCCGCCATGGCCGACGTAGCCTCCGTTTACCTTCCGGTGGGAGCGGCCGGCATAGTCGCCGTGGGAGCGCTGATGGCCTTCATGACTTCGATCAACGGATCGATCTTGGTTCCTTCGCGCACTCTTCTCGTTTTCGCCGAAGATCGGGTTCTTCCCGATTTCAAGTGGCTTCGCCGGCAGGCCGACCGCTGGCAGAGTCGGGCCAGTCGCGGGCAAGGCTTGGGATCGACCTTGCTGGGAGTAGGCGCCATCCTCAGCCGCGGCCTGGGTGGATTGCTCAATCTAGCCGCTGTGAGCCAGCGTTTCCGGACACCTCACATGAGCCTGTGCCTGTGCCTCTCGATTTCTCTGGTGCTCATTTGGACCGAGACCATCGACTACATGCTCAACGTCGCTCTGCAAGGGGTCTTTATTCTGTATGTCGTTCACGCCATCGCGCTGATTTTCCTGCCTTACGTCAGGCCGGAACTGTATCGGACCGCAAGGATCCGTTTTACGCCCGTCTTTCTGATCGTCTGCGGCCTTTTCTCAATGAGCACGATCATCTGGTTTTCCCAGGAATTATTTACCAGTGATCCCAGAGTGATCGGGTTGATCGGACTGTGGGTGGCGATTGGAACACTGCTCTACTGGATCGCCCGGTGGGAAGGCAGAAGGGACGGGTTCGATTATGACAAGCGGCTGGTCGAGGAGTGGCATGAACCTGAATCCAGACCGGAGAAACTCAGCTTGTGACAGGAGATAAGAAACGGAGAAATCGAACCATGGAAAAACGCCTAGGAGTCTGCGCGGCAGGAAATGTCCGGGCTGGTGAATAAAATGGCGATATGGGAACGACATTTCGGAAGTACCAGCCGGAGCAGAGCTTCTTGCTACCCCCCTCCCCGCGAGATTGGTTGCCGGAAGATCATCTGTCCTACTTTATCTCCGAAACGGTGGATGAGCTGGATCTGAGTGGATTCTACGCGCCGTACGAAGGGGACGGGCGGCGCAATCGGCCGTTTGATCCGAGGATGATGGTGAAGATCCTGATTTATGGGTACGCGACGGGAACGTCCTCGTCGCGGAAACTGGCTCGTCGAGTGTATGAGGACGTGGCTGTTCGAGTGTTGTCGGCGGGTAATTTCCCAGCCCACCGGACGATGGCGGAGTTTCGTCAACGTCATCTCAAAGAGTTCAAGAAACTGTTTGGACAGGTGGCGCGGATCGCGGCCGAGGCGGGATTGGTCAAGCTGGGGCGAGTGGCGGTGGACGGCTGTAAGATCAAGGCCAACGCCAGCAAACATAAGGCGATGAGCTATTCACGGATGTTGGAAGAAGAGAAAAGGCTGGAAGGAGAGATCGCCGAACTGTTGGATCGTGCGCAGCAGGTGGATAAAGCGGAAGACGAGCTCTACGGCGAAGAGAATCAGGGAGACGAACTGCCTGAAGAGTTACGCCGCCGCGAAGATCGGCTGAAAAAGATCGGGGAGGCAAAGCAGCGCGTGGAGCAACGGCAGGCCGAGGCGGATCGGAAGCGCGGCCGCAAGCCCGGAGACGGTCGCAAGAACCCGCGCGGAGGACGCCCCTTCAAGCGGGAGTTGGGAGTTCCCGAGGAGAAGGCCCAAGACAACTTTACAGATCCGGAAAGTCGAATCATGAAGAGCTCTGGGGGATTCGAACAATGCTACAACACGCAAGCCGCTGTGGATGAGGAGACACAGATGATCGTGGCCACGGGGGTTACCAATAACGCGGCCGACAACAGACAATTACTGGGGATGATCGATGCGGTCCAAGAGAACCTGGAGCACCCTCCCGAGCAGGTAGTGGCCGACGCCGGGTATAAGTCCGAGGAGAACTTTGAAGGTCTAGAAGAACGCGAGATCGATGGCTACATCTCTTTGGGCCGAGAGGGGCGAGATCCAGAGCCGTCGGAAAATCTCCCCGCCACGCTGCGCATGTTCAAGAAGCTGGGCACGGAGGCGGGGCAAACTGTCTACCGCTGGCGCAAGGTGATCGCGGAACCTGTATTCGGCTGGGTTAAACAGGTCCTTGGCTTTCGAACCTTCAGCTTGAGGGGACTCGAGAAAGTGGAAGGCGAGTGGGACCTGGTCTGTCTCGCCCTGAACTTGAAACGCATGAATGGGCGCCTACCCACCTGCTGAGCAGGTTCGGACGGAAAGATGCCCTCCCCCTGGGCTCATTTCCAGCAGTTCGGCCGCCTCTGCAAGCGGAAGCACGATAAAGATCGCCCTTTCTCTTATAGGGCACCCCGAAACATAAACTCAAGAATTGGAAATTCCACGTTGATCAGAAACTCCTGCCGCGCAGACTCCTAGCTCGGATAATGCTTTTACTATCAATTCTGGCAGCCTGCAGCCCAGCTCCACCTCCGCCCGTGGAAGGACTCAATGCTTTCACCGGATTTCGCTTGATCGACGGTCGGGGAGGAAATCCAGTCGATAACGCGACGATGGTCGTTCGAGATGGCCGCATCGAAGCAATCGGAGCCCTCGCCGAGGTGCAGATTCCGCCCGGCGCAACCGAGATCGACTTGAAGGGAAGGATCGTCACTCCAGGTCTGATTGTTACGCACGGCCATGTCGGACTGGCGCGAGGTTTGGAGTCCGGCCCTCAGGTCAATACTCCTGAAAATGTCATGGATCAGCTCAAACTTTACGCCAGCTATGGGATCACTTCGGTCGTCAGTCTGGGCGGCGACGGGGACGCCGGAATCCAGATCTCGCACCAGCAGGAGGAACCTGGCTTCAATTATGCAAGACTCAACGTAGCGGGGGTCACGATTGAGGCACTCGAACCGGAAGAAGCAGTCCGATGGGTAGGGGAGAATCATGCTCAGGGTGTCGACATCATCAAACTGCGAGTCGATGATCAACTGGGAACCGTCGAAAAGATGCCCCGAACAGCCTTCGGGCCCGCTATCAGCGAGGCTCACAAATTGGGATTGAAAGTTGCGGCCCATCTTTATTATCTGGACGATGCCAAACAGTTGCTCGATGCGGGAGTCGATTTCCTGGCTCACAGCATTCGCGATCAAGCAGTCGACCCGGAAGTGATCGAGCTCTTCAAGGAAACCAATGTTTGCATCACTCCGACGCTGACCCGAGAACTGAGCACCTATGTGTACGCCTCCGTCCCGGAGTTCTTTTCCGATCCATTCTTTACCAAAGCGGCTGATCCAGGCGTTCTGGAACAGCTGCAGGATCCGGAGCGGCAGCAGCGGGTCGCTTCCAACCGGGCCTCCAATCTTTACCGGGAAGGATACCCTCTGGTCCAGCAAAACTTGAAAGCCCTGGCCGACGCCGGCGTGCGAATTGCTTTTGGGACTGACAGTGGACCGGCAGGACGCTTTCAGGGCTACTTCGAGCATCTCGAAATGGAAATGATGGCCGATGCGGGGCTGACTGCGGCTCAGATTCTCAAGTCGGCGCCAGCCGAAGCCGCCTCCTGTCTGGCCCTCGACCAGGTGGGCACACTGGAGACAGGAAAATGGGCCGACTTTGTTGTCTTGACCGAAGATCCACTCTCAGATATACGAAACTTCCGCTCCCTGGAAGCCACATGGATCGGCGGAAGGCAGTTCCTGCACTGAACGATCGACCATGATTCTTCGCTGCACCCAATGTGGCCGGGAAGCTGTCTGGGGAACTCTGGGAACCTGTTCCAGCTGCGGTGCGATCCTTCGGGTCGAGGTCCCTGCAGCGATGCTCCAGGAACTGGGTCGAGTTTCACCTGGTCACGGGATCGACCGATACCGAGCACTGCTTCCGGCTAGTGACGAGATCTCCGGATTAGGAGAGGGTTGGACTCCGTTGGTACCCGCATCGGGGCTAGCACCGGAAGCGTCACAGATCCTGCTCAAGTGCGAGGGCCTCAACCCGAGCGGCTCCTTCAAAGACCGAGTGGCGGCGTTGGCTGTGACCCTGGCTCGGGGAAGTAGCGCTCGAGGCTTGTTGACCGCCTCTTCCGGAAACAGTGCTTCCGCTATGGCCACCTATTGTGCTGCAGCACGGCTCCCCTGTGCTGTCCTGATTGAAACCGGCAATCCGGTCACCAAAATCCGGCAGGTCCTTGCCCTGGGGGCTCGCCTGGTTCCCGTCGAGGAATTGTTCGACCCGGGTCCCGATTCCGTAAGGGCACTCCTGAATACCGTCAGCGAGAAGCTCGGCTATTACTTGGGGTTCGCGTGGGCTCCCGTGAATCCTTATCTCAGCGAAGCTCTGAAGACCATCTCGTTTGAGCTCTATCACCAACTGAAGAGACCACCAGACTGGGTAGTGACCCCGGTCGGCGGTGGAGATCTACTCCACGGAATGTGGAAAGGCTGGGAAGAACTGCGCAGGGCCGGGTTGATCGATCGCGCCCCGCGCATCGCCGGAGTCCAGTCCGAGAGTGCGCCTCCTTTGGTTTGGGCATTTCAGCAAAAGCTTGCTAGAGTGCCCTCGCTCGACTTCGCCAAGTCTCGAATCTCCGGTATGAATGTTCCCTTCACAGGAAATCACGCACTACGCGCGATCCGGGAATCCAATGGATGTGCGCTCCAGGTCAGTGACGAAAGCGTCTTTGAGACGCAACGCGATCTGGCCCTCCAGCATGGAATTTGGGTGGAACCGGCCGGGGCCGCTTCGGTGAGCGGAATCGGGAAGTTGTTCCAGGAAGGATGGGCGAAAGCCAGCGAAACTGTGATCTGCATCCTCAGTGGATCGGGTTTCAAGGATCCCTACCTGGCTCACTCCGAAGCAGAATCGATTCTCTCGGCCAAACCAACAGCGCGAGACCCGGACGCCATCCTGGAGCGAATTGGGGTCGATGCTCGTTAGAAATGCAACCGCAGAGAGATAACGCGAGTCCCCATGCAGATCGAACACTTCTTCACCTGCCCTCACTGTTGGCAAACGATAAGCTTTCTTCTTGACCTGAGTTCAAGGAAACAGAGCTACGTGGAAGATTGTGAAGTCTGCTGTAATCCCATCCTGGTCGTTTATCACGTGCGAGCAGGGGTTCTCGTCGAGTTCACGGCCTCTCGAGGACAGGACTGAAGTCGCTGCTTGAATCGACTCATCGCAAAGCTACAGGATTAAGCCTAACTTTGTGCTTTTCGGGCCCTTCGTGGCATGAAATCCGGATTCTTTGCAAACCCCCACCCTGGGGGAGCAAGGGCCCCCATTATAGATAACGCTCGAGTCTCGAAAAGTGCGAAGAGAACGGGCTAGGAGTGTGCGCGGCAGAGATGATTGTGGCGAGAAAGTGGGGAATCGAGGCCAGATTCTCTCGATTTCGAGGCGAATAGTAGTTCTATTTGCAGAGAAATCGGGAGGATATGGGCCGATTCTACCGCTTTCGCAGTAGATCAGTTTTCTGCCGCGTACACTCCTAGCTTAAGCTGGTGCTGGCAACAATATAATTCTGGAGACGGGTCTCGATTTGTGACACCACCGAATCGAGGGCAACTATCGATGATTCCCGATCCACCCGGCTGAAGAGTTCCACGTCACCTTCCGCCAGCTTGCGGCCGATCGTGAGACGCAAAGGGATTCCGATGAGTTCGGCATCCTTGAACTTCACACCGGGGCGTTCCTTTCGATCGTCCAGCAGGCAATCGACACCTCTGGAGCACAGCTCTTCATAGAGCCTCTGGCCAGCTGCCATCTGATCCGGATCCTTGTGACCGACCACCGTAATCACCACTTCAAAAGGAGCGATACTGCGCGGCCACACAATCCCGAGTTCGTCGTGAAACAGCTCGACCGCCGAAACCATGATGCGCTCCACACCAATCCCGTAGCTTCCCATGACGACGGGGACTCCCTTGCCATTCTGATCCAGAACATTCAGGCCCATTGACTTGCTATATTTGTAGCCCAGTTTGAAGATATGTCCCAGCTCGACCGTCTTGTCCACGGTCACCGGCTGCCCGCACTCGGGACAGGCGTCCCCATCCGCAACCGAACGCAAGTCGTGCCACTCGGGAGTGAAGTCTCTGCCCGGCGTGACATGGAGCAGGTGGTAGTCATCTTCATTCGCACCGCACACCAGATCACGCCGACCTTCCAGCGCCGAGTCGGCCAGAACTCGCATATCGCCGACTCCGACCGGACCCAGGCTTCCTGCCGATGCACCAAACGCCGCTCGGATCTCAGCGCTTTCGGCGGGTCGGAACCGATCACTCCCCACGGCGCCCGACAATTTAGTTTCGTGGAGCTGGTGATCTCCTCGGAGCAAGATCAGCACGGGCAGGCTGTCCACCATATAGATCAGCGACTTGATCTGTCGGGTTTGGGGAAGCTCGAGAAAATCACTCACTTCGTTGATCGTCTTCTGGCCGGGTGTGTGCACCCGCTCCGGCGAACTCTCGCCGACCGGGTCGTCAGATGGATCAAGCCGGGAAGTGGCCATTTCTAGATTCGCAGCATAACCACAGGAACAGCTCACGACCAGATCTTCTCCCGCCTCTGTCTTGACCATGAACTCCTGGGATTCGCTACCTCCCATGGCCCCCGAATGGGCGCGCACCGCCACGTACTCCAAACCACAACGGGTGAAGATGGCTCGGTAAGCAAGATCGTGCAACTCATAGCTGTGGTCCAGCCCGGCGGCGTCCAGGTCAAAACTGTAGCTGTCCTTCATCGTGAATTGCCGCACCCGGAGTAGACCTGACTTGGGTCTCGGCTCGTCGCGGAACTTGTTCTGGATCTGGTACCACAGCTGCGGCAATTGGCGATAGGATCGCAGTTCGTCCCGCGCGATCGAAGTAAAAACCTCTTCGTGAGTCATTCCCAGGCACATATCCCGGCCCCCACGGTCCTGCAGCCGAAACAGGTTATCCCCCATCTCGATCCAGCGTCCCGATTCTTTCCACACTTCAGCCGGGTGCAAGGCAGGGAGGAAGAACTCCTGAGCGCCGATACGTTCCATCTCTTCGCGGATAATCTGCTCGACTTTGCGCAGGCAGCGCTTAGCCAGGGGTAATTGAGAATAGATCCCTGCGCCGAGTTGCCGAATGAAGCCGGCTCGGAGCAGCAGACGATGGGAAGCGACCTCTGCATCGGCAGGGGTATCGCGTAAGGTGGGGATGAAGAGATTTGACCAGCGCATGAAGCGGCTACTTTTATCCGTTTGACCCGGCCAAGTCAAGTGAGCTAAGATCCGCCATTGGACTGCACCCCATTACTCGGACGGGCTCCCAGTGTCAAAAAAAATGACGAGTCCGATTCGCCTCGGTTTCAATCAGCCCGATCCCTGGTTCACTTTGCGCCGCCTTCTGGCTGGAGATGGGTGGGATCCTCAAGAAAGGCATAATAGTTTGATATGAAGAGGAGTTCCCTTCAGTTAGTCGACACCGAAGTCGCCGAAGCCATCGCGAATGAAACCCGCCGCCAGTTCGAAACCTTGGAACTGATCGCCTCTGAAAACTTTGTGAGTGAGGCGGTGTTGGAAGCCACGGGTTCGGTGTTCACGAACAAGTATGCGGAAGGATACCCGGGCCGGCGCTATTATGGTGGTTGCGAGTTCGCCGACACGGTAGAGAGTCTGGCAATTACACGCGCCAAGGCATTATTCGGAGCCGAACACGCCAATGTCCAACCTCATTCGGGTACCCAGGCCAACATAGCCACCTATCTTTCAGTGCTCGAACCGGGGGACAAGATCTGCGGAATGAACCTCTCCCACGGGGGCCATCTGACTCACGGCCACAGGCTCAATTTCTCTGGTCGCTTCTTTGAAGTCGTGGCGTACGGGGTCTCTTCCGAGTCTGAGACCATTGATTATGCGGCACTGGAGGAGCTGGTGGTGCGTGAGCGGCCCCGTATGATCGTCACCGGCGCTAGTGCCTACAGCCGAATCATCCATTTTGATCGAATCGCCCAGATTGCGCGTCGTGTCGATGCTCTGGTGATGGCTGATATTGCACACATTGCCGGTCTCGTCGCGTCCGGACTCCATCCCAGTCCGGTGCCCCACTGCGATTTTGTCACCACTACGACGCACAAGACGCTACGCGGCCCGCGAGGAGGTCTGGTCCTGTGCAAGGGTGAGCACAAGAAGGCTCTCAATCGAATGGTCTTCCCGGGAACCCAAGGGGGTCCCCTGGTTCACATCATTGCGGCCAAAGCCGTATGCTTCAAAGAAGCTCGGCAAGAAGGCTTTAAGAGCTATCAGCAGCAGGTCATAGCCAACGCTCGGGCACTGGCTGCCTCGATTGAGAATGAAGGTTTCCGAATCGTCTCGGGCGGAACCGACAATCATTTGTTCCTGGTCGATGTCTTTTCGCGCGGGATCACCGGGAAAGAGGCCGAGGCCGCCCTCGACGAGGCTTCGATTACCGTCAATAAGAACACGATCCCATTTGATCAACATCCTCCTATGGTCACTAGCGGTGTTCGCATTGGAACACCCGCGCTCACTTCGCGAGGCATGAAGGAAGCCGAGATGGATCAGATTGGCCACTGGATTGGGCAAGTCCTCTCGGATATTGAGAGTTCCGAGATTCGTTCCCAGGTTCGCAACAAGATTCAGGAGTTGACTCGGAAATTCCCACTCTATCCAGAACGGCTGGCGGGTGAAGCAACCGTCGGATGAGAATCCCAAAGTTGGCGGCAGGACGCTGGAGGAGATCTTCGCGCCGGGCGGGATCCTGGACCGCAGTCTGCCAGCTTACGAGTTTCGGCCTTCGCAATTGCGAATGGCGGAAGCAGTGCTGGGAGCGATTCGGAACCGCGAGCATTTGTGCGCGGAAGCCGGCACCGGAACCGGCAAGACTCTAGCCTATCTGATCCCAGCCCTGTACAGCCAGAAACGGGTCGTTGTTTCAACCGCCACGCGGAACCTTCAAGACCAACTCTTCACGAAAGATATCCCTTTCATTCGTGAAAATATCTTTCCTGAATTGGCGGTTACCTATATGAAAGGACGCCAGAACTATCTGTGTCTGAAGCGATTCCACGAGACGCAGTCCCAGCTGTTTCTACCGGGCTCAGGTGGAGGTCTTGACGAGCTCGCAGAGTGGGCCCGCGAAACCGATACTGGGGACCGGGCCGAACTCGATTGGTTGAGTGACAACGAGCCCATCTGGCCACAGCTGGATGCCAGATCTGAGTCCTGCATCGGCCAGAAATGCGCGTACTTCGAGGATTGCTTTGTGACTAAGATGCGGCGCAAAGCTCTCCAGTCCGACCTGGTTGTGGTCAACCACTCCCTGTTCTTTGCCAACCTCTCTCTGGAACGAGATGAGATCGGCAAGGTCCTGCCGGATTTCGCAGTCGCCATTCTAGATGAGGCTCACGAGGTTGAGGACATCGCCGCCGGCCACTTTGGGAGCCGCGTCAGCAATTACCAGATCGCCGAGTTGCAACGCGATTTCACCCGGACTTATCTCTCGACGGAATCGGGAAATAGCCTGCGACGGCTGGGAAAGGCGGCCCAGCAGATGTTCGATGCCCTTCCTCCAGGAGAAGGTCGCTTCTCTCTCAATTTTCACCGAACCCCCTACCAGGAGTGGGTCGATCTGCGCGACGCCATGCAGCAGGGATATGGCGAGCTTCGTCTGGCTCTGGGGCATCTCTATTCCCAGCTCAATCTAATCGAAGATAGGCCCGATGAACACGAAGCACTGGTGAGGCGACTGCTGGCGCTGAGTGAACAGCTGGAGCGGATCTTCGCCGAGGATCCTGATCATGTCTACTGGTATGAAAGAAGAGGCGCCAACACTTTCGTGCATACGACCCCTATCGACATAGCGTCGGTTCTTCAGGAAACCCTCTTCTCAAAAACTGACACGACCGTGCTCACCTCGGCGACGCTGACCACCAACAGCAACTTCGAGTATTTGCGAGATAGGCTCGGCATCGAAGAGAGTCTGGAGCTGATGGTTCCGGGAGAGTTTGACTATGCCAGTCAGACGCTGCTCTACGTTCCCCGCGATACCCCAGAACCGCGCTCGCCCCAATATCTGTCGAGTGCCCTGGAAAATATTCGCGAGATCCTGCATGCCAGCCAGGGCAATGCGTTTCTGCTCTTCACAAGTTACCAGATGATGACCCGAGTGTACGCCGCCTTGTCCGCAGACCTTCCGTACCCTCTGCTTGAACAAGGGAAGATGCCACGAAACCGTCTTCTCGAGACGTTCAAAACGACTCCCGGAGCTGTTCTCTGTGCGACTGCCAGCTTTTGGCAGGGCGTCGATGTGAGGGGCGATGCACTGCGAGCTGTAGTGATCGACAAATTGCCTTTTCAGGTTCCATCTGAACCTGTGATCGCGGCTCGGCTCCACCGGCTCCAGCAGGCCGGTCAGGATCCATTCTTACGTTACTCTGTACCCGATGCGGTGATCCGCTTGAAACAAGGTTTGGGGCGACTGATCCGGTCCCGGCAAGACCGTGGAATCCTGGCGATTCTGGACAGTAGAATCCGTACCAAGGGATACGGCCGGCACTTCTTGGCCAGCTTGCCAAACTGCCCTGTCACGGATAAAATGGACGACATCAGAAACTTCTTTTCTAGGGGTGCATCTCCACAGGACGGGGGAACAAAGAAATGAAATCGAGCTTTTCAAAGATCCTGATCGGGATGCTGTTCATTGGTCTCTTCAGTCCACTCTACGGCCAGGTGGGTCGAATCTGGGGAAAAGTCACAGACGATACGGGAGAACCCATCGGCGAGGCGGAGATTGAGATCCAGGCAATGAACATCAAGCGCAACTACAAGCTAAAGACCAGGAAGGATGGCAGCTTCGTGCATGCTGGAATTCACTATCAGGGTAGCTACCGGGTAATCGTCCGCAAAGAAGGCTTTCAGGGAGCCTATGCCGAAGGGGTTCGGCCCTCTCTGGGAGAGAGCGATCGGGGTCAAATCGACTTGGTCATGAGAGCCGGAGAAGCCCGCAAACTGGCCTTCGAGCTGACCGATGAAGAAAAAGCAACCATGATCCGAGACCAGCGGGAGGCTGAGAAAGAGCGGGCTGCATTTGCCGCTATACAAGGCCAATTCAATGCCGGCGTTGAAGCCTACAATGCTGGGAGTTATGAGGCAGCCCGCGACTCCTTTGTGGCAGTCGCTGAAAAGGACTCTTCACAGCCGACCGTATGGGCCCATCTGGCGAACTCGTATGAGAAGCTGAAGAAATACGACGAGGCTCAGGATGCCTACGAGAAAGCGATTGAGTTGAGGCCTGAAGAAGCGGCATTCCACCAGAACCTGGGGAATATTCTGGCTGCCAAAGGGGACTCTGAAGCAGCCAACAAATCCTATGAGAAGGCTGCTCAGCTGGCTACCGAACTGGATCCGGGAGCTGCCGCCGCTACCTATTACAATATGGGTGTCACTCATATCAACGCGGGAGACAACGATGCGGCTGCCGCCGCTCTCAACAAGGCCATTGAGACCGACCCGAACCACGCCGAAGCTTACTATCAGTTAGGAATCGTGATGCTGGGTCTGGGAAAGATGGATGAGGCAGTCATCCACTTGCAGAAGTACGTTGAAATAACCCCCGACGGCCCCAATGCTGAGACTGCCAAAGCTCTAGTCGATCAGATGAAGGGCTAGGAACTTGGAGAATCGGGAGGTCAGCGGCCGCCCAAGAGATCTCGCGCCGTGTCGTTGCCCAGCGTCGCCAAGTCCTCTAACGAGATTCGGGCCGCCTGCTGAACCGCTCGGACTCGATCCTTCAAGCAGATTGAGAGAGCTTCCAGGATCTTTTCGGGTACCTGCGGAGCCTGATGCCAGAAGGCAAAGCCAAGTTCGGTTGCAGCCTGAGCACGGAGATCCGGCGAGTTGTGCCGCAGCAATTCCAGTAGCTTCTCCTGGGCTTCTTCCACCCCTTGCTGCACTAGAGTCGCCAAGGCTGTGATCACGGCGAGACGACGTTCGGCGGCAAACAGGTCACGATGTCGTCGCTTGAAACGGAAAATTTCCAAAAGGGGCGGTATCGAAGCGGGACTGCCGGACTCGCCAAGAGCGGCTATCAGCGTCCGTTCCAATGAACGGATACCCGGACCCTGCCAGTCTTTGATCTTTCGGGCCAGGCGCGACAAGTGAGAGAGCGAAGATTCCCCCCCCAAGATCCCGAGAGCGATTACGGCGAACTGCTTCTTGTCGCGATTGCTAGACTCGAGGAGTTTCTCCACCGGTTGACGAAAGGATCGAGACCGGATCACAGAGAGGTGGGGAAGGATATCATAGAGTGCCTCGACACTCCCTTCGAGAAGGATAGAGAGACACTTAGACTCCAGCTGCTGGAGGTCACCGATATCTTGCCCCCGATACATTTGGGAACACCCCCGACGATAATCGCGTTAACCATTCCAAGCAAAGGGTTCAACCCTTCTCTTCAGACCGGCATATGGTAACATACGCGCAATAATGAAGCACAGGCACATCGCTTTTGGCATCGTCGGTTTGATGGTAGGTTTTGTTCTTGGATTCTTCATCTCCGAGGCGTCTCGAGACCAGACCAACCCAACCCAGCAGGTAGTGGCTCAAGGGCAGGAACAACTTCCCGAGGGCCATCCTCCGATCGATATTGAGCAACGACTTGAAGAACTTCTGGCACATGCCAACGAGCATCCGGATCACGTCGAAGCCAAGATTCAGGTAGCCAATCTACTCTACGACGTCCAACGATTCGAAGAAGCGATTCCCTGGTATGAGAGAGCTCTTGGCCAGCGGTCGCGAGACATCAATGTCAACAATGATCTGGCAACCTGTTACTTTGCCACCGGAAACCGAGAAAAGGCCCTGGCCTTGTTACAAGAGTCACTGCTAATCGAGGCCGATCATCCCGTTGCACTGCAAAATCTTGGCTGGTTCTATTTCCAGAGTACCAACTACGCGGAGGCGATCCAGCATTGGGAACGTTTGGTCGAAGTGCACCCCAACTTCCAGAACATTGAGGAAGTGAAGAAGCAACTCGAGAACGCCAAATCTCACGAGCGAGGAGAACACTCCTAAGACCATGGCCGCGTTGTTTCGGCTTCTGTTTATCGTTTTAGTCTTCACACTCGTCCGCTATCTATTCAATGGCTTGCTGGCAGGACTCTCCAGAGCCCGCCGCGGTCCGGCGACACCACCTCCTGTGAAACCAGGAGTCCCCCAAGTCAAGACAGGGCGCATGGTACGGGATCCCCTGTGCGGCACTTTTGTAGCTCAGGAGCTTTCTCTCACTGCTCGTGTCAATAACGAGACTTTTTATTTTTGCTCCGGGAATTGCCGCGACAGCTACCTGGCAGCCCTCCGTCAACCCCAGAGGAGCAAGGCTCGGTGACACTCGGTGTACTCGTCAAATTGACCCGGCCCGATTTCGCCCAAGAATTGAACGAAATCCTGAGTTGGCTGAACAAGCGGGGTTGCAAGACAATCGTAGCGGAAGATGTCGCCCTGGAACTCGGGCTGGCCGAAACCCCCACAGCGCCCCGTCAAAAGCTGCCCGAACTGAGTGACGTCCTGCTCGTCTTCGGGGGGGATGGGACGCTCCTCTCTGCCGCCCGCCTGCTGGGACAATATACGACCCCAATTCTGGGTGTAAACCTCGGAACTTTGGGGTTTCTCACCGAGACCAGCCTGGACGATCTGATCCCGTCTCTGACGAAACTGCTGGCCGGAGAATACCGGGTCAGCCGCCGCTGGAAACTGGCGGTGGAGCTGCGCCGGGAAGACCGGTCGGCCGCCAACTTCGAAGCCCTCAATGACGCCGTCATCAACAAGGGCGCACTGGCTCGGATCATTAGCCTCGATGCTTTTTCGGGAAGTGACTTTATTGCAAATTTTCTGGCCGATGGTTTGATCGTGGCCACCCCTACAGGGTCCACCGCCTATTCGTTGTCGGCTGGAGGCCCAATTCTCTTTCCATCAGAGAGCTTGATCGGGATTACTCCGATCTGTCCGCACACGCTCACCAATCGTCCCCTCATCCTTCCCGCTACGAATCAGGTGCGAATCCTGCTCCGATCGGGAGACGAGGTAATGGTGACGGTGGATGGTCAAGTGGGCTGCGCCATGCAGGAAGGAGACGAGCTGATTTGCACTCGGTCTGAGAAACCGATCGAGCTCATCCAGCCGGGGACGACGACCTTCTTCGACATTCTGCGGCAAAAACTGAAATGGGGAGAAAGATAGTGGGGTAACTCCCAACTCCCAACCCACACTTACAACTTACAACTTACAACTGACGCCCAAATAGATGATCGCGGGCCTGCAGCCGACAATTTGTTTTCGGGTCGTGCTGAAATTGTCAGTCCTAGGAGCCTGTCCGAGTATTGGAGTGCGGTTGCGAACAGGGATCTTGTTAGTCGAGCTCGCGGAAAGAAACGGACGGCGATGGCCCCCATCGTCTACGGTTCTCGGTGGATAGAGCGGCGCCTCTAATTAGCCTGGTCGCCGAGAGAACGATACAGGTAAGGCAACGACTCATCCAACCGGTATTCGACACCGGAGTGAGAATCGGGGAACTCCTGATGAAAATAGGGGATTCCCAAGTCTGTGAGACGCCTTGCGAATCGACGCAGCCCATACTGCAGGTGGTACTGGTCGTAGGTGCCGCAGTCCAGGAACAAACCCTGCAAACTCTTCAGATTCTGCTGGCAAACAACTTCTTCAATCAGGTTCAGGGGATCGAAGCGGAGCCAGTTCTGCCAACGCTCGGCAATAAGTTCACAAGTTTCGAGATCAACCGGCAGTCGTAACCCCAAGGGCTGGTCCGGAACGGGATCGTAACTGGCCGCCAGGCCCAGCAGCATGAGGCTATGCAGCTGAGATCCCTCCAACTTCGAAGCTTTGCGAACACGGGCCAGGAACCCCGGGATCGAGTCTTGATGCCGGGCAAGTTGAGTCAACAGCGCTGCCAAGTCGGAGCGAAATGCCAGAGCAAAGCCGATATCGGGCGAGTGGGCAGCGATCCCACCCCAGGACTCCGCATGGCGCAAGGCATGGAGAAGCGCTCCGTAACCGCCGCTCGAAAAGCCCATCAGCCCCCGCAGGACCGGGTTCGACGAGATCCGGAATCGCCGTTCGAGAGCGGGAATCAATTCTGAGAGCAGATAATCTTCCCAGTTCCCCATCACCGGCGAATTGACAAACTGGTTCCCTCCCAAAGAAGTAAAGGAGTCGGGGAATGCCATGACGACCGGCCCCATTCTATCTTCTCCAACCAGCCGTTCGAGACGCTGTGGAATGGTCTCTTGGAATGCTCTCCAGCCCACCTGCTTGAGCGCACTACTGGTGTAGGCGCCAAGGTAGACGATCAGAGGGAAATCCGATTCAGACGAGTCGTATTCGGGTGGTAGATAGATCGAGGTAGAGCGGCGCGCCGGATCTCCCAACAAGTTCCCGGAAAGAGCGAGGGAGTCGATCTCAATTGACTCCAGACGACCTTGAATCGGATGAAAAGGATGCCTAGGCACTGTGGGTAACTCCCAACTCGCAAGCCACAACTCTCAACTCACACGAAGTCGCTACTTCTTCTTGCGGTAGATATGTGTGGCGTGGCCGAGAAAGCTCTCGGCCGATTCCATCACGGTCTCGGAAAGGGTGGGATGTGCGTGGATCGTGGCGGCTAGATCTTCGGCCACGGCTGCCATCTCGATGGCCAGAACACCTTCCGCGATTAACTCTCCCGCACCCGGGCCGGTAATCCCTACTCCCAAGACTTGCTCGGTTTCAGGATCGAATAGAATCTTGGTCATTCCTTCTGAGCGATCGAGGGTCATTGCTCGGCCTGAGGCAGCCCACGGGAAACGAGCCACTTCGATTTTGCGTTCCTGTTCTTTGGCCTCCCATTCAGTCAAGCCGCACCAGGCGATCTCGGGATCGGTAAACACCACAGCAGGAATAGCCTGATTATCGAATGCGGCCGGTTGTCCTGCGATGACTTGAGCTGCGATCTTGCCTTCCCTCGAGGCTTTGTGTGCCAGCATGGGCTGTCCGGAAACATCTCCAATCGCGAAAATACGCGGATCTGCCGTCCGCATCTGGGCATCGGTTCGAAGGAAGCCCTCGTCGTCGATCTCCACCCCTGTGTTCTCGAGTCCCATTCCGTCCGAGTTGGGCCTGCGACCGACCGAGACCAAGACCCGATCGAACCTCTGCCGGGACTCTTCGACAAGGCCGTCGAACTCGACATCAATCTGCTCTTCCACCTCCTTCATCCCGACCACTTTGGTCTTGAGATAGATAGCGGCGAGACTCTTCTTGAGGCGCTTCTGGAGGGGACGGACGAGGTCCCGATCGACTCCCGGAAGAAGGCCGTCCGTGAGTTCGACAACGGTCACCTGGCTCCCCAAAGCGGCGTAGACGGTTCCCATCTCGAGTCCGATATAACCTCCCCCCACGACCAGCAGAGTCTCCGGTATCTCGGACAGTTCCAGGCCACCGGTGGAATCCATGACCCGTGGAGAATCGATGTCGAGGCCGGGGACCATCATGGGTCTCGAACCGGAGGCGATGATGGCGTTCTTGAATCGTATCCGAGTCGCTTCTTGCCCTTCCACACGAATTGTCTCGGAGTTCTCGAATTGTCCCATTCCCTGGATGAAGTCGACGCCTCGCAGCTTCGCCAATTGAGACAGACCGCCGGTGAACTTCTTGACCACACCCTGTTTCCAGCTCCTCAGTTTCTCGAGATCAATCTTGGGCTCTCCAAAATCGATTCCAATAGCCGCCGCATGGCGAGCCCCAGCGATCAGTTCCGCGCTATGCAGTAAGGCCTTCGAAGGAATACAGCCGACGAACAAACAGACTCCTCCAGGTGCTTCTCTGGAATCGACCAGAATGGTGTCAAAACCCAGATCTGCTGCTTGGAAAGCGGCCGCATAACCTCCCGGTCCTCCGCCCAAAACAACAACATCGGCCTCGCGTGGCAACTCTCCCATAACCATCGTTAAATTCCTTTCAAGCGGTCAATCGAGGGCCGCAATGACCGCATCCGCAAACTCCTCGGTGGTGGCCGTTCCCTTGAGATCCTGGGTCAGGCACTTTCCCTCCTGGGTCACGTCACAGACAGCTCGCCAGATCCGTTCGGCGGAATCGATCCTGTTCAAGTGACGCAACATCAGGATACCGCTGAAAAGCACGGCCATGGGATTGGCGATTCCCTTCCCCGCAATATCGGGAGCACTCCCATGAACCGCTTCAAAAACCGCGCATTTCTTCCCGATATTGGCTCCCGGTACGACGCCCAACCCTCCAACCAGCCCGGCACACAGATCAGAGATGATGTCTCCATACAGGTTAGTGAGAAGTAGAATGTCGAACTGATGGGGATTGAGGACCAGCTGCATGGCCAGATTATCGACGATGATCTGTCGATATTCGATATCCGGAAAATCTCGCGACACCTCCTGGCAGGTATCCAGAAAGAGACCGTCGGAGACTTTCATAATGTTGGCCTTGTGGACGGCAGTCACTTTCTTACGAGCATGGCTGCGAGCATAGGTAAAGGCAAAGCGCGCAATCTTTTCCGAAGCCTCCCTGGTAATGATCTTCAGGCTCTGCGTCACACCGGGAGCAATGGTGTGTTTCAGCCCGGAATAGAGATCTTCGGTATTCTCACGAACCACAACCAGATCGACGTCTTCAAAGCGGGCCCGCACACCCGGTAGATTCTTCACCGGCCGCAGATTCGCATACAAGTTGAGGCGTTTACGAATCTCCACATTCACGCTGGCGAACCCCTTGGCCACGATTGTGATCAGGGGGCCCTTAAAAGCCACCCCATTGCGCTCAATCGCCTCTAATACATAGTCGGGGAGGGGTTTTCCGTATTTGGAAATCACATCGATCCCGGCCTCAACCGGCTCCCACTCAATGTCGACACCTGCCGCGTCGATGATTCTCGTGGCCGCCGCCATCACTTCGGGCCCGATTCCGTCTCCTCGGATCAGTGTGCTCTTCTTTGCCATGAGAATGCGAATTCTAGCATAGGCGACGGCCCGGATTCGGCCGGACTAGGAGCCTCTCCCTTGCAACTTGCCTACAGTCGGGATCAAGTTTCTGAAACTGGGAACTGACCGGCTCTTATCCAGCTATATTCTCGTCGATTTGAGGCGGAGCTTTGCGGGGAGCCGGTCCGGGAAGTTCCCATTGTGAATTCGGGATGTATTTTGGTTGCCAGCGAGAAGTGCGACGCAGCCTTCAAGGAAAACGAGACTGTTAATGGAGGAACGAGCCGACTCGAAATGGCCTCCGGGTATAGAATGGCTCATTCCAGCTTCGAGGGCCAACACGAGAACTACAGGGAGAGGTCAATGGCCAGATTCAAAGATAGCTTCGGAGTACTTTCGACTGGGGCGGCAAATGGCGCGGAATTTCAATACTTCAGCTTACCTGAACTAGAGAAGAAAGGCGTCGGAACGGCCGAGCGACTCCCCTATTCGATGCGAGTTCTGCTCGAGAACCTGCTCCGCTGCGAAGATGGGACGTCGGTGACCGCCGATGACATTCAGGCTCTCTTGAGTTGGGAGCCGCGGGCCATTCCAAGCCGGGAGATTGCATTTCGGCCAGGCCGCGTGGTGCTGCAGGACTTCACCGGAGTTCCGGCTGTGGTCGATCTTGCCGCGATGCGGGAGGCGATGGCTCAACTGGGCGGAAGCCCTGACCGAATCAACCCACTGGTTCCGGTCGAACTGGTCATCGATCATTCAGTGCAAGTAGACGCCTTCGCTACCCGCATGGCCCTTCAAATCAACCTGGAGCGGGAATTTGCGCGAAACCGAGAACGCTATGAGTTTCTGCGTTGGGGACAGAATGCCTTCGCCGATTTCAAAGTGGTGCCGCCGGGAACCGGCATCGTTCATCAGGTGAACTTGGAGTACCTGGCACGGGTCGTCTTCCTCGATTGTTCCGAGGCCCAACCCTTGGCCTATCCGGACACGCTGGTGGGAACCGACAGCCACACGACGATGATCAATGGCCTGGGAGTGCTGGGTTGGGGAGTGGGCGGAATCGAAGCCGAAGCCGCCATGCTGGGACAACCTATCAGCATGCTGATCCCCCAAGTGGTCGGTTTCAAGCTGACCGGCCGGTTAAGCGAGGGCGCTACCGCCACCGATCTGGTCCTGACAATCACCGAGATGCTGCGCGGCAAGGGTGTGGTCGGCAAATTTGTGGAGTTCTATGGGCCCGGGTTAAGTAGCCTGTCACTGGCAGATCGCGCCACCTTGGGAAATATGTCTCCAGAGTACGGCGCCACCTGCGCCATCTTCCCGATTGACCAGCAGACCTTGGACTATCTCAATTTCACGGCTCGGGACGAAGATCGGGTCCGGCTGGTCGAGGCCTATGCCCGCGCCCAGGGGCTGTTTCACGATGCAGACAGCCCGGAAGCCGAATACAGCGACACTGTAGAGCTGGAACTAAGTAGCGTCGTGCCCAGCATCGCTGGCCCCAAGCGGCCTCAGGATCGGATCCTCTTAAGTCGTTCCCAGCAGGCCTTTGAGGAGTCTCTCCCAACTCTAACGCACAGCTCGGCAGAGCAGGATTCCTCGGTTGCGGTGATGACTGCCCCTCCCCGAGTCAAGGTAAAAATGAACGATCCCGAAGGGAATCCGACCGAGTTTGAAATGGGACACGGTTCGATCGTGATCGCGGCTATTACGAGCTGCACAAACACTTCCAACCCGTCAGTAATGCTGGCGGCCGGATTGGTCGCCAAGAAGGCCGTCGAGAACGGTTTGTGTCGCCAGCCCTGGGTCAAAACCAGCCTGGCTCCCGGTTCCAAGGTCGTCACCGAGTACTTGGAGGAATCGGGCCTGCGACCTTACCTCGACCAACTCGGTTTCAATCTCGTTGGATATGGCTGCACGACCTGTATCGGAAACAGCGGCCCCCTGCCTGACGAGATCCAGAAGGCCATTGAAGAGCATGACCTGGTCGCCTGCTCCGTACTCTCCGGAAACCGCAATTTCGAGGGGCGTATCAGCCCGCATGTGCGCGCTAATTACCTGGCTTCTCCACCGCTGGTGGTGGCCTACGCTCTGACCGGACGTATGGATCGAGACATCGCGACTGCAGCTCTGGGCGTGAATCAGGCAGGCAATCCGGTTTACTTGCACGACATCTGGCCCACCCAATCCGAGATCCAGGCTCAGATTCAATCCTCGGTGCGGAAGGACATGTTTGCCAGGAAGTATGCCGATGTCTTTACCGGAGATGAAGAATGGCGCGAGCTGCCGGTGCCCGAAGGCAACCGTTACGACTGGAGCGATTCCTCCACCTACATCAAGTACCCCACCTTTTTCGACGGCATGGGGGTGGAACCCGATCCTGTCGAAGACCTGAAGAGTCTGAGGGTTCTGGCCTACCTGGGGGATTCCGTGACGACCGATCACATCTCTCCGGCCGGGTCGATTCCCGAGGATGGGCCGGCCGGTCAATACTTGATCTCTCACGGAGTGAACCGTCGCGACTTCAATTCCTTCGGCTCCCGCCGCGGCAACCACGAGGTCATGATGCGGGGAACTTTCGCCAACATTCGACTTATGAATCGGTTGGCCCGAGGCAAGGAAGGGGGCTACACCCGGACTTCGCCTGATGGAGAAGTGGTTTCGATTTTTGACGCCTCCAGGCAATTCCAAAATCAAGGTACCGATTTGCTGGTCATCGCAGGAAAGGAATACGGTTCAGGATCGTCTCGCGATTGGGCGGCCAAGGGAACACGGCTGCTGGGAGTGAAAGCTGTCCTAGCCACCAACTATGAGCGCATCCACCGCAGCAACCTGATCGGCATGGGTGTCCTTCCTCTTCAGTTCCTGAATGGACAGGATGCCGCTTCGCTCAGCCTAACCGGGTGGGAGACATTCGACATCAGCGGACTCAGCCAGGGCCTTGTCCCCCGGCAAGAAGTCACCATCCACGCCCATCGCCCGGACGAGAGCAGCCAACAATTCTCCGCGCTGATTCGGGTCGATACCCCGAATGAAGTCGAATACTACCGCCACGGTGGAATCTTGCACTACGTGCTCCGCTCGCTGCTTTCGAATGCGTGAGGTGTAGCCGCAAGACCGTAGAGGAAAATACCAACGGCTCTGACCGAGAGCGACAGTTGGTGCTCGGGTTCGCGGGCGGCGAGGTACCGCACCTGCAGAGGGATCACTGATATGAGGATCCGCGGTGGGAAGCCGCAATCATAAAAACGCCCCCCTCTGCATCGTCGATCTCGTAGAAAAAGCGCCACGCTCCTATTCTGTATCGCCACGTCTCAGGGGAGTAATTCTTGAGCTTCTTCACATGCGGCCCGTAGTGCGGATTGCGGCGAAGTTGGTGATAGACGATTCGCCTGAGTTTGCTGACAACGGTCGGCTTTCCTGCCCTGGCCAGCTGTTTCAGGTCCTTTTCGAACTGCTCAGTCTCAAAAACAGAGACATCACTCAACGAACCGGCCCCTTTTGTGCCGGGCATCGCGGGACCCTGCCTTGAGACTTTCAACCAGCCGTTCGTTGGCCAGTATCTCTGCCATCTCTGCGTCATCAATGAATTGAAGCTCACGGATCTTGAGCAGGGCCGCAGTTTCAATCAAGTTAGAAAGAGAGCGACGTTGAGCCTGAGCGGCTTCGCGGAATTCCTCGTAAGTCTCTTCGTCTATCCTGAGCGTCACCGTCTTGGACATCATAACTCCCGTATTATTTTTGATTCACTTATACTCTAGCATATTCTTTATTATTCGCTCTGATTGCAGGATAGAGCCTGCAGGGAAGGCCCACACCTTTCCCGTCTCTGGCTAGATTTTGAAGCTTGAAGATTGCAATTTACTTCAGATTTGGCGCTTGATGTTTTGGTGCTTTGACCCATCCTCTGGTCCCGCATTTTCAAACGGGCTCACAACCTCCTGCCGATACTTTAAGGATTCTGTCTGTCTTTGTGGCGCTCGTTCGGGTATGCAAAGGCTGCCTGCAGCACGTCTTTCGTCGCTTCATCCTGGACAAAGGCCACAACAACAACTTGGTATCGATCAACCTGGTAGGGCTTTTCGATCCACTTGAACCTCTCCCTCTCCTGCTCATACTCGTCCAGGTAGTCCCTCAAGCTGGCACTGATCTCGGCCAGCTCGACGGACTTCACATACTCGGTCCTGCGGTCGACGGCATCTAGCCGGAGACCCTCCGGAGGGCTCACCATCTTTCTAACCACAAAGTGGTGAAAGTGGGTGCCGTTGGCTCCGGTGTAATGGACCACCTTCTCGGCCAGGACCAGGTGAAGTCTCGGATTGGCAGGTTGATTCGGGCCGTCGGTCAACTCGACAGCTCCGGACATGGTGAAGGTGGTTCCATCCCTCGTCAGCGATAGACTCAACAGTGGTGCAGGGAGAGAAGTGGAGAGCTGTGACTCGATCGTGTTCTTGTAGAGGTTGAAGTTTCGCTGCGCCCTGGCTGCTGAGCCACCGCCACGACCCGTGCGGGCACCGTTGACGAACACACTGGGAGTTCCACGCACAGCGTAATAGCCGGCCCGCTTCAGGGTCTCGGGGGTCGACAAGGGGTCTGCACCCGGGATATGGAGGTGATACTGGAGCAGCGCCACGGTTTCACGATTGTAACGTTCCATCAGTCCATCGAAGGCCAGATCCGCAGCCACGCAGGGTCCGCAATCGGCGCCTGTGAACAGTTCGGCGAGGACCACCCGGTTGGACTCGACTTCGGGATCGTAACGACCAGCTAGAAACACTTTCGGTCGAGACGAGAGGATTCTGTCGATCTCTTTTTCGAGCCCGTCAAGACCACCGTGTTTCTTCGTGTAGGCTTTTTCTAACCGCGCCTTGAGGTCACGATTCGGCCGGTCAGCCTGAGCATGGCGTGGGTGACGGGACCCCATAGTAACGTGAACAGGACCATACCAAACACGATGGCCAGCGGGCCGACAGCAACTATTCCGACCATGCGAGAAAGTGCAGGGCCGCTGTCCTCAGCGCCGGTCGCGGCAAGCAATCCCAGCAGCAAGAAAGCCAGACCCGGCAGGAGTGCGATCATGTAGATGAGTCCAACGGTCAGGGCCGCAAAACCGAGAGCCCGTTTCAGCGAGCTGGTCGGGGGAAGACCGTGGACCAGGCGGCGGGGTGAGAATAGCGCCATCCCCAGCATGGAGAACCACGCCGCAATCAATCCTTGCTCGCGCGATCTCAGCCAGGGGACCTCAACGGGCTCCGTTTGCTGGTTGTTAGTCTCCTCTCTCGGCCGCAGGGTCATCATGTCCATCTGAACCTGCTGTCCGCAAGAGGCACACGGGAATGCGCTCGGGATCAGGTGCCCCTTTTCGCTCGTGCCGTAGTATGCCTGGTCGCAAAAAGGGCAACAGAAGCGGACACTGTTGGCGCCGAATTCGTGCTCGCTCGGCTTGAACAGAGTGCCGCATCCAGGACAGGCACCGGGCGTCAGGTTCAAGAGCGAATGGTCGCAGTTTCGACAACGCATCATGCCCATCTCCGAATCTCAGTTTTGACTCGCTCTCGAGCAATCCAGATCAGGCAGAAGACTGGCAGCGCACAACCGTAAAGCAACCCAAACACAGTCATGACCTCGGCGAAAGCCATGGAGGGTGCTTCCGTCACTTCCCTCAGAGTATCTTGCAGAACCAGCCCAAAGGCGGAACCGGCCACGGCCAACGATATTTTCAGAACTCCCCAGATTCTCAAGGCGCTAATCGCCTTCCGCCGCCTCTTGATCAACAAGACACCAGCTGCCAGAAGTAACCCAGCTGCGCCAACGCCAAGGAGCGCCAAGAGCGTGGTCCAGACTCGCCACGCGCTCATCACATCGAGCATTTCGCGAAGCGACTCCGGAGGTGAACCCGGCCCAGACGACACGAGCGCTTCCATCACGGTGGGAGCAACCAGAGCCCACGCTCCCGAGAGAATCCCTCCGGCCCCGAAAATGATGGCAATGGTTCCCAGTACGGTCGGCCAGGTCGAGCGACCAAAGGTGGGACCCGGCTGCAGTGGCGGAGTGGCCGGTGTAGTCGGAGGGTGGGATGGCTCAGTCAGGTTCGTCTGACTCGCCGCGGCGGGCGACTTGCCGGCGTCGATGAAGATAGCGCGATGGCCCACTGCAATGGTTCCCATCGCGAAACTCTCCAAACCCGCTCGACTCTTCCTGACATTGGTCTTCATCTGTCTCCTCCCCCTTGTCGATCTGCTTAGGTTCTAAGGCAATGCAAAGGAAACGTTACAAGGTCCGAACTTTCGACGCTTCTTGCTGAAGGGTTTCGTTTCGAGGATAGCGACAGTATTTGTTTCGCATATTTTGCGATTCGCACGTTATTAATAGTAGGGGCCCTCGCGTCCCCTGGGGTGGGGGTGCGCCTGAAATGGGCCAGTTGGCGTGGACGGAGGCAGGGACAAGATGTCTCGACCCATCATTGTCGGGGAGACTCTCTGGTTGAGAGCGCGAGGCTGGAAAGGCGAAGTGCGATTCATCATTGACCCGAGCTGGCACCTGGCTCTTTCGGAAGAAGACGGCCCCCTTCTAGACGCCACGGGACTATACGATCCAGAGTTTCGAGAATCTCCTGAGGACTTCGAGTCTCCAGATGAACGTCCCAGACTCTGGCCAGGCCATCCGTACTGGTGGTCACAATCCGCGATCCGTCGGGGCTGAAAAAGATCGAACGAACGGTGCCCTTCTGGCCTTCCAGCGAAAAAAGCAGCTGGCCTCCAGAGGCGTCCCCAAATCCTGGCTTCACCGGCACCACCTGTCACAATAAAAGAGCCATCCGGGCTAAAAGCGAGGACACCGATCCTCCATTCATGGCCCTGCAACGACGCCAGGAGTGCCCCCGTTGAGCTGTCCCAGAGTCTGGCTGTGCGATCCGCACCGGCGGTTGCGATCCGGGAGCCGTCTGGGTGGAAAGCGACAACGTCCAAAAAGCTGGTGTGGCCTTCCAACGAGAAGAGGAGGTTGCCGGTTGTCGTGCTCCACAAATCGGCTGTGGCACTACGACTTCGGACGCTGAGCATGCGGTCCCCTTCGGGGCTGAAAGCAACCAGGCGCGGCACTCCCGTGCGAAGCGAGATTTCGATCTCGCCGCTGGCGATGTCCCATAGGTTTGTGGTCCCATCCCTCCCGGCAGTGACGATGTGTGTCCCCTTGGGGTTGAAGGCGGCATAATGCCAGCCCCCGTTGGGTGAACTCAAGAAGCGCACACCTAATGGCTGTCGGATCGCATCTGGGTAACTCTCTAGAGATGCCAATAGCCCGCCGTTGACATTCCATATCTTGATCGTCTGATCAAGGCCGGTGGTTGCGATTCGATTCCCATCCGGGCTGAAAACAGCCGACGTTACCCGGTCTTGGTGTGCAGGCCAAGAGATCAGAAGCTCGCGTTCGGCAACAGCCCACAGCCTTACCGTAGGATCTCCACCGAGGGAACAGGCTCGGGCGCCGTCGCGACCAAAGGCAGCCGCCGGGCCGACTCGAGAGTCCGACCCAGAACGGCTCTGCGTACCTGTACCCGACAAAGAAACTTCGCTGAGATCGGCCAGCGAGGACAGCAGCTTGCCGCTAACACCATCCCACAGGCGAACCACGTTGTCCTCTCCATTGGCCGTGAGGAGACGGGTTCCATCGTGGTTGAAGACAGCAGAATTGACGATGGCGGCGTTGAAAACGTCTGTGGCGGATTTCCCGGTCTTCAAGCGGAAAAGGCTGAGCCCTGCCGGTGAAGCGTGCCACAGCTTGGCGGTACCGTCGCTACTGGCAGTGAGAATTCGGGGGTGTTGTGGATTGAAGTCAACGGAGCCGACGGAGCCCGTATGTCCCTCCAGGGACGCAAGCAGGCGTCCGTCAGAGACGTCCCATATCTTCGCCGTATTGTCCATGCTCCCCGTGACTACCTGAGTTCCGTCGAGATTGAAGCCGGCCGCAGTCACCGGACGCTCATGGCCCTGCAAGGAGGCAAGGTACTGACCAGTAAGGCCATCCCACAACTTTACAGTCTCGTCGCGACTGGCCGTAATGAATCGGGACCCATCGGGGCTGAAGGCGGTGGCTGAAATCTGTGATTCGTGTCCGTCTAGGGAAGCGAATAATTGGCCGGTGGAAGAATCCCAGAGCTGCGCTGTCCCAAAATGACCTGCCAAAAGAACACGGGCTCCGTCAGGGCTGAACAGAGCAAAGTGAAGAGGCGATGGACTTTCAAGACTGAGGCGAAGCTGACCGTTGACACTCCACAGCTTCGCGGAACGATCATGGCTGGCGATGAGGATACTGGAGCCGTCGGGACTGAAGGCTGCAGATCTCACATCAACCGAGTGACCTTCTAGTGTGGCCAGCAGCCGGCCACTGAGCGCATCCCACACTTTGGCGGTCGTGTCGAAGCTGGCGGTAACGATTTTGGCACCGAGGGCTGAAGGCACCCTCGGTCAGGCCCTTATCGTGGTCCTCCAACGAGAAAAGGAGGCGACCCGTGGCTACCTCCCACACTTTGGCGGTCCTGTCCTGGCTGGCAGTAACGATGCGGGAGCCGTCGGGGCTGAACACCGCAGATCCCACAGAGTTTCTGTGACCCTGGAGGGTTGCTAAGAGCTGGCCACTAAGGGAATCCCATATCTTGGCTGTGTTGTCTGAGCTGGCAGTGACAACCCGAGTTCCCGCCCGATTAAAGGCGCCGGAAAGCACAGATCTTGAATGAGCTTCCAAGGAAAACTCCTGGCCTTCCGGGGATTGCAGTGCCCGGGCCAGCAAGAATCGAAGGGACGGGCCCTCGGCACCGAGTTTGTAGGCTTGCCCCAGATAAACTGCCGCTCTCGTCGGAGCTCCCTGCAGTAACTCCTGGCGTCCTTGTTCTTCGTAGAGGGAGACAAACCGTTGGGCCGCCGCTCTCTCGGCCTGGCTGGCTCCCCAGTAAAACCATGTACTGATGGCAAAGCCGATGGCGAAAACCAGAACAACAGTCAACACGCTCGCGACCAGCGCTCTGTGTCTACGGACGAATTTGGAGGCTCGATAGGCGGTGCTGGGTGGGATGGCAAGCACGGGCTCCTGGTTGAAATACCGGCCGATGTCCGTGACGAGTTCAGAGGCCGACTCGTAGCGGCGGATCCGATCTTTTTCCATCGCTTTCTGCGTGATCCAATCCAGATCTCCGCTGAGTTGTCTCTTCAGCGAAGCCACATCCGTATGGCGGCGTGTGGCAACTTCGCTGGCTGTGTCTCCCAAGCCACTGAGCCGAGTCGTCAGCGTTGGTGGGTCCTCCTCTCGAAGGATCCTGCGCATTTCGTCGAATCCCGCCTTCAGCAGTGCCTTCGTATCGGAGGGCGGACTCCCTACCAGGAGCTCGTAGAGCAACACACCAAGAGAATAGATATCCGTCCGGGTGTCGATGTCCAACTGGGTCATCTCAGATTGTTCAGGGCTCATGTAGGCGGGCGGGCCGATCAAGATGCCCTGCTGGGTAAAGACGGTTTTCTCTGTCAATCGCTGGGCTGTGGCTTTGGCCACCCCAAAATCGATTATCTTTGGGATCGGGGACTTCCCCTGGACCTCAACCAGTACATTGGAGGGCTTGATATCCCGGTGGATGATACCTTTTTGATGAGCGTGCTGGATTTCCCTGCAAACGGGGATGAAAAGCTCGAGCCGTTCCCGTGCACTGAGCCGATGCTTGTCGCAATACTCTGTGA
>CBDDCF010000023.1:0-172598 GCA_965225995.1 Acidobacteriota bacterium | reverse complement strand
AGAACCTCGAACGAAGGAGCGCTACAATGATGGGATGACTCAGACACCCCAATCCAGTCCCTCTATCGCCTCGACCCTGCGGCTCGGCAGAATCGGCCGTCGAGGCTTCGTCACGACCTCTCTGTCCGGAGTCGCCGCCAGCCTGGCTTTGTCTCAGAGTGCAACCCAGCGACCCGAGTTCGAACTAGGTGAAGGCAGCAGCTTCGACGCCGGCACCATTACACCCTACCGGGGCCATCACCCGGAAGTCTATCGATACATCGATCAGCACCTGGAACGGCATGTCCGACAGCTGCAACGCTGGGTGCGGCAACCTTCGGTCTCTGCTCAGAACATCGGAATTCAGGAGATGGCGGAAATGCTGGCCGGCGATCTCTGCCAGCTCGGTTTCCAGGAAGTTCAGCTGGTCCCCACCTCGGGCCATCCGGGGGTCTGGGGGACCTACGATGCAGGGGCGGCCAAGACCCTGATGATCTACCTGATGTACGACGTCCAGCCGGTCAACCCCGAAGACTGGCAGGTCCCGCCCTTTGAGGGGGCCCTCGTCGAAAGCCCCCTGGGCACAGTCCTGATGGCACGGGGCGCTACCAATCAGAAAGGACCGGAGCGGGCTTTTCTGAATGCTCTGGAGGCTATCTTGGCCTGCGACGGAAAACCTCCCGTCAACCTCCTCGTGGCTGCCGAAGGGGAAGAGGAGCTTGGATCACCTCACTATCCGGAATTCATTGAGAAGTTCCTGGAGCCTCTCCAGACCGCCGACGCCTGCTTCTTTCCATTCAATTCCCAGAACAGCCGGGGAGAACTCGGACTGAACCTGGGAGTGAAGGGAATTCTTTACTTCGAGATGGAGGCCCGTGGGGGCGCTCAGGGTGGACCGACTCGGGCCGAGATCCACGGATCCTACAAAGCGATCGTGGATGCTCCTGCCTGGCGACTAGTCCAGGCGCTCGCGTGTCTGACCAGCGGAGACGGCAACCGGATCGAGATTCCAGGCTACTACGACGATGTCCGACCTCCCTCCGATGAAGAGAGGGAGCTGATCCGCGGGTTGATGGAACGGTGGGACGAAGAGTTGATCCGGCAAGCTCTGGGTGTTGAGAAATGGCTGGGAGGTGGGAACAAGGAAGAGACCATCATGCGCTATCTGTACGAACCCACTCTGAATATCGACGGCATCTGGAGCGGCTACACGGGAGAGGGGACCAAGACCATCCTGCCGCATATCGCGACCGCCAAGGTGGATTCGCGTCTGCCCCCCAACTTGCGTCCGGAAAAGGCCCTGGCCCTGATCCGCGAACAACTTGATCGGAACGGCTTCCAGGACATCGTAATCCGCCAGATGTCGGGCTATCCGGCTTCCCAGACCTCGGTCCACGCTCCCATAGTCCGATCCAGCATCGGCGTATTCAACAAGTACGACCATACCCCGGTCGTATGGCCCCGGCTGGCCGGCAGCGCGCCCTTCTATGTCTTCACTGAGCGCCTTGGATTACCTCTGGTCCCAGCCGGCCTCGGGCATGGCTCGGGCGCTCATGCACCCAACGAATACATGCTCATCCATCCCAAAGCCGGGTCTCCGGTGGCAGGCCTGGCGGAGATCGAGAAAGGTTACGCCGATCTGCTGTATTCCTTTGCCGGGGGCTAGGAGCCTGTCCGAGTATTGGGGTGCGGTCGCGAACAGGGGTCTAGTGAGTCGAGCTCGCGGAGAGAGACGGACGGCGATGGCCCCCATCGTCTACGGCTCTCGACAAAAAGATTCGGCCACTTAACGCCTGTTCCCTTCGGGTTACGGGCGGCGTTTTCTTTCTGGCTAGGCTTGTGAGATCTAGTCAGGCTGAACAACAAGACCCATCTGCTTCGTTGCTGGCACTTAACGATGGGGGCCATCGCCTTGCGTGCCGGACGCCTCGCATCTCGATCCACACCATTACTCGGACAGGCTCCTAGTAGGGAAGGGGTCCAAGGGGCCAGGGGTCCAATTCCCACATTCGGGGGAAGGTCCAAGGGTCCGGAGGTCCAATTCCCGTGGTTCTTCTCTGCCTCGGTGCTCTGGAATGCTCACTCGGCTAGCCCGGATACCAAAGCGGCAGCTCGATTCGTAGAGACCCGCCAGGTTGTCGCCAACGACCCCGCTGTAGCACTCCAAATCGCCTCGCCACCCGGCTAAAGAGTCGTCCCCGGCCGACGCGCGCCGATTTGGAGTGCGCGTAGCTTGCTACCGCTTTGGTATCCGGGCTTAGAGTAACCACGCTCCACTCATCCCGCCGTTTGACCGCTCATCAAAAGCCAGTGAACAGATCGTCGCTGCCGAGCGTTCTGGAGGGCAGTTAGTGACGGCAACGAACTACTGCTGAATCAGTACCGGGGTCTCGGAGATCCTAGTACCATTGGGAAAAGGAGATCATCATGATTCGACTAGGAGCTCTAGCTTTCAGCTTCCTCCTCGGGGTGCCTACACTGGCCGCTCAGAGTACGGGCGAGATTCTCGAAAAGAGTGTTCAAGCGCAGGGCGGGGCCGGCAAACTGCGCTCCATGGAATCCCGACTGTTAGTTGGAGATGCATTGCTCGGCGGGGGCATCGTAAGTGGCAAGTTCCGCTGGCTAACCCAACGTCCCAACCACCACAAGATTGAAGTCACAGTGGGCGATGACTCGATCGTCCAAGCCTATGACGGGACAGCTGCCTGGCAAATCCAGCCCTCGCAGTTCGGAGGCACCGGCCAGGTGGAGATACTGGAAGGGCTGGCGGCCCAATCCGTAGTGCGTTCTGCCACCTTCGAAAACGCGTTTGTGGACTATCAAAAGAAGGGGAACAAGCCGGAGCTGCTTGAAGACGGTGAAGTTCGCGGCAAACCTGCGTATCGCATCAAGATGACTTTGGCCAGTGGACAGGTCAACGAATACTTCATCGACAAGCAGAGCTATTTAGTGGTCAAGACTCTTAGCACAACGGTCAATCCGCAGACCGGAGAGGAAGTCCCGGTCGAGTCCCACGCCAGCAATTACAAGGAGGTCGACGGTGTCCAGATCCCCCACACCCTGGAAACCTACGCTGGCGGTCAGGGGATTAACGAATTCACGGTCTCCAAGGCGGAGCTGAATATAACCGCCTCGATCACAGACTTCAAACCTCCTTCGAGGTAACCGTTTTGTCATCCCACGGGATGATGCCGAATTCAGGGAAGTCGCGGATTGGGTTTTCGTACCCGACCCTCTCGATCCCGGAGTCTGGCGCCGCTGTCCGAACCCATCTCATCGCGACCGTGACACCGGTTCCGTTCGAACCCGTCGTTACCTCCCCGTAGAAGGGTGCGGCTTCCCTGTCCCGGACAGCATCCCGACGAAGTGACACCGGTAAAGATGGGATCCCTCCCAGCTATGATAATGTGCACTGCGAAAGCAAGAGCAAACGATGAATCGGACCCTAGCCTACTGGTTATGTCAATTCGGAGGTTGGGGAGCTTTCCTCGGCATCAACCTGATTACTCGGATCCAATTGCATGGCTCTTTGGATTGGGGCTACTCAGCAATGGTGGGGTTCGCCGCTGGCGTTGGGATGGCCTTGAGTCACCTCTTCAGGATTACTGCACGACCCAAAGATTGGACACGTTTGAGCCTGCGGCGGCTCATCCCGCGGATACTGCTCTTTTCTCTCCTAGGCGCAGCCATTCTAGTCATCCTAATCATCCTGTTAGGTCACTTCGTCAAAATTCCCGAGGATGCCCGGGAGGATCACAGCCTGCAACTCCTGCTCCTGCAGACCCTGAATTGGACCTTGGTCTATTGCGGCTGGGGAACCCTCTATTTTGCTATCCGCTTCTTCGAAGCCTTTCAACAAACGCAGCTCGAGAAGTGGCAGATCCAGGCCACTGCCCGCGAAGCAGAGCTGAAATCGCTCAAAAGCCAGCTCAATCCGCATTTTCTTTTCAACTGCTTAAATAGCCTTCAGGGAATGATTTCAGAAGACCCCGAAAAGGCCCAGCAGATGGTGACTCAACTGGCCTCCCTGCTCCGATATGCTCTGCAGTCCAACACCGAGACAGTACCGCTGCGCGAGGAGCTCCGAGCCGTCAGAAACTACCTCGAACTGGAGGCCATTCGACTCGAAGAGCGGCTCCAATACGATTTCCAGGTTGACTAAGCTTGCCTGCAACTGATGGTGCCCCCACTTTTGGTCCAGTCCCTGGTCGAGAACGGCATCAAACACGGAGTCGCCAACCTGAGAGCGGGAGGCAACCTATCGGTGGTGGCGTCTTGCAATAGTTCACGCTTTCTGATCGATGTCATCAATTCGGGGGGCGAGATCGCTGAGAAAAGAGGAGATGGAGTCGGGCTCCGCAATGCCGCCTCCCGATTCGAGCTGATCTATGGACCGGATGCCTCACTCCAACTCTCACAAAAGGAGCCGAACAAGAGTCGGGCTCGAATCAACATCCCTCTGAAAGGAAGAGACGATGCGGGCGGTGCTGGTTGAAGACGAACGCCTAGCGCGAAGTGAATTGAAAAGGCTTCTACGCGCTCATCCGGAGGTAGAGATCGTGGGGGAAGCGACCGAAGTGGAATCGGCTCTCGAGTTGATCCGCTCGACCCAACCCGATCTGATTTTCCTCGACATTCAGATGCCAGGCAAAAACGGGCTCGATCTTCTCCAGGAACTCGACCCGGTCCCCGAGGTGATCTTCACCACTGCCTTTGACCAACACGCGATCCAGGCTTTCGAATTCAACGCTCTTGACTACTTGCTCAAACCACTCGAGCCGTACCGGCTTGCCCAAGCGCTGGAAAAGGCCGGGGCACGACTCGAACGCTCAACCCAAGTCAGAAGCCGCCTCAGTCTCAACGATCGGTTCTTTGTCAAGGACGGAAAACGCTGCTGGTTCGTACACATTCGCGACGTGAGCCTCCTGACCTCCGAAGGCAACTACACCCGCATTCACTTCGCCTCCAACCGCCCTTTGGTGCACCGCTCGCTGAGCTACCTGGAGCAACGACTCGATCCGGAACATTTCTTCCGCCTCGCCCTCAGCAACATGATTGGCCTCAAATGGGTAGCCAGCCTTAAGCAAGGTCCCGACGGAAGCCTCTTGGTCATTCTAGAGGGCGGCATCAAGGTCGCCATGTCGCGACGACGGGCTCAGCTCTTTCGCAACCAGATGGGGTTGTGAGGAGGGGTGCGGAGCCAAGGGTCCAGGAGGTCCAGGGATCCAATTCCCGCCCCCCCTGTCTTTGCCTTTGCTCTTCCTTTTCCCTGGCAAAACGCAGTCAGCGCGAATGATCGCGGGCCTGCAGACGTCAATTTGTGAACTATGCGGGCCAGAATGAAACCGGGAACCGTCTTGGCGCAGCCCTTCGGAGTGCTGCGGCCATGGCGGTGCCTTTTTTCCTCAAACCTTGACAGCCCGGAAGACCCCGGGCACAATAGGATTACCGTTTCAGGTCCCCCCAAGAATCTCTAGCGGAACCTTTCCACGAACGCTAACTTTGCGTTTTGCTGGATCAAATTTGGCTTGAGAACCGGCCGCGCCTGCGAGCAGTTATCCGCAACATCGTTCCCGATCCGAGTACTGTCGATGATCTTCTCCAGGAAGCCTTCCTCAAGGCGCTCCGCACCGACAGGCAATTCGAAACTTCGGGCGACGCCCTGAATTTCCTGTGTCGAGTCGCGATCAACACAACGATCGACCACTACCGGAGAAACCGACGGCAGCAACCGTTCCAAACCGCAGAACGGCAAGACTGTTATCTCGAATCCGGAGAGAACTCGCGGCCCAGTCCGGATCCGTTGCAGCTCTTGCTGCGGCAAGAACGGCGTCATTGCCAGAAGGACCTGCTGCGTGAGATCGAGCGGGCCATGAAGAAGCTCCCCCAACACCAGAGAGATGCTGTTCGCATGGTGTTCGGAAAGCGAAACCGCTCCCTCAAGGAGATTTGTTCGGATCGGGGAATTGCCTATTCGACCGTCCGCAGCCGCATGCTGCGGGGGATCGACACGATTCGAAGCCACCTCCGTAAACGAGGACTCTATTCCGATGACGAATAAGGATGTGGCATTGAACTGCCGTGATTTCCCACTCGAGCGGATGGCCAGTGGGGCGTTGAAGCTCTCAGACACGCCCCGACTCCACTCCCATTTGGAGGAATGCCGGGACTGCCAGGAGAGACTCCAAGTCATGCTTGGTCTGCAGTTTCTACTAGAAGATTGGCCCGCCGAACCGGACTCCACTTCGACTGTACCGTTCTTGCGAACCCCAAGTCAGACATTTCATGGGGTGTCACACCGAAAAGTCGGAAACACTCCGCCGACAAGGCTTTACGGGCTAGCGGCAATCCTGATGCTGACACTGCTCGCATCGACCGCCATCTTTCTGGCGACCCCTTCTCGCAGCATCGAACCGCAGGCCTCCCTGACTCCCCATCCCATCTTTCGGCTGGAGACACGAGTTTCAGACCGGGACTCGGCTCTCGCTCCGACGGAAGCCTTCGAGGCCTATCAACAACGTCGCTATCAGGAGGCAGCCGCCGTCCTCGCGAGCTACCCGGAAGACTCGGAAGCGAGTTTCTACCGCGGGGTCAGCCTGTATCTCCTGGGACATCTCGAAGAGGCGGCGCAGGTTCTGATCCCGCTGACCTCAGACGGAGCCACGCATCGCAGCGATGCTCTCTGGTTTCTGGCCCAAGTCCGTCTTCGCCAGGGGCGGACGGCAGAGGCGCAAGCGGCTCTTTCCGGGGTGACGCCCGCAAACCGTTACTTCGAAGCAGTCCGGCTCCTGCTTCTGCGACTGCATCAAGAGTCTGAACCATGACCAGAACCTTCTGCCATCTTTCACTCCTGTGGATCAGTTTCCTGACCGGAAGTTGGGCAGTGCCGGAACTAGCCCGGGGCGCGCCGGCTGCCGAGTTGGAACATCCGCGGGACTTTCACCATCGTCTTCGACAGCGAGCAGCTCTCGGCCACAACACGGCCGACGCAGTCAGAGAGTGGCAGGCTAAGCGTAACGACCATTCATTCGACTCTTTTCTGCTCGACCACTCGCACTTGCGACGAGAAACCCAGATGCTGCTCCAGGCGATTTCACTGGAAGCAAAGAGGCAGGAGCGGGAAGCCGCGCAACTATATCGCAAAGGAGCGGTCCTTTTCCGTCAGCAGGGGGCTCTCTCCGAGGCCGCCTTCAGCCTCTACTATGCGTCGGAGCTTGCCCAGAGTGAGGGAGATCCAGGGGCTAGTCTGGCGCTTCTCGACCAGGCCTGGTCACTCCGCAGCCCAGTTCAACCCCAGCCGTTCTTGACCGCCACTCTGCTGCAGGGAAGAGGTTACACCCTCTGGTACCTGGACCAGCTTCAACCCAGCATCCAGGCCTTTCAACAGTCGCTTGAGCGATTCCGCCAACTGGGAGTGAGCGAAGGAATCGCCGCGACCTGGAACAACTTGGCCATCTTGCATGAGGAGTTGCTCCTGCCGGAGCGAGCCCGCCTCAGTTATCAGAAGGCCTTGTCTCTGGATGAGAACGAATTCTCAGCACCCGTAGCTTTTCAACTCAATGCGAATGTAGCCTTCTTCCTGGCCCGATTTGGGCACCCGGGTGAATATGTTCCTTACCTCGAAAGGGCCCGGCAACTGCGCCATCAAGATCCCTTCGAATTTGCCCTGCTGGAGTGTCGAGTCGGGGAGCACACAAGCTGCCCAAAACTCAGGGCGTCGAAACCGAAACACCCGGCACGGCAAATCGAACGGCTGCTGGCCCTGGGGCGAGCGGGAGCCGACTACCAGACAGGCCTAGCCCGGATTATGCAAGAGATCCGGATTCGAGTGGATTGGGGACCAGAAAAAATGCCGTAGCTCTCTGATATAAAAGGGTTTATTAAACAAATCCTTATCGGAGAACTACGGCAATGTCAAACCCAGTCTGTCAGACCACCCTGGCATTTCACTCGCACACACAAATCACGGCTCGTTTTGATGGTGGGAACCTGACTTCCGATGCCGGATGGCTGTTGTTTGGTTCCCTGGATCGGCAAGATCGACTCTGCGAGGACTTCAGTTCGTGTATTGCGGATAGCCGGGACCAACGCTACGTTCGTCATGAGCAGTTAAAGCTGATCCGACAACGAGTCTTTCAGATCGTTGCCGGGTACGAAGACTGCAATGACGCGGACACGCTGCGCTCGGATCCCATGCTCAAGACCGTCTGTGATCAGTTACCTGAGAGCGATCCTGACTTGGCCACCCAGGCAACTTTTTCCCGTTTGGAAAACTCTGTCAGCAAGAAGGATCTCATGCGTCTGAGCCGGGGGTTCCTACAGCGTTATGTCCGCTCGCTGAAGAAGAGACGCCCCGACCAGGTCATCTTGGACCTGGACAGTACTGACGACCACACTCACGGCCAACAGGAATTCTCTTTTTACCACGGCTATTACCGAAACCACATTCTGCATCCTTTGCTGATCTTCGATGCCGTTACGGGGGACCTGGTCACTGTCGTATTGAGGCCTGGAAACAAGGGGGCTGCCTCTCACATCGTTCCTATTCTGAAACGAATCGTGAAAGCCATTCGACGAGAAGTTGGCAAGGAACTTCAAATTGAGATCCGGGCCGACAGCGGCTTTGCCACGCCTCGGCTCTACGAGTTCTGTGAATCTGAAGAGAACAAACTCCAATATGTCATTGGGTTAAGCCGGAACCCCCGCCTGCAACGGATGGTCGAGCCGATGCTCGAGTCGACTCGACTCAGGTTCGACGAGTTCGAGGAAAAACAGCGTCAGTTTGACGAGTTTCTTTATCGAGCCGGCAGCTGGGATCGATTCCGTCGCGTCATCGTCAAAGTGGAAGTCGACCATCGGGGGATCAATCGTCGCTTTGTGGTCACCAACCGAGACGATCTCTCTTCCCAGTCCCTTTATGATCACTACACCGATCGAGGACAGTCGGAGAACTTCATCAAGGCTTTTAAGAACCATCTGAGTATGGATCGGCTGAGCTGTCATCGATTCCTGGCCAACCAGTTTCGACTTCTCCTGCATGGGCTGGCTTACCAGATGTTCGTCCGACTCCGCGATTATCTGTATGGAACCCCCTGGCAGAAACTCGAAATCGAAACTTTGCGTCGCCGGGTCCTCAAAATTGGGGCGCGGGTTCGACAAACCACTCGACGCATCTGGGCCCATCTTTCCTCCGGCTTTCCGGAGCAGGCCCTTTTCCTCCTCGTCTTGAATCGCCTTAACTCCAGCTAGCCTCTCCTAGCTCCCGAATGATCGTTTAGGACACTCATTCAGGCCCAACTCCGTCTGAAATTCACTCCCCCACCTACTCCACACGGCTCGTCCACAGAGATCCCTCGAAAATCCGCCTGTCGCACCTTCGATCTCCCGATTTGGGCCACTTTCGACTCTCTTTTCAACTCCGGCCTACGGTTCTTGCATAATCCGGGCTAGACTACTTTCGGCGAGCCCGAGTGCTGGCACAAAGCATCAGCAGCCCCTTTTGGGAACGAAAAGCAATCCTCGAACTCGGAGAGTTACTGGAGACGCATGAACTCTTCGAGGAAGCGGCACGACTCTACCGGAAGGGATGGGAAAAGGAACGCGATCAATTCCAACAACAAGCCGTGTACTATCCCTTCAGCCGGGCCATTGCCCCCCTCTTTTCGGGACGAATACGAAGCCTGGTAGGAAGTGGTCATAGCGGCCAGGCCTGGATCGAGATCCAGGAATTCTCGCGCAGAAGGCAGGCCCGAATCGAAGGGCTGAAGTCTCTCCCCGACAGGCCGACGAGCGCCAGAACCGAGCACGATTTTGCCCTTCAGGCCGCGACTCGCGGAGTCGAGAAACCACTTCGAGTCCAGCCCCTTGAAGCGACCCGGTTTCCTTCCCCGAAAGGGTTTTCGATCCTGGAGCTTTGGTCGGAGGGTTCCGATCTGTTCATATGGGTCTTTGCACGAGATCGTCATGCATTTCGGAGATGTTCGTTACCCGGGAGCATCGCACAACTGGTGGACTCCGCAGTCGGCCCCTTTTATCAGGCCGACCGGCTGCTGCCCGGCCGAGAGACGGTAGCCTTCCTGCGCCCCCTCTACGAGCTCTGCTTTCGGCCGCTGGAAGCCTGGTTCGAACCAGGCCGCCTGCTCGTCATTGCGCACAACGAGATCCAGTCTCTGCCCCTAGATATCCTGCCTGATGGCACCGGATTTCTGGGGAATCGTATCGCCTTCAGCTATCTGCCCCGCTGGCGAGAACCTTCTCCACCAGCGTCTTTTCCCGACCGTCCCCAACTCCTTCTGTCAGGAATGGCTCAGGCATCCGATGCCGAATGGTTGGGTTCTCTGTTTCCCAACATGCAGGTGGTTCAGCAGCTCCCAACGGCGGCAGGGAGTCTGGTCAGGCTTCCCTGGCTGCACATCTCGACACACTCTCGGCTGCGCCCCGAGAACTGGCTTGCCTCCAGCATGGGAGGGAAACAGCAGATCGAAATCGAGGAGCTGATGGAGGCCAACTTCCACAGCCGATTGCTCACTCTGGGAATGTGTGACGGAGGCAAGAACGTGATGGGCACGAACCCTTATTGGCTGGGCTTGGCCGAAGTGCTGCTCGAGCGACGCACCGACTCCATACTGCTGAGCCACTGGAAGCTCGATGAGTTTTCCCTGGGAATTTACCAGGGAGTATACCGGCGCTTACGGGCGGGACAATCACTCGACCTGGCTCTGTTCCACGCGCGCCAGGATTTCAGGAAGACAGTGCTGATTCGTTCCGGATCCCGTCAATCCGCCGATCATCCTTTCTTCTGGGGGGGAATCAGTTACCTGGGGCATCCGGATTTGAAGTTCAGTGCCACCTCGAGGTCGGATTACCTGGTCCTCGAGCTAGTGATAGTGATCTGGGCCATCGTCATGATGCTCCTGTGGCGGATACTGGGGAGAGGGTACGCAGGACCGGTCCGAGGTGGCAATCGTGTTCAGAATTCTGGCCTACAGGATAGCCTCAAATAGCCTCACTAAATGATTCATAGCCAACTCGGGACCAAACTAACCTGAAACTTGAATCCGGACGACAACCGGGAGGTTATCCTACATGGCTCCGCCCGAACCCTCCTCCGACTTGGGCAAGACAGCTCCCCTGTAGGCCGCGCACCCGTGCCTGGCATTTCTGGATTCGAGGCCTAGTTGAGAGCGAAGCCAGCAATCAGAAAGAGTACCAGGGAAGCTGCGGCTGCCTGCAGGGCGTAGGGCAGTTGAGTGCGAACATGATCGATATGATCGGTGGCGGCCGCCATCGAGGCCACAATCGTACTGTCTGAAATCGGAGAACAGTGGTCACCGAAGATCCCGCCACCCAGGGCTGCCGCGATCGTGAGTCCAGGGTGCAACCCGAGAACCTCGATCATCGGAATCACGATCGGAATCATGATCGCAAAGGTGCCCCAAGATGTTCCGGTAGAAAAAGCGATAAAACAGGCCAGCAGAAAGAGGATAGCCGGGACAAAACCCACATGCAGCGTTGACTGGGCAGCCTGAGCCAGAAACTCGCCCGTTCCCAGAACACGGGTGGTATTCCCGATCGTGAAGGCCAGCGCCAGCACTAGCACCAGCGGGATCAGTCCCTGAATCCCTTGAATCGCATAATCGGTGATTTCCTTGACCGACATGATTCCTTGGGCCAGATAGGCGGTGCCGGCGACTAGGAGTCCGCTAATGACCCCCCATAGGACGGCCTCCGAGCCCGATCCGCGGGTCAGGTCTCCGTCGCCTGTCAGCCAGAGGATGAAAGGCACCATCAAGACCATGGAGACGACGGGAGCAACCATGTTGAAAGCTCGGGCGGGCACACCGGGTTTGCTCTCCAATGCCGAGACTTCCGCTGACACCAAAGGTTCAGCCCCATCCCGGAGCAGCTTCCCCTCCTCACGCACTCGGCGTTCAGCCTCTCGCATGGGGCCCACGTTCCAATCAAATAGGATAACCGCACCCACCTGCAAAATAGCCAGAATGGCATAGAAGTTGAACGGCAAGGCCGCCAGGATCAGAGCCACAGGAGCATCGATTTGCTGAGCTGCCAACAATGCAATCAGGTAGGCTCCCCAGCCGTTGAGAGGAATCAAGATGCATTTCGGAGCACAAGTCGCATCGATGATGTAGCTCAGCTTCTCCCGCGAGATTCGGCACTTGTCAAACAGCGGCCGCGCCACCGAGCCTGATACCAATAGCCCAAAGTTCGACTCCAGAAAAATGCAGAGACTCACTATCGTGGTCATAAGACCGACGGAACGTTTGGTTGCCGCCAGGCCCCGCCTTTCCACCCAGATCACGAAGCCTTCCATTCCCCCCGAGCGCTGGGTCAATGTGATCATCGATCCGACGAGAGCGCTGAAGATCAAAGTGCGGGCGTTCCCAAGATCAGTCACCGAAGCCACGAAGGTGTCCAAGGAATGAATCAAACCTTGTAGAGGGTTCCAGGAGTTGAGGATGGTCCAGGCTAAGAAAATATAAAGGCCCAGCGACAAGTAGACCTGTTTGGTCCGAATCGCCAGGGCGATCGCGAGGATCGGAGGGATGATGGAAAGCCAGCCGACGTCGGGCGGATTTGTCATGTCCAAGGTTTGTCTACGATAGCTTGACTCGGGAAGAAAGAAAAGGTACTGCTTCCATCTAGACCATGAGCGCTGAAGTTGTCGAAATCGAGGGGATCCAATTACATTTGGCCAGGCCTTTGAACCAGTTTCCAAACTGGGTGGGGCAAGAAGAGGTGCTGCTCCAGGTACTGGCGGCCTGGACGTGTATCGATGAGGATGATTTGCCCTTGAGCCCTCGCCTGCTGGGAAAACCGGGGGTTGGGAAGACCACCCTGGCCTGTTCGGCAGCGCGGCGCTTGGACTTGCCGGTCTACGTCATTCAGGCGACGATGGATACTCGACCGGAGGATTTGATCGTATCACCGGTATTGGCTCCGGACGGAGGAATCCGCTACATGGCTTCGGGTCTTGTGTCGGCGATGCTGTGCGCCGGAGCATGCATCCTGGACGAAGGCAATCGCATGAGCGAGAAGAGCTGGGCCAGCCTGGCTCCGCTGCTCGACTATCGGAGATCGGTAGAAAGCCTGGTAGCTGGCATCCGGATCGAAGCGGAACCCGGTTTTCGCTTTGCCACGACTATGAACGACGACGCCTCGACCTATGAGATCCCGGAGTACGTCCATTCCCGACTGATGCCCCAGATTCTCGTCGATTTTCCCGATCCAGAAGACGAGCGAGCTATTCTCGAAGCTCAGGTTCCCTATGCCCGAAAGGATGTGCTCCGTTACGTACTCAGCTTCTTGCGAGTCGCCCACGATTCCGATCTGCGTTACTCGGTCAGGGACGGGATCAACATCACCCGCTATGCCATGAAAACTCTCCATCTGGGCCGAGCTGAAGACGCCGATGAAGCCGTACGTCAGGCCATTCGGCTTGCCATTGGTCCTGAGGAGTCGTCTGAGTTTGACATTTTCTGAAATCAAGAGAGTCGGAAATATCGGATTGTTTCCGGTCTTGCACGACCGCTTGGAAGTGGCTTCTTTGGTGCGGGCCCGGCTTCCTCTTATCTCTCCCACAGCCGTAGCAGTCGAACTTCCGGCTTCGATCGAACGCCCTGTCCGGCAAGCCATCTCGAGGCTCCCCAAAATCTCGGTCGTGCTGGCGGAGGAACTGGATAGGGACCCCTGGATCTGGATTTGTGCTCCCGGTGATCCATTTGCGGAAGCTCTCCGCTGGGCGCAAGAAAACGAACGTCCGGCTTTCTTCATCGATCCGGACCTGCCTGGCCCCCTGGACAGCCAGGGAGCCACCCCCGATCCCTACGCCTTGTCGGAAATCGAGCCCGAAGAATATTTCCAGGCTCTGTCGGCAGCCTCCTCCGCCGGGGAGCTGGACCGGCGACGCGAGTCGGGAATGGCTCGGCTGCTCAGCGATATCGAGCAACGCTTGCAGGGCCCGATCCTGGCGTTGCTGGGCGCCAGCCATATCGAGGGAGTGAGCCAGGCATTGGGACGGTCCAATCCGCTGCCCTTTACTCCGCCCCGAAAAGGGAACATCTCACTGCGGCACCTCCACCCCGACAGTCTCTCTGGAGTGCTTCCCGATGCTCCGCTGGCTCATGCCATTTTCGAACGCGAACGAGGCCAGCCCATCAATCCAGACATCGACATCAGAAGCACCCGCTCAGATCTGATCTCCTTGCAGGTGGGTCACCTTCGGCTCTTACAGCGGAGCCAGCCAGAGAGTCTCGATCCAGAACGGAGAGAGAGAATCGTCGAGTTCGCGGCGGCTCGCAGTTTGCGAAAGATCGGTTGGGGAACGTTCATCGATCGCTTCCGACTCCAGAAGGTGGTGTGGCAGATCGGAATCGCCAGTTGGGAGCGCCAGACCCTGGAAGTAGCCAAACCCTGGCAAGAACGGATTTTTCAGGACTTCTGCCGCCGTTATTCACACCTCGAAGGGCTTCTGGTGGGCTCTCTCTACGAATGGATCATCGCGGCGCGAGCGGTGGCGGACGACAACCTCGCCTGGGAAATCTTCGACATCGCTCGAACCTATCCCTGGCAAAATGCGGCCAGCGAACTCGAGGTGGCGCATCTGGACGGGGAGCTCCTCGACCTGGGAACCCGTAAACTCCGTTTTCGACGGCGATTCAAGCGTACCAAATCGCGCCCGATTCGCGTCCCAGTGCGGAAAAGTCCGCCCGGAGACGATCCTCGTGAGTGGTTGCGAGCTTTCGATAGTGGAGCGATCTGTTCCTATCGGCCCGAAGATCTGGTAATCGAAGATTATGCCCGTTTTCTCCAATCCAAAGCGATTTCAATCCTGACCACGGAAGGCAGCCGAGTAGAGCCCTTCTGTTCCAGTTTCCTGGATGGAATCGATATCCGCGAGACGATGCGTAACTTTCACGAGAGACGGATCTACGTTCACGAGAAAGGTCAAGCTCCAGGCGCCGCCGGATCGGTCATCGTGATATTCGAGCGGGAAAGTGAGGAGCACCCCTTCCCCTACTGTATGACTTGGCTGGGTGAGCACATGCAGGAATCCGACATGGCCTTTTACGCTACCGATCCACTCGACCAGATTGTCGGCCCCGGTATCATGCGAGCCACCTACGGAGGTCTCATGATGACCTATCCGCCACACCGGCTGTTCGATGTCTGGCAGGACCGCGATTATCAGGGCGCCCGTCAAAAATCCGGCGTCCTGGTCATGGCCGGTATTGACTACAGTCAGGAAAGAAATGTAGTGCACGTTTCCGCCCGCCCCCCCGGGAGCTGGCTCCGCGACTATGCTACTCGACAGGGAAAACGGCTGGTCCACATTCCGCTCGGTTCCCTTTCTCCCATGACTCTCAAGAAAGTTCGGGTGGTTCACCTGTTGGCCGGCCATGACAAAAGAGCCATTGCGCGAGACTACGTTTGGTAAGAGAGCGGCTCAGCCAAAGCACGAAGCACGAGAAAAGCTACGCGCACTCCAAATCGGCGCGCTTCGGCCGGGAACGGCTCTTTGGTTGGGTGACGAGGCGATCATGCAGTTCGTCAATCTCCAGCGCGGCGCTCGGTCACTCTCCGTTCAGGAGGTGAAGCCGTTCCTCGATCTGGGAAAGGTGAGAAAGATCATGCCCGGCCTGAAGGGTTCGGATTCGTTCCAGCGAGAGTCCAACGCCGGTCTCCTGGTGGATCCCCGACCGCTGCAATTGAACCGGAGTAAGGCTCGTCCAGCACTGTGCGTTGATGGCTCTGAGGCTGCTAAAGGCACCCAGGCACTTGATCGTAGTGCGTTGAGCGGTGGCCAAGTCAGTGGCCCACGAAGCTTGATCAACCGGGGACAAGACGGGTTCGTCATCCCCCAGAATGGTTCTTATTCGGAACCCGAATACCCATTCCATGTCGGCCAAGTGAAGGACGATCTGCTGAATCGACCACTTGTTTGGGATGAGGACGCGCCTGAGCTGAGATTCCGAAAGGCCTGCAATGAGGTGCCCCAGAATGGCGGGGGTCGATTCCAGGACCTGCAGCGGATCCCTGCCTTCCAGTATTCGGCTCTGTTTATCCCAGAACGCGAAGGTCTCCTTCGCGGCCTGACTCAGGGGATGATTTTTCTCGGTCATCGCGATAGTGTAACTCCTCCGGCTCGCGCCGGATCATTCAAGAAAAGAAACTTGGAAATCCAGAAATGCCAAGCAAGGTGCTCGGCCTACAAGGGCGATCTGCCCAAGCCTGCAGGACGGTTCGGGCGAAGCCTCGTAGAATAACCTCCCAGGTTGTCATCCGGATTCAAGTTTCATCTTAGCCCAGCCCCCGGCCGTTGGCCGGATGATTCGGGAAAGAAACTTGGGCAGCTTCGAGTTAGTCTAGGTGCGAGCTGTGGCAGTCAAGACCCTGGCAAGCACTGAAGCATCCAATGCTCGAATCTTAGCCTGGTCCCGAGTCGGCCATGATTCACTGGTGAGGTCCCCCAGGGGGACCATCCCGCAGCTTAGATTTAGCAGCATAGCCACCTCGGGCCGCAGCTCGCACATTCCTTATGGAGGTTCAACGATAGCATGAAAGCCAAGAAGAAGAGCAGGAGGAAGCGAGCCCAAAAAAGACAGCAAGCAGCCCGAGGGTTGGAGGTCGTCCATAGCCGGGTAGCAGGAGTCGATGCGGGGAGTCGAGAGCACTGGATTTGTGCCCCAGAAACAGAGGAAGGAGTGCCGAATGTGCGAGTATTCGGGACCACCACGTGCGAGTTGGAAGCCGCGGCGGGCTGGCTGCACAAACAAGGAGTCCAGTCGGTGGCCATCGAGAGTACGGGAACGTATTGGATTCCTTTATACGATCTGCTGGAAGAACGGGGCATCGAGGCAGTTCTAGTGGATGCCCGCAAGCGCAAGCGGGTTCCCGGTCGGAAGACCGATATGTTGGACTGCCAGTGGATTCAGAAGCTACACGCATGTGGGCTGTTGGAGGCTTGTTTCCGACCCTCGCCAGTGATTCGGGAGTTGCGAGCCCTGGCCCGAGAGCGGGCCAACTTGAAAGAAACGTTGGGATCGGTGGTCCAGCGAATGCAGAAAGCACTGGACTGGATGAATATCAAAGTTCACCAAGCCGTGACGGATCTGACAGGAGTGACGGGAATGTCTATTCTCCGAGCCATCGTGGCGGGAGAACGAGATCCCTTACAGTTGGCCCAGTTGCGAGATCGTCGCTGTAAAAAGAGCCAGGCAGAGATTGCCGAGCACTTGAAGGGCACTTGGATGCCCGAGCATTTGTTCAATCTCCAGATGCATCTGGAGCACTATGCGTATCGGCAACAGATGGTGGAGGTTTATGAGCAGAAGATCATCCAGCGTTTGGAAGAGTTGAGCCCGCCCCAACGTCAACAACAAGCGGTGCCGGTACATCCCAATCCCAACAAAGAGAAGAACATCAAACGACAGGGCTATCAGGAACTGCGCACGGCTCTGTGGCGGTTTACGGGAGTCGACCTGACCCGAATCGATGGTATCGGCCCAGAAGCCGCATTGACCGCAATCAGTGAAGTAGGATTCGACATCCAGCGTTTCCCCTCCACCAAGCACTGTGCATCCTGGCTGAAGGTTTGCACCCCCTTGGATCGTTCTGCCGGCAAAAGCCGCAAGCGTCGTGGAAGAGGTCTGGGATCGACCCGCATTGCCTGCACCCTTCGCATGTCGGCTTTGTCTCTGAAGAATTCCTCAACAGCTTTGGGTGCTTACTATCGGAGAATGGCTCAGCGCAAAGGCATGTCCATCTCCATTGGAGCCACTGCGCGCAAGCTCTCCGAACACATTTATCGGGCTCTGAAATACGGCCAAGAATACGTCGACCAGGGCGCTGAGGCCTATGCGGCCCGCTTTCAGCAGAATCGCCTCAAGTACGCTCAAAAGGTCGCAAAATCAATGGGTTACGCTCTTGTTCCGATGGAGGCTCCAAATCAAGTTTCAGCTTAGCGAGGCCGATCTCTTTGTCAGGAGTCGTCGCGCCTAGACCTGCCTCGCGTCGCGCTCCCAACAAACGTCGCCGTATTTCCGGATGCCCGTGCTTAGTCAGGCGATCAAGGCTTCCGGGATCCGGATGTCGGGGGCGGCCTCGATCAGACGAGGCAGCAGGTTGAATACCATGGTCTGAGTCCAGGCATCACCCCTTCGATTGCTGAAATTATTCTGATTGAGCTCTTTTGCGACTTGAGAGAGGGACTTGTCTTCGACAATCAACTGGAGCATCAGCTCCATCGCCGCCTTTTCGACGGGGTCCTCTTCCAAATGTTCACAATCAGCCGAGACTTTGAGGCCAAACGGCACAACCTGGCGGAGGATAGCCTGTACCGGAGCCGCCGAAGGTTTGACGGCACCGGCACCCTCCCGTTCCCACTCGAGAGCCACCAAACGCCAGCCTTGGCCAGCTTTTTCCTCGAGATACTCTTTGCTAACCGAACCCGTTACAGCTTCCCGGATTCTCTCTGTGGCCATTTGGAACCTCTCTTTCTAATCTTGTGATCAGGAACCGCTTAGTCAATCGAGACCAGACCACTCTCGAGCAGTAAGTCGAGAATCCCTCGAGTGACGGGCAGGATCGGAAACTTCTCGCCTCCAGACCGGTTGGCCAGGACGATGACCACCAGGCCTTGATCGACGACTCGACGGAACAACGCATTGAAACCAAATCCACCAGCCGCAGCGCTTCCGACTTCGATCCCATGCGGAGTGCGTCTGAGCTGCCACCCATACCCGAAGAATGTGTTGGCACTAACCGGACTGTAAGCGGTCTCCATGCACATCCGGTTTTCGGGCTGCAGGAGACGATCCATCTCAATGGCATCGTGGAGTCGATACAGGTCTTCCGCCGTCGAGACAAGGCCGCCCTAACCGAGAACCGCCAAGGTCGGCGCCGGCCAACCCGCCGGCGTGCCACGATCGAACTCGTCCTGGTAGCCCCGGGCCATCTCACGACCCAATCGCCGCTCATCTCTGAATCCTGTATTCCTCATCCCCGCAGGCTCCAAGACGACCTCCTTCACGTAGTCCTGGAAAGGCCTCCCAACTATCGTCTCTACGAGGGCAGCCAGCAAAGTGTAGGCAGTGTTCGAGTACGCGTACCCCTGACCAGGGCCGAATGCAAGCTCGGCTTGCAGGATCCGATCGACGGCCTGCCTGAGATTCATCATTTGAAACTCGTTCTCGGCATGTTGATTCGGCAAGCCTGAGGAGTGGCTCAGCAAATGGTGGATCGTGATTCGCCGTTTGTCTTCAGGAACGGCCGGCAAGAAGCGCGTAATGGGGTCGGAGGTCGAGAGAGCGCCGGCTTCTTCCAGACGCAAGATCGTTATTGCAGTGAAGATCTGAGACACCGACCCGATGTCAAAAACTGTGTCGACCGAGTTAGCTCGGGGTTTCTCGACGTCTGACTGGCCATAGGCCCGATGGAGAATGCCTTCCCCGCCCTTGGCAATCAGAACAACGCCGGAAAAGGAAGTTTCGGCCTCCTTGACCAGATAGCTGTTCAAATCCCGGGCCAGCTGCCCTCGCACAACGTCCATTGCACTGGAAGACGAAATACAGGCGAGAGAGAGGAACAGTAATACGAACGTCGGACTCAGCGCTCTCTTCATCAGTAATCTCCTGCCAGCTGCCGGAATCCCCGCCATTCCGCGTTGGGCACCCGCTGGGTATAACTCTCGCCGAACTCTCCGGGTCGAGCTGTAACACCCGATGTTTGAGGACATTGGTGCAATTACCAGGCCATTTCCTGCCGGGTGGGAGTCTCACAACCGAATCCACCGACAAAGTTCCGGTTTTGCCATGCCGAAGAGGAATCCCAGAGTGGCTTAGTCGGATCTCCGACAAGACAAAGTGTACGGTTCCGTGACACCACCTGTCCCAGATCGAACGGAGGACTGCCTGCTTGGGCCGTACTAAAATGCAATCGCAGAGACATAGTGCAAGGGCTGCAACCGAAAAGGAGTCAATTTGAGTCGACCGCCGAGCCGATGAGACCAAAGTACGGGTATCGGAGCCGCAAGCGGAAGCGCCGCGTCGGTTTTAAGGGGAGTATCGGCAGATCCTCGCCAAGCTTCCCGCGCTCGCGCTGCCGCTTGGCGTTCTGAAATTAGGCGCTCCAAAGCCGCGTTCAGGCGGTCGACCCCAACCTGAGCTGCGAGGCAATCGGATAGCAAAGAACGGCACGGGAGAACCGGAGGCAGCCGCCCCAGCTCCGAAGCCTTCACCATCCACGAGCGGCTGGACCGGATTTCTGGAGGACCGATCAGGGTGGACTGTGGGTATCAAATGCCCAGGGCGCAGCAGCGACGAGCAATTGCCAAGAGCACTCTCTCTGCACAACCTCTGCATCTCCGCGTCTCTGCGATTGCATTTCGGGGCTTCCTGGGGTGCGACCCCGCTTCATCCTTCGCCCAAAAGCCTCTCCACCAGCGCATACCACTCTGTCCTTTCGCGCTAGTCAAAGTTCAAGGGCACCTTTATTGTCTGATGGAAACTAAGGTTTGTCTGGGATTTATCGTTAGTCTCGAGTCAAGCTAGGCTGGCTGAGCTTTTCTGTCGAACCCCGGGGTCTGCCAACTGGCACAATTAGCTGGTTTGGTTCGCTAAGGAGTAGAGTTCGTGAAGAGAATACGAGTTGGAGTCCTATTTGGAGGCCGATCGGCAGAGCACGAGGTTTCGCTCCAGTCAGCCCGCAACGTTATTGCTGCCCTCGATCCAGAAAAATACGAACCCGTTCTGATTGGAATTGACAAGAGCGGCCACTGGCACTTGCATGAGAGTTCCACTTTTCTTCTCGACATCGAGGATCCTATTCGGATTCGGTTGCTTGATGGGCAGCCGGAGGTTCTGGCGCTACCCTGGGAGAGCAAGGCCCAGCTCCAGCCCCTTCAACCCGACCTTCCCCCCGTCCAGGTAGACGTTATCTTCCCGGTCCTGCACGGCCCAATGGGCGAAGATGGAACCGTCCAAGGATTGCTCCGACTAGCCGGAATTCCTTTCGTTGGGGCCGGGGTGTGCGGTTCGGCTGTCTCGATGGATAAGGATGTCTCCAAGAGACTCCTGCGAGACGCCAAGATCGATGTCGCCCGATGGATCATCCTGCGTCGGGGTCAGACCCCGGATTCGGGAAAGGCCCTGAGAGAACTGGGAAACCCGGTGTTCGTCAAGCCAGCCAATATGGGATCCTCGGTGGGAGTCCACAGAGTCGGCAGCCCAAAACAAGTGGCGATGGCTGTCCAAGACGCGTTTCGTTATGACCGGAAAGTCTTGATCGAGGAATTCATCAGCGGTCGTGAACTGGAGTGCTCGGTGCTCGGCAGCCTGGATCCGTCAGCGCCCCCCCTGGCTTCCCTTCCCGGAGAAATCGTGCCCCAGCACGACTTTTACTCTTATACGGCCAAGTATGTCGACGAAAACGGTGCCCTCCTGCACGTTCCCGCCGAACTCGACTCTGACACAACCTCTCGTTTGCAAGACGTAGCTCGTAGAGCATTCCTGGCTCTGGAATGCGAGGGGATGGCACGAGTCGATTTCTTTCTGACTCCCGAGGGACGCCTCTACGTCAATGAAATCAATACGATACCCGGCTTTACCCGGATCTCCATGTACCCCAAGCTGTGGGAAATCTCCGGGCTACCTCCTCGCCAACTGGTAGATCACCTCCTGCAGTTGGCTCTGACTCGTGGCCGGGCAGAGAATCGGCTGGAGACCACCTTCGATCCCAAGAGCTTGGAGTGATTTCCACCTGCCGCTTAGGTTATCCTGCTGGCTTGAGACGATGCACGTTGCTGTGAGGCAAGCCGATGCCCAACCTCTATCAGTTGAATCAACTCATCGACCAGAAAGCTCCGGCCCAGGATGCTGTCTATCTCAAGGAGCTCTCCCGGCTCTTGTTGGAACGGGCACCCTTGGAATTCTTGCGCGAATTCGATCCCGACCAGCTGCATGGCCTGGTGCGACGTGCTGCCGACTTCCTGGATACTAGAGAACCCCACCAGATCTTGCTCCGGGCCTATGCCCCGAGAGTGGAGTCCCACGGCTGGGCATCTCGCTTCACGGCGATTGAGGTCGCGCTCCGCGACTGTCCTTTCATTGTCGATTCCTTGCGAGCAGAACTGGCCCGCAACGGGGTGGCTGTCCATTGTCTGATTCACCCCATTCTGACCCTGAAGCGAGACGACTCAGGCCGGATTCAACGTGATTCCCTGGGCAAAAGGTCGGGGGGACGAGAGGCCTACGAGCTTTTTCTGGTAGAGGAACTGGACCCGGATCGAGCAAGCCTAATCGAGACCAAACTGAAGGCCATCCTGCAAGACGTGGTGCTGACTACGGATGATCATGAGGCCATGCGGCTCAGGGCCCAGCAGAGTGCCAAAGAACTGAGCATGGAAGAAGAGCAACTTCAGCAGATGTCGATGCTCTCGGGAGCGCCTGATGTAAAGCAATTTGTCGACTTTCTGGGCTGGCTTCTGGATGACAATTTTGTTTTTCTCGGCTACCGGGAATATGTCATCGAAGAGCAAGCAGGAGTTCGTCATCTAAGCGTGGTGGGGGACACTGCCCTGGGCATCTTGCGCAAATTGGAAGCCAGCAACTACCTGAACCCGGTTCCTATAGCAAAACTGCCAGACAATCTTAAGAAGAGAATCACAACCGGTCCGGTCCTGCTGGTCACCAAGTCGAATGCCGAGTCAACAGTCCATCGCCCGGCGCGGATGGACTACATCGTCATCAAACGGTTGAATCAGGACGGGGAGATCGTCGGCGAGCTCCGTTTTCTTGGGCTATTTACGATCAAGGCCCATTCAACAGTGGTCGACCGGATCCCAATCATTCGGCGGAAGCTGAAGCAAGTGCTGGCCTTGGACGATGCAATCGAAGATTCCCACGACTTCAACCAGATCGTGGGCCTGTTCAATTCCATGCCCCGAGAAGAACTCTTCTGGTCCTCCCCTGAACAGCTCCACCAGGAAATACGCACGATCATGGGAGTGGCGCGGGATCGAGAGGTTCGAGTTACCCTCCGCCCGGATCCCCTGGCTCGGGGTCTGGCCGTCATCGTGATCATGCCCCGCAGCAAGTTCAACAGCCGAGTCAGACTCAACATTCAGGATCTTCTGACCGAGCGGCTTCGGGCCTCCCACGTCGATTACCACTTGGCGATGGGCCAGGATCAGAGTCAGTTACGCTTTCATTTCTTCTTCACGACCGATGTAGCCGCCGATCAAGTGGACCTCAACCAACTCAATCTGGAAGTCGCGCGTCTCTCCCGCTCCTGGGATGATGAAGTGCTCGAGGCTCTGCAGCGAGAGTTTGAAACTCAGGTTGCCGCCGAACTGTCAGATCGTTACTGCAAGGCGTTTCCTGACGGTTACAAGGCCGATGTCACACCCGAAGAGGCAGTTCTCGACATCCGTTTCCTGGAAGAGATCGACAGCCAGCAACTTGGAGTGGATATCCGAAACCCCGAACCGGCCTCTCATTCCAACACCGCCAGCCATCTCAAAATCTATCACCCCAGGCCCACCTTGATCCTGAGCGAAGTCTTCCCAATCCTGGAAAACCTTGGACTTCGTGTGATCGAACAGATCTCCTATCCGCTGGACGAGAAAACCGAAGACGAATCAGCCGCAGCCTCTGCCCAGCGAGGCCTGGATGTCTTCCGAGTTCAGGACCGGGCCGGCAATCCCCTGGATATCACAAGCCAGCGAGAATGCCTGATCGAGGCCCTTTTGGGCCTGCTCAAAGGCGCCGCCGAGAACGACAAGTTGAACCAGCTGGTGGTCAGCGCCCAACTTCCCATTTCACAAATCGCCTTGCTCCGAACCTATCGCAGCTACCTGGCTCAGCTCCAGCCCGGTACCAGCCGGACATTCGTTACGGACACTCTACTCGCTTTTCCCAACATCGCGGCCGCCATCTATCGTTTCTTCCATGCCACTTCTTGCCCTGGGATCGAAAACCGTGAACAAGTGCAGAAGAAGATCAAGATTCAGTTTCTGCTGCTGTTAAATAGTGTCAGTTCCCTTCCCGCCGATTTGACTCTTCGGTCGCTCTTTGAGTTAGTCGAAGCCACCGTACGGACCAACTTCTTTCTTCACAAGGGCTATATCAGTCTCAAAGTGGATTCGACGAAAGTGCGTGAGATGCCGGAGCCGCGGCTGATGTGGAAAATCATGGTCAACGGCCCGGATCTCGAGGGAATTCACCTGCGCGGTGGAAATGTGGCCCGGGGCGGCGTGCGCTGGAGCGACCGCCCCGACGACTATCGGACCGAGGTACTGGGATTGATGAAGACCCAGATGACGAAGAACTCAGTTATCGTCCCGGTCGGATCCAAAGGCGGTTTCATCGTCAAGCACCCGCCAGCCGACCGGGAGCAGCTAACCGGCTACGTCCGACAGCAATACAGAACCTTCGTTCGCGGGCTACTCGATCTGACCGACAATATGAAAGAGTCACAGACAAATTCCTCCGCCCGGTGTCGTCTGCCACGATCCCCCGGATCCGTACCTGGTGGTTGCCGCTGACAAAGGCACCGCGACGTTCAGCGATCTGGCCAATGAGATCAGCGCCGACTACGATTTCTGGCTAGGAGACGCCTTCGCCTCCGGCGGTTCCCACGGCTATGACCATAAGAAAGAGGCGATCACGGCACGCGGGGCATGGGAATGTGTGGCCCGCCATTTCCGCGAACTCGACCTGAATGTCAAAGAACAAGAGTTCACCGCAGCCGGTATCGGAGACATGTCGGGAGATGTCTTCGGTAACGGCATGCTCCACACCGACAGATTGCGCCTGATTGGCGCGTTCAATCACATGCATATCTTTGTGGATCCGAACCCCGATGCGGCCACCGGAGCTCGCGAAAGAAAGCGTTTGTTCGATCTTCCTCGCTCTACCTGGGAGGATTACGACCTCTCATTGCTCAGCCCGGGAGGCGGGGTCTTTCCGCGACAGGCCAAGAGCGTTTTGCTCTCGCCCGAAATCCGGGAGCGATTGGGGATCGAGGAAGAAAGCCTCAGCGGTGAAGCGCTGATTCGGGCCATCTTGCGAGCTAAAGTCGATCTGCTCTGGAATGGAGGGATTGGAACCTACGTCAAAGCCAGTACCGAGCGGAACGCCGATGTCGGAGATGCGGCCAACGACAACGTGCGAGTCGATGCCACTTCGGTGCGCGCTCGGGTCGTCGGCGAAGGCGGAAACCTGGGATTCACCCAACTTGCCCGGATCGAGTACTGCCTCAAAGGGGGGCGCATGAATACGGACGCCATCGATAATTCCGGTGGCGTCGATATGAGCGATCACGAGGTGAACCTCAAAATCCTCTTTCAGCCGTTGGTCCAAGATGGAATCTTGAGCTTCGATGATCGCAATGACCTGCTGCGGGGAATGACCGCCGAAGTCTCCCAACTCGTGCTGCGCAACAACTACATGCAGTCGCTTTGCCTCTCCCAAGCCGAGGTAGAAAGCCGCAAGAAACTGGGACTCTACCGATCCTTTTTGGAGTACTTGTCTGAGCACGAATCTCTCCGCCCCGAGGTCGAGTATCTCCCGAGTAACAAGCAGCTTGACGAGCGGGCCGGACACGAGAAGGGATTGACCCGGCCCGAGCTGGCTGTACTACTGGCCTATGCCAAGATGGGGATTACCACCTATCTGCTGAGCACCGACCTCCCGGAAGAACCCTACTTTCGGAGCTACCTCGAGAGCTACTTTCCTGCGACTGTCGGAAAGCATTACTCCGAGCATCTCGAAAAACACCCGCTGTGCCGCGAGATTGTGACTTGCCAACTCACCAACTTGCTCGCTGATCGGCTGGGAGTTCCTTTCCTCCACCAGGTGATTAGAGAAGCCGCCGGGGAGCCTGCCGACGTGGTGTGGGCCTCCTTGGCGAGCATCGAAATTCTCAAACTGCAAGATCTCTAGAACGACATCTTCCAACTGGACAACGCCCTTCCTGCGACCACACAGTACCTGGCCTTGAGCAAAATCGGGAAGACCGCCCGCCAGTGTGTCGAGTGGATCCTGGGCTCGGATTTGCGGCAGGCCGACTTTGCAGCCTTCGTATCCCGGTATAGGGATCCGATCTGGGAGATCTCCACCAACCTTACGGAATATCTCCCCCGCCGGGAACGAAACCGCTACCAGCGTAAGATCACCCGGGCTTCCAAGTACGGCTTCAGCGAGAGGTTGGCCGCCCGTATCGCCAGTCTGGGCTATCTCACCAGCATCATGGGGATCGTGGAAACAGCCCGTGAATCCGGTCTGGCTCCAGAGCAAGTCGCCAGCCCCTACTACGGGCTGGGTGAACGCCTTGGCTTGGGCAACCTGCGCGATCGCATCATCGAAATGCCACACGATAGCAACTGGGAAAAAAATCGCCTCCAGCCTTCTGGTTCAAGATCTGCGCGTGGTCCAGAAGAGACTCACTTTTGACTTCCTACAGGCCCGTGGCTCCAGTCACCTGGGCGTCGCCAGCTTCTTGCTGAAAGTCCCGCGAGGAATGAAACGGTTTAACAAGTTTCTTGCCGAGATTCGTCGCTCGCAAAGCTTCTCCCGTGCCTCGATTAGTGTGCTCAGTCGAATTCTGCTGGAAACAGAACAGGAAATGCGGAGGTAACTCCCAACTCCTAAGGAATAACCAACTCCCAAACACCAACTCCCAAGATTGGACGCTCGCTTCGCTTCCGATCTGCTGGGCCGCCTTGGATGCAGCCCACGCTTTGTAGGAGCCTGCTCCGTCTGGCGAACCTGGCCGTTCAGGCCGGAGCTTGGGACCTGAGAGGCGCCTTGCCTCTATCCAACACAAACAACCACCCAGATCAGCTAGTATGGAGCCCTGGGAGGAAGTTCTTGAGCCACACGACCGCCACCACCGCCTGTCCCTTGGATGGTCCCGATGCCTGCAGCCTTGAGGTTGACGTCGATCAAGACGGAAAATTGCAAGAGATCCGGGGCAGCTACGTCAACCCATTGACTGAAGGTTTCATTTGCTCAAAAGTACGGCATTTTGACAAACATCTCTACGGAAAGGAGCGCATCCTGCACCCAGCGGTCCGGGTGGGGCCTAACGGACAGGGGCAGTTTCGCGACGTGTCCTGGGATGAAGCGCTGGACCTGATCGTGAAGAAGATTCAACGAGCCAAGGCTGGGGCCGGCGGAGAGGCTATCCTGCCGCTGTATTATGGTGGCTCAAACGGAATGCTCTCCCAAGATGCCACCGACCTCCGTTTCTTCTCTCGCCTGGGAGCCTCACAGCTGGCCCGAACCGTGTGTGCAGTGACATCGACGGCGGCAGCAACCGGGCTCTACGGAAAAATACCGGGAGTGGCTTTCGGCGACTACCAAAAAGCTCGCCTGATCGTCGTGTGGGGCGTCAATCCCTCGGCTTCGGGAATTCATCTCGTCCCTCATATCCGCAAAGCACAACGCCAGGGTGCCCGGCTGGTGGTCATCGACCCTCGCCGCACCAACCTGGCCAAGCTGGCGGATCTTCACCTCCAAATTCACCCTGGCACCGATCTTCCAGTCGCCCTGTCACTGATCAACTATCTGTTCGAGGAAGAGCGAGCCGATCTCACGTTCCTGGATCGCTGGGCGCGAGATGTCAAAGTCATGCGCCAGCGTGCGGCCGCCTGGAGCCTGTCCCGGGCTGCCCAGGAAGCCGCCATCGAGGAATCCGATCTTCGTCAACTGGCGGAATGGTATTCCGAGATTTCGCCAGCCGTCATTCGCTGTGGATGGGGGGCGGAACGGAACCGCAACGGTGGATCCGCAATCGCCGCTATTCTGGCGCTACCTGCAGTGGCCGGGAAATTCGGGACCCGTGGCGGAGGTTATACGCTCAGCAACACCGGGGCCTGGCGGCTCCAACCTGAGTCTGTGGTGGCTGCCGATTCCCCGGGAACCCGAGTCGTCAACATGAACCGCATCGGGCGGGTCTTGCAACATGCCGCCCCCCCGGTTGAGGTCCTTTTCGTATATAACTGCAACCCGCTGGCTACCCTTCCGAACCAGGAAGCGGTGCGCAAGGGACTGGAGCGAGACGACCTCTTTCCGATTGTCTTCGACCAGGTCATGACCGATACGGCCCGCTTTGCGGATGTAGTGCTTCCCGCCACCACCTTTCTGGAGCACCACGACCTGAGAGGTGGCTTTGGAGCCATGCTGATGCAGCCGGTACAGCCGGTCTTGAAACCGGTGGGTGAAGCGCGTTCCAATTTTCAGGTGTTTGCAGAGCTGGGCCGCCGCCTCGATCTCGAACTCCCCAACGATGTTGTGGAGGAAGAAGAATTCAGGCGCCGGATATTGGCCAGTGAAGAAGGGCTTCAGGAGCAGATCTCCGCCTCAGGACGAGCCCTGCCCAAAACCGGCTTCGCACCCGTCCAATTCCGGGATTCCTTTCCACTGACCCCGGATCGACGGATCGATCCATCTGTGCCCAGACGACTTGGATCGGGAAGCTCCCTTCGGCCTTTATCACTATCAGCCCGATCCCGCCTCCCGGGAATGGCCGTTGGCCTTGATTTCACCCTCTACCGGCCGCACGGTCAGCTCCACATTCGGCCAACTTCATCGCAAGCTGGTACCGGTTGAGATCCATCCCTTTGACGCCAAAGCCCGCCAAATCAAGTCGGGAGACCGGGTAGAGATCTGGAACCCGTTGGGCACGGTGATCAGCACGGCCCGAGTTTCAGAAGACGTCCGCCCCGGAACCCTGTTCCTGCCCAAGGGCCTGTGGTCCCACAATACCCTCAATGGCGCCACCGCCAATGCCCTGGCCCCCGACACCCTGACCGCCTTGGCGGAAGGCGCGTGCTTCAACGATGCCCGGGTGGAACTGAAGAAAATCTAGCGATCGAGAAGAAGAGGGATGAAATGCAAACGCAGAGACATAGTGCAAGGGCCGCAACCGAAAAGGAGTCAATTTGAGTCCACCTTGATACTGATGCGACCGAAGTTACGGGTATCGGAGCCGCAAGCGGAAGCGCCGTGCCGGTTTAAGCGGAGTCTCGGCAGATCGTCGCCAAGCTTTCCCACGCTCGCGCTGCCGCTTGGCGCTCAGTTATTCAGCGCTCCATCCTCAAGACCAGCGGTCGATTTTCGCTACCCTTCGTGGCCGGCAATCCGGATTCTCTTCTTCTCGATTCGTTCGTTGAGCGACCCGGGGCGAAATCCTTTCGGATCCAGTTCCACTCGGTTAAAACCCAGGCTTTCAAGTTCCCGGCTGATATCCGCCAGGAGATTCGGGTTCAGTCGAGCCATCTCTTCTCTGGCTACTTCCAGCCGGGCGATTGCGCCCTGATAGCGAACCCGAAAGTTTCGAAATCCCATTTTCCACAGGATATCCTCAGATTTTTCCACCTGCAGAAGCCGTCGTCGATCGATTTCCGTTCCATAAGGGAAACGTGAGGCCAGGCAAGGCATAGCTGGCAGATCCCAGGTTTCGAGCTGCCAGGCCTTCGATCGCTCCCGGATCATCTGCTTGGTCATGCCCACTTCAGCCAGGGGGCTGAGGACGCCCAACTCGGCAGCGGCTCGACGTCCCGGCCGAAAGTCGCTGAGATCGTCGGCATTGGTGCCATCCAACAGCACTCGGACACCCAACTCTTCGCGACACTGCTCGAGCCGGGAATACAATTCGGATTTACAGAAGTAACACCGATTGCCGGGGTTCCTTCGGTAATCCGGCTGATCGACCTCATCGGTATCGAGGCAGGAGTGGTTCAACTCGTGGCGGGAGGCAAAGCGCTCGGCCAGCTTTCGTTGGCGATCCGACACGGCGGCCGACAAGCTGGTATAGCAGTGCGCTCCCTTTCCCAGAATTCGAGTCGCGATAAAGGCCAGATACGAACTGTCTACGCCGCCGCTAAATGCAATGATTGCTGAGGAATAGCTCTGAAGGTGGTGCTCGAGAAGGGTCTCTTTCCGAATGCTGTCCAAGGCCATTAAATCATATCACAGGGGGTCTGGCTGGATTTCCGTTTGTGTTACCATGAGCACAGTTTGATCTTCGAATTCGACCCCTCGGAGAGGAAAAAAATATGAAGCGGTTGATTACCCTGGCCGTCGCCCTCAGCTTTTTCGCAATTCCCCAGTTGCAAAGCGAAACGGTTTCTGCTCAACAGCGGAAGCCTCGCCCGATTGAAGAAAAGGGCGATAAACCGGCGGGCCAGGCGGCTCTTCGCGTCGATGTGGAACAAGTCCAAGTCGACGTGACGGTGCAGGATCGCAAAGGGAATCTGATCACTGGTCTTCAACGAGAACATTTTGAAGTCTATGAAGACAAGGTAAGGCAGGAGATCACAGCCTTCTCCCCGGTTGAAGCTCCTATGACGGCGGTGCTGATTGTTGAATACAGCAAAGCGATCATCTGGGAAATGCTCTACGAAGCCTGGCTGGGCAGCCAGATCTTTGCTCAAGGCATGCGCGAAGGGGACTGGATTGCCGTGGTTGCCTACGACATCCGTCCTGAGATCCTGGTCGATTTCACGCAGGACCGGAGCGAGGTGCAACGGGCCCTGCGCAGGCTGAACTATCCGGCTTTCAGCGAGTCCAACCTCTACGACACGGTCGCCGATACTCTGGACCGCCTCGAAGAGGTGCAGGGCAAGGTGGCGATAGTACTGGTTTCGTCGGGGCTCGACACATTCAGCAAGCTCAATCTGGGAGAGGTCCTCAAGAAGACCAAGAAGACCAACGTAGCGATTTATCCGATTGCACTCGGTGGCAACTTCCTGGCTCGCAACGATATGAACCTGGGCGCCATCACTCGGCTCGATTTCTTGCAGGCGGAGAGCACCCTCAAGGCGTTCGCCAAATTTACCGGCGGCCAAGCCTACTTCCCACGTTTCAGCCAAGCATTTCCGGGCATCTTCCAAACCATTTCAGCTGTTCTCCGATCCCAGTACACACTGGCCTACGTCTCGACCAATCCGGCCAAGGATGGCAAGTACCGAAAAATCAAGCTCAAGGTCACTGCCGATATCAATGGGGACGGGAAACCGGATAAGCTAAAGATCCACCACAAACAAGGTTACCTGGCCGAACCGCGCTAGGAGCCTGTCCGAGTAATGCGGTGCGGTTGCGAACAGGGGTCTTGTGAGTCGAGGTCGCGGAAAGAGACGGAAGGCGATGGCCCCCATCGGCGACGGCTCTTGACAAAGAGATCGGCCACTTAACGCCTGTTCCCTTCGGGTTATGGGCGGCGTTTCTTGTCGGCTAGACTTGGCAAGATTTAGCCAGGCTGAACAACAAGACCAATCTACTTTGTTGCCGACACTAGAAGATACCGGGCATCGCCGTCGTGTCGGACGCCTCGTATCTTGGCCCACGGCACCCATAACGCAATCCGCACCAATACTCGGACAGGCTCCTAGGTACCCGAACTCCTCTCAGTCTCAAATATCCCGGCTTTTCCCTAAGAACTTACCACCTCGATCGGAAACAAAACGGAAACATCTTCTTCAGGCCCTTTCATCCGTCAGCGGTCCAGAATTGACGATTTTGGCCGGAGTATAGACCTGGCCCTTGCTCTCGCTGTTGCCCTTGCTGTCGCTGTTTTTCTCGCTCCGAGCCAGAGTGACCCAGGGCTTGCCGCAAGATCTCACACTTCTTCCTTCAAGCGGCCGGTAACCAATTTGTGCAGCGTGCTGGATATATAGGTCTGGTAGGGAATTCCTTCGCGGGCGGCTTGCCGTTGAATCCGCTCGAGATCGCGAGCAGAGATACGAATATTGATCCTCCTGTCTTTTCTGAGAGTATCGCGGGCCGCCCCCTCGAGTCTTTCTCGCTCCGCCTCGAAATTGCGGATACTCTGCAACTCTTTTTGTTCGAAGTCCCTGAGGATTTGAAACTCCTCGTCGTCCAGTTGCATTGAGTTTTTCTTCATAGCAGGTACTCCCGGGTTGCCTTACGACTCGGAATGATGGTCTTCAAGAACCGAACTCCTCTGGATTTCACGTAAGGCACCAACCACACATAGCCTTCAACATTGAGAACGATAATGCTTTGTTTCGGGTAGCGCTCCCGGTCAGGATGCCGAATGACGTCCAGAATTCCTTCGTTTTGGATGCAGACCAAAACGTCCTCAAAGCACAGTCCCCGGTTGCGCCGAAGCCACTCATTCTTCTCGTCGCTCCAGTCAAACCCATTCACCAATGGAGCCTATTCTTACGTGTGCCTTTTGTCAACACCTACAACTACATCGCAGGAAAAAACTCATGGAGTTTCAGCTGAATGGCGGTGGTTATGGAACTTTTTCGGACAGCCTCGCAACGGCAATGAAATATCCCGACGCGGTGCCCCTGTACCAAGGCAAGAGCCAGCGAGAGCGTAATATCGAACAACGACTCAAGTGGCAGACCGCGGAACCCCAGCGCAGCCAGCTGAAAGCAGCGCTGGACGATCTTCGTCGCGGCAGAAGACGGGACAGTGCCTGGGACACACGGATGGCGGCAGGCGCTGGCCGAGAGAAGGTACAAGAGGAGCGACACCTTCGAGCCCAGAGTGGCAGCCGCTTCAACATCCGTTACAACGAGGTGCTACCTGCCGAAGCGATGACGCCCGCAGGTATCAGGAAGGCACTGCATGACTATATTGATTTTCCGAGTGAATCAGAGGGTGACGGCGAGACGCAAGTCGCTCAAATGGTCCAAGAGGGTTCCTTGGAAATCATGCAACGGACCTATCAAAGCGAGTCGAATCGTATTGATACGAAGTTCGTTGGAGGAGTCCTGATCCAGTACACGATTACGCCTGTGTGAATGCCGAGTATGGGTAAGACCTCCATCCCAATATGCACGCTTAGCCCAGACGAGCGTCTGAAACTCATCATTTGATCTGGATGTTTCGCGACGACCTGTTGCAGCGTTCACTTCGGGTTGAGGAGCCGCTCACATGACAGACCATTCGTCACTTTTGGGAAAGTCTCTCTTGATTCTGGCCATCGCGTTCCTCGCACATTGCTCGGAAGCTGAGCAAGACCGCGCTGCGCCGAGTTTCCAGCACTCCATTGCCTCCGGTGGCAAGCCCTGGTCACACGAACATTTCGATGACGCACAGGGCAAGTTTACGTTCGCCATCTTCTCGGATCTGAACGGAGGCGAGCGCCGAGGCGTCTTTGAAATTGCGATGGCCCAACTGTCGCTGCTGCATCCAGAGTTCATTCTGAGTGTCGGAGATCTGATCGTCGGCGGCAACCTAGATCCGAGCGCGTTAAAAAAGGAATGGGACGACTTCGACTTTAGAGTTTCGCAGCCGACAGCCCCGGTTTTCTACGTCGGAGGCAATCACAATCTCACAGGCCAGGCTTTGCGTGAGGTCGGGCAGAACGATACGGCCCGCTCTACTATCATTTTGTGTACAAGAACTCTCTGTTTCTAGTCCTCGATACAGAAGACCATGCGAAAGAGCGGATGGAGGAAATCTATCAGGCCCGTGCCGCTGCCATCGCTGTGTTGGATGGTGATCACCCCGAGAAGGCTCAGGAAATGGAGTACTATCGGATGCCCGAGCGAGTTACAGGAGCAATCGGGCCCGAACAGTCGAGCTACTTTCAACAAGTCATCGTGGATCATCCGGATGTGCACTGGATCCTTTTGTTCATGCACAAACCGGTCTGGCAAAGCGAAGACGAGCCAGATTTTGAGAAGATCGAGTCAGCCTTGGCAGACCGGCCCTACACCCTCTTCAATGGCCACTTTCATGCCTATTCCCACACCGTCAGGAAGGGTCGAGACTACTTCATGCTGGGTACCACGGGCGGAGGTCAGTCCCCGGACCAGGAGATGGCCTTCGATCATGTAACATTGGTGACGATGACCCCGGACGGCCCCTCGATTGCGCACCTGAAGCTGGAAGGAATCCTGGACAAGACCGGCCACATCCCACTTCGAGGTGACACTCTCTGCTTCCAGGCCTCACGTTGCGAACCCGAGGACAGTGAGCCGCACTAGGACTAGGAGCCTGTCCGGTTAATGAGGTGCGGTTGCGAACAGGGGTCTTGCCCTACATCCATCCTTGCCTCACTTTCGGGCAGTTGATTTGCTGGGAATCACCCGGGAAGGTCGGCTAGACTGGGGGAATCTGATCACAGGAGACACAATCCATGGCAGATCTGGACAAAGCTGTAGCCACCCAGTTGGCAAACATCGAAAAACGAACCGGAAAATCGCTCGCGGAATTGGCCGCGATTGTGAAGAACAGCGGCCTCTCCAAACATGGAGAACTGGTCAAGATGCTCAAGAGCAACTTGGGCATGGGGCATGGAGACGCCAACACCCTGGTCCACACGGTGCGAAAGTCAGCCGGGCTGGCGGCAACGGAAGACCTTTCCATGGCCCAAGTGCTGGGTGACCTCTACACCGGCCCAAAGGCGGCGCTAAGGCCGATCCACGACAAACTCTTGAAGGCAATCAAGAAGTTCGGCGACTTTGAGGAATCGCCCAAAAAGACCTACGTCAGCTATCGACGAAACAAACAGTTCGCCATGATCGGTCCGGCAACCAAGACTCAGGTGGAAGTAGGCCTCAACATGAAAGACGTCGACGCCACGGATCGCCTCCAGGCCTTGCCACCCGGCAAAATGTGCAACTACAAGGTTCGGCTCAGCGACGCTGGAGAAGTGGACTCCGAGCTGATCGGCTGGATCCGAACAGCCTTTGACTCGTCTGGATCATGACAGCACGGTCCAAATGCTGCTGACGAAGAGACGGAACAAGCCCCGAGTTGGCCGGAAGCCTGAGCTGAAACTTGATTTGTGGGACGCGAATACCACCGGCTGTCTTAGAGTTCTCTCCCCGGATGAAATTGAAGTGGTTTGGGAGGTGTGGGAGGGGATCTTGTTGCCCTGCCTCTTAGCCCGGATTATGCAAGAGATCCGGATTCGAGTGGATTGGGGACCAGAAAAAATGCCGTAGCTCTCTGATATAAAAGGGTTTATTAAACAAATCCTTATCGGAGAACTACGGCAATGTCAAACCCAGTCTGTCAGACCACCCTGGCATTTCACTCGCACACACAAATCACGGCTCGTTTTGATGGTGGGAACCTGACTTCCGATGCCGGATGGCTGTTGTTTGGTTCCCTGGATCGGCAAGATCGACTCTGCGAGGACTTCAGTTCGTGTATTGCGGATAGCCGGGACCAACGCTACGTTCGTCATGAGCAGTTAAAGCTGATCCGACAACGAGTCTTTCAGATCGTTGCCGGGTACGAAGACTGCAATGACGCGGACACGCTGCGCTCGGATCCCATGCTCAAGACCGTCTGTGATCAGTTACCTGAGAGCGATCCTGACTTGGCCACCCAGGCAACTTTTTCCCGTTTGGAAAACTCTGTCAGCAAGAAGGATCTCATGCGTCTGAGCCGGGGGTTCCTACAGCGTTATGTCCGCTCGCTGAAGAAGAGACGCCCCGACCCGGTCATCTTGGACCTGGACAGTACTGACGACCACACTCACGGCCAACAGGAATTCTCTTTTTACCACGGCTATTACCGAAACCACATTCTGCATCCTTGGCTGATCTTCGATGCCGTTACGGGGGACCTGGTCACTGTCGTATTGAGGCCTGGAAACAAGGGGGCTGCCTCTCACATCGTTCCTATTCTGAAACGAATCGTGAAAGCCATTCGACGAGAAGTTGGCAAGGAACTTCAAATTGAGATCCGGGCCGACAGCGGCTTTGCCACGCCTCGGCTCTACGAGTTCTGTGAATCTGAAGAGAACAAACTCCAATATGTCATTGGGTTAAGCCGGAACCCCCGCCTGCAACGGATGGTCGAGCCGATGCTCGAGTCGACTCGACTCAGGTTCGACGAGTTCGAGGAAAAACAGCGTCAGTTTGACGAGTTTCTTTATCGAGCCAGCAGCTGGGATCGATTCCGTCGCGTCATCGTCAAAGTGGAAGTCGACCATCGGGGGATCAATCGTCGCTTTGTGGTCACCAACCGAGACGATCTCTCTTCCCAGTCCCTTTATGATCACTACACCGATCGAGGACAGTCGGAGAACTTCATCAAGGCTTTTAAGAACCATCTGAGTATGGATCGGCTGAGCTGTCATCGATTCCTGGCCAACCAGTTTCGACTTCTCCTGCATGGGCTGGCTTACCAGATGTTCGTCCGACTCCGCGATTATCTGTATGGAACCCCCTGGCAGAAACTCGAAATCGAAACTTTGCGTCGCCGGGTCCTCAAAATTGGGGCGCGGGTTCGACAAACCACTCGACGCATCTGGGCCCATCTTTCCTCCGGCTTTCCGGAGCAGGCCCTTTTCCTCCTCGTCTTGAATCGCCTTAACTCCAGCTAGCCTCTCCTAGCTCCCGAATGATCGTTTAGGACACTCATTCAGGCCCAACTCCGTCTGAAATTCACTCCCCCACCTACTCCACACGGCTCGTCCACAGAGATCCCTCGAAAATCCGCCTGTCGCACCTTCGATCTCCCGATTTGGGCCACTTTCGACTCTCTTTTCAACTCCGGCCTACGGTTCTTGCATAATCCGGGTTAGGAGCCTTTGCAAACCCGCCGAGAGGGGAAGCCGAGCAGAAATGCCCAGCTGCGAACGCGGGAGCATCGGAACTAAGGGGGACAAGCCCCCAAGCCAACCATTCTGGCCGGCAGGACCTGGGTGGACCGGACTCGTCTCCATTTCAACAATGCGGGCCAGCGCAAAAGCCGGATGGGGTTGACCGGTTTCTTCCGGCAGCCAAGCCGGAAACCAACTTTTGGACGGCTCGCTCCAATTCCTCGAGCCGCTCCTTCAATTCGAGGTTCTCCGCGGTGCGTCTTTCCAGCGCCTGGACAGCGATCATCAGGATGCCCGCCAAGTCGCCCGTATTAATAGTGGTCTCCGTGCCGATAGTGCCGACACCGTCCTGCCGAAAGCGGCGAAGAAATCCTGTGCCATGGGGCCGTAGTGGCGCAACTTGTTCGGGTCGTGTCCGATATAGTTCCAGCTGTGGCTTTCGAGAGAGCGGAGTTTGCTCAAAACTGCTTCCCCATCCACCGACCGAAAATTCTCCTTTTTGGTCTTGTCCGAAGAAAACGTGTAGCCCACCTGGCCTTCTATAACAGTGACATTGGAATCACCCAGACAGATCTTGTTGCTGGCGTCAACGATAGCGCTAGCACCAATCGCGGTAGCGTTGGTCAAATCAGTTGCCGAGACATCGGCCCGGAATCCGAGTGTGGTGTTGTTGAAACCGGTGGTGTTGGAGGCGAGCGACTCAAACCCAGTTGCTGTATTTCCGGAGCCGGTAGTGCTGGAGGAGAGGGCATTGACCCCACTGGCTGTATTGTTGCTGGCGGTGGTGCTGGAGAAGAGCGCATTGACCCCACTCGCTGTGTTGTTGCTGGCGGTCGTGTTGGAGAAGAGCGCCGCATTCCCACTCGCTGTGTTGAAGGAACCGGTGGTGTTGGACAGGAGCGCAGCGTTCCCAGTCGCTGTGTTCCCGAGGGCCTCCTTGTTGGAAGAAAGCGCGGCGCTCCCATTCGCCGTGTTGTCGTTGCCAGTGGTGTTTGAGAAGAGCGCATCGCGGCCACTTGCCGTGTTGAAATTGCCTTCGGTGTTGGAAAACAGCGCCCGCACCCCAGAGGCTGTGTTATCCGAGCCAACGGTATTTGAGCTGAGTGCACCGAAGCCGCTGGCGGTGTTGTTCATGCCGTCGGTGATCGAGACGAGCGCGCCCCGTCCCAGGGACGTGTTCGTTTCACCGGTGGCCACGAAGCTCTGTGCCTCCACAGCCACCGTGGCTACTTCGCCGCTCGCTTCCTGGATGAGGGAGAGCACGGCCACCCCCGGCGAGTTGACACTGATTTCCACCACCCCTTCAAATTCGCTCAAGCCTTCTCCGAAAAAGAGCTCTTCATTCAGGAATGCCGACTCAGATTGCCGTGGAGTCAAAGTCAGAATCTTCTCACTGACGGGTTGCTCTCCCGCCATGTCCGTGACACGAAGAGTGACCTGCGTCGACTCCGTCGGACTCGGATTGTGCACTGCCAGACCCGACCTGAAGTGGTCGTTGATAAAACCAAAGAACCGGATCTCCTCACTGAAAGGGCTGGGCAAGACGCCGGTTCTCGGCCCCCCTGCGAAAAGTTGAAAGAACTCGGTGGCGATAAAATCATCGTCCGACTTCAGTTCGGCCCACCCTCGCGTTATGCCTGCCTGCGGGTCTCCGAAAACAACCGTCTGGGTTGTCCCCGGCAGCAGCTCCACCTGCTGTGCGGCGAGCGCCGTGCCATCGGGTCGATACAACTGGACAGTGACGGTGACCGTTTTCCTGGTGCTCGGATTATTGATCAAAAAGGTCGTCGTCGAACCTCCGTTCAGCACGACTTGAGGAAACTGCTGAAGCGGGCTCCCGAGACCTCCCATGAGTGGCAGAGTCGCCGCTTGGCACAACAAGACCAGGGTCAGGAAGTGCGCGCCTCGAAGCAAACTCTTAGCAAATGGGTCGACACAAGAATTCAGAATGGACATTCAGGGAGTCCTCCACATTTGGAATAGAATCATCCGGTTCTCACAGCAGACAAGGGACAGCTCAGGATTGCACTGTTCCTTCTTCGCCGCAACTCCCCGTACTCCCGGCATTTCGTAGGCTTCTCCGGGGTGGAGCTTCGCTGGGATCCTGCTGCCGAACTCGGGACAAGCTGGTGGCGGTTGTCGGGGGCAGCGGGTCTTGGGAATCGGGGGACGTGAACTTCCTACGGTTTTCAGGCCGGATACCAAAGCGGCAGCTCAATGTCTTAGAAAATCGTCTAGTTTTCGCCAGCGATCCCGCTGCAGCACTCCATATCGGCTCGCCTCCCGGCTAGGAGTCATCCTGTGCGACCGAAGCGCGACGATTTGGAGTGCGGTAGCGGGCTCGTCATTTTTCAGTCTGGGTGGGTCTGGAAAAACTGAGCGCTTTGTAATCCGGCTGAGCGTCCTGAGTAAGCTGAAAAGTTCGGCAACAGCTATCAAAACTTGACTCAAATGCTCAGAAGTTGCCCTAACAGGTCCTAGCTAGAGAGTTTCATCCTGCCTCGACCTGTTGGAAGTGACGACACGCTGGTCTGAAGTCAGGAACGCGGAGTTGTGACCCGGGCGTTGCGCTTGGGCTGCGGGATCGGGATCTGTTCCACGATGTTCAGGCCGAAGCCCTCCAGGCCCAGGATTTTCTTGGGAGTGTTGGTGAGCAATTGAATGTCTCGCAGTCCCAGTCCTGACAGGATCTGAGCTCCGATACCGTATTGCTTGAACGTGCCCGGTGCAGGCGCGGATCGGGTGTCGGATTTGCGGCTAGCCACGGCACGCAGGATGCGCTCATCCTGATCCGGAATCCGCAGATAGACCATCACACCTCTTCCCTGCTCTTCGATGTGACGCAGCGAGCTGGCCAGCTCCTCGACGGCATCGTCGTCTTGAGCCTGGAAGACGTCGAACAAGATAGACTCGGTTTGAACTCGCACCAGGACCGGGCGGGAATTTCGGATTTCCCCTTTTACGAATGCCAGATGATGGCTCCCATCCAGTTCGTTGCGAAAGACGTGCAATCGAAAGGTGCCATAACGGCTTGTGAAGGGAACCGTGTCGATGCAATTGACGAATCGCTCGGTCCGGTGTCGGAACTTGATTAGATCCACAACCGAGATCATGCGCAGCCCATGTTCAGAGGCAAATCCCTTGAGTTGGGGAAAACGTGCCATGCTGCCGTCGTCGTTCATGATCTCGCAGATCACGCCAGCCGGTCTCAGACCGGCAATCCGAGCCAGATCAACCGCCGCCTCGGTCTGCCCGGCTCTCTCCAAAACTCCACCGGGGCGGGCCCGGAGGGGAAAGACATGACCCGGCATCACGATGTCGTCAGGCCCGGTGTTGGGGTCGACCGCAGTCAGAACCGTCATTGCCCGATCGGCTGCTGAGATACCGGTAGATACGTGTCGGCGGGCTTCGATCCCGACACAGAAAGCGGTTCCCAGCGGCGACTGATTCTCAGTCGTCATCATGGGGATCTTGAGATCCGCCAGCCTTTCCGCAGTCATGGGCAGGCAGATCAGGCCTCTCCCATAACGGGCCATGAAATTGATGGCTTCCGGGGTGACCTTCTCAGCGGCCAGAGTCAGATCGCCCTCATTCTCGCGATCCTCTTCGTCTACCACGATGACCATCCGGCCCTCCCGGATATCTGTGATAGCGTCCTCGACTCGATCCAGGCTCATGCCCACTCCTAGCCTCAAATAATACACCGCTCACTGCTTTGTAGGCAGCCCTCTTGGCTGTAATCCAAAGTAGCATAGGCATTTTCAAGCTGTCTCACAACCTCCCTGGCGAGTTTCAAGAGAATCGCCGCCTGGAGAGCCAGGTTCGTCAGCACTGCTCATTCGAAGCGAAGAGCGCGAATCGGATCCACTCTCAGGGCGCGTCGGGTAGGCAGGTAAACGGCCAGCGTGGCAGTTGCCATCAGGATCAGAAGGACGGCTCCGAAGGAGATCGGATCCGCTGCTCCCACCTCAAAGAGCATTCCTCGCAGTAATCGGCCCACTGCGATGGAACCTAACAAACCGACCAATCCCCCGATCAGAACGTGGCGAAAACTGCGTGCCAGAACCAGCCGGACGATGCCGCCGCGGCCTGCACCCAGGGCCATTCTAACTCCGATCTCTCGTGTATTCTGCTGGACCCAGAACGCAATCAGGCCGTAGATTCCAAGTGCCGACATCGTCAACGCCAGGAGTGCGAACGCGCTCATGAGGACTCCGCTGATACCTTCCTCAGCCCGGGAGCGAAGAAAAACGTCCTTCATCTCAACCACTTCATAGATCGGTCGAGCGGGGTCGATTTGGAGGACGCCGGCCCGCACCAGAGCTGTCACATCCCCCGGGTCTCCCGACGCTCGAATCATGAGTCGGATTCTCTGAACCGGCTGCTGAGCATAGGGAATGTAGATCTGCGGTTCGGGTTGGATTCGATCGGCATGAACGGCGTCGGCAACTACACCCACGACCTCGCGGGCATCCTCCCTACCCAGCACCAGAACCTGGCCGAGCGGATCTTCTCGGCCCCAAAGCCGGTTGGCCAGGGCTCGATTGACACCCGCCACGGCCGGACTGTTGGGGGTATCCAGGGATGAGATTCCCCTTCCTTGTTGCAGGGGAATCCCAAGTGTCAATAGCAGCTCTGAGCTGACCCTGTTAATCACCGCAAACCTGGATTCCGCAAGCGAGCGGGCCGGTTCACCTTGTCGTCGAATCGAAGTCTGAGTGGTGCTTCCACTCAAAGGGAGTGAGGTTGTCACCGCGGCCGACTCAACTCCAGGTAACGCCTGCAAATTGTCGATCAATTGTCGAGCAAAGAGAACTCGCGAATCCGAAGTAGAGTACCTAGAACCGTCCAGATCGAGTCGCATGGTGACCAGACGAGTCACATCGAAACCGACGTCGACCGCCCACATGCGGATCAGACTGTTGACCATGAGACCGGCACCCGAGAGCAGAATCACGGCCACAGCGACCTGAACGGCGACGAAAGAGCCCCGGATTCGATCCGCCGGTGCACTCGCTCCTCGGACACCGGGGCGGAGCCACAGCTGAGGGTCGCTTCCGGCCACCAGCAGCGCCGGGAAGCTACCAAAGACCGTCGCCGTGACAAAAGCCAGCACGATGGCAAAGCCGATCAGCACGGGCTGCCACAGCTCTCCGGTCTGGAGCAGCAGTTCAGGCGGTAGCTTGAGCACGAGCAAACGGAACGTCATCCAGGCCAGGAGCAATCCGGCGCCCGCACCCAACGTCGCCACCAACAAGCTTTCGGTCAGACACTGACGGACAATTCTCCAACGTCCCGCACCAAGTGCCATCCGGATCGCGCCTTCATGCCGTCTTTCGACCGCCCGGCTGAGCAGTAGATTGGCAACATTAGCGCAGGCGATCAAGAGAATCAGGAAGGCAACTCCATTGACGAGCAGCAAAATGACTCGGAGATCACCCACCTGGACCTCCGAATAAGTTCGTACTCGCACATCCCTGCCATCATTGCTGGCCGGATATTCGACCGCCAGAGCCTGCGCGATCTGGCTCATCTCGCTCTGCGCCGATTTCAGTTCGAACTCCGGGTTCAATCTCCCGACCACGTTCAAAGAGCGGTTTTCTCGGGCTGCCCAGCCCTCTGTGTCGATCGGAATCCAAGCCTCAACACCCCGCATGAAACGGAAGCTTGGGACCACCCCAACGACCGTGCGAGCTACCTCATTGAGCGTGATCGCCTTGCCGATAATACCGGGATCTGCGCCATAGAAACGCTCGAGTAGCCCTCGGCTGATAATCACTACCGGTGGGTTGTCATCCGATTCATCCTCTTTTGAAAAGAGTCTCCCCAACTCGGGCTGGATCCCGAAGACCGCGAAGAAGTTCTTCGATACGAGGGAACCCTGGATACGTTGGGCGCTGTCGCTGGCTCTGAGATTGAGGCTTGCCGGGTGCGATACGGCCAGAGCCGAGATCGAAGGGCTGCGCTGTTTGAAATCCTCGACATCGGGAAGCGACATGTTTACAGAAGCATATCCGGCCTCCAGATAAGTAGTGTTGACCCATACCAAACGTTCACCGTCGGGAAAAGGGAGGGGTTGCAACACCAGAGCATTGAGGAGACCAAAGATGGCGCAATTGACCCCGATTCCCAATCCCAACAGGACTGTGCTAATCAGGGTAAAGCCAGGATTCTGAAGGCAAAACCTCACCGCCTGCCGAATATCAGAGAACCAATTAGACACATGCTTTCCTTTCCATGGAGTGATTCGATTCACAGACACACGGGATATGAGAAAGGTTAGCTGCCAAAGGTGAACTTGACCCCAAAAGTAGCCTAGGAGCCCGTCCGAGTATTGGGGTGTCAGGGGCCACCCAAAAGCGGCCAGTGAGGGCCACTTCAAAACCGGCCATTTTCAGGAGCCATTGAGAGCTGCATCCCTCGTAGGATGCGCCGATGGTCAATGTACTGAAAATGGAGAAGAAACAAACGGTTGTGGCGCTATTGAAGCTGGGCTGGTCGTATCGGCGGATCGAGCGAGAAACAGGAGTTCGTCGAGAGACTGTAGCCCGACATGATCCGTCCCGAGATTCAAAACCGGCCAAAGTGGCCCCCGGCTCGGGTGAGCAAAAGCGGCCAAAGCGGCCCCCGGGTCGGCGCAGCTCGTGTGAGCCTTTTCGGGAGGAAATCCAGAAGAAGCTTGAGCTGGGGTTGCATGCCAAGCGGATCTGGCAAGACCTGGTTTTGGAGCATGGCTTCGATGGAGCGTATAACTCCGTCAAACGGTTTTGCAGAAAGCTCAAAGCCGAGAGTCCACGAGTCTTCGCTCGGGTGGAAACTCCACCCGGTCGGGACATGCAGGTGGACTTTGGCAAAGCAGCTCTGACACAAACCGAATCGGGCCGGTACCGTCGCCCCCACCTGTTCAAGGCAGTGCTGTGTTATTCCCGCCACTCGTATGAGGAGGTCGTCTGGCGGCAGGATCTGGAGACCTTCGTCCGTTGTGTCGAGAATGCCTTCCACTGGTTTGGTGGCTCGGTAGACGTGGTTCGCTTGGATAACCTGAAGGCCGGAGTCACGCGAGCCTGCTTTGTCGATCCCGAGATCAACGCCGTTTTCAGTGCGCTGGGCCGTCACTATAGTTTTGCCATCATTCCCATCCATCCTGGCTCTCCAAATGAGAATGGAAAAGTCGAAAGGACGATCGGATATACAAAGTCCAGTGCCCTGAAGGGCAGACGGTTCGAGAGTCTGGCCGAGCAGAATGAGCATCTACGGAACTGGAACGAGCGGGTCGCCCGACAGCGCATCCACGGCACCACCAAACAGCAGGTCTGGCCCCGATTCCTGGAGGAACAGAAGGGTCTTCGACCTCTACCCGACTCCCGCTTCAGTTTCTTCCGTACCGGCCGTCGCACGGTCTCCGTGGATGGCCACATCGAAGTCGATCGAGCCTTCTACTCGGTACCCAATCATCTGCTTGGCTGTGAAGTGGCTGTGCACTGGGATGACCGGATCGTCCGAGTCTTTTTCCGAGAGCAGCAAGTCGTCCTGCATCCCAAGCGGAAACCCGGCCAGTTCCAGACCGAACCCACACATCTTCCGGAACGCAAACGCTACGCTCATTATCGAACTGAGAGTCAGCTGCTCGGGCAAGCCCGCAGGATTGGCTCTGATGCTCACCGCTGGGCAGTGCGAGCCCTGGAGGTGCGCGACGTGTTGGCCTACCGGCTCCTGAGAGGCATGATCTCTTTGACCCGACGCTACCCGGCCACGGTCGTCAATGAAGCCTGTGCCAAGGCTCTCTCTCACGATGCCTTCCGCTATCGGACCCTGGTGGCTTTATGCAAGCGACTAGACGTGCCGCAACGCTCTCTATTCACCTCCGACCACGAGTTGATTCGGCCGCTGTCTGAGTACCAACTCACTCCCAGCTCAGGAGACCCGGAATGATCTCATTGGAACTGGAACGGAAACTTCGCCACCTCAGGCTCTCGGGCCTGGCCCAGGTCTTTGACGTACGGCTGCAACAAGCCATCCAGGGCCGTCTCTCTCATCAGGAGTTCTTTGAGCTGCTCATCGACGACGAACTCACCCGCCGGCGCGACCGTTTGCTGGAGCGATGTCTCCGCCAGGCCCAGTTCCCGGAACGCAAACTCTTGGAGGACTTCAGGTTCTCTTTCAACACCTTGATCAATCGGCAGCAGATCTTTGATCTGGCCACTTGCCGATTCATCGAACAGTGTCGCGGCTGGTTGGTCATCGGTCAGGCGGGAGTCGGCAAAACACATCTGATCATCACGGTGGCAATCAAGGCTGTGGAAGCGGGTCACCGGGTACAGTACAAGTCGGCTTTCGATCTGCTCGAGGACATCGCTGAAGCCACTGCCACCGGGATGCGCCGACCCTACATTGCAGAGATGACCCGGATCCCGCTGCTGATCATCGAGGATCTGGGACTTCGGAGAGTGCCCGACTCGGCGGCTGAAGATCTGCTGGAGATCCTGCATCGCCGCTACCAGAAGACCTCGACCATTATCAGTTCGAACCGACCACTCGAGGACTGGGGAGCGATGCTGGGAGGAGACACGGCGGCCACCTCTGCGCTGCTGGATCGTTTTCTACACGTTTCGGAGGTGACCTTCATTCGAGGCAAGAGCTATCGCCTCTACGAACGTCAGCAACGGGAGAAGTCGACCAAGAAGCGAGGAGAAAAGAAATGAGCCGGAACCGGAAAGCCGTGGAAACTGCCGCGCTATGGAAACCGTGGAGAACGGTCACATCGAGAAGCCGGCCCATGCATCGGTTCTTCCACCGTTCCCACAGCGCTTGCAAAACGGCTCGCGGTGCTCGCTCGTTTCCCACAGTTACGCACCGCTTCTGCTACTGGACATACCAACAAGAAAGAAGATTCCGGATCGACCAGCTTCGCGGTCCAAGAACCGGCCGAACCGGTCAACGAACGCCCTGCTCACGGGCTCACAGCAAACCCGCCCCGACCAGCAGGCCGTACAGCCTCCTCACGGAGGCCTTCACAAGGATTGAAATGTGTTCAAGGCGAGGATATAACTACTAGATCACTGGCCGGTTTTGACCCGGCCCTGAGTGGCCGCTTTTGATGTGGCCCCCGACATATTGGGGTGCGGTCGCGAACAGGGGTCTTGTGAGTCGAGCTCGCGGAGAGAGACGGACGGCGATGGCCCCCATCGTCTACGGCTCTCGACAAAGAGATTCGGCCACAACCCACCTGTTCCCTTCGGGTTACGGGCGGCATGGGGTGATCTGCTTTGTTGCGGGCACTTGAAGTTGAATGACAGCGCCTGCCTGCCCGACGCCTCGCATCTCACCCCATGGCGCCCGTAACGCGATCCGCACCAATACTCGGACAGGCTCCTAGGCATCAAATTCGCAGCGCAATGTTGGCTCCGGCCTGCGGCGGGGTTCGCCAGACGGAGCTGGCTCCTACAAGACCTGGACTACATCTTAGCGGCAAAGCAAATCGAGGAAGGCAGTTGGGTCGTCGAAATGGCTCGAATAGCCTGGAGTGACTTGGGAGTTGGGAGTTGGGAGTTGGGAATTACTTGAGAGGTTACATAATCGGAGGTAGGCGTTTTATCCAACGGAGACTGGAAGTCGCGGGTCGGGCGATGCTGTGTAGCGTTTGACTGAAATGCCTGGTTTTGTAACTCAGAACGAGTGGGGCATCGGGATCATCCAGGAGTACCCACTCTCCTCCCCGGTTGTCTCGAATTCGCAAGCCATCTACTTCAACCGGCTCGCCTCCCAGCTGGAGCTCGACCTTCGTCACTCCGATTACGTTGAGTTTGGAAGGAAGACGATTCACTTTCAGCTTCACTTTTCCTTTCTGGGACAATTCCTGGAAGGCCCAATCCGAAAGGCGCACGGTCATCGTCGTGCGTGATTCGTTATTGACGCCGACTTCGAAGAGCTGAGTGAGCGTGAACTGTTCGCCTGATCCGAGGGCGGCTCGGCTCAAATGAACGGTTCCTTGATCGGCCTCTGATTCCCATTCCAAGACTAGATCGGGCAGATAGCGAGCCAGCCTGACCACGAATTGACTGCTCGATTGGGTGCTCTCGTTCTTATAGACGAGAACGGAATTGGCACCTAGTTTGACTTCCCCGGCTTGCAGCAGTCCGAACGAGAGACCGGCAATTAGCACCAGACTTGTCAGTATCCCGACTCCTCGTTTCACATGAGCCTCCACATACTTGCTGATCACATCAGCCTCCAGGTTGACCCAATCTCCCAGCTGGAGCCGACTGAAATTCGTAACTTCAAGAGTATGGGGAATGATGGTGACCTCGAAAGAGTCTTCTCCCAGTCCGGATATCGTGAGACTGACTCCATTGACAGTGATGCTTCCTTTCATCACGCAGTAGCCGAGGAGGGATCTGGGAGCCGAAAAGCGAAAGATCCGGGAATTCCCCTCTGTCCGAATCGAATCCACCTGCCCTTTCTGATCGACGTGTCCCTGAACCAGGTGTCCTCCCAGGAAATCCGAGAGTCGTGCCGCCGGTTCCAAGTTGACCAAGTCGCCAGCCTGGCGGCCACCCAAATTGGTCAGACGCAGGGTTTCAGGCGTAGCTTCGACAGAAAACCCGGTTGAATCTTTGGCCACGACCGTCAGACAAGCTCCATCCACACTGATGCTGTCGCTAACCTGCAGCTGTTCGACCAGTTTCTGTGATCCGATCCTGAAAATCGTGCCATCCGGGCGATGCTTTGCCTCCAGAATCTTCCCCTGTTCGACCACGATTCCTGTGAACATGATCATTATCTTAACTCATCGAAAAACTTCTGTGGCAAACTGTCGAATGTGAAGGAGCGACTGCAGAAGATTATCGCCAGAGCAGGAATCGTTTCACGCCGCAAGGCCGAAGAGTACATCGGTCAGGGACGGGTTCGCGTCAATGGCCAGGTAGTCAGCAATCTGGGGGCCAAGGCCGACCCGGTTAGCGACCATGTCAAGGTCGACGGCAAACTGTTGCGCCCCGAGGCCTTCGAATACTATGCGGTCAACAAACCTCGCGGTGTCCTTTCCGCAGCCTCAGACGATAAAGGGAGACCCGTGGTGGTCGATCTTGTCCGTTCCGGTAGGCGGCTCTATCCGGCGGGCCGGCTCGACTTCAATTCGGAAGGTTTGGTCATCCTTACCAACGACGGTGCACTGGCGCAGCGGATCATGCGGGCAGGTATGACTTCGAAAGTCTACCGGGTGAAAGTACGCGGTCAGCCCGAAGAACGAAAGCTGGAGCGGCTCCGAAAAGGGATTCGGGTCGACGGCGAAAGACTTGGGCCCTGTCAGATTCAAACTCGAAAAATCGATAACAACTGTTGGCTCGAAGTCGTCCTGAGAAAAGGTCTCAACCGCCAGATCCGGCGCATGTTCGAGGCTATCGGGCATCCCGTGATGCGGCTACGCCGAGTCGCAATCGGTCCGGTGAGGTTGGGCCAGCTGGCTCGTCGGGCGTATCGGGAGCTGACCTCAGAGGAGGTGAGTCACTTGAAAGGGGGACGGAGCGCTGGTTGGGCTCAAAGGAAAACTCGCCGCCGCTCGCTTTCGTTCAACAAGACTCGGTCAGGCTCCTAGTTTAAGCTTGTCAGGGAGGTTTTGAGACAGCTTGAATATGCCTATTGGCACAGGCTCCTAGGCGCCCGGTTCCGAATCCGAGATCAGCTCTTCGAACTCTTCCAGCGTCGGGAGTTCGGACAGATCGTGCAACCCAAAGTGCATCAGGAACTCTCGAGTCGTACCGTACAGGATCGGCCGCCCGACCACTTTCTTCCTGCCTCGGGTTTCGATCAACTTTTTCTCGAGCAGAGTCTTGATAGTGGACGTGCTTTTGATGCCTCGAATGTCCATGATCTCGGGAAGTGTGACCGTCTGCCGGTAGGCAATCACTGCCAGGGTTTCGAGGGCGGCCAACGAGAGCTTGGCGGAAGGCTTGGTCTTGAGGTAGGAGCGGACGATGTCGTGGTGTTCTGGACGAGTGGTGATGCGAATTCCGCCACCTACACGGCGCACATGTACCGCTTCCTGCAAGCTGTTGAATGCCTCGATCAGTCGGTCGACCCGATCGCTTAGTGCTTCTTGCGACAAATCCGGAAACACTTCGCCGAGTTGTGCGAAAGTGACGGGCTCGGAGGAAGCAAAGAGAATGGCCAGCAGCTGACTCGAAAACCTGTCCTTCAACATGCCTGGATTCGAAAATCGGCAAAGGCCCGTTTTTGGAAAAGCCGAACTTCGCGCCTACGAACCAGTTCGAGAAGGGCGATCACGGTCACAACCAGAACAAGTTTGCTGATCTTCTTCTCGAAGAAGTAGGAAAAGAGGAATTCACTCTTGACGGCCAGAAGGCGCCGGATTTCAGCGATCCGGGCTTCCACAGTCACTGTCTCTCGGTCGACTTCAAGCACAACCTGTTCCTTGAATCGCTCTACTACCGCATGGAAGGCTTTAATGAGTTCGAAAGTACTGACTGACACCAGCTCTTTCTCGTCGTCCTCGAACTCGTTTCCCCCCCGCGGCCAGACCGAAAGTTCTACCGTCTCGCGGCTGAACAGCATCTGGGCAGCGTTTCGAAACTTCTCGTGCTCGAGCAGCTGATCGACCAGTTCCTTTCGCGGATCCTCAAGTTCACCCTTCTCATCAGGTTCGGCCGGTAGCAGCGTTTTGGATTTGATATGGATCAAAGTGGCCGCCATCACTAGATACTCGCCGGCCACGCCGATATTTAATTCACGCATCAGCTCGAGGTAGTCGAGGTATTGATGGGTGATGCGGGAAATCGGGATGTCGTAAATCTCGAGTTCCTGGGATCGGATCAGGTGGAGCAGGAGATCGAGCGGACCCTCAAAGATCTCCAACTGCACTCGATAGTCGCCGCTCTGTTCCGCCTGGCTCAAACCGGATTCACTCCAACGTAGGAATTAGAACCTGCCTCCCCAACCGGGAATTGGACCCCTGCCTCACTCATACTTTATCCCCATGGCCTGACGAACCTCATCCATGGTGGCCTGGGCGATGTCCCGAGCCTTCCGGCTTCCCTCCAGCAGCACTTCCCGAACCTGATCTGGCCGGCTTTCCAGAGCTCGCCGCCTTTCGTAAATAGGCTCCACCTTCGGAAGCATTCCCTCCAACAGACGCTTCTTGCAGTCGACACAGCCGATTCCGGCGCTGCGGCAACCCTGGTTGACCCATTCCAGGGTCTCCTGGTCTGAGAAAACCTGGTGATGATCGTAGACCGGACAAAGGTCGGGGTTTCCCGGATCCGTCCGTCGCTGGCGAGCCGGATCTGTAATCATGGGCATGACCTTCTTTCGGATCAGCTCCGGATCGTCACCCAGCTGAATCTCATTGCCATAACTCTTGGACATCTTCCGTCCGTCGGTGCCCGGCAGGCGGGCTGCCTTAGTCAGTTTAGCCTGAGGCTCGGGAAAAACGGGGCCATAGAAGTTATTGAACCGTCGGGCCACTTCCCGACAAAGTTCGATATGGGAGACCTGATCTTCGCCAACCGGGACCACTTCCCCTTTGTAGATGAGAATGTCTGCCGACTGCAGCAGTGGGTATCCAAGAAAGCCGAGCGTGGAAAGGTCCTTCTCCCGCAACTGCTTGATCTGCTCCTTGTAGGTCGGCACCCGCTCGAGCCACGGAGTGGGGCAGATCATGGCGAAGAGCAAGAACAACTCGGCATGTTCCGGAACCAGAGATTGAACCATCAAGCGACACTTTTCTGGATCCAGCCCGGAAGCCAGGTAATCAGTACCGATCTCGATTACGCTATCACTGACCTGCCCGGGGTTTTGGTACTCCGTCGTCAAAGCGTGCCAGTCCACAATACCGAAGATGCAATCATAGTCCTCCTGCATCGAGATCCAGTTCGTGAGCGCCCCATAGAGGTGCCCGAGATGCAGGCGTCCGGTGGGACGCATTCCGCTGAAAACGCGTTCTTTCATAGATTCGGCCTAGTAGATCAAGAAGTAGACGAAATCGAGGACCGGGGAAAGGACACTGTTGAAAACTCCCTGATAGAGCAGCACAATCAGGATCACAAAGCCGTAGGGTCGGATCCAATCCACCAGAGAAGCCAGCGGCGGAAAGAGCCCGGAAATAATCCAGCTCCCGTCCAGCGGTGGAATCGGCATCAGGTTGAAGACCGCCAGCACGGCATTCAAGAGCACCCCAAAGTAAAGGAAATTGGCGAACCAGCCAACCGGGGTGTCGGTCCCGGCTCCAACTGGGTTGACGACAAGGGTCATCGCTTTATAGATGACCACCAAGAGGGCGCCTAGCAGAACATTACTGGCTGGACCGGCTGCCGCGATCAGAGCATGATCTCTGCGCGGATGCTTGAGGTTATGGGTAAAGACTGGGACCGGTTTGGCCCATCCAAAAACCACTCCCCCCAAGACAATTCCAAGTAAAGGAAAGAGCAGAGATCCGACCGGGTCCAGATGTTTGAGCGGATTGAGAGTCACCCGTCCTTGCAGGCGTGACGAGGGGTCCCCCAAACGGTCCGCCGACCAGGCATGCGCCGACTCATGGATACTGATCGAGATCAGGAGTATCGACATTTGCGTAACCACTGCCGTGATGTCGACTCCTGCCAGCATCGCGTCATGATAGCACAGGGACACGGTGCTATAATTCGGGCGTGACTCCGTTCCTTTTCAACGCTGCTTTTGCTGTTTACCTGGTCGGTTTGAGCGCCAGTGTCATCTCCTTTGTCGGGCGACGAGAAGTCTTTTATCGCGTGGCCTTGGGGGCAGTGGGGCTGGGCTTCGGGCTGCACACGACCTTCCTGCTCGCCCGAGGAATTGAACGCGGGCACTTCCCAATTACGGACCTCCCCGAAGCCCTGGCCTTCTTTGCTTGGACGGTCTCGCTTTGTTTCTTGATTTCCTATGTCCGGTATCGTATCAAGGCGTTCGGCCTTTTCCTGATGCCATTGGTCGCGGCGCTGATGCTGGGAACCGTCTTTCTAAAGGCTTCACCGGTCCCCAATCTGTTCGAGAGCTACTGGATTTACCTGCACGCGATCTGCATCTTTCTGGCTTATGGGATGCTCTTCATCGCATTCGTGGCCGGGTTCCTTTATTTGATGCAGGAAAAAGAACTCAAGAGCAAGAGGCCGGCGACCTTTTACCGCCGACTGCCTTCACTCCTCTTGCTGGACGATGTTTTCAACAAGTTCTTGATCGGAGGATTCACATTGATGACGCTGGGCCTTCTGGCCGGCGTGGTTTGGGCAGAACAGGAGTGGGTGAGCGGCTGGCAACGAGATCCAAAGGTCTTGTCCGCGGTCATCACCTGGTTCATTTACCTGATTCTGATCTACTTTCGACTGACCGCCGGCTGGCGTGGAAAGCGCGCGGCACTGCTCAGCTTGGCCGGCTTTATCTCAGCCCTGTTTGCCTTTCTCGGAGCAAGTTTCTTCGGCGGGCTGCATTCTTTTTGAGATCCCCCGTCCATCTGCTCAATTGAACCATGAAGAAGCTGGTACTGGTTGGCCTTAATCATCGCACTGCTCCAATCGAGGTAAGAGAAAGGCTCGCCTTCTCAGAGCAGGATCTGGCGAAGGCTCTGAAAGCGAGTCAGCGTTTCGAACTATTCGAGGCGATGATCGTCTCGACTTGTAACCGGGTCGAAGTGATCGCAAGTGCAAGCGGTGTGGACGGGCTACTCGAGGTCAAGCAATTCCTCAGTTCTTACCATTCTTTTCCTCTCGCCACCCTGGACAAGCACCTCTATGCGCTTCGCGATCGGGATGCCGTCCAACACGTGTTTCGAGTAGCTGCCAGCCTGGATTCCATGGTCGTGGGCGAGCCCCAAATCCTTTCCCAGATGAAAGAGGCCTTCCACAAGGCCTCCGAATGCGGCTGTGTCGGCTCCGGTCTCAACTCACTCTTGCCACGGGCCTTTTTCGTCGCCAAGCGGATTCGGACGGAAACCCGGATCGCCCAGTCCCCGGTCTCAGTCAGTTCCGTGGCGGTGGAACTGGCCAAGAAGATCTTCGATGACCTGGCCGGAAAAACGATCTTGATCCTGGGAGCCGGCAGAATGGCCCGGCTGGCCGCAGAAAGCCTCGTAGAATCTGGTATCAGCCGGGTGCTGGTAGCCAATCGATCGGAAAAGCGGGGTCAAGCTCTGGCCAAGCGGATGCGAGGTGTCTACATCAAGTGGGACCAGCTCCACGACTGGCTGGCGGATGCCGATATCGTGCTCGTCTCCACTAGATCATCCGAGTATGTCATCTCACCCCTGGACATGCGGGCGGCTATCCGCAAACGACGTTTCCGTCCCCTCTTCCTGATCGACATCTCGGTACCGCGCAATATCGATCCAGGGATCAACGAGATTGAGAATGTGTTTCTCTTCGATATCGACGACCTCCAATCGGTGGTGGAAGGCAATCTGGGAGAGCGCCGCAAGGAAGCGGACATGGCGGAGGCCTTGATTGCCCAGGAAGTCGAAAACTTCTTTCAAAGGGTTCGCATCGAACAGACGGGTCCGGTGGTGGCAAAATTGCGCTCCCGGCTCGAACAACTGGTCGTCCAGGATTTCCCTCGAAACCACAACGGACTCTCTCCTGAACAGGTCGAAGAGATTGAGAAGACTCTGGTGCGGGCGGCTCACCGCATCGCCCACCCCATGATCATGAAGATCAAGGATCGTGAGGCTGACGCCGATACCCGGACGCAAACCGTCGAGTTGCTGCGTGAAATCTTCGATCTGGAAGATGAAGAGCCATGAAGTCTCTGCGCATCGGCAGCCGCGGAAGCCGCTTGGCCAAGTGGCAGGCCAAGCATATTCAGAGCGCCCTCCACGAGACCTATCCAGGAATCGAGAGCGAGATCCAAATCATCAAGACCAGAGGCGACCAGCTCGCAACTGAATCTCTTCGCAAGATCGGGGGCAAAGGTGTTTTCGTCAAGGAAATCGAAGATGCTTTGCGCCTGGGGCAAATCGATCTCGCGGTCCATAGCCTGAAAGACATGCCCACTGAGCAGCCACCTGGCCTGACCTTGGCGATGATTCCCAAGCGCGAGGATCCAAGGGACGCTCTGATCTGCAATTCAGGTATCACACGCTGGGAAGATCTTCCCAGCGGCTCCCGGATCGGAACCGGATCCCTGCGCCGTCAAATACAACTTCGGAATCTGCGTTCTGATCTGGAGATGGTCGACATCCGAGGCAACGTGGATACCCGCCTGCAAAAGCTGGCCGGGCCCGATATTCAGGGGATCGTGCTGGCCGCCGCCGGCTTGCGGCGCCTCCAGAAGGACTCTCACATCAGCCAACTCTTTTCCTTCCAGGAGATGATCCCGGCCGTGGCGCAGGGAGCGCTCTGTGTCGAGACCCGGGAAAAGGACCACGAGACCCGGGCATTGCTGGCTCCCCTGGAGGACTCCGACACCCGCTTTTGCGTGGAGGCAGAACGAGCATTCCTGCGCGCCCTCGGAGGAGGTTGCCAAGTCCCAATGGGAGCCCATGTCTGGTTGACCGGTGAAGAGGCCAATTTCATCGGCTTCGTGGCCGGAGTCGAGAGTGGACGGCTGGTGCGCACCCAACAGCAGGGAAGCCGAAAATCCTTGTCAGAATTGGTTGAGAAGGGACTCGAAGACCTGATGAGCCGAGGCGGTCCGGAGCTACTGGCAGAACAGGGGCCTTGATGTCGCGAGACTTGGAGGGTCGAAGGATCCTCATCACTCGAAGCTCCCGCCAATCGTCGCAGTTCCGTGAGCTGCTCGAAGAACTGGGAGCGGAAGTGGTGTCAGTCCCCACCATTGAGGTCCGACCCCGGCCAGCCTGCGAGATCGATCCCTTCGCCGGTCACCCGGGTTGCTGGGATTGGCTGATCTTCACCAGCGCCAATGGAGTCCGATGCTTCCTGGAGCGCTGCCGAAAGCTCGATACCCTCTCTCTCTTAAAGTCGGACTCAGGGCCTCGAATCTGCGCAGTCGGCCCCGCCACTTCAGCCTCGATTAGAGACTTTGGATTGAAGGTCGATCTGATTCCGAACTCGTTCCACGCAGAAGGGGTCCTGGAAGCCTTGCGTCAGCTGAGCCAGGATCTAGAAGGTACCAAGATCCTTCTCCCTATCGCCAGCCGGGCCCGTAATCTCCTGGCGGTTGGCTTGAGAGAATCAGGAGCCGAGCCCCAGGTCCTGCCCGTCTACGACACCGAGCCTCCGTCCACAGCCCGCGACATGCTTCGAGCTAATCTTCGGCAAGGAGACCCCGACCTGATCGCCTTCACGAGTTCGTCTACGGCCCGCAATTTCGTCGCGATCTGCCGCCCCAATATCGATCCTCGCCGTTTTCGCTACGCCGCCATCGGATCGGTCTCCGGTAACACCTGCCGAGAGCTTGGAATCCCCCCCGTCGTGGAAACTGAAACATCGACTGTCCCGGGCCTGGTCGAGGCCATTCGGAAGTATTTCAGAACCCAATCGTAGATCCAGAGGGAGTCCCTAGCCCGGATTATGCAAGAGATCCGGATTCGAGTGGATTGGGGACCAGAAAAAACGCCGTATCTCTCTGATATAAAAGGGTTTATTAAACAAATCCTTATCGGAGAACTACGGCAATGTCAAACCCAGTCTGTCAGACCACCCTGGCATTTCACTCGCACACACAAATCACGGCTCGTTTTGATGGTGGGAACCTGACTTCCGATGCCGGATGGCTGTTGTTTGGTTCCCTGGATCGGCAAGATCGACTCTGCGAGGACTTCAGTTCGTGTATTGCGGATAGCCGGGACCAACGCTACGTTCGTCATGAGCCGTTACAGCTGATCCGACAACGAGTCTTTCAGATCGTTGCCGGGTACGAAGACTGCAATGACGCGGACACGCTGCGCTCGGATCCCATGCTCAAGACCGTCTGTCATCAGTTACCTGAGAGCGATCCTGACTTGGCCACCCAGGCAACTTTTTCCCGTTTGGAAAACTCTGTCAGCAAGAAGGATCTCATGCGTCTGAGCCGGGGGTTCCTACAGCGTTATGTCCGCTCGCTGAAGAAGAGACGCCCCGACCCGGTCATCTTGGACCTGGACAGTACTGACGACCACACTCACGGCCAGCAGGAATTCTCTTTTTACCACGGCTATTACCGAAACCACATTCTGCATCCTTTGCTGATCTTCGATGCCGTTACGGGGGACCTGGTCACTGTCGTATTGAGGCCTGGAAACAAGGGGGCTGCCTCTCACATCGTTCCTATTCTGAAACGAATCGTGAAAGCCATTCGACGAGAAGTTGGCAAGGAACTTCAAATTGAGATCCGGGCCGACAGCGGCTTTGCCACGCCTCGGCTCTACGAGTTCTGTGAATCTGAAGAGAACAAACTCCAATATGTCATTGGGTTAAGCCGGAACCCCCGCCAGCAACGGATGGTCGAGCCGATGCTCGAGTCGACTCGACTCAGGTTCGACGAGTTCGAGGAAAAACAGCGTCAGTTTGACGAGTTTCTTTATCGAGCCGGCAGCTGGGATCGATTCCGTCGCGTCATCGTCAAAGTGGAAGTCGACCATCGGGGGATCAATCGTCGCTTTGTGGTCACCAACCGAGACGATCTCTCTTCCCAGTCCCTTTATGATCACTACACCGATCGAGGACAGTCGGAGAACTTCATCAAGGCTTTTAAGAACCATCTGAGTATGGATCGGCTGAGCTGTCATCGATTCCTGGCCAACCAGTTTCGACTTCTCCTGCATGGGCTGGCTTACCAGATGTTCGTCCGACTCCGCGATTATCTGTATGGAACCCCCTGGCAGAAACTCGAAATCGAAACTTTGCGTCGCCGGGTCCTCAAAATTGGGGCGCGGGTTCGACAAACCACTCGACGCATCTGGGCCCATCTTTCCTCCGGCTTTCCGGAGCAGGCCCTTTTCCTCCTCGTCTTGAATCGCCTTAACTCCAGCTAGCCTCTCCTAGCTCCCGAATGATCGTTTAGGACACTCATTCAGGCCCAACTCCGTCTGAAATTCACTCCCCCACCTACTCCACACGGCTCGTCCATAGAGATCCCTCGAAAATCCGCCTGTCGCACCTTCGATCTCCCGATTTGGGCCACTTTCGACTCTCTTTTCAACTCCGGCCTACGGTTCTTGCATAATCCGGGCTAGGCACCTCTCCCTTGCAACTTGCTTAGAGTCGAGTCAAGTTTCCGAAACTGGGAAGACTGCCGCTTGGCCTCGTTGTCGGTGCTTAGTCCCAAAGCAAGTACATCAGTGTTGATTCCAAGGGCCTGAAAAGGCCCGAAATGCCAGTCCTGACGGGTATTCTAGGGTTGCAAAAAACTCTGGAAAACACCGAAAAGAAAGGCATTTCAGGTGAACCCAAAAGATATCGGAATCCTGCGCAAACGGCAATCGGAAAGTGAAGATCGATTAGATCGGAGTTGGATGCCGAAGAAGGGCCAAAGGGTGCTGCGCGGGGGCAACATCCAGTATGAGATTTCGGATCGAGTCCGAGCCGTGGACTGCGGGGGGCTGGGTGTGATCCAGCTGCTGGTCAAGCAGCTGGAACTGGCCGAAACCATCGACCAACGGGTGAAGGTGCTGGAGCGGCATCTGCCGTACCGGGAATCGGATCATGTGCTCAATCTGATTTACAACGTCATGACGGGCGGTAGCTGCCTGCAGGACGTGGAGGCTCGACGCCGGGACCCGGTGTATCTGGACGCGCTGGGGGCCCGCAAGGTGCCAGCGCCGTCCACGGAGGGGGACTTCCTGCGGCGCTTCGACAGGAATTCGATCTGGGATCTGATGGAAGCGGTCAATGAGGCGCGACGGAAAGTGTGGTCGAACCAAGACAAGGAGTTTCACCGTCAGGCCACGATTGATGTGGACGGGACGATCGCCCCGACGGATGGACAGTGTAAGAGCGGAATCGGAATGAGCTACACCGGCCACTGGAGCTATCATCCGCTGGTAGTGTCTGTGGCTGAGACCAACGAGGTGCTCTATTTGGTGAATCGGTCGGGCAACCGGCCCTCCCATGAAGGCTCGGCCGAGGTGCTGGATCGGGCCATCGAGTTGGTGCGCGGTGGTGGTTTCCAGAAGGTGTTGCTGCGGGGCGACACGGATTTTACGCAGACGCGTCATCTGGACCGCTGGGATCAGGAGGGCGTAGAGTTTCTCTTTGGGGCGGATTCCAGCCAGGGGTTGGTTGGTCGGGCCGAAGGACTGGAGCCCAGCGCCTGGAGTCGGCTGGATCGGGCAAAGAAGAAGAAACTGCGAAGACGGCGGCGCAAGAATATCCGCCAGGCCCTGGTCAAAAAGAATGGCTATCGCAATCTGCAACTGGAGCGGGAAGATGTGGCCGAGCTGGCCTAGCCCGGATTATGCAAGAGATCCGGATTCGAGTGGATTGGGGACCAGAAAAAATGCCGTAGCTCTCTGATATAAAAGGGTTTATTAAACAAATCCTTATCGGAGAACTACGGCAATGTCAAACCCCGTCTGCCAGACCACCCTGGCATTTCACTCGCACACACAAATCACGGCTCGTTTTGATGGTGGGAACCTGACTTCCGATGCCGGATGGCTGTTGTTTGGTTCCCTGGATCGGCAAGATCGACTCTGCGAGGACTTCAGTTCGTGTATTGCGGATAGCCGGGACCAACGCTACGTTCGTCATGAGCAGTTAAAGCTGATCCGACAACGAGTCTTTCAGATCGTTGCCGGGTACGAAGACTGCAATGACGCGGACACGCTGCGCTCGGATCCCATGCTCAAGACCGTCTGTGATCAGTTACCTGAGAGCGATCCTGACTTGGCCACCCAGGCAACTTTTTCCCGTTTGGAAAACTCTGTCAGCAAGAAGGATCTCATGCGTCTGAGCCGGGGGTTCCTACAGCGTTATGTCCGCTCGCTGAAGAAGAGACGCCCCGACCCGGTCATCTTGGACCTGGACAGTACTGACGACCACACTCACGGCCAGCAGGAATTCTCTTTTTACCGCGGCTATTACCGAAACCACATTCTGCATCCTTTGCTGATCTTCGATGCCGTTACGGGGGACCTGGTCACTGTCGTATTGAGGCCTGGAAACAAGGGGGCTGCCTCTCACATCGTTCCTATTCTGAAACGAATCGTGAAAGCCATTCGACGAGAAGTTGGCAAGGAACTTCAAATTGAGATCCGGGCCGACAGCGGCTTTGCCACGCCTCGGCTCTACGAGTTCTGTGAATCTGAAGAGAACAAACTCCAATATGTCATTGGGTTAAGCCGGAATCCCCGCCTGCAACGGATGGTCGAGCCGATGCTCGAGTCGACTCGACTCAGGTTCGACGAGTTCGAGGAAAAACAGCGTCAGTTTGACGAGTTTCTTTATCGAGCCGGCAGCTGGGATCGATTCCGTCGCGTCATCGTCAAAGTGGAAGTCGACCATCGGGGGATCAATCGTCGCTTTGTGGTCACCAACCGAGCCGATCTCTCTTCCCAGTCCCTTTATGATCACTACACCGATCGAGGACAGTCGGAGAACTTCATCAAGGCTTTTAAGCACCATCTGAGTATGGATCGGCTGAGCTGTCATCGATTCCTGGCCAACCAGTTTCGACTTCTCCTGCATGGGCTGGCTTACCAGATGTTCGTCCGACTCCGCGATTATCTGTATGGAACCCCCTGGCAGAAACTCGAAATCGAAACTTTGCGTCGCCGGGTCCTCAAAATTGGGGCGCGGGTTCGACAAACCACTCGACGCATCTGGGCCCATCTTTCCTCCGGCTTTCCGGAGCAGGCCCTTTTCCTCCTCGTCTTGAATCGCCTTAACTCCAGCTAGCCTCTCCTAGCTCCCGAATGATCGTTTAGGACACTCATTCAGGCCCAACTCCGTCTGAAATTCACTCCCCCACCTACTCCACACGGCTCGTCCACAGAGATCCCTCGAAAATCCGCCTGTCGCACCTTCGATCTCCCGATTTGGGCCACTTTCGACTCTCTTTTCAACTCCGGCCTACGGTTCTTGCATAATCCGGGCTAGCGACCGGCGGCCTGCAAGCAGAACTATCGGCTGGTGGTGGTGCGAAAGCAAATTACGGTCACCCAAGGACAGGGACGGCTCTTTGACGAGACCCGCTATCTGTTCTATCTGACCAACCTGCGAAAGGAGTCGGCCAGGGAAGTGGTTTTCTCAGCCAATCGTCGCTGCCATCAGGAGAATGTGGTGGAGCAGCTCAAGAACGGGGTTCAGGCGATGCGGATGCCCTCGGACAGCCTCGAGTCCAACTGGGCGTACCTGGTGATTGCTGCCCAGGCCTGGAACTTGAAAGCCTGGCTGGGCCTGGTGCAATCCGACAAGACGATGGGGCAGCGGATTCTGAAGATGGAGTATCGCCGGTTCCTGCGCTGGCTGGTTCAGATTCCTTGCCAGATCCTGCAGCGGGGGCGACGTCTTCTTTACCGGCTGCTGAACGTCAACGACTGGACCGAAACGCTGCTGAGCGGAGTGCCGTCGCCCAAGCGGGTCCGCTACGGCTAACCCGCCACAGGACAAAGCAAAGAAAATCCACGGAGGTTCAAGGGCTGAGGTCGAAGGCTGTTCGAAAACGGCCGAAAATTCCGATTCTTGCCTCTCGATCCCACTCCGAAGGCCCTCCAGCAGGAGATCACCGTCGGATGCGCCCGACTCGCGCAGCCTTCAGTCCGAAAGTCGACCACAGAGGGCTAAATGACCCTCAAAAAGAGTCAATCGAGCGGCCCAGAAGCTGATACGCTTATTTTGGGCCTAGACTCGAAGAAGTCGTCACTATCGCGACCTCGGGACGCTCCGCCAGCAGAGTATCAAGGGAATCCGTCACCAATGTTCCGAGGAGGTCGATTCCTGCCAATTCACCCAGATCTCGTCCCACTTTGACGGGATCGACGTCGACTCCTCCCATCAAGTCAATGTGGCGGCGTGCTGCTAGATAGCGTGTGGTCCGATTTCCGATCGGCCCAAGACCAATCTGGATGCAGCGGATCTTCTTCTCCACCTCTGTGCCCTCCTCTGAAAAAGAGCCATTTTGCGCCAAGCTCTGGCCGCAATCAAATACAATTTGGGTTCGTTCATCGGGGCAGAGCCTCAGGCCATAGCTTCATGCCAACTTCAAGACCGAGTTCCCCTCCCGAATCTCGCCCTGGCAGGACTTTAGAATGCGGGGCTCATCGATGAAACCGACACTGGTCCCGCCGCCACTTCACCGGAAGGCGAACAGGTAGAGATGAGGACGGTTCTGGTGATTAGTCCCGTCGCCGTTTACGAGTTCTTCCTGGGAATGAGCTTCCTGGTGGAGCTCATCTAAGGTGACTGGTGTGTCTAACTAAGTTTGTTCGCGGTTTATCTTGACGAATGAGTCAAGTCTGGCCAGTCGCCCTGAAAAGGACAAAAAGATAACAGCCCAGGGCAACGCCCTGGGTTAATCGACAACCGAATTCTCAGGGTCTCCCGCGTCACACGAGACTCGTTCTGGAATTGATAGTCAAAAGGGGAATTAGATTTCGCGCAGCCCTTCACGCTGCCTCGTGTGGACCCACCTATCCCCAGGGCGTTGCCCTGGGCGGTTATCCTGGTGCACCTTCGGCGCGAGGTAGCTTGGCCGTGAGCCCGACTCAGTTGCCGGCCTGGGTAGAGCGTTGCAGGAGAGTTCCGCAACACACCGCTCGTCGGTCTGAGGCGACGCCTCGCTAACCTGAAACTTGATCACCCTCTGACTTGAGTCTTGTCTGCTTCGCCTCCTCAGAGCCGATCCACGCTTTGTAGGAGTTAGATTTGCTGACGAACCCGGCTGTCCAGGCCGAATTCGGCACAGGTACCCCTCAGGCAGGGCATTGTACCCGGCCCCCCCGAACCCTTCCTGCGCTCTGAGCACCGATACTGTGCCCTGCCAAAGCTCTCCTGCCAGGAGAGCGGAGTTCGCCGGCACATCTCGGCTCCTACAAAGCATGGCGTGCTTCCACGGCAGCGAAGCAGATCAGAATCGAAGCAGGTCCCAGTTTCTTGCTTCAACGATGCGGCGCAGCCGGAGGCACCACTAAGCTGAAACTTGGCCGGGTCGCGGGCTGTGGCAGGACGCTCTCGTAGGCCAAGCACCTTGCTTTGCACTACGGCAGTGCAGCGAAGGCGGAGTGAGAAGATGACAGCAGCTAGGGTCAAGCTGTCTCAAGACTCGCCAAAGCACCGGGCTTGGCATATCAGGAAAAAGCAGTTTCAGAACCGTGGGAGGCGACGGGCCGGACGTCTATCGCGAATCGTAGTCTTCAGCGCTGATCGGCACAGGATGCGCTGCCATCACAGGACAGCGCGACGAACACCTCGGAGCGAATTCGCCAAGCGCCCACGCGCTTCTGCCATTGCCCAGGTAGACGCCACGAACACTCATCTCGCCGTCTTTCCGGTTCCAAGTGCCCACCCATTCGCCCTGTTCGGCCGCGAAGCCGCCCCCCTGGCTGATCGAAACTGTGGTCGGAGTGCGGACATAGGTAACGAACTCCGGATCCCGGAAACGACTGGAAAAAGCGGCTTCCATCTCCTGTCCACTCTGTCGCAGGTCTCCACTGCTGGTCGTAACATGCAAATCCTCAACCCAAGTTTCGTGCAGGCCCTTGAGGTCGCGTTGGGCAATGGCGGCGTTGGAAGCCTCACGTACCGCCCGAATGGCCAGCTCGGCCGAGGGTCGGGCCCGAGGAGCCCCTGTGATCACGACGACTGTAAGCACCACGCTAAGGCAAACTCTTCTTGCTTCCACAATCTTTTTCTCCAACCCACAATCAGAACTCTCAGAGCCAGGGACTGGCCGACGCAGCGAGCACCGAAACTGCGACAATTCAAGAATAAAGCTAGAGTCATCGTACGCTCTACGTCCGACTGAGCCTACAATTCCGGCAGACTCCCGACAGTAGAGTAGCCTGGCTTGGCACGGCGCTCTGATACACTCACTTCGATCCTTCCAATCGCTCCGAGACGGGGCAATTGGCCGCAATTCTTTGGGTCTCCGAAGCAAGCAGCGCGATTCCAAGCCTGAGAACCGGTTGAGCTGATGAACGAGCGATCTGAAATGATCATTACAGCCCAGGTGCTGTTCCAGGATCCCGACTGATGAGAATCCTCCACACTTCCGATTGGCATGTGGGACGTTCTATCCGGGGCCGAAGCCGGGCGTCGGAACACCGGGCCGTACATCAGGAACTGCTGGATACCTGCGAGAAGGAGTCCTGTGACCTGGTGATCGTGAGTGGAGATCTCTTTGAGAACTCGGTACCCAGTCCCGAAGCGGAAGAGCTCGTCTATGCCACTCTACTCGGCTTCGTCGAGCGACAGGCTCGGGTCGTCTTGATTGCGGGCAACCATGACAATCCGCGACGCCTGCGTGCCGTCGCTCCTCTCCTGAAGCGAGCCGGGGCGATTCTAAGTGGCACCCATTTGATGCAGCCCGACGAGGGCGGGATGGTGGAAGTCGAGACTCGGGCCGGTGAGACAGCTCGCATTGCTCTCTTCCCCTTCCTGCCCAAGACTCAGTTGATCCGCAGCTCGGATCTGATGGAAAAAGGCGCCTCCGACTTCACACAAACCTACCGGCAGGCGTATTCCAATCTGGTCTCTCTTTTTACGCCTCACTTTGCGGCCGACACAATCAATTTGGCTACCGCGCATGTCATGGTGGATCAGGCCCAACGCGGGGGCGGAGAGCGGGACGTTCATTCGATTTTCGACTACAGTGTCCCAGCCTCGATCTTCGATTCCCCTCGACTGCAATATGTGGCGTTGGGCCACGTCCACAAGTGCCAACCGGTTCCGGCGGGCTGTCCGGCCTGGTATCCAGGCTCCCCGTTGCAGTTGGAATTCGGAGATCCCGACCTCGAGAAACACTTCTTGCTGATCGAGGTCGAGGCCGGGCTTCCAGCAGAAGTCCGGCAGCTGGCTCACAAAGCCGGTCGTCGCTTGCGTCGCGTACAGGGCAAGCTCGCCACTCTCGAGACGACTCGCGATCTCTACTCGGACGACTATTTGCAAGTCATCCTCGAGGAATCGCCTCGCCCCGGGTTGGCCCGCATGGCCCGCGAGGCATTGCCTAACGCCATCGACATTCGAATCGCTGAAACTACTCCCAGTGAACTCGAGGTGAACCCGTTACCGGAGGGACCGCCGGAGAAGCTGTTCGAGGAGTTCCTGCGGGAAAAAGGCCGCCTCGACAAGAAGCTCCTGGTCCTTTTCCGGGAATTGCTGGAGGAAGTCTATGAGACCTAGACTACTCGAGCTGGAAGGGTTCACGTCATTCCGGGAGAACTGCCAGATCTCGTTCGAGGAGGTCACCCTATTCAGTCTGAGTGGACCGACTGGAGCCGGGAAATCGAGCGTCATCGACGCTCTGGTCTTCGCCCTGTACGGCAGCGTCCCGCGCTATGACAACCGCAATCTGGTGGCACCCGCCATCTCTCAGGGACTTGAGGAGATGAAAGTCCGACTGACCTTCGATGTAGAGAGCAAGACCTATACCGCGGTCAGAGTGGTGCGCCGGACCAAGCAGGGAGCGACTACCGCCGAAGCCCGTCTGGAGCTGGATGGACGGGTGCTGGCCGGGAACGCCGATGAGGTTACCACCCGGGTTACTTCCCTGCTCGGTCTGGGCTTTGAGCATTTCATTAAGTGTGCCGTGCTACCTCAGGGGGAGTTCGCACGCTTCCTACACGAGCCGGCTGCGAGGCGCCAGGACCTGCTGGTAGAACTACTCGAGCTTCAGGTCTACCAGGAGATGAGCCAGCTGGCCAAGAGCCGAAACAGTCGTCTGGAAGATGAGACGCGGGCCTCGCAGAGAATATTGAGCGAAGTCTATGCCGATGTGTCCTCCCAAAGCCTGGAGCAATTCCGATCCAAAATCCGAGACTTGGAAACCCTTCAGCAAGCAATCGCTGATCTTCAGACGCCCTTGGCCGACGTCAAGGAAGAGCTCTCGAAGAGCGCAGCCAAGGGGGCCGAAATCGCTGATCTGCTGAAGGCCCTCGCCACGATCGCCCCACCCGACCAATTGGAAGACCTTGCCCATTCTCTCGAGAAGCACCGATCCGCCCTCCACCAGGCCTCTCAGCAACTCGAAACGCAGAATCGGAAGTTGCAAGACGCCAACATGGAACTCGAAAAACTCCCTTCGAGCCAGAGTTTGGAAAGGACCCTCCAGCTGAGTCGGGAGTTGAAAAAGAGCATCCTCGAGGTCGATCGCTTGAGCCGGGAGCGAAAGCAGGAGGAGGAGGCCAAGCAGGAACTCGCAACTCAGCTTTCCGCATGCCAGGAGAAGAGGGACGAGCTAAGACGCCAGCATCAAGATCTCTTGCGAGACCACTTGGAACTTGGGCTAACCCGGACGCTCGAGCCGGGTGCTCCCTGCCCGGTCTGTGGTCAGGTAGTGAAACAGGTACCGAAGAGACCGCCCCCTCCCGAAGTAGAGGCCTTGGAAGACCGGCTCAAGAAAGCAGCTGAAAAAAGGGATGAGCTCACTGCTGAGCAACATCGAATCACATCCCGAGCGGCCCGGATCCAGGCCCAGCTCGAGACCCTGCTCGAGCGTAGTTCGTACCACCAGGCTGAGCTGCAGGACCTGCCTCCAGCTGAAGAAGCAGAAGCTCTGCTGGGAAAAAGAGAACAGCTCGAACGGGTCCTAGCAGACGCGAAGTTGCGGAGCCACGAAATCGCGCAACTACGGCGCGAGCATCAAGATCGGATCACGGAATTGAGCGGAAATGAACAGAGGGCGTGGAACTCATACCATCTCCTGGTGGGACGGCTGGAACAATGGGACTTCCCGGCTGCCGACAAGGGTAAAGACCTGCTCTCGAGCTGGCAACACGTCGTCGAGTGGCGGCAAGAGCGAACCGAGGTGGTCAGCAAAGAACATGAAACTCTTCTTCAGAGAATGGATGAGTTGCGATCCCGGGGGGCGGCGATGGAGTCGGAAATCTCGAAGCTTTGCCGGAGTGGGGAAATCGAACTGAAGTCTCTGGATCCGGTTACAGCCTGTTCTCTGGCCCTAGCCCAGGCACGCACCCGCTCTGCACAATTGGAGGGCGACCTCCGCAAGGCGCGGTCCTTGATGCAGGAAGTCGAACGGCAACGAGTGGATGCGGAGTCAGCTCGAGAACTGGCCACCTTGCTCAATGCCCGCAACTTCGAGCGATGGTATCTTAATCGCGCGCTCCAGAAGCTGGTGATGGCAGCGTCCCGAATTCTGCAGCGGCTGACCCGCGATCAGTACTCTCTGGCGGTGGACGAGAAGTCGAATTTCGAGGTTCTCGATCACACGAATGCCCACCAGCGAAGGCTCGTCAAGACTCTCTCGGGAGGTGAGACTTTTCTGGCCTCATTGGCGTTGGCCCTGGCCCTTTCCGAACATGTAGCCGAATTGTCGGTGCGGGGCGCCGCGCCCCTGGAAGCCCTCGTGCTGGATGAGGGATTCGGCACTCTCGATGAGGAGACCCTGGATGTGGTTGCCTGCGCTCTCGAAGAACTGGGTGCGGGAGGCCGGATGGTTGGAATTGTCACCCATGTCCAAGAGCTGGCTCGCCGCATGCCGGTGCGTTTCGAGATCTCGAGACAAGCCGGGGTTTCGCGAGTGGAAAGGATCGAGAATTAATGCTGGGAAGTCCAAAATCCGAAGCACCAGATTCGGCGCCGCAGCCCAATCCTTAATTGTCGTGAGGTCGAAGACAACACCACTTGTCAGTCTGAGGCAGAGCCTCGTTAGGAAAGTTAGTCTGGGATTTGTCTTGACGGTTGAGTCAAATTCAGTGAGCGAGGTTTTTCGGACTGGCAAAGACGGTGTGTGTCGAACGCTGCGCTGCCGCTTGCGGCTCTGAAAATCGTGCCTTGAAGTTCACTGTGAGTCGATGGCCGAACAGTAGCGTTGGAATGCCGGCTCTCAGAGCGCCAAGCGGCAGCGCGAGCGCGGAAAGACCAGATTCGTTGGCACCAGGATTCCGGCTCCCTGGCTCCACGCAGACGGTGGCTATTGCAGTACTTACTCCTCAAATGTCAGGCTGTTTCCATTCTGGGCGGCCAGTTGCAGGATCAATTCGACGCTGCGGTCATAGGAGAGAACACCGCCCGGAACTCGATTCAACCTGAGATGGGCGTTGTTGAGAGCCCGAGTCACCTCCTGCGAACGCCCCTCGAACCTTCTCCAATAGTCGCGGATTGCAGCCTGGTCACGCACGATACCTGGATTGAGGCGAGCGGCTATTTCACGCCAGGCGTCTCGATCGACCCTTCGCAACAAACCCAACAATTGGCGATTGGCAAAGAGGTAGCCGGAATAGCGAGCAAAGTCGGTTTCGCTTTGGATGCAAGACAGGAAGCCTATGAAGTTGGCTTCGTCTTCGCGCGCGAAACCCACTTGGTGAGCTTTCTCGTGAGCCATCGAATGCACCGTTTCGAGGAGCGGCATTTGTCGATTGAAATTGGCCTCTCCAGTCCAAGGAAAGTAGAAACCGGCCAATCCGAGATAGTTCATGAGAAAGGAAGAGGCCAGGGGTTTGGCTCGAGCGGATCTCAAGAGGGGGTTTCCAACCCCAGTTGCCGGGCCGCCCATTCCAGTCCCCGGTTCACTTGGAGATCAAGCTGAGCCAAAGGTATCGGGGTCCCGCTGGGCACCCTGACTGATGAGGCACAGCAGCGGTCGTATGCTTGATTTGTCAACCCGACTACCTCTCCGGCAAGGGAAACAAGCAAGGGAGCGAGGACCTGTGGTGCGCGGGGCTGAGGAGCCCAGCCCAACCGCTCCGCCAGGGCCGGCCTGGCATAGTTCAATCCCCACAGAGCATAGCCCAAGAGAATCACGACTAGACCGAGTAAGAGGCCATCTCCGACCATTCGCAGTATGACTCGGGCCCTCCATTCCCGACCCTTCGAGAGTTGGAACATCCGCCACAAGCTATAGCCGACCATTCCGAGCAGCGCCAGGACAATTACTGCCTCGGCCAGGCTGAAGGGAAACCAGCCGGTCAGGCGAATCAGAATGGCGATGATCCAGGGATAGATTCTTGTCGCATACGCCCCTTCGACCCAGTTCGGCTGACGCGAGACGCTCCACAAAACAAGCAGCAAACCTGAAGTCACGAGGATGGGGCGAAGTCTCAATTGAGTCGGATTCATGGCTCGAGAAACCGCTGGACTCGTGGAGTCAACCAATCGAATTCCTTCAGAAAGGTGTCATGGCCAAAGGGGCTGGACGACGAGTGCCATTGAGCACTGACGCCGGCCTTCTCGAGCGCTGCATAGAGATCACGCTGTTCATCGATCGGAATCAGCGGATCCTGCTCTACTCCCATCACCATTACACTGCCCTGGATCCGACGAAGGGCCTGGTCGAGCGAATCAAAATCTCGACTTACATCATGTAGATCCATCGCCATCGAGAGACGTAGATAGGCGTTGGCGTCGAATGTGGAGAGAATCTTGTTTCCCATGTGATCGAGATAGGATTGGAAGTCAAAAGTGATCCCCTCAAGGCTGGGAGTGGCGATGGGTGTGCAGGAAAAGCGGCTATTGAAATTCTCGCGGGAGCGATAGTACATAGTGCCTATTTCACGGGCCAGCTTCAGTCCCTGACGGGGAGAGTTCTCGCCGTAGAAACCCCCTTTGAATGCCGGGTCAAGCATGATTGCCCGCCGGCCAACGTGTCGTATCGTAGCTGTGTAGGACTGGGTTCGAGCAGTCGCAGACAACACAAGTCCCCGATCGCAGGCAGGAGAGTCTCGAGTCAGCAATTCCAGGACTTCCATCCCACCCATCGATCCACCCACGGCTGCATACAAGCGTTCTATGCCGAGAAAGTGAAGTAACCGAACCTGAACGCGGACAATGTCGCGGATCGAGACTAGCGGAAAATCGCCGGCGTATTCCTGACCCGTTTGCTGGTTGATTGAGAGCGGGCCAGTGGTTCCTGAGCCCCCGCCCAGGAGTGAAGAACAGATGACGTGATAGCGATTAGTATCAAAAGCTCTCCCCGGGCCGATCATCTCTTGCCACCAGCCCGGCTCGGGATTTTCCTGTGAGGAGCGGGCATGGCTGTGGGCCGAGAAAGCCGGGCAGATCAGAATGGCATTCGAGCGATCCGAGTTGAGCTCACCCCAAGTTTCAAAATCGATTTCCAGGCGATCGAGCACTCCGCCAAACTGGAAGGAAAAATCCTCCTCGAGCGACAGTCTAAGAGCACCAGCGCGCTCAGCCGGCACAATCTGTGAGGCCATGCAGTTCCTTTCCAAAGCCCAAAGCCTCTTATTATAGCGGTCTCAGGAACTTGCTCCGAGGGCAACGCTCTGCCCCAGCGCTCCCGGCGAAGAGAAGGAATCCAAGAGTCCAGAGTTTGTTTCAGTGCAAGCGTTTCCGGACAAAGGTGCGAAGATCACTCCCCGGCACCTGGCAGGTCATCCGGGGGGATCCGTAACTACCGGCAAAAGGACTCTTAAGCGTCTGGCCACATCGACCGCCGATACTTCGCTACTACCGCTGAAGCGTTCGGATTTAGGATTTCGTGCTTGGGGAACTTGACGGCACAATCTCACATCGTGCCAAGAACTTGGCCAAAATACTAGAGATTCGCCCCCCGCACAGGGCTAGCGTAGTGACGGCCCCGTCTCCGATGTGGCTGTCCGGCGCTTCTTCAGCTCGCCTGTCATGTATTGCTCGAACCATTCCATCTCGTAGATCTGGGTGCGCATGAAATTGGAAGGCTTGCGCGTGGTGCCGTGCCACTCCTCCTGCATCAGAATCATTTTGGTCGGTACTTTTAGCATTTTCAGCGCAACGTAGAACTCTTCGCTCTGGGGCACCGGCGTCCGTAGATCGTACTCTCCCACCATGATGAGAGTCGGCGTTGTGACGTTCTCGACGTGCATAAGCGGCGAGCGGCGGAGATGGTCGCTGGGATCTTCCCAGGGAAACTTATCGAAAGTCCGATACCAGGAGGTTCCGTCGGTCGTGCCGATGAACGATATCCAGTTGCTGATCATGCAGCGCGCCGAGGCCGCCGCGAAACGATCCGTCTGCGTTACCGTCCATCCGGTCAAGGTGCCGCCACCGCTGCAACCGGCGACGAACAGGTTGGCCCGATCAACGTAGCCTCGCTCCAAAACCGCATCGACGCCCTGCATCAGATCGTTAAAGTCTTTTCCCGGATAGTCGTTCTCGATCCCGTCACCAAACGCAGTGCCGTATCCGCTGGAGCCTCTCGGGTTCGTGTAGAGAACGACATAGTCATTGGCCGCGAAGTTCTGGAACGAGGCGTTGAAGGCGAAAGTGTATTGGCTGTGTGGCCCGCCGTGGATGCTCAGCAACAACGGATAGGCGACACTGGGATCGAAGTCGGGCGGCTTGACGGTCCAGCCCTGTACTCGCAGTCCCCCGACCGAGTCGTACCAGAAATCTTCCACCTCTCCGAGCATCAGATTCGCAAGCACGTCTTCGTTGACGTGGGTGAGCCGCTCCAGGCTGGGGCGGGCGAGCGACATCGATACGACTTCGGACGGCATCTGCGGTGTCGACAGCACACCCACTGCCAGTCCATTCCTGTTGACATGGGTCACGTCGAGCGTGTGGCTGCCTTCGGTCACGCGCCGCACGGTGCCTTCCAGCGAGGCGAAGTACAAATCCCGCGTGCCGGCGTTGTCGGCGGTCAGATAGACGCCGCTCCCGTCCGGCGCCCAGATCGTGTTGCGAAATCGACGGTCGAAGTCACCCGAGATGGCGCGTGGGCTCGAACCGTCCACGTTCATGAGATGAAGCCTCCGGTTCACGTAGGTGTGATCGGTGGGATCGGACGACTCGTAGGCGATGAGCCGGCCGTCGGGCGAAACGATCGGGTTCTCATCTACGCCGACATGGTCGATGAGCTCGCGAATCTCTCGCGTCGCGATGTCGACCGCATAGATCTTGGAGGGGCGGCCAAGATAGCTTCCCGCATACCACTCGTGATCCATGCCTGGCCGGCGAAAACCGTCGAAGAAAATCGTCTGGTCGTCGAGGCTCCACTGTGGCTCGCCGCTGTCATAGTCCCCGTGAGTGATAAGCCGTGGCGTCGCGCCGTCTGCCGGAACGGTGAAGATCTGCTGCGTTCCGTTGCGTGCAAGACCCCGGCGGTCCTGCCGGTAGTCCAGCTTGTCGATCACTCTCGCGTCTTCGGTCCACTTAGCTCCCTCGGGCTTTCCGGGCAACGTAACGTGCCCTTTGCCGCGTGCCGGAACGAACTGATTGAAGGCGAGCGTCGCACCATCGTGGGACCACTGCATGTTGCTGGCGCTCTCGGTGATGCGGGTTATCTGAGTCGCTGTGCCCAATCCATCTCCACTCATAATGCGCACATAGATCTGTTGATGGGAGCCCTCGCCACAATCAATCAGTGCGCTCCGGTCGCCGCTGGCAGTGCCGCAAGCCAGGAAGGCGAGCCGATCACCCGAGGGGGACCAGCGAGGCGAGCTCCCTTCGCTCAAGTACCGGTTACGGCTACCGTTGACATTCATGATCCAGAGGGCCGACTTGCGCGTGTCGGTCATCTTGTCGACCCATTGCCGCACGTAGACGATCTGACGCCCATCGGGCGAGATGCGCGGGCCGCTCACGCCTTCCAGGTCGAGGTACCTTTCGAGCGTGAACCGATCCTGCATCGGGGGTGGGCCTTCGACGCTCTGAGCAGTGAGGGCCGCTCCGGCAAGGAGCAGCACCGTCAAGCCGGGAAGAAATACAAGGCGTAAGCGGCTACAAATCGGAAACCACATCATCATGACCTCCAAGGGGGCAAGGGTTGAGAAAGACACACCAATTGCGAAGAAAGGATCCTGGGGCGGGACTCTAGCATACTGACGAGAGATGGCCAAATTCATCTCGACCGATGTGCAGCTTACGGATTTCTTTGCCACGACTCTCAGCGCCCCTCTTCTGTCGTGCTTCCGGTTATCCCACCAAAGTAGTCCCCGTGCGGGGCTTCTGGAACCAATACGAGACCCCATGGATGCTGAGGTCGGCCAAAGGCCCTCGGCGTAGCAACTGGTCCTTGCGTGCGGCCAGATCCGGCTGCTGGGAGACGAACCAGCAGGGGAAGAGAGTTTCGAATTGATGGCCGCCGAAGATGAGCGCGGTTGCCAGCAGATACTGCTCGTTCCAGCAACGGGACACATGACCCGCGATGTAGTCGTCGGGCAGGTAGATGTCGTGCATGTGGAACAGCACTCCCGGCGCGACCCGCGGCAGCGCCTCGAGGAAGAAGATGGTCACATCCGAGTTCTGGAAGGATCGGTGCGAGCTGTCGATGAAGAGAATATCGCCGGCCTGGAGCTGATCCAAGAGCCTGAGGTCAATCTCCTCAAACGGCGCCCGCACTACCTGATCCGAGAGCGCGTCGATCCGGTTGCGGGGTGCCGGGTCGATCGAGATCACCTGGGTGCGCAGGCCATGGTTCATGATCGCCAGGCGGGCAAATTTGGTGGACACGCCCGAGCCGATCTCAACGTAGCGAGCCGCATCATGCATGGCGAGGAAGGCGTAGAGTGCCATGCCGTCGAGTGGCGGAAACCAGGTGTTGAGCCAAAAGGGCAGAGCCTCGTCGTAGCCCCCTTGAACCGGAATCGGGCCGCTGTTCGCAGGCACGCCTCAGTAGCGCCAACCCTTCGGCGTCACGGCCCAGTCGGAAGCTGGTGACGCCCAGGAGATGGAGCCCGCCAGCGTGATCAGGGAACTCCGCCAGAATGCGACGAAAGTGGATCTCTGCCTGATTCAGCCAGTGCTCGCGCAGGCGCGTCAGGCCGTAGGTCATCTCCTGCTCTACCGTGGTCGCCATGGATCTTCCTCGGCCGCTCGGGCCTACAAAGGCGCGCAGGAAAAATCGCGACAGCTCCAAAGCTGACAAGATGACCGCACGCTGGCTGCCTTTGTCAAGTTCAGGGTCTGGCAGTCTCCAACCACAATCGATGGTGCCGGTGAGCTCGCTAACCCGGAGCTTGTATTCGCAGTAGCGAGGAAAGATGTGGGTCGTAGCGTCGAGTTACCAGTTCAGAGAGGTGTGTGGAAGTGGAGACAGCTATTGCGAATACAAGTGGTTGGACTGAGCGCGGGGGAAAGCACTATGGGGATTGTTGAAGGTTTTGTTGAGGAAAGGAGGGAGAGGAGGAAGGGACAGGGACTGGATCGAGGAGGGAAAGCGGGGCCTGAAGGGGGAGGAGTGATGGGCGGAGTCGGGCTGGCCCTAGCTCTCAATCGGTCCCTGGAGAGCTATTTGTTTGGCGTCAGCCCGAGTAGCCCGGTCGTGATGATTGCAGTCGTTTTGGGGCCACTCCTTCTAGTAGGCAATGCCACTCTGGTACCCGCCCGTTGGGCGGCTCGGATTGATCCAGCGATCACTCTGCGCTCGGAGTGACGTTCCGTAATTTTGCTGAGAGATTCCGACTCTTCTAACATCTGCACTGGCAATGGGATTGCGTGGATTCCGGTCGGGAAGGGACTGCGATTCTTCGGAGCTGACCGAGATCGCCCCGGTTGTGCGGAGCGACGATAGGATCTTCCAATACTTGGCGCAAAAGAGGGTTCACATGTTCGCTGGAAAAACCTTAGCAATCAAGAGTTTGGCTATTGTCGCCTCCTCACTGCTCCCACTGGTCCTTTCGACCAAGGAAGCGAGTGCCCAACAGAACGAGACGGCCTATCGGCGTTCAGGGGCAGATGTCCCCTTGTATTCGGTCGTCGACAGCTATTTCGATCGACTGTCTTGGATCCATGGGCTCGGCAGCAGGCCATGGAGTAAAGCGCTCCGAGAGCTGAATATCGATATCGGCTCCCGTGCAGAGGGGCTTCTCAGGGATGCGATGATCGAGGCAAAGGGCATCTCAGAATGGCGAGCAGAAGGATTGGATCGACTGTTAGGAGATCCAGAAGCCTTTGAAGCAGAACAGTTGAGAGTCACACGCCTCAGAGTGCATGCCCTGCGACGAGTCTACTTCGGCCTCTGTGCAGCATTGGAAGGGGAGGGAGTTGCCATCTCCAAGCTGGAACGTGAGCTCGAAGAAGACATTCGCCCATCAATCTCAATGTCCTCGTTTCCAGATCCAGATTATGAGTTCTTTGAAATCTTGGCTGAGTTTGAAGGGCCGCCGACGCAGATCGAGATGAGGGCGTTCGCAGCAATGGACAATCAGAACGCAGTCTTGCTGGTAGGGATGCTGCCCACAATTGTGAACAACGTCGCCGAAGCATTAACCGACCTGCCCATGCGTTACGTGGGAGCGACAAGTGCCGAAGAGGTCCGACAGAAGCTTGACAACAATCCTGAAATTAGGCTGGCGATCCTCGGCGGAGGCCTCCCCAGCGATACGCGTGGCGATCTGGTAGGAATCATCGCAAAAGCACGCCCTGATGTGACAATTCATCTGATGGACAGAGATTCGGGCCCAACTGGCATGGCAAGTTTCGTGCGCAAGGTGGCGACAGCAATGCTGGTGCCCTAGGAGCCCGTCCGAGTATTGGGGCGGACGGATCCCATCACCTTGGCGGGGGTCTCTGTCTCACTCTTGCTCACTGTCCTGCTGTCCTGTTGGCTTCCCCCCCGCTGGCGAGTCGCGTGGATCCGGTGGGAGCTTTGCGGCAGGATTAGTAAATCCACAATGCCGAGAAAAGAGCAGGTCCGGGTGAAGAAGTTACAGCTTAGTGGTGCCTCCGGCTGCGCCGCATCGTTCAAGCAAGAAACTGGGGCCCGCTTCGATTCTGATCTGCTTCGCTGCCGTGGAAGCACGCCATGCTTTGTAGGAGCCCAGATGTGCTGGCGAACTCCGCTCTCCTGGAAGGAGAGCTTTGAGCAGGGCACAGTACCGGTGCTCAGAGCGCAGGAAGGGTTCGGGGGGGCCGGGTACAATGCCCTGCCTGAGGGGTCCCTGTGCCGAATTCGGCCTGGACAGCCGGGTTCGTCAGCAAATCTAACTCCTACAAAGCGTGGATCGGCTCTGAGGAGGCGCAGCAGACAAGACTCAAGTCAGAGGGTGATCAAGTTTCAGGTTAGCCCCGCCTCCGGCCATTGGCCGAGTCATTCACGAAAGAAACTTGGCGAAGCCCTTGGAGTGAGCGCACCATGCCGCCGCCCTTCTCCTCCGAAGGCCGACCTTGGCGAGCCCATTTGGGCGCGGACTCAAGGCTGTGGCGTGGCCAAGGCGCTCGGGGCGCGAGATCAGGCAAGTTTCATTTTGGCGCGTCCAAGGTTCGGTTATCGACTCACGGTGAGTTTCGGGGCACAACTATCAGCTATTGCAACGGATACTTGGTCAGGACAAAGTCTCCACCAAGAGAGTGACAACCGAAACAAAGGGGTATGCCGTTCCCAATCGCCACCGGCGAAGAACCATCAGTGGTGCTGGTGACTTCATACCAGAACCAGCCTTGTCCCCCGGCACTGTCCGGCTGCGTCTTCAGCATCACGGCCCAGCCCTGAAGATTGTCGTCGCTGTCGTACATCTCTTTGACTGATGCAGAGCCCCGCGGATGGACATCGTTGCTGGCTTTCATGGACTTGTCCAGCGTCTCGTTGACAAAGACTCGGACAGGCCAGCCAAACTTGGTATGGGGTCTGCGGCTCGGGTGGTTCTCCGACTCACTGGCGGCAAAGCCCTTGTATTCTCCCGACTTCAGGAATTGAAACAGCGCCCTTTGTCCGGTGGGGATTGCTCCTCTCACCCGGCCTGTGTCGGCGGTAGGCTCGCTGGCTGCATCCAGCCTGCTGCTCATGGCCCTGGCCATCTGATCGAACGAAGCGGTTCCCTCTGCCATCGAACCACCGCCTCGGGAGGCGCGGCGTTCGTTGGCCGCTCTCAGGACAGGATAGTATTGGGTGAACACGAAGTCCTCGGCCGCACTTGCTTCGTGGCAGGCATTACACGCGGCCGCGGGAAACTTCTCGGCGCTGTCAGCCAACGGGTAGCTGTGCCCGAAGCTGAAGTAGGCCCAGTTCCCGGGCTCGTCGGGGAACCGTTTCGAGTCCTTGATGGTGGCTTCAAGTCCTGTGAACTCACCCATGAAATAGCCGTTTCCGCTGACGGCCGCCTTGGATCCGACCGATGGGGGTCAATGGAGTCCCAACGTACACCCACGACCGATACATCCCAGGCGCCGGTCTTAACAGTTTTCCAGAAGAGTCGAATCCGCATTTGCACTACCTCCACTTCGAAACAAAAGAGAGTTCTGAGTCGCATGAGCCTGTCCGAGTGATGAGGCTCCTAAAGCGTGGAAACCGTTATCAGACAATTGCCAGGCCGGGCAAGGTTGATGGAGCGTTCAGCTACCTTGGTGCCCGTCTCGGATGGATTACGCTTCAGCCGATTTCTGGGGCGGACAGGTCGGGGTCAAAGTTCTCCACCATCCAGACATCCGACTTGGTTTCGGCGACGGCGCAGACTATTTTCCGGTGGGCTCCGTGGAAGCTACACCGGAGGATGGATCCGGGCAGGGTGAGCAGCGTCCTGGATTCCTCTCGATCGACAGACACCGCGTGAATGGTAGATCCCCCGGAGGCGTGGGCGTAGGCGTGGGCGTAGAGCCATTTCCCATCGGAAGACCAGCCAATCAGGCGGCTGAATTCAGCGGTCCGAGGCAGGAATCTCTGGCTGGCATCTTCCAGGGAAAGCATCCAGATCCGAGCCTCCAAACGACGATACTGAGGGTCGTCCACGCGATTCCAGTTGACGGCGAGCTGCTTGCGGTCCGTCGAAAGGCGAGGATCGAACACCCATCCCACCATTTCGTTTGTCAGAAGAGGCCTCTCTATCAATGTGTCAGGGTCAAGAAAGTGAAAATTCCGATTTCCCACTTGCTGGTAGAGGATCTTGGATTCGGGCATCCAGATTACTCTTCCGGCGCCAGCTGCTTCTGTACCTGGGATAGCTCGGAGGTCACCTCCATCGGCATTCATGGTCCATACCTGGTGGCTTGTCTCGTGGTGGGAAACGAAGACTATACGCTTTCCATCCAGAGACCAGGAGGGGCTAACGCTGTCGCCGTCCAGAAACGTGAGTTGCGTCTCCTCTCCGCCTTCTATCGGCATCCTGAAAATGTCCGCCTGGCCATGACCTCTTGAGAAGCTGATGCATTCCCCATCTGGGGAGATGTCCGGCCAATTCAGAAACGAAGTGCCCTCAGTGATCTTTTGTGGGGAGGAGCCATCTCCGTTCTCATCGATCTCCGCCGACCACAGGTTCGAGTACTCCAGTGTCCGGGTGTAGCGTAGGCGGCTCCCGTCCGCTGAAACCGTGATGGACTTGCGTCCGGGAATGGTTATGGAGATCTGTAACCCGGCCATTAAGACTTTGGCCTGGTAGGTCTCTTCCGGGTTGGGAGAAGCATCGATCTTGATCAGTTCTGCTGTGTTGTCGCCGACACAGACTGTAGATACCGCTTCCGTCCGGCGCCCAGCGGGGCGATCCCAAACGGCTAGTGTCTTCATAGATTTTGGTCAATTCTGTGCCATCCGGTCGCACAGTCCAGATAGCCGCTTTCCCGTCCGGCAGAGCAGTGTCGATCAGCAGCCGGTCCAGTGGCTTGGACCAGTCCAGGGAGTAGAGCCACTGCCAATTGGCACCGTCCAGCGTCAGATCTCCACTCACACCGGTTCGAGTGATCGCCCCGGTTCTGGATTCGATCAAGCGAAAGCCTTTCGAGGTCGATGCCGCCACCGCGATCTGAGAGCCATCCGGAGACCAGCAGAAGATTCTAGCTAGACCAATCCGGCGCACGCTTCCGCCCAACCTTGGAATCACGAAGGTCCCCCAAGTGCCGTCCTCCAGCGTCGCCGCTGTCAGTAACTCCGAGCCCGTAGGGAACCATCTGATTTCGGGGAAATCGCGGCCCCGCAGCAACTCGATGCTCTGACCACCGGAGATGTCGCGTAGCATTATTCTGTTGCCCGACACAAAGGCGACGGACTGGCCGTCTGGGGATATCGCTGGGGAGAGTGGCTCCCCCGTGAAGGTGACTTGCTGGTGATTCGGCAAACCAGCCTGTGGGGTGAGTGGAGGATCGCCAGGCAGCCAGGATGGGTAGGTGATCCAGGCCGACAAGACAGCGAGGGCGCAGGCCATCAGGCCTGCGAGTAGTGGAATCCGGGCTGTCCTGGACACCTTTCCAGTAAGAGCAAACTGTCCGGAATCAATCTCTGTCCGAAGCCGTCGCAATTCGGCAAGCAACTCGCCGGCTGACTGGTACCGCCGATCTTGATCCTTCTCCATTGCCCGCTTGATGATCCGATCAAGCTCAGCAGGTATTTCAGGATTCAAGGTGCTCGGCAAAGCTGGCGATTGGTTGAGAATCTGGTTGAAAAGCTCGCCTATACCGGTTGCCTTGAAAGGCAGGGAAGCCGTGGCCATTTTGTAGAGAAGCACACCCAGAGAAAAGATGTCGCTGCGGACATCCAAGGGTCCGCCCAGCATCTGCTCGGGTGACATGTAATAAGGAGTGCCGATAGCCAACCCCACAGCTGTCAGCGTCTCCCCTAATTGTTCGGGTCCGGCCTTGCCGGGCCCACTCTGAGTCCTCGGGTCGATAGGTTTGGCCAGCCCAAAGTCCACGATCTTGACGTGACCCGTGGAGGTGCACATGATATTCGACGGCTTCAAGTCTCGATGGAGTATTCCCTTTGCGTGGGCCTCTCCCAAGGCCTCTGCGATCTCCGCCGCCGTCTTCAAGACCTCGGTCAAGGGTAGCGGCCCGTCCGCCAATCTGTCGGCCAAGGTCGGACCGTCAACGTACTCCAATGCGACGAAGGTCTGGCCATGGGCTTCCCCCATCTCGAAGGTGTTGCAGATGTAGGGATGGTCGATGGCGGCAGAAAGCTCCGCTTCTCTCAAGAATCGTTTTCTGGCAGTCTCATTCTGTTTTATTTCTGAGAGAGGAACTTGAGAGCCACCTTGCGCGGTAACGTCGTGTCCTGGGCCAGATAAACCTCTCCCATACCTCCCTGGCCGAGCTTTCTTAGGATCTTGTAGTGGGAGATGGTCTGGCCGATCATCGAGTCTTATTCCTCCTCAGCCTGCCGAGCTGTCTCCTGCGAAACCAGTTTTGATCGACCGCCGGTCCTGCGGTTGGAGCTCTCGACACACTCCACAGTAGCGCTATTTGATGCTGCTGCCTACTCGACAACTTCCAAGCTTCCTCGCATGAAGGGATGAGGGGTGCATTTGTAATCGTAGGTTCCCGGCGTGTCAAAAGTGATGCTGAACTCTTCCCCGGGCGGTATGAGCCCGGTGTCCCAGCTTCCGTCCAAGGCGGTTGCGGTGTGGGAAAAAGCGTCACGGTTGATCCAGGTCACGGACTGACCGACCCGGATCTTGAGTGGGTTTTGAGTGAACTTGAGATCTTTAATTTCGACCACGAGTCGTCCGTCATCCGACTCTACAGGCACATTGCCGGGGTCTGGCATGGCATCCTGTGCTGTGGTCTGAGCCGCTTCGGACTGTAGCGTCGGGTATCCCTGGAGATAGACCCAATCGGTTTGGCGAGCAGGAATGCACCTTGACTGCCTCGAATCTCCTTGACCAGTGTGGCCCAGTCCGGGAACTCTCCTTTCTGATTGAACTGGGTGACTGAGGCAGGCTCCGTGTAGACCTCGTGAAAAGAGAGCTTTCCCTGGGCATCGGCGACTGCCCAGGAGCCCAGGTGAGCCCAAGTTTCGCGGAATTGCTGGGGCAAGCGAATCCCTCCGTCACCGTCCACCCAGCGAGAGAACCCCGGGGACTCGTTCTGAGTCGCCTGAATCGCCACCACGCCCAGGACTAGGATTGACAAAGTGGCTAGTGAACCGTATTTCCTCATATTCTAATTCTCCTTAATCGGTCACCCGGGCACCATTACTCGGACAATCCAGCTGGCGCTTCGGTCTTCTGTCTTGGAGCATTATCGCGAAACCTTTCAGGCTTCCTCTTTCCCTCTTCTTTTCCCCAGGGCGTTGCCCTGGGCTGTTATCGCGCTGCACCTTCGGCGCGAATAGGTTGGCCCCTCCAGTAGAGCTTAAGGCTCAAGGAGCAACCAGGGCTCTGATGATTCAGCTGCCTCATCAGGACCGGCGGTCGAGCCCATCCGGACCAACTACTAGGCACCGACACCCGAGACCAAGGGGCAGTCCGTCCCAGTTTTCGGAAACTTGACTCGACTGTAGAGAAGTTGCAGGGGAGAGGTGCCTAGCCCGGATTATGCAAGAACCGTAGGCCGGAGTTGAAAAGAGAGTCGAAAGTGGCCCAAATCGGGAGATCGAAAGTGCGACAGGCGGATTTTCGAGGGATCTCTGTGGACGAGCCGTGTGGAGTAGGTGGCGGAGTGAATTTCAGACGGAGTTGGGCCTGAATGAGTGTCCTAAACGATCATTCGGGAGCTAGGAGAGGCTAGCTGGAGTTAAGGCGATTCAAGACGAGGAGGAAAAGGGCCTGCTCCGGAAAGCCGGAGGAAAGATGGGCCCAGATGCGTCGAGTGGTTTGTCGAACCCGCGCCCCAATTTTGAGGACCCGGCGACGCAAAGTTTCGATTTCGAGTTTCTGCCAGGGGGTTCCATACAGATAATCGCGGAGTCGGACGAACATCTGGTAAGCCAGCCCATGCAGGAGAAGTCGAAACTGGTTGGCCAGGAATCGATGACAGCTCAGCCGATCCATACTCAGATGGTTCTTAAAAGCCTTGATGAAGTTCTCCGACTGTCCTCGATCGGTGTAGTGATCATAAAGGGACTGGGAAGAGAGATCGTCTCGGTTGGTGACCACAAAGCGACGATTGATCCCCCGATGGTCGACTTCCACTTTGACGATGACGCGACGGAATCGATCCCAGCTGCTGGCTCGATAAAGAAACTCGTCAAACTGACGCTGTTTTTCCTCGAACTCGTCGAACCTGAGTCGAGTCGACTCGAGCATCGGCTCGACCATCCGTTGCAGGCGGGGGTTCCGGCTTAACCCAATGACATATTGGAGTTTGTTCTCTTCAGATTCACAGAACTCGTAGAGCCGAGGCGTGGCAAAGCCGCTGTCGGCCCAGATCTCAATTTGAAGTTCCTTGCCAACTTCTCGTCGAATGGCTTTCACGATTCGTTTCAGAATAGGAACGATGTGAGAGGCAGCCCCCTTGTTTCCAGGCCTCAATACGACAGTGACCAGGTCCCCCGTAACGGCATCGAAGATCAGCCAAGGATGCAGAATGTGGTTTCGGTAATAGCCGTGGTAAAAAGAGAATTCCTGTTGGCCGTGAGTGTGGTCGTCAGTACTGTCCAGGTCCAAGATGACCGGGTCGGGGCGTCTCTTCTTCAGCGAGCGGACATAACGCTGTAGGAACCCCCGGCTCAGACGCATGAGATCCTTCTTGCTGACAGAGTTTTCCAAACGGGAAAAAGTTGCCTGGGTGGCCAAGTCAGGATCGCTCTCAGGTAACTGATCACAGACGGTCTTGAGCATGGGATCCGAGCGCAGCGTGTCCGCGTCATTGCAGTCTTCGTACCCGGCAACGATCTGAAAGACTCGTTGTCGGATCAGCTTTAACTGCTCATGACGAACGTAGCGTTGGTCCCGGCTATCCGCAATACACGAACTGAAGTCCTCGCAGAGTCGATCTTGCCGATCCAGGGAACCAAACAACAGCCATCCGGCATCGGAAGTCAGGTTCCCACCATCAAAACGAGCCGTGATTTGTGTGTGCGAGTGAAATGCCAGGGTGGTCTGACAGACTGGGTTTGACATTGCCGTAGTTCTCCGATAAGGATTTGTTTGATAAACCTTTTTATATCAGAGAGCTACGGCATTTTTTCTGGTCCCCAATCCACTCGAATCCGGATCTCTTGCATAATCCGGGCTAGGAACCTCGGAAGCGGTAGCAGGTGGGTAGAGACGCTCAAGAGAGTCCGATGCGGGCAAGGAGTTCCTGATATCTCGGATCTGAACGGAGCTGCTCGTACTCGGGCGCGACCTTGAGCCACACCAGGTAGCGCGAGCGAAGGCGGAACGCTTCTTCCAGGCGGGCGAAGGCCTCGTCTTTCTGTCCCAGACCTGCATAGATCCCGGCCACCAGGGCCGGCGACAGATACCTCTCTTCCCGAAGTTCTGCCAACTCCTGCAAGAGCACTTCGGCCTCGGATCTTCGGCCCGCTCGGGCATAGGCAAACCCCAACGAGGTCAGGGAGACGCTATTCCGCTTTGACTGCTTTTGGAACGCTGCCGTGGCCTTGGCGTAGTCTCCCTGTTTCAGATGCAGGTTACCGAGCACCCAACGCGTGCCCCAAAATCCGGCATCGAGCTCATGGCCTCGGCGATCGCGGCAGCCGCTTCCTCGAGGCGACCCGTGTTGACCAATTGCATCGCCAGGTTCGCGGCTGCTCCTTTTGAGATCGGGTTGAGCTCGCGAGCCCGTCTTGCCTTGGAGGACGGCTTCCTCACCCCGCCCCATAGCCTCGAGATAGGGGCTGTACCAGAAGTGGGCCTGCGCGTAACTCGGGTTGAGCTCCAAGGCGCGAAGGAAGTTCTCCTCGGCACCCGCAAAGTCCCACTCGTACTTCAGGCGCACCATTCCCAGCACCGCATGCGCTTCGGCGAGCCCAGTGTCCAATTGGAGCGCTTTGTTGGCAAACTCCTTAGCCTTCGGCATGGCTTCGTCAGGGGGGAGCACCTCGAGGCCGTGACCTGCCAGGAGGCACTGACAGCTGGCCAGACCAGCATAGGCTCGAGCGTAAAGAGGGTCCTCGGCGATTGCCAGACGAACGTAATCGATCGCCCGATAAAACCCCTCCTCGGTACCCTGATCGCGAAAGTGCCGGGCTTTCAGGTAGGCGTTGCGCGCGGCCCGACTCTTGGTCTGCGACGCCGATAGGCTGTCCGCCGGAGGCAGAACCTCCAATGCCAGCGAGGCGCTTGCGCGCTCGGCTACATCCCGCTGTACGCTAAACACATCCTCGAGCATCCGGTTATAGCTGGCGGCCCATAGCTGGGTCTGCTGGTCCACCCGAACCAGCTGGATAGTGATCCGTAGCTGGTCCGATTCCTGACGGACGCTTCCTTCCAGGATGTAGTCAACTCCCAGCTCCTCGCCGATGCGCCAATCACGGCCGCGGCGGCCCCCTTGAGAACCTGGGATCTCTGTGGCGGTCGGGTTGAGGAGCCCCCCGACACAGCGCTTCCCACCTCGTGTACGGGAGCCGCGAAGCGATAGCCGCGCCTCTTGATGGTTTCCAGGAAACGCGGATGATCCGCTGAATCACCGAGGGCGATCCGGATCTTGTTGATCGCGTTGTTGAGCCGATGGTCGAGGTCGCCATAGGCGTCGTCCGGCCACAGCTGTGTCTCTATCTCTTCGCGGCTAAGCACCTCGCCGGTGTGCTCGAGTAGCAGCGTGAGAAGCCGCAACGGCTGTTCCTGCAACGGTACCCTGATACCGTCGCGGCGCAGCTCACCAGTGGAAAGGTCTAACTCGAAGACCCCAAAACCCAAAACCCGCCCGGCTTGCGTCATTTGAAATTTGACTGCCCTTCGGTGACTTGTTGCGTCCGGGCGTCATTCTTGACGTAGGTGTCGAACCAGTTGAGCCAGCGAGCCCAGAGATCCATGTAGGTCTCCTGGCAGGCGGGGCCGTGAGACTCGTACGGGTAGATGTACAACACAGCCGTTTTACCCAAACCGGTCAGTGCCTGGATCAAGCGCTCGGACTGAATCAGGAAGGTTCCTGTGTTGTTGTCCTGAGCACCGTGGTACATCAATAAAGGAGTGTCGATGTGGTCGGCCGAGAAGAAGGGAGACATCTCCAGATAGGTTTGCTGAGCCTGCCATACCAGGCGGCGTTCACCCTGGAATCGCATGGGTGTCAGAGTTCGATTGAAGGCTCCATCTCCCGCAATGCCGGCTTTAAAGAATGGCGAGTGGGCCAAGACGTTGGCCGTGGCAAAGGCTCCATAACTATGGCCACCGTGGCCCAGACGATCAACATCGACCTGGCCCATTTCGTCGACTTTGCGCATGGCTCCATACATGGAGTCCACCAGATGGGCGATGTAGTTGTCATTGTAACGCTGACCTTCTCCGACAATGGGAATATCAGGTTCGATGACAGCGTAGCCGTTCAGCAGCCAAATGTCGGAAGCGTTCCGATAGTCGAGTTGGTGAAACTCGTTGTGGTTGCGAGCTTGGATGGCTGCGTTCTGATAGTCCTCGGAGTCCTGGTATTCCCGAGGGTAGGTCCAGAACACTCCCGGCACCTGGGTTCCTCTCCGGTAGTTCACGGGAAGGGAGAGGCGTGCATGGATCCGCAGTCCATCCCGGCGCTGGAACTCGAAGTCGATTCGTTCTACTCCGGCCACCTCGGGAAAGGGGTTGCGATTGTTGGTCAGCTTTTGCATCGATCCCTGGCTGCTGCGGAGATAACTGTCGGGGAAGAGCGTCTTCGACTCACGGGAGACGATCATCTGGTTCATGTCGTCGTCGAGTGAGACCAGGGGTTGCTCGAACATATCTGAGGCGCTTTCGAAGATCCGCGCCTTCTGACCCGAGGCGATCGTGACCCGGTCGATAAAGGGTCGATGCCTGAAATCTTCTTTGTAGCCCTGGCCCTGCAGATAAGCTGAATTACCATTGGCGGCCACCAGGGCATAGGCGTCTCCATTACCCGATGTCCGGGTCACTACATCTCCAGGTAGCTGCGTCACTTTCGTGGGATCCACGTTACCGGCGAGAACATGGCGTTGCCCGCCAGCCGTCAGATCGAAGGCGACGATATCTCGGTTCGCATTGTTTCCGTCCCCTCTCCCGGTCGTCCTTCCGCCGCCAGTGCCCGCTTCGGTGGCGAAGGCGTAGCGGCCGTCCCGGGAATAGGAGACGCCGCTCAGTCTCTTCTCGGTGGAAACGATTGTCTGGGCCCGCCCGATATCAAATGGTGCAGTTAACAGCATGAGGCGATCCACTCGTTCCGACGAATCGGAGTCACTCGACTCTGAATCGTCCTCCTGTTCCTCACGCCAGAGAACGCTCAAACCTTTTCCATCCGGTCGCCAGGCCACTTCTCGGGGCAGGCTCGCCAGCAACTCGCCAGCAGATCCACCAGGCCCAAAATCGCTACCCCCTTCTTGCAGCGGGACCTTGCGGACAGTCGAGAGGACATTCCCCTGCAGATCCATGACCTGCAATTCCCGAGGGAAATGAGTGTAACTGACCATCAAGGAGAAGGGTTCGGTCGTCTTTTCCGCCAGGATGTGCCGTCCATCAGGACTCATTGAGATGTTCATGTACATCGCGGGCGATCCGATGTTACGCGCTGACTCGCCGGGTGTCAGGAGTGCCAGTTGGGAGGTCGTGTAATAACGAAAGAGAGCCTTGTCATGGGGAGTCCTGAGCAAAAAGGGCCAGGTCGGTGTAGGAGATGGGGTCTCGCGAGTTCGACGGATTATCGGTGTGTTGGGAATCGGGTTGTTGACCGGCTCGGGGCCGCGATTTCGAGGTACCAGAAGGGCGATGATGGAACCGTCAGGCGTCCACTGCAGCATTGTGGAGGGAGCAGTGACCGCATTTCCGCGGGTTCGACGCGCCGACAAGGTCGCCATCACATAGGCACTGTTAAGAGGTTCGGCTCGACCGCTCTCGGCATCAGCCACCCAGACCTGCGTCCCTTCTCTCAAATGAGCCAGAAAGGCAAGTCTCTTGCCGTCGGGAGACCAGGTAGTGTCGCTCACAAAGCTCCCGGCCGGCAGCTGGATGTCGCGGCTGTCGCGTCCGCTTAGCGAGTAAATTCTGAGTCCTTTGAGTCCCGTCGTGGAAAGACGCCACTCCCGGTTCACGTCGGGACAGATCTCCAGCATTCCCAGCCGCAGTGTCCGCTGGGTCATCAGCTGCAATGACGAGAAGTGAGCCCTTACAGGGATGACGAAATGGTCTCCGTCTGGACTCAGAGAATAGAGCGAGTCGGCATGGTTCTCGCGAGTGAGTACGTCTTGAACGGTCGCGTTGGGGCGCAGATAGGATTCCTGGAATTGCGCATTCTGCTGCGCGTGCAGAGCTCCCGAAGCCGCCAGGAGAACTGTGATTAAGGTAAAAGCCCAAGTCGTCAGTCGTTTTTCGAGATGCCGGTTCATAGCACTCTCCCTCAAGATTTTGGTACAGAGAAATTGGGAATGGCATGCCGTGCAACGGTCCCGGGGCCCAGGGGGCCAGGGTTCCAATTCCCATCAAGTAAGAAAGTCAGGAATACCCGAAGCATGCTGTTTCTCCCGTCGGGACCTCCCTCCGCCCGCTGGCCGCGATTGTTGGTCGAGAAAGGTCTAGCGGGCCGGTAGTGAGGGCCGGTTAAGCTGTCGAGCATTGTAGCGCCAGGCACGATGAACCACAAGTCTGGCTGGACGGGGCTGAGGGCCGGACACCAGAGAAGCAAGGCAATCAGCGAAGCTCCGCCTCAAACCGACGAGAGGACAACCCACAAAGAATGTAGGAGCCGCCTTCGTGCGGCGAATCGTTGACTGCCAGGCCAGCGGTCTAAGTTTGGCCAGAGAAAGGGCCAGGTCTTTTCTTCGATCCATCTAGGCGCCTACCAAGGGCGACTTCTTTGCAGGTGAGCTCCGGCCCCGGCCGCCAGCCGGATCATTCAGGAAAGAAACTGAGCTCCCGTGTGCCACAAAGGGGGGAATGATGTCGCAGAGGAAACCCGTGTTTCAGAACTGTGGGGGGCGCCTTCTGAGGCGGCGATTCTATTGAAAATAGAATCTTTAGATTCGGGCCTGACGGTCTTCTCGCGGCCTGGGAAGGCCCCTCCCAAACCACTTTAGTGCCATCGAGGGAGAGACTGTAAGAAAGTCTGTGGCATACTCGTCCCAGAAATCAAGTTTCAGGTTAGTCAAGTTTTCCAAGGTTGTGAAGACGAGAATGCCCGCCCCCTTCGCCAAGGCCTAGGAGGACAGACCCCGGGCTGGCGCCTCGGAGCTCTGATGATCCTGCCTCCATCCTCAGGACCGGCAGTCGAGCCCATCACCTGTTGCCCAACAGGTGCCCAGGTCCAACGGATGATCAGGAGGCAAAGAAAGTCGGGGAGCGGGAAAATATGTATTATTAGTTAAACTGCGACTGAAACAAATCCCTTCGACACTTGGCCAGGAGAAGCTCTTGAAAAAAGCTGTCCTTTTTGCAGTTGTGGCGTTCTTTCACGGGATCACCCCGGGGGCGACCCCACTCGAAATCCACGAGAGCGTTCTCGACAATGGGTTCCGTTTGCTCGTCGTAGAGGATAAGCGCGTGCCCCGGGTCGCCGCGAGCCTCTGGTATCGCTTCGGTTCAATGCAGGATCCTGCCGGTGAACACGGTTCCGCCCATTTCCTGGAACATGTAATACACCAGGGCACTTCCACTATCGGGACGCTTGACTTCGAAGCGGAATTTCCGATTCTTCGTGAGATTCACGAGACCGAGCAAGCGCTGCTCGCTGCTCGCCGTCGTGAGCGCAATCAACTGCGTATCCGCGACGTGTTCTATGACGAGCTCGATTGGCCCACGACACCCGAGATCGAGCGACTCAGGGAGAAGCTCTATCGGCTAGAAGATGAGCAGTCCCGCTTACGCGTGTTTTGGGAAGAGTACAATTGGTACCGCCGCTATGGCGCCCTGACACGCCACGAAGACCCGGTTCCCGCCAGTACGGAGCAGGAGTACCTGGAGATCAGCGTGGATCTTCCGGTGGAGGCTGTCGAGCTGTTCTTTCGCCAGGAGGCCGATCGCATGGTGAATGCCGTCTTGCGTGGCTGGGAGGCGCAGCGCTTCACAGTTCTCGAGCAGATTCTGAACGGTCTGAGCCGACCTGAGACGACCCTTCATCACGCCATTGATGGGGTTACTGCTCTGGCCCATCCCGTCTATGTCCCTGACGGTGGGCATCCGCGCGACTTTGCCAGCTTTAATCGAGAGAGCATGCTTCAGATGTACGAGGACTACTTCCTGCCCAACAACGCCACCCTGGTTCTGGTCGGAGACATCGATGTTGCTTCGGCTCGGGGGCTCGCCGAAAAGTACTTCGGCGCAGTCAAGAGTGGGCCGGAGCCACCGGCCCGTCTCGATTTGGAAGCCGAGCCGGTCCCGCGAGGTTCGGTGCGCCTCGACTGGGAAGAAGCTTTGTATCCGAGTGTCACGGTTCGTTACCGCATTCCCGGGGTGGGTCACCCCGACCGACCGGTCCTGGACACAATTGCAGCGATGGCGGGCGGGCGTCATGGTTTCCTGGGAGCCAGACTGATGACACCCGGCCTAGCATCCTCCGTCGAGGCGAACTTTCGAGTCATCCATGTCTACCGCTTCGGTTCGCCGGCGGCAATCAACTTTGTGGCAGCGGTCGCGGACGATGGAGAAATTCCCGAGGCGGAGCGTCTTTTGCTCGAAGCGGTGGAGGAGCTGCGGGCTGGCCGGATCGATTCTCATCTTCTCGAACGGGCTCGCAAGTCGCTCCGCCGGGATTGGGAGCAAACCAAGGCGACCCGATTGCAGCTCGCTTTCACGATCGGCCATTTCCAGACTATGAATGATTGGAAGACCTTATCTGGATATATGCAACGGCGGGTAGAGACTTCATCCGACGAGATCGCCACGGTTGCCCAACGTTACTTCGTGCCCGCTAACGGGGTCGTCGTGACTACGCGAAGCGACCCCCGGAAAGCGAGTCTGCCATGAATGGCAGGCCGTTGCTGGTGACCACGGGCGTTTTGTGCGGGATCGCGTTCTTGCTGGGAGGCTGCCGGCAAACGGACGACGAGAGAATTCTTCCGGGACACACCCGCCCGTTGCTCGAGCACGACTGGCCGCATCCCCGCGATTACCAGTTCGAGAGCAGCACTTTCAGTCCCCCGGATCCCGTGACCGCCCGGTTCGAAACGCCGAACGGTTTCACAGGCTACGTGATCTCGGATCCGACGGAGACCCTGGTCCGGGTTACGGCGGCGATACCCATTGGAAGACTCTACGAGCGCAACGGAGAGGCTGGCGCTTCGCAAGCTCTGGTGCATGTCTTGACCAACCCGACCCGAGGCGCCCCGCCTTTGTCTCTGCGTCTTGAATCGTTAGGCGCAAGCCTCGACCTTCTGGCCGGTCTGGAAGGACTCACGCTTTCCTTGGAGGTGCTTTCCGAGGATTGGGAGGAGGCCTTACGCTTGATGGTCGAGGTGCTCCGCCAGCCCCGCTTCGATCCGTCTCGGCTGCGTGACTTCTCGACCGCTTCCGGTTACGTGACGCCGACTTCTGGCGTCTCGGGTCGCGGCTTCCGGCCCAAGGTCGAGCTGGAACGGCAGCTTGTGGGATATCCGTTGGCTCCGCCTGAAGCGGGTCAATCCGTCAGCATCGAATCGGTTCGATCTCTGGCCTCCAGGAGCCTGGCTCCCAACCTCATTGTCCTCGGGCTGGGGGGGAATGTCCCGCGAGAGGAGTCGGTCGCTCTGCTGAACGAGCTGACTTCCGGATGGGAGCCATCCTCGAGGCAGCCTGAGCTGCGCGTTGTAAATTCGAGGGACGGAACCGGCAATCTGGAGAGCATCGATCTGGATATCCTCGAGGGTTGGGTGGCTATTGGACGGGTGATCGGTCCGGTGCCTCGCGAGGAATGGCCGGCACTTGCTGTTCTGGGAGAGATCCTGGGAACCCGCCTCAATATTGCGGTACGGGAGATCCGGGGTCTGGCCAATCGAGCTTCGTTCTTCCTGCCCGAAACAGCCAACGGTGCGGGTCTCTTGCACATTAGGACCGGCGGCCGACCCGAGGCCGTTGCACCTCTGGTCAAGTATTGCCGCGATGAGATGGCCGCTCTGCACAGCGGAGAGAGGCCCGTGACCGCAGAGGAGCTGGCGCTCGCCAAGGGCATCCTTCGATTGGGCAAATGGCAGGCCGCCCTGGACGGCTCCCGTCTTGCCGCGGGTGCCTATGCGGTTGCGGCATTGCATCACGGTGACACCGACCGACTTCTCGGCTGGCCCGAAGAACTGGAAGCCGTGAGCATCGAGCGAGTAGCCGCAGTGGCCAAGCACCTCGATCCGAATGCGATGGACACAGTCATCGTCGGTCCCATCCAGCGGATCCGAGAAGCACGTCATCCTCGCTGGCCGGTCGATCTAGATTCATTATCGTCAGATAGGCGCTAGGAGCACCGCTAAGGTATGAACGGTGAAATCACCCGGTTACTCGACCAGCTTTTCGAGAGCAAATCAACGGAAAGACAGGATCTGCTGGAACAGCTTATGCCGCTCGTCTATGGGGAATTGAAGGCCCTGGCACGGGCCAACCGCTACCGCTGGCAGGATCAGCGGTCTCCGGGAACGACCAGCCTGGTGCATGAGGCCTATCTTAAACTGGCTGACCATCCCGGCTCCAGCTATCCGAGCCGACGCCACTTTTATTGCGTGGCCTCCCGCGCCATGCGCAGCATCCTGATCGATAACGCACGCTGGTACCAGCGTAAGAAGAGGGGCGGAGGGCAACCACCGGTAGAGCTCAAAAACGAAATAGAGATGCTCGTCTCAGCAGACCGCAGTGAAGAACTGCTCGAACTCAACGAAGCCTTGGACCGCTTGGCCGAGCGAGATCAGAGAGTGGCTCGCATTGTCGAATGCCGGTTCTTTGGCGGGTTGACAACGGAGGAGACCGCGGCTGCTCTGGATGTCTCACCGGCAACTGTCAAGCGCGGGTGGAGCTTCGCTCGAGCCTGGCTCTACCAGGCAATGCAGCCTCACTGAATGGTTCAGACTGTCCCATGACCAAAGAGCCGCATCAGCATTTGGAGGAACTATTCGCGGCCGCACTCGACCGCCCGTCGGACCAACGAAATGAGTTCCTGAATGAAATGTGTGAGGATCAGGCTCTGCGGCGCAAGCTCCAGGGTCTTCTCGACTCTCACGAGCAGGCTGATGCTTTCTTCGATGGGTTCGCCCGTGAGGTTGCAACCTCCTCCGCTCTGGAATTGGAAACCGCCACCCGATCGGGAATCCGATTCGGTCCCTATCAGACGGAGCAAGTCATTGGGCAGGGGGGAATGGGCGTGGTCTTTCTGGCTCGCCGGGTGGACGGCGAGTTCGAGCAGCAGGTGGCGCTGAAACTCATCCACCTGGACATGGAGACTCCCCATCATCGGGCTCGCTTCCTGGCGGAGCGGCAGCTCCTTGCCCTTCTCTCGCACCCAAACATCGCCCGGTTGCTGGACGGAGGAGTGACTGATGAAGGTCGACCTCATTTTGTGATGGAATACGTCCAGGGGGTGCCGATTACGCGCTACTGTCGTGAGAGAAGGCTGCCCCTGACGGAACGGTTGGATCTGTTTCGATCGGTCATCGATGCCGTCAGCTACCTCCATCGCAATCTTGTGGTTCACCGGGATCTGAAGCCCAGCAACATTCTCGTCGAGGGCGGCGGCCAGGTGAAGTTACTGGATTTCGGGGTCGCCAAGCTGCTCTCCAATGAACTTGGGCCGACCGAAACCACCCGTACAGGGTTGAAGCACTTGACTCCACAATATGCAGCCCCGGAGCAGTTCGTGGGTGGTCTCGTCACTACGGCGACCGACGTCTACTCGCTTGGCCTGGTGCTGTATGAATTGCTCACGGGTCAACTCCCTCCTGAACGAACCGAGGATGAGTTTAGCCGCACGGGGCCGCCAGAAGTCACCACGGCCCCGAGCAAATTGGTCCGATCACAACGACAGGGTATTGAGAATGGACAAGGCAAGAGTGCTGGAGAGCCTGCCGAGGCGATACTCAAATGGCGCTCGATCGCCGGAGATTTGGACAACATCTGCCTCCAGGCGCTACAGTCGGAACCGGACCGCCGATACCCATCTGCCGAACAGTTCGGGCAGGATATCGATCGTCATTTGAGCGGAGTACCGGTCCTGGCCCGCAACAATACCTTCACTTACCGGCTCTCAAAGTTCGTGCAGCGACATCGCTGGACCGCTGCCGCTACGGGAGTGCTAGTGGTCCTCGTAGTGGCCGGGTTCTTGCGGGAACGCGGTCTGCGCGACGAAGCCGAGCTGGCTCAGATCGCGGCCATACGCGAAGCTTCCAAGGCCATGGCCACATCCGAATTCCTACAGGAGCTCTTTGCGGCAGTCGACCCTGACAAGGCTCAAGGTAGAGAGGTCACCGTCGCCGATGTGCTGGCGCAGGCCTCCGAAAGACTCGCTTCACGAGAGTCCTTCCTTCAAGAGCCGCTGGTAGAGGCAGAAGTCCGCCTCACAATAGGCAATACGTACCGCTCTCTGGGCAAGTTTCTCGAGGCCAAGCCCCATCTGGAGCAGGCCTACAAACTTCGCAAACAGAGCCTGGGCGAGAGCGATCCAGAGACATTGCGAGCCCTCGAGTCTCTGGGCGTGTGGCACTATCGGCAATTTCGATTCGCTGAGGCGGAGCCTCTCATCAGAGAGGTTCTCGATTCACGCACTCAGATACTCGGCGAGGATCATCCCGACACGTTGACCGCGATGGGTCACCTGGCCAATCTGCTGTGGGGCTTGGAACGATTCGATGAAGTGGAAACCCTGGACCGCAAGACACTCGATATCCGACAGCGAGTCCTTGGGAACGCCCATCCGGATACGCTCAAGTCGATGAACGGGCTGGCCGCTACCCTCCATTCGCAGGCCCGCTACGCAGAGGCGATCGAAGTGTTTGAACAAGCGCTGCCGGTGCGCCGCGAACTGTCAGGTGCCAGTCATCCCGATACCTTGATGCTAACGAATAATCTCGCTGCCTCCTACACCGAGATGTGCAGGTATGCCGAGGCAGAACCACTACTTCAGGAAGTTCTGAAGCGTCGCCTCGAAGTCCTGGGAGAAGATCGCGAGGACACCGCCATGTCAATGCACAACCTCGCGTTGGCACTGGCCGGCCAGGCTCAACACGGCGAGGCCGAAACACTGTTGCGTCGAGCGATCGCGGTGCGACGAAGCAAGAAGTACACGGACCACACGCGTCTCCTGCAATCCATGGGCGAACTGGCTGGAATCTATGCAGCACTGGACCGCTTCGACGAGGCTGAATCTCTCTATCTTTCAACTTTGGCTCAACTGAGCAGCGAGAAAGGCCCGGAGGACGCAGACACCTTGAAGACCACTGCTGGGCTGGCCGATCTCCGCCGTCTGCAGGGAGACCTTGGCGCTGCAGAGAAGCTGGTCGGCGGGGTGCTGGAGGCCCAGGTCAGACTCCTTGGAAAGGATCATCCAAGCGTGCTGCAGACCAGAATCACCGCGGCGCGAGTGAAGAACGCCCAGGGGCGTTTTGCCGAAGCTGCCGACACGAGTGCAAGCGTGGTGAGCGATGGCAGTTCAACACTCGGCTCCGAACACCCGCTTGTTCTGGAGGCGACTGTAGAACAGGTCGAGGCCCTGCTCGGCGAGAAGCGCTTGGAAGAGGCTGAACGCCTGGCGCCCACAATCTATACCGTCCGTGCGGCAAGATTGGGCGAGCAGCACCCTGAGACCGTCCGAGCTCTGGAACTGGTGCTCACAATTTACAGAGCGATGGGTAACGGGACCGAGGTGAAGCGCTACCGTGGCCTCCTGGAAGCTGGGAAAGAGCCGTGAGGCCCGACGGGAGCTCCGAGACTACTGACCTTCACTTACTTCTATCGAGGTTGGGGACAACTTGGATCCTTGCCGGTTTTCCGATTCCGGAAATTGGGTAAAGGGAGAGCCAGACCAGAAGGTGACAAAGGGGAGCGGGAACCGAGAAACGATCTAAGAGCGCCAAGCGGCAGCGCGAGCGGGGGAAAGCCAGACTTGTTGGCACCAGGACTCCGGCTCGCTTGGCTCCTGAGAGAGACCGGTGCTTTTTCTAAGAAACATTCAAGCACTGCCCACGGGTAGATCGCCCCCTGTAGGCCAAGCACCCTCTGCTTGGCTTGTCCGGATTCCCGTTTCTTTTTTTCAGGAGTGCGGAGTTCGCCGGCACAGCTGGACTCCTACAAAGCGTGGCGTGCCTCTCAGGCGGCGAAGCAGATCGGCTGCTATCTTTTGGTGCCTACACCGCCTCGGGCGGCCGCAAATAGCAGATCGCTGCGGCCCGGGATTACGGGGAAGGTGGCCAGTGTTGGGACCTCGTCGGGAAATGCGATAGCAGGATCGTCATTTTGACGAAGAGTGACGGCAACCAGCGGTACATCACTGGTCACGGTCAAACTTCCCAGCATCTCAGAGGCCTGCTCGACTTCCCGGAAGAACTCCCTGATGAATCGCGGAAGGTGGTTTCCCCCAGTCAGCGAGAACGTCTCGTCGTCGATAAGATTGAAAGACTGATCGTAGAGCCTGAGGGTGATCGTCGCCGTGCCCGATCCCGGCGGGTTCAGGAGGGCGAGACCTGTATCCCGGACGCCGAGCGAGTCCACCACGAGGCTGAAGTCTGTCAACGCAGTGGCAGCCAGCACCCCCGCCTCGTACAGGAGCGTTCCTGTCGGGACGTGGGTGCGACTGAAAACAGCCGTCCCCGCAACGCCCGACCCTGCGGTGATTCGTGCATAGCCGACCTGCAATCCACCGGTACCTGGAGTCTGAACCGCCAGCGCTTCTCCGGATTTCATGGAGAAACTCAGTGAAGAGCCCAACCCGCCCGTTCCAAAGTCGAGGTTGAGAGGAGCCCCTAGGGAATCGAAGAAGTCGGCCTGCACGTCGCTGTCCAAGCCCGTGTTGACGAAGATCATCGCCGTTTGAAACTGAATCGTACCAGCCGTTCCGTCTCCGACTTGCGGGAAGAAGAACTCGGTTTGAGACGCCCCCTGAGTCGAGAGAAGCTCGGAATCCGCACGGCCGGGAATCACAGGGAATGTGGTCAAAGCGGGCACGTCCTCGGGAAAACTTCGTGTCGGATCGTCATTCTGTCTGAGCGTGACCCCGACAATTGGCTGGTCGCTCTCGACGGTCAGGCTTCCTTCAAAATCCGCCAGAAGGGCGGCCTGTTCCTCAAACAGCTCTGCGATGAATCGAGCTCGATGCTCGCCAGGTGCAAGTTGCAGCGGTACCGTAGCGATGGGAGTGAAGGACTTGTCGTAGAGCCGAAGCATCAGATTGGCGTTCGGCACTTCATCGCCAGAACCTCCCTCCGGGACTGGATAGGCGATGGCCAGGCCTGTGTTGCGGTTCCCGAGCGTATCGACATACAGGCTGGAATCGGTGAGTGACTCCGACGCCGGCACGCCCGCTTCGAAGAGAAGGGTCCCTGTGGATGAGTCCGTTTGACTGAAGACGGCCGTTCCCCCCAGGCCCTGTGCGGAAATCACCCGTGCGTAGCCCACCTGAATCGGATCCGTTCCCGGTGTCTGCGTCGAAAAAGATTCTCCCTGATCGAGGCCGAATTCGAAGAGCGATGTCTTGGCAAGATTGGAAAACTCGAGATCGAGAAACCCGCCTTCGGGATTGAACAGCTCCACCTGAACCGGCGTGATGCCGGCCGTGTTGTTGAAGACCAGACTACTCTGAAACTGGATGTTGCCGGCTGCGCCGTCGCCGATCTGGGGAAAGTAGAAGGTGGTCGCTCGCGTGGCTGGTCCCCCGAGGGTCAGAATCTCGCCGTGGACTTCCAGGTCGTGATCGCCCCGGCCGCCGTCCACAAAGTGCAGCACGATCCGGTCCTCGAAGATCTCCGCTCCGGTGGTGCCGTCGAAGAGGAATTCATAGAAGTGGTCTTCGGGGTTGTCGGGGGTGGGTCCGAAGTTAAAGTAGGTGTCGACAAGAAAACCCTTCGGCAGGAACATTGTCATGGTTGTGGATCTGGCGGTTGTCGGTCCCAGAGCCAGGTGTGCTGCCGAAGAAGTGCCTTTCTCCGGCTCCGGAAACACTTGCCTGCTGCCAACCATGAACACGATCACGTTTCCTTCATCCTCGACGACTGCCCGGATGTTAAAGTCGAACCCCGCGAATAATTCAAAGACAAGAAGGTCTCTTGCACTGGTCTCCAAAGTTATGTTGGTTCCCAGCCTCTCAAGAACCGCCGTCACCACCCGGGCTTGCTCTCTGTCGGGCGTTCCATCCTGATTGCCGTCACCACTGTTGCTGGCCAAGTCCTCCTCATCGTCCGAGACCCCGTCACCATCACTATCTAGCTTGACCTCTATGCACTTGGAAAACTCCGAGGTATTGCCCTCCGAATCGGTGGCGGTGGCTGTAATCCACCGCCCACCGCTCAGTTGACTCGTCGGTACCCGGACGGTAATAAAACCGTTGCCAACCAGATTCGTGGGTATTGTTTTGCTGGCCAGCAGAGTTTCTCCTTCTCCGAACATCTCAGATTCCTTCGTAGCGCCGTTACCGCGTATGTCGGCGTTACACGCCTGATTCGAGAAGAGCTGGACCAAGAAATCTGAGTCCTCACTGCTGTCCAGTTTCCCACGTATGAGCACCGTCTGACCGTCGTCCGTGGCCGATTCCAAGACGGGGAAGTTCTGCAGCTTATTGGGTCCCAAGTCACGATCGTTGCGATCGTTCGAGTTCACAAATAGCGGAATTAAGTCAATCGCAATATTGGCATTATTCGCGAAGCTGTTTGACAGAATCTTGTTTCGAAGCGAGGCAGCGCCGTCACTTATCACTCCACCATCGTTTGCTACAAAGATGTTCCCGGCCCCGCTCGTCAAACCCCCAATCGTGTTTTTCGAGGCCCCAAAGCTAATCCGCACGGCAGTCTCGTTACCCAGAAACGTGTTTCCTTGAATATGATTTCCATCTCCACCTTCTCCCAAGGAGACACTGCGATCAGAATTAGATACAAAGAAGTTTCCAGCTCCCGCCTCGGTTCCCCCAATTGTGTTCATTGCACTTGCGACAACATGCAGACCTTCGTTGTTGCTACGAATCAGATTACCTTGGACCAGGTTACCCTTGCTCATGCCCCTCATGAGAACAGCTTCGAACTCGTTGCGGAAAAAAAAGTTGCAAGGATCGACGCATTCGCACGCTTCGGAGCATACGAAATCTCGTGTCAGATCGAATGTGAAGATAGGAGCGGCGTTGCGGCCGCCGATGACATTCCCGTCAGAGTCAACTACGATGCCGGTTTGGTTTTCATTGAAAGTGTTTCCCTGAATCTGGTGTTCCCCCTCGCCGTCAAGCTGAATGCCAAAAGCGAAACCGGTGATTTCCAGCCCTCTAATCATGCTTTTCCCTCCAACGAGTACGAGTCCAAAACCGCCCGATCCGGCTAGCTACACTTTGGCTTCAACGTCGCCCGCGATCAGGATGGAATCTTCAATTTTAGGCAGGCGTACAAGTTCCCCTGGGTTAGATTGGATAACAATAAGTTTCACCTCAGAATGGAAATTAATCGTGTCTTTACCCTCTCGGGCATTTGCTTCCTGAATCGCCGCCCGAAGCGTGCATTCGGGTTGGTCTTTTCCGTCGATGCTGACCATCTTTCCGGTGTTGCAGATCCCGTCGCCCTTTTTCTCACCTGCCGGCTGATTTTCCTTGAAATTCTCATCCGGATCGTCGCCCGTGGAGTTGACGACTAAGGGCTCGCGCGATTCAAAAAGAATGCACTGGGAAAACTCCGAGGTGTTTCCACTGCCGTCGGTTGCCGTCGCCGTAATGAACATTCCGGCAGCGCCGAAGGGGGCAAAATGGGCGGTCGGGACTCCTTCCACGTCTGCGGTTGTGGCGGAGCCCTGGAAATCCATCCCCTCTCCGTACCTTTTACCCTCGGCGTCGGTCGAATCGTCGCACTCCTCGTTGGCGAAAAATTCGATCGTGTAGCTTTTGCCCGCGGGGCTCTGCAAGGTCGCTTTGAGCTGGTCTCCCTCGACCTTGAGATCGGGATAATTCTGAAGGCTATTGGGACCTGAATCCTCGTCCTCACCATCGTTGGCAGTCACTCCATCGTCGCTCAGGTCAATGCCCAGGGTCCCGTTCATGAAGATATCGTTCTCTGAGATCTTGTTGCCTGTACCGGCAAGAACAGCTACTCCTGCCTTCGTCTCGCTGTACGCGATCGTGTTTCCCTGGATTTCATTGCCGACGCCGTTTACGATTCTGATTCCATAGTTTCGATTTCCCAGAGGCTCGGCACCGTCCTTCTGAGTTCCGATCAGATTGCCCAAAATCATGTTTTTGCTGGAGGGGGCACCGCCGGAAGCGGCGTCCACCACGATCCCACTACGTCGAGTACCGAAAATGAGATTGGCCGCGCTCTTTGTCGTACCTCCGATCAGATTGTCGGAGGAGCTCATGATCGTGACGCCGTAGAGGGTGTCAATCGCCGCAGTACCGGCCTTGTTCGTGCCGATGAAGTTTCCCTGTACCTTCGTGTCCCTCGAGGCCTGCCGAATGTAGAGCTGGCGTCTCTGCTCGAAGAACCACCTTTACCCGAAATCACGTTGATGAGCGATGGACTCGTTCCTCCAATATGGTGACCCTCTCCCTGTGATATGACAACAGTGCCGGATCTCAGTCGCTGCGTTCCGGTGGCGTCGGTACCGACCAAGTTTCCTTGGACCATATGCCCGGTTCCGGCCAGGGTGATCGCGCCCACCAGATTCCCGGAATCTTGCCCCCCCAATGGTGTTTGTCTCCCCATGCACTTCGATCTCGCCATCGATTCCGAGAATTTTCTCTCCCTTTTCGTCGAAGCCAACTTTGTTCTTCGTGATTTCATTCTTTGAGCCGCTCACCTCAATGTTCGGCCTATGTCCGACGACGACGTTGCTACGGACGAAATTGTTTGGAGTGAGAACGGAGATACCGGGGCCGGGGAGTGGGGCGATGAAAGAGCTGTCAACTTGCTTGGTCCCCTCGAAGTCCGTCCCAACGTAATTGCCTTCGATATGGTTGTTGGTTCCCTCCAGCACGATAATGCCGCGTCCTCGACGTGAAATACGGCCTCCTTGCCATTTGTGGAGGACCAGCCCCTTCACTGTGCAATCGGATGCCTGGACAGTGATTCCAGCGGTGAGCTCATCCCCACCCCCGCCACTGAATATGATCCCGGGTATCCCGCCGCTGGTGCCGTCTATCGTGATTCCGTTGGCTGTGAGCGACAGACCGCGTCTGCTTATCGTCTCGATGAGAGTACCGGGCGGCAGGCTGAAGGTTATCGAGCCCCCTCCCGAAGAATTGGCCTGGTCCACGGCGGCTCTCAGGGTGCAAGGACCCGTGCAGACGCCGTCCTGGCAAGGTCCTGTCGCACATTTGCCATCGGTGCGGTCTCCATCCCCATCGTCTCCCGCATCGTCCACAACAAAGCTTGACGAGCCCTGGGTGGCGACAAATGAGACCGGTGGCCTCAGGCCGTCTGAAAACACGACGAGATCACTCAGGGCGCCCACGTTAAGCCGCATGGGCAGCACGGCCACCGGTTGGCCCAGGACGCTCAGCCGGACGGGCCAGGGAACAGCCGTTTCGGTGACAGTTCGTGTGCTATTCCGCGTCGGTTTCTCGAGGTCGCTGGAATCGGTCAGGACCAGGTGAATACTTTGGTCCAAGCTGTCGACGAGCACCAGATCGTCGTGGGGAAGAGTCGATATCCGCGTACGGAGCAGCCGTGGTAGAGGGAATTCGATTGAAGGAGATAAGGTTGCGTAGGTTCCACGTGTTCCCGGCCAACCCGATGGCTGGGAGCGTGTCTCAAGGTACTCCTGCTCTTTACGTTCCAGGATGTGAATCCGGCCCTCATCCGACAGCAGGGCAAGCTCATCGTCGTAATCAGACACGAAGTCGCCCGCCACCATGGACAGGATTCCGTAGGCGAAGGAGTAGCGTGAAACCTTAGGAGGTGACACGGCGGGCCGCTCGGACTGTGAGTGACTCAGTTTGCGGTCACGGCCCTGGACGATCTGGATCTCCGTGTCCATAGCCACCGCGATATCGAAGGGGTAGTGGTCGTCGAGTTGGGCAGCGTCCAGTGCAACAGCCGGGGACGGCAGTTCAATCACCTCCGGCGGGTGGGACAAAGCGCCGTCAGGACCCTCAAAGACCAGCAAAAAGGGGGGCCGGGCGTCCCCTCGCTACCAACCAGAATGTCGACCAGCCCATCGCTCCGGTTAACGTCTCCGGCAGCCAGAGTCGTCAACCTTCCGGGCAGGAGCACCTCCCTGCCAGCGATAAAGTGGCCATGTCCGTCTCCGAGGAGTTGAGTTAGAGTTCCGGCGCTGAGGTCTGCCAGAACCAGATCCAGGTGGCCGTCGGCATTGAAGTCCCCAACTTCGACAAAGCGTGGAATCTGGTTGACTTCGCTTATCGAAGCTTCGGGCAGGAAAGGAGCGTTGCTCAAGGATTCTGCGGATCCAGTGGCGAGAGGTGTTAGATCCTTCCAGCCGGGATCGCCACGTTGCAGAATGAGGAATCCTCCGCCGGACGCTGCATAGCCGCACACAATGTCGGATACGCCATCTTCATCGAAGTCACCGGAGACCAGAGAGAGCGGTCTCACGGATCCTTCTGCCTGTTGTTCTCTGAACCGGACGGCCCGGTCCGAATCCTCGTTGAAACGCACCTCCAGGACACGTCCATCATCCAGGTTGATCCAAGGGTAGCCTCGATCGGCGGCCCGAATCACAGCCGATCGGTCTTGAATACGTTCCGTTTTTCTTCCCTGGGCTGTCCCGGCGCTGAGCGACAGAGAAGCCAGGGTGATCATGATTGCAAACAACGAGACGCGCACGGTTTCCTCCGCGGTCAAGATCGAGACGTCCAAGGGCGGACTGGTTTGCCCCTCACTAGAACAAACGACATCGGCGGCTACCTCGGATCAACCTTTTCTTCGGAGGGCTTTGCGAAGTCGCCGGCAGCCGCTCCCGCCGTCGGTCTCTTTCTTCCAGTGGACGACTTAGCTGCCGCTGTCCTCAAGCGCTTCTTCGTGCCGGTTCCGCCGGCGTGCAGGCCGCAAACTGGAGTGCAGTCGTCACCCTTCATCGCTTCCTCTCGGGTGAGTTCGGATGTTTTCGATTCTTATCCACTGGAGTCCGGCTGCGGAAGAAAGTAAAGGGAAAAGGCTGCACTGGGGGGTGAGAAGCCGATCAACCCTGGGATAGGACTAGAAAACCGAAGAAAAGAGACCAGAAAAGAGAAAAGCGACCTGGCCCTTTCTCAGTCCTCCTTGCCGGTTTTCCGATTCCGGCAACTGGGTAAAGGGAGAGCCAAACCGGAAGGTAACAAGGCAGGAGTGGGAGCGGGGAACCGATCGTGAGCGGGTGGTGCGCCCTCTGTTCCGATGCTCCGCTGCTCCCGCGCTCGCACCTGGAATTTTCTTATCTGGTTTCCCGTCTTCGGCGTTTGTTCCAAGGAAAGCGCAGGAAGCCAGACCGGAAACGCGAAACGCGGGAGCGGCAGAACGGAGGAACGCGGGAGCGAGGTAGGAGCCGCGCGAGGAAGGTTCGGGGCAGGGAGTTCACAGTCCGACTCCCTATCCGGCCACCGGCCGGGGGCTGAGCTAACCTGAAACTTGAATCCGGATGACAACCTGGGAGGTTATCCTACAAGGCTCCGCCCGAGGCGTCCTGCAGGCTTGCGCCGAACGCCCTTGTACCCCAAGCACCCCTGCTCGGCATTCTCTGATTCCACAGCCTCCTTCCAAGAAACATTCAAGCACTACCCACGGGTAGATCGCCCCCTGCTTGGCTTGTCCGGATTCCCGTTTCTTTTTTTCAGGAGTGCGGAGTTCGCCAGCGCAGCTGGACTCCTACAAAGCGTGGCGTGCCTCTCAGGCGGCGAGGCGGATCGGCTACTATCTTTTGGTGCCTACACCGCCTCGGGCGGCCGCAAATAGCAGATCGCTGCGGCCCGGGATTACGGGGAACGTGGCCAGTGTCGGGACCTCGCCGGGAAATGCGATGCCAGGATCGTCATTTTGACGGAGAGTGACGGCAACCAGCGGCACGTCACTGCTCACGGTCAGACTTCCCTGCATCTCAGAGGCCTGCTCGACTTCCCGGAAGAACTCCCTGATGAATCGCGGAAGGTGGTTTCCGCCAGTCAGCGACAACGTCTCGTCGTCGATCAGATTGAAAGACTGATCGTAGAGCCTGAGGGTGATCGTCGCCGTGCCCGATCCCGGCGGGTTCAGCAGGGCGAGACCGGTATCCCGGACGCCGATCGAGTCCACCACCAGGCTGAAGTCTTTCAACGCAGTGGCAGCCGGCACCCCCGCCTCGTACAGGAGCGTTCCCGTCGGGACGTGGGTGCGACTGAAAACAGCCGTGCCTCCGACACCCGACCCTGCCGTGATTCGCGCATAGCCGACCTGCAATCCACTCGTACCTGGAGACTGAATCGCTAGCGCTTCCCCCGACTTCATAGAGAAACTCAGTGAAGCGCCCGACCCGCCCGTTCCAAAGTCGAGGCTGAGAGGAGCCCCGAAGGAATCGAAGAAGTCGGCCTGTACGTCGCTATCCAGCCCGGTGTTGACGAAGATCATCGCCGTTTGAAACTGAATCGTACCAGCCGTACCGTCTCCGACTTGCGGGAAGAAGAACTCGGTTTAAGACGCCCCCTGAGTCGAGAGAAGATCGGAATCCGCGCGACCGGGAATCACGGGGAATGTGGTTAGAGTCGGCACGTCCTCGGGAAAACTTCGGGTCGGATCGTCATTTTGTCTGAGGGTAACCCCTACGATGGGCTGGCCGCTCTCGACAGTCAGGCTTCCTTCAAACTCCGCCAGAAGGGCGGCCTGTTCCTCGAACAGTTCGGCAATGAACCGGGCTCGATGCTCGCCAGGAGCAAGTTGCAGCGCTGCCGTCGCGATGAGATTGAAGGACTTGTCGTAGAGCCTGAGTGTGACTTGAGTGTCGCCGGTCTGAGCGGCCGAGTCGCCTCTAACAACGTCGGGCAAGGCCAGAGCCAAGCCGGTGTCACGGTCACCCATCGTATCGACGAAGAGACTGAAGTCGGTCAACGGTTCGGAAGCGGCCACACCCGCCTCATAGAGAAGTGTCCCTGTAGCGGCGTCCGCGCGGCTGAAGACAGCCGTTCCTCCCACCCCTTCAGCGGCGATCACCTGAGCGTAGCCGACCTGAATGGGATCGGCACCCGGTGTCTGGGTGGAGAACGACTCCCCCGCTCCTAACTCGACCTGGAGAACCGGTGACCGCTCTTCTTCGCCGAAAGTGAATCCCTGGACATTGCCGTCCGAGTCGAACAGTTCCACCTGCACTGGAGTGGGACCTGCCGAATTGGCGAAGATGAGACTGCTTTGGAATTGGACCGGGCCGGCTACACCATCGGCCAATTGGGGGAAGAAGAAAATTCCTGCATCCATGACGGGACCCCCAGTGTTTCGATGACTCCGTTGACCGTGAGGTCATGGTCACCCCTCTGACCGTCAACAAAATGAAGAAGGATCCTGTCCTCCAGGAACTCCGCTCCGGTCGTCTCATCGAACAGGAACTCATACAAGTGAGCCTCGGGATTGTCGGGAGTAGGTCCAAAGTTGAAGTAACTTGTGATCGGTAGACTCTCAGACAAGACGAGGGTCAGGGTCGTGGCCTGGGCCCCGGTCGGGGTCTGGAGGATCGGTACCGCCCCCCCGCTGGGCGTCGAGTTCATCCGGATCGTCGACTTCACCGCGAATGTCGAGACCTTCGATGCATTCAGGAGCGTCCGAAAACCTGGTCGATCAATAGCTTCGAACGGACTGATCAGTTCCTCAACCACCAACGAATCAGCGTCGGTGGATATGGAAACATCGAATAGCGAAGACCCAACACTCACATGGGCGACATTCTCTTGAGCGCCATCAAGGATTCCGTCGTCGTTGGAATCTCCTCCGTTGGGCCCTGATGCCTCGGCAAGATCTGAAATGCCGTCGCCGTCCTCGTCCGGCACGACTGGTAGACAGCTGGAAAAGGCTGAAGTAGATCCCTCCAACGACGTTGCAGTTGCAGTGATGTTGCGACCTTTCAATAGTTCGTTGTCAAATCGGAAGGTCAGATATCCGTTTCCGACGAGATTGGTTTCTATGGTCCGGGTTCCGATGAAGGACTCACCTTCGCTGAAGAACTGAATCAGAGGCGGGTCACCTTGGGGCGGACCTTCGTTACACGTGAGGACATCGTTGGCAAAAAGCTGCACATCAAAGGATGAGTCAGGTGTGCTCTTCAGCTTGGCACGCACCAGCGTTGTCTTACCGTCACTGGTGGCCGAAAATAGCTTCGGGAAACTTTGACCATCGTTTGCACCTGTGCCGGGTGGTCCTGGGAGATAGCTTTCCGATGAGTGGAAGGCGATGCCCGCAAATTGGTTATTGAAAATACGGTTAGAGAGGATCGTTGTTGCCTTTGCGCAAACAGTTTCGCTGTCGAGTTCAGAGCATCGAAGAAGAACTCCAGACCAGTTGGAGCTGATTTCGTTTCCTTCTTCTTTCGTACGTCCACCAATCAGATTTTCTCTTGACCCGTTCACCAGGATGCCTGGGCCGAAGTTGTGGGTAATGATATTTGATTGTGCCTTGTTCTCAACGCTAAGCGGCCCAAATACGATGCCGAATCCCGTCTCGTCTCGATCAAGCCCAGCTTCAGGTAGCCCCTCGGTGATTAGATTGGCCCTTACGTCATTTCTCCTACCTGCCACGACAACCCCGGAACCACTCGATGTGATGTTGTTGCCGACTATCGTATTTCGTTCTGCGTTCACACCGATGAGAACACCTGAGCGATTGCGTACAAAGAAGTTAACGCTCTCGAGGCGCTCACCTCCTATGGTGTTTCCGGTGGAGTCTTCGATTAGAATACCGCCGCCGTTTACTTCGAAAGAATTACCTTCGATAGTATTGTTCCCACCTGGGAGCTTTACGCCAACTCCAAAGTCACGAATGCGGAGGCCTCGTATTCTCGACCCGGTAGTCGCGATCGTGAGGCCCGAAGCTGCACCGATATTCGAGCCGATGATGTCGATGAGAATCTTAACGTCCGGATCACCCCCTGGAGCGCCCGGCAGGGTTAATGGGAAGGCTCCCTCCTGGGTGAAGCCATCGATGGTCACCGGATCCGCAACCGGCAGAAGTGGAGTTGAAGGTAGGATCGAAAAGGATTCCTTTGCCTGGAGTGGGCTCGGCGCTGTGGAGATGCCGAAGTGGATGCGATCCTCGCCCTGCCGCGCATTTGCTTCCTGGATAGCGCCCCGAAGCGTGCACTCGCAGTCATCCTCGACAGTGGGATCGCACGCCTCAGTCAAGTCCGTGACCCTCTTCCCAGTGCTGCAGATCCCATCGAAGTTACCTTCTTCGGCATTCTCGTCCGCCTCATCCCCGACTGAGTTAACGATGAAGGGTTCGACGTCCACCTTGGTTGCACAGGCTGAGAATTCCGAGGTGTTTCCTTTCGAGTCTGTGGCGGTCACGGTAACGGACCGGTCCCCGGAAACACCCCCGATCACGAAGGAGACATTTCCGTCACCGTCAGTCTGAACAGAAAATGACTCTTCGAAGTTCAGGCCCTCTCCGTGTCCGGACGAATCACACTCGTCATTCGAGAAGACCTCGATTCTATAGTTCTGGTTCGGCTTGCTCCTCAGGGTTCCATCAATATCCCTAGTCTCGGGATCGAGGATCAACTCAGGGTAGTTCTGCAACCCGCTGGGACCGAGGTCAGAATCGCCCGCGTCGTTTGCACTCACCCCGTCATTCTTCCAGTCAATCCCCAATCCACGGTTTTCACTTATCGAGTTTTCCCTGATGGTAATGATCGAGTCCGCGCCGAGCCGTCCGGCCTGCGTGGACATGATGCCCGCGCCGCCATTGGATAGGATGTCGTTTCCCGAGATCAGCAGCCCTCGATCGTCCTGAAGGAAGTTCAGTACGTCCGCCTGGATTCCCGGCCCTAGGTTTCCGCGGATAACATTGTTGAGGATGTTGCCGTCTTCGCCGAATATATAAACCCCGATTTCAGTGTTGTTCTGAATGGTGTTGCCGGCCGCGGCTGTCTCGCCTCCGATCATCGGACTCAAGACGAAGCTCCCACTCTGAATCCCGATTTGATTGGAATGGATATTGTTTCCCGCAATAATCACCCCTCCCACAGGAGTATTGCTCCTGCCGCCAAGTCCGATTCCAGTCACGAAACCACTGATCTCGTTTTCCGCCTGAGCAAGCGGACCTCCGATCGTGATGTCAGAGGCCGAACCGACGCTGATGCCGACACTACAGTTCGCGCCCGCAACACAGAGGATTTGGTTACCCAGCACGTTGCTACCGGACCCGATAGTGAGTGCCGGTTGTAAGTCGGGGCTTGAGATCGTGTTGCCAGCATTCGGCTCCACGCCTCCCACCGTGCCGTTCCTGAGGATTGCGATGCGAGTCACCTCGCTACCGGCAATCACCGAGTCATGGGAAGCGCTGACCCGACCGTCCAAACGGACGTTGAGCAGCGTGCTCTGCACACCACGGAGCGTGAGAAGCGGAGCGCCGAGATGAACCTTGCCGCCGTCCAAGTCTCCGTCGATAATGATGGGATTGTTCAACGATGCCAAGCATCCGGACCCGCATGTGACTTCGGGAATCGTGAACTTGATTAGATCGAGGGCGGCAGTCGCTTCGGCTTCTTGGACAGCCTCGTCCCATGTGCACTCCAATTCCGGGGTGGTGAAGTCTAATTCGCACATACCGTCCGGTCCAAAAGGGTCTTTCTGATTCCCAGGAGTGTTCACCTCGAACTCCTTGGCCGGCTCTTCCATCTGGAAACGGGGGAGGCCTCCTCCTTTTGGAATGAAGACGAGATCGGGATTCGCGTCCAGATTCAGACGAGTGATCACCGCCGACTCAGCTCGCTCTGCAGCAGCGATTATCTCCGCGGCGACGCCTCGAGTTCGCAGCTGGATCGACCCGGAACCGATTTGCCTGATCTGCACGGGCACGCCTTCGGAGCCGAGAAGGGAAGACTCCTTGGACAGCCGCTCCTCGGTGTAGCTGCCGTCGACCCCTCCACTATCGTCGTAGTTCCGGCATTTGTACGGGCATAGATCCCTCTCTGATCTCTCGAGTCTTCCGTTGCTTGAGCCGCCAGAGAGATCATCCGGGTAACGGGCGAGCCGATATGGATGTCTTCGTATTCACCTCTTCCGAGGATATAGTCTCCATGAAACAGACGGACTCCGAAATCTGCAGCAACCGCGACCGCGGAGAGTCCGTCGCCGTCCAGATCATCGGCCAGGACGGCTCCGCTACCCCCCTGGAGATCGTGCTCTGCACTCACTTCGAAGAACTGGCCAGCTCGGCCCTGGGCGACCACCATCCTGGATTCTACGTCATCCCCGATGACGAGAAGCAAATCCGCTATTCCATCCCTTCGGCCGGCATTCTCAGCCAGGATCGACTGGATTGGGAGGTCCAGTCGATGGCGTTTTCTGACAGATAGGCTGCCCTTCCCGTCCCTTGCCAGAAAGCGTAGCTCACTGCTTCCTATCCTGACGAGAAGTAGATCGGAGCGACCATCCGCATCGAAATCCGCAGAGATGATTCGATCGAACGGCGACCCTATCGTCAAGGATTCAATGATTTCGTCAAAAGGAGGAATGAACTCTCCTGTGTCGGTGAACCCGTAAGCGCTCCTGAGAAAACGCTCTGATCCCGCGTAGATCCGCAGCCATGATTCAGAGGGTGAGTCGCCTCCAAGGATCAGATCCTGGATGCCGTCCTGGTTCATGTCTGCCAGGACCATCGATGTCGGAATGAGACTCTGGTCCTGGTCGAAGGCATCCGCATCCGCGACAGCCGTTAGCTGTTGACCCAGTCGAGCTGGACTATGCGGGAGAAGAGACAGGAGGTCGTCGACCCGTCTGGGCGAAGGCGAACTGCCCGCCAGAGTGGAAACTAGCAGGAAGGACACTACCAACTTGTTTTCGTACATAGCCAAAATTCCTTGGTGTTTTGGTCTGCTAAGATGCAGTTTCTCCTACGGAATGACTGTCGGCGGAACCGCGGACAACAGGTTTAGGCCGGTGTCCCCAAACAGTTCCTGAGCCACCAATCCCACGGTCGAGCGAATCACAATGAAACCTCGCAGCTGTCCCGCCGTGGATGGAATCAACTCGGTCAGGAGCTCTGAGATTCTCTTGCTGGGACCGAGTTGTAGCTCCAGCTCACCGGTCTTTTCTCCTTCTGCCGAGAAAACCTCGATAGTGACATCGGCAGTCTCCAGTGTGGGATTGAACAGGGCCAGTCCCGTGAAGAAGCCTTCCAGGTTGGCCACCTGACTGAAAACCGCCTGGGTGAAGGTTTGGCTCTGCAGCGGGAGCGCCGCCGCATAGGTAAACGCAGCACCATCGCCGAAGATCACGTCCCCGATCACCCCATCCCCATCGCCCTCCATCTTCAGCGAGCCAATCGCCAGATCTTCAAAGCCGAACAAATCTCGGGCATCCATCTCCAGCAACTCGCCTTCTTCCAGCACGACTTGGACGGGGTCAGCCAGGTTGCTTCCATCTTCGGCAAAGGCGGTAGCCGTAAGGGAGCGGGTTTCGTCGCTGACGTTGATGACTTTGATGTTGGTGAATAACCCGGGAGGTAGACTGGCTAGTTGCGCCGAGAAGGAATCGGTCTGATCCGATCCCAGAGAGGCATTGAGACCGATCACCGTGGTCTGATTCTGCAGTTGAATCTGCTCAAAGCCGACGGCTCCTTCTCCCTGGGTCACATTGACCTCCACAAAGGCATTGGAGACGTTCAGATCGCCACCGAAGAGATCCGAGATTGAACCATAGAGAAATCCCCGGCCAGCAATCACCCGTGTCTGCTCCGGCGCCAAGGCCTGGGAGGGCTCCCTGAAGCTGGCCGTTGATTGTCCCTGCTTCAGAGGACCCAAGAGGTTGAGTTGAACTGTTATCGGGTCAGCATCGGGATTAGCGATACTCAGGAAGGTCTTTGCTGGCTGACCCCGGTAGCCGGTGGGTCCCTCGAATACCCTTGTAAAGTAGAGTTTCTTGGATGGCTCCGTCAGAGCCACCGAGCCGTCGAGCTGCCCGGCTCCCCCTACCTGGAAGAAGCTGCCAATCTCCGGATTATCGGTTTTGAGCTTGACCCAGCTCACCGACTCGGAGGATTCCTCGAAGATCTCGCTTCCCAGTTGGGCCAGTTTAGTCGATTCGGAGATCCCGAAGACGGCTGGATTGTTGGAAAACAGCGACAGCTCGCCATCTTGGCCAAAAGCATCAAACTGGACCACAGCGTTCCGGCCCGAGACGTTAGATACTGCAAATCCCGTAAATGTCCCTGACCCAGTTGGGTTGAAGGGAATGTAGAGAGGTGTGGCGTTGCTGGTCGGTCCCCCCCGGGTCACGATTTCTCCATTTTCCGTCAGATCGTGATCCCCTTGCTGGCCGTCGACGAAATGGAGGACAATCAGGGGAGGAAGGATCTCCGCGCCCGTCGTGCCGTCAAAGAGAAACTCGTAGAAGTGGGGATCCGGGTTATCGGGAGTGGGACCGAAGTTGTAATAGCTGTCTACCTTGAGGTCCGGGGGGAGGGTCAGCGTGACCGTGGTTGCCGCCGCCAGGGGAACCAACCCAACAACGGTGGGACCCGGTGTTCCCAGTTCGCGCAGCACCAAATCGAGAAGACCGGCAGGGAGGACCTGATCCCCTTCCAGAGCAGCAAGAAAGATAGCTGCACCGATCGTCTGTGCGGCGGTCTCGATGTCGATCTGGTTTCCATTAGCACTGAGAGTCGTGAAGTTCGGCTCCTCGCTGTCCGGAAAGCCGTTCTCATTCCGGTCGCCCGTTTCGCTTTCGTCAGCTACTCCGTCGCCGTCCGTATCTAGTTCAACCTTCAAACAGGGCGAGAACTTCGAGGTGCCTCCATCCTCCGAAGTTGCCGTTGCTGTAATCCACTCACCAGGCTCTATGGCAAAAGGGAACTTCGTGAAGCGTCTGATTTTCCCGTCAGCAGGCGGAGACTCTTCAACTTGCACGGTGTCAATCAGTGTCTTTCCCCAACCAGACGGGTCGCACTCAGGGTTGGCGAAGAACTGGACTGTAAAGGGAGGCTTCGTCTTCTTGCCGACCAGTTCCCAACTGACACCAAGCGCATCGGTGGGACCGGATAAGGGTTGGACACCGGCTGCCAGATTCTGAGGGGCGCTCTGGCCGATTCCACCGGCCGAAACAATTCCTGACTGGTTGGAAAAGATCGAGTTCGAAAGAATTCTGTTGTGAGGCCCCTCCACCCTGATACCAGCAAGATGGAAAGCAATGATATTGCCGGCTCCGTCAGTCACGCCTTGGATTCGAATCGCCGAATTGCTTACGTTGGGGAACTGATTTTCCTTGATCGAGCTATTAGAAGTATTGATCAGCGTGATGCCAGTGCTCACCGAAAACGCCTGGCCGTCGGCATTCTTGTCTCACGAGCCGATGACGTTCCCCTCGATCATTGTCGTACCTTCTACGATGATTGCGTTGGCGTTGGCAGCGATGCGAAGCCCATTGATCGAGCTGTTTGCCGCTTCCGAAAAGACGTGGAAGACCGCCTGATTAAAGAATGCGCTGTCAGATGCGGTGACGAGGACGTTGCCTCCCCCCTGGATGTTCATCGGCTTGAAGATTTCAAGGTCAGCCCCCCCATCGCCGAAGGTCCGAGTCAGGGGCACTTCGTCAACCGAGAACTGAATCGCGAAAGGGCCGGCACCGGAAGCGGGCTGGTTTGCTTTGTTAATGGCCCCTCGCAGTGTGCATTCGCCGCCGGGGTCCTCGGGTTGCAGGCAAGTGAAATTGTCTTCCGAACTGTTCACGGTGAGAGTCGTCGAAGATTGAGTCACTATCGTTGACAGGCTCGGATAACCATCAGAGAGAACGACCAGGTCACTCAGGGCGTCTCGGTTCAATCTCATGGGTAACATGCCACTGGAATGCTGGCGACAGCAAGGGCCGCCGACCAGCTGTCGGCAAGGTGGGTTCCGGAAGAATCGTTGCCCGAAGCGTTGGCGGTGACCAGGACGTGGATTTTCTGAGCGAGAGCATCCACCGCCAGAAGCTCGTCTTTCGGGAGGCTCGAGACCCGGGCGCGCACCAATTTATGGGATGTGGTTCCCGGCCCTGCGAGCAGGCTTTGAAAGGGTGCCCCAAGGCCAGGCATCCAGTCGGACTTCAGCTGCAAGTCATCTCCTGTTCGCTCCAGCAAACGGAGACTTCCATCTTCGAGCCAGAGGGCCAGCTCGTCGTCGTGATCAGACACGAAGTCGCCGGCTACGATGGATAGGATTCGGGAGGCGAAGGAGTAGCGTTAAACCTCAGGGGCTGGCACGGCAAGTCGCCTGGACTGGGGTTGACTCAATTTTCGGTCACGGCCATGGACGATCAGAATCTCCGTCTCCACGGCAACCGCGATATCGAAAGAGTAGTGACTGTCGAACTGGGAAACGTCCAACGCCACAGCCGGGGATGGCAATTCAATTACCTCCGGCGGGTGGGACAATGCGCCGTCTGGACCCTCAAAGACCAGCAAGGCGGGGCCGGTTATCCCCTCGATGCCGACCAGGATGTCGACCAGCCCATCCCTCCGGTTGACGTCTCCGGCAGCCATCGTCGTCAACCCTCCGGGCAGCAGCACGTCCTTGCCGGCGATGAAGTGGCCATCTCCGGCTCCAATGAGCTGAGTCAGACCCCCAGCGTTGAGGTCGGCCACAACCAGGTCGAGGTGTCCGTCGGCATTAAGATCTCCGGCTTCCACAAAGCGTGGAATACGGTTGAGTTCGATTACCGAGGCTTCGGGCAGGAATGGATCGTTGCTCAGGGTTTCCACGGATCCGGTGGACAGAATCGTTCGCCCTTTCCAATCCGGATCGCCTCGTTGAAGAATTAGGGAGCCACCTTCAGACGTTGCATAGCCGTACACGATGTCGGATAGGCCATCTTCATCGAAGTCAACGGAAACCAGAGAGAGCGGTGTGACGGAGCCTTCTGCCTGTTGCTCTCTGAACCGAACTGCCAAGTCCGAATCCGTATTGAAACGCACCTCCAAGCCGCGTCCATCATCCAGGTTGATCCAAGGGTAGCCTTGGTGGGCGGCCTGAATACCAACCCATCGGTCTTGAATTCGTGGTGTTTGTCTTCCCTGGGCTGTCCCGGTACGGAGCGACAGAGAAGCCAGGGTGATAGCGATCGCAAACAACGAGATGCGCATGGTCCCTCCGGCGGTCAAGATCGAGACGTCCAAGGGCGGACAGGTTTGCCCGTCACTAGAACGAACGACATCGGTGGCTAAATCGGATCAGCCATTCTTCGGAGCGATCCTGACGGCGCTTGCCAACACCCGCTGCCTTCGATAGCCTAGCCAACAAGCTTTTCGGAATCGCTATCTCAATCGTGGTCGTGTTTTTCCACCTATTTTGGGTCTGTGGAGCTCACAAGGCCAGAAAGGGCAAGCTCATGTTTGTGCGACGTTACTTTTGGATCCTGGTAATGGCATGCCTACCGGCAACAATGCTCGGGCAAAGCGGGCAGGATCGACTGTCACTGGATCTCTACTGGGAGCTGGAATCTGTCTCGAACCCGCAAATCTCACCCGACGGAAGCCAGATCATTTACACGCGCGGGCGCTTTGACAAAATCAATGACAGCCGCGAATCAGCCTTGTGGATCATGGACGCCGATGCCTCCAGGCAGCGCTTCTTGCTAGACGCCTCCAACGCTCGTTGGTCGCCCACCGGTGATCGCATAGCCTACGCAGCCGCTGGAGAGCCCAAGGGAAGCCAGATTTTCGTGCGCTGGATGGATGCCGAAGGGGCGATCAGCCAGATTACCCACGTCACTCAGTCTCCATCCAACATCACCTGGTCCCCGGATGGGACCCACATTGCCTTCACGATGCTAGTGGAAGAGCGAAACACGTGGCCGATTGGTATGCCGAAGGCTCCTGCCGGGGCCAAGTGGAACGAACCCCCGCGCATTGTGGAGCGCTTGAGATTCCGTCGCGACCGGCAGGGTTTCACCGACAATGGCTACACCCACATTTTCTTGGTGCCAGCCTCCGGCGGCACGGCTCGTAAGTTGACATCGGGCGACTACAATCACAGCAACATCAACTGGACACCCGACGGGAAGAGCATCCTTTTCAGCGGACTACGGCTGGCCGATGCTGACCATCACTGGCGCGAAACAGAGATTTACTCAGTGGATGTGGCCAGCCGAAACATCCGGCAGTTGACGCACCGCAAGGGTCCTGACGCCAATCCAGTGGTGTCTCCGGACAGTACCCAAGTCGCCTACACCGGCTATGACTGGACCCGGGACTCGTGGATCGACAGCAAACTCTACGTCATGAACATAGATGGTTCCAACCCCCGGCTGGCATCCGGCGATTGGGATCGTTCTCCAAGCGGTCTCTTCTGGAAAAGCGACGGCAGCGGCATCTATTTCTCGGCTCGGAGTGAAGGGCATAGCAACTTGTACTTCTTACCCCTTCAAGGGGCCAGTGAAGGAAAGGTACAACCAGTTACCAATGGAGTGCACATGCTGTCCGTGTCGAACGTGTCAGAGCAGGGTAGAGTCGCAGGCACGTTGGCTAGCTTCTACGAGCCCGGCGATGTGGTGACTTTCGACCTTGGAAATCCATCTGTGATGAACCAGTTGACCTTCGTCAATGACGATCTTCTGGCCGGCAAGAAATTGGGCCAGGTCGAGGAGATCTGGTATACCGCACCGGATGGGATCAAGGTACAGGGCTGGTACATCACACCGCCCGATTTCGATCCCAACCGAAAATACCCCCTGCAGCTCCATATCCACGGGGGCCCCCACAGCATGTACGGCGTCGGCTTCAATTATGGTTGGCAGGAACAGGCGGCCAACGACTACGTCATTCTCTACACCAACCCGCGAGGCAGCACGGGGTACGGCAGCAAGTTCGGTAACGAGATTGCGGATTCCTATCCCGGTCCTGACTTTCAGGATCTCATGGCCGGTGTCGATGTCATGATTGAGAAAGGAAGTGTGGACGAACAGAATCTGTTCGTTAACGGTTGCAGCGGCGGCGGCATTCTCACCGCCTGGATCGTCACCCAGACCGATCGATTTGCGGCGGCCTCTTCCAACTGCACCATTGTCGAATGGATGAGTCTTGTCGGCACCACCGACGGCCATCACTACTATCGATTTCCCAAACCATTCTGGGAAGATCCGAAACCGTGGATGGAGCACTCGTCGATCTTTCACGTGGGGAATGTCAAGACACCCACCATGCTCATGACCGGCGAGAAGGATCTACGAACTCCCATGGCACAGGCCGAGATGTTCTACCGTGCCCTGAACTTCCGCAGGATTCCCACAGCGCTGATCCGCTTTCCAGACGAGTGGCATGGGACGACGCGTATTCCTTCGGATTTCATCCGGACTCAGTTGCTACTGCGTCACTGGTTTGAGAAGTACAGTCCTTCTTCCAGGGCAACCGACTCGGCCAATTGAATGCAGTAGTTAGACTTTCGGCGACGACCGATTAACGATCTCACGCAAGGAGTGTGCCCTTGACCGCAACACCAGATTCATTGATCCGACAGCTTCGGTACCCTTGCCTGGGCGTTATTTTGCTGAGCTTGGCGACCGTCGGGGTGGCCCAAGTGCCCATCATCAAGCCGGGAGCGCCGGGTGACCCGGCGCGGGAGCTCAGCGCCGAGGAGGCGATCAAGATTGCCGATACGAGCTACTCGCCGGCGGACGTACAGTTCATGCACGACATGATTCCGCATCATCATCAGGCCCTCGAGATGGCCGCACTAGTAGGCGATCGCACGAACCGACCCGAGCTGATCGCCGTGGCCGGGCGCATCAACGTCTCGCAGGGCGATGAGATCGAGTTCATGCAGCAGTGGTTACGGGTGCGCGGCCAGCACGTACCGGACCCGACCGAACACCAGGCGATGCACACCGACCACAAAATGGCCGGCATGGCCACGCCCGAGCAAATGGCCGAGCTCGGTCGGTCGGAAGGCACGGCTTTCGACCGTCTGTTCCTGACGCTGATGATCACCCACCACGAGGGCGCGGTGACGATGGTTAATGAGCTGCTCAAACAGCCGGGTTCAGCGTACGACCCGGTGCTATTCGAGTTCGCGACAAACGTTACCAATGACCAGACCGCCGAGATCGAGCGGATGAACGCGCTCTTAGTCAGACTGTCTGCCGACCCGCGCGCAGGGCTTGCGGCCGGGCTCGATGACGCCGAACAGGCACTGTCGAACATGAGACTCCTGGCCCCGCTGCCCAAACCAGCCGGCTTCTTCGACCCGCGCAACCCGACCGGGTTGCCGCCCAAGCGCACGGACAAAGACGAGTCCACCGAGCAGGAGGAGACCGACACGTCGGCCGAGGAAGGTGAGAATTCCGAGGAGGCGGACGACTACGCGCGCGCGCCGCTGCTGAGCTTCTCCAACACCGACATGGCCTTCTCCGGGGATGTAATGGTGACCGGCAACTACCACGGCTTCAACATCTACCGGCTGCCGGAAGGCGGAATACCGAAACTCATTAGCTCTGTGGTCTGTCCCGGCGGGCAGGGCGATGTCTCCATCGTCGGCGACCTCTTGATCCTGTCGGTGGAGCAAACCCGGGGGCGGGTCGACTGCGGGCTCCAAGGCGTGAGTGACGACGTTAGCACTGAGCGGTTCCGCGGGCTTCGCATCTTCGACATCAGCGACCTGACACGGCCGGTGCAGGTGGGCGCGGTCCAAACTTGTCGCGGCTCGCACACGCATTCGGTTATCCGAGGCCCCGGCGAAGACGGCAAGATCATCGTCTACAACTCCGGCACCTCCAGCGTGCGCAAGCAGGGGGAGATGGATAGCTGCTTCGACGAATCGCCGGGAGACGACCGAACTGCACTGTTTCGCATCGACGTCATCGAGATTCCGGTTGACGATCCGAGCCAGGCGCGCATCGTCGACAGCCCGGCGGTGTTCGCCGATCCCGAGACGGGCGTTCTGGCCGGTCTTTGGCGAGGCGGCGACCACGGGGACGACTCGCAGCAGACCAGTCAGACCGACCAATGCCACGACATCACGGCCTATCCTGATCTCGGGATTGCCGCCGGAGCCTGCTCCGGCAACGGCATCATCTTTGACATCTCCGACCCGCTGAATCCGCAGCGCATCGACGCGGTCGTCGACAAGGGCTTCGCCTACTGGCACTCGGCGACCTTCAACAACGACGGTACCAAGGTCCTGTTCACCGACGAGTGGGGCGGGGGCAGTCGACCACGCTGCCGCGCCTACGATCCGCTGACGTGGGGGGCGGACGCCATCTACGACATCGTCGACGGCCAGCTCGAGTTTCGCAGCTACTTCAAGATGCCGGCTCCGCAGGTCGAGCAGGAAAACTGCGTGGCGCACAACGGTTCCATCGTGCCTGTGCCGGGCCGCGACATCTTTGTTCAGGCCTGGTATCAGGGCGGTATCTCGGTGATCGATTTCACGGATTCAGCCAACCCTGTGGAAATTGCCTATTTCGACCGCGGTCCCATCGATGCCGACAACTTAATCCTCGGCGGATTCTGGTCGACCTACTGGTACAACGGCCGGATCTACGGCACCGAGATCGTGCGCGGGCTGGACGTGCTGAAGCTGGTGCCGAGCGAACACCTGTCCGAGAATGAAATCGCAGCGGCGGAGATGGCCGATCAGGGAGGCTTATTCAACCCGCAGCAGCAGTTCCGCGTGACCTGGCCGGCCGCGCCGGTCGTGGCGCGCGCGTACCTGGATCAGCTCGAGCGCCGCGAAGAGCTGTCAGAGTCGCTTGCGACCCGCCTGGCTGAGGCGCTGGACCGCTCGGCAGCTAGGCTTCGGGAGGGCACGCAAGACGAAGAGCTGGCTGCAAAACTGGAATCGCTGGCAGCCGCGCTGGGAGAGAACCGGGGCAACGTGGTGACGAATAAACGGCGGGCCGCGCTGGCCGAGACGTTGAGCGGGATAGCAGCTAGGCTGCGCTAAGGCGGCTCTAACTTCACGATGAACCTCACACAGTGCCACGATGATGCACTTTGTTGCCGCGAATCTCGACAGTTTCGAAGTATCCCCCGCGCTAGGAAGCCTGTCCGAGTATTGGGTGCGGTTGCGAACAGGGGTCTTGTGAGTCGAGCTCGCGGAGAGAGACGGACGGCGATGGCCCCCATCGTCTACGGCCCGCGACAAAGAGATCGGCCACAACCCCCCTGTTCCCTTCGGGTTATGGGCGGCGTTTCTTGTTGGCTAGACTTGGCAAGATTTAGCCAAGCTGAACAACAAGACCAATCTACTTTGTTGCCGACACTAGAAGATGCCGGGCATCGCCGTCGTGTCGGACGCCTCGTGTCTTGGCCCACGGCACCCATAACGCAATCCGCCCCATTACTCGGACAGGCTCCTAGCTGCGGGCGGCGCTTCAAACAGAGGATTTCCTCGAGATGATTACCAGAAGACGATTCCTGACCGAGGCGAGCGCCGGTGCGGCTGGCCTGGGCCTGCTGTCCTGGCCGAACGGCTCTTCTTCGGGCGGGCAAACCGGGGGCGCCACTTCCCGAGACACGTATTTCCCCCCTGCGGAAGGGGGCGGGGGCTGGCGGGTCGGAGAGGCGCGTGCCCTGGGAGTGGATGCAGACCGGCTCCAGGAGGCAATTCGCTACCAGGACGAGGCCTTCGTCACCCGGAGCCGGGGCGGTGCCCTGGTCATTATTTATCGAGGACACATCATAGGCGAGAGCTATGTCACCGGAACGGAAGGCGGGCCGCAACGATGGACGGCCCGAACGTGCAATGACATGAAGTCTTCGACCAAGTCCGTCTTCGGCGCGGCGGTTGGGGTCTTTCTGGAAGAATACAAGGACCGGGTGGGTCTGGAAACGTATCTGGTTGGGAAGTCTCGCGACGAGACGCTCATTCCTCAGATATGGGATCAACCTCTCACGGATGAGAGGAAGAAGTCGATCCGGGTCAAGCATGTCCTCTCCATGACCTCGGGGCATGAAACCCGCGAGCCCTGGTTGGCACCGAGCACCCGTCATCTGTATAACGATTACCTGGCTGCCTATCAGATGTACGAGTACTGCTTCGGCTGGTGGCATTTTGATGGGATTCCCGCCCACCACCGACTGAAGTTCAAGCCCGGCTCCGCCTTCAATTACAGTAACTATGGATTGGAGCAGTTGGCCCTGGCCATGCGGAACCTGTCCGGCGAAATGGTCGGCCCCTATGTCTACGATCGGGTGCTGCAAAAAATCGGCATGCCGGAAGGAATCCGGAACAACCAATACCGGGACATGCCGTATTCCGACAACCGGGAGCTCAACTTCTCCGACGAGCCGGGATGGGGCGTGGGGGGCAGCGAAGGGTGCGACGCCTATGGTGCCGATCGCAGTGAAAGCCCGTTCGGACACAACACCGTAGTGGGAAGCACGTTCCGGTGCTCTGCCCGGGATTTCGCCCGGTTGGGCTACCTGTGGTTGAATCGGGGCCGATGGGGCGATGAGCAGCTCGTCCCGGAAAAATGGATGGAGCTGGCCACCCGCCGGTTCCGTCGCGACGACGGAAAGACTCCCAGCCCCTATGGCTACACGTTCTGGATCCAAGATCAGCTTGAGAACGTGCCCCAAGACCTCTTCATGTCACGGGGCCACAACCTGAACCATTGCTATGTCATACCCAGCCTGAATCTGGTCGTCGTCCGGCAGGGAAACGACAACCGGCGTCGGATCGAAGGCCAGCCTCCCTTCGCCACGACTTTGATCCAGAAGATCGTGGCGGCCCTGCCCGTCGCCTAAGCACCTCTCCCTTGCAACTTGCTGACAGTCGGGTCAAGTTTGCGGTAGCACAGTCTGGTTCCGAGCGGGTGCCAGCAGCTGAGCCGGATCAGCCAGGGATCTACGTGATTCAGTCGGGCCCTATCGACGGGATGACCCACAGACCATGTGTTTCACGAACCAGGCTCAACCTGGGCCTTCAGGCTCGCTTCGTATTCTCGCGAATTCTCCATCTCGGACTCGTCATGGGATTGAATATGCACCAGCTTTTCACCGGAGAGGGCTTCCACGAGACAAACCGTCTTGAGCATGTCCACATTTATCTTGCCGTGCTCGTTTTCCGAGTAGAACGACCAGGCCATCGCTTCTGATGGTTCTCCAATAAGGGAGAAGTTATGCGGCGACAGGACGGTGACGTTCCCAGCCTCATCCAGGACCTTCAGCTCAGAGCTCAGAGTCAGACCCCTGGTCTCGGCGTAGAGCTGCACTCCATCGGCGATCGATGTGCTTGTTACTGCAGCATCCTTGATTGCGACCGTCCCCACAATCTGCGAGCTGCCATCTATCCCCACGTCCCCATCCGAGAATATGCCCCCTGCTCCCACGTTGAGCCCGCCGCTGACCTGAAGCTGGCCTTGGGCAATCATGTCGTTGCGAACCTGCAGATTGCCGGCTTCCAAGGAGTGAGCGATCAGCGACGTGACTTCAGCGCCCGATATATCGATCACTTTCAGATCATCCGAATTGGTATCGACCACATAGGCGTAGCGCCCGGAAACGTACACGGAGGTTGGTCCTCCCCCGCTGCCCAGACTGCCGGTTGACACCGGATCACCCGGCGTCTGGAACAGGTTTCCGGTGTCGAGTTCGAGTCCTCCGCTTCCTGCTATTTCTACCGCTCCCGAATCGGGGGTAATGGTTCGGCCAACACCCGCACCGCCTTGATCGTAGGCAGCGTCAAGCGTATTTCCAGCGGCGCCACCGTCATCATCCGAACAGGACACTACCCCACTGGCATCGGCCGTGAGCGCTCCGCCATTGGCATTGGCGGTACAGTCCAGCCCCGATAAGGTCAGGTTGCCGTCCACCTCCCCAGGTTGTCGGCAATCCGGACCTTGGTGGCGGGGGCCCCTTGGGGGCTGACTCGCCCTTCATAGCGAAAGCGTAGACCAATCACTTGCGCCACCGAAGAGCTTGTTGGCGTCTCGAACAGGACACTGACCTGGTCCAATCCTGAGTGGAGCTCCGGGATGATCGCCGACACATCGATTTCTGTTCGCTCTCCTGTGGAGACCATCACGGGTCCTCCGCCGAGCGATCCAACAATGTCGACCCTGCGCGACGGGTTGGCCAGAATCGACAGCTCTAGCTGGTAGTCGATCGTGGTGTCCGCCTGCCCGATCAGTACTACCTCGGCGCCCACAAAGGTGCCCATCTCTGCGGGGACGGTGAAGCTGAAACGCGTCTGACCGTCATTCCGCTGGGATGTTCTACTGAGCAGATCGTTTGCTGACGAGGCAAGGGGTGTCACCCAGAGCTCATCGGTGGCCATCAGCGGACCACGGGCTGTCACCAGCAGCGTCAAGAGACCCAGCATTGTTATTGTTCTTCGAGGAGAGAAGTTGAGCAAACATGCGTACTCCAACTTCCATGGTTTTGGGATAAGGTTTGCCGACAATCCTAGCAGCTTGGAAATAGCCGTGAATAGGACACCACCGGGGCGACGTTACCCTCTGAACAGAGGATTTGTTAGGAACTTAACCTAATAAGAAAATAGAAGACTGTGCCGATGCCGAAAACCAAGGCGAAGAGAATCACTCCGCTCTCAAGAGTGGACGCGATTCCAAAGGCGTAGAAAATCCCAAGGGTTGCGACCCCGGAGACAATGGGTACACCAATGCCCCATCTCGACGTCTGGCGCAAGAAGGGAACCACTCGCTTCTGTTTTTGGAGGCACAAAAGCAGGCATCCCAGGATCAAAATGCAGCTCATCCAAAAAGCCAACTGAGACATGAAGCCTCCGGTGGGTGTGTGCTCGTATAGAATAGCAAGGCTACGACACCAGTTCCAGCGTGTGCGGACTAACCCCGGAAGCTCGGATCTATCCGAAGTTGATATGAGGAATGTCAGATAATGGCTAAAGAGGAGGCTCCCCCCATTCTCTTTCGAAAATACGTCATCCTTGCAATTGGCATCCTATTCTATGCAGGGATGCCACTCATTGGATGGGGGCTCGACGATGTTGCCGGTTTTTTCGCGAACGGATGGCGTACTGCCTTATGGGTCATAGCAATCGGCATGATCGTGGTCGGCGTCGCGGTCCTCCGCCGCATCGCTTCGAAAGGCGGCCTCGGAAAAGGGATCAAAGAAAAACGGATCAAGCGCCAAAGCCCCACAGGCTGGCTTGGGCTGGTGCTTGGGGCGATGATGCTTTCCTTGTTCCTCCTCGCCCCGAACGGCGACCGAAACCACTATGCTAGATTCGCTGACGTCTCGTGGATCCGGCCTCTCGGCGTGTTGTTAACGGGATGGGGCTATGCCTTTCTGCTCTGGTCGAGTGCCGTCTTGGGCAAGCAGCTCAGTGGAGAGGTGACCATTCAAGAAGGGCATGAGCTCATCACAACAGGCCCCTATCGTTGGATCCGGCATCCCCGATACCTGTTCATCGTCGTTTCGCTGATGGGGTACGGTCTCGCGTTCAGCTCGTGGCTCGGCTTCGCGTTCGCCCCGGTTGTGCTCGCCGTGTTCCTTTTCCGCATTCACGATGAGGAGCGGCTCTTGGCAACCGAGTTTGGCGATCAATGGCGGGTGTACGCCCAACGATCCTGGCGACTTGTGCCTTTTGTCTACTGATCGATCAGGATGGCGGCCGCCACGTGCCCCCGACGAGCGCAAAGAGGGCCTCTGCCTTGAATTCGGTCAGTTACAGGATCCCTTCCCTATCCTCTTCCGCGCACCGTACTGACCACGACTCCGATTACTATCCCCAGCACGACTCCCGCGGTAATCCATAAGCCTACGTTGCCAGCGATGGATCCAACTACAGCCCCAAGAACTATACCCACCGTAAGACTTATTCCTATTATTCGTCCCCTGGTTTCCATTGCCAATCTCCCTTCTCCTTGTTTCAAGGCTAGGTTGGCCACGCCAGCTAACGTCTGTTTGCCTGGTTTCCAGGTAAACTAGCTTCCTGGGTTCATTTCCAGATAAGAGGCCGCAGCCGATTTCCCCAAAGCCATTCGTCGTCCATCGGTTCGCGCCGCCCTTGCGAGATTCCGGCACCTTATATGGTTTCCTCATAGTAAGCTGGTCGGGAGTCTCGCGCCAGTAGCTGCGAAACAGTTCCGACGCTCTCCTATTCCTGTACTGTTTCTACCAAATTCGCCTCGCGCTCCCAACGTACGTCACCGTACTGATGGTCTGCAGGACTTAGTCAAGGCTCGATAATTGCGTAGGAAGCAGCGTTAATACCATTGGTTCCCGGCAGCCGGTAGATCGTAAAACCGGGGGAATCGCCGGGACACAGGGACCGCTCCACTTTCCGACTGATTCGGCTTGTGATTTTCTGCTTGGGCTGTACGTCCCCCAGTAGACAAAATCGAGGATGTTATTGCTATCGTTGAACGGTGGGCTGGAAAAAAGAATGAGTTCACCGCCGGTATCAGTCGCTATTGGTGAAATTCGCCAGCCAGTTAACCGTCGCGGTCCCCCCTGCCGGGACTGTAACTGTAGACGGGATGGCCGAATACTCGAACGGCGAGCAAAACTGGTAGCCGTTCTAAGGCGCCATGGACAGATCGATGTCGATAGCGGTCGTGTTTGAAAGTTCAATAGGGTCGCCTGGATCGATTTCCGAGATAATGACGTCAGGCAGCGATAGAGGGCTGCCGTCTACTTCTACCACCAACTCCGGCGGGTTGGCGCCCTCTTTCGAACTGTAGTAGACACTGTTCGAGGAAGCATTCATCAGCCCAAAGCTATAGATTCCATCCCCAGTAATGGCGGTTGAGACATCGAACTCGACCCAGCTACCACTGGCCACCGTTGCCACGCTGGCAATTGGGCTGGCCCCGAGGAGGGGTGCGTTGTCCCAGGTGATGGTCGACTCCTCCCAGCCATTCGCCACGGCGTAGAGCTGTCCTCCGTCATTGCTGCCATCGGTGACATATAAACGCACCCTGGCGGTTTGCACTGCCCCACCCAGGCCAGTGACATGAAACTGTAGATAGCTGTGGTATGTGGGTGATCCTGCCCTGAGTCGGATGTAGTCCAGCAAACCGTAATTCTTGGTCGGTTCCGAAGACTTGACGAGGGCATCGTCGGTGGGGGGAAACGTGGTGATGGGAAGGGGAATCGGCTCCAGAGAAAAGTCGGCGGTCGCTTCGAAGCCGATCACGACATTGACTTCGGCCGAGGCACCAATGTAACCAGGTGCAGACGCGGAGACAATGTGTGTTCCGACGGGCGGGTCTTCCAGCAAGTAGAAACCGATTCCGTCAGTGGTGGTCGAGCCGCCGCTATACGAGACGGTCGCCCCAACTGATCGTCGGGCGCGGCCCTTTGAACAAATAAGGCGGCGAGTAAATCTGGGCCCGCCGCCGCCCATCTGCCTCGCCTCCACCCGCCACGACCCGTCCATCAGCCAAGAGGACTGTCGATGAGTGGTACATCCGCGCCTCGCTCATAGCCGCGACAGTCGTCCACCGCTCGGTGTCAGGATCCCAAATCTCGGCTGCCAGAACTGCCTGGCTTTCATCGTCGCTCCTGACGGTGCCGCCCACAACTATGACCGTGCCGTCGGCCAGAATTGTCAGGTCGTGGCGGCGGCGGGCCAAAGCCATGGGGTCAATATCACGCCAGGCTGGTAACGCTGCATTCATATCAACGATCGGCGCATTGGCGAAAGCGGGGTCCCCGCCTCCCGCACGCAGGATCTCACCAGGCCTGTACATCGCCGCCGATTCCGCGTATCCGCTGCTGCCGAAAGTGTTGGTCGCTCCCTGAGTCCAGGAGCCGCTACCATTGACGTCGAGGAGCCAGGTTTTAGTCTTGGGGCCGGCTTCGTAAATGTGGCCATTGGGCAAAACGAACATTAATGGATAGAGGCTCTGTCCACGGTCCGCGCCGGGAAGTGCAGTCCAGGAGTCGGTGACCGGGTCGTAGATCTCGGGGATGGTTACCCGATCCTTATCGGCATCGTCACCCGAGGTTGCCAGCAAACGGCCGTCTGGCAGAGTCGTCGTGTGGCATACCAGCGCGCAAAATTCATCTGCGCACCCTCCGTCCAAGTGCTGCTAAACGCCTCAAACAGGGCGGTAACTTGGATGCCCACATGGGTACTAGAGCCCTGTCCACCGATGACGATAATACGACCATCAGCCAGAGTGGCTTGCCCGGCGCAATGCAGGTCGCCAGGGAAAAACGGCACAGGAGTGAGTGACGCAGCGGTCGACGCATCCCACACCCGGGCGTCTTCACCGGTCGACCAGACAAGGACATTGCCGGTCGGTAATAAGATCATGTGTTTAGCCTGGACACCCCAATCGAGGAGAGGTCCCCACTCGCCGAACTCGTCAAGACCCGGAGTGCCCGGGAGGCTGAATGAACTGCTGGGCTTAAGCTCACACTTCCTGATCCGAAGACATTGACCGTGAGGGTCACCTGTCCGGGGGGCAGAGCGCTAAAGGTGGCCGTCACATTTTTGTCAGAATCCATCGTGAGCGTAGTTGGATTCAGGGTCCCATTCAGGTCTCCACTCCAACCCGAAAACTCAAATCCGGAGGACGGCTGTGCAGTCAAGCTCACCCCAGTACCCTGAGCGTAGGTACCACCCGGCGGCGAAAGATCGACGCTGCCTGATCCGATCACGTTGGTCGTCAGCGTATGTTGTGTTGGCGAGCTAGCGGATGTTCTGATTTCGAGGGCGACCACAGCCCAGTCGACTGAACGGCTGAAGGTCCCATCAACGGTCACGGTCGAAGCCGAAGCAACGGAACGTAGAAATTGATCGAGTTGTGGCACCAGCCAATCAGATAATAAGGGCTCATAGAGCAAAACGTCAACCCGCCTTTCAATCTCGTCGCCAACCCTAATTTGACGGCACCCTTCCGGCAACTCTCTCCTTGACAACTTAGGAGAAGGTTCGAAAGACTCTTTCCTAACCTCAATAGGAGAAACCATGACCGAACAAGCTGACCTTTTGCCCGGCACCCTTGAGCTCCTGATCCTCAAGAGTGTTTCATTAGCAGCCGTACACGGATACGGTGTGCTGCTGCGTATCGAGCAAATCTCGCGTGGGGCACTGCAGATCCAGCAGGGAGCGCTGTACCCTGCACTTTACAGGCTCGAGCACCGGGGACTGATCAAGAGTGAGTGGGGCAAGTCAGACAATAATCGGCGTGCCAAGTTCTATAGCCTTACCAGGCTAGGTCGAGACCGACTTATTCAGCAGGAGGCCAAATGGAACCGCCTGGCCGACGCAGTCGGAATGGTCCTCATGGCAACACCTCAGGAGATCTGATCTATGCCTGGCATTTCTGCACTCTCTTTCATCACCGGCCTCCTGGCCCGGCTCCGCTCTTGGCTCCGCAGCCTGACCGGCCGATCCCACTTGGAGGCCGAGATGCAGGAGGAGTTTCGTCACCATATCGAACTCGAAACGAGCCGCCTGGAAGGCCAGGGCTACCCCCGCCGGGAGGCGGCCCGCCGCGCCCACCTCGAGTTCGGTCACGTGGAAAGCTACCGGGAGGCGGCGCGCACAGCGAAAGGCCTCCGTCTCATTGACGAGGCTCGTTTCTCATGGATTGATGTGAAGCTCGCCCTGCGTATGCTCATAAAGTATCCGGGCCTGACGTTAGTGGCCATGATTGCTCTGGCAGTTGGAATTCCGGTCGGCATGGCCCCCATGCATCTGTCAAACGCTTTCGAAGCCCCTCTTCCGGAGGACATTGGAGACCGGGTTCGGGCAATTCGATATTGGAATCCGACTACGAGTTTGGTAGAGAACCCGACCTATTACGAATACTCCGTGTGGCGCAGCGAACTGGTCACGTTTTCATCTCTAGGGGCAACCAGAACGGCTGCCTACAACGTTTTCTCCGAAGACGGAGGGGCAGCACCCGTCATCTCGGCGCAGGTGACTGCTTCCATCTTCGGTATCCTGGGCACCCCTCCACTGCTGGGCCGGACGCTTGATCCCGCGGATGAATTGGCAGGCGCTCCACCGGTGGCCGTGCTGGGTTACGATCTATGGAAAGCCAGGTTCGGAGGCGATCCTGCCATTCTCGGCCGAACACTCCGAATCTCGCAGGTCCTGCGCACCGTCGTCGGGATTATGCCCCGGGGCTTCCTCTTCCCGGTGCGCCATCAGCTGTGGGTGCCATTCCTTCAAGAGGTGCTGGCAGAGCCGGCCCACGGGCTCGGTTTAAAGATCCTGGGACGGCTCAGCGAAGGTGTCTCTGCGGAGGCTGCGCAGGCCGAGGTTGGTGCAGTCGGCTCACATATTGCGGCCCAGTTCCCCGACACCCACGCTCGCTGGCAGGCTGAAGTCGTCCCCTTTAGCTACTCTTACTTGAATATGCCGAAAGAGGGCCTGGAGTCGACACTCGAGTTCCACTTCTTCCAGCTCCTTGCCCTGGCCCTGCTGGTGGTCGCGTCGGCCAATGTCGCCATGCTGGTCTTCGCGCGTACGGCGACTCGTTTCCGGGAGCTGGCGGTACGTAGTGCCTTGGGCGCGTCGAGGGTTCGCATTGTGTCTCAGCTCTTTGTCGAGACTCTGGTACTTGCCGTCGGAGCCGCGGGCATCGGACTCATCACGGTCGACTGGGCGCTTGGACGACTGCTTGTACGCATGCTGGAAGCCGAGGTCCCCGTTCCCTACTGGCTGACCCTCGAGGTCACCCCTGAAGCCACACTGTGGGGACTGCTTCTGGCGGTTTTGAGCGCCGCCATCGCCAGCGTCTTTCCCGCGCTGAAGATGACCGGGGTGAAGGTCCAGCAGAATATTCAGAACAACCGAGCCAGTGGTTGCGGCATTCGTTTTGGCTGGGTAACCAGTGCCCTCATCATTACCGACGTGGCGGTTGCGTTGGCAGCGGTGGGGTTCACCCTCGGGATCGCCGACCGAACGAGAGTCGCAATGACCTCCGAAGATCTAGTTGGGATTCCGGCTAAAGAGTTCCTGGCGGTGGAGTTGAGATTGCCTCAGAGCGAGCCCGAGAAAGATGCGGGGCTGTTTGACCGGAGGAGGTTCTCCAGTCGCTTGGGCACAATTCAGCAGCGCCTCGTCGAGCAGCTTCAGGCCGAGCCACGCGTCAGAGGTGTGGCAGTCGCGAGTCATCTGCCCCGAATGGATCACAGGGCTCAGCCAATCGAGGTGGAGGGTGCCAGAGGGCCGGAGATCTTGCACGGCAGGTCTGTCCGCACGGCTGAGGTAGACGTGGATTTCTTTGCGGCCCTGAACCACCCGATACTGATCGGTCGTGGCTTTAAAAGGACAGATCTGAGTGCCCACAGTAGGTCGGTGGTGGTCAACACGGCATTCATAGATCAGCGCCTCGAAGGAGGTAATCCTGTCGGCCGCTGGCTGCGGTTCATCGTTCCGGACGGCGATCAGCAATCGCCATGGTACGAGATTGTTGGGGTTGTAGGGCAGTTGGGGATGAACGTAATAGCCCCACAAAGAGCGGCAGGAATCTACTTGCCGGCCGCTCCCGGCAGTATCCACCCGCTGCAAATCGCTATCCACCTGGGGCACGATCCGGAGACGTTTTCACAGCGCCTGAGAGAGATCGTGGCTGAAGTGGACCCGGCGGCCGTCCTCGCCTACCCGGTCGAACTGAGCAAGGTCTATCAGGACGATTGGTATCTGCAGATCGCGATTGCCGGAGGCCTCCTGGCGCTGGTCGGAATCCTGCTTGCCCTCGCCACTTCGGGGATCTACGCAATGATGTCTTTCTCGGTCACGGAACGTACCCGGGAGTTCGGCATTAGGAGAGCGCTCGGGGCGCGTCGAGGGGCTCTAATACTAACGGTCCTGCAGCGCTCACTGACCCAGATCGGCATAGGAGCTATCATCGGTATGCCCCTGGCGGCTTGGTTCTTCTTTGAGCTCCGTGAGATGGGAATGGGCAACTCGCGGGGCGTGGCGCTGATCGTCTCCCTTGCTTTGTGGATTGGCATCGTCATTTTGATTGGCGTGGGCTCTTGTCTGGTTCCCACACGCCGAGCCCTCAGAATCGAGCCCAACGAGGCCCTCCGAGCGGAGGGGTGAGCGGGGGTGATGCACTATGGGTGTCAGGTTTGAAGGACATCGATGGCGGAGACGGCAATCGGAAGGCCGCTCAGAATCTCGATCGATCCCTGGAAAGGGGTGGGGCGTGGAACCGGGGGTACGGGGCTGAAGGCAGGGCCGATTCCGCTCCGGAAAGGAATTCTCATCGCGCCGGTGTGGCCGGGACGCTGGTGAGCTGAAAGCGAAGGCGTTCACCCGGTATCAGTTCTTGACGCAGGACCGTAATAAAGAAAGGGCTCGAGGAGAAAACTTCTACTGAGCCCACGAAATTTTCTGGGACGACGGTGAAGATCTGATCGAAAAACTGTGCCCCGTCGAAACTGAGTATCGCTCCTTCGAGGAAGAGACCATTCAGGTCGGTGAGAGTGAAAAAGAGTGGAGCCTCCGCACCCCGAACGGCCAATCCGGTATTGATCTGAAAGCGGGAAGAACCGGTAAAGTCGATTCCACTCACCGACCAGGGCCGATCCGTGGGCCAACTACCGCCATCCAGAACAACTTCTCCGAACCAGCTTTGGGTACTCCGGTTGGTGATCAGGAGGAGCACCTCGAATCCACCGCCCAACGCCAGTTGAGGGTAGATCAGTTGGATGTAGTCGAGGAGCTGACTGTCGGCCAGGCCTGTACTAATCCCGAACCCGCCTGAGACCAGCACCTGACCGTCATTCAAGAGAACGGACTGATGAAAACCCCGGCCGGGATTGAGCCCGGGGATCTCATCCCACCGGCCGGTGTGTGGATCGTAAACTTCGGCACTCGCTCGCAGCAGTGAGGCGAAAGCGTTGGTTCCGCCGATCGTCGCGACCCGGCCGTCAGCCAGCCGCACTGTGTTGAAATAACGACGACCTACGTTGAGTCCGCCCGTGTAAGTCCAGCGACCCGTGCCGGGATCGTAAATCTCCGCACTGGTGGTCAGTTGCGGTGCGCCAAGTCCGCTGGTGATAAGAACTTGGCCGCCCTCCAGCGGTGTAGCGGTGTGCTCGGAGCGTGCCGTGTTGAGGTCCCCCGTACCGCTCCAGAGTCCGGTGTCGGGATCGAAGATCTCGGCCACGCTCACTAATACTTGCCGCGACTCAAAATCCGGAGGAAGGGATTCCTCACCCTCCCCGCCGACCACCAGGACTCTGTTGTCGTCTAATCGGGTGGCGGTATGATTCTCTCGACTATTCGCCAGCTCGCCCGTAGCGCTCCATCGTCCTGTGGCAGGATCATACAGCTCGCAAACAGTGAGGTAGTCGTCTTCGAAATAGCTTCTGCCTCCAGCGGCCAGCACGAGGCCGTTGGCCAGCAGGGTTGCGGTGTGGTTCCCACGGGCAATGTTTAGATCTCCCGTGGCAGACCAACTGCTCGCAACCTGGGCGTGCAGAACCGGCGCCAGGCAGGCCGAGATGACCGGCAGCAGCCCCCAGATAAATGATTTGCGCTAACCATTTCATGTCTCCTGTTCCAAAGCACCCCAAGTCGACGATGCGACAGAGCTGCACCCACGGGTTGGCAATTTGATATCACCAGCAGCCTTCGTTACCTATCTTAGAACGCACCGCACGTTCAGTACCAAAACCTTGATGAAAAGGCCGCGGTCCGGTTATCGATTCCAACTGAGTTCCAAGGCTCATGGTTTCGGGTTTCCTCTCGGATTTCGTGCTTAGGGGTTCGGATTTGGCACCGAAAAAACACATCAGGTCGAGGCTCGATCGCCCAGCACCCTCAAACTTGACTCAATTGCAAATAAGTCACCCCTACGGAACGGCCCTTGACTTTGTGTTGAAAAGTACTTTATTTTGTCGATGCCTACATTGCACGACTCCTCCAGCCGTTTATCAGCCGCGGGCACCGTGCACCAACGACAGGCAGCTATGGAATTACACATTCGCGAAGTATCCAAGAGCTATTCCAATGGCGTGCAAGCGCTGAGGGACGTGACGCTCACGATTCCGGTGGGAATGTACGGCCTGCTCGGCCCTAACGGTGCTGGCAAGTCTACGCTGATGCGTATCCTGGCCACGCTGCAAGAGCCGGATGAAGGCAGCATCCGCCTTGGTGATATCGACGTGCTGAACCAGAAGGATGAAGTGCGCAAGACGCTCGGCTACCTGCCGCAGGAGTTCGGCGTCTATCCGAAGGCGACTGCGGAGAACTTGCTCAATCACTTCGCAATACTCAAGGGCATTGCCGGGCGTGGGGTGCGCAAAGGGGTCGTCGAGGCGCTCCTGCGGCAGACCAACCTGTGGGGGGTACGGAAGCAGAAACTGGGTGGTTACTCGGGTGGCATGCGCCAGCGCTTTGGGTTCGCCGTGGCGCTTTTAGGCCATCCGAAGCTGATGATCGTAGACGAACCGACAGCCGGCCTCGACCCGGCTGAGCGGGTGCGATTCTTGAACCTGTTGAGCGAGCTGGGCGAGAACTGTGCCGTCCTCCTCTCCACTCACATCGTTGAAGACGTGCGTGCGGTGTGCACCAAGATGGCCATTATCGATGAAGGAGAGATTCTGCTCGAGGCCGAGCGTTGGGCGTGGTCGACGACCTCCAGGGCCGGATCTGGCGTCGCGTGATTTCGAAGCAAGAGCTCCCTGAGCTGGAGCGAGAGCACGCGGTGATCTCGACGACGCTCCTCGCAGGGCGCACCGTCGTGCACGTTTACAGCGAAGCCACGCCCGGCCCTGGTTTTGAGTCCGTCGTGCCGGGCCTCAAAGATGTCTACTTCAGCGCGATGGCAGGTCACATTGGCCAGCGCCGTGAGCAGCCGGAGCCAGCGGTCAAGTCATGAAGTTCCGTGAGATTCTTCGCTTTGAGCTCACCTACCGGTGCGCCGTGTCTCGACCTGGTTTTACCTCGCCGTCCTAGCCCGGATTATGCAAGAGATCTGGATTCGAGTGGATTGGGGACCAGAAAAAATGCCGTAGCTCTCTGATATAAAAGGGTTTATTAAACAAATCCTTATCGGATAACTACGGCAATGTCAAACCCAGTCTGTCAGACCACCCTGGCATTTCACTCGCACACACAAATCACGGCTCGTTTTGATGGTGGGAACCTGACTTCCGATGCCGGATGGCTGTTGTTTGGTTCCCTGGATCGGCAAGATCGACTCTGCGAGGACTTCAGTTCGTTGTATTGCGGATAGCCGGGACCAACGCTACGTTCGTCATGAGCAGTTAAAGCTGATCCGACAACGAGTCTTTCAGATCGTTGCCGGGTACGAAGACTGCAATGACGCGGACACGCTGCGCTCGGATCCCATGCTCAAGACCGTCTGTGATCAGTTACCTGAGAGCGATCCTGACTTGGCCACCCAAGCAACTTTTTCCCGTTTGGAAAACTCTGTCAGCAAGAAGGATCTCATGCGTCTGAGCCGGGGGTTCCTACAGCGTTATGTCCGCTCGCTGAAGAAGAGACGCCCCGACCCGGTCATCTTGGACCTGGACAGTACTGACGACCACACTCACGGCCAACAGGAATTCTCTTTTTACCACGGCTATTACCGAAACCACATTCTGCATCCTTTGCTGATCTTCGATGCCGTTACGGGGGACCTGGTCACTGTCGTATTGAGGCCTGGAAACAAGGGGGCTGCCTCTCACATCGTTCCTATTCTGAAACGAATCGTGAAAGCCATTCGACGAGAAGTTGGCAAGGAACTTCAAATTGAGATCCGGGCCGACAGCGGCTTTGCCACGCCTCGGCTCTACGAGTTCTGTGAATCTGAAGAGAACAAACTCCAATATGTCATTGGGTTAAGCCGGAACCCCCGCCTGCAACGGATGGTCGAGCCGATGCTCGAGTCGACTCGACTCAGGTTCGACGAGTTCGAGGAAAAACAGCGTCAGTTTGACGAGTTTCTTTATCGAGCCGGCAGCTGGGATCGATTCCGTCGCGTCATCGTCAAAGTGGAAGTCGACCATCGGGGGATCAATCGTCGCTTTGTGGTCACCAACCGAGACGATCTCTCTTCCCAGTCCCTTTATGATCACTACACCGATCGAGGACAGTCGGAGAACTTCATCAAGGCTTTTAAGAACCATCTGAGTATGGATCGGCTGAGCTGTCATCGATTCCTGGCCAACCAGTTTCGACTTCTCCTGCATGGGCTGGCTTACCAGATGTTCGTCCGACTCCGCGATTATCTGTATGGAACCCCCTGGCAGAAACTCGAAATCGAAACTTTGCGTCGCCGGGTCCTCAAAATTGGGGCGCGGGTTCGACAAACCACTCGACGCATCTGGGCCCATCTTTCCTCCGGCTTTCCGGAGCAGGCCCTTTTCCTCCTCGTCTTGAATCGCCTTAACTCCAGCTAGGAGCCTGTCCGAGTTTTGGGGTGCGGTCGCGAACAGGGGTCTTGTGAGTCGAGCTCGCGGAGAGAGACGGAAGGCGATGGCCCCCATCGTCTACGGCTCTCGACAAAGAGATTCGGCCACAACCCCCCTGTTCCCTCCGGGTTACGGGCGGCATGGGGTGATCTGTTTTGTTGCGGGAACTTGAAGTTGAATGACAGCGCCTGCCTGCCCGACGCCTCGCATCTCACCCCATGGCGCTCGTAACGCGATCCGCACCAATACTCGGACGGGCTCCTAGCGGGAAGTCATCAAAGATCTGTCCCAGGAAGAAGGCCCGGTGCCCATTCAAGGCAAAGGTCTCGATCCTCGGAAAACCAGAAATATCCGGCGTTTTCATTCATGGGGATGGCTTGTCCGGTGCCCGCAGCCGTGCCAGGGAACAACGAGAACTCATTGCCCTCTGAGTTTTCCCAGCTGACCTTGACTCTGAAACGCCCTCCCTCCAGGCAGAGTGTTGTCGCGTCGGGTTGGCAGGCCTGCCCGAAAGCAGGGCAAATCAAAAAGACGACAATGCTTAGAGCGGTCAAGAGTTGGCTAAGCCTGAGATACATGTTCGGGCCTCCTTGGCGCAATTTCGGTTGTTGAGTTTCTATCATAGTTGCCGCTTGCAGACTTTTAGCGGAGTCCTAAATAAGATGAAGCGTGAGCGAGGGAGTTCTTATGCTTACGCGCAGCAGAATACGTGAACCGCGGCCCGGGCTTTTCCGTACGATTGCAATATGGACAAACAACTGCTCGATGTGCGCTTTGCTATCCGAAGTCTCTTGCACCGGCCCGGCTTCACTTCCGTGGCTGTTCTCTCCCTGGCTTTTGGAATTGGCCTCAACACGACCATCTTCAGTGTGGTCAACGCCATCCTGCTGAAACAGGTGTCGGTAGAGGATCCTGGGAAGATGGTGGAGATTTACAGCAGTGCTAGTGAGGAGTTGCCCCACCTCACCTTGTCCTATCCAGATTTCAAGGATCTGGAGAGGGGAACTCAGGCGTTCTCGGGGATGGCCGCCCATGCCATGGTAAACGCGATCCTGACCCAGGAAGGTCGTTCCGAACTCATTGTCGGAGAGGTTGCCACCGACAATTACTTCGATCTCCTGGGAACTCGATTGGCTCTGGGCCGGAGTTTTCTGCCTGAGGAGAATCGACTGAAGGGACCCACCCCGTGACGGTGATCAGCTATGGGCTCTGGCAACGTATGTACGGTGGAGATCGGTCCCTAACCAGCAAGCGGATTCGTCTCAGCGGAGTCGAGTACGATGTTGTGGGAGTGACTCCCCAGGAATTCACCAGTTCTATCCCAGGCTTCGCACCTCAGTTCTGGGTACCTCTCATGATGGTCGAGAAACTGAGCTTCTCAGGTCTCCAATGGACTGCCGGCACTTCCGAGGGAATGACCCGACTCCAGGACCGGGGCCGACGCTGGCTTTTTGCCAACGGGCGACTGAGGGAGGGGGCTACGCTCGAGAGTGCACGAGCCCAGGTCACCACCATCATGTCCCGCCTGGAGCGCGAGTATCTGGAAACCAATGAAAAAACTGAGGCCAGCGTCATGGCGTCTTCAGGGGTTCGCTTCCATCCCCTGGTCGACGGCGTCATTTCTCAGGCCAGTACCGTTCTTTTGGTTGCGGTCGCCATGGTGCTCTTAATTTCCTGTGCCAACGTGGCCAGCATGCTGCTGGCCCGGGCTGCCACGCGGAAGCGAGAAATGGCTTTACGGCTGGCACTGGGCGCCAATCGCTCGAGGATTATCCAGCAGCTGATGACAGAGAGCCTTGTATTGGCCGGGTTGGGCGGACTGCTAGGGATAGCTCTCGCCTACTGGGCGGTGCAGGCGCTGGCCGCGTTCGAAGCTCCGCTGCCGATTCCCTTGACTTTTGACTTTTCTGTCGACTCCACAGTGCTGATCTATGCGCTTCTAGTATCACTGGCTACTGCGGTTGCTTTTGGCCTGGCACCTGCCTGGAGAGCCTCCCGCCCCGATCTGGTCCCGGCGCTCAAAGGAGATGATTCTGGAAGCTCTTCAAAACCTGGCCCCTTCCAGGTACGCAACATGCTGGTAGTGGGGCAGTTGGCGATCTCACTGGTGCTGCTGGTGGCCGGAGCGCTGCTCACCCGAGGCTTGCTCGAAGCTCAGAACGCCGACCTGGGAATCAATCCGAGGCACCTGGCCAGTCTGGACTTCAACCTGAAGATGAACGGCTATAGTCTGGATCAGGCTCAAGCCCTGCAAAGAGAGCTTGAAGAGAGTCTGTTAGCTTTGCCTGGTGTGGCAGCGGTGGGCAGAGCCAGCCGTCTCCCCTTTGCTCCCGACATCATATGGAAGGAATCCTGGTCCCTGGGCATCACGAGGCTACCGATGATCCCACTCCAATTGACGCCGTTTATGTCAGCTCTGAATATTTCGAGGCAGTGGGAGTTCCCATTCTGGATGGGCGCTCATTCAATCGAGGTGACCTAGAAGGCGCCCCCCTGGTTGCGATTGTCAACCAGGCAATGGCGAAACGCTATTGGCCCGATAGAAGCCCGGTGGGTGCCAGGATTTTCCCCGATGGCTTCGACGAGCCGGCATTCGAAATCGTGGGAGTGGCACGCGATCATAAAGTACGCACGGTAGGAGAGGATCCGCGGCCCTATGTCCATTTCGCCCAGGATCAATTCCCCGGTTTTGGGATAGGACTGGTGATTCGGACCGAAGGACCCGCCGAGACGGCCCTTCCAGGTCTGCGTAATAAAGTGCTCGAAATCGAACCCGATATTGTCTTCACATCCGCCACTACTGCCTCCGAAATCGTCGATGTCACCCTGCTGCCGACGCGTTTGGGGTCGCAGCTGTTGGCGGCTTTTGGAGTCCTGGCTCTGCTGCTGGCGGGAGTGGGATTGTATGGCGTGGTTGCCTATTCCGTGGCTCGGCGGACCCGCGAAGTGGGGCTTAGGATCGCCCTTGGGGCCGACCGTTCCGCGGTCTTAGGTATGATCCTGAAGCAGGGGATGGGACTGGCAGGCGTGGGGATCGGGTTGGGAGTGCTGTTGGCCGCGCTGGCCGCGCAAGTGTTGCAAGCCCTGCTTTATGGAGTGAGCACTCTCGATCCGCTGGCCTATGTCGGAGCCGCCCTTTTGCTGGTCCTGGTTGCGCTGGTAGCCAACCTCGAGCCGGCTTGGCGGGCTTCCAGGCTGGATCCGATGAGATCGCTGCGCTATGAGTGAGAGGGGTTCGGGGGGCAGGGGGATGCAAGCGCAGAGACGCGGAGTGCGGAGAGCAACCAAAGACGCCTCAGTTTGCGTCGCCTGCTGGTGCTGCGGATCGAGCGCTGAATAACAGAGCGCCAAGCGGCAGCGCGAGCGCGGGAAAGCGTGGCGACGATTCGCCGAAACTCCTCTTTAAACTGGCGCGGCGCTTCCGCTTGCGGCTCCGGTATGTTGCGCCTGGCGATTGCTCGCCACTGCTGCGCCCTGGGGCGGCCCTGATAGACTCACTTCGGCCTCATCTGCTCGGCGGTCGACTGAAATTGACTCATTTTTCGGTTGCGGCCCGCGCGCTATGCCTCTGCTATTGCTTCTAAGTGGACCCTTGCTTCCCCTACTGTTCCTGCCGCAGCACCCTAACGGGATCGACTCGGGTGGCGCGCCAGGCTGGCAGAACAGTGGCTCCCAGGGCGGTCAGCAGGATGAGGCCTGTGGCAAGACTGAACGTGAGAGGATCGAGTGTGCCGACACCGAACAGCAGAGATGACATGAAGCGGGTCAAGAATGTAGCCAGCAGCAGACCGGCCAGGGTGCCCCAGAGCACCAGACTCAGGGCATTCTTGATCACCAATCTCAGCACCGCCGAGGGAGTCGCCCCAACCGCCATGCGGATTCCGATATCTCGAGTCTGTCTTTGTACGAAGAAGAGCATCACTCCGTAGATGCCCACCAGGGTGAGGAGGAGCGATGTGCCGGCAAAACCAGCTACCAGGGTTGTCAAGTAGCGGGGAGATTCGAGTGAATCGGCGATTAGTTCCTGAGCCGTCGCCACCCGAGACACAGGAAGTGTCGGGTCGGTTTCCCGGATGATCCTCCGGATTTCGGGCAACGATTGGAACGGGGCATTCTGAGTCCGTGCGAGAATATAGCCGTGACGAAAAACGGTGGTAATCATCGGCCAATAGACGGTTCCTTCCTCGATCTTGTCCATTCCGCTGTACTTCACCGTGCCCACCACGCCGACAATGGTCGTGGGTGGGCAGGTCGTGCAGCCACCCGACTGGAAGCGCCTACCCACCGCGTCGTCTCCAGGAAAGAAACGCCGCGCCCAGGCTTGATCGACCACCACCACTCGAGGTGATTCGCGGTTGTCGGTGTCCTTCAGTAGCCGACCCTGCAGGAGCGGAACTTGTAACACCTCAAAGTATTCAGGAGTCACCGCAACCCAAGGTGTGGCGGGTTGGACCGCTCCGGGCGGGGTCGGTTTGTCGTGCAGATCGAAGTTGTTCGATTGGGTGATTTCAGAGGGGGGGCGCCCGTCGGCGAAGCCAGCCTGGCTGACGGTGGATAGGGAACGGATGCGCTCCAGTGTGCGCTTCCAGAACTGATGCACCGAGGCCATGTTGTCGTACGTTTCGGGAAGCGACACTTCGGGGGTCAGGATGTGAGCGGGGTCAAATCCGACATCGACCTGTTGCAGACGTACCAGGCTCCCCACCAGGAGACCGCCCCCGATCAAGAGCGGAACCGCTACCGCGACTTCGGTGATTACCAGAGCGCGGCGCATTCGCTGCAATCCGCGGGCCCCGCTGACAGAACGGCTGCCGGAGTGCAGCACTTGCCCCAGATTTGAATCGGCCAGTCCGAGAGAAGGGAGAAAGCCGAAGAGGATCATGCTAATCACGGTCGATGCCAGCAGGAACCAAATCACCGGCCCATGGAGCCCGATCTCCTGGCTGCGGGGTACAAAGGCGGCCCCCGCAGTTTGCAGTAGACGGATTCCGCCGCTGGCCACTCCCATAGCCAGCAGGGAAGCCCCTGTTGCCAAGAGCAGGTTCTCGCTCCAGAGGTGCAACAAGAGTCTGGATCTAGAGGCTCCCAGAGCGCTTCGCACCGCCAATTCACGCCGCCGATAGCTGGAACGGGCGACGAGCAGGTTGGCAGCATTGGCGGAGGCGATCAGGAACACAAACAGAACAGCGGCAAAAGCCAGGTAGAGGGTTTTGTCGATCTCTCCAATGATCGCTTCTCTCAGATCATGCTGGCCCCAAACCGCATTCCGGTCTTGAAAGGAACTTTCCCAGACAGGAAAAAGTCGCCGATTCACGGCCAGCAGTTCAGCCTCCACCGCCTCCCGGTCCAGTCCCGGCTTGATTCGCCCCAACCCCTGGACAAAGAAGGGTCCCTTGCGCGACGGGGCAGCCCAGCGGGCGGCGGCGAAGAACTCCCGCTCCGCTTCCAGGGCCCCCGGTTGCTCCGGCAGTACTCCGATGACTCGGTACTCCACCCCATTGAGGCGAATCGTTTGTCCGATTGCTTCTGTTTCCCCCTCGAGATAGCGAACCCAGAAAGCATGGCTGATGATAACTGTTGGCTCGGCTCCAGGGAGGTCGTCAGTTTCAGAAAAGAGTCGTCCGTGAAGTGGGGAGATTCCAAGAAGGGGAAAGTAGCTCCAGGTCACGAAACGGCCACGAATCCGCTCCGCGATCTCGTCCCGGTTGAAGGTCGCCACGGAATTCGCGAAGCCGGCTACCTGAGTGAACACGGTCTGCTGCTTGTTCAGGGCCTGATAGTCCACTACCGAGAGCGGCCAACGGCGTTCTGGGGAAGGTTGGGTGACGATCCGGACTAGTCGGTCCGGTTCGGGATAAGAGAGCGGATTTAACAGCACTCCCTGGATCAGGGCGAAGATGGCCGTGTTAGCTCCGATGGCGAGCCCCACCGTGAGGATCACCACGCTCGTCACACCCGGTGTCCGGAGAAGGCTGGTCAGACTGTGCCGAAGATCTTGTGACAAGGTTGGCATGGGCTCTCTCTGTTTGTCGGTCGCAAAGCGTGGGGCATCGGCGGTCTGGTAGTCAGGCCGGCGATAGTTTTCCCAAAGCAGGTAAAGTGGGTATTGTAGGAGTTGTCTGTAAAGCCAGCTGCGTTGAGAGCGAGGCCAGCGCTGCTGGCGTGTCCGATAAAGCTCAATCAGCTCGCTCATGACGACCGGATGGTCCCTCGGGCTAAGCCAACGGGACAGAAGCCGAGAAAAGAATCGAAACAATCGTGTCGGGGGAAGCTCTGGTTCCGTCATGTTTCGTCCAACAAGCCTTCCAGTCCGTCCCACAGCCGAACCGCTGCTCTCCGGGCTCTGCGGAGTCTCTCCAGCCCAGCTTCTGTCGGCTTGAAGTAACGGCGAACACGACCGGTCTTCTGGACAGCCTCATCATCGAGACGAGATGTCATAAACCCTTTATTCTCCATCCTTTGCAGAGCAATAAAGACGGCCGCTTGGGCTACTTCGCGCCCGGTCCGTTCTTCCAGCTCCAAAACAATGGGGACGCTGTAGGACTCCCCTTGCAGACGAAGTATCGCAAGCATCACCTGTTGTTCGAATTCGCCAAGAGTAGTCCGCGTCATCTCACTAACACCGCTAGTCACGTTAGCACGAATGCCGAGGTTGGCTCAATAGCGTTGTTAGTCAAAGGGAAGAGCGCTGCTGGTCTTTTCTTGTTGGACCCCGGGTCTGCCGAACGCTGCGCTCCCGCTTGCGGCTCTAATAGTCGTGCCTCGAAGTTCACAGTGAGTCGATAACCGGGCCGTGGCCTTGGAATGCCGGCTCTCAGAGCGCCAAGCGGCAGCGCGAGCGCGGGAAAATTTGCTCAGGTGCAGACCACGCATTGTAGGAGCCACCTCCGTGTGGCGAACCCGGCCTTAGCCCGGACAATGCACGAGTTTTTGGCTGCAGGGCCGGGATCATCCGCTCTGACTGCGTTCCCCACCCTCGGGCTCCTCGACAGAGTGCATGACTATTCCTGCGGGGCCCTCGGGCGTAAAGCCTTGTCAGAGCGGCGCTTCCGACCCTTCGCTTCGAAAACGCGTGCATTATCCGGGTTAGCCGGACCCGACGATCTCGGTTCAATGAGTCGGATTTCCGGTCTTTGACCGGAAGTTCGCCAGGCGGAGCTGGCTCCTACAAAGCTCTTATTTTCAATAAGATCGCCACCCGGGAAGGCGCCTCTCACGGTTTTGAAACTCTGTTCTCCTGAAAGGCCAAATCGCGATTTCTGGCTAGTTTTTAGACAGCTTGAAGATGCCTGCGTTACCGCCACCCGGCAGTTCCAGAACCCGTTGGCGGCCAGCAGATTCCCGTTTGTCGAAGACCGGGTGGAAGATCCTGGCCGGTTCCGGCAAAATATCGAAGTCTTCATGTTTCCGAATCCCAGGATTTGTCCTGGGGTCATAATTGCGATGACATATGCAATGCGGCTTGCGAGTCGAGGTCGCGAGGTTAAGGCAGGAGGGGGATCAAAATGTCGAATCGGCCCACAGCAGGGAGTTTTTGTTGGTTTGAGTGTGCGAGCACAAATCCAGAGTCGGCTCGCGAGTTTTATTCCTCGCTCTTCGGTTGGGAGGTGGCAGAAGTGCCCATGGCAGGGGATGGGGGAGGGCACTATACCCTGTTCCGAATCGGGGGGAGCGATGTGGCTGGGCTCTACCCGATGTCCGGACCCATGTTCGAGGGAGCGTCGTCTCACTGGTCTACTTATGTGGCGACGGATGATGTCGACGCGTCGACCGAAAAGGCCAGGCTGTTGGGAGCCACTGTGATCGCTGAGCCCATGGATGTTGGTGGAGTCGGCCGGATTGCGGTTCTGCAAGATCCCACGGGCGCCATGATTTCCCTGTTCGATGCTGGAGAGCATTGCGGAAGCACCCATTTCGGCACGGTGCCCAACAGTTTCTGCTGGAGCGAGCTGGCGACCCGAGATCCGAAGGGAGCGGAGAGCTTTTACACCGAGCTTTTCTCCTGGGGCGTGAAAGCTTCGAAAAGTCCCGGAATGATCTATACCGAGTTTTTGTTGGAGGATCGACCAATCGGTGGACTGATGGAGATGACTCCTCAACACGGTGACACTCCTCCCAACTGGCTCCCCTATGTCATGGTAGAGGACTGCGATGCTATGGCAGCCCGAGCCGGCGAACTCGGAGGCCAGCTGATCGTGCCACCCCAGGATATTCCGGACACCGGTCGATTCTCTGTTTTCGCGGATCCCACCGGCGCAGTTCTGGCAGTGTTTAAGCTGGACTCGAGAGGCGGAGAAGGATAAGGATGACGGGGGATTTCGCAGGGATGAAGTGAGGATCCTTGGATAAGTAGCACTTCAGATCCAGTCTTCCACCACTGACGGAAAGTACGCATTGTAGGAGCGAGATGTGCAGGCGAACACGGCCATCCAGGCCGGACCTAGAACACCGATCCTCACCCACTTTGGGAATTGGACCCCTGGCCCCCTGGATCCTTTCTCCTCTATTCGGTTCGTAGTGTCTGATTGGGGTTGGTGGCTGGCTCTTAGAGCGGGGAAGAGCGAAGCCAACGTGGCCGCCAGAAACAACACTCCAATCGACAGGCCCAGCACGAGCGGGCTCTGAGGAGACGTCTGGTACAGATGGGAGCTAATCCAGGGAACCGCGTACGCTGTCAGAGCCAGTCCGGCGAGTGCCCCGAGCGACACGACCCGCAGGCCATCCACTATGATCAGATGCAAGATGTCTCGTAATTGGGCTCCCAGAGCGATTCGAATCCCCATCTCGCGTCGCCGCTGCGAAACGGCATAGGAGATGGCTCCGAAAAGTCCCAGCGATGCCAACCCGAGGGCCAGTGTTCCGAAGAGAGTGAAGAGCCCGGAGCCCAGTCGAACCGGGCGAATCTGAGGATCGATCAAGTCCTGATAGGGCTGGATTTCGGCGAACAGTGCGGCCGGAGTGCGAGACAGGGTCTCATGCAAGAGTTTGCTTTCCAAGCCGCCCTGCTGACCCTCGGCTCGCACTACCAGTCCCCAGATCTCAGGCTGCATGGGCGACGGTAAGAAGTCGAGTTGTGGGAAGGGGATGTAGTACTGGAACACAGTTGGGTCAAGATTGAGTCGGACTCGTCGGATTCGAGAATCGTTCACGATTCCGACAACCCGACGACAGGGAGCATCGACTGGAACTGAAGACGGATCGGCTAGATCCAGGCCGATTCGGAGACATTTTCCGATTGGGTCCTGCTGCGGCCAGGCATGCTGGGCAAAGGATTGGTTGACGACGGCGGTCCGCTCGCTCCCGCGGCTGTCCACAGCATAGAATGACCGACCCTTCAGGAACTTTAGCCCCAGGACGTCAAAGTAGCCCTCGGAGGCCGGATACAGGAAAGGGAATTGATCCGCAAAGAGATTCGGGTCCGGATTGTCTGGTACGTCCACGTTCACCGTGAGATAAGGGCCGAACTGAAGGCTGACCACATGAGCCGCGGTTTCGACTTCGGGTAGCTGTCGGAGATCTGATTCCAGATCTCGATAAGCCTGGTTCATCGCGCCTTTGGAAACATCGGGCGAAAACTTCAGATTAAGGACGTAGACGTTGTCGATGTCGAGTCCCAGATCCTGGTTGACGATCAGCTGCAGACTTTGCAGGAACAATCCAGCACCGATCACCAGTGTGAGGGCCAAAGCTACCTGAGCCACCAAAAGGCTGCTCTGCAGCCAGGGCCGACGATATCCCCCGGGGGCGCCTCCCGCGCGCAGGTCGGCAAGGCTGCGAGGCTGGGTAGCCTGGAAATAGCGAATCAGAGCCGATGCCGATCCGGCCGCAAACGCCACTAATGCACACAGGAGGATAGCCCGCGAATCGAGAACTCCTTGAGCCGGCGCCAGGCCTGGGACCAGGAAATCCGCGAAATTGGACCCTGTCCCCAGGACAATGATCAGACCTACGAAAGCCCCCAGTGTGGTCAGTATCAGGGTTTCCACCAGGAGCTCCCGAATCAGGCGATAGCGGCTGATCCCAAGAGCTAGTTTGAGGGCTGTTTCCCGCCTCATTTTCAAGGAGCGCAAGAGTTCCAATCCAACAATATTGGTGAGAGCTACCAAGAGGACGATTCCGGAGACTCCAGCCAGCCAGAAGGCGAGCCTTCCCAGCGGACTGGCTGCTCCTGCCGATCGTCCGGGGAGAATTGGGGTCACGATTACCTTGGAATCCACCTGGGAGGGCCCCAGGCCACTACTGATCAAGGCCTGGGTGGCCTGTTCCGTGCTGCTCTCCGGTTGCCGATCCAGGTTTAAACGGGCCACCAGAGTAACCACTCGCAGCCTAGGATTCAGATGCCATCCAAGCGGGCGCGACCGCATTCCGGCCATGATCGGGGTCCAGAGATCGACGGCATTGGCTTGGGCTCCGCTGAAGCTGGCGGGCGCGACGCCCAAAATCGTGAAGAGATCTCCGTTGAGTCGAAACGTACTTCCGACGACATCCTCGTCGCCTCCTAATTCGCTCTTCCAGAAACTGTGGCTCACAACCGCCACCGGGTCGTTCGCCGATCCTGACCCCCAGAAACCTCCCCGGAAGGGGACCGTTCCCAGCAAATCGAAATAGTTCCCGCTGACCTTCGTCACCATTGCCCGGATCGTCCCGCGCGGCCTTTGAAAGGCCATTCCCTCGTAGTTCTCGGCTGCCACATGGTGGAACGCTCCGCTCTCTGGCAGCAGTCTGAAGGCGGGATAGGAAGTAGTGTCGGAGACGAAACTTCGGCCCGACGGTTCGTTCCATTCGAACTGTACTCGAACCACATCTTGGGCATCGAGGATGTGAGGTGGAGGTGAGATCAGGATACGATCCACCACGCCGAAGACAGCTGCATTGACAGCGATTCCCAAGGCTAGAGTGAGCAAAATGATGAGCGTTGTGACAGGGTTGCGTGTCAGGGAGCGCTGGGCGGACCGCAGATCCTGCTGCAGCCCCGTCCACAAGCCTTGTCGTTCCGGACCCGGAGTCCGACTCGGGTGCTGCCCAGGCGCGGAGCTGCCCAGTCGCAACAGCTTCTTGCCCCAGTCCACCAGTTCTTCGAGTCTCAGAATCGTGGCTGTGCTCAGTAGATCGGCCAGGATCCGCCTCCCCAGGAGGAGCTTCTCCAAAGCCCCCGCCTGGGTCGGACCTTCCCGCCAGCGATCGCGCAGGAGTTCGATCATATCGACTCCGAATTGGGTGCGGAAGTCGGCTGGGCAAAGGTGGAGAAGCAGGCGATAGATGGTCTCGATTCCGGTCGTGGTGCGACTGATCATATGGGCATCAGTTCTCCTCGCTGGCCAAGCTCATCCGGTCTGCGTACTGGATGAGTGCTCGCAAGCGTTCTGTTTCGGACAAGACCGCTCTCCGGCCGAGAGCAGTCAGACAGTAGTACCGGCGCCGCTGGTCGTCGCTCTCGGGGGCTGGGCGGCGATCTGTTTCTCGAAGCAGCCCCCAGCGACTGAGTCGGCGAATGGTTCGATAGAGATTCCCCGGCTCGAGTTGGATTCTGCCCGCCGATTCTCGCTCCACATCCTGGACAATGCCGTAACCATGGCGCTCTTCGCGGGCCAACACCAGCAGTACTAGATAATCTACCGGTTTCAAAGGGATCAACCGTTGCAACCGATCATCATCATTCATTGCAGTTTCGTCCCTTCATTCTGGAGGACGCCTCCGCCTCTGCGCTGTGCCCGACCCCGGTGTTCCGCCAGCATTCCTTTCCTGAATGACCTCGGAATAAGGTCGGACTTCAAGCGCCAGGGCCCGGCTGGCATGTTCGGCGGTTGCGGCGAAGAGAGTGGTCTCGATCTGGGTTCGGCTAAGCGGCGTTCGAATCAATAGCCCCCACACCTCTAATTCGTGCTCGCCGGGCAGGAAGTCAGTTTGTTCAAACGGAATGTAGTATTGGAACGGGGTCGGATCCTCGCCCATTTTGAGACTCCGTATGCGGGTATCTGAAACCACTCCGATCACCGTGCGACAAGGCGCTCGTTCCGCGTCCATCGAACCCTGACTGGAAACCGGAAGGATGGCTTTGACGCACTTTCCCAGGGGACTCTGTCCCGGCCAGATGGCCAACGCCAGCGATTCGTTCAGAATGGCAACCCGGTCCGAACCCGAATGATCTGCCGGGCCAAAGAGTCGCCCCTGAGTAGCCCTCAACCCCAGGGTTTGGAAGTAGCCGGGAGAGGCAGGAAAGAGAAAAGGAAACTGCTGGTCCCCTCTAGGAATTCCTGGCTCGACCGATCAGGAACTTCGAAAAGTAGCCGCAGGTGCGGTCCAAATGGGATGCTTTGCACCCAGGCAACTCCGTCGACCCGGGGGAGTTCTGCGATGGCCTCGGCTAGACTTCGATAGACCCGATTCTTCTCGGAGGTGGGATGGTTCGGACCGAATCGCAGGTGTGCAAGGACAAGGCCTTCGGGTTCAAAGCCCGGGTTTTGAGCCGCCTGAGCTGGGCTCCACGTGCCAAGAAAAGCACCCATGAGGAGAATCCCCAACGATTTCGAAATCATTCCAAATACCTCCAAATCGGACTCATTATAGTCTAAATGACTATAGTCATGTTGTTCGTACACCGAGTTTGGTTGGATTTCGGACAAGGGCCTGACGGATCATTCAAGAAAGAGGCGGGGCCCGCGACGAGGCTAGTACCCCCGGGCTGCCCCACGGGGCTCTTCAGGCATCCTGTGGTGATATTTCGGAATCCCAATCTGGCGGCGGTTCCTGACCTTCCGGGTAGAGCGATTCCATCGGCTGCCAGAGGCGATCGACTTTCTCGTCGAAGAGATCTCCGATAAGCAGATCCGCGACCGCTCCTCTCAAGTGGGGATACTGTCGAATGAACTTTCCGAAGTTGAAGCCTCTATAGTATTCGCAGACGAGACGGCGCATACGGTCTAGTCCCTGGTTGAAGACCGGCCCCCATTTTCCGAGTTGATCCGCCGAGAGATCGTCTTTTTCCAGGCCTTCTACGATGACATCGGCAGCCAATTCGCCGGATCGCAAGGCCAGAAGTATCCCCGAGGAGTAGAGGGGATCGAGGAATCCAAAGGCGTCTCCTATCAGAACCCATCCTTTCCCGGCCACTTTGCTGGCTCGGTAGGAAAAGTCTCGAGTGGCGAGGTAGTCATGGATACGTTCGCTGGGAGCCAGTCGCTGTCCAACAGCCTGGCAATTCTCCACTTCCTCCAAGAAGGTGGCTTCATGAGTGCCCGATCTCTTGAAGAGATAGTCGAATGGCGCTACTACACCGACACTGGCACGATCATTGTGCAGGGGGATGAACCAGAACCATCCCTGGCGGTTGCCGGTCTGCAAGATTAGTGTTGCTCCATCGTCGCGACCTCTACCACGCACAGCCCCTCGAAAGTAGCTCCATATGGCTCCTTTGTTAAGGATCGGATCCCAAACACGCAGCTTCAGCCTGTTCATGAGCAGAGCGGACTGGCCGCTGGCGTCCACAACGACGCGGGCCCGAATTTCCCGCTCTGGACCATTCGCCGGCTGAATTCTGACACCTCTGACTCGGTCTCCTGCGAACAACACGTCGCGGACGCGGACGCCCTGCTGAGCCACGACGCCATGCTCCTGGGCGTTGGCCAGCATCATTGTGTCGAATTCGCTCCGCACCACTTGCCAGGTCTGGGAACTTTCATGCTGCTTGTGTTCCCCGAAGTAGAAGGGTGCCGATTCTTGCCCGTTGGCGCTGAAAAACTGCACGCTTTGTTTCTTGACGAACGGGCTCTTCCTGAGCTTGTCGATCATTCCGAGGCGCTGCAAAACCCAGTATGTCTCCGGAATAAGTGACTCGCCGACGTGAAAACGTGGAAATCGGTCACGCTCATACAGGTGCACCCGGTAGCCCGCATCGGATATCAGGGCGGAAACCGTCGAACCAGCGGGTCCGCCGCCGATGACCACCACGTCACAATCTGGGCTTTGAACTGAATCAGAGGCTTGGATCACATCTTCAGCCATTCAAGTCAATTATTTCGCTCCGTGACCGTGAGCACGGAAGTGTCACAACCTGTTCATAGCCCGGATAATGCACGCGTTGTCGGCTGCAGAGCCGGGATCATCCGCGCTGACTGCGTTGCCCACCTTCGGGCTGCTCAACAGAGTGCACGACTATGCTTCCGCGGCCCTCGGGCGTAACGCCTTGTCAGCGCGGCGCTTCCGACTCTTCGCTTCGACAACGCGTGAATTATTCGGGTTAGCAGCGCCGGACCTCCCGGCGCATCGATCTCCCAAGCATGATCTCACAGGTACTGGTGTCAAAGGAGCAGTCCGAAGAAGCCTGGTGGGGCCCCCGATGCCCTTTCACCCTCGAATCCAGCGCTGCGCCTTCATCTCGAAGCGCGGCAGGCTGCCGCGGGCCACGGTTGCCACTGGAATCCGCAGGGAAAAGGTCTTGTTTAGCTGATTCTCTATTCCGGCAGCGAGGGCCGCCGGATCTCGACAATTGGGGCCCGGCTCGACATCGATCTTCATTTGCCGAAGGGTGGTCCCGGTATCGATGTGAACTCTATACTCCTCGACGTCCTGGCAGGATCGAAGAACATCGTCAACGGCGCTCGGGTAGACGTTGATCCCCCGAATCACCACCATGTCGTCCAGGCGTGCCAGGACTCCGCCCTGCAGTGCCAATTCCCAGCTTCCGCAGGCGCAAGGGCCGTCACCGGCCGTCTTGACCAGGTCCCCGGTGCGATACCGAATCAGCGGAGATCCAGCCCGGCCCAGATTGGTCAAGACCAGTTCGCCCAGCTGGCCCGGTAATACTGGTGCGGCGCCATCCGGCTCCACCACCTCGGCGATGTAGTCCGACTCTAGAACATGAAGCCTGCCTGGCTTCGCCGGGCATTGATAGCTGACCGGTCCGATCTCGGTCATACCGTGATGGTCGATGAGCCGGGCATTGGGCCACAGGTCCTGGATTCGCTCTCGAACACCTGGAATGCTGCCTCCGGGTTCTCCTGCCACGAGGATCGACTCCACCGGGATATCGGTCGGATCCAACTCCTGTGCACGCGCGACTTCTCCCAGCCGAAGTGCGTAGGTTGGCGTGCACAAGAGCACCGTGACCCGGTTCTCGCGCATCATGGCAAGCCGCCCTCCGCTACTTAAGCCTCCGCCGGAAACGCAGAGAGAACCCAATCGGGCGGCTGCATCAAAGGCCGTCCAGAATCCCAAAAAAGGGGCGAACGAAAAAGCGAAGAACAGCCGGTCGGTTGGCCCGATTCCCGACCTCTCCAGCACCTGACTCCAACAGTCCAGCATCCAGCTCCAGCTATCGCGGGTGTCGAGCCAGCGCAGCGGGGACTTGCTGGTGCCACTGGTCTGGCAAAGGCGTAAGTAGTGTTCCAGCGGATAGGTCAGATTGGATCCATAGGGAGGATGCAGTTGTTGGTCCTTTTCGACATCCGCTTTGAGAGTAAAGGCCATGCGTCGTTGGAACACCCCCAAATCGTGGAGATCCGAAGCCAAGTCTGCGCTTCGAATTCGCTCCAAGTAGAAGCGGTTATGGGGAACAATGGTCGCAACAAGGTTTCGCAGCCGTACCAGCTGATTGTCTTTGATCTCCTGGCGATGCCAAAAGCGTCGAGAGTGTAGTGAAACTTTCATGCCAGCGTATTCATGGTCCTGGATCAGCCACAGGGGAGACCCTCATCAGTGGCCTTCAGGGCTTGTGCTCCGCGCAGCTGTCGGCTTGACTGAACCCGGCTCACATGGTGCCAAGATTTCGATCACGTCGGCTAAGATCTGACCAGACGGCACCGACAGCCTATTGCAGCGACCGTAAAGATTACAGGGATCGGAAAGGCTCAGGGCTTCTCCAATCATCCCCTCCGAAGCAACCTGAAAAAAAGCAGATGGTCGGTTGGAATATTGCATTCCAAATTTTGGCAGCAGTTTCCCCAGAGGCACATTCCCTTCTACTACTCGTCTTTTCGGTTCAGGAGAAAAATGCTCCAGGTGGATGCGGATCAGACCGAACTCGACCGGTTTTCCGTCGCTTTGTCGTACCAGGACTACCTGCCGGGAGAGGATTTGCTCCGAGCATTCCTGGTGCAAAACCCTGAGTCCGATTTCTTCCTGATAGGCAGTTTTCAGGGCCGAGGTCATGCTCTCAGTGTGAACAAGCAGCTTCCGGTAGGGCTGGGGAATACTGCCAGCCTCAATGGTCACGGTGGGAGGATTCCGGGCGCCGGAATACAGGAGGTCCCATAGGTCGGGGTGCTCGCTCATAAATCAGTTGAAGGCTATAACGAACAACTTGGGAATTGGGGGACGCTCCGTCTCCGTGAGGTTCGAAAGACTTAAGTGTAACTCGCGTTGCCGTGTTCCGGAAGGAAGAATCCGGGTGCTTTTTTGGTGCTTCGTAGGGATGTTTTGCTGACTCTTCCCCGGTCCCCCCGAAAATCGACAGAGTGCATGACTATGACACGGGGGCCGGGACGCCGATTTTTCAGCCTGAATCGAAGCGTCGATCAAGCGGCCAGTTCCATTGATGACCGATCGGGCGTGTTTTCCGTGAACGACGCAAACGCGATTCGCCCACTCGCGATGTCCATCGCCGTGTGAGCCACGATCGGCGCCCACAACGATCCCGTCATTCCGTAGAGCAACGCGAACAAGCCACCCAGGAGGGCAACGCGCGGGATCCCGGCGGGTCCCTGATAAGCGTGCGCGAGGCCGAAGACGACGGACGAAAGCACCGCCGCGACCCAGAACGGAGTGCCCAACGCCGCGTTCAGGTATGCGATCAGGAAACCGCGGAAGATCACTTCCTCGCAGACACCAGCGGTCACGGAAACGGCATCGAAGGTCCTGCGCTCCGGCAGAGTTTGCGGGAGCAGGAAGGAAAGCGGCGCGTACTTGTCGCGCATCAGCATGCGGCTTTCGGGACTCCGGATGATCGACCACACCTGAAGCAGGAGCAACGTGCAGATCAGCGTGGTGAACCCGTAGCCGGCCCAGACCAGCAGACCCTTCTGCGGGACCAGACCGATGGCTCCCCCGCTGCGGCCGAGGGCGAACCAGATCCCCAGCAACACCAGGGCCGTCACCCACTCTTCGCCGATGGTCCGGCGATACAGCTTGATCCGCAGCTCGGTCCCCCCGGCGTTGATTAACGCGCGCTATTTGCGGATGTAGAAGTAACCCCAGATCGGGAACCCGACGGACAAGTAAAGAAACGCAATATGGTCGATCAGATGGAGCGTCATGGTTGAACCTCCCGGTTCCGAAGTGGCATCAATGCCAGTGTGAGAGATAGGAACGAATCGCCCGGAGACGGTTCGTGATCTTTTGCGGCGCGCGTCAGCATCTTCTCGATGGCGCGCAGGTGGCGGTTGAGTTCCGCCAGATCCTTCTTGGATAGACGGCAGTGCATCCGAGCCCCCAACACGTTGCGATAGGGGCCGCTGGTCTTGCTCGAGGGGTTTGTCAGGGCCGCCTTCATGTCGCGCTCGGCCATCCGGAACGCGGTGGACATCGTTTTGAGCATAACGGCTGAAACCTCCTCCGGTGCATCCCGAGGTTGTTCCATCTTGAACACGTCAGCGACGGGGAGGTACAAGGCCTCGGACCGGCTCCCCGAGCGTTGCCGGCCCACCTGTCGGAGGATCCCCGCCTTCTCCAGCACCCGCACGTGATAGTGGATCGCGGTGGCGGGGCGGCCCATGCATTCGCCGATCTGGGCCACCGAGAGGGGATCACCTACGACGAACAACCCGATCAATTCCAGCCGGAGTGGGGAAGCGACCGCCCGCCGCTCTTCCTCGGTGCGGAGCACCTTGACCCTGGTTTTTCTGGATCTCTTTCTCATGTTCAAAAATACACTCCATTTTTAATTCAAAAACAATACTACATTTGAATATACGTTCGGGCGCGACCCGCCTTGTTGCATAAATCGCAGCACGCTGAGTTGTGCCCCCTGCTTGGGTCGATTAAACAGAAGGCACACTGCTGACCTGGCGGTCACAGTTTCTGCAAGGAGTACAGAAACGACGATACACTGCTATTGTCCGATCGGAGGAGAGACATCCTTGAAATTCCTCCGACCGAGATATCGGAAACCAAAGTGTTACTGACGGTCATGGGCGGCAAGGACACCTACCGCAGCGATGAATTCAGGGGCAAATAGGACGGGCCCCCTTCATGGCGCGCTTGCTCGCGGCAGGAGCGATACTCCTTGGCGAGACGAATACGCAGGAATTCAGGCTGTTGTTTGAAACCAACAACCTAGGAGCCTGTCCGAGTAATGGGGTGTGGTCGCGAACAGGGGTCTTGCGAGTCGAGCTCGCGGAGAGGGACGGACGGCGATGGCCCCCATCGTCTACGGATCTCGACAAAGAGATTCGGCCACAACCCCCCTGTTCCATGCGGGTTACGGGCGGCGTTTTCTTTCTGGCTAGGCTTGTGAGATCTAGCCAGGTTGAACAACAAGACCCATCTGCTTCGTTGCCGGCACTTAACGATGGGGGCCATCGCCTGCGTGCCGGACGCCTCGCATCTCGATCCACGGCGCTCGTAACGCGATCCACACCATTACTCGGACAGGCTCCTAGCCTGCGTCCGGAGTTTGTTAGTCGCGCAGCCTGAGCCTACCTAACCGGTCTGTCAACTCAACATTATTGCCATCGGCGTCGGTCAGTGGTCGCGGTGGATCGACACCTTGGGTAAGTTGCGTCACGACGATCATGCCAACCAGTGATACCAAAAAACCGATCAAATCAGGAGGCAGCCAGGTCTCAAACTGGCTCGCGACGCCCCAAACGCCCAACCCCCCGAACATTCCCGTGAGTGCACCCGCACGATTGGCCTTCCGCCACCAGAAACAGGCGATAAATGGCACGATCATCCCGGAGAGGGTTGGAGCAACCGAATCCAGTATGACCGCAATAACACTCTCTGCATCGAATGCAAAGTAGGTTGCGATAGCCGCGCACACCGGTATCGACCAACGCGCTGTCGCTATGCGAAACCGCTCCGACGAATCCTTCCTGACGTGGGGTAGCAAGTTGGTACTGATAATCGCGCCGCAGGAATAATCGCGCCCACGAACACGACGACTGCGACCGGATGCAAGTATGCAATTGCGAGCTCCGGTACGATTGCATTAGAGTCGGCGATGTCAGGCAATAACACTCGACCTGCGTAGCCCAATGCCAGCGGAATCATGCCGACGGTCAGGTATAACCCGGCAGCACCATAAAAAGCGTTTTGCGCAACGGCTTCGTTTTTTGCGGCCAATGCGCGCTGGATAGTGACGCTCGAGACGACAGCTGACAATCCCGCGGCTAGCCAGATGTGTATGTGCTCGATCCAGTTGGCGAGCGTATGGTCCACGGGAACGATTCGAAAGGCACGCTCGGGAAGCTCCGCCGTAATGGCGGACCAACCGCCTGCATCGCTGAGTACGACAACCGATAACACGCCCAATCCGACGACAACGATGAGCATTTGCAGAAAGTCGGTCAGAGCAACCGCCCACAGTCCGCCGACCATTGTGTAAACGATGATCACGAGCAACCCACCAAGTATGCCGATCGATTGCGGTGCGCCGGTAAGGGTCTCGAAGACGACGCCAAACACGAACAGCATACCGCCGAGCCAGATGATATGAACGATGATGTCTATTATTGCGGCCGTCACACTTGCGAGAGTGCCATAACGAACCTCGAACAGTTCGATCCAGGTCAGGCGCATTGAGCGACGGTAAAGCCGCGCAAAAAGAAGGCCTGTCAGGAAAAGGGCGACACCAGCGGCCAGCGGGTCGGCAATGATGAATAGAATGTTGCCGTCATATGCGGCCGCCGCAGACCCGGTCATCGGTCCACCGCCGAACCAGGTCGCGAATATCGAGATTGTGCAGATCCAAAAAGGCATCGTTCGCCCGGCGACTATGAAATCCGCTAAGGAGTGCGATTTTCGGGACGCATAGAAGCCGATGCCGAGCATGACGGCGAGGTAGATACCGACCCCGGTAAGAATCATTGACTGCGAGCTCAATCTGCCCTCAGGTTGTTCTTGTTATTGGCAGTAACGGTCACCAGGTGAAACCGTCGATCATCATGACATCAGCTTTGCTCTCTTCGACCTGAGTGAAGCCGATGAGACGCCCGTCCGGCGAAACGGTCAAGGAATGACCAGGAGAGTAAGGGATCGGTTTGTGAGCCTCCACCAAAAGCTCAGCCCGGCGCGTCTTCAGGTCGAGAACGGCGACGCCAGGTTTCCGGCGCGAGATGAAATAGATGCCGCCGTCAGCCACTCTCCAATTGCCCCAATCGAACGTGGCCACTTCGGCCAACACCAGCTCTCCCAGCGCCCAGTACGGTCTGAGGAGAAATAGACGAAGCGACCGTCCCGCAACCACTGTCCGTTGATCTCCTCCGAGTCGCTGACTGTCAGTTGGCTGCGGCTCCGGCTATCGCTCTCCAGGACGAAAAGATCCGCCTGGCCTTTGGGAGCAGCTCCGAACAGGAGATGGTGACTGTCAGGAGACCAGCGCGGTAGGGTCACCGATGCTCCCTGGAAACGAGTGTTTTGCATCAGAGCTTTGCCGTCGATCCCGGCTGTCCAGATTTCGGGAAATCCTGAGCGGTTCGAAACGAAAGCCAGCCGTTTGGAATCGGGTGAGATATCGGGCTGCAACTCCTCCCGGGTCGACTGTACGACTCTGTATTGCTGCCGGCCCATTCCCTCGGCTGCCGTCCAGAGCCAGACGTCGGTGTCATCTCGAAAGCTGGTAAAAATGATTCTACCGGTGCGTGCAATACTGGGCCAGAAAGGACTTGGATCAGTCACGGAGACGGGTTCCGGTTTTCCCCCGCTGGCAGCCACCCGCCATAGTCCGAGGCGCCCACGCGGATTAGATACGTAGAGAATGGTCTCCCGCGCAGGAGACCAGGCCACTCCATAGATCGTACGGTGTTCGAACGTGTGACGCTCCGGCATCCAAGCCTGACTCCTGTCCGCCACATACAGATCTGCCCTTCCGTCGCCATAGGAGCGAGAAAACACGAGCCGCGAGCCATCGGGAGAGAAAGCCGGATACAGGTCCCCCCGTGTCGCCTGCACGGGAGTAATGGGTGTCTTTCGATGACCGCTCTTCAGATCGAGAAAGACGAGGGTGCCAGGCTTGCCATTCCTGGGGTTCAGGGAGTAAACGAGGGTCGTCGAGTCGGGCGACAGCGTCATTTTGCCGTGCACGGCCCCGCCGCAATCAAAAAGACGCTCAGCGGTGCCACCCAGCGCCGGGATCTGAAAGAGTCCGCAACCGCGCTCCTCGATCCGATAGAAGATCAGGAAAGTGCCGTCGCTTGACCAGGTGGGGGAACCGATATGGGCCGGTCCAGCCAGGTCGAGATGGCTCTCTGTGCCGATCTGTTTGATTCGAAGGCGTCGATTGGTGCTCTCGTAGGGGCCCGCCCCGGGAGGAGCCCAGACCATCGCCAGGCGAGTTCCGTCGGGTGAGATGGCGGGCTCGAGTTCCCGGCCTGGCATCGAGGTTGCCGGAGTGGTTTCGGTGAAGCGGTTCCCGGGTGCCGGCGAGTCCGTCTGCATTACTGACACGATTGCCAGCAGGAGCAGCACAGCCCCCAGCGGGACGACCCATCGCGGCGAAGAGCGACGCGCCTTCCTGTGTGCCGGAGGAGGCTCTCGAAAGCGTCCCGTGGGGCTGACCGTGGCCACCAGGCGATAACCCGTCTTGCTGATCGTCTCGACAAAAGTGGGGTTCCTCCAGTCATCGTCCAGAGTCCGCCGCAGCGCCGCCACACCTCGTGCGATCGAGTTATCGGTCACTGCAGTCTGCTGCCAGACCTCCTTGGCAATCTCGTCACGCGAAACCACTTCGCCTGCGTGGGCAACCAGGAAGATGAGTAGCCGAGTCACCTTGGGTTCCAGTTTGCGCACCTCGGCCCCTCTTGAGACCTGGTGGAGATCGGGCTCGATCAACCAGTCGTTCAGTCGAAAGGCATCAGTCCCGAGGCTGCCACAATCGCGTGCCGAATCATGATTCAGATCGTTCATCTTGCCTCTTGGTATCTCTAAACGTTAACGGCAGGTCACGGGTTCCCACGAGCAATTTCTTAAGGGTTTCGTCAAGTAATTCATTCTGAGAGCAGCTAACCTGCCTCCCGCCTGTCTGCCGAGAGTGGGAAGCTGGTTTCCTTCTTGGACCCTTCTCCTCGTTGAAGACGGGAAGATCACCGACACAGTGGCTCAGGCCGATGGTAGCGAGACCAAGAGCGAGGTCCTGGAAACGGCTAACCCTCTCTTCGATCGTTACGCTTTGGGGCTCGCCGTAGCCGCCATGGAGGAACTGGAGGAGTGGCAGGGCCTCTGGCTGAAAGGGGTCTATCCGGGCACGAAACAAACCACTGACTACCCGATTCTGATCGGCGCCAAGATGGAGTTCGCCGACACCAGCGGCAAAGGGCATGAGGTCTATCCCATGATGATGCCGATTAGCGGCATGACTTTGGGCTACTACTACGTTTCCAATGAGGCACCCTATTTCTTTGGCTTCGAGGCCAAGGACATGCAGACCCAGGAGGTCTCAATGAGGGTCGTGTTAAAGCAGTTTCAACTCTTGAACTAGCCCGGATTATGCAAGAACCGTAGGCCGGAGTTGAAAAGAGAGTCGAAAGTGGCCCAAATCGGGAGATCGAAGGTGAGACAGGCGGATTTTCGAGGGATCTCTGTGGACGAGCCGTGTGGAGTAGGTGGGGGAGTGAATTTCAGACGGAGTTGGGCCTGAATGAGTGTCCTAAACGATCATTCGGGAGCTAGGAGAGGCTAGGAGTGTGCGCGGCAGAAATGATTGTGGCGAGAAAGTGGGGAATCGAGGCCAGATTCTCTCGATTTCGAGGCGAATAGTGGTTCTATTTGCAGAGAAATCGGGAGGATATGGGCCGATTCTACCGCTTTCGCAGTAGATCAGTTTTCTGCCGCGCACACTCCTTGGCCGGCAACAGCTTGCAGGCTGGACAACAAGCCCCGTTCGCCCGTAGGGTTGGGGCGGGACGCGGCCAGCTCTTTGTTGCTCGGAGCTCGAAGATGGCCTGCATCAATCTCGTCCTCGCGCCTCGACCTGACTCGCGTCGCGCTCCCAACAATTGGTACGTTATTTCAGAATCGCTCGTCTAGAGTCATCCGGGCCGTCATTCTGACCGCTGATTTGAAACGAAAGGGCGAGTGGTTTCGTCATTAGCTCCTGTCATCCCATGGAAATCCACTGTATAGATCTCTCGAAGTTGCATGCCCCGGGTTCCCTCTTCCTAGACTATGCCCAGAACTTCGGAAAAGTTTCGGATTGGTATACGGCTCCCCCGGCAGATTTCCAGGGTTGGCGACGCCGAGCTGATCGCGTAAGCCAAAAGTCGGGCTTCCCGAGACGTACCCTAATCGAGACTCTGACTCCGTACAACTCCGATCTTGGAGCCGGAGAGCTGACTCTCAGGAACCTTGAGCGACTGGCTAAAGCAGACACCGTAGGAGTGGTCAGTGGGCAGCAGCTGGGGCTGTTTGGAGGACCGGCCTACAGTGTCTATAAAGCGGCTAGTGCCGTCACATTTGCGGCCCAACTCAGAGAGCACGGAATAAGGGCTGTACCGGTTTTCTGGTTGGCCTCCAATGACTCGGACTTTGAGGAGATCCGTACCGCCCACTTCCTGAACAATAGCAGCGAGGAATTGAGGATGCGGCTGGCGGATTCGCGCCAGGACCTCAATCAGATGACAGGGAGCATCAGCCTGCGCGAGGTGGAATCGCTTTTGGCCCGGCTCAGAGATGGCTTGCAGGGCTTTGATTTCCGGCAATCAGCACTCGACTCCTTGGCGGCGGCCTATCGAAAGGACTCTACCCTGGGCCGGGCCTTCGGCGTCTGGCTGACTAATCTCTTTCGCGAGCATGGGCTTATTATCCTCGACCCCACCCTGCCGGGGATTTGTACTCAGCTTGCCGGTTTTTACTCAACTTGTGTGAGCCGGAGAGAGGAAATCGTCAGTGACCTTGTGGCTCGTAGCCAAGCCATGGCAAAGGCGGGTTACTCGCCCCAAGTTTCGGTGGACGAATCGGAAGGTCTTCTCTTTCTGGTTGACGGCCAGCGCCGTACCAAGTTGAAGTTTCAGAACGGCAGCTATCAGGGGAAGGGGAGTGCCGATTCTCGCATGTCCAAGACCGAGATGCTGCATCTGGCCGACTCTCATCCGGATCGTCTCAGCCCCGGAGTCCTGATTCGCCCCCTGCTGCAGGATTTTCTACTTCCGACTCTCGCCTACATCGGTGGACCTGCCGAGGTGGCTTACTTCGCTCAGTTGCAGGCAATCGGACGCTTTTGGGACCGGGATCTCTTGATCCTGCCGCGATCGAGTGTCACTTTGGTAAACCGTAAGAGTCAACGCCTGTTACGCAAGTATGCCTTGACCGTCGAAGACGTTCTTCTCAGTTCGCGTGAGAACCTGGGGGAGCGAATCGTCCGCACCACCCAGGCAGCCGGCCTGCTCTCAGAACTGGAGTCCTTGGAAGGGGATCTGCGTGAGCGCCTGGCACAGGTAGAGGGGGAGCTGCAGAGACTCGATGCCAGTGTTGCCGGCATGTTGCCCCGCGTGAGCGAAAAGATGTTCTATCAACTGCGGAAACTGAGCACTCGTTTCGTCGAGAACCAACAGCAGCGCCAGCCCTCCCTGGAACAGCATCTTCAGCATCTCAGGAACCGTCTCGCTCCCGGCGGAGCACCTCAAGAACGGGTGCTCAGTTTCAGTCAGTTCGAAGCCGAAGAAGGAGATGCTCTCCTGGAACGCCTTCTCCCCCACTTGTCCCCAGCCAGTGCTTGCCACAAGGTCTGCTTCCTCTAACTAGCCAAACGCTGCGCTGCCGCTTGCGGCTCTGAAAGTCGTGCTTTGAAGTTCACTGTGAGTCGATAGCCGGACCGTAGCCTTGAAATGCCGGCTCTCAGAGCGCCCAGCGGCAGCGCGAGCTTCGAGGCCTTACGTACTGAGCCCAAAGCGCTCAGCCAGGGAGATCGGTTCGAAAACGAACCACACATTTGAACCTAATTGGGAAGCCGAGCGTTATATAGAACGAGAACCTCGCACTGCACTCCCCTCACTCGCGGGAGAGACACTTCGGTGGCCTCTCCCGCGGGTGTCCCCCCAAAGAAAGTCCGAACTCCGAGCTCTGAAAAAAAAGAGTCCGTTTTCTTTGTGCAGACAGTCCACAGGCGCTAAGGCCGGGGCATAAAGCCCTTTCTGAGTTCTGAGTTCTGAGTTTCCCCCTCAGTGTCCGGTGATGGAATCCCGTACCACTCCATATTCGCCTCCCCAGCTGTCGGTCATCTGGCTGCGAATCTTCCACAGCTTGGGGAAGAACTTAGTGCGGACACCTTCGTTCAGCAGTTCCACCGACCGTCCTTTCAAAGACTTCGATTCCAGACCGATCGAGCGGTGGATGAGCTGGATGTGGTGAAAGCGGAACTTCTGGAAGAGTTCGTCGAACTCTACCAGAGCCTCTGCCACTACATATGCGTCTCCGTGGTTATATCCGGAATTGTAGATCTGCTCGATGGTCAGGTTTTGTTCCTCTAGATAGTGCTTCTCGAAACTCTCCCAGATCGGCTGGTACATTTTAAGTAGAACCCGAAATCCGGGGGACTCCTGACCACTACCGTTGCCTAGCTGGAGTCGAATCTCCTGATACTCTTTGGGAGACATGGTCTCGAGCAGTGCGAGCGTCTCAGTCATCAACTTCAGGCAATAGTGAACTCTGCGAAAGAGCGTCAAGACCCGATTCGTGTTCCTTTCCGACAGATTCTCATCGATGTCCAGCAGACTGTAAGCTGCCAGCTTCATGAGTAGTTCCGAGGATTGATGCACGACTTGAAATTGGAGCTCGTCGGGGTTGCAGAAATCGGCAAAGTCTTTTTGACAGGCGAGCAATCCTGGTGTGTCCAAGTACTGCTCGTAGTCCGTGTCGCCAGCACCACGCATGCGCGATTCGAAAGCTTTTCGGTCCACTTCTGATTCCTCCGCTGATCACCTGCTAGGCATGACAGAATCATGCTCTAAGCCGCCTACCATCAAACGTTTTCGCATCTGCTCAGGCTCTTCTGAGGCCACTGTTTTTGTGCCCCGGAAGCGTCACAGGTATGCTATGATACCCGGCGATGAAACTGAGGAGCGTTTCACGCGGGCCAAGTCGCCGAAGCCTACCCGACTCCCGCTCTGAGCGCAACTTAGCGGTTGCGATCCTCCGACAAGCCTGGCATGAAGCTGTGATGGACTTGGAGTCCGTGAAGGAGACTTCTCGGAATGACTATCGCCTTCTTAAGAAGAAGGCGATCGAGTGGATCTCAACCGACGATGAAGGCTTCCCCTATTGGTGCAAGCTGGCCGATGTCGACCACTTGGCTGTGCGCCAGAAGCTAGAAGACACACTCGATAAACAGCGCCGTTTTTGGCGAGCCTGACAACGAGACTGGTGCGTAGGAGCCGATCCGACGCACCAGGATCACCCGATTAATCTCAAGGAAGCTAGCGAAACACCATGTCTGTCCGAATCGAGATCATCTACTGCACGGATTGAAACTACACCCCAAGAGCCGCCTGGATGGCGCTCGAAATCCTGCAACAGCAGAACAAGGCTATTCGTGAGCTGAGTCTCGTGCCCTCCGGTGGCGGCGCCTTCGAAATCAGCATCGACGGGAAGAAGATCTACTCCAAATTACAGAGTGGAGAGTTCCCCGATCTGAAGGCCATCCAAAACGCCGTACAGCAAGCCATCGACTCTTAAGGAGCAGTTGGGCTCTGCGCTTTGTACGAGCCAGCTCCGCCTCAAACCGACGAGAGGACAACCCACAAAGAATGTGGGAACCGCCTTCGTGCGGTGAATCGTTGGCCGCCAGGCCAGCGGTCTGAGTTCGGCTTTGGCCGAGCCCGTTGAGCGTCATCTCAGTCATGCAAATCCTTGGCACCGGTTTGTAGTGTTTGCGCTAGGAGCCTGTCCGAGTAATGGTGTCGATCGCGTTACGAGCCTCCCGTAACCCAAAGGGAACATGTGGGTTGTGGACGACTTATTTGTCGAGATCCGTCAACGATGGGGGCCATCGCTTTCCGTCTCTCTTCGTGAGCTCGACTCACAAGACCCATGTTCGCGACCACACCCCATTACTCGGACAGGCTCCTAGGAGTCTGCGCGGCAGGAAATGTCCGGGCTGGTGAATAAAATGGCGATATGGGAACGACATTTCGGAAGTACCAGCCGGAGCAGAGCTTCTTGCTACCCCCCTCCCCGCGAGATTGGTTGCCGGAAGATCATCTGTCCTACTTTATCTCCGAAACGGTGGATGAGCTGGATCTGAGTGGATTCTACGCGCCGTACGAAGGGGACGGGCGGCGCAATCGGCCGTTTGATCCGAGGATGATGGTGAAGATCCTGATTTATGGGTACGCGACGGGAACGTTCTCGTCGCGGAAACTGGCTCGTCGAGTGTATGAGGACGTGGCTGTTCGAGTGTTGTCGGCGGGTAATTTCCCAGCCCACCGGACGATGGCGGAGTTTCGTCAACGTCATCTCAAAGAGTTCAAGAAACTGTTTGGACAGGTGGCGCGGATCGCGGCCGAGGCGGGATTGGTCAAGCTGGGGCGAGTGGCGGTGGACGGCTGTAAGATCAAGGCCAACGCCAGCAAACATAAGGCGATGAGCTATTCACGGATGTTGGAAGAAGAGAAAAGGCTGGAAGGAGAGATCGCCGAACTGTTGGATCGTGCGCAGCAGGTGGATAAAGCGGAAGACGAGCTCTACGGCGAAGAGAATCAGGGAGACGAACTGCCTGAAGAGTTACGCCGCCGCGAAGATCGGCTGAAAAAGATCGGGGAGGCAAAGCAGCGCGTGGAGCAACGGCAGGCCGAGGCGGATCGGAAGCGCGGCCGCAAGCCCGGAGACGGTCGCAAGAACCCGCGCGGAGGACGCCCCTTCAAGCGGGAGTTTGGAGTTCCCGAGGAGAAGGCCCAAGACAACTTTACAGATCCGGAAAGTCGAATCATGAAGAGCTCTGGGGGATTCGAACAATGCTACAACACGCAAGCCGCTGTGGATGAGGAGACACAGATGATCGTGGCCACGGGGGTTACCAATAACGCGGCCGACAACAGACAATTACTGGGGATGATCGATGCGGTCCAAGAGAACCTGGAGCACCCTCCCGAGCAGGTAGTGGCCGACGCCGGGTATAAGTCCGAGGAGAACTTTGAAGGTCTAGAAGAACGCGAGATCGATGGCTACATCTCTTTGGGCCGAGAGGGGCGAGATCCAGAGCCGTCGGAAAATCTCCCCGCCACGCTTCGCATGTTCAAGAAGCTGGGCACGGAGGCGGGGCAAACTGTCTACCGCCGGCGCAAGGTGATCGCGGAACCTGTATTCGGCTGGGTTAAACAGGTCCTTGGCTTTCGAACCTTCAGCTTGAGGGGACTCGAGAAAGTGGAAGGCGAGTGGGACCTGGTCTGTCTCGCCCTGAACTTGAAACGCATGAATGGGCGCCTACCCACCTGCTGAGCAGGTTCGGACGGAAAGATGCCCTCCCCCTGGGCTCATTTTCAGCAGTTCGGCCGCCTCTGCAAGCGGAAGCACGATAAAGATCGCCCTTTCTCTTATAGGGCACCCCGAAACATAAACTCAAGAATTGGAAATTCCACGTTGATCAGAAACTCCTGCCGCGCAGACTCCTAGCCCGGATAATCCCGGCTCTGCAGCCGACAACGCGTGCATTATCCGGGCTAGATTAGATCGCCACTTTTTTACTTTGCGAAGGGGCAATTTTATTATGAGTGAAAGTGCTGGCCTCAAACTCGGACGAGTTCGGACAGCTTCCCAGGCGGACTGTCAATGGGAAGACTACTTGAAGCAGAGGAGGAGGAGGAGGAATGGCGAAGGGTGCGAAACAGACCAAGCAGGCAGCGAGCCAGAGTCCCGAGCTGAAAGGGATCTCACAGAGCGCCGGATACAAAAGGCTTGAAGAGCCTTATGAGGGTCCTGTACAACCCTGGAGGAAGTGGGGGCCATATACGAGTGAACGGTCCTGGGCTACGGTTCGCGAGGACTATAGTCCTGATGGATCGGCCTGGGATCATGGCTCTTTGCCTGGGCCTCTGGAAGGGGCGCGATCCGATTCTGAAGGAACGCTTGTACGGCCTCTCTTCCAGCGAGGGCAACCATGGAGAAGATGTCAAGGAGTACTACTTCTACCTGGACAATACTCCTTCTCACAGCTACATGAAGCAGCTCTACAAGTATCCCCAAGCCGAGTTTCCGTATGCCTGGCTGGTCGACGAAAATCGGAGCCGGACCGGGCAGGGACCTGAATTCGAGTTGCTCGATACCGGTGTCTTCGATGAGGATCGCTATTTCGACGTCTACGTCGAATATGCCAAAGCGTCAGCGGAAGATATCTGCATCCGGATCGAAGTCTGTAACCGAGGAGATGAGGCGGCTGAGATTCATCTCGTACCCCAGGTCTGGTTCCGTAACACCTGGGCCTGGGGCAAAGTGCGTGGCTCGATGCCGATGATGCAAGCAGGACCCTCCGGCACCGGCTATGTGAGCATCGAATCGGATGATGCCAACGCCGATGCTCTTCCCAATCTTCCCTTTGAATACCGTGTTGGAAAGCGCTATCTCTACGGTCCCGAGGGAGGTGAACTGCTCTTCACCAACAACGAGACCAACAGTGAGAAGCTCTATGCTAGCCCCAATATAAGCCGCTACGTAAAGGACGCGTTTCATCGCCACATTTGCGACAAAGAAGAGGGGGCCGTCAATCCGGAACAAGCCGGAACCAAGGCCTGTTTTCGTTACCAGAGGACTGTTCCGGCAGGTGGTTCCGAAATACTCTTGCTTCGTTTTACCGATCGCCAAATGCGCTCTCCCCTCAAGGATGCCGCCCAGGTGGTCGCTGACCGCAAAAGGGAAGCCGACGAATTCTACGAGTTGGTGCATCCGCCAAAAGCCAGCGAAGACGAAAGGCGCATCCAGCGCCAGGCCCCCAAGTCGCGCTACAGCATTCGAAATCAGCACTGGCTGCACCTGAATTCCATGCGGATCCTATCGATGCCCGACAAGTGGGAGTATCCTTGGTTTGCCGCCTGGGATTTAGCTTTCCACTGCGTTTCCATCGCTCTGATCGACCCCTGGTTCGCCAAAGAGGATCTGTGGTTCATGCTGTTTGAGCAGTTCCAGCACCCGAACGGCCAGATCCCGGCCTACGAGCGGGAATTTTCCGATCTCAATCCTCCGGTTCATGCCTGGGCTTGTTGGCAGGTCTATCGACTTGAAGAGCAGCGAACTGGGAAGGCAGATAGGGAATTCCTCGAAAAGTGCTTTCAGAAGCTGCTGATCAACTTCGCCTGGTGGATCAACAAGGTGGACTCGCAGGGAGCCAATGTCTTCGAAGGCGGGTTCTTGGGATTGGATAACATTACGGTTCTCGACCGTAGTGAAGAGCTTCCTGACGGTGCGATTCTCGAACAATCAGATGCCACTGGCTGGATGGGTTTCTTCTGTCTGCACTTGATGCGAATGGCTTTGGAACTGGCCAAAGAGAACCGAGTGTACGAGGGGATGGCAACCAAGTTCTTCGAGCACTTTGTCTATATCGGGGCGGCCATGAAAAAAACGGGGGGGGCGCAACTATCAGCTCTGGGATGAAAGGGACGGCTTCTTTTACGACGTGCTGCGTTATCCAAACGGCGATTTCCATCGCTTTCAGGTACGCTCTCTGGTCGGTTTGATCCCTATCTATGCGATTGATGTCCTGGCTGATGCCGAGCTGGATCAATTCCCCTACTTCTTGCGGAATGTCGATTGGTTCATTAAGAATCGCCCGGATCTGGTTGGCGAAGCTGTCTTTGCCGCTCACGAACACGGCTCGGCTCGCCATGTCCTGTCGATCGTAGACCGTCACCAACTGTCCCGACTCATGGAGCGAGTCTGGGAAGAGGGAGAGTTCCTTTCGGATTATGGGATTCGGAGCTTGTCCAAGGCCCACGAACATGATCCCTTCGTCTTTGGAGACGCGCAAGTCGGCTATGAGCTGGCTGAAGCCATCGTCAAGATAAAGGGGGGCAATTCCAACTGGCTGGGACCGATCTGGTTCCCGACCTCGTTCCTCATTATCGAGTCGCTACTCAAGTTCCACCGGGCCTACGGCGATGAGCAGAAAGTGCATTGGAAGAGCAAGGGGCGGGATCTGACGATGGAGGAAGCTGCGCAGGAGATCGGCAACCGAATGATCGGTATTTTCGCGCGCAACAATGAAGGACGCCGGCCCGTCTACGGAGGTACCGAGAAATTCCAATCCGATCCGCATTGGAAAGATCTCCTTCTTTTCTATGAATATTTCCACGGCGACAACGGAGCGGGCCTGGGGGCTTCCCACCAGACAGGATGGAGCGGTCTAGTCGCCAACCTGATCGACATGTTCCGCCAGTAGCGCAGGCTGCCTGCCAAGTAGCCCAGGCATCCCTCAAGCTGTCGCAAAACTAGCCAGAATCGCAATTTGGCCTTCAGGAGAACAGAATTTCAAAACCGTGGGAGGCGCCTTCCCAGGCGGCGATCTTATTGAAAATAAGAGCTTTATAGTCGGGAGACGGTCCGTTCGCGGCCTCGGAAGGCCCACGATCCTGAAATCAGCTCAGGGCACTACCCGATACTTCTTGAGAATCGGCAGCACCTTGTCCAGGGGGAGGGCTTCGTCGGTACGTCCCCCGTACCCCTTCACTGTACGTGCTTTGAAGAGTGAGTTGTAGACGGCTTCCTCGGTGGCTTCCTTGACCGCTTGAAAGAGTGGAGATACGTCGTTATTGGACAAGCGGGAGCCGCCCAACAGGCGCTCTTGGAGGCTGCGTCCTCCTCGATATGGGATCCGGAGCTCACGGGCTGTGCTGAAAGCGATCACATAGTCACCGCTGCCGTTGCTCGAACTGCTTCCGGCCGCCGCCAACCCCAACATGGCACGGCGCGCCAGACGCTGCAGATTGCGAGAACTCAAGGGGGCATCGGTAGCGATCACGATCATGCAAGAACCATCGGCACTCCGGTCCGGTTCCCCCGGATTGCTGAGATAGTATCGCCTCAGCTCTTGTCCGACCGGAGCGCCTCCGATTTGAAGGATGCCTCCGAAATTAGTCTGAACGAGAACTCCCAGGGTATGTCCTCCCAGAGCTTCCGGTAAGACTCGGGAGGAGGTGCCGATTCCACCCTTGAAGCCGAAGCAAACGGTGCCCGTGCCTGCTCCGACTACCCCCCTCTTCGACCGGTCCAGATTTGGCGCTGGAGATGGCCTCACGAACATGGCGGCTTCCTACGACGCGCCGCCGGATGTCATTAAGAGATCCATCGTTGGTTTCTCCCACGATTGGGTTGACCGAGCGGATGCTCTCCATGCCGGGCAGATTGAGCATATAGTCGAGCAGTCCATCCGCCACCCGGGGAACGTTGAGCGTCCCGGTAAGAAGGATCGGAGTCTCTATATTTCCCAACTCTTGTACTTGGGTAGTACCCATGAGTTTGCCGAATCCGTTGGCCGTATAAACCGCCGCCGGCACCTTTTCCAAGAACACATTCCCTTCATGCGGAAGAATAGCCGTGACACCGGTGCGAAGATCCTCACCCTCGAACACGGTGACATGTCCGACCCGCACTCCGGCCACATCCGTGATGGCATTTAATCGTCCGACCGGGAGGACTCCCACCTTGATTCCAGCCTCGCGAGCCCGGGGGCGCTCCTCGTTGATGGTGGGCGATTGGGTAGCCAGGAGCAGTAAGAGCCCGACGAACCGATTCACTGTGCCTCCTTCAATTGCTTTTCAAGATCCGGGAGAGTGGCCAAAACGACGTCTCCCACGACTTGAAGGCTATTTTTGCTGATCTTGTCCAGGGTGTCGCTCTCCTGATGCCAGTGAGCGTAGTCCAGGTCAATGATGTCGATCACCGGGACTCCGGCTCGAGAAAAAGGGATGTGATCATCGGTTGCGGCAGTGGTCCCCTTCAGTCGAAAGATCTCACCATGTCCAAGGGTCGCCGCTCTTGACCAAAACAGCCGCGTAAGCCAGTCGGTCGAAGCCACATCTCGATAGAGCACCAAGTCTTCGCCTCCGATCAAGTCCAGCAACACGAGCGCGCGTACTTTTCTGAGGCTTCCGGTCTGTTTGAGTCGCTCGACGAAATGGCGACTTCCGTAAAGGCTGTCTTGGTCGGTCCAGGTTTGGAATGCTTCCTCACCGTCAAAGAACGTGAACCAAATGGTGCTCGACAGCGGCTTATTCAACGCCAACACCCGGGCCAACTCCAGCAGCAATCCGGAGCTCGAACCTCCGTCATTGGCTCCGTCGAATCTGAAGTTCCGGTACAACTTGCTGTCGTAGTGGCTCGCCAGCATGATGACCGACTCCGGATCCCCCTCTAAAACACCCCAGATATTGCGCATGTCGATGCGGCCGTTGGGAGTAAATGGTGCGAAGGAGTCAGTTACCACCTGCAGTTGAGCGGACTCCAGCTGGCCAATGATGTAGTCACCCACCTGACGCACAGCAACCGAGCCCGGGATACGGGGCCCAAACTCAACGATTTTTGCAGTGTGTTGCAAAGCCAGCTCAGCGTCCACTCGAAGCGACTGCACGGCTGCCGAGGAGGCGCAACTGGTCACCAGCAGGAGCCCTTGGACGAGTAATCCCAAAGCCTTCAAATTGATCGATCTCAGATGCCGGTCTGGCAGCCGCAATGCTCTCGAAAATTTGATCATAAACGCCCGCTCCAAGGGCCTAAGCGCAAATTGAAAAAATCCGTAACGCTGTGTTACAGTTCCCCTCTTCGAATATAACCCAATCAAAGAGCATCTATGAAGGAATACGACAGCGAGCATCTCCGGAATGTCGGATTTGTTGGCCATGGGGACTCTGGAAAGACCTCATTGGTGAGCGCTTTGCTGTATTCGGCCGGAGCAGTGAGTCGACTCGGCCGTGTCGAAGAAGGAAACACGGTGACCGACTATGAAGATGATGAGATCGAGCGGAAAGTCACTATCAATACTGCTCTTGCTTACTGCGAATGGAGAAAGAGGAAAATCAATATCCTGGATACTCCCGGATACAGCGCGTTTATCTTGGATGCCAAGGCTTCCTTGATTGCTGCTGATACCGTGGTTGTGGTGGTCGATGCAGTAGCTGGAGTCGAAGTCCAAACCGAGAAGGTGTGGGAGTTTGCCGATGGATTCGGGCTTTCGAAGGCGATCGTGATCTCAAAGATGGACCGCGAGCGGGCCAGCTTCCGGCGTAGCCTCAATTCCCTGCAGGAGACTTTCGGGAGAAGTGTGACTCCACTTCAGCTTCCGGTGGGCCAGGAAAAGGATTTTCGAGGAATCGTCGATCTCATTCGGGGCAAGGCCTATATATACAAGACAGATGGTAGTGGGCAGTTCACCGAAGAAGCGATTCCCAGCGATATGGCCGGCGACGTCGAGTCCAAACGGGAAGAACTCATCGAGATGATCGCCGAGAGCGACGATGCTCTGATGGGAAAGTTTTTTGAGGACGGCTCACTCAGCGAGGAGGACATGGTCTCGGGTCTCCGCAAATCAATCCAGAGCCGTGAAATCATCCCGCTCTTTTGCGCTTCAGGAACTCTGAATATCGGTTCCAAGCAGTTGTTAGATTCGATAGTGGACCTTTTCCCCAGCCCTCTGGAAAGAGCCCAATTCGATTTCAGAGACCCCCGCTCGGGGGAAACGGCGACCGTCAAAGCAGGGCCGGACGGCCCTCCGGCATCCTTCCTTTTCAAGACGTTGGCCGATCCATTCGCGGGACGTATCAGCCTCCTCAAAGTGGTCTCCGGTTCCATCGAGTCGGACTCGGTTCTGCACAATCTCAACCAGGAGTCTGATGAGCGCCTTGGCACTCTACAAAGCTTTCAAGGAAAAGCGCACGACCCCCTGCCGGTGGCCCACTATGGCGACATCTATGGAGTTCTCAAGCTCAAGACAAGTGTTACTGGGGATACCCTGGCTGAGTCCGGCTTCGGAGCACTCGTACAGAAAGTGGAATTCCCCGAGCCGGCCATCAGTTTTGCGATCGAACCGAAGAGTCGGGGCGATGAAGAAAAGATCAGCACCGCTATCTCCAAGTTACTCGAGGAAGATCCTTCGATCTTCTTCCGGCGCGACCCTCAAACAAATGAGTTTCTACTCTCAGGAAGTGGTCAGCTACACATCGAAGTCGTCGTCAACAAGCTGAAGAAAAAATTTGGAGTCGACGTCCTGCTCAAGACGCCCAAAGTCCCCTACCGGGAAACCATTACAGGCTCAGCCGATGTTCAGGGCCGTCACAAGAAGCAGACGGGAGGGCACGGCCAGTTCGGAGATTGCAAGATCCGGATGGTGCCCAACCAGCGGGGGAGCGGTTTCGAATTTGTCGATAAGCTCTTCGGTGGATCGATCCCACGCCAATATGTCCCAGCCGTGGAAAAGGGGATTCAGGAGGCCTCCCTGCGGGGGTTTCTGGCAGGATTTCCGGTAGTAGATTTCAAGGTGACTCTCTACGACGGGAGCTACCATGACGTTGATTCCTCGGAGATGGCCTTCAAGATCGCCGGCTCCCTCGCCTTCAAGAAAGCCATGGAGACGGCTCGTCCAGTTCTACTCGAGCCGATTATGGACGTCGAGATCTACGTGCCGGAAGACAGCGCTGGAGATGCGATGGGCGACTTGAACAGCCGCCGGGGGCGCATTCAGGGAATGGACATGAAAGGCAACTCGCAGATCATTCGGGCCCAGGTTCCGTTGGCTGAGTTGCTCAACTACGCCCCGACGCTTACCTCCTTGACTGGTGGGCGAGGCAGCTACACCATGCGGCATTCCCATTACGACCCGGTCCCGCACAACATCGCCGAAAAGGTGATCGAAGCAGCCAAACGCAAAGACGAATAGTAGCCCAGGCATCCTGCCTGCCAAGTAGCCCAGGCATCTTGCCTGCCAAGTAGTTACCTTTGCCCTGTATTTTCACGGCCCTGGGGGGAGAATATGGGCAAAGAAAACGGAGCCGGTTCCCGACTCGTTTACCACCACAACCCGTGTTACCCTTAGCTCCTATCGATGTTTCCTAGACTTTTCGAACTGGGCCCAATCACCCTACACACCTACGGCCTCCTGCTAGCCCTGGCCTTCTTGTCCGCTACCGCCTTGTTGGCCCACTTGGGGGAACGGGACGGGATGAACCGTACCCGGGCCTGGGATCTTGGATTCGTAGTGATCCTGTCAGCTCTGGTTGGAGCCAAAGTGCTGATGGTTCTGACCAACCTCGATTATTACGTGGCCAACCCGCAGCGCTTCTTGAGCCTGGAATTCTGGCAGGCCGGAGGAGCCTACTTCGGAGGCCTCATCGGCGCCACATTGGGAAGTTATTTCTTTATTCGCCGCCATCCCAGCCTGAGCTTCTGGAAAGTAGCCGACGCCGCGGCGCCGGCCATCGCGCTGGGACAATCCATCGGCCGAGTTGGATGCTTTGCTGCTGGCTGCGACTATGGAACTCCTTCCAACCTGCCCTGGGCGGTGACCTTTAGCAGCCACTATGCTGCCGACAATGTGGGAGTTCCACTCAGCGTCCCACTTCATCCCGTGCAGCTCTACGAGTCAGTGGGCACTTTGTTGCTCTTCGGGTTCCTTTTCTGGTGGCATGCCCGCCGTTCCTATCCCGGCCAGGTGATTGCATTCTATTTTGTGGGTTATGGCCTGGTCCGTTTCGGGAACGAGTTTTTCCGAGGAGATATTGGCCGTGGCTTCGTCTTTGGCGGCCTGCTGTCCATCCCCCAAGTGATCAGCCTGGTGGTTCTGCTGGCCGGTATTCTTGCCTTCTTGACCCTGGAAAAGGTTTCTGCCAAGCCGAAGTCCCATAGTCCATAATTGTGATGACGTATGCGAGAGGGGCTAACCAGTCGAGGTCGAGGAATCATAGTCTACGGGACTAGACGTGCCTGACGACAATCGTTACTTCGTTGTAGGTGCTGGAGACGCCGGTCGGCGGCTCGATCATTTCTTGCGCGATCATTTTCCCGAGCACTCCCGCAGCTCGCAGCGTCGCTGGATTGACCAGGGCTTCGTCACGGTCAACCAGGAGCATCCCAAATCCGGTTATCAGCTACGCCAGGAGGATCAAATCGAAGTCTCGATGTCCAGTCCCGAGCCCTTCGCTCTAGAGCCTGAAGACATCCCCCTCGATGTCCTTTTTGAGGACGAAAATCTAGTGGTGGTGGATAAGCCAGCCGGTCTGGTGGTGCATCCTGGGGCCGGCAATCGCTCAGGAACATTAGTCAACGCTCTGCTTTACCATTTTCGAACGATCAGCCGCGATGAAAGCCTGCGCCCCGGTATCGTGCATCGCCTCGACAAAGGCACGTCCGGCCTGCTCGTGATCGCCAAGCAGGATCGGGTGCATGAATTCCTGGCCGCCCAGTTCAAGGCACGGACCGTCGAGAAGGAGTATCTGGCCCTTGTCTACGGGGAAGTTCGTCCCCAACAGGGCCGCATCGAGCTCCCCCTGGGCAGGCATCCCAACCAACGTGTCAGGTTCTCGACCCGCTCCCGAAAACTCCGCTCAGCTCTTACGGAATACCGGGTCGAGAACTATCCAGGTACCTTCAGCTACTTGAGAATTCGGCTCCACACTGGGCGCACCCATCAGATCCGTGTCCACCTTGAGGCGGTGGGGCATCCCGTGGTCGGAGACGATCTCTACGCAGGGAATAGGTGGAAGGGAATCATCGATTCGAAAACCCGATCGGACATTCAATCTTTGGATCGGCCCTTTCTCCATGCGACCCGGCTGGCATTTGCCCATCCCGACGGAGAACGAGTTTGCTTCGAATCTGCCTTGCCGCCTGAACTTGCCGGTCTGCTGCACCGTCTGGGATAATAGAATACTAGTTGGCTTTCGAAACAAGGATGACCGAACTTTTGTCAAAACAGATTACTCAGCACAGAATTGGATTCTCTCTCCGGGCTGGGTTGGGACACTTCATTTCTCAATTTTGGAAGGAGGCGCCGCCGCTTTTGAGCCCGGTTCGTGGGGCACGATCTGGTGGCCTCTTAGCCCGGATTCTGGTCGCAGCGTTCTTCTTCGCTCCGTCCATTCCCGATGTCCTGGCGCAAAACAACGTCTCCGACCAGACCATCCGCGTTACTGTCGATGCCGTCAACGTGTTGGTTTCGGTGTTCGACAAGACTACCGGAGAGTTCATCAAGGGTTTGTCAGCTGGCGATTTCGAGATTCTCGACGAGGGCGTTCGGCAGGAGATCACGAATTTCAGCCAGCAAACCGATCTCCCTCTGACGATTGCCCTCTGCATGGATACCAGCTCGAGCGTGAAGGTGAAGTTGAATTTCGAGAAGGAGGCTGCCACCGATTTCATTTTTTCGGTAATGCGCCCCACCGACCTGGCTCTGCTGCTCGAATTCGACACAGGTGTCACGCTGCTTCATGACTTCACAAACAACCCCAACGATTTGGTGCGAGAGATTGACCGACTCCGGGCAGGCGGAGGGACTTCGCTGTATGACGCAATCTACTTGATCGCAGAACAGAAGATGATCGAAGTCGAGGGGCGAAAGACGGTTGTGATCCTCTCGGATGGAGCTGATCTGTCGAGTACTCACAGCTTCGAGGGCGCGCTGCGCATGGCCTACAAGGCCGAAGCCGCCATTTTTGCGATTAGTACCACCCGTTTTGGGGCTGACATCGACCACGAAGGGGACAATGCTCTCAAGCAACTAGCCGAAGCGACCGGCGGCCAGGTTTACTTTCCCTACTCTGTTTCCCAACTCAGCAAAGCCTTTACTGCCATCAACGACACGCTTCGAAACCAATACAACATCACCTATCGCCCCAACAATCCGCGCCGAAATGGAGAATTTCGCAAGATCCGAGTTCGGGTAAAAGGAATCGACGCCCAGGTCAATTACCGAAAAGGCTACTATGCCCCAGACGGGTCTACACCTCCGGAGTAACTCCCAACTCACAATTCCTGGAGATGCAAGCGCAGAGACACGGAGACGCAGAGATTTCGCAGAGAAGATTTTGCTATTGAGATCTGGAATGGGTTTGAGGTATTCAGCAGCCTGCGGTTAGTTCCCCCACCAGTGCCTCTAACCATTTAAGTCCTCCGCGATTGAGTTCAGTGGGAATTGGCCCGGGAACCTTGTCTGCTCAGCTAGTATTCGATGGCTCGGGGCAGGGTTTTTGCTTGAGCGACCCAGCGTTCCACCATGCTCGCGGCCGGGGGACGCCGAACAAGTTTCTTCTTTGCGTTGACCTCGAGCATCTTCTTGCACAGATTAGCGGTATTGCGCTGGGCTAATTCTGGAACGGTATCGACACCGGCTGCCTCCAACAAATCGGAATATTCTTCCCCGACACCCTTAATCCGGAAGAGATCTGCCATGTTGACGCAGCGAAGGACCACTTTCTCACTGATTCCACATTTCTCGGCAACTCCTTTGCGACCCTTGGCGCTACCACCCGCTTTGAGTAGCGCCTGAGTGGTCTTGATGCCGGCCTCGGCCAGCTTGGCCCCATACTTTTCACCGATCTTCAATGTCAATTATTGATGCCATGCTGTACTCCCTTGATAAGCGAGTTCGCTCATCTGCTGTTCATTATTCAACGTTTTGGGTCCGAGTCAACCCGGCTGTCTCCGCCGCGATTCTCTAGTATGCTGCGTTCAAGCCGAGTGCATATTGGATGGCCTTTCAGAAAGACTTTGCGAACTCGATAACGGAAGGTGTACCCCTTGGGCCTCATCCCCAAGGCTGGTCCCCTGTCCCACTGGAGACAATCTGACGTGCCGAAGCGATTTATGCAACGACGCGATTCACTGGCAGTAATTTCGTCGATTCTGATCTGACTCGGCTCAGTCGTTTGAGCGGTTTCACCGAGATTGCCCGACATGCTAGACTACTGCTTCGGTAGCCGCAGATCCGGCCGGTGTGGACGGCGACGCAAAAGTGGAGGACCGCGAAAACCCACCTAGGTGCAGACCACCCACCCCAAGGGTCATCCAAGCAAAAGTGCTGAATTGTCGGGGCATGGCGCAGTCTGGTAGCGCGCCTGCTTTGGGAGCAGGAAGTCGGGGGTTCAAATCCCTCTGCCCCGACCATTTGCTTTCAACAGTTTACGGGGATTTCGGGGTCTCGCCGAAAAAGCCTGTGCCCCCGAAAAACCTCGTCCACCTTTCAAAGCAATGGTTTACGGAATCCTTGAGTGACTGTTCTTGACTTCGTATTCTGCTGACAGTGAGAGAGATTTGTTGCCTGTTCCAGATCATGCTTGGGACGATTTCTGATCTCCGGCGAGTTGCCGGATACATCTACACTTTTCTATCGGCTCTCTTCAGTTCTAGAGTCGCTTTGGCAGTCAGGGTTTTGGCAGCGGAAAGCCAGTTGGCGGAGTGCAAGCGTCGGATCGAGAAGAAGGACCAGCCCCGACCCAAATTCACCCAGCCTTTCAAGTTGCTTTGGGTATTCCTGTCCAGATTCAGAAATCCCTGGAATCACCGGGATCGTCTGATGCAGCCAGCCACAGTCAAGCGATGGCACACCACAGCTTTCCGTCTTTACTGGGGCAGGAAATCAAGCAGACAAGGAGGCCGACCTGCGGTTCCACGGCAGATGCGGGCAGCTCGGCCCACTACACCACTTCTGGGATCGGGAGCGACCGTGACTTGTTCGCCACCTTACAGGGCGTCGCACCGGCAGTTGCTTTTCCCCGAGCTTC
>CBDDCF010000022.1:0-136732 GCA_965225995.1 Acidobacteriota bacterium | reverse complement strand
CAGGCGGTGATGAAGCGAATGAGGCAGGGGGTGTGACGGAACGAGGTGAGGGCAAGGTTTGATGGAGCCGGGAGAAGCCTGCCCTGAAAGAGCAAGACGATAACAGCTCAGTTTAACCCCAGCTCTGTCCTTCAATCCCAATCCTTAATTGTCCTGAGGTCGAAGACGACACCGCTTGTCTGCGCGGCAGGAAATCTCCGGGCTGGTGAATAAAATGGCGATATGGGAACGACATTTCGGAAGTACCAGCCGGAGCAGAGCTTCTTGCTACCCCCCTCCCCGCGAGATTGGTTGCCGGAAGATCATCTGTCCTACTTTATCTCCGAAACGGTGGATGAGCTGGATCTGAGTGGATTCTACGCGCCGTACGAAGGGGACGGGCGGCGCAATCGGCCGTTTGATCCGAGGATGATGGTGAAGATCCTGATTTATGGGTACGCGACGGGAACGTTCTCGTCGCGGAAACTGGCTGTTCGAGTGTTGTCGGCGGGTAATTTTCCAGCCCACCGGACGATGGCGGAGTTTCGTCAACGTCATCTCAAAGAGTTCAAGAAACTGTTTGGACAGGTGGCGCGGATCGCGGCCGAGGCGGGATTGGTCAAGCTGGGGCGAGTGGCGGTGGACGGCTGTAAGATCAAGGCCAACGCCAGCAAACATAAGGCGATGAGCTATTCACGGATGTTGGAAGAAGAGAAAAGGCTGGAAGGAGAGATCGCCGAACTGTTGGATCGTGCGCAGCAGGTGGATAAAGCGGAAGACGAGCTCTACGGCGAGGAGAATCAGGGAGACGAACTGCCTGAAGAGTTACGCCGCCGCGAAGATCGGCTGAAAAAGATCGGGGAGGCAAAGCAGCGCGTGGAGCAACGGCAGGCCGAGGCGGATCGGAAGCGCGGCCGCAAGCCCGGAGACGGTCGCAAGAACCCGCGCGGAGGACGCCCCTTCAAGCGGGAGTTTGGAGTTCCCGAGGAGAAGGCCCAAGACAACTTTACAGATCCGGAAAGTCGAATCATGAAGAGCTCTGGGGGATTCGAACAATGCTACAACACGCAAGCCGCTGTGGATGAGGAGACACAGATGATCGTGGCCACGGGGGTTACCAATAACGCGGCCGACAACAGACAATTACTGGGGATGATCGATGCGGTCCAAGAGAACCTGGAGCACCCTCCCGAGCAGGTAGTGGCCGACGCCGGGTATAAGTCCGAGGAGAACTTTGAAGGTCTAGAAGAACGCGAGATCGATGGCTACATCTCTTTGGGCCGAGAGGGGGCGAGATCCAGAGCCGTCGGAAAATCTCCCCGCCACGCTTCGCATGTTCAAGAAGCTGGGCACGGAGGCGGGGCAAACTGTCTACCGCCGGCGCAAGGTGATCGCGGAACCTGTATTCGGCTGGGTTAAACAGGTCCTTGGCTTTCGAACCTTCAGCTTGAGGGGACTCGAGAAAGTGGAAGGCGAGTGGGACCTGGTCTGTCTCGCCCTGAACTTGAAACGCATGCATGGGCGCCTACCCACCTGCTGAGCAGGTTCGGACGGAAAGATGCCCTCCCCCTGGGCTCATTTTCAGCAGTTCGGCCGCCTCTGCAAGCGGAAGCACGATAAAGATCGCCCTTTCTCTTATAGGGCACCCCGAAACATAAACTCAAGAATTGGAAATTCCACGTTGATCAGAAACTCCTGCCGCGCAGACTCCTAGCTGGAGTTAAGGCGATTCAAGACGAGGAGGAAAAGGTCCTGCTCCGGAAAGCCGGAGGAAAGATGGGCCCAGATGCGTCGAGTGGTTTGTCGAACCCGCGCCCCAATTTTGAGGACCCGGCGACGCAAAGTTTCGATTTCGAGTTTCTGCCAGGGGGTTCCATACAGATAATCGCGGAGTCGGACGAACATCTGGTAAGCCAGCCCATGCAGGAGAAGTCGAAACTGGTTGGCCAGGAATCGATGACAGCTCAGCCGATCCATACTCAGATGGTTCTTAAAAGCCTTGATGAAGTTCTCCGACTGTCCTCGATCGGTGTAGTGATCATAAAGGGACTGGGAAGAGAGATCATCTCGGTTGGTGACCACAAAGCGACGATTGATCCCCCGATGGTCGACTTCCACTTTGACGATGACGCGACGGAATCGATCCCAGCTGCTGGCTCGATAAAGAAACTCGTCAAACTGACGTTGTTTTTCCTCGAACTCGTCGAACCTGAGTCGAGTCGACTCGAGCATCGGCTCGACCATCCGTTGCAGGCGGGGGTTCCGGCTTAACCCAATGACATATTGGAGTTTGTTCTCTTCAGATTCACAGAACTCGTAGAGCCGAGGCGTGGCAAAGCCGCTGTCGGCCCGGATCTCAATTTGAAGTTCCTTGCCAACTTCTCGTCGAATGGCTTTCACGATTCGTTTCAGAATAGGAACGATGTGAGAGGCAGCCCCCTTGTTTCCAGGCCTCAATACGACAGTGACCAGGTCCCCCGTAACGGCATCGAAGATCAGCCAAGGATGCAGAATGTGGTTTCGGTAATAGCCGTGGTAAAAAGAGAATTCCTGTTGGCCGTGAGTGTGGTCGTCAGTACTGTCCAGGTCCAAGATGACCGGGTCGGGGCGTCTCTTCTTCAGCGAGCGGACATAACGCTGTAGGAACCCCCGGCTCAGACGCATGAGATCCTTCTTGCTGACAGAGTTTTCCAAACGGGAAAAAGTTGCCTGGGTGGCCAAGTCAGGATCGCTCTCAGGTAACTGATCACAGACGGTCTTGAGCATGGGATCCGAGCGCAGCGTGTCCGCGTCATTGCAGTCTTCGTACCCGGCAACGATCTGAAAGACTCGTTGTCGGATCAGCTTTAACTGCTCATGACGAACGTAGCGTTGGTCCCGGCTATCCGCAATACACGAACTGAAGTCCTCGCAGAGTCGATCTTGCCGATCCAGGGAACCAAACAACAGCCATCCGGCATCGGAAGTCAGGTTCCCACCATCAAAACGAGCCGTGATTTGTGTGTGCGAGTGAAATGCCAGGGTGGTCTGACAGACTGGGTTTGACATTGCCGTAGTTATCCGATAAGGATTTGTTTAATAAACCCTTTTATATCAGAGAGCTACGGCATTTTTTCTGGTCCCCAATCCACTCGAATCCGGATCTCTTGCATAATCCGGGCTAGGACCACAAAGAACGTGGGAGCCGCCTTCGCGCGGCGAATCTGCTGGCCTGGCCAGCAGAACCGGATTCGGCTGATCCCGAGTTCGCCGGAGTAAGCCGGCTCCCACGTTCTAGGACTGACAATCTCAGCACGACCCGAAAACTTGACTTGTCTGTAAAGAAGTGGCCCTCACCTCGCTCATTTCTGACAACTCTTATTGTCTAATGGATGCTGCGAGAATGAATGCAAATTCGCCGGTCAGTCTGGCTGTGATCGACGATCAGCAGGGGTTGGCGGCTCTGCTCTCTCCGCTCCGTCGAAAGATTCTATCGGAGCTGCACAAAGAAGCGGAATCGGCCACCGGACTCTCCCGAAAGCTGGGCATTGCCCGTCAAAAGGTCAATTACCATGTTCGATCGCTGGAGAAAGCGGGACTGCTCGAGCTCGATTCCGAGGAGCAGCGACGGGGTTGTACCGAGCGTATTTTACGCCCTGCCGCCCGGGCGTATTTGGTCAATCCCGATTTCCTGGGTGAGCTGGAAACCGATGCAGCTTCGCTCCGCGACCGTTTCTCCAGTTCCTACCTGGTCACACTGGCGGCTCGGGTGGTGAGGGATGTGGCTCGGCTACGCAATGGAGCCGATGCGGCAGGCAAGCGCCTGACAACCCTGGCTCTGCATGTCGATGTTAGCTTCGCTGCTCCGGCTGATCGCACTGCTTTTGCTGAAGAATTGACGGAAACAGGGGCACGCCTGACCGTGAAGTACCAGAGCGATATCCCAGGAGCCCGAGAATATCGTTTCGTAGTGGGTGGCCATTCGGTTCCGCAGTCAACTGAAGACGAGACCGTTTGATCCACACTAATGCAGCGCTCAACTGCCACTCCCGGACTGAATCCAGGGGCCAGATCAGCATCAGGATATTGAGCATCAGACTGTCTCGGATCCAGATTACGAGAAGGATCTCGACTGCTGCGAAGAGAAGGACGGACCCGATCGCAGGCAGGTAGGCAGCGGCCATGAACCCCACGCCGCAAGCCACGATATCAGAGACCGAGTTCAGGATACTGTCCCCAAAATATCCCAGGGCCAGCGTATCTTCCCGATACTTTTCAATGATGAACTTGGTGTTTTCCAGGACTTCCCAGCCGGATTCGAGAGCGGTCGTGACCACCAGCCGGGAGCCGACTCCGCTTCTTTTCCTGAGAAACAGCCAGAGGAGTCCATAGAAGCCGAGTCCGTGGAGGAAGTGGGTGAGAGTGTAGGGATCTGACAGATGTTGAGAATTGTGCACCGGCCATCGATGTCTCCCGCCCAGGGAGAAAAATCGCGGTCCTCGCACCACCAGTTTCGCCCCATGCCGGCCAGAATCAGAACGGTCAGCAAGATACAACCGCAACTCAGCTGGAAGTGGTGTTTCGAGAAATGTGCTGAGTAGTTGAGCTTTTCCATACATCATTCCCGACTTGCTATTGACCTCCCAGGAGCCTGTCCAAGTAATGGGATGTGGTCGCCAATATGGGGCTATTGGACCACGAAGGCAAGATGAGCGCGAAGCGAGCGAGGGAGCGATTCAAGTTATCTGGGATCGAGATCCATACTCGAGCCCGACGGCTGAAATCAAGGATATGACCTGTCTGATGACCCTCTTGCCGGCGAGATTGTTTATCGTGCTCCTCAGGGGGTGTCGATTGATGGCCAGTAAACAGCACGGTGCAGCAGTCTGAACTTTCTCCCGGATTGGGGCGTATTACGCAGGTGAGACGACCTGAAAGGAGAGAGCCTGCAAAGCCGGGAAGTGATTCTGAAAACGGCTGCCAAATTTTCGAGAGAACGGAGAATAAGCTTGGCGCTGGCAATCCTGATGTCCCAGGGTCTGCTCGTTGCCCAGTCAGGCGTCTTGTTTATACAGCGGTTTGCGCCCCGCACTGTTCCGCGCCCTGGCTCGATCGAGCTTGCTCTGCGAGATTCTTCCGCTGGAAGCTTTTCTCCTCTCGAGCTCCGCCTGGTGGGGGCTAACAAAGGACCCGGTGAACCGAAGGGCTTCGTCTTCTCCTCCCGGCAAAAGCGGACCTTGGTGCGATCCGTCTATCCTGGCGTCGATCTACTCGCAGTGCGAGTCGACGATGGTGGGCAAGCGCTCGAATTCGCCTTCACACCCGGGTTTAGTCCACAGATGATCGGCTTTGCATTTGACGCCTCGACGGGTCTTCGACTGGGGAGTTCTGGCCAGCTTCTGGTGCGGACCAGGGTGGGAGTGAGAACCCTGCCCGCTCCTGTGGCCCTCCAATCCTCGCTCTCTGAAAGGCGGTCGATATCGGTAGCTTACGAATTGTTGGACCAGGGAAGGGTAGGCCTCAGTTTCGGAGATTTTGATTCAGCGCTCCCGCTGTTGGTGCGGATTCCACTGGGCCACGGTCCGTTTATCGACTCCGGGTGAAACTCAAGGCACATTGTCAGAGCCGCAAAGCCAGGGTTCTTGAGGTACCAGGACAATCGCCCCAACCAGGCAAAACAGGCCCAGGCGGAGCCCGGTACGATGGCCTTTCAGAAGCTGTCTCAAAACTAGCCAGAATCGCAATTTGATCTTTTCAGGAGAACAGAGTTTAAAAGCCGCAGGAGGCGCCTTCCCAGGCGGAGATCTTATTGAAAATAAGAGCTTTGTAGTCGGGCCTGACGGTCCGCTCGTGGCCTCGAAAGGCCCTCCCACGTTCCTGAAATCACTATTTTGGAGCTTGCCAGGGAGGTTTTGAGACAGCCTGTTCCAGGTTGTCATTCGGTTCAAGTGCCAGCAGATGTGTTCTGGGGGCAAGGGGGGTTCTGGCCCGACCTCAGAACTCGACTCAAGATTCAACTAAAACCGCGGTCTCGATTGCTAGCCCACTTAATTCATAAAATGTCGGCTGCAGGCCCGCAGTCATCCGGGCTGACTGCGTTGCCCACCCTCGGGCTGCTCGACAGAGTGCACAACTATGCCTCCGCGGCCCTCGGGCGTAACGCCTTGTCAGCACGGCGCTTGCGTCCCTTCGCTTCGACACCTTATGAATTATGCGGGCTAAGGGATTGGCAACAGAATTGACAAGGGATCGAAAATTAATGTATGGTCCTTCAGTGCCTTAGCTTGGATCTGGTCGTGGTCAGGCGGGGTATCGTGAAATAATGATAGCGACCAACGGTTTTACCGCCTTGTGAGACTCACCGTAAAAAAATCCTCTAGCTAAGCTTCACAGCTCCGCAGTTCGATACTTTGCTCGGTTCGTATCTCAGGCGTCCGAAATGATTCTCTTGGAGGAGAAAATGAACACAAAGCTATATGTTGGGGGCCTTCCCTACACGACAACCGAGTCGGAACTCGAGGATCTATTCGCCGAGCACGGCCAGATCCAATCGGTTCGCATCATCACTGACCGCATGACGGGACGCTCCCGCGGCTTTGGTTTTGTCGAAATGAACACGCCTGAAGAATCTCAAGCTGCTATTTCTGCTCTGGATGGCACTCAGTTCAGCGGTCGGACCCTGACGGTGAACGAAGCCAAACCGCGCACCGGCGGCGGCGGCGGTGGCGGCGGCGGTGGCGGCGGCGGTGGCGGCGGCGGTGGCGGCGGCCGCGATTTTGGCGGCGGCCGGAACCGCTGGTAAAAGCGGTCGTAGAGCCTAGTCCCTAGCCAGGACGGGTTGCTAGTTCAATAAGATAGTGAAAAGGCCATCCGACCCTGCGGTAAGCGGTGCGAGGGTGGCCTTTTTTTGAAGCCAGTCACTGCGAAGAACAACGAAATCCCACATCTGCCATTCGGATTTCGCTTTGATCGGCATTCTCATAGTTCCGCCGGGTGCTCAAAGTATCCCGCAATGGCAATGCAAAACTCCCTCCCCGGATGATCAGGAATTCGGTACCATCGATGAGAGCACGGCTGGAGGTCCATTCGCGCACGTTGCCCGCCAGGTCATAGACTTGGAAGGAGGAGACATCGCCAGCCCGATTGCCTACCGGTTCGGCCCGATCTCGACTAAAGTTCGACATTTCGGGATTCGGGCCTTGGTTACCCCACGGGAATGCAAAGCCACTGGTACCTCGGCTCGCCTTTTCCCATTGCTCTTCACTCGGAAGCTCAGCCTTCCGCCATCGACAGTAGCTCTCGGCATCACTAACCGAAACCCAGACGACCGGAAAGTCGGTGGCCCACTCAGGATAGGTCGTTTGTTCCCAGTGGGCTAGATAGTCCCTGTCTTGGATAGGACGATAGCCGGTGGCGTCCACGAAGTCCTTGAATTCGCGATTAGTAACCTCGAACTCCTGAATATAGTACAGCGGCAAATTGATTGGGCGAGGCGGAATCATGAACTGCTTGCGCACGGCCTCGGCCATCCCCGGGAAGTTCATAGTCGATTGTTGCAGGTAGGCTTTGTACTGTGCTTCAGTGGCTCCTGCCACGAATGTACCCGCCGGTATCCCAACCATCCCCTCCCTGGGAGCCGGTGGCGTGGGCAAGTCCTGGGCTGCAGAAATGGGCTCTTCACGTGGCGCATCGGGGATCGTAGACCCCCCCCCGACACCTGCCAGCGCTACGGCAAGAACGATAACACTCCGCCTTCGAGCTGGTCTCAGTAGGCTTGCTTTCATCAGCTCCTAGCCATCTTCTCGGTCATCGGTGGGCGGCTGTTAGGTACTATGCGGGCTGTAGAGAGATCGGTTCCAATGCCTGACGGACGTCCTCAACCAGGTCTTCAACATCTTCGATGCCCACTGAGATCCGAACCAGGCCCTCGGTGATGCCGAGTCGCTCGCGGTCCGCTTTGGGCACCGAGGCATGCGTCATCCGGGCCGGGTGGGAGACTAGAGTCTCTACCCCACCCAGACTCTCGGCCAAGCTGCAAACGCGAAGCTTGCTGAGCACCTTATTGGCGTTTTCAAAACTTCCTGTCTCGAACGAAATCATGCTTCCGTAGCCGTGCTGTTGGCGGCTGGCCAGGGAGTGTTGAGGATGATCGGGGAGGCCGGGATAATGTACCTTCTCCACGGCTGGATGTTGATTCAGGAACTCAGCCATCCGGCGTCCGTTTTCTTCGTGTTGTTTCATTCGCACAGCCAGTGTCTTGGTCCCTCGCAGGACGAGCCAGGAGTCGAGCGGGCTGAGAATCGCTCCCGCGGCATTTTGTATGAAGTGCAGCTGCTCGGCCAAGTCCGGCTCATTGACAACCAGGACTCCTCCGATGCCGTCACTATGACCATTCAGGAACTTGGTTGTACTGTGGATCACCACATCAGCTCCCAGTTCCAGCGGCCGCTGCAGGTAGGGGGATAGAAACGTGTTGTCGACGGCCAACTGGATTTCCTTGTGCCGGCAGACCTTGCTGATTGCAGAGATGTCTGAAACTGCCATTAATGGGTTGGTGGGAGTTTCGACGTAAACCAGTCGGGTGTTGGGACGGAGTGATCTCTTCACGTTTCCGACGTCGGTCGTATCGACCCATGAGAAGTCGAGGCCGAATTTTCGCAAGATCATTTCGAAGAGACGATAGGTGCCACCGTAGACGGTGTCCGATGCCACCACGTGATCCCCCTGCCGGAGACAGGTCAGCAGAGCATTGATGGCCGCCATTCCACTCGAAAAAGCAATCCCGAAACGCCCTTTCTCGAGGGTTGCGAGATTCCCTTCCAGAGCTCCGCGAGTCGGGTTCTGGGTCCGAGCATACTCGTAGCCTTTGTGTTTCCCAATCTCTTCCTGGAGGTAGGTGGAAGTCTGATAAATGGGTACCGTGATGGCACCCGCCTCAGCATCTGGTTCTTGGCCAGCATGAATTGCGTCAGTTGAGAAACCCATCCAGCGCCTCGAATTTCGTTACTTCATTGGTTGAAACGTTTCTTAAACAGCAGGAGGAATGTTAGCAGATGGCCTTTCCGGATGTCGATCTGGCGTGCCTGGTTGCCCGACAGTTTCCAGGCTGGAAGGAACGCCTCCGTTTTACCCCTCCCCAGCTACGCTGGAAAGGTGGTTGGCGGCAAATCAGAGCTATTCATCCCGAGTCCAGCGGGGTCTGCCTGATACTGGAGGGAGGAGAAGCCGTCAGGCTGGATTATGAACCGGCGGATGGGGCTCGAGAAGAGCATCTCCGAGACTTGGTCCAATATGTTCTGGCCGACAATCCGGGTTTCCGCATACACGCCGTCCATACCAAGACCGACCGGGTCCGTCATCAGAGTGCAGCCTTTCTCCGCCTATTGTTGAAGCGTGGGCGACGGGTGCGAGTAGTGGTGGCGGTGGGTCCCGAAGCGCCCACCTCCCTGCGCGACCGGTTGCTTGTCACGCTTGTGTTGTGGTGGGACCAACTCGATCTGCCACCTGGACTGGCAGAAGCCCGGCTCTATGCTCCTACTCACTGGCGTGGACAAATCGAGCCATTTCTCTCGTATTTGAGAATCCCCTTGATCCGCCTCTCTCTGATACCGACCGGAGGATATTCCCGAGATAGTGAACCCGGTGGAGAAGGCGTCGGATCCGGCTTGATGCCGGCCCGGACAATCCTTCCGACACTGGCCACCCTGCCTCCGATTTTGCAGCACCTGCAGCATCGGTATCCGGCGCTGGATCTCCAGCCCCGCATGGGAAATTGGGAGCTGAGCTACCGTGGCTTCTCCCTGGTCTGGTCTGAGAGCGGCGGCCCACTGAGGATCTACCCCGGTCGTCCCGTGATTGACGAGGAACAAGCTGATCGAGTCCTGGAACGGCTACTACCCCAAGTGACCTCGGACCGCTCCTTTCCTCCCAGAAAACGTTCCCTCTTCTATGCTTCCAACCCAGAGCGCTGGTTGGAGAGCCGCGTCATCCGCAACCTGCCCAGCCTGATACCCAACTGGAAGGGCCCGATCTACTCTCAAGTACCGACCTACATCGATGGCTGGCGAAGGATCCTGGATCTCGTTACCCTTGATGGCGACAATCGACTGCTGGTGCTGGAATTGAAGGTGGAGAAGGAATTGGGAGTAGTTTTCCAAGCTCTCGACTACTGGCGTCTGGTCAGTAATCATCTGGCCGATGGAGACTTTCCGACTCGTGGATACTTCCCCAATCACAAGCTCCAGGCGAGCCCCCCGAGAGTTGTGCTGGTGGCTCCCTTGTTTGAGTTCCACCCAGTCTTCCCCATCCTGAGAAAGTACCTCACTAAACAGATTCGATTCGAATGCATCGGAGTGAGCGCTGATTGGCGACGAAACTTCCGAGTGCTGAGCCGTTTCGAGTTCTAGCTGTATCTAATTCTCTGGCTCCTTCCCCAGGTCAGGCAGGCAATTCCGGGGAAGAAAGCCAATGTCCAAGAACCGAAAAAGAGCCAGTAGTTGTTCCCCCCAGCAGACTGGCTCGACCAGAGGCTGGAGATTGCATAGAACCCGAGTCCCGAGGTGATTCCGGCCAAGAGGCCTCGAAGCAGCAGACTTCCGGCCGACTCCCCATCTTGTGCGAGGTGTCGCCTCAGTAGCCCAAAGAAGATCCAAACTGCAAACCAGGCTGCAAACATAGCGGCAAAACGAAGCACTGGGACGAGCAGATAGAATGTGCCTGCTGCTGCCACTCCGGCGAGTAATCCACCGAGGGCGCCAGCCATAAGTTTGCTCTCTCTTCCGGAGACTGCCCCAAGAAACAAGCCCAGGATCAAAAAGATCAGAGCTCCGTGCATGAGACCGTAACTCATCCTGTGGGGTAAGCTCAGCAGCTCCCACACCCACTCTGCCAGGGTGCTAACCGTTGCCATTAACAGAGCCCCAAGCAGGGCCCGACCCAAATCATCGACAGTTGAATGAGGCATGGAGTGAATACGTCACACATCCAGGGCTGGTTGCAAATTTCTGTAGGTGCTTCAAGACGTCGCGCTTCGGTCGCAGAGGATAAGTCCTTTGCCCGGAGGCGAGCCGATTTGGTGCTGCAGCGGGTTCGCCGGCATGAACTAGGCGGTTTTCTAAGAAACTGAGCTGCCGCTTTGGTATCCGGCTCCGAAGGGGCCAAGAGGCCAAGGGTCCAGGGTTCCAATTCCCTGGCAAAATGTGCCTTATGTCTTGAACGCGACCGTAGGGTGAATGAGAATTACGAGGTACGATGAGAAAAGTACTGGCAGGAATCAAGGCGGTTGATTTGAGCACGGCCTTGCCCGGACCATTGGCGGCGTCTCGACTCGCCGAGATGGGGGCAGCCGTTACCAAGATCGAGCCTCCCCAGGGGGATCTGCTGAGCCAGATTTCGCCCGACTGGTACACCAACATCAACCAGTCCAAGAGGATCCGTCGCCTGGATCTGAAAACAAACGCAGGACAGATCGAGTTGGCGGACGAACTAACCGGAGCCGATCTCCTCCTCATGACAATGCGCCCCGGAGCATTGAAAAGGCTGGCACTGGATCCGGAGTCTCTTGGGCAACGCTTTCCCCAACTTAATTGTGTAGCGATTGTCGGCCTGCTCCCGCCGCTGGCCGATCAAAGCGGTCACGATCTGACCTATCAGGCTTTGGCTGGACTGCTCGAACCACCGCATGTACCCCGTTTCCTGTTAGCTGATCTAATGGGAGCAGAGCTTGCCGTCCAGGCCGCACTTGCTCTCTTGTTTCACCGTCAGCGAGAGGGTGTCGGAGGATGGGAGTGGGTCTCGTTGGTGGATGCCGCCCGAGTCTTTCGTCCCGTCCTCGATTTTGGTTTGACCGCATCTGACCAGATCCTGGGAGGAGGAGATCCTCGTTATGGTTATTACCGGGCCCAAGATGGCTGGATTGCGCTGGCAGCGCTAGAGGAACGGTTGTGGTGGCGCTTCTTGCAAGCGGTCGGACGACTCGACCTGAAAGACCGTAAAGGCGAACCGTTAGCCGCCGACTTGCGCCACATTTTCGCCTCCCGTACATCGAAACAATGGCAGGACCTGGGCCTGGAGAACCATCTCCCTGTACAGGCCGTTACCAGTAGCGCAGGCATCCTTGCCTGCCAAGTAGCGCAGGCATCCTTGCCTGCCAAGTAGCGCAGGCATCCTTGCCTGCCAAGTAGCGCAGGCATCCTGCCTGCCAGGCAGCTTAATTCCCTTGCTGTCAGCACTTTTTCTGGAGAAAAGCATCCATCACCTTGACCTCGACTGACCGTCCCTCCGTAAATGGTAGCGACGACTGTGAAGATCAAACTCCGCCATCGGCGCCTGGCCAAGGAATTGAGGCGCAAACAGATTAGCCAGAATGCCTGGGCTATGCGCTTGGGTCTGGAGAGCGGACATCTGTCGAAGCTTGTCAATGGTAAACGGCCATACCCGAGTGTCGATACCCGGCGCAAATTGCTCCGGGGTTTGAGTCTGGAATTCGAGCAACTGTTTATCGCTTCCGGTGCCAGGGAAGTCGTGGAGTGCTTTCCCGGGCCCATATCTCGAGAATTGTCTACTTATGAAGGATTGCAAATGAGTTTCCTGACCGATTTCAAGCTAGGTGTCCGCCATCTGATCAAGCAACCGCTGCTAGCGATTTCGATGATTCTACTGATTGCACTTGGGATCGCCGCCAATTCCTCGATCTTCACGGTTTTGAGTGCAGTGATCTTGCAACCTTTGCCTTTTGATGAGCCGGATCGCCTAGTTCAGCTGTGGCGGGCGCTTCCCGCCCAGGGAGCACTCCGTCTCAGGACTTCGGTTCCCGAATACTTCGATCTGCTGGAACGATCGGAGACGCTAGAAATGATTGCTCTCTATGATCGAACCGTCAGAAACCTCTCCGGTGCCGGCCAGCCGGAACGACTCCCGGTAGCTCTGGTCAGCGGAGCTTTCTTTGAAGTCCTTGGAGTGCAGGCCCAACTGGGTCGGACCTTCCAACAAAGCGAAGAGCTGCCTGGAGGCGAGCGGCTGGTCATGATCAGTCATGCTTTCTGGACTCAACGTTTTGCTTCCCGCTCGGATGTACTGGGACAAACCATAGCCCTGAACGAACGGCCCTACACAATCGTGGGGGTGCTTCCGCCCGCTTTTCAATTGTGGGGCTCTCCGTTAATAACTTCAATCTTTGGGTTCTGACCACCTCGATCCCGGCTCGCCACGCGGCAATAACCTGTATCGTGCCGTGGCGCGCCTGAGCCGGGGAGTCGAGCTGCCTGCAGCCGAGGCTGAAGTGGCGGCGATCGCCCGGCATTTAGAGGAATCCTTCCCAGACACGAACCGGGGCGTCATGCTGCGCTTGGAGCCCTTGCATGACGCGGTGGTCCGGGATGTCGACGTCGCGCTCTGGGTACTGCAAGGGGCCGTCATCTTCGTCCTCCTGATCGTCTGTGCAAACCTGGGCGGAATCTTGACGGCTCGATCTTCGGCGCGGACGCAGGAGATTGCCATCCGAGTTGCTCTGGGAGCCGGCCGGGTGCGGATCTTCAATCAGCTTCTGGTCGAGAATCTGGGACTCGTGGTGACAGGAGCGGTGCTGGGTTCGGGCTCGCCTATGTGGGCGTCGATTTACTGACAGGATTGGGACCCGCCGAGATGCCACGTGGAAGCGAGATCAAGATCGATGGTCTGGTACTGGCCTACACGGCTGTTTCCGCCTTGCTGATCGGTTTGCTGGCATCGCTGATTCCCGCTCTGCTCGCTGGGAGGTCGAATCTCTCCAACCTGGCGAAGGAAGGAACACGAGCCTCGACCGGCCTGAGCCGAGGAAGGTTGCTCCGAGGTTTGGCGGTTCTCGAAGTGGCCCTCTCGCTTGTGCTGTTGGTGGGTGCTGGGCTGAGCGCAAAGAGCCTGAACCGGCTCAGCCAAGTCGATACTGGTTTCGAAACTGAAGGCCGACATGCCTTCGAAGTGGCCCTCGCAGGCGAGCGCTATCAGGAGAGTTCCCGTGTCCACTCTTTCTTCAATTCTCTTCAGGGAGAGCTGGCGAGTCTCCCCGGAGTGGAATCAGTCGGATTAGTACGTTTCCTTCCCCTGGGGAGTTCCTGGGGGACCATGGCGATTGAACTGGAAGGAGTCGATGCTACCGACACAGCCGACTCAGGCACCATCGTCAATACAGTGGGAGGAGACTACTTCCAGACGCTGGGGATCGGCTTGATCTGCGGGCGTTGGCTGGAACCCGTAGATGGTTCGGATTCCGTGCCTAAGGTGGTTGTCAGTGAAAGCGTTGCCCAGCTCTTTTCAGAGGATGGCCTCGTCTTGGGCCGGCGGCTCAGGCTCAGAGGGCAAAAGGAGGAGTGGATGGAAATCGTGGGGGTGGTGGCCGATATCAGCTTGCGCGGACTCCAAGTTCCGCCCGATCCGACGGTCTATTTGGCGCAAGCCCAATTCCCAAATCGCCGTATGACTCTGGTCATCAAGACTCGGGGTCCGACTGGTTCACAAGACGCTCTCTTTCGGGCGGCTGCGGCCCGCGTCGATGCCACTGTTCCTCTGGCTAATGTTCTGACTCTGGAATCGCTTCGCTCGGAAGCCCTCTCCGGGAGTCGAATCATCGCCCTGCTGACCGGTCTCTTCGCGATAGCCGCGACCGCGCTTGCCTTGCTCGGCTTGTACGCGATGATGAGTTTCTTGTCGGTACGGCGGGCTCACGAAATCGGAATACGAATGGCGGTCGGAGCCAATCAGCGAGCCGTTTTTCGGCTGATCCTGGGAGCGGGATTGTGGATGACCGTCTGGTGAGCCGGCATCGGACTCCTGATCGCCGCCGGATTGTCCCGCGTGATGGTTGGCCTTTTGTTCGAGGTCGAGCCGCTCGATCTCCCGACATTCTTGGGAGTCGCGCTCCTCTTCCTTTTCGTTGCCCTGGTAGCCTGTACTATCCCGGCTCGTCGGAGTATGCGCCTGGATCCGCTGCAAGTGCTTCGCAGTGAGTAAGGGTGTGATGGAGCAGGGAGGAGCTGCCCTGAAAGGGCAAGACGAAAACCAGACGGACTCATTCTCGCACGCCTTCAGGGTGCCCACACCTGCTGGCTTTGGGCCCGGGGTGGCCCCTTCGGCTGACCCCGGGCTAGAAGTCTGCGCGGCAGGAAATCTCCGGGCTGGTTAATAAAATGGCGATAGGGGAACGACATTTCGGAAGTACCAGCCGGAGCAGAGCTTCTTGCTACCCCCCTCCCCGCGAGATTGGTTGCCGGAAGATCATCTGTCCTACTTTATCTCCGAAACGGTGGATGAGCTGGATCTGAGTGGATTCTACGCGCCGTACGAAGGGGACGGGCGGCGCAATCGGCCGTTTGATCCGAGGATGATGGTGAAGATCCTGATTTATGGGTACGCGACGGGAACGTTCTCGTCGCGGAAACTGGCTCGTCGAGTGTATGAGGACGTGGCTGTTCGAGTGTTGTCGGCGGGTAATTTTCCAGCCCACCGGACGATGGCGGAGTTTCGTCAACGTCATCTCAAAGAGTTCAAGAAACTGTTTGGACAGGTGGCGCGGATCGCGGCCGAGGCGGGATTGGTCAAGCTGGGGCGAGTGGCGGTGGACGGCTGTAAGATCAAGGCCAACGCCAGCAAACATAAGGCGATGAGCTATTCACGGATGTTGGAAGAAGAGAAAAGGCTGGAAGGAGAGATCGCCGAACTGTTGGATCGTGCGCAGCAGGTGGATAAAGCGGAAGACGAGCTCTACGGCGAAGAGAATCAGGGAGACGAACTGCCTGAAGAGTTACGCCGCCGCGAAGATCGGCTGAAAAAGATCGGGGAGGCAAAGCAGCGCGTGGAGCAACGGCAGGCCGAGGCGGATCGGAAGCGCGGCCGCAAGCCCGGAGACGGTCGCAAGAACCCGCGCGGAGGACGCCCCTTCAAGCGGGAGTTTGGAGTTCCCGAGGAGAAGGCCCAAGACAACTTTACAGATCCGGAAAGTCGAATCATGAAGAGCTCTGGGGGATTCGAACAATGCTACAACACGCAAGCCGCTGTGGATGAGGAGACACAGATGATCGTGGCCACGGGGGTTACCAATAACGCGGCCGACAACAGACAATTACTGGGGATGATCGATGCGGTCCAAGAGAACCTGGAGCACCCTCCCGAGCAGGTAGTGGCCGACGCCGGGTATAAGTCCGAGGAGAACTTTGAAGGTCTAGAAGAACGCGAGATCGATGGCTACATCTCTTTGGGCCGAGAGGGGCGAGATCCAGAGCCGTCGGAAAATCTCCCCGCCACGCTTCGCATGTTCAAGAAGCTGGGCACGGAGGCGGGGCAAACTGTCTACCGCCGGCGCAAGGTGATCGCGGAACCTGTATTCGTCTGGGTTAAACAGGTCCTTGGCTTTCGAACCTTCAGCTTGAGGGGACTCGAGAAAGTGGAAGGCGAGTGGGACCTGGTCTGTCTCGCCCTGAACTTGAAACGCATGAATGGGCGCCTACCCACCTGCTGAGCAGGTTCGGACGGAAAGATGCCCTCCCCCTGGGCTCATTTTCAGCAGTTCGGCCGCCTCTGCAAGCGGAAGCACGATAAAGATCGCCCTTTCTCTTATAGGGCACCCCGAAACATAAACTCAAGAATTGGAAATTCCACGTTGATCAGAAACTCCTGCCGCGCAGACTCCTAGCTCGGATAATTCACGCGCTTTCGAAGCGAAGGGTCGGAAGCGCCACGCTGACAAGGCTTTACGCCCGAGGGCCGCGGAAGCATAGTCGTGGCCTCTGTTGAGCAGCCCGAGGGTGGGCAACGCAGTCAGCGCGGCGCTTCCGACCCTTCGCTTCGAAAACGCGGTAGAGTCGACGGCTGGCGCGGTGGCGGTAGGTTCGGGGAGTTACTGTTGCCGGCGGCTTTCGCCATCTCGCCGGTGCCTCAATCCGTACCTTGGCTCCGTTTCCAGTCGCCGCTCGTCGAACCGGACGTGCGGAACTACCGCATCCGGCTCTCGGACAAGGTCTTACGCTTTCGCCCACGGAAGGTCGCGAGTCCGCTCAGTCAGTCGTACCAGACCCAACTTTTCGTACAGGTACTGGTCCGGGAACTGCCGTGTTCCCTTGCTGCCTAGCTTGTGTTTTCGTCGCAACCACTGACGAAGCCTCCATCGGGTGTGTGTATCCACCGCCCGATAGGCTTTGCTGACTCCACCCAAGCAGAAGTAATTGGCCCATCCCACCAACATTCGGTTCAGACGGACCACCTCTTGCTCCTGTGTCCTGAGCCCACTCCAGGGTTGCGTCTCCCTATGGATTTCGCGACAGATCTTGCCGATCGATTTCTTCGAGGGGCGCGTCCCCAGGTAGGGGATACCGCTGCCTGCTCGATGGCAAGTCCCTATGGTGTAGCCCAGAAGGTCCAAACTCTCTTCCGGCAGCCGTTTCACACGGGTCTTGGTCTCGTTCAGTCTCAAACCCAGACACTCCAGAATCTCCCGCGCGGCTTGTAGAGCCATCTCTGCTTCGCCTTTACAGCAGATTACAAAGTCGTCCGCATAGGACACGATCCGGGCCTGACACTGCTTCGGTCCCAGTTTTCTCCATCCCAGAATGAAGCGGCGAAAGTACAAGTTAGCTAAAAGTGGTGAGATCGGTGACCCTTGGGGGGTTCCCCTTTTCCCTCCGCCTCTTGGCTTATCCTGGTCTTTCTTGGAGTCGTCCACCACCGGCGCGTTCAGCCACATCTTGATCAGCTTTAACATCTGCCGATCACAGATTCGACGCAACACCGATTGCATCAACTCCTTTCGCGGTATGCTGTCAAAGTAGCCACTCAGATCTGCATCCACCACTTCTCGGTGGCCGGTGTTGATCAGAGCGTGCACCGCTTTAACCGCGTCCTGCGCGCTTCGTTTGGGACGGTAGCCATGTTGTTCCGGTTGCAGATAGGCCTCGAAGATCGGCTCGATGACGAGCATCGCTGCTGTTTGCACCACCCGATCTTTGATCGTCGGCACTCCCAGCGGGCGCTTTTCTCCGTTGGCTTTGTCAATCCACACCCGGCGCACTGCCGCCGGTCGGTAGCTTTTGCTTTTCAGCTCAGCCGCCAGTTCGCCCAGCCACTTCTCTCGGCCCCACAACTCGATGTCTTCGAAGCTCTCCCGGTCCACCCCCGCTGCTCCGCCATTGGCTTTGCATTTCCGGTAGGCGAACTCCAGAATATCTTCTCTCCAGACCTTGTCGTACAGCTGATGAAAGCGCAGCTCGGGCTGCTCCTTCGCTTTGGCGTAGAACGTCCTTTGCAGCTTCCCAATCTTTTCTGGAGTTTTCAGTCCCATTCGGGTCAATCTCCTCGCTGTCGCTTCAAATTACGTCTGCCTTGAACTCAGGCCCCTTCCCTCCAGCGGCGTTACCCGCCTTCCTCAGTAATACAAGCCTGTCCGCCACCCCTGCCGGCCGGACCGCTCCCTCGCAGGTTGTCCGTTGAGAACCGTGCGGCCGTCCTCACCGACAGGGGCTTCCCGTGTTGCTTGCGATTTCCTCTTCGATGCATGCCATCGCCACTACCCCGGTGGAACCAACGGGTGCCATCGCTCGACCTCCCCGCTGACGGCGGCCTTCCCTGTAATTCAGCCAGGTCGGCTTCCACATTGCCCTTTTCGAGGCCTGCTCAGCGTTCACTACTCGTTACGGCCTGCACCTTCGCCAAGTCGCCTTTACGCGACCCTCTACACCGAAGGCTTCAGCGGCTTTGTTACTTCCACCGCTGCTCCGATTGCTACCGGCTGGAGCGACAGTTGCCGGGTGGGTTGCGCACCCACTGAAAATCGCCGCCTTTCCACGGCGCACTGAATTATCCGGGCTAAGGCGAAGCCTCGCTAAGCTGAAACTTGATTTGACTTTCAAGAGAGCGGGTTGCTGCAAATTATTGATTCAATGGATTTTCTACCTAAAAGTCGAGGTAGAAGCAAGGTTAGTCCAGGTTATCTCTCAGGTGGGTGAGAGGGAACGTGGGAGCCGCCTCAGCGCGGCGAATCCCACGACCTGGTCAAGCAGGGAATCGGCTTCCGGCTGATGCCGGAGTTCGCCAGCACATCTGGGCTCCTACAAAGCATGGCGTGCTTCCAGGGCAGCGAAGCAGATCAGAATCGACGCGGGGGGGCCCAGTTTCCTTTCTGAATGATCCGGCCAGCGGCCAGCAGATGGGCTAACCTGAAACTTGATCGTGGGAATTGGACCCCTGGACCCCTTCCCCTCTCATACTTGATGTGACCGAATCAGCCTCACGATTTCAGGAATCGTGGGACGTTTGCCATGCAGCAGTAGGGCGAAGCGAAAGATCTTTGCGGCCACCCAGGCACATGCCAGAGCACCCACCAACAAGAGCAATATTCCAAGCCAAACCTCCCACAGCGGAGGAGGCAAGACGTTGATCCTGGCCATCATTACCAGAGGAGTGAAGAAGGGAATAAAGCTGAGCACCTGGGAGGCGACGGTGCCCGGATTGGAAATTACATAGAAAGTAGAGAAGAGTGCAAAGATCATGGGCAGCATGGCCGGAAACATAGCCTGGCTGAGTTCCTCGGTGCTGGTACAAGTGGCGGCGGTGGCGGCGAATAGCGTCGAATAAAGCAGGTAGCCAAGCGTGAAGAAGATCGAAAAATAAAGAAGCAACCTGAAGTTGACAATCGATCCCAGGTCAAAGGCCGCGATATCCGAACTCATACTTACACTGGGTGCGACGTAGAGCATCCCAATCACCGAGAAACTGATCCAGATTGCCAGCTGGGTCATGCCCGAAAGCAAAACCCCCAAGATCTTCCCGATCATGAATTCGGTTGCCGTCACGGCGCCCAGGATGACCTCGATCAAGCGCGATGATTTCTCCTCCACGATCGCCATCGCCATTCCCTGCCCATTGATCAGCACTGCCATATAGATCAGCATCGCGAAGATGAAGGTCGAAATAAAGGCACTCTCGAAGCCCCCCTCGGCCTCCCCTTCCTCAGAGATCGTGATTGTCTCGAGATCCCCTCGCTGGACCGCCCGAATTCTATCGACATTCACTCCCGTGCCATCCAGCAAGCCTTCCAAAGCAGCTGACTCGATCGCTCCCTCGAGTCGATTCAGAATGACCGGGTTTCCGGTTTCGCGGGCAAAGTAACGGCCCTTGGCGAATTTCTCCTGATCTGGTTCCAGGACGATGTAGCCATCCAATTCCCTTCCCACAACAGCCGCGTTTAAGCGAGCTCGCTCGTCGGGGCTGAGGGTCTTAAGTCGCTCGCGGACTTCGATAATCGGTCTCTCAATAGCCTCCAGGCGACCGATCAAGCGATCCGTAAGATTGGTGTTGCCGTCTACCAGGGCCAGTTCGAGTTGATCCGTGCTGGTCTGGGTGAAGAGCAAGGGCATGACCAGCATGTAGGCACCCATGAACACAGGCACCATGATGGTGGTGAAAATGAAGGCCTTGTTACGAACCCGAGCAATGAACTCGCGGCGTGCAATTTTGTAGATCTGAGTAAAATTCATGATGCCACCCCTGCTGGGCTCAGATCGCTTTGGCCTGACACTGACTTGCCGCCCTTCACCTGGCCGACTTTCTCGAGGTAGATCTCTTCCATATGCGGTTCCTCGACACGGAATGAATGAACTTCAACCCGTTCCACTAAAGTCCGCAGTAGATGCTGCGTATCGGCACCGGGCTGCAAGCGGAAACGAACTCGCTTTTCGCTATGGTTCATCTCCAACACCCCGGGCAAGCCTTCCAGCTGAGAGGGTTCACCCGAGTACTCCAGTGAAACCCGGCTCCTCCCATAACTGGCTTTGATTTCTGCCAGCTTCCCGGTCAGCACCGTGCGACCCTCATGGATCAGGCAAATCGACTCACATAAAGCTTCGACTTGCTCCATGCGATGAGTCGAAAGGATGACTGTCGCGCCTTTCTCTTGCCGCTCCTTGATCAAGTCCTTCAGGAGGCGGCTGTTGACCGGATCCAATCCGGTGAAGGGTTCATCCAGGACAATCAGCTCGGGATCGTGAATGACCGCCGAGGCGAATTGCACTTTCTGTTGCATTCCTTTGGAGAGTTCATTGGTTTGAGACTGCTTGCGATCGCCCAGTTCCAGCCGATCCAACCATTCCCCTGCCCGGCGGTTGGCTTCCTTCATATCCAGGCCACGAATAGAGGCCAGAAAAGCCAATTGCTCCTGAACTTTCATTTTGGCGTAGAGGCCTCGCTCCTCGGGGAGATATCCGACGCGATCCCGAACCGACAGCGGCTTCGACGACCCCAGTAGCTCGACGCTCCCGGCATCCGGCACATAGATACCCAGGCAGGCTCGAATAGTGGTCGTCTTTCCTGAGCCATTGGGTCCCAGCAATCCGAAGATTGCGCCCGCCGGCACTTCCAGGTCGAGGTTATCGACAGCTCGCGTGCGATCGAAGTCTTTGACCAGCTTCTTGCAGCACAGAACGGAGTTAATATTCATCATATCGTCTTGGATCCGAGATTATCAGTTGCTGTCGGACACGACAATGCTTACGGAGTTTGTCTCGGGTTTATTCACCCGGAAAGAATCCTGCAGACGGGCTCCTAGGCTCGGGCGTAAAGCCTTGTCAGCGCTGCGCTTTCGACCCTTCGCTCTCAGAAAGTATGAATTATCCGGTCTAATGTGTCGGAGGAGGACGGTATTTAAGGGGTCAAATGAGCGGGTTCGCAGGGTGGTTTCACCGGAGGGGCAGGTCGAAAGTGTGACCAGTCTGCTGCGGATATTTCGCGAAAGTATCGAAACCAGCTTACCTCGGCTGCGACACTTGCCCCAGGCCTTGGGTTTGGTGTGGCAGGCCGGTCGGCGTTGGACCCTTCTCTGGGGGGGGGCTGCTCTTCGCTCAGGGACTTCTGCCAGTTGCTCAAGTCTATCTGGCCAAAGAGCTGGTCGATGAATTGACCCGGGTCTTGGCCGCCGGTGACGAAAGTTTCGACCGCGTCTTCTGGATCGTGTCCATCCTGGCCATCTTGCTCTTTGTCGGGCACTTCCTGAGCGGCCTGAGCGACTGGGTCCGTTTGGCTCAGGCCGAAACCGCGCAAGATCATATCCAAGATCTGATCCATCAGCAGGCCACGCGCCTGGACCTCTCCCACTATGAGTCTCCCCTCTACCATGACCGGCTGCATAGGGCTCTTGGAGAAGGAGCGAAAGGACCCCTGAGCCTGCTCGAGACGCTAGGAGGACTCGGTCAAAGCTCCCTCACCCTGATCGCGATGTTGATTGTCTTGACTCGTTTTGGTCCCTGGATACCGGTTGCTTTGTTGGCGACGACCCTGCCCGGTTTCTGGTGCTTCGTCAGGGAAGTGTTGTTGACTCTTCCCTGCAGCCCTAGAAAGCATGATTTCACCTAGATTTCCGGACTTTGTTGAGTTCTCAGACATGTGCGAAGCAAGGAACATTCCTGACGAAGGCTACCCGAGGCAACGGTACACTGGATCTCTAGCTGTCTTGGTTGGGATTTTTCCGCCCTCAACAACACTTCCCTGAAGAAGCACCGCCGCTTGAGATCGTACTGGCGCGCAGTGCTTTCTCGATTCATTCATATACCAACTCCTGACTGCAGGCCAGTACCATGGCTGCCAAGATCTTCCTCAGATCCGAGCGCATCCCCAGCGTCAGTTCCGGGTGGCCACAGGACGGGCTCGGCTTGGGCTCGCTCGACGACGCCATAGGGGGCGGGAGTAGTGTGGAGAGAACCCTCATCCAGGCCACCATCCCGTGCCCGAGAAACAGGGCCAGACCGTGCCCACGCTCCAGACCACCGCCGGAGCGGAAGGCTTCCCGCCGCAGGGCGTCGTACTGATGTTCGAAGTAAACCGGATTGCCCGGACAACGATTCCTCATAACTTCTCCCGCTTCGGCAGTTTTTTTTGCGACGGATCAGAGCGCGATCCAGCGAGCGGGAATGGATCCGAACACCAAAACGCAGCTCAACCGCTGTGCTGACCGACTCTTGATGGGGGTCCCCCTGCCGCCAGTCTTCCACAAAATCGAGGATCTCATCGGTGCACTTGTGGGCCTGCTTGGGCCCGCGTCGGCGGGGAATCAATCCGGGCAACCCCTGCTTCTGGTAGGCCCTTTCCGCCAGATAGAAGGTCTGCCGGCTCACGCCGAAACTCTCAGACACTTCAGTGACGACGCATTCCTCTCCCAACTTACCCGGGAGTTGTTGAGGGCAACCTGCGTTTCCCTCTCGCCAGAACAGCCGGCGATTCCGATTTCCGAGGTGAGGCTCGGGACGTCAGCCAATCTTCTGCAACCATCTTGACCCCCAGAGGTCGGACTTCTCGGGCTCAGGCATGGGAGGTTGCCATCCGTATGGATTAAACAGAAGGGACAGAAGTCAACATCGGTAGAGTGCTAGAATCGGGTTGAGATATGGAACTCAAGAGCCAGCCCCACCACGTGCAATATCTCCGATTGCTGCGGCAGATGTCTTCGGAGGAGCGACTTCGAAAAGCCTTTGAGTTGGGTGCTCTCTCTCGGGAGTTGTTTCGCCACGGCCTCAGACAGCGATTCCCCGAGCTTTCTGAAGAAGAGTTCCGGCGGCTCTACCTATCGAGGCTTGACCTGTGTCACAACAGGAATTATTAGGCTACGTCGTTCGAGTCCTGGATCGCCTTGAGATCGCCTATCTGCTCTCCGGATCGCTGGCTTCCAGTCTGCAGGGGGAACCTCGAGCGACGCACGATATCGACCTGGTCGTCGAACTTACTCGAGATATGGGGGCGCAGCTGGGGAAAGCCTTTCCATCGGCCCGTTTCTATCTGAGCCCTGAGCACGTCCTGGAAGCGATTCAGCAGCGGAGCATGTTCAATGTTCTAGATATGGAGTCCGGAGACAAGATTGATTTTTGGATTCTCACGAAGTCCCCATTTGACCAGGCGCGCTTCGCTCGGCGAAGGAAAGTCCAGGTTTTGGGTCTCGACGTCTTCGTGTCCAGCCCCGAAGACACGATTCTCATGAAGCTCAAGTGGGCGAAGGACTCTGGCGGTAGCGAAAAACAGTTCCGAGATGCGGTTCGCGTTTACGAAGTTCAGGGGGCAGAACTGGATGGCGATTATCTCGAGGACTGGGCTGACAGACTCTCCGTTGAAGACCTCTGGCGACGACTCACGGCCGAAGCCCAATCCCTTTGAGTTGGAGATACTCTGCTGCTGGCTTGTCTTGAGTTGACTCCGAACAAAGCTCCGGCCGTGGAAGTCGTGAGGGATAGTGTCAAGAAAAGGAGTTTCCTTTTTTTCTTTCGTCCCACATCGTGATCTGAAACGCTATTGATTGAGGCGCTGGAAAACTACCTCGAAGCCCAGAAAGACCTTCAGGTCGCACTGGAACGATTCCGTGATCCGGAGGCTCAGTGGGTCGACCAGGCCGAGGTGCGGCGTGAACTCGATCTCGATTAGGTGGGAAAGAAGAGCTGTCAAAGAACTTTCGGCTCTTCCCAGAAAAGATCAGCAGAGAGTGTTCGATGCCGTTGCCGATCTTCGAAGTTACCCCTTGCAGGGGCGAACTCTCAGTGGAAGGTGGAAGGGCTTTCGACGGTTACGGACCGCCAAATGCCGCGTCGCTCGGTTCGGAAGTGTCTCGTAAAGAGTCCAGAAATCCCCCGCAGCGAAGTGCTTCAACGTTCTCCGCCATCTAGCGATCCTGTTAAACTCGTGAAGAGACATGAACCTGAAGATTCTGGCAGCTACGCCTCCTTGGGATTGGCCAAAGGGCACCGATCAAGATTTACTCACCGTCCTGTTCGACGAGAAGGTCGCACCGGACGACCGTCTTGTCGCGATAGAGCTGGCGGGGAACTTTGTTGTCAATACTGAGCAACGCCGGTGAGCAAGAGGAGTTGCGCGCCAGCGCCGCGATTTCGCTGGGACCGGTTCTCCAGCACGCTGATGAGGAAGAATTCGTGGATCCCGATGACGTACCGATTACCCAAACGACCTTTCACCGGATCCAGGGAGTGTTCCGCAAGCTGTATCTGGACCGTGAGGTTCCGAAAAAAGTCCGTCGCCGAATCCTGGAGGCGGGGGTGCGCGCGCCCGAGGAGTGGCATCAGGATGCCATAGATGAAGCCTACCGCCGTGGAGACGATGACTGGAAGCTCACTGCTGTGTTCGCGATGCGCTGGGTTCGTGGGTTTGACGACCAGATACTCGAGGCATTAAAAGACACCAGTGAGGAGATCCACTACGAGGCGGTGGTCGCGGCAGGCAACTGGCAACTCAAGGCCGCCTGGTCGCATATCAAGCGGCTCGTGCTTTCGAAGCAAACGGACAAATCGGTATTACTGGCGGCCATCGATGCCGTGGCCAGCATCCGTCCCCGTGAAGCAGGGATTCTGCTGCTCGACTTGAGGGGTTCTGATGACGAGGACATCGTCGAGGCGGTAGACGCCGCAATGGCCATGTCCGCCGGTCCCGAGTACGTCGATGATGAAGGGGATCTCTTCTTCTGACTTCGTCCAAGGGAACCCTTGGACGTCCATCTTCTTCTTTCAAGCATCCTCTCTGCTTCCTTTGTGATGGAAATTCCTTTCTGGATCCAGGTCTTAGCCACTTCAAGCGTCTCCAGATGACCGCTCAGTCGCTCAATGATGGTTATCAGGAATGGGTACACCGCTACTTGAGAATGGCCGCTTCTAACCCGGCCATTCGCAGCGGCTCTTACTCGTGCCGACAGAGGAGCCAGCCATCGCTCTGAAATTGACGGATTTCTGCAGATTCGTTACGCTGACCGTAGTCATGAAGCCTGAAGAGACTCCAACTGAATACCAGTACACAGTATACTTTGAGCCAGCTGACGAGGGCGGCTTTGGTGTCACTTGTCCGGCATTGCCCGGCCTGGTCACGGAAGGCGACACACTTGAGGAAGCCCGGGAGATGGCAGCTGACGCTATCCGAGCCTATTTGGAGAGTCTTAGAAAAGATGGTGCGGCCATCCGCTAGAGAAACACTCTTTCCCGGATCCCGTCAAAGAACAGATCAGCGTGGCCCCGCCCTGGCGCTCCTGGCCAATCCGAAGCTGGAAGTGGCGCCATGAAACTCCGGGAGATTTTTCGCTTCGAGTTCGCCTACCAGGTAAGCCGTGCCTGACCCTGGCTCTCCATGGCCGTCCTGGTCGTATTCGCGTGCCTGACGACGAGGGTATCCATCGTCCCCGTCACGCTTCCCCAGGATTTCATCCTCAACTCGCCCTTCATCATCGCGAGCGTCTCCGTGAGCAGCTGCCTGATCTGGCTGCTGCTGGCCCCGGCCGTAGCCGGCGAGGCGGCTGCGCGGGACGTGCAGACGGGGATGCATCCCGTCACGTACACAACCCCCGTCAGCAAGACCGAGTACCTGGGGGGACGATTCCTCGCCGCCTTCGTTCTCAATGCGTTGATCCTGCTGGGCGTCCAGGCAGGCAGCCTGCTCGCCGCCTACGCGCCCGGGGTGGATCCAGAGATCATCGGCCCGTTCCGGCCGGCTGCATACCTCGCCGCCTACGCCTTCATTGCGTTGCCGAACGCGTTCATTGCTACGACGATCCAGTTCTCGTCGGCGCTGCTGAGCGGTCGGTCCATGGCGAGCTATCTGGGCAGTATGATCCTCTTCTTCCTCTCCTTGCCAGTGAGTGTCATCGTGACGTTTGCCCTGGCGTGGCCGGCGCTGGGGAAGATGACGGACCCCATCGGCATGATCGTCATCATGAATGCGATGATGCTGGAATGGACGATCGTCGAGAAAAACATCCGCATGTTCGTGCTCGAGGGGCCGGTGCTCTGGAACCGGCTGCTGTGGATCGGCATCTCCATGGCGACGCTCGGGTTCGTTTGCCTGCGCTTTCGCTTCGCGCACCGTAATGAGATCGACCTGTGGAGCCGGATTGCGCGACGGTTCGCAGCGAAAAAAGCGACACTCGCTGACACCGTGCCGACGCGGAGCGAGAGCTCCATACCGCTCGTTCGGCAGACGTTCGGCCTCGCGATACATGTGCGCCAGACGCTCGCGACCTCATGGTCATCATTCACGATGATCGCGAAAAGTCCTGCCGGGCTCTTCCTCCTGGCAGTCTTCCCGGTGGGTCTGTTTCTGGTGCTGCCGATGGAGTTGCAGCACTGGGGCGTCCCGCTGCTGCCCCGAACCGATTTCCTGGTAACGAAGTATCTCACGGCCCCGCTGACGCATGTCGCTGACTACCGGGTCATCGTACCGCTCCTCATCCTGTTCTTCGCTGGCGAACTCGTTTGGCGGGAACGGGACGCGGGCCTGAGCGAAAACATCGACGCGACGTCGGTCCCGGAATCGGTCCTCTTCCTCGGCAAGTTCCTGGGACTCAGCCTCGTATTGGTGGCATTGATGGCAGTCCTGATGGCCGTCGGGATGCTCATTCAGGTGCACATGGGCTTTTACGATTTCCAGATTGGCCACTACCTGCGGATCCTGTTCGGGCTTCAGCTGCCCGAGTACCTGCTCTTCGCGGTGCTTGCCTTTGTGGTGCAGGCAGTGGTGAATCAAAAGCATGTCGCCATGCTGGTTGCACTCGTCGCGTGGTTCTGCATGAACTTCGCTTCCTTCCTTGGCACCGAACACAACCTGCTCGTCTACGCTGCCGGTCCCGGGTGGTCGTGGACAGAGATGCGTGGCTGCGGCTCGTCGCTCGGACCGTGGCTGTGGTTCAAGCTCTACTGGGCAGCGTGGGCGCTTCTGCTCGCAGTAGCGACGAGGCTGCTCTGGGTGCGTGGCCGCGAGCAGGGTTTCAGCGTGCGCCTGCAGATCGCGCGGCGTCGCTTCACGCGTGCGACGGCCGGAATTGCCGCGCTGGCAGTGGGCCTCATCCTCACCCTGGGCGGCTTCATCTTCTACAACACGAACGTGCTCAATGAGTACCGGACCGACTCGGAATCGGTGGAGCGGCTGGCCGAATACGAGCGCCGCTACGGGCAATACGAGGGTATCCCACAGCCGCAGCTGACCGGCACGAACCTGCACGTCGAGATCTATCCCGATCGGGGAGCGGCGACGATCCGGGGGACCTATCGCCTCGTGAACAGCGACGCAGTGCCGATCGACTCCGTGCACCTGGAGCCAGCTTCGGGCGTCGAGACCCGCGTGACGTTCGATCGCTCGGCGAGGCGCGTGCTCGCAGACGAAGACCTCGGTCACTCGATCTATGCCCTGGTGGAGCCGCTGCAGCCGGGCGACTCCATGACGCTCAGCTTCGAGGTGCGTTACGAGCCGCGCGGCTTCCGCAACAGCGGCGCCAGCGCCGCCATCGTCGCGAACGGCACCCGCCTCACGGGCGCGGCACTGCCTGCCATCGGCTATCAACCGGGTCGCGAGCTCACCAGTGCCAGCGACCGGCGCGCGCAGGGGCTCCCGCGGCAGGTCACGTTCCCCTCGCCTGAGGACATCGATCCACAGGTAGCTGCGGGCGTGGGGGCCCTCTTCGAAGCGGTCGTAGGCACTGACGAGGATCAGGTCGCCGTTGCGCCGGGCGCGCTGCGTCGCACATGGACAGAAGGCGGGCGCCGCTACTTCCACTACTCGAGCGACGTTCCCATCGTGGGTCAGTACGTCTTCTTCTCTGCCGACTACACGATGCATCAGGACCGATGGCACGATGTCGACATCCGGTTCTTCCATCATCCGGGAGACCGCGAAAACATCGATCGCATGGTCCGGAGCGCCCGCGCCTCGCTGGACTACTACACATCGCAGTTCGGTCCTTACCCGTATCGCTTCCTGCAGTTCGTCGAGCATCCCGGACTGGGAATGGGCATGGGCGTCGACGGCAGCGCCTCATCACGGGATCGGAGGGCTTCTTCCTCCTGAACCCGCAGGACCATGGCGTGGACGCCGTGTTCGAGATCGTGGCGCACGAGATGGCGCACCAGTGGTGGGGCGTCCAGCTCGAACACGCATTTGCCGAGGGAGCCATTGTCCTGTCCGAGAGCCTCGCGTGGTACTCCGGGATGCAGGTCGTGAAGAAAGAAAAGGGCCGGGAGCAGCTCCGGCGGCTCATGCGCTTCATGCGGGAGCCCTATCCGTGGCCGCCCATACGCACCGGCCTTCCGTTGCTCCGCGCAATGGACCCGTACGCCAGCTACCGCAAGGGTCCCTTCGCGCTATACGCACTCAGTGAGTACATCGGTGAGGAAGGCCTGAATGGGGCCTTACGACGCCTGCGGGAGAAGAAGAACGGGGAAGCGCCTTCCGAGGCGACCACCCTCGATCTGTACCGGGAGCTTCAGGCGGTCACGCCGGACTCGCTGCAGGGCCTGCTGCACGACCTCTTCGAGGTGAACACCTTCTGGACGTTCGATACGAAGCAGGCCACGGCGGTGCAGACCGAGGCAGGCACCTGGCAGGTAACGTTCGAGGTGGAGGCGCGCAAGGCCGTCGCCGACAGCGCTGGCGTCGAAATGGAGATGCCGATGAATGAATCGGTGGAAATTGGGATCTTCGCCGCCGCTGAGCCGGGCGAGGTCCTCGGCACGCCGCTGTACTTGCAGAAGCACCGCATCCGTTCCGGCACGCAGACGATTACGGTGATAGTGCCACACAAGCCCGCCCGCGGCGGCATCGACCCGTACAACCTGCTCGACTGGGAAGACGGCGACAATATCGAGGGGGTAAGGATTGATGGCTGAGGGCGCATAACCAGCGGGTGCCCTGCATCAATGATTTTGCGGGTTACGAGGTTTTTGGTAGGGACACCGGGCGGAATTCGCACTCATCAGAGAAATCAGGAACTCGGCGGGATGTTCAACCCTTCCAAGCGGACTGCGCTTGCTTCCAGATAATACGCCCAGCAGATTATGAGGTCTAGCCCGGGCTCCCCCCGAAAAACCTCGTTCGCCTTACAAGCTTTCAAGTTGCTTACTCGCCAATGGTTGGACAATCGATGATCCAGAGCCATGTGCCATCTTCCTGCTGTCGGGCAACCTCAGAACTCATGGTGCCATTGGGGTAGCGGCTTGAGGTAAGCGCCAACTGGCCGTTCAGAATTGCGGGGGTACTGCTCTCCGGCATGGAATACGAATCCGGTGGCCAACAGATTGGCGAAAAACTGGCGTATCTCATTTGTGCCGCGTGCGAGCTGGCCTCCTCCAATGGCTACAACTGCATTAGGCTCATCTAGAGCAACCATGCCGTCAATGTCGCCCGCATCGGCTCTGGCAATCAGCAACGCTTCGAGTTTTTGCGGATCGCGAATCGGTCTATGGTTCCTTTGGCTCATGTAGAACTCGCTAGCCTAACGTCCTTGCCGGTCAGCCGCGGCCAAAGGACGTCGATTGCAATAGTTGTTGTTAGGCGCCCTCAGCTCTCAATCTTAACTTCCTCGATGTTGTCACCCATCTCCAGGTCGATCAGCAGGTGGTAGGGGTCGATGCCGGCGTGGGCGGGCTTACGTGGCACCGTCACGGTGATCGTCTGCTCAGTGGAGCGGATGCGGTGCTTCTGCAGGTAGATCGGCTCGCCTAAGCCATTGCCCTCCTCGGCAGGGGCGAAGACCCCGATCTCCACCCAATCATCCGTCGGCAACTCGGTCTCGACGCCCTCGCTGTCGACCACCACTTTGGCCGCCCGCACGTCGAGCGTCACCTGCCAGGTGGCATCTGTCTGCTCCGCCGTGGCTCGCTCGGTGCCGAGCTCCCAGACGATATTCGCCTCGAAGAGGTCGTGGAGCAGGGTCTGGAGTGAGTCCGGTGTGACTGCCTGAATCTCCCGATAGAGATCGAGCGAGGTCGCCCGGGGTGCCGCCACGGAATGATGCTCTTCGCGCAAACGACGAAACGCAGCATTTACCCTCTCCTCGCCGACGTACTCGCTGAGCGCGTATAGCGCGAAGGGGCCCTTGCGGTAACTCAGGTACTGGTTGTTCGATCGGAGCAAGGGGACCGTAGCGCGTACTGGTGGGATCGGCACTGGCTCACGCATCCAGCTGAGGAGTCGACGCAGATGATCGCGTCCGTAGGCTTCGCGTACTGCGCCCATGGCGGCGTACCCCGCGAAGCTCTCCGAAAGCAGCCCGGCTCCCTCGACACTCGCGTATCGGACTCCCCCACCCGTGCGCTACCTCGTGCGCAACAGTCGCGAACACGAGATCGAAACCCCGCGGATCATCATGGGGATTCAAGAGAGAGAACCCCTCCCCGTACGTGATCGTGGCACTCTCCGCGTGCAGACCGAATGCATGACCGGGACGTTCGATGAGTCGGATGTAGTTGCGCTGGTTCGGACCGAAGTGTTCGGTGTTGTAGTCCAGCGATGCCCCACGCTGCGGACCATGCGGTCCAGGTTCGCGGTGTGCCGAGGGTGGTGGTAGATCTGGATCGCGACGTCGTTCCACCGGGTTTCGTGGACGGCGTAGTCGGCTGAGAAAAAGGCATACTCGTTCCCGATGGGGGCATCCGTGGAGTAGTGAAAGTAGCGGCGCCCGCCCTCGGTCCATGTCCGGCGCAGTACGCCTGGCGCAACGGCGACCTGGTCCTCGACCGTGCCCACCACCGCTTCGAAGGCGATCCGTTCGGCACCGGTCGTCAGTTGGTGCGCTTTAATGTCGTAGAGAGAGGGCAGCTCAGGGCGTGGCGCGAGCCCGTGCGCCTTCCTGACGCTCGCATTGCCAATCTCGCGACTTGACTGATAGCCGATGGCGGGCAACCAGTCCTGATTCGTGAAGAACGTGCTCTTCGCTGACACGGAGGCGTCGACTCCGCGGTTGCTGAAGTCACGCAGTGCTACATTTACCTCGAAGCTGAGCCGCAGCGAGTCGCCGGGCTCGAGCAGTTCCTCCAGGGCATAGATTCGGTGACCGAAATCCTCGTCCGCGAGCGCGCGCGCCGCCGGCCGATCGAACTCCACCCCTGCGGTCTCGACGTCGGAGACGGTGGCCAGATGGATGGAGTCGATAGCCACCGTACTGCTGTTCACGAGGCGGTAGCTGCCGCGGATCTGCACCTCCCGCCGCTCGGGATAGATCTCGACGTCGAGGTCGGTGCCTGTCAGCCGGGGCTGGGGGATGCCCTCGTACTGTCCGTAGCGCCGCTCATACTCGGCGCGCTGCTCCATCCTGTCGGAAGCACTCGAGCGTTCATTCAGCACGTTCGTGTTGTAGAAGATGAATCCGCCCGACGTGAGAATGACCATCCCCACCGCCGCGGCGGTCGCCGCCGTCGGGCCTGTGAAACGACGACGGGCGATTCGAAGCCGAACGCCGAGGCTCCCTTCTTTGCCCCGCGCCCAAAGCAGCTTCACCACCACCGCCAGCAGCAGCACCCACGCCACCCAGTAGAGCTTGAACCACAGCCACGGCCCGAGGGACGGGCCGAAGCCGAGCATGTCCGTGTATGACCACCCGGGATTGAATACAGGGACGAGGCGGTCGTGCCCGATCCCGTTCCCGTAGCCGATCATCATGCCAATGAGGGTGAGGAGTACGACCAACTGACCGACCTGTTTCTGATTCACCACGACGTGCACCGCGAGGGCAAACAGGGCGAGTTGAAGGTAGTCGGCAAGCTGAAGCCCGAAAAGGACTTGCAGGTACAGCCCGATCTCGAGATCGGGATATCCCTTGCTCACCTGAACGAGCATCCCAACCGTCATAAGGAGCGTCATGAATGCAACGGGCACGAGACTTAGTCCCAGGAACTGGCCCAGGAAGAGAACCCATTCCGGCACCGGTGCCGCGTCGGTGATCTCGCCGAGACCTGTTTCCCGTTCCCGCCAGAAGTTCACCGGCCCAGAAGACGATGAGCAATGGCATCAGGAGCCAGGGGAGGGGCCCGGGCTGGGGCGTGATCAGGGCGTCCAGGACATGCTCGGATCTGGAGAACAGCGGAACGCGCATGTAGCCTTCGTGCAGTATGGCAAATGCCATCAGCGCGACGACCGCGCCAAAAATGAGCCCACTCCGGCTCCTCGCGATCGTCCGGAATGACGGCCAAGCGATGGCGAGCGTTTGCCGCACACGGGTCGCGAAGCCGAACGTTTGCCGGACCCGCGGGACGGAGATAGGAGTGCTCCTCGCGATCCCGGTGTCCGCGGTCGCCGGGGCGTGTGCTTGCCCGCGATAGTCCGGCGAAGGGAGGGCATCTCGGCGCCGCCTGATGCGACTCCACCAAGTGCTGGCCATAGGGTGGTGGAATCGAAACCGGTAGTGGGTAAAAGCGAGCATGCCCAGAGCGATACCGAGCCACAAGAGGCGGTTCGCGAGCCACGAGCCCTCCAGCGCGAGCAGGCGAGTATTCAACTCGATCGGTGTCCATCGGTTCCTCACGCCGTCGACATCGATGGCGATGACGCCGATCGGATCCAGCATTTGCCCGACGTCCCAGTCCAGGAAAAGCTCCACCCCTACCGCTGCGGCGAAGGCGGTGCCGAGGAGGAGAATGCCGCCGATGTAGCTCGCAATGGCGCGACGGCTGAGCGCCGCGAACGAGAACTGGATGGCTGTCGTGACGAAGGCATTCGGTAGCGCGATGAAGGCCAAGGCGTAGGCTGTGATGTAGGCCGCCGGCAGGAACGGACCGCGGATCTCGGGCTCCACTCCAGGTCCGTGCACGGCGAGTAGGATGCCCGCTGGCACGGCCAGCAGGATCAAGGCATTGAGGAAGAAGGCAGCGAGGAATCGTCCCCCCAAGTAGTCGGTATTGCTGACAGGAGAGGTATATGTCAGGGGATGCATACCCGTCTCCATGTCCCGCGCGGCCGCGTCGCCGGCTATGTAGGCGGCCAACAGAAGCCATAACAGGCAGACGAGGACCGTGACGGCTGCGACGACGAACGGCACACTGAGGAAGTAATCCCCGTTGCGTGCAGGGTCGAGGAATTGTGCTCTCGTCTGCACCCAGGCGAAGAAGACCAGGACCGGGACATAGAGCCAAGTCGAGACACGGCGCACCTGGTAGGCCAGCTCAAAGCGGAAGATCTCCCGGAACTTCATGACATTGCCACCGGCTCCGGCGGCTGGCGGCGCCGGCCGATGTGACCTGCCATCGCACTGAAATAGATATCCTTGACGTCCGGCTCCGCGGGTTCGAAACCTGGGCCGGGCGCCGTGTCGCTGTAGACGCGCACGACGGTGCGCCCCGCGAGGAGCGTCGTCGAGATCACCGCGTGTTCTCGCTCCAACTCGGGGAGCTCTTGCTTCGAAATCACGCGGCGCCAGATCCGGCCACGGAGCTTGTCGACTGCGCCCAGCGGCTCGGCCTCGAGCAGAATCTCCCCGTTGTCGATGATTGCCATCTTGGTGCACACCTCACTCACGTCCTCAACGATATGAGTGGAGAGGAGGACGACGCTGTTCTCGCCCAGCTCGCTCAACAGGTTCAAGAATCGCACACGCTCAGCCTGGTCGAGACCGGCCGTCGGTTCGTCTACGATCATCAGCTTCGGATTGCCCAAGAACGCCACGGCGACGCCAAAGCGCTGCAGCATGCCGCCCGAGTAACCGCCCAGCTTCTGCTTGCGTACGTCATCCTTCTGGTTCAGCACGTCGGTATCGCCAAGGCGGACGCTGCCTTCATCCGGTTCTTGCAAAGTGGCCAGAATGCGCATCAGCGTGGACTTGCCGGCACCGTTCGGGCCGAGTAGGCCGTACATTCCCACCGGAATCGTGAGGGTCACATCCTTTAGCGCTTGCACGCCGTTGGAATAGGTCTTGGATACGTCGCGAATGTGTAATTCCATAGCTGCACGTCGTTGGTGCGCGGTGCCCGTGGCTGATGAACTACTTGGAGAATCGTGTGACGTAGGATCACTACAGTAAAGTACTTTGTAATACAAAGTCAATGCTCCGTGGAAATAACACCCGATCGGCGGCTCGCGACATCATTCCACCGTCTTGCATGCACAGCGAGTCGGCGGAGAAGATGGCGTACTCATTCCAGATGGGACTATCGGTAGAATAGCGAAAGTAGCGGCGCCTTTGGCGGATATGGCGCCCACTCTACTTCGTCCTGTCTTTCCTTTTCCACTTCCCTCGGGCTTGGGAGCCCGCCAGGGAGAGGTAATCAGCTTGTTTGTCAGCCGGGGTCTGGTTCTGGTCCTGGTAGGAGTGACCATCGGGCTCGTTGCATCGTTGGCGTTCAATCGGTTCCTCTCGAAGATCAGCAGAGAGTGTTCGATGCTGTTGCCGATCTTCGTAGTGACCCCTTGCACGGGCGAACTCTCAGTGGAAGGTGGAAGGGCTTCCGCCGGTTACGGACCGGCAAATACTGCGTCGTCTATGCCTTTGATGGACGCGAACTGTTGGCCCTGGTGGTCCGTGTCGCTCATCGACCGAACAAGAGCTTGCAAATGAGGGGCACGACCGCGACCGTAAGTGAATCTCTAACCGTTAGGCCAAGGTCGTGTCAGCCGTCGGGATCGAACCACGATCGACCTTGATGAAATCGATTCACCTCTTCCTCGGCACCGTGTGGCTAGCAGTCATGATCTGTTTTGCGCTAGGGTTGCCGTGGGCTTGGTCAGGAATGCTTCTCTGTGCAGTTTTTGGTCTTTGGTACTTGCCATTTGGAACGCTTCTGAGCGTCATCCAGATAGTTCTACTTCTCATGCCCGTTCTCCGTGGTTCTGGAAGCTAAGAGCTTGTGGTTGGAGGAGGTGCTTCTTTCAAGGAAGTCTGTCTATCAAGTATCCGCTCGTGTCGGGCAGAGTAAGCTCCAAGCGAGAGTCCAAAGAGTCCCCAAAGTCGTCATTCTCGTCGACAAAGTCTCTGGGAATCCGTCCCCATCGAGATCCAGGTCCAGATAGAGGAAGATGATGGAGTCCAGCGCGGATCCCTTGCTTCCGCCTCGACGTTTATCACGATCGCCTGGCCCGCCATGCCCTCGAAACGCCAAACATCCCCATCAAACTCCGGATCAATGGTTCCTCTCGCCGTCTGTCCGATCTCCAATGGATCGGGGTCATCGAACTCGTTGGGCTCCGATTCGTCGACGAACGCTCCCGGGCTACCGCCATCGGGCGGATCGGGTAACTCCCAATTGAGGACCAGAATCGTATAACTCGAAATCCAGAGAAAGGCTTTCGATGTCATCGGGATTGACCACGGCCACGCCCGTGTTGCTATCGGCGATCGTGTCGGCAAAAATGGTGAATTCTTCGCCTGGTTGCGCCCCTCCTACTCCCACATCGGTGATGACGCGGTTGGCTCGGTCTCGGATGCCGAAGATGGAGGTCCCCCCCACCGGCTGATCTGAATTCACGTGCACCCAGCCGTCTTTGATGCCACCCTCACCTGGGGTAGTGAATCTCTGGACCTGCTCCGGTTTGAGTGAGAAATCGAATCTAGAGCCTGTCTGGTCACCTATCGTGATCTCCTGCAGGTTTCCATCGTTATCGTAGACTTAGAAAAATCCCGTTGCCTGGATCGTTGATTCGGTGAAGTTGGAAAACACCCAGGAAGTCTGAAACCGGCGCCCCCCACCAATCTCACCATCTCCGAAGTGGGGGAAGATAAAAGAATAGCCAGTGCCCTGAACAGAGAATCGGGGCGGAAGCGGATGCTGATGGGGGGGATCAGGCAGAAGGGAGTTCAGTCTGGCTGTGGAAGGGTCCAGATCCCCGATCAGAGAACTCAGTTTCTCGATCTGCGACTCCTTGACACCCCAGGCCTGTAGTAGTTCGCGGCGTATCTGTTGCTCAGAAATCCGCGAACCCGTCGCCGTCAAGATGATCAAGATGACCAGCGGAAAGAGCCAAATCAGATGAACCAGGGATCCCCGGCGCTTCGAAATCTTCATCACCGAATGCTTGTGCGAAACAGTCAAGAGACCCTTCTACCCCCCCGTCATGCCACCGGACCAAGGGTAGCGACACGATTCGCACTAGTAAAGGTGGTACGACGAGCTGGTCTACTAGACCATCCAGAATCTCGTACCAGTGGCGAAGTTGTCGCGATCGAGTTCAATCCATGGCCAGTATCAATGTGGCTACAGTTGACGCCCCGACAGCTGAAACTTAGTTTGGTTGGCTGGATTTCTTGTGGTTGCACCCTGGCTCTCCGGCACGCTGCGCTCCCGCTTTGCGGCTCTAATAGTCGTGCTCCGAAGTTCAAAGTGAGTCGATAACCGGATCGTGGCCTTGGAATGCCGGCTCTCAGAGCGCCAAGCGGCAGCGCGAGCGCGGGAAGCGTGTGCCGGGCATGACCGTGCACTAAGGGGTGAAAGTCCCCCATACAGCCAGATGGTGGCGAAGTATAGCGAAGCGCAAGGGCTGAGTCGTGAGGCGAAGTCTGAAGGCATTCCTCGCAAGTTTGGCTTGCGCTGAATTATCAGGAAGGCTAAGGCAAGGGTTCGAGAATCGAAAGGGGCTAGCTTCTCGCTGAACTGCGGCTGCTTGCGATCCCCCTTTCAGTCGGTTTACAGTGAAAGGAGCTTTTCCCGAAGATTCGAACGCTTGGGGACTGGTTTCCGCGACCGGGATTCAGCAACGTGCACAGAAGCCAGCCTGATCAAGACCTATGAAAACGAACTGGGTCAAGTCTCACCGGCGATAACGGACACCGATGCCTTTGCTACCTGCCCGTAGGGTCCCTGGGATGGGAGCCTGTCGGAAGGTTTTGGAGTGCGTCGATGATCGACACCCTGAATAGTCCTGCTGGGAGCGGCGCCAGATGTTTGGAGCCTAAGGGCGTCGATTCTCGACGCACTCCAAGGCGCCTGCGGCGCGAAAAATGCGAGTCCGAGTTTATGTTGAAGACAAAATCTCAGCTTACCGTTGGCCTCGCGCTCTTGCTCGTTACCCTGGTCGCCGAGGCCCAGTCCACCTCGAAGCGTCAGGTCCTCGCCCCCATGAGAGACGGCGTCCAATTGGCAGCGGACCTGTACCTGCCACCTGGCCAGGGGCCCTTTCCGGTGCTCCTCCAGCGTACGCCGTATGACCGAAGCCGTATCGAGCGACAAGCGTTACCCTACGCCGAGCACGGCTATGCCGTTGTCGTGGTCAACTCGCGGGGCATCTACGGATCGGGCGGTACCTGGAGCCCGTACGTCACCGAAGCCGAAGACGGTTACGACACGCAGAAGTGGGTCGCCGCCCAAGCCTGGTGCAGTGGGAATATTGGGATGTTCGGGACATCGTACCCCGGCTTCACGCAGCTGCTTCCAGCGCCGATGAGACACCCTGCCGTCAAGGCTCTAGTACCGGTAGCCGCACAATCGGACAATTACGGAAGCATCTGGTCTACGAACGGGCTCTACCACTTGGCTTTAGGCATGGCCTGGGGCGCCAATCAGGAAGCGATCGCCAGCGGACAGGCGAGGCCGGAAGTGAACTGGATGGGTGTCTTCACTCACTTCCCCCTGAGGACGGCCCTTTCGTCACACGGGCTCGTATCGCCGTTCGTCGAAGAGACGCTGGCCCACGGAGTCTACGACGATTTCTGGAGGGGCATGAGCGTTCGTGGAGCGTACCATGAGATGGACGTGCCGGCTCTCCACATCACCGGATGGTACGACGATCTGGTCCACGAGACCGTTGAGAACTTCGTCCAAATGCGGAAGCAGTCTCGATCGGAGCACGCTCGCCGGTGGCAGCGACTCCTGATCGGCCCCTGGGGTCACGGCATCCGGCCACGCGCTCAATATGGCGATGTGGACTTCGGAGAAACAGTGCATGTAGACACGCAGGAGCTCCACCTGAGCTGGTTCGACTACCACCTCAAGGGTATTCAGAACGGCCTCGAGAGTGAGGCGCCCATCCGCATCTTCGTAATGGGCGAGAATGTCTGGCGCGCCGAACAGGAGTGGCCCCTCCGCCGGGCCAGGTTGACCCGGCTGTTCCTGCGCAGCGGGGGAAACGCCAATACGAGGTTCGGCGACGGGACGCTCGCGTCCGATCCGCCCGAGTCCGAAGAGCCCGATCGATACCGATACGATCCCAGGAATCCGACCCCAACCTACGGTGGAAGCGGATGCTGTGGAGGCGGAACCACGCCCCATGGGCCACTGGACCAGCAGGTGAATCAATCCCGGCAGGACGTACTGACCTACACGACTGAGCCGCTCTCGGAGGCCACGGAGGTGACAGGCGCGATCAAGTTTGATCTCTACTTTTCGACCGATGTAAAGGACACGGATTTCTTCGCCACCATCTCGGATGTCTACCCAGATGGAACGGCTGTTCTGTTGGCCGAAGGAATGCTCCGTGCTCGGTTTCGGGAATCCATCGAGGAGCCGTCATTGCTCATTCCCGGAGGCATCTACCGGGTCTCGATCTCCTTTTGGGAGACCTCCAATCTATTCCGAAGAGGACACCGCATCCGCTTACACATCACGAGCAGCAATTTCCCCCGCTTCGCCAGAAATCTGAACTCTGCCCGCCCATTGGGTGCAGGGGACGAGCGCGACATTCGGATCGCCACGCAGGTTATCTACCACGACTCCCTCCACCCCTCTTCGGTCGTGCTTCCGGTTATCCCGCGAATGTAGTCATGATTGTCGCCCCACGGCGACCTAAATGTTTGCAAACGACCTCGGTTTACCGCTAAAAAGGCACCCATGACCCAAGACTATCGAGTCGGCGCCGGTAGGGGCGGCTCCTTTACCGATCTATTTATCGTCTAACGGAACTCATGAAAAGCTTCGATGTAATTGTCGTTGGGCTCGGCGCCGTGGGCAGCGCTACCCTGTATCATCTGGCCCGCCAAGGCGCATCTGTCCTGGGAATTGACCGACACGCCCCGCCGCACGATCGCGGCTCGACCCACGGCGACTCTCGGATTACGCGGCTGTCCGTCGGAGAAGGGGAAGCGTATCTCCCGTTTGCACGTCGCTCCCATGAGATCTGGCGAGAGTTAGAGACGAAATCGGGCCAGGCGCTCCTGTTCCAACATGGAGGTTACGTCATTGGGCCTCGATCTGGTGGGGCTCGTTTTCACGGCAGGGGCAGTTTTGTGGCCAATTCTGTCGCCTTTGCGCGTCGCTTTCAGATCGCTCACGAACTGCGCAGTGCCGCTGAAGTTCGCAATCATCATCCCCAGGTCAATATTCAAGATCACGAGCATGCCTATTATGAGCCAACCGGTGGAGTCGTGTACCCGGAGGGTGCGATCGCGGTCCAGTTGAGCCAGGCACATTCACTTGGGGCCCAAGTCAACACACTGGAAACGGTTCTCGAAACCACGGAAGGCGGAGATTCGGTCACGGTCATAACCGACAAGGGCAGATACACGGCTGCCAGGATCGTCCTTAGTGCCGGCCCCTGGATCGCCGATTTTCTCCCCAGCGAGCTACAGCCGTCGCATCTCGTTTATCGCCAGGTCATGCATTGGTTTGAAGTCGAAGATGTTGGGCTATTCCGGCCGGATCATTTTCCCTTCCTCATCTGGATAGGTCAAACATTGGACGACTATTTCTGCGTGTTTCCAATTATGCCGTATGCGCGTCCAGCTCTGAAGATGATGACTGAACGATATCTCAGTCCGACTCATCCAGAGGCTGTAAAGCGCACCGTAGCCCGGGCCGAAATCGCCCAAATGGCCGACGAGGTCATTCCAAGTAGGCTGAACGGCGTTACCAGGCGCCATGTTGCTTCAACTACATGTCTCTTCACGGTCACTCCAGACGAACATTTCTTGCTCGATTGGCTGCCGGAGAGCCAGCGAAGGCTTTACGTTTCAGCCTGCTCTGGCCATGGCTTCAAACATTCAGCCGCTCTTGGTGAATCGGTTGCGCAGCTGATTCTCACCGGCTCGAGCGAGCGCGACTTGTCGTTCTTCGGATTTAACCGATTTGTAGCGTCGTAGCATGTATTGGTGTTCCGGCCAGCGGCCCGGGGAATGGGCTAGGAAAGTTTGGGCGAAGTTCTGGCTAGACAGTTGAATCAGGTTTGGCCAGGAGAGGGATCAGACAAACTGAGCCAATCTCCGTTAGCTCTGTACTTGCTCCAAAGGGCTCGGAACCCCTGGGGAAAGCGATCTGTGGCATCGACCCCAGCGTCTTGACCGACTTGCCACAATCATTGGTGTGAGTGGAATCGACAAGACGATCAATGAAGCCTTTAGACCCATTGCTAGCGCGATGGTGGATCTCGTCTTTTTCTCCGTCCCCGTCGGCCAGGCTCAGCTGCCACTGATCGTGTTGTGGCTGATTGCCGGTGCCCTTTTCTTCACGGTCTACCTGCGGCTGATCAATATTCGCGGATTCGTCCACGCCATCCGCATTGTGATGGGCAAGGAGGATCAAGACCCCAAGGCTCCCGGGGAAGTCTCACACTTTCAAGCGCTGACCACAGCGGTGTCCGGCACGGTCGGCGTGGGCAATATCACCCACGTGGCGGTAGCCATCTCGATTGGAGGACGAGGCGCCACTTTCTGGTTGATCGTGGCAGGTTTCTTGGGGATGGCGTCCAAGTTTGTCGAATGCACATTGGGAGTCAAGTATCGGCAACTGAATGCCGACGGATCCGTTTCGGGCGGCCCGATGTTTTATCTGGACCATGGCCTTGCCCGACTGAATCTCCCCCGGCTGGGTAAGACTCTGGCCTGGTACTACGCTGTCTGCATCATCGTGGGCAGTTTGGGGATCGGCTGTATGTTTCAGGCCAATCAAGCCTATGTCCAGTTCGTCAATGTAACGGGTGGAGATGTCAGCCTCTTCAGAAATCGTGGCTGGCTTTTCGGCAGCATCCTCGCTCTTTTGACGGCGCTGGTCATCATCGGGGGCATCCGCAGCATTGCCCGGGTCACCTCGAAACTGGTTCCCTTCATGGCTCTGCTCTATGTGGGGACCGCACTGGTCGTCATTGGTGCCAATTTTGCGAAGATCCCGGCTGCCTGCTACGCCATCGTCAGCAACGCCTTCAGCCCTCAGGGTGTGACGGGTGGCATGGTTGCGGTACTGATTCTGGGCTTTCGCCGGGCTGCTTTTTCCAATGAAGCCAGCATCGGCTCTTCGGCTGTTGCCCACTCAGCGGTGCAAACCAAGGAGCCGCTGACGCAGGGTTTTGTGGCTATGCTGGAGCCGTTTATCGATACCGTCATCATCTGTTCGATCACGGCGCTGGTGATCACGGTGACGGTCTATGATCCTACCCTTTTGAACGATGGCACGATAAGTGGAGTCGAACTCACCTCCAACGCTTTCGCGAGCGTGATTCCCTGGTTCCCGTATGTATTGGCCGTAGTGGTCATGTTGTTTGCCTATTCCACGATGATCTCGTGGTCTTACTATGGCCTGGAGGGGTTTATTTACATGTTCGGGCCCCACCGCTGGGCCAAGGCCACTTTCAATACCGGCTTTTGTCTGTTTGTCATTGTTGGGTGCACGACCCAGTTGGACGCTATTCTCGATTTCTCCGATGCCATGGTTTTCGCGCTGGCATTGGCCAATGTGCTCGGGCTGTATCTACTGGCACCCGAGGTCAAACGCGATCTCGAAGTGTACTGGGCGCGCTCCTAGCCCGGATAAGAAAAGGCGCCGGTGGGTCCCTCGACTCGTGGGAGAATCAGGACGCCAGGACAGCCTTGCGCAAGATGACTGCTGTCAGACGGCGGCATTACCGATTCTGAGCGTTCAAGTGGGCGTACTTCGGCAAATGACGCACCGGTTGTTGGAGGGCATCTCTACGAAAAGGCTCGGCCAACACTTTTCCCCCACCCTGGATAATCGCCTCGATGACGGCGGGGCGTCCCGCTGCCAGGGCGGTTTGCACCACGTCTCCCACATCCCGGGGATCGTCCACCCGGATTCCCAGGGCTCCCATGTCTTCGGCGAGTTGAGCAAAGCTCGGATTCTCGCGGAGATTGGCACCCACGAAGCGATTGGAATAGTAGTCGATCTGATTCTTTTTCTCGGCACCCCATTCGTAGTTTTGGAAGATCACCGCGATCACCGGGATTTCTTCTCGGACCGCCGTCATGACTTCGGCCAGACCGCTCATTCCCCAGGCCCCGTCCCCTTGCAGCGCAAACACCGGCCGGTCGGGACGACCGATCTTGGCGCCCAGTGCGGCGCCGTAGGCAAACCCGCAATTTCCCCAGCTAAGGGCCGCCAGAAACTGGCGAATACCCTTGAATCCGAGATAGCTGTTACTCATTGAGGAGTTGTTGCCGACGTCGGTAGTGACGATGGAGTCCTCGGGGAGAGCGCGCGAAAGTTCGCGCAGGAAACGGCGTGGGTGCATTGGTGTTTCGCTCGACGAGGAGATCCTCGTGAGCTCTTTCTCCCACCTGGAGTTTTCCTGCTTGACACCCTGGAGGCGGTTCGGGACGGGCGAAAGATCAGATCGGGCTTTGAGGACCTTGAGCAACTCCGCGGCAAACTCGCGGCAGTCGGCCAACGCTGCCACTTCTACGCGTCGGGAGAGCCCCAGAACCCGCGGATCACTGTCCACCTGGATCACTCGAGCCTGGCTGGGCCAGTACTCGATGTCGTATTGAGGAAGCGTGCCGAAGGGCCCCAGGCGAGTTCCCAGGGCCAGTACCACATCGGCCTTGGCAATCGTGCGCATGGCGGCTTTGGAACCACAGTAGCCGATCGGACCTACCGCCAGCGGATGGTCGGTGGGAAAGGAGTCGTTGTGAAGATAGGAATTGACCACGGGAGCCGTCAAGTATTCGGCCAGGGCCCGGGTCTCATCCAGAGCTGAGGCAATCGAAACCCCTCCGCCCGCCAGAATCACGGGGAATTCTGCTTCCAAAAGTAGCCGAGCAGATTGCCGGAGGTTGCTACTCGATCCGGCTCCTCGAGAAACCTCCGGGGTGGCATAAATTTCATCGTGACACTCTCCGTAGAAATAGTCGCGAGGAATATTCAGCTGGGTGGGACCCCCCTCGGCCTTGGCGATGTAGAAACAGCGCCGGGCCAGCTCGGCCATCCGCTGTGGACTATTGACGCGCACCTGAAACTTGACGCTTTTTTCGAACATCGAGAGCTGATCTAGTTCCTGGAATCCACCGGTACCGATCCCTCCAGATCCGGTCTCGGGAGTGATCGCCACGACCGGCGAGTGGGCCCAATAGGCTGCGGTCAGTGCCGAGACAAAATTGGCGATGCCGGGCCCGTTCTGGCCGATACAGGTTTGAGGTCGGCCGGTCACCCGCGCCATTCCGTCGGCGGCATGACATGCAGCCTGTTCATGGGCGACCGAAACAAACCGTATCCCGGCTGAGGGAAAGAGATCGAGCGCGTCCATAAAGGCAGAACCTACGACTCCAAAGCAGACCTGGACTCCCTCTGCCACCATCGTCTCGACCAGCGCTTCGCTGGGTGTCATCTTCAGAATCCGGCTTTCGTTTGTCGCCTGGCTTACATCCTCTACTGTCTTGGACATTTCTTTGCTCCTTTTTAACTACTTTTTTTGTTCGCGGCTCTGATCTGGCCGGGCCGTTAACTGGTGGTCTCAGAGGTTGATCAGCACACCGCGCAGAATCTCACAAGCCTGGTCCACAAACTCGCGATCGGCTACCAGTGGCGGCGCCAGGATCAGACTGTCACCCGTGACCCGCACCAGCAGCCCGCTCTCAAAACAGCGCTGCAGGGCACGGTAGCCGCGTTTTCCCGGCACGTCGTCACAGGCCAGGTCGATCCCTGCCAGCAGTCCATAGCCCCGAATATCGGTCACCACTGGCAGATCCTGCAGCGAAAAGACAGTTTCCAGGAAATGGGGAGACAACCCGGCGCCCCGCTCAAAGATCGCGTCTTCGCGGTAGATCTTTTGCGCCGTCAGTCCGGCCGCCGCGGCCGCCGGGTGACCCGAGTAGGTGTACCCGTGAAAGAGCTCGATCGTATCGCCCGAGGAGGCATCCAGAAATGCCCGATAAATGTCGTCTCGCACTGCCACCGCACCCATCGGGATACAGCCATTGGTCAATGCCTTTGCCATGGTGATGAGATCGGGAACCACTTCAAAACTCTGCGAGCCAAAGGCCTCTCCGGTCCGGCCGAAACCGGTGATTACTTCGTCGAAGATGAGGAGAATTCCGTGCCGGTCACAAATCTCCCGGAGCCGAGAAAGGTAGCCCTGCGGCGGCACCAGGACCCCGGTTGATACGGCTATCGGTTCAACGATGCAGGCGGCGATTGTGTCCCCGCCATAGAGATCGACCAGCCGTTGGAGGTAGTCGGCCAGCTCGACCCCGGTCGGACCCTGACCTGGGACCAGGCGGTTTTCTTCAAGCCAGGTGTGCCGCAGGTGAACCACACCTGGCAAGCTGAGGCCAAACAGCTCCTTGTTCTTGGCCATTCCACCCACGGCGCCGCCGCCAAAGTTTACGCCGTGATAGACGCGCTCCCGTCCCACCAGACGGACGCGCTGTCCCTGGCCTCGGATCGCATGATAGGCCAGGCTGATTTTGAGAGCCGTATCGACTGCCTCCGAGCCGGAATTGGCGAAGAAGATATGGTTCAGGTTAGCCGGCGTGATGCCGGCCAATTCGCCAGCCAGTTCAAAAGATGCTGGATGTCCAAATTGAAAGTGGGGGCCGTAGTCCATCTCGGCTAGCTGAGCCGAGACGGCCTCCACGATTTCAGGACGCCCGTGTCCGGCTGGAGTGCAAAAGAGTCCCGAGATGCCATCCAACAGTCGCTGGCCGTGATGATTCCAGTAATAGACGCCCTTCGCACGGACCAACAGACGGGGATCGCTCTTGAAATGTCGATTGGCTGTAAAGGGCATCCAATGGTTTTCCAAGAGGTCGACGGTGACAGACATCAGTTTTCCCTCCGGCTCTTTCTCATCTCGTTGCTTTGCTTCTCTTTCCCTTGGTTGGGATCGAAGTACGACGCGCGCTCCGGTGGCCTTCCCGGGCGAAAGCAACAGCAAATCGTCTCTCTGGAGCAAGCAGCGCGAGTGTCCGGTACCCCTCGCGGGCTCGGGGCGCTGAGAGTCGGCGTTCCAATTTCAGTGTCCGGTGATCGACTCCAACTGAGCTTCGGGGCACACCTTATCAGAGCCGCAGGCAGAGCGCAGCGTCCAGCGGATCCTGGCTTCGATAAAGAGGGAGCCTGTTTCGTCTGGCGAACCCCCGCTCTCCAAAGCGGGCACTGCACCAAATCGGTGCACTTCGGACCGGGGGCCGACTCTTTGGCCGGGGGGCGAGGCGATTTGGAGTGCTACAGCGGCGTCGTTGGCAGTTAGTCTGGGATCTACAAGAAATCAAGCTGCCGCTTTGCTATCTGGACGATAGGATCAGCACTCTACCTCCCCAATTTCCGAGTTTTGTTCTACGGCGCCCCATTGCTCGGATAAGCTCCCAGCGAAGCTCTGCCTCAAACCGACCGAAGCCGGGGTGCTGGATTGCGTTTTCGCCAATTCTGGCCGGAAAAAGAAAAAGCTCCAGGATCGTCCGACGCATGGCCCGGGCGCACCAGTCCCCCGGGCAAAGGTTTTGGTGGTTTCCAAACCCCTAACCCCACTCTATATAACGAACGCGAACGGAAAACTGCGAAATCATTCAAATCGGAATCGGGCGCCACCGGCTCGACGCCAGCATCTGATCGACCGGCCAGATTCCATCAAGACCGGACCGATCTTGACGAACAGGCTCCTGGCCCGCCCACTAGTGGGAGTCAACGCTGGAAAACCGTCTCACCTCCCACCACGGTTGCCAACACCTGGATGTTGCGGATTTCCGACGGATCGACGGTTAGAGGGTTCTGATCCAGAATCACGAGGTCGGCCAGCTTACCCGGTTCAATCGATCCCTTGATTTTTTCCTCGAAGTTCTGCCAGGCGGCATCGATGGTAATCGAACGCAACGCCTACAGGGGCGTGATGCGCTGCGCTGCGCCCAATACCTGGTTGCTCTTAGTCAGACGGTTGACGGAGACCCAGATCAGTTGTATCGGATTGACCGGTGTCACCGGCGTATCGTCGTGTACGGTAAAGCGGACCTCGCGATCAATCGCTGACTGGAGAGGGCTGATGCGGGCCGCTCTTTCGGGCCCCATGAAAATGTCGCGGTGCCGGTCACCCCAGTAGTAGACGTGTCCCACGAAAAAGGAGGGAGAAATCCCCAGTCTTTGGATGACGTCGAGCTGGTCTTCGCGCACCATCTGGCAGTGTTCGATCCGGTGGCGGGCATCTACCCGGGGGAAATTCTTCTGGGCTTCTCCAAAGGCGTACAGGATATCGTCGATGGCGGCGTCACCGTTGCCGTGGATAGCTATTTGATCACCAGCCTCATGCAGTTCCTTGACCATCTGGCTGAGATCTTCCCGGCTACGCCGTGGATAGCCTCGATAGTCCGGATCCGCCTTGAAGGGTGAATGGTACGGCTTCGTAAAGTATCCGGTGTAGCCCTGATTGGAACCATCCTGGACTATCTTCATGCCGCCCAGCTTGAGCCACTCGTCACCAAATCCGGAAAGCAACCCGGCAGCCTCGCTGGCCGAAGCCTGTCCCGGGTTGCCCTTGCGTCCCATGGCTACGATCCGGAGCGGCAGGATCCCGCTGGCGCGGGCCTTCTGGAGGTCGCTGAAGCGGCTGCCAGACATACCTGTTATGACCGCTGTGGTGACACCCCGGGACACATAGTGTTTGCTGGCCCACTCAATCGCCTCCAGTCGCTGCTGCTGCGACAGGGGAGGGATCAATCGGCTGACGAGGCCGCCACTTTCCTCGAAGACTCCGTTGGGTTCCCCGGTCTGAGGATCCCTCTGGATGACTCCACCCGCCGGTTGCGGCGTATCGCGGGTGATGCCAGCTTGCCGCAGGGCCAGACTATTGGCGACTCCCAGATGTCCCGAAGTGTGAGCGATATAGATAGGGTGCTTGGTCGAGACCAGGTCCAGATCGTGGCGGGTAGGATGGCGTTGCTCTTTGAGTAGCGTGTCGTCGTAGCCCCGGCCCCGGATCCACTTTCCGGCGGGTGTCTTGGCGGCCGCGGCCTTGAGAGCCGTGATCAGCCCGTCGAGGTCCTCGATCTTGCCAATCGGCGGGCTGTTAAGATCGACTGAAAACAGAGCGGACGTCCCGGCTCCGGGGAAGTGATCGTGGGGAGCGTAAAACCCTGGGACAACTACTTGACCCGCCAGATCGACAACTTCTGTGCGGGGGCCAGCCAGGCTGCCGATTTGGCGACTGCTTCCTAGAGCAGCTATTTTACCCTGGAAGATTGCTACCGCCTCGACCAAACGTTGGTTCGAGTCCATCGTGATCACACTGCCATTGAGGTAGATTCTGTCGGGTGATAGACCGGGCTGATTCCCACAGGAGAATAGCGTCAGAGTCAGGATTTCCAGGGCTAATCTTCTCATCCACATGGGTGCCTCCGATCAAGGTTCAACTTGATCTTACTGTTGCGGATCGACGAATCGTTTGTCAATGGCGGCGTGACTGTCGACGCGGGCGCTGGAAAAATGTAGGAGCGAACCGATTTGATGGATAGTTTCTTCCGCCCGGAGGACTTCTCGGATGAAATCTCTCAGAGGGAGACGTTCCATCTCAGCCTCTCGGTGCTCAGCCGCGATCTCGACCAACAGGCGATATTGTCGGGTAAACCAGGCCAGTCCGTCACGATAGCTAAAAGTCGGATCGAAGGCATTGGTGGCGAGTGATTCCACTCCGTTCACTTCAATGATTATGAATTCGCCACGCTGGAGAGCCTCGATGGAAACTGTTCTCACGTCAAGCCTTCCATAGTTGAAACCTGAAACACCGACCGACTCGTGGATCGCCTCAATCAGGGGGCGGGTCTTCAGAGCGCTGGCATCGCGAAAGATGCAACCCAGCGTATGACTGCCGACGATCGAGAGCTGGACCGTTTCGCCGCGCGAGGGAATACGATGGAAGTTGGTCTGGTTGAAGAGCTTTCCGAAGCTCGACAATCGCGGATCTCGCTCGATGAGTTGGCTGACCGAGTCGCAGCCGTCGCCGGTGACGGCCGGGAAGTCCTTGCTGTTGATGCTGAAGAGATCGGGAACGCCGTTTCTTCGGACGTAAAAGACACCGAATTCTAACGGCCCGGGTACAAACTCCTGGGCGATGTAACTCGCTTTGACCTCGTCCAGAAAACACCTGGTTTCGGCTTCGTCATGGACCAGCGCCACACCCATGCCCACTCTTCCAAGGTCTGGCTTGAGAATGATCGGGTAGCCATGATCGGACCCGAACTGGCGCAGTGTTTGCATCCGCTCTGCCTGACTGTGGTCCTCGCGCAAGAGCACGGTGGGAGGAAAGCGTTGTTGGGGAAAGACCATCTGGATTTCGTACTTGGAAGCGAAAGCGCCCCCATGGTCAAGCGCATAGTCGGCTTTGAGTAGCCCGAACGGAGTCACACGGTAACGCAGGCACCAACCGATCATGCGCAAATAGACGGGTGCCAGCAGCAGATGAATGTTGCGATATTCCCAGCGCTTCAAGAACGATTCCTGCAGAAAGGATGGAAAGGCCCCCGTGCTCGCAGAGCCATCAAGCACTGCTCCAATCGACGCTCCAACTCCTTCGGATCACCGGCCACGTTGCTGACTTCGCGCGGGCCCATGTAAAGGTAATCCCAGGGATCCCGAATCAAGCCTTGTTTCATAGACGCCCGTTTGAATCGTTTCCAGGCTGCGATGCTAGCACCCTCTCCCAATTTCACTGCCAGCAGGTCCGTCAGCAGCTCGATCTGTCTGACCCAATCTTCCCCGATAGTCCTCGTTCCTTGCGAGGTCAAGAGAAATAGACCGTAACGGAACATGAATCGGATCAGGTCGGTCCAGCGAGATTCGAAGTAATGCTTTGCGTGAATCAACTCGTGGGCAAAAAGGCCTCGCAAGGCCAGCGGATCTGCCTGCCGCATACAAGGATGAAATCGGATCAGACTAAGCCGTCTCCGGGGAAAAGGAAGGGGGATGGCATTTCCCAGACCCGAGCCGGTTCTCGGCATCGGCCTCAGAAAGACGCGAGCCGGTTCGATGCCGTATTGAAGACAGAGTGACGCTACGACTCCGGGCACCGAGTCGGCCAGCGTGGATTGGCTGGTTGGTTGCTGTCCCAAACTCGGGGGCGAAGCGATGATCAATCGCATGGAATCGACTATAGCCTATGAGCAAGAGCTGTCGTTGCCAATTAAGAGACGAAACTTCCCTCCGGATGACAACCTGGGAGGTTATCCTACAAGGCTCCGCCCAACGCCTGCATAATGCATACTTTCCCAAGGTCATGACGCTATAATCCGTTCACTATGGGCCGCTGGTGGAAGCCACTCCAATCTCGAGGACTGGTCCTCATTTTCAAGCTGCTACTGACAGCATTGACGACTTTTCTTTTGGTGGAAACGTTGCTGCTGGTGTTCAACGATCAGATTTTCGGCGACTCCTTTTACATCTACGACCCTGACCTGGGCAGCCGGGTCAGGCCTCGGGTGGAGTGGGGTGTAGGGCGCAGAGCAAACGAATTTGGATTCAACGATCGCGACTACCCGCTCCCGCGCTGGCCTGGAACCTGTCGAGTTCTGGTTCTGGGAGACTCCTTCAGTTGGGCTGAGGGGCCCCAAGGGAACTACACTGCAATTCTCGAGGAGATGTTGGCGCAGCAGAAGGGTCCGGATCGGGTTGAAGTGGTCAACGCGGGTTATGGAGGCACGCACACCGCCGAACAACTCCTTCTGCTACGCAAGTACGGGCTCCGCGTCCGGCCAGACGCGGTCCTCCTCGCTTTCTTCGTTGGAAACGACTTCGTCGATGGAGATCCCGGGAGAAGAACTCTCATTTATGGTGGCAACTTCATCTCAATCGATCCCCGGAGTGAAGGCGAGTGGATCGTTTTTGGGCAGCCATTGCTTTGGCGAAGCCGGCTGCTGGCCTTTCTCCGATGGCGATGGCGATACTTTTCGAAGGTGCCGGAGCCGGAGATGACCGGACCCGAGTCAAGAGTGCCCCGTTTTTCTCTCTCTGAGCAGGACTACTTGCGCTATGGGTACGGCCGGATGCATTTCGCGAAGAGAGGCGCGGAAGGGGTATACACCGAGCGGGTCGCACACATTCTCGCAGCGATCGAGGAGATGCGAGCCCTTCTTAAGGAGCGGCGTATCGATTTTATGATAGCGTTCTTGCCGGACGAGTTTCAGGTGGATCCTGATCTGAGGAGAACACTGCTGAAGGAGTACGAGGAAGAAGACTCGGATTATGATTGGGATCGGGGACAGGACCTGTTGCGGGACTACGCCGTTGCCCATGGGGTTGGTTTCATTGATCTGCTGCCAGCATTTGTCGAGGCTCATCGGAGGGGGGATCGACTCTACCATCCTAGCGACACCCACTGGAACGCGGCGGGAAATCAGCTGGCCGCCGAAACCCTGTTCGATCCCGTCCTCGGGATCTGCCGATTGAGAGTCCAGTGAGACGCACACTTCGCCAGCTGAGAATCCTGGATCGAAGATATGCGGCCATAGTATTTCTGATCCTGTTGATCTGGTGGGGCTGGCCGGCCACCACCAAGCCTCTCTACAACGACGACTCGCTGGCTTACCTGAACTGGCCCCAACCCCTGGTCGTAGACGGACTGGAAGTGATGGGGGCCCGGCCTCCAATCTACCCGCTTCTCCTGAAAATAGTGGGCGTGGGCCCGAGGCTACTCGATCTTCAGACCTGGTTTTCACTGGCTTGCTGGAGTTTGCTCGGCTGGATGATCGGCCGTACCCCAGGTCTGGTGACCACCGGTCTGCTGGCCCTCTGTCCGGCCATCAGCTTCTGGAACTTGACGGTTTTGACAGAGTCGCTGACTCTCTCTCTACTGGCCCTTCTGGTTGGGTTGGGAATTCTGCTGCCGAAGCGAGCCAGCTTGACATTGTTCCTGACCTGGTGCCTCGCGATCGTGGTGTTCGGTTTCCTGCGCGACTCAAACCTGCTTTTGCTGCCCTTTCTACTTCTGCCAGCGCTTCACCATAGTCGGCAGAGAAGGTTTGTGGCGATTGCCCTGGTCTGTGTGGTGATGGTCGGCGGAGCCGCCTTTGCTCAGCAGCAGCGTCACTGGGTGATCCCCTACTACAACGCGATCGATAAACGTATTTTGCCCGATCCCGCTGCCAGGTTAGAGTGTGAAGCGGCAGGAATGCCCGCCGAGGTCTTTCGGGATCAGGCTCGCGAATTCAAGGCCTGGTTTTTAGAGAGGGGACAAGTTACCTACCAGAGATGGGTGTTGACTCGGCCTGCCTCCTATTGGGAGGCGGGGCGAAATTTGGTGCGGCCGAACCAGAGCTCCCGCCTTCAGGAGCTTTACTTCGAGAGCATCGCAGGCTTTCCCCGCCCCTGGGTCTCGAGTGCCTCGGAAACCCTGTTTCGTGCTTTGGCGTGGCCTCTGCCGATCGCAGTTCTGTTGCTGTTGATTCCGGGTTGGGAAGTGCTGCGCAGAGGCCGGATTGGTGGTCCGGCGGGATGGATCCTTGTGCTTGCTCTAGGAATCTACGTTCAAGCATTCGCTACTTTCCACGGCGATGGTGTGGAGATCGAACGTCACATGCTTCCGGCAACGATCCTGTACCGAATCGGTCTGCTTCTGATTCTCGCGCACACGGCGACCTTGTTGAGGCGGTTGAGGCAGTGGCGGAAAGACAGTTAGAGGCAGTCAGTTCCCAGTTTCAGAAACTTGACCTAACTGTAAGCAAGTTGCAAGGGAGAGGTGCCTAGAAAAGGTATAATCTCGGAACCGAAAGGAGGCTAGCGATCGAGGATCTAATCGAGGCTTGGAGGACTAACAATCGAATCAACTTGTTGCTGCTGGAGCGAATCAGCGATGAGGGGCTGAAATGTACTCTTTCCAAGCATGGTGGGCGGGATGTGGCGGGGCAGTTTGCTCATATGCATACCCCCTCCGGGTCTGGCAGATCCAGAAGCGAGCTCGCGATCTTGCGAAGGGTCTCGAAATGTTCTCTGCTAAGGACAGACCGAACCGCCAGGAGCTCATCGAAGCATTTCAGGCCTCGGGAGCGGCGATTGAACAGTTCCTTTCGGACCTGTCGCGAGGTTTCAAGAAGAGGCGAGGTTTCAAGAGAGGCTTTTCGACCACACTCTCCTATTTCGTCGCTCATGAGAGCCATCATCGGGGAAGCATCTTGCTCACGATCAAGACCTGCGGTCACAAACTTGACAAAGCTTCCTCTTACGCGATCTGGGACTGGGATCGAGCTTGAGGCTTGAGGCGATTGAAAGAGGAGCATGACTACCCGAATTCAGTTTGCTGATCTGGAATTCGATCCCAATAGCGGTGAGCTGTTTCGGACTGGCGGCCCCGGGGAAGACGCTTGTGGCCGCCTGTCGCCTCAGCCCGCCCGTTTGCTTTCGTTTCTAATCGAGCAGAGTCCGGAAATTGTCAGCCTGGAGCAGATTCGGGAATTGCTCTGGCCTGACGTGCAGATCGAGTTCGAGCAAAGCCTGCATTTTTGTGTGCGACAGATTCGTGCCGCACTGGGAGATTCAGCAACGGCTCCGCGTTTTATCGAAACCGTGCCGCGCCGAGGCTATCGATTCATTGCAGACAGGGCCTCCGGCCGAGAGCCGATTAGCGGTGGGCGGGGATTTTCCGAGCACAACAGTCAGACGGATCTGCCCGGTGGTGATTTTGAGGGGCTGCAAGAGCCCCCAGAAACTCGCACCCGGTTTCCCGGCGCAGTGAGATGGGTCACGGCTCTGGTGGCGCTGCCGGTAGCAGGATTGACGCTACTCTCTTTTCTACAACCGCGTGCCCTGCTGCCTTCGCCTGAAGGAGATTTGAGCAGCCCGATTCGCCGTGTCGGTATCATGAGTTTTGAGCCTCTCGATCCCGTCACCAATGAACCCTTGCGCAATGGCGTTGCCGAGGCGATTCTTTCCCTGCTCACGGCTCAGAAGTCCATCCCGTTGGAGGTCGTCGGTCCCCCTACAACCTCCAGCTACGAATCGCGGCCCGCCGGTCTGCTGCAGTTGATTGACGACTATCAGCTGGACTTCGTTGTCAACGGCCGCCTGGTCGAGCGAGAAGGCGTCACAGGGGTGCTTGCCGAGATCATTCGGGCCAGAGATGGGGCCCACGTCTGGGTGCAAGTGTTTCAGCCCTTTCCGCAGGGGGAGGAGATTGCCCTCTCCATTGCAGATGGTCTCCTCAAGTCTCTTGCCGAGGAAGGCTAATTCGACCAAATTTCGAGTAGAAAACCGGTTCCAGGCGTGGTGCCTACTCGGCGGCCTTTACTGACTCGGTAGCTGTCGGAATACTTCTTTTAAATGGCAAGCCTATGGTGGTTTTTAGCCCCAGCCCATGGGTCTGAGCAGGAAGTCCTGGGGTCACGACGGTGTCGGGACCAGCATAACGATAGGTGTGGGCCAGGCGATCCCAGCAGGAGAATATCGTGCCGAAGTTCCGGTCCAACTCTGATACACGGTTCGAATGATGGAGCCGATGAAGTGAGGGGGTGACGAAGATGCCACCCAGAAGTCGTTCTAGATGCGCCGCGATTCGGGCGTCGCTGTGAACGAACAGATTAAAGAAGCCGAAAATCACCTCAAATGCGATCAACCCTTCGAGGGGTAGGGCTGTCAGGGTTACCACAAGCAGCCTGACGCCGAGCGAGATGAATAGTTCGCCGGGGTGGAAACGAAAAGCGGTGGAGGCATCGAAGTGTCGATCGGAGTGGTGAACGGCGTGAAATCGCCAGAGAAGCGGCCAACGATGATTGGCGCGATGCCAGATCCAGGCCACGAAATCGAGTAGGACCACGGTCGAACCAATCTCGAACCAGTTTGGGAACTCCTGTAAGGCGAAGAAACCAATCTGATGTTCCCGTACCATCACCGCCCAGGCACAGACACAAGCCCCACACAGCAAGGACATTAGACCGCTATTGATGAGGGCCAAGGGGACATTGACTCTCCAGTTGGAAAGTAAATCTCGGAGCGCCAGGCGGTTTGGGAAGAGCAGTTGCACGGACACGATAAGCACCAGCGAAAGCAGCATTCCGCTGGCTTTGAAGAGCTGGAAATTTTCCTCGACGGAGTATTCGAACTCCATATGCCCCCCCTGTGGCTAGCTGCGATCCGGTGCCCTGACGAGACTTCCTAGAGCGTACCCAATGCTGGCGCAGATGACTCCGATCACACAGTTCACAACCATCCCAATGGCCCTACTCTATTGAAGCGGACCTATAAAAGGAAATTGAATGTCTTCTTCCTTATCGGAGGAGCTAACATAGTTCATAAATTGGAGATGTGACATGGCAAACGGGGAATCATCGAGGCCGGAACGGATTTTCAGTGTGATCAATGGCTACCAGATTGGGAGGGCCCTCGAGGCAGCGATTCGACTGGATCTCTTCACCCAGCTGGGAGAAGAGAGGTTGACGGCGAAGCAGCTTGCTCAGCGGATCGGTGCCTCTGAGAGAGGCACCCGAATCCTCTGTGATTTCCTCTCACTGGCCGACTTTCTCGAGAAAGACGGCTCCGATTATCGTCAGAGCGATGAATCGTCCTTCTTTCTGGATCGCGACTCGTCTGCTTATATCGGAAGCATCGTAGATTTCTTGCTGGCACCGCAGCTGGTAGATGCGTTCGAGAACCTCGACCAGGCGGTTCGCCAGGGGGGCACAATCATAGGGCGGGAAGGGACGATGGCTCCCGACCATCCACTTTGGACTAAATACGCATGTGGGATGGCTCCACTGATGCTGCCAGCTGCCCACTTCCTGGTGGAGGTCGTGGAACTTCCGGAGGACCGGCCGCTCCGAGTGCTGGATGTTGCTGCCAGCCACGGGATATTCGGCATCACATTTGCGCAGCGTTTCCCTCAAGCCGAGATTTTCGCCCTGGATTGGGCACCTGTTCTCGACGTGGCTGAGCAACATGCTCGAGAATCGGGAGTCAATGATCGATTTCACCGGATGGCAGGCAACGCCTTCAGGATCGACTATGGAGAAGCATACGATGTCGTGTTGGCCACAAACTTCTTTCACCACTTCGATCAGCCCACCTGTGAGAAGTTGATGAGGCGGATGGGAGCGGCGCTCGGTCCGGGAGGTAAAATAATCACTCTCGACTTCATCCCCGATGAAGATCGGTTGACGCCGCCTCCCGCGGCCGCTTTTCCGCTCATCATGTTGGCGACAACGGAACATGGAGACGCGTACACTTTTGCCGAATACGATGCCATGTTCCGGGCAGCAGGTCTAACGCGGAACGTATTTCATCCAGTGGAAAGAGCTCCGCAGGATGTCATTGTCTCGACGGCGTGATCCTGGGTCTTAGTTAGTAAGCCCCCAGATACTGATCGACTTCCCAGGGGTGGACTTGCTCCAGGTAGCTCTTCCACTCCAATCTCTTGGCTTGGACGAACTGTTTGAAGATGTGGGGGCCGATGGCCTCTCTCACCAAGCGGTCCTTGACCAGTTGGTCGAGCGCATCGTTCAGATTGGCAGGGAGTTCGTCTATTCGAAAACGCCGCTTCTCGCGCTGGCCCATGCGGTAGATGTTCTTGCTTACTAGTGGCGGAGGATCGAGTTTCTGACGTAGTCCCTCCAGGCCGGCACGCAGCCTTACCGAGAGCGCCAGGTAAGGATTGCAGCTGGGGTCCGGCATCCTGAGTTCGCAACGAGTGCCCACGCCTCGGCGGGCCGGGATTCTCACCAACGGACTTCGGTTTTGTTGGGACCAGGCCAGGTGCGTGGGGGCTTCATAACCCGGCACGAGCCTCGTGTATGAATTGATGAGGGGGTTGGTGATGGCACAAAAGCCTTTCGCGTGGTCAAGCAACCCTGCTACGTACTGACGGCAGTCCAGACTCAGCTGAAGGTCGTCCTCGGGGTCGAAGAAAGAGTTTTCATCATCCCGGAAGAGACTCTGGTGAGTATGCATTCCCGAGCTGGCAACACCGAACAGCGGTTTGGGCATGAAAGTGGCATGGAGATCGTGATCGAGGGCCACCTTTCGGACGATCAGTTTGAAGGTCGCTATGTGGTCGGCAGCGGTTAGCGCCTCCTCGTACTTGAAGTCGATCTCATGCTGCCCGGGTGCGACTTCGTGGTGGGCGCCTTCCACTTCGAAACCCATTGCCTCAAGCGTATTCACGATGTCCCGGCGAGCTTCCTCGCCCCTGTCGACCGGCAACAGATCGAAGTAGCCTCCCGAGTCATGAGTCTTTGTGGTTGGCTCTCCGTGTTCATTTCGGAGAAACAAGAAGAACTCCACTTCCGGGCCCACCTTCATGGAAAAGCCCATGGCCCGAGCGAACTCTAGATTGCGCATCAGCTGGGAACGGGGACAACCTTCGAAGGCATCGCCGTTGGGGTGACGAACATTGCAGATCAGACGAGCGACCCGACCTCGCCCCACCTGTTCCCAGGGGAAGATCCGAAAGGTCTGAGGATCGGGGTCCAGCAGCATATCCGACTCTTCGATTCGAGAGAATCCCTCGATCGAGGAGCCATCGAAAAGAATCTGGCCTGCCAGCGATTTCTCTAGTTGCCCGTCAGGAATCTCGACGTTCTTGTTGCGCCCCATGATGTCGGTGAATTGGAGACGAATAAAGCGAACGCGCTCTTCTCGACAAATCTTGAGGACTTCCTGGGTGTTCATGCGGTCTTCCCCTGGAAAAGGTCACATTACTTCGCAACTCGCCCCATGCTGCAGTTCAAGCACGAAGCACGAAATCCGAAGCACGAGGGAACCCTCAAGCACAAAATCTAAAAGTCTCGCTCCGAACTGAGATGCTTCGGATGTAATCGAGGTCGGGGACATAGCCCAGGCCGGCCGACTGGGGCGGCTCGATCAACCCATCCGAAGTGACCTCAATCGCCGGAGTAACCACATCTCGCTTGTAGTATCGCTTGCTGGCCGAGACATCGCCGGGGAGAGAGAAATTTGAAAGCGTGGAGAGGGCTATGTTGTGTGCACGGCCGATGCCCGTTTCTAGCATTCCACCACACCAGACCGGAATCCCTCGGCTCTCTGCGTAATCGTGAATCCGAATAGCTTCGGCCTGTCCACCTACCCGTCCCACTTTGACATTGATGATCTTGCAAGCCTCAGTTTCGATCGCGAAGCGAGCGTCTTGAGCGTGTCGGATCGACTCATCCAGACAGACGGGTGTTGTGATTCTCTTTTGCAGTTCGCCATGTTCCCAAATGTCGTCATACCGCAGCGGTTGCTCGATCATGAGCAGGTCATATTCGTCTAGCTGGCGTAAATGGTCGGTGTCTTGGAGACGATAGGCAGAATTAGCGTCTACCATCAGAGAGATGTCAGGGTATTCTTCGCGTATCTTGGCGACGGCATTCAGATCCCAACCCGGCTTAATCTTGATCTTGATTTTGCGGTAGCCCCCTCGCAGCTCCGACTCGACCTTTTTGATTAGTTGCTTCAGGTCATCCTGAATTCCGATCGAAACTCCGCAGAGAATCTTCTCGCGCGTCCCGCCGAGCAATCTCCACAGGGGGATATCCTGGCGTTGCGATTCGAGGTCCCAGAGGCAAGCTTCGGCTGCGGCCTTGGCCATCGGGTGGCCTCGGATCCAGTCGAATTGATGTTGGAATTTTGCCGTCTCGTGACTGCCTTTCAGCATCTTTGGAAGCACGAGATCGGAAAGGACGTGCCAACTCGTGTCGACTGTCTCGTAGCTGTACATAGGAAGGGCTTCGGCCACGCACTCTCCCCATCCCTCGAGGCCATCACTGAAGGTTCGCAACAGGACGACTTGACGATCGTAAATGCGGCCGAAGCTGGTCTCGAAGAAGTTCACCAGAGGCAGCCTGATGTGAAATAGATCTACACGCTCAATCTTCATTGGCAACCTGTTTCTCCCTGATCCTTTGGGATGTGGCCAGATTGGTCTGGCTTCTTAGGCAATAAAAATTCCGGATCGGGTCCTCAGCCAGCACCCACAGTCCGCATACGGAATACCCCTTTTCGAGATAGTGTTTGAGGACGATTCGAGTCGCCTTTCGCCAGCGAATGGCCAGTTCCTTGTCGGTTTCCTTCATGAGCTGGGTGTGGGCTGGAGTTTCAACGGCGATCCGTCCAGAGGTCAAAGTTAGATCCGGTGGCAGAGGGCTGCGGTGGGTAGTCAGCGTAGGCTTGCTGTCAAGGGCTCGGATGACTATTGGAACGGCATTGGAGGGAACTTTCCCTGCCGACGATTGTAAGGGTTTATTCGATACCTGCCACTCGGCCAGAAAGCGATCTGTGCCGAGATCGGAGTGGAGTGGGCTCGAAGTCTTCTTTCCATAAAGGTTGATGAAGTAGCGTCGAACGCGCACGCCCAACTTATTCAGATTTAGATGGGCGTTCCGGGCCTCGAGGGGATCAAAAGACCAGGTAATCAGCGGATTTCCGAGTTCCCGTGCCTTCTTGTACTGACCCCATTTCAAGGCATTGCCGATACCCTGGTCCCGGCTCCGGGGGTGCACAGCCAACATGTGAGAGTGTTGGATGATAGCGCCACTCAGAGGTGCCGGAAAGCTGAAGACGAAGCCGTCGAGGTTACCGTCATCACCGAAGTTTCCGAGCACGATTCCGTCCCGCTCAACAGAATGTTTCAGGGTCGGAGCGCTGACTAGATCAGTGTGATCGAACTCCCACACCAACCTCTGTAGTTCGACACACTGCCGGAAGTCTTCCGCGCAGCGCAGAGGCCGAATCCGCTCGCCACTGAAAGCTGACATCGCGCTACTCAGTTCTTCTTCTTGCGACCCCAACCTCCGGCTCCGGGGGTCTCGACGATCAGGACCTCTCCCTGCATCACCTGGGTTGAGACTTTCCCAGGCAACCGCTTACGCCGGCCTCGGTGCATTAATTGATTGCTTCCGCGTTTGCCGTTACGGCCTCCCTTGAGTCCGTAAGGAGCAGTCTTGCGTCGTTCCGATAGGATAGTGATTTGGCAGTCGGAAAGAAACTCGATGGATCGCACCAATCCGTCTCCACCGTTGTATTCGCCCCGGCCCCCGGAGTTCGAGCGCATTCGATATTCGCGAATCCGGAACGGATAGTACCGTTCCAGAGCCTCGACCGGCGTGTTCAGCGAATTCGTCATGTGGGTATGAATTCCACTGTCCCCATCTCCGGTCGGACCGGCCCCCATGCCACCCCCCATGGTTTCGTAGTAGCTGAAGGGCTCTCCGTTGGCAGGGTGCAATCCGCCTACCGTCAAATTGTTCATAGTACCGCTGCTGGCGGCAGGGATCACTTCGGGGAGAGCTTCGGCGAAAGCCCGCAGCACCACATCCACAATCCGCTGAGATGTCTCCACGTTGCCGGCGGCAGTGGCGGCTGGAAAGCTGGCGTTGAGGATCGTGCCTTCAGGAGCGATCACAGTGACCGGCCGCATCAGCCCGGCAGCGCTAGGAGTATCCGGGGGTGTCAGACAGCGGATTGTATAGTTGACTGCCGAGACCGTGATCGCTTCGACGGCATTCAAACATCCCTTGACCTGAGGGTCACTTTTACTGAAATCGGCGGTCAAGCGGTTTTTCTCGACCTTGAGCTCCACTTCGATTTTAATTTGATCGGATCCACCCACTCCGTCATCATCCAGATGATCTCCGCCGCTATAGTTGCCATCCGGGATCGATTCCAGGCGTGCCTCACACACACGCTGCGCGTATGCCTGGAGGGCCTTCATGGCGGCCGTAAGCTCAGTCAAACTATTCCTTTCGATCAGTTCGAGGAGCCGCTTTTCTCCAACTCGTAGACTGGCCAGCTGTGCTGCCAGATCTCCTTCTCGCTCGATTGGAGTCCGCACGTTGTAAAGCAGGGTCTTCAAGAAACCACGATTCAGACTCCCTTCCTGATAGAGCTTGACCGGAGGGATACGGATCCCCTCTTGAAAGATCTCTTGACTCAGCGGCATTGAACCAGGCGACATTCCTCCCACATCAGAGTGATGGGCGCGAGACGCCACATAGGCACAAGGGCGACTTCGGCGAGGCGGAAAGACCGGCATGATCAGGGTAATGTCGGGGAGGTGGGTACCCCCGTCGTAGGGGTCATTGAGGATGATCACATCGCCGGGTTGAAGGCTATAGGACTTCACAGCGGCTTGCACCGACATGGGCATCGATCCCAGATGCACCGGCATGTGATCACCCATAGCCACTACCTCGGCCCGCTCATCGAACACTGCACACGAATAGTCGCGGCGTTCCTTGATGTTGGGAGAATAGGCGGTTCGTTTGAGGACGGTTCCCATCTCATCGGCAATCGACTTGAAGAGCGTCCGATAGATCTCGAGTTCAACAGGCGAAACCTCGTTTGTCATGGCGCAGAAGGATAGCAGAAAAGCTCCACCAACGGCGAGTTACACTTGTTTAAAATCCGCTTTAGATTGGGAGTCTGGCCTGCGATCTGAATCACCGATAGGCCGTTTTTACCATGCTATACTTCGGCGCTCGATGAGGGGTGGTTAAAGAAGGGGATTCCGATAATGAGGAAGCTACGCATTGTCCTCGAAATGATCAAGTTCGAGCATACCGTGTTTGCTCTTCCTTTTGCATTTCTAGGAGCTGCATTGGCTGCCCGGGGGCTTCCGGGGTGGAGCGCCAGTCTGGGGATTCTCGGAGCGATGGTGGGAGCTCGCAGCGCTGCCATGGCCTTCAACCGGCTCGCCGATCATCAGTTCGACGCCGCCAACCCCCGAACCGCATGCCGGCCGCTTCCCAAAGGGGACGTGAGCCGCAGCTTTGTGTTGCTTTTCACGGTTGCAGGTGTGGCCCTCTTCTTTCTATCGGCAGCCTCGCTCAATCGGCTGGCGTTGAGCCTTGCTCCAATCGCACTGGCGGTTGTTCTTTGCTACAGCTACACGAAGCGGTTTACCTCGTTTTCTCACCTCTTCCTGGGACTCTCCTTGGCGATTGCTCCGGTAGGTGGATGGGTAGCAGTAACCGGCAGTTTGGCCTGGGATCCATTCATCCTGGCGGGAGCCGTACTCTTTTGGGTGGCGGGTTTTGACATCATCTATTCCTGCCAGGATGTGAAGTTCGATCAGAGCGCAGGCCTGTTTTCTCTTCCCAGTCGCTACGGGATCCCAAGGGCGCTCCAGGTGGCCGCCTTCTTTCATGTTCTGATGGTGACCCTGCTGGCAGTCACTTTTCAGCTACAGGCACTTTCCCTCCTTTCCTGGGCAGGATTATTCATCGTTGCGGCGAGCCTTCTCTATGAACATTCGATTGTGAGCCCCACTGATCTGAGCCGGGTCGATGTGGCCTTCTTTACCTTGAACGGTGTTGTGAGCGCGGTACTTCTGCTCTTTGTGAGCTTGGATTTATGTCTTCTCGTTTAGGCGATCTGCTGGTTCGAAAAGGGATGGTGACCCAAGAGGATCTGGTGTCGACCCTCGACCATCAACGCTCTGCGGGAGGCCGCTTGGGTACGCTGTTAGTGGAGAGGGGAGTGGTCTCCGACTCGGATATTGCCCGAGTACTCGGACAGCAGTACGATGTACCGTTCGTCGATCTCGACGAGATCGAGATAGAGGAGAGCGTGAAGGCCCTGGTGCCCATGAGCAAGGTCATCCGCTACCAGTTACTCCCAATCAAAAAGAACGGTACTAGTCTCACCATCGCTGTAACCGATCCCACCAATGTCATGGCGCTCGACGAGATCAAGTTCATGACCGGTTTCCAGATCGAAACCGTAGTGGTCGCCGAATCCCAACTCAAAGCCGCTCTGGAAAACATCTTCGGCAGTGAACAAGCCCTCGAATTACAATGCGTGTATGACGAGTTGGCCGCTGAAGTCGAGTACGAGCTGGAGATTCGAGAAGATCCGGAAGATATCGATCTGAGCGAGCTGCAGCAAGCTACAACCGAAGCTCCCATCATAAAGCTGGTGAACCTGATTATGGGGGCTGCAATCCGAAAAGGTGCCAGCGACATTCACATTGAACCCTACGAACACGAGACGCGGGTTCGATACCGCATTGACGGTGTACTTTACCGTGCCATGCAGCCCCCCCAAAGGTTCAAGGACGCCATCATCTCGCGAATCAAGATCATGGCAAATTTGGATATCAGCGAACGACGCCTCCCCCAGGATGGACGCATCAAAATGAAGATTGTAGAAGGGGTGCGGAGGAAAGAAGTGGACCTCCGGGTTTCAACCTTGCCGACGTTGTTCGGCGAAAAGGTGGTGCTCCGAATTCTCGACAAAGAGAAGCTCCCAACGGACCTGATTTCCCTCGGCTTGGAGCCGGGTTCGATGGCCCTTTTCGACAAGAACATCGCCCGCCCCTACGGCATGATTCTGGTGACCGGGCCCACCGGTAGCGGCAAGAGCAGCACTCTGTACACTTGCCTGAATAAGCTGAACTCGATGGAAGTCAACATCCTGACTGCGGAAGATCCGGCAGAATACAACTTCAGCGGTATCAACCAGATTCAGACCAAGGAACAGATCGGTCTGACCTTCGCAGCAGCTCTCCGTTCGTTCCTGCGGCAGGATCCGGACATCATCATGGTGGGCGAGGTCCGCGATAGGGAAACGGCGGAAATCGCAATTAAGGCTTCCCTGACCGGTCACCTTGTACTCAGTACCCTGCACACCAATGATGCTCCCTCCACCATCAACCGGCTCCTCAACATGGGAGTCGAGCCTTTCCTGGTGGCCAGTTCGGTGAATCTGATCTGTGCCCAGCGCTTGGTGCGCAAGATCTGCTCTCAATGCAAGGAGCCAATCCAGACTCCGGTTCGAGCTTTAATCGACGTTGGTCTCCCGCCAGCTATTGCCAAGCGAACCGTGCCCCAGGTCGGAAGCGGTTGCCAGCATTGTAACGATACTGGCTACAAGGGGCGAATTGGTCTGTTTGAAGTAATGGAAGTGACCTCGAAGGTCAAGCGCCTGATCTTGACTGGAGCCGATTCCGTAGAAATTCGCCACTGTGCCCGTGAAGAGGGCATGATTTCCCTCCGCGAAAGCGGCCTCGAAAAGATGCGGCGTGGAGTGACCACTCTCGAGGAAGTACTCCGCGTCACGACCAAAGACTAAGCTGAAACTTGAATCCGGATGACAACCTGGGAGGTTGTTCAACAAGGCTTCGCCCTGGAAGCACGCCACAGCTTTTTAGGAGCCCAGATGTGCTGGCGAACTTCTCAACTCCTGGAAGGAGAGCTTCGCTGAGGCACGGCGTTTCATAGGAGTCCAGGCGTGCTCTATGGCAGCCTATTTCTAGATCAGCCCCAAGTTTCTTCTCAATCGCTTCGCGCTTGTCTTGTCTGGTTCGTTTCTCCTAGTACTGGCATCCGGAATACGGCGCCGTTTATTGAGATTTGAAGTTTGGGTTCAGCGGTGCTTGTGGCGAGCGGCCGCTTGCCGATTGGAGGGGTGAAGGCGGTGGCATGCCCACAGTACCAAGGTGGCTTCCGTGCAAACCGAATCAAGTTTCAGATTGGTAGGTGTGAGCCACCTCACCAACTGCCGGGAGGACTTTCGCCAGAATGGTGGAGAAAATGCAAGAAAACCGACTCAACCTAGCCGCTCTGCTAGAAAAAACTGTCCGTATGGGAGGGAGCGATCTCCATCTGACGCCGGATTCCGCACCCAGGATTCGGGTCAACGGCAAGTTGATTCAGATCGAAGGAGCCAATCTGACTCCGACCCAGACTCAGCAACTCGCCTACTCTGTGATGACCGATCAGCAGAAGTTCCGCTTCGAGGAGAATCTGGAGTGCGACTTCAGCTTTGGGATGAAGGACTTGGCTCGTTTTCGGGCCAATGTATTCACCCGAAAGGGATCCCTGGCAGCTGTTTTTCGGGTCATTCCGCTTGAGATCATGGGTCTCGAGGAACTGAATCTGGCGGATGTCATCTCGACTTTTTGTTATCGGCCTCGAGGATTGGTGCTGGTGACGGGGCCGACCGGCAGCGGAAAATCGACCACATTGGCGGCCATGGTCGATCGCATCAACACCGAGCGTGACGAGCACATCATTACGATCGAAGATCCGATCGAGTTCCTCCACAAACATAAGAACTGTATCGTCAACCAGCGGGAAGTGCCTACCGACACTGCTTCTTTCTCGAGCGCTTTGCGCATGGCTCTTCGCGAGGATCCCGATGTCGTGTTGGTGGGTGAGATGCGAGATCTCGAGACGATTGAGTCCGCTTTGCGAATTTCTGAGACGGGCCACCTGATCCTGGCCACCCTGCACACCAACTCGGCGGCAGCCACTATCAACCGAGTTATTGATGTCTTTCCCCCCCATCAACAGCAGCAGATTTGGGCTCAATTGTCGATGGTACTGGAGGGCATTGTCTGCCAGACCCTGGTTCCCCGTGCCGACGGAGGAGGACGGGTGGCCGCTACTGAAGTGCTGGTGCCCAATCCGGCGATTCGAAAGCTGATCCGGGAAAACAAAGTGCACCAGATTTATTCCTCCATGCAGACGGGTCAGGAGAAATCGAATATGCACACCATGAATCAGAGTCTGGCAAAGCTTTACCAGGACAAGAAGATCTCGCTGCAGCATTGCATGTCGCAATCCTCCGCACCCGAGGAGCTGGAAGATCTGCTGGCCTGCATGGGATTGGTGAGTCCAGCCCAAGGGGCGCGCAAGCCCGCTTATTCGGGTCATTAGTCGCTCTAGTTTGGGATTGAGCGTTTATCTATTGAGCCTACTTTTTCACAGGGTGCGAGCCAGGGAGACCAGTCAATGCCTTCATATCAGTTTCGTGGCCGACTTTATGAGAACGGAAATACCATCCGTGGAGAGCGCTTTGCCCAGAACAAGCAAGCCTTGGCCGCAGCTCTGCGTGATGAACGAATCATGCCCGTCTCGATCTCCGAAAAAAGGGCACCTCTCACAATGCCCTGGGAGAATGGGGTCTCGGCTAAGGAGCTGGCTCTTTTCACGCGTCAGTTTTCGGTCATGTTGGACGCAGGTCTCCCGCTGGTCGACTGTCTGAATATCCTGGCTAACCAGCAGGAGAATCAAACTCTGCGATCAACTCTCGAAGGAGTTCGTTCGGACGTGGAATCAGGTAGCACAATTGCCGACGCGATGAGCAAGTACCCCAAGATATTCGATCGGCTCTTCGTCAACATGGTGCCCGCAGGAGAAGCCGGCGGTATTCTCGATGTGATCTTGAGACGTCTGTCCCTTTTTGCGGAAAAGAATGTCAAGTTGAAGCGCGCGGTGGTTTCGGCTTCGGTGTACCCTTCCATCGTGGTGGCAGTGGCTATCATCATCGTATTCGTGATCGTGGTTTATGTCATTCCCGTGTTTGCCACTCTTTTCGAAAGTCTCAATGCCTCCCTCCCCTTGCCCACTCGAATCGTTATGCGAGCCAGTTCGATCATGGGGCAATTCTCCATGCCGCTCATCGTTGCTGTTATTCTGGGGGCAGTGGGGTTTAAATATCTCTACCAGAACGATAAAGGTCGCCACTTCATCGATCAGATGGTGCTCCGGGTGCCAGTGCTCGGGACTGTGCTCAAGAAGATCGCGATTTCCCGCTTCTCACGAACTCTCTCGACTCTGCTGGTGAGTGGAATCCCGATTCTGGAGGGGCTCGAGATTACCTCCGGTACGGCCGGAAACGTCATCATTCAAGATTCAATATTGAACGCTCGCAAGGACGTCGAGGAAGGCCGGGCGTTGGTCGAGCCTCTCAAACGGAGTCCGATCTTTCCTCCCATGGTGACTCAGATCATCGGGGTGGGAGAACAGACCGGACAGCTCGATCAGATGTTGGAGAAACTGGCGGACTATTATGAAGACGAAGCCGACGCTGCCATCGCAAATCTACTGACTATGCTCGAACCCTTGATGATCGTTTTCCTGGGTGGAGTCATCGGAGGGATCGTCATTTCGATGTACCTACCGATATTTACCCTTATTGGAAGACTGGCCGGCGGGGGATAATGAAGATGTGCACGATCTAGATGTCCGATTACTCAAGCTGATCGTAGCGCGTCTGGGCCTGGTGCTGCTGGCCCTACCGCTGGCCAGCTACACCCTCCCGCCAGGGTCACCCCGCTCCAACATCCTGATTCCCCTGACCATCACGGTAGGAGTAGTCTCAGCCCTTTACTTGCTCCTTTGGAAGTATGCTGGATGGCTTGACCGCCAAGTCCTCCTCCAAACTTGGGTAGATCTGTTCCTGGTCACGATTCTGCTCTTCTATTCCGGTGGGGCGAATAGCTTCTTCACCCCCTTTTATGTCCTAATTATTGTCTACGCCAGCATGTTTCGGGGGCAAAGAGGAGGCATCTTGGCTCTCTCAGTCAGCCTCATCTCCTACCTAGTGTACTGTCCGGAAAGTTCCCGATGTTAATTGTCAGGGTAGTTTGCTATTGTTGGGCATGGCAAGACCCCACATTCGACTAAAGCTACCCGAACAAGATCGAAGAATACTGGAGTCCTGGTTGCGGGCTTCCAAGACCGATCGAGTCTTGGCCGAACGGGCTCAAAAAATTCTGGCTTGCGGCCAGGGGCTGACGGCGACTGAAGTTGCGGAAAGGCTCTCCAAGCGGCTACTGAGTGTGCAAATGTGGCGCAGGCGCTATCTTGAGCAGGGAGTGTCAGGACTGGAGGATCGACCTCGATCGGGCCGTCCGCGGAAGCTATCGCATGCCAATGTGCGAGCTATTCTCAAAGCCACCGTTGAACGCATCCCACGGGAATCGACCTACTGGAGTGTGCGACTGATGGCCGAACACTCCGGAGTGAGCAAACATCAAGTCGCCCAGATCTGGGAGGCAGCCGACCTGAAGCCGCATCGAGTCCGTAACTTTAAAATCAGCAACGATCCTCACTTCGCCGAAAAGGTAATCGATGTGGTGGGGCTGTATATGGATCCGCCCGACAATGCGCTGGTTCTATCCGTGGACGAGAAAACTGAGATCCAGGCTCTGGATAGAACTCAGCCGATGCTCCAGCTCAGACCGGGACAGATCCAACGCCGGACACACGATTACAAGCGCCACGGTACAGCCAGTCTGTATGCCGCATTCGATGTGGTGACAGGTGAGGTCATGGGCCGCATCACCAATAGGCACCGAGCCAAGGAGTTCCTGGCTTTTCTCCGCCAGATTGATCAAGCGGTCGAGCCCGAACTGGATGTCCACTTAATCCTGGACAACTCGAGCACTCATAAGACCAAGCAGGTTCAAAGCTGGCTGGCCCAGCGGCCCCGATACCACCTCCACTTTACGCCCACTAGCGCCTCCTGGCTCAATGCCGTCGAAAGCTGGTTCTCACAGCTGGAGCGCCGTTCGATCTACAGAAACTCTTTCAGCAGCGTCCAAGAGTTGAGACAGGAAATCAAAAGATATATTCGGGTTCACAATCAACGCTTGGCCAAGCCCTTCAAGTGGCGCGCCACTGCTGACTCAATCCTGGCAAAGGTCCAAAATGCTCGCGAATCGCTCGGCCACTATTAACATCGGAAACTTATCGGACAGTGCACTAGGCATCGTCTTATTGGGCTATTTCAGATACATTCCGGGTGGAGGGGACGAGTTGAGCTATAGCCGGCTTCTCCCCCAAATATCGGTCAACCTTGTCGCCTTCGTCTCGGTTGCTTTTCTGGGGATCTATCTTTCCCAGCGTCTGAGGACAGCCCACGCGGAACTGGGGGCGGCCCGCATCCTGCAAGACAACATCATCGACAGTCTACGCAGTGGTCTGCTTACGCTGGATCTGAGGGGAACCATCACTTTCTTCAATCGGGTCGGAGCCGAGATCTTGAGCCGCCGTCCGGAGGAAACCATCGGGATACCGCTGTCCACGATTCTCCCTGCCGCGGCTGTGGATCAGATCCTAGTCGAGGATTTCCAGACCACGCATCGGGCACTCCGGCTGGAGAATTGGGTAGAAACCCGCGCCGGGAGAAGGTATCTGGGGGTGGGGTGTTCTCCGCTCGTCCAACAAGGTAAGCGGATCGGTTACATCCTCTCCTTCCAAGATCTGACTGAAATAAGGCAGCGAGAAGAAGAAATGCAGTTCCGCGAAAAGATGGCGGCAATCGGAGAGATGGCGGCGGGTCTGGCTCACGAGCTGCGAAATCCACTGGGAGCCCTGAGCGGCAGTATCCAGATCCTGCAGGGAGAATTGACCCTGAATCAAAGTCAGGGCCGACTACTCGGCATAATCATGCGCGAGTCGGAGCGACTGAATCGAACCGTCGAGGACTTTCTGGCTTTTGCTCGCCCCGATCCCGCCTCCAATCAGAGCGTCTCGCTGGTCCCGATCGTTAGGGAAACAATTGATTTGATCAGACATAGCCCGGAGTTTCAATCGGGTCACCAGACCCGGATCGCCGAAAGCGAGCCGTTGCTGTCGTGTCGAGGAAATCCGGATCAACTACGCCAAGTGCTCTGGAACGTCCTACAAAACGGTCTCCGTGCCATGCCTGATGGTGGGCTCCTTTCGGTTGAACTGAGTCGCGATGGAGACTATCTGCTGCTGAGAGTCACTGATCAGGGCACGGGAATGACTGAGGCTCGAAAAGCAAAGCTTTTTCAGCCATTTCAGAGTGGATTTCGCAACGGCTCCGGTCTGGGGATGGCGATTGTCTACCAGATTGTCCGGCAACACAGCGGAGAAATTCACGTAGAGAGCGAAATCGATCAGGGAACCAGCATCACCATTCGACTGCCAGTTGTAAGCAGCGACTAGGTATGGGCATCCGGAATACGGCGACGTTTGCGAAATGGGTCTTGGAGCGGGACGCGGCCAGCTCGTTGTTGCTCCTCCGAGAGGATGGCTTGGCATCGATCTCATCAGGTACCCCCAAGCTGGCAATTGAAACCTTTAGTTCCATGGGATCCTTTCTCAGCTGACACTGGTCCGGAATGGCGGAGCGTGGGAAATTTCAGGGAGAGAGTTTCTTCGGCACTTTGAGTCGTTCCATTCGGTGACGGTAGGAGCGATAGGACAAATGCAGGATTCCCGCAGCCTTCTTCTGGTTGCCCCCCGCCAGCTCGAGAGCGCGCAGCAAGAACTGGCGCTCAACCTCATTCAAATAGCTCTCGAGCTCGATGCCAGCTTCGACATCCAGGTGGGGATGACTCGTTGGAGTTGGGGTGGTCTGGTTGCGGACCTTGTCCGGCAAGCGGTCCTTTTGAATGAACTCCGCGAGCTCCAGGGTGAGAGCTCTTTCGATTACATTCTCGAGCTCGCGAACGTTGCCGGGCCAATGATATTGTTCCAGACAAGACAGGGCTTCTTCACTTATCCCGCTGATCTTCTTGCTCAGTTTCTTGTTATAAAGTTGGATGAAATGCCGAACCAGAGTCACGATGTCGGCGCGCCGGTCACGCAGTGACGGTACCTTGATAGGGATCACTGCCAGTCGGTAGTAGAGATCCTCACGGAATCCATGATTCTCGATTTCAGTTTCGAGGTCGCGGTTGGTGGCGGCAATCAGGCGTACGTCGACCGGAATCTCCACCGTTCCGCCCACCCAGCGGATCTTCCTCTCCTGCAACGCGCGCCGCAGTTTGACCTGCATGGCGGGAGACATCTCACCTACCTCGTCCAAGAACAAGGTCCCTCCCTCGGCTCTCGAACAGCCCCTTCCTGTTCTCGCCGGCACCCGTAAAAGAGCCCTTCATGTAGCCAAAGAGTTCGCTCTCCAGTAGAGTCTCGGTAAAGGCTCCACAGTTGATCGAAACGAAAGCTCTTTTCTTGCGCTGGCCTGATTTGCGGATGGCGTTAGCCACCAGCTCCTTCCCGGTCCCACTCTCCCCAAAAATGAGAACCGTGCTGTCTGAAGTCGCGACCGTGCCGATCAGTTTGTAGATTTCGAGCATCGGTGCTGAAACGCCGACCAGCCGGCTGTTCTGGGCCCGTTCGCTCTCGAGCATCTTAACCTGCCGTTTGAGCGTCGAGGTTTGGAGAGCATTGCGGATGAGATTGCGCAGCTCTTCGACTTGAAACGGCTTGGTGACATAATCGTAGGCTCCCAGCTTGAGAGCTTCGATTGCCGTGTCGGAAGATGCATAGGCCGTGACTAAGATGAAAGGAAGATCGGCGTCCAACTCGCGTACTTGCCGGAGCAACTGCAACCCGTCGACATCTTCCATTCGGAGATCCGAGATCACCAGGTCGAAGTCGGAATCATTGCGCAGAATATCGAGAGCTTCTCTTCCATCACTGGCAGTCCGTACTGCGAGACCCTCCTTTTCCAGGAGGTACTCGAGGAACTCCCGCATGCTCTGTTCGTCATCTGCTACGAGAACTCTTGCCATGGGTTTAGAGCCTAGTCCCAAAGCAAGTACATCAGTGTTGATTCCAAGGGCCTGAGAAGGCCCGAAATGCCAGTCCTGTCGGGTATTCTAGGGTTGCAAAAAAACTCTGGAAAACACCGAAAAGAAAGGCATTTCAGGTGAACCCAAAAGATATCGAAATCCTGCGCAAACGGCAATCGGAAAGTGAAGATCGATTAGATCGGAGTTGGATGCCGGAGAAGGGCCGCCTGGTTCTGCGCGCGGGCAACATCCAGTATGAGATTTCGGATCGAGTCCGAGCCGTGGACTGCGGGGGGCTGGGTGTGATCCAGCTGCTGGTCAAGCAGCTGGAACTGGCCGAAACCATCGACCAACGGGTGAAGGTGCTGGAGCGGCATCTGCCGTACCGGGAATCGGATCATGTGCTCAATCTGATTGACAACGTCATGACGGGCGGTAGCTGCCTGCAGGACGTGGAGGCTCGACGCCGGGACCCGGTGTATCTGGACGCGCTGGGGGCCCGCAAGGTGCCGGCGCCGTCCACGGAGGGGGACTTCCTGCGGCGCTTCGACAGGAATTCGATCGGGGATCTGATGGAAGCGGTCAATGAGGCGCGACGGAAAGTGTGGTCGAACCAAGACAAGGAGTTTCACCGTCAGGCCACGATTGATGTGGACGGGACGATCGCCCCGACGGATGGACAGTGTAAGAGCGGAATCGGAATGAGCTACACCGGCCACTGGAGCTATCATCCGCTGGTAGTGTCTGTGGCTGAGACCAACGAGGTGCTCTATTTGGTGAATCGGTCGGGCAACCGACCCTCCCATGAAGGCGCGGCCGAGGTGCTGGATCGGGCCATCGAGTTGGTGCGCGGTGGTGGTTTCCAGAAGGTGTTGCTGCGGGGCGACACGGATTTTACGCAGACGCTTCATCTGGACCGCTGGGATCAGGAGGGCGTAGAGTTTCTCTTTGGGGCGGATTCCAGCCAGGGGTTGGTTGGTCGGGCCGAAGGACTGGAGCCCAGCGCCTGGAGTCGGCTGGATCGGGCAAAGAAGAAGAAACTGCGAAGACGGCGGCGCAAGAATATCCGCCAGGCCCTGGTCAAAAAGAATGGCTATCGCAATCTGCAACTGGAGCGGGAAGATGTGGCCGAGCTGGCCTAGCGACCGGCGGCCTGCAAGCAGAACTATCGGCTGGTGGTGGTGCGAAAGCAAATTACGGTCACCCAAGGACAGGGACGGCTCTTTGACGAGACCCGCTATCTGTTCTATCTGACCAACCTGCGAAAGGAGTCGGCCAGGGAAGTGGTTTTCTCAGCCAATCGTCGCTGCCATCAGGAGAATGTGGTGGAGCAGCTCAAGAACGGGGTTCAGGCGATGCGGATGCCCTCGGACAGCCTCGAGTCCAACTGGGCGTACCTGGTGATTGCTGCCCAGGCCTGGAACTTGAAAGCCTGGCTGGGCCTGGTGCAATCCGACAAGACGATGGGGCAGCGGATTCTGAAGATGGAGTATCGCCGGTTCCTGCGCCAGCTGGTTCAGATTCCTTGCCAGATCCTGCAGCGGGGGCGACGTCTTCTTTACCGGCTGCTGAACGTCAACGACTGGACCGAAACGCTGCTGAGCGGAGTGCCGTCGCCCAAGCGGGTCCGCTACGGCTAACCCGCCACAGGACAAAGCAAAGAAAATCCACGGAGGTTCAAGGGCTGAGGTCGAAGTCTGTTCGAAAACGGCCGAAAATTCCGATTCTTGCCTCTCGATCCCACTCCGAAGGCCCTCCAGCAGGAGATCACCGTCGGATGCGCCCGACTCGCGCAGCCTTCAGTCCGAAAGTCGACCACAGAGGGCTAAATGACCCTCAAAAAGAGTCAATCGAGCGGCCCAGAAGCTGATACGCTTATTTTGGGCCTAGTGAGCGCCTTCAGCCCTTGGATTACGAATCGAGTAGCGTCTGGAGATCCATAACCGAGAATGCAGGTAGGCCGATGCGCTCTACTAGCCTACCGAATTGGGCGTCATGTGTTACAAGCCCATTTGTAGCCGAGGCTTGCACCAAATGGCGCATGTCATAGCCATCAGATGCTCTCAGTTTGCGATTCTCGATCACTTGGGAGTAGATCCAGGAGGCTGAGATTCTTGCGTAGGCGCGAACCGCTGGGACTTGGCAGAGCAATTCCTGATCGACAGGCTCCTCGACTCCGACCCTCTCCAGGGCTTCGCCTGCAAAATGGGGGGCAATGGCTTGCATGTATTGATCAAAAGTCGGCGTCCGACCCTCTCGAGAGCCTGGCAGTTTACCGTTCTCAATACCCATTTCCTTGCGTGTCCGCTCGTTCGCTTCTAGCATCCCTTCGTAGAACGCACTTTTCGTCAAATCGATTTCATCGATCAATGGCCCTAGATCTTCTGGAGTCGGTGAACTCGACAGAAACTGACTCAAAGCAACCACTTCTGCCCGATCGGGCTCAAAAGAAGGAGACAATTGTTCCCCTGACAGAAAACCTAGGATCGTTTCTCTGAGCATTTGCTCTGGAGGCTTGATCACGAAACTGAAGTTGCAGAATGTGAGTGCCGTCCGAAGAAGGTCTATCGCGGTTTCACGGTCGCCGCGAAAGCTAACGATGATTTCATCGAGCGCCGTCAGGCTGACTGCCAACACAAAATCGCCGTTGTCAATTCGCCGCTGAAGCTCTATTCCACGATAGCGGCGTAGACGAGACTCCTAAAGCGTCCTCCGGTTTGTCCACCTCGTGATTGCGTAAGATAAACGAGGATCAGATCCTGTTCTGGATCTGCCCATGCGAGTGTACCGTCAGAGCCACCATGACCGAAGGATCCCGGTGACCTGAGATTCGGAATCGACCGGTACTTGTCGGCAACTACAGACCAGTGCAGGCCATAGAAGCTAGATCTCTGGCGTAAGCTGGCCGTGTCATAGACATACTCCGAGTGAGGACGAATGGCCAGCTGAATGGTCAGTGGAGAGAGCAGCTGTCTTTGTCCCAACCTTCCTTTTTGAAGCATCATGGCCATGAACTTCGCGTAGTCAAGTGCCGTAGAGTACAGACCCCCGGATGCGCGGAAGAAGGGTAGCAACTGGGGTTGGTTATTGTCCCAGTACTTGGTCCACTTATCTCCCTCCTTACGATACGTGGAAGCCACGCGAGATCTCCTTGGATCATCCGGGTGCAGATTGGTGAACGAGTCTTTCATACCCAGAGGATCCAGAATGCGCTTCTGAATGAAGTCCTCCGCGGCGAGCCCGGAAACCTCTTCTATGAGCGCTCCAAGCGTACTGGAGCCGGGATCACTGTAATAATAGTCCGTGCCCGGTGGGAATGAGGGCCCCATTTTTCCCACCTCATCCACCGCTTCGCGCAGGGACGTGTATTTTGTTCCTTCGAGAGTGTCGTAAATGCTTCCCGTAATTCCGGAGGTATGGGTGAGAAGCTGATAGATGGTGATCTCGCTGGATTTGGAATTATCGAAAGAAGGGAGGAAGCGAGACACCTTATCCTGTAGCTGGAGACGACCTTCTTCCAGCAACATCAAGATAGCCGTTCCCACAAACGGCTTGGTCATGGAGCGCATTCGAAAAATGTGATCCACCTTCATAGAAATCTCTTTTTCGCGGTCACTCCAGCCCACCGACTCCTCTAAGACAACATAGCCGTGACGAATGACTAGCATCACAGCGCCGACGATCTCATCAGTCATGACCCACTCCTCCACTCTCTCAACGACGTGACGGAGTTTTTCCGAGGACATCGCGACATCTTCGGCTCGGGATTCTGGGAAGGACCAGCCAGCATGGTCCTGCGCCAGCAGAGGCTGCTGGCATACAAGTTTCAAACTAAGTAGGATGCTGAGCGCCAAAAGCCCTTTCGGTCTTCTCATGGTTTCTCCCCAGACGAAAATGCAATAGCATTGTAGAGATAAGGAACCTTCTTCAAGCTGGTGTGATGGATGCTCGGGCTGTTTTGGCCGGAAGATACCAGAATCACTGTAAGCCTGTCTAGCGGCCTGAACATCGGGATCATCCCCAGGCGCGCAAGTCCCTGGAAGGTGGTCTTGGGTAAGGGCAGCTGCTAGTAGGGATTATCGAGAGTCACGTCCCATGAGGTGTGCAGGGCAATTATGGCCTTACTAAGGCGTCTTATATTCTTGGTCGGGCTGCTGGTGCTTGCAGGCGTTGTCGCGCAGGCCTGGATTCTCTTTCCGACCTTTGGCCAAAGCGACATGCGCGTTGACCTGTTGCTGATCAATGCAAGAGTGCTTGATGGAACCGGCAATCCCTGGTTCTATCGGGACATTGGTATAACAGGAGATCGCATCCGCTTTGTTGGCGATGCCGGAACCACCTCGCTGGTCGCTCGTGAAACCTTGGACTTGAACGGGCTCCTGGTGACGCCCGGCTTCTGGGATGCGCACAGCCACGCCGATCTAGAATCTGAGCAGGGCCGACAATCCCTTCCGCAGCTTTATCAGGGCATCACGACCGTCGTCCTGGGTGTGGACGGTGGCGGATCCAACAGAATCACCCAGATCTTTGACCGCTACCGCAAAGAGCAAATCGCCGTAAACGCCCTCCGCTACGTGGGTCATGGAGCTGCCCGGCGACAGATCATGGGAGTAGCCGACAGGGCGCCGGAGCCAGGAGAAATGGACCGCATGAAGCAATATGTTGCACAGGGGTTGGGCCAAGGGGCGATTGGCCTCTCCACCGGTCTTTTCTACTCCCCAGGCTATTTTGCCGACACGGAAGAAGTGGTTGAGCTGGCGAAAGTCGCGGCTCGCTACAACGGAAGTTACGATACTCACGACCGCGACCTGGGTGTTGCATACAAAGGGATCGGCTACTTGAACTCCATCCGGGAGGCCATTGAGATTGGAGAGCGGGCTCAGATTCCCGTCATCTTCAGTCACTTCAATGCTCAGGGCATTCAAAACTACGGACGTGCCGCCGAGGGTGCTGAGTTAGTTGAAGAGGCCCGAGCCCGTGGTGTGAACGTCATGGCCGCACAGCATGTCTACACGGCCACTCACAGTAGCCTGAGAGCCTACGCGATCCCTCGCTGGGCTTTCGTAGGCGGACGGGACGAAATGCTCAAGCGATTCCGGGACTCCGCAATCCACAAGCGTTTGTATAGCGAAATCTCGGAAATGATCGAAATGCGGGGTGGAGCAGCGAAGCTGCTCTTTACGGATTCCCGGCCGCATCTGAATGGGAGAACGCTGGCCGACGTAACCCAGCGTTTCAATCAGACCCTTCCCGAGTCAGTGATTCGGATCTTGAGTGAGGGCAATGCCGGTGTAATGAATCTAGATCTTTATGACATGGACAACACGGAGTACCTGGCTCAGAAGGAGTGGATGATGACCTGCACGGATGGTGGGACTCCTGCTTTTGGGGAGGGGATCGTCCACCCTCGCTCGTATGGAGCCTTTCCACGCAAGATCCGCCTATTCGTTCATGAAAAGAAGCTTATCAGCCTTCCCTTCGCCGTTCGAGGGATGACATCCCTCGCTTCGAGTTTCTATGAAATTGAAGATCGTGGCTTGATCAGGCCGGGTTCTTATGCCGATATCGCGGTATGGAACGAGAAGACCTTCCGGGACAAAGCTACCTACGATGATCCGCACCAGTATGCCGAAGGCGTTGTCCACGTCTTGGTCAATGGTCAATTTGCGTTGAGAGACGGCAAGCCCACAGCGGTCATGGCAGGTCGCCCTATCCCCCGTCCCCTGTAATGGCTAGCGGTGGTGGACGCTTCGGCCAGGAATAGTAGCCGCTGGTGGAGGCCCCCAGCACGAGGCACATCGTTCGGACCCGGTGATGGACCTGATTCCTTTCGACGAACCCTCGACCTCCTGAGTGCGATTCAGAGCCAGGCTGAAAAGGCCGGGCTCTTTCTTTTCAGTAACTTAGCCCGAAACTCACGCCAGCATTGGGTTTGGAGACCTTTCCAGGGATTAGAGGAATTACGTTGATTACTGGGATTAGCCGGAATTGTGTGGCGGTAGTGACACTATTACTGAGACAGTGGACATCCCTCGTTCCCGAGGCGAGTATGCGCCTCTTCCAGCCCGCCAGCAGGATTTAATCAAGATGGTGATTGGGGACATCATCATAGGCCAGTACCCCGTTGAGTATTCGATTGATCAACGACACGTAGAATTGGACCCGGACGACAATTAGAACTGCCCGCTTTTTCAGAGCTGATTTGGATCATGGCAAGCATGGTTACAGACCAGCAGATCAGGAGACTGATGAAATTGCGGAAAAAGGAAAAGACGTTGACGATGGCGGCGGCCAAAGCGGGCATGTCGCGGAACCCGGCACGGAAGTATTTGAAGTCGGGCAAGCTGCCGAGTGAAAGCCGGTCAGAGCGGACCTGGCGCACCCGCCCGAATCCCTATGAATCCGTTTGGCCCGAAATAGAAGGGATCCTGAAACAGTCTCCAACCGTGGAGGCGACAACTATTTTTGACCACCTGAATCGGATCTACGAGGGGAAGTTCGAGGAAGGACAACTGAGGACGCTCCAACGAAGGCTCAAGCAGTGGAGAGCCCACTACGGTGAGCTGAAAGAGGTGATGTTTCCCCAGAATCATGAGCCCGGACATCAAGCCCAGTCCGACTTCACTTTCATGAACAGCTGGGGAGTGACGATTGCCGGGCAACCCTTTCCTCATATGCTGTATCACTTCGTCTTGACCTACTCGAACTGGGAGACGACGACCCTGTGCTTCGGTGAATCTTTCGAGAGTTTGACGCTGGGACTACAGAACGCGATCTGGGAACTGGGGGCGATACCATCCGAGCACCGAACAGACCGTCTATCGGCTGTGGTCAACAATCTCAAGAAGGGCGCCTTCACCGAACGCTACCAGACATTGCTCGATCATTACGGAATGAAGCGCCGCCGAACCCAAGCCGGAAAGGCTCATGAGAACGGAGACGTCGAGCAATCGCATCACCGGCTCAAGCGAGCCATCCAACAGGAACTGCTGCTCAGAGGCAGTCGCGATTTCTCAGAGCGCAAGGACTACGAGCAGTTCGTCCAGAGAATCATCGAGCGACGCAATGCTGGCCGGCAAAGACGCCTGCGAGAAGAACTGGAAGTGATGAGGCCGCTACCGGATCGTCGCCTGGAGGACTTCATCCGATTCCGAGTGAAGGTCGCAACCAGTTCCACGATCCGAGTGCGCAACAACACCTACTCGGTGGACAGCCGCTTGATCCGCGAACAGGTGGAGGCGCGACTGTATGCCGATCATGTGGAAGTTCGTTATGGCGGGCAGCGAGTAGCCGAGATGCCTCGACTGCGGGGGGAAGGAAAGCACCGGATCGATTACCGGCACGTGATCCACTCGCTGGTGCGAAAGCCGGGAGCCTTTGCCCGCTATCGCTGGCGGGAAGATCGCTTTCCCGGAGTCCTGTTCCGAGTCGCCTACGACGAGCTGAGAGAGGATTGTCCACAGACGGCGGACCGACAGTATCTGGGGATCCTGGAGCTGGCGGCCCAAGAAGGGGAAAGGAAAGTCGAACAAGCTCTGAAGAACCGGATTGAAAGCGGCCGCCGAACCCGGTTCCAGGACCTGAAGTAGGATCTGATAGAGCCGGTTCTGCCGAGGTGGCAGGTCCAGGTTCCACCAATCAACATCCAGATCTATGACCGATTGCTCGGCACGCACAAGCAGGAGGTGAGGCCATGAGCGGAGGCAACCTGCAAAGACTCAAAGAGTGTTTGGTCGAACTTCGCCTGCCGACCTTCCGCGAGCATCACGGCTCGCAGGCCGCTTTGGCGACCACAGAGAGCTGGTCTTATCCGCAGTACCTGCTGGCTCTGTCGGAGCTGGAAGTCGCGGATCGACGGGAACGACGGATCCAGAAACTACGACGGACCTCGAAACTTCCCTGGGACAAGAGCCTGACTTCATTGGATCGCTCACGACTCCCGCAGAGTGTGGACCGGCAGTTGTCAGGATTGGTGGAGGGAGACTTCCTGGACCGAGCCGAAAATCTACTTGTGTTCGGTAATCCAGGAAGCGGGAAAACGCATCTTGTTTGTGCTTTGGGGCAGGAGTTGATCCTGCGAGACCGGCGGGTGCTGTTCTCGACCTGTGCGCTGCTGGTGCAGCGGTTACTGAGAGCCAAGCTCGAGCTAACTCTGGAGAGGGAACTCAAGAAGCTGGATCGGTTCGAGGCCCTGATCATCGACGACATCGGGTATGTACAGCAGAATCGCGACGAGATGGAGATTCTCTTCACGTTGCTCTCCCATCGCTACGAGCGTCGCTCGATTCTGCTGACCAGCAACCTGGTCTTCTCGGACTGGGAGAGGATCTTCAAGGATCCCCTGACCACGGCCGCGGCAATCGACCGCCTGGTTCACCATAGCGTGATCCTGGAGTTGAACGTGACCAGCTACCGGATGGAAGCCGCCAAGCAGAGAACCCAAAAGGAGACGAAGTGACTCTGAGGTGCCGCTCGAAAGGCCTTCTGCTGGCCACACAGAAAACGGCTCAAGCCCAGAGGGTATACAGCTCAATCAGCGGAGCATTCGAAGGGCAATCCCGAGCCTCGCGAAGCGTGGGAACTCCTTTCGGGCAAGCCCTCACTCCATCCCCACGCTCAAGAAAACCGGAGAAGAAAAGAGGGCTTTCAGCCCTCAGAAGAAGGAAGAAAAACAAGTCAAACAAACACCCACTTCAGCGGGCAAGAATCGTAGTCGCGGTGATCAAAAATAATTGTCGTTGAACATTCGATCTATGCGTTGGTCGCATTGACTTGCCTAAGCTTATCGGCGTCGTCCCGGAGAAAGGCAGGGCTGGGATCAGTGTGTCGGCCCTCTGCCACCAGGAGGGCACCATCAGGGAGTGTGAGACCTACTGCAACCGTCAACATTCAAATAAATGTAGCAAATTCTGCCTGTGGTCATCAAAGCACGGGACGAATAGGAGGGGCTGTCACCAGGATAGGCGCAGCCGATTGAGGTACCCTTCTTCCGATTGCAATGCTCACACAGCAGCTGCAGATTTCGTGCCGTATTACTGCCACCCTTGGCGATCGAGATGATGTGGTCAAATTCCAGCCTTTCCTTACTTCCACACTCCACACATTTGCCATCATCCCGCCTCCAGACAAAAATCTTCACCTTGCCCGGAATGTGCTTGCGCTGCCCAGGCCTTCGTTATCCACTGTTCACTGAACCTTGACACGGCGCACCTCTGATGCCTTCGTCTCCAGTTGGATTGAGTCATCGAATTCCACCAGCACCCACGCCGCCTGCAGCTCCATTCCAGCCTGGGCTGCCAGTTGTGCCGCCATGGGGTTGTCACTGGCTTTCACGACGCGGCCGATTCGCACCACGCTGCACCAAGCTGGTGTCGTCGCCGACCCTTTCCACGTAGTCGCCGACCTTGTAGCCGAGCTTGAGGCTTTCATTCATGGGGCCCTTCGTGGATGACGACACACAGACCTGGCTACTGTTCGCCCTGCTCGGTCTCGGGAGCGGGCAGCGGCAGATCAGTGTTCCAGATGTCCCAGTGGAGTCGCCAGCCGTCAGTCCTAGCTTCCAGTAGACAACGTAGCTGCCGATGTCCTCAACAGCTTCCTCGGCCCCGGGAAGCATCAGTTGGACGACATAGGTGCCACGTTCCATGGCTGCGTCTGCCGACACAACTTCAACGTCGACCGTGGTCAGACTCAATGACGACGCGACGGCGAGGTCGGCGGCGATTCCCTCTCGGACCGCATCACCCACCCGCGGCGGATTGTTGGGAGCCAGAATGGCTGCGTCAGCTGTGTAACACTCCGCCAGGGCATCGGCGTCCTTCTCTTTGAAGGCCTCCATGAACTGGGCATTGCGAGCCTCAATGGCCGCTCTCACTTCGTCACTGGACGGAAGTGCCGGTTCCGCCGGGGCACAGGCAGCAAACAAGATTGTAATCGTCAGGAGAATCAGAGTTCCCTTCATCGTTTCCCTTTGGGAAGTTCTTGATATTTTGTCCATTGGATTAAGCCTGAGCAGGAAAGTCAAGGGAGTGGCTGCACCATCGCAGGAAGGGTCGCTTGCGGTAGGATCTGAGTTCAGATGTCCTAGCCTCGTGGGCATGAGTACCAACTTTGAAGCCGACTTTGGCTCTCCTCTACGGCTTGCAAGACCCACCTGGCCTGTACCCAGCCTCAATCGCCGCCTCCCTGCTCGCGCCTTATGGTCGTTTCGTGATTGCTAAGCGATAGTCACTCGTCCAGAACTTGGTGGATTGAGGCACCCTAGGCTAGACTCAGCGGCAACCTTACTCGTCCCGACCTTCCTGAGGAGATCGGCCCCTACAAGATCCTTGACGTGCGAGGTGAAGGTGGGATGGGCATTGTCTATCTGGCCCAGCAAGATGAGCCCATCCGTCGTCGGGTAGCCCTGAAGGTGATCAAGCTGGGGATGGACACCAAGCAGGTCATTGCTCGCTTTGAGTCGGAGCGACAAGCCCTGGCATTGATGAACCATCCCAAAATAGCCAGTCTGGAGTTGTGCAAAGAAACGAGCCCGCGCTGAACATGATACCGGGTGCCAGGGGGTGACACACACCGACTCCGGTACGCAGGGGAAACTGGCACAGCCACCGGCACAGTTGGTTTTGCACAACTCCCCGCTGGGCGATTTGACGCCCAGCGAATTCCTAATCAATCACGCTGGGAACTCTGCCTTAGGATGGTCTGCTTGATGGGCAAGCTGACTGGATCCGCTTCGGTTAGCAGAGCACCCTCGGCGTATGCTGTCTTCATATCGTTTAGCCGACCTCGATTTGCCAGGACCACTGCGAGCAGCACCCAATTTGCTTTTTGCCGCGCAATCTTTTGAGAAAGCATGGGGTGGAGATGAGCAGTTCTTTCTCCGGTCGGGCTTGGTTCCTCTGGTTTATGGGGAGCCTTTTTCTCTCAATTTGGGCGATCAGCGTCCTTTCACAGAACGAGATCCAGGTCGGCTACGCCGTCTTGGAAGTCAATGAGCAAAGTCTACCTCCGATCGCCACCGCCCTGTTTTCCTTTCGCGGGAGCGATGGCGCTCTGGTGGCAGAAGCAGGTGTCGCAGCGGTCAAGCTGATTCAGCAGGGAAGGATCTTTGTAGATTCCAGTATCCCGACGGGTCTTGCCCTGGCCAACCTTTCTGAGAGCGACGTGGTGGCTACCCTTTCCTTGCTGGACGCTGCTGGGGATACCGTCGATGAAATGGAGCTCGAGCTTCCAGCCGGACAGCACACCGCTCAGTTCGTATCACAGCTCTTTGGAGAGCTGGTTCCCGATTTCGTAGGTAGCCCTGACATTTCGAACTCAGAGCGAGACCGGCCTGGGAGCTATCACGATTCGTCAGTCGACGAATGCCCGGAACGAGCCACTCTTTGCCACCCTCCCAGTTGCCGATTTGGATCCAGCAGACAGCATCTCGGCCAGTGGGGTGGCCATAAATCAAATCGTGTTGCCCCATTTGGGAGCTGGAGGAATCCTGACGACTCAGGTCATCCTGATCAATCCTTCCTCGCAAACGATCACTGGCCAGATTAAGCTGATGGGATCCGATGGGCTTCCTTTGGAGTTAGAACTGGATGGCCGACTGGGTGCGTCTTTTCCATACCAGTTGCCGCCTGATGGTGTTTTTCAGGGTACTCTGACGTCTACCGGCGAAACCCGGGCGGGCTACGCGGTCGTCACCGTAGACGAAGGTACCCAACTCCCCGTCGGCACTGCCATATTTCAGTTTCGAGATGCCCAGGGAAGGCTTATTTCGGAAGCTGGTGTGTGGGCATCCTCCCGACAGCCCGAGCTAGAATCTTCGTTGATACAGCCAACACCCAAACCGGAGTCGCCATTGCCAACCCCGGGAACGCCCGCCAATAGGTAACCGTTCGCCTGATTGATAGAGGCGGTTTTGCGATAGAAGAAGCAGCTCGAGAGCTGCCCGGCGATGGACATCTCTCCATCTTTGCAGGCGAGTTGTTCGAAGATCTACCACCCGGCTTTCGGGTGATGCAGATCGAGGCCGATTCTCCGATCGTTCCGATTACGCTGAAACTCACGATCAATCAGCGAAACGACCCGATCATCACCACGCTCCCGATAGCGGACCTGACCCGCCCGGTTAGAGTGAGCCAGCTCATCTTTCCCCAAGTCGGCTTCGGCGGCGGACTTGCGACGCGCCTGATCTTCATTGGGGCACTACAAAATGGAGAAGGAGTGCAATCGGGCGGCCTCCGGCTCGTCCAGTCAGATGGATCTCCCCTCGAAATCTTCTTGCCAGATGGACTTGCGAGCCAGACCGATTATCAAGTCCCAGCCAGTGGATCTCTTCAGATCCGACCTGGAAATCTGGCCCAACCCGCCCAGATCATCCTCGACTCCTCGAGTCCCGGTGCCGCCGAGTTTGTCGTCAACGAAGGGAATTCCCGCAGCCTTCAGCCGATCGCCATTGATGAAAACGGAGAGCTGCGAGATGACTTTCGCTTCGAGTACTTCAATCTCGATGATCAGACGGCGGAGGTGGCGGGGGGTGGCGAGATTGCCGGTATGGAACGGGGGTTTTCAACCCTGGTGGTGACTGTCGGCGGGGCCTGATAGACGACGTAAAGCTCAGCTCGTTATTCCATGATCCCCGCGCGATTGCATTTACCAGGTCACCGGCGCTCTCTTCGTGGCTGACCGGTCCAAATAAGGTGATCCGGCGGATTCCGATGGCTGAGAATGGAAGGGTCGAGACCCTGGCAGGAAGCAGCCAGGCTGGGAGCGAGGATGGCGCTTTTTCCGACGCACGTTTCCGAAATCCCAGCGGCCTGGCTCTGGATGATCGAGGACGACTGTGGGTAACAGATACTGGGAATCACACAATTCGAAGACTGGACCTGGTGACTGGGATGGTCACTACCATTGCAGGCAGCCCAGGGCAGCCGGGATCGGAAGACGGGGTGACGGGCAGTGCCCGATTCCGAGAACCCACCGGCATCGCGCTGATGCCCGAGCCTTTAGCCTCCCAATTGAATCGAAATCGCCTCGGTTTGCAAGCCTCCTCCGGTTCGAGTCATCGTCTCTGATCGAGGGAACGATGCTGTCCGCATCGTCAGTGTGGACGGTACGACTGAGACTCTAGCCGTGCGGACCCGAGGGGAGGAAGGGCCGTTCCAGCCTTTGGGGGCCGCTCCCCCGGACTTCGACGATCCGGTGGGAGTAGCCAGCGACCCGTTTGGGAACATCTATGTGAGCGAGAGTTCGGGCAACGTCGTCACCGTTCTCTCCGATGGCGTGGCCGTGGAGGCTGCCGAGCCAGGGACTTTCGATCAGCCTGGCGATCTGACCATTACCGAGCGTGGGCGCGTCCTGGTGGCGGATGGGGCCAATTCGGGAACTCAACTCCTCTACGGTGCTCCCGACATCATGAGCGTGACACCTTCTCTGATTCGCATCGATGGAGGTGTCGCGGTCACGATCCAGGGGCGGAACTTGGCACCCGATTCAGTCGTCGTCGTGGGACGCCATCTCATCTCCGATATCCAAATACTGAACACCAGTGAAATTCGGTTTGTGGCTCCAGTCCTTGATTCGGGGCTGCAAACTCTGACTGTGCAGCATCTCGGTGGAATCGACCAGGTTGCACTGAGTGTAAGACCCCCAAGTCTGGAGGAACTGGCTCCCGGCTTTATTACGACTATTTTTGGCGGAGGCGTGATAAAAGCTCCTATTCCTTGAGAAGGGTCCCACTCTCCACCGCCTGAAGGCGGTGGATTCGACGTGCGACTGAAGTCGCCTAAAGACCTCGCTCCGCTCGCAGGCTTACTACTCAGTGACCCGAAAATCGTCGTCTCGGGTCTCGACATCTTGGGTTTCAATATACTCCGCTACCATCGTATCGCTCACATTCCCCGTCGTCGCTACGAAGTAGCCTCGTGCCCAAAGATGTCGGCCCCAAAACTCCTTCCGCAACTTGCGGTGATCCTGCAGTAGATGATGCGACGTTTTCCCTTTGATCGCCTGCATCACTTTGCTCGGCACCAATCTTGGCGGCACATCCAACAGCAAATGCACATGGTCGGGTCGTACATGCCCCTTCACAATCTCGATGTCCAGCGTTCGGCAGATCTCTCGCGTCAAGTCCCGCACCTCTTTCCCAATATCCCCACGAAGAGCCGGCTTGCGGTACTTCGTGATGAACACAAAGTGATATCTCAGCCGAAATACTGCATGCGAGCTTCTTCGGTACTCCGTCACACCAGAATAGTACCCCAAGCCTCCTGAAGGCTTCGCCTAAAGGCGAGGGGGTTCACCCATCCCAGAGTGGGACCCTAAGCAATCGGATCTTCCACTGGGGCCAAAGCCCTCGATTCGTCCTCGCCCATGGCCTTGGAAAACCCGACCACATCGGTGAACATGATCGCGCTGAGCCTGCGTTGAACGCTTTGTGCAGCCACCCTCGAAAATCTCCTCAGAACTCACTAGGAAGGAACTTACCGAGCAGGCTAACGGGGCTAGTAGGGCCTGTCTACAGGATGGGCAGCCCTGACCTGGCCGTCCGCCGTAGAAGCCCTCCAATCGCCCTGATAACATCATGATCAAGCAGCTAGTCAAACGTGGGCGTGGCGTTTATGCGCAGTTTCAATGAGGCGTACGAGGAGCACCACATCGGGCCAGAGGATGATCTGCGGATCCAGGGTGTGGTGGACCACGCCTATACAGAAGTGAACGGTCTATGTTTGCCGTCTCATGTAGACTATCGACGTTGTTGGCCGGTTTGCAGAGGCGCAGCCAAATGCAATTGTCTCTTGCATCAGAACGTGTTTGTCGTGCAATACTCGCTCTCTCTCAATCAACCTTTGTGCATGGAGACAGATCATGATCAAAGTCACCGTGATGTACCCCAACACCCCTGGGGCCCGGTTCGACCATGAGTACTACCGCGACAGGCATATGCCGCTTGTGAATGAACGAATGGGTGACAGCTGCAAGTCTTACACCATCGACAGGGGGCTGGCGGGTGGAGCGCCAGGCGAATCTGCCACCTACCTTGCCATGTGCCATATTTACTGCGATTCGGTGGAGACTTTTCAGGCTGGATTCGGTCCACACGCCCAGGAAATCATGGCTGACATTCCAAACTACACCGACCAGACTCCGGTCATTCAGATCAGCGAAGTCGTTGTGGGTTGAGGATTTCGTTTACGATTCGCTGCAGATGGCGTTTTCATGGACCACTGTACCGGAACGATAGTTCCTCAACATCATCGGCGACGCGCCCATGCGGAGGACTGTTGTGACTGATCGCATAGTCCAAAGATTCCAGGGAAACTCACGATAGATCTGAGGTAAAGTAAAAGACAACGAACCCGAGCCATCTCTTGACCGATGAAAAAACCGGTGTGTTCAGTTTGTGAAACTGAGTTGCCGCCCGGTAGCAGAGATCAGACCTGCCCCCGGTGCCTGCTCGAACTGGCTCTGCACTCCACTCACTGTCGCTTGGCCTGCCCCCCAATTGCCTTACTGGGCGCTGATCACTAGGATTGGATGAATCTCAATTGAATACTCCGAGGAGAATCATCGTGTCCAATGCACCTCCCCCCCGATCCCCGTAACCGTACCCGCCAAGAAGGGACTCTCGCCTTGGGCGTGGGTGGCCATGGGTTGCGGCGGCCTTGTTGTCGTGCTGGCCGTCGTCGCCTTGGCTGCCGGCTTCTTCGTGTTCCAAAAGGGCAAGGAGATCGTACAAGAAGCGACCGGCTCGGAATCCTTTCAGGAAATCCTTCAGGATCTGAAGGACAACCCCGTCAAGACTGCGGCGGAGCTGATGATCCGGACAAACCCCGAACTCCAATTGTTGGCGACCGACGACGAGGCTGGCACCTTCACCTTCCGCATCACCCGAACAGGGGAAGAGGCAACCGTCAATTTCGAGGACATCGCCAAGGGCCGCTTCAGTGTGACCACCTCGGAGGGTGAGTACTCAATCGACGCCAGCGGAGAGACCGAAGGGGGAGTGACCTTTAAAGGTCCCGAAGGGGAAACCCGCTTCGGCGCCAGTGCAGACCTTTCCCGCATACCCGAGTGGGTGCCGACCTACCCCGGAGCTACCGACACCCAGAGCGCTTTTCACTCCACGACTACGGATGGTGCCTGGGTGCCTTTATCAGCAAGACTTCCGACTACGCCCAGAAAGTGGTCGACCATTTCAAACAGCTGTTCCAGGAGCAGGCCTACAAGATCGGGTCTGAGTCGATGACCAAGACCGGCGGCGGAGCCTTTGGAGCCATCACCGGAGAGCTGTCCGAGCAGGGGCGTTCAATCAACGTCATAATCATCGAGAGTTCCGGCGAAAGCCAGGTCACGATCAACTACAACGAAAAGAAGCAGTAACCAATGCCATAATCGCTACCCGGATGGCCGCTGGCTGGCGTATCAATCCAATGAGTCGGGACAGAATGAGATCTACGTTCGTTCTTTTCCGGGTCCGGGCGGGAAGTGGCCGATTTCAAATGGTGGGGGCATGTTTCCCATCTGGTCGGAAAATGGCAAGGAGCTGTTCTACCTGGCGCCGACCCGACATATCATGGTGGCCACCTACTCTGCCGAAGAAGAGTAGTTTGTAGCCTCCAAGCCGCGTGTGTGGTCGGAGGTGAGGATCGCACAACGGCGTTCTTTTCAGGACTACGATTTGCACCCGGACGGGGAGCGGTTCGTCGTGATGATGTCGCCCCAAGAACAGGTCGAGGAAAAGCGGGACAAGGTCGTCCTCATCCAGAACTTCTTCGAGCTGCTTCGCCAGGAGGTGGGAAGCCAGGAGGAGGAAGCTCCGCCAAGCGTAGCCGTTCCAGTTTCCTGCTAATCTCCCACGAGTTGGGGTAGTCGGGTAGTCCAGGCTGCCTTCCCAATTGCCTTACTGAGAACTTTAGGGTTGTGCCCGAAGTGTGCCCGCGAGAATCCAACTCCAGCTCACTCCAGCCAAGATGGAAGGCGGATTCGATTGCCTCTCAGCGGTCGGGTGGCCTAGTATTCAAGCGAAGTGATCGGCAAATCCATAGCCCACTATACCATCACCGAGAAGATCGGCCAGGGTGGCATGGGCGAGGTGTATCGAGCGACCGACACCAAGCTGAAGCGTGACGTCGCGCTGAGATCCTGCCAGAGACCTTTGCTCAAGATCCGCAAAGGATGGGCCGCTTCCAGCGGGAAGCTGAGGTGCTTGCCTCACTCAACCACCCCAACATCGCTGGTATCCACGGCCTAGAACAGGAGGGCTCCACCCACGCCATCGCCATGGAACTGGTGGAGGGCGAGACGTTGGCCGCCCGCATCAGCAAGGGTGCGATTCCGCTGGAAGAGGCGCTCAAAATCGCTTTGCAGATTACCACAGCTCTAGAAGCGGCCCATGAGAAGGGGATCATTCACCGCGACCTGAAGCCCGCCAATGTAATCGTTACTCCCGAGGGAACGGCCAAAGTACTCGATTTCGGGTTGGCCAAAGCGATGGAACCAGAAAGCTCTTCCGAGGCAGATCTAAGCCAGTCGCCAACGCTCACGATGCAGGCCACCCAGGCCGGAATCATCATGGGGACAGCGGCCTATATGTCGCCGGAGCAGGCCAAGGGCTTGATCGCTGATCAGCGGTCGGACATCTGGTCTTTCGGAGCGGTTGTCTTTGAAATGCTGTCAGGCAACAAGCCCTTTATCGGGGACGACATCACCGAGGTATTAGCCTCGGTCGTCAAGGTCGAAGTGGACTGGGATGACCTGCCGTCGGGAGCGCCTGCCACCGTGCAAAGGTGGTTGCGACGATGTTTGACAGCCGATCCGAAACAGCGTTGGGAGGCCATAAGCGATATTCGCATCAGCATCGAAGAGTACTTCGACGACCCCGATGCAGACTCGGCAGCGAGTGTCCAAGCGTCCGTTCCATCCTGGAGCTTGCCACTCAGCTGGATCACCGCTGTGGGCGTGCTCGTCCTGGCAGTCTTGGCAACCTGGTATCTAAAGCCCGTTCCGGAGCCTCCTCTTTTCAAAACCACAATGATTGGGGACCAACTCCAGCAGTCCCCTGCGCCTCCCGTTATCTCGCCAGATGGAAACGTCATCCTCTACAGAGTCGGGGACAGCCTCTCCATCCGTTACTTCAATCGTTTCGATTCCAACCCGCTGGCTGACAGCGACAACGTGCGGTATCCGTTCTTCTCGCCCGATAGCCAATACATCGCCTACTCCCAAGACGACAAACTCTGGAAGGTCAACACCTCAACACCGGCGCCAAATCCTCGATCTGTGACGCACCTGGTGGCTTTGGCGGGGGAACCTGGGGGACAGACGGCTCCATTGTTTTTGGAAACTTCCAAGGCGGACTGTACCAGGTCTCCGATCAGGGCGGTGACCCTCAACTCATCCTCAAACGCGACTCGGGAGAAATTGGGCTCATTGGCCCCCACTTCCTGCCAGAGGAGAAGGGAATCGTCTTTAGCACCTCCGGACCCGTTCAGGACACCATCAACCTGCTGGTCAACGGCAACCGAACCACTCTCCTTTCTCAGGAAGATGCGGAGTTCCAAGGACCCGTCTATTCTCTTTCCGGGCATCTTATCTACTGGAGAGTTGGCGCCAACCCAGGCCTGTTCGCAGTCCCTTTTTCTCTCTCTTCTCTTGAGATCAGCGGCCCTCCTTTTCTCATCGACGGCAATGGCAGTTGGCCCTCCGTGTCTGAAGGTCAAAGACTCATTTACTGGAGGGGCTCCGCCGGAAACCAGCACCAGCTGGTTCAGGTAGATCGCGCCGGCCAGGTGATGGCTACCATCGGCCAGCCGCAGCAAGACATGCAAGATCCTGCTCTGTCTCCGGAAGGAAACTGGGTGGCCATATCGGCCGGTGAACAGGGTAGTCGAGATATCTGGCTGCACGATGTGAAGCGGGGTAATAAAAGAAGGCTCTCCTTTTCGGAAGAAACTGACCTCCATCCGAACTGGACGGCTTTGGGAGATCAGGTGGCGTTTCATGCAAACTTCGAAGCAGGGCTCGAAATCTGGATTCGTCCGGCCGATAACAGCAGCGACGCCGCTAAGCTGACCGACGGCTTGCAGGCGCACTTTTCTTCCGACGGGCGTTTCTTGGTCTTTGCCCGAAACTCTCAGGAATTAGACCGCGATCTCTGGTATACCGAAGTCGGCAAGAAAGACGAGCCCAAACCGTTCCTGGTCACGGAGCACCGAGAAGCCAGACCTCGACTGTCAGCAGGCAGCCGCTGGGTGGCTTACACTTCTGATGCCTCGGGACAGAGTCAGATCTACGTGAAGAAATTTCCTTCAGGCGAGGGTTTATGGCAGATCTCAACCGATGGAGGAGATTACCCACGCTGGAGTTCGGACGGGGACGAGTTGTTCTATCTGCAAGATAGGGACCTGATGGTGGTCTCGGTTCAGGGCACCAACTCTTTTGATCACGGCCGCCCGACCAGGCTTTTCGCCTTGCCCTAGCTGGTTTTCGAGAATACGACGTCACCGATGGTGGCAACGCCTTCATCCTGCCCCGACCTGCCGGAAATGCCGATAGCCCGTCCTCGATTGCCATCGTCCAGAACTGGTTCTCCGAGTTTCGAGACAGGCAGTAGGCACACTGGTCCCAACGATCCAGACAATCTGAACCAAATCCCCAGCTTCTCCCCTGGTTTTCCACAGGTTAAACTGATGATTATAAAGTAGTTCCCCAGGTTTCCCAGGTTTCCCAGGTTTGAGACACTATTCTTATTTTTACAGAGGAAATAAAAAGTTAGTAACAGTTAGAAAAAGCCGGGGCACCCGGGGTTTCTGGGGAACTGAACTGGATTGGTGCTGGCATGAGGCTCCCCTTGCTCTCCAGCCCACATGAATCCACGATGTGGATTAGGCCCTCTCTTTCGCTGAAGCCGATTGAGAGTCCACACCTGCACGAGCCCAGGGTTCAGTTCAACCCCTGGATCCCGCCAGGGCCTAGCGCGACAACAACCTCTCCTTCGTTAGATCGCGTGGCTCACCCGGCTACCTGACTTCATGGATGCTGGCCACGATCGAACACAATGACTTGCTCGAACCGGGAGCCAGCCGCGTCCGTGCCAGCGACGGTCGCCGTGAGAGTCATCCCATCGCCCGAGACTTCGTACGAGCCACTGCCAACCACGTGCCCGTCCTTCTTGGAGACCATCTCGAGAACGTGCGCGCCAACCCACCTCGTTGCCACGACTACGCCCGGTGCTTGCAGGGAAACCGGGTGATCCAGTCCATCCACTTGCAGCACCGGTGCTCTTCTGATTCAGGAGGCATATCCCCCAGCACAATGGGGGCAGTGGAAACGGCCATGATCCGATCACTATTCAGGGTGTCTCGGGTGACCTTCCCGGCAACAACACCCACAATGTCGACCGCTTCAATGTCTTCTTGCAGGTCAAGACGGGGAAGCATTTCGGCGAAATCAGCACTTGAACTTTTGAAGTTCACACCACCACCACAGTTGCCGTCGATTTGCCCCACGAGCTGATCGCCCCTATCGTAAAAGCTCAGGAAATTGTTGCCGGCACCCGGGTCAGTCCTGTCTATCTTGAGAGCCAAGACATCTGCATTGGTGCCCGAGTTGCTGTTTTCAATAATTGCTATGTGATTGGAGATAGTGAAACCGCTCTTGTTACCTAAGACATGTAGCCGGGTATCCGGTGTCGTGTTGATTCCAACTGGCAGGTCAAATCGTATGAGGTCGTGTTGGAGACTGAACCTCACGACGTTGTTCCCAAGGATATTAAAAGAGCTGGGGGTTGCACTGATGTTCCAGTCGACATCACCGCTCCTTGCGAAATTTATGCCCGAAGCTGCACTAACGTTGTTTATTGTAAAGATTGAGCTTGCGCCTGAGGTTCCTTCCAGATGGCGATCACTCTGCGGTGATTGTGTCCCAATACCTACTCTTCCCTGCGTATAGAAGGTATTATTCCCACTCAATCCCCACGGGGATGCACCATCATCCCCTTTGTCCCCTTTGTCCCCTTTGTCCCCTTTGCCACCCTGAGGACCAGGACCGCCTGGGTCTCCTTTATCACCCTGTGGTCCTTGCGGTCCCTGATCACCCTTATCGCCCTTAGGCCCGGCAGGCCCCTGCTCTCCCACAACTGCCGGAGTCTCAAACAGAAAACGTCGCCACTTCACCCGTCGCTTCTTGGATAAGAGAAGTCACTGCTACCGGCTGTTCTGAGATTAGCTCCACGGCTCCCTCATAAGCCTCCAGCAGAGCCCCAAAGAAGGTTGGTTCGTTCAAAAAAGCAGACACTGACTCAAGAGGTCCCAGTGTCACCGTCCTCGCTTCCTGCCTGGGCTGGCTATTGAGTAGCGTCAGCTCCTAGACGAACCGTCACTTCGGCTGTCTCTGTCTGACTCGGATTGTGCAGAGCCAGACCCGATGTGACCTGCTCGTTGACAAACCCGAACAACTTGATCTGTTGAGCCGCAATACAGGGGAGAACCCCAATGCGAGGGCCCAGACCGTCGATGAACAGCTGGAAGAACTCGGTGGCTATGAAGTCGCCACTGCCAGTCAGGAGTGCCCAGCCTCGAGTCAATGGTTCATTCTCATCCCCAAAGGTGACCGTCTGGGTAGCCCCAGGGGCCAAGGCTAGTTCCTGACTGTCCAAGGGGCTGCCATCGGGAGTATAGAGCTGGACGCTCACGGTGATGGCATCCGTGTCACTGGAATTGTTCACCGAGAAGGAAGTCATGGAGCCTTCGTTGACGACTACCTGGGCGAAGTTCTGGACTGAACTGCCGATCTTAGTCCCGGCGGAAAGATGGCCAGTCCCCAGAAACAGAAGCAAAGCCGCCAGGTGGTTTACGCTTCTAAACGACCTTCTGAAGTCAGACATGGTGCTCCTTTTTGATGTAGGTAGTAGGAATGTTAACGATCACCAGGATGCGCACTTTCTTGAACCACTATGCCGGTGGGATAGTTCCTCAACATCATCCGCACCGGGGGGCGTTCGGCGGCTTGGGTCCCGAGGTAGCTCCGGTAAAAGGGCGCTGCTCGCTCTCAGTCCTTCCAATTGCCTTACTGAGCCCTGATCACTAGGATTGGAAAACCTCAATTCCCGACAGCGTCCAGGTGATCGCCAGGGCAGGGACGACCTGCGGATTCAAGGCGAGGTGGTCAGAGTCGTAGACAGGGTTCTGAGGAAGCTATGAAACGGATTTAGCGGAGGCTAAATCCCCAGGAGAGCCGAGGAGAATCAACGATGCACCGAGCCTACTTGCCACTGTTAGTCTTTCTATTATTCACCCAGGGACTGAGCGCCCAGTTTGGCCAACCAGAACTGTATTTTGCCCAGGTGGTGATTGGCGCTGGCTCGAGCACCTCCTTCAGCATTCACAATCCCACCGCTGAAGGCATTGAAGTCCGGGTCGAAATCCGGGGATCATACGGAATCAAGGTTCTCCAGTTTGACCCTCTGGTCGAGGTCCCGGCAGGTGGCACCAAGAACGTGAGCCTGACAGGGGGAGATGAACTAGTCGCCGGTTGGGCAAAGCTATCTTCTTCGGCACGCTTCAATGCCACCGTGTTCTACCAAATCGTGGTTGGGGAAGTCGAGCTTCCACGAGTCGGTGTACCTCCCAGTCTGCTGGTGACCAAAAGTAAGATCTTTGCCTTTGTCATCGGCTCGGAAACCAATACCGGAGTAGCGGTTGCCAATCCCAATGAGGGTAAGGAGATCGTCATAACGGCCAGGAGAATTGGCGCAGACGGTGCCTTGTTGGAGACGGTCGAGGTGCCACTGCCCGCTTTGACCCAACTGCCTGCGTTCCTGGACCAGGCTCCTTTTTTCCCTGGGTTGGCCGACTTCGAAGGACTGGTGGAGTTTGAATCCAATGACTCCTTCATCCTGGTCACGTTGCGCTCGGACAATGACTTGCTCGCCGCTGTGTCAGCCCTGACGCCCGAAGGTGCTGGCCAACTGACTCCGGGTTCAGTCACCACGGCAATCCTGGCCGACGAGGCGGTGACGAATTCCAAACTGGGTGAGGGGGCGGTCACGGCGGACAAGATTGCTGGGGGACAGGTGGTCAAGAGCCTCAATGGCCTCACGGATGTTGTGGAACTGCGGGCTGGCACCAACATCATTGTCGATCAGGTGGACCATGCCCTGACAGTGTCGGCTCCTGGTGGGGTTGGCGGAGACATCACCTCGGTTTCGGCTGGCACGGGACTAACCGGTGGGGGCAGCACTGGGGATGTTGCCCTGTCGATTGACAATGGAGGGGTTGGGACAGCTCAATTGGCGGATGGGGCTGTAACCGCCGAAAAACTGGGCACTATCGTCGTCAGCGATGGGGCTTGGTCAGTCTCACCAACAGCGATCTATGCTCCCGATCGCAATGTCGGGATCGGAACCAGCAACCCAACCTCCAGACTAGATGTTCGAGGAGATGTCTACCTGGGTGGGGATGTTCAACTGGCACCGGATCTATCTGCATCTCCAAGCTTCCTACGCAACCGTTCCATTACGGTCAGGCCAGCTGCGGGCAGATCTGGAGGTATCGGAACCTCTCTGAAAATCCGAGCTGGAGATGCCAGCAACCCCTTCGATATCGAATCGCCTTCTGGGGGCGCACTCCTTTTGGAGGCTGCTGATGGTAAGGGGGAATTCGCAACCGGTGGTAGTGTTCACATCCGCTCGGGTGCAACGTCGGGAGATGGATTCAATGCCAGAGGGGGCGATATTACTTTCACTACCGGCGGAATCAATGACAGTTTCGTTCAGAGGATGCGGATCCTCAGTGGAGGCATCATCACACTGGGTGGTGCAAGCGAAAGTGAGAAAGTGGTGATGTTTGTCAGAGGAGAATTGAACATTGAGCAGGATCTGAAGGTGATCGGGACTACCTCTACCGACGATCACTGCATAGCGCCAAAAGATAAGGACTACCGATTCCCAACAAGGCGGTACAATTTGATGATTGATCCCTCTGAACGCATGCCACTGTGCCGTGGTATCGGGGCTTGCGAAAGGGATAACTTTTTTGCCGTACCGATCCGAGTACCAACCGGTCACGTAATCAAAATATTAACTCTAGCTTTCGTAGAAGTGACTGCGGGGAGAGCGTAATTACCCAAGTCCGGCTGGAAGAGCAAAACTTCGATACGCGCGAGACTAACATTCTCGCCTCAACGGAAGTGAGTGGTCCAACTTCTGAGGTTTTTAACCCAGTCTTAACTCTGTCTGTCCCAACAAGAGACAGACACTCTTACAGGCTTGAGTTTCAAACGGGCGGCGGCAATTCGGACTGTCGGCAAATCTTCTTGGGTGCACTTGTGGAAGTGGAGGCAGACCGGTTCTCACTCGGGGGCACTAGATGACCCCGGTGTGTGCGCCTGAACTACTAGTGGAAAGATAAAGCGGTGCGACGAAGCGCAACTCCTCCCTCTCTTGTGGTCTACAGACAGGTCAGAGAGTGATCCACTGAAGCAGCAAGGGGCAGATCGTCCTGCATCTGTCGAAGCCAAAGCACATCGAGGTGGGGGAGCAGGGGTGCGTGACGGATCATACTTCCCGAGCGCCACGCAGTTGTGTTAAAGGCGAAACGAGGTAACAGGCTCGTGAAAACGAGATGTGACGACTCGTCCGCCGAAAGTTTTCTCCCGAGAGGCCGGGTTACTGGTCCAGAAAACTGCGCTATGGTAAGTCCCGGATTATGGGAAGTAGAGACGGACTGCAGCCTTCAACTCCATGCAATCGCAGAGCTTGCGATTGAAGTAACTTAACATAATATGGGATGGTTTCCTCGACGGCCGCTGAAGGCCGCAAGGAGGAACCCATGCTTGACCTGTTGTTCCGGCGGACCCATGTGAGAGTTCGCCTGCAATCCGGACCGCTGGGCCCCTACCTGGAGGCCTTAGCGAGCTATCTCTGGGAGAAGTGTTATCGGGCTCCCACGATCCGCCGCTACATTCGATCCGCAGAGTTGTTCTGTCTGTGGCTAAGACGGCGCAAACTGCGCGTGAGGGATGCGACCTCTGCAGCCATCGACCGGTACATTCGCCAACTGGGCCGGAATCCTTGCCCGGGAAGGTTGCACGGGCGCCTGCCGGAGGCCGCTCTCGGTCTGATGCAGTTCTTGGAAGTTTTGCGGATGCAGGGAGTGATTGCATCTGCTTCGGCGCAGCCACCTCTGGGAGATAAATGGCTGATCCGGTTCGAGTCGCATCTGAACCGGGTAGGCCTGGCCGACGGCACCCGCGCAGTGTACCTGCGCTACGCTCAGGCATTTCTGAAGAGTTGCCCGGGGCCGGATCCCTCGAAGTTGACCGCCGAGGATGTCTCCGGTTTTGTCCTTGAGCGGGTATCCCGACTAAAGCCCTCCTCCTCTCGTTTGCCGGTTAGTGCCACTCGCGCTTTTCTCTGCTTTCTTGTCAGCCAGAACGTTGTCTCGGCAGGTTTGGAGTACGCCCCCCCACCGTCAGACAGTGGAAGTTGGCCTCGTTGCCCAATCATCTTTCTGAAGAAACGGTTACTGGTGTCCTGGCCCACTGTGACGGCACTACCGTAGTCAGACAGCGCGACCGGGCCATCCTGCTCTTGCTGGCCCGCCTGGGAGTGCGTGCGGGAGAAATCAGCCAGCTGGTCTTGGACGACATTGATTGGAGAACGGGCCAGGTCCTGATCAGGTCGGCTAAGTCCGATCGAGATCGGATTCTCCCTCTACCCCAAGAAGTAGGAGAGTCATTGGTCTGTTATCTGCAAAGTGGTCGGCCCGCGAGTCCCTCTCGAAGGATCTTTTTGCGGTGTCGGGCACCGTACATCCCACTGACATCACCGGCGGTGTCCAATGTTGCCCGGCGAGCACTCAAGCGGGCGGGAGTCTCCGGTGTGCGGTTGGGTTCCCATGTGTTCCGGCATAGCGCGGCCACCGCGATGGTCCGTCAGGGGAGTTCCTTCAAGGAAGTTGCCGACGTGCTGGGACACCAGCGGCTGGAGACGACGGCTATTTACGCGAAGCTGGATGTCTCCAGATTGGCAAGAGTGGCCTTGCCTTGGCCAGGAGGTACTGATGAATGATGATCTGAAGACCCGTCTGGAAGCTTACCTGGAATTGCGCCGGGCACTCGGCTTTGCAATGGGGGTGCAAGAGCGGCAACTAGGCGCTTTTCTCAGTTTTATCGAACAACGCGGAGTCCAGGGCCCCGTGACCGCCCAGCTGGCCTTTGATTGGGTCTGGTCCACTACCAGGGGACTCAGTTCCAGTGTGCAGGCCGCTCGGCTTAGTGTGGTGCGAGGGTTTCTCAACTACCTGCGGGCTTACGTCCCCAGCACTCAGGTGCTGGCTCCTGGCCTACTATCCAAGGGCCCACGGCCTCAGCCCCATCTCTATTCTCAGGCCCAGATCGGTGCGCTGCTGGAGGCGGCGCGCTCGTTGAGACCCAAAGACTCCCTTCGACCTCATACGTATTTCACCCTAATCGGTCTGCTGGCCAGCTGTGGTCTGCGTGGAGGCGAAGCCATCCGCTTAAATCGAGTTGACGTCCAGCTGGATCAGGATCCACCCCGCTTGCACGTCCAGTTAACCAAATTCCGTAAGTCGCGACTTGTTCCTGTGCACTTGACCACCGCCGAGGTGCTGGGGACCTACTCCCGAGAACGCAACCGGCGAGGCTATGATCGGGACAGCGACGCCTTTTTTGTCTCCGACAAGGGGACTCGCCTCAACTATCACACAGCGGCTCGGACACTGGTTTCCCTGGCTCGAAAGCTGGGCATTTGAGGGCCAGTGGGCCAAAGGGGCCCCAGCCTTCATGGACTGCGCCACACCTTCGCGGTGCAACGCTTGCGGGCCTCAGAACCAACTCCACCTCTGCCATCTTGAACCGTAAGGCGGAAGCCCAAAGTGATGCTCTGGTCAGTGACGGGAGCGTTGAAGTTCGTGGTGGATTGATCCGGGGTTGCCAGAGTCACGACGGGCCCCTGGAGCTGGTTCCATTCAAAGGTGAGTGAGTCCCCATCAGGGTCGGATGCAGTGCCTGAAAGTGTGACGACCTCTCCTGAAGACACTGTTTGATTGGGACCGGCATTGGCGATGGGTGCCAAGTTGCTGGACTGGACAGTGAATGTTCTTTCTTTGATGTTGTTGGTTTCGTTGGATTCGGCGATGTCATCACCGCTATCAAGCTCAAGCCTCAGAGTCTGTTGGCCAGGCGGGAGGAAATCCGAGGCGTCGACTAGCGACAACACCAAGTCACGGAGAATCATCCGAATCCCTCCCGCCCAACAGGAGGCCTTTGAAGAAGCGGCCCGGCAGCATGCTGGCTATGACCCGACCAAGTTGGAGCTTCTAGAGCGATTCACAATCAAGAAAACCGGCAACGGTGGTGACATCCGTGCTGACCTGGAGCGCCTAAGTGGCAAGCCCCTGTTCGACCCAGGCTTGGACGTTCTATCGGAATAAAGAGATGAACTTCAAAGTCATGGGATTGGCCTCAGTTCCCAAACAACGACTCTTCTCAGCCGGAAAGGAGGACCAGGATGAAGCTGTTCCTAAATGTCGAAGAAATAGCAAGTGAGCTTCGTGTAGCAAAAAGTTGGATCTATGAAAGAACCCGAAAAGGCTCTCCCGACCCGATGCCCCATTTCAAGCTCGGCAAATACTTACGTTTTGACCCCAAATCGAAAGCCTTTCGGCGGTGGCTTCGTTCTCAAGAAGTCCATCGCAATGAATCGCGGTAAACAATCGTTGTTGGGTTCGGCCCCCAACGGAGCCTGTAAAGCGTTGAAAAATAAAGAGCAAATCTGATGTCTACCACAAATTTACCACGGTTTTCCGATCCGATCGAATTACCCACCTTCGAGTCTTTTACTCCGCTCAGAATCCGTGGTAGTTTCGAGCCCACGAGTAGGAAAGACGAGCCATCAAGGACGAAATACTGATGGCTCAAAGACACTCCTATCAGAAAGGCTCAATCCGAGAAAGGAGGCTGAAAGACGGAAGCGTCGTCCGTGAACTTCGCTGGCGAGAACGTCAGATGGATGGCGGATGGCAAGAGCAAACGTGCACTTTACGCAACGAAAAAGCCAAAGAGGCACAGCAAGAGTTGGACCGGATTCTTGCTCAGATTAACCGCCGCAACGGAAACCCTCTCATTCGCGAGAGGGTGCTGTTTGCTGAATTGATGAACACGCACTGGCCAGCCTATCTCGACAACAAAGGTGTGAAGGACTCGACTCGGGCTTCATACGTCGCCGTCGAGAAGAAGTGGATCCTTCCCTTCTTTGGGGAGCTGTGGGTCGCACATATCACCCCGGGCACGGTTAGCGAGTTCATGTCTCACTTGAAAAGAGCTGCACTCTCCGAGAAGTATCGGCTCAACATCTACCTTCAATTGAACAGTATCTTTCAGGTGGCCGTTGAGAACGAACTCTTAGAGGCTACTCTAGTAAAGCCGCGAATTCACCGACCGAAGGTGACGATCAAGCGAAGGCAGGGCTGGACATTGGAGCAAGCACAAGCTTTCCTCGTTGCGGTCGAGGAGCCCCTGCCCAGCAAGGTCATGAGCATGACCGGCTGGTATATGTGGGACATTTGCATCCGGTTCTGAAGGAAATCGCGCAGTTCTTCGTAACGGTCAGTCTCGCCCTGCATTCGTGTTTCTCCTTTCAATCGAACGAAAATATACTGTCTGCAGACCTCAACGCAATGGCCCCAAAACGCTCAAACGGTCTGTATAACTCTTAAGCAACACCAGCTGGTCACTCGGCATTTCCAGGTCCTCGTCCCATATCAAATCCATTGCGAGCCAATCGACAGAAAGGTGAATGCTTGATATCACAGGGAAGTTCAGATAAAACTTACATAGCCAAAAGTTGAGTCCCGGCATCGCCGGAAACCTCCTGGCAGAGAAAGGAGGTTTCTAAGATGGCGAGGCCCAATGCATTCTTCCCAGAACTCATCCCCACAATTAGTCGGTTGCGATGGGCACGCCGTTTGCGCGGCCTTACGCAGACTGGCTCACCTGGTCGGCTGTTAGCGGTCGTTAATCAGCGAGTACGAGACGGGCCGTTGTCAAGCTGCGTGCGAAAAGAGCAAGAAGATATCCCAGTGCTACGAACCAATCGATTCCGACTGTGCACTGGGGTGAGCTACGCAAAGCTGTAAGAGTAAGGATAACTAGAGCGCGGCAGCCTTTAGGAAGGAACCGGAGCGAGAAAGGACAGGCATAGAGAATGTATATAGATAATTGTAAGTCAGACTTGGGATTTCTGGTGATAGCGGAAGCAAGAAAACGGGTCCGGCAGTATCAAATAACTTGGTTCGATCATGGGCTCCGAACGGGGAAGATTTATGAGAAGATGGCAAGGGAGTTGCTGCCTGCCCTCCACCTCTCAACTCGCAGAGAAAACGCAGTTAATCTCCAACTCTTCCTTGCCAACTTACGGGTCGTTGAGGACCGTGTGTCGCTTCTGGTTCCGATGCATCCCACCCACTGGACCGGAAATCGCCAACGGCGGCCCACCTCGGGCATGCCGCGCATCATTAAGCGCATGTTCGATGCGGGATACATCGGCAGGAAAGTCATGCCGAGGAGTGCGAAACAGGCGTCCCGGATTTGGTGCTCACTGAGATTGCTGAAATTATTCTCCTCACTCCCTGACCTTACCCCCTGAAACGAGTCCAGGTTGAGTATTAGTAACTGGACGTAGTAAGGAGGTAAGAATGGCACAGAAGAAACACACCCCGGAACAGATTATCCGCAAGCTGAGGGAGGTCGAGGTGGCCCAGGGCAGAGGCAAAACGACCCCGCAGGCCGTCAAGCAGATTGGTGTAAGCGAGCAGACCTTCTACCGTTGGCGCAAGGAATACGGCGGCATGCGTGTGGACCAGGCGAAGCGGCTCAAAAAGCTGGAGAAGGAGAACCTCAGGCTGAAGCGACTGGTGGCCGATCTGTCCCTGGATAACCAGATTCTCAAAGAGGTGACGGAGGGAAACTTCTAAGCCCGGCGACACGGCGACGAGCTGTCGAGCGTGTTTGTTCGAGGCTGGACGTCTCCGAGCGTCGGGCTTGCCGGGTCTTGGGTCAGGCACGTTCCACCCAGCGTCGTGAGCCGAAGATTGGAGAGGACGAAGATGAGTTGGTGGCACGGATGACTCAGCTGGCCAGCGAATACGGCCGCTATGGGTACCTTCGGATCACGGCTCTACTGAGACGGGAAGGCTGGCAGGTGAATCACAAGAGGATCGAACGACTGTGGAGGCGAGAAGGCCTGAAGGTACCGGCCAAACAGCCCAAGCGGCGACGTTTGTGGTTGCACGACGGATCCTGTATTCGACTGCGGCCGGCCTATAGAGACCATGTTTGGAGTTACGACTTCGTGCAATCGAGAACTCACAACGGCAGAGCTTTCCGGATGTTGACTTTGATGGACGAGTACTCCAGAGAGTGTCTGGCGATTGAGGTCCAGAGAAAACTCAACAGCTCGTCGGTCCTCGAGAAGCTGGGAGAGCTCTTTGTCGAGAGAGGAACACCCGAGCATCTCCGATCCGACAACGGCAGCGAGTTTACGGCCAAGGTTGTTCGAGAATGGCTAGCTCGAGTGGGTGTCGGAACGCTTTACATCGAACCGGGGAGCCCCTGGGAGAATGGATATATCGAGAGTTTCAATGGAAAGCTCAGAGACGAGTTGCTGAACCTCGAGATCTTCGACACTTTGTTGGAGGCGAAGATTTTGATTGAACGCTGGAGAAGGGAATACAACCAGATTCGACCCCATAGTTCCCTCGGCTACCGACCGCCAGCACCGGAGGCTCGATGGGTTTCGCCACCCTTGATTCCACGGCTGCAGGCTACCGAAAATAGGCCCGCAGTCCTAACATAGAGAGTGGACTCGGTTGTGGGGGTAGGTCATCCCCCTGCCTGCGTACGGTCCAGTTAAGCTGATCGTCTTGAGGGATGCCAATGGCAAATCACAGGACTTTGCGGAAACCGAGCACACGAGAACACTGCGCAAGCGACTGAAGGAGATCAACCGGATCAACGGCCGGGCGAAGATCGGATTAGGTAACCGGGTGCGAATTCAACTTCACGCCGTGTACAACGAGGACTTCACTCGTGGCGGCCGTCTGTACACGAGCGGCCTGGACCATTTCCAAGGGCTTAAGGGCTGGAAGAGGCGTCGGTTGACGATCAACGGAGAGTCCGTAGTGGAACTGGATTTCTCCGGTTACCATCCGCACCTGCTGTATGCCATGGAAGGGCTGCAGCTCAAGGGCGATCCTTACGGCCTGGGAGCTGCGACGGAGCATCCGGTAGGCCGCAGGTTTGCAAAAATTGCCTTCCAATGTCTCCTTAACGCCGAGAATTGGACGGAAGCTGAGAGTGCCGTCAACAACTTGGCCCGTAAGCATGGCGAAATTTCCACGTTGAAAGAGCTGGACCTGTACCCGGCCTGTAGAATGCTCAAGCGCTTGGCATGGCGGCATAAGCCGATCCGCCACTGCTTCGCCAGGCGCGGACCGCAACTAGCGAACCTGGATGCGAAGATCGCTTTGAACATCGCCTTCCATTTCATCAATCAGGGCGTCCCTTGTCTCCCCGTTCATGATTCTTTCCTCGTACAGGAACGATACGAATCTGAACTCCGCCGGGTCATGCTGGATACGTACAAAGAGCACGCCAACGGGTTCACGATTCCGATCCAAAAGAAGGTGGATTTGTGAGATTTAGTTTTCGTTATAACTCGTTAGAAGGATTAGGTTTTACGCTGTTCTCCGGTCCAAACCCTATAGCTAAATATGAGAGAAGGGTGGAAGAGGGGTGAGGGGAAAGGAGCGAGGAAGGGGAAGGGTTGAGGTGGGAAAGAGGAAAAGGGGGGGATGGAATGGGAAGGAGGGGGGAGTGAAAGGAAGGGAGATTCAGTCCAAAAATTTGTTTGGCAACAAAAAAGGCAGGTTGTGTTATTAGGATGGGACTTATACTTGGACACAATATTCTCCGAATGCATGTAGAACGGTTGATAGATGAAACCTGCTTTTGTCCCAGCCGAAATTTGTAAGACGTGTTGGACTCGATCTCGTACGGGCATTTGATGATGCTCATGAAGCTACAACGCCTGAACTCGTCGGGGATGCCATGGAGCACCCTGTCCGGGATCGGCTAGAACAGATTCTGCCGCGAGGTATCGGTTCAGAGCCAAGTGATGATACACATCACAAAGGTCCCCAATCCTTTCCCCGATTTCGAGTGCTTTGGGGTTCGGGCTTTCTAGAGGATTACTGTTGCAAATGGCCTGCCGAGTATCATACAACGAGTGGCAATAAATAAGTAACGATCGGTAAAGTCCTGGCCCTTGCTGAAACCTTCCGATTCTGGAGGTGGCATGAGTTTAAAGGGACCAGGACGGAAGAACCGATTCTCGCCAAGACGCAAGTCCGCCAAGTACGGCAACACCCGACACGGCACTCAGATCCTCCGCTACGATCGCAGGACCCGTGAGGGCCGAACGATCCGTGCGATCGAGGCGGCCCGGCCGGATGCGCGTTGGGCCGAACCGGTCCAATCCATCCAGACCTATCTCAAGGAGAGGGGGCTCTCATGAAGTCTCGACTCCTGACCCTAGATCAGGTAGCGGAACGCCTTCAAGTTAAAAAGAGTTGGTTCTACCAAAGAATCCATGCTCGGGCTCTGCCCTTCCGGTACTGCAAGATTGGGCTGTATCTGCGCTTCCTGGAAGATGACGTGGAGCGGTTCATCCAGGAGCAGTTCGCAAGAAACGATCGGCATGACGAGTAGAGAAAGCAGGAAGTCGATCACGAAAATCTTTAATTTAGTGATTAAAAGGTGGGTCCTGAGCGCCACTAGCCACGCGGATTCCAAAGGAGGTTTTAAAGAATTTTATGGAGAATCCTTCAGAAAAACCACGGCACGACCGTAGCCACACTAAGCAACCGGGCTGCAGCTTGGGAGATGAGGTTTTACTTCCAATGCGCCGGGCGGGCGCTTCTGATCCTTCCAGTGCGGGGAATGCGCGGAGAGAATGCGGAAACGTGCTTCCCGTGGCCTCTGAGATGGCCGCTCCTGCGTTTAAATGTGCCTGAGCGCGGTGTTCTCCTTGGGACCCACCCCATAACCTGAGGTTCTCCCTAGGAACTCCTGAAAGGGCTCATATAAGTATCTGTAAATAGAAAACTTATGGCTATTCTGTTCTTGTTTTTGCTGAGCTAGTGCTGTAAAATATCAGGTGAAGAAAAAGTGAATATAATATCCGCCCAACCTCTTCCCTATGTCTCGGGAGGGACACCACTTTTTCTTCTCCTCCAATCTCGGCGGCCTGTGGCCCCTCCCCGAGACTCCCAAAACCAAGGAGATGAACAATGACAAAAAAGAAAGCGGCGAAGTCCCGAAAAACCGCACCGAGGGCCGACAAGACCGGGGAGGTGTCCTTCGCCACGTGGCTGGACATGCAGATGATGAAAGGCATTTCGTTCGAGCAATTGCTGTCCCTGTCAGTGAAGGAGTCGGAGAAACGAGGCTTTAAAAGGACAACTCTCGGCTCCTTGCAAGCTCATGCGCGATACCGAGCCGGACAGCGCCAGTGGACAGTACAGACGAACAAAGGCCGCGTGAAATTAATCCGCAAAGAAGGAAGCAGTTCATGACGCATGGACACGTCCGGTTTTTTTTGAAACGGAGATCTGATCTGAAAGGAGGAAACAAATGGGTTCAATCCACAAACGGTTTTTGAAAGACGGATCGGCTCGATGGCAAGCCATGGTGACCGTCAACGGGAAACAAATGGGCAAGCGTTTCAAGCGGAAGAAAGATGCCGAAGATTGGATCAGCAGCCTGAAGGTTGACGTAAACGACGGCACCTACCGTGAGCTCAAAAAGGCCAGCTTTGGTCAATACATCGAGCACTGGAAGAAAACGCACTTGATCGAAGCCCGCTACAAGCCGTCAACGCTCATGACTCATCGATGCGTTCTGGCGAGCCGGATCTTGCCAGAGTTCCGGTACTTTCCGATAACGGCTATCTCTTCGGCAGAAATTAACCGGTTCATGGCGAGAGTGCTCAATGAGGGAAAAACTGTTGGCAATATTTTGAGCCTCCTGAACAAGATTTGCAAAGATGCCATCGCGGACGGTTACCTTCGGCACTCCCCAATGGAAGGGGTCCGAAAGCCGAAGGGTTCCAAGAAACGAATGGGCAAAACCATGACGCCCGAACAGATTCGTGCAGTTCTGGAAATTGCAGAAGATATCTCGACCGATCCGAGGGAACTGCCCAATGTGAAGAAGGCAACCAGCCGAATCCGGTTGTTGTTCCTTGTGGCGGTTTTAACCGGAATGAGACGGGGAGAGCTCCTGGGGCTTCACTGGCCGGATGTTGATTTCACAAACGACCTCATCCATGTCCGCCGGGCCTTGTTTTTCCGCCGTGGAAAGTATTTTGACGAAGCCTCCAGAGGCCCAATTTTTGTCGAACCCAAATCGGAGAAATCCAAGCGGCAAATCGATCTCTCTCCAACCTTGAAGCGGGAACTCTTGGGGCTCTCGATCAGCCGGGGAAAACCCAAGGACGGCTTGGTCTTTTGCACAGCAGAGGGCAAGCCCCTCGATCCTGATAATGTGATCGGTCGAAATTTCTACAGTCTTCTTCAGAAGGTGGGTCTTGGGAAGTGGGAGGAGATCAAAGACGGCGATAGGATAAGGCGCATTTTTCGGCCCGACTTCCGCTGGCACGATCTTCGGCATACCTTCGGCTCTCTCAAACTGGATCAAGGCGCAAACATCTATTACGTGCAGCGTCAAATGGGACACAGCTCAATCCAGGTGACGGTGGACATTTACGGGCACTTGCTAGAGAACCGAAAGCCGGAAGAGGCAGCCAAGACGGATCGATTGGTATTTGGGCAGGGCCAGGCCTGATCGATCCTCAGGCATCCGTACTCCTTCTGTTACCGGTAGTGCGTTTGTTACGTCACCCCGATCCGTTTGCATACCTGGCCCACCGCCTTCCCTTGGTCCAATCTCACCTCCGCCTCTCTCAATTTGCTGATGCTTTGCTCCGGTGTGAACCACTTCTTGCCCGTACCTTGCCTCCTTCCTAAAATCGAATTCCTAACACTTAACCTGGACTCGTTTTAGGGGGCAAGGTCAGAGCCTGACCAGTTTTTACCCTCACCTCGACCAACAAAGGAATACAGTGGGAAAATTCATGGGTAATACTAACCTATTTACATATTATTGCTTAAATAGAAGTACTTTATAGATGTAGGTCGAATCCCCGCCCCAAACCGCAACAAGGAGGTCTGCCGTGCCCGTCAGGAAAAAAACTCCGCGACCTGATAACACTCAACCCAATAGATCCTCGCCAACCGGTGGAAGCATGAGAGCCTTTTTGAAAAGGGCTATGTTGTGGTCCCAACTCTGTTTTTACGGAACTATGCCCAGCTCAAGCCTTACCCTCTCACTGGTGGAGAGGCACTCTTTGTTCTCCATTTGATGGAGTTCAAGTGGGACGTTAACGCACCCTTCCCTGCCGACAAGACCCTGGCTGCAAGAATGGAGATCTCTGACAAGATGGTCCGGCGACACGCCCAGAGCCTCGAGATAAAGGGCTATCTTAAACGCCGGGTGCAGGTCGGACAGATCAACCGCTTTGACCTTAATCCCTTGTTCTGTGCTGTTCTCAAGGCTGTGAAGAGAGACAAAAAGACGGGTAACAGAGTAAAATAAGGGGGAGGTCATATGCGCAAGAGTCACAACAGGCCACGAAATCCACAGGATTTTGAATTGCTCTGCTTGAAGCTGCTAAGGGCTTATTGGAGCTGTCCCGAGCTGGAACTGTATGCAACCCGCGGGCAGGCTCAGTACGGAGTGGATATCGTTGACTTAAGCGGCCGAGAATCTCTGCATGCTGCTCAATGTAAGTTGCACGAAAAAGAGAAAGTGACGACTCGATCTGAGGTTAAAAACGAGATCGATAAAGCAAAGAGATTCACACCTCCCCTCGACCGGTACGTAATAATGACGACCGGGACGGTCAGGAAAGAAATCCATGATTTGCTCCTAGAGATCAACCGGGAGCGCAAGAAAAATAAGTCATTCATCGTCCAGGTGTTTGATTGGAGTCGCATTGAGGAGTTACTCGACGAGTACACGGACATTCGAGACTGGTACGAAGGTGAACCGTCAGCAATTGCCATTGGGAAGTTAGAAACGAAAATTGACAAGATACCTGGAATAATTGAGCAGCGTCTTGGACCAAACCGTGGCGACGACAACCAGGATGGATTTCATGCTGAGATTGATGAAGCACGAGATTGTCTCGACAAGCGCGACTACCAAATAGCGAAGTTGCTGCTTCAACGAATCAAGGTGCGGAGTTGGGACAAGCTTAACGCGCGGCATAAGTTCAGGTTGTTAACCAACCTTGCGGTTGTTGAGTCGTCGGCTGACAATCACAAGGAGGCGGCTGAGTTGTGTCTCGAAGCAAAGCAGCATCAGCCTACTGACGAATTGGCCCTCACCAACGAAGCATATGGCTATCTGATGCTTGGGCAGCGCGAACGGGCGTTTGAGCTCGCCAACAAGCTAAGAGAAGAGTTTCCTCGCTCTGCGCGTGTACTAGGGGCTTTTATTCAAAGCGCGCCTGACTCAATGGCGTTGAAGTCGCTTGAAGAATCGGTACCGCAAGACTTGCGTGATAAAGACGAAGTGGCTGTTGCCTTGACCCAACGGGCACTGGACTCTGATGAGTTGCAGAAAGCTGAGGGATTCATCAGGGCTGCGACGGACGTGAAAAGTCGTGCGCCCATGCCGTGGCTGTTGCTCGGCCATACTATTCTTCGGTCGGAGATATCACGGAGCTATCAGAAGCATGGGGCGGGAGCCTTGGTTTGCGATCCAGACAGGCTTCGTGAAGCAGAGGATGCCTTCGACCAAGCGCTCCTACAGGCCAAAGAAGAGCGCTCCGCTTCCGCGACAGTAGAAGCCCTGCTTCACAGAGGCCGGACAAGATTCCTATTAGACAAGAATGCGGAGGCGCGCGAGGATTTAGAGGAAGCCCGACAGGTTGCTCCGGCAAATCCGAGAGTCATCGAAACCTATGGCGAGTCCCTCATGCTTGACGGGAAAGCTGATGAAGCGATCGAGTTCATGCGTCGCGTGCCGCCAGAGGAACTATCCGATCACGGCCGACTAATGCTGGGCATGCTGCTCGTTGAGCGTGGAGGCCCCGGCGATTACCGCAGTGCAGGAGGCTTGCTTTCTCAAGTGGCGAAAACCGAAGCAACACTTCCTGAGGATTTTCGAGAGCATGCAATCGATGTTGGACTTCAGGCTTTCGCTAGCCAAAACAGATTCGACGCCGGCCACAAGCTCTTGGAGAAAGTTCCTGAGGGAACTATATCTGATGTCGGCTTCAAAACCTTGACCGCAAGGCTTCATTTGCTAGAAGGATCGCAGGAAAAGGCTTCACAATGCGCAGACCAGGCGGTTGTCATCACGGACAAATCGACAACGGTGTTCGACATTCGTCGTCTCGCACGATTGCTGGTCGCCCTGGGACGCTTCAACAACGCACTTCCTCTTTGGCAGCGGATTTCTGTCCCCAGTGTGTTGAGTGAGGATACGAAACATCTGTTGGAGTGCGCCAGCCGTCTGAACAGGCATGAAGTCATGCTTGATACTTTCAGAAAACTGCGGGAAGCGGGGGCAATCGACCGAACACTGCTCGACAGTGAGCTTTCTCTGCTTGAGTTATACGATACCGACGCTGCGATAAAGATTCTCGAGCAGGAAATCAGCCAGCGGCCGGACGATAAGGAGCTTAAGCTCAGGCGCTCGATGCTGGGATTGGCGCTCGACCGAGATGACTTGGTAGACCAGGACCTATCTAGTGTACCGGAAGCCGACGAGGTGGAACCGGGAACCGCTGTTGATGCTGTGCGCGTTCTAAAAACAATCGGACACGAACAGTATGCTGTTGAGTATGCCTATGAGGTAGTCCGCTATAATTTTGGGTATCCGGATGCACACAGGGCGTTTATTCTGGCTTTATCTCCATTTGGTAGAGAACCACAACTGGAAAACCCAGAACGCGTCGAGGCTGGAACGGCTGTGTGCTATGTAGAGCAGGGAGATCCGGTCCCCCACTGGATCATCATCGAGAACCAGCCAGATCTCGATTCTCAGTTCCCGGAACGCGAACTCCCACCCGATCATGAAATCTGTAAGGCCATGATGGGCAAGAGAGTCGGAGACAGTTTTATTCTTGCCCAAGGTATCCAAGACCGCATCGGTGACATCACACAAATCCAGAACAAGTATGTCTATCGTTTTCAAGACTGTACGGGACAGTGGCAGGTGAGGTTCCCAGAGTTGCCGTACCTGCAGGCTGTAAGGCTCCCACAGAAAACTGGCGATTCAGGTGAGCCAGAACCGGACATTAGCGTAATTCTAAAATCTGTTGACGAGCGCCATGAACACGTAAGCAACGTTCAAGGGATTTACAAGGCGAACCTACGCCCGCTTCACATGTTCGGCCAACAAATTGGCACAACCGCGTTTGGGGCACTCCAACATCTCGCGTCGTCTCCAGATGTGTCGGTCAAGTGCTGCATTGGATCAGCTGAAGAGCGTGAGCATGCTGCAAAAGCATTCAGATCTTGCAATACAGTCGTTCTGGACATGAGTGCGATCTCATCGCTTTTCCTACTAGACAGGGTCGATATCTTGGAGTGTCGATTAGTTGATTTTGTCGTTTCTCAGCGTACAGTGGCTGATCTCCGTCAAATGATCGTTAACGAGTCGTGGTTTCACAGTGGAAAATCAGGACAAATGTTCAAGACGGAAACCGGATTCACCTTTGTGGAAACGACAGAGGAACAGAAGGAGGCTTATTTCAAGAAGCTCCGTGATCTCGTCAAGGTATTGGAGACAAACTGCACAATTGAATCCGGCGAGTCACTCGCGGCGATGGAACCGGAGAAGAGAGAAACGCTCGTTAAGGCATTTGGCCAGTACGGAGCAGAAGCAGTCTCGCTGTCTGCCGTGCCAGGAGTGGCGCTGTGGACCGATGACCACGCGCAGGCGATACTGGCCAGGGCAGAGCATGGTGTGTCGCGGGTCTGGACGCAGTTTTTGATCGGGGCGTGTGTTGAACTCGGCGCGATGGATCTCGAAGCCTTTTTCGATGCAAGCGCTAAGCTTCTCGGATACGGGTATTCCTTCACCAGTGGGAATCCGCAAATAATCAGACAAGCCGGGATCATTGCAGAATGGAGGGTAGACGGATGGCCCCTTTCACAAGCATTGTCCAGCTTTGCTGAAGAATCCATCGATCTAGTGCAGATCCTTCAGTTGGCAGCGGAATTCCTCGGGTTGCTGTATCAGGAACCGATCCTTCCCCAAACCAAGGTGAATATCACTATCCAGATTCTCGAAAACATTGCCAAGAAAAAGGGAGGGATTGAGGGAATTCAGAACCTCCCAAAAGCCCTTCCGAGACTTTTTGGTGTTAACGTGATTGGCCTTACAGACGCGGTTAAAACCATCAAAGCATGGTTAAAGGGCACAGACGCCCTGAAAATTTGAAAGTGCTTGGTAAATAAGGAGCAGCACAATAAATTTCAAGATCTTAAATGACAACCCCTCGATCTCGGAGCTGGTCTACATGATTTGTGTGACACGGCCAATTAGGCCGTTAGATCGGCTGTATGAATCGCCTGATCCCTGATTATGTTAGGTTGGACCTGCGCAAGGGATCGTCGGTTTTACGGGCATTCGGTTTAGTTTGAGACACCCGGATATTGAGAGAATCACGCGTCTCAGGAGTCTGGAATGACCTGCCCCCACGAGTGGTACCACCCTCTAAGTTAGACTCGGGACCATCTGACGTCCACTCCAACTGTGCGGTTTTTTCAAGCACTCAAAACGGTCTTTCTGTGTCCTGCCAGGCCGACATCGAGGGTAATGCGCCTTTAGGCAATGGAAAGTTCCCCACTATGTACAAATCCAGGATATCTTCGCGATCCATGAACATGATTTGGCTGCGCTTCGTTGCGTCCAGTTTCCCTCCCAGCCAGTTCTTAGCCTGCTTCGTAATCCCTCCGCTCGCCACGATAAAGGCGTGATCGACCAAAGCTTTCTTGCTTGTTTCAGGATCGAAAATCTCGTGTCCCAGCATCATAAGCGTTTGATTGTAGACCTCTGCAATATTAGAATTCAGAGCCCCAGCAGCACCCGCTGCGTCCAACTTGCCCTTTTTTGCCTGTATTCCAAAATATAGAACATGTTGAGTGGGCAAGATGAAGCGCATCCAAATATCCTTGCCATATTCCAATGCTTTGTCCTTGTGCCCAGCGGCTGTGATCCGATGGTAACCCAACTGCCGAAACAACGGCAAAAGCACATCTTCAATCAGTTTGTCCTCAGAACAATGGCCCAGATATTCTGAAAGATGTGTCTTTCGTTTCACCTCGTTTGGCGTCAACGGCCTGTGAGGGTTTGATGCTGTCGAAATGATTTTGGTGCCTATATGACGAACCTGAAGGAACCCATCATCTCCATAGTAGGCTTCATACCCCTCCTTCATAAGAGGCACGTTGAGAGATGCGAGCGCTAGTACGCGGTCAGGATCTTCATCTTGGGGGTCACCTTTATCCATTAAAACTCGCAGAAGCACCATGAAGCGATCCGGCAACGCGAAGGCGACTCGCTGGGGTTCAGCTAATAACTCTTCCAGCCGGTCTGAGGTCCACGCCCATCGTGTCGTCCCGTTATGCACAAAGTCCAGGTCGCATTCTTGGAAAAACTCTGTAATGTACATGCTCGACCGGTAGGGAAAATAATCAGCATCGCCAATCACCATTTCTGAGATGGCACGCAAGTTGCGCGGTTTAAACCTCATGTTTGCGCCGATCCAAAGTGAACCTATCCTGCCGAGCGGATTCTGATCCGGGGCGTGGACTACCGACCAAGGTTTGTCCAAATAATTCGCGAGCCGGTGAATCTGGGCGTAGAAATACACCTGCGCATGGTAGAAACCCTTTGTTGCCAGGGTTTCCCCACAACGGAAGCATTTACGTCGTACACCAATAAAATAGCACAGACTGCTCTTTTGAAGAGACCTTTGAGAAGCCGGTGGTAGAGGCGTTCGACGAGGAATATTCACGTGACCTTCGAGTGAGGTCCGTCCAAAGGCGCCCGCCGGAATTCGGGGATTTGAGGTGGTGACCGGACCGATATTTTGTACTGACCCGACGAAACGGTTCGGCGCTGATGGTCTCCAATGCAGATCCCGAAACCATCGAACTCAATCTTCGGATGTATCGGGCAAAGAAAGGTCTACTCCGGGAGGTTCCCTGAGCAAGAACAAAGGCGGTTTGAGGCCTAGCGGTGAGATCATCCGAGTCCACCGCGGCGGGTCCTACCATCCGATGTCCCAGGGCAAGATAGTGCTACGAACAGTGGACACAAGATGCGGAATATCGATTGGGTGTGCCAGTTCTGTGGGTCCAATGAAATCCTGCAAGGAGCGGTGTGGAACGTCCAGCAGAAGTGCTTCCGAAGTCGGGGTCGGCCAGGGTTTTGATGGAACAAACGGCGCTTATATATCCTGGGACGTGATCAAGAGGGAACGCTTGGGATGACCGGCTGGGATAGTGATTTTCCAGGTATTGACGAGGAAGGCCGCATATAACGGAATAGGGGTATACATTGGCCCGCGATCAAGAGGGTAGAGGTCCAGCGAGGGCGGGCTTGAGGTCTTGTCTGCTATCGTGGGGTAGTGGAAAATCGACAACTATGCCCAAGACTGCAAGAGAGTGCATTCAACTCCGAACTGGCGAAAGTTCTGCGGAGAAAACATCCGCGCTGGCCGGACCGGATCGGAAGCGCGGGGCCTGAGCTGATTATGGAGAGACTGGGTTAGTACCATAATTCGGACAAACGCGATGGGGCAATACCTTGACCCCGGAACGCCTGAAAATGGATGTTCTAACTCTGCGGTTCATAGGTCCGATGCCAGCACTCTCAAGCGGCTCAAAACCCACGTCTCGAAGTCGTCAATTGTGGCTCCGGCGGCGCCCTTAGACTTGGGAAGGTTTTTCAAATAAAGCAAAAGCCTCGGATGGGGTGGCAGATGGCGGTGTGCTCGACTTTAGTTCTAAGCATAGGGCTGGTTTATCACACTTGGCTGGTAACGGTATTTCTGGAACCCGGAGAAAACCTGTCCGATCTCTTCCGGCCTGCCCAAGTCTGCCACTGCGTCGGCGATGGCGTTGTTGTATCTGAGCTTCAGCAAGGGTGACAACTTCTGCTGATCCAATTCCTGCACGCCAACTTTCACGTACTGAGCGAGCACAAATTCCAGGAACGCTTGCTGCTTGCTATTGAAGTGGGCATGAATCGCTACTTTAGCTCTGGTGGCCCGTTCCTCGCGGGTGAGCGGTGGCAGGGCGTAGGCGACATTCGCGCCAGAACGTCGAAAAGATCGCTCTTCTCGGCGTCGATAATCCGTTGCATCTCAGCCATCTGCTCCCTGCCGAAGCCTTTCTCAGCCAATCCCTCTAACAGCTTTGCTCTCGTATCGGGAGCGCTCCAGAGGGCGCGCAGTTCGGCCTCATTCTTGAAGAACTCCGGCAGCTTGCCAAAGAGCGCTTCCAGGAACTGTTGCGTGTGCATGGGCGTCCCGTCGGGATGCCAGAAGCTGGTTGCTATCATGTGCTGAATGGTGCGCTCTTTGCCGTCCGCGAGTTTCACCTTGGCTCTTTTCTTGCAGACGCAAGGACGCTGGCCGCATTTGGGGCAAGGCTCCCGTTCGCATTCGCACGACCGCTTGCCGCAATTAGGACAGGGCTCTTGCGGTGGCTTTTCGCACTGGCAAGGCTGGCACTTGCACTTCGGGCACGGCTCCGGTTCCAGCGGCTCGCCATCCCAATCGGGATCGTTGAAGTGGTGATACGCCTTCACAAAATCGTAGATCGTGAAGTAATCCTTCCCGTCATACAGCCGCGTGCCGCGTCCGATGATCTGCTTGAACTCGATCATCGAGTTGATCGGGCGCATCAGCACGATGTTTCGGATATTTCGGGCATCCACGCCGGTCGAAAGTTTTTGTGAAGTGGTCAGGATGGTGGGAATGCTCTTCTCGTTGTCCTGAAAGGACCGCAAGTGCAGCTCGCCCAGATTGCCGTCGTTGGCCGTTACCCTCTGGCAGTAATTGGGGTCGTTGCTGGTCTTCATCTGGTTGACGAGGTCGCGCACGGCCAGCGCGTGGTTCTGCGTGGCGCAGAAGACCAGCGTCTTCTCGCTCTGGTCCATCTGCTCCATGAACAGCTTCACCCGAAGCTTCTCACGTTCCTTGATCTCGATGATCTTGTTGAAATCGTCTTCCGTGTAGCGTTTCCCGATTTCAATCTCGCCCTCGATCAACTCGTCATCGGTCGTATAGACATAATCATCCAGCGTGGTGGAAATCTGCTTGACCTTGAAGGGCGTCAGGAAGCCGTCGTTGATGCCGTCCTTCAGCGAATAGACATACACCGGCTCGCCGAAGTAGGCGTAGGTATCCACGTTGTCCTGGCGCTTCGGCGTGGCGGTCAGGCCGAGCTGCACGGCGGGGCTGAAGTATTCCAGGATGCCGCGCCAGTTGCTCTCGTCGTTCGCGCCGCCGCGATGGCACTCGTCGATCACGATGAAGTCGAAGAAATCCGGGGGATAATCGCCGAAATAGGGCGAGGGTTCGCCGTCCTTAGGCGGGCCGCTCATGAACGTCTGGAAGATGGTGAAGAATAGGCTGGCATTCTTCGGGACCTTGCCTTTCTTGCGGATTTCTCCCGGCGAAATTCGCGCCATCGCGTCTTCGGGAAATGGGGAGAAGGCATTGTAGGCTTGGTCGGCCAGGATATTGCGGTCCGCCAGGAACAGTATGCGCGGACGGCGCGATCCCTCGCGGGTCAGATTCCAGCGGCTGTAGAAGAGCTTCCACGCAATCTGAAAGGCGATGAACGTCTTGCCTGTGCCCGTCGCCAGCGTGAGCAGGATACGATCTTTTTCGGCGGCGATGGCCTCCATCGCTCGTTCAATTGCCAGGTCCTGATAATAGCGTGCCTGGAAAAATCCGCCCCTGTCCTCAAAAGGGACCGTGGAAAAGCGGTCCCGCCAGGCGTTTGCCTCGGCGAAGGTCAGGTTCCACAGTTCTTCGGGGGAAGGAAATTGAGCAACTTCGCCCTCCATACCCTCCTTCATGTCGATGCCGTAGATGCCCTGGCCGTTGGTGGAATAGGTATAGCGGATGGCGAGCTTCCCGGCGTAGCTCTTCGCCTGCCCGACCCCTTCGGTCAAAAGCTTGTCCCAAGCCTTGGCCTCCACCACCGCCAGCTTGTGGTTGCGGTACACCAGGACGTAGTCGGCGATGTCCGGCTTGGCCCGCTTCCCGTGGCCTTCGATGCGGCCCATCGTGATGTGATACTCGCGCAGGATGCGGCTGCCATCCACCACGCCCCAGCCCGATGCCTTGAGGGCAGGGTCAATATGCTCGGCTCTGGTTTCGGCTTCGTTCATGCGATGGCTCTACAGTGCTCCGGTGAATGCTTGATGCAGCAGCGACTTTTTCAACTCCTCCAGCGCGGCGAGCTTTTGCTGGTAGATGGATTCGAAGCGCTGGGTTTCGGTGTCAAGGGAATCGAGCTTGCTTATGATCTTCTCCTGCTTGTTTAGAGACTTTGGAAACGAAATTTCAATCGTCTTGAGGAGACTAGCCTTGATGCCTTTCACTGTCGCACCCGTGCCTTTAACGTGAATGCGGTGCTGAGCTGGCTGCGAAAGCAGTAGGTATCTCAGAAACGTGCTGTTGAGCGTAGCCGGGTCTGGCTGCATGATGATGATGCGTTGCGCAAAGACAACTTTCTCATCTGTATCGAGTTGTGCGACATTCGCGAGCGGAGCTTCCGTGGTGAAAAGAACATCACCCTGCCGAGGGATACCGCGGGTCATCCATCGGTCATAGGAGCTCGGTGCAACAAACTCCATGGGGCTCTCTTGCAGATAGCCCATCTTCACATTCTTGGCGGTGATGAGCCGTATTCCACTCTCTTTTTTCGCGGGCGTCTTGCCACGATAGTCAATAAAACGGATGTGCTCGCCGATGGTCGTCTCCACCCACCCCTCTCCGCGCTGGGTGAAGACGGCATTCAGGTGGCTCTCGAAGACGGCGCGGGCGTTTTGGAGGTTCTTTTCGGCGTTGGCTTTGGCGGTGACGATTCCCTCAAACGCCTCGTCCAGAATGCCGACAATCCGCCGCTGTTCGGCGAGCGGGGGGACAGGTGCTTGGAGGGACCTTACGAAGGGAAGTTTTACTCCCTGAACCGTCGCTCCTGTGCCTTCGGCCACAATCGAGTCCTTAATACTAATGAGCCACCAGAAAAGGAAACGCACCGAAAGAATCTTCGGGTCGATTGGAACAATCCCGCGAAGGTCTTGGTTGATAGCCATGTCTTGGCCCAACAGGCATACCTTGCCCAAACCCACTCGGGTTGCAATGACAACATTGCCTTTAGGGATGACATTGGTTGCGCTACTTTTGACCGCTTCCCTTGTAATCTTACACTCGGTCTTAGTAATCACTTCCGGCCGCATGTCTCTGACGGTCGCCCAAGGGATGTCTCCCGCGTAATACTCCATCTTGTCCTTTGACGGAGTGCCGCCGCCGATTAATCGACAGATATCACCAAGTTGTTTCGTCTGCCAACCCGCCCTCATAGCAACCCTCGGATGGTCTGCAACACTTCCGCGCTCTCGGAATCCAGCGCGGCGATCTCGTCCATGATCTCTTCCGGGCTGCGGTGCGCCACTTCCTCGCCGTCATTCGGGTTTTTCACGGAGAGGTCGAAGGTTTTCTGGTCGATGTTCTTGGCATCCACGCTCCAGGACTTGGGCGAGTCGGCAAAGGTCTTTTGCAGCTTCACAAACTCCTTGAGATCATCATCATTGAGCGGGTTCGTCTTGCCGAGATTGCGTCCGGGATCGAGTTGGTAGAACCAGGCCTTGCGTGTGGGCGCGCCTTTTTCAAAGAAGAGCACCACGGTCTTCACCCCCGCGCCCTGGAACGTTCCGCCGGGGCAATCAAGCACGGTGTGGAGGTTGCAACTTTCCAGCAGCATTTGCCGCAGGTTCACGGAGGCGTTGTCGGTGTTGGAGAGAAACGTATTCTTGATGACCACGCCTCCGCATCCCCCGGCCTTGAGTATCTTGATGAAGTGCTGCAGGAAGAGGAACGCCGTCTCGCCGGTGCGGATGGGAAAGTTTTGCTGGATTTCCTTGCGCTCCTTGCCCCCAAAGGGCGGATTGGCCAGCACCACGTCGTAGCGGTCCCTCTCCTGAATATCTGCGAGGTTCTCGGTGAGCGTATTGGTGTGGACGATGTCCGGAGCCTCGATTTCGTGCAGGATCATGTTCATGATCGCAATCACGTAGGCCAGCGACTTCTTCTCCTTGCCGTGGAATGTGCGGTTTTGAAGAGTGGTCAGGTCCTTCGTAGTCAGATTGCGCTTGGATTTCAGGTAAACGAACGACTCGCACAAGAAGCCCGCCGACCCGCAGGCCCCGTCATAGATTCGGTTGCCGATCTTGGGCTTCACAACCTGCACGATGGCGCGAATCAGCGGGCGCGGCGTGTAATACTCTCCCCCGTTTCGCCCGGCGTTGCCCATGTTCCTGATCTTGGCTTCGTAGAGATGGCTCAACTCGTGCTTCTCGGTCTGCGAGCGGAAGCGCAGTTCGTCGATGTGGTCGATAATCTCGCGGAGGTTGTAGCCGCTCTGAATCTTGTTCTTGATCTCTCCGAAAATCTCGCCGATCTTGTATTCGATGGTGTTCGGCCCGCTGGCCTTCTGCTTGAAGCCGTGCAGGTAGGGAAAGAGCTTGTCGTTTACAAAGTCGCGGAGGTCATCGCCCACCATCGCCCTGTTGTGGTTGATTTTGCCGTCCTTGCCCTTGGGAGCGGCCCACATTTCCCACCGAAAGCGCTTGTCGAGGATGAAGGTGTGCTTCTTTTCCTTCAGCGCGGCTTCAAGCACCTTTTCCTGCTCCAGCGCGTCCAGATATTTCAGGAACAGTAGCCAGGAGGTTTGCTCGGTATAGTCGAGTTCCGTGGTGCAACCAGCCTCTTTTCTGAGGACATCATCGATATTTTTGAAGGCTTGTTCAAACATGAAAAAGAGTCCCGTAGGTATTGAGCGTCAATAGTGGCCGGTCGGGCCGACTCCTTGGCTTTCGAGTGGGCATGGTCAATCAGCACACGCGAAAAAGCCTCTGGCTTGCTTGGCGTTTTGGCCTCCGGTTGCAAGACGGCTGTCGCAAAGGTTTGGATACCTGCAAGTTTTTCAACTGCAAAGTTTACTGCATCCGGAAGCCGTATGCTGGGGAAATTGAATGCGCTGACGAGCCCATTCTCCCCCTCAAATCCTGGCTTAGGGAAAACCGGGCCTACATTCCGGAATAGACAGATTCTCGTTTAGGAGGCGGACGGCTCATGACCTGCCCCCACGAGTGGTACCACCCTCTAAGTTAGACCCGGAACTATTTGGAGTCTAGACCACAGGGGTGAACTCCCGGCTTGTGTCCTGGGTAGAAAGGTCTCCAGCTCCGAGGACGCTAACCTAGGGCGGTGTGCGGTTTGAGGATTTCGCTGGTTATAGTGGTCTCCGTTCGCTTCGGCTATGACCAGCATCGATAGGGGCAACTAGCCTGTCAACAGCAGCCCCTTCCAGGGCTAGGGTCCCAGCTCTGGCGGCCTTTTAACTTGCTCTTAGCTTCAACTCCAGTTTGTCTCACTTTCTCTGACGAGGAACAAGCAATCAGTGCAGGGAAAGTTTCACGAAACCGGTACTTGACGTCGTTACCGTGAACTCAATTACCATTAAAGAATTATTAAAAAACGGGTGTTATTGGCCTTCTTTCTCGACCAAAATATCTTTGGAACTTATTGAATTTAGGTTGGTTGCGGGGGGGGGATTTGAACCCCCGACCTTTGGGTTATGAGCCCAACGAGCTACCAGACTGCTCCACCCCGCGTCAAGAAGAACGTAGTCTACGGAAGTCTGGGACCGGTTGTCAAGCGCTCCCCAGTTGACTAGTTCGAAGGGGAGGAATCCGCTTCTTCCTCGACGTCCCACGCACATCGGAAACCGAGTCCGTACTGTCCCTTGGGCAGGTAAGCTCCCCGTGACCAGAGGGCGAAACTCCGGCCTTTGATGGCTGAAGAGGCCCCTCGCGCCACGATGAAGCCGCGCTTGAAATTAGCATCGTTGCGGGCCGGGCTCCGGGGGTAAGCAGCCAGCTTGGTGTCGACCCATTCCTGCACGTTTCCAAACAGGTCGTGGACCCCAAAAGTGCTTACGTCAAGGTACATCTCTCCCGCTTCGACCGGGGTCCGAATGCCCAATTCGTTGACGTTGGACTTGGTGGGGTCGTAGTTCTCGCCCCAAGGATACTTGTTGTTTTCCGTTCCGCGACCGGCGTATTCCCATTCCGGCTCGGAAGGGAGCCGTCCCCCCACCCAATCGCAGTAAGCTTTGGCGTCCTCATAGGTGACATTGACCACGGGATGATCGACCTTGTCAATGGAGTAGAACTGCCTCCAGGCCCCTTCCGCCTGATACTCGTCTTGTTCCAGCTGAAAACGAGAGAACTCGGCGTTCGTCACCTCGAAAACCCCGATCTGGAAGGCCGCTATTTCGACCTCATGCTCAGGCTCGTGTAAGGCGGGTGTGTTTCCAACGCGGTCATCACTCCCCATCATGAATTTTCCGGCCGGGATATCTGCCCGGTCACCCGGCTTGGGGGGGGCTGGAGGAGGAGGCTCTGAAGCGACATCGGCCACCGGTTCCACCGGCGCTGATGAGCAGGCCGCAAAAGCGACCACAAGAAAGAATAGAAAAAGCAAAGAGAGAAGCAGCAAGCGGGCCTGTTTCATAACGCTCAACTTATATCAAATGCCCCGTGCCCACACAACCGATTGACTGAGCGGCCGACGCGTGAAATGCAAGCGGAGAGGCGCAGAGCCGCAGAGATTTCGCGGGGAATCTCTGGGGGACGGGGTGAAATTCAAGCGCAAAGGTGCGGACAGCGCTTGCATTTCTACTCGGGAACCTCCCCGGCCAGGCGAGTTCGGGCCCAGTCCATAGCCCTCTCGCGGGTCTGGATCTGCCCCTCCAGCTGAAGATCTTCCAATTCGCTTAAGACAACCGAAAAAATGGGGCCCGGTTGCAGGCCCAGCCGGATCAGATCATGACCCGAAATCAGGGGCTCAGGGAGAAGAGGTTGATTCCGAAACTCCTCCTGCTTGTGCCAGCAGAAGTCGTAGGCAGTCAGGTCACCATGGCTGGCCAGGCAATCGAGCCGATGTAATTCCAGATGGCTGTCGAAATCGCCGCGCCCCAGAAAACGCTTCAAAGTACTTTCCCGCATTTCCATCACGTGAATGAAGCGAAGGTGGTCCTTGACCAGGGCAACGACTTGTTGAGTCTCTTTGACTGGAAGCCGGAGCTGTCGACAGATCACAGCCGCCATCTCACCCCCCACTTCGGCGTGCCCGTTGAAGCGGATCCGATCCGCAATCTGGAAGGTAGGCGGTTTCCCGACATCATGGAGAAGCATCCCGAGGGCCAGCACCGGGTCGCGGACCGGAGCGCCCAATTCGAACATCAGGCAGGTGTGGATGAAGACATCTCCCTCCGGGTGATACTCGGGAGGTTGCTCGACGCCATCCATCCTTGCAACATCGGGAAGGGTCTGCTTCATCAGGCCGCTCTTGAGCAGTCTGCGCAGCCCGTCAGCGGCTCCCTGCGAGGTCAGGAGTTTCACTACTTCGTCGCGAATCCTCTCCCAACTCACCTGGCGGATGCCGGGGGCCATTTCAAGAACGGCCTGCCAGGTCAAGTCTTCGATCTCAAAGCCGAGCTGGGAGCTGAGCCTCACTGCTCGCAGGAGCCGCAACTTGTCCTCTTGAAAGCGACGGCGGGGTTCGCCTACGCAACGAATCAGGCCAGCCTGCAAGTCCTCACGGCCTTTGACAAGATCGACTACTTCTGATGTCCAGGGATTGAGAAAAAGCGCGTTGATCGTGAAATCACGGCGCCGGGCATCCTCCCGGATATCGGTGAATTCCACACTGGAGGGATGCCGGCCATCCTGATACTTCCCTTCCCGCCGGAAGGTTGTCACTTCGTAGGGGCGTTCGTCGATGAGGACTAAAGTGACTCCGAATTGCCGCCCTATTTCGTGAGTTTTTTCGAAAAGGGCCTCGATCTGAGAAGGAGTGGCAGCGGTGGCTATATCGACATCGGATACCGGTCGGTGGAGCAGACAATCTCGAACGACGCCTCCCGCCAAAACCGCCTGGTAGCCCGCCCGGCGCAAAACACGGCAGATTTCGAGAGCTCCCCGCAGCAATTCAGGAGGCAGATTCTCGAGCAGTTCCATACTACCCTCCCAGGTCCGTACACCTTCGGCTCCAGCCGGGCCATTCAGAAAGGAAACTGGGGCACTCCCAACAACGCCCGGCGCAGAAGGAAGTTTCAGCTCAGCGAGGCGCAGCCTCAGACCGACAAGCAGTGCTCGATTCGATGCTCGAAAACCCTTGCCCGTGCCCTTACCCTTTGCCCTTCCCGATCACTGTCATCGTAACCTGGGCTTGGGAGAGGAATGAATAGCAAGCTTATCTCAGGAGCCGAGGGAGCCGGAGTCCTGATGCCAATGCGTCTGGTTTTCCCGCGCTCGCGCTACCGCTTGGCGCTCTGAGAGCCGGCATTCCAAGGCAGCGGTTCGGTTATCGACGCCAACTGAGTTACCAGGCACAACTATCACAGCTGCAAGCGGAGCGCAGTATTCAGCAGTCCCGGGCCTTGCCCGATACGAAAACCCGCCACCGAAATTGACTCAATCGTCAAGAGAAACCATGCCCAACTTGGCTTAGCTAAGTCAGGGTCGCGCCTCTCCTTGACCTGTTTTCAGGATCGCCTGAGCGGTCGTAATCCGAATGCTGTCGATTCCGTGAGGAAGGGGAAACGGTTTAGTCGGATCGAAAGGAGGCTCAACTCGTTCACCCAGAGTCTTCAGGAGAGTATTCAGCAGAGCCAGGGGAACTGGCATGCCATTGAGCTCCGCCCGCTGGGCCACATATTCTCCCCGCCCCTTGCTGGCCTCGAGGCGGCCTTCGAGCTCGAGAGTCTGTTTTCCCGAGAATAGGCCCCTCATGAGCGCACCGGTTAATGAGCCTGCACCCAAATCGATCTGGTCCATATCGACTGTCAACCAGGTGATAAAGACATTCTCTTCCAGCAGCCGCACCGACATCTTTTCCAGCCCGGCCGGCGCCTGCAATGCAAGCTGATCTTGCAGGAAGGCATTCAGGTCGTCTTCCTGAACCATGTGAGTTCGGGCCCGGGGGTTACCGGCCCGGAAATCGGAAATGACCTGAAAGAGAACTTGTGCCACCCGGTCGCCGTCGCCCGCACCAGTGACGCCGGGAGCCGCTGGTAGAAAGAGAGTCAATGTCGATGACAACAAGAGGAGTCCGGGCAGAGCTTTCGATTTCATCCCTTCACTAGATGCGAGAATCGCCTTGATGGTTGTCAAAAAAACGGCCATGACCTCAGGACGCGGGCAGAAAGAAAGTCACAATCGCGAAAATCGGAACCAGGACGAGCACGCTGTAAACCATATAGCCAAAAAACGAGGGCATCTTGACTCCCGCCTGCTCAGCGATACTGCGCACCATAAAGTTCGGCCCGTTTCCGATATACGTGTTGGCACCCATAAAAACCGCTCCCAAACTGATGGCAATCAGAAACGATTCCAACACCTGCCGCCCCTCTCCCAGCATGACGGACACACCGTCCGACGGCATGGCGACCGCGGTTTCCAGAAAAACCACGTAGGTGGGAGCATTGTCAAGGAAACTGGAAAGGATTCCCGTGAACCAGAAGAAGCTGGCTGTCGAATCGATTCCGAGCGATTGCCCGGTTCTGTTCAGGATCTCGATCGGCACCTGCATACAGATGAAAATCCCACAAAATAGGGCCGCCACCTCGACGATGGCTACATAGTCGAAACGGTTGTCTACTCGGGTCTTGGCGCGAGTTGACAGGAGAGAAGCCACTACCAGAAAGAGCATCACCATTTCACGGAAGAAGACGGGAGGCACCAGAGCGGTCTCCAGGAAAGGTTGATCGGGCACAATCAGGGCCACACAGAGGACAATTCCCAGCAGATAGACCAGATTGAACAATCCCCGGATTCGAAGCGGCCGCACGTCGACTTCGTCCCGGATCAAGTCGCGTAGAGTCTCTTTTCGGTAGGCCAGGGTGTCCCAAACAAAATAGATGGCCAGCAGTGCAAGATTGGTGGCCAGCCAGTAAGGCCACAACCTGAGAGTCCATGTGAAAGGAACTCCCCTCAGGTACCCGAGAAAGAGGGGGGGATCTCCAATTGGCAATAAGAGGCCGGCACAGTTGCAGGTGGTGAAGATGAAGAAAACGACGGTGTGAGTCTTGTACCGTCTCTCTAAATTCGTGGCCAGTAATGGACGAATCAGTACCATCGCGGCCCCCGTCGTTCCAATGAATGAGGCCAACAAAGTTCCCAACGCCAAGAAACCGAGATTGGTCGTCGGGCGGGCCGGGAGATCGCCCGAGAGATTGATCCCACCGCTGATCACGTAAAGACTGAATAACAAGACTATAAATGGTATGAATTCGGAAAATATTGCGTTACTGAAAGCGGCAAAAACGGTCTCAACTCCGGGCGTCGAACTGACCGTATGAGTAAAGTGATTGGCAATTCCTCCGGGATGAAAGAAGCCGTAGTAACCCAGGGTGAGCAGACCCAGCAGGGACGCCGCCAGAAAACGATTCTGGTTGTGATGCCACCAATGCTCGGTGGCGGACAACAAGGGCAAGACTGCGATTGCCAGCAGTAGAGCGATAAAAGGGAGGACCGCCCATAGAGGGGGAATGTAGGAATGCTCCTCGGAGTGGCCAACCAGCTCATGAGCATGGGGTAGTAGTCCGCTCGCCAGGACCAGGAGGTAAACCAGGACAAGCCCCAGGATGCCCCCGATCGCCCTGCGGCTGGACTGGCGCATGCGAGCGGTATAGGTTTCACCACTCGGGTGCTCATACCGTTGTTTATAGTCGATATGAGAATCCGCCGCTGGTTGGTTCTCGTCGCTCATGACTGGCAGATCATAGCCTATCCCGGGTCTGGCATGCTGTATCCCGTTTGAAGCGACATCGGACTCCCAAGTAGTGGGAAGCGGTTTCAGGCGGTGATCTTACTGAGAATCAAATCAATGCGTGGGTTGGAACCGAGGCAGCGAAGCACATCGTGAGTGTAGCAGGCTCGGCGCTGTCCTCACTGCTTAACTTACCAACCGACTAAGCTAAGAATTTAGTTTAGTCCCCCTCGGGCTTTACCCGGTGAACCGTCCCGTCCCATCCCCACTCGAATACTTCCACGCGGGTCTCCTGCACGGCCTGTTTCACGATCAATGAAGTGTCGAGGGACTCTTCTGCCGCCCGTAATTGGTCGACCCGAGCCCTGGTTTCGGGCCGGCGCGGCAGAAAGAGCGAGCAGCAGTCGTCGTCAGGTTGGATCGAAGTCTCGAAAGTTCCGATGGCTCGCGCCTGGTTAATAATCTGCTCTTTGTCTTGGCCGATCAAAGGACGGAGCACGGGGATTCGGGCCGCGTCGGAAATTGCTCGGATGTTCTCGAGGGTCTGGGAAGCGACTTGTCCGATACTGTCTCCGGTGACCAGGGCCTGCGCTTTTTCACGGGCCGCAATCCGCTGCCCGATGCGTACCATGTAGCGCCGGTACAACAGCACTCGCGTCTCGGACGGAGTCAAGGCAACGATCTGGCGTTGAATCTCGGAGAAGGGCACCAGGTAGAGGCGAGAACGGTACTGATAGGCAGTCAATGTGCGGACTAGATCTCGCACCTTCTCCTGCGCTTCGAGCGAAGTGTGGGGAAAGCTGTGGAAGTGAACGAAGATGTTGCGGCAGCCTCTTCGCATGATTTGATAGGCCGCCACCGGAGAGTCGATTCCCCCTGACAGGAGGGTTGCCACTTTCCCTCCGCTCGAGACAGGCAGGCCCCCGGCCCCTCGGATCCGTTCGAAATAAAGGTGGGCTTGTCTGTCCAGAAAGTGGACGTAACAGGTCAGGTCGGGATCATCCAACTGAACTTTTTTTGCCAGTTCAGTGACGACTCGAGCTCCCAAGACACGATTGATTTCGGGGGAAGTCATCGCAAAACTCTTGTCGGCTCGGCGGGCGTGGATCTTAAACGTATGGAAAGTATTTTCGCGGATCAGCTGTAACAGCTCGCTGGCCACGATCTCCAGATCGGCGGGGCAGGCCCAGGCCTGGGAATAGCTGATAATACCGAAGATCCGGCCCAGCCGAGCTTCGATTTCGGCCACTGGTGAGTCGGGATTGAGACAGACTTGAAGCCTCCCGAAACGACGCCGGACACCACCATGGCTGAGACCGCGCAGTGCCTTCTGAATGTTGCTCAGCAGAACTCTTTCGAAGAACAACCGATTTTTCCCCTTGAGCGCAATCTCATGGTAGTGGCAGAGGTAGGAGCGTTCCATTGCGGCATTATATCCACCACCGATAAAGGCAGTGTCGGAGGAAAGGGTCCAGGGGGCCAGGGTTCCAATTCCCAGGTTTCCAAAGCGGTAGCTGGATTTGACTCGACTTGTCACGGTTACGAACCCCGGCTCCGCTACGCTTTGGTATCCGGCAGAGCCTAGCCTTGTCCCAATCGGCACCGGCTGGGCCGCCTTGGCTGCGCCCCCAAACTGAGCCCCTTTTGTGAAGCAGTTGCCAGCATCTTCCAGAATGCGCAGAATGTCCGAGTGATCGGTGAGAATTGCGAAGATGAGTCCTGTGAGTCGAACTTGCGAAGAGAAGTGAGGAGAAAATCGATGAGGAAGGTATTGCTGTTCGTCCTGTTCATGAGTCCCGGGCTGAGTTCCGCCCTACCCCAGTCAACTGCCACAGTTGTTGAAGCCTTGACCCTTGACCAGATCATGGAGGGTCAGGATTTCGTGGGTACGTCTCCCAGTCAAGTCCGCTGGAGTGGCGACAACCAACTGATCTACTTTCGATGGAAACAACCCGATTCGGCAGATCAGAAAGAGGCATCGACCTTTGTCATTCGACGTGAAGGGACTGGATTGCGCCAACTCAGCGAAGAAGAGGAAGAAACAGAGGCCTGGACCAACTCGGGAACCTGGAACCGAGAACGCAGTCAATTCCTTTTCGTGCAGAACGGCGATCTGTTTCTACTCGACCGAAGTGGGAGACGTCGTCAATTAACCGAGACCCGGGCCGCCGAATCGTCCCCGCAGTTTGGTCAGACTGAGTCTACTTACATCTTCCGGCAGGGGGCTAACCTATTCCGGCTGGGTGGCTCTGGAATTCTGCAGGTCACCGATTTTCGCACGGGAGACGCTCCCGGCGAGGAAAAAGCCACTGACAGCCAGAAGTTCCTCAAGGAACAGCAGGAGAAGCTATTTGAGCAATTCTCGGGTGTACGGAAGGAGCGAGCCGATCGCCAGGAAGAACGGCGTAAGAAGCGCGACCGACGGGCCCACTTTTACGGGAAAGCTCGATTGCAACAAGTGGAGCTCTCTCCAGATGAGAGGTATGTGACCTTTTTCCAAGTCAAGACTTCGACCCAGGCCGAGACTGCAATCGTGCCCAGCTTCGTGACCGACGACGGTTTCTCCAAAGACCTGAGAACCCGCACCAAAGTGGGCGACGATCGAGAGATCGGGACGCTTGGCATCTATCGGGTGGAGGACGGTCAGGTGACCTGGGTGGAGGAGACCGAGGGAGCTGCCCAGATCACCGGTCCGATCTTCAGTGACGACGGTTCGCGGGCAGCCCTTCACGTCGTCTCGAGCGACTACAAGAAGTGGACGCTGTCGGTCATCGACTTGGAAAGTGGCGCTCTGAGTTCGGTCTCTGAACTCCAGGACGAGGCCTGGGTGGGAGGCCCGGGTCTTGGCACATTCGGTTGGCTATCGGACAACCAGAGCCTCTACTTCGTTTCCGAAGCGGGCGGCTACGCACATCTTTACACGGCTCGACATGATGGATCCCACTTGAGGCAGCTAACCAGCGGAGAGTGGGAAGTCACGGGACTCGTCTTTTCGCATGACAAGTCTCGCTTTTACTTGACGACAAGTGAAATGCACCCCGGGGAACGGCATTTCTATTCCATGGCGCCGAGTGGCGGGGAGCGTACCCAGATCACCTCGATGACAGGCAACAACGGGGTTACGTTGTCCCCGGACGAAAGCCATTTGGCCATACTCCACTCTTCCTCCAACCCACCCCCCGAGCTCTATGTGCAGCCGAATCGTCCCCGGACTGCGGTGCGACAGCTCACGGAATCGACCAATGCTTCTTTCCGGGAGCGAGAATGGATAGAACCCCAATTAGTCAGAATCCCGTCCCGCGATGGGGAGCGGCCCTGGGCTCGCTTCTACAAGCCTTCCCGACCGGCTGCCAGCAGTCCGGCCGTCATCTTCGTGCACGGAGCCGGCTACCTCCAGAACGTTCACAAATGGTGGAGCAGCTACTACCGAGAGTACATGTTTCATCACCTTCTAGTCCCAAAATAAGCGTATCAGCTTCTGGGCCGCTCGATTGACTCTTTTTGAGGGTCATTTAGCCCTCTGTGGTCGACTTTCGGACTGAAGGCTGCGCGAGTCGGGCGCATCCGACGGTGATCTCCTGCTGGAGGGCCTTCGGAGTGGGATCGAGAGGCAAGAATCGGAATTTTCGGCCGTTTTCGAACAGCCTTCGACCTCAGCCCTTGAACCTCCGTGGATTTTCTTTGCTTTGTCCTGTGGCGGGTTAGCCGTAGCGGACCCGCTTGGGCGACGGCACTCCGCTCAGCAGCGTTTCGGTCCAGTCGTTGACGTTCAGCAGCCGGTAAAGAAGACGTCGCCCCCGCTGCAGGATCTGGCAAGGAATCTGAACCAGCTGGCGCAGGAACCGGCGATACTCCATCTTCAGAATCCGCTGCCCCATCGTCTTGTCGGATTGCACCAGGCCCAGCCAGGCTTTCAAGTTCCAGGCCTGGGCAGCAATCACCAGGTACGCCCAGTTGGACTCGAGGCTGTCCGAGGGCATCCGCATCGCCTGAACCCCGTTCTTGAGCTGCTCCACCACATTCTCCTGATGGCAGCGACGATTGGCTGAGAAAACCACTTCCCTGGCCGACTCCTTTCGCAGGTTGGTCAGATAGAACAGATAGCGGGTCTCGTCAAAGAGCCGTCCCTGTCCTTGGGTGACCGTAATTTGCTTTCGCACCACCACCAGCCGATAGTTCTGCTTGCAGGCCGCCGGTCGATAGGCCAGCTCGGCCACATCTTCCCGCTCCAGTTGCAGATTGCGATAGCCATTCTTTTTGACCAGGGCCTGGCGGATATTCTTGCGCCGCCGTCTTCGCAGTTTCTTCTTCTTTGCCCGATCCAGCCGACTCCAGGCGCTGGGCTCCAGTCCTTCGGCCCGACCAACCAACCCCTGGCTGGAATCCGCCCCAAAGAGAAACTCTACGCCCTCCTGATCCCAGCGGTCCAGATGACGCGTCTGCGTAAAATCCGTGTCGCCCCGCAGCAACACCTTCTGGAAACCACCACCGCGCACCAACTCGATGGCCCGATCCAGCACCTCGGCCGCGCCTTCATGGGAGGGCCGGTTGCCCGACCGATTCACCAAATAGAGCACCTCGTTGGTCTCAGCCACAGACACTACCAGCGGATGATAGCTCCAGTGGCCGGTGTAGCTCATTCCGATTCCGCTCTTACACTGTCCATCCGTCGGGGCGATCGTCCCGTCCACATCAATCGTGGCCTGACGGTGAAACTCCTTGTCTTGGTTCGACCACACTTTCCGTCGCGCCTCATTGACCGCTTCCATCAGATCCCCGATCGAATTCCTGTCGAAGCGCCGCAGGAAGTCCCCCTCCGTGGACGGCGCCGGCACCTTGCGGGCCCCCAGCGCGTCCAGATACACCGGGTCCCGGCGTCGAGCCTCCACGTCCTGCAGGCAGCTACCGCCCGTCATGACGTTGTAAATCAGATTGAGCACATGATCCGATTCCCGGTACGGCAGATGCCGCTCCAGCACCTTCACCCGTTGGTCGATGGTTTCGGCCAGTTCCAGCTGCTTGACCAGCAGCTGGATCACACCCAGCCCCCCGCAGTCCACGGCTCGGACTCGATCCAAAATCGCATAATGGATGTTGCCCCCGCGCAGCACCCTTTGGCCCTTCTCCGGCATCCAACTCCGATCTAATCGATCTTCACTTCCCGATTGCCGTTTGCGCAGGATTTCGATATCTTTTGGGTTCACCTGAAATGCCTTTCTTTTCGGTGTTTTCCAGAGTTTTTTGCAACCCTAGAATACCCGTCAGGACTGGCATTTCGGGCCTTTTCAGGCCCTTGGAATCAACACTGATGTACTTGCTTTGGGTCTAGTACAGGAGGGTTATCACGTACTCGATATTGACTACCGTGGCAGCGCCGGTTATGGACGCGATTGGAGGACTGGAATCTACCGACACATGGGAGGTAAAGATCTCACCGACCAGGTCGATGGAGCCCGCTGGCTCACTCAAAACCACGGAGTCGATCCCAAGCGGATCGGGCTTTATGGCGGCAGTTACGGCGGCTTCATTGCCTTGATGGCAATGTTCACGGAACCGGACGTCTTCGCGGCGGGAGCGAGCCTCCGCCCGGTCACGGACTGGGCTCACTACAACCACTGGTACACCAGTCGAATCCTGAATCAGCCGCAGGACGACGTACCGGCCTACGAGGCAAGCTCGCCCATTTACTTTGCCGAGGGGCTGAAAGGAGCGCTCTTGATCTGTCACGGCATGGTCGATACCAATGTCCACTTCCAGGACACAGTTCGTCTGGCTCAGCGTTTGATCGAACTGCGCAAAGAGAACTGGGAAGTAGCCCTCTATCCAGTCGAGGGACACGGTTTCCAGAATGCCACCAGTTGGGCAGACGAATACAAGAGAATCTTCAAGCTCTTCGAGTCGAACCTGAAAGACTGATTTAAATTGTCAGCAAGTTTGGCAACGGGCCGGAAGAGTCAATGGTAGAATCTTGCCGATGCGACGTGTCCTGACTCTCTTGCTCTGTGTTCTTGCGCTCTCAAGCCCAGCGTGTTTCTGGAAATTATGGAGTAAAGGACCTCCTCCGGAAGATCGGGAGTATGACGTCTATGGAACTGTCGAATCAGTGAACGCGCAGCAGATCGTACTCCAGACCAAGAGCGGTAGCCGCACTTTTCTCCTGGATCAGGCCTCCGTCAAAGGGGGAGACTTCCAGCCCGGCGCCCGGATCCACGTCTTCTACAAACTGAAGGAGGCGGGAGAAACGGTTGTGCTCGCGGTCGAAGTCCGGAAGTGAACCTAACCCGAAACTTGATTTGTGGGACGAGTATGCCACAGGCTTTCTTGGAGTTCTCTCCCGGGATGGCATTGAAGTGGTTTCGGATGTGTGGGAGGGGCCCTTCCCAGGCCGCGAGAGGACCGTCAGGCCCGAATCTAAAGATTCTATTTTCAATAGAATCGCCGCCTCAGAAGGCGCCTCCCACGGTTCTGAAGCAGGGCTTTCCTGTGCCACATCATCCCCCCCTTTGTGGCTGACAGGGAGCTCAGTTTCTTTTCCTGAATGATCCGGCCAGCGGCCGGGGGATGGGCTTACCTCAAACTTGAAGTGGCGCAGGCAGCCTGCCTGCGCCTGGCAGGGTCTTTCGCTATTTTTCAGGCGGGCTCAGTGAGACGGGCCAACAACTCCCTGACTTTCCGCTTGACCTGACGACGAGTGATGCGAAAAGCCGCTAAGACTTCCGGCGGTCCCCCTCGAGCGTTGGCCGGATCGGCCAGGTCCCAATGCTCCCCATGCACTTCGCTGGGAAGTGCCGGACAACGGTCACGGGCGTCTCCACATAACGTGATCACGTAGTCGTAGCCGTCCAGCTCTTTCTTCGGAAGTGGGTCTGAAGTCTGCCTGCTGATATCGATACCGGCCTCTTTCATCACCAAGATCGCGTTCGGATTGAGTCCCTTCGGTTGCGTTCCGGCACTGTACACTTCCACCGCATCCCCGCCGTCATCCCGGCAGAATCCCTCGGCGATTTGGCTGCGAGCCGAATTGCCAGTGCAAACAAACAAGATCCGTGATTTTTTAGCCATAACTAAAAATCAGATTGACGCAGACAAATACGCATCTCATAATAGGGGCCACATGCTTTTTGCAAGAGCTAAATCGGGCAATGATTTGGGGAGTGCCACACGCTTGACGGTGGCGGCCGCCTTGTTGCTCTTGTCGACCAGCACTTGTCTCGAATCCCGCGCCGACGAAAAGCTCCTTTCTTCCCGGGAGCGTGCTGCAGCTCAGGGTATTATCCTATCCCAGAATTGCGGTACCTGCCATAGTCTGAATGACGGCGATTTTGAGCTGGCTGGAAACATTGGGCCGAACTTGAGCCAGCGTCGGGGCACTCTGCGCAACTCCAATTGGCTGCGCACCAAACTTACCGATCCGCGAGCAATTCCTGACCACCAGGTAGCTCTCGGTTTTCAGGGCAAACAGCACCTCATGCCTCCTTTGCAGGCCTCGGAAAAGGAACTCGACCTGCTCGTCCGATATCTCCAATCGCTGCGCTGATTCGGTGTTTGGTTTGAGTTTCAGCCGAGCGCAGGGCAGTAGCCGAGCTTTGCCCGATACGAGAACCCCGCCACCGAACTTGACTCAATCGTCGGGATAGTCACGCCCAAACTGAGTTGGTAGGGCCTCCGATGTCAGCAATTATCCGAATCGGGGTTGATCCGATAACACTTCTTGCTGTAGAGAGGTAGAGCAGCAATTGAACAAAGGACGCGATTTCTTGTCAGTTACGAGCTGGCGCCTCAAACGCGCCACAAGAACAGCTGGCAACAGTCAGGCAGGAGGACGAACATGTCATTGCATATTGGAGACACCGTTCCCAATTTCCAGGCTCAGACGAGCCAGGGAATAATCGATTTCTATGAGTGGATCGGGGACGGGTGGGCGATTCTCTTCTCACACCCTAAGGATTTCACGCCGGTCTGCACGACCGAACTCGGTTACATGGCAAGCCTCAAGCCGGAATTCGAAAAGCGAAACTGTAAGATTATCGGGTTGAGCGTAGATCCCGCTGAAAGCCACCAGGCCTGGGCGACTGACATCGAGGACGCCACTGGACATGCTCCCAACTATCCGATTATCGCTGACACCGAGCTGACCGTTGCTAAACTCTACGGCATGTTGGCGGCAGACGCCGGCCTCAGTTCTGAAGGCCGCACAGCGGTCGACAACCAGACCGTTCGTACCGTCTTTCTGATTGGCCCCGACCGCAAGATCAAGCTGATGATCACTTACCCCATGAGTACGGGCCGGAACTTCGACGAAGTGCTCCGAGTCTTGGACTCCATCCAACTGACAGCTCGCCACCAAGTGGCGACCCCTGTGAACTGGAATCCGGGAGACGACGTGATCATCTTGCCCTCGGTTTCCGATGAGGCTGCCCAGGTGAAATACCCTGACGGTTGGAAGTCCCCCAAACCCTACATCCGGATTGTCCCCCAGCCGGAAGACTAGGAAGGGCAACTTCTTAGCGGTTTAGTCGAGTTCTTATTAAGCCGTGAGATTGTGCCAAGAACGCGCAGAGTTCGGCGTCGAGCACGAAATCCTAAGCTGGCTAAAGAGGCGTCTCTGGCCGAAGCGCGCCGATTTGGAGTGCGCGTAGCTGGCTACCGCTTTGGTATCCGGGCTAGGAGCCTGTCCGAGTATTGGTGCGGATCGCGTTACGGGCGCCGTGGGGGGAGATGCGAGACAGGCTCCTAGAATCGCCAAAGACACCGGCGGTCACGAAATCAGCACTTTTCCGGTCATGCAATCTGGGCGGTCCAAACCGAGCAAATGGAGCAGGGTGGGCGCCAAGTCTGCCAGACGTCCGTCGCGCAGCTGCCGGCTGCGGTGACGCTCGGAGATCAGAATGCAGGGAACTGGGTTGATGGTGTGAGCGGTGTGCGGACAATTCGACTCCTCGTCCCACATCAGCTCGCAGTTGCCATGGTCGGCAGTGATCAGAAGTTCGCCTCCTACCTTCTTGATTGCCTTGACGAGTCTGCCGACGCCCTCATCGACGGTTTCGACAGCCTTGATGGCGGCTTCCAAGACGCCGGTGTGTCCCACCATGTCGCCATTGGCATAGTTCAGGAGAAGAAACCCGTACTCACCGGAAAGAATCGCTTCAACTGCCCGATCCGTGATTTGGATGGCGCTCATTTCCGGCCTCAGGTCATAGGTATCGACACGCGGCGAATCGGCCATGAAGCGGGACTCTCCGGGGTAGGGCTCCTCCCGGCCACCATTCACGAAGAAGGTCACGTGCGGGTATTTCTCGGTCTCGGCCGTGTGGAACTGGTACATCCCGGCTCTTGAAACGACTTCCCCAACGGTTTCTTGCAGAGGGCACGACTGGAAGGCCACGGGGCAGTCGAAGCCGGCCCGATAATCGGTCATCGTGACGAGATGGACCTGGACTCTTGTTTGGCGTTGGAATCCTGGGACGGGATCGTGCGCCGTGTTTCGTTCGAACTTTTCGTCCATCAGAGCGCGAATGATCTCGCGGGGGCGGTCAGCCCGGTGATTGAAACTGATTACAACGTCTCCGTCCTGGATGACGGCCCGAGGCTGACCAGACTTATCCACGATCACGGTAGGCCGGATAAACTCATCGGTCTCAGCCGGATAGTCGGCGTCGGCCGGGTGCTGGCCGGCTCTCCGATAGGCCGCCTCGACCGCTTCCCGAGCACTCCCGGCCCGAGAATCCGCCACACCCGAAACCAGAAGATCGTAGGCCAGGCGGATACGATTCCAGCGGCGGTCCCGATCCATCGCGTAATAGCGTCCACACACGGTGGCGATGAGTCCGCAATCATAGAGGGCCATTCGATGCTCCAGGTTTTGGAGCGCTTCCAGCGCCGAGCGGGGCGGCATATCCCGGCCGTCTGTGAATACGTGGAAGGCGAGCTGAGCTCCTTCCAGGCCGAAGCGCCGGGCCATTCGGATCAAAGCCAGATAGTGTTCGTCGCAGGAGTGGACCAAGGCGCTACTCAACAGCCCAAAAAGGTGGACCCGGCATCCCCGTGTGCTGGCCAGCTGGAAAGCGCCGACCAGAGCCGGGTTCTCAAAAAAGCTCCCATCGGCGATCGAATTGTTGATGCGCATCACCTCCTGCCAAACGATCCGTCCTGCACCGATGTTCAAATGCCCGACTTCGCTGTTTCCCATGGTCCCTCGCGGAAGCCCCACATCGGCGCCGCTGGTCATCAACTGGCTGGTTGGATAGAGGGGTGCCAAGCGGTCCATGTTAGGCGTGCGCGCCAGAGCCACGGCGTTATGTTCAGTTTCGGCACGGATGCCCCAGCCATCCAGGATCACCAACATGACTGGCCGTTTGGGTTGGGAGTCACTCATCCCTTGTCCTTCCTTTGATCCGGTCAACTTGCCACAGGAACGGCAGCCGATCAAGCTGAGTCCTGGAAACCAGGACTCAGCCGGTCAGGTAAACGGAATATACTTCTCCTATGGGACGCGTCAAAGTACTGCCTGAAGTTCTGGCCCACAAGATCGCAGCCGGCGAGATCGTTGAGCGGCCGGCTTCGGTAGTGAAGGAACTCGTCGAAAACGCTCTCGATGCTGAATCGACACGCATCCATATCGAAATCCAGGATGCGGGGCAGCGGCTGATCCGGGTGCGCGACGACGGGAGCGGGATGAGCCCCGAAGATGCCCTATTGGCCTTCCAACACCATGCCACCAGCAAGATCCAGACGATGGCCGATCTGGATCAGATTTCCACACTGGGCTTTCGGGGTGAGGCGCTGCCCTCGATTGCTTCGGTGTCGCGGCTTACCGTGCGAACCGTCGATCGCGAGATTGCCGAAAGCTCTGCGCCATTGGGGATTGAGATCCTCTTTCAGGGCGGTAAGATCATTCACCAGAAAGAGATCGCCTGGCCGTCAGGAGCTGAAGTTACAGTTGAAAATCTATTCTTTAATGTACCGGCAAGAAGGAAATTTCTGAAGAAAACTGTAACTGAATTGAATCACGTGATCCGGCAGGTATCGCACTACGCCTTGGCCCGTCCGGATGTCGAGTTTCGGCTTCAACACGACCGCCCGATTCTGGATGCGCCGGCGGTATCGTCTCTGGAGGAGCGAGTCTACCAGGTCTTGGGAGAAGCCTTTCTGGCGAATCTGGTGCCGATCGACTACAAGCGTGATGGAGTCCGGGTTCACGGTTTTGCTTCCCTTCCCCACGAGCAACGAAACAACACCTATGCTCAATACTTCTTTGTCAATGGACGCTCGATCCGGGATCGGGTCATTACGCATGCCGTCCGATTGGTCTATCGGGACCTGATGCCGACCACGGCTCATGCGGTGGCCTTACTCTTCATCCAGCTCGACCACCGGCTGGTGGATGTAAACGTCCACCCCAGAAAGACCGAAGTCCGGTTTCAGGATTCGAGTCGGGTGCACCGTGCCATCTATCATGGGATTGAGGAGGCGCTGCTGAAGAATCAGTCCGGTCTTTCGAGCCTGGCACGAGACGTCCCGCTAGAGCAGCTCCGCACTGCTAACCTACCGGGGCATGAGGCGGGGGTTACGCGGAGTATCGAACGCTATTTCCAACGCCAACCAGACAGCTCCTTTGGCTTCCCCCAGTTGCGGAGCGACTCCACCGGCTCTCAACTCCCCGCTTCCCCCTGGTCGGAACGGCTCGACCCACCAGCTCGAGACGGTCCTCACGACGACTTGATTCCCGAGACCGGCGAGCTCAGTCCAATCCCGGTCGTGCTCGGGCAGTTTGTTGAGAGCTTCGTGGTTGCGGCCGACCGGGAAGGCGTGATGCTGATCGATCAACACGTGGCCCATGAACGGATCCTATACGACCGCTCCCTGCGCCAGATGGAGACGGGTCAGAGGACTCCGACCCAGCGTCTCTTGATCCCGCAGACGGTGGAGCTCTCGATTGAGCAGAAAAGCCGGGCAGCGACCCTGCTGGATCAGCTCAACGCCAATGGATTCGAGGTGGACTGGTTCGGGGATCGGACTCTGGTGGTGCGGGGATTGCCCGAGTTGGGGGCCGCCTGTGAGGAAGTCTCCCAGCTGCTCCAGGACCTGCTTGACGGAACTCCAGAAACAGAGGCCGGCAGTCAACGCGTGCGTGAGAAGATCGCCATCAGCCTGTCTTGCCGGGCCGCCATCAAAATCAACACCCTGCTGACCGCAGACAAAATGCGTTGGCTGGTAGATGAGCTCTTTCGGTGTGACAATCCCTATACGTGTCCCCACGGACGCCCCATCATTCTGCGTATGGAGATCGAAGACATCCTGCGTGGCTTCAAGCGCATCTGAACAAGGGTCCAATTCCCAAGCCACGGGTCCAAATTCTGGATCACTCAGGAAAGAAACTGGAAGAGCTCCCTCGCTAACGCTTCGGGCTCCGTAGGAATGCCTCGGTTAATAAGGTGCTCGGCCAAGATCTTTCGGAGCCCGAAGCGTCAG
>CBDDCF010000021.1:0-110815 GCA_965225995.1 Acidobacteriota bacterium | reverse complement strand
TCTCCTAGCTCCCGAATGATCGTTTAGGACACTCATTCAGGCCCAACTCCGTCTGAAATTCACTCCCCCACCTACTCCACATGGCTCGTCCACAGAGATCCCTCGAAAATCCGCCTGTCGCACCTTCGATCTCCCGATTTGGGCCACTTTCGACTCTCTTTTCAACTCCGGCCTACGGTTCTTGCATAATCCGGGCTAGGGTGACCTCATGACCGCCACATCTTCGCCCGACCCAACTGCGGGTTTCTCCTACCGACTCCCTGGCCTCCTCTTGATGTCCTTTCTTCTCACCTGGATACCCGCCTGTTCGCGCGCCGGTGGGGCCAGTGGACAATCTCTGGGGGAACTTCTCAATCTGGCCTCGAAAGCCAACATTCAACATGACATCGAAGCGGAAGAGGGCTACTTACGGAAAGCTCTCGAGGCGGTTGGCCCCAATCGCGAGAAGACGCAGGCTCGGCGAGAGCTCGCCAGGACCCGCTGGAAGTTTCATCGAGACTTCGATGAAGCTTCCCGACTGTTGAGCGAGGCCGCTGACATTCCGGCCGAACCCGCCAAGACCTGGGTTGAAAGGGCAGAGATGGAACTGGCCCGCCCCAATCACCAGGCAGCCAGAGAGGCAGCGGAAAGAGCCGTGGAACTGGTCGAGACCAGCTTCGAGTCGCGAGCAGCGGTCGTTGCGCTAGGGAAGGTGACGGTTGCCGAAAATGTGTTGAGGCGCCTCAACCACCAATCCATCGACCGTGAAAGCCTCTCCAAGGTCCAGCAGAGCGTACAAAATATGGTGGCCGAAGCGGTCGGGGATCTGGAGGCTTCGGAACTGGCTCTGACCGCTTCAATTCTCCTTGGCCGAGGTTCGGATGCCTGGCTGGCATGGAGATCCTACTATCATGTAATCCAGTTGGAGTTCGCTCCAAGCCTGCTGGCCAAGCCTGCGATCCGTCTCGAGAAGATCCTGCTCAATTGGAAGCGAGGGAATTCGTCGCCAGAGGACCGGAGGGCTCTCATCCACGCCTTGGCCGATACTCGCTTCTTTCAAGAGGCGGCGCTAGTGGCGCTCGACCCAGCAGGGATCGAGTCCGACTCTCTACTCCAGGAGGCGAGAGTTCGAGAGATCGTTGGTTATGCGGAATTTTGCCGCGAGATTGAGACGATTAGCGACGAGTTCTATCGCAAGACAGCCATCGGCAAAGGAGAGCGACAGGCCTATACGATCTCGATCAAGAAGGCGGTCTCGGAACTGTGGCTTCACCTGAATGACCCGGGGCCGGCTCCTCCCATCTTTGGCAGTCTGTCACAGATCCGGCCCACCCTCGATCGCGAACTGGGCCCACGCTTCGGTTCTCACATACGACCAGGGAACTCCTCTGGCTATTACGGCATGCATTTCGGTCACGAGATCGCTCGCGACAAAAAGACTGCTCGTCAGTATGGTCATAGTGCCTCCGTGACCTACACCGTCCTCGATCGCATGGTCTCGAATGGTTTTTAGTCCTGGGCTCGGAACGATGAGGCCCAGACCGGAGGATGGGCTACAGCCACCAGCATGGTCGCTGTCCGCCAGGTCCTCCTTTCCGAGATCACCTCTATCTGGAACACGTTCGCGTCCTCGCAGGAGAGATCGGATCTCGAGGAGAAGATGAAGAAGGACTCGGCCTCCGACGACGACCGTGCCCGCCAGAACCCCGCCGGGTATCTTCCGGGCCTCAAGTTTCGTCTGGCATTCCGAATGGTCAATGAACTGCTGGATGAGCTGCGCCAGAGTGGCGTTCAGGAGAGTGAAATGCGAATGGCTTTCCTGGGTAAGCTGCTCCGTCTAGGGTCTGCGGGGGGCATTTTTGCTCATGCAGGCCGCCACGCCATCGATAAGAACATCGACAGTTCCTTAAAGAGCCCGGAACTCGAGTTTCGGGCCAAGCTCTCCGAAGTCGCATTCTCGCCGCGGCCGCGCTGGATGATTATTTCGCTCCTCAGCCCAAACATTGGGGACTCGACTCCACACGGCCAGGCCAACCAGCGGGTCATGAGAGGCATCATTTCCTGGATGAAAGAGCATTCGGAGGAGATCGAGAGGCTCGACCAATCGAGACCTATGCTGCCTCAACTCGATCTGCTGACCGATGATCAAGTCGTCTCGGCAATGCGCTCCATGGACCCGCTGGCAAAGAATCAGTGACGACCATCCAGATTCAGGGCAGCACGGTGATTGGTGATTGGGTGCTTCCTCAGGCAACTGTTGTGCTGACAAGATTCGATGGTGGTTTCTAATCGGAGAGCGATGAAAAGAAACTCTACTTTGATTGGTTCTCTTGACAGTTCCGTCACACCACCTGCCGGAGGTGGCAGGAAGAAATCGGTCCTATGCCTCGCAATCTTACGGGTTTCCGCACATTTCTGTTTTTCGGGCCGATTCCAGAGTGCAACTATATTCATGAGCGTTCTCCTCGGGGGCGCAAGCCCATTCGCCCTAGCAGGCTGTTGTATCTCGGATCCGAGCGCAAGGGTGCATAGCTCGGGTCAACTCTGAGGTAGACGACATAAACGGCGCGCTCATCGAGAGCCCGGTCCAGCCAGCGGAAGGCCTCATCGATATTTCCCAGGCCGATGTGGACTCGTGCCATGTCGTCTGCCGACACTGACTGCTTTTTGAGGAGATCCTGCATCTCGTCCAGCGTACTTTGGGCCTCTTCTCGTCGACCGGCCTTGGCCAGGGCGTATCCCAGCCAACCCAGATACTGCTTGCCCTGAGCCAGCGTCTCCCGAAACTCGTCGATGGCTTCGTGATACATCCCTTGCGCTGCGTAGGTGGCACCCAGCATCCAATGGGCAAGCGCGAAGTCGGGAGCGAATCTGAGAGTCGAGGACAGTCCCTCGATGGCTTCTTGGTATCGTCCCGCCCAACAGAGGAAAAAGGCGGCGTTGGCCTCGATCCAGATCGACAGGGGGTCGAGCCGCTGGGCAAGCTCCAATCCGGCAAGCGACTCTTCCAGACGGCGCTGGGAGTCGAGATACCAGGAGTAGTAGAGGTGGGCGACTGAGTAGCTGGGATTCAGCTCGATCGCTTGCTGCAACTCTCGCTCGACTGTGTCCCAGTCCCAGTCATAGAACATCGACACATAGGCCAGGGCAGAGTGGGCCTCTGCCAGAGAGGGGTCTAGCTCGAGGGCTTTCTTGGCGGCGGCCTTGGCGCGGGGCATGGCTTCGTTGACGGGTAGAGCCTTGAGCCAAGATCCCAGCTGAACGTATCCGTCGGCTAACCCCGCGAAGGCCGGCGCGGAGGCGGGATCGAAGTCGATCGCCTGCTGGAAGAGCTTGATCGCTCGGCGCGCCTCGGCCTCGCCTACCTTATGTAGATGGTGGCGACCGCGCAGGTAGGCTTCGTGGGCGCCTGGATAGAATGAACGCGTTCGGCCCGGGCGGGCTTGGGGTTCGGGACTCAAGGAGACTGTGACTTGAGCAGCGATGGCGCGAGCCACATCGCTTTGAAGCGACAAGATATTCTTTAGATCGCGCTCGTAGCTCTCGGCCCAGAGATGGGAGTCGGACACGCCGTCGATGAGCTGGGCCGTGATCCGAACCCGCCCGCCGACCCGCAACACCGATCCCTCCACCAGAGTGGCGACCTTCAGCTCACCCGCAATCTCCCGCAGCGGCTTGCTCTTTCCCTTATAGTACATCGCCGACGTGCGCGAGATTACCCGAAGACCGCTGATCTTGGCGAGTTCGGAGATCAAAGCCTCGGTCATTCCATCGGCGAAGAATTCCTGGGAGGGATCACCCGAAAGATTGGCCAGAGGAAGCACGGCGATGGAGCAAAGGGAGTCCGTCTCGTGGCCGGGGGGAGGCGGGAGCCGGGACGAGGATCTGGCCGCTGCTCTCGAGATGGCTTGCAGAGCAAGTTCCACTTCACCCGCTCGCGCGTATCTCTTGATCGGCGCCTTCTCCAGGCTGCGGTCGAGGACGGCCCGGAAAGACGCCGGAAAGCTCGAAGAGAGCACCGGCGGGGAATCTCTCAGAATACTGGTCGACAACTCGAAAGTCGTTCGACCCGTAAAAGGCGGGCTCCCGGTGGCGGCCTCGTACAGAATAATTCCTAGTGCGTAGATGTCCGTCCGTCCGTCCGCAGGCTGACCTTGCAGAACCTCGGGGGCCATGTAGGGTAGCGTGCCGGAAATGCCTCGCGGTTCGGCGAGAGTCGAAGCAGAGGCGGTGATCTCTTTCAGGACCCTTGTCGGCAGCGGTTGCGCCAAATCGAAGTCGAGCACTTTAACGGCCCCGTTTTCGGTGACCATCACATTCGAGGGCTTCAGGTCGCGGTGGACAAAGCCGCTTTCATGGGGCGTGCGCGATGGCCGCCGCGATCTGCGCTCCATACCGGACAGCCGTTTCAACCGGAAGGCCGTTCTTCGGGATGGCCTCTTTCAGAGTCCGTCCCTCGACGTATTCTATCGCGATGTAGGGTTGGCCCGCCTCTTCGCCGACATCGTAGATCGTGCAGACGTTGGGGGGGTTCAGGGCGGCGGCAGTTTTTGCCTCGCGCAGCAGGCTTGCCTGGCCTGCATCATCGGCAGCAACTCCGTCCTTGGGCACTTTCAACGCCACCCGACGTCCCAGCCTGATGTCCCTGGCCAGATACACTTCGCCCATCCCTCCCTGGCCGATCTTTGCGGTGATGGCATAGTGAGCAATGGTCTGGCCGATCATATCTACTGATCCGTCGGAACGAGGCGTTCGAGTTCTTCGAACCAGTTGGTGACGACGTTGAGCTGAATCGGCTCGGACGTCTTTCCAACCGCTATGAACCGATCCCCCTTGGGTGCAATATCGTAGGAGCGGTAGCGCCACGGACCGCCCAGAATCGGACTCTCGAAAAGCAATAGAGGAGCCCCGGCCGAGAATTCCGGGTCGGCCCTGATGTCCAAGACCATCACCCTGTTGCTGCCATTTCTATAGAAGAGCTGGCGATCGTCCGGAGACCAGAGAGCATCAAAGCCACCGTCATGATCCCCTTCTCAATGGTGTAGTGGGAATGGTCTGACCGATCATTTCGTTACTCATACTAGGCGACTACGGTTCTAAGAACCAATCGAATTGGCCACCTATCTTGGCTGGAGTTGGATTGCCGCGGGCACACTTTGGGCACAACCCCCTCTCGAAATGCGAGATTCGAATTACGAACTGCGAAGTGTAAGGTTCTACCCTCGTGCCCGCGAGAAAGCCGGATGCTTCAATCTAAGGGGCGATCGCGCATATCAACTTGAGCCATCGCATCTGTCGAACTAACCAATTCCGAGCTGACCTTTGTCTTTCCAATTGTGGCATTGAGAATCCGGGAAGGTCCCAGATTGCTCGGGAAACGCAGGTCACCTCTGTCCATTCTGCTATGATCGCGAGATGCCGTCGATATCGCTTCCTGCGTGGGCGGGTTTGACCGTTCTGTTTGCGCTAACGTCCGCGCAGGCCGAGCCAATACCGGCACATCTGCCTCCCTGAACGCTCGGCACCCTCGACATCCACCACATCGCCACCGGCCGGGGCAATGCCACCTATTTCGTGCTGCCCGATGGCACGACGTTGCTGGTCGATGCCGGCGCGGCGACCCCGGTGGGGCGCGCGCCGATTGCACCACCGCTGCCCGACGCTTCTCGACGGCCAGGTGAATGGATTGCGCGCTACGTCCTGCGTATGGCGCTGGCGAGCCGCGATCCGATCCTCGACTACGCGTTGGTCACGCACTTCCATGGCGACCACTTGGGGTTCCTATCGCCCGAGTCGCCCCGCTCTGCGCTTGGCGACTACCAGCTCGCTGGCATTACCGATGTGGCCGAGCTTGTGCCAATCCGCAAGGTGCTGGACCGAGGCTGGTCCACCTACGATTTTCCCGCATTCACCCGTGATCCCTCGGTCGACAACTATCGGCGGTTCCTTGGGGCTCGTGCGACGCGTGACGGGCTCACGCTCGAGCGGTTCCAGGCTGGGCGCGCCGACCAGATTCGGCTGGTGCGCGATGCCGATCGGTGTCCCGAGTTTGAGATCCGCAACCTTCACGTGAACGGAGACGTCTGGACCGGATCGGGAGACAGCACGGCGCGGATCATTCCGCCTCTCGAAACACTGCCGAAGGAAGACTGGCCCACCGAGAACCACTGCTCGGCGGCGTTCCTGCTGCGCTACGGCACCTTCTCCTACTTCACGGGGGTGATCTGCAGGGCGTGCCGCCCGTCGGCTACCCCGACTGGCAGAATCAAGAAACGCCGATCGCACGGCCATCGGTGAGCCGGTCGTCGTCGTCGTGGTCAACCACCATGGCTCGATTGAGCCGGCCAACGCGACCTTCCTAGCAACCCTCCGGCCGCGCGTGAACATCATCCAGGCCTGGTCCACGACGCATCCAGCCCCAATCGTGCTCAAGCGGCTGCTGAATCAACGCATCTATCCGGGGCCGCGCGACATCTTCGTGCTCGAGTTCAGGGACGAGACTAAGGCTGCCATCGGCCCTCGCGCTGGGCGGGTGGCCAGTGACCACGGCCATGTCGTCGTGCGCGTCGCGCCCGGCGGCGCGTCGTATCAGGTGTTCGTGCTCGACTACCGGACAGAAGCTTCCCGCGTGCTGGCGAAGCACGGGACGTACGACAGCAGTCAGTGACCCTCGAATCCGCATCATTCAGCGGCGGCAGCCGAGCCCGGCTACTCCAAATGGAGAGCCCGGAGTAGGGGCCACGTCTCTTCTCCACAGAGCCCGGAGTAGGGACCACGTCTCTTTCCCACTAGAAACAGCCAGGCTCGGGCCGGGTCCCAGCGACTGTCCTCGTTGACCTGAGAGCTGGAACAGGGGCCGGTCGCAGATAGATCCGGCTGTCCGGCGCATCACCCGCCTTGATCATGTCCCGAGCCTGGACCAGCGCCGCACGTGGACCCCAAGTATCGAAGACTGTCGTTTGGCCGGTCCTCAATGTAATCTGAGCAGCTTCGAGAATGATCTCGTGGTAGCGGCCCTCGTACTTGATCAGGGTTTCCAGGTCAATGTTGAGAAAAAGGTGCAGATTGGCATCCATCAAGCCGGGGATGACGTATTTGCCGCGGGCATCGATCCGGGTTGCCGATTCCGGGATCTCCACTGCGCGGGACGCGCCGACAGCGGTGATCCGGTCGTCGGTAAGCAGGACTACGCCCCGCCGGATCGGATCGCTGCCGGTCCCATCGATGATGGTGGCTCCGGTGATGGCGAGGGTTCCGGACCGGGCCAGCAGGGGTAGCAGGATGATGAGAAAGATCGCGAATGTCAGGTACAACTTGCGTGATGCCATTGCTGTGCTCCTCTTTCTGGACTTTGAATGCTGGTTTGCAAGGGTAAAGCACGAAGCACGAAATTCGAAGCACGAGGTAAATCTTAAGCACGGGAATGGGGGACATGAATCCGGCCTGGGAAGGCCCCACGATCCTGAAATCACTCTCTTGAAGCTTGCCAGGGGGGTTTTGAGGCAGCTTGACGATGCCTGCGCTACTTGGCAGGGCAGGGATGCCTGCGCTACTCGTCTGACGTCTTGGGGACGCTGACGTAGCCGACAATCAAGTTCTTTTCGATGCGGTTGACCAACAGCTCGTAGCGCTTGTTGTCTCCTCCGGCATAGAAGAAAATAGGCTCGTTGATGGCGTGGCCCTTCTTCTGAATTCGCTTGCCGTTGGCGATGATCTCGAGAGTGAATTTCTGGTCCTTAAAGTTCGTTTTCTTCAAGTTCAGAGCCACATCAAACACCTTCATGATGCCGCCCTTCTTCTCTAACTCGAAGTTGTAGTACTCGCGCTCGAGGGAACGCTTCACTCCGTCGATGACGCCGGTGTTGCCGTCAGCCGTGGTGCGGACTTCGCCGATGGCAGTCCGGTTCCCTTCGATGTCGCCCCGGTTGGCGGTTGTCATATCACGCAGCTCACCGATATTCGAGTTGGCTTGGCTGAGACGGTCGTTGACTTCCCCGACTTCCGCTTCGATTCCGGAGGCCCGATCAGCTAATCCGGAAGTCTCCTCAGCTAGCTTCTCGACTGCTTCTTGATCGGCCTTCTTGATGGCAATGGCCTTGAGTTCTTTATCCTGGGCTGCGTTTTCGTCCTTCAAGTTGGTCACGAGGTTCCGAGTGCGGCCCAGTTCCTGGCCCTGCTGGCCAATCTTGATTTCGCTCCGTTCAAGACCCGTCTCGAGACCCTGAATCTGTTCTTGCGACTGGCCCAGCCGTTCCGTGACTTCCACCAGGCGCTCCTGAGAAGCCATCAGATTGGTGTTCAATTCCTCGATCCGATTCTGGGCACCGATCAGATAGTAGGCCAATGCTCCCAGAGCTGCCGCCAGCGCGATTCCAGCCACAACCGTTGCTACCGGGAAACTCCGAGGCTCCCGCGGCACTTCTTTTTTCTTAGCACGGGCGTTCTCGCTCCTCTTCACGCGCGACATCAACGGATCGTCATAGCTGTTCTTCAAGTCATCCGGGGTCATCGTTCGCAACCTCCTGCAAAACCGCCCGAAGGCGATTCCTTTTCAGCTTCATGCTTGCAACGGCTTTATAGAGTACACCACTGGCAAAATGTTTCAGGCCTAGCTTGATTATCGCACCTCTTCGGCTCTTTGGCTCCAGCGACTTGCGAATCTGGCGGCACTCCGGAGCGGCAACTCAAGAATACCAGAGCAGCGTGCCAATCGTGCAATGTTACCGACAACCAGGATTGGCGGCGGCATGGCCGCGCGCACTCCAAGGCCTTCGGCAAGTTTCTTTCTCGAATGATCCGAGACAACCTCAGTGGCGGTACTAAGCTGAAGCCGCAGCTTGGTACCGCCCCGGTAGGGTTGGGAATTGGAACCCTGGACCCTTGGATCCCTTCTCTCCACCTGGGACAGAGCGTTGCTAAGTCCGAGTCCATTCGAGTGAACCTACTGGCATACCAATGCGGCAGCAAGGATGGTTCCGGCACTACTTTTTCGTGTGATAAACTGCCTGCCCTATGCGAGTACCCTGGGTGGCCTTCATGTTTGCGCTGGGAATCGCGATTCCGGGCTTCATTATCTATTCCATTTTCTTCACCAATCCGGTGCCCGAAATGCCCCCACTCCCTGGGTTTGCGAGCTATCAGCAAGATATTCTTGCGCAGCCCCGACCGGGGTATCGAGTAGACGAGGTGTTGGATGAAAGCCTCGTGCTCCGCATCAACGCTATCGTTGATGAAGTCCCCGAAGATCGGCTTGCCGCACGCATTCAAGCCACCAATATTCTCTACGATGTTCAGTCGATTGTGGGGAAGGAGGTATCAGTCAGCGTCTGGACCTATCGGGTCCTACCTGCCAGCATGGAGAACATGATCGGATTGATCTACTTTCACGCCCTGACCGCAAATCAGGTATTCAAGACTCCGGACGAGCTCCAATAACCCAACCGCAAAAGCTTCACACCAGCAACGAGGTATCCGCGCAGTGAACGAGAGTCTCAAGAAGACGGCCCTGAATGAAATCCATCGTGAATTTGGAGCCCGTATGGTTGATTTCGCCGGTTGGGACATGCCGGTCCAATACGATGGCGCCCTGAAAGAACATTTGGCGGTCCGCACAGCAGCCGGAGTCTTCGATGTATCTCATATGGGAGAACTCGAGATCACGGGCCGTGACGCGCTGGCCCTGGTTCAAAAGGTCACCTGTAACGATGCCTCCACGTTGAGTGACGGTCAGGCCCAGTATTCAGCCTTCCTCTACCCGAAAGGAACCTTCGTCGACGACGTCGTTGTCTACCGCATGCAGGCCCAGCACTTTCTGATTTGCGTCAACGCCTCAAATCGGGAGAAAGACTTCAGATGGCTGGAGCAACACCGGGAAGGGGAAGTCGAAGTTCGCGACAACAGCGACTCCTATGTACAGCTGGCTGTGCAAGGACCGGCTGCTGAGAAGGTGCTGCAGCAACTGACCGCGGTCGACCTGCACGCCATCCGGTTCTACCGGTTCGAGCGGGGATCTGTTTGTGGTGTCGATACCCTGATTTCTCGTACCGGTTATACCGGAGAAGATGGTTTTGAACTCTACTTTCCCCCCCAACACGCCGAGCACGTGTGGCGAGAGATTTTCAGAGTCGGAGAGCCTGAGGGAATCAAGGCAGCCGGGCTGGCGGCCCGCAATACGCTGCGGCTGGAAATGAAATACGCCCTCTATGGAAATGATATCGATTCCGAACACACTCCCCTGGAGGCGGGGTTGGGATGGATCGTCAAGCTGGCCCAAGGAGACTTCATCGGGCGGCAAGCCCTGGTCGAGCAAAAGGCAGCCGGACTTCCCAGCAAGCTGATGGGGTTTCAGATGACGGGTCGGGGGATTGCTCGCGACCACTTCCCGGTTTATGGGGACGGCCGGTTGCTCGGCGAAGTAAGCAGTGGTAGCTTTTGCCCGTCCGCTGAACTGGCGGTTGGCTTGACTTATCTCCCGACGGAGTTGGCCCGGATCGGTCAGAGCCTGGAGATTGACATCCGTGGAAAACGCGTGGCTGCAGAAGTGGTAAAAACACCTTTCTTGTCAAAATGATTGTTTTGGAGCCTCGCACTTGACTCTCGAATTGGAAAGGAAGCCCGATGAACGTTCCCGCAGATCTTCGTTATAGCAAAGAACACGAGTGGATTTCGTTGGCGGCGGCGGACGGCATCGGCACTGTGGGAATCAGCGACCATGCCCAAGAAGAACTGGGAGACGTGGTCTTCGTCGACCTTCCAGAAGTCGGATCGACTTGCGAAAAAGACGGCAGCGTTGCCTCTCTGGAATCGGTGAAGGCGGTCTCGGAGATCTATTCTCCGGTATCGGGAGAAATCATCGAGATCAATGAGACCCTGGCCGACACTCCCGAGACGCTCAACGACGACCCTTATTCAGGAGGCTGGATTTACAAGATTCGCCTCAGCGACACCTCTGAACTGGATCAGTTAATGAGTGCCGAGGACTACACGAAGTTCGTCGAGGAAGAAAGTTAGGCCCCGCTGCCGGGCAAGCACGAAATCCGAAGCTCGAAGCACGAGAGGAAACTCCAAACCCGAAACCCCAAGATCGGAAAAGCTGAAGCCGGCACCGGGTCTCCAAAGAAGAGAAAGGATGATTTGGAATGTCCAGCACTCCGCAGGTAACTGCCAATGATGCGAAAAGCTCACTAGCTGATCTCGATCAAGCGCACGATTTCGTTGGCCGCCATATCGGACCGGGACCGAAAGAAACTGCGGCCATGCTTCAGGAGTTGGGCCTCGATTCGCTCGACCAGCTCCTGGACCAAACTGTGCCCGGCACGATTCGAGACGACTCCCGGCTGGCTGTACCGGAGGCCCGTAGCGAGAGCGCAGCGGTCGACTACTTGCGCCGCCTGGCCGAGCAAAATCAAGTGAAGCGCTCCATGCAGGGGCTCGGGTATCACGAGTGCCACACCCCGGCCGTGATTCTCCGCAACATCCTGGAGAATCCGGGTTGGTATACCGCCTACACTCCATACCAGGCTGAAATCTCGCAAGGACGCCTCGAGGCACTGCTCAATTATCAGACCATGGTAGGCGACCTGACGGGCCTGGAGATCGCAAATGCGTCTTTGCTGGATGAAGCCACTGCAGCTGCCGAGGGAATGGCAATGTGCTTTTCCGTAGCCCGCGGAAAGCGAAGTCGCTTCTGGGTTTCCCAGGAAAATCATCCCCAGACTCTGAGCGTGCTAGGGACGCGTGCCGCCCCCCTGGGAATTGAAGTCGTTTCGGGCCGGATCGAAGATTGTTCGATCGACGAGAACTTCTTTGCCATGCTGCTTCCCTACCCCACTACTTCGGGCTCAATTCAAGACTATCGGGAGTTGGTAAATCGGGGCAAGAATCTGGGTGTGCGGACCATCGTCACGACCGATCTCCTGGCGCTGACGCTTCTCTCACCGCCGGGGGAATGGGGAGCCGATATCGCGGTCGGCAACTCCCAGCGTTTCGGAGTCCCGCTCGGCTTCGGTGGTCCTCACGCCGGTTTCTTTGCGACTCACAAAGAGTTCAAAAGGCTCATTCCGGGCCGCGTCGTCGGGGTTTCGAAGGACAGTCACGGAAATGATGCGTTACGCCTGGCACTGCAAACCCGGGAGCAGCATATTCGGCGCGAGAAGGCCACCTCGAACATCTGTACGGCGCAGGTCTTGCTGGCTGTGATGGCCGGCATCTATGCGGCCTATCACGGACCCTCTGGATTGCACCGGATTGCCACGCGCACTTATCTGCTGACGCGAGCCCTGGCCGGCCTGCTGGACAGGGCTGGCATTGAGAACCGAAACCAGACTTTCTTCGACACTCTGGCCATCAACACGGGGCAGCAAACAGACCAGATCCTGGAGACGGCGGTGCAACAAGGCTTCAATTTGCGCTGGCTCGACGATTCCGGGGTCGGGATCTCACTGGGCGAGACAGCCACACCGGAAGACATCCGGCGGCTGGCTGAGATCTTTGGTGTTTCGGCATCGCCGGAAGAGGTCGCGAATGCCTCTGCAGGGAACGCACAGGCAATACCCATCTCGCTGGCGCGCAAATCGGACTACCTGACGCACCCGGTCTTTCACGAGTATCACTCCGAAACCGAAATGCTACGCTACCTGCATCGCCTGCAGGCCAAAGATCTTTCCCTGACCGGATCGATGATCCCGCTGGGTTCCTGCACTATGAAGCTGAATGCCACCAGCGAAATGATCCCGGTCACCTATCCGGGCTTTTCCCAAATCCACCCTTTCGCGCCGCTGGATCAGGTCCCGGGATACTTACAATTGATCCGGGAGCTGGAATCGATGCTGAACGAGATTACCGGTTTCGCCGGGGTGTCACTTCAGCCCAATGCCGGATCTCAAGGGGAATACTCCGGACTCTTGATCATCCAGAAATACCACCGGAGCCAAGGCGATAGCCAGCGCAATATCTGCTTGATTCCAAGCTCCGCACATGGCACGAATCCGGCCAGCGCCGCCATGGCGGGAATGAAGGTAGTGGTGGTGGCCTGCGACGATCAAGGAAACACCGATCTCGAAGACCTGGAAAAGAAAGCCGAAGCAAATCGCGAGCATCTGGCGGCCCTCATGGTGACCTATCCCTCGACCCACGGCGTCTTCGAGGAAGGGATCGTTCGAATTGCCGAGATCGTGCACGAGAACGGCGGCCAGGTTTACTTGGACGGAGCCAACCTAAATGCATTGGTGGGGGTCTGTCGTCCGGGTGATTTCGGTGCCGATGTCGCCCATCTCAACCTGCACAAGACGTTTTGTATTCCTCACGGCGGAGGCGGTCCGGGAGTGGGGCCAGTTGCCGTTCGCGAACACTTGTGTCCCTTTCTACCGACTCATTCACTGGTACCCGAGTGTGGACCCGAAACCGGGATTACGGCCGTCTCGGCGGCTCCCTGGGGTAGTGCCGGGATTCTGCCCATTTCCTGGGCCTTCATCGCTTTGATGGGGCCGGACGGGCTGCGCAAGGCCACCCAGATGGCTATTCTGAATGCCAACTACATTGCCACACGACTGGAAGAGCACTACCCCGTCCTGTACACCGGTCGCAACGGGCGGGTGGCGCACGAGTGCATCATCGATCTGCGTCCCTTGAAGGCCGGTTCCGGCGTGACGGTGGACGATGTGGCCAAGCGATTGATGGACTATGGGTTTCACGCGCCCACCATGTCGTTTCCAGTCGCCGGAACGTTCATGATCGAACCAACCGAGAGTGAGTCCAAAGCGGAACTGGATCGGTTTTGCGATGCCCTGATCGCAATCCGACAGGAGATCCGGGAGATTGAGGAAGGGCGCATGGATCGGGAAGACAATCCTCTCCGTAATGCTCCGCACACGATCGATGCCACGGTGGGGGATTGGAATCATCCCTACTCGCGGGAACAGGCAGTCTTCCCTCTGCCCTGGGTTAGAGAGCACAAGTTCTGGTCGTCGGTGGGGCGGATCGATAACGTGTACGGCGATCGGAACCTGGTTTGTGCCTGCCCGCCACTGGAGAGCTACTCCTGAGGCAGGGGTCCAGGAAGGCAGGGGGTCCAATTCCCACCCGGGGCGTTTGATATCGAAGAGTGTGCCGGCTCTTTGGCGGCAAAGCAAAACAAGGCTCAAACAAGTTCGCGATCCACCCGCTGGACCCGGATCACTGAGATTTTGAATCAGGCATCTAGGAGCCTGTAATTCATGCTAGGCTGGCAGGCAGGATGCCTGAACTACAATCGTCGCGAGAGGACTGACTACCTTGCATCGGCTGAGCCTCGGTTCAAGCGGTAATGTGGATCTTCATCCGACGATCGAAGTAGGCTGGCAGGCAGGATGCCTGAACTACAATCGTCGCGAGAGGACTGACTACCTTGCATCGGCTGAGCCTCGGTTCAAGCGGTAATGTGGATCTTCATCCGACGATCGAAGTCGGGGAATTGGGCTCTGCCTTTGCCGTAGTAGGGCTCGAGTCGCTCCGGCTGACCAACCTGATCTCCCGCGACTCCGAACGGGAAGGCACGATTTCATTCAGCATCAACGGGCAGGAAACCCTCTTGAGCTGGGCGGCCAATCGATCCGGAAAGCTGAAGAATCGTCACAAGTTTCATAACCAAATCCTGTTTCTGGGTAAGCACGAAGAGCTATTGGATCTCTCAGTCGCAGTCGTAGAGAGTGCTGAAGATGTCGCGAGACGGTTGTCGCGAATACGCTCTGGACTCGGGCTGGCTGCCTCTTTGGCTTCCCTCATTCCCGGACCGGGAAGTCTGGCAGCCGGCGGCCTGGGGCTGGCCGGTGCTCTGGTGGCAACTTTACAAAAACAGGAGATGGATGATGTGGAGCTTCTCTTCCGAGGGTCGATCGGCGATTTCGGGACTCCCGGCCCGCTACTCCCCTTGAAGAGAAGTGGATATGGCATCCGTCGAAATAGCGATCGCGGAAACGACATCCTATTAGTGTTCAAGGTCATGCCCTACCAGCCCGTGGAGCAGGACAAGGAAGTGGTCGTACTGCTAGATTCAATCGAGCTCGAACTGCATCGTCTGAGACGCGAACTGGTCTTCGAGGCAACTCTGGGAAGCGGGAGAAACCGGATGCGGACTGGCTTTGAGGCTCCCCTCAAGAATGGCAATATAGTGCTCGACTCGGTGTTCGGAATTCAGAATCAGCTCCTCTATCGGGGCCCCTGGAAATGGGGAATCCCTTTTCACTTCAATCTGACAACCCTGACGCAACGGGATGCCAAAGCCCTGCGGGATGTGGTCTCAGAGGCAGGGGATCTGACCCGGCAGATCGTGGGAAGTTCACAGGCACGGGCACTCACTTCCGGGGTCACGAAGGCGGTCCAATCATTGCGGTCGATGGTGATTGAGTTTCTGCCGGAAAAGGAATCGATCGGCCTGCTGCACGGTCACCTGTGTGCCCCGGAAAGTGTGGATAGATTGACCGCCGAGGAACAGCAGATTTTCGTTCCCATCGAACTACTCGACAGCTGGCAAGAGTTTTCGCTGCCGCTGGAGACGGAGAGAGTCGGGAAGGCCCGAATCAACCTCAGAATCAAGCAGGCACCGGAGTAACAGAGGTCCAAGGGGCCCGGGGTCCAATTCCCAGGCTAGGAGCCCGTCCGAGTATTGGGGTGCGGTCGCGAACAGGGGTCTTGTGAGTCGAGCTCGCGGAGAGAGACGGACGGCGATGGCCCCCATCGTCTACGGCTCTCGACAAAGAGACTCCGCCTCAAACCGACTAAGTAGTGCTCTATTCGATTCTCGAACCCTTGCCTTTGCCCTTTCGGGTCAGCGTCAGCTGGACCTCGGAGAGGAATGCGATAGCAACCCTCTCCATGGAGTCAAGGGAGCCGGAGTCCTGGTGCTGCAGGCTTGAGCAGATCGCCCTTGTAGGCCGAGCACCTTGCTTGGCGTTTCTGGATTTCCAAGTTTCTTTCACGCGCCGCGAACGGACCGTCAGGCCCGACTACAAAGCTCTCATTTTCAATAAGATCGCCGCCTCAGAAGGCGCCTCCCACGGTTCTGAACACCGCTTTCCTTAGCGACACCATCCCCCGTTGTGCCCCGGGAGCTCAAGTTTCTTTCCTGAATGATCCGGCGACGGCCGGGGGGTGGGCTGACCTGAAACTTGAATCCGGATGACAACCTGGGAGGTTATCCTACGAGGCTTCGCCCGAACCGTCCTGCACGCTTTCCGGCGCTTGCGCTGCCGCTTGGCGCTCTGAGAGCCGGCATTCCAACGGCGCGGTTCGGTCATCTACTTTACAATTCCATTTCCTCCTACCGAGCAAGGCGGCGGGCCCGCGACGAGGCGAGGCTAGCCATGACCTCCTTCAGAGCCTGGGCGGTGCGGGCTGGATCGTGACGGACGAGAGATGTTTCGGAGGCAATATCGGCCGCCCACACCAGGCCAACTCCAGCTTTCCGTATTCGGTCAGGGTCGACCTCAACCGGCTGAGAGCCATCCCGTCGGTAGTTTTGCAGGAGTCCCGGAGAGATCTTGGTAGAGCGCACCAGAATCACGTCGGGCATACGACCGGCATAGCGATCGATGACCTGGACATGCTCGGTGGCACAGAAGTTATCGGTTTCGCCGGGCATGGTCATCAGATTGACGACGTAAGCGAGAGGAGCTGGAGTGGCCTGGATCGCTTCCGGTATTCCCTCCACCAGCAGGTTGGGCACGGTTGAGGTGTAGAGATTTCCCGGTGCCAGAACGACCATATCGGCATCCAGGATCGACTGGCAGGCGTCCGGGTTGCAACGGACGGACGGCTCTAGAAATACGCGACGAATCGGAATCGCAGTATCGTGCTGGGGAGCGTCGATGTTCCCTTCCCCACGAATCATCGAGCCATCCTCGAGTTCAGCCACCAGGTGAGCATGGTCGAGAGTCACCGGAATCACCCGGCCCGAGATTTGCAAGATCTCGGCCATGGCTTCGATAGCCTTGTTCTCGTCATTCAGGATTCGCGTCAGCGCCAGATAGAACAGGTTGCCGAAACTGCGACCACTGAGGGACGCTTCGTTGAAGTGGAAGTTGAAGAGTTCCCGAAGCAGGGGGCTCTGACCGGAAAGAGCCACGATACAACGTCGGATGTCGCCAGGGTGATCAACGACACGTAGAATTGGACCCGGACGACAATTAGAACTGCCCGCTTTTTCAGAGCTGATTTGGATCATGGCAAGCATGGTTACAGACCAGCAGATCAGGAGACTGATGAAATTGCGGAAAAAGGAAAAGACGTTGACGATGGCGGCGGCCAAAGCGGGCATGTCGCGGAACCCGGCACGGAAGTATTTGAAGTCGGGCAAGCTGCCGAGTGAAAGCCGGTCAGAGCGGACCTGGCGCACCCGCCCGAATCCCTATGAATCCGTTTGGCCCGAAATAGAAGGGATCCTGAAACAGTCTCCAACCGTGGAGGCGACAACTATTTTTGACCACCTGAATCGGATCTACGAGGGGAAGTTCGAGGAAGGACAACTGAGGACGCTCCAACGAAGGCTCAAGTGTTAACACTCAAGCAGTGGAGAGCCCACTACGGTGAGCTGAAAGAGGTGATGTTTCCCCAGAATCATGAGCCCGGACATCAAGCCCAGTCCGACTTCACTTTCATGAACAGCTGGGGAGTGACGATTGCCGGGCAACCCTTTCCTCATATGCTGTATCACTTCGTCTTGACCTACTCGAACTGGGAGACGACGACCCTGTGCTTCGGTGAATCTTTCGAGAGTTTGACGCTGGGACTACAGAACGCGATCTGGGAACTGGGGGCGATACCATCCGAGCACCGAACAGACCGTCTATCGGCTGTGGTCAACAATCTCAAGAAGGGCGCCTTCACCGAACGCTACCAGACATTGCTCGATCATTACGGAATGAAGCGCCGCCGAACCCAAGCCGGAAAGGCTCATGAGAACGGAGACGTCGAGCAATCGCATCACCGGCTCAAGCGAGCCATCCAACAGGAACTGCTGCTCAGAGGCAGTCGCGATTTCTCAGAGCGCAAGGACTACGAGCAGTTCGTCCAGAGAATCATCGAGCGACGCAATGCTGGCCGGCAAAGACGCCTGCGAGAAGAACTGGAAGTGATGAGGCCGCTACCGGATCCTCGCCTGGAGGACTTCATCCGATTCCGAGTGAAGGTCGCAACCAGTTCCACGATCCGAGTGCGCAACAACACCTACTCGGTGGACAGCCGCTTGATCCGCGAACAGGTGGAGGCGCGACTGTATGCCGATCATGTGGAAGTTCGTTATGGCGGGCAGCGAGTAGCCGAGATGCCTCGACTGCGGGGGGAAGGAAAGCACCGGATCGATTACCGGCACGTGATCCACTCGCTGGTGCGAAAGCCGGGAGCCTTTGCCCGCTATCGCTGGCGGGAAGATCGCTTTCCCGGAGTCCTGTTCCGAGTCGCCTCCGACGAGCTGAGAGAGGATTGTCCACAGACGGCGGACCGACAGTATCTGGGGATCCTGGAGCTGGCGGCCCAAGAAGGGGAAAGGAAAGTCGAACAAGCTCTGAAGAACCGGATTGAAAGCGGCCGCCGAACCCGGTTCCAGGACCTGAAGGAGGATCTGATAGAGCCGGTTCTGCCGAGGTGGCAGGTCCAGGTTCCACCAATCAACATCCAGATCTATGACCGATTGCTCGGCACGCACAAGCAGGAGGTGAGACCATGAGCGGAGGCAACCTGCAAAGACTCAAAGAGTGTTTGGTCGAACTTCGCCTGCCGACCTTCCGCGAGCATCACGGCTCGCAGGCCGCTTTGGCGACCAAAGAGAGCTGGTCTTATCCGCAGTACCTGCTGGCTCTGTCGGAGCTGGAAGTCGCGGATCGACGGGAACGACGGATCCAGAAACTACGACGGACCTCGAAACTTCCCTGGGACAAGAGCCTGACTTCATTGGATCGCTCACGACTCCCGCAGAGTGTGGACCGGCAGTTGTCAGGATTGGTGGAGGGAGACTTCCTGGACCGAGCCGAAAATCTACTTGTGTTCGGTAATCCAGGAAGCGGGAAAACGCATCTTGTTTGTGCTTTGGGGCAGGAGTTGATCCTGCGAGACCGGCGGGTGCTGTTCTCGACCTGTGCGCTGCTGGTGCAGCGGTTACTGAGAGCCAAGCTCGAGCTAACTCTGGAGAGGGAACTCAAGAAGCTGGATCGGTTCGAGGCCCTGATCATCGACGACAGCGGGTATGTACAGCAGAATCGCGACGAGATGGAGATTCTCTTCACGTTGCTCTCCCATCGCTACGAGCGTCGCTCGATTCTGCTGACCAGCAACCTGGTCTTCTCGGACTGGGAGAGGATCTTCAAGGATCCCCTGACCACGGCCGCGGCAATCGACCGCCTGGTTCACCATAGCGTGATCCTGGAGTTGAACGTGACCAGCTACCGGATGGAAGCCGCCAAGCAGAGAACCCAAAAGGAGACGAAGTGACTCTGAGGTGCCGCTCGAAAGGCCTTCTGCTGGCCACACAGAAAACGGCTCAAGCCCAGAGGGTATACAGCTCAATCAGCGGAGCATTCGAAGGGCAATCCCGAGCCTCGCGAAGCGTGGGAACTCCGTTCGGGCAAGCCCTCACTCCATCCCCACGCTCAAGAAAACCGGAGAAGAAAAGAGGGCTTTCAGCCCTCAGAAGAAGGAAGAAAAACAAGTCAAACAAACACCCACTTCAGCGGGCAAGAATCGTAGTCGCGGTGATCAAAAATAATTGTCGTTGAACAATCCACAGCGGCTTGCGTGTTGTAGCATTGTTCGAATCCCCCAGAGCTCTTCATGATTCGACTTTCCGGATCTGTAAAGTTGTCTTGGGCCTTCTCCTCGGGAACTCCAAACTCCCGCTTGAAGGGGCGTCCTCCGCGCGAGTTCTTGCGACCGTCTCCGGGCTTGCGGCCGCGCTTCCGATCCGCCTCGGCCTGCCGTTGCTCCACGCGCTGCTTTGCCTCCCCGATCTTTTTCAGCCGATCTTCGCGGCGGCGTAACTATTCAGGCAGTTCGTCTCCCTGATTCTCTTCGCCGTAGAGCTCGTCTTCCGCTTTATCCACCTGCTGCGCACGATCCAACAGTTCGGCGATCTCTCCTTCCAGCCTTTTCTCTTCTTCCAACATCCGTGAATAGCTCATCGCCTTATGTTTGCTGGCGTTGGCCTTGATCTTACAGCCGTCCACCGCCACTCGCCCCAGCTTGACCAATCCCGCCTCGGCCGCGATCCGCGCCACCTGTCCAAACAGTTTCTTGAACTCTTTGAGATGACGTTGACGAAACTCCGCCATCGTCCGGTGGGCTGGAAAATTACCCGCCGACAACACTCGAACAGCCACGTCCTCATACACTCGACGAGCCAGTTTCCGCGACGAGAACGTTCCCGTCGCGTACCCATAAATCAGGATCTTCACCATCATCCTCGGATCAAACGGCCGATTGCGCCGCCCGTCCCCTTCGTACGGCGCGTAGAATCCACTCAGATCCAGCTCATCCACCGTTTCGGAGATAAAGTAGGACAGATGATCTTCCGGCAACCAATCTCGCGGGGAGGGGGGTAGCAAGAAGCTCTGCTCCGGCTGGTACTTCCGAAATGTCGTTCCCATATCGCCATTTTATTCACCAGCCCGGAGATTTCCTGCCGCGCAGACTCCTAGGCCAGCAACAGCTTGCAGGCTGTACAACAAGCCCCGTTCGCCCGTAGGGTTGGGGCGGGACGCGGCCAGCTCTTTGTTGCTCGGAGCTCGAAGATGGCCTGCATCGATCTCGTCCTCGCGCCTCGACCTGACTCGCGTCGCGCTCCCAACAATTGGTACGTTATTTCAGAATCGCTCGTCTAGAGCAGTTCAACCCTCAATTCACCCGTCGAACGGGAAGCGACGACCGGCGACTCAGCCACGTCTCCTCCGAGAAAAGCTTTGAGTTCCTGCTGGCTCCCCCGAAAATAATCTTGAGCAAAGTCCCGAACTAACCGCTCGAGGACAGCTTCGCGCGTAACCCGGGGACGATAAAAATAGGCTTTACCGCGTTTCACTCGCTCCACACTCTGCTTTTGGGCCATCTTGTCGAGAACCGTCATGACCGTGGTATAGGCCAGGCGGCGGGAATGTGAAAGCCTTGCCTGGACCTGCCCCACACTGAGACGCTCGCGTGAAGACCAGAGGATTTCGATGATCTGGAACTCGGCCGGGGTGATCTGGTTAGTTCTCTTCAAACCACCATTGATTGTAGCGGGTGACTCCGACCTCCTATTCGGTGGGAGCCTACAGATCTTCCTGGGCTTTCCGCTTGGTCCGGCGACGCTTGAAGAACCAGGAAATTGCGATGCTCAAGAGATAGAGCAGAACCACGGGTCCGCTCCAGAGCATGAGCATGAAGGGGTCCGTGGTTGGCGAAATCACCGCCGCTACAGTCACAATGATCAGGACTGCATAGCGAAAATTGCGCCACAGGAAATCAGGCGTAACTAATCCAAAAATCGACAGGAATGCCACCAGAATAGGGAGTTGGAACATCACTCCCAGACCCAAGATGATTAGGATCTCAAAGTCGAAGAACAGCATTGCTGTGATCAAGGGCTCGAACGCAGCCCCCATGGTCTGGATTAGAAAGGTTAAGGAGGGCTCCATCACGATGTAGTAGCCGAAAGCACCCCCGCCCACGAAGAGCGTCGTGGAACCAAACAGGAAGGGCAGAAAATAGAGTTTCTCTCGCCGATAGAGCCCAGGAGCAATGAAGAGCCAAACCTGGGTCAGAATCACCGGAGCCGAGAAGAAAATGGCCACCACGGCTGAAACCTTCAAGTAAATGACGAAGGGATCGGTGGGCTTCGTAAAGGTCAGCTTGCGACCCCCGTTGGCTTGATAGACCGGTTGAGCCAGGAATTCAAAGATCTGCTCATGGAAGTAGAAAACCGCAAAGAAAACAACGAAAACTGCAATCAGACTGTAGAGGATCCGGCGTCGCAATTCGTCGAGGTGCGCGAGGAACGTCATCCGTCCCCCAAGTTCGACTACTTCCTCCTCCTCACTCTCCTGCTTCTCCAAGTGGGGAGCCTCTCCGCTGGAGTAAATGGTGGCTAGCGGCCCTTGGGACGAACTAGAGGGCTCTTCGGAGGGTGGATCGGGCTGGTTGGAGTCGTTCATGTCTCGAAAGAACTAGTCAGGCAGGTAGGATAGGGGGCGAACGGGTGTCGGTGCTTAGTCTTCGGACACCTTCTTGATCACCTTTTCGAGTTCTTCCCCTTCGGTCTTGACTTCCTCCTCCCAGGTCCTCTTCAATTCGTTGGTGGCTCGCTTGAACTCGCTCAGCCCGCGACCAAGAGATCGGCCCAGCTCCGGCAGCTTTCGTGGGCCGAAAATAAGCAAAGCCAACATAAAGATGACCATGACTTCGGGAAAACCCAAGTTGAACATGAGAACTCCTTTTACTAGATCAGTCTAAGATCAGAAGAGGCCGCAAGTCAATTTCAGAGTCCAGAGGCGGTCAGAAATGCAGCTTGTGGAACGGCAGCAACGCGGGTTTCGTATCATGCTATACTGTCCGCCAGCCCTTGATTTTGAGGAATTCGATGCGGAATAAGACTGTTTTTCTACTCTTCTTGACAATCATCACGACCGCCATCGTGGGGGGGTTCCTCGGAAACAAAGTGAGTGCTGGCTCCTCGTCCGATGAGACCGAGAAGCTTCTCAGGACGTTCACCGAGACCTTGGCCCTGGTTGAGAGCAACTTCGCTCGCGAAGTCGATTCTCAGGAGCTGGTGGAGAACGCAATTCGAGGAATGCTCTCTACCCTCGATCCTCACAGCAGCTTCTTTGCTGTGTCGGACTACAACAAACTGCAGGAAGAGCAGCAGGGACATTATTACGGACTGGGAATCTCGATTCGTGCCGAAGCGCCCGGAAGCGGTCGGGTGGTCGTGGTTGATCCTCCCGCCCCAGGAACTCCCGCCTACAAGGCTGGACTATTGGCCGGTGATGTAATTGCGAAGGTGAACGGCGAGCCAACCGACGACTGGGACGTCACCGAGCAGGTGATTCCCAACCTCAAGGGTCCCAAAGGGACCACTGTCGACGTCACCATAGACCGTCCCGGAGTGCCAGAACCGCTCGACTTCACTGTCGAGCGGGACGAAATCCCCCTCTATACGATCAAGTTTGCATTTGAGATTGAGCCAGCCATCGGTTACATCCGCATTGACAAGTTCTCCGAGACTACCGGTGGAGAACTGGCAAAGGCCCTGGCCACGGTTTCCCAGAAGAATCTGAACGGGTTAATCCTGGACTTGAGGGACAATCCAGGAGGATCACTCAATGCCGCGATTGCAGTCGCCGACCAATTTTTAGATCCGGGAGAAGTGATCGTCAGCACGCGAGCCCGTGACGGAATTCTAGACCGTACTTTCCGGGCTCCCCAGGGCAGCCGGAGCAATTTCCCGATGGTGGTGCTGGTCAACCGCTACAGTGCAAGTGCCAGCGAAATCGTGGCCGGAGCTTTACAGGATCACGACCGGGCACTGATCGTGGGGCAAACCAGTTTCGGAAAGGCCCTGGTACAAACTATTTTTCCCTTGGAAGGTCGCCGTGGACTAGCCCTGACCACCGGCAAGTACTACACACCGAGTGACCGCCTGATCCAGCGCGATTACTCAGATGGCTTCTTCAACTATTTCAACACGCGCAAGGAAACGCCACAGGAAACCGCGATGTTCCGCACCGACTCGGGTCGTCCGGTGTTCGGTGGTGGCGGCATCACTCCCGATGAGAAGGTAGCATTGGACTCTTATCCCCGCTTGGCGCAGGAGATAGATCGGCAGAACTTATTCTATCGATTCGCAAAAGAACTGAGCAGCGGCAGCCTGGAGTCGGATGTCGACTACGCTTTCAGCGCCGGTGAATACGAGGGCCTGGACGCTGAAGAGTTGAAGGAAAAGCAAGCCTTAGTCCGCGTAACTGATCGAACTCTGGAACTCTTGAAGAAGTTTCTCAGTAAGCGAAAGGATCAAGTCCGCTCACTCGACCAATTCGATGAACACCGCGATCTGCTCAGAAACCGGCTCAAACGGGAGCTCTTCTTGACCCGATTTGGAGAAGAAGAAAGCTACCGTATGGCGCTTGCCCTGGATGCTCAAGTTCAGAAGGCCATCGCCCTGCTACCGCGGGCCGGAAAACTGATTCGAGAACCGTTAGAAGAACGGACCTAGTCGAGAGTCTCGGGGGAGGGTTGCAGATTCACGGTCCGCTACCAATTCGAATACTACCTCTGTGTGCCCTCCTGCTGCTCATACAAGCTTCGTGTGGATCTCGCCGCCAGGGGCGGGTCCGCCCTCCGACGGCTCCAAATTCTGTCGACTCGCCTGACACCTCGTCCCAAGCCTCCCAAGAGCCCGGCCCGATTGTCGAAGCACCCCCGTCCCAACTCAGTGCGAAGCCTTCCTCGGTGCCCGCGAAGGTTGAGATCGATCAGCGCTGGCTGGCTAAACTGCTCGAGTTAAGACAGCTTTTCGCTGGAGCGGTAGAGGCGCTCGAAGCAGGTCGTTTGGTAGAGGCAGCCGAACTTGGGCGCAACCTCGAATCCGGAATCGGGAAAGCAGAGTACCCTCTTGGGCTGAACAAGGAATTCCAGGAACTAGCCGACGAGATCGCCATCCTGAACCGAGTCATCGAGGATGAAATCGATTACCTGGACCGGGAAGAGGGAGCTAGAGTCGAGGCTGAAGAGGAGCACGAACCCTCACCTCGGGACGAAATCGGCGATCTCAACCTCTACCAGATATCGATTCCTCCCGAGTTGGAAAATCAGGTCAGTGAAGACCTGAGAAACTCTCGTTTTGACATCCCAATCGTCCTGAATGAGCTGGTTCTGAAATCGCTTGAGTACTTTCAAGGTCGAGGGCGAGGGGGCATGGAAAAAGGGCTGCAGCGCGCCGGGCGCTACATCGGCCTCTTCCGAGAAATTTTCACTCAAGAGGGCATTCCCAACGACATCATCTATATGGCCCAGGTCGAGAGCCTCTTTTCACCTCGAGCCTATTCGCGGGCCCGCGCTCGGGGTGTCTGGCAGTTTGTGAGCGGAACCGCCCGCCTCTATGGATTGAATATGGACTGGTGGGTCGATGAACGGTCGCACGTGGAGAAATCGACCGTCGCCGCAGCCCGACATCTGCGGGACCTCTATCAGGAATTCCAGAATTGGGAACTGGTTCTGGCCGCCTATAATGCGGGTCCGGGTCGGATACGGAGGATTTTTCGGCGCTATGGTGAGATGGACTTCTGGACCATGGTGGAACGGCGACTCCTGCCCCGTGAGACGCGCAATCACATCCCTTCAGTGCTGGCTGCAGTGATTATCTTCAAGAATCCCCAGCACTATGACTTCGATGTGAAACCAGATCCTCCGCTCGAATTCGAGACGGTCCGTCTCGATTATCAGATCGATCTGCGGGTAATTGCAGAGCAGTTGGAGGTGGTCGAAGCTGAAATCAGCGAACTGAATCCGTACCTTCGACGAGGTATCACGCCCCAGATCGAGGGGGGCTTCGAGCTTCGGGTGCCTCTCGGGACTGCGAACTTCTTGGAAGAAGAACTGGCTAAGATCCCCCCCGACAAGCGCCTCCGCGTCCGCCATCACAAGGTTCAGCGGGGCGATACGTTATGGGATATTGCCCGCAAATACGGCACGTCGGTAAGGGCAATTTCCGAGGTCAATCGCCTTCCCAATGCCAATCGACTTCGGCTTGGTCAAGATCTGATTATTCCCCTTTCCGATTGGCGAGCCATGGTCGCACGAAGTGCCGATTCAGCCCCGGCTCCACTTTCCGCCAATGGCAAGTACAGCGTGCGTCGGGGCGATTCGCTTTACGTGATTGCTCGTCGCTACGGCATCACCATCACACAATTGGCGCGCTGGAACAACATGCAACCCTCCGACACCATCTACCCAGGCCAGCAGCTCCTGGTGGCCGCCAAGCACTAGTTCACTGTCCGAGAACGCTCGACTGCAGAGCCCCTGCGTGCCGCACGCCTCGCATCTCGGTCCACGGACGCTCGGAACGCGATCCACACCATTACTCGGACAGGCGCCTCGGAGCGGGGCGTTCCAGAACCAAACCAAAGAAGTCCTTGGCTGACCGAAACCCGAGCTTCTTATAGAGGCGCAAAGCTCGCCCATTTCCGGTGGAGACGGAAAGGGCAACCCGGTCTATCTCGGGCCGATTCCGGCGCAGAAAGCTGGACAGCAGCAGAGTGCCCAGACCCCGTCCTTGGTGACTTGGAAGGACGGAAATCTGCGGAATCATCACGGTCCGCGCAGCGATGACCGAAACCAGCAGAACGGCTACGAGGAGACCATTTGAGTTCTTGATCAGCAGGCTGCGCCGAGAGCTGAACTGCCCACATCCGGGCCCTGTGACCAGATTCGAGACGAAGCGGCGACATCCAGCTGAACTCTGATAATCAACACACAACTCCGAGTCCATCGATCCCTGGTAGCTGCGAAAGATGACCTGGGCAGTCTCGGACGTGTAGCTCGGATCCCAGGAATCGATCCCATAGCCGGGTTGAAGGTGGGAGGTCGAGATGGGATCGGCCAGATCCCTCACCAGATACTGGCGATGAATCAGACCTAGCCCCTCAGCTTGGAAGATCGAACCAAATTCGAGATTGAAAGGAAAGACCTGTCCCTCGATCCGGCGAACAGCGGGCTTCCGAAGGAGCTCATCCAACAACGCCTCGATCAGGAGACGATAGGCCCCCAGGGTCGCCTGACTTTGGCAGATGAAAACATTTCCAACATAGCCGACCCGACGGTCCACCAGGCTGTAAGAGTAACCGACTGGGCGATCGACCCGATCGAGCAGGGCAAAACCGGAAAGTGCACGAAGGGAAATGTGGCGCCTGATGAGTTCAACAGAAGGTTCGTAGTCCCAGTGCAGTTGCTGCTTCCAACAGGTAAGCTCCTCCGCCAGCACAGGCTCCAAATCGGCGAGCCGAACAAAGGGCAGAGCAGTCACCCGCATGCTCGTCATTCTACCTTAGTACTGCAGTCCTCAAAACCAGTCCCAAGAGAGTCACATTCATGGCCCTGATCTGTTGCTCCCATTCTCGGCGGGGCAGTATAATTTGATTAATGAACATCAAGATGCAGCACAAGAACGTGGCACTGGACGCACAGGTGCGAAATCTGATTGAGCGGCGGGCCAGGAAAGCTCGCCGCATGCTACCCAGCTATCGATCGCCCGACCTTGACTTGCATGTGAACCTGGAACAGAAATCCAGCTCCCGACAGTTTGAAGCGACTTTGGTCCTGACTACTCCACAAACCTCAATTCGAGTTACCGACACCGAGGCCTCTGCCCAAGCCAGCCTGACTCGTGCCTTCGACGAGCTCTTGAGAAAGATCAACAAATTCAAGAGCCAGCTCAATCGAGAGCGTTTTTGGCGCAGAGATGTCAATCGTAGCGAGGGAGTCGAGGTGGGGGCCGATCAACGGGAACTCGAAAAATCGATCAACGTCAATCTGGACCGCATCGAAAACTACATCCGGCGGGAACTTTTCTACCTGGCCCTGACTGAACCGTTCTCACCTGAATCGATCCGGCCACAGGAGGTGGTCGATCAGGTTTTCTATGAAGTCAGTTCCCACCTCGAGAACCGTCCGGCTCATCTCACGCTCGAGCGATGGATGTTCCAACTGGCCCATCGTTGTGTTCGGGAGCGAGCCGGCGAAGCACGCGAAACCTCCTCCGGAAACTCGTCGGGAATCGACAGCGAAGAGGAGATCTTCAACTATTATCATCCTCACGAAGATGTGCGATTCTCGGAACTACTGCTGCGGGAAGGATGCAGCAGAAAAACGATTGCCGAAATCAACGATCTGGATGAACGCATCGAGGCCTTTATCGGCCACCTTTCGGAACCCATGCGCGAAGCCTTCGCTCTGAACGTTCTGGAGGGTTTCGATGCCAAGGACGTGGCAACGATTACAGGGCAGAATCCGGCAGAAATCAAGGACCTCGTAAGTGCCGCTCGCGACAAGATCCGAGTGCAATTCTGTAGCTAGTGCGGAGTCCAGGACTAGGAGCCTTTGAACATGAAATTCTCCAAACGGGTGTCCGACATTTCCGTATCATCCACCATCGCCGTAATGCAAGAAGCTCAAAGTTTGCGGCGAGCCGGGATCGACGTGATCGATTTCGGTCCCGGCGAGCCCGATTTCGCGACCCCCGATGTGGTCAAACAAGCGGCTGTCGAAGCCATCGGGAACAACTTCACAAAGTATACGGCCGCCGGTGGCACATTAGAGCTTCGTCGTGCTGTTGCAGAGAAGTTCAATCGGCAGTCCGGCTCCTCGGGAGATTTCAATGAGTCCAACGTCATTATCACTTGCGGCGCCAAACACGCTATCTACAACCTTTGCGCAGCGCTCTTCGAAGAAGGGGATGAAGTTCTGCTCCCAGCTCCCTATTGGGTCACCTTTCCGGAAGTGATCAAAATGGCAGAAGCAGTACCGATCGAGGTTCCGACTCCCGCCGAAGGCGGCTTCGTGCTCGATCCTGAGGTGCTGGCCGGCAAAATCAACCCGGCCACACGGGCCGTCATCCTCAATAGCCCGAACAACCCCACTGGTGCGGTCATTCCAGAACCAACCTTGGAAACGATTGGACATTTGGCTCGGCAGCACAATTTCTTCGTGATGTCGGATGAGACCTACGAACATTTCATCTATGGCAATGGAGAGTTCGTGTCCATGGCTCATTTCTTCAACCCCAAAGATCGCCTTTTCATGGTCGTCGGCTCGCTCTCGAAAACCTATGCCATGACCGGTTGGCGAGTAGGTTACTGCTTGGCACACAGTGACCTGGTCAAGAAGCTAGAGGAGTTCCAGAGTCATCAAACGGGAAATCCTACTTCGATCTCTCAGGCCGCCGCGCTGGCCGCGCTGGCGAGCGATCCGGCCCTGGTGGAAGAAATGCGCCGGGTCTATGCCGAACGACGCAAGTTCGTGCTCGAGGGTGTCAACCAGATTGCAGGAATGAGTTGCCCGCCTCCAGGGGGCGCCTTCTATATCTTTCCCGATGTTCGAGGGGCTTTGAAAATGACTGGAATTCACACTTCCCAGGAGTTTGCTCGCTTCTTGATTCGAGAAGCCCGGGTTGCGGTAGTTCCGGGATCGGCTTTTGGCCAAGAAGGCTACATCCGGATTTCCTACGCGACGTCGATGGAGAACCTGGAAGAAGGTCTGAAGCGGATTGGAGAAGCCATTTTGAAGGCCTCAGAACAACCGGCTCATTGAACTTTCTGTGAGTAGTTCCCGTGCCGGCTACGGTGCCGGACTTTGCCGTTCCGCATTTACTGAGAATCGGCTCGTCCCGGGATTACCGGAAAAGGAGTCAAGGTGGGCACCGTCGTCTGCAACAGAGTCAAGGGAGCCACCGGAACGGGGCTCTCGACCGTCAAGCTTCCTCGGAACGGCTCCAATCTGAGTCGGAAGAAATCCGGGAAGAAATCGGAGACGAAGCGAGGGGTGTGCTGTCCAGGAAACATAGAGAGAGTTTCCACGGCGATGAGAGCGAACGACTCGTCATAGAGGCGGAGCACCAGTGGAGCTGCCCCAGAATCGGCAGCCACAAACTCGGAAGGCGGACGAACCAATGCCACTCCGGTATTGCTCAAGGCTGGCTCAAATTGCACTGGACAGCTGAACCCGTCGAGCGTTCCCGTCGCCGGGACACCTGCTTGATATTGGATTCGTTCTGACGGTAGTTCAGTTTGCGTAAAGAGGGCCGTGCCTCCTACCTGTGCACTCGTAAGGACCACCGCATAGCCCACTTCCAGTTCATCGTCACCCGTAATCTGAGCCACCAAAGTGTGCCCAGCCCCCAAAGTTCGCTCGATTTGGGTCACTTGTTCGAAAGGGTCGTCCCCGACTTTGACGGATAGCTGCAACGGGTTGCCCATAGAGTTGAAGAAGCGGACTAGCAACGGAGCTTCGCCGCCGGTGTTCAGGAAGAACAAGTCGGTCGAGAATCGAATGGAGTCAACTGCACCGACGCCGATCTGGGGAAAGTAAAACGTAGTCTCGCCGGCCGCCGGAATCAGCACTTCGTCGGTGTTGATCAGATCATTGGTGGGAGAGAAGTTCCCGTCGGCCGCGTTGCTGGCAACTCGAATGATTACCTGTCCTCCCACCAGGGTCGCGGGCGCTATCCAGCGGAAGGTCACCCGGCCCGATTGCAACGGATCACTGTGGGGCAGGACAGGCAACTGCTCAGCTACGTTGACAATCTGAGTTCCGGGTGTCACCGGAATCAAACTACCGGCCGGGCTGCCATCCGATTGGAAAAAGGCAACGAGTTGAAAACCATAGACACGGGTTAAGAACTGAAGCCCCAGAATCTCGAGTTCGAGGTCGTAAGTCTCTCCAGCTGAATAACTCTCTGGAGCTCCCTGAATTTCCACAGAACCACCGGTCAGGGCCCCCACATGGCACATTGGATTGCTCGAGCAAAGAGCGGGTGTGTCGCCCACCGTACCCGATTCGACCACAATTAAGGGCCCGCTCGGCCGCCCCAGGACCAGCACGAGGAGACTGGCGGCTACGGGAAGCAGACTGGCAATAACAGCTGAAGATCGAGACAATTTTCTCATCCAACCCAAGCCTGGAACAGCACCCAACCCCGATCCCCCCGCTGAGCAATCAGTACGGCTCGGCCCGAGGTTCGTTTCAGGCCGGTGCTATGATGCTGCGACAGTGGACAAGGTAACACACTCGGAAATCTCGCCGGTGCCCGGCGACCTTGACAACCTGAGCGTTGTCCTGGTCGGAACACGCCATCCGGGGAATATCGGTTCTACCGCCCGCGCCATGAAGAACATGGAGATCCGGCAGCTAGTTCTAGTGGATCCCCAAACCTCCATCAATGAAGAGACCAGGCGACTGGCTGGCAAAGCCTTCGACATCCTGGAGAGAGTCCAGATATTCAAGACCCTCGACGAAGCCGTCCAGCCCATGAATCTGCTGGTTGCCGCAACATCAGCCAGAGCCCGGAGTCTGAATCAGGTCTTGCTTTCACCACGAGAGGCCGCAACTGAGATTCGTCATCGCTTGAAAGATAGTCGGATCGCACTCATTTTCGGCTCGGAACGATCCGGCTTGTCCGATGACCTGTTGGCGCGCTGCCAACTCCTGATTTCGATCCCAACTGGAAGTTCGCATCCCGTGTTGAACCTCTCGCAGGCAGTCCTATTGTGTTGCTACGAGATCTTCTCGAGCCAAACGCCCATCCTCCCAGCCGCGCCGAAGAGCGTTTCTCAAGGAGAGCGGGAAGAACTCTATCAACAAATCCAGGAAGTGTTAATCCGGATTGGGTTCCTGAGCCTGTCCAATCCAAAGCCCATCATGAATACGATTCGGTCTTTTTGGGGAGGATCAACCATGACCGCGCGGGAACTTCGCATCTTACGCGGAATCATGAGCCACATCGACTGGTATGTCAGAGAGGGCTACTTGTTGGGACCGGAGGCCGTTCGCAAGCCATAATTCGGTGCGAAAATCTGAAATCCCAAGCTCGCAACACCCACTTCTACTGTCCTATCTGGTACCGAATACTGACCGACGCGGTCACTGTTATCTGCCCAGCCGCCACGGGAATGCTCTCAAGGGCCGCGGTCTGCATCCTCGCGGCGCGGACTTGAACGGGCAAGCCCCGGCCGCCCGATTCGGTAACTTCAAGCACTCCCAGCAGTTGAACTCTCAATGCCCTGGCCATGACGCTTGCCTTCTTCTGAGCTTCACTTACTGCCAGGCGCAAAGCCTGCGCTCGGGCGTCGCTGTCGTCTCGCAGCGAAAAATCGATGCCCTGAATCTCATTCCCACCTACTTTCGTGGCGGCGTCCAGAACATCCCCCACCCGGTCAATATTGTCGAGCGTCACACGAACTGAGTTGCCGGCCCGGTAGCCGGTGATCCGCGGCTTGCGGTTCCGTTCCCCCATTTCCTGGATCGGATAGAGCTGCACCCTCTGGGTCTGAATCTGGCGTGCTTCGATCCCGAGCTGCTCCATTTCCCGCATGATGCCATTCATGATGCGGTTGACCGATTGCTGGGCCAAGGCTGCGCTTTGGGCCACCTCAGCGACTCCAAACCGGATGGTTGCACGGTCTGGACTGACCGACACTTGACCCTGTCCGCCGACATTGAGCACTGCCATTTGTTTCGTCGAGTCGGCCGTTTGCGCCGATGCTCCTGCTGAAGTCAAGATCACTGCCAATAGAGTCACTAGTGCTGCGGTTCTCAAAATCACATCCTTTCCCTCAGTTGTTACCGGCCACCACACCTGGTTTGAGTCTTCTGGGGTTTGATCCGGGGCTGTGAGGCAAGCGCAGTCAGCGCGGATGATCCCGGCTCTGCAGCCGACAACGCGTGCATTATCCGGGCTAGCCGCGTCATAGCTCTGCCTCTCTTTCTAAGACCCCCTCCTGGACCTTCGCAGGGGGGGCGCCACGGTCGATTTCCATCTTCATGAAGACGAGCCCAGTCAGCAACTTCGGAAAGAAGTCCGTCGACTTTTGGGGCATCCGTCCCACCTCTCGAGAAATCCGTCTCACCTGGTCGGTGGTGGTAGCATTCAGCAAGAAAGCCATCTGATAGTGTCCCGACCTCAGAGCAGGCAAAATCTCCCGAAAGTGCCGGTAGTAGTCCACATGCTGCTGCGAGTTGAGCTCTGGCCGCCCGATTCCCAGAAGAGGTTCGAGGATTCCTCGATGCAAGAGATTCACGTCGAGCTCACGTCCCGTCCCGGTTAGATCCTCGGGCAGCTTGGAGCGGGCCCCACGATCACGCAGGAGTAAGACATTGGGACGCGGGCCGAGCAACAAACCCAGGTGCCCGGGCTTGTGCTTGATGGATTCGGCAAGAGCCTCCGGACTGGACTCCTCAGAGACATCAAACCCGAATTCCAGCCGACTTCTGAGCTTCGAAACTAGGCCACTCGGCAGACCCCGAATTGCACGTAGTGTGGGCAGTATGATCACGCCTTCACTTCTTGAACTAAAGAGCGCGACCATTCGCTTGTCAAAACTCTCGACAGCCCGCGGCCTCCAGTTCTTTTCCCAACAGCTCCTCGAATAACGAATCGCTGTCTCGAAGCGATGATGACCGTCGGCAATGTGGGAGCTTTCTTTGGCCACCTGGCATTGCAGCGATTCGATATCTACTTGACGATCCATCAACCAAACTTGGTTCAGCACTCCCAGCTCATCTCGCACCTCAGCTGCTGGCGGCCTTCCGCCGATCGCACCCTGCAGCATCGACTCGAGCTTGGCTTCTGAGTCCTCGAGCAATAGGAAGATCAAGCCGTCATTCGATTCCGTGGAAGCGATCAACTGAAGGCGATCCTGCAAAGGCGCGTCCATCACTTGCTCATGTCGGAGTACGGCGGCAGAGTCCGCGCCAAGGTCCAGTAGGCCGATGACACCAGTCCGCTCAAGGAGCACGTCAGCGACTCGAAACTGCTGGCGATAGATATAGAATCCGGGATCTGAATCTTGCACCAACTGTCCGTTTTGGATCCAACTGCCGAACGTCTTGCCAGCCCTGGCATAGTCTGGATTGCTGATGACATGAGCCACGTTGTAGGGGCTGCGAGCCCTGTAGCGACTGAGTTGTTCGGTAGTTATCTTGTCATAAGGCTGAGTGACGACATCAGCCAAAGTAGGTGCGCGAGTTGAAAAGCGATAACCCCGAAATGGGTGGAGTAGCGGCATGAAGACATTCTAGCCCAGATAATGCTCGCGTTGTACGGCTGCAAGGTGAGCCCAGATACCAAAGCGGTAGCCAGCTGCGGGGTTTGGTGCGAAGACTTGAAGGTTGTGCCGTCATCAGAACTTCGGTTTGGGGACCATCCCAGCCTCGATTCGCAGCCGCTGTTCCTCTTCCGAGAGTTCCTCGATCTTGCTGGCGATCCACCAGATGTTTCCAGTCGGGTCCTGCACGCCGCCATACCGCTCACCGGCATGAGGCATGTCCATCACTTCATGATCGATTTGCCTCCGGCCTCCAAGGCCTTTGCGTAGACTGCATCGCAGTCGGCCACGGTAAGGTAGATTGAGCCGCGCATGAGGCTGAGTCCTTCCGGCGGCTCTCCCATCATGATCATCGATCCTTCGATCAGCACTTCGGCATGCATGACTCGCCCATCCTCAGGTATCGAGGGCGAGCAGTGTCGTGGCACCAAGCGCTTCTTCCAGATACTTGAGCAGATCTCGCACTCCGAAAACCAGCAAGTAAGGAATCAGAGAGCCCCGCTTCGGTGGAGCCTTGTTTTTCATTTCCGGAATCTCCCTGCTATGATTATTCCGAGCATGAGTCTACATGAGCCCATTTGCTGAATCGAGTAATTGACGGCTGCTTCGAGGTGGCCCGCAGAGACACGGCACGGGGCCGCAACCGATTAGCTGCGTGGCATACGGAGGAACTGGCATCGGAGAGGCTGGCGAGACGCAGAGTCGGCAGAGTGAATCCAAAACGCCAGACCCCGATTAGATCGACCGTCACGTCTTAAGAACTAGTGCAACTCAACTCTGGCAGACGTGGTCACGAGGTGAATTGGGCCGAATCGGATATCTATCTGAAACTCGCGGGGTGATTCATCGTTCAGCTTCAATTTGATTTCGAGCGCCTCTGAGGGCTCGGCCTGTGCGGCTGCCAGGAGATCGAGGGCAAACCGGGCAGATCCACTCGCCTGCCGATTCACGTGCCAGGGATCAATTTGGAGCTTTTGGATGTCATCTGGATTGAGAAAGATCAACTTCCAGGACTCAGCTGCAGCTTTTTCCAGTACCAGGTAGTAGTAACCGGCTGCCAAGCTTTGCTCCCCACTCCGGATGGGAAAGGAACTCGAGAAATTCGTCCAGTAATTCGAACCTAGCCTCCAGCGCTGGCCGACCGGGATATTCTCGAAGGCCTTCTCGTAGGCCACCCGCCACTTGGGCAGACCATATTCGATCGAGACTTGGCCGGGGGAAGAGTGTCAGGGGTTTTGGGCCTTGCCCCGGTAGAAGTTCGCGCGAACTCGCAGTCGAGGGGTCAAACCGTCTTCAAAAACTGTCAGGTCGTCCCCGAACTTCAGAATTCGATACTCAATTTCATCTTCCGGGGTGTCTTGAGCCAGTATGCCAGTCTCCAGGCCTACGAGCAGGGCCAAACAGAGCAGAATTCTTGCCGTGTCTCTCATGAGGCAAGTATAGCGAAAGCGCTGAGGAGTTGACTGTTGCGAACCACACCGCTGGCAGTTGTGCGGGATCGGTAGCACCGACCTTTCTACGTTCCTGCTGGTCCCGATGGCCTGGTGCTCACTGCCGTCTGTGCCATGCTCAAAGGCTCTCGTTCCAGGAGAGCGAAGTTCGCCAGCACATCTGGGCTCCTACAAAGCATGGCGGGCTTCCAGGGCAGCGAAGCAGATCAGAATCGAAGCGGGTCCCGAGCTTTCGTTGCCAACTGAGATGAAACTTGATTGTACATTGCGACGCAGGCGCCCTGGAGTGCGCCGAGAATTGGCGCCTTGAGCACAAGGCGGAGCTGTACTCCGCACTCCAAGGCCTTCGATCAGACACACCGAGCCAATCTCCGTTAGCTCTGTCCTCCAATCCCAATCCTCAATTGTCCTAACCCGGATAATTCACGCCCGAGGGCCCCGCAGTCATAGTCATACACTCTGTCGAGGAGCCCGAGGGTGGGTAACGCAGTCAGAGCGGATGATCCCGGCCCTGCAGCCGAAAACTCGTGCATTATCCGGGCTAAGGTCGAAGACGACACTGCTTGTCGGTCTGAGGCGAAGCCTGGCTAACCTGAACCTCAGAGGATGCTCAACCGATCAAGTTTGGAGTCGCCTTAGCCGTATCCGACCCAGGGAAGATACGGTTCATTTGAGCCGCCGTCAGATCGAAAGACCCGGCCAGGCGGCCTTCATTACGGAGCGCGTATCGGTTGTCGGGCGCAGATCCCGGTTCTCATAAAGCTCGCCGGCAGCCAGGCCTGGCCAGTCGGTGACAATCCGACTCCGGGCTACTTTGGGGCCGATTACGAAACCCACTCCCGCTGTGCCATGATCAGTGCCACCGGTCCCGTTGGGGCGAGCAGTGCGTCCGAATTCGGTCATCACCACCAGCGTCGTTTCCTTCCAGGAACTCCCCATTTCGCTCCGAAATGTCAGAATGCCCTGAGCAAGTTGGGGCAGTCGGCGGTCGAGTGGACAGTGGCCAGCGTGGCTAAAGGGGAGGCGAAAGTAGCCACTCCTCCGGCGCACATTCCGCGAATGACAGTTCTTCTATCCATTGATTATCTCCACTGGAAAGCCGGACCTGCCAGGGCCAGGGCCAGTCGCTCATCAGCTGCAACGCTTGAATCGGCAAGGAGTTCGGAGATCGGATCCGCCTTCTCCAACTCCATCGTCTCCAACAACCTGGAGGGAGCAAAAGAGGGCGTCAAGACGCGTCTGGCCAGTGTTCTGGCGGATTCGGCCCGGTTCATCAGACTGTCGGGATCTCCCCATTCTCGGAGTGTGTCTCCGTAACCCTTGGGAGAAGGGGGAGCCCACATTGGCTGGCGTAAGGAGCGCAGAACCTGCGCCAGACGGCGATTGATACGCGTCGCTCCAAGAGCACGCAATCCGGCAATGAACCAGTCCTGCGGACGGCGGAACTTGCGCTGAACGGGATCCCAGGCCGCGTCCAGATCGACGAGCGCCCGAGAGACTTGCAACAGATCTCCGCCGCTTGAAGAAAAGACGCTGGCGATCTTCTGAATAGCTTCTGAGGGAGGCTCATCCGAGACGAAGTGGCGCACCAGTTGGGTGGCCAGGTATCGGCTGGTGGCGTCTGTACGGCACAGGTTCTGAATAGCCTTTTCCCCTTGTGACACCCCACCTTCCGGGTACCGAATCCCTAACACCGTTCTCGATCCGGGCTCATGGAGCAGAGAATTGAATTCGAATCTTGGAGCTCCCGACTGACGGGAGGCCCACCCGAATCCGGCCACGGTCCAACCTGTGAGGACCATAGCGAGCTGTTCGACATCTTTTTGCAGGTAGCCGCCATTAACCCCGAGTGTGTGCAACTCGAGAAGCTCGCGGGCGTAATTCTCGTTCAAGCCCCGCTTTCGCCCTCGCCGATTTGCCCGCCGGGCGCCTAATGAGTCGGGGCCAATCGAACGGGCATTGTCGAGATAGAGCAACATGGCAGGATGTTTGGCCGAAGCCAGTACCATATCCGAGAAGCGACCCAGAACGTGGGGGCGGATCACGGTGCGCTCATAGTGGCCGGCCAAAGGTAAGAGAGCCTGCTTGCCTTGAATCGAGACACACAGGTGATTTGACCAAAAGGAGATCAGTCGCTCGAGGAAAGGATTTGCCGAGGTGAGACGCTGCTCTAGAGCGGCAAGCGACTCCTGTTCGAGAAGCTCGCGTGAACGCCGACGAGCTAGCTGTTGGGCTTCCCGGTCCTTCTTCTGTTGAGCTCTCTGGGTTTCCTGGAGCAACGAAGTGATTTGCTCAAAGGTCGGTACCGACGGTTTGTCCGCCTTGGCCGCTTCGGATCGGAGCTGCTGCCTGAGCCAGCCTCTCGGGTCCTTGATCTTTGCTGCTTCTCCAATGCGCGCTCCCAAACCAAAGCGATTCAAGGCGCGTAGCGACTTGTTCATGCGTTTCCCCCGCGTGATCGTTTGTCTGGCACTTCAATACGGACCAGCCCGAATTTGTTTCAAACTGGGACTTCCCAGATTACTGCGTGCCGGACGCCTCGCATCTCGATCCACGGCGCTCGTTACGCGATCCACACCTTTACTCGGACAGGCTCCTAGCCGAGTTTCGATCGGAGCCGGGTCGCATATCGTCTGCTCATCCGGAAGGGTTCTTCTCGGTCCTGCAAGTAGACGTGATAGCTCTGTTTGAACCAGGAATCGATTCTTTCGACCCTCTGTAGATTGATGATGGTTGAGCGGTGGATGCGGACAAAGTTGCAGATCGGCAATCGTCTTTCCCAGTGCTTTAAGCTTTGATGAACCAGCCCTGTCTGGATCGTCGAGAACCAGCACGCGAATCGAATTCAGGGCATTAAAGAAGAAATGAGGATTGAGCTGGCCACGAAGCAATTGCAACTGCGCTTCTGCGTTGGGCGAATGTTTGCCCGCTCGCGATCGACTCACCGTGGGGACCTTCACTCCTTCGGTATTACCCGTTCTCATCGTTAAACCGGTCCCCATCCCAGGCCGAAGCCCCATCGGCTTGGCTCCTGTTTAAGGTTGCCTTTGCCTACTCGTCCCGCCTCAGATGGGCGGTCAAGAGTTCTTCGACCCGCCTGGTCTGTCTTCTCCTTCGCCATGTGTTTGCTCGATGACCTGCTGCCTGCAACCTCAGAGAAGGTATCGGCCATTCCCATTGCGCATTTCGGGGCTGAGTTCCGGATTCAGCGTCATTATTCGCTGCACCTCGCAAACCTTTCCAGTCCTGAGGTCTTGCCTCAGGTCTTGATACGGGCGGCCTGACTAGGTTGACCCGGAGGGCTTCCCACTCTCTCGAAAGAGAACCATTTCCAGGTTCACCTCTGACTGCGTTCCCCACCCTCGGGCTCCTCGACAGAGTGCATGACTATGACTGCGGGGCCCTGGGGAGTGAACGAAACCTTGTCAGAGCGGTGCTTCCGGCCCTTCGCTTCGAAAACGCGAGAGTTATCCGTGCTAGGAGCTTGTCCGAGTATTGGTGCGGATTGCGTTACGAGCGACATGGGCCGAGAGACGACGCCCGTGTCTTCTCAACGATGCTTCAGATGTTCTCTGACAAAGCTGATCTCGTCACTGACGCTTGGAGGGATTCTGATGTCGGGAGCAATTCCTGTTTCGTCTAACCGGTCGGTCGGATCCATCGATCTCTTGGTGGTGGCTTAGACGAGGCCGAATCCACGCTCGGCACAATCCAGCGGAAGAAGGTTGAGATTAAGGTAGTCGACCGCTCCAGAGCTGTTTGCACGACCATAGAGGACCACCTTTCGGCTCTGCTGGGCCCGGAGTAGAAATGTCTCACCCGAGCTGGCCACATTGCCGTTGATCAGGATTGCCACCTGTTTGGGGTTGGGAAGCACGGCTTGATTGGTAGCCATCGGAGGCACTGGCATGGGAACGAACTGTCCCTGCTTCTCCTCCAATTGGGAAACCAGACACCTGCCAGCCAGGGTGGAGCTACCGAACTGTTCTCGGCGAATTGCTTCCAAAGCACGTGTTGGCAGTCGAAGCTAGAATGGCCGGTGTACTCGGGCGCGGCGGTGGTCCTGTATAGAGCAGAGGTAACAAGGCCCGGTATCCGGCATCAGCGCCTCCTCCATTACCGCGAATGTCCAGAATCAACCGCGGAGCTTGTGAGAGCCGATCTGAATGCTGCTGAAGCAGCGCCTCGAGCTGCTTCCCGGCGGCCGGACGGAACGATGGAATGATCAGCAGCAGCGTTTCCTCGTCTAGTTCGTGAAACTCAACCGGCCCAGGCGGTCCGAGCTGTTCAAAGCGCTGTGACCAGGTGGTTTGTTCTCCGTCCTTTAGAAACAGGTGGAGATTGTCGAAATAGCGAATCCACTGATTCAATAGTCTCCAACACTCCTCTTTACGAGCGCTCGCCTGGCTGTCGATTTGCAAGCGACGGGTCAATTCCTCGTATTTGGCGCGACGATTCGTCGTGATCCGGTCTTCAAAACCCGCGTAGTTCTCTTCGACCAGTTTGACCATGGAGTCGAAATCGTGCTGGCAGTTACATTCTGGGGCCAGAGAGGCACCTGAAATGTTTCCAAGAACGGCCAGTGAGATGATTACTTGGAGCGCGCTGAGTTGGAGAATCCGCTTCTTCATGACGACTATGTTGAAAGAGGCATAGAAGAAGCGAGAAGCGTTTTTCGACGAGCGGTCTCGGCGCTCGATGAGCGGTTGGGCATCGCGATCGCTTGCTAGCAGACTGGCGACAGTCCCCTTTGCCTGGTTCGACCCCTGGAGAACCCCGAGAGAGTAGGCAGTGAAGTACGGCAGTCCTGCGGGCACAACGCCTTGTCAGCTTGGCGCTTCCTACTCTTCGCTTCGACGGCGCGTGAATTTGCCCCGCTAGTGGCTTCGTAATGACTCGTCCACAGTGCCATCGAGATAGCGGCCGATGATTTTACGGGCCGGACCCTCGGGTCCCATCGCAAATCGGATCCGAAAAGTCTCGAGCCCATCCAGAGAGAAGGTGTGATTGCCCATCGCAATCAAGGGGTAGCTGCTATTTCCCTGCCGCTGGTAGGTCAATCCGTGGCCGCTAAGCCGAATCTGTCGAGGCCCATAATCACCGACATAGCGTTTCAATAGGGTGTCACTGGTCGAAGCTGGAGCTGGAGTCTGTTCAATGGCGAGTCGTTCTTCAGCCCAGACCGCTTTTTCTTGAAGCCGTTTCCGAATTGGCGGTGGAGCAGGTCCGGCTGCTTTTTGGTAGGTCTCCCGGGCCTTCTGGTACTGTCTGGCTTCGATCAGAGCGTCACCGAAGTCCTCGGCAGACCAGACTTCGGGAGCGAGCTTCGCGAGGGCTTCCTCGAGTACCCTCACAGCCTCGGCCAGCTGTCCAAGTCCACGCAGCCGGCGACTGACCGCGTGATAGGTTCCGATCTCAGGCAGAGGGGTAGATTCAAAGCTTTCTTTGAGCAAGGCGAAGGGATCACCGGCTCGAGGTCCAGTGAAGGCAAGGACCAAACGTTGGCGCAGGGCGCGGCCTGGAGCATCAACCGATTCGTACTCCAGAAAAGTCCTCAACAAGCGGCTTTCGGGTAGGAGTAGATCAGTTATGGCTGGAGCAATACTCAGTCCTTCGCTTGAGTTGGTGAAGTAGACGAAGCCGCCTTTGGCGGAAAGATCTGCCAGCACAAGACACTTAAATGAGCCGTTGTCGCCCCAGTGCCAGAGCAGACGGCCGTGATCTGTCCGCTCCAATCCCCAGCCCAGCCCCCAGTCGATGTGGGCCTGAGCCTCCGGTGTCCCGGAGCCCCAGCCCTGGGTGTTGATCGCAGGAGAGAACATTGCGGTCCAGCTGTCTGGTTCGAGCAATTTGTGGTTCAGCAGAGCGCTCACGAATCGGGCGTAGTCGGTGGCTGTTGTGATCAGACTAGAGGCCGCGTTGGCCTCCTCAGACCGTCTAAGATCGCGCCCTTCTCCCCACTCGTCATGGCCTTGCGTGGCAGTGGCCTCGAAGTCGTCTCGCCATACCACGCTACTCGAGGCCATCCCGAGGGGGTCGAAGATCTCGCGACTCAGGATTTGTTGAAGGCTCCGGCCCAGTTTGTGCTCCAGAGCCTTCTGTAGAAAGACGAAGCCCTCTCCCGAGTAACTGAATCGCTGCCCGGGGTCGAAAAGCAGCTCAAGGCGCTTTCCGCCCCAATTGGGCAGTCCGCTTGAGTGGCTCAGTACGTGTCGCGGAGTGATCTTCTCATGCCGAGCGTCATGTGCGAGACGAGGGTAAGGGAGGATATCGGCCAGCGGCCGGTCGAGGTCGAGGACTCCCCGTTCGGCCAAGCGGAGCGTCGCGGTAGCTACCACCGGTTTGGTCAGTGAGGCGGCTTCAAATCTTGTCTGACCGTCGACCGGCGAGGGCTGGTCCAGGCTGCGGACGCCGAGTCCCCGGTCCAATCCGTCTCACCATCACGGATTACGGCAATGCTGAGGCCGGGGATAGCGGCCCGTTTCATCAACTCTTCGATTTCTTGTCGGCGAGAATCCGCGGGAATTTGTCCACAGAGGAAGGAGCTGCCGATCGAGAGTATCAGGAGAGTTAGGGCGGTGCGGATGTTCGTCACAGTAGGGTTCCTTCCTTTCGCAATTAGACCTCGAATTCTAGAAAAGGTTGAGCTCGGAACTGCCATCTCCTCGACAGCGGTTACGGCCGTTATCCCGGATAATTCACGAGTTATTGAAAACAAGGCCTTTGTAGTCGGAACTGACAGTCTGCTCGCGGCCTGGGAGGGCCCCTCCTACGATTCTGAAATCACTCTCTTGAAGCTTGCCAGGGATATTGTGAGACAGCTTGAGGGTGGTGCCTATGCTACTTTGGGCAAGTTTCTCTCAGCAACGCTGCTCGAACCTGACTGGAATGCTCAATAGTCACGCCCTTGCAGGCGCTCCCTTATTCGGTCCGCAGAATCTCGATTAGGCTTATTCGCAGGGCCTTACGGGTCGGCATCCAACTGGCTGCCAGACCGACTCCAATGAGGATGAGGCCAGCCAGCAAATAAGTTGGGAAGTCGATCGGAGAGATGCCAAACAGGAGTTCCTCGAGCACACTCCCGCTCAAAAACGACAGTCCGAGGCCAAGCCCCAGGCCCAGAACGGACCACTGCAAAACGCTTCTCGTCAGGAGGGCTTGAATCTGGAAGGGCCTCGCCCCCAGGCTAAGGCGGATTCCGACCTCTCGCAGCCGCTGGCGGACGGAGTAGGAGACGACCCCGTAGATCCCGATAGCCGCCAGCAGCAGGGCGTTGAAGGAGAAAACTGTGGCCAGCTGAGTCGTGAAGCGCTGACTGCTGGTGGCGGAACTGACGTAGTCCGAGAGCCGGCGAAAGTCGTAGGGAGCCAGTTTGGGATCTACCTGGGCGATCTCTCGGCGGAGCGCTGAGGTGAGTGCCTCATTCTGGTTTCCCTTGAAGCTCAAGATAAAAGCCAGCGGATTCCGTGGACTTTGCCGGAAGGGGACATAGACTTGTTCGCGAACCACCCCGGTCAATTCCCGATGGCGAATGTGCGAAACCACTCCCACGATGCGCGCCCAGACTGCTTGGAGTCCTCTCTCGGTCATGAAGTCGACATGGATCAGCTTTCCGATGACACTTTCAGCCGGCCAAACTTCGAGCAATGGGAGCAAGGAGAAGATCAGCGTCGTGGCCAGGGTGAGTAGCAACGCCAAGACGAGTGCTAGACGACTCAATTCGAATGATTCAAAGTGTGCAAGACTCGCCGGTTTGAGGATGGGGAAGAGGTGAATTCCCAGTCTTGCAACGAGGATACCCCCCAGTCCGCCGGAGATTCCGAGCAGGGCTCCCTCCGTAAGCAACTGGCGGAGCACTCGCAGCCGGCTCGCTCCCAGCGCTGTACGCAGCGCAAACTCGGAGTGTCGGCGCAACGTCCTCCCCACGATCAGATGGGCCACATTGGAGCAAGCCAGCAAGATCAGAAGCGCAATTCCTCCCGTGACCGCGAGCAGGGGAGACCTGAGTTGGCGAGTCGCATCGGCTTGCAAGGGGACGACGTAGAAGCTGCGACCAGATGCGGTGTACTCAGGCTTACCCGGAACGATCCGTCTTGTGATTTCCTCCATCTCGCGTTGCGCCTGGCCCCACTCCGATTCGGGCCGCAGACGTCCCAGGGTGCGCAGAAAATAAAGACCCCGCCTCAGCCGATTGAGCGGCTGCTGCCGTGGAATCCAGATTTGCATGTTGGCTTCAATGTTGGCTTCGACCGGAAAAAGGAGACGCAGATGCTCCGGCATGACGCCTACCACGGTAAAGCTGCTTCCATCCATTTCGATCTTCTCGCCTTCGATTGCCGGATTGGCGCCGAATCGACTTCGCCAAAGTTCTCCACTGATGAGCACGGCATCTGAGCCGATGCCTTCCTCATCTGGATGGAAAGTGTCGACCGAGGACCGGATCGACCCCCAGCACCGAGAAGAAGTTGGAAGTGACAATCCCTCCCTGCAGTTGCTCGGGAGTTCCCTCCCCTGTCAGCTGCATGGAGAGGGACTGGATCGCGGCGAAATCTTCGAACAACTGGCTTTGCTCTCTCAAATCGAGAATCTGGCTAGATTTCCGCAGGAGCAGGAGTTGCCGGTAAGCCAGCAGTTCGTCGTCCAACTCCTGTTCCAAATGCCGTTTACCGGACAAGAGCCGGTACACGTTCCGGATCCAGGCTGTGAGAAGAGTCCACCTGGGCATTGCTCAGCTCTCCAACACCGAATCCATGGCCGCTGTCACGCTGCGCCATTTCCGGGTTTCCTGGGAGAGAAGCTTGTGGCCGGGTGTCGTAAGTTCGTAATACTTGGCGCGTACCCCTTCCTCAGTTTTCTTCCAGCATCCAGCAATGGCGCCGCGTTGTTCGAGTCGGTGTAAGGCGGGAAAGAGCGAGCCTGCTTTGACTTCGAACGTGCCGCCAGTGATTTGGCCGATGCGGTCGGCGATTCCTACTCCGTGACGAGCTTCCAGCGAGAGTGTTTTGAGGATGAGCAGGTCGAGTGTGCCTTTGAGAATGTCAATTCTTCGGTTCATCATATCCTCAGGCATTCACAGTATAGAATACCTATATCGCTGTTCCACTTCAAGGTCTCTTTTCGCCTTGCCTCGCAATCATGCGGAAGGCGATGGCCCCCAGGGGGTGTCTAGAGGGAGTGACAGACTAAGCCTAATTCAGGATTCTCGGATTTCGAGTTTATTTAGCCCCAGGGTCAGGTACGGAGAACTCTCATCGGACTGATTCGGACAGCTCGCTGAGCTGGGATAAGAGTGGCGAGGCCGGCCACTCCCAGAAAGAGCAGACTCACTGTCAACAAGGTGAGAGGATCGGTCGGACTGGTCTGATAGAGGAGGCTTCCGAGCAGGCGCGTCAACCCGAGAGCAACCCCGATCCCCAGGAGTGTTCCGGCTCCAGCCATGATCAAGCCTCGCCGCATCACAATCCTGAGCACTTCGCCAGGCCGGACGCCGAGGGCCATGCGGATGCCGATTTCCTCACGACGCTCGGTCACCAGATTAGAAAGGACGCCATAGATTCCGAGCGAAGCCAAGAACAGGGCCAGAGCCGCAAAAAGGACAATGAGTTGGGATTTTGCTCGGGCCGTAATCAGCTGATCTCTCACGATTTCAATCATGGTGGACTGGTGGAACAACGGCAGATTGGGGTCGATCTCTGCCACTGCGAGCCGAACCGGCGTCAGCAGCTTGGCGGGCTCGGCATCGGACCGAATCGCGAGCGAGAGTGAGCGCCGTGGCATCTGGGTCATTGGGAAATAGACATCCGGATCATCGGGGAAGTTCACGTCGTCTTCCACCAGGCTGCGATGCCGGATGTTTTGCACCCCTCCGACCACGGTCAACCAGTCCTTCAGGTCCGAGGTTAGCCTCTTGCCCAACGGATTCTCTCCAGGCCAGGTTCTCCGGGCCATCAGACTGCTCACTACGACCACTCCTGGAGTGCTAGGACCATCGGAACCCTGAAAATCCCGGCCGGCCAGGAGGTCGGCGCCGAGGCTGCGAAAGTAGTCCGGGGTGACGCTGTGCCAGTAGATTCGAGTCTGTGCCTCGGGATCTTTGGCTAAAGCATCTTCGCTCCCAATTGGTCGGGCACTGTAACCGCCATTCAGTGGCGTATCCGTAGATATTCCGGCCGCCCCCACGCCGGGCAGCGCGCGGATGCGTTGCAACAGTTGGTCGACGAATTGGAGGCCGCGCTCACGCTCGTATTCGGACCTCGGGAGTTCAAGTTCCATCGTCAGCAGACCTCGAGGCTCGAACCCGGGATCGATTGACTGCTGGGCGAAAAAGCTCCTCAGGAGCAATCCAGCTCCTGCCAGCACCACGATTGACAGGGCCACTTCAGAGACCACGAGCATCCCCCGTGGATCTGATCTTCGATGGCGCAGGCCAACCTCCCCTCGGCCACCCAGCGACGCCCGCAGCCCCTTCTCGTATCCGGTCAGGGCGGGCCCCAGTCCGAAGAGAATAGAGGTCACCAGCGAGAGGCCGAAAGTGAAGACCAGAACCGATAAATTGATCTGAATCGTTACATATTCGGGCCACTGAAAGGGCATATGCCGGCTCAAGAACTCGGTGCCCCACCAGGCCATCAATACTCCCAGGGCGCCTCCTGCCAATCCGAGAAGCAGACTTTCGGTCAACAGCTGGCGGACCAGCCGAATCTTGGTAGCACCCAAGGCGATGCGAAGGGAGATCTCGCCTCTACGACCGGCAGTGCGGGCCATCAGGAGATTGGCTACATTGGCGCACGCAATCAAAAGGACCAGGCCGACCGCTCCCAGGAGCAAAATCGCCGGACTCTGTGAGCTGCCGAGAAGCTCGGATTCCAAGTTGACGACCAGAGCGCCCCGATCTACGTAGCTGTCCGGGTATTGTGCACGCAGGCCAGCTGTGATCGCATTCAGATTCTGCTGCGCGAGGTCCAATGTTGCGGAATCGCGGAGGCGCGCCACCGCTCGTAGGCCCCGATCTCGGCGGCTCGAGAGTAGGCTTTCCGGCAGCTGAGCGACTCGAGCGCCGGGTAGCATGGGTAGCCACAGCTGACGTTGCCCATCCAGTCCGGCAAAGCCGGGAGGCAACACCCCGACAACTTTGGTGCCCACTCCGTTGAATCGGATCTGCCGCCCCAGGATTTCGGGATCGGCTCCGAATTGGCGGACCCACAACTCATGTCCGAGGATGGCCCGCGGGCTCTGCTGGAAACTCTCGTTATCAGCGGGAGTAAAGGATCTTCCCAAGGCCGAGCCGACTCCCAATAAGTCGAAGAACTGGGGATCGACAATTTGCCCCTGAACTCGCTGCGGATCGCCCTCGCCCGTCAGGGTAAACGTGGCCGAGAGTAGGCTCGAAATCTCCTCAAAGACGTGATTCTCTTTCTGCCAATCGAGCAGGGTCGGGTAACCCACGTTTCTCCGTTCGAGGCCATTTCGCTCGAAGGTCTCCCAAACCATGACTAACTTTTCGGGATCTCGGAAGGGCAACGGGGAGATCATCACGGCATCGACAAGACTGAAAATAAGGCTGTTGAGCCCGATCCCCAGGGTGAGTGTGAGCAATGCAATTGAGGTGAAGCCAGGTCGCGCCGACAGCGATCGGAAAGCCAGGCGCAGATCGTTTATCCAGAGATCCATGGTACATCCCCTCCGGTTGTCACTGGTCTGCAAGCGGAGTGCCAGTGGAGGGTTGCCGGTGGGAAAGCTGTAAAGTCTAGACAACGCATGCATTATTTACGCGAGCGACAGAAAGTGTGTCCGCCGACGACCCACTGCTGTCCGGCATTGGGATCGTGTCTTCCCGCGGCCGAACGAGTTGTCTAGTTTAGTTAGGCCGATGGGCTCGATCGCCGGTCGGGATGGTGGCGGTATCATCAGAGCCCCGTGGCGTCAGCCCGGGGCCTGTCCTCCGAAGCCTTGGCGAAGGGGGGTGGGAAAGAGTCTCAGGTCTGTCGACCAAAACTCCCGGCATTCGGCTAGAATATGGAGGCTTATGCTGGGGAGACTGGATCTGAAACATTCCCTTTTCTACTTCGCTGTGGCCGGCTACTCCGCCTGTTCGGGAGGACCTCCAACGGAGTATGTGGGGCATCTCGATTCGGATTTGGCAGCCGCTCAGAGCCCAATGGCCTACCAGCAGGCAAATCTGCTCCCGATGAGCGCCCAAAAAAGGGTAGCCTGGCGGGTGCCGGCTGGAATGGCCGATCCGGTCTTCGAAGCTGAGATCCGAGTGCCGCCCCGTAAACCTTTTGCTTTCCTACTCGTAGAGGCAATAGGTACTGCCCCGGTGGCTCTTGTGGATCTAAACGGAAATCAGATGATCGAGCCGCACGAGCGCCTGCGCTTCGAACCGTCCAGCCACCCGGACTTCAACCTCCAAGCCCGGTTTCGAATTCCGCTCGACGACGAAGTCTTCGATTCATTTCCGATTGAGCTCCGCTTCCTGAAACATAGCGTGAAGCGGGAAGGTCAGGTCTACTCGGCGCGGGCGATCTCCTGGAATACCTTCGCCGGTATCCAGGGAAGCTTTACTTTCGACGAAACGCCCCATCTGTTCACTCTGGAAGGGTTCCTGCCGAACCGTCTTCAGCTCGATCCCAGACAAGCTATTTTGGGAATCGACAGCAACTCCGACGGCCATATCGATTTCTCTCGACTCTCCCCCGAGTGGGCGATTGCCCGCAATGAGACGATCGTAATGCGTGCTGGGAATCAGTACTTCTCTTTTGGTTCACTTGATACGGCGGCGCAGAGAATTGGCTTGCAAGCTCATAGTCGCTCTGATTACACGCGCATCGAGTTGGACCGCGGTAGTCAGATCCCTCCCTTCTCTTTCCTGGATTTCGATGGGCAACGGCGCAATCTGACTGAGTTTCGTGGCAAGTTTGTGCTGCTCGATTTCTGGGGGAGTTGGTGTGGACCCTGTATCGCGGAGTTTCCCAACCTGGTTGAAGCCTATGCCGAGTTCCACACAAAGGGATTTGAGATTGTGGGAATGAACGCCGATCCCGCCCCCCAGGAGTTGCGCCGTGGTGTCAGCTCCCGGGATCTAGAAGAGGGATTAGAAAAGGCCCAGAAAATCGTCGCGAGGTTTAACGCGGAGTGGCCCCAGGCCCAGACTGGAAGCATCCATGAGCTCGTACTCCATCGATTCCGGATCTCCGCCTACCCGACCGCCATTCTGCTCGATCCGGAAGGCCGAATTGTATCGAGAAACGAAGCCGATCGGCCGCTACGAGGGCCTGGCTTGGTGCAGACGCTACGCGCACTGATGAGATGAGTTGAAATGCAAGCGCAGAGACGCCGAGTCGCAGAGGTTTCGCAGAGGAATCTTGGGGTGATTCGGAAGAAATATGTGTCTGCGAGAGTTGTTTGGTTACCCTCTAGTGCACCGTCCGGGAAGTACCCGTTGCCAATTCTGGATGAGTTTTGATCGCGCTTGCATCTAATCCCGCGGAGACTCAGAAATTCGGTAGAGATATTTCCGTCCTCGTAAGTAGAGTTCCCGGTCTACCGCCACCGGAGACGCGTCAAAGCCGTCCTCGAGATGGTTCACGGCCAGCACCTTGTATTCCGCTCCGTGTTCGATGACGACCGTATTCCCTGCTCTCCCGGCCAGGTAGACGCGCCCTGCGGCCCCCAACGGCGAAGCGTAGACACCGTTTAGCTCAGGGATACGCAACGGTCCGTAGTTGAGCTGTCCGGTCGCCGCGTTAAGACTGGTGAGGATCCCTCTCAGATGTTTGAAGAAATAGATGGAGTTTCCATACAGGAGAGGAGAGGCGACATAGGGAGTATCACGCTCATAGCGCCAAGCGATCGCTTCTGCGGCTTCCAGGTCCCCGCGAGCTCGCTCCAGATCGACAGCCAGTAGCATCGTGGCGCTGTACCCGCTGGTCAGGTAGACGCGGTTCTGGCCAGCCACGGGCGTCGGGATCGAATTCGGGGTAAGTCCAGGACCATACCAAAGCTCCTCACCTGTTTCCAGATCATAGCCACGCACCTGTCCAGCACCCGAAGTGACGATTTGACGGCGTCCCCGATGGGTCACGACCAGGGGAGTGAACCAAGAACTCATCTCATCTCTCTTTTGCTTCCAACGCTCCTTTCCGCTCCGTTTATCGAAGACGGCGAGGAAGGAATCCCCTTCGTGATCCCAGTTGACGACTACCTCGTCTCCAGAGAGGGAGGGCGAACTCCCTTCGCCCCATCCATTTCGGGTATTCATCTGCCCGAAATCCTTCTGCCAGAGCAGGGCGCCTTCCAAATTGAGGACATAGAGGCCATGTGATCCGAAAAACGAGACGAGCACTTCGCCGTCGGTGGAGGGAGAGGCCGAGGCCCAGGTATTGGTCGGATGCCTCCCTTCCAGCGGCTGTTCTTCATGCAGGGCGCGCTCCCAGATAGTCTCCCCGGTTCGGCGATCTAGCGACAACAGTAGCAACCGTTTGACCCGGGAGGAGGGGACATAGGAAAGACCCTGGTAGATCTTTGTGCCGTCCTCCTGCCAGTTCTGGAGCTCCTTTCTGGGCGGTAATTCGGGACCCACATCGATGGCTGTCTGAAGGAAGATCCGGTCTCCCCAGATGATGGGAGTGGAAGCTCCACGCCCTGGAATCTCAACTTTCCAGGCCACGTTCTCACTCTCGCTCCATCGGATTGGCGGATCGGCCCTCGGGGCCACTCCATCCAGGGTCGGACCTCTCCATTGAGGCCAGAAGGACTTGGCACTGGTATCAGCTTCTTGGGGTTGAGCCAAGAGGGAGGATCCCATTTGAATCCAGCCGCTCAGGAATAGGTGAAAGCAGAGTTGAAAGGCTCGCATAGGGGAACGACTATATCGGCTGGCCTGGGCCCCCGGCAAACGGGAACGTTTGCAGTAGTCATCGCCAAGGCCGATACTAGGCATCCGGTGCCAAGCTCGGCTGTTCGTCGGTTTGAGATGGGCTACTAATCTGCACAGTGGAGGTCAGAGGAATGCCTAGATGGTTGGTTCTCTCTATTTTGGTGCCTCTTTCGTTGAACTTGGGCTGTACCTTGTCACCGGCCAGCAATGAGCCGGGCAAGTTACCAGCCAGCCGGGAGTTGCCTTGGGATCCGGTGGCCACCTTCTCGATTCTGGGCTACGATCCGGAGACGGGCGAGGTCGGAGGGGCCGTTCAGTCGCGGGTGTTTTCGGTTGGAAATGGGGTTCTCTGGGCGGAAGCTGGAGTGGGAGCGGTGGCTACCCAGGCGATTGTGGATGTCAGCTATGGCCCTCAGGGATTGGAACTCTTGCGAAAAGGATTGGCGCTGGCTGAGATCGTTCGGCAAATCTGGGATAGCGATCCCGATCCCCGACCCGGCCGCTGGACTAAGCAGGGCCGTCAGTTCGCGGTCATGAACGCGCGTGGTGAGATGGCAGCTTTCACTGGGTCTCGAGCTTCCACTTGGGCCGGAGATAAGCAGGGCCGATACTGCACAGCTCAAGGAAATATCCTGGCCGGGGAAGCCGCAGCCGAGAAAGCGGTGGCTCTGGCCCGGACCGGGGGCTATTTCAGCAACGATCAAGCCCCCCTTTCCTCACGTACCGTACGCTTTATCAGCGGAATCAACTTCCCACCGGGAATCAAGTTCCAGCCAGTAGCAGCCCTCTACGGAATTGAGAACAGCAACCGAGGTTGCGACTTAAACACTACCTTCAATCCGCTCCACTTCGTACCTCGGCCCCGATCTCTTCGCTCTTTCCTGCGGGAGGAAGGCTTGGAAACCGGCGATCAATTGCCTTGTAACTACCAGGATCAGCGAGGTTGTTCGCCGGGGCCCTACACCGGAAAATTCAGCGGCGAGTTCAGAGATGGACGCTTGGGAGAGATTCCGGATGAGGAGCTGTTCGACAAGCTTCCTCAGCAAGTGCATGGCGGCGGCATTCCGATCTTTAAAGACTGCCGTGTGGCAGGCGGAATCGGAGTGTTCGGAACGGTTCCGGATCATGCGGAATTCGCGGCCCTGGTGGGAAGCTTGTCCGGGAATCCGGCGGGCGGATCTCCCCGCTTTGGGCCCGTGGCCTGTTTGCCTCCGCCTTTCGCGGTCCTTGTGGAAGGTGTGCGGTTGCCCTTCGTGGCCGGCGTTGGCCGTCCTGCCGGAACCGCGGCAGGACCTCGGGTTGGTGGATATCTGGTTACTCCTCGAGACGGCGGCGTGCTGGCTGAAGGCTGGTTGGTCCCGACGCTCCCAACTCCGGAAGCGCGCTATCATCAGACGACGTGATCCGTATTGTCGAGCAATCGATCGCTTCAGCCGATGAGACCCGGGCCGCGATCCGCCTGCCACTGGGTAGCCGAGCAAAGATGGTGATCGCCGTGTCCGACCTCGACGGCACTCTATTAGCACTCTATCGAATGACAGACGCCACAGCATTCAGCATCGATGTTGCGGTGGCCAAGTCGCGCAACGTGATCTTTTTCTCGCGTGGCCTGCGGGATGCCGACATGCCGGGAGTGCCCTCCGATACAGCCGTCACGAATCGCACGATCAGCTTCGGCGCCCAGCCTCTCTATCCGCCGGGAATCACCGGATCCGACCCCGGCCCCTTCTTTGATTTGTTCCGTTTCGATCTGGCCAACCCCTGCACTCAGGGAGAAGATTCTGCCGACCCGGCCAACATCAACGGAGTCGTCTTTTTCCCGGGAAGCGTGCCGCTATACAGCAACGGCCGGCTGGTGGGTGGCCTGGGGATCAGCGGTGACGGCGTCGAACAAGACGATGTGGTCGCTGCCTTCGGAGCTCTTGGATTCGACGCCCCCGACGAAATCCGTGCCGATCAATTCTTTGTTGGCGGACTCCGTCTGCCTTATCTGCGATTCAGTCGTAACCCGGGTTCCTAGACGAGCGAGTAGTCCCCGAGCGAAGCGCGCCGATTTCCAGGTAGAGCCGGTGGGTTACCCCACCAGCTCCCCCCACAGACCTGGACGAGCGGATTTCCCGCCCCCGGTTCCTCAAGGAGACGGTTTCGCCGCATAGACCGAGTTAACTTCAGCTACCGCTGGGTATCGCCGGGAATTGGAACCCCGGACCCTTGAACCCCTTCTACTTCACTCAACGGTAGGAAGGTCAGCTTATGTAATCGACTAGGGCTTGACCGCCGTCGCCATGATTTCGAAGTGGCCGCCCCGCAGAAGAGGGCCGGAGCCGATGAAGGCGCGGGCGGGGAACTTCTCGGTGAAGTAAGTTCGATACACGGCATTGAACTCTTCGTAGAGGGAGAGATCAGGACAAAAGACCTGCACCGAAACCACATCGTCCATCGTCATTCCGACCATTTCCAGCCGGGTTTTCATCCCCTCCATCACGATCGTCACTTCCTCTTGGATCGTGGCCGGGGGAGCCCCGGTTTCGGGATCGACTCCAATGCTGCCGGCTAGATAGAGTGTATTGCCAACCATCACGGCATTGCTATAGGGCAGATCATCGGAACGACCGGGCAGGTTGATGTGGCTCCGCTGCACGACTTCTTCGGGTGGGGGGGCCGGCAGGTCTTGCGGCATGCGGCCACATGCCGCAAAAAATAAAGTTGCTACCAAAAAGGTGAGTATCCAATTCCGCATATTCCCTCCGCCTTGATTGAGTTTTGTGATTCAGGTCATCTTAGAGCAGAGAACAGCAGGAAAGCCAATGCCCTCCCCCTTTGCCAGTGCCTTTGACTTTGCCGTTCCCGATTAGCCCCTCATCCGGCCAGTGGCCGGATCTTAAGGGAGGAAGGTCACCCCCAACGCCATCACCAGGAAGGCTACCAACATGGGGATGGCGGTGTACCCGAGAATGTCCCCGGCTCGTAATCGGGTAATCCCCAGCAGCGGAAGCGCCCAGAAGGGTTGGATCATGTTGGTTAGCTCGTCGCCATAGGCCACTGCCATGATGCTCCTTCCGAGGTCTGCGCCAAGGGTCTGGGTAGCTTCCAACACAATCGGGCCCTGGACCGCCCATTGGCCACCCCCAGAGGGGACAGCCAGGTTGATGAGTCCGGCGCTGAGCAGGGTCCACAGCGGATAGGTCAAAGGAGTGGAAATCGCCACGAACCCTCCCGCGATTAAAGTTGCCAGTCCGGAAGCACTCATCATTCCCATGATTCCGGCATAGAAGGGGAACTGCAGGATCACTCCGCTCGAGGCGCGAACGCCTTCAGCCACTGCCTGTGCATACCTGGCAGGAGTGCCATGTAGAATCAGCCCCAGTATGAGTAGCGTGAAATTAAGGATGTTGAGCTCAAGGCCCAAGATGCCACGCTGAAGGAAGAAATCAGCCACAACGAACAGCCCGGCCACCCCCATTAGCCAGACCAGAAGGCGGCTATTCTCGAGTCTAACGGCAGAAGTTGCTCCGCCGGATTGCGTCTTGGCGGCAGCCGGGGCCTCTCGCAAAGGAGCCTCCTCGATTGCGTCTCCCTTCGGATGCAGGCTCATCAGAACGAGCGGGAGAATCAGCAACATCCCCCCGGTCACGCCCAGGTTAAAAGGCCGAAAAAGTGTCTCCGACAAAGCCACTTGCCCCATCGACTCCTCGAGGAAGTGGCCCGGAGTATTCACCACAAGAGGAGCAGAAGCCGAGAGGCCTCCATGCCAGACTAGTTGTCCCATATAGCCGGCTGCAGCAGCCAGAGGGTAGTGGATCCTGATACCGCGAAGTCTTGCCGAAGCTGCCACTTCGCGGGCTAGTAGCGCGTCTGCAATCACCGACAAGCCCCAGTTGAAGCACCCCAGCAGTGCGGCGCACCCGGCGACTAGCGCGATGCCTTCAGGGCCGCTGCGTGGTTTACCAGCCAGATAACCCAAGAATCGCTCCACCGCTGGGGATGTCGCCAGGCCGTAACCGGTCACCAGGATGAGGACCATCTGCATGGAGAAGCTCAGGAGATTCCCAAACCCTGCATACCAGTCAAGTACCAGTTGTAGAGGTCCGTGGTCGGTCAGCAGAAGTCCCAGGAAATAAACCAGGAATGTCAGGAGAAAGGCAAAGACAAACGAGTCGGGAGCATATTTTCGACTCAATCCAGCCAGGAATTCCCCGAGACGTCGCATGTAGGGGATTCTAACCCAGCTAGACACCTCTCCCTTGCAACTTCTTTACTGACCGGCGGTCGAGCCCATCCGGCCCAACCACAAGCTGTCAAAACTAGCCAGTAATGTTGGTGTAGAGCCTTCCGGGCATGGTATAACTTGCCCAATCTTTTGGCTAGGAGCCTGTCCGCTCCTAGGATGGGCTGCTAGGAGCACAGCCGCGCTGGGGCAGGGGTGGCGTGGCAAGTTTGCACCGCTATCAGCGGTGAGGAGGACCTATGACCCGCTCGTTTTTCCGTCTCTTCACGATTTCCACGGTTTTCTTGACGATGGCTGGCGCTATTCCTCAGATCGTTGCCCAGGGCACTGGTACTCAGAAGCTTGCCCTCGAGAAATACCTGGATATGGAATCGGTTGGTAATCCCCAGATTTCTCCAGATGGAACTCAGATTGTCTACACCCGGGGCTGGGTCGACAAAGTCAACGACCGTCGCAAGTCGGCTCTTTGGATCATGAGTTCCGACAGTTCGAGGAATCGACGTCTTCTGGAAGGGGGCGGAGCCAGGTGGTCTCCCGACGGAACTCGCATCCTTTTTACCAAACAGGGCGACCCCAAAGGTTCGCAGATATTCGTCCGTTGGATGGATGATGAGGGTGCCGTGAGCCAGATTACCCGTCTGGAGAATGGGCCCTCGAATGCAAGATGGTCGTCTGACGGAAAGTGGATCGCCTTTACCAGCCGAGTCGACGACAAGGCGGATTTTGCCGGGGTCAAGCTACCGTCCCGACCCCAGGGAGCCAAATGGACGGCCGAACCCAAAGTAGTGGAAAGAGCCAGCTACAAGCGCGACGGAATCGGCTATACCGACACTGGCTGGACTCACCTTTTCGTGGTGCCCGCCGATGGGGGCACCGCCCGACAGTTGACGGACGGGGATTGGAATCACGGCGGTGTGAACTGGAGCCCCGATGGGAGCGAGCTCTACTTCAGTTCGTACCGGAGCGAGGATTGGGATCGTCCTAAGAACTGGCAAGAGTCCGAGATCTACGCGGTAGATGTGAAATCGGCTGAGATTCGGCGGATTACGCATCGCCGTGGCTCTGATGGCCAGCCTACCCCTTCCCCTGACGGCCAGCTCATTGCTTACATTGCGGGTGAGGAGCACCGCGACACCTATCGCAATTCGAAAATATTCGTGATGAACCGCGATGGATCTGGTTCACGACTGATCTCGGGTGACTACGATCGCCAGTCCGGAGGCATGCAATGGGCTCCGGATGGCAGCGGACTCTATTTCAACGTTGGTCGCGAAGGCTATCGAGGTCTTCACTTCGTCTCCCTGGAAGGTGGGGTCAAACGTCTAACCGAGGGCAAACAGCTTCTCGGTTTGTCGTCTTTTGCCAAGAATGGCACGGCTGTGGGCACGATCAGCACAGCTCATGAGCCAGGCGACATCTATCGCTTCTCTCTCAGCAATCCCTCACAGACCACCCGACTCACCGAAGTCAACGCCGACGTGCTCCACGGTGTCACGCTGGGAGAAGTCGAAGAAATCTGGTACCCGTCCGACGAATTCAAGGTACACGGTTGGATCGTCAAGCCTCCTGACTTCGATGCCAGCCGGAAATACCCGCTGATGTTGGCAATCCATGGTGGTCCTCATGGGATGTACAATGGTGGATTCAATTTCGCCTTTCAGGAACACGCTGCCAATGGCTACGTGGTTGTTTACACCAACCCACGGGGAAGCACCGGCTACGGAACCCAGTTTGCCAACGCCATCAACCATGATTATCCCGGAGCCGATATGCCCGACCTCATGCGGGGTGTCGATGAAGTGCTCGGCCGTGGCTATATAGATGCCGACAACCTGTTCGTTTATGGGTGCTCCGGTGGCGGCATTCTCACTTCCTACATCGTTGGCAATACCGACCGCTTCACGGCGGCCTCCGCCAATTGTCCGATCGTAAACTGGATGTCCGCGATGGGGACCTCGGACGCCATTACTTATTCTCGAGGTTTCGAAAAGATGTTCTGGGAAGATGCCACAGAGTGGATCGACCGCTCCTCGATCTTCTACGTCGAGAATGTCAAGACCCCCACCATGTTCTTGACTGGAGAATTCGACATTCGGACTCCCATGCCCCAGACCGAAGAGTTTTACCAGGCGCTTCGATACCTGGGAGTGCCAACCGTAATGGTGCGCTTTCAGAACGAGTGGCATGGCACCAGCCGGAATCCCTCGAACTTTCTGCGCACCCAGCTCTATCTCAGGAAGTGGTTCGAGAAGTGGGGAACTCACGACGACGATCAGATGCCGGCCGAATCCCCGACCGCCGGTCAGCAGCGCTGATGCGCAGCGGCTGGTTGTTTGGGATCTGAAATAAAAATCTGTCCTCGTACTCTGCAAATGCAGGCCGAAAAAAGGATTCGTCCTCCTGAGACGGCCGAGTCATGCCCGAACCTGCCGTGCAAGTCTTGAGGTGATCTTTCGGATTTCAAACACCGGTTCTCCTTTGCCGCTCTTTCCTATCCGATTGCCTCGCAGCTCAGGTCGGGGTCGACCCTCTGAACACGGCTTGGGAGCGCCCAATTTCAGAGCGCCAAGCGGCAGCGCGAGCGCGGGAAAGCTTGCCGATGATCTGCCGAAACTCCGCCAAAAACCGGCGCGGCGCTTCCGCTTGCGGCTCGGCGGTCGATCTAAATTGACCCTTTTTCGGTTGCGGCCCCTGCACTAAGCCGGATAATTCACCTGGAGTGCCTTCACTGGGTCGATACGGCTGGCTTGTGAAGCCGGGAGCAGGCTGGCCAGAGAAGAGAGACCCACCAGCGTGAGGGCTGTGAGGAGGTAGGTCGGGACATCGGTGGGCTCAATTCCAAAGAGGATCCCCCTTAGAAATTGCGAGACGATCAGGGTTGCTCCAATGCCGCCCAAGATCCCCCACAGGGTCATCCACTGGCCCCTTCCCCAAACCAGTCTCAAAATATCCTGCCCTGCCGCCCCCACCGCCATCCTGATCCCGAATTCTCGTAACCGGGAAGAGACGATCCGCGAAACCACCCCATAGATTCCAACCGTGGCAAGGAGCAGCGCAGAAAGAGCAAAAGTGGCTGCCACGACTGACCGAAAACGCTCCTCGGACAACGAATCGGCAAGCACGGTCTCCATGGCAGTTGCGCGAGTCACCGGGATCTCGGGATCGATGCTCCATAGAACCTCCTGGACCTCGCCCAGCAGGGAGCCCAAAAGGGCGGCCTCCTGTCGAACCAGGAACGTCATATCGCGGCGCGGGTTCTTGGAATAGGGGACAAAAAAGGTCGACTGGGGTGGCTGATCCAGACCTTTGTGCAGAACATTTGCGACCACTCCCACAACTGTCCACCATTGGCGGTCCCATCTGAGACGTTGGCCGAGAGGAGACCGATTCCCCCAGAATCGGTCTGCCATTTGCCGGTTGATGAGCACGTTCCTGTCCTCTCCTTGCCCCTCGGTCTGGCGAAAAGCGCGGCCCTGTAGGAGGGGGATTCCGGCACTCTCGAAATAACCGGGCAGGACTTCCCGCCGTTGGGCTTCGAGAGATCCCTCCGCAGTGGGAGAGATTCCATTCTCTACTTCGGTACTGTTGCTCTGGGTGGAATTGGTGAGGGGCAAGTGCGATACACCTCCAACTTGACGGACTCCGGGAAGTGCAGCGACGGCGTCCTGGATGCGCCAAACAAGAGCGTTTCGGTCGGCCGCGTTGGAAGATGCCGGGAGGTTTACGGACACGGCCAGGAGTCCTTCGGCTTCGAACCAGGGATCGACCTGACTCAACTTCAGCCAGCTCTGGGCCAGGAGAGCCGTCCCGGCTATCAGGAGAAAGCACAGGCCAATTTGACACGCGACTGTGACTTTTTGCCATCGCACCTGATCAAGTCTCAGCGTGGCCCGTCTTGAACCTTGAACAAGGCCGAAGATCGTGTCTGATACCAGGCCGGTCCGGTTCCGAAAAGGAGGGTAGTAACCATTCCCCAGAAGCAACGAAAATGCGAGCACCCGCAGATCCAGCCCAATCTCTGTCGCTCTCGGAAGCTCAGAAGGGAGCAGAACGAGCATCAGCCCAAGAATTCCGCCAGCTAACCATGCACCGATTGCCGCCGCGGCAAGAGCTAGAACGAAGCTCTCCTTCAAGACCTGAAGGACAAGACCTGACCGAGAGGCACCCAGTGCCGTTCTAACGGCCAGTTCATCAGAGCGTCTGGCAGTTTCTCCCATCAGCAGCCCGGCGGCATTCCCGCAAGCCACCAGGAGCAGGAGTCCGACTCCGGCAAGCAAAGGCAATAGAGCCGAACGGGCCTCTCGTGTCCATTCGGTATGCAATTGAACTATCCGGGCACTCCGCCTTTCCGGTGCAATCTCTCCTCGAAGCAGCGTCTCTGTTTCCGAGTGGGCACTCTCCGGCTGAACTCCTTCGCGCAGCCTTCCGAGGGCCGAGAAGGAACGGTTTCCCCGGTCTGCGACCCAGCGGTCGAATCCCTCGGCCAGCGTCCAAAGATCAGCTTGATTGGAAATCCCGCGCAGGAATCTTTGGCGAAATCGGAACCCGCGGGGAAGGACTCCCACTACGGTGAACAGCCTTTTGTCGAGTCGAATCGAACTCCCCAGAATGTCTGTATCCGAAGAGAAATATTGTTCCCAGAGCCCGTAGCTCAGCAATATGGGCGCCCCTGAGGCGACTGGGGCTGCCGTTTCCAACCCCCCTCCCAGCACCGGGGTGATCTGGAGCAAAGGGAAGAAGCTGCGACTGGCCAGGCCGAGCTTGACCTGCCGGGGCCGCTCGCCGCTGAGAAGCGTGGCAGGCCGGGTAGCAACGATAGCGACGTCATCGAAAACAGTCTGCTGCCTCCGCCAATCGCGATACTCTGGAAAAGAGAGCGGAATATGGTCCCAGAATTCGCTCAAGATAGGATCGGCCCGCCAGTGGGGATAGGTTTGCCAGACTGCCACCAGTCGCTCGGAATGAGCAAAGGGAAGGGGGCTCAACAAAACCGCATCGACGATGCTGAAGATCGCGATCGAGGCCCCCATTCCCAGTGCCAGAATCCCTATCAGCAGTAGACTCAGTCCCGGCTTGCGCCACAGACTCTGGAGCGATGGTTTCAGATTGACCACATTCAAGAAGTGCCGGAGGGTCCGGGTGATGACTTTGCTTGGCGCCATTCGAAGTCCTTTCATCGGCCAACCCTTCATCGGCTCTTCCCGAACAAAGAGAGCCTCAGAATCGAGATCGAGAACCGCCAGCAACTTACTGCGCGTATTCTGATTGGGATATCGCCGCTCTCCGGAAAGCAGCATTGAGAGATGCGAGCTGCTGATCCCAATCCGGCGAGCCCACCCGTTTTGGGTCAGACTCTTCCGTGTCAGAGCTCTAGCCAGGCGGCGCCGACGGAGTCGGATTCTCGATAAAGGCATTTTTTCTTCCAGTCACCAGTTGGACTCGAAAGGCTCGAGATCGCAAGGGGAACAATTGAGATTACTGCTCACACCCCGATACTCGGACAGGCTCTCAACGAAGTGTCACTGCCCCTCAAACCGACGAGGAGACGTCGGCTCCATCAAGTCTACAGCTTTCTCCTGGAACAGCTGTCTTCCTCTTTTGCACCGCGGGCATCAGCTCGCCTACTAGTGCACTGTCCGGTAAGTTCCCGATGTTAATATTGGCCGAGCGATTCGCGAGCATTTTGGGCCTTTGCCAGGATTGAGTCAGCAGTGGCGCGCCACTTGAAGGGCTTGGCCAAGCGTTGATTGTGAACCCGAATATATCTTTTGATTTCCTGTCTCAACTCTTGGACGCTGCTGAAAGAGTTTCTGTAGATCGAACGGCGCTCCAGCTGTGAGAACCAGCTTTCGACGGCATTGAGCCAGGAGGCGCTAGTGGGCGTAAAGTGGAGGTGGTATCGGGGCCGCTGGGCCAGCCAGCTTTGAACCTGCTTGGTCTTATGAGTGCTCGAGTTGTCCAGGATTAAGTGGACATCCAGTTCGGGCTCGACCGCTTGATCAATCTGGCGGAGAAAAGCCAGGAACTCCTTGGCTCGGTGCCTATTGGTGATGCGGCCCATGACCTCACCTGTCACCACATCGAATGCGGCATACAGACTGGCTGTACCGTGGCGCTTGTAATCGTGTGTCCGGCGTTGGATCTGTCCAGGTCTGAGCTGGAGCATCGGCTGAGTTCTATCCAGAGCCTGGATCTCAGTTTTCTCGTCCACGGATAGAACCAGCGCATTGTCGGGCGGATCCATATACAGCCCCACCACATCGATTACCTTTTCGGCGAAGTGAGGATCGTTGCTGATTTTAAAGTTACGGACTCGATGCGGCTTCAGGTCGGCTGCCTTCCAGATCTGGGCGACTTGATGTTTGCTCACTCCGGAGTGTTCGGCCATCAGTCGCACACTCCAGTAGGTCGATTCCCGTGGGATGCGTTCATGTCGGGGGCCACATCAAAAGCGGCCACTCAGGGCCGGGTCAAAACCGGCCAGTGATCTAGTAGTTATATCCTCGCCTTGAACACATTTCAATCCTTGTGAAGGCCTCCGTGAGGAGGCTGTACGGCCTGCTGGTCGGGGCGGGTTTGCTGTGAGCCCGTGAGCAGGGCGTTCGTTGACCGGTTCGGCCGGTTCTTGGACCGCGAAGCTGGTCGATCCGGAATCTTCTTTCTTGTTGGTATGTCCAGTAGCAGAAGCGGTGCGTAACTGTGGGAAACGAGCGAGCACCGCGAGCCGTTTTCCAAGCGCTGTGGGAACGGTGGAAGAACCGATGCATGGGCCGGCTTCTCGATGTGACCGTTCTCCACGGTTTCCATAGCGCGGCAGTTTCCACGGCTTTCCGGTTCCGGATCATTTCTTTTCTCCTCGCTTCTTGGTCGACTTCTCCCGTTGCTGACGTTCGTAGAGGCGATAGCTCTTGCCTCGAATGAAGGTCACCTCCGAAACGTGTAGAAAACGATCCAGCAGCGCAGAGGTGGCCGCCGTGTCTCCTCCCAGCATCGCTCCCCAGTCCTCGAGTGGTCGGTTCGAACTGATAATGGTCGAGGTCTTCTGGTAGCGGCGATGCAGGATCTCCAGCAGATCTTCAGCCGCCGAGTCGGGCACTTTCCGAAGTCCCAGATCCTCGATGATCAGCAGCGGGATCCGGGTCATCTCTGCAATGTAGGGTCGGCGCATCCCGGTGGCAGTGGCTTCAGCGATGTCCTCGAGCAGATCGAAAGCCGACTTGTACTGTACCCGGTGACCCGCTTCCACAGCCTTGATTGCCACCGTGATGATCAGATGTGTTTTGCCGACTCCCGCCTGACCGATGACCAACCAGCCGCGACACTGTTCGATGAATCGGCAAGTGGCCAGATCAAAGATCTGCTGCCGATTGATCGAGGTGTTGAAAGAGAACCTGAAGTCCTCCAAGAGTTTGCGTTCCGGGAACTGGGCCTGGCGGAGACATCGCTCCAGCAAACGGTCGCGCCGGCGGGTGAGTTCGTCGTCGATGAGCAGCTCAAAGAACTCCTGATGAGAGAGACGGCCCTGGATGGCTTGTTGCAGCCGTACGTCAAAGACCTGGGCCAGGCCCGAGAGCCTGAGGTGGCGAAGTTTCCGTTCCAGTTCCAATGAGATCATTCCGGGTCTCCTGAGCTGGGAGTGAGTTGGTACTCAGACAGCGGCCGAATCAACTCGTGGTCGGAGGTGAATAGAGAGCGTTGCGGCACGTCTAGTCGCTTGCATAAAGCCACCAGGGTCCGATAGCGGAAGGCATCGTGAGAGAGAGCCTTGGCACAGGCTTCATTGACGACCGTGGCCGGGTAGCGTCGGGTCAAAGAGATCATGCCTCTCAGGAGCCGGTAGGCCAACACGTCGCGCACCTCCAGGGCTCGCACTGCCCAGCGGTGAGCATCAGAGCCAATCCTGCGGGCTTGCCCGAGCAGCTGACTCTCAGTTCGATAATGAGCGTAGCGTTTGCGTTCCGGAAGATGTGTGGGTTCGGTCTGGAACTGGCCGGGTTTCCGCTTGGGATGCAGGACGACTTGCTGCTCTCGGAAAAAGACTCGGACGATCCGGTCATCCCAGTGCACAGCCACTTCACAGCCAAGCAGATGATTGGGTACCGAGTAGAAGGCTCGATCGACTTCGATGTGGCCATCCACGGAGACCGTGCGACGGCCGGTACGGAAGAAACTGAAGCGGGAGTCGGGTAGAGGTCGAAGACCCTTCTGTTCCTCCAGGAATCGGGGCCAGACCTGCTGTTTGGTGGTGCCGTGGATGCGCTGTCGGGCGACCCGCTCGTTCCAGTTCCGTAGATGCTCATTCTGCTCGGCCAGACTCTCGAACCGTCTGCCCTTCAGGGCACTGGACTTTGTATATCCGATCGTCCTTTCGACTTTTCCATTCTCATTTGGAGAGCCAGGATGGATGGGAATGATGGCAAAACTATAGTGACGGCCCAGCGCACTGAAAACGGCGTTGATCTCGGGATCGACAAAGCAGGCTCGCGTGACTCCGGCCTTCAGGTTATCCAAGCGAACCACGTCTACCGAGCCACCAAACCAGTGGAAGGCATTCTCGACACAACGGACGAAGGTCTCCAGATCCTGCCGCCAGACGACCTCCTCATACGAGTGGCGGGAATAACACAGCACTGCCTTGAACAGGTGGGGGCGACGGTACCGGCCCGATTCGGTTTGTGTCAGAGCTGCTTTGCCAAAGTCCACCTGCATGTCCCGACCGGGTGGAGTTTCCACCCGAGCGAAGACTCGTGGACTCTCGGCTTTGAGCTTTCTGCAAAACCGTTTGACGGAGTTATACGCTCCATCGAAGCCATGCTCCAAAACCAGGTCTTGCCAGATCCGCTTGGCATGCAACCCCAGCTCAAGCTTCTTCTGGATTTCCTCCCGAAAAGGCTCACACGAGCTGCGCCGACCCGGGGGCCGCTTTGGCCGCTTTTGCTCACCCGAGCCGGGGGCCACTTTGGCCGGTTTTGAATCTCGGGACGGATCATGTCGGGCTACAGTCTCTCGACGAACTCCTGTTTCTCGCTCGATCCGCCGATACGACCAGCCCAGCTTCAATAGCGCCACAACCGTTTGTTTCTTCTCCATTTTCAGTACATTGACCATCGGCGCATCCTACGAGGGATGCAGCTCTCAATGGCTCCTGAAAATGGCCGGTTTTGAAGTGGCCCTCACTGGCCGCTTTTGGGTGGCCCCTTATAAGGATAGGCTCTCATGTGCCGTAACATCAAGACTCTGTTTAACTTCGATCCCCCATCAGACGCTCAGGAGATCCGCGCATCGGCTCTCCAGTTCGTGCGCAAGGTGAGCGGTTTCACTCGACCTTCCCAGGCCAATACTGACGCCTTCGAGCTGGCTGTCGATGAAGTCACAGCGACGGTCCATAGGCTGTTTGATTCTCTGGTTACCGGCGCACCAGCGCGGGATCGCGAGATCGAGGCCGCCAAAGTCCGCGCTCGCTCCGCCCGGCGTTTCGGATAGGAAACTCCTCGATTCAGGTCGCACGCTTTCTCAAGTTGTCTCAAAACCTCCCTGTCAAGCTTCAGGAGACTCTCTCCGACGATTTGACACAAACTCGGAAATCCAATATAAGTAGCTTTGCTAGTAAAATAGCTTGAGAATTTCATGGCACGTAAATCTCTTGGAGAGTTCGAACAGCTGGTTCTGTTGGCCTGCCTGCGACTGGGTGAAGGGGCATACCCGGTGGCTATCGGGCGCGAGATCGAGCGCCGAACCTCGCGCCGCCCTTCCCATGCTGCTGTCTACGTCGCCTTGCGCCGGCTCGAGGAGCGAGGCTTAGTCTCCTCTGAGCTGGGTGCCCCGACGCCGGAACGAGGGGGTAGAGCCAAGCGCTTCTTCAAACTCGAAGGAGACGCCGTCGATTTACTGGAAGACTCGAGACGAGCTTTGCTGAATATGTGGGAAGGGTTGAACCCTTCGGTGGGACGGTAGCGATGTCGGAACACCGCAATGGGCCTCCTGTTCTGGCCAGCTGGCTCCTCATTCGGTTTTTGCCGCTAGCCCGGCGGGGAGATATCTGTGGAGACTTGGCCGAGGAGTTTCTCGAGCGGCTTGATGCTTACGGACGGCGTGCCGCGAAACGCTGGTACTGGTGGCAAGTTGCAGCGTTCATTTTTTTTCTGGGCCGAAGGCTTCTTCACGGATCGAGACCGTCCCGGAGTGCGGCCTCCAGTCGTTCAACCGAGGAGGGAGACAAAATGACGCACCGTGTATTCGATGCTCTACGGACCACCCTGAGATTGTTGCGAAGGAGTCCAGGCTTCTCGCTGGCTGCAGTCCTGACGCTGGGGGTAGGCATTGGAGCCAACACGCTGCTTTTCTCGGTCGTGAACACGATTCTGATTCAGCCGTTGGCCTACCCCGACGCGGATCGACTGGTTGTGCTCCGTGAGGTAATTCCGGAGCTCGCCAATCGTTACCCCAGCTTGCCCGTCAACGCCAGCCATTCCGAGATTTGGCGAGATAGTGCCGATAGCGTCGAAGAGGCCGCCGCTCTGGGCCGTCTTACCCTCAACCTTACCGGGCGCAGCGAGCCCCGGCGCCTGGGGGCGGCTCGGGTCTCGTGGAATATCTTGTCCATGTTGGGCGCGCCGGTACAGTTTGGGAGAGGCTTCCGGCGCGAGGAGGATGTTGACGGAAAGGATCGGGTAGTAATCCTGACGGACGAACTCTGGAGGACTGAGTTTCAGGCCGATCGAAGAATTCTAGGACAGGGCATTCTGCTCAACGGCAATTCCTACCAAGTGATCGGTGTTCTGTCACCGAATGTGTATTTCCCTCGCAGCAAACAGCTGGGCTCCTTGATTGACCTGGGACGCGGGGTGGATATCTTCGTCCCGATGGGCTTTACCGAGAATGAACTGCATCCGGTGGGAGACCATAATTTCGGAGTCATTGCCCGACTCCGTAAAGGGATCTCCCACCAGCAGGCGGCGGCTGAACTGGATACTCTTCAGCAGGCCATTGCCGCCGAAATGCCGATTGACATGGGGCTCGAGATTCGCATCATCCCGCTGCAGCGACAGTTGGTTCGTGACGTTCAGGGGCCGCTCTGGGTCTTGCTGGCCGCTGTAGGGGCGGTGCTTTTGATCGGGTGCGTGAATCTGACCAATTTGATGCTGGCCCGAACTGCGACCCGGAAAGGAGAAATGGCGCTACGGATGGCTCTCGGAGCGCGCCCACGCTGGGTCGTCCTACAGGTTCTGAGCGAGAGTCTCGTCCTGGCTGTATTGGGCGGACTTCTCGGTTTGTTGCTGGCCTATTCCGCCATGGACCTTCTTCTCAGCACGGTCCCTCTGGACCTGCCACGGCTGAGCGACATTGCTTTGGATTACCGCGTCGTTCTTTTCGGTGTCCTGCTCTCCCTGGCGACTGGACTCATATTTGGGCTCCTTCCCGCCTTCCGAGTGGCTCGGATCGACCCTCAGCGTTCTTTGCACACGGTCGGACACAGAGGCACCGAATCCCGGCAAACTGCGGGTGCCCGGTCCTGGCTGGTGGCAATCGAAGTAGCGCTGAGTACGGTCCTCCTGGTGGTTGCCAGCCTCCTGATCGCCAGCTTTCTGGAACTGAGTCAGGTCGATCGGGGATTTGTGGTCGAGAACATCTCAGCCATCGACCTGCGAGCCTCAACCACTACCTATCCGTCGGCTCAGGACAGGAACCGATTCTACGATTCTGTTTTGGAAAGGATCTCTCAGATTCCTGCTGTAAACCAGGTCGCCCTGACCAACATGCTTCCGCTATCCGGGCAGTCCACCGTCGACTTTGCCAATGTGCCGGGAGACAGCCGCCCCCTCCTGGAGAGGCCTCTCGCCAACTATCGGTGGATCAGTTCCGACTTCTTCGAGACCCTCGGAGTACCGATGCTTCAGGGGCGGAAGTTCCGCGCCGGGGACCGGGGTCAGTCAGTGGCAGTGATCTCGAAAGGGTTGGCTCGAGAATTGTGGGGTGAACGAGATCCGCTGGGTCAGGAATTCTGGAGGGGTGGAGGAGAGGATGACGGAACCGGGGGGTCGCCCAACCGAGTCATTGGTGTGGTTTCCGACATGCGGTCGATTAGTCTATGGGAAGATCCTGTCCCTACCGTGTACTTGCCTTACTAGGAGCAGGCCCCCACCGAATCCTCTCTGGTCGTCCGGTCACGTACCGCCTTGCCCCCGGCTGCTGAATTGCAGCAGGCAATCTGGGATGTGGCACCCGAGATTCCGGTTTCCGGTCTCGTGCCGCTTCAACAGATCGTGGTTGGAAGCCTGGAAATGCAGCGTTTCCAGACCTGGCTGGCGGCTTCTTTCGCGGCGGTGGCTCTCTTGCTGGCCAGTTTTGGCATCTATGCGGTGATTTCTCAAATCGTGAACTCCCGTGCTCGTGAAATCGGAGTTCGCATGGCCCTTGGTGCGGCCCGTACCGACATCCTGAAACTGGTTGTTCGGCAAGGAATGATTTCCAGTCTAGTCGGGTTGCTGGTGGGAACGATGGCAGCCATGCTGGTGGCGCGTTCAATGGCCCATCTCCTCTTTGGAGTCGGTGCAACCGATCCAAGGACCTTTGCTCTGGTGATCACGGTACTGGCCTTGGTCGCCTTGCTGGCCTGCTATCTGCCCGCCCGCCGTGCCGCCCGCTTTGATCCCATGCGGATCCTGCGGCAGTAGGAAAAAGGGAGTTCACTCTTGATTTGCTGCGCCGCCAGTCCCCTCCTTCATCGACTGAGGCGGATTTGAATCCCGACGGCCTCGGGTCCAATCAAGGGATCGACATTGAAGCGTTGCTGTCCGATCCGGACGGTGACCGATCTCCCTACCAGGATTCCGAGCGTGGCGCCGAAGATGACATCGCTGAGATAGTGCTTGCTCTCGTTCAGACGAGAGCAAGCCACATATCCGGCCACCGCGTAAGCCGGGCCACCTATCTTCCAGCCATAATGTCTGTGCAGCACGGTGGCGGTGGCGAAGGTGGTCGAGGCATGACCGGAAGGAAAGGACCTTCTATTGGAGGTATCGGGCCGCTCTCTGCGCAGGGCCAACTTCACGGAGTAGGTCAGTCCCTGAGTCAATACCTGAGCCCGGAGCAAATCATTTCCCAATTCTGCAATTCCCTGATTGTGGGTCAGCTTGCCGAGCGCCAGAGTGGTTGCAGCCGCTCCAGCTTGGACTAGCCCCCCTCCCAGAATCTCACCGACCTCGAAGAACTGATCCAAATGCTTGCCTCCGTGCCGCTCCGAGTTCAAGCTACTGTCGGCGACATTTTCATCGAAGGGGTGCGCAGCAGCCGCGGCCCCCAGTCCGGCGCATAAAATCCAGAGATTTTGACGAGTCGTAAAGAGAGCCTTGAAGTCGTTCGCCAGTCGAATACCGAAAGACCCGGCATTGCTGGCCTGAGTCGGCTGGGGCACATGCGTCGAGAGATCGCCAGTTTGGGCGGGTGGGACCCGGCGACTCTCCTCATCCTGCTGTGCCTGAGCCGCTCCCATCCAAACGATCAGGACGATTAGCGGAGTCACCAAGCGTTGTAAAGTCAACTGTCGCCTCGATTCGAGATTGCAGCAGTCACCAGTTTCCATTCCGGTGATCATACGCCAGGCTTGCATGATGCCCAAGCAGCAACATCACCGGCCAACTGATGTTCCTTCATGAACGAGCCGGTGCAGCCGGAGGCGGGGCTGGCCCCGCATCGCACAGAGGAGTAACATTGCCTATTACAAGAAAGATAGAGGAGAGCCGATGTTACGAAAGTGTGCAGTATGCAATCCATCTCATGTGAGCTTGTGGGCACTGTCATTCCTCCTATTCTCGCTTCCTGGTTGTGGGGGAGACGTCAATGAAGATCTGGTTACAGCGGTAGAACAGGCCGACGCCGAAGCAGTGCAGACCTTGGTCGCCAAAGGGGCGAGCGTCAACTTGGAAACCACTGGCGGGCGGACGGTGCTGATGCTTGCTGCCGAGGCGGGTTTCACCGAAGTGGTACAAGCCCTCCTGGCAAGCGGAGCTGATTCGAATAAAGCGACCGAGAGTGCCAGGACAGCCTTGATTTTGGCGGCAACAAATGGCCATACGGCGGCCGTAAAAGCTCTACTCGACGGGAGTGCCGAGATTTCGACCAAGACGAAAGACGGCTGGACCGCTCTGACGTTTGCGGCCTCGCAAGGCCACACTGAAGTCGTACAGTTCTTCCTGGCCCAGGGCATGGATGTGAATGAGCTAACGAATATCGGCGCCACACTGCTGATGCATGCGGCGGAGGGTGGCCATACCGGCGTCGTAAATCTCTTGTTGGCCGAAGGGAGCGATGTAAGTTTCAAGACCGATTCGAACTGGACGGGCTTGATGGCAGCCGCATCCAAAGGGCATACCGAGATGGTGCGGCTCTTGCTGGATTCCGGTGCCAGCATAAATGTGCAGACCAACGACGGGGAGACGGCCTTGATGCGGACCGCAGCCCACGGCTACACAGGCGCAATCGAGGTCTTGTTCGCCGATGAAGCGGATGCAGGGCTTCGCGACAGGGCTGGCAGGACCGCCTTGATTTGGGCTGCGACGAACGGTCAAGCCGAGGCGGTGCCACTGCTTGTGGCCAGGGCCAAGGAGCGTTGGCCGATCTCATGGCACCAGTGGGTCAATGACAAAGATAACTCCGAACGCACTGCCCTGATGCATGCGGCGGTAGGCGGTCACACCGAAGCCGTCCAGGCCCTGCTGGCAGACCGGATTGACGTCAATGCCAGGACAAGTGACGGATGGACGGCCTTGCTGTTGGCGGTAGTCGAGGGCCATACCGAGGTTGCACAACTCCTTCTCTCCCACCCGGGTGTCCAGGTAAACGCCAGGACCAAGGATGGTGGGACGGCTCTAATCATCGCGGCGTCCCAAGGCCAAATCGATATCGTTCAGACACTGCTGGCCAAGAACGCGGCGGTCAATGCAAGAGCCAAAGACGGCGGAACCGCCCTTCTGCAGGCGCTGTCCGAAGGCCATTCTGAAGTAGTGGAGGTACTCTTGGAGAAGGGGGCGGCAGTGAATGTCAAGACTGAGGATGGAGGGACCGCCTTAATGCTTGCCGTCTTGGGAGGCCACACCGAAATCATGGGAGCCCTGTTGGCCAAGGGTGCCTCCCCAAACGACAAGGATAATAGTGGCTGGACGGCCCTGATGTTGGCCGCTCGAGATGGCAAAACGGAGGTCGTGCGAGGCCTGCTCACCGCCGGTGCCTTAGTTGATGAGAAGACCCTTGACGGCTGGACCAGTCTGATGCAGGCGGCCTCTAAGGGCCACCTTGAAATCGTTCAAGCGTTGCTCAATCAAGGGGCAGACCCCTCTGCAAAACACAATGCGGGTTCGACGGCCTTGAGAATGGCGATGGCGGGAGGCCATTCAGATGTTGCGCGGCTGCTAGCTGAGGCGGAAAATCAGTAGACTCGTATTTCTATGACGCCACGGAAGGAACATGTGTTATCGGCCCTCCATGAGCGCAGGAATTGAGCCCCATCGTTCGTTATGCAGGAATCAGATGTCTTGGAGATGGCAAAATCCGCCATCACCGCAAGCTTCCCGGAGTTCCAGAATTCTCGTGTCGAGTTGCTCGATCAGGGCTTCGACTTTCGCGTCTTCCATGTCGGTACTCAGTGGCTTTTTCGCGTTCCTAAGCACACAAGTGGCACGAAGAAGCTGAAAAAGGAGCTGAGGCTCTTGGGCGAGCTTGAGAAAAGGTTGCCGCTCTCGGTCCCGAATTATGAATACTCTGAAGAGTCGGGCGAAAGCCCGTTTAGATCATTTGCAGGATATAAGAAAATCCCGGGAATCCCTGCCGATGTGTCGGAAACAGTGTCTCCAAAAGTCGTGGCACGCCAGCTGGGCCCCTTTCTTCACGAACTTCACTCCTTTCCGCTTGACTTGGCCCTAGCGGCCGGTGTGCCCGAGGTGCCCGACCTCGTTTCTCGTTATCGGAGGCAGGCTCTCGAGGAGCTAGGCGGGATCAGCGACCTGAGTGTGGCCGCGGACGACCTGCGGCTCTATCTCGAGGACGAAGTCTCGTCCCCTGCTCGTGAGCTCAGTCTCGTGCACAATGACCTGTGGGCGGAACATATCCTGGTCAACCGCTCGGGCAGTATCAGCGGCGTCATCGATTGGGGAGACGCCGTTGTTGGCGACCCTGCCGTCGATTTCGCCGCTTTGTACGCCTCCTACGGAGAGCCTTGGCTGGAGCAGGTCATCGAGTTCTATCCCGGTAAGCTCGACTCCGCAGTGCCTTTACGTTCTCGTTATCTGGCGGCCTGCCTGGCCGTTCACAATATTGCACTTGGCCAGGATCATGGTCGAAAAAGATGGGTCAAGGCCGGGAAAGAGGCGCTACACCTGATCTTTGCTGCCCAGTCCTAGTTGAGGAACCCTGGCTCCATAGAGCATTTTCGGAATTGGAGGCATTGGGGATAGTGAGGTAAATTGAAGAGCACTGGCTGAGGGGGAAAGGGAACCATGAAGTATGTCAATCATGTATTGGACAAGAAAGGGTACATAGTTTGGTCGGTTGCTCGGGATGCTCCGGTCTTTGAGGCTCTCCAACTGATGTCTGAGAAGAACTGCGGGGCGGTTCTGGTGGTTGAGGACAAGAAACTAGTGGGCATCTTCTCAGAGCGCGACTACGCTCGCAAGGTGATCCTGAAGGGCAAGTCTTCCAGGAACACGCCCATTGAGGAGATCATGAGTCGGAGAGTCGTTTGCATCCGGCCCTCACAGACCATGGATGAGTGTATGGCATTGATGACCGAGAAGCGGGTCCGACACTTGCCGGTGCTGGATGATAACGAACGGCTGGTTGGAATGATCTCGATCGGAGACGTGGTCAAAGAAGTCATCTCGGAACAGGACTTCATCATTCACCAGCTCGAGAATTACATTACCGGTTAACCCAATATTTCCTGTTGGTACGCTTAACCAAACTCGGACAGGCTCCTAGCGGGTGTTTTTGTGCGCAAATCCAATGTGAACCAGGTTCGACGAAGTCTCTTTCTGTCTGTGTTCTTGCTCTTCCTGGGGACAGCTATTGCGAGCTGCTCCGGATCGAATGGTCATAACGACCTTGAGTTTGTGATCGACTCTAATGGTCAACGCTCTGCCCCACGCCAGATCATACGCGGCGACGTGAGCGTACTGCTCTTTACACGTACCGACTGCCCCATCTCAAACCGCTACGCTCCACTGGTTCGCCGTCTATATGACAAGTACGCGGCTCGTGGAGTTTCCTTCTTGATGGTGTACCCCGATCCGGCTGAAAATGAATCAGACATCCGGGCTCACCTAGCCGATTACGATTATCCCCGCGAGTTTGTCCTCGATGTAGAGCACGCCCTAGTCAAGATGGCCGGGGCAAAGACAACTCCAGAGGCCGCTGTTTTTGTGGCCGGAGTCGATGGCCCACAACTCGTCTACTGCGGGCGAATTGACGACCGATATGTCGACTTTGGCGTGGAACGTCCAGCGCCGACACGGAACGACTTGGAGCAGGTGATAAAGACACTTATCGCGGGTCAGCGAGTGGAGTTACGGCGCACTCAAGCCGTTGGATGCACAATCGCCGAGTTGCCCAAATGAACGCAAAACGCCGATTCGATGAGCAGGTAAAACGAATCACCATCTCGACAGCGCTCGCGGGAATCATGGTCGCCGGGAGTCAAGGGCTCCAGCTACCTGAGGAGCCAGTCGAGCCAGAGCCAGGCGAAGCATCGCAAAATGTCGTAACCTTTTCCCGCCACGTTGCCCCGATCGTCTACCGACACTGCGCTCCCTGCCACCGGCCCGGCGAATCGGGGCCATTCCCGCTACTGACCTACAGGAATGTGCGCTCACATGCGGCCGACATCGTGAAGGTGACACAGTCCCGATTTATGCCACCCTGGCTACCTGCCCAAGGGGACGTGGACTTTGTTAACACGCGACGCTTGAATACTGCTGAGATGGATGTGCTGCGAAAATGGTTCGAGACGGGATCGCCCGAGGGAGACAGATCCGAATTACCTCCCTTGCCCGAGTGGACCGCGGATTGGCAATTAGGAACTCCCGATTTGGTCGTGAGCCTATCTGCCCCATACACTCTGCAGAGCGAAGGAACCGACGTCTATCGCAACTTCGTGCTACCCGTGGCAGTCGGGGACACCAGGTACGTACGAGCTATTGAGCTTCGCCCTGGCAACCCACGCGTTGTACATCACGCCCAGATGACTATCGACGCAACCGATTCCTGTCAGATACTCGATGCAGCTGATGGCGAACTCGGCTTTGGCGGCATGGACATGGGCGAGTCCTCTCCGCCGGGAGGGTTTAACCTGGGCTGGAGTCCCGGCAAGAGGCCGCGTCCCCACCCAGATAATCTGGCCTGGAAGCTAGAACCAGGTGTGGATCTCGTGCTCCAGCTCCACATGCGGCCGACTGGCAAACCGGAACAGATTCAGCCTGTAATCGGCTTTTACTTTGCTGCTAAGCCGCCTCTCGAAACGGCTTTTGGATTGCAGATTCGTGCCAATGACATCGATATCCCTGCCGGGGAGCATGCTTACGTGGTTCGCCGAGAATTCGAGCTGCCGATCGATGTCAAGTTGTTGAGTATTTATCCACACGCACACTATATCTGCCACGACATGACCATCGACGCCCACCTGCCGGGCACAGGACACAGAGAATTGCTCCACATTCCGCAATGGGATTTCAACTGGCAGGACGAATACTCTCTAGCCAAGCCGTTCTTCTTACCCAAGGGCACACGGCTAACCATGGAATATACCTACGACAACTCAGCGGAAAATGTGCGAAATCCCAATCAGCCTCCCCAGCGGGTAAAAGCGGGCAATCGCTCCCAAGACGAAATGGGAAACCTCTGGTTGCAGCTCTTGCCAGTAGCGGCAGAGGAAATGCCCCAATTGAAGGAGGCCGCGTTTCGATTCGCTGCCCGGACGGAGGGTACGTATCAGGCCCACTTCAACCTTGGCACATACCTCCAGGGCCAAGGAAGGCACGCACAGGCACTCGAATATCTACGACAAGCAGTCGAGATCAATCCGTGGCGACCCCTGCCCCATCACAACCTCGCGGGATCCTTGGCGGCGGTCGGACAGATCGACGAAGCAATCATCGAAATGAGGACGGCGATACGGATCGATCCCGACTCAGCGAGAGCCTATTGTAACTTGGGAAACTTCCTGGCCATCAAGAAGAACTACAGCGAAGCACTCCGCTGTTATGAAAAGGCGCTGCAGTTGGATCCCTCGCATGCCCAAGCTCGGCAAAACCGCGACGCGCTGCGCAGTCGAGGAGTCCCAGAGGGCGCTTCAAACCGAAACCGTGTACGGCAGAACACTAAGTATTCAAAACATTGAATTATTCCTCCCCATTTAATCCAATGTTTTGGATAATGCTCCAGAAGGTTCGAGATAGATTCCGCGCCAAGCCCTTACAATGGTAGCACTTGGGGCCTTGGTGCAACGATCGGAACGCTTTTTGCTTGTTTTCTAGCAACACAAACTGCGCTTATGCCGGGACCATTACACTGACACCGCTTCAGCAGGTTGCTTGGCTGGCGCAACATCAAGCTTGGGAGAAATTCCTTGAGAAAAACAAATCTTTTGTTCCAGCTCATCTTTTCGGTTGCCTTTCTACTGCTTTTATCGCCGGCCGGACTAGGCCAGAATAATGCGCAGTTGGAAGGAGTCGTCACTGACGCTACGGGCGCTGTGATTCCGGGAGTGGAAGTCACGTTGAGCGACAACGCGACCAACCTGTCCACCACCGTGATCAGCAACGAAACCGGGCGTTATATCTTTGTCAACATTCGGCCTGGGAGCTACATGCTTGCAGCCGAGCTGCCCGGCTTCAAACGTGCGTCCAATCCGAACGTGATACTGCAGATCAGCGAAACCGCTACTCTCAATATCACGCTGGAAACCGGAGAGATCACTGAGGAAGTCACGGTTACCTCCGAGACTGCCCCGGTGGATTCGGTTTCCCAGTCGATTCGTGTAGTTGTCGACGAAAAGAAGATCGCTGATCTGCCGCTGGTCGGCCGCAACCCGATGAACCTCTTCTTCCTGCAAGCTGGTGCCAACCGGGTTTCAAATTTTCGGGTCGACTTTAATGGCCTGCGAAACACGACTAGCAACGTGCAGATCGAAGGCATCTCTGCCCTGGACAACATGCTCACGGGTGGCGCCGCGGACGGGATCGCTCCGGTCATCGTCGAAGCCATGGCCGAGTATTCTGTGACGACTTCCAGTGCGGCTGCCGAAGCTGGACTGGGCGGCGGAGCTCAGGTGCAGATGATTTACAAGTCGGGAACCAACCAGTTCCACGGCAGTGTATTCGAATTCCATCGCAACAAGGCTCTCAACGCCAACTCTTTTTACCGCAACCGGCAGGGACAGGATAAACCGGCTTTCCGGCGCCACCAGTACGGCTTTGCGGTAGGCGGCCCGATTGTCAAGGACAAGGCTTTCTTCCATTTCACTTACGAGAAAGAGACGGAGACTAACGACACCAACACCAACCGGGAAGTCTGGACCGATCGCTTCAAGCAGAACCAGATTTTTCAGTACACGGATACTCAGGACGGCCTGGTCAAGGAAATTGATCTCAAGACCGCGGATCCGAGCAGGACGGGCGTGGCATCTGAATTCTCAGCCTTTGCCGCTCTGCTGCCTTCCCCCAACAACAATGACGTCGGAGACGGCTTTAACACGGCCGGCCATCGCTACAGCTCCAACGATCCTCAGGATCAGTGGAGGCTGGTCGCCAAAGGTGACTACGTTATCAGTGACAAGCACCGGATGGGGATTTCCTATGCCGATCGTCGTAACTTCAATCCAGGTGCTTTCCACATTCTGGGACACCGCAACCGGACGAGTAACCAGAAGTACCCGGCCGGTATCTTCACGCTGACGTCGAACTTCACCCCCACCTTCCTCAATGAACTGCGGATGGGTGGAACCAAACGTGATTGGAAGTCCAGCAACGGCGATGCAAGTCGTTTCAACCCTGTGCCGCTGCTGAACTTCAACAGTCTGGGCGGCCCTTCTCGTGGTGGCAATGCCAACCGCTCGACCTTTTTGCCCCAGGCGGGACCTTCGGCCACGCTGACCATCAACAACAACACCACCTGGATCCAGGGTGACCACACCTTCAAGGGTGGCATTGACGTCCGCATCAACCGATCCAACGTGGGTTTTGGGGGAGATGCTTACATTCCGATCGCAGATACTCAGAACTCCAGAAACCCGGCCACGATTCCCGCTCTGGCTGGACTTTCAAGTAGTGATGAGGGACGCGCCGCTCAGCTGCTCAACGACATAACCGGCACCCTCGGCACGTTGGAGCAGAGTTTCCAGCAAATCAATGCTGATGCGACAGCGTTCGTGCCTTTCGAGACCAAGTTGCGCAAGTGGCGATCTCGAGAGTACAGCTTCTTCTTCCAGGACACCTGGAAGTTCAACGATCGACTGACCGTGCAGTTGGGAACTCGTTACGAAGTTTTGCCTCCTCACTTCGAAGCCAACGACATCTTTTCTTACCCGGTGGATTCCAGCGGCAACGGATGTGTCCAGTGCCTGTTCGGGATCTCCGGTCCGGGTGAAACGAGTTTGGGCCTGCTGCCCAACGCTGGTCGCTCCGATCTCTACCCCATCGACTGGAACAATTTCGCTCCGAACCTAGGTTTTACCTGGGATCTCACCGGCAATGGCAAGACCACTCTGGCGAGTAACTACCGGATTGCCTATGACCGCAACCCGCTGGTGAACACGCTCTTCCAGGATTTCTCCCAGGAAGGCGCCAGCACTGCGCTGTTATCTTTTGGGGCTGATCTCCCCAATGCGACACTGGGCAATGCCGCTGCTATTTCGGCGGCCATCGACCCGGGTGCCCCTTTCGGTCCGAAACCTTTCAACCGCAACGGAACTGTCACAGTCTGGGACCGCAGCTACTCAACACCCTACGTGCAGAGCTGGTCGCTGCGTTTGCAGCGCGAGTTGATGCGCAACACGGTTCTAGAAATCTCTTACGTGGGCAACCACGCTGTGGGAGAACCGCGGGCCATCGATGTCAATCAGCTTAACCTGCGCAGCAACGGCTTCCTGGCGGGCTTTTTGGTGGCTCAAGATAATTTGGCTCTCAACGGCGATCCTCTGGTGGGTAGAGACACAGGCGTCTTCGGACAAATCTGGTCTACGATAAGTTCAACCAGTGGTCAGAACAGCAACATTACCCGAGGGGAAACTGCTGCTGTGGCCAACTTCATCGACCGTACCCTCGGCGGTAGCCCTCTGGCTGCTGCAGGTCTCCCGGACAACTTCTTCCGGGCGAACCCCCAGTTCGACCGCGCTGAGTTATTGGGTCAGAACTCTCACTCCACATTCCACGGGGTGCGTTTTGACGTCCGCCGTCGCTTCACCGAGGGATTGCAGTTCCAGGCCAATTACGCCTTTGGGAAAGGTCTCAGCGACTACACGGGTGGCCAGAGTCAGCGGGATTCTTACCGCGACAACGAAAACCCAGGTCTGGATAAGTCTCGTACCGTGTCCGATGCTAAGCACATCATCAACACGAATTTCATCTACGAACTTCCCTTTGGTCAGGGTCGACGCTGGGCCAACTTCAGCAACGGTTTCTTGGATGGGATTCTGGGTGGATGGCAGGTCAACGGGATCTTCACCTTCTCCTCGGGCCAGCCAGTTACAATCCAAAGCAGCGGTCGCAACAATCTGACCAACCGCGATTCCAGTACGGTGGGCTTCGCTGGTGACGATCCCACGATCGCTAGCAGCGTCAACACCTCTGGCCTGGCGACTCCAAACGCCTTCACGGATGCGGAGAAGGCCCTCTTCACGCATCCCCTGGCGGGAAGCGCTGGATTCACCGCACAGCGGTACTTCCCCGATGGCTCCTTCTCTGTGCTGGATGCCAGTTTATTCAAGAACTTCAGGACACCGTGGTTTGCTGGTGAGGATTCGGAGCTGCAGTTCCGATTCGAGTTCTTTAATGCGACGAACTCCACGTCCTTCGACGGCTTCAACACGAACTTGGTCTCCAGTTCTTTTGGGAACGTTGCGAGTGCCCGCGACGCTCGTATCGTGCAGGTGGCTTTAAAGTTCATTTTCTAAGCCATCTGAACGCGTTGGCTGAAAGGCCACCAATGTGCTGAGGTTCTCAAGGGCCGCGCTTCCGAATGCACTCGGAGTTGCGGCCCTTGCTGGTTTATCGGGAAGGATGAATGCTCATCGGGGCAGGATATTCCCGTGTCGCGCCGGGAGTACGGATTTGCGACCAGGAGAAAGGGTTTTTCTTCCCCAGGCAGGACCGATTTTCTTCCTGAAATCCCTGCAACAGCAAGAGGCGCGGCTTGTCGAAAGACCTGAGGTTCGAGTGAGGAAGTAATTATCGGATCTACTTTTCGATCAGCTTCATGATGGCGGCTTCCAGCTTTGCCTGGGTGTAGGTCTCGCCGATTTCCAGCTGGCGATTCTGGAACCAGTCGGCTGGATCCGGATGCTCAGGATTCCACTCCACGCCGTCTTGGTAGAGTGCGTATAGATCCCAGGACTCCTGTAAAGGGGTGCCGAACTTCTCGTGGTACTGGTTCTTGCCCCAGCTCCAGGTATCCCAATAATGACTGGCTCGTGAGTCTGCGAGGTACCGAGTGGCTTTTTGAGCGGTGAACTGGTTGTCGTTTGGGAGAAGCGGAGTCCACAGCACATAGCAATTCAGTTTGGCGTCAGGATGTCTGCGGAGTATGTCAGCTACTTCGGAGGCCCCCCGAATGCAATGGGATCAGGTGGGGGAAAAGACTATCACCAGACGCGGATTCTCTGCCTTCCCATTAAAGGCCTCCTTGAGTTCCTTTCCGTCAAAGGTGATTGGAGTCAAGGGTAGCTGATCCAAGCGTTGCAACGGCAGAAGAGCGAAGAACAATAATACCCAGCGCATCTCACTCCGAAGAATACTCAACCAGACGCCCAAAGTTCAAGGAAAACGCTTGCTCCAATGTTGGGACGCTGGTAGATTTGACCACTCATCACGGTAGGCAGAGGAACTTAATATCCAAATTTAATAGAATATCGGGATCGGCTGAACGAGAATTCATAGCATCCTTCAGAACTGTTTTTCTAACCCGCCTAAGCCAGTCAAGCAGCAGCCAGAGTTGATTGCCGGTTGGCTCTATTCCCGAACTGAGCGCTATACCATGACTGACAACTACCTAAAAGAAGAGTTGTACCGCGAGATCAAAGCGAGTGACGAGATATTGGAGTTTCTCCAGTCTGGCTCGCTCGACGGTATCTGGTACTGGGACCTCGAAGAGGCGGACCAGGAGTGGATGAGCCCCCGCTTTTGGGAAGTGTTTGGATACGAGCCCTCTGAAAAGAAAGACATGATCCATCCCGCCGATCTCAAGCTTGCTTTGGAGAACTTTAAGAAACATTGCGCAAATCCCGACCATCCTTATGACCAGATTGTCCGATACCGTCACAGGGATGGGTCGACCGTATGGGTTCGTTGCCGTGGCTTGGCGATCCGTGACGATACGGGCAAGGCATTACGTATGCTTGGTGCCCATACCAACGTGACCGACCAGATGCGGGCGATCGAGTATGCCGAAAGCATAGTCAATGCCGTGAAGCACCCGCTTCTTGTTTTATTCGCCAATCAGAGGATCCACTCGGCCAACCGGTCCTTTTACCAGGTGTTTCAAACTTCGCCCGAAGAAACTGAAGGCAAGCTACTCTACGATTTAGGTAACCGGCAGTGGGATAATCCCCGGATCAGGGAGATTTTGGCGGCGGCCCTAGGGAAAGACACGAAGCTGGCGGCCTCACAATTGAGCACGACTTTCAAGGTCTTGGTCAGCGGACGATGCTGCTCGACGCCCGGAAAATATACCGCCCCGGAAACAACAAGGCACAGGTGCTGCTGTCCATCCAGGACATCACCCAGCAGCAGCGGGCAGCGGAGCGACTGCAGGAAGCCAAGTTGGCCGCCGAAAGTGCCAACCTGGCCAAGTCACAGTTTCTGGCGAACATGAGCCACGAACTGCGCACGCCGCTCAATGCCATTATGGGCTTTGGGGATCTCCTGAAGATGCAAGATTCGGGTGAGTTGAATTTCAAGCAAGCTCAGTACTTGGATCAGATCCTCAAGGGTAGTCATCACCTCCTGGAACTGATCAGCGAGATCCTGGACCTCTCAAAATCGAAGCGGCGCGGGTGGATCTGGCACTTGAGAAATTTGATGTCGTCTCCAGCTTGCAGGCCATTGTGGCACTCGTCAAACCGGTGGCAGCCAAGAAACACCTTTCCCTGGCGCTCAAAGTAGCGGGAGAGGGGGAGTTCTCGCCAACCCCCATCAAAGCCGACCCCGCCAAGTTCAAGCAGATCTTCTATAACCTGCTGGGTAACTCGGTGAAGTTTACGCCCGCAGGGGGGCGAGTGACGGTGAAAGTGAGTCGGGGTGAGGAACTGAAGGAATCCCAAAGTCCAGATTGCGGATCTGAGGTTGCCCGCTTTTTCCACATTTCGGTCGCGGACACTGGCATCGGGATCAAAGCAGAAGATCGGGAGCGCATCTTCGATCCGTTCACGCAGGTGGACTCCTCGCATTCTCGGCAGTATCAGGGGACGGGTCTGGGCCTGTCCCTGACCCGGAAACTCGTCGAACTGCATGGCGGACGCATCCAGGTAGAAAGCGAGGGTGAGGGAAAAGGCAGTACCTTTAGCGTGGTGCTACCCGTCGACAGCTATCATTCTTAATGTCAACCGGCTAATCTTACCGGGTGTTTTGTCCCGAATGTGGTGCTGAATATCGTGAAGGCTTCACCCAGTGTTCTGATTGCCAAGTACCCCTGGTGCAGGAGCAGCAGTCCCAGCCCGAGCGGCTGGAGAATATCGCCCTGGTCGAAGTCTTCAAGGCGGACAATCTGATCATTTTGTCACTGGCCGAATCCAGCCTCAAGGAATCCGGCATCGAGTATATTCTCAAGGGAGACAGGCTCTATGCGATTGGTTTTCCTGTCAATCGCCCAGTCGGGATCCAGGTGGCTGAACAAGACGAAGCCAGAGCGCGTGAGGCACTGGCTGAACTAGACGAGTCGGCTGACAGTGATTCTGGGAATGCCCACCACGACAGTAGCGATCTGACAGATAGATAAGCCGTGAGCTCGCCATGGCGTGCCTGCCGACGAGCATCGGCGTGTTGGGCTCCATCCGTACTGCATGATCGGCGTAGCGAGCCATGAGCGCCTCGATGTCTCGTGAATTCACGGCTTTATCAAAGCTCGATACTAGATCGCGGACTGCGCGCTCATCCGCGATCTGAGAAGAGCTGCCCGCGGTGTCTTCCTGGCCGCCTCCGCAGGCTAGTACACACACTAGCGGTAACATGAACCACGTCCTGGACCGCATCATTCCCTCGCTAATTTTCCTCCTATATTACTCCACTTCGATTATTCAGATTTTTCTTATTTGAGACCCTGCCTGCCGATCTACTTTGTTGCGGGCAATTGAAGTTGAATGACCGCGACTGCGTGCCCGACGCCTCGTATCTCGGCCCATGGCGCTCGTCACGCAATCCGCACCCATACTCGGAAAGGCTCCTAGACGAGCCAACGCAGTGTTCCCGATCGAAACATCTGTAATCGCCGGCGCCAACGACCGAATACGATTACCAGTTTGGCGCAGATTGAAACGCCAAACAATCCGACTCGGAAAGGAAATCCATCCCCGGACAGTGGCAAGTCAGCAATGTCGGAATACTCGATTGCCGCATCGTAGGCCAGTTCATATGCCTCGGGCAGCGAGGCCGGAGCCGTAAGAAAACTCGGCAACCCGGCAGAGGCATCTTTCGAATAGTCCAAGACGTCGTCGATAATTTGACACTGCATCACAATACGAAACAGAATCTTGAGATCGACATCGCAGTGAGTCGCCTGGATACCCTCTTCGACGGACTGTTTACGAAGCGCCGTGGTGGCGATAATTCCAAGAGAGAGTCGCACCACAGCTTCGCGGTACGACCGGATTTTCTGGTATTCCCGATAGCCTCCACCGGGCGTAGGACGCCGCCTCTCGAGTTCCCGAAGTCTCATCAGGTATTCATCCACCGACGAGCGAATTCCCGCATCCTCAAGAAGTCGCAAGGTTGTTTGGTATTCCTTCGGAGAGAAGTCCTTGACATCGAAAAAAGTATTCGCGCAGGCTCCCAAATCGAGCAATGTTGCCAGTGTCTTGAGCATAGGTGCCGACAGGCGTTGCGAATTGCGATACACGTGAAGCGTATCGAATGCCATAACGCACATGATCCGCAGTGGGGTCTTCGGCCTGGCGCAAACGAACAGGGGCAGTCCGCGCAGGAAACTAGACAGCCATGTGAGACTTGCCGAGATGCTGCTGGGATGGGTGTCGCATCGTTCCGCTTCGCTGTTTTTGAGGAGGTACATGGCGGGACCTTTTTCACACACAGCAGAGAACAACTTCCCGAGGACACCTCCAGCGAATCGGCACCAGATCGCTGACTCCGCGGCTGACCACCAGCCTTGTCGAGCCGGATTGGTGGCTCAGATAGCTATACCGGTAAAAAACCGCGCCGGGAAAAAGGCGGTCTCGATATTCCAACGCAACCACCTGACAGCCATGAAGATGTCCAGCCAGGACCAGGTCGTAGCCACGTTGTCGCGAAGTTTTCCATATGCTTGGGTTGTGTGCGCAAAGGATTCGGACATCGCCGTCGGGCAGAGCCGCCGTGTTAGGACCGGAGACGGCAATGTCACGAAAACCATGCGTTATCAACGCTGTGCCGTCATGAATCCAGTCGCCTCCACCGATGATCACTGCTTCACTGACTCGACCCAAACCGACACGGTTGTCATGATTTCCGCCAACAGCAAGGACCGGCCCGAATTTGCATAACCCGCGAACCAGGTCACTCAAGTTGCTGAGTTCGGACGGACTATCAACCAGGTCGCCGCCCAAGAGCACCACATCCGCTTCGCTACGGCGAACGGATTCAATCACCCGCCGGGAGAGATTATCGGACCGTCCGCGGCGAAGATGAATGTCGCTGATATACATAAGTCGACAGGCATCGTGTCGCGTTGAAAGGCGTTCTTCACGGATGTGAAGGGCACCGCTGAGCCCGATCTCCAGCAGACCTACCGGCAATTGCGTTCTCCCTGCAATGCGCCCTCATCAGTCGGAGCTCTGCAATAATTCTTGGCTTTCGCGGTGACCCGAAGAATAGTCTCTCGAATGGGCTGGAGTCGCGGTTCGATTTCACGAACGGGCGAGCAGTTGGTCCGCGTGTACCCAAGTATCTTCGCGAAGCCACTCGGAACAACGAGTTGCCGATTCAATTCGTTAAGGACGGCGCGTTGAAGCAATTCAATCATCCAGTACAGCCTCGTTCTTTTGGATGCGTGATGGCCGCCCATTAAACACGGCCAACCAATCCAATGGCACACTCTAAACAAGAACTTGAAAACCGCGTCCCAGACGCCAACCCCACGTGGTTGATTTCTGGAATTCGCTTTGATACTTTGTAATACAAAGTAAGTTGTTTTCCAGCTACTCGCAGGAAATAGCCATGGAACTTCACGAGGCGCTGCGGCAGATTTCCGACATTCGCCGCCAAATGGCCCGTAGCGAGGTATTTCGTGGCTATCGATCCATGACGGTCGGTTTTTCCGGCGTCCTGGGGCTATGGCGGCAGTGTTTCAAGCAGGCTGGATCACCTCTCCTGGGAGCGAGCTGGGGCACTATCTCGGTCTGTGGATCGGCGTCGCGGCGGTCAGTGTAATCGTGGCTGGCGTCGAGTTGTACTGGGTGTCGCGAGGGGACGATGCGGGGCTGGCGCGCCAAATGACGCGTCTGGCGGTCGAACAGTTCCTGCCCTGTCTTGCGGTGGGAGCACTCCTCACGCTTTGCATCTACCGCAGCGCGCCGCAAGTTGCGTGGATGTTGCCGGGGTTGTGGTCGCTGATTTATGGTCTTGGCATCTTCGCCTCGTATCGGCTTTTACCTCGACCCGTGTTTTGGGTTGGGCTGTATTTCGTCTTCTGTGGTTGCGTATGTTTACTGTGGGGACAGGGAGATAACGCCTTTTCGCCATGGGAGATGGGAATTAGTTTCGGCGGCGGCCAATTATTGACTGCGGCGATTCTATACTGGACTCTGGAGCGCAGGCATGTCTCGTAAAAGAGCGAGTAGGAAGGGAAATAATAATGAGAAGCCGAAGGAAAAGGTGGGACGGTTCTCCTATGCAGGTCTAGACCGCATTATGCACGAGAAGGCGCGGCTCAGCATCTTGGCATCACTGGCTGCCCATGACGGCGGACTGCTGTTTAACGACCTGAAAAAGCTGTGCACACTGACTGATGGAAATCTGAGCCGGCACCTGGCTGTATTGAGCGATGCGGAGTTGGTCGAAATCTGGAAGGGAAAGAGAGGACCACGGCCGCAAACGATGTATCGGCTTACTTCCAGCGGCCGGCAGCGCTTCGCCGAATACATCGGAGTCTTAGAACGTATAGTCGCCGACGCACAGTCGGAGACGCGATCGAAAGTGAGCAGGCAACGATTATCAGGCGACTGGTCGCCAGCCTAGCTTCTCCTCTTTGGTGGCCTCGGACTTTGCATCGCAAAGTATTTTCTTCCTCCACGAAAGAGCGGGTTCGATTATCTCCAGAATAAATAGGAGAATCGGCTATGCGAGCCTTTTTGCTCGTGTTCCTCTGCGTAGCTCTGAACGTATCGGCACAACTACTACTCAAGAAAGGCGCCGCCGAAAAGGGGCAAACCCTGCTCGACGACGGCTTGAGCCCGGCAGCTTGGCTGACGGTTGTAACCCATCTCCCTGTGCTGGCCAGCTTGGCTATTTGGACCATCGCGGGACTGCTTTGGATTCTAGTGCTAGCCCAGCTGCAGCTCTCCCACGCCTATGCTCTTTACGGGTTTACCTACGTGCTAACGCCCATTCTTGCCGTCCTGGTTTTTGCCGAACGAATCTTGCCCTTGCGAGCCACCGGCACGATTCTGGTGGCCCTGGGGGTTATCATTGTGCTCATGGGCCGGATGCACGAACTGAGTCAGCCGGTGTCTACAAATTAACTTGACGCAGATTCTGAATGGAGGTCCGCGCATGTCGTCTCGATGGGGATTGTCTTTCATGGCGACGCTCACCTGCGCTTCATTGCTGGCAGGATGTAGGCACCAAGACGAGCCGCCGACCGAGGGCTCTCTGGAGGTGGCTCCGCCGATGGCGGGCCAGGAAGCAGGCACCGACTCCAGTGCGGGCGTTCTTGTCGAGCGGAACATCCGGATCCCCATGAGCAACGATGTCACGCTGGCCGCCGACATCATCCGACCTGAGCAGGCGGAGTTCGTACCCACTCTCGTTATCATCAGCCCCTATAGCCGGACGCCTATCCAGGCCCGAGCCGCGGCCTGGGCGGGGCGTGGGTACGCCTTAGTCTTTGTGGATTCACGCGGTACGTTCGACTCTGGCGGAGAGTATTACCCCTACGTCAACGAGGGCAAGGACGCGTACGATGTCCAGCAATGGATTGGACGGCAGCCGTGGTCAGACGGCAAAGTGGGGATGTGGGGCAAGTCCTATCCTGCCTTCATCGAACTCCTCTCGGCCCCTTTTGGGAGCCCACATCTTCAAGCCCTCATCCCGGTCTCATCGCAATCGGACAACTTCTCTCAGGTGTGGTATTCGGACGGGCTTCTCCACCTGGGCCTTGCCTTCCGCGGTGCTCTGGCTCTGGGTGGGCGGCTGGCTACGATCGATCCTGAGGCGATCAACTGGATGGAACTGATGACCCGCCTCCCACTGCAAGGCACGCTGGACGAAGAGGGATTGGGTTCGGGGTTCGTCGCGGATGTCATTAGGCATCCGACGTACGACGATTTCTGGGCCGCCATGAGCCTGCGACACCGCTACGGAGAAATGGACGTGCCCGCCCTCCACATCGGGGGCTGGTACGACCCCAACGTGCACGCCACCATCTTCAATTTCACGAACATGCGCGAGCATTCCAAGTCAGAGAGAGCGCGCCGCTGGCAACACTTGATCATGGGCCCCTGGACCCATGTGATCAACGACACGTAGAATTGGACCCGGACGACAATTAGAACTGCCCGCTTTTTCAGAGCTGATTTGGATCATGGCAAGCATGGTTACAGACCAGCAGATCAGGAGACTGATGAAATTGCGGAAAAAGGAAAAGACGTTGACGATGGCGGCGGCCAAAGCGGGCATGTCGCGGAACCCGGCACGGAAGTATTTGAAGTCGGGCAAGCTGCCGAGTGAAAGCCGGTCAGAGCGGACCTGGCGCACCCGCCCGAATCCCTATGAATCCGTTTGGCCCGAAATAGAAGGGATCAGATCCTGAAACAGTCTCCAACCGTGGAGGCGACAACTATTTTTGACCACCTGAATCGGATCTACGAGGGGAAGTTCGAGGAAGGACAACTGAGGACGCTCCAACGAAGGCGCAAGCAGTGGAGAGCCCACTACGGTGAGCTGAAAGAGGTGATGTTTCCCCAGAATCATGAGCCCGGACATCAAGCCCAGTCCGACTTCACTTTCATGAACAGCTGGGGAGTGACGATTGCCGGGCAACCCTTTCCTCATATGCTGTATCACTTCGTCGTGACCTACTCGAACTGGGAGACGACGACCCTGTGCTTCGGTGAATCTTTCGAGAGTTTGACGCTGGGACTACAGAACGCGATCTGGGAACTGGGGGCGATACCATCCGAGCACCGAACAGACCGTCTATCGGCTGTGGTCAACAATCTCAAGAAGGGCGCCTTCACCGAACGCTACCAGACATTGCTCGATCATTACGGAATGAAGCGCAGCCGAACCCAAGCCGGAAAGGCTCATGAGAACGGAGACGTCGAGCAATCGCATCACCGGCTCAAGCGAGCCATCCAACAGGAACTGCTGCTCAGAGGCAGTCGCGATTTCTCAGAGCGCAAGGACTACGAGCAGTTCGTCCAGAGAATCATCGAGCGACGCAATGCTGGCCGGCAAAGACGCCTGCGAGAAGAACTGGAAGTGATGAGGCCGCTACCGGATCGTCGCCTGGAGGACTTCATCCGATTCCGAGTGAAGGTCGCAACCAGTTCCACGATCCGAGTGCGCAACAACACCTACTCGGTGGACAGCCGCTTGATCCGCGAACAGGTGGAGGCGCGACTGTATGCCGATCATGTGGAAGTTCGTTATGGCGGGCAGCGAGTAGCCGAGATGCCTCGACTGCGGGGGGAAGGAAAGCACCGGATCGATTACCGGCACGTGATCCACTCGCTGGTGCGAAAGCCGGGAGCCTTTGCCCGCTATCGCTGGCGGGAAGATCGCTTTCCCGGAGTCCTGTTCCGAGTCGCCTCCGACGAGCTGAGAGAGGATTGTCCACAGACGGCGGACCGACAGTATCTGGGGATCCTGGAGCTGGCGGCCCAAGAAGGGGAAAGGAAAGTCGAACAAGCTCTGAAGAACCGGATTGAAAGCGGCCGCCGAACCCGGTTCCAGGACCTGAAGGAGGATCTGATAGAGCCGGTTCTGCCGAGGTGGCAGGTCCAGGTTCCACCAATCAACATCCAGATCTATGACCGATTGCTCGGCACGCACAAGCAGGAGGTGAGGCCATGAGCGGAGGCACCCTGCAAAGACTCAAAGAGTGTTTGGTCGAACTTCGCCTGCCGACCTTCCGCGAGCATCACGGCTCGCAGGCCGCTTTGGCGACCACAGAGAGCTGGTCTTATCCGCAGTACCTGCTGGCTCTGTCGGAGCTGGAAGTCGCGGATCGACGGGAACTACGGATCCAGAAACTACGACGGACCTCGAAACTTCCCTGGGACAAGAGCCTGACTTCATTGGATCGCTCACGACTCCCGCAGAGTGTGGACCGGCAGTTGTCAGGATTGGTGGAGGGAGACTTCCTGGACCGAGCCGAAAATCTACTTGTGTTCGGTAATCCAGGAAGCGGGAAAACGCATCTTGTTTGTGCTTTGGGGCAGGAGTTGATCCTGCGAGACCGGCGGGTGCTGTTCTCGACCTGTGCGCTGCTGGTGCAGCGGTTACTGAGAGCCAAGCTCGAGCTAACTCTGGAGAGGGAACTCAAGAAGCTGGATCGGTTCGAGGCCCTGATCATCGACGACAGCGGGTATGTACAGCAGAATCGCGACGAGATGGAGATTCTCTTCACGTTGCTCTCCCATCGCTACGAGCGTCGCTCGATTCTGCTGACCAGCAACCTGGTCTTCTCGGACTGGGAGAGGATCTTCAAGGATCCCCTGACCACGGCCGCGGCAATCGACCGCCTGGTTCACCATAGCGTGATCCTGGAGTTGAACGTGACCAGCTACCGGATGGAAGCCGCCAAGCAGAGAACCCAAAAGGAGACGAAGTGACTCTGAGGTGCCGCTCGAAAGGCCTTCTGCTGGCCACACAGAAAACGGCTCAAGCCCAGAGGGTATACAGCTCAATCAGCGGAGCATTCGAAGGGCAATCCCGAGCCTCGCGAAGCGTGGGAACTCCGTTCGGGCAAACCCTCACTCCATCCCCACGCTCAAGAAAACCGGAGAAGAAAAGAGGGCTTTCAGCCCTCAGAAGAAGGAAGAAAAACAAGTCAAACAAACACCCACTTCAGCGGGCAAGAATCGTAGTCGCGGTGATCAAAAATAATTGTCGTTGAACAGGAGCGGTTGGTTCAAGTGAACTGCAAGAGATTGTCATTTTTGGAGGAGGGGGTGTAGCCGGTAATATTCGCACTACTAACACCAGCGGGACATTGGTCGCTGTTCCGCGAAGTCCAGCTAGTCGTTCGCGAAACTCCCAGCCTGCCCGCAGCTGTGCAGCCGTTTGTCGGGCTCCAATTCTGTTCATCACGCCAAGTCTTTGATGCCCTGGCCGATCTGGCATCATTAGAAACCGAAGCCTTCCTCTGTTTTCACTTGGACGCAAGGAACGTCATAAAGGCCTTACAGGTCGTTTCTATCGGCTCAATGACCAGTTCATTGGCACATCCGAGGGAAGTCTTTCGAGGAGCCGTGTTGAATGGCGCCGTCGCCGTGATCGCGGCCCATAATCATCCGAGCGGTGATCCGTCACCTTCAGCTGACGATGTACAGCTGACCCACCGTCTAGAAGAAGTCGGAAAGCTGTTGGGGATCAGGCTGCTGGATCACCTGTTGATCGGTCGAGACTCTTACTTCAGCTTCGCAGATCAGGGTCTGATCTAGAACTGAAAACAAGCTGGGCCCACGGATTAGTCGCCAAACCATCCCGTGGCCCCTTCAATTCCATGGAGGTATTCCCCATGACACAAGCACTCTATCAGACCTATTCTCGCCGGACTCCAGGCCGTGGTTATCGGTTCCATTTACTCAGCCCTGGATCCACCAAACCGAAAATGAAAAAGCATGCTGGCAAGCTGGGCTTGGATCCAATGGCCTTGTCACTAGCTCCATTCAACGTATCGGGTGCTGGCAATGTTTGTCCATCGGCCAGCCCCGGCTGCGCGGCCGTGTGCTTGAACTATGCGGGCCGTGGGCAGATGTCCAATGTGCAAAAGGCCCGCATTCAGAAAACGCGTTTCTGGTTTTCCGACAGGCAAGGATTCCTCGAGCTCCTGACTCGGGATTCTAGAACGGGCCCAGCAGCGGGCCAGCCGCAAAGGCCTGCAGGCCGTGGCCCGTCTGAACGTCTTTTCAGATATTCCCTGGGAACGGTTCCTGGATCTGGAACGGTTCCGGATTCGGTTTTACGATTACACGAAGATTTCCAAACGTCTGGGCAACGTCCCGTCCAACTATTACCTAACGTTCAGCTTGTCGGAGAAAAACGAATCAGACGGCCAGCGGGCCCTGTCCCTGGGCTTCAATATAGCGGTTCCCTTCCGGGAACGTCCCAAGCGGTTCTGGGGCTTTCCCGTCATCGATGGTGACACCCATGATTACCGCTTCCTGGATCCGCAGCCCGCAGTCGTTGGGCTGAAACCTAAAGGGCTGGCCAGAGAAGACAGCACGGGATTCGTACGGGAAGACTGCGCTATCTACGCTAGAGTCAGCACGGCTGACCAGTCCACGGAATCCCAGTTGCTGGATCTGCGACGCTACGCAGATTCCCGGGGCTGGGACGTCTGCGGAGAATACACAGATGAAGGGATCAGCGGGACGAAGGATTCCCGGCCAGCCCTGAATCATTTGATGGAAGATGCCCGCAAGCGCAGATTCGACACAGTTCTGGTCTGGCGCTTTGACCGCGTCGCCCGGTCAACCAAACATCTGATCCTGGCTCTCGAGGAATTCCGGCACCTGGGGATCGCATTTGTCTCTTTTCAAGAGAACATCGATACCAGCAGCCCCTTGGGATCTGCCATCTTCACGATAATCTCAGCCGTGGCTCAGCTGGAGCGGGATATCATCGCAGAACGGGTGAAAGCGGGCCTGAGACGGGCCAGGGCCAATGGAAAGAAGCTGGGAAGGCCCCCGGTACTAGTGGATGCGGAGAAGGTAGGTCAGATGCGGACTGAGGGGCTGAGCTTACGGCAAATTGGCCGTCGGCTGGGCATCTCCCGCACCAAGGTGAGCCAGCTACTCAGTCGGTAGAATCCTCTCTTCTACCAAACTCCTCACCGATCTTCTTCACTAACAGCATCAGGGGTAGGCCCACTACGAAGAGTGTTGCAGATGTGGCAACGAGTGCCATATTCCCCCCCATTAAGGCAAGAACAGCGTTGACCAGCAGAAGACCGCCCAACACACCAAGAACAATAGTGAAAAACCTCTGCCGCTTCTTCAGTTCCTGAACACTGAGATTTGCTAGCTCCTCTTTTGCCATCACACTTCTTGCGAATGGATTAGACTTTGAGCCTCTTTTCTAACACTTGTGGCGTGTCAATAAAACCCTCCCGGAATCGATCTGGGGAAACCCCCTATTCATGCGGGTTTGTTCGGACCCTGTCGGCTGTCAATAAAACAGCCCTTTTATTTACGGCCTGTGCCTCTTCGAAACGGCTCTGAACTTGACTCGCCGTCGCTTGCCATGCCTTCCAATTGCCTTATCAGGCACTGACCGCTAGGATTATGCGAATCCTCCTATTCTCACGAACAGCGGAGTGCCCACGTGATTGGCCAGACGATTGCCCATTACGAGATCACCGAGAAGATCGGTGAGGGCGGTATGGGTGAGGTGTACCGCGCTACGGACACCAAGCTGAAGCGTGAGGTTGCCTTGAAGATCGATTCGGGCGTCAGCGGGCACGAAGACCTGGACCTGGAACGGGTCAAGGCCTTCATCGACTTTACGAAACGGGAACCTGTGGAGGTGGCCAAGGAGGATTTCCACGATGGCCACGGCCACGGAACCCACGTGGCTGGGATCTTGGGCGGTAGTGGAAAATTTGACTCCTTCGATTATCAAAGAGTTACTCCTGATCTCGGCGATAAAGCTCGACCAACCTCACATGCTGGAACAGGGAAACGGTCTGCTGAACATCAAGACTGCTGTAGAGTTGGGTGAGGAGTACGACCCGGAGATCGGGGAGATTGTCCTCAGCCCAGATCCAGCCTACCTGTTGGGAAAGGAAGTCATCTGGGCCGGAGGTGTCTTTGCCTCAGGTCGGAACTTCTTTGAGTCGACCCTGGCAGATGTGTCGGGTCCGGAAGCTTCATTCAGTTGGGGCGACGGAGTCCAATGGACCGCATCTCGCGACATTGCCATGGTCCAGGAGTACAAGAATTGGGCTGTTGATGTTCCCCCGATCGGCGGAGTCGACTGGTCCAAACCGGGGGTCTTCTCTTCGCCCGAGGTGGTGGAATCGCAAAGCATCATTTGGTCTGATTCCATTATTTGGTCTGATTCCATTATCTGGTCCGACTCAATAATCTGGTCCGACTCGCTCATCTGGTCCGACGCCTTTGTCGCCGCCAGTTCCACGCTGGCAGCCGACCACTGAGTCTGTAATCCGTGGCGGAGTAGTCACGCAACCGTAGGAACTAAGAGTCGGGATCAAGGCACATGCGAGATCTTCGAAAACTGTCCGGAACCTACATTAGAGCCTTCCAGCTGGTCGGTGCTCTAGCTTTCCTCTGGGCCGTTCCGAACAGCTTCTCAGCTTCCCCGCTTTGGCTTGTGCTGATTCCTCTGACGATTCTAGCTGCCTGGCTTCCGATCAAGATTCCGATTCCAAAACGGGCGGGTAATTCGTGGACGATCACACTCGGAGACCTCTTTGTTTTCTTAGGTTTGATCTATTTCTCGCCGTCAGTAGCAGTCATTCTGGCTGGCGTAGAAGGAGTCTCCAGTTCTCTTCGAGTGCGGGTCGCATCTCTTCACAAAATTGCCTTTAACGGAGCCCAACCGGCGCTGGTGGCAACCATCGTCGGAGCCCTGTTTTCCTGCTTCCTGGGATCCCCACATTCTCCTATCGATCTAAAGGGAATGGATCTTGTCCGGGTCCTGGTGCTGACCGGAACTTGTGCAATGCTCTACTTCCTGTTGAATTCCTTCATCGTTTCCGGGGCGGTATCTTTGAGCAGCGGAAAACGAGTCAACTGGCTGAGCAACTTCGCTTTTGCATTCCCCTCGAACCTTCTGAACAGCATCTGCGTGCTCCTGATCCCGGTCCTTTTACGCGGAGACTCTATTGTGCCAGTCGTCACTTGTGGCCTCTTCATGGTGTCCTACTATGGACTGTCGCTCTGGCTAACGCATTGTGCGGAGGCCCACCGGAGAAGAGAGCAAATCGAGTCAGGAAGACCTGTATGAGGCCGGTACATGAGCGCACTTACGAAGAACTGAGGTCGAGCGATGAGCAGGCTGGGGACGCCTTCGGTATAAGAATTTCGTGGTCGGGTACCTCGGTGAGCCACCCCGCCAGCTGGAAACGGGACTCCTTACCCATTTTCGATTTCTGATATCGCTCTTAGAATCAATGGCTTATACGGATTAGAATCGGATCTCGTTGGGGCGGCTTGGATGGATTTGTCTGGAGTGGGGCCCACGAGATCCGGAACGGGACTCCGGTCGATGGTGGATTCGGTTAAGTCGAATCGGATCAGTCGGGTCGGCACAGTGTGGAACGGCGCTGGCGTAGCTCGCCATAGGTACAAGAGTTTGGTGAAGGACTCGAGCGAGATCGGCTTGCTGAAGTAGAAGCCCTGGGCCTCGTCGCAATCGTGCGCCAGTAGGAACTCGAGCTGCTCCTCAGTCCCGACGTCTTCGGCGGTGACCGCTGCGACATCGACTTGCGGATCGGGATGCTCCCTCCAAAGCGGTAATCCTATTCCAAGTTTTAGCGGCGGCAACGCCAATCTCGAAAGGCACCCACCAGGAGGATTTAGTATGGACCGTCACTAGAGCCAGGAGGCTGGTGCATCTTGTGGGATTCTTACCATTGGAGCTGTTGTAGGGGTTACTTTTCTAGCTGGCCGGTTCCACTTCGGGTGTGATTTCTCTCAGGGAGACGATTCGCAGTGGCAATAGATTGAGGGCCATGTTGATGGCATACGGATCGTAACGAATATGCGTGTTTCCGCTGATTTACAGGTAGGGGGGACCGTACACCAGGTCGCCGTTCGTATCCAGGCCGTAGGTTGCCATCAAGATGGCGCCATCAATTCCTTTGTTGAGTCCGTGCAGGACATAAGTGTGCCCCCAGCCGGTCACCATGATGATGCCGTCGTATTCGAGGGCCCCTCCCATCGAGAGGGAACCGCGAACCACCAGCATTCCCGCTCCGTCCATGTTCCCCGAGAGATCGAGATTACCGAGAGCGACTGTGATCTTGGGGGCAGCGGCCGTTCCCAACACTATGTTTTCACCGGACAAAGTCGTGTCCTCCGTGTACAGGATGTCGGCGTAGGCAGCAATGTTGTTCACAAAGTCGGACAGGAAGTGAGGATCCGAGATTTGCAGCAGAGCATCTCCAGAAGAACGCAACTCAGCCGTGATGTCGTTGATGGGAACACCATCGGGACCGTCCAGCCCGATCATTTGGGTCTCGCTGCCGGCAACCGCTGTGAGCATGCTGGCATACGTGGTGGCCGCGTCTCCGTTTACCTCGTCGTCCCACGCCACGGCGATCGCGTGATGCGAGGAGTCGGCATCGATGTCCCAGGAGTTGCCCGAAAAGACCGCGGTGATATCGGGTCCATAAATGGTCACTGGAGCGGAAACTCCAAATGCATCTTCCTTCTTCAGGAGCGCTTCCAGCACCGCGATTGCGTTCTTGATTTGTCCTCCCACTGACGAGTTTTGCGAGTTTCCTGTGGGATAGGCTCCCATCACCCTTACATAGACCGTGTCGTCCTGGTCGTCATAGGGGTCGTTGGATAAACCGAGGTCGGCCTCGTCATCGTTGTCCGAAAGGGAGGCAAAGTAACGACCCTGCCCCATGCCAACACCTCCGGCGGGGGTCAACTGTCCGCGAGTGGTTCTCGAAGCCTGGTCCTGGGGCGGAGAGCGGAAATCGATATGACGAAGCTCAAGTGGGACCATAGGATTACGGGCAGCGTAAGTTCCCTCTTCTGGTTCGGTGAAGTCGATGTACTGAGGGATCTCGCTCTGTGCTGCTAGAACCGCGTCCAGATCGGCACCGGTCAGCCCGGAGCGGACGATCTGCAGTCCGGAATCCGCAATTAGGAGGGCCTGCTCGTGAGCTTCGAATTCGTTACCGTTCGCGAATTCGGTCATGCTCATATTGGTGAGCGTGATCCCGATCAAGGCCATCAAGACGGTGGCAAAGATGGCAATCACGAGTGCAAAACCGCGCTCGGACCTAACGGAAAGTGTTCTGCTCTTCATGATTCCTCCCTCTCTTTATTTCGCCTGTAACGCTGAGGTTCTCAATTCCGGAGAATTAGTCCGTTCCCCCCAAAGCGAAAGCTTTCCTTCGGATGAAGACCTCGGAGCTGAGTGGAATGACTCGGGTGCTTCCGCTCGGCGTCTCGGACGAACCGACCAGCCAGATTAGGACTTTCGCGATTTCCGACTCGCCGGTGGTCTCCGCTCCCAATTCGTCATAGAAAGTGAGTGAGAAGCCTTTCAAGCTATCGACCAGAACGGTTTCGCCATAGCCGACATCGACATACAGAGTTCCGCTTCCCGACTCGTAACGGTAGCTGATTCTTTCGTAGATACTGTCGAGCGTTCCATCCGGATCGCCAGTGGATTCGTTGACGTTTGATGTGACGCTGGCAACCGATCCCGTCAGGTCGCTATTGATTCGGAACTGGGAGTCATCAAGGATTTCGATCGGTGGAATATCGTTGGCCCTGAGATAACCTTCCGGGTCATTCCCGGCATGCCGGATCGAACGCACGATCTGGTCCATCGCCAGGCGCACTTGATTACTGCTCCGGCTCATCCGGCTTTCGGTCTCGTAACTCTGCTGCCCCTGGTAGAGAAGAGTCAGGACTGCAGTAGTTACGACCGCCAGGATGAAGGCGGACACGGCGACTTCGAGCAGAGTGAAGCCCCGCTCCGAGTTCCCACTGGTCTTCGGGATCGCAAAATCCAGCTTAGGGTAAGAGAGTGTAGACAATACGGACCTCCTTCGATCTCAGAGTCGTTGTCGTCGATCCCCCTGTGGGAATCACCGAGACCACAACATCCTTTTGAGGACCGTTCGAGCTGACGGTCCAGCTTACCGCCAGCGAGCGGTTCGAGACCTGGTCATTGTCGGACTGAACAATCTTGTTTTCGGGTCCGTGGGAGCCGTCGGAGAGACTGGCGGCCGCTGTCCCGGATAGGAGCTGTTCGTTGTAGTCAGCCCTCAGCTCTTCGATTTTGCTTCGGGCTACCGAGATGGCCGCAGTCGAGTAGCGGGCAAAGGAGCTCAGCTGAACCGCGATCCCGACTAATTGGGCCATTCCGAGAATACTGACACCGAGAATGCTGACTGCAATCAGCGTTTCGAGAATGCTTAAACCCGACTCTCGATCTTTCCTTTGTGTTCGTTCACCCATGACTTTATCGTCCTTTCGGAGTACCAATTTAGTTGGGTGAGTCGGAAATTTGCCGGTTAGTACTCGCGGAGTACTTCACCGGTCAGGACATCGGTGATGCTGGCTTTACCAGCCGCATCCACGACCACCGCCGGGCGTCCAAGCCATCGCTCAGGACAACGGTGCCGCCGCGCGTCATGCCGCGTGGAGAAAACTGGATGGCCGTCGACGGCACGGCCAGAAAGATGACGTCTCCATCCAGTGTGCGCGCCACACGAGTAGGGTTGGAGGAATCTGAAACATCAACCACCTGGTAGACCTTGTCGGAAACGTTGAACGTCATCGTATAGGAGCTGCCCCGAGAAACTGCCAAAGTACGAGCCGCGCCCATCTCTGCCGCCAGCTCTTGGGCCGCCGCATCGAGGTCATAACTGGCAAGGATTCCCGAAACTGCGGGGATCGCCATTGTCGCAACGATCGTGACCACTACAATCGCCATCAAAACATCCAACAGCGAGAAGCCGTTTATGAATGCAAGGCTTCGAGACAAGCCCTCATCGTCGTCAACGATCAAGAGGGTTTCTTTCTCATCCATCCCGACACCTGCCCAGCGGGCCCATTGAGTCGGAGTCTTGCCGTCTACGCGTCTTTCGTTTCTGTTCCAAGACCCCCCCGACCAGTCTGAGGACTTTTTCGACATCAAGAGGCTTGAACAAGAAAGCGTAAGCACCTTTCCTCAACGCCCTGTCCACTAGGTCGTCCACCTCTTGGCGGTAGGCCGTGTAGGCCGTCATGATGACGACGACGGCTTCCGGGGCGATCTCCCGGATGGCTAAGTAGGTCTCCAGGCCGTTGAGGGTCGGTAGCTTCATGTCGATGAAGAGGATGTCGTAGGCTTTTTCCCGCACCCTGGCGAGCGCCTCCTCACCCGTCGCGGCGATGCTTGCCCAATGCCCCCTCTTGGCCAACACGTTGCGCAAGCGGGCGGAGAATCCCGGATCGTCATCCACCAGCAAGATATTCAGGAAGTAGGCACTGTTCTTGATAGCAACCAGGGGGTTGCGCAGGTCGTGGCCCACCGTGCCGATCTGACCGATGGTCATGCGCTCGCGGCGCACGAACCTCCCTTTCGCTTCCTGCGGTCGGAGTAGGCCCTCTGGAGATCCTCGAACGCTCTCCGCCATCGTGTTGAGCGCATTGGCGAGCTGTCCCGCTTCATCTGCGGTCTTGACGTCAGTGCGCTCAGTGCGCTCCCCTGCGCCAAAGCGCTCAACGGAGTCACGCACACGCAGGATCGGGCGTACTACCAACCGGCCGACCCCTACTGAGAGCAACGAAGCAAGAAGAGCTGCAATCACGATCGGGAAAGATCGTGCCGCCCCAAGAGCGATCGCTTCCTCCGCCTCCTGATCGACGATAGAGACGGTCAGGACCAGGGTGCTGGAAACCAGCAAGATGGCTAACAGCAACGTGGCGAGCTTTGTCTGAAGACGCCAGTTGCCAAGGCTCAGTATCCGCGGCCTCCAGCTCTCAGCCTCACTTCCCCGCGGGAACGATTCTTGTTTTCGAACAACCGCCATTGGACCCACCCTCTCCACTTGTTAACTGCTCTATCGGCCAATGGAAGAAAAAATGTAGTGATACCGATCACAGAATGCGCGCCGCTGGCCGATGTGCGTTTCCTGCCCGCTTCAGCGAACGCATCTTTCTGCCCGCCGACCCCACGCAAAAAAGGGTAAAAGGGACCAGCGGGGGTATTTGAGCGGCTGAAGGCCTGGAGGCGATCGCGATACTAGGAAGCTTCCCCGCCGACGCACCGGGACTCCTACCTCTGGTGGATTCGTATAAGTCTAATTAAATCACCCAGTTAGGTATATAAAAACGGGTCGGGAAAGGGTGGTTGAGAGGGGGTAGCTACCCCCCCCCGCTCGACGCAACGGGACTCCCGACCAACCCCGCCAAGGAAACGGGACTCCTTATCCGTTTGCGATTTCCTGTTTTGCATTCTGGGCCAGCCTCCAGAGTTCGATGATGAGGTTGGCAGCTCTCGTCCGCATTTCGTGGTCGGGCGCGTCGGTGAGATAACCGTCGACTACGAGGTCGGCTCCCAGCGCCTTCTCCAGGAATTACTGTGGCTGCCTCGAATCACTCGAGCTGGGGGGTGATACTCATTCAGACTACGCGCTGTTTCCAGTACCGTCTGGCGCTCCTCGGCTGTCAGTACGGGGATCTCTCGAAAGTTGCCCTTGAGATGCTTGTATTCATTGCCGCTGGGGTGGCAGGCAGTTGGTGATTCGGGAGCAATTCCGTACCCCCCCTCCCCTCGCGTTTCGATGACGACATTCCCGGAAGAATCGCAAGCTAATTTCTGGTTCCCCTCCACCAATGCTGAGCAACGGTAGAGGATGTGGTGGCCACCTGTGGGTGTACGGACAAGGATTTCTAGCTTCTCGAGCAAGCCCGGCGCGACCTGTCTGAGTCGGTCTGCAAACTCCCGGATGTCCGCTGCAGCCTCGTAATCCAATATCTCGAGGTTCCCACTCACCTGCCCACCAATGATTCCCAGGCCGTAACCTCTCTGAACCCAGCCTTGAACAGTCAGCTCATCTGGAGGTGCGTTCTGAAATTCTTTCCAAGGCACGGCGGGAGCCTTCGAGCCATCCGACCTTACTGGCACCAGGCTGATTCCGGCGGAAATGTAGTCCTGAGCGAAGGAGAGAGTGCGATCTATTTCAAGTCCTGTTCCTTGAATGCTCGGCCGCATTACTTCTCCAAAGTCAGGGCGTATCAGTCAGTTCTATTGACGCTCAGGAAGTCGCAGTGTTTCACGTAAACTCAAGGACAGAAAAAGTTTACGTTAAGAAGTGTAAGGAAGTGTAAGGAAGTGTGCAGAGGGGAGGCGCTGTCAGACGGATTCCTTTATGTATTTGAGGATGGACCTAGTAAGAACCCTGTTTTTCCCCTCAGCCGTTTCCAGAATTTCATCCTCAATCATTTTGTAAATGGTGGGCCGGCTCACCCTGGGCATCGCCACCAAACCAGCAGGATAATAATTGGACAATATTTTGGCGTTGGGTGCCCGCCCTGACCTGTAAGAAAACTCGAAGATTCGCTGCAGATCGCTATCTGGTATCTGCTGAGGTATTTGAGGAGTCTGGTTGACAAACTCGCAGTAGAACCGATGGAACATTCGGAATCGTTCGTATCCAAGATTCGACTGGCTCGCGGACACTGACAACCCCCTGTTCGGGCTCTGTTCACTTGAGAGGTCGCCCGGCGGGGCAGGAGGAACAGGCGACCTGCCTTTCACCGCGTCCAGCTGAGCCGGGCGTTTACCCTCATTAGCATAGCCGTCACCTCCGAAAAACGAATCACGGGTCTATTCAGGGTGGCTGAGAAAAGCTGATTCCCTGCCTTCCTTCCTTGAAGATTCGCTCCCGCCCACCAGAACCCAGAAAAACGGTAGAATAAGCGCATTAGAAATGTCCAATTTGCTTCTTTTTTGCTTCTTTCTTGCACGCTGGCAATTAAGTTCCCTTCAGAAATAAAGAATAAGTCATTTATTTTAAGTAGTTTATAATGGTGATCCGTGCCGGACTCAAACCGTGGAACTTCTGTCCACCTATCAGACTTCACAGCCGTTAGTCCGTCCTCGTTGCGAGAAGTCCTCGAGCTGCTGGCTTCCAACGAGAACGCGGTGCCGCTAGCCGGCGGAACCGACCTGATGGTTGAACTAGATGCCTGCAAGCTCTCTCCCTGCACATTCGTCAATCTCCAAGCCGTTTCGGAGCTGAATCGGGAAATGACAATCGGCCGTGCTGGCGAGCTACGATTTGGGGCACTGACGACCTTCCGGGAGACGCGGTTGGAGCCGCGGGTGGCTGAGCTTTATCCGATGCTGGCCAAGGCAGCGCGTGAAGTCGGAGCTCCGGCGGTCCAGAGTGTCGCCACCTGGGCGGGGAACGTCGTCAATAGCTCGCCCGCCGCCGATGGGGTGCCCGCCCTTATGGTCTATGATGCCGAGTTGGAGCTGACCAGTCTTTCCGGGCGGCGGCGGGTGGCTTTGCACGATTTTTACACTGGCTATAAACAGAACATTCTGAAGCTGGGCGAGATCATCACTGAGATTTGCCTGCCTCCCATGGGAGCAGGCTGGCAGGAGTATTACCGCAAAGTTGGAACGCGACGTTTTCAGGCCATCTCCAAGACCTTGTTGGCGGCCCGTGTCTTGATGAACGGGGAACGTGTGTTCAAGGATGTGAGGTTGGCGCTGGCCAGTGTCGCTCCTTTCACGCTCCGAGCCGTGAAGACTGAAGGCCTGATTCGGGGTGAAACCCTTTGCCATGAGTTGATCAAGGAGGCCACCGACACATTGGAGAGAGAGATTCAGCCAATTGACGACCTCCGATCGAGTGTGGCTTACCGGCGCCAGGTCAGCGGGAACTTGCTGCGCGAGTTTTTCAGTGGCCTCTTGCCGGAGAGGAGATCGAACTGAATTGGAGAATCGCTCAAAGGGCAGGGCTACGATTTCACTTGAATCTGGATCACAACCTGGGAGGTTATGGTACAAGGCTCCGCTCCGGCCGTCTTGCTGGCTTGGGCGGGCCGCCCTTGTACCCCAAGCACCCTTGCTTGGCTTGTCCGGATTCCCAAGTTTTTCCGAAGTTCCTGACTACTGCCGGGAGCTGGGCGGGTGAATTCTCGAGGTTTCATTTTGGCGAGCCGCCGGAGCGTGACTCAGGCAGGCGTGCGGGATGCCGGGATTGTGATTGAGGGAGACCGGATCATGGCTCTTGCAGAGCCGGGAGAATTTCCCGACGGCTACTTCGTCGAGGACTTGGGCGAGCTGGTCGTAATGCCGGGAATCGTCGACAGCCATGTCCATATGAACGAGCCGGGCAGGACGGAATGGGAGGGTGCCGAGACCGCCACCATGGCGGCTGCGGCTGGAGGAATTACGACCCTGGTCGACATGCCCCTGAACTGCAGCCCAGTGACTACTACGGCTGGCGCACTAGAGCTCAAACGTACTGCACTTGCGGACCATCTCTATGTCGACTGCGGGTTGTACGGCGGTCTCGTCCCGGGCAGTCAGCGGAGTCTCGGCTCACTGATCGAGTCAGGCGTTATCGGAATCAAGGCCTTCCTGGTCGATTCCGGGATCGAGGAGTTCCCAGCCGTCGGGAGATCTGTCCTGTCTCCAGCCATGTCGCAGCTCGCTGAACACGGAATTCCCTTATTAGTGCATGCGGAACTGCAGACTAAAACTGAAGCCGGAGCCGGCAACTTGGGCAGAACAGCTGCCGAGGCGGCGGCACCCAGCCGTTCCTACCCGAACTACCTGGCCTCCCGACCCGACTCTTGGGAAGTTCAGGCGATCGAACTGATGATCGAACTGTGCCGAGAATCCGGTTGTCCCACTCATATCGTTCACCTGTCGAGTGCGGAGGCGATCCCGGCTCTGAGGCGCGCGCGTGATTCCGGCCTACCGATCAGCGTGGAAACCTGCCCTCACTATCTCTTTTTTGCGCTGAAGAAATTGGGGCTGGAGATACCCGCTTCAAATGTGCGCCACCGATCCGGGGTGCCGACAACCGGGAGCGGTTATGGGAGGCCCTTCGCGAAGGAGTGATCGACCTAGTGGCGTCGGACCACTCTCCATCCCCGCGCGAACTGAAATTAGTTGAAAGAGGAGATTTTCAGGGAGCTTGGGGTGGGATCTCCTCTCTCCAACTGTCGCTGCCCGTGCTCTGGACCACAGCCCGTCGCCGCGGCTGCTCTTTGCAGGATCTGGTCTCCTGGATGAGCCGTGTCCCGGCTCAGCTCGTGGGACTTAGCGACCGGAAAGGTGCGCTGGCCGTCGGGTATCAAGCCGACCTCGTCGTCTGGGATCCGGAAACGAACTTTGCGGTCTCGGAATCACTGCTCTATCATTGCCACAAATTGAGTCCCTACGTTGGAGAAAGATTGTACGGTAGAGTCGAGCGGACCTATCTTGCGGGCCAGGAGATCTATGCCAGAGATCGAGGCTTTGCCGACCCTCGAGGGAAGCTCTTGGTCCGCTGCGGGGGTTAGGGGCAAAAGCAGCGGTCGGCAGGCTGTGTTCCGACTTCAAATCTCAACCTAGCCCATCCCCCGGCCGGTGGCCGGACCATTCGGAAAAGAAACTGAGCTCCCGTGTAGCCACAAAAGGGGGATGATGTCGCAGAGGAAAGCCGAGTTTCAGAACCGTGGGAGGCGCCCTCTGAGGCGGCGATTCTATTGAAAATAGAATCTTTATATTCGGGCCTGGCGTTCCTTTCGCGGCCTGGGAAGGCCCCACACCACCGAAACCACTTCAGTGTGATCCGGGGAGAGAACTCTAACCTGAAACTCGAGAATCCAGAAATGCCAAGCAAGGGTGCTCGGCCTACAGGGAGCCGTCTGTCCAAGTCTGCAGGAAGATTCGGGCGGAGTCTTGTCGGATAACCTCCCAGGTTGTCATCCGGAAGTTCCAGGTTAAACTGAACTGCGGCCATCGCAGGATCATTCGAGGAAGAAATTTGAAAGCAAGAGAAGAGTCATGACCCAATCCAATACTAACTCCCCCGACATCGCCTTCCCGGGTCTGGTTGACCTGGCAGCCGAGCGAATCGGGGGTACAGCCTTGGCGGCCAGCGATGAGTTCTTTGGGCCCAAAGAGGCGCTTCTCAGACCGGGACGCGGGATCTCGATTCCGGGAAAGTACACTGATCAGGGGAAATGGGTCGACGGTTGGGAGTCACGGAGGATGCGTACCCTCGGGCACGACTGGTGCCTGATCCGGCTGGGCCTCGCCGGGAAGATTTGCCTCCTCAATATTGACACGAACCACTTCCTGGGGAACCATCCCGCCTGCGCTTCTGTCGAGATCTGTCAGCTGACCGGAGAGATTCCCGTGGAAGAGATGATTTCCGAGCGCACTGCCTGGCGCAAGATACTACCCCGCTCTCCACTTCGGCCAGGGACCATGAATATCTTTCCGACTGTGACTCACGAGCAGGCTACCCACCTGCGCTTGAACATCTATCCGGACGGCGGAGTGGCAAGGATCCGAGCCTAAGGGAAGGTCGTTCCCGATTGGCAGCGGATCGGTCAGACCGAGATGTTCGACTTGATCGCGCTGGCAAACGGCGGAACCGCCGTGGCAGCCAGCGACACTTTCTTCAGTTAACTCGAGAACCTGATTCTACCCGGCGCTGCAGTTGATATGGGAGACGGCTGGGAAACTCGTAGAAGACGCCAACCCGGCGATGACTGGGCCATTCTCAGAACCGGCCGTTCCGGCTTCGTAAAGAGACTCGAGATCGAGACACGATTCTTCAAGGGAAACTCTCCGGCCGAGTGTGCGGTTCACGTCTGCTACGAACCGAAGAGGGAGATTGATGTACTCTCGGTCTCAGAGGTGAAGTGGACCGAGATTCTTCCGCGGACTCCACTTCGGCCTGACTCGAAGCACGTGTTCGAGCAGCAGCTACGAGATGCTGGCCGCATCAACTACGTTCGGCTGCGGATCTATCCAGACGGCGGAATCAGCCGTTTTCGGGTCTGGGGGCAACTGGAGGAAGGATAAGTGACGCTCCAGGAATTGAACTGTCTGCCGGCAGAAGAGGCACGCCAGGCGTTTCTCGATTGCTGCGCCTCTCAGCGTTGGGCGGCCCGCATGGCGGCAGGTCGACCCTATCCCAGCCGCGCCGATTTGAACTTATCATCTTCTCAGATCTGGACCGCACTCTCGGCTGAGGATTGGCTGGAGGCCTTTGCGGCCCACCCCAAGATAGGCGGGACGAAAAGTCGAAACAAAACGTCCCAAACTAGTCGACGATGGTCCACTCAGGAGCAGAACGGGGTTCATCGAGCATCCGAGAAGACACTCCAGCAACTGGCCCAGCTGAACCTCGAGTACCAGGAGACTTTTGGGTATGTTTTCTTGGTCTGTGCCACCGGCAAGACGGCTCTTGAGATCCTCCACCTGTTGCGCGAACGGCTCGAAAACGACGGGGCGGAAGAACTGCGAATTGCGGCCAATGAGCAGCGCCTCATTACCTCGGTTCGCTTAGAAAAGATGCTAACTAGAGAGAGTGATTCATGAAAACAGGTATTACCGCGCATGTGCTGGATCTGATCGAAGGCTGCCCGGCGGTCGGAATCGGTGTCGTCCTGGGGCAAGCAACTTCAGAAGGTGGCTGGATTGAGCTGGGGAGTGCCCAAACTGATCGGGATGGCCGAGTCGGCAATCTCCTGCCTCCGGGCGAGTCGATCGAGGGAGGAATCTACCGTTTGACCTTTAAAACAGGGGCCTATTTCCTGAAGCAGTCCACTTCCCGTTTCTATCCCTTTGTCCAGGTTGTCTTCGAGGCTGACGCCCACCAGTCGCACTACCACATTCCTTTGCTGCTGAGTCGGTTTGGCTATTCGACCTATCGGGGCAGCTAGGCACCTCTCCCTTGCAACTTGCTCACAGTCGAGTCAAGTTTCCGAAACTGGGTATCGACTGCCCCTTGGCGTCGGTGTCGGTGCCTAGTTGGGCCGGATGGGCTCGACCGCCGGTCCTGAGAATGGCGGCAGTATCATCAGAGCGAAATTTCCGCCTGCCAATCGATCCTCAATCCCATACGTCACACTCCTCATGATTGGGCGCCTGAGAATCCGAGAAATCAGCCGGGGTTGCCAGGATAGTGCTGTCATTTCGAATGGGGGAATTCGACCGAATTCACATCTAGGCACCGACAGTCTCGCTAAGCGGCAATTAGTTGCAGTCTTTGAAAACTTGACTCCGGCTCGTTTTCTCCGAAGAATATTCCCATCATGAAGCGACATTCTGCGGCAGCTTCTTCACCCTCAAAGCGGCGATGGTCGGCGCACCTGGTGGCGAATCTGGCAGTACTGAGTGTTCTTGCCTACGCCTTCGTCCTGGACAGAGTTGACGCGGACCTCTACTACAGCAGTCTTCAGGAAGATGGATTCCTGGAATGGTCTACTTTTTGGGCTTTCATGGCAGCGGCTGGCCTTTCGGTGTGGGCAGCTGTCAGGCAGCGACGTAATAGCGGTCGACTGCCCTGGTTCCTGTTGGGTGTCGGCATCTTTTGCTTCCTGGTCGCCATGGAGGAGATATCCTGGGGCCAACGAGTCCTGGGCTACCGACCGCCTTCCTACTTCCTGGAGCACAATTTTCAGCAGGAATTGAACCTCCATAACGTCTTCAGTACAGACCTGCGAAAACTGACTCTCAAGGCAGCCATCCTCGGCTACGGCGTCCTACTGCCCTTGGCCGCCGTCTGGTCCTGGCTTCGAGGTGTCCTGGACCGGATCGGAATAACGGCACCGCCCTTGGCCCTGGTCCCGGCCTTCGTCTCTACCTTTCTCACTTATCAAATCTATCCCTGGAGATTCAGCGGCGAATTGGTGGAACTGATGCTCGGGCTTGGCTTGCTATTCGCTGTCCTGTATGCCGTTGGCAGCTTCGCAGGATCAAGTCGCCGCCGCCTGCGCAGTCCTTGGAAGGAGCAGGGCGTGGCCTGCATTGCGGTGATTGGGCTTGGAGTGGCGACCGCTTCTCTGTCGCGCCTTCAGCTTGGAGAATCGGACGAGATCATCGCGGCCACACGTATCGAGGCTGAGGCTTTGAGCCGCGTTCTTTCTCGACCCTTGGAATTCTCCTTACTGGATCCGCCATGGGTGCCGTTCAAATGGACGTCGTAGCGTCTTCGTCTACTCCTTCGGTCCCAACAGACGCCGCGACTCAAACGCCAGAGACACCGTGGGCGATGACGTCGGTGGCTTCATCTCCCGGCTTCCATCTCTGTAGGGCAGTGAGCCTCAACAATTCAAACTCAGACAGGAGCTTAACAAAACATGCCTATTATTGATGCCATGCTTGCCGAACTGGAACAGGAAGCAGTCAAGACGCGAAAAGTGCTGGAACGGATTTCCGAAGATCGTTTTGACTTTAAACCACACGAGAGATCGATGAGCATGGGGCAGTTGGCCTCCCACATCGTTGAGATGGGGGGGTGGTGCGGCGTCACTCTGGATCAGGACGAGTTCGACATTCCGGCCGATTATAAGCCCTGGCAAGCCTCTACTTCCGAGGAACTATTGGCACGCTTCGATACCGACCTGGCGGCCATCAAGAGCTCGATGGCGGGCTATCCAGACGACAAACTCATGCAAGCTGGCGCAGGGCCGACAAGCGTGAACGCGAAGTCGCCCACCAGCAGGGGATCCACCAAGACATCGGCGAACGCGATCAGGGTGATGACTACCACATCGGAACTCTCTATTTCGAGCGCACCAATTTCTGGCGGCACCGCTTCAAGATCATCGCCGGGAATGTCCTTGGCGACCACGAAGTCCGGGAACCCGGGAGGAATCGCTGGATCCGGCACGTTGAGGTCGACTACGGTCTCGTCGAACAGGCCACCAGGGTCGGTGACCCGAAAGCCGAAGCTGTCAGGCAGGTCGCCTGCCTGGCTTGGCGTGTAGATGACCGTCGCGTTTGAGGGCGGGGCCTGCGTCAAAAAGGTCAACGCCCCATTCGTTGGATTCGGCGTGACGAGCGTGAAGGTCAGACTGTCATTCTCGGCGTCCGTGCCGGTCAGCGTGATCACCAACGGCGTCGCGCCCTCGGTGAGGAGGGCCTGGGGAAGGGCGACGGGAGCGTCGTTGACCGGGGTGACGGTGATGAAAACCGAAGCAGTGGCGCACCCTTCGCCTGGGAGAACCCCAGTGCCATCGCACACCTCGTAGGCGAAGGTGTCAAAGGTGGTTTCCGAGCCGTCGTGAGTATAGCTGAAGGTTCCGGTGGCAGAGACGGATGCGCTGCCATGTTGAGTTGCTCCACCCAGGTTTTCGGTCGCCGTCAGGCTCTCTCCGTCGACTTCCAGGTCATTTGCCAGCACGCTGGTGGCGGTGGAGTCGAGTACGGTCACAGTTCCGCCTTCCGCCACTGTGGCGAAGTCATCAACCGGGCGGGGGGCGTCTTGAACCGGAGTGATCGTAATCGACACCGTGGCTGTAGCGCAGGCACTGCCCGGTACGCCGTCGTCACAGACCTGGTAATCGAAGCCGTCCGCACCGTTCTTATCAGCAGCGGGTGTATACGTCACTGCGCCTGTGGCCGAGTTAACCGACGTGCTCCCCTGGCTGGGTCCGCTCTGGACCGTAACCGAGCCGGGAACCCAGTTCCCATCGATGAGACTCGTATCATTGGCCAGCACATCGATGGTCACAGCCGTGTCCTCAGCGGTGGTCGCCGAGTCGTTCACGGCGACCGGCGGATCGTTGACCGCGTTGACCGTGATTGTGAAATTCTCGATTGCAGACTTATCAACTCCAGGTCCGGGACTCGTACCGCCATCGTCCATCAACTACACACTAACGGTTGCGCCGCCGTTGGCGTTGAGGGCCGTTGTATAGGTCAGAGTTCCGTTCGGGGAAACAGCAGGCTGCACCGCGAAGAGAGAGCTGTTGTTGTTGCTGACCAGAAAGTTCAGCGTCTGACTGGATTCGTTGGTAGGACCGGCCGATATGCTCGTAGCCCAAGCTCCGACCGTTTGAGCCCCTGCATCTTCAAGCACGACTTGATCGCCGCCGCTATTCATAAAAGAGGGCGCGTCGTTGACAGCAGTCACTTCAACAGTGAAAGTCCGCTCGAAGCTATCGATACCGCCATTGGCTGTGCCGCCAGCATCCATGACGGTGACGGTGATTACCGCACTGCCATTCTGGTTCGCCACCGGGGTGTAGGACAAGGAGCCGGTCGCGTCGGGCGACGTGTAGCTCACGGTAGGATTCGGAATAAGACCGGTGTCGTTGCTGGTTGCTGTAACGGTCAGTGGAAACTGGGGACTTGGCGAAGTCTCGTTTGCGCCACCCTGTGAAATACCCGATAGATTAATGGTTGGCGGCTGGAGGGTATCCTCCAAAATTGCTGTGGGATCGGAGATGGCGTCCAGCGTGGGCGGATGGTTTTTGAAGAAGCTGTCCAGCGTGAGCTGCGAAAACTCGGCGATCTTGATGTCGCCTGCCACGAAGGCTCCAGTCGCCACAATGTTTGCGCCAAGATCGATCGCTCCGACTTGCACATAGATGAGCGCATCGACGGTACTGTTCTCTTTGATCACCGCCAGGGCTCCGGAAATGAAAAGCCCGATATCGCCAGCCGTGATTCCGGAACCGGCCTCGGGACCGATCACGGAGTCTATTTCGACCGTCAGGTCTCCCTCAACGCGGACTTGAGAAAACCCTTGAAAAAGCAGCTTGCTGCCCTCTTTTGCGTCGATGAGAAGGACGTTGTAGTCACCGCCGGTGAAGATCAGGGTCGCGTTCTTGTCGAGCCTGATCGTCACCGTAGTCTCCAGGGGCGAGGGATTGTGTTTCATTCTCGCCCAAAGTGACGTTCTGGATGCCAGCAGGGGCGGACTGAAAGGGCGGCAGCTCATTGAAAACCGGCAGCGCCAGGGAGGGGTTCTCCACACCCTCGATCGTTCCTTTATTGTCGAGACTGTTGTAAGAAACATTGCCAGCAACTGTGTTGCCCTCTTCGATCGCGATGTCGTCGGCTGTCAGGTTGCCTCCGAAAAAAGAATCTACGCCGGTCGCGAGTTTGTCGCCCTCTTCGTTGATGACCAGATCGCCACTGAGAACCTGGGCGCTATGGCCGACCGTTATCTTAAACGCGGAAGCTCCGGAACTCCCGGTCGCGAGAAGCACGATGCCGGAAAAATCCACAGGTCCACCCACTCCTGAGCGAACCGGCCAGGTATAGATCAATGCCTTAGACCTGTCTCTCGTAGTCCAATCCCTTCCCGGCACTGTTCCCTCCTGGCTTCGCAGCCAGGTTCCCAGACGCTGAAGGCCGATGGGTACGGCGGTGGATTCCGAATGAAGCCTTCGCAACTCCGTGGTAGTTGCCAGGCGCCAATCATTGTGGCCAAAGTTCTCAATAGCGCCCCGATTCATGGCAGTCACCACGCGAAGCGCTTCTGCCTGGCTCAGAACCACGCCTCGGAACATGCCGGTGCTGACGGAATATGCCTCGTCTGCGACCAGACCAACCCGCGCCCGGTGTCCGTGAAAGTCCCGTCGCCTTGCCGGTAGGATGCGGCGTAGGCCGGGCTGAAAAGAAAGGCGACTAAGATCAAGGAGAGGAGTTTACGAAAGCTTGGCGAGAGGGCGTTGATCATCAATAGTGCTCCGCTAAAACAGGCCTGATTTGAGCCTCCTAAGACTCAGACTTCTACCAAGCCACTACGTGCTGGATCTCTTTTGAGCCAAACAACTCAAACCTATTCTAGACATTTGGAGGGCAAGAAACAAGGACTGATTTTTGTGTTCTCAGGGGTCGAAGCGAGAGGCTGCCTCGAAATGGCCGAGACCGAGGCTGCTACCTCGCTTTTGTGCTGTGGCAGCCGTGGTTCAGAGTTGGCAACGAAGGAGGTCTAAGTTTTGGCCGACTGGTTTATCGGTCCCTCCCTCGTGGCGGAGGTGACTCGGCCGGGAGGGGCGCTTCGGCGCTTTTGGCATTCAGTTCAAAACTTGCGAATTATCGAGCGCCGAACACAGTCTCCTCGCCCGGGCTAGCCACTTTCGGGCGGACCCCCGCCCGGGGGTCCGCTGGGGCCCCTACTATTACTAACGCTCGAAACCCGAAGAAAGCGAAAGCGTAATTGATTGGGATCGGCAGTCTGAAGTACGGTCGTCGGGATGAAGGTAGAGTTCAGACTTCCCAGGTGCGCTATCATTATTTCGCTGCACCAGCTCTGCGGATTGTGACTCAGAGAACCGAAGTTACTGTTATTTCGAACCTGCCCCAGGGGTGCAGCTGAGAGCGGGTAGAAGCATCCGACTAGGAGGAAGGTAATGAGGCGTAAGGCATCGGCCGAATGGAAAGGTGGACTCAAGGATGGCAGGGGCACGAGTTCAACTCAAAGCGGTGTGCTTGCGGCAACCCAGTATTCCTTCAGCACCCGCTTTGAGGACGGCATTGGCACGAATCCAGAAAAGTTGATCGCCGCTGCCCACGCCGGTTGTTTTTCGATGGCCCTCTCAGGACAGCTGGCCGTAGCCGGCCTCACCGCGGAGTTCATCCGGACCACTGCAAACGTGAGGCTGGAAAAGACCGACAGCGGATTCGAGATCACTACCGTACATCTTGAGGTGGCAGCGAGCATTCCCGGCGCAAGTCAAGACGCCTTTGAGACGGCAGCCAATAACGCTAAGTCCGGGTGTCCCGTCTCGAAGGTACTGAATGCGCAGATAACGATGGATGCGATTCTCGAAGAGTGATCATCGCACTCCACCTCAAACCGACGAGCGATAGCCTCATCTAAAGCACGAAACAGCCAGGTAGGCGGAAGTGTCAGATGCGATCGTTTCCTTCCGGAGCTCACCATCGAGCCCTCCTTACTCCTCTGATCGTGCTTGCCGATCTTCTCTTAGAACCTCCAGATAGAGTCCGCCAGTCCCCTTTTCGAGAACCGGTCTGAGGTTGCCCTGACCCAGGAGGGATCCCCGATGCAGATGGAGGGCTTCTGCCGATGTGAGCTTGACAGCCGGTCTGTTGTGCCGTGTCACCAACACGCTCCCACCCTTTTCGACGAAGCGCAGGAGGATGGACAACCGCCTCTCCGGCCGGCGGCCGGCGGATGCGCTAGCCTGAAACTTGGTCTTTTGAACGGCCAGTAGAACCGCCGCAGTGGTCCCGAAATCCCACAAAAGCCAACGTGGGAGCCTGCTTCGTCTGGCGAACCAGGCCGCTCTCCAGAGCGGTTTGCCCAACCGAGGATCCGGTTCCGGCTGATGCCGGAGTTCGCCGCACACAGGCGGCTCCCACTTTCGCCATTGCGATCCTCTTCCGTTTGCTGGACGAGCCTCTGCCCTCAAGTTTCTTTCTCGAATGATCCGGCCAGCGGCCGGGGGATGGGCTAGCCTGAAACTTGAATCCGGATGACAACCTGGGAGGTTATCCTACAAGGCTCCGCCCCCCCCGTCCTGCAGGCTTCGCTTCCTTAGAGCCGATCCACCCTCTGTAAGAGTTACGCTGACGAACCCGGCTGTCCAGACCGGATCCGGCACAATAAAGGGGCTCCTTCAAACATGGGAATTGTACCCCTGGCGCTTAGGGTCCCACTCTGGGATGGGTGAACCCCCTCGCCTTTAGGCGAAGCCTTCAGGAGGCTTGGGGTACTATTCTGGTGTGACGGAGTACCGAAGAAGCTCGCATGCAGTATTTCGGCTGAGATATCACTTTGTGTTCATCACGAAGTACCGCAAGCCGGCTCTTCGTGGGGATATTGGGAAAGAGGTGCGGGACTTGACGCGAGAGATCTGCCGAACGCTGGACATCGAGATTGTGAAGGGGCATGTACGACCCGACCATGTGCATTTGCTGTTGGATGTGCCGCCAAGATTGGCGCCGAGCAAAGTGATGCAGGCGATCAAAGGGAAAGCGTC
>CBDDCF010000020.1:0-128858 GCA_965225995.1 Acidobacteriota bacterium | reverse complement strand
CAGCCGACGGGAGCTATACCCAACTTGCGCATGAACCCGGAGAGCGAGGGCCCCAAGAACAACTCGCGGGATTGGGTGCGCACGGCCCCAGACCCCCATGCCTAGCCTGAAGGACAGAGATCCGCTCAAGGATTCCGACGCCTACCGGAGACTGAATAACGCACGATTTTGATCCGGTATGGACAACCCGGACGAGGACCTGGATGCACCCTATCCCCCCGAGAAGGAACTTGCGCAATGAACGGCATTACCGTACACTCATGGCATGGTGGTTCGCTCTGTCCGCCACCGGGGATTGCGCCGACTGATCGAAGAGGACAACCCCCGGTTCCTGCGGCAGAATCTGGTCGACCGGGGGCGCAAGATTTTGACGGCGCTGATTCTGGCTGAGAACATCGACGGGTTTATTGCCGCTGCACCGCCCGGCTGGCACGTCCACCGGCTCTCAGGTGACAGGCAGGCCGAATGGAGCGTTTCGGTTTCCGGTAATTGGGCGTATCACGTTTAAAGAAGAGGACAGCTACATCGACCGCTTGAACTTGGAGGATTATCACTGATGGCTACCAACGGCATTAAAGTGAACATGACCCCTTCCCATCCGGGCGACTTCATCCGCACGGAAGTCATCGAGGAGTTGGGTCTGAACGTTACGAGGGCAGCCCAGATTCTGGGGGTTCGCCGGGCTACGCTTTCGGACCTGTTGAACGGCAACGCCGCGCTATCGCCGGAGATGGCGCTGCGCATCGAAAAGGCTTTTGCCGTAAGCATGGACATGCTGCTGCGGATGCAGGCCTGGCATGACGCCTCGCAGATGCGTGCACGTGCAAGCGAGATCACCGTCCAACGCTACGAGCCCGCCTGAGAGAGACGCTCCATTCGACTACCGGAAAACGATGTTGTCGCAGATTCTCGCTTCGCACGAGCAATTGTCGGATTGGGCAAAGTGGGCTAGTAACGGGCACACGCACACCGGCGGTTGAATTACGAGTTTTCCTCGATCGCGCACTACGCCACCTACCCGTTCCCAATCGGGTTCGCAAACGACGCTATTCTTATAGATGCTGGCACTGCTGTCTCTTCCGATTGGAGCCGAGGGTTTCCGAGTCTTAGTTTAAGATACCGATTGTGAGACCGCCTAAGGCACGGATTTCGCTCCGTTCCCAGGGGTCACAGAAACGGTCGTTTTGGAGACGCCAGTGCTGATCGGCTACGCGCGGATATCGAAGGCGGACGGTTCCCAGAGCCTCGACCTGCAGAGGGATGCTCTGCGCGAGGCTGGCGTCAGCGACGACGCGATCTACGAGGACCAAGCGTCCGGACAGCGTGAGGACCGCCCGGGGCTCGCCGCCTTCCTCAAGGCGGCGCGGCAGGGAGACGTGATCGTCGTCTGGAGGCTCGATCGCCTCGGTCGCAATCTCCGCCATCTCGTCAACCTGGTGCAAGACCTCAACGACAGGGACATCGGGATCCGGGTGCTCGCCGGACAAGGGGCCAGCATCGACACGACGACGGCCAGCGGAAAGTTGGTCTTCGCGCTCTTCGCGGCTTTGGCGGAATTCGAACGAGAGCTGATCCGGGAACGGACCCTCGCTGGATTGGCCTCTGCACGAGCCAGGGGCAGGAAGGGAGGGCGCCCTCACGCGCTGAGCAAAGCGCAGGTGCGGCTAGCTCAGGCAGCGATGGCGCAGCGCGACACGAAGGTCAGCGAGCTATGCCTGGAGCTAGGCGTAACCAAGGCGACGATCTACCGCTACGTAGCGCCAGATGGTTCCTTGAGAAACCGAGGGCGACAGGTCCTGACTCGCTAGGCGGTCCCAAGAGCGGCCCTTAACGTGCGATTTTGCTCCGTTACTGTCGGAACCCCAAGTCGCTGCAGCCGCAGGCATGTTGGGGACCCTGCTCGTTGGAGCCTTGAGAAGGGTCCCACTCTCCACCGCCTGAAGGCGGTGGATTCGACGTGCGACTGAAGTCGCCTAAAGACCTCGCTCCGTTCGCAGGCTTACTACTCAGTGACCCGAAAATCGTCGTCTCGGGTCTCGACATCTTGGGTTTCAATATACTCCGCTACCATCGTATCGCTCACATTCCCCGTCGTCGCTACGAAGTAGCCTCGTGCCCAAAGATGTCGGCCCCAAAACTCCTTCCGCAACTTGCGGTGATCCTGCAGTAGATGATGCGACGTTTTCCCTTTGATCGCCTGCATCACTTTGCTCGGCGCCAATCTTGGCGGCACATCCAACAGCAAATGCACATGGTCGGGTCGTACATGCCCCTTCACAATCTCGATGTCCAGCGTTCGGCAGATCTCTCGCGTCAAGTCCCGCACCTCTTTCCCAATATCCCCACGAAGAGCTGGCTTGCGGTACTTCGTGATGAACACAAAGTGATATCTCAGCCGAAATACTGCATGCGAGCTTCTTCGGTACTCCGTCACACCAGAATAGTACCCCAAGCCTCCTGAAGGCTTCGCCTAAAGGCGAGGGGGTTCACCCATCCCAGAGTGGGACCCTAAGGACGAGGTCCGCCCGGTTCAGATACTCCACCAGGGTTTATCGCATTGGTACTTCCGCTGACGACCCCGTGTTCGGTGCTGTACGTGTCCAGTGGCGAGACAACGATGTTCGCAACCTGTGTACATCGCGGTAGTCGAGATTGAGAACGCGAGCAGTAAGGATTTTGAGGACGTTGACCTGAAGATCTACACGAGTAACGACACACTGCTCCTGAATGAGCGAACCAGAATAATCGACTCTCCCAACATAGTGCTGTGGTCGCCGGACTTCAGCGCAAGATTGCAGAGTCCAGTCGGAGGCGTCCTGACTCAGGAACAGTGGAAAATCTACAATCACCAACGAGTGAGGTGGCCCCGGTTAGTCGGGCAGCCCACATACCGTCTTCCGGCCTCCGCGAATCCTCCATGCTGGGCCAGAAACTCGCGGTCCCGGTGGTGGCCGTCAGCGCCGTCGTGGCCGTGGCCGTCGTTATGTCTGACGGGGTGCGGAGGCCGGAGCCGGACGGGTATGGGCCAGCGACTCCGGGGCGGATTCAGATTTCAAACTGAGACACTACCCTATCAACGATAGCTAGGGTACCGCCCAGATTGACGGAAAACGTCCAGCCTGTCCCCGATTTTCTAGAGAACCATTGGTTGGCTTTTTGCGTCAAGTATTCGCCAGACCTTCTCGGCGTGTTGTTCTAAGCCACAATCTTTCTCTGCTGCCTTGCCAAGTTGGATAAATGGCGCAGTCTTCTTGCAAATGAGGATTTGCGATAAGGGTTCCCATCCAGGCAATTGAAGGTGACCGTTGAGTGCGCGACATAGGGTGCTAGCGGCAATGTCCGCGAGTTGCAGCCCGAGATTATCTTTGGAGTCTGCTAACGATCGTTCTTCCGTCCAGACCCGCTTTGCATTGATGCAGCGTAAATGGTCCGGGACGGCCTTCGAGAACGGGAGTGTGCTGCGCATCCATTGAAGGTGCCGCTTCGTCTTTTCGTCGGCGGTTGATTCGTCGATTTCGTATTTTGCGAAGTGGCTATAGTCGAAGCCTTCAACCCTAGCGTACGGATGCCGCGCGCTTTCTGACTCTCCAACAGGCATAATCAGGGTAGACCAAAGCTGCTCCATTTGAGTAATGGTACGGTCTTTCTGGTCGATCACCCAGGCGAACCGACCAAGTTCGCTAGGAGGCTGCCGTTGGGCAAAATAATTGATTGCTGTACCGAGCATTTCGAGAATAAGTTCAATTGTCACGAATGCTTGCACAAAGAGCTGATTTGTCATTGTACGGATCACCTCGGCGGCGGCGTGCGTCGGCGTGAGGTGCTCGGTTAGCGATGCCGCTTGGCGACTCTTAAATTCGTCGATGACCTCGCTTGGGTGCAACGCCATGGCACCGGGTGGCGGATGATCTCGTTGAAGAACTTCTCGCTCAACTCAATCTTGCTGGCCCACAGTGTGCGTTCGTCGGGCTTGTTCCACCAAAACTCAGTGCGGTCAGCGAGCACGGCGTGCACCGTGGCTTCTCCGTTCTCAGCCTTGCCGGACGTTCCCGCTTCGCGCCCCGCAGCGGATCACCTGGCGGCAGGTGTACCGGCAGTTCGGAACGGACCCGGACCAGACCAGCGACAAGCAAACCGTCAAGAACTTCCGGCGCAAGGTTCTCCGTGAGTTGAAGAAGATCAAGCTGGCCTGGCCGGACCTGAACTACTCGACAGCTGCGACAGCCTGGTATCGGCCCGCACCGTCCGGCCCGGCGGCGGGCGCAAGAAGCAGGCGACGGCGGCTTGCGGGAATTTCTCTGCCTTTGGCCGAGCGCTGCACCCCCCCGACCCCGCTCTGGGCCAACAGATTGGAGATGGGGCAGAGTATCAAGATTCCACCGACGGTGGATACGATGAACGATGCAAGACGCATGGAGAGTTTCTACACGGGATTTCCTTTTAGCCTTCGGGCGGTTAAAAGCATACACCCATCTGCGTCCGACCGAGCACGATTTTTCTCCGAGAGGCCCATCGGCTCATAAACACCCTTCCAGAAGTCTTCACTGGCTGGCAATGCTGTCAGCAATATTGCACGCCGCGGCATCGGCCTCCGGAAGGCACTGTCAGAGTTCCTGCTGGACGATTTCCTTGACGAGATCGAAAGTCTCTTCGTCACCGCATCCTGGTATCGATTGGACAGCACCGCATCCGGCGAGCGTCGAACAAATGAAAACGGCGCGGGTGACGGGTTCAAGTCTCATTCCGTGTTCAAGCCTCCTTGCCGACGCTTCCTTTCGGCATAGGTCAGTGGACCTATTGCGGTCCCGCCTTTTTTCCCACCTCGAGTATCTCCCGGAGGCCTTCCTCCAGTCTGCCTTCGGATTGGCGTTTGCCCAATGCAATGGACCTTTTTACCCTCCCTAGAGGTACTGTCAAGTTAAGTAGAATTCTCAGGGTTTGGAGGCGAAATCGGTCGTCAGTCGAACGTAGAATCAGCAACTTAGAAGTGGTCAGGGGGATGAGTAGGTCCACAAATCGGTTAACTTGACAGCACCGTTGGGAGAGTTCATATCAGCTCGCATTCCACAAGGGTGATATCGTAAGTAAGGGCTGCGACCAGATTGGTGTTGAAATACAACATAAGAGCCTGCGGCGATCATCACCTTGGTCCGCAGGTCCTGCTGGCCGTCGAACTCGATGCCCTCTTTGATGGGGATGAAGCGGATCTGGCGATGGACCAGCGTTTCCACGATTTTGATCACCTGCCAGCGGTAGGTGACGGTTTTCAAGGCAGTGTCCAATAAAAGGCGAAACATGGTCTTTTTGCGACCGTTATCGACTATGGTATCCAGATCATTGCACTGGTCGGATTGCGTAGAACAAGACGTGGGTTTTTATCGACACCTGGCCATGACCCTTCCGTCTCAAAGCCAGTTCGACTCGGCCCTGACCAAAACAGACCTGGCGGAGATCTTCAAGTGTCGCGGGGACCCGCACCACTGGGGCTTTGTTGCGTATCAGATCGGCCCGCGAGGCTGCTGCGGCACGTTAGCCCGATCGAATGGGACAAAACGCTATCCGATATACGGCCAGTACGTGCTCGATCGCGCCCTTGTCCGCTAGGAACGGGTCCTTATGTTGTATTTCAACAGCAATCTGGGCGCTACCCTGGATAGGACAGCTGTTTATCAAGTTGTTGAAGATGATCATCGTGCCGCTTGTGCTGACGTCGATCATTTCCGGCGTGGCGTCGGTTGGAGGTAGCGCGGGACTGGGGCGGTTGTTTGGAAAGACTCTGGGTTACTACGTGCTCACCAGTTTTCTTGCGGTGATCACGGGATTGGTGCTGGCCAACACATTGCAGCCAGGTGTGGGAGCCGACATTGCGGGAGCCGAAACCCATGAATTACCGAATCTCACGGTTGTGACCTCGCCAGTGCAACTTGTTTATTTATGTGCATCTCAGGATGCACAATAACGCCGTCGCAACTGCCGGGATTTAGGACGATGGACATGATGAAGTCAAGTAGAAGAAAATCGAACGAAGCCATGGATTCAAAGATCGTTATTGCAACCCTTGGCCTCGTGTTGGTGATCGGATCGTTCGTCGGAACCGCGGCGGCACAGGAATACTCGTTTGGCGGCGACCTCGCCATCGTCAGTAAATACATCTGGCGGGGCCAGCGGCTGACCAACGATTGGAGCATGCAACCTTCCATGACGATAGCGATCGACGGTTTTTCGTTCAACGCCTGGGGAACGATGGACCTGATGGCTGTGAACGAGGGAACGGGAAGACTGCTCATCAACGAAAACCCTGCCGCGACCGGCAGCGGCAATAACGGCCTTCAGGGGAGATTTTCTGAGATCGACTACACGTTTGCGTATGACCATTCGTTTGATGATGTCTCGGTCGGCGGCGGCGTGATATTCTACACCTTCCCGGACCGTTTTGACACAACGACCGAACTCTATGGCACGGTGGGTTTCGACTCGGTTCCCCTGGACCCATCCGTGACGTTGTACGTGGACGTAGATGAGACCAGTGCGGGTAATGGCGACACCGGCGTGTATGTGAACATTGCGGCCGGTCATTCATTTGGGTTCAACCACGATGTTTTTACAGGCCTGGATGTCGGTGGTTCGATCGCCTTCGCGAACGGTGGATTCGGGAATTTCTATTACGGCATTGATGACGGCGGATCGCACGACGCCAGTTTCACTGTCAGCCTCCCGATCGCGATCAACGACAACTGGTCGGCGGTCGGCTTCGTGACTTACAGTAGTCTCCTAAGTGAATTCCGCGCCGGGCAGTTCCTCGATCTGAGGGATGTCTACCGGGGAACCGAAGGGACCCCCGGTTCTTACTCCGACACGGTGTGGGGCGGGTTCAATCTGAGCTTGTCCTTCTGACGGGTTCGACTCGGATTGCAGGGATCCCGGCAGGGGGATTCGGCCTGGGGCTGCGACCAGAAGGAGACGAAAGCGGGCCCGTCTCCAGGGGGTTAGATCGGCATTGTCAACGTTAAGTAGAATTCCGCCCCTAAAACGGACAGATCCTGCTGGAACCGAAACCAGGAATCAATGACTTAGCGGTGGAAGAAGCTGGCAAGAACACCGCCAAACAGGCTAACGTGACAATGCTCCATCGTCCTCCCGAGATCCCGCCTCCAGACCGAGGATATAAGCCCATGGAGCGGTTCGAGTCTGATCGCACGACGCCCGGCCACCGGCGGCAACGGTTAACTCTTTGTTAATTCATCATGGAAGGCACCAATGGTTCACTGGCCGGTTGGATAGCTTCAATACACATATTTGCCTCTGGGTTGTTAGCTGACATCATTACTTCTAAGACATCACCCGCCTCCAGTGGGAGTATTCCCTGCGAGATAATGACGTCCTTGGCCATGCTGCCAGCGTCCTGACAAAGCTGTACGTTGGAATTAGATACATCGCTCCCGTTGACGCGCAGCCATAAGTCAAAACAACCAAGGGGCCCTGCATCTTCGCGCCCCACTTGGGGGGCAGCGACCACTAGATATGTTCCGGCTTCATTGACCGTTATTTTATTGTTTTCAAGGGTGATGCCATCGGCTCCATCCGTCACATCTATTTTAACCAACGCAGGCTCCGTACCCGGCACTGGGTAATGGTCGAGGATGCCTGCAGATACTGGGCGGCATTTGCCATACTCACAGATGCTAAAACCACACACAGCGTAGAGGTTAACTTTTTCATAGTCTCAAGTCCTTTCTAATGAATCGGAAAGGCCCGGAAGTCCGATGACAAACAGAACGATGGAAATGATGGAAATAATGATGCCTCGCATGGGGCCACGCTAAAGCTTCCGCTCATGATTGTGGCAAGTGGGGCATTACCGGAAATTGCGATAGAGTCCCTATTTTAGACAGGGGTCCTTGAAAACCCGTTGAGAGTGGAATGGTTGCGTAGCCGTTCCTTTACGCAACCCGGCCCGGCCGGGAAGCACACTGAGGTAATCTGCAAGGCCATGGAAAACCAAGCACGTTATTGCCACTTGCACGTGGACTGGGTAGGCGAGTTGACGACCGAGTCGATCACGCGGTGCGGCGGCGCGAATGAAGACAGCGGAACCGAACAGGTACTCTGCCCCAACTGTGCCCAGGTCCGCGATGCCTTGAACGTTTGTGGGTTGGGCCCGGAGAGCCTACGAGCGCTATTTGACACGCTCCGAGTGATTGACCCTTCCGAGGTGAAAGCAAAGATGGAAGCGCTTCGAGATCTGGGGGTACAGATGGATATGCAGGATCGGTCGCAACTCAACTAACAGAGCGTTGTTGCATGGATCGGGGCGGAAACGGGACCGGTCATCAGATGGCCTCCCGGTGGAGCGTAACATAAAAGACGTTATGTTACCTTAACTAGGGGCACGCAGGATCTGATCCCAAAATCCCGACTGAGTCCGCCGTTCTGAGGTCGAACCGGGGCTCGGAGGCCTTCGCCAGGCTCAGCGCTTCGGGTGGTAGCTGGCTGGCCAGGTCGACGTAGATCGTCTGTGTCACGTCACCTGCGGCGTCGTGAATGCGCCCTCGCTCAGCATCCGCGCATTGGCGAATGCAGATCGGCTCGTCTGTTCGGTCGTCTTCATGCTCGTCGGTCCCACTGCTCCACCGGATTACGCAGGCCACGGCAGGTCGTCGACCCGCACCAATTCATCGTGGGCATGTCCTAGCATGACGAGCGTGGCGTCGTGAGAGATGGCGGGCGCGGCAAGGTGGGCGTCGACCTCCGAGAGGAGCTGGTGCAAATGGCGCCAGTCTTCGTCAGTCTCGCCAACGAGTCGGACGGTCGGCTGCTCGACGTATGCAAGATATAGAATTAGACATGGGATAAGACACACGGAGGCGCTCGCAGGAAGGCGCCATCGCCCTTATGTCACAAACGAAGGTTTGCGATACATGCGGATCGGCTATGCCCGCGTCTCAAAGGCGGATGGTTCCCAGTCGCTGGACCTGTAGCGCGAAGCCCTGCGGGCCGAAGGCATCGACGACCCAGCCAACCTGTACCATGACTTCGCGTCCGGCGGACGCGACGATCGGCCAGGACTCGACAGCTGCGTGCGTGCGCTGAGAAAGGGCGACGTGCTCGTGGTCTGGAAACTCGGCCGTCTCGGCTGGCCACGCTCACTTGGCGCGGGTCGCAGCAGATCGCGCCGCCCTCACCCTAGCTCGGCGAGCGACAGCACCAGGCGCACCAGGTCCGCCTGTCGCGAGATGGAGTGCTTCTGGTAGATCTGCTGCAGGTGCCAGTAGATGGCGGCTTTCGTATGCCCCGTCGCATCGGCCATGTCGCCGACGCTATGGCCTTCCGCCAACCAGACCGCCACCTTAGTCTCCGCTGGCGTCAGTTCCAGGGTCGTGGCCACCAGGTCGGGATTGATGCGATGCTGGCGCCCCGGCTCGACAATCAGCACCAGCGCGGCAACGTGCCGCGCTCCGTGGTCCGGTTGAGGGCCGCCCACCGGCTTGACGTGCACCACGGACGAGCGGCGGAGCACCATCGACCCACTGACAGCGACCGCGCCAGAGGCCGGCAACGCGTCGCCCACCAGCCGTTCGAGACGGACCTGGTCGCCCGGCGCGCGGGCGCGCAGCATCCCGTTCCGGTCCAACAACCCATCTCCGTGCCGCAGGATGCTCCGGGCGCGGTCGTTCCCCTCCATGATCCGCCCGCGCCGGTCCAGTTCGAGGACGCCGATCCGCGGGTTGTCGAGCAGGGCGGTCACGGTCGAGCTCCGCGCCTCGGCGCGCGGAGCAGCGCCTGCCGGACGCGGACGAACTGCTGGATATGGGGCAGCAGCCTCTGGACCATCGCGATCCGCGAAGCCCCCCAGCCCTCCGAGTCGACGGGATCGTTCAGGCCCCAGCCGATGTGGGAGCCGTCCAGCCCGGGGAGACGGACGTTCAGGCCGTCCTGCATACCGGCCCGGCGCAGCAGCTCGTTGTAGGTCGGTGAGGTCTTCAACTCCTCGGCCGTGTACAGGTCGTCGATGTGCACCAGGCGACTGACCGGCAGTTTCCGGAAGCGCGGGACCCGTTCGTCGATGGCATGGTAGTGTTCGAGGTACTCGCGCTCCAGATTTTCGCGGCGCTGCCCCCGATAGTAGAGCCCGACGAAGAGCCCCCGGACGTCGTTCTTCGGGCCTTCACCGACCATGAGGCCATTGCCTGTGATGCCGCGCCTCGTCGATCAGGGCCGAGGTGGCCGGCCAGCGGGTCTCGTCGAGCATGGCGTCGTACAACGACGCCAGGATCCGCTCAAAGGCGTCCTGGTTGTTCATGACGATTTCCGGCTCTTCTCTGGACGACGCTCGGGGACGAACGGCACGGAAGTTCGCTCTCGGCGGCAATCTGCTGACCGGCTCGGCGTTCGAGCTTAACCACGAGACGCGCCGGGGCGGCATCCTGTCGTTCTGGAGCCGGGGGGCGCAGTCGCAGTTTGCAGGCCGCGAGGGTGAGCTGTCGCTCGACGGCCGGGTGCGCACGACGATGTTCGGAGCCGACTATGCGAAAGGATCGCTGATCACGGGCCTGTCGCTCTCTCACAGCCGGGGCTTGGGTGGATACACGGGAGTCGATGTGGGCGAGGTGACCTCGTCGGTGACCGGCCTCTATCCCTGGGCGGGCTACAAGGTCAGTGACCGGATCACCTTGTGGGGCGTCACCGGGTACGGCAAGGGCGCGCTGACGTTGACGCCCGGTGCGGGAACGGCGCTTGAGAGCGGGTTGTCGATGGCCCTGGCGGCGGGTGGCCTGCGGGGCGAGTTGGCGGCTTCCGTGGTGGCCGGCTTCGGGCTGGTGTTCAAGGCGGATGCGCTGTGGGTGGGCACCGCGAGCGACGGCGTGGACGGCCCGGAAGGGCGTCTGGCAGCGACCTCGGCGGCGGTGACCCGCTACCGGACGGCGCTGGGAGTCTCGCGCGGCTATCGCTTCCAGCGCGGGCTCTCGCTCCAGCCCAGCCTGGAGGTGGAACTGCGCCGCGACGGCGGGGACGCCGAGACCGGCGCGGGCGTGGACATCGGCGGAGGCCTGATCGTATCGGACGCGGCGACCGGGCTGTCGGCCAACCTGCGGGTGCGGATGCTGCTGGTCCACCAGGACCAGGGGTTCCGGGACCGTGGTGTGTCCCTATCGTTCAGCTACAACCCGGCGCCAGCGGCGCCGTTCGGGTTCATGGCGAAGGTGACCCCGTCCTGGGGTGGACAGGCCGAAAGCGGCGGGCGGGCGTCTGGAGGAGGAGCTCGGCTACGGGATGCCGGTCGGGGGCCGTTTGGTCGGGATGCCGAGCTTCGGCATCGGGGCCTCCGGGCACGGGCGCGACTACCGCCTGGGCTACGGCCTGACGGTGGCGCAAGGCGGTGCCATGCACTTCGAGCTGGGCATCGATGCCAATCGCCGGGAAGCCCCTCTCAGGGAACTGCGGAGCATGGCGTTTTAGGCTGGCTCACCGCGCGCTGGTAGAGGTGGCTCCAGGCTCTTGCTGGCCGCGCTTGTTGCGCGCAGCTCGAAGGTATAGGTCGTGCCGATGGAGGGAGCGGCGAATTCTCAGGAATAGACGCCACGAGGGCACAGATAGATAGTTCAGGGCTAGCGAGCAGCGGCATCCCGTGGGAGCAACCATGAATAACTCAACCCTCACCATCCGAACTGTTGGGTTTAGGCGCTTGTGCCGAGGTTATTTGCGGGTTCTGTTTTTCGGGTTTTACTCTCAAAAAGGGGCTAATCTCTCGCCGCCGGTGGTTGGTTTTGGGTCCGTTTTGGGTTCTGGTTGATTTATTCACAGGAGTGGTAGTGCCTACTACTTGTTAGGTGACGTGAAAGGTCGAAGATTTTTGGGTTCAAGTGACGTGAAAGGTCGTGGAAAACTGCCTGGATTCACACAAGCCTGTTGAAATAGTCGATATGTGGCCCTTGCGAGGCTCAAGGTATGAAATCCAGCCCGGACCGGAAAGGCCGCTGACGGCCAGGAAACGGGGTGATTAGCTTGTGAGTTGGGCTGGTCCAACTGGTGTGAGGGGCGGAACCACCGGCGCGGACGGAAACAGAACCAGGGTGCCGGGCTTTTTGTGCCGCTGACCTCGTTCGATGCGGTACTCCAGTCCCGGCCAGGCCGTCTTGATTTTCTTGAGCTCGCGGAGACAGTCTCGGCGGAACCGCTGGACCGTAACATTGTCGTCGGCTCGGCTCGGCTCTACTCCGAACTGCCGGTAGAGCATCGGCCAGGACAGTGCCATCGGAGCAGCGAGGCTGAACGTCCGGTACACCGCCCACAGGTAAAGATCGAGTCCCGCGTTGTTGCACAATTCCAATCGCCTCGCGGATTTCGAGCTTTGTATGTGACTGTTACTGAATTCTCACTGACTCAGGCATACCCTGACTTGACATCCGATTCAGCACCTCACACATTTGATGATGGCCTCGACTCGTTGATTGTCGAATCGTCGGGCCGAGAGTTTAGGCCCAAACAACGTCTTGAACCTCGACATCGCATTCTCTGCGAGGCTTTGTCGGGTGCAACCGCTGGAGAGGCGCCATTCGTATCGACCGAGTCTCTTTATTTCTCTTAAGCTGGCATCACGCATTGCACGCCAGTCGGGCGGGTGAACACTTTCACTCAGCTTTGCATTGGGACGAGGCGGGATGGTGGCCACCGCGTCCCGGTCCAGTATCGACTGATAGCAAGCTCTTGTGTCATAGGCCCCGTCGCCGGAGACTTGACCGATCCGACCCGCAACCTGGGAGAGCAATCTCGGTAACTTAGTGCTGTCATGAACCCGACTGGGTGTGACCTCCACCGCCACAATCTCTTTGGTTGTCTCGTCGACACCCAGATGCAGCTTCCGCCAGGCTCTGCGTCGACCATGTCGATGCTTTCGGACGTGCCATTCACCGGAGCCGTACACCTTCAGGCCCGTGGCATCGACAACCACGTGCCGAGGTCGGCTGCTTGAGCTGACGCTCAACGACGACATCACGGAGCTTTGCCGTCTACTCACAGTGCTGTAGTCGGGAACCGGAAGATCGAGCTTCAGCAACTCCAAGAGAGAAGAAACGAAGCCCTGTGTCGATCGAAGGCTCAGATGGAACACCGACTTCAACACCAGTGCACACTGGATGGCTGTATCGGAATAGACCCTCGGCGCGACTCGACCGCTCTGCGGGTCGGTGTTCCGCCAGGCGACGACGGCTTCCTCATCAAACCAAAAGGTCAGGCGACCCCTGGTGATAAGCGCCCGATTGTAGTCTGGCCAGTTGCGCACTCGGTAACGGCACGTGTACTCCTTGGGCTTCATTCCTCATGCTGGCACCCTGGCCCATCGGAGACAAGCTGACTGGCCAAAGCGATTTATGCAACAACGCCGGAACCTTCGCAAAAGACCGCCTTTGCCAATCGCGGGGTGCTTTTTCAGTTCCCCGCCGCCGATTCAAAGCGCATGCGTGAATTTCTCGAGCGGCGAATTCGGGACCTGGGAGAGAGCGGCTGGGATTCCGTATTCCGGATTGGGCAGAGCAATCTGGTGGGCCAGGATTTGGCCCAGCTGCCAACCAGCGGAACGGTGGGAGCCGTGGAAGTCCGGCAGTCAGCTTTCTTGTCCCGCGTGGACCCAAAAGGCAGTTTCGTTCCGGCCCTGATTTCCGGAAGAATCACGGATCTAAAGCAGCCAGTGGATAGCACCCTGCGGTTGGCGGTGGCTGTCAACGGTCGTGTGGAGGCGCTCACGCAGACCTCCCGGGGGGGGGGGCGACAATCGCGAATTCAGTGCCCTGGTTCCGCCCCAGGCCTTTCGGGCCGGGACCAATCGAGTGGACGTCTTCAGGCTCGAAGAGGACGGGAGCCTCGGGCTGCTGGAACAGGAGCGTCTGGAATTTCGACTCGAGGCTGCTCCGCTGCGGTTAATCAGTGGTGATCAGAAAGAGACCGTCGTCCAGACCGGCCACGTCGTCGGCTGGGTTCTCGGCGGGTTGACTGCTGGAAAGGACCTCGCTTATTTAGGAGGCTGGGCTGCCGATCGAGAGCACCTTTTGCCGGTAGAGTCTGTGGAGTCAAAGTTAAAAAGGAGCGAGGGCCACAAAGCATCTCGTTTCTCGGCTTACAATCGAGGCTAGGTTGGCGGCGGCCGGATCATCGAGCTAGAATTGAAAGTTCATCAAGTGAGGCGGTCGAAATGTTCAATCTAGTTGCCTATATGGATCCCGGGACTGGGAGTCTCTTCTTACAATTGCTGCTCGGAGGAGTGGCCGGGGCTGCCCTGATCGCCAAGCTTTACTGGCATCGACTGCTCGCCTATGTGGGAGTCAAAAAGTCAGCACCAGCTTCGGACGAAGAGGACGGGATCGATCGTAGCTCTTCCCCAGAATAGCGCGCTCGGTTTTTTTCTCTGTCGCAACGATGGTCGAAACACGGTTGGAGCCAGGATCCTTTCGGGACCGCCAGGGGCGAGTCTTCTACGTCGGCAAAGAGGTTTTTCGGGCTCTGAGTCTCAAGGCGCTCGAGAACTGGGAACTGCTTTCCAATACTCGCTTCTTCGGCAAACTGATCGAAGATGGGAGTATTGTCGGCTCGCGGTTGACGGATTCGCTCCCTTCCCACCTTCTGGCTTCTGACTGGGCAGCCGTGCTGCAGCACGATCGGATTCCCTTCGTTTCCTATCCCTTTGAGTGGTCTTTCTCTATGCTCAAGGATGCGGCTGAGCTGCAGCTTCGTCTGCTGCTTGAAGCTCTTGCCGAAGACCTGATTCTGAAAGACGCCACCTCGTACAACGTCCAGTGGTCGGGGAGCCAGCCTGTTTTCATCGACGTCGCCTCGTTTGAGCCTTATCGGAGGGGGGAGCCGTGGAGCGGGTATCGGCAGTTCTGCAAACTCTTTCTCTTCCCCCTTCTTCTTCAGGCCCACAAGAACCTTTCCTTCCATGGCTGGCTCCGTGGCAGTCTCGAGGGCATTGATCCCGAAGACCTCGCTGCCGTGATGTCTTTTCGAGATCGGCTACGAGCTGGGGTTTTCTTGCATGTCTATATGCAGGCCAAGATGCAGCAGCGTTACCGGGAACGGGACCAGGACGCCCGCCAACAGATTCGCAAGGCCGGCTTCAGCCGGGATTTGATCGTGGCCAATGTCGCCCGGCTCCAGAAGCTGGTGCAATCCTTGAACTGGAGGCAAAACGATTCAACCTGGTCGGACTATGCCAGCGACAATAGTTACACTGAAGACGATCATCGGGCGAAACTGGACTTCGTGGATCGAGCTGCCGAGGCGGTGAAACCGGAGCTGGTCTGGGATTTGGGGTCGAATACGGGGGTCTTCTCCAAAGTGGCAGCCGAGCATGCCGGGTACGTGGTCTCCATGGATGCCGATCATCTGGCGGTGGAGCGCAATTACCTGTCGCTGAGAAAAGAGGGTAATCGGAAGATTTTGCCTCTGGTCAACAACCTGGTCGATCCCTCACCGGCCTTGGGCTGGAAGGGAGAGGAGAGGAAGTGTCTTCCCGAGCGGGGGCGTCCGGACTTGATTCTAGCTCTTGCGCTGATCCACCACATTGTGATTTCGGCTAATATTCCACTCCAGGATTTCGTCGCCTGGTTAGCGGAACAGTCCAAGGCAGTCGTGATTGAGTTCGTCACCAAGAAGGACCCGATGGTCAAGACTCTACTGCGAAACAAGGACGATCAGTATGAGGATTACGAGCAGTGCTTTTTCGAGACTCAGGTGCAACTTCACTTCGAGACCGTGCGCAGGCTGGATCTCGAATGTGGAACTCGAACGCTCTACTTCCTGTGCAAAACGAGACTATTCAATGCGTAGATTCTTGACGCACTCCAAGCCTTCGGGCAGGTTCATTTCTCGATTTCACCACCCCAACCTCCTGAAGGCTTGGCCTAGGATGAAACTTGATTTATAGCAACCCGTCTCGGATACCTGGCGAGATAGGCCGGAGGTGGGGTTTCTTCGGAAAAACAGTATGCTAATGGGATGGGTTTGAAGAGTCTCGCATCCGTTTTTGCTCTCGTCGTCTTTTTACTAATAGGCGGATTTGCTTATTTCCGGATTCAGGCAGGAAAGGAAGCCATTTCTTTGCAGCCGGTGTCAAAGCGGCAGCCGGTTGCAGACCTGGAGTTTCAAAACGCCGACGGTTCGCGCTTTCAGTTGGCTGATCTGAAAGGAAAGCCGGTTGTGGTGGATGTGTGGGCCAGCTGGTGTGGCCCCTGTCTGGAAAACCTGCCACAACTGGACAGACTCAAACAGAACTATCGGGACCAGATCGAGATCCTGGGGCTGAATGTGGATACTGGCGGCTGGGAAACAGTCGAGCGGTTTCAACTGCGGTTTCCGGAGGTTAGCTTTCCCTACGTGAGAGTCCATCCCGAACCGCTGATAGTGAGCACTCTGGTGACGATTCCGGCGCTCGGTCCTGTTTCGGTCTTGCCCTCCGCGTTCTTGATCGATGCGGAGGGTCGGCTGGCCGGCAAGTATGTGGGTCTGGCTCAGATGACTCAGCTACATGGGGATGTTGGGGAGTTGATCGAGCCCCGGGGAAGTACCAGGTGAGCCCACCCCCCGGCCGGTGGCCGGATCATTCAGGAAAGAAACTGAGCTCCCGTGTAGCCACAAAGGGGGATGATGTGGCAGAGGAAATCCGAGTTTCAGAACCGAGGGAGGCACCTTCTGAGGCGGCGATTCTATTGAAAATAGAATCTTTAGATTCGGCCTGACGGTCCTCTCGCGGCCTGGGAAGGGCCCCTCCCCGAAACCACTTCAATGCCATCCCGGGAGAGAACTCCAAGAAAGCCTGTGGCATGCCCGTCCCACAAATCAAGTTTCAGCTTAGCCCTGCCTCCGCCGTTTTCCGAAAGGCCAAACTTCTGCCGCGGCTGGTTTTGAGACCGCCTGATCCTCCGTGTGACCCGGCCCCCTTGCCAGCGCAGCTCACTCCGACAAAGCGTGGCCTTCGCCCGAGGCAGTGCGGCAGATCAGCCTATTCTGCTTTCCAGAAAACGATGCCACCGGCCTGTTTGCCGATTTCGGCCAGGCCTACCCTGCGCTGGGTGGCGATATGGTAGACCTCGACTGTCCCCGGTTCCGCCCCTTTTCCTTCGATGGTGACGAAGCCGTAGAGTCCGTCCTTTGAGATCACTACGCCGTGTGGGACGCTGCGGCTGGTCTTGACCTTGGCCAGTTCCTTACCTGCTTGAAGATCCCAAAAGCCTACCGCCTGGTTCTTCTTATAGGTGGCCAGCAGAATGTTTCCATCGGGAGTCACATCCAGGTTATAAGGCCCGTCAGCTGTGTCCTCGAAACGTTGGGTGATCTTCCAGTCCGTAAGATCGACTTCAAAGATGGTGTTGGACTTGTTGCCTGCTACATACACCTTGTTGTGGATCGTCGGTCGGGTGACCCAGGTGGGCTGGATTGCCGCTGCCTGATGCTCACCGCCGGAATGGTCCATTTTGCTGTGGTCCATTGCTCCGCCCCCCGTTTCGGTGTTCGACACCCCTGCCGTTCCGTCGGGGAGTTTCATGGTACGTATCTGTTCGAACTTGAGAGCGTCCATTTCGACCAGATTGTCGTCCATCATATTCACAAAGTAATGCCTTTTGCCGTCAGGACTGAGCCGGGAGCCATGGGGCATGACTCCGCTGGAATAACGGGCTACTTCGATCATGGTGCTGGTCTCGACCACCGAAACCGAGCTGGGCTCCATTTTGCCGTGGAGGTTGAAATTCACGACATACATGAGACCCGTGGAGGCTGAGATGTCGAGAGTTGCCGGGAACAATCCGAGGGTGACGTCGGCTACCCAGTCATCGCTTCCGGTCTCGTACTTGTGGACCGAACCGTAGGGGAAGCCGTGGGCCAGGGTCACAAACCAGTTGCGACCATCGGGAGAGACGTTCACGCCATGTGGGCCCTCGATTTCGGCTGGAAAGCTTCCCACCGTGATTGTCTTGACCACCTGTGTCCCGCCGGGCCCGAAACGGACCAGAGCCACCTCGTCTTCGCTCTCGGCACAGGCATAGACGTAGTAGTTCTTTTCGGGACTCGAGGAATCCTGGGCCGCCAGTGGCACGGGCATTAGAAACGCGAGCCACGCGATCCGTCCGATGCAGGCCGGGACTCGGCGATCGAGAAAGAATCGAGAACGAAGTCGTGACCTCACTGTGGCTCTCCCATTCGAGGACGCCCGCGACGCATTTGCTCTTCCGGTTCGCCTAGCTTCACGGCCCACAGGCCGGAGTTCCAATCGGCGAAGAAGACGTGCCCTTTGAAAGGTTGGGGGCCCCAAGTAAAGGGGGCATTAGGGCTGTAGCCTTCAGGATCGAAGGGGACCCAGAATGCGATTTCGCGTCCCTGCTTGTAGAGGTCACCCATCAGTTCACCCGACACATCGACGACCCTCAGTCCGCCGTTGTAGTAGCCGATGTACAGGATGTCGTCTTCCACCCACAGGTTGTGGGTTCCCGCTTCCGGTACCTGGTAGCGAGCGACTTCGCGAGGATTGTCCCAGTCATCCCACTCGATCACATGGATCCAACCCGCGGCGCGCATCGGCTTACCCCCCTTGCGGGTCCCTCCTACGCCGCCGTAGGGGAAGGACTCGTCGCCAGCAAAGGCATACATCTTACCGGTCGATGTGCTGCGGTAGGGAAAGGCGGCGTGATTCCAGCCACTCGGATAAGCGTAGCTGCCCAATTTGACGGGACGGTTGGGACTGCCCCCTTTTCCGCCTCCGCCGACGTCCACGGCGACCACTCCGTCGGTCCAATTCGAGGAGAAGGCGATGCCCTCCGAGACCCACACATCGTGGATGCCGTGGCCCGGAGTATCGAGTTCGAAACGCCCAACGCGGGTTGGCTTACGCGGATCTTCGATGTTGATCACATCGTAGCGACGTCCGGCACTCAGAGCGTAGACATGGTTGTCTGCGATGAAGACATTGTGGACTCCACCGGTCAACTGGTCATCGAAGCGGGAGATGATCGAAACGCCATTCTGGATGTCCGAGACATCCAATATGACGAATCCGTTCTTGCGACTGGAGGCTCCTTCGCGGCTGATCACCGCAATCTTGCCATCCTCTGAGACCTTCACATCGTTGACGGTTCGGGCGTCGACTCGAACGATGTCGACCACCGTCATGTGTTGAGGATCCGTCACGTCCCAAATATAGGCATGGCCGTCCGCACCCCAGGTACCGGTGATGGCATAGTCTCGTCCATCGGTCCCTTCCCACACCCAGAGATCCGAGGTGCGCCGATCGCGCACCGCGCCGTGGCCGACGACTTCGATTTCACGACGGGCATTTCTGGGAGTGATTTCAACGGTGTGTTGAGCGACCTGATTCCCGGCTGTTGCCACCACCGTGAAGTGACCCGGCCGCTCGGCCACGAATCTGCCGTCGGGAGCCACTTGAGAAGCTGCTCCGGCGGCGATGATCGCGGGGTCGGTCTGTCCGTAGACTGAGTAGTTCACCGGCATTTCCTCAACGGCATTGCCGCGGCGGTCTTTGGCGACTGCCTTGAAGTGGATCACGTCTCCTGTCCGCCCACTCTCCATACTCGAGGTTATTTCGAGAGATGTCACTGGGTTGGCTTCGACTCGAAGAGGTAGCGTGTCGGTGGCGGCTTCGACTGTGAGTGTGACTGTGGCATTTCCCGGTTTGAGCAGGGACAGTTGACCGAACCTGTTGACACTTGCCACCGAAGGATCGCTCACCGAGTATCGTTTCTCGGCATTGGAGCGATCGAATCCGGCCTTGTCTTTGATTTCGGCTTCGAGTCGCAGCATGCTTTCGGCATAGAACCGCGTGGCAGGAATCTTGATCTTCACGTTCTCAATCGGAGGATTGGGAACCGCTACTGTGATTTCCTGTTGGATTCTGGCCTCGGCGCGGCGTGGTTCATCCTCCGGATTGGTGGGAACCAGGGCGATGACCGTCACTTCTCCGGGGCGATAAGCCGAGACCAGTCCGGCCGGCGTCACACCCACATTGCGCCGTGATCGGGAAAAGAAAACGACGTCGACATCCATTTCCTGATCGGACGCGTCCAGCACTTTCGCCGTGAGGGTGGCCGTCTCGCCGACCTCGAGGGTCAGACTACCGGGAGTCACGACAATCTTAGCTGGCTCGTTCTCGGTCGTTTCTTGACCCAGCAAAACGCCAGAGAACGCCAACAAAAATAGCAACGAAGCAATCCTTTTCATCAATTCTCTCCCCATCGTGACAGCGAAACAAGATGAATCGCGAGCACCGATTTTTGAAAGTCAACCTATACTGGTATTCACCTTTATAGTAAAGAAGAAGGGAAAATTCGAGTCCCTGAAGATTTTATAGGGGTTGAATCGACTGTTTTGGTCGACTCTTGGGCCTCGGAGCTTCTTTCAAACTGCCCATGAAGCAATTTGAGCCAGTTCAGAAAACTGACAGCCGGCGGGCCAGGCACCTCGACCTGCCGGGCAGTCGACTGCGGCGTAGCCTGCAAAGTGTCGCCTCCCGGGACTGCAAGCAGCGGCTTGGGGCTGGCCTACTTCCTTTTTTTGTTGTAGGAACTGGTGCCACTCTGCTGGGCTGGGTCTTGCGTCTCTTTCCGGCGCTCGGTCCTGCACCCTGGATCGCTACCTGGACGGCCTGGATTTTGGGTTTTCTGTGGTTTCTTTTGCCGGCGATGCGCCGGCCGGATTCTTCCCGGGCAGCGCTTGTTCTGGATCGCCGGACCGGACAGTCGGATCGCTTTCGCTCGGCCTTGAGTTTTCTCGAAAATGGCGGTGAGTCGGGGATGGAGCTACTCACGTTGAAGCGAGCTGAAGAGAAGTTGAGGCACTTGAATTTGGCTTTGCTCTTCCCGGTCGAGATCTCCCGAGTCATTCTCCCGCTGGCCGTGATCAGTCTCACGTTGGTCGGCCATTCGCTGTGGTCGCGCGGGGCTGCTCAGGAACCGGCAGGAGAGCTTTCTGGAATCGAGCAAAGCAAGCAGCAGGTGTTGGATGAATTGCGCAGAGCACTTCCGGAAGGGGACGAGGAACTCGAGGAGCTAGTGCAGGAGGTGGAGCAGAGCGATTCCCTCGACGAGATGCTGGCCCTGATCGACGAGATGCGAGAGCGACTGGGTTCAGGTGGAATCGACGGGGCGGTGCTGGCCGCCGATCTCGAGCAACTTTCTGCCGAGCTCGATTCCGGCAACCAGTTTGCGGCAGCCCTTTCGGCGGAGGATTTCGAAGAACTGGCTGATGCCTTTCGTCAAGCCGCCCAGAGTGATGATCCAGGAGTCCCGGGCTTGAGGGAGTTTCTGGAGGACTTGCCGGCTGCCGAGTCGATGGCACAGACGCAGACTCGAGACTTGCTGGAAGACCTCCAAGACGCCCGTCGGGCCTTGCGCGAGGGCGACCCGTCAGAAGCGGCTGAGAAGCTCCAAGCGGCAGCTGAAAGCCTCGAGCAGATGGTCGAGCAGAAGCAATCTCAGGAACGGAATCAAGCCGCTGCCAAGGCCATCGAAGGGCTCCAGCAACAGCTGCAGGAAGAGGGTCAGACTCCAGTGGATTCTCCTGCCGAGAACGCTGGCGGAGGTTCTCTCTCTAGTGGGGGTTCGAGCGCCTCGCCGTCTCAGGCTCCGGCGGATGAAGAATCCGATGGTCAAGCTATGGGGTCTTCGGGCAGTTCTCCGGGTCCGGGTCCAGAAGGGGAGCCGGAAGAGACGACCCGAACTCCGATCGAAGCACGGTTCGAAGTTGAGTTCGGGTGGGCAAGGAGTCTGGTCCGGGAACCTTCTGGAAAGCAAACGCGTGATTTGCCCAGCTTGCAGGTGCAGGCGGTGCGGGCCCCCAGCGATGGGCGGATCATCGCCACGCAAGAATTCGAACAAGCGATGAGTATTACTCAGCTCCCACTGAGCCTGAGGGAGCAGATTCGGAATTACCTACTGGCAATCAATGATGGAAACCCTGACAGCTCTGGAAACTGAAAAGCGGATCGAGGATTTTTGCAGTCGATTCAAAGCACTCGAAGATGAGATCGCCAAGGTCATCGTGGGCAATGAGGGGGTGATCCGGGGTATTCTCTTCAGCCTGCTCGGAAGCGGGCACGTGCTCTTGGAGGGGATACCTGGCGTCGGCAAGACCCGGATCGTCCGGACTCTGAGTGATGTTTTGCATCTCAGGTTCTCACGCATCCAGTTCACGCCCGATCTCATGCCGGGGGACATCCTGGGTAGCCATGTCGTTTACGAGAACGAGGATGGTCGTAAGACTCTCGATTTCAAGCAGGGACCGATCTTTGCCAATATCGTGCTGGCCGATGAAATCAACCGGGCGACACCCAAGACCCAGTCGGCATTGCTCGAAGCCATGCAAGAGCGGAGTGTCACGGTAGGAGACAAGACCTATATATTAGATGACCCATTCTTTGTTCTGGCCACCCAGAATCCGCTCGAGATGGAAGGCACCTATCCGTTGCCCGAAGCCCAGCTCGATCGCTTCTTCTTTAAGCTCAAAGTCGATTACCCGGATGCCGAAGCCCTGCACGAGATCATGGACCGTACCACGCGGTTGGAGGAACCTCAGGCCGATCAGATCGTGACCGACGCGGAGGTGCTCGGAATGCGTGAGACGGTGCGATCGGTCCCGATCGCACGCCCTGTTCAGGACTATGCGATCCGGCTCACCCTGGCCACTCAGCCCCCTCACCCCACGGCTCCGGAGAGCATCCGCCGTTTTGTACGCTATGGATCCAGTCCGCGGGGTACCCAAGCCTTGGTTGTAGCGGGAAAAGTCAATGCCCTGATCGAGGGAAGAACCTATGTAGCTTGCGAAGATATTCAAAAGGTCACCAGCCCGGCCCTACGACATCGGCTTCTCCTCAACTTCGAAGGAGAGGCGGAGCGGATAGATTCAGATGATCTTCTGACTGAGTTGCTGAAAATCATTCCCCAACAGTGATCCATGGCGTCTTCTCCAAGTCCTCAATTCACGAGCACCCTGTTCGATCAGGAGTTCATTCAAAAACTGCAGTATTTGCAACTGGTTTCCAGTCGCTTGCGACCCGGCCACCTGAAAGGGGAACATCGAGCGAAGCGCACTGGCTCGGGCGTAGAATTCGCCGATTTTCGGGCTTACACTTACGGTGCTGACTCGCAAAGTTTGGATTGGGATGCCTATCTGAGGCTCGGCAAATTGGTGCTGCGGCTTTTTGAAGAGGAAGCCGACCTGCCGATCTACATCCTGGTTGACGCGAGTGGTTCCATGGGTTTTGGGCACCCCAACAAGTTCGATTATGCTCGCCGGTTGGCGGCCGCTCTGGGCTATGTCGGGTTGGCCAATCTGGATCGACTGTCCCTGCTCGCCTACTCGGATGACATCCGAAACGAACTGCCTCCGGTTCGAGGCAAAGGGCAATTCTGGAGTGTGCTTCGCTTCCTCGAGAGTCTGAAACCTCAAGGCACGACGTCGCTGGCTCGGGCCGTCACGTCTTTCTTGGGACGCTCCCGCCGGAAGGGTCTTGTGGTACTCATCACGGACTTTCTCGAGCAGGGTGAAATAGCAGTTCAGATGAAGGGGTTCCGACTGGTGCGGCACGAGTTGTTCGTCATTCAGGTGATCGCCCCTGAGGAGGAATCTCCCCAGTTAGACGACGAAATCGAGCTGCTTGACCAGGAGACCGGCGGGCGCCTCAAGTTCCATGTTTCGCCCGGCCTCCTCAAGGATTATGAGACTCTCTTTCTGGAACATTGCCGGCAGGTGCGAACAGCGTGCCTCGAGAATGGATGGGGCTACGCCCAGGCCAAGACGGCAATTCCTTTCGAAGATCTGATCTTGGATATTTTTCGCAATCAGGGATTCCTGCGATGAGCTTCTATGGACTCTCCATGGTTTCGGTGCTCGGTCTGCTGGGAGTCATTCTTGGCTTCTTGGGAGTGATGTACTTGTTACGCTGGCCTCCGCTTGAGTTGACGATCTCGTCGACCCTGCTCTGGCAACGCGTGTTAGAGCGGCGCAAGAAGCGGGCCCCGGATTATCTTCGCCGGCTGGTTTCCTGGCTGCTGGTCTCGATTGTTGCTTTGTTTGCCGTGCTGGGTCTGGCCGACCCGGAATTCGAGTGGCTGCTGTCGGGGCGTCGCCGGCTACAGATCGTGATCGATAATCGACCCAGCATGCTGGCGGTAGACGCCAGCGGAGTCAGCCGTTGGGAGGCGGCGCTCGGGCAGGCGCGCCAGCTGCTGGAGGCGGAGTCGCCGGCCAGTCAGGTGTGGCTCGACCTGATCCGGACCGGACGCGTCGAGAGTGGCTCGATCACGCCGCAGGAAGCGCTGTTGCGGCTGGCAACCCTGGGTGTTGGATTCTCATCTGAGGCGTCTTTTCCGGCGACGCCCCCAGACATCGACAAACTACTCTTTCTGACAAGTGGAGAGGAAGGAGTCGAGGTGCCGACGCAGGCGGAGACTATCTCGGTATATACCCCGACTGAAAACATCAGCGTCGAGTCCCTGGATGTCCAGATCTTTCCAGACGCAAGCGCCGTAATTCGGGTCGCGAATCTGAGCCAGAGATCACAATCAGTCAGAGTTTCGGTGGGCGACTCCGTGGGGCACATCGAGGCCCAAACAGTGATCATCGAAGCTGGACAGCAGGCCAGCCTGACCACCAGCCTGGAGGGATTCGAGCCGGGTCCAATTGTGGCCTCCCTGTCCGGTTGGAGCGACAGTCTGGCTCTTGACGACTCCCGCTTTGATTGGCTGCCGCGAGCCAGACGGAGAGTTGTGCTGGCGGGCGACCGGACGCGATCTCTACCGACCCTTTTGGGCCAATATCCGGCTCTGGATATTGAATTTGTCGGCAAGCTGGAGAATCTTGAACTGAGTACCGCCGATGCTCTTATCCTGTCGAACTGGGCACCCGCGGAACCGGTCGCTGTGCCGGTGTTGCTGTTCGGGGCGCCATCGGTGCCGTGGTTGCCGCCAGTCACGAATTATTTCAGCGGAACCGAGGAGCTGAGCTGGGACTCGGAAGATCCCCTGATCAGAGGTCTCAACCTGCGCGATCTCCGGGTAAATCGGGCCGCCAATGTGGAGCCTGGCTCGGCCCGGGTTGTGGGTCGGAGCCGGATGGGAAGTCTGCTCTTGGCCAGTGACGGTGCCCATCCTTGGGCGCAACTGACTTTCCGACTCGAGGACTCGAATCTGGAGCGCCATTCTGCCTTTCCGATCCTGGTCGACAATTTCTTGAAATGGGTCCTCGACAGGGAAGTGATACGGGTGGAACTAGGAGAGATTGAGCTTCCGGCCGGTTCCCGGGTGTGGGATCCCCAGGGAATGGAACTGGAGATGAATCCGGGCTTGGAGCTGGATCGGGTGGTACTAAATCGACCCGGCATCTACTCCGCACTGACGCCGCTAGGCAGGCGCCAGATTATCGGCAATCCGGAGCCGATTACCTTGCCCTCCATCCCCTCCAGCCAGATTCCGGCCCCGTCTTCGCGGACCGAGAGTCCCGGTTTTGCCTGGTGGCGGTTGCTTATTGGATTGGCATTGGCACTGGGTCTGAGCGAATGGACTCTCTTTCATCGCCGAATCACGGTCTAAGGCACCTATGTTGATTTTGCAATCATACTGGCCAGTGCCGCTCTTGGCCTTGGGATGTGCCTGGTTGGTGTGGTGTCACCGATCGAGTAAGGTAAGGTTCGGTGAACGACGTCTGAACTTCCTGCTTGGCTGCCGTCTGGTCTCTCTCCTCTGCTTGGGGGCGGCTCTGTGTGTCCCTCGACTGGTTTGGCAAGCCGGTTCCCAGTTCACCATCTTTGCTCTGGATGTCTCGGAGAGTATTGGGGAGGATACGATTCGCGACTCGCTTTCCTGGCTGTCCCAGATGAGGACCCGTTTGGGATCGGATCGAGTGCGGACCCTAGCCTTTGCTGGAGGGGCCGTCTGGTTCGACGAAGCTGAAGCGGAAACCATGGACATGATTCGCCAGGCCGTCGGTATCGAAGAAACTAACTTCGAGGTGGCGGTTCGCAGCGCTCTGGCCGAACAGCCCGCGGAGGCCATACCCAGATTAGTGATCCTCAGCGACGGTCGATTTGGCTCAGGAGACGTGGAGGCTGCGGTAGCTGAGGCGCGGAAGCAGGGTCTGGAGATATTTGCCCGCGAGTTAGAACCCCCCTCAGCAGGAGATTGTTGGCTGGGTGATGTGACCTGGCCGCTGGTCCTGGCGGTGGGTCGGCCGGCATTGCTGGAAGTGGGAGTTTTCTGCCCGCTCCAGACCGACGCCCAAGTCGAAGTCTGGGCCAGTGAACGACGGGTGGCCAGCGAGGAGTTCATCTTGCGATCCGGCCCGCAGCAGGTCACGATCCCGCTGCGACCGGAGATCCCGGGTCTCTGGGTCCTCCAGCTGCGGTTGACAGCGGTGGGCGATTCTTTTCCCGAGAATGACGTTAGCAACACCTCTGCTTGGGTCCGCCCCGTGCGTCGCGTCTGGCTTCTCAATGGACCCGGATCTTCTCGTTCACTGCTTCCGGAGATGCTGCGTTCCCAGGGCTTTGAAGTTCACTCTGGACCTCGCTTGCCGCCCAATCTCGGTTCTGACAGCTGGGACTCTCTGGTCTTGAACAATGTGCATCCCGGGCAATTGAGGCCCGACCAGATGCGGGAAATCCGCGACTATTCCGCAAATGGCGGAGGCCTTGTTTTCTTGGCCGGAGAGAACAGTTTCGGAGCGAATGGCTATACGAACACGGACATCGAGAAGATTCTCCCTGTTTCCTTTGAAACCAAGGAGGAGATCGGACTTGCCCTTCTCCTGCTGATGGACAAATCGAACAGCATGAAGGGGGAGAAGATCGAGCTGGCTCGCCAGGCAATACTGGCGGTAGTCGACCAATTGCAATCCGATCAGGTTTTCGGTCTGGTGACCTTCGATCATCAGCCCAATCTGGTCGTTCCTTTGCAGGAGGTTGGGAATTCGAAAGCGCTGATGCGAGAGCAAATCCGAGCCGTCGAGCCGGGAGCCCATACCAACATCATGCCGGCCTTAGAGCAGTCCTATTACTTGCTGGCGGGACATCCAGCCGCCAGTCGCCACATCATCCTGATTTCGGATGGGAGGACCTATCCGGATGATTACCAGGGACTGGTCGAGGAAATAAACGCGAGCGGCATCACGGTCTCTACTGTTGGAATTGGTAGCGGAGCCGATCAAGAGTTGCTGACCCAGATCGCGGAATGGGGGGAGGGGAAAAGCTACTTTGCGTTAGATCCTCGTGAACTGCCGAGGATTTTTCTGGAGGAGACACTCCGGATGCAGTCCTCCCTGAGCGAAGAAACCTTCAACCTGCGAGTCCGGGTGCCGGCCGAGTTTCTGTCGGGGATTCCGATGGGAACCGTTCCGCCGATCTCTGGGCTGGTTCGAGTCAAGGCCCGCCCCGAAGCCGAAGTGATCTTGGAAACATCTGCGGAAGATCCGGTGCTGGTGCGTTGGAGCCATGGTCTGGGAGCGGCTACCTTCCTGGCGGTCGACTTGGGTGAGCGCTGGACCTCAGAATGGCTGAAGTGGCCCTACCTGACGCGCCTCACGAGCCAGATGGTGCGGGACAGCTCGCGGGCTTTTCTGGAGCCGGCGATGGACGTTGTGGTCGATCGGCTGGAAGGCGGGCGAGTCCGAGTCGAACTCCGAGCTCGGGATGAGAATGGAATCCCCCTGCCCAACCTTGAATCCATGATCGAAGTAACCCGGGAGGGTCGGACAGAATCGGTTCCCCTGTTGGCGGCGGGCCAAGGACGCTATCGGGCCGAGATTCGGGTCGGTCCGACCGATACGGCCTTCGTCAGGTTGGTCGAGCCAGCCAGCGATCAGGTGTTGGCGGTGTTGCCCAGCTACCCCGATGAACTGCGACATCAGCCCCCGGATCGAGAGCTTTTGCAAAAAATCTGTGAGAGCAGCGGGGGTCAGCTCAATCCCTCCGACGCTGAACTTCTTGAGCCGACTTCGCGACGTACCGCTCAAAGCCTCGAGCTATGGCCACTGCTGGTGAGTCTGGGGCTACTGGCATTTCTGGTTGAGATCGGAATCCGAAGATGGCCATTGTGAAGCTCCCTACTTTTCCCTTATCTCTCTTCCGCTAGGAGAACCGATTGATGAACACTCCCACAAATAGCCATTCCATCAAGATCGTCATTCTTTCGGGCAGTGTCCGGCCTGGAAACTACACCGCCAAAGCGGTGGCGCTGCTGACCGACGAGTTCCGCAAGCAAGGGGTGTCGGTTACAGTTCCCGACCTGGCCGGCGTCGGGTTGAACCTGCCCGGTCTGGGTGAGCCGACGCCTGAATTGTTGGAATTCCGGAAGCTGGTCTCAGAGGCCACCGCTTTGGTACTGGCCACTCCCGAGTACCATGGCAGTTTCAGCAGTGTGATCAAGCTGACGATCGAAAACATGGAGTTTCCCTCGGCACTGGCTGGAAAGCCGGTGTCTCTGCTGGGAGTCGCAGCCGGTGTGATTGGAGCCATCAAGTCGCTGGAAGCGCTGCGCAGTGTGTGCTCCCATGTGGGAGCTCTGGTACTTCCCGGACTGGTCTCGGTAGCCGGAGTGCAAAAGGTTTTTGATAAAGACGGAAACTGCCTCGATGAAGGGATAGAAAAGCGGATCCGAGGATTAGCCACCAGCCTCCTGGACTATATCCATGGCCACATCTGCCCCAGGATTGCGTTAGAGGAAATGGTCCGCAAAGGATGAGGTTCTCCATCCCTCGACCCTAGGCCCAAAGCAAGTACATCAGTGTTGATTCCAAGGGCCTGAAAAGGCCCGAAATGCCAGTCCTGTCGGGTATTCTAGGGTTGCAAAAAAACTCTGGAAAACACCGAAAAGAAAGGCATTTCAGGTGAACCCAAAAGATATCGAAATCCTGCGCAAACGGCAATCGGGAAGTGAAGATCGATTAGATCGGAGTTGGATGCCGGAGAAGGGCCAAAGGGTGCTGCGCGGGGGCAACATCCATTATGCGATTTTGGATCGAGTCCGAGCCGTGGACTGCGGGGGGCTGGGTGTGATCCAGCTGCTGGTCAAGCAGCTGGAACTGGCCGAAACCATCGACCAACGGGTGAAGGTGCTGGAGCGGCATCTGCCGTACCGGGAATCGGATCATGTGCTCAATCTGATTTACAACGTCATGACGGGCGGTAGCTGCCTGCAGGACGTGGAGGCTCGACGCCGGGACCCGGTGTATCTGGACGCGCTGGGGGCCCGCAAGGTGCCAGCGCCGTCCACGGAGGGGGACTTCCTGCGGCGCTTCGACAGGAATTCGATCTGGGATCTGATGGAAGCGGTCAATGAGGCGCGACGGAAAGTGTGGTCGAACCAAGACAAGGAGTTTCACCGTCAGGCCACGATTGATGTGGACGGGACGATCGCCCCGACGGATGGACAGTGTAAGAGCGGAATCGGAATGAGCTACACCGGCCACTGGAGCTATCATCCGCTGGTAGTGTCTGTGGCTGAGACCAACGAGGTGCTCTATTTGGTGAATCGGTCGGGCAACCGACCCTCCCATGAAGGCGCGGCCGAGGTGCTGGATCGGGCCATCGAGTTGGTGCGCGGTGGTGGTTTCCAGAAGGTGTTGCTGCGGGGCGACACGGATTTTACGCAGACGCGTCATCTGGACCGCTGGGATCAGGAGGGCGTAGAGTTTCTCTTTGGGGCGGATTCCAGCCAGGGGTTGGTTGGTCGGGCCGAAGGACTGGAGCCCAGCGCCTGGAGTCGGCTGGATCGGGCAAAGAAGAAGAAACTGCGAAGACGGCGGCGCAAGAATATCCGCCAGGCCCTGGTCAAAAAGAATGGCTATCGCAATCTGCAACTGGAGCGGGAAGATGTGGCCGAGCTGGCCTAGCGACCGGCGGCCTGCAAGCAGAACTATCGGCTGGTGGTGGTGCGAAAGCAAATTACGGTCACCCAAGGACAGGGACGGCTCTTTGACGAGACCCGCTATCTGTTCTATCTGACCAACCTGCGAAAGGAGTCGGCCAGGGAAGTGGTTTTCTCAGCCAATCGTCGCTGCCATCAGGAGAATGTGGTGGAGCAGCTCAAGAACGGGGTTCAGGCGATGCGGATGCCCTCGGACAGCCTCGAGTCCAACTGGGCGTACCTGGTGATTGCTGCCCAGGCCTGGAACTTGAAAGCCTGGCTGGGCCTGGTGCAATCCGACAAGACGATGGGGCAGCGGATTCTGAAGATGGAGTATCGCCGGTTCCTGCGCCGGCTGGTTCAGATTCCTTGCCAGATCCTGCAGCGGGGGCGACGTCTTCTTTACCGGCTGCTGAACGTCAACGACTGGACCGAAACGCTGCTGAGCGGAGTGCCGTCGCCCAAGCGGGTCCGCTACGGCTAACCCGCCACAGGACAAAGCAAAGAAAATCCACGGAGGTTCAAGGGCTGAGGTCGAAGTCTGTTCGAAAACGGCCGAAAATTCCGATTCTTGCCTCTCGATCCCACTCCGAAGGCCCTCCAGCAGGAGATCACCGTCGGATGCGCCCGACTCGCGCAGCCTTCAGTCCGAAAGTCGACCACAGAGGGCTAAATGACCCTCAAAAAGAGTCAATCGAGCGGCCCAGAAGCTGATACGCTTATTTTGGGCCTAGGAGCCTGTCCGAGTATTGGTGCGGATCGCGTTACGAGCGCCGTGAATTATGCGGGCTAGCCCGGATTATGCAAGAACCGTAGGCCGGAGTTGAAAAGAGAGTCGAAAGTGGCCCAAATCGGGAGATCGAAGGTGCGACAGGCGGATTTTCGAGGGATCTCTGTGGACGAGCCGTGTGGAGTAGGTGGGGGAGTGAATTTCAGACGGAGTTGGGCCTGAATGAGTGTCCTAAACGATCATTCGGGAGCTAGGAGAGGCTAGCTGGAGTTAAGGCGATTCAAGACGAGGAGGAAAAGGTCCTGCTCCGGAAAGCCGGAGGAAAGATGGGCCCAGATGCGTCGAGTGGTTTGTCGAACCCGCGCCCCAATTTTGAGGACCCGGCGACGCAAAGTTTCGATTTCGAGTGTCTGCCAGGGGGTTCCATACAGATAATCGCGGAGTCGGACGAACATCTGGTAAGCTAGCCCATGCAGGAGAAGTCGAAACTGGTTGGCCAGGAATCGATGACAGCTCAGCCGATCCATACTCAGATGGTTCTTAAAAGCCTTGATGAAGTTCTCCGACTGTCCTCGATCGGTGTAGTGATCATAAAGGGACTGGGAAGAGAGATCGTCTCGGTTGGTGACCACAAAGCGACGATTGATCCCCCGATGGTCGACTTCCACTTTGACGATGACGCGACGGAATCGATCCCAGCTGCCGGCTCGATAAAGAAACTCGTCAAACTGACGCTGTTTTTCCTCGAACTCGTCGAACCTGAGTCGAGTCGACTCGAGCATCGGCTCGACCATCCGTTGCAGGCGGGGGTTCCGGCTTAACCCAATGACATATTGGAGTTTGTTCTCTTCAGATTCACAGAACTCGTAGAGCCGAGGCGTGGCAAAGCCGCTGTCGGCCCGGATCTCAATTTGAAGTTCCTTGCCAACTTCTCGTCGAATGGCTTTCACGATTCGTTTCAGAATAGGAACGATGTGAGAGGCAGCCCCCTTGTTTCCAGGCCTCAATACGACAGTGACCAGGTCCCCCGTAACGGCATCGAAGATCAGCAACGGATGCAGAATGTGGTTTCGGTAATAGCCGTGGTAAAAAGAGAATTCCTGTTGGCCGTGAGTGTGGTCGTCAGTACTGTCCAGGTCCAAGATGACCGGGTCGGGGCGTCTCTTCTTCAGCGAGCGGACATAACGCTGTAGGAACCCCCGGCTCAGACGCATGAGATCCTTCTTGCTGACAGAGTTTTCCAAACGGGAAAAAGTTGCCTGGGTGGCCAAGTCAGGATCGCTCTCAGGTAACTGATCACAGACGGTCGTGAGCATGGGATCCGAGCGCAGCGTGTCCGCGTCATTGCAGTCTTCGTACCCGGCAACGATCTGAAAGACTCGTTGTCGGATCAGCTTTAACTGCTCATGACGAACGTAGCGTTGGTCCCGGCTATCCGCAATACAACGAACTGAAGTCCTCGCAGAGTCGATCTTGCCGATCCAGGGAACCAAACAACAGCCATCCGGCATCGGAAGTCAGGTTCCCACCATCAAAACGAGCCGTGATTTGTGTGTGCGAGTGAAATGCCAGGGTGGTCTGACAGACTGGGTTTGACATTGCCGTAGTTCTCCGATAAGGATTTGTTTAATAAACCCTTTTATATCAGAGCGCTACGGCATTTTTTCTGGTCCCCAATCCACTCGAATCCGGATCTCTTGCATAATCCGGGCTAGAGTTCTCTCCCCGGATGACATTGAAGTGGTTTCGGAGGTGTGGGGCCTTCCCAGGCCGCGAGAGGAACGCCAGGCCCGAATCTAAAGATTCTGTTCTCCATAGGATCTCCGTCTCAGAAGGTGCCTCCCGCGGTTCTGAAACTCGGCTTTCCTGTGCGACGTCATCCCCCCCCTGTGTGGCTACACGGGAGCTCAGTTTCTTTCCTGAATGATCCGGCCACCGGCCGGGGCGGGGCCCACCTTGAAACTTGAATCGGCGGAGCATCCACTAATGTTGGCCATCCAACCCATCCTGTCTCAGTTGGCGGCGCGGATATGCTATATTTGTAGCATTATGCTGTGTAGGTAGCATCGAGTGTTGCACGGTTTGCAGATATCCATCCAGACTGATTCAGGAAGGAGTTTCTCCGATGAAGAACATTTATCGAGTGCTGTCGGGCCTGGTCCTCTCGTTCTCCCTGGGGGCCGCCTTGCCCGCTGGGTTCGGGCAGACATCGGGAGAAGTGCCTCTTCAGGGTACCTGGGAAGGGGAGGTTGCTGGTCCGCGGCGTCCCTATCGGTTGCAGCTCGAGGTGAGACCGGACGATTCACAGAATCCGGTGAAGGTGACGTTGGACGGACGTTTTGCGCTGCCTGTCTCGGATGTTGGGCTGGCCGGACAACGGCTCCAGTTCCTCTCGAATCTGAATGGGCAGGATGTGCACTTTGAGGTCTCCGCCAAAGGGGAAGATCTGGCGGGTTCGGTGTTGGCGGGTGACACTCGGCTGACGCTTGAGCTCTGGAGGAGCCGGGTTTATCCGGAGCCAGACAGTCGGGAGGAGGCTTGGCTGCAAGATCTGGACAGTCTGGAGCGGCGCTTCATACGATTTGACCGGAGTTTCACTGCGTCTGGGAAGGCACAGTTCAGGCGTCTGCTGGCCCAACTTGGATCCGAGCTTCCATCGCTTGGCGACTCTCAAGTCGTGGTCCGGCTTTCGGAGATGTTGGCCTTGGCTGGGAACGCCCATACTCGATTGTACCTCTTGCGCAACCGGACGGAATTACGACGCCTCCCGCTACGCCTGAGTTGGTTCCAGGAAGGAGCTTTCGTGGTCCGGGCAACCGCAGCCCACGAGTCCCTTCTGGGCTGCCGGGTGACAGCTATTGAAGGACACGCCCTACAAGAAGTGTTCGATCGGGTCATCCGACTCTTTGCCGGCAACCGCTCCTGGCAGTTGTACAAGAGCCCTTACTTCATGACGAGTCCCGAGATCCTCGCGGGAATCGGGATGGCAGGCAATCCGGAAGTGATTCGCTACGGCCTTGAATGCAACGGTCGGCGGCGAGTAGCGGCGTTGTCGGCCCTGCCTCTGGAGCGTAAGCGCGAGCCGACCGAAGCCTGGAAGGATCTCACTGCGCATTCTTTCAAGGGCTGGGTCTCTTTGCTCGGGACAGCCCTCCCTCCGCTTTATCTGAAGGAGCCGAGCCGTCACTATTGGATGAGCTACCTGCCCGATGCGGATCTGCTCTACTTTCAGTACAACCGGGCTCAGGACATGTCCGAGGGGGAATCTCTGGAAGAGTTCGCAGTGAGACTGAAGGGCAGGATCGAAAGCGAGCGGCCGCGCACTCTGGTGGTTGACCTGCGCTTCAATACGGGGGGCAATTCCGGCGTGGCGCGGGCCCTCATGGAGGAACTGGCGGGCTTCAATCGTGAGGATGCCGAGCGGCGTCTATTCGTAATCGTGGGGCGGGCCACCTTCTCAGCCGGAATTTCCCATGTCGGTCAGTTCGTGACTCGCCCCGGGGCTGTGCTGGTTGGTGAAGGGGTGGGAGATGTGCTTGACACCTGGTCGGAAGGGGGGAATCTAGTACTTCCCAATTCCGGCCTCACCGCCCACTATACGAACGGCTTCCACGCCTACTCCAAACGCGACTATCCGGAATTCAAACCCTACTACCAGGATCTTGACTTGGAGCCCTGGCAAGTCAACCCTCATGTCTGGATCGAACCCACATTCTCCGCCTACCGGGAAGGCCGTGACCTGGTCATGGAAGCCATTCTGGGGAATCGCTGAAGAGCGATTCATACGTTTCCAAGCAACGAAACCCCAAGCGCGAAGCACGAGCAGTGCGGATATCGAGGAGTACAGAATTTCCCCCACGTACTCGTCCACCTAATCCTACTCGTACTGAATCAGCCTGGCCTTGATCCTCAAGAAACACGAGAGTGACGGCTGATCAGTAGTGCCTCGGAGGCGCCGGATCGGGCATGAAAGAAACTGGGACCCGCTTCGATTCTGATCTGCTTCGCGGCGTGGAAGCACGCCATGCTTTGTAGGAGCCCAGATGTGCCGGCGAACTCCGCTCTCCTGGAAGGAGAGCTTTGAGCAGGGCACGGTACCGGTGCTCAGAGCGCAGGAAGGGTCCGGGGGGGGCGGGTACAATGCCCTGCCTGAGGGGTCCTTGTGCCGAATTCGGCCTGGACAGCCGGGTTCGTCAGCAAATCTAACTCCTACAAAGCGTGGATCGGCTCTGAGGAGGCGAAGCAGACAAGACTCAAGTCAGAGGGTGATCAAGTTTCAGGTTAGTCGTTAGTTGCACGAGGTTGCCCGCCGAGTACGAGTCCGAAATTTTTCGTGCTTGAATTTTCTCTTCTGCTTCGGATTTCGTGCTTCGAGCTTCCGGCCTAACCCGCCTAATTCATAAATTGTCGGCTGCAGGCCCGCAATCATCCGCTTTCCCTGCTTCTTTTGGTTGCACCTGAAGGGCAGCGAAAATAAACTTGGGGAGGCCGGTTTGACTTGCCGGGTCGGAGCGAGTCCTGGCGAGGCAGAAGGCCAACTATCATGCCATTCCTAGAACTCCCTTCATATTAATTTAAGGAGAGCAGTGATGACCGCGATATCGATTGATCAGTTCATGAACTATGTTCGGGAAACGAACCCGGACGAGAAGGAATTCTTGCAAGCCGTACACGAAGTCGTGGAATCTGTTTGGCCGGTGGTCGAGCGCACTCCGCGCTATCGGAGCCAGCGCCTGCTGGAACGAATTGTCGAGCCGGAGCGGGTTGTGATGTTTCGTGTCCCGTGGGTCGACGACCAGGGGGAGATTCATGTAAATCGGGGTTTCCGTATCGAGATGAGCAGCGCGATTGGCCCTTACAAGGGGGGCCTGCGCTTTCATCCCTCGGTGAATCTCAGCATCCTCAAATTCCTGGCTTTCGAGCAAGTTTTCAAGAATTCGCTGACCACTTTGCCAATGGGTGGGGGCAAGGGAGGCTCCGACTTCGATCCCAAGGGGAAGAGTGACGGCGAGATGATGCGCTTTTGCCAGTGCTTCATGGCCGAACTTTTCCGCCACATTGGTGCGGATACCGACGTCCCGGCGGGAGATATCGGTGTTGGGGGGCGCGAGATCGGGTATCTTTTCGGTTACTACAAGAAACTGGAGAATCGTTTTACCGGGGTGTTGACAGGCAAGGGGCGGAACTGGGGTGGTTCTCTTATTCGCCCGGAAGCCACCGGTTATGGAACCGTCTACTTTGCAGCCGAGATGTTGGCCACACTTGGCCAGGACATGGAAGGAAAACGTGTCCTGATTTCGGGGTCGGGCAATGTGGCCCAGTTCGCTACCGAGAAGATCTTGGAACTCGGGGGAAAGGTCTTGACCCTCTCCGATTCGAGTGGGACGGTTGTGGACGAGGCGGGTTTGGATCGGGAAAAACTCGATTTTGTCATGGATCTCAAGAACAACCAGCGAGGCCGAATTCACGAGTACTGCGAGAAGTATTCCGAAGCGCGCTACCTGGAGGGACAGCGGCCCTGGTCGATTCCCTGTGACATTGCTCTGCCCTGTGCCACCCAAAACGAGCTCAGTGGTGAGGCGGCCCGGGCTTTGACTGCGAACGGCTGTTTCTGTGTTGCCGAAGGAGCCAATATGCCTTCTCGGGCGGAGGCTGTGCAACACTTCCACGAGGCTGGCATCCTCTTCGGCCCTGGCAAAGCGGCTAACGCCGGCGGCGTAGCGGTGTCGGGCCTCGAGATGTCACAGAACTCGAGGCGGCTTTCCTGGACGCGGGAAGAAGTCGATCGACGTCTGCACCAAATCATGAAGGCCATCCACCAGACTTGCGTGGATTTCGGGAAGGATGGCGATTTCGTTAATTATGTAGATGGGGCCAATATTGGAGGATTTATCAAGGTGGCCGAGTCGATGATCGATCAGGGGGTCGTTTAAGCGTGTAACAAGATTCGGGATTTCTTTTCGAACTTCGAACTTCGCACTTCGCACTTCGAAAGGGTGTCTTTTTCATTGAGGATTGGAAATGGAGAGTGCAGTCAACGTCAGACGCTTCAACGACCTGATACGGTCTCGTGTGCGGGAAGTTCTGCTCGTCTCCTCCAGTTTCGATTATTTCATTTTGCAGGAAGACGGTACGCTCACCGAGCTGGTCTTTCTCGAGTACGAGGAGCTCAGCCTTTCTTCTTCACCCCGTTTCACTCATGCCGCCACCCCTGAAGAAGCGTTGGAACGTCTTCGGGAACGACATTTCGACCTCGTCCTGATCATGGCCGGACTCGAGATGGATGTACTTGATTTCGTTCCTCGAGCCAAGCAGCGCCGGGCGGATCTTCAAATCGTGCTCCTCAATCTGGATCAACGCGACCCGGCCCAGACCATGCGGTTGGGCAAGGCCGATCTTCTGGATGGAGTTTTCTTGTGGACCGGGGATCCGAAGATCTTGCTGGCTATCATCAAGTCGGTGGAGGATCGACTGAATGTAGCTTATGACGTCAAGCAGGGGAATGTCCGGGTCATCGTGGCGGTGGAAGACTCGGTACTTCACTATTCCCGCTTCCTGCGGGTGCTCTATTCTAGTTTGATGTCCCTTTCCCGGTCCCTCTATTCCGAGGGGACCAGTCGCTTATACCGTCTCATGTACATGCGTTCGCGCCCTAAATTGTTGCTTGCAAGATCGTACGAAGAGGCAACTCGGTTCATCCGGGAATACCAGGATAATTTATTTGCGCTGATCACCGACGTTCGAATTCCTCGGGGTTCGTCGATGGATCCGCGAGCCGGGCTCGAGTTGGCGCGAGAGGTGCGCGAAGCCAAGCCTTACTTGCCGATCTTGATCCAGTCGGCTGAGCCTTTTGAGGAAGAAGCCGAAACGCTGCAAGCTGCCTTTGTGGACAAGAATTCAGCCACGCTGCTGGATGAACTGCACGCTTTTCTCAGAGACCGACTGGGCTTTGCTGATTTCATTTTCCGCCTGCCCGATGGGACGGAAGTGGCACGAGCCCAGGATCTCGCGGAAATGGAGCGGGCTCTGAAACGGGTTCCCGAAGAGTCCCTTTACTACCACGCCTCCCAGAATCATATTTCGATCTGGCTGGCGGCACGCAGTGAGTTCGAGCTGGCAAACATCCTGGAGTCGCAGCGCGCGGATGACTTCGAAACGGTTCAGGAACTTCGCGACTACGTGGTGGGTGCTCTGAGACAGGCTCGGAAGACCGTATATGGCGGGACGGTCTCCGATTTTCGCCCCGAGCGACTCGAGCACACCCACTTTTCGCGTATCGGGTCGGGAAACATGGGAGGCAAAGCGCGTGGCATTGCTTTTCTGAATAAACTCTTGGCCGAGAGTCGAAGTGGTGATTTTCCGATGGAGGTGCAATCCCCCAGAACGATCGTTATCAGCACCCAGCAGTTCGAACAGTTTCTGGAGAGAAATGGACTTCGGGACATAGCTCGCAGCGAGTTGCCGGATGAGCAGGTGGCGGAGCGCTTTCTGGCCGGGGCCCTGAGTCCCGAGCTGCAGAGCGATCTTCGTTCGATTGCCGCTCATCTGGATTGCCCGCTCGCTGTCCGTTCTTCGAGCATGCTCGAAGACTCGATGCACCAGCCTTTCGCCGGGATCTATTCGACTCTCATGCTTCCCAACAACCAGGAGGACATCGAACGGCGTGGTGAGTATTTGGAGAACGCCGTCAAACTCGTCTATGCATCGACCTACTATGCCAATGCACGATCCTACCTGAAGAGCACTGGGAGGCGGGTGGGAGAAGAACGGATGGCGGTGATCGTGCAAGAACTGATCGGTTGCCGCTATGGTAACCGTTACTATCCTGTGATTTGTGGGGTCGCTCAATCGCATAATTTCTACCCGATCTCGCCCCAGCTGGCCGGGGAAGGAATCGTTCTGGTGGCTCTCGGGCTGGGGCGGTTTGTGGTGGAGGGAGGTATGGCTCTCCGGTTTTCCCCCAAACGACCCCACGTCATGCCTCAATTCTCAGCTCCCAAGGCGCTCTTGGATTCCTCTCAGCGCGGATTCTGGGCTCTTCCCATGCGCTCTCGGGTGAGAGATCGGCGGCTGGAAAACAATTTGAAGTCTTACGATCTCAAGGCGGCCGAGGAAGATGGCTCATTGGCTCTGGTTGGGAGCGTTTACTCGGGCCATGATGAGCAGATCCGGGATGATCTCTCGCTGGCCGGACCTCGTCTGATCACTTTCAACAACATTCTTAAGCATCGGGCATTTCCCTTGGCCGAGACGTTGAGCCAGGTTCTAGACATGACTCGAGAGGGCTTCGGAGGAGCTGTCGAGATCGAGTTTGCTTGTGACCCGGGGGGCTCGAGCCAGCGCGGTGCGCGAGGGATGCCGCCAAAAGCTCCCGTCTTGTACCTTCTGCAGGCCCGCCCATTGGCCGGTTTGGCTTTGTGGGAGAGTGTGGCGCCACCTGCCTTCGAACGGGAAGATCTGTTGTGTATCACGACTCGCAGCCTGGGCCAGGGAACCCATCGAAATCTACGCGACATCGTTTTTGTGCACCCCGAACGCTGGGATCCGGCCAAGAACTCGGAAGTTGCTCGCGAGGTGGGCCGAATCAATGCAATTCTGGCTGAAGAAAAGCGTCCTTACATTCTGGCAGGTCCGGGCCGCTGGGGGAGTGCCGATCCCTGGCTCGGCATTCCAGTTCAATGGTCCCAGATCTCAGCGGCTCGGGTCATCATTGAAGTATCTCCCGAAGAAAAGCCGGTGGCAGCTTCCCAAGGAACCCACTTCTTCCACAACATCACTTCTCTGGGGATCGGTTATCTTACGCTTTCGACTTCTCTGGAGAACGGAGACTTCCATCTGGACTGGGACTGGCTGAAGAACTGCCCTACCTGCATCCCCAGCCAGCAGCTTAGCCATATTCGATTGGATGAACCGCTAACCGTCTTCCTGGACGGCAGGTACGGTCGTGCCACAATTGCTAAGCCGGGCGCGCGCCCGATCGATTTGGCGGTTTGAGAAAGGGAGGCTCCCACCCTCGGGCTCCTCGACAGAGAGCATGACTATGACTGCGGGGCCCTCGGGCGTAACGGATTACCGCCGCCTTGCAGTTTCAATTGCGCGGACTTGGCAAGAGCTGCTTGGAAGGGCATAATCTCGGAGGTCTACGATTTCCTGCGGTCCACTAAGAAGGAGCAAGCAACGTGAAGACAGCTAGTTGGATTCTCTTGGCTTTGGTGACTCTGCTTTTGATGCTGGGAAGTTTCGCCTCGATGACTATTGCGTATTTTGCTCAGCCCTCGGCCGACGTTCTCTACGCTTCTGTCACCATGCAAGATCTCAACCTGGATCCGGAGGTGGCGACCGTTCTCCGCGGGCGCCGAGGGACAGCGGCCGCACTGGGCCTGGCTTTCGGAACGCTCTTGCTCTTCATCATTTGGGGCCCTTATCGGAAAGGGGACCGCTGGGGATGGGACGCTATTTTGAGCGGCATTGGAGTTTTTGCCGTGGCGACCGCTTTACGGGTCGTCGCCTTGGGCACCTGGCTGGGAGCTTCAACTGCACTGATCGTGTTGGGAATCGTCGTCATCGCTCTCCTGCTGGACGTGAACCGTCTAAGGGCGTCTACTTGATGGTGGTAACAGAAGAAGCTTCCAGGCTGTGAAACGGAACCAAGTTTCTTCCTAGCGAACTTTCTCAATCGACCTTGAGCAACACGGCGGCGGCAGAATCGCCGGCCGCGCATCCGCTGAAAAGGCCGTAGCCGCCCCCCTTCATCTCGATTTCTTCGATCAATTCCATGATCAAGCGCATTCCTGTGGGGGCTTGAGGGTGCCCCCACACGAGCGACTTGCCGAAATTATTGAAGCCCTCGACGGGCAGGCCCATTTTGCGGGAAAAGTAGACATCGTTGACGGCGAAAGGATTGTGGGTCTTGACGGCTGCCAGATCGGTTACACGAAGGTCTGCACTAGCCAGCACTTTCTGAGCGGCCGGCACGGGAGCCATGGGCATCCGGGCTGCCTCGACGCGACTCTCCGCATAGCCCAGCAGCTGGACTTCCACTTCGGAACGACGCGAGAGTTCACGGGCTCTGGACTTGTCGGCAATCACCATTCCGGCATTCCCATCGGCTGGATAGGTTTGGCCTCCGAAGGTCACGGTCCCGTCCGGCTGGACCGGACGCAGTCGCGTCAGTTTCTCGCTGCTGGTTGGATAGACGCCCTCGTCGTTTTCCACCCGGGCCGTGCGTTTTCCCTGTAAAGGCACTTCGATCGGCTGGACCAGAAAACGGCGTAGGAATTCAGCGTCGCTGGCCAGCGCCTGCCGGTACTGCTCGAATCGCGTCAATGAAACGGCATCCTGTTCGGCTCGCGAAATCCCTTCCTCCCTGGCCACCGACTCGGCCGTCTGGAGCATCGATTCCTGAGTTTGGGGATCACAATTGAAGTTGTTCCAGACCCAAGCGTCAGTGGAGGGGGTGCCCCCGGGAGCCTCCGGATTGGGATAGACCAGGTGGGGGCCGTTGGAAGTGCGGTCGGCCGTCAGGCCCAGGATGGCTCCAGACTGCTGGCACTCCAATTGAGCCGCCGCGGTTGCCAGCAGGCGGGCTGAGGTCGCACAAGCCTGTGCGATGGTGGGCCCAGTCAGCCCCGGCATACCGATCATAGCCGCCACCCAGGGGGCGCCATAGAAGCTTCCGATCGACGGGACCGAGGTGCCTAGAAACAGAGAATCCAGCCGATCCGGCGACAGGTTCCTCTCGGCTAAAGCCCGCTCTCCAATCTGAGCCGCGAACTTGAGAGGATGGAGGGACGCAAAGGACCCTTGCCAGCGGCAAAAGGGCGTCGACCAATAAACACCATAGGGAATGAAGACGTGCTCAAACTGCATAGTTGTCGGTTTCATAACGCAATCCGCACCATATACTCGGATGGCTCCTAGACTGTAGAAGATTTTCTTTTCAAAAAGAATCGGTTAGTCTATGATTTTTCCAAGAGAAGAAGATTATTGGATCTTTTTTTCCGTCGGAAATCGGAGTTTTTCTTAGGAACCTGGTTCATCGACTCCATTGTAGCGGGGAGCTGAGCCAAATTCTGAAGGGTACGCAAGAGCCATGAAAGCCATTCTCCCTACAATTCTATCCATCATGATTGTGCTCACGGGCAGTGTGATGGGACAAACGCTGGACCGTGGACAGATCGAAGGAATCGTCAGTGATGAGAGCGGAGCTGTACTGCCCGGTGTGACGGTCGTGCTTACCGAGACCGGCACCAGCTTCCGGCGAACCGTGGTTTCGGGCGATATCGGCCAGTATCGCGGCGTGCTGCTTCCTTTGGGAAGCTATACGATTCGAGCCGAACTTCAGGGGTTTACCTCCTTTTCCAGTGCGTCGATCGAAGTTCGGGTAGGCCAACTGGTCACTGTGAACATCACGATGCGGGTCGCTGGGTCGGCCCAGGTAGTAGAAGTTATTGCGGCGGCTGAGAATGCCGGCGAAGGAGTCGATTCGGTGATCGGAAGTAAAGCGATCGTCGATCTTCCCATCAATGGGCGCGACTATCGCGATTTCGCCCAGCTCTCTCCCACCGCCCAGCCCATTATCGGAACGCGGGGCACTTTTCGTCTGGGTGGACAGCCCGGCGACTACACGCAACTGAATCTGGACGGCGCCGACTTTACGAATAACTTTTTTGGAGAATTCTTCGGTTCCATCGAGATCGAAGGGTTCACGGTTCCTCAGGAAGCGGTCCAGGAATTCGAGGTCAATTCGGGAGGCTTTGGGACCGAGTTTGGCCGCTCCAATGGAGGAATGGTCAATGTAGTCACCAAGAGCGGGAGCAATCGGTTTCATGGCTCGGCTCTGTATCTGTTTCGGGACGCCAATCTGACTGCTGACGATGCCTTTGGAAACCCGCCTGACGATTTGTCCCGGCATCAATTCGGAGGCAGTGTGGGAGGACCGATTTCGGCGGACAGGACCTTCTTCTTCGTGGCTGCCGACTTCCAGCAACAGAGCGTGCCTTTGACCATCCAGTTCAATCAGAATGTCAGTGGCATTGCGGTTCCTGAACTGGGGATTGCCGATTTGGGAGCGCTCCAGGGACAATTTAGCAGGGAGCGGGACATTGCCACGGTGCTAGGCAAGATCGACCACAGCTTTAGCGAGAATCTCCGCCTGACCAACCGGGTCAACTACACCCGCAATGATGGAACCAACATTGCCGGCGGAACGACGATTCTGAACCGGTCGATCGAAAACCTGGAGACCTTCAAGAACGAAGGTATCTCGTCGGTGACGACTCTCAGCGCGGTGCTGAGTCCGAGGACGTTCCTGGAAGCCAAATTCCAAATCGCCCGTGAGACCCGTCCCCGGGAACCTCAGGGAGCCGGCCCGGCAGTGATCATCGGTGGTGTGGGGACTTTCGGGAAATCGTCTTTTCTTCCCACCACCCAGGACATGAACCGTTTTCAAGGTTCCTTCAACGTAACGCGTGTGCAGGGAAGACACGATGTCAGCTTTGGTGCCGACTTCAACAACTTCAATATGCGCAACAACTTCTTTGCCTTCGCCAACACCGGGCAATACACGTTTCCCAACCTGCAGGCCTTCATCGATCGGAATCTAGGGCCCCCGGCCAATTTCCTGCAGTCTTTTGGGATCGGCGTGTCGCTTGAGGAAGCGGCTAACCTGAAGAGCTATTGGCAGCGGGAGATGGGTTTCTACTTTCAGGATAAGATTCGCGTTCACCCCGACGTCCAGGCGACAGTCGGCTTACGCTATGATGCTCAATACAATCCCAGCCCCGAGTACGGAACCGCCGGGAATATGGTGCCGATTGGCCCGCCCACGGCAGGTACGCAGAGGCTGGCCCCCGTGCCTCAGGACATTCCGGACGACACCAACAATACTGCAGCTCGCTTTGGGTTGGCCTGGGATGTTGGGGGGGGGGCGGTAACTCGGTAGTCCGGCTCGGTGCCGGTTTCTATTACGGCCGAACTCCAATGATCTACTTCCCGGTACGCGGCAGCGGGATCGTCAGCACCACGATCTTCATTTTTGCCCCGGCCTTTGCCGGCCTCAGGTTCCCGGATGTCTTTCCCGATCGGATCGATACCGGTTCGCCGATTTTCGGCCGCATCCCGACGCCAAGCATTCAGTATGTAGACCCCGATTTCCAGAATCCGCGGGTCTTCAACTTGAACCTTTCATTTTCCCAAAAACTGGGGCGTGACTGGGTGTCCGAGTTCAGCTACTTGCTGAGTGAGTCCAAGAATCTGCGGGTTGGTGGTTTTCGTAGCAATCTCTGGGATCGGAATATCTCCCGGCCTACCGACTTTGACGCGTTCGGTCGCGGAATCAACCTCCTGGCCGGTGGCCGTCCCGACTCTTCAATCACCCGGGCGGAAGCTCTGGGGAGTTTCGGACATGGCCGTTATCAGGCATTCGTGCTCAAGTTGACCAAGCGGTTTTCCGATCGTTATCAGTTCTTTATCAACTACACGCTCTCGGATAACAAGGGCAATGGCTCGACGGAGAGGAATACGGAAACAGCATTCGGTCCGACCGATCCATTCAACCTGGAAGTCGACTATGGCAGGAACGAACTGGACGTGACTCACGCCGTCAAATCCGGCTTCATCTTTGACCTTCCGGGCGGAGTGTCCTTGTCTTCTACAATCATCACCGACTCGGGTTTGGCTTACCCGGTCTTCAGCTCGAGCGACCTGAACGGTGACCGGATCACGAATAACGGACTCAATCCAGATCGGCCGGTAGTCGGTGGCGAGCTGCTGTCGCGATTTCCTTTCCATCAGCCGTCGAACTTCACCTGGGATTTCCGCTTTGCCAAGCGGTTCTCCTTTACTGACAGCGCCAGTGCTAGTTTCATCGCCGAGGTCTTCAACCTGTTCAACAATGAAAACACATTCGCCGATGCGGGACAGGGTGCGGTACTGGGTTCGGCCAACTTCCGGGTCAATAATCGGACACTCGGGCCGCGATTGGCTCAGCTCGGCCTCCGTCTTGACTTCTAGGAATCGGCAATCAACGGAGCTTCGATCCTCCCGGAGGGAAGGGGAGCGATCAGCTTCCCCTTTCCTTGGGTCAGTGCCTGTGGAGATCGTCCCTCCTCGGGCCGTGGCACTTGCTACGCCTGCTGGATTGGCCCTCAGGGCGGTGCTGGGAATGCTCGCGGGTCTGATGTTTTTGAGCAACTGCAGTCAACCTACTCCCCACAATACGCTGGCCCCACCGCATCGCCAGCCGATCCTTCAGCAAAGCGGGCGGACGCTGCTCTGGGCTGGCCAGGACCTGGAAAGCGATCAGACTCTGTGGTTCGATACCACCCACTCGTCGCTAGACCCGAAGTCACTTCAGTTCGGTCTCGGAAAGGACACCATTCCAGCCGTGGACCAACCCCAGTTCGCCTCCCCGCAAGACGCTCGGCTAAAGGAAGCTGGAATCGATGGAGAGAGCTCGGTGATCGGATTCCGGTATTCAGGAGAGAGCCGAGCCTATCCGGTCTCCATCATGGACCGCCACGAGGTGGTCAATGACTGGTTCGGTGAACAGGCTCTGGCGGTGGCGTGGTGACCGCTCGCACAACTGGCCGTGGTCTACGGTCGCGAGGGCGAAGCCGAGATCCACTCTTTCGGCCTCAGCGGCTACACCTACAACAACACTTTCGTGCTCTACGATCGGACATCCGATTCTCTCTGGTATCCGCAGAGCCGAGGCCGACTGGAGGCCGTTTCGGGGCCTCACAAGGGAACCCTGCTGGAGGTGGTCGCCAAGCCCCAACTGGTTTCTTTAAACGCTTGGCTCGACGAATATCCAGACTCTCTCGTCTTGCTCCCTCCTCCCCTTCCTTTGCGCCGGGCAGAGGACCAACCGGGATGGCTGGACTGGGACGGACGAGGGTGGAAGCAGCGCGGGGCCGACGACGCCCCACGCTAACTCAAGGAACCGGCTCACATTGCTTGAAATGGACTTTCAGAAAGACGCTATTGTGGGCGCTATTATTTTCCGAAGAAACAAGATCGAACCTGAAATTCTTTCGATGGAAAAACTGCCCCCATTACTCGGACAGGCTCCCAGCTCGGAGCGATTGACGTGACGTTGGGATCGGTTCGAATTCTGCATTATCTGAACCAGTTCTTTGCCGGGATTGGAGGCGAAGAGCAGGCTGGAGTTCCAGTAGAACTTTGGGAACGAGTGGTTGGGCTGGCCATTGGTCTACAGCAGCAGCTGGGGGAAGCCGGCAGCGTGGTTGGCACGCTGCTGGCCGGAGATGACTACATGGCTCAACATCAGGAACAGGCCGACGAGCGGATTCGGGAGGCAATTCACTCCGTCCGTCCCGACTGCCTGGTGGCGGGTCCGGCCTTTAACTCCGGGCGTTACGGTCTGGCTTGTGGGCGGGTTTGCCGAATTGCCACCGAGTTGGGAATTCCTGCCGTGACGGCAATGTTTCCCGGCAACCCTGCGGTCGACTTTTTCCGCGAACAGGTGTGGATTCTTCCGGCCCAGGTCTCCGCCCGGGGAATGCGTGAAGCTCTTCCAAGGCTGGTCGACTTCGCTCTTCGGCTCTGTTCCGGGCAGCCGCTGGGCAGGCCGGAGGAGGAGGGTTATCTCCCGAGGGGAGTGCGGCTCAACCGTGTGACATCTCGAACGGGTGCGCTAAGGGCGGTAGGCATGCTGAGCGACAGGCTGCGTGGGCTCCCATTCCAGACAGAAGTGCCGGTCCGGAGTTTCGAAGCAATTCAACCGGCTCCTCCTGTCGCGGACCTGAGTCAGGCGCGGCTGGTCTTGCTGAGTACCGGAGGAGTGGTTCCGATGGGTAATCCGGATCGCCTCAAGCACGTCAACGAGTCGCGTTGGTGCCGCTATTCGATCGAGGGCCTGGCAAGTTTGGAAGCCGATCAATGGGAACCGATCCACGGCGGCTTCGATGCCTCTCATGCCCGGCGGAATCCCAATGTCATCGTGCCGCTGGATGAACTGAGGGCTCTGGAGCGGGAGTCCAGAATCGTCTCAATCTTCGAAAAGTTCTATTCAGTCGTCGGGGTCGGAGCCTCCAGCGCCACCTGCCGCCAGGTTGGAGATGAGATTGCTGCCGACATCATGGCCGAAGGGGTTTCGGGAGTGATACTGACTTCCACATGAGGGACCTGCTCTCGCTGCGGTGCAGTGATTTCGACTCGAATCGAAGACGCGGGAATTCCGGTGGCCACAATTAGCGCCTTGTCGTCGCTCTCCGAGAGTGTGGGAGCCAGCCGAATCGTACCCGGCATCCAGATCCCTCATCCCACCGGAAATCCCGGGTTGGCTGGGGATGGCGATGGCCGAGCTCGACGGGAGCTCTTGTTGCGAGCCCTGGAAGCGCTCAGCGCGCACGTAGAAGGGCCGACTATTTTCCAGACCAGCGGAGTCCATTCGTGACCGACATCGGTATGAGCTCAGGAATGCAGAAGATGAAACTCGAGCTGGGAAGGTTTCCGGTTGAAGAGATCCGCTTGGGGTCGGCAACTGTCTGGAAAGACGGAGTCCTGCACATCGATCGGGTTGCGTTGAAAAGTGTGCTGAAAGAGGATGCGGCCATACAATCGGTCGATTTTTTGGTCGCTAGCCCGGGTCAGAGCACTCGTATCGTCCATCTCCTAGACGTCGTGTCGCCTCGTACAAAAGTGAGTGGCCCAGGCGCGGCCTATCCTGGCTTTCTAGGTGGAGTGGAGAGCGTCGGTTCGGGCCGAACTCACATTCTTGACGGAATGGCAGTGATGACTTGCTGTGAAGTACCCTGGAAAACCTTGGGTGGACTCCTCATGGTGCGGGACGGGATTGTAGACATGAGCGGGGAACTGGCTCCTTACACTCCGTTTTCCGAAACCCAGAACCTGGTCCTTACCCTTGCCCTCGAAGACGGTCTTGAGGAGGCCGATCAGGAAACCGCCACTCGTCTGGCCGGCCTCAGGGCAGCTGCCTACTTGGCCACCTCCGTGACACAACTCAGCTCGCCCGAGATACAAGTCCGAGAACTAGCTCCAGTGTCAGAAGATCTGCCCAGGGTTGTTTATGTGTGTCAGATCCAATCTCAAGGCATGTGGGCCCGTACTTTCTTCTATGGCTCTCCACTTGACCAACTGCTTCCGACACCCGTTCACCCCAACGAATTGGCGGATGGTTGTCTGGTAAGCGGGAATCAAGTCTACCAGTGTTTCAAGATTCCGAGCTGGTTGCATGCCAATAACCCGATCGTAGAGGAGCTTCAGGTCCAACACGGAGTCAGCCTTGAGTTCGGGGGAGTGATCTTGTGTCGAGGACACTTCTACAGCAATCAGGAAAAAGAACGGAGCGCAAATCTTGCGGCACGTCTGGCGTCAATGATGGGTGCTGATGGAGTGATTCTGACCTGGGAAGGGGTAAGAAACTCCGCCATTGACGCGATGAAGACGATGCGTGCCTGTGAGAGGCGAGGGATTGCGACCACCGCAGTAGCCTACGAACTGGCAGGCGCGGCTGGCGATCAGGATTCGCTGCTGGGAGTTGTTTCTGAGGCCGATGCCATTGTGAGCGCGGGGAGTACGGATCAGCCGATTACTCTGCCCCGTGTAGAGCGGGTGTTGGGGGGCTCGACAATCCGCCTCAAACCGGAAGTAAGAGGAGTCCATCTCGACGCGATGTCAGCCATTGAGCTGGAGAACCTGCACGAAATCTACTGTGCGGCCAACCAGTTAGGGGCCGGTCGAGTCAGGTGCGAAGAATATTGAGGATAGGAGAACGGAGGAGCGAGAAGATGAAGGCCTACGTCATGGTAGGTCCAAAGGAAAGTGAGATCCGCCACATCGAATGGTTTCAGCCGGAGCCGGGTGAGGTGGTGGTGCGGACTGCGGCAGCGGCGATCTGCACCACTGAGAGACGGGTGTTCGCGGGCGCCCTGAAGATCCCTTATCCCGTGATCGGCGGGCACGAGATTTCAGGGACAGTGGTGGAGGTTAACGACCCGGACTCCGATCTCAAAGCCGGAGATCGAGTCGTGGTCGACGCGGTGGGCCGTTGCGGAGCCTGCCACTACTGCGTCACCGGATACAGCAACCTTTGTGTGCGCGCCTACTCCCGAGCTCGTAGCGGATATCGTGTGGTGGGAGGTGGTTTTGCAGAGTATGTGACGATCTCGGCAAACCGCCTGTTTCGAATATCAGAAAGCATCGGCTTCAAGCAGGCAGCTCTCACCGAGCCGGTGTCCTGTTGTCTGCGTTCCCTGCATCGTGCCAGGCTTGACTTTGGAGAAACGGCGGCCGTTATCGGTGTCGGGACGATGGGCGCATTGCACGTCATACTGGCCCCAAAAATGGGTGCCAGAGTGGTTGCTGTAGACCTGGATCCAGAACGCCTCGAGCTGGCCCGGCGACTGGGCGCGACTCACAGTCTGAATCCGACCCGTGGCGATGTCGCAGCTTCGATCCAGGCGGTTACTGAGGGACGCGGCGCGGACGTGGTCTTTGTTGCAGCAAGTGCTCTCGGAGCAGGACAAGCCGCACTCGAGATGGTGGGGAAGACCGGGAGAGTGATTTTCTTTGCCTCCACTCATCCCCCGGAGCACCTCAATGTGCCCTGGAATCTACTCCACCACAAAGAGGTTTCTCTGATTGGAACCGTGGGCAAAACTGAAAACGATTTTCGCCAGGCCGCGGCTATGCTCTCGAGCGGAGCGCTCGACGTCAGTCCGATCATCTCCAAGACGATTGCCATCGAACAGCTGGATGAGGAACTGTCGAGCACTCCAGCCGGAGATGCCTATCGCGTAGTCGTGGTCCATGCCGACCCACAAGGAGTTCACTAATGCCTTTGAGTCCTGAAGTTTTCTCCAGTCGTCGCATCAACCGCATCTTTCGGCCGAACGGCCGGGCCCTGATCGTGGCCATGGACCACGGCAACTTCTGCGGAGTCATGCCTGGTCTGAGCGATCCGGGGCAAGTGATTCGAGAAGTCGTGGCCGGCGGCGCTGACGCCATTCTCACGACTTTTGGTGTAGCCAAGAACTATGCCGCTTCGTTCGGTAGGGCGGGCCTGCTGGTCCGACTCGATAGCGGCAAAACCATCATCGCCAAAGAAGGCCGCGAGTGGCCTCTGCGCTATAGCGTCGAGGATGCGGTCCGGCTGGGCGCCGATGGAGTCGGATGTATGGGATTCCCAGGTTCGTCATTCGAGCAGCAGACGCTGGTCAATCTAGCCCAGGTGGCTTCCGATTGCCAGCGCTGGGGGATGGTTTTGTTGGCCGAAATGCTTCCTGGCGGTTTCGAGAGATTCGATCTCCACACGCCCGAGAACATCGCCCTGGCAGCTCGCTTTGGAGTTGAGCTAGGCGCCGACCTGATCAAGACGAAATTCTCCGGTTCAATCGAATCCTTCTCTGAGGTAGTAGCCGGATGCTATCGCCCGATCGTGGTGCTGGGAGGAACCAAAGCCGAGTCCGAAAGAGAAGTGCTGGAGTTTGTGAAGAAGGCGATAGAGGCGGGAGGAGCCGGCGTTGCGATGGGGCGGAATGTGTGGCAACACCCGAGGCCGAGAAAGTTTGCTCAGGCCTTGTCCGCAATCATTCACGAAGACTCCACGGTGGATGAGGCTGAGACGCTGCTTGCCCAAGGATGAAGGGAGATTTGGTAGTGGAAGGGTCGGCCCAGCGAAATTCGGAGATTCCAGCCCGACGTAAACTCACCGACTACGGGGAGTTTTGGATTCTGGGATCGGTTTTCGGATTCGCGGCTGCCTATCTGTGCGATCGCATCGCAGTGGTGTCGGTCAGCCCGCTGGTAGGACCCGTGATGAAGAATTTGCCAAGCCTGATCTTCTCCACGTTTCTTCTCCTCCGTCAGCAGCGCTATCGGCAGCTCAGTCCGGCTTCCGACCAGTTCGTGGGCCGATCGGTGGTGGTTTGGTTCATGGCCTCTGGAGCCGCGGCCACAGCCGGGTTGATGCTCTATTTCTTCGCTATCAACGTGGGTGGAGTGGTGATCACGCCTCCCTTTCTGCAGACTCAAATGATCTGGGCCACCCTATTCGCATTCGTCTTCCTCAAAGAGGAACTGCATGTTGTCGGCTGGCTTGGGCTGGGTCTCTGTGTGATCGGGCTGATGACGCTCTCCTTTGGCCAGAGCCTGGGCCGTCCCGTATCGGCCCAGTGGTATCTGGCGATTCCTCTGGCCTGCGGCGCCGCCGCCTGCTATGCGGTCACCGGGGCCCTCACTCGGCGAGGTCAGTTGGAAGGAGCCCATCAGGCAACAGGAATGTTCCTGCGCTTTACCACCAGTATTTCGTTGGCTTTCCTGGTACTGCTCATTGGAGGTGGGCTCGGATCGCTGCTGACGGCCCAGTGGGAGGATCTGGGAATGCTCTTTTTGAGTGGGATCTTGTCCGGCCCGGTCGCTGTCTATTGCTTCTTCATTGCTCTGCGCCTGATGTCGGTAGGTCGGACCTTTGCTTTCAACGGTTTGAACCAGGTCGTCGCCGCCGTTCTGGCCGTCTTCTTTCTAGGGGAATTCATCAATCTGCCGATGGGGCTGGGAATCCTCGCTACTTTCGTGGGAGTGACCTTGGTCCAACTCTACAAGCCGGCTGAGGAGAAGAGGGTCTAACCAATGGGAACCGTCGTGTGCATCGACATTGGGACTACCGGAGCGAAGGCGGGCACCTTCGATCTGGAAGGCCGATGTCTGGCCCTGGCGGGCCATCCCTATTCCATGAGTTCGAGTCAACGAGGTTGGCTGGAACAGGCTCCTTCGGATTGGTGGTCGGCAACTCAAAGTTGCCTCAACGAAATCACGCAGAAGGTGGCTTCGGAAAGGCCGGTGGCGGTTTGTGTTGTGGGGCAGAACCCTACCTTGGTCGCACTCGATAATCGAGGCCAGGTAGTTCGGCCGGCCATCACCTGGGGGGATCGCCGGGCCGGCGTCGAGGCCCGACAGTTGAGCCAGGGCTTGGGCCGACCGATCGATGCATCCCTGAACCTCCCCAAGGTCATGTGGTTGCGCGATCATGCTACTGACGAGTTCGAGGCCACGGCTACGTTTTTGCAAAGCTTCGACTATCTGAACTTTAAACTGACCGGACAGCTGGCGGCAGTCTCCCCACTCCCTCCCTGGCTGGCCTGGAATCCGGCAGACATCGAAGCGGCGCAACTCCCGGCCCGACTCTTCCCTCGACGCAGTTGCCGGATTGGGGATAGGATCGGACAGGTGAGTTCCACTGCAGCCATGGCTACCGGGCTACCCGCCGGGACCCCAGTCATCGCCGGTCTGGTCGATGGCATCGCTGCCTGCCTCGGTACCGGTGCAGTCCAGACCGGGGATCTCTACTTTGGATCGGGCACCACGTCTGGGGTGAACCTGTGCTGGCCTCAAGCGGTAACCGACGATCAGGGGCGCTTCGGTTCTATTCCATATCCTCTGGGTGAGCGCTGGCTGGTCGGAGGCCCCACCTCGACCGGCAGTAAGTTCTTTGATTGGTTTGCCCGCCAGGTATGCCGGGAAGACGTAATTGAAGTGGCTCGGGAAGTGGCGAGCGAAGCGGCTGTGCCAGCTACTCTGGTAGCTCGCCCTTACCTTTTGGGAGAAAGGACTCCCCTCTTCGACCCATTGGCGCGGGGTGTTTTCTTCGGCCTTTCGGAGGCTCATAGCCGAGCGGACCTGGGTCAAGCTGTGATGGAGGCTGTCTGCTTCGCGGTAAGAGATGTGATGGAAATCCTGGAAGAGGCGGGCCTTCACGTCTCGCTGGTCAGGACTGGCGGCGGGGCCGCTCAAAGCCAGCATTGGAACCAGATCAAATGTAATGTCCTGGGCAAGCCGCTTGTGATCCCCGAAGTAGTTCAATCCGGCCTGCTGGGTGCGGCAATGGCAGCGGCTTGGGGAATAGGGCATTACGCGAGCGGAGAAGCAGCGGTTTCGGCCATGTTCCGCAGTGGCACGATGCTCGAGCCCAATCCCACGCATCATTCTCAGTACACTCGGGTTTTTCGTCTGTATCGGAGACTGTACCGTCATCTTCGCGAAGATTTTGCGCAGCTCACCGACTTGGTCGTGGAACAGGAGGAGATCGCCTCATGAGCCGATTTCCTGCCGTGGAGGCTGTCAGTTTCGCCCTCGCCCATGTCCCCGATCTGGTGCGCTACGGATCGAAGCCGGCCCGCGAAATTGAGCGAGATCCTGCTCGCCAAGGTGAGATCGATGCCCAACTCCGGTCTTTCGAAGAGGCTTCCCGCTACCTGCCAAATAGAGTCTTCCTGGGCGCGGTTCACCCCGATGTTCTGCGCGCTGCGGCCCAACCCTGGTGGAAGTCCAGTTCCGATGCCGGACCGGATCGAAGACCAATGGGAAGCATGCTATGCCAGAGCAGCCTGTACGGATTGCTGCGGTGCTGCGACCAGTTCGGGCTGATTCAATTAGAAAGAGAGACGGCACTTCAGGCCCGCGAATGTCTGGCTCGGCAGGGGTTGTTCTCTGAAGCCCAGTTGGCTCCCCTGGAGTCGACGGCCGGTATCGATACTTCCTCTTCCCTAGCCGGAGGGTTTGCCCGGCTCCCGCTCTACGCCAACGGTAAGCGGGTGGGTGTGGTCAGGGCAGATCACGAACAGGATGCGACTCTTCAACCCGCGGTTCTGCTGGAAAACCTGGCCAGCAAAGCCACCGCGCTTCAGGCCACGGTCGAACTGCTCCGACTCAACCCGGATGTCGAACCGGGATCGATTGACTATGTCCTCAATACCGGGGAAGAAGCCGTGGGCGATCGCTACCAGCGGGGAGGAGGGAACCTGGCTAAGGCAATCGCGGAAATGGCTGGTCTGGAGAGGGCTACCGGCTCGGATCTCAAAGCTTTCTGTTGCGGGCCGATGCATGGATTCTTGATGGCCGCGGCCCTGGTCCAAGCGCGAGTGTTTGGCCGCGTGCTGGTGGTGGGAGGCGGCTCATTGGCTAAACTGGGGATGAAATCGAGTGCTCACCTCAAAGCCGATATGCCCATTCTGGAAGACGTGCTGGCCGGCTTCGCATTTCTTGTCGGACCGGGAGACGGAAGCCAGCCCATTATCCGGCTGGATGCGGTGGGAAAACACGACGTACGTTGCAAGTCGTCGGCTCAGGGTATTGCCGAGGCTCTCACCAGTGAACCGCTGGGCCGGTTGGGCTTGAGTTTATGTGATGTCAACAAGTATGCGGTGGAATTGCACAATCCAGAGGTGACGGTCCCGGCGGGTAGCGGGGATGTTCCTGCCACAATCTACCGGGTGATCGCTAGTCTTGCCGTGATGCGGGGCGAGATCGGCCTTGAAGAGTTAACCGAGTTCACCCGGGTCAAGGGGATGCTTGGATTCTCCCCCACCCAGGGCCATGTAGCTTCCGCAATACCTTTTCTGGGGCATGCCTGGCGTGGCATTCGGGAAGGCGAACTCAAGAACACGCTCCTGATCGGGAAGGGAAGCCTCTTCCTGGGAAGGATGTCCCAGATGTCGGACGGCGTCTCCCTTTTACTAGAGCATCCTTGATTGGAGATCAATGATGGAGTTGAAAGATAAGAAAGTGATTGTCATTGGTGAGCGAGACGGAGTTGCGGCGCTTTCCCTACAGGCTTGTGCCGAAGCTGCCGGAGCTCGAGTGCTTCTGGTCATGAACCAGTGCTTCGTCTGAACGGCCGCCGGGGCAATGGACCTTGAGGATCAAGGTCGTATCAAAGAGATCGTGGCGGTGGAAGGTTCGGAAGACACGCTCGTGTTGCTCGGTTCTGGAGACCCGGAAGCAGCGCAGTTGTACGCAGAGACCGTGATGATGGGAGATCCCACCTTCGCGGGTCCCTTGACCGGAATGGCCTTGGGCCTGCCTGCTTATTTCATAACCGAGCAGGGCATCAAGAGCCAGATTCCGGAAGCCGTCTATGCCGAGGAAGTGGCGATGATGGAAATGGTGATGCCTTCCGAAGATTTGTGCCGAAGCGTTGCCCGGGTTCGAGAAGAATGCGAAAGGAACAATTCGCAGTGAATCAATACGAGCTGTACCTGCATGGCGGCTGGCCCCCCCCTGCTGGGAACCAGTATCTGGACGTCTTGAATCCTTCCAATGGAGAATTGCTGGCTCGCGTACCTCGGGCTCAGGCGACCGATGCTGAGCAAGCTGTCGAATCGGCCCGGGAAGGGTTTGAGCAGTGGAGGGAGTTGGGAGGGCTTCGCCGCAGTCAGGTCCTGGCGGAGGTGGCACGAATCCTGCGGTCCAGGGTTGAAGATCTGGCCGGGAAGGAGTGTGACGATTGTGGCTGCGGGCTGGACTTTGCCCGTTACACAGTGACCGAGGTGGCGGCGCGCAGACTTGAATTCTTTGCCGGCTTGGCCGACAAGATCCAGGGCAGCACGATCCCGATGCCAGGCAATCACTTCGACTACACGCTGCGCGAGCCCTTTGGAGTTACCCTCCATATCGCCCCCTGGAACGGACCCTTGTGGACCACGTCGCGGAGTATTGTCCCAGCCTTCGCGGCGGGCAACTCGGTGGTCCTAAAACCTGCCGAGCAGGCTCTGATCAGCATGCTCGAACTGGCCGAGATCTGTACCCAGGCGGGAATGCCGGAAGGAACTTTCAACGTCGTTCCTGGATTGGGCCACGAAGTAGGAAGCGCTCTGGTTCAACATCCGGATGTCGATCTGGTTTCCTTCACGGGATCGGTCGAAACGGGGAAGAAGGTGATGTCCCAGGCCGCCGAGGGGATCAAACCGGTGATTCTGGAACTGGGAGGAAAGTCGCCCAACATTGTCTTCCAAGACGCAGGTCTGGAAGAAGCGGCGGCAGGAGTCACAATGGGGATCTTCTCGGGGGCAGGTCAGATCTGCGTCGCCGGTTCCCGGCTCCTGGTTCATGAATCAGTACGGCCCCAGCTCTTGGAACGAATCAAGACACTTCGCGTGGGTCCAGCTCGAACCTCGCCCGAAATGGGGCCTCTCATCACAGAGTCCCATCTCGAGCGAGTCCTGGAGTATGTGCAGATCGGAAGCCGGGAAGGCGCTCGGCTGGTGACCGGTGGTCACCGGCTCGAAAGGGAAGATCTGAAGAGGGGCTACTATATGGCCCCCACAGTTTTCGATGACGTCGACAACAGGATGCGGATTGCACAGGAAGAGATCTTTGGCCCCGTTCTTTGTGTGATTCCATTCGGGTCTGAAGAAGAGGCTATCGCGCTGGCCAATGACTCGCAGTTTGGACTGGCTTCGGCAGTGTGGACTCAGAATCTTGGCCGGGCCCACCGGGTGGCGAAAGCGATGCAGGCTGGAAGCGTCTACGTCAACCGATACTTCTCAGTCGGAGTCGAGGCCCCGGCCGGGGGCTGCAAGATGAGTGGCTTCGGTCGCCTCGATGGCGTAGAAGGATTACGCCAATACACCCAGGTCAAGAACGTTACGGTGAATCTAGATGAGTAGCGGGAGGGGCACGAATCTCGGCCGAATGGCGGCGTGGGCACTCGCGCTGGCCGTGTTGTCGTGCGGTCCTCGGGCCCTCCCGGTGGAGCCGAGCCGGATCGATCATCTGGTGGTGGTATCGATCGACGGCCTGTTGCCCGAGTACTACACCGATTCCGCTTTGGCCGAGAATTTTCCCGGGCTCCGGCGCATGAAGGCAGAGGGGAGTTTTGCGGAAAGGGTGCAGGGAGTCGTACCTACGCTCACTTTTCCTTCCCACGCCACCCTGATCACGGGAGTCGATCCGGCATGCCATGGAATCGAGACCAACTTGATCTTCGATCCCCTAAAACAAAATCGAGGTGGCTGGAACTGGTATGCCGAGGAGATTCAGTCCGACACCCTTTGGCAGGCCGCGGCGCGCCAGGGGTTGAAGACGGGGAGTGTTTTCTGGCCGGTCACCGTGGGGGCCGAAATCGATTACCTCCTGCCTGCGTTCTGGCAAATTGGCGGTGGACTGGACGGGGTTAAGTTGCTCCGGGCGCTGGCAACTCCGGGATTGCTGGACGACATCGAGGATCGTTTTGGAGCTTATGATGCGCGCCGCCAGACCGACTCCGATCGAATCGAGATCGGGCTCCACGTCTTCTTGAAACATCGGCCCAACCTGATGTTGATCAAGCTCAGCGATCTGGATGGAGTGCAGCACCGTTCGGGTCCGGCCTCCTCTGCGGCAATCGAGAGCCTGAAGAGGATTGACTCGGCTCTGCAGAAACTCTTGATCCGGTTGGAAGCGGAACGACTGTTAGCCCGCACCGTGCTGGCGGTGGTCTCCGATCACGGATCCACACCGATTAGGTTTGCAATCCGGCCGGAACGGATTTTTCAGGAACAAGGCTGGATTACCAGTCAGGAAGGCCGTATTTCCGACTGGGTTGCGGCCCCCGTGATCGCCGGGGGGTTGTGTGCGGTTGTGCTGAAGGATCCGGCTGATCTGGAGACCTTGAATGCTGTGCGAGACTACTTTCGCCGCCAATTACGGAAACCGGATTCCGGAATTGGCAGAATCTACGAGAAAGCCGAGATCGATTCGATGAAGGCTTTCCCTTCCGCCTCCCTGTTGATCGAGAGCGCGCCCGACTACCGGATGATTGCCGGAATAGCCGGTCCGGTTCGGGAAAGTTCTGCCGACCGGGGTGCCCACGGATTCACCCCTGATCTGAAAGGGCAGGCCTCTTCCTTTCTTCTGCGTGGGCCTGGAATCAAAGCGGGAGCTAACCTGGGTGAGCTGAAGATGGTCGATATTGCTCCCCGATTTGCCGAACTTCTCGGAATTGAATTGCGCAGAGATTGTGCCCTAACGAAAGGAGATTCAGCTACCGATGGACATCGCTGAATACCTGGCCCAGAAGCTCGAGGGTATGGGAATCAACCAATCGGAGTTCGCTCGCAGATCGGGACTAACCACCGGACCGGTTTCCAAATGGATGACGCGGGGTGGAAAACCTGACTTGGAAAGCTGTCTGAAGATCGCCGCCTTTTTCCACGAGGATCCCGTCAGGATCCTCAACCTGTCGAGTCGGAAAGATCTGATTGCTCTCTACCAAAAGTTCGATCCTCAACACGCCCGGGCCAACGTATCGGAAGAAGACCTCTACCAGGATGAGACCCACCGACAGCTCCACCGGGGTTTGCAGCGGGTTCTGGAGCGGGGGATGGAACGCCCCGATGATGTCGAGCTGGGTTTCGAGCTGGTTCGCCGCAGTCTCGACGCATTGTTGGGAAGCGAGAAATTGTTTCGCAGCCTGATCGAGACGACCCAGGTGATCGCTTGGGAGGCCACCTCGGCGGAGCTACGCTTCACCTACGTTGCCCCCCAAGCTGAAGCCATCCTGGGGTATCCCCAGGAACTCTGGTACGAGAAGGATTTCTGGCATAGACACCTGCATCCCGAGGACCGGGACCGAGCTATCTTGCAACGAGTTCGCGCGCTTAAGACGGGAAAGTCCTATGAATTGGAGTACCGCATGGTGAGTCCGTCCGGGCGGGTTCGCTGGTTCCAAGAAGCGGGGAATCTGGTTTCCGTTTCAGGCGATTCCTCAACCCTGCAGGGTTTCCTCTTCGACATCACTCCCCGCAAGAAGGCGGAGCAGCGGCTGCGCGAAAGCGAAGAGCGATATCGAAGCTTGGTCGAGCTGTGTCCCGACGCCATCGTAGTCCACCGAAATGGCGAAATCCTCTACGTGAATCCAGCAGGAGTGAAGCTGCACGGGGTTTGCAGTACAGAGGAGCTGACCGGAAGGTCGGTCTACGAATTCGTTCGCAGTGAGGACTTAGTCCAAGTGCAGGAGCGGGTTCGCCAGAATGTAGAAGAGGGAAGGACCATGCCGCTGGTGGAACAAGAAATCGTAGCACTTGATGGAAAGAGGATTCTGGTCGAGGTGGCGGCCGCACCTATCATTTACGAAGGAGAAGCTGCTGTACAGTCGATCCTGCGAGTCATCAGTCAGCGCCGGGAATCGAATGGTGCGCGTTCCGGCGGCGACGGTGCCGAGAGGAGTTTCACTACCCCGTGAATGCACAGGGAATCCAAGTCGACAGCCTGGGGAAAGTCTTCCGGTCGCACAAGGGCCAGGCCGAAACTGAAGCGCTCGCTGGAGTCTCTCTGAGTGTGAAACCCGGTCAGTTCTTCTCGGTGCTGGGTCCGAGCGGATGTGGAAAATCAACCCTCCTGCGCATTCTGGGAGGGCTCGAGAAACCGAGTGAAGGGAGTATCTTGCTGGACGGCAGCCGCCCTGGAGACGCCCAACGGGCGAAACAGATTGGATTTGTTTTTCAGCGGTCGGGTTTATTGCCCTGGAAAACAGTAGTACAGAACATAGAACTGGCCACACAACTCAACCAGAGAGCCAACCGTCCGGCCCAACACAGCATCAAGGAGTTGATCGGCCTGGTCGGCCTGGAGCGCTTTTCCCAGGCCTATCCTCACCAGCTATCCGGTGGAATGCAGCAAAGGGTTGCGATTGCTAGAGCACTAGCGATCGACCCCCGGGTACTGCTCATGGATGAACCTTTTGGAGCGCTCGACGAGATCACTCGCCACGCCATGCGTTATGAGCTGCTACGCATCTGGGAACGAGAAAAGACCACCGTCGTTTTCGTCACCCACAGCATCAGTGAGGCAGTCGTTCTGTCAGACGTAGTGGCCGTGCTTTCGCCTCTCCCGGGCCGCATCCGCGGGATAGTCGAGATCGACCTGCGACGACCGCGTACACGAGAAGTGGAGAGAAGCCCTGAGTTTCTGAGTCATTGCGATCGATTGACCGATCTTCTGAAGGTGGTACCGGGATCACGATGGGAATTGAGAGAGTGAGCGGCCCGCCCCATCAAAACCGAGATCCTTTGTTCCGACAAGCTCTCTCTCGGATCCAAAGGGCTCTGCCTCCGACGATCTTCATCACGGTTTTGATCGTCGCCTGGGAAGCCGTGGTGCGGCTGCGCGAGATTTCGCCGATTGTGCTCCCCCGGCCTTCTGCGATCTTATCCCGATTGGCCAGCGAGCCACACTACTTCTTTATCGAGAACGGTCTGGTGACATTCAACGAGGCGCTGGCCGGGTTTTTTGTGGGGGCATTGGTGGCCATGCTTCTGGCCATGGCGATGGCCCGGTCCCGCCTCGTTGAACGTTGCGCCTTTCCGATTGCCGTCTTGATCAAAGCCACTCCCATTGTGGTGATCGCTCCCCTGCTGATTATCTGGATGGGCTACGGTCCGGCTCCCAAAATAGTGATGGCGGCCCTGATCTGCTTCTTCCCGATCCTGGTCAATACCATTGTCGGTCTGAGATCCGTGAATCCCACATCGCTCCAGTTCTTCCGGAGTCTGGCGGCTAGCGAATTCGAGGTCTTTATCCGGCTTCGCATGCCCCACTCTTTGCCCTACGTTCTCTCGGCTTTCAAGACCGCAGTCAGCCTGGCAGTCATTGGGGCGGTCGTCGCCGAGTGGGCGGGTGCCAGCCGGGGATTGGGGCGAATGGTCTTTCTGAAAGCGGCCAGCCTCGATCAGGAAGCCGTCTTTGCAGGAGTATTCGTCCTGGCTGGAATGGGAATCTTCTTAACCGCTATCGTTAGCTGGCTGGAGCGCCGATTGCTCCACTGGCACGAGTCTTCCCTGACTGAATAAACTATGAATACGCTGAGAGACAGAGCGCTGAGACCCGCCTTCGCAACCTTATTGGGCATCTCTCTGTTGGGCTGCGCGCCTTCCTCGCTGAGCGACGATCCACTGCCATCAGGCCAGCTCGAGAAAATTACGTTCCAGGCCGCTTTCTTGGCCCAGGGTAACATCAGTTTCACGGCAGCCTATGTGGCCCGCGACAAGGGGTTCTTCGCCGACGAGGGCCTGGATGTCGAGATCCAGCATTCTTCTCCGGGTGGCGGGGAACAAATGCAGTTGCTGGCTACCCGGCAGATAGAGTTCACCACGCAGACCGGGCCGAACTTCGTCAAGATGATGTCGACTCCCTCGGCGCCTCCGTTTATGGCGGTCGCGCTGTTCGGTCATGAGTCGGACCATGCCCTAATGGTTCTCGAAGAAGGTCCGATCAGAACGATCCAGGACTTGCGGGGAAAACGGATTGCTTTCAAGACCGGGGAATCGGTCGAGCCCCCGTGGATGCTGGCGATGCTGAGTCAAGCCAATCTCTCTCTGCAGGACGTCGACCTGATCCCGGTCGGTTTCGATCCGCGAGTCATTCTCCCCGACTATGGCCGCGGAAAAGTCGACGCCGTTCAAGTTTTCAAGTCGAACGAACCCAATATCTTACGCCGTGCCGGTTTTAAGGTACGGCTCTTCGCTCCGGAAGACTTTGGAATTCACTTCCTGGGGCATATCTATCTGACCCATCGGGATCTTCTCCGTGAGAGACCCGATGTGGTTGTCAAGTTTCTTCGTGCCACCTTTCGGGCCGTGGCCTACATCCTTCAGGCCGAACCTCCTGAAATCACGGATATTGTCTTGAACTATGCGGGCTCGGATGCCGATCGTGCTCACAACGAATTCATGTGGCAGACCGAGGTGAAATCGTTGCTTTCCGACTGCACTCGCGAAGTAGGTCTGGGTTATGCGTGTCCGGAAGAATGGAACCGCATGATAGACCTGATGGTTGAATTCGGTTCTCTCAGCGAGCGGGTTCCGCTCGAGAAATTTTGGGATTCGGGGCCGATTGAGTCGATTTACGATGAGGAGGGGGATCTCATTGGCTCCTGACGTTATTCTGAACCCCTCCCAGGTCGATCCGATTCTGCTCTCGGTGCTGCGGCGGCGGTTTAAATCGATTACCGAGGAAATGGGGCTGACCTTGTTGCGAACGGCCCGCTCGCCGATCCTGAGTGAGGCTCGAGATTTTGTAACTGGTCTCTACGATGCTGATGGCTTCATGCTCGAACAGACCGAGTACATCCCAGTTTTGGCTTTCGCACTGCAGCCCGCGTGCCGCCAGATCGTCCAGGCCTTCGGTGAGAATCTTGCCCCCGGTGATGTGATTCTGCACAACGACGTCTTTACGGGCGGCAATCAGCTGGCCGATGTGGCGGTCTTCAAACCCATCTTTTTCGAAGACCAACTAGTCGCTTGGGCGGCGGCCAAGGGGCATCAGGCTGATATCGGAGGCGCGGTTGCCGGCGGTTACAATCCAGAGGCGCGTGAAGTGTGGCAGGAGGGTCTACGCATTCCTCCCGTCAAACTGTACGAAAAGGGAGAAATTCGTCAAGACGTTTGGAACCTCATATTTGCCAACATCCGGCTTTCCATCGTCCAGGACGATATCCGGGCTGAAATCGGTAGTTGCACGGTTGGGGAACGGCGCGTCATCGAGCTCTATCAGAAGTATGGCCGGGCTCGAGTTCAAGCCCATCTTCAGGCTCTATACGATGCCACAGAACAACAGATGCGGCAGGAGATCGCTCGCATTCCAGAGGGGATCTACCGGGGGGAGAGCTATGCCTTCGACGATGCCGAGGATCCCGAGGCCCGGATGAAGATCGCCGTCAAAGTGGCGCGACGAGGAGACGGCATCGAATTCGATTATTCAGGAACCAGTCCTCAGACCCCTCGCTTCGTGAATGCTCCCTTGAGCACGACGATCTCAGGTGTTCTTCTCACGTTCCTGATGCTGGTCGACCCTGATATTCCGCACAATGCGGGATTGCTGCGCCCGATTCGAATCGAGGTGCCGGAAGGCTGTTTTCTCAATCCCCGTTTTCCAGCAGCCACCACTTTTGGAAACAGTCTGACCGGACCGCACTCGGATGCACTGCTGCGGGCTTTGGCTCAAGCTCTGCCGGACCGAGTAACGGCAGGCTGGAATCGCATGCTGGCCTGCAACATCGTGGGTTGGGATGCGGAACGAAGTAGACGTTTTGTAGAAATTCTGTTCCTGAGCCAGAAAGGAGGATCGGGAGCCACTCGGGGGGTCAATGGTTACGACCACATTGGACTCATCAACTGTGCCGGAGGCATCCTGGCTCAGGATTATGAAATGCTCGAGATTCAGACCCCTAACACTCTGTTAAAGCACGAATTTTGGCCGGGCTCAGCGGGAGCAGGTGAATGGCGAGGGGGGCTTGGAGTTGAGACTGAACTGCGGCTCGGAGGCGCTCCGAGCATGGCGGTAATCTATGGTGACGGAGTCGCTTCGGAGGCGCGGGCCTTCGGGCTGGAGGGGGGCCTTCCTGGAGCGGCCAACCGGTTGGAATTCGAGCTTCCGGACGGGACCGTGGTGATCCCGAAGCTCAAACAGAAGATCGAAGATCTCCCTTGTGGCACCATCCTGCGCCAGTGGGCTGGCGGTGGAGGAGGCTATGGCGATCCCCGACGTCGACCGGTGGAAGCGGTTCTACAGGAGGTCCGCAATGGAATACTGAGTCCCGAAGAGGCCCGCGACGTCTATGCCGTCAATCTCAAGACCGGGAGGCGGGAAGCATGAGCTACCGGGTGGGAATCGATGTGGGTGGAACCTTCACCGACTTTTTGTTGCTGGATGAGCAGGGAAAATCGAGTGTTTTCAAGACCCCCACCACTCCCCACGATCCTTCGATTGGACTCATGAACGGCTTGCGCGAGATCGCCGAGGATCAGCAACTCAGTCTGGAGGTCTTCGTGCGCCAGGTCGATTTGGTCGTCCACGGAACGACGGTTGCCACCAATGCCGTTCTCACCGGAAAAGGGGCCAACACCGGGCTGATCACTACCCAGGGCTTCCGGGATGCGCTCGAAATGCGCCGTGGAATCCGGGAATCCCAATACGATAACCATTTCGTTGCTCCCGTTCCCCTGGTCCCTCGCCATTGTCGACTTCCGGTCAGAGAACGCGTTGACGTCAAAGGCGCGGAGGTCACTCCACTCAATAGAGACGATGTTCTGGCTGCCGCCAGACAGCTGCTTCGGCAGCAAGTGGAGTCGGTGGCGGTCTGCCTCCTCCATTCCCACGCCAACGGAGCTCACGAACAGCAGGTTGCCGAGATATTGAGCGCGGAACTGCCCGCCGTTTTTCTCTCTATTTCCTCAGAATTAATGCCCCAGATTCGGTTCTACGATCGAACCAGCACGACGGTCCTCAACAGTTATGTGGGCCCCCTGATACAGCGCTATCTGGATAACCTGTTGGAGAAGCTCGATGCTACTGGCTTCGCCGGTGTTCTACTCATCATGCAATCCAACGGAGGCGTAGCGGGAGCTCGCCAGACGACACGGGTGGCGGCTGCCACTGTGTTGTCGGGGCCGGCGGCCGGGCCTGTGGCGGGACTCTCATTTGTTCGCCCCCACGGACTCGAGGACTGCATCACGGTCGACATGGGCGGCACCAGTTTTGATGCCGCTTTGATTGTGGCGGGGCAGCCAGTTTCGGTGACCGACGGCCGAATTAATGGGCATCTGATGGCTTTACCCAAGCTCGACATCCATACCATCGGAGCAGGAGGTGGCAGCGTGGCCTGGATCGATTCCGGTGGCTTTTTGCGGATGGGACCCGACAGCGCGGGAGCGGATCCGGGGCCAGCCTGCTATGGTCGAGGTGGGGAACGTCCCACCTGTTCGGACGCCGATCTGGTGCTTGGATACCTGAACCCCGACTACTTCCTGGGGGGCCGGATCCCCCTTTCCCTGGAAAAGGCAAAGCAGGCTATCGAGCGGGAAATCGCAGGCCCCCTGGGACTCGAACTGGAAAGGGCCGCCGCTGGAATGTCCACTGTGATCAACCATGCCATGGCAGATGGGATTCGCGCCATCTCGATCCAACGAGGCTACGATCCTCGGGATTTTCCGCTCGTAGTGGCGGGTGGTGCCGGCCCGGTGCATGCCGCCGCGATCGCTCGTGAACTAGAGATTCCACTGATCCTGGTTCCCCGTGCATCCTCGATTTTCTGTGCCGCCGGAATGCTTCTGTCCGACCTGCGACACGCCTACGTACGGTCCTGTCCCACGACGCTTGCCGAACTGAAAAAGGATTTTCTGGCCGGTCTCTGCCGAGAGATGTCGCAGCAGGCTCGGGCTACGCTGGATGACGAACGAATTCCTCGGCAACGCCAGCGTCTTGATTACTCGGCCGATATCCGCTATGTGGGACAATTCAACGAGGTAAGCGTGGCCTTGCCCGGGGATGACTCGCACGAGTTTGATCTCGAAAAGCTGTCGGCTGCTTTTCACGCCCGACACGACCTGCTCTACGGATATGCTGTGCCGGAAGCGGCTCTCGAGATGGTGACCGTCCGGCTCGATGCCGTGGGACTGACCGAAAAGCCCGGAATCATCGGGGAGTGGGGAGGCGGTTTTGGAAGCCAGCCCGAACCGAAGAGCTCGCGGCCGATCTTCCTACCCGAACTTGACGAGTTCCATGATGTCCCCGTGTTCGACGGAGACACACTCTCGACCGGTCAGCGGATTTCTGGGCCTGCCCTGGTAGAGCAGATTATGTGCACGGTGGTGGTCCCTAGCGACTACCGGTTGGTTTGCGATCGGCTGGGGAGCTTTGCCCTTTTTCCAGTCCAGCAGCAGGATCGCTTTGAAGCCTGGCTAACCGAAGAAAAGATCCCCCCGGCTAGCAGTGTGACGGCGGAATCGGGCGAGGAGGCAATGCCATAATGCCTGAAATCGTACCTCTGACTCTGCAGATCAACGGTGAAACCAGACAGACTGTCTGTCCTCCCCAGGAGACATTGCTCGAAACGTTGCGCGAGCGCCTGGAACTGACTGGGACCAAGCATGGTTGCGAACTCGGAGAGTGTAGTGCCTGTGCAGTGCTCATCGATGGCCAACCGATGCTCTCCTGTCTCCTGCTCACTGTCGAAGTGCAGGGAGTCGGAATCCAGACGATCGAAGGCGTCGCCAAGTCTGGCTGGCTACACCCCCTGCAGGAAAGTCTGGCCGAACTCGGCGCTGCGCAATGCGGATACTGCATCCCGGGAATCGTGCTCACGGCCAAGGCTCTTCTGGATGAGGTGCCGGATCCCACTCGTGATCAGATTCGCGAGGCGATCGCCGGGAATCTTTGCCGCTGCACGGGCTATGTGCAGATTCTGGACGCTGTAGAAGAGGCAGCCAGACAGAACGATTCTGAAGCAGGCAAAAGAGGAGTAACACCATGAAGCCGTACCGGATCATCGGAAAACGTCGAGCCAAGATCGATGCCGTTGAGAAGACCACGGGGGCTGCAATGTACACGGACGACCTCCGGTTCCCGCGGATGCTCTACGCGAGACTGCTCAGGAGCGTCCATGCTCATGCTCGGATGAAGCGCATTGACCTTCAGCTGGCACTCGATCTGCCCGGTGTCGTAGCCGCCATCAGGGGGGCCGATTTGCCCGAGAAATTCGGTGTGCTTCCCCGCAATCAGGACGAGACCGCGATGGCCATCGACCGGGTCCGATATGTGGGAGAACCAGTGGCAGCGGTGGCAGCCGCGGATGAAGCCACCGCCGAGCGAGCCTGTGAATTGATCGGCGTGGAATATGAGGTCCTGCCGGTCATCCTCTCCATCGATGACGCGATCGAGGCAGAGGAGTCGATTCATGAATGGACACGAAAACCGAACTCCCACAAGGTTGTCGCTCTCGAGTTTGGAGATGTTGAGCAAGGCTTTACCGAGGCCGATCACATTCGGGAGGATGTCTTCTTCTACGAAGGGAGCAACCATGCTGCACTGGAACAGCATGCCGCTATTGCTGAGTATGATCCGGAGGGCAAGCTTACGGTGTGGTCGGGTACCCAGGTTCCCCACTATTTGCACCGGGCGTTGAGCAAGGTCTTGGAAATTCCAGCCAGTCGGGTCCGCGTCATCGTCCCCTCGGTCGGAGGAGGTTTTGGAGGCAAGAGCGAGCCCTTCGGGTTCGAGTTCTGTGTCGCCGAGCTAGCCCGGCGAAGTGGCCGGCCGGTCAAGATTTCTCTCACTCGCGAAGAAGTCTTCTACACCCACCGGGGCCGCCATCCGGTCAAGATCTTGCTCAAGACCGGGGTTCGCAGCGACGGAACTCTGACTGCCCTCTCGGCCCGCGCCTTTCTCGATGGAGGAGCCTTTAGTAGCTTCGGAATCGCCACTGCATACTATGTTGGGTCTCTGCTGCCGCTCACTTACAAGCTGCCGGCTTATTCCTTCGATGGAGTCCGGCTCTTCACGAACAAGCCGCCCTGCGGCCCCAAGCGGGGTCACGGCGCGCCTCAGCCTCGTTTTGCCTGGGAGATCCAGCTAGACAAAATTGCCCAGGACCTGAATATCGATCCGGTCGAATTGAGACGCCGTAACCTGGTCGAGCCACACTCGATGACGATGAACTCGCTGCGCATCTCAAGCTGTGGCTTGAAGGAATGCCTGGATCGGGTGAGCGAGGCTTCTCGCTGGAACGAGCGTTATTCGAAGCTGCCGGCTGGGAAAGGGCTGGGGGTCGCAGTCAGCGCCTATCTGAGCGGAACCGCCACCACGATGTGGCATCCCGAACTTCCCCACTCCGGTGTTTACGTACAGCTGGATCGGCTGGGAGGAGCCGCGGTGTTCTGCGGGAGTTCCGAGATTGGGCAGGGATCGGATGATCTCCTGGCCGGAATCGTGGCCGAAGAACTCGGACTCTATCCGGAGGACGTCCGCGTGATCACGGGAGACACCGGCCTCACGCCGGTCGATCTGGGCAGCTATTCGAGTCGGGTTACCTTCATGTCGGGCAACGCCGCGATCGAGGCGGTGAGCCAGCTCCGAGCCAGGCTCTTGGAGGTGGCCGCCGACAAGTTGCAAGTGCCGGTCGATCATCTGGATGCGGCCGATTACTGCATCTACGACCGCACTAACCCGGCTCTCTCAATTCCCTACATTGACGCCGTCGTAATGGCAGAAGCTCGCTATGGGACGCTGGGAGCGACCGGAAGCTACTTTCCTCCCAAGCTCGGAGGGGATTATCCGGGGGCGGTCATCGGCACCTCGCCCGCTTATAGCTTCAGTGCTTGTGCGGCTGAAGTCAGTGTCGATCTGGAGACCGGACAAGTAACGGTCGACAAACTATGGGTTGCCCACGACTGTGGCAAGGCTCTCAATCCACCGGTAGTCGAAGGGCAAATCCAGGGATGTGCCTATATGGGATTGGGAGAAGCCATTTTGGAAGCCCAGACTTTCGACAAGAGCGGTCTGCACCTGGCTCCTTCGTTGCTCGAATACCAGTTGCCCACCTCTCTCGAGACCCCTCCGATAGAAGTGTTTCTAGTAGAGAGTGACGATCCCGAGGGCCCTTACGGTGCAAAGGAGGCAGGAGAAGGGCCTGAGAATCCGATCGTTCCTGCGATTTCTAACGCGGTCTGGAGAGCCACCGGAATCCGCTTCGACGACGTTCCCCTGTCTGCAGAGAAGGTCTGGCAAGCCCTATTTTCCACCCCAGCTTCGCCTGACCGCAAGATCCGGATGCCCGACTACCAGTTCCCAGATCGTTTACGCCCGACGACTCCCGAGGCCAGGCGGGTCAAGCTATGATGCGATTACCGGCCTTTCGCTATCTGGCCCCCCAGCGATTGGAAGACGCGCTACGCATGCTCTCCGAGGCAGGACCGGCCGGATCTCTAGTGGGAGGCGGCACCGACCTCTACCCCAATATGAAAAGGCTCCAGGTAAGCCCTTCGGTGGTGGTGGGGTTGCGTGGACTGCGAGAATTGAACGGAGTCGGTTTCGACGGCGGAGATCTCATCGTTGGGGCCGGTACCACACTCACCCAGCTGATTCGAAATGCCAGGGCGCAGCGGGATTTCCGCCCGATCGTCGAGGCCGCACTTTTGATTTCAACTCCTCTGCTCCGCAACATGGGAACCGTGGGCGGGAATCTCTGCCTGGACACCCGTTGCCACTTCCTGAATCAGTCCGCTTTCTGGCGCAAAGCAGTCGGCTCCTGCATGAAAGCGGAATCGGACATCTGCCTGGTGGCGCCCGGGGGGACTCGCTGCTGGGCAATTACTTCAGCCGATCTGCCTCCGCTTCTGAGTGCACTGGAAGCGACCATCCTCCTCACCAGCTCCCGGGGAGAGCGCGAACTCCCATTGATAGATTTGTATCGGAACGATGGCATTGACTATCTGCGCCGGGCTCCAGACGAGATTCTGACCGAGATCCGGGTGCCTGCTTTGGAAGGAAAACGGGCCGGTTACCTCAAGCTTCGGCGGCGAGGGACGTTTGATTTTCCAGCCCTGGGAGTCGCGGCTTCGCTGGTGCTTGACGAGTCACGAATTTGTCGCTCGGCACGCATCGTCCTGGGAGCGGTAGGGCCCAGCCCGCTGCTGGTTCCAGAGGCAGCCGAGCTGGTTGGGCAACGTGTCGATGAGGATCTGATCAGTCGCGTGGCAGAGACGATTCACAAAAAGCACAAGCCGATGCATCTGGCCGATTACACACACTCGTATCGCCGCCAAATGATTGCCATTAATATTCGGCGATTGCTCGCTCAATTGAGCGCAATAGGGGAATAGAAAAGGTTGTTTTCCAAGGATTTACGATGGCATCATTGAACGATTTTCTGAAGATAACCGAGCGGGATGGCTCGGCCCGGATCACCTGCTGCCGATGCGATCATGACTTGGGTTCGGCAGACCAGAACCCCAATCCCACTGCCTTGATGCATGAAGGGCCTGTGCAGGAAGCCGGACCTCATGTCAATCCCTACCACCTGCATGGCGACAAGTTCGTTTTCCGGCAATTTTTTTGTCCTGGTTGCCTGGCACTTATCAATACCGAGGTGGCTCAGAAGGGCGAGCCAGTCCTTTGGGATGTGCAACTGGAGGTTTGATCAAATATGCAACCGACTACCGTGTCGAAGCCGATCAGAGAGCGGATCCTACAACGCCGCGGACGATTGCGCCTGTTCTCAAAACTCGATCTCAAAGAAATGGCGCTGCTCATCGTCGACATGCAGAACGTCTTTTGTGAAGCGGGCGGAGCGCTTGAGATTCCAGCCTCGCGAGACACCTGTCAGAATATCAATCAACTGGCCCGAGGGTGTCGAGAAGTGAGAATTCCGGTCATCTGGGTCCGTTCGTATCATCCTCCTGGAGCGGCTGACTGGAGGTTATTTTTTGATCACTTTATCTCCCCGGAGCGGGGAGCGATGGCGGCTGAACAATTGCTCGAGTCGCATCCCGGTTCTGCCATCTATTCGGAAATGGATGTGCAACCAGGCGACTTCGAGATCAGCAAGAACCGTTATTCCTGTCTGATACCCGGTTCCTCGAGTTTGGAACGATTGTTGAGAAGCCAGAAGCGAGACACCCTGATCATTTGCGGTACTCGCAGCAATGTCTGCTGCGAGTCGACCGCGCGAGATGCCATGATGCTTGATTTCAAGGTGCTTTTCGTCTCAGACGGCACCTCGGCCATGAGCGCCCCTGAACATCAAGCCACGCTCGATACGCTGGCTCAATCCTTTGCAGATGTCCTGACCACCCGGGAAGTCCTGGCGGAATTGAAATGACCCAGATTATTGATCCAATTTCACTTGAAATCTTTCGATCGCGGCTGGCAGCCATCAACGACGAAGCCGCCATGACGCTGCGCATGGTTTCTGGCTCTCCCGTTGCCAATGAAGCCCACGACATGAACACGGCTCTCATGACACCCCAGGGAGAAGCCATTTCGATCGGTGTCTACATCTCGATTCATGCCATGTCGCTAGCTTCGACGGTCCAGTCCATCATTCGCGACTATGCGGACAATCCGGGCATCGCGCCGGGAGATGTATGGATGTCGAATGACCCCTATGTGGGAGCTTGCCACCAAATGGATGTGGTGGTGGTAGCTCCCATTTTCCTTGACGATGAGCTGATTGCGTGGACCGGAGGAACCTGCCACCAGATCGATCTGGGAGGCCCGGTGGAGGGTCAGGTCCAGGTGGGCGCCACTTCGATCTACGGTGAACAGCCTTTGGTACCTCCGATCAAGTTCGTGGAAAAGGGGCGGGTACGAAAGGATCTGGAGTGGTTGTTTCTGCGGCATTCCCGTTTGCAGAATCTGGCGGCTCTCGATCTCAAGGCAATGATCGCGGCCTGTCATGTAGCCACCGAACGGCTCCAGGCATTCGTTGGAGCCAGCGGGATTGAAACCTACAAAGCTGGCGTCGAAGCCATGATCGACTCAGCCGAGCGACAGTTCCGCCATCGGCTTTCGGAACTCCCCGACGGTACATTTCGCCACCGCGGGTACATCGATGCCGATGGCAAGGTTTTCCCGGTCCTGGTGGCCATGACGAAGCGGGAGGACAATCTGCATTTCGACTTTACGGAATCGGCCGAGCAGGCTCCCGCCCTGATCAACTGCTGTCGCCCTGCCTTGGAGGGAGCCGTGATCTCCGCCATCCTTCCTTACCTTTGCTACGACATCCCATGGTGTCCGGCCGGTTTGGTTCGAGCTGTCACAGTTGAGTCCAAACCGGGAACTGTAGTCCATGCCAAATGGCCGGCCGGAGTGTCAAAAGCGACTACTACCGGGAGCTATGTGGCGACCATCAGCTCGAGTGTCTGCCTGGCCAAGATGTTGGCCGCTTCCGAGAAATATCGAGATCACATGATGGCCACCTGGATGGGGGGGCTTTTCGTCGAGGAACTTTTCGGCAACGACCAGCGGGGGAACTACTTCGGAGGCACGATTCTGGATGCCATGGCTGGCGGCTCGGGCGCTCGGGCGCTCGGGCGGGACGGGATGGAATCGATACCGGAGGGTTCCTCGACTCCCCTTCTTCGATCATTGCCAACATTGAAGACTATGAGTTCAACTATCCGATTCTCTATATGTACCGTCGTCAACAGGCCGACACCGGAGGTGCCGGAGAATTCCGGGGAGGCGCGACCATCAGCATGATGTACATCGCTCACGATGTCGATATTATCCCAACCAAGATCATGCATGCCATCGGAGTGGAGCAACCAGCCTCGGCTGGAATCGGTGGAGGATTTCCCTCCTGCACGAATCAGTTTGTCTTGAAGCGGGATAGCAACATTGAGGAGATTCTGGCTCAGGGCGACATTCCACAGTCTCTGGAGGAGGTGGAAGGAAAGCTGGAAGTCGCGACAGGAATCACTCCGACCTATCAGAAAAAAGGCGATGTCTATCACTGTATCGGAATGGGAGGTGGAGGTTATGGAGATCCCCTCGCTCGTGATCCTGAGAGAGTTTTTCGAGACGTTGTCAATGGCTTGGTGACTACCCAGGGCGCGGAGGACTACTATGGTGTTGTGATCCGGCCCCATCCCTGGCGCGTCGATTCGGAAGCCTCCCAAATCCGACGCGACGCGATCCGCTCCAGCCGCGCCTCCTGTGCCACAACGAGATCTGCCGGGCTCAAAGTAAAGGGAATCAGTCAATGAGCTATGTCATCGCGGTGGATAGCGGAGGAACGTTTACCGATACCGTGGTGCTCGATCCGGAGGGAAGGATAACGGCGGCCAAAGCCCCGTCTACACCGGATGATTTCGCACGTGGGGTGTTGGATTCAGTCGGCCAGGCGGCCGAACTGCTGGGGATTTCCCTGTCGGACCTGCTTTCCCGGTCTAAACTATTCGCTCACGGTACAACAGTGGCGACCAATGCCCTGCTCACCCGCTCGGGAGCCCGAACCGGTTTGATCACCACAATTGGTCACGAAGATGCGCTGATTATCGGGCGGACCATCCAGAAGGTGGCTGGACGCAGCGAGAGTGAGCTGACCCGGCTCGCAGAACTCGACAAAGCCGACCCGATCGTGCCGCGGCCTTTGATTCACGGCGTACGCGAACGAATTGATTACAAAGGCGAGGTGATTGTCCCGCTGAACGAAGAAGATGTCTTGGAGGCCGCGCGGGAACTGGTTGCGGCGGGTTGCCAGTCGCTGGCCGTCACCTATCTCTGGTCCTTCATGCATCCCGAACATGAACGACGGACCCGCGAGATCATCCAACAGGAATTCCCCGACTTGATGGTCAGTCTGTCCCATGAGCTGGCCCCTGTGATCAAAGAGTATGAACGCACCGCCACAACCGCCATCAATGCTTATGTAGGCAAAGTCACGGGAACGTACCTGGGCCGGCTCAGCCGACGGTTAGGAGGCGCCGGATACCGTAACCCGGCTCTCATCATGCAGTCCTCTGGTGGAGTGATCCCGGCTGCCGAAGCACAGGAACGGGCCGTCTCGCTGCTGGTTTCGGGTCCCGCCGGCGGGGTGATTGGTGCGGTGGCTCTGGGAAAGGCTCTCGGCACCCGAAACATGATTACTACCGATGTAGGCGGCACCAGTTTCGATGTGGGGCTGGTGGTGGATGGAGAACCCCAGTTTTCCTTGACTCCGGTTTACGCCCAGTACCACACCGTCTTGCCGAGTATCGACATCTCCTCGATTGGTGCCGGCGGAGGAAGCATTGCCTGGATCGAACCGAGTGTCGGGCTTCTCAAAGTGGGTCCCCAGAGCGCGGGTGCCGATCCCGGTCCGGTCTGCTATGGAACAGGGGGAACGGAACCCACTGTAACGGATGCCAACGTAGTTCTGAACCGACTCAACCCAGACTTCTTCTTGGGAGGAAAGCGCCAGCTGGATGGTGAGCTGGCCCGGCAGGCGATTGCCGAAAAGATTGCCGGACCGCTGGAGCTGTCGGTTGAAGAGGCAGCTCTCGGTATCATCAATATTCTGGACGCCCGGATGGCTGACCTGGTGCGGAAGGTGACAATCGGAAGAGGGTACGATCCCCGTAACTTCTCTTTGCTTGCCTTCGGGGGTGCCGGTCCGCTCCACGTTGGGGCCTATGCTGGCGATGTAGGAGTCCAACAGATCATCATTCCGGCTCAGTCTTCTGAGTTCTCGGCTTGGGGAATCGCGGTCTCGGATCTGCTCTACCTGAGACAGCTCTCGGAGCCGCTGCTGGCACCTTTTTCGCCGGCGGAGCTGAACAGGATCTATGAGCTGTTGGCGGAAGAGGTCAAAGCGGGGCTAAGGGGAGCTGGAGTGGAGGAGGAGGCTATGCATCTAACCCGCTCCATCGATATGCGTTTTCGAGGTCAGATTCATGAAGTTCGAGTGCCGGTGCCGTCCGGCAAATTGACCGATTCCGTGCTGCAGGAGGTCTCAAGTACGTTCCAGGAGAGCTACAACCGAAAGTATGGCGCCGGCGCCGCCTATCATTAGGCAGGGATCGAGGCCCGCACCTTTGAAATCAAAGGGCATGGGAGTATCCGCAAGAATGAGTGGGTGCGGCAAGAACTCGGGCCAGAGAATGCCGAGAGTGCGATCCGAGACCGACGGCAGGTCTATTTCGGAAGCGGCTTCCAGGCAACTCCGATCTACGATCACGCTGCCTTGCGCCCCGGTCATCGCCTGGTGGGGCCAGCCCTGATCGAAGCCGATGACACGACCATTCTGCTCCAGCCCGAACAATCGCTGCACCTGGATGAGTACGGAAACAGCATCATGAATGTCCTATGAAAGGTCCACTGACCGGCCTCCGCGTTCTCGATTTTACCTGGTTCCTAGCGGGGCCATTCGCCACGATGATCCTGGCCGATCTAGGGGCCGATGTGGTCAAGGTGGAAGCCCCGAAAACAGGAGATCCGTCTCGCAAAGCTGGGCCCTTCATCGGAACGGCGAGCGCCTACTTCCAGAGTGTCAATCGAGGGAAACGAAGTATAACGGTCGATCTGAAGAGCGAAAAGGGTCGCCGTCTGGCTCGGCGCCTGGCCTTGCAGGCGGATGTGCTGGTCGAGAACTTTACGCCCGGAACCATGGAACGTTGGAGTCTGGAATTCAAATCATTAGAAGCTGAAAATCCTCGACTTATTTACGCTTCCTGTTCCGGCTTTGGCAACTCGGGGCCCCGTCAACATCAACCGGCTTTCGACGTCATCATCCAGGCGCTAGCCGGAACCATGAGCATCACCGGAGAACCGGGCGGAGTCGCCACTCGAGTGGGATTCTCGATTGGAGATCTGGGGGCAGGTCTATTCCTTGTGATTGGAATCCTGGCGGCTCTCGAATCGCGCCGCGTCACGGGTCAGGGTCAAAGGGTCGAGACTTCTCTTTTCGATGCCCAACTCGCGTTGCTCGAAAACGCCTTCTCTCGCTATTTTGCCACTGGTGAAGTCCCGGGTCCGATCGCTTCGCGCCATCCTCTGATCGTCCCATTCCAGGCTTTTCCCTCGGCCGATGGGCAGATCGTGGTTTCAGCTGGAACCGAAGAGCAGTGGGGTCGACTCTGCCAGGCTTTGGACGCTCCTCAGCTTGCTTGCGACTTACGCTTCATCACCAATCGTGACCGTCTCGAGAATATCGAAGAACTGGACCGGGAATTGTCGAGCCTCCTGATTCGTCGCCCTACGGAGTTCTGGCTGGAACGGCTGGGAACATTCGAAGTCCCCTGTTCCCCAATCCAAGACATCGCGGAGTCAGCCCGAGATCCGCAGGTGGTTGCCCGCCACATGCTGGTGGAATTGCTGGACCCCGAGCACGGCTGGCTCCGTTTCGTGAACACGCCCCTCAGATTCTCTCAAACACCGGCAGGGATCAGAGCCGCAGCACCTGCCTTGGGATCGGACCTTGAAGAGGTGCTCGAGGAATGGCTGGACACATCCGGAGGACGATCCGGGACTTAATTCAGGCGCGGTAGTGATGGATTTTCAACTCTCTGAACAGCAAGCTCTCCTGCAGCAAACAGTGCGCGAGTTCGTGCGCAAAGAAGTCAAGCCAGAGGTCTCGAATCTAGAGAGCAAAGGACAGTTTCCTCGCCAGCTGTTTCAGAAATGCGGAGAGCTCGGGTTTTTCCGTTTTCGCTATCCGGAAGCCGAGGGCGGACTGGGAGGGGATCCTCTAGGGTTCATTCTTATGATGGAGGAGTTGGCGGCTGGCAATCTGGCACTGGCCGCGATCGTGGGAATGCAGGCGCTTAACGGTACCGAACTCATTCACCAACTAGGGACTCCCGAACAGAAGAGCCAGTGGCTCGAACCAGCCCTGGCGGGAGAAAAGATCGGCACCATCGCGATTACCGAACCGAATGCCGGATCTGATATTGGCGGAATAGAAACTTCGGCTCGGCAGATCTCGGACGGCTGGGAGCTGAATGGTTCGAAAACTTGGATCACATCGGCAACAGTAGCCGACTTTTTCCTGGTGGCCGCCCAAACCGGGGAGGGGGAGCGAGCTTCCGGCATCGATGTTTTTCTAGTCGAGCGCAACCGGGAAGGGCTAAGCGTCGGTCGGGAGATCGAAAAGCTCGGCACCCATGGCTCCGCGACCTCCGAGATCTTTCTCGACAACGTCCGTCTTCCTCCCCAGAGCCGTCTCGGAGAAAAGGGTTCTGGGATGATTCAGTTGCGGAAAACGCTGGCCGAGGTGCGGACCATGACCGGTGCCCTCGGCCTCGGTCTAGGCCGGGCCGCTCTCGAGGATTCGCTTCGCTACGCTGGTGAGCGGAAGCAATTCGGTCGTCCGATTGCCGGTTTTCAAGCCATTTCCCACAAGTTGGCCGGGATGGCTACTCAGCTCGAAGCGGCCCGCTGGCTCGTCTATCGGGCCGCCTGGGAAGTAACGCGGGGTGCTCCCGACGTGAAGCTGGCCGCCATGGCCAAATTATTTGCCAGCGAAATGGCCAATCAACTGGCCGACCAGGCCACTCGCATCTTCGGAAGCTATGGATTCGCGATGGAATATCCGGCTCAACGTTACTTGCGGGATGCTCGCTTCCTGCTCTATGGGGCCGGGACCAGCGAAATCCTACTCACGATCATTGCCCGCCAGTTGGAGAGGGATGGAGCTTAAAGAAGCGCAGCTATGTTCAGGTGGTTTCGCCGGTGGGCTCGGAGCAGTCGACTCAGTCTTTCGGAGTCCGAAATGTCAATGAGGGAGCGAATTAATCGCTCCCTCGCTCACGCTTCGGGCTCCGTAGGATGCCTGTGCTAGTGGAGAGGTAATTAAGCAGAGGAAACTGAATCATGTCATTGAAAAAGGGTCTGACTTTTGACGAATTCAATCTGGCCGACCGCTTCGTTTCCCAGGCCCGAACTGTCACCGAAGCTGATGTGGTGGCCTTTGCAGCTCTCTCCGGAGACTACAACCCACTGCATACGGATGCCGAATTTGCCAAGTTGACGCCGTTCGGAGCCCGCATCGCTCACGGGATGCTGGTGGCTTCGATGGGAACCGGTTTCGGAAACCAGATGGGGGTTCTGGAGGGGGCCTCTTTGGCTTTGATCGAGCAGGTCATTCGCTACAAGGGCCCGGTCCATTTTGGAGATACAGTTCATTTGGAACTCGTGGTGAAGGAGAAGAAAGAGACCTCGAAGCCGGATCGAGGAGTGATGTTGTTCGATGCTCTGGTAGTCAACCAGAAAGAAGAGACTGTGGTGGAAATGCAATGGACACTGCTGATGCGCAGGAATGTGGCTTAGCTGAAATCTAGATGCCCCCGTGCTCGTCTTCGGGGATTAGGGGAATGTTGGGCATGGGCATGGGCATGGGCATGGGTTTGGAACCAATAAGGCAACATATGAGACACAAAGACAAAGTCGTTTTGATCAGCGGAGCAGCCCGAGGCATCGGAGCTGCGACGGCTCGCCGCTTTGCCGCTGAAGGGGCGAAAATTGCGGCCTCTGATATCAACGAAGAAGCTCTGACCGCTCTTATTAGTGAAATCCAGGGCCAGGGCGTCGAAGCGATCTCTATCGTTGGAGATGTCTCACGCCAGGAATCCAGTGATGCAGCCGTTGCGCAGACTTTGGCCCGCTTTTCGCGGCTCGATATTCTGATCAATAACGCCGGAATCACTCGGGACGGGTTGTCCGTTTCAATCAAGGAAGGACAAGTCCGCCGGCTCAGTCCGGAGTTTTGGGAGAAGGTATTGGCAGTCAATCTCACGGGAACTTTCTATCTCTGTGTGGCGGCCGCTCTCCCGATGATCGAAAAGCAGTCAGGACGGATCATCAACACTTCCTCGGTGGGAGCGCTGGGAAATTTCGGGCAGGCCAACTACTCGGCCTCAAAGGCCGGAGGCATCGGTCTGACCAAGACCCTTGCGCTCGAATTCGCCCGGCATGGGATTACCGTCAATGCGGTGGCTCCCGGAGCCGTCAAGACCCCAATGACCGCAGCCATTCCTGAGAAGATTGCAGCCGCGATGGTGAAACGGATTCCCTTGCGCCGATTCGCCGAGCCTGAGGAGATTGCCTCCATTCATTCGTTCCTGGCCAGCGCTGACGCGGCTTACATCACCGGACAGGTGATCTGGGCGGACGGCGGCCTCACGGTTGGCGCCTGAGGAGATCACTCCATGAATTTTGATTCGGCTGATTCACGACTGCGCATCGGAGTGACCCTGCAGGGGGTGGAGCCTCCCGACCGCTTCCGGCGCCAGATCGAGAGTATCGAGGGAGTCGGCTATAGCAATCTGTGGGTTACCGACTCGTCACTGCATGCCCGCTACGTCTATTCGTATCTCACCCTGGCGGCCGTCAACAGCAGTCATCTCAAGCTGGGAACCGGGATTACCCACCCTTACACGCGGCACCCCGCTGTAACCGCGAATGCCATTGCGACAGTGGATGAGATCTCCGGAGGCCGCGCTATTTTGGGTCTCGGAACCGGCGATCGGCCCAATGCCGAACTCGGTTTCGCTCCCGCACGGATGCAAGCGTTGCGCGACATGGTGGCCGTAACGCGGAGGCTCTTCAGCGGCGAAACGGTCGATTTCAGCGGAGACTTCAAGCTCGTCAACGCCCAGCTCCACTTTCCCTGCCGCTCCTCGATTCCCATCTACCTGGCTGGCAGCGGTCCCAAGATGCTCTCGCTGGCGGGCGAGATCGCCGACGGAGTGATCGCCCAGTGCGGTCTCTTTCCAGAAGCCATCGACTTTGTCCGGGAGCGCATCGCCGAAGGGGCTCGCAGGGCGGGACGATCGCCTCGGGACATCGACCTCTGGATCATGGCCTGTGGCGCGATCGACGAAGGCCCCGGAGAAGGGCTCGACAAGTGTCGCACCATGGCTGCCTGGTTTGCTCAGACCGCCAGCCACTGTTGCGATCTGGCGGGCATCGATCCCGCTCTCGTGACGGCTATCCAAGAAGCCTATCGGGGAGGAGAGTTCCACCAGGCGAAGAATGCGGCCCGCCTCGTCCCGGACGAAATGGTCGAGCTCTTTACCTTGGGAGGTACCCCGGATCGGATCCAGACCCGCGTCCAGCGCCTGGCTTCCCAAGGCGTGAGGGCCATCAATTTCATGCCTATCGGATCGCAGCGTACCCGTTCCCTTGAGCTTTTCTCTGAGGTCGCCAGCGGGGTTTGCTAGAAAGGATTTCAAGATGTCCCAGCCGGTTGCCATCGAGCAGGTGATTTCGGGGTTCGATGAGAGGGAATTGGCCGATCTCACCCTTGCTTTGGGAAAAATCAACAGTCCGCCGGGCGAGGAAGCCGAGATCTCGGAATTCGTTTTCGAGTGGTTTGCCCGCCAGGGTATTGAGGCCCAGCGACAGGAAGTCCTGCCCGGCCGGTTCAACGTGATTGCCCGGTTAGCTGGCCGAGGAGGCGGACAATCCTTGATTCTAAACAGTCATTTCGACACCGCCTATGGAGACCCGATGGACATCTGGACCGCGGGTCGATTGAATGAGGCCGATATCTCGGCCTGGGAAGAAGAGGACCGGATCTTCGGCCAGGGGGTAGTCAACGACAAGGCTCCGATGGCTGCCACCATGATGGTTCTGAAAGGGTTGAAAGATGCGGAAATACGGCTGGCAGGAGATCTGGTCTTTACCGGTGTGGCAGGAGAAATCGGCAGAGCGCCGATCGACGAATACCAGGGTCCGCGTTACCAGGGCAAAGGAATCGGAACTCGCTATGCAGTCTCTCACGGAGTCGTGGCCGACCATGCTCTGGTAGCCGAGTGCACGAACTGGACCTGCACCGAGGTGGAATGTGGTTGCCTCTTCGTCAAAGTCTCGGTCTATGGAAAAGCCATTTATACTCCCTTTCTTTCCCGACCCGAAAACCCTGCCAATCATCCCAATGCAATCGTCCAGGCAGCCCGGCTTATCGAAGCACTGGAGAGCTGGGCTCAGGACTACCAGTCGCGCCACACCCGGAGGTTCCGGGCGGGACTTGTGGAACCCAAGGCCTCGGTTGGAGCGATTCGCGGGGGACTCCCCTATAAGCCGATCGAGACCGCCGGAATCTGTGCCCTGTATCTGGACGTGCGAATCCCTCCCGGTCTTTCTCCGGTCGATCCAATCGAGGAGATCCGGCAACTGATTCACGATTCTGGGGTTTGTGCCGAGGTCCAACCCTATCTTTTCCGTCGTGGCTATGAGGGGCAGGGCGTGGAAACCCTCCGCCATGCCATCACGCAATGTCATCGGCAGTTTTTCAAAGCAGACCTGACCGAACCAGAGGCCCCGGTCAGCAGCATGTGGCGGGATCTGAATGTCTTCAATGAAGTAGGAATTCCTGCAGTGACCTATGGTCCTCCACTGGGTCTGAATCCAGAGGGTTGGACTTACTTCATCTTGAAAAAGGACATCCTGCGAGCGGCTCAAATCTACACCTGGATTGCTCACGATATTTGTAACCGGCCCAGGAACAAACCGTGAAGATCAACATCATCGGGGGAGGCCCCGCCGGACTCTATTTCGGCATTCTCATGAAGCAACAGGATCCCTCCCATGAGATCCGAATCTACGAACGTGATGGACCGAACGATACCTACGGCTGGGGAATCGTCTTCTCGAGTCAGACTTTCGCCTACCTGCACGAGACAGATCCATCCTCACACGCGGAATTCACCCGCGCTTGCCAGACCTGGGACGAAGTGGCAGTCCACTTCAAGGGAGAAACGAATTTGGTTCGGGGGAACCGTTTCTCTGGGATTGCCCGGCTTCGCTTCCTCAATATTCTACAAGCTCGCTGCCGGGAACTGGGCATCGAACCCAGCTTTCATCACAACGTGGAAAGCCTTGGTGAACTGCGCGATTGCGATCTCCTGGTGGGTGCGGATGGAGCCAACAGTATCACCCGCAAGGCCTTTACCGGCGGCTTCCAACCACAGCTGGCATGGGGGGCCAACAAATATATCTGGCTGGGCACGCGGCATCTACTTTCCGGCCTGAACTTAATTTCCGAGCGGCATTCTGCCGGCCTCTTTGCGGCCCACGGCTACCGGTTCGATACCCAGAGCAGCACATTTATCGTCGAGTGCATTGGCGATACTTTTGAACGATCCGATCTGGCGAACATGTCTGAGAGGGAGACCTGTACTTTCCTGGCAGACATTTTCAAATTCCACCTTGGAGGCTCACCCCTGCTCTCCAATAGCTTCGTCAAGTGGTTCAATTTTCTGTGGGTCAGGAATCGCAACTGGTGGCACGAAAATATCGTGCTCCTGGGAGACGCCCTGCATACCGCTCATTTTTCGATCGGTTCCGGGACCAAACAGGCGTTGGAGGATGCCATCGCCCTGGCGGAGGCTTTCACGAGTTCTCGCAATGTGGCGGAAGCCCTGCCAGCTTTCCAGGCTGAACGAAAGCCTTTGGTCGATCGCCTTCAGAATTCCGCTTTCGAGAGCTTGAAGTGGTTCGAAAACGTCTCCCAGCACGCCCACTTGAGCCCGCTCGAATTTACCTATCGGCTGATGACACGCAGCGGGCGGATCGATAAAGAGAATCTGCGAAGGCGCGATCCAGAATTCGTTGCCGCCTACGATAGGGAGCGGAGGGAAGCTCCCCCACCCGGTTGACGATGTTTTGGACGTGGTTCGTCTTGACAATAGGCAGCGGAAAGGGTCCAGGGCTTTCAGGGGTCCAATTCCCAACTGTTGCTACTTTTGGCCCAGTTTCCAATCAATCCCGGCCCGCCGCCCGTCTTCCAATTTGGATGATCTCGTCGGCAGTTGGACCGCGCATCAGGAGGGCCAGAAATCCTTCCCGGACACGCTGTTCGATGTTTTCTGCATTGGCGGTAATCATGTCGGCCAGACCTGCCCTTTGCGCCTCGGCCAACACTTTTTGGTTGCCGGCCTCGGCGGCCTCCCGATCTCCGCCCAGCGCCGGGGTGAGGCTGCCGATCCCGCAGGCTAGCATACTGTAGCCAGGAAGATCCGCGATTTCGCCGGCTTGGGCGATGGCCTCGGAGTCCTCCAGCATAAGCATTGCCAGGATCTCACCCGCTGGATTAGAGGGGGACCAGACATCGGCTCCCGCTTCAGCAAAGAAGCCGATTGCGATTTTGGCTTCATCCAGGCCCCGGACGTGAGGCAGGATGACTCCATCGGCTCCCTGTTCGAGGATCTCCTTTACCCTTGCCCGGGCCAGTTCCTCACCGTCCCTCGAAATGGAAGGGATCCGGACCAGAAGCGTCTTGCGGCCCACAGCCTCAGGACTGCGCATCCCCTGGGCGATGGCCGTGACAGCCTCCGTGTCGTAGTTTCCCTCCAAGTTCAGAAAGACGAAGTCATAGAGTGGATTTCGGGCCAGCTTGGCGCCCCCCTCCCGGGAATAGCTGGGAGCCCTGCGCAGCCCGCTCTGTCTTTCTTCTCGAGTAAGTGGATCTTCATTCGGGACATAGACTCCGAAGGTCGCTTTTTCTTGCCCCCACAAGTCGATCAGTCCATTCCTGTGAGTGGTTGCCTGAGGTGAACCTGGCTCTGAAACCGGTTCCTGGCAGGCAGCCAGCAGAAGGCCGGCAGCCAGCATGATTCGCGTTTTAGTCAGCTTCACGATTCCTCCCGAGACGATGGATGAAATTTTGTTGCCAGAACCCTAACCCGAATTCATCCCAATCGCAAATCCAGGACCTCTGCGCAATCGAAAAAGCTCTTCAACAGCAGCCATCTTAGCCCTCGGATGAAGGTGGTGGCCTATCAGATGGGAACTCTTCAAGGGTTCGGGGAGAATTTGTGGGGGAGGCTGCCTCCGGTTCTCCCTTGCCGCTCTTTTCTATCCGATTCTCTCGAAGATCAGGTTGGGATCGAACCCCAGAACGCAGCTTTAGAGCGCCCATTTCAGAGCGCCAAGCGGCAGCGCGAGCGTGGGAAAGCTTGGCGACGATTCGTCGAAACTCCGCTTAAAACGGGCGGCGCTTCCGCTTGCGTTCTCCGATATCTCGGTCGATCCAAGTTCAATTGACTCCGTTCCGGTTGCGGTCCCTGTACTAAGTCTCTGCGCTAGCATTTCCAGGCTAGCGAAGTCCGTGGCCGACTCTATGTTCCGAACCCGGAAGCGAAATGGGAAGCTTGCCCTGAAAAGGAATCTCGCCCAGCAACAGGCGAGCTGCCGCGACTTCGGCGGCCGGTAGGTCGTCGTATGCCGCTACGTAGGTGGACAGAGTGGGCACCGAACTGAGCAAATAGGGACTACCAAAAGCAAACACGGCGTGAGGTGTCCGGCCGGATGAAATGCGACTCAAGATCTCTTCTTGTCGCTCGCCCAATTCCAGGCTTCCCTGAAAGGCGGCCAGCCGGACAAAGACCGGCAGAATGACGAAATCTACCTTGCGCGCCAGCACCGTCATGAGCTCGATTTCGCGCGCTGATGTGTCGGAGTCGACTTGGGCAGCGACTACCTCCTGACCGCGCTCCTTCAAAGCTCTTACCAGGTGGCCTCCGCGACTGTCGGCACTGGAAAAACGATCGAAGACCGAGATGACGAGAAGACTCGCCCCGCCTCTTCTGCGCAGGGGTAAGTATTCCTTTTCATTCCTCACCAGGGTGATCGCCTTTTCCATCACTTCTTGCGAGAGTTTCAGGCTCTCCTCGGATCCGATATCCCGATCCAATTCCTCTAGCGACAATTCAGTGCGCCGGTAGACACCGTGGCGGGCTTTAGCCTCCAGAATGAGTTGCACGGAACGGTCGAGACGTTCCTCGGTAACTCTGCCCGACCTGACTGCCTGCACAATCGCACCGTGCGTCTTGGCAACCGAAAGCGGATAGAGGATGATATCAGCTCCGGCTTCCAGCGCCAGCACCGCCGACTCTCCATCGGGGTAGTTCTTGCTGACTGCATACATATTCATGGCGTCGGTAACAATTAGACCCGAGAATCCAAGTTCTTGCCGCAGCAGGTCAGTGAGAATTGGACGCGACAGGGTGGCCGGGCGGCTGGTGTCAGGGTCGAGGGCGGGGACCGCCAGGTGTGCGGTCATGATAGCCGCTACACCGTTTGCGATGGCGGCACGAAATGGAGTGAGTTCGACTGCATCCAGACGATCTCGATCGGCTGTGATGACCGCCAATTCAAGGTGGGAATCGGTCGCTGTATCTCCGTGCCCGGGAAAGTGTTTGGCGGTGGCAAGAACCCCTCCTGCTTGGAGCCCCCGAATGAAAGCGGAAGCCATAATCGAGACTTGCTCTGGATCTTCGCCGAAGGATCGCGTATTGATGATTGGGTTGTCAGGGTTGTTGTTGACGTCAGCCACCGGAGAGAAGCTCAGGTTGATTCCAATCAGGCGTGCCTCTCGAGCCGTGCTGTGGGCGGCTCGGAAGACTAATTGGGGATCGTATGTCGCTCCCATGGCCATGGCCCGGGGAAAGCGGGTGCCGCCGCTGAAGATCAGTCCAGCTCCCCCTTCCAGGTCGGCTGTCAAGAGGAGCGGGATTCGGCTCTCGGATTGCAATCGGCGGAGCAGAAATGTAGCCGACAGAGCGCTTCCTCGGAAAGCATGTACTCCACCCAAATGGAAGCGTCGGATCTCGTCTCGCAACCGGCCATAAGGGGGTGTTGTGATATTTGTGAATCCGGTTGCGGTCGTGGCGACGATCAGTTGCCCTACTTTTTCTTCCAACCCCAGACCGGCCAGAGTCTCTGTGACCCATCGCCGAGCTGCGAGGTCCAGGGGCGTAAGCTCGCCCGCCGGCTGTGCCAAAGCAACCAGCGAGACGGTCTGAGCACCAAGCACAGCCAGAAGGGAGAGGACGCAGATTCGAATTATCCGGGCTAGAATTGGGGTCATTCGACGATTATAGCCCTGGATGATGGCGATCCGTCAGGGCAGACAAACTCGTCGGATTGAGCGATACTTCCTCGATAAGGTCAAAATGATGGAATGGGCAATCCAGACGCGAGGCTTGCGGCGCAGCTTCGGCAATTTTGAAGCAGTTCGAGGAATTGATTTGGCAGTTCCGCGAGGTGGTTTCTATGGCTTTCTCGGACCTAATGGCACCGGCAAATCAACCACGATCAAGTGCTTGACCGGACTGGTTTCCGCTACTGCCGGTGAAATCCGGATTCTGGGGATGACCTGGGATCAAGCAGAGGAAATCAAAGGCTGTATCGGTGTCGTTCCCGAGGACCTGGCCTTGTTCGGGCGTCTCACCGGGCTCGAGTCTCTCGTCTTCGTGGGTCGGATTCATGGGCTCTCAGCCAAGGAAAGCGCTCGTCGTTCGGCACAGTTGCTCGAGTTGATGGACCTACAATCGTCGGCCGGAGTCGTGGCTTCAGAATATTCGCACGGAATGCAGAAGAAGCTGGCCCTGGGCTGCGCGCTTATCGCGGCGCCCGATCTACTGATTCTGGATGAGCCATTCGAGGGAATTGATGCCGTCGCGTCACGCCAGATCAAGAACCTATTGGCCGACTTCGTGGGTTCCGGCGGGACCGTCTTCTTAACGTCCCACGTTCTCGAAATCGTGGAAAATCTGTGTGACACGATTGGGATCATCCACCAGGGCCGACTGGTTGTCCAGGGCTCCCTGGAGGAGTTGCAAAAGGGTACTGAGGCGGGTTCGCTCGAGGATATTTTCCTGCGACAAGTAGAAGGCCAGGCACGCGATCTGTCACTGGATTGGTTGGGCTCCTCAAAGCGGCGAGGAGAGGGATAATTGGAAAGCCTGAAATCGAGGCGACGCCCGGCCGTTCTGACCTTATTGCAGACCTTCCTGTGGTACAGGCAGCGACTTTTCGTCAACCAACTGAAGCTTGCTTCGCGGGGTGACGCAGCATCACAGCTGGCCAGGATCCTGGGACTGTTGCAGCCTCTCTTTTTGTTCGGTGTATTTGTCCCGGGACTGATCACCAGTGCAGTCGGCTCTCTGTGGGCGGGGCGTTGGTGGGCTTTTCAGTCGAGCCCACCCTCTGCCCCTCTTCCTATCCTCTCCGCCGCGCTCTTCATCTCTTTATTGGCCGGCTGCGGATAACCCCTCCTGACACTGTCCCAAGGAGCTGTGGCGCCGGCCTCCCGAATGCTCCTCCTGCCAGTACCGCGGCGCCAGCTACAGGGGTTGGAGTTTACCTCCAATCTCATGAATCCTATCGTGGGGTCCATCGCTGTAATCTTGCTGGCTGGTTCTTGTGGCGTCATGTTGGGAGGCAGAATTCGCTTGGGTCTCGTTGCGCTTGCGGCCGCCGTTTGCTTCGTCACGCTCCTGCTCGGGCTTCAGTCTTGCGTCGGCTTGCTCTGGCAGAGAACGCTCAATCAACATCCCGGCAGATCTTCAATTCCCTCCATCGGATAGATTTTCTGCTCCCTTCCAGCCAACCGTCTGAGGTCTTGACCTGGGGCCTGATCGCAGATTGGCAGCGGGTCAGCTTTTATCTCTTGGTGCTGGCTGGGGAAGCCTTGCTGCTCTATCTTGCCAGCTCGGGGATTCATCGTTACCTGCAGACCACCACTGGCGGCTCGACATTGCGAAGGAAACGCGTTTCCGCCCAGCCGCGATCGATCTCGTGGCTGGATCCCAGGGTGGCTGCGGTAGCCCAAATCCAGATTCGCCAAGGAATTCGAAGCGCACGCGGCAAGCTCGGCCTCCTGTTTTCACCCTTCATCATCCCGATGGCGGGCGTTGTGCTCCTCACAAGGGAAGAATCCGGGAGCTTCCTGCGAGGCCTTCCAATCGCGCCTGGACTGATGCTGGCGCTAGGGGCTATAGCTTTCGGCCTGTTGGCGTTTCAGCCGTTCGCCTGCAATCTGCTAGGCAGCGACGAGCGAGGACTGACCCGGCTTCTGCTCATGCCGCTGGACCCGTCGCGACTGGCCCGGGGGAAGATGCTGGGTATCTCGGCTCTGCTTGGGATGGCAATGCTACTCGGTTTTCTTGGGACTCTGCTCGTCGCACCGGTCGGTTCGCCGCTCGACTGGCTGGCTGTCTTGCTGGTAGGGGCCACAGCAATTCTCGTTTTCGGTCCGTTCGGCCTGCTTCTCTCCGTCCTCTTGCCCAAGCTGGCTTTGACCGACAGCTGGGGAGAGAAGGGAAATCCCCATCCGCTAGCTGGGTTGGCGGGGACTCTGATCGTCGTCCCGCTGGTCGGGATACCAGGCTTGACCCTGCTCTTGATGGCGGCTTCTTCTCACCGCTTGCTGTGGTTCGGTTGTGGGCTCCTTTTGTGGTGCGGTGTCTGCTGGCTCATTTCCCGCTTCCTTTCCCACTGGGCCACACATTTGCTGGCAACCCGCCGCGAGTTCCTCTACAACATCAGCGAAGGCAGATGAGGGCGTCGGGAAGGATGAGGTGGGAGGTCGCAGGGATGAAGTTCACTCGTAAGTTGTCCTGCATCTGTCATTTCAGACAGCGAAAACTGAAAACCTTGCGCCTCCAATTGCTCGCCACTGCTGCGCCATGGGCTTTACGGCTCTGATCCCCGCACTTCGCTCTCATCGGCTCGGCGGTCGATCTAAACTGACTCCTTTTCGGTTGCGGCCCTCTCCTAACCCGGATAATGCACGAGTTTTCGGCTGCAGGGCCGGGATCATCCGCTCTGACTGCGTTACCCACCCTCGGGCTCCTCGACAGAGTGCATGACTATGACTGCGGGGCCCTCGGGCGTAAAGCCGTGTCAGAGCGGCGCTTCCGACCCTTCGCTTCGAAAACGCGTGAATTATCCGGGCTAAGTCTCTGGGCTTAGTTTTCGTAAGGATCGACCAGTGTGAGACTGCTGATCCGTTCGAAGTGGGCTCGATTTCGAGTCAGAAGGGGGGCTCGATGTTGGAGTGCGATCCCAGCAACGAGGTAGTCGGCCAGCCGAATTGGCGTGCCAGCTTCTTCGAGCAGGATACGCAGTGCAACAGCTCGGTTGGCTGATCCCGAGTCGAGTGGCAGGGAGGGCACCAGGTCGAGCAGGTCCAGTACTAACCTCTGTTGTAGAGCATCGCCGGCGGCTACCAGCAACTCGATTCTCGAGATTACGGTGGTAGCCAGGTTTCCAGCCTCCATCTCGCGGGCCACTCGAGGGGCGGCTCCAGAGTCGGAGAGGAAGTCAATCAGGACATCGGTGTCGGCAATGATCATCTCCAACTGCTCCGAATCTTGCTCAGAGTCTCGCGGAAGCCGTCGGCATCCTCGTCTGAAATACCTCCGCGCAGGCCGGCGCTTTTCTCTTTGCCGAGCTCGCTACGTTCCTGTGATCTGAGGTAGAGATCGATCGCTTCGCTCACTAATTCGGCCAGTCCTCGGTCCGGTTGCTCGGTTGCCATCTGCAGTAGTTTGGAGCGATCTTCATCTTTGAGTTCAACGCTGATTTTCATAAGTCGTGTCAATCCTTCCCCAATTGTTGGGAGGGCGGGCGGCGATTTCAAGTTCTCATTGTGAGATTCCGCCACAGTGACACTCGACAAAAGTGCCGTTTTCGTGACAATTTTTCTGTTGATAGACAACAGAAGGGAGTGCGAAACCGTACTATTTACTGTTGGTGAACAACAGGAAAATCGAGCCTGTCCCAATAAATAGGCTGGGGTTGCAGGGGTCTTAAATGCGGAAAACAGATAGAACAGTGATTCTCAGTGGGACACTGGATCTTCTGGTACTACAAACCCTAGGCGGCCTTGGATCAATGCATGGGTGGGGGATTGCACGGCGAATCGAACAGGTTTCGGATGATGCCTTCTTCCTCAACCAGGGCACCTTGTACCCGGCCTTACTGCGGCTTGAACAGCGCGGGTTGCTACGCTCGAGCTGGGGCATCTCCGAGAACAAAAGGCAAGCCCGATTCTACAGACTGACGCGCGCGGGACGGCGGCAGCTGCAAGAAGAAGCGCGACAATGGCGACACATGGTGTCGATCATGGATCGCTTTCTGGAGGGAGTCGAGTGATTCGGATCCGGGAGTTTTTCATCCGTGCTAAAGGGTTTTTCGGTGCCTCTCGCTCGGAGGAAGATCTGGAGCGGGAACTGCATTTCCATCTCGAAATGGAAGCCCGGGAGAACCGCCGGCGCGGTCTGAGTGCCGAAGATGCTTTGCGGCAGGCGCGGATCCGCCTAGGAGGAATTGAGCAAGTGAAACAGGACTTTCGTCAGCAGCGCAGTCTTCCATTTATCGAGGAGCGTCTGCAGGATCTCCGGTTCGCCTGTCGGTCGCTGCGTCGTTCTCCAATCTTTGCCCTGACGGTCATCCTGGTCGGAGCGCTCGGGATCGGAGCCAGTACGGCGATCTTCAGCGTGGTTAATCAGACCCTTTTGGCTCCGCTGCCATACCCTGAGCCGGAGCGCCTTGGGGTCATTGTTTGGGACTACGATGGCGGCTATCTGCCGAACCATAACCGTATGATGTGGAGGAACTTGAAGGACTATTTCGAGGGCGGTGATTTGGCCGCAATGGGAGGAAGTTCGGGCGGTAATCTGATTATCGGGAGCGATGCCCACTATATACGGACGGCCCAGGTTTCGGCCGACTACTTCCGCATTTTGGGAATTCCACCCCAACTTGGCCGGTCGTTCACTGCGACCGAGGATAGCAGAGGAGGCAAGCAGGCGATCGTGCTGAGCTTCCGGTTATGGCGTGATCTATTGGCTCGAGATCCCGAGGCGCTGGGGAGGGAAGTGCAGCTGGGAGGCGAATCGCACACTTTGGTCGGAATCATGCCGGCCGGGTTCAGGACGATTCCCCAGGTCGATGCGTGGGTTCCACTCCGGGCCGATTCCAATCAACAGGGATCCGGCTACAACTATCAGATTCTGACGCGGCGGAGAATCGGCTCGGAAACGGCAGACCAGCAGCTACTCGCGATCTCTACGAATCTGGGTCGGGAATGGGCCGAGAACAACGGATTCCTACGCTTTCGAATCGAGCCCTATCAAACCGAGCTCACGGGAACCTTACGGCCGGCGCTGCTGCTGGTGTCGGGAGCTGTGGGATTGGTCCTGCTGCTGGCCATTGCCAATGTTTCCGGGCTTCTGCTGGCACGGGCCTCTACCCGCCGGAGCGAAATCGCGACCCGGGTTGCGCTGGGGGGTAGTCGGGGTCGCATCATCCGTCAGCTTCTGACAGAAAGCCTTCTTCTCGGTCTGCTGGCGGGGGTCGGCGGAGTGCTGCTGGGTGCTCTGCTGCTCCGCATCCTCCCCGGGTTGACCCCTCTCCAGCTGGGATTAAATCAATCGTTGACTCTTTCCTGGCCGGTTCTTGCGTTTGCTCTGCTTATCTCAGGCAGTTCAGACCTGCTTTTCGGTTGTGCCCCAGCCTGGCAGGCCGCGGGGCAGAACACGGCGGCCACCTCTCAAAGCGGTGGAAGCCGGGGCACTACCAGGGCCAGCGGGCGGTTCCGCCAGGCGCTTGTGATCAGTGAAGTAGCGATGTGCGTGATCTTGCTGATGGTGGCCGGCCTTCTTCTGCGCACGATGGTCAATCTGCGCGCCGTCGAACCCGGATTCGATCCCCGCAACGTATTGACAGCCCAGATGTCGATGCAGGGCTCTCATCTCGAGAGTGCGGAGGGAATGACGGCCTTTTATCAGGCAGCGTTGGAGCGGATACGGTCCCAGCCCGGAGTTGAAGGTGCGGCGGTGTCGAACAATCTCCCGGTTGAGAGAGGAATGAATCTCCCTCTTGAAATCAATCTAGCCGAGGGGCGTGGGATTAAGTCTGTAGATTGGCGCTATGTAAGTCCGGACTTCTTTCAAACGCTGGGAATTCCCTTGCATGAGGGACGCCTATTCGAAGAATCCGACACCCGGTCCTCTCTCCCCGTGATGATCGTGAATCGTGCCTTCCGAGATGCATACTTCTCAGGTCGGGAGGTGGAGCAACAGAGAATTGGAGTTTATCCATTCACCTCTGAAATCGCGGAGCCGGAACGGGTCGTGATCGGCGTCGTAGAAAATGTGAAAGGCCAGGGACTGGCAGCGCCCCCACTCCCCACCGTCTACGTTCCGGTCGATCAGGTGACGACTGAACTGGTTGATCAAACTGCAGGATGGGGTTCCCGCTGATCAGTCAATGCTTCGGTCGGCAGTGCGTTCCGTCGATCCGCTTCAGCCATTCTCTGGCTTCCGCAGTATGGAGGAGATCATGGAATCCTCAATTGCTTCCAGACGTGCCCAGCTCTTTCTGCTGGGAGCTTTCGCTCTGCTAGCGTTGGTGATGGCGATGACAGGGGTCTATGGGCTGATGGCTTTTCAGGTGACTCAACAGTCGCGTGAACTAGGTATTCGAGTGGCGGTAGGCGCGACTCCTCGAGATTTGCTTTTGAGCCAGCTCAGGAGAGGTCTCCTGCTGGGCGGTCTGGGCCTCGGCCTCGGCTGTGGGTTTTCGCTACTCTTGGGCCGATTGCTAGAGAGCTTCCTTTTCGGCGTCCAAGCGCTGGATCCCTGGACCTTTCTGCTGGTTGGGCTGCTGGTGTTGCTGGTTTCGACGCTGGCCAGCCTGGCGCCGGCACTTAAGGCAACTAGGGTCGACCCGGTCTCGGCCCTGGCCGGCAACTAGTTTAGTGTACTTGCCGATGGACTTGCCGGATCATTCAGGAAAAGGAACTGAGCCCCCCCGCGTCGATTCTGATCTGCTTCGCTGCCCTGGAAGCACGCCATGCTTTGTAGGAGCCCAGATGTGCTGGCGAACTCCGGCATCAGCCGCGCCGAGTTTTTTTCCGTGGGTTTTCTGCTTTTCGTGCGTTATCTGTGAGGACGTGCAACGAATGGCCTTGAACGAAACAGAACTCGGTACCCTTTATCGGGAGCATTTGCCGCTGCTGTATGGGTACGTGTCGCTCCGAACGGCGGGGAGTCGATCCCTGAGTGAAGATATCGTGCTAGAGACCTTCCTGCGGGCCGTACACCATTGGCGGGCCGATGGGGTCCCGCCCGTTCCTCAGGTCTGGCTGCGTCGGGTGGCTCACAATCTGCTAATGAGCCATTTCCGTCGACGCAGGCCTGTCTCGTTAGAGGAGTATGGCTTCGACCCAAAAAGTGATTTCCATGTTGAGTTGCCGAGCGAGGCCGCTCTGGTGAATTGGGGACTCAGCCGGCTGAGGGTTGAGCAGGTGGAATTGATCGAGGCTTTTCACTTCGAGAAAAAGAGCATTGAAGTCATCGCGACCGAGTTGAAGATCTTTGCTCGAGCAGCCGAAGGTCGCCTCTATCGGGCTCGGCGAGCGCTGCGCGATCTATTACGTCCTTTGCGGGAGACTTCGGAGGCAAGACATGACAGACCAGCACCGACCCGATCCTGAGTTCCAGTCCCGATTAGAGTGGCATCTTAGGGTCCCACTCTGGGATGGGTGAACCCCCTCGCCTTTAGGCGAAGCCTTCAGGAGGCTTGGGGTACTATTCTGGTGTGACGGAGTACCGAAGAAGCTCGCATGCAGTATTTCGGCTGAGATATCACTTTGTGTTCATCACGAAGTACCGCAAGCCGGCTCTTCGTGGGGATATTGGGAAAGAGGTGCGGGACTTGACGCGAGAGATCTGCCGAACGCTGGACATCGAGATTGTGAAGGGGCATGTACGACCCGACCATGTGCATTTGCTGTTGGATGTGCCGCCAAGATTGGCGCCGAGCAAAGTGATGCAGGCGATCAAAGGGAAAACGTCGCATCATCTACTGCAGGATCACCGCAAGTTGCGGAAGGAGTTTTGGGGCCGACATCTTTGGGCACGAGGCTACTTCGTAGCGACGACGGGGAATGTGAGCGATACGATGGTAGCGGAGTATATTGAAACCCAAGATGTCGAGACCCGAGACGACGATTTTCGGGTCACTGAGTAGTAAGCCTGCGAGCGGAGCGAGGTCTTTAGGCGACTTCAGTCGCACGTCGAATCCACCGCCTTCAGGCGGTGGAGAGTGGGACCCTTCTCAAGTCGGAGTTGCGCAGATTGGAGGAATTCGAGATGGTCACTGGGAGTAGATCGAGAGGGTGGAGATTCTTGAAGACGGCTGCCGTAGTCCTGTTGGCCATTGGCTGTGGCGCCGCGGGTGCCATTGCGACGGAACACTATCGAGATGGTTGGAGGAGCGATCTGCTCCAGGCACGAGCGGAGACGAAGCTGGAACTGGCCAGCTACCGGCTCGATTCCTTTCAGGAAATGTTGACATTAGAAGAAGAACTGGCAGCCCACGAAGAAACGAGACACTTCGAAATCGTTTATGTGCGTCGCCAGCTCCACGAAATCGAGCATGAGCACCGAGTTGCGCGGCTCGAACTCGAGGGAATCGAGCTTTCCGGCCAGAAACCTGATCGGAGCCTCTATGCTGGCAGGGTCGGAGGTCGCGACTTCGTCTCGGAATACCTGAATGAGGATCAAGAGACGGTCCTGGGGAAATTGGAATTCCTGATCGCCTACCGGGACAGGCTCGCGAATCAATCCGGAGCTGCCGATGCTGAAGAGTTGAGTATGCTTGGAAATCAGATCGTTCAGACCGAGATTCGTATTCAGGGCATCGAGGAGAAACTGGTTCTTCGAGCGCGCTTCCTGAACGGTGAACTGGACGCCCACGCGGCTCAGATCGAGGAAGAACTGAATCGGGCTCAAGAGCGGCACGAGGAATCGAAGCGCACGCTCGTCGTGTTGGCAGCCGAGCTTGAGAAAGTGAAGCGAAGGGCTGGCACTGGCTCGACTCCCGACTACGAGGTTCGCAGTTTACAAAGGGCGCTGGTGGAACGCGAAGCACAGCTGCGGCTGGCCGAGAGGGAAGTTGAGATCCTGAAACGGGCGAGGGGCCTGACCGAGTAATGGTCTGGATTGTGGGCTGTAGCGGTCAGCAGGCCGTGAATTAGCAACGATAGCTCGGGATTTGCCGTCCATTGAATCTGTTCGCGCCTCCGCCGCAGGCCATGCTTTGTAGGAGTGAGCGAAAGCGGTAGAATCGGCCCATATGCCCCCGATTTCTCTGCAAATAGAACCACTATTCGCCTCGAAATCGAGAGAATTTGGCCTCGATTCCCACTTTCTCGCCACCATCATTTCTGCCGCGCACACTCCTAGTCGAAGACCCGCGTGAGCCAGTGCATCACGTTGAGCAGGAACTGCGGGTTCTCTCGAGCAATTTCTGCATTCATTCCCATTCGGTTACCCCTGCCCGAAACCTGGGCCGAAAACATGGCTGCCTCGCCAAAAACGGCTACTCGGCCTTGTCCTCGCTCGAGCACCGCCCCTTGATACCATCCCTCCACCGAGTGCAGGCGAGTGCTTTCATCGAACTGGGCAAATACCTCGGGATAAAGGGCGATCACTCCAGCGCCGAAGGTAAGCAGAGGAGTCGCCTCCCCCCGGAAGGCCTGGCCGGTGAAAGTGGCCACGCGTTCCACTCGTTCCTGGGGATTTCGGCCGTCGGTTATGGAATGGCTTTGTAGAGTTGAATTGTCCCGGTTGAAGGTGATCGGTGGTCTCGCTCCGTCCTGCGATTCGCGCATCGCGTAAGTATTGGTGAACTCCAGTCCCAGGGCTGTAGCCAGGAGGGCGGCGGCTCCCGGCATCGGCATGTGATCGGCGATCAGGAGGAGGGCGCCTCCCTTTTCGATCCAATCCACGAGGCTGTCAACTTCTTCCGTGGTGAAGGCAGGATAAGTGGGTAGGCGCCAACGATCGGGTGTGGCATTCTCGGCAGCCAGGGCATTGGAAATCACCAATACGTCCAAATCGATGAGGCTCCCCGACGAGAAGAGGGAATTGAAGGAGCCGACTCGGAAGCCGTCCTCGCGCAGGAGTTGAGCGAAGGCCTGGTAACGTCCATCCACGGTGTGGAAATTGTTGTGGGCAGCGTCAACAGCAACTCGAGGACCCTGCTCCGCCGCCCATTCCGGTCTTTGCACGCCTATTCGGTAGGATGGATCTGCTTGTTGTCCGGGGGATGAGCAGAACGATGACGCCAGACTGGTCAGTACCAGAAGGTGGCAAAACTTGAAGGCGAAGCGGTCTGGCGTGACTTTGTGTAATTGAGACATGGAACTCCCCTTATTTGCAGCTGGTCGTTGGCTCAAGTTATCTTGAAGCGGCTTGCTCAGGCAACTTACTTTTAACATTACTCGGACAGGCTCCTGGCTACACGATGTTGCGACGAACTGAGAAATGATCCCAGAACTTGAAGTCCGCGGCGTAGAAACAGTCCCCAAAGAGGAGAGAACCGAAGGCTGGTTCGTACTCTTTGCGATGTACGCCGGGATCAATATTTGCCTGCCCATGATGCTAATGGGTGGATGGCTGATCCCTGGACTCTCCTTTCTGGAAGTCGCGCTGGTTGGCCTGGTGTCCAGTCTGATCGCATTTTCCATCACAGCGCTAGCCTCCTATCCCGGCACCGAGCACGGGACTCCGGTCTCGGTTCTGAGCCGTCTCTGGTTCGGTTTCCCGCTCGGCTCCTGGATCCCTTCAGTCGTTATCGCTGTCTCTCTAGTCGGCTGGTCCGCGATCCAAACCGAGTTGGCGGCCTCGGCGGCAAGCGGAATCGTGCAAGGAATGACCGGCATCTCTTCCCCCCTGCTGATGACTGCTTTGATCGGGACGGGCAGCATTTTCTTTGCCGTCATGGGCTTTGCCTGGATGAACCGATTGGCCTCGATAGCGGTGCCTGCTCTGCTCCTGCTGGGAGTAGCCCTTTTCATCCGTATCGGAATGGAGCCGCCGTTTCTCGAGTTGGTGACCCGTCCCGGAAACGGTAGCCTGAGTCTCCTGACCGGATTGAACTTCATGCTGTCGGGGCAGATCGTCTTCGCCTTTACGGCATCCGATATCTCTCGATATGCTCGTGGAGGCCGCTCGGCCTGGGTCGGAATCGGACTGGGAGTGACTCCGGTGACTGTCTTTGTGGTCTTGCTGGGAGCGCTTTCGGCGCTCAGCGGTCGAGAGTGGGGCTCGGCTCAGGGTGTGCAAAACATGGGGCTCGGATTGGGAGCCCTGTTCTTGATCGTCCTCGCGACATGGACTACCAACGACAAGAACCTCTATTCGGGCGGGCTAGCCCTTGCCAATCTGTTTCCAAATCAGCCCAGATGGCGTCACAGCTTGCTTCTAGGAGTCATCGGAACCAGCATTGCCTGCCTTCGCCTGACCCCATACTTCGCACAATGGCGCGTCGCCGTAGGAGTGGTGTTCGCTCCGCTGCTGGCAATTCTACTCGTCGACTACTTCCTGATTCGACGTCGCCGCTTCGCCTCGACTGCTCTCCACCAGGACCGTGGAATCAATTGGATTGCCGTCACCGCCTTTCTGGCGGGTGCGATTGCCGGTTATTATGCGCCTCCCCAGTGGATCCAACCCCTGGTGGCGCTGGTCGTGACCGCCGGCTCGTATTGGGCGGGCATGCACATGCAGAGCACGATCATCAAGGGGCAAGAAGAATAGGTCGAGTCTTGCTTTGACAACCCTCATGGCGTCTCTGTATTATACCTCACATGTTGATACCTCACATAGTGATGGAAAGGGGGTGAGCATGGCACCGCAACTGGAAATCATTCAGGGAACTCTCGATCTTTTGATACTCAACACCCTTGCCCGGCACTCCAATCATGGCTATGGAATCTCGCGCAGTATTCGGGCTCGCACCGAGCAACTCCTGCGGGTCCAGGATGCGGCGCTGTACCAAGCGCTGAGACGAATGGAGAAGAAGCAATTAGTGTCGGCCAATTGGGGGATCACCGATACAGGACGAAGGGCCCGATTCTACTCTTTGACCGAGCAGGGAAAGCGCCAGCTGGCGATTGAAAGCTCGAACTGGAGACTTTACGCCCATGCCGTCTTTCAGGTCTTGGAGCCGGGAAAGGTGGCAACCTAGTCATGGCTGGATCTGGACGCACGTTCCGCTGGCCGTGGAGGGAGCGGTCGGAAATCCAGCGAGAGGTGGACGAGGAGATTCGATTCCATCTGGAGATGCGCACGCAAGAGCTGCTTGAGCAAGGGCTGGAGGTGTCGAGAGCCAAGGAGCTGGCGGAAAGAGAGTTCGGTAGTCTCTCTTTGGCGCGCCGCACACTCGCCTCAATGGATCTACGGCTGCAACGGGAGCGGCGCCGTTTGGAGTGGATTCGAGAGCTTTCTCAAGATGTCGGGTTTGCCATCCGGACGCTTCGCCTCAATCCCACATTGACTCTCCTCACGCTCTTGACGCTGGCGCTGGGAGTGGGGGTTAACAGCAGTATCTTCAGTGTGGTCAATAGTGTCCTCTTCACTCCGCTGCCCTTCCTTGAGGAAGACCAGTTGGTGTCGGTGTGGCCTGAAAAAGGCCTGCAGAAAGCGGAATACCAGCTCTTGAAGCGTACGGGCCAACATTATCGAAGCCTGAGCTTATACCAAGCTGGTAGCGGGTTCAGCCTGACTTCGGGGGGAGAATCGGCACGCCTGACAGGTGCTCTGGTAAGTGGCGATTTGTTTGAGACGCTACCGATCGTGCCCTTGATGGGCCGGACCTTGCAGCCAACCGATCAACTCCCAGGCGCCGCCCCGGTGGTGCTGATCGCGGAGAATCTTTGGAGAACGCAGTTTGGAAGGCGAAGCGATATTCTCTCCATCGAGGTCGAGCTTGACGGTAGGAAAAGGTCGATTGTGGGAGTTCTCCCGACGGAATTCTCCTTTCCCCAGTCGGGCACCGAGATTTGGGTGCCGCTTACTTTCAATCCTGGAGATGGGGGAGATTACTGGGGGAATTGGGGTGGCTATGCAGTGGGTCGCCTGCTCAAGGGGAAGACTCCACAACAGGCAGAGCAAGAACTCCGCAGCCTGGCGCAGCAGATGCGACTCCAGAATCCGTTGTGGACACCCCTGGAGGACTACGGTCGTCATGCCAGCGTGGTTGATTTGCGCAGTCAAATGGTGGGCGATGTCCGGCCTCTCCTACTGCTGGTCCTTGGAGCGGTGGTCTTTGTCCTCCTGGTGGCCTGTGCCAATGTAGGAAACTTGTTGTTGGCAAAGGGGTTATCTCGGCAGCGCGAATTGGCGCTGCGGGCAGCTCTAGGGGCTAGCCGTGGGCGCCTCGTACGTCAGTTGCTGACTGAAAGCCTGGTCCTTGGGTTGGGAGCTGGCTTCCTGGGCTTCCTGTTCGTCTGGCTGGGAGAGACTGCCCTGTTGCGTCTCTTGCCGGCTGACCTGCCCCGGTCCCATGAGATCTCGATCGACTACCGGGTCTTTATGTTTACTTTGACCATTGCCTTGGCTACCGGAATCCTGGCCGGGCTTCTTCCTGCTCTGCGGGTAGTACGGTCCGACTTGCACGGCCGACTCCTCGAAGGCGGCCGTTCCGGGGTGGCTCAGAGTCGGAGTAGGCTTTCGCGACCTCTGGTCGCAATCGAGATCTCGTTGGCCGTAATGCTGGTCAGTTGCACAGGTCTTCTCTCTCACAGCTTTCTCAATCTGTGGGAAACTGACACCGGATTCCGCCGCCGGCACACTATTCGAGCCGTTGTCAGCCCCCCCGAATTGAAATACCAGAGTCCAGAAAAACAAAGGCGCTTTTACGCCCGGCTCTTGACTCGGCTGAGAGAAGTCGCCGGAGTCAACGGGGTGGCCCTCAGTAGCCAGGTGCCGTTTGATTCGAGAATCCAGCGAGCTGCAATCTTCATCGAAGGGGTAACCGAGAATCCAAATGACTTGCCGATGTTCGACCTGCAACATGTCTCTGCAAACTATTTCGAAGTGATGGGAATCCCATTGCTCCGAGGGCGGGTCTTCGCAGCCGAGGATCGAGCTGGGGCGCCGGCAGTGGCGATTATCGATGAGGGGGCGGCGCGAGCCTTCTTTGCCGGAGTGAATCCGATCGGAAAGCGATTGGGCCGTCCCTGGCTCAAGGAACAGATCCCGATCGTGGGAGTCGTGGGAAGCGTACGGAATCACTCCCTGGCCGGGGCCGAACACCCTGCTATTTATCTTTCGATCGTCCAAACTCCGGCGATCGAAGCCAGACTTGTGCTGAAGACTGAACTCGACCCGGACGATTTGGCGCCCACCCTTCGATCCCTGGTAACTTCCCTCGATCCGGAGGTTCCACTGAGCCGAATTCATACCCATCAGGAGGCGATCGAAGCCACTCTGGGAAAGCCCGGATTGGCGGCGCTTCTGCTCCTCAGTTTCTCGCTGCTCGCTTTGCTTCTCGGCGGAATTGGAATCTATGGGATAGTGTCCTACTCGGTGAGTCAGAGGACTTCCGAGATAGGAGTGCGAATGGCGCTTGGAGCCAGCGCCGGAGACGTGACGCGGATGTTCCTGAGAGAGGCTCTTCTAATGAGTGGGGTTGGGATCCTACTCGGCATCGTCGGATCACTCGCCCTCTCCCCGCTTCTGGAAGGCTTCCTCTACGGCATCGAAGGCCATGATGCGCGGACTCTTGGACAGGGGATTCTAGTTCTTTCTCTGGTTTCCCTGCTGGCCGGATACCTGCCGGCCCGCAAAGCCGTCAGGCTGGATCCCTTGCAGGCTCTTCGTCAGGAGTAGCGCAGGTTACCTTTGCCTGCTGTTTGATCTCCGGATTACAGGCAAGATCAAGTTGTCTCAAAACCTCCCTGGCAAGCTTCAAAAGAGTGATTTCAGGATCGTGGGGCCTTCCCAGGCCGCGAACGGACCGTCAGGGCCGACTACAAGGCTCTTATTTTCAATAAGATCGCCGCCTGGGAAGGCGCCGCCCACGGCTTTGAAACTCTGTTCTCCTGAAAGGCCGAATTGCGATTCTGGCTAGTTTTGAGACAGCTTGAAGATGCCTATGCTACGTTTGAATGTCGGCTCTCAGAGCGCCAAGCGGCAGCGCGAGCGCGGGAAAGCGTGTGCCGTTCTCACCAGAACTCCGGCTGCGCTTGCTCCCGAGCAGTGCGATTCGAGGGTGCCATAGCTTTCCTCTCCCAAGTCAGCTTACGATGACACCTATCCGGAAGGGCACGGGCAAGGGTTTTCAACTGGGAATTGGACCCCTGGCCCCCTTCTCCCTCGCATCATTCTGGGCGGGGAAGGAAGAGGAAGTGCCGGGCCCGCCCTGCATCAAGCCGTAGCTCGCGGACCGATCCGTCGGCATGCGGGATTACTCGCAATGTAATCGTCCCCATTCTGGACTTTCCGTCCGAAAGAGGGACCAGCGGGGTTTCGCTGCCGTCTGTGCGGCGCACCAAGAGGCCATTCCCCGAGCGTGCGATTTGGAGGGAAGTCTCCAATTCCGGGCTCACGTAAGAACCCAGCAGAGCCTGAATTTGGGAATTCGAAACGGTGGTCGGTGCGGGGCCGCGACTGCCTTCGCGACGTGGCGTCGAGGTTGCTTCCGGAGGCGGGTCGGTGAAATGGTCTGCCAGATAGATATCTGCTACCTGGCGGGTCAGGCGGGTAGGATTGATCGAGCCCAGATTGCAGAGGCACAAGAGTGAGAACTGTTGTTTCGGGAATTGAACATAATCAGCTTTGAAGCCCATCATCGAGCCCCCGTGAGCGACGATCGGTAACCCTCGATAGGCGCTCACCCGCAGGCCGAAAGCATACTCCAACTGGGTTCCGTCCGAGAGTTTGCCTCCGGTCTGAATCGTCTCCAGGAAAGACTCTCCTCCCACCTGTCCGGAGTAAAAATTCTGATCCCATTTGTAGAGGTCACGAACTGTACTGTAGAGCCCGCCTGCGCCTACCTTGTCGAAGTTGGAGAGAAAGCTGTTCCGGAAGGATCCCTCCTCTCCCGGTTGATAGCTGGTAGCTGTGCGCGGCTGCACGTGTCCCGGAGAATCGTGAAAATGGGTATCTCGCATGTCTAGCGGGAGAAAGATGTTCTGATTCGCATACTCTCGCAGCGAACTCTGGGAAAGGCGTTCCACGATTTCGGAAAGCAGGAAATAACCAGAATTGCTATACAGGTTTTCACTGCCGGGAGTGAAATTCAGTTCCTGTTGTCGCGAGATCAGATCCAGAGCCTGTCGGTCGGGGAAGACGTCCTCCAGTTTCTTGCCAGCCATTCTCATCAGGGTGTAGATGTCCCGGATACCACTGGTGTGGTGGATCAATTGGCGGACCGAGATCGGCTTGGCATAAGCGGGCATTTCCGGCACATAAGTGCGAATGTCGGCATCCAGGTCAAGCTTTCCCTGACTCGCCATCAGGGCCACGCTGGCGGCCGTGAACTGCTTTGAAACCGACCCCACATAAAACACGGTTTCGGGCGTAATGGCGATGCCATGATCCAGATTGGCCATACCATAACCGCGTTCGTAGATGATCCGACCCTGGTCCACGACAGCCAGCGAGCAGCCGGGTGAATCGGAACGGTTCCAGGGATTGAATACGGCGTCGATCCGGTTTCGCAAGTCGAGGCCGAGGTTACCCGCCAGGAGTGAGCCAGCCGAGGCGGTTGCCGCGACACTCAGCAAGATCGGAAACAGCAGGCATTGACGAAGACGAGCAGCGCTATTCATGGGTTTTCTCCTGTTCAGCCACGGGAACTAAATACTAACAGCCTGAGTGCCCATGATAGGGCAAACTCATACTCCGCCACAATTGGGAGAAGCTACGGACAGGCTCCCAGCGTAGCTCCGCCTCAAGCCGACTAGCCGCAGTCTCATTTAAAGCACGAAGGAAATCTCAAGCACGAAATGGGGAAAAAACTAAGCAGTCCAAGCCAGGTGCCGGCTGGCCTGTCGCCGGCGGTTGTGGGAGAATCGCGGCCGCTGGGGGGATCCGATGAAGATTCAAGGAATTCGAGTCTTTCAGATCGACTTGCCGCTTCATGAGGGGCGGTACTCGTGGTCGGGAGGGAAGTATGTTGAAGTCTTCGATAGCACGATCGTGGAAGTGGTAACTGATGATGGCCGTTCCGGCTGGGGAGAAGTCTGCCCTCTTGGACCCTTCTACTTGCCCGCCTACGCTGCCGGAGTGCGAGCTGGCATCCGGGAACTGGCTCCTCAGCTTATCGGGCAGGATCCGACTCAACTGGATCGACTGAACCGCCATATGGATACCTGTTTGAAGGGGCATCCCTACGTCAAGTCCCCGCTTGACATGGCCGGTTGGGATTTGCTCGGACAAGTAGCGGGACTGCCGGTTTGCCAGTTGATGGGGGGACGCTGGGGCGACGATTTCGTGCTCTACCGAGCCATTGCACAAGACACTCCCGAGGCTATGGCAGCCAGCGTTGCCGGTTATCGGGAGCAGGGCTATCGGCGCTTCCAGCTCAAGGTGGGAAGCGATCCAGCGACCGACATCGAGCGCATTCAGGCCGCATCTCGAGTGTTGGCTCGTGATGAAGTCCTCATTGCGGACGCCAACACCGGCTGGCTGGCCCATGAGGCATTGCGGGTGATCCGCGGGGTCGCACATCTGGATGTCTATATCGAGCAACCGTGTTTGGACTACGCGGAGTGCCAAGCTGTCCGCAGCCGTTGTCCGCACCCTTTCATTCTGGATGAATGCATCGACGGAATCGGGATGCTGACTCGAGCCGTTCAGGAACGGGCGATGGACGTGGTGAATATCAAGATCAGCAAGTTCGGAGGTTTGACTCGGGCTCGCCAGGCCAGAGATTTATGCGTGGCACTGGGGATCGCCATGACGATCGAGGATAGCTGGGGAGGAGATATCGTCACCGCTGCCATCGCCCATTTGGCGCACAGCACTCCACCCGAGTTTCTCTTCACCGCAACCGATTTCAACAGCTACGTTACGGTCGCTTCGGCAGAGGGCGCTCCCCGCCGCAAACATGGCCGCCTGTCTGCTTCCACTGATCCCGGCCTGGGAGTGGTGGGAAAAAGGGACGTGCTGGGAAAACCAGTGATGGAGGTTTCCTAGACGAGCGATTCTGAAATAACGTACCAATTGTTGGGAGCGCAACGCGAGTCAGGTCGAGGCGCGAGGACGAGATTGATGCAGGCCATCTTCGAGCTCCGAGCAACAAAGAGCTGGCCGCGTCTCGCCCCAACCCTATGGGCGAACGGGGGTTGCGGCCTAGGCACCTCTCCCTTGCAACTTGCGTGCAGTCGGGTCAGATTATCCTACAAGGCTCCGCCCGAGCCGTCTTGCAGGCCTGGGCAGATCGCCCTTGTACGCTAAGTACCCTTGCTTGGCCTGTCCGGACTACTGCGCTGGCCGGTGAACGCCGTGAAGTGCGAAAGTGATCTCGATGTCGTCGCTCAACGCACCCTGCATGAAGTTCATGCCAAATTCGCTACGCTTGACCACGAATTGGGTCTCGAAACCGACTGATTTGCTTCCGCGACGGGCGTTTTCACCCGCTCCCGTAAAGACCGCCTCAGCTGTGATCGTTTTGGTCACGCCGTGCATACTCAGCTCGCCTTCGATGCTGTACCGGTCGGGCTCAGCCTTCTTGACCGAAGTGCTCTTGAACACGATTTCGGCGAACTGCTCGGCGTTAAAGAAATCTGGGCTTTTGAGGTGATTGTCGCGCCGCTCGTTGTTGGAGTCTACCGACTCAGTGGCGATCGTCAAGTTGATCGAACTGGCGCCCGGATTGTCCGCGTCAAAAATCACCTTGCCTTCAACCTGATTAAAGCGCCCGTAGACATTGACCACGCCTTGTCGCTTCGCCTTGAAAAGGATCGAGGAGTGCCCCGAATCGATGTTATATTCATCGGCCGCCGCCAGGGGAGAGAGGCTCCCGATTGCCAGCGCAACGATAGATACCCACTTGACTGCCTTCATCTTTCCGTTTCCTCCTCTGGGTTAAGAGAAGCCGCCGCTCGGCCACTCCCCGGGATTGTCAACTCATGGTCGCCGGAGAAGCACACAAGTCGACTCAAGTGTGTAGACGACTAATTTAGGTGCGCGGTTACTGGAAAAGATGCTCCAGACGGCTACAAAACAGGAGCGGAACGGTATATTTTCGTCCCACACATTGAAGGAGGGCCGATCTTGATAGAGAGTCCAATGGCGGTGTTCGCATTCTGTGCGGCGGTTTGCGCGGGCGTCTTCTGGAGCACGGAAACTGCCTGGGGCAAGCGAATCTATCGGGTAATTCCTTCTATCGTGCTGATCTATTACCTGCCCACACTGGCCAGCAATTTGGGTGTGATTCCGACCAGCTCTCCCGCCTACGACTGGATGCGAGACTATCTGCTGCCCTGCAGTCTCTTTATTTTGATGGTGGCGACCGACGTACCTACCATTCTTGGCATTGGTCCCAAAGCTATCGGGGTGATGCTGGCCGGGACCGTGGGAGTAGTGATTGGCGGTCCTATCGCATTTCTCCTGTGCAAGCCTTTTCTGGACCCGGAAGCCTGGAAAGGCTTGGCAGCGCTTTCCGGAAGCTGGATCGGCGGTGGGGCCAATTTCGCCGCGATCAAAGAGTCGGTGGGCGCTCCAGACTCAATCATTGGGCCAATTATTATTGTCGACACCGCGGTCGGCTATACGTGGATGGGCATCCTGATGGTGCTCGCCAACTATCGTGAAAGGGTGGATCGTTGGTTGCGCTCCGATGCTCGAATCCTGGATGAACTGAGTGTTCGGCTTGCCGCTTTCGAAGAGAAGGAATCCCGTCCGGCCCGTTTGCCCGACGTTTCGATGATTCTGGCTCTCGGGTTTGTAGGCGCGGTAGTTTGCAGCAATCTGGCGGACTGGTGGTATGCCAGGAGTAATATCTGGATGGAACAAGCAATTCCGTCGGTGGCCGCCATTTTCACTTCCTTCACCTGGTTAGTGATTTTCATTTCAACACTCGGCATCCTGTTGTCTTTCACGAGGTTGCGAAAACTTGAGGCCAGAGGAGCGTCGAAGTTGGGTTATGCGGGACTCTACCTCTTCCTGACCTCGATCGGCGCCAAGGCCGACCTGGTCGGTATTTTATCGGCTCCCGTGCTACTTCTGGTGGGAGCCATCTGGATTCTGATCCACGTGGCCTTCATCTTGCTGGTCGCCCGCTGGCTGCGGGCGCCCCTGTTCCTAGCCGCGGTTGGGAGCCAGGCTAATATTGGAGGAGCAGCCAGCGCCCCGGTCTTGGCTGCCGCCTATTATCCGTCGATGGCTCCGGTTGGACTTCTGATGGGAGTGCTCGGCTATTTGGTTGGGAATTACGCCGGGCTGCTGTGTGCCTTTCTATTGCAGATAGCTTCGGGCTAGGAGCCTGTCCGAGTAATGGGATTGCGTTATGGGGCGCCATGAGCCAAAATGCGTCCGGATACCAAAGCGGCAGCGGGCCGACAGGCCCCGCATAATTCAAAAGGTGTCGAGGCGTAACCTACGAAAAGCACCGTTCGACGTCTCCAGTCTGGAGTCCGGTGCGAAATGCTTGAACTCTTTGCTGTGAGGATCCGTGAGTCCAACTCTCTGGATTGACGTAGCCGGAGCTCTGACGCTGGAGGCGGTCGTCACCGATAGCTGCGGCGGCATTCAGCCCTTCTTCCACATCTCCTTCTTCCAGCAAATCGCGCTGCTGATCGGCATGAAAAGCCCACACCCCGGCCAGGCAGTCGGCTTGCAACTCCTGACGCACAGAAAGGGCACTGGCCTCTCGCTGCGACACTTGCATTCTTCTGAGCTGAAGCTGCTTCGAGATCCCCAGCAGATTCTGAACATGATGTCCGACTTCATGCGCGATGACGTAGGCTTGGGCGAAATCTCCAGGAGCCCCAAAACGGCTATGAAGGTCATTGAAGAAGCTCAGATCGATGTACACTTGATGGTCGGCCGGGCAATAGAAGGGACCGACTGCAGCCGAGTTGAAGCCGCAGGCGGAGTGCACGGCATCGTTGAAGAGCACCAGCAACGGTTCCTGGTAGCGCCGTCCCATCTTCCTGAAAAGACCGCGCCAGGTATCTTCGGTGTCGGCCAACACGACAGATACGAAGTCGGCTCTTGCATCCAGCTCCGGGGGTTTGCTGCTGGATGTATCCGAGGCGGGCGTAGCCCCTCCTCCCTGTTCTAGCGCGTCCACTAGCTGTCCCGGATCTTCTCCAGTAAGAAGCGCAAACAACAGGACTATCAGAATCGCGCCACCACCGATTCCTGCCCCCGCTGCTCGGACTCCCCGTCCCCGCCGGTCCTCGACATTTTGACTCCGTCTTCCCCGTTGCCATCGCATCTCAGTTGCTCCTGCTCTTGTTCTTTCTCAGCACCGGAATCTCCTACTCAGACAGGCCCTTGACTCCGATCAGTGAATTCGACTCGGCGACGAAGGTTCATCCTCCATGCCGTGCGTCAAGACGAAGAAATAGGTTGAGAAAGTATCGGATCCGATCTCAGACACCAATTCGAACGTGTGTTCCTCGGAATCTTCTCCGGGTACCACCTGGACATAGGCGATTCTTTCCCCGTCCAAGAAAAACTCGGCGAGCAGACGTTTGCCTCGGAGGGTCTGCACTAGCAGAGTTCCGTCGCCTTCCTGGGCGAAGTGCCAATGCAGATCCTCGTCGTCATACAATACGGACTCTGGAGTTCCAGCCCGCAAAATACAATTCGGGTGGGTTGTTAACCATTTCCAAAAGGTCTCGAAGTCGAGAGTCGTCAATGCGTTCATGTTGTCCGAAATCGTCTCATATTTCTCCCGATTCTGCTCGATTTCCTCTCCTATTGCAGCGCTCTGCTTCGGAGTTGAGCAATCGGTGGGCGGGTGTGCGAGAATCAAGCCGTGGTCAGCCGCAATCAGGAAACCACTGAGCTAAAGGGACACATTCGGTTCTGGATCTGGCTGGTTCTGTAGACTCTGTTCCTGGCCAGTTGCTTTGCTCATCCGGGGTTGGAGTATTTCTCGCTGGCTGTGCTCGCCTCCATGGCGGCTTTCTTCAGACCCGGACTGGCCGCCAGTGTTCTCATCCTGATCGCTCCCTGGATCGAGGCCGTCCCTTCGATGCTTCACCTGGGCACTCCGCTCCGTCCTTGGCTTCTGGACTTCTTCTGGATTGAGCCTCTCTTTTGGGGAGTTATGGCGGGCGCCTTGTTGCACCTCAGTCGGCAGAGACGCCGATGGCTTCCGGCCCCGGCTTCGCGTCTCTTTGCCGTGGTCGTCCTAGCCGGTCTGGTTTTTTCCCAGGCGGCCCTGATCTCGGAGTGGGGAACGGGAGCTGGGGGTTATCTGGCAGCGGTCTGGAATGCGTTTCCAATGCCACTTCCAGAGGGGCCGGAGCACGGGTTTAGAGGCGCTCTGATCCTGCTTTCGCTCGCGCTTTGGCCATCTCTGGTCAGGCGGTTTGCAAGTCCTTCACGCCTCTGGTGGCGGGCCTGCCTCCTCTCGGCCTCGCTTTCGACGCTGGGAGGGTTCCTGGTCTGGGTCAATCACTTGGGGCCGCAATGGCCGTTGATCCAGGGATTCTTCGAGGATCCCAACAGCTTTGCGGCTTATCTGTTGCTCGTCCTTTTCGTTGCAATTGGGCTGTGGAACGAACTGGGCGGGTGGGCAAAGAGGTTGTGGATTGTAGTCACGGGCCTGGTCGTTTTTGGCATGCTTCTGTTCACTTCTTCACGATTCGGACTGCTGGCATTTCTAGTGACGATGTTGGTGTTTAGCGTTTTTCAGGCCTGGAAGCTCCTGCCCCGACTGGCCCCACTGCTCCTCCTGTTGGGAGGCCTGCTGCTGCTGGGGGGAATCCTCCGTTTCTACCCTGATCGAAATGTCATCGCCGCATACCCACTATCCCGCGTCCTGGCCCCGGTTCGACAGGTAATCAGGCTGGAAGGACTAGTTGTGCGCTTCGAGTTGACTCGTCGTAACTTGTGGTTGGGGGCGCTGGAAATGGCACGTGAGCGCCCTCTGACGGGGGTCGGCCCCGGACTCTATTACCGAAGCGTCCGTGACTACTATCCTGTGCAGGGCGGAGGCTGGCGCCCCGAGGCGGAGAACGCACACAATTACTACTTGCAGATCTTGGCGGAACTCGGATGGCCCGGATTGCTCGCCTTTTTACTCCTGATCGGAAGTTGGCTGGTACCGTATTGGAGGCAGATTCAGAAAAGATCCTGGTTCCTAATCGCTCTGCTGGCCGGCGTCGTTTCCTGCCTGATCATCCTCTTGTCGGGAAACTCCCTCCTGCTGGTCCGCCATGTTGTCCTCTTCGGAGGTTTCGTGGGCTCGTTGAGGGTGGCACCAGAAGCCGAGAAGAGGGAGGCCGGAGCGAATTCCCATGCCGTTTTCCTCCTCTCCGGACTGCTTCTGACTGCCCTCTTTCTGCAATATGTGTTAAAGCCTCCCCGGCAGCGCTGTTCCGATTCGGCGCCGGAAGCAGAATATGTGTGGGGCTTTCACCCTCTGGAGTCCGATGGAGCTCGTTCTTGGCGCTGGATGCGAGATCGGGGAATGGTCTGTCTGTGTCCACCAGGCCCGGAAGGTGTGCGAGGCGGTCTGGCTCTCCAGGTCGCTTCTTTTGACCAACCTCGTGAGCTTCGGATCACTCTCCCCGGGGAGTGGCAATGGGAACAGCCGGTTTCGGTCCAGAGCACCCGACTCGTGACGCCGTCGATTCCACCCCGTGAAGCGAGAGCTTGCTTCTATCTCGAGGCGTCTCGACCCGCCGAAATCGCTTCCCAACGGATTGCCACTGCCGATAATCGGAAGTTGAGCATTCAGGTCGAGGGATTCAATCTCATGCCCTAGGGGCCGTCCGAGTCGTGGTTCAGAGTCCGGCGACGGTCTCTTCTCGTGCCCCAGCCATGTAGCGGGCAACATCGACTACGTCGAGGATCAGTGAAAGGGCGTTCACCACCATGAGAACTCGAATCCAGTTGCCAAAGAAATCTCCTGCCGGAACCTGTTCCAACCGTGTCCAGAGAAAGTACAACAGCACGAACCAGGGAAAGTGACCCAGACCCAGAAGACGAGTAAAGCCGGTGATACCGGTCAGCAAGGTCATTACGACTACGTTGAGCAGCATCGTTGCCAGTACTACCTGGGCCTCGATTTGACCCAGGAAAAACAAAGGGATTATCAAATTGAGCGTCACCAACAGCAAAAGCCAAGGCTGCCAATGCAACGGCATTTTCAGCAACCCTTTGTTGAACTTGATAAATGATCTCATCGTAAGTCCTCCTAATGCTGAATCAGCTTGCCTTGACAAGCCACAGTTCGAACCGCCGCAATTATTGCATCATCCAGTCTCTTCTTCATCTCGAGACCCCCTGTCCCAGGGAGGAAACACTAGGTCAGCTGTCGGGGAGCCGCAGCCGGTAGTCAGCTTCTTCCATGTCCGAACAGCCATGATTGCGCATGTAAAAGGTGAGAATCGTCCAGCACAGTAGCACTCCAAGTAACAGCCACGTTAGTGAGGCCAGACCGAGTCTTTCGCCTTGCAGAGTCCAGAGCCAGAAATACAGTAAGCCTGATCCGACACCTTCGGCCACTCTGGCAGAAACGCCGTCAACCAAGACTTTGGCTATTTCTCGGGAACCTCGCCCGACCGGGAGAAAGACTTGCTCCCAGACAGACCGATGCAGGGAGCTCTTCAGGCCGCTTTCAGTCAGCTTCATGACAAACCGGCTCTGAATCGTGGAGCCGAAAACCGATAGGCCCGCCCACCCAAAGAGGGCGCTGGGCAAGACCATCAGGGCGAACCCGGAACCGAATCGCGACTGCAGCCGAGGTGCGACCAACAATTGAATGAGCAATGCTCCAGAATTGAGCAGAGTGTAGAAACCTGCAAAGAACTGGGGGTTGGTGTTACCTGAGAATGTGACTGCTGAGTAGAACTGAAAATCTATGAAGAGCGCAGCCAAAGAAGCCAGGGCACTCATTCCTATGAGCCCTCGGACATACGGAATCTTTAGCAATTGTGCAGGGAGTCGGGGGTTCTGAAGGGTCCGGCGAGTCGGATCCCCTGCTGCCGGCGCTTGGCCGGCGGCCGACGGTGCCCTGTCGCGAATCACGCCGTGTCGGGAGGTCATCGAGCTAAGCGTTCGGATGGGATGCAGTCGGTGGGCCCGCCAAACCACCCCGGCGACCAGGAGCAGCAACAGGCTGCCCGCTGCCACCAGGAACTTTGGACTCAGACTCTGAGAAAGGGCTCCTGCGAGAAGTCCTCCCAGGATGCCGCCAATCATAGAACCTGCTCCGATACGGCTGTAGGCCCAGCGAGTGAGCTCCGAGCCAGCTCCGTCGAAGATGTCTGCTGCCAATAGCCAGGCAGCCGCGAAGACGGCGGCGAAGACTACAGGTACCAGGACAAACATAGCCATCATCGCCAGCTTGTTTTCTCCCGCTGTGAAGGGAGCAAATAACAGAAACAGGCCTGCCGTCAGAATCAACAAGCCGGTACGGACGCGCCGGACTCCCCATCTCTTCATGGCTGCCAGGTGCAGCATTCCCGCCGGAACCGAGGCCAAGGCGATCCAGATGTAAGCGACCGGCAACTGAGAAAGACCACCTTCATTGAAAAAGACGGTGTCCCGAGCCGTCTTGATGGAAATGAAAGCAACCATCGAAAGGCTGACTGCCAGGATGGGAGACCAAGCTGACCACTTGAGCTCATCCTTGTGCACGAGACTGATAAGAACAAGTGCCGGAAGTCCTGTCAAGAGCCTCCCAACACCTGTAGAGCCGTGGACCTGAGAACTGTCTCGGGGTTGGACGGGCTAGTGTACTGTCCGGGAAGTACCCGTTGCCAATTCGGGATGAGTTTTGATCGCCAGCGAGGCGCGCAAGGTAGTCATACGCGGGGTCTTTCGACGTTGCGCAACAAAGCTGGCGGTCAAAAGGCGCCCGAAGTAGCATCGGGAACTTTCCGGACAGTACACTAGCTTCCGGCTGTCCAATCCAACACGCGCGACTCGAGAATCAGGTCTCGCAGGGCTTCGGCTGCCAAAGTGTGGGCTCGCGGGCTGAAGTGACCATCGATGAAGGGAAGAACTTCTTCTTTGTGCTCTTCGAATAGGGGCTTGAGCATGAGAACGGGGGCCCCCAATTCCTGGAAAAGGCGCCCCAGGCGTTTTTCCGGATAATCGACGTCGGGCTCGAACTGTGCCAGTGCTTGCTCGAAATGAAGCCATGATTCGTTGATCCTGGCTTCGAAGGGCGCCACGACCCCGACCCAGCCGATGCCTTCTTCTTTACAAATACGAAAGGTCTCGGCCAGGAGCGCTTCCGTAGTTTGCCATGCTCGCTGGACCACCGCGGGTTGGCGCCGGTCCGAGGCGTAAGTAAGAAGCAGAGGATCGGACCTGAAACCGCGCTCTTGAGTCAGTCGCTGATGTTTTTCTTCGACTGTTTCCTGGCGCTCCTCGCCAAGAATCTTGATCATCAGGAGCTCGAGCACGCCGAATGAAATCAAACGGGAGCGGAGCCACTGGCGGCCAGGTTGGGTCCAGGTCTGCTCCAGCCGCCCCTCTCGCAGCCCGAAGTAGGGGCGATAGTCATCGTTCTGGCTCTTGCACAGGTAGGCCAGCTCGAGTGTGTTATTACAGATGTCGTTAAGGGGAAATATCTGGGAAACCACGAGGTCTGGCTGATAGGCGATACCGTACTCACGAAGGACGAGTAGTGCCTGACCGTTTCCCCAGTCTCCCACTCCCAGATTGATTACCTCCCAGGGTTGGCCCTGTACTTCGGAGAGCAGCTTCGCGAGTTGGCGCCAATAGGTTTGATCAAGGTTGACTTGGAGGGCTTCGGAGAAAGAGTCTCCGAGTATCACGATTCTGCGCGTTCCAGCCGGTTTTTCCAGGGTGTGCTCTACATCTCGAAAGCCCAGCCGGTTGAACTCGACTCGGACGTTGCCCCCCCCGGGTTGGTAATCGTAGGTAATACCCCGTTCCTGGGTCCATCCGAGTCGGGGATGGAAACGCCAGTTGGGATTGGGATTGTAATCGATCTCCAGGAATCGAACTCCGATCTCGAAAGCGAGCAGTGAGAGAGCCAGAGAGGCCAGGAAGAGGAGCGGTTTGGCGAAGCGTTTCACGTTAAGCGGAAGTAGGGCCGGCCTCTTCGAAATGGCCGATCCGGCGAAACCGTTGGTAGCGGTGTTCGAGCAGGTCCTCCTCGGCGAGCTTCTCGAGGGCGCCCAGATGGCGTTTGAGTGCTTCCTTTAATGTGTCCGCCATTGCGGAGGGCTGGGAATGAGCTCCACCGGGAGGTTCCGGCAAGATTTCATCGATCACCCCGAATCGTTTGAGATGGGGAGCGGTCAGCCGGAGGTTTTCGGCTGCTTCCCGAGCGTGATCCTGATCCTTCCAGAGAATTGCAGAACAGCTCTCTGGAGAGATGACGGAGTAGATTGAATGCTCGAGCATCAGGACCCGGTCGGCCAACCCGATGGCTAGAGCTCCGCCGCTCCCTCCTTCACCCAGCACGCTGGCCACTATCGGAACTCGGAGCGAAGCCATGGCTTTGAGATTACAGGCGATGGCCTCGGCCTGGCCTCGCTCTTCCGCCCCCAGCCCCGGGTAGGCTCCGGGAGTATCGATAAGGGTCAGCACTGGGCGCCCGAACTTCTCTGCCAGCTTCATCAAACGGAGCGCCTTACGGTAACCCTCTGGTTTCGGCATTCCGTAATTGCGATAGATGCGATCCTTGGTGTTGCGCCCTTTCTGTTGTCCTAGAACCATGACCGCTTTCCCGTCAAGGTCAGCCATCCCACCAACGATGGCAGGATCATCCGCGAATTTCCGATCTCCATGGATCGGTGTGAAGCTGTCAAAGATCAGCTCGATGTAGTCGAGGGTATAGGGTCGCTTTTCATGGCGCGCGAGCTGGACGTGATCCCAGGCTGTCATCTCCCGGCGCAGCTGTTCTTCCAACTCGCTGATGCGCAGGCGCAGCCCTGGCAGCTCCTGCTCCGCTTCCGGAGGTAGACTCTGGACGCGTTCCTGCAACAGGTTGATTTCGCGCAACTTGGCTTCCATGGAGAAGGGCTAAGTATACAGGGTGACAGTGTCTTCACCAAAGAGGCGCTCGACCTCATCGATGAAAGGGGGGACGGGATTGATCTCGAGAGATTCGTTGGGAACGATCCGAATCGAGAATTGGCGCTGCTGGTGGAGCTCGAACTCCACCGGACAGTGGCCTGGGTAGCGGGCCAGCAGGGTACGCAGCTTCTCCACTTTGTCAGAGGCGATGGCGGGTACTGGTATCGAGATGCGGGCCATCTGTACTCCTTTTTCCCACACCGAATCGAGGGCTGTTATCTCGGAGCAGAGGATCCGGCTCTCTCCCTTCCCATCGACCTCGACTCGGCCTGTGACCAGGATAGGTAAATCATTGTTTTCGAGCAGATCGGCACACTTGGCAAAGGATCTCGGCCACACGACAACCTCGACCGTACCCGAGAGATCCTCGAGTAAAAAGGTGGCCATAGCATCTCCCTTGCGAGTGGTAAGTTTCCGCAGGCCGGTCACCACCCCTCCCAGCGACAGCTCACGCCCGGAGACGTCCTCAGTAATATCGCCGGCCGGGAGATGGGTGAACTGCTTCAGTTCTGCCTCGTATTTTTGCAAGGGATGGCCGGTGACATAGAAGCCCAAGCTCTCTTTTTCGTAGCTCCATTTTTCGCGATCTCCCCACTCTCCGAGATCCGGAATCCGGTCATCTTCAGGAGGAAGTACGTCGAGCATTTCCGCGAACAATCCTTTTTGTCCGCTCAGCCGGTCGCGCTGGGCCTTTTGTCCCCGTTCGATAGCGCGGTCGAGGACCTCGTGGAGGGATTTTCGACTGTGAGCGAAGGCGTCAAAACAACCCGATTTGATGAAGGCCTCCAGTACGCGCTTGTTGACACTACGTAGATCGACTGTCTCACAAAAGCCGAAGAAGCTGGTGAAATTGCCCTTTTCTTCACGGCAGGCCAGGATATTACGGATCGCCCCTTCGCCGACGTTCTTGGTGGCTGCCAACCCGAAGACGATGTCTTTCCCGGCCGCCCGGAAGTGGAGATCGCTGGCATTGATATCGGGAGGAAGCACCCTGATTCCCATGTCTTTGCTCTCGCTCAGGTACTTGACCACTTTGTCGGTGTTCGACATTTCACTGGTCAACATGGCGGCCATGAATTGAACTGGGTAATGAGTCTTGAGATAAGCCGTCTGGTAGGCGAGCAGGGCATAGGCGGTGGAATGGCTCTTGTTGAAGCCGTAGCCCGCGAATTGTTCCATCAGGTCGAAGATGCGCTTCGCCTTGGTCTTGTCGAAACCTCGCTCATCCGCCCCTGCGATGAATTTCTTGCGCTGCTCGGTCATCACCGAGAGCTTTTTCTTTCCCATGGCTCGGCGCAGCAGATCGGCGCTTCCCAGTGAGAAACCGGCCAGCTTGCTGGCGATTTGCATGACCTGTTCCTGGTAGACGATGACGCCGTAGGTCTCCTTCAGAATCTCTTCCAGTTCCGGAAGCTCATAGGTGACTTTGACCTTCCCATGTCTGCGGTTGATGAAATCATCGATCATTCCCCCTTGGATGGGGCCCGGGCGATAGAGGGCATTCAGAGCAATCAGGTCCCCGAAGCGGTCGGGCTGCATGCGTCTCAGAATGTCGCGCATGCCCGAGGACTCAAACTGGAAGATACCCGAGGTCCGACCGTCGCAAAAGAGCTGAAAGGTCTGGCTGTCACGCAAAGAGAGCTGAGGTAGATCGAGTGTCACTCCCATTTGATCCTTCACCTGTTGCAGAGTTTGCTCGATCACGGTCAGGGTAGTCAGAGCCAGGAAGTCCATTTTCAGCAGTCCCAGACGTTCCAGGTCGTACATCGCGAACTGCGTCATGATTTCATCCTTACTCGACTTGTAGAGGGGGATGAGTTCAATCAGTGGCCGGGGAGCGATCACCACACCGGCCGCGTGAGTCGAGGCATGCCGGGCCAGTCCTTCTAGATCTCGGGCAATCGTGAGGAGCTGCTCGTATCGGGGATCGCTCTGGGCCAGCTCCCGAAGCTCCTTGACGCCTTCGAGAGCTTTCTTCAGAGTGGCTCCCGGCTCTTGCGGAACCAGTTTGGCGATCTTGTCAACTTCGGCATAAGGGATGCTCAGGCTGCGCCCCACGTCTCGAATCGCGCCCCGCGCCGCCATGGTGCCGAAGGTAATGATTTGACACACATTATCTCTGCCGTACTTGCGGGTGACGTAGTCGATGACTTCGACTCGCCGGTTCATGCAGAAGTCGATGTCGATGTCGGGAGGATTGACCCGTTCCGGGTTCAGGAAGCGTTCGAACAGGAGGTCATACTCGAGCGGATCCACATCCGTGATTCGGAGAGCATAAGCGACAAGCGCTCCCGCAGCCGATCCACGACCCGGCCCAACCGGAATGCCCTCTTCCCTGGCGTATCGCATGAAGTCCCAGACGATCAGAAAATAGCCGGGAAACTTCATTTGCTGGATCATCTGGATTTCATGGGTGAGTCGATCTTCGTAGGCCTCGAGATCGTGTCGCAGTGTGCCGTCTTTGGCCCGTTCTTCGAGTAGTTCACGACGTTCCTGGAAGCCGTCGCGAACCACCTTTTCGAAATAGCTGTCGACGCTGTGGCTAGAGGGAACATCGAACTCAGGGAAGACATCTTTGGTGGGTCCCAGTTCGAAGTTACACTTCTCGGCCACTTGCAAAGTGTTGGACAGGGCTCCCGAGATGTGTCCAAAGAGCTGCTCCATTTCAGCCGCCGATTTGAAAAAGAACTGGTCAGTCTCGTAGCGGAGGCGATTCGGATCCTGAACCGATTTTCCGGTTTGCACACAAAGCAGGACATCGTGGGAGAACGAGTCCTTCTGGTTCAGGTAGTGGCAGTCATTGCTGGCGACCAGCGGCAGCTCGAGATCTTGGGCCAGCTTCAGGACTCCTTCGTTGGCTGTCTTCTGGGCCTCGATACCATGGTCCTGGAGTTCGAGGTAGAGATTTCCGGCCCCGTAGATATCGGACAACTGAGCCGCTTCTTCGCGAGCCTGAGCGTAATGATCGCGCGTGATGTTCCAGGCTACGATGCCCTGCAGGCAGGCTGAGAGCGCGATCAGTCCCTCGGAGTATCGGGCCAGCAGTTCCTTGTCTACTCTGGGGCGGTAATAAAAGCCCTCCTGATAGCCCAAAGTGACTAATCGGACGAGGTTGTGGTAGCCTACTTCGTTCTTGGCCAGTAGTACCAGGTGATTGCTTCTTGCAGAACGTCCACTACGAGTGTGGCGCCCTTCACGGGCCACATAGACTTCACAGCCGATGATCGGTTTGATTCCGTGCTTGAGGGCTGCATCGTGAAATTGGATGGCGCCGAACAGATTTCCGTGATCTGTGAGGGCGATGGCCGGCATTTTCAGTTCGGCCGCTTTCTGCATCACATCATTGATCCGATTCGCCCCGTCCAGCAGGCTGAAGTGGGTGTGCAGGTGAAGATGTACGAATTGGGGTGTTGCCATAACTTTTTCTCAGTCGGAAAGCGTGGCTCCGAGTCCAGCACCTGAAGCGCGAGATCTCAATCTTATTGCGGCTTACTGAAATCTACTCCCACTCGATCGTGCTCGGAGGTTTCGAGCTAATGTCGTAGACGACTCGGTTGATGCCTCTCACTTCATTGACTATTCGATTGGAGACAAGGGCCAGCAAGTCGTGGGGGAGGGGAACCCAGTCTGCCGTCATGCCGTCCTGGCTATAAACAGCGCGAATTGCCGCCACATGTTCATAGGTGCGGTTGTCCCCCATGACTCCGACGCTCCGAATCGGGAGCAAGACGGCAAAAGCCTGCCACACTTGCTGGTAGAGCCCCGCTTTGCGAATCTCTTGATCAACGATGGCGTCGGCTTCTCGAAGCACGCCGAGCCTCTCTTCGGTGACTTCCCCTACGATTCGTACCGCAAGCCCTGGTCCCGGGAAAGGTTGCCGCTCCAGGAATCGGGAAGGGATTCCAAGTTCCCCACCGGCCCTTCGGACTTCGTCCTTGAACAATTCGCGCAGCGGCTCGACCAATTTGAACTTCAGATCTTCCGGAAGGCCGCCCACGTTGTGATGACTCTTGATGACATCGGCCGGGCCTTTGACCGAGATCGACTCGATGACATCGGGGTAAAGCGTACCCTGCACCAGGAAGGGCGGATCACCCAGTTGACAGGCCTGGGACTCGAAGACTCGGATGAACTGGGTCCCGATGATCTTTCGCTTTTCCTCCGGGTCGAGCACTCCGTGCAGGGGATCCAGAAACTGGCGGCGGGCATCGACACCAGTCACGTTCAGCTCGAGATGATCGCGAAACATCCCCAGGACTTCCTGAAACTCGTTCTTGCGCAGCAGTCCGTTATCGACGAAGACGCAACTCAGTCGATTGCCGATCGCTCTTTGAACCAGGACCGCAGCTACCGTGGAATCGACTCCTCCAGAGAGTGCGCACAAGGCGCTGTCTTCCCCGACACTCCGTTCGATCGATTCCACGGCTTCCTGGACGAACGAGTGGACTGTCCAGTCCCCCTCGCACCCACAGATCTCAAATAGGAAGTTGCGGAAGACTGTCATCCCGTGTTCGGTATGCACCACCTCGGGATGGAACTGAATGCCGTGGATTCGTTGGTCGTCGGAAGACATGGCAGCAATCGCGGAAGCGGTTTGGCCCACCTCCGTGAAGCCGGGTGGGACCACTTCGATACGATCTCCATGACTCATCCAAACCGTGCCGGTCGGAATTGAAGCTAGCAATCGGGAACCCGGATCCGGGATGAACTCGGCTCTTCCAAACTCGCGGTGAGACGTGGGACAGACTTGGCCTCCCAGCTGCTGAGCCAGCAACATCATCCCGTAACAAATTCCCAGGATAGGGCCCGGAAAGTCATAGACTTCGAGACAGGGATGGGGGGAATGATCGGCGAAAACCGATTGCGGGCCACCCGACAAGATTATGCCTCGAAGGTTGCGCCGTGAGATCTCTTCCCAGCTGGCATGATAGGGCAGGATCTCGGCATAGACTCCCAATTCGCGAACCCGCCGGGCAATTAACTGGGTGTACTGGGAGCCGAAATCAAGAATAATGATGGTCTCGTGGCGCGGAACGCCTGGCTGTGCGGTCACCAGCTACCTTCCCGGTTCCGGTTTGAGAATACCCGGGGTCGCGGCGAAGAGCCCAGGGGTGATTTGAAGAAGCCTCCCAAGAATCGGAGTATAGCAGTCTCAACCGACTGAGGGCTCTCGTCCTCGTGCTTCGATCTGACTCGCGTCGCGCTCCCGACAAATTGCCGGTTATTCCCTGAACGCAGCACTAGCGGTATCATGGGCGTTTTCAAGCTGTCTCAAAATTTGCCAAAAGCGGCAGTGTGGCCTTTCAGGAAAACGGAGTTTCAAAACCGTGGGAGGCGCCTTCCCAGGCGGCGATCTTATTCAAAAAAAGACGTTTGTGATCGGAGCTGACGGTCCGCTCGCGGCCTGGGAAGGCCCCACGATCCTGAAATCACTCTCTTGAAGCTTGCCAGGGAGGTTTTGAGACAGCTAGGTTTTGCCGGTGGTAGCGTACTCGACGATGGATAGTGCTTCAATCCAGGCCATCATTCTGGGAATTGTGCAGGGCTTGACTGAGTTTCTGCCCGTCAGCAGCTCAGCCCATCTTCTGATTCTCCCTTGGCTCTTGGGCTGGGAAGCGATGGGGGTGAGCTTCGATGTGATCCTTCACAGCGGAACCCTATTCGCCGTTCTGATCTACTTTCGACGCGACTGGGTCCAATTGACGGCTGCCCTGCTGCTGCGGGTGCGGGGCCTACCGTCCCCGGAACCAGACTTGCTGACTCCTCTGATTGTCGGCACTCTGCCGGCCCTGCTGGTCGGACTCTTCTTGAGAAACTATATCGAGCTGTATTTACGAGGTCCCTGGGTGGTAGTCGTGACGCTGGCGGTGGTCGGAGCGCTGCTGTATTGGGCGGATCGAACCGGGAGTGGAAAGCGTTCCTGGGAATCACTCGGTTGGCGGCACGGCCTCATCATCGGCCTAGCTCAGGCCTTGGCCCTGGTTCCGGGAGTCAGCCGCTCGGGAATCACCATCGTGGCCGCCCTGCTGCTCGGCTTTTCCCGAACGGAATCAGCTCGCTTCTCGTTTCTGCTGGCCGTTCCCTTGCTTGCCACCGTCACGGTCGGAAAGCTGGTCGAAGCGTCCTTGGAGGGCCCCGGTCAGGGACTCCCGCTGGTGCCCTTGCTGTTGGGTGTAGTATCCTCCTTCATCAGCGGATTCCTATGCATAAAGTACTTCCTCCGCTTCCTTCAAGTCAGCTCTCTAAAGCCCTTTGCCGTTTATCGATTGTGCTTGTCAGCGTTCTTGTGCTGGTGGCTCCTGGTCTGAGTAGTCCTCAGAAACCGGAAAAGCCGCCCCACGGAACCCGCCAGAACCTCTGGCTGCGCTCCTTTTTTCAGCGGGAATTCATTTCTCTCAATTCCCGCATCTCGCAAGAGAGTTTCATGGAGTCATACGTGGACAGACGTATCGATCGCTTCTTGGATGACACCCGGAAGGGGCTAGCCGAGCTGGAGTCTGCTTTGACCGAATGCAGGAGGATTCGGGCCGATTTGTTGAAGGAGTCCGTTGGTGAGGTTTCGAAAGCATCCGTGAAAGTCTTCCGGGAGTCGTTTCGCGTGCTGAGGAAGAGAGCGGGTGATCTGAAGAAAGAGCTTTCGATGGTCCTTCCAGGCAGTCTTAGATACAAGAGTGACTTCAAACCGGCGTATCACCAGGATTCCTGGAACCGCTGGCTGGGTAGGGAATTGGAAGAAATCTCGATTCGGGTGGCGCTCGTCGGAAGACACCTCGCAAACTACTTGTTTGACGGGGAGCCGGTGGTCGCGGTCGATGAGCTTGGAGATCGTGATATTCTGGTTTTGCTCTTCGAGATACGAAAGATCACTCGTCTAGGAGCCTGTCTGAGTATTGGGGCGGATTGCGTTATGGGCGCCGTGGACCAAGATACGAGGCGCCCGACGCACAGTTGATATCTTTCATCGTCAAGCGTCGGCAACAAAGGAGATTGCTCTTGTTGTTCAGTCTGGCTAAATCTTGCCAAGTCTAGCCAACAAGAAACGCCGCCCATAACCCGAAGGGAACAGGGGGGTTGTGGCCGATCTCTTTGTCAAGAGCTGTCGCCGATGGGGGCCATCGCCTTCCGTCTCTTTCCGCGAGCTCGACTCACAAGACCCCTGTTCGCAACCGCACCCCATTACTCGGACTGGCTCCTAGCCCTGGCAACAGGGTGAAAATGAACTCCCAACTGGACTCTCCTGAATACCTGCGCGAGCATCTCAACTGTGAGCGGGAGCGATTGGCGGCTCGCTTTCGGAAAGAGGGTGACGTCAAAGCCTATCTGGCCGGTCATACGCGGTTAGTAGACGGAGTGATCCAGACTTGGGCCGGAAGGCTTCTTTCTTCAGAGGTGAGCATTCTTGCATTAGCCGGCTACGGTCGAGAAAGACTGTTTCCCCACTCCGACGTCGATCTGCTGGTGGTGCGGCGTGACCCAGGCGCGGTCGATCCAGCTGTGAAGCGCTGCTTACAGGAGCTTTGGGATGCCGGCTTAAAGCTGAGCCAGCAGGTAGCTACTCCAACCGACCTCGAAAAGCTCGAGCTGGAGGACTGGCAGTTCGTTCTGGCTTTGCAGAATCTGCGCCCCCTGTGGGGATCCCAACAGCTGATCCAGGAGATCCTCTCCTCGACCCGCCCGCTCCCGGCCGGGCTGCACTCGGAAGCTCTGCTCCCCGTCCTACTGAAAGCGGTGCAGCGTCGGCATCAGCGCTTTGACAACACGATTTATCATCTGGAGCCCGACCTCAAGAGCGGACCGGGCGGCCTCCGCGACGCTCATATTCTGAACCTCGTGCGACGCATCCGCCGGCAAGCATCGGAGGAGATTGCTCCGGAATTGGCGGCAGCTGAATTGGCAATCGGCTTCATGCGGACTTGCCTGCACGTGCTGACGGGACGAGATCAAAATCGCATGACCCACCGCCTCCAGGAAAAAGTGGCGAGTATGTTTCTGCCCAGTCCGCTTCCAGCCCAGGCTGTCGAGGCCGTGATGGAGGAATATTTTCAACATGCCCGCAAGATTGAAAGCCAGCTCCGACGTCTGTTCGGACAGCTACAGTCCGAGTCAGTGTCCGGGCTCGTTTTCAATAACTTTCACCAGCTTCTGAAACACCTGTTGACCCTGCTGGCACGCCAGGAAGCTGCGGATCATTCTCTGCTCGATTCCATCCACGAACAAGCGGGGCAGATCGCTCGGGGGATTGTCCATCCCTTGTTGGGAAATGACATTCTTGAGCTGTTTCGACCCCGACAAGGGCTCTTCTCGATGCTGCGTGAGCTGCACGATGCCGGTTTGCTGGTCGTCCTGTTTCCCGAGTTTGAGTCCATCCAGAGCCGCATGGTGCGAGACTTCTACCATCGGTACACCGTTGACGAGCACTCGCTTCGGGCGATTCGGGAGTGTGAGCAACTCTCCCAGGCAGAAACTGCTGCAGACCGCCGTTTTGCGGCTCTGCTGGAAGAAGTCAGCTGCCCCTCAGCCCTGACCCTGAGCCTGCTCCTGCACGACGTTGGAAAAGGACAGGGTGGGAACCATTCGGAGACAGGCGCCAGCATGGCCCGACACGCTCTCAGTCGTTTTCGACTTGCCACCACTCTCATAGATGATGTGGATTTCTTGATACGCCACCATCTGGCGATGTCTTCGCTGGTCCAGAAACGGGATCTGGACGACGCCACGGTAGTCGGAGAGTTTGCCGATCTGGTGGAGAATGTGGAACGCCTACGCCTGCTTTGCATACTGACGTTCTGCGATATCAGCGCGGTCTCTCCAGATGCCATGCCGCAGTGGCGACGTGATCGCTTGTGGCAGCTCTACGTGGCCGCCTACAACAAGCTTACCCGCGGATACGGGGAGGAACGAATCGCTCAGCATGACGATCACCGAGCCCTCACTGCCGATCTCCCCGCGGAACTGTCGCCCCAAGAATTCGAACACTTCCTGGAGGGTTTTCCACGTCGCTACTTGATCTCCACCCCAGCTGAAGAGATCTATCGGCACTTTGCAATGGCCCTCGCCGTCACTCAGGCAGACCCAATTCAGGTGCACCTGACGCCCTTGGACGGGCATCACCTGCTCTGTGTCATTACTCGTGATCGACGGAGGCTCTTCGCCCGCATCGCTGGTCTGATCTCTTACTTTGAAATGAACATCGGACGTGGGCACGGGTTTTCCAACCGGGCCGGCCTGGTGCTAGACATCATTGAATTCTCCGATCCAGACGGAATCATGGAACGAGAGACCAGCAAAGGAGACGGGTTTCTTGAGATGCTTCGTGGCGCGATTCTGGACCAGCTCTCCGTCAGGCAATTGCTGCGACGGAAGGAGCAGAGTGTACTCTTTCGTCCTGCGACTCCGAGCTTCGAACCGCGACTCACTTTCCAGGCTTCAAGCTGCGGCGGCTACACCATTCTGGAGCTGGTGGCGCCCGATTGCCTGGGCCTGCTCTACCGCATCACGACCCAGATCGCCGGGCTCGACTGCAATATCGAACTGGTGTTGATCAACACGGAAGGACACCGGGCAATTGATGTGTTCTATTTGACTTACCGAGGAAAGAAGCTTGATGATGAGCGGAAATCGAGGCTTCAGAGAGAGATCCTGGGTGCCATTTCTCAGAGTAGGGACGAAACAGTATGGAGATGATTGTTGCCATCGTGCGACCGAGTAAGGTGGAAGAGATTCAGGACGCTCTGGGGGAACTCGAAATCTCTGGAATGACCATTGCAGAGGTTCGTGGGCATGGCCGACAGCGGGGCCACGCCAGCATCTATCGAGGCCGCGAATACGAGGTCAGCCTGCTTCCCAAGGTCAAAATTGAAATCGTTCTTCCGCGGGATCGTCTCGAAGAAGCCCTCGCCACCATCATCAAGACGGCCCGAACCGGAGAAATTGGAGACGGTCGAGTCTTCGTCTTACCTGTCGAACACAGTTACAACATCCGGTCGGGCGAAGTAGATGTCTATTGATTTTGAGACTCGTTTTCAATTAAACCATTGAAAAATAGAAAGTTCTGGTGTTGAACAGAGAGAGTTGTCCCGATTATAATCCGGGCCATGCCAATCCTGCTCCCTCGCTCACGCTTCAGGCTCCGTAGGAGAGCTTCGAAGCTCGCGCTAGCGATAGTAAAGTGGGTACTGACTGGCTGCTTGGGAGCCGCCCAGAACCCGGCGGCGGGAATGCCGGTGAGCGAGATTTATGAGAAGGCCTGCGCATCGTGTCATGGCGCGTCTGGGGCGGGTCTTTCTGTCGATAGCCCGCTACTGCCCACCTTCGAAGTGGAGCCGGCGGATCTTACCGATCCCATGTTCAGTAGCGGGGAACCAGCAGCAGACTGGTTCTTAGTCATCAAGTATGGAGCAAAGCCGCTCGGGCTCTCGGGGCAGATGCCAGCCTACGGGCAAGTCTTCAGTGATCCGCAGATCGACGAACTGGTTGCCTACATCAAGGCCTTCTCCAATACCGAAGGATATCCCCCGGGAGATCTCAATTTCCTGCGCGGGATCGCGACAATCAAGGCCTTTCCCGAAGACGAAGCCCTACTCCTCGGAAGTTTCGAAAGTGAGGGCTCAACAGAAGCTCTCACCAATACGCTCTACCACGCTCGCCGGATTGGTCGCAGGGCCCAGGTTGAGGTCAAGCTGAGTCATCTCGCACGGGAGTCTTTCAGCGGCCTGCGCGAGCTGGAATTGGGCTTCAAATATGCCCTCGGGTACGATCTGGAGAGCCAGACTCTGTGGACGGCCGGGATCGAAGCCGAGATTCCGCTACAGGACAGAGAGAGTGCATCAGATCAAATTGTCCCCTATTTTGCTTTTGCCAAGGGGCTGGGAGACAGCCTGACGCTGCAAGGCAACCTGCTGACCCACCTGCTGGCTGATGATGCCGCGAAAGGGGATGTGCAAGTGAGGGGAATCCTGCATTGGATGCGGTCGCCTTGGCCGCGAGCTTTCTTTCCCGGCATCGAGGGGAAGCTGAGCCTGCCCTATGAATCGGCGGGCCAGGTTGGTTTTACTTTGACTCCGCAGGCCTATTTCGGTCTTTCCAAGAGGGGGCATGTGGCCTTGGTCGCGGGAATCGAGATCCCAGTGCGGGGGCCGACATACGATTACAAGTTACACTGGTTCCTGCTCTGGGACCTGGCAGATGGAGCTTTCTGGGAGGGATGGTGACAAAGATGGGACGCGGAAGGTTGCTGATTCTCTTAACCCTGGCATTGTTGGGATTATCCGGTGGAGTGCGGGCTTGGGTTTCCGCGTTCGTGCCTCCTCAAACGATGGCGATTCACGGAAGAGTCAGTTTCTCGGGAGAAGACTCTGACAGACGGATTCGGATGAACGCTGACCCGGTCTGCGTGAGTGCCCATCAAGACCCGGTGTTTACCCAACAGATCGTAGCTCGGGAAGGTGGATTGGCCAATGTCTTTGTGTGGATCAAGCAAGCGGCTCCCAAACCTGGGGGAGTGATATCGGACCCGGTCGTCCTGCACCAGGAGGGCTGTATTTTCCGCCCTCACGTACTGGGAGTCCAGGTGGGCCAACCCCTCTTGATTCGCAACGAAGATCCGACGGGGCACAACATTCATGCCCTAGCCCAGGCGAATAAGGAGTTCAACATGGGCCAGCCGTTTCAGGGTTTGGAAACGATGCAGGTCTTTAAAAAATCTGAGGTAATGGTTCGCATCAAGTGCGATATCCACCCCTGGATGTCCGCCTATATTGGGGTGCTCGATCACCCCTTTTTTGCCGTAACCGGCGAGACGGGGGCTTTTTCAATCGAGGGATTGGCAGCCGGCACCTACCAGCTCGAAGCCTGGCACGAACTGCTGGGCCGGCGCACAATCGAAGTTGATGTCGCGAGTGGATCTGCACCGGTCGAGATCCGATTCGATTAGGCACCTCTCCCTGGCAACTTGCTTAGAGTCGGGCCACGTTTCTGAAACTGGGAACTGACTGCCTCTTGGCCTCATTGTCGGTGCCTAGTTGGGCCGGATGGGCTCGACCGCCTACGAGCTTGAGCCACCCGTTTATGGTAGGATCTCCTGGGCATGGGTTTTCAGGATTCCACAACTTCCGGCATCCACGCGGCTAGAGCACCAGCCATTCCTTTCGAAAAGCTATGCGACTCCGCTCGCCATATCGACGGGATCCACCGTTCAGACGTTTCTCCGGGTGATCGGGGCGAAGTTCAGACCCGCAATTCACTCTACGTGATTCGAGTGCTGGGCAATGGCACCTTCCTGGTGGCAGGGGGTTGGTTCCTCAAGTCCGGTCTGACAGCCAGCGCTACGGGCATTTCGGGCTGTACCTGGGGAGGACGAGCGATCAAGACCGACTGGATTGCGGCTGCCGGGCTGTTCATCGAGTTCGACAACGGCGTTCGGACCACCCGGGTGCGAGGTGTGCGCTGGTTTCGCAACCAATCCCTGGCTAACTAACTAAGAGGGTTGTCCGAGTCCTATCTTGACGTTGAGTCAAGTTTTGGGCTGGGGAGAAGCGATTGCCTAACCGAGTGGCCATTGCCCCTTGCAGCCTACTCGCCGCCTCGTTCAATTTGCTTCGCCGCCTCAGATCCAACCCACGCTTTGTAGGAGCCAGATGTGCTGGCGAACCCGGCCTTCCAGGCAGGACCTGCAACCGTGTTCGCACCCACCTTGGGAATTGTCCCCCTGGACCCTTCCTACTCCAGCTCTCCTTCCCGGAGAGCGGAGTTCGCCAGCACATCTGGACTCCTACAAAGCATGGCTTGCCTCCCTGGCGGCGAAGCAGATCGGATGCGTAAGCGGCTCTGGAGCTGTCAGTGCCAATCCCGATGAAGCGACCGACCTTTCTCAGGAAGGCCTGAGCTCGCGACCCGAATGCAGGCAGAGTGCAGATCACAGCAAGATGCCGATGCTACTTTTAGACCAGTTTCTTTCTTGAATGCATAATCTGGCGGCCCTCGGCAACCGAAGGGCCTACGAGGAGGAAGGAAGCCGATAGCAAGCTGCCTCCCGGCCGTTGCGCACCACTAGCAATTCCCCGGCCAGGGCTGGAGGGTTCCAGGTGTGGCCATCCAGAGCCTGAAATGAAGAGATTTCTTTGAGTCCTTCGGGGCTCGGTTCAATGGCTACCAGGCGGCCGTCTTCAGCCATCAGGAGAATCGTCGTTCCGACGAGAATCATCTGGCCGTGTCCGTAGCGGCCTCGTTTCCAGACTCGCTCGCCGGTAGCCAGCTCGAGACAGGTCAGAATCCCGTCGTCAAGGCCATAGATATAGTCTCCGATCACGAAGAAGTTTGCGAATTTGCTCTTGAGCCGAATGCTGTGCCACAACTCACTCACTTCGAGTGCGTCGCCACGGTTGGAGAACTCGAGCAGTTTTGCGCCGACTCCGTAGCCGGTTGAGACCAAGAGTTGGGTATCTGAAACCCGGACCGGCAAGGCCACGTGCTCGGAGCCACGAGGCCAGGAAAAAGACCATAGTGGCTTCCCATTCTCTGCCGCATATCCAGCCGGGCCCTGCGAATTGAATGAAATGACTTGCTGGCGGCCAGCCAGCTCGAGCAGGGTGGGCGAGCCGTAATTTCCCCCGTCGTTGCCCTTTTCCCAAAGCGGGCTGCCATCTTCGGCCGAATAGGCTAAGAGGGCCTTCCGGTGGATGGTGACGATAACCTGATCACCCACTACTAGCGGGGAGCACGATTTGCCCCATGTCGGTACCTGGCGCTGATGATCTGCGAGGACGTTGCGCGACCAAAGGAGGGCTCCGGTGTCCAGTTCCAATGCGGTCAACCATCCAGTCGAGCCCATCGCAAAAACGCGGCCGGCAGCGATCGTGGGATTTGAACGGGGTCCTTTACCGGCAACCGGCGATGCATAGTGCCCTTGATTGCGATGCTCCCAGATGATTTCTCCGCCGGCCAACCCATAGGCGACGATCTTCTCCTGATCTCCATCCTGTTCCTGGGGGATCGCCAACTGACCCGACACCGAGAAGCCACTAATCGCGTCACCGACCGGACGTTTCCAGAGAAGTTCAGGAGGATTAGCGACCCAATCGAATTCGATCGAGCTGTCCTCGATTACAGCATTTCGGTGGGGGCCTTGGAACTGAGGATAGTCAGAGATGCGAAGTCCATCCAGAGAATCGCTGCCGCTCACCAGGTTGGTTCCACCGTAACGAAAGCGGAACTGGGGAACCAGATCCCCACTCATACCCGCAAACTCGAAGAGGAAGGCGAATGCCACCAGCAGCATAACCACCAGACCCAGTCCTTGAAATCGGCTCTTCCAGCGGATTCTGGAGAGAAATAGAAACCAGATACCCGTCAGGCCCCCGGCGATCAGAGCCGTCCCCATAGTCGCCAGCACCGATTGCTGGCGGACGGGAAAGTCTCGGATGAACCAGAAGAAAACCAGCGCTCCAGCTTCTCCCAGCAGGATCAGCCACAACGGCCACCAGCGAATCTTATTCTTTTTGGCCAATTGGATCCTCCTTGCAAAGTAGCTTACCAGATCAAGGTGCGGCAGGAGCCATCGTAGAATTCCCGACGGGAGTATGTTCCAGAATGAGGAAAGTCGGGTAAAATGTTAAAAAAGTAGCAATGACTTTTGCCAACCTCAACAGTGGATTGGCGAACTGAGGGTTCAAGAATATGCGCGGAAAACAGACGTTGTTGTGGTTGCTGGTATTCATGACAGGCCCGCTCCTTGAGGGGCCGGAGTTTGAGGCATTGGGCGGTCAGATGGGCGGCACACCATTGGCCGTTGGCAGGCACAAGACACGTCTGAGTCAGACCGTTTCCGTCCCGACGCAAGGAGTAGCTGGGACCGGAGCGGAGGAAGATTTTTCGGATCAACTATGCTTGCCTATCGTGTCTGGACGAAAGCTGCCAGGCGACGCCCAACTCGTGACTTCGATAACGATTCTGAATACTTCGTCGGCTGCGGTGTTCACCTCTTCGGCTACCACCTTTTCCCCGGCTATACAATTCTTGGACCATCAGGGGAGCGAAGTGGCTGCGGACGAGATTATGTGTCCTCCGGTGGAGGCGACTGGGACGCTCGGTCCAGGCCAGGTCCGCCGTTTTCAGACACGTGCCAGTGATTTCGGAGGCTGGGCACGGATCACTTGGACCGGCAATCTAGCACCTCGGGTCGATGCTGAGATAGCTTTCGTGGAAGAGGCAGGCGACGCCTGTGAAATGCTATTGAATCAAGTCGATTCGCGGAATATTCGATCGAAGGTGCGAGCCGCAGCCGGCACTGCACGCAAACTCAGTGCCCTCCCGGCCAGTCTTACCCGGCGGCGCGAAGTCGCCGTCTCAATCGTCAATCCATCGCTGACCAGAACGGCTCATATCACGCTGCAGGCGATCAGGGATGACGGCCGCTTTTTGGATGTCAACGAATTCAAGATCGGCCCCGGGGAACGGCTCAGCGACCTGCTCTTCGGCTTCCTAATCCGGGGAAAGGTCTTCATTGTGCCGCCGGTTCGTCCCAACGGGTTTCGGGGACAGGTACGGGTGGTAAGTGATTCCCCGGTTGTGGTCGGAGCCATCGATGTTTTCTTTCCCGAGGGGCGATGGGGAAATGTACCGGTCTTCTCGATTCCTCCCGGATAGGCACCTCGCCCCGGCAACTTGCTTACAGTCGGGTAAGTTTTCTGAAACTGGGCACTGACTGCCCTCCGAAGCCTTGGCGAAGGGGGAAGGGTCCAGGGACCCAGGGGTCCAATTCCCAAGGCACGGGTCCAATTCCGATGTTTGAGGTGTCCCCTTCTTCGCTCTCATCGGATCTGGGGCTGGACTTTCCAACGCGCCCATGCCCGTGCCTTTGCCCCCGTCTTTTCTCGAGTGGATGAATAGTTCAACGGGAACTTCCCGGACAGTAGACTAGTTCGCGGCGCTCTTCCTCGCCTCCTCCAGAGCAATTTCAGCTAACTGTTCCATAGGCTGCTCCCGGACATGAAGATTGACGAGGTTGAAACGGAGCCATACCTTCTGTTGGTGTCCCACTGTCGAGAACCAGGCACGGCCTGACTCAACTGCTCGCTGAGCGATCCGGGCCTGCAGATCATCCACATCCCGAGGCTCCCAACCTTTTGGAGTCCAACGAGCGGCGGCTACCGAGAGGGGTAGGTTGTCGCACACTTCGAAGCCACCAGCTCTCAACAACTGCTCGAGCCGCCTGGTGAGATGAATGTTCCGCCTGACTCCTTCTCGGATTGCCTCCCATCCGTGGGCACGCAGCGTTGTCCAGAGAGTCAGGCTGGAAGCTCGCCGGGACGTGGGCAGTCCACGCCGAAATCCGTCCTCGCTGGTCTGCTCTGGAACGTAGCGGGCTTCGACATCGAACAGCTCGAGCTCAATCTCCGGGTCCCGTACCAGAAG
>CBDDCF010000019.1:0-86353 GCA_965225995.1 Acidobacteriota bacterium | reverse complement strand
GAAGGTGGCGGGAAACTGGCCTTTGCACGCTTGCTGGAGGAGGGCCTCTACCATCCCTACTCCTGGCGGGTGCGTCATTACCGTGAACAGGAGACGACAGAAACCCTGATCCGCTTCACTCCGGCGGGGCGGCGCTGGGGATTTCGGGAAAAGCTGCCAGAGGATCAGGCCGGAGCCACGTGGGACGGAGAGGCGGCCCAGGCCTTAGCCGAGCAGCACGCCGGCGACGATTGGAAAGTTGATCTGGGATCCTACGAGCTTGTGGAACAGTCGCAGGAAGTGCGGCCGGGAGGGCGCATCGATCACACCCTGGTCTACGAGCACAGCCGACGGACTATTGGAGAAGGGCGCTACCGACTGCGACTGGTTGTGGCGGGCGAGCGATTCACGGAGCTGACCCACTTTATCTGGATCCCCCAGGAGTTCGAGCGACGCTATGCGGAAATGCGGTCCTCCAACGACACAATCGGGTTGGTGGGAAGCCTCGCAATGGGGCTAATCTATATCCTGGGGGGCTGTCTGGTAGGCCTCTTTTTCCTGTTGCGGAAAGGCTGGGTGGTGTGGAAACAGGCTCTTGGTTGGGGGCTCCTGGTGGCATTCCTGCAAGGGTTGGTGGTTCTGAACCAGTTGCCGTTGGCCTGGATGGGCTACGACACAGCCCTCTCCGGCCAGGGCTTTCTGGCAACCCAGCTGGCCGGCGCCGCGCTCCAGATCGTGGTTCTGGGCATCCTGTTGACACTCTTTTTCATGGCGGCAGAAACCTTCACGCGCAGAGCCTTCCCCCACCACATCCACATCTGGAAGAGCGGATCCGTCGGGATTGCCAACACAACCCCGATGCTGGGCCGGGTCGTGGCAGGCTACCTCCTGGTGCCGCTCTTCTTCGCCTATGAGGTCGTCCTCTATTTCCTATCCAACAATCTATTCGGTTGGTGGACTCCTTCCGATGCCCTCCTGCAGCCGGATGTGCTGGCCAATTACTTACCCTGGTTGTCGGCCATTGCGATTTCCTTTCAGGCGGGATTCTGGGAGGAGTGTTTATTTCGGGCCGTACCCCTGGCGGGAGCGGTCCTGCTGGGCTGGCGTTTCGGAAGGACCTGGTTGTGGGTGGTCGGTGCGATGGTCCTGCAAGCGTTGATTTTCGGTGCTGGTCACGCTCCTTATCCGACTCAGCCTGCCTATGCTCGGGTCGTTGAATTGGTCATTCCCTCATTGTTCTTCGGAGCTATCTACCTGGTCTTCGGCTTAGTGACGGCGGTCGTTCTTCACTATGTCTTCGACGTGGTGTGGTTCGCCATTCCTCTCTTTGTCTCGGTGGCTCCTGGTTTGTGGCTGGACAGGAGTCTGCTGATTCTTCTGGCCCTGGCCCCGTTAGCGGTGATCGGCTGGGTCCGAGTCCGGGCGGGGGAGCTGGAGTACACTCTCGCCTCAAGCTCTTAACGAAGCCTGGAGGCCTCCTGAGGTGGTGCCCGCGACCGTGCCAATCGCCCCCCAAGCCGAGAGCGGGAAAGCGATGTCTCCATTACTACGGAAGGCCATCCTCGTAGGCGGCTTTGGGGGAATTCTGGTGTGGGCTCTACTCGGCCGTTTTCAGACTGAAGCTCCCGATCTGGCAGTCGGAAAAGACGAAGCCCTAAACATCGCACGGAGTCTGATGGACGAGCGTGGAGTCGAGCTGCCGGAGAGCTGGCAGGAGATGGTTTCCATCCTGGGAGGAGCCCAGGTTGCGGGCCGCTTCATCTGGCAAACCGCCGGCCAAGAAAAGTATCGAGAACTGGCCGACATCTATCTGTCGCGGCCGCGCTGGGCCATCCGGTATGCCAACTTTGAGGGCGAAGTTGAGGCCCGAGCCGAGGAGTATCAGGTCTATGTAGCGGATACCGCCTCGGTCCCGCGCTTCGTCCATCGGATTCCTGAAGCCGAGCCCGGGCCGACACTTTCCGAGGAAGTGGCCAGGGTGGCTGCCCTCGCCGGAATCGAAGCCCGGTTCCAGCTTCGGCCTCTAGATCTGAAGGAGATCTCAGCAGAGCCCTCAAAGTTGCCCGCGCGACTGGACTGGACTTTCACTTTCAGCGACCATACGGTCGAACTGCCACGAGGTGAAGCCCGGGTGGGCGCTTCTCTGGCCGGAGATGAGACGGTCGATGTCTATCGTTTTATTCAGATCCCCGAGGACTGGGAGCGGGAGGAGCGGAATCGGAGCAACATTGCCACCATCGTTCAGGTCTTCTGCGGTCTGCTGCTGGCCCTGGCAGGGGTGGCGGGAACGGTGACTGCTATAGTCAGCTGGAGCCGTGGGAAGTTCTCGCTGCGCTGCTTTCTGTTGTTTGCCCCTCTGATCTTCGGAGTCAGCCTGGCATCTTTCTTCAACAACTGGCCCGCTCTGAGGTGGAACCTGACGACGGCCCAGCCTCTCAATCTTCAGCTGCTTGCTCTGATCGCAATCGGCTTCATCGGTCTGCTTTTTCTCTCTCTTCTGGTGGCTCTACTAATGGGCTATGTGGGGCGAACCATCCAGTGGCTCCCCGGGTTGACGCTGGGCACGCTGGGGCTGGGAATCGCACTCGGAGTGTTGGCCAGGGCCGTGGGTGTCGTGGCCGGACGCGGCAGCGCCCCGAGTTCTCCCTCGTGGGCCTCCTTCTCGGCCATCGATGACTTCTTGCCCTGGTTGACGCCATCCCTCGGCGCAATCACGGGGTACCTTCTGCAGGTAGCGGTTCTCCTGCTGATCGGCAACTCGATAGAGCTGTTGACCGATGGCTGGCGGAGGCGGAAACCGCTGCTCGGGGGGTTTCTGGTGTTCCTGGGACTGGTGCTGGCGGGTATCAACTTCCAGACCTGGACTGGCTGGCTATTAGAGGGCGTATTGGTGGGTGTTGCCCTTCTCCTCGCGTATGTCTTCGCTCTCCGCTTTAACCTGGGGCTGATCCCGCTTGCCGTCGCCTCCTACTCGATCCTGAGCCTCCTGGAAAGAGCACTCGACGGGGGCTACCCGGGTGCAGCTGCCCACTACTTAACGGCTGCAGCCGTCTTGGCAGCAGCGGCTTTCTTGACCTGGAAGATTCTGGTCAGCCCATCCGCCGAGGTGTTCCCGGACCATTCATGAAAGAAACTGAGCTCCCTGTCAGCCACAAAAGGGGGGATGATGTGGCAGAGGAAAGCCGTGTTTCAGAACCGTGGGAGGCGCCTTCTGAGGCGGCGATTCTATTGAAAATAGAATCTTTAGATTCGGGCTTGACGGTCCTCTCGCGGCCTGGGAAGGGCCCCTCCCACACATCCGAAACCACTTCGATGCCATCCAGGGAGGACGGTCTGTGGACAGGTAGCACTTCGGATCCAGTCCGCACCCACCGATGGCCAAGTGTGCTTTGTAGGAGTGAGCTGTGCTCGTGAACCCGGCCGTCCAGGCCGAGCCTTAAACAGGGTTCCCACCCACACTATAGGGTAAGACCAAGTCGAAGTCGGAGGGCATCACTCCGATGACCTGGAGCGGGTTTCCTGCCACAGAGATAGTCGATCCGACCAGGTCGGGGTCGGAGCCGTAACGCCGTGACCACAGACCGTGACTGATCACCGCAGGTGCGCCTCCACTCATTATGGCGCTCCCTGCTTGCTCATCCTCTTCCGAAAAGACCCGTCCAAGCAAAGGCTGGCGGGCCTGTGCCAGAAAGTGTGTTATCCGCAGAATTGTAAATATAGGCAAACTCCTCAAAGGAAGTCGTTTCCCGCCGATAATCCACAAAATCGGGGCCAGAAACCTGGACCTTATCTGCTCCGGTAGACTCATGGCGATTCCAGATCATGACCAGTCGGGATGAGTCCCGATAGGGCAAATTGGATAACAGTACTGCGTCGACAACGCTAAACATGGCTACGTTGGCTCCAATCCCCAGAGCCAAAGTCAATGCAACCATTGCCGAGAATCCCGGATGCCGATAAACCGTCCGGAAAGCGCCGAAAAAGTCGTGTGAAAGTCCGATCATGAATTCTCCCGGTAGATGAAGAAGTCGATTCCGCAGCCCGCTTAGTAGTGTGCTCAACCATTCCCTTAGCAGACTCTTCCCCAGATCTCCGAATCCGAGCCAACAGCTCCGGCGAAATGCCTTGGCGCCGGTCGTCCCAGGCCTGCAGGACGACTCGGGCGAAGCCCTGTAGGATAGCCTCCCAGGTTGTCATCCGGATTCAGGTCTCAGGTGAGCCCACTCCCGGCGGCTGGCCGGATCATTCAAGAAAAAAACTGAGAATCGCTCCCTCGCTCACTCAACCGGGCTCCTATCCAAAACGGGGAAAAACGGCTAGGCTAGAAGCCTGTCGGAGTCATGGGATGGGCTGCAAACACGGGTTCTTGTGAGTCGGTCCACGGTGCCCATACCGCAACCCGCATGAGGAGATATTATGCCCGGCCTACTTCACGACGTCGACCCGGATGGACTGCTGGAATACTCGGTAGTCTTCACCGACCGCTCGCTCAACCACATGTCTCGGTCATTCCAGCAAGTGATGATTGATATCTCCGACACACTCAGTCAGGTATACAAGGCCCACACCGTGGTGATCGTACCGGGAGGCGGAACGTTTGCCATGGAGGCGACGGCTCGCCAGTTTGCGACCGGCGAGAAATGCCTGGTTATCCGAAACGGCTGGTTCAGTTTCCGCTGGACCCGAATCTTCGATATGGGCAACATTCCTGCTCAATCGATTGTTCTAAAAGCCAGACTAATCGACGCCGGAAAACACAGCCCCTTCATCCCAACACCCATCGAAGAAGTTGTTCAGGCGATCAGGTCAGAAGAACCAAGTGTGGTCTTTGCTCCCCATGTCGAAACCTCGTCGGGGATGATGCTACCCGAGGATTACATCCGAGCGGTTGCCGATGCCGTGCACGCTGTCGGCGGCATTTTTGTGCTGGACTGCATTGCCTCTGGAGCGATCTGGGTGGACATGCAAGCGAGTGGCGTGGATGTCTTGCTCAGCGCTCCGCAAAAAGGCTGGAGTGGCTCACCCTGCAGCGGACTTGTCCTGTTGAGCGGCCTGGCTCGGGAGCGGATGGATTCCACGTCCAGTACCAGTTTTGCCTGTGACTTAGGGAAGTGGCTCGAAATTATGCAGGCATACGAAAATGGCGGACACGCCTACCATGCCACCCTACCGACCGACGCTCTAAAGGTCTTCCGAGATGCGATGCTCGAGACGGTTCAATACGGTCTCGAGAAGGTCCGGGAGGATCAAGAGGAACTGGGCGACAAAGTCAGAAAGCTACTCGAGAGTCGAGGTATCCGGAGTGTGGCGGCGCCGGGATTTCAGGCTCCGGGTGTGATTGTCAGCTACAGCGACGACCCGGCGACTACCAGCAAGTTCCTGGAGGCTGGAATTCAGATCGCAGCCGGCGTGCCTTTGCGGTGCGATGAACCGGAAGACTTCAAGAGCTTTCGGATCGGCTTGTTTGGCCTCGATAAGCTTCACCACATCGACCGTACAGTGGGGGCGCTGAGGAAGGCCCTGGATCAAGTTTCAGGTTAGCCCATCCCCCGGCTGCGCCGGATCCTTCAAGAAAGAAACTTGCCGAACGCCCTGGAGCCTTCTCCTCCGAAAGCAGAGCTTAGGAACGCGAATTCAAGGCTGTGGCATGGGAGCCTGTTGCTGAACTCGGGTCCAGCGAAGCGTGTCTTGGAAATCGGGGACGTGAACTTCCGACGCTTTCAGGCCGGATACCAAAGCGGCAGCTCAATTGCTTAAAGAATCGTCTAGTTTTCGCCGGCGATCCCGCTGCAGCTCCATGGCGGATGCGGCCCGAAATCAGGCCAAGCGGCCTCTCAGAAGAAGTATCCCAGTGATAAATAGCTCGCATATTCTCCCTCGTCGGTAGCACTTAACTGTAGGCTGATGGGTCCCAGGAATCGGGTTTGCAGAAAGATGCCGCCGGAAAAGCCGTGCAGCAAGGAGCGAAAGCGGTCGCGGCTGCCGGACTGACTGAAGAGTCCCATCCGGTAGCCTCCTCCCAGATAAACTCGATCGATGAAACTGAGGGAGAGGTTGCTCAGCAGGTAGCGATATTCCAACCCCAATTGGGCAGCCTGCTGGGCCAGTAGAGCGTCTCGCTCCAGTCCTGGAAAGGGTTGCGAGGCCAGGCTCAGATAGCCGGCTCCGCCGGTAAAGAAGCCTTCGTAGAATGGGCTCTCTCCACGAACTTGCCCCCACATCCCAACCAGACCCAGGACGTGACGTGTGCCGATTGGAAAGAAGGTTTCCGCACTGGCCCGATAACGCTGGAATGAAAAGTCTCCGCCAAAGTCCCTCTCGACAAATTGCAGGCTGGCCGCCAACCCGCTCCCAGAGCTTGGGAAAGCGGCTGAGTCGCGATTGTCGAAGATCCCTTCGATCCGCAATCCGGCGTTCCAAGCTGAGGATTCTCCAGCCGTTTGGCGGATCTCGACTCGCTCTAGTTCGTAACCGGCCCGGACCAGGCCGCTGCGACCGATACGGGAGCCGAGCCCCACCCCGAAGGCCAGCTTCTCCTCCCGGAAGGGAAGTCGCCGCTGGGAGCCCGCGACTCGGGAAGTCAGATATCGGGGTTGGCGCTGATAGTAGAAGGAGGGTTCAAAGAACGTGTCTCCGAAGATTGGGTAACGTAGGCTGATCTCTCCCAATTTGGCATTTCCGAGCAAGGTCCGGAGATTGAGTTCGGCACCAAGAGTCATGAAATCACGGGCTCTGAATTCGACTGCTCCGGTGAATTCGTAATCGCGATCGTAGCGGATACCGAGCCCCAGTTCGCCTCGCGCCACCTCGTGCAGTTGGTAGGTGAGACGAGTTCTGGGGGGTTGACCCTCTAGTTGATAACTCACCTGATCGATCCGAGAGAGGGCATAAATCCGCGATGCCCCGGCATCGACCTGGGCGGCGCTGGAAGCTCCGGGTGAGGGTCCCCTCCGTTGCAGTTGTGCTGCATTCACATCTGCCCCTTCGAAACGCACTTCTGCCAGTTCTAGATCAACTTCTTCGGGAACACCGGTACCGTCGAAGCGATCCGGATCAAGACGATCCTGGCGAGGGTTATCGACTTTGCTGACGCCGTGGCCTTCGAGCAAGGCGAGCACTTCCCCGATCCGGGAATCGGCGGCTTGATAACCGCGCTGTACCATTTCGGACATCCGATCAAAGTCGGCCGAGGCGTAGTCGCTCAGGTCGGGGGTCAAGACCAAATCGGCTCGCTCCCGGCTTTCGGCCATCTTCTCTTTGATGTGGATCCCTATCGCCTGGTCAAGGACATCGACCAGCGATCGGATCTCTCGCTTGTTTTTCTTGAGGGGAGTTGTCACGTCGACCGCAAGAATCAACTCGGCGCCCTCAGACAGTGCCTCCAGCACCGGCAGGTTGGAGGAGAGGCCTCCATCGACGAGTAGGTGCTCTCCTTCTTCGACTGGAGTAAAGACGGCCGGGATGGAGATACTGGCGCGGATCGCTCGAGAGAGGGAACCCTCGCGATAGATGTAGGGCCTGCCGGTCAGGATATCAGTAGCCACCGCGCGGAAAGAAACAGGTAGCAGTCGAAAATCGGAACCCCCCTCGAGGAGGGGGAGCACTGTCAGACGATCCAGCATTTGCACCACTTTCTGGCCGGTCTGGAGGCCGGTCGGAAGCTGCGGTTCAACTCCATGGAAATCGAGAGAAAACAGCCCTCGATCGTGCTTGAATTTACCGTCGACACTGAGATGACGCCGGTCGGGAGATTCGTCGAACAGTCGGTCCCAGTCGATCCGCCGGAACAGGAGCTCTAAATCTCCGGTGGAATAACCGGCGGCGTAAAGTCCTCCCACCAGAGAACCAAAACTCGTGCCCACGATCAAGTCAATTTGAATACCAGCTTCTTCGAAGCGTTTGAGAACTCCGACATGAGCTGCACCTCGCGCTCCGCCGCCGCTCAGTACCAATCCGACCCGTGGGCCGGCGGCTCCCCTCAACAGGGGCGAGAGGACTGTGAGACAGAAGAGGAGAGCAAGAAAGAGTGTGCGACTGGGCATATGGATACGACTCCAGGGGGACTGATAAAGGTAGACCTGCATACGTTGCGCAGTGTAGCGCAAATCACAAGCCGAGCGACCAAATGGGGTGGGAGATGCAAGAGGGCGGCAGCACTTGCTTCAACGCTCGTCTCAGGTTCCTCCAGTCACAGATCTCCTCCATCAATGGGGGACTTTCACCGCCTAGGAGCCTGTCCGAGTAATGGGGTGTGGTCGCGAACAGGGGTCTTGTGAGTCGAGCTCACGAAGAGACACGGAAGGCGATGGCCTCCATCGTTCACGGTTCAGCCTTCCAGGGTCAGCAGGAAGGGATCTTCCAGCGTCTGGCAGATCCAGCGCAAGAAACGGGCGGCATCGGCTCCGTCGATCAGACGGTGATCGTAAGAGAGGGACAACGGCATGACCAGCCGAGGGACAAATTCGTCGTCTTCGTCCAAGAGGGGCTTCACTGCGGCCCTCGACACACCCAGAATGGCAACTTCCGGCCAATTGACAATTGGAGTGAAAGAAGTCCCGCCGATGCCGCCGAGATTGGTTATCGTGATGCAGCCCCCCCGCATCTCTTCCAGGCTCAATTTGCCTTCACGAGCTCGACCGGCAGCTTCCTTCATTTCACGCGAGAGCTGGATCAGGTTCTTTTGATTGACATCACGGATCACCGGCACGAGGAGTCCACGCGGGGTATCGACAGCCACGCCCACATGCACATACTTCTTGTAAATGATTTCCTCCTGGGCCACGTCAAGACTGGCTCCGAACTGGGGGAACCTGGCGACGGCCGAAGCCAAAACCTTGAGCAGTATGGCAGTGACGGTGAGCTTGCCTCCCTCTTGCTCGACGCGTGCGGAGTAGTGTTTGCGGCGGGCTTCGAGCTGGGTAATGTCAGATTCGTCAATTTGCGTCACATGCGGAATCTGGCTCCAACTGCGGGCCATGTGCACGGCGGTCGCTCGCCGGACGGCACTCATGCGCTCTCGTGAGATCTCTCCCCAATTAGAAAAATCGGGCAAGGAGCCGGGCGCCGTGACCGGGGTTGGTCCACCGGTTAGTAAGCGCTGCGCATAGGCCTTGACGTCATCTCGGGAAATCCGACCCCGACGACCACTCCCCACAACCAGCCGAATATCGACTCCGATTTCACGGGCCAGACGACGCACCGAAGGCGAGGCTGGTATCGGCTGATCGGAGGCAGGGGGCGCGGGGCGGCTGAATTCGACGAGTTTGCCGGGACGATTAGTCGGAGCCGGAGGCTCAGGAGCCGGTTCCGGCGAGGAGACTCTGTCCTCTGCGGGCGAATCAGTGGCTTCAGGCGGGGAGTCCTCCGCAGCATCCTCATCCGGCTGAGAAGCCGGTTCTGATTGGGCGGGAGCGGGGTCGAAGCTGAGCACTGGCTGTCCAACTTTGACATGATCACCGACCTGAACCAGCACTTTCTCGACGGTGCCGGTGAAAGGCGCGGGAACTTCAAGCACCGCTTTGTCTGTCTCAAGTTCGAATAGAGACTGCTCCCGAACAATCGAGTCTCCGGCCTTGACGAAAACTGTCAGGACATCCCCGCCTTCGAGGTTCTCTCCCAAATCAGGAAGCTTATATTCTTTAGCCATGACGCTACTTCTTTTTCTAGAGGAGCCGCGACCGTCTCGTGAGAGCCGTCTCACCGGTAGATCGGGTCTGTCTCTTCGGGGTTAATCTCGAGGGTTCGCTGAGCCTGCCTCACGACACTTGCTTTGATCGAACCGTCCCCCGCCAATTCGGAGAGGGCTGCGAACGTGATGTGCCGATAATCGACCTCAAAGAAGCTGCGCAGGGCGGCTCTCCCATCGCTGCGACCAAAACCATCGGTTCCCAGGCAGGCCGGGTTTCGGGGCAGCCATTTCGAGAGTGAATGAGGTAGCGCCTTGACATAGTCGCTGGCGAAGATCAGCGGCCCTTCGGCTCTAGCCAGACTCCTCTCCAAATAGGATTGGCGGGGTTTCCGGGTCGGATTCAGCCGATTCCAGCGCTCCACTTCGGAAGCCTCCTGGTGGAGTGCCTTATAGCTGGTGACGGACCAGACGTCGGCAGCCACGTCATAATCCTGGGACAAAAGCTTTTGAGCGCGCAGAGCTTCATTCAAGATGGCTCCCGATCCGAACAACTGCACCCTTTTGCGATCCTTCGTGGAGCCGGCCCTACGGAATCGGTATAGACCCTTGAGAATGCCCGCTTCCGCCCCTTTCGGCATGGGAGGCATAGCATAATTCTCGTTCTCAACGGTGATGTAGTAGAAAATCTTCTCTTGCTCTTGGTACATCCGTCGGAGCCCGTCTCGGATGATGACGGATAGCTCGAAGGCAAAGGCCGGATCGTAGGCGATGAGATTGGGTATTGTATAGGCCAGTAGATGACTGTTCCCATCCTGATGCTGCAGGCCTTCACCGGCCAGAGTGGTACGGCCAGCCGTTCCCCCGATGAGGAAGCCCTGACAGCGCATGTCACCTGCCGCCCAGACCAGGTCACCGATTCGCTGGAGTCCGAACATGGAATAGAAGATGTAGAACGGAATCATCTGGATCCCGTGGCTGGAGTATGCAGTACCGGCCGCGATGAAAGAGGACATGGCACCCGCCTCCGTAATGCCTTCTTCCAAAATCTGACCGTCCTTTGCCTCTCTGTAATACATGAGGCTACCGGCATCGACCGGCTCGTAGAGCTGTCCCCGGCGGGCGTAGATTCCAATCTTACTGAAGAGCCCTTCCATTCCAAAGGTGCGGGCCTCGTCTGGGATAATCGGGACAATCCGTTCTCCGACGGAAGGATCCTGAAGGAGTTTGGAAAGCAATCGAACCAGCACCATGGTGGTCGAGACCTTCCGACCCTTCGTCCCTTTGCTGAACTCCTCGAAGAGCTCGCCCTTTGGAAGGGGCAGAGTTTCCGGGTTCTCTCTTCGCTGGGGAAGTGGTCCACCTAATTCACGTCGCCGTTCCAGTACGTATTGAATCTCGCGACTGTCTTCCCGGGGCCGATAGAAAGTGGCGACTTCAGCCTGCTCATCCGAGAGTGGGATGTTGAAGCGATCGCGAAAATAGACGAGTTGCTTCTCGTTCAACACCTTTTGCTGGTGTGTGATGTTCCTGGCTTCCCCAGCCGTTCCCATGCCGTAGCCCTTGACGGTTTTGCACAGAATTGCTGTAGGGCTCCCCTCGTGTTCGGTGGCCGCTCGGAAAGCTGCGTAAACCTTCTCGGGATCGTGTCCACCGCGACGCAGCCTTTCAAAATGGTTCAACGGAACTGCCTCGCCAATCCGACGCAGCTTGGGGTCAGCCAGAAAGAACTCTTGGCGAAAGACCTCGATTCCAATAGCTGAATAGCGCTGCCATTCCCCGTCCAGAGTGGCTTCCAGCTTGGCTGCCAGATGGCCCTCATCATCCATTTCGAGGAGCCGATCCCAGGCACTTCCCCAAACCACCTTGATAACGTTCCAACCAGCGCCTCGAAGAATTCGTTCCAGTTCCTGGATGATCTTCCCATTGCCCCGAACCGGTCCGTCCAGTCGCTGCAGATTGCAGTTGATCACGAAGATGAGATTGTCGAGCCCCTCGCGGGCAGCCAGGCTGATCGCTCCCAAGGACTCCGGCTCATCCGTTTCTCCGTCGCCCACGAACGCCCAAACGTGACCTCCGGAAGTGTTCTTGATATTGCGATCGGCGAGGTAGCGGTTAAAACGGGCCTGGTAAATCGCCATGATGGGACCGAGCCCCATCGACACTGTGGGAAACTCCCAGAAGTCCGACATTAGCCAGGGATGAGGGTAAGAGGGGAGGCCTCCGTCCGGATCCAGTTCACGCCGGAAACGCCCGAGTTGACCTTCCGTCAAACGCCCCTCCAGAAAAGCCCGGGCGTAGATTCCCGGCGAAGCGTGTCCTTGAAAGAAGATCTGGTCGCCACCACCGGGGGCGTCATGTCCTTTGAAGAAGTGATGGAAGCCGACTTCATACATGGTAGCTGCGGAAGCATAGGTGGAAATGTGTCCACCGATGCCGCCAAGTTCATCGTTGGCCTTGACCACCATCGCCATGGCATTCCAACGATTGAGACTCTTGATCCGGCGCTCAATCTCACGGCTGCCTGGAAAGGGAGCTTGCTGGCTGGCGGGGATGGTATTGAGATAAGGCGTGTTGGCTGAGAAGGGGATCGAGACGCCGCTCTTCTGGGCGTGTATTTGAAGGCGGTGCAGGAGCCGCCTGGCCCGTTCTCCCCCCCCATCGGAGATGACATAGTCTAGCGACTCTAACCACTCACGTGTTTCGATACTTTCGTTTTCCGAATCGCTTATATTCTCTTTTTCCACAATGCCCACGGAAACTCCCCCGGTGATTGTCGCAAATCAAGAGTTCAGTTTATGCCCGGGCGCCGTTTTGGCGCAACTAGCGCGCCCATAAGGCGCAAAGCCTGTGCCTTAGAATCAAGTTTCATCTCGCGCCGCAGGCGCCCTCGGATTGCTGTCGGGTGAGCCAGCGAAGTTTCACTGCGCCTCAAACCGACGAGGCCCGGAGAAGACCTGCCGGGAGTTTGCGTCAACCTGAGACGCTTTCCCCCCTCGCAGGCTCGGGGCTCTGAAAAGTGGGGCGCGAATCCACCCATCGTCAAGCGACCTCATTCACCTGTACAGAGCTCTGATGATCCTGCCCCCATCCTCAGGACCGGCGGTCGAGCCCATCCGGCTCTCGATCTCAATCGAGATGACCCTTTTCGGAGTCCCCCATCTCGACTCTGCGCTCCGGAAAATACTCCTTCCAGCGCCGGGTGACTTGCCGGGCCACTTCCTCCGAACAGGAGAGTTCCTTGGGATACCATGGCTTAATCCGCGCGTCGATGAGAATCGGTTCATGCAGCGCCAGGTGGGTTCGGACTGTCTGCATTCGGGCCGAGTAGATGTCGGTTGCCGGCTCGAAGCGGGTAAAAGTGGTCCACAGGAAGTTCATCGCACTGCGTGCCGCGCGGCGCGGTTCATCGCTGAGAACGATCAGGGGCCAACCCGAAAACTCGGCCGCTCCTGCCAACCGCTCACCGGCATCCGGCTCAGTTTCGAAATCGGGGCCATTGATGACCAGGCAACCGGGGCAGAAGACTTCGATCTCGTCCACCCCCTGGGGAAGAGTGGCAGCGGCAAACTCTCCAGGCAATTCTCGGTAGGAGTCTCCCAGTCCCAGCCACACCCCCTTGGATCCTCGATTGACCTGGGGCCCGGTGTAATCGAGCGTGTCCATCGCGAGATTGGGGAAAACGTAGAGATCAGTCTCGGAATGAGTGCGCTCGAGAATGTGTTGGAGGGTGGCCCGAAAGTCCCGCAAATCGACCTTCTGGTTCGTTAGGAAGAGGAACTTGGTGAGGGAAAGCTGTCCTTCCCCCAGAATCCGAAAAGCGCTCGTCATGGCTTCCCGTTGATATCGCTCCTTGACAACAGCTGCGGCCAGCGAGTGGTAGCCTGTCTCGCCGTATGACCAGAGATCCTCGACCGCCGGCATGACCAGGGGGAAGAGGGGAGAGAGCAATTCTTGGAGAAGATCACCGATGAAGAAGTCTTCCTGCCGGGGCTTGCCAACTACCGTCGCCGGATAAATTGCGTCGCGGCGATGAGCCATTGAGCGGACGCGAAAAACCGGGTAAGCATGCTGCAGGGAATAGTATCCGTAGTGGTCTCCAAATGGGCCTTCGGGAAGGCATTCCCCGGGCGCGACGTCTCCAATCAAGGCAAATTCCGCCCCGGCTACCAGCCGTCTCCCCTCCGGGCCCCGGCAAAGCCCGATTCGCTTCCCCAAGATCAACGACGCCAGGAGCATTTCAGGAGCGTTCTCAGGCAGAGGAGCGATCGCGCTGAGAATCAGAGCCGGGGGTCCTCCCAGAAAGACTGTCACCGGCAATACTTCGCCCCGATCCGCCGCCACCTGGTAGTGGAATCCGCCCCCTTTTCCAATCTGCCAGTGCATGCCCGTATGCCGGGGGCCGAATACTTGCATTCGGTACATCCCCAGATTGTCCCCCAACCCCTGGGGATGGGAAGTATGCACCAGCGGAAGGGTGATGAATGGGCCACCGTCTTCAGGCCAGCAGGTAAACGAGGGCAGGCGATTCAGATCGGGTTTGGAGTCGAGCACTTCCAAGACTCCGCCTCTTGAGTCGGTCCTGGTCCCCACTCTGAGGAGCTCGGCCCACAAGCTGCGCGTCTTCCAGAGCGCGGCGAAACGGGGCGGGAGAAGTTCCGGCAGCGTTTCTACCAGCTGCCGGATAAGCCGGCCGGGGCGCTGACCAAAGGCGAGGAGAGCTCGATCAGCGGTTCCGAACAGATTGGTGACTAGCGGGAAGTCCGAACCAGTAGGGTTGTCAAAACGGAGGGCAGGTCCCCCGGCAGCGATGACCCGCCGGTGAATCTCAGGCGCTTCGAGGAACGGATCGACTGGTGCCTGGACTCGGACCAAGTCCTTCCGCTCGTCAAGCGCTTCCAGAAAACCGCGCAGATCCGGAAAGAAATTGGCTGACATGAAGGAAACCGCCGCGAGGCCAGCGAAGCCTTGTCTCTACTTAGTCCGAATAATACACGCGTGAATTCATCCGGGTTTGAGACTTGGGATTTCGAGCTTCCTCTCGTGCTTCGAGTTTAGGATTTAGGTTTTCCAAACCTAGGGTCGTCGCTGCCAACCGCGTCGAACCAGAGTCCGGGGATAGTTCTTTTCCTTTTCGAGTACTAGGAAACGATTGGCTGGCACCTCGTGAAAAACATCGACTTCTCCGTCCGGCCAGACAACGGACAATCGATCAACGACGCTGGCTGTTCCCAGCCCGAAGTGGGCCTCGCAGGGTTGCTGCGAGACGTAATTGCTCCCCGACCGCAGCTCTTGCATTTGAGTCACTCCGTTGACCGTAACATAGATACGGGCCCCGACGGCTCTCGGTTCATGCCTTCAGCCCGGAGTCGAATTCCGATGTAATTGTGCCCCGGTTCGAGATCGTTGCGGAAGAGCCGGTGAGAGTCCGAGTTATTCGCCACAAAGAGATCGATGTCACCGTCCCGGTCGTAGTCGAAGCACACGACACCGCGACCCTGACCCCGGTCAATTATCCCGACCTGCTGCGAAACTTCATCGAAGCTCCCGAGTCCATTGGAAAGGAACAGTCGGGAGGGGTCATCGAGGAAGACCTCACCGGTGGCAGACCCTTCCCTACCCTGCAGCGGCTGAAAACCATTGACGTGAAAGAGATCGATGTTCCCATCGTTGTCAAAATCGGCGAAACAGGATCCCCACCCCCAGTAGCCGATCCGAACGCCGGTTTCGTCAGTGGCATCCTCGAAGCTGCCGTCCCCTCGGTTCCTGTACATTCGATTCCCGCTCTCTCCCCAGCCGATCGCCTGCTCCTCGTCATAGATGCTGGACACGAACCAGTCAAGATCACCATCGTGGTCATAATCGCCAATCGCGGCACCCATCCCGTTCTCGTCTGTGATGACACTCGAATCCGTGATGTTCCTGAACGTACCGTCGCGCTGGCTCAAGAACACCTGGCTGGTTCCAAAGTCTGCGGCTACCAGCAGATCGAGCCAACCGTCATTGTTGATGTCGGCAAAGTTACCGGTCAGCGAGAAGTCTTGCTCTTCCTGAAAGTAATCCAAGCCTATGTCGGTATCGAGCATGCCGCTAAACGTCCCATCCGCGTTATTCCGCCAGAGGTGAATCTGGTCGGTTGTGATTCCGAGGTGAGGTCCGCCGCTCCAATGAGTGAGGAACAGGTCGAGGTCGCCGTCACGATCGTAGTCGGCCAAGCTGCTCGAGAAAGTATCACCGTCGGCCCGGATGCCGGAAGCCTCCATCTCCTCGAACCGCTGCCCCTCTACGTTGCGAAATAGTCGCGGCTTTGTACCGTTTACGCCACCGAGTAAGAGATCCAGCCAGCCGTCGCCATCAAAATCCGAGAAGCTGGGACCCGATCCATGCTCGCCGGAAATGTCCACGCCCCACTCGGCAGCGAGGGAGCTGAAAGTGCCGTCTCCCTGATTCAAGAACAGATAGTTGGAATCTACGTTCCCGCGTATAACATACAAGTCGATAAAGCCATTGCCATCAATATCGCCAGCCGCCACTCCGCTGACGGCTTTCTGAGGATCGCTTGGAAGCTCGGCTGTGTAGCCATGACTGGAACTAAGTCCGGCGCTGGTCGTGGCCCTCGAGAAACGGAGGGCTGGCTTACTTGAACTTCCCGCCCCGGTCAAGCGAATTCGTTCCTGGCCCTGCGCGGCTCCGCTCGTCAAGAGTAATGAGAGCAGGATTAGCCTCAGACCAACTCGCCCAGCATTCGCTATGGACATTGCTTGAGTATAGGAAAATCCGTGTCCCAGTTCCATTCCTTCCGGTTGTTGTAGAATTGGACGAACCACGATGAGCATGAAGCGAATCCACTTTCCCAGCTTCACTTTGAGCCCCTTCCAGCCGCAACTTCTGCTGGTGGCGCTGCTGTTTTGTTCGAGCTCGCACAGCCTGAACGGACAGCCTTGGGCCGAGGCTTTGCAAGCGGGAGACTATTTGACTGCCTTGCACCTTCTCGATGAAATCAAACAGAAGGATCCGAAGCAATCATTCCCTTTTCTCTATTCGATCAAGGCTTTAGCCCTGGATGGACGGGATCAGGACGCTGCCTCGGAGCTAGCCGTCATGCCTTTTCCTAGTGACTTGACTGGCCCCCAGCTCTTCGAGCTGGCTCAGTTGATGGCAAAGTTGGATCGGAAGGCCCAGGCGGCACAATTGCTAGAGAGTGTGCCCGACAGTTCAATCCTGCCGTCCGAGAGCTTCTGGTTACTGTCGGAACTCTTCCTCGACCTGAAGCAATACGACGAAGCCTTAGCTGCCCTGAAGAACTTCGGCCAGCGGGCTCCCAATGATCCCCGGGTATTGCTTCGGCAAGGAAAACTGCAGATTCTGGCAGAGCAACTTGAAGCCGCCCTGACCAGCCTCGAAGACGCCGTCGATGCACGACCGGACGAGCCCGAAGCCTACTATGAGATGGCCCGTACGCTTCGTTTCGGCAACAATCTCCCAGCCGCCAAGCGGGTCATTGAGATGGCGGTTGAACGGCAGAGCGCCGAGCCCAACTACCTCCATTTGCAGGGAATCATCGCAGCCGACATGGGCGAGTTCGAAGCTGCCGTCGGCTACCTGGAGAGAGCGAGCCAACTGGAGGACGCACCGGCTCGGGTGTTGTTTGATCTGGGCAACGCACACCGAAGACTGGGAAACCGGGATGAGTCACGAGCTGCCTTGAGCCGCTACCAAGAGCTCTTCCGGTCCGAGGAAGCGGTCAAGAACCGAGCTCAGAGCCTCCTCCAACTGGCAAACCAGGGAGCCCAGCAGCTACAGGCGGGCAATGTCGGAGCTGCTCGCGCCAGTTTCTTGAGAGCTCTCGAACTCGACCCTGATCACCATTTCGCACGAGCCCAACTCATTCAGATTTATCTCTCTTCGGGAGTTCTGGGCCAGGCCCGCCAGGAGTTGTCCAACCTGAGCAAGGCCGGGCGCGAGTCCGCCGAAACCACTTTTCTGGCGGCCTACTTGAATTACCAGGAGCGAGATCTTGCCGAAGCGGCCAAGCAGGCGGAGACTTCACGCCGGCTTCGCCCTGGGAATCCGGAACTCCGCAATCTGTTGGGCAATATCTACTTCGCCCAAGGAAGGCGCCAGGAGGCGCTAGGCGAATACATGGCCGCCACACGACTGGCTCCTGATCAACTCGCCTACCAGGCCAACTACCGGACACTTGCGCGGCAGCTGGGAGTTCCCTAGTGCACTGTCCGGGAAGTTCCCGTTGCCAATCGGGATGATTTTTGATCGCCAGACTTGGCGAAGGGCAAGACATTGCTTGCTCGGTGGCGGCAAGAATGCTGTCCTATGGCACGACCGTTCCGGTCCCTTCTTCGAGCACCACATAGCGATTCAATGCAAGAACGTCGAACCTTTCGATCCGGGTGCTAGGACGGGGCCACGCCACTTCTATCCAATCAGGCGCTTTCTCGCCAAAGCCCAGAACCTGCCGTAGATCGTGAGCCGAGAGATAGCTACCTCCACCGTTGACCCATCGGTGGTAGCGTTTCCCCTGGGAGATCCAGGATATCTGCGCTCCAACGGCGTCCCGATTGCAGGTCAATCCGACCAGGCGAAGCCCCAGCCACACAGAATCAATTTCGCTCGTATTGCGGAGCAATAAAGGGGGTTCTCCGCTGGCTGAGACCAGCACATCGGGGCGGCCGTCGTTGTCGATGTCCCCAACCGCCATACCTCGACCCGAAATGGGGCGGCTGAATATGGGTCCACCTCGGAGGCTGACATCCCTCAGCTTACCGTCCTGCTGCTCGAACAAGATGAGAGGCTCACGGTAACTCACCTCCTCGGCATACTCCGAGATCATGTCGTCGGGATGACCGTTCACCAGCAGGAGATCCAAATCCGAATCGTTGTCTATGTCGAAGAATTTCAAACCCCATCCGCTGAGATAAAAGGTGGCGCTCCAAACTCCCTGGGCAAGTCCTACATCCTGGAAGGTCTCATCTCCCAGATTTCGGAAGAGGGAGTAGTTCTGGTGATCGATGTTGGAGACAAAGAGGTCCTGGAACCCGTCCTCGTCAAAATCGGCGGCATCCACACCCATGCCTGATTGCACATCGCCGGTTGCCGAGAAACCTACGCTGGCGAATAACCCCACCTCTTCCCAGTCTCCTTCACCTCGATTTAGAAAAAGGAAGTCCTGCACCGTGTCATTAGCCACGAAGAGATCGAGTCTGGAATCATTGTTGACATCCGCTGCCACCACCCCCAAGGCCTTCCCCAGGGTCTGGCCGATGGCAGTGGAGGCGCCGGTTTCATCGAAAGTTCCATCGCGCTTGTTACTAAAAAGATAGCTGGCTGTGGCGTCGAAGACCCGAGGAACGCAGTAGTACGCTTTGCCCAATGGATTTAGGCCACAGGAAATGTGCTCTTCTTTGCTGAACTTGACGAAACTGGCCACGAACAGATCGAGCCAACCGTCCTGATCATAGTCGAACCAGGCCGCGCTGGTAGTCCATCCGCGACGACGAACTCCTGCTGGAACTCCCACTTCGGCGAAACGGCCATTCCCCTCATTCCGGTAGAGAAGAGTGTCCCCGTAGGAAGTGATGAACAGATCCGGATCACCATCGTTGTCATAGTCTCCGACCGCAGCTCCCATGCCGAAGCTTCCACCTGCAACTCCCGCCTCCATAGTCACATCGGCAAAAGTTCCATCTCCGTTATTCCGGTAAAGAGCGTTGCGGAGCGGGCTCGCAGGTTGGAAGAAATCACTGGGCCCGCTGTTGACCAAGTAGAGATCCAGCAAGCCGTCTCCGTCGAAGTCGAGCAAAGCAACGCCGGCCCCCATGGTTTCGGGAAGATAGTGCGCTTCTGAAGTGGCCTTGTCGTGGATCCAGGTAATCCCGGTCGCGGCGGGCTCCAGCGCTTCGAAGCGCAAACGCTGGCTTCGGGCGCCGGCGGAGGCAAGAAGCATCAGGCAGATTGCATACAAAGATGTTCGTAGGCTGACCACGGTTTTGATTATAAGGGGTCCAGGGATTCACGGGTCCAATTCCCAACGGTGGAAATGGGCTAGTGGACTGTCCGATAAGTTCCCGATGTTAATATTGGCCGAGCGATTCGGGAGCATTTTGGACCTTTGCCAGGATTGAGTCAGCAGTGGCGCGCCACTTGAAGGGCTTGGCCAAGCGTTGATTGTGAACCCGAATATATCTTTTGATTTCCTGTCTCAACTCTTGGACGCTGCTGAAAGAGTTTCTGTAGATCGAACGGCGCTCCAGCTGTGAGAACCAGCTTTCGACGGCATTGAGCCAGGAGGCGCTAGTGGGCGTAAAGTGGAGGTGGTATCGGGGCCGCTGGGCCAGCCAGCTTTGAACCTGCTTGGTCTTATGAGTGCTCGAGTTGTCCAGGATTAAGTGGACATCCAGTTCGGGCTCGACCGCTTGATCAATCTGGCGGAGAAAAGCCAGGAACTCCTTGGCTCGGTGCCTATTGGTGATGCGGCCCATGACCTCACCTGTCACCACATCGAATGCGGCATACAGACTGGCTGTACCGTGGCGCTTGTAATCGTGTGTCCGGCGTGGGATCTGTCCAGGTCTGAGCTGGAGCATCGGCTGAGTTCTATCCAGAGCCTGGATCTCAGTTTTCTCGTCCACGGATAGAACCAGCGCATTGTCGGGCGGATCCATATACAGCCCCACCACATCGATTACCTTTTCGGCGAAGTGAGGATCGTTGCTGATTTTAAAGTTACGGACTCGATGCGGCTTCAGGTCGGCTGCCTTCCAGATCTGGGCGACTTGATGTTTGCTCACTCCGGAGTGTTCGGCCATCAGTCGCACACTCCAGTAGGTCGATTCCCGTGGGATGCGTTCAACGGTGGCTTTGAGAATAGCTCGCACATTGGCATGCGATAGCTTCCGCGGACGGCCCGATCGAGGTCGATCCTCCAGTCCTGACACTCCCTGCTCAAGATAGCGCCTGCGCCACATTTGCACACTCATTAGCCGCTTGGAGAGCCTTTCCGCAACTTCAGTCGCCATCAGCCCCTGGCCGCAAGCCAGAATTATTTGAGCCCGTTCGGCCAAGACTCGATCGGTCTTGGAAGCCCGCAACCAGGACTCCAGTATTCTTCGATCTTGTTCGGGTAGCTTTAGTCGAATGTGGGGTCTTGCCATGCCCAACAATAGCAAACTACCCTGACAATTAACATCGGGAACTTTCCGGACAGTGCACTAGGAGCCTGTCCGAGTAATGGTGCGGATTGCGTTATGGGCGCCGTGGGCCGAGATGCGAGGCGTCCGACACGACGGCGATGCCCGGTATCTTCTAGTGTCGGCAACAAAGCAGATCGACCCACGTCGCCCATAACCCGAAGGGAACATGTGGGTTGCGGCCGATCTCTCTGTCGAGAGTCGTCGAAGATGCCGGGTATCGACTTCCTCCTCTCTCCTTGACCTCGACTCGCAAGACCCGTTCGCAATTGGCACGTTATTTCGGAATCTCTCGTCTAGGCCCAAAATAAGCGTATCAGCTTCTGGGCCGCTCGATTGACTCTTTTTGAGGGTCATTTAGCCCTCTGTGGTCGACTTTCGGACTGAAGGCTGCGCGAGTCGGGCGCATCCGACGGTGATCTCCTGCTGGAGGGACTTCGGAGTGGGATCGAGAGGCAAGAATCGGGATTTTCGGCCGTTTTCGAACAGACTTCGACCTCAGCCCTTGAACCTCCGTGGATTTTCTTTGCTTTGTCCTGTGGCGGGTTAGCCGTAGCGGACCCGCTTGGGCGACGGCACTCCGCTCAGCAGCGTTTCGGTCCAGTCGTTGACGTTCAGCAGCCGGTAAAGAAGACGTCGCCCCCGCTGCAGGATCTGGCAAGGAATCTGAACCAGCTGGCGCAGGAACCGGCGATACTCCATCTTCAGAATCCGCTGCCCCATCGTCTTGTCGGATTGCACCAGGCCCAGCCAGGCTTTCAAGTTCCAGGCCTGGGCAGCAATCACCAGGTACGCCCAGTTGGACTCGAGGCTGTCCGAGGGCATCCGCATCGCCTGAACCCCGTTCTTGAGCTGCTCCACCACATTCTCCTGATGGCAGCGACGATTGGCTGAGAAAACCACTTCCCTGGCCGACTCCTTTCGCAGGTTGGTCAGATAGAACAGATAGCGGGTCTCGTCAAAGAGCCGTCCCTGTCCTTGGGTGACCGTAATTTGCTTTCGCACCACCACCAGCCGATAGTTCTGCTTGCAGGCCGCCGGTCGCTAGGCCAGCTCGGCCACATCTTCCCGCTCCAGTTGCAGATTGCGATAGCCATTCTTTTTGACCAGGGCCTGGCGGATATTCTTGCGCCGCCGTCTTCGCAGTTTCTTCTTCTTTGCCCGATCCAGCCGACTCCAGGCGCTGGGCTCCAGTCCTTCGGCCCGACCAACCAACCCCTGGCTGGAATCCGCCCCAAAGAGAAACTCTACGCCCTCCTGATCCCAGCGGTCCAGATGACGCGTCTGCGTAAAATCCGTGTCGCCCCGCAGCAACACCTTCTGGAAACCACCACCGCGCACCAACTCGATGGCCCGATCCAGCACCTCGGCCGCGCCTTCATGGGAGGGTCGGTTGCCCGCCCGATTCACCAAATAGAGCACCTCGTTGGTCTCAGCCACAGACACTACCAGCGGATGATAGCTCCAGTGGCCGGTGTAGCTCATTCCGATTCCGCTCTTACACTGTCCATCCGTCGGGGCGATCGTCCCGTCCACATCAATCGTGGCCTGACGGTGAAACTCCTTGTCTTGGTTCGACCACACTTTCCGTCGCGCCTCATTGACCGCTTCCATCAGATCCCAGATCGAATTCCTGTCGAAGCGCCGCAGGAAGTCCCCCTCCGTGGACGGCGCCAGCACCTTGCGGGCCCCCAGCGCGTCCAGATACACCGGGTCCCGGCGTCGAGCCTCCACGTCCTGCAGGCAGCTACCGCCCGTCATGACGTTGTAAATCAGATTGAGCACATGATCCGATTGGGGATTATATATTGACTTACCCGCCAGTGTGGTATTATAGTCCCTGACGCAAAAAAACCGGGTTTCTGCCCGGTCTTTTTGTCTGCCGCCTTAACAGGGAACCCGGCAGAAGATACTCTAGAGATGTCGGCATTGTGCCTCACCTCTTGAGTCAAGGTCAAGGGTTCTCCTAACGAGGAGAACTCGAAATGGCCTTAATACTAGCCGAGTTACTATCCCACCTACCCGAAAAAGACCGGGCTCCCTATCTCCGGCTTCCCAAGAAAAATCAAGAGGAACTCCGTCAATACATCCTGTCGTCGGAACGGTTGCCTAGGTCGGATGACGATCTTATGTGCGCTCCGGGGACGGTCTCCGGTCCAGCCATCGGGCGCACCAGAACAGTGGTGCGTGGGTTTGTCGAATTGATTCCAAATTAGCCTATAAACCAATTATGACGCCTGAAGAAACATGTAACGCAATATCAGGATTCTTTGAATCCTTAAATCTCACGATTCGAGAGCTGGACCAAGAAGTTAAGCAGAAGTTTCTTAATCGTCTTGCTCACTACGTAAAACGGGTGACAAGGGAACAGCCTAGGATTGGAACTTTAACCGCCAGCGACGCTGAAAATATTTCACGGCTTCACCAATTGCTTCTGGAGGCATTTCATTGGAGGGATGGTCAGGATATACAGCGTCCTCCTTTTTAGGCTTCTTCTGCAAAACGGCCCTGGCCACGTTCTCTGGAGAATCGGGAATAGATAGAGGCTTGGCATATTTACCCATGCCGGGAATCTTACCCAATGGGTTATTTGAACGCAAATTAAGAGGGAGTCGTGACATGAGAAGACCGGTATTCTTCTGCCAGATATGCGGCACGGAGGCGCAGGTAGTCATCGTCAATGGCGAACCCGATAACGTACTTTGCCCCACCTGCGAACGGACGCACGCCTTCGGTGAACTCAACGCATTCGTCCCAGATCTGGCCAAAGCACTCTCCCGAAAGATGGCCAAGCACATCCTCCGACCCAGCCGCCGCCGCACGCATCGCGTCAGCAAAACGGCCCATGGCTTCCTGATCAAACTCGAAATAAACGGGTAGGACTATGCGTTCCATGGCAACAACTTACCCGATGAGGTCTTTGTAGCTCAACCTTTTTCCGTCCATGCCCCGAACGATCGAGGCCATTTGATCGATTGTGTCCAGGCAACGGTCGTTGTGGCGCCCAGCAAACTCCCGGACGTAGCGCCCCAGATGTTTCGGGCTGATGCGGTGAAAGGTTCCTATGTAGCCTCGCTTGAGCATGGACCAGAAGCTTTCAATTCCGTTGGTGTGCGCCATACCCCGGACGTACTCACCGACATGGTGGCGCACGGCCTCGTGTTTCTGGAATCCTTCATAGGATGGATTGCCATCCGTGTAAAGCTGAGCCTTGGGGGAAACCCGGTCCCGGACGAAGGTTCTGAGGGATTTCCGGTCAGGTTGTTGAACGGGAGTGGCGGAAACCTGGTTCGTGGCGCGGTCCTTGACTCCGACCACAGCCACCTTGCCGACCGGTCCGCGCCCGGACCGGAGTTTCCGGGTCGCATGCTTGTTGCGCTCTTTCCCTCCAAAGTAGGATTCGTCCACCTCTACAGGTCCAGCAAACAAACCCGTTTTCTTCTCCCATGCGTCTCGGATGCGGTGCGAGAGATACCATGCACTCTTTTGCGTGATGTTCAGATCGCGGTGGAGCTTCATGCTGCTGACGCCCTTCAGGTGAGTTGTCACAAGATAGATGGCGATAGCCCAAGTCTGGCAACCGAGACGCGAGTTGTGCATCAATGTTCCGGTCTTGACCGAAAAATCCTTGCGGCAATCCCGGCATCGGAAAGGTTGAGGCTTCCGGGTCGGGCGCTCCTGAATGTTAGCCGATCCGCAACGGATACACTGGACGCCTTTGGGCCAGCGCATCTTAACGAACCACTGCTCGGCCTTGAGATCGGATGGGAATATCCTTGTCAATTGAATGAGCGAAAGACCTTTCCTGTGGGACTTACCTGGGGCCGTACCTGACATTTTCTATCTCCTTTACTGAAAACAGTATAGTCGATAATCTTGGGTAAGTCAATATATAATTCCCATCCGATTCCCGGTACGGCAGATGCCGCTCCAGCACCTTCACCCGTTGGTCGATGGTTTCGGCCAGTTCCAGCTGCTTGACCAGCAGCTGGATCACACCCAGCCCCCCGCAGTCCACGGCTCGGACTCGATCCGAAATCGCATAATGGATGTTGCCCCCGCGCAGGATTTCGATATCTTTTGGGTTCACCTGAAATGCCTTTCTTTTCGGTGTTTTCCAGAGTTTTTTTGCAACCCTAGAATACCCGTCAGGACTGGCATTTCGGGCCTTTTCAGGCCCTTGGAATCAACACTGATGTACTTGCTTTGGGTCTAGTGTCAGTCCTCGTCCCGTTGGGTTCAACTCTGGCTGGTACGAGAAACTACGAAGAGGCGTTGCGCAGCTATCGGGTCGCGCTCAGTTTCAGCGAAGGAACTCCTGGACAAGTCTCGATTCGCTCCGCGATGGCATTGGCGGCCTACCAGAATGGCCAACTGACCGAAGCTCAACAGCATCTCCTGGCTGCCGAGAGAATTTTTCCGGATTCTGCATTTGAAATCCCAGACTTCGTCGTTCCCGGGATTGATCTCGGCATGGCCCAGATCCGACTAGGTAAACCGGAATCGGGTTTGAGACTGCTACGGCAGGTCCTACCCCGAGTCGCAGCAGAAGATCCAGACATCCCCATCATCTACCATCATATGAGTGTCGCCCAGCTTCGTCTCGGAGACTGGGAAGGGGCGCTGGAATCCGCAATTGAGTCGGCGCGGGGGTTTGAACTTCGCACAGTCTCTTCGCTTCAGGCTGGAAGTCAGGCCGCCGCCGAATATTTTTCGCTTTCCTCGCGACCTTCGTATTTCCTTGCGGCTGCCGCAGCCTTCAACCTGGGACGCGTAGAAGAGGCCTTCACACTCGTGGGAAATCACCGGATGAGTGTGCTCAGAGCCCTCATCCGAAGACGGGAACTGGCCGCGTCCAACGGCGACGACAATCTGTGGGTTCGACGCCGAAGAGTTCTCTCCCAAATCTCAAAGGTCAACATTGCCATCCAGAGAGGAGATTCACAGCATGCCGATGTGCTGTTGGCTCGCTTGGAGGAACTCCTGAATGAACGGCGGCTCGTCGAGGCAGCATTGAGTCGCGCGGCCGATGACTTGTTTGTGAGTGAAGACCTATCCTTGGATCAGGTGCGAGCGTTGCTTCCGGAAGACACGGCGCTTATCGAATACGCAGCCTTGGGTACCCTGGTGGCATTTGTGATCCAGCGGGATGAAGTAGACTTGGTACCGCTTTACGACGCCCGTGAGGCTGAGGCTGATGTTCAAGATCTGCGATGGACGGAGGGCGTAGTTGACTACAAAAGGTCGGCAGCGACGCTTTATGCGCGACTGTTCAAGCCCCTGAAGGAGCGATGGGGTCCCGGGATCCGTCGCCTCCTCATCATACCCGATGGCGCACTTCACCTGCTTCCTTTTGAGACCCTCATCGACTTGGATGATCGGTTCCTGCTGGAAGATTACACCGTGAGCTACCTCGGCACCGCCAGAGAACTGGAGCGGAAACCACAAACAGCGGGGGGCCGGGAACTATATGCCGTCGGAGGCGCACAGTATTCGAAGATCTATCCAACTCTCCCGAGCGAGTTTGGGACGGGTCGAGATGTCAGTCGAGGCTATTGCGCAGGCGTGAATGCATCCTGGGAGGATTTGGATGAGACGCTTGAAGAAGTCGGAAAAGTGGCCGAGCTCTGGGAGGCCACAGTGCGGACGGGTCCCGAGGCCACGGAGGCGAACTTCAAGCGAGAAGCCTCTGCCCATCGCTTCGTTCTACTCTCGACTCACGGCTATTTTGCCGACTGTGCTTCCCCAGCCGGAACCGTCCGTTACTTCGACGAAAGGCCGATGGCATTTGATCCCCTGGTGCATTCCGGAGTCGTCTTCTCGGGCGCGAATCAAGGGGGGGACGGACAGGAGGACGGGTACCTGACGGCCCTCGAAATCCTGGGCATGGATTTTTCCGCGACAGAATTGGTGGTGCTCTCTGCCTGTAGCACGGGAGAAGGACTTGTGTATGGCCCGGAAGGTGTCTTGGGGTTGCGGAGAAGCTTTCTTGCTGCAGGAGCCGAGTCCTTATTAGTCAGCCTGTGGAAGGTCCCTGATGCACCGACACGAGATCTGATCGTCGAATTCTTTCGGGGGATTCGGGAAGGGAAGAGCAAGCCCCAGTCTTTGCGAGAAGCCACATTGATGTTGATTAGACGAGGCGACCGAGCACCTTACTACTGGGCGGCGTTTATACTCGTCGGTGGACACTAGCAATCTTCCCTTTCGTTTAATCGATCTGTAGTGGGCCAGCGATCTTGGGTCGCCAGTTTTGCGGAGCTGTCTGCAGAAACATTCTAGACTTTTTGTGTCGAGTTGCCCGTCCTATCCCGAAAACTCAGTCGTGTCGTAAGTTGGAGTAAGAACTAGGCTTCTCAGGACTCCCTGTTCCGTCATGAAGGCCCGAGTTTCCTTCCTTTCTCAACTGGGACGCATTGAAACATCGACCAGCCTGGGCCTTCAGGCGACTTTGGCTAATGTCTCCTGTTCCAAGTTCTAGGGTGCCTGTGGAGGTGAACGACCGCCAGCACCTGGACGGTGTCCGCATGGACGGTGAAAAAAACGCCGTACGGAAACCCTCGAAGAAGCGCGCGGCGAATGTTGCCTCGCACGACGGGAAACTGCAATGGCGCTTCCCGAATTCGCGCAACGACAGCATCGAGTGAACCTGCAAACGCGAGTGCCAGGGTGGGACGCTCAGCTCCATACCAGGAGATCGCGCTATCGACATCAGCTTGGGCCAGCGGTCGGAAGCTGACCGTTCGCGTCGTTCTCAACTCTTACCGAGCTTGCGAAATATTCTTTCGCGAACTTTCGGCCACGGAATTCCTGCATCCGGATTCTTCTCCAGATCCTTGATGCGCTCGTCAAGTAGCCGCTCTTGCCAATCTGTGAGCGGGACTCGATCTACGTCCGAAGCGATGTGATCCCACAACGACTGAACATACTCGATTTTGTCTTCGGTCGAGAGCCCATCGAAACCGGGCGGCGGTACTCGTAAGACATTACCCATGACATACCTCAACACGCATCAGACGTCCTATCGAAAACCGGCCGTGCACCGCTGGGTTCTTCTAGGTCCAGGATCTCAAAGAATGGGTTGCGGCTCGCCATCTGCTAACAATTCTACCATCGAACGGAAGTTAGTAGGCACCCCAGGGTCCGAGTGTCGTCTGCCCTAGGTTGTAGATGATTTTGTAGTCGTTCAAAGCCTCAAAGATCAACAGAGATCAACAGGTTTCAACAGAGTTCAACAGAAGCCCTTGAAAAAGAAGCCCTTGAAAAGAAAAGACTTATAAATCAGCTATTTACGCGAAATCCGCGCGCCTGCTTTGGGAGCAGGAAGTCGGGGGTTCAAATCCCCGTGCTCCGCAAAAACTCCATCCAGCCCGATTCTGGTGGCATTTTGAGGCTTGTCGGCCCAGGCTCTTCGGATGAACGTGCTGCTGCTGCTCCTTCTCGCGCAGGCCATCAATCTGGTAGTTTTCGTGTGGTTCAACCGGGCGACAGCGCTGAGGCTGGCCGTGTATCGTCAGCAGCTCGGGGTCTATCGGCGCAGCACGAAGAGACCAATATTGGAAAACAGGGCTCGACTGTTCTGGGTGGTAATCTCAAGGTTGTGGAAAGACTGGAGGTCCGAGTTATTCGTCGTCAGGCCTGAAACGCTAATCCGTTGGAGGAAACGGAAGTTTCGAGAGTTCTGGCGAAGGAAGTCACATGGGAGGGTTGGCCGGCCCCCTATTCCAAAGAAGCACATTCAGTTCATACGGCGGATCTCGTTGGATCATCCTGAGTACGGCGAGGATCGGATTGCCTTGGAATTGGAGCTCAAGTTCGGCATTGAGCATTCCTCAGCCACGATCCGAAAGTACAGGGCCCGAGGCGGTGGCTCTCGGGAGTCACAGGTGTGGCAAACCTTTCTGAGAAACCAGTCTAAGGCGATTTGGTCCTGTGACTTCTTCGTGCAACATACCATCGGCTTTCGTGTGCTCTACGTGTTTGTCATCATGGAACTCGCAAGCAGAAAGATCGTCCACTTCAACGTCACCGAGCATCCGACACTTGACTGGACCAGGCAGCAGGTTGTCAACGCCTGTTTCGACGGGCAGCCCAAGTTTCTTATTCATGACAACGATGGGAAGTTTGGCCAGTTGGGGCACCCCATCCAAATCGAGAAGTCTGGAAGGAGAGCCTCATGCCGCTGCACGCTCGACGTGTGGCTCTTCGAGGTAATGGACATTACGGGAATTCCCATTCCGTATCGGGCTCCCAACGCATCGGCCCACGTCGAGCGACTGATTGGAACATTGCGGCGGGAATGTCTCGATCACATGTTGATTTGGAATGAGCGGCAGCTGCGATGGACCCTTTCCGAGTTCATCCGTTGGTACAACTACGCTTCATACTGCCACACCTCGCTATGTGCTTGAAAAATCAAGGATTGGCTGCCTATCTGTTGGTACCGCGGGGGTGCCAATGCGCCCTTTTACCCGATTGATGAGCGTTTTGGCCCGTTGACTCTCGAGTTCACAACGGGCGAACACCCAGGGACCATCGGGGAGGGGATGCTCTGCATCAATCTCGTTGCGCTGGGCCGCTATGCGGAGTGTCCTGGCACACACACCGAGCACCTGGGCAGCTTGTGTCAAATTAAACCATCCATTTTTGTTGCGTTTCTCCGCGCGGTAACGTGGAATCTTGTTCCGGCTACGAAGCGACGCAACCCGTTCTTGCGTCCAGCGATTCCCCTTGCCGGTCAGGAGCCCATTGCGATTGAGCGCTCCCGCGATCACGTCGTCGGTGCAGATGCGTGCCAGGAAGCTGACAGCCCCCACGATACTTTTTGCTGTGTGGGCACTAGACTGTCCACGGTGCCGCTTGGGCAGGCGCAGTTTTGTATGTATTCCCCCTTTCCAATGGATGATCAGGAGGATTTCGCCGACCTGTGCGTCCACGTCGACTACCACTTCCTGGATCAGCGCCCGAACAATTCGCTTTTTCAAACGCTCGTCCGCATCGGGGCTGTTCCAGACCGTGGCCAGGTCTGTCGCCAGATTCTCAAACTCTTCCGCTGTCGCTGGAAACTTCTGTTGTCGCTGCCCTCGAAGTTCAGCAATCCGTAACTCCAACTCTTGGACTCTCTCCAGGGCCCGGTTCCAGCGGTTTTCGAGTTCCTCCGTCACCAGACGATTTTCCGGATCGGTCGCATCATACTGCTTCCACGCACGGTTGGCCGCATAGCGTGCTGCCTCGAGGTCCCGCTCCAACGCTTGCTGCACTTCGTCTTGTCGATGCGCTTCCTCTCGACTTGCCAACACTGCCGCTTCGATGGCTCCAGGCCCCACTACGCTCATCACCTGTGCCCGATTGCCTGGTCCACGCTGGTACCACCAAAGGCAATGCATTTGGGCTCCCCGTTGTCCAGTTGACCGCGCCTACAACCGTAGCGAAGCAGGTTGCCCTCGCGACCCGAGTACGTCACCATCAGCTTGCGACCGCATCGAGCGCAGCGCAGCAGCCCGGCCAAAAGAGCGCCGCCTCCTTTGGGCGCCCCCATGCGATCACTTCCCATTCGGTTCTCTGAGAGCATCTTCTGAATCTTCTCAAACTCCTCCCAGCTAATGTACCCTTCGTGACTGTCAGGGATTAACGCCAACCATTGATCTCTCGGCTTGCTCCGCGTCACGCGACGAGGCTTTCCGTTTTCATACTGCGATTTCGTCTCCGTTTTGCCGTAGGCGTAGGCTCCACCGTAGACCGGATTGGTGAGCATGCGATGCACCGTGGCATAGCTGGGCCGTCGCCACAGCAGCTCACCCTGGCCATCTCGAACCGGAAGTTGCAGCCCTTGTTCCAGAAACCACAATAACGTCTGGCGGCCGCTCCCCAATTCGGCGAACTTTCCAAAGACTAAAAGGATGGCTTCTTGGACGCGACGGTCGGGATCCTTCTCCACTACCCCCTCCGCCTTCAAATAGCCTATGGGTGTTGTCACGATCAGTTCGCCTCGCTTCGCTTTTTCATTGCGAGCCTCCACAGAGCGCTGTCTGAGCAAGTCCAGTTCATACTCGTTCAAACTCCCTTTCAATCCCAACAGCAGCCGGTCATTGCTTTGACGAGGGGAGTAGACCATCTCCTGATCCACCAACAGGGTATCAACCACTCGGCAGACTTCCACTAGCTGTTGCCACTCCCGGCTGTTGCGGGCAAAGCGGGACACCTCCCGGGCTCCGACTGCACCCACCTTGCCCAGGCAGACTTCTGCCACCATGCGCTCAAAGCCAGTCCGGGTCAGCATCCCAGCGGCGGAGCGTCCCAGGTCTTCGTCGATAATCTCGACTTCCTTCCAACCCAGTGCGCGCAACCGCTGCTCCATCGCGTATTGCAGCCGCCGACTTTCTGCATTGTGGATGACTGGGTACGCCGAGGACTGGCGCACGTAGAGAATGGCTTTGCGAGCCGTATGCGCAGCTTTGATCTTCTCACTCATCGCCTACCTCCTGGGTCTCTCCGGCTTCGATCCTGCGGAGGCGATGTTGGCGTATCAGGCGCGCCAACATCGCTGCCGTCCGTTCCCTCACCGGGGCGGCCAGAGTGTGCCATGCTGGAATTTCCAGAGGAGGATGGAATAGATTCTGTTGACTGCCCAGATTGTGTCTCAGTCGTTTTCGTTTCAGCATCCGCTTTCTCTAGCAGACCAGGATGCTGATTCTCTGGGACAGCCACGCAGTCCGTGAACGCAATATCTCGCAGCAAGCTTTGAAGGTTGCGCAAGTGATCGCAACCGACTGACGGTTTCTCAGCCAGGTGCATCGTGCAACATGCGGCGCGATCGCACATCCATTGCGGCACTTCCAACTTTTTGTGACAGGCTGGGTCCGCTAGGCGGCAGTGAAAGACCGTCTTATCCCACCTTTTGACAGACCGATGAACAATCACTTCCTTGCCATGCCACGGATGCCAGGGATAACAGATCTCAGTTTGGGTAATATGGGTTTTGTGTCGCCGACTTGTACAATCAGGGCAGGGTTCACCAAGGCCTGGGCGGAATTCCAGACCGAGACCCATCGATATCAGTATTGTCTCCTTCCGCTTCGGCAAGACTAGTTGCGATTCCTATCTTGAACGGCTTGCATCACGATTACCGCCTCGCGGCATAGATAGCGTTCTCGAAGCGTCGTCTTATCAAAGTAGATTTGCGCGCGGATCCTGACTATTGGCCCGCTAAAGGCGGTCAGCGAGCAATCGTCTCGGCCGGGATAATCAGCCTTCTGACTTACGAGATGAACCCGAATCAGAAATCCCGACCTGTTGGGACTATCTGACGGTGCTGGATCAGTCGAGATCTAATTATTGCGGACCACGGGACCCCTGGTGATAAGCGCCCGATTGTAGTCTGGCCAGTTGCGCACTCGGTAACGGAACGTGTACTCCTTGGGCGTCATTCCTCATGCTGGCACCCTGGCCCATCGGGAGACAAGCTGACGGACCAAAGCGATTTATGCAACAACGCGTCGCTGGACCACTACACCGGCCCCACACAAAACGATCGAGAATCAGATCTCCGATCACTAGAATTCTGCACTGCCGGAACTTCTCCAGCAATGAGTCAACCCAGTTCGCTTCCAGCTTCATTCCGGCCCTTTCAGTTTGGGTCTATGGCTTCCTGTCCAAAAAGACCGTTCTCCAGCTTCTCCAGTTCTGAACCAGATCGCTCTTTTCGGTCGCTCTTGGATCGCGCACAGCCTCCTTGTTTGGAAAAAAGACCCGGTGAGGCGCCACTAGCTCCCCTGGACATGCCATTCTATAGCACCGCCCGCACGGAAAGCACGCAGCCCAGTGGGCCTGGCAAAGGCTTCTACGCAGCTCTCGAGAGGGAATTCCCGGAGGTTGGCTAGGAGCCCGGGCCTGGCTTCTGAGCTGAAACTTAGGCATCCTAAGGTTGCGAAGATGGCTTTTGTGAATCGAGTTCGCGAAGAAAGGAAGACCCCAGGGACCCAGATACCCGGCATCGGGGAGGACTCTCGACAAGGAAATCGGTCCCAAGCTCCATGTTCCCATGGGCCGGAATCGACAAGTAAGATGAGGCGTTTCCAACAACCATGAGCGAGCTGTTCGGTTCCCGATATGTTCTGAAGGAGAGAGTCGGCAAGGGGGGAATGGGCGCGGTGTATCGGGCCTATGATCAGCAACTCGAGCGGCATGTAGCGATCAAGGTTCTCCCCCCTGACAGCCTCGACAGCCGACAAATTCTGACCCGTTTCCTCAGGGAAGCTCGCGCCGCATCTGCTCTGAGCCATCCCAACATCTGCACGATTTTCGATTCCGGAGAACACGAGGGAGCGCCCTTCATCGTGATGGAGCTGCTGGAAGGACGAACGCTGGAAAGAGTCCTCCGGGAAGGCCCCATGCCGATCTCTCAGGTGATTGATCTCGGGGCCCGGCTGGCGGATGCCCTGCAAGCCGCCCACGAACGCGGCATCGTACACCGTGACATCAAGCCGTCCAACATTATGCTCTCGCCCACAGGAGTCCCCAAGATCCTCGATTTTGGAGTGGCGAAACGGACCGACAAAGACAACACGTTGCAGGATGCAACTTCGCTTACCCGGGCTGGAAGTCTGCTCGGCACGGCTCGGTATATCGCCCCTGAGCAAGCTCTGGGACAGTCGGTAGACGGGAGAAGCGATCTGTTCTCACTGGGCGTGGTCCTTTACGAGATGGTGTCGGGTACACTCCCTTTCCCAGGGGACTCAGCGGTCGCTCAGATCAATGCCATTCTGAATGCCAAGCCGGCTCCATTGACCCGTCCGTCGGGTTCGATACCCAGGGAACTGGATCGGCTCATCCTGCAACTCCTCTCCAAGAAACCCGACCAGAGACCCGGCACGGCATCGGAAGTGGTTGCCAGCTGAGGGGAGTCAGGGCCGGGAGCTCGCCCGTCGGAAAGGGGGCCACTTGGAGAATGGCTGCCATGATCGGATTCTTGCTGGGCGTGATCTCCCTCCTTTTGGTTTGGCAGTTCAGCCAACACCCGCGGATTCCTGCCACCCAGCGATCGCTGGCCCTTTTGCCGCTGAATTATCGCGGATCCCCCGTGCAGAAACCCAATGCCACCATGCTGCCGGCTCTGCTTGCCGAATCACTTCGCTTGAACTCGACTCTTGAGATCGCCCCCTTTGAGTCCAGCCGTCAGTACCCGCCCAGCCCGAACTTGACTGATGCCCTCAGAGAACTGCGAGTCTCTTGGATGCTATTAGGGGAAATGAGCATCACCGATCCTCTTTACTCACTGCAGCTGCGACTGGTGGACGCAGGATCGGATCCGCTTTGGAGCCGGGACTATCATGGAGAAATTGCTGATATCTTTAGCCGGGCCGACCAGATCTCGGCAGACATCGCTGAAGCACTCGGAGAGAGCCAGATCCAGGCCGGAGGACTGCTTGGTATCGACCAGACAGCGGTGAAGCATTATCTGGAAGGCAAGCGGTACCTCGACGGATGGGACGTCAAAAGCAACCATGAACGAGCTCGTCAGGCTTTCTCGCAAGCCCTCGAGATCAAGCCCGACTTCGGCGAAGCGCACTCCGGCTTGGCCCTGGCTCTTTGGAGGGCTTGGGAAGAGACTGGAGACACTTCGCTGGTCGAACAAGCTGAAGCCTCCGCAGTTCAGGCCGTCGAAACTTCTCCCACTAATCCCGAATCGCATCTGGCGAGGGCAATCGTCCATCTCGGGCGCGGCCAGCTGAACCAGGCCGTCTTCTCCTTCCAGACTGCTCAAAATCTGGCTCCCGCCGACGATGCAGTCTGTCGCCATATCGCCGAGGCGTATGCTCGGCTGGGTAGGACCGCCGATGCAGAAGCGATGTTTCGCAAAGCCGTCACGCTACGACCCGACCTCTGGCAAAACTACCGCGCTCTGGGAAACTTCCTGTTGGCTCAAGGCCGCTTCGAGGAAGCCAAGGAACCCTACCGGCATATTATTCGGCTCCGCCCCAAGAGTGATATCGGCCACAACAACCTTGCTATCGCGCACCTGAGTCTCGGCCAATTGGAAGAGGCCGAGGTCTATCTGTTGGCAGCCGTCGCCATCCAGCCCGACATGGCCGGGCACACAAACTGGGTTTCGTTTATTATTCCACCGGACGTTTCCGAGAGGCAGCCGAACAGTTCATAAAGGCCGCTCAGTTTGCTCAGGATGAAGCGCCGTGGCTGAGTCTTGGAGATGCCTACCGGCAAATGGGGGAAGAGGAGAATGCAGGCAAAGCCTATCGGCAAGCCATCCAACTCAGCCGGTCGAGACTGCAAGTCAATCCCGAAGATGCCGAATTGAGGAGTCGGCTCGGCTATTCACTGGCAGGAGCCGGGGAGTGCGCAGCTGCCGGGGCACAGTTGGATTTGGCTCAAGCTACGGCTTCTGAGAGTCCCTGGATCGACTACTACAGTGCGGTCTCGTTCGCCATCTGCAGGCAGGACGATCGGGCTACTGCAGCGTTACTCGAAGCGATCGGCGGAGGCCTGCGAGCCGATGTGGAAACCAATCCGGACCTCAAGCGACTCTTCACGAATCCTGACGTCCAACGAGCTCTCCAGTAGGAGTAGCTCCGTCTGGCGAACCGTGAGTCCAAAGGGCCAAGACCGCGGTTTCCAAGCTTACCGGTTGAAAGCCGCTACTCTGATTGGCGCACCACGATGACTGGGTCGAGGAATAATTCCGAACCGTCCTGCTGAGTCACCAAAACAGAGTATTCGAATTCGCCCTCCCGGTCCGATTGCAACGTCGCGATGGCCTGGCCTCGGTTTGTCCGATAACGGCCCCGGGATGGATTGTCACCACCATTGCGAGAGCCGAACGGGCCACGATTGCCATCCCTGAGTGCGAATTCGATTTCCAGAAGACTGTTTGGAGCTCCCGTGATGTTCCATTGCACTCGATCGCCGAGGACGATTTCGAGGCGGTCCGGCGTGACCTGAACCTGGCCCGCGGAATCGACCGTAATACGAACTGGAACGGTTCTGTCCTGAGATGCCAAATCGCTGATCAGCAATCCGGCTACTAACATCAAGAAAAAGACTACCTGTTTTTTCATTTCCCCCCCGAGTCTAAGGATCTTGAGAAAGAACACTAACTGGGCCCGAGGTCGCCGTCAACCAGCGGAGGGAAATGTCTTCGGGGGCTGAAGATCTCGGACTTGACCCCCCATTTCTCGACCTAGTCGTAATTTCCGCACCCCCATCGAATCGCACACTACACTTCAAACATTCAATAACTGTCAATTACCTCCAGAAAACCACCGAACAACATCTTCCCTGGTTAATGCGGTCCTTGCATGAGGATGTAGTACGTATTCTGAAGAAGGGTAAGAAATAGAAGAGAGACTTTCGTTGGCTACTCAAGCCTGAGTCTGGTCTTGAGAAGAAGAACGGGCGTTATGCCCGTTACCAGTCTCACGAAAAACAGAAAAAAGTTTCGGGTCTCGGTTGTTGTTCTTGCTCTTGGTAAGCCCCTCGAACTCGATTCGGATCCGGTCGCCCACTTCAACAAAACTCATTCTGTTGTCCAAGACAGCTGTACCGTAGATACCGATCTGCTTCTCGCCGTCATCCAGCAAGTAGAGAGTAGATCCAAAGTTTCCCTTCTCTGCTTCTTTTGAAACCAAGATTCCCTCAACGAAATCCCCTTGTTCCTTTGGACTCCAGACCGAAGCCTGTATTTGTTCCCAGGAGACCCACAATCCGTGTATGTGTCGGGGCGCTACGCCTATGTGGCCGATGCCGGCGCACAAAATTTGAAAGTGATCGATGTCTCCGGGGCTGAAGTCACTTCGCTCGTCGCCCACTCCCTGGAAGCGGGTAATCTGCAGGTTCGAAACGACATGATTGCCCAAGGCCAGCTTCAGGTCACTGGCGGTATCAACGTGGGAACAGGAGGTATCTTCTCGGATGGCAACGTGGGCATCGCGGGCACACTCGACATTGCCAATGACATTGTCCCCACTTCTTCGCCCGCCAATCTGGTGCAGCTCTACGCGGAAGCTGTGGCGGCCGCCAGCTCTGAACTAAAGGTGAGGGACGAGTCTGGAACCGTCACCACCCTGTCGCCGCACAACTTCTCGCTGATCGGCTCCCCTTCCGAACCTATGGCCTGGTCCTTCTATTCTGAGAACGAACACGGCAAGATCAACGTGGACATGCTCAAAACCATTCGTCTCGTGGAGTCCCTTTCCGGTGAAAAGCTGGTACACATAGAATCCCATGACGAATCCGACATAGAGAATTCGCAAGACTCCGAGGCCAGCCTGAAGGCCCAGGTTGAGACACTGATGGAAGCGGGAAAGAGGTGGCTGCCCAAAAAGATGCGGAGATCCTGCAGTTGAAGGTAGAGAGCGAGGCGAAAATTACACAATTGAAGGCGGAGAACGAAGCGATAGAGCGCCGCTTGGAGGAGTTGGAGAGAAGGCTCAACAGGCGGTAGGCGTGTCCCCTGCCGGCACTACGCCTATGGTCACTATGAAACGACTCAATCCATCGCTCCCGTTCCTGTCGCTCGAGCGTGCCTTGAAAGGCGGCCTGCCGTGCCGGAGTCTCCTCAATGGCCCCTGTGTCCGGATACCAAAGCGGCAGCTTGATTCCCTTAGAGACCTGCCGGGCTTTCGCCAACAATCCGGCTGCCGCACTCCAAATCGGCTCGCTATCCCGCTCAGGAGTCTTGCCAAGGCCGAAGCGCGCCGATTTGTACTGTTCGCAACGCGCCGAAGGTGCATCGCGATAAGAGCCCAGGGCAGCGCCCTGGGAAGGGAAGGAAAACCGATGAGGCAGCCTGAAGGGCTGCACGAAATTCCGCCTGCGTTTTGATCCTTAATCCCTCACCTGAAGCCTATTACTATTGCATGCTGAAGACTCCAAGGGATCGGTATGTAGCATCTTCGCGAAGCCCTTCAGGATTCCTCTTGGCCGTGCGCCTTTCCCCAGGGCGGTGCCCTGGGCTGTTATCGGGACCGCCTTCAGCACAACCCTAATCTTGGCTGCCTGGTCTTGACAAAACGAGTCAAGCCGAACAACAGGACACTGGCCCCGGATCATTCATAAACTGCTGGCTGCTACGCTCACGATCTGCCTTGCCGCCTCAGTTTCCAACCCACGCATTGTAAGAGTCGGCTCCACCCGGCGAACTCCCCCTGGTCCAAGGGGCGCCCAGACAAGAAATGCCCGGACTCTTCGCTTCGACAACGCGTGAATTATCCGGGCTAGGAGTCTGCGCGGCAGGAGTTGCTGATCAACGTGGAATTTCCAATTCTTGAGTTTATGTTTCGGGGTGCCCTATAAGAGAAAGGGCGATCTTTATCGTGCTTCCGCTTGCAGAGGCGGCCGAACTGCTGAAAATGAGCCCAGGGGGAGGGCATCTTTCCGTCCGAACCTGCTCAGCAGGTGGGTAGGCGCCCATGCATGCGTTTCAAGTTCAGGGCGAGACAGACCAGGTCCCACTCGCCTTCCACTTTCTCGAGTCCCCTCAAGCTGAAGGTTCGAAAGCCAAGGACCTGTTTAACCCAGCCGAATACAGGTTCCGCGATCACCTTGCGCCAGCGGTAGACAGTTTGCCCCGCCTCCGTGCCCAGCTTCTTGAACATGCGAAGCGTGGCGGGGAGATTTTCCGACGGCTCTGGATCTCGCCCCTCTCGGCCCAAAGAGATGTAGCCATCGATCTCGCGTTCTGCTAGACCTTCAAAGTTCTCCTCGGACTTATACCCGGCGTCGGCCACTACCTGCTCGGGAGGGTGCTCCAGGTTCTCTTGGACCACATCGATCATCCCCAGTAATTGTCTGTTGTCGGCCGCGTTATTGGTAACCCCCGTGGCCACGATCATCTGTGTCTCCTCATCCACAGCGGCTTGCGTGTTGTAGCATTGTTCGAATCCCCCAGAGCTCTTCATGATTCGACTTTCCGGATCTGTAAAGTTGTCTTGGGCCTTCTCCTCGGGAACTCCAAACTCCCGCTTGAAGGGGCGTCCTCCGCGCGGGTTCTTGCGACCGTCTCCGGGCTTGCGGCCGCGCTTCCGATCCGCCTCGGCCTGCCGTTGCTCCACGCGCTGCTTTGCCTCCCCGATCTTTTTCAGCCGATCTTCGCGGCGGCGTAACTCTTCAGGCAGTTCGTCTCCCTGATTCTCTTCGCCGTAGAGCTCGTCTTCCGCTTTATCCACCTGCTGCGCACGATCCAACAGTTCGGCGATCTCTCCTTCCAGCCTTTTCTCTTCTTCCAACATCCGTGAATAGCTCATCGCCTTATGTTTGCTGGCGTTGGCCTTGATCTTACAGCCGTCCACCGCCACTCGCCCCAGCTTGACCAATCCCGCCTCGGCCGCGATCCGCGCCACCTGTCCAAACAGTTTCTTGAACTCTTTGAGATGACGTTGACGAAACTCCGCCATCGTCCGGTGGGCTGGGAAATTACCCGCCGACAACACTCGAACAGCCACGTCCTCATACACTCGACGAGCCAGTTTCCGCGACGAGAACGTTCCCGTCGCGTACCCATAAATCAGGATCTTCACCATCATCCTCGGATCAAACGGCCGATTGCGCCGCCCGTCCCCTTCGTACGGCGCGTAGAATCCACTCAGATCCAGCTCATCCACCGTTTCGGAGATAAAGTAGGACAGATGATCTTCCGGCAACCAATCTCGCGGGGAGGGGGGTAGCAAGAAGCTCTGCTCCGGCTGGTACTTCCGAAATGTCGTTCCCATATCGCCATTTTATTCACCAGCCCGGAGATTTCCTGCCGCGCAGACTCCTAGCGTCGGCTAGGGTAGATGCCCTTTGTCCGTATCAACCTCCGAATCTGCTCTCCGCCCACCAAGAAATATATCGAACTACGATAAACTATATCGAGATTAGCAAAGCCTAAGAGCGAGGAGCCAACGCCAATGCGACCGACTGAGAATCAACTGAGAGTTCTAATTTCACTGGCCCTGGGAGAGAAGCACGGGTATGCCATCGTCAAAGACATCCAGCGGCACAGCCGACAGCAAATACGCCTCAGCGCCGGGACTCTTTATCCGATCATCAATCGATTGTTGCGGGAAGAGTTGATTGAGGAAACTCAGCAACGTCCGATAGCGGCGCTGGACGATGAGCGACGGCGCTACTACAAGATCACTCCACGCGGCCGCCGGCTCCTGATCGAATCCGATCAGGACATGCAAGAAATGCTCTCACTGATTCGGGAAATCGGGCTATTGGAACAAACGTAGGGCCGATCCAGGGCTCCTCGGAAGCAAGCACCAAGGACACGGATGAGGAGCTGGTCTGGGAATAACTGGGAGTAAGACGATTGAAAGAAACAGTCAAACGCCTCTATCAACTTCTCTTGCAACTGTTCCCGGTTGGATTCCGGGAGGATTTCGGCCACGAAATGGAAGCGGTTTTCGAGAGCGAATGGGAGGACGGGCGAAAGCAAGGCTCGGGCAGCCGAACCCTGCTTCGAGCTGGCTGGGCCATCCTCCGAGCAGCTCCCGGAGAGCACTTCGACGTCCTTCGGCAAGATGTCAAAACCTGGTGGCGCAGTGCCCTTCGAACGCCCAGCAGTACGCTTGCGGCTGTTGCAACCCTGGCCCTAGGAATAGGGACCAGCTCGGCCCTTTTCGGTGTATTGCTGGCGGTTCTCTGGAACCCTCTCCCGTATCCTGAGGATGACTCTCTGGTCAGGATCTTCGCCAGCTGGGGGGGGTCCGAGCAGGGCTCAGTTTCCACCCCGGAGTACCTGGATTATCGGGAGAGAGCTTCATCCTTTCAGGAACTTGCCCTGTATCGAGAATCCAATGGCAACCTGGCAGGAGAGGAGGGCCGCTCGGTCGAGAGAGTCTCGATTCTCGCCGCTACGGCCAGTCTGGTACGAGTGTTGGGCGTCACTCCTTTGCTCGGCCGCTGGTACAACCAGATCGAGGACGCTCCCGGAGGGGCCTCGGTAGCAGTCATCGGCCATGATCTCTGGAGTCAGCGTTTTGCCGAAGACCCCAATCTTCTGGAAAAAACCCTCGTGATCGACGGTGTCCTCACCCGCATCATTGGAGTGATGCCCAAAGGCTTCTATTATCCCCAAGCGGACAGTCAGATCTGGTTGCCTCTGCGAGTCGACCCTCTCAGGCCGGGAAACCGTGGAGCCCACAACCGCCGAGTTGTCGCCCGCCTCAAGCCTGGGGTATCACTGGACGCGGCGCGCCAGGAAATGTTCGCAGTTGCCGAGGGCTTTGCCACAGAGTTTCCTGATAATTATCCCAAACTCAGCCGTTTCAACATCGTATTGATCCCCCTCCTCGAACATGCGGTCGGTGAAGCCTCCCAGGTACTCTGGACCCTGATGGGCGCGGTCTTCCTGGTTTTGCTCGTGGCCTGTGCCAATGTGGCTAACTTGCTCCTGGCCAAGGGCGTTCTACGAAGACCTGAGATGGCACTGCGGGCAGCCCTGGGAGCCCGACCCACTCGACTCCTGCGACAGATGCTGACAGAGAGCCTGATCTTGTCGTCAATCGCAACCTTGCTGGGAGCGGCGACAGCGGGAGGGTTGATCGAGCTCCTGCCCTGGCTCAACCCGGGGCCCGTTTCACGGCTTGACGAGGCTCGTCTAGATGCAACCGTTCTGATTTTCGCAGCGTTGCTGGGGCTATCGACAGCTTTTCTGGCAGGCTGGCTCCCGGCCCTGCACCTGATCCGACTCCGGGGCTCGGGCCTCGGCTCGACCGGGCGTGCCAGTGAACCAAGGAGAAGAACTCGTCTCATTCTGGTAGTGGCTGAAATTGCGCTGGCCGTGGTGCTGCTCTGGAGTAGCGGTCTGGTCGTTCGAAGTTTCGGGAAACTGGCCGAAGTGCAACCCGGGTTCGAGAGTGACGACGTACTGACCGCCTGGATCAGTGTTGAGGAGACCAGCCACTCCACGGACCGCCAGGTGGCCTCTTACTTTGACCGTCTGCTCAGCTCCCTAAGCAGGCTGCCTGGAGTCGAAACGGTTGGCCTCACTTCTCTCCTCCCACTTAGTGGGGATGATGAAGATTTCGACTTTGGGATTGAGGGGAAAGCCCCCCCCGCCTCCGGCATTGATCCCAATTCAGAAGCACGCATCGTGGGAGGAGCCTACTTCGAAAGCCTCGCCATTCCTCTCTTACGAGGGCGTTTCTTTTCCCCGACAGACACGCTCGATGCCCCGCGAGTTGTAGTGGTCAGCCGATATCTGTCGGAAAAGTATTGGGGCGGCCTCGATGCACTGGGGAAACGAGTCAAGTTGTGGGGACTGGACAATCCAGGTCCTCTCTGGACGATAGTGGGAATCGTGGAAGACATCCGTCACCTGGATTTAACCGGCGATCCGGCGCCGGTTCTCTACTACCCCCAACAGCAACTGCCACGGCGCGACATGGCCCTGGTCCTGAGAGGGCCGGACGGAAGGACGGACGATCTGGCGGCCCGGCTCAGACAGGAAGTGCACCAGCTCGATGCACGTCAGGCATTATTCGCGATCCGTCCCTTGAGCGACTACGTGGCCGAGCGGGTTGCCCCAGTCCGATTCAGTTCCCTGCTCCTGATCGGCTTTGCTGTCGTGGCCTTGCTACTTACTGTGATCGGGATTCACGGGTTGCTTGCGTTCTCAGTCCGCCGCAGGAGGACAGAGATCGGGATTCGCCTTGCGGTGGGAGCAAGCCAGCGCAACATCCTGGGCGAAGTGGTTGGGGAGGGTATGCTCCTGGTGGGAATCGGGTGCCTGTTTAGCATCTCCGCTTCAATACCGCTTAGCCAGCTGCTCAGCCATCTTCTTTTCGAGATCTCGATCGTGGATCCAATCACTCTTCTGAGCTTGGCCGGGATAGTGACTCTTACCGGGTTGGGTGCCTGCCTTCTCCCTGCCCTCCGAGCAACCCGCATCGACCCTGTGAAAGCCCTCAAGAGTTGATGGGGCACCTAGCCAGGATTATGCAAGAGATCCGGATTCGAGTGGATTGGGGACCAGAAAAAATGCCGTAGCTCTCTGATATAAAAGGGTTTATTAAACAAATCCTTATCGGAGAACTACGGCAATGTCAAACCCAGTCTGTCAGACCACCCTGGCATTTCACTCGCACACACAAATCACGGCTCGTTTTGATGGTGGGAACCTGACTTCCGATGCCGGATGGCTGTTGTTTGGTTCCCTGGATCGGCAAGATCGACTCTGCGAGGACTTCAGTTCGTGTATTGCGGATAGCCGGGACCAACGCTACGTTCGTCATGAGCAGTTAAAGCTGATCCGACAACGAGTCTTTCAGATCGTTGCCGGGTACGAAGACTGCAATGACGCGGACACGCTGCGCTCGGATCCCATGCTCAAGACCGTCTGTGATCAGTTACCTGAGAGCGATCCTGACTTGGCCACCCAGGCAACTTTTTCCCGTTTGGAAAACTCTGTCAGCAAGAAGGATCTCATGCGTCTGAGCCGGGGGTTCCTACAGCGTTATGTCCGCTCGCTGAAGAAGAGACGCCCCGACCAGGTCATCTTGGACCTGGACAGTACTGACGACCACACTCACGGCCAGCAGGAATTCTCTTTTTACCACGGCTATTACCGAAACCACATTCTGCATCCTTTGCTGATCTTCGATTCCGTTACGGGGGACCTGGTCACTGTCGTATTGAGGCCTGGAAACAAGGGGGCTGCCTCTCACATCGTTCCTATTCTGAAACGAATCGTGAAAGCCATTCGACGAGAAGTTGGCAAGGAACTTCAAATTGAGATCCGGGCCGACAGCGGCTTTGCCACGCCTCGGCTCTACGAGTTCTGTGAATCTGAAGAGAACAAACTCCAATATGTCATTGGGTTAAGCCGGAACCCCCGCCTGCAACGGATGGTCGAGCCGATGCTCGAGTCGACTCGACTCAGGTTCGACGAGTTCGAGGAAAAACAGCGTCAGTTTGACGAGTTTCTTTATCGAGCCGGCAGCTGGGATCGATTCCGTCGCGTCATCGTCAAAGTGGAAGTCGACCATCGGGGGATCAATCGTCGCTTTGTGGTCACCAACCGAGACGATCTCTCTTCCCAGTCCCTTTATGATCACTACACCGATCGAGGACAGTCGGAGAACTTCATCAAGGCTTTTAAGAACCATCTGAGTATGGATCGGCTGAGCTGTCATCGATTCCTGGCCAACCAGTTTCGACTTCTCCTGCATGGGCTGGCTTACCAGATGTTCGTCCGACTCCGCGATTATCTGTATGGAACCCCCTGGCAGAAACTCGAAATCGAAACTTTGCGTCGCCGGGTCCTCAAAATTGGGGCGCGGGTTCGACAAACCACTCGACGCATCTGGGCCCATCTTTCCTCCGGCTTTCCGGAGCAGGCCCTTTTCCTCCTCGTCTTGAATCGCCTTAACTCCAGCTAGGAGTCTGCGCGGCAGGAAATGTCCGGGCTGGTGAATAAAATGGCGATATGGGAACGACATTTCGGAAGTACCAGCCGGAGCAGAGCTTCTTGCTACCCCCCTCCCCGCGAGATTGGTTGCCGGAAGATCATCTGTCCTACTTTATCTCCGAAACGGTGGATGAGCTGGATCTGAGTGGATTCTACGCGCCGTACGAAGGGGACGGGCGGCGCAATCGGCCGTTTGATCCGAGGATGATGGTGAAGATCCTGATTTATGGGTACGCGACGGGAACGTTCTCGTCGCGGAAACTGGCTCGTCGAGTGTATGAGGACGTGGCTGTTCGAGTGTTGTCGGCGGGTAATTTTCCAGCCCACCGGACGATGGCGGAGTTTCGTCAACGTCATCGCAAAGAGTTCAAGAAACTGTTTGGACAGGTGGCGCGGATCGCGGCCGAGGCGGGATTGGTCAAGCTGGGGCGAGTGGCGGTGGACGGCTGTAAGATCAAGGCCAACGCCAGCAAACATAAGGCGATGAGCTATTCACGGATGTTGGAAGAAGAGAAAAGGCTGGAAGGAGAGATCGCCGAACTGTTGGATCGTGCGCAGCAGGTGGATAAAGCGGAAGACGAGCTCTACGGCGAAGAGAATCAGGGAGACGAACTGCCTGAATAGTTACGCCGCCGCGAAGATCGGCTGAAAAAGATCGGGGAGGCAAAGCAGCGCGTGGAGCAACGGCAGGCCGAGGCGGATCGGAAGCGCGGCCGCAAGCCCGGAGACGGTCGCAAGAACCCGCGCGGAGGACGCCCCTTCAAGCGGGAGTTTGGAGTTCCCGAGGAGAAGGCCCAAGACAACTTTACAGATCCGGAAAGTCGAATCATGAAGAGCTCTGGGGGATTCGAACAATGCTACAACACGCAAGCCGCTGTGGATGAGGAGACACAGATGATCGTGGCCACGGGGGTTACCAATAACGCGGCCGACAACAGACAATTACTGGGGATGATCGATGCGGTCCAAGAGAACCTGGAGCACCCTCCCGAGCAGGTAGTGGCCGACGCCGGGTATAAGTCCGAGGAGAACTTTGAAGGTCTAGAAGAACGCGAGATCGATGGCTACATCTCTTTGGGCCGAGAGGGGCGAGATCCAGAGCCGTCGGAAAATCTCCCCGCCACGCTGCGCATGTTCAAGAAGCTGGGCACGGAGGCGGGGCAAACTGTCTACCGCCGGCGCAAGGTGATCGCGGAACCTGTATTCGGCTGGGTTAAACAGGTCCTTGGCTTTCGAACCTTCAGCTTGAGGGGACTCGAGAAAGTGGAAGGCGAGTGGGACCTGGTCTGTCTCGCCCTGAACTTGAAACGCATGAATGGGCGCCTACCCACCTGCTGAGCAGGTTCGGACGGAAAGATGCCCTCCCCCTGGGCTCATTTTCAGCAGTTCGGCCGCCTCTGCAAGCGGAAGCACGATAAAGATCGCCCTTTCTCTTATAGGGCACCCCGAAACATAAACTCAAGAATTGGAAATTCCACGTTGATCAGAAACTCCTGCCGCGCAGACTCCTAGCCTCTCCTAGCTCCCGAATGATCGTTTAGTACACTCATTCAGGCCCAACTCCGTCTGAAATTCACTCCCCCACCTACTCCACACGGCTCGTCCACAGAGATCCCTCGAAAATCCGCCTGTCGCACCTTCGATCTCCCGATTTGGGCCACTTTCGACTCTCTTTTCAACTCCGGCCTACGGTTCTTGCATAATCCGGGCTAACACCCCTTCGGACGGGGTCAACTCCGGGCCTACGTGTTTCAGATCGACAATCCGTGGCAAGAACCAGAGCAGAGTTCCCAGCCCGAGCAGAAAAACGAAGAGGTAGATATTACCTCGGGTCATTAACATGATGACCGTCAATGAAAGAACAATGACGATCAGCAGGAGCCCCCGGAAATAGAGCCAAGAGACAGTTGGAGAGAACTCGGCTCCGCAGCGAGGACAGTGCAGCCGGGCGGGAGAAAAGAGGGGATCCGTCCAGATTCGGGCACGGCACACTGGACAGTGTTGGGACATTAGCGTTTATTCCCATTTTGCTGGGGCAGTTCCAGGTCGAGAAGGGCGGCAGCAGCCACGGAAGCAACCTTCTTGCGTAGCGACACGACGCTGCCTTCTCCGCTGGGGTGAAGACGGCTCGTGAATATCAAGACGAAAGAATCGCTCAGCGGATCGATCCAGATCGAGGTTCCCGTAAAACCGGTATGTCCGAAGGAGCCGATCGGGTAGAGATCGCCCCGATTGGAACTGAATTGCGTTTGGATATCGAAACCCAGGCCACGCCAGGAAGCCTGCCCAACAGGCGACTGATTCCTTGTCATCTGCTCGACACTCAGGGGCGAGAGCACACGCACCCCACGGTAGACTCCGCGATTCAAAATCATCTGAGCAAAAATGGCGCTGTCACCGATCGTTGAAAACAGGCCCGCATGCCCGGCCACTCCCCCCATTCGAGAAGCTGTGGGATCGTGCACCTGACCATGCAACATTTTGCCCTTTCGCCTTTCTGTGGGAGCGATCCGGGCCTGGCGAGAAAGCGGGGGATTGAAGGTTGTATCGGCCATGCCCAGAGGCTCGAAAATACGCTCTCGCGAGAATTCATCGAGCGTCCGGCCCGACACCACCCGCACCAGCTCCGCCAGGATGAAAAAGTTGATGTCACTGTAGATGAAGCGCTTCCGGGGAACCGCCACCAGATGCTCGGCAAAAGCCCGCTCGATCGCGGTCTGGTAACCGCTCCATTGATCGTTCAAATCGATGTCGGGTCTCAATCCAGAAAAGTGGGTCAGGAGATCACGGAGCGTGATGACTCCCTTGTCGTGTTGAGCAAACTCGGGCATATAGGTCGAGACCCGGTCGCTCAATGAAATGAGGCCATCTTCAATCAGGGCCATGATCGAGGCGGCAGTGGCCACGACCTTGGTCAGTGAGGCCATGTCGAAAATCGTTTCGAGCGTCATTTCCCCAGGGGCCGGTTCAATCGCACGTTTTCCAAATGCCTTGTGGTAGACGATCCCGCCATGTCGAGCCACCAGCACGACGGCACCCGGTGTCTCGTGGGCCGCGATGGCTTCCTGAATGACCCGGTCAATCTTGGCCAATTGGCGGGCGTCCATCTGTACCTCTTCCGGGGACACGGGACGCAGAACCCGATCCTGTGCCACAGGTTGGCCAGCAAGGAGAACCAGGCAGAGCGCTAGCCCGGACAATGAACGTATGCAAAGAACTGACCGGCCTCTTACAATGTCGGTGAACACTCGCATATTCTCTCGCAGATTGTAAGGGAATCGAACGGCGCTGAACAGATCTGACTGGACAGTCACTCAGGAACTCACATGGAAAACGACCCTCCACGGCTGGCTACAAGAGTGGAAATGGGCTTCGTTTTGGCCGGAGGCTCGAGCTCCCGCATGGGAAAGGCCAAAGCCTTTCTCGAAATTGGCGGGAAGTCTCTCCTGGAACGGGCCATTTCTTGCCTGTCTCCCTCGGCCGCCCAAATCGCAGTGATTGGTCTCGAGGCCCACCAGTTCCCGACAGCCTCCTGCCATCCCGACCTGACGCCGGGACGGGGTCCCCTTTCAGGGATCCGCACCGGGCTGACTTTAAGTAACGCTGATCCGGTCCTGTTCTGTCCCTGTGATTGTCCGCTCCTGCCGGAATCTACTTTTCCACTCTTGCTGCGTCAGCTGGGCGAGGCTCAGGTAGCTGTCCCTGTCGACTCATCAGGTCGGGTCCATCCTTTGATCGGAGTCTATCGGCGAGCTTGCCTGGAGCCTCTCGAGTCCCTGCTCGATGCCAGCTTGTTCGCGGTAATGGGATTGATCGACACGCTCGCAGAAGAGGTCCAGCGGGTCGACTTCTCCCGGCACGGAATCATGGATGGGGCCCTTTTGAATGTGAACACGCCGGAGTCGCTAGAGAAGGCTCGAAGTCAGATATTGGGTCTCAGTCGATAATCGAACAACCGTAGCCTGCATTTTCGATTGAGTGTAGTATCAAGGCAATTCGCCGCTGAATTCAGAATAGGGCTACAAGGTAAACACCCAGAGGAGATGGAGTCGATGACAATTCGAAGTTGGACCCGTTTGGTTTTGATTTCTTCCCTGCTCTTTGCATCAGTAGTGCCGACATTGGGACAGATAGAGGAATCGGTTTTCGAAGCATTCAAGTGGCGTTCCGTGGGGCCGGCCGGGGCTGGCGGGCGAGTTGTGGATCTGGCTGTGGTGGGAGAATTCCCTCACCACATCTTCGTTGCCACCGCCACCGGTGGACTCTGGCGCACCGACAACAATGGGGTTACCTGGACTCCGATCTTCGAACACGAGTCGACCGGCTCAGTGGGAGCGGTAGCGGTTCATCCCAACAACCCCGACGTAATCTGGGTGGGAACCGGGGAGGCGAATGCCCGCAACAGTGTGTCGTGGGGACACGGCGTGTTCAAATCGACGGATGGCGGTAAGAGTTGGAAGCACATGGGACTGAGCGATACCCACCACATCGGGAGAATGGTGATCGATCCGCGGAACCCAGATATTCTCTGGGTAGCAGCTCTAGGACATGTCTGGGGTTCTAACTCGGAGCGCGGCCTGTACAAGACCAAGGACGGGGGAGAGACCTGGGAAAAATCGCTCGAAATCAACAATCGCACGGGTGTCGTCGACGTGGCTATGGATCCTCACGATAGCCGGACCCTGTACGCCGCCTCCTACCAGGTACAGCGGGACGCTTTCGCAGGAGGAAATCCGGCCATCATGACGGGACCAGGCAGCGCCATCCATAAGACTACTGACGGAGGTCGTAACTGGAAAAAACTGACGAGCGGGCTTCCATCAGGCGAAATCGGCCGGATCGGGCTCTCGGTGTCGTTGAGCAGCCCCAATGTGGTCTATGCCATCGTCCAGACAGTGTCCAGCGTGACACGTCGTCCCAACTTTAATGCTCCTCCCGTTCAGAGACAGCGCAACATGGAAGATGGTGGCGTCTTCCGATCTGAAGATCGGGGCGAAAGCTGGACGTGGGTCAATCCCATCAATCCTCGCCCCTTCTACTACAGCCAGATCCGAGTCGATCCCCAGGACGACATGCGGGTCTATGTTCTGGGAGGCTCCGTAGCTGTCTCGGAAGACGGGGGAAAGAACTTTGAGAACCAACAAATCAATGTCCACGTCGACCATCACGCTCTCTGGATCAACCCCCAGGACCCGGAACACCTGGTGCTAGGAAACGATGGCGGCATCTATTTCAGCTTCGATCGGGGTAGGAGCTGGGACTTTCTGAACCAGATGGCTCTGGGGCAGTTCTACGCTATCGACGTCGATATGCGAAAGCCTTACTACATCTACGGTGGGGTTCAGGATTACTGCTCCTGGGGTGGACCCAGCGCTACTCGAAACGGGGTGGGCATCACCGCCTCGGACTGGTACAAGGTCATGACCGGAGATGGCTTTCAGGTTCGAATCGACCCCACGGACCACACCATCGTCTACGCCGAAATGCAGGGGGGAGGACTGATCCGGCACGATCTGAAGTCGGGCCTGAACACCTCCATCAAACCTCAGGCATCCGATCCCGAGAATAGCTACCGATTCAATTGGGAAACTCCCATCATCATCTCTCCCCACGCCCACGAGACGCTCTATGTAGGAGCGAACCTGGTGCTTAAATCAACCAACCGAGGAGACACCTGGCAAGAGATCAGCCACGATCTGACTGATGCTACCGAGCCGGTCGACGACTCTGAGGACAGCGACGATCCGCCCGAGACCCGCAAAATCGGATCCTTGACGACCCTGTCCGAATCTCCTTTGACAGAAGGGCTATTATATGCCGGAAGTGACGACGGAACAGTTCACTTGACGCGCGACGGCGGTCGAAATTGGACCAACCTGACCGAGCGGTTCCCTGGGTTGCCAGGACGGCGTTGGGTTTCAAGAGTGGTTGCCTCGAGATTCGAAGAGTGCCGTGCCTACGTCAGTTTCGACGGTCACCGGAATGACGACTACTCGCCCCATCTCTTCCGTACTGATGACTGTGGGGACAGCTGGCGCAGTCTTGCGTCGAATCTGCCCTCCAACGGCCCAGTCCGTGTAGTCAGGGAAGATATCGTCAGTGAGAATTTACTCTTCTGCGGGACTGAGTTCGGGGTGTTTGCCTCGCTCGACGGCGGTTCGCATTGGACCCGATTCATGTCCGGCCTGCCCACCGTACAAATCGCCGATATGGTGGTCCATCCACGAGACGGGGAACTGGTGGTGGGAACCCATGGACGAAGTGCCTGGGTAGTGGACATCGCCCCCTTGCGCGAACTGACGAACAACTTGCTGGCCCACGATTTCCATCTGTTCAAGACCAAGCCAGTCCCAGCGTTCCAGTATCGGGTCCACTCGGATGACCAGTTCCTGGGTGAGAAGCGCTTCATTGCGGATAACCCGGAATACGGAGCAGCCATCACCTATTACCTCAAAGACGACTATCGCCTCGCGCGCCCGGAAAGGAACGCCCGAGAGTCGGGTGATCAAGCAGGCCGTCGAGGAGGTCGCGGCGCCGGGAGAGGTGGCGGTAGCTCCCGAGATGCCCAGCTCGAGTTGACGATTCTGGATGCTGCCGGCAAAACTGTCCGGAAACTTCAAGCGCCAGCTAACAAGGGTCTCCATCGATACTTCTGGGATCTCCGCGGGGAAGGACCGAAGACCGGGAACACCGGGCGGCGGGGTGGACGAGGAGGCTCGCGCGGGCCGCTGGTCGAGGCAGGAAATTACAGTGTTGTGATTCACAGGGGTGAGAGTGAAACCCGTGGCACAATCGCCGTGGAACCCGATCCCGAAGTTCAGGTTAGCGATTCCGATCGTCGTTTCCGTCGCCAAACTCTGGAGGAATTGATCCCGTTGATTACTCTAGGTACCGAAACCCAGACCACTTTGACGGAAGTGCGCAGCCAGTTGAGTGATCTCAAAACGCAACTCGAGGGGCAGGACTCCGAGCTATTGAGCGAGATCGATGACCTGCTCAAACAGCTGGAAGAAGAAACGGCAGATCTGAATCGTTCGGCTCGCAGCCTGTCCAGCACTTATAACTCAATCAATGATTCCCCGTTCCGGCCGACCGACACATTGATAGCGGTCTTCAAGAGAGACGCTCCTGAAGTGCGAAAGCTCGCCGAGTGGCTCAATGACTTCCTGAAGAAGGAAATGTCGCAACTCGAAGGCAAAGTCCGTCGGGCCGACATTCCCCGAATGAAGGTACCAGAACCGGTTAAGGTGCCGAAGTAGAACAGGCATGGCTATCCCTGACGCGGCCCTCGCGCATGAATAAACCCTGGTCAGCGCGGCGCTTGCGACCGTTCGCTTCGACAACCTAATGAATTTATTCGGGCTTCACAAAAGTGGGCTTTTCTGTCCTGCCTTTGGACGAAAAGGCGCCGGTCTATTTTCTTGGGAATGATCTGTGCGCCACCGCAGCCGGCGGCTCGATCCTTGCCCCCAAGCTTGATTGCCTTGCCGCTCCGAAGCAGGCCACGCATTGTAGGAGTCACCTCCAGGTGGCGAACTCCGAACGTTGGCAAATTCCCGAGCGTGATTCTCTCCCTCAATGAACAAGTTTGGGAGATCGTAAGGCCCAAGAATTTTCAGAGCTAGCGGTCCCTTGGACCCCGGGAGTTCGCCGGACGGAGCCGACTCCTACAATGCGTGGCTTGGGAGCGAGGCAGCGAGGCAGCGAGGCAGCTCGTGAGCGTAACAGGCTCTTAGCGCTCGTGAACGAGCAGGCTCAGGCCCTTCTCAAAAAGAACTTCAATCTTCCCCCCCGGAACGACCTTGCTCACGATGCCTGGGCCAAAACGGGGATGCTCGAGAAAGTCCCCTTCTTGAAAACTGGCTGAAATGGCATAACTGCGGGGCAGCCCTTGAGCCTCGGCTACTTGCACCAGCCAGTTCCGTGCCCGCGGTTTTCGAGTGCGGGTAGCCGTCTTCTTCCGGGGAGCGGCGGCTTTCCCGGTTCCAGGGGGGAGGCGATAATTGTGCTGGCTGCTACAGCCACAACATTCAACGCGTTTCGGAATCGCATCGACCATCGCCACGATCACATGCTCGGTCTCGCTCTTACACTTCGTACACCAGGCCGGGCAGTTGTGGCCCACACGGAAAGCTCGATTCATGAAGGGTCCCTCGATTCCATCTTCATCCGTCCGGCAGGAGTGCCGGAACAGGTCAGTTTACGGACTTGCACGCTCGAGTTCAACCGGAAACGGAGCCCCCTGAGAACTGAACGAACTTGGAAGCATCGCCGGATTATGGGCTAGGAGCCAGCGAAGCTCCAGCTCAAACCGACAAGCCGTAGTCTCATCCAAAGCACGAAGCACGAAATCCGAAGCACGAGGGAAATTTCAAGCACGAAGAACAATAGAAGAATCCGATCCAGGTGTCGGCGGGAACAGTTCTCTTGATCGCACTCGCCTGGCTCAGCCTGGGCTTCGGATTCTTCTGTTTTGAAGCTTGAGATTTGAGATTTCCTTTCGTGCTTCGAGCTTCGGATGTTAACGATCACGAAGAAGCGCGTCTTTCTGAACTATCACCCGCAGAGTAGTTAAGCGACATCATCCCCACCGCAGGTGGGTCTTGGATTCCCGGGCGGTCGTCGCTCGGCGGTTTTTTCCCTCCCAGTAAGGTATGGTTTTGCAGACTTGAAAAGGGGTGGACCTCGGCTGTTTAAGCAACCGAGGCCCGGTCGTGGCAGCCTTCTTGGAAAAGGGGTTTTACCACTAACGGACTGTAGCCTGTCACGACCCTGGGCCATTTGTCCAGACTCCCATCGGAGCTGGACTTATGGTCGAACCGAGGATCGTTCTTCGCCAACGCATCTGTCGCTGTGCGAGTTGCCGCAAACTGTTTCACATTTGCCGCCCCTGCGACCGAGGTCATGGCTACTGCAGCCAAGCCTGTCGTCTGCGACAGCGCCGCCAACAATGCCGCGCAGCCAATCGTCGCCACCAGCAATCTCCCGAGGGTCGAGCCGATCATCGGGACCGACAACGAGCCTACCGAAAGCGGCTATGCGCAGCCCGCGTGACGGATCAGGGTAGACGCAAAGCATCTGCTTCGATCAGGCTGTTCCCGCCCATGGCAGCCTTCTCAACGCTGAGAAGGATTGCTGCCATGGATCAGGAGAACGGTCATGCAAAGCAGTCTTTGTCTCACAAACCCGATTTTGCCCCGGTTTGTGTTCGTTGCGGTGGCGTCGGCCGCTGGGGCGACCCCTTCCATTGGGGGTGAGCGATGATCACCCCGGAACTGAAAACTCAGATTCGTCGCCTCTTTTATGCCGAACACTGGAAAATCGGGACGATTGCCGCAGAACTGGGCATTCACCACGACACCGTGCGCCGAGCCATCGGAACGGAGAGTTTTGCTGCCGCCACAAAACAGCAAGCTCGTGCCCGCCTGACCGACCCCTACGAGGAGTTTGTTCGCCAGATCCTCAAGCAGTATCCGAAACTGCGCGCCACTCGGATCTTCGAGATGGTTCGCCAGCGCGGCTACACCGGAAGCGTCATCACGCTGCGCCGACGCGTAGCCACTGTGCGTCCCTCCCCCCGAGAGGTCTTTCTGCGACTGCGTACCTTTCCCGCCGAGCAGGCACAGGTGGACTGGGCCAGTTTGGGAGAAGTCACCATCGGCAGGGCCCGTCGCAAGCTCTCCTGCATGGCCCTGATCCTCTCCTACTCCCGAGCCCTGTACCTGGAATTCTTCTTCGATCAATCCCTGGAGAACTTCCTGCGCGCCCATGTTCGCGCCCTTCATTCCTGGGGTGGTTGCCCCAGAACACTCCTGTACGACAATCTCAAAAGTGTCGTGCTCGAGCGTCGCGGCGATGCCATCCGTTTTCATCCGCGACTGCTGGAGCTGGCCGCTCACTATCACTTTGCGCCCCGGCCCTGTCACGTGGGTCGCGCCAATGAAAAAGGTCGGATTGAGCGGGCACTGCGTTTTGTCAGGGAATCCTTCTTTGCCGCTCGGCCTTTCACCACACTGGAGCGCTTCAACGAGCAGGCTCACGAGTGGCTCCAACAGATCGCCCACCAACGGCCCTGGCCTCAGGATCGCTCTCGCTGTGTGGCTGAGGTCTTCGCCGAAGAAAGAGCCAAGCTTCTGGCCTTGCCCTCTCACCCTTTCGATACCGAACTTATGGTTTCCATCCACTCCAAGAAGACGCTCTATCTGCGCTTTGATCTGAACGACTACTCGATTCCGCCCCAGGCTGAGGGAAAGGCCTTGACTCTGGTGGCCTCCGACACCCGAGTCCGCGTCCTGGATGGCACCCAGTTGGTGGCTTCTCATCGTCGCAGTTACGACCGCGGTCAACTGGTGGCCGATCCGGCCCATCAGCAGGCATTACTGGCGCAGAAACGAAAAGCCTGGGCTGCGGCTCCTTCCGACCGTCTCACTCGGGCCGCGCCTGAAGCCGAAGAACTTCTCCAGGGGGCTGTGGAAAAGGGCGAGTCCCTTTCCCATCAGACTCGCCAGTTGCTCCTGCTGCTGGAGGACTACGGTCCCGAGGCTCTCAGAGCGGCCCTCTGCCAAGCCCTCGAGCGTCAGACTCCACGCGCTTCAGCCGTCGCCTTTCTGCTTCAGAGAAGTCGTCGAGCCGGTCGCACGGCACTGCCTGTCGATCTCTCACGACATCCCGAACTGGAAGCTCTGGACGTTCACCCTCATCCACCGGAAGATTACGGTGAACTCACTCAATCCGAACCCCAATCCGAATGAACTGACCCAAGAACTCGCTCGCCTCGGCTTTTACTGTCTAGCGGGCGAACTGGACGACTTTCTCGCTCGCGCCATCAAGGGCCGCTGGGATCCCCGCACTCTGATCGAAGAGATGGCTCGCAGGGAAGCCACTGAGAAAGCCCGCCGTTCCCTTGAGCGACGCCTGCGCTGTGCTCGCATCGGTCGCTTCAAACCCATGGCCGACTTCGATTGGAACTGGCCCGAAAAGATCGATCGCCCCTTGATTGAGAGAGCTCTCACACTGGACTTCATCCGCGAGGGGAGAAACCTGATTCTGCTCGGAGCTAACGGACTCGGCAAGACCATGATCACCAAGAACATCGCTCATGCGGCCGTCCTGGCCGGTCACTCCGTCCTCTTCCGTACGGCTTCGGATCTCCTCGACGATCTGCAGTCGGATTCTCCTTTGCTGTTGCGAAGAAGACTCAAGAAGTATGCCCGACCCGCTTTGCTGTGCATCGACGAGATCGGCTACCTCTCCTACGACACTCATGCGGCTGATCTGCTCTACGAGGTCATCAACCGACGGTACGAGCACCGTTCCATTCTCATCACGACCAATCGAGCCTTTAAGAACTGGAACCTGGTCTTTCCCAACGCCACTTCCATCGTCTCGCTGCTGGATCGTCTTACCCATCATGCCGCCGTCAGTCTGATCCAAGGGCAGAGCTATCGCCGTCGCGAAAGTGAGCTGGAGGCCGCCCAACGCCGCAGCCTAAAGAAAAAACAGAAATGAAAAAGGAATGCCTCTACCGGCCTGGCTATGTCCGTGCGGTGCTCGCTTCCTACAGAGACCTTCCCGATACTCCCTCACACTGCAGGACACCGGACCGATCGCTGGCAGGACAACTCTTTGACCGTCAGATTCCGCTGTGCACCGTCCGCCAGACTTTCCTGCTGGCCTCCGCTCGCCGACTCTTACGCCCTCCCACGGCTCCACAGCTGGCCCCGATTCGATCTCTCCACTACTTTCTCCCCGTCATTGAGGAGCTGCTCCAAAACCCGCTTCCAGACGGATACTCCCAGTATCTGAAACGAAGACTCTCCGCTCGGAAATGACCTTTCGGCGCCCTCTCCTGCCCCTTCTAACTGTCCGGCTTCATGGTCCAGAAAAACGCTCTTCTACATGATCGTTAACACAGGCATCCCTGCCTGCCCAAGTAGCCCAGCATCCCTGCTTGCTCCCCGACCACCCTCGACCAAAGGAGCTTTGCAAGAGTCAGATTTGCGCCAACCTTCGGAAAGCAGGTGGGCCTCAAGCTGTCTCAAAGCCTCCCTGATAGGCTTCAAGAGAGTGATTTCCAGGAGCGCAGGAGACATCTCCGAGGCCGCGAACGGACCGTCAGGTTCGACTACAAAGGTCTTATTTTCAATAAGATCGCTACCTGGTAGGCGCCTTGCACTCTCTTGAAACTCCGTTTTCCTGAAGGCTAAACTCTCTATTCTGGCTAGTTTTGAGACAGCTTGAGGGATGCCAGTTCTACTCCCTGAGCATTCTGGCGGGGTCGATTCGGGTGGCTTTTCGGGCCGGTAAGTAGCTGGCGCAGAGGCTTGCCAGAGCCAATCCGAAACTGGCGCTCAGAAGTGAAAAAGGATCTACACGCTGCACTCTCTGGATCCAACCTTCCAGGGAGCGGCTGAGCGACACCGCCCCGCAGAAGCCAATCCCAATTCCGGGTAGGCACACCCGTAGGGCTGCCCTCAGGACCCAGCGTCGCAGATCCATTGGAGCGGCCCCCAGGGCGATGCGAATTCCGAGTTCACGGTGATGGGAAATCACGCGAAAACTCAGGACTGCGTAGCTGCTGGCCAGTGCCAGCGTCACAGCCAGGCCGGCAAACAAGCTGGCCAGTAGAGAGAGGAACCGGGGACCGGCGATCGAGGCAGTCAGGACCCGATCCAACGAATCGATCCAAAATAGGGGCAGCAGCGGATCCATCTCAGCTACTTCGGTCCGAATTGCGGTGACCAACTCGCCGTGTGCATCCTCACCTCTCACCACCACGCTCATCGCCGAGGGGAAGGACTGGTCATAGGGGATGTAGATCATCGGTAGAGAGGGTCGAGACAAGCCCAGAACCCGAACGTCTCCTACCACTCCCACAACCTCGCGGAACTCATCCGTTCCTGACTCACTTGCGAAGCGAAGTCCATGGGTCAGCCTTTGCCCTATCGGGTTCTGGCTCGGCCAGACTCGTTCCGCCAAAGATTGGCTGACGATCGCGATCGGAATTGACCGGAGATCGTCATGCCGGTTGAAGTCACGTCCTGCCAGGAGAGGAATCCGAGTGGTAGCAAAGTAGTTTTCGGTGACGGCGCGCAACTCGGCTTCCGGGCGGGTCCCCGGGGAGGGCTCAACTCGCCCTTCCACCCAATAGCTGGTCGAAACGTTACTGCCCGGGCTGACCGGTGGAAGCCAACTGGCGGCTGCCTGTCGGATTTGTGGCCTCCGCTCGAGTCTCTCTCGCAATTCGCGATGGAAGGCACTTCGTGTAGCGCGCGATTCGTAGCGTTCTCCGGAAAAGGCAATTCTGGCCATCACCAGGTGTTCGGGCACAAATCCAGGATCCAGCTTCGCGAGTCGGCTTGAACTTTGCAGGAGCAGAATCGATCCCGAAAGCAAAATCGCCGTGAGAGACACCTGGATGGTGACGAGGGCTCGCCGCATTCCTCCGGCGGATCGTGAGCTGGCAATTCGCGAAGCGGCATGGAAAATCGCGCTTTCTGTCGGTCGCGCTTTTCCCAACACCTGTGCCCAACTTAAGATCAGAGCGACTCCGATGGAGAGTCCGATAAGCGGTACCGCATGCGCGAGCGAGACTTCTAAGTGATCGAGTCGAGCCACTTCGTCGGGGGCTAGAGCCAATAACGCAGGCAGTGCCCAAACAGCTGCAAGATGACCCAGAGCGGTGGCACCGATTGCGAGTATCAGACTCTCGAGCAGCGGCTGCTTCCAAATATCCCTGCGCGATGCCCCCAAGGCTTGGCGCAGCGAAGACTCTGAGCTACGCGCGAGGCCGCGCGACAGGGACAAACCCGAGATGTTGGCCAGAGCTATCAGAAGCACCAGGAAAGATCCGCCAAGCAACACTCGAAAAGGAGCTTCGAGGTGGCCTCTGAGCGGCTGCTTGAGAGGCACCAGGCGCACCGTTGTCTGGGCATTGTCGCTGGGGAAGCTCTCTGCCAGAGCCGCCATTTGCCGCTTTAGGATCCGCTCTGCCTCGAAACTGGTGGCTTCCGGATGAATCCTGGCAATCGCAGTATGTGAGGAGCAGCCCCGGCCACAAGACGACTCCGCACGGAGCTGGGCCGCCCCCAGAATGTCGATCTGTGAGGCTCCAGGAATCTCGAAGGAAGGTCCCGCTACGCCCACCACCCTGTGCTGCCGACCTGCCAATAGTAGGTCACGTCCTACGATGTCCCGAGCCGCTCCCAGATGGCTCTTCCAGAACCCGTGTAGCAGAATAATCGAGTCAGGCTCCTCGTTGGGTTGGAAGGATCGCCCGAGTAGGGGCTCCATTCCCAAGAGTCGCGGAAGGTCGGGGGTTCCCCGGGCCACATGAACTCGGACCGGGAAATCCTCCCCCGCCCAGGTCGCAGTGCCGTCCTGATAGGCAGCCAATTCCAGTGACTCTCCCGATTCCCTCTCCAGGTCAAGGAAGTTAGGGACCGACAGGCCCGCTTCCGGATGGCCCGGTTCTGCTTGCCACAAGAAATAAAGGCGATCCGGGTCTGCATACGGAAGAGGAGCGATCAGGGTCCCTTCGTAGACGCTCCAAACGAGGCTGCCGGCTGCGAAAACAAGGGCCAGAATGGCGAGCACGGATAGGCTGTCGGCAGGGGTGTTTCGGAGCGAGCGGGCGGCCAGCCGGAGTCCGAATCCAAGCCCATGGAGGGCTGATTCGCGGCGCGGGGCATCAGCTCGGCCAGGCTGCATCCGGCGAGTCATCTGCAAAGATACCAACCAATCTGGGAGCAGAACGCTCCAGGCGGCCGCCACTCCCCAGGCTCCCCGATTCTCGACGGCATCGCTCAAGGCCTCTGAGCCATCTCTCAAGAGGTCGTGGGAAAAGCGTCTCCGAAATGTCTCCGGATAGCAGGTAATCAGGAGGCGATAAATCCGGATTGAGAAGCGAAGGCACAGGCGCAAGGCTATTCGGTTCAAGATCCCTCCCGAGGAACCAGTTTTCGAGCTACGACTTGATTGGCGAGCCTCACCAGGCGGCCCGCTTCAGCACGAAGCGCCGTGCGGCCAGCCAGAGTGGCCCGAAAATGCCGGCGACGGTCATCGGACTGGATCCGGATCTCTTCCACCAATCCCCAAGTTTCCATCCGTTGCAGGGAACCGTAGATGGTTCCCGGTCCTACCTTGACTACCCCCTGCGCCTCCTCGGCCAGTGCTTGCATGATGGCATAGCCGTGGAGAGGTCCGGCCTCGAGCGCTAGTAAGATGTGAAAAACGGTTGGAGAAAGCGGCGTAGGATGCGAGTTGTTGCGGTTCTCAGGCATCAGTCTTCCTTATTAGATCTGATCATAAATATTACGCTGACAGTAATAGTCTATTCCATTCGCGGTAATAAGGAAAGTGGGCGTTCCAACGAGCTTCGTGTTCTCTCTGTTCTTCGTGGAGAAAGATCCGGAATTCCTCGCCCCGAAGGTCCCGAATAGCACGAGGCGGGACGAGAATGGCTCCGACCGGCGTCCTGGTCCTGAGAGTGAACTGTTGATGAGGCGTCAAACGAGTTAGAATCGGAGATGGTTAAATCCTGCCCAGGAGGGAAAAGTGTCCGATTCAAATGGTTTGACGGTTTCCGAAGTCACGAAGTCTTTCTCTTCCGGTAGCGTGAAAGTGGAAGTGCTGAAAGGCATCTCGTTTTCCTTGGAAGCGGGAGCCAATCTGGCCGTCACGGGACCATCCGGATCGGGCAAGAGCACCCTTCTCCATTTGATCGGCACCCTCGACAGTCCGACCACGGGTCGGATTCAAATTCAGGGACGCGATCCGCTTGCTATGAGCGAGATCGATCTGGCAGGTTTTCGGAGTCGCGTGATTGGCTTCGTCTTTCAGGATCATCACCTATTACCTCAATACAATGTTTTGGAGAATGTCCTGATTCCGAGCATGGCGGTAAGGGATGGCAAGGGGGGGACGCTGGAGCGGGCTCGCGATCTGCTGGACAGAGTCGGCCTGGGACCCCGCTTGGAACATCGGCCAGCCGCTCTGTCCGGAGGCGAGCGGCAGCGGGCGGCCGTCGCTCGGGCGCTGATCAACAAGCCCAGTCTGCTCCTCTGCGACGAGCCGACCGGGAGTCTCGACTCGAGCAACGCCGAGGCGGTAGCCGACTTGCTCTTCGAACTCCATGAACAGGAAGGAGCGATGCTGATCGCGGTCACCCATAGTGCTCTTCTGGCAAAACGTTTTGACCGCCACTTCGAGCTTCGGGAGGGACGATGTTTGCCAGCCTGAAGTACTACTGGCTGATTAATTTGCTGATCGTGATCGCGGTGGCCGTCGCGTGTGCCACGGTGACAGGGGCGTTGCTGGTCGGGGATTCAGTGCGAGGTAGTCTGCGCGACCTGACCCTGGATCGACTGGGTCGAATCGATGAAGCCCTGGTGGCTCCCCGTTTCTTCGGGATCGATCTGGCTGGTCGCCTCCAGCAGAAAGGGGAAGAGTCCGCCCTGCTGGAACGCGTGGACGCCTTGATCGCGATCCGGGGAGCAGTCGTCAAGCCCCGTTCCAACCGCCGTGCATCTCAGGTAAACATCTATGGCATTGCTCCCGGTTTCGAGGATTTCTTCTCTGCCTCAATCCCTTTCGACAGGGAACCGGGACAGATCTTTCCCTCGATCGTGCTCAATCAACGGGTTCAAGCAGAACTTGACGTTCAGGTAGGGGATCAGGTCCTCCTGCATCTGCCGCGCGAGTCCCACATCCATCGCGAATCGTTGTTGGGCCGGCGCGATCCGGAGGACCAGATCCAGACCCTACGTCTGACGGTGCGGGAAGTGATTCCCAATCAAGGGCCGGGTCGATTCTCGCTGCGTCCGGAACAGGCCGAGCCGCTCAACATCTTCACCGATATCGAAGTCTTGCAGCGGGCCTTGGAGCGGCCCGAGATGGCCAACGCACTGGTGGCGAGTCGGACCTCCGACGGGGCTTCCGAACCCGATTTGGCGTCCTTGCTCAAGGCTTCTTTGCGGCCTGCCGACCTGGGACTGAAAGTGCTCGAAGGAGAAGGATATTGTGTGATCGAGAGCGATCAGTTCGTGCTCGCTCCTGGGTTCGTTTCCTCAATTCGGGAACTCGCTCAGCGCCAGGGGCGGGCGATTCAGGATGTGATTACCTATCTTGCCAACGAGATTCGAATTGGGGAAAGATCGGTTCCTTACTCGACCATTTCAGCTGTCGAACTCCCAGCTGGAGGAAGCTTGCCCGGCCTGACTGCGACGGCGGGCCCCATTTCTGCAATTCGGGATGACGAGGTTTTTCTCAGTCAGTGGGCATCCCAGGACCTGGGGGCGTTAACCGGAGATCGCGCTCGGATTTCCTACTATGCAGTCGGTCCGGGTGATCAGCTGAGAGTAGAGTCGGTTGAGCTGCGAATTGGAGGGATCGCTACCTTCACCGGATTGGCTGCCGATCCCCGTCTGACACCGGAGTTTCCAGGGATCCACGAAGCTGAGGACATGAAGGCCTGGGACCCTCCGTTTCCGGTCGATCTCGACGCCATCAGGCCGAAAGACGAGGCCTACTGGGATGATCACAAGTCTTTACCCAAGGCCTTCGTCAGCGCGGCCACGGGAGCCCGTCTGTGGAGTAGCCGGTTCGGTTCTCTGACCTCGATTCGAGTCAGCGATTCTGAGGCCTCCAGGGGAGGAGCGTTTGTCCAGGATCTGATCACAGGTCTGGATCCCCGGCAATCGGGCTTTGTGTTCCGACCTGTCAAGGCGCAGGGGCTCGCGGCTGCCAGTGGGCCGACTGATTTCTCCGGCTTATTTATCGGGTTCAGTCTCTTTCTCATCGTTTCGGCTCTGCTGCTCGTCTCTATGCTCTTTCGCCTGTCGACCGAACTGCGCTCCCCCGAAGTGGGTTTGTTGCTGTCGGTCGGCTATCCGCCGCACCTTGTTTTAAAGCGGCTACTGGGCGAGGGCCTGGTCCTGAGCTTGCTCGGTGGAATCGTCGGTTTGCCGGGCGCAGCCCTCTTCGCGGCTACCATGATGCTGGCACTCCGAACCTGGTGGTTGGATGCGGTGGGAACCTCCTTTCTCTTCCTGCACGTCACTTCGCTCAGCCTGATTCTGGGGTACGTAATCTCCTGTCTGGCGGTTATTTTCTCGATCTGGTTGGCGATTCGAAAAATGGTCCGGCAACCCAAACCCGGACTGCTGCGTGGGGTAGTCGAGAGCGAGGGGACAGTGAAATCGGGACTTCGGGCGCGGCAGATCGCATTGACCAGTCTGGTCCTCGCATTGGCCATGCTTGCCTGGGGCGCTCTTCAGATTCGGCAAGGAGCCGGCTCGGGAACCGTGTCGATCGTCTTCTTCCTGGTCGGATCGCTCCTGTTGACGGCCGGTCTGTGCGGCTTCAGCGCCCGTATTCGCGGCGCCTCCGGCAAGGGCTTTCGCCCCGGTGGGTCGTCGGATACGTTGCGCATGGCGGCGCGCAATGCGTCTCGCAATCCTCAAAGAAGTGTTCTCAGCACGGCCTTGGTGGCCTGCGCCTGTTTCGTGATCGTGGCGGTCGGAATGTTCCGTTCCAATTTGCCTCAGGACTCACTCGATCGCACCTCCGGGACGGGAGGGTTTTCGTTGGTTGCGACCTCTGATATTCCTCTCTTGCAGGACCTCTCCGACTCTGATGCCCGCTTCGATTTGGGCATTCCAGATTCCAACATCCTCGACGCCGCCCGTTTCTTCCCCTTCCGAGTCCTGCCTGGCGACGATACCAGTTGTCTGAATCTGTACGAGCCACAACAGCCTCGGGTCCTAGGCGTCCCGGCCTCGATGGTCCAACGAGGGGGTTTTTCGGTGGACACACCAGAGCCAACCAATGCTCCCTGGCGTCTCCTCGATCAGGATCTCGGCGAGGGAGTGATTCCCGCCTTTGGGGACCACGAATCAGTTCTCTGGATACTCAAGCTGGGACTGGGGGATGAGCTAGAGTTTATCGACGACAATGGCCAGAGTTTACGCCTTCGCCTGGTAGGCCTAATCCAGAACAGCATCTTCCAGAGTGAGCTCCTGATTTCAGAGGACCGATTCCTGAAGCACTTTCCACGTCGCACCGGCTACCAGTACTTCCTGATCGATTCGGCCCTGGAACAAGGAGAAGAACTGACCAGTCAATTAGAAGATGGACTGAGCCGGTTTGGGTTCGATGTGAGTTCGACCGGAGAGAAACTGGCTCGCTATCAGGCGGTGCGCGGAACCTATATCTCCACCTTTCAGACCCTGGGAGGCTTTGGGCTGCTGCTGGGCACTCTTGGGCTGGGTGTGATCCTGGTGCGCAATGTTGTGGAACGGCGCCGCGAACTGGCCACTCTGCGAGCTTTCGGATTTCGTCGAGCCCATCTGGGCTGGCTGGTGGTGGCCGAGAATGCCTTTCTCTTAGTAGTCGGCATCCTGCTGGGCGGAGGCGCCGCCCTGGTGGCTGTCGCTCCGTTAGCAGCCTCCGGAGGGTTTCCGCTGGGCTCCCTGGCTCTCACGTTGACCGGAGTCCTGGCCACCGGAATGCTGGCCTGCCTGGTCGCCGTCCGAGCCGCCCTCCGGATCCCTATGCTCCCGGCCCTGAAAGCGGACTAGGCACCTCTCCCTTGCAGCTTGCGCCTGGGCGAAAAGGCCGGCCCATTTCTTGGGACTGATCTCTGTGCCACCGAAGTTGTCGACGGGCTCCATCCTTGCCCACAATTCTGAGTGCCTTGCCGCTCCCAAGCAGTCCACGCATTGTAGGAGCAACCTCCGGGTGGCGAACTCCGGGCGTTTGGCTGATTCCCAGGTGTGATTTTCTGCCTCAATGAACAAGTTTGGGAGGTGGTAGGACACAAGAATTTCAGAAGCTTGCGGTCCGTTAGGCCGAAGGGAGTTCGCCGGGCGGAGCCGACTCCTACAACGCGTGGGTTGGCACCGAGGCGGCGAGGCAGATCTCGAGAAGCATAGCTTTACCACTGTCGGGTTGCGTAACAAAGTATAGAATTCAACCAGAACGAGTTCTGAAACGATTACGTCCTCTCGGCTGTTGAGCCCCTCCAAGAAAGACGACGCCTCTCGATGCCAAGGCGAGGATGTGACGAACCCGCAATCGAATGAGTCGACTGCTATACTGCGGGAGTTTGGCGCTCTTCCCCAGTTGAAGGAGTCGATTCATGAGAGCTTTTCGTTGCCGAGTTTCTTGGGCCGCGGTCGCCTTGTTACCAGTGCTGCTGCTGATGGTGGCTGACCCGGCTGGGCAGTCCAATTCTGTTGAGGCTGTTCAGCAGGCCTTCCTGGAAGATGAAGCCGGGATGGCCGAGGCACTGGCACTGCTCGCTCACCCCGAGCTGATTAGGGAACGTCCGGTCCAGGCCAAGTTGTTACGTGCCCTCCGCGCTCCCGACATGGACGCCTTCAAGGCAGCGGCCGCGGTGGCAATGCAACTGCCGGAAATCGACTTCAAGGCGCCCCGCGTTTGGCGTCGCTTGGAGACCACTTTCTTAGCTCAGGCTCCGGAGAGAAAGGTGGCGCTGCTGGAGCTGGCCAAGAGCCGAATCGAGGTACGCCAGGATCTTCGCATCGTCGGACTGGTCGCTGCGGCATTGCTGGAAAAGGACACGGACCTAGCACAGGTAGCCTTGTCATTGACCCAGCTCGATCCCGGCCTGGCCGCCAATCCGGCCGTAGCCGAAGCCCTATCTACGGTCCACCAGATCAAGCTAGCCTCGAGAGTACCTGACTTCTCGCGATTCCGTTCCGAGATCGTACCCGTTCTCACGACTCCGGGAAGCGACGCGACCGCTTGTGTGGAATGCCACAAGAACCGGACTATCATGCATCTCCTTCCGGTGGAGACCATAGAAGATGAAACCGAGAGGGCGCGCCAGTACTACCGTTCAGTGCTGCGCGTCATCAACCTGGATGATCCGGAAGCCAGTCTGTTGCTGGTCAAGCCGACCAAGCCCGCCCCCCAGACGCTGCCCTCGCCGGCCAGCCTCAAGACCCACACGGGAGGAGCCCGGTTTCAGGTGGGAGACGAAACCTATAGGAAGCTGGTGGAGTGGATTCAGAGCGGGAGCTGAGGGAAGAAAGGGTCCAAGGATTCCAGGGGCCAATTCCCATCCGGACTCCACTGCCGGTCCTGAGGATGGGGGCAGGATCATCAGAGCTCTGTAAGGGTGAATGAGGTCGCTTGACGATGGGTGGATTCGCGCCCCACTTTTCAGAGCCCCGCGCCTGCGAGGGGGGAAAGAGTCTCAAGTTGACTCCAAAACTTCGGGCATTTCGTAGGCTTCTCCGGGGTGGAGCTTCGCTGGGATCCTGCTGCCGGACTCGGGACAAGCTGGTGGCGGTTGTCCGGGGCAGCGGGTCTTGGGAATCGGGGGATGTGAACTTCCGACGGTTTTCAGGCCGGATACCAAAGCGGCAGCTCAATGTCTCAGAAAATCGTCTAGTTTTCGCCAGCGATCCCGCTGCAGCACTCCATATCGGCTCGCCTCCCTGCTAACCCGGATAATGCACGAGTTTTCGGCTGCAGGGCCGGGATCATCCGCTCTGACTGCGTTCCCCACTCTCGGGCTCCTCGGCAGAGTGCATGACTATGACTGCGGGGCTCTCGGGTGTAAAGTATTGTCAGAGCGGCGCTTCCGGCCCTTCGCTTCGAAAACGCGTGCATTATCCGGGCTAAGGAGTCATCCTCTGCGACCCCATTGCCCAACTCACGGATTCCCTGTGGCTAGATCGAGCAGTACCTGCCGGACCCGGGGGTGGCCTGAGTCGGCTAGGGCTTCGATTGCAAAACGGCGAAGGCTGGTGTCGTCAGGGTCCTTGATGATCGCGATCAGAGCATCGATGGCTGCCTCGTCCCCAATGTCTCCCAAGATCTCGACCGCATCCCTGCGAACTTGGCGGTGAGGATCTTGCACAGCTGAGCGGGCCACATCCTGGACCGCCTTGGCAGCCAACCAATCCGCTAATTCCTCGAGAGCTTCGCTTCGAATTCGGGGATCCCGATGCCGTTCCGCCACCTGTGCGAGAACCGCGGTCGCCGCCTCCTCGTCAATCCCTTCCGCCACTTTTTCCATTGCCTCCTGCTGGATCGCCACATCGTCCGAGTCATAGAGCAGGCCTCTCAGGAACTGACTCGCGTCGTCCGAATCCTGCTCTCCGATAGCGTCGATGAGCTCCATTCGGATACGCCGGTTCGGTGCTGGCTTCAAAAAGGTCTTGCAGTCGGTTGAACGAATCTCTCAACTGCTGTTCCCCCAGGGCCTCAATAGCTTCTAGTCGGAGGCGAATATCCTGGCGCTGATCGCTTGCCAGGCTTTGCAGAGCGGCAGCCGCGCGAGCCGTGGGTTTGGGAAGCCAAGCCTTCAGCCGCCTCCAGGCGCACGTCCAGGGGTGCCGTTTCTTTCAAGAGCCCGATCAGGGCGACCTCAGCATCGGCGTGCCGATTCTCTTCGAGAGCTTCGACCGCTTCCTCACGAACCTGTCGAACCGGGTCCGCCAGGGCAGTCTGGCGGGCCAAGTCAACCGCCTCTGCTCGGGTTTGAAAAGCCAATGCTCCGGCGGCCCGTTCACGCAGGTTGGCCGGCTGATCCGGCTGCAGCAACTGGTGAAGAAATGGAAGGACGCTCGGTGAATCGTGGAGTCCGATGGCGGTGACCAGGAAGCGCGAGGAAGTGGAGTCAGTGGTGCTTTGAAATAGATCCATGAGATGGCTCAGGCTGGTCTCGATGTCTCGATGTCCCAGCCAGTGAAGTACCTCGCGCTGGCTCTGATGGGGAAGTTTCATGTCTTGAAAGCGGGCTCTCTGGATACTCCCGGTACGGGAAATTCCGAAGAGAAGTGCGATTCGCGACTTGCCCGGCGTTACGGCTGTGTCGCTTCTGAGTAGCCTTTCGAGTGACTCTTGTCCCGCCACCTGCACTCTGCCGTTGACCACTCTCAAGTTGAAATCGCCCATCCAGACCTGAACCGAAGAATCGACTTCGATGCTGTAGCCAATCCACTCTTGGGAGCCACTCCGATCGAGTTCCTGTAGAGCCGAGTCCCAATCTTGAGACAGTTCTGCCCCGGGGGCGGAACGCACCACGGTTTGGGGCCGCCCCAACATCAGCCCACAGCAAAGTAAGGAGAAAAGTAACGAGCACGCGATTCCGCATTCTGAGGACCTCCACTCAAGTTCTTGATAGCTATTAGTCGCGTCGGCCAGCCAAATGGTTGACTGCACAGCAGAGGGATGGGGCGAGATTGATTCTGCAGGAAGGCGCGCTCGTAAGAGTCGAATCTGTTCGAGACACAGGGCGATTCTCCTCCGGATCATAGAGCACGAACGAAAGGAACTCAGGCAGGAAGTCCAGCTCGTTTGCGCACCGAAAGCCCACTTGGGGGGTATACTCGAAATTGCACGCTCAATTGCCTCTCAAAAGGAGCTAACTCATGTCTATTCGCCCAGTCAAACAGCATATTCAGGCCAAACCAACGCTGGAGGGAGCGGGAGTGAAGCTGCAGCGCGCCTTCGGCTTTGGAAAGACCCGGGAATTCGATCCTTTCCTGTTGCTTGACGATTTTCGAAATGACCGCCCGGAGGATTATCAGGCCGGTTTTCCCTGGCATCCACATCGTGGAATCGAGACCATTACATACGTCTTGGCGGGAAATGTGGATCATGCTGACAGTCTGGGAAATGAGGGCACGATCGGTCCTGGCGATGTGCAATGGATGACGGCGGGAAACGGCATTGTCCACCAGGAAATGCCGCGTGGTGATCAGCAGCAGCGAATGCACGGGTTCCAGCTTTGGGCCAATCTCCCTTCCTCGCTCAAGATGACTGCTCCCCGCTACCAGGAGATTCAAGCAGAGGGAATTCCAGAGCTGATGGAGGACGACGGAACCTCGATACGTGTGATTTGTGGTCAGGGTTGGGGTGTCCGCGGTCCAGTGGAAGGGATTGCGGCCGATCCTCATTACCTCGATATCTCAGTTCCTCCGGGGTTGCGTAAACGGATCCCGGTCGAGACCACCCGACACGCTTTTTGCTACGTCTTTGAGGGCGCCGGGAGGTTTTGCAACGCCTCAGGACCGTTGGCCGTTCCCACCGAGAGTGTGGGTTGGGCCGACATGGCTCCGCCCCAGGAGGCCGGCAATCGATCGTTGATCCTGTTCGATCGCGGAGACGAAGTTGTGGTGCAAGCCGGAGAGCCGGGAATCCGCTTCCTGCTGGTTTCGGGCAAGCCTCTGCAGGAACCGGTTGCCTGGTACGGCCCGATCGTCATGAACACGCAGCAGGAACTGCGTCAGGCCTTCGGAGAGTTTCAGAATGGGACGTTCCTAAAGCATGGCTGTCCGATAAGTTCCCGATGTTAATATTGGCCGAGCGATTCGCGCGCATTTTGGACCTTTGCCAGGATTGAGTCAGCAGTGGCGCGCCACTTGAAGGGCTTGGCCAAGCGTTGATTGTGAACCCGAATATATCTTTTGATTTCCTGTCTCAACTCTTGGACGCTGCTGAAAGAGTTTCTGTAGATCGAACGGCGCTCCAGCTGTGAGAACCAGCTTTCGACGGCATTGAGCCAGGAGGCGCTAGTGGGCGTAAAGTGGAGGTGGTATCGGGGCCGCTGGGCCAGCCAGCTGTGAACCTGCTTGGTCTTATGAGTGCTCGAGTTGTCCAGGATTAAGTGGACATCCAGTTCGGGCTCGACCGCTTGATCAATCTGGCGGAGAAAAGCCAGGAACTCCTTGGCTCGGTGCCTATTGGTGATGCGGCCCATGACCTCACCTGTCACCACATCGAATGCGGCATACAGACTGGCTGTACCGTGGCGCTTGTAATCGTGTGTCCGGCGTTGGATCTGTCCCGGTCTGAGCTGGAGCATCGGCTGAGTTCTATCCAGAGCCTGGATCTCAGTTTTCTCGTCCACGGATAGAACCAGCGCATTGTCGGGCGGATCCATATACAGACCCACCACATCGATTACCTTTTCGGCGAAGTGAGGATCGTTGCTGATTTTAAAGTTACGGACTCGATGCGGCTTCAGGTCGGCTGCCTTCCAGATCTGGGCGACTTGATGTTTGCTCACTCCGGAGTGTTCGGCCATCAGTCGCACACTCCAGTAGGTCGATTCCCGTGGGATGCGTTCAACGGTGGCTTTGAGAATAGCTCGCACATTGGCATGCGATAGCTTCCGCGGACGGCCCGATCGAGGTCGATCCTCCAGTCCTGACACTCCCTGCTCAAGATAGCGCCTGCGCCACATTTGCACACTCATTAGCCGCTTGGAGAGCCTTTCCGCAACTTCAGTCGCCGTCGGCCCCTGGCCGCAAGCCAGAATTATTTGAGCCCGTTCGGCCAAGACTCGATCGGTCTTGGAAGCCCGCAACCAGGACTCCAGTATTCTTCGATCTTGTTCGGGTAGCTTTAGTCGAATGTGGGGTCTTGCCATGCCCAACAATAGCAAACTACCCTGACAATTAACATCGGGAACTTTCCGGACAATGCACTAGGCCGGTTCGCTAAAGCTCAAGTGAAGAGAAATGCAATCGTAGAGACATAGTGCCGGGCCAGCAACCGAAGAGGAGTCAATTTTGATCGACTGCCGAGCAGATGAAGCCGAAGTGTGGGTATCAGAGGACTAGTTCCGCACTTCTCTGCTTCATCGTGGCGCGTGCATTCTCCGGGCTAACCGTCTAACCTCTCTATGTCCTGCAACCCCTAATTATGGTTTTTGACAAAAACAATCTCGACAACGTTTTCTATAACTCTGCGAGGAACTCATGAGGATTTTTCGTCGAACCTTTCTATTCTCGATTCTGCTGCTGGCCCTTCCAGGCTCCCCGTTGGCCCAATCTGTGACGCCGCCCCAGGAGTTCTTCGGATTTGAGCTGGGCAGCGATCGAAAGATGGCCCGCTGGGATCGGATAGTCGAGTACTTCAATCGACTTGACGGTGAGAGTGACCGAGTCCGCGTCATCAACATGGGTCCCACCACCATGGGAAACCCTTTCCTATCGGTCATCATCACCTCTGCCGCCAATTTTGCCCGGCTCGAGGAATTTCGCTTGCTGAACGCTCAGATCAGCGATCCTCGCGGCTTGAGTGAGGCCCAGATCGAAAATGCGATTGGTCAGGGGAAGGTCGTCATCGTACAGTCCATGAGTCTGCATGCTACCGAGATCGGAGGGAGCCAGATGGCGCCCGAATTGGCTTACGACCTGGCCAGCCGATCGGACGAAGAGACCCGCCGAATTTTGGACGATGTCATCTTTTTCATGTTCCCGTCCTTCAATCCAGACGGCCAGATCATGGTTACGGACTGGTATCGAAAGTACCTCGGAACCGAATATGAAGCTTCTCGCCTACCCTGGCTCTATCACAAATATGTGGGTCACGATAACAACCGCGACGGCGACTACTTGAACATGATCGAGTCGATCTACGCAGCCCAGATCATGTATCGCGATTGGAAGCCACAGGCCTATGTCGATCACCATCACATGGGCAGCTATGGAGCCCGGTTCTACGTTCCCCCGTACGGCGAGCCGATCCGCCCTTACGGGGACCCCCTGATGTGGCGAGAGTTGAGCTGGTACGGGGGGCACATCGCCTACCGGTTGGAAGAAGCCGGCAAGGCAGGAGTCCTCAATGCGGCTCAGTATCCCGGCTGGGGCCATTTTGGCTGGCACTGGATTACGCCCTTTCACAATATTGCCGGGATGTTGACAGAGTCGGCCAGTGCCCGGCTTGCCACTCCTCTCTTTATCCACCCGGACCAGCTGCGCGGTGGGGCGCGTTCCTTCCCCCGTTACGAGCCTCAAACCAATATCCCCAATCCCTGGCAAGGCGGTTGGTGGCGATTGAGAGACGTGGTCGAGCAACAGAAAATTTCGGCCTGGGCGGTCCTCGACATAGCTGCTCGACACCGTGAAACCGTGCTTCGAAATGCCTATCTGAAAGCCAAACGCCAGACCGAAAGAGGGGCCAATGGAGACACCCGGTTGTACGTCATCCCGGCGGCTCAGCACGACTGGCCTACCACTCTCGAGTTGGTCAACAGGCTGCTCCTCTCCGACATTGAGATTCTGCGGGCAGACAGTGCGTTCGAAATCGACGGGATGGGCTACGCAGCGGGATCCTTTGTGATCCCTTTGGCCCAGCCCAAGATGGGATTGATTCAGAATCTGCTGGCTCGCACTCGCTATCCCGACAACGAGTGGACCCGCAGTCGCGACGGATCACCACTCCGACCCTATGATTCCGCCACCCACACCATGGCCGAGTTTATGGGCGTCCGAGTGGACCCGCTCGATCGGCCAGTCAGTGCCTCGCTCACAAGACTGTCGCAACAAGTATCGACCCGGGGATCCGTTTCGGGAGGAGGGGCTTCGCACTTTCGATTGGACGGGCGCCAGAACGCCGCCATCAAGGCGGTCAACCTGCTGCTGGATGCGGGCGTTGCCATCCAAAGAGTGGATGAGCCGCAGGCAGATCTCAACCGGGGAGACTTTTTGCTCTCCGCATCTGCTCCCCTCTTGAACCGGATCGCAACCGACAGCGGAGCCAACTTTGAAGGCCGCGCCTCCATTCCGGAGCAGGGCACCCACCCCGCCCAGCGGCAGCGCATCGCAATGTACCAGGGTTATCGAGGCGGTAACATGGATGAAGGCTGGACGCGTTTCCTGCTGGAGCAGTACGCGTTTCCCTACACTTCTGTCATGGACGCCGAGATCCAGGCCGGAAACCTGAGAGACAAGTATGACGTCCTGATCTTTCCCCACGATCGGACGAGAACCATCATGGGAGATTTCTCGGAAGAGGCGGACCGATCCGTGCCACCTGAGTATCGGAGCGGAATCAAAGAAGAGGGTCTGGCGGCCATCAAGTCCTTCGTTGAGGGGGGCGGTGATCTGGTGGCGCTCGGCGATGCCACTGGGTTTGCCATAGAGAAGTTCGAGCTTCCCATACGAAACGTGGTGGCCGGCATCGACAGCAAGGAATACTTCTGCCCCGGCTCGACCCTGAAGGTCAACTTCCAGAATCAGCATCCACTGGCTTATGGGATGCCTGATGAGGGCCTGATTCTGTTCTGGAACAGCCCCGCGTTTTCGATCAATCCGACCGATTACAACGAGCGCTACACACCTATCGTGACCTTCAAAGAGAGGGACTTGCTGCAAAGTGGCTGGCTGATCGGTGAGCAACATCTGGCGAAAAAGGCAGCCATGATCTCGGCTCAGCAGGGCGAAGGCCGAATCATTCTGGTCGGCTTTCGGACCCAGAGCCGAGCCCAAACGAACGGTACTTTCAAGCTTCTCTTCAATACCCTGATCCAGCGAAGAGAAAGTGGGAGCAGATGATTTCGCAGGGATAAAGTGGGGATTAGATCGGAAACTCAGGAAGGAATCCAAAACTTTGAACTTTCGAGTTTCACCAAGGAATATCATGACAAACAATCAGACAAGGAGAAGGTGGTGGGGAGTCTTGGTGGGGTTGGCTCTCCTTCCGGGCATGATCCTGGGGCAGGATGCTGTACGTGTCCGGATCGAAACCGACCTGGGAAATATCGAAGTCGAAATCGATGTGGCACTGGCTCCCGATACGGCCAAGAATTTCTTTCGCTACGTTGATGGAGGACACTATGATGGAGGCCGGTTCCACCGCACGGTGACGATGGACAATCAGCCCGATAATGACGTTCGTATCGAAGTGATCCAGGCCAGCGCAAATCCGGAAAAGGCTCAACAGGGTTTTCCGCCGATTCCCCTGGAACGGACCAACAAGACGGGTTTGAAGCATCTCGATGGGGTGATATCGATGGCCCGCGGTGGCCCCGATAGTGCGACCTCAAGCTTCTTCTTCTGCATCGGCGATCACCCGTCGCTTGATTTCGGCGGGGACCGTAATGCCGATGGCCAGGGTTTCGCGGCCTTTGGCGACGTATCGAGCGGGATGGGGGTGGTGCGGAAAATCCAGCAATCTTCGGCAGAAGGGCAGCGACTGACTCCACCGATTCGAATTCTCAAGGTGGCGCGGGTCAGCCCTTGACAGATAGGGCGCCTCATCTCGGTCGTCAACGATAGCTCCACCCTGCTTCGCAGCCAATCTGCAACTAACGATTCCGCAGCTTCTTTGCGGAAAAGCTGACCCAACAGAATGATCCAACCGCGCCTGGGTTGGGCTTACGATTGCATTCCGCTAGATCTCGCCATAGTATTTGTAATCCATATCTGCTCGGTTTTCGGCTGAGATGCGTTTATTCAACTCGCCGGGGGGAATCATGGGCGAAGCTCACTCGAAAAGATCTAAGCGATGTGTGCTGATCCTTGCGATCTTCGGAGTGCTGGCCAGCTTTACCAGCGGTCAGAGCCGGTTGATCTTCCCCCGCCTCTCCTTCGAAGAAGGCACTTTGACTGGAATTGCGTTACTGACTCCCAACAGCACTTCGGCGTCGGTCACTTTTGCCGCCTATGACGATACCGGCAGGCTCATCGAAGCTTCCGGATTCGAAAACCGGAGGCAGATCGCCATCGCTGCCGGTCTCCAGTTCGCCGAGGTGATCGTCGAGCTGTTCGGCACTGGGCTGGCCGATACCGTGGGTTGGATTGAAGATACAAGTACCTCGTCAGATCTGACCGGGTTTTTCCTGTATTTGAATCTGCCGGACTTCACGTTGTTCGATGGCGCCGATCTACCCCGCAGCAACACCCAGTTGGTCTTTCCCGAGGTTCGGCTGGCTGACGGTTTCTCGACCGAGACCAACCTGGTCAACCCAAGCACCGAAGCCGCCACCGTCCAGTTGACACTGCAAGGCGGAGAGACACCCCTGACGGCCGACACTCTAGAGATCCCCTCCCTCGGTGTGCGACGCCTGGACGTTGAGGAAGTCTTTGCCGAGATCCTCCCGGCCGGAGCCGTCGCTTTCCCCGATCCGGCGATCGTGAGCCTCACTTCCACCCAAGCGGTAGCCGGTTTCGCTTTCGTGCGTCAGCCCGAGGGAGATTTGCTGGGTCTGAACGCCGTACCTGCAGACGAGCAGCTCAACCGTCTCTACTTTCCCCAGTTGGCGGTGGGAGAAAGCATTCGCACCGAGTTGTCCCTGGACAATCTCTCGGCAGCAGACACATTAGTGACGCTAACGGCACGCCAGGAAGACGGAGAGCTGTTTGGATCGGATGAGATTACGACCAATCCGGTAAGCCTGCCCCTGGAAGCGGGACAGGTGCTGAGGCTAGACATCTCCGACACCTTCGGCTTTGTGGGCGATCAGTTGCGGGACGGTTGGTTGGAAGTGGCTGCCACCACACAGGTCTTGCATGGAGCCCTCAGCTATACCGTGCCAGCGTCAAAATCGCTGGCAGCCGTGGCGACGAGTGCTCAGGGAAGCCGGCAGGCGGCCTTTTCCCATCTGGCGACCGATCTCGGGTTTTTCACCGGTGTGGCTCTGCTCAACTCGGCGGCACTGGCTGCAGACGTGCGAATTGTGGCCATCGCGGCCGATGGGCAGATCCTGGGAACGGCGACGCGAACCCTGGCGCCGGGTCAGAGAATCTCACAACTGCTGGGGGTAGAGTTGATTCCCCAGGCTGCCGGTCAGGTGGGGGGAGCGGTCTATGTCCGCAGTTCGGTACCCATCTATCTGACTTCCCTGTTTGGACGAGAAGGAATCCTGGCCAACATCCCCGCTCAACCGGTCCCGAGTAGCTACCTCCCGGACCAGGGACTTCCCCAGGCCCGGCTCAATCCTTCGCTGGCCGCAGTAGAGCCGGATGGCAGCCTCCAGTTCATGATCGAGATGGGAGGAGCTCAGATCCCCTCCTGGAAGGTCAACGGTATGGAGTGTAGTCGTCAGACAAGTGCTGGTAGGGGAACTGGGATTACTGCAGTCGGTGGTCTATCTGGAAGGACTGGCGAAGCTGTACGTGGCCGAACTGGGCGTCGGGGGAGCATCGGCAGACGAAAGATCCGCGCAGGGAGGGGGCTCGGTAATCCTGGATGTGACCTCTGGGGATCGCACCCTGGTCCGAGAGTTTCCGGGAGAGGATGTGGCGAAGATAATCGCCTACCAGCAGCCCGATGGGACAGAGTCGCTACTGGTGGCAGGCCGGGCCACTGGGCAGATCTATCGGCTAACCGTAGAGGAGCCGATCAACCTGGAGGTGATTGCCGCGGGCCTGAACGCTCCAGTGGCAATCGCGCTGGATCCCCCAACGGGAGATCTGCTGGTGGCCGAGGCCGACAAGTTGTCGAGGATTGCTGCCGTCAGGCTGGCCGGAGAAGTGATTCAGCCCCAGGGGCCTCCCCCGGGTGGTAGTTCACTGTTGGAGCAGATCGCACCCCGAGGCGTGGCAGTGGACACGTACACCGGAGACGTCCTCTTTTCGGATGGGGACAGTCAATCCATCCGGCGGCTGGACCGGATGACAGGAGAAGTGAGTACGGTGGTTCAGTTGACCGACCCGACGCAGTTGCTCGGGGTCTTGAGATCGGGAGTCTCCGGTGCGGAAGGGTTCCACCTTTTTGTGGCCGAACCAACGATTGGGCAGGTGACGAGGGTGGTGCCCAGGACCTTTGAAACCACCTGCACTCACACCTACGACGATGGGAACATGTGCCCCCTGGGGATCCTCGCCGGGCGTGGCCTGCCTCAACCTACCGGAGTAGGAGCTGCGACGGCTGCAGATGCGGGCTCGATGACGAGTGACACCGACCTGGTGGCGGCGGGTGTCATCGTTGGGCACCTGGTCGTAATGACGCACGCTAGCGACAACACGAAGAAGAGCACCGCGACAGTCACGGCCATTAACGTCGGCAGCAACCCGAACAAGATCAATATCGACACGTGGGGGCTCTCAGGGACTCCCGCAGCCACATGGAAGCACGTCATCGGCGCCAAGTACGGAGACTGTGACTACACGCAGCACGCCTGCATCCTGCGCGGGATGAAGGGGCCGACGAGCACGAAGGCCGCTCTGCTCATGAACAAGAGCCAAAGAGACTACTTCGGGGGTCTCACCGATCCGTCTCAGCAGAAAATCCCGGTCAGGCAGCGAGTTGGGCTTTTCTCGTATAGACGATTCGATACGACGGTGCAGGCCAGCCAGGGCACGATTGGAAAACCTATTCCGATTCCGATAGGCGGGCCTCACAAGGTGCGCATTAAGCCGTCAGCCTGGTATGACGCGGGGGACTTCCTGCACCTGCTAGTTCCCATCGGAGAGGCTCGCATCGGGAGAATCCAGGCCATTAGTGTTCAGGGCTACCCACCCGACAACGACACGATAGGCCAGCATCCTGTGGGGCATCGTGACTCTATGGTGCTCTTCGGCTTCGAGCATTACCTGGCTTCAGGGGCGACCCCCACGAATGACTCGGACGGTGTGGCTGGCGACGGCTTGACGACACGCCAAGTAAAGGACGGCGTTGGGCTCAGGAACGGCTTTGGGGCGAGTAATCAGGCCAAGGTGGACACGTACCTCGATGGATTGTGGCAGTTCCGCGACAGCAACGGCGACGGATACTCGCTCGGCAATACTGCACATCTGGTGCTCAGAATCCAGAAGGACCGAGTCGAGATCAATGACCTGACTGTTGAGTTGACTATTGGCTCAGGGGTGCAGCTTCTCAAGACTGACTTGAGCACCTGGTTGGATATGCCCGACATGGCCGAATTGGCCATGAACGCCTGCATCAATCAGCGCTGGGGCGGGGGTATGGACTCTTCTCAGTTGTTCATGCAGGACTTCATTGACGCTTCTGTGATCTGCCGTGCGCTGGTGACTAACACCCAGACGGAAATGGGGAATATCTCGGACAACGTGGAAGATGGTCCGGATGACAACGAGGACGACAGCACGGGCGGGGATGAAGAGGACGACGGCGGAAAAATGTTCATGCTGGCCCAGTCAGTGCCGCCTTCGCAGCTCATCGGCGGGAAGCTGACTGTAACGGTTGGGGGAGCGCCGCAGATACGCACCATTACGCACGCCGTAGCGGTCCCATAACGACCGAAAGTAGACCCTAACCCCCAGGTAGGCAAGAAGGGCGGTCCGTACCTTACGGCGGATGCTCGGGTGGGCACCGCTGCGGTTTTACTCTACACCGAAAAAGCATGGTCGGCGGCCAAGGTTCCGAGCAACGGCGATGCCTTCACAATCGCCGCGTATCCGTCACGGGCTCGGTACATGGCTAACGGGATCTTGAACAACAAAGCGCAGAAGCTAGAAGAAGCGCTTGATGAGATCGCACTGAACTGCAACGGGGGTTGGTATTACCACCAGGGCAAAATAGGGTTTGCGGTGCGTGCACAGGAAGTCCTGGCCACGATCGACGCTCGTATGACGATCACGGACAAGGACCCGACGCCGAACGTGATCCGGCGCAACGGCGTAGGCGCTCAGGTGTTTGATCTAGACCCAAAATAAGCGTATCAGCTTCTGGGCCGCTCGATTGACTCTTTTTGAGGGTCATTTAGCCCTCTGTGGTCGACTTTCGGACTGAAGGCTGCGCGAGTCGGGCGCATCCGACGGTGATCTCCTGCTGGAGGGCCTTCGGAGTGGGATCGAGAGGCAAGAATCGGAATTTTCGGCCGTTTTCGAACAGACTTCGACCTCAGCCCTTGAACCTCCGTGGATTTTCTTTGCTTTGTCCTGTGGCGGGTTAGCCGTAGCGGACCCGCTTGGGCGACGGCACTCCGCTCAGCAGCGTTTCGGTCCAGTCGTTGACGTTCAGCAGCCGGTAAAGAAGACGTCGCCCCCGCTGCAGGATCTGGCAAGGAATCTGAACCAGCTGGCGCAGGAACCGGCGATACTCCATCTTCAGAATCCGCTGCCCCATCGTCTTGTCGGATTGCACCAGGCCCAGCCAGGCTTTCAAGTTCCAGGCCTGGGCAGCAATCACCAGGTACGCCCAGTTGGACTCGAGGCTGTCCGAGGGCATCCGCATCGCCTGAACCCCGTTCTTGAGCTGCTCCACCACATTCTCCTGATGGCAGCGACGATTGGCTGAGAAAACCACTTCCCTGGCCGACTCCTTTCGCAGGTTGGTCAGATAGAACAGATAGCGGGTCTCGTCAAAGAGCCGTCCCTGTCCTTGGGTGACCGTAATTTGCTTTCGCACCACCACCAGCCGATAGTTCTGCTTGCAGGCCGCCGGTCGCTAGGCCAGCTCGGCCACATCTTCCCGCTCCAGTTGCAGATTGCGATAGCCATTCTTTTTGACCAGGGCCTGGCGGATATTCTTGCGCCGCCGTCTTCGCAGTTTCTTCTTCTTTGCCCGATCCAGCCGACTCCAGGCGCTGGGCTCCAGTCCTTCGGCCCGACCAACCAACCCCTGGCTGGAATCCGCCCCAAAGAGAAACTCTACGCCCTCCTGATCCCAGCGGTCCAGATGACGCGTCTGCGTAAAATCCGTGTCGCCCCGCAGCAACACCTTCTGGAAACCACCACCGCGCACCAACTCGATGGCCCGATCCAGCACCTCGGCCGCGCCTTCATGGGAGGGCCGGTTGCCCGCCCGATTCACCAAATAGAGCACCTCGTTGGTCTCAGCCACAGACACTACCAGCGGATGATAGCTCCAGTGGCCGGTGTAGCTCATTCCGATTCCGCTCTTACACTGTCCATCCGTCGGGGCGATCGTCCCGTCCACATCAATCGTGGCCTGACGGTGAAACTCCTTGTCTTGGTTCGACCACACTTTCCGTCGCGCCTCATTGACCGCTTCCATCAGATCCCCGATCGAATTCCTGTCGAAGCGCCGCAGGAAGTCCCCCTCCGTGGACGGCGCCGGCACCTTGCGGGCCCCCAGCGCGTCCAGATACACCGGGTCCCGGCGTCGAGCCTCCACGTCCTGCAGGCAGCTACCGCCCGTCATGACGTTGTAAATCAGATTGAGCACATGATCCGATTCCCGGTACGGCAGATGCCGCTCCAGCACCTTCACCCGTTGGTCGATGGTTTCGGCCAGTTCCAGCTGCTTGACCAGCAGCTGGATCACACCCAGCCCCCCGCAGTCCACGGCTCGGACTCGATCCGAAATCTCATACTGGATGTTGCCCCCGCGCAGCACCCTTTGGCCCTTCTCCGGCATCCAACTCCGATCTAATCGATCTTCACTTCCCGATTGCCGTTTGCGCAGGATTTCGATATCTTTTGGGTTCACCTGAAATGCCTTTCTTTTCGGTGTTTTCCAGAGTTTTTTTGCAACCCTAGAATACCCGTCAGGACTGGCATTTCGGGCCTTTTCAGGCCCTTGGAATCACCACTGATGTACTTGCTTTGGGTCTAGAGGCGACCAAGTTTAACGCGATTCCGGTTCGGTTCAATAACCCCCGGCGAGAGGGGGAACTGGATCAGTTCACGATTCGAGAGCGCAAAGCACAGCTGATTCAAAAGACAAAGTTTGGTATCGCGGCCAAGGACCGGCTAGAAAAAACTCTAACGCTGGCGCTGACCAACACCCGAGACCAGGCCGCGAGGCTGGGCACGCTCTATCTACGCTCTCGGGGGATTCGCTCCAACCTGCTCCCTAATGTGGGGGTCAGGGTGGAAATGCCCGCCATGTTGGCAATGGAGATGATCCAGAAAAAGGACGTCTACCCGCTCGACCTGGACGGCATCCCGTCTTGGATCGCCTACGGCCGCGTGGAGGACATCCAAGAGAGCCTCTCAAAGATTACGAGCATAGTGACCTTCAGCGTCTATGTGCACGCCGATTACGACGACACTGCAGCAGATGGGCGCGTGGATATCGGGCCGTCAGATCCGGGAGAGACAGACGAAGAGATCTCCCAGTACCGCATCGCAGACATCCAAGAAACACTTGTCACCGACGCAGAGGGGAATCTGTCGAACGAGATCATCGTTGACCTGACTCTACCGTAATCATGAAACCCGTAAAAGCACAAGCGCTCTGGAAGTACGAGACGGACAGCCTGCGCCTGTTCCAGCCAGGCCCTGTGATCATCTTCGATCCTGACACGGATTCTCGAAGTGGCATCACCGGAACCCAGAACCGTGTCATATTTCGCGGGCTGAAGTACCAGGCTGCAGCGGAGCGGGTCAACGTCATTTTCCCCGAGTCGGACATCAACGACAACGAGCAGGTTGTCCGTTGGGTGCCCAAGAAATCGACTACCACGATCGATGATGCTGGCGGAATCAGCGACAGCGATACATCGGTCATCGTCAACAAGCCAACCAATGCAACTCTGTTCGTTCCGGACACGAAGCGAATCTGGGCCGTCAAGATTGACAATGAGTTTGTCGTCATCACGTCCGTGGCTTCGAGCGTGCCTGATGGGTCTCACGACACATGGACGATAAAAAGAGGCCGCCACGGCACCACCGCGGCCGCTCACGGGGATGGGAACACTTGCCGACTCTATGGGACCTTTCCCGACATGGGAGTTATTCCGCTCACGAGTTCGAACGTGGCGCTAGATGTCCCTTCAGCGCTGTCCGCCACGGCCTACGCCGGATATATCGACGTGGCTTGGACGCATGGGCTAGACGACACAGAGATCAAGCAGCTCCACTCCTTCATCCTCTACTATTCAGATTCCACGATTGCCGTCTTCGATCCTAACGTCGACTCATTGCCGGGAGGCGTGACTCGACTGGAATTGACCAAGAGCCCGCGCCACATCTTCGCCGACCAGACCTACATCAAGAAATACTTCAAAGTAACTTCCATGAACCTGTCGGGGGTGGAGTCTGCTCTATCCTCTGAAGTTTCGGCGACGGCTACTCAACCGCCTCTTCCTGTGGTGAATGCAAAGCCCGACCCCCCGACCATCGGGCTGGCCGGGAACGGTGGCACTCAGGCGAGTGGATTCCATCTCCTCTTTTCTGTGCAGATTTCAGGCTCTCCTGGCGATGCCGGGGTGACGAAACTCCAGTACCAGATTGGCGACTTTGATGCGGCCCACAGCCCCACGGGTGGCGATCCTCCCCCCGGTGGCTTCACGTCCAACAGGACCCAGAGCCACGCGGGCGTGGACATTGACAAGGTTGAGGCTGGGCATGAGTTCGTGGGGACTGTAGTTGTGCCCCTGAGTTCGGCCGCAAGTGGCGGGAAGTATCAACTGACGGCCCGAGTATTCAACGGCTCAGGGGGTGGGTGGTCTAACTGGTCCACTCCAGTCACTTCCAGCACGATCGGCGGATTGCCTGATCAGGGTGCTCCCGGCTCGACCGGGGCCGTGTTCAAGGCTCGCGATACGCCCGAGACAGACGGCGGGTCTGGAAACAATGTCACATTCGAGTTAGGGCTGCCTTCGACGGGCGCTAATACGGTCTATGGATTCCAGATCCAGGGAGCTGACGCAACGGGTGACTGGACATCCACCGTGCAAGGCCAGCTCAGCCTCCTGGATAGAGTAGAGTATGGCGCTGGGGATATTGTCGACGGCGGGATAGTCATTAACAATCTCTCGGTGGGCCTGACGGCGAGCGCCCACGTGGGTGAGGTTGTCTTCGTTTACGAGTCAGTGGTCGTCTCAAGGGTTGGAGAGGGCAAGATTACCGGGATTGCTGGGCTCAATCTGATCACAGCGAACAGCACCACATCGATTACAGTCAAGCCCCACGGGGGAGTGGGGTACAAGAAGACGGCCACGGGAATCGGTTTCCTTATCTCGTCGGGCTTCAACCATTACGATTTCCACTTCCTGGATCAGCTGCTTCCCCAATTCGGAGGTATCGCCGAGCAAGTCGGCCATCTCTACCGTATCTCGTTCCAGATCTCTAAGGCGCTCTTCTATCGCATGCGTTGGCTCGGCCCCGAGACTCACGGCGAGTGGTTCTATGTCAAGTCAGGAACTGACGGCACGACGAATAAGGCGACGGCCACCAAGTTCACCCCCTCGAAACTGGTAGCTAGCGCACTGTCCGATAAGTTCCAGATGTTAATAGTGGCCGAGCGATTCGCGAGCATTTTGGACCTTTGCCAGGATTGAGTCAGCAGTGGCGCGCCACTTGAAGGGCTTGGCCAAGCGTTGATTGTGAACCCGAATATATCTTTTGATTTCCTGTCTCAACTCTTGGACGCTGCTGAAAGAGTTTCTGTAGATCGAACGGCGCTCCAGCTGTGAGAACCAGCTTTCGACGGCATTGAGCCAGGAGGCGCTAGGAGTCTGCGCGGCAGGAGTTTCTGATCAACGTGGAATTTCCAATTCTTGAGTTTATGTTTCGGGGTGCCCTATAAGAGAAAGGGCGATCTTTATCGTGCTTCCGCTTGCAGAGGCGGCCGAACTGCTGAAAATGAGCCCAGGGGGAGGGCATCTTTCCGTCCGAACCTGCTCAGCAGGTGGGTAGGCGCCCATTCATGCGTTTCAAGTTCAGGGCGAGACAGACCAGGTCCCACTCGCCTTCCACTTTCTCGAGTCCCCTCAAGCTGAAGGTTCGAAAGCCAAGGACCTGTTTAACCCAGCCGAATACAGGTTCCGCGATCACCTTGCGCCGGCGGTAGACAGTTCGCCCCGCCTCCGTGCCCAGCTTCTTGAACATGCGCAGCGTGGCGGGGAGATTTTCCGACGGCTCTGGATCTCGCCCCTCTCGGCCCAAAGAGATGTAGCCATCGATCTCGCGTTCTTCTAGACCTTCAAAGTTCTCCTCGGACTTATACCCGGCGTCGGCCACTACCTGCTCGGGAGGGTGCTCCAGGTTCTCTTGGACCGCATCGATCATCCCCAGTAATTGTCTGTTGTCGGCCGCGTTATTGGTAACCCCCGTGGCCACGATCATCTGTGTCTCCTCATCCACAGCGGCTTGCGTGTTGTAGCATTGTTCGAATCCCCCAGAGCTCTTCATGATTCGACTTTCCGGATCTGTAAAGTTGTCTTGGGCCTTCTCCTCGGGAACTCCAAACTCCCGCTTGAAGGGGCGTCCTCCGCGCGGGTTCTTGCGACCGTCTCCGGGCTTGCGGCCGCGCTTCCGATCCGCCTCGGCCTGCCGTTGCTCCACCGTCGCTGCTTTGCCTCCCCGATCTTTTTCAGCCGATCTTCGCGGCGGCGTAACTCTTCAGGCAGTTCGTCTCCCTGATTCTCTTCGCCGTAGAGCTCGTCTTCCGCTTTATCCACCTGCTGCGCACGATCCAACAGTTCGGCGATCTCTCCTTCCAGCCTTTTCTCTTCTTCCAACATCCGTGAATAGCTCATCGCCTTATGTTTGCTGGCGATGGCCTTGATCTTACAGCCGTCCACCGCCACTCGCCCCAGCTTGACCAATCCCGCCTCGGCCGCGATCCGCGCCACCTGTCCAAACAGTTTCTTGAACTCTTTGAGATGACGTTGACGAAACTCCGCCATCGTCCGGTGGGCTGGGAAATTACCCGCCGACAACACTCGAACAGCCACGTCCTCATACACTCGACGAGCCAGTTTCCGCGACGAGAACGTTCCCGTCGCGTACCCATAAATCAGGATCTTCACCATCATCCTCGGATCAAACGGCCGATTGCGCCGCCCGTCCCCTTCGTACGGCGCGTAGAATCCACTCAGATCCAGCTCATCCACCGTTTCGGAGATAAAGTAGGACAGATGATCTTCCGGCAACCAATCTCGCGGGGAGGGGGGTAGCAAGAAGCTCTGCTCCGGCTGGTACTTCCGAAATGTCGTTCCCATATCGCCATTTTATTCACCAGCCCGGACATTTCCTGCCGCGCAGACTCCTAGTGGGCGTAAAGTGGAGGTGGTATCGGGGCCGCTGGGCCAGCCAGCTTTGAACCTGCTTGGTCTTATGAGTGCTCGAGTTGTCCAGGATTAAGTGGACATCCGGGCTGTCTACAGCGACATTCTGGATTTTGGGTGTCGAGTTCTCGACACTATCCCACTGTGCCGTTTCATGGGGCTTCCTTTTGGGTTGAACTTCTCACCCCGTTGGCCATGATCGGGAGCTATGTCTGCCCGAACCCAACCACAGTGTTCCTATGACCACCGTCTCAAAGAACTCGTCCGCACTTCTGGAGATCTCTCCGTGGCCACAGAGCTGGGGATACCCAGATCTACCGCGCTGGGCTGGCTTCGCGATTCACCCAGGAAAGTCGTGAGCCTCGACATCCTCTCCCAGAAAGAGCAGAAGCTCCAGCATGAAGTTTTGATCCTGCGACAGCGCATCCGAAAACTCCACTCCCTGCTTCACCTATTGCTCACGATGCTGCGCCTTTCTGAAGTCGACTTGTCCGGCGAGCGGGTGCCGGAAGGGAAGGCAAAAGCGGCCCTGCTCCGCGCCGCTGATCGCACCCGCGAGTTTCTTCCCCTTCGGAACGTGCTGCGTGTCTTGGGACTCTCTCTGGCTCGCTATCATTCCTGGAGACGTTCGCAGCAAAAGTGTAGTCTCGACGATCGCTCCTCCTGTCCACGGACCTCTCCTCATCAACTCACCTCGGGGGAGATCGAAACCATTCGGACGATGGTCACCTCCGACGAGTACCGGCATGTTCCGACCGGGACCCTGGCAATTCTCGCCCAGCGGCTGGGGAAAGTTTTCGCCTCTCCTTCGACTTGGTACACGCTCATTAATCACTTCGGCTAGCGTCGCCCTCGGTTACGGCTTCATCCCGCCAAACCGAAAGTTGGTCTGCGGACGACACGACCGGATCAAGCCTGGCACATCGATACCACTGTCATCCGGCTCCTGGACGGCAGCAAAGCTTTCCTTCACGCTGTAATCGACAACTTCTCCCGTCGCATTCTGGCCTGGCGGCTGGCCGACAAGTTCGATCCAACCAATACGATTGCTCTGCTTCTGGAAGCTGAACGAGGTACCGCACGCTCAAATGAGCCGCCCATGGTGGTGGCCGATGCTGGCGTGGAGAACGTCAACGCACAGATCGACGAACTCATCCACTCCGGGGTGCTGCGCCGGGTTCTGGCGCTGACCGAGCTCAAATTCTCCAACTCGATGATCGAAGGGTGGTGGCGTGTCCTCAAGCACCAGTGGCTTTATCTGAACTCGTGATTATCTGGAGAACTGCACGCCAAACACTGGTGGCTCGCCTCTTGAAGGAGTTGCGTCTTAACCTTGTTCGACACATAACGGCTGGCCCAGTTGGCTCGCCAATTGGAGCCATCTCCGTATTCCAGGAACCCCGCCTCGATCAATAACTCAAGATCAACTGGCTCAGTGGCAAATATCTTGGTTGCTATCCAATCCGGGCGAGCCGGAATTTTGTTGTCCACCTTGTTGGCGAGCACCCAAATCAGTATCAGGTGCGCCTTTGAAGCATCTGGCAGTGCGGAGAATTCATAGTTGTCTAGTAAGTCCGTGTGGAGCTTTATCCACGGTGGAGTGCGGTCTTTATATTGCTGGAACCTTCCCCAGTTCTTGACTCGGAGGTGCGTCATTGAGTCGCCCCCGTTTCCGAGAAGCCATGCGTGCGTCGGTGCTCTTTCCAGTTCTTTAGGTCCCAAGGGAATCTTGGCCAGTGCCTCGAGTACTGGCACACCCACTTGTCCCGCTCTTGGATGGCATTCCTGACTTTGGTGTCCAGGTAGGCAAACTTACTCATCACGCTTCACGCACCCAAAGATTGGGAATAACGAAAACGTAACGATTCAGCTATACTTCTGAGGGTTTTGGACTTAAGTGCCCGATAACCCTGATCCCGGCAAGTGGGCAGGAGTCAGTAGGTTAACGGGAATTGCATGGATCTGCGTGAGGTGTTGCGTTATGCGCAACTTCGATTGTAGCTGAATCTGTCTTGAGGATTGGTGATCAGATTCGACTTGCCAAATCGCGCATTCCACGCTGTGTCAATGATGTTTGATAGGGCCGATGAACTTTTCGGGTACTTGTAAAACTTGGCGTAGCCCGAATCAACATTGAGTTTGACGCGATCGGGCAACGTCGCGTAGGACTCCCAGAGCTGTACGGCAAGCAATCCGTTGGGATAAGCGTCTTTCGGTTGACGGAGAGATGCCTGAACTTCCCAGTCCACAAACCTGCGTGCCCAAGTACACTTGCCGATCAGCACAAGGGTCACTGTCGAATCCTGTAGATAGAGTTTCCGAATCCGCCGCATCACGTAGTCGGTATTCGTGGAATCGATAATGTCTTCCTCGATCTCGATTCCGCGTCGTATGAAACTGCCAGTGAATTCCTCGCAGAAGTTGTCCACAGCCTTCCTGTCTGCGGCGTGGCACGAAATGAAACACTTGTGCCTCATGCTTGATTC
>CBDDCF010000018.1:0-60827 GCA_965225995.1 Acidobacteriota bacterium | reverse complement strand
TGGGTTACGCATTAGGGACTTGCTATCGAGCGGGGAGCGGTGACCCCTACCTGGGGACGCAGCCCTCGAAGAAAGCGATCGGCAAGATCTGTCGCGAAATCCATAGGGAGACGCAACCCTGGAGTGGGCTCAGGACACAGGAGCAAGAGGTGGTCCGTCTGAACCGAATGTTGGTGGGATGGGCCAATTACTTCTGCTTGGGTGGAGTCAGCAAAGCCTATCGGGCGGTGGATACACACGCCCGATGGAGGCTTCGTCAGTGGTTGCGACGAAAACACAAGCTAGCCCGGATTATGCAAGAGATCCGGATTCGAGTGGATTGGGGACCAGAAAAAATGCCGTAGCTCTCTGATATAAAAGGGTTTATTAAACAAATCCTTATCGGAGAACTACGGCAATGTCAAACCCAGTCTGTCAGACCACCCTGGCATTTCACTCGCACACACAAATCACGGCTCGTTTTGATGGTGGGAACCTGACTTCCGATGCCGGATGGCTGTTGTTTGGTTCCCTGGATCGGCAAGATCGACTCTGCGAGGACTTCAGTTCGTGTATTGCGGATAGCCGGGACCAACGCTACGTTCGTCATGAGCAGTTAAAGCTGATCCGACAACGAGTCTTTCAGATCGTTGCCGGGTACGAAGACTGCAATGACGCGGACACGCTGCGCTCGGATCCCATGCTCAAGACCGTCTGTGATCAGTTACCTGAGAGCGATCCTGACTTGGCCACCCAGGCAACTTTTTCCCGTTTGGAAAACTCTGTCAGCAAGAAGGATCTCATGCGTCTGAGCCGGGGGTTCCTACAGCGTTATGTCCGCTCGCTGAAGAAGAGACGCCCCGACCCGGTCATCTTGGACCTGGACAGTACTGACGACCACACTCACGGCCAACAGGAATTCTCTTTTTACCACGGCTATTACCGAAACCACATTCTGCATCCTTTGCTGATCTTCGATGCCGTTACGGGGGACCTGGTCACTGTCGTATTGAGGCCTGGAAACAAGGGGGCTGCCTCTCACATCGTTCCTATTCTGAAACGAATCGTGAAAGCCATTCGACGAGAAGTTGGCAAGGAACTTCAAATTGAGATCCGGGCCGACAGCGGCTTTGCCACGCCTCGGCTCTACGAGTTCTGTGAATCTGAAGAGAACAAACTCCAATATGTCATTGGGTTAAGCCGGAACCCCCGCCTGCAACGGATGCTCGAGCCGATGCTCGAGTCGACTCGACTCAGGTTCGACGAGTTCGAGGAAAAACAGCGTCAGTTTGACGAGTTTCTTTATCGAGCCGGCAGCTGGGATCGATTCCGTCGCGTCATCGTCAAAGTGGAAGTCGACCATCGGGGGATCAATCGTCGCTTTGTGGTCACCAACCGAGACGATCTCTCTTCCCAGTCCCTTTATGATCACTACACCGATCGAGGACAGTCGGAGAACTTCATCCAGGCTTTTAAGAACCATCTGAGTATGGATCGGCTGAGCTGTCATCGATTCCTGGCCAACCAGTTTCGACTTCTCCTGCATGGGCTGGCTTACCAGATGTTCGTCCGACTCCGCGATTATCTGTATGGAACCCCCTGGCAGAAACTCGAAATCGAAACTTTGCGTCGCCGGGTCCTCAAAATTGGGGCGCGGGTTCGACAAACCACTCGACGCATCTGGGCCCATCTTTCCTCCGGCTTTCCGGAGCAGGCCCTTTTCCTCCTCGTCTTGAATCGCCTTAACTCCAGCTAGCCTCTCCTAGCTCCCGAATGATCGTTTAGGACACTCATTCAGGCCCAACTCCGTCTGAAATTCACTCCCCCACCCTCCACACGGCTCGTCCACAGAGATCCCTCGAAAATCCGCCTGTCGCAACTCCCGATTTGGGCCACTAGGAGTCTGCGCGGCAGGAAATGTCCGGGCTGGTGAATAAAATGGCGATATGGGAACGACATTTCGGAAGTACCAGCCGGAGCAGAGCTTCTTGCTACCCCCCTCCCCGCGAGATTGGTTGCCGGAAGATCATCTGTCCTACTTTATCTCCGAAACGGTGGATGAGCTGGATCTGAGTGGATTCTACGCGCCGTACGAAGGGGACGGGCGGCGCAATCGGCCGTTTGATCCGAGGATGATGGTGAAGATCCTGATTTATGGGTACGCGACGGGAACGTTCTCGTCGCGGAAACTGGCTCGTCGAGTGTATGAGGACGTGGCTGTTCGAGTGTTGTCGGCGGGTAATTTCCCAGCCCACCGGACGATGGCGGAGTTTCGTCAACGTCATCTCAAAGAGTTCAAGAAACTGTTTGGACAGGTGGCGCGGATCGCGGCCGAGGCGGGATTGGTCAAGCTGGGGCGAGTGGCGGTGGACGGCTGTAAGATCAAGGCCAACGCCAGCAAACATAAGGCGATGAGCTATTCACGGATGTTGGAAGAAGAGAAAAGGCTGGAAGGAGAGATCGCCGAACTGTTGGATCGTGCGCAGCAGGTGGATAAAGCGGAAGACGAGCTCTACGGCGAAGAGAATCAGGGAGACGAACTGCCTGAAGAGTTACGCCGCCGCGAAGATCGGCTGAAAAAGATCGGGGAGGCAAAGCAGCGAGTGGAGCAACGGCAGGCCGAGGCGGATCGGAAGCGCGGCCGCAAGCCCGGAGACGGTCGCAAGAACCCGCGCGGAGGACGCCCCTTCAAGCGGGAGTTTGGAGTTCCCGAGGAGAAGGCCCAAGACAACTTTACAGATCCGGAAAGTCGAATCATGAAGAGCTCTGGGGGATTCGAACAATGCTACAACACGCAAGCCGCTGTGGATGAGGAGACACAGATGATCGTGGCCACGGGGGTTACCAATAACGCGGTCGACAACAGACAATTACTGGGGATGATCGATGCGGTCCAAGAGAACCTGGAGCACCCTCCCGAGCAGGTAGTGGCCGACGCCGGGTATAAGTCCGAGGAGAACTTTGAAGGTCTAGAAGAACGCGAGATCGATGGCTACATCTCTTTGGGCCGAGAGGGGCGAGATCCAGAGCCGTCGGAAAATCTCCCCGCCACGCTTCGCATGTTCAAGAAGCTGGGCACGGAGGCGGGGCAAACTGTCTACCGCCGGCGCAAGGTGATCGCGGAACCTGTATTCGGCTGGGTTAAACAGGTCCTTGGCTTTCGAACCTTCAGCTTGAGGGGACTCGAGAAAGTGGAAGGCGAGTGGGACCTGGTCTGTCTCGCCCTGAACTTGAAACGCATGAATGGGCGCCTACCCACCTGCTGAGCAGGTTCGGACGGAAAGATGCCCTCCCCCCCTGGGCTCATTTTCAGCAGTTCGGCCGCCTCTGCAAGCGGAAGCACGATAAAGATCGCCCTTTCTCTTATAGGGCACCCCGAAACATAAACTCAAGAATTGGAAATTCCACGTTGATCAGAAACTCCTGCCGCGCAGACTCCTAGCCCGGATAATTCACGCGTTGTCGAAGCGAAGAGTCGGAAGCGCCGCGCTGACAAGGCGTTACGCCCGAGGGCCGCGGAAGCATAGTCGTGCACTCTGGTGAGCAGTCCGAGGGTGGGCAACGCAGTCAGCGCGGATGATCCCGGCTCTGCAGCCGACAACGCGTGCATTATCCGGGCTAGCCTCTCCTAGCTCCCGAATGATCGTTTAGGACACTCATTCAGGCCCAACTCCGTCTGAAATTCACTCCCCCACCTACTTCCACACGGCTCGTCCACAGAGATCCCTCGAAAATCCGCCTGTCGCACCTTCGATCTCCCGATTTGGGCCACTTTCGACTCTCTTTTCAACTCCGGCCTACGGTTCTTGCATAATCCGGGCTAGGAGTCTGCGCGGCAGGAAATGTCCGGGCTGGTGAATAAAATGGCGATATGGGAACGACATTTCGGAAGTACCAGCCGGAGCAGAGCTTCTTGCTACCCCCCTCCCCGCGAGATTGGTTGCCGGAAGATCATCTGTCCTACTTTATCTCCGAAACGGTGGATGAGCTGGATCTGAGTGGATTCTACGCGCCGTACGAAGGGGACGGGCGGCGCAATCGGCCGTTTGATCCGAGGATGATGGTGAAGATCCTGATTTATGGGTACGCGACGGGAACGTTCTCGTCGCGGAAACTGGCTCGTCGAGTGTATGAGGACGTGGCTGTTCGAGTGTTGTCGGCGGGTAATTTCCCAGCCCACCGGACGATGGCGGAGTTTCGTCAACGTCATCTCAAAGAGTTCAAGAAACTGTTTGGACAGGTGGCGCGGATCGCGGCCGAGGCGGGATTGGTCAAGCTGGGGCGAGTGGCGGTGGACGGCTGTAAGATCAAGGCCATCGCCAGCAAACATAAGGCGATGAGCTATTCACGGATGTTGGAAGAAGAGAAAAGGCTGGAAGGAGAGATCGCCGAACTGTTGGATCGTGCGCAGCAGGTGGATAAAGCGGAAGACGAGCTCTACGGCGAAGAGAATCAGGGAGACGAACTGCCTGAAGAGTTACGCCGCCGCGAAGATCGGCTGAAAAAGATCGGGGAGGCAAAGCAGCGAGTGGAGCAACGGCAGGCCGAGGCGGATCGGAAGCGCGGCCGCAAGCCCGGAGACGGTCGCAAGAACCCGCGCGGAGGACGCCCCTTCAAGCGGGAGTTTGGAGTTCCCGAGGAGAAGGCCCAAGACAACTTTACAGATCCGGAAAGTCGAATCATGAAGAGCTCTGGGGGATTCGAACAATGCTACAACACGCAAGCCGCTGTGGATGAGGAGACACAGATGATCGTGGCCACGGGGGTTACCAATAACGCGGCCGACAACAGACAATTACTGGGGATGATCGATGCGGTCCAAGAGAACCTGGAGCACCCTCCCGAGCAGGTAGTGGCCGACGCCGGGTATAAGTCCGAGGAGAACTTTGAAGGTCTAGAAGAACGCGAGATCGATGGCTACATCTCTTTGGGCCGAGAGGGGCGAGATCCAGAGCCGTCGGAAAATCTCCCCGCCACGCTTCGCATGTTCAAGAAGCTGGGCACGGAGGCGGGGCAAACTGTCTACCGCCGGCGCAAGGTGATCGCGGAACCTGTATTCGGCTGGGTTAAACAGGTCCTTGGCTTTCGAACCTTCAGCTTGAGGGGACTCGAGAAAGTGGAAGGCGAGTGGGACCTGGTCTGTCTCGCCCTGAACTTGAAACGCATGAATGGGCGCCTACCCACCTGCTGAGCAGGTTCGGACGGAAAGATGCCCTCCCCCTGGGCTCATTTTCAGCAGTTCGGCCGCCTCTGCAAGCGGAAGCACGATAAAGATCGCCCTTTCTCTTATAGGGCACCCCGAAACATAAACTCAAGAATTGGAAATTCCACGTTGATCAGAAACTCCTGCCGCGCAGACTCCTAGGGGGAAATTTCAAGGCTCAAGCATCAAATTTCTTGCGGCTTCTGTCCATCTCCACGGGGAGGATTCAGTTATGACTCGCTCCACTATCCGATTTCTAATCCACTCCCTTTGCTGGTGTGTGGTGGGGTCTCCCCAACTCGACGCCCAGGGTTCGGAAATGCAGAAGCTGGCCCTGGAAAAATACCTGGACATGGAATCTGTTTCGGACCCCCAGATTTCTCCCGATGGATCGCAGATCGTTTATACCCGGGGCTGGATCGACAAGGTCAACGACAGCCGCAAGTCCTCTCTCTGGATCATGAATATTGACGGCTCCAAGAGTCGCCAGTTGCTGCCAGGTGGAGGAGCCCGCTGGTCACCAGATGGAACTCGTATTCTCTTCACAAAACAGGGTGACCCGAAAGGCTCTCAGATCTTTGTCCGCTGGATGGACGATGAAGGAGCCGTCAGCCAGATCACGCGTCTGGAGAATGGTCCTTCCAACGCCCGTTGGTCTCCCGACGGCAAGTGGATCTCCTTCACCAGCCGTTTCGACGACAAAGCCGATTTTGCCGGTGTGAAATTGCCGACGCGGCCCAAAGGAGCGAAATGGACCGCCGAGCCTAAAGTGGTGGAGCGAGCCAGCTATAAACGAGATGGAGTCGGATACACCGACACCGGCTGGACTCATCTGTTCGTCGTTCCGGCCGAGGGGGGTACCGCCCGACAACTGACCGACGGCGATTGGAATCACAGCGGAGTGAATTGGAGCCCCGACGGCGCCGAACTCTATTTTTCTTCCTATCGGACCGAAGATTGGGACCGACCCAAGAATTGGCAAGAGTCCGAGATCTATGCGGTCGAGGTCAAGACGGCCGAGATTCGGCGTCTGACCAAGCGCCGGGGTCCCGACGGTCAACCAACCCCTTCCCCGGACGGCAGAATAATCGCCTATATTGCCGGAGATGAACACAAGGACACCTATCGGAACTCAAAGATCTACGTCATGAACCGCGACGGTTCGGATGCTCGCCCGATCTCCGGCGACTACGATCGCCAGTCGGGTGGAATGATGTGGGCGCCCGACGGCAGTGGACTCTACTTCAACGTGTCACGCGAAGGGTATCGCAACCTGCACTTCGTATCCCTGGATGGGGGCGTCAAGAAACTTACCGAAGGCAATAAACTCCTGAGCCTGTCTTCTCTTGCCAAGCAAGGCACAGCTGTCGGAACGATCAGCTCCGCCCACGAACCGGGCGACATCTATCGGTTTCCGTTGACGAACCCATCAGATCATGATGCGCCTGACTGAGGTCAATGCCGATGTCTTGCATGGCGTGACACTAGGTGAGGTCGAAGAAGTTTGGTATCCGTCGGACGAGTTTCAAGTCCAAGGCTGGATCGTGAAGCCGCCCGGCTTCGATCCGAGCCGAAAGTATCCCATGATGCTGGCTATTCACGGTGGCCCCCATGGCATGTACAACGGCGGATTCAACTTCGCTTTCCAGGAACATGCCGCCAACGACTACGTGGTTCTCTATACCAACCCTCGGGGCAGTACCGGCTATGGGACCAAGTTTGCCAATGCCATCAACCACGACCACCCAGGCGCCGACATGCCGGATCTCATGCGCGGAGTCGATGAGGTGTTGAGGCGAGGCTATGTCGATGCGGACAATCTCTTCGTTTACGGATGTTCCGGCGGCGGAATCCTCACCAGCTATATCGTCGGAAACACCGACCGTTTCGCGGCCGGATCGTCCAACTGCCCGATTGTAAATTGGATATCGGCGGTGGGGACTTCTGATCTTTTCATCTACTCCCGAACCTTCGAGAAGATGTTTTGGGAGGATCCCACCGAGTGGATTGACCGTTCTTCGATCTTCTATGTCGAGAATGTCAAGACGCCGTTGATGTTCCTCACAGGCGAGAATGATCTTCGGACCCCCCATGTCTCAGACCGAAGAGTTCTACCAGGCTCTTCGTTATCTGGGAGTACCTACCGTCATGGTCCGTTTTCAAGACGAGTGGCACGGGACCAGTCGGAATCCCTCGAATTTCCTTCGAACTCAACTCTATCTGCGCAAGTGGTTTGAAAAGTGGGGAACCCACCTGGCACCCCGAAAAACCCCATCCAACGGTGCCGAGCTGCAAGAGATCCGGATTCGAGTGGATTGGGGACCAGAAAAAATGCCGTAGCTCTCTGATATAAAAGGGTTTATTAAACAAATCCTTATCGGAGAACTACGGCAATGTCAAACCCAGTCTGTCAGACCACCCTGGCATTTCACTCGCACACACAAATCACGGCTCGTTTTGATGGTGGGAACCTGACTTCCGATGCCGGATGGCTGTTGTTTGGTTCCCTGGATCGGCAAGATCGACTCTGCGAGGACTTCAGTTCGTGTATTGCGGATAGCCGGGACCAACGCTACGTTCGTCATGAGCAGTTAAAGCTGATCCGACAACGAGTCTTTCAGATCGTTGCCGGGTACGAAGACTGCAATGACGCGGACACGCTGCGCTCGGATCCCATGCTCAAGACCGTCTGTGATCAGTTACCTGAGAGCGATCCTGACTTGGCCACCCAGGCAACTTTTTCCCGTTTGGAAAACTCTGTCAGCAAGAAGGATCTCATGCGTCTGAGCCGGGGGTTCCTACAGCGTTATGTCCGCTCGCTGAAGAAGAGACGCCCCGACCAGGTCATCTTGGACCTGGACAGTACTGACGACCACACTCACGGCCAACAGGAATTCTCTTTTTACCACGGCTATTACCGAAACCACATTCTGCATCCTTTGCTGATCTTCGATGCCGTTACGGGGGACCTGGTCACTGTCGTATTGAGGCCTGGAAACAAGGGGGCTGCCTCTCACATCGTTCCTATTCTGAAACGAATCGTGAAAGCCATTCGACGAGAAGTTGGCAAGGAACTTCAAATTGAGATCCGGGCCGACAGCGGCTTTGCCACGCCTCGGCTCTACGAGTTCTGTGAATCTGAAGAGAACAAACTCCAATATGTCATTGGGTTAAGCCGGAACCCCCGCCTGCAACGGATGGTCGAGCCGATGCTCGAGTCGACTCGACTCAGGTTCGACGAGTTCGAGGAAAAACAGCGTCAGTTTGACGAGTTTCTTTATCGAGCCGGCAGCTGGGATCGATTCCGTCGCGTCATCGTCAAAGTGGAAGTCGACCATCGGGGGATCAATCGTCGCTTTGTGGTCACCAACCGAGACGATCTCTCTTCCCAGTCCCTTTATGATCACTACACCGATCGAGGACAGTCGGAGAACTTCATCAAGGCTTTTAAGAACCATCTGAGTATGGATCGGCTGAGCTGTCATCGATTCCTGGCCAACCAGTTTCGACTTCTCCTGCATGGGCTGGCTTACCAGATGTTCGTCCGACTCCGCGATTATCTGTATGGAACCCCCTGGCAGAAACTCGAAATCGAAACTTTGCGTCGCCGGGTCCTCAAAATTGGGGCGCGGGTTCGACAAACCACTCGACGCATCTGGGCCCATCTTTCCTCCGGCTTTCCGGAGCAGGCCCTTTTCCTCCTCGTCTTGAATCGCCTTAACTCCAGCTAGCCTCTCCTAGCTCCCGAATGATCGTTTAGGACACTCATTCAGGCCCAACTCCGTCTGAAATTCACTCCCCCACCTACTCCACACGGCTCGTCCACAGAGATCCCTCGAAAATCCGCCTGTCGCACCTTCGATCTCCCGATTTGGGCCACTTTCGACTCTCTTTTCAACTCCGGCCTACGGTTCTTGCATAATCCGGGCTAGACTTTTGGTGTCGAGTTGCCGTCACTCGACAAAGTTCTATCAATTGGGGGCCTCGGCGAGTTTCTTGAGCCGTTCTCGCGAAAGGCCGCTGCTTGGACCTTAGTCTTCGTGGTGTCATCGGCAATTTGGGTGAAATGGGTGCCGTTGAGGCGCCGATGATATGACGCCGTGATCAGTTGCAGACGGAGAGCTTGGTCTTTGCGGAGTGGAGAACCCGCGACGGATATCAAGGAGGATTTCGACAGGGTTGCGCAGTACATCGTCAAGACACACATGGAGAACCGTTTGGGCATCGTTCGAGTTTTTGAACAGGACGGGCATAGAAGGCCGCCTCTTTCCCACAACACATGTGTGACTCAGCCAAGCCGTGCACATCTGTACTCTATCCAACCCTGAACAACAGCTGGACCGCTCATTCTGGTCGGAGTTTGCATTACTGCCGAGAAACATGCCGCAAGATTCGGCTCACACCGGCTCCCTTACCCGTTGGACGAAGTTTTTCGGGGTTACAGCCCAGTGCGGTAGTTCCGCTCGCTGGGATCTGTGCGGGGGGCGATTCGAAAGGATCTCCCTACCGCGACTGTTCTCTCTTGGGACTTTTCTGCAAGATCCTGAGCTGATGGCGAAGAGCCACGATCTCAAGTTGCAGTGCCAACCGTGTTTTGAAGCTGGAGCGGAGAAGAGTGAGGAGTGAGAACAACAAGTTGAGCATCGGCTGGGAGGTTGCCAGTGGCTGCTGCTGAGCATCAATGATTTGGGGGGCTATGAGGTTTTTGGTAGGGACAGGGACTTGTAGTTTTTAGGATTTAACAGATTTGTAGCGTCGCGCGCCCAACAAACGTCATCGTAATTATGGTTCTCAGGACTTAGTACAGCTGTACTAAATCGAAACTGCAAAAGGCGGCAACTGGAAAAAAACGGATTCCCATGCGAACATGTCGTCTTGGTCAAAAACACCCACCTCTTAGCTAGGAGGCAGCCGATGCGACGATGCCAACGGTTTTGGACTCTGGTTTTTGTCACTCTTCAGGGGTTGATTGGGCTACAGGCTCAATCTGCCGAGGCGCCCGGTTTCACCATGGCTTTGACGGGCGACTCGATTATCACTCGCCGACTATCTGTTTATCGGGAACCCGAGTACGTCCGAATGCTCGAGTTGCTGAGAAGCGCAGATGTCGCCTTCACCAATCTGGAAGTCCTTTTCCACGACTACGAACCCCATCCCATGCATCAGAGTGGAGGCGTCTGGATGCGGGCTGATCCCGAGCTGGCAAAAGAACTTGTCTGGGCGGGTATCGACCTGGTTGCGCGCGCCAACAATCACAGTGGCGATTACGGAGTGTTGGGTATCGAGTTGACCACCCGCTATGTGGAGGAAGCGGGACTCGTCCAGGCCGGGGTCGGAAACAGCCTGCGGGAAGCCCGCGAGGCGAGGTTCCTGGAAACTGCCCGGGGGCGAGTGGCCTTGATTTCGATGGCCTCTACTTTTCCCGATCATTCCCGAGCCGGCAATTCGTGGGGCGACACTCCTCCGCGGCCCGGCCTGAGTCCGTTGCGGTTCAGCACTTCCTATCAGGTGACTCGCGATCAGATGGAGCAGCTCAAAGAGTTCGCTCTGCAGGCCGGAATCGGCGCTGCGGAAAGAGATGGCGAACTCACCTTCTTGAGAAATCGATTCGTGCTGGGAGACCGTCCCGATGTTCTCACCGTGCCCCATGCGCAGGACCTGGCTGAGATCGCGGGGGTCGTGAAAAGCGCTAGCCAACTCGCCGATTACACGATTGTGACGATCCACGCCCACGAAGGCGATCGAAGCCGTAGTGTGCCGGCCAAATTCCTGGTCACTTTTGCCCGGGCTATGGTGGATGCTGGTGCCGACGTTTTCGTCGGACACGGGCCGCACGTGTTACGGGCTGTCGAGATTTACAAGGGCAAACCAATCCTCTATAGTCTGGGCGACTTCATTTTCCAGAACGAAACGCTACAACGATTGGCGCCGGAGAATTACGAAGCTTTCGAAATGGGCTCTCAGTCCAATCCCGCAGATTTCAACAATGCCCGTTACGATTTTGACCGGCGGGGCTTTCCGGCGACACCTGAGATTTGGGAGGCAGTGGTGGCCGAAGTCCGCTGGAGGGGTAAGGAACTAGACGAGGTCCGGCTTCATCCCATATCCCTGGGTTTTGGCAAGCCTCCGGCCGAGCGGGGCCGTCCCAAGTTGGCCGGTCCTGATCTAAGCCGAAAAATCATAAACGACCTGATCCGCCTCTCAGAGCCGTTCGGAACCCGCATCGAGTTCGAAGACGGGGTGGGAATCGTACGACCCGCTTTGTCCACCAATCGCTAGAGCGATTCCTCTGGACGCCCCTGAAAGGTAGCTCCGAACAGTCGGAAGAATATGCCAATGCATCGACTCTTGACGAGCCTTCACACGATTCTCTCGATCCTTCTGCTGAACCTCTTCATCGGTTTCGGTGGAGCCCAATCAGTGACCTTCGTCGACGTGACCCGGGAAAGCGGGATCGACTTTCTTCATCACTCCTCGCCCCACAAGAAATACATTGTCGAATCAGTTCCCGGCGGTGTGGCTTTGCTGGATTTCGACCACGATGGGTGGCTCGACATCTACTTTGTCGACTCGCCTACCACCGAGACCGCCGACGATGCAGGGGCAGCAGCGAGCCGGCTTTACCGAAACCAGGGAGATGGCACTTTTGAGGACGTCACCCACTCAGCCAGGGTGGGCTCGCCAGGTTGGGGAATGGGTGCCTGCGTGGGGGATTATGACGGAGACGGTTGGTTGGACTTGTATGTCACCACTTTTGGATCCAACCGGCTCTACCGCAGCCATGGGGACGGGGTATTCAGCGATGTCGCGCCGATGGCAGGTGTAGTCGATGACCGGTTTTCTGCCGGCTGCGCATTCGCCGACTATGACAACGACGGCGATCTTGACCTTTTTGTGGCTAATTACGTCACTTTCGACCTGAACGCTCTGCCCGAAAGCGGTCAGGGACTTCAGTGCAAGTATCGCGGAATCCCTGTCCAGTGCGGTCCCAGCGGCCTCCCGGGCGCCGGGGACGCTCTCTTTCGCAACGAGGGTGACGGAACCTTCAGCGATGTCTCCCAAGCTGCGGGGGTGAGCGACCCCGACGGCTACTATGGCTTGGGTGTGGTTTGGGCCGATTTCAATGGCGACGGCCATGTCGATCTATTTGTGGCCAATGATGCGAGGCCCAATTTCCTCTACCAAAACAAACGGGACGGGACCTTTGAGGAGGTTGCCTTTCTTTCCGGTGTTGCACTAGGGGGCAACGGAGAAGAGCAGGCATGTATGGGAGTTGCAGTCGCAGATTACGACCACGATCAAAGGCTGGACCTGTATGTCACCAACTTCTCAAATCAGTACAACACTCTGTACCGAAACGAGAGGGATTTCCTGAGTAGTGAGGCTTCACACCCGAGTCGGACTGCAGAATCGAGCCTCCCCTTTGTAGGCTGGGGCACCGGCTTTTTTGACCTGGACAATGATGGTTGGGTCGACCTGCTGGCAGTCAACGGTCACGTCTACCCTCAGGTCGACCGGGGCAAAACAGGAATTGGCTATACCCAGAGAAAGCTCCTCTACCGGAACCAGCGAAATGGAACGTTTGCCGAGATCACATCCGAGAGCGGCTCGGCGTTGATGGAGAAGCGATCCAGCCGAGGTGCAGCCTTCGGGGATCTGGACAATGATGGAGACGTGGACATCGTCGTGAACGACCTCGATGGGGCTCCCATGCTCCTGCGCAATGACGGGGGCAATCGAAACAATTGGCTGAGAGTGGAAGTACGTGGAACCCAGAAGAATCGCTTTGCGATCGGTGCCCGTGTCAGAGTGGTAGCGGGTGACCTTGTCCAGATCGCGGAGGTTCGATCGGGGGGGAGCTATCTTTCCCAAAGCGATCTCAGGCTTCACTTCGGGCTGGAAAAGCACTCCCGCGTCGACTTGATCGAAGTCAGCTGGCCCGGTGGTGATGTTAGAAAGATTGAAGGAGTCTCCGTCAACCAGCAGATAACGATCCAACTGGACAACTGAGCTGAGACTTAAAGTAGCGCAGGCATCTTCAAGCTGTCTCAAAACCTCCCTGGCAAGCTTCAAGAGAGTGATTTCAACAAACTGCCGGTTCTGGCTAGTTTTGAGACAGCTTGATCTTGCCTGCACCCCACGATTGGGGCGGAGTCCGGATCACAGGCGGGATGCCCTTTTCCCCACCTCACGGATCAAACGTCATCGCTATTGTACTTTCCCTCTGCTCATGTTCGTCATCAATGGCTCTCGAGTCGGTAGACAAATTGTAGACAATTAGACAGTCAATTAGTATTCTTTCGAGTGCTCCATTGTTCTCAAACAGCTATTGTTGTAAAGCAACGTAGGCGTTCAAGGCAAAAAGGTCGGTGACACGTCAAGGCTGCCCTTGGAGGCCAAATTCCAGTTGCTTGTCGAGTGCTGAGATATCTAGTCGGATAGGATCCTGTTTTGAGTTGGGCTCCCAAGCGCGAGACTTGGGCCCATATGATTCAACTTTGTCGCGAAGCTTCGAAGGTGCCGCTGGCAAAAGAAGGGGGTAAGGATGGGAAGAGTAAAAGTGGGTCGCGGGCTTGGTTTTTCAAATTGGCTGCGTATAGTGTTTTCGGGCTGGCTTGTTGCGTTTCTGCTCGCTTCGTTGGTGCAGGCGCAGCGCCCCGCAGTGCTGGCGGAGCTACAGCCGGCTATCGAGCAAATCGATCAGATGATGGCTTTGGCACTGGTCAAACAAGGTGTGGGCAGTTTGACGGCGGGTGTGATCTCTGAGGGCGAACTGATCTGGACCAGCAGCTACGGCTATGCCGATCAGGAGGCTCGGCGTTTTGCCAACAGCGACTCTGTCTATCGAATCGGCTCGATCACCAAGCAATTCACCTCCTACATGTTGCTCCAACTGGTCGAGCGGGGAAAGATTAGGCTCAGCGATCGGGTCGAAAAGTACCTGCCAGAAGTCAACCAGATCAAGGGTCGATTCGAAGACTCTGCACCCATCACTCTCGTACAGCTGGCCACGATGACGTCCGGCCTGGCCCGGGAGCCGGAAGATTTGCCGACCTATCTGGTGGGTCCCGTATCGCGCTGGGAAGAGGTGATGATTTCGGCTTTGCCGAGGGTCAAATATGATTTCGAACCGGACACTCGCTACCAATACTGCAACATCGGTTACGCCATGTTGGGTGCGGCAATGGGCCGGGCCGCCGGCCAACGCTTCGTCGATTACGTGACCGAGCATATCCTCAAGCCCCTCGATATGCGCAACACCGCCTTCGAGCCTAACCCCACTATCCAAGATCACATCACCAAGGGCTACGCCATCACGGCGGACGGCCGAATCGACACTGAAACTCCTGCTCAACAGCACAAAGGACGAGGCTACAAGGTTCCCAACGGAGCTCTTTACACGACCATCGGGGACCTGGCAAAGTTTGTCGCTTTTCAGCTCGGTTTCGGCCCAGATTCCGTTCTCAGCAAGAAGACTCTCGAGCAGAACTTCGGCCAAGTCAACACTGCGAGCGACGATCTGACCTCGGGTTACGGAGTCGGATTCAGGGTCTCACGGCACGGGGAGATGGTGCTCTACGGTCACGGTGGAGGTGTGTCAGGTTACACTTGTTCGGCACTTTTCGACAGAAATGCAAAAGTTGGCGTGATCGTACTCAGAAACGTTGGCGGTCGGTTGAATCCTGCCGACCTGACAACCGAAGCCTTAAAGAAACTGGTGGCCGCGAAGAAGGGGAATCGGTACGCGGCGGCTTATTAGTGGGGCTGACCTGAAACTTGACGTAGCGCAGGCCTGCGGTCCGCGATTCGCGTTGGGTCCGGTCCACAGGCTATGCTGCTTTGGACCAAGCTTCTTGTATGAACGATCCGGCGTTGCCTTACAGCATTTGGGGGAGGTTGGCCAGGGCGCTTAGCAGGTGCCTGCGCATCGCCTCCCGGGACTTCTCGGAATCACGAGCCTTGATCGCCTCGTAGATCTCCATGTGGTCGCTCACCAGACGAGGCACGAAACTACCGGCTTGCAGCGCTGAATACAGGAGCCATTCGACCTGGGCTCGGATTTCATCCACGGCTCGGATGAGACGTTCGTTTCGTGTGAGTCGGGCGATCGTCATATGGAAACCGGTATCTGCTTTGGCAAAGCGGATATGGCTGGCTCGGTCGATAGGCTCATAGGAGGCCTCGGCAAGGGTCCTGAGTTGCTGCAGCAAAATCAAATCCGGCTCCCTCTTGGCCGCCAACTCCCCAGTGGCACACTCAATGATGATGCGGTATTCGAAAAGCTTATTCAGCTGCGACAGGCTGATGCGCTGGACAAAATAACCCTTTTGAGGAATGTACTGCAGAAGTCCTTCACGGGCCAGGCGAGCGGCAGCTTCCAGGACGGGCGTCCTACTGGTCGCGTACAGGTCGGCTAAGAAGACTTCGTTGAGGGAGTCTTCGGCCTTGTGTACGCCTTGTATGATGTCGGTTTTGAAGGCTTCGTAGACCTGGTCTGGTAGAGATAATAGGCGTGGTCTGAGCGAAGACTTCCTGGTTCTCTTGGCAGGGCTGGGTATCTTCTTTTCTCGCTTCGATGTAGTCACTGCTCACCCGACCCCGATTGCCCGCCTGCCTCTCCCCGATTCGCGAAGGGTAGCAGGGCGTCTCATGCGTGGCAATAATAAACTAGGGCACTTGTCTGAGTATCATCACCGATGAGGGCTTGTCTAAGGCCGGCAAAGGAACTCGGAACCGGCCGCTGACAACATCCAGGCGGCCGTCACCGTCAAAGTCACCTAGGTCCAAGGTCGGATAGTCGCAGGGACCCGTAAGGAGCCGCCGGGGCTGAAAGTTTCCTTTTGCGGTCTGCTCGTACCAGGCGATGGCCGGCAGTCCCATTTGCTCCTGCTCATCTTCTTTCAGACCGGGGAGAAAGCAGGAGGCGACGATATCTAGATCGCCGTCCTGATCCAGATCGCCTGCCTCGGCCCGCAGAGCGCCATATAATACATCCAGGCGATGCTCCACAAACGGAAATCCGCCCTGGTTCTCCAACCAGATCACACCCTGGTAAGGTTTCAACTTTATGGAGTCATCCAAAGTATCGCCGTTGGTCATCAACACGTCCAGATCTCCGTCACCATCCAGGTCGACTGGTTGGATCCCCGTTGAGCCCCAGTGCGGATGGGGAGCTGTGTACACCTCATGGGTTTCGAAACTGCCTTTCCCTTGGTTCAGATAGAGCATGATACTTTCGTGTTCTTGAGAAAAGAGCGCGAAAAAGTCGGGCACAAGATCGCCGTTGAAGTCGACGACCGGGAGGTGGATGGCGCCGCTCATTTCTTCCAGGGTTCTTCTTCTGAACGACGCTGGCTCAGTTCCGCTACTGGAGAGGTTTTCCAAGTAAAGTATCTGGCCTAATTTATTCCATCCAAAAACCGCGACGACGACATCAAGATCACCGTCGGAGTCGAAATCGGCAGCCTGCGCGTCGGTGACGCGCCCTAAGCCCGTTGCCAGCCGGTGGATTTCGAAATTCTTGTCGCCTGTACCTTTGAGCCAGGCCACCGAGCCCACCCGGTTGTCGGTAGGTAGGAAGGCCCCTAACTCGGCCACCAATAGATCCCGCTTTCCGTCGGCATCAAGGTCCACCACCTCGATGTGGGCCGGGTTTGAGAGCTGTGCCAGCGGCTCGAGCCGGGGGTTTTCCGCGTCGGGGTCGGCCCAGTAAATCCAACCTGAAAGCATGTCGCAGACGAGCAACTCGGGACCGGGAGGATTGTCAAACAGATCGAGCAAGCGAACGTTGGAGACGGCCGGCGAGAAAGGGACGGTGGTCTCGGGATCGAGGGTTTTCGTTTCGAACTTCAGTTTCGAGTCGGATGTGGCTCTCCAGGGTTCAAGTTCGAAATCTTCCGGCGCCCGCTCGTGAAAATAGCGAACGGCTTCTTCCAACGTGACGTCCTCAATCGGCAGACCGTGAGTATCCGCCAAGTCGGTGTTCGCAAGATGAAACATCTTCTGAATCTCAAACGGCCAGGCTCTCTTGGGGAGGATTTCCGGAGGAGTCCAAGCGTGGCATTGACTGCACGCAGTTCGAATGCGCTCCTCCAGATCTGAGCCGGGATTCTGGGCGACAATCGACAAGATGCTGACTGCCAGGAGGCCAGCCGTCAGCCAGCTCAACTGGAAGAGTATTGGGGTTGGCGTCGAAGCGTGCTTTTGATTGGCGTCGATGCCTCGGGATACTAATCCCTGGGGCAGAGCTCGTCAAGGAAACTCCGGTGCGCGGTCGGCATCGCGGCCCACTCGGCCAGATTTCCGGACAGCCATTGGGCAATCGATCCCAGCGGCCCGATTTCGCACACCCGCCGAGTCCGATTGACGGACGTGCCACAATCACTGGCGTGAGTGGAATTGACAAGACGATCAATGAAGCTTTTCGACCCATCGCAAGTGCGATGGTGGAGCTCGTCTTTTTCTCCATCCCCGTCGGTGAGGCTCAGTTGCCGTTGATCGTCGTGTGGCTGATTGCCGGTGCTCTTTTTTTTACGGTCTACCTGCGGCTGATCAATACTCGCGGATTCGTGCATGCCATTCGCATTGTGATAGGCAAGGAGGACAAGGAACCCAAGGCTCCCGGGGAAGTCTCACATTTTCAAGCGCTGACCACAGCGGTGTCCGGCACGGTCGGAGTGGGCAATATCACACACGTGGCCGTGGCCATCTCGATTGGCGGACCAGGCGCCACTTTCTGGTTGGTCGTGGCGGGTTTTCTGGGAATGGCATCTAAGTTTGTCGAATGCACACTGGGAGTCAAGTACCGGCAACTAAATGCGGACGGCTCCGTTTCAGGCGGCCCGATGTTCTATCTGGACCGGGGCCTGGCCCGCTTGAATCTCCCTCGGCTGGGTAAGACTCTGGCCTGGTATTACGCTGTCTGTATCATCCTGGGCAGTCTGGGGGCCGGCTGCATGTTCCAGGCCAATCAAGCCTATGTTCAGTTCGTCAATGTCACTGGCGGAGATGTCAGCATCTTCGCCACGCGTGGCTGGCTCTTTGGCAGCATCCTCGCTCTATTGACGGCGCTGGTGATCATCGGCGGTATTCGCAGCATTGCCCGGGTCACCTCGAAACTGGTTCCCTTCATGGCACTGCTTTATGTGGGGACCGCACTGGTGGTCATCGGCGTCAATTTCGCCAAGATCCCGGCAGCCTGCTACACCATAGTCACCCATGCCTTCAGCCCTCAGGGTGTGACGGGCGGCATGATCGCGGTGCTGATTCTGGGCTTTCGCCGGGCTGCTTTCTCCAACGAAGCCGGCATCGGCTCTTCGGCTGTTGCCCACTCGGCGGTTCAAACCAAGGAGCCGCTGACTCAGGGTTTTGTGGCTATGCTGGAGCCGTTTATCGATACGGTCATCATCTGTTCGATCACGGCGCTGGTGATCACGGTGACCGTCTACGATCCTGCACTTTTGAACGACGGCGCTATCAGCGGAGTGGAACTCACCTCCAGCGCTTTCGCCAGCGTGATTCCCTGGTTCCCCTATGTCCTGGCAGTAGTGGTCATGCTGTTTGCCTATTCCACGATGATCTCGTGGTCCTACTATGGCATGGAGGGGTTTATTTACTTGTTCGGGCCGCACCGCTGGGCGAAGGCCACTTTCAATACCGGCTTTTGTCTGTTCGTGATCGTCGGGTGCACTACGCAGCTGGATGCAATTCTCGATTTCTCAGATGCCATGATTTTCGCCATGGCGCTGGCCAATGTGCTGGGGTTGTATCTGCTGGCACCCGAGGTCAAACGCGATCTCGATGTCTACTGGGGGCGCCAGAGGAGGGGATGAGGCAGCCCCCCGTAAGCGGGTCAACTCGCGCGAGAATTAGCCGCCAGGATGGCCTCTCGCAAGATACCCGCTATCACACGGCAGTCGTCCGCTGTCAGTGTCAGGGGGATGCGCATGTCACAAAGGGTGTCCAGCATCCGGCGAGTCCGAGGAAGTGTCTCAACTTTCTCGACGTATTGCCAGTGCTCCCAACAGCTGGTGAACCCCAGGGGTGTGGCTCGGCCGAACCACTTGATATCGACTCCCTGTCGGCCGCAGGCGTCCAGCACGGAGTCGATCGCTTTGGCGTCTACCCCTTCCATCGAGAACTGAATGGACGAAGGGACGAAATCCTCCTCAGCGGGCCGGCAGGGAACTCGAACTTGCTCGATTTCATCAAAAAGCTGGGCCAGCAACGAGTAGAGTTGCTTCCATTGGGCGGCCCGGCTGGAGAGCAGTTCAATTTGGGGTCGCGCCAGGGCTGCCGTGAGTTCCGGCATCCTCAAGCTGCAGTTGGGGATCCGCTGGCGGTGACGCTCAAAGACTTGCCCTGAAGGCCGAGTCCCATGCTGGTCATAGAACATGTAGCTTCCGGAAAAGAGGATCGCTTTGGCGGCCAGGTCGTCATCGTCCGTGACTAGAAGGCCTCCTTCACCTGCGTTGACGTGTTTGAAGGTCTGCAGACTAAAACAGGCCACGCTACCGAACGTGCCGGTCAGTCGCCCTTTCCAGCTGGCCCCCATCGTGTGGGCACAGTCCTCGATCACCAAGACTCCATAACGCCGGCAGATGGCATTGACGGCCTCCAGGTCGGCGATGTGTCCCCGCATGTGCGAAATCAGCAAGACCTTAGCGGCTCCCTCCCGGGCCCGCAACTGGAGATCGGCCAGATCGAGGCGACAGTCATCCCCACATTCCAGGAACGTCGGCTGGGCCCCGACGTGCTCAATCGCTCCCGGGACGGGTGCCAGAGTGAAGGCATTGACCAGAACCCGATCTCCCGGTCCAACCCCCGCGCATTTCAAGGCTACAAACATCGCACTGCCGCAGGAATTCATCGCCACGGCATATCGGGATCCGAGGTAAGCGGCAAATTCGTGCTCCAGGGCAGCGACCTCGGATTGGCCGGCTGCGAACTCGCCATAGCGGAAAAGCCGTCCACTGCGCATGATCTCGATTGCGCGGTCAATGGCGGTTTCCGGCACGGCGACCGGTTCGCTGAGGTCCCGTTTCAGGACGACAGGGGTCTGTTCTTTTCTTCTCATTGGTTTAGATTCTCATTGCTCCTGTACTTCTCCAGCCGCAGCTCGACGCTCCGGGCATGCGCCTCCATGCCCTCCAACCTGGAGATCCGCGCCGCCACTGGTGCCAACGCCCGGGTTCCCTGCTGGGTCATGCGTTGATAGGTCACAACCTTGATGAACTTGGCAACGCTCAAGCCCCCCGTGTGGCGGGCTCCTCGCTGGGTGGGAAGGATATGGTTGGGTCCGGAACACTTGTCCCCAAAGGCCACAGTTGTTTCCTCGCCCAGAAACAATGACCCGTAGTTGCGCAAGCTGGCCAGCCACCAGTCCAGATCCCGGGCCTGAACCTGCAGATGCTCCGGGGCGTACTGGTCACTGACCTTGCAGGCCTCCTCGCGACCACCTACCAGCGCGATTTCGCCAAAGTCGCTCCAGGCTTGACCAGCGGTGGAACGGGCGGGTTCCGGCAACTCGGCTATCACGTCGGGCACGAGTCGCAGAACCTGGTGGCCGAGAGCTCGTGAAGTCGTGATCAGCCAGACTGGAGACTCCACGCCATGCTCCGCTTGAGCCGCCAGATCTCCAGCTACAAGACGGGGATTGGCGGTTTCGTCGGCGATGATCAGGTTCTCGGTCGGTCCGGCAAGGAGATCGATTCCGATCCGACCAAATAACAGGCGCTTGGCCTCGGACACGAAACGATTTCCAGGTCCTGCAATGATGTCGGCGGGATGGCCGCTGAAGAGCCCGAAGGCCAGCGCTGCGATCCCGGCCACTCCGCCGGCGGCCAGCGTGGTGGAAACCCCACTGATTTCCATGGCATAGAGAATCGCAGGATGAACACCTTGGCTGCCGCGAGCCGGCGTGGCGGCGATCACGTTTCTGACTCCGGCCGCCTTGGCCGTGCAAATACTCATGATTGCCGAGGACGCGTGGGCGTATCTTCCGCCCGGCACGTAGCAGCCAGCGGTCGTCACCGGGATCAGACGCTGGCCGGCCACCAGCCCGTCGGTCAGAGGTGCTTCAAACTCGTGGATCGATTCACGTTGCCGCCGGGCAAAGTCGCGAACCCGATCGCGGGCAAAACGGAGATCTTCTTTGACCTGTCCGGACAGGCTATGTCGGGCCTGTCGGAAAAGGTCCTGAGTAACAATGACCTCACCCGAATAGCCATCCAGTTCACGGTTGATGCGTTGAACAGCTGCTTCACCCTCGCATTCAATCTCGGCCAGTAGCCGCTCTGCCGTTTCTTGGGTCTCCGGATCGGCAGAGGTCGGAGTGCTGCTGGCCTGTTTCAGATACTCCACAATGCGCCTTCCTCTCCTGGAAAGCTCGTCAGAGGTTTGATCCCTCTTTTGCCAAACCACAGTTCCCGGGCATATAGTCAAGAATATACCCCCTACCACGATTGGACGGAACAATGAAAGCTCCAAATCAGATCCCATTCGCTTTGTTTGTAGTCTCCCTGCTGGTCTGCTGTCTGGCAGCCCTTCAATGTCGCCCCGCCCCGGAACCATTCTCACTCGTTTTGCAAGGCGGCCGTGTGATCGACCCGGAGAGCGGGTTGGACGCGGTTCGTCACGTAGGGCTGAGAGGCGACCGGATTGCGCAGATCAGTCCCGAACCACTGACTGGTGCCGAGGTGATTGACGTCGGGGGCCTGGTGGTGGCACCAGGTTTTATCGACCTGCACAGCCACTCCCCCACGCCGCTGGGGCAAAGCTACCAGGTCCGCGATGGGGTGACGACCGCGCTGGACCTCGAAGGTGGCTACTTTCCCGTCACCGAGTTTGGCGAGGAGATTCGTGGCCGATCGATTCTCAACTTCGGGAGTTCGGCCGGCTATGGCCGAATCCGCGCCCGTGTGATCCAGGACCCCGACCGAGCCCGCGCCGTCAACACACAAGTGGCCGAAGAGCAGCAGCTTCCGCAACTCCGTGAGTTGTTGTTGCAGGGACTTGCCGAGGGTGGGATTGGCATCGGTTTGCCGTTGGACTACTACAGCGAGGGGATCGAAGAATCAGAGCTGCGCATGATCTTCGAGGTCGCAGGAGATCAAAAAGCTCTGATCACGGTCCACATCCGACGCGGGGTCAACGGCGCTCCCGCCGGTTTGCGGGAAGTCCTGGGGCTGGCGGAAGCCACCGGGGCGCCCCTGCATATCTGTCATATCACTCATAACGCCATGAGGAACATTGAGCTGTTTTTGAGCGAGATACGCGAGGCCCGAGCTCGGGGGGTAGACGTGACCACCGAAATCCTCCCGTATACGGCTGGCTCGACGTCTATTTCGGCGGCCGTTTTCGGACGCGATTGGAAGACCATCTTCAACATCGACTACGGGGACGTGGAATGGGCGGCTACCGGAGAACGTTTCGATCAGGCCATGTGGGAAGAATACCGCGAGAAATACCCCCGCGGTGCGGTGATCCACCATTATCTGGACGAGAGCTGGAACCGCCGGGCCATAGTCGAACCGGGTCTGATCGTGGTCAGCGATCTTTTACGGATGGTAACTGAAGAGCGCAAGGTGGCGCCGCATAACGGTGCCTTCTCCAAGGTCTTGGGGCGATTTGTCCGGCAAGAAGGACTCTTGGATTTGCCGACCGCAATTGCCAAGATGACACTACTGCCGGCCCGCCGGGTCCAGGAGATTGCTCCTCTGTTTGCCCACAAAGGGCGACTCCAAGTTGGAGCGGACGCCGATATCACTGTCTTCGACCCGGCCCGAGTGATCGATCGAGCCACCTATCAAGATCCCTATCAACCCTCAGCGGGAATCGAGTACGTGCTAATCAATGGCAGCTTGGTGGTGAGCAGGGGAGAACTCCAGCCAGGGATTTACCCTGGTCGGGTCCTGTATGCCGGTAGAACTCGCCCATGACCGGCTCGATCCTCACGCCCTCCGACCTCGAAGCGTTCAAGCGCGATGGGCTGCTCCCTGTTAGCATGGCTTTTGAGCCCGAGTGGATCGAACTGTTGCGGCAGGGTGTGGAAGCAGATCTGAAGAACCCGAGCCCCCGCTTTGAGATCCGGCTCGACGAAAACAGTGGTGCCTGCTATTGCGAAGACTACTGGGTCTGGGCCCTGATCCCTCAATCCGAGCAGTTTCTCCGGCACTCGCCTGCTGCCAGCCTTGCGGCCCAGGTGCTGGAGGCCTCGAGTGCGTTCGTGGTTCACACCGCTGGGATCGACTCTTCATGCGAATCTTCTTCAAGGACCATCAGGCGGCTCAGGCGCCGGGTTGGGTCAACCGACAATTCTACGAACTGCCGCCGGACATCGATGCCCAGCGTCAGGACTACGATCTCGTCTCGTTTGACATGCGCCTCCTGCACGGTGCACCGGCGGGGGTGATTCCGGCGAGAACGCGGCGGCGTTTTACGGTCCGCCTGGCTGCTCAGGATGGACGGATTCGCTACCGCGGGGACTGGGCGGCTCAGGAGAGAGCTTTGTTCGAGGCTGCCGGTCACCGCGACGGTGATGAACTTGACAGTGAGTTCTTCCCCCGACTCTGGCCTGTTGATTAATCGGCTCCCGGTAGGGCCAGCTGAGAAAGACCTGGACATGATAGCCCTCACCGGTCATGCTTTTAATAAAACGACACTCCGAACGAACCCTTCTCTGTTCAATGAAGAAGCCCACAAGCATTCTGCTTATCCTGCTGGTACTCGGTGACCTGCTTTGCGCTGCAGATTGGTGGGAAGAGAAGCCCTTTACCGAATGGTCGGGCAAGCAGGTCGATCGGATCCTCAACGACTCTCCCTGGGCCAAGATTCACACCATCACGATTATCAATCCTGCCATCGACGGCGAGCGGACCTTCGAGAGTGTGGGTAGGGGAGATCTCGAGAGAGAGAAACGGAATCTCTTTCACATCCGATTGTTGACTGCCAAGCCGATTCGCATGGCCAGTGCCCGTCGCTGGTTACTCAATGCTCCGGACAAAGCCGCTCCCGACTGGCTGGAACGCTTCGTAGAGAGCAGCGATGATCAACATATTGTTCTGGCCATGACCGTGACTTCGCGTCCTCCCTCGGCCAGTTCATTGAACGCCTATACCACTGAGCTGCTCAACTTGAGGACTTCCGATCTAGCCGACAACACTTTTCTCAGCACTAAGACCGGAAAACGGGTCTATCTGATCCGCTACGAGCCTCCCGGGCAGGATGGATTGGGCGCCAAGTACTATTTCCCGAGAAGATTGAAGGATGGGACACCGGTCGTGGCTCCCCAGGATCGGGAAGTGCGCTTCCAGACCCGGGTGACACTGCGGGAGCTCTCGATCGGTACGACGGGGGGCGTGTTGCCGCCTCGCGAAGTCTCACGCACCGACAAGATCCGGGCGGTCTTCAAGATCAAGCAGCTGATCTTTAAGGGGCGTCAGGAGATCTAGCCCTTATTTTTCGAGGCTTTCCACAAAGCGTCTTGTACCCGTGGCATTCACGAGCGAGGGTACTCGGGCCATTGCTAAAGCTGCCTCGACGGAAAGCGAAAACGACTGAGAAGTGCTTCCGGGTTTGGGATATCGTAAGATAAGTTCAAGTGAGGCTCCTAGGCGAGGATGAGCATGAGTAGTCGAAGTCGCAGACATACCTTTTTCTTCGCGACCTTGCTTCTGATCACGACGGCCTTCTTGATTGGTCAGCAGCGAGGGGATCGGGCCAAGATCAAGCAGCAACAGCAGGAACAGAAGGAAGACTACTACAAGAAGTGGTTGGAGACGGATGTCGTCTACATCATCACCGAGGAGGAGCACGAAGTGTTCCTCGACCTGTCCAGTGATGATGAGCGGGACCAGTTCATCGAGCAGTTCTGGTTGCGTCGTGACACCGATACGAGGACGGCGCTCAACGAGTTCCAGGACGAGCACTACCGCCGGATCGCCTACGCCAACGATTATTTCGAGGCGGGAATACCTGGCTGGCGGACCGACCAAGGCCGCATTTACGTCATGTACGGGCCTCCCGACCGAAAGGAGCGCTACCCGATGGGAGGGCGCTACGAGCGGAAGCCACATGAAGGAGGAGGCATTACTTCGATTTACCCCACCGAATTCTGGGAATACCGACACATTGAGGGACTGGGGAGTGATATCGAACTGGAGTTCGTGGATCCCAAAGGGGGCGGACTCTACCATCTGACGATGGACAGTCAGGAAAAGGACGAGTTCTTACGTGTTCCCGGCATGGGGCTCACCTACGCTGAGCAGGAATACGGCCAGAAGTACTGGGAACGTGTTGTGGGCATTCGGCCGGGAGGAACCGGCGACCGACAGGGTCTTCTTTTTGAGCGACAAAAGGACAGCCCCTTTGAAAAGATGAGTCTAATGTCCAAGCTGACGAAAGCCCCGGTGATTCGCTACACCGACCTGCAACAGGTCGTTCAGACTCAGATCCACTACCAGGAGTTGCCCTTTGACGTGGCGACCCACTTCCTGCAGATAGACTCAAACCAGTTCCTGGTTTCTGTGACCATCGGGTTGGACAACAAGGAAATTTCGCTGGAGCAATCAGGCGGACAGTGGCAGAGCCGACTGCAGGTTTACGGGCAGGTCGCCGGGATGACAGGTCGGGTGGCTTTCGAGTTCGATGATGACATCATTGCCGGGTATCCCAGCCAGGAGGCGGCTCAACTCTCCTCGTCCAGCTACCAGCGGAAACTGGTGCTCTCGCCGGGCATCTACAAACTGAATCTGGTGGCCAGGGACAGCGTGAGCGAAAAGCTGGGAACCAAGGCGCTGCGGGTCAGAGTGCCTGCCGCCTCAAGCAGCGTGCTCTCCTCCAGCTCGCTGATCCTGACCAAGTCGATAGAACCATGGAACGGGGGATTGGCCGAACCCTACGCGCTCGGCCCCTACAAGCTCAAGCCCAACGTCAACGGTGTGTTCAGCAACGGCGAGAGTCTGGGGTTTTTCCTGGAGGTCTACAACTTCCAGGTGGATCAGTCCTCGGGCCGGCCCAGCCTGGAGATCCGCTGTGGGATCGTCAAACCAGGGCCTGAGGGTGTCCAGTTCCGAAACCTGACCCGGGGGGTGAGCTTTGCCCAGGACCGGGTGCGTGTGGTTCGTCTGCTCCGTCTGGAGGACCTCAAACAGGGCGACCACCAGCTGGCCTGCACGGTCAAGGATCAGATCAGCGGCCAATCCCTGCGCACCAGTGAAAAGTTTCAAATCGGATAGACGCCCCCAGCAAGAGAGCCCGGACCATTCGGAGAAACTTGGAGAGTGCAAACCCGGACTACCCTAGCACTTTGACTGGCGGTTCGACGTCATTTTCCTGTCTATTGTCGCCGCACGATCTGGCCTGAACGCTGATCGGTGAGCTGACCGTTCGCTACCACCAGGGTTCCGTTGACCCAGACATGGTCAAAGCCTTCGCTATATTGATGGGGCTCAGGGAAAGTAGCCCGATCCTGGACCTTTGCGGGATCAAACAGCACCAGGTCTGCTTGCATTCCTTCCCGCACTTGACCGCGGTTCTTCAGGCCAAATATCTGGGCCGGCAATGAAGTCATTCGGCGGACAGCCTCTTCCAGAGACAACACGTGGCGATTCCGCACGTATTCGGCGAAGACCCGGGCGTTGGTCCCATAAGATCGAGGGTGAGGCTTTCCGCGGCCCGGTTCGCGCACTCCTCCGTCACTGGCCACGGCGGTGGACGGGTAGCGGTAAATCGTGTCCACATCCGGCTGGCTCATATAGTGATAGACCATGCTGGCTCCACCGGCTGCGATCATCTCCAGAACCGTCTCTCTCTCCTCGGCAAGATTGGCCTGACGACCCCGGAGAAGATTGATCTCACTGATGTTCTTTCCCTCCAGACTGGGGTCCGCCGGATAGCCGGCCACCGTACCGAACGAGTAGTCGCCGAATCCCTGCACGGCGAGCAGTTCCTTCATCCCTTCGATGATTTTGTTACGGGTCTCGGGGTCACGAAGCCGGACCTCAATTGCGGTCTGGCCGTCGGCTAACGCCCAGCGGGGCAGATAGATGCCCAGATTGGAACTGGCCCGCGGATAAGGATAGGCGTCCACCGTGATCTCCAGACCCTGCCGGCGCAACCCCTGGATCACTTCAAGTGTTTCCCCGATGCTACCCCAGCGATTTTTTCCTTTGACCTTGAGATGGGAAATCTGCACCGGCATGGCGTTGCGTTTGCCGATCTCGGCAGCTTCGAGTATCGACTCCTTGAGTCTTGGTCCTTGATTGCGAATATGGCTGGCGTAAACGCCTCCGTACCCGGCCGCGACTTGGGCCAGATCCACAACCTCCTCAGTGTCCCCATAGGTACCGGGGATGTAGAGAAGCCCGGTTGAAAAACCTACTGCTCCGGCCCGCATGGCCTTGTCTACCAAGCTCTTCATCTGCTCCATGTCCTGCCGGGTGGCGGCCCTATCAGCCAGCCCCATTACTTCTTCACGCACCGTGTTGTGGCCGATTAGTGACGCGACGTTTATTCCCAGCCCCAAGCCTTCCAATCTGGTGAACCAGGATCCGAGATCGATCATGGAACCGCCACAGTTGCCGGTGACCACGGTGGTCACCCCGTCGAGCAAGAAGTTGTCGGCTCTGGGATTGTTTTCGACGCCAAACCTGCCCCGACTCTCGATATGGGTATGCACATCGATAAAACCGGGGGTCAAAAGGCGCTCTCGGGCGTCAACGGTTTGTCGGGCTTCGCTTCCGGCTAACCGGCCGATAGAGACGATCCGGCCCTGGCTGATGCCGACATCGGCTCTGAACCAGGGATTCCCAGTTCCGTCCACGATTCGGGCATTGAGCACCAGAAACTCGAAAGGCTGGGCCCCAGCCGGGAGCGACAGGGCGGAGACGCAAAGGAGGCAGTAGAGTAATCGCATAAGACCGACTATAGCTCATGAGCGGGATGGGTCGCCATGGTTCGCACTCCGCCAGCTTCGTCCTGTCAATTGCAATACTCGGACTAGCCTGCCAACATCAGATCTCAGCCGACCTGTCTCGCTATGTCAAACGAAGGCCTCATCTATGGGCTGGTGGTTCTGCTCGCACTGGTGACGTTGTTGGCTGGAAGACGGCCGGGACGCGATCACGTCACGCGCACTGCGGCTGCCGTTGTGGGGCTGGCTATCGGGCGCGCGCTGTTGTGGCGACCCGGGACCGATCCGTTGCTTCAGCGGAACCTGCCCGACGGCGTGGGACCGGAAGGGGGCTTCGCCACCTCTGATAGGTGCCAGGCCTGTCATCCGGGCCAGTACCAGAGCTGGTACCAGAGCTATCACCGGACGATGACCCAGGCCGCGACCCCTGAAACTGTGCTCGCCCCTTTTGACGGCGTTCGACTGGTGGATTATCGAGGCGAGACCACTCTGCTGGGGCGGACAGGCGACCACTACTCGGTAGAGATGAGAGCTTTCTGGCAACTGGAGGAGCCTGGTCAGCGTGGTGATGCAACTCGGCTGGCCGCTCTTCCTCGGGTGAAGCAGCGGATCGTGATGGCGACCGGGTCACACCACCTGCAGGCCTTCTGGATTCGCCTGGCGGATTACGGAGGCGCCTACGTTCAGCTTCCCTGGATCTACCAGATTGCAGAACAACGTTGGATTCAAGCGGCTGATTCCTTCCTGAAGCCCACGCTCGAAGGACCTCCGGATACCCCTATCTGGAATCAGACCTGCGTCGATTGTCACACCGTGGGAGGTCAACCACAGATGGACCTGACCCGGGGGACGCTGTTCAGCCGGGCGGCTGAGCTCGGAGTCGCCTGCGAGTCGTGTCACGGACCCGCCTCCGAACACGTCCGAGCCAACCGGGCGCCCCAGCGACGCTATTATTACCATTTGACCGATCAACCGGACGCGACCATCGTCCAACCCGAGCACCTGTCCCCCAGACGGGCATCGCAGATCTGTGGCCAGTGTCACAGTGTGAGTGGTCCGCTGGAACCAGAAGAGTGGCAAGTCCAGGGCCGGATGTTCCGGGCTGGGGACGACCTGGAGGAGACCAGACGAATCGTGCGCTTCTCAGAAGATCCCCAGGATCCCGTGATCGCAGCTTGGCTGCGACAGAATCCAGAAGAATTGAAGGGAATATTCTGGCCTGACGGAACCGTGAGAGTGGCGGGGCGAGAATACAACGGACTGATCGAATCCGCCTGCTTTCAACGAGGCAATCTCTCCTGTCTTTCCTGCCACTCGATGCACGCAAGCGACCCTGACGGGCAGGTGGCGGCCAACCGGGATGGAAACGAGGCCTGTTTTCAGTGTCATACTGATTACCGCAGTGCACTGGAGCAGCACACCCGCCACCCTGCGGGATCTAGTGGCAGCCTCTGCTACAACTGCCACATGCCGCGCACGACATTTGGGCTGTTCGAAGCCCTGCCAAGCCATCGCATCGACAATCCTAGCGTCCAGATCAGCCTGCAGACGGGCTGGCCTAACGCCTGCAATCTTTGCCACCTGGATCAAAGCTTGGCCTGGAGCCAGCAGCATCTTTCAGATTGGTATGGCCTGCCGACGATGGAAATGAGTGTGGATCAGAAGGAGGTCTCGGCTGCGCTGTTGTGGTTGCTGCGAGGCGACGCAGCCCAACGGGCAGTCGCCGCCTGGAGTATGGGTTGGGAAGCGGCCCACGAAGCCTCTGGGGAACGATGGCAGGCGCCGTTCCTGGCACAACTGTTGGAGGATCCGTATGCCGTGGTGCGTTACGTCGCCTCTAAAGCTCTGCGAAAATTGCCGGGTTACGACGATTTTGAATACGATTTTGTCGGCTCCCCGCAGCAGCGCAGCTAGGCGAGGAATCAAGCCTTGGCACTTTGGGAGAATCAAGTCCGGGAGAGGCGAGGCCGACGCGGAGCGCAGATTCTACTGGACCCTTCCGCGGCCTTGCAGTACGAGCGCTTGGCCCGCCTGCTTTCAGAACGCGATGATCGACCGGTCAGGATCATCGAATAATGCGGGGCTACTGCGTGCGGGGACGCTCGGCCAGCGCTGCGAAGGCTCGGACGATGGACCTCGTAGCGGGATCCCCTGGCCGTCACAGACCTTCCCAAAAGCCTGGTCATGCGGGCAGGGAGTGAGCTCAGCCCAGATACTTAGTTGTATTGTATACATCTAGGATTTAAGGAGTGTATTTTTTGTTGACAATACGCATCCCACTTGGCACCATTGTGTCAGAGCTTCATTCTCCTCCCAGTCGAGGAGACCCGATTTCGAGGCAAAAGGAGATTTCATGTATCGGCCCACCGGCATTCGTCTAGGAATTGTTCTCGGTCTACTGTTCTTCTGTTCAGGTCTGGTCTTGGGACAGGGTGTCTCGGCCCGGCTTGAAGGGGTCGTAAAAGACCAGTCCGGCGGCATCATCCCCGGCGTGGTTGTGGTTGCCACTAACCAGGACACCAACCTCCCGCACGAGGCCCTGAGTAACGAGACCGGACGTTACGTTTTCCCCAACCTCCCGGCTGGCGACTATGAAATCACGGCCGAGCTCGAGGGTTTCAAGAAGGTGGTCCAATCCGGCATCATCCTCCAGATCGGAGATGCACGATCTCTCGATCTCACGCTCGAGGCGGGGGACATCTCTCAGACCGTGACGGTGACGGGCCAGGCTTCGCTGATCAACAGCTCCGACACTAAGGTGGGGGCCGTAATCGGTACTGAGCAGGCGGTGGACCTGCCTCTCAATGGCCGCAACGCCATGCACTTGGTTTTTCTGCAGGCAGGAACCAGCCCCCTGGACCGACTTCCCACGACTTCCACGGGCACCGGACATCCCCAGCAGAGCGGAGCGGTTGATGGCTTGGCACCCCACACCAGCATCATCCAGATCGAAGGCATTACCAGCAGCAACCCGGGCTACGACTACAACCCCTCCCATCCTTCGACACCGGTTCCTCAAGAGGCGGTGGGAGAGTACCGGGTCACCACTTCAGGGGATTCCGCTAGCACCGGACGCGGGTCTGGAGCACAGGTCAAAGTGCTCTTGAAATCGGGCACGAATGAATTTCACGGCTCGGTTTTCGAATTCCATCGCAACCGCGTGCTCAATGCCAACAACTTCTTCAACAATCGTTCCGGGAGCAATCGGCCTTTTCTGATCAGAAACCAATTCGGTGGCAGCATTGGCGGGCCGATCATTAAAGACCGAACCTTCTTTTTCACCACTCTGGAGTGGCAGCGACAGAGTCAGGCCAGGGTGATCAATCGATTCGTCTACACCCCTGAGCTGAGAACCGGAATATTCCGGTTCTACAACAAGGGCTCTAATTCGGGTGGTCTGGTCGACGCCAACGGGGCTCCCACCGTCCCGGCGGCAGACATCGGGAGCATCGACCTGGTCAATGTCGACCCTACTCGGATCGGGTTCGACACCTTCTGGCTCCCCAAACTGCTGGCGGTGATGCCCAATCCCAATAACTACGACATCGGGGATGGTTTCAATACGGCGGGCTTCCGCTTTAACGACTCCCGGCGGCAGGACATCAACCAGTTGATGTTCAAGCTCGACCACCGTCTCAGCGATAACCATAATCTAGCGGGTTCCTTCGCTGACTGGACGTTACGCGATCCCAACCCCAAGCTGCTCAACGGCATCTCGCCCGAGGACTTTGAAGAAACCCGTGCCGGAGGTTCGCTTCGACTGATCTCGAGCTTCACGCCTACCTTCACCAACGAACTGAGTCTGGGAGCCAATCTTCGCCGTGCCTTCAGGGTTGTGACTAACCCAGAACAAGAGACATTCCCGCCGGGGAATATCCAGTTCGTCGGGCTGGGCGCTGGCCGTGATTCCACTGGTAATCTCCACATTTTGCGGGGAACCCAGAACAACCCCGCCGTCAATGCGGGCTTTTCCGACAATTTCAGCTGGGTCAGGGGGAACCATACCTTCAACTTCGGCGGCGAATTCTGGCGCATGACGCTCAACCGTCAAGTCGGTGTGGGCCACTTCCCGATCAGCCGCACCGACAACGCCAGCAATCCCGCCAGCATCCCGGCCCTGCCCGGTCTGAGCGGCGGCGACCGCAACCGCGCTGCTCAGCTGACCAACGACCTGACCGGCACCATCGGAAGTGTCAACCAGACCTTTTATCTCACCAATGAAGTCGAGCTGACACCCTTCACCAATACCTACCAGGCGGCCAACAAGATCGAATGGTCGATTTTTTTCCAGGATATCTGGAGGATTCGGCCGGGTTTTACTCTGAACTTGGGTATGCGCTTCGATGTGATGCCCCCGGTGGCGGTGGACAACGTCTTCGGCTATCCGGTGGGGGGTGTTGCGGGTGCCCTGGGTGTACAGGGGCCCACAGGGCAGCCCACGCAATGGGCCGCCGACCCCGATCAAGGTCGCAACATCTTTGCCACCGATTACAACAATTTTGGTCCCCATTTGGGCTTCACGTGGGATCCCTTTGGCGACGGAAAAACGGCGGTCAGCGGTTCCTACCGAGTTTCCTTCGATCGTTTCATGATCGCGGTTGGCGCCAACTTCTCGAGTCAGAACTTCGGAACCAGCACCAACGCGACTTTGACCCCTTTTGCCCGGCTCTCCGATTCTGATTACTTCACGGGAGGCGTCCTGCCCATACCGCTACCTCCAATCTTTCCCTCTCTCGGCAATGTCCGACTCAGCCGCGCTTACGCCGTCGACCCCGACCTGGCAGTTCCCTATGTACAGGGATGGTCTATCGGGTTTGAACGTGAGCTGGCCAAGGACTGGAAGCTCGACGTCAACTATGTTGGTAACCATGCGGTGGGAATGTGGCGTGCCAACAACTTCAACCAAGTGGATATCCGGAACAACGGCTTTCTCAACGCATTCAAGATAGCCCAAGCCAATCTGGCGGCCAACGGGGATCCAACCGTAGGTGCCGACCTGGGTGCGCTGGCTCCGCTTTTCGGCTTGGTGCCATCGTCCCAGTTCTTTTTAATCACTCAGGGGCAGGCAGGGTCGTTGGCCAACTTCCTGGATACAACGTCCGGTTTTGGCGCGGGTGTGCGAGGCGGCCTGGTAGCCCAAGCGGGGCTCCCCGATACCTTCTTCCGCTTCAACCCCCAAGTGCTCAATCTCAACATCGTCGGCAACGGGAGCCACTCCACCTGGCATGGACTCAAGACGACCCTCAACCGGCGCTTCGATAATGGCCTTTATCTGCAGGCCAACTACACCCTCAGCAAGGGCTTGACGGGGAATGTGCCCGGGCAGACGCTCTACAATCCCGACTACCGGGATAACTCTAATTTCTCTATTGATAAGGGCTTTTCTCAATTCGACTCGACTCACGTGGTTGGTATCAACTGGCTTTGGGAGCTGCCCTTTGGACGGGGAAAGAGGTTCCTCAACAGCGCTTCGGGCGTGACGGATACGCTACTTGGAAACTGGCAGGTCAACGGCATCTATGATTTTACAACGGGCCGGCCGTTCCGCACCCACACCGGCCGTCGCTTTCTCAATCAGAACCGTGAGGGGACGCCCGATTTTAGCGGCAGTTTTAGCAACCTCTCCTCAGTTGACAAAGGCTCGATCGTCACGGTACTAACTCCTGAAAAACGCGCCGCCTTCAGCAACCCGGGCGCTGGCGAAGTGGGGGGGTTGCCCCAGTACAAATTCCACGGTCCTAGCTTTACGACTTTGGACATGAGCCTTTTTAAAACGGTGCCGCTGAGAGTCGTTTCCGAAGATGCCGCTCTGCAGTTCAGGGTGGAGTTCTTCAATATCCTCAATCACCCCACCTTTGAGGTTCCCCGCTGGGGCGGCAACAATTTCGGAAACATCAACAGTGGCAGCTTCGGCACCATCAATGCCGCTTTTCCCGAACGCATTGGGCAGTTTGGAATCAAGCTGGTCTTCGAGGAGGAAGAGGACGAAGAATAGTTTCGAGGCGAAGCGCCAGGTAAGAAAAGGGGGCCGTCCGGCCCCTTTTTTTTGCCGGGAGTCTTACCATAAACCGGAAATCAGTGCTGAGCTAGAAGCCGCTGGAGCACAACTTCCGCCAGGCCAAGACCGCCAGCGACGACCTCTCGACAAGCCACGGCATTGGATTCCGGGCCGTGGCCCGGAGACGTGGTATTCTGCGGGCACAGCGGAAGCGGGTCAGGTAATTTGGTGGCGGTCTTTTTTTTAGAGAGCGAGCCAACTCGGTGTCATCGTACTGACCAACGCTGCAGGGCGTCTCAATGATTTAGACTTTACCGTCGACTTCCTGGAGAAACTGGTTGCGGCGAAAAAGAGGCCAGGTCACCGTCACCGCCAAATGGCTCGGGGTTCCGGGCAGCTGCGGCACTCGGACTCTTCTGATTGTCTCTCTTTTCACCGTCCTGCTAGCCGGTATCCCTGTGACTTTCGTGGCTCAGGAGAGCCCTGACCCACGGATCAGCCGCCTGCTCGAGCAATCCCGACAAGCACTACAACTGGACCAGCTGGCGCAGCTCCGGGAACACTCAAAAGCGATCCTGGGGCGGGCTCTCACCAAACTGGGCGAGATCTCTCTGGCTTTCGCCGACTATAGCGCGGCCGAGAAGGCCTTTCGGGATGGGCTGGAGAGTGAGGCTTCACTGATCGCAAGCCTCCAGGGGCTGAGTGCCGTCTATCTGGCTACCCGGCGGTACCAGGAGGGCGTGGAGGTTTGCCGGAGGACGTTGGAGCTGGACCCCAACCACGGCGCCGCCCGCTACCTGCTGGCAATGTTCCATTTCATGCTGGATCAATTGGAACCGGCCAAGGTCCAGCTGGCAGATCTCTATCAGAGCGACCCCGACAACCGGAGTGTTGCGTACAGCCTCGCTCTTTGCCACATCAAACTGGATGAAAAGCCTCAGGGAGGCGCGATCCTGAGGACTTTGGAGGAGGGATCAGAACCTTCAGCAGAACTTTACCTCATGCTGGGTAAGGCGTACCAGGAAGCGCAGCAGCTGGAGGAGGCCATTCGTACTCTAAGCCGGGCCCTTTCCATCAACTCCAACACCGCCGGGGCCAACTACCACCTGGCTCTGACCTACCTGTTGGATCAGGGGAGGACAGCCTTCCCGCTGGCCAAACTTCACCTCGAGCTGGAGCTGTCTCAGGACCCGGATTCCTACTATCCCAACTACCTGTTGGCAGTAATTCACTTCGACGAGCGTAACTTTCACAAGGCGGTTCCCTACCTGGAGAAAGCGATCTCCGCCGATCCTGACAACCCCGACCCCCACCTCTATCTGGGACAATCGCGACTCGAATCGGCTGCGGTGGATCAGGCTGTCATCGCTTTGAAAAAGTCGATTGAACTCACCCGAGATCCGGCTCGCAACGACTTCCAGCTGGCCCGTACTTACTACAGTCTTGGAAGTGCATTCCGCAGGGCCGGCCAAACGACGAAGGCTTTGGCGAGTCTCCAGTCGGCTCAGCAATTGATGAAACAAGGTCACCTCGACCGGATCCGGCAGGGCAGCGCGGTTGAGAGCGGCCCACAGAGCGACTTCCGACCCGACGAGTTCACGAACAGCCGCTTGGCATTGATACCTCGGCTGGAGCCTCCCGACCCTCAAACCACCGCAGTGCTCGAGACGCGAGCCGGCTTCTATCGGCGAGCGGTGGCCTTTGCCTACCAGAATCTGGCTGCTCTGGCAGCCCGCGAATCGCGTTTTTCCCGGGCAGCGGCCCAGTTCCAGAAGGCGTCCGATTGGGATCCGGATCTTCCCGATCTGGCCTACAACCTGGCCCTGGCTTCTCTTCAAGCGGGTCGCTCGCTCGAGTCGCTGGGCCCAGCCAAAGAGGCCCTTCGGGCCAAGCCGAACGATCCGGATACCCACCAGCTGATGCACTATCTGGCGCAATCCCTGCTCGAGCATGAGCTTGCGGGGCCGGCCGCCGAGGCTATCGATTTGATCGAAGAATCGGCCGGGAAAACGGGAGAGACCCTGGTGCTGCGGGGACGCGTCCTGTCACTACGGGAAGATCACGAAGGCGCGCTGAGCTTATTCGATCAGGCCCTGTCCCTGAACTCCCTCCAGTCGTCGGCCTCGTATCAGAAGGCTCTTCTTCTGATCTCCAGGCAAAGAGAAGGAGAAGCGCAGCCGCTGCTGGCCCGGGTGATCCAGCTCCAACCGAACCATGCGGGCGCCTGTTTCGAGTTGGGGAAACTCCAGCTGGCCCAGGGCGCGCTGATTCCGGCAGTCGCTAACCTGGAATTCGCAGCGGCTATGATGCCCTCGGCTGAAGCCTACCAGCAGCTGGCCCGGGCCTATTCCCAGTTGGGGCGCTCGGAGGCAGCCGAAAAGGCGCTCGCACGCGCGCGCGAGTTGCGCGAATTGAAGGTTGAACCACGGCCCTAAGATCAAGGAACCGACTCAGGCTGTCTCCCCGAAAAACCTCGTCCGCCTTTTACAGCACAGCTGTCCACAGCGACATTCTAGACTTTTGGTGTCGAGTTGCCGTCACTCGACAAAGTTCTATCTATCGGGGGCCTCGGTGGGGTCATTGGTGACCTCAAGTTTGCCGAAGAACGCGGCTGACACCGTGCGGATTCGGGTGACTTGACCGGCGAAGAAGGGTGGGCGGGCAAAGCGTGCTTGCTCGAGTGGTGCTTCTTCAGGCAAGTGTTGTTGAGCCGCGGTCCGTGTGCCAGACTCGAAACTGAAAAGACTTGAGATCCAACCCAAAGCACCGTGCGACAATCATCATCAAGGCAAATAAAAGGAACGCTGCCCGGCTTGTGAAGACATCCCGGAACGGAGCCTCTTTTTAGCCAGCCCGGCTTGCATGGCTGGAGTCCTTATTGACTTGCCGAACTTTAGAGCGCTGTGCGGTCTGATCAACGACACGTAGAATTGGACCCGGACGACAATTAGAACTGCCCGCTTTTTCAGAGCTGATTTGGATCATGGCAAGCATGGTTACAGACCAGCAGATCAGGAGACTGATGAAATTGCGGAAAAAGGAAAAGACGTTGACGATGGCGGCGGCCAAAGCGGGCATGTCGCGGAACCCGGCACGGAAGTATTTGAAGTCGGGCAAGCTGCCGAGTGAAAGCCGGTCAGAGCGGACCTGGCGCACCCGCCCGAATCCCTATGAATCCGTTTGGCCCGAAATAGAAGGGATCAGATCCTGAAACAGCTCCAACCGTGGAGGCGACAACTATTTTTGACCACCTGAATCGGATCTACGAGGGGAAGTTCGAGGAAGGACAACTGAGGACGCTCCAACGAAGGCTCAAGCAGTGGAGAGCCCACTACGGTGAGCTGAAAGAGGTGATGTTTCCCCAGAATCATGAGCCCGGACATCAAGCCCAGTCCAACTTCACTTTCATGAACAGCTGGGGAGTGACGATTGCCGGGCAACCCTTTCCTCATATGCTGTATCACTTCGTCTTGACCTACTCGAACTGGGAGACGACGACCCTGTGCTTCGGTGAATCTTTCGAGAGTTTGACGCTGGGACTACAGAACGCGATCTGGGAACTGGGGGCGATACCATCCGAGCACCGAACAGACCGTCTATCGGCTGTGGTCAACAATCTCAAGAAGGGCGCCTTCACCGAACGCTACCAGACATTGCTCGATCATTACGGAATGAAGCGCCGCCGAACCCAAGCCGGAAAGGCTCATGAGAACGGAGACGTCGAGCAATCGCATCACCGGCTCAAGCGAGCATCCAACAGGAACTGCTGCTCAGAGGCAGTCGCGATTTCTCAGAGCGCAAGGACCACGAGCAGTTCGTCCAGAGAATCATCGAGCGACGCAATGCTGGCCGGCAAAGACGCCTGCGAGAAGAACTGGAAGTGATGAGGCCGCTACCGGATCGTCGCCTGGAGGACTTCATCCGATTCCGAGTGAAGGTCGCAACCAGTTCCACGATCCGAGTGCGCAACAACACCTACTCGGTGGACAGCCGCTTGATCCGCGAACAGGTGGAGGCGCGACTGTATGCCGATCATGTGGAAGTTCGTTATGGCGGGCAGCGAGTAGCCGAGATGCCTCGACTGCGGGGGGAAGGAAAGCACCGGATCGATTACCGGCACGTGATCCACTCGCTGGTGCGAAAGCCGGGAGCCTTTGCCCGCTATCGCTGGCGGGAAGATCTCTTTCCCGGAGTCCTGTTCCGAGTCGCCTCCGACGAGCTGAGAGAGGATTGTCCACAGACGGCGGACCGACAGTATCTGGGGATCCTGGAGCTGGCGGCCCAAGAAGGGGAAAGGAAAGTCGAACAAGCTCTGAAGAACCGGATTGAAAGCGGCCGCCGAACCCGGTTCCAGGACCTGAAGGAGGATCTGATAGAGCCGGTTCTGCCGAGGTGGCAGGTCCAGGTTCCACCAATCAACATCCAGATCTATGACCGATTGCTCGGCACGCACAAGCAGGAGGTGAGGCCATGAGCGGAGGCAACCTGCAAAGACTCAAAGAGTGTTTGGTCGAACTTCGCCTGCCGACCTTCCGCGAGCATCACGGCTCGCAGGCCGCTTTGGCGACCACAGAGAGCTGGTCTTATCCGCAGTACCTGCTGGCTCTGTCGGAGCTGGAAGTCGCGGATCGACGGGAACGACGGATCCAGAAACTACGACGGACCTCGAAACTTCCCTGGGACAAGAGCCTGACTTCATTGGATCGCTCACGACTCCCGCAGAGTGTGGACCGGCAGTTGTCAGGATTGGTGGAGGGAGACTTCCTGGACCGAGCCGAAAATCTACTTGTGTTCGGTAATCCAGGAAGCGGGAAAACGCATCTTGTTTGTGCTTTGGGGCAGGAGTTGATCCTGCGAGACCGGCGGGTGCTGTTCTCGACCTGTGCGCTGCTGGTGCAGCGGTTACTGAGAGCCAAGCTCGAGCTAACTCTGGAGAGGGAACTCAAGAAGCTGGATCGGTTCGAGGCCCTGATCATCGACGACATCGGGTATGTACAGCAGAATCGCGACGAGATGGAGATTCTCTTCACGTTGCTCTCCCATCGCTACGAGCGTCGCTCGATTCTGCTGACCAGCAACCTGGTCTTCTCGGACTGGGAGAGGATCTTCAAGGATCCCCTGACCACGGCCGCGGCAATCGACCGCCTGGTTCACCATAGCGTGATCCTGGAGTTGAACGTGACCAACTACCGGATGGAAGCCGCCAAGCAGAGAACCCAAAAGGAGACGAAGTGACTCTGAGGTGCCGCTCGAAAGGCCTTCTGCTGGCCACACAGAAAACGGCTCAAGCCCAGAGGGTATACAGCTCAATCAGCGGAGCATTCGAAGGGCAATCCCGAGCCTCGCGAAGCGTGGGAACTCCGTTCGGGCAAGCCCTCACTCCATCCCCACGCTCAAGAAAACCGGAGAAAAAAAGAGGGCTTTCAGCCCTCAGAAGAAGGAAGAAAAACAAGTCAAACAAACACCCACTTCAGCGGGCAAGCATCGTAGTCGCGGTGATCAAAAATAATTGTCGTTGAACAGCGGTCGCAGAAAGTTGTAATAGGCCATGAGCAGGGCCACCTGGCCTTCCAAGAATTCCGTGCGTCGGGCGTGACAAGGTGTGCGACGGCCAAGATAGGAACAGCCCTGGCGGATGGTTAAGTTGTGCCGCTCGATGAAGCTAGTATTAAGAGTGTTGGAAGCCTCGGAATGAAACAGAGCTTCCTCCAGTTCCGCCTGGGTTCCGAGAAGCAGTCTACGATCGACCCGCACCACCCGATTCTCCCGGCGCTTCTTGATCACTTGACCGTAGATGCAGATACCCGAGAGTAGCCTTTTGGCCACCCACTCGTACATCTCGAAACCGTCGGTGGTAAACAAAAAGAGGTGTTCAATACGGCCTCGCTGCAGGGTGTCGGTCATTACTTTCTTGATGTCTCGGAAGTTACGGCGACCGATCTCGACGGAGATCCAAAGCCTGGACCATACTTCGAGGCTTGTCATTATCCAGATCACCCACTCTTTGGTTCCGAAAAATGTTCTGATCTCGTCGGCCTGAAGTTCACGGATGACGAACCCTTTCAGCATCCGATCGTTGAACCGCGAAGCATATGTGGCGGCCGATTCAAGCCATCGGGCGACGGTGCCCCAGGCCATTCTCTTGATCCTGGCCATGGACGATATCGCCAGCCCGTGGACACACATGTGGACGACTTCATCGAACAAAGACCTGGGTTTATGCAGTCGATAATAAGGTGTGCCGTGAGTGGAAGAGAAGGTTCTGCCGCATTCTTTGCAACGGTAGCGTCGCCGTCTTCCTTGCGTTGTGATGTAGAAGGAGTGTCGGATAATATTGCCTTTTCCGACCTGGCCTCTCAAGGAGCAATTGGGGTTTGGACAGCAGCGAGATCGTCTTCTGCTCCACTTCATACATGTTTGATGTCAGAAAAGCCGGAGAAGATCCAGCTGGCACAAGAGATTGCGGGACTGCTAGACACCCTCAACAACACTTCCCTGAAGAAGCACCGAGCATCGGACCTCGGGTCGAAGATCGGACACTGATTTCCCCGCTTTTTTGGCGTGACTCTGTGTGCAAAAAAGTCGCTAGAGTAAGAGTAGAGTATCAGGAGAACAAAGGCCTTTTTCCATGCAACAAACGCTCGCGATCGGACTGGTCATTTTCTTTGCCCTGATGGTGGTCATTTCTCTGTGGGCCAGCCGCCGAATCCACAGCGGCGAGGACTCAGCCACAGACACTCATCATCGCGGGCCGCGGCCTCTCGGCGCTGATGACTACGGCTACCATCATGGCCACCTGGTTTGCCGCCGAAACCATCCTCGTCACGGCGGATGAAATCAAGCTCGAGGGCATCCGGATCATCGTCCTTGAGCCGGTCGGCGTCGGTCTTTGCCTGGTTCTGATGGGCCTGGTCTACGCTCGCCGACTCTGGCGGACCGGGCAGATGACGCTGGCGGATGTGTTCCGCAATGCCTATGGCCCGGTGGTCGAGAAAATCCAGGTTCTGATCGCCGTCAGTTACATCGGCTGGTCCGCGGTTCAGTTGGTGGGGCTGGCCGGGGTGTTTCACGTGTTCTTCGATATGCCCGTCTCCACGGCCGTGATTCTCATCACTGTGGTGCTGACGCTGTACACGCTGATCGGAGGGATGTGGTCGGTGGCCATGACCGATATGGTTCAGCTGACCATGCTGCTGGTGGGCGTCACGGTCTTGACCCTCAAGGTCCTCGCTGAACTGGGCGAGGGTCCGCTCGCCGGGCTGGCGGCATTGTTCGCACAACTCGATGACCGGTTGCTGGTGTTCATACCCACCGAGTCCGGCGAAAGCCTGCGTTACTGGGTGGGTTTGACCGTAGCGGGCCTGTTTGCGAATGTCGCCACGCAGGATCTCGTCCAGCGCGTCTTCGCCGCGCGTTCCGCTGACACCGCTTCCCGGGCCTGCGTGTCCGCGGGAGTACTGTACATCGTCTTCGGCTCAATGCCGGTCATCCTGGGGCTGGCCGGTTCCCTGTTGCTGGACCCGGCGGTAAAGGACGGTGTGATCGCGGCCCTGGCCGAAGAGTTTCTGTCTCCCACCATGGCTGTGATTTTTGCCCTGACCCTGACCGCTGCAGTGACTTCAAGCGTGGACAGCGGTCTGCTTGCCCCCGCGGCCGTCATGGCCAGGAACATGGCCGGTCGCAAACTGAAGGAAAAAATCCAGCTCATCACACTGACCCGCATCTGCGTGGTATTGATCGCGGTGGGCAGCGCGGCCCTGGCACTGTCCGGCACCCGGGCCTTTGAACTGATACAGGGAACCTACGCGGTCACCATTCCACCATTCGTCCTCCTGACTGCCGCCCTGTTCCAAAAAGACGTACGTCGCCTGCCCGGAATCGTCACCCTGGGCGCAGGCTTTGGGCTGTGGCTGTTCGAGATCCTCCGCAACGTTTTCTCGGATGGTGAAGAGGTCATCATTCCCGGGTTCCCGGCCATTCTCTTGGTCGGCAGCATTGTTCTCTACGTCGTCACCGACAGGATGGTCAAACGCAGTGCGTGACGATTGATCCCGGGGTTTTTGCCCAGCCTGCATATTGCACCAGTTTCTTGACACACAGTGTCACACCAAAAAAGAGGGGAAATCAGGTGCTTCTTCAGGCAAGTGTAGTGGTCCAGCGATCTTTGTGGTCTACGCTACCCGGATCAACCCGTTGATAATTAGAATGTTAGCGTGTTCTTGTAGCGAGTTTTTAAGGAAACACCAGAGAGCACAATGCGAACTCAAAAGCCTCCCAAAATACCGCTTCCCAAGGGCTGGCCATCACACGTCAAGTCCGGTGTCCTCCACATTATCTCGTTGGCCCACTTTTCGATCACGCAGGCCCGAGGCTGGGCTGCCAAAAGCGTCAGTGCCTGCGACCGAAGCTCCGCAGACAGGGATCGGCTCCATCAGGAAATCGCCTTGCTGCGGGAAGAACTCCGTATCAAGGACGCGAATGTCCGTAATTGCACCGCACCGACGGCCGCGCTACGCTCCCACGGAGCGACTGGCGATTCTTGAACTTCGAGCCGCTCGCGGCTGGTCGCTCCAACAGACTGCCGATGCCTTTCTTCTGACACCCGCCACGGTTATGTCCGGTCTCAACGCATTGACGAGGGAGGCCCGAAAGCGCTCTTGCTGCTTCGCAAGCCAGTCAATCGGTTCCCGGACTTCGTGCGTTACGCGGCGCAGCGATTGAAAACCCTTTGTCCAACCATGGGCAAAGTCAAGATCGCGCAGACGCTGGCGCGTGCGGGTTTGCACCTGAGCCCGACAACAGTAGGACGAATGTTGAAGGAACCCTCTCTGTCGGTTGCCAATCAGGAAGAGATGATGTCGATCGGTCGCGTGGTTACTGCCAAGGGACCGAACCATGTATGGCACCTCGACCTGACGATCGTACCGACAGTCTCGGGCTTTTGGGCGTCCTGGGTTCCTTTTGCACTGCCACAATCGTGGCCGTTTTGTTGGTGGGTTGACGGCATCCACCCGCCTAATTCGATCTGCGAGTACGTCTGCGATGAAAAGGTTGTCGGCGCTGTCTAAGACCACTCCATCAGGCAGAACTAGTCCAGCCTCAGAGGCGGGTCCGCCGGCGCCAGAAAACTCGGCCGTACCATTTCCCGCAACCGTTGTGATGATGCCTGTCTCCATGTTGACCTTGCGGATTCGACGGTTCCGTGAATCCGCAATAAGAAGATTGCCCTGACTATCAAAGGCGACGTCATAGGGGAAGTTTAGGGAAGCCTCGGTAGCCAGCCAGCCATCGCCCGAAAAGTTGGGTTCGCCATTTCCCGCTACGGTGGAAATCGTACCGACGTCCTCCACAAGATCCACTTTGCGTATCCGGTGGTTGACACGGTCCGCGATAAAGAGATTGCCGGAATCATCTACCCCCACCCCAGTAGGGCTGGCAAGTGAGGCAAAGTTTGAATTACTCCCGTCACCCGAGAAACCAAAACGGCCGTTTCCAGCTTGAGTAGCTATGAAACTAATTGGGAGAAACAATTTCAGAATCCGATTGTTATGCGAATCAGCAATAAGAAGGTCCCCTGTAGGTGTGAACGCTAGTCCGTTCGGACGAGCCAATCGAAATTCCGTTGCAGGACCCGAGTCTCCCGAGAAACCGAAGACTCCGGTGCCCGCGACAGTGGTGATGATGCCTGTCCCAGCCTCCACTTTGCGGATAAGTTCATTACTCGAATCGGCGATGAAAAGATTCCCGTCTGTATCCAAAGCCAGCCCGAATGGCGTGCCCAGGGAGGCTTGGGTTGCTGGTCCTCCATCGCCTAGAATGGTGCGCTCTCCACTGCCCGCCACGGTCTCGATAGTGTTGGAGATCCCATCCACCCTTCGGATCCGAAAGTTAACGGTGTCAGTAATGAAAAGGTTTCCCGCCCCATCAACCATAATCTCGATTGGAACTCGCAGCCGGGCCTGGATAGCCGGACCCCCGTCTCCGGAGAAACCGCGCAGAGTTCCAGCCACGGTGTCGATCAATCCGCTCTCTAGTTCAACCTTCCTAATTCGGTGGCTCTGTGAATCCGCGATCAAAAGATTACCGGCTCTATCCAGGGCAACTCCGGTGGGCGTTGACAAGCAGGCCTCTACGGCCGAACCATCGTCGCCAAGTTTTACAAAGTCAGTGACAGAATCACACCCACCTCCAGCGACCGTCGTTATGATGCCCGAAGAGGCATCCACTCTTCGTATGCGGTGGTTTTGCGAGTCTGCGATCAAAAGATTGCCCTCTTCGTCCAGCGCGAGTCCCCACGGGAAAGAGAGTGCCGCTTCTATCGCCGGGCCACCGTCTCCCGAAAAACCGGATCGCCGCTGCCAGCGACCGTCGTAATGATTCCGGTCCCGGCCTCCACCCTGCTGATACGACTCTGGTCCCCTTCTCCGCCTGAAAATACATCGCCCGCATTAGCAATGAAGAGATTCCCTGCTGCGTCAACCGCCAAACCATACGGCCAGTAGAGTTGAGCCTCGGTGGCCGGACCCCCGTCTCCGGAGAAACCCGCGGTGCCCGTGCCCGCTACGGTGGCAATAATTCCGCTGGTCGAGTCGACCTTGCGCACACGCTGATTATCAGTGTCCGCGATAAAGAGATTTCCGCTGCGGTCGACAGCCAACCCGAAAGGGCTGGATATGGCGGATGCGATCGCGAGTTTCCCGTCACCCTCGAATCCGCTTCTACCATTCCCAGCTACCGTCAAAGCAATACCAGTTGTAAGATCGATCTTTCTGACTCTGTTGTTAAAAGTGTCCGCAACATACAGGTTGCCGGACGAGTCGAGCGCGGACGCATGGGGCGCGGAAAGGGGAACCAATACCGCTTCGGACCCATCGCCAACAAAGGTACTTCCGCCGGCAATGGTGGTTATCTCGCCGGGAGTCAACTCCTCAAACGGGATCGCCTCCACGAGCAAGGCTGTCTGGGCCACTCCTCCCCGATGTTGAACGGTCAGGGTGGCCTGACCACTGGGCAGTGCCGGTGACTCAAAACTTATTGTTTGAGTATCCAGAATTCGCGCTTCTATTATTTCCCTAGAGATCACAACCACCGATTCGGGCGCGAAGTTCCTTCCCTGGATAATGACCTCTGCGCCGCCCTGGTCGCTCACCATCACGGGTTCGATGCTGGCAATTCGGGGAGGCGCATAATTTATTTCTCGTCCTGTCAGATCAACCTCTGTGACCACCAGCCGGCCGCTGTCCGAGATCACGATTCCCCTGGGTCCTGCTAAACCCGGATTATGCAAGAGATCCGGATTCGAGTGGATTGGGGACCAGAAAAAATGCCGTAGCTCTCTGATATAAAAAGGTTTATCAAACAAATCCTTATCGGAGAACTACGGCAATGTCAAACCCAGTCTGCCAGACCACCCTGGCATTTCACTCGCACACACAAATCACGGCTCGTTTTGATGGTGGGAACCTGACTTCCGATGCCGGATGGCTGTTGTTTGGTTCCCTGGATCGGCAAGATCGACTCTGCGAGGACTTCAGTTCGTGTATTGCGGATAGCCGGGACCAACGCTACGTTCGTCATGAGCAGTTAAAGCTGATCCGACAACGAGTCTTTCAGATCGTTGCCGGGTACGAAGACTGCAATGACGCGGACACGCTGCGCTCGGATCCCATGCTCAAGACCGTCTGTGATCAGTTACCTGAGAGCGATCCTGACTTGGCCACCCAAGCAACTTTTTCCCGTTTGGAAAACTCTGTCAGCAAGAAGGATCTCATGCGTCTGAGCCGGGGGTTCCTACAGCGTTATGTCCGCTCGCTGAAGAAGAGACGCCCCGACCCGGTCATCTTGGACCTGGACAGTACTGACGACCACACTCACGGCCAACAGGAATTCTCTTTTTACCACGGCTATTACCGAAACCACATTCTGCATCCTTGGCTGATCTTCGATGCCGTTACGGGGGACCTGGTCACTGTCGTATTGAGGCCTGGAAACAAGGGGGCTGCCTCTCACATCGTTCCTATTCTGAAACGAATCGTGAAAGCCATTCGACGAGAAGTTGGCAAGGAACTTCAAATTGAGATCCGGGCCGACAGCGGCTTTGCCACGCCTCGGCTCTACGAGTTCTGTGAATCTGAAGAGAACAAACTCCAATATGTCATGGGGTTAAGCGGGAACCCCCGCCGGCAACGGATGGTCGAGCCGATGCTCGAGTCGACTCGACTCAGGTTCGACGAGTTCGAGGAAAAACAGCGTCAGTTTGACGAGTTTCTTTATCGAGCTGGCAGCTGGGATCGATTCCGTCGCGTCATCGTCAAAGTGGAAGTCGACCATCGGGGGATCAATCGTCGCTTTGTGGTCACCAACCGAGACGATCTCTCTTCCCAGTCCCTTTATGATCACTACACCGATCGAGGACAGTCGGAGAACTTCATCAAGGCTTTTAAGCACCATCTGAGTATGGATCGGCTGAGCTGTCATCGATTCCTGGCCAACCAGTTTCGACTTATCCTGCATGGGCTGGCTTACCAGATGTTCGTCCGACTCCGCGATTATCTGTATGGAACCCCCTGGCAGAAACTCGAAATCGAAACTTTGCGTCGCCGGGTCCTCAAAATTGGGGCGCGGGTTCGACAAACCACTCGACGCATCTGGGCCCATCTTTCCTCCGGCTTTCCGGAGCAGGCCCTTTTCCTCCTCGTCTTGAATCGCCTTAACTCCAGCTAGCCTCTCCTAGCTCCCGAATGATCGTTTAGGACACTCATTCAGGCCCAACTCCGTCTGAAATTCACTCCCCCACCTACTCCACACGGCTCGTCCACAGAGATCCCTCGAAAATCCGCCTGTCGCACCTTCGATCTCCCGATTTGGGCCACTTTCGACTCTCTTTTCAACTCCGGCCTACGGTTCTTGCATAATCCGGGCTAAAGTGTTTGACTGCACTGCCGCGACCACGACACCCGTTCGTAGTATGGTCCTAACTTCTCCAGCCTCGCTATCCGTTACGTAGATATTTCCCAGAGAATCGACAGCCACACCCACAGGAGATTCGAAAACAGCCGCCGTTTTCGCCGAATCGTGCAGCAAAGATCTCCGCGCCAGAATCAGCGAAGTCGGAGAACCGGAAGTAGAACCCACTGTGTCAACTCGTCCGTTTTCGTCTACTTTGCGGAGCAAGCTGTTGCCAGTATCGGCCACGATCACAGTGACGGGTGGGGGAGCTTCTCCCCGGCTCTCCCGCTCCAACTGCTGCCCCAACGGCTCCCGCTCCACAGCAATCCCCACTGGAGAGTTGAAGCGCGCACCCTCACCCACCCCATCAGCCAGACCCGGGGACCCTGGCTGACCTGCAATAGTAGTGACCAATCCGCTGCCAAGTTCTATCTTGCGAATCGTGTGATTGCCCGTATCAGCTATCCAGAGATTTCCCCGATCGTCCAAGGCGACACCTTGGGGATTGTTGAAAGCCGCCACATGGTGTTCCCCGTCCCCACTTCCGGGTTGACCCGTGCCAGCTAACGCGGTTACCCGTCCATTGGGTCCGGGGTTCACCTTCCGAATGAGATGATTGCCGCCATCGGTGACGTACAGAGTACCGTCTAATTGATCGATGGCGAGAAAGGCCGGGGCATTGAACATTGAGTCGAGTCGCTCACCATTTGTTAGCCCGGGCGCTTGAGATATGCCGGCGTACAGATCCGGAGGTGCCTGAAGGCTGTCCGTCCGCAAAACAGTGTGGTTGGCAGTGCTGGTCAGATACCGGCGTTGGGCTAGATCCTGTACCACCCCCGTGATGTCAAAGCCTGACACTCCTGAGGTCACCTTAACTACCGTAATGGTGGCTGTCCTGAGCACTCCCTCCACGGAGACAGTCAAAGTGGAAAACCCTTGTTCTCCTCCAGTGACGGAGCCCACTTCGTCCACAGTGGCAACTCCCGTATCGAGGCTATTGTAGGCTAGTACAAAATCGTCTCGAAACTCGCCTTCGGTATCCAGGATCTGCGGCCTAAGAAGAATCGTGTTCCCTGTGTTGACCACTACCTCCGAAAGACCGGGCTCACTTGGATCGAGGACGATCTCGGCTACCGTTGCCGTGTTGCCTGGCCTGAGCTGGCTGGCTCCCCCAGGGTTGATCAGGTAGGGAAAATCGCTGCTCGCTTGCCCCAGCACGGGCACCACTAGTTCTGTCCCGTTCGACTGGGTGAAGACGATGTGGCCTCGCGAACGACCCTCCGTCTCGGTGCCGATAAAGATGAGCCGGGTCGAAAAATCCGGTCCGAAACCCACTTGTGGGATAACCAGTGAAGTTGCCCCGCTGGGTCGCATCAAATCGGCAACTGGAAGTGTAGTGAGGATAGAGTCGCCCCGTTGATTGGTTGTCAACTTCAAAGTAATGGGAACCATCGGGACCTGGCTTCTTATCTCCATCAGTCCCGTAAAGCCAAGTGGTAAGAGGAAAAGCTCATTGGCGAAGAGGGCCAAGTGCCCTGCAGCCGGAATCTCGATGTCGACTGAGTCGATGGAAAAACCGTTCCGGTCCAGCAACTCAAACGTCACTGTGCTGGCGTCGTTGCCAGGACTAGCAATAGCCACACCCGTCTCCGTTCTTACCGTGTCCACAAAAATGCGAGCCCGTGTGGTGGGAAGAGTCGCGCCGACCCCAGCTTCCGAGACGAGACTCCCTCCGTCGTCTCGGAACTGGAAAATAGCAGTCCCCACGGGTAGCACCGATCCTTCCTCCAAGCTCACTACGGCATAACCTGTGACCACTGCTTGCGAACTGGTGAGCGTGGTCCGATAGGTCCCTTCCGGCTCCAACTCGTAGGCAAACTCAGAGCCAACCATCCCCCCCAGTTCCCCTTGCAAGGGCGTCCCATCTGAAGCGGTCAGCCGAATCTCGCCACTCAGTCTCTCACTGCTGGGATTAATTAGGACGATTTGCGTCGAGAGAATCACGTTCGGCGAGGCACCCGCTCCGATGTGAGGAAAGACAATCGAGTCAGGGGCCTGCAGTGTGGCGGCGGCTATCAACTCCGAGAGGTCGGCCACGGGAAGCGTGGCCAGCAGAGGCTCGCCGTGGACATTGTTGCTCTGGCGCAGGGTCACCGCCGCCAGCCGCTGTTCTTCTGCTTCGGTCTCGAAGGTCAGACTGCCCGTAAGATCTTCTAGGGCCCCTGGAAACAGTTCGTCGACGAAAACGGCTATGTGTTCTCGCGGCTCCAGGATCAGTTGCGATTGATCGATCTCAAGCCCCGCCGCATTGCGTAAGATCAACGCCGCGGTAACGGATTGGTCGCCCGAGTTGGCTAAAGCTAGTCCCGTTCGTGTCCCGTCCTGATCCACGAAGATGCGGCCCCGACGGATCGGCTCCACGGCTTCAACGCCGACCTCAGCCACCAGAATCCCCTGGGCGTTCCTGAAGCTGAATAGAGCCGTCGCCACCGGAAGGCTGCTGGTCTCATCAGCATTAATCGTTGCGTACTCGACTTGAAGCTCGCTCTGGGAGTGGACAGTCAGAGCCCACAGGACCAACACCACGAGCACCAGACACGCGATGAAGATGCTACGTGCGGAGAAAGGCCGGGCCAACAGTAAACTCCTTGAATCAGGCAAGATTGGATTTCGATCATTATAGAGCCTGCCCGTCCTATTCGTAAACTCGATCGCCGGTGCTTCTTCAGGGAAGTGTTGTTGACTCTCCCCAGCAGCTCGAGAAAGCATGATTTCGCCTAGATTTCCGGACTCTGTTGAGCCGTGGTCCGCAAAAACTCCATCCAGCCCGATTCTGGTGGCATTTGCGGCTTGATCGCCCCAGGCTTCTTCGGATGAACGTGCTGCATCCGCTCATTCCCGCGTTCTGTTACGAAATGCCCGTATCCCGATTCGACCGGACCGAATTGCTGCGGACTACAGGGGTCCTAGTCAGAGTACAACGAAATCATCGCTCGATGATTTCTGTCCTGGCCGATACAATGGAGATGCATGGGTTTCGAGATCCTTGGTGAGATCGCCGAAGTAGAAGTAATCTCTATCGGGCGCTCAATCCGAGACCTCAAACGCTTGAGAAAGGTGTATGGGCGTGGGCGATGGCGTAAAATGAAAGGAATTGCGACGATCCGCCTGTCGAATGGTCGCATGCGCCGCGCCGAATTGCACTGGTACGAAGCCCATGGCATAGGCAGAAAGGAACTGAAGCGAAAGCGTTACTTAGACTGAACAAATGACTGAACCCTTAATGTCTGCTCACAAGTTTGCAGTTTGCATCGACAACAGGGAATACCCTGCCTCACTGGAGCAACACAAGATCTACCGAGTCCTCCCGGACTCACAGGCGCTAGAGGACGGAGATCTCAGGGTCGTAGATGAGAGTGGTGAGGATTATCTGTTTCCGGTCAAAATGTTCGTTGTCCTTAACCTCCCTCAGGAGGTCAGAGCCTCTCTTCTCCGCGCCTCGTGAGGGCAAAGTCATGATCGTAAGGCGTCGTGGATTGGCTCGCTCTTTGATGCTCGATGTATTGTCGTCGCTTGGTCCATTCCAGTGGCCTTCAAGGATGCCGTGAGGTGCCAAGGCGTCTGCCCTAGGCTGTAGATGATTTTGTAGTCGTTCAAAGCCTCAAAGATCAACAGAGATCAACAGGTTTCAACAGAGTTCAACAGAAGCCCTTGAAAAGAAAAGACTTATAAATCAGCTATTTACGAGAAATCCGCATTCCTGCTTTGGGAGCAGGTTGCTCAGTTAATCTACAAGAGAATGGCAAGTTACTGGTAATAAACAACTTAGGATTTTCCGAAGAATCGTCTGCCCGATAGCATTCCTGCCTATTGTGCAGGCTTGCCCCCCCCTTCTAATTCTCCTGCTGGATTTGAGCGGGATTTGGAAGAGAACGACTCGCCCTCCAGGTCGCCGTGTGACCGCAAAGATGATAACCTGCCTGCAATTCTGAATACCCCATGCAAAGGAGGATAATCGGTGCTTCTCCAAGGAAGTGTTGTTGAGCGCGGGGTGCTCCCCCCCCCAAGACTGCTTGAGATCCAGTGCAGGGTTACCTCAGAGACCGTTCGTCAGGCAGGATCCTTGCCCCCGTCGTATCCGAAAATTCAGCCGCGTATAACCCACGGCTGTAGTTACTTGTGAGCGTGTCGAAGGGCAAGGATTAGGCGCTTTTTGAGAGTTAGCAGATTTGTCGGCGTCTGCCCACTGGTTTGAGAAGTACAGCCATTCTTCCACGACCACCGCCTCGGCCAATTAAATATAGTCGGAGGTTGGGAGTTACTCCGGTGGTGAGTTGGCAGTTGGAAGTTGGGAGTTACCCCGATATGAACCGCAGAGAACTATTCAAGCTATTCGGCGGGGTGGCTGTAACCGCGTTGGCCCCGCTGCAAAGAGCCACCAGGAGAGGGCGTATCGTGGTAGTTGGAGGAGGCATTATTGGTTCCTCCATTGCCTATCACCTCGCCCGACGAGGAGCCCAGGTCACCCTCTTGGAGAAAGACCGGCCGGCAAGCGGTGCAACCAGAAACTCGTTCGCCTGGATTAATGCCTCGTTTTCCAAGCAGCCGCGACACTATTTCGAGCTGAACCGGCTCGGCGTAGAGGCCTACCGTCACATGGACCCCGCGCTTGCGGCCCGACTTCAGATCCAATGGGGCGGCAGCCTGGAATGGGTTGGAGATGCTGGACGTGCTCAAAGCCTGCGCAGGCAGGTCCGAGGACACCAGGAGTGGGGATATGCCACACATCTGGTGGATGAGGCGGAATTCAAGCAGCTGGAGAAAAATATCAGGCCGGGGCCTATTCGAGCCGCTTGCCATTCAGAGTATGAAGGAAGTGTCGATCCCACGCGTGCAGTCGAGGCCTATCTCGAGCAAGCCCGTAACCTGGGGGTAGAGATTAGATATCCGTCTGAGATTACGGGTATTGAAATCCGACAAGGCCGACTGGCCGGCGTCCAGACCGTCCAATGGGATCTAGCCGCGGACGTTCTGATTATCGCCGCCGGTGTGGACACACCCAGGCTCGCTGCAAAGGCGGGGATCCAGGTTCCGTTAAAGGACTCACCCGGCATCTTGGCCCATACCAAACCTCTCCCCGAGCTTATCAACAGAGTTGTTCTGGCACCCGGTGCGCACATGAAACAGAATCCAGACGGACGCATAGTGACCGGTGTTGGCTTCGGTGGTGAGCCTGGGACTGATACAAGCCGGCAAAAGGGAGTCCGCATCTTGAAGGAGGCAGAAAAGTTTCTTCCGGATCTCGGAAACGCTGCGCTGGATAAGGTTTCCCTAGGATGGCGGCCATTGCCCAAGGACGACCATCCGATCGTGGGTTTCACGGACAAGAGCCTTGACGTCTACATCGCGGTCATGCACAGTGGCGTCACGCTATCGGCTATTATCGGGCGTTTAGCCGCATTGGAGATCTTGGACGGGGTACAAGTTGATCTCCTTCGGCATTACCGTTTGTCTCGATTCCAACCCTAAAGGCTAGACGCCGAACCGTGCCCTGTCGAATGCCGTGATTGCCATGATTGGGAGGTGAAGAATGAATAGGCTGTCAATGCGGCGTTGGGTGGTCGCGCTATCGGTTTTGATGATCACTGCTGTTGCTGGAAAAGCCCAGCAAGAGAGACCCTATGTCGTTGAGTATTACTACAAGGTTCAATGGGGCCATTTCGATGAGTTTCTAGAGCTCTACAAGAAGAACCACTACCCTGTGCTTCAAAAGCAGCAGGAGATGGGGAGAATCGTTCGGATGTCGGCCGCTTTTCCCGTCTATCACGCCGGGGAGCCTTCGCGATGGGACTTCCGTTTTACAATCGTGTGGAAGAGTGCGGCTATCGCTCATGACGACTTTGATGGATCCGCTATTGCTCGGGAGCTTTATCCTAACCAGGAGCGATTCAGAGAGGAAGAGCAGCGCAGATTCCAGATTCTGCTCGAGCATAGGGACATTCCCGTTTCTGTTGTGGATCTATCGACTTGGTAGGTGTAGTAGGCCAGCGATCTTTTCTCGCCTGTTTTGGGCTGGAGGCGTGGCCGTGGTCTGCAATAATTCTACCCACTGTATACCCGAGAGTTCGTCGACATTCTGGCGTCTGCTGGTGTGAGGACCGTGAAGTTGCCGGCCCGGAGCCCGGACCTGAAGGATCAACTGGCATACTGCACCTCGTTGCTTCGTTTCGACGTACAGGGAGGATAGCGCGGAGAGTCGTTCAATCTTACTTGGGTTAGAAGAGGGCTTATGTTCGGAGCGAAAAGCATCTGGTCCCTGTCGTCGACTCGGCGGGCTTCGAGGGCGCCGATGGTAGCATAGTGCTTAGCTGTCTGGTAATGAATCCCGGCTTGGGCAGCAGCTTCCTTGGAGGTCAGCCAACCCTGCTTTCGCCAGTGGTCAAAGAGACTGTCAATCTGGTAAGCCCGACGGATGGTTTTGACGCTCATGCGGGTAAACTTGTTGCCCCGCCCGGAACGTAACCACCGTCCGTTCAAGGTACGAGCGATTTCCTTATCTGTCTGTTCGGTGGCCAGGGCCCGGACCTGTTCGACAATGTCTGCGGGGGTTCGGAATCGCTCCCCGGCAGCAAGCGGCACGGGTCGATCCAGTTCTGTAGTGGCTCCTCCCTTCCAGCGAATGGCAATGTGAAGCTGCCGTTGATCGCGGATCAAGGTCACGTCCTCAACCAGCAGGCGAAGCATGCGCTTGCGATCGCGTGCCGAAGTACGGGGATCCTTCCACACCCGCGGCAGATCCGCGGCCAAAGCCAGGATCTGCTCTCGATCTTGGGGATTTAGCTCCAGCCTGTCCGCCTTGCCACTCAACGCATATTCCTCCTCCAGTCTTGCCAAATGGCTCAGTTTTTCATTCCATTGCAGTTCCAGGGCATCGGCTACCAGCCGGTTCTCGGGTCGCACGAGCAGGTACTGACGCTGGGCCGACTCGGCTTCCTGACGAGCACGTTCGACCTGGCGGCGCCGCTGCCGAGCCAGCTCGACCTGGTGTCTTTTCAGCTCCTCAAACACTTCCAGTGCCACCTCTAAAACCGCCGGTGTGACGGCTTCAAGCAGCACCTCAGCCACGGCTTGATCCAGACCTGAGCCGGGAATGTGTTGGCAGGCAGTCCGTGCCGTCTCGATGCCCTTTCGCTGACAGACGTAATCGGGAACCGGGTGTCCTTGGCGAACGTGGTAACGAACCGTCATCCGCAGGCCGCAAACGCCACACACCACCACTCCTTGTAACAGTGCTGCCCCTTCGCGGGGACAACTTTTCCGTCGATCCAGACCATAGCCGTTGGCATTCTCCAACAGTTTCGTCGGGTTCACTTCGTAGTCCTGCCACGAGAGGTAGCCAGGGTGGGCCTCGGGAAGAAAGACCTTCCACTGCTCTCGGGGTACTCGCCGAAACGAAACCTGATTGCCCAGTTTCTTTTGACGGGTGCGCCCGTACACATAGGCTCCCGCATAGCGATGATTGTGCAGAATATTCAGTACTCGGCCGTGCACGAGTTCGACCCAGATCAGGCGTTGTTGCACAATTCCAGTCACCTCGCGGATTTCGGGCTTTGTATGTGACTGCTACGGAATTCTCACTGACTCAGGCATACCCTGACTTGACATCCGATTCAGCACCTCACACATTTGATGATTGCCTCGACTCGTTGATTGTCGAATCGTCGGGCCGAGAGTTTAGGCCCAAACAACGTCTTGAACCTCGACATCGCATTCTCTGCGAGGCTTTGTCGGGTGCAACCGCTGGAGAGGCGCCATTCGTATCGACCGAGTCTCTTTATTTCTCTTAAGCTGGCATCACGCATTGCACGCCAGTCGGGCGGGTGAACACTTTCACTCAGCTTTGCATTGGGACGAGGCGGGATGGTGGCCACCGCGTCCCGGTCCAGTATCGACTGATAGCAAGCTCTTGTGTCATAGGCCCCGTCGCCGGAGACTTGACCGATCCGCCCCGCAACCTGGGAGAGCAATCTCGGTAACTTAGTGCTGTCATGAACCCGACTGGGTGTGACCTCCACCGCCACAATCTCTTTGGTTGTCTCGTCGACACCCAGATGCAGCTTCCGCCAGGCTCTGCGTCGACCATGTCGATGCTTTCGGACGTGCCATTCACCGGAGCCGTACACCTTCAGGCCCGTGGCATCGACAACCACGTGCCGAGGTCGGCTGCTTGAACTGACGCTCAACGACGACATCACGGAGCTTTGCCGTCTACTCACAGTGCTGTAGTCGGGAACCGGAAGATCGAGCTGCGGCAACTCCAAGAGCGAAGAAACGAAGCCCTGTGTCGATCTAAGGCTCAGATGGAACACCGACTTCAACACAAGTGCACACTAGAGATCATCTGGGACGTGATCGAGAACCACTTGCCCGCGCTTAAGGGCCAGGTCGAGAGAATGATGCGCTATGAGGAATAGAACGCCCAGGTCAGTCCGGCGATCGATTCGCGGGGCAAGAGCGCTTGCCCTAGGGTGTAGATGATTTTGTAGTCGTTCAAAGCCGCACAGATCAACAGAGATCAACAGGTTTCAACAGAGTTCAACAGAAGTCTTTGAAAAGAAAAGACTTATAAATCAGCCATTTACGCGAAATCCGCGTTACTGCTTTGGGAGCAGGTCTTCTCTGGATTGTCCAGAGAAACATATAACTTAATGATAATAAAAGACTTACTGGATTAAGGAGAAATCGTCTGCCCGATAGCATTCCTGCCTATTGTGCAGGCGTGCTCCCCGGGGGCTTTTCTGCTTGGATTTCGTACTGTTTTCGGACGAGAACAACCGTCTAGCCACTATAACCGATGATCTCAGCTGGGAAACGATGATCTTTGTAGAGCGAATTCATCCCACTACTTTCTCACGCGCCCAACAACTAGACAGTACCCTGTTATTGCAATCCACCGGTCATCCGCCTAGCATTGGAGCCAGATTCCCGTTCCAGTAATTGAGACCTCCAGTGATGATTGGTCAAACGCGCACTACACCATTACCGCCAAGATAGGCCAGGGCGGGATGGGAGAGGTGTACCGGGCGACGGATACCAAGTTGAACCGTGATGTGGCGCTGAAGGTGCTCCCTGAAGCCTTCGCCACAGACCTCGCCCCGTGTTCTCATCGGTGGCCCTCTACCTGGCCGCTGCGGTAGAAAACTCATTGGTCGGCACGGTTTGGCCGACTTCCGGAGACGCCGTGCCGGGTCTCATGAAGCAGCTGTCCGGCTTGTACAAGGAGTACCCAATGCCCTTCCTCTACAGATACACATTTATTGTAGTACTCGCCTTCGCATTGGGAGCCTTGGGCTGTTCACCGGGTGGAGCTGTCGACCCGAAACCGAACATACTGCTCCTTGTAGCCGACGACATGGGATGGACCGACCTGGGCAGTTTTGGCGGCGAGATCGAAACACCGAATCTCGATGCGCTTGCCCAACGCAGTGTGAAGTTCACTGGCTTCTACACTTCAGTGAGCTGCTCCCCGACACGCTCGATGCTTTTGACCGGGACTGACAATCACATCGCGGGTCTCGGCAACATGCGCGAGCTTCTTACACCCGAGCAGCGGGGAAAACCAAGCTACGAAGGGCATCTGAACAGCCGTGTTGTCTCCCTCGCCGAGGTTCTTCGGGCCGGCGGGTACCACACTTACATGGCCGGCAAATGGCACCTCGGAGACGAGCCCGAGTTTTTCCCTCATGCCCGCGGATTTGAACGATCATTCAGCCTGCTTTTTGGCGGGGCCAGCTACTGGAGCGACATGGGCGGGCTTATGGCAGAGCAACAAGAGATTGCCGAGTATGTTTTGGACGATAAGCGACTCGAGAAACTGCCCAAGGACTTCTACGCGACGCGTAGGTACGCTGACTTCCTGATCGACGCGATTCGCGAAAACCGCGGCGACGGCAAGCCGTTTTTCGCCTATCTCGCTTTCACGGTTCCGCATGACCCAATGCATGTTCCTGAACCGTGGCTTAGCAAATATCGGGGCAGCTACGACGTCCTGAAAGAGAAGCGCGCTGCAAGGGCCAGGCAGTTGGGACTGGTTCCTGATGGAGCCCAGACTCCGACGCGTCATCCGATGCTTCCGGCATGGGACTCGTTGAGCGCGGAGCAGCAGGCGCTCGGCGCAAGGGGCATGGAGGTCTATGCCGGCATGGTCAACAACATGGATTACCATTTCGGGAGGGTCGTGGACTTTCTCAAGGACATCGGCGAATACGACAACACGATCGTGATCTTCCTGTCTGATAACGGGCCAAACCCCTGGGACAGCGAAGACTATCCCGGCAACCTTGGCCACGAGTGGCTTGCGCACTTCGATAACTCGCTCGATAACCTCGGACACCCGATGTCGAACTACGCCTACGGCATGGGTTGGGGATCCGCCAGCTCAGGCCCACTGGCCCTGTTCAAAATGACCGTTGGCGAGGGTGGAATCCGCACACCGCTGCTCATTGCGGGGCCCGGCGTCCAAGGTGGCTGGCAGTTCGACGCCTTTGCCTATGTTTGGGACATCATGCCCACGCTACTCGAGTTCTCCAGGATTCCACACCCCGAAGAATATCGGGGCCGGCAGGTAGAACGCATGCGAGGTCAGTCACTGAAAGGCGTGCTAACAGGATCGACGGAAGCAGTCTACGATGAAAACGACCTGGTCGGTGGCGAGATGCAGAATGGCAAGTGGGTGCGGCAGGGTCATTTCAAGGCTGTTTCGGTTGCGCCACCCTATGGCACAGGGAAATGGCAGCTCTATGACGTTGTGAACGATCCGGGAGAGACGCGTGACCTTGCCCAAGAGCGGCCGGAAACGCTTCAGAAACTGCAAGCGGCCTGGGAAGATTACGCCAGGGACGTGGGCGTGGTCTCAACTCACTGATTGGCTTCAGTTCCCCTCCACCGGCCCAAACATCTGATCAACAACTCTTTTATCTCATGCCAAACAAAGACTGACACGATCACTGCTAGCCAGTTGGGTGTGACCTCCACCGCCACAATCTCTTTGGTTGTCTCGTCGACACCCAGATGCAGCTTCCGCCAGGCTCTGCGTCGACCATGTCGATGCTTTCGGACGTGCCACTCACCGGAGCCGTACACCTTCAGGCCCGTGGCGTCAACGACCACGTGCCGAGGTCGGCTGCTCGGGCTGACGCTCAACGACGACATCACGGAGCTTTGCCGTCTACTCACAGTGCTGTAGTCCGGTACCGGCAGATCGAGGCTCAGCAACTCCAGGAGCGAAGAAACGAAACCCTGTGTCGATCGAAGGCCGAGATGAAACACCGACTTAAGAACCAGCGCACACTCAATGGCCGTGTCGGAGTAGACCTTCGGTGCCCCTCATGCTGCGGGGCAGTGTTCCGCCAGCCGTCGACGGCTTCCTCATCGAACCAAAAAGGTCAGCCGACCTCGGGCGATCAGCGCTCGATTGTAGTCTGGCCAGTTGCGGACTCGGTACCGGAACGTGAATTGATTCAGCGTCATTCCTCATACTGGCACCCCGTCCGATCGGAGACAATCTGACGTGCCGAAGCGATTCATGCAACAATACCCTTCTCAGGTTTTGGCTTCTTGATGGATCTACTGGTCTCCTTCCTCGGGAACCTCGGGTCCTTTGACTAGAAGGGGTTGAGGGTTGAGCGGTGCTAATTCCCGGCCAGCCAGGCCGGGATGGCCAGCAGGGATCTTGGTGGCGCGGAACACGGCGTAAGTTGAGGGACCAACCGGCTGGGGGAGCGAGCCGTCGGGGGTCTTGACATTGCCTGAAAAAAGGCTCCAGTATTCCCAAACAATCTCGCCTTCCGGGGTGACCTCTACAAAGCGTCCGTCTGCGCCCGAGCAGATCAAGGTATTGCCATTCGAGAGTCGTGCCGCTCCTGAAATGAAACCGCTGAAAAATGAGATCTTGTCTGGCGCCATATAGGTCCAATAGGGTTCGGAGGGGCCGAAAGGATCTGAATCAGAGATCGTGTACCGACCGTTTGAAGTCAGGGGTGTCTCGAGTTCGAAGATGGCAGAATAGTTCCCTTCTGGGCCGTTCAGACCATTGTTGAAGACCATCAGGTGAGCTTCTCCCGGTAAACCACGGGGAATCCAGCGCACATCGTGCTGGGAAAAGAGCCGCTGATCCTGTTCGCTTCCCCAACCATCATAAGTAGCCGGGTTTCCCCATCGATAGAGAAGATCGCCTCCGCGACCACTCCGACCTCCGTTCGACCCGGCGGCTTCTTCAGTGGTGGTGCTGTGATCGATGATCCAGATTTCATTGAAGCGAGGCGTGCTTATCACGATCTGATCCAGTTCCTCATTGTAGTCAATGGCGTTGCTATGGAAGAGGTCGGAACTGAGATCCTGAGCATCGGCGTCATCTGGGACATAACCGAGTGCTTTGAGCCGCGCCAGTTCTGCCGGATCGATTTCCTGCGGCTTGCCGTCTCCGTTAAGATTGATCCGAAAGGGTTGGCTCGAGGGATCCCCGTAATTATTGTTACTATCATCGTAATCTTGGACGAGGTGATCCCAGGCATGCCACTCCCAAACGATCCGGCCACCCTCAGGCCGGGTTGGCTCGATCTCAATGATCTTGTCGGGCCAGAGTCCCTGTTCGGGCAACAGGTCGATTCGGCGACCGGCTTGGCGGGCTTCTTCGCCCGTTTTCATTTCCCAGGAGATGGCGAGAAAATTCCCGTTTGCCATTAACTCGATATCGTGGTGGAGAAGGTAGTCTTCACTGTTGTAGACGAATTCCCAGACCAGTTGACCGTCCCAGGTGAATTCTTGAATCCTTCCCCCCTGGCCGCCTCCGCTGAAGGTCTTGAGCTCCATTTCCCGGGCCGTCCGCAAGAGGTTGCCATTTTCCAGGAAATAGACCGAGCCAGACGGGGCATAGTCACTTTTCCAAGTGTGGACTACCTGGCCATCCTCATCTATCCGGTAGGTCACATCGGAAAGCAGAGGAGCGAACAAGACGTATCCCGGAAGGAGCCCCGGGGTCTTGACACGGAGTCCGCGTTTCACTTCATCACTGTCCGTTTCAGGGAGTGCCCCTGTATATGGAGTACTCGTATCGCCGCAGCCGGAGCAGGAAAGAATTGCCAGCAAAGAGACAACGCCGAAAGGGAGCAGAATGCTGACGCCGGAGTGCCATGGTCGACTCCCTTTGCTCCTGCGAATTCGGGTTCTATACTCTTTTCTCATTAACCAGACCTTTCAGTTGTCATCTCGGTGGGTTGAAAACTCGGCACAGAATCGGAGAGCCCTCGGAAGACGAGGGCAGACGCATTGCTCAGCCACCCGGCAAGAAGTCGGTAGGAGCAGGCATGATGTTCCAGGTGAATCCGGTAAGCTCTTCTTCATACTTCAACAGGACTTCCTTCCTCCATCCATTCTCCGTCCAGTCATAGCGCCGGACCTCCGACTGCCGATCACTGGCAACGTAGAGTTCGTCTCGACCATCGCGATCTAGATCTAACAGAATGGCGGCATGCTCGAAACCTGACGAATTCTGATCGATACCCGTGACCCTCCAGTCCTCTCCTTCAGGACGTAGAAGCCAGAGTCCACTGCGATTGGTAGCGGCAACAATCTCGAGGTTGCCATCGCCGTCGACATCACCGGCCGTTAAAAAGCGACAGAGACGATCATTGAGAGAGGCGATCGTATCCAGACTCGATTGCCCATCAGCGTGTTCGGAATAGCGCCGGATCTCGATACGACCGCCGGAAACCGCTTCGATGGAGATG
>CBDDCF010000017.1:0-97431 GCA_965225995.1 Acidobacteriota bacterium | reverse complement strand
TTACGGACGTCAGAAGGATGGTTCGGCATGATTCTGTTCCTTTACACGGCTATCACAGCCACTCACATAGTCAATGGTCCGAGAATTAGTTTGGGCTTCACCGCCCAGCCTAATAACTTCCTCGGCACCCGGTCCACCACCCTGATCACCACCCCCTGGATCTGAATATCATCGGTAGCGGTGGCTCGATACACCTCGCCAGACGCCTTGGCCCATCTTCTCGGTAATGGTGTAGTGGGCGATGGATTGGCCGATCACTGGGCACTCCGTACTATGGACATGGGAGGATTCCTTATGCTAGCGGTCAGTGCCTGATAAGGCTATTGGAAGGCAGCATGGCGTATAAGGATGGACCGAAGCCGCGTCACAACTTCCTCGGCACTCGGTCCACGACCCGGATCACCAGCCCCTGGATGCTCAGCTCATCCTCCGGCACTACATGATGCTCTGCATAGGTGTCGCTCCCTACACCTAACGGTGAACCCGCTCCAAGCTCGCCAGTCGTTCCTCCAAGGACGCGATACGCTGTTGCTGATCCTGAACCACCTTGGTTAGCACTGCTATGATATTCATCGAGTGGATGGCCTTCCTATCTTGGGTGGCAATTACTTCGGGCACGTCCTCGGCGATAAACCCCAGCATCAGTTCTCTGCTCTCGTCGGTCTTGAAGCGGAAGGACACCGGCTCAAGGCTTTCCACTGTCTCCACGGCTTCTCTTCGGGAGAGCTGCTTGATATCGTTCTTCAATTCCCGTGAGGAGGTTGGGATGAAACTGAATGCCCTCACGGAGCCGTCGACATGGAGAGCCGATGCCGGGGAGTTGGTCTTAATTCCGACGTCAGCATTGATAAGGAATTGGAACTCATTGGTTGATTCAAAGGGTGTCTCCTCGTCGCTGTTCCAGACAAAAGAGCCCTCCGTGACCGCCCTTGCATTCTTCCCCGCCGCGAAACTGTTGCGTCCCGAGGCTACATTAAGAACGCCGCCGGGAACTGTGGACCCACTCCCGCTGGCTTCGTTGTAACTGCCTCCTCCCACGGTGGAAGTGCTCCCACTGGCTTCGTTACGATTGCCTCCTCCCACGGTGGAGGTAGATCCGATGGCGTCATTGAAAAAGCCTCCTCCCACGGTGGAAAGAGTAGCAAGGGCTTCGTTGAAGCCGCCTCCTCCGACGGTGGAGGCGTCGCCCCTGGATTCGTTGTTATGGCCTCCTGCTACCGTGGCGAAACCCACGCTACTCGCTACGTTGTTAAGGCCTCCTCCCACGGTTGACTGTTTCCCACTGGCTTCGTTGTTCAAGCCTCCTCCCACGGTGGAACTATCCCCGCTGGCGGCGCTGCCACGGCCGCCTCCCACGGTGGAGCTGTCCCCGCTGGCTTCGTTGCCAAAACCTCCTCCCACGGTTGAAAAAAACTCGCTGGCGATGTGGCTACTGCCTCCTCCTACGGTGGAGCTCTCCCCAAAAGCTTCGTTGCCACGGCCTCCTGCCACGGTGGAGCTGTCCCCGCTGGCGTTGTTAAAGCGGCCTCCTCCCACAGTGCCAAAATTTCCCATGTGAGTGACAGTGTTTGGAAAATCTATAACTCCGCCACCTCCGATGGTCACACCTACCAGCCCCGCCGCTACGCTGTTGCCTGCGTGGCCCGCAATGACATTGGGTGCACCTTCAGTCGTCTCTGACCGATAGTGGTCTGGAGGGTCTCCCTTGGGGCCAGGAACTCCTGCGGGACCAGTCGGACCAGTTTCACCTTGAGGCCCCTGCAGCCCGGTGTCGCCCTGCTCCCCGCTATCCCCTTTGGGACCTGCAGCACCGGTCGCCCCTGTCGGACCGGTGTCGCCAGTATCCCCTTTGTCCCCTTTCGGACCTTGTGATCCGTCTCCGCTGGAGGCAATCGTCAAAGTGTTTCCTGAAGGTGTGATCGTTACGTTGGTACCGGCCGACAATGTCAAGGTATCCGTGAGGCCGTTTAAGCTTTTCACCACCTGGCCAGCAGCAATCTTGCTCTCAGTAACTGCGCCATCCACAATCTTGTCACCAGTCACTGCAGCGTCCGCCAGAAACTCAGTAGTTACAGAGCCCGGAGTCAGTTGGCCATCGCTTTCCGGTGTCAGGGCTGACACAGCGGCTAATAGGTCATTGTCCGAACGCAAAGTGACCAGGATGAAGGAGTCGTCGGATTCAAACTCCACCAGTCCCTCGAAGTCGGCCAGGCCAGGGGAAAAAGCATCATGGTTCAGGAAGGCTGGCAGCTGGTTCAAAGCTGCCAAGGGCACCTCGACCGTTTCCAACAGGGCGCCGTCCGAGCTAATTCTCCTGGCTGTTATGGTTATTTCCTTACCCTCATTCGGGTTGGCAACCGCTACGCCGGTATTGGTCTCCGATCCGATGACAAAGGCAAAGATCTTGGTTCTGGTGACCACTGGACTGGGAAGCACCCCCACCCGAGGCAGCTCGACTTCTCCGAGGACGATCTGGTAGAACTCCGTGGCATTGAAGAGTCCAGCAGAAGACAACTTTGCCCAGCCGACGACCAACTGATCTCCCCCAGCAAAGCTCACTTTCTTCGTCCCACCTGCCGGGATCTCAACCAGCGGATCAAACTCAAGAACCTTGATTCCGTCTGATCCCCGGATTTCAAATCGGACATCAATCACTTCCCCGGTGGGGTTGTGGATACTAAAGGAGGTGCTCGTACCAGCACCAATCACCACCTGGGCGAAATAGAGTTCGAGCAGGCCGAACTCGGCTTTCAGTCCGTGGGTGAACAATAGAAAGACAAACAATGACAAGTAGGCTCGGTGCATACTGATTCTCCTCGACTCTCCTGGGGGTTTAGCCTCTGCAAAACCCGTTTCATTGCTTCCTCAGAACCCTGTTTACGACTCTGATCACCTCGCCTTGGGTCCGCAGGTCGTCCCTGCCCTGGCGATTACCTGGAGGCTGTCGGGAATTGAGGTTTTCCAATCCTAGTGGTCAGTGTCCGGGAAGGCAATTGGGAGGAATTTTGAGTAAGGATCCTCGAAGCTCTTTACACCGGAGCTACCTCGGGACCCAAGCCTCCGCACGCCTTCGGCGCGGATGATGTTGAGGAACTATTCTACCGGCATAGTGGTCCAAAAACCCGCGCGATGGTAAGTCCCGGATTATGGGAGGTTGTAGGCGGGGAACGGCCCAGGCGAAAGGGTTTCATAGCGCGAGCGCTTACCATAATCAGAGGCTCTGCAGGAAGCCCATCAACTGGTCGCCGGCCTGAAACCTTCGAAGCCCGGTCCCACCGACCCGATTCACCTGTTGCGGGAGAGTGGGCGATCCGTCAGCAGGGTAATGAGATGCTCATCCGGAGAGACCTCCGTGGGGCAGTCAATACGCTGTTTGAAGGAGCGAACTCCAGCCCTCCCGAGCTGTCACCGGAGGCCATTCGAAGACTGGCGATGTGTGGGGAGCTTGTGGCGATAGCCCGCACCCATGTGTACCGGGAGAGTTTTGGCGGCCGGGACATTGAATACGTGCCGGAACCCGAAGCCAATACCAGAATTGCCAAAGGCCTAGCAGACATTGCCCGAGGGATTGCCTCACTCCTTGGAAAGGATGCCGTTGGGGAGCCGGAGATGCAGGATGCGGCCCGAGTCGGCTTGGACAGTATCCCAGATCTCCGGCGGAGAATCCTCATTCAGGGTACCTCTCCGACAATCCAGATAGGGTTTCGGCACCACGAACCACTCTGGACCGTGCTCTGGAAGACCTGGTTGAGCTGGGGCTTTTGGACCTGGAAATCAAGGTCCCGGAAGATCCAAGAGAGCCTCCCGAAAAGACCTTCTCACTTGCCGCCAAAACGAAGGCTCTGTTTGATGAAATCGGAATCGAATTTGATTACCTGTACAAGTTCTTGGAAGAAAAACGTCGAGCCAAGATCTCGATTAGTTAGGGACTCTATAGGGGGGCGAACACATTGGGACAACAATCATGATCACAGCCAGATGTAGCCGAACATGGTGTGTCCCAATCTGTACGGGAGGGGTGGGTATAGATTTGAAAAATCAAAGGCAATACCCAATGGGAGTAGTTAGGAGGCCTCTCCCGTACACATTGGGACAGGGTCATCACCTCGGAGCCAGACCCTTGAGTTGTGCTGATCGACGAAACAGGACCTGCAATGGGTTCGCTACTGTTCCGGTGCTGCCTCCTTGAGGTTGGCAACCATCGCATCATCGTCCTAGCAAGAGGGATTTGATTCCTAATCCAGGGATTGGATCCATTGATTCTGTCCGAATTACAAGTATTTCAGCGAGGAGATTTATCAATGAGTTTAATTTCAAAAAACAGGGAAACCCCTAGGACAGTGACCAAACTAAAAAGCAGGAAGACCATTATGTGCCCGGAGAAACGAGAATTGTTCCGCCTCGCAACTTCGAAAATCGAGGAGACCGGTACTACCTTCTCCATCTGGGTTGACTATTCCACGGCTAGCAAAATCGAAGCCATGGGACCCGTTATTCATTTGGAATGGATGGAGGAGCCAACCAGCCAGGATCGGCAGATCTTCGAAGAAAAATGGGAGCGTAATCTGTTGATAATGACCCTCCCCTCCATGGTCGCCGATAGCCCTTCCGACTAGCGGAATGGAAGCGACGGGAGAGGCTCTGCGAAAGCCTCTTCCCTCTGAACAGCAACCTTCCAACCAGAAAGGTATTTGCCATGGAAAAGTATCGTAATTCGAAGCCCTCTTCAAGTGGGATCAGGTGCGGCCGATTATTGAAACTTGGTCGGTTCGAAGCTCCAGCGATTGAAAACTCCTGCGTGCTGTGGGAGGACGTGGGCGGGACTCCAGACCTAAAAGAGGTACCCCTTCCATTCATTCTCTGGTTCGATTCCGATCCGGCCCCGGAGGGAAGGTCGGTTTTCGCCAACCAGCACAAGGAAACCATCATCGGCATGCTAGTACAACTTTGGTGGCCAGCATCCGGCGCGGCCGAACAATCAACTGGTAGGTACATGGGAGCCATGGAATGACCGCTCGGATGAGACCAGTATCACCAGTCCCACGGCAGCGACTCTACTCAACCAAGGCAGCCGCCCAGTATGTAGGGGTCAGCTGCGACAGCATGCGCTCCTACCCCGATGAAGGACTGATCCCGGCCAGGAGGCTCAAGCAGCGCCGAGTCTTTACCCTCGAAGACCTTGATGCCTTCATCGATGGCTTGCCGGAGTACCGAACCTATGAGTAGACTGACCACTGGCGGGAAACCCGGTTGCAGAAAGGAGGATTCATGGGAATCAACCGGGTAACCAAACGAGGCAAAACACGCCTCGAACTAAGGAAGAGGTGGCCGGATGGAACAACCTACCGGCGCTACTTCCCGAATGAGAAGAAGGCCAAGGATATGCTGACCCGAATTGAAAGCTCAATCCTTGATGGAAGTTGGCCTGAACTTCAAAGGGACATTCTCTACGGTACAAAGTCAGACTTGAGGATCGAGGAATACTCGGAGGACTACTGCAAAGTCCGCAATCAAGCCAGCACCTGTCAAAGGAAACTGTCCACCCTCAAGCATATCAACCGGTTCCTGGGCAAACTGAAGATGAGCCTGCTGCGACTCTCTGAGGTTCACCACTTTGTAGCGGCCAGGCTCCGGGAAGAAGTCAAGGCTGCAACTGTTAACCGCGACGTCTCTGTGCTTAGGCATATGTTCGAGTTTGCAGTTGAGGAGGGAGCTCTGAAGCAGAATCCGATTGCCAAAATCAAGCAGCTGAAGGAACTCAGGGAGGAGAGACCCCGGGTGACGGAGCGACACCTGCTGCGACTCCTGAAGGAGCTATCGTTTCCTCTCCAGCAGATCGTTCTCTTTATCTATGAAACGGGATGTCGCCCCAGTGAGGCTCTCCGACTGAAATGGAAGGATCTGAACCTGGAGAAGAAGACGGGAATCTTCAACCTCCGCAAGGGGGGTGACAATGCCCGGGTGGCCTTGAGCAGCCGAGCAGTTGAGACCGTCAAAACCGCTCCTCAGCTTCCAGGTTGTGACTATCTGTTCTGGAATCCCAAGACCCAGACCCGCTACAAACAGATCAATCTGACCTTCCAGCGGGCCAGGGAAAGGGCTGGGCTTCCATGGATCCAGTTGAAGGATTTCCGTAGAGAATTGGGGATCGTGCTCGCCGAAAGTGGACAGCCACTCCATGTGGCTCAGACCCAGCTCGGGCACTCCTCGATCAAGACGACTGAGAAATTCTATGCCCACTATTCTCCCGAGTTCGCCATCTCCAGAGCCCGCGAAGTGATGGAGACGCGTGGGAGACATTTGGGAGACACTCCCCCTGATCAGGACCCTCCTGAAAACCACCTCCAAGAGAGCCCTTCTAACGTACTGAATTTTCAGGAGTTAAAGAAGGTGATTGGAGGCGGCGACCGGACTCGAACCGGTGAATGAAGGTTTTGCAGACCTCTCCCTTAGCCACTTGGGTACGCCGCCTCAGCGCTATGCAGCTCATTATAGGATTTCTGTTCTTGGCTTGCCAAATGGCGAAATAATCAGCAACTACACTTGGAGACCCTCGTCAGCCCAAGACGTCGGTCAAGACTCGAATCCAGTTACTGCCCATGATTTTCTCTATTTCGCTTGCCGTGAAACCGTCATTTTCGAGCGCTTCCTGAATCAGGAACATACGTCGGACATTGTTGAGTTCGGGGATGACGGCGTGTTGGGGCTCCCGGTCGAAGCCGAGTATCCCTTCCTTGGCCACCGACTGCCACCAGGGTAGATAGCCCTTGATCCCTTCGGCATTGTTATTGCCAATCTTGGCCAGGGCGGTCTGGCCAAGGATGCTGAAGTCGTTGGCGATTCCGACCGACTCGATGCCTCCTACCTTGATCACATGCTTGACCTGCCGGACCAGCGAGTCGGAGCTAGGCTTAGGGCCGGTGGTCAGCCAGAAGCTCATCATGAAGATGCCCATCACACCACCTCTCTCAGCCAGTTCCCGGATCACTTCGTCGGGAGCACAACGCGCGTTGTTGACTAGAGCGCGTGCGGCTCCGTGTGACAACACCACGGGCGTCTTGCTGCCTCGGATCACATCGAGAGAAGTCAGATGAGAGGAATGGGAGAGGTCGGGCAGCATCCCTAGGTCATTCATGCGAGCGACGGCCCGTCGGCCAAGTTCGGTCAAGCCGGTCCATTCGCGTTCGATTCCACCTCCACCGAAAGGGTTGTCGTTGTGGTGGGTGATCTGGAGGATGCGGAGTCCCAACTCATGAAAGAGATCGATCTTGTCTATCGATCCTTCCAGCGGTTCACAACCTTGAAATTGTAGGAAGATGGCGGTCTGGCCCTGGTGGTAGGCTTCCCAAACTTGGGACCCGCGGGTGGCCAGAAAACCGTACTCCGACTCCCGCAGAAGTCGCCGGGTTCTAATAATCGAGCGCTGACAAGCCTCAAAGGATCGCACAAACTTGATGCTGCCATCGCTGGTGTCGACCCGCTGAGCCTGCGAACAATCAAAAATCAATGCAGAAAGGCCCGACTCGAGGAGGTCAGAAGGTTGCGCTGAGAGAAACGTGAGACCGTCGACGTAAGGAAACGGAGTGCTGGGCCGTTCAGCGGCTGCCGCTTCGGCTGGGGTCTCCAACTCGAGTCTGGAGGCCACGGCCAGGGCGGCTCCAGTCTGGGTAAGAAAGCAGCGGCGGTCGATGGGATGCGGTCTTGGTTCTTTCATCGGAATGCCAGTTTATACGAAACTGCTAACATGACCTGCGAGGGAGCCTCCGACAATGCTGAAAATGAAAGACCGCTGTGAGAAGTGTCAGAAGAAGGTGACTCATGAAAGCGAAGCCTATATTTGCTCCTATGAATGCACCTTCTGTGCCCCATGCTCCCATCAGATGAACCTCAAATGTTCCAATTGCAGTGGCGAACTGGTGCGGCGGCCGAGACGGCTGCGAAATTAGAGGGAACTTGCCTGATCTTGTGCCCCGGGTGCCTTGGTACTGCAGCGGGATCGCTGGCGAAAACTAGACGATTCTCTAAGAAATTGAGCTGCCGGTTTGGTATCCGGCCTGAAACCGTCGGAACCGGAACCCCTGGACCTTTCCTCCTCCCAGCTCTCCTTCCAGGAGAGCGGAGTTCGTCAGCACAGCTCACTCCTACAAAACAAGGTCTGCACCGGAGGCAGCGAAGCAGATTGGGTGCGAAGCTGGTCTGGAGCTATCGTTGACAACCCAGATGACGCCACCAACTAGTGTCTTGGATACAGGCAAGTCTCTGCACCACTATTGATGTATGCTGAAACAGTGACCATCAGCAAACGCCCTCCCAAGACCCTCGGCGCCCTCAAGAAGAAGCTCGGTAAGACGCCCCCCTTTCGTTCGGTCCGGGATGAGCTTCGGGGCAATCTGATCCGGGAACTCAGAGAAGGGAAGACACTGTTCCGGGGCATTCACGGCTATGAAGACAGCGTCATTCCAGAGCTGGTCAATGCTCTGTTGTCCAAGCACAGCCTGATTTTGTTAGGGTTGCGCGGGCAGGCCAAGAGCCGCATTCTGCGTGGAATCGTCGAGCTCCTAGATCAGGAGATTCCGGCCATCGAAGGCTGTGAGATTCGTGACGATCCCTTCTACCCAATCTGTGGAGTCTGCCGGCGGCGCGCGTCAGAAGCCGGGGACGATCTGCCGATCCGGTTCGTGTCACGAGAAGAGCGCTTCGTCGAGAAGCTGGCCACTCCCGATGTCACGATCGCCGATATCATTGGCGATCTCGATCCGATCAAGGCGTCTCGGGGAGGCAAGAACCTGGCTGATCACGAGAATATTCACTTCGGACTTCTCCCTCGAACTCACCGGGGAATCTTTGCCATGAACGAGCTTCCCGATTTGGCTCCCAAGATCCAGGTGGGATTGTTCAACATTATGCAGGAAGGTGATGTTCAGATTAAGGGTTTCCCAATCCGGCTTCCTCTGGATGTGCTGCTGGTCTTCTCCGCCAACCCGGAGGACTATACGGCACGCGGCAAGATCGTAACTCCGTTGAAAGACCGGATCGGATCGGAGATCCGCACCCACTACCCGCTTCAGGTCGAGCAGGGAGTGCGCATAACCGAGCAGGAGTCGTGGACTTTCCGCGGTGAGGATGGGCCGCGAGTTCCGGGGTTTGCCCGGGAGATTGTGGAGAGGATTGCTTTCGAGGGTCGGCGCGACAAGCGGGTGGACGCTCAGTCGGGAGTAAGCCAGCGGCTCCCGATAAGCTGCCTTGAAAACTGCGTGAGCAATGCCGAGCGTCGCGCACTCTTGCAGGGTGGTGTCGCGCGCCCAGTTATTCGGGTGTCTGATATCTATGCCGCTTTGCCATCCATAACAGGCAAGCTCGAGCTGGACTATGAAGGGGAGCTCGAGGGCGGAGAGCGAGTTGCGCGCGAGCTTATCCAACGGGCGGTTCAGGGAACTTTCAAGTCGACTTTCGATGAGTCCGACTTTGAGTTTCTAATTCAATGGTTCGAGTTGGGGGGAGAGATCCGTGTAACTGGGATGACTTCAGCCAGCGAGTTTCTGTCCAAGGTTGCCTCGATTCAGGGTCTGAAGGAGCTCTTGGCAGAGCAGGAAGTTTTCTGGGACAAAGATCCCGAGATGACCGTGGCTGCCGTCGAAATGATTCTGGAAGGGCTCTGCTCCGTCCGCCGTCTCAGCCGAAGCGAAGCACGGGGCTACCACGTCTCAGCTGAATCGGCCAGCGAGGACATGCTCCGAGAACTCGAAGAACGGACCCGTTCGTTTAACTAGTGCCATGCCCAAAGTTACCTATCGACGCTACCAACCCAATCCCCTGGAAGAAATCGATCCGAAGGATCTCATGGATCAACTCCGAGATTTCTTTTTGCAGAGCGGTTTTGAATCTCAATTAGGCACTCCCGGTAGTGGAGAAGGAATGGAGTCCCTGAAGTGGGCCTTGGCACGGCTGCTGCAAGATTCCCCCCTCATTCCCGAGCATTGGCAAGAGCAGTTGGCTGATTACGCAGAAGATCCCCATCTGAGGCTCGACGCGGACCTGGAGGATTTTCTGGAGGCATTGATCGGCCGACTCGTGGAGGAAGGCTTCCTCAAAGCGATCGAGGCTCCCCCGGGTCCGGCAGAGGAGGGAAGCGGCACCGAAGCGACCCCCCAACCACTCATGCGCTTCGAATTAACCCTGAGGGGAATTGACTTCCTCGGCTACAAGACGCTACGCCATTTACTGGGGTCGTTAGGGGAGAGTACGTTCGGGCTTCACCGGACCGACAAGTTGACGACCGACATAGCCGCCGATTCGGCCAGTCGCCGCTACCAGTTTGGCGACACATTGAATATCGACATTAATCGTACTCTACTCTCTTCGTTACAAAGGCGTGGCCTGAAGCTCCCGCTCGAAATCGAGTACGAAGATCTGCACGTGCATCAGACGGAGTTCCACAGCTCCTGTGCCACGGTCCTGATGCTGGACTGTAGCCACAGTATGATTCTCTACGGCGAAGATCGATTCACTCCCGCCAAACGAGTGGCCTTGGGGCTGGCTCACCTGATTCGCACACGCTTTCCCGGAGACACCTTGGACGTTGTCCTGTTCCACGATTCGGCACAACAGGTCCCGCTTCATCAACTGGCCCAGGTCAAAGTCGGGCCCTACCACACCAACACCTGCGAGGGACTTCGGTTGGCTCGCCGCATTCTGATGAATCGACGCAAGGAAATGCGGCAAATCATCATGATCACGGACGGTAAACCTTCGGCGGTGACTCTGCCCGATGGCCGCATCTACCGGAATCCCTTTGGCCTTGATCCAATGATCCTGCGAGAGACCTTCCGGGAAGTTGGGCAATGCCGTCGCTCCCGCATTCTGATCAATACTTTCATGGTGGCCCGGGACTATCATTTGGTGGAATTCGTGAAACGAGTCTCTCAGATCTGCCAGGGAAAAGCTTATTTCACGAATACCCGAAATCTGGCCCGTTACCTGCTGCTGGATTTCATGAACAAAAAGTCGCGTACCGTGCACTAGGCACCTCTCCACTGCAACTTGCTCAGTGGTTGATGCCCTGCTCAGCCAGAATCTACTGGCCCTAACTCCTTGCCCTAGACTGAGCAACTCGTTACCGTATTACCCACGGTTGAGTTGGGCATTGTACCCCCGGAGCCCTGGATCCCCCGGCATCGGATTGGAGCATTTCTAAATGAGCGAAACAACTTTATCCATCGGACGGCATTTAGTTGATCAGGAACGGAGTCTCCCCGAGGCAACGGGCGAATTCACGAGCCTGCTCTGGGATCTGACGATCGCTTTCAAGATCATCTCTCGGGAAGTCAACAAAGCAGGCTTGGCCGACATCCTCGGCCTATCCGGCCGCACGAATGTCCATGGAGAGGCAGTCCAGCAGCTCGATCTTTTTGCCGATCAAACCATCTTCATGGCAATGGACCATGGCGGCCATCTCTGTCTGATGGCCTCGGAGGAGAACGAAGAGGTGCTCAAGATCCCTGAGCAGTTCCGCAAGGGGAAGTACATTCTGCTCTTCGACCCTCTTGATGGTTCGTCAAACATTGATGTGAATGTCAGCATCGGCACGATCTTTTCGATCCTTCAGCGAAAGAGTCCGGGCCCGGACGGAACTCTCGAGGACTGCCTGCAGCCCGGAATCGAGCAGGTGGCGGCGGGCTATTGCATCTACGGATCGAGCACCATGCTGGTTTACACGGCCGGGAGTGGAGTACACGGCTTTACACTCGACCCTTCTGTGGGAGAGTTCCTGGTATCTCACCGCGATATCAAGATACCCGAAGTCGGTAGTATCTATTCCGCGAACGAGGGTTATACAGAACAGTGGGATCCGGGAACGCGTCGTTATATCCAGCATCTGAAGGAGACTCCGGCGCCCAATGGAAAGTCCTACTCAGCTCGCTATATCGGATCTCTGGTTTCGGACTTCCACCGCAACCTGTTGCGCGGCGGAATTTTTCTCTACCCCGCCAGCCACAAGAACCCGGCCCAACAGCCTCAGCCCAAGCTACGGCTCTTATATGAAGCGAACCCGCTTTCTTTCATCGTCGAACAGGCGGGTGGGCGGTCCTCCACAGGAACTCAGCGCATCATGGAAATCCAGCCTACCAGCCTGCACCAACGAGTGCCCCTGGTGCTGGGCAGCCCCACCGACGTGAAACTCTACGAGAACTTTTTTCAGGAAGGGCGCTCCTAGACCCAAAGCAAGTACATCAGTGTTGATTCCAAGGGCCTGAAAAGGCCCGAAATGCCAGTCCTGACGGGTATTCTAGGGTTGCAAAAAAACTCTGGAAAACACCGAAAAGAAAGGCATTTCAGGTGAACCCAAAAGATATCGAAATCCTGCGCAAACGGCAATCGGGAAGTGAAGATCGATTAGATCGGAGTTGGATGCCGGAGAAGGGCCAAAGGGTGCTGCGCGGGGGCAACATCCATTATGCGATTTCGGATCGAGTCCGAGCCGTGGACTGCGGGGGGCTGGGTGTGATCCAGCTGCTGGTCAAGCAGCTGGAACTGGCCGAAACCATCGACCAACGGGTGAAGGTGCTGGAGCGGCATCTGCCGTACCGGGAATCGGATCATGTGCTCAATCTGATTTACAACGTCATGACGGGCGGTAGCTGCCTGCAGGACGTGGAGGCTCGACGCCGGGACCCGGTGTATCTGGACGCGCTGGGGGCCCGCAAGGTGCCGGCGCCGTCCACGGAGGGGGACTTCCTGCGGCGCTTCGACAGGAATTCGATCTGGGATCTGATGGAAGCGGTCAATGAGGCGCGACGGAAAGTGTGGTCGAACCAAGACAAGGAGTTTCACCGTCAGGCCACGATTGATGTGGACGGGACGATCGCCCCGACGGATGGACAGTGTAAGAGCGGAATCGGAATGAGCTACACCGGCCACTGGAGCTATCATCCGCTGGTAGTGTCTGTGGCTGAGACCAACGAGGTGCTCTATTTGGTGAATCGGTCGGGCAACCGACCCTCCCATGAAGGCGCGGCCGAGGTGCTGGATCGGGCCATCGAGTTGGTGCGCGGTGGTGGTTTCCAGAAGGTGTTGCTGCGGGGCGACACGGATTTTACGCAGACGCGTCATCTGGACCGCTGGGATCAGGAGGGCGTAGAGTTTCTCTTTGGGGCGGATTCCAGCCAGGGGTTGGTTGGTCGGGCCGAAGGACTGGAGCCCAGCGCCTGGAGTCGGCTGGATCGGGCAAAGAAGAAGAAACTGCGAAGACGGCGGCGCAAGAATATCCGCCAGGCCCTGGTCAAAAAGAATGGCTATCGCAATCTGCAACTGGAGCGGGAAGATGTGGCCGAGCTGGCCTAGCGACCGGCGGCCTGCAAGCAGAACTATCGGCTGGTGGTGGTGCGAAAGCAAATTACGGTCACCCAAGGACAGGGACGGCTCTTTGACGAGACCCGCTATCTGTTCTATCTGACCAACCTGCGAAAGGAGTCGGCCAGGGAAGTGGTTTTCTCAGCCAATCGTCGCTGCCATCAGGAGAATGTGGTGGAGCAGCTCAAGAACGGGGTTCAGGCGATGCGGATGCCCTCGGACAGCCTCGAGTCCAACTGGGCGTACCTGGTGATTGCTGCCCAGGCCTGGAACTTGAAAGCCTGGCTGGGCCTGGTGCAATCCGACAAGACGATGGGGCAGCGGATTCTGAAGATGGAGTATCGCCGGTTCCTGCGCCGGCTGGTTCAGATTCCTTGCCAGATCCTGCAGCGGGGGCGACGTCTTCTTTACCGGCTGCTGAACGTCAACGACTGGACCGAAACGCTGCTGAGCGGAGTGCCGTCGCCCAAGCGGGTCCGCTACGGCTAACCCGCCACAGGACAAAGCAAAGAAAATCCACGGAGGTTCAAGGGCTGAGGTCGAAGTCTGTTCGAAAACGGCCGAAAATTCCGATTCTTGCCTCTCGATCCCACTCCGAAGGCCCTCCAGCCGGAGATCACCGTCGGATGCGCCCGACTCGCGCAGCCTTCAGTCCGAAAGTCGACCACAGAGGGCTAAATACCCTCAAAAAGAGTCAATCGAGCGGCCCAGAAGCTGATACGCTTATTTTGGGCCTAGTGCTGCGTTCAGGAAATAACGTACCCATTGTTGGGAGCGCGACGCGAGTCAGGTCGAGGCGCGAGGATCATCAGAGCTTCGAAGCTCCAGCCCGGGGCCTGCCGTTCATAGCCTTCCGGCAAAATTGCACTTCCCGCTGTTGCTTATTTCCTCATTGTTTCCAGCTATTTCGCCAGTCGGTAACCGGCTTTGCTGACCGTAAGAATGTGCTCCGGCTTGGCAGGGTCCTGCTCGAGTTTCTTTCGGAGCTCCCCAATGTGAGTATCGACAGTTCGGGGCAGGACACTGTCTGGGTATCCCCAAACTTCTCGGATCAGCTGGAGCCGCGAGACCACGGCTCCATCGTGTCGCAGCAATTCCCAGAGCAGATCAAATTCCTTGGGCGCAAGATATACTTCGCGACCCGATCTTGTAACCACTCGGGTTCTCGGATCGACCCGGATCGTCCCGAAGCACTCCAACTCGGAGAAAGCGGGTTCTGGGGATCGCTCTTCCGCTCTTCGCAGGAGTGCGTCGATGCGCGCAAGCAGTTCCAGGATACTGAAGGGTTTTGTCACATAATCATCGCCCCCGAATCGGAAACCACGCAGCTTGTCGATCTCCTCTCCTCGAGCGCTCAAGATCAGCACGGGAACTCCGATTCGGTCACCGCGCAGGCGGCGCAGAATCTGGAAGCCATGCAGTTGTGGAAGCATCAGATCGAGAACGATGAGATCGGGGTTCATAGCATGAGCCATCTCGAGGCCCACTTTTCCATCGACCGCCACTTGAACGCGATATCCCTCGATCTCGAGGTTGTTCTGCAAACCGAAAGCAGATTCTGGTTGTCTTCGATAATCAGGATCTTCTTCACGAGGACTCCTCGTGCACAGCAGGGGGCAGGTTTGAGATGGGAAGCTCGACCACGAACAACGCCCCTCCTCGGGCTCCGGCTTCGACCCAGGATTTACCCTGCTGGGCTTCGAGCAGCTCCCGGACTACCGCCAGCCCAATCCCAGTGCCGGCCAACGCTGCGTTTCGATGGCGTTCCAGTCTCTCGAACCGCTTCCAGATCGTCTCTCTTTGAGATTCGGGGACTCCTTCTCCCTCGTCCTCAATGCCGATCCGAACTCGATTGTCCGAACTCTCCGCAACCGTTACCCGGACAGACTGGCCCGCAGGTCCATACTTCACGGCATTATCGAGAAGGTTGAGGATAACCCGTCGGAACGCGCTCGGGTCGGCGGCGACTCGAACCGGCTCTGACGAGTCCTGAACCATGATGGAACAACCGGAGGACTCTGCCAATGGAGCAAAATGTTCGAGCAACTCGTGAAGCACGGGGATCGGATCGATTGACTGAATCTCGAGCATTGTGTGCTGGCGCAAAGAGCGGGAGAACTGGATCACGTTTTCTACCAGATGAGCAAGCCGACGAGTCTCCTGGGAAACGATCTCGAGCGATCGACGGGCCTCCTGCGGCGACCGCACACGCTCCAGGAGAAGGGTATCGGTGAACATCTGGATCTGAGCCAGGGGGGTCCTGAGTTCGTGGGAAACGGCAGCAATGAAATCGGCCTGGCGGCGACTGAATTCGCGATCCCGACGCAATTGGACCAGCGCTGCTACGATGAGCCCGGAATTCAACGTGAGAAGACCGAGCAAAAGCAGCATCCGGGAACCTGGCAAGCCCCCGATAACCAGTTGGCCGGCAGCTTTCGGATCGAGTTCGATAGTCAGCCTCAAGTCCTTCAATCCAGCCCCAAAGTCATGGTCGACGGAAACCGGACTGTAATAGGAGCGCCAAGTGCGGAATATCACTTCCTGGGACGGTCCAATCACAGAAAGAGAGAGCTGAGAATTCTCGACTCCCTTACCCGGCGACAACGGCAGCAGAGGGCTTCCATCCATCACTTTTTGAAAGTGCCAGGTAACGGCTTCAGAGTCGGCAATGAATCCCTCAATACCGGTGCGAGGCAGCGACGATATGGGGCGATAGAAGATCAGGAGATCCTCCTGGCTCGGAGGGAGGTAAAGAGCATAGGTCCAATCCTGATCAAAAGATCCGGCATGCCTGCGAAGTCCTTCCAGAACCTCGGGCGAGAGCTGCGCGCCTGCCAGATCTGGGCGAACCTGGGGAGGTCCCCTCTCCAGATTCCAGCGGAAGAAGGTCTTCACAAGGTTGAGGGCTCTTCGTCGAGTGTCCCCGACCTGCGCTGGATCCGGCAGGCTCTCCCCATCAGACAGCTGCTGCAGCGCTAGGGTCACTCCGTAGTAGCCAAGGTCAGAGTCGACCCGACGAACGAACTCACGCGCCGCCAACAAGGCGTACTCCTGCAGAACTGCCTCTGCGGTTCGGCGGTGAGAACGCGCCGCGTCCTGCGCCTGGTAAGCCAGTACTGCGGTCAGTAACAACGCCGCACCCAGAACGAGGAACAGGAAAGCGGGACGGAATTGATCCATCAGGTCTCGGCTCAGCTTCCACATGGCACCTCTTCAGGGTGTCTCTTCGCTAGCCGGGTTGTCAATTCATTGCTCTCCTCGAGCCCCTCAGTTTCAGTTTCCCTGACCGGAAGTTGATCATTTCTTGACAATGAGCTTGCCATCCCACGATTTTCTTCCCTACGGGCACTGCTAGGCTTGAACTTGATCGGGCCCGAGCCGGTGGCTGGGCACAGGTTCAATTCCCGTTGTGGGACGGGGACCGAGTTCGCCCCTGACCGGTCAATGCCAGAGCCCAAAAAAACAGTGGAGGTGAATGTGCGCGCGATCCTGGGATTTCTTTTTCTGTGTCTATTTCTTTGGGAATTATATACGGTAGTACCCAAAAATGTCACCCCTGAATACTATAATAGTACCCATGGATAAGCACAAAGCACCTGGAAAGAGCCACCGCAAAGGGCTTTCAGTAAAAGCGTTCTTCAAGATGTTCCCCGATGATTCCACGGCTGAGAAATGGTTTGTCGGGCAACGTTGGCCGAATGGGATTGCCTGCCCTCATTGCGGGTCGGTTAACGTCCAGACCGGAGCCAAGCATCCCACCATGCCCTACCGATGCCGAGACTGCCGCAAGCGTTTCAGTGCCAAGACAGGAACCGCTATGGAGGGGTCTAACCTTGGGTTCCAGACCTGGGTCATCGCCATGTACCTCCTCAGTACTGGAATCAAAGGCGTATCCAGCATGAAGCTGCACCGCGACCTGGGGATCACTCAGAAAACAGCTTGGTTTATCGGCCACAGGCTCAGAGAGTCTTGGGCAAAGGATAAGAGCGTGTTCCAAGGCCCGGTCGAAGTGGACGAGACCTACATCGGCGGCAAAGAGAAGAACAAGCATTCTAACAAGAGGCTTCACGCTGGTCGTGGGGGAGTTGGAAAGACTCCAGTCGTCGGAGCTAAGGACCGAACCACCAATCAGGTTAAGGCTTCGGTTATTCAGGGAACCACCCAGGATGAGCTAGAAGGCTTTATCCAGGATCGTGTCGAGCCCGGATCAACGGTCTACACGGACGATCACAGCGGCTACAATCGGCTCTGGCTGGACTTCGAGCACGCTTCCGTCCGTCACAGCGTCAGGGAATTTGTGAAGGGTCAGGCCCACACCAACGGGATAGAGTCCTTCTGGGCCATGCTGAAGCGGGGCTACTACGGCACCTATCACCGCATGAGCGAGAAGCACCTGCAACGGTATGTCACCGAGTTCTCAGGACGGCACAACATCCGCTCCCTGGATACCATCGACCAGATGGCATCAGTGGCAAAGGGCATGGATGGGAAAAGACTTCGCTATAAGGATCTGGTAGCGTAGACTCTTGGTGTGGAGGCTGAGGGAATCGAACCCTCGGCTGGCAGATTTAGAGTCCTCAGCCGCACCAAGCAGCCCCCATAAGGTGACCCTGAGAAAGGTTGAAGACTTGCCAAACCTTGGGGTCACCTCAATTTGTTGTCAGAGAGAAAAAGTAGAGTGGAAGGCGTCTGAATTCTTTCCAATCCAAGTTTTTGGGGCCTGTTTTAAAGTAGGCCCCATTTCTCTGAAATCAATCAGCTACTATAGATCCTGAGACTGACCAAAACGCTGTGTAAAACCATCGACCAGATGATGGAGATGGTGCGGGGCATGGACGGGAAGCGGTTGCGGTACAAGGATCTGATTTCTGAGTGCGGGTTTTCGACAGGCTGTGGAGCTAGATACTGAGTATGAACCGCCCACCCTGTATCGTGATATGCCACGGGGCTATGAAGTCCATTCCCATCAGTACATCGTAGTCGTCCGGACGATAGGGGAGTTCTGCGACTTCCAGTTCCCTACCCCAAAGATGGGTGAAGGGCTCAGTCCCTCCTCCTGGAAGTGAGCGCGTGCTTGCTACTGGAATGTCAAGCCGTACTCTGTAGCGACACGTCAGGATAGCCTTTCCGTGAACTGGAGTTATTGAGGCGTCTCCGATTGTCACCAACGGGAGTTCGCTGACAACCTTCGGGGATATCAGTGAGCACTGAGCACCAGTGTCGAACAGCGTACTGTAGTTTCTGCCCTCTGGAGAGGGCGTACTTCGAGCTTGGGGTATGGAGACCGTAGAGACAAAGATGATCTGGTTGGCTTTGACAACAGTGGTGAATGTCGGCATTAAGCTCTTCCCTGGGGAAGACAGAGAGTGAATATTCCAAGAGATATCGGCCCTTTCCCCACTTCCTGTGTGGTGAAGTTCCCCAGGCCAAACTTTTCACAGCCGATGTCATACGCGTCCCCGCTGTCGTTGTAAATGGCAATCACTTCACCATCGTGCAACAACACCGTGCGACCGAAGTCCGTGGTCTCCAGCTTTTTCTTCAAGGCGCTGTACGCTTCGCGGTTAAGTTCTTGTTGGTCTTTCATGGACACCTCCTTTTAACCACAGCATAAAGTGGTGGTATTATACGTTGCCCACAAAATGCTGGAAAGGTGAGCACTGCCAGTATTTTAACTAAGTTTTGCCTATTCTGGAAGCAAGGGCGTCAAGCCCTATTCTATGGTTGACGCTCAGTCGGTTCGGGGCTAGTATCTGAGCATGGATTATAACACGATGAAGGGGAAGGAACCGAAGGAGAAACGGAACGCTAATCCCAAGAAAGCCCGGTCCACCCAATGGGCCGCCAGCAAGCACCGTCCCACCAAGTCTGAGCTTGAAAAAGACTTGAGCATCCCCGATGCCACACCTGAGAAGCTGGCAAGGGCGGTTGCCAACTACGATCCTAGAAAGCCTAACTCAGGAGGGTAATTCCTCTAAAAGGAGCACACAATGGCTCTCTACTACGTAAACAAAAACGCGCAATCGAACGGAGATCGTGAGGTCCACAAGACAGGATGCTCATGGTTGCCGAAGGCCGAGAACCGACTCTATCTAGGCGATTTTTATTCCTGCAGTACAGCGGTTACTACAGCGCGCAAATACTATTCGCAGGTGAACGGATGCGCCCACTGCTCGCCTGCCTGCCACACTAGCTAGAGCTCAACAACTTTCTTCCAGGCTTCCATGGATTCGGGCTTCTGCTGAATAAGAAGAACGCGCCCATCCTCAAGAACAATGTTCCCCTTCATCTCCTCATGTCCGCAACAACTGGCAACGGTGCGGACCCCACCGGCATTCAGGGCCGCCACGATATGGTGAATGCAGTGGTCGATGCATTGTACGCGCCCATTGAGTGGCATACAGACCTGATTTCTTAACGTTACTTCGCCTCCAGGCGAGTCGCAATGCTGACAGGGTGTCTTATCTATGCGGCCATTCATTTTTGGGTACTACCGTATATAATTCCCATTTCTTTCGTCCTGTTCCACTTCTGACGCCGAGAGTGCGGGGGCTGGAGAACCGGCTTTGTCGGTCAAGGTTGGAAAATCCGCCGCCGCCGCTGTTGAAGTGTCTACCCACGATCTCACAGTGGCTGCTTTGCGCCAGGGCCAAACTAGTTTCAAGATTGCCAACGACGGTCAAGATCTGAAGATCGCCCTCAGCCAGCAGCAAGTCAAAGATGTCCTGGATGGCAGCATGGTGCTGGTAAGTGCGGCCGGAGGAGACCTGAAAGTTTCCATCCATATGGCCGCAGCCCAGGAAGAGAAAGGTTGGTAGCGGCCTCTCAGCGGAGGGCGGCCGCCGAGTCGCTACTTACGGCGCTCTCAGCCTTGCTCCTCACTTCTTGTCTAATCGTACCGGGTCGAAATCAGGCATTGGCGCCGGCTGAGGCCGACCCCGGGGCCTGGGAAGCAACCTTGCGTCACGAGGACCAGCTGAGCGGCCGTAAGGGCTGGCCGGCGATGAGTAGACCAGACGGGCTATTTGGTGACGATCCCGTACGGGCGGAGTTCTTACCCGAGCTGGACCGGTACCTGTGGTCCTCCAAGGGAGATCACAACTAATGCTCCTCGACTCTGAACTCCAGCTCATCGACTCGGCCGATGCACCCAGAGGCGCGTCCTCGTTGGCACTTCTAAACGACGGAAGAAGCGCCCTGGTGGGGGGCACATTGTCCGATACTCTGCGGCTCTTCTCCCTGTCTGGACAGGGGTTGCTGAAGGAGGCCGACTACCAGATTCCAGGGCTGACCTCGACAGCCGACCTGGCAGTCGACGGTGGGGAGCTCTTCCTCACCGATGCTTTCGAGAGAGGGATTCTGCATACCCCGGTTCCGGCCAGCTCTGCAGAGCTGGCCTTCGAGCCCCTCTGGTTCTCACTGCCTTCACCCCCGGGACGAATCCGGGTAACGCGCAATTGGCTGGCAGTGACGTTGCCGGCGGAAGGTCGGATTCTGCTAGTACCGCGGGATCACGCCCGTCCGGATTTGGAGTCAGCGCCAATCCATCTCGAAGCAGGGTCCGTTCTGGGGATTCGACTTGGTCGAGGAGAGTAAAGGGGATGTGGTCTGGATCGCAGCCACCGGAATCGAAGATCATCCACTGGTGCGTGATGGCACCGGTTTTGGTTTCGTAGATTCGTTCTTGTACTTGTTTAAGAGCAGCGCCGAGGGAACCCCCAAGATCGTCTCCTCCCTGAACCTCTCTTCCCGGAAATGTCGGAGCCCCAGGGGATTGAAGCTGGCGGTTGACCCCGTACCGACCATCGTAGTCGCCTGCTTCGGCGGATCAGGACTGTGGAAGTTCGAGTGGAAATCGGGAGCTCTGACCGGACATCTCGAGCTCCCGCTTGCCCCGGGTACGGAAGTGATTGCGTGGGGAGCAGAGCAAAATCTGCTGGCAGTCAACCCGCTCTTGGACCGGCTCGAATTATGGGGCGGTCCGACCCGTCGAGCTTTCCTTCAGCTCAGCCCGGCCCACGGTCTCCCACGGGAAGGATCGGCGAGCTGCTTTTCTTCACAGACTTGCTGGCCCCCAGCAATCTGAGCCGCGGCCCCCTTTCTCGTGCCACCTGTGAGGCCTGCCACCCACAAGGCGGCTTTGATGGCAGAACTCACTACACGGGGAGATCCAACGTGTTCGTGACCACACGGCCTCTATTCGGTCTGCCCGAAAATCTCCCGCTCTTCAGCCGGGCGGGGACGGCCGACATACCGGCCATGGTGGTCGCGGAGTTCGATGTAGCAAATCAGGGATCTTCCCACTTTGAGATCGAAAAGCTTGGTGCCGGGTGGTTGGACACGATCGAAGCACTGCCATCCGTGATGGGGCCGCTCGAGCTACGCAGGTCGTTCGTCGACTTCTTCTACGATTTCAAATCTCCGATCAACCCGTGGCGCCTCAGGAAGAGAAAGCTCAGTGCAAAAGCCATGCAAGGTTTGGAGATTTTTAGGGACAATTGTCAAGACTGTCATCAGCCTCGAACATCCACTCAGACGAAGCTCACCGTCCCGTTCCAGGACTGGCCCCGGTTCCTCCTCGATTCGGAGCTCGATCTGGTATGGGGAGCCTCCTTCTCCACCAAGACTGGCATTCTCCCCTACGTCTCGAAAGCCAGCACGCGAGTTCCCAGCCTGCGCCGAATCTGGACAAAATACCCCTATTTCACAAATGGCTCGTCAAGAAACCTGACCGAGGTTCTGCAACGGTTCCGCTTCTCGGGAATCGAGCGCTGGCACGAACCGCCCCCCGATCGTCCGGAAACGCGCAGCTTGAGCGAAATCGAAATCAAGAGTCTGTTGGCAGTCTTGCGGTTTTTCTAACCCGGATAATTCACTCGCCAACGACCCCGCTGTAGCAATCCAAATCACTTTGGCATCCGGGCCGACAGGCGTAGGATCCGTCCTGGGCGGCCGCTCGAGAGTTCGCCATCTTGAATCACAAAGACTCCATTCACCAGGACATGCTCGAAGCCTTGACTGTATTGATGGGGATCTTCGTAGGTCGCTTTGTCAACCACCTTCTCCGGATCGAACAGGACCAGATCTGCCTTCATGCCTGGTCGTACCAGTCCCCGGTCGAGGAATCCGAATCGTCCAGCCGGGAGCGAAGTCATTCGCCGCACGGCCTCTTCCAGGCTAAGGATCCCTTCCTCCCTCACAAACTGGCCCAACACCCTGGCATTGGTACCGTAGGATCTGGGATGAGGCTTACTTCCGCTCGGTTCCTGGACCCCGCCGTCACTAGCCACGGCAGTGTTGCGATATCGGTAGATCGTCCTGACATCGTCCAAGCTCATGTAGTGGTAAATCATCTGGGCGCCGCCCGCTAACTGCATCTCCAGAATCGTCTCGATCTGCCCATCAATCGTGCTCGGCCTTCCCATCTCGAGCGTGACCTCGGCGATCGTTTTTCCTGCCCACTCCGGTTGGGTCCGATAGTTGGCAATGGTGGCAAAAGAAAAGTCTCCATATCCGCCATCCCGGAGCATCGATTTCATCTCCTGGATGATCTTGCTCCGAGTTTCTGGATCGGTAAGCCTCTTGGCAACCGCCTCGTTGCCATCGGCCAGAGCCCAACTCGGAAGATTCACACCAAGGTTGGTACTGGCTCGCTGATACGGGTAGGCGTCTATCGCGACGTCGACCCCATGGTCGCGAAAGTTCTCCACCAACTCGAGAGCCTCTCCGATCTTTCCCCAGCGGCTTCGACCCTTGATCTTGAAGTGAGAAATCTGGACAGACAGGCTGGCTTGTTCTCCCACTTGAGCGGCCTCCCGTACCGAATCGTGGAGGCTGGCTCCCTGTTGCCGAATATGGCTGGCATAGATTCCTCCATACCTGCCAGCTACCTTGGCCAGGGCCACTACTTCGGCCGTATCGGCATAGGTCCCGGGAATGTAGAGCAGACCGGTGGAAAAGCCCACGGCGCCGTCTTCGAGAGCTTTCGCGATCAGGGCTTGCATTTCCTCTAACTCTGCTGAGGTAGCAGCTCGATTCGCTCGTCCCATTACGGCGCTGCGCACGGTGTTGTGACCGATCAGCGTGGCCAGGTTGATGGATAGCCCGAGTCTTTCGAGTTGAGAGAACCAGTCCCCGACTTCAATCACCGAACCGCCGCAGTTGCCAGTCACGATGCTGGTCACACCGTCACGGAGAAAGTTCTGGGCGTCCGGAATGCGTTCGATTCCTCGTCCACTCCCCTCGACGTGGGTGTGGACATCGACAAATCCCGGGCTTAACACCAGACCTTCGGCATCGACAATCTGATCGGCCGTTTTCCCGGCCAGCGCCCCTAGCGCTACAATCAAGTCTCCGCGAATCCCAATATCTGCCCTGAACCAGGGGCTCCCGGTACCATCGACCACCCGGGCGTCCCGAATCAGAAGATCAAAATCCGCCCCGATTGTGACTCCCAAGAAAAGGCTGATAACTGCGATTCTTGCTCCCAGCATAATCCCCTCCTTTCTCTTTCCCGTTTGCCTCTGGATCAGTTCTCCTCGTCTTCGCTCCTGGCTGCCCTTGCGTCCGGATTCGGCAACCAGGCCAAGCGGCCCAACTCTTGAACAAGCCGAAAGTTTGCGAACTTCCCGAGGATGTGAATCTCCGCTCCTGCCTCCACCCGCCCAATCGGTACTCCAGCCGGTGTGGGCTCACTCCATAGATCGGAATCTCCGGCCATTGTCTCCTGACCCAGCGGTGGCGGATCCGGTGTGAGGAGTCGGGTCTCCGCATAGCCTGCCAGCCCGTCAGGCAGCTGAATCTTCAAGTAGTTCCCTGCCGCTCCTACGATGCGCAGGGGGGTCGCCGCATCCAGTTCCAGCAGCACTAGACGACGGCGGGAGGGACCCTGGCGCAGGCGCAGTCCATCTCGCTGGGGCCGAACCCAGTTGCCCAGAAGAGCTGAATCAACTTCGATCGGATCTGGATCTCCGTTGATACTATGGAGATAGTAATAAGGATTAATGGGCCCCCTGCGGCGAAGGTAGACTCCAAAGTGGAGGTGGGTTGGGGTGGTGCGGGCGTTTCCGGAGTTTCCAACCGTGCCCACCAGATCACCCGGCTCAACCCACTGTCCTTCCTCGACCTTGGACTCCTGTAGGTGGGCAAAATAGAGGCTCAGGTTGCGTTCTGTATCGCGCAGCCAAACAACGTTGCCACCCAGGTCATTTTTGCCCACCGATCGGACGTAGGCACGACTTGGAGCCAACACGGGGGTATGCCGGGGCGCAAAGATATCGACTCCGTGGTGAGATCGGCGGCCAGCATCTCGAGGAGCTCCAAAGGGGCTCAAGATAGACTTCGTACTGCGTCCCTGGACTGGAAAATCGAAGACTGGTTGGGTAGTGATGCTGACTGTGAAGCGACCTCCCCGCAGCAGTTCAGGCTGCAGCCGCAGGATATAGTCGTAATCTCCTCGCGGCTCGAATTGAACCTCATTCCGGTCCTGGGCGGCGCTAGCGATCAGTTCATACGGATCTTCGGCCTCCTCGGCAGGGCGGAACACATCGATAAAGAGTCGGAGGTCTGGATCGGCTTGCTCTTCGATGAGAATCTTGATGACCTGTCCCCGGACGGTCGTAAAGCGAAACGCGAATGCGGCGGGGCGATTGGGGTCGACAAAAACGGACTCCAGCAGAGGGAGTTGGATCTCTTGCGGAGCACCCAGGGCTCGATCGGCGGCTTGGATCCAGTCCTGGGCCAAAGCCGTTTCCGCCAGTTCGGACTGCTCAAGACCGAAGACGTACGCCTCATGGGTCCGGCTCGGGACGAAGAGTTCCGGGACCACCTCTTCCTTGCATCCGCCCAGTAGAGCGGCCATTATTGCTGCTAGCAAGCTCGCAATCAGCCGACTCGGCCCTGACAGATCTCGTCTCACATTCATGAAGTATCTCAACTCTAACCCGGATTCGAACTCAGGACCAGGCTCCGCGTGGGTTGGCCAGTCGTTGACGCAAAGACCGGCAGCGTTTCAATCCGGATTACAGGACCGCAGAAGCTCCCAAGAAACCGGGCAAACCGGTGACTCCACCGCCTGGATGGCAGCCGCTTCCCCCCAGGTAGAGACCTGGGATCGGGGTAGCGTAGCGACAGGCGAATGGCGTTGGACGCATCACGGCAAACTGATCGAGGGCCTGCTCCAGATGACAAAGGTGTCCACCGGGAAGATTGAAGTGGTCGGCCAGATCCACCGGGGTCAACAACTCAGCGGCCCGAATCCTGTTCCTGACTCCAGAGCTGTAGGATTCGACTTGATCGAGTACAGCGTCCTGAAAACTCTGGCGAGCTTCCTCCGTCCACTCGCCTTTGAGTGAGAATGGAGCCCCGAAGGCCAGGATCGACACGAGGTTGGCGTCTTCAGATCTGCAGTCTTCGGGAATCCAGACATCGAGTGCTGGCTTCCGACTGAACTGAGCGTACTTGGGAGCATCCATTGCTCGTTCTAGATCGTCGATTTTGTCTGCTCCCAGATAGGCAGGACTCACCGGCTGACCGGGGCGGCTGTCGAGTTCGAAGCCTCCTTCGATGAGCAGATGGATTTTAGCCACGACACCTCGGGAGCGGAGAGAACGGATGGCGTCGGCCTCTTTCACTCTGAGCAGGAATGGATCGAGAAGCTTCAAGAAAACCTGCGCCGGATCGCAGCTGGCCAGTACCAGGTCCGCTTCCAGGCGCGCCTCTCCCACTCGAATACCGACTGTGCGATCTGCCTCGACCAGGATTTCTTCGACTCGAGCCCCGGTTTCGATCTGGACTCCGGCAGCGCTGGCCGCCTTCTCGAGAACGGTAATCAGAGCGGCGCCCCCTCCGGCTACAACTTTCCCCGTCGAAAGGGACTGAAATGCCAATAAACTTATCGCCGTGCCGGCGGCTCGCGGACCGGCAAAAGAACCGAAGAGGGCGGGGAAGGCCAGGGCCGCCTGAAGCAGTTCGCTCTCGAAGTGCTCGGAGAACCAATCGGCCACTGCCATGGGCAGAACTCTCACCAATTCCATCATGTTTTGCCGACCTAGGAGTCTGCGCGGCAGGAAATCTCCGGGCTGGTGAATAAAATGGCGATATGGGAACGACATTTCGGAAGTACCAGCCGGAGCAGAGCTTCTTGCTACCCCCCTCCCCGCGAGATTGGTTGCCGGAAGATCATCTGTCCTACTTTATCTCCGAAACGGTGGATGAGCTGGATCTGAGTGGATTCTACGCGCCGTACGAAGGGGACGGGCGGCGCAATCGGCCGTTTGATCCGAGGATGATGGTGAAGATCCTGATTTATGGGTACGCGACGGGAACGTTCTCGTCGCGGAAACTGGCTCGTCGAGTGTTGTCGGCGGGTAATTTTCCAGCCCACCGGACGATGGCGGAGTTTCGTCAACGTCATCTCAAAGAGTTCAAGAAACTGTTTGGACAGGTGGCGCGGAGCGCGGCCGAGGCGGGATTGGTCAAGCTGGGGCGAGTGGCGGTGGACGGCTGTAAGATCAAGGCCAACGCCAGCAAACATAAGGCGATGAGCTATTCACGGATGTTGGAAGAAGAGAAAAGGCTGGAAGGAGAGATCGCCGAACTGTTGGATCGTGCGCAGCAGGTGGATAAAGCGGAAGACGAGCTCTACGGCGAAGAGAATCAGGGAGACGAACTGCCTGAAGAGTTACGCCGCCGCGAAGATCGGCTGAAAAAGATCGGGGAGGCAAAGCAGCGAGTGGAGCAACGGCAGGCCGAGGCGGATCGGAAGCGCGGCCGCAAGCCCGGAGACGGTCGCAAGAACCCGCGCGGAGGACGCCCCTTCAAGCGGGAGTTTGGAGTTCCCGAGGAGAAGGCCCAAGACAACTTTACAGATCCGGAAAGTCGAATCATGAAGAGCTCTGGGGGATTCGAACAATGCTACAACACGCAAGCCGCTGTGGATGAGGAGACACAGATGATCGTGGCCACGGGGGTTACCAATAACGCGGCCGACAACAGACAATTACTGGGGATGATCGATGCGGTCCAAGAGAACCTGGAGCACCCTCCCGAGCAGGTAGTGGCCGACGCCGGGTATAAGTCCGAGGAGAACTTTGAAGGTCTAGAAGAACGCGAGATCGATGGCTACATCTCTTTGGGCCGAGAGGGGGCGAGATCCAGAGCCGTCGGAAAATCTCCCCGCCACGCTTCGCATGTTCAAGAAGCTGGGCACGGAGGCGGGGCAAACTGTCTACCGCCGGCGCAAGGTGATCGCGGAACCTGTATTCGGCTGGGTTAAACAGGTCCTTGGCTTTCGAACCTTCAGCTTGAGGGGACTCGAGAAAGTGGAAGGCGAGTGGGACCTGGTCTGTCTCGCCCTGAACTTGAAACGCATGAATGGGCGCCTACCCACCTGCTGAGCAGGTTCGGACGGAAAGATGCCCTCCCCCTGGGCTCATTTTCAGCAGTTCGGCCGCCTCTGCAAGCGGAAGCACGATAAAGATCGCCCTTTCTCTTATAGGGCACCCCGAAACATAAACTCAAGAATTGGAAATTCCACGTTGATCAGAAACTCCTGCCGCGCAGACTCCTAGGAGAGGCTAGCTGGAGTTAAGGCGATTCAAGACGAGTAGGAAAAGGGCCTGCTCCGGAAAGCCGGAGGAAAGATGGGCCCAGATGCGTCGAGTGGTTTGTCGAACCCGCGCCCCAATTTTGAGGACCCGGCGACGCAAAGTTTCGATTTCGAGTTTCTGCCAGGGAGTTCCATACAGATAATCGCGGAGTCGGACGAACATCTGGTAAGCCAGCCCATGCAGGAGAAGTCGAAACTGGTTGGCCAGGAATCGATGACAGCTCAGCCGATCCATACTCAGATGGTTCTTAAAAGCCTTGATGAAGTTCTCCGACTGTCCTCGATCGGTGTAGTGATCATAAAGGGACTGGGAAGAGAGATCGTCTCGGTTGGTGACCACAAAGCGACGATTGATCCCCCGATGGTCGACTTCCACTTTGACGATGACGCGACGGAATCGATCCCAGCTGCCGGCTCGATAAAGAAACTCGTCAAACTGACGCTGTTTTTCCTCGAACTCGTCGAACCTGAGTCGAGTCGACTCGAGCATCGGCTCGACCATCCGTTGCAGGCGGGGGTTCCGGCTTAACCCAATGACATATTGGAGTTTGTTCTCTTCAGATTCACAGAACTCGTAGAGCCGAGGCGTGGCAAAGCCGCTGTCGGCCCGGATCTCAATTTGAAGTTCCTTGCCAACTTCTCGTCGAATGGCTTTCACGATTCGTTTCAGAATAGGAACGATGTGAGAGGCAGCCCCCTTGTTTCCAGGCCTCAATACGACAGTGACCAGGTCCCCCGTAACGGCATCGAAGATCAGCAAAGGATGCAGAATGTGGTTTCGGTAATAGCCGTGGTAAAAAGAGAATTCCTGTTGGCCGTGAGTGTGGTCGTCAGTACTGTCCAGGTCCAAGATGACCGGGTCGGGGCGTCTCTTCTTCAGCGAGCGGACATAACGCTGTAGGAACCCCCGGCTCAGACGCATGAGATCCTTCTTGCTGACAGAGTTTTCCAAACGGGAAAAAGTTGCCTGGGTGGCCAAGTCAGGATCGCTCTCAGGTAACTGATCACAGACGGTCTTGAGCATGGGATCCGAGCGCAGCGTGTCCGCGTCATTGCAGTCTTCGTACCTGGCAACGATCTGAAAGACTCGTTGTCGGATCAGCTTTAACTGCTCATGACGAACGTAGCGTTGGTCCCGGCTATCCGCAATACACGAACTGAAGTCCTCGCAGAGTCGATCTTGCCGATCCAGGGAACCAAACAACAGCCATCCGGCATCGGAAGTCAGGTTCCCACCATCAAAACGAGCCGTGATTTGTGTGTGCGAGTGAAATGCCAGGGTGGTCTGACAGACTGGGTTTGACATTGCCGTAGTTCTCCGATAAGGATTTGTTTAATAAACCCTTTTATATCAGAGAGCTACGGCATTTTTTCTGGTCCCCAATCCACTCGAATCCGGATCTCTTGCATAATCCGGGCTAGCAGACGAATTGACAGTCCGGTGGCTCCCAGACCCAGCAGATCCTTTCCTGACAGCTCCAACGATGGCGGCGGCCCACTCATCTGGCGCTCCAACACAGGCTTGACTCGTCTCAGGAACTCGATCCAATGGCGATGGTTCGCGAGGTCGGAGGGGAGCACGTCTCCTTGAATCGCTTGACCGCGCAACCCGATCACCTGTCCTTGACGATCGGGAACCAGGATCTCCGGGGAGTCCGCCATTTTCAAGGCTTGTGCGGTCAGATTCAGAGCTTCGCACACGCGTGGACTCAGGCAACTCGTCTCGTGAAGCAGGCCCGGAACTTCATATTCTCCGAAATGCCAGGGCGCGCTCACGCCGCCCAGACTGGAACGACGCTCGAAGAGGCGGACCGAGTGCCCTCGCTGAGCCAGGACCAGAGCAGCAATGAGGCCGTTATGTCCACCACCGATGACCACAGCCTTGCGGCTCATGGTTTCCTCTCTTTGAGGATCTCGCCGGCGCAAAGGGCTCCCGGGGAGCCCATGATTCCGCCGCCGGGATGGGTGCCCGAAGCGCACATCCAAAGGTCCTTCAGGGGAGTCCGATATCGGGCCCAGCCAGCCAGGGGCCGGAGGAAGGCCAGCTGTTCAAGGCTCAGCTCGCCATGAAAGATATTCCCTTCGGTTAAGCCGTAAGTCTTTTCCAGATCCCCGGGGGTCAGGACATGCCGGCACAGGATCTTGTCCTTCAGGTCCGGCATGTATTCGGACAGGGTATCGATGACGGCATCCCCTAGAGCGTCCCGCTTCTCGGGCCAGGAATCAGGTCCGGCGGTGAGATGATAGGGAGCATACTGCACGAAAATCGACATGACGTGCTTTCCTGGAGGAGCCACACTGGGATCGGTCAGGGAGGGAATCACCACGTCCAGAAACGGTTTCCGGGAGAACTCTCCGTACTTGGCGTCGTCAAAGGCCCTCTCCAGGTACTCGACGCTGGGGGCGATCGTGATGTCTCCGCGCAGGTGGGGACCGTCTCCCGGTAAGCACTTGAACTCGGGTAATCCCTCGAGCGCCAGATTGACCTTGGCCGAGCTTCCCCGCATTTTGAACCGCTTCACCTGTTTCCCGATCTCGTCGGGAAGGTGCGCTTCACCCACCATTCTGAGGAAGGTGAGGTGGGGGGCGACAGCTGAGATCGTCAGTGGGGCGCGGATCTCTTCGCCGCTTTCTAACTCGACCCCTTTGGCTCGGTTGTTCTGGACCAGGATCTTCTTGACACCGGATTCCAATCGGATCTCGGCACCTAGATGAGCAGCGGAATCGGCAATCGCCTGGGAGATCTGTCCGGTGCCCCCGCGAGACAGGCCCCAGGCCCGGAAGGAGCCGTCGATCTCGCCCATATAGTGGTGCAAAAGCACATAGGCAGTGCCTGGAGATCGGGCCCCCAGGAAAGTCCCGATGATGCCACTGGCCGACATGGGAGCGATCAAGGCTTCCGACTCGAACCACTCCGAGAGCAAATCAACTGCGCTCATGGTCATCATCTTCATGCGGCTACCGTCCAATCCGTACCCTTCCCGGTGATCACACGGCCCATCCGCAGCAGTTCGAAGAGCTCTTTCGGGTTCCAGCTCCCGGGCTGGGGAACGGGAGTGTCGATCAGAGGTTTAGCCAGGCGGCCCAGCTCTCCCATCGTCTTTCCGAACTCCGGATAGCGTTCGGCGTCACGTTGCGAGAATTGGGCGATGTTGTGGCGAGTCTTGGCAGCGTCGCTGTCGCGCAAAAGGTAGCGACCGTCAGGAAACGGGGTGAAGGTGGAATCGAGTGGGAGCACTTCGTAGCCAAAGGCGGGGAGGTTCAGATCTCGGATGATCCAGGGGCGGAGCAGGATGACAACATAGGAACAGGCCGAGAACTTGAACCCGGGATGAATTTCCTCGGTGACGGCAGCTCCGCCAACCAAATGGCGTTTTTCCAGCACCAGAACCTGGCGACCGGATCGCGCCAGATAGGCGGCACAGGTGAGCCCGTTGTGACCCGCTCCAATCACGATGGCATCGTAGTGTTTCGACATCAGGGCGTCCTCTTCCGTTCCGGGTCGAAGAAGGGGAGATCGACGATCCGAGTCGAAACGCGGTACCTTTCGTGCTCCACCGTATGCTCGATCTTGAGATGGGTTTGAGGATCGCTGTAGGCAGTCCGCACCGTGGCCAGGGCTATGCTCTTCTTGAGCAAGGGCGACCACGTATGGCTGGTCGCATATCCGACCTGCTGATCGCCGGAGTAGACGGGAAGCGAATGGCGGGAGGCGGTGGCCGGCAGGGAGGGGGGTCGCCCGTATCGATCATAGAGCGCCTCGATTGCTTCCCAGCTCAGGTCTAGACCGACCAGGGCCCAGGCTGCTCCTCGCTCAGCTTCCGCCCGGAGAGCCCGTTGCCCCACGAAAGGGTCCCGTTCCAGATGCACCATCCACCCTAGCCCGAGCTCGTAAGGAGTCGACTTGCGGCTCTCGAGAATTTCTTTCTGAGCACTGTAGTAGTCGACATCCAACATGACGTAACCCGCCTCGATACGGACCATGTCGAGTGCATCCAGTCCAACCGTAAGCATACCGTACGATCTGCCGACGGAGGTCAAGGAATCCCACAGCTGGGGGGCATGAGCAGCCTCCGTCCAGATCTCATAACCCAAGTCTCCCGTGTACCCGGTTCGACTGATCCACACGGGAATCCCATCGACTTCGGCTTGAGCGATACTGAAATAGCGAAAGCGGCTCAGATCGAGGCTGGTGACCTGCTGCAACAGATCCCGCGAGGTGGGTCCTTGCAGCGCCAAGACAGCCAACGTTGTTGTGGAATCGTCGATCTGTACGTCGAGGTTGCCCGAAAGGTGTTCGAGCCAGCGGAAAGTTGGCTCGGCGGCTGTAATTCGGTATTGATCCTCGCTCAGACGGCTCACGGTGCCGTCGTCGATGACTTTTCCCGCGTCGTCACACCAGCAAGTGTAGGCGACGCGGCCCACTTTCAGCCGCCCATGATCACGCACCATCATGCGTTGCAGCAGTCGAGAGGCATCTCTGCCTCGCACCTCGTATTTGAACAGCGGTGTGACATCGATCAAGCCGGAAGCATGCCTCAACGCGTGGTATTCAGGCTCGTGGTTGAGTCCGTATCGGCAGACTGCGTGATATCCGGCCCAATTCTTCCACAAATAGCTGTCGCAAAGGGCTGCTGTGCGACTGTGAAACGGAGACGGTATTGGCATTGGGGCATTCTAGCGACACGGGCAGGAGCGTGGGGCAAGGAGCAAAAACAGGAGTGCAGCGAGATCAGAAATTCCCAATAAGAGCCAGTACTAAGAAGTCTGATCGGTTGGCACCATCTTACGAAGTACCCAGAGCACAAGGCCACCCATGGCGAAACCGAAAAGCGTTCCAACCGGAATCGCCAACAGGTGGCTGAGCAGGTGCAACACGTGCCCGGGTTGCTCGAAGGGGGAGAACTCTGGTGCGGTGTAGATCGTATGGATTCCGGTCAGGAGTGAGAAGAGGATCGTGCTACAGATGAGGAGCTGGGCAAAACTGACCAGGAACAAGGCTGAAATCAGGACCGCTCCGTAGGAGGCTTCTTTTCGCGCATAGATGCCCAGTGTGGCCAGGAAGACGGTTAGCGGGATCACCACGGTGGCGCTGAACGTGGCAAGAAGCCAGCTCGGAGCCCCGGCCGCTCCCAAGACGATCCTGATCGCCCAGAAGGCAGCCGCCAGCAGGAACAGCGGAGTCAGTATCCGGATCTGAGATCCGATCTTCCCGGTTACAAAACCCATCTTGCTTCCTCTTTCCTTAATTGGGTCTTAATCAAAACCATCGTCATATCGTCTTCCGGCTCCTGGCTGGACCAGCCTTCCAGCTCTTTCAGGATTTTCATTTGAAGTTCGTCCAACGCGAGGTTGCGATTCTGGGCCAGAATCTCCTGAAGCCTCGCTTCTCCAAAGTTGCGGCCCTGGCTCTCACCCAGGTCGGTTATGCCGTCTGAATAAAGCAGGAGAACGTCTCCCGACTCGAGGCAGACCTGTCCCAGCTCGAACTTGGAGCCGGGAAACATCCCCATGGGGAAGCCTCCCGAGCTCCAATCGACCTTTTCGCATGACCCAATGGCAATGGGAAGGTTGTGACCGGCATTGACGAACTTCAGAGTCCGCGTCCGGGCGCACCACTCAGCGTAAAAGAATGTGGCAAACCGAGATGATTCGGTCATGCGGTAGAAATGATGGTTAAGCTTCTGACAAACTTCTCGCGGATCTGTCTCAGTGTCTGTGACAGACCGGAGTAGAGCCTGCAGACTAGCCATCAGAATGGCGGCTGAGATTCCTTTTCCCGAAATGTCTGCGATCGCAATTCCGACCCGATCCCCACTCAATTCAAAGACGTCGAAATAGTCTCCGCTGATCCCCCGTGCAGGAATACAGACGGCCTGGAATTCGAGGCCGCTATCATTGGGGAACTGCGCCGGCAGGAGGGTTTGTTGCACCTGTCTGGCAAAGCCCAGCTCCGCCTGTGCCAGATTCAAGGCACGACGGCTGGACTGAAGCTCCAGACGCACGCGGTAGAGCGCAATTGCCAGCACAGCGAGAGCAGTTCCGCCTCCAAAGGCGATGGCCCAGTTCAGCAGGACCGAGGCAGGCAGAAGGTGGAGGACTACGGCTCCGATGACGGCCAGCGCTGCCAGCACAGCGATCGTAATCCACACCATTCGGGTCGGAATCATTCACCGAGTGTGACAGATTGCCTTGCCAGGGATAAAGGGCCAAGCTCACCCAGGGGCCCCAGCGCAGGCGGGCCTCCAAGCGACGAGTTGCATTTGCAGTGGTGTTGGAATGCGGCCAAGCGGCAGCGCGAGCGTTTTCGAGCATCGAATGACTCAAATACTCAGGAGTCGCCCTTGGTAGGTGCCTGAATCTGTCGACCCGCCAGGTAGCGACTGCCCTTTTCCATTAATTTCACGAACCCAGCTTCATCACCTGCCCGAATCACCGAGCGGAGCCGCTCTACGGCATAGAGCAGGGCACTGAGCGATTCAGTGCCGTAGGCGTTCAGGTGTTGAATCTCGAAATAGAGATGGGGATTATCCCGAGCTACGGCGGCCGCCACCTCGAGTTGCGCGTTAAAGGTAGTGCTCGAGAGCTGCGCCAACTTAGGGGCTGCTTCACCACTCTCAGCAAGTGCGGTAACGAACGCTATATTCAGGGCGTGCGAGAGACCCAGCACGTAAGCAATCAGACGGTCATGATCTTCCAGGTTCATTTCAACCTGGAGAGCCATTGTGGAGTCGAAAAGAGCTTTGACCTGGAGAGTTGCCTCGGGCACTCCGAGGTCGACGAAGATGACATGCTGTTGCGAAAGCAATTCGGTATTGGGGCCGAACATCGGGTGGATCGAGGTAGCTCGAATCCCTTGCTGGACAAGCCTTTGCAACCCCTCACGCAATGGACTCTTGAGCGACGCTACGTCGAAAACTACACCAGAAGGCCGGATTTCCGCCAATTCGGGGAGCATTTCCTGGGTGGCGCGGAGCTGGGCCGCCAGCACAATTAGGTCATGATCGAGGCGGCTCTCACGCCAGTCCCGGCTCCAGGCGAAACCCTCAACCGGGCCAGCGGGATCGGCAATTTCGAGTTCAAAGCCCTGGGAAGCGAGGAAGCGCACGAACCAGGAACCCATGCGGCCAGCTCCACCGATGACGAGCACCCTTCGGCCGCCTCCAGAGGCTTGCCTGACGACCCGTTGCTGCTCCTGGCGCGTTAGGGAATACTCGATCAACATCTGCATCAGGCGTTCCGCGAAGCGGGGCGAAAGTTGGGCCTCGCGCGCCATTGTGCGGGCCCTCTCCACTACTTCCTTCTCCTGCGCAAAGTCGCGCGTAGCCTGACCGTCGACTTCCTTCACGACGCCTATTTGTGCCGCCAACTCCTGCCGCTGAGCGACCAGTTCCAGGATTTCTCGGTCGGTAGCGCCCAGTTTCTGCCGCAGAGTCTCTAACTTGGACATTCTAGTTTCGCTTTCCCCCCACCTGCCGGGGTTTGGGCCGCCCTTCCTTTCGCGGCACTGGATAATGACAGATCTCGCAGCGCGAAGTCCTGCAGAGCATGATTACGGTCTAAGGAAGCAGCAGCTGGCGGGCCGAGATCTGTCTATTTTGACCGATCACGACTACGGCTCTGACTGTGGTCGGCCGAGCCCGGGTCCTGGGTTCGAGCAACCTTTTCAGGATCGCGTCGCGAGGGAAGAAATTCCGGACATCCTCTTGATCGAGATCCAACTCGAATCGGTCTTGAACAAAATCGAGCAACTGATTTTGTGCTCCATAGAGTCCCACGAACAGGTGAATTTCTTGAAACAATCGTTGCGCCGGAGTACCTGCGTCAATCACTTCGAATCGCACCTTCTCGAGGGGGAAGCTTAGGGCTACTCGAAGGCCTCGAAATTCAGACGGCTCGGCGCTCAGATCGATCGGCGGCTGCGAGAAACGGGAATCTTCGACCGCGGCTGCCAGAAAAGCCCTTTCGTGGAGCGGCATTTCAACGCAAGCCGCATCAAAATAACCGCCTTTACTCTGCAGCACCAGGGGTGGCCGAGAAATCTTAACCTGCACTTCGATGAAGCGGCCCGTTCCCTGGGGAGGTGTTTCGAAACCGACTACCAGATACTGGGCGGTTTGTTCCAAGATGCTCCGCAGGTCATTCAATAAATCTGAAGACTCGTCAAAGACCTGTCCGCCGGTGGCCTCCACCCAGGAGTTGAGAGCGGGGTCTGGGTCGGGAGGCTTTCGTTTGCTGGATCGCGGAATCACAGCGTAGCTCGAGAGCTGGGTATCCGCGGCCCAACGGAGAGCAGAGACAGGGTCGTGGAACTCTACGTTCTGTTTGGTGAAAGGAAGGGTCCTCCCAAAGTGAAGCACAATCTTTCTGCCGATGAGACCGTTCAGTGAGCTGAGAGCATTTCGCAGATCTCCCCTGGCCCCGCCTTTGTTCATGGGAGCAGAAATGGGCTCGCGCGGGCGATACGCTTCCGGACGTGCAGGCGAAAAGGGCCAACGAGAGTTTCCGAACCAGTGCCCTTCTGTTGCCCTCCCAGTACCGAAATTGTAACGGTCGAAATCGGTGTTGAAGAAGTCGACCATCCTCTCTACCTCGATCCGATCAGCAGAGAATTTGGAAAGGGCTCCCGCGTGATAAACAGCGACCAGATCACGATCCGGCATCAGCTCTTGAAGGAACTTCTTAACCCAACGCCGGCTCCTAAACTGCTCCCGGAAATCGAGTCGGGAATCGATGTGGATCACCCACAGTCGCCGAGCCATGGGAGATTCCAGTGGCGAGGTCACCGGGCCGATCAATTCTACATCCCGGACCGGATTGTGCCGGCCCCCGACTAGAAGCTCGACCTCAGAGGCTGACACACCCTGCCACAGCTTCAGCTGATCGGAAGTCAGGCGAAAGACGTGGTGCATTTTGGCGGCCCGCAGCAGGCCGAGAGTGCCCGGACTCAACAAGACCCAGATGATGAACGCTACCCAACGTGTCACGACTTGCTATTGTGAGGACTTGAGAGAATCGGTTCAAATTTCTTCTGCCGCAGTTGACTATACTAAGCGCAATACGGAATGGTCTGAAACCAGGGCTAGGCGAAAAGGGCAGTGAGCGACGATTCAATGATCATCCACGGAATTCACCCGGTCCGGGAGGCGCTGGAAGCCGACCACTCGAGGGTCACCAACATTCTGGTAGCCCCCTTTCGCCACAACCAGCGAATTCAAGAAATCGTCGACCAGGCACGGGCAGCCAGCGTCTCAGTTCGTTTCGAGACTTCTCAGACACTCACACGCAAAGCCGGGAATTCCAAACATCAGGGAGTGCTAGCTGAGTTGGCTAGCGCTCCTTACACGCCGCTGGAAGAAGTCTTGGCACGGAATCCCGGGTGGCTTCTGCTGGCTGACAACGTAGAAGATCCACACAATCTGGGAGCTCTGATTCGCACTGCGGAAGCAGCCGGGCTGGATGCGCTGCTCTTTCCACAACGGCGCGCCGTGCAGGCCACGGCTACAGTGGTCAAGGCGAGTTCGGGGGCCGCTCTGCATTTTCCACTGGTTCGGATTGGGAATGTGGCGGGGACGGTTAAGCAGCTCAAAGATCAGGGATTCTGGTCGATTGGTCTGGATATGGGAGGAAGCGAGCCGCTCGACTCTCTGCCCTCCGATCAACCCATCCTGGTGGTGGTGGGGGGAGAAAACCGGGGCTTGCGGCCGGTCGTCCGGCAAGCTTGTGATCTAGTGGTGGGCCTCCCGATGCGGGGACGGGTGGCCTCACTGAACCTCTCGGTGGCCGCCGGGATCTTGATCTACCAAATCTTGTTTCGCCGGCTCGAAGAACCGCCGTCTCGTGAATTATCCGGTGGCTATTAACCCTTCTTCTCGAGGATCAGATTCCGGAACTCGTCGAGTCGGCCACTGAAATCGCTGGGAATATAGGTCGTCGCCGAATATTCGAGAATCACGGCCGGGCCATCGATGACATTCGCTGGCAGCAGTTTTTCACGCACATAAAAGCGCGTCGGCTGTTCGTCTTGAGCGAACCTGATCTTCTTCTCCTGGATCAGTGCACCGGCCGGAATCTCCTGGGATTTGAGCTCGTACTTGGGAAACTCAATCGGGCCGTAGCTGGCTGAAGCTCTGATCCTGAGAGTGACTATTTCAACCGGTAGCTGGGAATGGGAATAGCCGTAGAATTGCTCATGTTTGGCGTGGAAGCTCTGCAGGTAGTCGGCATCGAGTGGAACATTGAGTTCCCACGACTGCCCCAGGTAACGCGCATCGAGCGATCTCGTCAAGGTAACCTTTTCGGAGCTGAATCCTTCCTGCTTCATTTCTCCCAGAAGTCCCGATTCGAGCTTCCCTGTGACCGCCTCCATCTCCTTTTGGGCCGACTTGGATGCCGCGTCGATGTGCACTGTCCGAGAAGCATCTTTGGCTACGTCGGCCGCCAGAATTCCGAGAGCGGAAAGAACCCCGGGATTGGCCAGCACGATGACTCTGGGAATTAGCAGCTCACGGGTCAGGTCACAGGCGTGCAGGCCGCCACTGCCGCCAAAACTGACAAGGTTGAAGCTCCGCGTATCGTAGCCACTCTCGAGCGAAATCACCCGCAGAGCGCTCTCCATCTGGGTTTCCACGATACGTCGGATCCCTCGGCAAAGGTCGATCAGTGTCGCTTCTTCGGTTCCCGATCCCATTCGTTCTGCCAGCTTTTCTAGGGCAGGTCGAATCCGTTCCGGAGCGATCTGAAACTTTCCACCCAGAAACCAGTCTGGATCGAGCAACCCCAGAAAGAGGTTTGCATCGGTGACAGTCAACTGCTCTCCCTTGCCATAGCAGACCGGACCTGGATCGGCACCGGCGCTAACCGGGCCGACCCGCAGCAGGCCTCCCGCATCGACCCATGCCACGGACCCTCCGCCAGCACCCACGGTATGGATGTCGATCATTTGTACCGGCACCGGAAGCCCGGCAACGCTGGCCTCTCGAGTAGTGGAGATCTGGCCGTCACAGAGAGAGACATCGGTGGAAGTGCCTCCCATATCGAAAGTAATGATCCGGTCGAAACCGGCTTGTTTGCTCAGCTCGAAAGCTCCGGTCACTCCTCCGGCCGGGCCCGAGAAGAGGGTGTTGACGGGAAACTGACTTGCCACATCAGGGGAGATGCAGCCTCCATTGGACTGCATGACGCTCAGCCTTCCCCGTTGTACCAGTTCATCTTTGGCCAGTCTATCCAGGTAAGAAGACATCGTGGGTGTCAGATACGCATTCATGACCGTGGCCGAAGTTCGTTCGTACTCGCGAAACTCGGGAAGAACCTCGGAGGACAAAGAGATCGGTACGTCCCCCTGCCGCAGGATCTGCGCCAGCTGACGTTCATGATCGGGATTGACGAAGCTGTAAAGAAGTACAACCGCAACGGCGTCAGGCTTGAGCTGCTCGATCCGATTGGCGATCCAGCTGAGACTCTTTTCTTCCAGGGGAAGCAACACCGATCCATCCCAGGCCAGACGCTCTCGGACTCCGATTCGGAACCTCGGCTCGACCAGAGATTGCGGTCGGGAGGCTCCCAGATCGTAGAGACCAGGCCGATGTTGGCGCCCGATCTCGATTACATCTTCGAAACCTTGAGTCGTCAGGAGCAAAGTACGGGCTCCCTTTCGTTCGATCAGTGCGTTGGTCGCTACTGTTGAACCATGTTGGATGAGGAAACCCTCTCCTTCCGGCACCATCTTCTTCAGCCCCTCGACCACTGCGTTCGAAGGCTGATCGGGCGTGGATGGGAGCTTGAAGATCGTTAGGGCTCCATCTCGCAGCAACACCAAATCGGTGAAGGTACCGCCCGTGTCAACACCAATCCGAAGACCGCCCGCCGAGTCTAGTCGAGCTTCCGGCTCTTGCTCAGTCGCCTCAGTGGTCGAATTCTCCCGCGCTTCACGATCTTGGAGTTGTTCTTTTAGTTTATCCGTGTCGAACATAGCTTCTTCTTCTATCAGGAAATATGGGGCGGCCTGCGACAAGACCCCTGTGCGCAGGCTCTCCCCCTCGGACTGGCTCCTTGTCGTTGAAAAGCAGCCGTCAATGTCAAAGGTGTTAAAATACACGACCAGCGAAACCAGGGGCAACTATCCATCCAGACTCTTTGATCGGCGCGGGAACCGATCCCAGGTCCTCAGTCAAGCCCATGAGCCGGCGTCTTCTGCTGAATAAGATCTATCGGACAGTAGCGGCGCTGGTCGTGCTCATTCTGGCCCTTCTGGTCAGTATTGTCTTCCTCAATCCGACTTCGGTCGGAAATCCTGATTTCGTAGGCAATATTAACCTGTGGGCTGTGATCTGGGCAGCTACCTTCGTCTTTTTTCTGGTGCTGTCGTTCATTCTGGCCCGCGACTTGGTCAAGTTATTCTTCGACTACCAGGCACGCAGACCCGGGAGCAGGATCAAAGGGAAGCTGATCGCCACCTTCATCGTGTTCTCGCTGTTTCCGGCACTGGTGATGTCGTTCCTGGCCTTCGGCCTGATCAACCGCAATCTACAACTCTGGTTTACTTCGCCAACCGAGCAGATCCTCACCTCCTCGGAGCGGGTCGTGTCACGTTTTTATGAACAGGGACTTCAATTGGCTTTGTCTGAGATCCGATCGGCTGGCTCCCGAGTCATCCAGGGGGACGAAAGCTCCAGCCTGCAGCGGATCGTCCAGGAAGGGCCTTTCCAGGCTTTGCTGCTGTTTGATTCTAGCGGGGGGCCAGTGGCTCAAGCGGGACAATGGCTGGGTTCTCAGGATCGCCCGGCTCACCTGCAGAACCAGGCGTTGGAACGCGGAGACTGGTTCGAGCGGAGCCGGTTGTTCGACATGGGAAGGGCAGACACCGACGTCATAGAGGTCGCACTGCGTATCGAGGGGTCTGAGGAGCAGCGCATTCTGGTCGGCCAGCTGGTCGATTCTCCTAGCGTCGAGTTTCATGCCATCCAGGTCGAAGACGCCCGCAGCCGCTTTCAGGAACTGCAAGCCAGTGTCGATCAGATACGCATCAATTACTTCTCGATCCTGGCCCTGACTACCCTGGCTATTATTTTTGGCTTCGTGTGGTTGGGAACTTACATCGCTCGTCGGATCACGGTTCCACTGGAGGCTGTAGCGGTGGGTGCAAGAGCCCTTGCTGACGGCGACCTGGATCATCGGGTCGCGGTTGAGGCTGTTGATGAGCTGGGAATTCTGGTTGATTCATTCAACCGCATGGCACAACAGATCGAGGAAAGCCGGAGCAAGCTGGAACGGGCCAACCTCGAATTAATCGCCAAGAATGGAGAGCTCGAGGAACGGCGCCGACACACCGATACGATACTCCAGAACATCGCCACCGGAGTCATCAGCGTTGATGAATCAGATCGAATCTGCACGGTGAATCAGGCTGTCCTGCGGATGTTTGAGACGACTCTGGAAGAGATTCTGGACCATCCAGTCGAGGATTTGGCCGGCCCTGAATTACAGCAGGAGTTTCAAATCCTGAAGCGGCGGGCGGCACTGTACGGAACCTTCCGCAAGGACATTTCCTTCCGGCGTGGGGAGCGACAGCTCTTCATCGCAGCCACGGCAACTGCAAATCCTCTGCCGTTGCGAGACGAGCCGGAATACCTGATCGTGCTCGACGATCTCACCGAGTTGATCAAGGCGGAAAAATTTGCCGCCTGGCAGGAGGTGGCCCGCCGCCTGGCCCATGAGATCAAGAATCCGCTCACCCCGATTCAGCTGTCGGCCGAGCGCATCTTAAAGCGCTTCCAGCAACTGGCGACCGACGAAACGACTGAGCTGCGCGACTATGGTCGGGTGGTGGATGAAGCGGTTCACGTGATCGAATCCGAGGCTTCCGCGCTTAAGAATCTAGTGAACGAGTTTTCCCGCTTTGCACGGCTCCCGATCAGCAAACCCGTGCAATGCAATCTGCATGAACTGATCGAGAGCACCCTGACCAGCTTCAACGGAGCGCTCGAGGCAGTGAGAATTGACAGAGATTTCGACCCGGCTTTGCACTCCTTGCCGCTTGACCCCGAGCAGTTCCGTCGGGTGCTTGTCAACCTGATCGACAATTCCCTTGATTCGCTGGCCGAAACCCGAGGAGACCGGCTAATCTCGATTCGAACAGTGCACGAGTCCAAGCGTGGAATTGCTACCATTGAATTCTCGGACAACGGTCCGGGAATGAAGCCGGATGACTACGAGCAGCTATTTCTCCCCTATTTTTCAATCAAAAAAAAGGGGACCGGGCTGGGTCTCGCAATCGTGCGTCAGATCATCAATGAGCACCAGGGTTACGTTCGGGCAGAGCCCAATGCCCCCACTGGGATGCGCTTTGTGATTGGATTGCCCTTGCAATGAAAAGCAACAACATGTCCAGGGCCCGCCTTCTGATTGTGGATGACGAGAAGAATGTGCGGCTGAGTTTGCGCCGAATTCTGGAGGACGAAGGCTTCCTGATCGACGTGGCGGCGGACGGCGAGGAATGTTTGAGGCATCTGCGAGAAAACAATTTTGAAGTCGTTCTGCTTGACGTTTGGCTTCCCGGAAGCGATGGATTGAAGGTCTTGGAACAGATCCGGCTGCTCAAGCCCGATCAGTATGTAGTGATGATTTCCGGCCACGGATCGATAGAAACGGCCGTCCGTGCCACCAAACTGGGCGCCTTCGATTTCCTGGAGAAACCTCTGACTAGCGAGAAGACTATCCTGGTCGTAGAACATGCCCTGAAGCAGCTTCGCCTCGAGCAGGAGAACCGGACGCTGAAGGATCTGGTACGGCAAGAGACTCAGATGATCGGATCTTCCGTACCCATGCAGGCGTTACGCCAGCAGATCACCTTTGCCGCTCCGACCGAAGGGCGCATCCTGATCTATGGAGAAAACGGAACCGGGAAGGAACTGGTGGCTCGCCTCCTGCATCAGCAAAGTGCACGGCACACTCAGGCCTTCGTACCCTTGAATTGCGCGGCCATTCCGGAAGATCTGATCGAGAATGAACTGTTCGGTAGCGTGAAGGGTGCCTACACGGGTGCCACCGAGGCACGCCAGGGGAAATTCGAGCGGGCGCATGGAGGGACGCTATTTCTAGACGAGGTTGGTGACATGAGCCTCAAGACTCAGGCCAAAGTTCTCCGGGTTCTGGAGGGCCAGCGCTTTTCACCCGTGGGCGGCAGCGGGACCATCTCCGTCGATGTGCGGGTTATTGCTGCGACGAATAAGAACCTGGAAGAACAAATCGAGCGGGGACTCTTTCGGGAGGATCTCTTCTTTCGACTCAATGTGATTCCCTTCGAGTTACCCGCGCTTCGCCAGCGCAAGGAGGATATCCCAGAATTGCTGGACCACTTCATGTCGCTTTACTGCCGCCGCTACGGAAAGCCGCAAAAAACCCTGGCTCCCGGAGTCCTCGACAAATTCTCAGCTTACTCATGGCCCGGAAACGTGCGCGAACTTCGAAACGTAGTGGAGCGTATGGTGATCATGGTACCGGGAGCGACGGTGGATCTTTCGGATTTACCACTGACCATCTTGCACCCTCAGGAATCAAAGACTGGCACCGCCACCACCTGGGCCCAGGCCCGAGAGCAGTTCGAGCGTCACTTCCTGCAACAGAAACTGCGTGAGAACGAAGGGAATGTGAGTCGGACAGCTACCGTCATCGGCTTGGAACGCAGCCACCTCCATCGCAAACTAAAGGCCTACGATATCCGACCAGAGCGGTCTTCAGACTAAGAGCGCGTCAGTGGACGATGGCAATCTATGAGGAACCCATGCTACCCGGTTCGCGAGAGTTTCTCGACTATCTGAAGTATGAGCGGCTGTGTTCGGCTCATACCTTGAAGGCTTACCGATTCGATCTGGAGGAGTTCTCGTCGTTCCTCTCCAGAGGCGGCAAACAACTGCCCGACGTAACCGACCTCGATCACATTTCAATCCGCGAGTTTCTGAGCCACCTGTTGGCTTCTGGCAACCAGAAGAAGTCGGTGGCCAGGAAGTTGAGCTCGGTTCGATCCTTTTTCCGCTTCCTGCATCGCAGTGGCCGAATCGAGAAAAACCCGGCTCGCTTGGTGCAATCCCCGAAAACGCCGCAGAAGAGCCCACGGTACCTGACACCGGAAGAAGTCGATCAGCTGCTTTCCTTGCCTGACGAGACTACTCCCAAGGGAAGCCGGGACCGAGCGATTCTGGAGTTGCTCTATGGGAGCGGTCTGCGAGTTCAGGAGGCTGTGGGGTTAGATCTCGAGGATGTCTCCCAACGAGAGCGACTGATCCGAGTTCAAGGGAAGGGCCGCAAGGAACGGCTAGTCCCCTTTGGGTCCCGCGCCCAAGAAGCTCTAACCCACTACTTGTCGGCCAGAAGGCAACTCTTGAATCACCTGCAAACCAGCCGCAAGCCGGGAGCGCTCTTCCTGAATCTACGGGGAGGGAGACTTACAGCTCGCTCTGTTCAACGCTCGATTCGTCAGTATCTAGAGAATGGGGCTCTAGTCTTGAACGTCCACCCGCATATGCTGAGACACTCGTTCGCTACTCATCTCTTGAACAACGGGGCTGATTTGAGATCGATTCAGGAGCTCCTGGGTCACGCGAGTCTGGCATCTACCCAACGTTATACCCATGTATCTTTGGAAGAACTCGTCAAGACCTACCGGAAGTCACATCCCCGTGCCTAGGAGCCTGTCCTGAGGATGACGACAGGATTATCAGAGCTCTGTCGTAAGGGTGAATGAGGTCGCTTGACGATGGGTGGATTCGCGCTCCACTTTTCAGAGCCCCGAGCCTGCGAGGGAGGAAAGAGTCGCAGGTTGACGCAGAGTCCCAGCATTTCTTCTCTGTTCCTCGTCGGTTTGAGGCGCAGTGAAACTTCGCTGGGAACCCATCCGAGCATTGTCCGGGCTCCTCCTAGTTTACTTGAGCAACTGGTTCCTGCTATATTGCCTGTTTTGGACGATAGGAAAGATGATGGTCTTCTCGAAAGAGCAGAAAACGACCCTGATATCAGACTATCAGTTGCACGTGGCCGACACGGGTTCGCCTGAGGTTCAGGTTGCGATCCTGAGCGGAAGAATCAACTATTTGACCGATCACCTGCGCAGTCACAAACAGGACCACCATTCTCGCAGAGGACTACTCAAGATGGTTGGGCAACGGCGTCGCTTGCTGGACTATCTGAAGAAGCGGAATTTTGATCGCTATAAGGGCCTTATAGAAAGCCTCGGGATACGCAAGTAGACAGCCTACCATCGTTGCTCAATTCTTTCGCTTCCGAAGCGAAGGGCTCGCTCAGCGTGGCCTTCGCTGGCCACCCTAGGCACCTATAAAAAGGTGACTTCTTTGCAATTGAGTCAAGTTTGAGATTGCTGGCCGATCGAGCTTCAAACCTCAGGTGCCTCAGCGCCAAATCCGAACTCCTAAGCCTCAAAAAGCAGCTGGGAGCGTATTCTCTATGCTAGATCCATCCCACCTGTCTACACAAACAAAGATCTTATCCGAACAAATCTATATAGCAGCGTTCTATTGGAGGAATAGCAAAACATGATGGAAACAGTAAGCGTGGTCCTGGGCGGGCAGGAGTTGACCCTGGAGACGGGGCGCCTGGCCAAACAGGCAGATGGAGCCGTGCTGGTGCGCTTCGGCGACAGTGAGGTCCTGGTAACTGCCTGTGCCAGAAAAGAGCAAAGCGAGAATCGATCTTTTCTCCCCCTAACTTGTGATTATCGGGAGTCTACCTATGCCGCTGGAAAGATCCCTGGCGGGTTCTTCAAGCGGGAAGGCCGACCGACCGAAAAAGAAGTCCTGACCAGCCGGATGATCGACCGGCCCATTCGACCGCTCTTCCCGGAAGGCTACTTTTGTGAGATTCAAGTGATCGCTATGGTCTTGTCGGCGGATCCGGAAGTCAATCCGGATGTGCTGGGCATGGTCGGCTCGTCGGCCGCGCTCTTCGCCTCGGACATTCCGTTCCACACACCCATTGCCGCCGTTCGCGTGGGCCTTGTCGATGGTGAATTCGTTTGCAATCCGACCCACACCCAGTGCGAGAGCTCGGCCCTGAATCTGCTTATCTCGGCCTCCGAGGAAGGGATTCTGATGGTCGAAGCCGGCGCCCAAGAAATTGATGAGGCCCGAATGGTGGAAGCTCTCGAGTATGGTCACGGCGAGTGCCGCAAGATCATAGGAGCGATCCGTGAGCTGGCCACTCGACTCAACCCCATTAAGCGCGAAGTCGCCAAACGTGAGCTTCCTGCCGAGATTGAAGCTGACATCCAGAATCGTTTTAGCCAGCGGATTCGGGAATCCCTGAATCTGGCCGAGACGACTGGAAAACATGCCTATGAGGAAGCAATATCAGCCTGTAAGGAAGAAAGCCTGAAGGACTACCAGGCCGACGAGGAGCGGCAGAATGCTGCGGCTCTTATCTTCAACCGAACCAAAGAACGGCTCTTCCGCGAGCAACTATTGCAGAACCGACGGCGACCGGATGGCCGGAGTTTCGACCAAGTCCGGCAGATCTCCTGCGAGGTTTCGTTCCTGCCTCGAGCACACGGATCCGGACTCTTCACCCGAGGTGAGACTCAGGCCCTGGTTACCACCACGTTGGGAGCCGCTGACGATGCCCAGAGGGTGGACGGCTTGACGGGAGATTCCAAGAAGAGTTTTATGCTCCACTACAATTTCCCGCCTTTCAGTGTAGGCGAGGTTCGCTTCTTGCGAGGGCCTGGCAGGCGTGAGATTGGCCACGGAGCGCTGGCTGAACGGGCGATTGCACCGGTACTCCCGAGCGATGATGAATTCCCCTACACTCTCCGCGTGGTCTCAGACATTCTGGAATCGAACGGCTCGTCGTCGATGGCCTCGGTATGCGGCGGGATCCTGGCATTGCAAGATGCCGGTGTTCCGATCAAGAAGCCAGTAGCCGGCATCGCTATGGGACTCGTCAAGGAAGGAGATAACTATGCCATCCTCTCCGATATCGCCGGAGCGGAGGATCATTATGGCGACATGGATTTCAAGGTCGCCGGCACTCGGGATGGCATCACGGCTCTACAGATGGACATAAAGATCGGAGGCGTCACGCGCGAGATCATGGCCGAGGCCCTACAACAGGCCAATGCCGGTCGCAATCACATTCTCGACAAGATGGCGGAGACACTTTCCGAGTCCAGACCCGACATCTCGGAATACGCTCCACGAATCATCACTTTGCAAATCCCAGTCGACAAGATCGGCGCGGTTATTGGACCGGGCGGAAAAATGATCCGCGGGATCGTCGAGGCGACGGGAGTGAAGATCGACATCGAGGACGACGGCAAGGTCAAGATTTTCTCTAGCGATGGGGCCGCTGCCGCCCAAGCAGTCAAGCGAGTCGAAGAAATCACGGCGGTCCCGGAAGTGGACAAAACCTATTTGGGCACAGTCACCAAAGTGGTCGACTTCGGAGCATTCGTCGAGATCATCCCGAACAATGAAGGACTGCTTCATATCTCGGAACTCTCCGACCGGCGAGTTGAAGACATCTATGACGAAGTCAAACTCGGGGACCAGATCCTGGTCAAAGTTCTGAGCGTGGATCAACAGGGCAAGGTGCGGCTCAGCAGAAGAGCCGTCCTGGCCGAACAACGGGGCGAGAAATACGAGGCTCCTCCACCGCCGAACCGGGGAGGGCGTCCAGGAGGAGGACGGCGCGATCGAAACCCGCGCTTCGATCGGAGACCGCCTCGTCGCAATTCCTAGCCCGCGCGGTAGGGTGCGGTTAGCTAACATGGGTTCCTAGGATGGACCGTGAATACCTAGCTGAACAGCTGGCTCAGTTCAAGAAGGGGAAGATCAGCGAGGTCGAATTCCTGGACCTGCTCAACGATCTTCCCTACCAGGACCTGGATTTCGCCAAGGTAGATCACCATCGGGCCCTGCGCCAAGGCTTTCCGGAAGTCGTGTTTGGCCCCGGAAAGTCCTGCGATCAAATCGAAGCCATCAGCAATGCATTGCTCGAGAAGACTTCCCGTCTCCTGATCACGCGTACCTCTCCTGATGTCTACGATCGGTTGAGTCCCCATTTTCCGAGCTGCCGGTTTCATCCGCTCAGCCGAGCCATCACAGTGGATGAGGCTGCCAGCTCACCGAGTGGCGGTCGAGTAGCGGTGGTGTCGGCCGGAACGGCGGATCTTCCAGTGGCGGAGGAAGCCGCCGTCACCGCTCGGCTGATCGGCCGGGAAGTCATTCGAATCGACGACGTTGGAGTAGCCGGAGTCCATCGGATTCTTTCTCAGCGTGTTCAATTGCGGGAGTGTGCCGTGATTGTTACAGTCGCAGGGATGGAGGGTGCTCTACCCAGTGTGGTGGCTGGAATGGTTGCCGTGCCAGTGATCGCTGTTCCCACCAGCATCGGCTATGGCGCAGCTTTCGAAGGCTTGGCGGCACTTCTCGGAATGCTTAACTCATGCGCTCCCAATGTGGCGGTCGTAAACATCGATAATGGCTTCGGAGCCGGTTATGTAGCCGCCCAGATCGCGGCTTTCGCTCCCCCTCGAACTGCCGACTGAGTTTTGATGACGTTGACACTCGACTTTTGCTACCGTGCTTCGGGACTACGATAGCCATGCACCAGGAAGCGCTCGAGCTTTTGGAGTTCTCCAGACTGCTCGAAATCATTTGCGGCTTGACCCAATCAGCCGGCGGTCGAGCCTATCTGGGGGAACTGGTTCCAACCAGCGATCAAATTGAGGTTGCCACCCGGCAGAGTCGGATCCGTGAGGTACTGCGTCTTCGCAAGCAGGGGCAGTCCGTATCCCTGCTGCTAGACGGGGAACCAGCCCTCCTCTTTGACGAACTCCGGCGGGAGGGAAGGGGCCTGAAGCCGGAAGATTTCCTGCTCTTGGGAGGGTATCTCAGAGCGGGCGAGACTGTCCTGAGTCTACTCCGATCGTCCTCCTGTGAGACGTTGAAGCGATCCTGGCTTCAGCTTCCCCACCTGAACCATCTGTTACAGGCCCTGACTCGTACTTTTGATGACAACGGGGAGGTCCGGGATGAGGCCCATCCCGAGCTGGCCCAGACTCGCCGGCGCAAGCGCAAGGTCCGGCAGCAGGTACAACGCCATCTCGAGAAACTCCTGGTCAAACACCAGAAAGCATTGATACCCGGCGCCTTCGTCACCCAGAGAAGTCATCGCTTCGTGATCCCAGCTCGGGTCGAGCAACAACGAGCTGTAGCCGGAGTACTTCACGGAGCCAGCGCTTCGGGAGCCACCGTCTTCATCGAACCTTTCTCAGCGGTTGAGCTGAACAACGAACGCCTCTATTGCGATGATTTGGAAAAGGAGATCATTCACCGAATTCTGAGCCAGCTCAGCCAGATGTTCCATCAGGATCTGCCTGCCTTACAGCAGATGATCAGACTGCTGGGCGAGTTCGACGCGCTGCAAGCCCTGTCGCGTTATGCCGAGCAGCATGACGGTGTTCTAGCCGAGTTCTCCGAAGACGGCCGGCTGGTCCTGCTGGAAGCGCGCCATCCTCTGCTGCTGGAGAGCCTGGGACACGCTTCGGTGATCCCGCTGGATGTCACTCTCCCTGCCGGTAGCCGGGTCCTCATCATCAGCGGTCCCAACACCGGTGGTAAAACCGTGGCCTTGAAGACGGTGGGGCTGTTCGCCCTGGCCGCCCACGCAGCTATTCCCGTGCCAGCGCGGGAAGCCGTGTTTCCACCCTTGCGCCAGGTTCAAGCGGATATCGGGGATCACCAGTCGATCGCCGAGAATCTCAGCACTTTCTCGGCCCATATGCTGAGGATCAAATGCATTCTGCGAGATCTTGAAACACCGGCTCTGGTTCTGCTCGACGAGATCGGCTCGGGAACCGATCCGATTTACGGCGGAGCGCTCGGGGTGTCGATCGTAGATGCTCTGCGGCGGGCTGGCGCTATCCTGGTAGCAACGACTCATCTAAGGGCTGTGAAGGGGTTCGCTTCCGACCAGAGCGATGTACTCAATGCGAGTGTAGGACTCGACCCCACCAGCTTGAGACCCACCTACCGGTTGACGATAGGCAGCAGTGGAGAGAGTTCCGCTCTCGAGATTGCCTCTCAACTCGGACTGCCAGGAGAACTCATCACGAGTGCTCGATCTCTCCTATCAGAACAGGAAAAGCTGCAAGAACGATTCTTGGAGGAGCTCCGGGCGGAGAAGCAGAGCTTGCTAGATGAGAGGTTAAACTTGAGTGAACTCCAAGCCGAGGTGCGGCGGGAACGGGTGGCTCGGCAAAAGGAGATCGAACAGGAGAGAGCCCGGCTCGAAACACAGGTTGAGCAGAGGCTAAAAGAGGCAGAAGATAGTTACAAGCGCGACGTAAGCCGTTTCTTGAAGAGCGCCGGAGACCGAATCACGGCAGTCCGGCTTCGTGAGCAGGCAGCGCGGCGAAGGCAGGCCTTGAAAGAGCAGGCTCGAGAGCGTATCCATCAACCCGAAAGCTCCGGCGACCAAATCGAGGCTTCAAGCTGGTCCGAGGGAGAAGAAGTTTTTCATCGCCTGTTTCGAAAACGGGGGAAAATCATCGGCCTCAAGGGCGAGGCGGCCGTGGTCGAAATCGAGGGGAAGAGAGTTTCCTCTCCTTTGGCTCACTTGACCCGAATCGAACAACGGGAAGTCACCCGCCAGCCGAACAAGCAGGTAGTGTTTCATGTGGTCGAAGACACCGAGCCCGAGTTGAACCTTGTGGGACGACGAGTTGATGAGGCGATGGACCTCTTGGACAAGTTCCTGGACCGGGCTTTTCTATCCGAACTCGCCGAGGTTCGGATCATTCATGGTCACGGTACTGGCCGGCTAAAGAAAGCCGTTCTGGAAATGCTGCAGCAGCACTATCATGTCGAGCGATCCCAGCTCGAAGGAGGAGCGACGATCGCCTTCTTGAAGGACTGAGTAGCATCGACCAGTTCTTGGGCTAGGGGACGTACAGCGAATGCGCTATGTGGTTCGAAGAAGAGTTTGTCGAGCTGGTCCGATCCTCGGTCAGCATCCTGGATGTAGCCGGTGGCTATGTAGCGCTCAAGAAAAGGGGCGTTAACCACATAGGCTTGTGCCCTTTTCATAGAGAGAAGACCCCTTCTTTCAATGTCAACGAAGGCAGGCAGATCTTCAAATGTTTTGGATGCGGTGAGGGCGGGGATGTCTTCTCGTTCATTTCTCGGATCGAGGGGCTTGACTTCGCAGAGTCAGTAGAATGGGCGGCTCAGCGGGCCGGACTTCCGCTCCCGAGTGGCGGCCCATCTGCCCAAGAAACGAGCCGCCGACGCAAATTCCTCGAACTGATGGCGTGGGCCGATCGCTGCTTTAGGAATCAGCTGGAGAACAGCCCCTCAAGCCTGGAGTATCTGAAACGCCGGGGGATCAACGCGGAGACAATCGAAGCCTTTGGATTGGGTTTCGCCCGACCTGGAAACTGCCTGCTACGCGAGCTCGATAAGGAGGGTCTTAGTCGGCGCGATGCTCTGATTTGTGGGCTGGTAAAAGAGGGGAAGGGAGGAGAACTCTACGACAACTTCCGGGATCGAGTGGTATTCCCAATACGGGACCTTACGGGTGCCACGATCGCCTTTGGCGGTCGAGTCCTGGGAGACGGGATTCCCAAGTACTTGAATTCTCCCGATACACCACTCTACAAGAAGAGTAAGAATCTATACGGTCTCTGGCTAAGTCGCGACAGTATCCGGCGCACGGATTTTGCCATTCTGGTAGAGGGATACTTCGATTGTATCGTCCCCTACCAGTTTGGCTTCACCAATGTGGTTGCGTCGCTAGGTACCAGCTTGACCCATGACCAGGCTCGCATGATTCGCCGCTACTCAGCGAGGGTGGTGATCAACTACGATGCGGATCGGGCCGGAATTGCGGCTTCAATGCGCGCCGTGGAGACCTTGATCAAAGAAGATTTCATGATCAATGTCTTGCAGCTTCCGGCCGAAATCGATCCCGACACTTTCTTGAGAGATGAGGGATCTGAGGCTTACGCCAACCGACTGCGCGAGTCGCAGAAAGCGCTCGATTTCATCCTCTCTCGGTTACTCAGCGACCAGAAGGACTTGAACTCTCCACGTGCCAAGAGGGCAATCGTGGACGGGATTCTTCCCTTCCTGCTCACGATCCCCGACAAAATCGAACGTTCCGAACAGATCTCTCGTATTGCATCCCGGATTCAGTTGGAGCCGGACCTGCTGATTCAGGAGATGAGGCGGGTTTCTAGTCGGACTCGAAATCAATCGCTTTCCCTGACTCCGCCTGCTCTAATGCGGCCCACACCGAGTGAATTGAACCTGCTGACGGTGGCTTTAGACCCGGAGAGACAGGCGTTCCTGGATGAGATCGAGCTCGATCTGCTACGGGGACTGGTGACCGAACCAATCTTTGTAGAGATCGCGGAGTTAAGGAAACGAAATTCCGAGATTAGCATCCTTTATTTGCGGGATCGCCTGCAAGATCCAGCCCTGAAAGACATGTTGGAGTCGGTGGCGATTCGTACTGCCCAGATCGAGATCTCTGGGGAGGATGTCCGCGCCAGTATTCAGGCTCTCCGCAAGAAGCAGATTGAGCGGCAGATCCAACAAATTCAGGAACAGATCCAAAGGGCGGAATCAGCTGAAGGAGATTGCGAAAATCTAAGCGATCTTTTGATGAAAAAAGCGGAGTTGCGACGGCAGCTCGAACTTGATCTCTAGTGACGGAACCGCGTAAACTGGGGTTTTCACTCGATAACGCGAGAAAGGGAATGGCTTTGTCCATCGAAGACAAGTACGACGGTGTCAAAGAGCTCATCGCCATGGGTAAGGAGAAGGGTTACCTGCTCTATGATGAGGTGAGCGAGGCACTACCGGACGAAGTCGCTTCCCCGGAAGATTTCGACACGATCTTCGATCTGATCGGAGAAGCGGGAATCGAAGTCATTGATTCCGACCAGCAGTTCTCTGGCGTTCAGAAACTGGGCGCCAGCAAGGCCGCCGACAGTGACAATGGGGAGCAAGAAAGCGAATTCATTCCCGAGAATCTGGAGAAGACCAACGATCCGGTGCGTATGTATCTGCGCGAAATGGGAACGGTCCCGCTGCTTACTCGAGAAGGCGAAGTCGAAATTGCCAAGCGGATCGAAAAAGGTCAGAGACAGGTCGTCAAGGCGTTGTCCCGATCGCCGGTGGTGGTCGCCAGGATTTTGGAATTTGCCGCCGCTCTTCAGAACGGCGACATCAACCTCAAATCGCTGATCGTCTTGACCGAAGAAGAGATCACCGAGGAGGTGATTGCGAATCGAAGTAGTGCATTGCTGGCGCAGACCGAAGAGATTCGGAAGTTGGAGAGCAAGGCGACCAAAGTACGCCATCGGTTGCGGCGGGCCAAGAAGGACTCGGTCGAATACAAACGCCAACTTTCACAACTCGCTCGCTACCGGATACCGATCGCCCGGCAGGTTCGGGAATTGGCTCTGACTCCTGCTACCTACGAGAAGCTGGTGGTGGCCATCAAGTCTTCGGTCGACCGGATCGTAGCTCTCGAGCGTGAAGCTAAGCGGCTCAAGAAGCTCCAGGATTCATCCCTTAAACTCGATGATCTGAAAAAGATCAAGCTTCGTCTTCGGGAAATCGACAAGGAGATGAAGGAGATCGAAGACGAGGTGTTGGCCAGCCCGCTTGAGCTCAAACGCACGCTGGCCCGAATCAAGCAAGGAGAACTCGAAGCCGACATTGCTAAGAAAGAGTTGGTGGAAGCCAACTTACGATTGGTGGTCTCAATCGCCAAGAAGTATACCAACCGCGGACTCCAGTTCCTGGACCTGATCCAGGAAGGGAATATCGGCCTGATGAAGGCGGTCGACAAGTTTGAATACCGCCGAGGATACAAGTTTTCGACCTATGCTACCTGGTGGATTCGCCAGGCCATTACTCGGGCAATTGCAGATCAGGCACGAACAATCCGGATCCCGGTCCACATGATCGAGACGATTAATAAGTTGATCCGCACCTCGCGAGCTCTGGTGCAGGAATATGGGCGGGAGCCAACCTCGGAAGAAATTGCCAAGAAGATGGATATTCCGGTCAGCAAGGTCCGAAAGATCCTGAAGATCGCGCAGGAACCGATTTCGCTCGAGACTCCAATTGGGGAGGAGGAAGATAGTCATCTGGGCGACTTCATCGAGGACCGGGGGGTTGTTTCTCCGTCTGAAGCGGTGATCAATCTCAATCTCAAGGAACAGACCGCCTCAGTGCTCCAGACCTTGACCCCTCGCGAAGAGCAGGTAATTCGGTTACGTTTCGGGATTGGAGATGGTAGCGAAAATACGCTCGAGGAAGTCGGGCAGCGCTTCTCAGTGACACGGGAAAGGATTCGGCAGATCGAAGCCAAGGCCCTACGCAAGCTGAGACATCCTTCAAGGAGCCGTAAGCTCAAGACCTTCCTCGAGAATGGCACTAGCGAGGGGGCATGAAGTTTCCAAGGGGCGTCCAGCGGGGCGCCCCTTTCGTTTTGGGCCCATAGCTCAGTTGGTTAGAGCATCTGACTCATAATCAGGCGGTCGTAGGTTCAAGTCCTACTGGGCCCACTAGAGTTGAAGACTCACGTCATTCGAGGAATCGAACGTGGTGAATGGATTACAGACTCTCATCGAGCTCCAGGAAGTCCAAATCGCTATCCGCGAGCAAGAGGACTGTCTGGATAGAGTCCCCATCCAGATCTCGCAGCTGCAAGAGCAGTTGAGCGATCTGGCACGAGAGCTGGAGCAGGCCGCACTGGAGGTAGAGGAGATCCGAAAGAGGCGTCGCCTGGTGGAAGGCGAAGTGGATTTGATCAAGCAAAAGCTCAGCCGTTTTCGAGACCAGCTGATGGAGGTTAAGACCAACAAAGAGTACCAGGCTGTCCTCAAGGAAATCGCGCTGGCCGAAGAGGAGATCAGCCGCAATGAGGACCGCATCTTGGAAGAGATGCTTGCCATCGACGAGATGCGGGAGCGGACGAGCGAAGTCGAAGTGCGGCGCAACGAGAGGCAGGCGGAAGTCGATGCGCGGCGAACCGAACTGGAAGCCGAGGCAGATGAGGCGCGGAGTGAGCTCGGTCAGCTGAAGCGGCGGCTTGTCCAGTTGCTTGATGCCATCCCAACGGACCTGAAGGTCATCTACGATCGGATCTCAGCTGCCCGAAACGGACTGGCCCTGGCTGCCGTTCAGGATGGTTCCTGCCAGGTCTGCCATGTGCGACTGCGGCCACAACTGACAACGGAACTGAAAACCACTACCGAGAAACTGATCACTTGTGAGAGCTGCAACCGGATCCTCTACTACCCAAGGGTGGCGGTGGCCGAGAACCCTACTCCCAGTTAGGAACCCAGGTCCTCGGTTGCGTTGATCGACTTGGCATACCGGTACTGAGGCTCATGGCGCTAAAGCCACTATTCCCTGCGACCTTCATTAATGAGGCGGTGTCGGCTGTTCTTGACTTTGCCTCATATCGGGGGATCTTCCGGCAGCCCCTCTTGCGGTCACTCCTCTATCTCCTACAACTGACAGTTGTATCGAGTCTGATCTTGACGGCTGCCTACAGTTTCCGACTGATCCCTCAATTCGACCATTTTCTGAGCTGGGCTGAGACCGCTCTCCCGCCTTTCCGTGTGGAGAACGGCCAACTCCATGTGGATGTGGAATCGCCCGCCAGCTTTCAGTATCCGGGGAATCACCTCGTCACCTTCGTCTTCGATACGCGGGAAAAACACATCGTCCCTGAATCACTCGATCAGCCCGCTTTGCTGTTCACCCGAGAGGTCTTGTTTCTGCCTTTCTTGGGCCAGCCGATCACCTGGCCTTGGCCCCAGGTAGAGACCCTTTTTTCAAACTCCGAGGTGGGTATCACGGTCAATCCTGAGACCCTCGAGGAGATGCGCCGAAGCCTCAGTTGGATGGCTCCGGCTTTCTTTCTCTTTTCGCTCGGCATCTCAATGTTCTCCAAGCTCTTCCAGGCTGTGCTCCTGATTTTTCTGGGCATCCTGGCGAGCTCGTCTCGGGGAGTTCGGCTTCCGATTGTCCACTACCTGACGATCGCTATCTATGCTTTGACGCCGGCCACGGCGATAGATTCCCTGGTGATTATCCTGGGACAAGCCAGCGACTTGTTTGAGATGATCTATTTGCTGACCGCCGCCGTCTACACGTATCTGGCAACTCAGCGTTGTCTCGGCCCGGAGTAGAGCATGAAACGATTCGGCACACTTTGCATCGAGAAAACAGGCGACCCAACAAGCGGGCTGGTCCGAATTGCTCCGGCAGCAATTGTCCTGCAGTCGGAATCGGAGGTATCCTAGGGTGATGCGCACCTTGGTTTTCATACTGACTTCCTTCCTCCTTGCAATTCCATCCCTTCAGGCACAGGACGAACCGGATTTGCCGGTACTGCGCGCACATGTTGATGTCGTCAACATTCTGGCGACGGTCCGTGACAAACGCGATCGTTATATAGAGGACATGACTCGTGAAGACTTTGTGATCCTCGAAGATGGCGTACACCAGCAGATCGAGTTCTTCAACTATGAAACAGGACTGGATGCGCAGCCGCTGACAATCGTTTTGGCGATTGATACTTCCGGAAGTGTCAAACGCAAGCTAGCGTTCGAGCAACAAGCCGCCGCCGAGTTCTTGACTCAGGTCCTGCAAAAGGACCGAGACATGGCGGCTATCCTGCAGTTCGACAATGACATCACCTTGGTCCGGGACTTCTCTTTTGATTTCGACCTTCTGAAGCAGGCGATTTTTGACATACGCGCCGGAGGTGCGACGAAACTCTACGACGCAATTTATCTGGCTGCTGAAGACCTGCTTGCCCAAGAAGTTGGCCGCAGGGTAATCGTTGTGCTGTCCGACGGAGAAGACACCCACAGTCGTCTCACGGCGTTGGAAGGAATTCGGGCAGCTCAGGAGAAGGACATCGTCATCTTTGGAATTGGTGTCAGGAGTCCGGGTGGGAGTGCCGACTTTGATACTTTGAAGAGATTCGCCGAGTCGACAGGAGGAGTCTTTTATCGGGCTAAGAACAATCTGGATCGACTGCGGGAAGTTTTTGGCAAGATCAATCAGGAAATCCGAAACCAGGTCAGTCTGGGATTCATTTCGACCAATTCCAAGCGGGACGGAGCCTTTCGCCGGATCGAGGTTCGGGTCCAGCGCGCCGGTTTGCAAGTGACTCATCGGAAAGGCTATTATGCAGCCGAACCAGGCCAATGAATGAGACCAAGCATGAGCCAGACGAGACGCTTCCTCTGGAGCTGAAACTTCGCGTGCTCCAGGCCGAGCTGGACCGACTCAACGCCGATTTCACATGGCTCGAGGCCCGCAAGCGAGATGTCGAACGCCAGATTGCGGAGTTCGAGTCCCTTCTCAGTAGAACCCGTAGGCGTTTAACCTTTCGCCGCGTCAAATGAACCGCGTACCCCCCGTCTCAGATCGCTCTCAAGAAGCTGAGTGTCGTTGTCCCTGTCTTCGATGAGGAGAGGACGATTCGGGAGCTTCTCACTCGTGTGGCGGCGGTCGACCTACCCAAAGAGATTTTGGTCGTGGATGACGGTTCGTCCGACAGAACGGCAGAGATTCTCAAAGAAGTGCTGGATACCTGGCAACACTCAGACGACTTGCGCCTGTTCAGCCACCCTGTCAACCGGGGAAAGGGGGCGGCAGTCCGCACGGCGCTCGAAAATCTCACCGGGAACGTTGTGATCATCCAGGATGCCGACCTCGAATACGACCCCGGGGACTACGCTGCATTGCTGAAGCCGATTCTGGATGGAAGAGCCGATGTGGTTTATGGAAGTCGCTTCCTGGGAGGGCCTCATCGAGTGCTTTATTTCTGGCACTACTTGGGGAACAGGTTCTTGACCTTGCTCTCAAATGTGCTTTCCAACCTGAACCTCTCCGACATGGAAACCTGCTACAAAGCTTTCAAGAGCGAAGTGTTCGGCGACCTGAAGATCAAATCGAACCGCTTCGAGTTCGAGCCCGAGATTACGCTGAAAGTTGCTCGCCGGGGTTTCCGAATCTACGAAACACCAATTTCCTACAGCGGGCGTTCCTATGCAGAAGGCAAGAAGATTACCTGGGTGGACGGAGTGAAAACCTTGATTGCTCTCGTACGCTTTCGACTGTCGGATTGAAATGCATGTTCCCAACCTGGTTCCCACGTGCTTCGGAGGCGGCATAAGTTGAGAAAAACCTCACTTTTGACATGAAACCGAACCACTTGTCTGCTAAGCTTTTGCGCTTGAGCAAGATAACTCTGACCACTACCGGAGGATGTTGCTATTCGGGTGACAAGAGAGGGGTTCAACCTGGATGAACGATGGTCGAATAAAGGAAGCCGTTGTCCTTGCGGCCGGGAACGGACGCCGCTTAGCGTCACCATCTGGCCTGCCAAAACCATTAATATCCGTCGCCGGTCGCTCCCTGATACGTAGGGTGCTGGATCGTCTTTTCGAGGCACAGGTCGAACGGGTCTATGTGGTCATCGGATACCGCGCCCAAGAGATTCAACAGCAAGCCAGCTTGAACGGCTTAGGCGATCGAGTCCGTTGGGTCCAGAACGAGGATTATCATTTGGCGAATGGCCTTTCCCTGTTAGCGGTGAAGAAACGCGTCAAATCCCCTTTCTTGCTTCTGATGTCAGACCACCTGTTCGAGAGTTCGACCCTGCAAGATTTCGTCTCCAACGACGCCCCCGATCAGGGAGGTGTGCTGGCAGTCGATTCTAAGATCGAATCCGTCTTTGACCTGCCCGACGCCACCAAGGTCGTCTCCAATTCGGAACACATTCGCCACATGGGGAAGGATTTGGAGACTTTCAATGCTATTGATACTGGGATTTTCGCCTTGACACCATCCGTTTTCGAGGCAATGCACGAGAGTGCTTCCCGGGGCGACCACTCATTGACGGGAGGTATTTCGGTATTGGCTCGAACCGAAGGAGTGCGGACCTGGGATATCGGTGAACGACGCTGGATTGATATAGATACGCCCGAGGCCCTGCGGGAAGCCGAGCGACTGGCCGCACTTGGCCTCTTCAAATAACCTTGGCAAGGCTCTCGAACCGTCGCCTTGAAAATCCTTTCCATCGCCCTTCGGCCCTGTTTTTCGGTTAAGATAAACGCGTCATATGAAACGCCAAAGCCTATTCTTCTGCCTGGTTCTCGCGGTCACAAGCACCTGTCCGGCAGCAAGCAGCGCCAACTCGGAGGATGTAAACGTCTACTCCTATCGCATGAGGGGAAAGGTACGACTGCTCTTCTTCTGGGTTGGAAAAGACAACGTTGGAGGCGGTACGATCACCATTAGTCGGAGCGGGGAGAATGCCGAGTCGGGTTGGACCGAGGAAGTCGAAGCCCTCTTCGGCTCGAATCCTGATCGAGTGCCGGGGAAAATCAACCGCTGGGGATATGGCCGGGAAGCCAGCGGCTGGTCTAAGAATCCCGAAACCGCTACCGGCAGCGATCTCCGAAGCACGATCTTTGAAGGCTTCATGAAGCACTCCAAGGAGGGCTCGCTAGCCGAAGTAAAAAAGAATAACGATCAGCAGGTTGCGAGTCGGGAATTTCTCTACGATGGTATCCGCAGCAAGGCTGATGCAAGCGGAGTAGCAGCCGAAATCCGCATTTTCGCCACCGCGACCGACTTTCGATACCAAGATTCCGCTCCCGTGCACTGCGGATATCAGGAGCGCCTCAAGCAGGGGGGGCCGGATCGCGTTCGAGCCCTGGACCCAGTGCCGAGCACCGTCAAACATCCCTACGGATTCCTCACCGGAGTGCAAACCCTGCTGCGAACAGTTTTGAAGAACTCGGCCAACCTGCCGCAATTGAAGAAAACGAAAGGTTCGCTACACTACGTCTACAACGGTCAGGAATACTCCCTGGAACTGAAAGACACCTCGCTTATCAAGAAATTCGAACTCCCCCTGGGTGGTGGGCAGCTCAAGGACGGCAAGGATCACATCCTGTTTCAGAACATTGCCAAGACCGAGTTTCGCGTCACCAAGCTGGCTAAGAACTCGACCCACGACTTCACTCTCTGGTTTCCCCTGCAGGGCAAGTTGCGCGGAATTCCCCTACGCATCCTCGACAAGCCTCGCTGGTGGCTTCGCATCGAACTCAACCTCGAACCGGATACCCAGGCCTCCCCCCCTCGCTCCAATATCAAGTGCTTGGCAACCCAATAAAAAAGGGGCCAATGGTACAAGGGCGATCTGCCCAAGCCGGCAGGACGGTTCGGGCAGGGACTTGTAGGGCAACCTCCCAGGTTGTCATCCCATTCAAGTTTCATCTTTCCGCCGCCCCCGGCCGGTGGCGGGATCATTCGGAAAAGAAACTGAGCTCCCATCGCCACAAAGGGGAGATGACGTCAACGGCTTTCTTTCTCCGACAGTTGGGAATTGGACCCCTGAAAGCCCTGGACCCTTTCTCTAAGTTAGTTTTCGATCTGAAAGGTAAGTCCGATCACTCGTCGCAGCTTGTTGGTGAACACCCCGAAGTCATTGGAATCGACGTTTCCCTGGAAATCCCGGGGATTGAAGGTGCCCAGAAGATTGAAGAAGCGAACGCCCACGCGGGTGTTCCATTTCCAGATTTTGACCCACTTCTGAATATCCAGGTCCACCGTCTTCTGGATCGGGAAACGGCCATCCCTATTCCTTTGTCCGATGAACTCTCGTTCTTCATTGATCAATGAATAGGGAAACCCCTGACGGATCTCGATCACGGGCGACACGATCCAGTCTCCAGGAACAATGAAGGTTCCCTGTGCTATGAAGCGGTGGGGGGTATCTGTGTTGCTCAATGAGAAAGCATTGGGCCGGATGATCGGGTTGCGGAAATTGCCGTAGAAGGCATCGAAAGTGTTCAGATCTCGTTCTGACTGGGAGCGCACATAGGACAGAATGAAAAAGCTCTCATCATCAATATCGTAGCGACTGGTGACCTCGACTTCCCAATACCGAGAGCGGCCTCGACTATCCAATCGTAGCTGACTATCCACTCCGGGCAACGGATCGATCAGATACTCGTGTTGTCCAGTGCGCCTCAGATAGGTGGTCTTCAACAGTAGCTTGGGCGTGAGCCGATGATCGTATTCGATATTCCAGGTAAAACTGTAGGGTGTCTGCAAATCCTCCGCGGCCCTGAGAGTGAACTGACGCATCTCGATGGCAGTCACGCCATCTGCCGCATAACGGGTCACGGTTGGTCGTTCGTAGCTTTCGAAGGAGGTCACATTCAGAGGAGTCCGATCGTAGAACAATCCCGCTCCGCCGCGCAGAATCCCCCGACCATCCGGCAGCACTCCGATGACTACACCAGCACGGGGAGAAAAGTGAGACTGCTCGAGGGCTCCGTCCCGATCGACCCGAGCACCCAATTCCAACAGGAACCGATCGCTAAAGCGCCAGCGATCCTGGGCAAAGAATGCCAGATCGGTGGCCCTTTCTCGCTGCGAAGTGGCAGCACCGTACTCAATTCTACGAACTCTCGACCCATCGGCCCTCACGATATTCACCGGTCGGCTCTGACTGAGGCCATCGAAGGAGGCGTGCAGCAAATCGATGCCGAATTTGAAAAGATGCTCTCCGCCCCAGTTTGAGCGATAGACGGAAAGACTCTCTACCCATTGCAAAGTCCGTGTGTTTCGTCTCTGGATGTTGAAGAAGTTTCCCGTGTTCAGATCAGGGGTCCAGTTCATCTCGCCCAGGCCCTGCCCAAAAATATCCGCATCGTACCGTTTGTAAGCGAGGGTTGAGTCCAAGATGACTTCGGGAGAGAGGGTGGCACGCTCGGAGAGTGAGACTCCATATCCTCGCGTATGCAGATTGGAGGTCACTGGTTGGGCATTGAAAGTGTCCAGATTCACGTAGTCGAGTCGCCTTGGGAAAACGGCGAATAGTGCAGATAAGGTATTACTTTCGTTCAGGTTTAGATCGAGTTGCGTGAAGGACTCAAGGGACTCCAGCCGTGTATCAGCCACCAAATCGGGCTGGGCTGGGATCTTTGTCTTGAGGAACTTGTAACGGAGAGTCTGGGCAATGTAGGCCTTGCCTTCGACCAACGGACCTCGGATTCCCAATCTTGGGGTGAACCCTCCCAATCCCATGATCGCGCCATCTCGAATCTTCAGTCGAGGAAAGAAATTGTTGACGGTGTAGGACCACTTGTCGGTCCCTTGCCGCGTAAGGATGTTGGTGATCCCTGCCGAAAATCGGCCAAATTCAGCTGCATAAGGGTTGGGTAGCACGTTGACGGTTTCAATCGCGTCGGTGGGAAGATTGAAGCCCGCTTCGCCGGTGACCGGGTCCGTCGCATTGGTGCTGTTATTGACAACCAGACTGGATTGGTTCGCCTCCCCCCCTTTCATATTGAGTCGACCATCAGTAGCTCGAACGACTCCCGGCATCAGCGGTAGCAAGTCACTGAAATCGTCGCCTCTGACGGGTGCCACGTTGATCCGTTCCGCCGCTAGCGTCTCTGCCGAAGTTCCGGTCTGCCGGCTCTCCTCTTTTCGATCGGCAACCACCTCCACCTGTTCTCGCAGACCGGCTAGTGTGAGCTCCACGCGTAAGCTCTTCTGCTGACCGGCACTGAGCGAGAAGGGAGGCGATTCATTGTCGGAAAATCCTGGTAAACGGGCCCGTAAGCGGTAGTTTCCGGGGGTAATATTCAGCAGTCTGAAGCGCCCCAAGTCGTCAGTGACGGTGCGTTGAACAACCTCCTCGCCGCTGTCTTCGATCAGCTCGATCGCGACCCCTGGCAGCACGCTCTGATCCTTCCCGGTGAGCACTTCTCCCGCAACTCCGGCAGACTGCACCTGAAAGGGAAGAGATAAGACGCTCAGAATCAAAAAACAGCTGAACAAGAGAGGCTTCCTCCAACTCTGCTACTCGAGAGCAAACGTGAACAGGATCGGACGATGATCCGAGACTCGAACTTGTGATGCTACGCCTGCCTCGTGGATGGTAATATTGCGGCCCCAAATCCAATCCAGAACCATTCGGATCAAGAAGGAGCGTTGAAAAGTTATCTGGTTTCCCGGCAAAGCACTCACGAAATCGGCTTCCTCCATGACTTGGAACATGCTCTGGGTTGCGGCCGCCGTGATTGTATTGAAATCTCCTGCAAGGACTGTGGGCAAGGTTGAGAATTGGGCAGCATCCTTCAAGATTCCTCCGATCTGCTCAGCTCTGGCGGCAGCGGGAATACGGGTCTCCAAATGAAGGTTGTAAAGACGAACCCGAGTTTGCCCCACTCGCAAGGTTGCTCCAAGGGCGATCCTGCGGCGGCCCCCGGGGCCCTTTACGGGTAGTTGGATCCGCCGGATCTCCTCGAGAGGAAACCGGCTCAGAATGGCCAGGCCCCTGACGCCGCCACCTTTACCGTGTTCCATCTCGACGGCGTAGACGTAGTGTGTTTTCAGACGTCTCGCCAGTTCAAGGCCGATGTCGCGGTTGGCCGAGCCCGCGTGATTCCGATTGACCTCCTGCAGCAAGAAAACGTGCGCGTCACTGAGTTCTTGTACAGATTCCAGAGTCCGAAAGACATCGTCGACTCGTCTCGTCGGAGGGCCATGCAGATTGAAGCTGACTACCTTGACCTCTTGGGGTGCCTTCAGCTCAGCTTCCGAAAAGTCCTGAACGAAGAGCAGCTCACCCGGCGGTTGTCCGAGAACAGTCATCGGTGCGCAAAATGAGACTAGGAGGAGGGCAGTTTGCAGTGGTTTAGGCATTGGCTCACTTCGGAGGGTCCGGCGGGGCTCCCGCCGAATCCCGCCAGATGTCGAGCACACGGCCAGGGTAGCGTCGGAACGGTCTTTCAGGCACCGATCCCGGACGGCGGATTACTCTGTTCTGGTCGTCCAGCATATCGATGGCACGAAATAATGTGGGAACGATGTCGAGGGTTGTGGCAACCTTCCTTACCACCTTCCCATGAGCAACTCGAGTGTTGTCTCCGCCCCAAAGGACAAAGGCTGTCCTGCTCACAATTGGTTTCAAACCGGAATGGCTCCCACCGGAAGTGCGCGCCTTGGAATTGAAATTCCAGAGAGTGTTGGCCCAGACCGTGAAATCAGGCTGCAAGCTAGCGAACTTTCGTTTCAGACCGCGCAAGTACTTCTGCTTCATCTCATCAGAGCTGAAATCGACCAGAAACTCGGTGAACTCTGGATTGTCGATGAATTCAGGTGCAGCATCGTTGACAATGTCCAGGACCGCTAGCACAGCAATCCCATAATCAGTCTCCCAGATCGCATCTTCCAACTCTTCTCGTGTTTGGAACTCTCTCAGCCAACTGGCACGGTGCTGCGACACCTTGAATCTTGGGGAGTAAAGCAGACCAAGGGGATCGAGTGACTCTTGAAGCTCGAAGTGAAGATTGAGGTTGGAATCTTGAGTCAGACTGCGAATGGGGACGTACTTGACGCGGGAATCCACCCTTTGAATCACCAGGGCTTCCGCCCCTCTACCTTTATAGCCGTCAAGAGCTGATTTCAGCCAGACGACATTTCGGAGCTCGTCGCGACTCCCGATCAACTGTCTTTCTTGCAGGCTGGTTTGAATCTGAGCACGGGGAATCCGGGTCACCATCAAATCATACGGGTTCTCCAAGTCTGGTCCCGGGGAATTGGCCGCCTTAAAGTCGTCCATTCGTTCAAAGTAGTTCATCGACACCCGCCTCCCTTGATGGTCGACGGTAGTGTCTATCCACTCGAGCTCTTCATCCAGGCCCATCGTGTAGCCAGTGAGCTGGTGCACATTATTGGCAAGGCCTAGATATTGTTTAGGTACATAGTCATCTATTTGGAAATCGAACGAACCGAACGCATCGTCAAACAGCAAGCCTGCTTCGCCAGGCTCGAACCGAAGGCTCAACAAGCGTTCCAGGCTTTCCAGAAAATGTCGATCCCGTTTGGTTTCCGCTCGCAGCCTCCAGGCAACATCCAGAGCATACTTGTCAGCCTTCTTTGCCAGGTTTTCAGCCAGATCCTTGGCTCCTTCATGGTAATCGAGCATCAGTTGGTAATCGGGCTCAAGCCAGCGCCGTGTCTGTTTCAGCGTCTCTTTGAAAAGTTGTCGAACTCGCGAAAAACGAGGTCCCTGATTGCCTATCTTCTTCACCTCGAGGAGCAGCAGGTGAAGTCTATTCAAGTCGTCATTACGCAGGTTCACAGAGGAGCGACCGTTACCGAAACTGTCAATGAAGCAGGTGACGAAACCGTCCGCGCCGTGTTTTCCATTAAGACTCTTTCCATAGGGAGAAAAGGTACTCTCGTAGATCCTCGGGGAGTCAATCCCGGGAACCGGGGTTGAGAGCGCGTTCCACGCGCTCTCGACGAGCAATGTCTTGACGTTGTGGGCTCCGAACTCGGGAGTCCGAAAGACACGAGTTATGGGGAAGGAATAGGCGACCTTACCCGGATCAATCTCCGATCCATGATCCGAGATCATCGCCACCACGGTGCCGTCTCTCCGCTGACTCTTCTCGACAGCGACGAAAATCTCTCCAACCAGCCTGTCCAGCTTGACCAGCCAGTGAATCAGATTCTCCGGATGCGGGTCGACATGTTGCTGATGATCCATGAGGGTGAAGAGAGGGCTGATGAAATCGAACTGCTCCTCGCCTGGCAGACCGGTCTCGAGAACCTTCTTTGCCGCAATCCGGCTTGACATCTCCTGGGCGAACTCGGTGTAATCGATCCCTGTCACGAGCCGCGACAGATGCGACTCTACAATGTCGCCGACGCCTTTCCGGTCATTGTTCAGCCAGCGGATGCCCCCTTCGAGCAACAGTTCTCGGTTGGCCTGTCGCCGATAGACCTGGGGTCCCGTCCAGGTGCGATCCCAGTCGAAGGCATCCAACATCAGGCTGTTCCCGATCTGGTCCAGGTTCCAGAGAGCAGCTGTCTTACTCTCCCCGCGTTTCATCGCATCAATAATGTCGCGGAAGCCATCCAGGTGGGAGCGCAAGTAGCTGGTGTCTCGCGAAAAGGTGGCATGTCCCTTGATGACGCTGGGCTGGCCGGTATCCAACACAGCCCAGGCCGCAGCAGACAATGTCAGCGTCTCAGAGAACATGTTTTCGATGTAGACTCCGTCTTCAAAGAAATAGTGACGGATATTGGGCAGAATCAGCTTACGGCCTGTCTGCTCCCGATAGAAACGAATCTGGCTCCTTAGATCCTCGGCGTAAGGCAGGCGACTCAGGAATTCGGCATTTTCAGGGAAAGCGACGGCTGCCATCAGATCGGGCGGGAGACCATCAACTTTGATAAGAACGACCCGTTTGGACTGATTCAGCACAGCCTGGGACGCGGGTTGGGAGGCGGTACCCACAACACACAAGACGACGCCTACGAGAATCTGCAGAGACCACGTGCTCCTCACTGGTTGTTCGCTCCCGTCGCGCGCGGAGCCGCTCCTACCCTAGAAACGCGTCGCATAGTCCGAAATTCGTCCAGGGTCGCCCTGGTTTCCTGGGCGGTGAGTAGACAATAGCTCCGTTGTTCTTCCATCCACTCAATGCTCAGAGCGGGACTCCGTTCTGGTGCCAGCAGTGCTTCGACAGCGCTTACAGCACCAGTGATCCGTTCCTCGAACTTGGCATACTTTGTGGCGGCTAGAGGATTCACGGCCACAGCGCTGGGAATCTGTTGCATCACTTCCAGACTCTCTGCAATATACCAGGGTGAATAGACTTCCAAGTCTCCATCACTTTCGATGAATCCTTCCAAGACTTTCAGGCTGTCCTTGATTTTTTTCGCAACCTTGCCCGAATGATCCTTTTCCCACTCCAGACGTGCTTTCCCTTCCTCCTCAGTACGCAGCTCGCCGAGAGCAAGGAGATCTGTTTCATAGTCGGCCGCGGTGTGGCCGGAAGCTTGATAGAGAGCGACCAGAGTGTGCTCGATCTGGGTAGTGACTTGTTGCTGAAACTGCTTCATAGGGCCAGCCTTGGGACGATTCTGAATCTCTAGCTGGAACTCAAGCAGTTCCTCCTTCAATGCCACATCGAATGCGTGTCGATCAGAGGCCAACTCCTGCAATGCGGTTTTCACATCTTCGCTGGGGATACTAGGGAGAAACTCGTCGCGCGAAAAGACTCGTAAAACTTCCAGTTGGCGCTGAGCATCGAGACTCGCTCGATACCGATCGTAATCGGCCTGAGCCAGGGTCTGCGACTTCTTCTCTCGGGGGAGGTCCCGAACTCGACTATCCCTTATCTTTCTGACGGCTTTGAGAACGGCTGCTCCGCCGTCGGCCGTCAAAGCTCGGTACTGGATCCTGGCGCGCAGAGCTTTGGCTCTTGACGACTGAGCTAGCGGATTCACAACGACTCGATCAACTTGATCGACCAATTCGTCAGCAGCTTCTTGGTCAAAGTAGAGGTGGTTCGCGAGGGACAGGCGCATCTCCTCGATTCCGTAGGAGAACTTCTTGTCACTGAACCAGGTCAGCTCTTTCCGATTGGCGGTGAAGCTGAAGACTCGGTTCAGCAGGTTATAGATCAGGCCAATCCCGACCGTTCCCAGGGCCTCGTTGCCCAGGCGCCGCCAATAGGTCGCCGCTTCCCGTAGCCTGGGATTATCGGGGTTGATGAAGTCGGCCACGATAATAGGCTTTAATGCGAGGTTGCTTTGATAGACATACACCGCCAGTGGGACTCTCTGGCCGGAGGCAGCGGCCTCTTGGACTTCTCCGTTTTTGAAGGGATTATGCGAAAGGTCGAAGGGATTATTGATCGACCAGCGCACCTGCTCGGGCTCGGGAGCCAGAGCCGGATCGTAATAAAGGATGCCTCCCAGAGCCAGCGGTACGCCTGTGGCGGTAAAGCGTTGCAGCTCCTCGTAGACGAGGTAGTGGCGATTGGCAGCGCTCGCCAAGAAACAGGAGGTCCCCCAGAGGTGGTCACGCATCTGGCTCTCGAAACCATGGACGAAGTCTGGTTTGGCCGAAGAATCCACCCACCGGCCAAAAATGCTTCGTTCCTTCAGGAGGCGATACTTGATGTCCTCGATGGCGGGTGCCGACAGTTCCTCCTGCGAGAAATCAGCCGTTGACACGTCCGTATACCAGAGCATTCCCAAATAGGCCTGGGCGAAATCCCGTTCCTGCAAGTCTTTGTGGCGCAAGAGATAGTTTCTGAAGACCAGTTCCACTCCAAAGGACAGCTCCGAGGTGACTGGGAAGAGGTCGATGATAGGCCCAAAGCCCTTCTTCAAGCCCGAAAGAAACAGACCAATTGTTGAACGCCGGTTCCTCTCGGTTACCTTGAGATAAGGTATCGGGACGGAGACTTTTCCTTTCTCCCAGCGACGGTCGAAGTTCTCCAGTCTCTTATTCAACTTCCGGAGCTGGCGTGGCGTCGAGTGCTTCCAAGGGGCAAAGCCGGGGACTGTTGCCCCGATGCGGCTCATGATTCCAGGCGATTTACGCCCAAGATTCCAGATGGCCAGCCATTCCCCGGGGCCCTCAGCATCAAAAGTCCGATCAATGGCCACACTGACCAGAGGGTGGAAGACCGTTTTCCCGCTTTCCTGATGTTCCGTGCCGACGGTGGTGAGCACAATCCACTCGGGACCGAAGACTGGATGCTCATCGCGAATCTCAAGATCGCGGATAACCACCCGGGTGGAAAGGTCGGAATCGAAGGCGCGGCCCAATGGATGGGGCCGCTCTCCGCCTCCTGCGAGCTGAGCGAGCAACGGTGCCGGGACACTCAACGTCACGACAAGTGCCGCGCAAAACCACACCAACCAGGACTGAGTTCTTTGTCTTGGCTTGTTTCGTAGCATAAGAAACCGCCAGCTACCGGGAACCATCAACGCCTTTCTTCCCCCTGCCCGTCTGCGTCATAAACAAGTAAAAATACAACACTCCGACCCCAGCCCAAAATAAACCTCTCAAACGGCGGGCAATTGCCAGGGTCAAGCCATTGTCAGCACCCAGCCCCATGGAACCGAGTAGGAACATGCCAGCTCCCTCCGATGCCCCAAGATTGCCGGGAATAATCAGTCCTCCCAAGTTGATGATCTTGGCAGCGGCTTCGATCACAAAGGCTTCGAAGAGTCCGCATTTCACCTCTACGAAACGCAGAATCAGCCACACTTCGAGAATCGCCAGTGCATGCCCAACCAGATTCAACGCGGTCGCTCGCCAGAAGGCCCGGCGAGACACGCCATAGAAAGCATAGACGATATCTTCGACATGCTTGGCTGCTTCAACTTTCGAAATTAGCCCTTCCCGTCCTAGTCGCTGGCCCAGCCAACCAACCGGACCTGATGCAATCCGGATCCGGTGGCGGGTCAAATAGATGGCGCCCAAGCAGACGCCACCCATTACCAGGATGACCAGCACATTGTATCGTTGTAGCTCAATTGGAAGCGGCAACAGAGACCAGGAGAGGCAAGCCCCAGTAACCACAACCAGCATTCCAGTAAAGCCATAGAGAGTCCGGTCCAAAACGACCGTCGAGACTCCGGTCACCGACGGTACGTGAGCTCCAACCATGACCGCCCGTGTCGTCTCTCCCACCACGTGCCCAGCAAAGGAAAGTTGACTGATCCCCTCACCTGCCAGGCGGATACCGAGCAGTCGTCCAAAAGTCGGAACTGGCTGGTCGGCGGGAAAAGTCTGGGCCCAGGCCCATGTTTTGACTAGATGGGAGACTCCGCCCAAGAGGATCACCCAGCTCATCCCCCAGCCTAGAGCAACGAAGTCACTGAGCAGAGTTCGAGGGTCGTTACGCCAAATCAGAAGGACAAATAGGACCAGTCCAGCCAGGCCAATCGAAAGACGCAGGAGACGCTTCCTAGAGTACATCACACCTTGCTACAGCATTTGGCTCAGGTACTGCACGACGGCAGCCAGATCCTCTTCGCTGATCTCACCCTCAAAGGAAGGCATTTTGGAATCCGGATTGGCGGCCTTAGGGTTCAAGATCTGCTGCCTCAAGTGCTGTTCGCTGAACTTCCAACCGGTTTGGCTCAAATCGGGGCCCTGCAAGCCTCCTACACCCTTTAGTTGGTGACAGTTGGCACACTTGTAAACCACGAATGAATGGCGTCCCCGGAGCATCACCTCCGGATCGTCGAATTCGGGCAAAGGGAGGGTCTCTTCAGCGGTTACAATTCCTCCGGGTGGGTGGGTGGCCTTGCTGTAGACGACCGCACCGTAGAGAGTTGCAAAGAGTCCAAATACCAACACCACCGGGAGCCTGCGGGCAGCCCAATCCCTTTCCCGGCTACGATCCCAGAATGGAAGCAGGAAGAGCCCGCCCAGAATAAGAGTGGGAATCACAGCAATCGAGAGGACTTCCAGGCCAGAAAAGAGACGGAGGAGTTCATAGTGAGCCAGAAAATACCATTCCGGTCGCGGATCATAGCTTAAGTCCGCCGGGTCGGCTTGACCCTCCAAACCTGGAGGTAGCAGCAAAGAGAGCAGGATCAACAACAGGAGCAACCCTCCCGCAGCAGCCAGGTCCCGGAAGAGTTGAAAAGGATAGAAAGGAAGCCGGGCCGGACTCCGTCGGTCCACTTCGGGATGAGGAGCGATGCCATGCCTTCTCAAGAGGATCAGATGGAGGGCCACCAGACCCACCAACAAAGCAGGCAGAAAGAAGACGTGCAGTGCGAAGAAGCGGCTCAGGGTATAGGCACCCAGCTCCGTGCCCCCTTTCAGCACGGTAGCCAAGAAAGGCCCCAACAGAGGAGCCTTCTCGATCATTTGGGTTCCCACCTGGGTTCCCCAGTAACCTTTCTGATCCCAGGGCAGGAGATAGCCGGTAAAGGAGAAGCCGAGGATCAGCAGAAACGCGAACATCCCGGATAGCCAGTTCAGTTCCCGGGGCTTCTTATAGGAACCATGTAGAACCACTCGCAGGATATGGAGAGTGGTCAGAATCATGATGAAACTCCCACCCCAGGAGTGCAGCCCGTGGAGCAGACTGGCCGAGGAGAAGTTTGTAATCAGATAATTCAGACTCTGCCAGGCATGCTGAGGGGTCGGAGCATAAAAGAGGAGAAGGACTCCGCCAGTGAGAAACTGCAGGATCAGAAAAAAGAGCAGGGCGCTCCCGAAGACGTGTGGCCAGCCCACATTGAGCGGTAGCGGCTCGCGCAGAAAATGCCGCACCGCCTGGCTCACCGGAAGTCTATGTTCAATGAACTGCAGCAGTTTTTTCACGTGCGTTCAATTAGGAGGCGCGAGTCCTCTATTTTGACTTGAGGTCGGGTCAAAGATTGCGCCGGCGGACCGGCAACAACAGAACCGTTCTTATCAAACGTCCCACCGTGGCAGGGACACTCGAAGCTGGATCGGTCATCGACCCAACGCACCGAACAGCCAAGATGCGGACACTGACTCGAGAAAGCGACTGGCTGGCCCTGCGTATCGGTGTAGGCGTAATAGATCATCGTTCGAGATTCCTCACTCCAGCCCTGACGATGTTGGAAGGCTACCGCCAGACGTTGCGGTTTGGAGCTCAAAGAGTTCACGGGACCGGCGTCCATCCAGTGGGATTCCCCCTTTTGCCGTAAAGGGGCAATGCTGGCCAGACCCAGAATGGAGGCCACAGCGGTGCTGATCGCAGCTCCTATGCTCCAAACAGCCACTACCAGAATCCCACGCCTTCCGGCTTGTAATTCGGCTTCTGTCGAATCCATGCCGTGAAAATACCACGGATGATCCCAGATCTGCAGCTTTGCGCGGGTTGCTGAGGCGCTTTCCTCAGATCAACCCAAATCGGGGCCTTTCTTATCTTGCTAACCTGAATACGGGATCTACACTGCGATCAGTGGATTGCAGGAGAGAGCTTGACTGAGTAATTGCCAGAAAGCGAAACCGTAGACAAGCACCCCACTGATCAGGAGGATCAGTCGTTTGGAAAAGGACCAGCTCATTCCCTGGCGCCAGCTCAACCACCAGCCGAAGAGCGGAATCAATTGAAGGGAATGCAGACCCAGGGCATGGGCCGCCCGAAGATCTCCCCCCCGAGTGCTCCAATTGAGAAAAGGCAGGCCCGGGCCGCCATCGGAGACACCCACGGCATGAGCATTGCGCAAGATCATCAACATGCCCTCCCCTCGGATTGCCTGGAACCAGAGACAGATAGTCTCTCCAAACATGGATCCACCGGCTCCCACACTGGCGATTCCAGTGGTCCAGAATCGCCGTGGCAAGTATTTGCAGAACCAGCCCACCGTCCACAGGTAGACCATCTACCCGAAAGAATCAGCCGATAATCAGGACACTATAAACCATCGCCAGCTGCAGTGGAATGAGCACAGCGCAGATCCAACGCCGGGCGGTGGCCAACCGGGCGCCAGGATCAGCAGTAGCCAGCCGGACGAAATTATGCGATAAACTCGGGCGCAGCAAGGCTAAACCCTGTAAACCAGGCCGAAGTGCCTTTTTAGGAGAACCGAGCATGCTGGCAAGGCGATGGGTTACCCACAAGTTCGGAGGAAGCAGCCTGGCCGAGGCGGATTGCTTCCGGAGAGTCGCGAGGATCCTTCTGCGACAGGACCCCGAGGTCAATCCGGATCCAGCCAGGGGCCAGGACGGATATCGGCAAGCCGTCATCGTATCAGCGATGAGCGGCATGACCGACTCTCTTCTGAATCTGGTTGACGCGGCACAGTCGCTTACCGATATCAAGGACGGCCTGCAGTCTATAGAATTCCGCTATCGCAATACTGCCGAGGATCTGATCCAGGCCACCCCTGCGGCAGGTGGAACCGACTGCTGGACCGCCTCTTGAATCATTTCGAGCAGGACCTCGAAGATGCCTCAAATGTTTTCCGAGCAGTGACTCTGATGCGTTCCGCTTCAGATCAGGCACGCGACCTGATCGCTGGATTCGGCGAGCTCTGGTCGGCACACCTGCTGGCCGAGTATGTACGCCAGGAGTTAAAGCGGTTACGGGACGGGCGGCGAGTGGATTGGATAGACGCCCGTAAGCTGATCGTCGCAAATCAAGGAGAGATGGGTCCGGCGATCGACTGGAGCTCCTCACGGGCCAACGCCGATCGGTTGCTGGGAGAGGACTCGCCGGATATTGTGGTCGTCACGGGCTATGTCGCCGCCGATGCCTCCGGCCTTCAAACTACCCTGGGCCGCAATGGAAGCGATTTTTCGGCTTCCATCATAGGTGCTCTCGTCCGAGCCTCCTCGATCACGATCTGGACCGATGTGGCCGGAGTAATGAGCGCTGATCCGCGACGCGTGCCCGAATCCGAGGTCATCCCGGAGCTTTCTTACAACGAGGCCATGGAACTGGCCTACTTCGGGGCTAAAGTTCTCCATCCCCAGACCATGTCCCCCGCAATCGGTCAGAAGATCCCGATTTGGATCCGGAACACGTTCGATCCGGCGGCTCGGGGCACCCGCATTGGGCCGGGAGATGATGGGAAACGATCGGTCAAAGGAATGACCTCGGTCGATGAAATCGCATTGATCAACCTGGAGGGAAGCGGCATGATCGGGGTGCCGGGCACAGCCAGCCGTCTGTTCGCCCGCCTCCGTGATGCCGGGATCTCGGTGATCCTCATCTCACAGGCCAGTTCCGAACATTCCATCTGTTTTGCAGTTCCGAGCCGGCATGCTCCTCGGGTTGAGTCGGTGGTGCGGAGGGCTTTCAGAGACGAGCTGGAAAAGGGATCGATCCAGAATCTCGAGATTCAACCGAACTGCTCGATTGTGGCTATTGTTGGCGACGGGATGGCCGGAACACCAGGGATCGCCGCTCGTTTCTTCGAGACCCTGGGAAACGCCAGCATCAATGTCAAGGCGATCGCTCAAGGCTCTTCGGAACGGAACATTTCCGCAGTGGTGGAGCGAGCCGACATTACGCGTGCCCTGCGGGCGGTTCATTCCGGCTTTACGTTATCCTCAAACACCCTCTCTATCGGTATTGTAGGACCAGGGAGCGTCGGGTCGGTACTATTGAAGCAGATGGCTGGAGAAGTAGAGCGGCTGCGCAAGGAGTTCCGCCTCGACCTCCGCGTCAGGGGCTTGGCCAGATCATCCCGAATGCTGCTCAGCCGGCGCGCAATCGCTCTCTCCAACTGGAAAGAGCTTATGGAAAAGGAAGGAGAGCCCTTAAATTGGGAGGCCTTCGAGCAGCACGTGAACCCTGACCATCTTCCCCATGCTGTACTCATCGACTGTAGCGCCAGCCATGAAGTCGCAATGCGTTATGAAGGGTGGCTCAGCGCAGGAATCCACGTCGTGGCGGCCAACAAGAAAGCCGGGAGTGGTCCGCTCGAGTATTATGAGCAAATGCGTAAAGTCAGGCGCCAACACCTAACTCATTTTCTCTATGAAACCACGGTCGGAGCGGGGCTCCCGATAATTGAGACTCTTCGCGATCTGCGCCAGACCGGCGACAAAATCGTGAGTCTGGAGGGGGTGCTTTCCGGCACCTTGGCTTACCTGTTCAACGTATTCGACGGCACTCGCCCTTTCTCCCTCATCGTCAAGGAAGCTCGAGATAGTGGTTACACGGAACCTGATCCTCGCGATGACCTATCCGGAATGGACGTGGCTCGGAAGCTGGTCATTCTGGCGCGTGAAATGAGCATGCCCCTCGAATTGGAGGAAATCGAGGTCGAGAGTCTGGTACCCGAAGGGCTCGAACGGGGCTCGGTCGAGTCGTTCCTCAGCGACCTGCCGGCTCACGACCAGGTGTTGGCCGAACGCTGGCACCAAGCCCACAAATCCGGTAAGGTGCTGCGCTTCGTAGGGCGGCTCAGTATGTCGGGGCGAGCCACGGTCAGACTCGAGGCACTGGCTCAGGATCATCCTTTCGCGCGCATGAACTTGACCGACAATATCGTCGCTTCGAAACCCAGCGCAATCGCGACAGTCCGCTAGTCGTTCAAGGGCCAGGTGCCGGCCGAGATGTCACTGCCGGCGGTGTCTTCGCCGATCTGCTGCGGCTGGCCACCTACCTGGGCGCGGGACGTTAGGCACCAAAAAGGGGTGAATTCTTTGCGATTGAGTCAACTTTGAGGGTGCTAGGTGCTGGGCGATCGAGCTCGAACCTCATGTTACATCGTGCGGCCGGTGATCAGGATGCTGCCCAACGCAACGATGATAGGTCCGACTACGAGCAGAAAGAACCCTCCCGCCAGCCCTGCGGCAATCCAGAAAACCCAGGCTCCTCGCCGAGGTTGGATCCGCTTCCTGAGCAGAAAAGGGATGCGGCTGATCAGAAAGGCCCCAATCAGGGAAAATCCCCAGAGCAGCCGAATGTGAGTTTGGGAGGTCGCCGGTTCAGCTTGCAACTGGGTCTGGAAATCGAGGGACAGGAGGAAGAGGACCGCCAGAATGTGAGATGTCACCCGGTTGATCTTCATCTGGCTCACTCCAATACGAATGCAATCTAGCATGCTGTAGTTGCTATCTCTTGTAATGGCACTCACCTTGGAATCATTCAAGGAAAGAGACTGGGCCGAAAGTGGCACCAAAGCGGTAGCTGGATTTGACTCGGCTTGTCAGAGTGAAGAACCTGACTCCGCTACGGGCACTCCAAATCGGCGCCATAGCGCGCCGGCAATCGGCGCGCGCCAAATACGCCTCTGGCACGCAAGAAAGTGTGCCAGGGAAGGGATTTGCGAGCACAATAGCTGAATGATCCAAGAATTCACTTTTCACACTCCCGGCCAGGGTCTGCATGAGATCACTTCCCGGATCGTCAGCCTGGTCAAGGAGGCTGGTATCGAACAAGGGTTGTGCACCATCTTCATCCGTCATACTTCCGCAAGCCTGACGATTCAAGAGAATGCCGACCCCTCAGCAAAGCACGACCTGGAGGTCTGGCTCAATCGTCTGGTACCTGAGCTTGATACCCAATTCACTCACACATCAGAAGGTCCCGACGACATGCCTTCCCATATCAAAGCAGCTCTGACTTCGACCAGCCTGAGCATTCCAATACAACGGGGGAGCCTGGTCCTGGGAACCTGGCAGGGAATCTTCGTGTGGGAGCATCGCCGACGACCCCACACGCGTCGAATCTTGCTCCACCTTGGATGATTGGGCAGAAGGGCTTGGACCGAGCTGGAACTTCCTCCGCCCGACTCTGCGCTTCGCTCTGATATCCGTGCCTCGAAGTTCAGTTGCAGTCGACCCGTCGGACATTCGAATCGGAACGCCAACTTTCAGAGCCCCGAGCCTGCGAGGGAACGCCGGACTTTGCCGAAAGGGCAACAGCAAGGGAGAAACTGAGGCATCGGGGTTTCGCTCTACGCACAAACCGCTAAAATGAGAGTCCGGGAGGCAAAATCACATGCGCATTGCCGGACTCTTTCTTTTTTGCACAGTTATCACCACTGCCTGCGTCGCTCAGAACCGAGTCGAGTTCAAGCCTGAGGTGGGGCACCCCACTTTTGCGGTGCGGGAACCGGTGCTGAGAATTCAGCCCAATACCGTTCTTGTCTCGAACACGATGATGGGAGGCTACTACACCGCCGAAGGTGGAGCTTTCCCAGGGGAAGTAGGACCCTTCTACATTGAGGGCGCCACAACCAACGACACGCTGGTCCTCAAGATTCTAAAAGTTCGACCCAACTATCAGTATGCGGCCTCTCGACCGATGTTCGGATGCGGCTTCTCAATGATCCAATCGGGGCAAGGAGATATCTCTGGAAAATCGATCCCGACAAGATGACTGGGCGCACCGAGCTACCCGGAAGCCGCATGAAAGAAATCGAGATAGAACTCCGGCCCATGCTGGGCCGAGTGGCCGTCGCCCCACGGGGTGAGGAAGCTTTTGGAGGACTCTGGCCGGGAGACTTCGGGGGAAACATGGATGCCCCCGAAGTGCGCGAGGGAACCACAGTCTACTTGCCGATCTTCCATGAGGGCGCCTATTTCTATTTTGGAGACGGTCACGCTCGCCAGGGAGAGGGAGAAGTAGGCGGCACCGGCCTGGAAACCAGTATGGATGTCGAGATACAAATCGATCTGATCAAGGGCAAGGCCATCGACTGGCCACGTTTTGAGGACGCAACCCACATCATGGTTGCCGGGAGTGCGCGCCCTCTCATCGATGCCTTCCAGCTGGCCCATGTTGAGTTGATCGAATGGATGATCGAGGATTATGGATTCGATCAACTGGACGCCTATGCGCTGCTCGGCCAACTAGCCTAGAACACAATCGCTAATATCGTGGATCCCTACTACACTGTAGTCGCCAAGTTCCCCAAGCGCTACCTCCCCGAGTAGTGAGGATGTAAAAGGGTCCAAAGGTCCAGGGTTCCAATTCCCAGCGCGGGCTGGTGCTGGCTCGACTTCCCAGGGAGACGAAGCCGATTCCACTAACCCGGATAATGCACTCAAAGAACCGGCGGGCTTCGCTCGGGCGACTAAACTGAAACTTGATTTGTGGGGACGAGATACCTCAGGCTGTCTTACAGTCTCTCCCCGGATGGCACTAAAGTGGTTTCGGAGGTGTGGGCCTTCCCAGACCGCGAGAGGACCGTCAGGCCCGAATCTAAAGATTCTATTTTCAATAGAATCGCCGCCTCAGAAGGCGCCTCCCACGGTTCTGAAACACGGCTTTCCTTCGCAAGATCATCACCCCTTTGTGGCTAACGGGAGCTCAGTTTCTTTTCTGAATGATCCGGCTACTGGCTGGCGGCTGGGCTAATCTGGAGGTACGAGGCGGTTGCGAATATGGATGCGCACCCAGCTCGGATCCCACCACTCGAGAGGGCTCACCTGCACACCACTGACGATAGTGCTGAAATGCAGATGATCTCCGCCCGCTAAGCCGGTCTCGCCGGTCCGGCCCAGGCTCTGACCGGGATGCACCCGATCTCCTTCGGAAACTTCGAGACTGCTTAGATGGCCATAGAGAGAGAGCAAACCCAGGCCATGATCAAGGATCACACAGTTTCCATAAATACCGAGGTAGCCGGCAAATAATACCCGCCCGGCGTTGGCTGCTTCCACGGCGCTGCGGACCACTGACGCCAAGTCGAATCCCTGATGGGTCTGGCGATCGACGATCTTGTCGCCGTAATAATAGGTCCGATGATCGGCGAAGTTGGCCTCCGCTTGAGAACGGCTGAGCTGGGCAAAGGGCTCTGTCCAAAGGGGGGCGGGAGCGGTCCTCTCGGACAGCTTCTGAATGAACTTGTGATTGATCCTGCGCAGGTCGCGGTTGATCTTGACGAAGGTTTCAACCAGCGTTGTGCTGGCTGCGACGTCGGATGTCCTGGGGAGGATGTCGGAGGCAACCTTTTCGATGAAACTGTCGCTGATGTTGATCCTGCGATTCCGGAACTTTCCCGGGATCACCTCCACTGCAAGGCGCACCCGGGTCTCATTGCCGGCGCCGTCGGTACCGATTAAATTGAAGGGCAGGTTGATCTCTCCGTCGTGGGCCAGAGCAAACATGACTGCGAATTGGCGTTTCTCAGGATCCTGAAGGAAACCGGGAAAGAACCTCTCTCCCGCCTGGACTCCAGCCCTGGAGAGATCTTCACTGCTCTCGAAAACTACCAGCTCGCTACCTCCCTGCCGGATGACGTGGGTCGAACCGAGGACCGTCAGAATCGGAGGACGGGCGTCGAAAACAAGCTTCTTACTGGCCTCCGCCGATCGGCTCCAGAGACCTAGAATGGGCTGGTCCGTAGCCCAAACAACGAGTTCGAAGTCTCCCTGTGCCAGCTCCGCATCTTCGAGGGAAACTCCCAGACTGCGCTGGTTGGTCCCTGCTCTATCGAACCAACCCAAAGCCCGGTACTCTTCGGAAAACAGTTCCTTTACTTGGCCAGCCTGGTGGACCTCTACACGGACCGCTTTGAGGCCGCCCCCCTGGTCCGAAATCACGAGATCGATCTTGGCATGTTTTCCATATGCGGGCCGCAGAGCATCCCAAGAAACTTCCGGGGCAGAGCCGTCCCAAATCCAAAAAATGTATCCGGCCAGGAAAAGCAGTAGTACCAGGGGGAGTCTGCGCAGTGTCACCTTCGGCATGCTAGCAGTTCCGAGACAACGGCTGCAACCAAGCGGGCTCGGCAGCTATCCCTTGCTACTTGCTTACAGTCCGGTCAAGTCTCCGAAACTTGGAACTGACTGCCGCTTGGCGCTCTGAGAGCCAGCATTCCAACGCCACGGTCCGGTTATCGACTCACAGTGAACTTCAAGGCACGACTTTCAGAGCCGCAAACGGCAGCGCAGCGTACGGGCAGAGCCAGGGTTCAACCAGAAAAACCCGGCAAACTTGACTCAATCGTCAAGATAAATCTCAGACAAACTTTCTCAAGGCCTAATTTCCTGAACTTCAACGCTCCTTCAGCCGGGCGACTGTGGTAAGCGTGCCGTAACCCCGAGTGAGAGCTTCGAGCCACTGGAAAAGGACCAGTCCGGGCTTCATCAAGTAATAGGGGACTCGTGATCCACTGACTGTTTCCGACCAGTTGATCAAACTGTACTTGAGCTGATGGAAATTGTTCATTCGAGAGAAGAATACGTGCTCCAGAGTCTCAAATCCGCGAGCGGCGAGCAGTCTTTCGAGAGCCGACGGCGAGAAATGGTGCAAATGGCGAGGAACGTCAAAAGCATACCAGTAAGCTTTGAACAACCGCCTCTGGAAACTGGCGAAATTGGGAACCGAAATAAACACAATGCCACCCGGCTTGAGTAGCTCGGCTACTCGAGCCAAAACCCTTTGCGGTTCGTACAGATGCTCGAAGACGTGCCAAAAAGTGATCATGTCCAGCGCCTGCGGCTCGATCTCGACGGAGTGGATCTCTCCCACCTTGAGGTCAAGATCGGGCTGTCGCTCCCGCACCAGATCGACCACTTCTGCAATGAACTCGACTCCCATTCTTTCCCAGCGGGTACCGTCAAGCGCCAACAAGAAACTTCCGTTCGAGGCTCCCACATCCAAGATTCGCCCACCGGAGCCAAAGCGTTCCACCAATTGGACTTTTTCCGTCTCTCTGCGCCACGATCGGTGCCGCTGCAAGGTCCCGCTAGCGAATTCGTCCAAACACTTCCGAGTGTCCCCGAGATAGGCCCCGGGATAGTACTGCTCCAGATCTTGGGGGCCGATTTCAGGTAGCGTCCATCCATACTGGCAGAAGGAACACTCCCAAACTTGCCACACCCTTCCCGGTCGGTCTCGGTCCTGCATCTCACAGAACAGAGCGACCCCTGAATTCTCGCAGACCGGACAGCCGTCGGGCTTGTTGAACTTCGTCACAATATTCATGGTTGAGAATCCACTCGCCGATTATAGGCGAGTCTCTTAGCTTAGTTTGACCGCTCGGGACGGGAATGTTTAACATGCCGACATGGAAGAACGGAGATTCGTGAGGCTGTTCTTGGTGGTGCCTACGATCGTCGTCCTCTACTTTGTCTATCGGATCTTCGAACCTTTCCTCATGCCCGTTTTCCTGGCAGCCGTCCTTGCCACGCTCTGTTTTCCTGCTTACGCTCAAATCAGGTCCTGGCTACGAGGTCGGAGTAACTGGGCCGCCCTGATTACCTGTTTGGCGGTGACCGCCATCATCATCGTCCCTTTCGTGCTGCTCATCGTTTCCCTGGCAGGGCAGGCAACCCAGGTCTATCAGACGGTCCAAGAAGCCATTCAGAATCCTGACTCGGACATTCAACAGTGGCTCGATCCTGCCTATTGGAGACAAAGTGTGGTGGTAGGGGGTGTTTTGGAAACCATCGAGCGGTACTTGCCAGTCGATATTACCCAGATTGATATCTTCGAACCGTTTACCTCCGGCCTGGAGACCGTAAGCGGATTCTTCGTGCGTTACAGTACGGCCATCGTCACGGGAGTCGCTCATCTGATCACCAATTTCTTTGTCATGATCGTCTGCATGTTCTTCTTCTTCCGGGATGGGGCGAAGCTGTTGACCCAGTTCAAGACTTGGACTCCACTCTCGGAATCCTACGAGACGATCATTCTTGAGAAGTTCCAGGGAGTGGCGCAAGCCACCGTGCTGGGGAGCCTCTTGACGGCTCTCGCTCAGGGCGCAGCGGGCGGGTTTGTCTTTTGGATTCTGGGAATCCCTAATGCGATCCTGTGGGGAACAATGATGGCAATTTTTTCACTGGTTCCCGTCATCGGCACCGCCATCATCTGGGTCCCCTGGACGATCTTCTTGCTGGCCAGTGGCTCTCATATCCGGGCCCTGATCCTGGTGCTGGCAGCGCTTCTATTCGTGGGAATGATCGACAATGTATTACGTCCCATGCTGATCGAGGGGCAAGCCAAGATGCACACCTTGCTGGTCTTCTTCTCGATCATGGGAGGAATCAGCTACTTCGGCATCATCGGCATGATCATCGGACCTATCGTTGTCGCCCTGGGCCTCACCTTCATGGAACTCTACAAAGTGGAATTCCGCGAGGAGTTGGAAAAGCGCCCTGGGCTCCATGACTAAACGCAGACATCTGACTTCATGCTTTACCGTCGCTGGATACACAACAGAGAACGGCGTCTAACGCTGGCTGACACCAACCGTCAAGTCTTCCCTTTCGAGTGGGGCCTGGAATGTCTTCCCGAATCGCCGAATAACGGTGTTACTCCGTTGCAACAACTTCAGACGTTTGCCGACGCCGGATTGGAAAACAGCAATCAGTTCTTCTCCTGCCCCACTCTTGAGCAATGGAAGTTCGACGGAAAACGTCTAACCTTCGCATCCCCCCTGACTTCTCGCGATGCCTTCAACAACACCGCATCCTTTTGTTACTTCCCGGCCAAGGACGCCGATCGGGCCGTAATTGTCATCCCGCAATGGAATGCCGACCCGGAAAGCCATGTCGTGCTGTGCCGAATCCTGAGCCGGCTCGGCATCTCGGCTCTGCGAAGCTGTCTTCCTTACCACGAGGAGAGGCGGCCACCCAACATGATTCGGGCCGACTTCATGATCAGTCCCAATATTGGAAGGACATTGCAAGCGACCCGGCAGGCCATTCTGGAAATCCGGCAGGCGGCTGACTGGCTGTTGCAGAAAGGCTATACGCGGGTCGGGGTCATGGGCACCAGTATCGGTTCCTGTGTCGGCTATCTCGCCTTTGTCCATGACTCTCGGCTGCGCACCGCCGTCTTCAATCACGTTTCATCTTACTTTGCCGATGTGGTGTGGACCGGTCTCTCCACCCGCTACGTGAAATGGGGGCTGGAAAAGCATATCGGCCTGGAGGACCTGCGCCGGTGTTGGGCCCCGGTTAGCCCCTACTACCATGTCGCAAAACTGGCCAGCGATAGGCGGCCGCATCGCCTGATCACCGCACGTTACGACCTGACCTTTCGACCAGAATTGTCCCAGATCATCTTTGACACCTACAAAACGGTAGGAGCTCGTTGCGATCGGGTCGATCTCCCCTGCGGCCACTACACTACCGCCCACTTCCCGTTCAACTATCTGGACGGCTGGCACATCTGTAACTATCTGAGGAAGAACCTCTAAGCTGAAACTTGATCGTGGGAATCGCTCTCTCGCTGACGCTTCGAGCTCCGAAATATCTTGTCTGCTTCGCCTCCTTAGAGCCGGCTCACGCTTTGTAGGAGCGAGCTGTACTGGCGAGCCCGGCGGTCCAAGCCGGATCCGGCAATCGGGGATCCCTCAAACATTGCGCAGCAGGCGCCCTGAAGTGCGCCGAGAATCGGCGCCTTGTGCACGAGGCGGAACTGCGCTCCGCCTAGGAAATCCGAAGCACGAAATGCGAGGCGAGACTCAGGACTTTCAAAATCCCAGCACATGACCCCTAGTTCCCGTTTCTTTCTAGAATTACCCTTGGGCCCGTCTTTTCCTTTAAACTATTCGCTTCTGGAGTTGACCATGTCTATACGAGTCCGCTTTGCTCCCAGTCCAACGGGATATCTTCACATCGGAGGAGCCAGAACTGCGCTTTTCAACTGGCTGATTGCCCGCAAGTCGGGTGGCACCCTCATCCTCCGAATCGAAGATACCGATGCCGCTCGCTCGAGCGAGGAAATGGTTGAGGGGATCCTGGAAGGCTTGAAATGGCTGGGCCTGGAATGGGACGAAGGTCCGTACTACCAGTCCGAACGCCTAAACGATCATCAGCACTCTGCTGCCCACTTACTTGAAAGTGGATCAGCCTATGCCTGTTTTTGCGAGAGTACAGAGGAGGAGGTCGAGGGGGCATGGGGTCATGACCCAGCTTGCCGAAACAGGTCCCCCGAAGAGCGAAAGGCACATATTGATCGAGGCGAGCCTTACGCCCTCCGATTTCGGGTACCCGAGGCCACCGAAATCGAGTTTCAGGATCTGGTCTACGGCAAGGTCCGGGTACAGACCGAAAACCTGGCGGACTTCATCATCCTTCGATCCGACGCTACCCCCACGTACCATCTGAGTGTGGTCACCGACGATATCAACATGGGGATTAGCCACGTCATTCGCGGCGTCGATCACCTCAGCAACACAACCAAGCACGTGCTCCTGTTCGAAGCTTTGGGACACGCCACTCCCGCCTTCGCCCATCTGCCCCTGATTCTGGGAGCTGACAAGAAGCGCCTCTCCAAGCGACACGGCGCCACATCGGTCCTGCAATACCGCCGCAAAGGGTTTCTCCCCGGAGCCCTTCGCAACTATCTGGCTCTCCTCGGTTGGTCGCCGGGAGATGATCGCGAGATTTTCAGCGACCAGGTGCTCATCGAAGCGTTCGACTTGGGACGGGTGAACAAGGCCAACGCGGTCTTCGATCTGCAAAAGCTGGAGTGGATCAACGGCAAGAAACTGGCCGAGACAACAGCCGCCGATCTGGCCCCACAATTCCAGGTGAGGCTCGAGGAAGCCGGTCTTTGGAAAGCAGACTGGGCCGCCCCCAATCCTTGGCTGGAAAACACCCTCAAACTCCTCAAGACTCGCGTCCGCACACTCGAAGAGCTGGTCGATTACGGACAGCCATTCTTCAGTGATGACTTCGAATACCAGGCCGACGCCGAGCAGAAATTCCTGAGCTTCCCGTCTTCCGAGGTTGAAGGGCAGGTCCGGGGGGCTTTAAACGAGCTGATCAGCCGATATGAGGACCTCAGCGCTTTCAATCCGGAAGAAATTGAGCAGATCCTGCGCGACACGACCCAAGAGTTCAAGCTCAAGACTGGCACCTTCTTCGGAGTCATCCGGCTGGCGTTGTGTGGGCGCGCCCAAGCGCCCGGCCTCTTCGATGTGATGGGTGTCCTGGGGCTGCAGCGAACCCTGCTGCGGTTGAAGAGATTGCAGGCTCACCTTTCATGAGCTTGCCACTACTGAGCATCGTTATTCCGGCTTTCAATGAAGAGAGACGGCTGGCAGAGAGCTTAAGGACCCTCCATTCGTACTTTCAGAATCAGGGCTTTTCTATCGAGCTGATCGTAGTGGAGGATGGATCCACCGACGCCACCGGGGAAGTCGCTCTTCAGACCGCCGAAAGCGTTCCGGGAATGCAGCTGTTACTCCTCCAGAATCCTAGGAATATGGGAAAGGGGCAGAGCGTTCGACGCGGCATGTTACAGGCACGAGGAGATTACACCCTGCTCACTGATGCTGATCTGAGCACTCCGGTAGAAGAATTCCAGAAGCTCTTTGACGTGCTCACGACGAATCGGGCCCATATCGCCATCGGTTCGCGCGACTTGCCGGACTCGGACGTCCAAATTCGTCAATCTCAGGTGCGCGAGCGGTCCGGGAAAATATTCAATCTTCTGGTTCGTCTACTCTTTGGGATCTCCTTCCGCGACACGCAGTGTGGATTCAAGATCTTTCGAACCGAGATCTGCCGGAGTCTCTTCGAAAAACAGACTGTGTGGCGGTTTAGCTTCGATGTCGAGATCCTTGTGATGGCGCGTGAAGCTGGCCTTGGGGTTGTTGAAGTTCCGGTCGTTTGGCGGCATGATCGAGGAAGCCGGGTGAGATTCTTTCAGGACGGCTCGAGAATGATCTTAGACCTAGGCAGGATGGCCTTCAAATACTGGGGGGGCTCGTACCGACGGCAGCTGTCCAGGAAGGAGTTGGAATGACACGACTAGGCGTCAATGTGGATCACGTAGCCACGATTCGACAGGCCCGGCAAGCTTTGGAACCTGATCCCGTAACTGCGGCAGTGCTGGCAGAATTGGCCGGAGCGGATGGAATCACGGTTCATATTCGCGGCGATCGGCGGCACATCCTGGAAAGAGACATCCGCCTCCTCCGCGAGCAAGTCACTACCCGCCTCAATATCGAGATGGCGGTTACCCCCGAAATGCACGAGCTGGCCCTCGCAACCCTGCCAGATACTGTGACTCTGGTTCCCGAGCGACCCCAGGAAGTGACCACCGAAGGAGGTCTCGACTTGATTTCCAGCCAGAAGGAAGTCGAGTCGATGTCACGACAGCTGCGGGCTGCCCGTATTGAAGTTTCCGCTTTCATCGACCCCGATTCACAGCAGATCGCGGCGGCCGCCCAGATTGGGGTTCCGCTGATCGAGCTAAACACCGCCGCCTATGCGGAGGCGGTACCCAAAGGATTGCAGACCGCCGATCCCGCATTTCAAAGGGAATTCCACAAACTGGAGGCGGCGGCCGAATTGGGCCAACGCTTGGGTCTTCGAGTGCTCGCCGGCCATGGTCTGACCTACCGCAATGTTGGTCCCGTCTCTTCAATCCCGGAGATTGAGGAACTGAATATCGGCCACAACCTGATTTCGAGAGCTGTCCTGGTAGGGCTGGATCTGGCAGTACGTGAGATGCTCCAGGCCATGGGCAGTGCCGATTGGTCATGACCGCAGGGACTGCAGCCGAGCCCCGCGGCCGTCTCTACGTGGTAGCCACACCTATTGGCAACCTGCAGGACTTCAGCACCCGCGGAATCGAGATTCTGAAACAAGTGAGCCGCATCGCCTGTGAAGACACCCGACACACGGCGAAGCTACTTGGGCATTTCGGTATCTCTACTCCTACGATCAGCTATCACGATCACAACGAAGAAGCGCGGACGAGTCAGCTCCTGGGCTGGCTGTCCCAGGGGGAATCCCTGGCACTGGTCAGTGATGCCGGAACTCCAGTGGTTTCAGACCCCGGCTATCGACTGATTCGAGCTGCCCGGCGGGCAGATCTTCCCGTGCTCCCGATTCCGGGTCCCAGCGCTGCACTGGCTGCGCTGTCCGTATCGGGGCTTCCTTCAGACCAGTTCCTGTTCCTGGGATTTCCCCCCAAGAAGAGGTCTGCCCGCAGGCAAGCGTTTGAGGCCGTGCGCCCACTTTCGACCACCTTGATCTGGTATCTACCCCCTCATCGGTTGGCCGAGCAGTTGCACGATGTGTGGGCCGCGTTGGGGGATCGCGAAGCCCTCCTGGCCCGCGAACTGACAAAACTACACGAAGAGACGATGTGGGCACGGTTGAGTGAAATCGAAACCAGAATCAAGCGCAAGGGCACCCTGCGGGGCGAGCTGACGTTGGTCGTGGCCGGGGCGCGCCGGGGAGAGGAGAGTCCCCCCCCGATAGACATCGAGGCCTATCTGAAGGGGCTCATGACTTACCGAAGTCTCAGCCGCTCAGCTGCGGCCGCACAAGCCGCGCGGGAAATGAATCTCCCAAAACGAGAACTCTACCGACGCTTGTTGGGCTAGGAGCCTGTCCGAGTATTGGGGTGCGGTTGCGAACAGGGGTCTTGTGAGTCGAGCTCTCGACAAAGAGATTCGGCTACAACCCCCCTGTTCCCTTTGGGTTATGGGCAGCGTGGGGCGATCTCTTTGCCAAGAACCGTCCCCCCTTTGCACCGAAGGTGCATCACCCTCTTCGCGCACCGAAGGTGCATTGCGATAACAGCCCAGGGCTCCGCCCTGGGTAGACAAGTGAAGCCGAAAGATACCTACCCTACGCGCCCAAGAAAGCGCTTGGCGCGTTCGATATCTATGCCGATTCGGGCCTGCAATTCTTTCACTCCTGGGAAGCGGCGCTCCCCCCGGATCCGACAACAGAACTCGAGCGACATGGCCTTTCCGTAGAGATCAGCATCGACGCCCAGCAGGTGGGTCTCGATGGTCACAGCTGCATTCGATTCCAGAGTTGGGCGATAACCGATGTTGGTCACCGAGTCGAAACACTCGCCATTGATGCGGCTGCGGGTCACGTACACTCCGGGGGCTGGGATCAGCTCGTTGAGTGACCTCAGATTGGCAGTTGGAAACCCCAACTTCTTGCCTCGGCGAGCTCCTCGCACGACGGTACCTCGAATCTGATAGGGACGGCCCAGCAACCGGGCCGCCATCGAAACCCGTCCGGCGCGCAGGAAATTACGGATTCTGGTGCTACTGACCCGAAGTCGTCGCACTTCCAGAACCGGGCACTCAAAGACCTGGTAGGAATGTCGTGTTCCCAGTTCATGGAGCAGGTTGAAGTCACCCGAGCGGCGATGACCGAACCGGAAATTGCTGCCTACATGGATTTCCCGAATTCCGTGTCGAGCCAGGTTCTGCTCAACGAATTGTGCTGGACTCAGCAGCGAGAGGCGGCGATTAAACGGGAGTTCGACCAGCACCTCAACCCCGAGTTCACGCAGCAGTTCTTGCTTCTGCTCCCGAGTCTGAAGAAGCAAAGGAGCGGTTTGAGGGGCAATGATCTTTTGAGGGTGCGGTGTGAACGACAGGAGGATCCTGGTTCCAGTGAAGGCTTCCGCCCGCTTGTGTAAGATCTCCAGAATCGACCGATGCCCGAGGTGGAGCCCGTCGAAGACTCCAATCGCCACGACAGGGTAGGGAAGCTTCTTGTCCAGTGCGGAAAGATCGCTGGTGATACGCATGGCCTACGCTCCTGGGCCCTCGACTTCCCATACCAGACCGTCATATCCCAGCCGGACTCCCTCTGGAAGGTAGCGGTTTCCTTCATCATGCTCCACATCGTGGCACATGTGCACGAGGTAGGTTTCCTGGGCACCGAGCCGGATTGCCATCTCGGCCGCCTGATCGAGGCTGAAGTGGGTGGGGTGACTCTTGTAACGCAAGCCATCGAGTGCCAAATGGGTGACTCCCGTCAAGCGTTCCAGGCCCCTCTTGGGAATTCTGCTAACGTCCGTCACGTAGGCAAAGTTTCCCAGCCTGAATCCGAGAACCGGCATTTTGCCGTGAAAAACCTCAATCGGCTCAAACTCGAGATCCCCGACTCGAAAAGTTCCCTCGATCGGAAGCAGTTCCAGCGAGGGAATGCCGGGATAGCGAGGTCCGAAAAAGAGATAGCGAAAGGTAATCTGGAGCTCGCGCAAGGTGGCCGGGCTGGCGTAAACCGGCATCGATTTGCGGGACCAGATATTAAAGGGAAAGACATCGTCCAAGCCCAGGATGTGATCGACATGGGAGTGGGTAATGACGACAGCATCGAGACTCTTCACCTGGGCACGAAGCATTTGGGTGCGAAAATCGACCGAGGCGTCAATCACGACGGTGGTTTCTCCACCTTCTATCAGAATCGAAGAACGGAGACGTCTGTTCTTGGGATTCGGCGACTGGCAAACAGCACAGTCACAACCAATGACCGGGATTCCCCGAGAGGTTCCCGTTCCCAGGAATGTTATTCGCATGTTAGCGGAGTTTTGTCTTATTTACGTAGGCCATCTGGAGTTCGTACAGAAGCTGATCCAACAACTGGCTCTCTTCGGCTGAGAGATTGCCCTTGGTCTTGGCTTGCAACATCGACACGATCTCGATCATTTGACGGGCGGCTTCCAGGTCTTCTGGACTTTGAGGACCGCTTGTCCCCGGAGCCTCCCCCAAGTGCATCATAGCTGAGCCAGCCAATGACAAGAGGAAAGAAGAGAAATCGATCTTGGCGTCGGCTCGCGCTTTCCCTTGGGGCCCCTCGGAACTGGCGGGAGGAGTTTGGGTCGGCCACTCTTCTCTGGGCGCCGGTGGATCCTGTCTGAGCTCGCCCTGCTCGGTAAACTGACGTCGATCGGTGACCTTAAACTTCTTTTCCTCGAATCGCTCCTCATCGCTCATGCTTATCTTCCTTCCGATTCAGCCGTCTTCCGCTTGATCCGGCTCCACTGTTCTTCCATGTCAGGCGCGGCGACCTCCTTGAGAGCCCGTCCCTGGGCTTTGAAATGCTGCTCCATCGTCCGGAATCGCTCTTCGAACTTCCGGTTCGCCCTGCGTAGCGCCGTCTCGGGATCGATCTAGAGGTAGCGAGCGACGTTGAGCGCCGTGAAGAGCAAATCGCCGACTTCTTCTTGAATAGCGGATTGATCTCCCGTCGCTCGCGCTGCCTGGAGTTCTTCGAACTCCTCATCCCATTGCTCCTGGATGCCATCAACCGACTCCCAATCGAATCCGACTCGTGCCGCTTTGGCCGTAATCTGATGGGTCCGATAAATCGTGGGCAGCTCCTGTGGTATGCCATCGAGCAGAGATTCCTTCTTGTCTTTGCGCCCAGCCGCCGCCTTTTCGGCAGATTTCAGGTCTTCCCAATTGCGCAGGAGCTCCTGCGAATCCTCAAAATGTTCCTCCCCGAAAACGTGGGGATGTCGACGTACCATCTTCAAGAAAACGGCTCGACACACATCGTAGAGATCGAACTCTTGTCGTTCCTTGGCAATACGGCTGTGAAAAACGACCTGGAACAGCAGATCCCCCAGTTCTTCGAGCAACTCGTCCGGGTCATTTCCGTCGAGGGCCTCCAGGACTTCGTAGGCCTCTTCGATCAACATCGGCTTGAGAGTCTCGCGCGTCTGCTCCAAGTCCCAAGGACACCCTTCAGGGCTCCGCAAGACATCCATCAACTGAGCCAACTTATGAAAGTAATCGTAGCGATTAGTAGGTTCAGTAGCCACCTCTGCGGGTGTCAATTTGTCGCTGTTCATGATTCGACGATGTAGAATTGTTCCACGTGCATCAAGGGATCGGCCTTGATCGACACTGTCTTTGAAGTCATGTCGCGGATCTCGCAAATCACCTCTGGCTCTTCGTCATGCAAAGTCTCTGCTACTTGAGGATGACATCGAATCAACACCTCCCCGCTGTCTGAGAGATAGGGCACCATGCGCTTGATTTCTTCGTGAACTGCATAGGCCACCGTCCGGACCGACTTCGTCATGCCGGTACCCTCACAATACTCGCAAGGTTGGCAGAGCGCCTTCTCAAGTGATTGCTTGACCCGCTTCCGGGTGATGGCCACAAGACCAAACTCGTTAAAACGTAGAATCTTGAACGGGGACTTGTCTTTGGCCAGTTCGCGCTGCAGGCTTTCCAACACCCTGCGCCGATTACGGGGATCGTCCATATCGATGAAATCGATCACGATGATCCCACCAAGGTCTCTCAGCCGAATCTGGCGGGCCACCTCGTGGACCGCATCCAGATTCGTGTGGGTGATGGTGTCCTCCAGAGAATTCGATCTTCCGACATATTTACCGGTATTGACATCAACCGCCACCAGTGCCTCTGTCTGATGGATCACGATGTGTCCGCCGCTTTTCAACCAGACCTTGTGCTTGAGAGCTTGCTCAATTTCACTGGTGATCCGGTATTCGTCAAAGATCGGCTGCGATTTGCGATAAAGACGGACTCGATCGACCAGGTTCGGATTGAACGAATGGATGAACTCCGCGACACGAGCATATTCCTGCTCGTCATCGATCCGGACGTATTTGAAGTCGTCTGAGACTCGATCCCGAATCACCCTCTCGAGCAGACCAGGTTCAGCATGGATCAGGGCCGGGGCGGTGGCCTTCTCGGCTTTCTGCCGAATCGATTCCCACATACGCGTGAGATAGGCCATGTCTTCGCCGAGTTCCTGTTCGCTTCGACCATCAGCCACCGTGCGGATGATGAATCCACGTTGGAAGTCTCCCCTCAACTTCAGGAGGATTCGCTTGAGCCGCGCCCGCTCCTTGTCGGTGCTAATTTTGCGCGAGACACCGGCATGATCGACAGTCGGCATGTACACCACGTAGCGACCCGGAAGAGCCACGTGGGAAGTGATCCTGGCTCCCTTCTTTCCGATGGGCTCCTTGGCGATCTGGACCAGCACTTCCTGCCCTTCCTTCAGCAGTTCGCTGATTTTGGGCACGCGCAGGTTACCGCGCCCCCCGGGACGCCGCGAAGATCGCTCCTCGCCCGAATGCCGGGGATTGGACCGAATCGCCAACAAGTCTCTGTGGTCGTCGGCAATCGTCGCCTGATTGTCAGGCTTCTTCTTCTCGCTGCTGACTTCACTGGTAGGGAGAGGCACCAGCTCAGAAGGTAGCAATGGTTCGCTCCGCTCCGGCTTGGCTTTGACCCGACGACGGCGACCATAAGTAGGGATCTTGTAGGGAAGAAGAGGGGTACTTCGCGCCGCTCCGAGAGAAGCCGGAGATGTTAAGGCCTGAGGGATGGCGACAACCGGCTCCTCGCGTCGAGGCACCTCTTCGGATGGTTTGCCTTCCACTGTTGGGGCCACCTGGGGAGAACTGGGCTCTGAAGCGCGTGTCGGGCGGGTGGGAGGAGCCCTTCTAACGGAGGGTGCCTCCTCGGGAACCGCCTTGGTCGCTCGCCGACTCTGCGAGCGGCGAGCTGGAACCGGCGGCGGAGCCTGTTCGAGGGCAACATCCCGGTCCGAGGGATCTAGGAAATCCCCGTACTCTTCGTCCAGGTCATCTACGAAGTCAGCCACATAGAGGAAAGCATGGCGATCCAGTCCAATATCGACAAAGGCCGCTTGCATCCCAGGTAGGACGCGTGTGACGCGACCTTTGTAGATATTTCCTAGTATGCCCCGGGTCTTGTGGCGCTCTATGAGGATCTCTGCTACTACGTCGTTCTCCAGGATCGCAATCCTGGTTTCCAGGCTCGTCGAGTGGACGATGAGCTCTCTGGACATTCCTCTCTCCTTCGGACGAACAGAGAGAGAGGCAAAACCTGCATCCGTTTCTTCACTCTGACTGTCGGTCGCGCTTGGGAGAAGCTTTCAATGGAATGCTTAACTCGTGGTGTGTCGACTTCTACCTAGTTTACACCAGATACCAGACCTCATGCCGACACTGTCGACGCTGAACCGACCTGGCTGGTGTCGTTCTCAACACACTTGAAATTCTGTTGCTTGCTCCAAGAGCCGGTCTCCTGGCTTGGCAAGTCTTCGGGAAACGCTTCTCCGCCTTTATTTTAAAGACCTTAGTAAAACACTTTTTTGGATCCGTTAGTAATTATAGCTGCGAGATGGGAAGGGCGGCAAGTTCTAGGCACCTCTCCCTCGCAACTTGCTTACAGTCGAGTCAAGTTTCCGAAACTGGGAACTGACTGCCATTTGGCCTCGTTGTCGGTGCCTAGTGCACTGTCCGGAAAGTTCCCGATGTTAAATGTCAGGGTAGTTTGCTATTGTTGGGCATGGCAAGACCCCACATTCGACTAAAGCTACCCGAACAAGATCGAAGAATACTGGAGTCCTGGTTGCGGGTGTCAGGGGCCACCCAAAAGCGGCCAGTGAGGGCCACTTCAAAACCGGCCATTTTCAGGAGCCATTGAGAGCTGCATCCCTCGTAGGATGCGCCGATGGTCAATGTACTGAAAATGGAGAAGAAACAAACGGTTGTGGCGCTATTGAAGCTGGGCTGGTCGTATCGGCGGATCGAGCGAGAAACAGGAGTTCGTCGAGAGACTGTAGCCCAACATGATCCGTCCCGAGATTCAAAACCGGCCAAAGTGGCCCCCGGCTCGGGTGAGCAAAAGCGGCCAAAGCGGCCCCCGGGTCGGCGCAGCTCGTGTGAGCCTTTTCGGGAGGAAATCCAGAAGAAGCTTGAGCTGGGGTTGCATGCCAAGCGGATCTGGCAAGACCTGGTTTTGGAGCATGGCTTCGATGGAGCGTATAACTCCGTCAAACGGTTTTGCAGAAAGCTCAAAGCCGAGAGTCCACGAGTCTTCGCTCGGGTGGAAACTCCACCCGGTCGGGACATGCAGGTGGACTTTGGCAAAGCAGCTCTGACACAAACCGAATCGGGCCGGTACCGTCGCCCCCACCTGTTCAAGGCAGTGCTGTGTTATTCCCGCCACTCGTATGAGGAGGTCGTCTGGCGGCAGGATCTGGAGACCTTCGTCCGTTGTGTCGAGAATGCCTTCCACTGGTTTGGTGGCTCGGTAGACGTGGTTCGCTTGGATAACCTGAAGGCCGGAGTCACGCGAGCCTGCTTTGTCGATCCCGAGATCAACGCCGTTTTCAGTGCGCTGGGCCGTCACTATAGTTTTGCCATCATTCCCATCCATCCTGGCTCTCCAAATGAGAATGGAAAAGTCGAAAGGACGATCGGATATACAAAGTCCAGTGCCCTGAAGGGCAGACGGTTCGAGAGTCTGGCCGAGCAGAATGAGCATCTACGGAACTGGAACGAGCGGGTCGCCCGACAGCGCATCCACGGCACCACCAAACAGCAGGTCTGGCCCCGATTCCTGGAGGAACAGAAGGGTCTTCGACCTCTACCCGACTCCCGCTTCAGTTTCTTCCGTACCGGCCGTCGCACGGTCTCCGTGGATGGCCACATCGAAGTCGATCGAGCCTTCTACTCGGTACCCAATCATCTGCTTGGCTGTGAAGTGGCTGTGCACTGGGATGACCGGATCGTCCGAGTCTTTTTCCGAGAGCAGCAAGTCGTCCTGCATCCCAAGCGGAAACCCGGCCAGTTCCAGACCGAACCCACACATCTTCCGGAACGCAAACGCTACGCTCATTATCGAACTGAGAGTCAGCTGCTCGGGCAAGCCCGCAGGATTGGCTCTGATGCTCACCGCTGGGCAGTGCGAGCCCTGGAGGTGCGCGACGTGTTGGCCTACCGGCTCCTGAGAGGCATGATCTCTTTGACCCGACGCTACCCGGCCACGGTCGTCAATGAAGCCTGTGCCAAGGCTCTCTCTCACGATGCCTTCCGCTATCGGACCCTGGTGGCTTTATGCAAGCGACTAGACGTGCCGCAACGCTCTCTATTCACCTCCGACCACGAGTTGATTCGGCCGCTGTCTGAGTACCAACTCACTCCCCGCTCAGGAGACCCGGAATGATCTCATTGGAACTGGAACGGAAACTTCGCCACCTCAGGCTCTCGGGCCTGGCCCAGGTCTTTGACGTACGGCTGCAACAAGCCATCCAGGGCCGTCTCTCTCATCAGGAGTTCTTTGAGCTGCTCATCGACGACGAACTCACCCGCCGGCGCGACCGTTTGCTGGAGCGATGTCTCCGCCAGGCCCAGTTCCCGGAACGCAAACTCTTGGAGGACTTCAGGTTCTCTTTCAACACCTCGATCAATCGGCAGCAGATCTTTGATCTGGCCACTTGCCGATTCATCGAACAGTGTCGCGGCTGGTTGGTCATCGGTCAGGCGGGAGTCGGCAAAACACATCTGATCATCACGGTGGCAATCAAGGCTGTGGAAGCGGGTCACCGGGTACAGTACAAGTCGGCTTTCGATCTGCTCGAGGACATCGCTGAAGCCACTGCCACCGGGATGCGCCGACCCTACATTGCAGAGATGACCCGGATCCCGCTGCTGATCATCGAGGATCTGGGACTTCGGAGAGTGCCCGACTCGGCGGCTGAAGATCTGCTGGAGATCCTGCATCGCCGCTACCAGAAGACCTCGACCATTATCAGTTCGAACCGACCACTCGAGGACTGGGGAGCGATGCTGGGAGGAGACACGGCGGCCACCTCTGCGCTGCTGGATCGTTTTCTACACGTTTCGGAGGTGACCTTCATTCGAGGCAAGAGCTATCGCCTCTACGAACGTCAGCAACGGGAGAAGTCGACCAAGAAGCGAGGAGAAAAGAAATGATCCGGAACCGGAAAGCCGTGGAAACTGCCGCGCTATGGAAACCGTGGAGAACGGTCACATCGAGAAGCCGGCCCATGCATCGGTTCTTCCACCGTTCCCACAGCGCTTGGAAAACGGCTCGCGGTGCTCGCTCGTTTCCCACAGTTACGCACCGCTTCTGCTACTGGACATACCAACAAGAAAGAAGATTCCGGATCGACCAGCTTCGCGGTCCAAGAACCGGCCGAACCGGTCAACGAACGCCCTGCTCACGGGCTCACAGCAAACCCGCCCCAACCAGCAAGGCCGTACAGCCTCCTCACGGAGGCCTTCACAAGGATTGAAATGTGTTCAAGGCGAGGATATAACTACTAGATCACTGGCCGGTTTTGACCCGGCCCTGAGTGGCCGCTTTTGATGTGGCCCCCGACAGTCAGTCCCAGGCGCTCCGATATCTTCCTTAAATGTTCACTCAGGGAAGCCGGATCCTCCAAGAGTTCCGGGAGGTCTGGCTTGTATCCCTGGAAGGTGAAGAGCAGGCCGTGATAGAGACTTCGGAGAGGTACCGAACCGTGATCCTCATCGTCAAAGTACTCCAGCGCGGAGCGCATTCCAGGGGGTCCCAAGCCTCTCAAGAGTCCCGCAAAACGCCGACCTGCTTCTTCCATCACCCGGGCCTCGCCGCGTCCAATACGTGGATTGTTGGCCAAAGTAATGAAGACGGAGTGGTGTCGCGCTGACTGTCTAGCCAGTCTGTCTGCGGCTCTCTTGACCAGCACCTTATCGTCCCACCACAGACTCGGGTCAATGGCCACAAAAGACTGGAACATGTCGGGGTGATCCAGGAAGGCATGGAGTGCCAGCAGTCCCCCAAAGGAGTGACCAACCAGGATACGATAGGGGTGAGTTCGATAGCTCGACTCAATCTTCGGGAACAATTCTTCACGGACGAATTGCAAGAACTTGTTCCCCCCACCACTACTCTTTAAGAACTCACTCTCTTTCCCGTCGAAGCCGACCGTGGTGTGGGTGGGGGTGAGATCTCGAGTGCGATTGGTGTTTGGAATGGCGACAACGATGAGTTGCGGGCGTTTGTACATTTCCGTTGATACCCGTGCTCATGAACTGGACCACGCCACTGACCGAATGGAAGTGGGCATTGCCATCCAGCAGGTAAAGGACCGGATAGGGTTGGGGCGGGACGCGGCCAGCTCTTTGTTGCTCGGAGCTCGAAGATGGCCTGCATCAATCTCGTCCTTGCGCCTCGACCTGACTCGCGTCGCGCTCCCAACAATTGGTACGTTATTTCAGAATCGCTCGTCTAGGCACCGACACCGAGGCCAAGCGGCAGTCAGTTCCCAGTTTTGCAAACTTGACTCGACTGTAAGCAAGTTGCAAGGGAGAGGTGCTAGCGCACTGTCCGATTAGTTACCGATGTTAATAGTGGCCGAGCGATTCGCGAGCATTTTGGACCTTTGCCAGGATTGAGTCAGCAGTGGCGCGCCACTTGAAGGGCTTGGCCAAGCGTTGATTGTGAACCCGAATATATCTTTTGATTTCCTGTCTCAACTCTTGGACGCTGCTGAAAGAGTTTCTGTAGATCGAACGGCGCTCCAGCTGTGAGAACCAGCTTTCGACGGCATTGAGCCAGGAGGCGCTAGTGGGCGTAAAGTGGAGGTGGTATCGGGGCCGCTGGGCCAGCCAGCTTTGAACCTGCTTGGTCTTATGAGTGCTCGAGTTGTCCAGGATTAAGTGGACATCCAGTTCGGGCTCGACCGCTTGATCAATCTGGCGGAGAAAAGCCAGGAACTCCTTGGCTCGGTGCCTATTGGTGATGCGGCCCATGACCTCACCTGTCACCACATCGAATGCGGCATACAGACTGGCTGTACCGTGGCGCTTGTAATCGTGTGTCCGGCGTTGGATCTGTCCAGGTCTGAGCTGGAGCATCGGCTGAGTTCTATCCAGAGCCTGGATCTCAGTTTTCTCGTCCACGGATAGAACCAGCGCATTGTCGGGCGGATCCATATACAGCCCCACCACATCGATTACCTTTTCGGCGAAGTGAGGATCGTTGCTGATTTTAAAGTTACGGACTCGATGCGGCTTCAGGTCGGCTGCCTTCCAGATCTGGGCGACTTGATGTTTGCTCACTCCGGAGTGTTCGGCCATCAGTCGCACACTCCAGTAGGTCGATTCCCGTGGGATGCGTTCAACGGTGGCTTTGAGAATAGCTCGCACATTGGCATGCGATAGCTTCCGCGGACGGCCCGATCGAGGTCGATCCTCCAGTCCTGACACTCCCTGCTCAAGATAGCGCCTGCGCCACATTTGCACACTCAGTAGCCGCTTGGAGAGCCTTTCCGCAACTTCAGTCGCCATCAGCCCCTGGCCGCAAGCCAGAATTATTTGAGCCCGTTCGGCCAAGACTCGATCGGTCTTGGAAGCCCGCAACCAGGACTCCAGTATTCTTCGATCTTGTTCGGGTAGCTTTAGTCGAATGTGGGGTCTTGCCATGCCCAACAATAGAAAACTAACCTGACAATTAAAATCGGGAACTTTCCGGACAGTGCACTAGGGACAAGTGGCGAAGGCCGAGGTGTCGGTGATGGCCGGACTCCGTTGGCCTAGTGCATTATTGTACTCTCTCACCTCACCGGTCTGCATGTCGGTCACTTGCAATGTGTATTCG
>CBDDCF010000016.1:0-35857 GCA_965225995.1 Acidobacteriota bacterium | reverse complement strand
AGCTGGCCTGGACAATATGCCTCGTGATGCCGAATGGATCGTGGGACTGGTTGATGCCGCCGCTCCCAAGCCTGCGAAGCCCGGTCCGAAGCCCGGCTCGAAGCGGCGCGCAATGGCTAATCAAACTGAGACACTACCCGAGTCCCAAGACGCTCTCGATTTCACACTCTACGAGGCCGGCACCCTTCTTGAGACAAAGACGATGCGACTCGAAGGGGGCCTATTCTTCAGCGAGATATTCGACAGCGTGGGGCAGCATTTTATTGGCTCCGTAAGAGTCGTGTCGCAGAAGCCTTTTTTCATTACCGTTCTACGCCAGGAGCTGATCCCGGGTCCCCAACTTCGATTTCAGCTCACCAGTGTTCCAGCCACTCCGGTCCCATAAGCTTGCAGACCACGGGTATATTGCAAGAACCAGTCAATGAGGCCATTCTTCTCAAACCATTGAATCGAAGTACTTTACGGTGCCATACGTGAAAAAGCGATAAGTACCTGGGATAATACGAGGTTCTATGAGTTCAATTAAGTCCGCTGAAGGTTGGTTCGTCCTGCACCTGTATTACAAGCTGAATAGACAGGTCTGGGCATCGCTCGAGTCACAAGAGATCCGCCAGTCTCAAGAGGCCCTCCAGTCAGTGCTCGACCACTTTTGCCGCTCGGACCACTGCCAGGCCCATACCTACTCGATCTGGGGACACAAAGCAGATTTCGGCATTCTGCTGGTCGATCCGGATCTCGATCATATGAACGAAACCGAGAACTTGATCCTGGCTGCCTTGCCTCCCGATAGTGTTGACCCGGTTCACTCTTTCACCTCGATGAGTGAAATCTCGGAGTACCTCTCGCAGGAGAAGGACTATGACCGCACGCTCCGTGAGAAAGAAGGGCTGAGCCCGGAATCACCTGAGTATAAAGAAAAAATGGAGGCCTTTCGGCAACGTATCCGACATTACACCGGTGACCGCCTCCATCCCCAACTGCCGTCTCATTCAGTGATGTGTTTCTACCCCATGAACAAAGCCCGGCGGGATGCTAATAACTGGTACATGCTGGACTTCGAAGAGCGTAAGCGACTCATGGCCGGACATATGGTCACAGGCCGCAAGTTTGCCGGGAAGGTGAGCCAACTGGTGACGGGCGCCTTTGGGCTGGATGACTGGGAATGGGGTGTCACTCTGTTTACCCAAGACCCTCTTTATCTCAAACAGATCCTCTATGAGATGCGGTTTGATGACGTGAGTGCCGTGTACGGAGAATTCGGAGAATTCCTGGTGGGAATCCGAATGGGGGCCGACGAGTTGTTCGGACGACTGCAGTTGGGATGATTCGTGCGTTGCCCAAGGAAAAGGCGCCAAAGTATGCGGGGCACTTCGCACTTCGCACTTCGCACTTCGCCTTGACAGGGCTCCTTGGTAACCCTAGACTGTCTACCCATATGGATAGGCAATCTACCCATAAATCCGGAGATGATGCCGAGGCCATACCCTTGCTGCAAGGCACCCTCGACTTGCTCATTCTCAAGACGCTTCAGAGTGGTTCGAGACATGGATATGGAATCGTCAAGGCTATCAAGATCCGTTCGCGGGACGCCCTCCAGGTTGAACAGGGATCGCTTTATCCGTCGCTTCACCGGCTTTTGAAGAAGGGCTGGATTGTCTGGGAGTGGGGAGAGACCGAGACCGGGCGGCGTGGCAAGTACTATCGTCTGACGACCTCCGGCAAACGAGAGTTGGAGTCCGAAACCCGACGTTGGGATGCCATGGTCGAAGCGATCGGCTATGTTCTGAATCCTGCAGGCTAAACAACAACAGACTCATTTGCTGGTTGTGGACAAGTAGATATCGGGCTAAAAGCGACGAGTTGCATTCGTATCCGAGAATGTGGGAGTCGGCTCGGCCCGGCGAACTCCGGCATCGGCCGGAATCAGTTTCCTCACGGGACTGCAAAGCCCGCTCTGGAAGCGGGGGTTCGCCAGACGAAGCAGGCTCCCACGTTCCGCTGCATGGCTCAGGATTCCTTGGTAGGATTTCCCGGTGTCCTCGGGAGAGAACTATCAAATATAATAAAATAAATGGTTTACGCCACTCTACTCATTGAGCACGACAAATCAAGTTTCAGCTTAGCAAGAGGTACGAACTCAAGCACGAGTCACTCCTCATAGGTGCCCAGTCATGTCGCTACGAAATCGGATCAAACATCTGCTCTGGACATCACGCCGCGAGAGAGCCTACCAAGAACTCTCGGATGAACTCGAGAATCATCTGCAGCTGTCGATTGAAGAGAAGATTGCGGAAGGCTGTTCATCAGAGGAGGCCCGGAGGGCAGCCAGCCTCGAATTTGGAGGCCGCGATCGGTGGCTGTAAGAGTGCCGTGATAGCTGGCGCTGGAACGGCGAATGGTTGTTTCAAGATCTGCGGTCGGGCTGGCTACGCGCCCGCCGGAGCCTGTGGACTTCCCTGTTGATCATCCTCCTGCTGGGAGTCGGGATTGGAGTCACCACTACTCTTTTCAGTATTGTACGGGAAGTCCTGCTCCGCCCTCTGCCCTATCCCGAGTCGAGCCGCCTGGTGATGTTTTGGGACTATCATCCCGAGCTGGCCCTGCAAGAAGGACCCTCGCCCGGCAACCTATTGGACTGGCGCCGGTTGAGCTCGGCATTCGATGGAATTGGGCCTGGTATGCGGGTGATCCCAGTATTCTCGAGGGGGACTTCGAGACGACGCAGATCACTACCGCCAAGGTGACCTCCGATTTCTTTCGCGTGCTGCAAGTCGAAGCGGCCCTGGGCCGGACGTTCGGGGAACAGGAGATTGATGACCAGGCCCAGGTAGTCGTGATCAGCCATGACCTCTGGAGGAGGCGATTCGGATCCGATCCTGAAGTTGTGGGAAGCCAGCTTCAGATCGACGGAACTGCCAGAGAGATCATCGGCGTCATGCCGCCTCGCTTCCGGATTCCCAATCGGGAAGTGGGACTCTGGATCCCCTGGAACCTGGTCGCTGAATATGCACGTCTGGGCGGGGTTCCCCGCGACTATCGCTTCCTGAGAGTCGTGGGCTGGCTGGCCACAGACCAGAGCATTGATTCCGCTCGTTCCGAGATGGCCGGGCTCGCCCGTCGGCTGGAAAGCTTTCCAGAGAACCAGGGGTGGACCGTACGGCTTGCCCCATTTCAAGCTCATTTGTTGGAACGGTTCCAGAGTCCGCTTCTGATCTTACTCGTGGCTGTACTCCTGGTGCTTTCGATTACCAGCCTGAATGTGGCCAATATTCAGCTCTCCAGGATGAGCGTCCGGACACCCGAGCTCGCCTTGAGAGCGGTTCTGGGGAGCCCTCCCGGAAGACTCCTTTCCCAATCTCTTATGGAGAATCTGGTGCTCGTGGTGGCCGGAGGTGGGATGGGAATTGCCCTCGCTTACCTTTCGCTAGCTCCGGTTCTCAGACTGGCACCCCCCGGATCTTCCTTATCTCGATCTGATTCGGATTGATTCCTCGGTTCTTCTCTTTGCGGCCGGATCGACCCTGCTGGCGGCTCTGATCGTCGGGCTGCTTCCGGGCCTGCGAATGGTCCGCGGCTATTCCGCACGCTGTTTGAATAAAGGAAGAAGTGGTGTTTCGGAGGGACTGGCTGGCCGGTCCCCCCAGCGCCTGGCTCTGCTTCAAGTCGCGGGAGCTTTTGCACTCCTGGTGTCGGCCGCCCTACTGGCTCAGAGTTTCTCTAATCTGGTGGCGCAGAATCTGGGCTTCGGCAGCAAGGATGTGCTGGTCGCTCGGGTCTTTCCGGACGCCTCGAAATACGCCACGACGTCCTTGCGGTTGGCCTATTTCGGTCAATTACGCCAGCGAATCCAGGCTCTACCTCAGGTCGAATCGGCCGGATTCGGCACTGGCCTGCCTTTGAACGAATTCAACAACACGCCTTCCTTTCCGTTTTGGGCAGCCGGGGAGCCGAAACCCCGTTCTGTCCCGGAGGCCACCACCTACATGGTGACTCCTGGTTATTTCCAAGCCCTCAAGACGCCGCTTCTGGCAGGTCGACTCTTTGATGAACGGGACCGGACCGATTCACAACCGGTGATCATCATCAACCGAACCCTTTCTCGGCGGGCCTGGCCGGAGGGAGGGGGGGCGGGGAAATTGCTCCGAGCCAAGGCCGGAAACCGCGCCCCACAAGACTTCATGGTAATCGGAGTGGGGGCAGATGTCCGCAGTCGGACCTTCGAACCGCGCCCACTTATGAGATGTTTCGACCCCACACACAGGTCCCTTACGCCACCATGAACCTGGTGGCTCGAGTGACAGTACCTCCCATGTCGCTGGAGCCCCAGATCAGAGCGTTGATCCTGGATCTGGATGCAACTCAGCCTGCCCATAGTGTGACTACCCTGGCGGAGCTCACGTCTAACGCCCGATCCTCGGAACGCTTTGCACTGCAACTCTTTCTGGTTCTGTCTGGTCTGGCCCTGATGCTGGCGCTGTCGGGACTCTATGGCTTGTACTCCTACAATGTCGTGCTGCGCACTCACGAAATCGGAGTCCGTATGTCGCTGGGCGCGACTCGGTCCCGAATCCTCGGCTTCTTTCTAATGGCTGGAACGTTCGCAGCCGGGAGAGGAATTCTACTCGGGCTGATCCCGACCTGGATCCTGAGCCGGGGGCTTGCCCCGTTTCTGTTCGAGGTCGAACCATTGGAACCGCAACTTCTGATCGTGACAGCTTTCACACTGATGCTCTGCGCGCTGGCTGCCACCGCCATCCCTGCTTTGCGCGCCACCCGTGTGGACCCACTCAAGAGCCTTGGCGGTGCATGATCCGGCGCTCAGAAAGTGCGCCGGCCAAGCGGCCCCGCAGTCGCTCCGCTACTTGTCGATTTCGCGATCTTCCGGTATGTTCGAGCTGGCAACTGATCCTGAACTTCGGGGGACCGTCCGATGGCAGAAAACGGGCTACTGATTCTTATTCTGGGGGCGGCGGGGCTGATTGCGGCGGTGCTGTTATCGGTTCCTTTCATGCTCTATTCCATCAAATCCTCACTCGAGACAATCGAAGAAACCCTGGATGATTTGCGCGAGATCGACTTGGAAATCGCTCGCCGCCTTTGGCCTGGCCGCAACGCCTCGGCCGCGCAGGCTCCCGCGGCTCCCGAGAACCCCGTAGATGATCAGTCCTACGACAGCCAACCTCCGCCGGCTCCACAGTGAGTGGGGCCAGAGCGTTCTAGCCTCCGTAATCAAGCCGAGCAGATCCGCCGCAGACTACAGGACTGAGGCAACAAGCTGCGCAGAGTCAAGTTCGGTGGCGGGGTTTTTGTATCTGGGTGGGCCAAACGCTGCGCTACCGCTTGCGGCTCTGAAAGGGACGAGATACCTCAGGCTGTCTTACAGTTTCTCCCTGGATGGCACTAAAGTGGTTTCGGATGTCGGGGGGGGGCCTTCCCAGGCCGCGAAAGGACCGTCAGGCCTGAATCTAAAGATTCTATTTTCAATAGAATCGCCGCCTCAGAAGGCGCCTCCCACGGTTTTGAAACTCGGCTTTCCTCTGCGAGATCATCCCCCCCTTTGTGGCGACACGGGAGCTCAGTTTCTTTTCCGAATCATCCGGCCACCGGCCGGGGGATGGACTAACCTGAAACTTGATCGTGGGAATCGGTCCCTCGCTGACGCTTCGGGCTCCGAAAGATCTTGGCCGAGCGGCTCCTTAACTTCGATGCATTCCTACGGAGCCCGAAGCGTGAGAGCGAGGGAGGCGTGCCTCCCAAGAGGCGAAGCACATCGGATGGGCAGCGGTTCTGGAACTGCCGTGGCCAACGGGGTGGAAGCGATCGACCTTTCTCAGGAAGGCCCGAGCTAGAAGCCTGTCGCTACTTGGGTAAATGCTCCGTGTGTGAAACATTCACTGGCTTCTCTACGTTCAGAATGATCAAAGGAGCCTTGTTCGATGTATGCGTTGCTACAAGACATTCGAGTTGGGATTCGCAACCTGATCACTAAGCCCGGATTCCCAGTCGTCGCCACTGTGACTCTGGCTCTGGGCATTGGAGCCAACACTGCGATTTTCAGTGTCGTCAACGGACTTATGTTTCGGGAACTACCGGTTCCTGCCGCATCCCAACTGGTCTCCATTACGGCCCGCTCTTCAACTTCACCTTTTGCTCACTCTATCTCTTTCCCCGATTTCCAGGAGTATCGATCAATATCCGATGTGATCGAGGACGGCACCGCCTTCATTCCTGGGTTTGCCCAGTTGACCGCCCAGGGGATTCCCGAGCGAGTAATGGTGACCTACACCACCGCAAACTACTTCTCCGTGTTGCGGCTGGACCCGGAAATGGGAGCATTTTATCGGGGAGGCGCTTCTGAACTGGAGGGGGAGAATCAGGTCGTCCTGAGTCATTCCTACTGGGCATCGCGCTTTGCGAAGCATCCTGATGTAGTCGGCCAGAAGATAACTCTGAACGGATTACCGGTGACAATCGCGGGGGTTACGCCGACGGAATTCCAAGGAACGGTCGGGTTTGTCACTACCAATATCTACGTGCCGATCCGTGTGTGGGCGCAAATCGAACCCGGCACCAAGGCGGAACTAGAGGATCGGGGCAGCTTTTCTTGGCGAGTAGTCGCGCGATTACGCGAGGGAGTTGACCTGGAGCGGGCGGCCCAGGCTGTCACTGTGCGCGCCGCCAATCTGGGCCAAGAATATCCAGAAACAAACTCCAATCTGAAGGTCATGGTCTACCCAGAACCGTTGACCCGGCTCGAGCCTTCGGCAGCCGATTACCTGCCCATGGTGGCTCGTATCTTCATGGGTATGGTGAGCCTGGTCCTGCTCATCGCGTGCGCCAATGTAGCCAGTCTGCTCCTGGTTCGAGCGGCCGGGCGGCGCAAGGAGGTGGCAGTGCGTTCGCCCTGGGGGCAGCCCGCTGGCGAATCATTCGCCAATTGCTGGTCGAGAGCCTTCTGATCTCCAGTCTGGGAGGAATCTGTGGTCTCGGGATCGCTCACATCGTGACTAATCTCTTGGGCTCGATCCGAGTGGCCACCGACACTCCTCTCGTGTTCGATTTTTCTCCTGACTATCGGGTCTTCTTTTTTGCTATTGTGACGACCCTTGCGACCGGGATCGTGGCCGGTTTACTCACCGCGCTGAAAACGATTCGAACCGACCTGTTCGAACCGCTGCGTGACGGGGGGCGCGGAACGGGCGCGGTTTCGCGCCAGCGCCTGCGGAGTCTCTTGGTCACCGCCCAGGTAGCGGTTTCTCTGGTATTGCTGGTATGCACGGGTCTCTTCCTGCGGTCGATGAACAATGTCGGCAATCTCGATCCCGGGTTCGCTTTTCACAATCGGGCGATGCTGGCGGTGGATACCGGATTGCGGAACTACGATACCGCCAAGGCGGCCACTTTCTTCAAGGACCTGCAGCGCGAAGTCCGCTCTTTGCCGGGAGTCAAATCGGCAACCACGGCACGTAGTGTTCCGCTAGGTTTCAACAGTTTCGGTTACAACGTGTACGTCGAAGGGGAGGGGGAAGGGCAGACAAAAGAGGAAAGATCGCGCCCGATTCTGTCTGACATCGTGGAAACGGATTACTTCGCAACGTTAGGTTTCCGACTGCTCGACGGGCGACTCTTCGAAGAGAGCGACAACCCTGATTCTCGTCAAGTTGCGGTGGTGAATACTCAAATGTCGGAAACCCTCTGGCCGAATCAGAGTCCTCTAGGAAAGCGCTTCAGCCTGGACAAGCCGGGCGGGCCTTATGTGGAAGTAGTGGGAATAGTCAACACGGCTTTCTATTCATTTCCCGGAGAACCGGTCCAGCCATTCTTCTATTTGCACTACGCTCAGCGGCCTCGCCTGGATCAATACCTTTTCGTACATGCGGAGGGAGATCCAGAGAGCATCTTGCCTGCGTTGCGACGTCAGATTGCCAATCTGGATCCGAATATGCCGATCTACGACGTCCGCAGCCGGCGCACCCATGTCCAAGAAGGCAAGGCAGCCATTCTGTTTCGGTTGCCCGCTATTCTAGTCGGCATGTTCGCCCTGATCGGCGCCGTCATGGCTTCGTCTGGACTGTATGGGCTGATTTCTTACTCGATCAACCAACGGACTCACGAAATCGGAGTCCGACTTGCTCTGGGGGCCTCCTCCGGCAACATCATTCGCCTGGTCTCAGGCCAGGGCATGTTGCTGGCCGGAATTGGGGTCGTTGGCGGCCTGGCCACGTCGGCCGCTTTGACGAGGATGTTCTCGAACATCCTGATCGGAGTCAGCGCGCTCGATCCGCTAACCTACGGATCGGTGGCTTTACTCTTGCTTGGGGTGGCTGCGATATCTTGTTTCTTGCCTGCTCGCCTGCGCGCGGGTCGAGTTGACCCGGTCGATGCACTGCGAGGCCATTGAATCTGAAAATGACGCATTCGGAAAAGTCGTGTGTGAACTTTTTCCGAGTTTCGTGATCTCGACTAAAGGAGGCACTAATGAAGAAATATCTGGCCCTTTCAATGATCGGTGTGGTGCTTGCCTGTGGTTTCGCTCTGGCCCAAACCCGGCAATGGGTCCATGTTCGAGTTGCTTCCGAGGGAGAGGAGAAGTTCAATCTGAATCTTCCACTGTCGCTGATCGATACCATGCTGCCGATGATCGAAGACAAGCAGTTCGGTAATCACCGTTCTCATGGCATGCACTGGGAAAATCAGGAGTGGACGATCGAGGAATTGCGGGAACTGTGGAATGCGGTTAAGCAGGAACACGGCTATGATCTGGCCAGTTTCGGAAACCGTGATTCCGAGGTCCGGCTCTTTCTGGATGACAAATACCTCAGGGTGGAATCCGAAGAATCGTCTCGGGATCGGGTCACAGCTCGAATCCCAATCTCCGTCGTCGACGCGCTCCTCTCGGGAAGTGGAAATCGACTGGATTTGAGTGCAGGTATCGATGCACTAAAGCAACTGGACGGCGATGAGTTGATCTCGGTTGAAGCTGAACGCGGCTCGGTGCAAGTCTGGATTGACGACCAGAGCAGATAGCTGCCGAGGCGGATCAGATGCAAGGGCATGGGGCTGGGAGTTGGACCCTGGCTCCTTGGACCCTTGCCCGACCTAGGTCCTTACCGAGAGAAAGAGAAAACTCCCGATCGAACCGAACACCAGGTTAGGACCCCAGGCCGCCAGTACGGGTGAGAGCAACCCGTTACTTCCGAGCACTCCAAAGACGCCGAATGATCCCCAATAGAGGATACCCAGGAAGACGCCGAATGCCACTCCGTAAAGCGCCCCTTTCTTGCCGATGGTAAAGGCAAATGGGATCCCCAAAAAGGCCATCACCAGGCTCACAATAGGGAAAGAGACTTTCTTGTAGAGCTCCGTCAGCAGGTGATCCACTTCAAAGCCCCCTTTGCGCAGTTCCCCAATGTAGGACTGCAACTCGAGATAAGTCATCTTGCTCGATTCCTTGACCTCCCGAGTGAAATATTCGGGCTTCTCCGGCACCAGGAGCAGCTGATTGGAAAAAGCTCGGAAGCCACCCGTGGTGGCGGTCAGATCCCGCCTCCAGCCATCAAACAACTGCCATTGTCGTCGAATCGGATCCCACTCGGCCCTGTGGGCATAGGTGTGGCTTCTTAGTTGACTCTGGCTGACCTCCAACTCGAAGATCGAGAGTTCTCCGAAGATGCGCCGGGACGAATCGTAATAGGCGTATTTGTAGAGCCGGTTCCCTTCCCCAAAAATCCAACTCCGATCGGTCTGGTAGAAGGTCTGTGCCGGCTGTCCTTTAATTAAACTACGGAGGCTGTCCTGGCGCTGGTTGGCAAAAGGCAGGATGTAGTCCTGCATGACGTAGTGCAGGCTCGAGAACAGGAGCACCAGAAAGGTCACTGGAATCACGACCCGGTAGAGACTGATACCACAGGACTTGAAGGCAGTTATTTGAGCCGTCTTTTCGAGCACTCCGAAAGTGACGAGAGTGGCGATCAGAATCGAGAGAGGCACCAGGAGTACTAAGACCTGGGGCAAAAGGTAGAAGAAATACTCCAGAAGCAGGCCGTATTCGATGTCGTTGTAGAACACGTCATCGACTAACTCGAAGAAGGTGAAGAGATAGAAGAGGGTGGCACAAACCAGCAGGGAAGCCAACAGGTTGAGGATAAAGATCCGGGCCATGTAGAGATCAACCACGCGGGCCAGGCGAAGCCGGAAACCTGGGCGCCGCCGCAGGCCGACGACCAAACTAGCCAGACCTCTACGGACTCGTTCTACTTGACGCACCAGAGCCAGGATCAAGCCCCGGACCCGGTTATTGGAACGTCCGCGCCGTTGCAAAAAGGACAGAATCCTCAGTCCCCTGCGCGCATGGCGAAGAGAGATGGCAGCACCCACAAACAGGAGCAGATTCCCCCCCCACACTCCCACGGGGATCGGTAGCACCCTTTGTTCGGAGAGTTCAGTTCCAGCCGCAAAAATTGTGTAGTAGGAAAAAGCCACCACCAGGCTCACGATTGAACCGTATCCCCTTCCTCCTCGATGCGACGTGATTCCCAGAGTTACGCCCAGCACGGCAAAAATCCAGACCGCCACGGGCAGAGCCAGCCTGCGGTTCAGTTCAACCAGACTCCGATGCCGGGCCTCGTCATCGCCCCCTCTTAAGTCGACCAGAATGTCGGTCAGGGACTTGTCCTCTCGGCGTTTTCTCAGGCCAGCCAGGGGAGCCGTCTCCGGTACTTCGACGGAAACATCGAGAGTTCCGAATCGGCTCAAACCATATTTTTCGGTATTCTCCGGATCAAATTCGTAGCGAGTGCCGTCTTCGAAGAAGAGTTGGACTCGATCATCATTCTCACCGAACAGTACTTGGCCGCTACGGGCTAGGATGATCTGGTCAACGGCTTGTTCGGTGTCGGCCAAAAAGACACCGCTCCAAATCCCGGAGCCCAGTTGAATGTCTTCGGCGTAGAGCAATTTTTCCGGAAGATCTTCGTTGAATACTCGCGGCTTGAGCTGGGACTGGAGGGGGCGGGCGCCGATTGAGTTGCGTACCAGTTTCAGCTTCCAATTCCCGGCAGGAAGCAGAAACATGGTCAGAACTACTGTCACGACAGAAACCCACAAGCTGGTCTTGAGCACTGGCTTCAGGATCTGATAGATCCCAATCCCGGCCGCCCGCATTGCGACGATCTCACTCTCCTTGGAAAGTCGGCTGAAACCAACCAGAGTGCCAATTAGAAAAGAGAGAGGAAAGGTATAGATCAGAATCGCTGGAAGCAGACAGAGCACGACCTGAAGGACGGTAAGCGGGACTGCATCCTTACGAATCAGGGTCTCGACCAGACGCCCAAACTCGCGGCTGAAAATGACGAATGTCAGGATCCCAAGAGCAATCGCTCCCGGTCCTACAATCTCCTGATAGATGACGCGGTTGATTCGCTTCATGCCTTGGCCTGATTTTTCCCGCGGCCTCAAAGCCCCTGATACTGCGGGAAATACCCGTCCGATTCTAGCTCGGATCACGGTCGGCTGTCTAAATCGCCAACCACCCTCGATCGAAAGAGCGGTAAACTGTGTGAGCAATGCGTGTGGAATGGTTGGGCAGGGTGGATTTCGAAGCCTGTTGGTCGCTCCAGAAAGAACGACTCGCAGAGGTTGTCAAATACTCTCGCGAGGCCGAACGAATTTATCTGGTTGAACATCCCCATATCCTGACGCTGGGGAAAAAAGGGAACCGCCGGAATATCCTGCAGCAGATCGGTCCGAGCAACAAGACAATCCCCGTGATTCGAATCAATCGCGGAGGGGATGTCACTTATCACGGACCCGGGCAACTGGTGGGCTATCCGATTCTCGACCTAACGTATCGAGGCCGAGACATTCATCGCTATCTGCGACAATTGGAGGCGATCTTGATTCGTAGTGCGGCTCGTTTTGGTGTCGATGCCTTCCGGCGGCCGGGCCTGACCGGGGTGTGGACCGATGTCGGAAAGCTGGCTTCGATCGGCTTGGGGGTCAGACGGTGGGTGACACAGCACGGTTTTGCACTGAACGTCTGCCCCGATTTGAGTTATTTCAAATTGATTCACCCCTGTGGACTGCAAGATTGCCCCGTTGTTTCTCTCAGTTCCTTACTGGGTAAGAAAATCTCTCTTCAAGATGTCATTCCGGTGATCCGAGAAGAGATCGAATCCGAGTTCTGGCCGGAGTTCAATGAGCCAGCCGCTGATTCGATGTCAGATCTGGAACGGGTGCAATGAAGCTGGCTGTCTCTGCGTCCCAAAAAACTCCTTCTTTCAGGGTGGGCCAAATCCCCATCTATGGGGACAGGATCCTGGCTCCCATGGCCGGGTTCAGCGATCTGCCCTATCGATCCCTGTGCCGGGAATACGGATCGGCCATGAGCTACACGGAATTCGTGTCCGCCCTGGCTCTTCTGAATGGTCCCAATCAAAAGAGCCTGCGCATGCTGGCCTATCGCGAAGAAGAAAGGCCCGTTGTCTTTCAGATTTTTGATAGCGAAGCGGAGCGTCTGGAACAGGCGGCAGTGATGATCTCGGAGTTCCAGCCGGACATCATCGATATCAACATGGGCTGCTCGGTGCGGAATGTCGCTGGCAAGGGAGCGGGAGCCGGACTGCTCCGCGATCCTGAGAAGATTGGGGAAATCTTCTCACGGCTCAGCCAGGCTCTGACCATCCCGGTGACCGGCAAGATCCGGCTCGGCTGGAACGCGAGTACCTTGAATTACAAGGAGGTGGTCTCGGCCATGGAGAGCAACGGAGCCAGTCTGGTAGCCGTTCATGGCCGGACCAAGGAACAGGCCTACCAGGGTCTGGCGGATTGGGATGCGATTGCAGAGATCGTGGAATCGACCCGCCTGCCGGTGATTGGAAACGGAGATGTACGGACCGCCTCCGATATTGCGCAAATGAAGAGCCATACCGGTTGTGCGGCAGTGATGATCGGTCGTGGCGCCATCGGGCATCCCTGGGTATTCCAGGGAAGAGATCGCCACGCAATCGCTTTCTCGGAGAAGGCCGAACTGATTCTGAGACACTTCGAACTGATGCTCGATTTTTATGGGGTTCGGTTGTCCCTCCTCGTGATTCGAAAACACATTACCCGCTATCTAAAAGGACATGCAGGCATCAAGGATCTGCAGCACAGACTGGTCAACGTGCAGTCGGTGAGCGAATTTCACGAGCTGCTGGCACGCGTCGTTGCTCGGCTAGAGGAAGAGAATAACCCGCCCCATTTTCAGCCTTCGGCTGGGCTGAAAACCGTGGTTGTCTGAGGCTCAGAAGGCTCGAGCATGGATTTGCTCATCGCCCGGCTGCGCCGGATCATCCATGAAAGAAACTGGAAGAGCTCCCTCGCTCACGCTTCGGGCTCCGTAGGAATCCCTCGAAGTTAGTGAGGTGCTTGGCCAAGATCTTTCGGAGCCCGAAGCGTCAGCGAGGGAGCGATTCCCACGATCAAGTTTCAGCTTAGTGCAAACCTGCCTTGACGTCGGTCGGCTCATCCTGTTCCGGAAGTTTGGCTTTGCGTGGAGTTGGCCATACTTCGTCCAGAGTATTGCCGTCGTAGAGCCGGCCGTTCTTCATCACGTAGCGCACACTGTTCGTGTTCTGGATATTCTCCAACGGATTTCGCTCCAGAATGACCAGGTCGGCCAGCTTTCCCACCTCGAGCGATCCCAGATCCTGGCTCAGGCCGATCGCATCGGCTCCCAGGATGGTAGCGGTCCGAAGGGCGTCGAGCTTTTTCATGCCTCCCGACTGCACCGCCCACAATTCCCAGTGATAGCCGAGACCCTGCAGTTGCCCATGGCTGCCGACTCCTACCCGGCCGCCAGCCTCCACGATTCGCTTGGCCACTTCGGCGTGCTTGCTGAAGACGTACTCCTCCTCTAATGCCCAGCCAACCGGACCAGCGTCAGTTCCCATGCCACGGCGCCGGGTGGCAGCGTCGAGCACGGAGTGGGGGGTGAAGCGATGCAGCTTCTCGTCGCCGTGTGGGTTCTGGCGGGTGAAGAAGAAGTTCTCGCCAAAGATACCCCCATAAGAAACGAGCAGAGTGGGCGTATACGCCATATTCGTTTCTGCAGCCAGCTTCACGACGTCCTGATACAGAGGGTAAATGGGGAAGGAATGTTCCTGCCCAGGATACCCGTCCATCATCATGGTCAGGTTGTACTGCAGGTCGAGTCCCCCTTCGGTGGTGGGAAGCAGTTTCTGTTCATGGGCTGCTTGAATAATCCACTGCCGTTGTTCCCGATTACCGGCCATGTACATCTTGATGGTCTTGGTATCGTAAAACTCACTGTACCTTTTGAGGACGTCGCGAGCGTGGTCGAGATCCCGAATCGGATCCTGGGTGTAGTCTCCGAAGACGCCTGGACCAGTCGAATAGAGGCGGGGACCCAGGATCTTTCCGGCATCCACCAGATCTCCATAAGTGATCACATCGGTGGTCGAGGTTTGCGGATCGCGGGTGGTGGTGACTCCGTAGGCCAGATTGGCCTGATAGGTCCAGCTCTCGTCCTTATGAATCCCAAAGGCGGGTCGCATGTGGGCATGAGTATCGACGAAGCCGGGAACGATGGTGTGCCCGCTCAGATCGAACTCTCGGGTACCAGAGGGGACATCCAGTGATCCGCGACGCCCGACCGCTGCAATCCGATTGTTGCGCACCAGAATATCACCCTGCTCGATGACGAGATCGCCATCCATGGTCACGATACGGGCATTCTGGAGCAGAGCCACCCCTTGTGGGATGTCGCGGTCAGCCTGCATCAGAACTCGAGTTTCACTCGGTTTGTACTTTTCTTCGTCCTCCTCCTCTGATTCCTCCGAATCAGCTTCCGAACCGGAGGGGGTGCTCTCCTTGCGCGAAGCAATCTCTTCTTCGACTCGACGGGCGGTGTTCAGGTCGTAGACAAAATGAGCATTTCCGATCGACCAGTGGACCTTTTGGCCGTCCCGGCTCCAGGCCGGGAACTGGCCGCCAATATCGGTGAGTTTCCGAACCGGGACCACGGCCTTGGCAGGATCCGCCACCGACACCGTGGGAGCATCTCCTCCAATTTTTGGAACGGTGACGACGTAGATATCCTGGTTCACGACTGTCAATGCCTGATCGCCGACGGGGGCCATGAGGATCGTGTCGGGACGGTTCGGCTGCTCGGCTCCGGGCCGTTTGTTTCCGGTTACCTTGAGATGTTCCTTTTCATCGGTTCCGTCCCAGCGGATGGAAACCAGACCTCGACTGCCATGGAATAGATAAACTCGATCGGGATTCTCAGTGAAATGGGGCCGGCTCCGCCCGTCGGCGGGAGCTATCCGATTGGCGTCCCCTCCACTGGCCGGAATCCAGATCAAATCATCGCTGGCACCAGCAGCCCGGGGACCGGTGGCTTCTCGATAAGAGCGTACTGGACCACGAACGGCGACTATGCGATCGCCTGAATGCGACCAGGCCGGCTGCTGGTAAATCGCGGCAGCCCGGCTGACACGCCGGGCTTCTCCCCCCGACGACGAGACTCGATAGATGTGGCCTCCCTCATCCGACCAGGTGGCGTAGGCCAGCCAACGGCCATCCGGCGACCAGGTGGGCTGTGCTTCCGTCATTTCCGAGGAGGTCAGACGACGAGGTTGCCCTCCCGGAGAGTCCATTACATAGAGGCGATTGAGGGCCGTGAAAGCCAGCTTTGTCCCATCCGGAGAAGGTACGCCATCGCGGATCTGTCGAATCGTGAAAGTTGGCGAATCTTCAATCCGGAATTGGAATTCCAGCTTCGGACCCAACGCCAGTCCCAGCTTGGCTTGGAAAGGGATTGCATTGGCAGCTCCTCCTTCCACGGGAATGCTCCAAATCTTCCCTCCGTAGGAAGCGACCAAAGACTGTGAGTCGGGAGTAAAGGCCATGCCCGGCAGCACATCCCGGGAAGCCACCGATTCCTGATCGTCCCGCTGCACCGGATAGGCCAGCCATCTTTCCTCTCCCGAAGCCAATTCACGCAAGCGCAACCCAGTGTGGGTCTCGTGGCGGCTACCGTAGACCAGCCAGCGTCCGTCAGGAGAGATGGTGGGCCGGAAAGCCGAGCCGTAACGTGCGGTCCGAGTGTAGTTCTTGCCCGTCTCACGGTCGTAGTAGGCTAACTGGTATTGGGGAAAGATCCCGTTGTACTGCCAGGTTCCTGTGCGCCTTCCGTACCAGATGTAACGCCCGTCCGGGGTGACCGCCGCCCCCACCGTCCGTAGGTTATCCGGCTCCTTGATGAGCTGGATGCCCTGTCCTCCTTCGGTGTGGAGCATCCAAAGCTTGGTCACCCCAAAACGCCCGGCCCCTTTGGAGTAAATGACGTATTTGCCGTCCGGGGTCCAGGCGGGAGACTGGTAAACCGAGTTCTTTCCCTGGGTCAACTGTTTGGTCTTCTTGCTCTCGAGCTCAATCGTCCATAAGTTCTGGCCACCGTCGCGGTCTGAAATAAAGAGCACCTTGCGGCCGTCCGGACTGAAGCGAGGTTGGGCATCAAACGGCATGCCCTCGGTCAGAACCTCAGCCTGCCCTCCCGTCATGGGTAGCGTGAAAAGATCGCCCAGCAAGTCGAATACGATCCGGCTACCATCAGGACTGACATCCAGAGACATCCATGATCCTTCGTCAGTCTCGAGGGTCCAGGTGCGATCCGATTCGAGGGGAAGTCCTTTCTTGTCTTTGTCCGACTTGACGTCGGCCTCTTCCGGCCCCTCAGCCAAACCGGCAACGCCGAGGGGCATCAGGAGCAGGGCTGAAAAAAGCATGGAAAGCAGGTAGCGTAGGGATCGATACATCCGTCCAACCTCCAGAAAATACAACAATTGGGGTGCGACACCGACTGGTCAAGCTGAGGCGAGTGTACCGACCAAAGCTGGTGTGAAGCAAGAGTTGAGGCAACTCGCACCCTGGAAAGACTCGAACGTAAGGGCTATCTGGCTTCCGAGCACAGTTCGCAGGGTGACCGGAGCGGCCTGGGAAGGCGATTTTACCGGCCCACCAAAGCCGGTCTACAGGTCCTCAAGAACTCACGAAGAGTATTGGCACGCATGTGGGAGGGGGTCGCCATCTCCCCGGGCAAGGCATGAAGATCCTGGTTGAAGTAGCTTCAAGGCTGAATCCAATCTTTCAAGAAGCTCATTTAACTAACCTCTCGCTCGTTGATGGAGGGATTCAGAGGAGCACTCTCCGACGCTCCGAAACGTCGGTTCCGGAGGGCAAACTCGCGAACCGCTGTTTCCAGGTGAACGGCTCTGAAATCGGGCCACAGGATTGGCGAAAAGTAGAGTTCAGCATAGGCTGACTCCCAGAGCAGAAAGTCGCTGAGGCGTTGCTCTCCGCCACTTCGAATCAGAAGATCCACCGCCGGAGCAGCCGGATCGGAATGCACGGTCCGATTGAGTTGGCGCAGAAATTCTTCCTGGGACGAGTAGCGACCGGTGAGGAGGATTGAGTCTCGGCCCGAATAGTCGACCGCGATCCGTAGATGGAGCCGGCGGCAGAAGGTCGTGCGGAACTCGGCATCCCGAATGGCTTGAAGCAAGGAGGGAGCCAGCCGGTCACGGCGTCCAATCACGTTGATCCGCACACCTGCCCGGCAGCACTCCTCGGTCTCACGGGTTAAGTAGGTCGTGAGGATCTGCATCAGGGCAGAGACTTCCTCTTCCGGACGTTTCCAGTTGTCAGCGGAAAAGGCGAAGAGAGTCAGGGTGCGGATGTCCAGGTCCGGGGCGGCTCGAACTACCGAACGGACCGCCCGCTGACCCTCCAGATGACCTTCGCTGCGACTGCGCCCTCGCCCAATTGCCCAGCGCCCATTCCCGTCCATAATGATGGCCACATGCAAGCCGTCAAACCGCTGGCGAAAAGTACTCTTCATTACAAAGCATCCTCGCAAATTTTTTCTTTCCGAGGAGCCTACGAGCCCGCCCGGGTCGCCTGAATAATCTCTTCCATGTGGGCCAGATAACGGTCCAGCGCCTTCCTCCCATGGGGGGTGATTCGGTAGATCGTCTTGGGGATCCTCTTCTCAAACAGCTTCGTATACTCGATGTAGCCTGCCTCCTCCAGCTTTCTGGCATGCAGCGAGAGGTTTCCATCGCTGGCTTCGAGGTGTCGTTTCAATTCGCTGAAGGAGAGTTCCTCGGACACAGCCAGTAAGCTCAGGATGGCTAGTCGCATGCGGGCGTGAACCAGAGTGTTCAAGCGGGCCGGCTTCGCGCCAGCCTGCTGCTCACTGCTCCGGCGCCGGCTCATCTGGGGCCCGGCCTCTCTACGAGCTTCTTTAGCCGCCATACTGCCTCGCGATATAAGTTCCAAAGAGAAGATGCAGGCCGCCAAACCCAGCCAGCAGAAGCTCCTCCTGAAAGAGCGGGGAGGCGAGGAGCGCCAAACCACCGAGCCCGGCAAAAGCCAGGCCCATCAAAGGCACCGGTCTTACCGAGAAGGCACCTCCCGTGAAAACTCCCGTGCCGTACAATAGGAGCCACATCCCGGGGATTACCTCCAGATTGCCCGCTTTCCAAAGAGCCGCGGTGAGCAGTCCTCCCGCCACCAGAGGTGGCGCCAGGTTGAGAAAAAAACGGCGGCTCACGGCATGGCTGAGAAGTAATCCCTCGCGGCGAGCCTTGCGAAAGGTGGCCAGGGCTCCCAGGCTCGCAGCCAGCACCGCCTCGGCGACCCATATCGAAAGCTTGGCTGAGGTAGCCCCCTCCTGCCTGGCCACAAGATAGGCCAGGAGCGCTGAACATCCGATTCCTACCATTCCCCAGCCAGGTACAGCCGTGAACTGGACAGAACGAGACATCGTTTCCCGGATGAATCGCAGGTTCTCCTGGGCCTGCGACGCCAATCCTACAGGTGCGCTGATTACCCGCCGCAATTTCACCAAAGTACTTTATAAAAAAAAGCATACAGGGTCAAGACCCAGAATCGAGTCTCTTACGCCTAAAGGGGCCGAGAGCCACTTCAGTTTCACACGCAGTCGCGTAACCGGGTTCCCGTGTAAGGCGTTTCCCACTTAGTACCGAATTGTGCTGGGTTCTGAAAATGAACGAATCCTGAAACTTCTTTGGAGATTCCGGGAAGACGTGGATAGAACTTCGGCTCTGAGCACGAAACGGGCTCGCGCCGCGAAGAGTCAGACAAACCGCTATAACGGGAGGCTCCAGCGGGTGGCTGACCGATCGCGGTGCGAGATCAGCCGGTTTTAGTGCCGACTGCACCTATCCATCCTATAGGCGGTCACAATTCCGAGTCAACCCCAATTTCCGTAGTGTTTCCAATAACTTGCAGCAGTCTTGCAGCCTCGTTGGATCCTCTGTTTGCGCCCGCCGACGTTTTGTTGGCGTGTCTTCACCCGCTCTTCACCCAGCCCTGTGCTTGCGCAGCAATCACTTGGGGAGTTTCTCAGAGAGAACGGATGCCTTTTCGAGCGCTTGGAGTCCGTGGTGGGTCTCGATAGGGTTTTAAGCGTCGCCGTTTCTTGGACAGGTGTCTTTTCCATGATGACCCTGGCGAGCTTGCCGCCAACCTGGCGCGCTGCTCGTGTCAATCCGCTTGATGCTGTGCGTGCTGAGTGACGTTCTGGGGCGACCCCTCACGGTCTCCAGTTCAGTGTAGTGTACCCGGGTGTAAATAACCGGCCAACTTTTTTGCCCTTCGAGGCGTCAAACTTGCGAGCCACAATTCTGATTTGCCTGCGAGGAAGACAATGAACCTATGGAAAGACATCCGTTTCGCCCTGAGAACTCTGGCCTCCAAGCCGACCTTCTTACTGGTCGCCATCTCTTCGATGGCCCTGGGCATTGGCGCCAATACCGCCATTGTTAGCCTGATCGATGCCGTTCTCTGGCGGACTCTGCCGGTAAGCGAAGCCCATGAGCTGATCTTGCTCGACTATGAAGTACAGCGGGGGGTCAGGATGGGACGGCATAACGGGTATAGTTCCACAACGGACCGCAACAGCCGCATCAGCACTTCCTTCAAGTACCCTTCATTCCTTCGCTTTCGGGACCAGCAGAACCTGTTCAAGGATCTTTTTGCCTTTGCTCCTTTGGGGCGATCCAACCTGAATGCCCGGGGAGCTTCGGAGATGATCGAGGGTCAACTGGTGAGCGGGAACTACTTCACCGGGCTGCGCATGGACCCCTTCCTGGGACGACTCATCGATCCTCAGGACGACCGACCCGATGCTCCGGCTGTTCTGGTCTTGGACTATGAATACTGGCAAAGCCGGTTTGGCGGAGATCCCTCTATTCTGGGAGAGTCGGTCTCGCTCAACCAACAGCCTTTCACAGTAATTGGCGTCCTTCCCCCGGCGTTTCAAGGAACCTTGCAAATTGGAGCTCGGGCAAATGTCTCCGTGCCGATTGCCTCGGGCTCCGATCTCTCCCCTTTCTCGGCTCCCTTGATGGATGAAAATTACTGGTGGATTCGGATCATGGGTCGACCTCAACCCGGAGTGAGCAGAGCGACAAGCGAGGGAGGCTGAGCAATCTGGTCACCGCTAACCTGACGACTCCCCCCACCTTGGACGAGGGAAGTCAGGCTGAGTTCCCGGTTCACGTGCGGGTCCAGGACGGTTCGCAGGGCCTGCAGGAGGTCCGTGCCGAACTCGGGACTCCGCTCTTTGCTATTAGCGCGATAGCCGGCCTGATTCTGCTGTTGTGTTGCGCCAATGTGGCGGGTTTTCTGGTGGCCAGAGGAGCTATCCGAAGAAGGGAGATGGCGGTTCGTCTCTCGCTGGGGGCCACCCGCTGGCGACTGGTCCGCCAGCTTCTTGTCGAGAGCGTCCTGATTGCCTTCAGTGGCAGTGCGGTCGGGTTGCTGGTCGCCATGGGCCTGCGCGGCTTGCTGGCGGCCCAGTTTACGGGAAGCGGCTCGAGCCCACTTCTGTTGGATCTATCGTTCAATGCTAAGGTTCTAGCCGCGACGGCGATCATGGCGATCTTCACTGGATTGGCCTTCGGACTGGCGCCTGCTTTGAAAGCATCTTCCATCAATCTGGTGGCGAGCCTGAAGGAAGGAGCACTTTCCGCCACTCGATCCCGTTCCCGTCAGCTCCTGGGACGGATACTGGTGGGAGGTCAGGTGGCCCTATCGGTGTTGGTCCTGACGACAGCAGGGCTGTTCTTGGGTACTCTACAAAACCTGCGCTCGGTTGAGGTTGGGTTCAATCCCGAGAATGTACTTCTATTTCGCGTGGAACCCAAATTGAGCGGATATCAACATCAGGCCCAACTCCGCCTGCAACGTCAGATTCGAGAGCAGATCGGAGCAATCCCAGGGGTGCTGGCCTTCACCACGATGGACTTCAGTCCGGTGGGAGGGGGATGGAGTTCCACCAGCGGGCTTCTGATCGAAGGCGAGGACGGAGAAGAGTTCTCAACCGACCTCGTGAATACCGCACCTAATCTGTTTCAAACCCTCGACATCCCCATCCGGCTGGGACGCGGCTTTTCAGCTTCGGATACGGCCCAGTCGCCCCGAGTCGCGATCATCAGCGAAGAGCTGGCACGAAGCTATTTCGGAGGGGAAAACCCCCTCGGAAGACGAATCTCATTCGATGCGGATAGCGGCTTCAACATCGAAGTCATCGGAATCGCGGGCGATGTCAAGAACCGGACCCTGCGGACTGGAATGCGCCCCATCGTCTATTTTCCGGAAAGCCAATCCCGGCGCTTCCTTTACTCCACTTTTGCGGTTCGGAGTGCGACCGATCCCAATACCTTCATCCCTTCGGTACGTGCGGCGATGCAGACGATCGACCCCAACCTGCCGATCTATAACATGAGACTCTACCGTGATCAGATCCGGCAGGACATTCACTCTGAAACCCAGTTCGCCCGGTTGACCTCGCTGTTTGCTGCCGTCGGCCTGATTCTGGCTTGCATCGGACTCTATGGAATCTTGACCCAGTCGGGGACCCAAAGAACCCGTGAATTCGGCATCCGGATCGCCCTCGGCGCCAGCCGTTCCCGAGTCGTGAGCCTGGTCATGAAGGAGATCTATCTAGTGGTGTTGGGAGTGATCGCCGGAATCGGCCTCTCCTTTTTGGCTACCCGAGCACTGGACAGCCTGCTCTTCGGTCTCACTCCATCTGACCCTTGGATACTGGGCAGTGCAGCCCTGGCCATGTTACTGGCCGGGATGGTGGCCGTCTATCTTCCCGCTCGGCGCGCCTCGGCCACCGATCCACTGCGAGCTTTGAGAGCTGAATAGATCCTGAGTCTGATTGGGAAGGGCAAGAGGGCACCGGCACGGTTTGCCGGTCAGAGGGGAGCCCTAGCCCGGATTATGCAAGAGATCCGGATTCGAGTGGATTGGGGACCAGAAAAAATTCCGTAGCGCTCTGATATAAAAGGGTTTATTAAACAAATCCTTATCGGAGAACTACGGCAATGTCAAACCCAGTCTGTCAGACCACCCTGGCATTTCACTCGCACACACAAATCACGGCTCGTTTTGATGGTGGGAACCTGACTTCCGATGCCGGATGGCTGTTGTTTGGTTCCCTGGATCGGCAAGATCGACTCTGCGAGGACTTCAGTTCGTGTATTGCGGATAGCCGGGACCAACGCTACGTTCGTCATGAGCAGTTAAAGCTGATCCGACAACGAGTCTTTCAGATCGTTGCCGGGTACGAAGACTGCAATGACGCGGACACGCTGCGCTCGGATCCCATGCTCAAGACCGTCTGTGATCAGTTACCTGAGAGCGATCCTGACTTGGCCACCCAGGCAACTTTTTCCCGTTTGGAAAACTCTGTCAGCAAGAAGGATCTCATGCGTCTGAGCCGGGGGTTCCTACAGCGTTATGTCCGCTCGCTGAAGAAGAGACGCCCCGACCCGGTCATCTTGGACCTGGACAGTACTGACGACCACACTCACGTCCAACAGGAATTCTCTTTTTACCACGGCTATTACCGAAACCACATTCTGCATCCTTGGCTGATCTTCGATGCCGTTACGGGGGACCTGGTCACTGTCGTATTGAGGCCTGGAAACAAGGGGGCTGCCTCTCACATCGTTCCTATTCTGAAACGAATCGTGAAAGCCATTCGACGAGAAGTTGGCAAGGAACTTCAAATTGAGATCCGGGCCGACAGCGGCTTTGCCACGCCTCGGCTCTACGAGTTCTGTGAATCTGAAGAGAACAAACTCCAATATGTCATTGGGTTAAGCCGGAACCCCCGCCGGCAACGGATGGTCGAGCCGATGCTCGAGTCGACTCGACTCAGGTTCGACGAGTTCGAGGAAAAACAGCGTCAGTTTGACGAGTTTCTTTATCGAGCCAGCAGCTGGGATCGATTCCGTCGCGTCATCGTCAAAGTGGAAGTCGACCATCGGGGGATCAATCGTCGCTTTGTGGTCACCAACCGAGACGATCTCTCTTCCCAGTCCCTTTATGATCACTACACCGATCGAGGACAGTCGGAGAACTTCATCAAGGCTTTTAAGAACCATCTGAGTATGGATCGGCTGAGCTGTCATCGATTCCTGGCCAACCAGTTTCGACTTCTCCTGCATGGGCTGGCTTACCAGATGTTCGTCCGACTCCGCGATTATCTGTATGGAACCCCCTGGCAGAAACTCGAAATCGAAACTTTGCGTCGCCGGGTCCTCAAAATTGGGGCGCGGGTTCGACAAACCACTCGACGCATCTGGGCCCATCTTTCCTCCGGCTTTCCGGAGCAGGCCCTTTTCCTCCTCGTCTTGAATCGCCTTAACTCCAGCTAGCCTCTCCTAGCTCCCGAATGATCGTTTAGGACACTCATTCAGGCCCAACTCCGTCTGAAATTCACTCCCCCACCTACTTCCACACGGCTCGTCCACAGAGATCCCTCGAAAATCCGCCTGTCGCACCTTCGATCTCCGATTTGGGCCACTTTCGACTCTCTTTTCAACTCCGGCCTACGGTTCTTGCATAATCCGGGCTAGCGTGACCTGAAACTTGATTTGTGGGACGAGAATACCCAGGCTGTCTTAGAGTCTCTCCCTGGACAGCACTGAAGTGGTTTCGGAGGTGTGCCATAAGGGGCCTTCCCAGGCCGCGAGAGGATCGTCAGGCCCGAATCTAAGGGATTCTATTTTCAATAGAATCGCCGCCTCAGAAGGCTCCTCCCTCGGTTCTGAAACACGGCTTTCCTCTGCCACATCATGTCCCTCTTTGTGGCTGACAGGGAGCTCAGTTTCTTTCCTGAATGATCCGGCCAGCGGCCGGGGGATGGGCTAACCTGAAACTCTGACTAGTGCAGGTTGCCGTTGCCTAAAGCCCATCCCCTGCTTGTCTTTTTCGACTCCAGTTGATAGGAATGTCCAGTCTCTACGAGGCTAACGGGCAGTAGACGCACCTCGCACCCGAAGCGAGTATTCAGGGGGGTCCAGGAGAAGGTTTCGATCAGCAGCGTTCGCGTACTTCTGTACTTTCATTCTTTTCCTACCTTTGACAATTGGACGGACGTACGGGGCTCAAGCAACGCAGAGCCCGATCCAAGAGCCAGTAGCTTCCGGCCCACCAACCTTGAACGACATCTCCCGAATGGAGGCTTTTTTTGATGGGTTGATGGCGGCCCAGATGCTGGCCCGATCCGTGCCGGCAGTGACACTTTCGGTGGTCCATCACGGAGCGATCATCTTCGCCAAAGGTTATGGCTTTGCCGATCGCGAGAAACGACTCCCGGTGACGGCTGACAAGACCCTGTTTCGCCCCGGATCGATTTCGAAATTGTTTACCTGGACGGCGGTCATGCAACTGGTGGAGCAGGGGAAACTCGACCTCAACCGCAACGTCAATGAGTACTTGACGCAGTTCCAGGTTCCGGACACTTTTCCTGAACCGATCACGATGACGCACTTGCTTACCCACACTCCTGGTCTCGAGGATGGGGCACTCGGTTACCTCTTCATTCGGGAGGAAGAGAAGATCGTGCCATTGGCCGACTCGCTGGCAGCTCATATCCCGATGCGAGTTCGTCCTCCGGGAACCTACTCTTCCTATTCCAACTGGGGCACCTCTTTGGCCAGCTTGATCGTTTCCAATATCTCAGGTCAGAAATTTGAGGACTACATCGACGAGCATATGCTGCGGCCTCTGGAAATGAACAACAGCACCTTTCACGAGCCGCTTCCCTCTCGTTTAGCAGCCAAAATGGCGATCGGGTACTCCCAGGAAGCAGGTCTTTACAAACCGGGCCATTTCGAACTGATCTCGAACTTCGGTCCCGCCGGAGCTCTTTCCGCGACTGCCAACGACATGGCGAATTTCATGATTGCCCATCTGCAGCTAGGAGGATTCAAAGAAGCACGAATCCTCAGTGAAGCAACCTCTCAGCTTATGCACAGCCGGCTCTACACACTGGATCCTCGGCTCCCCGGGATGGCGCATGGCTGCTACCAAAGCCGGCTCAACGGACAGCAGGTGATCGGCCACGCCGGAGACACTGGATTCTTCCACTCCAACCTAGCGCTTTTTCCCGAGCACAACCTGGGAGTCTTTGTCTCGTATGTCACCAACGGAGGGGTGGCACGGATTGATTTGATGCAGGCTTTCGCCGATCGCTATTTCCCGCAACAATTTGAGGCCTTGCCCGAACCGGCGGAAGACTTTGCCGAGAGGGGCAAGCGGTTCGAAGGAAGCTATCGCTTCACTCGCCATAACTGGAGCACGATCGAGAAACTCACTGCCCTCGGCTCAACGCTTTCGGTCAGCTTGAGTGACGAGAACCGGCTGGTCGTCAGCGGTTTCATTCCCGCAACCAGCCACTGGGTTGAGATCGCCGATCGCCTCTTTCAGCAGGTCGACAGTGACGAGTTGATGGCTTTTGAAGAGGATTCTGCGGGCAATATCACCCACCTGTTCTTGGGAATGCTTCCGTTTATGCCGACCTATCGATTGGCCTGGTATCAAACGACCGGCTTCAATCTGAGTCTTGTGGCTCTGGCGCTCCTGTTTTCGATCACCGTTCCTCTAAGTACCATCATCCGGCGAAAAGAAAACCGCGGCAGCCCGGGTATCGCGCGCTGGGCGATCCGCCTGGGACTCCTGACCGGAGTGCTCACACTGGTCTTTTTCATCGGCTTCGCTGGCGGAATTGCAGCCACCGGCAACGATCTAGCCTACGGAATCCCAACTTCCGTCAAAGCCGTGCTGACACTTCCCATTCTCCTGGTCCTGCTAACCATCCCGGCGGCCTTGCTGGCGGCCGGGCTGTGGGTCGGCAGTCACTGGTCATTCGGGAGACGCCTGCATTACAGCCTGTTTGCGATCAGCTTGCTGGGATTGTGCTGGCTCTACAATTACTGGAATATCCTCGGCTTCCGTTATTGAGACGGTGAAGAGCTCGCTGCACTCGTTTAGTCAAGTTCAGCTAAGCTAGCCATTAGCAGCTTGGATAGCGCTGGCAGCCAGACTTGACTCAAATCAGGCAAGTTTCAGCTTAGTGGTACCTCCGGCTGCGCCGGATCAGTAAGAAAAGAAACTGAGCTTCGATCAGCCGCAAAGTTTCAGGGTTAGCCCTGCCTCTATCCTAAGATCGCCACTGGTTTTCCAGTGGGGTCGGCTGTAGTATGCTCCAAAAACAGGTGAATTGAGGATTTTCAATGGATAAGGAATTGCTGATCGCGGTTTTTGTGGATTTCGAAAACCTGGCTATCGGAGTTCGAGACACAGGCGACAAAGAGTTCAGGATTGAGCTCGTATTGAAGCGCCTCTTGGAGAAGGGCCGGATCGTCTACAAGCGCGCTTACTGCGATTGGAGCAACTACCGAGCTGAGGTTCGAAAATTCCATGCCCAGGGGATTCAGCTGGTCGACATTCCACAGACTCGAGTCAGTGGAAAGAACAGTGCGGACATTCATATGGTAGTCGACGCTCTGGATCTCTGCTATGCGAAGGCGCACATTGATGTCTTCGCTCTGCTCTCTGGGGACAGCGACTTCTCACCACTGGTCTCTAAACTGAAAGAGAACCAGAAGAGGGTCATTGGTTGTGGAGTCAAGAGCTCGACTTCCGAACTCTTGATCGCCAGTTGCGATGAGTTCATCTACTACGACGATCTCGCTAGCTCAGCACGCAAGCAACGAAGAACCAAGAAGAAAGATCCCAAGCCCAAGGACCGCAAGCAAGAGGCACTGGAGCAGCTCGCCGAAATCATGGAATCGTTGGAGCGGGACTACGACAAGATTTGGGGGTCCCAGGTCAAACAAACCATGCGCCGGGTCTATCCTGGATTCAGCGAAAGTCATTACGGATACCGGAACTTCTCTGAGTTCCTGAAGCACGGCCAGGAATCCGGGGTCATCAGTCTTGACTACGACAAATCCAGAGGCAACTACAGCGTCAGCGTAAGAGACTCGAGCAGCGAATAAGGCTCCGAGTCGAACTACGCGGCGAGTCTCAGCTGAGAGCTCCTGCACAAGTCAGGGAGCCAAACTTGAGAGTCAGCACGGCCCGCCCCTCAAACTTCCCATGACCCGGAGTAATATCGAGCAGCATGTGCTCAGCGCTTCCGTCATCGCCGGAGAACATGGAATCTAGCACGATCAGTTCTGAAGCCGAAGGGGTTTGGCCCCGACCCAGGCGTCCTGGAAAGAGTGCGATTGCCCAGTCCTTGTCAGCCTTGCGCACGACTCCGATCGTATACTCTCCTGCTGGAATCGTAGCCGAGCCGGCGGTGATCTCGGCCGACAGGTTGAGCCGGGGTCCGCGCGGGGTCACGAAGTCGCCCACAGCCACATTACCGATATGGGCTTCGTTGGACGGGGTGGTGGCGTACGTAATAGTCGCCTTCGTCCCTGCCAGGTCGGCAGTGACCGTTTTCCTGAAATGGGGATGAGCAAAAACCCCTCCGACACAGGCTAAGATGAGCAATAGGACTAAAATTCGTTTCATCGCCGAGTATCCTCCATAGAAATCTTCTGGTGTCCGCGTAAGTGGACAGGATCTTCAGTAGGGTAGCTGGTTTTGGCCCGCAATAAAAGTACCTGCGCAGTCTAGAAGCGCTCTGGCATGCCGACGAGGATCTTAAGAGGGCAGCAGTCCGCGTAATAGCTTAGCCCGGATTATGCAAGAACCGTAGGCCGGAGTTGAAAAGAGAGTCGAAAGTGGCCCAAATCGGAGATCGAAAGTGCGACGGGCGGATTTTCGAGGGATCTCTGTGGACGAGCCGTGTGGAGTAGGTGGGGGAGTGAATTTCAGACGGAGTTGGGCCTGAATGAGTGTCCTAAACGATCATTCGGGAGCTAGGAGAGGCTAGCTGGAGTTAAGGCGATTCAAGACGAGGAGGAAAAGGGCCTGCTCCGGAAAGCCGGAGGAAAGATGGCCCCAGATGCGTCGAGTGGTTTGTCGAACCCGCGCCCCAATTTTGAGGACCCGGCGACGCAAAGTTTCGATTTCGAGTTTCTGCCAGGGGGTTCCATACAGATAATCGCGGAGTCGGACGAACATCTGGTAAGCCAGCCCATGCAGGAGAAGTCGAAACTGGTTGGCCAGGAATCGATGACAGCTCAGCCGATCCATACTCAGATGGTTCTTAAAAGCCTTGATGAAGTTCTCCGACTGTCCTCGATCGGTGTAGTGATCATAAAGGGACTGGGAAGAGAGATCGTCTCGGTTGGTGACCACAAAGCGACGATTGATCCCCCGATGGTCGACTTCCACTTTGACGATGACGCGACGGAATCGATCCCAGCTGCCGGCTCGATAAAGAAACTCGTCAAACTGACGCTGTTTTTCCTCGAACTCGTCGAACCTGAGTCGAGTCGACTCGAGCATCGGCTCGACCATCCGTTGCCGGCGGGGGTTCCGGCTTAACCCAATGACATATTGGAGTTTGTTCTCTTCAGATTCACAGAACTCGTAGAGCCGAGGCGTGGCAAAGCCGCTGTCGGCCCGGATCTCAATTTGAAGTTCCTTGCCAACTTCTCGTCGAATGGCTTTCACGATTCGTTTCAGAATAGGAACGATGTGAGAGGCAGCCCCCTTGTTTCCAGGCCTCAATACGACAGTGACCAGGTCCCCCGTAACGGCATCGAAGATCAGCCAAGGATGCAGAATGTGGTTTCGGTAATAGCCGTGGTAAAAAGAGAATTCCTGTTGGCCGTGAGTGTGGTCGTCAGTACTGTCCAGGTCCAAGATGACCTGGTCGGGGCGTCTCTTCTTCAGCGAGCGGACATAACGCTGTAGGAACCCCCGGCTCAGACGCATGAGATCCTTCTTGCTGACAGAGTTTTCCAAACGGGAAAAAGTTGCCTGGGTGGCCAAGTCAGGATCGCTCTCAGGTAACTGATCACAGACGGTCTTGAGCATGGGATCCGAGCGCAGCGTGTCCGCGTCATTGCAGTCTTCGTACCCGGCAACGATCTGAAAGCCTCGTTGTCGGATCAGCTTTAACTGCTCATGACGAACGTAGCGTTGGTCCCGGCTATCCGCAATACACGAACTGAAGTCCTCGCAGAGTCGATCTTGCCGATCCAGGGAACCAAACAACAGCCATCCGGCATCGGAAGTCAGGTTCCCACCATCAAAACGAGCCGTGATTTGTGTGTGCGAGTGAAATGCCAGGGTGGTCTGACAGACTGGGTTTGACATTGCCGTAGTTCTCCGATAAGGATTTGTTTAATAAACCCTTTTATATCAGAGAGCTACGGCATTTTTTCTGGTCCCCAATCCACTCGAATCCGGATCTCTTGCATAATCCGGGTTAGCGCGGAGGCCGCAACCGAAAAGGAGTCAATTCAGATCGACCGGCGAGCCGATCAGGGCGAAGTGCGGGTAACCAAAGCGGCAGCTCAATGTCTCAGAAAATCGTCTAGTTTTTGCCAGCGATCCCGCTGCAGCATTCCATATCGGCTCGCCTCCCGGCTAGGGCTCCGGCTGGCGGCGATAGATCTTGTAAGCTCCGGCAAAGCTCGACAACTGGTAATTCTCCCACTCCGTGCGGAAGCGCTTATCCTGGCCGTAGTAGGCAAGGTAATCGAAGGCATTCTCTTCGAAGCCCTGTTTTTGTACTCGCTCATCGACGATCACGATCCGGGGTTTTGAGGACATCAAGTCCTCGATTACAGTCTCTAGGGCAAACCGTTCGGCGGGTGCCATTTCCTTAGGATCTCGCATCGACTGCCCTTCGGAATAAAACGTCGGTAATGGCCACAGGAAGGGCATTCTCTGAGCGAAAGAGACTTCCGTGAAATTGCGCACTGGGAAGGTCGGGAAGATCGAGGAACTGAGAAACATCACCGGTGTCCCCACCGGCTCTTCTCGCAGCAGTCTGGTGATCACCCCCTGATCTGAAAACTTCCAGCCGGCGTGGACAGAAGAGTTGAATCTCAGATTCCCACTCACCTGCCAGAAGAGCATCAGTACGACGATTGCGGCAGCCAAGCTCCGATAGGACTTGCGGAGTCGATCCAGGCGGAAGGGCCCATCCGCCAGGGTTACCAGGATCAGGACAAAAAGGAGAACCGCAAAGAAACGCGGCGGATAGAAATGGTAGCGCCAGGCTTTGAGTGAGACAAAGGCAAACAGCCAGGTATTACAGACCGCAATCGCCAGCAAGGCGCGCAGTGAGCGCACGGGGCGAGGGGTCGGAAGCACGTAGAACAAACTCATCGCGAACAAAGGAAGCCCGACCGACCGGAAGATTGATTTCCACAAATCTGTACTGTAGGTGCCATAAACTTAGCGGGCCACTTGAATCAGTGGCAAGTACTGGGGAAAGAAGACTAGAACGACCCCTATGTAGCTCGATCCTCCGATTCCGGTGGCTAGCGTCTCGGTGCGGATCAGTGAGCCAATCCGGTATTGGTTGCGGTACCAGTAGTAAGCTTCGAAGCAGATCCAGAGGAGGACGAACTGAGGCTTGAGCGATGCGGCCACCGCTCCCGCTACTCCGATGCCGAGCGCCAACCCGGTCGGCGGTCTCCAGCCTTGGAGTCGAGCCGCTATCAGCAGCATGTAGGGAAGGAGAAGAACCACTATGATGTGTTCCCTCTGGCCAAAGTTACTACCGGTGAAGACGAGCGTGCCAAACAACATTCCCAGCTTGAGCACACGCCGAAGCGTGAGTGAACTATCCGGGATGGCAATCTCCATCAGATAACCGGAAAGCCAGCAGGAACCCAGGATCAGAAGAAACAAGAAAACCAACAATACGATATTAGAGGGTACTGAGATCAGCCCAGCCAAGAACGCAATAGGAACGTTCAGGTAGTAAATCAAGGGCGGATTGTACTCCAGCAGATCGACATAGAGTTGCGCACCGTCGAGAATTCGAGCGGCAGCAAACAGATGCCAGGCCACATCGTGGTGGAGCGGCATGATGGCCAGGTTGAAGCCAGCCAGCATGAGAAAAGCGAGCAGAATCCGCTGCCAGAACCGGCCATTCTCGAGCCCGTGCTGATTCCAGGCATCGACCAGCTCGATACCTCGATCTCCGACTCTCTTTAGGAACCGGCTGTCCTTTGACTCTTGCCCAGCCACCTCGGGAGTCAACAGACCTTCTTCCGACGGCCTCATCGGATTCTCAGCGGTTGAACTCATGCTCTATTCCTCAGTTTTGATTCTCCGGTAGAATCGGAACCAGATATTTCCCCCGGGAGAGCAGTCCTGCCAACCCGCCAGCCGCGTGATATCCACGCGCCGTTCCACGTATTTATAGCTGCGACGGAATTCAGCACTCTCAGCGATCTCAACATCCGACAAGAACCAGGGAGTACTGGCATGGGTGCCGTTGGCCGGCCCCAAAATAATGTAGTCAGGCTGCCTTGAGAGGACATACACCCCGTCCCCTTTTTCCTGGCCCGGGACACCTTTCCAAGGGGAGTCTCTATCCTGCCAGGGGCGCTTTGCAATATGCCGGTCGTTCAACCCGAGCATGTCGATATAGCTGTAATTGGAAGCATAGAAAGGAGTGGATCCTGCTGTGTTGAGAGCAATCAAGCTTCCCTCTGGCCAATGTGCATTGACCAGCTGAGCAACCGCTTTGCCAATGAAAGCTGCCGGGTGCTCTCGCCAAGCTTTGGCTGTGAGGGGAGCCGGGACACCCAGATACCAGAGCGAAAACAGCAAGAACATACCTGAAGTCGCAAATGCATATCGCGCCGTCAGGGGCACCAACCTTTCGAGCAGGGCAGGTACCAACAACGCCAAGGTAGGAATCATGGGGACCATAAATCGATAAGCTGGCATTTGATCGCCACCGACATACAGTACCCAGGCCATGAACCCGAAAACCACGAGTCCCAGGTAAAGGGTCCTTCGATCCAGCACGCGCCGGACCAAGGCAAATCCAAATCCGACCAGGAAGAGTGGGAGAAGGTAGGGAGGCGACACTGCAAAATCAGTGATGTACTCAAATCCTCTAAGCAACTTGTAGGGAGCGCACTCCCCTTTCACATAGAAGGTATTGGGGAGCAGGTCCCCGTAGTACCACATCCTCCAAAGAAAATAGGGTACGTAGACGACCGCGAAACTGGCCAGCATGGATACGAGAAAGGAGAACTTCTTACGTTCCTTGAAACTGAGTAGAAGTATGAAACCGGCAGTGACTGCCAGGAATATGACTCCATCCGGCCGGGTCATGGTTGTGAGAGCGAAAAGGATCCCCACCAGGACACCCCGACTGGGTCTGTCCTCCAGGCGCGCCGCGGCCAGCCAGCAGGCCATACTGGCTAGCCAGGTAAAGGAGACCGTTTCCAGACCTCCAACTGACCAGATGATCAGGGGCAAGGAAGTCGTCACCAGCAAAACCGGCAAGAGGCGTAAGCTCCGTCGGCCCGGCTCGGAAAGGGGGTGATGAAGCTGATAGTAAGCAGTAAATCCTACCAGACCGGCCAACGAGGCCAGACCGACGAATCGAGTAGACTCGATCAGATCGAAGCCGAGGGTCGAGATCAGCCCCGAGACAACAAGGAAGAGGAAATTCGTGTAGCCTTCGACTCTTTCGGTAGGATTCCAGACCAGCCCCTCACCTTTGAGAAAATTCTGCCAGTAGCGTAGAGAAATAAGCGAATCGTCGAAATAGAACCGCCAAAAGAGATAGTAGGAGAGGAGGACGATCGCAGCGGTCAGCAGGGCGAGAATAACAATCCTCGGCCGACCGAGAGTCAGGTCCCCATCATTTGTCTGGTTCAATGTCTTCATCCCTCACCCTGAAGGAGTCCACCCACCCCGAGAATCACCGGCCCAAATTGAAACATACCGCTTTGCAAGCGGCTCGCCTATTCAACCAGCCCCTCAGCAGCTTTGCAGTGACTGCCATCACTTGGGGGTTAGGAATAGCGGGTTAGAGTCTTTTTCGTAGTTCGCCCTCGGGTAAACGTTCTAACGAACGAGGCAGGCAAAGAGCGAGGTACTTCCGACTATGAAAGCTAGAAGTTTTCTTTTACTTGCGCTGTGTGGGTTAGCCATTGGCTTGGGACTGGCGGTCTATCCGACGGCGGGTTCGGATATTCCAGGTGGAAAAAAGGAGCGAGCGGGGGAACCCATCCTCACGGGCACCGGTCGCTGGTCGGTAGCTAGGCCCCGAGACGTCGAGTCCCTCTCCGATGGCGAGCGGGAAAAGCTAAGCCGTCTGATGAGCCTGCCTTATCTGCAGGGCTACAAAGAAGCTCCCGCGATCCAGAATGTCTCGATCTACGATCCCAAGAAAGCCTACGACGGCCTCAACCTCTACACCTCGGGACACGGACCTGAGGCGATCTTGATGGACATGACGGGAGCGGTCCTCCACCGCTGGCATTTCCCTATCGAGAACGTCTGGCCAGATGCCAAGGGGAGCATCGATAGTGCTTATTTCCGCCGCGTGCATTTGTTCCCCAACGGAGATCTCCTGGCCATCTTCGATGGTTTTGGAATGGTCAAGATTGACCGTGATTCGAAACTCATTTGGGAATTCCGAGGTGGCGCCCATCACCAGGCAGACGTCCTGGAAGACGGTACCATCTATACACTGACCCGACGCCCTCGGATGGTCCCCGATCTGAATCCGGACGAGCCTATCCTGGAGGACCGGATTGCCATCCTGAGTAGCGACGGGGAACTCTTGCAGGAGTATTCGGTGTTGGATGCGTTGCAGAACTCCCCCTTTTGGGCCGTGGTTTCGATGATGGTGTCTCCGCGAGGCGACATGTTTCATACGAACACGATCTATGTCCTCGACGGCAGCAAGGAACATCTCTCCCCAATTTTCAAAAAGGGGAACATCCTAACCTCGATTCGGAACCTGGACACCCTGGCGTCATAGATCTGAGTGAGAACAAAGTGGTGTGGGCTGCGTCTGGACGTTACACGAAGCTCTGGATTCGGCAACATGATCCCCAACTCCTGGATAGCGGCAGTCTCCTGGTCTTCGACAACCAGGGTCGGGATGGTCGTTCCAAGATCATTGAGATCAATCCCTTCACCCTTAAGATCGAGTGGCAGTACCCCACCGATCCGGCTAATGAATTCTTCACGTTCGACTGTGGGGCAGCGGCCCGACTGCCGAATGGGAATACTCTGATTGCGGAGAGCAATAACGGGCGCGTGTTTGAGATCACTCGGGAAGGGGAAACGGTCTGGGAGTTTGACAACCCCAACCGAGCCAGCCAAGAAGAGAATCTGATTGCCACCCTTTTCGATCTGACCCGCATCGAAGTGGACTACCCCACCTGGCTCTCACAGAGCCCTTAGGCACTTCCTTGCAACTTGCTTACAGTTGGGAATTGGATCCCTGGAAACCCTGGACCCTCTCCTTGGCCAAACTTAGCCTGCAGACCCTAATAGTACCATTTCAGCAAGATCACTACGACCCCACTCGCTGTCACCGCCTTGCGGAACTCCTCAACATCCGAACCCCGGTAGTGATATGGGTAGACTCGCTTCGGCTGGAATGAATTAACGCAGGCAGCTGCTTCCAAAGGCGGCATAGTATACGGCAGATTCATACACACGAAAGCATGGTCGATATTGCGCAGAGCTTCCATTTCGGGGACACACTCGGTATCACCTGAGATGTAGACCCTCTCAGCTCCGAGTGTCAGCAGATAGCCGTTACCCCGTCCTTTGTCATGAAAGAGCTTGCCTTCTTCCGGGCCGCGCTGGAGGTTGTACATTGGAATCGCTTCGATACCGATACCCAGCACTTCGGTTCGCTCCCCGTTCTTCAGGATTCTGGCCTCGGAGAGGCTTGCTTGGACGGCAGCCGGAGCCACGATGATCGTGCCCGACTGCTTGACAGCCTGGATCTGGGCCGGATCAAGATGGTCTCCATGAATGTCAGTGACCAGAATCAAGTCAGCCTTGGGCTGACCCTCGTAGTTGCCCCGACTCCAGGGATCCACGTGAATCACTTGACCGTTCCATTTGAGGATCAGCGACCCATGTGTAATGGGAACGATTTCAACCGGCGCAGTCTGCACGACCGCACTAGAGAACATGAGAAATAGTAGTGAACTGAACACGATTTTGCTCCTGCCTTTGTAGTCGGAAAGTCAGCACCTCTTCCCGAGGGACTAGTCTTGCTCCGGATAGTATGCGGTTCCATAGCGCATCATCACGCTATTGGCTATACCGTCGCTTCCGATTGTGACGATGTAGAGCCGGTCGTACTCGCCAGCATCGTTGATTTCCGGCCCGGCTTCTCCTCCCAGCAACTCGACCATTTCCGGGGTGGTATTGCTATGGCCGACCACCAGATGTCGGCCCCCTGCTGCACGCAGTTTCTCGACCAAGGTGGGTAGATCTCGAGGGTCATACAGCTCGACTTCCAATCCATGATTGGTGGCGGTGGGTGTAGCCGTATCCCGCGTTCGGATGTAGTCGGAGCTATGTACGTACTCGATCTCTGCACTGC
>CBDDCF010000015.1:0-21230 GCA_965225995.1 Acidobacteriota bacterium | reverse complement strand
TGCCAGGGTACATTCCCGTTGTCCAGGAGATTCCGCAGTTTCGCAACGTATTCGTTGTTGGCGCTCCGACCGGGTCCGTAGAGCTTGATCACCAGACCGTGATGCATGAGTGAGGCATTCCCGGGAGATTGTGGTCCAGGCCACAGCGGATTAGTCGCGGGCGTAGTGTCTGCCGTGATCATTTCAGTCGCTGCGAAGCTCCGCATGACGTCCAGTTCTCGCACTTCGCCCGTCTCGACTTCGATCATCTCGGTGATGAGTTTCCGGAACCATTCTGATCCTACACCGATATTCCAACGGCTGCCGACCTCCTCGTCGGTCACCATGTAAGCCAGGGCCGTATGTTCGGGTTGCTGCAACTCCTCTAGCGCAAAGGGGCTGACAATCGCTGTCAGGCGGTCATCCAATCCAAAGGCTCCGATCAGGGCACGATCCAGTCCAACGTCTCTGGGTTCCGACAATTATTTTTGATCACCGCGACTACGATTCTTGCCCGCTGAAGTGGGTGTTTGTTTGACTTGTTTTTCTTCCTTCTTCTGAGGGCTGAAAGCCCTCTTTTCTTCCCCGGTATTCTTGAGCGTGGGGATGGAGTGAGGGTTTGCCCGAACGGAGTTCCCACGCTTCGCGAGGCTCGGGATTGCCCTTCGAATGCTCCGCTGATTGAGCTGTATCCCCTCTGGGCTTGAGCCGTTTTCTGTGTGGCCAGCAGAAGGCCTTTCGAGCGGCACCTCAGAGTCACTTCGTCTCCTTTTGGGTTCTCTGCTTGGCGGCTTCCATCCGGTAGCTGGTCACGTTCAACTCCAGGATCACGCTATGGTGAACCAGGCGGTCGATTGCCGCGGCCGTGGTCAGGGGATCCTTGAAGATCCTCTCCCAGTCCGAGAAGACCAGGTTGCTGGTCAGCAGAATCGAGCGACGCTCGTAGCGATGGGAGAGCAACGTGAAGAGAATCTCCATCTCGTCGCGATTCTGCTGTACATACCCGATGTCGTCGATGATCAGGGCCTCGAACCGATCCAGCTTCTTGAGTTCCCTCTCCAGAGTTAGCTCGAGCTTGGCTCTCAGTAACCGCTGCACCAGCAGCGCACAGGTCAAGAACAGCACCCGCCGGTCTCGCAGGATCAACTCCTGCCCCAAAGCACAAACAAGATGCGTTTTCCCGCTTCCTGGATTACCGAACACAAGTAGATTTTCGGCTCGGTCCAGGAAGTCTCCCTCCACCAATCCTGACAACTGCCGGTCCACACTCTGCGGGAGTCGTGAGCGATCCAATGAAGTCAGGCTCTTGTCCCAGGGAAGTTTCGAGGTCCGTCGTAGTTTCTGGATCCGTCGTTCCCGTCGATCCGCGACTTCCAGCTCCGACAGAGCCAGCAGGTACTGCGGATAAGACCAGCTCTCTGTGGTCGCCAAAGCGGCCTGCGAGCCGTGATGCTCGCGGAAGGGCGGCAGGCGAAGTTCGACCAAACACTCTTTGAGTCTTTGCAGGTTGCCTCCGCTCATGGCCTCACCTCCTGCTTGTGCGTGCCGAGCAATCGGTCATAGATCTGGATGTTGATTGGTGGAACCTGGACCTGCCACCTCGGCAGAACCGGCTCTATCAGATCCTCCTTCAGGTCCTGGAACCGGGTTCGGCGGCCGCTTTCAATCCGGTTCTTCAGAGCTTGTTCGACTTTCCTTTCCCCTTCTTGGGCCGCCAGCTCCAGGATCCCCAGATACTGTCGGTCCGCCGTCTGTGGACAATCCTCTCTCAGCTCGTCGTAGGCGACTCGGAACAGGACTCCGGGAAAGAGATCTTCCCGCCAGCGATAGCGGGCAAAGGCTCCCGGCTTTCGCACCAGCGAGTGGATCACGTGCCGGTAATCGATCCGGTGCTTTCCTTCCCCCCGCAGTCGAGGCATCTCGGCTACTCGCTGCCCGCCATAACGAACTTCCACATGATCGGCATACAGTCGCGCCTCCACCTGTTCGCGGATCAAGCGGCTGTCCACCGAGTAGGTGTTGTTGCGCACTCGGATCGTGGAACTGGTTGCGACCTTCACTCGGAATCGGATGAAGTCCTCCAGGCGAGGATCCGGTAGCGGCCTCATCACTTCCAGTTCTTCTCGCAGGCGTCTTTGCCAGCCAGCATTGCGTCGCTCGATGATTCTCTGGACGAACTGCTCGTAGTCCTTGCGCTCTGAGAAATCGCGACTGCCTCTGAGCAGCAGTTCCTGTTGGATGGCTCGCTTGAGCCGGTGATGCGATTGCTCGACGTCTCCGTTCTCATGAGCCTTTCCGGCTTGGGTTCGGCTGCGCTTCATTCCGTAATGATCGAGCAATGTCTGGTAGCGTTCGGTGAAGGCGCCCTTCTTGAGATTGTTGACCACAGCCGATAGACGGTCTGTTCGGTGCTCGGATGGTATCGCCCCCAGTTCCCAGATCGCGTTCTGTAGTCCCAGCGTCAAACTCTCGAAAGATTCACCGAAGCACAGGGTCGTCGTCTCCCAGTTCGAGTAGGTCAAGACGAAGTGATACAGCATATGAGGAAAGGGTTGCCCGGCAATCGTCACTCCCCAGCTGTTCATGAAAGTGAAGTCGGACTGGGCTTGATGTCCGGGCTCATGATTCTGGGGAAACATCACCTCTTTCAGCTCACCGTAGTGGGCTCTCCACTGCTTGAGTGTTGACACTTGAGCCTTCGTTGGAGCGTCCTCAGTTGTCCTTCCTCGAACTTCCCCTCGTAGATCCGATTCAGGTGGTCAAAAATAGTTGTCGCCTCCACGGTTGGAGACTGTTTCAGGATCTGATCCCTTCTCTTTCGGGCCAAACGGATTCATAGGGATTCGGGCGGGTGCGCCAGGTCCGCTCTGACCGGCTTTCACTCGGCAGCTTGCCCGACTTCAAATACTTCCGTGCCGGGTTCCGCGACATGCCCGCTTTGGCCGCCGCCATCGTCAACGTCTTTTCCTTTTTCCGCAATTTCATCAGTCTCCTGATCTGCTGGTCTGTAACCATGCTTGCCATGATCCAAATCAGCTCTGAAAAAGCGGGCAGTTCTAATTGTCGTCCGGGTCCAATTCTACGTGTCGTTGATCAGCTCGGCTACCGTCACGCCCATTCCAGAGAATCGACGGATCCTCGAGAGGTGCCAGGCGATGTCCTCCAGCACGACCATCTCGGGCTGCGGGTCAGCGAAGTCGAAAAAGATGCCGCTCTTCAGGACAATGGAAGTCTCGTTTGGCTGGACCCCATTCTGTGCGGGCACTTCGCATCCAGGCCCCCCACAGAACGGCGTTCTCTTCTCAGGGGTACATTTACACATCTGGGTACTCACTCCATTCCTCTATGATCATGTCACCCTTTCCTGTTGAACTGGTTTGCGAAAGGAGGCCAATATGCAGAGACTACTGGTGCTAATCGCTCTTGGAATTGCACTAATCGCTGGCGGATGGTATTTCGCGCCGCCACGAGAAGTGGCACCACTGAGCGACCCTGGATCGCCGCCGCCACCGCCTTGCGCGCCCAACTGTGAGCGCGGATAGAGGTAGTAGCCCAAATTGTCCAGGGGACAATGGACGCCTGCTGCACCCAGGCGGCCCACTGCTCTCCCCCCGCCGTTTTGTCTCCGTACAAACAGAGAGCAATCGACGAACCCACGAACAACCCAGCTAAGATTCCCCCGTTTTCCGGCGTCACCCTGGCCCCAGTCATCAGAACTTGGCACAACACAATCACCGCCACGCTCCACGTCACAATCGTCAACAGCGTGATGATGTCCACCCACGTATTCACCATCAGTGCTCCGAAGAAATACACCTTCACCAGAGAGGTGGCCCAGCGACCTATGTCCGGCGTGCGCCTGCGGTAGAGACTCAACAACAAGACAGTCTGGAACAAGGGATGCAGCGCCATGTGCGTGTAGTAGATGTAGTAGTAAACGTTCCAGCCCCAGTAGCCCAGGACGACGTGACGCACTGCAACACCCACAATCGTGCTCAACACATACCAGCGCATCAGTTGGTGACGAATGCCAAGGGCAATCACAAAGAGCGTGCAACCCAAGATACTGGTGACGATGGCCGTGATTGTCATGGCGTCTTCTCTGCGTAAATGCGCTCCAGGGTCTCGGCCTGCGTCTCTGTCAAGTGATAGCCGGCGTCAAGCCTCTCGATGACACTGGCTACAAACCCTTCCTCCCACGCGGTGAGGTTGCGGCTTTCGTCTTCGACCATCTGCGCCCACTCTCTGTGGATTTCGTTTTGCTCTTTCACGAGACTCCCCTCAGGCAAAATCTCTTCGGCTACTGGGCCTCGGTGGGTCTGGTGGCCCGGGAACAGTCTCTGGTTCGACGCCCCCTGAACCACCCTTCACGGGGTCGCTCTTCCAATCGCGACTGAGTACGTTTTCCCATGTCTCAATGAGCTTTTCTTCGAAGCGATAGGGAGTGTGCGCGAACCACTTTCGAATGCCCCACAGAATCAGAGCGAGTTGGTGTATCTCTTGAGAGACGGTCAGGTTCCCGGCCTGCTCTCCCTCGCTGACCTTGCCAAGACAACGGAGGACAAGGGCGTACAGATTCCGGGACTCTACGAAGCTACCGAACCCGTTCGAAAACAAACAGCCTCACTGAAGGCTCCGTAACCGACGCATGAGATTTGATTACTCCACCCGGCCGAGCTCTCATTGATCGTGTGGGAGAGCTCAAGCACCCGGACAAAGTTCAACTCTCTGGTACTGCAGTAGTCGGCCATGAAGTGGCCATGTCGCAGCAAGCGTCAATCAGGTTCTCGTCATGCTTCTCGCCTACCCGGATTCCCTGTGATTTCTTGAGGTAGGCGTGCGTGAACTCACCGAGTTCCTCGATCATGCCCGCGAACGGGTCACGGTTCTCAAAGTTCCGTTCACACCACCGGCGTGCTCCCTGCAGAGCTGTTCGATTCGTTTAGCTTCTGTCATCAATATCTCCTTTGTACGGCTTCCTTTGTCCACTCGAAGGCAACCGTGTAGACTGCTATGCTCAGCCATACAAGGGCCACCAGTCCGCCCAATGGAAGCAAGAGCGACTTCTCTTCTGGTACGGCGATAAGAATGAGCATCCCGAGTGCCGCCACCACAAGGACTTGAAGCCAGGCCGCAATCTTCCAGCTCTGTCGTATCGCGTGGCCACTCAAACCCTCGCCCTCGCTATCACGAGCGCCGCTACCTCAAGCAAATCCCGACAGACGAAGTACTGCACGTCCAACTCACTGCATCGGTCGCGCCATGCCTTCTGGCTTGGACTCAGCTTCCCTTTGGGCGTCTTTAGTTCAACTTGGGTCGCCGGACCACCTGGCCAGTAGATGACCAAGTCTGGAGCGCCCGCCTTCGCACCTTGCAGCTTCCTTCGCTGGCCCATGATTGGGCTCATGTGCCCCCCGTTGGGCACTGCATGCCAAATGAGCATTCCCTGGTTGGCGCAGATGTCCAAGTACTCGGCTACGGCTTTTTGGAGCTGCTCCTCTCTCACTAAATTCGCCTCAAGGGGTTGCCCCCGCGTCGCACAATGGGGACCCGAGTCCCGACTGGTTTTGAGGCGAGGGCAAAGTCGTCATCTCAGAATAAAGATGGAATTATTCGTCTCCTTGGCAATGAAGGCCCGGATACTCTCCGTTGCCTCGACTTGCCAACCCAGGCAGTCGGCTGCAACCAATTTGGCCAGAGGGCCCTCACCTGATTTGCTCAATCGGAAAAGGAAGAGCCCAGCCGGCTGCTGCACCTCATGAAAAGTGCGGAACATTCGAAGCGTGACGGGGTTCTTGATCGAGACGGCCTTTGAGCTGGCGCCTTGGCGAACAACCAGCTTCTGACTGATTCCATCGTCATCGACCGTCACAGCCTCTTCCTGGTCGATCGAACTCACCGTTTTGATGAGATTCGCAAGCTCCTCGCTCTCCTGGAACGCGGTGCGTAGCCCGGTGATAAAGGCTTCGGGAGCCTGCCACTGATCAAGCACGAACCGGTTCACGTAGCCGAGCTTTGCATCCGCAAGGATGGTTCTCTGGCTATCGTCGCGAGGCTGGCTCAAGAGGGAAACCCGAGCCGGGCTATGAATGTGAACAAACGGCGCGTGCTCCTCCAGAAAGCCATCCGGATTCTGATTGACGTAGTCCACGATTCCCTGCAGGCTTCGAAGCTCCAACGTCTTGGCCCTGGGCTCAGGGACCTCAAAACGCTTCAAGGCTCCGTTCTTCTGGGAGAAGATGTACGGCTCGCCACCCTCACCTAAAGTCACCACTTCATGGTCTGGATGTGCCATCTCCTCGATTTTTTCAACAAACTCTCGATCAATCACTTGCTTTCTCCTGTCTTGATATCGACGACTCCAGGGCGGCGCGCCTCATCTAAAGTCATCTGTTTCGGGTTGTATTCGACTGCCACCGCCTGGCCCCCTTGGCGCTCAATAAAGAAGGTCGTCTCCTCCCTCTTCACGGGACCCAGTGAGGACTTGCAGTCGATCTCGACATGAGCATTGGTCCGGGCTTCATTCATCTTCATCGTCACTGAGAGGCTTACTTTTCGAACTGTCTGCCACCGGGTGTTCAGGTCCAGGCAGTTCTCGAGGGCCAGGGCCAGCTCCTGTTGGAAGCGCTCGGCCGCTCGGCCGTTAGCAAGGTTTGCAGGTTCACTAAGTCAAGTTGCTCGTTCATGCAGTCTCCTTTCTTCGTTGACAATGTGCTACACCGGGGCGTCGGTTGGGTCACTTGCGGTTAAGCCTCTCTCCACCAGGAATCTAGCTTTATCCGACCCCTGCGGGTGCCGTTGATCGTCTCGACTATGGCCGCCGCGAAGCACTGGGTTTTCTTTGCGCCAGTCTTCTCGCGAAGAATGAAAGCCTTTTGGTCGAGGTATCGAATCGAAGCCTTGGGCCGACTCAACGATTTCCAAACGGACTCATCGGAGATCGCCCCGTTGTAGCACTGACAGAACAAGCCCAGGCCGTCTATCACGCGGCTTATCAGCCCCGGATCACCGTATGCATTTCTAATGATCGTCAGCACCCGGCCAAGCAAAAGAGGGCCGCCCTTTTTGTAAATCTTGATTATGGTCCCAGGGCACGTTACCGAACCGGGAGTACTTTTGTCGGCAGCGATATGTAGACCCGCAAGCCTTACCTGCCGATCAATATCTACTTCCATCGGCCGGCCCGCCGTTACGGCGACCAGGAACCTCTGGTATAGCGGCTTGGCTCTCCGGTCATTCAACCCCAGAAAATACTCCGCCTCCTGCTCCTCACAGAGCCCACTTGTCACCCACATCTCCGCCTCTTGAGCTTCCCAACCATCCCCGAGGTACTTTTTCAGGGCCTCGATTCGGTGCTGGCCGTCCATGATGTAGTACAGGCTCCCGCGCAGGTTGACCTCCATGTTTCCCATGATCTCGACATCAAAAGTAGCTATCAGTTGGTTGAGCCACGCAACGTTGAGATTGCCTTGGGCTGCAGGGTTTATCCTTGTCAAACCGAGCGGGACCGACTGCAATTCACGCTCCAGCCTTAAGACCTTCTTAGATGTTCCGGTCTTGTTGGTCATACCTTCTCCTTTAGTAATTTTGTTAATCGGCGCAGAAAAGCTTGAGCCTCCTTCAGCGTGTCCAACCACTCCTCGATTTTGGATTGATCCACATCGGGCAGAGCCGCGATAAGCAGATCTTCCCCGGTCGACAGGGAACCAGCCGCTGAAACAGTCAACCCCACTACTCGGTCTGGATCCAGCGATGGCTTTGCGGTGATGCTGGAATGCAAATCAATCTTTCCTTGTTGGGCCAATCGCTTTACAGTTGCCTCGGTTAGTCCCATATGCCGGGCGATCTGACCCTTTACGCAGCCCTGGGCGGCGAGCCGCCGGATTTCCGCTATTCGCTCTTTGGGAGATAACGTGGGTATTGGTTTCTTGCTCGCCCCCTCGGCGACTTTTCGCTTCTTCTCTTCCTTCCAGGGCTTTGCTTCTTTCTGGTAGACCTTATTGATGCTGGTGGTCCCGTCTCTCAGTTCCTGCTCGACTTCGGGCGCAACGGCTCCGGCGTCAACGGCTTCCTTGATGACTTGGACTTTGTGGATCGTGTCGTGGCGACTCCGGCAATCTTGGCGAGTTTTGGGAGAGTCCTTCCGATCGGTTGATCTGATTTCGGATCAACCGATCCTTTGTAGGCTTCTGACTTTCGATCCCCTCCACCTTCCCGCTGCCGTTCCCTCGCCTGCGCTGCCATTACCTCCTTGCGTTTCAATGCCAATTCCGCACGTTGGAACTTGTTGAGGTTCCGTCTTCCGAACTGGTTGTCGATGACCCAAATTCTGGCTTCACTGATGGAGGTGATTTCCTGAATCTCTTGAGTCGTGTAGTCGATGCTGTGTCGCTCACAAATCTCCAGCCGATTGTGGCCATCCAGGAGAACGGTGCCTTGCTCCTCGCCAACCCACAAAGCGAGAGGCTCTCGGCATCCATCCGCGCGGATGTTCCTTTCAAGCTGGCTCTTCTCGTCAGCCGTCAGCCTTGGGATGCAGTCCCGGATTTCTGGAAGGATAGTAATTAGCAAAGTATGTGAAACTCCCTGGAGAAACGCGGATTTCCCTTTAGCGAGTAGACAATGTCTACCCTGTGTCAGCTTCGCAGCACTCTCTTTTCCTTGATTTCCACCATGAGCGTCTCGCCTCCCTTGGCAAGCTTCCTGGCCATGTACTCGACATCCGCAACCCCCCTGGTTACGTACCAACGCCTCCGCCGCCTGAAAGCTGACAACGGTGACATCCGGCACAACTTCTAGGGTCAACGGATCCCGTGATCTCACTATCGCCATCCGATAACCCTTTTCCACTCTTGCCATAACTTCTCCTTTACAATCCCCTGATGGAATACTCGGGTCCGATCTCGCAGCCCGGGACTATCCCTTTCTCCTCGAAGATCTTTCGCGCTGCGTCCGAGTCGAACACCTCTTTCGTCTTGCGTAGTTCAGTTGGTAGCTGTTCAATCGGGAGCAAGGGCTTGATGCCCCGTTTCGCGATCCTGCAAAGGCTCAGCCGCGTGATCGTGAGAACCAATTGCTTCATCCCGAAGACATTCATTGTATCGCGCAGTCCGCTTTTGAGCCTGGCCTGGAGTTTCGCAATCTCCACACCCAGGGCGTCGATGGAGGCATCGTTGGATCGTATCCAGCGAACCCTGCTCTCGACTTTTACCGGGAGGCTCTCGCGAGTAAGATCGAGCCGAGCTTCTAGTTCAGGGGTTAGTTCGCCCCCGCTCTCCTCCAGTTCCCACTGGATCAATTCCTGCTCCTGGGTGAGCTTGTAGAGGCTCATCTCTGCCTCCGCGGGTCAAACATCTTCGGCCCACCAGGTATCCGTGGCTTGCTCTTGTACCTGTGGCGGCAGTCCACGCACTGACGGAGTGTTCGCAGCCTGTCACCTACCCACTCCACCCTTAGGCCTCGGTAGAAGTCAGAGCCACAGCGGGGGCAAGTCTCCAGCTTCACGCCACTGCCTCCTTCTTGAACTCATCCTGAACCCACCCGATCGCCTCTGAGGCTTCCTTCTTGGTACAGCCCTTGTCCAGCATCACAGACAACCTGCTGCGAATCGTGACGTCATCAACCATGGTCTGGGCTCGGTCGTCATTCATGAATCTCCGCAGGAGCGCCTGCTGGGCCTCAGTCGCCTCGTCCCCTTTACCTTCTTGGCGCTGTCCGCTGGATTCTTCGGGTGATCTCCCGCGCGTGCCTCGCCGGGGAGGCCCTGATTGCGCTGAGCGGGGACCATTTCCAGCCGGTACTTGACCAGTACCTTCATCCGCATCGGGTTGACCACGTAGGTTAAACACTGCCAAAAGGGCCGTCTTCAGTGCGTAGCTGAAGGCAATGCCCGGAACCTTATCGCCGGATCCAATGCCCATCCCCACCACTTGAATCGAGAAGCTGTCATCTGGCTGGTCGGCATTCTGAAAGGCCACCTCAACTGTCTGCCTCTCGATGAAGATCGACTTGCCGTTCCTTCCATCCCTGATGTCCAGCGAACTGTCAACAACGGATAGAACAACCAGTACACCGTGCTCAATCAGGTGCGGGCGAAGATGCTCGATCACATCATCGATCCCGCTAAATGCATAGCCCCCGGCAGCAGCTGGCGCCTCCCTGTTCTTACCAACTGCACCGCAAGCCGCGTGGATGGCAATGATCCTCTGCCCCAAATTCAACTTTTCCTCCGGTATCTCCAGAGGATCTTGGGACTTCATGGTTTCTCCCGTCTACAAAGTCTACGTTCTGTGCCAAAAAGGGGCCTTAGACTTCCTTGCCCCCGGCTCGAAAGACCAGCTGCAGCAAATCGCCAAGCGGCTCGATCACTCGAAGCTTGAAACGCATCGGGATACCTCTGTCACTTGAGCTCAGCGCCACCTTCAGTCGCGCCGTCAAAATAGAGAGCAACCGCATGAATTGGTTCCCCTCAGGATGCTTCATTTGTGAGCGCTCGATAGCGTTAGTAGCCACCAGCCCCCGCAGATAGTCGGACCTGGTCCCGTCCCTCGAGACACTTTGCAAATACTCGTAAAGGGGCCAGTCCAGCCGCACGCTGACGGGTGGCGGGTAACGTAGCCTACTCATCGTCATGATCGTTCCCTCCGGATGTTGATTGTGTGATTATCTGTTCTTATTGTCAGTTACTATTACCGCTGTATAAAGGCCTTTATGTCAGTCTAAGTAACATTTCTAACATCCAATAGATACAGACTTGGGATTGACAGCATGGCGCGGACATGAGAGAAACTGATTAGATGGGTGTCATTCTCGACAACATCAAGCGCATAGCAGAGGAGCGACGTGAGTCTCAGGGCATCAGCAAGTCCGAGCTTGCCCGCCGAATGGGTTACACGGCATCCCACATCTCTCAAGTGCTCAGCGGAAAGAATGCCCTCAGCGAGCACCTTATTGAGAAATTCTGCCTGGCCTTGGAAATCGATGTGGAGGAGCTGACGGTAATGGATCCCATTATTCACTACCAGAACCCCGAACACGACACCCTACACCGACGCCAGCAGCGTCTACTTGACCTGGGACATTCAGTCTCTGTGGAGCGTGCGCTCGCGGCGATTGAACAGGCCATCCTCAACGCGGTGAAGAAAAGGTAGGTTCGTCATCGTTGCCACGAAAGTAGTTTCAGGCAGAGTTACTCCAGAAGACAAGAATTGGTTGCTCAAACGGTACGGCTCCAATGAGAGCCGCGCACTACGACGACTCATCGCCGAAATCAAGCAGGTCGACCATGAGGTCCTAAACAAAGACATCCTCGGGCGCCTAGAGGCCGTCACGAAACTCGTAAGAAGAAGCGAGGGTGAGACCGGGAGATTTCAGCAGGACAGCGCATTCGACATTGTTCAGGAACTCAACCGGATCGCGATGGAGATCATGGAACTGACGGACATTATCGGGCCTGCAAACATTACCCGGCAGCGGAAGTCCTAGGTGCCTCAAGGTGCTTCCTGAATGCGCCTCTCTGCCAGTCTGCAGGTCGGACAGTCCTTGACATGCCGCACGATTGCCGCGAGCCCTACCCTACCCAGACAGAACTGATCCACGGCATCATTACAGAAGCCGGCGCCCCACGACTCAAGAGACGCTTCAACGCTCAATTGCACGTGCGACGGCGGATCCCAAGCTGGCTGCAGCCATTTGTCGACGGATGGTTTTCCGCTAGCCCCCACTCGTTCCCCAAAAGCCTGACGGGTGAATCCTAGCCTCTCCATGACGGCTCGGATCAAATTCGGCCAATTCGTTGTCCTTTTCATCGCGTTATCAGGGTAGCGTATTTACTACGCCTTTGTCAACCTCCATGGGGCGTCCTTACCGGCGCTCCCAATCAGCCAGAGATGCCTTGGCAAGCTCTTGCTGATCTCGCTGGATGGGCTTCTTGCTGATCACAGCCCGACAACTGGCACAGAACTGGAAAGGCTGACTACTACTATGCCAGTAGGCAAGCAGACTGCCAGGAAAAAGAAACGGCCGGGCACACCTAAAGATTTCGCGATCACGTACGAACGACATCTCCGCTCCGCCCGTTCTACAGTGGACCGACTTTACTCTAGTCGCCGCCCGCGACATCTAGGCCCTTCTCAGTCGGCGGTGGCCTCCTGCGAAGAAGAGTAAGAACGCTACGGCAGAGCACCTTAGTCCCGCCGTCGGGGCTCACTTCAACGCCTTCTGAATATCTCTAGAGAACTGCTTCATGGGCGCTGGCTTCCGATATTTCATTACCATCCGGAGACACGCGATCTGCGCGAGCTGAATATCCTTGACGATCGACGCAGGCAGCTCCTCGAGCATGCGGGCTTCTTCTGCGTAAATGGGGGAGTCCAGTAGCTCCTCAATCAGCTGGTCGACGGCACTCCCCCTGTCCCCTGCGATCATGGCCCGGCCGAACCGCTCCCAGCCATCGACGTCACGATTGAGATAGAGCGCCTGCTCTTCAGGGGGCATCCTGTGACGACGGAGGAACGACTCGAAGACCGGGCTTACGGGATGACTGGCCACCTCCTGGCCCGGTGTTTCTCGAACTCCTCTGCTGTCGCTAGCCATTTCTTGATCTCTTTTCTCATGCATTCAGAAACCCTCCCCATGCCGCAGCTTGAAGATTTCCGCTGCCGCTTCTTCCTTCCTTCGCACCTGGCCAGTCAGGTCCATGACTTGATCTCGCGCCTCAGCCAGAGGAACCCAGGGCGTGTAGGCGTTGTCGGTCTGGGCTATGAGGGAGAAACACTTGGCGGCTTGGCGGGTGAACTTCTGAGCAGCCTTGCAGACTTCGTCCTGCGGAGGACAGGCCACCGCCAGTAAGAGCACAAATGAAAGCATTTCCTTTACCAGGAAAAGGGTTAGTGGAAAATCTCACGCAGCAGAGATCACTGATGACTCCAACTCGGGGGCGATCTGATCGATTACAAGGTGGCGCCCGAAGCGCGGCTCCCACTTCCCTTCTCTGTAGGCCGCTTCCCGCTCCACATCTCTTACCTTGATCGGAATGTCCAAGATGCGGCCCGGCTCGGGATGGATTAGCATAAGCTCCTGGACAGGCTCTCCACCTACGCCTATACGCTCTAATGCGTACTCGTCCGTTAGGACCCAATTCCCGGCGTGAATTGATTCGGCGTCTGCCTCCTGTATCCCCACGCTCGAGTGGAAGTGGCCGTAACAGAAGAAGCTCGCCCGAAGGTCTCGGTGAGACAAAAGCCGCATGATCCTGTTGTTTTTTCGGCTGAAGCCATACCAGGGAAACCCAGCCCAGCTCTTCACGTCGTCACCGTGATTAAGCACCCAGAGGTGACCCTGCACATCGACCAGGGCCGTGTATGCCTGGGGCGCATAGATGCTCACCTTCTTGGCCTCGATTTCACGTTGTAGCCTTGTCGCAATTTGCGTAGCCACCACAAAATCAAGGTTGTTGTGTGGGTCCTCGTAGCCCTTCTTCTTTGTCTGTCTCGGGTGGTTTCCGGACACACACACCACGTTGACCTGAAAGAAGCGGCTCAAGTACTGGATTGCTTGCGCCTCTGCGTCCCCAACCGCCAGCGCAGCCTTCAGCGAGTTTTAGAAATGGTTGCTGCCTGGGTGGATGTTCCCTTGTATCGAATCACCCAGCTTAAAAACCCAAAGCCGCTCTATTTTGTGGGCCGGGAGGTACCGGGTAGCATAGGACTCCACCATACTCACTAGACGGTCGAGTCGACAACGAAAAATATTGAAGTCGTACGCCTCCAGCCCCCAAGTGTTGGCGCTCTGTACCACCTGGTCGCCGTGCTCATCTGACAGTAATAGAACAGCGTCGACGGAGGTAGCGTCAGCCGTAGTTGCCGGGGGTTGGAAAGAAACCGGGGGTAGCGGCTGGAGTTCCTCGCGCACCAACCCTGCCAGCGCCAAGAAAAGATTTTCGTCTCGATGGCTGGCTGTCAGTTTTTTCTGGAGCCCAGCCACGTCGTCCCTCAGCCTAAGATTCTCCCGCTCCAGCGCCATTAGAGCGGGGTCATCTACCTCTACAAGTGTTCGTGACCACCGTTTCCGCTGCCAAAGGCTGTGCTGCTTCTAGCCTGAGCTTCTCGATCCCGGTCTGAGCTGTCCGTGGCGAGATATCCCCGATCGCCTTGGCAATCTCTGTCTTACCTAGCCCCCGGCCCCGGTATACCCGAATCTCTTCGAGTAGCTCGGCTTTTTCCTGGGCGTTCGAATCACTGAATCTCCGTTTTCGCGGCGGATTATCCATAATCAAGAGTCCTTCAAGTCTCGGATGTCTTCTTTTGCGTTGACCATCTCCGTTTTCAGAATCCCGATAGAGACAGTGTGCCCCTTGACGGTTCCATTGAGATCACCAAGACTTTTCTCTATGCGGTCCCATGCGCGCTTGGCAAACCACACAGCGCCCCCGCCCCCGCCCAGCACGGTCGCCAGGGTCGTCAGGCCCGCCATTAGTTCCGGTGTCATGTGCATTGCGCCCTCCTTACTTGCTGAAAGGTGGCTTGGCTCCGACTTGCTCAACACTCCGGAGGTAGCCATAGCCGATCATCCACACCCCGGCCATGTTGTGAAAAAAGGCAGGGATGGCTAAGGGCGTCACCGGCTCGAACAAGTTCCACACCCCGGCTACTCCGTAGTTTAAGAAGTAGACAATGATAATGAGCCACGTGAAACACGGCCTTGACCGTCGCACAAAAGCGTCGGCGCTCTGCAGTTCGACCTTGACCTGTGAGCGCAAGTCTGCCGCGTCTTCAGCATGGGCGCGCTCTATGTCCCGCTCGTACTCTCGAAGCTTTGCCTTTTCGTTCAGTTCGAGGCGCGTGATCTCAAGGTCGAACTTTTGCTGCAGCTCAGGATCGAGCTTGAATTTGCCAATGATGTCCTGGACGCCCTTGAAGACTCCATCCAGTGGGTTGAAAACGTCTTTGATCTTGTCTAGAAATCCCATGTCATCCTCTCCAATCTGCGTCGTACCCCCGAGTATCGAGGTGAGTAAAAGTGTCGTAGCATCCGACGCCGCCGCGAAAGATGAACCCGGCCAAGTGATCCAACTCCAACGGCTTGCCTGGGATTTTGCCAACGCCAGGAATCGTGAGGGGGGCGTGCTCAATCTGTACCGGGCTCACAAAGGCCGCTCCGCGCCAGTGTCTGAGAAGGCCCTGAACCTCACTCGGGACGACTCCTTTCACCGTGAAATCTATCGCCCTGAAGGCCTGGTGCTGGCTCAGTCGGCCACCGCCCACCAAATTGTTGTAGTGCCGGGCGCGGTAGCAACTCGTAATCCTCACAGGAGCGCCGAATCTGTCCCGCAGATCATCCAGGATCAGCAGGGCCGGGAGCGATATTGCACCAGAGGCGCTGCGGGGGCCTTGAGTTGCCGGGGCGACCCGTGGCCACGAGCACCTCGGCTGCGTTAAAATTTCGCAGCTCCAGCTGGGCGATGAACTCTTCGAAGCTCACGCCCGCCCGCTGAATCACTCCTTTCCGGCCCGTCATTGCCTGAGAAGGAGTAGGCGAACGCCGTTCCTTATCTCCTCTATCACCGCTTCAGAGTCGGCCCCATGCTCCAGGCTGGCGCTGGCCGGATCTTCATCCATTTGCGCCCAGAATTCGGCCTCCACCTCGGCATGGAGTTCGGCGGCCTGCTCTTTTCCATTAGGATGAGACAGCAACCGCCAGTCCGCCGCGTATAACGCCTCACGACCAGCAGCGATGCAGAAATCAAATTCTCTGGACGGCATGACCGCACCGTCCTTCTTCCATCCATCAGGCACTGGCTTCTTCCAGCCAAAACCTATTGGTGCTCCTGGAGGGGCGTCCCGCTCAGCCGGGGGTGGGAACTCGAAATAGCTACTCGTCGTCATGATGAGCAGATTCTTCCGAGCAGCCTTGGCGATCTGAGCCCGAGTAAGCGCTAGCCCGGATTATGCAAGGGATCCGGATTCGAGTGGATTGGGGACCAGAAAAAATGCCGTAGCTCTCTGATATAAAAAGGTTTATTAAACAAATCCTTATCGAAGAACTACGGCAATGTCAAACCCAGTCTGTCAGACCACCCTGGCATTTCACTCGCACACACAAATCACGGCTCGTTTTGATGGTGGGAACCTGACTTCCGATGCCGGATGGCTGTTGTTTGGTTCCCTGGATCGGCAAGATCGACTCTGCGAGGACTTCAGTTCGTGTATTGCGGATAGCCGGGACCAACGCTACGTTCGTCATGAGCAGTTAAAGCTGATCCGACAACGAGTCTTTCAGATCGTTGCCGGGTACGAAGACTGCAATGACGCGGACACGCTGCGCTCGGATCCCATGCTCAAGACCGTCTGTGATCAGTTACCTGAGAGCGATCCTGACTTGTCCACCCAAGCAACTTTTTCCCGTTTGGAAAACTCTGTCAGCAAGAAGGATCTCATGCGTCTGAGCCGGGGGTTCCTACAGCGTTATGTCCGCTCGCGGAAGAAGAGACGCCCCGACCCGGTCATCTTGGACCTGGACAGTACTGACGACCACACTCACGGCCAACAGGAATTCTCTTTTTACCACGGCTATTACCGAAACCACATTCTGCATCCTTGGCTGATCTTCGATGCCGTTACGGGGGACCTGGTCACTGTCGTATTGAGGCCTGGAAACAAGGGGGCTGCCTCTCACATCGTTCCTATTCTGAAACGAATCGTGAAAGCCATTCGACGAGAAGTTGGCAAGGAACTTCAAATTGAGATCCGGGCCGACAGCGGCTTTGCCACGCCTCGGCTCTACGAGTTCTGTGAATCTGAAGAGAACAAACTCCAATATGTCATTGGGTTAAGCCGGAACCCCCGCCTGCAACGGATGGTCGAGCCGATGCTCGAGTCGACTCGACTCAGGTTCGACGAGTTCGAGGAAAAACAGCGTCAGTTTGACGAGTTTCTTTATCGAGCCGGCAGCTGGGATCGATTCCGTCGCGTCATCGTCAAAGTGGAAGTCGACCATCGGGGGATCAATCGTCGCTTTGTGGTCACCAACCGAGACGATCTCTCTTCCCAGTCCCTTTATGCTCACTACACCGATCGAGGACAGTCGGAGAACTTCATCAAGGCTTTTAAGAACCATCTGAGTATGGATCGGCTGAGCTGTCATCGATTCCTGGCCAACCAGTTTCGACTTCTCCTGCATGGGCTGGCTTACCAGATGTTCGTCCGACTCCGCGATTATCTGTATGGAACCCCCTGGCAGAAACTCGAAATCGAAACTTTGCGTCGCCGGGTCCTCAAAATTGGGGCGCGGGTTCGACAAACCACTCGACGCATCTGGGGCCATCTTTCCTCCGGCTTTCCGGAGCAGGCCCTTTTCCTCCTCGTCTTGAATTGCCTTAACTCCAGCTAGGAGTCTGCGCGGCAGGAGTTTCTGAGCAACGTGGAATTTCCAATTCTTGAGTTTATGTTTCGGGGTGCCCTATAAGAGAAAGGGCGATCTTTATCGTGCTTCCGCTTGCAGAGGCGGCCGAACTGCTGAAAATGAGCCCAGGGGGAGGGCATCTTTCCGTCCGAACCTGCTCAGCAGGTGGGTAGGCGCCCATGCATGCGTTTCAAGTTCAGGGCGAGACAGACCAGGTCCCACTCGCCTTCCACTTTCTCGAGTCCCCTCAAGCTGAAGGTTCGAAAGCCAAGGACCTGTTTAACCCAGCCGAATACAGGTTCCGCGATCACCTTGCGCCGGCGGTAGACAGTTTGCCCCGCCTCCGTGCCCAGCTTCTTGAACATGCGAAGCGTGGCGGGGAGATTTTCCGACGGCTCGGGATCTCGCCCCTCTCGCCCCAAAGAGATGTAGCCATCGATCTCGCGTTCTTCTAGACCTTCAAAGTTCTCCTCGGACTTATACCCGGCGTCGGCCACTACCTGCTCGGGAGGGTGCTCCAGGTTCTCTTGGACCGCATCGATCATCCCCAGTAATTGTCTGTTGTCGGCCGCGTTATTGGTAACCCCCGTGGCCACGATCATCTGTGTCTCCTCATCCACAGCGGCTTGCGTGTTGTAGCATTGTTCGAATCCCCCAGAGCTCTTCATGATTCGACTTTCCGGATCTGTAAAGTTGTCTTGGGCCTTCTCCTCGGGAACTCCCAACTCCCGCTTGAAGGGGCGTCCTCCGCGCGGGTTCTTGCGACCGTCTCCGGGCTTGCGGCCGCGCTTCCGATCCGCCTCGGCCTGCCGTTGCTCCACGCGCTGCTTTGCCTCCCCGATCTTTTTCAGCCGATCTTCGCGGCGGCGTAACTCTTCAGGCAGTTCGTCTCCCTGATTCTCTTCGCCGTAGAGCTCGTCTTCCGCTTTATCCACCTGCTGCGCACGATCCAACAGTTCGGCGATCTCTCCTTCCAGCCTTTTCTCTTCTTCCAACATCCGTGAATAGCTCATCGCCTTATGTTTGCTGGCGTTGGCCTTGATCTTACAGCCGTCCACCGCCACTCGCCCCAGCTTGACCAATCCCGCCTCGGCCGCGATCCGCGCCACCTGTCCAAACAGTTTCTTGAACTCTTTGAGATGACGTTGACGAAACTCCGCCATCGTCCGGTGGGCTGGGAAATTACCCGCCGACAACACTCGAACAGCCACGTCCTCATACACTCGACGAGCCAGTTTCCGCGACGAGAACGTTCCCGTCGCGTACCCATAAATCAGGATCTTCACCATCATCCTCGGATCAAACGGCCGATTGCGCCGCCCGTCCCCTTCGTACGGCGCGTAGAATCCACTCAGATCCAGCTCATCCACCGTTTCGGAGATAAAGTAGGACAGATGATCTTCCGGCAACCAATCTCGCGGGGAGGGGGGTAGCAAGAAGCTCTGCTCCGGCTGGTACTTCCGAAATGTCGTTCCCATATCGCCATTTTATTCACCAGCCCGGACATTTCCTGCCGCGCAGACTCCTAGCCTCTCCTAGCTCCCGAATGATCGTTTAGGACACTCATTCAGGCCCAACTCCGTCTGAAATTCACTCCCCCACCTACTTCCACACGGCTCGTCCACAGAGATCCCTCGAAAATCCGCCTGTCGCACCTTCGATCTCCCGATTTGGGCCACTTTCGACTCTCTTTTCAACTCCGGCCTACGGTTCTTGCATAATCCGGGCTAGGAGCCTCCTGTCCGCTTGACTTCGCTTTCCGTTTGGTACTAAAAAGGAAGCGGTCCTATTGTCCATTCATATCGATTTACGGAGCACTCAAATCAATATGTGGAAACGAGAAGAAGAAAAGACATCGCAGTCAACCTATACTCCACCCGCAACGTCTTCCAGTGATCTCAAGGAACGTGCCACAATCGGAGCCTCCATCTGCCTCAAAGGGGATCTGACGGGCGAGGAAGATCTCGTCGTGCAAGGCCGCGTCGAAGGCACCATTCGGCTAAGCCAAAACAACGTCACTGTGGGAAGTCACGGGCAGGTCAAAGCCGACGTCCGGGCTCGCATAATCAGTGTTGAAGGCCAAGTGGAGGGGAATCTCTACGGCGAGGAAAAGATTGTGATCCGGAAGAGTGGGAGGGTCAAAGGCAACCTCGTAGCCCCTCGTGTCAGCCTGGAAGAGGGTTCTACCTTCAAAGGCAGTATTGAGATGGAGGCCACAAAACCCGAAGTCAAGAAACCCGCCGCTCCTAGAACTCGTGCTGTCAGGCCAGGCGCCGTGACGGCCGAGAACGTACCGCTGGAATTGAATACTGATTCTGCAGGCTCGCGAGCAAAATGAAATGGCCTTTGAGGTCGCCCGAGAACCCGCTGGCAAGTAGCCAGGAGGACAAGGGAGAGCTCACGGTCTCACAGACGTCCAAGGCCCTGAACACTCTCCTTTACCGACTGAAGGCAACCGACCGGGATTATCGATTCCTGGACCTTGGGCCGGCATCCGGCCAGAAGCTCGAGTTTCTCTCACAGTACGGAACAAAGGTCCACTTCGAGGACCTGTACCGAACCCTGAACTCTTTTGATTACCTGTCTCCAGAGGACGGACTCTCCTACGACTCGATCTTTCGCTATCTATTGCCTTACCAGCGAAGCATCCGATTCGATGTAGTCTTGGGTTGGGATCTCCTCAACTATCTTCGACCCGAAGAGTTCAAGCACCTAATGCGCCATCTGACACGCTTTTGTCGGCCGGGAGCGCTGCTCTTCGCCTTGATTTCGACTCAGAAAACTATCCCCGAACAGCCTGCCTCGATAGAGATCATCGGCCCTGAGATGCTGTCCTGCAAAATCAACTCCCGGATTATGCGGAAGTGTCCCCAGTATCAGGAAACAGATCTACGTCGGTTCATGCCCAACTTTCGGGTTCTGAACTCCTTCTTGCTCAGAAACGGCCTAAAAGAGTACCTCTTCTCGTACGATCGTGGATAGATGGTGTTCATCGTGTTTACCGATGTCGAGGAATCTGTCAGATAGCTGCCTGCGGGGTTCGCTCACTGTGAATTCGCTCGAGGAGACCCTACAGCGGAACGACATGGCTCGTCAGCCTCTTGGCCCAACGAAGACTCATCATTATCCGGGCTAGATTGAAAAGTTTGAGATAATGATGGCTTATGAAGGGTGCGCGACTATTTCTTCTTACGGCCTTCTTTTGCGGGGTCGGCTCCTGGGGGCTTTTCTCAGGTCTCAGCCAGGGACAGTCACCCGGCAACAGAGCAGCCAGGTTGCTCAGGGACAACAACCTGGGAATCGCATACATGGAGCAACTCAGCTTCGAACGGGCAAGCCAGCAGTTCGCCCGAACAGTCGAACTCGATCCGAGATTCGCTCCGGGTCACGTCAACCTGGGAATTTCAGAATTTTACAGGCAGAACTTCGAGCGAGCGATTGAGGCCTTCGAGGCCGCTCTGCGAATCGAAGAAAATCAGATTCGGGCCCATTACATGCTGGGTCTGATCTTTCGTCAGACCAACCAAAATGCACGGGCCATCGAGTCTTTTCTGCGGGTGAGTCAACAGGACCCAGACGACCCATCCACTCAGTACTACCTGGGATTGTCATATTCAACGCAGCGGGATTACCCGCGAGCCATCGAGCACCTGAGCCGGGCGGTAGAAAGACAACCCTATAATGCTTCGGCCCACTACAACCTGGGACAGGCTCAGATGAGGAGTGGCAGGCGGGCCGAGGCCGAGCAGGCATTTGCCACGTTTCAGAAATTGCGAGAGCAGTTTGGCTCGGAGACGGTAGGGCTCCAGTACCTGGAGCAGGGCAAGTACGCCACCGCGATCGACCATTTC
>CBDDCF010000014.1:0-41683 GCA_965225995.1 Acidobacteriota bacterium | reverse complement strand
AAGGCCCAGCACCATTCGAGCCAGCACCAACAAAGTCCCTGCAAACCTCACTTCTCCAGCTTCCAGATTATCGTCGCCAAGGTAAGTGGGTCCGTCCAGTGCAGTTAACCCGCCAGCCACCTCTTGCAATGCATCTGTCGAATCATTGCAGGCCCATCTTCGGTTGGCGAGCAGGTTCTCTGCTCCCAAGAAAAGTTGGAAGCCGGTAGGCGGAATCGGCTTCTTCTGCGCCAGAGCTCCAGCTGCCGGGACCCCGTTCTCTGCTGCCCAAAGCAGGGAACCGAGCAGGAGGGCCGTGCCTATTGGTAGCGTCGATTGAAGACTCACCGCCGCCCCGGATCGGAGCCTTCACCCCGGATCACGACGCCCTCCTTCATCACGAAATTGATCTTCTGGAGTGCCTGGATGTCGTCGAGGGGATTCTCAGGCGTGGCTACGATGTCCGCGAATTGTCCGGCCATGATGGCGCCTCGCTCATCCTGAATTCTAAGCAGGTGGGCAACATTCGAAGTCATGCATTTCAAGATCTTGGCTGCCAGCACCCCGGCAGTCCTCTGAGTAGGAGCCCGTCTTGGGAGCCCGTCCGAGGCAGATCGTAACGGCTGCGCCGTCAAAAAGGTAGTGGCGAGCTTTCAAAACGAGGACATTGCCGATTCAGGCGGGCGCTGGCATCATGCTTCCAGATGAAGTTCCGTACAATACCTTCTCACCTGCTGACGCTGGCGGCGTTACTTCTGGGCATCCTGTTGGGCGGGACTTTTCCTCAGCAATTGCAGTTTTTGTCGGATGCCGCAGTAGGGGTGGTGAGAGTTCTGATCCAGTTGGTTCCCCTTTTGATTCTGGTAGCTTTGAGCCCGGCTCTGGCAACCCTCATCCGTCACCGCCGCGCCGCCACAACCGGAAGTGCACTGATTCTCTGGTATCTCGGCACCTCCTTATTGGCCGGCCTGCTGGGGGCGGCCATCTCTTCTCTTCTGTTTGAGATCCCGCTCCAGGGCGGGCCGTTCGAAAAATGGAACATCATAGCGGAGATGTTGCGCACATTGGGGAGTGGGGAAGGGGTCGCGCGGCCGCTACTGGCGATCGTAGGAGCGTGCGTGCTGGCGTTCTTGTCCCTCAGGTGGGACAACCTTGCCCGGTTGCTCCGCCTGTCCGAGAGCAAACTCGCGCAGGGTTCGCGTTATTTCGCGCTGTGGCTAACGCCAATTGTTTTTTGCCTGGGGCTATCCGTGGGAGTCCGCTTTGGAGCCATGGTGGGAGTGAGTAATTACATTCTCATGACGGCCTACACAGCTCTGCTCTGTTTCTGCTGGTGGCTTGTTTACGTTTTCGTCATCGGTCGCCTGGTCACCGGGCAGCCGGTGGGCCGCCTGCTCCGAGTCTATTACCTGCCCACTGCCATCTTTGCGGCCGGGTCCTGTTCCTCGCTTCTCACCTTGCCGGTTAATCTAGATCGCGCCCGGCAATACGGGGTCAGCCGGGAGACTGCTGATACCGTCATTCCTCTGGGAGCGGTCTTCAATCTCGACGCCAGCGCTCTGGCCTACGTCGCCTACGGACCCTTCGTTCTGGGCCAAGTCTTCCAACTGGACATCAGCTGGGAGATGCTCCTGGGTGCCTGGCCCGCCATAGTGCTTTTCACGGTGGCTGCGCCTGGACTGCCTGCTGGCATGGGGACAGCTCTCTGGAGCGGAACCCTCTTCGTTTCTCTACTAGACTTACAAGAGCCCCTCAAGAGTGAGGTCGTGGCTACCTGGATGGCCCTTTCAGGAGGATTCCCCGATATGTTCAGAACCGCCACCAATTGTACGGATGATGGATTCACAGCCATCATCTTCGACCACTTTTCGAGGCGGGCGCGAGAAGCTTCATGAAAGCAAGTCTTCTAAATCGCGGCGCCTATCAACTGGTGAGAGTCAATGCCCGGGTCAGTCACGGAGAAGCAGTCCTAATCGTGACTGACGAACCGCTGCAATGGCTTGCCACCCTGATCGCCGAAGAAGCCGGGCAAGCAGGCGGCGACGTAGTCACCTGCCTGATGGCTGTTCGGTCGGCCGACGGAGCCGAGCCTCCCGCGATGGTGGCCGCAGCAATGCGAAAGGCAAATGTCGTGTTTTCAGCCGTGACCAAGTCGATCACCCACTCACACGCTATGCGCAAGGCCCTCGATGAAGGAGCCCGAGCCGTGTTGATGACGGGGTACACCGAAGACCTATTGACCAGTCCGGCACTTCTCGAAACCGATTTCGTGGCTCAAAGCGACGTCTGCCGGAGGCTCGGAGAAGTCTTCGACCAGGGCAGCCGAGTCCGTCTCACATCGCCCCAAGGCACCGATCTGACTTTCTCGATCGAGGGTCGGAGGGCAAATGTGTTAACCAACATCCCCGATCCGGGTGAACTGGCACCGGTGCCGGACATCGAGGTCAACGTCGTTCCCATCACGGGCAGCGCCAACGGCAGGCTGGTGGCCGATGCCAGTGTGCCCTACCTGGGAATCGGCGTCCTAAAGGAGCCGATCGTCTGCGAAATCGAAGAGGGTTTTATTCGTAGCTTGAAAGGAGGCGAACAGGCTCTCCGATTGAGCCAGGACTTGAGCTCTCATCAGGATCGGAACTGCTACAACGTGGCGGAACTGGGGATTGGCCTCAACCCCAACGCCCGATTGACGGGGACCATGCTGGACGATGAGGGTGTGCTGGGGACTATCCACCTGGGTATCGGCACCAGCCACACCCTGGGTGGAGAAGTTCGCGCTCCGATTCACTACGATCTCCTGATGTGGGCGCCCCGAATCGAAGTGGATGGTCAGCTCGTTCAGGACGATCGGCAAATCTTGGTGTGAGAAGCTGAGTGGGAATCCTGACAAGCAGCCAAACTTGGCTCAAATCGGGCAAAGTTTCAGCTTAGGCTGAGGGGGCGGTCAAAATGGAAAAAGGGGCAGCCGTATTAGTCGAGACCTGTGCCGGGATCCAGGGAGACGAGACGGTACTGATCGTCACCGACGAGCTGCGCAAGCCGATTGCACAGGCCGTTGAGAGAGCTGCCTCGGCACTGGGTGCCAAAGTCTCCCTGGTCATGCGCACCGCCTCGAAATTAGACAACCGCGAGCCGGAGGATACCGTAGCAGACAGGATGCAGGAGGCCGATGTGATCTTCCTCTTCGTCACCCATGCGCTGTCTCACACTCGGGCCACCCGAAGCGCTCTTGAAGGGGGAGCGAAGGTGGTCTCCATGAGCGCTTTCACGGAAAGACAAATGAAGGAGGGGGGGCTGTTTGCGGACTTCCCGGCACGCAAACCAGTCTGTGACAGCCTGGCCACGAAGTTGAGTCAAGCGGCTCATGTTCGGGTGGCAAATCCGGCCAGCACGACCCTAGAATTCAGCATCGAAGGACGCAATGGCAACAGTCATTGCTGCTTGCTGCACAAACCGGGCTTCACAGCTGCCCCCAACATCGAGGCCAATATTTCTCCTGTGGAAGGAACCAGTCGGGGGTTATTAGTGGTGGATGGGAGCATTCCCTACTACGGGATTGGCGTGATTCGTGAGCCGATTGTTTGTCGGATCAGAGATGGCTTCGTAATAGAAATCGAGGGGGGCGAGCAGGCGGCATTCTTGAACTCCTTGCTGGCTCGACAACGCGATCGGTATGTCTATAACATTGCCCAGTTCGCGATAGGACTCAACCCGGAATGCCGCCGATTCACCGGCGAGATGCTCAACGACGAGGGTGTCAACGGCACGATCCACATCGGCATCGGCACTTCCGCCAACCTCGGCGGCACAGTTCAAGCCAAAACCCACTTCGACGCCATCATCCAGTCACCCACCGTCTGGCTGGATGGAGATCGATTGGAGATTCCTCTTTGATTGGCATGATGGGGTCTGTCTTTTCCCATCGGGTACGAGTGACGAGTACCGCCTCGCTGAATAGGAGTACGGAGTTTCTTCTCCCAAAACGTACTCCTACCTGACCTCCCGAAATCCGGTAGCAGGAGTAGACTTGCCGAAGGCCTTCTAGCCCGGACAACACACGCATTCTCGGCTGCAGACCCGGACTCGAGCTACCTGTTCCATATACCGTTCCCATCGACCTCGTGATACATTCCGGCCCTGATGAAGGCCATGGTACTGCTCACCGATGCCTATGGCGGCTCTGGAGGAATTGCAAAATTCAATCGGGACTTGCTCGAGGCTCTCTCGACCGACGGCCGTTTCCACACGCTCCTGGCGTTGCCCCGGCTGCGTCCGGAACGCCACTGGCCAGATCTCCCGAGCGGGCTGGACTATCGAGTTCCCAAACACGAATCTCGCTTGGGTTACGGCGTAACCTCAATTTTGGCCGGCCTCCGCAATCGTCCCCTCAACCTGCTTCTCTGCGCTCATATTCGACTTCTGCCAGTAGCCCGCCTGTGCTCCAGAATCAGTGGGGCGAAACTGGCCCTGGTGGTTCATGGAATTGACGCCTGGAAATCGCCCCCCCCGCTTTGAACGATGGATGAAGTCGGTCGACTTGGTGTTATCGGTCAGCCGCTACACGGCCCAACAATTAGTGGACTGGTCGCGGATCGATCCCGAGTGCTGCCATATCCTGCCCAATAGCATCAACTTAGAACAGTTTTCCCCGGGCCAGCCGCCGCAGGAGCTGGTTGACCGTTTTGAGCTGGCCGGCAGGAAAGTGCTCCTGACAGTCGGTCGGCTCGACTCCCGAGAGCGAACGAAGGGCATTGATGAAACGATCGAAGTGCTGGCACGGCTCAGGAGCCGGATACCTGCAGTTGCCTACCTCATCGTTGGCGACGGCGACGATCGCCCACGGCTCGAACGCCTCGCCCAGAGATCGGGAGTTTCGGACCGGGTCGTTTTTGCCGGATATGTGACGGAAGCCGATAAAGTCTCCTGCTACCGCCTCGCCGATATCTACGTAATGCCCAGCCGATCGGAGGGATTTGGGATCGTGTACCTGGAGGCTCTAGCCTGTGGTCTTCCCGTCATCGGGGGCCAGCATGGCGGAGGCACTGAGGTGTTGGCCGGGATGGAACGTGCAATGACAATCCCTCCCGGAGACTGTGATGCTCTGGAGATCGCTGTTCCGCAGATGTTGCAACTTGGTCCGGGTCCGATCCCAGGCAAGTTGAGAGACTATAGAAGCGATCGCTTCCGACAGAGTTTGCGGCACTGTCTGGACCAATTGCTGACACCTCCGCGCTAGGATTCCCGAAGGCGATTTCTTTACAGTTGAGTCAAGTCTCCCTGGATGGCACGAAAGTGGTTTCGGAGGTGTGGGAGGGACCTTCCCAGGCCGCGAGAGGACCGTCAGGCCCGAATCTAAAGATTCTATTTTCAATACAATCGCCGCGTCAGAAGGCGCCTCCCTCGGTTTTAAAACTCGGCTTTCCTCTGCCACATCATCCCCCCCCTTTGTGGCCACACGGGAGCTCAGTTTCCTTCCTGAATGATCCGGCCAGCGGCCGGAGGGTGGGCTGACCTGAAACTTGATTGGGATAGCCGCTCTCAAGAGCACTTTCAAGCCGACTCGAGAAGGACCGGCGCTATTTGCGCCGCATTTGGGCTACCAGAAAAGATCCCTGGCCTAGACGATTGGTGAAGAAACGGGATCCAGAATCGGGGAGAATTTGCTGGGCGGCGTCTTTCAATTTTCCGGGAGGAAGCAAGACCAGGTCAGCCTTCTGGCCGAGAACCTGGAGCTTCTCAACTGCGAAATGGGGAGTGACGAGCTCTTCCCATTCCTTCACCCGGTAGTGGAGGGCAATCGCGCCGTCGGTTAAATGATGGAGCAGCTCGGCAGCCTCCCGTCCGCGTAGCAACTTTCCCTGGAGGAGGCCTCGGACGAGAATCGTTTCCACCCAGTATTTCCAGAAGGATCCATGGTAGATCATTGCCGTGGCACGCCCGCCCGGACGGGCTTGGCCGGCCAACAGCTGAGCATGAGAACCAGCGCCCACTCCGATTTCGAGGACATCTTGATCGGAGAGGCTGGCGAAATCGATTAGAGGATCGAAAGGGGTCCTGCGACAAGGCAAGTACGAAGCCGCCGACTGGAAGAAGCGTCGATCGATTTCAGCGAAGAAGTCCCGACTCCCGATCTCGTAGGGAATCGACTCCTGCCAGTCGTAGCGCATGGGATTGTTTTCCCACCAACGACGATTGCTTTCTTGCCAAGCTTCATTCTCTTCCGCGTCACGGGGAAGTTGGACTGCACTCGACCAACCACGGACCTTTTCTTTCTGTTCCATACTGTTGGGATTGGGCCGATCGGCTCCAAACTCCAGTCTGCAGAACTTAGCGTAGTTCTTGGATCGCTTCTTCGATATCGACTTGTGGAGTAATCCAGTCGGTGAGCTTCTCGAACTCTGCGGCTCCAGTGCAGCGAATCAGATAGACAGAGAGCATTCCCTGCCTCTTGGCGGGGCCAAAACTCATTTCCCCTGAGATCCCTTGATGATCTTCAATACTCTCCAAGGCCCGTATCAACGATCCCCGCGTTAAGTCAGGACCCGCCCGTCTCAGCCCTTCCACCATGACTTCCGCATAGGCAAATCCGGAGTAGAAAAAGAGCCCCTCCCGCTCCTGCGGCAAGAATCGTTCCCGGGCTCGGCGGTACTTTTCCATCAGCGGAGTAGACTCGAGATAGTTAGCGCCCGGCGAAGCGTAGATCGTGCCTTCCCATTTTCCCTCCGTGATCTCATGCATCAGGTTCTGGTCGGCCAGCACATAGGTGGCAAACCACTGGGGTGCAAGAGCGAGTTTGGCGGCCTGTCCGACCAGGACAGCGGCATGTTTGGGAGTTGCCCAAATGAAGACTCCCTCGGCACCCGACTCCTTCAAGCGCAATGTCTGGGAGGTCAGATCCGAATCTAAGAGTTCACTGGACACTTCGGCCACCGGCTCCAGTCCATGCTTGCTTAGAGCCAGCCGAGCTCCCACCAGTCCGCTCTTCCCGAAGTCGTCGTTCAGGTAGAAGATTGCCAGCCGCGTCATCCCCATCGTTTGCACCGCATAATCGACCAGTACGGCGGATTCCGTGAAATACATCGGAGCGGTGGAGAAGATGTTGGGGGAGGGTGGATAGGCCCAATTGTGAGCGCCCGAAGCCGGCCCTACCCAGGGAACTCCATGCCGGGTCAGATAGTCCTTGACCGCCATGCCGGGGGCCGTTCCAACGCCTCCCACCATAGCCAGCACCTGATCCCGTTCCACCAGTTGCTTGACTGCCCCGACAGTACGGACAGGCTGGTAGCCGTCATCCTTGATCAGAAGCTCGACCTGCCTGCCATGAATTCCCCCCTCCGCATTCACCAATTGGAACAGGGTCTGCATGCCACGGGAAACCGTGCCCCAGGCGGCGGCCGGCCCAGTCAGCGGCGCCCAGGTCCCTATCAAGATCCTCTCGTCAGTCACGCCAGGAGGGCCATTCGAGCTTTCCGACGGCGCGCAGCCAGCCAAGCAAAGGGCCACAATAGGTGCCAGCAAACGGCTCGGAAGCCTCCGACTCCATCCATGCCACAATCTCACTCCGCGTCCTCCTGGCCTATTCATGAGTACATGGATTTCACCAAATCGGCGTAACGGGAGCAAATCGAGCTTCGCTTGACCTTCATCGTTGGAGTCACTTCGCCGTCCTCCTCATAGAGGCGCCTTGGCAGGACGCGGAACTTTCGGACACTCTCGACCCTCGAGATCTGTGCATTCACCCTGTCGATCTCAGTCCTGATCAATTCCTGGATCTTTCGATTGGCCGCCATTTCGGCATATGTCGCGCAGGCAATATGTCGGTCCTGGGCAAATTTGGCGACATTCTCCTCGTCGAGAACGATCAGTGCGCTCAAAAACCGCCTCCCTTCGCCCACCAGAACCGCGTCATAGATGTAAGGGCTGAACTTGAGCTGGTTCTCGATGAACTGAGGTGCGATGTTCTTCCCTCCAGCGGTAATCAGAATGTCCTTCTTGCGGTCCACGATCCTGAGATAACCATCGGCCGTCAGCTCTCCCACATCTCCCGTACGAAGCCACCCGTCCGGATCGAGGACTTGCCGAGTCTTTTCCGGATCGCGGTAATATCCCTGAAACACCCCCGGAGAACGGACCGCGATTTCTCCGTCTTCTGCTATGCGAATCTCGAGGCCGGGGACAGGTTGTCCCACGTAGCCCGGGCGGCCACAGCCGACTCGGGTTCCAGAAATAACCCCGGACGTCTCAGTCTGACCATACCCTTCAATCATTTCCAGACCGATCTGGGCAAAAAACTTCAGAACCTCCGGAGAGATCGGCGCGGCGCCCGTAACAGCAGCCTTCATCCTCTCTAGCCCAAGCCGCTCGCGTAGTTTCTTGAGAACCGTCCACTCCCCAAGCAGGGCTTTGATGCCGGCTGGGGACCGACCCGGCAAACCTGACGATCCAACACCCATCGCTGCTGCGTAAGCCTGTCGCTTCAACCAGCTAGCATCCCGCATCTGGAGCTCGATCCGAGAAGCCAGCTTTTCCCAGATCCGAGGAACTCCATAGCCCAGAGTTGGTGACACTTCTCGCAGGTTCTGAACCACCGTTTCCGGACTCTCGACGAGGTTAAGAACGTATCCGCAATGGAGGTGAGCGAAAACCGAAAAGAGGTCGTTCGAAGATATGGCAGAGCGGCAAGAACGATAACAGCTCGTCCCGGGGGCCCAGCTGCAGATTGGGATCGTAAGAGCCCACGCTGTGAGCCGCCCACATGACATTTCCATGCGACAGCATCGCCCCTTTCGGGACTCCGGTGGTGCCAGACGTGTAGACCAGCACCGCCAGGTGCTCAGGCCGAAGCGACGCGATTCTCTGATTCAAACAGGGTTTCTGATGGGGGCCGCTCTCGCCGCCCAACCGGGCTAACTCGCCGATGGAAAGAACCGCCGGATCTTGGAAATCTCGCAGTCCTTCCATATCCCAGACAACAACCCGCTCGATGGCGGAACTTTGATCGCGAAAAGTGAGCCACTTGTCCAGCTGTTCTGCATTTTGTACGAACAAGTATCTGCTGCCCGAATGCTCCAGAATGAACCGGGACTGTTCCCAGGAATTGGTCGTGTAGAGTCCAACCGCCACTCCTCCACAGCACTGGATTGCCAGATCGGCCTGCAGCCACTCGTAGCAGTTCTCCCCGATAATCGCTACCCCGGTCTCCTTGGGCCAGACCCAATTCGAGAAGCCCACAGGCCAGCCTTTCGACATCAGCCTGATAACGCTCCCAGGAAACATCGTGCCAAAGGCCGTATTTCTTGAACCGCAAGGCGGTGCGTTGCATGCCCACCTCGACTCTGTGGCGCAACGCAGCAGGTACCGTTTGCGCTCCATCGAACGCGTCCGAAAGTGCCCCGGGTGTTGCCATTGGAACTGCAGTCTACACCAGGCACCTCTAAGGGCAACTTCTTGACAGTTTCTTGCAGACCCGGCAGGTTACCGGCAACGATCCCGCTGCAGCACTGCAAATTGCCTCGCCCCCGGCTACAGAGTCGTCCCCCGGCCCGAAGTGCGCCGATTTGGAGTGCGCGTAGCTTGCTACCGCTTTGCTATCCGGAATGGAAACTTTGAGTTTCATCTCGGATTTCGTGCTTCGGATTTAGGATTTCCCATCCTACTCCCAGCGCAAGGCTCGGGCCGGGGCCAGTCGGGCAGCCCGGCGGGCCGGAGAGGCGGCGGCTATGAAACCGATGAGTAGGATGGCGATGATCACTCCCAGATAGCTGGTTGGATCGGTAGGACTGACCTCAAAAAGAACGGCCGACAAAAGACGAGAAGCACCCAGGCTCACCAGCAGACCCACTCCGATACCGAAGGCGGTGACCCGCCCGGCTTCGCGAAGGATCATCCAACCTACATCCACGACCCGGGCTCCCAGAGCCATCCGAACACCGATTTCGTTGGTTCGCCTGGCCACAAGATAAGACATCGCAGCATACACCCCAAGGGCCCCCAAGAGGTTCGCTGTCAGGGCTGAAATGATCAGCATCAGAGCTACAAATGCTGCCTCGGCCGTAGCCTTCTCGAGATGCCGACTCAGAGTGAGGATATCCGACATTGGGAGCTCCGAATTCAGTTCTCGGAGTCGGGAACGAAGAGCAGGTAGAATCTGCATCGGATCTCCCTGACTTCGGACCACATAGCTCATGTCATGAATATCCAAGTTGCGCAGCCCCGCTTTGTTAACGAGAGGAAAGTAGGCCACTTGTCCCGGGTGCGCTCGCAGTCCGGTGAGGCGGATATCGTCCACGACTCCCACGACAGTGCCCCAATCTGAAAGCGCTTTCCCAGAGGATCCTGCTGGGGCCAATACTTTTCTCCCAGACTGCGGCTGATGACGGTGGCTCCAGTCGAATTATCCAAGTCCGCCCAGCTCAAGACTCGGCCCGAGAGCAGTCGTAGCCCCAGGCTTTCGAAGTAGTCGGGATTGACTCCTTTGAGAGCCACTGGAGGATTTATCTTCTGCTCTGTATCGCCTTCCGGGGTTAGAGGGTCACCACCACACCATCCACTGAGGGGGAGACAGCGGCTGATTCCTACCGAAAGAACCCCGGGAACAGCCGCCGATTCCGACAGAAACTCACGATTAAACCGGGCGGCGGAAACTCGATTCGGGTAGCGGGAAACCGGAAGTGAAAGACGAAATGTGAGGCGTCCTTCGGGATCGAATCCGGGATCCACCTGCCGAAGTTCTACCAAACTCCGGGACATGAGGGCCGCCAAAACCAGCAAGACCAGAGCCAATGCCATCTGAAGACCGACCAGAATCTTCTTCCCTCGCTGCCGCACTCCGGCCGTATTTCCGCGCCCCAGATCCTTGAGCGCTCCACCCAGATCGGACAGCCGCCGACCGAGAGCGGACACACTGGCCAGGAAGATCGCCGCCAGCAAGGCCAGACCGAGGCAAAGGAAAATAGTGCTGGCCTGGGCGGATACCTCTTCCAGTCGAGGCAAGTTCTGAGGTCCCTGGGTACGCAAGAGTTGGATCCCGGCAAGCGCCAACAGCAAACCCAATGCGCCACCCGCGACCCCCAGGAGGCCAGTTTCGAAAAGATACGAACGGAGGATATCCAGCTTTCCAGCTCCCAACGCCTGGCGGACCGCGACTTCGGCAGTCCTGCCTTCGGCCCGGACCAGAAAGAGATTACCGACATTCAGAAAAGCAATCAGCAGAACTAAACAGACACTACCGAGAAGCAGCCACAGGACGCTCCGAACGGATCCCACCCGATGTTCCAGCAGAGGAATAACTTTGGCTCCCAAGCCGATCTCGTCGAGTTGTCTCTGACTCAGCCCGTTGGGATAGGCCTCGGGAAGGCTGGCAATCAACTGCTCCAATTCTGCCTCGGCTTCAGTTGTCGAGGCTGCTGGGTTTAGTCGACCGACAGCCCGCTCACTGAACCCTCCGAATCTTCGGGAATCAGGATCCAACTGAAATGGAATCAAAGTTGGGTCTTGGGGTCGGGGAAAGCGAAGCCTTCTGGCATGATCCCCACCACGTCACAGTCGACGCCGGCTACCTGAATATGTCGCCCCAAGGTTGATGGATCGCCTCCGAAGCTGCGCATCCACAACGCATGACCGAGCACCGCAACCAGAGCGGCTCCTGGTCTTCCATCTTCCTCGGTGAAGCGCCTCCCCAACAAAGGCGGCGCTCCCAGCACCTCAAAGAAAGTGCCGGTGGCGAGCAGGGCTTCAACTCGCTCCGGCTCCTGATCTCCAATCAAATTGACCGGTTGAGCCATATAGAGGGCCATCGATTGGAAACTCTTCGAGTGGCGGGAGTAAGGAAAAAAGGTCCCTCGGGTCTGATCCAGATCAGCGGCGTTGATTCCCGGTGCAGTATGGCGGAGCTCCACCAATTGCTCAGAGAAGGGATAGGGGAGAGGACGCAATAATACTCCGTCGACCAGAGTAAAGATGGTTGCCGCCGCACCAATCGCCAACGCCAAGGTGCTTAAGACCGTGAAGGAAAACGCCGGAGTCGTTCGGAGACGCCTCACGGCTTGCCGAGCATCGAGTCGAATCGATTTCATGAATATCATTCCCACTGGGATCTGGTTCCAGGTCCGTTCTCTGGAGTGAAAGCGCTCCCCGAGTCCTGCCTTGATAAGACCTCCCGCCTCCCGGCCGAAGCACTTCCAAATCCCCAGGTATGAGCCCCTTTCGCGGGCATCTCGAAGACGCAGGTGGAAGGTCTCGAGCATCGAGCTGGAATAGATGTCCCTAAAGCTCGCTGGGAATACCTTCAGACAGCGCCGCAGCAAGTCTCGTAAGAGCCTTTCCACACGCCTTCCCTTCTTCATGAACCTTCCTCCAAGAGCCTGCTCTGTTGCGCCAGTCGAACCAGGTTCTCCATTCGTCGAGCTTCTGCGGCTACCACCCTGCGGCCTAGCAACGTCAGCTGAAAGTACTGCCTTCGCCGATCAGGGGAAGCATTATTCGCCTCCGGGGCCGACTCAATCAGATCCGCTTCGGTTAGACGTCTGAGCGCCTGATAAAGACTGCCGGTGGTCGGATTGAGTGAGCCCTCAGAGCGTACTTCGATCTGCTTTCCAACGGCGTAGCCATGGGCCGGGCCATCGCTCAGAGTGAGCAACAAGTGAAAGGTCAAACTGCTGAGAGGGAGGAATCGCGAGGGATCGGAAGGCACCATAGAAACTACTCCACAACGAGGGTTACTGAACTCTACCACTATAGTGAGGACCACAATAATAGCACAGTTAACTGGTCCTACGTTCAGGAAACACCGGGTAGCTGTTTCTGGCAAGCGAACACTGTAGTAGTATCGGCTCCAATTCCGGGTACCCGATTCAGGAGGCTTGCTGATGATTCGACGACGATGGGTGGCGTTTTTGGGAATCCTCATTCTGGGTGCCTGCGCCGAAATGATTGAAGAGGATGCGAGCTGGCCCCAGTGGCGCGGGCCGGATCGAAACGGTGTCTCAAACGAGATTGAGATTCCTCTGCAGTGGAGCGAGACAGAGAACATGCTCTGGCGCCTCGCCCTGGAAGGAAAGGGGCATTCTTCCCCGGTTGTGTGGAACGACCGAATCTTCCTCACTACCGATATTGAAGGGGAGGTAATTCCGGGGGCCAAGGAACCGGTTCACATACGGGCCGGAGAGCCCTACAAGCATCCCGCGACACTAAGCGCGGACCGCCGCCACACCCTCAAAGTTATGGCTATTGATGCCTCCCGAGGTGAGATTGCCTGGACTCGGACCGTACACGACGGATCCGTCTTTGACAATCGCCACCGCCGGAATACCTACGCCACTCCGACCGCGGCCACTGACGGTGAGCGGGTCTACACTTACTTCGGCTCACAGGGTGTTTTCGCATTCGATTTCGAGGGAGAGTTGATCTGGGAGGTTGACTTTGGAGACGTCGCAACCTGGGGCCACGGACACGGCACTTCTCCAATCCTATTCGAAAACCTCCTGATTTTTCAGATCGATCAGAACGAGGGTGACGGGTCCTTTCTGGTGGCCTTGAATACGACTTCCGGCGAGGAGGTGTGGAAAACCACCCGTAAAGAGAGGATCAACTACAGCAGCCCGATTCTGGTGGGAAGTGGTGACCAGACTTCGATCGTTACTTCCAGCTACCACAACGTGATCGCCTATGCTGTGTACAGTGGCAAGGAACTGTGGCGCACCCCCGGGTTCCTGGGTAACGCCGTTCCCACTCCGGTGGCCAATGGCAGGATGGTCTATGCGGTCTCGGGTTATCCGGACAAGCTGGTGCGGGCCATCCCAATTCCCTCGAACCCTCCCCCTTCGGGCACCGTCGAGGCAGCCTGGGAATACACCAAGGGAACCGGCTACACACCCTCTCCGCTACTCTATGGAGACTACCTCTACCTGGTCTCGGACCAGGGCCTTCTTACTTGTCTGAGAGCCGACTCGGGAGAGGTTGTTTATGAAGGAAAGCGGATTCCTACCCCTACCAGGGTTCATGCCTCACCGGTGGCCTGGGATGAAAAGATTCTGCTGTCGGGACTGGAAGGGGACTTTTTCGTCGTCCAGGCTGGCCCGGAACACAAGATCCTCGGACACAGTTCGATCGGCGAGACGGTCATTGCCTCGCCCGCGCTGGCGGGCGGGCGGCTCTATCTACGAAGTGAAGATGCTCTGTACGCCATTGGCCTAAGATAACCCTGTAACTGCAACCCAGGGCGGTTGGGACTGCAGGAAGAGAAGGAGGAAAACCAGGTGCAAGTCTCACGACGTTCTTTTCTGGGCTCGCTCTCGGCGGCAGCGGCCCTTCCTCGGGCCGCCTCCGCGACTCCCCAGGCCGACTCGGAAGATCCCTTGGGAGTCCGACCGGACTTTGTGGCTGCCCAGCAGGGGGTATATCTCAATTCCCCATACATTACTCCTTCGCCCAGGCAGGTGACCCGAGCTGCCCAGGCTTTCCTCGAGGCAAAGGGGCGGAATCCCGTCTTGCTGGGGGAGATGATGCAGCAGAGTCGCCAGGCTCGAGAGAAGTTTGCCCGCCTCATCGGAGCCTCCACGCCCGAAGTCGGGATCCTCTTTGCCACCAGCGAAGGGGAGAATATAGTCGCCCGGGCTCTCGATTTGAAGGCCGGAGACAATGTCGTAATCGATGACCTGCACTACGAAACGACTTTCGTCCTTTATCGGCACCTCGTCGAAAAACGTGGAATCGATTTGCGCATCGTCAAGAGTCAAGACGGAAGGGCTACAGCGGAACGATTTGCCTCGAAAATCGATGCGCGTACCCGCCTGGTCTCGGTCGCCTGGGTCTCCCACCAGAACGGCTATTGTCACGATTTGGCAGCCTTGGCACGCCTGGCCCACGACCGGGGAGCCTATCTGTATGCCGATGCTATTCAGGGAATCGGCATGCTGTCGCTCGATGTGAGGGCAGTTGGCATTGATTTCCTGACAGCGGGCACTTACAAGTGGCTGCTCGGCGGATATGGAGTGGCTCCCTTTTTTGTCCGAGAAGAGCTTCTCGATAACATCACACTCGATCGGATGGGATCGCTCCACATCGCTGAAGATCTCGGGAATCACCGGTACGAGCTTTTCCGGGACGGCCGCAAATTTGGCTACGCTACGCAGGGATTCGGCTCCATCTATCAGCTGTCAGCGGCACTGGACTACCTCCTCAAGATAGGGGTCAAGAACATTGAGCGTCATACAGTGTCCCTGGCCCATCGCCTGCGTAATGGGTTGGTTTCACAGGGTTTCTCGGTCTGGACGCCGCGGGACAACCGCTCAGCCATCGTCACATTCGCCCACGGAAAAGAGGTTGAAAAAGTCCGTTCTCGGCTGGAGGCAGCGCGAATCTCTTTCAGCTTCAAGAATGGCGATCGCAACATCCGCGTGGGGGCGGCACTCTTCAATAATGCGTCCGACATCAAACGTTTCTTGGAAGTAACCGGCGACTTCGCATCGTGACAGGCTCCTAACCCAGCTTTTTTGCAGGATCCGCGGAACCTCCAAGGCGGCGCTAACTGGGGGCAAAGCACCCGGCTCTTGGCCGACGGGGACCCACGGCTCTATAATGCTCCAGATGCGGCCGGCTCTAGGTGCTGATCCGACCCAAGCAACAAGATTTTTCAAGGCCCCGAGAACCAGAGAGGACAACTACCCATGAACCGCTTCCCAGCTTTCAATGGAACTTCAACTTTTCGAGTCTTAATGGCCCTCTGCTTGGCGATCGGATTCGCGGCCTGTGCAAGCGGAACCGAAGAGGCAACAGCGGTGGACGAAGCGGCCGCAGCACCCACTTTTCCCGAACTCCCCGGCTATGCTCCGATCGAAGTCCCCGCCGATAACCCCATGACGGCGGCCAAGGTCGCTCTGGGCAAGCAGCTCTACTACGACCAACGGCTGAGCGGCGACGGGCAACGAAGCTGCTACGGCTGTCACGTTCAGGAAAATGGTTTGACTGATGGCCTGCCACTGGCCGTCGGCGCTTTCGATCGGACGCTGACCCGCTCTTCTCCCACCATGTGGAATGTCGGATATTACCCGCAGCTGTACTGGGACGGCCGATCGGGAGCCTTGGAAGCGCAGGTCAAGGGGGCCTGGGGTGGCGGCAACATGGGAGCTTCGGGCAACGATGGGGCTCCCAGCATGGACGACATTTCAACTCAACTGAATGAGATTCCCGGATACCAGCAACAATTCACTGCGGTCTTTGGGGAACCCGCCACTCCCGACCATGTTGCATTTGCTGTAGCCGCCTTCATGCGCATCATCGTCTCTACGGATTCCCGCTGGGCCCGTCACCAGAGTGGAGACGAATCCGCCTTCAACGATCAGGAGAAACGAGGCGGGGAGATCTTCAGCGAGAAAGCGAAGTGCACCAATTGCCACGACTCAATCCTGCTGACAGATATGCAATTCCACAATATCGGGATCGGCATGGAGGCCAATAGTCCCGATGTCGGTCGATTCAAGGTCACGACTCAGGAACGGGACACGGGGGCCTTCAAGACGCCGACCTTGCTCGACATCAGCAAGTCAGCCCCGTATATGCATGACGGCAGCGTAGCGACGTTGGAAGAGGCGGTGGATCTCATGCTGGCAGGTGGCCTCCCCAATCAATGGCTGGACGAAGTCAACCTGGAAGAGACCAAGAATGCGAATCTCTCGGCTGAAGAGAAAGCTGATTTACTGGCCTTCCTGCGGGCCCTGGATGTGAATTACACGATTTCAGCCCCGACGTTGCCCTAGGAGTGCCACTTCTTTACAGACAAATCAAGTTTTCTGGTCGTGCTGACATTGTCAGTCCTAGCCGGTTTGAGGCGCAGCGAAACTTCGTTGGGAGCCTGTCCGAGTAATGCGGTGGGGTTGCGAACAGGGGTCTTGTGGCGCGGGTAACGCAATCCGCACCAATACTCGGACAGGCTCCTAGGAGTTGGTCCTTTCCTTACCTGCCTACCGTCGCATTCCCCGGTAGGCAAGCATCAACTCGAGTACATCTTGGGCCACATAGGTGAGCTCCCAGTCGCCGGTTCGCTTGGCCCCGGGGAAGAGTGCTCCCTCGTAAATTGACTGCTCCGACTTGAGTTTCAACACGAGCGTGAGCGGGGCCTGCAGCTTGTACGGCTTGTAGCGGGACAGATTGCGTAACGCCCGCTCCACGCCTGCCCGGATCTGCTCACGGGCCACTTCTGGATGCAGATTGAGAGCAGCCGCTCCGATTCCCTCTTTCACAGCCACAGTCTCAACCGACCCGAGTAGCTCTTTTGCCTGATCGCAGACGGCCTTATCCCCGGCAACAAAGACCACCGGAACGTCGTAATGGCCCGCAATCAGGGCGTTGTAGCCAGTCTCCGGCAGCGATTTACCGTTGACCGAAACATCGGTGACGCTCCCCGACGAAGTGTGATCCAGAACCGCGTTGGAAGTTCCGGCCCGGGCGTGGTATCCAACGAAAACGACGGCATCGTAGCTCTCATCAATGCCCTCCATCATGCTGATGGGCCCTCCCGACCAATCTCGAATCAACCTGGAGCTCCGATGCAATAGTTCCGGAAGGAGATTGAGTGCTGAACCATGGGAATCGCGGACGATGATCTCGCTTGCTCCAGCGGCGAGAGCTCCCTCAATGGCGGCGTTGGCTTCGCGGGTCATAGTCTGCCGAAAATGGCCGTAGTCCTTTCCCGATCGGCTCGCATCATCCCCGTTGACAACTCCGGTGATTCCTTCCATGTCAACTGAGATGAAAACCTTCAGCCCCCTCAGAGGTTGCGCCACTGCCAGCATCCAGCATGCGCAGACCACCAGGATCATCGACACCAATGTTCTTTTTAACATATGAATCTAACCTCCGACTCTGTGTCATTCGTTTCCGAATCAACCACCTTGGCTGAAGCGTGTCAACGGGTAGGAAGATGCTATCTTGGGGGAGCAACACTTGTCACGGGAGATCTTGGTCCATGAGAAAACTACCCAACGCTGTCCTCACTTTGTTGATCACCGCCGCCCTCGCGTGTGCGTTGCCGAGGCCGGCTACTTCTGCGGATTGGCAGCCATCGCAGCTGTGGTCAATTTCGGAGCTCGGAAGGGGATATGGAACTGTCACCGCCACCGAGGATCGCCTTTTTGTTCAGGGGACCCGCGACGGCCGGAGCACAATCTTCGCGCTCGATCGATCAACTGGCAGGACGATCTGGTCGCAAGATCTGGGGAGAGATCTGAGTCAGAACCGCGGGGGAGGACCCCGCGGCACACCGACACTGGATGGGGACCTGATCTATGCATTAACCGAGAATGGAGACCTGGCCTGCCTCAAGTCCGAGGACGGGATTTTGGTCTGGCATCGAAATATCCTGCAGGAATTCAAAGGCCGGAATCCCAATTGGCACATCAGCGAATCCCCCTTGATAGACGGGGACCGATTGATCGTCACGCCTGGCGGTCCTGATGCTTCGGTGGTGGCGCTCGACAAGAAGACAGGAAGCACTATTTGGACGAGTACGGGGTTGAGCGACCCGGCTGGCTATTCCTCCTGTTTGGCTGTCGATGTCGAGGGACTACACATCATCCTGGCTTTCACAGCGCGGGCTGCCGTCGGGCTTCGAGCTTCAGACGGAAAACTACAGTTCAGCTACTCCCGGGTAGCCAATCGGACTGCCAACATCACGACCCCGATATTCCATGACAACAAGGTCTTTTTTACTTCTGCATACAGCACGGGCGCCGCCCTGCTCCAGCTCCGACGCGAAGGCGACTCGGTCACCTCCGAGGAAGTTTATTTCACCCGGAACATGCAGAACCATCACGGCGGAGTGATCCTGTTGGAGGGTCATCTCTACGGGTTTTCGAACTCTATCCTGACCTGTCTCGACTTCCAAACCGGGGAGGTTGTGTGGAAAGATCGGAGCGTCGGAAAGGGATCGCTCGCCTATTCGGACGGATACCTTTACTTGCTGGGAGAGAAAAACATCGTGGGGCTGGCCGAGGCCACCCCTGAAGGCTATCGCGAGAAGGGGCGATTTAACATTCCCGACCAGGGCTGGCCGAGTTGGGCGCACCCGGTCATAGATCGAGGAACCCTCTTCATTCGAAACCAGGGAATGCTGACTGCCTACGATGCCACCGCAAAGTAGGTTGCATCACGTGGGTCTTGTGTGGCGAAGCCCGTCGGAGTGCGCGCGGCCATGCCGCCACCTTTCCCTCGAAAGAGGTACTTGGTCTGCGCGTCCGGCCGATTCGGGCCTGCAGGTGTGGCATGGGAGCCTGTCGCCGAACTCGGGATAGCCTGGAGGCAGTTGTCCGCGAAGCGGGTCTTGGGAATCGGGGGACCTGAACTCTCGACCGTTTCAGGCCGGATACCAAAGCGGCCGCTCAATTCATTAGAAAATCGTCTAGCTTTCGCCAACGATCCGCTGCAGCACCAAATCGCCTCGCCTCCCGGCGAAGGAGTCATCCTCTGCGACCAAAGCGCGACGATTTGGAGTACGGTAGCTGGGTCGTCATTTTCCTGTCTGGGCGGGCACTGGAAAGCCTGACCTACCGCTTTGGAATCCGGCTGAGCGTCGTGATCTCGAGTAGCCGAAAAGTTCGGCAACAAGCTCCATGGCCGCAACTCCAAGGCACCTACGGCGCAAGCGGACACATTCCCGGAGATTTCAGACCAGCTGAAAAACTTGACTCAATATCAAGAAGTCGCCCTCTATAGGCTCCCAACGACGCTCGGCCTCAAACCGACGAGGAGACGTCGGCTTCATCAAGTTTACAGCTTTCTCCTGGAACAGTTGTCTTCCTCTTTTCCACCGCGGGCGTCAGCCCGCCTACTAGACACCGACACTGTCGCTCAATGGCAATCAATTGCAGTTTGCTAAAACTTGACTTGCCTGTAAAGAAGTTGCAAGGGAGAGGTGTCTAGTTCTTCTTGGGAAAGTTCAGTGACTTTACTAGATCGGCCACTTCTTCGCCGTGGGTGCGTACGCTGACTTTTTTCTGAATCTCTTTGATCAGCCCATCCGGGCCCACGTAGAAGGTCCAGCGCTGAGCGAATCGTCCCGACTCATGGAGCACGCCGAAGGCCGTCGCAGTGGACTTGTCCGGATCGCTCAAAATGGGGTAGTTGAGCATCAGCGATTCCGCAAAACTCTTGTTCGTTTCGGGATCGTCAACGCTGGCGGCAAACAGGGCTACTTCGTAGTCGGAGAGCGCTTCTTCGCTGTCACGCAGCGATTTACATTCCGCCGTTCAGCCCCCGGTGAAGGCTTTCGGAAACCAGGAAATCACCATTGCCTTCACACCCAGGAATTGCTCGGGAGTGTACCACTCTCCATCCGAGCCGATAAGGCGGAATGGCGGAACCGGATCACCCACTTTGAGTTCTGCCGCCATGGTCATTTGAAATCCCACTGCCAGAAGCAATATGAATAGAACTACTGAAACTACCTTCGCTTTGATCATCTCTTCCTTCCCAAGTTTCTCAACCCGATGGTGTGCCCGGACCGGGAACACAAGCTCTGCAGCGTATCCTACCTTTTTTTGCCCGGGCGCAAAAACCTGACCGGGAAGATCCTTTCGCTTAAATGACAATTTAGCCCATCCAGCAGCGGTTCGTTGCTCTCTCTTTGCCAATCCTTCAGACAAGGCGTAGTATGCGATACATAGCACGACATCGTAGCGTTCCCGCCCTTGCCGACACGTTATCGAAGGAGATTCAGCATGAAGGCCCAGCCTCAGATTCTCGCCCTCGTTATTGCCATCCTCGGAACATCGTTGGGCACTCGCACTCTGCAGGCCCAGCCGGAGGTTCTCGATGAGCTCCATGACATCGCCATCATCGATGAGAAGATCATGGTGCCGATGCGCGATGGAGTACGGCTCGCCACCGACGTATTCCGCCCCCGGACCGGCGAGCGCGTTCCCATCATCTTTTCTCGCACGCCGTACAACTTCAATGCTTGGCGTGACCGCGAGTTGCGCACTCGCACCTATGAATCAGCGCTGCAGGCCGTACGCAGAGGCTATGCCTATGTCGTCCAGAATGAGCGAGGCAAGTTCTTCTCAGAAGGGGAATGGGACATCCTGGGTCCTCCCACGACCGACGGGCATGACGCTCTGACCTGGATGCAACGACAATCCTGGTCGAGCGGCAAGGTCGGAACCATAGGTTGCTCATCCACTGCGGAGTGGCAGATGGGGGTGGCCGCTCTCGATCATCCGGCCCATGCCGCCATGATCCCCCAAGGCTTCGGCGCCGGAGTCGGCAGGGTCGGTGGATTCTATGAACAGGGCAACTGGTACCGCGGTGGAGCTCAGCAGATGCTATTCACCGCCTGGCTTTATGGCACTCAGAATATCCAGCGCCCGAGCTTCCCGCCCGACCTCACTCAGCAGGATCTGATTCGGGTTTCCCGCTACTACGATCTGGCTCCGGAAATGCCGACAGTTGATTGGTCCCAGGCCTTGAGGCACCTTCCCGTAAAAGACATCATGCGCAATGTGGATGGGCCACGGGGCATCTACGAGAAGATGATTCGCAGAAATCCCAACCACCCGGAGTGGTATGAAGGGGGCCTCTATCATGACGACATGCCTTTCGGAGTCCCCAGCCTTTGGTTCATGTCCTGGTATGACGTTTCGAGCGGCCCCAATCTGGCCCTCTTCAATCATGTCCGCGAGAATGCTACGGACCCCGAAGTGGCGCGCAATCAGTTCGCCCTGATTGCCCCAACGCTGCATTGCGGTTTCACCCGCGCCACCGAGGAAACCATCGTCGGAGAGCGCAACCTGGGAGACGCTCGCTTCGACTACGACAGCCTGATCTATGGTTGGTTCGATTACTGGCTGAAAGGAGAGCAAAACGGGATCCTGGAGCGGACACCGCGTGTTCAGTACTACACCATGGGTTCAAACCAGTGGCAAACGTCCGATACCTGGCCCCCTCGGGGAACCGAGATAGCCACGTATTACTTGAACAGTGGCGGGAATGCCAACGGTCTGCATGGCGATGGGACACTGTCGCTCACTCCCCCTCAGGCTGGTGAGCCGGCCGACCGTTTCACCTACGACCCGATGAACCCGGTCCCGTCTTATGGAGGAAACGTCTGCTGCACCGGTAATGCCGTACGGGGCGGAGCCTTCGACCAGAGGGTAATGGAGGCTCGTCACGACATCCTGATCTATACTTCCGAGCCGCTCGACCGGGGAGTTGAGATCAGCGGCACGATTGAGGTCACTCTCTTTGTCGAATCTGATGTGCCCGACACCGATTTCACGGTAAAGCTGGTTGACGTCTACCCCGATGGCAGGGCCTATAACCTGGACGAGACGATCCAGCGGGTCCGCTATCGCGAAGGCTATACGAAAGAGGTCTTCATGCGGCCCGGTCAGGTGTACGAAGTACCCGTGAGTCCGCTGTCAACCAGTAACTACTTCGCTCCCGGTCACCGCATCCGGATCGAGGTCTCGAGTAGCAACTTCCCGCGATTTGAACGAAACCTGAACACCGGGGGAAACAATTTCGACGAGGTCCAGAGCCGGGTGGCTCACAATCAGATTCACCACTCATCCGCTCATCCCTCTCAGATCCGGCTACCCATCATGAAGACCACCGCGAGCGGGGTCACGGCTCAAGAGAGATAGGCTCGCATCTCACAAGATTGGGCATCAGAATGAGGGGGTTGGCTCCGACAGTTAGCCTCGATGCTGCCGCCACAAATCCATTTTTTTGGATTTTATATTCAAGTTTTTGATGATTTCAAGTTGAGTGGCAAAGCTGACTTTGATGTATCCAACTGACAATGTGGATGTTAGTGGTATATCATTACCAATGGCATCCAAGTTGCTGAAATCAGTGTTGTAGTTATTTCCTTTTTATTTTTCCGGGACACTTCGTGCCCGGGGGACACCAGGAAAATCGTAAAGGAGAGCAAAAGATGTTCAAATGCGTGTTAGGTTCAGTCCCATGGCGAGCGGCCATCTTCTTGGTGGTCCTGGTCACGGCCAGTGGCGGGGCGCTAATCGCCCAGGACGCCAGCTTGGCAGGGACCGTCACTGACCCTCAGGGGGCCGTTGTCCCCGGAGCGGAGGTGGCATTGATCAACCCTTCGACCGGAACTCGTCGCATGGTTGTTTCGGATGATCAGGGACGCTACCTGATTGCTCAGGTCGCTCCCGGCACATACTAAATCCGTGCCGAGTTACCCGGTTTTAAAACCACCATCGTGTCGGGCGTTGAGTTGCGAGTCGACTCTACATCCCGGCTTGATTTAGAACTCGAACTGGGTTCAGTGAGCGAGGAGGTGACCGTTTCAGCGAGCACCGTCGTCTTGAACACAGTCGATGCGACGCTGGGCAAGAACTTCAATGAGAGGCAGATAGTAGATCTCCCGCTGAATTCTCGTAATGTCGTCAATCTGCTCACTTTGCAGCCAGGCGTAACGGCTCAAGGTGAAGTCAGTGGAGCCCGTCGTGACCAGTCGAACCTGACCTTGGACGGGATCGATGTCAACGACCAACAACAAGCCGGATCCCAGCCCGGTCTGGATTCTGCCGAACCCGGCAGTCCGGTGGAGTTCCAGCCGGTTCTTCGGATCACTCCCGACTCGGTTCAGGAATTCCGAGTGACGGTGTCCAATCCCTCTGCCAGTCAGGGCCGCTCTGCCGGTGGCCAGGTTTCGTTGATTACCAAGGCAGGGACTAACGAGTGGCACGGCTCGCTCTATGAGTACCATCGGAACACGGTCACGACGGCCAATACTTTCTTCAACAACCGGGTAGACATCGAACGGCCCGTCCTCTTGCGGAATCTGTTCGGTGGTTCGCTGGGCGGTCCGATTGTCCAGGACAGGGCGTTCTTCTTCTTCAACTATGAAGGACGTCGCGACCGGAGCCAGACCAGCAGGCTGCGGACGGTCCCCCTGCCCCATTTGGGACAAGGGCAAGTCCGCTACGAAAGGGAATCGACAGGAGAGACCGTGACTCTGCAGCTGGCCGATATCGCGGGTTTATACCCGACGACCGGGGGAATCAACCCGGTTTCGGTGGCGGTTCTGGCAGATGCGGCAGCTCGTTACCCGTCCAATGACAATGGAGCCGGAGATCAGATCAATACCGACGGCTTCCGCTTCAATGGCTCGACTCCGCTGAATCAGAATACGTATATCGCCAAGATGGACTTCAACTTGAGCGACACGCAGACCCTGTTCGTGCGGGGCAACTATCAATGGGACACGCAGAGCACGGCAGCGGCTTTTCCGGATACGCCGTCTCCTTCGATCTGGTCCCATCCCACGGGATTTGCGGCTGGTCATACCTGGCTGGCATCGCCCCGCTTGACCAACACATTCCGCTACGGAATCACGCGGCAGGCCTATTCCCGACAGGGCGACACGGACGGAAACAACATCCGATTTCGGGCTGTTTACTCGCCGACTCTGAATCAGACCACGTTGAGTCGGGTCACTCCTACCCACAATTTCACTAACGACACATCGTGGGTAATGGGCAGCCATACCATTCAATTCGGTACCAACATCCGGCTCATCGAGAATAGTCGAGGCTCTTTCGCAAACGCATATGACGACGCGACGTCAAATGCCTTCTTTTACCCGCCAGGCAGCCTGACAGTCGGTCTGGCCGACCTTTCGGGTGGATCCGAAACCTCTTACGAACACGCGACCGCAGCCGTCCTGGGCCGCTTTCCCCAGTACTCGGCCGCCTTCACCTTCGGAGCCGACGGAACCCTCCTGCCGGTAGGGTCTCCTTCCGCCCGCACCTTCGGCACGGAAGAGTACGACTTCTACATTGAAGACAGCTGGCAGGTTTCCAATGGCCTGACCCTGAACTTAGGTCTGCGCTATGGCCTGAACACAGCGGTCGATGAGACCACTGGTTTCCAGGTGGCGCCGAGCATCAGCCTGGGCCCATTCCTGGACCAAAGGCTGGCATCAGCCGAAGCCGGAACCCCCTTGAACACCTCGATCTCGGTCGATACGGCCGGACCGTTCTACGGAAAACGGGGCTACTACGAGACCGACAAGAACAACTTCATGCCGCGGATTTCCGCTGCTTGGAGTCCGAGCTTCAACAACGGTTTCCTGAAAGGCCTGTTCGGCGGTAATGGTGAGTCGGTCTTTCGGGGTGGATTCTCCATGGTCTACGACCGGGTGGGAAGCCAATTGGCAGTGACGTTCGACGGAAGGAACACGCTGGGGTTTAACTCCAGCACTACCATTGCGGCAAATACGTACAACGTGACGGACAACCTGGCTCCCCTTTTCACGGGCTTTGGTCAGGACATCAGATCCTTGCCCAGGATTACAATCCCGGGCCAGCTGACGTTCCCCTTGTCGAAGCCAGTCGATAATGCTCGTCGAATCGAAGGGTCACTGGACGATAGCTTCCAAACCCCGATCAATTACGCCTGGAATTTCTCGGTTGGCCGAGAGCTTCCGGGTGGGTTGTTCGTCGAGGCCACCTACATCGGACGCCGGGCGCGCAATCTTTTCGCGACACGAGATATCATGCATCCCAACAATCTCGTGGATCCGGCTTCTGGGCAATCGTTCTACGATGCCGCCAGAATCCTTCTCGATGCTCGCAAGGCGGATACTCCGCTGACCGCACTCCCGCCCATCCCGTTCATCGAGAACTATTTCCCCAATGTGGCCAGCTCTGGTGCATGGTTCATTGATCCCAGCCTCACTCCTACTCAGAATGCCTTCTTGTGGGTGGCAAGGGATGGAAGCGATATCGTGGACTGGACTTTCTTCCAGGATCAATGGAACAACCTGGGTCGTATCCCCGACCTCTTTTTCCACCCCCAGTACGCGGCCTTCATGGCCTTTGGATCGGGGGCTGAGTCTGATTATCACGGGTTCACACTGACCGCTCAGGAGCGCTTCAGCGACTCGCTCAGCGTCGATTTCAACTACACATGGAGCAAGTCGTTCGATACTGCTTCCGGCCTGCAGAGCGCGGGCCTGACGGGCAGTGCGGCTCTGATCAAGAATCCGATCAACCCGGAATTCGAACGGGGAGTCTCTGACTTCCAGACGAAGCACATCGTCAATGCCAACTGGCTCTACGATCTGCCTTTCGGCCGCGGCCGAAAGTTTGGTAGCGGAGCTCCTGGTGCGGTCGATGCAATTGCTGGCGACTGGGCCATTAACGGTGTCTTTCGTTGGAACTCCGGGCGTCCGTGTTGCGTTCCCCTCGAATCTGGCCGTTGGAACACCAACTGGCAGATCTCGAATAGCGCGATTCGGATTCGCGACCCCAGAGCTGAGCCCACCAAGAGCGGTGACCAGCCCAACTTCTGGAATGATTCGCAATTCGCCTATAGCAGCTTCCGCGACACCTACGCGGGTGAAGTGGGCGATCGCAATGTATTCCGCCGATCTTCCTACTTCGTGGTCGATTTGGCCTGCACAAAGCGTTCAGCATGCCTTACAACGAAAACCATAAACTGGTCTTCCGTTGGGAAGTGTTCAACGTGACGAATACCCAGGCTCTCGGTCCATCGGGTACGAACGGTATCGGAGTGGATCCTGAGATTAGCACCCAAAGACGCAACTTTGGGGTTATCACCTCAATTCAAGGTGTACCTCGCGTCATGCAATTTGGCTTGAGATTCGACTTCTAACCCTGGCCATGATGTGGGGGGCCGAAAGCGGCCCGCGTTCAAAGAGGGTGGCCCACAAGGGCCACCCTCAACTTTTTGTTGGGTCGATTCTGGTGCAAAATAGACCGTGAAATGATCCGTCCACGTTCCAAATCGTGTAGATATCGACTCGATAGATTCATCCTCGCCGCCTGCCTGAGCGGGGTCCTGGCGTCTTCATCTCCGATCCTTGTGGCCCAGGGAGGCGCTCTCCATATCCTGTTCGGGGATCTCAAGTTCGTCAAAGAGATTGACGATCCCCATCGTATTCAAGGACTCAAGGTCCTTCTCAAAGGTCTTGTCGGCCAGATTCTGAGACAACAATCAGTCGGGATTCAGGGACGCTATCGATTCTTGGAAGTCCCCAACGGCGACTACGTGCTTGTGATCGAAGCCAATGGAAAGGAGATGGTCCAGATCCCGCTTCTCATCAACGAATTCAAGAGTACAGATTTAAGGCGTGACCTGGAACTGACCTGGCAGGCAGATTCCCAACCCATGGATGTCACGGCCCGAGACGCCAGGGCCGTCTACGCCCGCAGCCCGGCAAGCCAGGCGCTCTTCGACAGAGCACAAATCGAGTTCGAGCAGGACCCACGCACAGCCGCAATCACATTGGAATCGCTGCTCGATGTGGATCCCGACGATTATGAGGCCTGGACCGAACTGGGGAGTATCCAGTTCAAGCAGGGCCGTGAGCAGAAAGCCCGAGAGAACTATCGCAAAGCCCTCAGCCTTCATTCCGATTATCTTCCCGCTCTCAGCAACCAGGGAAAGCTCGAGATCGTGTCAAACGAATATGATCGCGCGATCGATCTTCTGATGCGCGCCGTGGAACTGGCACCCGATATCGCTGAAGCTCATTACTTGCTGGGAGAGGCCCACCTTCAAGTCCAGAAAGGAAGCAAAGCTGTCGAGTATTTTGGCCTAGCCTTGAAATTGGAGCCGGCCACATTCGCCGAGGCCCATCTGCGGATGGCAACCCTTTACCAGGCGGCAGGCTATCCAGATATGGCCGTCCGAGAATACCAGCAGTTCCTCAGGAAACGGCCCGGGTCTCCGAAGCGGGCCGAACTCGAGGCCTTTATCAAGTCGCAGCAGAATCCCTGAGCGCCTTAAGAAAGTTTTGCCTGAGATTTATCTTTAATTCTGAGTCAAGTTTGGCTGGCTCGGTTTTTTTCTGATCGAACCCTGGATCGGCCGGACACCGCGCTCCTTGCTCCAGCGAGAAGCCTGCTATTGCATCCTCTGACTTGACGCCTCTCTTGTATGCTTCGCCTCCTCAGTCCCGATCCACGCTTTGTAGGAGTTAGATTTGCTGACGAACCCGGCTGTCCAGGCCGGACCCGGAATTGCACCCCTGCCCCCCCGGGGCCCTTCTGAGCACTGCTACTGTGCCAGCTCAATGCTCTCCTTCCAGGAGAGCGGAGTTCGCCAGCACATCTGGGCTCCTACAAAGCATGGCGTGCCTCCCAGGCGGCGAAGCAAATCAGATGCGAAGCGGCTCTGGAGCTACCGTTGCCCACTGAGATCGACTTGACGATTGAGTCAAGTTTGGCGGCAGAGACAAAACTCCCTCCCCCAGCTGTGGGTCCTCTGGGACTGGGCGAAGGAGAGATATGTGCTCGTGGCATTGGTGTCGTCAGTACGTCGCAATCGTGGGATCTTAGGTCGTCCACAATCGACCTTTTCAACTGCCTTCCGATTCAGTGCCTTGGCCTTCGGCAAGTTTTTTCTTCAATGATCCGGCCACAAGCCGGGCGGTGGGGAACGCAGTCAACGAGGATTGGCTCCTAAGTCCTGTAGATCCTCATTACAATGACGTATGCTTGGCCTTTAGGACTAGGGAAGGAGACGAACCTTGATCACGAGGAAGACACTCAACCAAATTGCTTCGGCTCTGATCGTATTCGGCCTGCTGGGTTGTGCTTCTGAGACGACCGGTGACGATACGGCCGACAAAGCTGCGGAAGAAGTGGGCCCGGTGCCGGAGCTGCAAGCCAGCAATGCCTTTTACTACTATCGGAATGTCGAGAAAGCCTGGGAGTTCTATCGAGATGTGCTGGGGTTCGAGACAGCGGCGGACTATGGATTCGCCAAGATTATGCGAGTGGCTGAGTCCTCGTACCTGACGTTGGTGGACGCAGAACGGGGGATGCACGGCGCCGACGAACCGAAAAGCGTCACGCTGGCTTTGGTGACACAACAAGTGGAAGGCTGGTACGCATACTTGGAGTCTCGTGAAGTTCCGATTCACTCGGAGCTCAAAGCAACCGAGGGCCGCCCCCATGATGGCTTTGTGGCAGTCGATCCGGAGGGTTACTTTCTCGAGTTCGAGAGATTCAATCCCCATCAGGAAAACATCGACCTGATGCCCTTGCTGGCCGAGCTGAAGCCAAGTACCGGCGCCTCCCGCCCCCCCGAGCTGACCATTCAAGCGACCATCTTTTGGCTTTACTATAGCGATCTCGTACCGATGGAGCGGTTCTACGAATCTCTGCTCGGGGTTCCCTTGCTGGTCGATCAGGGCTGGGCAAAAGTCTATTCCGTGGCGGGCAGCGGATTCATCGGCCTGGTGGACGGGGCACGTGGCCTTCACCAGGCAACCGAGCAGAATGGCGTCACCCTCTCCTTCTTCACAGACGATGTCGAAGCCTGGTTTTCGCACGTCGCCAGACAGCCTGGAATCGAACTCCGAACGCCTGAGATCACCTCCGAAAGCGATCGAGTAAGGACCTTTGTAGCCTATGATCTCGAGGGATATTACTTGGAATGGGATACTTTCCTGGACGTGGAGGGGAATGAGATCCTGTTTCCGCAGCTAAGCAACCGCTGAGCGGAGGGCAGGCAGCGGAGCAAAGCCGTGCTCGCTCGCGGGACCCCGAATGGAGGCAGGGATGCCTGGGCTACTTTGGCAGGCAGCGAACAAGCTGCCTCAAAACTAGCCATAACCGGCAGTTTGGCCTTTCAGGAAAACGGAATTTCAAAACCGTGGGAGGCGCCTTCCGAGGCGGCGATCTTATTGAACATAAGACCTTTGTAGTCGAACCTGATGGTCCGTTCGCGGCCTGGGAAGGCCCCTTACGATCCTGAAATCTCTTGAAGCTTGCCCGGGAGGTTGTGAGACTGCTTGAGGGATGCCTGGGCTATCCTGGCAGGCAGGGATGCCTGCGCTACTGCCGGGATGAGCCAAAGGCCGGGGCGAAGACTACCAACACCTTGAGCTCTTGCTCGATGCTGTGAAAGCGGTGAGGGACGGTGGCCTTCACATAGATGAAAGAACCGGTCTCGACAGGAATGTCCACGTCATCGACCCGCAAGACCCCCTTTCCTTCAACAATGTAATAGACCTCAGCCTCACCGTGGGGACTCTGGCGATCGGCAGCGCCAGGGCCCAGGACATAGAGGCCGGCACTCATGTCTTCCACCTTCAGGAATTCGAGGAAAGCCCGGCCTGTCTCGACCCGCTCCGCGTTCATCTCCTCGACCTTGAAACTCTTGTGTCGCATCGATTGTGCCCTCTCCTGCCCCATCACCCACGAACTACCGGCGGCCAGAACAATAGCCAGCAGGGTTGATAAAGGGGATCCTTGACCTGCTGTGAGCAGCTTTTTCATTTGTCCTCCTATACTGAGCATTTAGGTGCTGAGTCAATTGGCTAGGTTTAGAACTCCTCCTGAGCACCTTTGAACCGAGACCGGGTGCAATGCTAACGCAATCCGTTCCATTATTCGGACAGGCTCCCAGGCTTCACCAACTCGGCCACCTCCTTGTGAGTGGCAAACCAGACATCGGGTTTGCTTCGAATGTGCTCGATCAGCTCCTCCAGCACCACGATCCGCGAGCGATGTCCAATGTAGTGGGGATGCAAGGTGAGCAGGAACATAGTGCCCTCCTCGTAGGCTTTGTCGAATTCATCGATGTACACTTGCAAGACTTCTCGGGGAGGACTGTAGCGGCCCCCGAGCGGATTCATGAGAGGAGCATCATCGAGAATCCAGTCAACGGGGAGTTCCACCATGCCAGATGGGCGATTGTCAGCCAGAATCTCGTAGGGACGATCGTCTGCCATCAGGGAACTGTCGTACAAGAAGCCCAATTCTTGGATGATCTGCAACGTATTGGGGCTAGAATTCCAGGACGGAGCACGGTAGCCTACCGGGCGCTCTCCGGTCAGTTCGGTCAGCTTGGCCACGGCCTTCTGCTGTAGCTGCCTTTCTTCTTCTCCCGTGATCTGGGTATTGTGCTCGTGAATCCAGCCGTGAACGGCAAACTCGTGGCGGCCGGATTCTCTGATGACCTCGGCCATCCCCGGGTTGAGCATCAGGCTGACGGCCGGAATGAAGAAAGAAGCCGGGATTCGGTGGGAATCGAGAAGCGATACTACCCGTGGCAGGGCCGTCCGTCCCCCATATTCTCCTTGCGACAGGCCTCCGATGGAGGTGTCTGAGTTGCGCAGCCAGACCGTTTCATTGTCGACATCGAAGGAGAGGAGGACAGCCACTCGGGCACCTCCCGGCCATTGCTCGGGCTGCAGACTACGCCCCGCCCGAATCGGGTTGACGGCCTGCCGGATCTCGTCTTCCGACCAAGTCCACGGGGGAGGTTGATCTTCAGCTTCGCCACCAATGGAGGCTGGCTGGCAACCAGCGAGGAAGGTTAGCAGGCCCAGCAAGAGCACTAAGGGAGTCTCGACAAACCGGTTCCTTCGCATGATCAGCCTCCTATTCTTGTAAGTGATTTGAGGAATTCTACCCTGTCTGAATCGCAAGGTGTAACAAAGTCATCTGGAAGCCGACCCTGATGCAGGGTAGAGCCCTCGAAGAACACCCGGAGTGGTATGCGGTCAACCGCCGAGGGGAATCAACTGCTGAAAAGTCTCCCTATGTTCCCTACTATAGGTTCCTCTGCCCATCGCGGGGCGCAGTCGGAGAATTCCTGGCCCAGCAGTTTCGTGAATTGACTCGCCTGCCCGTGCAGGGACTCCACTTTGATTACATTCGTTATCCCGACGTGATCCTCCCGGTCGCACTGTGGTCCAAGTACAACCTGGTCCAGGACCGGGAGTACCCCGAATTCGATTTCTGCTATTGCGATGTCTGCCGTGCATCATTCAAGCGGCAAGAGGGAATCGATCCTCTTGGGCTGGATGATCCCTCTCAACATTCCACGGCTCTGTGACTCAGCACCTCCGCTAATCGACCTGAATTGCTCACCTCTCACCGCCCCGGCTATACTCGGCAGCGCCGCAAGGATCGTTTGGAGGATCGCATGTTCAACTCTCTCGCAAGACATCGGCAGAACCACCTCACACTGTGCTGGCTCATCACCGCGTTACTCGGACTCTCCACCGGAACAGCCTGCCGGCTGGAGCCTACATCTTCCGTAAGTGACCTGGCCCTCTCGATACACCAGGAGATTGAGCCGGAAAGGCTCCGTCGGCAGGCCGAAGCGATCGTTCAGCATCAGCGCCCCTCGGGAAGCGAAGGCGAGAATGCAGCGATCGACCACATCGTGGAGACGCTTGAATCCGAGGGTATCCAAGTCGATGTTCACACTTTCTCAGCCTACGCAAGCGATCCAGTCGAAGCTCGAATCGAAGTCGTGGGAGAGAACCTGGATCTGGAGGCGATCACTTTTTCCTTCTCTGCCTCCAATGACAATCTCGAAGCTGAACTGGTCGACCTGGGGGTTTCCGCCTCTCTTCCGGATTTCGAAACTGGGACTGGGGAAAGGCTCGAACTGGTTCGCGGAACAGGGCCCCGTCCCAACCTGCAGGGATGATTGCCTTAGTGGAAGGAAGGCCAAGCAATTTCACAACTTACAAGCTGGCCCTGATGGAGGCTGCCGGCGTAATCTTTGTCAACCCCCAAGATCGGCTCAATGATGTGATCGTAACCACTACCTGGGGATCTCCCTCACTCCGCAATGCCCATCGGATTCCGCAGCTCCCCGTGGGACAAATCAAGAAGAGCGACGGGGAAGCCATCCGTCGGCTGCTCGGCACCGGATCGGTTCATGTCCGGCTCCACACCCAGGTCGAGACGGGATGGCGACCGCTACGACTGGCGGTGGCCCGGATTCCGGCCCCCGATCCGGCGGCTCCCTATGTGCTATTGGGCGGACACATCGACGCCTGGTACCACGGAGGTACCGACGAAGGAGCGTCCAATGCCGCCATGCTCGAGCTGGCACGGAGCTTTCATCGCCACCGCGACGCACTGCGACGCGGCCTCGTCGTAGCCTGGTGGCCGGGTCACAGCAATGCTCGCTACGCCGGTTCAACCTGGTTCGCCGACCACTACTTCGACGAACTCCGGACCCGCGCCGTCGCCTATCTCAATATTGACGGAATCGGCCAGATGGGAGCCAAGCGTTTTTCCGCCACGGCAACAGCTTCGCTCTCGACCCTGGCGCAGGATGTCATCGGCACAGCAACCGAAGACGACATCCGTGTCGGGCGCCCAGGAAGAAACTCCGACCAGTCCTTCAATGGAGTCGGCCTGCCCCTGCTTCAAATCAACCACACCCGATTGGCTGAAGATGGCGGCTACTGGTGGTGGCATACCCCGGCAGACACCTTGGACAAGATCGATTTCCAGGTCTTGGAAACCGACACGGACTCTACGCGAAAGCTCTGGCGACTTTGCTGGCCGCTCCCACCCTACCGCTCGGTCTCGCGGCCCAGGTAGAGACACTGGGCGAGGCGTTGTCGCGACGGCATCAGAGTGCGGGTAGCACCCAGTCCTGGTTCGAGGAGGCGCTGATACGGCAACGAGAGCTCCTAACGATCGCTTCGCGGATCGAAGAAACTCTCAGCCGCCAGCCCGGCACCGACACCGATCTGGCTCTGATCGGGATCCTGAGACCGCTTCACCGGGTTCTTTACGTTCCTTTCAACAACTACCATCCCGACTCGGGTGCAGATTCCAGCCCGCTTCCCGGCCTGGCTCCGGCCGAGATTCTAGGTTCTGTCGAGCCGGATCAGGACCGCTACGGATTTGCCGTTCCCGTGGTCAGGCGAGAGCTGAACCGGCTCCTTGAAGCGCTCGACGATGCCCTCGAACGAGCCAACCGGCTCGAGTCCCGTCTCGCTGGCTAAGCTAACCTGAAACTGGATTTGTGGGGACGAGATACCTCAGGCTGTCTTCCAGTCTCTCCCTGGATGGCACTAAAGTGGTTTCGGAGGTGTGGGCCTTCCCAGGCCGCGAGAGGGCTGTCAGGACCGAATCTAAAGATTCTATTTTCAATAGAATCGCCGCCTCAGAAGGCGCCTCCCACGGTTCTGAAACAGGGCTTTCCTGCGCGACATCATCCCCTTTGTGGCTAACGGGAGCTCAGTTTCTTTCATGCCCGATCCGGCGCAGCCGGAGGCACCACTAACCCTGCAACGTGATTCGCTACCTGACTTGATGCACTCTGTCTGCTTCGCCTCCTCTGAGTCGATCTACGCTTTGTAGATTGCACCGCAGGCGCCTTGTGCCCAAGGCGGAGCTGCGCTCCGCACTCCAAAGTCCGTCGCTGGAGGTTTGAGGGGCAGTTCAGCCGACACGGCCACGGATCCTATCATTCGGAGCAATGCTCGATTATTCTCTAACAGCGGAGAACATAATATGAAGCTGGTTCCGATGCCTTACGCCCTTCTACTGGTAGCGATGCTGGGATCCTGCGCTGTCGATCGCTCTCCCTCAGGCCCCGGTGATTGGCCGGTCCACGGCGGCGATCCGGGAGGGATGAAATACTCTCCTCTGATAGAGATCAATCGCGACACCGTCGGCCAACTCCAGGTAGCCTGGACCTGGGAACCAGGCGAGGCACCCATTCCGGGACCTCGCCAACCCCTTCCGGGACAGGACGTCCGCCCGGGAGCCTTCGAGACCACGCCAATCGTGCTCGATGGAACAATGTACCTGAGCACTCCCTACAATCGCGTGGTCGCACTGAATCCGGAAACCGGCCAGGAAATCTGGGTCTACGATCCCAGGACCATCGAGTGGGGGCAACCTCCCAATGGAACGGGATACGTCCATCGGGGAGTGGCAATATGGAGAGGACCCAGCGAGAGCCGGATTTTCCTCAATAGCCGCTGGAGATTGATTGCACTCGACGCCAAGACTGGACTACCCATCGATAGCTTCGGCCACCAGGGCGAGATCGATCTGACCGAGAATCTGCTGTGGCCGACCAACCGGCTCCACTACACCCAGACTTCTCCCCCGGTCATCTATGAAGATCTCGTGATTCAGGGCAACGGAGTCTGGGACGGATTCATCTACCGGCGCGATCCTCCCGGAAATGTCCAAGCCTTTGACGTCCGGACCGGAGATCTGGTGTGGAACTTCAACTTGATCCCACAGCCGGGCGAAGTGGGAAATGAAACCTGGGAAGACGACTCCTGGGACCGCACCGGACATACCAACGTTTGGGCTCCTTTTTCACTCGATACCGAGCTGGGATATCTCTACCTCCCAGTCGGCACTCCCAGCAACGATTACTATGGAGGGCACCGAAAAGGGGACAATCTATTTGCCGAGTCGCTACTCTGTTTGAATGCCCGAACCGGGGAACGAGTCTGGCACTTCCAAGCCGTTCATCACGGGCTTTGGGACTACGACTTGGGCTCCCCTCCGGCTCTGTTGACCGTGACGGTCGAGGGCCGAACGATTGATGTAGTGGCGGCTCCTTCCAAAATGGGGTTCGTCTACGTCTTCGATCGTAAAACCGGAGATCCGGTGTGGCCGATCGAGGAACGTCCGGTTCCCCCCAGCGACGTCTCTGGGGAGCGGGCGGCAGCGACTCAACCCGTCCCCACCAAGCCGGCTCCTTTTGCCATGCAGGGTCTGACTGAAGAGGACCTGATCGACTTCACACCCGAATTGCGGGCCGAAGCGCTGCAGCTCATCCAGCCTTATCGCTACGGTCCCCTCTATCTGCCTCCTTCGCTCCAAGGCACAATCGCTCTTCCCGGAATCGTGGGAGGAGCCAATTACGGAGGGCCGGCGGTAGATCCCGAGGCCGGCGTTCTCTACGTCAAGGCCACCAACTCTCCCAACCTCCTGGCTCTGGTGGAATCTGATCCTGCCAGGACAGAGGGAGACTACATCTTCGATCGGACCAAGCTTGGGATTCGGCTCTCCAATGGCCTCCCCCTGCTCAAGCCTCCCTACGGTACGCTGACGGCTATCGATCTCAATTCCGGAGATCATCTGTGGCAAGCAGCCGTGGGAGACAATCCGAGGGTGCGATTTCACCCAGCTCTGCAGGGCATTGAACTTCCTCCTCGATTGGGAGCCGAGGGCCCTTCCGGTCCCATCGTGACCGCCGGCGGATTAGTTTTCATCACCGGAGGAGCGAATAGTCTCCAGGCTTTTGACAAAGAGACCGGAGAGGAGGTGTGGTCGGCCGATTTGGGAAGCCGCTCCGCCGCCAACCCGATGACCTATCAGGGCGCATCCGGATATCAGTTCGTGGTCATCGCAAGCGGTTCAGGGAGCCGGACGAAGTTGACCGCTTTTGCACTGCCCCAGCCTGGGGGTTAGATGAGAGAACTACCTCGTCGACGTTTCATTCAGAAATCCATTCTACTGCTCGGAAGTGCCTCAGCCGCCACCTGTGAGCTGGCCCGGAGCCCTGCTGGCTCGGCCGCGCCTTCGCCACCAAGAGCGACGCCGAATCCCCCTCTTGAACCAGAAGCGGCTGGCCGGATCGAAGGGGCCGAAGATGCCACTGCCCAGCCCGGAATACTGGTAGCCAGTCTCGACCAGCTCCGACCCGGCTCGGCTCAGACCGCCTCCTACAAAGGCCTCCCTGTGATCGTGATCAATGAGAGCGGCAAGCTACGAGCCGTCTCCGGAATCTGCACCCACGAAAACTGTGAAGTGGAGTGGCGGGGGGAATTGGGGATTATCCAATGCCCCTGCCACGACGGGCGCTTCGACACCCGCGGCAAAGTCCTTTCCGGCCCCCCGCCCGCTCCACTCCTCGAGTTTAAAACTGTAATTGAGGGGGATCGAGTTTACATCGTGAAGCCAGGTGACTGATGGCGCAGCGACTCCACTTCTTCAGCTCAATCGAGCCTCCCCGCAAAGGGCTGAACATTTATCGACTGAACGCGGACCCTCCCTACAGCGAGTATTCAAAGAACCTGCGTTCTGGGCCCTTCGACTCCCAGCTCGGGGGGTGTCGAGAGCGGGCGGGTCGAGGAGAACTGGGCAAGCGAGATTTTCTCTACTTGAATGCCTACTTCGAGGAAATCAAGCATCAATCGGCAGCAGCACCGCAACAACACTTCGCGCGCCTCAAGGGACTTGCTCTTCAGCTCGCTCAGATCCTATTCGTGAACAATTCGATCCGAGAAGGCCTGCATGAGATCCAATTAGGATACAACACCGCTCGAACGGATCTAGCTCGTAGTCTGAGAGCGAACGCGAACGCACCGAGTGAAGACACTTGTGCCTTTTACTCGGCGACCTTCACGCTCCAAACCGCTTTCGATCGGCTCTTTGTGCCCCCAGAAAAACTGGGGCATTACCGCTCAGGCACGGGAGAGTATGTACTCTCTCCAGAATACCCAGCCTGCATCCGTTATCTCGATCTTTGTGCAATTCGAGAACTGGAGGCCGGTCCTGCGGAGCGAGCGCTCTGCTACAACATCACAACCGGCTGGGGACGCGGAATCGACCAGTCCGTGTGGGATCGTCTCAACCAGGATTATTACGCTGGCGTCTCACCCAGCACCGGCAAGACCAACCTCTTCGTCAGCCGCTACAACGATCTCTTGGAGCGGATGCTGCCCCAGTTCGCCTACGCCAAGGTCCGCCTGGCGGATTCCATTTTGACACGCTTCGACCCCGATCAAACCCAGCAACTGGTAGAAATCGGCGCTGGGTCGGGTGCATTCGCGATCGATCTACTCATGGCCGCCAGACGCCTCGAATTTCCAGTGCCACGGCTTCGTTATCTGGGGCTCGAACCGAGTCACGAGATGATTGCGAATTTCTCTAAGAATCTCAGTCAGAGGACCGGAATCAACCGGGTTCCGGAAGGGTTTGAACTGGCCCATGGATCGCTCGAGGCAGTCATGGAAAATCCTCCGCTGGCTTTCCAAGGCGGAATCGAAAGAACTGCCATCTTCTGCTTCTCGGCCCATCACATTTATGGCCCCAACCTGAAACGTTTCTTGTCCAGTGAGAGTATCCGGAGCGCATTTTCCAATATTTACATCCTGGATGGCACCGAGAGACATGGCTGGAGCAAGATGTACTACATGTGGGTCGACTGTGAGAGTCCTGAAGATTTCGACAACGTTTCATTCTCGGGCGACTGGTCGAGTGAAACCCTGTGGGAGGAGCCGAATGAGATCGTCGCTGCCACCGGTGGACAATTGACTAATGCCTGGTGTCGGGCCAGGCATTTGACCTGAACGGTTGTTCCGACGTCAGCTACCCCCGCGATCTGTGGCGGCGAAGCCCTTGGGGTGCGCGACCATGCCGCCGCCTTATCCTCAAGAACGCGAGCTACGGGTGCCTATTCGGCCGCCGACTCAAGGCTGTGGCATGGCCACAGCACTCCAACGGGCCCGGGGTGCAAGAATCGAATCAGGCAAGTTTCAGGTTAAGGCTTCGTGTACCGAGAATCTCCCGGTGTGGCAATGCCACTAATCTGGAGGTCGAAACCATCAGGATCGGCTACGTGATAGCTGACATAGTTCGGACTGCTGCCGCCAGCGTCGAGTCGAGGATTCAGTCCACGGCGTTCCAGCTCGCCTCTGACTCGGTCTGTGTCCCAGTCTTCGATCGTGTAGGAGATGTGGTCGACCGTGGGTTTCGGATCGGGAGGCGCTGCTTCTCCCTCCCGCTGACGGCGATTCCGGGCAATTAGGCGGGAGTCTCCAAAATCCAGAACGCACTGGCTCGATCCATTGTCGTCAGCAACCGTCATGCCCATCAAATCGGCATAAAAGTCACGCGTCCGCCGATAGTCGGCGACTTGATAGGAAATGTGATCGAGACTCAGGGTCTTGAACCCCACACCCGTCTGGGCGCCGACTGTCTCTTGTCGGTGGAAAGCGACCGCGGCCAGCGCCAAACTCTGGATGAGCTGGCGGCGGTTGATCTTCCCAGCTTCGAAATCACTCAACATTCCAGCGATGAGGTTTTCCATTTCCTGTCCCCTTTCTATGATCTTCTGAGCCCTCTGGCTGTGATCAGCCATTTCAACTCCACTGAGTTGGCCACTTCTCAATTCTGAGGCTCGAAGCCACAGAATCACAAGCCCTTTGTGTGAACACGAAGGGTAGGATGGGAATAGGAATGGGAAACCGAATCGATTGCATAGAGTGCCTGCAACGAATATACTAAACGCATGCAGTACACGACTCGCAATATACCTCAGGCCTTGGATCGGGCGCTCAGAGACCGGGCGAGAGTCGAGGGGAAAAGCATCAATCAGGTGACTTTGGAGGCGCTGGCCCGGGGCGCAGGTTTCTCTGGCAGCGGGATACGCTTCCGCAAGCTTGATGACCTGGCCGGTTCCTGGAAAGAAGACCCGGAGTTCGACCTTGCCCTTGCCGATCAGGACAGAATCGATCCTGAAGTCTGGGAATGAGGCTGGCAGTCGACACCAACCGATATATCGATTTCTGCCGAGGTGACTCGGAAGCCAGCGCGGCCCTGGAAACTGCAGACACCGTGTTTCTCCCGTTTGTGGTCTTGGCAGAATTGCGAGCGGGTTTTGCAGTCGGGAGTCAGGGTGCCCAGAATGAACAGATACTGCGGCGCTTCATGATGAAGCCAGGGGTTCAGATCCTTTTTGCCGACCTTCAGACGACCCATCACTATGCGGCTGCCTACCGGCAACTCCGGAGCCAGGGCACTCCGATTCCGACAAATGACATGTGGATTGCAGCGTTGGTCGTGCAGCATAACTTGGTGCTCTACGCTCGCGATCGGCATTTCGACCACTTTCCACAGATCCCCAGAATGTAGGAATAAGGCGTTCAGGAATAATGTGTATTTTGCCCCCAGCACCGATTTGCCGTAGTGGGACAGCTGAGAAATTATCGGCGAGACTGTAACGTTCGTGATTCGTTTCCTAACTATAACTAGATCTGTAATGTCGCTGCAAAGCGGATTTCACGCCTGCATGGCGACCAAGAGAGATTCTGATAGGCTTGTTTAACTGAGGAGGGATAAGACAAGACAAACGGAGTCCTGGTAGATCCCAGGGACATTGAAGACGCTTGGCATCAGATTCTGCTGTACTTCGCGATTGGTACGCAACGGTTCGGTCGGACTCTGATTCCGAACATCGAGGCTATCCAACAGCTCAGAGACTCATTCATGATCAGCGTGGATGCACGGATTCGAGAGGAGGGCTATGCAGTAACCTGGGAGCAGGAGAAGGGGGGCGGGAAGTACGTGCTGCGTCGCTCGTCACAAATCGGTGTGGTCGCTGCCTCACTGGCCGAGGAGTCTGGGGCTGGTGTAATCAACGGAGACCACGTATCGGAAGCGATCAATCACGTCAGGCTTTACGCTATGAAGGTCATCGAGCGCAATGATCGACGACGACAAGCCATTGAGGCTCGTGCGGAAGCCGGGACTGGCGCCCCCGAGTCGGAAGGGACCGATTCCGCGAGACTTCTGGTTTCGACCCCGAACGCTGGCGTCCTGGATTCGGATGGTGGGCCCTCCACCCTGACAATCCGCCCCCCGGATCCTCCGTCCTGGAATACGGCAGTTCATGCTGCCGGTGCAGGGCCTTAGAACCGTAGAGCTACGCAGGCTGGATCAGTGGCTCAGAGAGGAGATCTTGACAACGCGAGACCCCTGGCCTTGACTCGTCTCTCCCGGGCGGTCGTGTGGATTGCCGAAGTCAAACTCCTGCTCGCTCTGGTAGGCACCTTCGTTACCGCGCTAGTTGGACTTCGCGGACCGCCGATTCTGATTCTGGTTTCGCTCCTGGTGATCCTCGCCTACGGTGGAGCTGGTGCTTTCCTTTCCTGGAGCGGGAGGGGTGACCGAAGAGCCCAGCTCCTGGGTGCAGTCCTCCTGCTCAACGCCACCCCCTATGCCGATTTGCGGATTCTCGACCTGATCCACGCGGTCCCTTCGCTCTCGATCCTGGGAGGGCTGGCGGCTCTGCAATTAGTTGCCCTCTCGCCTTTCTTCCTCTGGAATTTCGTCGAGAACTTCCCCAAGGCCCCCTCACAAAGACCGCTGCAACGCTTGTTCCTGCCTGCCCAAATTTTGAGTGCAATCCTGGGAGTAGCTCTGCTGCTCATCAACCTGGAGATCTACCTCGCCAAAACACCTCTGGCGGCGTGGAGAATGGCACTGGACCGACATGCTCTCTCTCACTACTTCTGGTTGCTTCTGTTCCTGGCGGTGCTGCCAGCTCTCGGAGTCATCCTTTTCAACGGCCGATTCGCACCTGAAAGCGAGAGACGACGGGTCCGCTTGTTCATTGGATCTCTGGTGACAGGCTTTCTTCCCATCACCGTTGCCTCGATCGCCATGGTCCTGATTCCTGCCGTCCGAGGGTATGTAGAGGGTCCGAGTGGGCTGCTCTTCACCGGGATCTTCATCTTCCCTCCTCTCTTGGTGACCCCCCTTTGCATCGCCTATTCCGTGGTCGTGGATGGAGTCCTGGATACACGCCTGGTACTGCGGAAAGCGCTCCAGTATTCGCTGACTCGCTACTCTCTTGTGGCAATCACTGCGGTCCCATTCTCAGGCCTCGTGATCTTTCTATATTCAAACCGAGAACGGACTCTACTTCAACTTTTTGAAGGCAGTCAATTGATTGTGCTGTCGGCGGCACTGGGAGCCGGTCTGCTGGCCTTGCGATTCCGAAAACGGCTGGTGATAGCCCTCGATCGCCGGTTCTTTCGAGAGAGATATGACTCGCACGAGATTCTGGTAGGTCTGATCGATCGCAGCCGCGATGTCTCGGACACTGCCGAGTTGGACGAACTGCTTACCCAGGAGCTCGAGTTGGCGCTGCACAACCGAAGCTTTGCTCTTGGCGTCTTGGATGAGCGATCCGCGAG
>CBDDCF010000013.1:0-15759 GCA_965225995.1 Acidobacteriota bacterium | reverse complement strand
ACAGCAGATTTTCAGCGGATGGTCCTGACCTCGATCGGGAGAGCGACTTCCAGCCAGATCTGATCAGCCGTCAGCACCGGTAGGTGGCGGTTGATCGCCAGCGACAGGCAAGCGCGGTCGCCCAAAGAGAGGCCGATCTTCCGGCCGGCAGGAGCGAGTTCCGCGGAAATCTGAGCCTGATCTCCTGAGAAATCTACAAACTGGATCGAGGTCTCCTCGAGGGCCGCGCGGATGTTGCTGACGGCATGACCGTCACGCGAGAACCTGGCCAGCACCTCCCCGAGATTTACGTTCGACATGCAGGAATGCTGAATAAATTCTCCCACCAACTCGTGCCCAGGTTCACGAAACATGAAAGCCAGGAGAGCTGAAGCGTCCAGAACGATCATTCGCGAGATGCCTCTAACCGCCTCTCTCGAATCAACTCTTCAACGACTTGAGAGGGCTTTTGATCGCCATAAAGGCTTTCGACCAATTCCTGCAAGAGCGTGGGATCGAGTGATTCACCGGCCCTTCCACAGACTTCGCTTAGAATGACTCGAGCCTCGGCCTCCATGCTACGTCCGGCCTTGGCTGCTCGAACTCGGAGGCGCAAATGAACCTCATCCGAGAGATTCCGAATATTCAAAACAGCCATGAAGACATTGTAGTCGATGTCGGCAATGCTTACAATTGCATGGCTCCCCACCCGGGGCGAAGGCCCACCTCAAAATCGGGGCGAGTTTTCAGCACGCCTCCAGCTACCGCTTCCGCTCGAAATCTCGCTAGCCAGACCTTTAAGGAGGCCGAGAACGCGTGCATTATCCTGGCTAGTAGAGCCACCGAGGTCCCCTCGGATCATTCAAGAGAGAAACTTGAAGAGCTCTCTGGCTCTGGCTGTTTCTTATCCCCGAAGGGGATGGACAGCGCCAGCCCAGGGTCAGCCGGAGGTGCCACCCTGGGTTCTGAATTCGACCCGGATGCGCACCCTGAAGGGGTGCTACAACATGATTTAGGCTGATCTTGGAAGTCTTGTCGCACTCCCTTTGGCGTGCCATCAGGTCTCTCGACGACACGGCCCCAGGGTGGCGCCGGGAAGGCTGACCCTGGGCTGGTGCTGTGTAGCCCTTTCAGGGCACTTGGTCGCACAAACTGCGAGACAGGCTGCTCACATGGAGACCCCCTTCCAAGGGCACAGATAATCTTGAGTTTACCGATGCGCACATGGCGAGACGTCAAATCAAGTTTCAGGTTAGCCCATCCGCCGGCCGCTGGCCGGATCATTCAGGAAGTAAACTGGGCCCCTCCGCGTCGATTCTGATCTGCTTCGCTGCGCTGGAAGCACGCCATGCTTTGTAGGAGCCCAGATGTGCTGGCGAACTCCGGCATCAGCCGGAAGCCGATTCCCTGCTTGACCGGTCGTGGGATTCGCCGCGCTGAGGCGGCTCCCACGTTCCCTCTTACCCACCTGAGAGATAACCTGGACTAACCTTGCTTCTACCTCCACTCTTCGGTAGAAAATCCATTGAATCAATAATTTGCAGCAACCAGCTCTCTTGAAAGTCAAATCAAGTTTCAGCTTAGGAGCCGGGAATTTGGCGTCCAACCTGCGACTCTTTTCCGCCCCCCTTCGCCAAGGCTTCGGAGGGCAGGCCCCGGGCTGGCGCTTCGGAGCTCTGATGATCTTGCCGACATCCCTTAGTCCCATAATTCATAAATTGTCGGCTGCAGGGCCGGGATCATCCGCTCTGACTGCGTTACCCACCCTCGGGCTCCTCGACAGAGTGCATGACTATGACTGCGGGCCCTCGGGCGTGAACGAAACCTTGTCGGAGCGGCGCTTCCGACCCTTCGCTTCGAAAACGCGTGAATTATCCGGCCTAGAACCCAATCGCGTAAGCTGCACGTCTGGAATCGGCGCCGCCGAACAAGTTTCCTGTGGCCGGATCTCGCCAGATCCCTTGGATGCTCCCGAGAGAGTAGCCTCCGCTCGATTGGACGATGTGTCCCCAGCTCTTGAGTGCATCCAGCGTAGTTTCGGAGAATCTGGCTTCCAGGCGAACCGTGATCGCGGAACCCTCCTTGTAGAAGTTAGGGTCGGCCACCAGAGCCAGCCTAGGAGCCTCGATGGCCTTTTGAATGGGCATTCCGAAGTCGAGTATGTTGATCAGGACCTGGAACTGGGTCTGCCCGATGGTCTCGCCACCTGGAGTGCCCAGGGCAAGCACAAACTCACCGTCCTTCATGACGACGACTGGCGAGTTGTTGAGAATCGGAATCTGTCCCGCACGGACATAATTCACATCGTCCGGGTAGGGTGATGTCGAGCCGATTCGGGTGCCATTGTTGAACGTGAGGCCAGTGCTTCCGACCACGACCCCGGTTCCGAAAAGGCTCCCGTGGGTGGGCGTCGCGGCGACTACGTTTCCGTCCCGGTCAATAATCGAGAAGCTGGTAGTGCTCCCCGCAACGCTCCCCTCGTCCCACGCTTGGCCGTTGGGGTCGCGAGCAGCGTGGATCGGTCCCGTTCGCTTAATCACGGGACCGGGGTAATTCATGGCTTTTCCTTTCTGGATCTCACGCCGCCGGGTCTTGGCGTATCGATCGGAGAGCATTTCCGGCAGCGGCATTCGGTAGAACTTGGGATCGGCGACGTGCTCGTAGATCTCGGACTTGGCGAGTTTTATGGCTTCGATCGTCAGGTGAAGCACGCCAGGGCTTCCGGCGGCCATCGAGGGCAAGTCGAATCCCTCGACCAGCTTGAGTTGCATCAACACTTCAAGCCCGCCGCGAGAAGTTGTCGGACTCGTGTAGACATCGTATCCGTGGTAACTGATATGAATCGGTTCGCGCCACAACGGCTTGTAGTTTGCAAAGTCTGCCAGCCGGAAGAATCCGCCATTCTCTTCGTAAAAACGAGCCATCTCCTGGGCGATGTCGCCTTTGTAGAATCGGTCGAAGGCGGCCTGCAGGGCTTCAGAACGAGACTGTCCCCTTTTCAAAGCGCGCTTTTCCGCGGCGACCAGCTTGCGGAATGTTCGGGCCAGGTCTTTCATCCATAAGGTTTGCCCGGGCCGAGGAAGGGATCCGCCCGGAAGGAAGACCCTGGCACTGGACGGGAACTCGGCGAGCGATTCTCGCTGCCGTTCGATGGTTTGAGCTACGGATGGCTCGATTGGATGCCCATTTTTCGCGTAGTCGATCGCTGGTTGCAGGAGTTCTGCTAGCGTCATCGTGCCAAACCGGTCGAGCAGGGCGACCCATCCGCCAAAGAGTCCAGGGACGACCCCGGCCTTGATGCCTCTCGAGAGGTCGGAGGCCTCAACCTGGGCGGGATCGAACCCCAGGGGTGCGGCACCGGTGGCGTTGAGGGAGTGGATCCCAGCTGAGGCGGCGTCGTAAATCGTGAAGAAACCGTTTCCCGCCGCACCCGACATCTGAGGGCGGACCACGTTCAGAACAGCCAGGGTAGCCACCGACGCATCGAAGGCGTTGCCGCCTTGCATCAGGACCCGGACACCGGCGGCGGCGGCCAGCGGATGTCCGGCGGTGACGAGTCCGTTGACGGCCGGGATATCAGGCCGATGCTGGAGTCGGGGTTCATTGGGGGCTGAACGTTGAGCCGCGGTCGCGACCGTCAGAGCAAAGCCAATTGCAACAACGAGAAAACGGCGGGCACTGATCATGTCTCCTCCTTGGAACAGGGTTTAAGAGGGTGGGTTGAAAGTCAAGAGCTTAATGGGCCTCGAGGTCGAAGACTCCACTGCTTGTCGGTCTGAGGGGGAGCCCTCGGTAGGCTAAACAAATTGAAAGCTTTAAATTGTAAATGATTGCATTAGGCCCTAGACTTGTTTCGATGGTCACGATTACACACCGCATCGATGACAAGCTGAAAGAGCAGTTGGATCGCTATTGCTCAGAACACGGTCTCAAGGCACAGGCGGTGGTGCAGGACGCCATTGCGGAATGGCTGGGAGATGCCGAGGACCTGGCCCTAATCGAAAAGCGTCGTGCTGGCCCCTGGGTCGATTGGGAGGAGGCAAAAGACGACTTATAAGGTCCTTCTCCACGCTTCGGTGCCCAAAGAGATCCTGCGTCTCCCCAAAAAGATTCGGTCAAGAGTAAAAGCATTTATCAGCGGACTGGCTGGCGACCCCGTACCATTGGGAGCCGCCCAGCTTCGAGGTCGCGTCAATGCCTACCGCTTTCGCTTGAGCGATTATCGGGTAGTCTATGAAGTGCATGTGACCGAGGTGATTGTCTTCGTGGTTGGAGTCGCTCACCGACGAGAAGTCTATCGACGAATCCTGCGAAGGAATTGAGTGCGACCGAGATTTCCGGCACAATTTGGCGATGTGTTGGAAACTTGACGCACGCTCGGGAGTTGCCCTCACAGGTGCCTACGCTGGGAGTTGGCCCGCTACTTTAATCCCTACAACGAGCCCATTATCCGGCTAGAACGATGAGAGCACGGAGCTTACTGGGTGGGTTCTTTCTAAACCTGCCGTTGATCTTCGCGACCTTTCTCCAACAGAACCCGGCTCCTTGCCGGGCCGGACAAGCCAGGGGGCGGATGATTTCTCATACTCCAGACGGAGAAGCGAAGATCCTGGGAACTCCCTTTCGAATTCCTGAGTTACAAGTCCGTCTGGTGAATTCGAATGGACCGGTCGCAGCCAGCGAGATAACCGTCTGTTACGACTGGAAATGGTTCCGATATCCTTATCCGAAGAAGGTCTTTGGGGCCTGGGAAACCAGCTACGAATGCTTTTCCTGTACCCTGGGCCAAGCGGAGCAATTGAAAATGCTCGCGCATACCGTGCAGCCTCGTGGCTGGTATCGAGGTTGGCGCAGATGGGGCAGAAAGCCGCAATTCGTGGGCCTTCGCTTTGGCTGGGAAGTAGGCGGTGAACTGCTTGACTTCTCACATCTGGGAAAGCAAGATCTTCAGTCCCTGGTGCGAGGGCGTCGAGATTTCATCCCCTTGAGCAACCGAAAATCAAGCCTGGAAATTCGACTGGATGGCTCCACGGCTCCCTGACCCTGGTAGTCGAGAGGCTCTTAACTCACGGTCGAATGAGATTGTGTTTGAAATTGAAAGAGTATCCTTTTCAACATTCGACCATTCTCTGTTAGCTCCTCTACTCGGGAATTGTTAGAATATGGAACAGTCCTCGGAAGGCATCTCTTCTTGATGAAAACGTGCTATTGGCAAAACGACCTTCACTCTTGCCGTCATCTTCGGGTCTGATGGAATAACCCACATGTCATTTCCGCTCTCGACAGATCACAGTCAGCTCAAAGAACAGTGGAATGTGGTGATTATCGGTTCCGGCTACGGAGGTTCGATCATGGCAGCAAGACTCGCCCAGGCCGGGGTAACGGACGTCTGTGTTCTGGAGCGTGGGAAGGAATGGCTGCCGGGCGATTTTCCCGACTCCCTGAGTGGGCTCGGGGATAATTTTCGGTTCAGCAACCTGCCGCGAAACAGGCTAGGTCTTTTTGACTACATGGTGAACGGGGAGATCGATGTGCTGCGTGGAAATGGCCTGGGAGGGACATCGCTGATCAATGCCAATGTGGCAATTCGGCCGGACAACGAATTCTTTGAAATGGCTCACTGGCCGGACGAGATTCGGAATCTGTTCAACAGTGGAGATATCTGGACTTACTACACGCGAGCTGAAGCGGCTTTGCGAGTCGTTCCGCACCCGCGCGGTATGGACTTGAGAAAGGTCCAGGCCCTCAAGAAGAGAGCGGATCAGCTCCCTGACCATGACTTTGGATTACTCAAGCTGGCGGTCAATCACCAGTTCGACGGCCCCAACGACGCGGGAATTGAACAGAAACCGTGCATTGACTGTGGAGACTGTTTTTCGGGCTGCAACGTGGGCGCAAAGAACACACTGAACTTCAACTACCTCCCCACAGCTCGTTCCGCCGGCGCTCAGATTTTTACTCGCATTGAGATCTCGCACATCGAGTCGCGTCCAGACGGAAAATATGTTGTGCATTACAACGTAAACCGACCGGATGGGCAGGGGCCGGAGCTCTCGCTGGTCGCCAACCAGGTCGTCGTCAGCGCCGGGTCACTGGGTTCTACCGAGATCCTGCTCAGATCGAAGGAGCACGGCTTGAAGATCTCAGACCAATTGGGCTCTCACTTCTCGGGCAACGCCGACTTTCTTGCGATTGCTTATAACAACAACGAGCGAACCGATGTGATGGGATATGGGAATCACCCGGACAGTCTGCGAGCTACCGTCCGGCCGGGACCCTCGATTGTGAGTGGGCTGCGGTACAACCAGGACAAAGGCTTTTCCCGCCGCTACATTGCCGAAGACTTCAGCTTTCCGCTGGCGCTGGTGGATCCGGCACGACGAGGATTCCCTTTTATTCCGGGCCGCGACAAGGATTCGGGTTTTGGCGACAAGTTCCTGGAACTGCAACGCATCGGAATGGACCTGGTTTCCTGGAACCCGCTGGGTGCCTTGAATCGGACCATGGTCTATCTCTGTATCGGAGCGGATGATGCCGGTGGCAAGATGAGACTGAACAGCCTGGGCCAATTGAAGATCGAGTGGGCAGGCGGACCGGACCAGGCGATCTTCAAAGAAATGAATGAGGAGGTCGAGCGGCACGCGGAGACGCTGGGTGGGACTTTCATCGAGAACTTCCGCTGGACTTTCCTGGGCGGACACAATCTGATCACGGTCCATCCACTCGGCGGCTGCCGGATGGCCGGCGACGCAGATCAAGGGGTCGTTGATGCGCGGGGGCGAGTCTACGATGGAGAGGGAGGAGTTCACGACGGAATCTTTGTTGTCGACGGAGCCATCGTGCCTTCGGCAGTCGGAGTGAACCCATTCTTGACGATATCCGCTTTGGCCGAGAGGATTGCAGAGAAATTGGTGTCATCCTAGCTAGGCGCCTGTCCGAGTATTGGGGTGCGGTTCCCATGGCGCTGGTAACGCAATCCGCCCCATTACTCGGACAGGCTCCCAACGAAGTTTCACTGCCAGCCGGATACCAAAGCGGCAGCTCGATTCTTAGAGACCCGCCCGTTTGTCGCCAAGCTCGCCGCTGCAGCACTTGCTCCAAATCGCCTCGCCACCCCGCCAAAGAGTCGTACCCGAGTCGCAACACCGAGCTGGCTGCCGTCACTCTCGAATCGGGCAACTCCCCGGAGCGTAGGGGGTATCTTGAGGATCCCCTTTGGCGAACCAGCCTCCGTCTCGGACCCTGCCCTCCAAGTCTATGCTGCAATACCGAAACTTCTCCAGACTGAGATCGACGAGCATGAAGTGGTTGAACTTGCCCTGGTCCGGCCGATCGATAGTCATCCCGTCGGGTTTGAATCCGTAGGCTCCAGCTCCCCCGGATCCGGTGACGAAATAGCGGACGCCCTGTTGGGGTTTCAGGCGGGCGTAAAAGTGGTTGTGTCCCTGGATTACGGCATCGACGTGACCGCCAATTAAGAGTTGCTCGAGCTGCTGTCGCATCTTTAGCTCAGACCTGTGTCCAAACAGTCTATCCGCTCTTGGCGTGTAGATCGGATGGTGCAACATGACGATTCTCCAGTGCGCCAGCGAGCCTCCTAGAGCCTCTACCAGCCAGTCGAGCTGGGCCTGATCTGAGTTCTTTGACTTGAGTTTTGTCTGGCTACTGTCGAGTGTGTTGGAGTCCAGGACGAATACCTCAGCCAGCGGCACTCCGGTGCCTCCAATCGCGATCGAGTAGTAGCGGAAAGAGTTCACATAGCCGAATTGGGGAAGAGCGAGATGCTGATCGGCCCAACACTTGTTTGGATTGTTGCGGTAAGCGGTCGCATCTCGTGGAAAGGGGTCGTTGTTTGAAGGCGCAGCATCGCATCTTTGGACAGCGTGATTCCCCAGGGCTGCATGAAACTGAATCCCCTGCTCGAACAGGGGATCGTAGATGTCCAAGAATTTCTCACCGAAATGCTTAGGTTTTCCGTTCTTGTAGATGTTGTCACCAGCCATAAATATCCGATCGATCTCGACTCTTTCGGCTGTCTCCAGGATCTCGTAGCGCACTCCTTTCTGGCCTTTTTTGCCGGTCCCCGTATCCCCCAGAAAAACGACTCGAATGGTCTCGTTGGGCGCTTGTCCGAGTATCGGGCCGAATCCGAGAAGCACCAGATTCAGGCAGAGTGTCAACAGCGCCGCCGCCTCTCGACGGAAGGCATGACGCTCTCTGTGAAGTTCTGGGGAGTCAAAGCACCTTGCTGGTCTAAAACAGCGCATAACCGGGATGGATATGATGAAAGTGCATGAGAATCTGATGGATGTCGAAGGGATGGGTCTTGTCCCCAGTCAGCCGATGACCAATCACATCGAAGGCGTGCATGAGCCCCGAGTGATCGTCCAGAGCGGCGTCGACCTCAACCTCCCCGGCCGGATTGCTGGCGAAAGTTAGTTGAAGGCTTCCCATGTCTTCCCGGGTCTTGAAGCTCTTGCCTCGAGTGAAGCCCTGGGAAAAGCTGTTATGCAGCGTACCGCTGGCAAGTCCGAACCCCGCAGCCTGTTCGACCTGCCCCGGCAAGTCGGGTTTGGCTCTGAAGAATACCCTTTCCTCTTCGATCCTGATCGTGCCTCGGGGCGTCCGCGAGATGCTCTCTACAAACGGGAATGTAGTGGTATCGGTAGCCACCTCTTGAGCCTGCATCTTGGCGTGCAGATTGAAGAGCGAACCCTTTTGTTTGGGCGATAATGCGTTGTACTCAGGTTCGTCGACGCCGGCTTCAGACAGGACTTTGAATAGATCGGACAAACCCGGACTCGAAGTGAGGGTGGCAAATGAAGGGAACCGGGTTCGAGCTCGATCCGGGTGAATGAAGAATTCCAAGTCGTGCTCGAGGACTCCGTTGGAAGGGACACTCGCGAAAATAGCCTTTCGCCGATAGCGTTCCGGAATGAAGGAAACCTCATAATGGCCCTGGGGAAAGGCCGGCACAGTGAAAGGCTTGATGTCACTCAGCTTCAGGGGCATCGTCCCTTCGAAGACCCGATCATTTGCCCTCACCATGAGGTTACGAAACTCAATACGCACGTTTCCGGGAAGGATGTTCCCCATGAATGAGTCCACGCTAATATGGCGCAACCTCGCCAGAACTTTGCCCATATTCTGATTGCTCATTGCGTGGGGCGGATTCTATTTCCAAATGGTGTAGAAGGCAAGCAACCCATTGCTCCTAAAGTCGGGCTCGGGTAATCTTGAGAAAGGATCTTTTAAGCCTGCCTTGAGACGGAGCAAAAATTGGCCAATTCAACCTATCCTATCGTCCGCGCTCATGGAATAGCACGCTTTGACGTGCTCTCCAACAACCTCTTTAAGATCGACAATAACGACCAGAAGGACGAATTCCACTACTTCAGGAATATTCGGACTTTCCTGCAATCCCATGACTTCAGCGTGCACCACACAAATGTTGATTGGGACGGGACTCTCGTCAGACGCGCTAGGGAACTCAAAGACCAGGTAGCGGCGATCTTGCAGTCGACTGCCTCGGACCGGGTCCACATCATCGGTCACAGCATGGGCGGCCTGGATGCTCGCCAGATGCTATGGGCCAACCGGGAGGAGGCGTTTCACGAGAAGATTGCGTCGCTGACCACGATCGGGGCTCCCCACCACGGTACCCCCTTCGCCGATTTCCTCTCGAAAGGCCTGGCAGAAGATGCGTTAGCTCTGGGCCTCGCATTTGAAGGGCTTCTCGATTTGCGAACGGAAGCAATGGAGGCGTTTAATACGGAGGTGAGTGGCTGGGAGCGGCAAAACGGAGTGCGTTATCGAGCCTACGCGGGTCAACAAGATCTAATCCATATCTTTTCGCCGCTCAAATTCTCATGGCTGTTGATCCGATCCGCGGCGGGCGCGAACGATGGGTTCGTTCCGGTCAGCTCGGCCCGCTGGAACGACGAGTACTTCGTTCCTCCGGTCTTGGATGCGGACCATCTCAACCAGATTGGGTGGTGGGACGACTCGGAAGCTTGGAGGGGAGTCGAACCAGCCGAACTGGAAGACCGGATCAAGCAGCTCTATCTCGACATAGCTCACGCTCTGGCGCAAGACTTCCCTCTCGACTAAGTTCTGGCAAAGGGAGCCCCCACTTTACGACAAACTTCAGACGTTCAGCCGGAGCGCCGCCACGGGGTCGTTCTTGGCCGCTTTGAACGCAGGGGGGAGGCAAGCGAGCAAGGAGACGATGGCTGCTCCTGCGGCGACGCTGAGATAGATGCCCAACGTGCTGCCTTCCATCGCCATCCTCTCTGCCAGAAATCTGGAGACTACGATTCCGGAGATCAAACCGAGTGCGACTCCGACTAAGACGCCTTGCATTTCTCCCAGGGTCACTTCCTTGACCAGCGACGATTGAGCGGCACCCAGTGCGTGCCGAATCGCCAGCTCCGGCGATCGAAGAGCTACCAGATATGAAATCACGCCATGAACTCCTACGGTTGCGATCAAGATCGTGACAAGGCCAAAACCTGTCAGGAAGAATGTGTGCAGCCGTACCTGAGAGATCGAACTGGCGAGACGGGTCTCCATGGTCACGATGTCCTCGATGGGGAGATTCGGATCGAGAGCGTGAGCCCTCTTTCGAATCGCCTCTGCAAGGGCCAGTGGGCTGGCTCTGGCTCGGACTGAGAAGTCGAGGAAGTAAGAAGGCTGTTTAGCGTTCAGTAGGTAGACTTGATTCTGAACGGGAGCGTCAAGCGAGATCTGCTTCGTGTCGGCGACGGTGCCGAGAACCTCAAACTCCTGGGGAGGGCCCCTCCCTTGCATTCGGAAACGATTCCCGATACTGCTTCCCTCCGGCCACAGAACACGGGCGGTACTCTCGCTCACCACGGCAAATGAGAGGGGGCTCTCGATGTCCTCTTCGAGAAAAGTCCGGCCCTCCCTTAGTTGGATTCCCAATGTTCGGAAATAGCTGAGAGTCACCGAGTGATGGTGGGCTCTGGGGTTCGCTCGGTTGGTCGCTGGGGACCGATCCAATGGGATTATTTCGGTAGTCCAAGCGACTCCGCTGAAAGGCAGGCTCGAATTGGCCACGACGGACTCAACGCCGGGCAGAGTCCGAATCTCGGTCTGGAGGGATTGGAAAAGGGAGTGCTCGCGTTGTCGGCTGCAGGGCCGGGATCATCCGCACTGACTACGTTTTCCCCCGCTCGGGCTCCTCGACAGAGTGCACGACTATGACAGCGGGGGTGAATGAAACCTTGTCAGCGCGCCGCTTCCGGCCCTTTGCTTCGAAAACTCCTGAATTGTCCGGGCTAGCGACGCTCCGCCTCGAACCGACCAAGGGGATCCCATGCCAGGCCTCGATGGGGTGCAACCGCCGTTTCTTCGAAAACTGGAATCCTGTACGGATTCAATCCCAACGGGATTCCGTCTTGCAGCCCAGGTTTGCCCCAACCCTGGGTCAGCACAGCACCCACTGGGCCCAAACCCTGAATGGGTTTCGTCTGTTTTGCAGCTGGGTTGGAGAGACGCAACCCCGATTGGGGTTGGGGATATTACCGTCTTCGCAACCCAGGGTTGCAGACAACCCTGGGCTAGAGGCCGCAATCCCTTTGGGATTGAAGTGAACCCTCGACGCTCGCGCTTGGAAAACCTGACTCGACTGCAAAGAAGTTGCCCTCAGTAAGTGCCTAGGCACGAGAATCGGGAGAATTGTTCCGCCGAGATCTGACCCGTGCCGTGGTTATGATTTAGAAGCTCACTCGAGCTTCGATTCTGCAGAAGCTTCGGATATCAGTCGTTCCAAGACCGCGAGGTGTTTGAGAAGAGCGCTTCTTCCCTCCTGGCTGAGTCGGTACCAGCTGACCGGGCGGCGATCTCGAAACTCTTTCTTGACGGTTAGATACCGGTTGTTCTCGAGCTTTCTCAGTTGCGCCCCCAGGCTGCCGTCGGTTTCCGCCAACAGTCTTTGCAGCCGACGAAAAGAGAGGGTGTCGTTACGGGAGAGCAGTACACAGATGGCCAGCCGTACTCGATGTTCGAGTAGCTTATCGAGGTCGCCTAGCCCCGCCCACGATGTAGCCGTTGCTTCAGTTTTCGATTGCGGCATGGCGTCCTACTCCCAGGCCCGCTGCTGTCATTGCCAGCGCCACCAGAACCCCGGTGATCGTCCACGAGAACGCCGGGGCGAGCAGCAGAACTGCGTAGCCGAGGAGCATCGCGAGACTGACCCAGCCGAATGATCGTTCCAAATGCAGTCCGGCCAGGAAATAACCGAGCGCGAGGATGAGGGTAACCAACTTTCCGAAGGAGGAAGCCGTTATAGAGCCTTCCGCAATCAGAGGGACAGCCAGGAATATCACGGCCCACAGAAAATAGAGTAGGGGCGGCGAGTGAGGGGAGTCGGACTGCTCGACAAGATTTCTGACATAGCCCAGATCATGGGATGCTTTATTTTGATCTTGAGAGTTCATGGTAAACGAGATTACTCTTAAATTCAGGGTAAGTCAACTCTAAGCCCGAATAGTTTAGCCCGGACAATGCACGCGTTGTCTCGAAACTAGCCAAAATCACAATTTGGCCTTTCAGGAGAACAGAGTTTCAAGTTTCAGGTGAGGAGTGTTCGAAGCGAAGGGCCACAAGCGCCGCGCTGTTGATCCTGTCAGTTGACCGTCGGCAGGAGGCGTTTGAGTTCTTCGAACCAGTTCCAGACGATGATGATTTCGGCACGGGGGGCTGCGCCGGAAGGGGATTCCGCCGCCGGAAACACCATCACAAATCGTTCGCCGTCCGGCGCAATGTCGTAGCTTCTAAAGCCACCGATTAAGATGAAATCATCTATCGGGACTCGTCGCTCTTCTGTAAAGCTAAAGGAAGGTTCGGTCGCGATTCCAACCCTGTTCAATATCGCCTGCCCAACGGGGCTGGGCCGGTAGAACAACTCGGTCCCGTCACGTGACCAGAGAGGCATCGCCCCGGTGTTTTGTGTAATCTGATGCTTCACTCCGGGCGAGGCGGGAAACGGCTGCACCCAAACTTCGGCGCTCCTATCCTGTGTGGACCAGTACGCCAGCCAATGTCCGTCCGGCGAGAATTCGGGGTGGGACGTCATGCCAGCGGAGTCATAGAAGAGTTCGGGGCATTCGCACCATCGGGTGAGAGGATCCATAGATCGCGATCTACTGATGTTCCTGGTCGTCCAGCTGCAAACGCTAGCGTCCGCCCGTCTGGAGACCATGATCCGGGCCACTGCTCCACGCCATCATCGGCGGTTGTCAAACGTTCGGCACCACCGCTCCCATCGGCGGGTTGCCAGAAGATGCCTTGCGCTCCATCTCTGACGGAGGCAAACGTCACTCTGTCCCCGCCCGGCGTCCAGATGGGCCGGATGTTGGTACCTCCCTGCGTCAACTGCCTGATCTGGGTGTTCCCCGACATTTCATAGACCCAGATGTCGCTCCTGTTGTCCCCGTCTGTCGTCTGCACGGCGAGTTGGCTTCCGTCGGGAGAAAGACGCGGAGACACATACCCGCCTGGAGGGACGTTGAGACGCTCCACTTCACCATTCCGATCTACTAATCCAAGAGTAGTGTTTCCCACTGCTGGCAGGCCGGGGATATAGACCAACGTCCCATCGGCAGCCACCGCCATTTGAATCGCGCCCCCAAACTCCACGCGCACACCCTGTTCGATCACCACTGGATCGCCAACGACTTCGAGGCTTTCGAGGTCAAAAAGGGTGGCCCAGATATCCCCGCCCCGCATAAACACCAGGTGCCCAGAGGTAACGTACTGACCTGCAACGGCGTCTCGAACCAAGATCCGCTTCTCGCTGCTCTCCAGATCCAACAGCATCACGTCTCCGGCATTGGCTTCTGGAGGAGACGCGGTAGAGAGCACTACTCGGTTTCCGGGGAGGACTTGAGGGTACCAGTACTGGCGGCCATCGTCCGGCTTGGCGATCGTCACCGGGTCACCGCCACCAGCAGGGACTCGCACCAACCCAGCACCACCTACTGCCGCTACAATCGTATCGTCAGAGGTCCAACTCCCCCCGCGTGGATTGGCCAGCAATTGGACAATCCGCACCGGGCGCCCTCCAGTCAGCGCCACCCTCATGAGGGTGTTGTCTCCAGTCCCGAATGCCAGCCATTTACCGTCGTGGGAAAAGAAAGGTTCTGGTCGGGCGGCTCCCTCGGTACCCGGGATTGGTATTGACCTTACCCCCTGAAACGAGTCCAGGTTGAGTATTAGTAACTGGACGTAGTAAGGAGGTAAGAATGGCACAGAAGAAACACACCCCGGAACAGATTATCCGCAAGCTGAGGGAGGTCGAGGTGGCCCAGGGCAGAGGCAAAACGACCCCGCAGGCCGTCAAGCAGATTGGTGTAAGCGAGCAGACCTTCTACCGTTGGCGCAAGGAATACGGCGGCATGCGTGTGGACCAGGCGAAGCGGCTCAAAAAGCTGGAGAAGGAGAACCTCAGGCTGAAGCGACTGGTGGCCGATCTGTCCCTGGATAACCAGATTCTCAAAGAGGTGACGGAGGGAAACTTCTAAGCCCGGCGAAACGGCGACGAGCTGTCGAGCGTGTTTGTTCGAGGCTGGACGTCTCCGAGCGTCGGGCTTGCCGGGTCTTGGGTCAGGCACGTTCCACCCAGCGTCGTGAGCCGAAGATTGGAGAGGACGAAGATGAGTTGGTGGCACGGATGACTCAGCTGGCCAGCGAATACGGCCGCTATGGGTACCTTCGGATCACGGCTCTACTGAGACGGGAAGGCTGGCAGGTGAATCACAAGAGGATCGAACGACTGTGGAGGCGAGAAGGCCTGAAGGTACCGGCCAAACAGCCCAAGCGGCGACGTTTGTGGTTGCACGACGGATCCTGTATTCGACTGCGGCCGGCCTATAGAGACCATGTTTGGAGTTACGACTTCGTGCAATCGAGAACTCACAACGGCAGAGCTTTCCGGATGTTGACTTTGATGGACGAGTACTCCAGAGAGTGTCTGGCGATTGAGGTCCAGAGAAAACTCAACAGCTCGTCGGTCCTCGAGAAGCTGGGAGAGCTCTTTGTCGAGAGAGGAACACCCGAGCATCTCCGATCCGACAACGGCAGCGAGTTTACGGCCAAGGTTGTTCGAGAATGGCTAGCTCGAGTGGGTGTCGGAACGCTTTACATCGAACCGGGGAGCCCCTGGGAGAATGGATATATCGAGAGTTTCAATGGAAAGCTCAGAGACGAGTTGCTGAACCTCGAGATCTTCGACACTTTGTTGGAGGCGAAGATTTTGATTGAACGCTGGAGAAGGGAATACAACCAGATTCGACCCCATAGTTCCCTCGGCTACCGACCGCCAGCACCGGAGGCTCGATGGGTTTCGCCACCCTTGATTCCACGGCTGCAGGCTACCGAAAATAGGCCCGCAGTCCTAACATAGAGAGTGGACTCGGTTGTGGGGGTAGGTCAAGGCGGCGAAGCAGATCCAATGCTAATGATGAAACTTGATCGCGGGAATCGATCCCCCGCTGACGGTTCGGGCTCCGAAAGATCTTGGCCGAGCGCCTCCTCTAACTTCGATGCATTCCTACGGAGCCCGAAGCGTCAGCGAGGGAGCTCTTCCAAGTTTCTTTCATGAATGATCCGACAACAGCTCGGCGGATGGGCTGACCTGAAACTTGAATCCTGATGACAACCTGGGAGGTTATCCTACAAGGCTCCGCCCGAACCGTCCTGCAGGTTTGGGCAGACCGCCCGAGCACCTTGTTTGGCATTTCTGGATTCTGGAGTTTC
>CBDDCF010000012.1:0-77562 GCA_965225995.1 Acidobacteriota bacterium | reverse complement strand
TAGCCGTGTGTCGGCGACGGTCGCCTGGCCGCCGAGCCTCCCTTGGACGAGCCGCCAGATAGGTACCTGTACGACCCTCGAAACCCGGTGCCGTCCTGGGGAGGGACCGAGTGCTGCACGGGGGGACTGGCGCCGGGTGGGCCCCTCGATCAACGAGTCAATCAAGGGAGGCACGATGTGCTCGTGTTCACTACTGATCGCCTTTACGTGGACAGGGAGGTAACCGGAGCCATGATCCTTCGGCTCTTTTTCTCCACGAACGTGCCCGACACGGATTTCTTGGCGACGGTTTCTGACGTCTATCCGGACGGTCGGGCCGTCCTCATCAGCCAGGGCATGCTGAGGACCCGGTATCGGGAGTCGCTCACGCACCCTACCATGCTGGCTCCTGGCGAGGTCTACAGCGTGACCATCAAGTTCTCTGAGACGAGTAACGTCTTCAAGGCCGGGCATCGTATCCGGCTTCACATCACCAGCAGTGACTTCCCGCGCTTCGACCGGAACCTCAATACCGCGAAACCGGTGGGAGAAGGAACAGAGGTCGACATCCGTGTCGCCGAGCAGGTCGTATATCACGATGCAGAGCGCCCCTCGTCGCTCCTGCTACCCGTGATTCCGCACCGCTGAAGCGAGCGGTCGTGCTCCGCAAGAACTCCATCCGATACGATTTTGGTGGCATTTGCAGCTTGATCAGCCGACGCTGCATCGGATGCATGTGCTGCTCGTGGTTGTTCTAGCTAGGGCAGACGCTCACAGGAGTTCTTATGGCCATTGGGGACAACTTCGGTGACCCCACACTCCTATTCGCAGTGGGGTCTTGATCCTCTCTCTGGCCTTAGAATCCCGGATTAGTCGAACGAACTCAACGGCAATACAGGAGACAACTGATAGGGTCTCTTGGGCATTGAGGCTCCACGCACCGCATGCAACCGATTATAATCTACTCTCGTGGAGTTTGAGTGGAATGTGTCAGGGGCCACCCAAAAGCGGCCAGTGAGGGCCACTTCAAAACCGGCCATTTTCAGGAGCCATTGAGAGCTGCATCCCTCGTAGGATGCGCCGATGGTCAATGTACTGAAAATGGAGAAGAAACAAACGGTTGTGGCGCTATTGAAGCTGGGCTGGTCGTATCGGCGGATCGAGCGAGAAACAGGAGTTCGTCGAGAGACTGTAGCCCGACATGATCCGTCCCGAGATTCAAAACCGGCCAAAGTGGCCCCCGGCTCGGGTGAGCAAAAGCGGCCAAAGCGGCCCCCGGGTCGGCGCAGCTCGTGTGAGCCTTTTCGGGAGGAAATCCAGAAGAAGCTTGAGCTGGGGTTGCATGCCAAGCGGATCTGGCAAGACCTGGTTTTGGAGCATGGCTTCGATGGAGCGTATAACTCCGTCAAACGGTTTTGCAGAAAGCTCAAAGCCGAGAGTCCACGAGTCTTCGCTCGGGTGGAAACTCCACCCGGTCGGGACATGCAGGTGGACTTTGGCAAAGCAGCTCTGACACAAACCGAATCGGGCCGGTACCGTCGCCCCCACCTGTTCAAGGCAGTGCTGTGTTATTCCCGCCACTCGTATGAGGAGGTCGTCTGGCGGCAGGATCTGGAGACCTTCGTCCGTTGTGTCGAGAATGCCTTCCACTGGTTTGGTGGCTCGGTAGACGTGGTTCGCTTGGATAACCTGAAGGCCGGAGTCACGCGAGCCTGCTTTGTCGATCCCGAGATCAACGCCGTTTTCAGTGCGCTGGGCCGTCACTATAGTTTTGCCATCATTCCCATCCATCCTGGCTCTCCAAATGAGAATGGAAAAGTCGAAAGGACGATCGGATATACAAAGTCCAGTGCCCTGAAGGGCAGACGGTTCGAGAGTCTGGCCGAGCAGAATGAGCATCTACGGAACTGGAACGAGCGGGTCGCCCGACAGCGCATCCACGGCACCACCAAACAGCAGGTCTGGCCCCGATTCCTGGAGGAACAGAAGGGTCTTCGACCTCTACCCGACTCCCGCTTCAGTTTCTTCCGTACCGGCCGTCGCACGGTCTCCGTGGATGGCCACATCGAAGTCGATCGAGCCTTCTACTCGGTACCCAATCATCTGCTTGGCTGTGAAGTGGCTGTGCACTGGGATGACCGGATCGTCCGAGTCTTTTTCCGAGAGCAGCAAGTCGTCCTGCATCCCAAGCGGAAACCCGGCCAGTTCCAGACCGAACCCACACATCTTCCGGAACGCAAACGCTACGCTCATTATCGAACTGAGAGTCAGCTGCTCGGGCAAGCCCGCAGGATTGGCTCTGATGCTCACCGCTGGGCAGTGCGAGCCCTGGAGGTGCGCGACGTGTTGGCCTACCGGCTCCTGAGAGGCATGATCTCTTTGACCCGACGCTACCCGGCCACGGTCGTCAATGAAGCCTGTGCCAAGGCTCTCTCTCACGATGCCTTCCGCTATCGGACCCTGGTGGCTTTATGCAAGCGACTAGACGTGCCGCAACGCTCTCTATTCACCTCCGACCACGAGTTGATTCGGCCGCTGTCTGAGTACCAACTCACTCCCCGCTCAGGAGACCCGGAATGATCTCATTGGAAATGGAACGGAAACTTCGCCACCTCAGGCTCTCGGGCCTGGCCCAGGTCTTTGACGTACGGCTGCAACAAGCCATCCAGGGCCGTCTCTCTCATCAGGAGTTCTTTGAGCTGCTCATCGACGACGAACTCACCCGCCGGCGCGACCGTTTGCTGGAGCGATGTCTCCGCCAGGCCCAGTTCCCGGAACGCAAACTCTTGGAGGACTTCAGGTTCTCTTTCAACACCTCGATCAATCGGCAGCAGATCTTTGATCTGGCCACTTGCCGATTCATCGAACAGTGTCGCGGCTGGTTGGTCATCGGTCAGGCGGGAGTCGGCAAAACACATCTGATCATCACGGTGGCAATCAAGGCTGTGGAAGCGGGTCACCGGGTACAGTACAAGTCGGCTTTCGATCTGCTCGAGGACATCGCTGAAGCCACTGCCACCGGGATGCGCCGACCCTACATTGCAGAGATGACCCGGATCCCGCTGCTGATCATCGAGGATCTGGGACTTCGGAGAGTGCCCGACTCGGCGGCTGAAGATCTGCTGGAGATCCTGCATCGCCGCTACCAGAAGACCTCGACCATTATCAGTTCGAACCGACCACTCGAGGACTGGGGAGCGATGCTGGGAGGAGACACGGCGGCCACCTCTGCGCTGCTGGATCGTTTTCTACACGTTTCGGAGGTGACCTTCATTCGAGGCAAGAGCTATCGCCTCTACGAACGTCAACAACGGGAGAAGTCGACCAAGAAGCGAGGAGAAAAGAAATGAGCCGGAACCGGAAAGGCGTGGAAACTGCCGCGCTATGGAAACCGTGGAGAACGGTCACATCGAGAAGCCGGCCCATGCATCGGTTCTTCCACCGTTCCCACAGCGCTTGGAAAACGGCTCGCGGTGCTCGCTCGTTTCCCACAGTTACGCACCGCTTCTGCTACTGGACATACCAACAAGAAAGAAGATTCCGGATCGACCAGCTTCGCGGTCCAAGAACCGGCCGAACCGGTCAACGAACGCCCTGCTCACGGGCTCACAGCAAACCCGCCCCGACCAGCAGGCCGTACAGCCTCCTCACGGAGGCCTTCACAAGGATTGAAATGTGTTCAAGGCGAGGATATAACTACTAGATCACTGGCCGGTTTTGACCCGGCCCTGAGTGGCCGCTTTTGATGTGGCCCCCGACATGGAATGAGGCAAAGGCTGTTGCCAACAAAGAAAAACACCGGGTCAGACGATTCATCACTCTCTTTTTCGTTCCGCTGATCCCATTGAACATGCTGAGTGAGTACATGGAATGCATTGCTTGCAAGGGAGCCTATCAACGATGAACCGATATTTCACACTGCTGCTCGTGCTTCTGACAAGCCCACTCTCTGCTGCTGACCAGCTCGAATCAAACAAGCAGATTGCAGCCGACTTCTACCGTGAGCTGTGGTTCACAAACAATACAGACAGCTATGCCAAGTTTCTGGCCGATGAGTATGTAGTCCACGATGATGGCGACCAAAAGAACGTCACGGAGCCAGCTATCGTGCAGAAAGAGATTGCCGACTTCTTCTGGAGCAATGGTGATCTCTCCGGGCAGATTGACTACCAGCTTGCTGATCGTGATCTGGTGGCCACTCGCTGGCAGTTTACATTCACCCCCACCACACTGTTTGGGCACTTGGCCATTGGCGAAATGACCATTCCGATCATCAATGTCTTTAGAATAGAGGGCGGGAAAATCACCGAGATCTGGAACCATCGCCACGATATAGACATACCGGGCAGAACCCGTATTTTTGTGCTGCAGGGCTTTGCTGGTGGGCTGGTGCTCTGTGCCCTTCTCGGTGTGTATACTTGGAGACTCCGAAAGAAGCTGGCTGTTAAGGCCGAGAGCTTCTAATCTGCATGTGTACTCTCTCCGGCTCGCTATCATTCCTGGAGACGTTCGCTGCCTGATCGGGACCAGAATCCTCAGCGAGTTACAGGACCACGCTCAATGCGAACTTTGCCTGCCCACCCTTCTTCGCGGGTCAGGCCACCCGAATCCGCACGGGACCAGCCGCGTTCTTGGCAAAACTTGAGACCTCCAATGACCGCGAGGCCCCCGATTGATAGAACTTGGTCGAGTGTCGAGAACTCGACACCAAAAGTCTAGAATGTCGCTGTAGACAGCTGGGCTGACAACTAGATCACTGGCCGGTTTTGACCCGGCCCTGAGTGGCCGCTTTTAAAGTGGCCCCCGACAGCCGACGAGTGCATTTACTGGCTCGAGTTATTGGAAACGGCAGGGACGGTTACACCGGAGAAGATCGCGCCATTAAGCAAGGAAGCCGACGAACTGGTAGCTATCACCATCGCATCGAAGAAGACCGTAAAACGAAAGGGACAGGCATAAGAATCCCGCTTCTCCTCAACTTTGAAAAACGGAGCGCGATCTTCGGCCCTTTTCCACACGACTTGTAGCCGGTCCAGCTTTCTAGCGTCATAGATCATGCGACGCACTTATTGGTTCAGCATCGAGGAGCAATCCAGAGAAATGCCCTGTCCCTTTTTCCGGGTAGGCTAGGACCAAGGTTAGTATACTCAGAGAGGCTGAAAGACTCGCTCAGAGAGGAACCAAGCACAGAAGCTCGAAGGAATGCCGAGAGGGCAACTGCAGGAGTTTGCCGATTCGGTCGTGAAGCTCACGTCGAGGACAATCGGAGTTTTCCCACTCCGCCGATTTTCGGGACCGCGCCAAGCGGGATCAAGCCTACCAAAGGGTCGGCAAATCGACTTGGAGATTCTTTAACCGATCCGAATACGTGTGCTGAAAGCCTCTTCAAAAGCCTCGTTATCGAAGCCAGTGCGCTCAAGGTGGCTTACTGAGGCGAGCTCTTTGAAGATGCGCTGTTCTGCGGACTGAATGAGTTTGATGAGCTTGTCGGTCGGTACATCCTTAAAGTCGCGAGTTCGGAGCTCTTGGAGCAACCGCTGACGAGTCGCAGCCAGCAGGGTTAGCCGGTCTTCCTTCATCGCTTCATACTGGGCCATCAAGCCTTCGTAGCGGAGCAACTGCAAGGAATCGATCTGGTGACGCAGCTCGACTGACCATTTTAAGAGTCTCGGCTTAGAGACCTCAAGCTCCACAGAAATCTGATTGAAACTTCTGCCTTCAGCACGAAGTCTCACGAACTCTTCTTTTATTTTGATGCCCTTTGCCATCTCTTTTTCCGGTCAAGTTTTGGTCAAGTATATCTCCGGGCTACGACTGGAAAAGCCGGTGGCTGAGGTCTTTGAGCAAGAGCAGAGAAAACTGCTGGCACTGCCCGCTCATCCCTTCGATTCGGATCTGTCGCTACCCGTGCACTCAAAAAGACTCTCTACGTGCGATTCGACCTCAACGACCACTCGATTCCTCCGAACAGGCGCTTTGGAATGATCGCTAACACGTGTGCCTACTGACCCGCCGAGCCAACTGGGTGAAGTCCGTAATCACATCAGTTCTGAATGGGCTCAGCTTTGAAATGGGTGGGTGGCGTCCACTGGGTGTCATCCACGGCAAATTACGCCTTCTGTTTTGGCTGTTCGTGCGTCAGCCAGCGCTTGACGATAAGGGGAACCAGAGCTGCCACGACAGCGACCAGGCTGACTGGGGGAATCCCGCCGTGCCAGCCGCGCGGCGCCAGCCAGCCCTCGATTCCAAGCACCAGCAAATGGATAACAACCAGGGCCAGGGCCACGTAGCCCATTCGTCTGAATCCCAGGTCCAGCAGTTCATCCGTTGCGATGGGCTTGCCGGTGATGCGGTGCTTTAAGGTCTGCCCTTTAGGTACTCCATCACAATGAAGGGCTGGCCTTCATGCTCCCCGATGTCGTGGATGACACAAATGTAGGGATGGTTGAGTGCTGAGGCTGCTCGGGCCTCTCTCTGGAACCGCTCCAGTGCCTGGCGATTCTCGGCAAACTTCTCAGGCAGGAACTTCAGGCCTACATTGCGGGCCTAATCGGGTATCCTCGGCCTTGTAGACCACACCCATCCCACCGCCACCGAGCTTCTCTGTGATCTTGTAGTGGGAGAGAGTGTTGCCGATCATGGCACCGGCACCCGTTCTTTGAGTTCCTCGAACCAGTTGAGGACGACGTTGATCTGATCTGCTTGAGACGGCCCAATGCGTTGAACCATGACGAACTCCGTAGCGTCCGCGGAGACATCGTAGTTGGGAAGGCGCTGGGTTGTTCTCAAAAACGAGGGATCTTCAAATAAGACCTGTTCTTCCAGGATGCGGAGTTCAGGAGTCGTTGCCACCTCGACTGCGAATAACGTGTTGCCCTGCCAGTAGAACAGTTCTCCGTTGGGCGCCCAGACCGGTTCGGTGCCTCCACCGCTAGATACTGAAAGCGGCCGACCCGGACCGGGAAAAGGTGCGACATACACCTCCATATCTCCGGAAGAAGTGCCTACAACATAAGCAATAGCCCGTCCATCGGGAGAGAACCAGGGGGCGCGCTCATTGTCAGGACCACCGGCAAACCCCGTTGGCTGCCCAGGGTCGTCCAGATCCACGATCCAGATATTCCCGCTGGTTTCCGGTTCAACATCGGTATACGCCAGGTATCGCCCATCGGGAGACACGGACCCCGGCCACCCTAGGTTGTTTTCCACCGGAAGTGTTTGCGATTCGATGCTATCGAGCGCCTTCCAGTACAATCCCTGGTAGAACAGTCGGTCTCCCAAAGGCGACCATGCCGAAAGGTAGTTCACTCCATCGGAGGTGAACCGCTCGGGAGTTGCTCGACTAACATCGCAGAGGTAGATATTCCGTCCGGCCTCGTCCTGGCGCGAGACCGCCAGCTGCTCACCACTGGGGTGCAATCGGGGATAGAAGTGATCGTTGACATCATCGCCGATAGGCCTGATCTTACCGCTTCGATCGACCCAGGCAAGTCTCGTCGTTCTGCGGAACTCGACTTCGCCTCCCGGCACATACACTAAGGTCCCATCATCCGAGATCGCATAGTAGGAGACGTTCGACCCCACCCACCGGTAACTGAATACACCTTCCAGCACCAGTCCCGGATCTCCACTGGGTTCCAGCGCAACGGAATCAAAGGGTACGGCCATGAGATTGCCGGCGTCCTCGTAGATGAGGTGCCCGGTCGCAAGATAACGGGGAGCGCCCCCGGGAAAGAGCTTCCAATAATCGCCGGTCTCCAGCGAAGCCACCGCGACGTAAGAGTCTTCCCCTTCCTCCAACATGAAAACAACGTTCCTTCCGTCCGGAAGAATGTGTGGACTGAAGTGTCGTTCTTCGTAAAGGGGGGTACCATCGGTAGTGAGCGGTGACTGGACGGAACCGGGGTCGGCCGCAATCATCACAATGCCATCCAGGGACGCGCCGATCACTATGACATTATCGGATCCCCAACTCGCCCCTTGGGGAATGGCGGGCATTCGACCGATCCTTTGAGGAGCCCCCCCTTCCACCAGCACCTTGTGCACGCTACCGTTGGCAAAAAATCCGATCCACCGGCTGTCGGGTGAAAAAAACGCTCCAGTCGCCCCCTCGGTTCCCGGAACAGCTCTGGCTTCGATCTCGTCGAGGTTTCGAAGATAGAGTTGATTCGGGCCCACAGTCACAATCGACTGTCCATTCGGTGAAATCGCAAGGCTGGCTGCATTATCGCTCGGTTGCTGTTCTGCAGGCAGAGTAATGGGAAACCGCAAGATCAATGACGTCGCTGGATCTGTATCCCACAACACGAGACCAGTAATTGCAGAGGCTAGTGCTGCAGTCAGTATGGCCGCCGCCACGGTTCGAGCCCAGCTTCGACTTCCACCCGGGTCGGAAGTCGCCTTCATTGTTGGGTCTGCCCGTGTCGGCGATAGCTCCAGTTCAGCGCGCACGTCCGCGATGGACTGCTTCCGCTGGCGCAATTCCTTTTCAAGGCAGCGAACGAGCAGGGTTCGGAGACCCGGATGGACGTCCCGGGGCAAACGATCCCATTCCGGTTCGGCGCGAATAACGGCAGCAAGAATGTCGGTGACTTCGCTTCCGGGAAATGCCTGATGTCCAGTGAGCATCTCGAACAGGACACAGCCAAAGGCCCAGATGTCCGCTCTTTTATCGACAGCCTTCCCTTTCGCCTGTTCTGGAGACATGTACGCAGCCGTCCCCAGAATGATGCCAGCCTGGGTGGCCTGCATCGACAGCGTCGGCGAGGCCGTCAGATCGGGAGAGGCCTCGGACGCAGCGGTGGCGGCTTTTGCGAGTCCAAAGTCCAGTACCTTTACCTGACCGTCAGGCGTGATCTTTATGTTGGCGGGTTTGAGGTCACGGTGGATGATTCCTTTCTCGTGCGCAGCCTCTAACGCCTCCGCTATTTGCAGGGCAATCTTGAGGGACTTCTCCAATGGAATCGGTCCCTTGGCAATGCGCTCAGAAAGGTCTTCCCCTTCGATCAACTCCAGCACGAGGGCCCGGATGCCGTCCTCCTCTTCAAGTCCGAAAATGGCCCCGATGTTGGGATGATTCAGCGAGGCAAGGACCTGGGCCTCACGGGTAAAGCGGGCCATGCGCTGGGGGTCCTGGGTGAAGGATTCGGGGAGTACTTTGAGGGCCACGTCTCGTTTGAGCTTCGCATCCGTCGCACGGTACACCTCACCCATACCACCTTCGCCGATCTTAGCGGTGATGGTGTAGTGGGCTATTGAACGGCCAATCATGAGGAGTCGATGCTAGCGTCAGCCTGAGGTGTTGGCAAGCCGGAAGGAGTTGGGCGTCGCCTCGGCAGTCCAGTCGATCATGGATCGGCGCGCCAATCGCTGACAACAATGCGCCGGGCGCGTGGGACAGGACCGGCCCTGCGCACGATCAGGAATTGCTCCCGGGCAATGGAATAGTCGACGATGCGGCTGCCCTCTTCCGCGAAGATCCGTTCATCGAGCAGCGGGCGCGGGGCCCCGATGACCGGCTCTCCGCCGCCACGCGGGGTGACGGTGACCACCCATGACCGGCCCTGCGAGTCTTGCCAGTAGACCTCCCGGTCGCTGAGCCAACCCCAGGCACGCACATCGGCGTCCGGGCGAGTGATCTGCCAGCGTCCGGTCGTGGGGTAATCCGAGATCGAGAGGGTGGCGCCATCGAACGCCTGAAATCCGCTTCGGGGTTCCTTGCCAACCGGGAACGTAGCAAAAACGATCCACTGACCGTTCGGCGACAGGCGGGCATGCGAATCGTTTGTAGGGCCGGCGAGAAACGGCCTGGGCACGGAGCTGCCAGAGGCGTCGACCAAGCATGAAGCCCGGAGTAGGGGACATGTCTTTACTGCGTGAGTTGCAACCTCGACTGTTCGATTCGGACGGAGTGCTCCTCAAGCCGATGGAAGAGCTCCGACGGGTAGTCAGATCTGATGCTCCGGTGGGATTGATCGATGTCAGCGCCTTAATGAGATTCGAGCTGGGAGAGCGAAGCTTCGACAGAAAACAAGTATATAGGTGACACGAGGAGTAGAGTCACCCTCGGAGTCATTCCAGTCAGGCGAATTCTCAACAGTCGGGCGTTGGAGTGCGGCATGTCAGAGCACCGATGTGCGGGCCTTGGGTGCTGACCGAGACCGACGTAGGCTACCAGCGACAATGGGAACGCTGTTCGCGAACCGTAAAGAACAAGCCGTTGAAGTGTTGAGTCGGGTTCTTCCTCCGCCGGTAGACTCCCTCCAGAGTCAGCCGGTCCAGTTCCTGTCTTATTTGGTGCTCTTTGCCCAGAACCAATCCGTCAATCATGAAGCGACAACGCTTTCGGTAGAGTCCCATCTGAATGAAGCCTCGCTGCAACTCCGCCGCCACGATCTCGGCCGAGATCTGTGCCTGATCTTCCCGAGTCCGACTCATGCCGCGGTGAAGCAGTAGCGCTCGGTAGTAGCCGGGCAGCTTCTCTGTGGCGATGTCGGGAAAGATCTCCTTCAATGGAATCAGGAAACCGTCCTCGCCCACCGCCCGTAAGTAGGCAGAGCCGGCTTTCCACTCTTTCGGCAGAGCCGTCAATCCGGCTCGCACCGGATTCAGTTCCACGTACAGCAGTGCTTCCTGCATGGAGGCGAAATCTCCCAATACTTGACACTTGAAGCGATCGGCCCACAACCGCCCGCGGCGCTTGAAGGTCTTGTTGAACCAGGTGGAGAAGGGTCCCTGGAAGTCACGCATGAGGATACTCAGGTCGAACAGTTCTTGATTGAACCGCTCCCATCGCTGGTCAGCCCAAGAGAGAGTTCGGAGCTTCCAGAGCTTGCCCCAGCGAGCTCTGGCGTAGTATTCCAACTGTTTGCGACTGAGCTCGCGAAACTTCTCAGCAAACAAGATCAGATGGTAATGATTCCCCATCAGAACGAACCCGGCACAATGGATACAGCAGCGCCGTACCGACTGCCGGAGTCGGCGAATGAACTCAGGGATGACGAGAGGCTTCTGAAATGGATAATAGCCGGCAAAACCATTGATTCGATTGACGCCGTGGAAGAATCTCCCCTCTCGGGAGAGGATGTGTTTGCGTGCAACTCGGGGCATTTCTGGACTCCTTTTCGGGCCAACCCACTCTGGGTGGCTCTAAAGGTAGAAACGACCGAGTTTCCGAAAACACGAAGAAAAATGACCTGTCCCTTTTTCCGGGCTGCCTGTCCCTCGCCTATGTGGTCGATACCAGTTCGAATGATTTAAAAGTGATCGATGTGTCTGATCCCAGCGCGCCCAGCGTGGCCGGCAGCTTGGTCATCGGGGCACTTCCAAGATCCGTGGTTGTGTCGGGGCGCTACGCCTATGTGGTCGATCCATTCTTGGATGATTTGCAAGTGATCGATGTGTCTGATCCCAGCGCGCCCAGCCTGGCCGGCAGTTTGGGCATGGGGGGATTTCCGGTATCTGTGTATGTGTCCGGGCGCTACGCCTATGTGGTCGATACCAGTTCGAATGATTTAAAAGTGATCGATGTATCGGATCCCAGCGCTCCCAGCCTGGCCGGCAGCTTGGTCATCGGGGGAAATCCACGATCCGTATATGTCTCGGGGCGCTACGCCTATGTGGTCGATACCAGTTCGAATGATTTAAAAGTGATCGATGTGTCCGATCCCAGCGCCCCCAGCTTGAGCGGCAGTTTGGGCATGGGGACAAGTCCAAACTCCGTGTATGTGTCCGGGCGCTACGCCTATGTGGTCGATGACGGTTCGAATGATTTGAAAGTGATCGATGTGTCGGGCGCTGAAGTCACCTCGCTCGTCGCCCACTCCCTGGAAGCGGGCAGTCTGCAGGTTCGCAACGACATGATCGCCCAGGGCCAGGTTCAGGTTACCGGCGGGCTCAACGTGGGAGCAGGGGGCATCTTCTCGGATGGCGATGTCGGAGTGGACGGAGATGTGACCATCGGCGGTGACCTCACGATCGTCGGCAGCTGTACTGGCTGCAGCTCCGACATCAACCTCAAGCAAAACATCCAGCCACTGGAGGACACGCTTGACAAGATCACCCGACTGCGGGGAGTGGCCTATGATTGGCGCGATGATGTGCGCGAGGCCAGGCACTCTCCCGGTCCTCAAATCGGCGTGTTGGCACAGGACGTGGAAGCGGTCTTTCCCGAGCTGGTGGGCACGGACTCTCGCGGCTACAAATTCGTCCGCTACCAGAAGCTGGTCGCCCCGCTGATCGAAGCAGTGAAGGAGCTGAAAGGGCAGAACGATACGCTGAAAGCGGAGAACGTAGCGATAGAACGCCGCTTGGAGGCGTTGGAGAGAAGGCTTCGAGTGCCTGATTAGGTAAGAGAGATGCCTAGGCTGGTAGATTAGAAATCAACACGAAATTCCGCTTCATGCTCAGTCACTTAGAAGCGGAACGTATCATAAAAGTTTCTTATGGTGGATCAGCGGGGAGAACTAACCAGAACGAAGAAGACAATAGGGAGAGTTTGTGCTCGCAGCTGCACAGAAGACCCTGAGTTTGCTTTTCCTCTCGGGATGCTAGCACATGAACGAATTATGGCGACGTAAGCAGGTGTTCTACAATTGGTGCCACATGCTTTGCTCGAGTCTGATTTCCAAGGGGACTCATATGGATCACGTCGGTGAAATACTCCGGTTGGGACTGCGTAATCTCTTGCATATCCACAATCCGAATAGCATGTTCAACGGCGATTCCTCGCATGGTCTCACGAACCAGATAAAAAGCTGTTTCCAGCGCAACCGAATCGAACATACCATTGGTGTTTTGTAAGACGATCAGTAAGGGAACGTTGTCCGTTGTCACAATCTGCAGGAACAATTCAAATTCCTGGCGAAAACGAGCAAAGTTCTTGGGGTTGATGTGATCCGCTAAGGTGATCGGATGATACGCAAAATCATTGAGATGGTTGTCGATGAGATTGGCTCCCCAAAGGGCTTCGACGCGCTCAAAGAACCACAGCAAAAACCGGTAAGCTGTCCATCGGGGAACTTCGTCGGGAAAGAGTCGCAGACTTTCGCCGTACCCCGGTAAGCTCTGGTTGTTGAGTAAGCTCAGCCAGGTCTCATTGAAACCGCTGTATAGGATGATTAGATCGGGTCTGGGTTCCCGATACCGGAGATCATGGACGTAACGTGAGATGTGATGGGGCATTCTCCAACCGGGGACGCCCGCATTGAAGACCTTCCAGGAATGCCCTTGCGCACTCAGGTTCAGTTGTAATTGGTTCGGGTATGCCTCTTGTGCCAAGACCGAAAGCCCATAAGTGGAAGATCCCCCCATGCACACAATGTATTCGGTCGGGGACTCTACGTCGTCTGTAATCCGAAAATAGTCAGCGGTGTGGGATTCCCATCGGTCCGGATTTAACACATAGTGCATCAGAGGATGGCCGACCACCATTCGACTGCCCCGACCGATGGTGCTTTCGGCCATCGACGCCTTTGAGAATATCCCCAAGATCGGCGTGGCGTAACGGTAATATTCGAATACGCGATATCCGACTTCCAACAGGTGAAAAAAAACAATAAACCCAATAAGGCAGAAGAGACTTTTTTTCCTAAGCTTTTTCATCTCTCGAACTTCTCTGAATTCTAGCTCGGATGCTGCCTGCCTGACTACTCCGCGCGGGCGCGAAGAGGTTAGTCGGGAGGCGCGCCTCATAGTTCATGGTTCGTTAGCGCGCCGCTCGGAGATTCGTCTGATACTGCGTATTCCGGAGCAAAATGGCCACCCGTTCCGATTGAAAATGGCCGGCTATTCCGGAACAAAGTGAGCCACTTTTCCGGATCTTTCCGGGATCGGTGGCCATTTTGCCGGAATGAGTGACCGGCTTAGCGGACCCCTTTTGTTGTCAATGAGCTAGCCCGGATTATGCAAGAACCGTAGGCCGGAGTTGAAAAGAGAGTCGAAAGTGGCCCAAATCGGGAGATCGAAGGTGCGACAGGCGGATTTTCGAGGGATCTCTGTGGACGAGCCGTGTGGAGTAGGTGGGGGAGTGAATTTCAGACGGAGTTGGGCCTGAATGAGTGTCCTAAACGATCATTCGGGAGCTAGGAGAGGCTAGCTGGAGTTAAGGCGATTCAAGACGAGGAGGAAAAGGGCCTGCTCCGGAAAGCCGGAGGAAAGATGGGCCCAGATGCGTCGAGTGGTTTGTCGAACCCGCGCCCCAATTTTGAGGACCCGGCGACGCAAAGTTTCGATTTCGAGTTTCTGCCAGGGGGTTCCATACAGATAATCGCGGAGTCGGACGAACATCTGGTAAGCCAGCCCATGCAGGAGAAGTCGAAACTGGTTGGCCAGGAATCGATGACAGCTCAGCCGATCCATACTCAGATGGTTCTTAAAAGCCTTGATGAAGTTCTCCGACTGTCCTCGATCGGTGTAGTGATCATAAAGGGACTGGGAAGAGAGATCGTCTCGGTTGGTGACCACAAAGCGACGATTGATCCCCCGATGGTCGACTTCCACTTTGACGATGACGCGACGGAATCGATCCCAGCTGCCGGCTCGATAAAGAAACTCGTCAAACTGACGCTGTTTTTCCTCGAACTCGTCGAACCTGAGTCGAGTCGACTCGAGCATCGGCTCGACCATCCGTTGCAGGCGGGGGTTCCGGCTTAACCCAATGACATATTGGAGTTTGTTCTCTTCAGATTCACAGAACTCGTAGAGCCGAGGCGTGGCAAAGCCGCTGTCGGCCCGGATCTCAATTTGAAGTTCCTTGCCAACTTCTCGTCGAATGGCTTTCACGATTCGTTTCAGAATAGGAACGATGTGAGAGGCAGCCCCCTTGTTTCCAGGCCTCAATACGACAGTGACCAGGTCCCCCGTAACGGCATCGAAGATCAGCAACGGATGCAGAATGTGGTTTCGGTAATAGCCGTGGTAAAAAGAGAATTCCTGCTGGCCGTGAGTGTGGTCGTCAGTACTGTCCAGGTCCAAGATGACCGGGTCGGGGCGTCTCTTCTTCAGCGAGCGGACATAACGCTGTAGGAACCCCCGGCTCAGACGCATGAGATCCTTCTTGCTGACAGAGTTTTCCAAACGGGAAAAAGTTGCTTGGGTGGCCAAGTCAGGATCGCTCTCAGGTAACTGATCACAGACGGTCTTGAGCATGGGATCCGAGCGCAGCGTGTCCGCGTCATTGCAGTCTTCGTACCCGGCAACGATCTGAAAGACTCGTTGTCGGATCAGCTTTAACTGCTCATGACGAACGTAGCGTTGGTCCCGGCTATCCGCAATACACGAACTGAAGTCCTCGCAGAGTCGATCTTGCCGATCCAGGGAACCAAACAACAGCCATCCGGCATCGGAAGTCAGGTTCCCACCATCAAAACGAGCCGTGATTTGTGTGTGCGAGTGAAATGCCAGGGTGGTCTGACAGACTGGGTTTGACATTGCCGTAGTTCTCCGATAAGGATTTGTTTAATAAACCCTTTTATATCAGAGCGCTACGGCATTTTTTCTGGTCCCCAATCCACTCGAATCCGGATCTCTTGCATAATCCGGGCTAGCGACGTTGGGCAGAACCCGGCTACGGTTCTCCTTTTTCGACTCTCGAGGATAAAGGGGTAGCGACCAGATCACTGTTGAAATACAACATAAGGACCCGTGGCTAGCGGACTCGGTCGCGATCGAGGACGTACTGGCCGTAGAGGATGACGTTGTCCCATTCGATCGGGCTGACGTGCTGCAGCAAGGTGGCGTCGATGCCTTCCTGTGCGAGATCTCCCGAGCGCACCGTTCGCGTGATCTGCTTAGCCTGCCAGTAGATGATGCAAGCCAGAATCAGCGTCAGGCAGCTGCAGGAGTTCATCTGCTCGTGTAGCTCGCGAGCGTTGATCCGACCGCGACGTCCGTAGTAGACGTCGCGCGCTAAGGCGTGCAACTGCTCGACCTTGAGCAGCCCGCGGCGGATGCGGGTCCTGAGTTGTGGCTCCGCGAGGTAGCTCAGCAGGAACTCCGTCTTGAAAATTCTTCCCAGATCCCGGTTGGCGCGGTAGAAGCGGTTCTTGGCCGAGAAAGCAACCAAGCGTTTCAGCGCAACGGATGCGGTCGTGTGGCCGGCGGCCAGCGAGCTGTAGAACTGGCCCATGCGCTCCCACTGTTCCTGAATGACCTCCAGATCTATTGTGCGATCGGCTCGCGCCACCAGGTCCGTCAAGACACCATAGTCGCGGTCGCGGTCAGTTCGGTAGAGCCGCTGGTGCTGGACGCCACGGATGCGCGGACAGAAGCGCCGACCCAGCATGGCGAAAGCGGCGAAGTTTATCTCGGTGTAGCCGTGGGTGTCGGTGTAGTGCTCCTCCAGCTCCAGATCGCTCTCGTTATATAAGAGGCCGTCGAGCACGAACGCGGCGTCGCGGTCGGTGCACTCGATCGACGTGCTGTAAAAAGGGGCGTAGTTGTCAGCGACGAAGGAATAGAACTCCAACGCATAGTCGCTGAAGCGGGTGCTGAAGGTCTGTTGCAGCACTTTGCGAGGCATGGCGAAGCGCTGTCCGTCGCTGGCTGAGGTGCGGCCTTCTCCCCAATGCAACGTAGCGTCGAGGCGCGAGATCGCTCCGACCAGCTCCGCCAGCGCTTGCCGCTGCGCTTCTTCGGTCAATTGCCAATCGCTGACCCGTTTCAGCTGCTTGTAGGAGAAGCCCGGGGTGAGCTGGGCCATGGTGTGCAAACCGATGTTGCAGCCATGAGCCAACACCGTGGCCAGCTGCAAGCAGACATCATCCGCCTTGCGGGCCGCTCGTTGGTCCAAAGCAAGGAAGTGGTTCGTGAAGCGCAGCTCGTTGTCGACCTCGATCAGCAGGTCCGGCAGCCGGATGGTAGGCATCTGGCGGGTCAGCCAGCCTTTCAGGCGATGCAGCTGGGCTTCGGCGTCCGGGGCCAAGCGCTCGGAGGGGTCCACAGAAAGGCGCCAGCGACCGTCTTCGGCGGTCGCGTACTTGTTTTGGGGCGCGGTCCGCAGAAAGACGTCGTAGGCTTTGTTCAAGCGCGCCTTCAGGTAGGACGGGACCTCGTTGGGATCAGCCGGCAGACCCGAACGGAGGAAGAACGAGTCCCGCGAATCGCCCCACTGTCGATCAGAAATGAAATAGTCCTTGCGTTGGCCAAACCGCTTGCTGTGCCGGACGGCCAGGTTCCCTGACCGCAGTTCTTCCCGCAGCTTGAGCAGCACCGCACATTCCCAGGCACGTCGATCAGGACAGCCGCCACTAAGGACCAACGGCAGCAGTCGCTTCGGGATGAAGTCGATTGGCGCTCTCTCTGGAAGCTTCCGCTTCTGGTTGTCGTTCAGGTCTCGAAGAAGCTGTACCGCCGGCCAACAGGGCGGTTCCGCATCCTCGGAGTCGGGAAAGAACTCCAGCGTCCGCAGCAGAACCGGTGAGAACTGCCGCAGGTAAGAGAACCGTGTGACGACCCCATGAAACACGTCACTTTTGCTCCCCGTCACCCAATCGGACAACAGCTCCATTTGCGACGAGAGCTCCTGGCGGGACACCGTTTGGAACACGCGCTGGCGAAGCGCTGCGTTCGTGATCGTGTCATCCAGGATGAGCTTGCCCACAGACCGCAGAGACACAAGCGCGGAACGAATGGTCTTGCGCTGTTCGCGCAGATGCTGGTCCAGATCGCGCTCTGCATGCGCAAAGGTCCGGGTCAGCAGCTTGTCGAACATGTCCACAGCCTGATCTACACTGTCGCGGTAGCTCTGCCGCAGAAAGCAGACGAGCGCCGTCCAGCATCGCGGTCGCGCCAGCTCGCGCAAACGATGGGCGGAACACTTGCGGACGTAGTGAAAAAGAGCCCGCTGATAATTCCTGTTGAGCCATTCCAGGTCCATGCCGATCACTCCTGTCACCTCGATTAGCGTCAGCTTCTCAGCGAGCAGCCGCATCGCAGCGGCGGACGGTCTGGCTGGGTTCTTCTTGATCCACTGGAGCCCGGATACGGTTTCGCCCGCCTCCACATCCAGCAGCTTGTCGAGCCTCTCACAGACCTCCGGCGAAAGCTCTTCGGCAACCCTTGCGGCGATTGCTTCTCGCGCCCTTCTGCGCTGTTCCCCGATGATCCTCCTCAGCACAGACTCGGCGGGGAACAGAGTTCGTTCTTGATTGAGGTACTCCCGCGCTCTCGCGAGCAATGCGGCGGTCTGGTACAGCCGACACGACTCTTCGTAGAGGAATTTCTTCAGGCCTCGCGCTTGGTCGGGGTCAAAGCCTCGCAGCCCGAGATACTCTCGGATTCGGACCTGGTGTTGGGAGACCGTTTGCTGCCAGAACGCGTAGTCGCTCAAGCGGTTGGTGTCGATGCCGGTCTGCAGAGCAACGAAGCTCAGCAGATCCTCGCAGACCTCAAGCGGCTGCTGAACCGGAAAACGCTGGAAGGTCCGCACAAAGCCGAGCTGATACGCAAAGCCCAAGCGGTGCGGCTCCCCGCGACGCTTGGCGATCTCCAGCAGGTCTGTCTCGGTTAGGGACGAGTCGCGGATCAACTGGCTTCGAGACGGAAAGATCATGGCTGGGTGTCGATAAAAGCGAGCGTTCTGTTCTACGCTATCCGGCTACACAGTGTTCTGGATACTACAGTAAGCAATCGTCGAAACAGACCACTTTTCGGCTTTTCTTGGACGTCACGCGGAAGCCCATCCCTTGTCCGCTTGAGCGCCTCATCTAGGAGTTGCTGGGGACGCTTCAGCCCGGCGATGGACTGCTGGTCAACGAACTGTCGCTGCTCGGGTCGCGCAAAGGGGGGCCGGTCCAAGGAATGTCCAAGCTCGACGGCAAAGGGCTGACGAGAAGGTTCGCCCCAAGCTTATGTTGTATTTCAACAGTAATCTGGTCGCTACCCCAAAGAGGCTGAATACCCCCGGCATTGGAGACTTTCCAGAGCCCTTCGTTAACGTTCGGGAAGGGGCGGACATAGCTTTCCCACCGGCCTGATTCATCCGATTGATAGGCCATCCAGTATCCGTCCGGTGACAATTCGGCATTGCCTCCTGGCCACCGTCTGGAGAGATGCGGGGGTGCGAATAGCTGTTAGGCTCTGCGTTCAGGACTTCTTCTGTACCCGATCGGTCAACCCAAAGCGTTCTCCTCAACGCTGTCCCTGCTTGGCCGGGGATATAGACAAGCGTCCCATCGGCAGCCACCGCCATCTGAATCGCGCCACCCACCTCTACGCGCACCCGGGCCATGACCCTGGAGGGGACCGAGTTCATTCGCCGATTCCTGCTCCACGTCCTGCCCAAGGGATTCGTCCGTATTTCGCAGCTTCGGCTTTCTGGCCAACCGCTGCCGCAAGGGAAACCTCGCCCTTTGCCGCCATCTTCTGGGCCCTGCTCCGGAGGAGCAAACGAGGGCCTCCCTCCCTTCCATCAGCCAAGCGCCCTCTCAGGATCAGCAACCCCAGCTCTGTCCCATCTGCCGCCAAGGACGCCTGCTTCCACCGGAAATCCTGCCACCAGCAGCCTCCAACATCACCGAGAAAAGGAGTCGTGCCCCACGAACACTCCCTGCCGGTTCGACGTGACCATCTTCCCCCATTCTCCGCCTGCGACTGACGCACCGCCAGCCTGTCTACCCGTGCGTCCGGGTGTCGCATTCCAACCCCCGGCGTGGCAATCCAGCCCTCTCACCCACCCTTCAAAACGCTCACTCCCCGCAAAACTGATCCCTGGCAAGCCTATCCCCACTTCTTGCTCCAATGCTTTTGCCTCTGGGCACTGATACAATCCCCATAGTTATCAATCGCGGCTCAGTCCAACGGGGTTGTATCCACAACGCCTACATCGGAGAAGACTCCGGCAACTCGTCGCCCTTGCGGACGCTGAGGATACAACCCTAATCGTTAGCCGGATGCCAGCAAGGAGGATTCTATGCGCTTGTTCCTGAATGTCACTACCCGGTGTGTTGCGGTCGTTATCGCAAGTGCGCTCTTTGCTACGCCCGCCAGAATGACATGGGCGCAGGGGATCACTTCGTCGGACGTCGAACAGCAGGTCCGCGCCAGCTTGTCGGTATGGGATACCCGCGATCCGTCGAGGATCATGGAAACACCTGGCCCAGGCGGCAACTATGGGGCGGTCGGGTTTGGTTACAGGACCGAAGAACACCGTGCCATGTCCATAGAACAAGAGACGGTGATAATTCGTAATTTCTTGGCGTCCGTTAAATTCTACCGCATCACGGAGCCCGAAATACATACAACGGTTGACGGGACACTGGGTTGGCTTGGGGCTACTTCACAGAAGAGTTTCACGTGCGAGGGAGAGAGCCAGAGAAGGTCCGAGTCCGTTTCACGGTTGTTCTCAAAAGGGAAGCAGATAGCTGGCGACAGCTGCTTTTCCACAGAGATACGCAGCCCTTTGACGATAAAGGCAACTACATCCCACGCAGCCCGCGCTCAACTAGGCCCAAAATAAGCGTATCAGCTTCTGGGCCGCTCGATTGACTCTTTTTGAGGGTCATTTAGCCCTCTGTGGTCGACTTTCGGACTGAAGGCTGCGCGAGTCGGGCGCATCCGACGGTGATCTCCTGCTGGAGGGCCTTCGGAGTGGGATCGAGAGGCAAGAATCGGAATTTTCGGCCGTTTTCGAACAGACTTCGACCTCAGCCCTTGAACCTCCGTGGATTTTCTTTGCTTTGTCCTGTGGCGGGTTAGCCGTAGCGGACCCGCTTGGGCGACGGCACTCCGCTCAGCAGCGTTTCGGTCCAGTCGTTGACGTTCAGCAGCCGGTAAAGAAGACGTCGCCCCCGCTGCAGGATCTGGCAAGGAATCTGAACCAGCCGGCGCAGGAACCGGCGATACTCCATCTTCAGAATCCGCTGCCCCATCGTCTTGTCGGATTGCACCAGGCCCAGCCAGGCTTTCAAGTTCCAGGCCTGGGCAGCAATCACCAGGTACGCCCAGTTGGACTCGAGGCTGTCCGAGGGCATCCGCATCGCCTGAACCCCGTTCTTGAGCTGCTCCACCACATTCTCCTGATGGCAGCGACGATTGGCTGAGAAAACCACTTCCCTGGCCGACTCCTTTCGCAGGTTGGTCAGATAGAACAGATAGCGGGTCTCGTCAAAGAGCCGTCCCTGTCCTTGGGTGACCGTAATTTGCTTTCGCACCACCACCAGCCGATAGTTCTGCTTGCAGGCCGCCGGTCGCTAGGCCAGCTCGGCCACATCTTCCCGCTCCAGTTGCAGATTGCGATAGCCATTCTTTTTGACCAGGGCCTGGCGGATATTCTTGCGCCGCCGTCTTCGCAGTTTCTTCTTCTTTGCCCGATCCAGCCGACTCCAGGCGCTGGGCTCCAGTCCTTCGGCCCGACCAACCAACCCCTGGCTGGAATCCGCCCCAAAGAGAAACTCTACGCCCTCCTGATCCCAGCGGTCCAGATGACGCGTCTGCGTAAAATCCGTGTCGCCCCGCAGCAACACCTTCTGGAAACCACCACCGCGCACCAACTCGATGGCCCGATCCAGCACCTCGGCCGCGCCTTCATGGGAGGGTCGGTTGCCCGCCCGATTCACCAAATAGAGCACCTCGTTGGTCTCAGCCACAGACACTACCAGCGGATGATAGCTCCAGTGGCCGGTGTAGCTCATTCCGATTCCGCTCTTACACTGTCCATCCGTCGGGGCGATCGTCCCGTCCACATCAATCGTGGCCTGACGGTGAAACTCCTTGTCTTGGTTCGACCACACTTTCCGTCGCGCCTCATTGACCGCTTCCATCAGATCCCAGATCGAATTCCTGTCGAAGCGCCGCAGGAAGTCCCCCTCCGTGGACGGCGCCGGCACCTTGCGGGCCCCCAGCGCGTCCAGATACACCGGGTCCCGGCGTCGAGCCTCCACGTCCTGCAGGCAGCTACCGCCCGTCATGACGTTGTAAATCAGATTGAGCACATGATCCGATTCCCGGTACGGCAGATGCCGCTCCAGCACCTTCACCCGTTGGTCGATGGTTTCGGCCAGTTCCAGCTGCTTGACCAGCAGCTGGATCACACCCAGCCCCCCGCAGTCCACGGCTCGGACTCGATCCAAAATCGCATAATGGATGTTGCCCCCGCGCAGCACCCTTTGGCCCTTCTCCGGCATCCAACTCCGATCTAATCGATCTTCACTTCCCGATTGCCGTTTGCGCAGGATTTCGATATCTTTTGGGTTCACCTGAAATGCCTTTCTTTTCGGTGTTTTCCAGAGTTTTTTGCAACCCTAGAATACCCGTCAGGACTGGCATTTCGGGCCTTTTCAGGCCCTTGGAATCAACACTGATGTACTTGCTTTGGGCCTAGTGCACTGTCCGGAAAGTTCCCGATTTTAATTGTCGGGGTAGTTTGCTATTGTTGGGCATGGCAAGACCCCACATTCGACTAAAGTTACCCGAACAAGATCGAAGAATACTGGAGTCCTGGTTGCGGGCTTCCAAGACCGATCGAGTCTTGGCCGAACGGGCTCAAATAATTCTGGCTTGCGGCCAGGGGCTGACGGCGACTGAAGTTGCGGAAAGGCTCTCCAAGCGGCTACTGAGTGTGCAAATGTGGCGCAGGCGCTATCTTGAGCAGGGAGTGTCAGGACTGGAGGATCGACCTCGATCGGGCCGTCCGCGGAAGCTATCGCATGCCAATGTGCGAGCTATTCTCAAAGCCACCGTTGAACGCATCCCACGGGAATCGACCTACTGGAGTGTGCGACTGATGGCCGAACACTCCGGAGTGAGCAAACATCAAGTCGCCCAGATCTGGAAGGCAGCCGACCTGAAGCCGCATCGAGTCCGCAACTTTAAAATCAGCAACGATCCTCACTTCGCCGAAAAGGTAATCGATGTGGTGGGGCTGTATATGGATCCGCCCGACAATGCGCTGGTTCTATCCGTGGACGAGAAAACTGAGATCCAGGCTCTGGATAGAACTCAGCCGATGCTCCAGCTCAGACCTGGACAGATCCAACGCCGGACACACGATTACAAGCGCCACGGTACAGCCAGTCTGTATGCCGCATTCGATGTGGTGACAGGTGAGGTCATGGGCCGCATCACCAATAGGCACCGAGCCAAGGAGTTCCTGGCTTTTCTCCGCCAGATTGATCAAGCGGTCGAGCCCGAACTGGATGTCCACTTAATCCTGGACAACTCGAGCACTCATAAGACCAAGCAGGTTCAAAGCTGGCTGGCCCAGCGGCCCCGATACCACCTCCACTTTACGCCCACTAGCGCCTCCTGGCTCAATGCCGTCGAAAGCTGGTTCTCACAGCTGGAGCGCCGTTCGATCTACAGAAACTCTTTCAGCAGCGTCCAAGAGTTGAGACAGGAAATCAAAAGATATATTCGGGTTCACAATCAACGCTTGGCCAAGCCCTTCAAGTGGCGCGCCACTGCTGACTCAATCCTGGCAAAGGCCCAAAATGCTCCCGAATCGCTCGTCCACTATTAACATCGGGAACTTATCGGACAGTGCACTAGGCACCTCTCCCTTGCAACTTGCTTACAGTCGGGTCAAGCTTCTGAGACTGGGAACTGACTGCCTCTAGGCCTCGTTGTCGGTGCCTAGTTGGATCAGATGGGCTCGACCGCCGGTCCTGAGGATGGCGGCAGGATCATCAGAGTTCCGAGGCGCCAGCCCGGGGCGGGAAAGAGTCTCAGGTTGACGCCAAAACTCCCGGCATTTCTTCTCCGGACCCTAGTCGGTTTGAGGCGGAGGGCTTCCAGTGCATCGGGACAGCCAGGCGACAGGCCCGAATCGACGGCGAATATATAGATGAAGTCTTCGTTGAGAGAATGCTGTGAAGCGAGAAATATGCCTGATCTTGCGCCGCAGGCTCCTTGTCCACCGTTGGACAGGTTGCTAGACTCGCAACCGAGGTAAGCCGGGTGGCTGCGATCGAACAGGATGGCTTCTTCTCCGCCGCACTGATCCAAGCTGGGTCCGGTTGATTCGTAGAGACAACAGTATGTTAATCACCGATGCTCAAGAGGAGGTCCGTGAGATCTATTGGGGAGGCTCGATTGGACAGGCCGTCTCAGGGTTCCTCTGGCTGGTGGCTGGGGACCTGGCACTCCGAACGCTTTGGGATTCTGGCTCTGGTGCTGGGAGGAATGTTCATCTTTCCCTCGACTCAGCTGATTCTTCGCTTGATGGGTCGCCACGCCAACCTGAAGCCGGATAACCCGCTCAAGAATCTGGCCATGCAGATTGCTTTCATCGTACCGCTGACCCTCCCGGTAGCCGGGGGCGCCACGCTTTACAAGATGAACTGGTTCTTTCCGGCCTGTGCCATCATTGTGGGAGCTCACTACCTCCCCTTCGCGTTTCTTTACGGAATGCGAATCTATCTGTTACTGGCCGCCGCTCTCATGGTTGAAGGGATGGTAATCGGTCTCTACTTTCAAGAGAGTTTCGCCACCGCCGGCTGGTGGACGGCTGGGATTCTGTTCGCCTTCGCAGCAGCCACGTTAGTTGCTCGGGGGAAGGAAACGGCGCCTGAATTGTCCTAGACTAGGAGCCTGTCCGATTCACTTGATTCTCGAGAGTCGATACAATAGGACCGCCGCTCGCGCAGTCTGAGAAGGCAGTGTCTGTAGATCTGCCGTTTCGTTGACCGTGTGGCCGTCATCCCCCATCAAGCCGAGCCCATCGAGGGCCATCTCGATCAATCCTTCTGTGAATGAAATCTCGGCCGCTCCAGCCTTGCGGGGATCGACAGCCTTCACCGGGCCAAAGCCCAAGTCCTGGCTGACCTTGTCATAGATCTCGAGAAGTCGATCGTTGCCCGGAGTCGGGGCAAGCGGCGGATAGCCATCATCGAAGGTGATCTTGGCACTTGTGTGAGGAAGGTGGCGCGACACGATTCCGCGCATTCGCTCCTTGGCGGTCTCGAGCTGCTTAGATGAGATACAGCGAATATCTCCCGAAATGACAGTGGTTTCCGCAATCACATTCTCTTTCCCAAACGCCGTGCCCTGGGCCTGTTCAGAGTCCCAGGCGACAGTCGTTCCTCCCAGGATCGTGCCGGGATTGAAGGTGAGCAAAGGTTCGTCTGAAAGTTCTGTGCGAAACCCATCCAAGATACGAGCCGCCTCGAAAATCGAACCATAGCCGATATCTTCACGGAAGATCTGGGAAGAATGTGCGGGGGTGCCAGTAACTTCGATTCGCCAAGACGTGGAGCCACGACGAGCCACGACAGCTGTTGCGGGGTCGCCGTCGCCATCTTCGAAACCGAGCGCAATATCCGCCCACTCAGCCGCTTCCCGAACCGCTTGCCTGGCCAGATTCAGAGGCCGCCCCGACTTCTCTTCATCTCCGGTGAAAATGACCCGAATGCTGAGCCGATCCAGGACATCAGCATCTCGCAATGCCTTTAACGCTTGAACGATGACAACGTTGCCTCCCTTCATGTCAACCGTACCGGGCCCCTTGCCCCGATCGGTCGACTTTTCGAACTTCTGGAATGGACTGTGTGGCTCGCAAACGGTATCCAGATGCCCGATCAGAAGCACGCGAGGTCCGTCGCCCAGCCACTCCGCCCAGAGGTGTCCGGCACGTTCAAAGGCAGCCCCGTCGATCCATCGTGTCTCGAAGCCCAGTTCATCAAACTCTTTGCGAAAGTGACGGCCTGCCTCTCGGACTCCGTCGAGATTCATGGTTCCGGAATTGATATCCACCACCCGTTGCAGGATCGCAATAGCCTCGGATTGGTGTTGCTGAGCGTGCTCGAGCAGCTTCTGCTCAACCGAGTCGAGACCGGCTGCCAGGGGCGCAACCGCCCAGCCGATCCGCCCCACCAGCATTCCGAAGATTAGGAGGGTGCAGGCTTTGCTCAGGAAAAATCGGGTGGGTTTCTGGTTCATGTCGTTCCTTTGCTCCTGAGAATTTGTCTTTCGATTGGAAAGACTAAACGAGCTGATAGCATCATTCAGAAACTGTAGGTTATCAGGAAGCGTAAACAGCAGGCATGCTAAAATCGTGGGCAATTCCATGAGCATGCGAAACAACCTTCCCGTCACTGCCCGCGACTATTGGATCGTAATCGTTGTCGCTCTGTTCTGGATGCTGGTCCTATTGACACTGACAGAGGCCTATAACATTCCCCTGGTCAGCTTATGAGTTATCTCGACTGGGGAGTCTTCTTGCTGTTTATCGCCTACGTGGTCTGGGACGGCGTCCGACGGGGTGCGGAGAGCCGGGATCTGGAAGGCTATTTTGCCGGGGGAAGACAGATTCCCTGGTGGGCAGCCGGACTCTCCGTTATGGCGACTCAAGCCTCGGCCATCACCATCATCGGCACCACCGGGCAGGGTCATGAGAATGGAATGGAGTTCGTCCAAACCTATCTGGGATTGCCCCTGGCCATGGTCCTACTCTGCATCTTCTTTATTCCTCTCTACCGGAAGAATCCGGTATTGACGGCCTACCAATACTTGGAGACCCGGTTCGGCCCTGAGACCCGGACTTTGGCCAGTCTTATCTTCATGGTCTCGCGCTGCCTGGCCTTTGGAGTAGTCCTCTATGCTCCGGCGGTTGTCATCTCAGCCATGACCGGCCTCTCTTTGACCGTCACCGTGGTCGTGATCGGAATCCTGACTACCGGCTACACCCTCTTCGGGGGGATGCGGGCCGTGGTTTGGACCGATGTCAAACAGATGGTCGTGATTATCGGAGGACTGTTCCTTACGCTGGGCATCCTGCTCTACAAGATTCTGCCGGAATTCTCGTTCGATGGGGCGCTGACCGTGTTGGGAGCGGCCGGCAAGCTGAATGCGCTTGAGTTGGAACCCTCGAGCTGGAATCTGTGGCCGGCTTGGAAGGGCTCAACCGCACCAGCTACCTTTTGGGACGATCGCTACAACCTGTGGTCGGGCCTGTTCGGCGGCCTTTTCCTGATGCTGTCCTACTTCGGTTGCGATCAGATTCAGGTGCAGCGTTATCTCTCCGTCAATACAGCCGACGATAGCCGCCGGACCCTGCTCTTGTCGGCCTATGCCAAGATACCTATGCAGGCGCTTGTGCTCCTCCTGGGCGTCCTGCTCTATCTCCACAATGTCATGGGCGAGCCTCCACTCTTGTACAACCCCGTCGATCGAGAAGTGGCTGCCACCGGAGCGCACCTCGATCGAGTCGAGGAACTGGAACTCCAATACAGACAGCTCTTGGGCCAACAACGGGCATTGGCTCATCAGATTGCCGTTGCCGATCAGATCGACGATTCCTTGCTCGACAGCTATCAACAGGTGATTCGGGACGTAGCCGCGACTCGCAGCGCCGCCCGGCAGGAAGTAGGCGCGGGCGGCGACACGAATTACGTGTACCCACATTTCATTCTGAATGAAATCCCACCGGTGCTGCTGGGCTTGCTGATCGCTGGCATCTTCGCCGCCGCCATGTCGAGTGCCGACTCGGCCCTCAACTCGCTCACAGCAGCTTGTATTGTCGATCTCTACAAACGTTGGCTGAATCCGTCGGCCAGTGACCAGCGCTCCCTCCGAATGAGCCGCATCGTCACCGGATTCTGGGGAGCGGCGGCCACCTACGCTGCCCTTCAGTTTCAAGGGCAAGGATCGATCATCGAACTGGTAAACCGGGTCGGCTCCTTTTTTTACGGAAGTCTACTAGGGGTTTTCGCCATGGCGCTGCTATTGCCCCGAGCGGGACGCCGGGCCGGTTTCTGGGGGCTTGTCGGAGGCATGGCCAGCGTACTGCTGGTACACAACCTCTTTAGGGTAGAGTTCCTCTGGTACAACGTGGTCGGTTGTCTCGGGGTGCTGACGGTGGGCTGGGTTGTTAGCCATTTTGAAACCCGCTGACGGTGAAGGCAGGCAGGCAAACACGAAGCACGAAGGAAGGGAACCATGCTTTTTGATCTTTTGGCTCAGCAACTCCAGGGTAGCAATCTTTCCCAGATCAGCTGGCAACTGGGAACAGATGAAAAAACAACCAGCTCGGCCATCTCAGCAGCGCTTCCTATCCTGGTCGGGGCCTTGGCCCGAAACAGCTCGGGAACCTCAGGTGCTCGATCGCTGGCAGGGGCACTGCAACGGGATCACGACGGCAGTATTCTGGACAACCTTGGCAGCTTCCTGAAACAACCCGAAAAGGGTCCCGGAGAAGGTATCTTGCAGCATGTTTTAGGAGGCGAGCGATCGCATGTCGAATCTGCCGTGGCCAGTCAGAGCGGCCTGGACCCCAAGATGATTGGCCAGCTCCTGAAGATGTTAGCCCCCATCTTGATGGGTGGACTGGGCAAAGTGAGGCGAGAGAGCAACCTGGGCAGCGGCGGCCTCAGAGATCTGCTTCAGGGAGAACAGAGACGCGCCCGAAAACAAGCTTCTTCTTCCGGACTCTGGTCAATGCTGGATTCGGACGGGGACGGCAGCGTGGTTGACGATGTGGCAGGGTTGCTCGGTAAGTTCCTTATATAGGGGAATGAGGCAGCCTGAAGGGCTGCGCGAAATTCCGCCTGCGTGTTTGTCTCAACCCCAGACCGGCAGCCCATCATTATTGCATGCTGAAGACTCCGAGGAATCGGCGTGGAGCCTTTTCGCGAAGCCCTTCAGGCCTCCTCTTAACCTTGCGTCTTTTCACCAGGGCGGTGCCCTGGGCTGTTATCGGGACCGCCTTCAGCGCAACGAATCTTGACCTGCTTGAGGAACTCGAGATCTCCGTGTCGGGACTGAATATCTGCGCGATTTGCGGCCAGACGCAAGTCCCGCAACTTCTCCAAGTGAGGCACCAATTCGGCGAGGGTCGGTCCGCTGGCGGTGATCTCTTGCAGCTGATCCTCGGCAAGATTGCGGGCAGGCCGCGAAATAAAACGGTCAACCAGGGCGTTGTGATGGACTGCGGCCACGGCTCCGTGAAGCCGGCAGACCTCGAGAAAACCCTCCACAGTAGGCCTCCACCAGTTTTGTGCCAACGAGCCGGAGGCGTGAGCCTCTTCCAGAAACTGATCTAGCAAACTGACCCGGCTGCTCGTTCTGTCCAGAGAGGCTCGATCTGTGGGTAGCAGATAATGCCGCTTTTCGCGGAGTACCGCCTGGTAGAAGGGATCGTTGGCGGAGCACAGTCCCAGGATCAGATCGACCTCGTTGATGGCCGCGAAATCTCCTGCGTTGGCTCCCCGGTAGATGCGCTGGCCCACCGAGTGGGGCCGGTAGTAGGGCCGCACATGATAGAAGAAACTTTCCACTTCGAGGTTCGCGAAAAGCCAGCGGGCGGACGCAAGAGCCGTTTCCAGCGCCTGAGCCGTCTCTGCCAACAGATCCACGGCCCAGCGCCCCGAGACTCCTGTCCCGAGAACCGACTTCAGAGCTCGGGCCGCGCTCTGGTAGGCCAACATGCCGCGAGTGTTGTAATCGATGAACATCTTCTCCGATTCGAGATTCGTAAAGAGCTTGTAGCGACCGTTTTGGGCAGGATTCAGAAGCGACAAGTGCGCTGCCAGAAAGCGGGGCGCGACGTCAAGTTGTTTCCCGAGCCGGATCGCCAAACGGGATGCTCCGACCAGCGGGGAAGCCCCATTGACCGGCGGATTTAGTCCGTGTCTCGTGCAAGCCGCCATAAAGAGTCCAACGTTCCCCAACAGTCCAAACAAATCATCGAAGGAACTTCCCAGGTTCTGCTCCCTGCCAAGGATGTCGTCGATCAAAACAGATCCCTCTTCCAACAAGTGCCTACCTCGGGTGCTTTGATTCTGGCGCTGACCGCTCTTTCTGTCTGCCTCGTAGTTCTTCTCAAGAGCCGTGTTGAGAATCGGGAAACGGTTCCGGATCCAGTGATCCAAGCGGGTGATTGAACTCTTGCCACTTTGGGAGTCGAGGTTCTGCATGGTCTCCAACTAGTTTAACTAACGACAGCTGTGCTTACATCCAGATCAAAGACGGAATAGACTCATCGGCAATGAAGAAATCTCGTGTCGCCATTACCGATTATCTGCAGGACGATCTTGGGCCCGAGCTTAGGATACTGGGTCCAATCGCAAACGTCATCGCCCTGGATGCCCACTGCGAAGATGAGTTAGAGGGTCAAGTCGAGGATGCGGACGCCTTGATCGTCTATCACACTTTCCCGATCACCGAGACTACTTTTTGCCGGCTCGGCCATTGCCGCGTGATTGCCCGGGCCGGAGTCGGCTACGACAATCTGGATATCGAGTCGGCCCGGCGCCACAACATACCGGTCGCCAACACCCCCGACTACGGCACCGAAGAGGTGGCTGATTCCGCTCTGGGCCTCCTTCTCTCCCTAACTCGCGCGATCAGTTCACTCAACCTCGGCTTGCTCGAGAATCGCCTCGACTGGGACCGCGGCGAACTGCCGGAGGTCAAGCGGCTACGAGGCCGGACCATGGGGATCGTCGGGCTCGGTCGAATCGGAACGGCAATGGCGTTACGCGCCAAGATATTGGGACTCAAGGTAATCTACTACGACCCCTACAAACCTCATGGCTATGACAAATCCCTTGCCATCGAGCGGGTTGATTCGCTGGAGCAGTTGTTGCGCCGGAGCTTCGTTGTGAGTGTCCACTGCCCGCTCACCAACGAGACCCAAAACATGCTCGATGTCGCTGCACTGCAGAAGCTTCCACATGGTTCCTTCTTGATCAATACAGCGCGGGGTGGAGTCGTTGAGAACGCCAGAATTCCGGAGCTGATCTCCACCGGACAATTGGCGGGAGCAGGTCTGGACGTCCTGGAAAACGAGCCGCCGTCCGAGGACCATCCGCTGATCCGAGCCTGGAAGGACCCGCGACATCCGGCCCATCACCGCATCATTCTCAACCCTCATCGCGCATTCTATTGTGAGGAAGGTATCCTTGAGATTCGCGAGAAAACTGCTCTGGCCTGTCTGGCCGCCCTGCAGGGAACGCCGATTCCAAATGTGGTCAATGACTTGCCAGGAACGCACCATTAGTGGATCAATTCCGAAATCGTGTAACGTTGGTGGGGAGCGCGACGTGAGACAGATTAAGGTGCAAAGAGGAGATCGCTAAGCGGCCATCGTCGAGGCTGAAGGAGAAGGCATGAAACTCAAGACTCTTGGAGTTGTATTACTCGTCCTGCTGGGCAGTGCTCTGCTGCTGGCACAGCGTCCCGGGGTCGCTTCCGACGCCGAGCAGATCACACCTCTGCTGCCAGGGCAAAAAGTACCTGACGTCACTTTCAAGACCTTGGAAGGCGGAAACTACAATCTGCACGAAGAGGTTGCCAAGAAACCGGTCGTTCTGATTTTCTACCGGGGCGGCTGGTGACCGTATTGTAATCGGCAGTTAGGTGAACTGCGAACCGTAGAGAAAGAGATTCAAGAGCTGGGTTTTGAAATCGTGGCAGCGAGTGCCGACCGTCCAGAAAAACTGAACGAGACCGTGGACAAGAACAGCCTGACTTATCGTCTGATCTCCGATGCTTCGACTGAAGCGGCACAGGCCTTTGGGTTGGCGTTCCAAATGCGCGAGGAACTGGTTGATCGCTACAAGCGTGAGTTGGGAATCGATGTCGAAGATGCTTCCGGGCGGGACCACCACATTTTGCCGGTCCCCGCCATCTACATGATCGACCAGGAGGGAGTGGTGCAATTCTCCTATGTCAATCCGAACTACAGGGTTCGATTGGACCCTTCCGTTTTGCTGGCCGCGGCCAAGGCATATCGGCCCAAAGCCGAATAGCCTTGTGGGATAACCTCCCAGGTTGTCATCCGGATTCAAGTTTCAGCCTAACGAGGCATCGCCTCAGACCAACAAGCAGTGCCCGATTCGATGCTCGAAAAACCTCCCCCTGGCCTTTGCCCTTGCGGATAGGTGTCAACACAAGCCGAACCTCGGCGAAGAAGCTCGAGCAACCGCGTCTCTCGAGCAAAGGGAACCGGAGTCCTGGTGCCAACGAGCCCGGCGTTCCCGCTCTCGCGCTGCCGCTTGGCGCACTGAGAGCCACCATTCCAACGCCACGGTCCGGTTATCGACTCACTTTGACTTCGGGGCACGACTATTAGAGCCGCAAGCGGGAGCGCAACGTTCGGCACAGTCAGGCTTGCCCGATACGAAAAACCCCGCCACCGAACTTGACTCAATCGTCAAGATAAATCCCAGACAAACTTTCTTAGTTAGCAACGACGATGTCTACGGAATCGATCGCGTCGGTTTCGAGGATTTGGTCCACGACGTCTATCCCAGAGCTCACTCGGGCAAAGATTGTATAGTTGTGGTCGAGTCGATAGTTATCCACTAGATTCACAAAGATCTGGCCATCCCCCGTATCGCGGCCACGAGTCGAAATTCCAACCGTCCCGCGAAGGTGGGAGAGCGAGGAAAGCTCATCCCGAGTGTATTGATCCGTTCCTACGAACTCATTGCCCCCAGGGCTGCCTCCCTGAATCACGAAATTGGGTTCGATACGATGGAAGGTCAGGCCATCAAAATCGCCCTGTCTCGCCCGCTGGACGAAGCGAAGAACGGTAACCGGGGCATCCTCGGCCAACAAGTCGAGCCAGAATTCCCCACTCCTCTTCATTCTTATCCGGGCCCGTGCCCCGCTCAGTCCGATGGCTTCTCGAGCCTCCTCTCGAGAAAGAAGCCGATTCGGGCTTTTGCGACTTCCCGGGGAGGCCGATATCCCCGTCAGGCGCTCCCCCAAGGCCGCAATCACCGGATCGAAGTCCTCTCTCACCGGGGGTTTCAAGCCACGTATTGCGGAAGGGGCAAATTCACTGAGTCTTTGCAGAATGAGTCGGCACGGGTCTCGGGAAGTCTGCCTCCGCTGGGCCGTAGTTCTGCTCCAAAGCTCCTTTAGGGCTGGCACTGCTAGTGGGCTCGGATCCCAACCCTCGAGCAATCCGAGGGCCTTCATGAGCAGACCGTAATCGTTGCTACGCAATGCCTCAAGAGCTTCTCTGGGGTGCAACAGGGCGACTGCCACCACATTGGGATGAGAATCGTTCAGGAAGAGTCTCCTCAGCCCATGATCCTGGAGACGCACCGCAGCCTCTGCCACCAGTGAGCGGACTCGCCAGTGGGCATGAGCCTGGAGACTCGAGAGTCGCGAGCGGGCGCTTTCAGGATTCGCCTCAGCCAGAGCAACCAGAGCGTGGGCGGACAGCAGCGGGTCGGAGATCTCTCCGGCAACCTGCTCGAGCAGTTGCAGGTCGCAGCCTTTCGCCAACAGCCGAACGGCCAGGGTCCTGACATGAGGGCTAGGATCCGACGTCAATCCAGTCGCGGTTTGGCAATCCTCACTGGCGCGCAAACCATCGAATCGGACCAGATATGAAGGATCATCTCGGAATTCTCCCAAGAATCTGACAGCAACCTTCCCAGGTCCACACTCTCCTGCTTTCCCAGCGCCAGCATTATTGTCAGGGCCAGACGACGGTTCCAGGCCAGAGTGTCCTGGCCGCTGATACGGGATAGGCTGCGCAGCGTAGACGCATCAAGCGCCTTGGCACGACTCTGCCGGACCAGCGCGTCGAGCCCGCGCAAGGCAGCCGTCCTTTGGTCGGGCTTTCCTTCCAGAGCTCGACGCAGGTCTGCTTCACTTTCCCCATCGAGCCAGCCCAACGCCTCCAGCATCCGAGCCCGAACTTGGGGATCCTGCTCTTCCTCAAGAAGTTCCTTCAAACCCGGATCGACCTTCAAATGAAGCAAGGCTAGGTAGGCGGCAGCCCTCACTGTCGGATCGGGATCCTTCACCAGAGCCTGGACTGAAGGCGCGTGCTCGGACCTCTCTAACCGGCCCAGCGCTCGAACTGCAAGGCGGCGAATAGCCGCGTCGTTATGCCGCAGGGATTCGGTCAGCTGCGAAACCTCTGAGACACGGCCGTCCTCCTGCCGGAGGATTTCTACCACTAGCGATGACTGAAAGAGGAGGACCAAACCAAATACGGGCAGCACCATGGGCCAAACATAACAAAAAAAAGGCGGCCCCACTATAGGGCCGCCTCGGAGTCTAGTTGGTCGGACTAGGTATTTCGGTTAACTACCGCCCCCACCGCCTGTGGAGCCAAGGGCCGGACTACTGGCACCGGGTGCCGAACCATTGGTCGTATAGCGGATTACCCCCGTTTGGTCGCTAAAGAAACCGCGCTCTCCTGTGGTCCCCGGAGTCGCGGGAACCGCAGTGACAGTGAAGGCAGTGGAGCCAGTAGCACTAACCGAGAAGTTGTATCCGTCCTTCGATCCCGCACCCAACACGTTATCGATGAAGCCGGAGCTCAGCATCTGCGCCAAGGTGCCAAAACTACCGGCACCCACGGTGGAAGCGTAGGTAATTTCAGCGGTCGTTAGATTCCTCACCGAAGAAATTGCCGAAGCCTCATTGGCAGCCTTTTTCGACTGCACCAAGTTGGGAACTGCGATGGCTGCGATGATACCGATAACGGCTACAACGATCAGCAGTTCGATCAGTGAAAAACCTCTTGAGCTTTTCATTTGAGTCCTCCTAATAGGTTGCTGCATATTCTGCGCTCGCCACAAGACTCGTTGCAAAGCCCGTGCCAATTCCAACGGCTCAAGCATAAGTAGTCGCTAAATAATCTAGAAAAGGAGTAAATTATTGTTTCTAAGCTACTTACGAACTCTATTTTTTCTGGGTCGATGCTAAGCCCGTCGAGCTGGACGACCGCTTCGGCCCAGGTCGAGTGCCAGGTCACGTCATCCTGATACCGAAAGACGGCAGTTCTTGCCGACTGGGACTTCTGGGGGCAGACCGGGCCAGTTATAATACTGGTGCACTGTCCGGGAAGTGCACTAGGCCCAAAATAAGCGTATCAGCTTCTGGGCCGCTCGATTGACTCTTTTTGAGGGTCATTTAGCCCTCTGTGGTCGACTTTCGGACTGAAGGCTGCGCGAGTCGGGCGCATCCGACGGTGATCTCCTGCTGGAGGGCCTTCGGAGTGGGATCGAGAGGCAAGAATCGGAATTTTCGGCCGTTTTCGAACAGACTTCGACCTCAGCCCTTGAACCTCCGTGGATTTTCTTTGCTTTGTCCTGTGGCGGGTTAGCCGTAGCGGACCCGCTTGGGCGACGGCACTCCGCTCAGCAGCGTTTCGGTCCAGTCGTTGACGTTCAGCAGCCGGTAAAGAAGACGTCGCCCCCGCTGCAGGATCTGGCAAGGAATCTGAACCAGCTGGCGCAGGAACCGGCGATACTCCATCTTCAGAATCCGCTGCCCCATCGTCTTGTCGGATTGCACCAGGCCCAGCCAGGCTTTCAAGTTCCAGGCCTGGGCAGCAATCACCAGGTACGCCCAGTTGGACTCGAGGCTGTCCGAGGGCATCCGCATCGCCTGAACCCCGTTCTTGAGCTGCTCCACCACATTCTCCTGATGGCAGCGACGATTGGCTGAGAAAACCACTTCCCTGGCCGACTCCTTTCGCAGGTTGGTCAGATAGAACAGATAGCGGGTCTCGTCAAAGAGCCGTCCCTGTCCTTGGGTGACCGTAATTTGCTTTCGCACCACCACCAGCCGATAGTTCTGCTTGCAGGCCGCCGGTCGCTAGGCCAGCTCGGCCACATCTTCCCGCTCCAGTTGCAGATTGCGATAGCCATTCTTTTTGACCAGGGCCTGGCGGATATTCTTGCGCCGCCGTCTTCGCAGTTTCTTCTTCTTTGCCCGATCCAGCCGACTCCAGGCGCTGGGCTCCAGTCCTTCGGCCCGACCAACCAACCCCTGGCTGGAATCCGCCCCAAAGAGAAACTCTACGCCCTCCTGATCCCAGCGGTCCAGATGAAGCGTCTGCGTAAAATCCGTGTCGCCCCGCAGCAACACCTTCTGGAAACCACCACCGCGCACCAACTCGATGGCCCGATCCAGCACCTCGGCCGCGCCTTCATGGGAGGGTCGGTTGCCCGCCCGATTCACCAAATAGAGCACCTCGTTGGTCTCAGCCACAGACACTACCAGCGGATGATAGCTCCAGTGGCCGGTGTAGCTCATTCCGATTCCGCTCTTACACTGTCCATCCGTCGGGGCGATCGTCCCGTCCACATCAATCGTGGCCTGACGGTGAAACTCCTTGTCTTGGTTCGACCACACTTTCCGTCGCGCCTCATTGACCGCTTCCATCAGATCCCAGATCGAATTCCTGTCGAAGCGCCGCAGGAAGTCCCCCTCCGTGGACGGCGCCGGCACCTTGCGGGCCCCCAGCGCGTCCAGATACACCGGGTCCCGGCGTCGAGCCTCCACGTCCTGCAGGCAGCTACCGCCCGTCATGACGTTGTAAATCAGATTGAGCACATGATCCGATTCCCGGTACGGCAGATGCCGCTCCAGCACCTTCACCCGTTGGTCGATGGTTTCGGCCAGTTCCAGCTGCTTGACCAGCAGCTGGATCACACCCAGCCCCCCGCAGTCCACGGCTCGGACTCGATCCGAAATCTCATAATGGATGTTGCCCCCGCGCAGAACCAGGCGGCCCTTCTCCGGCATCCAACTCCGATCTAATCGATCTTCACTTTCCGATTGCCGTTTGCGCAGGATTTCGATATCTTTTGGGTTCACCTGAAATGCCTTTCTTTTCGGTGTTTTCCAGAGTTTTTTTTGCAACCCTAGAATACCCGTCAGGACTGGCATTTCGGGCCTTTTCAGGCCCTTGGAATCAACACTGATGTACTTGCTTTGGGTCTAGTGCACTAGTGCACTGTCCGATAAGTTCCAGATGTTAATAGTGGCCGAGCGATTCGCGAGCATTTTGGACCTTTGCCAGGATTGAGTCAGCAGTGGCGCGCCACTTGAAGGGCTTGGCCAAGCGTTGATTGTGAACCCGAATATATCTTTTGATTTCCTGTCTCAACTCTTGGACGCTGCTGAAAGAGTTTCTGTAGATCGAACGGCGCTCCAGCTGTGAGAACCAGCTTTCGACGGCATTGAGCCAGGAGGCGCTAGTGGGCGTAAAGTGGAGGTGGTATCGGGGCCGCTGGGCCAGCCAGCTTTGAACCTGCTTGGTCTTATGAGTGCTCGAGTTGTCCAGGATTAAGTGGACATCCAGTTCGGGCTCGACCGCTTGATCAATCTGGCGGAGAAAAGCCAGGAACTCCTTGGCTCGGTGCCTATTGGTGATGCGGCCCATGACCTCACCTGTCACCACATCGAATGCGGCATACAGACTGGCTGTACCGTGGCGCTTGTAATCGTGTGTCCGGCGTTGGATCTGTCCAGGTCTGAGCTGGAGCATCGGCTGAGTTCTATCCAGAGCCTGGATCTCAGTTTTCTCGTCCACGGATAGAACCAGCGCATTGTCGGGCGGATCCATATACAGCCCCACCACATCGATTACCTTTTCGGCGAAGTGAGGATCGTTGCTGATTTTAAAGTTACGGACTCGATGCGGCTTCAGGTCGGCTGCCTTCCAGATCTGGGCGACTTGATGTTTGCTCACTCCGGAGTGTTCGGCCATCAGTCGCACACTCCAGTAGGTCGATTCCCGTGGGATGCGTTCAACGGTGGCTTTGAGAATAGCTCGCACATTGGCATGCGATAGCTTCCGCGGACGGCCCGATCGAGGTCGATCCTCCAGTCCTGACACTCCCTGCTCAAGATAGCGCCTGCGCCACATTTGCACACTCAGTAGCCGCTTGGAGAGCCTTTCCGCAACTTCAGTCGCCGTCAGCCCCTGGCCGCAAGCCAGAATTATTTGAGCCCGTTCGGCCAAGACTCGATCGGTCTTGGAAGCCCGCAACCAGGACTCCAGTATTCTTCGATCTTGTTCGGGTAGCTTTAGTCGAATGTGGGGTCTTGCCATACCCAACAAGAGCAAACTACCCCGACAATTAACATCGGGAACTTTACGGACAGTGCCCCGGGTCATGTCATCATCGACTCCTGGGTGCGCGAAGGAGCTTCGCCGGCACGAGCTGAGTTGATTTTGCAGGCTTGCCAGCCAATAATCCGAAAGGTCATGAAACACGGTCTCCGCTCTTTCCTGAACGCAGCCTTTGCCCTGTTCATTTTTCAGTCGAGCTTCGCCGCCTTGCCAGGCCAGGAGCAGGATATTCCGTTTGCCGAGCAGCAAGCTGTTCTGGAAACGAGCTTTGGACAGATCATCATCGAGTTGTTTCCGACGAAAGCGCCCCGACATGTGGCGGCCTTCAGCAAACGTATCGAAGAGAAGTTCTACGTTGGAACGACCTTCCATCGAGCTGTGCCGATGGGAATTATCCAGGGTGGGGATCCTCTCTCACGGGATCCATCGCAGCGGAAAGTCCTGGGAACTGGAGGACTCATGGAACTCAACGCCGAGTTCAATGATGTCTCCCACCTGCGAGGTACAGTTTCGGCCGTATTGGTGCCCGGGAATCCTGACAGCGCCGGCAGCCAGTTCTTCATCTGCGTTACCGCGCAACCCCAACTCGATCAACAGTACACGGCTTTTGGGCGGGTGGTCGATGGGCTGGAGGCGATTGAGGAGATTTCCAACAGCCAGGTGGACTCGGAAGGGCACCTGGTTCAGCGGATTGAGATTCAGGGGACCTATTTGCGTGAACGTCCACCGCCCGAAGTTCCCCTCTTTTCCGATGTCCCGGTGGAAGAACTCGCTGAATACCGGGTGTTGATGAGGACCGAGCTGGGGGATTTCGAGATCCGCCTCTTCCCGGACCTCGCACCCGAGCATGTCCGCCAGTTCCTCCGCTTCAGCGCGCTCGAGATGTATGTTGGAACCTCCTTTCATCGGATTGTCCCCGGATTCGTGATCCAGGGCGGGATGATCAGCCAACGCCAGCCCCCGATCTCGCAGGACCTGCAGAAGTACGTGACCCCTCTGAAAGCGGAGTTCAGCAAGAAGAAGAAACACATCCGTGGAACGGTCTCGATGGCGCGGACGGATGATCCCGACTCAGGCGTGGATTCATTCTTTATCGCACTGGTTCCCAACCCCCATTTGGATAGCAAGTACACAATCTTTGGAGAGGTGTCGCGGGGGATTGAAGTCGTAGACGGAATCTCCCAACTGCCGACCCGCGGAACAACCCCGATTGTCTCTTTTCGCATCCAATCGATTCAAGTAAAAGGACCTAATCGCTGATTCGCGGAGAGCCTCCATTGCACTACTCTGATGTCACAGCCCGTGTTCGCTATGCTGAGACCGATCAGATGCGAGTGGCCTACTACGCCAATTACCTCGTCTGGTTCGAAGTGGGGCGGGCCGAGTATTGCCGTAGTTGCGGCTTCAGCTACCGTGATCTAGAGAAGGAGACAGGGTGTTTCCTGGTGGTTGCGGAGGCCCACTGCCGGTATCATCGCCCTCTGCGCTACGATGATTTGTTCGTGATTCGCTGTTGGCTCTCTGACATCGGGCGCCGGCTGCTCACTTTTTCCTACCAGTTGCAGGCCCCCGACCGGGAGGCGCCCTTGGCCGAAGGCTGGACCAAGCACGTGGTGACGGATTTGGAGGGCCGTCCCCGAGCCCTGGCCGCCCCCTACCTCGAAATGCTCCGTCCCAATCGATGCACTGGGAGAGGCGCTCCGCCGTCGAGTCGTTGATGGGTACGTTGGGAGCTTTCCTGGTCTATGCTTTGGTCCGTCTGTTCCTTGGACTGCTGGCTCTGCTTCCCCTCCGGATGGCCTATGCCTTGACCGGCCGTCTCGGGCGACTGCTCTCATTTGTCACGGCCCGGCACCGCGAAATCGGACTCCGGAATCTGGCAATAGCTTTTCCCGATCAGTCACCCGCCTGGCGGTTGGAGACTTTCCGGCGGAGCTATCAAAGGCTAGGACATTTGGCCGTTGAGGTCGCGCGTTTGCCTTATCTTTCCCGGGCCAGGGCCGCTGCCAGGGTCCACTACGAGGTGGGGCGGGGCCTGGAGAACTACCAGCGGGCTCGAGAGATGGGAGGAGGGGTCCTCTTCGTCACCGCTCATATTAGCGCATGGGAACTGCTGCCCTCAGCTCATGCTCTGCTGGGGCATCCTCTGACCTTCGTGGTGCGACCGCTGGACAATCCTTTTCTGGAAAGTTGGAGCAAGCGGATCCGAGGTCACTTCGGTAATCGAACACTCCCCAAGAACAACGTGCTGCGGAGTGTTGTAAAGGTTTTGCGGGAAGCGGAGGATATCGGTTTTTTGCTGGATCAGAACGTTCAGGAGAAAGAGGCTGTCTTTGTCCCTTTCTTTGGGCAGCTGGCTGCCACCAGTCCAGCGGTGGCCGCTCTGGCGATCCGCACCGGAGCTCCCATTGTGGCTGGCTTCATCTATCCAGAGGATTGGGAGGGGCACTACTCGATCCGCTTCTATCCTCCCATCGTGGCAGCTGAGCAGGATACGGTGGCGGCTCTCACTGCCCGACTCAACGCTTTGATCGAGGAAGTGATCCGCGAATACCCCGACTGTTGGCTGTGGGGGCACCGGCGGTTCCACACCCAGCCGGATGGATCCAGCTTCTACGAGAAAGATTAAGCTTCGGGAGATTGACTCAGGCATCCGGAGCCGCCCAAAGCGGCAGCTCTATTTCTTAGAGAATCGTCCAGTTTTCGCCAGCGATCCCGCTGCAGCACTTGCTCCAAATCGGCTCGCCTCACGGCTCAAGAGTCGTCCCCGGTCGAAGCGCGCCGATTTGGAGTGCGCGTAGCATGCTACCGCTTTGGTATCCGGCTGAGCGTCGGGATCTTGAGTCGTCCAAGAGTCCGGCAATGGATTCCATGGCCACAGCACCAAGGCACCGGCGGCACAAGAGGGAACACTCCCTGAGATTTCAGACAACCTGAAAACTTGTCTCAACTGTAATGAAGTCGCCTTATGGAGTGCCTAGGGAGCGATCGGCAAACCCCCGAGCATTTGTTATACACTACCGTTTTCTTTCGCAGCTGTTCGAACAATTGGGTGCGGTTGCGAAACGTGAATCTTGCGAGCTGAGTTCGTACTCGAAGGCCCGCAGCCGGCGATTCAGCGGAGGAGGGATAGCATGGGGAAAAAGGTTGCAATCAATGGGTTTGGGCGGATCGGGAGGAATGTGCTCCGGGCCGCAATCAAGAAGGGAACCGATCTTGAATTTGTTGCGGTCAATGATCTGACGGATCCGAAAACCCTGGCCCATCTGCTGAAATATGACTCGATCTATGGCCAACTCCAGGCGGAGGTCCGCCATGACGGCGACTCGATCATGGTCGGAGAGTACGATCTGACGGTCTTTGCTCAGCCGGATCCGGCTCAAATCCCCTGGGAGGCCGCAGGGGCCGATATCGTCATCGAAGGAACCGGCCATTTTCGGGCACGGGCAGATGCTGCCAAACATTTGCGGGGCAACGTCAGCAAAGTCATCATCACGGCTCCTGCCAAGAACCCGGATGTGACATTGGCCCTGGGCGTCAACGAGGAAAAGTACGACCCATCCGGACACCATGTCATATCCAATGCAAGCTGTACCACCAATTGTCTGGCCCCCGTGGCCAAGGTGCTGCATCAGAGCTTCGGTATCAAAAAAGGGCTGATGACGACCATTCACAGCTACACCAACGATCAACGGATTCTAGATTTGCCTCACAAAGATCTGAGACGGGCGCGGGCGGCTGCCCTCTCCATGATTCCCACCACGACCGGCGCGGCCAAGGCCGTCGCTCTGGTGCTGCCCGAAGTGGCAGGTCGTCTCGACGGGATGGCGATTCGAGTGCCTACCGCCACAGTCTCCGTGGTGGATCTCACGGCCACCCTGGAACGCGATGTTCAGCTGGACGAAGTCAAGACCGCTTTTCGTAGTGCCGCCGAAGGCCCGCTCAAGGGAATTCTCCTTTATTCTGAGGAAGAGCTGGTTTCCGTGGATTTCAGTGGAAACCCCCACTCCTCAATCGTCGATGCACCCTTCATCAAAGTGCTTGGCTCGAACATGGTGAAAGTCTTGGCCTGGTACGACAATGAATGGGGATACTCCAACCGGGTACTACAGTTAGCCGAGTACCTCGCCGAGAGGATGTAGTCCGAGCTCCTCAGTGAAAGAAGGGCGTATGGCGGTCCCCGGAAGCATTCGAAAACTCTCGATTCGCGACCTCCAATTGGCCGGAAAGCGGACCTTTATACGGGCGGATTTCAACGTCCCCCTGGCTGCGGGGAGGGTCTCCGATGACACCCGAATCAGGGCAGTCTTACCCACCCTTCAGCTAGCGCTAGCGCGGGGAGCAGCCATGATTCTGGCTTCTCATCTGGGCCGACCCAAGGGAGAGCCGGATCCTAAGCTCTCGCTGGCCCCGGTCGCTGAGCGTCTCGGCCAATTGCTTCAACATCCGGTTGCTTTCGTGGATGCCTGCTCAGGACAGATGATCAGGCAGCGGATTTCCCAACTTGAAGTCGGAGATGTTTTCCTGCTCGAGAACCTGCGTTTTGATCCGAGGGAAAAGGGCAACGATCCGCGATTCGCCGGCGAGTTGGCATCCTACTGCGATGAGTACGTCAACGATGCTTTCGGCACAGCGCATCGGGCGCACGCTTCCACGGTAGGGATCCCGTATGTCTTGGGGCGCGGTGCTGCCGGATTGCTGATGGAAAAGGAACTCGACTATCTCTCCCGCATCACCTGCAATCCGAGATCTCCGGTGGTGGCCATCCTGGGAGGAGCCAAGGTCTCGGACAAGATTGACATCATCGCGAATCTGCTGGGGCTGGCCGACACAATTCTGCTGGGGGGCGGAATAGCGTTTACCTTTCTGAAGGCCCAGGGTTACTCAGTTGGAAAGTCGATTGTGGAAGAGGATAAACTCAATGCGGCGACTGAACTATTAGAAGATGCTGAGAATCAGGGCGTAGCCTTGGAGCTTCCGGTAGACCATCGCGTGACCCGGGAGTGCTCAGCCCACGCTACGACTGAAATCGTGGACGGTCGAGATGTCCATGAAGGCACGATGGCTCTCGACATCGGCCCCAGGACCTCTCGTCGGTACGCGGAGATTGTGGATCGCGCTCGGACTCTTTTTTGGAACGGCCCCATGGGAGTCTTTGAGTTTGTCTCCTGCGCCCAGGGAACTTTTTCATTAGCCCGGGCAGTGGCTGATTCGAAGTGCCTCTCGGTAGTGGGCGGAGGGGACTCTGTGGCGGCCATCAACAAGGCTGGGTTAGCCGGCCGCATCAGCCATATTTCGACCGGCGGAGGAGCTTCGCTGGAATTCATAGCCGGCAAAGAACTTCCCGGTGTGACAGCCCTAAGTAACTCGGGATGAACGCTTGGTTTGAGAATCGAATGGAGAGGTAGATGAGTCGCACACCAATCATTTCGGGAAATTGGAAAATGTTCAAGAACCGCCAGGAAGCCCAGCAGAGCTGCCGCCGGATTGCAGCGGATTGCAGCGATGTCGAGGGGGTGGAAACGATCGTGTTCCCCCCTTTTACGGCTCTCGATGCAGTCTCCCAGGTGGTGAAAGGAACGGGTCTTCAGCTAGGAGCCCAAAACGTTCATTGGGAAGAGCAAGGAGCCTACACAGGAGAGATCTCCTGCTCCATGTTGCTCGATTGTGGTTGCCAGTATGTCCTGCTCGGACACTCCGAACGAAGACAGCTCTTCGGGGAGACGGATGAGAGTGTCAATCTCAGACTGAAAGCGGTTTACAAGACTTCCTTGACCCCGATCATCTGTGTCGGAGAAAGCCTCTCCCAGCGTGAATCGGGGCGGGCTCGAGAAGTGGTCCTGGGACAGCTCGAGAGGGGGCTTCATGAATTGACAGCAAACGACCTCTTCCGTATCATCATCGCTTACGAACCGCTTTGGGCGATTGGTACCGGGCGCACTGCAACTCCCGAGACTGCTCAGGAGGTTCACTACATGATTCGGAGCTGGTTGGGAGAGCGGTTCTCGGCAGACCTGCCGGGACGGATCCGGATCCTCTACGGCGGGAGTGTGAAGCCTTCGAACGTTAGAGATTTGATGGCTCAGGATGACATCGACGGTGCGCTGGTGGGAGGCGCCAGCCTCGATCCCGAGTCTTTTGTTAAACTGATACGTTACCAGAGTTGATGTTGCTCGATTCTCTGAACCCTGGAACGGGATAGATAGACGGATGTATACATTGTTTGTCTTGCTTCACCTACTCGGAGCCGTGTTCCTGATTCTGGTGGTGCTGCTCCAATCCGGAAAAGCCGGCGACCTGGCTTCGGCTTTTGGCGGTGCAGGAAGCCAGACTGCTTTCGGAACCCGTTCGGCGGCCGACTTTCTGACCCGTGCCACGTATGGTGCGGCCATTCTCTTCATCGTAACCTCGCTGGGCCTGTCCATCCTGTCCACCCAGGGGGTAACCTCCGTGATGGAAGATGCCCCGGTTGCCGCGGAACCGGCTGCTCCCGTTCCGTCGACTCCAGGCGAAACAACTCCTCAGACAGATCCGGCAACTCCGCTGGCGGGAGAACAGGGGGGGGATGCGGCAACACCCGCACAGCTGGCTACTACCGGTCAGGAGAAACCGCCAGGCGAACCGCCCGATCAATCCTCGCCGGGCCAATAAGACGGTCCGTGCCTGAATAGTGCCGGAGTGGTGGAATATGGCAGACACACCATCTTGAGGGGGTGGCGCTCTTTTGGGCGTGCGGGTTCAAATCCCGCCTCCGGCACCAACATCATTGGCCAACCTGACGAGACCTTCTCCTCACCCCGTCCCAATGATCATGCGGCCTGCAGAAAGGGCGCTGTGAGCCAGGATGCGAGGCTCACAAATACTCGCCGGGCCTATGTCAGATCTTGAACGATTGCCCGGCAGAATCGAAGAGGCTCTGTCTCGCCTCAGTCTGCGCCGACTCACGGTTCCGGTCCAGGGGGATGCGGCCGTGCTCATGCCGATTCTCTTGGTTGATCCGGAGCCGCGACTCTTGCTGACCCGCCGCACCGAAACAGTCGGCTCCCACAAAGGACAGATTTCCTTCCCCGGCGGCATGCGTGACGCGGGGGAGTCAGATCCCATCGTGACGGCAATGCGAGAAACCCATGAGGAGTTGGGCGTAGAACCTGCGCAATTCGTTGTACTGGGCCATTTCCATGAATATCTTTCAATCACGAACTACCGAGTCTCTCCGGTCGTCGCGGCACATCATGGGATTCCCAAGTTTCGCCCCAACCGATCGGAAGTGGCGGGCATCCTCCAAGTTCCTCTCAGTTTCTTTCTGGAAACCGAGCCCCGTGTTGAGGTGCGGCACCGAAATGAGCGTGAGGTGCCGGTCTATTTCTACGATTATGGAGATGAAATTGTGTGGGGCCTGACAGCGGCCATCATCCACGATTTCTGCGAGATCCTGAGGCACCCGTGAAGCAGCTTTTGAGCGTTTGAAGGAAAATACCCAACCGGTAGTGAGATTGTGCCTAGCAGCAGTCGCCGCCCGGAATACACAATCGAGATTCCACCTCACCGGCTGGCTCGAAAACCGTGAAGTGGGCGGAAAATGGGACTGCTTTCAGAATACTAGCGGTCTTTTCGCAGACTTCTAATGGTTCCCCGGCACGAAAAACATGGCCCGAGTCCTGGTCGAGCTGAAAAGCGGTTCCGGGCCCATGGTAGATTGCGAATTGGCCCTTGAAGAAGCAATCTTGATTCGGATCGACGACCGGCTTGAAGGCTTCAATCAGCACCGCGTAGAGTCTTACTTTCGAGATTTCCTTCAGCTCTTCTTCGCTGAGCGAGCGATCTGAGAAGTAATCTGTCGCCAGTTGGTCCCCTTGCTTCCACAAATAGTCGGTGGTCAGTGTCGTGCCCAGAAACCCACACCTGGTGAGCAGGTGGTTGAGCTCGTCAAAGCTCAAGACGCCAGCCGAACAGTCTGCCCAAGCTTGTGAATTCGAGCGGAGCAGGTCGGGTATAGGCTCGTATGAGACGATGTCTGAAAAGGAGAGTTTGCTGCCCGGTTGCAGCACCCGCAGCATTTCACGGTAGGCAGTTTCCTTGTCCAGGGCCAAATTGTTCACACAGTTCGAAAAGATCACATCGACCTGGTCGTTCCCGAGAGGAATCTCGATATCGAACTGCCCTTCCAGAAACTCGATGTTCTGGTAACCCAGTCGCTGCGCCACTTCAGCACTAAAGGACCGTGCTTGGGCCAGCATGTCAGGGGTCATGTCCAACCCGTAAACCTTGCCACTCGGTCCCACTTTGCTAGCGGCAATGAAACAGTCCCGCCCCATTCCAGGACCCAGGTCGAGCACAGTCTTGCCGGGAGTCAAAGTCCTTAGCTCAAGGGGTACGCCGCAACCGTAGTTTCGATCCAGAACAGCATCCGGGATGTGTTGTAGTTCTTCGGCCTCAAACTCGACCCGATAGTCGACGGCACAACACAGACTAGGGTCGGTGGCCTGAGCGGCTCTGGAGTATTTTTCGACGATGACTTCTTTGTTCATGGACACTGCCTCTCCCATAGCTCAGCCACTCACGATGTTTCTCTTTCTAGGTCGCACCTGGCTCGGGAATCTTACAAGACTTGCGCGACTTTGTTCCAGTCGGGTGCTTTTGATTTGCTGGGATTGCTGCCGCAGGCGCCTCACTATCTGCCTCACTGCCAACCCCACGCATTGTAGGAGCCAGGTCCCAGTTTGGAATTTCGGGGTTTCATTTCGGATTTGGTGTTTCGGATTTAGGATTTTCTAGGCCAGCTCGATTGTCGCTCAGGGTACGAGCAATGATCAGGACTCGGGGATCGATCTCTACCCACGCCGCCGCTTGATCGAGCAGGAATTCGATCCGGCGGATCTCTTCCCGAAAGAGCACTCTTTCCAAATGAATGATCTCTTCGTTTTGATCTCGAGCCGCCACCTCGATCCAGTCGTTGGAAGCGATCTGGTTCTCTTTTCCCTGCGAGTCGGCACGCAGTTTGCGCACCTGGACAGTAAACGCGACGCGGTAGCGGTCGCCTTCGCGCCTGACCGGTTCCACCTCCACGATTCGGTTGTCAAACAGGGTAATCATCTCGAAGAGATCCGTGATGAGAGTCTGCTGATCGGGAGAGGCTACATTACGAAGCTGGTCGATGAGATCGGTGGTGGTGGGGAAGGAGGGCTGAAAGCTAAAGCCTTCAAACAGGTTCCGCAAGGCCCGATTCAACGTCTCTTCTCCGAGTCCTTCACCCAGTGCCGACATGACCATGGTCCCTTTCCGGTAGAGCAGGCTCGGGCTGTCGCTGATCCCCAGCGGCAACTCATCTCCAGCGAGCCCACGAGATCGCAGATACCTCCGCATCTCGTCACGGCGGAATTCTTGGGCGACTTGCGGCCCATACTCTTGCTTCAGAGTGGCGATGCGAACCCATTGGGTGAGGGTTTCGGCCAGCACCCCCGCTCCTTTGGATTCTCCGGGGGGCAGCAGATGGCCCCACCACTGATGAGCCGTTTCGTGAGTGGTTGTGTTGTAGACTACGTCGAGCGTGCCCGGCCGTGTCAGGTCGCTCACGAAGCCGCCAGTCTCGGTCCATGCGAAAACTCCAGGAAGCGATCGAGCCGTACCTCCAATCGTGCCCAGGTCAGGAACTTCGACGATCCGCAAGTTGGGGTACGGATAGGAGCCATAGTTCAGGTTTCCGTAGTCCAGCGCCCGCCTGACGCCTTGCACCATGCTCTCCAGGTTATAGCCGTGGTTGGGGTGGGAGTAGATGTCGATCTTCACGCCCTGGTGCTGCTCCTGGCGGACCTCATAGCGACCCGAGTAGAAACAGATACCGCCGAAGGAAACCGGCGTTTGACTGCGGAAGCGGGCGGAACTCCGACCCCCTTCAGTCCAACTCCGAACCAATTCGCCAGGACCCAGAGGGATCTGATCTTCGTCTGTCGTGACCGTCATGTCGAAAGTGACCTTGTCCCCACCCTGGACAGGCCTCGAGCGGGCTTCGGCAGCTCCCGGATCGGGCAGGGGAGTTTGAGGTGCCAGTCCGAAAGATGCACGAAGCTCTTCCGCAGACAATTCCAGGTGGCGCTCATAACCGATGATCGGGGAATACCAGCCTGCTCGTAGGCCATCTACATAGCTCCCGTTGGCCACGATCTCATTGTTCAGATTGGTAGCCGCAAATCCTCGATTGCGGAACTCCACTTCGAACTCGAGAGCGATCTCCCGACCAACAGGGAGAGGAGGTGAAAAACGTAGACGGCGAACCCCCAACTCCAGGTCCTCTTCAATTTGGACAGTGCCTTCATCAGACCGGGCCTCGAGCCGTAGCAGGTTTGGATTTCGAAATGGGAAGATTGTGAACAGAGTGTCTTCCACTGGCAATTCCGTGTCATTTCGAAGGGTGTAGATCCCCCGTATCACGGCGTCCCGCTGTCGCGGATAGATTTCAACGTCTAAATCCACATGGCGCAGATGCGCCCGGGGCATTCCCTCGAACGATTTGTAGCGGCTTTCGTATTGAGCTCGCAAGGCATTCAAAAAATCTGAGTCGCGGTAGGTATTTAATATGTGAGTGTTATAGTAAATCCATAACCCGATACCGAGAAAGCCTAAGACCATTCCCAGGGCCAGTAAACGGTCGCCCGGGCCGGATCGCTGTTTCGGGGTTCGGGCAGACAGACCGCGCGGCCAAAACACCGTGCCTATCACTGCAAGCAGTCCACAAAGGCAAAGCCAGTATGCCTGGTGCCAGAGCAACGGGGTGAGAAAGTGCCCGAAACCATTGAGGTCCGAATAGATGTAACCCGAGTTGGTACCGAATCGAAACAGGTTCTCGGTGATTCCGAAGTTGAGGAGGATTCCGTCTGATATGAAAAGGCCTGCGGTCAGCGCGAAACCCCAGTATTTGTTTGGACTCAGAGTCTGAATGAGAACAGCCGCTACGCCGAAGAACCAGAGAGTGACCAGCTCAATCCCGAAGAAGCCGGTCAGGTAGAGATCCAATTCGAGCCGAGTGTAGCCGTGAAAGACGATCTGGATCACGATGCAGGTGAGGACGGCAGTCAGCATATAGAGAGTCTGGAGAGCCAGAACGGCGAGCAGCGTGGCGCCGAAGAAAACCCAGTTTGGAACGGGCAGACTGTCAAAGAACGAATCGGTCCGGTGATCTCTTTCCCGCCATACGATGACTCCTGCAAAGAAGAGAGTGAATGCCAGCGTGTAAAGAGAGATGTGGCGGGGCGCGATCGTGAGCATGTAGCCGGTCAGCGGATGAATGAAGCTTCCATTGGCGCCCAGGTTGCCACTCAAGTTGCGGGAGAGCTGCGCCAACCCCATTGCCAGGATGATGATAAATCCGGGATGCAGGGCCACCCTGCGGACGTCAAAGGCAGCCAGGCGGAGCAGTCTGGAAAGTGGGCTCCATCCATTGAGATGCGCTGCGGGGTAGACAAGCCGGGAAAATCGGCGAACTTCCTTGGAGCCCGTTCCTGGGTCCTTGAGCGTGCCTGCGACTACCTTCCCCCGATCTAAGTCCGAGTGGAAGCGAAAGCGACGCAAGACGAGGATCGCCGCGGTGGCCGTGATGCTCAACCAGAGCAACCGGTTGGCCAACAGCCAACCGGTCCATGGAATGCCTTGCAAGTTTCGCTCACTCACCGTCCAGAATTGAGTGGCGGCGTCGAAGGCGACCAGGCCAAACGGGTCGAGGAGGGTGGCCAGGTTGGAATCTCCGGGTGTTAATTTCTGAGTCAAGCCATAGGCCACCATCACAGCGATACTCAGGACGTAGGTGGCGACCATGTTCCGGGTCAACGTGCCAACCGAGAAGAAGACCACCGCGATGAGAAGCAAGTTGGGCAACAGAAGAATCAGGATCGGCGCCAGCCAGGCTGATACGTAGAAGGGCCCCAGCCGATCGGCCGAAAGCGTTGTGCAACCCACCAGAAATCCCACGATGAGAGCGGCATAAATCGTAAGGGAAGCCGAGAATGCTCCCAGGAAGCGCCCTGCCAGATAGCGGGTCTTCCCGATCGGAGTCGTAAAGAAGAACTCGTGGCAGCGATGCTTGAAATCCTGCACCACAGCCGGACCTACCAGGACCGTGATGAAGAGAAAGCCAAAGATCCCCATGAAAAGAAGGTAGCGGGCGATCAGATAAGGGGAATTGTGCCAGAGGTCTCCAATCGGGATGATGTTGGTATGGCGGGGGTCTATGTTCGAGGAGAAAGCGTAGGACGAGAAGGCCATGAAGGCGCAGAACAGATAGAGTAAAGGGCGACGAAGAGTGAACCAGAATTGGGCCAGGAAGACATCACGAAACATGCTGATCCATCGCTCCAATCAGAGTTCGAAAGTAGAAGTTTTCAAGTGAGGGTGGGACCGGTTCAAAAGTAGCATCGGGACACTCATGATCGTAGACATGCACGATGGTTTGCCCAGCGAACAGGCGGGTCGAGATGACTTTGAATCGCTTTTCATACTGGGACAACTCGGTCTTCGGCACTGTCTTTTGCCAGACCTTGCCCTCCATCTGTTCGCGAGCTTCGGTTGGTTCCCCCACGAAAAGGATTTGACCACGATCGATGACGGCCATCGAAGTGCATAGATCGCTGACGTCCTCCACGATGTGAGTGGAGAGGATGACAACCACTTCCTCGCCAATCTCACTGAGCAGATTGTGGAAGCGATTGCGTTCAGCCGGATCCAGGCCAGCCGTCGGCTCGTCTACGATCAACAGTTTGGGATTTCCAAGCAGAGTGACCGCGATGCCAAACCGCTGTTTCATGCCACCTGAGAATTCCCCCAAACGCATCTGCCGCGAATCGACTAGGTTGACCCGACCCAGTAGAGCCTCTGCCAGGCTCTTCCTCTCCCCGCGCTGGGAAACTCCTCGCAAAGCGGCAAAATGTTCGAGCAGTGAGGCGGCCCGGGCCTGGGGGTAGAAATCGAAGGTCTGGGGAAGATAGCCCAGCAGTTGGCGAACTGCGTTGGGTGACGCCAGCAAGTCCAAATCACCCAAAGCTACTGATCCGCAGTCCGGATCCTGCAGCGTAGCCAGGATCCGCATCAAGGTCGACTTTCCGGCTCCGTTTGGTCCGAGCAAGCCGAACATTCCGGGAGGGATCGTCAGATTAACTTCCTTGAGTGCTTCAACGCCGTTGCGATAGGTCTTGGATAGGTCACGAACCGTCAAATTCATTCCAGGCTCCTTCCGCATCATCGGTCAGTACTACTAACGCAGTGAAGTGATAGGCTGTTAACAAGGTCATCTGGCAATTGTCGTCCGGCTGACAGTTTGCCGTTTTCGTTTTGTGCAATCTGCATTGCCGCCAGATTACACTGCTTGTCTTTTGGGATCTGCCGAACGCTCCCGCTTGCGGCTCTGAAGCCTGTGCTAGGGAAAATCAGTGGGCGTAAAGCCTTGTCAGAGCGGTGCTTCCGGCCCTTCGCTTCGAAAACGCGTGAATTATCCGGGCTAGAACGTGGGAGCCTGTTCGAGTATTGGTGCGGATTGCGTTACGAGCGCCATGGGCCGAGATACGAGGCGTCGGGCGCGCAGTCGCTGTCATTCAACTTCAAGTGCCCGCAACAAAGTAGATCGGTCTTGTTGTTCAGTCTGGCTCAATCTAGCCGACAAGAAATGCCGCCGGCAACCCGCAGGGAACAGGCGTTAAGTGGCCGATCTCTTTGTCGAGAGCACGTAGACGATGAGGGCCATCGCCGTCCGTCCCTCTCCGCGAGCTCGACTTACAAGACCCCTGTTCGCAACCGCACCCCAATACTCGGATAGGCTCCTAGCCAACTGCGATTGCGCTTTGAAGTATTTATGCTCGCCTCGGAGGTGCAATGCAAAGGATACTCTGTTCTCAGTTAATTGTTGGGTCGATTGGACTCGCATCGTGGTCCACAGGCCAAGCAGTGGAAGGTGACTTTCTTTCGCATGCCGGGGTACCAATCGGGGGTCTGGGAGGGAGGTAAAGAAGGGGACAAGATGGTGCTCAGATCGGGCGGCCAGACGACCGGCCCCGGGCTGACCTTTCACAAGATTACCCGGGACGGCTTCGAATGGAACTCGGGCGGAGCCAGCCCCGGCTGGAAGTCCAGCTGCACCCGGCGGCGCTAGGAGCCTGTCCGTTGCAACTCCATTTTCGCTATCGATCTGATGCCTAATTAATTGTGACGTAGCGTTCGAGTCGGGCTAGTTCCTTGTCATCGACGTATTTCCCGATTTCTTTGCGGAATTGTTCCATGCTGCGGTAGGGGCGGTATTCCTTGAACTCGTGTAGCATGCGTGGCCCCATCCCTGGGATGGTCAGGATGACTTCATCGCTGGCCGTGTTGAGGCTGATTGGAATGAAAATGTACTGCTCGAGTCGAGCGACCTCTGCATCATCGACATACTTCCCGATTTCCTTGCGGAATTGCACGAGTGCTTGGTAGGGGCGGTACTCGTCGAACTCGTGAGCCATCCGCCGTCCTGCCCCAGGAACCAGCAGGATCTCTTCGCGGGACGCGCTGTTCAGATTCAACGGGACGAAGAGCTTCGCGTAAAGTTCCGTTAGTTGTTCGGCACTCAGTGACTGGCTCAAGTAGGCGTTGAGGTCCAGAGCACTGAGGAAGGGACTCTTCTCAAGAATTCCCTTGACCAGCCCGGCGTTCAGTTGAGGCAACTCAGCAAGCTCCGCTTCACTGGCTCGGTTGGGATTCAGCACGCCGCTATTGTTACCAACCTGAGCATTGAGCGGCAAAGCCGGAACGATCGTCAAACCGATCAGCAGCACTGCTGCACGATATGTCTTCGTCAGATTCATTAGTCTTTCTCCTCGATTGTGATTCCTGGTGCCTTGATCTGTCTCACGTACCGCTCCAACGAAGCGTTACATGATTTAGGAAGCGATGCACCAAGCAGGTACCCGGCTGGGCTTTGCCTCAAACTGATGAACTGCAGTTGTTTCGGAGCGTCGAAGAATCTCAGCCACCAAAGTGGTTTTGCGTTTTAGGATTTCGGATTTCTTCTCGGATTTCGTGCTTAGGATTTAGGATTTGCCCCACGGGGTGTCGAAAGGCGTAGACCCAACCGAGCAGGCCGAGAACGAACATCATTCCTGGGGCCAGCGAAGGGGGTGATGTTCCTTGAATGGCCTTCCAAAAGAGCCCCCACCCTGCGAGTGAAGGATAGACTTCCATTTCGAACTCGATGTTGGCCTGGTAATGAAGCCACAGTCCGGCCACCCCGCTTGCCAGAAACAGCACCATTGTGCCCTGAAAGAACCGAATCATCATTCGTGAAGGGCGGATTGCGGTTCCGGCCAAGCAAAGCAGGCTCGATCCCATCAGAACGATGGGGAGGTACTGCCAGAACTCTTCAGTATGGCCCAGCAGGATCAACTCCGTCCCACTCCCTATGAGACCGAGCAGGAAAGTGGCCAGAATCAGCCTCCGTAAATAGGCGAGAGTCGTTACCGCCTCGTGGATGGGCATTCGAGGATCTTAGCAGACGGAGGGGGGGGGATTTCTAAGATGAAGCTTGATTTGTCGTTTGACTTGATGTGTCTCTTGTTTGCTTCGCCTCCTCAGAACCGATCTCGAAGCTCTCCTTACAGGAGTGGGGGAGTTCGCTGGCACATCTGGGCTCCTACAAAGCATGACGTGCTTCCAGGGCAGCGAAGCAGATCAGAGTCGACGCGGGCCCGAGTTTCTTTCCTGAATGGTCCGGCCACCGGCCGGGGGATGAGCTAAGCTGAAACGCCCCGTGCCAGCTCAATTGCGTCGCAAGATATCGGCGGGATGGGAACGGAGAGCGCGGTTGGTTGCCGGGGCCGCCGCGATCAAGCCTGCACCGATCAAGGCGGTAGCTGTCAGCAGCAGCGTGAAACCATCGCCCAATTCCACTTCGTAGAGTAGGTTGTTGAATAACCCTCCCAGCAAGACACACCCTAGCGCTCCACATCCGATTCCGGCTCCCATCCAGGCGCCACTCCGTCTCAGCAGAGCCGTCACGACATGCCTTCGGTTTGCGCCCAGAGCTTTGCGAACGCCAATCTCTCGAAGCTGGACGGCAAGCCGGAGAGAGAGGAGTCCGTGGAGCCCCAACCCTGCCAGTCCAAGTGAAGCGGCTGCAAACAAGCTCAACAGCCCCGCCGCAAAGTGCCGCATATCCTGTCCACGAGTCAAGGCCTCTGCCAGCCGCTCCACCCGGTAGACCGGGATCCGGAAATTGACGTCTGCTACCCGTGCTCGAAGCAAAGAAGCCAGCCGGTCCGTCGGGAGTGAACTGGAACTCCGCACCAGAAGATTCATAAGGCGGTTCGGGCTCTGGGCGTGTGGAACAAAGGCTTGCGCAATCGGTGCCGCGTCAAGTCCCCGGCGTCGGGAATCAGACACGACTCCGACCACGGTAAGCCAGGGAGCGTTATCGAATCTTCCAAACCGGATTCTCTCCCCGACTGCTGGGTTCTCGGGCCAAAGGTAGCTCGCCATTCGGCGGTTGATCACCACCGCGCGCGGAGCGAGAATATTGTCCGACACTGAGAATTCTCGCCCTTGTTCAAGAGGGCTCCCCACCAAGTCAAAGTACCCCGGACTCACCGCATCGAGGCTCATGTTCAGGCGTTGCTGGCGGCCGGCGAATGGTCCTCGTTCCGAGGTAACGAGCTGGTCCGGGCTCTGGCCGCTGAAGAAGTCGTTGATAGCGGCTGCCTGAAGACCGGGCAGGGAATTGACTTCCAGCAAAATCTCAGTCAGAAGAGCTGCCCGCTGAGGGGATGGCACGTTCCGAGAAAGCGCGATCTGAGCCAGCGTCAGGCCTTGAGTCTGATAACCCGGATCGACAGCCAGCACATTGATGAGGCTCCGTATGATCAGGCCACTTCCCCAGAGCAGCATCAACAGGAGCGCCACTTGACCGGTCATCAGCCAGTTCAGCCGGGAACTGGTAGCTGAGGAAAGAGAGGCAGAGCGAGTTTTTCGTCCCAGTCCATCCAGACTTTCGGAAAGCAAAGAACGGCCCTGTGAGAGGAAAACTATGGCGCCCAGAAGCAGAGACAGGACCAGGCAAAAAGGGATTGCAACGGCTGGAATCGAGACAGATTCCAACCGTGGAGTTGTTGCCGGAGCCATCCATTTCAGCAGTTCCGTAAGGGGCAGACTGGCGGCCAGGGCCAAAGGGCAGGAGGCTACGATCAGACTGCCGATTTCTCCCAATCGGAGCAGCCACAACGCTCGAGGGGTGGCTCCCAATGCGGAACGCAATGTGTACGCATCAGATCTGACCAGTTGCTGGGCTGAGAAGAGGCCGGCTACGTTGGCGGCTGCGATCAGCAGTAAGGCCAGGACGGCCCCAAAGAGTAGCCACAGAGTTCTGCCCAAGGAAGGGCCGACGATTTGTTGATCGAGCGGCACAAAGCGCAATCCCAAGCCTTGATTGGCCTGGTCCTTTTGTACTAACAGGCTAGCCAATCGATCCAGATCGGGGCGCACCCCTTCTAAACCTACTTCGTCTCGAAGGCGAGCCACGATTCTCCAGGAAGCGGTACCCCTTTGCAACCGATTGTCGGCCCAGTTTGGGTCGAGGCTGGCCGGCTCCCAGGCCTGGGTGCTATGGCCCGGGAACTGAAAGCTTCGACTCACGACTCCGACAATCCAGCGCCTCTGGCCGTCAATTTCCAATTCTTGGTTGAGAACACTCGCCGCCCGGCCCAGGTAGCCAGCCCAAAGGCGTTCGCTGATTACGACTATCGGAGTCGATGATTGGAATTCGGCGGTGTCAAATGGACGGCCCAGGATGAAATCTGCTCCCATCAAGTCAAAGAAACTCTGAGAAACTCGAGTGACTTCGATTTGCCGAGCGCTTTGCCCGTCACTCAAGGTGGCCGAATAGGGGTCAAAGGCCGCCATCTCTTGAAAACTCTGATTCATCTCACGCAGGTCGGAGAAATTCGCAAAGCCGCCTCTCTCCTGGAACAATCCCTGCTCGAGAACCGTCGTCCAGATGAATCCCAGATTCTGGGGCTCGGGATAAGGAAACTGCTTCAGAATGATGGAATGGAGCAAGCTGTAGAAGCTGGTTGCCAGCGCTAGCGCCGATGCCAGCGTTGCCAGAATCAGGAAGGCTTGCCCGCGTCGGTGTCTCCAGGTTCGAGCTCCCAGGGTGAGATGCAGTATCAGGCCCCTCATTCCGGAATAGTGTAACGTTTGTTGAGAGCGTAACGCGAGCCGGTTCAAAAACGTCAACTCCGACGAGAAAAGCTCGGAGCCGGACAGTCCAATCCGGTAGAATCTGGCGATGGCCGAGTTGAGTAGGCTATTTCCATATGTCCGGCCCTATTTGTGGCTGCTGGCGGTTGCTCTCATCCTATTGACGGGGAGCGGCCTGTTCGAAGCATCTATCGTCATCCTGATGGAGCCCACCTTCAACTTGCTTTCACACCAGACGGCCGCGGGGAGTTTGGCTGAGGCGTCTGTTCCGGCGGAGAAGTTTGCGTTCCTGACTTCGTGGGTCAATTCGATAGCTGGGATTTCAATTGTCACGATCTGTATCTTTATCGTCCTGCTCTCCTTTCTGAAAGGGGCGTTTCTCTGTCTTGCGGACTACGCAATGGCACGGGTGGGCCAAAAGGTAGTCGCCAGTCTGCGTCTCAACATCCAATGGGCTATGTTGCAGCAGTCGGCCTCATTTTTCTCAACTCACCCGACCGGCCAGTTGATGGCTCGAGTCATCTCCGACACGGAACGTTTGCAGAATGCGGTGAGTGTCGAATTCACCGACTTCTTTCGCCAGATCATTCTGCTGGTGGTCTTTCTCGGGATTGTCTTCTACATCGATTGGTGGCTCTCCCTAATGGCCTTTCTGGTGGCTCCGTTGGTGCTGCTGATCACCTGGTATCTGGGTCGGAAAGTGCGCGTTCTGGCCGGCAGAGTGCAGGGAAAACTGGCGGATGTCTCGTCCAGCTTGCAAGAAATGATCACCGGCCAGAGGATCGTCAAAGCCTTCACCAGCGAGGAGTACGAACGGACCCGTTTCTCCCGACTGGTCGATGATCTGGTGAAACTCAACTTGAAGATGGCACGAGTCACCGCAGCCAGTTCGCCACTGATGGAGTTCATTGGCTACGCCCTCTTTGCGCCGTTCCTCTTCTATGCGAATCAGCAGATTTCGCAGGGCGGCTCGCTCGGTACATTCGTCATGTTCATGATGGCCCTGTTTCGTCTCTATGAACCGATCCGAAAACTCTCCCGCATTCACCTCCACTTTCAACAGGCTCTGGCTTGTTCAACGCGGATCTTCAAAGTGATCGAGACGCCGATCAGCGTCCGGGAGGTCGAGAGCCCGGTCATTCTGGCCAGCTTCAATGATGAAATGTGCTTTGAGGATGTCGATTTCAATTACGGTTCCGATCAGCCGGCAGTGCTGGCGGGGATCAATCTCAGGATCCGAAGAGGTGAGGTCGTAGCGCTGGTCGGGCCCAGCGGAGCCGGAAAAAGTACGCTCATCAGCCTGATTCCACGTTTCTATGATGTGACACGCGGAGCCGTCCTGCTGGACGGACAAGATACTCGACAGCTGAGCCTCGAGTCGCTGCGCCAGCAGATCGCTATCGTTGGCCAAGAGACTTTCTTGTTCAACGATACAGTAAGGAACAACATCGCCTACGGCCGTTTTGAGTGCACTCTAGATGAGGTGAAGATGGCTGCCCAGGCCGCCTATATCCACGATTTCGTTGCCGGTTTGCCGGAGGGCTATGACACCATGATTGGGGAGCGTGGAGGGCTGGTTTCGGGCGGTCAGCGGCAACGTATTGCAATTGCCCGCGCAATCCTGAAACAGGCTCCGATCCTGATCCTGGACGAAGCGACGTCGGCCCTCGACAGTGAATCGGAGCACCTGGTGCAGAGGGCTCTTTACAATTTGATGGAGGGCCGTACGACGGTGGTGATTGCGCATCGCTTTTCCACGATCCGTCGGGCCGACCGGATCGTCGTGATGGAGCGAGGACACATTGTAGAAGTGGGGAATCACGAATCGTTGGTGGCGGCTTCGGGCATATACCGGAAGTATTACGAAATGCAGGTGGGGGTAGTCGAAACGCACTGAAAAGGCGGCGCAACCCACTGCTGAGGTATCGAAACTCACTGAAGAGGTGTCGGATGCATTCGATGACTGGATTTGGGCTGGCTTCGGAGGGTTGGCCGGAAGTTGAAATCAGCATAGAAGTGCGGACGGTGAATAGCCGCTACCTGGACCTGCGTTCCCGGCTTCCCAAGGAGGCTCAGAATCTGGAGGCAGGAATTCGAGATCGAGTCCAGAGTGCCCTGGCGCGTGGTCGGGTCGAAGTCACGCTCGCTCTCGAGATGCGTTCGAATCAGCTCTGGCAGCTCAATGAAACGCTGCTCAGGGGCTATCAGCAGGCTGCCGCCCAGGCCGCCGATCTGGGCGTGCCCGGGGAGTTGAGAATTGAACAGATTCTGCAGCTTCCAGGGATCTTGCAGGCAGCCGAGCTGGATCTCTCGCAGGAAGAGCTGCAGGAACGCGTTCTTGAAGTCCTCGATGTGGCCCTGAAAAAGCTCATCGAGTCCCGTCAGCGCGAGGGAGAGGCATTGGGTAGGGATATTCTGGAACGGCTGCTGCTCATGACTGAATTAGTGGATGCAATCTCCGCCCAGGCAGGGGACCTGAGCGAGCGGTACAGAGAGAAGCTTGAGAAGAGGATCGCCACCCTGAGGATAGACGGCAGCTTCGACGAGGGGCGACTGGCTCAGGAAATTTGCTACTATGCGGAGCGCGCTGACATCAGCGAAGAAGTGACCCGCTTGACGGCCCACATCGCACGATTTCGCGAACTGCTGGAGACTCGTGAAGAAGCCCAGATGGGTCGGAATCTGGACTTCTTGTGTCAGGAAATGAATCGTGAGATCAATACCATCGCGTCTAAAGCCAGCAAGGCCCAAATTGCAGAGTTCGCGGTGGAGGGCAAGGTGGTGATCGAAAAGATCCGGGAACAGGTACAGAACGTCGAATGAGTCGTGGAAGCCTGATTATCATTAGCGCCCCGTCAGGCTCCGGGAAGACCAGCCTGGCCAGAAGGACTCTGGTCCAGGTGCCGTCTCTCAGTTTCTCGGTCAGCCACACGACACGCGAGCCAAGACCAGGCGAAATCGAGGCCGAGCACTACTTCTTCGTCGGTCAGAGCGTCTTTGAATCCATGATTGAGGAGGACGCGTTTCTCGAGTGGGCCCATGTATATGGGAACTATTATGGAACCGGTCGCGCTTTCGTCCAGGAGCAGCTCGAACAGGGTCAAGATGTGCTCCTGGACATCGACGTACAAGGAGCGCGCAAGGTCCGCGAAAAGATACCGGAGGCTATCACTGTCTTCGTCTTCCCGCCCTCATACCAGGAGCTAGGGCAACGCCTGCAAAGTCGCGGTCTGGACGACCCTGCCGCGATCGAATCTCGCCTCGAAATCGCTCGCAACGAGATTCGGGAATACAATAAGTACGACTACCTGATCGTGAATGACGATATTGAAGAGTCGGTGAATGAGCTACAATCAATAGTTTTGGCGGCTCGATGCCTGAGATCGAAAGTAAATGATCGAGCTCGAGCCATCGTCTCGACTTTCCTGAAAGAAGAGGGTGAGCAGATATGATTTTCAAATTGCCCGACCATTTTGACAGCAAATTCCGTTTCATCCTGGTGGCCGCCGAACGTGCGAAGCAGCTTCAAAACGGCGCGCCTGCCAAGCTGGACCTCAAGTCTCGAAAACCCTCCTTTGTGGCCACTCGGGAAGTCGAGGCAGGCTTGGTGGCCTACGAGATTCTGGAGGAGGAGGAGGAAGAAGAAGAAGAGGAATGAAAGTCACGCTGGGTGTTACGGGTTGCATAGCAGCCTATAAATCGGCGCTGATACTTCGCCTGTTGGAGCAGGCCGGATGTGAAGTCTTTCCGGTCATGACGAAAGCGGCAGAGGAGTTCATCGGACCCCTGACACTTGAAAAATTGAGTGGCAATCGGGTAGTCAGAGGCATGTTCGATCCCTCGCCACGGACCGATATCGAACATATTTCGCTGGCCCGCGAAACCGACTTGCTGCTGGTTGCGCCGGCTACAGCAAATCTCCTGGCCAAGTTCGCCCAGGGGATTTGTGACGATTTTCTGACGACGCTCTATGTATCTGGAACCACCCCGGTGATCGTCGCGCCGGGAATGAATATCGAGATGTGGCGGCACCCGGCAACCGAACGTAATCTGGACCGATTGCGCGGCGATGGGGTGGAGATCATCGAGCCCGAGTCCGGTTACCTGGCTTGTGGAGAAGTGGGTGAAGGGCGGCTGGCCGAGCCGGCCCGTATTGTCGAGAGCGTCGTGCAGCGACTGGGCAGAAACCACCGTTTACAGGGAATGCGGGTTCTGGTTACCGCTGGCCCGACTGTCGAGGATCTGGATCCGGTCCGCTTCCTTTCCAACCGATCCAGCGGGAAGATGGGTTATGCGATTGCCGCCGAGGCGGAGCGACGCGGCGCCCAGGTGACCCTGGTAAGTGGGCCGACATCACTGTCTATTCCCCGCGGGGTGGACTTCCTCCCAGTTCGATCCGCCACCGATATGGAGACTGCAGTCACGGACCGATTTGCATTGCAAGACATTGTCGTGATGGCTGCCGCGGTGAGTGATTTTAGAGCACGCCGATATTCGAAGCACAAAATAAAAAAGAAAGTGGCCGGAGATTCCCTGGAGCTGGAGCGTAACCCGGATATCCTGGCTGACTTGGGAAGCCGGAAGAAGGGCCAAATTCTGGTCGGATTTGCAGCCGAGTCGGAAGACCGCGAGCGGAATGCGGCCCGAAAACTGCTCCACAAGAACCTTGATCTTCTGGTAGCCAATGACATCACTCGCCGCGACGCCGGATTTGCAGCGGATACCAACCAGGCCGTCGTGCTTGGGACAGACGGCTTTCGACTCGAGACTGAGCTGCTCTCGAAAGCGCAACTTTCCAGCTTTCTGTGGGATCAGATCGAGAGGCTGATTGTCAGCCGAGCGAGTTCTCCAGTGGACGCAGCACTAGGACACTCTCCAAGGCAGGATCCATGACCCAGATCCCTCCCAAACGGTGTGGCCACATCGCTCTGGTCGGGCGTCCCAATGCCGGAAAATCCACGCTTCTGAATCAGATCATTGGCGAAAAGGTTTCGATTGTCAGCGACAAGCCACAAACTACGCGACATCGCATCCTGGGAATGATCCATGATGCGGAGAAACAGCTCATCTTCGTGGATACTCCAGGTATTCACCGCCCTGGCTTCCGCCTCAACGAGCGGATGATGAATGTGGTGCACGGAGCTCTCAAAGAAGTCGATGTGGTCATCCACCTGGTAGATGCTTCCGAGAGGTTCGGGAAAGGGGAGGCGTTTGCACTCGACTTGGTCAACGCTTTTGAAGGGCCGGTAATTCTGGCGCTGAACAAGATTGATGTGATCAGCAAAGGACGGCTCCTGCCTATTATTGAGTCCTATCACGGCCTAGGAAAGTACTCCGCCATCGTGCCCATTTCCGCTAGCACCAGCGACGGCGTTCAGATCTTGATCGACCAGACCTCGGCACTGCTTCCGAAGCGCGAGTTTCTTTTTCCCGTCGACCAGTACACTGATCAAGTGGAACGCACTCTGGTGGCTGAAATCATCCGCGAGAAAGTCCTTGCCAATACTCGCCAGGAATTGCCCTATTCGACAGCAGTAAAAATCGAAGAATTCGATGAATCAGATCGAGAAAGAGGTTTTGTCCGAATCGGAGCTTCGATCATCGTGGAACGACCGGGACAGAAGAAGATTGTGATCGGGCGAGGCGGCCAGATGGTCAAGACTATCGGGACTGTCGCCCGCAAAGAGATCCAGGCGCTGCTCGATGTTCGTAGGATCTACCTCGCACTCAACGTGAAGATCACCCCGGGGTGGCGTAACCGCGATCATCTCCTGAACGAACTCGGCATACTTTGAGATCAGCCTGCCATGCCAAATCCCCAAGATCCGCTGATTGAACAACTTCGCTTCTTTAAGAGCCTTGGCGTGACCCACCTTGTAGGTGGGTCGGAAGGGCAAGAGTCGGCGGACCTGGAACCGGCAGAAGGACCCGTAGATTTGGCGGGAGTTCGCGAGATCATCGGGGACTGTCAACGCTGTAAGCTGGCGCCAGGACGACGACATATCGTTTTTGGGGTCGGGAATCCGAACGCCGAGCTGATGTTTGTTGGCGAAGCTCCCGGGGCGGATGAGGATCGGTTGGGCGAGCCTTTCGTGGGGAAAGCAGGCCAGTTGCTGACCCGGATCATCGAGACCATGTTCGACCTGGAGCGGAAGGATGTCTATATCGCGAACATCCTGAAGTGTCGACCTCCCAGGAACCGTGACCCGGAACCGGACGAGGTCGAAGCTTGCGAGCGGTTCCTGTTCGAGCAGATTCGACTTGTTGAGCCGAAGATCATCGTAGCTCTGGGGCGCTACGCCGCCCAGACTTTGCTTCGAACCGGTACCTCTATCGGCCGGTTGCGGGGCAAATTCTATGACTATCGCGGAACCCAGTTGCTGCCCACCTTCCACCCCTCCTACCTGCTACGGAACCCAGCCGCCAAGCGGGATGTCTTTCACGACATGAAAGCTGTCCGCGCACGACTGGACCTAACCTGAAACTTGATCGTGGGAATCGCTCCCTCGCTGACGCTTCGGGCTCCGAAAGATCTTGGCCGACCGCCTTCTTAACTTCGAGGCATTCCTACGGAGCCCGAAGCGTTAGCGAGGGAGCTCTTCCAGTTTCTTTCCAGAATGATCCGGCTAGCCCGGATTATGCAAGAGATCCGGATTCGAGTGGATTGGGGATCAGAAAAAATGCCGTAGCTCTCTGATATAAAAAGGTTTATCAAACAAATCCTTATCGGAGAACTACGGCAATGTCAAACCCAGTCTGTCAGACCACCCTGGCATTTCACTCGCACAGACAAATCACGGCTCGTTTTGATGGTGGGAACCTGACTTCCGATGCCGGATGGCTGTTGTTTGGTTCCCTGGATCGGCAAGATCGACTCTGCGAGGACTTCAGTTCGTTGTATTGCGGATAGCCGGGACCAACGCTACGTTCGTCATGAGCAGTTAAAGCTGATCCGACAACGAGTCTTTCAGATCGTTGCCGGGTACGAAGACTGCAATGACGCGGACACGCTGCGCTCGGATCCCATGCTCAAGACCGTCTGTGATCAGTTACCTGAGAGCGATCCTGACTTGGCCACCCAGGCAACTTTTTCCCGTTTGGAAAACTCTGTCAGCAAGAAGGATCTCATGCGTCTGAGCCGGGGGTTCCTACAGCGTTATGTCCGCTCGCTGAAGAAGAGACGCCCCGACCCGGTCATCTTGGACCTGGACAGTACTGACGACCACACTCACGGCCAACAGGAATTCTCTTTTTACCACGGCTATTACCGAAACCACATTCTGCATCCTTGGCTGATCTTCGATGCCGTTACGGGGGACCTGGTCACTGTCGTATTGAGGCCTGGAAACAAGGGGGCTGCCTCTCACATCGTTCCTATTCTGAAACGAATCGTGAAAGCCATTCGGCGAGAAGTTGGCAAGGAACTTCAAATTGAGATCCGGGCCGACAGCGGCTTTGCCACGCCTCGGCTCTACGAGTTCTGTGAATCTGAAGAGAACAAACTCCAATATGTCATTGGGTTAAGCCGGAACCCCCGCCGGCAACGGATGGTCGAGCCGATGCTCGAGTCGACTCGACTCAGGTTCGACGAGTTCGAGGAAAAACAGCGTCAGTTTGACGAGTTTCTTTATCGAGCCAGCAGCTGGGATCGATTCCGTCGCGTCATCGTCAAAGTGGAAGTCGACCATCGGGGGATCAATCGTCGCTTTGTGGTCACCAACCGAGACGATCTCTCTTCCCAGTCCCTTTATGATCACTACACCGATCGAGGACAGTCGGAGAACTTCATCAAGGCTTTTAAGAACCATCTGAGTATGGATCGGCTGAGCTGTCATCGATTCCTGGCCAACCAGTTTCGACTTCTCCTGCATGGGCTGGCTTACCAGATGTTCGTCCGACTCCGCGATTATCTGTATGGAACCCCCAGGCAGAAACTCGAAATCGAAACTTTGCGTCGCCGGGTCCTCAAAATTGGGGCGCGGGGTCGACAAACCACTCGACGCATCTGGGCCCATCTTTCCTCCGGCTTTCCGGAGCAGGCCCTTTTCCTCCTCGTCTTGAATCGCCTTAACTCCAGCTAGCCTCTCCTAGCTCCCGAATGATCGTTTAGGACACTCATTCAGGCCCAACTCCGTCTGAAATTCACTCCCCCACCTACTCCACACGGCTCGTCCACAGAGATCCCTCGAAAATCCGCCTGTCGCACCTTCGATCTCCCGATTTGGGCCACTTTCGACTCTCTTTTCAACTCCGGCCTACGGTTCTTGCATAATCCGGGCTAGCGGCCGGGGGTGAGCTAACGCTAGCCAAGCCGAAGGCTGGGCCAAGCTGGGAGAGACGATTCGTGGCTGCCTCCTAAAGTGCTAAACTGATCCTTTTTCTGAGGTTTGAGCATTGCAATTAGCATTGGTAGGGCTACCCGGCGCGGGGGTCAAAACGGTCTTCAATGCGATCATTCGCTGGGCCGATTCGGCAGCTCCGCAGTCGAGGGGTGGCAGCCAGAATCGGATCGCTGTGGTCAAGGTCCCCGATCCGCGCTTGGCCCTCATTAGTACCGCTTTTTCTTCCCGAAAGACAGTTCCGGCAACTGTCGAATTGATCGAGTCGCCAGGGCTCTTTGGAGACAAGATCGACGGCCGCAGTCTGGCCCGGGTGCGGGAAGGGGATGCCCTGGTCGTAGTGTTACGAGCTTTCGAAAACCTGAGCGTCCCGCATTTGGACGGCAGCATCGATCCGACCCGGGATCTGGACCGGATCCTGAGCGAAATGTTGCTCAGTGACTTGGCCATCGTTGAGAGCCGGCTCGAGCGATTGGAGGCCACTCTTCAGAAGCGGAAGGTTGAGGAAGAGCTGCTGGAACGGAATCTGCTGCTCCGCTGTCTGGATTTGCTCAACCAGGGCCAGAGGCTCTCGGAACTCGACCTGCCGCCGGCCCAGGAGAAAGTGCTGCGAGGTTTTGGCTTCCTCACCCGAAAGCCAATGCTGCTTCTAATGAATATTGGGGACAATCAGATCGGCCGAGAAGAGGAGCTGGCGGGCGCTTTCGGCAGAGACTCCGAAGGGTGCACGCTTTGCGCGGACATCGAAGCAGAACTGGCTACCATGGAGATAGAGGAGCGTGAAGAGTTCATGCGTGAACTCGAGATTGAGGAACTGGCTGCCCCCCAGGTTCTGAGCGCGGCTTACCGGCTTCTCAAGATTGTCACCTTCTTCACCTATTCAGAAGATGAATGCCGTGCCTGGCGCGTGCGGCGAGGCGAGACTGCCGTCGATGCCGCCGGGAAGATCCACACCGACCTGGCACGCGGATTCATTCGGGCCGAGGTGGTCTCGTTCCGCGACTTCGAAGGGCTGGGCGGGATCAAGGAAACGAAAGCTGCCGGGCGGTTTCGCCTGGAAGGCAAGAATTACCCCGTCGTCGATGGCGACATGATCATCATCCGGCATAGTTCTTGATGGAGTCGAATATGGCTTCCTCCGACGCTCCACTGCAGGGTATCCGTGTTTTGGACCTCTCCCGGGTTCTGGCCGGACCTCTTTGTGGCATGATGCTGGGCGATCTGGGAGCAGATGTCATCAAAATTGAAGCATTTGCGGGGGATGACACCCGATACTGGGGTCCCCCCTGGCAGGGCCCTGAAGAGCGGGCCGAATCTGCCTATTACCTGTCTGTGAATCGGAACAAACGTAGCGTTGCCATCAATCTGAAGACATCCCAAGGAGTGGAGCTGGTGCGCGATCTGGCAGTGCGCAGCCAGATTGTGCTGGAGAACTTCCGCCCCGGCAAGGCGGCTGAGTTCGGACTCGATTGGGACTCGCTTTCGGCACTCCAGCCGTCTCTCGTCTACTGCAGCATCTCAGGCTTTGGACAGAGCGGTCCCTATCGAGACCGGCCCGGCTATGACTACGTCGTTCAAGCCATGAGCGGACTCATGTCAATAACCGGGCCGATCGCCGGCGATCCCTCACGGGTGGGGGTACCCATCTCGGACGTGCTGGCCGGACTGTTTGCCGTCAATTCGGTGCTGGCTGCACTCCGCCACAGCGAACATACCGGCCAGGGGCAGTTCCTCGATGTCTCTCTGCTCGACTGCCAGTTAGCCGCATTGGTCAATGTGGCGGGAGCCTTTCTGGTGGACGGACTGCCCCCAAAACGCCATGGGAACCAGCATCCCAATATCGCTCCCTACCAGGTTTTCCAGGCGGCGGACCTCCCCTTTGTGCTGGCAGCCGGAAACGACTGCCAGTTTGGCCGCCTGTGTGAGGTCATCGGACGCCCCGACCTGAGTAGCGACGCTCGTTTTGAGAGCAATGGAAAGCGGGTGAAGAACCGAGCCGAGTTGGTTCGTGAGCTGGAGCTTAGCTTTTCACTCCGCCCCGCAGAAGAATGGGTTTCTCACCTTCTTGAGCTGGGAGTTCCGGCAGGGCCGATCCTGAGTGTCGCAGAGGCCCTGCAAGATCAGCACGTGGTCGAGCGCGGTCTGATCCCAGAGGCAGACGGCTTCCGCAGCCTGCGCTATCCGGTGCAGTTTTCGGCCACCGATCCGAGAGTCCGAAACAAGCCGCCCCGGCTGGGAGAACATACGGGCCAAGTGTTGAAGGAACTGCTCGGGCTCAGCTGTGAGCAGATTGATAAACTGAATCAAGAGGGAGCCATTCGGTGCCTGGCAGAATGAACCAGGATGTTGGCGGCTCCCAAAAAGTCTTTGGAGCTCACCAATGACCGATTCTCGGGAACAATATGATGCTTTGCTCGTGGTCTCTTTTGGCGGCCCGGAGGGTCCAGATGACGTAATGCCCTTCTTGGAGAATGTGCTGCGCGGCAAACCCGTACCGCGAGAACGCCTATTGGAGGTGGCCCAGCACTATCAACAATTCGGCGGCGTCAGTCCCCTGAACTCACAGAATCGCCGCCTGATTGCGTGCCTCGAGGCGGAACTCATGGAACATGGCCCGCAGCTTCCCATCTATTGGGGGAATCGCAATTGGCACCCGCTCCTGCCCGACACTCTGGCACAAATGAAGTCGGACCGTATCAAACGGGTTCTGGCTTTCTTCACTTCAGCCTACAGCTCCTATTCGGGATGCCGGCAATATCTCGAGGATATTGAGGAGGCCCGAGCCCAGGTCGGTGAAGGAGCGCCCCAAGTCGATAAGCTCCGGGTCTTCTACAATCACCCATTGTTCATCCAGGCCAATGCGGAGCGGGCCCGCGATGCCTTCAATTCGCTGTCCGAGGCAGGCCGGGCATCGTGCAAGCTGATTTTCACAGCTCACAGCATTCCTCTCAGCATGGCCGCTCACTGTTCGTACGAGGATCAACTGGAAGAAACCGCCGACCTGGTCGCCCAAGAGCTGAATTGTGAAGACTGGGAGCTCGTGTATCAGAGTCGCAGTGGCCCACCCAATCAAGCCTGGCTGGGGCCCGATATCTGTGATTTCCTCGATCAGCTCGAGTCCGGCGGAACCCACTCCGTCATTATTGCTCCTATCGGCTTCCTGTCAGACCATATGGAGATCCTCTTTGATCTGGATACCGAGGCGAAGGAAGTGTGCCAGGAGTTGGGAATCGAAGTGGCCCGGGCTGCCACCGTTGGCACTCATCCGAGTTTCATTCGGTTGGTTCGAGAGTTGATTCTGGAGAGGACTGGCGAGCTTCAGGAAAACCGGGCCATCGGCCATTACGGCCCCAGCCACGACCAGTGCCCCGAGAACTGCTGCCGCTACAATATCCGCCGCCCCGATTAGCAGAGCCAGCAGAGAGTCCAGGGCTTTCAGGGGTCCAATTCCCAAGTGTCGGAGAAGGCCGATGGGTGGAAGAAGCAGCTGGCGGTGTGATGAAGCGAATGAGGCGGCGGGTGCGATGGAACGAGTGAGGAGCAGGGTGTGATGGAGCAGGGAAGAGCCTACCCTGAAAGGCAAGACACTAGCAGGGAGGAGCCTGCCCCCGGCAAGACGATAACAGGGCGGAGCCCAGAAAGGGCGAGACGATACAGGGCGGAGCCTGCCCTGAAAGGGCAAGACGATAAAAGCCCAGGACACCGCCCTGGGAAGGAAGCCAGAAACCGAACAGCACGCTGAAGGTGTGCACGATAAAAGCCAGGCAGTTAGCTATGCCACTTTGGCTCTGATAGTCGTGCTTTGAAGTTCACAGTGAGTCGACGACCAAACTGTAGAGTTGAAATGCCAGCTCTCAGAGCGCCAAGCGGCAGCGCGAGCGTCTACCCTCCGAGGCTTGGCGAAGGGTGGCGGGAAGGCCAGAGTCATTGGCACCAGGACTCCGGCTCCCGTTGTTCTACGGAGACGGTTACGCTTGCCTTCTTCTCACAAACCAAGCTTGCGCTGAGACTGCTCCGGAAGGACAAACGCACCAACCAAAGGCCAGTGGTTGGGGATCCGAAACAACACTGCTACTCGATTACCGTGGCCTTCTTGATGTAGTCGAGTCGGTCGTACTGTCGCTTTAAGTAGCTGTTGCCCTGTCGTGTCAGGAGACTCTGGTCGGGTCCCATCCCTCGGGGTGGTCCATCACCATACTCAGAGTAAAAGGAATCCAGGATCTCCATCCCCTCGACCACCTCTCCAAATGGGGAAAATCCTTGCGAATCAAGGAAAGAGTTGTCTGTGTAGTTGATGAATAGCTGGGTGGTTCGCGTATTCGGGCCAGCCGTGGCGAAAGTGATCCGACCCCGCTGATTCGCCTGTCGAACCGGATCATCTTGAATGCGAGCTCCGTCCCAGACGGCAGAAATCCGAGGGGTTCCGTGGATCCCGAATTGAACCATGAAGGGCCGGGGCCGTTGGACGACCCGAATAATCCCGATGTCGGTGAAGTATCCGATCTGGACAAGGTTATAGAATCGATCTGCCCCCCGAGGAGCCCACTCCCGATGGATTTGTAGGATGACGTCTCCTCGGGTCGTCTCGAATTTGACTCGGTATTGCGCAGGGGCGGTTTCATTCGCCTGGCTTGGATCGAGCAAGGCCGGATGCGGGCCGGGATCGACGGGATCCGGGGGTGCAGGAGCCGGCTCTGGGTCCGGAGTCGGGGGCGCAGCCGGCGGATCGGGAGCGACATCGGTTGTTGTGGGCTCTGCCGTAGTTCCCCCGTCACCACCCTCATTCCGTGTAGCGTCCGGCTCACCGTCCTCCGGCTCATCGGGCTCTTGCGGAGTTGCAGTCGTTTCCGGGGTCGTGGGAGCGCCGTCCGGAGTTTCCGTTTCGGGTTCAGCCGTCCCACAGGCAGCGATCAGGATAAGCATTATCAATCCGCAGCAAAAACGCAGTTTCATTGGTTTCGAATCCTCCATGGAGTCCAGAATCTTAGTTCCTGTTCTCCTCTTGGGTCAACCTGCGAAGAAGTTCGAGTGGGTCCCGGCCGCGAAAGACATCGGTCCACGAACCATATGCGGGGTTGGGAAACACGAACCAGCGAGTCCCCCACAATTCACTTTTCTGATCCACCTTGCGGAGCCGCTCCCGGGATCAGCCACGCCCTGAACTCGTTCCACCCAGGCCTGCCAGCTCTCGGGCGAGTAGTCTGCTCCTCTTAGAATCAATTCGGCCTGATAGCCGGAGTTATCCAGGATAGTCTCATCCAGATCGGCAATTACAGCGAGCGGCTTTCCGGTAGCATCGACCGGTTTGCCGCTGACCCGGGGAGCCCGGGCAACCTGTTCGCGAACCGCGCGCAAGGCCGTGTTGAAAGTCTGCAGACAGAGAGCCCGGTATTCAGGTGAAAAATCGATCCAGACCTGAGCGTAAATTTTATCGGGGAGCGCTGTCGGTTGCTCGGGGGGTGGTCGTTCGGAGGCGGGAGGAACGATCGGCGTCTGGGCGCGCCCGGCCCCGCAAAAGGTGAGGCTGAGCAACAGCGGAAATAGCAGGAAGCCCGGCCGCGGAAAGTCGGAGGCAAGCTGTCTGGATCTTCGCATCCTGCTCAGTGTGAGGAAGCCCGGCCCGCAAATCAACCCGGGAACTTGTTCCGGTCGGGGGCCCGAAACCGGGGACGGGTAGGTCCTGGGAATTGGAACCCTGGACTGGGAATTGGAACCCTGGACCCTTGGACCCCTTCCCCTACGAGCGCATCCGAATCCGATCCGCACCTTCTTCCAGAGTGGGAGTGCCCAGCTGACCTTCCGTGGAAGCCACCACACAGGCAACGGAAGCGTCGCCCGTGATGTTGGTTACCGTCCGGAGCATGTCGAGGATCCGGTCCACCCCCAGAATGAGAGCAATTCCGGCGGTCGGCACTCCGATTGCCTCCAGGATGATAACCAGCATGATGATTCCGGCGCTGGGTACGGCAGCCGTTCCGATCGATGCCAGCACCGCAGTGAAGATGATTGTGAGCTGCGCTCCAATTCCCAGCCCCAGTCCCAGTGCCTGGGCGATGAAAACGGCGGCTACCGCCTGATACAGGGCGGTTCCGTCCATGTTGATGGTTGCTCCCAAGGGCAGTACAAATGAGCTCACCTCTTCAGAAACCCCGAGTTTCTCCTCGCAGCGTTCCATGGTAACTGGCAACGTGGCGGCACTTGAGCTGGTCGAGAAGGCCAGCAACTGGGCGGGACTGATGCCAGCGTAGAAGGTGCGTACCTTGAGAGGTGTCAGAAAATGAATGATTGACGTGTAGGTGATCAGCATGTGCAGGAACAGTCCAAAAATCACCGTAACGCAATAGAACCCCAGGGCGCCAAGCAATTCGATCACTTGTCCCAAGTTGTCTTTCGCCACCGACGTGATGGTGTTGGCAATCAGTGAGAAAACCCCCAGTGGAGCCATGAGCATGATGAAATCGACCAGTCGAATCACCACCAGATTCAAGCCTTCGAAAAAGGAAAGAACGACCTGGGATTTCTCTTTGGAAACCTGGATTAACCCGATACCCACAAAGATTGCAATAAAGACCACTTGGAGCATGTTCCCGTTGTCAGTGGCCGCTTGGAAGAAATTCTCCGGAACCATGTCTTGAATCGGGTCGAGAGGACCTCGCTGCTGGACCGCAGCGGCCTGCTGGGTGCGAGACTGGATATCTTCCTGGTACAGAGTCTGAAGCCGGTCTCTCATGTCTGGAGGAACGTTGGCTCCAGGCTGCAGCACATTGACCAGGACCAGACCGATGGTCACGGCAACGACGGTAGTGCCAATATAGATGGCCAGCGTCTTTCCCCCGATCCGGGAGAGTTTCTTCAGGTCTGACAGCGAAGCCACTCCTGTGATCAGCGAAGACAGCACGAGCGGCACTGCGATTAGCTTCAGGAGATTGATAAAGATGGTACCGAAGGGGGCGATCCAGGCGGTCGTGAAAGCTCCCCAACCAGCGGATGCCGCAATCAATCCATACAAAAGACCCAGGACCAGTCCGATGATGATCTTCCAGTGCAGCTTCTTGTACCAGGGCATAGGCGTTGCTCTCCCAATCCTAGGGTTACGGTTGCGCCGGTCGGCAGCTAATGAGTAGAGACTCTACACGGATTCATCGGAACACGAAAGTGTTCAAGTAATCCGGATTCATGGCCGCAAGAACTTAGTGGGCCTGACGATGGGTGGATTTGCGCCCCACTTTTCAGAGCCCCGAGCCTGCGAGGGGAAAAGAGTTTCAGGTTGCAGAGTTCCTGCATTTGTTTTCCGGGCCTCCTCGGCTTGAGGCGCAGCTTCGCTGGGAGCCTGTCCGAGTAATGGGGTGAGGTTGCGAACCCCCCTGTTCCCTTCGGGTTATGGGCAGCGTTTCTTATTGGCTAGGCTTGCGGGAGCTAGCCAGGCTGAGCAACAAGATCGATCTACTTTGTTGCCGGCACTTGAAGATGAGGGATATCGACTGTGTGCCGGGCGCCTCGTATCTCGCCCCACGGTGTCCAAAACGCAATCCGCCCCCTTCGCGAGCCTCCTGGCGAATAGCTCGAGAACAAACCGGTGTTGAGGAGCTTCCGATTCTAACCTGCCGTATCTTCGATGAAGTTCGTGACGGGGGTCACTCATTCCGGTCGCGAAAGGCTGGTAGTGTTGTTGTTCGAAAACCGCCAGCGGGAGCAACAGTTGGGCGAAGGGGACTCTGATGTTGCGAATTATCTGCCCGAAATGCCAATGCGAGCAAGACGAATCAAAGGAGTGCTTACGCTGTGGACTGATCTTCAAGCGTTACCGCGAAGCTGAGACTTTCGACGACGAGAAGCCTGGCTGGCGCCTCTCGTTTCGAACGATTCGTCTCTTCCTGCTCGTTCCAACAGTGCTGATCTTATTGTTGATCACGTGGCCCCAGCGGACCCTCCCCAGCGAGCCCGATCCCGAAGCTCCGGCCCGAATGCAGATGAAGATAGCCGAGACGCAGGAGATCGTCGGCAAAGGGGAGGCACACCAGCTGAAGCTTGACGAGTGGGAGGTCAACAGCTGGCTTGACGAGAATCTGACTCAAGCGATGACCGAGACCCAGGCCCAGATAGAGGAAGAGTGGGCCAAACACGGCACCGTGGACAGTCTGGTGGTCGCTTTCGAGGAGGACCGTATCCAGGTTCACTTACAGTTTCAAGTCTTATCCAAAGACATGGCGCTGACGCTGTGGGGTCGGGTCAGGACGGTCGACGGCTATCTGCGTATGGACGTCGACTCAGGAGCCATGGGTCAGTTGCCCTTGCCCAGATCAGTTCTCCAAAGAGCGATGTCTAACGTATTCGATTCTCCGGAGAACATGGAGAAATTCCAACTGCCGCCCGGAATCGGAGATATCCGGCTCGAGAACGGCCAACTGGTGGTGGATTATCTGGCTTCGTCCTCCGAGGAGATTCTCTGATCTTACCCAAACTAGCTCCGGCATCCCTGTCTACATGAGTTGCAACTTGTCGAAGGCCTTGGAGTGCGCAGTGGAGCTGCGCCCTAGCTAGGCACTTCTCCCTTGCAACTTACTTACAGTCGAGTCAAGTTTCCGAAACTGGGAACTGGCTGCCACTTGGTCTCGTTGTCGGTGCCTAGTTGGGCCGGATGGGCTCGACCGACCGGTCCTGAGGATAGCGGCAGGATCATCAGAGCTCCGAGCCGCGGATGAATCTGGCTCTGCAGCCGACAACGGGTGAATTGTCCGGGGTTAGCTAAGCTAGCTGCTAGCTATAGCTAGGTGCCCAAAGGCGTCGATTCTCGGCGCAATCCAAAGCGTCGCAGCCAATGCCGATTTCGAGTTGAAAGACGAATGCTATACTGTCGACCCACACGGAGAAGGGGCGGTTAGCTCAGCTGGGAGAGTGCCTGCCTTACAAGCAGGATGTCACAGGTTCAAGTCCTGTACCGCCCACCACCTAAGTCCTTTATTCACAACTGTTTCCATCGGTTGCACTGTCATTCTATCATTAATAAATACTTAATGTGTACTATTTTGTGCCCCGGGCGTTCCTTCAAGTTTAGATTGGCTTGACACTCCTATGCCCCCAATAGTTTCGGCTGCAGCGCCTCTGGCAGATGAGCAACCAGTTCCGGTACTTCCAATTGGCCGACTGTGTACCCAGACGGAAGCATCAGGAACTCAAAGAAAGCCAGCCTGGGACCGTGGATAGCCAACCTCAGACCTCGGCTCTTGACGTCGTGATACATCATCGTGGCGGCCTGTCTCTCGGCCAGCAGCTGATCTCCATACTTGCTTTCCAGGACTGGCCAGATCAACTTGAATCTGTGAGGAGTGCGTATTCCGGAGCAAAAAGGCCACCTTGTCGGAGCATAGCGACGCGGGCATTTCATGATGAACCAGGTGGCCATTTTGAGTCAATGAGCCACCTGGTCTGAACAACCTCCTTTTTTGGGAAAAACGAGTCCGGCAAAGCCCTGCTGAAGTCCCTGTGAGAGCGATAGCCGGGGCCCAGGCCGAGGGCGCTTTGCTGTGCCGCCAGCAGAGGACACTTCCGACCCGGATTTCTTGATTTTTTGTATGTCCGTAGCCGCCGGGGCGGTGGGAACTGTGGGAAACGAGCGAGCCACCCGAGCCGTTTTCCAAGCTCTGAGTCTTGTGTTGTTTTTCCAGGGCTTTCCATAGTGCGGCAGTTTCCACGGCCCTTCCCCCTCAGGCATCCTTCTGGGCTCGAGCTTTTCTCATCGAGGTCCCCTGGAGCTCGACCCGATGGGCATTGTGAACGAGACGATCTAGAATACTGTCGGCCAGCGTGGGATCCCCGATCTGGTCATGCCACTGGGAGACCGGGATCTGGCTGGTCAGAATCGTGGAGCGGGTGTCGTAACGATCTTCGCAGATCTCGAGGAAGTCGCGACGCACGCTCTCGGCTGGCGGAGTCATCACCCAGTCGTCGACAATCAACACGTCGACCCGGGCGAGTTTCTGAAAGAGCTTGTAGAGAGAACCATCGGCTCGGGCCAGAGCCAAGTCACGAAACAGTTGAGGCTGGCGAGCATAAAGGGCACTAAAACGACTGCGAATGGCCTTCTGAGCAAAGGCACAGGCCAAGTAGGTTTTTCCAACTCCACAAGGGCCCGTCAGGACCAGGTTCTGGTGACGGTTGACCCAGTCGCACTCAGCCAGAGTGCGCACCTGGGCACGGTCCAGGCCCCGTGAGGGCCGGTAATCGATATCTTCCAGACAGGCCTGCCGGTCTTTGAGGCGAGCATTGCCAAGTCGGCGGGCCAGCGACTTGTTCTCGCGCCAGGTCCAGTGGCGGTCCACCAGCCATCCGAGCCGCTCCTCGAAGCTGAGCGCACTCAGTTCCGGATCATCCAGTTGTTGCTCAAGCGCCTTGGCCATTCCGCTCAGGCGCATGGAGTAGAGCTTCTCCAGGGTTTGTTGAATCAGCATTGTGTTGGATCCTCCTCATTATTGAAGTAGTCCGCTCCCCGGATATTGGAGTGATCCAGGGAGGATTGTGTGGGCGTATCAGTGGAATCGATCGGCTGAGAGTCGAGTCCCTTGGCGAGAATCGAGCGGACGCTGCGATAGGAAGTGGCACCGAAAGCCATCGCTCTTTTGCAAGCCGCCTCCAGACGGTCGTCCCCGAAACTCTTGCGCAGGCGCAGCAACCCCAGGCAGGAGCGATAGGCCTGCTCGGGATAACGGTGAGAAGCGAGCATCTTCTCGATCAGGGCTCCAGTGGCCGGCCCGATCGTCTCCCCCCAGCGAACCAGTCGAGTGGGGGACCACTCCAGATAACGGCGGTGGGACTCGGGACGATGCTCGGGAGCGGTTGTGTGATCTCCACGGCTCCAGCTGCGGCGATGGGAAGCCACTCGCTCGCCTGCATGAAGGATCTCCACGGTGGCGGCCGTGTAGCGAATCTCAACCTGCCGTCTCACCAGCGCATAAGGAACGCTGTAATAGTGGCGCTCCAACTCGACATGATAGTCGATGTTCACGCGTGCCTTTTTCCAGAAAGCCGGTTGATGGCGAGTCACGGGTAAGGGTTCAAGTGCCGGATGGTCGATCTTCTCGTACAGCTCCCGGCGATTTTCCTGGGAGTTTGCGAAAGGGACGCTCGTTGAGCTTAACCAGCAACTGCTCGATCTGCTGGTTGAGTTCGGCCAGGGAGAAGAATCGGTGCTTTCGCAAAGCCGCCAGAATCCACCGCTCCACAACCAGCACCCCACTTTCCACTTTCGCTTTATCGCGGGGTTTGCGAGGTCGTGCCGGCAGCACGGCCACCTGATAGTGGTCAGCCCAATCGGCATAGGAAGGGATCAGTACCGGCTCATAGAAACAGGGATGAGTGACTCCGATCCGAGTGTTGTCGGGCACTACCACCTTCGGAGCGCCATCTAAGAACTCCAGAGCCCGGGTGTGGCTTCCGATCCAGCGGGTCAGATCCTGATTGCGGGTGGTGTGGCTTTCTCCTCTACCGGCTGAACTTCTGGTTCAATAGGAGGGGCTTCAGCCTCCGGCCAGGGCGGCTTCGGTTCAAATGGAATCTCTTCTTCTCTGATCATCGCGTTTCTCCGTCAACAACGTAAACTCGGGTTGTTCTGGGCATAGGGAATCACTCCTTGAACACGTGACTCATCAGTTCCGACAAGGGCTCCAAGGCCCTCAGCTTCAGGCGCTGAGGAACGCCAGCGAGCCTTCCCCGTCCGGCTTTCAATGCAATGAGCATGCGTGCCTTCAGCAGCGACAGGACACGCAGTACGGTCTTGCCCGAGCCCGTTGTCAGCTCGGACATGGCCAGCTTTTCGATTGCATCCTGAGCCACCAAGGCCCGCAAGTACTCCGAACAGTTCCCATCGACGGCCTGCGACTCGACGAATCGTGCCAGCTGCGGCTCAAGCCTCAGAGCGAACACCGCAGTCTTTGTGAAGTTGGTCTTCATTGTGGTGGTACCCCTTTCTGAATGTAGTATATATTAGATTCCTTCCAAAATACAGGGATATTTACAAATATTACTACATCTGTTTGACAGACATTCATTGGCAGCACAGAATGGCAGCTCGATGGGATTGATCTTGGATGCGCTCAACAGGGAGGTACGCTCGGCCAAGGCTGCTCGCGGGGTCACTCTGACTACTCTCGCCGGTAAGATGGGTTTTACCGCCTCGCACCTGAGCCAGGTGCTCGGTGGGAAGACGAATCTCAGCGAGAAGCTGCTGGATTTGTTCTGCGAAGCATTGGAGATCGAATTGATCGATCTACTGGAGCCTCCAGAAATCTCATATCTAAACCCAGAACATGATGCTCTCCATCGTCGGATACAGAAGCTACTGGAGTCCGGCTACGCACGATCCGTGGAACGTTCGATGACAGCGATCGAGCAAGCAATCTCGCAAACGAAACGGAAACCCTGATGCCAAGCTCCGTAGTGGTCGGGGGGCGGATTTCGGCAGAGCTTCGAGACTGGCTGGAAGAGAATTACGGGGAGAATGCCAGTGGAGCCATTCGACGGCTCATCGAGGACGCCCAGAGATCGCAAGTCAGAACTGGAGACGAAACCCTGGATGATCTTTGCCAGGCCCTCCAGGAACGGCTGAAATGTGCTGTCCGTGCTGATGGCCGGATCTCGATGGATACTTCTCTGGAGTTGATCGGCAGGCTGAACGAGCTCGCTGCTGTCGTGATCCGACTGACGGAAGTCTTTGCCCCTTCGAAGATAGACAACGGATCGTAATTCAACCTGCGAGGGCTTCTTCGAGGGATTCGAGCGACCGCTCGGCTGCCAGTTTGCAGATCGGGCACCTGTGGACATGTTGCACGATCTCTTCCAAGGGTGGATCTCCGAGGCAAAGCCTGATGGTTGCCTCCTCGCAATACCCCTGGCCGAGAGCCGTCAACGCGTTTCTTGAGCTTCCGCTGGGTTAATCGCGGAACCTGTCTGTCGCTTTTCAGATCCAGCCAGAATAGACGCTCCGGGGATATACGTCCAGCGCCTTGGCGAGCTGCTCGCGTGTGATCTGCAGCCGCTCAAGGAGTTCCTTGATCAGTTGTGCCCACTTCATTTTTGGTGTCGGTCGTTCAATCGGATTCATGTTTCCTTCACCTGGCGATAGTCCGTGTGGTAAAATCTATACCTGAATGCACCACCTTCGCGTGGTTTTCATTTTGGTACCCAAGGGGGGCGTGATGACTCCTCGAACACAAAGATAACTTCGAGTTTTCCAGGGTGGTTCGCTACCGTGACAGCAAGGATGGGGTGTCGCCTTGT
>CBDDCF010000011.1:0-86615 GCA_965225995.1 Acidobacteriota bacterium | reverse complement strand
TGAACGAACATCTGCAGTTCTCCTCAGTCGACGAATACCGGTATCATGAAGCGCTGGTCCACCCTGCAATGGCGTTATCGCATAGCCGAGCGCGGGTTCTCGTCATCGGCGGCGGTGACGGTCTCGCCCTTCGTGAGATCCTCCGGTATTCCGAGGTGGAAGAGATCGAGCTCGTGGACCTCGATCCCGCGATGACCACCCTGGCCAGGCGTAATCTTTATTTCACGGACCTGAACCGGAACGCCTTGAGCCACCCGCGGGTTCGGGTGACTAACGAGGATGGGTTTACTTTTCTGCAGAGGGAACACGAACCCTATTCGGTCGTGATAATCGATTTGCCGGATCCGCGAGAAGAGGAGATCTCAAAACTGTTCTCGGTCGAAGCGTACAGGCTGATTCTGCGGCATCTGGCTCCCGGAGGAGTGGTGCTTACCCAAGCGACAAGCCCCTACTACACGCGCCGGGCCTACTGGTGCATCGGCGAATCGATGGAGGAAGCGGGTCTCGAGGTGCTCTCTTTTCACGCCTACGTACCTTCCTTCGGCGAATGGGGCTTTCATCTCGGGTCTGAGGAACCTATTGATCCCCGTGGCATTCGGTTAATGCCCGGGCTGCGTTACCTGAGCAAAGAGCTGTTCTTGTCCAGACTCGATTTCGATGCGGACATGGCCCCTGTTGAAGTCGAGCCCAATACCCTGGAACGACCGACTCTCGCGGCGTATTATCGCGAAGATTTCGCTCGATGGTAGTCCGCTTGCTCCTCGCGGAGGAAATGGAACGATGAGATGGAAAAAATGGTTTAGCCGGGGGCGAGATGATGCGGAATCCGACCAACTGGTGGACTTTCGGCTGGGTGCCATGAAGGTTGGATACCTGGTCGATTACGATATGCAGACATGGGAGGTCAAAGGGTACAACACTTACGACTACTCCGGCTTCGAGACCAAGGAATGGGTGCTCGAGACCTCCGACCAGGTCGTCTACCTGGAGCGGGATGATAGTGGCGGCAAGATTATCTGGACGCTGACAGCAAGCATTTCTATCAGCCAGATCTCCGGGGACGTCGTTGAACATACCCTCCGCCATGAAGATCCTCCCAAACACTTGATCCACGATGGGCGGAGCTATAAGCTGATGGAGAGCGGCGCGGGTTTGTTCCACGAAGACGCCGAGGGCCCGGGTAAGGAGTTCATCAGTTGGACCTACTGTGATGAGTCAGGAAGAAATGTGCTGTTCGTAACGCAGTACGGAGAAAGGAATTTCAAGCCCGTCGCTGGCGAATATGTGGAAGAGTACCAATTCACGAACATCCTACCGAGTGGGAACGCGTAGGAACGACCAGGAAGAGGGATGATTCAAGGAGTCTAAATGCCCAGGCAGACAAACGAGGAACGCTGGATTCGGGTAGGCGTGGTTGTAGTCGTGATAGTGCTGGGATTGTGGCTGATCGGCGGATTTTCCTCGCGCCGTGACCCCGTTCCAGAGTTGGTGCGGCAGCTTGCGCAATATCCCGAGTATTCGATCATCGTGGACGATGTCGACGACGGGTTTCTGCGGAACTCCATGACGCTCAAGAGCAGCTTCCAGGTCACCGAGCCGATCGGTGAAAACCCCGACGAGGGAGAAGCAGCCCAGGTTGATGAACAGGTGGACACCTATTCGATCTCCGACAGGCTGGTGGACCGCTATGAGCGATCCATCGGTATGGTTGTGGCGTCAAAGAGGCCGGACGGCACCTTGACCGGCTACAACGAGAGCCACCCTCCCTACTATCAGCATGTGGGCCGTAGCCAGTACGGATACTTTGGTCCCGGCGGTTTCTGGATCTTTTACGGCCAGTACGCGTTCATGAGAACTGCGCTGGGTGGGCACCGGATCAATCGGAGGGATTACGACGCCTACGTCGGCACGAGGAATCGCGGCCAGCCGTATTACGGCCCTCGGACCGGAGGGCGGCCCACCTTCGGGGCGAACGGTACCGTGACGGCCACAACGCGGCCATCTTTCTCTCAGAGGTATCAAACCAAACAGGCGCGTTTCCAGGCCAGAGCAACCAGTCGGGCATCCTCGGCGGGGCGCAGCCTGGGAAAATGATCCACGATCGACGACACAATAGGGGTTTCATTATGAGCAAGCAGCCGGCCTTTCTCGCTGGCGTAATTCTGTTAGCCACCCCATTATTCGCCGGACTCGGATTTACGCTCTATGGGCAGACTCCGACTCCACCGCTGGCACAAGTTTCTCTGGTAGATAATCTCTATCTGATCGGCGAATCCTTCGTTTATATCCTCGAGGCGTTTGTTCTCTTGTGGATCGCGAAGTTTGCTTATACCCGTCTGTATCGGCGTGTGGAGTTGAATGCGGAACTCTTCACTCGGGACAACCAGGCACTCGCAGTCTCCACGGTTGGCTATTACTTTGGAATCCTGCTCGCTTTTGGCGGGGCGATTTCGGGCGAATCACAGGGTCTGAGAACGGACGTGGTTACGATCGGTATCTACGGTCTTTCCGCGATCGTCCTCATGCTTCTGGCGAGCTTCATGTGCGAGAAGATCCTTCTGCCTACATTCAAAAACAGCAAAGAGGTTGTCGAAGATCGCAACCTCGGCGTTGGGTTTGTCGAGGCTGGCGTATACATCGCCAACGGCCTGATCATTCTTGGGGCCACCGAGGGCGATGCAGGGGGAGCTTCTCCCGCGGCGAGCATCGGCGCCCTGGGTTCCGGCATGGTTGTCCTGCTGGCTTTCTGGCTACTCGCCCAGGTGGTGCTGGTGATCGCCGGACGACTTTACGAGCTGGTGACCCCGCACAGGTTGCTTGAAGAACTGGAGCGAGACAATGCCGCGGTGGGCCTGGCGTTCGGAGGGGCGCTCATCGGTATCGGCAATATCATCAGTGTGGCAGTTGGCGGCGATTTCGCCGGTTGGACCAATAGCCTGCTCCAGTTCGCTGTCTACGTGGTATTTGGGTTCATCATGTTGTTCCTCGTCCACAAATTCACCGACATCTTGCTGGCACCCGGCGTTAAGCTTGCCGACGAGCAGACGCAGGAACATCCAAACATCGGCGCCGGCCTCCTCGAAGCGTTCGGCTACATCGGCGCTTCGATCCTGATCGTGTGGACCTTCTAACGGCGGACCGAATACGGCCTGTCCCACCCCGAACATTTCCGGGGGATATCCCTCGGGTGAGTTAGGTATCTCTGTCCGCGGGAATCCTGGAGCGAGCGGTGCGCGTCAAAGTCCGTACGTCGACTGCTTCGGGACCCAGCTCCGAAACCAACGCGTCCATGACGCAGGTAGGATCGATACTGCCGCAAGCGAAGATGTCCAGCGCGAGATATTTCCGCTCGGGATAGGTATGAACGGCGGCATGAGATTCCGCCAGAAGGACCATCCCCGTAAATCCCGCGCCACGCTCGACGAAGTGATGTTCCACGCTTCTGATGGAGTGAAAGCCTGCCTGCGCCAGCGCCTCCTTCAGTACACGCATGATCCGATCGCCATCACGCAGAAGGGCCGGGGACAAGCCCGTCATGTCGGCGATCAGATGCCTTCCGAGGACTTCTCCACTCGCTTCTCCAAGTTCGGACATCCGTTAGTTCATACCACACTTCGCGAGTAGTTTCCCACTGCAGGAAGGCTGAACGTTACGATTGAAACCTGTGGGTCGCGAATTGTTAATTGTGGGTGTAGTGGTCCACGCTACCCGGATCAACCCATTGATAATTAGAAGGTTATCGTGCCCCTCTATCGAATTTATCAGGAAACACCAGGAGCACGATGCCCACTCAGAAACCTCCAAGAATCCCACTTCCCAAGGGCTGGCCATCGCACGTCAAGTCCGGCGTCCTCCACATCATCTCGTTGGCTCACTTCTCGACCACGCACGCCCGGGGTTGGGCTGCCAAGAGCGTCAGTGCCAGAGTTCGAATCGCCGCCGAGAAGGATCGTGCCGAACAAACCGGCCTATTAGCGAAACCAAACGGAAACAATGTCCAGACAAAATGCGCCTACTCAAGAGCAGTATTTCTCGCTGATATCCCTGTAAGTTATTTTATTTATGACACTTATACGATGGTCGCTGGACAACAAAGCTTCGTGATCGTCTATTTTGTGCTCGGGAATTGGAATAAGACTCCACACATTGCCCGAACAAAAAGAAATGTTCCATGAGATTCCGCCCGTGACGCCCATTAGTTCTATCGCTGTCTGGTCCTAGTGGTTCATATTCAGTTTTTGTAGGATTCGCTTCTGTTAATGGGCTCCTGAGCGCACGGGCTTCTTCGCCTGCATCTTAGGTACAGAAGAACATTGTTTGACTGTACTCCAAGGAGTCCGCCGATTGCATGATGATCGAACCGACTGTTGAGTTAAATATTTTCTAAACTTGAGAAATCAGTTGAGATTGGGAATTGACGCTGTCAGAATTGAATTAATCGCTGACAGCGGATCCCGCCCGGCAGCCGCCTGAACCAGGTTGGTTGGCCAGCCGTTGGTTCGTCTTTTTCTGGAAACCCGGGTAAAGACCGGATTCTGTCCGTCTAATGACATCGACGGGTTGAGTTCCCGCTTGGCCCGCCTCTTAGCTGGCTTCGGCGAGCGGCGCTCCAGGTGATCGGGGAGACTGCCGACATCGAGCTCGGGATCATTTGCGAAACTGTGGCTCCAGCTCGGGCGGGTGCAGTCCACTGACATTTCTTGACTAGGAGGGTAGCGTAATGGGCAACAGAGATCCGTTTTTGACTCATTTGAAGAAGTTTGGCTACAGCATTGTGCGACTTCCCCGGGCCACTGTCGAGCCCTTGCAACTGGTTGTGAAGAATGGGAACCGATATCGGTCGATCGGGAAGCTGACAACCGTCTTTTCTCCTGGACCGAGCGTGCCCGTTCCGACGATTACGACCAATATTCCGGCAGCCAACGTGAACGGACACAAGTCCGGGAATCTAAAGATCGGAGTCGGTCTGAATCTGCTGGGTCACATTATCTCGGCAATGGGTGGCGGCACCCTGGGGCTTCAGGTCGCTTATCAGCGAGCTCGTTTTACCGAATTCAAATTCGACGACGTGCTCAGGGACGATGCTGAAGTCGCGAAGCTGGATCAGTTCCTTTCGGACGCTGATATCAACCCCTTCTCAACCGGGATCGACCAGATGTTGAAAGCCGATCGGGTCTGTGTCACGACCAGCACGCTTAAGAGCACCAAGTTCACGGTCATTTCCAAGGAATCTCGGGAAAAGGGTCTGGATCTGCAGGTACCCGTAATCAAGGCGGTAGTCGGAGGATCGGTTGGAATCTCTGCAGATTCGGAATCGTCTCATACCATCACTTACGAAGGGAACGCGCCTCTGGTCTTTGGCTTTCAAGGAGTCCGTCTTTTTTATGAGGATGGCCTCTACACAGCTTTGGCTCCGGACAAGCCGGGGAGCTGCCGGACTGGAGACCGTCATGCCAGGTACCACCGAGGGAGAGCCGGAGTACCTGGTCACCGAGAGCCCGTTCATTGGGCTGAGGCTCGACTGAGTCGCTAGGTTAGAAAGCCGCTTCGTCCGGGGAGCACCTGTAGAAAAACTGCACCTCAGCACAGGGCCCAGCGAAGGAGAGAATCCATGAGCAGACAGATCGATTTGGTGAGAAGACACTCGAAGAAATTCGAAGAAGCTCTAGAGAGAGCGAAGGCCGAGCTGGCCTCCGTTGATCCTCATGCGGAATCCGTCGGTGGTGGCGCCGATTCCGACCGTGTCGTCGATGCCCTCAGAAGTGGACACACGGAGAGCATGGCTCCGGCAGACGCGCTGGCATTCGACCGGCTCGAAGCGACCGTGCTGGATCGCTTGAGGCCAGCCTATTACATACTCGAAGACAAGGTTCAGATCAAAGGAAAGTATGACCACGTCGACGTCCTGAGGGGCAACCTTTCCGAGCTTGAGAGAATCTCGAAGAGTGTCGGGCGTCTTGATCTCGTCCATCACCGCACTCTCAGCTATGCTGGCACAGGTTGGCTGATCGAGAAAGACGTAGCGGTGACCAATCGCCACGTTGCTCAGATCTTTGCCCAGCCGAGCTGGAGCGGCGGATTCGAATTTCGCGAGGGAGCCTTCGGCGAGACCATGGAATCTCGCTTGAACTACATTCGACAACATGTGTCTGGCGATCTCAAAAGGAGGGCAGATGTTCTCGAGGTGCTGTATGTCGCTGGTCCAGGAGAGCCCGACTTCGCATTGCTGAAGGTTGCAACTCACGCCGAGACAGCTCCGCTGGAATTCTTTGAGGCCCCACTCCGAAGCGGACGCCCAGTCGCCGCAGTCGGCTATCCAGCCTGGGACGGCGGACGCAACGACAAGGAACTAATGGAGGAGCTCTTCGACAGTGTCTACGACGTCAAGAGATTCTCGCCCGGGGTCCTTACCGGTACAACGAGCGAGGGGATTGTCATTTTAGCCCGGATTATGCAAGAACCGTAGGCCGGAGTTGAAAAGAGAGTCGAAAGTGGCCCAAATCGGGAGATCGAAGGTGCGACAGGCGGATTTTCGAGGGATCTCTGTGGACGAGCCGTGTGGAGTAGGTGGGGGAGTGAATTTCAGACGGAGTTGGGCCTGAATGAGTGTCCTAAACGATCATTCGGGAGCTAGGAGAGGCTAGCTGGAGTTAAGGCGATTCAAGACGAGGAGGAAAAGGGCCTGCTCCGGAAAGCCGGAGGAAAGATGGGCCCAGATGAGTCGAGTGGTTTGTCGAACCCGCGCCCCAATTTTGAGGACCCGGCGACGCAAAGTTTCGATTTCGAGTTTCTGCCAGGGGGTTCCATACAGATAATCGCGGAGTCGGACGAACATCTGGTAAGCCAGCCCATGCAGGAGAAGTCGAAACTGGTTGGCCAGGAATCGATGACAGCTCAGCCGATCCATACTCAGAGGGTTCTTAAAAGCCTTGATGAAGTTCTCCGACTGTCCTCGATCGGTGTAGTGATCATAAAGGGACTGGGAAGAGAGATCGTCTCGGTTGGTGACCACAAAGCGACGATTGATCCCCCGATGGTCGACTTCCACTTTGACGATGACGCGACGGAATCGATCCCAGCTGCCGGCTCGATAAAGAAACTCGTCAAACTGACGCTGTTTTTCCTCGAACTCGTCGAACCTGAGTCGAGTCGACTCGAGCATCGGCTCGACCATCCGTTGCAGGCGGGGGTTCCGGCTTAACCCAATGACATATTGGAGTTTGTTCTCTTCAGATTCACAGAACTCGTAGAGCCGAGGCGTGGCAAAGCCGCTGTCGGCCCGGATCTCAATTTGAAGTTCCTTGCCAACTTCTCGTCGAATGGCTTTCACGATTCGTTTCAGAATAGGAACGATGTGAGAGGCAGCCCCCTTGTTTCCAGGCCTCAATACGACAGTGACCAGGTCCCCCGTAACGGCATCGAAGATCAGCCAAGGATGCAGAATGTGGTTTCGGTAATAGCCGTGGTAAAAAGAGAATTACTGTTGGCCGTGAGTGTGGTCGTCAGTACTGTCCAGGTCCAAGATGACCGGGTCGGGGCGTCTCTTCTTCAGCGAGCGGACATAACGCTGTAGGAACCCCCGGCTCAGACGCATGAGATCCTTCTTGCTGACAGAGTTTTCCAAACGGGAAAAAGTTGCCTGGGTGGCCAAGTCAGGATCGCTCTCAGGTAACTGATCACAGACGGTCTTGAGCATGGGATCCGAGCGCAGCGTGTCCGCGTCATTGCAGTCTTCGTACCCGGCAACGATCTGAAAGACTCGTTGTCGGATCAGCTTTAACTGCTCATGACGAACGTAGCGTTGGTCCCGGCTATCCGCAATACACGAACTGAAGTCCTCGCAGAGTCGATCTTGCCGATCCAGGGAACCAAACAACAGCCATCCGGCATCGGAAGTCAGGTTCCCACCATCAAAACGAGCCGTGATTTGTGTGTGCGAGTGAAATGCCAGGGTGGTCTGACAGACTGGGTTTGACATTGCCGTAGTTCTCCGATAAGGATTTGTTTAATAAACCCGTTTATATCAGAGAGCTACGGCATTTTTTCTGGTCCCCAATCCACTCGAATCCGGATCTCTTGCATAATCCGGGCTAGGCGACTACACGTCGCTCGGTGGCAACTCGGGTTCGCCGGTGGTGGACCTGGAGACGGGTAAAGTACTCGGACTCCATTTTGCCGGGGTCTTCCGCGAGTCCAACTACGCCGTTTCGGCCAACATTGTCTCCGCGGCGCGGAAAAGGGTTTCTCAGTTTGTGGCCCTCCCCGAAATCGCCGAGGCCCCGACGAGTCGAGCCGACCATTTTGCAGGTCGGGACGGGTACGATCCGGGATTCCTGGGCTCCAGGAGTCGACAAGTTCCTTTGCCCGCTCTCGGCCCCTGGATGGACGATGTCGCACCGGTCTCAGATAACTCTGACAACGTACTTATGTACAGGCATTTCTCAGTCATTCAATGCGCTTCCAGAAGGCTTCCCCTGGTGACGGCGGTAAATATCGACGGTGACCAGGCTCGACGGCTGAAGCGTAGGGGAACCTGGAGGCTCGCTGGAAGAATCGACGAGAACCATCAGATCGGGAACGAGCTGTATCGGCACAACCCATTGGATCGAGGTCATATGGTTCGTCGGCGGGACCCCGGTTGGGGCGGTTCCCGCCAAGAGGCTCAGGAAGCGGAGATCGATACCTTCCACTACACCAACTCGGTGCCACAACATAAGGACCTCAATCAGAAAGACTGGGTTGGACTGGAAGACTACATTCTGGAGGCCGCTGAAACCAAGGATTTCAAGGTCAGTGTTTTCACCGGTCCCATCTTTCGCGAGGACGACAAGTGGCTCAAGCGCCAACCCGGAGCGGAAGACATACAGATCCCCGAAGAGTTCTGGAAGATTGCCGTCATGGTCAAAGGGGACACCAATCAATTGAGTGCGACTGGCTATGTTCTGAGCCAGGGAAAGATGATCCAAGATCTCACGGAGGCGGCTTTCATTCTGGGCCAGTACGAGACTTACCAGGCCCAGATCTCGCGGATCGAGGCTGCGACCGGTCTCGACTTTGGACACCTCGGGACTTCGACCCCCTTGCTGCTGTGGATGAAGAAGCGCCTTTCGGTGAGAGTGTTTTGAGGATTTCGAGGCCGGAGGACATTCGGTTATGATGAGGTCACCCTTACCCGAACGCGTTGAAATTCCAAGCCTTGCCGTGGTCGTCCACTCATCGGATGATCTCCCGATACTGGAGAAGAAGCTCCTGCCAGCCCTGCCCAGCCTGGGGTTTCACTCCTGGCTGTCGCTCTCTGGATCAGAATCCGTCAGGGAGGGAGCAAACGGAGAGGCCACTTTCGTCACTGTCTCGAGGGCAGTTGCGAGTTCCAACCTTCTCAAAGATGCTGCGAGAGGAGTGCTCGAGTCCGCCAATCTGGTCATTCCTCTTCAGGTGGATGATACAGAGTCGGCCAGTGTTGCCGAAGCACTGAAGGCGAAGGTGTCGCTCGACCTTCGTGATTCCTTTTGGGAGCTGTACAAACGGCTTTGGCAGCTATTGCCGGCCCCCGATCAGGGCAAGAGTTATGAAGGTGCGGCTTCCCCAGAAGGATCCGGCCAGAGCCTGGAGTGGAATGAGCAAATCTTTTCGGAAGCTCTCGTCAACGCCTTGGTCAGACAAGACCACACCTGGGCGTCCGAACTGGTCACCAACTTCGCACTGCACTGCTCTTTGCGGCTCTACCCGTATGGCGAGAAGTACGGAATCTCAGATCTCAAGGCTTTGAAGAGTTACCGCAAGTTTGGGCTGATGACGCAGCTTGCTGAATCGATTCTAGGGACCGGAACGCATGGGAAAGGAACGGTCCGGCGTCTCTACGCACAGGCTCTGATCGAGGTCGGACAGTTCAATGACGCCCGGCGAGTCCTCGACGGAATTGTCGAGGACTCCAAGGCGGACCCTTTTGAGATTGCGCAAGCGAAAGGGCTCAAAGGGCGCCTCTTCAAGCAACTCTACGTCGACGCCCCCGATTCCGCTGATGCCGAGGAAAACATCCAACGTGCCATGGAGCAATACCGCGAAGTCTACGAGGAAGATCCATCTCAACTCTGGCATGGAATCAATGTGGTGAGTTGCACCCTAAGAGCCAGTCGAGATGGCCTCAAAGGTTTTGATCCCGAGTATGCCTATAAAACTGCCGAGCAAATCTTGGCAACGCTGGAGAAACGAGAACAGCAGGAAACGGGAAAGGAACTACCAGTCTGGGATCGGGCGACGAAAGTCGAAGCACATCTGGCGTTGGGGCAGGAGAAGGAGGCAGAAGAGGCGCTGGATGCCTATCTCCAGCAGGCTCGTTCACCGAGAGCTCAGGACTCACCCTACGCATTCTTCGAAGTCGCTTCCACTTACCGTCAGTTTGCCCAAGTGTTGACCGTGGAAAAGGACTCAGAAGACAGCTCCCGACGAATCATGGGCCGATTGCGGGAAGAGGTCGAGCGATATCGAAGTGGCCTGGTGCTCCAGGAGCAGCCGGGGGGTCTTGAAGAATCGACGGGAGCTGGACCGAAAGAGCCCGTCCTGAGGCCTCTCCTTATTCGAGTCAGCGATCCGGGCTGGGAGCCCGAGGAAATCCCGGATCTGAAAATCACGTCCCGCATGGGTACGGTTCGATCGGCTTCCGGCAGCGAGGCCAGCGTCGAGGCTTTATTGCGGGACCTGCGCGTCATCTCGGTGGATGAGAGCTATCCTGCCGGAGCGGAGGAATGCGAGCACTCGATGCCTTATGTCAAAGCAACTGCCGTGCGGGCAGCGACCGGCGAGACAGGGTCCAACGCTTTGATCGCCGTGATCGACAATGGTATCGATGTCCTCCATGAGGCCTTTCTAGACGCCAACGGCGCATCCAGGATCGAAGAGATCTGGGATCAGAAAGACGACTCCGGTCCGGCTCCGCCCGGATTCTCCGATGGGACTCTTCACCCTTCGGCGGACATTGCGAATTACCTGGCAGCGAGGACGACTCCTGTTCGGCTCGGCAGAAACCGCCGGGGCCACGGAACCCCTGTGGCCAGGATCGCGGCGGGGCGATCTGCCAACCCTTTCGTCGGCGGTGTGGCGCCGGATGCAAGAATCGTGGTGGTCATCTCGGCCAGTCGCGAGTACCTTGGCTATTCCAGTAGCCATGTTCAGGCACTCCACTACATCGATCAAGTCGCGACCCGGCTCGGCTTGCCGGTCGTCGTGAATGTCTCCCAAGGGATGAATGCGGGTGCTCATGACGGAAAGTCTGCGCTCGAAATCGCTTTCAACGAGTTCTCCGGAAGCGGCCGGCGGCCGGGGCGAGTCATCGTGAAATCGGCCGGTAACGAGCGTCACAAGAAAGCTCATGCCGAACTGACCCTGCCCCCGAGTTCGCTCGAGAAAGTGGAATGGTCTCGACACGTGGCCGCTGATTCGGCGCGAGAGAGAATCGAGCTTTGGTGGAATTCCGCCAATGAGTTCGAATTCAGGCTGGGCAGTCCATCATCAGACTGGTCGGCGCGGATCCAGCCTGACCAAACGCTCTTGAATGAGTTTCCGTCGGGTAACCGGTACCGGCTCGAGTACACCCGCCGCCACGTCGACAACGGACACAGTCGCCTCCTGCGGCGTTGTTGCATAAATCGCTTTGGCCAGTCAGCTTGTCTCCGATGGGCCAGGGTGCCAGCATGAGGAATGAAGCCCAAGGAGTACACGTGCCGTTACCGAGTGCGCAACTGGCCAGACTACAATCGGGCGCTTATCACCAGGGGTCGCCTGACCTTTTGGTTTGATGAGGAAGCCGTCGTCGCCTGGCGGAACACCGACCCGCAGAGCGGTCGAGTCGCGCCGAGGGTCTATTCCGATACAGCCATCCAGTGTGCACTGGTGTTGAAGTCGGTGTTCCATCTGAGCCTTCGATCGACACAGGGCTTCGTTTCTTCTCTCTTGGAGTTGCTGAAGCTCGATCTTCCGGTTCCCGACTACAGCACTGTGAGTAGACGGCAAAGCTCCGTGATGTCGTCGTTGAGCGTCAGCTCAAGCAGCCGACCTCGGCACGTGGTTGTCGATGCCACGGGCCTGAAGGTGTACGGCTCCGGTGAATGGCACGTCCGAAAGCATCGACATGGTCGACGCAGAGCCTGGCGGAAGCTGCATCTGGGTGTCGACGAGACAACCAAAGAGATTGTGGCGGTGGAGGTCACACCCAGTCGGGTTCATGACAGCACTAAGTTACCGAGATTGCTCTCCCAGGTTGCGGGTCGGATCGGTCAAGTCTCCGGCGACGGGGCCTATGACACAAGAGCTTGCTATCAGTCGATACTGGACCGGGACGCGGTGGCCACCATCCCGCCTCGTCCCAATGCAAAGCTGAGTGAAAGTGTTCACCCGCCCGACTGGCGTGCAATGCGTGATGCCAGCTTAAGAGAAATAAAGAGACTCGGTCGATACGAATGGCGCCTCTCCAGCGGTTGCACCCGACAAAGCCTCGCAGAGAATGCGATGTCGAGGTTCAAGACGTTGTTTGGGCCTAAACTCTCGGCCCGACGATTCGACAATCAACGAGTCGAGGCCATCATCAAATGTGTGAGGTGCTGAATCGGATGTCAAGTCAGGGTATGCCTGAGTCAGTGAGAATTCAGTAACAGTCACATACAAAGCTCGAAATCCGCGAGGCGATTGGAATTGTGCAACAACGCGACACCAAGGCATAAAACCAGACAAAGCGATGCTGCAAACGCTGAGACACCACCACGATTACCAGGACGATAAGCACGCCGAAAGTCGACCATTTGAGGAATGTAGCGAGATCGACCATATACTTAAGCCTATCCCTGCAGGGTACTGCTGTGCAAGGCATTCTTAACCACTTGTCAGGGTATGTCCGAGAATCAAAAAACGACCATACCAGATAGAACCTGGCCAGTGAAGGCGTAGATCAGGAGCCTCGTCACCGCTCCCCGCCTATCTTAGAAGGAAGCCCACTCATTCACCTATTTGGAAGTATCTGACGCATGATCAACGACAACTAGAATTTACCGGTCAAGAATAATTGTCGTTGAACAGACGCACCTGGCGGCCCTCGCGAAAGCACTCTATGTCGGATTATCCGACACCCCTACACGCATGGGTTTGGACAGGCTATACTAGTTCCAGGTGCTTGCTAGTGATGGGCTCTCCAGTTCGACGAACTCGACTGGTACCGACGGGAAGAAGCTGTCTCTATCATGGCCTTGGGAGGATGTTGTGCCAAGACGCCGACTTATCAACGATCATATCCGACGGCACCTCCGCAGATTGCGCAAAGGCCGCGGGCTCACTGCAATGGAGGTCGCCCAGCGTTTGGAGCTGCCGAGAACTTCTTACGTTAGCCTCGAGAGTGGCGCTTATCAGATTAAGCTTGACCATCTCCATCGTGCCTTAGCCGTTCTAGATGCTGACATTGACGATGTCTGGCCGAGCCATCTCGATCAAGAAGAGGTTGTTACTGGCCGCAAGCAACTCCTTAGGATGCAAGAGTTCCGGCTCAATGAAGTCCTCGCGATTGGTCGCGCAAAGGGTGGGCTTGTCGTCTCGAAGACTGAGAAATCTGTTCGAGTGCACCTTACAAGTCAAGTGAGTGAAACGATGACCGATCGGATCCTCTATTACCTTGAGGACAATCGGTTGTTCAGACCGGGGCTCTGGTTCAGCGAGAGGGAGGGCGACGTGAGCTTCCTTCTCTACCTGAGGGCGGATCAGGTACCCAAGCAGCTTGACTTAATGATACGACACTATCTCGTGATTTGGGCAGCGTTCTTTGAGTCTTCAGTTACCTCGGAGACTCCGGATCAGAGCTAGCTCCAGTCCCGCCAGGAAGTGCAGATCTTCTCGTCCCCACCTGATCCAGGACTTGGCTTTAATAACGGCGTAGCCCAGATAAAAAAGAGACAGCCGACACAACCCGACCGGCCCCACAGGATACTTCTTGACCAGATTGCTCACGTCTTCCAACAGAAACGCCGAAAAGCTTTGGAATAAGCTGCTTCTTTGGAGCGGATCAGCCACCATCTGTCTGATATCGCGAGCCTCCATCAACTCCAAGAGATGCCCTAGATGTAGTTCCTCCTGGAATAGTCTACGGCGCTCAGTCTCATCCCACGTCACAGCACACATCTTCAGATAGAACAGATAGCCGCACCCGACGACAATACCGACAAAGAACAGAGGAGACATTCCGGATATCAATGCACTCAACTCCTCATGATCATTAGCATGCCCAAACCTAACCGATTCATTCTCGACTCCCCAGGCCGCGATCTCAACAGAAAAATCGGCAAGGGACACGAACTCTCGATTATCTCTAACATTAAAGTCGCTGGTCTGAACCGTGCAAGGCGTTCTCCAGCCGATTTCGGTGCTCAAATCGGGATACCATCCCGTATACTCGTCAGGCTTGATGGCCAGCGTACTCGAAGGTTGACCCCGGTGCGATGCTCCACGATGAGCAGAATGGGCACACTTACCGAAAGAGAGTCGGGTGATCGTCTGCGTTCACCAGAAGAAGGAAGCGCCCTTGCGTTAGAAACAGAAATCTCGACATTCATTACATGGCGTCACTACCTCCGAACCTTGGGGAGCCTTGTATTTACCGTTCAAGCAATTCCAAAAGATGATTCTTGTAATTAAATCCGGCATTCAGATCACGGCAGGAGTCTTCTACAAGGTGTTCCATGAGGGAAACTTCCAAGCCAAGATCAGTGTTAAATTCTCTGAGACAAGAATACATCATGCATCCGTCAGCTATTGCAAGCAGCGACGAACTATCCGACACCAGTTGCAAGGCCGGGCCGACGAAAGAGAAAGAGTCAGCGTTGACGAAGAGTCTCATAGAGAGCACTGCCAGATAAAGCTGGGGCCAACAGGGTACTGCACGATTGGAGTGAGCTAAAGAGGCGATTCACTTCCAAAGCAAGAACCGATGAGGGAGTCTGAGTCTTTGACCTTGCCCCCTAAAACGAGTCCAAGTTGAATGTTAGGATTTTCGGATTAGGAAGGAGGCAAGAGATGGCACGGAAGCGGTTTACAGCAGAGAGTATCATCATCAAGTTGCGTGAGGCCGAGGTGGGTCTAGCCCAAGGACAGAGGGTGGGCCAGGTGTGCAGACAGATCGGGGTAAGCGAGCAGACCTACTACCGGTGGCGGAAGGAATACGGAGGGCTTCGACTGAATCAGGCCAAGCGTTTGAAGTCCCTGGAGAAGGAGAATGCCCGGTTGAAGAAGCTGGTAGCGGAACTGTCTTTGGACAACCAGATTCTGAAGGAAGTTTCCTCGGGAAACTTCTAGGCCCGGCGAAGAGGAGACGCGCAGTGGTGTGGGTGAGAGAAAGATTGGGAGCAGAGCGAGTCTCCGAACGTCGGGCCTGCCGAGTGCTGGGACAGGCTCGATCGACCCAGCGAAGGGACAGGCATATTCCCGATGATGAGGCCCGACTGGTGGCTGAGATGGTGAGGTTGGCCACCCAATATGGGCGATACGGCTACCGACGGATCACGGCCATGCTTCGTTGGGAAGGGTGGAAAGTGAATCACAAGCGGGTGGAGAGGCTGTGGAGACAGGAGGGGCTGAAAGTCCCGTCCAGACAGCCCAAACGAAGGAGACTGTGGCTCAATGATGGATCCTGCGTTCGGTTACGCGCAGCCCATAAGAAGCATGTCTGGAGCTATGACTTCGTGCATGAGCGAACCCATGACGGAAGGGCCTTTCGATTATTGACCCTACTGGATGAGTACACTCGGGAGTGTTTGGCCATTGATGTAAAGCGGCAGATGAATCACCAAGACGTGTTGGACCGATTGGCGGAGTTATTCGTGGATCGGGGAGTGCCTGAATACATCCGGTCCGATAACGGGTCGGAGTTTACGGCTCAGGCGGTCCGGGACTGGCTGAAGGCTGTTGGGGTGAGGACCTTATACATCGAACCGGGCAGCCCCTGGGAGAATGGATATGTGGAGAGCTTCAATGGAAAACTGAGAGACGAGCTCCTCAATGTAGAGATCTTCGACACGTTGTGGGAAGCAAAGGTGCTCGTCGAGAGGTGGCGCAGGGAGTACAACCAGAGACGGCCTCACAGCGCCTTGGCCTATCGGCCGCTGGCGCCGGAGGCCAAACTACCCAGGTCCCAAGCACTGGGTTCTATCCCGTGGAGTGGACTTCAAGTGGTCCCAAGTCTAACTTAGAAGGTAGACTCGTTCGTGGGGGCAGGTCATCTTCGAAATCTCACACTCAATTTACTTCTGAAGACCAATCCGGTTCTCGCCGAAGAGGGAGAGCTTGGCCAACCCAGGAGGGGGCGCCGCAGATCTTCGCTAGGGAGCTTCCTGCAGTGAAAGCCGGAAGGTTATAGTAGGGGTCCTTGCGAGTTCTGCGACGCCCGGCTCAAGTACTAGTAACAATCTTCAGAAGACGAGGTCCAGGAGTGACTGAATATCCGACACTCCCCACTCGCGCTGGATAACACAGCTGGCCAAGCTCGAGATGCCTTCCAAATTGGTAGTCTGATCACCCCCAGAGGCGGACTTCCTCGACCAAACACCCCCTCCCCCACTACCTAGCAAGTCCCGTTGCCGGCTGCCTTCTTAATGATCCCTATCTCACGATTCATGCCTAACCAGAACGCCTCAACGATGAAGTCGTCGTCCAGAAGCGTTCCTCTGCTATCTAGATCCGCCCTCAAGTAACTCCCCAGACGTTGGAATTCAGTGCCTCCACTGGCCACAGCCTCGTCGTCCTTCAGAGTGGGGATGTCTATGGCGTCACAGAGGTCGATGACCGCTTGTGTCCTGTCCCCAAAGAGATGAAGCCCCATGCACGCCTGAACCAAGCCTGCTCTGAAACAATCCAGCTTGTCGAAGGTTCGAGACACTTCTCTATTCATTTTTGGTTCCTTCTATGTAGTGGTGAATTCATCTATCTACCCAGAAGTTGCTCTTGACCCCGGTCCGCCAATCAAGACACCTGAGATTCTCAAGGTTTCGTCCGAACGGACCTCGGGTAAGTCCCCTCAGAACTCCGCTTTCTCGCGAACGCCTTGAACCTCGACATTTGTTTCTCATCAAGGTAGTTGCCCACTCTGACCCCTGTCTTCTAGCCTCCTCGTAGCAGCCAGGACATCGGAGAGGAAATAGGAAGCTGTCTCGGTTTAGAAATCCTTCCTGGTAGGGATCAGAGTCTTCAGGGAACACCGGTTCGCCACAATCAGGGCAAGACTCGAAGTTGTCTTCACACTTACTACAAAGGGGAAGCCGTCCGGTTTCGAGCTTCCCGCCGCACCGGCAACAGCAACCTCTCTCGAATCCGGGTAGCAATTCTTCCTTCTCGTAGAGGCCGCATCCAGGACAGTACTCGCCGGGTTGGACGGGGCCCTGGCATCGGTCACATGAGCAATTCTTGTTCATCGAATCGGGCCTCCTTTGTTTAGCTGGCCTTGCGCCGTGAAAATACAAGTCGCAGTGTTCCGACTGCGCCACGACTTGTTCGGTTCCTGAAAGTCTCGAGAACCATCGCCGACCTGGCCGGCTCGAACAAGATCCACCCCGAACACGTCTCCGAAGCTGTCCAGTACCGTTCCCTCGACCGCAGCTCATAGGGACCATAGGTAGCATAGGCTTCCCACAAGCTGTCTCAGAACCTCCCTGTCGAGCTTCAGGGGAGTGATTTCAGAATCGTGGGGCCTCCCAGGCCGCGAAAAGACCGTCAGGTCCGACTACAAAGATCTTATTTTCACTAAGATCGCCGCCTGGTAGGCGCCTCCCACTTTCTTGAAACTCCGTTTTCCTGAAAAGCCAAACTCTCTGGTCTGGCTGATTTTGAGACAGCTTGTTCCCAGCCTGTGACCCGGGCATTCTCAAGAATCTGGCGGAGCTTTTCCTGAAGTAAAACCATCGCTGTACCGGAACACGCATTGTAGGAGCCAGCTCCGGAGCGAGGCAAGGCGATGTCGTGGGACACCTTTCTGAAAGCCCATTGGGGAGCGATCGCAGCCGCCGACTTCTTTTCACTCGAGATCATCACCAAGGCTGGACTGGTTCGCTACTTCGTGCTTTTTGTAATCGACCTCAAGACCCGGCGCGTCGAGGTCGCAGGTATCGTTCAACAACCCTGTGGAGAGTGGATGGAGCAGATCGCCCGCAATCTGACCGATGTCGTCGATGGGTTCCTCCAGAAGACCGGGTATCTAATCCACGACCGAGACCCCCTTTACACGCGAGAGTTCGCCGACATTCTGGAGGCTAGTGGTGTGAGGACCGTGAAGCTGCCGCCCGCGAGAGGAATCACCAGGGACTGTACAATCGGTTAATCGAATCTCGGCCGAAAGACACGCTGACTCAAGGCCCCGTCCTACGCCGAGAGCGCCTCGGTGGAATGCTCAGCTATTACTATCGGGAGGCCGCGTGAAGAGTCAGTCGAGTTTTGGCACCATACGAGCTCCCGATTAAGGACCTCTAGATCCGCTTCGCTCTAGGTTGAGATCCGAACCGGCGCTGGCCTCTGTGACCCTAAGCAGATAACGTGATCGGCCGCTTCGATCTTGAAAGCATTACCTGGGTTGAGAAGTGCCTCGTCGCCGCGTTGTACCCCCAGTACAAGGTACCCTTGTTGTGAAAGGTGGGCCTCCAGCTCGGAAAAGTCCCAGTTTCGCATTTGTTCAACCGGTGCGATGTAGATCTGTTGACCAAATCTGTTTGACATCAGCTCGTTGACGACCGCCTGCGTGCCAGGATCGGAAACCTCCTGAACCAGGAAGGACGATGCAAGACCGGCCATGCAGACCACGCTGTCGCATCCCGACCGGCGCATCAGTTCCACACGTTCAGGATCGAGGCATTCGGCGACCGTGAAGACGTTGGGGTTGATCGATTCGATGGTGAGCACTGCGGCTAGAGTATGGTCATCGGCGCGAAAGTGGTTCACCTCGCAGGCAAGAACGATGGCATAACGCGCCTTGTCGACGCATGCGCGCCGCAGGACGCTTTCCTTTGATGAGGTGCCCCTCACAAAACTAACACCCAGTTTCCGCAATTCGGGCGGCAGCTCGTCCAGGTGGTCGTCAACCAACACTATTGCAAGGTCCTTGGTCTTGGAGTCCTTCCGTAGCTCCTTGACAATGTCCAGATTCCGGCCCTGGCTCTGAAAATGCACCACGAGTACATGTGATGCTACACGGAGGTCTGTCATACCTTTCAACTCCTTTGACCGTGACTCAATCAATGTAGTTGCCATCACCGACAGCAGGTAGCCAAGGGTGCCGATGCCGAGAAACATCATTGGTATGGCCACCAGGTAGCGACCGTAGGCGGTCGTTGGAAAATAGTCCCCGTACCCCACCGTGCTCATCGTAACGATCGACCACCAAATGGCATCGCCCCAAGACAGCTCGGGTCTGACAGCGCCCTCAAAATGTCTAAAACCAACCGCGCCCAGGACTATCAGGCCGAAAAACAAGAGGATTACCTTAAGGATTTCACCGTGTCTTTCCGGCCCGAAGCGCCGGAACAATTCCAGGAGCAGCCTGAGCATGGTTATCGAGTCATTCCTTCACTGGACGAACGCCCCGCTTACCAATACGTTTTGGTAAACTCGTGTAAATGTTAAGAGGAGGAAGGGGTTGGGGTCAACGAGTTGAAGAATACGCAAGCCAAAATCGTAGAGAGAGTCGCACGAATGGGATCGCTGTCGAATAAGTCGAATATTGAGTTATGATTCTCGAGCACGCAAGATCGTCGTGGAGAATCTCTTTTCTAAGGAGCTGAATCGTTGGAACTGGTGACCCGCGTGATCCGCCTCATTCGAGCCCAGATTCGCCCTGACGCGAGGGGGGGACGGGTTCGCGTCGATCAGGCACGTGGACGCCAGCAGCAGACTCGGGCCCACGAGCCGGGCCACGGTCGCCGACAGGCCGCAGCTACCGCCCAGGGCATCGATCCGGAGCTGGCCGAGCTTTATGCCAACCTGGAAGTGCCCTATGGTTCCAGCCTTGCCACGGTTCGGAAGGCATGGAAACGGCTGTTACGGAAATACCACCCGGATCGGCATTCGAAGGATCCCGAGAAACGAAAAATCGCCGATGAACTGGCGCAACGGTTGAACGGTGCCTACGAACAGCTGCAGAAACGGCTGGAGAGCCAGACAGACAGGAGGAGAAAGCATGTCCGAGAACCTAGATTTAGTCAAGGGCTATCTGCTCGATATCGATCTGAAGATCGTAAGCGAGGATGAGGCTGAGGAGTTGGTCATCGTGGAGGATGAGGAGAATGGAATTCGAAACCTGATCATCGACTGCGAGCCGCCGATTGTCATCCTCGAACAGCTCATCATGAATGTCTCCGAGGATGCTGGAGATTTCTTCAAACGCCTCCTCCAGATAAACCGAACGATGGTACATGGAGCGTTTGTCCTCGACGACGAGGAAGGCAGCCGTGTCCTTTTCCGCGATACATTGCAACTGGAAAACCTGGATTGTAACGAGTTGGAAGGCTCCATTCGGGCGCTGGAGCTTGCCCTGGCCGAAAACGGCGCAGAGTTGCTGGAATTTAGTCACCGCCAGTCGAGGGGAGCTGACAAATGAGTTTTTTTCAAAGAATTTTCAAAAACGTTCAGTCCCAGGCACATTCTGTGGTGGATAAGCTCGAGGACCCGATCAAGCTGAGCGAGCAAGGAATTCGCGACCTAAAGAAAGACATGCAGGGTTCTATGCGAAGTTTGGCGCAAGTCAAAGCGATCGCAATTCGTCTCAAGAAGGACTCGGACGACCAGAAGAAGCTGGCGAAGGATTACGAGAGAAAAGCGATGCTTCTTCTCCAGAAAATGAAGAGCGGGGATCTGCAGGAAGCTGATGCGGAACGTCTAGCAACCGAAGCTTTGACCAAGAAGGAGGAGTCTCTGCAACGCGCAGGCACGTTGAAGAAGGATCACGAGCAGCAGAAAGCTATGGGGGATCAGCTTCAGGCAAAGCTACAGACGCTGAAGGAAACGATCAGCCGCTACGAGACCGAGTTGGTGACCTTGAGAGCGCGCGCCAAGACCGCCAGATCGATGCGGAAAATCAACCAGCAGATATCGAACGTCGATTCCTCTGGTACGATTGGGTTACTTGAAAGGATGAAGACCAAAGTGATGGAGGAGGAGTCACTTGCCGAGGCCTATGGGGAAATGACCGACGCGGGCGTAACCCTGGACGAGGAGATAGACAGAACCCTTGCAGCGCCCAGCTCGGCGGAGACCAGCGACTCGCTGGCTGAGCTCAAGAAAAAAATGGGCATCTGAGCTTAACCGCAATCCCGGTCGGAGAGCGGACTCACCGGGCACCGGAAAGGTCAGGATACCGAGATCAGCTGATCGATACCGTTTTCGCCTTGAACGTGCCCATCGAATCTCGCTCGGCGAGTCTCGCTTGGCTATCGACTCCCGACCGACGCCGCCGAGCCAGCCTGGGGCACCTCGAGATTCAAAGCCATCCGCAGTTCACGGTTCCCCTGAGGCGAAAACCTGTACCTGGCGGGCCGCAAAGAAAAGTAGTGATGCCATATAGAAGACCACGGCCCCAGTTAAGACCCAATCCAGCAGCTGGATGAAATCCCCTTCGGCGAACCACTGAAAGTTTCGGGATAACGGATCCGGTGCCACAACACGAGGGGGCAGACCATGGCTGTGTAAATGGCGCACTTGTCCACGAGCGCCTCGCTGGGGGGAGTGCTCACTCGCGAGATGGCGGTAAGCCATCATGAAGACGTACTGCTGACGGACAAAATGAAAGACGGCGAGGTAGGCAAGCACCCTCCAGAAAATCTGGTAGTCGAGGCTGTAGAGCGCGACGACTCCCAGAAAGCAGCCCTGTGGAGTGACTGCGGGAATTCTTTTAAGAAAGTCCTGAACAGGCGGAGTATCATCCAGGAATGTCGTCCTTCACACGCCGGGAGTTCCTTCGCCTCTCCACGACCAGCGGCCTTTTGGCGGTCGTCCCGTCGTGCTGGAATTCAGGCACATCGCTTCCCAGGACCTTCAATGTCCCGGGGCGAATCGTGGGCGGAAACCAGCAGGCGGGGCATCTTCTTCGCGAACCTCGTCCCCGCGATCGGTTTCCCAAGCCTGAAGCTCATACCTACGACGTCGCCATCGTCGGGGGAGGCGTGTCGGGGCTGTGCGCGGCGTGGAAGCTGAAGAAGGCCGGACTGGACGACTTTATCCTGCTCGAACTGGAGCCCTGGCTTGGAGGCACCGCCTCCTCCGGGCGCGCAGAGGGCACCGAATTCCCCTGGGCGGCACACTATATCAATGTTCCGCCCGCGGAAGCGGATTGCGTCAAAGAAGTCCTGTCCGACCTCGGAATAATCGAAGGCTACGACGAGGGCGGACGGCCGAGGATTCCTGAACAACATATCCTGCGGTGGCCCACGGAGCGTCTCTTCATGGATGGAAGATGGATCGAATGGGATCTGCTGAGCGGGGCCTCAACCGAGGAACGGGAAGCCATACTTGCCTTCGAGGACGACATGCTTTCCTGGACCCTTTACCGCGGTTTCGACGGCCGGCGCGCATTCGCCCTCCCTCTCAGCTACAGCACCACGGACTCTTTTGTTCGTCAACTCGACGACATTTCGATGGAAACCTACGTCCGGTCCAAAGGATGGCATTCGCCGCGTTTGGATTGGATGATCAATTACGCTTGCCGGGACGATTACGGGGGCACGATGGCAACCGTGTCGGCCTGGGCTGGCGTTCACTACTTCGCCTGCCGATACTATGACCGGCGGCTGCAGAACGAGTACCCTTCGGACACCTTGACGTGGCCCGCGGGGAACGGGTTTCTCGTACAACGCTTGGCCCAAGACCTGGCGGACTCGCAATACCGGCTGGGATGCACGGTGCTCCGAATCGACAACGATGATCCCGGCGTTCGGGTCGGTTACTTCGACGCTCCCAGTGAGACCTATCGCAGTCTTTCGGCCCGAACCGTGATCCATGCCTCCAAGCTCCATACCGCGCCTTTCCTGGTCGATGGATTGCCCGGGCCCCAGCTAGAAGCGATCGAATCCTGCGATTACAGCCCCTGGCTGACCGCCAGTATCCACGTGAGCGAGTTGCCCACAAACGCCGAAATCTCGATCGCGTGGGACAATGTACTCTACAGTAGCCGATCCCTAGGCTACATTGTCGCCGATCATCAAACCCGAAAGGTCTACAAAGACAACCCATCGGTCCTGGTTTACTATCTACCGTTCGTCGAAGAGATCGACCTCGCTCGTCAGAAGCTCCTGGAAAAAGAACATCCTTACTGGGTCAACGTGATCATGCAGGACCTGCTGGTGGCCCATCCGGACCTCGAGCGTTACGTCAGCCGAATCGACGTTTACCGGTGGGGTCACGCCATGATCCGACCGAGCCCGGGAATCATCTGGGGCCGCGAAAGCGTCATTCGGAGGGAGCCTTTCGGGAACGTGTATTTCGCCTCTTGTGACACGACAGGGCTGCCGCTGTTCGAAGAAGCCTGTTTTTCCGGCATCCGTGCGGCCGAGCAGGTTCTGGAGCGCCTTGGCAGAACATTCGAATCATCAATCAAAGGTCTATCCGGAGAGACAGTCACAGTTCAATGAGCTTCAGTAAGGCACCTGACGGCGATCTCGCGTCCAACGATCTAGAGCCCAACGATGTTGGGTCCGACGAGGAAAGGATGTCGAGACTGGGTTTGTTCCTGATACTCGCATCGATTTTTGTCGCCGCCGCGTGCGGGATCGTCTACGAGCTACTGGTCGCAAGTATCTCCTCGTATTTCCTGGGGAACAGCGTCGAGCAATACTCCCTGACGATTGGCTTCTTTCTTTTCGCGATGGGCCTGGGCTCGTGGATCTCGCGGGCCGTTCACCGGAGATTGATCCGGCGGCTGGTGGCGTTGGAACTCTGGCTCGGGTTGTTCGGTGGCCTGACAGTTCCCGCTCTGTACCTCGCCTATGCCTACACCGACGTCTACAAGTACGTGATGCTCGTCATCATCCTGATCATCGGCACCCTCATCGGGCTGGAAATACCCCTCCTGACACGGATCCTGAGAAGATACGGATCGTTACGGACGATCCTGTCGAATGTGCTTTCGGTTGATTACGTCGGCGCTCTGGTCGCAGCTGTTCTCTTCCCGTTTTTTTGTTTGCCGGTTCTCGGAGCGCTTCATACATCACTCGCCGCCGGCGCCCTCAACGTTCTTGCCGGTTCGGCCATTCTTCAGGTAGTGTGGGCTCAGCTATCGGCTAAGGACCGCGGACGACTCGTCCTTCAGGGGGTCCTGGTTTTGGTTGTATTGGTCGTGTTCGCAATTCAAGCCGAACCCCTGATGGAGAGGTGGGAAGACACGCTCTACGAAGGCCAGGTAGTTTTCAGCACGCAGTCCGAGTATCAGCAGATCGTGGTTACGGTGCTTCTTCAGGGAAGTGTTGTTGATTCTCTCCAGTAGCCCCGGAAAGCACGATTTGACCTGGATTTCCGGACATCGTCGAGTCGGCAAACATGTATGAAGCAAGGGGCATTCCCTGACCGAAGGTGTCCGAGGCAGCTGTACACTGGATCTCAGGCAGTCTTGGTTGGGAGTTCTCCGCTCCCAACAACAGTTGCCTGAAGAAGCACCGCATTACGGCTTATGGCACTCGCAAGAAAACAGCTCAAACTCAGTCCTTCACCCGGCGGGCAACAGCGATTTGGGGAGATGGTTGCGAGAAGCGATTCTATGCGAGCCATCTTTTCGCTCATCGATAGGGTTGCGGAAAGCGGGACCGGCAAGGAGCTCGTAGCTCGCGAGCTTCACCATCGTAGTCTGCGATCGCGAGGTCCCCTGATCTCTGTCAACTGCGCAGCGATCCCCGAGGACCTCATCGAAAGTGAATTATTCGGGCACGAGCGGGGCTCCTTTACCGGAGCCCATGAGTCGCGCAAGGGTAAGTTTGAACAAGCCGACGGAGGAACGTTGTTTCTGGACGAAGTGGCGGATATGTCACCAGAAGCCCAGGCCAAGCTCCTGCGCATGCTGGAGCACCATGTGATCGAGAGAGTGGGGGGTATAGCCTCGAAGCCGGTCGACGTCCGAGTCATCTCTGCAACCAATCAGGATCTGTCTCAACTCGCCGTAAGCAAGCAGTTCAGAGAGGATTTGTTCTACCGGCTCGATGTTATTCGAATCGAGATTCCTCCCTTGCGTGAGCGGGCCGATGACATCCCGCTCCTCTTCTATCACTTCCTGAACTTCTTCTCCCACAAGCAGTCGCGACCGCTACCGCCGATCGCACCTGGAACCCTTGATAAGCTGGCTCAATATCCCTTTCCGGGCAATGTTCGCCAGCTTCGGAACGTGGTAGAGAGACTCCTCGTATTGGCCGACCTGCACCAGGGAATCGTGAAAGAAGACCTTCCGCGCGAGATTCAGGACTGGATTCCAGAGAACCCTCTTAGCGACTCGAAAGCCCACTGGGAAAACCTCTTGGATCTGGATTTCAGACAAGCTCGCGAGGCCTTCGAAGTCAAATACCTGCTGTCTCAGTTAAGGAAGCATGACAACAACATCACCCATACAGCCCGGGCGATCGGTCTTCATCGACAGAGCTTGCAGCAGAAGATCAAAGATCTCTCCCTGCGAGAGTGGATTTGAATAGGAGCCTGTGGAAAACCTGTGGATGGGGGGTTCTCGGCACTTTGGGCTCTACATTGTCCGACGCTCGTGCTTAAATACAGACTCACGCCTCCAGCCCGCAGATTTGAAGCTGGCGTTGGGTAGTCCCGAGGGAACGTCTTCTGGAGCAACAGGAGTAAGAACAATGAAACGAGTCTGCTTTTTGGGTTTAATTCTAGGACTGGCTGGAGCCGGTGCGCTAGCTAGGGCTGCAGGTGGGGGATCTTGCGACCGACGGATACACCTCAGCCCGAACCAACTTGAACTCGGATTTCGGTGCTGCGGCTCCCCCTTTTGCTCTGTTTAGCAGTGTCGACCTGGCCGGGACGACGAATGCCTCTTCCTTCTTGGCTTTCACGAGTGTAGGCGGGGAAATGTTCCTGGTAGGTGAGTCGCTAGAAGCTTCCACCAATTACCGTTTGTACGACGCCGACTCAGGAGTTCTTTCCTGGACGAGCAGCTTCATCACTGGTTCTGGCATGCCTTTGAACTACACACCGGCGGTGGCGAGTGGCATTGTCCTGCTGGGTGGATCGACCACTGCTGTCAGGGCTGTTGAGGTTTCGACCGGGACTACGCTCTGGCAAGACTCCTCGGTAGGCGACAGCTCGGGGATTGATCCTTACATAACCGATCGACGGTTCATTCTGGGAGGGAAAAACGGAATTCGTGCGGGCGATCCCATGCAGGGTCCGAGTCCGGCTTTTTGGACGATGGATACGACTACTGAGGGTCAGGCACCTATCAGCGTTTTCGGAGAACACGTCTACCTGACTAGCATGGGGCCAGGCGCAGCGGGCGGCACCGGCCCCATCTTGTTCGCGGCCGAGAGCACGACCGGAAATCCGTTCTGGTCTGCACAGGGAGTGATAGGGTTCGATACAAATGTGATTGCGACGGAGAGCCGGGTTTTTGTGAACAATGACGATGGCTTCGTAACCGCTCTCGATTCGACGGATGGATCGTTGGTCTGGAGCCGCCAGGCAGGCATTTTATCGACCTCCAATCCAACCGCACTTGCTTATAATCAGCTTTACTTGTTCGCCGATTCTGCGATCACGGCTACCGTTTTCACGTTCGGTCCCGATTCAGCGATTATGGCGCTCGATCCCAATACCGGCGATCTTCTTTGGCGCGTCACCGAACCGGGTGAGGGAATCAATCATGCGACCATTGCCAACAACGTGATCTACTACTATCACGAAGCAACGGGCCGGGTGCGAGCCAGGGATGCCTTCACCGGAGCCCTGCTCTGGAGCATCCGGCGCGAAGGCGTCCGAAATCTAGCCACATTTCGGGGGTCGATTCTGCTGCTCTTCGCGGAGCGGATCGAAATCTATCGCCGGCTCCAGGTGCTCTACTTTGCCCACCTGGCCGACGGAGGCGGTCAGACTACACTACTGGCGATAAGCAACCGCACAGGTGATGAAGTCAGTGCCACTCTCTCATTCTTCGATGACACGGGGGCCCAGCTGAGCTTGGACCTCGAGGGTTTTGGGACCACGTCTGATCTCGATTTCACAGTGGCCGGAGGGTCTTCCGCCCGGATCCAAACTCTGGGAGGGGACACAGCGAGAAAGGGTTGGGCGCGTATCGTTTCCGATGGCCCACTCTCGGGTTCCTCGATCTTTCAAGCCCGCGACATGACCGGCTTGATCGTTTCCGAGGCCGGGGTAAGCGCCTCAGCGCTGCCTGGCCAGAGCAACGTCTTCACCGAAGTGCTGCAAAACGCCGATCCGAGTCGGACGTTGAGCAGCGGACTGGCCATCGCCAATCCGTCGGATGAGGGAGCGGTCATCGAGCTGTCGCTACTGGGAACCGACGGAGCCGAGATCGAGACGGCCATGCGAGTTCTTCTGCCGGGAGAGCAGATTGCTGAATTCGTCACCGAGTTCTTTCCCGGTCAAATGTCCAGCGACGTCGTCGGGTCGATACAGATCCGATCCGACGTTACCATCATCGTTACGAGACTGCGAACTCAAGGTGGGTTCCAGCTCTCAAGTTTGGCCAGCGGCCAATAGTTCAGGCGAGTTCCGCTCTTTCTGGCTGCGCACAAAAAACCGGGCGCGAAGCCCGGTTTGATGGAGTGGATTCAGTTCGGCTTGCTATTCTTCTTTTTTCTCGTACCACTTTGCATTGATCTCAATATATTGCTGCCACTCCTCGGGCACTTCGTCTTCGGGGAAGATCGCTTCAACCGGACATTCCGGCACACAGGCGCCACAGTCGATGCACTCCACCGGATCGATGAAGAGCATCGTCTCCTTCTCAAAGTCCGTCTCGTCATCGCGAGGGTGAATGCAGTCAACCGGACAGGCATCGACGCAAGCTGTGTCTTTTGTCTCGATACAAGGTTCGGTAATGATAAAAGCCAAATCCCCGTCTCCTTTCCACGTGTATTAGAACACAAAAGAACGCTCTCTTAGAAGCCAGAACCCGGATCTGTGCAAACGGCGTTTGACCGCCTCGAAAGGGTTGCATACACTACTGGCGGTGAACCGGACGGAAAGGCTCCTCGACCTCATCACCTACCTGCTGAATACCCAGGAACCTGTCTCCTGGCAAGAGATCAAGAACCACTTCCCGCAGGACTATGGCCGAGGAATCGAGGAGTCAAATCAAAGAAAATTCGAACGTGACAAGGCCGAGCTGATTTCCCTCGGCATTCCCATCGACTACCAGAGCGGCTCGGAAGCTCGGGGAGAGGGATATATCATTCGCAAGGAAAAGCTTTTCCTACCCGAGATCCAGTTTTCGGCCAAAGAGTCCTCGCTCTTGATGCTCTCGGCCAGCGCGGTTCTCGAGCACCAGAACTTCCCCTACCGGGATCAACTCTCCAATGCCCTGCACAAGATCATCAGCCTGCAGGACGTGCTGGAACCTCCGCCTGCCGAAATGCGAATCACGTTTCAGGGGAATGAGCAATCGCGTCAACGTGAGATCTGGATGACCGAGATTCAAGACGCTCTGGAAAGAAGAAAGTGGCTGGATATCGAGTACCACGCCTTTTCAACCGGGCAGACTCAACAGCGCCGTATCGATCCCTATGGTCTGGTCTTCCGGAATAAGAACTGGACTCTGATCGGCTGGGACCATTTGCGACAGGACATCCGGTCTTTCGTTTTGACTCGCATCCTGTCACTCCAGGTGAATTCTCGCCGTCCCGGGACTCCGGACTATGCGATTCCGGAAGATTTTTCGCTCAAGAGCTATCAGAATCTTCAACCTTGGGATTTCTCTGCGCAAGAACCCATCGAAGTAGTCATCGATATATCGGCCCATCGCGTGCCTGAACTAGCCCCTCAACTGCGGGGTGCCCGTCGACTATCCGAGACCTCGTTTGCAGTCGAGGTCAAAAATCGTCAGAGTCTGGTATCCTGGGTTTTGTCGCAAAAGACTGACGTGCGCGTGATTCGTCCCCGCGAAATCCAAAACGATATTCGGAGCGCTCTCCGAGACCTGACATGAACGTGACCGAGAGGATCAATCGGGTCCTTTTCATTCTCAGCTATGTCTCTCAGAACCAGGGGATCAGCGTCGATGAGCTGGCCCAAAAGGTTGATCTAACTCCGCGCCAACTTCGCAGAGAACTGGATTTCATTCTTCTGATCGGGAAACCGCCGTTTCAACCCGACGATTACATCGACATCTACACCGCGGACGATCAGGTCTACATCGAGTTCGATCAGATGCTCAATCGACCGCTCCGCTTCACCCATCCCGAAGCCATTGCCCTGCTGATGGCGCTTCAACTGCTAGATCCTGAGCTGGATCCCGCCGGATTCGACTCTCTCAAGATGAAGATTCAGCAAGCCATCACAGGATCGGTGACGCAGACCGGGTATTTGCAAAACTTGATCGCTTTCCAGGACACGCCAAGCCCCGGCTCTGAGCACTTTACGGCTCTCAAGACGGCCGTCAAGAAGTCGACGAAGGTCGAGATCGAGTACTTCTCGATTAGCCGAAATCAGACCTGCCGCCGCGCTATTTGGCCCTACTTCTTTACCAAGAGCCTGGGATACTGGTATCTCACCGGTTACTGCGAACTCCGATTGGACGTTCGGACATTCAAATTCGAGCGGATTCTAGACGTGCGCCTTCTCAACGAGACCTTTTCGCCCCCGCCGGGGATCGACTTACGGCGACATCAGAACAACTTTCTGAACCTGATTGGAAAATTCGAGATCAAGATTCTCTTTGATGAAGAAGTGGCTCCCTGGATTCGGGAACAATGGCCGTCTTCCGTGGAAGACAAAGAAGGGGACGGAGCCGTGTTGACCCTTTCCAGTGATACGCTGGAGTTCCCTTCCCGTCTTGCCCTGGCCCACGCCCCCCACACTCGTGTACTGAGTCCTCCGGAACTCATCGAGAAAGTGCGTGAGGATGCCGCCGCCATCGCGGCCCTCTACGAAAAACAGCCAGTCTGATACGAATCGTGGTCCAATTGATGAACGAAATTTTCGGCTCATCAGTCTATAATGGGGACAAGCATGAGCAGATCCTTGGCAAATCGAAAGCGTAGCTGCATTCTGCTGGCTCTCGTCTTGACGCTGCTCGGTACTGAAGCGCTGGCGCAAAGGTACCGAAGAGGAGCCCAGAACCGCCACTATCGTCCCTATTACCAACCCTCGAATCGGGCCTACTACGGAACGCCCAATCCGTACTACAGACTTCCTACTCGTCCCTATTTCTATTACCCCCCCAAATACTATCCGCGGGCTAACGTTCCCTTTCGAGGCTATTATCCTAGCCAACCGCGGGGAGGGGCACCCTCCTACTATGGGAACGCCGGGGCCACCTACTACCTGACGAGCCCCAGCGCAGTCTATTATCCAAACCTCGGAATCGATCCTGATCCGGTTGTTCGCGCCAACTTCTCACACCTGATCTTCAACATCAGCCCGGGCAGCGCCCTGATCTATCTGGACAACAAACTTCTCGGCAGCGCCCGCAGCTTCAGCAATGAACGTGAACGCTATGAAGTACTCGAAGGGGAGTACGTTCTCCGGATTGAACGCCCCGGCTATGAGCCGATAGAAACCGTGCTGAAAGTCATTTCGGACCGCACCGTCCACCTCGATATCGAGCTTCAGAAGCTCATCCCTTGAGTACCTGCTCCTTTCTCGCCTCTGCCTCTCCCATTTTCCCCTTTCTTGGCTTGACAGAAGGACCCAAAGATCCGTATATTCGGATTTGTGGATAATAGGGCCACCGATCAACTCTTCAAATCGCTCTCGGATGGAGGGCGACGGGATCTCTTACGCTTGCTGGCAGAAGTCCCATTGACCGTGGGAGAGCTAGTCGATTTGTTGGGGCTTCCCCAATCTACTGTGAGCCGTCATCTGAGAATTCTGCGAAGCACCGGCATGCTGGTGGATCGACGGGAGGGAAACCGAGTTTTCGCCAGCCTGGTTGAACCTTGTCACAACGGCAATCACGAGATTTCCGATCTCCTGAATCAGTGGCTGCGCAGTCAGGACATCCCAGATCATATTAGGACCCGGCTCGATCACATCCTGGAGCGCCGGGAAGGGGCCGAGGATTCTTACCATCGATTGGCGCAACAGTGGGACGAGTTGAGGCGCGAGTACTTTGGGTCAGGTTTTCATCTGGAGGCACTCTGCGCTCTTCTACCACGCCGCTGGCATGTGCTGGATATCGGGACCGGCACCGGATTCATGCTGCCCCTGCTGGCCAGGCACTTTCATCATGTCACGGCGGTGGATCCTTCTCCGGCAATGCTGGAACTAGCTCGGCAACGAGCCGTGAATGAGGAGTTTGAAAACATCACATTCTCCTTGGGTCGCCTCGAGGCTCTACCCCTCGAGAGGGCCCGGGTCGATGCCGTGTTGGCAATCTTGGTTCTTCACCATGCTGAGGACATCGAAGCTTCGTTACGCGAGATCGAGCGGGTACTGAAGCCGGGAGGCCTGCTCCTGGTGGTTGATCTCGAGCCCCACACCATGCAGGACTTCCAACAGAAGATGGGTGACCCACGGGCTGGCGTCGATGCCACAGACCTAGGCCTGCAGATGAAAAAGTGTGGACTCGCAATCGACTTGCAAAGAGCCTTGATACGAAATACCGACGAAGAATTGGGAGGCCCCTTGCGGCCAGCCCCCAACCTTTACCTGATCCGAGGAAACAAGACCGGGAGACATGCTGTTTCCCTAGGACGAAGCTAGATTGAAAAGGGAGTCAGATTTCATGCCAACTACGAGTATCAAACCAGATTACAAAGTGGCCGACGTCTCATTGGCCGAGTTCGGACGCAAGGAGATCAAACTGGCCGAGCAGGAAATGCCCGGTCTGATGGCAATCCGAGAGGAATATGCTGCGACTCGACCCCTCCAGGGTACCCGCGTCATGGGGTCACTTCACATGACCATCCAGACGGCCGTCTTGATCGAAACACTAACCGCCCTGGGAGCCGACGTTCGCTGGGCCTCTTGTAACATCTTCAGCACCCAAGATCACGCTGCCGCCTCCATCGCCGCCTCCGGCATTCCGGTCTTTGCCTGGAAAGGAGAGACCCTCGAAGAGTACTGGTGGTGCACGTTGCAGGCGTTGGAATTCCCGGAGGGTGGACCCACCCTGGTAGTCGACGACGGAGGCGATGCCACCCTGCTGGTTCACCTGGGATATGAGGCTGAGAAGTCCTATGCCGCGGAGGGCACGCTGCCCGACCCCGATTCGACGGATATTGAGGAGATGCAGAGTATCTTGAGTCTGATCCGGAACCGGCTCCAGGAAGATTCCCAGTTCTGGCACCGCATGGTGTCCTCGATCGTGGGAGTAAGCGAAGAAACCACAACCGGAGTCCACCGGCTTTACCAGCGAGAGAAGGACGGTTCCCTACTCTTTCCCGCGATCAATGTAAATGATTCGGTTACCAAGAGTAAATTCGACAACGTGTACGGTTGCCGCCATTCCCTGCCCGACGCCATCATGCGTGCTACAGATGTGATGATTGGCGGGAAGACCGTCGTGGTTTGTGGATTCGGCGAAGTAGGAAAAGGCTGTGCCCAGGCCATGCGCGGCCAGGGGGCTCGAGTGCTGATTACCGAGATCGATCCCATCTGTGCTCTTCAGGCCGCCATGGAGGGCTACCAGGTGGTGCGCCTGGTGGACGTCTTGTCAGAGGCCGATATCTTTGTCTCCGCAACCGGTAACATGGACGTCATTCTGGCCGACCACATGAGCCGGATGAAGGATAAAGCGATCGTCTGTAATATCGGTCACTTCGACAACGAAATCGATATGGCAGGACTGAGGCGGATTCCTGGAATCCAGAAAGAGAACATCAAACCCCAGGTCGATCTCTGGCATTTCGAGAAAGGTCCCAGCATCATCATTTTGGCTGAAGGCCGTCTGGTTAACCTGGGTTGCGCCACCGGTCATCCCAGCTTCGTCATGAGCAACAGCTTCGCCAACCAGGTCATCGCCCAGGTTGAGCTCTGGAAGAACAGCCAGAGCTATCAAAATAAGGTCTACGTCCTTCCCAAGCACCTGGACGAAAAGGTGGCCCGCCTTCATCTCGAGAAACTAGGCGTTCGCCTCACGGAATTGACCTCCCAGCAGGCCGGCTACATCGGCGTCGCTGTAGAAGGTCCCTATAAGCCGGATCACTATCGATACTAGTAGTGTTTCTCCGGCTCCGGAATCGGGCCATCGTAGAGTTTGATGACTTCGAAAACGTTGAAGTGTTCCCAACTGGGATCGTTGGAGATGCCGTAGGGCAATATTCCCCAGGCAGTGCTGTAGAATCCGGCTCGCGAGGAGAAGTCCATCAGCCGGATCCACGGAAAGGCCCCGGCTGGCCGTCGTTCCTTCAGACGCAAATACTCCGGCCCGTCGTAAAGCGTCCTCCAGGGAAATGACACATAGGGCTTGATCAAGATATCTCCGACCTGGGGGCCGAGCTGTGTCCTGGCAAGGATCTTGGCGCCTGCCTTTTCCAGGTAGTAGCGGAACTCCCATTCGGCGGTGAACCAGACCGTGCGTCCGTCGCTTTGGTATTGCTCTACCAACTCTCGAGCTTGGCGCTTATAGATCGAAGCCATGGTGTAGTCGGCGCCGCTCAGCAGGAGCGAAAAGAGACCGGTCACAACCAGGGCCGCGACCATCCCGCGCGAGGCCGTCATCCGGGTTCTCTCACAAGACAAGAGGGAGGCAACAATGACGGGTGGAAAGGCCAACAGCACATAGCGGACCGACCCGCTCGGATAGACGAGGACGGCGGCCGCCAGGATACCCAAGAGCCAGAGTAGGAACAGGACCCGAGCCCCCCCGGCTCGGTCACCCAGTACGTCCCGGCGACGCTCGAGCAGAGTCCAAAGAGTCCCGACAAACACCATCGAACCCACCCCGAGAAGAAACCCGAAAAAGAGTGCTTCCAAGATTCCCCAATTGCTCGACAGAATCTGGGCGCCGGCCCCGACTCCCCCCACCAGGCCACCAAGCCATCGCAGGCTCGGCCGGCCACCAAACCCAAGCATAGGGAGGAGCGGAAAGAATATGGTTGCCCCCAGACAGACGAGAAAACTGATTGTCTTTGAGCCGAGCAGGAAGAGCGAGAAGGCAGCCCTCTTGTCCAGGTGCTGGACGGTGCGTACGAGCAGAAATCGATCGTAATGGGCGTAGCCCCGCAGATACCAGAGCAGCCAGGCCAGAATCGGAACCGTCAACAGAAGCAGGACCCGCCTTCGCTGGTCGGTCGAAAATTCCCGCGCAGATCTCCAGATTAGGGACATGGTGGCTATCAAGAGCACCAGTCCTGCACTCAGAATCGTCACCATTGCTGCGCACACCAGAGCCAACGACAGGAGGAGCCAGTCTCGAGGCTTCCCGACACCGTCCAGAATGCGCCACGCTCGCTCGATGGCAAGCGTCCAAAAGGCGAGTAGCGGGACCTCGGTCATGAGCGAATGCCCGAGCAGCATGACCCCTGGACTCAACATCAGGAAACCGGTCGCGAGTAGCGGCCTCTGGACACAGCGAGAGGTGATCTCAAAAAAGCTGACTGCCAGTAAAATCGGGAAGATCAGGAAAGCTAGATGGTACACCCACTCCGCTTCCGATCCGGTCAGGAGCTTGATCGCCGCCAAGTAATAGGAGAGGAGGGGCAAGTGGCTATGTGAGGCCGCATCCGGAGTCAGGATCCCTTCAAAGAGGGGAGAGTAGTCATAGGGGAACCAGGGGTTTTCGAGTGCACTCGCGGCAGTCTCGAGATAAACCCGATCATCAATGTGGAAGGGTTGAAAGAGAAAGGGCAGATTGATCGCCAGGACGGCGATAGTGACGACAGTGCGGGGACCCAATTCTCAAGCTCCCGGGCTCTCCATACTCTGATCTTCTCTCGTCATCTTGGAGAGTTGCATGCGGTTGAACACCCGGAGGTAGATTCTTTGGGCGAGGCGGATCAGCGGAATCTCGGGCATCAATTCGAAGAATCTCCAGCGCAAGCGAAGCCGCAACGTCCGATAATACACATCGTATAGCAGCATCATGATGGGCTTGAAGCGGTTCTCGCTAAACCTCTCGAAAGCCCGCCGCTCAAAGAAGCGGCTCATGACGTTGACTTTCGAGATGAAATTCCTCTGACGAGGGCTCAAGAAAGGGTTGTTGTTCTCACCGAAATGAAAGTGACTCCAGCCTTCCAGCGTATCCGGGAACTCCATTCCATAGACTAGTTTGGCTTTGTCGTAGAGAGTCGTTCCGGGATAAGGCGTGTAAATGGCTACGGGTGTCAGTCCGGCGTTCCTGTTCTCAGCCACCAACTCGAACATGAAATCGACGGTCTCCAGCGTCTCCTTCCGCTCTTCATTGGGAAAACCGGCCATGAAGCCGTACTTGGCATAGACATCGGACCGGCCAAGCAGCTGGTTGACCTCGCGAACCTGATCGAGGGTGGTGCGTTTCAGGATCTCTTTGAGACGGTCGGGAGATCCACTCTCGACCCCGATCCAGAGTTCCTTGAAGCCGGCTCGGTAGAGCTTCTCGATCATCTCGTCGCTCTGGCGATAGAGATAGTCAATCCGGCAGGGCACCTGTAGGAGTAACCCGAGATCCTTCTCGATCAGGAGGTCGCAAATCGCCTCCACTCGCCGCGGATTCCCAAAGAAATAGTCATCTTCAACGAAGATAGCGCGAATATTGAACTTCTCTACCAGATGGACGATGTCGGCTACCGTCCGTTCAGTTGAGAAATACCGGAAACGGCGCTCATTGAACTTCAGGTTGTAGCAGAATTCACAATCGAAAGGGCAACCCCGACTGGTGACGATTTGAAGTTGTCTTTCCGAAGTCGACGGGGCCGTCGTGAAGTAGTGCTGCATCGGGATGAGATCGTAGTTGGGCCTCGGAATCACATCCAGATCTTCGATCATTGGCCGACTCGTCGAATAACAGAGCTGTCCGTTTTTCTTGAAGCCCAACCCCGGGACTGCAGAAACGTCCTGCTCGGAGCGAAGCGCATCGGCCAACTCGATCAGGGTGATTTCCCCTTCCCCCAGAACCACGAAATCAACTAGATCATCGCGTAACGTCGAGTCGGGACACAGCGTCGGATGAACGCCACCCCAGACCAGGGGCAGGTCCGGAGCCACTTTTCGGACGGCCCTTGCAGCCTCCAATCCCCCCCGAATCTGCATCCCGGTCATGCTTGAGATTCCGACCAGAACGGGACGCTCAGAACGGATGGAACGGGCCACATCTTTGGAAAACGTGTTGCTGATCCTCTCGTCCAGAATCTCGACCCGGTAGCCAGCCTGTTCCAGGACGGTCCCCAGATAGAGACACGCCAACGGCAACCCTACGTTGACTCCAAAGAGGTCCATCCCGGTCACCGGGTAGAGTAACAGGATTTTTCCGAGATCCTCCTTGGTTTCGCGGAGCCAAGGAAAGTCGGAGACCTGAGGGGCTGTTTTATTGATCATCGGATCCATCCCGGTCAGCGCGTCAACCAACGCTTGTAAAGATTCTCGGCCGCCGTGGCAAGCTGGGGAAAATTCTCTTTGACTCGAGGCCGAATTCGAGCCAGCGGAGTAACCCAGTTCGGGTGATTGATGTAATCACACTTACCGCAGAGACTCAGTTTATCGAAATTCCGCTGGTAGAGGAGTCTCCGCTTCTCGTTGAAGGCTTCTGAATGCCACACCTCACGGATCGTTTGAGTCTTGACGTCGCCAACCACGTAGTCAGCCTCCGAATCGAAACAACACATGGCGACGCGGCCATCAGCCAGGATCGTGATGTAGTGCTGCAAGCGCTCGCAGAAATTGATCTTGTTGGGGGTTCGGCCATTGTTCTCCAGCTTCCCTGCCCAGTTGAAATAGACAGAGAAACGAACCTCGTCGGCACCGGCCCAAGCCGCTCTTAGCTTTTCCCGGGTGTGCTTGTTTTCCGCTACCGTCACCATCGAGATGGAGAGAGTCGGCTTCTTCTTCTCCAACTGGTTGCGCCGCTCAATGAAATAAAGAACATTTTCACGGACCTCGTCATAACTGAGGTTGAGGCGGATCTTCTCGAAAGTCTCTTTGTCACCACCATCGATTGAGACGATAACGGAATCGACCAGATCTTCGGCCAGAACTTCATCCGAAATTTGGCGGGAGAGCTTGGAGCCGTTGGTTGTCAGGTTCAAGTGAGTAGCCGGAGAGTGCTCCCGAACGTACCTGAAATAGTCCAGGACTCCGGGCACCAATAGGGATTCGCCGTGCAGGAAGGGCAGTAGCTTCGCAGCTCCTGCCTGGCCACACTCGTCGACGATCTTGTGAAACAGCCAGGGAGGCATAATACTCCGCTCGCGCTGCATCGAAGGCGTTGCACAAATCGTACAGCGAGCGTTACAGATATTCGTCAATTCCACGTAGACGTGGTCGGGGAAATTAGGGTACCAGTACATCGTTGTCAGCTGGCTCGTGAACCTTGGCCCGATCGCTGGGGCAAGAAGTTACGCTCAATCGCCCTCAGATACCTCTTACTCGACCGAAAACTAAAGAGCCTGGGCAGTACCCGAATAAATCGAAACCGGGTCAAAAAGAATTTCAGGTAGGCCTCCCGTTGAAACCGCTTCAAAGTGGCGAAGTCAAATTCATCGGTCTGGATCCTGGCCACCTCATGCAACTGATCGGTGGCCTGGTTCGGATCGTAGAGCTGGTTTTGGAGAATTTCCCGGCTGAGTTCCGTCCCGGCATAGGGGATCACGATGCTGAAGAGGGCCTCATCCAGATCGGTTTGGCAGGCGTAGCGAATCGTCATCTTGATCTCCTCGATCGTCTCAGTGGGAAAACCAATCATGAAGAAACCGAGGGTGTTGATCCTGTATTTCCGGAGCCAGCCAACCACGTCGTTCACCATATGGAGCTTTAGATACTTCTTGGAGCGGGACTGCACTCTCGGACTCGCCGACTCGATGGCAATCGACACGTGGTGAGTTCCGGCTTCGCCTAGTTTTCGGCACAACTCTTCATCCAGGCGCTCGAGCCGTATCCCATTCCCGAACTGCATGGCAATGGGCGCGCCCCACTCGACGATCAGATCGCAGATCCGCTTGGCGCGATCCATGTCGAAATTAAAGATGTCGTCCTCGATCATGAATTCCTGGATCTGGTACTGCTCGTAGAGCAGCTTCATTTCGCTGAGCACATGCTCCGGGGTGCGGGCTCGAAACTTCTTGCCGAAAAGATCGTGGCAATAAGTGCAATGCCAGGGACAACCGCGGCTCGTAAAGATCTGAATCGCTCGCCTATACTTGGGGGTGTAGCGCGCCGATTCGGCGGTGGCGTATCTTTCCAGATCCAGCAGTTCATATGACGGGAGAGGAATCTCGTCGACTTCCCAAATCGGGGCACGAGCCACGTTGCGACAGACTTCGCCCTGTTCATTCTTGTAGGCCAGACCGGCAACCGCGGCCGGATCTCCCCCACTCTCCAGCATTTCGAGGAACTCTTCGAAGGTTTCCTCTCCTTCCCCCATGCAGACAAAGTCACAATAGTCGAGGGCCATCACTTCGTCGGTCACAATGGTGGGGTGCTGGCCTCCAAAAATGATGCGGACCTGAGGATCAAATTCCTTGATCTGGCGAGCGGCAACCTCTGCGCCCGCGAATTCTGCCGTCATGCAACCCAGTCCTGCAATGTGCCAGTGACGCTCCCGCAACTTGGCATCCAAGACCTTCTCCGCTTCCTGCTCGAGTGCCAGATCCAGAATCTCGACGTGATGTCCCCGGCGCTGGGCGATGGGGGAGAGGTAGACCAGTCCGATCGGGATTCCCACGATCATATCCATGAAAGTAAGCTTGCCACGCACCAGTAGAATGTTCATCAAACTCCGTTTCGATACCGCATCAACGATCAATAAAAAGCGGCATCTTGTAGAAGACCGCCAGCTTCTCCATCTTGGGAATCCACTTGCGGATCCGGAACATATCCACCATGAAGCTGCCCAGAATTACGGGAAGGCGAGGGTTGGGCGCATGGCAATCCATACAATCCGGGTATTCGCTCAGGTCTCCTGTCAGGTGGGCTTGCCGCATTTTTTGCATCTTCTCTGAATTCCAGAGTTCGTAGATCGACTGTTCGTTGACATTTCCGAAGGGTTCGGAACGCCAGGTGTGACAACAGGGGAAAAAATCCCCTTTATAGTTCACTGTGGCGGGTCCTTGCCAGAGTTGGTAGCAGGGATTGCGCCGGCGCTCATGATTAATCCGCTCCTCGAGGGCGACTTCGGGGATCACAATTTCGTCTTCTTTGATGCGAATCTCGTCGACTCCATCGACATCCCACATCTTGTGGAAGTCGCGCACCTGATGATTGTTATGAGGGAGCCGGACCATCTGCATGACGGTGAAAATATCGGACTTCATCTTTCGCTTGAGCCGCAGAAAGCGCAAGATATTCTCCCGCACTTGATCGAAATCTCCCCCCTTCCGATAGGTTTCGTAGACCTCTTTAGTGGTCCCGTCAAAGGCCAGAATGATATTGTCCAACCCGGCATCGATCAGCTCTCGTCCCTTGGCTTCATCCAGAAAACTGGCGTTGGTCGAAACCACGCTGTAGATATCGGAATCCTTGAGGTAGCGCACCATCTTCGCCAACTCGGGGTTCATCAGGGGCTCACCACCTCCCCATGGGAAGACCAATTCGGTGCGGCCACTAATCTCGTCGATGATCCGTTTGAAAAGCTCGAAGTCGAAGTCTTCCGGCGGGTAATATCCAAATTCCCGGGGACACATCGGGCACTTGAAATTACACTTCGCCGTGTTCTCGACGATCAAGGTAATCGGATAGGCTTCCAAGTCCGGCTGGCCGGTCATGTATCCTGTCAACAGATGGAAGCGGTTGCGGATCTGAGCGAGCTGCATAATGTGCTAATTCCTTCGCCGAAATCCAGCCTATCTTACCAGATGCTCCCGGCTTCGGGTAGCAATCAACTCCAGATTTACCAATCAATTGAACGGTTTTTGAAAGGTGGAGGATGATAAGCTGGGGTGGGATTGCAAGAAATGGTTTAATTAATCCAGTAGTCGTCCCTAGGCGGGGACTTCTTTTCTCCCTCATAGACCTTGAAACGGCTGCGCAGACGCTTCATTCGCCAGCGGAAATAAGTCTGTCGAATCCGCCCCACCGACAGCCAGCCCTTGAGAAACAGGAACGCAAAGACCATGCCTCCCAGATGGGCCGTATGCGCAATCGTGCCACCGGACGCATTCAGGGAAGAGAAAAAGGCGAGCGCTCCAATCACCGCGACAAAGTACTTAACCTTGACTGGGAACAGGAAGTAGAGGTAGACATACCGGTCCGGAAAGAGCATTCCATAGGCCATCAAAATTCCGTAGACCGCGCCGCTGGCACCGATAATCGGGACAGGAGAGAAGGGGCTGAAAGCAACTGAGAGAAGACCCGCTCCCACGCCCGTGACGAAGTAGAAATGCAGGAATCTCCGCCCCCCCAGATAACGCTCCAGTTCAGCACCGAACATCCAGAGCACGAGCATGTTCCAGAAGAGATGGAAGAATCTCCCGTGCAGGAACAGATACGTGACGACCTGCCAGAGGAAGAGCTTGCCCAAAAATAGGGCAGGAGCAAGACCCAGGATGGCAATAATTTCGCTGCCTGCCAAACTGCTCCACAGGAAAGCTACTGCATTGGCGATGACCAGGTATTTGACGACCGGGGTCAGGGTCGGTCCGAGAGTCACCATGGGCGAGCGGAATGCCATCTTCAGATCATAGCAGACTTAGCCATGTGGACCGGCCAGCTGGTTCCAAGCCCGAAGCTTTAGCGAGGGAGCGATTCCAGTTTCTTTCCTGAAACTGAGCTCCCAACAATTGGTACGTTATTTCAGAATCACTCGTCTAGCGTTCCTCTCGCGGCCTGGGAAGGCCCCTCAAACACCTCTGAAACCACTTCAGTGTGATCCGGGGAGAGAACCCTAAGACAGCCTGAGGCATTCCCGTCCCACAAATCAAGTTTTCTGGTTAAACCGTCGCTTCTGCGGCGCTACGCAGGGCCTCGGCTTTGTCGGTACTCTCCCAGCTGAACTGATCCCGGCCGAAATGGCCATAGGCAGCCGTTTCACGGAAAATGGGACGGCGGAGGTCCAACGTTTCCATGATGCCGTGCGGGGTCAGATCGAAATGCTCGCGCACCAGGCGGGTCATCTCACCCTCGGCGATTTTGCCGGTACCAAACGCCTCCACCATTACCGACACCGGCTCGGACACGCCAATCGCGTAGGCCAATTGGATTTCGGCCCGATCCGCCAGGCCTGCCGCAACCAGATTCTTGGCAATGTAGCGAGCCATGTAAGAAGCCGAACGGTCGACCTTCGACGGATCCTTACCCGAAAAGGCACCGCCACCGTGACGAGCCATGCCGCCGTACGTATCGACGATGATCTTGCGTCCCGTCAATCCGCAGTCTCCCTGCGGCCCACCAATCACGAAACGACCGGTCGGATTGACATAGATCTTGGTATCTTCATCCATCAACTCGGCCGGGACGATGGGTCGGATCACCTTCTCTTCGATCCCTTGGCGCAAGTCGTCACTGCTGACCGTGCTGCTGTGCTGAGTGGAGATGACGACTGCATCGACCCGAATCGGAGTCGCTCCTTCATATTCGATGGTCACCTGGGATTTACCGTCGGGTCGGAGCCAGTCCAGCTCACCCGCTTTGCGGCAGACGCTCAGCTGTTGCACCAGTTGGTGGGCCAACTGGATCGGCATGGGCATCAACTGCTCGGTTTCGTTGCAGGCAAAACCGAACATCAACCCCTGGTCTCCGGCTCCTCCCGTATCGACACCCATGGCAATATCGGGAGACTGGCTGTCCAGGGAACAGATGACACCACAAGTTTCACAATCAAAACCGAACTTGGCCCGGGTATACCCAACGTCCTTAATCGTCTGTCGGACTACTTTTGGAATATCGACGTAACAATTGGTGGTAATCTCGCCGGCCACCACAGTCAAGCCGGTCGTGATCATGGTTTCGCAAGCCACGCGACCCATCGGATCCTGACCGATGATCGAGTCCAGCACGGCGTCTGAAACCTGGTCCGCAATTTTGTCCGGATGACCCTCAGTCACCGACTCCGACGTGAAGAGATATCTACCCTTGCGATGCATTAGTTTTCCCAGCCTCCTTCGGCATTGAATAAAGAGAGAGAAGCTAGCACGGAGCCTCGTTTTTTGTCAATTCATCGGAACCTGCTTCGAGTTTAGGATTTCGAGCTTCGCAAATGCCAGCCTCTTCAAGGTCTGCGAATTCCGGGAGCGACTCGCTCCCGTTCACTCGGAACCCGACGCCGCTCGACACCCACCTGCATTGGGCCCGGCTCGACCTGTATTCGGCGAAACGAATTCATCAAATACTCGTTCACAGACTGTGCGCTGATCTCCTCGCGGAACCCCGGATCCTGGCCCGGATCGAAGAGTTCGGTTTCGGCCGACCCGTCCTGCGAGCCAAAGATCCTCTCCGCAAGCGTAGTGAGATGCGAAGCCGCCGTCCGCAGGTAACGAAAGCGCGTCTCCGGAGCCATTGCCGGAAACACCAGTGGATCTGTTGCTGCTATGGCATTCACGTCGACTTCGGGAATCTGAAGCCCCCAGAACTCGTTGATCCGCCGAATGAAGGCATTCGCAATGATGGCCTGGCCGGTGAACGTCGGATGAACGCCATCCAGACTGAAGATCCCGCCCAGAAGATCGGTCGTCAACACCTGGCCGCTGCTGAGTGGAAACCCATTCGTATCGATCTCGGACAGAATGGCGTTGATATCGACAACCGGAAAACCGGCCTGGGCCGCGAAAGCATTGATGAAACCGTTCATGGTTGCGACCAGAACTCTTGTCTCGGCTACCTTGGCCGCACGAAGAATCTCCGACTCTGGAATGGGACCGGCCACCTGACCGGTCAGGATCGGTTGCACCAGCCCCGCGCCTCCGGGACGCACAAAATCGCCGGCTCCAATCCCGAGAGCCGGTCCAATCAGTGCCAGCGGTGCTCCCACAGCAGCCGCGACTTCTTCCGCTGAGGTGATGAATGGGATGACCGTCACGTCCGGTACTGTAGCAACGATGAGCTTCGTGTTGGTCAAAGTTAACAGAGCCCCAATCGCCGTCTGGTAAGCGACCTGGAAAGCCGCTATCGAAGTCGCTTCTCTCCCCGATGTGGCGACGCCAAGGACATCGTTGCTGCCCAGCCAAACCAGCGTGAAGGTGGGCTGCAGACCCACCGCCAACTCGATCTGACTCACCGGCGCCCGGCCAAAAATAGCCGTTATGGGCACTCTCAGAATGAGATTCTCGAAGGGCTTGCTGGGCTCGCCGAAATCAGGTCGACGGGTCAGAGCATCACCCACATCCTGACCGGGTATCGCCAGATTCTGAGGCACGATCAACGGGAACCCGCGCGAAGTGGTCCCTCCGGTCAGCGGGCCGATCACCAGATTGCCGTCAACCAGCGTGATTTCCTGGCCTACGCCGGGAGCCGGCATAAAAGGAGAAAAATGGAACGTGCCCACCTGGCCCGCGATCAAGGTTGGAAAGGCCCTGAATTGCCCGTGCTCCACGAGCACGCCGCTGATGAACCCTGCGGCAAGACTGTCTCCTACCGTCACCAAATTGAGAAAGTTGGGTGGCGACGGTGGATCCTGGGCCTGGACGGTTAAGCCGGAAACTGCCATGGCCAAACCGATGGAAAGTGCTGCAAGACTGCGCTTCATGGGCTGCTCCCCTGTTGCCTAGAAGTTAAAACGGAAACCAAACTGGATCTGTCTTGGATCCCCGGCTGACGTGAAACCCAGCGGGAAGTTGGCCGGGATGTTCTTACTTCCCTCGACGTTCCCAGTGGCCAGACGCTTCGCTTCGGGCGATCCCGGGTCGCAGTACGCCATCGGAGCGAAAGGCCCTATGCATGGAGTGTCTCCGACCACATTATTCACACCGTTGTAGTTCACGTTGTTGAACATGTTGAAGGTCTCGAAAGTGAACTCGAAATAAGTGGCCTCCCGAGGGAGGTTGATCTTCCGAGCCAGTCGCAAATCCAGGCCAAAGAGGCTGGGACCCTTACCGGTGTTCCGCCCCACCTGGTCACCGTTGAGAGCGTTGCTTAGAATCGGGCGATCCGTCTCGTCGTGGGTGTCGTTATTGCGGTCGAATCCGTTGAGCAAATTGAACGGCTTCCCCGAACTCCAGGTCAGGATCGGTGAGACCACCCAATCGGCCAGGAAATTCTTCGCGAAACCCTGTCCCCGGCCACCCTGACGGCCGCTTTGCAGGACCCCGCTGACCACGAATCGCTGCCTCTGATCGAAACTCGAGAGGGACCTTTCTCCTCGCAAATTCGCCTGGTTATTGGGCTGCAAGGGCGTAATGAAGTCAGTCGTATCATCGATCGCCTTACCCAGGGTATAAGCCACATTGAAGGCATAGTTCCTACTGAATCGTTTGCGCAGATTGGCGCTGAATCCATGATAAATCGAGCTGCCACTGGTCTCGATCTGGTTGATCTGCACGAAGCGCGGATCCTGCACGCCCACGAACTCGTTCGGACCCACCTGATTGACATTGACATCCCGGGAGCGCACCAGGTGCACCCCACGGTTCAGACCATAGTCCAGCGAGAGCGCCCAATCGTTCCCCAGAGCCTGCTCGATTCCAAAGCTGGCGTGGTGGCTATACGGGTTGGAGATATCCGCGGCGCCGGGCAGAATTACCGAGGGAGTCGTCCCTGGAGTCAGATTCAGGGACTGGAGCGCCGCCTGGCCACTGACTCCATTGGAACAAACGCCGGAAGGACAGACCAAGCCCCACACGTCTGCACTGGTAAAAGGGGTCAGACTGGGTATGCCGGTCACAGGCAGGAACACCTGAGAAATCTGGCCCGAGAGAACCTGTGAAACGAAGGCGGTGGCCTGGAAGTAGTTCTGATGGAAGATCCCGTATCCGGTCCGAACCACCGTCTTACCATTGTTCCCCAGGTCCCAAGCGAAGCCAAGACGAGGAGCAATGTTGTTCCGATCGTTGACCGCCTCGGTGACAAACTGAAAGGGTGCAGTCGGGCTCACTACATTGCTCGTCTCAGTCTTCCAGTCGGTGTCATAACGGACTCCCCAATTGATCGTGAAGTTCTCCCGCACCTTCCAGGTATCCTGGAAAAAGAGGGCCAGTTGAGGGTATGTGAACGCAGTATTGGGGTCTCCAAATCCTTGCAGAAAGACCGTCGGCAACCCGAAATTGAAAGATTGGACCGGCGAGATTGGAGCCAGAACGCTCTCCGCCAGTGGTTTCTGTGTAATAGCGCTAATGGGGTTGCCCAGACTAGTCGAGATCTGGTTTATCAGGCCCGCCGCTGTTCCCGGCCCCAATTGCGCTTCCATGATCGAAGCCAGAGGAATCCGTTCGGCGAAGGAGAATCGACCTCCCAGAAAAACCTCGGCTGAGCCCCCGAAATCCAAGACATTCAGATCCACTCCCATTTTGAACGCGTGGTTTCCCCGAATCAGGCTCAGGTTCTCGGTGAACTGGAACAGCCTCTCACCGTAGGCCGACGGATTGAAGAACTCGCGTCCAAATTCGGCGACTCCGGCAATCGTGATTTGGGGCCCGTCGGGATCATTCGTGGGTACCGCAAAATCGCGGTCCGCAAACTGGAACTTGAAATCATTCAGCGTCGATGGAGAAAAGATGTGGGTATCCGAAAAAAGAAATGATAAGTCTCGGGTGTCGAACTTAACCCCGTTGCTGACTCCCTCAAGGGCGCCAAAGTTGGCATTGTCGGTGAAGGAATCGCCAAAATTGAAACGGAAAGTCATCTGGTTGTTCTGACTCGCCGAGTGATCCAATTTGAATGAAAAAACGTCGGAATCAGCAGAAAAGGGAAAGACGCCGCTCTCACTTTGGAAAAGCTCCAGTGTGTTGGGAAAATTGGACTCCAGCGTGCGCAAGGCTCCAAAACGGGGATCGACGAATGCCGCCGCCAGAAATTGGAGAGAAGGAACTCCGGTCGAGGCCAGGAATCCAAAAAGCTCCTGCTGCGAGGCAGTCGGACCGAAAATCGAGAGATCGTCGAGAAAGTTGACGAACAGAGATTCGTTGCGATCCAGCCGCTCGTAACTGGCGAAGAAGAAGGTCCGGTTCTCGACAATGGGTCCACCTACCGTCGCGCCGAACTGATACCGCTCGAAATTTGGATCTGGGATCCCGGGCGCATTGGCAAAGGTGTTGGTCGCGTCAAAGGCATCATCTCTCCAATAGAAAAATGCCGATCCATGGACCGTGTTCGCCCCCGACTTGCTCACGATGTTAATCAAACCACCGCGAGCCCGGCCGAATTCAGCCGAATAGGTGTTTCGATTGATCTGGAACTCCTGAATTGCGTCCTGGCTGAGAGTCGATCGTACCGCATTCGAAATCGCGTCCATGTTGTCGGCGCCGTCGATGGTGATGTAGTTGCTGCGCTGGTCCTGGCCGCCGAAGGAAAGACCCGAGGTAGGGGCCTGAACCGCTGATTCCGTCACAAACGTCTGCTTGTCTCCGACGCCCGGTGTCAGGAGTGCGAAATCGAGGAAATTTCGGCCATTGATGGGAAGGTTGTCAATCTCGATCTCGCTGATAGTCGACGACTGTTGAGTCCGCTGGGTCTCGATGATCTGGGCATTGCCGGCCACCGTGATTTCCGTGGAGGTGGCGGCTACCTCCATGAAAACATTGAGATTTCCGGTCTGGCCGACGGTCAGGGTGACCCCCTGGATGAGCTGCGTGGAAAACCCGTCCAGTTCGACTCGAACCTCGTATTCACCGGGCGGCAAGAGAGGGATCCGGTAGCCACCCGAATCGTCGCTGACGGCGCTCCGAGAAAAACCGGTAGCCACATTGCGAGCGACGATCCCGGTTCCGGGGAGAACCGCCCCACTGTCGTCCTTTACCACGCCCACCAGGTCGGCGGTGCTGGACTGTGATTGGCCCGACACAGCCGCCATCCCGAGGACCATTACTACGACCAAAAACAACTGCCTTCGCATCGATCCTCCTTTTTCAGATCGATTCAGATCAACATTAAACACGACGAGTCAATTCCAACAGCGTCCAGTTCGGCAGGTCCCGAATGGAACCTAAGAATGGTTGCCTTAAAATGAGGAGCCTATCCGAGCCCGAGCTTAGCTTGTAAGCCTTTTTCAGTCAACTAGTTGGGAAACAAAACCCAAAACTCCTTTTAGGCGATCTTACGGAAGGATCGATAGAGGGTGTCTCGCTGCGCAGGTATGAAACCGGCAGCTTCAATCAGGCCGATTAAGTCATGACTGGTGGCCGTATTATGGGCTCCGGCCGTGCTGATCACATTCTCTTCAATCATGATGCTCCCGACATCGTTGGCTCCAAAATGAAGAGCAATCTGCGCCACCTGCAATCCCTGAGTCAGCCAGGAGACCTGAATATTGTGGATGTTGTCGAAAAAGATGCGGCTCACCGCCAGCATCCGGATATATTCGACTGCCGACACTTCGCGATTGATATCCTTCTGCATCGGTGTGCCTTCCAACTGCACATTCCAAGGGATGAAGGCTACGAATCCAGAAGTCTCATCCTGGAGCCGACGCAGTCGATCCAGATGCTCGACTCGTTCTTCCCAAGTTTCCCCGCCCCCGATCATCATCGTAGCGGTCGTCACCAGGCCTTCCTGATGGGCAACCCGCATGACTTCCAGCCACTCTTGAGCCGAACACTTCCCTGGGCTGATCTGATCCCGCATTGGTTCAGTCAAGATTTCGGCTCCTCCACCCGGAATAGAATGGAGACCGGCCACGACAAGGCGCTGGATAGTCTCTCGTAAGGACAACTTGCTGATGCGCGCCAGGACCACAATTTCAGGAGGTGAAAAACAGTGAAGATGAATCTCGTAGCGCTCCCGAATCGAGCTCAGAAGATCCTCATAGTAGTCGATCTTGAGGTCGGGATTCATGCCTCCCTGCATCAGGATGCCGGTGCCGCCGAGTTCCAAAGTCTCTTCAATCTTGCTGAAAATCTCTTGCTTCGAAAGCACATACCCTTCCTCGTGCTTGGGCTTTCGATAGAAATTGCAAAAGCTACAACGAGCCAAACAGACATTGGTGTAATTGATGTTCCGGTCGATCAGGAACGAAACCAGATTTTGGGGGTGCTTGCGGCGGCGGACGTGATCTGCGGCTCGGCCCAGGAGGGCTAGATTCTGACAGTTGAGCAGTTCCAGCGCCTCTTCGGGAGAGATGCGCCGATTCTGTAGCACCTTCTCAACAATTCTCCCCGCCGATGGCATGCCCCATATTCTAGCATTCGGGAGAAGGGTTCCAAGGGTCCAGGGGTCCAATTCCCAACCCCCTTGCCCGAGACCTTGCCTTTGTCCTTGCCCTCGCCCTGCCGGGGGAAGGGGCCCACATTCGGGGGAAGGGGTCCAAGGAGCCAGGGGTCCAATTCCCAATTCGGGGAGAGGGTAGTCCATTAACGCTAGGAGTCGATCACCGGTCCCTTGAGATGGAATGCCAAATCTCAGAGCGCCGAGCGGCAGCGAGAGTGCGGGAAAGCTCAGCAGGCCGCCTTGGCTGCTCCCAATCGTTAGCCAAAGAAAAGGGCGCTCGGGCAGGAAAGGCAAGGAAAAAGGTGGGAATTGGAACCCTGGACCCCTTCTCCGAATGTTCCCTCACTGGTTCATTTCAGAAATGCGAATGTTCCCACCCGAGGTACGAAGCAATAACTGAGGACCACCGCCCGCAACTTGGGTCTTGAGATAGCGCCGCCTTTCGCGCGAACTGTTGTCCACATGACCGAAGTCCGAGATGACTCGACCATTGCCGGTCTCCGCGTCAAGATCCAGTCCGATATTGCGAGCCAAAGTCACCGAAACCGTCCCGCCCGAAGTCGTGAGGCGGCAATCAGCGGTCGGCTGGCTGAGAATTGTGGCCGTGATGCTGCCCCCGGAATTCGTGGCGTCAATCGCCCCGTAGACTTCCTTGACCGAAATGCTGCCTCCGGCGGTGTGGGCAATGACATCGGACTCGACCTCACCGATCGAGATACTTCCGCCTGCCGTCTCGATGTCTGCCGTTCCCGAGCTGCCCTCGAGGGCCACGCTGCCCCCCGCCGTACGTCCCACCACATTACCGACGATACGTCCAAAAGACAGGCTTCCCCCGGCCGTCTGTACATGGACTTCACCTTCCAGGTCGTCAACACTGACACTCCCCCCAGCCGTCCTGACATCGATGTTGTAACGGTAAGGAACCAGAATCTGAAATTCCAGATTCAGCTGATTCTCGCGCCATCGATTTCGGCGTTCGTACTCGGCTGTCACGACAACGTCGCTTCCCTCTTGCCGGATGTCGAGATCCAGCATTCGGATCGCCTCTTCGAAATCGCGAGGATCATCCGACCGAACCTTCTGAATGACAACCACTTCGACAACGCTCGACTCACCGGAACGTAGTTTGATCGACCCCATGTCGGCCTCCAGATGCAGCGTTCCTCCCGCCGCCACCTGAAAAGTGTTCCTCACTTCGTCTCGGATCTCGGCCAGCAGTGCCGGACTTAGTAGGAGCACAATCCCAACCAGCACCATCATCCTCTTGGTTCTCTTCATCTCTCTTTTCCTCCCAATCTGTCGCAATGAATTCTCGCAAAACGCGGCTAGGAGCCTGTCCTAGCTAGTGCACTGTCCGGGAAGTAACCGTTGCCAATTCGGGATGAGTTTTGAGCGCCAGCGAGGCGCGCAAAGTAGTCATACCCGGGGTCTTCCGACGTCGCGCAACAAAGCTGGCGGTCAAAAGGCGCCTGAAGTGGCATCGGGAACTTTCCGGACAGTGCACTAGTACTAGTCCCAAAATAAGCGTATCAGCTTCTGGGCCGCTCGATTGACTCTTTTTGAGGGTCATTTAGCCCTCTGTGGTCGACTTTCGGACTGAAGGCTGCGCGAGTCGGGCGCATCCGACGGTGATCTCCTGCTGGAGGGCCTTCGGAGTGGGATCGAGAGGCAAGCATCGGAATTTTCGGCCGTTTTCGAACAGACTTCGACCTCAGCCCTTGAACCTCCGTGAATTTTCTTTGCTTTGTCCTGTGGCGGGTTAGCCGTAGCGGACCCGCTTGGGCGACGGCACTCCGCTCAGCAGCGTTTCGGTCCAGTCGTTGACGTTCAGCAGCCGGTAAAGAAGACGTCGCCCCCGCTGCAGGATCTGGCAAGGAATCTGAACCAGCCGGCGCAGGAACCGGCGATACTCCATCTTCAGAATCCGCTGCCCCATCGTCTTGTCGGATTGCACCAGGCCCAGCCAGGCTTTCAAGTTCCAGGCCTGGGCAGCAATCACCAGGTACGCCCAGTTGGACTCGAGGCTGTCCGAGGGCATCCGCATCGCCTGAACCCCGTTCTTTGAGCTGCTCCACCACATTCTCCTGATGGCAGCGACGATTGGCTGAGAAAACCACTTCCCTGGCCGACTCCTTTCGCAGGTTGGTCAGATAGAACAGATAGCGGGTCTCGTCAAAGAGCCGTCCCTGTCCTTGGGTGACCGTAATTTGCTTTCGCACCACCACCAGCCGATAGTTCTGCTTGCAGGCCGCCGGTCGCTAGGCCAGCTCGGCCACATCTTCCCGCTCCAGTTGCAGATTGCGATAGCCATTCTTTTTGACCAGGGCCTGGCGGATATTCTTGCGCCGCCGTCTTCGCAGTTTCTTCTTCTTTGCCCGATCCAGCCGACTCCAGGCGCTGGGCTCCAGTCCTTCGGCCCGACCAACCAACCCCTGGCTGGAATCCGCCCCAAAGAGAAACTCTACGCCCTCCTGATCCCAGCGGTCCAGATGACGCGTCTGCGTAAAATCCGTGTCGCCCCGCAGCAACACCTTCTGGAAACCACCACCGCGCACCAACTCGATGGCCCGATCCAGCACCTCGGCCGCGCCTTCATGGGAGGGTCGGTTGCCCGCCCGATTCACCAAATAGAGCACCTCGTTGGTCTCAGCCACAGACACTACCAGCGGATGATAGCTCCAGTGGCCGGTGTAGCTCATTCCGATTCCGCTCTTACACTGTCCATCCGTCGGGGCGATCGTCCCGTCCACATCAATCGTGGCCTGACGGTGAAACTCCTTGTCTTGGTTCGACCACACTTTCCGTCGCGCCTCATTGACCGCTTCCATCAGATCCCCGATCGAATTCCTGTCGAAGCGCCGCAGGAAGTCCCCCTCCGTGGACGGCGCCGGCACCTTGCGGGCCCCCAGCGCGTCCAGATACACCGGGTCCCGGCGTCGAGCCTCCACGTCCTGCAGGCAGCTACCGCCCGTCATGACGTTGTAAATCAGATTGAGCACATGATCCGATTCCCGGTACGGCAGATGCCGCTCCAGCACCTTCACCCGTTGGTCGATGGTTTCGGCCAGTTCCAGCTGCTTGACCAGCAGCTGGATCACACCCAGCCCCCCGCAGTCCACGGCTCTGACTCGATCCGAAATCGCATAATGGATGTTGCCCGCGCGCAGCACCCTTTGGCCCTTCTCCGGCATCCAACTCCGATCTAATCGATCTTCACTTTCCGATTGCCGTTTGCGCAGGATTTCGATATCTTTTGGGTTCACCTGAAATGCCTTTCTTTTCGGTGTTTTCCAGAGTTTTTTTGCAACCCTAGAATACCCGTCAGGACTGGCATTTCGGGCCTTTTCAGGCCCTTGGAATCAACACTGATGTACTTGCTTTGGGGCTAGTGCAATCGTGCCTCTCGAAACAGTGTTCTTAATCGCAATCAGTTTTGCAGCCGGGATCGCGATTGCCGGAATGCTGGTTTTGATCGTACGCCGGGACAGCGGCGATCAAGTCTCTCAAGACCTCCTCAAAACGACCCTCAAGAACTCCCTCCAGCAAGTTCGCGGCGAGCTGATAGAGCAGACCCAGCAGGAACGACTGGAGGGGCAGGGGCATTTGCGTCAAGTGATCGGACCGTTGGCAGCCTCTCTGGAACGCTTCGAAGCACAGACTCGCGAGATCGAGAAAAACCACGAGCAGGGTCTGGGCTCCCTTCGACAGTATCTGAACGAGGCAATTCGCGGCCAGGCGGAACTGCGCTACCAGACCCACCGTCTGGTCGGCTCTTTACAGTCCTCCAACACGCGGGGCCGTTGGGGCGAGATCAGCCTGCGTCGGGCTGTCGAGTTGGCCGGCATGGTCGAACATTGTGATTTCGAACTGCAACCTCGTCTTGCCGGCTCGCGCCTGCGTCCTGACCTGATCGTCCATCTCCCCAACCGGCGCCTAATCGTGGTTGACGCCAAAGTCCCTATGAAAGCCTATCTGGCAGCTCTCGAAGCCGAAGATGAGGGGGAGAGCGAGCGCCTCATGTCGGAACACTGCCGGCAGATCCTCCGGCACGTCGAGGCCTTGGCATCTAAAGAGTATTGGAGCCAGCTCGAACAGAGCCCCGAGTTCGTGGTCCTCTTCCTCCCTCTGGAGAGCCTCCTTGCAAGTGCTCTGAGAGTGCGTCATCAGCTACTCGAGGAATCGATCAGCCAGGGTGTCCTGCCGGTGACTCCGGTGACCCTGGTCGCGCTCCTGCGAGCCGTCGAATACGGTTGGAAGCAAGAAACCCTGAACCGAAACGTGGAACAGGTTTGCGATCGAGCCCGCGACCTGTATTCTCAGGTCGCGCAACTGGCGCAACATCTGGCCGAAGTGGGTCGCCATCTGGATCAAGCCGTGGCCTCCCACAATCGGACCATAGCAACGGTAGAGCGCGGCATCCTCGCCCCTGTCAGGGAGCTCTCGGAACTCGGAGTTCCCACCAATGAAGCCATCCGTCAACCCGATCAAGTGATTCGCCGAAGCCGCTCCGGATGATCATCGATGGGGTCGGATGAAATGCAATCTCAGAGACTTAGCCCGGATTATGCAAGAACCGTAGGCCGGAGTTGAAAAGAGAGTCGAAAGTGGCCCAAATCGGGAGATCGAAGGTGCGACAGGCGGATTTTCGAGGGATCTCTGTGGACGAGCCGTGTGGAGTAGGTGGGGGAGTGAATTTCAGACGGAGTTGGGCCTGAATGAGTGTCCTAAACGATCATTCGGGAGCTAGGAGAGGCTAGGAGTCTGCGCGGCAGGAAATGTCCGGGCTGGTGAATAAAATGGCGATATGGGAACGACATTTCGGAAGTACCAGCCGGAGCAGAGCTTCTTGCTACCCCCCTCCCCGCGAGATTGGTTGCCGGAAGATCATCTGTCCTACTTTATCTCCGAAACGGTGGATGAGCTGGATCTGAGTGGATTCTACGCGCCGTACGAAGGGGACGGGCGGCGCAATCGGCCGTTTGATCCGAGGATGATGGTGAAGATCCTGATTTATGGGTACGCGACGGGAACGTTCTCGTCGCGGAAACTGGCTCGTCGAGTGTATGAGGACGTGGCTGTTCGAGTGTTGTCGGCGGGTAATTTTCCAGCCCACCGGACGATGGCGGAGTTTCGTCAACGTCATCTCAAAGAGTTCAAGAAACTGTTTGGACAGGTGGCGCGGATCGCGGCCGAGGCGGGATTGGTCAAGCTGGGGCGAGTGGCGGTGGACGGCTGTAAGATCAAGGCCAACGCCAGCAAACATAAGGCGATGAGCTATTCACGGATGTTGGAAGAAGAGAAAAGGCTGGAAGGAGAGATCGCCGAACTGTTGGATCGTGCGCAGCAGGTGGATAAAGCGGAAGACGAGCTCTACGGCGAAGAGAATCAGGGAGACGAACTGCCTGAAGAGTTACGCCGCCGCGAAGATCGGCTGAAAAAGATCGGGGAGGCAAAGCAGCGCGTGGAGCAACGGCAGGCCGAGGCGGATCGGAAGCGCGGCCGCAAGCCCGGAGACGGTCGCAAGAACCCGCGCGGAGGACGCCCCTTCAAGCGGGAGTTTGGAGTTCCCGAGGAGAAGGCCCAAGACAACTTTACAGATCCGGAAAGTCGAATCATGAAGAGCTCTGGGGGATTCGAACAATGCTACAACACGCAAGCCGCTGTGGATGAGGAGACACAGATGATCGTGGCCACGGGGGTTACCAATAACGCGGCCGACAACAGACAATTACTGGGGATGATCGATGCGGTCCAAGAGAACCTGGAGCACCCTCCCGCGCAGGTAGTGGCCGACGCCGGGTATAAGTCCGAGGAGAACTTTGAAGGTCTAGAAGAACGCGAGATCGATGGCTACATCTCTTTGGGCCGAGAGGGGCGAGATCCAGAGCCGTCGGAAAATCTCCCCGCCACGCTGCGCATGTTCAAGAAGCTGGGCACGGAGGCGGGGCAAACTGTCTACCGCCGGCGCAAGGTGATCGCGGAACCTGTATTCGTCTGGGTTAAACAGGTCCTTGGCTTTCGAACCTTCAGCTTGAGGGGACTCGAGAAAGTGGAAGGCGAGTGGGACCTGGTCTGTCTCGCCCTGAACTTGAAACGCATGAATGGGCGCCTACCCACCTGCTGAGCAGGTTCGGACGGAAAGATGCCCTCCCCCTGGGCTCATTTTCAGCAGTTCGGCCGCCTCTGCAAGCGGAAGCACGATAAAGATCGCCCTTTCTCTTATAGGGCACCCCGAAACATAAACTCAAGAATTGGAAATTCCACGTTGCTCAGAAACTCCTGCCGCGCAGACTCCTAGCTGGAGTTAAGGCGATTCAAGACGAGGAGGAAAAGGGCCTGCTCCGGAAAGCCGGAGGAAAGATGGGCCCAGATGCGTCGAGTGGTTTGTCGAACCCGCGCCCCAATTTTGAGGACCCGGCGACGCAAAGTTTCGATTTCGAGTTTCTGCCAGGGGGTTCCATACAGATAATCGCGGAGTCGGACGAACATCTGGTAAGCCAGCCCATGCAGGAGAAGTCGAAACTGGTTGGCCAGGAATCGATGACAGCTCAGCCGATCCATACTCAGATGGTTCTTAAAAGCCTTGATGAAGTTCTCCGACTGTCCTCGATCGGTGTAGTGATCATAAAGGGACGGGGAAGAGAGATCGTCTCGGTTGGTGACCACAAAGCGACGATTGATCCCCCGATGGTCGACTTCCACTTTGACGATGACGCGACGGAATCGATCCCAGCTGCCGGCTCGATAAAGAAACTCGTCAAACTGACGCTGTTTTTCCTCGAACTCGTCGAACCTGAGTCGAGTCGACTCGAGCATCGGCTCGACCATCCGTTGCCGGCGGGGGTTCCGGCTTAACCCAATGACATATTGGAGTTTGTTCTCTTCAGATTCACAGAACTCGTAGAGCCGAGGCGTGGCAAAGCCACTGTCGGCCCGGATCTCAATTTGAAGTTCCTTGCCAACTTCTCGCCGAATGGCTTTCACGATTCGTTTCAGAATAGGAACGATGTGAGAGGCAGCCCCCTTGTTTCCAGGCCTCAATACGACAGTGACCAGGTCCCCCGTAACGGCATCGAAGATCAGCCAAGGATGCAGAATGTGGTTTCGGTAATAGCCGTGGTAAAAAGAGAATTCCTGTTGGCCGTGAGTGTGGTCGTCAGTACTGTCCAGGTCCAAGATGACCGGGTCGGGGCGTCTCTTCTTCAGCGAGCGGACATAACGCTGTAGGAACCCCCGGCTCAGACGCATGAGATCCTTCTTGCTGACAGAGTTTTCCAAACGGGAAAAAGTTGCCTGGGTGGCCAAGTCAGGATCGCTCTCAGGTAACTGATCACAGACGGTCTTGAGCATGGGATCCGAGCGCAGCGTGTCCGCGTCATTGCAGTCTTCGTACCCGGCAACGATCTGAAAGACTCGTTGTCGGATCAGCTTTAACTGCTCATGACGAACGTAGCGTTGGTCCCGGCTATCCGCAATACACGAACTGAAGTCCTCGCAGAGTCGATCTTGCCGATCCAGGGAACCAAACAACAGCCATCCGGCATCGGAAGTCAGGTTCCCACCATCAAAACGAGCCGTGATTTGTGTGTGCGAGTGAAATGCCAGGGTGGTCTGACAGACTGGGTTTGACATTGCCGTAGTTCTCCGATAAGGATTTGTTTAATAAACCCTTTTATATCAGAGAGCTACGGCATTTTTTATGGTCCCCAATCCACTCGAATCCGGATCTCTTGCATAATCCTGGCTAGCCCGGATAATTCACGCGTTTTCGAAGCGAAGGGCCGGAAGCGCCGCTCTGACAAGGTTTCGTTCACGCCCGAGGGCCCCGCAGTCATAGTCATGCACTCTGTCGAGGAGCCCGAGGGTGGGGAACGCAGTCAGAGCGGATGATCCCGGCCTTGCAGCCGAAAACTCGTGCATTATCCGGGTTAGACAAGCTGTCTCAAAACCTCGCTGGCAAGCTAAGAGAGTGATTTCTGGGTCGCGGGCCTTCCAAGGCCGCGAACAGACCGTCAGGTCCGACTACAAAGGTCTTATTTTCAGTAAGATCGCCGCCTGGGAAGGCGCCTCCCACGGTCTTGAACCTCCGTTTTCCTGAAAGGCCAAACTCCCGACTCTGGCTAGTTTTGAGACAGGCCTGTTAGAGCCTGGGCCCGACACCGATTTTCTGCATCGCGGGGGGGAAGAATTCGATCGGAGCGGCATGGCGCTAAAGCCGCAAACGATTTGCCTCGACTTTTGGTAACCCAAAAGCATCTTTAGGGTATGCGCGAAGGAAAGGCAACCATCCTTCTGATGTTGATAGTGGGGCTGGTCTTCCTACCCTCCCTGCCCGGCGATTTTCACTTCGACGACTACCTCCTGCTCCTGGACAACTCTGACGTCACCTCGGCAACCTTTCGCTTCTCCAGCTTTCTGGACCACTATGGGGGCCGCCCCCTGACTTTGCTCTCCTTTCATTGGAACTATCAACTGGCCGGACGTCAGGCCGTCAGCTATGTGGTTGTTGACCTGATTCTGCATCTGTTCTGCTGTCTCCTCCTGTTTGGGTGGGTACGCGCCTTGTCGGGTCGACTCTATCTCGCCTTTGGCTGTGCCCTTCTCTTCGGAATTCACCCTCTCCAGACACAGGCTGTCAACTACGTCTGGTCGCGCTCAATGCTGCTGATGGCCGTTTTCGGGTTGGCGGCACTCTGGACTGCACGCCGGGGACCGATTGGCGAGAGCCGTTGGCAAATGCCACAGCATTTCGGAATCGAAGCCTTGGTGCTCTTTCAGCTGGCCATCTGGAGCCGTACGGAGGCCATCGCCATCGCCCCTTTTCTGATTGCTCAAGGAATTCGCCCTCTACCGGTCATCGCTCTCGTCGGGCTGAACCTGGTGGGCTTCACAATCGGTCTGTTCTGGCATGCTCCTGCCGAGACGGCCTGGCAACATTCCAACATAGTGGACTACTGGCTGGCCCAGCCGGCCGTCCTGTTGGAGTACCTGAGGATGATGTTCTTTCCCATCGGCCTCTCCATCGATCACGACTTCCGCCCTCCAGCCTGGCTGGGCGGGGTTTCGGCCCTGCTTCTGACCGGCCTTCTGTGGGTTGGTTTCCGGTTTCGAGCCTCTCCAGTAGCGACGGCGTCCCCGCCTTCGTCCGAGTGCCGCGCCACGGGCGAGCCGCAGGCCAGAGGTCTGCGCTACTTTGCAGCTCTCTGGATTCTTCTTTTGATGCTCCCGGCAGCCCTGATCCCCAACGAAGACAATTTTAATGAGAGCCGCGTCTACCTGGCGATGGCGGGCTTCAGCTTCTTGGCAGCCAGCTTTGTCCTGGATCGCCAATGGGGTATCGTCCAGCGGTTGCCGGGAAGGATCGGAGTTGCTCTTATCCTGCTGTTGTTGGCGGGCGCTTCGGCTCTGCGAAACCATCAATGGAATGACAACCTGGGACTCTGGCAATCAGCAGCCGAGAGCTATCCCCAGAGGCTCAGAATCCAATACAATCTCGGCCACGCGTTTCTTCTGGAGAACCAGTTTCCCGCCGCAGAGGCGGCCTTTGAGCGGGCTCTTCGTTTGAATCCTGAAGACGATTTGAGCTATGCTGCCTTAGGGTATTGTGCTGAAGTCAAAGGAGATTGGCTCCGTGCACACGATCACTATCGACGTGCTTTCGATCTGAATCCGAGCAACGGATACGCCGTCCGAGGTTTCGAGCGTGCGGAACGTGAGCTGGGTGGAATGGAAACACAACCCTGATTCGAGGGAAGGCCTTGAAGCATTTGAACCAGATCAATGCGGCTCTAGTCATTATTGGACTGGCAGCTGTCTTCTATAGTCTGAGCCTGACCTTCTTCAATCGGCAAGACAGCCCGGTTCTCGTGGTGTCGAGCGAGCTGGAAGGAAGCGATAACTTTCCGGCGCTGACGACTGATCCCGGAAGCCCCGGAATCCCTGATCCGCGAAGCCCTCGGAATCGCCCGATCGCCACGGGTCGCCCCCCCGCTCGCGATGTGAACCCGAGTCCCAATCGTCGGAGCCCCTTAACGAGTGCCCCTCCAAAACAGAACTTATTGTCGAGCTCCCCACAAGCAATCATTCCTCCGCGGGATCCGGGCCCTCGCTCGACTCCCCGGACCCGCATCCTGACCACTCCCCCAGCAGCCGTTGGCGGAAACAGAAACCGTCCCGATTCGACGACGTCCGGGCGCAGAGGTAACGCCGAGAGTGAGGGTCAAGAGTTGCGAAATGGGGTCCAGCAGACGCGAGAGCAAGGACGAGTTCCCAAGCGTACTGGACCGGCTGCCGCTTCTATCAAACCTGGCACAGCCACCCAAGATCAAGGCCGCCGCCGTCAACCCGCCCCTCCACCACCTCGCTCTTCCATGTCGGGTCAACGTCCACCTCTCTAGGTGATACACTTGGCGCCGTGAGTCTGAGCCAGCAAGCAGCAGCATCTCTCATCGAGGGTAGGCACGGCAAACCTCATGAAGTCCTGGGAGCCTTCCCGTCCCTCGGCAAGACGAACACCTGGTTCGTCCGATCCTTCCTCCCCGGTGCAAAGAAAGTCGAGTTGGAGTTCCCCGACCGAACCCGCTCCACGATGTCCCAGGACAGTGCGGGCGGGATCTTCGAGATCGAATTCGCAGCCTCTGATTTACCCCGCTATCACCGAATCGCGCACTACGAGAATGACTATATAGAGAGGAGCCTCGACCCCTATTTTTTCCGGGATCTGTTGAACGAGTACGATCTGCATCTGCTGGCTGAAGGGACCCACTATCGCTCTTATCAGAAGTTGGGCGCTCATCTGGAGACGAAGGACGGAACCTCCGGAACCCGTTTCGCTGTGTGGGCCCCGAATGCGGAAAGCGTATGCGTGATGGGCGATTTCAACCGCTGGGATCGCTGCGTCCATCCGATGCAACTCGATTCCGGCACCGGAATCTGGCAGCTCTTCTTGCCCGAAGTCGGCTCGGGTTCGAACTATAAGTACCTGGTCCGGAACCGGGATGGGACGGCGCGGGAGAAGATCGACCCGCTCGGCTTCTATTTCGAGCGCCCACCCAAAACCGCGAGCCGCGTCTTCGACTTGTCTGTCTATTCCTGGAACGATCAAGCCTGGATCGAAAAACGTAGGCAAACCGATTGGCTCCGGGCTCCCCTTTCGCTCTATGAAGTCCATCTGGGATCTTGGATGCGAGACAGCGAAGGGGAACCGCTGGACTACCGCACCCTGGCCGAGCGGCTCGTCCCCTGGGTCAAGGATCTGGGTTTCACTCACCTCGAGCTGCTCCCGATCACCGAGCATCCCTTTTCCGGCTCCTGGGGTTACCAAACCACCGGTTACTTCGCCCCCACCAGCCGCTTCGGCACACCCGATGATTTTCGCTACTTCGTCGAGGCTTGCCACACTGCCGAACTCGGGGTCTTTCTGGATTGGGTACCGGCTCACTTCCCGCGCGACACGCACGCCTTGGCCCTTTTTGACGGAACCCACCTCTACGAGCACGCGGATCCCCGACAGGGCGCCCATCCTGACTGGGGAACCCTCATCTTCAACTTCGGACGAAATGAAGTCCGAAACTTCCTGATCTCGAGCGCTCTCTTCTGGCTCGACGAGTACCATTTGGATGGGCTGCGGGTGGATGCCGTTGCCTCGATGCTCTATCTCGACTACTCCCGCCAACCCGGTGAGTGGGTAGCCAACCGGTACGGCGGAAAGGAGAATCTGGAAGCAATTTCTTTTCTCAAAACCTTCAACGAAGTTGTCCATGAATACTGCCCGGGCACGCTGACGATGGCAGAGGAATCGACATCCTGGCCGGGAGTGTCGCGTCCCACCTACCTGGGAGGATTGGGCTTCTCCCTAAAATGGAACATGGGCTGGATGCACGACTCGCTGGCCTACATCCAGACCGATCCGATCTTTCGCCGTTATCAGCACGAGAAGCTCACCTTCTCGATGCTTTACGCATTCTCCGAAAACTACATCCTGCCCCTCTCCCACGATGAAGTGGTACATGGTAAAGGCTCATTACTGAGCAAACAGTTTGGTGATCAGTGGCAAAAGAGAGCCAATCTGCGCCTCTATTTCACCTACATGTACACCCATCCGGGAAAGAAGCTTCTCTTCATGGGATGCGAACTTGGGCAGTTGCGGGAGTGGGATTCGGAGTCGGCCCTGGAATGGCCCCTTCTCGGCTTCGAAGAACATCTTCAGTTCAGGGATTTCCTGGCCGAGCTCAACCGCATTTACCGCACAGAACCCTCTCTGCACGAGGTAGACTTCGACTGGACCGGGTTTCAATGGGTCGATTTCCGCGATCAGGATCAGAGCGTCGTGGCCTTTCTCCGTATGGCGACAGATCCCGCGAACTCGATCCTGTGCATCTTCAACCACACGCCCGTGGTGCGTGAGGGATACGAAATCGGGGTTCCAGCGGCGGGAAGCTATGAGGAACTTCTCAACAGCGATTCTCAGTTTTGGGAGGGCAGCAATGTGGGAAATATGGGAGCCGTGATCTCGAGTCCGAAACCTCAGCACGGATTCGAGCACTCGATTCGTCTCAGGCTTCCCCCTTTGGCCGCCCTGCTGCTCCGGGTACCCAGGCCGGAAGAGAACAAACCACCCGCGGGAAATACGAAATCCGAAGCCCGAAATCCGAGATAGAGCTCATTCATGAAAGAAACGGAAAAAACTGCCTCGTCTTCGGAGCCCGAAGCGTCAGCGAGGGAGCGCTTCCCAATCTTTAGATTCGGGCCTGACGGTCCTCTCGCGGCCTGGGAAGGCCCCACACCTCCGAAACCACTTTAGTGCCATCCAGGGAGAGACGGTAAGAAAGTCTGTGGCATACCCGTCTCAGAAATCAAGTTTCAGGTTAGTTGCATTTTAGCTATAGCTAAGGCCTTCTCTCGGGAAAGGGAGTTCCCCAGATGAACATTCTTACCGGAGCCTCCGTACAGGATTCTGCAAGCTAGGAGCTCGTACGAGCTCCTAAGATACGACTTCAATCGAACAGACGGGAGAAGACATCTCAATGAAGATCAGAATGATAGCCGTGTTCCTGACGATGGCCCGGCTGGCGACGACCTCAGCGATGGGCTTCCAGAGTAGGGAGTTCTCGGAAACAGTTCCTTTTGCATCGGGTGACCGGCTCACCATTGATACTTACAAGGGGAGTATCCACGTCTCCACCTGGGAACGATCCGAGATATCCATCTTCGCCCGAATTTCCCCTCCCGAAGGGGAGGATGCTGGCTATGCAGCAGAGGTGGTGGAAGCCACCCGCGTCGAAGTGCGCCGCTCCAATGGACGGTCACCATCCATTCCGATTACAGCGATGTCCCCTCCAAGCGGACCGGGTGGCTGTCACACAGCAAGAACCTGGCTTTTGTTCATTATGAAATCAAAGCCCCTCGCAACGTCCAGTTGCGGATCGAGGACTACAAATCCGATATAGAGATCTACGACGTGGCTGGCGACATTGATGTAGAAACCTACAAAGGAACCCTCAAGGCCGCCGATCTGGATGGCCAGCTGCGACTGGACACCTACAAAGGCAAAGCCGACCTGAACGGAATTCGAGGGCGAGTCGACATCGAGACCTACAAGGGAGAGATCGCCCTTCGCGCCATCGACATTAGCGGCGACTCCCGCTTGGAGACCTATAAAGGAAGTATCGAATTGGAGGTCTCGGCCAGCCAGGGGTTCGACCTGGTGGCCGACCTGGGGAGGCGTGCCGCGTTGCGCGGCAACCTGGTGGGAGATGTCTCTCGACGAAGAGGACAAGATAATAAGAGCTTCCGCGGAGGCATCAACAATGGTGGCCCCCGCTTGGAAATCTCCAGCCACCGAGGAGATATCCGTCTCTCCCGTCGGTAGCGCTGCAGCACAAGCTGTCTCAGAACTACCCCGACTCGCAGGCTGGCCTTTCAGGAGAACAGAGTTTCAAAACCGTGGGAGGTGCCTTCCCAGGCGGCGATCTTATTGAAAATAAGACCTTTGTAGTCGGGCCGGACGATCCGTTCGCGGCCTGGGAAGGCGCCTCCCACGGTTTTGAAACCTCGTTTTCCTGAAAAGCCAAACTCCCTACCCTGGCTCCAAGACGGACCTCCTGACTGGAGGACTCCTAAAATCTGTGGGAATTGGCCCCCTGGAGCCTTGGACCCCTCTCCCCTCCCACCCTCGAGAACTCTCTCCAAAGAACTGGGTTCGTTCTCATCGAATCGCAGCCCTTTAGTGATAAACTGCGGGTTTTCAAAGTCCGGATCCCGGGTCTCATTGGTTTATGTGGGAGCAAAAAACGAATCCTTCGAAGCTTGTTGTAGCGATCTTGCTGAGCCTCTTGCTGGTGGTCGCTACTCCCCTTGCTCAGCAACGAGACGGCGTCGCTTCCTCGCGGCGGCCAAGCTCAGCAAATACTCCACCGGAGGCTCCACCGAAAACCCGCGCCTTTCAACTCGAGGGCCCTCCCACCATGGATGGAAATGTGCGGGAGGATCCGGTTTGGCAAAATGTGGCTCCCACCGAAGGCTTTTGGCAAACCCGTCCGATTGAGGGCCAGGCTGCCAGTGAACGAACCGAAGTCCGCATCGCTTATACCCTGGATACCCTCTACTTTGGCGTGATCTGCTACGATCGCGATCCTCGACAAATCATTGTCTCGGACAGCCGCCGAGATGCGTCCCTGGAAGACACCGACAGCTTCCAGATCATCCTCGACACCTATCGCGATCGGCAGAACGGTTTTGTCTTTGGCACCAATCCCGCCGCCATTGAATACGACGGGCAAGTGCGCAACGAGGGCCAGGGAGGAGGGCGTCGAGGACGCCAAACCGGGGGCTCCGGAGGAGGCTTCAACCTGAACTGGGATGGAGCCTGGGAAGTGCGCACCCAGATCGACGACAAGGGATGGAGCATCGAATTCGCTATTCCCTTCCGAACCATTCGCTACCCTTCATCGGAAGAGCAGATCTGGGGAATCAACTTCCAACGCAACATTCGACGTCACAATGAGATCGTCTTCTGGTCTCCTCTCAGCCGCCAACACAACCTCTACCGGCTCTCAGATGCGGGTAGCGTGAGCGAGCTGAGAATCCCGGAACAACGGAACTTCAAGGTCATCCCGTATGTTCTGGGACAGGCACGAAGTCAGGGGACACAAGACACGGTCCGGACCGGAGAAGTGGGCCTGGACGCCAAGTACAGCATCACTCCTAGCTTGACTCTCGACTTCACCTACAACACCGATTTCGCTCAGGTCGAAGTCGATGAACAACAGATCAATCTCGACCGCTTCAACCTGTTCTTTCCCGAGAAACGACCGTTCTTCCTGGAGAACGCCGGGCTTTTCTCAGTCGGAGACAGTGGCGAAGCAGAGCTCTTCTTCAGCCGCCGGATTGGAATCGGCGAGAGCGGCGCTGCCATCCCGATTCTCACCGGAGCCCGGGTCACCGGAAAACTGAGGGGCACCAATGTCGGCTTCATGAATATGCAGACCGAGGAAGATGGAATTACACCGGCCAATAACTTCACGGTCGGCCGCATCAGCCGCGAATTGCCCAACCGATCGTCGCTGGGAGCCATCTTTATCAATCGTCAAGCCACCGGAGACATCGCCGGGGACAACAACTACAACCGGACCTATGGATTTGATGGACGCTGGGGCATCGGAGAGTACGGCTCGGTCACCGGCTTTCTCGCCGGCACCCAAACTCCCGGCCTGGAAAGCAGCGAATACGCATTCAAGATTGGCACCATGTACCAGTCCCCGGCCTGGCGGCTGAACGCCGACTACACCCAGTTGGGCGAGAACTTCAATCCGGAGGTTGGCTTTCTGGCCCGGACCGGAGGCTACCGAAAGGCAGGGGTCGGCGCCTTCCATACCTACCGAGCTAACTTCGGGCGTCTCCATGAGATCCGCCCTCATGTCAATTATGACGGCTACTGGACACCCGACGGATTTCATCAGAGCGGTCGTGTACACGCGGACAGTCACTGGGAGTTCAAAAGCGGCCACGAGGTCCATACTGGGATGAACTTCACCCGGGAAGGGCTCCAGGAGTCGTTTGAGATCTTCTCCGGAATCGATGTCCCGGCAGGAACCTACGATCACTCTGAAGTACAGATTGTCTTCAACACCAACGATGGGGCCTGGCTGAGCTTCAATTCCCGGACCACTATCGGTGGGTTCTTCGGAGGAGACAGGGTGCAGCTCAGCCCCGGCCTCAAGTTCAGAATCGGGGAAGCCTTAACGACCGACTTCAGCTGGACTTACAACGACATCGACCTGCCCGACGGGCAATTTCAAACCAATCTCAGCCGGCTGCGGACCTCTTACTCCTTTACCCCTCGGGGCTTCGTGCAGGCTTTCCTACAATACAATGACCGGGCCAATACCTGGTCGACCAATCTAAGGTTCGGCTGGCTGCAAGATGCCAACACCGGCCTCTTCGTCGTGTACAACGACACTCGCGGAGTCGATAGCTTCACCAATCCTCTGCTGGTTCCGGATCGGAGTCTGACCATCAAATTCAACCGCATCTTCGATCTCCTCCACTGATTGTCGATCGACACGATTACACGATTCCAACGATGCCATCCCGCCCATGATCCCAAGTAAGTCCACAAGCCAGGTTTCAAGGACCTCCGATCTGGAGCACACTCTGCAGCCCCATTTTCCGGCCTTGGCCCAGTTCAACTCGAGCCGGCAGATGAAAGCATCGAGGCTCTACCGTGGACTTCTCCCCCAGATCGAAAAAGTCATGCACACTGTCGATGTAGGTCACTTCGCCGAGCCCCCAGAGAATCAGCCGGAGCGGCTTCGAGCTACCGCCTGGAACGTCGAGCGAGGCAGTCGTTTGGAAGGCATCGTCGACTCCCTGCAGGGCCACCCAAGCCTGCGTGAGAGTGACCTTCTGCTGCTCACCGAAGTTGACTACGGAATGGCCCGGAGTGGAAACCGCTACATCACACGCGACCTGGCAGAGCGATTGGGCTATGACTACGCTTTCGTCAATTGCTACATCAGCCTGGTCAAAGGTAGCGGACTGGAGATCCAAGTCGAAGGCGAGAATTCGCTGGCCCTCCATGGAAATGCGCTACTCAGCCGCCATCCGATGCTCCAAATCGAGCGCATCTCGCTGCCCAACGGTAAGGACAAGATGAGAGGCAAGGAAAAGAGACTAGGGTGTCAACAGGCAGTCGGGGCATTGATCGATCATCCTCGAGGAAGGTTCTGGGCAGTCACCCTCCACCTCGACGCCCATTCCAGCCAACGCCATCGCTACCGGCAAATGAAGTTGGTACTGGATCGGCTCGATCGAGTGAGTGAGGACTACCCGGTCTTGATTGGAGGTGATTGGAACACCTCAACCTACAATTCCAAACGAGCCGCCTACGCCATCCTGGGATACGCACGGCGGGTGGCGATGGGTGTCGAGAACGTCATTCAGAACCACTATCCCCACCCCGATCGCTGGTTCGAACGCCATCTCTTCCGAGAATTGGAACGACGGGGTTATGAATTCCGGAATCTCAACCAGCCCGGAGCGTGCACGCTCCACTACGACGTCGATGATCTGGCGATCAATACGAATATGGGAGATTGGATTCCGAGCTGGTGTTTCTGGTTCATCCAGTGGGCTCTGCAACGCAGCGGAGGCAAATGTTCGATGAAGCTCGATTGGTTCGCAGGCCATAAGCTCCGTCCGGCGAAGAGTTCCCCGCCCCGAGTCGTTGCGGATGTTCACACCCCCGACGCCCCTCTCTCGGACCACGACCCTATCGTGCTCGACTTTCATCTCGCTTCGTAGAGCGAGCACGAATACATTACTGCTTTTCAAACTGTTGCACTGCCTCACTGACTAGGAAAGTTTGGGCGTGATTTATCTTTACCATTGAGCCAAGTTCGGTGGTGAGGTTCTTCGTATCGGGCAAAGCCTGGATCGGCCGAACGCTGCGCTCCCGCTTGCGGCTGATACTCGTGCCCCGAAGTTCATGGTGAGTCGATAACCGGCCATGGCCTTGGAATGCCAGCTCTCAGAGCGGCAAGCGGCAGCGCGAGCGTATACCCTCCATAGCCTTGATTTCGCTATCTTTTTTGCGTCCCAAGGAGCTGCTCCTGTCCAAAAAGTAACGATCCTTGGATACGTAGCTCTTCAGAGCGGTCGTTGCCAACTGAATTTCTCCGGCATTGCGCCACAGGCGCCTTGGAGTGCGTCGAGAATCAACGCCTTCGCGCACTTCGTCCCTTCGCTGCCAAAGATCCAAGCTAGTGCACTGTCCGATAAGTTCCCGATGTTAATATTGCCCGAGCGATTCGCGAGCATTTTGGGCCTTTGCCAGGATTGAGTCAGCAGTGGCGCGCCACTTGAAGGGCTTGGCCAAGCGTTGATTGTGAACCCGAATATATCTTTTGATTTCCTGTCTCAACTCTTGGACGCTGCTGAAAGAGTTTCTGTAGATCGAACGGCGCTCCAGCTGTGAGAACCAGCTTTCGACGGCATTGAGCCAGGAGGCGCTAGTGGGCGTAAAGTGGAGGTGGTATCGGGGCCGCTGGGCCAGCCAGCTTTGAACCTGCTTGGTCTTATGAGTGCTCGAGTTGTCCAGGATTAAGTGGACATCCAGTTCGGGCTCGACCGCTTGATCAATCTGGCGGAGAAAAGCCAGGAACTCCTTGGCTCGGTGCCTATTGGTGATGCGGCCCATGACCTCACCTGTCACCACATCGAATGCGGCATACAGACTGGCTGTACCGTGGCGCTTGTAATCGTGTGTCCGGCGTTGGATCTGTCCCGGTCTGAGCTGGAGCATCGGCTGAGTTCTATCCAGAGCCTGGATCTCAGTTTTCTCGTCCACGGATAGAACCAGCGCATTGTCGGGCGGATCCATATACAGACCCACCACATCGATTACCTTTTCGGCGAAGTGAGGATCGTTGCTGATTTTAAAGTTACGGACTTGATGTTTGCTCACTCCGGAGTGTTCGGCCATCAGTCGCACACTCCAGTAGGTCGATTCCCGTGGGATGCGTTCAACGGTGGCTTTGAGAATAGCTCGCACATTGGCATGCGATAGCTTCCGCGGACGGCCCGATCGAGGTCGATCCTCCAGTCCTGACACTCCCTGCTCAAGATAGCGCCTGCGCCACATTTGCACACTCATTAGCCGCTTGGAGAGCCTTTCCGCAACTTCAGTCGCCGTCAGCCCCTGGCCGCAAGCCAGAATTATTTGAGCCCGTTCGGCCAAGACTCGATCGGTCTTGGAAGCCCGCAACCAGGACTCCAGTATTCTTCGATCTTGTTCGGGTAGCTTTAGTCGAATGTGGGGTCTTGCCATACCCAACAATAGCAAACTACCCTGACAATTAACATCGGGACCTTTCCGGACAGTGCACTAGGCAACGGCACGCACGGGCACAGTCAAGGGTCGGAGAATCAAACAGGCTCAAAACCGCAGGAGATACGAGAATTTCACGAAGAACTGGCGTCCGTCATTCATCAAAGAATTCCGATTCCGCACGATCTCTACTCGGTTTTCTCCCGGGATCAGCTCGATGTTCTGCTGATTGGAGTTATACCCCACGAATAGAGCCGTCCCTGGATTCAAGAGATACGTGAAAAGAAAATCGAAATTGAGATTCTTGCGAGTCTCGAGGCTGGTCCCGGCCGGATTTGTCAAAAGCGCGTCGTACTGCGTGATGAAGCGAAACGAGAACTCTCTCGTGAATTGCCAGTTCCAATTGGAGCGAACGATATGGTTGGTGAAGATTCCCGCAGTACCGTTTCTTTCCGTGAGCTTGGAAAGAAGGTACGTGTTTCGGATCCGAAGTGGAGTGACGGGCCGAAACCGCAGACTAACTGTGGCGCCAAGCCGATCCGAAAGCTCGGGTTGACGCGCCACGGCCGGGACGAAATTAACGGCCGTTTCGCGGGTTAGCGATGTCGCAAAGCCGACCTTCTTGAAAACGCTGCTGGAAACCCGAAAGCCCCAGCCCTGGAGCTCAAAATCCAGGTTTTGATCCAACCCGGGCACATCCCCTGGACGCAGCAGTTCCGCCCCCGAGGTCCAGAAGACTTGAGCTTCCGTTTGACCCGCGATCTCAAAGACAAGTGCCGGTCGTAGGGACCAGTCCAGACGCTGGCCATCCCGATCCCAAAGCCGGCCCCCAGGCAATCAGGAACTTACCCTCGGGGCGAAACCGATAGCGGCCACCAGCTGTGAGGCTCCTGAAGCCGGTTCGGCTCACGAAACCGGTCTGAGTCAAAAAGCCCTCACCGACGTCGTCGTATGAAATGGACATGTTCAACTTACGCCCATTTCGATCAACTCTGGCCCGATAGGCAGGACCGGCAACTTCCTCCCCATCCTCGAATCGTGTCTGGCTGGTCACCGCCTGGAGAGCGGTGCCCCAGTTTCGTCCCAGCTTGAATCGCGCATCGACACCCCCCACCCGGTTGTGAGCTTGCTGGAATTCTCGATCGGTATAGATCACCCCCACACTGGACTGACCAAACAGATCCCGACTGACTCGGAAGATACCGAAGAGGGCCCGATCCCCTTCCCCCGGGTCTCCCACTGGGACACTTTTACCGGGAGATTCATCGTCCATGACCATGGCACCAATCGCCCAGGGACCCACTTTGCCCGTAATGCGTGCTCCTAACTGGGGATCGGCGATCCTGCGGGTGAATACCAGACTCAGGGGAGTGTCGAAAAACGTCACATTCTCCTGAAAGAACGGCCTCTTCTCGGGAAAGAAGACCTCAAAACGCTGATTTGCCGTCACCTGGGGCTGGTCCGATTCGACTTGATTGAAATCCGGATTGAGCGTGGCATCCAAGACCAGATTGTCCTGAATCACCCACTTGGCATCGATCCCGCCGTCCGCTTCTCCATCCACCTGTCGGAAGCGGGGCGAGCTGGGACCCCGCGTATCCAGAGCTCGGAATGACCGAAACGTCCCATAGGGGATCAACTGGATGTTCCTGCCAGGCGAGATGTCACTCAGTCCGCGCGCCTGGGCCGCCTGATTGAGCCGGCCCTGAACCCGGCTCGAAATGTGAGGCCAGATGGAGAGCTCCGGGATCCGGGATTGCCAGCGTCTGAACTGGATCCCCCAGATCTGCTGGTCCGTCTCTGGAAAGCGCAAACTCTTGAAAGGAATTGACATCCAGACCACGAAGCCCTGGTCGGTGATTCGGCCGCGTGAGTCCCACACGGCATCGAAGGAAGCGTTCTCGCCGCTGATTTCCGAATGCTGAGCATCCCATTGGACCCCCAGTGGATTGCAGTCAAAAAGGTAGGCTCGCCGTCCATCGCTGAAGGTATCCAGTGCCACCTCGACCCAATCATCCGAATTGTCGATGTTCTCGCGGCGGGTGAGCGTGCCCCGGACCTTGTCTGGTTCTGTATCGGAAGCGACGAAGACCACATAGAGGTTCAGCTGGTCGTAGCCGAGATAGACCTCCGTCTCCTGGGTGGCAGCTTCCCCATCGCTGGGGGCAGTCTGGCGAAACGAGTGGACCCGCGCCATCGTTCCCTCAATTCGAGGGCTTGGCTTCATTTCCAGGAAATCTTCTAGAACCGGGGCGACCTGGATTCGAGGGATTAGAACCGACTCCGTACTCGTCGGTTGGGCATACAGCGCCGGGAGCGGCAGCGAGGCCATCATTCCAATCAGGAGGATTCTTGCAGAGAACCCAAGGTAGTGCTGGCTTCCAGCCTGCCAACCCTGTTCGCCGGCGCCAGATATCCTAATGCTGCCCGACTGACGTTGGGCCGCGCTAAGCTTAGACTTGATTTGCTGGCTAACTTGATGCACCTCTTGTCTGCCTTGCCTCCTCAGAACCGAACTACGCTTTGTAGGAGTGAGCTTTGCTGACGAACCCGGCAGTCCAAGCCGGATCCGGGCAATCGGGGATCCCTCAAACATCGGAATTGGACCCCTGGCCCCCAGTGGCCCCCTTCCCGCCCTTCTGAAGCACTGCTACTGTGCCCGCTCAAAGCTCTCCTTCCAGGAAAGCGGCGTTCGCCCGCGCAGCTCGCTCCCACAAAGCATGGCCTGCCCCCGAGGCAGCGAAGCCAATCGGATGCGAGGAATCCCGAGCTGTCCAACTAAGCTGAAACTTGATTTGTGGGACGGGCATGCCACAGGCCTTCTTGGAGTTCTCTCCCGGGATGGCATTGAAGTGGTTTCGGATGTGTGGGAGGGGCCCTCATTCTCGCGAACCAGCAGTCGACTCGGCAACCACCAGGAACAACTTCCCGTCCCCGGAAACGTCCATCCGGGTGATGCCGGAAATCCCTTGAGCGGACAGGTCTGCCACTGCAGTCCATTCATGATCCGGGTCCGAGTAGCGATACAGAGTCGATTGTCTCCCCATAAAGAGCTGTCCGTCAGCCGACCAGCCGTAGTCTTCGCTCCCCTCAAGCACCGCAGCCAGGTTCTCAATACTCCCATTGGAAGCGTTCCATTTGCGGATCATCCAGGGAGTTTCAGCCTTGCTCACGAAAGAGACCGCGGCCTGGCCGGGCACCAGTCGCAGACAGCGCCCAATCTGCCGAGCCAGGATCCTGGCCTGTGAACTGCCCAACTCCGCCACCTGCAACGTGGCAGGGTTTCCCAGGATGAAGGTCAAAACTTGAGTCGGGCTGGGCCAGGCCTGGTACCCCACCGGTGCCAGATCGGGCAGCAACAGTTCTGGACCGCTCCCATCCAACTTGAAACTCCAGAGCCTTTGCCGCCCGTCCTCCTCAACCCGTATCACCGAAAAACGCCGGCCGCCCAGCAGCGGCGTGGCTGAATACTCGCTCTCCGAGGTTCGAGTCAGCCGCGTGGAGCGCCGCCGCTTCAAATCATAGCGATAGATGTCGCTCTGGCCGGATCGCTGGCTGGTGTAGAGGAACGCCGAATACCCGGGGAGAAAATGGGGCTGGTTATCATACTCCTGCCGATCAGTGAGGTTTTGGACCTTAGGCGGAGACCCCGGTTCAACCAGGAAAATGTCGGTTGACGGGGCGTTCTGGGAAAAGGCCGTGGAAAAGAAAAGAGGTGCGATGATCAATGAGCGCCACATGCAGGGCATCCTGACTGATCCGGTTCGTTGCGGTCAAGCGGGCGTACCGAAATGCAATCTGGTCAAAGACCGGAAATCCGACATCATTCAATCGAAATCCTCGGGTCCGGCTTGCGGCCGGTTCGCCACCCGGAGGTGGCTCCTACAATGCGTGGGCTGCACCTGAGCAAACTTTCCCGCCCCGGGCTGCCGCCACGGCGAAAGAACACGAGAGAATTCAGAGATCTTGGGAACAGACCCTCCGGGGTATCATGGTCCTGAGGAGGAAACAGTAGAAATGACTGAGGGGTCTTACAGGGCCGGGCTCAAGATTGTCGGCTTTCTGATGCTATCGATTGCTGGCGGGACCCTCCTGCTCGGGCAATCGACGTCCATCACTGGGCAGATCCCGGAAATCGGAAAGGACAAAGGCCGCTCACTTCAAGGGAACCCTCCACCCTCAGCCGATCTAACTCTGGAAAAAACGGCACCTTTGACAGTGGCCGCCGTTGACGACCTGTTCAGCTACACCCTGAAGGTGTGCAACCAGGGACCCGTTGATTCCGGTCCTCTCGTGATTGACGACTTGCTCCCGGAGGGCGTGGATTTCATGCCACTTGGCGGGGGCCTGCCCGAAGGGGTGACGTGCCGAACGCTCCAACATGGACGACATATCCAGTGCGGTCGAGCCTCCCTCGCCTCCATGGGTTCGATCGAACTCTCGATACGGGTCCGGGTCACCGGAGATGCCTTCGGTTTGAAAAGCAATCTGGCGACGGTTTCGAGCCCCGATGAAGATCCTACGCTGACCGAAAACAACCGGGGTAGAGCCGATGTCACGCTGGTTCCCCGCACCGATCTTAATCGAGACGGACTGCTGGATGGTCGGGATGCAGCCGACCTGGTCTTTGAACTGAATGACGGAGATGGCAACCTGGTTGCCGACGTGGCAGGGGGGAGCTTCCCCGGCAGCGCCGACTTCGATGTGAACGGTGACGACCGCATCGATCAGGACGACGTGGTCGAGCTAGCCCCACAGCAAGTACCTCAGTGTTGATTCCAAGGGCCTGAAAAGGCCCGAAATGCCAGTCCTGTCGGGTATTCTAGGGTTGCAAAAAAACTCTGGAAAACACCGAAAAGAAAGGCATTTCAGGTGAACCCAAAAGATATCGAAATCCTGCGCAAACGGCAATCGGGAAGTGAAGATCGATTAGATCGGAGTTGGATGCCGGAGAAGGGCCAAAGGGTGCTGCGCGGGGGCAACATCCATTATGCGATTTCGGATCGAGTCCGAGCCGTGGACTGCGGGGGGCTGGGTGTGATCCAGCTGCTGGTCAAGCAGCTGGAACTGGCCGAAACCATCGACCAACGGGTGAAGGTGCTGGAGCGGCATCTGCCGTACCGGGAATCGGATCATGTGCTCAATCTGATTTACAACGTCATGACGGGCGGTAGCTGCCTGCAGGACGTGGAGGCTCGACGCCGGGACCCGGTGTATCTGGACACGCTGGGGGCCCGCAAGGTGCCGGCGCCGTCCACGGAGGGGGACTTCCTGCGGCGCTTCGACAGGAATTCGATCGGGGATCTGATGGAAGCGGTCAATGAGGCGCGACGGAAAGTGTGGTCGAACCAAGACAAGGAGTTTCACCGTCAGGCCACGATTGATGTGGACGGGACGATCGCCCCGACGGATGGACAGTGTAAGAGCGGAATCGGAATGAGCTACACCGGCCACTGGAGCTATCATCCGCTGGTAGTGTCTGTGGCTGAGACCAACGAGGTGCTCTATTTGGTGAATCGGGCGGGCAACCGACCCTCCCATGAAGGCGCGGCCGAGGTGCTGGATCGGGCCATCGAGTTGGTGCGCGGTGGTGGTTTCCAGAAGGTGTTGCTGCGGGGCGACACGGATTTTACGCAGACGCGTCATCTGGACCGCTGGGATCAGGAGGGCGTAGAGTTTCTCTTTGGGGCGGATTCCAGCCAGGGGTTGGTTGGTCGGGCCGAAGGACTGGAGCCCAGCGCCTGGAGTCGGCTGGATCGGGCAAAGAAGAAGAAACTGCGAAGACGGCGGCGCAAGAATATCCGCCAGGCCCTGGTCAAAAAGAATGGCTATCGCAATCTGCAACTGGAGCGGGAAGATGTGGCCGAGCTGGCCTAGCGACCGGCGGCCTGCAAGCAGAACTATCGGCTGGTGGTGGTGCGAAAGCAAATTACGGTCACCCAAGGACAGGGACGGCTCTTTGACGAGACCCGCTATCTGTTCTATCTGACCAACCTGCGAAAGGAGTCGGCCAGGGAAGTGGTTTTCTCAGCCAATCGTCGCTGCCATCAGGAGAATGTGGTGGAGCAGCTCAAAACGGGGTTCAGGCGATGCGGATGCCCTCGGACAGCCTCGAGTCCAACTGGGCGTACCTGGTGATTGCTGCCCAGGCCTGGAACTTGAAAGCCTGGCTGGGCCTGGTGCAATCCGACAAGACGATGGGGCAGCGGATTCTGGAGATGGAGTATCGCCGGTTCCTGCGCCGGCTGGTTCAGATTCCTTGCCAGATCCTGCAGCGGGGGCGACGTCTTCTTTACCGGCTGCTGAACGTCAACGACTGGACCGAAACGCTGCTGAGCGGAGTGCCGTCGCCCAAGCGGGTCCGCTACGGCTAACCCGCCACAGGACAAAGCAAAGAAAATCCACGGAGGTTCAAGGGCTGAGGTCGAAGTCTGTTCGAAAACGGCCGAAAATTCCGATTCTTGCCTCTCGATCCCACTCCGAAGGCCCTCCAGCAGGAGATCACCGTCGGATGCGCCCGACTCGCGCAGCCTTCAGTCCGAAAGTCGACCACAGAGGGCTAAATGACCCTCAAAAAGAGTCAATCGAGCGGCCCAGAAGCTGATACGCTTATTTGGGGGCTAGCGAGAGTTCTCCTATTCCGAATCGAATCGGAGGAAAGCACCAGTTCGATGGCCGCGCGGGGGCCGAACCCGCAGGGATCATTCTCCCTGGGAAGCGTCCTCGACTTTCCAAGACTGGCTTTTGAGACCGGAAAAATCACTGGCATCGCGATCGTCAACCCGCAAGACTCTACCGCTGCGGTCACTCTCACTGCCTATGACAATCTGGGGCAGGAGTTGGCCGTCACGCAACGGTTGATCGCGGCCGGTGAGCAGCTTTCCGAACTCACCTTCGAAATCTTCGGCCAACTAGACCCTTCGACCATGGGCTGGTTTCAGGCCACCAGTCCAGTGCCCGACCTGGCCGGATTTTTCCTCGATTTGGACGACAAGCTGGTCGAGCTGGACGGAGCGGACCTGCCGGAACGGGCTAATGAGATCGTCTTCAACACGGTCAAGGTAGATAACGGCCTGTCCACCGAACTGAACATCGTGAATCCAAACCCGAGTGCGTTGACCGTAGAACTTACTCTGGTGGGGGCCGAAGCCGCAGCGACGACGCTCGAGATCGCCGGCATGGGCTCCGCTCGGATCGATGTCTTCGAAGTCTTTGGAATCGGCTCTCCAGCCGGAACTCAGGTGACTCCTGACAGCTACATCACGGCCGCTGCCAGCGCTGAGATTCTGGGTTTTCAGGTCATCCGAAGCGGCACTCGGGATTTCCAAGCGCTCAATGCACGGAATGCCCTGGAACTGCTGAATAAGATCTATGTTCCTCAGATGGCGGTCCTGGGAGGCATCGAATCCGAACTCGGACTGGTCAACTACTCCGGCAACGCCGTGTTGGCAACCGTCACTGCTTACCGGCCCGATGGGATGTTATACATCAACGAGGTCGAGCAGAATCCGGTAGTGCTGAGCCTGCAAGCCGGCCAAACCGTGACCCGGGACGTAGCCCTGCTGTTCGGTTTTCAGGGGAATCAGACCCTCGAGGGCTGGCTTGAAGTCAGCTCGACATCCCAGGGCATTAACGGTTTTTTCTCCTATGAAATTCCGGCCACCGGAGCTCGAGCCGCGACCAGCGCCATCCCCGCACCCACCAGTACGGGGATCTTCTCACCTCTGGCGACCGTCTCAGGGTTCTTCACCGGAGTCGCCGCCCTGAACACGGCAGCTTACCCAGCCGACTACAGGATCCTGGCTCTCACTAAAGAAGGAGAGGTCCTCGGAACTTTCACGGGAGTGCTCCGCCCCCGCCAAAGAATCAGCAAACTGATCACAGAACTGATTCAGGCCGCGGCCGGGCAAAACGGAGGACTCATTTTCATTCGGAGCTCGGTCCCTCTGTTCCTCATCTCGATCTTCGGAACCGAAGATGTCTCGGTACTGGCCAACATTCCGCCTAAAATCGCTCCCCCCGAGTTCGCTCCCGATGTGGGAATCGGAATCACCCGAGTCGACCCCCCTCTGAACGTCCTGCAACCGGGAGGCACCCAGAGTTTTTCCTTGCCGGGAGCCGTGGGGGACATACGCTGGACGGTGAACGGTGTCGAGGGAGGCAACATGATCGATGGCCGGATTACCCTGCAGGGCCTGTACACCGCGCCCCCGGCACAGCCGAGGACGATTCCGGTCGTGGTCATCGGAGAGGCGGAGGGAATCACGTCGAGCGCGTCTGTGGATGTAGTTGAGGCCACTTCACTGCGCGACGATTTGGGTGTGGTGCTCTCGGTGGCCTTCCTGCACACCCTGGGACTGCTCTACACGGCCGAGCTCAACGTGCTGGGTCCCGAAACGTCTCCGGCACAGGCTTCAGAAACGTCTTCCATCTTCGTCATGACCCCCGATACGCGAGAGGAGTTGCGGACCTTTGATGGCGAAATCGCCCAGATCGTGCCCTTCTCCGGCCGCGACCTGCGAGAGTATCTGTTGCTGCTGGACGCCACCTTCGGCAACCTCATCCGTCTTGATCCTGAAACTCAGGCGACCCGAACCATAATTTCCGGTTTGCAGGATCCCAGAGCCTTGACCCAGGATCCGATCACCGGCGACCTGCTCATCGCGGATGCCGATCAGGTCATCATCGTCTCCCGTTTCTCCGTGGAAGAGGATCTGATCCCAGCCTCGGTACCAGCCACTGAAACCGAAACCAACGGCAGCCGATCACTGGGAGTGGCAGCTCCGCTGGGAGGGATTAGCGGTATCGCGGTCGACATTTGTAGCGGGCTCATCTACCTCTCCCAACCAATAGAAGGGAGGGTTGTCAGTCTCGATCGCTCGACCCTCGAGATCGAAGAGGTTCTCAGCGGTCTGGCGCTCCCGTTCAGGCTCCGCATCGCCTACCGAGAAGGGACAGGCTGCAACGATGCAACGCATCTCTTTATTGTGGAACGAGGTCGAAATCAAATCGACTTGTATATCCCCACTGAAGACACCCTGATCGCTCCCTGGCTGGAAGCCGACAAGGCCAGCGATATCGAGCTACTGCCGCCTCGTTCCGAGTTCAAGGAGGAACGCTCTCTGCTCCTGTCGAGAAGGCGTGGAGGAAAGCAGGTCATTTCGCTGATCGACGTCGAGTCGGCCTACCGGCCGAATCCAGTCAACCCTCCACCCAATATCTCACCGGAAAACCGGGCGTCCGCGCCGGGGCCGGACCTGGTGGCGGCAGTCACGAGTGCGAAGCGGGATCGCTTGACCCGCCTGCCGATTCTCTTCCGGCCCGGCCCGGACGACGGCCAGCCGGGAGGAGGCGACGAACTGTTACTTCTGATGTTCTCACTCGATTTCGATGAGAAGCGTCTGATCTTTGATCCCACCGACGCCGACAGCGATGGAGTCCCCGACTCGATCACGCTCAACGTGCCCGACGACTTCCTCTTTGTCTCCTTCTACAACCCGGCCCTCAAGAATCGGGAGCTGGCCTTTCTGATGATTGACACCGAAGCGCCCTTTCGTCCTCTCCCTGAAGCTCCCAATATCACGATTCAGTTCCGGACCGGCCAGCAGAAGCTCGGGACAGCCGTCGTGGCCTTCAAAGGCACCGTGCCACAGATTGTGGATATCGAAGGCAACCTCATCCCTTTCGATCAGCTTCTCAACGGTGGAGTCCGGGTGAAGAGATAGTCAGGCCGGCTGAAATGCAATCGCAGAGACGCGAAGACGCCCGAGATTCCGCAGAGGAATTGTTGCTGAGCCTAAAGCGTAAGCGAGGGAGCGCCCGTGGGTTGGACCTCAGATTTTCAACAAGAGTTTCAGATTCTCCAGAATAGCAACTCAGGGGGATCGTAGAGTTGATACGATGAGGTGAGGATTCCGGGAGGGGTGAGACGACAGCGTAGGAGAACGATGTAGCGACATCGTCCCTTTCTAACGGGCACAAACCCACCGGAAAGGGTCATCGTCATTTGCGGAGCTTCAATCGTTAACATGGTTTGTTGGATTCAACGACCGAATCCGCCCCCCTCGGAACCCTCAGCAGTTAATACGCAGCCCCCACGCCCCGCCTTAACCAGTCTGAGCAAGACATCCAACTAGCCTGTGCAACAGGCCTTGGCCTGAGCCTGTGGAAGAGAGCGACTGTGGTCGGCCGACGAGCCCGGATAATGCACGAGTTTTCGGCTGCAGGGCCGGGATTATCCGGGCTAGCAGCGGATTCAGGTCGTGACTTTCAGAGCCGGGCAGGCGGAAGCCCCCGGCGGGAAGGCCCAACGAGTCGTCTCCAGAGCTCCGGGCCTTTCCCCCGGGAACCCTGACCACAACGATACCCCGGCCCTGTGAGGAGTATGAGTTGGGTGTTCCTCTCAGTTGTGAGTTGAGAGTTGGAGGTTGTGAGTTACAATCACTAGAGGTGGGGACGTAGCTCAGCCTGGAAGAGCGCCTGAATCGCACTCAGGAGGTCGAGGGTTCGAGTCCCTTCGTCTCCACCAATTTTCTCAACAAGTTACAAGGATTTGAGTACTTGAAAATCTGGCCGGTCTCAAGGCTGGGTAACGCCTAGGGTAACAAATCTAAGTTGCTTGGGCGCAGGCTGCCCGGCTCCAACCAACAGCCCCGTGGGACTCTATCTGATTTAGGTGTCCCTCAGTGGGTCTGGCGACAACCGCTTACTATGGGCGCACTACGGCGGCTGTTATACGGGTGTAAGGGGCAGTCTTGACGTGCACCTCGAGTGCGAGCCGTTTGTGGGTCTACGGGAAGTTCGATACACGGACAGCGATTCAGCTCTATCGGATGCCTTGCGCACCGGCAACCCCTTCACGAAGCATCTTGATTTCGCATTAGAAGACCATAGAGCAGTCTCTCCCTCGGTCCTCCGCGTCAAGCAAGGCTTCACTCTGCCCTAAGACCTGTTGTTTTTAATGACCGCGATGACCTGCCGCAGTATTGCACTATCTAGAATTGACTTGATTTGCTTCTCAGCTTGCAGAGGCTCGGACTCCAGGGCAGGAGCACTGGCGTGAATATCTCCAGGCTCGGGCAGGCCGACGCTTGACCGGATAGATCTCATAGAAGAGCTTCATTGCTTCGAGATCGCCTTGTGTGCACTTGCAAATCAGGGCCATGTCGACCTCGCGATGACTCACGTGGATCCGGGCGTCGATCGACTTATAGCACCATGCGGCAAAATCGGGCTTCTGTATTGCCCGATAGAATGTCGCCCTCGGGACCGTTGCCTCCTTACATCTCTCCAGCGTTGTTGCGTTCACACTAGAATCCGCCCATACCTCGATCAACCTATAGGCCCACGCTGGCCAGGGCTTTTTCTGTATCTTTTTGTCTCGCGTCGCTAGAACTAACTCCGGCTTCTTGGCGACCATTTTCTTAGGTGTTGCAGGCAACTTCATAGTCATTGTCTCCTTTTTCCGATGGCTCACTCTCCCAAAAACACGTTACCAAGTTGGTATGCAAGGAAGCGGTCGGAGGCTTAATTCAGGAGATCGGGACGTGGACGCGGAGCCTGCAGTCGACTCCCAGAACCGGCTCGCCGGGGGGCCCCTTTTGTGGTAGGCAACGACCTCGACGTCGGCAAGACGTGGTCTTCCAGGGCATTGATAATTTTGGTGAGACATACCGACGATAGAACACCTCGCTATTTTGACTCTTGATTCCGCTACAAATAGCTTAGTTCCAGTATTTTGCAGGAACTTGGCATGCCCTTTTGGCTTTTCTAAATAGCTCATTTCTGTCTCATTTTGTCTCATTTTTCGTTGCGCTTTTCTGCGCTAGACAGCCCGTTTTCTGGAACGATAGCCACCCCTTACGTATCCCAACCCCCAAAACAGTGACCCTGAATCTCCGCACTACGCCGATCAGGCGCTTCTTTTTTCCCAGGTGGTCCTCCCAGCGCCATGGCGGCACCCTCATTTTGTTGGCGAATCGGACCCTCTGGGAGGACAAGTCATTAACGCAATCGAGTCGTTCCACGCTGGCGCTGACGACGCGCTGATACAGACCAGGACGACTGTGGACGACGCTCGGGACGGTATTCTGACCTTGGGCCAGATACGAGATGAACCAGTGAGCTGGACCATTTCGGACACATTTCGCCTAGTGGTGAGGTTAGTCAGTCAGTCAGTCAGTCAGTCAACAGTTGCCAGCGTTCCGATACCCACTGGCAGTATTGATATTATGAGAACTAACCGATCTGAGCTATGAGGGCTAACCAGCGCATTCATGTCGACACGCTCGCAAGCTCGGGACAGGAGGGGTGATTTCCTGGGTGATGGTTGGGTTGTCTGAAAGCGTCCCATAACGTCCTTTATGGTACGTAAAGAGTAGCAAGCCGAGGTGACGCGTCAAGGCGGGTTGTCCACAAGTCGGGGCCAGGCAGGCGTCCTCAATCGTGCCTGAGCGTCACTGCTGGATCCCAATGCGCTGCCTGATGGGATGGGACGTAACATGCAGCCAACCCCACGAAGCCGAGGATCGAAGAAGCGAGCGCGAAAGTTAGTGGATCGAACGGGCTCAATTCGAACAAGAAACTGGAGAGCATTTGAGTTACCGCCAATGCTCCTAGTAATCCCAGGAGAATCCCACTTATCAGCAGAGTAGCACCTCGGGTTGTGAGCAGAAGGATAATATCCAGTCTCCGCGCGCCAACCGCCATCCGTACTCCGATCTCGTACGTCCTTTGTTTGACCATCCGAAACATGAGCGCCAGGAGCCCCACTGTGGCGAGCAGTAGCGCAAGTAGTGCGAAGAATCCTGCCAGCCAACTGCGAAAACGGGGTTCGCCTAAAGACGAGTACATTAGGTCTTGCATGCTCCGTGCTTCATAGATTGCAACATGCCTATCAACCTCAGCTATCTCCCTCCGGATTGCGGAGAACATCTCTGAAGATGGAGAGAGTACGCGAGTCACCACACTCATGTTCCAGAGTGCACGAGATCCTCCTTGAGTGTAAGGCTGGTAGATTCTGGGTTGTACTGGGGAATTGAGTCCACGATGCCGAACGTCATCGACGACACCAATGATAAGATATGGGTCCTTTCGTGCTCTTGGTGTGGGCGCTTTTCCAAGCCATACTTCCTTCCCGATGGGGTTGACCGTCGGCCAAAAACGATGCTCCATCGTTCGGTTGATGATCAGCACTCGTTGTGAATCAGGTTTGTCATTAGGTGTAAAATTCCTGCCTCGCAGCAGAGAGATTCCCATCGTCCGAAAATATCCGGGAGAAATCACACTTCTTTCGGCCATGAGTTTCTCGGGTTCCACGCTTTCTTCTACTCCAAAACGGAAATAGGTAAGACTCAATACGTCAGTGAAGGGAACAGAAGTCGTAGCGCTTACCGACTGGACGCCCTGGAGGTTGCCGAGCCGTTCGAATGTTTCGCGGTAAAACGCTACGAGTTCTGGAGTCCGCCTCCTAGCTGGACCATAGGCGAAGATCCGAAATGTCAGTAAATCGCTGCCGACAAAGCCGGGCTGCACTATTGTCAATCGAGCGTAACTGTTCACGAGAAGGCCAGCAGCAATAAACAGCGTCAGCGTCAAAGCGATCTCGACCGTCACCAGAGTTTGCTGAAAGTAGCGTCTTCTCGAAGCCGGCCTGCCAAGGCGACCGCAACCTTGGACCACCCCGTGCCGCAAGGCCATCTTTCGTCGCTCTCAAGGAAGGGATCAACCCGAAGCACAGCACGGTTATCAAAGATACGCATAGGGCAAATCCGAGCACCCAGGGATCGACTCCGATTTCGTCTCGACGAGGGAGCCCGGCGGGCACCAGTGGAATCAGAAGCTTCGTACCGACAACTGCGATAGTAACCCCAACACTGCCGCCGAAAACTGCCAGGAGGAGATTCTCCGTCAGGAGTTGGCGGATAAGAATGCCAGGCGTAGCTCCCAGCGAGGTCCGAATTGCAAACTCGCTCTCGCGTGTCAAATACATCGAGGAGACAAAACTCGCAATATTCGCACATGACCTTGCCCCCTAAAACGAGTCCAAGTTGAATGTTAGGATTTTCGGATTAGGAAGGAGGCAAGAGATGGCACGGAAGCGGTTTACAGCAGAGAGTATCATCATCAAGTTGCGTGAGGCCGAGGTGGGTCTAGCCCAAGGACAGAGGGTGGGCCAGGTGTGCAGACAGATCGGGGTAAGCGAGCAGACCTACTACCGGTGGCGGAAGGAATACGGAGGGCTTCGACTGAATCAGGCCAAGCGTTTGAAGTCCCTGGAGAAGGAGAATGCCCGGTTGAAGAAGCTGGTAGCGGAACTGTCTTTGGACAACCAGATTCTGAAGGAAGTTTCCTCGGGAAACTTCTAGGCCCGGCGAAGAGGAGACGCGCAGTGGTGTGGGTGAGAGAAAGATTGGGAGCAGAGCGAGTCTCCGAACGTCGGGCCTGCCGAGTGCTGGGACAGGCTCGATCGACCCAGCGAAGGGACAGGCATATTCCCGATGATGAGGCCCGACTGGTGGCTGAGATGGTGAGGTTGGCCACCCAATATGGGCGATACGGCTACCGACGGATCACGGCCATGCTTCGTTGGGAAGGGTGGAAAGTGAATCACAAGCGGGTGGAGAGGCTGTGGAGACAGGAGGGGCTGAAAGTCCCGTCCAGACAGCCCAAACGAAGGAGACTGTGGCTCAATGATGGATCCTGCGTTCGGTTACGCGCAGCCCATAAGAAGCATGTCTGGAGCTATGACTTCGTGCATGAGCGAACCCATGACGGAAGGGCCTTTCGATTATTGACCCTACTGGATGAGTACACTCGGGAGTGTTTGGCCATTGATGTAAAGCGGCAGATGAATCACCAAGACGTGTTGGACCGATTGGCGGAGTTATTCGTGGATCGGGGAGTGCCTGAATACATCCGGTCCGATAACGGGTCGGAGTTTACGGCTCAGGCGGTCCGGGACTGGCTGAAGGCTGTTGGGGTGAGGACCTTATACATCGAACCGGGCAGCCCCTGGGAGAATGGATATGTGGAGAGCTTCAATGGAAAACTGAGAGACGAGCTCCTCAATGTAGAGATCTTCGACACGTTGTGGGAAGCAAAGGTGCTCGTCGAGAGGTGGCGCAGGGAGTACAACCAGAGACGGCCTCACAGCGCCTTGGCCTATCGGCCGCCGGCGCCGGAGGCCAAACTACCCAGGTCCCAAGCACTGGGTTCTATCCCGTGGAGTGGACTTCAAGTGGTCCCAAGTCTAACTTAGAAGGTAGACTCGTTCGTGGGGGCAGGTCACACACGTGACCAGCAAGACCAGTCCAGCCATGCCGAGGAGAAGCCACAGCTCGTAGGCAACCTGACCCACTACCTCCTCATGCAACGGCACCAACCGAATGCTGGATCCTCGATTCACGGGATGCGTTGCCTCAAGCCGCTTGGCAATTGTTTCCATCTCCGCTTGAGCCAGGGTGAGAGACACACCGTCTTTCAGGCGACCAATGAAGTTAAAGTATCGAGAAGCTCTCTGGTGGCCGTCGAGCCCTAGGACAACTGGCAGCCACAGATCCGTCTTGAGATCCAGGAATCGGAAATCGGGAGGAGCCACCCCTATGACCTCAAAACTCTCTTCACGTAGCATCAGCTTATTGCCGATCAAGCAGGGGTTCGCTCCGAATTGACGCTGCCAAAAACCGTGACTAAGAACTACGACAGGAGAATTCCCCGGTTCTTCGTCCTCGGGAACAAAAAATCGGCCAAGGAAGGGCTTGATACCGAGCACAGGGAAAAACGATGCGGTAACCTCCAATGTGGTCAGGCGTTCCGGCACCTCGACTCCAGTAAGCGTCAGCCTTGTGTGCTCTGCCGTGAAGTACGCAGCGAGGTCAGCGAAGACCGTGTTTTGGGCTCTCCAATCAAGGTAGTTGGGTAGCGATCCGCCTGGCGAGACACCTAGGTCTCCCATCAGCTCTACGCTCTGCCAGTCACGGTAAGTATTCTTCACAGCGACGAGGCGATCAGGGTGAGCATAAGGTAGAGGTTGTAGGAGGACAGCGTTGACTACAGTGAATGTCGCGGTGTTGGCACCAATGCCCAACGCTAGTGTGACTAGTGAGACAAGGGCATAGAAGGGTTGATTCCAAAAGACCCGTGCCCCGTATCGAAGGTCCTGCGAAATGAGTTGCATGAAGCGACGCACGTAACTCCGGTCAATCTCGGATGAAGCAATGGTTCCTACAATCTGCTCTCGCCGGAGTTTAGCACGGTCGAACCGAACTGGTCGTGGATCCCCTTTCGCTGCGTGCGGATCTCCAGTTTTAACTAACGAGGCCAGCTATCCTTTGTCCACCTTTGACCTGACCTCATTTCCAGTGTTCCGGTGGCTCACCTCGGAATTCCAGAGGGTCTTCCTGAGTGAACAGAACTGGATCGTTACTAACCTGCATCCTGACTAATCAACGTGTAAGGCTTCGACCTGCTTGGTCGGGTCAGCCAGCCAAACAAACACAAGTGCCGGTGCAATCAGATAGGTCGCCCATGCCACAGCCAGAGGTCGGTTCGCAGTTTCCGTCGTCACATTCACGCCGGTACATGGCGGACAGTCACCTATGTCCGCACATTCACACTCGCCAAACATCTGTGCACCCGTCGCAAATCCACCGACCAGGTTCGAAAGCACCGTCTTCAATAGGATAGCCCCTGAAGCAATAGCATAATCTTGATCATCAGATCGGAGATCGCGAAAGACCCTGCGCTTTCCGCTATCAGGATTGGGGAAAGCGAGTTCTATCTGGGCTGTCAGCCTAGACCCAAAGCAAGTACATCAGTGTTGATTCCAAGGGCCTGAAAAGGCCCGAAATGCCAGTCCTGACGGGTATTCTAGGGTTGCAAAAAACTCTGGAAAACACCGAAAAGAAAGGCATTTCAGGTGAACCCAAAAGATATCGAAATCCTGCGCAAACGGCAATCGGAAAGTGCAGATCGATTAGATCGGAGTGGGATGCCGGAGAAGGGCCAAAGGGTGCTGCGCGGGGGCAACATCCATTATGCGATTTCGGATCGAGTCCGAGCCGTGGACTGCGGGGGGCTGGGTGTGATCCAGCTGCTGGTCAAGCAGCTGGAACTGGCCGAAACCATCGACCAACGGGTGAAGGTGCTGGAGCGGCATCTGCCGTACCGGGAATCGGATCATGTGCTCAATCTGATTTACAACGTCATGACGGGCGGTAGCTGCCTGCAGGACGTGGAGGCTCGACGCCGGGACCCGGTGTATCTGGACGCGCTGGGGGCCCGCAAGGTGCCAGCGCCGTCCACGGAGGGGGACTTCCTGCGGCGCTTCGACAGGAATTCGATCTGGGATCTGATGGAAGCGGTCAATGAGGCGCGACGGAAAGTGTGGTCGAACCAAGACAAGGAGTTTCACCGTCAGGCCACGATTGATGTGGACGGGACGATCGCCCCGACGGATGGACAGTGTAAGAGCGGAATCGGAATGAGCTACACCGGCCACTGGAGCTATCATCCGCTGGTAGTGTCTGTGGCTGAGACCAACGAGGTGCTCTATTTGGTGAATCGGTCGGGCAACCGGCCCTCCCATGAAGGCGCGGCCGAGGTGCTGGATCGGGCCATCGAGTTGGTGCGCGGTGGTGGTTTCCAGAAGGTGTTGCTGCGGGGCGACACGGATTTTACGCAGACGCGTCATCTGGACCGCTGGGATCAGGAGGGCGTAGAGTTTCTCTTTGGGGCGGATTCCAGCCAGGGGTTGGTTGGTCGGGCCGAAGGACTGGAGCCCAGCGCCTGGAGTCGGCTGGATCGGGCAAAGAAGAAGAAACTGCGAAGACGGCGGCGCAAGAATATCCGCCAGGCCCTGGTCAAAAAGAATGGCTATCGCAATCTGCAACTGGAGCGGGAAGATGTGGCCGAGCTGGCCTAGCGACCGGCGGCCTGCAAGCAGAACTATCGGCTGGTGGTGGTGCGAAAGCAAATTACGGTCACCCAAGGACAGGGACGGCTCTTTGACGAGACCCGCTATCTGTTCTATCTGACCAACCTGCGAAAGGAGTCGGCCAGGGAAGTGGTTTTCTCAGCCAATCGTCGCTGCCATCAGGAGAATGTGGTGGAGCAGCTCAAGAACGGGGTTCAGGCGATGCGGATGCCCTCGGACAGCCTCGAGTCCAACTGGGCGTACCTGGTGATTGCTGCCCAGGCCTGGAACTTGAAAGCCTGGCTGGGCCTGGTGCAATCCGACAAGACGATGGGGCAGCGGATTCTGAAGATGGAGTATCGCCGGTTCCTGCGCCGGCTGGTTCAGATTCCTTGCCAGATCCTGCAGCGGGGGCGACGTCTTCTTTACCGGCTGCTGAACGTCAACGACTGGACCGAAACGCTGCTGAGCGGAGTGCCGTCGCCCAAGCGGGTCCGCTACGGCTAACCCGCCACAGGACAAAGCAAAGAAAATCCACGGAGGTTCAAGGGCTGAGGTCGAAGTCTGTTCGAAAACGGCCGAAAATTCCGATTCTTGCCTCTCGATCCCACTCCGAAGGCCCTCCAGCAGGAGATCACCGTCGGATGCGCCCGACTCGCGCAGCCTTCAGTCCGAAAGTCGACCACAGAGGGCTAAATGACCCTCAAAAAGAGTCAATCGAGCGGCCCAGAAGCTGATACGCTTATTTGGGGTCTAGTTTAGCGACAAGAGTTTCAGTTCGCCCAGGAGAGAGAAGCTGATCAAGGTTGAGCCTGGCCAGCTCAATCAAGCCAAGTAACGGGT
>CBDDCF010000010.1:0-35483 GCA_965225995.1 Acidobacteriota bacterium | reverse complement strand
GGAGCCCGAAGCGTCAGCGAGGGAGCGATTCCCACGATCAAGTTTCAGCTTAGCCCAGCCCCCGGCCGTTGGCCGGATGATTCGAGGAAGAAACTTGGGCAGCTTCGAGTTAGTCTAGGTGCGAGCTGTGGCAGTCAAGACCCTGGCAAGCACTGAAGCATCCACTGCTCGAATCTTAGCCTGGTCCCGAGTCGGCCATGATTCACTGGTGAGGTCCCCCAGGGGGACCATCCCGCAGCTTAGATTTAGCAGCATAGCCACCTCGGGCCGCAGCTCGCACATTCCTTATGGAGGTTCAACGATAGCATGAAAGCCAAGAAGAAGAGCAGGAGGAAGCGAGCCCAAAAAAGACAGCAAGCAGCCCGAGGGTTGGAGGTCGTCCATAGCCGGGTAGCAGGAGTCGATGCGGGGAGTCGAGAGCACTGGATTTGTGCCCCAGAAACAGAGGAAGGAGTGCCGAATGTGCGAGTATTCGGGACCACCACGTGCGAGTTGGAAGCCGCGGCGGGCTGGCTGCACAAACAAGGAGTCCAGTCGGTGGCCATCGAGAGTACGGGAACGTATTGGATTCCTTTATACGATCTGCTGGAAGAACGGGGCATCGAGGCAGTTCTAGTGGATGCCCGCAAGCTCAAGCGGGTTCCCGGTCGGAAGACCGATATGTTGGACTGCCAGTGGATTCAGAAGCTACACGCATGTGGGCTGTTGGAGGCTTGTTTCCGACCCTCGCCAGTGATTCGGGAGTTGCGAGCCCTGGCCCGAGAGCGGGCCAACTTGAAAGAAACGTTGGGATCGGTGGTCCAGCGAATGCAGAAAGCACTGGACTGGATGAATATCAAAGTTCACCAAGCCGTGACGGATCTGACAGGAGTGACGGGAATGTCTATTCTCCGAGCCATCGTGGCGGGAGAACGAGATCCCTTACAGTTGGCCCAGTTGCGAGATCGTCGCTGTAAAAAGAGCCAGGCAGAGATTGCCGAGCACTTGAAGGGCACTTGGATGCCCGAGCATTTGTTCAATCTCCAGATGCATCTGGAGCACTATGCGTATCGGCAACAGATGGTGGAGGTTTATGAGCAGAAGATCATCCAGCGTTTGGAAGAGTTGAGCCCGCCCCAACGTCAACAACAAGCGGTGCCGGTACATCCCAATCCCAACAAAGAGAAGAACATCAAACGACAGGGCTATCAGGAACTGCGCACGGCTCTGTGGCGGTTTACGGGAGTCGACCTGACCCGAATCGATGGTATCGGCCCAGAAGCCGCATTGACCGCAATCAGTGAAGTAGGATTCGACATCCAGCGTTTCCCCTCCACCAAGCACTTTGCATCCTGGCTGAAGGTTTGCACCCCCTTGGATCGTTCTGCCGGCAAAAGCCGCAAGCGTCGTGGAAGAGGTCTGGGATCGACCCGCATTGCCTGCACCCTTCGCATGTCGGCTTTGTCTCTGAAGAATTCCTCAACAGCTTTGGGTGCTTACTATCGGAGAATGGCTCAGCGCAAAGGCATGTCCATCTCCATTGGAGCCACTGCGCGCAAGCTCTCCGAACACATTTATCGGGCTCTGAAATACGGCCAAGAATACGTCGACCAGGGCGCTGAGGCCTATGCGGCCCGCTTTCAGCAGAATCGCCTCAAGTACGCTCAAAAGGTCGCAAAATCAATGGGTTACGCTCTTGTTCCGATGGAGGCTCCAAATCAAGTTTCAGCTTAGTGCTGCCTCCGGCTTCGCCGGATCGTTCATGAATGAAACTGGGACCCGCTTCGATTCTGATCTGCTTCGCGGCCGTGGAAGCACGCCATGCTTTGTAGGAGCCCAGATGTGCCGGCGAACTCCGCTCTCCTGGAAGGAGAGCTTTGAGCAGGGCACAGTACCGGTGCTCAGAGCGCAGGAAGGGTCCGGGGGGGGGCGGGTACAATGCCCTGCCTGAGGAGTCCCTGTGCCGAATTCGGCCTGGACAGCCGGGTTCGTCAGCAAATCTAACTCCTACAAAGCGTGGATCGGCTCTGAGGAGGCGAAGCAGACAAGACTCAAGTCAGAGGGTGATCAAGTTTCAGCTTAGGAGTTATCAAAACGGAACATCGAGGGCTTTGGCGAGGAAACTCATCAGAGACACTGAGCTTCGGTAATTCTCGATCGTGTCAGTCAGAAAACTCTCACGGTAGATCCTTTTCACGGGCCAGGTAGTAAAGACGGCGAAACTCTTGCGTTTGAGATCTTCGACGAAAGGATGGTCCGGGCTGAAGCCGCGAGGCGGCCTCTTTAGCATGTCTCCGTCATACAGCCCACAGCCAGCTTCAATGCTAAAAGTGCTGCGGATCGTGCCCCACGCATCACGTTCCTGGTCGATCCGGTGGCGTATTTTCGCCAAAGCAGCGTTGTCGGGCTGCCACAACCCGGAGCCAACGACGACATCTTCCGGGCGGATTCGCAAGAAGCAGCCGGGCGCCACTCCTTCCTTGCCCTGAACGTGCAGAAAGCGGGCTGAGATGTTGGTCTTGTAGGGCGTCTTGTCCTTCGAGAAACGGGTATCGCGATAAATCCTCATCATCGAACCGCCGGTTTTTCGGGAATCAGCTTGCAAATAAGGAGAGACGGTCTGGAGCGGCCCCGCCAGAGCGGCTACAAAGTCGAGAAACGGCTGTTGGACTTCTTCCTGATAGCGTCGCTTGTTGGCCTGAAACCAGTCGCGATTGTTGTTGGCTGTGAGTTCTTCCAAGAACGTCGTGAAGGCCGGCTGGAAACCCTTGAAAGCCATGAATGTAGTCCCTCCGTTATCGTTCCAGGTCCGCGCTACGCCTTGCTTCAAACCGGCGGACCCAATCCATCCAAAAGCACGAAGCACTAAATCCGAAGCGCGAGGGAAATCTCAAGCACGAAAAGGGGCTCGACATAAATCGCTGGTCTGGCACCGGCCAACGGCAGAGAACAAAGAGTACTTCAGTCCCCGACCCAATCGAGCAGCCTTCTCAATCCTGAGCAGTTGCTCTTCCCCGGTGCCTCCCGTGCAGTGCCTCGACCCGGTTTCGCAGCTCGGGGAACTTGTCCTCGTGAATCAGAGAAACACAGGCGCGAATCCCTTCCCGGCGAGAACTCCCGGTGTTGGCCAGTGAGATCGCGCTGATTCCATATCGAAGAAGCTCCTCGACCAGTTCCTCGCCGCTTAGCTCCGCATAAGCGAGCGTGAAGTAGAAGCCATCCGCGATCGGCATTCCATCGTCCTGGTCATAGACGATACGGAATCCGTTCCCTAAGAAGATCTGCTTCATTTCCCGAGCTCGATCGCCATAGCGTCTCACGTCTTCCAGCAGAGGGTACTCTCCAGCCGCCACAGCCTGAAGCATCGCTGCCAAGCCGAATTGAGAGGAATGATTAACACCGGCAGACACGGCATAGGCAGCTCCGTAGAGAAGGGCGTGCCCGAAATGAGACGAACTGTAGTAGCGTTTCAGGTCGGGGAAGCGTCGTGTGTAGAGAATCGGTGAGATTCCAACCAGACCGACCCTTTCACCGGCGAAGCTGAACAGCTTGGAGCTGGAAATGAGCAGAATATAGTTGTCCGTGAACTGAGCCACCGAGGGCTGACTGGGCGGCAGATCGGCACCCGGAGGATTACGGCGAAAGTCCATCGCGAAGTAGGCCAGGTCTTCCAGAGCTACCACATCGTAACGAGTGCACAGCCTCCCGATGATCTCGAGTTCTTTCTCGGAGAAGCAGATCCAAGCCGGATTGTTGGGATTCGAAAAGAGCAGCGTACTTACCCGGCCCTCAGCCAGAATCGTCTCCAATGCTTTTTCAAGTGCCCTTCCTCGGTGCTCATAGATGTCGAGGTTCTGGTAATCGAGCCCGATCGCACGACACTGTTGCTTATGTACTGGGAATCCTGGGTCGAGGAAAAGGACGGTATCTCGTTCCAGTTCTCGGCGGCCGGCTGTCATAAAAGAGATGTAGCTGGCGGCGGTAGAACCGGTGGTTGGGATGCAGCCAGCTGGATCGAGCCGGACCCCAGAGAACTTCTCGACGAAGCGGGCAGTGGCCTGCTTCAGCTCGGGAATCCCTTGGATGCGGGGGTAGCGGGCCGGCACTCCGGTCCGAAGCGCTGCGATTTCGGCTTCTACTCCGAGCTGATTGGCCTCAAAACCCGGGATGCCCATCTCCATCCTGAGGAACTCGATTCCGGTTTCGCTTTCCAGCCGATCGACCAGGCTCACTAACTCCCGAATTGAGGCACGTCCGGCATTCTCGAGATCCTCGTCTCGTTTCGCTCTCTCAATGGTCTCTCTGGACAATGGAATTGTGTGCACGATGGCTCAACTCTAGCATAAAACTCATCCCGAATTGGCAACCTGTACTTCCCGGACAGCGGACTAGCTGGCGCCCTTGAATTGGTTTCCTGGACATGCTTGAATGGTCCGTAAATGGACGAGAATAAACTGGATCGGGGTTTCGATGTGCGGCCTGCACAGGACCAGGAGTCGGATCGAAGTTTTAACGAGCGGCTGGCACGGGGTCAAAAGGTCGAGCCGCGGGATTGGATGCCCGAGCGTTATCGTCGGCAGCTGGTGCGAATGATGTCTCAACACGCTCATTCGGAAGTCGTTGGCATGTTGCCCGAGGGAAACTGGATCACCCGCGCCCCCAGTCTAAGACGTAAGATCGCCCTGCTGGCCAAGGTACAGGACGAAGCTGGACACGGCCTCTATCTGTACTGCGCTGCTGAGACACTGGGAGTGAACCGTGAAAAGATGCTCTCAGATTTGCTCTCGGGAAAAGCCAAGTACTCTAACATCTTCAACTATCCGACTCTGACCTGGGCCGACATTGGAGTGGTAGGCTGGTTCGTGGATGGAGCGGCTATCGTGAATCAGACGATGCTGGCCAAATGCTCCTATGGGCCTTACGCCCGGGCCATGATTCGGATCTGCAAAGAAGAGAGCTTTCATAAGAAGCAGGGTTTCGAAATTGTGGCGACCATGGCTCGTGGCACGCCAGCCCAGATGAGGATGGCCCAGGACGCCGTCAACCGATGGTGGTGGCCATCTCTGATGATGTTCGGTCCTCCAGATTCCAATTCTCCAAACAGCCAGGAACTCGTGAATTGGAAGGTAAAGAGCAAGAGTAACGACCAATTGAGACAACATTTCGTCAATATTACGGCTCCCCAGGCAGAGGCCCTTGGTCTGAGCCTCCCCGACCCCGATTTGGCCTACAACGAAGAGCGTGGTCACTACGATTTCGGCGAGATCGACTGGGATGAGTTCTGGCGTGTCGTGCGTGGAGACGGCCCTTGCAACCATGAGCGCCTGGCTTCCCGGAGAAAAGCCCATGCAGAGGGAGCCTGGGTGCGCGAAGCGGCCGAGGCCTACGCTCAAAAGCTTCGACCTGAGCTGACAGGACCTGTGTAGTGGATAACCTGGAACACGACACGCAGTGGGACTTGTGGGAAGTCTTCGTTCAGAACAAAGCGGGTGATCCGCACGAACACGCAGGGAGCGTTCACGCTGCCGACGCCGAGACGGCGCTCCAGAATGCGCGTGACGTTTACACTCGGAGGGGAGACGTTTCGAGTCTGTGGGTAGTTCCGTCGGTTGCCATTACGGCCACGGGCAAAGACGATGGTGGCCCTTTTTTCGATCCGGCTGAAGATAAGATCTATCGCCATCCCAGCTTCTACCGGGTTGATCGAAGCGTGAAGAATCTGTGAAGCTTGGACTCGATTCGAAGACCCGCCAGAATCTGGTGGCGTATCTGCTGGCACGCGGGGATGACAGCCTGATCCTTGGGCATCGCCTTTCGGAATGGTGCGGGCATGCCCCCATCCTGGAAGAAGACATCGCGCTTGCCAACATCGCGCTCGATTGTCTGGGGCAGGCGCAAGCCTGGCTTGGACTGGCTGGCGAGATCGAGGATCGGGGGCGATCTGCGGACGATCTAGCTTATCTGCGCGATCCGATTGACTTTAGAAACTGCCTGATTGTAGAGCAGCACAATGGTGACTTTGCCCGCACCATGGTTCGGCAGTTCTTTTTCGCATCATCCCGGGTCGGTTTGCTGGAACGGCTGCAGGGCTGCAAACACCCCGAGATCGCTGGCATTGCGGCCAAGGCGCATAAGGAGGTCCTTTACCACCTTCGTCATGCCGAGCATTGGGTGCTGCGCCTGGGAGACGGCACCGAAGAGAGCCATCGGCGCAGTCAAAAAGCGGTGGACGAACTCTGGCGATATACTCCCGAGCTATTTCAACCGGGTCCGGAAGAGAGCGACCTGGTGAGCGGAGATCTCGTGCCTGACCGCTCCGAGGACGAGGAGACCTGGCAAGCTCGAGTACGCAGCACCCTTCAGGAAGCGACTTTGGCGCTGCCGGAGTCGGCCGGCCAGAGTCGTCCGGGGGGAGCGTGGGGCTTTCACTCCGAACATCTGGGGCATTTACTGGCCGAGATGCAAATCCTGGCCCGCTCGCATCCGGGCGCCGACTGGTAGGCGGACTATGGCTTTTAAAGAAGATATGCCGTCCTTACCGGCAGACCGTATCGAGGAGTCTCGTGTCTTGGACATCTTGTCACAGGTGATGGATCCCGAAATCCCCGCCCTGAACGTGATAGAGATGGGGATTATCCGAGAGGTTGAGGTTGGGCCGGTTGGCCTGACCGTCACCATTACGCCCACCTATTCAGGCTGCCCGGCAATGGACATGATCTCTCGAGAGATCGATCAGGCACTTCGTAACGCCGGCTTTAATCAAGTCAAGGTCAGAACCACTTACGCCGACCCCTGGACTTCGGATTGGCTTACTTCCGAGGCCCGGCGCAAACTCGTGGAGAGTGGAATCGCTCCCCCTCCGCCGGTCGGGTCGCCGGAGAATATGCCGGTTGCCTGCCCCTACTGCGGGGAGACAGAGACCGAGCTACGAAGCATCTTCGGCTGCACAGCTTGCAAGTCCATGCATTTCTGCAACGCTTGTCGGCAACCCTTTGAAAGCTTCAAAGCCATTTGAGAGGGGCGCGGTCCGCGCCTCGTCGTATTGGGAGGAAAACGTTCATGGCTGATCGCGAATCCGTGCTGGTCCATTTAGAAGATCAGGTTCTTCTTATAACGCTCAACCGTCCCGATGTCTTGAACAGCTTCAATCGGCCGATGGGAGCTTGCTTTCGCGAAGCACTCGACCGAGCCGTCGCCGATCGGGATGTTCGTTGTGTTCTGATCACCGGGGCCGGGCGGGCCTTCTGTGCCGGGCAGGATCTGGCTGAGGCTTTGCCTCCCGATCAGGAACCTCCTGACATCCGGGACATCATTCGCGATACCTATAATCCAGCCATCCGCGGGATAAGAGGGATCGAAAAGCCAGTGGTTTGCGCAGTCAATGGCGTAGCGGCTGGAGCCGGCGCCAACCTGGCTCTGGCCTGCGATTTCGTACTGGCCTCGGAAAAGGCCAGCTTCATCCAGGCCTTTTCCAAGATTGCTCTCATACCCGATAGCGGGGGAACTTTCTTTTTGCCTCGACTGGCCGGCCTGGCCAGAGCAACCGAAATGGCCTTCCTGGGCGATCGGATCGGCGCTCAGCAGGCTCTTGACTGGGGCCTTATCTACCGCACTTGTTCGGCCGATAATCTGTCCCAGGAGTCCACGAAGTTGGCACGGAAGCTGGCCGCCGGCCCAACCCGAGCCTACGGTCTGATCAAGCGTGCCTTCAATTCCTCCCTCAGCAACACTCTGGACGATCAACTCGAGTTAGAGCGCGAACTCCAGGGCATGGCTGCCCAAGGCGATGACTATCTAGAAGGAGTGACCGCCTTCCAAGAGAAACGGGCAGCCAGGTTCCAAGGCTGCTAAGCTCAATCTTCGCAACAAGGAGCAGGTATGAGTTTTGATGCCAGCGCCCGCGTGGGAGTGGTTGGGGCCGGTACGATGGGCACCGGAATTGGGCAGATCGCCGCCACTTATGGCCATCCGGTCGTGGTCTGCGACACCAGTGCCCGTCAGTTGGAAAGAGCCGAAGACAGCCTGGGGAGGATCCTTTCTCGGCTGGCAAAAAAGGGCAAGCTCGATCCGGCCGAGGCAAGGGATATCGGAGCCCGAATTCACTTCACTTCTAATTTGGAAAGTCTCGAGGACTCGGCGTTCGTCATCGAGGCCATCGTCGAGGACATGGGCCTGAAGCAGGCGGCGTTTCGAAGAATCGAGCAACTGGTAAGTGAAGACTCCGTCTTGGCAACCAACACTTCCTCCCTTTCCATCACCGGCATCGCGTCCGCGATGCGGAGGCCGGAGCGACTGCTGGCGACTCATTTCTTCAATCCAGCGCCCCTCATGCCGCTGGTCGAGCTCGTTCCCGGCCTGCGCACTGAGCCGGCTCTGATTCCTCGGGTCAAGAAACTGATGCAAGACTGGGGGAAAATCCCGGTAGTAGCCCGCGACACCCCCGGTTTCATTGTCAACCGGGTGGCTCGGCCGTTCTACGGAGAAGCCCTCCGCATCCTGGAGGAAAACCAGGCGGATGTCGTGACCATCGATTGGGCTATGCGGGAACTCGGAGGGTTCCCAATGGGGCCTTTCCAGTTGATGGATCTGATTGGGAACGATGTCAACTACAAGGTGACAGAAACAGTATTCGAAGCCTTCTTCTACGATCCCCGTTTTCGACCCTCCTTTACCCAAAAGAGAATGATGGAAGCCGGGCTGTTGGGACGCAAGAGTGGCCGCGGCTATTACGACTACTCGGAAGGAGCCGTCAACCCCGAGCCGGATCGCGACCCGACGCGGGGCCGCGCAATCGTCGAGCGGATTCTGGTGATGCTGATCAACGAGGCGATCGATGCGCTCTTTCTGGGAGTCGCCAGTGCCGAAGACATCGAGCTAGCGATGACCAAAGGCGTGCGTTACCCTAAGGGACTTCTCTCCTGGGCAGATGAAATGACTCCGGCTCGGGTGCTTCATCTACTGGAAGCACTGCAGGCTGAATACGGCGAAGATCGATACCGGCCCAATCCACTGCTCCGTCGGGTGGTCCGCGGGGAGGCGAGCTTGCTCGAGACAGCGGAGAGAAGCGCTTGAGCCAGGCCCAAGCGATCGTAGCCGGCATGCTCGAGCAAGATGCTTTCAGCCGCTGGCTGGGCATTCGCTTGACGTCGATTGATGAGGGGCAGGTTGAACTCGAGATGGCGGTACGCGATGACATGCTGAATGGTTTCGGTCAATGTCACGGAGGCATCCTATTTGCCCTCGCCGATTCGGCCTTGGCTTTTTCATCGAATAGCCCGGGACGGGTGGCTGTCAGCATTGACAATAGCATCGCCTATGCGGCGCCGTCGGAGCAGGGAGATCTGTTGAGAACCCAGGTCGAGGAGATTCGCCGAGGCCGGCGGATCTCCCTCTATTCGATCCGACTCCTCAACCAGCGGAGCGAGATCGTCGCCCTCTTCCGGGGCACCGTTTATCGCACCAAAATGAATCACGATGTAGAGAATGGTTCGCCGCAGACCAAGCGCGGCACCCAGGAGAGAGACGCATGAGCGATGCCTACCTGGTGGGAGGAATCAGGACCGCGATCGGACGTTTTCGAGGAGCTCTCTCGCCGGTTCGGGCCGATGATTTGGCTGCGCTTCCGATTCGAGAGCTGTTGAGTAGGTTCCCGGAGTTGGATCCGGCTGCCCTAGAGGAAGTGGTTCTTGGCTGTGCCAATCAGGCCGGTGAAGATAATCGCAATGTGGCACGCATGGCGGCTCTACTGGCCGGGGTACCGGTTTCTGTCCCTGCCATTACGGTCAATCGACTCTGCGCCTCCGGAATGGGCGCGGCTCTAGACGCGGCCCGCCAGATCCGCCTGGGCGAGGGACAGTTATTTCTGGCGGGGGGAGTCGAACACATGACTCGGGCCCCTTTCGTGATGGGGAAACCGGCGGCCCCGTTCCCAGGCTGGCTCGAAACCCATGACAGCAGCCTGGGCTGGCGCTTCATCAATCCTCGAATGGAGGAACTCTACGGAACAGAAGCCATGGGCTGTACAGCCGAAAACCTGGTCGCCGAATACTCTATCGAACGGGAAGATCAAGACCGGTTCGCGTTGGCTTCCCAGCACAAAGCGAGCCAAGCCCAGAGCTCGGGGCGCCTCGCCCAGGAAATCTTCCCAATCGAGATCCCGCGTCGCAAAGCCGAACCCATCATTTTTGATCAGGATGAGTTCATCCGGCACGACTCCTGCCTGGAAGCACTAGCCCAACTCAAACCCGTCTTTCGCCGTGACGGACAGGGATCGGTAACTGCAGGGAATTCCTCTGGTTTGAACGACGGAGCCTGTGCACTGTTGCTGGCAGGTGAGGCCGGGATGAGACGCTTCGGGCTCCAGCCAAGGGCCCGAATCCTCTCTTCAGCGGCGGTTGGGGTAGAGCCCAGAATCATGGGCATAGGACCGGTGGAAGCCAGCCGCAAAGCTCTACGCCGAGCCGGTTTGAAGCTGGAGGAAATGCATGTCGTCGAGTTGAATGAAGCCTTTGCCGCTCAGTCTCTGGCCTGTCTCAGGTTGCTGGGGCTGGCCGATGATGATCCGCGGGTCAATCCCAATGGAGGAGCGATCGCCCTGGGGCATCCGCTGGGAATGTCGGGCGCGCGATTACTCCTGACCGCCATGATCGAATTAGAAAACCAAAAACTCCGGTACGCCCTGTGCACCCTCTGTGTAGGAGTGGGCCAGGGGATGGCTACCGTCATTGAGAGGGTTGGATCATGAAAAGATTGCCAAGCTACGCCGAAGGAAAATGGTTCGACGGTTCGGGTGAAGCCCGTCCTCTTTGGCACGCAGTAACCGGAGAGCCGGTAGCCGAGTTGACCAGCCAGGGCCTCGATTTCCAGAAGATGCTGGAGTATGGCAAGGCAGTCGGTGGGCCGCCCTTGCGATCGATGAGTTTTCATGCGCGAGCCCGCATGCTGAAGGAGTTAGCCAAGTACCTGATGGCTCGGAAGAAGGAATTCTACGATCTCTCCTGGGCTACGGGCGCGACCAAGAGCGATGCGTGGATCGACATCGAGGGAGGGATCAGCACTCTCTTTGTCTTCTCCAGCAAAGGTCGCCGAGAACTTCCCGATCAGCCCTACCTGGTGGAAGGAGATCTCGAGGTGCTGTCGCGCAGCGGCTCCTTCGTGGGCCAACATATTTGTGTTCCCATGCCGGGAGTCGCGGTCCACATCAACGCCTTCAACTTTCCCTGCTGGGGGATGCTCGAGAAACTGGCACCGACCTGGCTCGGCGGTATGCCTGCCATCGTCAAACCGGCTTCCGTCTCCTGCTTCCTGGCCCACAAAATGGCCGAAGCCATCATTGAATCGGGAATCCTGCCGGAAGGTGCCCTGCAACTTGTCTGCGGCAGTGTCGGGGATATTCTCGACCATGTGACTTCCCAGGATGTCGTCACTTTCACCGGATCGGCAGAGACTGGTCTCAGTCTCAAATCGCATCCCAACCTCCTGCGTAACGCAGTTCGCTTCAACATGGAGGCCGATTCTCTCAACTGCTGCATTCTGGGGCCGGATGTCGAGCCCGGGTCCGCCGAATTCAACCTCTTCGTCAAGGAAGTGACTCGTGAGATGACCGTCAAGGCGGGGCAGAAGTGCACTGCCATCCGACGCACATTCGCCCCTTCCAACCGTGTCGAGGCAGTGATTGAGGCCCTCAAGCAACGGCTCTCCCGCATTACGATTGGAGACCCCCAGCAGGAAGGTGTCAGGATGGGGCCTCTCGCAGCCCGGGTTCAGGTAGAGGAGGTACGTGGCCGAGTGGCCCAGCTCGAAAGTGCTGGCCAGGTGGTCTTTGGAGATCCGGATTCGGTTTTGGTGGAAGGGGCCGATGCCGCCAAGGGCGCCTTCTCGCCACTGGTCCTGCTCTACTGCGATCAGCCGTCCAAGGCCCGCGAACCTCATCAGGTCGAAGCCTTCGGACCCGTAAACACCGTTATGCCTTATGCCGACGTTCCGGAGGTGATCGATCTGGCCCGATACGGCCAGGGGAGCCTGGTGGGATCTCTGTTCACGGCTGACGATTCGATGGCCCGCGAAATAGTACTCGGGGTAGCCCCCTACCACGGACGCATCGTGATATTGAATGAAGAAGCTTCCGCCGAATCAACCGGGCATGGATCTCCCCTGCCCCACCTGATTCATGGGGGACCGGGGAGAGCTGGAGGAGGCGAAGAAATGGGCGGCGTGCGAGGGGTCCTTCACTACCTGCAACGTACTGCACTACAGGGCTCACCCACCACCCTGAGTCGCGTCTCGGGACAATGGCTCAGGGGAGCGGCGCGCCAGCATGACAAGATCCATCCTTTCCGTAAGTACTTTGAGGAACTGGAGATCGGTGACAGTCTCAAGACCCATCGCCGCACCATCACGGAAACAGATGTGGTAAATTTTGCCTGTCTCAGTGGAGATCACTTCTATGCACATCTAGATGAAATTGCGGCCCGTGAAGACTCCCTGTTCGATGCGCGCGTGGCCCATGGTTACCTGGTGCTGTCGATAGCCGCTGGCCTCTTTGTGGATCCGGCACCCGGCCCCGTGCTGGCGAACTACGGGCTGGATAACCTGCGCTTTACCCAGCCGGTGTACCTGGGCGACACGATTCAAGCCCATCTGACAGTCAAACAAAAGATCGCCAAGGAAAAACGTACCGATGACAAGAAGGCAACCGGTGTGGTGGCCTGGGACGTGGAAGTACACAATCAAGAGGACGAGCTGGTAGCCACTTATGTGATCCTGACCCTGGTGGAACGACAACACGAAGAACTGTAGAGGGAGAAAGGGTCCAAGAATCCAGGGGTCCAATTCCCAACCTCACAACCCTCGACTGTAGTTTGCGAACTCGAATCTGAGGGTTGTGGTGAGTGGGTAGTTGGAAGTTGTGAATTACTATTTCATGCCAATAGCTGAGTCGTGCGAGAGAGGGCGGCTCGGGCCACCAGATTGATAGGCTCGGTCTGGACCACGTTCTTGCCCCGCTCTTTCGCCAGGTACAGGAGGCGATCTACCCTTTCCAGGAAACTATCCACGTCATCCTGGTATTCAACGCGTGACACCCCGAAACTGGCCGTAACCTTGCCAACCTTGCCAAAATCGTGCTTACACATGAGATAGCGCAGGCGTTCCGCCACCTGGAAAGCTCCCAGCAGATCGGTCTCTGGGGTCATGATCACAAATTCATCGCCTCCCCAACGGGCCACGCTATCTTGATCTCTCAGCGTGATCTCCACCAGAGAAGACATGATCTTCAAAACTTTGTCGCCTGCCGCATGGCCCAGGGTGTCGTTTATCGATTTGAAGTCATCGACATCGAACATGATGAGCGAAAGGGGACGGGAGTGTCGTCTGACTCGAGAGATCTCCATCATCAGAAGCTGGCGGAAATGGCGTCGGTTGTAGAGTCCGGTCAGCGGGTCACTCTCGGATAGCACCGCTTGTCTTCCCAGTTCCATCCAACACCGCACCGACCAGGCGGCCAGTACCAGTAGAAAGATCAGGAGCCCACCCACCATGCCAATCGGGCTCGACACAGCTCTTGTCCAGCCCGAGAGGAGGCCCCCCAGAAATGATGGGATGGGAGTCACAAAAGAAATCAAAACCACACCTGCCCAGCAGAGAAGCTCGACAAGAATCCGCTTCTGTGTGAGGGACGATTTTCCCAGTTTGGGAACTAATATTCCCACCAGACGAGTCCAAAGTTGAGTGGAGAGTCGGCCTGCTCGACTTGGCTCTGAACTGTATTGATAGCTAGTGGCGTCCATCTCCATCCGATCTGTATCTGTTCTTAGAACCTGCTTCTGTGCTCCCAAGGTCCCCTCCGATCCAGGGCATTTTCCCTGTCCTTGCTGTCTGCGGCCGGTTTCCCTGGATTTCGATCGGAAATCGAGGGCTGCCATCCGCCTTTCTCGAAGTACTTCCGCCGACGCCAGTTACCTGCCCCTAGCCGGTAACGCCAGCCAATGAACGCCGGCGGAAGTCACCCCCTATCTTGCAAGTGCTGTGCCAATCGTCGACGAGGGTCACGATTCTCGCCATATGTCCGGCTACGAATTGGGAACTCTGAAGGGAAAGTGGTGACCAAGGAAAAGACAGGTCCATTGCCCGACCCCCTCGAGGGATCTGTCCTCCGACCCCGGCCGGGTGGTCAGCCCATTCCACGCGGTCGGGGTACTTGAGAGGGTTTGTCTCGGACTAGTCTAGACGATTGAGTCAAGTGCGGTAGCGGGGTTTTTCGCATCGGGCAAAGCCTGGTTACGGGCTCCATCCTTGCCCGCAATCTTGAATGCCTTGCCGCTCCGAAGCAGGACCACGCATTGTAGGAGTCACCTCCAGGTGGCGAACTCCGGGCGTTGGGCAGATTCCTGGGTGTGATTTTCTCCCTCAAGGAATAAAGTTTGGGAGGTGGTAGGACACAAGAACTTTGAGAGCTTGCGGTCCCTTGGCCGCGAGCTGTGGTTGCAAACTGAATTCGTACGCCATCGCGCCCTTGGAGTGCGCCGAGGACCGGCGCCTTGTGCACAAGGCGGAGCTGCACTCCACACTCCAAGGCCTTCGGCAAATTTCTTTCTTGAACCCGGATAATTCGCGCGTTTTCGAAGCGAAGGGCCGGAAGCACCGCTCTGACAAGGTTTCGTTCACGCCCGAGGGCCCCGCAGTCATAGTCATGCACTCTGTCGAGGAGCCCGAGGGTGGGTAACGCAGTCAGAGGTGAACCTGGAAATGGTTCTCTTTCGAGAGGGTGGGAAGCCCTCCGGGTCAAGGCCCTAGTCAGGCCGCCCGTATCAAGACCTGAGGCAAGACCTCAGGACTGGAAAGGTTTGCGAGGTGAAGCGAATAATGACGCTGAATCCGGAACTCAGCCCCGAAATGCGCAATGGGAATGGCCGATACCTTCTCTGCGGTCGGATGATCCCGGCCCTGCAGCCGAAAACTCGTGAATCATCCGGGTTGAATGATCCGAGGGCACGGGCCAAGGCAAGGGTGCTCAGCAACCTGGCGCAGCACCAGATTGTCGGAAACCCCACATCTATTCTTCGAGACAACTCCAGTCAACACTTTGTATACACTAGAGAGTAGGGGCACTTGACGCGACTGCGGGAGTTTGGAGAGGTTGGGCATGCGATGACTTCATTTCGTTCTCGCCTGAAACATCGTGAACTGGCGCTCCGGCTGGCTCGTAGTAGCCGGTCGCAGAACCATTGGGCACTTCGCCTGGGATTGGACAAGGGCCATCTTTCCAAGATGCTGCGGGGAAAACGACCCTTCCCCAACTCCGTAACCCGGCGAAAGCTGCTCGAAGGTCTGGGCCTGGATTTTGACGACCTGTTCGAGCTGGTCCCGGAAGGACAGTCAGAATTCGGGAAAGGGCAGCAGAGTCAGGTCCGGCGCTTTTCCGACCTGGGACCATCCTTTGACAGGCTCGACACCCAATCGATCGACGGAGGACCGCAAGCCATGTACTCCCTCTTTGAAGATCTTCCTCGAGGATTCCGTGGCCTGCTGCGGAACCCCGGATTTGCCCTGATCACGATCTTGACCCTGGCTCTCGGCATTGGAGCCAACACCGCATCTTCACCCTTGTCAGAGGAGTATTGATGCACCCTCTCCCCTTTCCCGACTCTGATCGGATCATGACGCTCTGGCAGTCCAATCCCCAGACCGGAATCGAGCAGGGGCATGTTTCCTTTGCCAACGCCATGGACTGGCGCCGCTCCAACGGTGATCGGACGAACGATTATCTTGGATGCCAACCCGATCACGGTGGTTGGAGTGATGGAGTCCGACTTCGACACCGGAATGTTCGAACAATCCCGCCAGATCTGGGCCCCGCGTCTACCTCGCTCCAATGACGGTCAGCTGCGCAGCGCTGCCTATCTCTACGCGGTGGGCCGACTGCTCCCGGGTGTGACGCTCCTGGAAGCTGAACAGGAACTGGTGCCGGTGGCCAAAGAATTGGCCGAGCAGTATCCGCGCAGCAACGCCGGGGTTGGGATTCGTGTCGAGTCCTTTCAAGACTTCATGCTGGGACAGATTCGGCCGGCCCTGCTCCTGCTGCTGGGGGCGGTAGCTTTTGTTCTGCTGATCGCCTGTGCCAACGCGGCAAATTTACAACTGGCTCGAAATTCAGAGAAACAAAGGAGCTTTGCGATCCGATCGGCACTGGGAGCGAGCCGTTCCCTGCTGGTTAGGCAAATGCTCAGTGAAAGCTTCCTGATCAGCTTGATTGCGGGAATGCTGGGCGTTGTACTGGCCCTTTTTGCGGTCCGAATCCTGGTAGGTCTGGGGAGTGGCATCATCCCCCGCCTTGAGAATTGTACGGTCGATCTTCCGGTTTTGGGCTTTTCCCTGGCGCTGTCGGTGGCGACGGCTCTGGCCTTCGGTCTGCTCCCCACCTTGCATCTGACCCGTCCAGATTTGCAGAACTATCTGAGGAACGGGGGTCGCACTCTGACCGACGGCTTGAGTTGGAGACGGATGCGTTCGGCTTTGATTGTCTCAGAGGTGGCCCTGGCAGTCGTCCTTCTGGTGGGTTCCGGCCTTCTGATACGAAGCTTCTACACTCTGTTGCAGGAAGATCCTGGCTTTGCCAGCGAGAGTCTGGTCGGTCTCCAGGTCTTTGCCTGGTACAGGAATCCCACGGCCCAATCCCGGATCAATTTCTTTCGAGAATCTCTCCAGGAGATCGAGGCTCTTCCGGACGTAGTGCAGGCGGCGGCGGCGTCCGCTGTTCCCTTCTACGGGGCCAGCATTGATGTCGACACGAACTTCACAATCGTGGGCCGCCAGCCGGCCGACGATGTGGCAGCCCCTCCGGCCTTTGTCACCGTCACGACCGAGGGTTATTTCTCGACGCTTCGAGTGCCACTGCTCAGCGGTCGTGCCTTTCAAGAAAGTGACATTCCGACCAGCCCTCCCGTCGTGGTCGTGAACGAGACCCTGGCCGAGCGCCACTGGCCGGGTGAGAATCCGGTGGGCGAGCGAATCGTGGTGCACTTTCGTCAAGCCATCGAGCGAGAGATTGTAGGGGTCGTTCGGGACACCAAACATCAGGGATTGGACAGTGCTCCTCGGCCCGAGATCTTTATTCCCCATGGACAATCCGGTTCGGGAGAGCTGATCTACGTGGTGCGGACCCGAACCGATCCGACACAGGTTCTCCCCTCCATCAAGCAGGCCATCTGGAACATTGACGCCAAACAAGCCTTTTATGCAGTTGTGGTCATGGAAGATCTGATTTCGGAATCTGTTGCAGCACGACGCTTGAACCTGAGCCTGCTTGCCAGCTTTGGAGCCCTGGCGCTGCTCCTGGCTTCTCTCGGCCTGGCCCAGTTTCTCTCCAGTATGTTGTATGGAATCGGCGTCAACGATCCGCTGACCTTTCTCGGAATCACGATCGTTTTGCTTGTGGTGGCCTCCCTGGCCTGTTTGCTTCCCGCCCGCCGGACCACCCGGATTGACCCGTTGGTGGCATTGCGGCAAGAGTAACTGCAACCAAAATGCATGAGATGCAAGCGTAGAGACATAATGCAAGCGCCGCAGGCGGAAGCGCCGCGTCGGTTTAAGGGGAGTTTCGGCACATCGTCGCCAAGCTTTCCCGCGCTCGCGCTGCCGCTTGGCGCTCTGAAATTGGGCGCTCCAAACCTGCAGAGGACTTCTTGGGAGTTTTGGATTTCATCTCGGATTTAGATCTTCGGATTTCGAATTTCCCAGGCAATGCCATGCCAGGATACCCATCAACAGCACGCAACCGGTACCGGGTTGCTTCAATTCCTCACACCGCAGTTGCCAGGAGGCTACCGACCACTGATTGTGGGTGAGCACACGTTGGCAGGTGTCCGGCGTGGGCCGGGAAGTCTCGAGACAGCCGCGCAGAAAGAAGGAACCTTCCAGACTGCACAACGGACCGGAACACTGAATCGACTGGGTCCAGGCTGAGTCCCAACAACTGTCGGTGGTCCCCATCACACCTTGCAGGGTTCCGCTTTCGACAGCCGCTCGGAGAGTGCCCAGTCCCCCCCAGATGCTCGGCCCGTTGCGGAACGCCCAGACTCCCGCAACTCCTACCGACACGACCAGGAACACGGCCAGCATCGCGGAGAAGATATGGATTATCTTCCCGGTCAGGGGACTGAAGAAGATCTTCTCCGAGCGCACTACCAGAGTGCCGGCCAGCTTGTCGTGCCATGCCTGATCCCGAGGATCGATGAGCACCCAAATCATCCCCAGACCGAGCGGAAGCAAGGAAACGAAATAGCCCAGGTAACGGACAAGAAGCTGCCTGTTCGATGGGGGTTTAAGTGTCTGGGAATCGACGATTTCGGCCGGAATCAGCATCTTTCCGGGAGTGGCCAACCAGCGTCTCCAGAACCAGAAAACCAACATGAAAGGCAGGATCCAATTCACGATCAGCCCGAGAATCCCGCCGCCTCCTTCCAGCCACAGGGCTAACCGATAGACCACATAACCGAGCGGCATGAAGATGAGGGTGAGGCAGGCGCTATCTACCACGAAGGCCCCGATGCGGGGCCAGAATCCAATCGTCACAGGGGGCGATGGCATGTGCTCCATGCTAGCTCATTTCAGGCATTTCCGGTGTATCTGGCGGGCTTCCCCAAGCTCGAGTTTTTCTGCTACACTACGGCTCTGCTCGCGCGCCCATAGCTCAGCTGGATAGAGCGCCGGTCTACGAAACCGAAGGTCACAGGTTCAAATCCTGTTGGGCGCGCCATTTCTTTTCAACAACTTACGGAGATCCTTGACAGCAACCTTTGGTGATTGCTGACCACTGTCTCCCAAATGTCTCCCACGTGAAATGGCCTTTTCGGCTTCGTATGCCGCCCGAACCCGGTCAAAATCAGGATCCAGTGGCTTGAGGTAGCACTGAGTCGTTTGCAGTGACTGGTGCCCGAGAAGCTTCTGGATTGTCGGGACTGGTACACACCCTATCGCCCATTGACAAGCTCGGAACCGGCGCAGATCGTGGATCTGCAACCAAGGTACCCCGGCCAGCTCAGTGGCTTTGTGAAAGCCCCTCTTGGGATCAATGACGCGTCGGCCAGTGAGCCGGTTCTCCAGCACATACTCGGCCCTCGGATCGACTTCCAAGAGAGCACCCTTGAGGTTCTGAGACATGGGGACCAATCGTCCTCGGTGACCCTTAACCTTGTTCAAAGCGACGAGTTCTCGTTCGAGGTCGCAACCTTGCAGTCGGAGATTGAGAGCTTCCGATTTTCGGCAACCCGTCTCCCCCAATAGTAAGATGAACAGAGGCAAATTGCATCGACTGGAATGGGGCACAAACCAGGAGCAGGTCAATACCCTCTGGTACTCCTCCCAGGCCAGCAGTCGCCGTTCGATGGTCTCCTCCTTGAAGGCTTTGACTCCCGCAAGAAGATGAGTATCGACGAGCCCAATTTCTTCTGCCCAGCTGCACATCCGTTTCAGGGCTGTGAGATCTCTGTTCACGGTAGCCGGTTTCACTACTTCAACTCGGCTGTGCATCCATGCATAAACCCGCTGCCTATCCAGGTCCAAGACGGGCACCCGACCAAGTTCAGGGTTTATCGAACTAAAAGACAAGCTGTATCGGCTTAGAGTCGAGTCCTTGGCGCGATTCTTTATGTCTGTCAAGAATTGCTTGGTGAATTCTTGAACCGTCATGTTCTCGATGGTTTTCAGCGGACGAGTCGATACTGCGAGATCCTTCTTCAGATCCCGCCAAGTCCCTTCGAGGATCGAGTTCTCGATTCGGGTCAGCATGTCCCCAGCCTTCTTCTCATTCGGGAAGTAGCGCCGGTAGGTAGTGCCATCCGGCCACCTCTTCCTTAGTTCGAGGCGTGTCTTGCCTCTTTTAGTTACCCGGTTGATTCCCATAAATCCTCCTTTCTGCAACCGGGTTTTCCGCCAGCAGCCAGTCTACTCATAGGTCCGGTACTCCGGCAAGCCATCGATGAAGGCATCCAGGTCTTCCAGGGCGAAGACCCTCCTCCTCTTGAGGCGCCTGGCAAGAATCAGGCCCTCGTCGGCGTAGCTCCTCATGGTGTCCTCACCGACCCCGATATACCGAGCCGCTGCCCTGGTCGAGAAGAGCCGCTGCCTGGGTGCCGGTGCAAGGCGGATTACTGTTGAAGTCATCGTCTTTCTTGCGCCTGACTACAGCGAGAAAATGTCCCCGCTCGCATCAACTTTGGGCTCGATCTCGCCAGTTTTGCTCTGACCTTTGGCCAGAATTGCCAGCTGAAGATCCGTACGTCTTTGGCCGACGGTCCCCAATCCCATCCTGGCTTGGTTACAGAGAGGCCAGGAGCACCGGCCTTGAGGCCTTCCTGGTCAAGTGGGACACCGACTGGGTTGCCTGTGTTCTTGATCTGAAGGCTGCCGACAAGCTGCAATTCTGTCTGATCAAACCCGGCCCGCTGGCGCGGGACTTCGGGGAAAATCTTGTTTAGCTCACCACGAATCCCGAACAGCGTCCTAGATGAATCTTCGTCTGTAGCAGAGGACTTCGGGTTGTTGTATCTTGTCATGGCCTGATCCTTTCTATTGCGTAGAGAGGTTGCTGGTTAGAGGGAAGAGGTTTTGCTGAGCCCCTTCCCTCGCTTCCATTCCGTTATTCGGAATGGCTAATAGTCAACGAGGTTACCGAAGAACATCCGCCACATAACGCGGTCATACCTCTCCAAGAAGATTTCCACTTCCTGCTCGGTCGGTGGACGCTTCCAGCGCAGTTGAAGAACGGGTTTCATCTCTTCAATCATTCTGTCAATCTCAGGCTCGTCAACGAAGAAGGCGACGGCATTACCGGTCTCTTCAATTTCACAGTAGTGGCGGGGGACGAATTCTGGATGATCGTCCATTTCCTGCTCTTGCATGGGTCCGCCTTCAATTTGTCCAAATTGATACTGGCTAGCCCGGTAGGTTTTCAACTCGTGGTCGTATTTCATGGATGTCTCCTTTCTGAGACACTAGTTATTGTCGTTCAAGATCAATGGATACAATCCCTGAGCTAGGAATCAGACCCGCGATCTAGCCAGCACGAAGATGTGATGGTTGCCAGCCTCAAGGGGGGACCCTCGGGACGGTGGCGAACCCATTGCAGGTCCCATCTCGTCCATCGGTACAACTCAGGTCCTGCCGGATGCCTGGCTCGATTTCCGTCCAGAAAGAGCGCCAGTCATCGGGGCTGGGAGTCCCCCGCCAATGCAGCCGCAGAAGACGGCCTCGGGTTCCAGCCCACTGGGACCCAGCTAGATCGCCCTCTACCTCCACCACGTTGCCGCTTTCGAGGCAGAAGGTGCCGTACTTTCTTAGACCACTGCTTGCTTCGTTGCTCATTGATCGATTCCTATCTGGTTTCCCTGGGACCCCCGAGGTCTGGGTCGTTCATCCCGGCTATCCCGGAAATCCCAGGGATTCTCTACTCTTACTTTTTCTTCTGTCCTCTCCAGACTTTCCTAGTTATGGAGCATTTCTGGGGTTTCCGGGAAAGTCTTTTGAATTCAATAATTTCGCCTGGGATTATTCCGGGATAAACCTGGGATAGCCCCGGGATTTCGGAGGCGAATCCCCGGCCAAGCTCGCTTTCTGGAGCCCGGCGTACGGAAATCGGCTTGTCTGGGCAGATTGAAGTAGTCAGTGACACTTTGATTGAACTGCTGGCGGGTATAGCTGTGTGAAGTGCCGTCTTCATCAGACCAGTGGAGAAAAGCCTTGTAGAGAGCTTCTTTCTCGACATGAGAACCGGGTTTTAGCTCCACCTCTTCCTCCAGGAAATCGATCGCGGGATCCAGGCCTCTGCGGTATTCTTCGAGAAGCCGGAGGCTTCGGGCAGGGATCTTGAATTCACCCCGTTTCATGAGGCTGAGGAGCCCGGTGATTGCATGGTTGGCCAAGATCCCCTCGATCTCCGAAGTGGTCGTCAGCTCGGCCAATAGCTCATCCTGATTGCGGCGATTCTCTCCCTCGAATCGGAAGGGAAAGTCCAACAGGACGAGGCGGTCAATCAGAGCCTGGCTTCGGTCTCGGATGAGAGGGATCTCATTGGCTGCAAAAACGAGCGTGCGGTGACGGGTGTGCTGAAGGGGTCCTTGAACTTCTTCTCAACGTCCAGGCTATCGCCTGAGGCCAGCTGTTTCAGAAGACCACTAACGTACACATCTCCGGTATCCAGATCTGAATGGCAGTTCAGCAGTTTCCCGAAGAGTTGGGCAACGGAAAAGTGCCGGTGAGCCAGGTGGTGCAGCGACTGGTGGCTCACGTTGCGCGCCCCGAGGATGGCTTCCATCGCGAGTACCAGAACGGACTTTCCGTTGGTGCCAGCGCCCAGGAAGATGAAGAGCTTTCGGAACCTCGTCGAGGGGATCAGTAAGTAGCCCAGCAGCTCATCCACAAGGACCCGCTCTGCAGGCTTCAGAATCTGGCTCAAGAACTTATCGAATGCCGGGCAGGAGGCGAAGGGGTTGTAACTATGCGGGATGCCTATCGTGTACAAATGGTCGGGCGAATGGGGCTCCAGCACAAGAGTCTGGAGGTTAAAGACCCCGTTCTTGAAGTGGATGACCTCTTTAGATGGGTCATTCAACTCCTCCGCTCCGACCTGCGGGGCATTGCGGCGCACCGCATTCACGATCTCCTGGATGTGATGATTCATTACAGGGGATTGCTTATCAGGCGGGCGGCTACCCTGATCGGTCAGATAGTCTCTTTGAGCTGCAACCTCGATGGGTCGGTCATCCAGCCGAAAGAGATCACTGTTGAAGTCGTAACTCAATAGGGAGGCACCACGGCCAGTGGACAATGTGTGTACGTGCTGGTCTCTAATGATTCGGTGGGCAAACTTCAGGGGTTCGAAAGGGTTCTTTTTAGTCATCGCAAGACCTCCCTTTGAAGTTGAACCTGGAAGGATCTTTCGGGCCGCAAATCCCCAAGGCGAGAAGCTAAACCGACGCCGGGGTGCCTCCGGTAAACAGGACGTTGCTGTGTGCTAAACTTCATGTTGATAGACCTCTTTTGAATTGGCCCGCTGCCGGGCGGGCCGTTCTTCTCTTGACCAATGGACTGGAGACGCCCCAAAGGTGGGGCTCGCGAGCAAAGGTTGCTAACTTGGAGCGATCTGCTGGAGCCTGTCTCTGATCTCATTGCGCCTGCCTTTCTTGAAGGGGTGGACGCTCCTGGATCAGGGCCTCCAAGTCACAACGCTTAAAGCGAAGGGCTCCGAGAACCTTGCAGCTGCGGATCCGTCGCTGCCAGGCGAGCCTCCGCAAAGTAGTTGGGTGAAGCCCGGTGATCTGGGAACCCTCTTCTGCCGACAGAAGCCTTTCGTGTTCTTGTGTTGACAACGCCATACTCCTTTCCTGAGCTTCCTGCATAGGCTGTTCTAGGCAGGGCGTTCTAACTGGTATGGGGGCTACGAAGGGCGTGGCGGCGTCTATTACTGATCGTATTGTTGTAGGGGGCTGGGAACGGGAGAGTCAGAGAACCCAATCGATGGGAGGTGTTGGACGGTAGACTTTCGTCTTTGAATGTACTTCCAGACAATTCTCGAAGTGATCGGCCAGGCGGTGAAGGCCGCCAGTCTTTCGAATCTGATCCAGGGCTCGCTTGATTGCGTTGCCCACTTTTTTCCGGGCCTTCTCCTGTAGCTCCGGACGCGTATTCGCAGACTTCGAGAGTTCTCCGAGAAGGCGCTCATGTTCATTCGTCAGGGTCTGGATACGAGACGTGTCGTTGTCATTCTTGGCATCTTCGAGTTCAGTTTCGATCTCTCTGGCACGTTTCGCGTAAGCTTTGGCAGCCTTGTTGTCTGGCCTGTTGGCTGATCCAGAGTCATCCCGCGACAACCACTCATGTCCCAGTTGTTCCTCAGTCATCCGCGAATACGATACGTTTTGATCAGAGTCGCCTCTTACTTGGTTCAGAAGAACGAAAACAGACATCTCGGTACCTTGGTTCTTCAGGAGCCAGGCTATGTAATCAAGACCCAGGCTCGTCTGCATCTAAGTCTCCCTGCCACCGTTGAATCGGAGCGTGTAGATGCTTCCGACCTTCTTGAACACGTTTTCGCGCACGGTCGCTTTCGTCCGTTCGGAATCTGGGACGGTCTTAGGTCCCACGGTGATTTCAGGAGGCAGGTCCAACCGGAGCCATAACGCGCTCTGGTATCGCCTCAGTAAATCCAGAGCAGCCGCCAAGTTGCGAATAGGCTCTGCTAGTGCCTCAATTCGTTCATTCGCCGTTCGTTCAGACGGTTCCATGGTCTGCCAAATCCGGCCACGCTCATGGTCGTCTTCCGGGGCCAGACCTTGGGTGGCTTGGATAAAGGTAAGCTCTCGGTGCCTATCCACCCTTGGAAACCTCTTGTAAAGCTCTTGACGCCGGAGTTCCAAAGGCTTCAGCTTGACCTCGGTCGCTTCAATCTGGGCAGTGATCTCGTGGTATTCCCGCTGTAGCTGATCAGGATCATTCGACAGAGACTTCTCCTGCTTGTGGAGTTCTGCTTCCCAGGCAGCAAGGTCGATCCATCCTTCTTTCTCATCGCCTTTCATGGTCGATTCCAACAGTACCGCTGCCCGGCCGGATGAGTAGAGTTCATGGCAATCCCAATGATATAGCAACGAGAGCGGATCGGATCCAAGGGCGCGCCCGGTTGGGCGCAAGTTCGAGGAGCCGATCGTGGGGGGTACTGGCCGCCAACCTGCCCGCCATCACGGAATTCTGATGGTTTGAGAAAAATCTCTGGGCGGCCGTATCCAAGGGTGGCCATATACGTCCCCCCTGCCCAATTCTGGCCATTCCCACTTTCTTGCCAATTTCTGCTACCTCCCGGGGTCCACCCACCGTCAAAGAGCCGGTCCAGGATGCCGGTCCAGGATGCCGGTCCAGCGACCCCCGAAACCACTCCCGTCGGGCCCGTTTGGACCGAAAGTCCACAGACCCTGGAGAAGATCCAGCACAGCATCCCACCGGCTGACGTCGCATGCCAAAGCTGACCAAGTGGTGGGTGATGCCCCGGATTACCTTCATTCGTCATTCAGCTTGCTGGCCACGGTGACAAGGTCTTCGTGCCGCTCAGGGGCAGGGCGGTTAATCTGGGGTTTGAGTTGGGTGGCATTGGACCCTCTGACCCCCATCACGTCGAGGAAGTCTCGCCGGGCCTCTTTGTCGCCAGGCTTGAGGATCTTGCCCTTGCCGTCACACTCGGGGCAGACGCGGGTGGCCGTCGGCTCCTCCCCGGGGAACTCAGTGGCGGTGAGGCCATCGCAGTGCGGGCAGGACCTATCCTTGTTGCGGGCCGCCAGTGCCATATCCTCCACCAGTTCCGGCAAGTGCTTACAGCCGGTCATGATGGCCACATCGAGCTGGTGGCGGCGGAATACGTCTATGAGTTGGGTAAGATTGAGGCCCACCCTCTCGGCGAGCTTGGCCAGGGTGAGTTGCCGGTAGGCTGGGTCGAGCATCAGTTCGAGTAATCGCTGGGCTCGCAGATCGCCACTGCCCGCCAGCGCGGGGGCCAGGGCCTCCCGGGGCAGAGTCCGCTCGAAGCGCCTCATCAGCCGGTTCTTGCGGGCCGGGCATCGGCGCTTTCTGGACTTAGTCTTGTTGGCCACTTTCGGCCTCCTGAGGGTGTTCAGTGATGTGCCGGTTCACCGGCGCCCCTGATCGCCAAAAATCCAGTTCAGCCGCCGGAAAAGTAACATCGGCCGGGGGCAGGTGCGGGCGGCCCGAGTGCCGGACCCCGGCCATGGAGTGAAATAGCATTCCGACGGAAAAAGTGCGACGACAGGGCTTGGCCTTGCAGCGCACTCGCCATTGTAAACGATTGATTCTAGATCGGTTAATGTATCCGCACCAGCAGCAGATCCAATTCAAGGTGCCGTCGAATCGGGCTCGCAATTGGTACTGGGGCTTGGGGGTCATGATTACAGATTGTAGCAGTCAAGTTGAATCGGTGTCGGGGGACAGCGACTATGAGTCAACACTCGAAAAAGGACCACCGCTCAGGTGCTGTTTGTGTCATGAAGATCGCGAGGAAACGCGAGCGTTTGTTGGTCCCGGGAGGGGACCCGAGCCGAGCATCACGGAGCCTGCGTCAGGGGTCACCTGTACTGACCCCAAACTAGAGTGATGGACTTGACACTTCTATTCGAAAGCTCGCTTCAGGAAAACCTTTGCCCTTCCGGTTAGATTTCGCTTCCGGTAGAAGTCGGCCAGCTCGGAGCATTCATACTGCTGCAGGCCTTTCCAAATTGTCTCGCCGAAAGGAGCGGGTTCCGCCTCCCCTATTGTCAGGGGCCACCCAAAAGCGGCCAGTGAGGGCCACTTCAAAACCGGCCATTTTCAGGAGCCATTGAGAGCTGCATCCCTCGTAGGATGCGCCGATGGTCAATGTACTGAAAATGGAGAAGAAACAAACGGTTGTGGCGCTATTGAAGCTGGGCTGGTCGTATCGGCGGATCGAGCGAGAAACAGGAGTTCGTCGAGAGACTGTAGCCCGACATGATCCGTCCCGAGATTCAAAACCGGCCAAAGTGGCCCCCGGCTCGGGTGAGCAAAAGCGGCCAAAGCGGCCCCCGGGTCGGCGCAGCTCGTGTGAGCCTTTTCGGGAGGAAATCCAGAAGAAGCTTGAGCTGGGGTTGCATGCCAAGCGGATCTGGCAAGACCTGGTTTTGGAGCATGGCTTCGATGGAGCGTATAACTCCGTCAAACGGTTTTGCAGAAAGCTCAAAGCCGAGAGTCCACGAGTCTTCGCTCGGGTGGAAACTCCACCCGGTCGGGACATGCAGGTGGACTTTGGCAAAGCAGCTCTGACACAAACCGAATCGGGCCGGTACCGTCGCCCCCACCTGTTCAAGGCAGTGCTGTGTTATTCCCGCCACTCGTATGAGGAGGTCGTCTGGCGGCAGGATCTGGAGACCTTCGTCCGTTGTGTCGAGAATGCCTTCCACTGGTTTGGTGGCTCGGTAGACGTGGTTCGCTTGGATAACCTGAAGGCCGGAGTCACGCGAGCCTGCTTTGTCGATCCCGAGATCAACGCCGTTTTCAGTGCGCTGGGCCGTCACTATAGTTTTGCCATCATTCCCATCCATCCTGGCTCTCCAAATGAGAATGGAAAAGTCGAAAGGACGATCGGATATACAAAGTCCAGTGCCCTGAAGGGCAGACGGTTCGAGAGTCTGGCCGAGCAGAATGAGCATCTACGGAACTGGAACGAGCGGGTCGCCCGACAGCGCATCCACGGCACCACCAAACAGCAGGTCTGGCCCCGATTCCTGGAGGAACAGAAGGGTCTTCGACCTCTACCCGACTCCCGCTTCAGTTTCTTCCGTACCGGCCGTCGCACGGTCTCCGTGGATGGCCACATCGAAGTCGATCGAGCCTTCTACTCGGTACCCAATCATCTGCTTGGCTGTGAAGTGGCTGTGCACTGGGATGACCGGATCGTCCGAGTCTTTTTCCGAGAGCAGCAAGTCGTCCTGCATCCCAAGCGGAAACCCGGCCAGTTCCAGACCGAACCCACACATCTTCCGGAACGCAAACGCTACGCTCATTATCGAACTGAGAGTCAGCTGCTCGGGCAAGCCCGCAGGATTGGCTCTGATGCTCACCGCTGGGCAGTGCGAGCCCTGGAGGTGCGCGACGTGTTGGCCTACCGGCTCCTGAGAGGCATGATCTCTTTGACCCGACGCTACCCGGCCACGGTCGTCAATGAAGCCTGTGCCAAGGCTCTCTCTCACGATGCCTTCCGCTATCGGACCCTGGTGGCTTTATGCAAGCGACTAGACGTGCCGCAACGCTCTCTATTCACCTCCGACCACGAGTTGATTCGGCCGCTGTCTGAGTACCAACTCACTCCCAGCTCAGGAGACCCGGAATGATCTCATTGGAACTGGAACGGAAACTTCGCCACCTCAGGCTCTCGGGCCTGGCCCAGGTCTTTGACGTACGGCTGCAACAAGCCATCCAGGGCCGTCTCTCTCATCAGGAGTTCTTTGAGCTGCTCATCGACGACGAACTCACCCGCCGGCGCGACCGTTTGCTGGAGCGACGTCTCCGCCAGGCCCAGTTCCCGGAACGCAAACTCTTGGAGGACTTCAGGTTCTCTTTCAACACCTCGATCAATCGGCAGCAGATCTTTGATCTGGCCACTTGCCGATTCATCGAACAGTGTCGCGGCTGGTTGGTCATCGGTCAGGCGGGAGTCGGCAAAACACATCTGATCATCACGGTGGCAATCAAGGCTGTGGAAGCGGGTCACCGGGTACAGTACAAGTCGGCTTTCGATCTGCTCGAGGACATCGCTGAAGCCACTGCCACCGGGATGCGCCGACCCTACATTGCAGAGATGACCCGGATCCCGCTGCTGATCATCGAGGATCTGGGACTTCGGAGAGTGCCCGACTCGGCGGCTGAAGATCTGCTGGAGATCCTGCATCGCCGCTACCAGAAGACCTCGACCATTATCAGTTCGAACCGACCACTCGAGGACTGGGGAGCGATGCTGGGAGGAGACACGGCGGCCACCTCTGCGCTGCTGGATCGTTTTCTACACGTTTCGGAGGTGACCTTCATTCGAGGCAAGAGCTATCGCCTCTACGAACGTCAACAACGGGAGAAGTCGACCAAGAAGCGAGGAGAAAAGAAATGATCCGGAACCGGAAAGCCGTGGAAACTGCCGCGCTATGGAAACCGTGGAGAACGGTCACATCGAGAAGCCAGCCCATGCATCGGTTCTTCCACCGTTCCCACAGCGCTTGGAAAACGGCTCGCGGTGCTCGCTCGTTTCCCACAGTTACGCACCGCTTCTGCTACTGGACATACCAACAAGAAAGAAGATTCCGGATCGACCAGCTTCGCGGTCCAAGAACCGGCCGAACCGGTCAACGAACGCCCTGCTCACGGGCTCACAGCAAACCCGCCCCGACCAGCAAGGTCGTACAGCCTCCTCACGGAGGCCTTCACAAGGATTGAAATGTGTTCAAGGCGAGGATATAACTACTAGATCACTCCGGTTTTGACTGGCCGGTTTTGACCCGGCCCTGAGTGGCCGCTTTTGATGTGGCCCCCGACACCCTATTGAAGATACGGAGCCCACCATTGCCTTGCTGAGCTTGTCGGGAGTGTCAGGAGTGAGGACTACGATTCCCAGGCCCTTTTCAACTGCCCGAGATATCTGCTCATTGATGTGTTCGTCTCGGAATCCATAACCAATAACGACAAGATTCTGAACACGATCAAGAACATCAGGGAACAGATCTTCGAAATACCAGCTCAACATGGTTCATCGCGGATGGCCTCGATCTTTCGTGTTCCGATCACGAGCCGGTCTTTGTTCTTTCTGTCTTTCCAGCCCAAAGAGCCGTGAAGCTTCACATAGTGAACTCGGCCGTCGAGTTGCTGATAAGAATCGCTCTCTCGGGCTACCGTCTCAATATCCGGCAGATTCCACTGCAACCCGGCTGTCCGCTCAGGCGGATTGGAGAAAACCTCGGGAAGCTCCAACAGGGGGAGTTCCAGAGGCGGGAGGTGACTCTTGGCGGGCCAGTGTCTCTCAAGAAACAGATCCTGGTTCAGAGTGAAACAGAAAACGGGTTCTCCAGCAGCCAGCTGGAGGATTCGGCGGAAGAACCAACTGAGGAAAGCGGTCGGCCGACTGATTGACGCGTCAGGCCAGGCTAGGTGCATTTCCTGGAAGCTCGCAAGGATAGCATTGGTGAACGTTTTCTTCAGCTCAGCAGGAAGGTCCGAATCTTCTTGGACTTGGTCGTAGATATCTTCGAAATTCAGGCTTTCGCTAGCCAGCATCCTTTCGCGAAGGATGGTGCTTTGATCAACGACACGTAGAATTGGACCCGGACGACAATTAGAACTGCCCGCTTTTTCAGAGCTGATTTGGATCATGGCAAGCATGGTTACAGACCAGCAGATCAGGAGACTGATGAAATTGCGGAAAAAGGAAAAGACGTTGACGATGGCGGCGGCCAAAGCGGGCATGTCGCGGAACCCGGCACGGAAGTATTTGAAGTCGGGCAAGCTGCCGAGTGAAAGCCGGTCAGAGCGGACCTGGCGCACCCGCCCGAATCCCTATGAATCCGTTTGGCCCGAAATAGAAGGGATCAGATCCTGAAACAGTCTCCAACCGTGGAGGCGACAACTATTTTTGACCACCTGAATCGGATCTACGAGGGGAAGTTCGAGGAAGGACAACTGAGGACGCTCCAACGAAGGCGCAAGCAGTGGAGAGCCCACTACGGTGAGCTGAAAGAGGTGATGTTTCCCCAGAATCATGAGCCCGGACATCAAGCCCAGTCCGACTTCACTTTCATGAACAGCTGGGGAGTGACGATTGCCGGGCAACCCTTTCCTCATATGCTGTATCACTTCGTCGTGACCTACTCGAACTGGGAGACGACGACCCTGTGCTTCGGTGAATCTTTCGAGAGTTTGACGCTGGGACTACAGAACGCGATCTGGGAACTGGGGGCGATACCATCCGAGCACCGAACAGACCGTCTATCGGCTGTGGTCAACAATCTCAAGAAGGGCGCCTTCACCGAACGCTACCAGACATTGCTCGATCATTACGGAATGAAGCGCAGCCGAACCCAAACCGGAAAGGCTCATGAGAACGGAGACGTCGAGCAATCGCATCACCGGCTCAAGCGAGCCATCCAACAGGAACTGCTGCTCAGAGGCAGTCGCGATTTCTCAGAGCGCAAGGACTACGAGCAGTTCGTCCAGAGAATCATCGAGCGACGCAATGCTGGCCGGCAAAGACGCCTGCGAGAAGAACTGGAAGTGATGAGGCCGCTACCGGATCCTCGCCTGGAGGACTTCATCCGATTCCGAGTGAAGGTCGCAACCAGTTCCACGATCCGAGTGCGCAACAACACCTACTCGGTGGACAGCCGCTTGATCCGCGAACAGGTGGAGTCGCGACTGTATGCCGATCATGTGGAAGTTCGTTATGGCGGGCAGCGAGTAGCCGAGATGCCTCGACTGCGGGGGGAAGGAAAGCACCGGATCGATTACCGGCACGTGATCCACTCGCTGGTGCGAAAGCCGGGAGCCTTTGCCCGCTATCGCTGGCGGGAAGATCGCTTTCCCGGAGTCCTGTTCCGAGTCGCCTCCGACGAGCTGAGAGAGGATTGTCCACAGACGGCGGACCGACAGTATCTGGGGATCCTGGAGCTGGCGGCCCAAGAAGGGGAAAGGAAAGTCGAACAAGCTCTGAAGAACCGGATTGAAAGCGGCCGCCGAACCCGGTTCCAGGACCTGAAGGAGGATCTGATAGAGCCGGTTCTGCCGAGGTGGCAGGTCCAGGTTCCACCAATCAACATCCAGATCTATGACCGATTGCTCGGCACGCACAAGCAGGAGGTGAGGCCATGAGCGGAGGCAACCTGCAAAGACTCAAAGAGTGTTTGGTCGAACTTCGCCTGCCGACCTTCCGCGAGCATCACGGCTCGCAGGCCGCTTTGGCGACCACAGAGAGCTGGTCTTATCCGCAGTACCTGCTGGCTCTGTCGGAGCTGGAAGTCGCGGATCGACGGGAACGACGGATCCAGAAACTACGACGGACCTCGAAACTTCCCTGGGACAAGAGCCTGACTTCATTGGATCGCTCACGACTCCCGCAGAGTGTGGACCGGCAGTTGTCAGGATTGGTGGAGGGAGACTTCCTGGACCGAGCCGAAAATCTACTTGTGTTCGGTAATCCAGGAAGCGGGAAAACGCATCTTGTTTGTGCTTTGGGGCAGGAGTTGATCCTGCGAGACCGGCGGGTGCTGTTCTCGACCTGTGCGCTGCTGGTGCAGCGGTTACTGAGAGCCAAGCTCGAGCTAACTCTGGAGAGGGAACTCAAGAAGCTGGATCGGTTCGAGGCCCTGATCATCGACGACATCGGGTATGTACAGCAGAATCGCGACGAGATGGAGATTCTCTTCACGTTGCTCTCCCATCGCTACGAGCGTCGCTCGATTCTGCTGACCAGCAACCTGGTCTTCTCGGACTGGGAGAGGATCTTCAAGGATCCCCTGACCACGGCCGCGGCAATCGACCGCCTGGTTCACCATAGCGTGATCCTGGAGTTGAACGTGACCAGCTACCGGATGGAAGCCGCCAAGCAGAGAACCCAAAAGGAGACGAAGTGACTCTGAGGTGCCGCTCGAAAGGCCTTCTGCTGGCCACACAGAAAACGGCTCAAGCCCAGAGGGTATACAGCTCAATCAGCGGAGCATTCGAAGGGCAATCCCGAGCCTCGCGAAGCGTGGGAACTCCGTTCGGGCAAGCCCTCACTCCATCCCCACGCTCAAGAAAACCGGAGAAGAAAAGAGGGCTTTCAGCCCTCAGAAGAAGGAAGAAAAACAAGTCAAACAAACACCCACTTCAGCGGGCAAGAATCGTAGTCGCGGTGATCAAAAATAATTGTCGTTGAACAGTGCTTCTGAGCGGGGGACAGTTGAGGATCGCTGCCCACATCTCGCTGGCCAGGAAGCCCCCAAAATTCTTGGTGAACCCAGCCCCGGTTAGTAGAGCTACACCCTGCCTGGCACCGGGTCCTGATCGAGTACTCTCACTCATATCTTGGAGGGTACAACCCAGCCCTGGCTCGCCGCCCTTAAGCCACACCTTTCCCAAGGCAAGCCCATACCCTCGGCCAATGCAGCCCCCAGCCCAGGTGGCAAAGGCGTTCGGCCAGACTTTTCGAATGTACCGTCTCAAGAGAGGGATGACCCAAGAGGAGCTGGCGGAGCGTTGCGGGCTGGATCTGTCCTACGTTGGGGGCATCGAGAGGGGCCAGAGGAATCCCACGCTGGGTGTCATCCATGCCCTGGCCGCCGTCCTGGGAGTGGAGATGGCCGACCTGCTGAAGGGCTAGGACCCCGGACTCCCCCCTACGGAACTCGGCCTCGGAAGGCCAACTTACTCTCCCCTGATGCCACTATTCAGCCATCACAGAGTCCGTCACCTTTCCGAGCAACCCCAGGGCGGCAGGGGGGACTGCAGCCGGATCAACGGGGACACTCTTCCTGCCAGCTATCACTCCGATCCTGAAGAGCGAGGCGCCCTTTCGGCCGGTGGCTAGAGTAGTCTCTCTGGGTCGTAATCAGGCCTAAAGGCCTGCTTACTCCTGTGGGAGCGCCGCGTCCGCTGACGCCACCCAGGCTTCGGTCTGGCCCCGAACCACCGGGGGATCGCAGCAGCAAGGCATTGGACCTCGACCAGTCCGATGCTCAGCCACAGTCCCGGTTCCGCAGCCTAGGAGATGCACCGTGAAGCCTCCCCAATGGTCCGGCTAGCGATCCGTCCCGCTGGTACTGACCAAGCACCGGAGAGCTGGCGGTCCCCCACCGACCCTGGAACGGTCACTCGAAGGCAAGACTGGCTCATTCTGTGCCACTGACAGTTCTGATAGTGTCCTAATTGTGTGTGGGAATCTATTCCGTGTAAACTCCTTTCCATGGCCATAATCGATGAGGTATCGGCACTTTTCAAGAGTGCGAGGGAGCAAACACAAGTCTCTGAGGTTCATCAGTATAATTTCTTCCGCTTGATGCGAGATGATGGCCAAGAGATCGAATTAGAGATTCTCGACGCCGGTAGTTTCCTCTCCAGCGATTTGCGATATAGCGCCAAAGCCCGATCCAAAGGGAATAACTGGATTGCTGGGAACCCCGAAAGAAGCGTGAGGCTTGCACTGGAAAACCTTTTAGTTCATTGGCAGCGAGTGCTGCATCCCTAGCTTTAATGTTTCTGTTAGGGATGCAGTCAGGCGACTTTCAACACTTCCTCAAACGTCCAGATGTGATCTGCAATCCCTGCCTCCATCGCAGGAGTACATTTCAAAGTACTGTGAACCCGACAGAAGTTGTAATAGGCGAAGTGAAGGGCAACCGCCGCTTTCAGATTCCGTAATGTCTTGCTGAAGCCGTTGGTCAGACGAGTAAACCGCCGCATACTCATCCGCATCGTGAGGTTCTGGTGCTCGATGTGGGACGTGGTAGCAAGATCCTCGTCTGGGCAACCCTGAAGGACAACTTTGGTAAGTCCTGTATTACGAGCTGTCCACGGGGCCGAAGGTGCTTGGTGTGCTCCAGGTCAAGCCAACGCGCCAACGCCCTCACATTATCGCCGTGGATCTTGGGAGAGTCCGCAAAGGACAGATCCTTGTCAGGCGCGGCTCTTCAACAGACGGCGTTAACATGAAAGACCTGTTCGAGTTCGTCTACGGTGAAAGCAGCGGTTACTTCCCGGGTGTCGTCCAAAAGTCGCAGGCTCGTGCCCAGGAAAAAATGGCTGACACCGCCTACCTACGGGAGCTGCGTCAACAACAGAATCAGGCCCTGAGGGACATGGAAGTTGTCACCGGGGCGCCACGTGGCTCCCTGGGAGCTAAGTGGTAAAGGGGCTAACGAGGCTTAGCAGCTGGCGGGTCGGGCGACAACGAAAACAACACTAGGACTCTCCTCAATCCGTCGAGGTGGGGCGCCCTGCAACCGACTGCCCTCCTGACTAGCTAGCACCTGCCACCTCCATCGCGCCATGTTGCTGATAGAATCACCACAGCTTTCAAACGCGGCTCACTTCAACGGGTCCACGACGCCCACACTTGAGAAGGTCGACACCTTCATTTCCTTGGTGACGCTGTGGATACAACCCTATTCGTTAGATGTCGCGCTGGCTAAGGAGGAAATGAATGTCCCGGTATAAGCGATCCTACTGCCTGGCAGTCTTGTTCTTGCTTCCGGTTACGATGCCGGTGTTGGCTCAGGGCGTCGTGACTCGCGATGTCGACTACATGAGCATTATCGATTACGAGGACGGGAAGGATCTCCTCGACATCTACATGCCGGAGGGGGTCGCAAACGCCCCGGTGGTCGTGTTCTTCCACGGTGGAGCCCTCCGAGCGGGCGACAGAAGCGTTGGTCGGGTGGTGGCACAACGCCTAGTTCCACATGGAATCGGCGTCGTCTCACCCAGCTACCTCCTCACGCCCTCCGTCATGCATCCCGCCCATGTTAAGGACGCGGCAGCGGCGACGGCTTGGGTTATCGAGCACATCGCCAGCTACGGTGGCGACCCGGAGAATGTGTACGTGTCCGGTCACTCAGCGGGTGCCTACCTCGCTGCGCTCCTAGCACTCGACCCGGGCCACTTGGGCGCACATCACCTTCCTCCGGCTTCAATCCGAGGATCGATCCCGATCAGTGTGTTCCTTTACGTTGAGGAGACTGCAGCTAGCCGCCCGAAAGACGTCTGGGGAACAGATCCAGCTGACTGGCTGCTTGCCTCAGTCACACCACATATCAGTGCCGCAAAAGGGCGCATGCTCTTGATCTACGCTGACGGTGACGACGAGTGGCGTCGCCGCCAGAATGAGACCTTCGGCGAAGCCATGAACGCAGCCGGTAACCACAGCGTCCAGGTCGTCGAAGTGCCGAATCGGAATCATGGTTCGTTGATGACTGAGATGAATGCCT
>CBDDCF010000009.1:0-72756 GCA_965225995.1 Acidobacteriota bacterium | reverse complement strand
CCGTGGGACATGGCCTGGGCCTGGAGGTGCATGAACTCCCCCGGGTTGGCCCCGGACAAGAGGCCCTGCTCAAGCCCGGCATGGTTTTCTCTCTGGAGCCGGGCATCTATCTGCCGGGCCGCTTTGGAGTCCGGATCGAGGATGTGGTTGTGGTCGACGAGAAGGCTGCTTGTTGGCTCTCCGATCCTGAACAATAGCCTGGACCCGAAATCAGTCCACGATCTGGAACGATTAACTTTGCAGGCTCGTAAAGATGTGGGGCGGCGAACAGGACAATGCGAATTGGATTCAGTTGAATGCGACAGGCCAACCAGAAGCTGTTGGCTTTAGGCGCCGATGTCGAACTCTATATTCGGCCAGGGGAGGGCACACGATCCGATCCATGATGGGCGGAAAAGTGCTGTTCGATTACTTCGAGTGGCACCGGCGCCGATAGTATCTAAAGATACTGGCGCAAGAAGGATGGGATCTGGCGGGTTCCCTTTTGCTTGCCGTTGACCTCGGAAGGTTCCGACTCGTCCTCGAGCTTCTCGGTTCCCTCAGATTCTGGTGACTCGTCCTCACTCATCGAGATCTCCTGGTCAAGAACCTGAAGCGGATCGAAACGCTCTTTGGACTCCGTCGTTTCGGCTTTTTCTCCCGCGTCTTCAGCCGAAGCTTCCCAGATGTTGGCATCTTCGGCAACAACCTCAGATTCGGCGACCTCAGATTCCGATAGATCTGCAGCTTTCAGAAGCCCCGCAAGAAGATGTTCAGCCTGCCGTTCCGCCGAGACGATCGAAGTATATGCGTCTTTGTACTGGTTCTTCCGATTGTGCAGTTCGGAGACCTTCTCGTGCATGGCTTGAACCTGAACGTCGATCGAATCGATTTCGTTCATGATTCGGGTTTTTGCGTCTAGAGTATCCATGTCCACCTCCTGTCCGTCGTCGGCCTGCCTTGGGTCGATAGAAGATGGTTAGAGTCGGAAGCCGCGGCGGATCGTTGTTTTAGAAGACTGATTTTGCACGACTTGATCTCATTTTCCTGTGACCCAGGGCACAGCGGAATCCAAAAGAGCATCCTGAGGACGTCAAGCCAGATCCCGCAGACGTCTGCGATCCCAAGGTAACTTCAGGCGGCGATAACTCCAGGCCGAAAGATCCCTCAAATCCGCCAGCCTCCAATCGGGCAGCTTGCGTTGGCGAATCCGCGTTGTATGCCGCCAGAGAGCAAACTCACCGTGCAAGACCTCGTATAGGCAACGGTAAAACTCAGTGCCAAAGGGACCCTGATAGAGTATCTCGAGATCTTCTGAATCGACCCAGTTTCGTTTTTGGCTGAGTTCTTTGGGGACCGACGCATAGAACCGGGTACCGGGCAGGGGATATGAAACCGACATTCCGATCTCATCGGGCCGACATTCCCGGACCATTTTCAGAGTCTGTTCGATCTCTTGGAGACCTTCTCCTGGGTATCCGAATTGGAGGAAGAATCCAACTTCGATTCCAGCCGCCCGCAGAGTCTGGCTAGCCCGATAGATTTGTTCCACGGTGATTCCCTTGTCCATGGCATCCAGGATGTGCTGGGAGCCAGACTCGGCCCCGATCCAGACTGTCTTGGCCCCAGCCCGCCGCAACGCTTCAACTTCCCCGTCCCGGAGGATGAGATCGGCACGGCTCAGGCACTTGAAGGGAAGTCCGACATCGGACTTGTGAAGCGCTTCCGCAAAGCGTGCCAGCCAACCCGGCTTGAGTCCCATGATGTCGTCGGCAAACCAGATGTGTTCGACCTGAAAGCACTCTTTTAGGTCAGACATCTCCTGGGCAACCGACTCCGGATCCCGCACGTGGTAGGTCTGGCCCCAAATCGGTTTGGCGCACCAGTTGCAGTGATAAGGACAACCTCGAGTGGTAGCCAGGTTGAGGGAAAAATAACCGTGATGCTTTCTCCAAACTTGCCGGTAGTGGGCCAGATCCACCAGGTCCCAAGCCGGTTCCGGGAGTCGATCTAAGTTGCGGATCACTGCTCGAGGCGGAGTGCGGATGATAGGTCTGCCGGGAGAGGATGGGAAGGCCAGGCCCGCGATCGATTCGAGATGGACGTCGCTGCTTCCGATCAACTTCGGCAGCAATTCGACGAGCGTATCTTCGCCTTCTCCAATCAGAACGAAGTCGGCTCCGCCAGCCAGGTAAAGGTCAGGATGGTCGGTGGCGTCCGCCCCGCACACGATGACGGTCGCGCCGCAACTCTTGGCCACCTTGGCCATTTCGATTCCAGCCTCCCGCATTCGTAGCAGGCACATTTTGGAAAGGTAGTTGAAGTTGTCCTCATAAAGAATTGCGAATCTTGGCCGGGAACGCTCAACGGCTTCTTTCCAAGCATCGACTGAAGGGGCCAGCATGGAATCGAAGAACTCAATCTCGCAGCCCAATTGGCGGGCACAATTCGCCGCGATCAGGCTTCCCAGTGGAGGGTACGGCTGCATGGCTTTCCAGAGCTTGGGATCGAAACGGAGGAAGTAGGATTGACCAAAGATCGCCCGCGTCAACTGGAGCCTCCATAACAAGAATGCATCAGCCTAGCGAATTCGCCATCGATCTTGTCAGAGGCGGCCGGAGATTTCCAGAGACGATCCGACCATAGCGCTGGGATGTGGTCTCCCAGCCTGAGTTCAGCCGATTGCCGGAAACGAGCCATGACGACAGGACCGTAGCCACCTCGCATGACCTTTTGATGACGGAGCGTATACCAGTTTCGGATCTCACGCAGACTCCAGCCCCAACCGGCCAGGCGAATCCGATAGTATGTCAGGAGGCCACAGTGGATCATACGGTCGAGGATGTCTCCCGGAAAGCCATTTAAGATCCTTTCCAGCCGTGCGGCCAGGGTCGACCGTTCCAGCTCGGGCACCGCCGATATGCGGTCTCCCAGATCGTGGTTCGGCAGAACTTCCTTGACCCAGGAATTTGATTCCAGAAATTCACGATAGGCGGCCCGTCCTTCCAGCGGTTGAACCTGGGCGATCTCGCGTGCCACATACAGGTCCCGCTCCGGCAATTCCAGCGACTCGAGTGTCAAGTTGAAATTGGGACAGATCGAGATCCCCAACCTCCAACGACCGATGTGTCGCAGCAGGCTGGCACAGAATTGCACGATCCAAAGACGCCTTGGCTCGGTGAGGATGAAGAAATCCAGGTCGCTGTCTTGCTGAGAGTTTCCTGCCGCCTGGGATCCGGAAAGAGCCACCATCCGAAGGAAGGGAACCCACCTCAGCCAAGCTGCGTAACGCCTGGCCAATCCCAGCCGCTGCCGAGCACGCGCCTCTCGTCGGGACCGCAGTTCGAATATTTCTTCCCTTCCTTCCCGGCAGACCTGATTTCCGTTTCGCGACAAGGTCTCGGGAACCAGAGTGTTCACCGCCTCATCGACTTGGCAAGGAGTTGCCCGGGTTAGACAGAGATACTGACTCAGCTGATTTATCGTCAAGGGATAGTCAAACAGATCCGAATAGAGCACCTTCAAGAGAACGGCAATTTCGGGCTCCGAGAGTACACCCCAGGTGTCTGCGCTCGCCTGCGATGCAGAAGATCGGCCCGTTTTCATGCGTTTCTCGCCAGGTTGGATGCCGATTTCCAAAAGATCTCCTGTTGAGCGAGTCTAATCCATCGATCTCTTCTTCGTGCCTCTACTCTATCTGTCTTGCGTCGCGCTCCCAACCAACGTTACACCATTTCGGAATCGATGCACCAGAAGCTACCAGTGGAAGGCTAAACTAAGCCCGCATCCGCTCTGACTGCGTTCCCCACCCTCGGGTTGCTCAACAGAGTGCACGACTATGCCTGCGCGGCCCTCGGGCGTAACGCCTTGTCAGCGCGGCGATTGCGACCCTTCGCTTCGACACCTTGTGAACTATGCGGGCTAAGCTCGACTTGGATGCAAGGATTGGGGTGCCCGTGTATCCTGCCCCAGAGACAGCATGCACGTTGCACTGGACATTCGGACCCTTCATCCCAGATTTCCCGGGATCGGACGCTACGTGGCGAATCTGGTGCGCCATCTGCCGTCCCATCTGGCTGCGACGGATTCCCTGACGCTGCTCCTCGAAACTGGGGCGGAACGGCCTACAGCTCGGAGCTGCGGGGAAGTGACGACCCACTATTGCGAAACTAGTAGCGGAGTATTTTCGATCACTCAACGCTGGGATATTCCCAACCGCCTAAGGGCGCACAGGGTGGAGCTGTTCCATAGTCCGATCCTGACCGTGTCGATTCCCCTGCCGATTCCCCAGATCCTGCCCCTCAACGACCTGATCCCGATTCGTCTACCCCAGCACGTGTCCTGGCGAGCTAGGAGATTCTTTCCTGGATTGTTGCGGAAACAGGTTAGGCGGGTGAAGCGGGTAATCGTCCCAAGCGAGTTCACGAAGCAGGAACTGGTGAATTGGTCGAAGCTCTCAGGAGAAAGGGTGATCGTCATCCCGCATGCGGTAGCAGAGACCTTTCACCGGCCGTCTCAGGAGGAAGTCTCTCGAGTGCGGCAGAAGTTCGGCCTGAGCGACTACCTTTTGGCCCTTTTCTCCAACCGCAGGCACAAGAACCTGATGCGACTCGAACAGGCCTACCGCTCTTCCAATTTGACGGTCCCCCTGGTGATTGCCGGTGCCGGCCGGGGGACTCGAGAGGAGGCTGAGCACGGCTCCCGAATTATCCGGTTGGGGGAGATTCCTGAGGCAGATCTGCCAGGGCTTTACGCGGGAGCCAGCTTGTTCGTTTTTCCGAGCCTGTACGAAGGGTTCGGGTTGCCGGTGTTGGAGGCCATGGCCTGTGGCTGCGGTGTCGCCTGTGCAGGCAATACTGCACTCCCCGAGGTGGCGGGCCAGTCGGCCTGCTATTTCGATCCTTATTCCGTGGCTGAGCTGCGCTCTTGTCTCGAGACGTTGCTCAACGATCCACAACAGCTAGAGAGCCTGAGGAAGCAAGGTCGAGCACGTTCGCTCGACTTCGGCTGGCAGGAATCCGCTCGGGCGACTGCCGACCTGTATCGTGATGTCCTGAGTGGTGAATCGCCCGGAGACCCTTGACTTCAACAAGCCTTCCATCTGCTAAGCTACTGGAGCTTATGAGGAGCCAGCTAGCTCGTATTGCCTATGTAATGCTAGTGCTCGCGGTCTCGAGCACATCCTATCTCCTGATCCGAGATCACCAAGAAGAGGAAACCTTTCAGCAGGCCCGCTTGGCTCTCCTTGAGGGCGAGTACGAGCGAGCTGCAGAGGGCTTTTCGTCTCTTGCAACGGGTTGGTTCTGGGTTGAGCAGTCTACCACCGGTCGCTGGCTGAGCCTCGCTTTGCTGGGGGACCGTTGGGACCTGTCGCAACTCTCGGCACCAGCTTTGAGGGCCGGATCTTTCCCGATTGAACTCCTTCTCAACAATGCCTTTCGGCAGCGAGACTATGCTGCTTCTCTGAGACTCGCTCTCATCACAGTCGACCATCCATCCAATCTGCTTTTCCAAGTGGCCGCTTTGCTTGAGCTGGGAGAGAAAGAGCGGGCAAGTTTGCTCTGGGAAGAGAATCAATTGGACCAGGATCAGCACTGGCTGGCCGCACGCTTGCGAGAAGTGTTTGCGCTCCCCTCCCAATCGATCGGTTTGATCCGGGATCGGAAGGGGAGGCTGTTGGCCTGGAATGATGGCCGAGACAGGCTCCAGTCCCGATTCCCGGCCGGCTCCCAATGGCTGGAATTGATCCGTCAGATGCCCCGGCAATCGCTTGCCGGCTCGGTACGGACCAGCCTCGATCTCGATCTGATGGAGGTGGTTGAGCAGGCTCTGGAAGGTTATCGGGGGACCATCCTCTTGCTGCACCCGATGACTGGAGAGATCCTGGCAGCGTTGTCGGACGAGGTTACGGCCCAAAAGGGTATCCCCGCTTTCGAGCAACGGCGGGAACCGGCCTCAATCGTCAAATTGATCATTGCCAGCACCGCCCTCCGATCAGAACTGGATCCTGATCGGTTTCTACGCGATGCGGAATGTCAGGGGGCTAAGCGCTACTCGGGAGGGACTCTCTACTGCTCTTATCCGCTGGCTGCAACCGTGGCCAATCAGGGCAAAATGGTGGAGACCCGACTGGTGGCCGGCAGGGACGGACGGATCGGTGCCTCACCCCGTTTTGAGCTTTCAACACAGGCTCGGAGAGTGCTCTCGGCCAACCACAGCGAGGTCTTGAGTAGGGCCATGTTGGCAGTGGTAGCCCAAGGAACTGGAAGGGAGCTTGCCAATCCGGGTTTCCCGGTCGCTATGAAGACCGGGACCGGGCGGGATCCCGGCAAGGGAGGGTACCACATCAACTACATTGGCTTCGGACCTGTCAATCTCCCTACCATTGCCTTCGCCGTGCGGGTCACCCATATACGGAAGAAGCGATTCGTGAACTCAACAGTATTACCGGCCTGCGGGACGAATTGGACTCCACCCCTGAGATTCTCGAGTCCGAGATCTACCTGCCCGAAGTGGCCGAGACATAGTAGACCATAATTACGATGACGTATGCGCATGGGTCTTGCGAGTCGAGGTCGAGGAAGGAGGAGGAAGATCCGTATGGCTTCTGAGAACCCATTTGCCGAACCCCGTGAGCTCCCGGATTGGCATCCGGAGTGGGCCAAGGAACTGGCGAATCTCTATTTTTCGGGGACGACTTCGGTCTTTGTGCTTTCCGGAAACACCTTTGATCTGTTTCCGCTGACTGCTCCCAGTTCAAACGAGCCGAACTACGGGACTCTTTCAGAATTCTTGGCGATGCAGCTCTTCGGACGCTGGGAGCTGATTGTGAGCTACGACCTGTCTCGCGGGTTGCGCTGCACCGCCGGCCCGGATCGGCAACGCCTGCACCACATGGTGCAACTTGCCGACCGTCGGATTGGTGACCTCCGAACTTTTCCCAAGGATCCGCTGGCGGCATTCACGTTGCTTGACAAGTTCCTGGAAAAGAATGTGATGATGGACGCCAAGGATCGCCTGGACGTGGCCGTGATCTTCAATCACGCAGGCTTTCTGGCGCCGGCCGGTGACCGTCTAAGTGCCAACGCCTCCCGGAATCTGGTCACGCTGCTCAATTGGGCTTCAAGCCCCTACTTGAAGCGGCTGAACCTGGCCATCGTCCTGGTCGATACGCGGCTCGCTAACTTCTCGCATCGCCTGACCGGAAATCCTCATGTGGCGACTCTCGAACTGACCCTTCCCGAGGAAGAGGAACGGCTTGCCTTCCTGCTTCACCGTATCGGGGATCGGGATTTCAGCCAGGTCAGCGATTTTACCGCGCAGCAAATCTCGCGTCTCACGTCCGGAATTCCACTGACCGATCTCGATGTCCTGGTAGGCTCCAGTATGGAGGGGAGAATAAGGCTCGACTCGCGCCGATTCCGCGATCTCAAGAAGGAGCTGATCGAACGCCAGGCACACGGATTGCTGGAATTTCTCACCCCTTCTTGGAACCTCGATATGGTGGTCGGACACACGGCCGCAAAGGCTCGACTCCGGGAAGATGCCAACCTGCTGAAGGAAGGCCGGTTGAAGAGCGTCCCGATGGGGTACTTGATCTGCGGGCCGGTAGGAACCGGAAAGACTTTTCTGGCCCAATGTGCGGCCGGTCCAGTCGGCATTCCCTGTGTCATTCTCAAGAACTTCCGTTCCAAGTTCGTGGGGGAGAGTGAGGGGAACCTGGAACGTGTGCTGGCGGTGCTTCGAAGCATGGGTCCCGTACTGGTGATCGTGGATGAAGCAGATGCCATGCTGGGCGACCGCGATCAGTCGGGCGACTCCGGTGTAGGAAGCCGAGTTTTCGGGATGATTGCGTCGCAAATGGGGGATAGCCGCTATCGAGGACGAATCATCTGGATGCTCCTGACGGCCCGACCCGATCTGCTTCCAATCGACTTGAAACGCCAAGGGGCGAGCTGAGATCCACATTCCACTCTTCTACCCAACCGAAGAGGAAGAGATCCACCAGATGTTCGCGGTCATGGCCCGCAAGATCGGAGCTCCCCTCAAACTTGAAGACATTCCCGAAATCAATCTGGCCGGCAAGCTGTCGGGCGCCGACATCGAGGGAATGGTGGGACGGGCCTGGCGGCGGGCCCTCTTGGACGGCCAGGAATCGATCCGCAAGTCTGATCTACAGTACGTCATCAAAAGTTTCATGCCCTCGACCGAGACGCTCGAGAGAGAACTGCAGGAACTGGCCGCCTTGATCGAATGCACGGACCGCGAATTCCTGCCTGTGGATTTGCTGGAAAAGATGGAGCGTCTGGGGGGACGAGCCCGCCTCCAGGAACGACTCAACGCCATCCGCGAATTGATTTAGGACTGGTGAAATGCAATCGCAGAGCCGCTGAGGCGCAGAGATTTCGCAGAGTGGATTCTTGAGGGTTGGGGAGGGATTGGGAATTGGGGGATTAGCCGACAAGGCTGAGAACTGTTGGTAAGAATTTGGATAGCTTGACCACCAATGCCAATGAGCAGGAAGGGGAGAGAGGTGGGTCTGGATCTATGCCCGGATCCTAACCAAAATGGCTCTGCGAATTCTCTGCGTCTCAGCGTCTCCGCGATTGCATTTAGCCAAGCGCTACCGGAGAAACTGGACATTCAGCACGGTTTCAGCTCCGACGGGTTTTCCCTTGGCGACTGCCGGGAGGAATTGCCAGGAATTGAGGACTACTTGAATGGCCAGCTGGTCCAGCTCGGGATGGATGCTGCGGTCCACGGTGGGATTCTGGATGCCCCCCCGGCTGGTGATCTGCACTCGGACCTGGACGACTACCGGGTCGGGGAGATGCGAGAACTTGCCCGGTAAGCGCGCCTGAGGCGTCTCTAAAACCACTGGCGGTGCCGGATCGGACCGGGGGAAACGTGACTCGATCTCGAGTGCTTTCTCCGTGTTGGCGTGGTGCAGGAAGCCCTGGCCACGCCAGAATCCGGCCTCCGACACCGCCATTCCGGACTCTATTGAAAGATCAAGTTGAGCCACCTTCGTGGCGAAGACATCGAACTCCGGAGAATCGAGCGGCTCCAGCTCGGCAAGTCGAGATCCCAAATGCAACAGCACCTGGCTGGGGCGGCTCTTCCAACGAAAATTTCCCAGAATATCGAATCCGCGGAATTGAGTCGGTTTGACGAGATCATTAACTTCGTATCGGCTGCCGGAGGGCGTCGCTTCTTCTGGCAGAAAGAGATGCCCGCGATAGCCGTTGCCAGCCTCGTCCACTACCAGAAGTCCGTGAGCTTCGATCAACTCGATCACGTCCGAGAGGTTGATATAGTTGACGATCACCTTGTTGTTATCGGTCAATTCGGCCGTGATGATCCGCTTGTCCGAAACATAAACAAAGTATTTTGGGGCTTCATTGTCAACGGATTGGCAAAGCCCGCTTCCTGCCAGGCTTCCCAGGATCAAAAGGAGGGACAGGAGAGTTCGGCAGGAAGAGAGTTTTTCTGGATTGATATGCTTGGAAACCATCGCCTCTTCATTCTATCGCAATCGAATTCGCAACTCAGCTCTTGATTCCCCATCTAAACGAAGTGAACTCAAACAGATCCGAAGGCGTCCAACTAGATGGGTGGAGGTTGACGTGTCCATCAGAATCCGACCTGCAGTGCGACTTTTGTCTATCGGGCTTCCCTGCCTCCTGGGAGTACTGAGCGGGGTTATTGGTCAAACTCGGGAAACCAAGACCGTCCCGGTACTGCCCGGGGATACCCTAGTTGTTCAGAACGACTACGGACGGGTTCGGGTTCAAGGGACCGACAGCTCTCTGGCCGAGATTGACATCCGCCGACTCGCCCCCAACAGTGCCCAGCTCGAAAACATCGTAGTGCTGACACAAAAGAGTGGAAACAAGCTCTTTGTCAATTCCTATTTCTATGACTACAAAGCCGAATCCGTGTATCTCGATGTGCTCGTCCCCCGCCATATGAATGTGGTGGTTTGGGGGGCCAATCCGGCGGTGGAGTTGACCGCACTCAGCGGCTATGTGAGAGTCTTCACCCAAACCGGCCTGGTGACCGCGACTGATCTCACGGCATCTTCTTCCCTGACCACCGAGTCTGGGGACATCCTCTATCGTTCCCGAGTTCAACCCATTGCAGATGTGCGACTCGAGTCCGTTCATGGAAAAGTCCGCTGTCATCTGGCCGCTGGATTGAATCTTCGGGGGTGGGTCCGAGCCGGCGCACAGCTCCGTTGGAATAATGAAATCGAATTACATAGCGGACAGTTGGAACGGCAGATCGGCGTGGGAGGCCCCCTCTTCTTTGCAGCCAGCCAGTCGGGTGCGGTCCAGGTCGATCTCGATCTGACCTTGAGCGATACTCAGGCCGTGGCCATGACTTTGCCTCCTGATCGGGGTCCGGCGTCCTATCCGGCTCCAACATCGGACGATCGTTCGCGCGCCCCAGAATTCCCGGATAGCAACTCTCCACGCTCCTCTCGGCCGGAGAAAACCGAGCCCCGTGGCCGCGGTCCGGCTCCGGTACTGAGACCGAGCGGGGGTGTTAGCGATCCGGATCGTAGAGGCGAACCGGCAATGCGGTCCCCCCAGACCGAACCCGAGTCCAACCAAGAAGTGATCTACACCACCGACACCGATGGCACCATCGATTCCGGTTACTCTCTCAAGGTCAATGTCAATTGGACCTATTTGAACGTTTCGGTGCGCGATCCCTACACGAACCGGAGTGTGCCCGATCTTGGGATCGCTGATTTCGTGGTCTATGAAGACGATCAGTTGCAGAAGATCGAAAAGTTTGAATCAGCCGAAGCCCCCTTCTCTTTGCTGCTGCTTCTCGATGTCAGTGGCAGTACCAAGGACTATATTGACTTGATCGAGGATGCCTCGGTCGAGTTTACCCGCCAGATCAAGCCCAACGACCAGATCGCGGTCGCGACCTTCAATTCCAGAACCCGGTTGGTCCAGGACTTCACGAATGACCGACAGGACGTGGAACGTTCGATTCGGCACATTCGATCGGGAGGAGGAACCGCCTTCTACGACGCCCTTGAAATCTCAATCGAAGATTACATGGATGGAATGGAGGGTCGAAAAGCGATCGTGGTTTTCTCGGATGGGGAAGACAACCAGCTGACGGGTGACTCCGATAATGGTTCGCGCACCACATTTCCGGAGCTGTATCGAGATATTCAGGAAGTCGATACGATTATCTACACTATTTTCTTGAGCAGCGGCCGGCGTTTGCCTCGTCGTAATCCGCGCCGGCAGCAAAACGGAAGCGTGATCGATATCATCGAGGACATTATGCGCGCCCGGACCCCCTCCGAGCCTCTGAGCGACAGGGACGCCGGGGAAGAGGCTCGCCGCCAGATGCAGCTGATTGCCGACCAGACGGGTGGGCGGATGTACGCAACGACAGACATCTACGATCTTCGAAATGTTTATTCCGAGATTGCCGAGGACCTGCGTGTCCAGTACACACTGGCCTATAATTCCACGAATTCAACCAACGATGGCCGCTGGCGAGAGATTCGGGTCAAGATGAATTATCGCAAGGAACTGGCAGTCCGCACCCGTCGAGGGTATTACTCCAAGGGCCCGGCCAGAGGTCGCAACCCCTAGGCACCTCTCCCTTGCAACTTGCTTACAGTCGAGTCAAGTTTCCGAAACTGGGAACGGACTGCCACTTGGCCTCGTTGTCGGCTCCTAGTTGGGCCGGATGGGCTCGACCGACCGGTCCTGTGGATAGCGGCAGGATCATCAGAGCTCCGAGGCGCCAGCCCGGGGTGGAAAAGAGTCTCAAGGTTTGACGCCAAGACTCCCGGCACTTCTTCTCCATAGCTCGTCGGTTTGAGGCGGGCTTCGTCAGGAGCCTCTCTCTTCATTCCGACCGGATCGCCTGCAGTGGATCGACGCGGCTGGCTCGAAAAGCCGGCAGATAACAGGCCAATAGACTGACCAGCAGAAGAAGCGGTGTTGACGTCAGATAGGCCACCGGGTCGAGAGTGCTGATCTCGAAGAGTAGGCTGGACATCAGCCGGGTCAGTCCTAGCGACAGTAGCAATCCGATTCCGACTCCGGTTCCGGCTACCGCCAGCCCCTGCCTGATGACTAGCCCGCGAACTCGGCCCGGCGCCGCGCCGAGAGCGATGCGCACGCCGATTTCCTGAGTCCTCTGGACAACCGTGTATGCCATTACGGCAAAGATTCCTATGGCTGCCAGGCCCAGAGCGGCGATTCCGAACGTCCCCAGCAGCATCAGGCCGAAGCGGCGATCGGCGAGCGAGGAATTGAAGACTTCCCCGAGCGTTGAAAACTGGAGAGGTAGATTGGGATCGACCTGGCGAACCGCTTTCCTGGCAGCCGAGATCATGGTCTACGTGGGCAGGCTTCCGTGGATGGCAATCGTGAAGGACGCGGCCCGAGTCGGGCGTTGCTTGTAGAACATATAGATGGACGGTCTGGCTTGCGAATCGACCCCATAGTCTCGGACGTCTCCCACTACGCCAACCACCCGGATCAGACGCAGGTCGCTGTCCATGTTGCCGAATTGGATCAGCTTTCCGATCGGGTGCTACATCCATGTGCCTGCGGAAGGGAATCCATCTCTGGCGCTGAACAAGGCTCTGGGTCAACCGCTGGGGAAGATCTGGGCCCAGGCGTCTGCCAACATGATTAAGGAGCCCTGGCCGCACATGGCCTACGAGAAGGAGATCAAGGATCAGGAGGTCGCGCGAATAGAGTTGATTAGCTCACCCATGCGGATTCCGATTTCCGCCCGCCGACTGTTCACATCATAAGACGTGACGCCATAGAGCCCCAACCCCGCCAGCAAAAGCGCAACGGCGCCAAAGAAGCCAGACAGCATAGCCATGACCCGCTCTCGTACGAGGACTGCGTCGACCTGCCCCTTCAATGGACTGAAGGTGATCGCAATATCGGGTTCGATCCGCCCAATCGCCTCGTCGATCATGCGAGCGAGGAGGGCGGGAGCTCTCCTAATCGCGCGGACGCCGAGGGTCATGGATGATTCTACCTCCGGCTGTTGCGCAACTGGTAGGTACAGAGTTGGCGGCGGAGCGTCGCGCACCGACACGTAGGTTGCATCTGACGCGACCCCCACGATTTCCATCCATTCAGCTTGTTCGCTGGCCGACGCCTGCGGATTCCGCACTCTCAGCCCGATGGGACTGGCACCTTGCACGAACTTGCGCGCAAATGCCTCGTTGACGATCGCCACCGGCACGGATTCCAATCGATCGCGAGACTCGAAATCTCGTCCCTCCACGATCGGCGTGCCGTAGGTCGCGAACCAACCCCGTGTGAGTGCATTGATGTAAGCAACACTCCGTCCCTGTATCGGAGCCTCGTGGTCGATCTCTACGGCTACGTCCAGAACCAGCCCGCTGACCGGTGTGACCCTTGAGATCGCCGTCTCCGCGACGCCCGGCATAGAGCGCACGGCCTTCAGCACGCGCTCGTATAATGCCAGCCGCTGCCGGGTCTGCACTTTACTCCCCTGCAAGTTCAGATGCGCAAGTAGCACAGAATCGCGCTCGAAGCCGAGGTCCTTCGTCGTTAGAGACGCAAGCGTCCGAACGAACAGTCCCGCGCCAACGATCGACACCAGCGAGATCGCGAGCTGGCCAGCGACCAGAAAGCTCCCGGGCCCGCTGCGCCGTTGTGTGCCTGATCCGCCTCTGCGCTCGCGAATCGATTTGGCCGGCTGGACGCGTGAAGCCCGCATAGCGGGAGCCAGTCCGAAGAGTAGTGCGGTAGCGGCAGCAACGGCCGCCGTGAAGGCCAGGACGCGCCAATTTACGCCAACGTCGAGAAAGACCGCATTGTGCTGCGTAGATAGCTTTTGCACCAACAGACTACTGCCCCAGAACGAAATCACCAGACCGGCCAGAGCTCCGCCTCCGGCGAGCAAGAGGCTTTCGATCAGTAGCTGCCGGGCAACGCGCCAACGCGACGCTCCCAGGATCCGCCGAACGCTGAGCTCGTGCCGGCGCTTCGCCGCATGGGCCAGAAGCAGATTTGCAATGTTCGCGCAGGCGATCAGCAGGACAAGCCCTACGATAGCCATGATCACCACAAGAGGCCGGTCGTATCTTGCGCGTAGCGAAGACGTGCCGCCTGCTGCGGCTTGTACCGCGAATGGCTCGGCGAGATAGCGTTTCCGATTTCTGGGGCGGGCGCCCGACGCGAGGCTCGCTTCGCGGATCTGGGGCTGAGCGCCGCGCAACGCCTGCTCGGCCAATCCCAACGTCTGCCCTTCCTTCATCCGGGCCATCACCCGGACCCACCCAGCGCGTTGGTGGTCGAGCCGACTTTCCCGGCCGCGAACTAGAGGCTCGGTTGCAAGCGGCGCCGCGACGTCAAAACTGCTACCCACATCGGTTCCGAAAAAGCCCGACGGCATCACGCCAAGCAGTGCGCGCCCGCAACGTATCGCCTCCCCCGTTGAAAGTGCGCCACTGTTCTGGGTCACTCAGCTTTGCACTCCACTCTGTGATCGTGTCCGATGCCGCCTGGAGGCGCGCTTGGGAACTGTCGAGAACCCCCTGGCTGACGAGCGATCCATCTACGTTGATTAGTTTGGCAACACGGTTCGGCCAGCGTGCGCTCAGCTGAACCGCGATCATGCTACCCCAGGACTGGCCGATAAGAATGATGTCCTCTAGTCCTTCCCGATCGATCAGCCTCGAGAGAGCCTCGAGAGCGTTGTCCCGCCACGGAGTGCCGTCAGTGTTCAACGGCAAATCGGGCACAACCGTTCCACCGAAACCGGGGATCGTCACTGCGTACATGTTGTAGCGCTCTTTGTTTCGCTCCATAAAGGTGTCCCACGACTTCCAGCGGCACGACATACAGGGAATAATCAGCAGGGTTGTCTCGCCACTGCCCTGGTGGGAGATTTCCGGCAGGTCAAAGAATGCAGATTCTCCTTGGAGGCCAGCCGCTCTACTACTACTCAGGCAGACTACGATGATAGTCAAGATGGCACGAAACATAGGTTGAGCTCTAGCTCGGTCACACTTCGGCCCTTTGTTTTGTTCCCCGCCCGATTTCTGGAACTCAAGTTACTACTTGTCGTAGTATAATGTGCATATGAGCGACTACCGGTTTAGTCTGAACCCTGAGAAGAAGGGCCTTCAGAAGGTCCTTGGAGAACTGGAGAGCCTCATCATGGAGTTCGCCTGGGATCGAGGCGAGGTCACCGTGCGTGAGATCTACGAAGAGCTCTACAAGAGCCGTGGTCTGGCCTACACCACCGTGATGACCGTGATGTCCCGGCTGGCCGTTAAAGGCGTGCTGGAACGTCACAAGGCGCGGGCTGCCTATGTCTACCGGCCCGTTCAATCCAAACAGGATTTCACGAAGAGCGTGCTGGGCTCAGTCTTCTCGAGCCTGCTTCAAGATTTCGGAAAACCGGCCATCACTCAATTTCTTGAAGTCATGGAAGAGGATCCGGACCGAATCGAAGATCTTGGCCGGTTGATTGATGAAAGGCGGCGGGAGAATGATTGAGTCTATGGCCTCATTCTACGTTCGTGTGATTCTCAATCTTCAGCTCTTGCTGCACAATCCTTCTGAAAGCGGAGCCATTCTAGCCCTCAAGATTGCCAGTCTTTGCATCCTCCTTTGGGTCGCATTCCGCATGTTGCTGCACATCCGGTCGATTCGGGCCCTCAAGACAAGCTTGGCTCCCTACTCTCGCATTAAAAAAGAGAGAGAGGTTCGGGCCTTCGAGTCGGCCCTAAGATTAGTCACCCTGAAAAACTCGCCACAGCTGTATGAGTTCTTCGATCGAAAACCGGGGCTCTTTTCGGTGGGCTCTTGGAAGCCCGCCATCTTCCTATCTCCGAAATTGGCCGCCGCACTGACAGATGAACAGCTGCGGGCCGCACTGGTTCATGAACTCGTACACCTACAGCGAAACGACGCCCTCCGGGTTTGGATTGAACGCCTAGTGCCGGCTTGCCTGCCATTGGCCCTTGCTGCCCTATTCGCAACCGACTTCATCTATGTCGATACCCTCTCCCGGGTTGCCCTGGTGGCAACTTCTGGTGTGCTCTTGTCTTGGGTTTGGCTGCAGAAACAGAGGGCGAGTACCCGCGAGAGATCGTGCGACGATCAGACCGTGATTCTGACGGGGGATTCTCTTGGCCTGGCATCAGCTCTGGTTCAGGCCTGGAAGACCTGCAGCGTAATGCCTCAGATGCAGTGGAGGCAACCCTGGCTCGAGGCGCAACCGTTCCTCAAACGAACCAGCGAATTCGAGCGGAGAGTCGAGCGTTTGGCAGACTATCGACGGCCGTTCTTCCGGCCACTACTCGCAAAATTGGCTAAGAGCGCTGCCCTCGCCGTATTGTTGGCAGCACTGACATTCGTCGTCTGGTTTCACTCCTCAGAGCGTAATTTTCTGGCCGAGAGAATGTGGACTCAATCCTGTATCAGCATGTCGCTGCTCAGCCAAGAGAGACTCCAATCGATTTGGGAACCACAGCGGAGATAAAGCCTACCCGGGAATTGCAATATGAAAAATCTAAAGAATCCACTCCTCATTTACGTTTCGGCCTTTTGTGTTCTGTTCCTATCTTGGGGCACTGGCAGGGCCTCTGACCAAAATTTGGATTTCACGGCGACTGACTTGAAGGGAGCAGAATTCAATGCTGCGGACCTTCTGGGCGACGTCGTCCTGCTCGATTTCTGGGAGACTTGGTGCGGCCCTTGCCTGAAGGCTTTCCCGGTCTTGAACGAGCTTAGAGGTCAATTTCAGGATCGCGGCTTTGAGGTCCTGGGAGTGACTAATCATTCGGGCACCGTCGAAGACGTTGGAAAAGTCCTAGCCAAGTTCCAGCATGATTACCCGATTGTGGTCGGCGACGGAGAGCTGGCCGAGCGTTTCGATGTCATCGGCTACCCCACGTACTTCTTGGTCAACCGAAAGGGTGAAGTCGTGAAGCAATATGTCGGCGAGATTCAGGGCCTGATTCAGGAAGTCCGTGCCGACATCGAAGAACTTACTCGAGAGGCCCCTGACCGGAAGGAAAGGTGACGATATGCGAAAGATGCTGTTGACCGCCCTGCTCATCATTCTCCTGAATGGAGTGGCCTTCACTACACTGGCATTCCAGGAGGCCAAGTTGTCGAATCAAGCTGAGCTGGTTGTGCACCTTCCACCTCGACGATTCCTGTGCCAATTGCAGCCAGAAGATTTCCGTCCAAGTGCGGAACGGAGAGATCATCGAAACCAGTCCACCCTCTCCATTCGTGCAACAGGGAGGTGGCTGAGCGGTCGACAACCTCTTCTGGTCAGAAGAGCATTTGAACGACTGGCTGAGCGACAATCGAGCTTACAAACGGCTGCGCCACATGGAGATCCGTGATTTCTTGAATTGGATCAAAGAACGGAATTGAGAACCAAGGGGATGGACCCAGAACAACTCTGGAAGGGCGCCGCGACTGTCCTCCTCAAGTTCGGGCCAGTCAAGAAGCTCTCGTTCTCTGAGATGGATGGAGATGGAGCCTTCGTTAAGGTGCAGTTCGAGCGGGCCGAGAGGGAGCCATTCGTCCGGTTAGCCGAAGACGGCTTGATCCGGGAACTCGCGTACGTTCCGCCGCCTGTGCACTAATCGGGCTCGCTTTGGACTCAGCACTGCACGGGCCGCAAAGATCACCGGCAAGCTAGCCGAACTAGCACCCAATACTCGGACAGGCTTCTAGTGCACTGTCCGGAAAGTTCCCGATGTTAATTGTCAGGGTAGTTTGCTATTGTTGGGCATGGCAAGACCCCACATTCGACTAAAGCTACCCGAACAAGATCGAAGAATACTGGAGTCCTGGTTGCGGGCTTCCAAGACCGATCGAGTCTTGGCCGAACGGGCTCAAATAATTCTGGCTTGCGGCCAGGGGCTGACGGCGACTGAAGTTGCGGAAAGGCTCTCCAAGCGGCTAATGAGTGTGCAAATGTGGCGCAGGCGCTATCTTGAGCAGGGAGTGTCAGGACTGGAGGATCGACCTCGATCGGGCCGTCCGCGGAAGCTATCGCATGCCAATGTGCGAGCTATTCTCAAAGCCACCGTTGAACGCATCCCACGGGAATCGACCTACTGGAGTGTGCGACTGATGGCCGAACACTCCGGAGTGAGCAAACATCAAGTCGCCCAGATCTGGAAGGCAGCCGACCTGAAGCCGCATCGAGTCCGTAACTTTAAAATCAGCAACGATCCTCACTTCGCCGAAAAGGTAATCGATGTGGTGGGGCTGTATATGGATCCGCCCGACAATGCGCTGGTTCTATCCGTGGACGAGAAAACTGAGATCCAGGCTCTGGATAGAACTCAGCCGATGCTCCAGCTCAGACCTGGACAGATCCCACGCCGGACACACGATTACAAGCGCCACGGTACAGCCAGTCTGTATGCCGCATTCGATGTGGTGACAGGTGAGGTCATGGGCCGCATCACCAATAGGCACCGAGCCAAGGAGTTCCTGGCTTTTCTCCGCCAGATTGATCAAGCGGTCGAGCCCGAACTGGATGTCCACTTAATCCTGGACAACTCGAGCACTCATACGACCAAGCAGGTTCAAAGCTGGCTGGCCCAGCGGCCCCGATACCACCTCCACTTTACGCCCACTAGCGCCTCCTGGCGCAATGCCGTCGAAAGCTGGTTCTCACAGCTGGAGCGCCGTTCGATCTACAGAAACTCTTTCAGCAGCGTCCAAGAGTTGAGACAGGAAATCAAAAGATATATTCGGGTTCACAATCAACGCTTGGCCAAGCCCTTCAAGTGGCGCGCCACTGCTGACTCAATCCTGGCAAAGGTCCAAAATGCTCGCGAATCACTCGGCCACTATTAACATCTGGAACTTATCGGACAGGGCACTACGACCGCCGGTCCTGAGGATGGGGGCGGGATCATCAGAGCTCTGTAAGGGTGAATGAGGTCGTTTGACGATGGGTGGATTCGCGCTCCACTTTTCAGAGCACCGAGCCAGCGAGGGGGGAAAGAGTCTCAGGTTGACGCAAACTCCCGCCATATCACATTCCAGAGGCAGACTTGCTCGCAATCGAGACACAGGGTCTTTCCTCTTGACAACGACAGGAGAGTCTCTTACACTTCCTCTCGACAGCTACAGGAATGGGCCGCTAAGGAGTTGACCATGCCCCCTGCTCAAAAAAGGGATGCTCTTCGGGGCTCGCTCGACCTGTTGATCCTCAAGACGCTCTCGTTTGTGCCGATGCACGGTTGGGGGATTAGCCAGCGGGTCCAGCAGATATCGGCCGGGGCGTTGGAGGTGAACCAGGGTTCGCTCTATCCAGCGCTGCAGCGGCTCGAGAAGCAAGGCCTAATCAGCAGTGAGTGGGGAACGACGGACAACAGCCGGCGGGCGCGCTACTACCGGCTGACAGCGGCGGGCCGCCGCGCGCTGAGCGACGAGCTCGAAAGTTGGCGTCGCTTTGCCGCCGGCCTTGATGCCGTTCTACGGAGTACCTGACCGGGCTGCGATCAATCGCCGCCGCGCCCCGAAAGGAGCACCCGATGAGCTGGATAAACGGAATGCGTACACGTCTGCGGCTCTTCTTCTCTCGTAGGGCCGCCGAATCTCGCATTGACGAAGAATTCCGTCTTCACATTGAGATGGAGACGCAGCAACTCGTAGGCGAAGCGGGCCTAGATCCACAGGAGGCCCGCCGCCGGGCGCTGGTGAGCTTCGGCGTCGTCGAGAAGCACAGGGAAGCGCTGCGGGACGGACGAGGCCTCGCCTGGCTCGCGGGAATGTGGCTGGACATGAAGCTGGGGCTGCGCATTCTCGTGAAATACCCGGGGCTCTCCCTGGTCGGGGTGCTGGGGATGGCCGTTGCGGTGGCCATCTGTGCAGTTTCGTTCGGCGTCATCCAAACAGTGCTCTATCCTACATTGCCACTGGACGAAGGCAACCGAGTTGTCGCGATCCAGAACCTGGACTCGCGCACAAACGACGAAGCTCCTCGGACCCACCTGCACGACCTCATCGCATCCCCTGGCGCTTGGCTGGCGGTGGAAAGTTTGGGTGGCTACCGGACGATCGATCGCAACCTCATCACGTTCCAGGGCCAGCCCGAGTCGGTGCGGATCACGGAGATGACCGCGTCGGGATTCAAACTGACGCGCGTGCCTCCCTTGCTGGGGCGGTACTTCCATGAGGAAGACGAGCTCGGGGGGGGGGGGCACCGGCGGTGGTAGTGATCGGGTATGACATGTGGGAGAGCCGTTTCGCCCGCGAGCCCGACGTTGTGGGTCGGACGCTCCAGTTGGGAGCCATGCCCTACACGATTGTCGGAGTGATGCCGAAGGGCTTCGCGTTCCCAGTCCACAACCGGTTGTGGACTCCTCTGCGCCTGAATCCGTCGAACTTCGAGCGCGGCCGGGCGCCCCCAATCAAGGTCTTCGGCCGTCTTGCGCCGAACGCTACCCTCGACGATGCGGAGACGCAGTTGAGAACCCTCAGTCAACGGCTTGCAACCGAGTATCCGGCGACTCACCAGTTCATCCGGGCGCGGATCGTCCCATACCCGCGTGCGTTTCTCGACAGCGCCGAACTGGCCTGGACCTTTAACCTCGTCCCTATCTTGGTCAGCATGCTCTTGGTGGCGATCGCGACGAACGTTGCCATACTGGTCTACGCTCGTACCTCGACTCGAATGGGCGAGATCGCGGTGCGGAGCGCGCTTGGGGCCACCCGCGCCCGCGTTGTTACCCAGATCTCAACCGAAGCACTGTTGCTGTCCGCCTCGCCGGCCTTGCTTGGACTCGCTGTCGCGTGGTTCGCCCTCCAGCAGATCGAGGCGTTCCTATCACAGACTTCGCAGCTCCCCTTCTGGATGCGCTTCGGCATCTCTCCCGGGATGATCCTGTACGTCACCGCCCTCGCTGCCCTCGGAACTGTGGTCGTCGGTGTCATCCCCGCCCTCAGAGCGACGCGGCAGCATGCCAACCTCCAGCAGCTCGGAGTGGGCCGTTCCGGGATGCGGCTCGGTAGGACCTGGACGATGCTGATCGTTGCGCAGGTAGCCGTCTGCTCCACTGTGCTGCCATTCGCGGTCTCCGGAGTGGACTTGTGGATCCGATATCGAATGGCCGGACCGGGTTTCGCGGCGGAGGAGTTCCTGACCGCGCGGCTCTACCTCGACCGCCAGGGCGCGGCAAGCGAGGATCCCGAGAAACTCCAGCGTGAATTCGCGACACACTACGCGAACCTCCAGGCCGAGTTGATCCGACGCTTGAAGGCCGAGCCCGGAATCGACGACGTCGTGCTAGCGAGCGCCCTTCCCAGCCAACACTTCGAAGGAGACATTCTCATCGAGGTCGACCGTGCGGCGGGCGGCGGGAGACGCGACATCGTAGGATCAGGTTCCGCCAACCACCGGGTGGCCGTCAGTTGGGTCAACAGCGGCTTTTTTCCCGCCTTTGACATTCCTGTTCTGACCGGCAGGGGCTTCCAGGCCGTCGACGATCCCAGCAACACGAGTGCAGTCATCGTAAACCGGTCGTTCGTGCAGCTACTCCGGGGGGGCGGCGAGGTGCTTGGCCGCCGCGTACGTCTTGCCGTGAGCTCAGGAGAGGCAGGGCCGGAGAGCGTGCAAGCGGGGACGTGGCACGAGATCGTCGGCGTCGTACCCGATTTCCCGACTCCCGTGAAGCCGAAGGTTCTCGAGCCCAGGCTCTATCACGCCTTGCTGCCAGGGGTCACGCGTCCGGTGTTCCTGATCCTGCGCTTGAAGGGTACCCCGGCCGGGACTTTCACCGCACGACTTCGAGAGTTAACGGTGGCAGCCGATCCGTTGCTTCGAATCGAGAGCGTCGGCCCCCTCGATGACAGCCTGGGCCAGGACGCAGCAGATCAGGTTCTGGCGCTATTGGTGGCGATCGTGAGTCTGAGCTTTCTTCTGCTCTCGGCCGCCGGGATCTATGCACTCATGTCTTATACGATCACGATGCGGCGCCGAGAGATTGGTATCCGCTCCGCCCTGGGCGCCGGCCCGGCTACTCTCATTCGGAGCATACTCTCCAGGGCGGCCGCTCGGATCTCGTCTGGAATCGCCTTAGGTACCGCGCTGACAGGACTAGCGGCCCAGGCGATGATCAGCGAGGGGTTGGACGGCCGGGAAATCATTCTCCTCGTTGTCGCTGCTGCGTTAATGATAGGCGTTGGTATACTCGCCGCGGCGGTACCCGCTCGCCGGGCGCTGCGCGTCCAACCTACGGAAGCGCTGAGAGGGGAATAGCGAATGGAAGTGCTGTCACTTTAGCATGAGCTGAGATGGACCTGGCTTTCTACATCGACATCCCTTTTTTCGTCGTCCTCCACCTTTGAATGTTTTTGAGGATGCAGTACTGCTTTACTGGCGTTTCCCCCGGAATTCCGTGGAGAAACACGATAACATTCGAATCACCAACAGTTTTGCTCCCGGTTTGATGCACCCAATAAATCGCTGGACCACTACACCACGCGATGGAAACACTTCTTGGATGGCTCAGTTGATGTCGAAATTTTTTTGTCTCTATCTCTTACAGCTGGGACTAGTGCCCCATTCTCTCTGGGCCCAGGCCCCAATCACGCTGGACCAAGCCGAAGCACTCTATCTGGCCGAGAACCCACTCCTAGAGGCAGGAAAGGACAGCATCGAGGCTGCAGAGGCACGTCACAGACAGGCTGGGCTCAGGCCTAATCCAGGGCTGAACTTCAGCCAAGAAGGCTTGTCTGCAGGACCAGAGAACGCGAGCGGCTTCAATGATCAAGAGTTTATTCTGTGGGCCACTCAGCGCCTTGAACTAGGAGGCAAACGTCGCCACCGAAGAGAAGTCGCTGAGACCGGAATTGAGATAGGTCGGGCCGAGTTGGAGGATTTGATTCGGCGTGGCAAAGCTCAAGTAAAGGAAGCCTATTTGGCGACCGTGTTTGCCCAGGAAAAGGCGACTCTTTCCAGGGCACAGCTCGAATCCTTCTATCGGGTCAAGGAGATTCATCAGCAGCGGCTCCAAGCTGGAGACGTTTCAGGCTTGGCACAGATGCGGGTAGATCTGGAGGAGTTGCGATATCTGTCCGCCCTAAACCAGGCCACCACCGATGCGAACTCATACTGGTCTGAACTGGCTGCCCTAATCGGTTGGACGGGGTCTGAGCAGCCAAGCCTCGTGTGGGAACCTCAGAAACTAGATCTGACGGCGTCTCTCGAGCAACTTCAGAAACAGGCCTTGGAAAGTCGCCCCGACTTGGTGACAGCCTCGCTGAAACGGAAACGGTCTTTCCGGGAAGTGGGCTTCGAGAGGGCCCAGCGAATTCCGGATGTCACGGTGGTGGTGGCTACAAAAGGGATTTCGGAGTGGGCTCCTACTACGCTTCGGTCAACGTTCCTCTTCCACTCTTCAATCAAAACCAAGGAGCGATTCAGGAGGCATTAGCTGCCCTCCGGAGAGCGGAAAACCGACTCCAATGGAAAAAGCTCAGAATCCGGTCGGAAGTTGAACAATCCTATCGCAACTGCAAGGAACAACAGGCCATTGTGGCTAGAATCCAGCGCGACGTCGTCCAAAGAGTGGAGTTGCTGCAGCGAACAGCCTGGAAGTCTTATGAGGAAGGGGAGTCGGATCTTACCGACTATCTGGACGCCCTCAGAGTCAGACTGGATGCGGCGCTTTCTTTCTACAATCTATTGCTGCAGTTCGAGCGATCCCGAATCCAGTTAGAAAGAGCAGTGGGAGTCGAAGTGAAGTGATGAACCTCAAGCGAAGCCTCATTATTGCGATTCTGTTTCTTGCTCCAAGCTGCGAGTCGAATTCAGCCGCGCCAGAAGTTGAGTCACCAGAATCGGTCATCGTCACCCTGTGGACGAACCAGTTTGAACTCTTTATGGAGTATCCTCCACTTCGGGTCGGAGAATCGGCCTCGTTTGCCGCCCACCTGACTCACCTCGGGAGTTTCGAGCCGGTCACGGATGGGCCGGTTCGATTCAGGTTTTCTAAACAGGGAACGCTGTCTGGAGAGAAGGTTCTGCAGGTTCCTCTCCGACCCAGTCTGTATGTCCCCGAATTCACGTTTGATAGTCCCGGGGAGTACTCGCTGAGCATTGTGATTGAAAGCCCTAAGGGAACTGGAGCCATGCAGGTCGAGTCTCTGCTTGTGTTCGGCGCAAACGCTGAGCTGCCTCAACCAGCGGATATCCCGATTCTCGGTGACAGCGTGTCCTACCTCAAGGAGCAACAGTGGAAGCTTCCCTTTAGAACCGAACTAGCTCGAACTCAAAATGTTCGCAAATCGATCTCGGTCAGTGGTCGAGTCGGGGCGGATCCAGCCAGCGACTTCCTGGTGCTCCCTCCTTTGTCAGGGCATTTCACCGCTCCTCCAAGAGGGATTCCCGTCTTGGGAGAGAATGTCCGAAAGGGACAACTGCTGGGTTTCGTAGAGCCTCCGCTGCCCGCCCCAGAACAGGCAGCATTGGTGAGTAATCAGACTCAGACCCAAGCCGCACTAGCTCAGCCCAGGAGAAGATTTCGGACGGAGAATCTCGAATCACCGAATTTGAGGCTCGGCTAGAGTTAGCTGGCCTTGAAAAGGATCGAGCCGAGCGCCTGGTTGAAATTCAGGCGATTCCTCAGAAAAGACTAGAATCGACCACCCGGGAAGTGAAAATCATCGAGGCCAAACTGGCGGCGACCCGTCGCAATCTGAGTTCTCTGGTGGAAACCGTTCGTGGGCTGGAGAGTCAGCGCCGACCGGAACAAAGAGATCACCGAATTGCGATCTATGCTCCGGGTGCCGGAACCGTTGTCGACTTTCGCGCCGCATCCGGAGCCTTCGTCGAGCAGAACGAGGTTCTTTTCCGGGTAATTGATCTTGCTTCCGTCTGGATTCGAGCGAATGTTCCCGAGAATCAGATCCACGAGCTCGATGAGCTGGGCGCGAGCCGCATTTCCTTCGGAGGTTCGGAGCTCAATCTGAGTCCGGAGAATTCCCGTCTCGTGGGAGTGGGCGACCTGGTAGATGTCGAGACCAGAACGATTCCCATCATCTGGTCAGTTACCAATGATGGCCGGGATTTGAGAATCGGTATGCGGGTCGACGTCGAGGTGTTTGGTAGAGATGCCATAGTGAGTCTCGTGGCGCCTCGATCCGCACTTCTTCGAGAAGAGAACAAGACGATTGTCTACGTTCACGTGTCGGGTGAAACTTTCGATCGGCGGATTGTCGAAACCGGGATGGCAGACGGAGCAGTGGTACAGATACTGAAAGGCTTGTCGGTCGGCGAGCGCATCGTGATCGAAGGAGCCTACGAAGTCAGCCTGGCGAGCCGTTCAGCGGGTCTACCGGCGGGGGAAGGACATGTTCATTAGGGTTTCGCAGGGAAGGCTTCAGTTAAGCGATGCTTGAAAACCTAATTCGTTGGTCGATCCATCATCGTCTGGTTGTGCTGCTGATTGCCCTGGCATCTGTAGGGCTAGGATCTTACGTTGCGGTCCGGCTTCCCGTTGATGTCTTCCCCGAACTGAGCGCTCCGACGGTCACTCTGCTCACCGAGGCGCATTCGATGGCGCCTGAGGAAGTCGAAATCCTGGTGACTTTTCCGATTGAAACAGCCTTGAATGGTGCCCCCGGAGTTCGTCGAGTGCGCTCCGCTTCGGGCATCGGAATCTCGGTCGTTTGGGTAGAGTTCGATTGGGGAACCGACATCTACAAGGCGCGCCAGATCGTCTCGGAGAAGCTGCAACTCGTGGCCAATGGATTGCCGCCAGGCATTCAGTCTCCCGTGATGGCGCCGATTTCCTCTGTAATGGGAGAGATCATATTGATTGGCCTGACGGGTCCGGCCGAGAAACTAATGGAGCTGCTAACCCTGGCAGATTGGGTGGTTCGCCGGCACCTTCTTGCAGTCTCCGGGGTTTCCCTAGTGGTGCCGATCGGGGGCCAGGTTCGGCAATTCCAGGTCCAGCTTGATTCCGAAGAGATGCGGCATCGCGGAGTGTCACTCAACGAAGTTTTGAGGGCTGTGGAGGCTTCCAGTGTGAACTCCGCCGGAGGCTTTTTCACAGAGTCAGGCAAGGAGTTCCTTGTGCGAGGAGTCGGCCGGGTCACGAAGATCCAGGAACTGGGCGAGACGCCGATCAAAACGCGCGAGGGTGTGCCGGTGGTCCTGGCTCAGGTAGGGAAGTTCGAATCGGAGCCAAAGTTCGGCGGGGAACGGCTTCGGTGGATGCCCAGGAGGCAGTGATCCTGTCGGTTCAAAAGCAACCCCAGGCGAATACTCTCGAGCTGACGGGGCGGATCGATGAGGTGCTGACCGAGATCGAGGTCGGGCTACCATCGGGAATCGGAATCGAGCGTAACATTTTCCGCCAGTCGGATTTCATCGAAACTGCGATTGCGAACGTTATCGAGGCGCTTCGGGATGGAGCCATTCTCGTGGTCGCCGTCCTCTTCCTCTTTCTCATGAATTTTCGCACCACACTCGTCTCCGCGCTGGCGATCCCACTCTCCCTAATCGTGACACTTCTGGTTCTGTGGCTCTGGGGTACCAGTATCAACACGATGACACTGGGTGGGATGGCGATCGCCGTCGGAGCCCTGGTCGATGACGCGATTATCGATGTAGAAAATGTGTTTCGTCGACTGCGCCAAAATCGCGAGAGACCCCCTGAAGGACGACTGTCCCCAGTCCAAATCATCTTCGAGGCGTGTACTGAAGTGCGCTATCCCATCCTCTTTGCAACCTTCATTGTCACAGTCGTGTTTGTGCCGCTCTTTGCACTCAGTGGCCTCGAGGGACGAATGCTGATTCCTTTGGGTGTCTCCTATATCGTGTCGATCTTTGCCTCTTTGTTGGTGGCTCTTACTGTCACACCTGCGCTGTGCACATACTTGCTTTCCAACTCCACCTACGGCGGTAATGTTGACAGCTGGATTGTCCGGCGATTGAAAGCGTCGTATGCCCCTGCTCTGCGCTTCTCGATCGAGCATCAATACGGGGTAATGGGGCTTTGTGCGGGGCTGGTCTTAGCGACTCTGCTACTGATCCCGCAAATGGGGCGAAGCTTCTTGCCCGAGTTCAATGAAGGGACACTGACAATCAACATGGTAACGCTTCCCGGAACCGCACTAGAGAGATTCGACGAGCTTGGTCGATTGGCGGAGGAAATCATCCTTTCGAACCCTGAGATCACCTCGACGTCGAGACGAACGGGGCGGGCCGAACTGGACGAGCACGCCCAGGAAGTCAATGCAGCCGAGATCGACGTTCGGTTCCAACTGAAAGATTGAAGCCGAGAAGTCTTCCTGGCGAGTTTGCGCAATCAGTTGTTGGCCATTCCCGGCACCAACTTCAACATTGGCCAGCCGATCAGTCACCGACTGGAGCACATGTTGTCTGGAACCTGGGCTGCCATTGCAATCAAGTTGTTCGGCCCCGACCTCTTACGACTCCGGGCCTTCGGAGAACAGATTCGAGCAGCGGTCGAAAGTGTCGCTGGGGTGGTTGACCTTCAAGTCGAACAGCAGGCTCACGTTCCCCAGGTCCAGCTCCACTATGATCGAAAGGCCATAGGTCGCTCCGGACTGACAATCTCGGATGTGTCGTTGGTTGTGGATGCCGGATTGAACGGTGCGGTTGTCGGCCAGATCGTGGAAGATCAAAGGGCATTCGATCTTCTTGTCCGTTTCAATGAAAAAAGCCGCTCAAGTCTGGCACAGATTCAGCAGGCAACTATTCCCAATGGGGGAACGGCAGTGGTCCCGTTGAACAGTTGGCAGATATTCGTGTGGATGCAGGCCCTAATCTGATCAGTCGGGAAAACGTGCAAAGAAAAATCGTCATTCAAGCCAATGTTGCCGGGCGAGATTTGGGTAGCACCGTGGACGACATGCGCGCCGCCATCGCCGAGAATGTAAGCTTGCCCGCAGACTACCATGTCGTCTACGGTGGACAATTCGAAAGTGAGGAGGAAGCTTCCCGCATCATAGGGCTGCTGACGTTGGTAGCTATCCTGGCCGTGTTCGTTATCCTCTATCTGGCTTTCGGGAATATCAAGCTGGCCACACTCATTATGGTCAATCTGCCACTAGCTCTAATCGGGGGAGTTGGAGCGGTGTTCGCGGGAGGAGGGACCCTAAGCATTGCATCGATGGTGGGCTTTATCACCCTGATCGGGATTGCAACGCGAAACGGGATTCTCATGGTTTCTCACTACGAGACTCTGATCAAAGAGGGAAAACCCTTGAAGGAAGCCATCTTCCAGGGATCTATGGAGCGTCTGAGTCCCATTGTCATGACAGCCTTGACTACGGGTCTGGCCCTCCTCCCCTTGGCCGCTGCAGGAGGACGACCTGGGAATGAGATTCAATCTCCGCTGGCACTGGTGGTGTTGGGTGGTTTGCTGACCTCGACGTTTCTGAATATGGTCGCCGTACCCGCTCTCTCAGTCCGGTTCTACAGGCCTCGGCCTGCGTATTCCAACAGAGCAAATCTCCAGAGGGTTTCCTCATCCCCGGGAAGGATGTCGTAGTTGGGTATGGCTCTCTCAGCTCTGGTCAGGATGGAGGCCGGCCCTGCTGATAGTCCGACCGAAAACGGTACTTGCCTGGCGTCGGATCGGCTTCGTCAGCAAACCTAACTCCTTCCATGTATTTGCCTTTCGTCGGAGCCTTGATGCAGGTGATCACTTACCGCGAATATCTTCCGGCTCTCCTAGGCCCTCGCAGCCTCCCCCGGTACCGTGGATATCGGCCCGCCCTGGATGCCTCAATTGCCAACTCCTTCTCTACCGCCGCCTATCGATACGGTCATAGCGTACTGAGTTCGACCCTTCTTCGACTGGATGCGATCGGGGCCGAGATCGCGCAAGGGTCGTTGCGACTCAGAGATGCATTCTTCGCCCCACACGGGTTCTCAACGAGGGCGGAATCGAGCCCATCTTGCGCGGTTTGGCCGCTCAACTATGCCAAAGCGTCGATTCCTCTAGTAGGCCTTGGGCACAGTGCGGAGCAGTCGGCTCCCAACGAAGCTGTGCCGCAAACCCACCGCAGACCGGCGTGCTGGATTGCGTTTTCGCGAAATCTGGCCAGAAAAAGAAAAAGCTCCAGGATCGTCTGACGCATGGCCTGGGCGCACCAGTCCCCCGGGCAAAGGTTTTGGTGGTTTCCAAACCCCTAACCCCACTCTATATAACGAACGCGAACGGAAAAGTGCGAAATCATTCAAATCGGCATCGGGGGCCACCGGCTCGACCCGGAAGCACATCTGATCGACCGGCCAGACTCCATCAAGACTTGACCGATCTTGACGAACAGGCTCCCAGCGATGTTTCACTGCGCCTCAAACCGACGAGGCCCGGAGAAGACATGCCGGGAGTTTGCGTCAACCTGAGACGCTTTCCCCCCTCGCAGGCTCTGGGCTCTGAAAAGTGGGGCGCGAATCCACCCATCGTCAAGCGACCTCATTCACCCTTACAGAACTCTGATGATCCTGCCCCCATGCTCAGCCCGCATAATTCATAAATTGTCGGCTGCAGGCCCGCAATCATCCGCGCTGACTGCGTTGCCCACCCTCGGGCTGCTCAACAGAGTGCACTCGGCGCCGACTATGAGGCCAAGAGGCAGTCAGTTCCCAGTTTTAGAAACTTGACCCGACTCTACGCAAGTCGCAAGGGAGAGGTGCCCAGGCAATCCAAATGCCCCGGGTTAGTCGTCCCCCCCGGCACCCTGGGCCTTCAACAGGGCAGCAACCTCCCTGTGATGGTAGCGAAGAGCCCAGGCGACGGGCTTAGACCACTCAGCACCGCTCAACTTGGGATCTGCGCCACGCCGAAGCAGGAGTGCTACCATGTCCTTGTGTCCACGACGGGCCGCCAAACCCAGAGGCGTTGATCGGTATTCGTCGTCAATGGCGTCAATTTCCGCACCGTGATCCAGCAGCAGTTCTGCCTTCTCGATTTCTCCAGCCATCGCCATATCGTGCAGCAGAGTCGTTCGGTGCCAGTTGATGTGGTTGGCATTCATCCCCTGTTCCAGCAGATGCTTGGCCACCTCGTAGTGCTTGAAGTAATAAGACTTTCCCCATTTGCTGACATTCGGCACAGTCGCGCCATAGCGACAGAGTAACTCCAGCATCTTCCACTGGGCACGGTTGGCCGCCATGCTCAGGAGTCCTTCTCCCCACATGTCGGTGGGTTGGTCAATCCGGCTGGAGTCCTGCTCGAGAATACGTTCGACAGCTTCGACGTTCTGTTCCATGAGGGCTTGTTCGAGATCGCTCATCTCCTCGGTGGCGCCATGCGAGAGCAACATCTCCTGAATTTCGGGCTTGTCCCTTGACGCCGAGAGAACGGATCCTGACGATTCCACGCTGGCACTACTATCTGCGCCGTGGTCGAGAAGGAGTCGAACGATTTCGCTGTGACCTAATGCTACGGCGATCCAAAGCGCCACACCGTTCGGTGCGCCTCTTTCAGACAAGCTCGGATCGGCACCGTGTTGCAGAAGTAGCCGCACGATGTCGACATGCTGCCCTGAGACGGCGCCAGAAATTGGGCGGCGTTTTCGGGTGTCCGCAAAGTTGGCGAGTGTTGGATCCCTGCGCAACCATTCCGTTACCGTCGCCAGGTCCCCCAGCTCTGCTGCCAGGAAAATGTCGTACTCGCTCCCCTTACCGAATAAGTAGCCGGCGATCAAGAGCCGCCCTCGGTTCATCGCGGATGAGGCCACCGGGCTGAAGGGCCACACCGGATGAGCCCCGTATAGAGCCCTGTGGATTGGGCGGACGCCATCACCGAGGTCAGCGTCAACATCCGCGCCCCTTTCAACGAGGATTCTCACAATATCGAAACGACAGTTGTCACAGGCGATATGGAGCGCGGTATGCCCGGATTCGTTGGTGGCATTGACTTCAGCAGGATCAGAATCGAGCAATTCAACGATGGTGCGAGCATCGCCAGCTGCGGTAGCCTCGAGGACTTCCGACGATCGTGCAACCGGTTGAAAACGTGCAGCCAGGGTCTGCTCGATGAGATCGGCTAGCTCCAGGTACTCCCGATCGCAAGCCATCGTGAGAAGCGAATCTTGAAAAGAAGGTGTGCGATAGGCCACATCCGCTCCTCGATCAAGCAGGAACTTGGTTAGCTCCAGGTGTCCTTCGCGCACCGCAAAGGGGATCGGTTGCGTGTAGTTGTATTCGCAGGAAATTAGTTCAGGGTTCTCGTCCAACAATTCCCGGACGGTATCGAGTTCGCCGTCATGACATGCCGTCAGTATCTGCCAGACATCATTCGACATAGCCGTGTCGCCGGTCTCGTAATTCAGTGTGGGAGTGTTGGTGTGCCATTCGCGTGGCACGATCATCTTGCGGTGAGGTTTTGGGTTCCGGGAATCCGGATCCACGTGGCTGGCCAACTTTTGCCAATCGTCGAAACCGTATTCTCGGGCAACTACGAGCTGCGCCTCCTGGAGCGAAGTTTTGGCGGCCAGAACGACCTCGTCGCTGGCCGAGGAGAGCCGTGGCAAGAAAGCACGGAAACGGGCGATCGCCTCCGTGTCACGGGACTTCAAGGATTTGAGCAGCAATTTTGCTTGCTTCTTGAGGTGCTCGAGGCTGGGCCGTGGGGGCAGTGACTTAGACATACGTACACTCCTTTCCACGTTGCCTGACGTCCACGTGAACAGGCAGAAAAGAGTGTTAATCCAATAGCGAGAGTGGGCTAAGCCCTTTCGCGGACTTGGGCGCTTCTCTTCAAGCGTACAAACTAACTCTGCCGAAACGGAGCCGATCCGTCAAGTCTTGAAGAGGAAAGGGACTTTGCATGAAAGAAACTTGCCGAAGGCCTTGGAGTGCGGAGTGAAGCTCCGCCTTGTGCGCAAGGCCCCGATTCTCGGCGCACTCCAGGGTGGGTGCGGCGCAATGCCGCAGAATCAAGTTGCCGGGTTTACATCCCTTACGAATTCTTTGCGACTCCTTGAGGATCTCGTGACCTGAACGCGTTTAACATTCAGTCAGGAGCCGTTATGTCGAGAAACATTGATGATCGCGCGTTTTTAAGTGGAAGGGTCAGCGCCAGAATCTCAATGCCTGCGTTGATTTGTCTGACCCTCCTCACGTTTCGCCCGTTGCAGGCAGGGGACCCCATCACTATCGATGGATTCTTTGGGGACTGGGCTGCGGTGCCAGCGGCTCAGGCAGATACGCTGGGAGATGGTCCTCAAGACGACCTCGCTGAATTGAGGGTTACCAATGACAACAGCTTGCTCTATCTCAATCTGATTTTCTCCAGCCCGGAGTTTCTGCTACGCCGCCAGAATTCAGTCACTCTTTATATCGAGGCAGAACTTTTCGAAGTTCCGACGACTCGAAGGCTCCTGGAGTGGTGATTGTCAATCAGGCCTTCGTCGATCGCTACCTGGAAGACCAATCCGATGCCCTCGGGGTCCGGCTGAACTACGGCGATTTCTGGGGGGCGCGACCTCCCGAGTACGAGATTGTAGGCGTGGTTGAGGACGTTCGGTTCTCGGGACGGGCAGCCAGCGCTCCTTCAGCGACATACTTTCCGCACGCCCAGCAGCCAGTCCGCGAAATGAGCCTGTTGGTCCGGACCGAAATACCTCTGGCAGAGTTGATCCCGGCGATCCGTCGTCTGGTGGCCGAAATCGACCCCCGTATTCCGGTTGACGACGTCGCGCTTCTTGACGAACTGTTGGCGGATTCCCTGAGCTCTGTCCGGCTCACAGCCTGGGCCGTGTCTGCCCTCGGAATTGTGGCCCTCGTCTTGACGGCTGTAGGCGTCTACGGAGTGCTGTCTTACCTGATCTCGCTGTCTTCCCGCGAGCTCACGATTCGCCGCGCACTGGGAGCCGGCCGGCGTCATATCTTCTGGCGACTGGGTCGGCAGGGCCTGCAGCTGAGTGCTATTGGGCTGGTAGTTGGAACAGCCCTGTCGGTGAAGGCATCAACCCTTCTGCAACGGTTTCTGTTTCAAGTCAGCCCCGCTGACCCGGTGACTTACCTGCTGAGTGTGGGGATGTTGCTGTCGATCTGTCTAATCGCCTCCTTCTTGCCAGCTCGTGCCCTGTTTCGCTCCCCGCGGGCTTCCCGGCTAAACCGTGACAGTACGGGCTAGGCACCTCTCCCCTGCAACTTGCCTACAGTCGAGTCAAGTTTCCGAAACTGGGATCTGACTGCCGCTTGGCCTCGTTGTCGGTGCCTAGTAGAGTGCGTGGCGACGGGCGGCGGCGGAGCGACTCGGTTTCGTACAATTCCCGACGGGAGTCGCGTATCCAGGTTGCTCCAGAGATTCTGACCCATAAGCCCGCGCTTGCCGAGCGGAGTTGATAGAACTGCTCTCGATATTCGGCCTTCCAGGGTGGAGCTCGGCGGCATTCTCATTGACTGCCTTCTCTGCCCCTCCTGAGCGCCTCCATCATGCTCGGCTCGGCTCGGCCTTCGATGACCGGGAAGGTGGTCAGAGTTGGATTCGCAGGATCGTTTGTGAGTCTCATGGTAATCGCCGCCAGAAGGTCCGGACTTTCCACGACCAAGACACCCTGCATCTCTCGAGCCTGGGCGGCGATCTCAGGTTGATCCTGAAAAAACTCGCGAATAAAGCGGGAGATCTGAGCACCCTCTGAGAGCGAGAACGAGGTCGTAGCAATGGCCTGGAAGTCAGTATCAAGCAGTCGTAGCGTTACGTTGTCCAAGTCCCCCTGGGGCAGGGCGCTGTCTCTGTTCTGCCCCACCCTCACCATGGCCAGCCCTGTGTCCTTGACTCCGAGGGAATCCAGAAAGAGACTGAATCTTCGCAATGGTCTCGAGATGGCGGGGACGCCTGCGGCGTAAAGATTGACTCCGGTTGGAGTATCCGAGCTGTTGAAAACGGCTGTAGCGCCAACCGATGGTCCGGCTGTAAAGCGTGCATAACCCACCTTCAAGTTCTCCAGCCCGACGGTTTCAAGCGAAAGAGCCTGACCGGGTGAGAGGGAAGTGTTAAAGACCGTCATGGGGGCGGCCTGGGCCGGACCCATTGGCTGCCCGGCGAGAGTAACTTCGAGCGGATCTCCTGCCGGATCAAAAAACTCGATCTGGAGGTCGCTCTGGCCGCCGGTATTGACAAAAATCATGGTGGGCTGAAAGCCGAGGCTGGCCGACGTACCCTCTCCGATCAAGGAGAAATAGTTGGTGAGCCGGTTGCCCGGGATCGCCACCCTTTCCTCGATATCAAGCGTGCCGGTGGCCTCGACGGTGAAGGACTCCGGGGCGGGGGATTGAGGGGAAGTGGAAGCCGGGGGGCTCACCACCCAGGCACTGGTGTCGCCCGACTCGAAACCATCGGTGAAGATCAGATTGCTGGCGATCGGAAGCTGCCCGATGTGGGCTGCGGTCAGATTTCTGGCGGGTATGGTGAGTTTGAATCCCAACCCCAACGAGAGACTGACGTCTTCGAAGCGCAGGGGAGGAGGGCGCAAAACGGTGAGCTGTGGGTCACGAGGATCCCACCAGTTGAGGGACACACCCCAAGTTGGGAGAAGCCGTGTCCGCGATACAGATACGGCTTCCCTGCAGTCGTGAGTTCTGGCCACGCGGTTGACGGAGGATGATCTTTCCAGGACGAGTGAGGAACTCCGGGGCATAGTCATTCTCGGGGTCATTATCCGTGAACTCGATCCGGTAAGTGATGTCAAAGAAGGTATCTACATCGATCATTTGACCGTCCGCTATCTGAGCGGGCTTGGCCGAAAGGTCGACATCGGCACTAATTGCATCAGACAAAGCGATCCCGGATCCTCGTGCCAATATCGAGACCCGACAATGCCTGACTGGAAACGTTACGTCCGCCGAAATCTGAGGTTGCCCGAACTGATTCCAGAGCGGGAGGCCGAGATCGTGGAAGAGCTGGCTGAGCAACTGGAGGCTGCCTACTACCTCACCTGGACCAACGGGCTCAACCTTAGCGGCTATGGCCAGCCGGCTCATCCCACGACCGGCCCGGTCTCGTTCAACTTGTTTTCCGTGTTCGGTGTGAAGCCCTTTTTGGGAAGAACGTTCAACTCAGTCGAGGATCAGCCGGGCAGTGACCCGGTAGTCGTGCTCGAATATGGCTTCTGGAAGCGCCAGTTTGGAGGAGACCCTTCCGTCGTAGGCGCCAGGGTGACGATGAGCGACGAGGAGTACGAGATATTGGGAGTCATGCCGGAAGGTTTTTCCTTTCCGGATGAGAGCATCGACATGTGGGTTCCTCTGGCGCTCGACCCGGGGCTCCCCGGTCCCCGAACGAGTCGCTTCTATGGAGCAGTGGCCCGTCTGAGGGCAGGGACGAGTCTGGAGATAGCCTCGCAGGACGTCGCTCGCATTGCTGCCGAACTGGCGGCTGAACATCCCCAAGCCTATCCAGAGAGGCAAGTCGATACCCGGCCCGCCGAAGTCTGGCGATTGCAGCAGAGTGAGACACGGGAGGTCAGGCCGACCTTGCTGCTGCTGTGGGGAGCCGTAGGTCTGGTGCTGTTGATTGTCGGGACCAACGTGTCCGGTCTGCTCGTGCTGCGGGGCACCGCTCTGGAAAAGGCATTCGCGATCCGAGCTGCGCTGGGAGCTCGGCGTTGGCGCATCGTCCGGCAGCTATGGACCGAATACATGTTCCTCTTTTTGGCCGGAGGTATTGGGGGGTTGGCACTGGCCGCTGTCGGGCTTCGGCTGGGTTTGTCCCTTTCTCGTTTTTTCGAGGGTTTCCTCTACGGGGTCGGTTCGATCGATGTCACTACCTACGCAGTCCTGACGCTTGGGTTGTCGCTGCTTGCAGTGGGCGCTTGTCTTCTCCCCGCTTTGCGGGCGACGCGGGTCGATCCGCTGAGATCGCTGCGCCAGGAATGAGTGGGCGTCCCCCATTCCCTTTCACTCCTGAAGTTCCGACACCGGCAGAATGATGAGCCTTCCCGGCTCTACCAGGATCACGGTGGCCGCGAAATCGTTGGGGCCGACTGCGGTCAGGTTGCCGGCGAAGTCATTGAAATCCACGGGACGATCCCAGGGGATCTCGTTCACGAACCGGGCGGAATGGGTGAAGTCGCCCAAGTCGATGTTGGCGAGGCGTCGAACGGTTCCTTGCGCGTCTCGAAGGGTCAGTGCCAGGGTCTGGCTCGCTCCCAGTCCCTTCAGCGCCAGCCCGGTGTTGGTTCCGTTTCCTGCACGAATGGGGGCGATGAGAGACCGAAGGGCCTGGCTGGCTTCCAGCCCGGTGGCCCCTGAGGAAGCGACGTCATAGAAGATAAAACCGGAAACAGAGATCTCCGAAAACACTTGGGCTGTTCCGGTGGTGAGAGGGCCGACGACGCCGGTTCCGAGGCGCAGATTCCCTCCCGCCGGGACAACAGCCAGCAATTCACCTCCGGTCATCTGACCGTTCAAGTCGACGTTGAAAGGCGCTCCCTCATCGTTGCGGATGACAATCCGGACCTCGGCTGCCCGGAGAGGATCCTGGTTGACCAACTCGAGCTGGCTACGGATGGATCCGTTGTCATCCTCGCCGTCTCCGAACTGCGCAAAGTTCAAAACGAAGGAATCGGAGATCCGGGTGATGAAGGGATCGAGGCCTCCCGCGTTGGCGTCGAAGAGGGCGTCGGGGCTGGTAGGAAAGTCACCGCAAGCCGTCTCTCCCGTGAGGAAGATCACCCCATGCTCATCGACGCTCAGCCCCAAGATCCGGTCGTTTCCGGTGCCGCCCAAGTAGCTGGATGTCAGAATGGACAGGGTCACGGGATCGATCTTGACCAAGACCCCGTCTTCCCCCCCACCGCTGGCGGCCTGAGCCGGGTCCCACACGGGGAAATTACCTGAGAGAGTGCTGCCGGCCAAGAAAATGTTGTTGGCGCCATCCAGTACGGCGTCATTGAGGAAGTCGTCTTCCGTTCCTCCCAGATAGCTGGCAAAGAGGAGGGCGTTGCCTGTCGGGGTGACCCGGGCCGCAAACAGGTCGCTACCACCGCCGTTGCTGGCTTGGAAAGCGTTGACAACGGGAAATTCGGTCGAATCGGTGTCTCCCAAAAGGAAGACATGCTGGAAGCTGTCCAGTCGCACTGCCTTGGAGCTTTCGGATCCCGATCCTCCCAGGTAGCTGGAAAAGACGACCTCGGGAACAGAAGGATCCAAGCGGGCGAAGAAAGAGTCCTGAAAGCCGTTGAGCTCGGCTTGCAACGGATCCACCATCGGAAAATCCCCGGAACGCGTGTCTCCCGTAATCAGGATGGATCCGTCCGAATCGATCGCGGCGCCCCTGCCCCTGTCTCGACCGGTCCCGCCCAGGAGGGTGGAGAAGAGCACGTCGCCGCTGGGAAATGTCGTCGTCACGAAAATATCCGTGTCTCCGGCAACCGCCGCCTGGATGGGATCGGTGACCGGGAACCTGAAGGAGCTGGTTGAGCCCAAGATCGTCAGGGCTCCGTCGGCAGCCGCGATCAATTGACCCATGCTCTCGCTCCCTCCGCCTCCCAGGTATGTGGAAAAGGTCAGGGTTCCGGTGGAATCGAATTTTGCGATGAAGGAATCGACTCCGCCGCCTCGGACCGGTTGAGTTGGAGCCACGGTGGGAAAATTGAAGGAACCGGTTTCGCCGCCAAGATAGATGTTCCCCATCGCATCAATGTCCACGGACACCCCCCGGTCGGCACTGACTCCGCCCAGGAAGGTCGAGAACACCACGCTGAAGTCACTGGTGTCGATTTTGGTGAGGAAGGCGTCTTCACTGGGTGCCTTGGAGCGTTCCGCGTTGAGGCTCAGGAAGTCAGCCGAGGTCGTGACACCCGTGATGTAGAGCATGCCGCTGTCGATCAGGATGCTTGTGCCCGAGTCGTTCGAGCTTCCACCGCCCAGAAAGGATGAATAGGAGATGATCGGGTCTATGGTCAGCGATCGTCCAGTGTCGTAGTCGCCGATGCGAAAAGCGACTTTTTGGCCTTCCATGACTCGATATTCGCTCTCAACTTCCCGGCGCTTTCCTCCAACTGTCTGATAGGTGACCGGTTTCAGTTGCCGGATCTCCCGGCCCGCCACTTCGATCAATAGGTCTCCCCGGCTGTCGATCTTCACCTCGCCCCCCCCTCGATAGTCCAGGACGATGGAGGCGGGGTCGGCACCCGGCGCAAGCAAGAAATCGAATCCGAGCTGACCCTGTCTGCCGTAAAACACCGCATCGATTCCGGGGTAGATGCGCCGATAGCGAACTCTTGCGAATGTCTCAAGGCTGGCTCGCCATCGCTTTGGATCGTTTCCGATAAAGTAGTTGATCCGGCTGGGAAGTGCATCTTCACCTTCGATGCGAGGCTGTGGATTCCCGCCCTGGAAGGTTACTTCCATGCGAGCCGATCCGGTTGCGTCTGTTCGGGGGTGCCGCAACGACAGGAGAAGGCCGCTTGGAGACAGCCCGAGGCCGTAGTCTTTTCCCCGGGCCAGGAAAAGGCTGCCCTGGCCTCGGACTTCAGCCCGCTCGAAGATGAGGGGCGCCTGCAGGTAGTCGCGCACTTTTTGAACGGCGACCTGTCGCGCGCCTTGGGACCGCTGCGACTGGGCGAGTGGACTTGCCGCCCCGGCGGCCACTGCCAGCGTGCACAAACAAAGCGCGCCACCGCCGACTCGGACGCGATTCAAGTAACTTTTGCGGCGACTCATGAGGAACTCCTTTGTTATGAATCCGGTTTCAGAAGTAAATATGATAAGGGGGTGACGCCCCTTGTTCAACGACAACTATTTTTGATCACCGCGACTACGATTCTTGCCCGCTGAAGTGGGTGTTTGTTTGACTTGTTTTTCTTCCTTCTTCTGAGGGCTGAAAGCCCTCTTTTCTTCTCCGGTTTTCTTGAGCGTGGGGATGGAGTGAGGGCTTGCCCGAACGGAGTTCCCACGCTTCGCGAGGCTCGGGATTGCCCTTCGAATGCTCCGCTGATTGAGCTGTATACCCTCTGGGCTTGAGCCGTTTTCTGTGTGGCCAGCAGAAGGCCTTTCGAGCGGCACCTCAGAGTCACTTCGTCTCCTTTTGGGTTCTCTGCTTGGCGGCTTCCATCCGGTAGCTGGTCACGTTCAACTCCAGGATCACGCTATGGTGAACCAGGCGGTCGATTGCCGCGGCCGTGGTCAGGGGATCCTTGAAGATCCTCTCCCAGTCCGAGAAGACCAGGTTGCTGGTCAGCAGAATCGAGCGACGCTCGTAGCGATGGGAGAGCAACGTGAAGAGAATCTCCATCTCGTCGCGATTCTGCTGTACATACCCGATGTCGTCGATGATCAGGGCCTCGAACCGATCCAGCTTCTTGAGTTCCCTCTCCAGAGTTAGCTCGAGCTTGGCTCTCAGTAACCGCTGCACCAGCAGCGCACAGGTCGAGAACAGCACCCGCCGGTCTCGCAGGATCAACTCCTGCCCCAAAGCACAAACAAGATGCGTTTTCCCGCTTCCTGGATTACCGAACACAAGTAGATTTTCGGCTCGGTCCAGGAAGTCTCCCTCCACCAATCCTGACAACTGCCGGTCCACACTCTGCGGGAGTCGTGAGCGATCCAATGAAGTCAGGCTCTTGTCCCAGGGAAGTTTCGAGGTCCGTCGTAGTTTCTGGATCCGTCGTTCCCGTCGATCCGCGACTTCCAGCTCCGACAGAGCCAGCAGGTACTGCGGATAAGACCAGCTCTCTTTGGTCGCCAAAGCGGCCTGCGAGCCGTGATGCTCGCGGAAGGTCGGCAGGCGAAGTTCGACCAAACACTCTTTGAGTCTTTGCAGGGTGCCTCCGCTCATGGCCTCACCTCCTGCTTGTGCGTGCCGAGCAATCGGTCATAGATCTGGATATTGATTGGTGGAACCTGGACCTGCCACCTCGGCAGAACCGGCTCTATCAGATCCTCCTTCAGGTCCTGGAACCGGGTTCGGCGGCCGCTTTCAATCCGGTTCTTCAGAGCTTGTTCGACTTTCCTTTCCCCTTCTTGGGCCGCCAGCTCCAGGATCCCCAGATACTGTCGGTCCGCCGTCTGTGGACAATCCTCTCTCAGCTCGTCGTAGGCGACTCGGAACAGGACTCCGGGAAAGCGATCTTCCCGCCAGCGATAGCGGGCAAAGGCTCCCGGCTTTCGCACCAGCGAGTGGATCACGTGCCGGTAATCGATCCGGTGCTTTCCTTCCCCCCGCAGTCGAGGCATCTCGGCTACTCGCTGCCCGCCATAACGAACTTCCACATGATCGGCATACAGTCGCGCCTCCACCTGTTCGCGGATCAAGCGGCTGTCCACCGAGTAGGTGTTGTTGCGCACTCGGATCGTGGAACTGGTTGCGACCTTCACTCGGAATCGGATGAAGTCCTCCAGGCGACGATCCGGTAGCGGCCTCATCACTTCCAGTTCTTCTCGCAGGCGTCTTTGCCGGCCAGCATTGCGTCGCTCGATGATTCTCTGGACGAACTGCTCGTAGTCCTTGCGCTCTGAGAAATCGCGACTGCCTCTGAGCAGCAGTTCCTGTTGGATGGCTCGCTTGAGCCGGTGATGCGATTGCTCGACGTCTCCGTTCTCATGAGCCTTTCCGGCTTGGGTTCGGCGGCGCTTCATTCCGTAATGATCGAGCAATGTCTGGTAGCGTTCGGTGAAGGCGCCCTTCTTGAGATTGTTGACCACAGCCGATAGACGGTCTGTTCGGTGCTCGGATGGTATCGCCCCCAGTTCCCAGATCGCGTTCTGTAGTCCCAGCGTCAAACTCTCGAAAGATTCACCGAAGCACAGGGTCGTCGTCTCCCAGTTCGAGTAGGTCAAGACGAAGTGATACAGCATATGAGGAAAGGGTTGCCCGGCAATCGTCACTCCCCAGCTGTTCATGAAAGTGAAGTCGGACTGGGCTTGATGTCCGGGCTCATGATTCTGGGGAAACATCACCTCTTTCAGCTCACCGTAGTGGGCTCTCCACTGCTTGAGCCTTCGTTGGAGCGTCCTCAGTTGTCCTTCCTCGAACTTCCCCTCGTAGATCCGATTCAGGTGGTCAAAAATAGTTGTCGCCTCCACGGTTGGAGACTGTTTCAGGATCTGATCCCTTCTCTTTCGGGCCAAACGGATTCATAGGGATTCGGGCGGGTGCGCCAGGTCCGCTCTGACCGGCTTTCACTCGGCAGCTTGCCCGACTTCAAATACTTCCGTGCCGGGTTCCGCGACATGCCCGCTTTGGCCGCCGCCATCGTCAACGTCTTTTCCTTTTTCCGCAATTTCATCAGTCTCCTGATCTGCTGGTCTGTAACCATGCTTGCCATGATCCAAATCAGCTCTGAAAAAGCGGGCAGTTCTAATTGTCGTCCGGGTCCAATTCTACGTGTCGTTGATCAGCCGGAGGTGAGGCGATTTGGTGCTGCACCGCGGTTGTTGGCGGTAACCTGGTGGTCTGTAGAACTCGAGCTGCCGCTTTGATATCCGGACGACAGGATCAGAACTTTACCTCCGCAATTTTCCAAGAATTACTCGGGCGAGATTTTTTTCGCTCGATTTCGGACTGGATCGTTTCTAATAGTAGGGGGCTTTGCTGCCCCCGGGTGGGGGTGCGCCCGGGGAGGTCGTTGATGAGGAAATATGAGGGTTCTTACCAGGGGGCAATCAGATGCGGGACTTGGACCAGATCCCAGTTCTTGACCAGCCCGCGAGCGATTGTCCGAGCGGTTTCCGCTCCCCACAGCTGTTCGACGACATAGAGAGAGTTGTCGTAGCTGGCCACTCCTCCGCCTCCGGTCACGAACTTGCCATCGGCGCACAAAACGATGACCCTTGACGGCCTTCACTTTGGGGAACTGTTGCCCCAGCTTGTCGATGTCGGGGGGATAGGTCATGGCCATCCGTCCATCCAGCAGTCCTGCTTTGGCTAAATAGAATGCTCCCCAGCAATTGGAAAGAACGAAACGAGCACTACTCGCTGTTTTGTGCACCCAAGCGATAATCTCGTCTCGCCTTTCCAAGTCATCCTGGTAATTCTGGAAGCTGGGAACGACGAGAATATCGATTGGAGGGTGGTCCTCAAAGCTGTAGTCGGCCTGAAAGTTGAGTTTTTCGACCGACCGAACCGATTTCGCCCTGGGCGCAACCAGAATGACTCGCACAGTCGCTGTGCGCTGAGCAGTGACGTGATCGAAAACATCCATCGGAGCCACGAATTCGGTGTTGTAGACGCCGTCATAGACCAGGATACCCACCGTCCAATCCGACTTGGGTTGAGCGGCTGTCCAAGAGAAGGATACGACGAATGTTGTGAGAATCAGTGTCCCAATAAATGAGTTGCCTTGCATGGTTAGTTTCCTGGAAACTGATTCCGGCCGATGCCGGAGTTCGCCGGGCCGAGCCGGCTCCCACATACTCTTCGTTCTATTCCCTTGTCTTCCGGATGGTGGAGATCCCAAGTTTCTTTTCTCGAATCATCCGGCCAACGGCCGGACGACGCGCCAACCCGAAGCATGCATTCGCAGTAGCGAACCGCTTAATTCACAAATTGTCGGCTGCAGTCCGCGATCACAGGCAAGATGCCTGAGCTACTCTGTGATCCGAAGTCGGACGAACTTTCGTTTGCCCAGCTTGAGAATCCGGCACTGACCTGGAGTCCCGGTGGCCGAGGCGGCTGGGTCAGAGATCCGCTGGCCGTCCACTGAGACCGCGCCCTGCTTGATCATGCGCCGCGCCTCGGATTTGCTCCCAACCAGGCCCGAATCCAGCATCAGGTCAGCCAGCTCTCCCCCGGGAGTGTCAAATGAAGGCATCTCTTCGGGATCCTCGCGCTGTTGAATCACCTGAGTGAAATGAGCGTCGGCCTGGCTTGCGTCTTCCGCCGAATGGAAGTCCTGTACCAGCTGCCGCGCCAGTTGCTTCTTGATTTCCATCGGATGTTCTTGGCCGGAAGAAACCCTTGATTTCAGGCTCTCAATCTGAGGAATCGTCAAATCGGTCAGGAGTTCATAGTACCGCCACATGAGCGAGTCCGAAATAGACATGATCTTGCCAAAGAGCTCCTGAGGAGGCTCATCGATCCCGACATAGTTTTGGAGTGACTTGCTCATCTTCTCGACGCCCTCCAGACCCTCCAGAATCGGCGTCATGAGCAGGACCTGCGGAGGCTGTTCGAATTCCCTCTGGAGATCCCGACCCACCAGCAGGTTAAATTTCTGATCGGTGCCTCCCAGTTCGAAATCTGCTTCCAGAAAGACTGAATCGTAGGCCTGGGCCAACGGATAGAGAAGTTCGTGGATCGAGATCGGTTGTTGATCGCGCATCCGCTTGTTGAAGTCATCTCGCTCCAGCATGCGAGCCACTGTGTACTTGGAACACAGCTTGACCCAATCCAGCGAACTCATGGCACCCAGCCAGCGGTCGTTGAAGTCGACCACCGTCTTCTCGGGATCGAGGATCTTGAATACCTGTTTCTTGTAAGTCTCGGCGTTCTCGGCGATCTGCTCGGTAGTTAACGGAGGTCGGGCCTTGTTTCTGCCGGTTGGATCCCCGATCAGACCCGTGAATGATCCGATCAGGAAGATGACTCTATGGCCCAGATCCTGGAAGTGTTTCATTTTTCGGATCAGAACCGTGTGCCCGAGATGGAGGTCGGGAGCTGTCGGGTCGAAGCCTACTTTGACAGTCAGAGGTCGGTTCTCGCGAGCGGAAAGTGTCAGCTTCTGTCGCAGCTCTTCTTCGCTGATTACCTCAGCCGTCCCTTTGGTGAGGTACTCGATCTGTTCTTGGAGCGTCATGTCATGCATCGGAGCGGCTTATTATAGTGCATTGTCCGGGCTACGAGCCCTTCCGAGTCGCAAAGATCCTTCTGTTTTGATCGTCGAGGACTCAATGGGTCTGGCTCTGAACTGAAGCCGGATAGTTTGAGTTGAAAAGCCGCGTCAAGTATAATTCCGACCTTCGGGTTCTGGACTCAGATCCCGGAGTTTTCCCCTCCGGGCCTATAGCTCAGTTGGTTAGAGCGCACGCCTGATAAGCGTGAGGTCGGTGGTTCAAATCCACCTAGGCCCACCACCTTTAAATCCAAGCATTTAGAGTATTCGCAGTTGCGCCCAAATGAGCCGGATCCCGGCCATAGATGCGAAATAGATGCACGAAAGGCGAGTCTAGCGGACCGGTCGACAGGTCTAAACCAAACCCAGGCTTCTTGGGGTGTCGTTGACCTTATGTGCCAATTGATAGAAGGTCAGTGCCTAGCTAAATGATTAGGAATAAATGACTTGAAATTGTGAAAATTTATTCGTTGATATTTTGTGGGCGTTTTTACCTCCCTTTTTCACCCTTCTGCATCGTTTCGGACGAGTTCGAGATCTCGCTTTGAGTCCGTAGATTGGCGAGGTGTCGGTCTGCTCGTGTTAAGTGGGGGTATGAACGAGCATGAACTGACGAGAATGATGGCAAAGAAGGAAGTGTTGAGGGTTTCTGGCGTCGTGGAGTCGACCTTGTGGCGCTGGGAGAAGCAAGGGCTGTTCCCGCGGCGGAGACAGATCGGCCCTGGCCGTGTGGCTTGGCGTGAAGATGAAGTGTGCGAGTGGCTCGACTCTAGGCCCTCCACCGGCGAGGCTGCGTGAGATGGCCAGGTACAGACAAGTCCAGACCAGCATCTGGGATGATGATGAGTTCCTCGAACTGTCCACACGGGCTCGGCTTCGGTTTCTGCACTTGCTGACGAGCCCAGAAATGACGCTCGTGGGTGCATGTCGCATGAGTCTGCCGCAGCTCGCTGCCAATCTACGGTGGACAGCAGAGGAAGCTCGCCAAGCGCTAACTGAGGCGTCTGAGATGGTGCGATTGGATGAGCGCAAGTTCCTGCTGTGGCTGCCACGCTTCTTTGACTTCGATAAGCCGAGCAGTAGCAAAACCGTCGGTGGTTGGACGAAGGCGGTTGAAATGCTTCCTGAGGCTTCTTTGAAACTGGAAATCATCCAGAGTCTTTTGGAGTTTTCGGGAAGCCTTGCAGCCACCTTTTCGCAAGCTGTCCAAAAGTTCTCTGGTGAGATGGCCTATCGATACCCTATCGATGCCCCTTCGGTACCCCATGAATACCCTAACGATACCTATCGCGGCCAGATCCCTACGGAAACGGAAACGGAAAACGGAAATGGATATGAAGACGGATTACGGAAACGGAAGACGCCGGAACTTCTAACAAGAATCATCAAGGGAAAGATTGAGCAACAGGCTGGCGAGAGCGAAGAGGACTATCTCAAGCGAGTCATGGATGCGGCGTTGAAACGTGAGGGTCTGCTTCCGCCAGCAGATTGAGGCTTTTCCCAAAAATGCTGAGCAGTTCCCCCTTTGCTGACGGTTTCTGAGCGACATGGAACACACAACAGAAGCAACACAGCTTGGCGATCCTTTTGTCTATTTGCTCAGAAGGTTCACCAGAATTCTGGTGAACCTTCTCTTGACTCAAGGCACAAAGGGGAATGTTGTCCGGGGGCCCGACGGCTTTTGCAACGGGGGGTGCTTCTCCAAGAAAAGGGGGGGGGTGCCTTGAGCGGTGGGGGTACCTGCCCAACAACCTACCAGCCCACGCCCAGAACCCGCCGCAGCCGACCGCTGGCAACCAAAGGCAGACGAATGGCAACGGAAGGTTGGAAAGGCGGGGAGCAGAGTCCACCCTCGGTCAGCGACCGGAAGTGGTTGGGAGATACCCTGCGCAGGATCACAAGCTACGTGTTTGCAACGTTTGCTCTGCCGCTGGCAGGGAGGGCGCCTTGAATCTCTGGAGGCTGAAAATCTCTAGACCGCCCTGCTCGACGTCAATCCTGTGCGGTTTAGAGACTTTTTTTACCAGGAATTTTTTTTGAAGGGAAGGCGGTACGGTGTCCCGCTCATACCGACCTCTATCCCGGCTTTCGGAATTGGAACTTTGGCGATGGGCGGCAAGTCCAGAGATTCTAAGAAGCTCACCATAGAACTGAGGTAGAGTAGGAGGCAACGAACCAAAGCCACCTCTTGACCGATGAAAAAACTGGTGTGTTCAGTTTGTGGAGCTGAGTTGGCGCCCGGTAGCGCAGATCAGACCTGCCCCCGGTGCCTTCTCGAACTGGCTCTGAAGGACCCCTCAGATTCAGCTGAGCAAGCTGTCGAGACGAGCAGACTCTCGCGAGACCTACCCGAACGCATCGGTTCCTGCCGCATCCTTGAACTGCTGGGCGCAGGGGGCATGGGACAAGTTTACCGCGCCTCCGATAGCGTCCTAAAAAGGGATGTCGCCTTGAAGTTCTTGCCTGAGTCGATGGCACAAGACGAAACGGCTCGACGGCGCTTCTTGCGGGAAGCTCGTTCAGCAGCGGCTCTGGATCACCCCTTCATTTGCCAGATCCATGAAATCGGAGAAGTGGACGGCGTCGACTTCATCGCTATGGAGTATGTCGCTGGCCAGACGCTGAAGGAGCAGCTGGTCGAGGGACTGCTCCCCATAGCCGAGTGCCTGCGCATCGCTTCCGAGATCGCCGAGGCCCTCGACAAGGCTCAACAGTTTGGCATCGTGCATCGCGACCTGAAGCCCAGCAACATCATGCTGACCTCCGACGGCCACATAAAGCTGATGGATTTTGGCTTGGTCAAGCGCCTGGTTTCCGATCAGCTCGGAACCGAGGAGGCCCAACTCACAACTCTGACCAAAGAGGGCTCCACAGTGGACAATCAACATCAACAAGCCGAGCGCTAAGGCGATTTATGCAACAACGCAAGGACTTGGTACTAATGCGGAAGCGATAGATGGGAATAGTTCGCTGGATCTGGCACGGGATTGTCGGGCTCTTCAGTGCGACCCTGATGTGGTTCCTGGCTGTGACATGGCCGGTACTCTTGGTGATGTTGCGACTATTGATCCCCATCGTAATTCTCGTGCTCCTTCTGGAATGGCTAATGGGCGGCAGTCCCTCTCTTGATATCTGGATAGAATGGATCCTGGTAGTTCTGATCATTGGCACTGCCCTTCTCTTGGTCCAGCCGATCACAGCGCCGATTGTCCGATATAGCCTGCGGATGGCACCCTTGCCGCTTGGCGAATCTGCACGTAGCAGTTCTGTGCTGGGGCTGGCACTACCATGGTTGATCGTATTTCTTATCTTTTGGACGGCGGAATGGCCCGTGCGCGCCATCGTTGTCTTAGTGGGCGTTCTCGGCATCTGGAAGAGTTGGGAAATACGGCGCAGATGGAAGGGCGAACCCGACGGAGAAATCGTTCTTTTCCTCCGCCGCTTCGATAAGTCCGCCGACCGTACTATCGGCACCGCTGTGCGGCAAGTCGTGCCTGAGAACAAACAATTGGTTTTCCTTATGGGAAATCGACCCGGTGGGGCCTCATGGGATCCTTTCTTGGTCGGGTTCGACGGTCTCCACCTCGGATGGGACCCGAAATCGCTTCCGGTGTACTTGCAGACGACGGACGAGGAGTGGGTCGAGCGCGTTCGGGGAACATTGCAGCGCGCAAAGGCGGTCATCTTCGATGCCACGGACTGGAGCGGGCCGATGGAAACCGAAGCTTCCCTTATTGAGGAAACCAACGCCGGAGAGAAAACTCTCGTAGTAATGCGTGGCGACAGGAATGCAGATGCGCCACCGATCCCGAGAAAGCGGATGATCAGGTATCGGCGCACTTGGAGGGGTACGTTTCAACGGATCTTCTGGGGCGGGGTTATCATTGTATTTCTCCCGCAGATTTTAATGACGGAAACTCAGACTGAGGAGGGACCGAACCCAATCGCGACCATAATGCTTTCCATCGTTTGGTTTGGGATCTGCGTGCGCCGGTTGATGGACAAAGATTCGGTTGAAGGTTGGCTGTCATCTGCCTTGAAGGTGAACAGCACCCATCCAACTAGGAACCGATGGCTTACAATTTACATCAAAACCAACATCTGGGACGCAAACCATCCCCCCCCCAAACCTTCCGTCCACCTTGTACAGCACAGCTTTCAGAACAACATTCTAGACTTTTGGTGTCGAGTTGCCGCCTCTCGACAAAAAATTCTATTAAGAAGGGCCCTCGGTGAATCTAGCCCCTTTTCTTGGAACGTTGAAGAGTGCCCGGGGGACCCCAGAATGCCCGGCGATTCTTAATGATTAAGAAAGGTGAACAAAACCCACAAGAGGTAGCAGATTGACCTTCGTCCAGAACTGGTTCGAGGAACTCAAACGCCTCGTGCCGACGGACAACTGACCCGATAACCAAACAGCTACGGCCTATACGCCATTGCTGCCTTCCAATTGCCTTCCTAGGCGCTGATCACTAGGATTGAGGGAATCTCAATTCCTGACAGCGGAGTGCCCACGTGATTAGCCAGACGATCGCCCACTACACCATTACCGAGAAGATCGGCCAGGGTGGCATGGGTGAGGTGTACCGAGCTACGGACACCAAGCTGAAGCGCGAAGTGGCGTTGAAAATCCTGCCTGAGAGCTTTGCCCAAGATCCCCAGAGGATGGGCCGTTTCCAGCGGGAAGCTGAAGTTCTAGCCTCGCTCAACCACCCCAACATTGCTGGGATTCACGGCCTGGAGCAGGAGGGAGACACCCATGCCATCGCTATGGAGCTGGTGGAGGGTGAGACACTGGCCGCCCGCATTAGCAAAGGCGCGATTCCGCTCGAAGAGGCACTCCAGATCGCGTTGCAAATCGCCGAAGCCCTCGAAGCAGCTCATGAGAAGGGGATCATTCACCGTGACCTGAAGCCTGCCAATGTGATCGTCACACCTGAGGGCACGGCCAAGGTCCTGGACTTCGGTTTAGCTAAGGCGATGGATCCGGAGCCAGCGTCTGAGGTGGAGTTGACCCAATCACCCACGCTGACCATGCAGGCCACCCAAGCCGGAATCATCATGGGGACAGCGGCATACATGTCTCCGGAGCAGGCCAAGGGTTTGATCGCCGATCAGCGCTCGGACATCTGGTCTTTCGGGGCCGTCGTCTTCGAAATGCTCGCGGGGCAGCAGCCCTTTGCCGGGGACGACATCACCGAAGTGCTGGCCTCGGTGGTCAAGGTCGATGTGGATTGGGATGCCTTGCCATCAGAGGTTCCTGCCACAGTGCAGAGGTGGTTGCGAAGGTGTTTGAAGGCCGACCCGAAGCAGCGCTGCCACGCCATTGCCGACATACGCCTCGATATCCAAGATTACCTGGACACCCCTGAAGCAGATTCGGCACACACTAGCCTCCCCCAGACCTCGACTGCTTTGTGGAAAGCGCCAACCGTCTGGGCGACAGTGGCCGTCACCATGACTCTTACAGCTTTCGCCACTTGGTTCCTGAAGCCCGTTCCCGAGCCTGAGCCTCCTCGACGTCTGGAAGTGTCCATTGGCGCGGATGCCTCGCTGGCAACCTCCACAATTGGGGATGGAACGGCCGCTTTGTTGTCCCCGGACGGTTCCCTGCTGGCCTTCGTTGCCCAATTCAGGGGAGGTCAACGACAACGCTATGTGCGTCGTCTGGATCAACTGCAGGCAACACCATTGTCGGGGACAGAAGGTGTGAACGAGCCATTCTTCTCTCCCGACGGGCAGTGGATTGGCTTTTTTACCGGCGGCAAGCTGAAGAAGATCTCGGTAACAGGTGGAGCCGCCGTAACGCTGAGCGACGTTTCTCCCGCTAGCCGGGGCGGGGGGGGCAACGATGGATCGATCGTCTTCGCTGCCGGAACTCGGGAGGTACTGTCAAGGGTCTCTTCGGCTGGCGGAACACCCCAACCGTTGACCACACTGGACGAGGAGGCGGGAGAAGTCACCCACCGCTGGCCACAGCTTCTGCCCGGCAGTCAGGCCGTACTGTTTACTGCGAGGAGAGCCGGAGCCAATTTCGAGGAGGCCAACCTGGTAGTCCAGACGATCCCCGCAGGCCAAAGGAAGATCGTGCACCGGGGCGGCTATCACGGGCGCTATCTGCCAAGTGGTCACTTGCTCTATATCCACGAGGGCACGCTGTTCGCCGCCCCATTTGATGTGCAGACGCTGGAGCTTACAGGGCAGGCCGTACCGATCCTGGAGGGTGTTCTTGCCAATCCACGTGGTGGATCGGCTCAGTTTGCCCATTCCCACGAAGGCACGCTGGTCTATCTGCCGGGTGTAGCCACCAGCGGCCGATTCACCCTCAACTGGCTGGACAGCAAAGGGGAGACGAAACCGCTTCGGGATGTTCCCGCTGACTACCAAGATGTACGGTTGGCTCCCGGCGGTCAGCGGCTGGCAGTGCAGATCAACGACGGTGCTCAGTCGGACATCTGGGTTTACGAATGGGAGCGGGACACGCTGACACGTCTGACCTTCGATGCTGCCTACGATTATGATCCACTCTGGAGCCCCAACGGTGACGGGTTGGTCTTCACCTCGGATCGGGAAGGCGCGTACAGTCTCTACTGGAAGCGGGGAGGTACAGCGCCTGGCCGAGAGTCGGAATATCCGGGTTCCTGAGTCCTGGCATCCTACGGGGAAGTTCCTGGCTTTTTTTGAAATCGATCCTGAGACGAATTCGGACATCCGGATTCTAGCGCTGGAAGGAGACGATCGCTCGGGCTGGAAGCCGGGCCAAGTAACGACCTTCTTAAGCACCCTTTTTAACGAACTATTCCCTGCCTTTTCCCCGGATGGTCGCTGGCTGGCCTATCAATCAAATGAGTCGGGACAGGGTGAGATCTACGTTCGTTCTTTTCCGGGTCCGGGCGGTCCGTGGCAGATTTCAAGTGGTGGAGGCACAATTCCCATCTGGTCGGAGAATGGCAAGGAGTTGTTCTACCTGGCGCCGACCCGACAGATCATGATGGTGACCTACTCTGCCGAAGGAGAGTCGTTTGGAGGCTCCCAGCCGCGATTGTGGTCGGAGGAGAGGATCGCAGAGCGGCCATTTTCCCGTGGGTACGATCTGCACCCGGACGGGGAGCGCTTTGCCGTGCTGAAAGAGCTGGTCGAGGAAAAACCGAACAAGGTCGTCCTCATCCTGAACTTCTTCGAGCTGCTTCGCCAGGAGGTGGGAAGCCAGTAGGGAGGAAGCCCCGCCAAGTTTAGCCGGTCCAGCTTCCTGCTGATCCCTGTCACCACTTACCCCCCACTCGCAATCCGGCCCTGAAGGGCCGTCTTGCTCCCCCCTGTAGCAGGCTCCAGGCAGGCCGAGCGGTCTCCAAGGTCATTCCAATTCGAAGCTCCGATTACCGTGAGGGTGGGGAAGACCAAGGAAGCGACTCCCGTGCAGATCAAATCGGTGGTCGGAAAGCAATGTGACTTCTCCGTAGTTTCTGGCCGGGCTGTCGGCTTCGCCGAAAAGGAGGCTTGTAGCCCTTCTCTCTCTGCTTCCCTTCGATTGTGTTGAAGGCGGTATCGGTTTAGAGTTTAGAGCCAATCAATCACATCACGTATTTGAGGAAGTCACGTTGTCGATGATCGGCCAGACCATCTCTCATTACCGAATCAACGAGAAACTCGGGGGAGGAGGTATGGGTGTGGTCTACCGGGCCGAAGACTCTCGCCTGGGCCGTCAGGTGGCCATCAAGTTCCTACCTGAGGAGTATTCAAAGAATCCACAATACCTGGAACGCTTCCAAAGAGAAGCCCGGGCCGCTTCGGCTCTGAACCATCCCAACATCTGCACGATTTACGACATCGGTGAGCATGAGGATCGCCCCTTCATCGTGATGGAGCTGATGGAGGGGCAGACGCTCAAATATCGGATCGGAGACAAGCCTTTAGATACGGACGAGATTCTGGATATCGGCATTGAGCTGGCCCAGGCACTGGATGTGGCCCACTCGGAAGGGATTGTCCATCGAGACATCAAACCCGCCAACATCTTCCTCACCAGCCACGGCCACGCCAAGATTCTCGATTTCGGACTGGCCAAGCTCACTGACCCGGATGACGAGAGCGGCTCAGACGCACTCACAGCCATGGCGAAAGAACTGACTTCGCCAGGAACTGCCATGGGAACCGTATCCTACATGTCTCCCGAGCAAGCTCTAGGAAGAGAGGTCGATTCCCGGACCGACATCTTTTCTCTGGGCGTTGTGCTGTATGAGATGGCAACCGCCAGGCAACCTTTTTCGGGGGAAACCTCGGCAGCCGTTTCCAATGCAATCATCAACAATGCGCCCACCTCTCCCATCCGCTTGAACCCACAGTTGCCGGTTCCATTGGAAGGCTTGATCAATAAGGGCCTGGAGAAGGATCGCAGTCTCCGCTATCAAAATGCCTCCGATCTGCTGGCGGACTTGAAGCGGGTAAAGAGGGATACTTCGGGTGAATCGGTGGTGACTGGTCCCGTTGCCGCAAGCCCTGCACAAAAGAGAAGCTACTTTTGGCCCGTGATGGCGGGTGGACTAGTTGTCCTTATTCTCCTGGCCGTCGCACAGTTTTGGCCCTCCGGGTCGGCACCCGGTGGGGCGATTCAGTCGATTGGCGTGCTGCCGGTTGAAAACCGGACCGATGATCCCGAGCTGGATTTTCTGACTGAGGGGATTGCGCAAGGTGCACTAAATCGTCTTTCCCAACTCGAGGGATTGGAGAAGGTTGTTTCGGGGATTGGTGTTGAGCGTTACAGGGAACAGTCCGTTGATGTCCGAACTGCGGCTCAAGAACTGGGAGTCGAAGCGGTCGTCAGAGGGTATGTCCGTCAGTTGGGAGAGGAAATTGACCTCTACGTCGAGTTGGTAGAGGGGAGAGAGAATCGCAGCCTGTGGGGGGATCGCTTTACTCGATCGAGTGCCAATCTGCTGGAACTGGAAGAGGAATTTGCGACCCAGCTTGCCCAGACTCTTGGGCTGCAATTGACAGGAGAAGAAGAGGAAGAACTGACCAGGCGTTACACGGACAACATGGAGGCTTACCAGTCCTATTGGACGGGGCGTCGGTTCTGGAACTTGAGAACGAAAGAGGGTTTCGATCAAGCCATCCACTCCTTTAGTCAGGCCATTGAGCTGGATTCCAACTACGCTTTAGCATATGCGGGTTTGGCTGACACCTACAGCCTCCAGGGTAACTACGTCCCGGGTGTGTCCCGGAGGGAGACACACTTAGCGGCAGAGAAGGCTGCACACCAGGCGATTGCACTGGACGATGCACTGGCAGAAGGACATGCTTCGCTTGCGTACGTCCGTTTGCAGGAGAGGGATTGGGAGTCTGCTGAGCGAGAGTTTCTACGCGCCATTGAACTCAAACCCGAATATCCAACAGGCCACCACTGGTATGGTGATTATCTGAGCGTGACAGGACAGTCGGATCGAGCTGTTTCTGAGTTCCGAAGGGCCAGAGAGCTTGATCCCTTGTCCTCCATTATCAGCACGCAAATGGCGGCAGCTCTGATTGCAAAGGGGATTATATACGAGAGTGCCGGAGCAGGAGCAAAATCTGCAATAATGCACTGGTGCAATCAAACCTTAAACGCATCGGTCTTGCAGTTTCTCTCTTACTGCAGCTTGTTTCCCTTCCCAACATCATCACCAATTTTCCAATGTGGAAACGGTGGATGTCAATGATTTCTGGTCCATTATGGTTTCATTGGGCGCTTTTCCTTCTGGGATTTATCACGCTGATCTGCATAGTGCGTTCGGATCTAAAGCGATGGATTCGGAAGCGACGGTCCACCCCGAAAGCAGTTGACTACATCGGAGCTTGCGAGATTGTGGACGCCTATATTGATCCCGCAACTAGAGATATGAGCGACGGCACGCGGATAAGCGTGAGGATAAATTTTATAGAGCGATTCTAAATGATGACCGGAGCGAAGCTCGGAGAATACCAGTACAACCGTGCTCTGCTGCATCAGTGGATGCAATCGAACGCTGCAAGGTTCTTGGTTAAGCATCGCGGAAAGATGCTTTAAATTCCAAGAAACATTGTGATTTACCCCAGTCCAAGCTTGACATCTTCGGCACTTTCCTGTAATATACGGCCATGATGAAGAAGGCACCAGGAAAGTCACACCGCAAGGGCATCACCCTAAAGCAGATCATGCAGAAGTTCCCCGATGACAGGACGGCTGAGGCATGGTTCATCGAGAATCGCTGGCCAACTGGCGTGTGCTGTCCACATTGCGGATCGCTGAACGTGCAGACCGGATGCCAGCACAAGACCATGCCATTTCGCTGCCGTGAAAAGTTGTGTGCCAAGCGGTTCAGTACCAAGACTGGCACGGTGATGGAAGGATCTAAAATCGGCTATCAGGACTGGATCATTGCGATGTTCCTGCTAAGCACCAGCCTCAAGAGCGTTTCGAGCATGAAGCTGCACCGGGACTTAGGCATCACTCAAAAATCAGCATGGTTCCTGGCGCACAGGATCAGAGCCGCGCTCTCACGGGATGGTACGCTGTTCGCTGGACCGGTTGAGGTCGATGAAACCTACATGGGCGGCAAGCGTCGCAACATGAGCAATGCCAAGCGCAAGGCTCTGGGCGACACTGGCAGGGGAGTGGTTGGAAAGGTTGCGGTGGTCGGAGCCAAGGATCGTGCCACGAAGCAGGTTGCAGCCAAGGTCGTAACGTCCACCGACAAGGAAACGCTGCAAGGCTTTGTGAAGGACCACGCAGCACCAGGAGCGACCGTTTACACGGACGACGCGAAGGCATACGACGCGCTACCGTTCAATCACGCGGTCATCAAACACTCGCTCTCGGAGTACGTCAAGGGAGATGTTCACACGAACGGAATCGAGTCTCTGTGGTCTATGCTAAAGCGGGCGCACACGGGAACATTCCACAAGCTGTCCCCAAAGCACCTAGACCGCTACGTGCAGGAGTTCGCCGGACGCCACAACATGCGCGAGCAGGACACAGCCGAGCAGATTGCGAGCATTCGCAGAGGAATGGAAGGCAAGAGACTTCGGTATCAAGACCTTGTAGCGTAGTATGGTTCAGCGATTTGGAGAATCTCAATGAAACGTGAAATGAAGTTGATAGCAATGATTCTAGCGTATGTCGAGAAGTCGAAAAACAATGGTGACATCCCGATCCCAGAGTTCGCCGACTATAGAAAATGTGAGATCTAATACCACGTTAAGCTATGTGAAGAAGCTGAATATATTCACATTAGAGTTTCATCCCATGACAAGAAACCGGAGTCTATAATCCAAATGACTTGGCAGGGTCATGAGGCCCTTGAAGATCTCCGCAAAAGAAATCTAGCCTAAACTTGGAAAGCTAAACTATGCGAGTGTGATAGTGAGGTGACAATGGCAAAGAAAACCAAGCAACCACAAACCCGAACGGTCGATGTCGTGCATCCGTCCTACCAGCCAGACCGTGAGCAGCTGCGCGAGGACTTGCGCGTGGATGCGACATTCAAGAAACTGTCAAAGGCCGTGGTCCAGCCGGTCAAGGTTCGGTATGTAAAGTCGCCGAAGGGTACGGACTAGCCGAAAAATAGGTTCCCAAGCGCCTGCTGGCTGATTTCCCATGCTTCATTCGGAGTGTTGCCACCGTCAACATGAAGCCGACATGCGTTAATTCCGGGATTCCAGACAGGCTTTACGTAGAACTGGACCCCACCGCCATTTACGCGAATCGCATATTCCGACATATTAAAACTGACGCTTGGGAGATTGCCGGGTCCATCGAAGTTGGCTTCTTCCACTCGTACAATCGGGGAAGATCCTTCATCATCCGATGCGATTCGAAATGACCGGTTGCGGCGCTGATCAGATGGCAGGCTGTTGAATTCCCCAACGTCTCGCTCAACGATTTGCATGAGCGCCTGAACTTCATATCCAGTCTGCAATCTGCACGCCCACGGACCCAGTTTGGAGGCTTAGAATAATCCAATTGCTCCACCATCAAACCCTTTGTATCACATTTTCGGCACTATCGTATATAATCCCCTTTCTTTATGGTCAGTCAGAAAGAAAGACTGAAGCACTGGAGCTTATTGGAAGGCTAAAGACTGCCGATGCAGCTCCTTCCCTGATTGGCTTTGCCTATGGTGGTTTGGGCGACATCAAAGAGGTCCTGGGATGGTTCAATAAGGGATTGGAGGAGGACGAATATGATCCCCTGCTCTATCTCGCACGGCACTGGTTTCGCTTGATTGATCCCACCGGCGACGACCCCCGCCTCCAGGACCTGCTGCGCCGCATGGGTCTGCCTGGTGACTACTAAGCCCTAAGCCCTCCCGCATCGATGGCACCTCCCTTCTTCCCGCATTTGGCCATTAGTTGACATTTCGCTCGCCCTTCTAACTCCCTCCACGATTGGCTTTCAAGGAGTGTTAGTCACTGTAGTCAGGGTTTGGGGGATAGGGACCAAGGTCACCACTCAAGAAGGACCTCTCTCCCTAATGGGTGACTACATTGACCACGATGACTACAAGGTCCAGAGCCCTGGTTGTGAGGTAGCTCCGTGGGCTAGTGGACTGTCCGATAAGTTCCCGATGTTAATAGTGGCCGAGCGATTCGCGAGCATTTTGGGCCTTTGCCAGGATTGAGTCAGCAGTGGCGCGCCACTTGAAGGGCTTGGCCAAGCGTTGATTGTGAACCCGAATATATCTTTTGATTTCCTGTCTCAACTCTTGGACGCTGCTGAAAGAGTTTCTGTAGATCGAACGGCGCTCCAGCTGTGAGAACCAGCTTTCGACGGCATTGAGCCAGGAGGCGCTAGTGGGCGTAAAGTGGAGGTGGTATCGGGGCCGCTGGGCCAGCCAGCTTTGAACCTGCTTGGTCTTATGAGTGCTCGAGTTGTCCAGGATTAAGTGGACATCCAGTTCGGGCTCGACCGCTTGATCAATCTGGCGGAGAAAAGCCAGGAACTCCTTGGCTCGGTGCCTATTGGTGATGCGGCCCATGACCTCACCTGTCACCACATCGAATGCGGCATACAGACTGGCTGTACCGTGGCGCTTGTAATCGTGTGTCCGGCGTTGGATCTGTCCAGGTCTGAGCTGGAGCATCGGCTGAGTTCTATCCAGAGCCTGGATCTCAGTTTTCTCGTCCACGGATAGAACCAGCGCATTGTCGGGCGGATCCATATACAGACCCACCACATCGATTACCTTTTCGGCGAAGTGAGGATCGTTGCTGATTTTAAAGTTACGGACTCGATGCGGCTTCAGGTCGGCTGCCTTCCAGATCTGGGCGACTTGATGTTTGCTCACTCCGGAGTGTTCGGCCATCAGTCGCACACTCCAGTAGGTCGATTCCCGTGGGATGCGTTCAACGGTGGCTTTGAGAATAGCTCGCACATTGGCATGCGATAGCTTCCGCGGAGGGCCCGATCGAGGTCGATCCTCCAGTCCTGACACTCCCTGCTCAAGATAGCGCCTGCGCCACATTTGCACACTCATTAGCCGCTTGGAGAGCCTTTCCGCAACTTCAGTCGCCGTCGGCCCCTGGCCGCAAGCCAGAATTATTTGAGCCCGTTCGGCCAAGACTCGATCGGTCTTGGAAGCCCGCAACCAGGACTCCAGTATTCTTCGATCTTGTTCGGGTAGCTTTAGTCGAATGTGGGGTCTTGCCATGCCCAACAATAGCAAACTACCCTGACAATTAACATCGGGAACTTTCCGGGCAGTGCACTAGCAGGATCCTCGTTCTCCACCTTCCAATTGCCTTCCAAGCCACTGACCGCTAGCATTATGCGAATCCTCCCATTTCATGACATCGGAGTGCGCCAGTGATCGGCCAGAACATTGCCCACTACACCATTATCGAGAAGATCGGCGAGGGTGGCATGGGGGAGGTGTATCGCGCCACGGATACCAAGCTTAACCGTGATGTGGCCTTGAAGGTGCTGCCGGAAGCCTTTGCCCACGATCCTCACAGAATGGGACGCTTCCAACGGGAAGCGGAAGTTCTCGCCTCACTCAACCACCCCAACATAGCTGGCATTCACGGCTTGGAACAGGAGGGCAGCACCCACGCCATCGCCATGGAACTGGTGGAGGGCGAGACCTTAGCCGTCCGTATCAAGAAAGGTGCAATTCCCCTGGAAGAGGCGCTCAAGATCGCTTTGCAGATCGCCGAGGCCCTGGAAGCTGCCCATGAAAAGGGGATTATTCACCGCGACCTGAAGCCCGCCAATGTGATCTTCACATCCGAGGGAACGGCCAAGGTGCTCGATTTCGGCCTGGCCAAGGCGATGGAACCGGCCACCTCCTCCGATGCGGATCTGAGCCAGTCACCTACGCTGACGATGCAGGCCACTCAGGCAGGAATCATTCTGGGGACGGCGGCTTACATGTCTCCGGAGCAGGCCAGGGGCGAGGCGGCTGACAATCGTCCCGACGTCTGGTCGCTAGGAGTGGTTCTGTTCGAGATGCTGTCGGGCGCTCAGGTCTTCGATGCAGGTACTGTGAGCGATGTCCTGGCACACGTGCTGGCCCGGGAGCCAGAATGGTCAAAACTTCCCTCGGATTGTCCGAACGTGATCCGCAGGTTGATACAGCGGTGTCTTTCCAAGGACAGGTCGAGACGCCTAGCCGCAGCGAGCGAGGTTATCGTCACAATCGAGGACTACCTGGACGATCCAGCCGCTGGCGAAATCCAACAGCAACCTGCGGCTGTTGCGACTCGGACCGTCTTGCAGCAGAGCCGACACTGGGGTACTACGGCACTCTTTGCTGTTGCCTTCCTGGCCCTCCTTTGGAGACCCTGGCAACAGCCACCCGAGCCACCGCAGCCGACACGGATGACCCTCCAGATTCCAGTTGCACTGAGTAGTGTCAGGGGTGCTTCGGTCGTCCTGTCCCCGGACGAGCGACTGATCGTCTCCGCGACTTCCGAGCCCGCCCTCCACTTCAGGCGGATCGACCAATCGGAAGGGGCGAGGCTCTCCGGTACCGGGCGTGCCCGCAGCCCGTTCTTTTCTCCGGATGGAAAGTGGATTGCTTTTGCTACGAACAGCGCACTCAAGAAGGTGTCCATCAACGGCGGCGCCCCCCTGGAACTTTGCGAAGTGAACAACTTTCGCGGAGGCACCTGGGGTGAGGACGGAACAATCGTCTTTAGCCCTGGACGCGGCCAGCCGCTTTACCGCGTCTCTGATGCCGGGGGCGTTACCGAGGCCATCACTGCGCTGGAAGAGGGCGAGCGATCCCACCGCTGGCCCGACTTTCTACCTGGCGCCAAGGCAGTACTGATGACAGTGCAGACCAGCACCTCTTTCGAAGATGCCCGGATTGAGGTAGTGACACTTTCCGATGGCCAGCGCAAGGTGATCTACCAGGGAGGCTACTCTGCTCGCTATGTCCCGACCGGGCACCTGGTGTTCCTGCACGAAGGGACTCTTTTTGGGGCGCCCTTTGACCCAGACCGCCTGGAGTTGCTGGGCCAGCCGGCCCCGGTTCTGGAAGACGTGATGGGCAACTTTGATAATCGGGGAAACGGTCAGTTTGCGTTTTCCAGACAAGGGAGTCTGATCTATCAGACCGGCACCGTGACGCAGTCCGGCAGGTCACTGGTATGGGTTGACCGGGAGGGCAGCATCACGCCCTGGGAAACGGAGGCTGCCGCTTATAGGGCCCCCCGCTTTTCCCCTGACGGAAGACGCCTGGCGACGACGATAAACGACGGCACTCAGGGCGACATCTGGATCCAGGATCTGGTGCGAGGTACGCGAAGCCGGCTGACCTTTGATGATGCTTTCTTTCCGGTCTGGAACCCGGATGGCACGGAGATCCTCTTTTCCTCTGCGAGAAGCGGCCAGGCGAATATCTACCGGAAGCGTTCCGACGGCACGGGGGAAGCGGAGCGATTGACCGAAAGCGAGAACGGCCCGTTTGCCACCTCGATCTCGGCTGACGGAAGGTATCTGGCGTTCTTTACGGGGGGTGCGGAGGACCTCTGGACGCTGACGCTTGAGGAGGGAGCCAAGCCTGAGCTTTTTCTCCAGAGCGAGTTCTCTGAATCCCAAGGGGCATTCTCCCCGGACGGACGCTGGATGGCCTACCTTTCGAACGAGTCAGGTCGAAGCGAAATCTATGTCCGTCCCTTTCCCAAGGGCTCAGGCAAGTGGCAAATCTCAACCCAGGGAGGCGTTCATCCCATCTGGTCCAGCACCGGAGATGAACTCTTCTATTTCTGGCAAGACACGATGTATGTCGTCTCCTACCAGGCAGAGGCCGAGGCTTTTCGGGTCCAGTCCCCAGAGCCACTGTTTTCGGGCACCTTCGAGGCAATGGGGTTCAACCGTGGCTACGATCTGGGACCGGATGGCAAGCGATTCGTCATGCTCCAGCAGGAGGCGCGTGCTGAGAGTGAGCCTTCCAAGGTCATCCTGATCCAGAACTGGTTCGAAGAACTCAAACGCAAAGTACCGACGGACAACTAGATATGCTCGGCCAGACCATCGCCCACTACACCATTACCGAGAAGATCGGCCAGGGTGGCATGGGTGAGGTGTATCGCGCTACCGATACCAAGCTCAACCGTGATGTAGCCTTGAAGGTGCTGCCGCAAGCCTTTGCCTCAGATCAGCAGCGCATGGCCCGTTTCTCGCGAGAAGCCCAAGTACTGGCGTCACTCAACCATCCCAATATCGCTTCCATCTATGGTCTGGAGGAATCCGAAGGCAAACAGGCCATCGTGCTGGAGCTGGTAGAAGGGGAGACGCTGGCGGAGCGCATTCGGAAAGGAGCCATTCCTTTAGAAGAGAGCTTGAAGATTGCTCTTCAAATCTGTGAAGCTCTCGAAACTGCGCATGAGAACGGTGTCATTCACCGGGATCTGAAGCCCGCCAACATCAAAGTCACACCCGACGGCAAGATCAAGGTCCTGGACTTCGGGCTGGCGAAAGCGTTTGCAGTGGATGGGGCGGATGTGAACCAGTCGCACTCCCCGACACTGAGTATGGCTGCCACCCAACAGGGCGTCATTCTGGGAACCGCTGCGTATATGTCGCCAGAACAGGCACGGGGCGTTTCAGTGGACAAGCGAGCAGACATCTGGGCCTTCGGGTGCGTCCTGTACGAGATGCTCACTGGCCGTCAGGTGTTCAAAGGCGAGTTGATGACCGACGTGATGGCGTCGGTACTGAAATCCGAACCCGACTACCGGGGTCTGCCCCCAACCCTGCATCCGAAACTGCGCGAACTTCTCCACCGATGCCTGGAGAAAGACCCGAAACAACGATGGCAGGACATTGTAGACGTCCGGATCGATCTGGAACAGGTTCTCGCTGATCCGATCGGGGCGGTGGGCCAGCCAGGTGCTGATGAGGTTCAAGTACCGCCCCAATCGAAACTTCCCTGGGTTGCCACCTTCGTTCTGGGTGTTGTGCTGACCGCCGGTGCTAGTTTCTGGTTACTGGTCGATACGGTGCCGCCACAACCGGTGCGGCGTTTCCCCCTCACTCTACCCGCAACACAGGCGTTCCCAACGACATTTGGCAGCCTACTGGCAATCTCCCCCAACGGCCAGACGTTGATCTACCGGGGCTTTGAAGACGGCGCACCTCAATTGTACCGCCGTGACCTGGACCAGCTCGACACGATGACAATCCCGGGTACGGAGGGAGCCGGAGCAGAGCCTTTCTTTTCCCACGACGGTAAATGGTTGGCATTCGAGACTGAAGGCACCACCCTCAAGAGGGTGGTACTGACTGGAGGTCGCCCAGTGGAGATTGGCCAGTTGCCGAGAGGTCTACGCGGGGGGAGTTGGACCTCTGACGATACGATTGTAGCGGCAGTAGGTGGTGCTGGGCTGGTGCGAATCCCGGCTGGTGGAGGTGACCCGGTGACGATCGCCAAGCCAGCCGCCGGCCGCCGGCATTTGTACCCTCAAGTCCTCCCCGGAAACCAAGCAGTGCTCTTTACGTCTCATAGAAATCCCGACGCCGGAGAGGTGATGTGCTTGATCTGGAGAGCAGCGAGAAGCGGACGTTGGTTCCAGACGCCGTTGCAGGACAGTACGTTTCCTCTGGGCACCTGGTGTTTGTCCGGGGCGGGGATATCTGGGCCACCCGCTTTGACCTCGACAGCCTCGAAGTCGTCGGAGATCCAGTGGTGATCGAACAGGGTGTGCGAGTAGGGGGGGCGGTGCGATTCAGATGGCGGTGGCTGCCGATGGGACGTTGATCTATATCCCCGGCCAGCAAGCAGCAGTGGAAAACACTACCCTTGGATTAGTAGATCGGAATGGTGAAGTGGAGCGTCTCAACGTCCCTCTAGGCCGGTATGTGGCTCCGCGTCTTTCTCCCGACGGAAGCCAACTTGCCGTGCAGACGATCGAAGGGGGCATCGTGAGCCACAGGGGCGACATCTGGGTCTATGAAATGTCGGGGAACACCCAGATCAGGCAGTTGACGCAGGGAGGCGCCAACATCCGGCCCATCTGGACACAGCCAGACGGGGACAGAGTGACGTTTGCCTCCGTCAGAGATGGAGCGCAAGGTATTTTCTGGCAACCAGCCGATGGGAGCGGTGGGGCCGAACGTTTGACAACCGCCGATGATGGCGTGGAGCAGTGGCCCGGATCATGGTCTCCAGACGGGCGGACGCTAGCGTTTGCAGCTGGACGACCAGGAACATCAGTAGATCGCGATCTATGGATCCTCTCACCCGATGGTGCGAATGCCCCGAACTCTTCTATGACTCCGCTGGCATGACGTCCCACCCCGAATTCTCGCCGGACGGACATTGGCTGGCGTACTGGTCCACACAGGATAGGAGCGCCGAAGTTTGGGTGCAGCCGTTTCCCGCCTCGCCCGGAGTGAAGCATCAGATTACACAAAACACCGGGGCGATGCCTCTCTGGTCACGTGACGGGACCGAGTTGTTCTACCGGCCCAGCCCCGTTGGGCAGGCGATATTGAACAGGGTTGGAATCGCGACCGAACCTTCCTTTAGCTTTACAGAAGAGCGACGAGTCCCGATAGATGATTTCATCTTAATCGGTGGCTTTAGAAGCTACGACATTGCGCCGGACGGCGAACGATTTGTGATGGTGTTTCCGGCGGCGGAATCCGATTCCGACGAAGACCCCCATGCCGAAATCATCATCGTCCAAAACTGGTTCGAAGAAATCAAACGCCTCCTGCCGACGGACAACTGAACATGATCGGCCAGACCATCTCTCATTACCGAATCAAAGAGAAACTCGGAGGAGGAGGCATGGGCGTTGTTTATCGGGCCGAAGACCAAAACCCGCTGCCAGACGGATACCCTGATCGGAGACCTGGTAGAGCCCGCCGCCCAGAACTGCAAATACAATGGAGCCGTCCATCCCCCACGTGGCGCCAGCAAACGACCTGCTCTTGGGCTGACATCAACACGGCAAAGCGCTCACCGTCTGCCCCCCGGGAATGTCACACACCGGCGACCTGGCGCCGCTGGCTAGCTGGACCTTCAGGAGTTTGCCGTCCTGAGCATAGCCGAGGGATTGACTGTCGAAAGAAAAGAAAGGGGATTGAGCCCCTTCACTGTCGGGAAGAGGAGCCGGTTCAAACTGATCTAGGTAGCGAATCCAGAGACGATCGGCGACACCATAGACGAGGATCTTGCCATCGGGAGAGAGGGTAGGAGGAGCCGGGTCTTGCTGGAGTTGATCGGCAGTAATCGTACTTCTGATCAGAGGAGGTTCCAGAACATCCGGAAGGGGCTTCAGGAACCACGTAGCGAAGACTGCCAGAGTCATGGCGACTGCGAGGGTCACCCAGGCGGCTGGCACCCTCCACAAAGCAGTCGGAGCTGAGGGGAGGTTGGTGGGTGTCGTCTCCGATTCGGGGTTGTCCAGATAGTCTTCAATATCGAGCCGAATGTCGCCAATCGCCTGATATCGTCGCTTTGGATCGACTTGCAAACACCTGTGCAGCCACTTTTGCACTCCAGCAGGCACTTCCGATGGGAGGGCATCCCAGTCCATATCGACTTTGACTACGGAGGCAAGCACTTCGGTGATGTCGTCTCCGGCAAAGGGCTGCTTCCCTGTCAACATTTCAAAAACGACGGCCCCGAAAGACCAGATGTCGGCACGATGATCGGCGGCTCGGCCTTTGGCCTGCTCGGGAGACAGGTAGGCTGCCGTCCCCAGAATGATCCCAACCTGCGTGGCCTGCATCGTCAGCGTGGGAGACTGGCTCAGATCAGCCTCCGTAGTGGCTGCTGGCTCCATCGCCTTGGCCAGACCGAAGTCCAGGACCTTGGCAGTTCCCTCAGGTGTGACGATCACATTGGCAGGCTTCAGGTCGCGGTGAATGATTCCCTTTTCATGAGCGGCTTCCAGAGCTGTGGCGATCTGCAAAGCGATCTTGAGCGCCTCTTTGAGTGGAATCGCACCTTTGCTGATGCGGGCGGCCAACGTCTCGCCCTCTACCAACTCCATGGCGATGGCGTGAGTTTCACCTTCCAGCTCCAAGCCGTAAATCCCGGCTATGTTGGGGTGGTTCAGTGCGGCCAGCACTTCCGCTTCACGCTGGAAACGGCCCATCCTCTGAGGATCCTGGGCAAAACTCTCGGGCAGGATCTTCAGCGCGACATCGCGTTTGAGCTTGCTATCAGTAGCCCGATACACCTCACCCATGCCACCTTGGCCAATCTTCTCGGTGATCTCGTAATGGGCGATGGTCTTGCCAATCACTGGGCGCTCCGGTGTCAGGAATTGAGGTTCATCCAATCCTAGTGATCAGTGCCCAGGAAGGCAATTGGAGGGCAGCAGTGGTGTTTAGTGGGAAACGGACCCAGCCTGCGCCTCACGATGCCATCATGCACGGAATCCAACAGAAGCAGGATGAATCTGACCCTTGCCGCTTCAGTTGGCCTACTGCCTGTCCCGGAACTCGGAAAACCAGTTTTGGACGATGGCAATCGCGGGTGGGGTGTCGTCGCTTCCGGCAGGTCGAGGCAGGATGAAGGTCTCTCCGCCGTCAGCCACGGTATACTCCCGGCGTGGATTGGAAAATATCTTAAGAAGTTTCGTCGGTGTGCCATGATCAAGAGAAGTAGTGCCTTTGACTGCTACCACCATCAGATCCTGCTCATGCAAATAGAACAGTTCATCTCCGTCCTGACTCCAGCGTGCAAAGTTGCCTCCTTCGGTTGAGATTTGCGACAGACCTTCGCCTGAAGGAAACTTCTTCACGTAGATCTGATTCTCTCCCGAGTCTCTGGATGTGTAAGCAATCCAGCGACTGTCCGGCGACAGACGGGGTCTGACCTCTCTTTTTTGCTCTGTTACCAGAAACGGCTTAGGATCCTCTTTCTTGCCCACCTCCAGATACCAGAGGTCAGATAGGGTGTCCGCAGAGCGTCGCGTAAAGACCAGGAAACGCCCGTCGGCAGAGAAGTGGGGTTGCCGTCCATCCGTGAGCTTTTTCGCATCGCTACTGTTATCTGACGCACGGATCCAGATTTCAGACCTGCCCTCGACTAGTGTCTGAAACGCCACCTGATCTCCGGCAGCGGTCCAAGCCGGATATCTGGCATCCACCTCCGAAAAGGAGAGCCTCCTTTTACTTCCTCTCTGCACATCCTGCAGCCAGATGTCGATGTTCCCTTCTTGAAAGGCAGAGACGGCCACCCAACTGCCATCTGGTGATAACACAGGAGTCCGCAGATCTTCCTGCGGCTGACCGATGGTGGCCATCACTTGACCGGTCCGATCCACACGAACCAGCTCGTCCTGGTTTCCGCGAGTGCCAATCGAGTAGATCAGCCTTTGGTCGTCGGACACCGATGGCGTGATACCTTCGGCATCGATTAGAAAAGGTTGCCCGGAGATCTCCAGCGAAGAGAGAGAGAAAGGGACTGCATACAAACCGGCATTGCTTTGGTGTCGTCGGTAGATCAAATGCCCGGATGGAGAGTAGACGGGAGTTTGAAACTCTGCATCTTTCTGAGACAGCAGAGTGGCTCTCTTGCCATCGACCAGCAGGTTGATGGTGTTCTGACCGGCCCCTATGGTGTAAAAGAGGACCCCTCTATGATCCGGCAGGAAGTGGGGTTTGACCAACCCCCCTTCTCTTTTTTCCCGGTTCACTGCCAGGATGAGTTGCGGGTGCCCACCCTGAGCGGAGACTCGGTAGAGCCCGCTGGTCGTTCCAAATACAATGGAGCCATCTTCCCCCCAGGTAGCACCGCCAAACGAGGGCAGGTCGCACACAGAGGACTTGGCGGCGCTCGCCAGGTTGACCTTCCAGAGCTTATCGCCCTGCCCATAACCGAGGAATTGACTGTCGGGAGAAAAGAAAGGGAATTGAGCATTTTCACTCTCGGCCAGAGGATCAGGGTGAAAGCGATCCAGGTAGCGGATCCAGAGGATGTCAGCGGCTTGGTAGACTAGGATTCGGCCATCCGGGGAAAGGACGGGAGGAGCTTGAAATAGCTGGAGCTGATCGGCAGTGATCGTGGTTCTGATCAGAGGAGGCTTCGGAACATCGGGAACGGGCTTCAAAAACCAGGTGGCCAACACAGCAACCATGGCTACTGCAATAACCGTTGCCCAAACAGCCGGTGACCTCCACAAAGCAGTGGGAGTAGAGGGGAGGTGGGTGGGTGAGTCCGCTTCGGGGTTCTCTAGGTAGTCTTCGATGTTGATCCGCGCTTCACCGATGTCGCGGAGTCGTCGCCTGGGTTCGCGGCTGATACACCGACGAAGAAGCTTCTCCGCCATCTGGGGCGTGTCTGCCGGGAGATTTTCCCACGGGGGCTCCGCTCTGAGAACTGCCGCCATGGTGTCGGAAATATCCTCTGCCTCGAAAACCTTCCGGCCGGTCAACCTCTCGAACAGAACCACGCCAAAAGCCCAAGTGTCGGCTCTCTTGTCAACAGGCTTGCCTTTCGCCTGTTCGGGGCTCATGTAAGCCGCCGTTCCCAGAATGATCCCGGCCTGAGTGGCCTGCATAGTCAGAGTGGGCGACTGACTCAGATCCGCCTCAGCTGAGGGTTCAGGCTCTATCGCCTTCGCCAAGCCAAAATCGAGTACCTTGGCCGTCCCCTCGGGAGTTACGATCACATTGGCGGGCTTCAGGTCGCGGTGAATGATCCCCTTCTCATGAGCAGCTTCGAGGGCCGTGGCAATCTGCAACGCGATCTTGAGCGCCTCTTCGAAGGGAATCGCACCCTTCTTGATGCGGGCGGCCAACGTCTCGCCCTCGACCAGTTCCATGGCGATGGCATGAGTGGAGCCTTCCTGTTCCAGGCCGTAAATTCCGGCAATCTTTGGGTGGTTGAGCGAGGCCAGCACTTCGGCTTCCCGCTGGAAGCGTCCCATTCTCTGAGGATCTTGGGCGAAGCTCTCGGGCAGGATCTTCAGGGCGACATCGCGCTTGAGCTTCGTATCGGTGGCTCGGAAGACTTGCCCCATACCACCTTCACCGATCAGTGCTGTGATTTCGTAGTGGGCCACAGACTGACCAATCATCGGGCCCCCTCGGTGGCACTTCGCATTGCACGCGGTTTGAGCAGGGCTTGCCAGTTTTCCAGAACAGTCAACAAGTCCTGGCCGCCATCAACGATGGGTCGAACCAGCAGCCGCTGACCATCCGGGTGCACATCGAAGTAAGTTGCCTCCGGTTGTGAGGGATTGTCGGTTAGAGGGTCCCCCGCCAGCATCACCGGCTGTGATGTGACCAGGCTGTCACCGAATTCCACCGTGACCACCGCCACACGAGCATCGGACGTGATGTAGAAGAGCTCTCTGCCGTCGCCGCTCCAACGGGGCGCGGCTCCGCCCTCGGGGGAAATGGTAATGGGGGCCCCCTGGACCCGGGAACGGTCGGACCTGAACGCTGGTTGCCCCTTTTTCCCCGGTTGCGTAGGCAGACCATTGACCGTGGGGCGCAAAGTTGGGGGTGAAGAAGTTGGAGTCGGATTCGAAAACCCGAGAAGCCTCACCGGTTGCCACATTGAACACCCACAGCTCATTCCGCTCCCCGGTGAACAGAATCAAGAGCATGTGCTTCCCATCGCGAGACCAGTCGAGGTACGTGATCCTCCCGTGGTCCGATTCGTAGATCGTCTCTTCCGGTTTCTTCCCGTCCAGTTGAATGACTCGAAGCGAACTCCCCTCTGGCGGATTCGACGCGTAGACGATTCGGCAATCATCAGGAGACCAGGAAAATGCCACTGGGAAAGCTTCTGTGGGAACCTGCTCACTTACGTCTCGGGCCAGGTCGTTAATCGACAGGCCGAAGCCCGCTAGAGCTACTCGACTCCCATCGTGAGAGATTCGGAAAACCCAGCCAGGACCTTGGACCGGAGTCGCTTCAAACTCTCCACTGCGTCCCATCCAGACTCTGCTGCTGGTGGTTGTCTGTCCGGGGGTGTCATCCTCTCGGAGCCTTCCCTGGAAGACGATTCTCCGGTTGGTGACCGAAAGGATGGGATATCCCCCGGGTGTACTGACTCTAGAGATGAGCGGAACAGCCTGACCGCTCACCGTGCCCTCGTCTGGATCGAACTCCTGGGCGTAAACCGCATAACCGCCTCCTCGGTTCGTAACACCTTCCCTTGGCAGGAGGAAAACCAGGAGTCCCGGGGGGACGAACTGAGCATGCCTCCCCTTTCGAAGTGACTTGATCTGGTCGCTCTCCAAATCACCAATGTGAATCTGCCCCCCTTCGAGTTGCCAGGAGGAGAACAGGAAACGACGCCCATCGGGGAGGAAATGGGGGGATTCATGGTGCGATGTGCCATCCCCCGATGTTGTCACCTGGGTCGGCGTCCCACCGCCTTCTAGGACCTGCAACAAGGCCGTGACGGACTGTACAGAATGGTCCCCTCACCATTCCAGGAGACCCCTGTGGAAAATGTCGCGGAAGCCAGCCGGTTCGACGGTCCGCCAGCCGCCGGCACAACCCACAATTGGCTCTTCGCGAAATAGCCGATTCTGGAACCATCCGGGGACCAGAACGGAAGCTCAGCCCCCTCCGTTCCGGCGATAGGCTGTTGAGTCCCATCCCTCATGCTTCGTATCCAGACACGAGCTCCGTCAATACGAGAAGGGGTCACAAACGCCAACCGCTCCCCATCTGGAGAGAGGGCCAGGTATCCATCTCCCGTGGGCCGAGATTCTGCTTCGAATCGGAGGGATGCGGTCAGCGGGGGGACTGGCTCTGGCTCAGGCTTCCAGGTGTAAGTCAGCCACGCGGCCAGCAGGACGGCGACAAGCATGACTGGAAGCCAGGCCAGGGGAGGAAAGGATCGACTGGTTGCCGCCATTTTCCGAGAGACATCTCTCGTGGAGGGCTCTGCCAGGGACTCTTCGATGGCAATGCGCACATCGGCGATGTGGTGAAAGCGGGCCCTGGGCTCCTTGGCCAGGCAGCGGGCCAGCACGCGCTTCAGCGAGCTCGCCTCAACCGGCAGGAGCTCCCAGTCCGGGTCCTCCTTCACCACGGAAGCCAGGGTGAGTGTGATGTCCTCTCCCTGGAAAGCCTTCCGTCCACTCAGCATCTCGAACAGGATCACTCCGAAACCCCAGATATCGCTCCGCACATCCGCTGGAATCCCTCGGGCCTGCTCGGGAGACATGTAGGCCGCCGTTCCCAGGATGATTCCGGCCTGAGTGGCCTGCATCGTCAGGGTAGGAGACTGAGTCATCTCCGGTGAACTCGTGGGAGTTTCCTCCATGGCCTTCGCCAGGCCGAAGTCCAGCACTTTCACTTGCCCGTCTGGCGTGACTTTCACATTGGCGGGCTTGAGGTCCCGGTGGATGATCCCTTTCTCGTGAGCGGCCTCTAACGCCTCCGCTATTTGCAGGGCAATCTTGAGGGACTTCTCCAATGGAATCGGCCCCTTGGCAATGCGCTCAGAAAGGTCTTCCCCTTCGATCAGCTCCAGTACCAGTGCCCGGACGCCGTCTGCCTCCTCCAGGCCATGGATGGCTCCGATGTTTGGGGTGATTCAGCGAGGCCAGGACCTGGGCTTCTCGGGTGAAGCGAGCCATGCGTTGCGGGTCCTGAGTGAAAGATCCAGGGAGCACTTTGAGCGCCACATCGCGCTTCAGCTTGGTGTCGGTCGCTCGATACACCTCGCCCATGCCACCCTGGCCGATCTTCTCAGTAATGGTGTAGTGGGCGATGGTGTGGCCGATCAATGGTGCGCTCCGTGTCAAGGAATTGAGATTCCCTCAATCCTAGTGATCATGGGCCATGAAGGCAATTTGGAGGGCAGCATGGCGTGTTGGGAGTGTCCAATCCAGCTTCAGACTCTGCCTCACGATCCCATCATGCCGGGGTACAGGCGGAGGCGGGATGATTTGTGGACTGCTGCATCAGTGGCCCTCTCCCATGGCCTGCCTACTGCCTGTCCCGAAACTCGGAAAACCAGTTGTGGACGATGGCAATGACCGGTGGGGTGTCGTCACTCTTGACAGGTCGCACCAGGACGAAGCTATCTCCGCCCTCTCCCACCGTAAGCCCCTCCTGAAACCCGCTCGCCGTGAAAAGTCTCGTCGGCCTCCCAAGATCCAGTGAATCCGTCCCTTTGACCGCAACCACCATCAGATCCTGCCCTTGAAAATAGAACAGCTCATCTCCATCCGGACTCCAACGGGGCAGGTTCCCCTCATTGGTTGAGATTGTCCATAAGCCTTCACCAGAAGGAAACTTCTTCACATAAATCTGGCGATGACCCGACTCATCAGAAGTGTAAGCAACCCAGCGGCTGTCCGGCGACAGGTGAGGTGCGGCTTCATTCTGCTCAGTGACCAGGCGGGGGGGCGTCCGCAAGGACGGTTCCTACCGCGACGGCTTTTGACCACCTGCCCCCCAGCGAGCTTCTCCTCCGTAGTCGCCCCCTCATTAGATCCCGATATTTCGTGCACTTCGGTTCAGTCCGAGACAGGTCGAATCCACCCCGAGTTTCTTCCTTACTTGGAAGATGAGCAACGAGTTCCACACGACTAGACTTGTAGACCAGGCAACGGCCGCACCGGCATAGATGCCTACCGTGGCCGGGTCGGAAATCGTGCCCAACATCAGCGCGGCCGCCTGCGTGTTGATGACCTGCAAACCGCTTATGAGCATTAAGGGCAGCGAGGCCCGGATCCATTCGGCACTACGGTACTCCGCGATCGAGGAAGATTGGCCCAGAGCCGGGTTGCGGCGGGCTAGCCAATAGGCGCTCAGGAGTGCCGTCCCCCCGGCCATCAGGTTGAGGAGCATCGCTTGGGACGACGTCAAGTCCCGTCCCATGAACCCGTCGGCCACCCCCAGGAATACGAGCAATAGGACTGGGCGAACAACCGTCCCCGGCAATCGGCTTGAGATGATTCTATGTAGCCCCCCTGTAAAGCAGACTGTTCCAAACTTGTAAGGGCCGCTAGCGGTAGGGTGCAGAGAGCCAATAGAAGGGTAATTCTTAAGGGCGCCTCGAAGCTGGAGCTGAATGTGATCAACGCGGCCGAGATGAGAAGCAACCCCAAGCAACTCGAGAGCACCGTCCTGCGCGACCAACGCAAAAGGCTTCTCAAGAGCGCCCAGTCCGACTCGGCTCGGAGTCGAGCCGCTTCCCGGATCAACAGCTTGTCTAACCCGAGTAGTCCCGGGATTGCTAGCAGCGCCACCCAAGCAAGACTGAAGACGTATCGACCGAAACCCTCCGGACCCAATAAGCGGGCCAGCAAGAGACTGCTGAATAATGCGAATCCCAAAGCCAGCGACCGCAATAAGGATTAAGGAAGTGGCGAATGTGTTTAGAATCGAGCATCCAGCCCACGTATTCTCGTGGAAGAGCGCGATCGAGTCTCCTGGCTTGCCGAGTGGGCACGTCGGCCAACATAGCCAACCCCCCCGGGGCGTTGCAGAGTAGATCAAGACGCGCGGCGAAAAGCCGCCAACCGGTGTCTCGCTTGAAAGCCGGTCCGATTGTCGTCGAGCTGAGATGTGAGATTGTACAACAAGTCTTGGTTCAAGAGGCCGCCCGGACAACCCAACCAAGCTCACTCCTACAAAGCGAGGCTTGCATCCAGGGCGGCGAAGCAGATCACATCGCCTGTCAGTCTGAGGGCGAATACCTCGCCTGCCTGAAAAGCCTCGGATGATTCCCTATAATAGCTGGGTTCGCGGGGATCGAAGAATGTGAAGCAGCGTATCGCGGAGAGTCTGGGTGTCTTGATTCTTTCGACGCTGCTGCTCTTCGCTTTCTATGGCGAGATTGTGGGTCGGTTGAACGAGATCCTCTTCTCGGGCGACGGCGACGGCATTAAGAATTACTTTGTCGCTTTCTTTCCAGTCCTTCATGGCGGTCCGGTATTTCTCTCTCCAGCTTTGGGTTACCCCTTTCAGGAACACCTCATCTATCTTGATGCGCAGCCGCTCCTGGTGTGGCTCTTGAGGCTGGCCGCATGGTCGTCGGTCCCTGCCGATAATTGGCTGCCCGGTGTGTTCAACGGATTGCTCCTCTTCTCCCCGGTAGCCTCCAGTCTGGCGCTCTATGGAATCTTCCGAAATCTGGGACACCCACGAGCCCTCTCGCTGTCGGCCGGATGCGGCATCGCATTCTTGAGTCCTCAGTTACTGCGGATCCTGGGACACTATTCGCTGGCCTTCGGGGTGGCCATCCCACTGTGCTGGCTGTTGCTGATTTGGTCACGCAAGAAGCCCAGCTTCTCATCGAGTCTTCTAGTGGCGCTGAATACCTTGCTGTGGAGCCTGGTTCATGCCTACTATTTGGCTCTGCTTTCTCTCTTCGTGGGGTTGAGTTGGGTCGTCCGTCTCATGCGGGGGCGTCGGATAACGGCAATCAGCCGGGATTCACCCTCCTCCCTGCAATGGAAGTTGCTTCACGCATCCTTGCAGTTCTTCTTGCCGGTCGTGCTGCTTGCGATCCTGATCTTCTTTACCGACCCTTACTTTGCCGCTCGGAGCCGAGGTGCGACCAATTTCGATCCGACTATCTATCGA
>CBDDCF010000008.1:0-15512 GCA_965225995.1 Acidobacteriota bacterium | reverse complement strand
CCAGAGATCGCTCTTCGCAATGTGGGGAGTGTAAACGAACTGGTAGCCCCGGCTCTCCAGTTCAGTCTTCACGAACTCTTCCACCAGAGCGCGAACCTTGGCTCCCTTCGGAAGCCAGAAAATCAGGCCGGGAGCGACCTGCTCCTCAACCGTGAACAGATCGAGTGCTTTGCCCAACTTACGGTGATCACGCTGGCGGGCTTCTTCCACACGCAGGAGGTACTCTTCGAGTTCAGCCGAGCTAAGAAATGCGGTGCCATAGATGCGCTGCAGCTGTACTCGATTCTCATCCCCTTTCCAGTAAGAACCGGCCACTGAAAGTAACCGAAAAGCCCCCAGCTGAGTTGTCGAAGGCACATGGGGACCCAGGCAAAAATCGACTAGGGCACCCAATTTGAATGAGGAGAGCTTTTCTCCATCCCGGTCTTCGATCAATTCGGCTTTCAGCTCTTCCCCCCGTTCGAGAAAGAACGCAATCGCCTCGTCTCTCTCCAAGATCCAGGGTTCGTATTGAATCGCCTGAGCTTGAAACTCCTTCATGCGGGCTTCGATGAGAGGAAAATCCTCTTCAGTGAAACGGTGACTACTCTGGAAATCGTAATAGAAGCCCTCGCTTGTCGGAGGGCCAATGCCCAAGTGAGTATCCGGCCACAGGTCCTGCACGGCAAGCGCCAACAGATGTGAAGTGGAATGACGGAGAATCAACAGAGCTTCCTCCGGATCCGGAATCCGCAGATGCTCCCCATCCCGGCTAATTGCTGCAAAACTCAAGCCCGACAATTCCTTCACCAACAAAAAAAAATGGTAGGTGCGAGCGGATTTGAACCGCTGACCCCTTCCGCGTCAAGGAAGTGCTCTGCCCCTGAGCTACGCACCTACGAGACCGGCAATTATAGAAGAATGTTTCGCTCTTCTACAAATACCGGTCATGCTAAATTCTAGACCGATCACCTAGTTGATGGTGTCTTTGAGTGCCTTACCCGCTGTGAACCGAGGGACTCTCTTGGCCGGGATCTTGATCGGTTTGCCAGTCTGAGGATTCCTTCCCGTCCGGGCAGCCCGGTCAGACACCGCGAAGGTACCGAAGCCGACCAGAGTCACCTTGTCTCCCGCCTTCAGCGCTCCCCCGATGTGCCCCAAAAAGGAGTCCATCGCTGCTTGAGCTTCTGCCTTGCTGATGCCTGCATCTTTGGCCATAGCGGCCACCAGTTCACCTTTATTCATCTCTCCTCCTTAGAATTAGGACACTCTGAATGAGTTTACTTATGCGGCCTTCTCCAATGCTTCCCGAATCGCAGCGATCGCATCCAGCATCTGCTGCTGCTCGATGGCACTCTCTAGACGAATATAGAATTCGTCACCCCGCCTATCATCCACGTTATCGGTGACATTGTCGAAGTAGAAATTACTTACAAAAGTATTGTTCGGAGAGCGCCGGTCAGGAGCGATCCCGGAAGTCCGAACCGACTCCCCCTGAATAGGTTGACCTGAAAAGCGGTAGTAGAGCTTGGTGGCCAGTACCAATAACGAACCATCCGCTAACTGGAATTCCTGATATTCGCCTCCCCTACCATTCGTTTTCTCACCAAGCACCTGGGCAACGTCGTTGTCGCGCAAGGCAGCGGCAAAGATCTCGGCCGCCCCACTGGTCCCAGCATCCACAAGGATCACGACCGAGGGAGTCGAGGCTACGTTCACGTCCTTGGCTGCCAGATCTGCAGAGTCCCCCCGTCGATCGCGCCGACTGATGATCGGCTTCCCGGCAGGGAGGAAGAAATCGGCTGCCCGGACCGCCTCATCTATACCTCCAAAGGCGTTGTCGCGCAAGTCCAGAACGAGCCCTTTCGCAGCACTGCTTCCGAGCATCTTCAACTGAGCCGCTATGGCCTCCGCGGCGCCGCTTTCGAAGCTGGGGATTTCCAGGACCCCGATCCCCTCTTCCACCACTTGACTCTTCACTCGCTGCTGAACGATGATTTGCCGCTCTAGCGTGATCTCGGCCGGCTCGGGTCGGCGAGCCCGAATCAAACGTACTTTGACCGAACTACCTTCGTCACCTTTGAGCCGAGCCGTGGCTTCCCACAGGCTCATGGTGGAAGTGCCTAGTCCATCGATCGATTCCAGGACATCTCCCGTTCGCAGCCCCGCTCGGGCAGCCGGGCTGTTCGGCACCACGGCCACCACCAAGATATAACCAAACCGCTTCGCTACGACTAACCCCGGAGAAGCCGGGGCGGAAGCTTGTTGCGAAAGCTCTCCGAAGGTCGTCGCCGAGACGAAACTCGAGTAAGGGTCGAGCGCTTCGACCATTCCCTGAAGAGCACCGGTCAAAGCCAGCTCCATATTAGGTTGCTCCACGTACTCATTCTTGAGCTTTCGGAGCACATCCGTAAAAATCGAAAGGTGCCCGTAAATATCGCGAGCCGCCACCCGATCCAGGAGGCCGCCCAAGAGACCGTAGGCTACGATGAGTGCCGATAAAAAAACAATGAGCAGTTTGGGTTTGCCAAGCATGTGCCGCCTATCCAATGTTTCCGCGCCGAGGACAGTCCCCAGCGCACACCCTTACAGGCCCACGAAGTATAACTTAGTTTGTTTTTTTCCAACAAGGTGAGACATGAGCAGCGAAGATCGTTGGATGGCCGTGGATGTCGGCCACAAGCGGATCGGGGTAGCCATCACCGACCCACTCAAAATCCTGGCTCGCCCACTCCAGTCTCTTTCTCGCCGAACTTTGGAACAGGATGTGAGAGCGATCCGGAGCCTGCTCCAAGAGCATGCAGTGAGTTGCCTCATCATCGGCTTACCCCGCCATTTGGATGGCCGCCCGAGTGCTATTACAGAAATGATCGAAACTCTGTTGGAAAAGCTGACCGAACACTGTTCAATCGACGTAAAATGGTGTGATGAAAGGCTTTCTTCGAAAGAAGCAGAGGAACGGATGGCTCAAGTGAAGATTCCCCTCGAGGAGCGTCGGGGCATGCGGGATGCTTATGCCGCGGCGATCATCCTGGAACGCTTCATTGAAGAAGGCGCGGCCCAATTATGAGAAAATTCCTGTTCGCCGGCGGCTTGGTACTGCTTCTCGTGGGCGTGTTGGCAGCTACCGGCCTGTTTCGAATCTACCAGCTGCTCGGCCAACCTTTTGGGCCAAGTACTCCCCATGTGGTTCAAATCCCATTGGGTATCAGCACGGCTCGAATTGGTGTCCTTCTATCCGAAGTGGGACTACTTCGGTCCCCCTACCTGTTGCGGGTCGGGCTCGAGGTGTACCCCTCAGAGCGAGCCCTGCAGGCCGGGCGTTATGCCATTTCGCCTCCACTCAGCCCTCTCGACCTGTTGGCCCTGCTGCGACAGGGACAGACCCAGCGGCAGCGACTGACACTCCGCGAAGGGTTGGACTGGCAGGAAACCGTGTCCCATCTGGTCGCCAGCCGCCTGGGATCTCGCCAGCGCTTCAACGAACTGGTCACATCCCCACAACTGATCCAGGACATCGACTCTCAAGCCGATGACCTGGAAGGATACTTGTTCCCCGAAACTTATTTTCTGGAGGTGACTGCCGGCGAACAAGAAATAACCCAAATCCTGCTCGGTCAAGCGCGCCAGGTGTGGACCTCTCAACGCAGGCGGCAAGCCAGCGATTTGAACATGACTGTCCGGGAAGTATTGACTCTGGCATCCCTGATTGAAAAGGAGACCGGCCAGCCAGAGGAACGGCCCCTGGTCTCTTCAGTTTTCCACAACCGGTTGCAGCGAAACATGCCCTTGGCCTGCGATCCGACCGTGATCTATGCCGTCAAGCGTGTCAAGGAGTATGACGGAATCCTCCATCGGAGCGACCTCGAAATCGATTCCCCCTACAACACTTATCTCTATCCTGGACTCCCTCCCGGACCTATCGCCAATCCGGGGTTGGCGGCCATCGAAGCGGCCCTTGCTCCAGCTCAAACCGACTACCTCTTCTTCGTTTCCAAGAACGACGGCACACATGCTTTTTCTCGCACCTACCAGGAACATTCCCGAGCGATTCGAACTTATCAGCGCTAGAATGTTCGAGTTTTCGTGCTTCGTGTCCAGGAACATGATTGGCTGGCACAAAGTGCTAAAATAGGCTTCATGAAACTCCTTCGATCACTCCTGCCAGTTGTTGCAGCGAGCTGCTGTATGATCTGCACCGGCCTGGGCCAGACCCAGGCGATCGACATTCCTCCTCCTTTGCGGGTAAGAATTCCGTTCGAAAAGAGTTGGCAAGGGATGGTTGAAACCCTCCGGGCGCGCCAACACCCGTTTGTAAAGCAGGGTCAGGAGGAGGGAGAGATTCAGACCGAGTACTATGAGTACTCTTCGGGTCCACTGACGGAAAGCCATATCGCGAAGATTGGGGTTAAGCCTCGTCTGATCGAAGGAGACTGGGTGCGCGTCACCTACCAATTCAGAGTGGAGATGGCGTTGATCAAAGAAGGGGACACTCTGGTCACGGTAAGTGCCAAAATTCAGGCATTGAAGAGAGAGTTCCTAGGAGCGCAGAAGTGGGTTGAGATCCCTTCCAATGGTCGTCTCGAAGCCGGCTTGCTTACCGATTTCGGAAAACTAATGTTCGGTCAACTATTTACGCTGGCCCAATCCAAGAAAGGATTCTGGGAGCAAGCCCCGGGCTTCATTAAGGATGCCGATGTTCAACCCCGGATCGTAGGACCAGAACGACCGCCCCGGTGAACCGGAGTCGACACGGCTCAAGAAAGAGGCCGTGCCTGGAGACACCACTCTGATGAACAGTGAAAGCCTCCTCATTTTGGATTCCGCCCTGAGAAATTCTCTCGTGGTGTTTCTGGCGAGCTTCGTTTTCTTCACCGGCTATGCCCTGTACCGTCTGCGCCGACGCAAGCGGCAATTGGCCGACTTCTTCGAGGAATTCACGGATCAGCCGTCCGCGCAACCGACCGAACACTTCGAGCTGAATCCGAATCGGCTCCAACCAATTCTCCACTCCCTGCTGGCGGCCGCCGCTTGCGCCATCATCGCGTTCCTCTTCCTGGGATTTGCGCCCGTGCCTTTCGTCCACAATTTTGCAAGCGGCACTGTCTGGCAAAAAAGCCCGCTTCGACTTACTCAAATCAAACTGGATCGCTTTAACGAAGGCTTCGGGATCGAGGGAGAGGTCTGGAATCAAACCGAAGAAGCGATCGATAAGCTGCAAGTCGTCGTCACGATCTGGGATCATGAGGAGAACCCACTTGACCGACTCACGGTAGATACCAAGCCGTCTCCACTGTCAGCCAGCCGCGCGGGTACTTTCAAAGTTCGCTACGAGGAGAACTCCCCTTTTCTGTCCGGCTACGCTCTCGAGTTTCTTGACGGAGAAGGAGTACTCATCCCTCATATCGAAGGGTTCAATGTCCGCTAAAAGTGTCCGATTATTGGAGTGAGGTTGCAAACATGGTTCTTGTGAGCCGAGCTTGCGAACAGAGCGGGCATCGCCGTGTGTGGGACGCCTCGCACCTTGGCTGATGGCGCGCATAACGCAATCCGCACCAAAATTGGGACGCGCACCTCGCTTGGTCAGATTTGCCAGGCAGCGACAACTGTCCCCCCTCATCCCCTATCTGGGGCGCTATCGAGGGGCCCTTGCAGTGGGTGCCTTGATGGTCTTGCTCACCAATATCGCTGCGGTTTCTGCTCCATGGATTCTGCGCTCAGCAATCGACGATCTGGCACAATCTCTAACTCGTAACAAACTCCTTTTCTACGCCGCCATGATTTTGGGGATTTCTCTGGTGGAAGGGGGGTTTCGCTTTCTAATGCGCCGGATCTTGATTGGAGTTTCACGAAAAATCGAATTCGACCTCCGAAATGACCTCTTCCGGCATCTCCAGAGCCTGACTCTGGGTTTCTTTCAGAGTCATCCCACGGGCGACTTGATGGCCCGCGCCACCAACGATCTGAGTGCCGTCCGTTCCGTGCTGGGACCGGGGATCATGTATTCCCTGAACACCCTGTTCACCACCCTGCTGGCTGTGACGCTACTCGTGAGGATCCACCCACAGCTCGCTCTCTTAACACTGATTCCCCTGCTGGCTGTGGGTTTCAGCGTGCGTTTTTTTGGAAAGCGCATCCATGAGCGCTTCGAGAAAATCCAAGAACAGTTCTCGGAACTCACGACCCAGGCCCAGGAGAATGTCAGCGGGATTCGAGTCGTCCAAGCCTATAACCAGGAGTCGGCGGCGATCGAACGCTTCCGCCAGGCTGCCGATGAGTACATTCGGCGAAGTCTCTCACTCGTCCGAATCTCGGGGCTGGTTCATCCCCTTCTTCAATTCCTACTCGGTATCTCCGCGGTGGGCCTGATCTTTTTTGGAGGACAGCTGGTGATGGCGGGAACCATCAGCCTGGGAGATTTCGTGGCTTTCATGGCCTACCTGGCCATGTTGACGTGGCCCACAATCGCTCTGGGCTGGGTGATCAATGTTGTGGAAAGAGGAGCAGCTTCCATGCAGAGAATCAACCAGCTGCTCGAGACTCGGCCCGAAATCGAGCCTCGTTTCAGTGCCGGCGATCTGGCAGTACTGAGAGGTCACGTCGAAGTTAGGAATCTCAATTTTTCCTACACTGGCAGGCCCGTCCTGCGCGACCTCAGTCTCGAAATACAGGCCGGCCAGACGTTGGCCATCGTTGGACCGACCGGCAGCGGAAAGAGTACCCTCTCCAATCTGCTTTGCCATCTCTTCCCGGTACCACGTGGAACGATTTTCTTCGACGGACGGGACATCAACGACATTTCGCCCTACCATCTGCGAGGCCAACTCGCATATGTGCCGCAAGACACCTTCCTCTTTTCGGAGACGATTCTGGCCAACATCAGCTTCGGGCGAGTCGAGGCGGGAAAGAAGGAAACCGAGGCGGCGGCCCGAATCAGCGACGTTTGGGAAGATATCCAAGGGTTTCCTCAAGGCTTCGACACCCTGGTCGGAGAACGGGGTATTACCCTCTCGAGCGGCCAAAAGCAACGAGTCGCAATCAGCCGAGCCCTGCTCCTGGATGCGCCTATCCTGATTCTGGATGATGCCCTTTCGAGCGTAGACACTGAGACCGAAGAAAATATCCTCCAGGGGCTGGCCCGCGAGATCGCCGGGCGGACGACCATCTTGATTTCGCACCGAGTGTCGACGGTCCAAGGTGCCGATCGGATCGTAGTGTTGGAGCAGGGGGCGATCGTAGAAAAGGGCACTCACGAACAACTGCTGAGCCTGAAAGGACACTACGCCGACCTGTATCAGAAACAGCTACTGCGAGAGGAACTCGGAATCCCATGACTTGGCCAGCGGAATCCAATCCCAAAGTCTACGATGGACGGCTCGCCCGGAGGCTGGTTCGCTACCTGCGCCCCTATCGAAGCGCGGTCATCATCTCGGTCTTCCTGCTACTGCTCGTTTCGGGAGCCAGATTGGCCAGTCCGTATTTGACCAAGGTCGCGATCGACGACGCCATCGCTTCCGGCGACCAAGCTCAGCTGGGCCGAATTGCAGGTCTCTTCCTGACGATCTTGGTCGGCCAATTCATCTTCAGCTTCTTGCAGACATATCTGATGAACTGGACCGGACAGAAGATCATGTACGATCTGCGGATCGAGATCTTCGAGCACTTGCAACGCCTGGATCAGAAGTTTTTCAACCAGAATCCGACCGGCCGGATCATCACCCGCATAACCAATGATGTCGACGTCCTGAACGAACTCTTTACGTCGGGAGTCGTCAGCATCTTCGGCGACCTATTCTCGCTCACTGGGATTGTGGCAGTCATGCTGTGGCTGAACTGGAAGCTGGCCTTGATCAGTTTCTCCGTAATCCCGCTGCTCTTTCTCGTGAGCTGGGTCTTCAAGGGCCGAGTGCGCAGTTCCTACCGGCGCGTTCGCCGAGCCATCGCCGCGATCAATGGCTTCCTTCAGGAGAACATCACCGGAATGTCGATCGTGCAGCTCTTCGTCCAGGAAGAAAGGAAGTACCGAGAGTTTGAGGACCTGAACCGGAAGCATCGTGACGCCAACCTGGATTCGATCTTCTACTACTCGGTCTTCTACCCCCTGGTCAACCTGATCGGAGCTCTCGCCATTGGCCTCATCCTGTGGTACGGAGGGCTCCAGGTTCTGGCAGCCACACTTACCCTGGGTTCGGTAGTTGCCTTCATCCAATACTCCGAACGCTTCTACCGGCCGATCAGCGATTTGAGCGAGAAGTTCAACATCCTTCAGAGCGCTATGGCCGCGGCGGAACGGATCTTCGGGCTGCTCGACACCGAACCGGAGATCCGCCCTCCGCGGCAAGCCCAACGACCTACCGGACTGCAGGGAGCAATTCGCTTCGAGGACGTCAGCTTCTCCTACGTCGAGGGAACCCCGGTCCTACACGACATCAACCTCTCGATCAGCGCCGGAGAAAAGGTGGCCCTGGTGGGAGCCACCGGATCGGGCAAGTCGACGTTAATCAATCTGCTATGCCGTTTTTACGATGTAAATAGAGGTCGAGTCACATTGGATGGGATCGATGTCCGCCAACTGGATCTGGATTTTCTTCGCCAATCTATCGCCGTGGTCCCGCAAGACGTCTTTCTCTTCAGTGGCAGTGTGGAGGAGAATATCGGGCTGTGGGGTCGGCAACTGGCTCCCAGCCAGGTCCGGAAAGCGGCCGGGCAAGTTCACGCCGACCGCTTCATCGTCCGGCTCGAGGACGGGTACCAGACCCCCGTGCTGGAGCGGGGAGCGGCACTTTCCACTGGAGAACGCCAGTTGCTGGCCTTTGCCCGAGCTTTGGCCCATGAGCCGGCAATCCTGGTACTGGATGAAGCTACTTCATCGGTCGATACTGAGACAGAACTCCTCATTCAGGATGCTCTCCAGGTGTTGCTCGAAAAACGAACGGCATTGGTCGTCGCCCATCGCTTGTCCACGATTCGCCACTGCGATCGAATCGTCGTCCTACACCAGGGCCGCATCTGTGAACAGGGGAATCACGAGGAATTGCTGGCCTTGGGCGGGATCTGTCACCGGCTCTTCCAGCTTCAATACAAGGAACAACTGGTCCTGGATTCACCACTTCAAGCCTGATCTTGCGCCCCCGGCCGGGGGTTGGGCTAAACCCGAAACTCACTTAGCACGGCGAGCGAAGCCCCGAAACGTGTAGCCCATCATGCGGGGGGCTCCTTCCAGATACTCCTTGCTCACTCGTTGAACATCGAAACCGGTCGAACGGACGAGCATTCCGATGTCGCGATTCAAATGGCAGCCGTCAGCGATTTTTTTGTGAATCGGCGTTAGCCAATTCTGCCAGGCCGCTACTCTGCGATCCGGACTCAGCCCGTGCTCTATGAAGAGGAAGCAGCCTGTCGGCTTGAGTATCCGCCGGATCTCCCTGAGAGCACACTCCACTTCAGGAATACTGCACAGGGTCCAGGTACTCACGACACAATCGAAGGAATCCGGTCTGAAAGGGAGTTTCTCCGCACCACATCTCACTAGATCGACCTGGCGCTTCTCTTCCCCAACCCGAGTCGAGGCGTACTTCAGCATGCCCGGGTTGGGATCACTGCAGACTGCGGAAGTCACCTGATCCGGCAGGACAGGAATGTTCAGTCCCGAACCGCAACCAACCTCCAGCAATCTGCCCGTTGCACAGGTGAGCAGTTCCTCCCTCAGATCGGTCAGTTTCTTCCAGCCCATCAAGAGATTTGCCAGCCTGGGAAATACACAATGACGATAAAACCTCATCCTCACGTACTTCCAATCTCATTCCTTGGCATCGATCCATGGTGCCGCTTCACCACTTCCCTGGCACCATTCGGCGACCCATTTCCGCCGCTCGGCCGGTTTCCTCGGACAGACACCCTTCTGCTCTCGTATTCAATCACTAGAAGGAGGGCCACCTGGGACCGGCACTTCATTTCAGTTCTGGGAACCGGAGATACATTACCAAACAAGGAGAAATTGAATGAAATACAAGACAATCGCAACTCTGCTCGGCATTCTGGCACTCGCGCTATCGGCCTGGGTTCCAGTCTACGAGGCTAAGGCTCTGGATGTCACGGTTCAATACAAAGGAAGCGGAGAAATCGATGAGGATCATGCCATCTGGGTATGGATCTTCGATCAACCGACAATCGGTCAGACGTTGCCAATCGCTTTCAAGACAATCAGCAAGAATGGGGAGACCGTCCGCTTTGAGAATCTGGCCGCCGAGACTGTGTATGTCGGGGTCACCGATGACATGGCCGGAGGATTCGTGCCCAACGTGAGCCCTCCGACTTCGGGTAGTCCGGCAGCTGTTCATGGGGACGCCGGTGAGGCAACAGGAGTCCTTCTGGCAGAGACCGCTCAAACGGTTCGGATCGAGTTTGACGATAGTGTCATGATTCCTTAGGAGGGACATTTCAGCCAGAGAGTCAAGTCTTGACTGCGGGGTGAGATGGTGCCGAGAACCTATTGGTGTTCGGCACCAAGCACGAAAGCTCTTGCGGGGAGCCCTTCTCAATCACCCGCAAACCTGGGATACTGCTTCGTCATGCCACGAAATCGGCTGGGAAGGCAGCTCCAGGAATGGCTCTTGCGTCATCGAGAGGAGATGATTGACTTCGTCTCTCAATTGGTGGAGATCGAGTCTCCGACCAGCCACCCCGAAACCCAACACCCGATTCTGCGACTTCTTGGAGACGCCTTCCAGGAACTCGGCATGAAAGTGGCGATTCGTCCAGGCCAGAGCAGTGGAGGCGTCTTGCAAGCTCATTTTCCTGGAGCCGAACACGGGTGCCAGCTGCTGCTGGGACATTGCGACACCGTCTGGCCGCTCGGCACTCTTCAGGAAATGCCGCTACGGCGAGAGCAGGACCGATTGGCCGGGCCGGGGATCTTCGACATGAAGAGCGGCCTGGGCCATATGGTCTTCGCTCTGCGGGCGCTGCGTGATCTAGGGGCTCTACATTCCTGTCCCGTCCGTGTGCTGATCAACTCGGATGAGGAGATCGGGAGCCCGGATTCTCGCGAGACGATTCGGAGGGCGGCCGAGACAGCCAACCGAGTCTACGTATTGGAGCCCTCCGCAGGAAGCGATGGAAAGCTCAAGACAGCCCGTAAAGGAATCGTCCAGTTCACCCTCAGGATCACCGGCAAGGCCTCCCACGCCGGCCTCGCCCCTGAGGAAGGCGTGAGCGCCATCCTCGAGCTCGCAAACGTCATTCAGACCTTATGGAAGTTCAATGACCCGGAGCGCGGTCTGACACTCAACGTGGGGGTCGTAGCGGGCGGTCTGCGTGCTAATGTGGTGGCTCCAGAGGCCAGTGCCCGGGTCGATGTGAGGATCCTCAGCCGAGACCAATTGGACGAGATCGAGACCGCCATCGCCGGCCTCAAACCCAATCTACCGGGAGCGACCTTTCAGATTGAAGACTGGATGTCGCAACTCCCGCTGGAACGCAGGCCGCTCCATCGCCCACTTTGGAGGCTGGCCCAGGAGGCCGCCCGCGACTTGGGATTCGAGCTCCAGGAGACAATCGTAGGAGGCGGTTCTGACGGAAACCTGACGAGCCAGTTTGCGCCTACGCTGGACGGTCTGGGAGCGGTCGGCGACGGGGCTCATGCCCGTCACGAATTCATCTTCCTCGACCGCATGCTGGAACGGACGGCATTGCTCGGACTGCTGCTGGCTTCACCGCAAACCGAGTAGGAGCCTGTCCGGTTGACGCCTCCGCAACAGCTCGATAGAGTTCTCTTTCTGATTGAGCAATCATGCCTCTTAAAACTTCGTGGCGAAGCCATCTCACCGAACAAGAGCGCCAACTCTCGCTCTGGGTCGATGAATCCACCCACCAGGCGGTCGACCTGCTCGAAGAAGTTGTCAACATCAACAGCGGAACCATGAACCACACCGGAGTTTCCGAGGTCGGTCAGATCTTTGCCCGGGAGCTGGCTCTACTCGGATTTGAGAATACCTGGCATTCGCTGGAGGATATCCGCCGGGCCGGGCATCTGTTCTCGACTCACCCGGGGAACATCGGAAAGCGGCTACTCCTGATCGGTCACCTGGACACGGTCTTCGAGCAGGATAGCCCGTTTCAACGGTTTGGCCGGCAAGGAAACCTGGCAGTCGGACCCGGGGCAATCGACATGAAGGGGGGAGATGTCGTTGCCATCTTCGCTCTAAAAGCGCTGGCGGCCGCCGGGGTCCTGCAGGGAGCCGATATCACCGTGGCCTTGATGGGGGACGAAGAAGAGACCGGAGAACCTCTTTCCCGGACCCGGGCCGCATTAGTCGAAGCTGCCGATCGGAGCCATATAGCGCTCGGTTTCGAGACCAGTGGCCCGAACCCTCGTTGCGCAACGGTGGCGCGACGTGGCTGCACCACCTGGGAACTTTCGGTTCAGGGCGAGAGCGGACACTCTTCTCGCATCTTTGACTCTGGCTTCGGCGCCGGGGCTATTTTTGAGACCAGCCGGATCCTGGCAGCCTTCTATGAAACCTTTCACGAGGAAGAGCTGCTCAGTGTGAGCCCTGGAATCGCGGCCGGTGGCTCCCATTCCCGTTATTCGCCCGAGCAAGGCACAGCTTCTGCCACCGGGAAGATCAATGTCATCCCACGACACATGTTGACTTCGGGAGACCTGCGTTGCATATCGCCCCAACAAAACGAAGATGCCAAAGCCAGAATGCAGGAAATCGTCAATGCCAATCTACCGGAGACCAAGGCCGAAGTAGTCTTCCGCGACACTTATCCTCTAACGGCACCCACCCCTGGAAATCATGACTTGATGAATCAGATCGATCGGATCAGTCAGGATCTGGGCTACAGCCCAATGGAGGCCCTCCATCCCTCACTCCGCGGCGCAGCCGATATATCGTTCGCTGGAACCCGCGTGGAAGCCAGTCTGGACGGCCTGGGACCGGCCGGTTGTGGAGACCACAGCTTAGAAGAAACAGTTGATCTAACCTCCCTGCCGATTTGTATCAAGCGAGCCGCACTGCTGATTCACCGACTCACCACCGGAGCGCGGGGATAGGGAAGGGTCCAGGGTCCAGGGATCCAATTCTCAGAGGGCTTGCTGTTTCGTTCCCATTAGGGTTGAATCACGGTGTGTTCTTCGAAGCCGAACTGGAAACCCTCAAGCGACCGGAACTCGAGAAACTGCAGAGTCGCCGACTCCAGAAGCTGGTCCGGCGGGTTTTCGAAGATGTGCCCTTCTATCACCAACGTCTGAACGAAAACGGCATTGATCCCTCGCGGTTCTCGGGGCGCGGTGCCCTGGCAGATCTTCCCTTCACATTCAAAGAAGATTTTCGGGCCCAGTATCCGTTCGGTCTGCTAGCCGTTCCCCGCGCTCAGCTGGCCAGAATCCATGCCTCGAGCGGAACCACCGGCCAGCCGATCATCACCGGCTACTCCAAATCCGACTTGGAGCTGTTTGCCCGGGTAAATGCTCGAAGTCTGGCTGCCGGAGGAGCCGAGCCTGGGATGTTGCTTCACAATGCCTATGGGTACGGCCTCTTCACGGGCGGCCTGGGGATCCACGGAGGCGGAGAAGCTCTCGGATTGACCGTGACGCCAGTCTCCGGAGGCGTGACGCAACGCCAGATGCGTCTGATCCAAGACTTGAAACCGGACCTGATCACCTGCACTCCCTCCTATGCCCAAACCCTGGCTGAAGAATTCGCGCGGCGGGATATTCCGACCTCGGAGATCAGCCTGCGTTTCGCGTTGTTGGGAGCTGAACCCTGGACCGATACTATTCGAGCCGCCGTCGATCAAGGACTCGGAGTCCGGTCGACCAACATCTATGGACTGACCGAGATCATCGGTCCCGGAGTATCGCAGGAGTGCTGTCAGGAGAGGAGTGGAAGCCACATTTGGGAAGATCACTTCCTCCCCGAAATCGTCGATCCCGAGAATCGCGAACCGCTGGATGAAGGACAAATTGGCGTGCTGGTTCTGACGACGCTGACCCGCCAGGCTCAGCCCGTTCTCCGTTATTGGACAGGCGATATCACACGACTGGATTCTTCTCCTTGCAATTGTGGCCGCACCCACATCCGAATGGGCACGATCCAGGGCCGGACTGACGATCTAGTCATTCTGCGTGGAGTCAACCTCTATCCGACTCAGATCGAAGAGATCTTGCGCCATGAAGGCGCTGTCTCAGCCCACTACCAGATTGTGCTGAGCCGACCCCACGCAATGGATGAACTGGAGCTAAAAGTCGAATTGTCAGAGTCCTTTACGGCCGATATCGAAGCCAGCGAAGACGGCCATGGAAGACTCCGACCCAGCCCTCAGATTGAGGCGGTCAAGGAATGTGTCGAAAAGCGGATTCGAGAATCTCTGGGAGTCCGGGTCGCGGTTTCCCTCGAGCCCTGTTCGAGTTTGCCACGAAGCGAAGGGGGCAAACTTCGGCGTATCATCGACCAGCGAACTTGACCGACCTGCTCTGGCTTTTCCAGAATCGCCTCAAAGGACGGAAATTAGATGAAGATCCTGGTCGCCTCCGACGGTTCGGCGCACGTCGCCTCAGCAATTTCTTTGCTCCAACGCCTGACCGGCTTCGAGCATCATCAATTCGTCCTGCTCAGCGTAAGTGACGCTCGCGAAGTAGCTGTGATCTCTGCCGCTATTCCGGGAGCTCTAGACCTGTTGCTCGAGAACCTGGACGAGGACGCCCACAAGGCCCTCAAGGACCATTCAAATCTTTTTCCTGGGGCTGAGGCCCTGCAGCTCCTCCAGCGCCAGGGAGATGCTGCTGATGTGATCTTGCAATTGGCAGAGGAGATGGGGGCCGACCTGATTGTTTTGGGCTCGCAGTGTCCAGGACCTGTGAGCGGCCTGCTCCTGGGCAGCGTGTCACATCGAGTAGCCGCCCATAGCCAATGTTCGGTCTTGCTCGGCCTGATCGAAGAAACCGACTTCGCGGAGGGACTTCAAATCATCCTGGGAGTCGATGGATCACTCCGCTCCCAGGCGGCCACCGAGTTGTTGAGTCAGCTTCCGCTACGGCCCTCTGACCGGATTCATTGCGTCCAGGTACTGACACTGGTGAAGGCCTTCCGGATGGATGTCGTCCAGAAGATGAGTGCAGTCTGGGCCCAGGAAAAGAAAGTGGCCCAGGAAAACATTCAAGCTGCCAAATCCAAGCTCGAACGCCACTCCGCCGCCCGGGTCTCCGCTTTGCTCGACGAGGGCACACATGCTGGAGAAGTGCTGACGGAGCTGGCCCGGAAAAGTTCCGCTCACCTGGTGGCCATCGGCCACCGCGGCCAAGGGCTGATCCGTCGCTTCCTGCTAGGCAGCGTCTCGAGCTATGTCCTCCACAATTCTCCCTGTGCCGTGCTGATCGTAAAAACTTACGGCTAACCTGAAACTTGTCTTTTTTGCGAGGGGAATACCTTAGCCCGGATAATTCACGGGTTTTCGAAGCGAAGGGCCGGAAGCGCCGAGCTGACAAGGCCTTACGCCCGAGGGCCCCGTAGTCATAGTCGTGCACT
>CBDDCF010000007.1:0-77380 GCA_965225995.1 Acidobacteriota bacterium | reverse complement strand
GGGCAGAACACCTATTGGCCTTCCTCAAGCCCGAGTCTCAAGAGGTCTTCCAGGCACTTTGGACGCAGAGTGCGATGCTGGCAAGACCGTTTGCACGAACAACTCGTTCACGAGCTGATTCTGACCGAGCTCAAGCAGGGCGATTGGAAAGGGTGCTCGACGGGCCGACCTGGAGGGCATTTTTGAAACGCACTCAACATCTAAATCCGGTGCTGGCCCCGGGGTCCCTCTTATCGGAATCTGCTACTCCGTTTCGGCCTAAGCTGAAAAACTCGATCTTGGGAATCGCTCCCTCGCAGACGCTTCGGGTTCCGCAAGATCTTGGCCGAGCGCCTCATGGACTTCGAGGCATTCCTGCGGAGCCCGAATCGCGAGCCAGGCAGCCTGCTATGATGAACGTTTGCAAAGGAGGATTTTGATGCGCCGTCCACTTCCGGTTTGTTTGGGGTTGATTGGCCTATTCGGCTTTTCCTGTGGAGGCAGCGACGCCAGACAGCTGGCCGACTTCTTGGATCTGGAAACGTTGGGAGCGGGACATCCGCGCACTTTCAGCCCGATTCCATGCTGGGCCGGAAGGCAGGCACGGAAGGAGAGGAGAGATCAGCCGACTTTTTGCGGGGACGGTTTGAAGAGATCGGCCTCGAGCTGTCAATGGTTCCTATTACCAGTCGGTGGACTTGGTGGGCACGAAAAGGACCTCCGTCGCCTCCTCGCTGGAAATCCGGAATTCCGATGGAGCTCTGGACTATGTTTCTGACGAGACTCTCACCTACTGGTCCACCTCTCAGAAGCCGGAGGTCAAGATTCAAAGCGCACCTCTCGTCTTCGTCGGCTACGGCGTCCAGGCTCCAGAATACGAGTGGGATGACTTAAAGGGACAAGACTTGCAGGGAAAGGTCCTTCTCTTCCTCAATAATGACCCGCCGGTGAGCGAGGATGGAACAGAATTATTCGGCGGTGAGGCACGCACCTATTATGGACGTTGGACTTATAAGTTCGAACAGGCGATGCGGCTAGGAGCGGTCGGAGCTTTCATGATCCATACGACTCCCTCAGCCAGCTACCCTTTCAGCGTAGTTCAACACAGCGGGGGCTGAAGAGCACTTCGCTCTTGACCTGCCTGACACTGGTTACCAGGTCCGATCTGGTGGGATGGCTCGACGAAGCCACTTCTGGACGAATCGCACAGGGTTTGAACACGACCCTCGACGGTCTATTTCCAACTGGCCGAGCGAAAGGACTTCCAGCCTGCCGACACGGGCTTCCGCGTCTCCGCTTCGATAGGAACCGAGATTCGTCGCTTGCAGACCCGTAATGTATTCGGAGTGCTGGAAGGGAGCGACCCGGCCTTGAAGGAACAAGTGCTTGTGTTTTCGGCCCACTATGATCATCTGGGAGTGAACGAGGAGGTGACCGGCGGACGACAAAATCTTCAACGGCGCCTGGGACAATGCTTCGGGCACGGCCAGTATCCTCAACCTGGCCCCGCGCTTTTGTCGAGGCTGGGCAACAGCACCGTCGATCCCTACTCTTCTTGGCCTGCGCCGCCGAAGAGAGTGGCTCTCTGGGGAGCCAGTGGTTCGTCAGCAACCCGCCATTTGAACGAAGCCGAATCGTGGGTAACATCAACATCGACATGCCTCAGATCTTCGGCCCGACGGCAGACCTGGCAGTCATCGGGGTCGACACCAACACTATGGGAGATGATCTCAGGGAGATCGCCTTGGGCTATCGCGTTGAAGGAAGCGACGGCACGTCGAAAACGGTACACGTGACCGGTGATCCCGATCCCAATGCTGGGAGCTTCTATCGCTCGGACCAGGTTAACTTTGCCAAGGCTGGGATTCCCGCCCTTTTTCTCAATCCAGGAAAAGACTACATGCCGGGCCTCACTTTCGATCCCAAGGTCTATGAAGACGGACACTATCACCAGGTTTCTGATCAAATTGACGAGCATTGGAATCTGTTAGGGCTGATCCGAGACCTGAAGATCGTGGCTGATCTGACAGTTCTATTGGCTGGCGCCGACGAGATACCGCGCTGGCATGAGGGGAACGAATTCGAAGGCGAGTGGAAGAAGCTTCACGGCATCGATTAAGAGCAGGCAAGTTTCAGCCTAGCCCGGATTATGCAAGAACCGTAGGCCGGAGTTGAAAAGAGAGTCGAAAGTGGCCCAAATCGGGAGATCGAAGGTGCGACAGGCGGATTTTCGAGGGATCTCTGTGGACGAGCCGTGTGGAGTAGGTGGGGGAGTGAATTTCAGACGGAGTTGGGCCTGAATGAGTGTCCTAAACGATCATTCGGGAGCTAGGAGAGGCTAGCTGGAGTTAAGGCGATTCAAGACGAGGAGGAAAAGGGCCTGCTCCGGAAAGCCGGAGGAAAGATGGGCCCAGATGCGTCGAGTGGTTTGTCGAACCCGCGCCCCAATTTTGAGGACCCGGCGACGCAAAGTTTCGATTTCGAGTTTCTGCCAGGGGGTTCCATACAGATAATCGCGGAGTCGGACGAACATCTGGTAAGCCAGCCCATGCAGGAGAAGTCGAAACTGGTTGGCCAGGAATCGATGACAGCTCAGCCGATCCATACTCAGATGGTTCTTAAAAGCCTTGATGAAGTTCTCCGACTGTCCTCGATCGGTGTAGTGATCATAAAGGGACTGGGAAGAGAGATCGTCTCGGTTGGTGACCACAAAGCGACGATTGATCCCCCGATGGTCGACTTCCACTTTGACGATGACGCGACGGAATCGATCCCAGCTGCTGGCTCGATAAAGAAACTCGTCAAACTGACGCTGTTTTTCCTCGAACTCGTCGAACCTGAGTCGAGTCGACTCGAGCATCGGCTCGACCATCCGTTGCAGGCGGGGGTTCCGGCTTAACCCAATGACATATTGGAGTTTGTTCTCTTCAGATTCACAGAACTCGTAGAGCCGAGGCGTGGCAAAGCCGCTGTCGGCCCGGATCTCAATTTGAAGTTCCTTGCCAACTTCTCGTCGAATGGCTTTCACGATTCGTTTCAGAATAGGAACGATGTGAGAGGCAGCCCCCTTGTTTCCAGGCCTCAATACGACAGTGACCAGGTCCCCCGTAACGGCATCGAAGATCAGCCAAGGATGCAGAATGTGGTTTCGGTAATAGCCGTGGTAAAAAGAGAATTCCTGTTGGCCGTGAGTGTGGTCGTCAGTACTGTCCAGGTCCAAGATGACCGGGTCGGGGCGTCTCTTCTTCAGCGAGCGGACATAACGCTGTAGGAACCCCCGGCTCAGACGCATGAGATCCTTCTTGCTGACAGAGTTTTCCAAACGGGAAAAAGTTGCCTGGGTGGCCAAGTCAGGATCGCTCTCAGGTAACTGATCACAGACGGTCTTGAGCATGGGATCCGAGCGCAGCGTGTCCGCGTCATTGCAGTCTTCGTACCCGGCAACGATCTGAAAGACTCGTTGTCGGATCAGCTTTAACTGCTCATGACGAACGTAGCGTTGGTCCCGGCTATCCGCAATACACGAACTGAAGTCCTCGCAGAGTCGATCTTGCCGATCCAGGGAACCAAACAACAGCCATCCGGCATCGGAAGTCAGGTTCCCACCATCAAAACGAGCCGTGATTTGTGTGTGCGAGTGAAATGCCAGGGTGGTCTGACAGACTGGGTTTGACATTGCCGTAGTTCTCCGATAAGGATTTGTTTAATAAACCCTTTTATATCAGAGAGCTACGGCATTTTTTCTGGTCCCCAATCCACTCGAATCCGGATCTCTTGCATAATCCGGGCTTCCCGCGGGTCGCTCTCCCCAAGAATCTCACTGCGCACACCATCGAAGCGATTCGGTGGCAGCAAGTCGCGAGACGGGGACGGAATCAGTTTGGAGATCAAGTCCGGATTACGCGCAATCCAACCGGCCAGGGCGGGAGCGGCTCCCAGCAGATAGGTGAGGGAGGACATCCGCCCCCCCTCCAGTAACTGATGACAGAATCCAAAGGGGTCGGGATGCCGGTCCAGCAACCCTTCAAATTGGGTAAGGCTGAGGTCGGGATCAGCGCTAACGGCAGCTGACTCTAGCAGCAGAGTGAGGAACCCCTTTTCGGGCCCTATTCGGTGAAGAAGCCTTGTGATCGACTCGAGACTTCTCTCGACATGGTCCAGATCGTGGAAGCCTAAGCTCCGTAGACGCGCCCTCGGAATCACGGCTGCCGAGAACGAATCGATCTCCTCCCGTCGCATGGGTCGGATCTTAACATGGGGGGAGCCCGCCTCCGTGGTTCTGCAGCCCTCGGACGCTGACCCAGGAGGTCGGAACTTTCGTCGGGCTTGACCGCCGGCCAACTTTTCGTATTCTAGAATCTATGCCCTGAAGATTGGCGACGAGGATTGTGGCTGAATGTTGGCTCATTGAATAGCGTATGACAGGGGAGGCGCTATAACGAGTCGTCGTTCACAGGCCTCCATGGAAATCGCTTCCCATAGAATGAGGTTTTGAAGATGAAGACACTGCGGGCTGTCAAGTTTCTGTTTGTCGGACCGATGGTTTTGGTCCTTCTAGGGGTGATTAATCTCATGACCTCCCCAGGAAACTGGTGGGTGCAATGGCTGGCTCTCGGGATCGGAATCGCTTGGGTGATCAGTCTTTTCCGAGTGATTGTTGCGATCGTAGCGATCGGCGGGCTGGCGGAATTCATTGCTTTTGTCCGCAGAGCCTAGCCCGGAAAATTCACGCGTTTTCGGAACGAAGGGCTGGAAGCCCTGGCTCACAGGTGGACAGGCCCCCCTCAGAATGTATGATCCCTTTCTTGGGATGATTGTAGCGGCTCATTGCTGGCTTGGGGTGTCTGGAAAAGATGGAGCGAAGGAATTCACACATCTGTTGGCTGTGCGGTGCTTTGCTGTTGCTCGGGTTCTTCTACCGACTCCCCTCCAGTCTGAGCCACAGCCTTCACTTCGACGAACCCTTTTGGATGATGCGGGGAGAGTGGCTCCTGGATCAGCTGGGTTCCGGGTCCTGGGAAGAACTCACCCAGGAGTTCTGGAACGTCAGGCGGATCGGGCCCCAGGGACCAAAGTATGTCACCGGCATGGGTAGTGGCGTTCCTGCCGCACTGATCACGGGCCTGGGTGAGCGCTGGGGAGGTGTACAGCGGACCACCTCTCCCGGGCGGATACCTAAGGCCCGCCTCTTCCATGCCCTGCTGAGTGGTGTGGCTCCAGCCCTCATGACTGGCCTGGCCTGGGCTTGTGGAATGACTTGGCCCGGGCTGCTGGCATTTGGAAGCTTTCTGCTCCTGACACCACAACTGCGCGCCTTCACTGTGATTTCACATATGGAATCGGTGTTGACTATCACGGTACTGGGCTCGGTTCTTCTCTTCGAGGCTGGACGGGTAGGTAAACAACGGCTCTGGATTGTCCTGGCGGGAATTACCTTCGGAGTCGGCTTCGCTACACGAGTCAATGCAGCTGCTGCCTTCCTGACTCTCATTGTCTTTCTGATCATCCATACGGCCGGGCGTGTTCGGAAGGGGGATCGCCGGTGGAGAGATTGGGGATTCCTCGAGCTCTTCTGGTTTGGCACCGTTGGATTCTTCAGTTTCGTGCTCCTCTTTCCCCCAATTTGGCCTTCTCCTGTGCTCGGGTTCTTCCATTTCTTGTCTCAATACAGTGGAGCTTCCGGATCGGGTGCCCCATTCGATGTGCTACCGGCCATGTTTCCTCCCAGCTGGATTTGGGTCAATCAATTGTTCGCAGTCCTCGCGATTGTCGGACTCTAGCACACCCGCGCTATTGCGAAAGGCAAAAAGGGCTGCTGTCGTCGGGACCTGGCCGTCCTCGCTGTGCAGAACGGCATAGCCTACCTGCAGCTCCTGCTGGGCGGCCAGAAGAAGGCCTCCCAGCCCTCCCACCAGAAGACCGCATCTAATCCGACCAAGACCCATGTTCGCAACCTCACCCGATTGCTGGTACAGGCTCCCAGCGGTGCCTCAAGCTGACGAGTTGCACCTGCATGAAAGCACGAAGCACGAGGGAAATATCAAGCACAAAATAAGATCGCCGCCTCAGAAGGCGCCTCCCACGGTTTTGAAACACGGCTTTCCTCCGGCGACATCTCCCTAACCTGAAACTTGATCACCCTCTGACTTGAGTCTTGTTTGCTTCGCCTCCTCAGAGCCGATCCACGCTTTGTAGGAGTTAGATTTGCTGACGAACCCGGCTGTCCAGGCCGAATTCGGCACAAGGACCCCTCAGGCAGGGCATTGTACCCGCCCTCCCCCGGACCCTTCCTGCGCTCTGAGCACCGGTACTGTGCCCTGCTCAAAGCTCGCCTTCCAGGAGAGCGGAGTTCGCTGGCACATCTGGGCTCCTACAAAGCATGGCGTGCTTCCACGGCCGCGAAGCAGATCAGAATCGAAGCGGGTCCCAGTTTCATTCATGAACGATCCGGCGCAGCCGGAGGCACCACTATGCTGAAACTTGATTTGACGTCTCCCCCCGCGAGCTGGCTAAGCCATTTGGTAGAAAGAAAGATTTATCTCTTGGGTTGAGGCTTATCCAGGAAATCGACTCCCTGCGTCATCCAACTCGGAGCAGGTGTGCCCTTCAGGTAGTGGTCGAAATACTTCTTCATGCGAACTTGAAAGTCCTTTTGATTTTCGAGTCGAGAGAGATGATGTCCTTCCCCTGGATAGGAAAGCAGCACGACTTCCTTTCCCAACCTGCGAGCCGCGCTGTAATAGGCCAGGCCCTGGTTCCAGTCTACGGCGCCATCTTCGGTTCCGTGGAGAATCAGAAAGGGAGTAGTGATATTCGCCGCGTTGTGCAACGGGGACTGGCTAATGTAGAGATTGAGATCTTCCCAGGGAGTGGCTCCCATCCGTACCTGTCCAAATTCGGTCACTCCGTGATTGACATTGCCACTGCTCTTGTACAGTTCGTTGAACAGGGCCACCAGATTCGTCAGGGGAGCTCCTGTTACGACACAGGAAAAGATATCGGTTTGGGTGAGCACGAATGAGGACTGGTACCCTCCCCAGCTGTGGCCCTGAAGACCGACGCGCTCGGGATCGGCGTAACCCAGATCGACCACCTGCTTGACGGCCGCAGTCAAGGCATCCACGGCCGAATCGCCAGGATGGCCGGTGACGTACACAATATCGGGCATGAGAACCAGATAGCCGTTGCTGGCGTAGGTCGACATGTGGGGACGATCATCGTAGCGCGGCATCGAATACTGATGATGGCGTTGCGACATCTTCTCGTAAAAATAGACGATCATGGGATATCGCTTGCTGGCTTCGTAACCTGCCGGAAGCGCTAGCGTCGCCTGCAGATGAATCCCCCTGCTGTTCTCATAATCGACCAGGACCCGCCGCCCCCAGGCATACTCGGACTGCTGGGGATTGGCATCGGTCACCTTCAATGGAGACTCGAAACTCATCTTCGAAGCATAGTAGTCAGGGAACTCCTCGAAGGTCTCGCGGCGAAATAGAGTGACGTCGGCGTTGCGGGCTTTCATAAGGCCGCTCAGACTCTTGTCCTCGTACAGCAAGGGGACCGGGGCCTTTCCCGTGTCGAGCTGGTAATAGCCCGACTTCTTGGTCCATTCCCCGTATGCCGAAAGGATGATGGGATCGCTTGAGTCAATGCTGACGGCTCTCCGGTTTCCCCGTCCAAAGCGGCCCCCTCCTCGAGGGACGTCCGGATCGAGATTGACATGCCGCAGGCGGATCTCTTCCCGATCCCCGAGCCCTCGTGTAAGGTTCTCGGGCTTTCCGCCAGCAAGCGGTAGTCTCCACAGGTCATAGCGGTGATTGACCACTACTGCCGACTCCTCATCCATCCATCCGGCGATGCCCCAGATCGGCTTTTCATACGGATGATCGTCGTCGACGTTGATGAAACTAACCGCCGCGGAGCCGGAAATGTTCTGCTTTTTCATGCTGGAAGTGTCGACAGCCCAAATCTGCCCCTCTCGTTGATACAGGTACCAGCTTCCGCTGGGAGAGAGTCCCAGACTGCGTGCCACTTTCTTTTCGATCAGGCTCCGATTTCCGGTCGCCGGATCGAGGACGTAGAGATCGGCTGGGCTCCCTCCCCAGGTAGGATCGAGACGGTAGGGCTTGTCGAGCCGGCCGACCGCAACTTGGCCTCCATCAGAGAGTTCTACCGTGGGCATGTCCTCATCTGCCAAGCGAACAAAACGGTTGGAGTTGAGGTTCCACAGCGAGAGCTGAGTAGCACGGCGGTCCCGAGCTGCCTGGATCATTTGCACGGATTGGATTCTCTCATCTTGCCAATGCCAGACATCGACGTTAGGGACCTTCTCCGGTGCTTTGGATTTGGACTCCCCCTCCTCGGATTCCCCGTCCTCGGTCGCCGCCTGGGGATCCGCCTTCTGCCGCTTGATTCCAAAGAAGACACGAGCCCCGTCTTTGCTCCAGCGCAATTCCCCCTTTTCGCTGATCACGTAGCCTTCCGGAAAGCCGTTGGCTTCGCCAGGATCGAAGACTCTTGAGCTTGCCAGCTCGGGGAAGGTAACCAGGACATTCTCATTCTCTTCAAGACCCTTCTTTTCCGTGCCGCGGAGCGCCGCCAACCAGTCGTCCTCCTTCGCCCACGTCAACCGGAAGTAGTTGGAGTCACTCGTGTCCAGAGCGGAGACAACGCCGGTTTCCAAATGATGCAAGTAGACTCCATTGCCATATCCATCGCGAGCACTGACGATACGAGCCAGAAGATTGCCCCTGTCATTGAAAGCGAATTCGGTCACATTGCCCCAGTTCTGCTGGTGACCCGAGGTCAGCTCGATCACAATCAGATCCGTTCCTAACTTGGCTGCATCCCCGCTTTCCGTTGAATCGCGCCTGACCGCCAAGAAGCGGGAGTCATTCGAGAAAATCGGATTCGACGCGTTCTCGACCTTGATCTTGTTCAGGGTCGAAAGATTCATGACTTCTACGTCGCTCGGAACCGGCTTCCGTTCTTCGCGCAGCTTCTCGGCCTGCTTGCGGGGAGTCTGGAGCAGGTAAGCTACCCACCCCGAGTTCTTGGAGAATTTTGGATTGACGCCGTTCGGAATCTCATGCTCGCTCCCCTCCGAAAGCTGCTTGGTGAAGAGAGTAGAATCCCCATCATTGGGCCGCAGACCGTACGTCATCCACTTTCCGTCATCGGATAGTTCAACCGAGGCGATCTGTTTCCAGAGCGGATAGTCCTCGAGATTGAGCACCTTCTTTTGGGTGTCGGATTCGAAAGCGGCCGTGAGCAGGAAAAGTAGTAGCCATTGAAGCTTGAGTCTGGGGATGAGCCGTGAAAGCATTTGAGAACTCCTGTTCCGGAAAGGCGCTACGACAGTCCTACCCCATCCGGCGGAAGCGATCGCAACGGGTGCGTAATCCGTTGTCAGAGGAGATGCACTTCACCTGAGACAACCGACATCAGAGAGGATTCTCACACAGCAGGCTGGCTGAAGAAAGTATAGGGGGGATTTCGCAGGGAGAGAAGTGGGAAGGATGAAGTGCGGCGGCTATTCCCACTTCATCCCGAAATCCCGCTTCATACTTCTTCCTACTGTTGGATTTCGGCTCGGCCGGAGGCGGTCGAAACCTCGATCAGGGGGCCGTCGCTGCCCATCTCAATGCTCTTGCGGACGTATTCCTGATTCCATCGAGAAATGGTTTCTTCCCGATCGAACGAGAAGGGGGCGCGGATATTTCGGTCTTTGCGCGCCACGACTTCCAGATACCCGCGCAGTTGAACGCCATTCAGTGCGAGGGTGGCATCTCCTGATGCGGACGAGACTTTCAAATCGAATTCCGGGGAAGAGCTCAAACGGAGCTTGGCATTGCCCGAAGCAGAGCTGAAGGAACTCTCCGCCGTGAACGACAGGTTCTGTGCAAAGACGTCCCCGCTGGCTGAACTCGCCTTGAAGTCTCCAGCGCCGTCTTCCAATTCCACGTCCCCCGAGGCCGACGACAACCGAAATCGTCCGCTGATTCCCCGGCCAATCACGTCGCCGCTAGCCGTTGAGGCCTCCACTTCTCCCTCCACATCTGTGAGGCGGATGTCACCCGATGCCGTTCGAACATCGATCTCGGCTCTCAGATCAGAGATCGTGAAATCACCCGAGGCCGTGCTGAAACTGATTCGAATGTCGTCAGGGACGGCAAGCCTCCAGTTCGAGCTACCAGAGTTGTTTCGACCATGAAACCGCTCCTTCATTATCAACAGGTTACCCCTCTGCTCGATGTCCGCTTCATACGGCCGTTCATCGAAAGAGTATTCGACCGCGAGCATCACGCTGGCATTGTTGCTTCGTCTTACCTGGCAGTTTCCACTGACCGTGCGCAACTCAATTTCGGTCACACCGCTGTAAGTATTCTCCTGGAGATTGCTCCGACTGTCTCGCCGATCCTGACCGGCAACGGGCAGGAGTAGGAGAGAGCAGACAATTACTGGGATCATGTTTCGCAAATTCATCGAGACCTTCCTTCGTTCGTTCTTCACCATCAGACCCAATCAAAACCATCGTTCCTGAGTTCGGTCTGAAAGACACTGGAGGGATACCGAAGGTTAGCATGGGGATGTTAATCAGGACGCCAGTCTTCCCGTAACAACTTAAAGTATGCGAAATCTCCCACGACAACTTCGTTACATCACTCGTAGGCTCCTCCGGGCGCCACTCTTTTCGATGATTTGCGTGATTACGCTGGCCCTTGGAATTGGCGCCAACACGGCGATCTTCAGCGTTGTCAACGGCGTCCTCTTGAAGCCTCTGCCTTTTCCAGATTCGGAACGCCTGGTTGGGCTCTGGCACAGCGTGCCTGGGCTGGGGCTGGAGCAAGCAAATCAGTCTCCCGCGACGTACTTCACGTATCGTGATCCCAATCAGGTATTCGTCGATATCGGGATTTGGGATCAGGCTCAATCTTCGATCACCGGTTTGGAAGCCCCCGCCGAGGTCTCTGCCATGTTGGTTACGGACGGGACGCTTCCTTTGCTGGGAGTCGACGCGATCGTCGGCCGGCGCTTTTCCGCGGCCGATGATCAACCCACGTCTCCGCGAACCGTAATGATAAGCCATGCCTACTGGCTGGACCGATTCGGGGGGGATCAGATCGCCCTGGGGAAGAATCTGACGATCGATGGACAGCCCCACGAAATCATTGGAGTCACCCCGTCCGGATTTCGCTTCTTGAGCTTTCTTGACCCGGCGATTCTGCTCCCTCTGCGCTGGGATCGGGCTCAAGCGCGGGTGGGAAACTTCAGCTATCAGGCTTTGGCTCGCCTCAAAGATGGTGTCAGCATCGAACAGGCCAGTGCCGACATCGCCCGCTTGATACCGGCTACAGTGGAGCAATTTCCCGGCGAAGTTACGCTGGACATGCTCGAGAATGTCGGTTTTGCGCCCAATATTCGTCCTCTCAAGCAGGATGTTGTAGGGGATGTGGGCAATATCCTCTGGGTGCTGTTGGGAACCGTGGGAATCGTCTTTCTGATTGCCTGCGCCAACGTCGCTAACCTCTTCCTGGTCAGGTCGGAAGCCCGCCACCTCGAGTTGGCGATCCGGAGTGCGTTGGGAGCCGGACGTCGAAGAGTGGCCCTGGAAATCCTCTCCGAGAGCCTGGTCCTCGGGTTGCTGGGTGGTCTGCTCGGACTCGGCCTGGCGTATGGAAGCCTACGCTTCTTGATTGCAATCGGGCCCGCCAGCCTCCCCAGGCTGCACGAAATTGAACTCGATCCATTGACACTGATCTTTACAATGGGGCTCTCCCTGGCCGCCTGCCTCTTGTTTGGGCTGATTCCGGTCCTCAAGCTGACCAAACCGGATTTGTTTGCCTCACTCAAAGACGGGAGCCGGGGATCCAGCGACGGAACCAACCGTCAGCGGGCCCGTGGTGCCCTGGTAGTGGCTCAGGTCGCGCTGGCCCTGATCCTGCTGATCGGATCGGCCTCATGCTGCGTAGTTTCCAGGCCCTCCGGACGGTCGATCCTGGCTTCAGTGAACCCGATCAGGTGTTGACCTTTCGCCTCTCCATTCCAGAAGTGGAAATCCGTGAGACCCTCGAGGTGACGCGGACCCACGATCAGATCCGGCAGCGGATCCTGGCGATCCCTGGAGTGGAGAGCGTGGGCATGAGTTCGTCCGTCACGATGGATGGGCAGGACAACAACGACCTCGTGTTTCTCGAAGATTTTCCAACTCCAGAGGGCCAAGTCCCGCCCTTGCGTCGGATCAAGTACGTCTCGCCGGACTATTTTGCAACCATGCAGAACCCCTTGCTGTCGGGAGATGCGTTCAGCTGGAATGCTACCTGGGCAAAGCGTAGAGAGGTCATCATCACGGAGAACCTGGCACGCGAATACTGGGGAAACCCCAGAGCGGCGCTGGGCAAGAGGGTGCGCCGAGGTCCTCAGGATTCCTGGTTCGAGATTACCGGGGTAGTGGGCAATATTTACGATGATGGCGTGGGCCGGGAACCGGTACCCACGACCTTCTGGCCGCTGCTTTTGGAGCGGAGCGAAGGGAATGGAGTCTCGACTCCCCGCTCGCTCGCCTATGCCGTGGGGGTAAACGGGTCGGTTCCACCGGATTCGAGAGTGAGATCAGATCCGCTGTCTGGAGCATCAACTCGAACCTGCCGCTGGCCAACTTGCAGACTTTGGCGGAACTGGTAAGCGCATCCCTGGCGCGAACCTCTTTCACCCTGATCATGCTCAGTATTGCCGGGGGAGTGGCCTTACTCCTGGGTACCGTGGGTATCTATGGGGTCGTTTCCTACGCCGTTGCCCAACGAACCCGGGAGATCGGAGTTCGCATGGCGCTGGGCGCGAGCAATCGAGATGTCAGCGGATTGATTCTTCGCCGAGGGTTGGTCCTTACCTCATTGGGGATCGTCTTGGGCTCCGGCATCGCTCTGGCCGTAACTCGATTCATGGCTGTGCTACTTTTCGGAGTCGACCCAGTCGATCCCATTACCTTCGGCGTGGTTGCCTTGCTTTTGGCTTCCATCGCCCTTGTGGCAAGTTACCTCCCCGCCAGAAGGGCCTCTCACATCGATCCTATCGACGCTCTGCGTCGGGATTGAGAGCCGAAGGCTGGAGGGCGTGCTGCGGCGTCCGCAGGAAGGGGCGTCGCGGCCGCCTGTCGGGCCTCGGCCACCTCCGGTCTCGGGTCCGCCCGATGCCCAACCTTGACCAGGTTGGTAGTGCTATTTCTTTTTCTTGCGGGTCTTCTTCTTCTTTTTCTCCTTCTCTTTCTGTTTCTTTGCCTGGCCCCCGGAACGACTCTTCTTGCCTTTCTTTGAGGACTTCGACTTCTTATCTCTCTTCTTATTCTTGCCCGCCCGCTTCTTCGTTTTCTTCTTCTTTGGCGCTTTCTTCGTCTCCCTCTCCGCAGCCGAGTCAGGTTCTGAGGAAGTGGCAGCCGTAGCCTGCTTCTCCGAGCCGACCGAAGTACGGGCGGCTTCCAGTATGCCGGCCGCTCGCGCTTCGCCGAATGAGAGCAGCGAGGCCAGCTCAGGAGCGGTCAGGTGGAGCAGTTCTGCGACGGTTTTAGTCCCCGCTGCCTTGAGCCTTCGCTCCGAAGGCGGACCGATTCCGTGGATCGTAGATAGATCTTGCGTAGCGATGACTGCCTCCTCGGCGGGGAGCCGCAACCTTGTGGCCAGCATAGAAAAGTCGTCCCAGGCCACACCCAAATTCTGGGATGATTGCTCCAAAGGATAAGTCAAATTGCGGCTCGGGTCCATTCCCAGAAATCGAGTTAACTTTCTCGCGACATCCCGAGCCTAAACTAGGCATGGGTTGCCAGGCCCAGGCTGGTCAAGAATACGAGGAGAGCCAAAATCTCCGGTTGCTCTGATGCGCATCGCACAGGAATGGACTGGATGACGGTAGTGGCTGTGACGCACGACGTGAGACATTATGGACTCGATCAGGAAGTACGCCCAACCGTCTATCTCCCGCATCGGCAGTACGCCATAGGAGCCTTGACAGTGGTCCTTCGCACGTCCATCGAACCGCGGCAACTCGTTGCCTCTTCCCGCCAACTGGTCACAAACCTCGATCCCGACGTTCCAATCTTTGATGTGGCCACGATGTCGGAACGGCTCCAGGACTCAGTCTGGCTAAGACGCGCCTACGCTTGACTTGGTCTCCTACAGCCTGACCACGGCCACACTATTATTGGTGGCCTCGGTGGCCAACTGGATTCCCGCCCGCCGGGCTGCCCAGATCGATCCCATGAAGGGGCTGATCCAGTAACCAAGTTTGAGCGTGATTTGTCTTGACGATTGAGTCAAGTTCGGTGGCGGGTGTATGTACTGGGAAAACCAGACTCGTTGGCATCAGGACTCCGACTCCCTTGGCTCCTGAGAGACGCTTGCTAATGCATTCCTCTCCCAAGTCCAGGTTACGATGACACTGATCCGGAAGAGCAAAGGCATGGGCACGGGCACGGGCGAGGGTTTTCGAGCATCGAATGGAGCACCGCTTGTCGGTCTGAGGGCAAAGCCCTCGTTTGGCCGAAACTTGAATCCGGATGACAACCTGGGAGGTTATCCTACAAGGCTCCGCCCGAACCGTCCTGCAGGCTGGGGCAGATCGCCCTTGTACCCCAAGCACCTTGCTTGGCTTGTCCGGATTCCCGTTTCTTTCTCGAATCATCCGGCCATCGGCGGGGGGACAAGTGACGTCTGATTTCAACAGCAATCTAGACTTCCCGTCGCCGACCGGGTAGAAAGGTGCGTCTACTCGAATGTCGTCAAGGAGGAATCCGATGAGCCGATCCTATCCAAGATTCTGCTTCACTCTACTACTTGCAATCCTGATGGTGGGGGGTACCCTGGCCGCCCAACAGTTATCCAAGCCCGAAGACTTTGCAGGATTTCCGATCGGATCGGATGGGAATCTGGTGATCTGGGAGCAGATCGTCGAATACTCCCACATGGCAGGGGCAGCGAGTGACCGGATTCTGATCGAAGAGGTGGGTAGGACGACGAAGGATCTACCTTTTCTGTTGGCGACCATCAGCTCGCCTCGGAACCTTTCGAGATTGGAGGAAATCCGGGCGGTGCAGCGAAGTCTCGCCCACCCCGAGGATCTGAGCGCGGAAGAGGCGGATCGGCTAGCTCGCACTTCGCCCGCCGTCCTCCTGATTACCTTGAACATCCATTCCACCGAAATCGGTTCCTCTCAGATGGCGTTGGAGCTGTTCTACCAGCTGGCCACCGAAGAATCCGAGTGGATGCAGAATGTGCTCGACAATGTAGTTTTTCTGCTGATTCCCTCCATGAATCCGGACGGCCAAAAGATGGTCACCGAGTGGTACAATCAGACCAAGGAGACGGATCATGAAGGGGCTTCGATGCCCTGGCTGTATCACCACTATGTAGGCCACGACAACAATCGGGATGCCTTCATGCTGACTCAGAAGGAAAGCCGAATGTTGACGAAGATCCTGTACCAGGACTGGTTTCCTCAGGTGTTTCTGGACGAACACCAGATGGGGAATTCGGGCGCCAGGATATTCGTCCCCCCCTGGACCAATCCCATCAACCCGAACGTAGATCCCCTGATCTGGTCGGAGAACGGATTGCTTGGTTTTGCCTTATTTACGGCAATCCATGAGGCCGGTAAGTCAGGAGTCATTTACGACCAGACCTATACCAGTTGGTGGCAAGGGGGATTCGTAATGGAGGCCTGGTGGCACAACATGGTGGGCCTGTTGACCGAAGTTGCCAGTGTGCGCACTGCTTCTCCCGTGGAGCAGGAGAAGGCTCGCCTCGGAGTTCCTCCTCGGGGCCCGGGTCTAACTCGGGAACAACTGCGAAACCGAGACCCCAAGGATCCGATCCCGGCTCCCCGTGACGTCATGCCCCGCAACAACTATCCGCGGCCCTGGTTGGGAGGGAGTTGGACCCTGCGTGATATCGTGGACTACGAGCTGATTGTCACCCGCGCCCTGCTCGAAACTGTGGCGAATAATCGAAGCTTGTTGATTCGGAATCAGGTCAAGATGGGGCAGCGGGCCATCGCGGCGGGGAAAACCGAAAAGCCTTATGCCTACGTCTTCCCGGCCGGGCAACATGACCTTGGAGCTCGCTACCGACTGGCTGAAGCCCTTCACTACGCAGGCGTCGAGATCCACCAGTTGAAAGAGCATGTCGAAGTAGGTGGGAAGGACCTCCACCCCGGGGCTTTCGTGATTCTCATGGCACAGCCTTTCCGGGCTTTTGCCAAAGACATGTTAGAGAAGCAGACGCACCCCAATCCTGCGGATTTCCCGGCTGGAACGATGCGAGATCAACCTTACGATGTCACCGGCTGGACCTTGCCTTTGCAAATGGGTGTCAAGTCGATCCAGGTTGATGAGGCTTTTGAAGCCGAGCTCGTCAGATTAGAGGAGGTCCCCCGTCCGGCGGGGATGTTCATGGCTGCCGGAGCGAAACGGCCACGGGCAGTACAGGCTGACGGGAGCGATTTCTATGGCTCCGATGCTCAACTCTCCGAGACGGTTGCCGGGCATGGTTTTGTCGTCGATCCGCGTCCCAATGCCAGGGTCCTGGCCACGAATCGTCTCCTGAAAGCAGGGGCCCAACTCTCCTGGTTGCAGACTGAGACGAAGCTGGGTGGGCGGACTCTCCCGGCAGGGGCTCTGCTGGTCCAGGGAATCAGCCAGACCCAGGCGGCCGGCCATGTGGCTTCGCTGGGAGTCAATGTGAGCGAACTGGAAGGCCCGGTGCGAAGTCCGCGGCTCTCTCTAACCAAGCCCCGGATCGGCCTCTATCAACCCTGGACCGGCTCGATGGATGAGGGATGGACCCGCTGGCTCCTGGAACAGTACGATTTCGAGTTCAGCACGCTTCACAACGCCGATTTTAAAGACGGCGATCTAGGAGACCGGTTCGATGCCATATTGTTTCCGGGAGATCGAAACCGTAATCAGATTGTGAATGGCAGTAGTAGCCGCCAAACTCCTCCAGAGTACAAGGGAGGCATCGGTGAAGACGGCCTGGAGAGATTGGAAGTTTTTGTAAGAAACGGAGGCACGCTGGTGCTCATGCACCGTTCGACACTGCTCTCGATGGAGTGGCCCATCCCCCTCCGGAATGCTCTGGCTGGACTCTCACAGAATGATTTCTCCTGCCCGGGATCGCTCCTAGAAATCCAGGTCGATACCGCTCACCCGGTGGCCTTTGGGATGGAGAGCAAGGCGACGGCGGTCTTTTCCAATAGCGCGGTCTTCGATTTGGCTCCCGGATTCAGCTATACGAATGTCAAGGTCATCGCCCGCTACCCGGCTCGAAACCCCCTGCAAAGCGGCTGGATTCGCGGTGACGAGCATCTGCACAACCGCATTGCCGCTGCCGAGGTGGGCTACCACGAAGGAAGAATCGTTCTGCTGGGTTTCCCGGTTCAGAACCGCGCCCAGCCCGACGGAACGTTCAAGCTGCTGTTCAATGCGCTCCATCTGGCAGGTGCTTCGGAGGTTCCGATGGGACGGATGATGCCGAGTTCGGGCAACTGACGCTTTGCAGTCCAAGACTGCCCGACCACGTCGCACGGGTCGTCGGTCTGAGGCCCGAATGCGTCGCTAAGCTGAAACTTGATTTGTGGGACGGGCATGCCACAGGCTTTCTTGGAGTTCTCTGCCGGGATGGCATTGAAGTGGTTTCGGATGTGTGGGAGGGGCCCTTCCCAGGCCGCGAGAGGACCGTCAGGCCCGAATATAAAGATTCTATTTTCACTAGAATCGCCGCCTCAGAAGGCGCCTCCCACGGTTTTGAAACTCTGTTTTCCTGAAAGGCCAAATTGCGATTCTGGCTAATTTTGAGACAGCTTGTGGGAGGTTATCCTACGAGGCTCCGCCCGGGCCGTCCTGCAGGCCTGGGCAGATTGCCCTTGTACCCCGACCACCGCTGCTTGGCATTCTCTGATTCCACAGCCTCCTTCTAAGAAACATTCAAGCACTGCCCACGGGTAGATCGCTCCCGGTACAGGCCTTGAATGATCGGGTCACGGCGCAGGTTGGCTTGACTACCCCTCTCCTCAGGGGTGCACCTGGACTCCGCCGCTAACCGCTTCATTGAGCTGAAGCAGAAGCAGATCCAAGAGCTGCGGACCGGGGTCGGTGAAGCGAATGTCGGCGGTTCCACTCGCAGTCGGCTCGACCGCAAGGGATAGACGTAGGATGCTGCCCTCCTCGAGGGTCGCAAAAGGAGCTTCCTGGTCCATAATCAGGAGGCCGATTTCGCCGTCAGTGTCACCCGGATCGTGAAACCCAATCAGGCTGAAGCCAGCCGGGAGACTGGCTTGAAGAGCCGCTGCTAGAGTCCCCCCATCGAGGCTTAGATTGTTCTCATCATAGTCAATCGTCAGCAGCAACAGGGCCACTTCGTCGGGACCGCTGCCCGGCAGGGCATCATCGGGCCCCGGTCGGAAGAAAACATCAACGTCTGTCGAGGTGCCCACTAGCCCGGATTATGCAAGAACCGTAGGCCGGAGTTGAAAAGAGAGTCGAAAGTGGCCCAAATCGGGAGATCGAAGGTGCGACAGGCGGATTTTCGAGGGATCTCTGTGGACGAGCCGTGTGGAGTAGGTGGGGGAGTGAATTTCAGACGGAGTTGGGCCTGAATGAGTGTCCTAAACGATCATTCGGGAGCTAGGAGAGGCTAGCTGGAGTTAAGGCGATTCAAGACGAGGAGGAAAAGGGCCTGCTCCGGAAAGCCGGAGGAAAGATGGGCCCAGATGCGTCGAGTGGTTTGTCGAACCCGCGCCCCAATTTTGAGGACCCGGCGACGCAAAGTTTCGATTTCGAGTGTCTGCCAGGGGGTTCCATACAGATAATCGCGGAGTCGGACGAACATCTGGTAAGCCAGCCCATGCAGGAGAAGTCGAAACTGGTTGGCCAGGAATCGATGACAGCTCAGCCGATCCATACTCAGATGGTTCTTAAAAGCCTTGATGAAGTTCTCCGACTGTCCTCGATCGGTGTAGTGATCATAAAGGGACTGGGAAGAGAGATCGTCTCGGTTGGTGACCACAAAGCGACGATTGATCCCCCGATGGTCGACTTCCACTTTGACGATGACGCGACGGAATCGATCCCAGCTGCCGGCTCGATAAAGAAACTCGTCAAACTGACGCTGTTTTTCCTCGAACTCGTCGAACCTGAGTCGAGTCGACTCGAGCATCGGCTCGACCATCCGTTGCAGGCGGGGGTTCCGGCTTAACCCAATGACATATTGGAGTTTGTTCTCTTCAGATTCACAGAACTCGTAGAGCCGAGGCGTGGCAAAGCCGCTGTCGGCCCGGATCTCAATTTGAAGTTCCTTGCCAACTTCTCGTCGAATGGCTTTCACGATTCGTTTCAGAATAGGAACGATGTGAGAGGCAGCCCCCTTGTTTCCAGGCCTCAATACGACAGTGACCAGGTCCCCCGTAACGGCATCGAAGATCAGCCAAGGATGCAGAATGTGGTTTCGGTAATAGCCGTGGTAAAAAGAGAATTACTGTTGGCCGTGAGTGTGGTCGTCAGTACTGTCCAGGTCCAAGATGACCGGGTCGGGGCGTCTCTTCTTCAGCGAGCGGACATAACGCTGTAGGAACCCCCGGCTCAGACGCATGAGATCCTTCTTGCTGACAGAGTTTTCCAAACGGGAAAAAGTTGCCTGGGTGGCCAAGTCAGGATCGCTCTCAGGTAACTGATCACAGACGGTCTTGAGCATGGGATCCGAGCGCAGCGTGTCCGCGTCATTGCAGTCTTCGTACCCGGCAACGATCTGAAAGACTCGTTGTCGGATCAGCTTTAACTGCTCATGACGAACGTAGCGTTGGTCCCGGCTATCCGCAATACACGAACTGAAGTCCTCGCAGAGTCGATCTTGCCGATCCAGGGAACCAAACAACAGCCATCCGGCATCGGAAGTCAGGTTCCCACCATCAAAACGAGCCGTGATTTGTGTGTGCGAGTGAAATGCCAGGGTGGTCTGACAGACTGGGTTTGACATTGCCGTAGTTCTCCGATAAGGATTTGTTTAATAAACCCTTTTATATCAGAGAGCTACGGCATTTTTTCTGGTCCCCAATCCACTCGAATCCGGATCTCTTGCATAATCCGGGATAGAGTCCCCGGTCGTGGTCGAGCGGCTGGCGGAGTTCTCTCTGGAAGTGGAGCCTTCGAAGATCGAAGTGTTGGCCTTCGGACCCCGGTCCGCAGCTCGGGCCAAGGCACAGGGACACAGGAAGCCTGAAAGTTTCGACTTTCTGGGCTTGACCCACTATTGCAGCAGGAGTCAAAACGGGCAACGTTTTCGGATGAAGCGGGTGACGGCACGGAAGCGGTTTCGCGCTAAGCTTGCCGCTCTCAAGGCGTGGCGTCGAAACTTGCCAATGAGATGAGGTCTTGGCATAGCTCCCAATCTACCAGGAGTTGATCTCTGACCGGGCAGAAACGCTCCGACCGATTTTCAGTTGACTACCAAACGTGGCGCCTGATTACCCTCCTTGGAACTGAAGAGAACGCTGTTTCCAGAATTCCCAGTCAGCCGAAAGCTGTAGGTTCCGTTGCCCCGAACCACCGAGGACACGTCGAACTCAATCCATCCACCCACTACTGCGGAGCCGGCTGAATCCAGGAGAGACGAACTCAATTCGGGGGCGTTCTCCCAGGTGAGATTCTCCTCCCTCCAGGGCTGCAATGATCCCTTGAGGTTGTTGGAGGTCAGAAAGATCGAGCTGGCCGAATCGCTCTCGTCGGTGATGTGAAGGCGGACCTTCGCCGAGTCGATCGAGGTTTGGATTCCGCTCACCTCGAACTTGAGAAGACTGCTCCACTCTTCGGACGACTTTCGAACCCGGAGAAAGCTGTCGTCTCCATAGTTCTTGGTGGGACGGCTGCTGCTGACTCGTGTGTCGTCGGTCAAGCGAACCGAGCCAGGATCGGTAGGCGGAGGCTTGGGAGTGGATTCCCGGATGATTTCGACCCTTAAATTGAGAGGCGGGTGTGGCATTGGCGGCGGCGGAGGTGGCGGAGGTGGAGCCTTGCCGATGTCCCCTCCTGGAGGTGGAACCGTCGGAGGTGGACCCGGGTCCTCCCCGGCGCCAAAGCCGTGCGTCAAACCCCCAAAACAGATGCTTTGGCTGCAGTGACCAGTTCCTCGTTTGACGATGAACCGTTCCCATTTGGAGGCGGTCTGCGGAGAACGCTTGTTCTTGCGATAGTAGCGGTAAGCAACAGTTAGGCCGCCCTCACGCTTCCAGACGGTGTTGGCGTCGGTGATGATGGCGTCGATGGCTCGCTCGAGCGATCCTCGTCCTGGGCGCAGATGCGTTACCCAACTCCTGCCTCTTTTGTCCTGGAAACGGAAGTTGGGGACGTCGGAGTAATCGATGTTGTCGAAGCAGGAGGTGTCGCCTCGACGATGGAGAAGTTCACAATAGGCGATCAGATTGTCGAGGTTGATCTGGGGATAGTTTTGATACTGGCCGTTGTAAGTCTGGATGTTGCATTTTTCCTGACGGCGTGCATCGGCGGGAAGAATGCCATTCTCCGTGATCTGACTCTTGATAGGCGGTCCCAGAGCAGGATCCTGGTCAGGGCTCTCGGACATCAAATCACAGGAGCGGCTGCTGCCGTAGCTGACCGCGTAGCCGTTCATGCTGTCGAGTAGGTGGGACTTTGTGTGCTGGTAGGCTTCCGCCGGGCTGAAGAGAAAGCTCTTGCCGCCGTTGATGTAGCTCGGATTCCTGTGGACAAGCTCGACATCCGTCCGATCCCAGAGATAATCGGCAATGTATCCGGTCGTCACGGCGGCTGCCGTTCCCCAATTGTTGATTCCATGGGTCGTAGAGACAATGTAGTAGGGGTTTTTGACCAGCCAGTTTTGAAACAGCCGTTTGCAGTCTCCGCCTCCCAACTGGTTGTCGCCGTGACGGGTTGATAAAGGTCCTCGGCAGGTCATCCCTTTCCAGTATTCTTCGATCAGATCAGCGGCCGCCACGAATTCCGGCGTGCCCCAGCCGAAGTTGAGTTGGCACTGGCGTTTCTTGCTCGAGATTTCGAGGACGCTCGCCATGACGTCCTCGAGAATCTGCTTCACCTCATTGGCGTAGTCCCGGTCACCGGTCAGGTGATAGGCGAGCGCTTTTGAATAGACAACCTTGGCGCCTCCGTCGTTGTCGATCCAGCGCGGGTCGTCAGCCCCGCCGCAGGAGGCAACCTCCTCGAGTGAAAAAGACCAACGACTGCGAGCTGCCGAAATTACCTCAGACACTGCACTCTTGTAAGGTTCGATCCCTCGGTCGGCGTTGTTTTTGATGGTTGCCAACTCTTGGGGGGTAGTCAGATAGCCTCGATAGTCCCCTACGACCGTGTCAGGGGTTTGAGCTCTCGCCACCTGAAACGAAAGGACGAGCGCTGCTAGCGTGAGTGAAATCCTGATGCAAAAGAAATTGTGAGTTCTCATCTTCGTGTCCTCCACGGCGCGGTCGGCAATCTACTGCCCTACCATATCGGCCCAAATACGCCAAAGATGAGCCCATTGACCTAATGGAAGGGGACAGCCTTCCCAAAACCACACTGGAGTCCGCTAGTTTGGAGGATCTTATCCCAGCCCACGGCGACGACTTTGTGATCGTTGTCAACAACCGCGAGGATGCCCAATGGAGCCTGGCAGCGGGAGCTGCGTTGAGGCCACTCCGTCGGTATTATTGACACCCCTTTTATGCGAAGGGTGCCCAGATGGGCCCAGGTTTGACGGTCGAAGAATTCAAAATCGGTTTCGTCATTACGCTGATCGGACCCCGGGGCTCGAAACTGTCAAGCAACTCACCGGATTCCGGCCGGTATATGTGGATTGATTGTGACTCCAGCAGTCCTCACGCGAAAGCGGAGCGCTCCACTCAAGAACGAAAATGGTTGCCAACACCAGGAGGCACAGAGACGGGGCAACGTGGCGACGTTGAATAGAATTTCGACTTCCCCGGCGGAGATCAAGGAGAGATCTGAGAGGTGGTGGGAGTCAGTGCTGACAGCACCGTCAGATTGACGTCGCCCAGCAGCTGTTGAGCAACGATGGGACGGGTGGATTCAAGCACGACATAGCCTCCCACTTTATTGACGGACTGGGGGACCAGCTGCGCAAGGGTCTTGGAGAAGCGGCCGCCCGGCTCCAGCGCGATCCGGGTCTCTCCGATTGACCCACCCGTGGAGCGAAAAACCTGCACGTTGATCTCTGCCGCAGCGCTCCCGGGATTGAACGCCGCCAGGCCGGTGAAGAACTCTTCCGTGCTGGCTATGTAATGGAAAACGGCTTCGGTCAAGGGGGTCGATTGTAGGGGGAGTGCGGCGGCGAAGGTAAGGTTGCGAGGTTCAACGAAGAGGACGTCTCCCACGATACCGACCCCACTGGCTTCGACACGCAGAGACCCGACTGCCGGAGAATCCGGGGGGAAGCCAAAGATCGCTGCGGCGGTTCCTTCGAACACCTCATCCGACTTCAACGTGATGGAAACCGCCGGGGCCAGGAGTTCGCCGTCACCCCCAACCGCTTTCAGCACAACGTCGAGGGGGAGATCGGCTTTGTTGAGGAGCTTCACGTGGCTCGCGATATCTTCGTCCGCGGCCAGCTGGGCAGAATAGAGATGCGGACTGGATGGCACCGTGGGATTGAACCCCACGACCGAGTTGCCGTCCTGGAACTCGACCCGTTCAAAGCCAATCAGACCATCACCTTCGATCACTTCGGTCTCGAGATAAGCAGCGGAGAAATCTCCCAAATCTCCAAAGAGTTGTTGGATGGACTGGTCGAACTGGACGAAGGGCCCAATCACCAGCTGGATCGGATCGGACAGCAGGTTGCCAGCAACTTTGGCAGAGGATGAGCTTATTGTTCCGGCTGAGCCCTTGAGGCGGAGTTCAACCACAACCGGATTCTCGCTAGGATTGACCAGGCTCAGAAAGGTTGTCGCGGACTTTCCGAGAAACGCTTTAGGTCCATCCAGAATCCGTGTGAATAGGAACTTCCGACTCAAGGAACGCTGAGCAATCGCTCCGTCCAGCTTGTTCAATCCCCAGTCGCCGAATTGAAAAAAAGCCGCCCACGGCGGGGATATTGCTGGTGAGCATCAACCAAGCACGTTCCTGGCTGGTCTCGTCTAGACCAAAATAAGAATATCCCAACATCGCCACCTGGCTACGCGGGTCAGCAGGATACGCGTTGGGTTTTCAGGAAGGGCCTTCTCTGATCCCTCGGCGCCAAACGCAACCAGCTCCACCTCGGCTGCGTTGCTCGATGAGTTCGAGATAGACAGGCTGCTAAAAAGATCTCCCTCAGTGGAATAGGAAGGTATGTAGAGCGGATACCGAACCCTCAAGCGCTCGGTATCACTTTGCCGACTCTCGGCATCAATCCCTTCGACTCCGGCAGATGCGAAAAGTACGGCATCAGGCTGGACGCCTGAGGTCAGCCATAAGGAGACCTCCAGTAGGGTCTCATTTCCTGGAGAAAGGGTCCCTGCGAAGCGACACGCAACCTCTTCTGCTACGACAGTCAGACACGACCAAGAGTCACCTGAGGCCCCCAGGAACACTGCCCCGGTCGGAAGCCCAAGTACCATTTCGATTGGAGATCGATTGGTGGCGTCGCCACGATTGGCAAGGCTTAGCTTGTATTCGCTTGGTGACCCCGCTAGAACCTCTTCAAAGCGATCCCAGGATGGCTCGATGGATGGTTGGCCTCTTAGATCTACACTGCGCTCTTCGGAGTACCCACTCTCAACTCCAGCGTCGCTCACCGCGGTAACGACGTAGTAATAAACGAAGCCCGTCTTTAGTAAGCGATCTTCAACGCTGGAGTGTGCGACCAGTTTCGAATTTAGCTTCTTGTAGTCCTGCCCACTAGTCACTGAACGGTAGATGTTGTCACCCGTTGGGACGGTTGTGGTAGCTGGATCCCACGAAAGGCGAACCACATCTGCTAGAGTCAGGCCCGTAAGACCGAGTGCGATCAGAAGGGAAAGGAGAGATTCTTTTTTTCTCACCTCCAGAGTATCGGCACAAATAGGGTTGATCTTAGGGTCCCACTCTGGGATGGGTGAACCCCCTCGCCTTTAGGCGAAGCCTTCAGGAGGCTTGGGGTACTATTCTGGTGTGACGGAGTACCGAAGAAGCTCGCATGCAGTATTTCGGCTGAGATATCACTTTGTGTTCATCACGAAGTACCGCAAGCCGGCTCTTCGTGGGGATATTGGGAAAGAGGTGCGGGACTTGACGCGAGAGATCTGCCGAACGCTGGACATCGAGATTGTGAAGGGGCATGTACGACCCGACCATGTGCATTTGCTGTTGGATGTGCCGCCAAGATTGGCGCCGAGCAAAGTGATGCAGGCGATCAAAGGGAAAACGTCGCATCATCTACTGCAGGATCACCGCAAGTTGCGGAAGGAGTTTTGGGGCCGACATCTTTGGGCACGAGGCTACTTCGTAGCGACGACGGGGAATGTGAGCGATACGATGGTAGCGGAGTATATTGAAACCCAAGATGTCGAGACCCGAGACGACGATTTTCGGGTCACTGAGTAGTAAGCCTGCGAGCGGAGCGAGGTCTTTAGGCGACTTCAGTCGCACGTCGAATCCACCGCCTTCAGGCGGTGGAGAGTGGGACCCTTCTCAAGTGAGTTCACTCACCAGACTGAAAACGAGCGCCCCGCGTGGTCCGCAAAAACGGCATTGTCACATTAACTGTCGGTGGGCGAGAATTCGCTCATGGGACTTCGATATCAGCGCCACCGTTTTCCACCTGAGATCATTTGTCACTCCGTGTGGCTCTATCATCGGTGCACGCTCAGCTTCCGCGATGTCGAGGATCTTCTTGCTGAGCGCGGAAAATCGGTTGAGCATCGGACCGGTCAATACGAAAACAACCGAGCTGAGGTCTCGCACCAACACACTCGTGAGAAGGAACGTCAGATTCGCCGATTCAAGTCGATTGCTCACGCGCAGCGCCTGCCGGCCGTCCACGGGCAAGTTCAAAACCTGTTCCGAGTTGGTCGGAATCATCTCAAAGCCAGACATTACCGACTACTGAGAGCGAGCTTTCGCCAACTGGACAGAGGTGACTTGCGCCTACTGAGAAGGAGCTAACCGGGGTGGAGTTTGTCTTGGAACGGCTTCGCTCATGCTACGTTTCGAGGTTTATGAGTGGGTGGCGAAGAGATTACTCCGGGGTATCTGCATCTACGGTCAAGTGATCAAGAAGAGGCGAGAGAATCGGGTGGTTCGGGTCAATCGCCGACCACTGCTTGGAACCCAAGCGGAACTGGAGGAAGCACTGTTTCGTTCCGAGGATTCCAACACTCTTAATACCAGCTTCATCGAGCGGCACAATCTCACCATCCGCCAGGGCTGTTCCTATCTTGGCCGTCGCACACCTTGCCACGCCCCACGCACGGGATTCTTGGAAGCCCAGGTGGCCCTGCTCATGGCCTATTACAACTTTCTGCGACCACATAGAGCCTTAAAATTCGGCCAGACGATAAGGACTCCGGCCATGCAGGCTGGGCTGGCTAAAAAGAGGCTCTCCTTCCGGGATCTCTTCACAAGCCGGGCAGCGCTCATATTATCGAAGGGTAGGATCGCGATCGCCGGTCTTGCGAATACGCGATCTTCTCGTTGCACCAGCCTCTCCGCCGAGCCAGGGCCGCTAGAGTTGCTTGAGTCGGCCCCCGGTTCGGTAAACGGTGTCCGGAAAAAAACCGACGTATAAACTCCCCGCCAGCAGACCCCCGAGGAGTAAGGCGATGATGGCGTTCGGGCGTGCTGTACTTTGTTGAGTGACGCTGGCGGTCGTGGCATTCCGACCAGCTTGCATCTGTATCGACGCAGCGTAGCCTCCCTTAGGAAGCGCGATGACGATAGGGTCGTTCTTGCCCATTCCGGCATAGTATTCAGTCAGTTTAGACCGCAGTCGACCCGCTTCCACGCGCACAATAGCCTCGCTGGACGGATCGAATGACTCGTCGCGATCGAATACCTCGATTCCAACGAGGAACTGGTTCAGTTTCTCTGGCTGCCCAGACAGGGTCTCCTCGACGACGTAACTCAGGAATCGGCTCTGCCTTTGGCCTTGCGCGAATAAGTCACTCTGCAGAATCTTGGCAAGCTACTCACGAATGGCCTTGGCTTCTGCTGCAGTCCAGTTTGCTGCGCGCTCATCCATGGTTTCCTTCGAGGTGTGCCGGCTCTGTTAGGCCGCCACTCTGCAACTAGTTTCGTTCTGGCTCATCGCCAAGAGACGGAATCCAAAAGGTCTCAGTTTTGTCGGGCCATGATCTCTGCGCCTTACAACGTCCTGATGTCGCCAAGAAGCCGGTGCTTCTTCAGGCAACTGTTGTTGAGGGCGAAGAACTCCCAAGCAAAGCTGGTTGAGATCCAGTATACAGTTGCGGCGCGGGGCTCGAACGCCAACCGGGAGGCCGCCTACTTCGCTTCAAGGGCGAAGCAGGGACTCGAGTGTCTCTAGATAAGCCCCTCGTAGGAGGATGGACAGCCATTCTTGCGCATTCTGGTGAGAGATAGGCACTAGCAGGGAGGGCTCGATGGAAGCGATGTGGGGTTTCTTACGGACCATGCTGACAATGCGCAAGCATTGGGTGGGCTGGATCATGCTATTAATGATGGTCAATATGGTCATTCCCCTGTTCTACCTGGGGACTCTAGAAGGAAAGGTAGATCTGGGAGCCTTTGTGATTGGGGCACTCCTTCAGGGGAGGATTTTTTTCTTGAAGGGTTTCGTTCGTCTGCTGGGGTTGGGCCACATCGCCTGGGTCCCGATGGTGGCCTGGCTGTGGATGCGGCTGGACGTCGCCCCTGCCGGTAGTCTCTTCAGGAACTGGCTGCTGGTGATTGTTCAAAAAGACGCGCTTCTTCGTGATCGTTAACACTTTGACTCCCGTGGCGGCTCCCCGGGCGGTGGCTTTGCCAGCGGGTCTTGGCGGCTGAGCCCACGGCCCGCCCAGTCGTGCTTCCGGCTCTTCCAGTAGTGCCGCCCACTCCTCCACTAGCCCGGATAATTCACCCGTTTTCGAAGCGAAGGGTCGGAAGCGCCGCTCTGACAAGGCTTTATGCCCGAGGGCCCCGCAGTCATAGTCATGCACTCTGTCGAGGAGCCCGAGGGTGGGGAACGCAGTCAGAGCGGATGATCCCGGCTCTGCAGCCGACAACGCGTGCATTATCCGGGCTAGGAGTCTGCGCGGCAGGAGTTTCTGATCAACGTGGAATTTCCAATTCTTGAGTTTATGTTTCGGGGTGCCCTATAAGAGAAAGGGCGATCTTTATCGTGCTTCCGCTTGCAGAGGCGGCCGAACTGCTGAAAATGAGCCCAGGGGGAGGGCATCTTTCCGTCCGAACCTGCTCAGCAGGTGGGTAGGCGCCCATTCATGCGTTTCAAGTTCAGGGCGAGACAGACCAGGTCCCACTCGCCTTCCACTTTCTCGAGTCCCCTCAAGCTGAAGGTTCGAAAGCCAAGGACCTGTTTAACCCAGCCGAATACAGGTTCCGCGATCACCTTGCGCCGGCGGTAGACAGTTTGCCCCGCCTCCGTGCCCAGCTTCTTGAACATGCGCAGCGTGGCAGGGAGATTTTCCGACGGCTCTGGATCTCGCCCCTCTCGGCCCAAAGAGATGTAGCCATCGATCTCGCGTTCTTCTAGACCTTCAAAGTTCTCCTTGGACTTATACCCGGCGTCGGCCACTACCTGCTCGGGAGGGTGCTCCAGGTTCTCTTGGACCGCATCGATCATCCCCAGTAATTGTCTGTTGTCGGCCGCGTTATTGGTAACCCCCGTGGCCACGATCATCTGTGTCTCCTCATCCACAGCGGCTTGCGTGTTGTAGCATTGTTCGAATCCCCCAGAGCTCTTCATGATTCGACTTTCCGGATCTGTAAAGTTGTCTTGGGCCTTCTCCTCGGGAACTCCAAACTCCCGCTTGAAGGGGCGTCCTCCGCGCGGGTTCTTGCGACCGTCTCCGGGCTTGCGGCCGCGCTTCCGATCCGCCTCGGCCTGCCGTTGCTCCACGCGCTGCTTTGCCTCCCCGATCTTTTTCAGCCGATCTTCGCGGCGGCGTAACTCTTCAGGCAGTTCGTCTCCCTGATTCTCTTCGCCGTAGAGCTCGTCTTCCGCTTTATCCACCTGCTGCGCACGATCCAACAGTTCGGCGATCTCTCCTTCCAGCCTTTTCTCTTCTTCCAACATCCGTGAATAGCTCATCGCCTTATGTTTGCTGGCGTTGGCCTTGATCTTACAGCCGTCCACCGCCACTCGCCCCAGCTTGACCAATCCCGCCTCGGCCGCGATCCGCGCCACCTGTCCAAACAGTTTCTTGAACTCTTTGAGATGACGTTGACGAAACTCCGCCATCGTCCGGTGGGCTGGAAAATTACCCGCCGACAACACTCGAACAGCCACGTCCTCATACACTCGACGAGCCAGTTTCCGCGACGAGAACGTTACCGTCGCGTACCCATAAATCAGGATCTTCACCATCATCCTCGGATCAAACGGCCGATTGCGCCGCCCGTCCCCTTCGTACGGCGCGTAGAATCCACTCAGATCCAGCTCATCCACCGTTTCGGAGATAAAGTAGGACAGATGATCTTCCGGCAACCAATCTCGCGGGGAGGGGGGTAGCAAGAAGCTCTGCTCCGGCTGGTACTTCCGAAATGTCGTTCCCATATCGCCATTTTATTCACCAGCCCGGACATTTCCTGCCGCGCAGACTCCTAGCTCCCTCCGAACCACTTCTGTCGGAAATTGAACTCCCAATCGATCCAGTGTGGCGTTGTTTACCTGGCCGTCCGCCGTTAACCCGGAGGCTCTCTGAAAGGCTTCAATGGCAGAGCGGGGGCGGGGGGCCATGATTCCATCGACGTGGGCCACAGTCAGGGGAATGGGCATTGAGTGCGAAGCTGCGGCTCATGAGTCTACTCACGAGCAGAGCATCACCCTATCTCCCCAGGCTGACATGGCAGGGTGAACAGGAGAGTGGCTCCTTCTCCCGGCTGCGAAACGGCCCAGATCCTGCCGCAATGCCGCTCAACGATACGCTGAGTAATGGCCAGTCCCATTCCGCTACCGGGAAGTCCGGATTGCAACCTGCAGAAGGACTCGAAGATGCTTTCCGCCTCATCCCGATCGAAACCCAGGCCGTTGTCCTCGACCTCAAACTGCCAGTTCTGCTCCACCTGTCGGGCGGAAATCTTAATCCTGTAAGGGCGATCCGGATGGCGAAACTTGAGCGCGTTCTCGATCAGATTCTGGAAGACTTGTACCAGTTGCAACCTGTCACCATAGACTTGCGGAAGATATCCGGCGCGAATGTCCCCGCTCGTTTCCTCAAGACTGATTCTCAGGTTGGCAATTGCCTCCCGCACGAGATCTTCGGCTTCCAGCGTTCGAAAGTCCTGAGACTCCGACTCGACTCTCGAGAAACTCAAAAGGTCGTCCACCAACATCGACATACGGTTGGCGCCGTCACGGGCGAAGCGCAGGTATTCGCTGGCCTGGGAGTCGAGCTGAGAGGCATAGGTTTCGACCAGGATATCAGTGAAGCGCGCAACCATCCGGAGCGGTTCTTTGAGTTGATGGGCTGCGATTGAAGCGAAGTTCTGCAGATCCTCGTTCGATCGTTGCAGACGCTGTCGTTGCTCCTCGAGGGGGCTCACGTCCTGGACCAACCCGCTGACCACCAGCGCATCGTCCCATTCTTCAACACTTTCGGTGATTTGCAGGTTGCGGCGCTGAGAACCCCACTCCACGTCGGCCTGCTGGCTCGCAATCCGTTCGCTCCCGGTCAAGGCCCGGAGGCGTTCCGGATCCATTCCGCACAGAGTCAGGGTAGGGAGATCAGCCAGCACCACTTGGGCCGGCGGTTTGCCGATCCAACTGGATAATGTGCGATTGACTAACAGCTGGGAGTTGGCTGGCTTGAACTGAAACCAACCCAGGTCGAAACCTGCCAGAAAGTCGGAGGAATTGCGAGCTGGCCTTTGCCAGCCGAAGAGTTCTGCTTTGCGTAAAGCCGAGGCGACGATCTTGGGTAGCTGCAAGTAGGTGAGGCTCGACTTAATGAGCAGATCGGCTGGCTGAATCGAGAGCAATCCTTCTTCTAGTCCGGCCGCCAATGGAGAGCAGAAGAAGATGATCGGCAGCAGGGGATTGGCGGCCTTAAGCTCTCGGGCCACGTCGATTCCCCGGGCCCAGTGCAGAGTCGCATCGCAAATGACGGCGTCGGGCAACTGCTCGGCGAGCCGAGCTTGAAAGGCCAGCTGATCGCCTACACCGAGCAGGCGCCAATCCTTAGAGTTGACTCGGAGCAGCTTTTCGGCGAGCTGCCGGTCGGCCGGATTGTCATCGATGATTAGAATCGTCTTGGCCATCACGACTCAGTTCTCTATCAGCCGCAAGACGACCGATCCACACTTGCCATCCTTGTATTTGAGTCGGATTGCGAAAAAGCCCGTTTTCCAGCCTGCTTCCCCGCCCGAGTATGTTAGCACGCACCGGGAAAGCTGCCCGAGTCGTGGGGAAAATCTCCCCTATCGCGTTTTCGCTCAAACTCCAAGAGATTTCCTCCAAACATTGCATTTGCAATCTGTTACACGCCCCTTGACTGCTCTGGCACGGGAACTGCTACTTGCAGTGTCAGAAAATGCAATCGCTCCAGGAGGTAAGAGATGAGAACGACTTTTGAGAGACACACCCTGAAATGGTTCCCCCTGTTTCTGGTCCTGTTTGGCGCCCTGGCACTGGGAAAAGATCCGAAGCCGATAAAATTCGAAGGAGTCCTGGTCGAGAAACAGGGTTCCTTGCTGCGGGTTCTGGACCACAGGGGGAAGGGAACAATGGTTCGCGTAGAGGTCACCACCAAGATTGTCGAAGACCGCAAGAACTTCATGCGCGAACCGCTTCTGTTTCAGGTATCAGACCTGAGACCGGGCCTGAGCCTGACTGTGAAAGGAATTCCAGCACAGGACGGAATCGTCAACGCCATCAAGGTGAAGTTCACGAATAAGGCCCGCAAGGTGGCTCAGGTCTTGGATTCGACACTGGTTCCGGTAAACAGTAGGCTGTCCGGACTTTCCCGGCAGGGGAGAGCTTTACAAGGTGAAGTGGCAGATGTGCGGAAATCCTTGATTGAGACCCGCGATGGAATGGCTCAGATGCGGAGAGCAACAAGAGCTGCTCACACCGCTGCCAGTCAAGCCGCCGACTCCGCTTCCGAAGCCCACCAACGAATCGATTTGAACGAAGAGCAGGTGGCCGACCTCGGGGAACGCTTGCGACTGATCCATGACTTTTTCGTGACCCGGGAAGATCTGGTCTTGTTCGGCCCGTCTAGTTCCCAGCTGAGCAAGGAGGCTAAACAGGTTCTGGGATCCCTGGCGGAGGACATTGGAGAGAGAGACAGCCTCGTGGAGGTAATCGGTTTTGCGTCGGCGGACGGAAACGAGAACTTCAATCGCCGGCTCAGTGAGCAGCGAGCTGAGGCCGTACAACGTTATCTGATCGAACAGCACGGTGTTGAACTGAGGCGTTTTGTCTCCCCTTTCGGCCTGGGAGAACTACAGCCACGGGCTGATAATGGCACAGCCGAAGGGCGAAGCCAGAATCGGCGGGCTCAGATCCGAGTGCTGAGTAGTCGGGGTTTGAACTTGCCGGCCACGGTGGCTGGCTCGGCCGGGGGGCGCGGGACCGGGCAATGAGCCTGGTCCCGGGAATCCAACGGAAGAAAGCAAACCTCCCGATCCACTTCCGCTGAGTCCCCCTCGAAGCTGACGGTCTGCAGCAGATTCTACTGTTGCGGACCGTCAGCAAAAACTAACTGATAAACGAAGATAGCTAGCCCAAAACTGGAACTCAGGAGCGGAGAATGAAAGAATAGCAAGTCTGCCACATGGCCATCCAGATCAAGCAGATCGACCTCAACCTGAAACGCCGCTTCGATCCCCTCTCTTGCAGACTCGATGATTTTCGCAGTTCTGACACTCCCATGCGGCGTTGTCTGAAGATTGCCTGGGTTGCCACCAAGACCGACTTGCCGATTCTGATCCTCGGGGAATCGGGGACTGGCAAGACCCTTCTCTCACGGGCCATCCACAATACTTCGAACCGTGGTTCGGGGCCCTTTGTCTCTTTTAACGCCGCAGCTTTGAGCGAGGGTTTACTCGATAGCCAACTCTTCGGGCATGAGCCGGGAGCTTTCACAGGAGCCACGCGAGCACTAAAAGGCAAATTTGAACTGGCTCACGGCGGAACCCTCTTCATTGATGAGATTGCCGACATGAGTGGGACTGCTCAGGCAAAGATCTTGCGTGCCGTCGAGTACGGGGAGTTCGAAAGATTGGGCAGCGAAAGTCTCCAGGTTGCCGACGTCCGCTTAATCAGCGCCACTCACCTCAATCGGGATCAGTTCTCGAGCGGCGGAAGCTTTCGACCGGATCTCTTTTATCGTCTCACCGGAATGACAGTCGAGATTCCTCCCTTACGTTGCCGCCGTTACGATTTGCCCTTGTTGATTGCAGCCGAAATCGAGTGGGCGGCGAGGGAGCAGGGAAAGAAAATCGTAGGGCTCGGAAAAGGCGCGGCTCAACTCCTGTTAACGCACGCCTGGCCGGGAAACCTGAGGGAATTGAATCGAGTGATTCAGGCGGCCGTGGCAATGTGCCAGGAGGAGATTCTGAGGCGAGACTGTGTCCTACTGCCCAACCTTCCACCGTCGGAACCCTCACCCCTGCCCGCCGAGAGCTCTGTCCCTAGCGGTCAAGCGGCAGCGATCCTGGCAGGCGAAGACAACCCTCTGAGTCTGGCGGAAGTTGAGGTCCGGCACATTGCCGCTGTTTATCGGGCTGAAGGTAGGAACAAATCGCAAACTTCCCGCAAGTTGAGGATCTCCAGATCGACTCTCGATCGAAAGCTCAGACGCTACAAGATAGAGTGATCTCCTAGCCCGGATAATCCCGGCTCTGCAGCCGACAACGCGTGCATTATCCGGGCTGGGAGCCTGTCCGAGGACTCGCGAAGAGAGACGGAAGGCGATGGTTCGCTGGGACTTCGTCAGTGCTCCACGCTGGCTGAGTCCTCCCGACTGGGGTGAGGAGCCATAAAGACCAAACAGGTCAGACGAGTCTGGCTCGAATTTTCCACGCCATGGGGCTCGCCTGAGAAGGCGGCAGTGATTTCCCCCGACTCGAGTCGGCGTGTTTCCTGGCCGATGGTAAAGTGGCCTTCGCCTTGAACAACAAAGTAGATCTTGTCGTTTCCCTCATGGCTGTGAATTTTTTGCTTCTGGCCAGGCTCCAGGCAGTAGAGGTCGCAGAACATCCGCGAGCTCTCAAAGAGATTGAGCTTTTGCATCTTCTGGGAGCAAAACTGAATCTCCTGGGTGATCTTTTTTACGTCCATAAGCTGGATTGTAGCTGGAACTTGGAGGGTTTAAAACCGGATGGATCTTCCACGCGAGCCGGGACGCTTGTGCAGGGGGGGAAAGTGAAATCTTGCGCTGATCCCCGGAGCCAGCAGGGTGCTGGCTCCGGGGAGTGCTACGGTCTGATGGATCGAGGGATCAGGAGACTTCCCAGCGCAGGTTGTTTTCAACCGCGAAGGCCCCACTGACGGTCCGAGCCTCGATTCCAGCCACGTTCCGGTCGGTCTGATTCCGCACGACACCTTCAAGGATGATTGTCCCACGCTCCACAATGATGTGAATCGAGGGCAGGGTGCCAGCTGCGTAACGGTTCAGGAAAGGATTCGAGAAAACCGCTCGGGCGGCCGCCAGTCGTAACCGGTCGTCTCTACTAGACAAGGGAAGGATCTCAATCTGATTGTCTACTTGCGCGACTTCTTCCAGCGCCAGAACGACGGTCTCGGCTTCCGATTTGAGGAACGCTCTCCATACCTTTCCGGTGAGTGTTACCGTGCTGTTGCTTACCTCGAACTCAATATTGTCAAAGACACTGTAGTAGGGCATTCTCTTCAATGCTTTTTGAACCCGTTTCTCCACGTTTGTAAGGTCGGTATCGGAGGGAGAAGCGCTGACAAGAACGGGTGCCAGCAAGAAGATAAGCGCTAGTAAAGTGATTGTGTATCGTAAGTAACTTTTCATGATCGGCTCCTTTTCAATTTAAGTGATCTAAATTAACTAGCTGCCGACTCAGGAGCTCCTGTTTTCATGTCATGATTTCGTGTCGTTGTCAATTTTAATAGAGGGTGTTTCTGTCTGGATGTTTCAAATCATCGGCGCTTCTTTTCGATCTGGTAGAGTCGAAATCCCAGGGCAATGCCGAGCAGACTACCCACATTTGAAGCGATGAGTCCACCGATATAGGAACCGGTGGAGCGCGTGATCAGCACACCCGCGATCAAGCCCAGCACGGTGAGTACCAGCCAGACACTGAGGGCCGAGACGATAGGGTTTTTCTTCTTGGATCGGGTCATGCAGACTTAGTATAGCTCTTCGGAAGTACGGCCACGGATCGCCGCGAGGGCTTGCTCAAGATCCTCCAAGAGCATTTCGAGACGATCTTGATGGGTTCGGTAAGAGAGGATACAGATTCGGATTACGAACTTTCCATACAACCAGGTTGGGGAGAGGTAGACTCGGCCCCTTTCGACTATCTTGGCAAGCAGTTCTTGATTGAGACGGTTCAATGTCTCCAAGTCGATGTCACTTCGTTGAAAGCGAAAAGCAATTACCGTCAAACTGGGCTGCGCCATGATTTCGAGATCGGGCAGCTTTTCAAGCTGGCTCAGAGTCCAGTCGGTGAGGTCGAGTTTTTCGTCGAGTAGGCGCCGAAAGGCGCCGATTCCGTGCAATTTCATGGGAAGCCAGACTTGCAAACCGCGGAAACTTCGAGAGAGCTCGGGCGAGACCTCGCAAAAGTCGACGAGCAGCGGATCCTCTTGCAACTGTGGCATGTAGGCACTGGTCAAGCTATGAGCTTCCCGCAGAGCTTGTCCGTCCCGGACTAACAGGCAGCCGGTGCCATATGGAACGAAGAAGGCCTTGTGCGGATCGAGAGATACCGAATCGCTTCGGGATAGCCCAGTGAGGGTCCGTGCTCCTCGCTCCGTCATGTTGAAGGCAGCTCCGTAGGCTCCATCGACATGAAACCAGAGTCCTTCTTCTTTCGCAATATCGGCAAGCTCGTCGAGAGGATCGACGGCGCCTGTATTGGTTGTACCGGCACTGCCTACGACCATGAAAGGGCGTTTTCCCCGGGTGCGATCTTGGACAATCAAAGCGTGGAGGGCGGCGGGTACGAGCCGGAATTCTGGGTCAGTTTGTACCACTCGCACCGTGGCTGGAGCAAAGCCAGCCAGGATTGCTGCTTTAGTCACCGAGTGATGGCACTGATCCGAGCAATACAGGGCGGCGTCTTGCAAGTCATCGCCCAGCAATCGGCGACGGGCCGTCACCACAGCGCTGAAATTAGCCATGGAACCGCCGGAGGAAAGGTAACCTCGGGCCTTCTCGGGATAGCCCACGATATCGATGAACCAGCGCAGGACATTGGATTCGAGCTGGGCCAGGCCGGGAGAGGCGGCCCACACCCCGACATAACGGTTTATGGCGGTCGAAATCAATTCGGCGAGACTGCTTTCGAGGAGGCCTCCTCCTGGGATGTAAGCCAGGTAGCCGGGGCCCGGTGTATTGAATCCCTTGGGAATCAGCTTCTCGAAAAGCAGATCGAGTAGTTCCGCAAGAGAACTTCCCGCCTGAGGTAAGGGCTCGATCAGGGAATGAGCAAGTTTGGCCCCGCCGGAGGTATCGGAGGCCGGTTGATCCGGTAGTGAATCGATGAAGGGTACCAGGCGGTCTAGAGCCTGGTCGACCATCTCCCGAAATTGTTCGCCACTGAGTTCCAGCTCGTTGCTCGGCATCAGCAAATCTTAACTCAACTCGGGCCTCGAAATGCAATCGCAGAGACGCGGAAGCGCAAAGATCTCGCAGAGTTTTCTTGTTTTCTCGGGCGTACACTCGTAAGTTGTTCTGCATCTATCATTTCAGACCAGTAGCAAGAATTGAAAAGCCGGTTTTGATGCAAATCGAGCGCTGAATAACGTCCTCCGCGCTATGTCTCTGCGATTGCATTTCGCTCACTGCACCCTTTCGGCACCTTGTAACGTCCCCAACCGAAGCAGGAACAATGCTCCCACGGCCGGTCCGATGGCCAGGGTCATGAACGCCCACTGCCAGCTCATGGGGCCGGCCAAGGCTGTCAGCAGCTCGATCGACGGAATAGTGATTCCAAAGCCAATGCCATTCTGAACGGTAAGGGCGGTCCCCGTGTACTGAGGTGGACAGTAGCGAGTGGCCAATGCCGAGAACTGGGCCGAATCGGCCACCACTAGCATTCCCCAGACCACCAAGAAGCCGACCACGGCGAACCTGGGAAGGAAGGAGAGTGGACCTGAGAGCAAGCAGCAGGCCCCGCTCCCAACCAGGCAGGCGAGGGCTACCTTTCGTTCGCCCCAGCGACGGGACAAACGACCGGCTACGATGCAGCCCACCCCCCCGGTCGCGAGAGCCAAAAACGATAGCGCCGAGGTGACAATTCGGTCGGTTGAAAGGCTGGCCGATAGGTAGAAGCCGATCAGAGACCAGAACGCGTACAGCTCCCACATATGACCGAAGTACCCGAAAGCTGTGTAGCGAAAAGGCCGGCTCCGGAAGACCTGAAAGAGCATTCGATAATCGAATACGGCTCGTTGTTTAAGAAAGGGACCAGCGGCTAACAGAAACAGCACTATGGCCCCGCCGATCAGGGTGGCGAGTGATGTCATTCCTACCAAGACACGCCAGCCCAGTACGGCGGAGAGTGTTTGCAGCAAGTAGGATGAAGCTTTCCCGAAAGTGAGCGCTCCAATCAAGACACCCAGTCTCCAACCCAGTCCAACGCGGAACCAGGAGGCGACGATTTTCATCGCCACTGGATAGATTCCAGCCAAGGTGATTCCGGTCAGGAGGCGAAACACGAGAGCGCTGGAGAGAGAATCGGAGAGTCCGGCGAAAGCCAGGTTGAAGAAGGCTCCGGAGGCTGCTGACAGGAAGAAGATGGAGCGGGAATTGAATAGATCGGGCAGATTAAGAAAGGAATAGATGAAGGTCCCCAAGATGAATCCCAGCTGGACCGAGATGGTCAGCCAAGACATTTCCAGCGAACTCAGTTGCCACAGTTCTTGCAGGGTGGAGGCAGCTGCCGTGCCTGAGAACCAGACGGAGGTCGACAACATCACCGCCAGCGAGACGATCAGGAGGGCGCGGTTGGCCTCTCGCTCGGAGGGATCCCTCACTCCAACTGCTGAAACGATAGACGCCATCGCCTTCCCCACAATCATTTCTGCCGCGCTGACTGCGTTGCCCACCCTCGGGCTGCTCAACAGAGTGCACGACTATGCTTCCGCCGCCCTCGGGCGTAATGCCTTGTCAGCGCGGCGCTTCCGTCTCTTCGCTTCGACAACGCGTGAATTATCCGGGCTAGACGAGGCCAAGCGGCAGTCAGTTCCCAGTTTCGGAAACTTGACTCGACTGTAAGCAAGTTGCAAGGGAGAGGTGCCTAGTGTCAACACTCAATGACATTGATGGCTAAACCGCCTCGTGAGGTCTCCTTGTACTTGCGTTTCATGTCTGCTCCGGTCTGGCGCATGGTGCGGATTACTTTGTCCAGTGAGACCTTGTGGCTGCCATCTCCCCGCAGTGCCAGTCGCGCCGCATTGGTGGCCTTGACCGCCCCCATTGCATTACGCTCGATGCAGGGAATCTGGACCAGGCCCTTTACCGGATCACAGGTCAGCCCCAGGTTGTGCTCCATACCGATCTCGGCGGCATTTTCGATCTGAAAGGCTGATCCTCCCTGAGCCGCTACCAGACCTGCCGCCCCCATCGAGCAGGCGACTCCGACCTCCCCTTGGCATCCGACCTCAGCCCCAGAAATAGAGGCATTCTCTTTGTACAGGATTCCGATGGCGCCGGCCGTGAGGAGGAACCGGAGAATACCCTCCTTGTCCGCCCCCGGAACGAAGTCCCAATAGTAGTGCAGGAGAGCTGGAATGATGCCGGCTGCTCCATTGGTGGGAGCTGTGACTACCCGTCCCCCGGCGGCGTTCTCCTCGTTGACGGCCAAGGCGAAGAGATTCACCCAATCCATCACCGTAAGGGGATCCTTCAGTCCTTCCTGGGGCCGATCAGTCAGGTCCCGGTAGAGTTGAGGAGCTCTGCGAACCACTTTTAAGCCTCCGGGTAGAACTCCTTCATGTCGGCACCCCGCCCGGACACAATCCTGCATCGCCTGCCAGATTGCGAATAGCCGCAGGCGAATCTCGGTTTCGGATCGCCAGGCAAGCTCGTTTTCCAGCAGCAACTGGTGAATCGGCTTTGCGGCCTCAGTGGCTCGCTTCAAGAGATCTTCTCCACTCATGAAAGGGTGGGGAAGGGGAGTTTGATCTTCCACCAGCATGTCTTTCTCGGCCGTCGAAGCGCTGACCACAAATCCGCCACCGATTGAGTAGTAGATTTTCTGAAGGAGTTTGATGTCCCCCCGGAATGCAGTGCAGCGGATCCCGTTGCTGTGGAGCGGCAGTTTTTGCTTCCGATCAAAGATTAAATCGCGGTCGTCCTGATAGGAAATGGGATACTGCCCCAGGAGCATGATTTGGTGTGTCTGGCGAATTTCCCTGACCCGGCTCACCATGTTCCCGGGATCGATCTCTTCGAGCGTTTCACCTTCCAACCCGACCAGGACAGCTCGATCGGTGCCGTGACCGCGTCCAGTGAATGCGAGCGATCCGAAGAGCTCTATCCGGACCCCGGTCACCTGCCCCATCATCCCGCTCTGATCGAGCAACTCCGCAAAGCGGCGGGTAGCCCGCATCGGACCAACAGTGTGAGAACTGGAGGGGCCAATCCCTATTGTGAAGAGATCGAAGACACTGATAGCCATAAATCCAACCTAATCCTAGTCCCAAAGCAAGTACATCAGTGTTGATTCCAAGGGCCTGAAAAGGCCCGAAATGCCAGTCCTGACGGGTATTCTAGGGTTGCAAAAAAAACTCTGGAAAACACCGAAAAGAAAGGCATTTCAGGTGAACCCAAAAGATATCGAAATCCTGCGCAAACGGCAATCGGAAAGTGAAGATCGATTAGATCGGAGTTGGATGCCGGAGAAGGGCCGCCTGGTTCTGCGCGGGGGCAACATCCATTATGAGATTTCGGATCGGGTCCGAGCCGTGGACTGCGGGGGGCTGGGTGTGATCCAGCTGCTGGTCAAGCAGCTGGAACTGGCCGAAACCATCGACCAACGGGTGAAGGTGCTGGAGCGGCATCTGCCGTACCGGGAATCGGATCATGTGCTCAATCTGATTTACAACGTCATGACGGGCGGTAGCTGCCTGCAGGACGTGGAGGCTCGACGCCGGGACCCGGTGTATCTGGACGCGCTGGGGGCCCGCAAGGTGCTGGCGCCGTCCACGGAGGGGGACTTCCTGCGGCGCTTCGACAGGAATTCGATCTGGGATCTGATGGAAGCGGTCAATGAGGCGCGACGGAAAGTGTGGTCGAACCAAGACAAGGAGTTTCACCGTCAGGCCACGATTGATGTGGATGGGACGATCGCCCCGACGGATGGACAGTGTAAGAGCGGAATCGGAATGAGCTACACCGGCCACTGGAGCTATCATCCGCTGGTAGTGTCTGTGGCTGAGACCAACGAGGTGCTCTATTTGGTGAATCGGTCGGGCAACCGACCCTCCCATGAAGGCGCGGCCGAGGTGCTGGATCGGGCCATCGAGTTGGTGCGCGGTGGTGGTTTCCAGAAGGTGTTGCTGCGGGGCGACACGGATTTTACGCAGACGCGTCATCTGGACCGCTGGGATCAGGAGGGCGTAGAGTTTCTCTTTGGGGCGGATTCCAGCCAGGGGTTGGTTGGTCGGGCCGAAGGACTGGAGCCCAGCGCCTGGAGTCGGCTGGATCGGGCAAAGAAGAAGAAACTGCGAAGACGGCGGCGCAAGAATATCCGCCAGGCCCTGGTCAAAAAGAATGGCTATCGCAATCTGCAACTGGAGCGGGAAGATGTGGCCGAGCTGGCCTAGCGACCGGCGGCCTGCAAGCAGAACTATCGGCTGGTGGTGGTGCGAAAGCAAATTACGGTCACCCAAGGACAGGGACGGCTCTTTGACGAGACCCGCTATCTGTTCTATCTGACCAACCTGCGAAAGGAGTCGGCCAGGGAAGTGGTTTTCTCAGCCAATCGTCGCTGCCATCAGGAGAATGTGGTGGAGCAGCTCAAGAACGGGGTTCAGGCGATGCGGATGCCCTCGGACAGCCTCGAGTCCAACTGGGCGTACCTGGTGATTGCTGCCCAGGCCTGGAACTTGAAAGCCTGGCTGGGCCTGGTGCAATCCGACAAGACGATGGGGCAGCGGATTCTGAAGATGGAGTATCGCCGGTTCCTGCGCCGGCTGGTTCAGATTCCTTGCCAGATCCTGCAGCGGGGGCGACGTCTTCTTTACCGGCTGCTGAACGTCAACGACTGGACCGAAACGCTGCTGAGCGGAGTGCCGTCGCCCAAGCGGGTCCGCTACGGCTAACCCGCCACAGGACAAAGCAAAGAAAATCCACGGAGGTTCAAGGGCTGAGGTCGAAGGCTGTTCGAAAACGGCCGAAAATTCCGATTCTTGCCTCTCGATCCCACTCCGAAGGCCCTCCAGCAGGAGATCACCGTCGGATGCGCCCGACTCGCGCAGCCTTCAGTCCGAAAGTCGACCACAGAGGGCTAAATGACCCTCAAAAAGAGTCAATCGAGCGGCCCAGAAGCTGATACGCTTATTTTGGGCCTAGTCTAGTGCACTGTCCGAGAAGTACCCGTTGCCAATTCGGGATGAGTTTTGATCGCCAGCAAGTCAAGTTCTAAGGACATGCAACTCATTTGCCGATGAGCGACACTGTCGGTGCCTAGATGTGAATTCGGCCAGCTTTCCCTATTCGAAATGACAGAACTATCCTGGCAACCCGCTGTCGCACCCTCTCGTAGGTTTGAGGCGGAGCTTCGTTCTCCTAGCCTCGGCCATTGGGCGGTCAGTATGTCATAGATCCAGAATTGGGAAGGCCATCATTCCGTTTGACGCGGCGGGAGACACCGTGCAGACTTTGTCTGATGAAGGTGCAAATAAGCGGGCTGGGAGCCCGTACTTTATCCGGACTGGTAGGGCTTTCGCTTGCCTGCTCTTCCGCTCTCGGGGCTCAACTGCCGAGAGCCACACCGGAGTCGGTCGGGATGTCCTCGCAACGTCTGGAGCGGCTGCAGAGCGTTCTGGAAGACTACATCGCCCGGCAGCAGATTGCCGGGGCGGTCACTCTGATCGCTCGCCGGGGCCGGGTTGTCCATCAGATCAACCTGGGAAAGCTCGATCGGGAATCGGGCACGCCTCTGCCTCGGAACGCGATCTTCCGGATCGCTTCGATGACCAAGCCGATCACGAGTGTGGCTGCCATGATGCTGGTGGAAGAAGGGCGGCTGCTACTCAGTGATCCGGTCTCGAAGTATTTGCCCGAGTTCGAACGGACCGGGGTGGCCGTTGCGGATTCGAGCAAGCCGGAGGGCTATTCCGTCGAGAGGGCACTTCGCCCGATTTCCGTGCGTAATCTGCTCACCCATACGACTGGAATCTCATACGGTGATGGACTCGCCCGAAAACTCTTCGAAGAGGAGCGGCTATCCGGGTGGTATTTCGCGGAGCAAAGGGAACCCATGGGCAGCCTCGTGCGGCGACTCTCCCAACTGCCATTTTACGCCCACCCTGGAGAGGTTTTCCTTTACGGTTTCTCGACCGACATTCTGGGCCATCTCGTAGAGGTCGTTTCCGGCCTGGAACTGAACCAGTATTTTCAAGAGCGGATTTTCGAACCCCTGGGAATGGTCGACACCGATTTCTACCTTCCTCCAAAAAAGCTCGATCGGTTCACTTCGGTCTACACGCGCACCGAGAACGGACTCGAGCTGATCGACGGCTCGGTGACTAGTCCCTATGTAACGGGTCCTCGCACCGCATTTTCGGGGGGAGCGGGGCTACTGTCGACGGTCGAAGACTACGCCCGTTTCCTGCACATGTTGCTCAATGGAGGAGAACTCGATGGGAAGCGATTGCTGAGTCCCAAGACCGTGCAACACATGACATCCAATCACGTTGTGGGATTGTTCGGTGATCGGGGGTTCGGATTGGGCTTTGCAATTGTGCAAGATCTAGGCCGTGAGCTCGTTCTGGGAACCCCCGGAAGCTACGGTTGGGGAGGGGCTTACTTCACCACTTTCTGGGTCGATCCGGCGGAACAGCTGATCGCGATCTTTATGGCTCAGCTGATTCCTAACCAGTCTTCAGATTTACGCTCGAAGTTCACCAATCTGGTGTATCAGGCCATCGTGGAGAGTCATGTCGAGAAGGACTAGTGCGCTGTTCAGCCTGTTGCTACTCTGGTTGCCGGGTTGCGGAAGTCGCACTCTTCCGCCCACGGTAATCCTGATTTCGATCGATGGCTTCCGCTGGGACTATCTGGACCGCTATCCAAGCCCGATTCTGAGTCAGTTGGCGGCCGACGGAGTGCGGGCGCAAGGGTTGATTCCCTGTTTTCCGAGCAAGACGTTTCCCAACCACTACAGCATCGTCACGGGGCTCTACCCTGAGAATCATGGGATCGTCGCCAACAATATGTATGATCCCGAATTCGACGCTTCCTTCTCGTTGGGCAATCGGGAGGAGATTGGAAACGGACGCTGGTGGGGAGGGGAACCGATTTGGGTCACGGCTGCTCGTCAGGGTGTCAAGTCGGCTGTCATGTTTTGGCCTGGATCGGAGGCCGTGATCGGAGGGTTCCGACCCGACCAATGGCTGCTCTACAACGGCGACCTGTCCGACCGAGGCCGTGTCGAACAGATCCTGTCCTGGCTCGATCTGCCAGCGTCGGAACGTCCTCAGTTCCTGGCCGGCTACTTTAGCTCGATCGATGATGCCGGTCACTTCTTTGGTCCTGAGGATCCTCGAGTAGGTGAGGTGATTCTGGAGGTCGACCAGGCGATCGGGTGGCTGGTCGATGGACTGAAGGCAAGGAACCTAGCAGATCAGGTGGATCTGATCCTTGTTTCCGATCATGGCATGGCGACCTGGGTGCCCGGTCAGGTGATTGTGCTCGACGACTACATCGACCTTTCTCGCGTCCGTGTCGTTGACTGGGATCCGGTGCTGCAAGTGATCCCAGATTCGGACTATACGGAAGCGGCGTTCTCGGCCTTGCAAGGAGCCCACCCCGCCCTTCAGGTTTTTCGGCGCGAGCAGATGCCGGAACGATTCCACTTCAAGAATCACCGGCGCATAGCACCCCTCATAGGTCTGGGAGAGGTGGGCTGGCGAATTGTCTCAAAGCAATTCATTAGAGAAAGCGGACTGCCCGAAGCTGGCGGCAGCCATGGCTTTGACAACATGCTCAAAGAGATGCAGGGGCTGTTCGTGGGCCACGGCCCGTCCTTCCGCCAAGGCCAGGTGGTTGATCCATTCTTGAATATTCATCTCTATCCGTTAATGTCGAACATTCTTGGAATCGAACCGGCGCCGAATGACGGCGAGCTCGAACGAGTGAAGCGAATGCTGAATCCGATGCCTTAGTGTACTGTCCGGGAAGTACCCGTTGCCAATTCGGGATGAGTTTTGATCGCCAGCGAGGCGCGCAAGGTAGTCAAACCCGGGGTCTTCCGACGTCGCGCAACAAAGCTGGCGGTCAAAAGGCGCCCGAAGTGGCCTCGGGAACTTTCCGGACAGTGCACTAGAAACTAGACACCGATTGGGGACGATCTCTGTGCATCTGAGTCAAGCCTCAAGAACTCTGCAAGAGGCAGGAACTTCCCACGTTCGGTGCCAAAGCACTAAGTCCTAAGCTCGAAGCACGAGAGGAAATCTCAGATCTCAAGTTTCAATACGAAAAAAAAGCTCTTATTTCCCCTCATTTTGTGCTGGAGATTTCCCTCGTGCTTCGGATTTCGTGCTTCGTGCTTCCAGACAAAATTCCAGCCCTAGACCCAAAGCAAGTACATCAGTGTTGATTCCAAGGGCCTGAAAAGGCCCGAAATGCCAGTCCTGTCGGGTATTCTAGGGTTGCAAAAAAACTCTGGAAAACACCGAAAAGAAAGGCATTTCAGGTGAACCCAAAAGATATCGAAATCCTGCGCAAACGGCAATCGGAAAGTGAAGATCGATTAGATCGGAGTTGGATGCCGGAGAAGGGCCAAAGGGTGCTGCGCGGGGGCAACATCCATTATGCGATTTCGGATCGAGTCAGAGCCGTGGACTGCGGGGGGCTGGGTGTGATCCAGCTGCTGGTCAAGCAGCTGGAACTGGCCGAAACCATCGACCAACGGGTGAAGGTGCTGGAGCGGCATCTGCTGTACCGGGAATCGGATCATGTGCTCAATCTGATTGACAACGTCATGACGGGCGGTAGCTGCCTGCAGGACGTGGAGGCTCGACGCCGGGACCCGGTGTATCTGGACGCGCTGGGGGCCCGCAAGGTGCCGGCGCCGTCCACGGAGGGGGACTTCCTGCGGCGCTTCGACAGGAATTCGATCTGGGATCTGATGGAAGCGGTCAATGAGGCGCGACGGAAAGTGTGGTCGAACCAAGACAAGGAGTTTCACCGTCAGGCCACGATTGATGTGGACGGGACGATCGCCCCGACGGATGGACAGTGTAAGAGCGGAATCGGAATGAGCTACACCGGCCACTGGAGCTATCATCCGCTGGTAGTGTCTGTGGCTGAGACCAACGAGGTGCTCTATTTGGTGAATCGGTCGGGCAACCGGCCCTCCCATGAAGGCGCGGCCGAGGTGCTGGATCGGGCCATCGAGTTGGTGCGCGGTGGTGGTTTCCAGAAGGTGTTGCTGCGGGGCGACACGGATTTTACGCAGACGCGTCATCTGGACCGCTGGGATCAGGAGGGCGTAGAGTTTCTCTTTGGGGCGGATTCCAGCCAGGGGTTGGTTGGTCGGGCCGAAGGACTGGAGCCCAGCGCCTGGAGTCGGCTGGATCGGGCAAAGAAGAAGAAACTGCGAAGACGGCGGCGCAAGAATATCCGCCAGGCCCTGGTCAAAAAGAATGGCTATCGCAATCTGCAACTGGAGCGGGAAGATGTGGCCGAGCTGGCCTATCGACCGGCGGCCTGCAAGCAGAACTATCGGCTGGTGGTGGTGCGAAAGCAAATTACGGTCACCCAAGGACAGGGACGGCTCTTTGACGAGACCCGCTATCTGTTCTATCTGACCAACCTGCGAAAGGAGTCGGCCAGGGAAGTGGTTTTCTCAGCCAATCGTCGCTGCCATCAGGAGAATGTGGTGGAGCAGCTCAAGAACGGGGTTCAGGCGATGCGGATGCCCTCGGACAGCCTCGAGTCCAACTGGGCGTACCTGGTGATTGCTGCCCAGGCCTGGAACTTGAAAGCCTGGCTGGGCCTGGTGCAATCCGACAAGACGATGGGGCAGCGGATTCTGAAGATGGAGTATCGCCGGTTCCTGCGCCGGCTGGTTCAGATTCCTTGCCAGATCCTGCAGCGGGGGCGACGTCTTCTTTACCGGCTGCTGAACGTCAACGACTGGACCGAAACGCTGCTGAGCGGAGTGCCGTCGCCCAAGCGGGTCCGCTACGGCTAACCCGCCACAGGACAAAGCAAAGAAAATCCACGGAGGTTCAAGGGCTGAGGTCGAAGTCTGTTCGAAAACGGCCGAAAATTCCGATTCTTGCCTCTCGATCCCACTCCGAAGGCCCTCCAGCAGGAGATCACCGTCGGATGCGCCCGACTCGCGCAGCCTTCAGTCCGAAAGTCGACCACAGAGGGCTAAATGACCCTCAAAAAGAGTCAATCGAGCGGCCCAGAAGCTGATACGCTTATTTGGGGCCTAGAGGAACCGGCTTTTTAGCATGGAGGTGGCCCTTGTTTACTGAACCAAAGCGATCTAAAGTATGGTGGCTTCTGGCCTTGCTAATGCCGACCGCCCCTTTACTTGCCCAAAGCCCCGATTCCGAGATCTTCAAGCAGCTCGAGTACCGTCAGATCGGCCCCCTTGGAAACCGCGTCAGCGCTGTTATCGGAGTTCCCGGAGAGCGTAATACCTACTACATCGGAGCCGCCTCGGGAGGGGTTTGGAAAACCACTGACGGCGGGGTCAGCTGGGCTCCCGTTTTCGATGATCAAGAAGCTCAGTCGATTGGATCGTTGGCCGTATCGGCAAGCGATCCCAACGTCGTGTGGGCGGGTACCGGGGAAGCCCATATCCGGAGCAACATTTCGATTGGCGACGGAGTTTACAAGTCCACCGATGGAGGGAAGACGTGGCGGAACATGGGGCTCGAGAAGACGGGAAGGATCTCGCGCCTGGCGATTCACCCCAGCAATCCCGACCTCGTCTATGCGGCCGCTCTGGGCCATGCCTACGGGCCGCAACAGGAGAGAGGCGTTTACCGCACTCGTGATGGAGGCCGGACCTGGGACCGCGTGCTGTTCACCAACCCGGACAGCGGCGCCTCCGATATTGTCATCGATCCCAATAACCCACGGATCCTCTATGCCGGAATGTGGCAGATGGTGATCTGGACCTGGGGCCGTCAGAGTGGAGGGCCCGGCAGTGGCCTCTACAAGTCGATGGACGGCGGAGACACGTGGAAGAAGCTGGAAGGGAACGGCCTTCCCGAAGAAACCTGGGAAAAGTCGCTCTCTCCATGTCTGCCGACAGCTCGAACCGGGTCTACGCTCTGATTGAAACCAATAGTCATCGGGATTTCGAGCCACTCACCGATCATCAAGGAGTGCTCTGGAGAACCGATGATGCAGGAGAGAACTGGCGGATGATCAACGGAGATCACACCCTGGTTCAGCGTCCTCACTATTACTCCAGGGTGGTCGCCCATCCGGACGATCACAACGAGGTCTACTTCATGTCGACCCGAGCCTCCATCTCACTAAACGGTGGAGAGACCTCGGCGGTGTTTCCGGTAGCCGGCGACCACCATGACATGGGGATCGACCCCCTATTGCCGGATCGTATGATCGTTGGACATGACCAGGGAATCAGCATCTCGACGAACCGAGGGGGAAGCTGGTTGCGCCCGCAGTTGCCGAGCGCCCAGATGTATCACGTCTACACGGATAACCGAATTCCGTACAAGGTCTATGGGAATCGTCAGGACGGAAGCTCGATGGGCGGACCCAGCAACACATTGGAAGGAGGCCGGATCCCGATCGGAGCCTGACACTCAGTGGGAGGTTGTGAATCGGGTTTCGCGGTTCCCGATCCGATCAACAATGATATCGTCTGGTCGGGTTGTTACGAAGGAATCCTGGATCGCTACGATGCGTCCACGGGACATAGCCCCAACGTGCAAGTGTGGCCCGAGAATGCCGAAGCCTGGGCGGCCGAGGATATCCGCTACCGCTTTCAGTGGACCTTCCCGATCACGATCTCGCCACATGACCACAACCGGGTCTATGTGGGTAGCCAGTTCGTACACGTCACCACCAATGGCGGGCACAGCTGGAGCGTGATCAGTCCAGATCTCACGAGCGACGACAAGAGCAAGCAGAAAAAGACCGGCGGTCTGACCCCGTACGATGCGGGACCGACCCTGGCTCCCGTAATCTTTGCGCTGGCAGAATCTCCAGTTCAGCAGGGCCTCCTGTGGGCCGGCACCAACGATGGTCTGTTTCACGTCACCCCGTGACAGTGGCAAGAGCTGGACCAATGTCACTCCGAATATTCCCAATTTGCCCCCCTGGGGAACGGTAAGCAACATTGAAGCTTCCCGCTACGCGGCCGGAACTGCCTACATGACTGTCGATTTTCATCAGGTCAACGACACCCGCCCGTTCGTTTACAAGACCACCGACTTCGGAGCCAGCTGGGCCAGCCTACGCTCCAATCTGCCGCATACAGTCTATAGCTATGCGCATGTCGTGCGCGAGGATCCAGTGCGCCAAGGTCTGCTCTACCTGGGAACCGAGAACTCCCTCTACGTCTCGTTTGACGATGGTCTCCGTTGGACCGAGTTTCAAACCAATTTGCCACACGCCCCCGTGCACTGGCTGACCATTCAAGAACACTTCAACGACCTGGCCGTGGCAACTTACGGACGCGGCTTCTGGATCCTGGACGACGTCACTCCGTTGCAACAACTCGATCAGCAGATACTGGATAGCGCGGTGCACCTCTTCGACCCGCGACCGGCCTATCGATTTGCCAGCAAAGAGAACCACATGTCTCAACCGGCGGATCCCGTGTCTGGCGAGAATCCAGAGTACGGAGCGTCGCTCCATTTCTACCTGGCCGAAGCTCCCGCTGAACAGGATGCCGCCGAGGTAAAGATCGACGTTCTTGATTCCTCGAACCAGGTGATTCGCACTCTTGAACGACTGGAGCGGAATGCCGTGGCCGGGATCAATCGGGTTTATTGGGATCTCAGTATGGAGAGGAGCAAAGAACCCAAGCTGCTCACCAAGCCGGATGAACATTCCCACGTGGCTCTGGAACAAGACGGATCCCGTCCCCTGTCCGAAGGTCGGGGGTTTGCTCCCACCGTGGTGCCGGGGGAATATACGATCCGCCTGAGCAGGGACGAGACGGTTCACGAAACCAGACTCTCGGTGCTCAAGGACCCCAATACGTCCGGGACATTGGAGGACATTCAGAAACAACACCGGGTGTTACTGGAACTGCGAGACATGCTAAATCAGGGGACCGAACTGATCAATGAAGTGGAGTCCCTGCGCCGCCAACTGCTGGACAGGGAAGAACTTATTGAAGGTAGGGAAGGGGCCTCCGAGGTGATTGAACAGTCCAAGGAGCTGCGAGAGCAGCTACGAGACTACGAAGGAAACTTCTTCGATCTCCGGCTCACCAATGCGCGCCAGGACAGCGTTCGCTGGCGTCGCAACCTCTACTCCAGAATGGGAATCCTGGCCGGGGTCATCAGTCAGGCGGATTACCCTCCGACGACTCAACAACTCGAGGTCTTCGAGTTGTTCAAACGGCAACTAGCAGATATCACCCGGCGGATGGAACTGATGCGCAGGGGAGAGATCAACCGCTTCAACCGTCTCTTGCGTGAAAAAGGATTTAACCAGGTGCTCAGTCAATGAGAGACTAGAGCCATGACAATCCCGACTCACCCGGCAAAGCCTTTGATCGGAATTCTGGCTGGAATGGGACCCCGATCGACGGCCCCTTTTGTCGATTTGCTGGTCTCGGAGTGCCCGCGCCAATATGGAGCCCACGAGGATGTCGATTATCCTCGCGTGGCCGTGATCGCGACCCGGCTAACCATGGAAGAGGGACTTTACCAAGAAGCCCTTGGCGCACGAGGGATCGAACTAATCGAGCCACCTGGCTGGCAGGATATGGTCGATGAGCTGATCGATAGGATTCGCCTACATGTGCAGGACCGCGAAATTCAGGCTCTCTGGAGCCAGCTCCTGGCCGCAATGGAGGCCTCCGGTGTCGGGGCTTTTGTGGAGGCCTGCACTGACCTCAACGCAGTGCCCCGCTCTTCCGGGAAGTTGCAGATGTTCGATTCGGCGCAGTGTCTGGCAGCCGCAACTATCCGGGAATGGCATCGCCTTTCCAGTCCGACGGGTGCTGCTTCTGCCGTCTCGTCCTAATTGCTGCGGCCATGCGTTCAACATATTGAAACTCGACTTTGGCGGGGACCTGCAACCGAAGAATAAGTCAATTCGAGTGGACCGCCGAGCCGAGCTGATGAGGCCGAAGTGAGAGTAACAGAGCCGCAAGCGGAAGCACCGCGCCGTTTTTGACCGGAGTTTCCGCAGATCGTGGCCAAGCTTTCCCGCGCTCGCGCTGCCGCATGGCGCTCTGAAATTGGGCGCGCCGAAGGCGCAGCACGATAACAGCCCAGGGCACGGCCCTGGGTAGACAAGTGAAGCCGACGATAGGAGGCCACAAAGAACGTGGGATCCGCCTTTGCGCGGCGAATCTCCTAGCCAGCAGACCGGATTCGGCTGATGCCGAGTTCGCCGGACTAAGCCGGCTCCCACGTTCTAGGACTGACAATGTCAGCACGACCCGAAAACTTGACTTGTCTGTAAAGAAGTGGCCCTTATAGGTGCCTAGGAGTCTGCGCGGCAGGAGTTTCTGACCAACGTGGAATTTCCAATTCTTGAGTTTATGTTTCGGGGTGCCCTATAAGAGAAAGGGCGATCTTTATCGTGCTTCCGTTTGCAGAGGCGGCCGAACTGCTGAAAATGAGCCCAGGGGGAGGGCATCTTTCCGTCCGAACCTGCTCAGCAGGTGGGTAGGCGCCCATTCATGCGTTTCAAGTTCAGGGCGAGACAGACCAGGTCCCACTCGCCTTCCACTTTCTCGAGTCCCCTCAAGCTGAAGGTTCGAAAGCCAAGGACCTGTTTAACCCAGACGAATACAGGTTCCGCGATCACCTTGCGCCGGCGGTAGACAGTTTGCCCCGCCTCCGTGCCCAGCTTCTTGAACATGCGCAGCGTGGCGGGGAGATTTTCCGACGGCTCTGGATCTCGCCCCTCTCGGCCCAAAGAGATGTAGCCATCGATCTCGCGTTCTTCTAGACCTTCAAAGTTCTCCTCGGACTTATACCCGGCGTCGGCCACTACCTGCGCGGGAGGGTGCTCCAGGTTCTCTTGGACCGCATCGATCATCCCCAGTAATTGTCTGTTGTCGGCCGCGTTATTGGTAACCCCCGTGGCCACGATCATCTGTGTCTCCTCATCCACAGCGGCTTGCGTGTTGTAGCATTGTTCGAATCCCCCAGAGCTCTTCATGATTCGACTTTCCGGATCTGTAAAGTTGTCTTGGGCCTTCTCCTCGGGAACTCCAAACTCCCGCTTGAAGGGGCGTCCTCCGCGCGGGTTCTTGCGACCGTCTCCGGGCTTGCGGCCGCGCTTCCGATCCGCCTCGGCCTGCCGTTGCTCCACGCGCTGCTTTGCCTCCCCGATCTTTTTCAGCCGATCTTCGCGGCGGCGTAACTCTTCAGGCAGTTCGTCTCCCTGATTCTCTTCGCCGTAGAGCTCGTCTTCCGCTTTATCCACCTGCTGCGCACGATCCAACAGTTCGGCGATCTCTCCTTCCAGCCTTTTCTCTTCTTCCAACATCCGTGAATAGCTCATCGCCTTATGTTTGCTGGCGTTGGCCTTGATCTTACAGCCGTCCACCGCCACTCGCCCCAGCTTGACCAATCCCGCCTCGGCCGCGATCCGCGCCACCTGTCCAAACAGTTTCTTGAACTCTTTGAGATGACGTTGACGAAACTCCGCCATCGTCCGGTGGGCTGGGAAATTACCCGCCGACAACACTCGAACAGCCACGTCCTCATACACTCGACGAGCCAGTTTCCGCGACGAGAACGTTCCCGTCGCGTACCCATAAATCAGGATCTTCACCATCATCCTCGGATCAAACGGCCGATTGCGCCGCCCGTCCCCTTCGTACGGCGCGTAGAATCCACTCAGATCCAGCTCATCCACCGTTTCGGAGATAAAGTAGGACAGATGATCTTCCGGCAACCAATCTCGCGGGGAGGGGGGTAGCAAGAAGCTCTGCTCCGGCTGGTACTTCCGAAATGTCGTTCCCATATCGCCATTTTATTCACCAGCCCGGACATTTCCTGCCGCGCAGACTCCTAGCCCCAAAATAAGCGTATCAGCTTCTGGGCCGCTCGATTGACTCTTTTTGAGGGTCATTTAGCCCTCTGTGGTCGACTTTCGGACTGAAGGCTGCGCGAGTCGGGCGCATCCGACGGTGATCTCCTGCTGGAGGGCCTTCGGAGTGGGATCGAGAGGCAAGAATCGGAATTTTCGGCCGTTTTCGAACAGACTTCGACCTCAGCCCTTGAACCTCCGTGGATTTTCTTTGCTTTGTCCTGTGGCGGGTTAGCCGTAGCGGACCCGCTTGGGCGACGGCACTCCGCTCAGCAGCGTTTCGGTCCAGTCGTTGACGTTCAGCAGCCGGTAAAGAAGACGTCGCCCCCGCTGCAGGATCTGGCAAGGAATCTGAACCAGCCGGCGCAGGAACCGGCGATACTCCATCTTCAGAATCCGCTGCCCCATCGTCTTGTCGGATTGCACCAGGCCCAGCCAGGCTTTCAAGTTCCAGGCCTGGGCAGCAATCACCAGGTACGCCCAGTTGGACTCGAGGCTGTCCGAGGGCATCCGCATCGCCTGAACCCCGTTCTTGAGCTGCTCCACCACATTCTCCTGATGGCAGCGACGATTGGCTGAGAAAACCACTTCCCTGGCCGACTCCTTTCGCAGGTTGGTCAGATAGAACAGATAGCGGGTCTCGTCAAAGAGCCGTCCCTGTCCTTGGGTGACCGTAATTTGCTTTCGCACCACCACCAGCCGATAGTTCTGCTTGCAGGCCGCCGGTCGCTAGGCCAGCTCGGCCACATCTTCCCGCTCCAGTTGCAGATTGCGATAGCCATTCTTTTTGACCAGGGCCTGGCGGATATTCTTGCGCCGCCGTCTTCGCAGTTTCTTCTTCTTTGCCCGATCCAGCCGACTCCAGGCGCTGGGCTCCAGTCCTTCGGCCCGACCAACCAACCCCTGGCTGGAATCCGCCCCAAAGAGAAACTCTACGCCCTCCTGATCCCAGCGGTCCAGATGACGCGTCTGCGTAAAATCCGTGTCGCCCCGCAGCAACACCTTCTGGAAACCACCACCGCGCACCAACTCGATGGCCCGATCCAGCACCTCGGCCGCGCCTCATTGACCGCTTCCATCAGATCCCAGATCGAATTCCTGTCGAAGCGCCGCAGGAAGTCCCCCTCCGTGGACGGCGCCGGCACCTTGCGGGCCCCCAGCGCGTCCAGATACACCGGGTCCCGGCGTCGAGCCTCCACGTCCTGCAGGCAGCTACCGCCCGTCATGACGTTGTAAATCAGATTGAGCACATGATCCGATTCCCGGTACGGCAGATGCCGCTCCAGCACCTTCACCCGTTGGTCGATGGTTTCGGCCAGTTCCAGCTGCTTGACCAGCAGCTGGATCACACCCAGCCCCCCGCAGTCCACGGCTCGGACTCGATCCGAAATCTCATAATGGATGTTGCCCCCGCGCAGAACCAGGCGGCCCTTCTCCGGCATCCAACTCCGATCTAATCGATCTTCACTTTCCGATTGCCGTTTGCGCAGGATTTCGATATCTTTTGGGTTCACCTGCAATGCCTTTCTTTTCGGTGTTTTCCAGAGTTTTTTTTGCAACCCTAGAATACCCGTCAGGACTGGCATTTCGGGCCTTTTCAGGCCCTTGGAATCAACACTGATGTACTTGCTTTGGGCCTAGCAGGCCGATCTGGTTTAATATGGCCCTGTTTTGACTCGACTACGAATTGGGCGAAGAAGTTTAGGGCGGAGTGGACTGGCACTGGCACTCTTGATGTCGTGTCTGCTGCTGTGGCCCCAGGCCAGCCAGGCGTATATTGGACCCGGCGCCGGGATCGCTTTTGTCTCCTCCTTTTTGATCGTGCTGGCCACCCTGGCCTTGGCCATGGTGACCCTTTTGACCTGGCCTTTTCGATGGGTGCTGCAAACCTTCCGCGGCCGTAAAGCGCTCGCAAAATCGCGGGTTGAGAGGGTCATCGTCCTGGGGCTTGATGGCCAGGATCCGGAGCTGACGGACCAGTTTCTCGCGGAAGGTATTCTGCCCAATTTTGCCCGGCTCCAAGGGTTGGGAGGTTACTGGAGGCTGCAAACCAGCTTGCCCGCTGAATCTCCGGTCGCCTGGTCGAGCTTTCAGACCGGCTGCAATCCAGGCCGACATCGCGTGTTCGACTTCTTGGTGCCGAATCGCAAGAATTATCTTCCCGAGTTGTGTTCGGCCCGCATTGAGCCCCCTCCCCGATCACTCCCGCTGGGGAAGTTCAAAATTCCGCTGGGAAAAGCCCGCATCCGGTTCGAGAGAAAAAGCCAATCTTTCTGGAAAATCCTGGGCGACCATGGGGTATTCAGCTCCATCCTGCGGGTTCCGATTTCTTTTCCTCCCGAGAAGTTCAGAGGGGTTCTCCTGTCTGCCATGTCGACCCCGGATCTGATCGGAAGCCAGGGGACATTTTCTTATTTCACGAGTGCTCCAGAGGAACGGGAGCTCTTTACCGGTGGAGTACTGATCGGACTGGATACGGATCCGAGTGGTTTCAGTAGCCATATCACCGGCCCTGAAAACCCCATCGTGCCAGGACAAGGCCCCATGAAAGTGCCTTTCTCGGTGGTCCCTCGAGCAGCTGGCGAGGGGGTCGAATTGCGGATGGGAAAGACGGTTCATGAGCTCAAACTAAAAGAGTTCAGTCCCTGGATAGAACTCGAGTTCAAGGCCGGTCTAGGAATGAAAGTCCGTGGGATCTGCCAGTTCTTCCTCAAGCAAATGAGGCCGTATTGGAAGCTCTACGTTTCGCCGATTAACATCGATCCGGAGAACCCGGCATTACCGATTTCCCACCCGGTCACGTATTCGATGTATCTGGCCAAGACTCAGGGTCGATTTAATACCCTGGGCCTGTCCGAAGATACCTGGGCTCTGAATGAACGAGTGCTGGATGAATCGGCTTTTCTGGCCCAGACCTACTCGGTCCACGAGGAACGGAAACGAATGTTCTTCGATGCATTGGAGAAGACCCGCAAGGGGGCGGTGGTCTGTGTCTTCGATATCACGGATCGCCTCCAGCACATGTTCTGGCGTTATCTGGAACCGGAACATCCGGCAAATCGGGACAAAGAGCAAGAAAATCATCGCGATGCCATCCGGCAGCTTTACATCCACATGGATGAACTGGTCGGCCAGACACTCGATCAGGTGGGCAAAGACGACGTGCTGTTCGTGATGTCCGACCACGGCTTCAAGCCTTTTCGCCGAGGCGTTAATCTCAACAGCTGGTTGCACAAGAATGGCTACCTGGCAGTTAAGTCCGGCCCCACTGGGCTGGAGTGGTTCGAAGAGGTGGACTGGAGCCGAACCCGAGCTTTCGCAGTGGGATTAGGGGGCATCTATTTGAACCTCAAGGGCCGCGAGGCGCAGGGAACCGTCGAGCCCGGGGCGGAGGCGGCAGCTTTGAAGGCCGAGATCCAGAAGAGACTGGGTCAGTTGGTGGATCCGGAAAATGGGCAGCTCGCCGTAGCCGAGGCCTATGACACCGCCCGTGCTTATTCAGGCCCTTACGTTGAGGAGGCGCCCGACTTGATTGCCGGCTTCAGCGTCGGATATCGAGCCTCCTGGACTTGTGCCACAGGAGCAGTGACCGATTCGGTGTTCGAGGACAATACCAAGAGCTGGAGTGGCGACCATTGTATGAATCCCCCACATGTGCCGGGTATCTTGTTGAGCAACCAGAAGATCCACCGGGATTCCCCCTCGATCATGGACATTGGACCCACCGTGCTCGACTTGTTTGGAGTGCCCGTGCCGGCTTATTGCGACGGCTCCTCCTTGATGCCTGTGGCGGCGGGCGAATCTGAATCAGAAAAAAGTAAGGAGGCAGCGGCATGAGACAGTCCTGGCGCCTGCTGATGACAATACTGTTGTGCGCCGCAGTTGCTCCGGGACTCTCTTCTTGTAGCCGTGGTGGGAGCCCGGCGAAACGGGTGTTCATTCTCGGGATTGACGGAATGGATCCCAAGCTCCTGCAGCGATTTGCAGACGAAGGCCGGCTTCCAAACTTCAAGAAGTTGATGGAAGAGGGGGACTTCAGGCCCCTCCAGACCGTTATGCCTCCCTTGAGCCCCGCCGCCTGGTCGACTTTTATCACTGGGATGGATCCAGGCGGTCACGGCATCTTCGACTTCATCCACCGCGATCCGAAGACGATGTTGCCCGAGTTTGCCATGTCCCAAACCGTCGATTCGGATTGGAACATTCCGGTGGGGGACTGGATTGTCCCGCTCTCTGGAGGGTCGGTGATTCAGATGCGACAAGGCACTCCCTTCTGGCATCTGCTGGAGAATGCCGGAATTCCGACCACGATCTTCCGAATGCCGGTGAATTTTCCGCCGGAACCGCCGGGACACTCCTTCTCCGGTATGGGCACCCCCGATGTCAAAGGAACTTCGGGGACATTCTCCTTTTACACGGATTCTCCACACTTCAGAGCCGGCGAGGTGTCGGGGGGACGGATCATTCGAGTACCGGTGGTGAACCACCGTGTATCAGCTAAACTGGAAGGGCCGGAAAACAGTTTTCACAAGGACCGCCCCACGCTCACTGTTGACCTGGAAGTGGCGATCGACCCGGAAAATCCGGTTGCCATGATCCAGATCGGAGAGAGCAGGGTGGTCTTGAAAGAAGGGGAGTGGAGTCCGTGGGTGCCGGTCGAATTCGAAGCGCTGCCCTATCTCGCCAGCGTGAGTGCGGTAGGCCGTCTCTATCTGCAGGAAGTGAGACCCGAATTTCGACTCTACGTTTCTCCACTACAGATCAGCCCCGCCGCTCCCGCCATGCCCATCTCCTCCCCCGAGGGCTGGGCGCAAGAGCTCCATCGCGAGTTGGGTTATTTCTACACCCAGGAGTTGCCGGAAGAAACCAAAGCCTATTCTGCCGGGGTTCTGGACGGAGCGGAATTCTGGACTCAAGCCCAATCCGTGTTCCAGGAACGACGGAAAGCCCTCGACTACTTCCTGGACAACTACGATGAAGGCCTGCTCTTCTTTTATTTTTCGAGCGTCGATCAGACCAGTCACATGCTCTGGCGGTACCTCGACCCCGAGCACCCATTCCACGACTCTGACCAGACCCTGGAAACCGCGATCCGCACTGTTTATGAGGAGATGGATGAGTCTTTGGGAGCTATTCGCGCCCGCCTCAACCCGGAAGACACACTGATCGTCATGTCTGATCACGGTTTTTCTTCGTTTTCGAGGGAGGTTAATCTCAATACCTGGTTGCTGGAAAAGGGGTATGTGACGCTCAAGAACCCGGCCGACCAGGGAAAGCATCCCTTCTTCCTGAATGTGGACTGGTCGCGGACCAAGATCTATGCCATGGGGCTGAACGGGATCTACCTCAACCAACGAGGTCGGGAATCCAATGGGATCGTGTCCCAAGGTGAGGAATCGCAACGGCTCTTGGATGAGCTCGAATCTGAATTACTGAAATGGGTTGACCCGGAGACCGGTTCACAGGTTGTCACCTTGCTAACCCAAACCGCGCGTGACTTCAAGGGTCATGCCGCAAGCAACGGGCCGGATGCCATTATCGGCTACAATCGGGGCTATCGAACCTCTTGGAAAAGCCCTCTTGGGGAGTTTCCATTACCGGTCCTTACTCCCAATTCCGACGCCTGGAGCGGAGACCATAGCATCGATTATCGGCTGGTATCCGGGGTTCTACTCACGAACCGGAAGATCACACTGGACCAGCCGGCACTCTTCGATCTAACGGTCGCCGTGCTCGATGAGTACGGTGTCTCGAAGCTGCCTGAAATGATTGGCCAGGATTGTTTGAGTCCAGAGTAGGGGGATTCCCCGCGAAAGAAGAGAGAAGCGATGTTCGGACCGAAGATCAAAATCGATCGAGCCCTTTACGACAAGCTCAAGAAGTACTCCCAGATAGCCGGCTATTCATCACCCGAGGAATTCGCCATTCATGCCCTCGAAAAGGAACTGGCGAAACTCGAAGATGCCGGTTCAGAAGAGGAGATCAAGAAGCGGCTCAAAGGGCTGGGATACATTTCGTAGGAGTCCCCATTTGACTGCGTTAGTGGGCGCCCTGAACTCCATAATTAACCCCATCTTTCGGCTGCTCTTTGCGCCTTTCGCAAGCCTCCATCACTGGTGGGCGATGCTGGCGATCTCTGCGATCACCGCACTGATCATGCTCTGGATCTTCGGAAAGGTCTCCAAACAAGAGAAGATTCGTGAGGCAAAAACACGGATTCGTGGAAACCTGTTGGGAGTCCGCCTTTTCCAACATGATGTCGCAATCGTGCTGCGCATGCAGGGCAAGATCCTGAAGGACACCTTCTACTACGCCGGCCTCTCGATGGTCCCGATGCTGGTGCTACTGCTGCCCGTGGCCCTCATCATCATCCAACTGAATCTCTATTTCGCGGCCCGTCCCCTGGCGCCCCAACAGACCGCACTGGTCCGGGTTGACTGGCGAGGACAAGAACTACCTGACTTGAGACTTACCGCAGAGGAAGGCATTTCAGTGGAAACTGAAGCGGTTCGGGTAGCTTCGGGGGAGGCAGTGGAAGTTTGGTGGCGCATTCGAGGTGATCACCCTGCAGATTCTCGTCTCAAGCTGGAAGGAGCCGGCGTTGCCCTCGTCAAGGAAGTGCGGGTGGGCACCGGCTGGGGAGAGATATCAACACTGCGCACTCAAAGTGCTCTCGATTTGCTGCTCTATCCCGGAGAAGTTCCTATTGAAGCCGGTTCGTCAGTTTTCGATCTCGAGATCGAGTACCCGGAGCAAAGTTTTCCTCTGCTGGGCTGGGACCTCCACTGGCTGCTGGTCTTCTTCGTCCTCTCCGTGATTTTCAGCTTTGCCTTCAAGGGCTTTATGGGAGTGGAGCTTTAGACGATGCTTGGCGGTCGATTACGCCAATTCTGGAATCGGATCAGGCTGGGAGATGCCGTGATCGTGGTTTCGGGCCTGCCCCGTTCGGGCACTTCGATGATGATGAAGATGTTGGCGGCAGGAGGCCTCGAGCTGGTCAAGGACGATGTTCGAGAGGCTGATGAGGATAATCCGCGCGGTTATTTTGAACTGGAGCGCGTCAAGGACCTGCAGCGAGACCAAGATAAGGCATGGCTGCGGGAGGCTCGGGGGAAGGCGGTCAAGATTATTTCTCAGCTGCTCGAAGTCCTGCCTGCCGAGAATCTATACAAAGTCATCTTCATGGAGCGAGACCTCACTGAAGTGCTGGCCTCGCAGGCCAAGATGTTGGAACGGAGAGGCGAAGAGGGAGGTTCAGCCAAAGACCAGGAAATGGCAGAGATGTTTACCGAGCATCTGAGCAAAGCTCGCTTCATTTTGCGTCGTCGACCGCATTTCGTCGTACTCTACTGCTGCTATGCCGACGTAGTCTCCAATCCTGGAGCGGCCGCCTTCCAGGTGAACCAGTTCTTAGGGGGCCGGCTCGATAGCGAAGCCATGAAGGGCGTTGTTGAGCCGAAGCTGTATAGGAATCGGGCTTGAGATGAAACTTGATTTTGGGAAGCGCTCCCTCGCTGACGCATCGGGTTCCGAAAGATCTTGGCCGAGCGCCTCAGTAACTTCGATGCATTCCTACGGAGCCCGAAGCGTGAGCGAGGGAGCTTTTCACCTCGGGGGATGGGCTAACTAAGTTGGGGTGTGATTTATCTTTACTATTGAGTCAAGTTCGGTGGTAGGGATTTTCGTATCGGGCAAAGCCTGGATCGGCCGAACGCTGCGCTCCCGCTTGCTTGAGCTTCCTCTCCGAAGTTCGGATTGCGATGAGCCTATCCGGAAGGGGAAAGGCAACGGCAAGGGTTCGAGCATCGAACAACACTGCTTATCGGTCTGAGGCGAAGCCTTGCTAGGATGAAACTTGCGTGATTTTGGAGAGAATGTATGACTCGTGAGAACGCTTCGAGTTTGAGATGCTACTGCACCAGCCCCACGCCGTCACATCATTGCAAGTATGGTCTACAGTACTTGCTCCTGAGCCTACTGGTCGTGCTGTTGCCGGCGGGTAACAGTCTTGCTCAATCGGTTCCTGCCGAGACCGTGCGCGGCTACCTTTGGCCCGCTTCTACGGAAGAGTTTCGGAAAGCTGAAGCCACTGTAGCAGAGTGGGATCAAAGAGGATTGACGAGAGCCGAATTCACACGTCTCGAGCAGATTCTCCGAGCCGGGCGGCCCAGACTGGAACCAGTTCCAGGTGACGGGGCCGCACAGCAACTGACTGCGGAATCCCCCAACGGCTCGATTCCCTTTCTCTTCAGCCTGCCCCCCGCTTATTCGACGGTCCGCGCTTGGCCGCTGATGGTAGCCATGCACGGAGGACCTCCCGGATCGGCCGAACAGGCGGTTCGGAGTGCCGGCCGGATGCTCTCAGTTTGGGAACAGTCCTCGGCGCAGGAAGGCTGGATCGTGCTGGCTCCTGCGATGGTGAGCACCGCGAGGATGGGTGAATACACCGCGGAACGGCTCCCTTATGAGATCTTCCACCCAGAGGACTTCCGGGCCGTAGTCGAGCAGGCGAGCAGGCACTTTCGAATCGACCCCGACCGAATCGTCTCGACCGGGATCTCGCTGGGATCGAATTTTTCTATTGCCTATGCCGCTTCCCACCCCGACTGGTTGTCCGCCATCGTTCCGGTTTCGACAGAGGGAGAATCTCGCCAGGCTCTGCTGAAGAATCTCTTTGCAGTTCCCACATACGTCCTTGAAGGGACTCAAGATCGTAATATTCGGACGATTTCAGGCCCTCGAGCCATGGAAGCCATTCTTGCGCGAGAAGCCTACGATTTTGTCTACCTGGAAATGTCTGATCGAGCGCACGAAGGTTTCACCGAACACTATCCGGACGTGCTCCGCTGGCTGGCAAGTCGCCCCCGGCAGCTCTATCCAAAACGGGTTCTGCGCAGCCCCCACGCGGGAATTGCCCCTCTTTCCAGGCGCGTCTATTGGGTGGAATCGGAGAATGCTGAGGGGATGATCGAAGCTCGGGTCACCGGAGCCAGCCGGATCGAGGTGTCCGCCTGGAACGCCTCTCGAGTGACACTTTATCTGCATGATCGCCTGGTCAATCTGGACGCGCCTATTGAGGTTCGGATCAATGGGCAGCAAGCGTTTCGCGGCCTCGTCTCCAGGTCTTTGAGGACCACTCTCGAGGAGGCGAGGGCAAGCGGAGACTCGGCCCGTATCCTGGCTGCTCGAATCAGCTTAGACGTGCCTCGGGGGGATTCTGCCCAAGCAGTCGGGAGACGACTTGCCCGGTCCCTCAGCCCGACAATCCCGGAAGGGCAGCTCTCCTTTTGGGAGATGTATGCCGTGCGAGCCCTCGAAGAACGTTTTCCCAACCTCGGCTTCAAGCTGGTCGAGAAACCCCTGCCAGCTTCCCTGGCCCCGCTCCCGAACCAGCTCGGCTGGCAGGTGACCGAGGTGGAAACCAGCGGCCCCCTCGCCGCGGCCGGTCTAAAACCGGGAGATCTCATCTTGCGCTTCGGCGATCACCTCTCTTTTGCAGACTCTGCCCAAGACTTGCTTTTCCATCTACGGAGGGAACTGCGAACTCAGCCTTCCGAGTATGAGGTGGAAGTGTGGCGGGACGGCGGCTTGCAGAAGATCCGATTCGAATTGGCGCTGGGAAACTATCGGGAGCAACTTCAGTAACTCACAACTCCCAAAGGCCAACTCCCGAGGGGAAGTTCCAACGGTCCAGTTGTCCACATTCGGGGAAAGGGTCCGGGGTGCCAGATTTGGGGAAGGGGTCCAAGGGAACCAGGGTTCCAATTCCCACAAGAGCATAGGCAGTGCCTGTGATTCAGATGCCGAGCTTTGCGCGGACAGCAGGCAAGATGCCTGAGCTACTTGAAGTTCAATCTTTGCTCAGCCTCCGGCCGATGGCCGGATGATTGGAGAAAGAAACTTGGGATCTTCGCCCTATCCGGAAGACAAGGGAGTAGAACGAAGAGAATGTTGGGAATCGGACCCCTGGAATCCTTGGACCCCTTCTCCGACAGTTACCTCATTGTCACCAGAAAGTCGCCAACACAACCCTCATGTACCCACAACCGGTTGCCCCGGAATCCGAAAGTGCGGCCTTCCGTGCAGCGGGCACGGGAGTGCTGATCAAGTAGATCCACTCGGACGATCTGATTTGGCATCCGACACTCAGCTCGGCGATAGTTCCGACTCTCGCAGCGTACGACCCGGCTGTTCAAGAAGCGGTCGTTTCCTGGAATCGGTCTGGGGGGACGACTCGGACTGATCTGATACGCGGTCTGTAGCTGATCGAAGTAGTGGATCACCTGAGCCCAGGAATTGATCAGAGCGTAGTAGGAGCGTTCGCTGCGTTGGTTGGCCGGGAAACGGATTCCGGAGTGAATTGAGTTGCGAGTTGTGTAGTAGGCTCGCTCCACCGATTGAAGCCTGCTGTGCCGCTGTCCTCTGCCTCCGCCTCTGAATCCATTTTGGGCAAAGTACTGGGCACTCCGGTGGAGTTCGTTTGCTTGCCGGCCGACCTGGGAAAAACCGCGGACTCTGCGTCTGAGGACTTGTGCAAAGTTGGCGGTTGCCTTTTCAAACTGCCGGGCCAGGTTGCGAACCTGTCCGCGGCTGGCTCGATCATCGCGGTAGGAATTCTGTCCGCTGGCTCCCAGCCTGGCGATTAGTAGTAGGGAAAGAGCGAGATAGCCGATTCGGCTCCAGTCTCTCATCAGGCCTCCTTTCCGCCATCCCACTGGAATGGCGTGCGGGATCCTCCCCAATATTTTCCTCTCTGCCACTTGACAGAGGTCTCAAGCAGTGGGATTGAATTCTCGCCCGGAAAGTTGCAGAGACTGAATCTGAGGCTTTCGAGTGTGCGCTCAGAATCAACCGCCCGGATTAGCTGAGGGCCTGCCTGGTTCTTACGCCACCCAATCGATCCTCAAACCCGTCAACCCCGCCGCTGGAGACCCTTGACGCTCCTGACGTCGGCTTGGGACCCGGCATTCTGGTAGGCCTCGATGGACTGGGCATAATTCTTTTGCTTTTCGTAGGCGAAACCGAGCTGTTTCCAGATGCCCTTGAGGTCTTGCGGGTTGGAGGCTCTCTGCTGCGCGTGCTTGAGGTGAGTTTCCGCCTGGCGGTATTGTTGATTGCTACTGTAGGCCTGACCGAGATAGTAGTGGCTCAGATAACCCACGTTTTCCGTGGCGATTGCCTTTTCCAGGTCGGCTATTGCCCCGGCGTTATCGTTGGACTTAAACTTGGCCTGCCCCCGGATCTGATAAAAGGCAGCCTGCTGCGCGGCCGGAAGACTAGAAGCATCAACGCTGCCCAGTAGTCGGCTAGCCCTTCCCCACTGGCTCGTCTGAGCATAGGCGCGGCCCAGGGCCACTTTGATGGACAGGTCGTTGGGATTGAGATCGTAGGCTTTTCGCAGGTGATTGAGGGCCTCCTTGTTGCGCTTGAGCTGCTCTAGCGAAAGACCCAGCAGTGGAGCGAGTTCTCGCTACTCGATGCAATAACGTCTCACCAAACCCGCCCTGCTGTCCCCGCCCTGTTGACCCACTGCTGCGGCTCCTATTATGCTCGACTCGAAATATCCACCATTACTCGGACAGGCTCCCAGCAAGGAAAAAACAATTACTCGGACAGGCTCCCAGCAAGGAAAAAACAATGCTCATGACTCGTCTCATACTCAGCTTCTCCTTACTCTGGTCGTTTGCCCAGACCAACGACCTCAGCGAACGGCTGTTGGAAGCGGCTCGAGCTGGTGATGTAGAGCAAATCAACACTTTGCTCGGGCAGGGGGCCGATGTGAACGCGTCCACCCGGTATGGCGCTACCGCCCTGCACTACGCTAGCGATAAAGGCCACTTTGAGGCCGTAAAGCTGCTCCTCTCTAGAGGGGCCCAGGTGAATGTCAACGACAACTTCTACGGGGCGACCCCTCTGACCTGGTCACTTTCCAACGGGCATTTGGGGATCGCAAAGTTGCTGATTGAGGCCGGTGCGAGAAGTGCCGGACAAGCTTTGACGGCCGCTGTTCGGAGCTCAAATCAAGCTCTTTTTGCGGCTTCGTTGGCAAGCCCGCATCTCGAAGAGGCGGCCAAGAGTGCCGCCCTGCAGGTTGCAAAGCAGGCCGATGCACAGGCCTTCGTTGATCTTCTGGTGAGGGCGGGTGCCAGCGATGAAATAGTGCAGGTGGAAGTACCGCTGAGGGAGGAGGAACTGGGTCGTTTTCCCGGTAAATACCGGAATGAGGACTCAGGGACCGTCATTGAGGTGACCCGCGAGGGCAGCCAGTTGCTTGTTCAGTGGCTGGGTCAGCCCCGGACCTCGCTCAAGAGTTACGGAGACGGCAATACGGTTTTGCAAGACGACAGTGCCCGATTACGATTCTTCGGTCGGGGAGGGATCGTCGAACAGCTAGTGGTCGCGGCTCAGGGCAGAAACCGGCTGTTTTTCCCTGTGACCGATGCTGAACTAGCCGAGTTGGCACGCCTCGAGAGTCGGGCTCGGGAGCGGGCCAGTGACCACTCTGAAAACGCCGACTCCTCGGCTGATATGAATCGCTCCTGGGGGTCGTTTCGAGGGCACCAGGCGGCTGGCTCCTCAGATGGTCAAGACCTCCCCGAATCCTGGAACGTCAAGACTGGGGAGAACATCCGTTGGAAGACTCCGGTTCCCGGCATTGCCACCAGTAGTCCGGTGGTCTGGGAGAACCGAATCTTTGTCACTACTGCCCACGGCGAGACTGCCGATACCACTTTTCGGACCGGGCTCTACGGAGACGTAGCGCCGGTCGAAGATCTTTCCGAACATAGCTGGAAGCTTTACAGCCTCGATTTGGCCACCGGCCGAATCCTCTGGGAAAAGCTGGTCCACAAAGGCATTCCATCAGTCAAACGGCATCCCAAGTCGAGCCAGGCCAACTCGAGTCCGACCACCGATGGACGCAACGTTGTCGTCTTGTTCGGCTCGATTGGTATTCTGGCCAACTTCGACTTCGACGGAAAACTCGTGTGGAAGAAGGATCTCGGGGTTCTCAACAGTGGATGGTTCTACAACGCCGACTACGAGTGGGGACACAGCAGCTTCCAGTGATCTATGGCGAATCTGTGATCGTTCAGTCGGACGTGCAGGGACAATCCTTCCTGGCCGCTTATCGATTGTCGGATGGGGAAGAGATCTGGCGACACGAGCGGGATGAGATTTCAACCTGGGGGACCCCCACGGTTTACGAAGGCCCTACCGGCAGTGAGGTGGTCACCAATGGAACCACGATTCGCAGCTATGATCCGGCTAACGGAAAACTGCTTTGGTGGCTGGCACCCAATTCGGAGGTTACGGTTGGGACTCCGATACTCCATGACAACCTGATTATCGTGACTGCGGGATACCCTCCCGTGCGACCCATCTACGCGGTACGGGCCGGCTCCAGAGGAGATTTGTCCCTTCCCGAAGGGAAAGAATCGAGTTCCAGCATTGCCTGGAGTCGATCTCGGGGAGGCACCTATATTCCTACCCCAATTGTCTATCGCGGCTACCTTTACATGAACGCAAATAATGGGCGACTCACCTGCTACGATGCGGTCACCGGAGAGCAGATCTATCGAGCTCGAATCGGAGGCACCGGCGGGTCTTTTGCAGCCTCTCCGGTAGCCAGTGACGGGAAGCTCTTCTTCAGTGCCGAAGACGGTACCATCTACCTGGCCAAAGCGGGCCCGATCTACCAGGAACTTGCGCAGAATGAAATGGAAGAGGTCATCATGGCCACTCCAGCTATCTCCAATCGCACGCTGGTGGTCCGCAGCCTGGGGCACGTCTACGGGATCGGGAAGTAACTTCCAAGTACCGGGTAACCGCGCCGGATCGTTGGTGAAGGAAACTTGCCGAAGGCCTTGGAGCGCGGAGTGCAGCTCCGCCTTGTGAACAAGGCTCCGAAACTGGAATCGCTCCCTCGCTAACGCTTCGGGCTCCGTAGGAATGCCTCGAAGTCAATGAGGCGCTCGGCCAAGATCTTTCGGAGCCCGAAGCGTTAGCGAGGGAGCGATTCCCAGGATCAAGTTTCAGCTTAGTGCTGCCTCCGGCTGCGCCGGATCGTTCATGAATGAAACTGGGACCCGCTTCGATTCTGATCTGCTTCGCGGCCGTGGAAGCACGCCATGCTTTGTAGGAGCCCAGATGTGCCGGCGAACTCCGCTCTCCTGGAAGGAGAGCTTTGAGCAGGGCACAGTACCGGTGCTCAGAGCGCAGGCAGGGTCCGGGGGGGCGGGTACAATGCCCTGCCTGAGGGGTCCCTGTGCCGAATTCGGCCTGGACAGCCGGGTTCGTCAGCAAATCTAACTCCTACAAAGCGTGGATCGGCTCTGAGGAGGCGAAGCAGACAAGACTCAAGTCAGAGGGTGATCAAGTTTCAGCTTAGATGTTCCCGACAGGTTGGCCGCAGACGATAGTCCAATCGGTGCCGTCAAAGCTTGGTCCCCAGTGGGAATTGGACCCCTGGATCCTGGACCCGTGGCGAGTTGGTAGTCGTGAGTTGGAAGTTACCCTCCTTGTGAGTTGGGAGTTACTCCCCTAGCGGTGCTAGAATTCCGCCCGGAGGTCGCCCCATTGAAACAGGCTTGGCATGACTATTATGACGAAGGAGTCCCGCCTTCGCTGGAGTATCCGGAAACTACTGTCTATGGACTCTTCGAATCATCGGTGGCACGCTCTCCCCGGCGTTCCGCTACTCTCTTTTACGGGGCCCGGCTAAGCTTCCGGAAGCTTGCTCAGAAAGTGGATCGGTTGGCCGCTGCCCTGGCCTCCTTGGGAGTCAAGCGCGGGGACCGCGTGGCTTTGATCCTTCCCAACATACCTCTCTACCCGATCGCCCACCTGGCGGTCATGAAGTTGGGCGGGATTCTGGTTCCTACCAACCCTCTCTATGTAGAAAGAGAGCTGGAATATCAGCTCAATGACTCAGGGGCCGAAACTGCCATCGTGCTGGACCAGCTCTATCCCAGAGTCGAGAAAGTCAGGAAGCGGACCTCGCTGCAACGGGTCGTGCTGGCCGGAGTTGCAGACTTCTTGCCCAGGATCCTTTCCATCCTCTACAAGATCAAGAACAAGTCGACCGTCAAGTCAGATGCATCACGCGATGTCTTTCTCTATCGTGATCTGGTACGAAGCCGCTATGCTGCGGTCGAAACGGCTCCCCTGACACCCGACGACGTAGCCATCTTACTCTACACGGGCGGCACTACCGGCATCTCGAAAGGGGCAGTCTTGAGCCATCGCAATCTGGTCGTGAATGTGATTCAGACACGAACCTGGCTGAAAGGCTTTCGCGATCGCTCGGAGACTATTCTGGCAGTCCTGCCGTTCTTCCACAGCTACGGAATGACGACCGCGCTTCATCTGGCCTTTCAGTCTAGTGCCACCCTCCTGATGCTTCCCCGGTTTGATCTGAAAGAAGCTCTGAAGCGGATCAAGAAGCATCGACCCACCATCTTCTGCGGCGTTCCCTCGATGTACAACGCAATCAACCACTCCCCCGGAATTCGGAGTGAGGATGTCAACTCGATCCGACTCTGCGTGAGTGGAGGTGCAGCTCTGCCCGGCGATGTTCAAAAACGCTTTGAAGAGCTGACCGGGGGCAAGCTGGTAGAGGGCTTCGGACTCTCGGAGACTTCACCCGTGGCGATTGTCAATCCCGTCTTTGGCCACCGAAAACTGGCCACCATCGGAACTCCTGTTTCCGATACCGTGGCTCGGATCGTTGATCCCGCAACGCGCGATGACATCCCGGTAGGCGAGGTCGGTGAACTGGTCTTGAAGGGGCCCCAGGTGATGAGAGAGTACTGGAATATGCCGGAAGAGACGCACAAGGCTCTGGCCGATGGCTGGCTTTATACGGGTGATTTGGCTCGTCGCGACGAAGAGGGTTTTTTCCAGATCGTGGATCGCAAGAAAGACATCATTGTCAGCGCCGGATTTAACGTGTATCCACGCGAAATCGAGGAGCTCTTGTGCGAGCATCCGAAGATCGTGGAAGCCGCTGTGGTGGGCGTTCCGAGCCGAGTTCGGGAAGAGGTGGCTAAGGCCTTCATCGTTTTGAAAGAGGGCGAAGGTATGGAAAAAAGTGAAGTCTTACTCTACCTCAAAGATCACCTTTCCAAGTTCAAAATTCCCAAGCAGGTTGAGTTTAGACAAGAGCTGCCCAAGAGCGCGGTGGGAAAGATTCTGAAGCGGATCCTGGTCGACGAAGAACAGCGCCGTTTTGAGGAAAGTGCCGCCAAACGCGAAGCGCGCCGTGGCTCCAAGAAGTGAGGTAATCCAAAGGGAGACAAGTGATGAAGCGTCCTGTCAGTATCTTTCTGATTCCCCTGTTTCTCCCCGCACTCCTGCAAGGAGCCGAACAGAGGTCGCTCACTTTCCAGGATGTGATGGCGTTCCGTGCCATTCGGAATACGATCATCTCGAATGACGGGTCGTGGGTCGCATATCAGGCAGAGCCTGATCGTGGAGACGGAGAGCTGATCATTCAGCAGAGCGAGGGGAGCGCCAACTATCGGATCCCTCTCGCTTCGAATGCCGGCTTCTCAAACGATGGCCGCTGGCTGGCCGCTCATGTCAATGAATCGCTGACCGATTCGCTGAAACGCAAGAAGGGGGAGAAGGCTGCTACTCCCGGACTGGTGCTGGTCGACTTGACCAACCGCCAGGAGTTTCACTTCGAGTCGATTCGGTCCTTTGCATTCTCATCCGACTCCAGCCATCTAGGAATGCTCCGGGAAGCGGAGGCGGGTGCCGCGGAAGAAGAGGTTCCAGGGGTCCAGGGGTCCACTTCCCAGAACCAGGGGGCCAATTCCCAGGAGGAAGAGCCGGAGCAACCGTCCACCACCATGATCCTGCATGCCCTTTCTGACGGCAGCCGCGAGATTGCTGGAATCAACGCGTTTTCCTTCAATCCGTCGGCGCCCCATCTGGCGCTGATCCGAGAAGCTCAGGGAGATACCCCGGGCGGCGTCCTGCTCACCGACCTCCAGAACTCCACCCATGAGCAAGCGCTCAGAAGTGAGCCCGGTGAAGAGTATGGGCTAGTGACTTGGAGCAAGGAGTCCGGCCGCCTCGGATTTCTCAGCACGGTGGGTAGCGAGAAGCAGGAGATTGCCCGCATTGCCCGACTCTGGCTGTGGGACGATTCGGGTGCACCTCGCGAGATAGCGGGGGCTCAGGAGATTCAGTCGGGGTGGTTCATCCCCTTCAAGAATCAACTTTCCTGGAGCCGCAAATCGAGCCGGTTGTTCTTTGGAGTCAAACCGGACTCGGAAGTGGAAGACTTGAAAGAGTCGGGCGATGCCGACAAAAAGAACGGAGAGGAAGATCCCACCAATCTCGAGACCATACTCGGGGACCGTGAAGTCGATGTCTGGCATTGGAATGACGATGCCATAAATCCACAGCAGAAAATCGGCTGGAATTCGACTCGAGATCGAACCTATCTGGGGGTTTACGATGTCTCGCACAAACGGGTCGTCCAATTAGCGGATGAGAAGTTGGCCCAGGTCCACTCCGGGGAGGCGAGTGAGTTTCTCCTGGGACTGGACAACCGGGCTTATCGAGTCCGCACGACTTGGGATGAGAATTACAACGACCTCTACCGAGTAAACCTGGGCGACGGATCTCGCAAGAAGCTGATCGATGGTCTGGTAGGAAACGAGTTCGCAGCCTCTCCCGAGGGCCGTTTTCTCGTCTATTTTCGAGATGGAAACTGGCACCTGATCAATCTTGGCAGTGGGGAGGCTCGGAATCTTACCGCCAATCTCCCGGTTCCATTTGCCGACGAAGATCACGATTATCCCAGTCACACGCCCGGCTACAGGGTGGCTGGCTGGCTGGAAGACGAAAGCGCCGTCCTGATTAACGATAAGTACGACATCTGGTCCTTCTCAACCGCCGATGGGCAGGCTCGTAATCTAACCGGTGGGGAGGGCAGAAGAAACAATACGGTCTACCGCTGGGAGAATCTCGAGCCTGAAGAACAGCAGCATTTGAAAGTTGGCCAGCAGTTGCTGCTGACCGGTTATCATGATTTGGAGAAGACATTCGGCTTCTATCGAATGAAGTTGGGAGAAGTCGGGATCCGGCCGCTCCTGACCGGTCCCAAGAGATACCGAGTCGTTGCCAAAGCGAAGGACAGCGATCACATCGTGTTTACCCAGGAAACCTATCAGGAATTTCCCGATTTGCGGGTTTCAGATTCGTCATTCTCCTCAGTTCGCAAGATTTCGGATGCGAATCCGCAAATCAAAGAGTTCCTGTGGGGGGCCGCCGAATTGGTCTCCTGGAACGGGCTGGATGGACGACCCCATCAGGGAGTTCTGATCAAACCGGGGAACTACCAGCCGGGCCGCCGCTACCCGGTGCTGGTCTACTTCTACCGTTTCTTTTCCCAGCGCCTCCACGAATTCAATCAGCCGGTGATCAACCACCGTCCCTCGTTCCCCCTGTATACCAGCAACGGCTATGCCATTTTCTTGCCCGACATCCGATTCGAAGTGGGCCGGCCGGGTCTGGCTTCCACCAAGTCCCTCGTTCCCGGTGTCCAGAAGCTGATCGATATGGGAGTCGCTGATCCTCGCGGCATCGGCCTGCATGGCCACTCCTGGAGCGGCTATCAGACAGCCCACATCATTACCCAGACCGATATGTTCGCTGCCTCCGTGGCCGGCGCGCCGGTCTCCAACATGACCAGCGCCTATGGCGGAATCCGCTGGGGCTCCGGGAGAGCCCGTCAGTTCCAGTATGAGAAAACCCAAAGCCGCCTGGGCGTCAGCCTGTGGGAGAATCCGATTCCTTACATTGAGAATTCCCCATTGTTCTATGCCGACCGGATCAATACGCCCCTCCTCATCCAGTTCGGAGACGAAGACGGAGCCGTTCCCTGGTACCAGGGAATCGAGCTGTATCTGGCCATGCGCCGGCTCGGAAAAGATTGTGTTTTTCTTCAGTATCGAGGCGAACCCCACCATCTTCAGAAATATCCCAACAAGCTGGACTACGCAATGAAGATGAAAGAGTACTTAGATCACTATTTGAAGGGCCTTCCGGCTCCCCAATGGATTTCGAAAGGGGTGCCCTATCGAGGGCGGTAAGACGCCGCTTCCGAGCTACATCCAGGAGCGTCGCAAGCGGGTGTTCGTATTGCTGGCCGGAATGTTCTTCGGAACGCTGGCCATGCTCAATATCTTGGGCATCTCGCGATTCATCAGCTGGCCCTTTCAACTATTTGGCGTCACTATCCCCTTCTCGGTGGCTATCGGGGTTCTCCCCTATCCATTAACCTTCTTCTGCACCGACCTGATCAGCGAGCTCTACGGAAAGAAGTGGGCCAACTACGTGGTCTGGATCGGCCTGCTCATCAACATCTGGGTGGTTTTCATTCTTTGGCTGGGTGGGATTCTGCCTGGTTTTGAGGAGGTGGATCCGGCCACCGGGCAGATCACCCTCGACGCCGCTGGCCGGCTGCCCGTCTTCTTCGAAGTACGGCGGCTCACTTTTGGAGCCGTCACCGCCTCAATGATCGCCTATTTGACGGCCCAGTTCTGCGATGTTCAGGTGTTCCACTTTCTCAAGCGCCTGACTAAAGGCAAGCACCTCTGGCTGCGAAACAATGGTTCGACTCTTACCAGCCAGCTGGTCGATACTACGGCCGTTATCCTGATCACTCACTTCTACGCCAACGCCCTTCCCATCGACACTGCGGGCAGCCTTTGGCCGCAGCTGTTTGCCTTTATCGCCTCAGGTTATCTCTTCAAGGTGGGGGTTGCCTTGCTCGATACTGGGCCCTGCTATCTCGCAATCGGCTATCTATCCAAGTACCTTCAGATTGACCCTGAGAGACTGTCAGAGTAGACGGAGTCTCATCGTCCCTCCCGCTCTTCAATTTTCTCCTGGATACACTCCGCCAACCTCCTGTTGCCTGCGGGAGAATAGTGGGCGATATCTACGAAAGACCGAGCAGAGGCGCCCGTGAAGGCAGAGGAACAGTCTCCAACCGGCAAGCCGCCGGACTGGATCGCCTCCTGTACCCGGGTCACGAAGCTAGAGTAAAGGTGAAATACGGGAGATTCCAGATAGGCTGGCTTGATGAAAGGATTCGCCGGATCGGCAAGCCCCACAGGTTGGAAGATAAGTAGGGGTTGAAAGCCGAACTCCCAGCCTAGCGCTTCCACGAACTCGAGGTTAGCGCGGTAGTAGTCTATCCACTCCTCAGCCAGTTCGTTCGACCGTTCGGGTTGAAACTCGCTCCAACGAGTGTAGAAGAACATCAGCTCTTGCCAGTCCAGCGGTTCCAGGTCGGCTCGCTTCTCCGTCACCGTAATGTCCTTGAATCTGGTCTGCCATTGCCAATGGTGGAGTAGCTGGACCACAGGCAGGCTGAAGCGGAAAGCCCGCACCATATTGTTCGAGCGGGGATGTCCCAGGATGAGGGAAGTCTCGCCTCGATCCAGCAACAGCGTTTGTGTCCGAGGCTTGTCCAAAGCACGGTAAGGGGACCAGGAGAAGGTCGAGATGTCGTTCAGACCATCGATGAATATCACTCTTGCCGGGCGGTAACCAAGGCGCAAGAGATGTACCAAACGATCCACTTCTCGGATTGAGTCGGAGGCCTGGATGGCCAGATTGAGATGATTTTCAACCGGGCGTAGCCGATTCAATTCCGCTGCCACAGTCCGATCTGCCTCGACTCCATGCCCGAAGGCTGTTGACCCACCCAGAACGAAAGTCGGATGTTCTTGAAGCCACTGTTGGACTGTCCCGTCCGTCCAGCCAGTCTGGTATCGGATCGACTCGATTCCGATCTGGTACCCGGTTGTAGAAAGTCCTTCGGTGAAGCCGAGCACCGGATGGGGACGAATTCCGGGGTCTGAAGTTGTCAGCTTGAGGGCAGCCTGCCCATCCTGGCTCGGCAGCAGATTCGTCAGAATCTGCTCTCCCTCAGGCGAACCGGGAGCGATGAAGTACGGGCGGGAGTTCGAGCTGGTGCTCCGAGTGCGAACACTGTTGAAAGCGATGGCTGCAATCACGTTTAGCAGGAGAAAGACCAGCAGAGTAAGCAGAGAAAGCCGGATTGCCGATCGGAACAGTAGCGCCAGTCTTTCTTTCACGCACACTCCTAGCCTAATCATTGCATGCTCAAGCCCCCTCCACAACGGCTGTGGCCAACCGTCAGGTGGAGCGATTTCTGCCCCCTATCATCACGGGTCCGCTTGTCGCATACTGGGCTGGCTTAGTCCTGCTAACCATAACTACGGGTGACGCATGCGAATGGATCTTGCGAGTCGAGGTCGAGGAAGGAGGAGCAACCTATGAGTCCGCCGTTAGTCAGCCAGCGGGCCGAGTGGCACTCCCTGCAAGAGCACTATCAGCAAATCAAAGATGTCCAGATGAGGGATCTGTTTGCACAGATCCGGAGCGCGGCAATCGGCTCAAGATCGAAGCCCTTGACCTTTATCTGGACTATTCCAAGAATCGAATCACAGATGAGACTCTCCGGAGCTTATTCGTGCTGACCGAGATGGCGAACCTGAGGGAAGCGATCGACGGCATGTTAGGAGGCGAGAGAATCAATCGGACCGAGGACAGACGCGCAGAGACTTGTTGTTGGGGATCCGGGAAAGGGATGGGCTTCTGAGACCTCCCAAACCACTTGGAAACCATCAGCGAATGATATGCCCCATTCGGGACCAGCGGGTCTTGCTAAAGAAGCCGAAGACGCGCTCGGCGTAGAGGCGAATGATGTCGCTTCGCAGATGGGCGTTGTTGTCGTCGGCGTAGGACCAGAAGACAAGTAGCGGGCGACCCACCACGTATTTCTTTTCGAGGAAGCCGAAATAACGGCTGTCAGCGCTGTCGTCCCGGTTGTCCCCCATCATGAAGAAACTGTCGGCAGGTACCAACACGGGCCCGAAATTATCTCGCTTGATCCCTGAAAGAAAAGAATGCGGGCCATTTCGCGAAAAGATAGCCTCGTCCTTGTGAAACTTATAGGGCTCATCGATCGCTTTGCCGTCGACATGGACTTGTTTGTCGCGGATTTCGATCGTTTCGCCAGACAGGCCAATCAGCCGCTTCACATAGAGGACCTCCGGTTCCTCAGGGTATTTGAAGACCAGAATGTCGCCCCGTTTTACCTCGTGATATGGACTGAGGGGGAGCTTCTCGGTGAATCCGTTTCGTATCGTGAACTTGTCGATCAGGAGGCGATCACCAATTTCAATGGTAGGGACCATCGAAGGCGTAGGAACGGTCATCGGATGGACCACGTAGGTGGTGACAAAGAGAGCGAAAATCGTGCACACGACAGTGGTCACGAAATACTCGCGCACCGTACTGTACTCGCGCGGCGCGGGAGCCATGGATGCTTCCTGTTTCACTTCCTCTTTAGCCATCGCTGCTTCGCTCGATAGTATAGCAAAGGCGACCCGCCACAGTGATTTGCCGAAAGACAAGACCTCAACTCACCAAACAGTCCAGGCGTGCTTGCGCGGCCGCTCCCCAAGGATGGGGACCAATCAGTTCATTGGATTCGAGCTCTGACAGAAGGGTAGAGATCGTCTTTCTGAATACCGGATGGATCGTGCTCCTTGAAATCTCGGCCAGAGGCACTAATACAAAAGCCCTCGATGCCATCCGGGGATGGGGTATCAGCAAGCGATCTCGCATAATGACACGGCGGCCCATCAACAGAATGTCGATATCCAGGGTTCTAGCTGCCCACCTTTCGCTCCGGACCCGCCCTAGCTCGACCTCGACACTCTGGCAAATTTCGAGCAATTCGAGGGGGGAGCAGGACCAGCTAATTTGGCAAGCCAGGTTCAGGTAGTCAGCTTGCCCTGGAGGTCCACCCTGAGGAGTCGTCTGGTAGCAGGAAGAAACCGACTCCAGACTTCCCCCGGCCCCCGCCAGACTCGCGAGACCTGAAATCAGGTTGGATTCTCGATCTCCGAGATTTGAGCCCAGCCCAAGGAAGATGGGCTGGAATGACTCAGAAGATGGATTCCGGTCGACGAATCGTGCCAAACGAGCCCAGACCTTTCAAGAAGAATGAAAAACGGAGTTGACTTTCCTCTCTCAATCCGAGGTTGAGTCGTTGAAACTCGAGCGAAACTCCGCAGCAGTCCCAGAAGTAATTGAGCCGGGATCGCATGTTAAGGAGGGCGCGGGTCCGAGCATCGTAACTGAATACCGCCGATCCCGAGATTCCCCGGTTGATGTTCCCGTAACTGATCTGCCCCTGGATTTGGTTGTTTTCGAAGGTGCCGGGTTCCAGATCCTTGGTCACATAGTAAGTAGTGCCCAGACTCAGGAGATCGCGGTGCAAGAAACCGGTCATGGAAAAGCTGCGGAAGGTATTGAAAGCGAAATCATAATCCCCGCGAACATCGAAACTGATCCGTCGGCTGGGATTGAAGCGGGCCACCGTTGTGAGTGGAGAGACGTTGCGGCGGAGAGCCCCGTAAGGGAAACCGGTCAGGGTATAGAGGGGAAAGAATTGATTGACCGGTCCGGCGCGCAAGGCACCTCCAAAGTCTGAGTCGAAGAAGTACTTCTGAGCGACCTTGACCGAGAGCCACTCGTGAGTCGTCGATCCGTTACGCGTGCGACGTTTCACGAAGAAGCGGTTGACGATCGCATATTCCACTTCGTTGGTGTCGGCAATCGCATCATTTTCATCGAACCGAATCACCTCATGGAAATCGTTGCCGATTCCGTCGGTGAGTCGGTAACGAACTTCAGGCTCGATCAGATGCTTCCAGCTGGAACCGTCTTCCCGCTCGTAAAGCTTAGACAAACCCCAGCCTCGAATATCGATTGTCAAGTCAAAGAACCGGCGATTCAAACTCGCACTCGAAACCAAGCGATCTCCCGAGCTGTCTTCAGTCAGGCTATCGCTATAAAAGGTTTCGCGGAATGAGATTCGAGGTGTGATTCGAAGTCCCTGACCAATCGGGATCGAAGCGTAGATGCTCGGTTTCAGATCCAGGCGTTGAGTGATCGCCGGGGTTTCGATTTCTCGATCGACGCGGCTGATTCCCCCTACCGCCGTTTGCAGGTCCAGGAAGAAAGGAGTGTGTGCGATGGGCTGCCCGACCAGGTCGAAAGAGATCGAAGGGGTGTGCCGGATGACCGCGTTCTTGGTCGAGAAAACAGTCTCCTGGCGGGCCAGACGCAGATTGAAGGAACCGCCCCCGAAATTGTTCGTGACGAAAAAGTGAGATGCTTCGGTGGGTCGGGTGGCGGCAAAGAAACTATCAGAGAAAACGCGCCGAAAGACAAAATTGCTCACCAGATTGAAGTCCGCGACAAATCGGTAGTCTCCGAAGCGAGTCTCTCCCGTGCCATTGAGGCTGGTACCACCTTGTCCCATCCGATCATCAATGGTGTAGCCATCCAAGAAGAGGTTGGAATGAGCATTGGGTCGCGCACGCAGGGTGAAACCATGGCCAAAACCCCGTTTGGAGAAGTAATCTTCGCGGAAAGTGACGTCGGCGCTCGGTCCTAGGACCAAGTAGAACGACTGAGTTAAACTTCTTCCTTTCCGGTTCGAGTTGCCGGTGCTCGGAATCAGGAAGCCACTCGAGCGGTCCTTCTTACCTGTCGGAAACGTCAT
>CBDDCF010000006.1:0-43949 GCA_965225995.1 Acidobacteriota bacterium | reverse complement strand
CTCTGGTAGTCCCGGGATCCGACTGGGCGGTCGTCCCTTCCCCGAATCCGTGGCCCGCTATTGAGTCTCTCGTGACCCGTGAGGTTCCAGGTGGAGGAGCGAGTTTTGGCAAGGCCGGCGCTGTGACAATCGCGCAGGCCCTGGCTATGTTCACCGTCAATTCGGCCAGACAGATGGGGTTCGAGAAGATCACCGGCAGAATCGAGCCTGACGCCTTGGCCGATCTTGTGATCGTCGATCGCAACCCATTCGAAACCGACCCCAATGATCTGCACCTAACGGTGGTCCAGAAGACCATTATCAATGGCGAGGTGGTCTACACCAGGTAAGTTTCTGGATAGCCCATCCCCCGGCTGCGCCGGATCATTCAAGAAAAAAACTTGCCGAAGGCATTGGAGTGCGGAGTGTAGCTCCACCTTGTGCACAAGGTGCCGATTCTCGGCGCACTCCAAGACGCTCAGGGCGCAATGCCAAGAATTCAGTTGGCAACGAAAGCTCTAGCCCGGATTATGCAAGAGATCCGGATTCGAGTGGATTGGGGACCAGAAAAAATGCCGTAGCTCTCTGATATAAAAGGGTTTATTAAACAAATCCTTATCGGAGAACTACGGCAATGTCAAACCCCGTCTGTCAGACCACCCTGGCATTTCACTCGCACACACAAATCACGGCTCGTTTTGATGGTGGGAACCTGACTTCCGATGCCGGATGGCTGTTGTTTGGTTCCCTGGATCGGCAAGATCGACTCTGCGAGGACTTCAGTTCGTGTATTGCGGATAGCCGGGACCAACGCTACGTTCGTCATGAGCAGTTAAAGCTGATCCGACAACGAGTCTTTCAGATCGTTGCCGGGTACGAAGACTGCAATGACGCGGACACGCTGCGCTCGGATCCCATGCTCAAGACCGTCTGTGATCAGTTACCTGAGAGCGATCCTGACTTGGCCACCCAGGCAACTTTTTTCCCGTTTGGAAAACTCTGTCAGCAAGAAGGTATCTCATGCGTCTGAGCCGGGGGTTCCTACAGCGTTATGTCCGCTCGCTGAAGAAGAGACGCCCCGACCAGGTCATCTTGGACCTGGACAGTACTGACGACCACACTCACGGCCAACAGGAATTCTCTTTTTACCACGGCTATTACCGAAACCACATTCTGCATCCTTGGCTGATCTTCGATGCCGTTACGGGGGACCTGGTCACTGTCGTATTGAGGCCTGGAAACAAGGGGGCTGCCTCTCACATCGTTCCTATTCTGAAACGAATCGTGAAAGCCATTCGACGAGAAGTTGGCAAGGAACTTCAAATTGAGATCCGGGCCGACAGGCGGCTTTGCCACGCCTCGGCTCTACGAGTTCTGTGAATCTGAAGAGAACAAACTCCAATATGTCATTGGGTTAAGCCGGAACCCCCGCCTGCAACGGATGGTCGAGCCGATGCTCGAGTCGACTCGACTCAGGTTCGACGAGTTCGAGGAAAAACAGCGTCAGTTTGACGAGTTTCTTTATCGAGCTGGCAGCTGGGATCGATTCCGTCGCGTCATCGTCAAAGTGGAAGTCGACCATCGTGGGATCAATCGTCGCTTTGTGGTCACCAACCGAGACGATCTCTCTTCCCAGTCCCTTTATGATCACTACACCGATCGAGGACAGTCGGAGAACTTCATCAAGGCTTTCAAGAACCATCTGAGTATGGATCGGCTGAGCTGTCATCGATTCCTGGCCAACCAGTTTCGACTTCTCCTGCATGGGCTGGCTTACCAGATGTTCGTCCGACTCCGCGATTATCTGTATGGAACCCCCTGGCAGAAACTCGAAATCGAAACTTTGCGTCGCCGGGTCCTCAAAATTGGGGCGCGGGTTCGACAAACCACTCGACGCATCTGGGCCCATCTTTCCTCCGGCTTTCCGGAGCAGGCCCTTTTCCTCCTCGTCTTGAATCGCCTTAACTCCAGCTAGGAGTCTGCGCGGCAGGAGTTTCTGATCAACGTGGAATTTCCAATTCTTGAGTTTATGTTTCGGGGTGCCCTATAAGAGAAAGGGCGATCTTTATCGTGCTTCCGCTTGCAGAGGCGGCCGAACTGCTGAAAATGAGCCCAGGGGGAGGGCATCTTTCCGTCCGAACCTGCTCAGCAGGTGGGTAGGCGCCCATTCATGCGTTTCAAGTTCAGGGCGAGACAGACCAGGTCCCACTCGCCTTCCACTTTCTCGAGTCCCCTCAAGCTGAAGGTTCGAAAGCCAAGGACCTGTTTAACCCAGCCGAATACAGGTTCCGCGATCACCTTGCGCCAGCGGTAGACAGTTTGCCCCGCCTCCGTGCCCAGCTTCTTGAACATGCGAAGCGTGGCGGGGAGATTTTCCGACGGCTCGGGATCTCGCCCCTCTCGCCCAAAGAGATGTAGCCATCGATCTCGCGTTCTTCTAGACCTTCAAAGTTCTCCTCGGACTTATACCCGGCGTCGGCCACTACCTGCTCGGGAGGGTGCTCCAGGTTCTCTTGGACCGCATCGATCATCCCCAGTAATTGTCTGTTGTCGGCCGCGTTATTGGTAACCCCCGTGGCCACGATCATCTGTGTCTCCTCATCCACAGCGGCTTGCGTGTTGTAGCATTGTTCGAATCCCCCAGAGCTCTTCATGATTCGACTTTCCGGATCTGTAAAGTTGTCTTGGGCCTTCTCCTCGGGAACTCCAAACTCCCGCTTGAAGGGGCGTCCTCCGCGCGGGTTCTTGCGACCGTCTCCGGGCTTGCGGCCGCGCTTCCGATCCGCCTCGGCCTGCCGTTGCTCCACTCGCTGCTTTGCCTCCCCGATCTTTTTCAGCCGATCTTCGCGGCGGCGTAACTCTTCAGGCAGTTCGTCTCCCTGATTCTCTTCGCCGTAGAGCTCGTCTTCCGCTTTATCCACCTGCTGCGCACGATCCAACAGTTCGGCGATCTCTCCTTCCAGCCTTTTCTCTTCTTCCAACATCCGTGAATAGCTCATCGCCTTATGTTTGCTGGCGTTGGCCTTGATCTTACAGCCGTCCACCGCCACTCGCCCCAGCTTGACCAATCCCGCCTCGGCCGCGATCCGCGCCACCTGTCCAAACAGTTTCTTGAACTCTTTGAGATGACGTTGACGAAACTCCGCCATCGTCCGGTGGGCTGGGAAATTACCCGCCGACAACACTCGAACAGCCACGTCCTCATACACTCGACGAGCCAGTTTCCGCGACGAGAACGTTCCCGTCGCGTACCCATAAATCAGGATCTTCACCATCATCCTCGGATCAAACGGCCGATTGCGCCGCCCGTCCCCTTCGTACGGCGCGTAGAATCCACTCAGATCCAGCTCATCCACCGTTTCGGAGATAAAGTAGGACAGATGATCTTCCGGCAACCAATCTCGCGGGGAGGGGGGTAGCAAGAAGCTCTGCTCCGGCTGGTACTTCCGAAATGTCGTTCCCATATCGCCATTTTATTCACCAGCCCGGACATTTCCTGCCGCGCAGACTCCTAGCCTCTCCTAGGCTCCCGAATGATCGTTTAGGACACTCATTCAGGCCCAACTCCGTCTGAAATTCACTCCCCCACCTACTCCACACGGCTCGTCCACAGAGATCCCTCGAAAATCTGCCTGTCGCACCTTCGATCTCCCGATTTGGGCCACTTTCGACTCTCTTTTCAACTCCGGCCTACGGTTCTTGCATAATCCGGGCTAGCCAGCTACGTTCCAGCGCGACGGGCGGCAGTCCTGGATCCAGTGGAGGTTCTCAGGGCCGACTGAGGACGCACACTCCGAGCAGTGAGCTAAGGATTCGCTGACCGTGCTTTACTGGTGTAGAGCACTTCGAACTCTGACTGCCCTTCCGTGATCCGAATGTGCGCACCCACGGGTACGGAACGGAACTCCTGAGTTTTCCCGAAGGGCCATTTGACCAACAAGCGGTCGACCTTCTGGGCCTGACCGAGACCGAATCGAAGCTGGCTCGCCTGGGCCGCTGAGAAATTGTTGGTCGGGAACATCTGCCGCACCAGCCTCCGACCCTCAACCTCAGCGATGACCGACGCTCCAATTCCCAGGCGATTGCTCTCCTTGCCCTCGAGGGAGACGACCAGCCGGCTGGAAGGCGGAAAACGGTTGGCGAAGAGTCTGAGAGGACCTCCGCCACTCTGAAGAACCAGCAGATCCGGCTGGAGGTCTCCCGTGAAGTCCGCGACCATGACGCCCCGCCCATCTCCGTCTGAGTCGGCGCCGGATAGGTAGCCGATATCAGCAAATCGTCCCTCGGCGATATTCAAAAAGACCTGGTTCGGTTCGTAGGAACTCAGGTTCCGAGGCATCAGGTTGACTGTAAAAGGGTTCGGGATCCAGAATTCACCTCGATCTGCGTCGACGTCTCCGATCGGAGCCATATCCTCAAGGCGGGTCGTGGGCTGCGACACGGCAACCCTCCACACACAGCTTCAGCCGTCCGGCTCTTCTCTGCTAACACTCTGATATCCGGAGGGGGAATAAAGATCGAGCGCTCCGTCACCGTCCAGATCCACCACTGCCGGACCGTAAGCCCAACCGCTGTTTGACACCTGCGCCGTCGCACCGATTGGCCGCAGTTGCTTTGAATCGTTCCGGTAGAGCTCGTTGCCGGTAATGAATCCGCGGATCTGCTCAAAAGTCCCCTGCGGATAGTCCGAAGGACGAAGGTTTCCCATGACCCGAGAACCGGCCGCAGAGTACATGTTGGCCACGTAGAGATCAGGATCCCCGTCGCCGTCAAGATCCCCGGCCGTCGCGCCCATGCTGAAGCCACCGAATCCCGGCGCCTGGGAAAGCTTGGCAAAGGTGCCGTCTCCGCGGTTCTCCCAGAGGACGTTGTGTCCCATGTGGTTGGCCAGGAACAGATCGGGATCCCCGTCCGGCCTCCAAGTCGAGCACACCGCAGCCAACGTGTCAATGTTCTCTCCACTCAAACCTGCGACTGCCGAGACGTCCTGGAACTTCCAGTTGCCCTGGTTTCGCAGCAGCAGACCTTCTGGGCTAGTCCGGTCCCCAATCCAGCGGGCCTGCTGCCCCTTGCGAGGTGCTTTCCCTGCCTGTCCAATGTAAAGGTCCAGCAGCCCGTCCCCATCGTAGTCCGCGACGGCAAACACCGGAGAACTCGTTCCCAGGTTCAGGTTGTTCAGGCTGTGTTCGTATGGTGCCAGCCATTCGAAAGTACCGTTTCCGCGATTCCGGTAAATCACGAGACGGCGTTCATCAAGCCGCAAGACAAGATCCTCGAAGCCGTCGTTGTCAAGATCCGCAACGACCATGGGCGAACCGGTAACGGTAATGCCCGCAGCCTCGGTGATGTCCTCGAACTTCCCCCCCCCTAATCCCCGGTAGATGAAGAGCCTCGAGGTTGGGTAATCGAAGATGACAAAGTCTGTGCGACCGTCGCGATCCAGGTCCGTGAGGCTCACTCTGCCGTTAACGGCATAGTAGGGAGGACCTAGTTTCTTCCAGTTGTCGGTGAGTTCCTCCACGGCAATTCCCGTAGCGTCGGTGATCTCCTCCATCAGGGGGTACGGACTGCTCGCGAACCAGGACTGCGTGACCTCAAAACTGTCGATCCACCCAGCTTTGGAGCCGATGTCCTCCGAGAGCCGCTTGAGACGAAATCGGCCTTCAATCCGGTGTTGCGCACGCCCTCCGTCTTTGAGGGCTCCTTTGAGGTCAATCTCCCACTGAGTCGTCCAGGAGCCCTCCAGGTCGCCGTCCTTCTCGGGCACCAGAGTCGTGAAGTGAATGCCCACTTGCTCGACCCCGGAAAAGGCTTTGCCATAGGACAGCAGGGCCTCGACGAAGCCCTGTGCGTCCACTTGCTTCAGTGGCTGCCCTTCTCTCCAGGTTTGCAGGCTCACCGGGCCCTTGCGGACTGCGATTCCCTCCCCCGCAAAGAGGCGACCGCGAAATTCAGGTGCCAGAAACTCCAGGAGACTTTTGGTCCGTGCCTGCTGAAAGGTACGGCGGAAGACAGGCACGACGTCCTGGGTCATGACGAGCGCCAGGTGCTCAATGTCCCACAGGTATTTCTGCTTGTCTTCGGGCAGAAATAACTCTGCCGACAGAGCAGGATCAGGGAGGGACTTCCCCACCTTGGACCTTTCGCCGGTTTCAACCTGGCCCCGGACGCAACCCCATCCTACTCCCCAGACAAAAAACCAGGAGAATCGCAAGCCGATGGTACTTGGCGTGAAGCATGCTGCCGTCTCCAGAATCACAATTCGGACTCAAGCACCTCTTAGTATCCTGTGCGATCGAAGGATCTGTCAATCGCCCCAGGCATGACTCGCGTCGCGCCCCCAACATACGTCACCGTAATTATGGACTGCAGGACTCAGAGTCTTTCCGTGAGCGCCGGAATTCAGCATGGGCTGCACAGTTTATTCCCAACGAAGACTGATCAGGGGATCGACGCGTGAGGCGCGGCGGGCGGGTAGGTAGCAGGCGCCCAAGGCGGCCACGGCCAGGAAGAGGGACGCGGCAGCGAAGCTGGGGAGGTCGAGGGCTTCGATGCCAAAGAGTAGCGACGACAGCGTACGGGCCAAAGCCAGTGAAGCCAGGAAGCCCAGAACCAGACCCGCCAGCGTCAGTCGCATCCCGGAGCCAAGCACCCATTGCAAGATCTGGCCGGGTCTGGCCCCAAGGGCCATCCTCACGCCAATCTCCCGCGTGCGGCGGCTGACCGAGTGAGAGACTACTCCCAGGAGCCCAACCGAGCCCAAGGCCAATCCGAAGCCGGCGAAAAGGCCGAAGAGCAACATGTTGAAGCTACGCTGTGAGAGCGAAGCCGACAGACGGTCTCGCATGGGTTTGAGTTCAGCCAGGGGCAGGCTTCGATCGAGGCTCCAAACGAGGTTGCGGACTTCCGAGGTCAAGGATGCCATGTCCGCACCCTTTCCCTGCACGGCGACGAACATAGAGCCCGTTCCGAAAGGATGTTGGGCCAGTGGGAAGTAGACTTGTTCGGGACTCTCTGTTTCAAGTCCCCGGTGTTTGACATGGCATACCACTCCCACCACGGTTGCCCAGGGCGCGGGAGAATCGGGGCCGCCTCTTTTGAGCCGTTTACCCAGAGGGCTGTCGTCGGGCCAGCGGCGCTGTGCCAACAATCCGTCGATGATTGCCGCCGGGGGCATCTCTCTTCGGTCACGGCTGTCGAAGAGCCGACCACGCAACACTTCGATCCCCAGGGCGGCAAAGTAGTTACCCGAAACATAGCGCCGGGCCAGCTCCAGCTCCTTGTGCTCGAGGTTCTCGCTCTCCTCGATTGCGATCGGGCCGCTGTAGGTCCAATGCAGGGGCAGGCGGTCCACCAACCCCACAGACTCCACCTGGGGCAAGCCTTCCAAGCGCTGCTGAAGGCGGTCAAAAAACTCTGTGCTCTGGTTGCCTTGCAGATAGCGATCACCCAGCACCAGCCGGAAGGTGAGCACCTGATCCGGTTCGAATCCAGGTTCAACCGCCAGCAGCCGGGAGAAGCTGCGCATCATCAGTCCTGACCCGGTCAGCAACACCAGAGCCAGAGCAAGCTCGGCCACCACCAGCACCGAGCGGACCCGCGAGTGACTGCGCACTGCCGTGACTCGCCCTCGGGCAAACCCTGTGTGGGAGAGCCTTCCCGTGCTTAGAAAGGCGGGAACCAGGTTGAAGATGAGCAAGCTGACCAGGGTGGCTCCGAGTGTTGCCGCCAGAACCGAGAAATCGAAGCGGATTTCGTCCAGGCGGGGTAACCCGTCCAGTCGGTCACCCAGGGTTCGCTGGCCCCGACCTCTTCGAAAACATCTTTGAGTCCCCTTAAGTCGAGGAATTCGGGGCGTGAGGCGTACCCGAGACTGCCATCTCGCTGACGAATCGAGCCCAGCAAGGCCAGGCGCTGCGGTTCATCGAAGGGCAGAGGCCGCAGCAGGACGCCTTCGACCACTCCGAAGATTACGCTGGCCGCGCCGATGCCCAGGGCCAGCGTCAAAACTGACGCCAGAGTCAATCCAGGCCGGCGCAGCAAGGCGCGCAGGGCGTACTTCCATTCGGTTGCCAAGACGGTCAAGTCGGGTGCTCCTTTCGCTTCCACCGCGAGTTGTGGGGATTGCATCGGAGTCTCTCCCCGAGGCTTGGAGGACTCTTCCGGTTGCACGACGAGAAGACCTTCTAGCTCAAACAAATCCTCGAATCGAAGGGACAGTCCTTCCATCAACTTGCGACGCGTTTCGGGATTGGGGTAGCGTCGCCGACCGTTGAGCAACAGAGACAGATGTCCCTTGCTGAGTCCCAGCCGACTTCCCCAGTTGTTCAAGCTGAGGCTCTTACGTGCCAGCTCTTGTGCCAGCCGATTGCGTTTGAGCCGAATCCTCATCTTTTCCGCCCCCCTGCATTACAAAGTGGACCGAGCAGATCCGTCAATAGATAGGACGAGAAAGTGGTGACAGTCGTTTACAGAAGCAGTAGAGGCACAACTGACCTGAAACCTTGGGCCAAGAAAGTTTGTCTGGGATTTAGCTTGACGATTGAGTCAAGTTTGGTTGCGCGGTCTTTCGTATCGCGCAAAGCCTGGATCGGCCGGACGCTGCGCTCCCGCTGGCGGCTCTGATAGTCGTGCCCCGAAGTTCACAGTGAGTCGATAACCGGGCCATGGCCTTGGAATGCCGGCTCTCGGAGCGCCAGCGGCAGCGCGAGCGTCTACCCTCCGTAGCCTTGGCGAAAGGGGGAGGAAAAGCCGGACTCGTTGGCACCAGGACTCCGGCTCCCTTTGCTCCACAGAAACGGTCTTGCATTCCTCTCCCAAATCCAGCCTACGATGACAATTATCGGGAGGACATCGGCAGAGGCAAGGGTTCGAGCATCGATTCGGGCGGGGTTTGAGACTAAGAAAGATGCCGTAGCTCTCTGAAGATTCTTTTTCTCTCTGAATGCTATGCTAGATGATGCCTCTAGCCCGGATAATTAACGCGTTTTCGAAGCGAAGGGCCGGAAGCGCCGCTCTGACAAGGCTTTACGCCCGAGGGCCCCGCAGTCATAGTCAGGCACTCTGTCGAGGCGCCCGAGGGTGGGTAACGCAGTCAGAGCGGATGATCCCGGCCCTGCAGCCGAAAACTCGCGCATTATCCGGGCTAGTGCACGGAGAAAACCAGTAAAGAGATGCTGGCAGATTGGGGAGACTGGCTATGAAAATCGGCGCAGCAATACGGAGACAAGCGGGAGCTTTGTGGATAATCATTCTGCTGGCAAGCTGGGTGCCTGCTCTTGCTCAACGCGCCGGAGAAAGCAGAGAAGGTGAGACCGACAGCAACGCCACCGACTGGGATGTCACAGGAGCACGGGGAAAGACCCGCGTCATTGACTTTACGACCACTGAGGGGACATGGATGTCGGTGGATATTTCGCCCGACGCAGCCTGGATTGCGTTTGACCTGTTGGGACACATCTACCGGGTATCAGCCACGGGAGGAGAGGCGACGGTCCTCACACAGGACAGCGGGGTAGCACTGAACTTTCAACCCCGCATCTCTCCCGACGGCTCGACTATCGCCTTTATTTCGGATCGCAGTGCTCAGTACAACTTATGGTTAATGGACGCTGACGGTTCAAAGCCCCGGATCGTCGACAGAGACTTGAATGCGACGACATTGGAACCCACTTGGATGCCCGACGGGCAATACATCGTGGCACGCAGGAGCCCGGCGGGCCGGGACAACCCGGATACGAGGGGCGGACTCTGGATGTATCACAAGGACGGGGGTCAGGGAGTCCAGTTGGTTGAAGGAGGTGGGCGGGGTGGCCCGGCATGGCCAAGTGTGTCGGAAGACGGCCGATATCTCTTCTATCAGGTGACCAGTTCGGCCGAAGGCGGCCCGCTGGCCGGTTCCCACCAGATTCGGCGGTTAACACTTGAGGACGGTCTAACTGTCGACATTACCTCCGGCGAAGCCGGCAGTTCAGCAGCTGCAAGTCTTTCCAGCGGTGGAGCGTCTGCGCCGGAGGTTTCTCCCGACGGCCGTTGGCTCGCTTTCGCCCGCTACATCCCGGACTGGCTGCTCTCTTTCAAGGGCCACGCTTACGGACCCCGCACCTCGCTCTGGTTGCGCGACATGAAAACCGGCGCCGAGCGGATGATCATGGATCCGATTGAGCCGTTGGTGGTGGTCAGCGGCAAGACGCTGGGCGTACTGCCCCGGGACAGATGGGCCCGGGACGGCAAATCGATCTTGATCATGCAGGGAGGCAAGATTCGTCGCGTCGACTCCGATAGCGGGGCAGTGTCAACGATCCCGATCTCGGCAAAAGTACGCAGGACAATCTCCGAAATGGCTCGCCTGGAATTCCGGATCACTGATGATCCGCTTAACGTGAAGTTTTTTCGCTGGCCCACAGCAACCTCCGATGGCGAACGCGTCGTCTTTCAGGCGGTGGGTCGAATCTACTTGCAGGATGGAGCGAAACCGCGACGCATCACGCCATCCAGTTTTGGGCCGCTCGAGTTTGCGCCGGCCTGGAGCCCTGATGGAAGCACTCTTGCCTTTGTGTCATGGGATGACGGCAAGCGGGGCCATTTGTGGAAAGTCCCGGCCAGCGGTGGAGAGCCAAGGCGCCTTTCCAGTGAGCCGGGAGATTACACCCATCCGGTCTGGAGTCCTGACGGGACCTACGTGATCGTGGCCCGTGGCCAAGGAGCGACAGCCCGCGGGCGAACCTTGACCCACACAATCCCGGGTTCGAAATCACCCGCTTCACGGCAAGTCCACAGGCTGGCGGGAGTGAGGGGACAGCAATCGCAACCATCATTCGACCTCCGGGAACAGGCAACCAGGCACGTCGTCAATTGCCCCGGCCATCGTTCGGGCCGGAAGGCAGGATCTTCTGGCCGGAGGTACGGGGCGCGACCGACGGCGGGCGCGCCGGCACGGCGCTGGTCTCCGTGAAGCCGGACGGTAGCGACCGGCGTGAGCACCTCCAGTTTCCAGCCGCCGATGAAATCGTTCCATCCCCCGGCGGCGAGTGGGTTGCTTTCCAGGAAGGAGACAACGTTTACGTTGCCCCCATGGCGTGGGGTGGCATCGGAGGCGAACCTCAACGAGTGGAGAAGAGGAGTGGCCAGTTTCCCGTAACCGCTCTGACCAGCGACGGAGGCCTTTTTCCGCGCTGGCGCAACGCTACGACTCTGGAGTACGGGAGCGGCCCGAACTACTTCGCGCATCACATGGACAGCGGCAAGACAGATCGCGGGACGTTCCCCCTCAGTGTACCGCGCGATGTCCCCTCGGGAAACATGGCCCTCACCAATGTCCGGATCATCACCTTGGCGAACAACCGCGAAATCATCGAACAAGGCTCCCTCATAGTGGAGGGAAGCCGCATCTCCTGCATCGGCACCTGCAATACGGCCGGTGTCGACCAGGTCATTGATGCCAATGGAAAGACGATCATTCCGGGTCTGATCGACATGCACTCGCATCACTATCGCGAGTGGCGGGGGATGCGGCCCAGACACGACTTCGAACAGGCTGCTTATCTGGCTTATGGGGTCACGACCACGCAAGACGTATCGATGTGGAGCCAGAACATGTTTCCCACGGCCGAGTTGATCGAGGCGGGAGAGATGATCGGACCGCGAGGCTTCAGTATCGGCGACAATGTCACTTCGGGCGATGCTGCCCGTGCCAACAAGATTTCAGATCCTGAAGCGGCTCTCAACGAAGTCAAGAAGATGGCCAGCTGGGGAGCCGTTTCTATCAAACAGTACGCCCAGGCCCGCCGTGACCAGAGGCAGTGGATGGCCGAGGCCGCCCGGCAGGTTGGGGTGAACCTCACTTCAGAAGGGGGGCACTTCCTGGAGGATGTGGGATTCACCATGGACGGTCAGACCGGCTGGGAACACGCCTTTGGCGAAGTTCCGATGTACTCGGACGGTGCCCGGTTTTTCGGCCAGGCCAAGGCGACATTCTCGCCCACTCTGGTGAGCGCAGGGAGCGGTTCCTTCCGTTACTGGGTCGCCGAAAGCGAGGTCTGGAAAGATCCTAAACAGCGTCGCTGGATGCCCTGGCGGGCACTGATACCTCGCGCCCGCGTCAGGACGCTGCGTCCCGCCACCGACTACCGTTTTCCAATCGTCGCCCAGGCGATGGCTGACATCATCGCGGAAGGAGGCGGGGGTGCACTCGGCTCCCACGGGGAGCAACACGCCCTGGCCGGACACTGGGAATTGTGGATGGCGGCAGCAGCGTTCGGCAACATGGGTGCGCTCGAGCTGGCCAGTCTGCATGGCGCACGATTTCTGGGCGCGGAGAAGGACCTGGGGTCGCTGGAAGTTGGGAAACTGGCGGACTTGATCGTACTCAATACGAATCCACTCCAGAACATCCGGAACACCACCGATGCAAAGTACGTGATGAAGGGAGGAAAGCTCTACGACGCTATGTCTCTGGATGAAGTCTGGCCGGAGCAGATTCCCTTCGGACCGTACTACTGGGTCAATGACGACATGCTGCAGGTGAATACGAAACCATCGGACATTTTTGACAAAAAGAAGCCGTAGAATGCTCTGAAAATCTTGGCGAAGCCCTTCGGAGTGCGCGCGGCCATGCCGCCGCCTTTCCCTGGAAGCGGGTACTTGGAGTGCTCATCCGGCTTGCCGATTCAGGGGCTGAAGGCTGTGGCATGGGACTTGTTGCCGAACTCTTCAGGCGACAGCTAATCTCTCCGCAGCTCTTTCCAGACGCAGACCGCGAAGCTAAGCACCCCCCACGTCAGTCCCACAACTACTCCAAGGTCGATGATGCCCCGCCAGGGTTGGGGAATGAGGCGAACCACGAGGACCAGACAGACAATCAGCAGGGTGAGCACGAGAGAAATAATCTGCCGCCGCCGTTGGGCGTGAAAGTAAGACAGGACAAACAGAGGGGCCAGGACCGTCTCCAACCAGCTGGCATGGTCACGCAGATAGCGGACCCGGACGGCCGCTCGTGGTGAGAATCCTTGCTGAAAACCCCGATAGCCCTCCGAGTAGGCCATCAGGAGCAAACAAACCACGAGAGAAAGCCAATGGTACCAATCCAAGGGTGTCGCAAGAGCTTCGAAGGCCCGCAAAGACAAGCGATAAACTGCCGATAAGAGCAGGCTGCTCAACCCTAGCAGCCCCCAGGCGGCAGCCAGGGTTCCTCGCGGGCTGGCCCTGGAGGAAACCGCAATTCGATCACCAGAACTCTCCATTCGGGCTATTCTCCCATCGCGAGGCTATCGGTTCCAGCCTCGCAGAACTCCGAGGATCAGCGGTCGCGACACAGTTCGGTTCAGATATCCCAAGGTCGAGGAACACCTCATGGCTTACCAGAATATTCTGCAGGACTGGAATTGTGCACCAATTGCGTCTTGAACCGAACGTGGAAACGCCCCAGCTTACAACACGAACATTGATAAGAGGACAAAGGTGGCCAAAGAACTAGACATTCAGATTGAGCTGGAACAGTTACGTGTTTCCCTGGAGAGGCTAAGATCGCGCGTTCCCGACTACCGTAATTGGACCACCCTCATACAGGCAGCCGGCAACTTGTCACAGCTACTCATGTGCGTGGTCCTCCAGCCTGGAGACTGTCAGACGTTCCAGAGTACTCCGGGAGGGCAGGTGACCATCACCAATAACACGGGCCAAAACGGAACGGCTGAACTGAAGTGGGGCAATGACGTGTTCACGGGCGAAGTCCAGCCACAGTCCACCCGAATCGTCCAGCCCCTGGCGTGGCCTGCTGAGATCTGCAACACCGGCGCGGTACCTCTCACGGTGTGTCCGAGCTAGTTGGCCTCCCTAGCTAAGTTTGTTCGCGGTTTATCTTGACGAAGGAGTTAAGTCTGGCCAGTCGCCCTGATAGGGGCAAAAAGATAACAGCCCAGAGCAACGCCCTGGGTAAATCGAGAGAGGAATGAGGAAGCCTGAAAGGCTTCGCGATAATTCTCCCCGACATGCTTTTGCTGGACAACCGAATTCTCAGGGTCTCCCGCGTCACACGAGACTCGCTCTGGAATTGATAGTCATAAGGGAAATTAGATTTCGCGCAGCCCTTCAGGCTGCCTCGTGTCGACCCACCTATCCCCAGGGCGTTGCCCTGGGCTGTTATCCTGTGCACCTTCGGCGCGAGGTACCTTGGCCGTGAGCCCGACTCAGTTGCCGGCCTGGGTTGAGCGTTGCAGGAGAGTTCCGCAACACACCGCTCGTCGGTCTGAGGCGAAGCCTCGCTAGTGCACTGTCCGATAAGTTCCCGATGTTAATAGTGGCCGAGCGATTCGCGAGCATTTTGGGCCTTTGCCAGGATTGAGTCAGCAGTGGCGCGCCACTTGAAGGGCTTGGCCAAGCGTTGATTGTGAACCCGAATATATCTTTTTATTTCCTGTCTCAACTCTTGGACGCTGCTGAAAGAGTTTCTGTAGATCGAACGGCGCTCCAGCTGTGAGAACCAGCTTTCGACGGCATTGAGCCAGGAGGCGCTAGTGGGCGTAAAGTGGAGGTGGTATCGGGGCCGCTGGGCCAGCCAGCTTTGAACCTGCTTGGTCTTATGAGTGCTCGAGTTGTCCAGGATTAAGTGGACATCCAGTTCGGGCTCGACCGCTTGATCAATCTGGCGGAGAAAAGCCAGGAACTCCTTGGCTCGGTGCCTATTGGTGATGCGGCCCATGACCTCACCTGTCACCACATCGAATGCGGCATACAGACTGGCTGTACCGTGGCGCTTGTAATCGTGTGTCCGGCGTTGGATCTGTCCCGGTCTGAGCTGGAGCATCGGCTGAGTTCTATCCAGAGCCTGGATCTCAGTTTTCTCGTCCACGGATAGAACCAGCGCATTGTCGGGCGGATCCATATACAGCCCCACCACATCGATTACCTTTTCGGCGAAGTGAGGATCGTTGCTGATTTTAAAGTTACGGACTCGATGCAGCTTCAGGTCGGCTGCCTTCCAGATCTGGGCGACTTGATGTTTGCTCACTCCGGAGTGTTCGGCCATCAGTCGCACACTCCAGTAGGTCGATTCCCGTGGGATGCGTTCAACGGTGGCTTTGAGAATAGCTCGCACATTGGCATGCGATAGCTTCCGCGGACGGCCCGATCGAGGTCGATCCTCCAGTCCTGACACTCCCTGCTCAAGATAGCGCCTGCGCCACATTTGCACACTCATTAGCCGCCTGGAGAGCCTTTCCGCAACTTCAGTCGCCGTCAGCCCCTGGCCGCAAGCCAGAATTATTTGAGCCCGTTCGGCCAAGACTCGATCGGTCTTGGAAGCCCGCAACCAGGACTCCAGTATTCTTCGATCTTGTTCGGGTAGCTTTAGTCGAATGTGGGGTCTTGCCATGCCCAACAATAGCAAACTACCCTGACAATTAACATCGGGAACTTTACGGACAGTGCACTGGGGCGAAACCTGATAGTGGGATCGCTCCCTCGCTGACGCTTCAGGCTCTGAAAGATCTTGGCGAGCTCCGCGTGAGCTTTGAAACATTCCTACCGAGCCCAAAGCGTGAGCGAGGGAGCTCTTCCAGTTTCTTTCCTGAATGATCCGACCACCGGCCGGGGGATGGGCTAACCTGAAACTTGATGTGCCGTGACTTTATGCCTCTTGTCTGCTTCGCCTCGAGAATTGGCCCCCTGGTTCCTTCCTCCTCCAGCTCTCCTTCCAGGAGAGCGGAGTTCGTCAGCGCAGCTCACTTCCAGCAAAGCAGATCGGATGGGAAGCGAGTCAAGAGACTATTCTCCGATTCGTATAAGATGTGACCGGCGTGGAGGAATCGATGGCCCAAGTTCCCGCTCTCGAGGTACGGGGCTTATGTAAGAAGCACGGCGACCGGATGGCGGTTGAGGACGTTTCCTTTGCGGTTGCGCAAGGAGAGCTCGTCGTTCTGGTGGGGGAGTCTGGATGCGGCAAGACGACGACTCTCAAGATGATCAATCGCCTGCTGGAAGCGGATGGCGGCGAAGTCCTGTTGGCGGGACGAGACGTCAGGGAGTTGGCGGCCGTTGAGCTCAGGCGTGGGATCGGGTATGTCTTCCAGACGGCCGATCTCTTCCCCCATATGACTGTCGAACAGAACGTTGGCATTACCCTCGAGCTGTCGGGTTGGGAAGAATCGAAGCGGAGAAAGCGGGTTGCTGAATTGCTCCAACTGGTTCAACTTTCTGCAACCGAATTCCGGGGCCGTTTCCCGCAACAACTCTCGGGAGGGCAGCGCCAACGAGTGAGTTTCGCTCGGGCGCTGGCGGACTCCCCCCGAGTTCTCCTCTTGGACGAGCCATTTGGAGCCCTGGACCCCATCACACGCGACGTGCTGCAGCGGGAATTTCGTGAGATCCAACAGCGTCTCAAGCCGGCGGTGGTGCTGGTGACTCACGATATGACGGAAGCGCTCTCACTAGCAGATCGAATGCTGATCATGCAGCAGGGCCGAATCCTCCAGCACGGAACTCCGTCTCAAGTCCTGAACTCACCGCAAAGCGGTTGCGTGACCCGATTGATGGAGACTCCTCGCCGTCAGGCGGAGCAATTCGAACGGCTGATGGGACCGTCTTCATGAGCCCAGACCTCTGGCAAAACTTGTCTGAGCGTTTTGCGGAATTGCCCTACCTGCTGGGCGGACATCTCTTGCTGTCGTTGACCTCGATCCTGGTCGGCGTGCTGATTAGTGTTCCGCTCGGGATCGTGATCTCACGACGCCCACGATGGAGTGCGCCCGTATTGTTGGTGGTGAGTCTGATCCAGACCATCCCCAGTCTGGCCCTGCTCGCCTTCATGGTCCCGTTGCTGGGTGGCTCGATTGGTTTTCTTCCGGCCTTCTTGGCCCTGACCATGTACAGTTTGCTTCCCACACTACGCAACACGGTCACGGGCTTGAGGGAGATCGACTCCGATTTGATCGAGGCGGCTCGAGCCGTGGGAATGACCGACCGCCAGAGCTTGTGGAGGGTGGAACTGCCACTGGCCTTGCCGATCATGATTGCGGGTATTCGGACGGGTGCCGTATGGGTCGTTGGAACGACCACGCTGTCCACGCCGGTGGGAGCTCCCAGTCTCGGAAACTACATCTTTGCCGGCCTGCAGACGCGGAATTGGATCTCGGTAATTTTTGGGTGCGTTTTCGCGGCTCTGGTGGCGATCTGGCTCGATCACATGATCTATCTTCTGGAACGGGCGGCTCTGGAGGGCGATTCGGGCCGTGGCTGGTGGGCGGCGGGAGGTCTGTTCCTGCTTCTGGTCCTCGGGCGGGCGGGACCAATGCGGGAGTTCCTCTCCGACTCGGACGCGTCTTTCTCGGCCCCCTCGAGGGTGGAATCACTCGATCAAGAGTCCGGCAGAGCTCCCCTGCAGGGCATGGAACTACGGGTCGGGTCAAAGCCCTTTACCGAACAGTATATCCTGGCGGAACTCCTGCAACGACGCCTGGAAGCTGGTGGAGCGACCGTGCAAACGGTCGGAAACCTCGGCTCGACAATTGTCTGTTCAACGACAATTATTTTTGATCACCGCGACTACGATTCTTGCCCGCTGAAGTGGGTGTTTGTTTGACTTGTTTTTCTTCCTTCTTCTGAGGGCTGAAAGCCCTCTTTTCTTTTCCGGTTTTCTTGAGCGTGGGGATGGAGTGAGGGCTTGCCCGAACGGAGTTCCCACGCTTCGCGAGGCTCGGGATTGCCCTTCGAATGATCCGCTGATTGAGCTGTATACCCTCTGGGCTTGAGCCGTTTTCTGTGTGGCCAGCAGAAGGCCTTTCGAGCGGCACCTCAGAGTCACTTCGTCTCCTTTTGGGTTCTCTGCTTGGCGGCTTCCATCCGGTAGCTGGTCACGTTCAACTCCAGGATCACGCTATGGTGAACCAGGCGCTCGATTGCCGCGGCCGTGGTCAGGGGATCCTTGAAGATCCTCTCCCAGTCCGAGAAGACCAGGTTGCTGGTCAGCAGAATCGAGCGACGCTCGTAGCGATGGGAGAGCAACGTGAAGAGAATCTCCATCTCGTCGCGATTCTGCTGTACATACCCGATGTCGTCGATGATCAGGGCCTCGAACCGATCCAGCTTCTTGAGTTCCCTCTCCAGAGTTAGCTCGAGCTTGGCTCTCAGTAACCGCTGCACCAGCAGCGCACAGGTCGAGAACAGCACCCGCCGGTCTCGCAGGATCAACTCCTGCCCCAAAGCACAAACAAGATGCGTTTTCCCGCTTCCTGGATTACCGAACACAAGTAGATTTTCGGCTCGGTCCAGGAAGTCTCCCTCCACCAATCCTGACAACTGCCGGTCCACACTCTGCGGGAGTCGTGAGCGATCCAATGAAGTCAGGCTCTTGTCCCAGGGAAGTTTCGAGGTCCGTCGTAGTTTCTGGATCCGTCGTTCCCGTCGATCCGCGACTTCCAGCTCCGACAGAGCCAGCAGGTACTGCGGATAAGACCAGCTCTCTTTGGTCGCCAAAGCGGCCTGCGAGCCGTGATGCTCGCGGAAGGTCGGCAGGCGAAGTTCGACCAAACACTCTTTGAGTCTTTGCAGGGTGCCTCCGCTCATGGCCTCACCTCCTGCTTGTGCGTGCCGAGCAATCGGTCATAGATCTGGATGTTGATTGGTGGAACCTGGACCTGCCACCTCGGCAGAACCGGCTCTATCAGATCCTCCTTCAGGTCCTGGAACCGGGTTCGGCGGCCGCTTTCAATCCGGTTCTTCAGAGCTTGTTCGACTTTCCTTTCCCCTTCTTGGGCCGCCAGCTCCAGGATCCCCAGATACTGTCGGTCCGCCGTCTGTGGACAATCCTCTCTCAGCTCGTCGTAGGCGACTCGGAACAGGACTCCGGGAAAGCGATCTTCCCGCCAGCGATAGCGGGCAAAGGCTCCCGGCTTTCGCACCAGCGAGTGGATCACGTGCCGGTAATCGATCCGGTGCTTTCCTTCCCCCCGCAGTCGAGGCATCTCGGCTACTCGCTGCCCGCCATAACGAACTTCCACATGATCGGCATACAGTCGCGCCTCCACCTGTTCGCGGATCAAGCGGCTGTCCACCGAGTAGGTGTTGTTGCGCACTCGGATCGTGGAACTGGTTGCGACCTTCACTCGGAATCGGATGAAGTCCTCCAGGCGAGGATCCGGTAGCGGCCTCATCACTTCCAGTTCTTCTCGCAGGCGTCTTTGCCGGCCAGCATTGCGTCGCTCGATGATTCTCTGGACGAACTGCTCGTAGTCCTTGCGCTCTGAGAAATCGCGACTGCCTCTGAGCAGCAGTTCCTGTTGGATGGATCGCTTGAGCCGGTGATGCGATTGCTCGACGTCTCCGTTCTCATGAGCCTTTCCGGCTTGGGTTCGGCGGCGCTTCATTCCGTAATGATCGAGCAATGTCTGGTAGCGTTCGGTGAAGGCGCCCTTCTTGAGATTGTTGACCACAGCCGATAGACGGTCTGTTCGGTGCTCGGATGGTATCGCCCCCAGTTCCCAGATCGCGTTCTGTAGTCCCAGCGTCAAACTCTCGAAAGATTCACCGAAGCACAGGGTCGTCGTCTCCCAGTTCGAGTAGGTCAAGACGAAGTGATACAGCATATGAGGAAAGGGTTGCCCGGCAATCGTCACTCCCCAGCTGTTCATGAAAGTGAAGTCGGACTGGGCTTGATGTCCGGGCTCATGATTCTGGGGAAACATCACCTCTTTCAGCTCACCGTAGTGGGCTCTCCACTGCTTGAGCCTTCGTTGGAGCGTCCTCAGTTGTCCTTCCTCGAACTTCCCCTCGTAGATCCGATTCAGGTGGTCGAAAATAGTTGTCGCCTCCACGGTTGGAGACTGTTTCAGGATCCCTTCTATTTCGGGCCAAACGGATTCATAGGGATTCGGGCGGGTGCGCCAGGTCCGCTCTGACCGGCTTTCACTCGGCAGCTTGCCCGACTTCAAATACTTCCGTGCCGGGTTCCGCGACATGCCCGCTTTGGCCGCCGCCATCGTCAACGTCTTTTCCTTTTTCCGCAATTTCATCAGTCTCCTGATCTGCTGGTCTGTAACCATGCTTGCCATGATCCAAATCAGCTCTGAAAAAGCGGGCAGTTCTAATTGTCGTCCGGGTCCAATTCTACGTGTCGTTGATCATCGAGGCGACAGTCGCGAAAAAGATCATGATCGTCGGGGCGTATAAGGCAGCCACCAGCGGGTAATAGGGAACGAGATCCCACTCGAACCGAAAGAGCAGTGTGTCCGACAACCACGGAATCCCATAGCGCAGGATCACGGACATAGCCATTATGTAACCGATGGCTGCCAATAGGAACGAGTCGCGAGTGATCAGTCTCCTGTCGTTGTGCCAGAGTTTCCGGAACGCAGTCGTGAATTGCAAGATTACAGCCCTCTTAGAATGACGTTCCGGTAAAAAGAGCGCCGGGCCCACCAGGCCAGGAGACCTATGGCGAGCAGAGAATAACCAATGGCGTAAACCCATTCCCACGTCGCGATGGGTTCAAAGGCCGCAAACATCAGGAGTGCGGGTGCCGTGGTGGGCACGATGTACCAGAGTCTACTGGGCGCAATTTCTAGAAAATGGACGAAAGGGAGCTGGAGAATCAGTGTCACGGCTACGGCTGGAACCAGGAAATCAGTCACTGTCCTGTAGCGCGAAACCTGGATAAAGCCGCCCAGGGTCAGTCCCAACGATATCAGCGTTAGCTCGGCAAAAAGCGAGACCGGATCATAACCACTAACGCCAGCTGCTATCAGGAGCACAAGCGTGCTTTCAATCAGAACGACAAGCAACAGCGACACTGCGTTGGCGGCCAAGTATTCGCTTTTTCGTAATGGACTGACGATCTGCGCCGCGAGAGTATCTTCTCCCTTCTCGAAAATGACCATACCGGCCACAAACAGGTAGGCGGTCCCGCCAACCGAGAGCAAATAAAAGACGGGCAATACCGTGCCGATAGTCTCGGGGGGGAATAGGAGGCGAATGGCGATACCCAACAGAATCGCCATCCCAATGGCGACGTGGTAGAGCTTGCTGCGCAGTTGGACCATCACGTCGAGCCTGGTCGTCGCAAGGAGTCGCTTCATGACAGGCCTCTCCCCGTGACTTGGATGAAGATACGCTCGAGGGTCGTCTCCTGGGTGTGGATCGTTTCAACATGGTGCTGACGTAGCGTCGCCAGGAAAGCGCCGTTATCCGCCAATCCATCCAGGGGAAAGCGTCGTCGTTCCAACTGGCTGTTCGACTGGTACTCCACTGCCACTTCGCGCTGACCGTAGCGCAGTTTGAGGGTTTGGGGAGGATCGATCAGCACAATTTCGCCCCCCACGATGAAAGCGTGACAATGCGGAAGGCCCAAGCGGGGAACCCTGACGGGGCGTCCATACGGTGAAGGCCGCGCACGATTGAAACCATTGACTCCTGGAGCACGTCCCAAGCGCCATCCCCGTTGTCCAGAAGCCTCCAGGCGTGACTCCAGAGGCGCTTCTTCCAGCGAGTATGCAACGTCTCCAGAGCGGACTCGTCACCGCCTTGACAGCGCAGGATGAGGAGTTCATCTCACGGCGTTCTCGACTGCGGCCCGCCCTTTTCCTCTTCACAGCCTTTCGACTCCGTCGGCTACCTTGCCCTACACTTGTTGGCGACGCAACTCACGTCATCTACAGGTCGTTCAGAAAGCGTGTGTGGTTCACCCGATTCTAAGCTGAAACTTGATTTGTGGGACGGGTATGCCACAGGCTTTCTTGGAGTTCTCTCCCGGGATGGCATTGAAGTGGTTTCGGATGTGTGGGGCCCTTCCCAGGCCGCGAGAGAACCATCAGGCCCGAATCTAAAGATTCTATTTTCAAGATCGCCGCCTGGGAAACCACCTCCCACGGTTTTGAAATTTCGTTTTCCTGAGGCCAAACTGGCGGTTCTGGCAGTTTTGAGACAGCTTGAGGATGCCTGCGCTGCTTGGGCAGGCAAAATGCCTGCGCTACTTGGGCACACCTTCAATCGAGCACCCGGTTCCCGGCTGCGTCGACCTTCAGGACCAGCCAGCGGCCTTTATAGGACTTGGGGTCGACATTGGATGCTCGGGCTGCTTTCCGGCCTTGTCGTGTCAGGATCGTCACTTCGACGTTCACCAGACCTTCTTTGGGAAGGCCAAAGTGGACGGGCGCGGCGTTTTGGGAGTTGTAGCCGGAACCCGTATCCACCAGTCGGGTTCCCAGCAGGGCCCCGCTGGCCGCATCGAAAACGCGGACTTCAGAGCCGGCTCGAGTGTAGTGGCCCTCTGCGTCCAGGACCATTACCTGGAGCGATCTCCCGGCCCGCTCCTCGCTTTGTGAGTTGCGAAGCAGGCTGTGCATGACATCTGCTGATGCTCCGGTCAGGAGGAGATCGAGATCGCCGTCATTGTCCATGTCCACCCACTGGGCTCCGTGGTCTGCCTTTTGATCGGCCAGCACCTCCGGAGTAATGTCAGGGAACCAATCTCCATCGTTGTGGAACAGGTAGTCGCGATAATTTTCACCTCGCGAGACAGTTCCATTCACATAACGATCAGGGTGGCCGTCATTGTCGTAGTCGCCCCAGGTGGCGCTGTCGTAACGGCTGTCGATAGCCAGGCCCAATCTGGGGGCGACGTTTTGGAAACTTCCATCCCCCTGATTCCGAAAGAGCGCATTCGCACCATAGTTGGAAAGGAAGAGGTCGAAATTGCCATCGCTATCGAAATCCACGATGTCGGGCCGTACGGTACCGTAGGCAGGAAAGCCGAGGCCACGCCCTCCGCCGTCCAGACCCAGCTCTGAAGCGACATCCACGAAGCGAGTGCCATCGTTTCGGAAAAGACCGTTGGCGTCGCCATCCATGTTCGCGACCAGGAGATCGAGATCTCCATCCTTGTCAAAATCGAACCAGGCTGCTCCCACGGTTCGGCGAGGATCCGCTACCGCCATGGCTTCCGCAACGTTGGCAAAGCGCCCCCCGTCGTTTCGGAAAAGAACATTCGGTTTGTCCCGGAAAGCCAGGAAGAGATCGACGTCGCCATCGTTGTCGTAGTCGACCCAGCTGATCTGCCGGAAGCTACCGGTCAAGCCAACTCCAGCTACTTCGATTACATCACTGAAACGCTGGCCGTTCCCCGGGTTACGGTAGAGTCGATTCCAACTTTTTTGACGTGAAACAAAACCGACCAGCAGGTCGAGATTGCCATCGTTATCGTAGTCTCCCCAGGCCGCGCTACGAGTCACATCGTTATCCGCCACCCCGACGCTCTCAGCTACATCCGTCAAGACTCCTTCGTCATTCCGATACAGGCGATTGGGCTTGCCATTGAAGCCGACGAAGAGGTCGAGGTCGCCGTCGTTGTCAAAGTCGGCAACAGCGTTGGTCAGGCTGTTGCCCTCCTTGAACACGTCGTCCTGGACCAGTTCAAACTCAGGTTGCCAGTCGGTGAAGGGCTTGCGCGGCACGGGTTGATCGGACATGGAGGCCATATACGCAAAGCCAGCCATGACGGCAGCGTTGATGCGCAAATCCGCGGGGATCAATTTGTCGTAGACATCCATATTCGAGTGGTGGGTGCGAGTGCGATACTCGACTCGGTCCTGGATGAACTGAAACCCGGGCAATCCGGCTTCATCAAAAGCCAGCTGATCGGATCCTCGGTTGCTGAAATTGGAGAGGGTTTCGATTCTAAGATCGTAGAACGGGCTCATCCACTCCTTCAGAATGGGAGCGGCAAACTCGTTCCCCTGTTGGTGAACCCCCCGGAATCGCCCGGTCCCGTTATCCATGTTGAAATAGACCGAGAAGTTCTCCCAGTCGGGCTGGAGACCATCGCGGGGGTTCCCGAAATGACTTTTGACATAGCCCCTCGAGCCGCGCAAGCCCCTTCCTCCATACCCCACAAGGCGGCTCGGATGGTGCGTCGGGGCGTGACCCCGATGGCGTTCAGAATCCGCATGGCTTCCAAAACAACAGACGATCCCGAGGCGTTGTCTGTAGCGCCAGTTCCGGAGTGCCAGGAATCGAGGTGAGCTCCGATCATGACGATCTCATGAGCCAGGTCGCCCCCCGGAATCTCACCCAGCACATTGTACTCCTGCTTATCTCGCTCTACGGCGCTGATCCGCACCTCGAGTTCCACCTTGACAGGGATTTGGCGCTCAACCAGGCGGTGCAGGCGATTGTAGTGTTCGACGGCGAGCGCGATGGTCGGCAGGCTGTCTGTCACCGACTCGAGGGAACGGTTGGAGCGGTCACTGGTTCGCCCCGTCACGAAGACAGTTCCGTCACCACCGCGAGCCGCTTCCAGCACGACCGCTACGCCCTCGGGCTTAAAGAATTCAGCGAGTTCCGTGGCGTCCAAATCCTCACGACGCGGTGGGTTCCACATCCAGGGAGCTTCGCGTCTAAGTCCAATGTTCCGATCGGTCCCTTCTTCCACGAAAACCGCTAGAGAACCCTCGTCATGCCGGATAGCGTCCCCTTCGAAGCGGGGGGCGTATTGACGGCGGGGAGTAGCCAGCACAATCGCGTTTTGCAATTTACCGCGGTACTTTTCGAGGTCCTCTTTGCTCTGGATGTCGACTCGCTGTAATTCGCCCGTGAGTGTTCCATCGGTTACTCGGGTAAAGGCCTGGGGGTAACCGATCAACGGCTGATAGCTGGGCTCGAGCATGTGGAGAGAGACGTATTCCAAATCCCAGTTCACCCCGTGCTCTCCCCACGGCTCCATCGCGGTGTTGCTAAGGCCGATCTGGTCCATCTTGGTCTTGGCCCACTGCTGGGCCCGGCTCATTCCCGAGGACCCCGCCAGGCGAGAACCAATTACATCGGTGAGATACCAGGCAAAATCCATGACCTGTGAACGGTTGAATGCTTCGTCCCGAATCCTGGCTACCACCGTGAGGTCCGCCCTTTCCTGGGAGAGCAGATAGGCAGAGGTAATCGACAGGATGCTAAAGACAAAAAGAGAGGCGGTGATGACTTTGTAGGATCGGTTCATAGGATTCGCTCCATGGGGAAGAGTCTACTTGATGAGGGAAGCACTGGGGTGAGTCTAAACTACTAGCCCGGATAATTCACGCTTCCGATGTTTGAGGGATCCCCGATTTCCGGATCCGGCCTGGACAGCCGGGTTCGTCAGCAAATCTTACTCCTACAAAGCATGGATCGGCTCTGAGGAGGCGAAGCAGATAAGAGAGGCATCAAGTCAGCCGCCATCAGGGTGCTTTCTCGAGCGCCTGACCCGGGGCCTCCCCGGTAAGCTTCCCCTCACGCAGCACGAGGATTCCGTTCACCAGAACATGGTGAACTCCTTCTGAAAAGAGTTGCGGCTGGGTCCAGGTAGAGCGGTCGCTGATGGTCTCGGGATCAAAGATCGTGATGTCGGCTGCATAGCCGCTCTGGAGGCGACCTCGACCCACCAGACTCAGGAACTCGGCCGGGAGTGACGTGATCTTACGGACGGCTTCCTGCAGGGATAGAAGCCCGACTTCCCGCACGTAGTGACCCAGAAAACGGGGGAAAGTGCCGGCGCTCCGGGGATGGCCGCCCGGGCCATCGCTCCCATCGGCGTAGCCTCCGTCGCTGGCGATCATGTTCCAGGATTGACGCATGATCTCTTGAACATCCGGCTCCTTGATGGCCCCCAGAGTGATAAATACGGGCTGATCAGCCCCGATGATGAGTTGGCACACGGTCTGAAACGGATCCTGGGCCCGTTCTTCTGAGATTTCAGACAAGTACTTTCCGACCAGTTCCGGGTAATCGTCCGAACTGGTGATTCGCATACTGGAATACCCGGTGGCTTTCAGCCAGGCAAACCCCCCGGCTACGCCATTCTCGCTGGCCTCCTTAAGACGCAGCTGTCGCCTGGGATTCGCAAGCAGCTTCTTCAGCTCGACACGCGCCTCTTCGCGCCTGCCGCTACTGACCATCTCTCGAAGCGTCTGCCGCTGAGGAAGCTCGGGAGGAATCACAATGATCCCGCCCAGTTCAGCGGTGGCGGCACCGTCGTAGGGATACTGATCGGAGACAATCTCAACCCCTCGGGTCCGAGCCTCCTCGACCAATGCAATGATTTCTCGAATCACCCCTTCATTGTGCAGTCCAACGCCCTTGATGTGGCCAATCTTTCCGGGGATCCCGGCAGCTTCGGCTATTTCGAGGACTTCCTGGTCCGATTCCAGAAAGGCGTGGACCGGGTTGCGGACATGTGAATCATAAATGCCACCGAAGGGTTGGACTTCCCGGGCCAGCGCGATCACTTCGTCGGTTTGGCTGAACATGCCCGGGTCATACATCAAGCCGGTAGACAATCCCACGGCGCCCATATCCATACCCCGCCGAACCAGCGCCTTCATCTCCTCGAGATGGTCGGCGCTAGGAGGAGCCTGACGTTCTTCGCAGGTACCCATGACTTGCCTTCGGATGGCGTTGTGCCCGACGTAAAACGCGACATTGGTGCCGATTCCTTGCTGCTGGTAGGCCTCGATCAGCTCAGCCATTTGAGCTGGAGCCAGCGATCCATCCGGCCCGGCCACGACCGTGGTCACGCCCTGGCGCAAGAATCCTTCATTCAGTTTGCGCTCGGGACGTGCGATGTCGCCGGCCGTGTGGTTGTGGACATCGATGAAGCCGGGGGCGACGACCAGACCTGAGGCGTCGATAGTCTCGGCGGCTTGGAAACTGCCCACCTCTCCAACAGCCACAATGACTCCTTCCCGGATAGCAATCCCCCCCTCGAAAGAGGCTTCTCCGCTGCCGTCGATGACGGTCCCACCGGTAATCAAGAGGTCGACTGGTTCCCGAGCGCAGCCGGTGAAGAGCAAAGTCGACAACAGAGTGGCGAAAAGAGACGGAAAAGTTCTGCAACAAGCTCTTAATTGCTGCCGACTCGATCCCCGAAGCGGCTTCGCTGGTTGCTTTGTGATGATCGTTTGCTCAAAGATAGATTTCATGATTTTCACCTTTTGACTGAAGCACCGACTCGTGCCCTGACGTTTTGAGAATAGCTCCCGCGCTGACACCAGGCTAGCGATGAGTTGGCTCCCTGGCTAACACTCACTCCGGTCTGGGAAAGACAGGGGCTTTTCGCTCTTTCGGGAGCAGAATCAATACGTGCATATTCTTCTCCCAGGCTTCCTGGATCGCAGATCGTGTGACAATTGTGAAAGAGAAGCGAAGAGTAGGCAAGACCTATTCTGAGGAGGTCCTTTCGCGGCCGGGACTCTCCTTATCCTTCTCTGAAATCACTTTCCTGGAACTTTGCGCTGATCCGTGCCACCGGTCTGCGGCATACTAGTGCTAGCCGCCGACAGGAGGGAACCTTGAGAAACACAGCCTGCTGGACTTTGCTCTTTTTTACCTCGATCTGGTTCCATGCCACTTCGGCTTTTTCCCAGGAGGATCCCCGGTTACAAGCCATGGCTTCCTGGGTAGCGGTAGACATGGCGACTGGCTATGAGACCCGCCTGGCCCCCGGCCTGGCCGAGAGGATGCCGGGTTGGAGCGCTGATTGGTGGGGCAACCTGGTATCTCGAGTCGGTTCCGGACCTCCACGGCGAGTGATTGCCTGTGCGCTTGACCGACCTAGTTACGCGATCAGCCAGATTACAGAGGACGGATACCTGCGGGTTCACCGCATCGGACGTGGCTCGCGCCATCCGTTGTGGGATCAAGCTTTCGAGGCTCAGCAGGTGCGGATCCTCTCCGTTCAGGGCCCGATTGCGGGAGTGGTGGCCCGGACCAATGGTCACTTTGCCCAACAACACCGGGGCGAAAACAGGGTTGCGACAGCAGATGACCTGTGGGTGGATGTCGGGGCCGAGTCGGCAACGCAGGTGGCTGAAATGGGAATTGGGTTGCTCGATCCGATTGTCCGGCATTTGCCGCCCTGGGTTTTGGCCGAGGGCGTGGCCGGACCTGATGCGGGACGGCGGGTGGGATGCGCGGCGGTTGCAACGCTGGCCCGGCTTTCCCGGGATGGACAAGCTCCGGCCGGAGAAACCTATTTCGTTCTCAGCGCTCAAGAAGGCTTCGGATGGGTAGGACTCTCTTCGCTGATTGCCCGTGGGGAGCGATTCAACGAGGTGATCCTATTCGCGCCAGGTCAGGACGCCCGCTCATCCGAGCTACGCCCGGCCAGCTCTTTCGGCAGTTTTGGGCAAGTGCTCGAGTCTCTTGGCAATCCTGGAGTAACCTGGATCTCTCCCAGTGTAAGGTCGGCCGGTTCACACATGGAGGGCATGCGTCTGGAAGAGGCTCTCTTTCTCGTCGCCGAAGGAGCTCGAGCCCTGGGAATCTCTATCCAGCCGGATACACCGTGGGTCGAAGCCCCGGCACGAGAAGCGCTTCGAACCGACCATATGGACTCCTCCCTCGAGCTGGCGGCCCGCCTCCTCGAGCGCCTGGTGGAACGCCACGGCATCCCTGGTCACGAATGGTCGGTGCGCAAGCTGGTGCTGGAATCTCTTCCCAGCTGGGCACGTGATCGAGCAATCGTCGATGGGGTTGGCAATATATTTGTCGAAGCGGGCCCGGCGGGGGAAGCGACCGTCTTCATAGCTCACATGGATGAGGTGGGATACGCAGTGGAATCGATAGCCACCGATGGAGTCGTGGCACTGGAGCGGCAGGGAGGGGCGGTGTCCACCGCCTGGGAGGGGCAGACGGCACTCCTCCATTTCGACCCTCCGGGTGCTGTGCTCCCAGCACCCGGGCCGGCAACGGCGAGGACACCGACCCTGGCTGGAAGCGGCAGTCTGTCAGCGCAGTGGCGCCGCCACCCGTGCGAGGAGTGTTCCTGACCAGGGAAAGCGCTGAAGGCAAGAATGTCAGGTCACTTGAGGCCTGGTTTGGACTCAGCGCCCAGGAGCTCACCGCCCGCGGTCTCACGGTGGGTTCCGCCGTGACGAGCCATAAGGAAGGGTTGAGACTGGGAGCCACCCGCTTCGTTGCGAGAGCCCTGGATGATCGGGCTGGCACGACTGCTCTCCTGCGCGCAATCAACGCACTCGACCCCGACAAGTTAGAGAGCCGGGTCATCTTCACCTGGTCGGTGCACGAAGAAGGGGGCCTCCGCGGCGCGACCACCTTGGCACGGCGCTTCGGCCGGACGACTCGCCGTATCTATTCGGTCGACACGTTCGTTTCTTCCGACACCCCACTGGAATCCCCACACTTTGCGTATGCTGTGCTTGGAAAGGGTCCCGTTTTGCGTGCCATCGAGAACTCCGGGGCTTCACCTGACCGGGAACGAGTGCGTGTATTTACGGCCGCCCTGCAAGCCGGGATCCCGCTCCAAATCGGATTGACCCAGGGCGGGACCGATGGAACCCGCTTCACATTCTGGGGAGCGCCCAATCAGGGCCTTTCCTGGCCCGGGCGATACAGCCATTCACCCGGAGAAGTACTCGACTTGCGTGATCTGGTCCACCTCAGCTGGCTCATCGTGGCGCTGGCGCTGGCGCCAGTCAATTGAGAATCCAGCCGAAGCCAAGAGCCCACAAGATCGGGGATCGAAGCGCCCCACGCCCTCGGAGCCTGTCCGAGTATTGGGGCGGATTGCGCAAGACTCGGAAATTGGAGGTAGAGTTATGATCGTGTCGTCCAGATACCAAAGCGGCAGCTCGATTTCTTGTGGACCCGCCGGGTTGTCGCCAACGACACCGCTGCAGCACTCCAAATCGCCTCGCCCCCGGCTAAAGAGTCGTCCCCCCGCCCGAAGTGTGCCGATTTGGAGTGGGCGTAGCTGGCTACCGCTTGGGTATCCGGACCGACCGCTCCTGGCCCGGATCAAACTGATTCGACAGACCTTGATCGTCTGGTTGGTTCTGACTCTGGGAGCGTTCAGCGCTCCGTTGCACCAGGCCGACGGCCTGCCACACGCCTTCGAGGCGGGCTGGAAGGGGACGCAAGTTTGCGAACTGCTGTATGAAAACACGACGGTACGCGTGGGTCGCTGTGTCTTTCCTCCGGGTATTGGACATGAGAAGCATTTTCACCGTCCCCATTTTGGGTACACCCTCAGCACTGCTACGATGACGATCACCGATGCAGATGGAACCGTGGTCAATGAGATCCAGGAGGGAACAACCTGGTCCAGCGACAGCCTCACGGTTCATGAAGTCGTTAACACCGGAACGACGACTGCCAGCTATATCATCGTCGAACCAATACCCCAGGTGGCAAACTCGAAATAGCAACGCAGTTGCAGGTTCCACCAAACTTGACTTGACTGTAAAGAAGTAGCCCCTGTGAGGTGCCTAACACCAATGGCCGTTTTGAATCCACTCCTGCAAGACTACTTCGATGACCCGGGATTTCTAGTTCTGGATGGAGGGTTGGCTACTGAACTGGAAGCACGCGGGCATGACTTGAATCATCCCCTGTGGTCGGCGCGTTTACTCTCGGAGAACCCGGAAGCCGTCCTTGACGTTCATTTGACTTATTTGGAGGCCGGTGCAGACTGTCTCATCACTTCCAGCTACCAGGCCAGCTTTGAGGGCTTTGCCGGTGCAGGATTCACTCGCGAAGCTGCGACTCAGCTTCTACAACGCTCGGTCGAACTTGCGCTGCAAGCCAGAAAACGTTTCTTGGCCAGCTCGGCCTCGACGCGAAGATTTCCCCTGGTGGCGGCCAGTGTGGGGCCCTATGGGGCAGCTCTTGCCGATGGTTCCGAATATCACGGCGACTATCAGATTTCGCGAAATCAACTGCTCGATTTTCACACCGAACGATGGCAAATTTTGGAGGCCATTGGAGCCGACCTGCTGGCCTGCGAGACGATTCCTTCTGCGCTAGCGGCCGAAGCACTGTTGGAGTTGATTCGTGCCAGCCCCGACATGCCGGTCTGGGTAAGTTTCAGCTGCGCGGACGCAACCCATATCCGGGACGGCACTCCTGTGAGCCAGGTGGCCCAACTCTTCGGGAGTTGCCCGAATGTGGTTGCTGTCGGCATCAACTGTACCGCCCCTCACTTGATCCCAAAGCTGATTGACTCAGTCAAGAAGGCAGTGCCAGAGAAGCCAATCGTGGTCTACCCCAATTCCGGTGAGACATACGACGCTGGCAGTAAAGCCTGGAGGGGCATCGGCCGACAGTCCAGCTGCCAGGCATGGGCTACCGCAACCCGGCACTGGTTCAAATGTGGAGCCCGAATCATTGGAGGTTGTTGCCGCACGGGTCCTGAGCATACCCGGGCCACATGCCGTGCACTGGCGGGGCGAGGGTGAGGGCAAAATCGTCCTTCTTCAGTGGAGCCTGAGTGCCCTGATGGGATCGGTTCGTGACGCCTTCAGGGCTGGCGGAAGGATCGCTATCAGGGTCGCCAGAGCCAGCAGGGCCAGAGTTCCAAGCAACACCTGGAGATCGCTGGCGGAGGCCTGAAACAGGAGGCTCTCGATCCACCTTCCAACGGCGATTGCTCCCACGATTCCGACGACACCTCCCGCCACCACCAGGGTCAGGCCCTCGCGGACGACCATATCTCGAATCTCGTTGGGGCGAGCCCCTACCGCGATACGAACGCCAATCTCCCGGCCACGGAGTGTCACGCTCTGGCTCTGGACTCCAAAGAGTCCGAGGCAGCTGAATCCGAGAGCCAGGGCGGCAAACAAGCCCACCAAGTGGAGTGTCCGCCGGCGATCCTCGGTCGACTCCTGGATCACGTCAGACAGTTTTCCAAGTCTCGAAACTCAAGATCGCCACGAAGGGCGAACCAGGAGCCGTATCCCGGGCCAGAAATCCGCGGCCCGGCAACGGCCGGACTCCCAGCATTTCGAACATCCCCTCCGAAACGCCGGCGCTGCTCAGCAGAAATGAGTCCTGTTGTCCAACCAGGACTTCACCTTGAAGACGATAGGCCTGCAGATCATCCAGCGTCTCGAGCCCGGATTCCAGGAGCTGAAATTCTTGCTTGGTGAACACGATCGGAAAGCGGGGGGCTCGGAGCTGAATCTCTACCAGACTTTCCGAGTCGAGAAAGGGTAGCGGTTGGAGGAGATTGGCATGGACCACACTAAAGATCGTAGTCGTAGTGGCCACGCCGATAGCGAGAGTCAAAACGGCAGTACCGGTTTCCACGGGAGTCTTCGTCTGCACCCGCCAGGCAAGTCGCAGATCTTGGATCCAGTCATTCATGCGCGTACTTCGGTTGGACTTCAGGGGCAAGCCTTTGGTTGGGGGCTAATCGGCCAGAAGCGCTTGAATGGGGTCGCGAAGGCCGTCGAGAAGCTCCGACCCCGATATGGCAAGATGCTCAAGAGGCTGGCTTGGCATCGATCTCATCGTCGCGCTCCCAACAAAACGTCGCCGGATTTTCGGATGCCAGCACTGAGTACTTCCTGGATCTCGCGGGGTGTGATGGTGCGCTGTGCGGGATCGATGGCGAGCATTCTTTCTAGCAAGGAACGAAAAGGCTCTGGGAATGGCTCCGCCAACTCTTCGGGGCGGCTGCAAGCGATAGCCCGTTGCGCGTCCAGGGGTGTTTTCCGGAAACCGTTGCCGGGTCCCGCCAGTAGATCGTAGAGCAGCCAGCCCAGGGAGAAGACATCGCTCTTCGCGCTCGGGGAGACGCCGCGAACAGTTCAGGAGCCATGTAACCTGGTGTTCCCGCGGGTGCTCGAATTTCCGGGGGAAGCTCACTCAGGGTAGGGCAATCGGTACAGGTCCTGGTTACGACAGCCAGACCAAAATCGAGAACTTTCACGATCCCATCAGCCATCAGGATGAGATTGCTCGGCTTCAGATCGCCATGCACGATCCCGGCCTTGTGGGCAGCAGCGATTGCCGAAGCGACTTGGCAGCCGATGCTGCTTACCTCCGGTGCGGCCATTGGCCCTTTCGCCATCTTTTGGGAGAGGGTCTGTCCTTCCAGAAACTCCATGACAATCCTCGGGACTCCAAACTGATCGTCGATTGCATAGACGGAGCAAACGTTGGGATGTGTGAAAGCGGCGGCAGCCCGCGCCTCGTCTTGCAAATCGAGTAACTCGCCCCCCTGGTTCCGGAGCACTTTCAAAGCAACTGTGCGATGTAGGTTCTGGTCGAATGCTCGAAAAACGGTGGCAAAGCCGCCCGAGCCGAGGATGCCCTCGATCTTGTAGTGTGAGATGACACTACCGGGCACCAACTCGGTGGCCACATCGAGAGCCGGCATCTGGGGCGACCAGTTCTCTCCACAGAGCCCCCCTACTTGCAGAGCCTGGAGAACTCTCAGGACCTCCTCGGTACTTCGTCCGGTGCTCAGATTATGGACTACCTGATACTGGAGCACCGAATTGGGGTCGATAATGAATAGTCCCCGAAGTGCGGTGTGCTGCTCTTCCAGGTAGACACCGTAGGACCGGGCAACGAGACCCTCTGGATCACTGGCCAGAGGAAACTTGACCGAGCCAAGTCCTCCTGCCGTTCTCGGCGTTCGCACCCAACGTTCATGAGTCTCGACGGTGTCGGTGCTCACGGCCAGCACGTCGGCATTTCGCTCTCGGAAGGCTTCGAGCTGACGGCTCATGGCCGTAAACTCGGTGGGGCAAATCAATGAAAAGTCTTGGGGATAGAACATCAGAATCAACCATCGCGAGCGATAGTCGTGCAGCGAAACGCTACCCGAAGGGGACGCCGGAGTGGCCGTGCAACCTACCTCAAAGTCAGGAGCCCGTTGCCCGATGAGCGGTCGATTCGTGACGACCTGAGGAGTGATCGACTTCGACTGGGGGAAACTGATCTCTTTCATTTCTTCCTTCCTTCCCTCTCTTCGATCTTGTGCATTTCGAGGTCGAGCTGGCGATTGAGAGTGAGCAGGCGTCCGATGATGGGAAGCATCAAGAGATTGACCCCGTGGAGAACACCCATGATTAGGAAGATCCCGGCAATTCTGCCGGTGCTGAATTGCAGTTGGGCGGCACCCACTGTAGCCGTCCAATCCTCCGGCAAGCTGAAAACGGGAGTGAAGAGCACATAGGATCCAAAGATCAGATAATAGGCAAAATCTGTCAATACGATGAAGCTCTTGCCCGTCCCCGGATTCGATCGAAAGACCTCGGCAGCGTAGCTCCTGCCAAAGCGCTTGATAAAGGGGCCGAGCACGATTACGATTCCGATCAGAACCGCTATAGTAATGATTTCCAAAAACCACCAAGCCATAATCAATTCTCCATTTCGATAATCAGTTACCAGAACCAGCACCAGGGCCAGTGCGGCTGCTGTCACAGCACTGACCCTGAAGACTTTCGCCCTCCACGAGCGGCGGCGACGGTCGTCTTCAATCCCGCCCTGCACGCGGTCGAAGAGATCCGTACTCGCTTCGATTTGCCGGGCTCCCGCGAAGAGGGCCTCTCGTAGTTGGTTCTCCAGCTTCATGGACCCTCTCCCAGGCGATTTCGAAGCGCTTCAAGGCCGCGCCGCAGATGTGTCTTCACGGTGTTGATGGAGAGATCCAGAGTCTCGGCTATCTCGCCGACGGGAAGTTCCAAGAAATAGCGAAGCACCAGGCAGTCGCGTTGGCGATGGGCTAGCTCCGCAAGCGTATCGATTAATTCTTGTTGATCTTCCCGCACTACCAGTCGGTCCTCGGCAGACCGATCGTACGGCTCGGCTGCCGGCCGATGGCGTAGCGAAACCAGTCCCCTTCGATTGTGATCCCGGGCCAGATTCAAGACGATGACACGCAGGTAGGCCGTCGCTCGCGCGGGATTCTCGAGGTTGTGCCGGTTTCGACTCAAGCGGATAAATGCCTCTTGTACTAGACCCAAAGCAAGTACATCAGTGTTGATTCCAAGGGCCTGAAAAGGCCCGAAATGCCAGTCCTGACGGGTATTCTAGGGTTGCAAAAAAACTCTGGAAAACACCGAAAAGAAAGGCATTTCAGGTGAACCCAAAAGATATCGAAATCCTGCGCAAACGGCAATCGGGAAGTGAAGATCGATTAGATCGGAGTTGGATGCCGGAGAAGGGCCAAAGGGTGCTGCGCGGGGGCAACATCCATTATGCGATTTCGGATCGAGTCCGAGCCGTGGACTGCGGGGGGCTGGGTGTGATCCAGCTGCTGGTCAAGCAGCTGGAACTGGCCGAAACCATCGACCAACGGGTGAAGGTGCTGGAGCGGCATCTGCCGTACCGGGAATCGGATCATGTGCTCAATCTGATTTACAACGTCATGACGGGCGGTAGCTGCCTGCAGGACGTGGAGGCTCGACGCCGGGACCCGGTGTATCTGGACGCGCTGGGGGCCCGCAAGGTGCCGGCGCCGTCCACGGAGGGGGACTTCCTGCGGCGCTTCGACAGGAATTCGATCTGGGATCTGATGGAAGCGGTCAATGAGGCGCGACGGAAAGTGTGGTCGAACCAAGACAAGGAGTTTCACCGTCAGGCCACGATTGATGTGGACGGGACGATCGCCCCGACGGATGGACAGTGTAAGAGCGGAATCGGAATGAGCTACACCGGCCACTGGAGCTATCATCCGCTGGTAGTGTCTGTGGCTGAGACCAACGAGGTGCTCTATTTGGTGAATCGGGCGGGCAACCGACCCTCCCATGAAGGCGCGGCCGAGGTGCTGGATCGGGCCATCGAGTTGGTGCGCGGTGGTGGTTTCCAGAAGGTGTTGCTGCGGGGCGACACGGATTTTACGCAGACGCGTCATCTGGACCGCTGGGATCAGGAGGGCGTAGAGTTTCTCTTTGGGGCGGATTCCAGCCAGGGGTTGGTTGGTCGGGCCGAAGGACTGGAGCCCAGCGCCTGGAGTCGGCTGGATCGGGCAAAGAAGAAGAAACTGCGAAGACGGCGGCGCAAGAATATCCGCCAGGCCCTGGTCAAAAAGAATGGCTATCGCAATCTGCAACTGGAGCGGGAAGATGTGGCCGAGCTGGCCTAGCGACCGGCGGCCTGCAAGCAGAACTATCGGCTGGTGGTGGTGCGAAAGCAAATTACGGTCACCCAAGGACAGGGACGGCTCTTTGACGAGACCCGCTATCTGTTCTATCTGACCAACCTGCGAAAGGAGTCGGCCAGGGAAGTGGTTTTCTCAGCCAATCGTCGCTGCCATCAGGAGAATGTGGTGGAGCAGCTCAAGAACGGGGTTCAGGCGATGCGGATGCCCTCGGACAGCCTCGAGTCCAACTGGGCGTACCTGGTGATTGCTGCCCAGGCCTGGAACTTGAAAGCCTGGCTGGGCCTGGTGCAATCCGACAAGACGATGGGGCAGCGGATTCTGAAGATGGAGTATCGCCGGTTCCTGCGCCAGCTGGTTCAGATTCCTTGCCAGATCCTGCAGCGGGGGCGACGTCTTCTTTACCGGCTGCTGAACGTCAACGACTGGACCGAAACGCTGCTGAGCGGAGTGCCGTCGCCCAAGCGGGTCCGCTACGGCTAACCCGCCACAGGACAAAGCAAAGAAAATCCACGGAGGTTCAAGGGCTGAGGTCGAAGTCTGTTCGAAAACGGCCGAAAATTCCGATGCTTGCCTCTCGATCCCACTCCGAAGGCCCTCCAGCAGGAGATCACCGTCGGATGCGCCCGACTCGCGCAGCCTTCAGTCCGAAAGTCGACCACAGAGGGCTAAATGACCCTCAAAAAGAGTCAATCGAGCGGCCCAGAAGCTGATACGCTTATTTTGGGACTAGATCCTCCGCGGCATTCCGGTCGTCCACGAAGAAACGCGCCATACGGACAAGCGCACTCGCGTGCTCCCGAAAAAGAGCTTCGATGGAGAGCTCCACAGCCATTTCGCTTCAGGCACCCCTCTGTCCCAGTATCAATCTCGATCTACACAGAAAGACGTTCCGGTTTGCCCGCAGGGTGACACACATCCCGGAAAAGCTACAAATGTGGCGGAGTGTATCGGGGAGTTCGAGAACCACTTACACCGACCTGACTCGTTTCTTCGATCTGGTCCAAGAACGGATTGGACGAGAAATTCGCTGACATCACCTTGAGCTTGAGTCTTGGAGCTGCGGGTATTGCGCCCCAGCGCCTTGAAGCGCGTCGAGAATGGACAGCCTGTGTAGAAGGCGGAGCTGCACTCCGCACCCCAAGGCCTACGGCAAGTTAATACAGTAACGATCGTAAATGGCACACAATTGGGCCTTGGGACTCGCGTACTGGTTGGCCAGCAATTCTGTCTCCTGCTTCGTTGCCGGCACTTAACGATGGGGGGGCCATCGCCTGCGTGCCGGATGCCTCGCATCTCGATCCACGGCGCTCGTAACGCGATCCACACCATTACTCGGACAGGCTCCTAGCGAACCAGGTCGATCATGGGGCCGAAGTCCTGAGCCAGATTGGCCTCGATGAGGTGGGGTCCCGGGCTGTTTACCGCTTCGGAGTACTGCTCGTAGAATTCCTCGGCAGTGATGGCTCGGCTGGCTGAGACTCCGTGCCCGGCCGCAATCTGAACCCAGTCTAGGGTAGGATCCGTCAGCTCCAGCAGCGAGTTCATCTTGGCGTTGGCCTCGCCTTTTCGGATTCTGGCCAGTTCGATCTTCAGGATGCCGTAGGAGTTGTTCTTGAGCAAGACGATCGTCACATTGGCCTTCTGCCGGGCCATCGACCAGAGCGTCATCGGCGTATACATCGCGCTTCCATCGGCCTGAAGATTCACCACCTTGCGATCCGGGCAGGCCACGGCAGCTCCCAGTGCTAACGGCATTCCAGCTCCGATTGCAGCACCAGTCGGCCCGTAGAGGTAGTCGTGTTGTTGGCGCCGCGGGTCAGAGCCAGGGCTTCAAAAGAGACGGTGGCCCCCTCGTCGACGAAAATGAAGTTTTCTGGGGAAGCAATCGAGATGACCTGCCCGATGGCGGCCGGGGTCAGGTCGCCATGTGGAACTGCGAACTCCTGGCGTTCCTGACGGAAAACCGGCTGAGCGGGGGCATCTACAGCATCCGCCAGATCGCTCAAAGCGGCCTGGAGGTCTTGTTCCACATCGGCCAGCGTCACCAGTGTGATGTTGGGCGGCAGTTTATCCGTCGTCTTCCCCTGATAGGCCATGGTCGACAGGGGAACTGCGGTGCCCACCAGGATCACCTGCCTGAACTGGCTGAGTAAAGCCTGGGCCTGTTCCGGGAGGTAGGGCACCAGCGTGATGGGCACCCGTCCTTCGCCCCGTGCGTGGCATGCAGTGATGAAGGTCTCACCCAGAATATCGATACCTGTTGCGGCCGCGATTCGCCCCGCAATCTCGAGTCCTTCGTACTGCAGGGCAGAGCTGCCAAGGATCATCGCGGTTCGCTTCCCGGTCATGATGAGCGAGGCTACTCGTTCAATTGTGTCGGGGCCGGTAAGCGGAGTCGGAATCGGCTTTGCCAGCATCGGGACTCCCGTCGCTTCCTCCCAGAGGTGGTCGCTCGGTGCGACCACGGTGCAGATCTTCCCAGCACCCGCCTGAGAATGTCTTGTAGCCAGTGATGCCAACAGTGCCAAGTCATCTGCCGATTTGGACTCGCGTGCCCAATGAGAACTCGCCCGCGCGAGATCGATAATTCGGCTGCCAATGTATTCGAGCTCGGGGTTATTGTGCACGTGATAGCTGGCGTTACCTCCAACCAGATTCACCAATGGTGTGTGAGCCCGCGCCACATTGTGTAGGTTGGCCAAGCCGTTGGAGAGACCACAGGCTACGTGCAGTAATGAGAGCGCAGGCTTCCCGGTCATCCGCCCATATCCGTCCGCTGCTCCCGTAACCACGTTCTCATGAAGACAGAGGATGGGCTGGATGGCATCGCTCTTTCCCATCTCGTACACCAGCCACATCTCGGTAGTCCCGGGGTTTGCGAAGCAGGTGTCAATGCCTCCCTCTACCAGTGCTTTGAATAAGGCCTGGGCTCCGTTCATTCTGCTCTCAGGCGATATCGACGGTCGGCAGAAATTTCGGAGGCCGGAGATGGAGGGTCGCCTGTTCATAGGCGTAGGCCAGCCGAATCAGGGTCGCCTCGCTCCAAGCCCGACCAAAGAAGGAAATACCGATCGGCAAACCGAACAAGAAACCCATGGGGACGGTCAAGTTTGGATAGCCTGCCATGGCTGAAGGGGTCGAGCAGCCGCCACCGGTGCCGCGCGAACGTCCGGTTGGATCGAGAACCGATGGAATTCCGCTGGTGGGGCCTACAATGGCATCGAGGCGCTCGGCCTGCATCGTCTTGTCGATGCCTTCAACCCGAGAGAGCCGGTGGCTGGCTCGCAGGGCATCGCTATATTTGGCGTCGCTCAGCGGGCCTCGCTGTTGCGATTCGACTAGCAACTCCTGGCCGAACAGAGAGAGCTCCAGGTCGGAATGTTTCTCGTTGTAGTCGATCAATTCTTCGAGGGAGTGAATGGGCGCCCCCGGCCCCAGCGAGTTCAGGTAAGCATTCAGGTCGGCTTTGAATTCGTGATAGAGGACTTCCATCTCATAATCATTGCCAAAGCGAAGCTCGCCCGGCAGCTCGATCGGATCGACAATGGTAGCACCCTGGCTTCTCATGGCTTCCAGAGCTTCCTCGAGCAGCCGATCCACCCGGTCGTCGAATCCAGCATAGGCTCGAGCGACACCGATCCGTGCTCCTTTCAGGCCGTCGGGATCCAGTGACGGGGTGTAGTCATCGAGTGCTCGACCCACACTTTCGGCCGTTGCGGGATCCCTTGGATCGACGCCGATCAGGGTGCCCAAAACAATTGCCAAATCGGTGACGCTGCGTGCCATCGGCCCGGTACTGTCCTGGCTGTGGGCGATCGGGATCACTCCTCCGCGACTGACCACTCCGAGGGTCGGCTTGAAGCCGACCAGGCAGTTACGCGAGGAGGGCCCGACGATGGAACCATCGGTTTCCGATCCGATCGTGACAGTCGCCAGATTGGCAGCTGCCGCCACCCCGGAGCCAGAACTGGATCCGCCGGGTACCCGGTCGAGTGCGTAGGGATTACGGCAGAATCCTCCATTTCCTCCATTCCAACCCCGTCCACTCCAACCTGGAGTTCCCCGCTCAAAGGACTTCCAGCCCGCCCATTCACTCATATTGGCCTTGCCGAGCAGGACAGCTCCCGCGGCCCGCAACCTCTGGGCAACGAAAGAATCCTGCAAAGGAATTGAGCCCTGCAGCGCTGTCGACCCGGCTGTGGTAGTCATTTTGTCGGCGGTGTCGATGTTGTCCTTGAGGAGGACAGGAATGCCATGAAGAGGGGCCCGTGGCCCTTCTCGCGCAGTTCCTCGTCGAGACTTACCGCGATCTCGAGAGCCTGCGGATTCGTCTCCAGAACCGCATACAAGCGGGGGCCCTGATGGTTCAAAGCCTCGATCCGCTCGAGATACATTTCGCAGATTTTCCGACAACTGAATCGGCCTGTCTCAATCCCTTCGCGAAGCTCCTGGATTGCCAACTCCTCCAGCTCGAACGGAAGGACCGAAGGGCTGGCAGATTCCGGTCGCGTGAGGTCGTCGGAGGCGGCTCCCGGTTCGCGGCAGCCAACCTTGGTGAGAGCCAGTAGTGCGGGGGCTGCTGCCCCGCGACGGATGAACTTTCGTCGATCGATAACTGCCATCCATGTACTCCTTAATCAAGCGATTCTGACAAGCACGGTGATGCTTTTCAAGCTAGCCCGGATTATGCAAGAACCGTAGGCCGGAGTTGAAAAGAGAGTCGAAAGTGGCCCAAATCGGGAGATCGAAGGTGCGACAGGCGGATTTTCGAGGGATCTCTGTGGACGAGCCGTGTGGAGTAGGTGGGGGAGTGAATTTCAGACGGAGTTGGGCCTGAATGAGTGTCCTAAACGATCATTCGGGAGCTAGGAGAGGCTAGGAGTCTGCGCGGCAGGAAATGTCCGGGCTGGTGAATAAAATGGCGATATGGGAACGACATTTCGGAAGTACCAGCCGGAGCAGAGCTTCTTGCTACCCCCCTCCCCGCGAGATTGGTTGCCGGAAGATCATCTGTCCTACTTTATCTCCGAAACGGTGGATGAGCTGGATCTGAGTGGATTCTACGCGCCGTACGAAGGGGACGGGCGGCGCAATCGGCCGTTTGATCCGAGGATGATGGTGAAGATCCTGATTTATGGGTACGCGACGGGAACGTTCTCGTCGCGGAAACTGGCTCGTCGAGTGTATGAGGACGTGGCTGTTCGAGTGTTGTCGGCGGGTAATTTCCCAGCCCACCGGACGATGGCGGAGTTTCGTCAACGTCATCTCAAAGAGTTCAAGAAACTGTTTGGACAGGTGGCGCGGATCGCGGCCGAGGCGGGATTGGTCAAGCTGGGGCGAGTGGCGGTGGACGGCTGTAAGATCAAGGCCAACGCCAGCAAACATAAGGCGATGAGCTATTCACGGATGTTGGAAGAAGAGAAAAGGCTGGAAGGAGAGATCGCCGAACTGTTGGATCGTGCGCAGCAGGTGGATAAAGCGGAAGACGAGCTCTACGGCGAAGAGAATCAGGGAGACGAACTGCCTGAAGAGTTACGCCGCCGCGAAGATCGGCTGAAAAAGATCGGGGAGGCAAAGCAGCGCGTGGAGCAACGGCAGGCCGAGGCGGATCGGAAGCGCGGCCGCAAGCCCGGAGACGGTCGCAAGAACCCGCGCGGAGGACGCCCCTTCAAGCGGGAGTTTGGAGTTCCCGAGGAGAAGGCCCAAGACAACTTTACAGATCCGGAAAGTCGAATCATGAAGAGCTCTGGGGGATTCGAACAATGCTACAACACGCAAGCCGCTGTGGATGAGGAGACACAGATGATCGTGGCCACGGGGGTTACCAATAACGCGGCCGACAACAGACAATTACTGGGGATGATCGATGCGGTCCAAGAGAACCTGGAGCACCCTCCCGAGCAGGTAGTGGCCGACGCCGGGTATAAGTCCGAGGAGAACTTTGAAGGTCTAGCAGAACGCGAGATCGATGGCTACATCTCTTTGGGGCGAGAGGGGCGAGATCCCGAGCCGTCGGAAAATCTCCCCGCCACGCTTCGCATGTTCAAGAAGCTGGGCACGGAGGCGGGGCAAACTGTCTACCGCTGGCGCAAGGTGATCGCGGAACCTGTATTCGGCTGGGTTAAACAGGTCCTTGGCTTTCGAACCTTCAGCTTGAGGGGACTCGAGAAAGTGGAAGGCGAGTGGGACCTGGTCTGTCTCGCCCTGAACTTGAAACGCATGAATGGGCGCCTACCCACCTGCTGAGCAGGTTCGGACGGAAAGATGCCCTCCCCCTGGGCTCATTTTCAGCAGTTCGGCCGCCTCTGCAAGCGGAAGCACGATAAAGATCGCCCTTTCTCTTATAGGGCACCCCGAAACATAAACTCAAGAATTGGAAATTCCACGTTGATCAGAAACTCCTGCCGCGCAGACTCCTAGCTGGAGTTAAGGCGATTCAAGACGAGGAGGAAAAGGGCCTGCTCCGGAAAGCCGGAGGAAAGATGGGCCCAGATGCGTCGAGTGGTTTGTCGAACCCGCGCCCCAATTTTGAGGACCCGGCGACGCAAAGTTTCGATTTCGAGTGTCTGCCAGGGGGTTCCATACAGATAATCGCGGAGTCGGACGAACATCTGGTAAGCCAGCCCATGCAGGAGAAGTCGAAACTGGTTGGCCAGGAATCGATGACAGCTCAGCCGATCCATACTCAGATGGTTCTTAAAAGCCTTGATGAAGTTCTCCGACTGTCCTCGATCGGTGTAGTGATCATAAAGGGACTGGGAAGAGAGATCGTCTCGGTTGGTGACCACAAAGCGACGATTGATCCCCCGATGGTCGACTTCCACTTTGACGATGACGCGACGGAATCGATCCCAGCTGCTGGCTCGATAAAGAAACTCGTCAAACTGACGCTGTTTTTCCTCGAACTCGTCGAACCTGAGTCGAGTCGACTCGAGCATCGGCTCGACCATCCGTTGCAGGCGGGGGTTCCGGCTTAACCCAATGACATATTGGAGTTTGTTCTCTTCAGATTCACAGAACTCGTAGAGCCGAGGCGTGGCAAAGCCGCTGTCGGCCCGGATCTCAATTTGAAGTTCCTTGCCAACTTCTCGTCGAATGGCTTTCACGATTCGTTTCAGAATAGGAACGATGTGAGAGGCAGCCCCCTTGTTTCCAGGCCTCAATACGACAGTGACCAGGTCCCCCGTAACGGCATCGAAGATCAGCCAAGGATGCAGAATGTGGTTTCGGTAATAGCCGTGGTAAAAAGAGAATTCCTGCTGGCCGTGAGTGTGGTCGTCAGTACTGTCCAGGTCCAAGATGACCTGGTCGGGGCGTCTCTTCTTCAGCGAGCGGACATAACGCTGTAGGAACCCCCGGCTCAGACGCATGAGATCCTTCTTGCTGACAGAGTTTTCCAAACGGGAAAAAGTTGCCTGGGTGGCCAAGTCAGGATCGCTCTCAGGTAACTGATCACAGACGGTCTTGAGCATGGGATCCGAGCGCAGCGTGTCCGCGTCATTGCAGTCTTCGTACCCGGCAACGATCTGAAAGACTCGTTGTCGGATCAGCTTTAACTGCTCATGACGAACGTAGCGTTGGTCCCGGCTATCCGCAATACACGAACTGAAGTCCTCGCAGAGTCGATCTTGCCGATCCAGGGAACCAAACAACAGCCATCCGGCATCGGAAGTCAGGTTCCCACCATCAAAACGAGCCGTGATTTGTGTGTGCGAGTGAAATGCCAGGGTGGTCTGACAGACTGGGTTTGACATTGCCGTAGTTCTCCGATAAGGATTTGTTTAATAAACCCTTTTATATCAGAGAGCTACGGCATTTTTTCTGGTCCCCAATCCACTCGAATCCGGATCTCTTGCATAATCCGGGCTAGAGCTTTCGTTGCCAACTGAATTCTTGGCATTGCGCCCTGAGCGTCTTGGAGTGCGCCGAGAATCGGCACCTTGTGCACAAGGTGGAGCTACACTCCGCACTCCAATGCCTTCGGCAAGTTTTTTTCTTGAATGATCCGGCGCAGCCGGGGGATGGGCTATCCAGAAACTTACCTGGTGTAGACCACCTCGCCATTGATAATGGTCTTCTGGACCACCGTTAGGTGCAGATCATT
>CBDDCF010000005.1:0-79455 GCA_965225995.1 Acidobacteriota bacterium | reverse complement strand
GGAGATCCAAGACCGAGTCAGTGAGGGTGGCGGGCAAATCGTCCGCAAGATATTCGAGTTTCCGGGCGGACGACGCTTTCATTTCAGCGATCCGAGCGGAAATGAGCTGGCGGTCTGGTCCGATCGATGATTTCTAACCGGTTACGTGCTTTTCCACAACATCATGAGCTTCGCGCGTATTCAAAAAAAGCTCGGTCCGGGCCTCATGTTCGCTGCCGCCGCAGTCGGAACCTCCCATCTGGTTCAATCGACTCGGGCTGGCACCGAATATGGCCTGACATTCGCCTGGATCATCGTTTTCATTTGTTTGCTGAAATACCCGCTTTTTCGTTTCGGCGCCGAGTATGCGGCTGCCACGGGCCAAACCTTGATAGAAGGTTATTCGCATCGCGGCAAATGGTTGGTCATACTCATGGCGGCGGCCATCTTAATCGAAGGCGTGGGCGCGATCGCGGGGGTGAGCCTGGTCACGTCAGGCATTGCGCAGCTTGCATTCGGTACCAACTTCGACGACTTCGGCGCGGCTACCGCGCTTATGATTGTGACGGCGTTGATCGTTGCCGTCGGGCGTTACCACTTTATCGAGAACATCACCAAAGTGTTCGTCGTTCTTTTCGCGATTCTCACTCTGGGGAGTGCGATTGCGACGTTGTCACTATTGTTGGCCGGTTCCAATGTCATAGCTCTGCCGCTCCAACCCAACCGCGAAGCCTTTGGATTCGTGGTTGCGGTTACTGGTTGGATGCCGTCCGGCAACGTCGCTGCCATTTTGCTGGCCGCATGGGTATGCGCAAAGGCAAAAACGGAGAATCGGCCCATCCCGGTGTCGGAAGCGCGCTTCGACTTCAATGTCGGTTACTGCTCGGCCATGGTCCTTGCTCTCTGCTTCGTAATGATGGGTACGGCGGTACTGCTGGGCAGTGGCCAAACAATGCCCGCTGGATCCGTCGGCTTCGATGCACTGTTGATCGATATTTTCGCGACGAGCCTGGGAGAGTGGGCAGAGTGGGCGATCCTGATCGCCGCGCTCGCCGTCATGTACTCCACGCTCCTGGCGATAATTGATGGCTTCCCGCGCCTGATGGCAGACATTGCGCGTAGCCTCGGCATCTTGAGCGGCAATCCAAAGCGCGAACGGACCCAGTTCATCGGCCTGTTGGCCACAATGATCACGCTGCCAGGAATAGTCTTGGGGCTCTTCCTGGAGTCGTTCACAGCCTTCATCGATCTGGTCACGACCGTCGCATTTATCGTTGGACCCATTGTCTCAGGAGCCAACCATGTAATGATCACGGGCAAAGAGGTCGCACTCGTCGACCGGCCACCGAAGTGGCTACTTCACTGGAATATCGTTGCCGTCGTCGTGTTGACCGTAGCGGCTCTGGTTTTTCTGTATCTGAGGATCACTTGAAGCTCCTTCACCGGCATCTTCTGCGGAGATCAAGGATTCGCTGACCAATTCAGGGGCCCCTCGGAGCTGCTAACTCAACTCCATCATCCGCTCTACCGCCCGGCGGGCGGGCTCGGCGACGGCCGGGTCAATCTCAACCGGATAGACCATCTCCTCCAGCGAGTGCAGGATTTTGGGCAGCGTGATCCGCTTCATGTGGGGACACAGGTTGCAGGGGCGGATGAACTCTACATCCGGACACTCGACCGCTACGTTATCGCTCATCGAGCATTCCGTCACCAGGACCACCCGAGGTGGGCGATTCTGCTTCACGTCGTTGATCATGGCGGCTGTTGAGCCCACAAAATCGGATTCGGCCAGGACCTCAGGAGGACATTCCGGGTGGGCCAGAATGCGAATCTCGGGATGGCAGGCGCGATAGCGTCTGATTTCGTCTGCAGAAAACCGTTCGTGAACCTCGCAGTGTCCCTTCCAGGAGATGATCTCCACGCTGGTTTCCTGGGCGACATGGTTAGATAGGTATTCGTCCGGTAGGAAGATGACTCGGGGAGCGCCCAGCGACTCGACGATCTTAACGGCATTTCCTGAAGTGCAGCAAATATCGCACTCTGCCTTGACCTCAGCGGTCGTATTTACGTAAGTGACGACCGGTACCCCCGGATAACGCTGCTTGAGGAGGCGGATATCTTGGGCGGTTATGGAATCGGCCAGGGAACAACCAGCTTTCAAATCGGGGATCAGGACGGTTTTCTCGGGATTGAGAAGCTTCGCGGTCTCGGCCATGAAATGGACCCCGCAAAGCACGATGACGTCGGCTTCGGTTTGCGAGGCCAGACGGGCCAGAGCTAGCGAATCACCGGTCAGATCTGCAACTCCGTGGAAGATCTCTGGAGTTTGATAGTTGTGCCCCAGGATGACTGCTCTGCGTTGCTTCTTTAGACGATTGATGGCGTCGATATAAGGGGCATGCACCGGCCACTCAATACTGGGAATGACCTTTTTCAGACGCTCGTAAACCCCGGCTGTGGCTGCCGCCACTCGGGGATCATAATTGAGTTCCGGACGATTCAAGCTCATTGAAAGTGCCTCCAGGGCATAAATACTCATTAAGAGCATAAACTATTCGACAAAAAACCCGGGCGGAAAACATGAACGCTTATTCTAGGCCTGAGCATAACCTCTGTCAACTCTGTCCTGGGAGGCCTACACCCGGGGCTGGTCGTTCCCAAAGGACCTCTTTCCGAAAACGAAATAGTTCTGCCGGGCGGCCTCTCTGCTGGTAGAACTTTTGACCCGTGCCTTCAACCAGACGGGCGTTTTCGACCAGTCTGCGAAAATTCTGCTTGTGCAACCGTACCCCGACCAGGGCTTCCACAATCCGCTGGACCTGAAAGAGAGTAAAAGTCGCGGGGCAGAGCTCGAAGACAACCGGGCGGTACGTGAGCTTCCCGCGCAGCCTGTCCAAAGCCGTGGCGAGGATCCGCCGGTGGTCCAGGAACATGAAGGACCCGAACTGATGGGTACCAGAAGCGGCCTCATCTCGCGACTCCGTCACACACCCGGCTTCGAAGAGCAATTCATATCGATCCAATACTCGTTCCCGGTTCCAGGGGGCACCATGGCAACCAAAGACCATGTCCACTCTCTTTCGTCTCCCGGATCGCTCGGCGGAGCTCTTTCCCTCTTCCGTCCAAGCTTCCAGTCGGGGAAGGGCAACTGTATCGAGTAGGGCGGGTCGGCCTGTCCGCCAGTCTTCCCAGGGGAAGAAGCGATACCAATCGCGCCACCCGGCATGCGAGCCAGCCGGCAGACTCTCACGAACCAGCGCCAGATAAGCCACCGAGAGGTGGCGTCCGCCCTCCCGAGCGGAAACCGGATCCCGATCCTGATCGCCAAACGTATAGAGTTGCTCGACATAGCCCAGGGACATCCCGGTCTGCTCCGCCACCCACCGCCTGAGCCCCAGCTCCAGCGTCCGGTCAGCCTGCGGATCCAGGAGTCCGTAGGGAAGTCCGGGTGGTGGTAAAGCGTCGCCTGCGACTAGTGAGCGGGACACGGTGAGAATGCGGGGCGTTTCATCAGTGACGGCCACGATGACCGCATTCAGACCCACAGTGATGAGGGCGTTTGACAGGAGATCTTCGGGTTCAAGCTGGGCAAGTCTTGTCATGAGCGCTGTTCTCCGAGGAGCCCCTCCGAGTAATGGCGTGGATTTCATCCGCTTATTCGGACAGGCTCCTAGTTCAGGAAATTATAGCTTCGTGCTTCAATAGAGGCATGCCGAACTTCAAACATCACATCTTTGTCTGCGGGAACCAGCGCGTACCAGGGCATCCCCGCGGCTGTTGCGACCCCGAAGGCCAGGAAACGCTGCGTGCTGCGTTCAAGAAACAGATCAAGAGCCGCAGCCTCCGGGCCAGCACTCGTGCCAACCGCGCTGGCTGCCTCGACCAGTGCGAGCACGGGCCCTGTCTGGTGATCTATCCAGAGGGGGTCTGGTATGGGTCGGTCCAGGTCGAGGATGTGGATGAGATCTTGGAAGAGCACGTGATGGGAGGCCGCATCGTGGAGCGATTGCAACTCGCCAAAGAGTGCATCAACAACCCCCATTGTCCGCATCGCAAAGAGACTGGGGTTCGCATGGCGGAGTGGAAGCGCACGGAGGTCTGAAGCTTGCTTCTCCTACCGCAGATTTTAGTCCAATTTTAAGTCGTATAATAAATATTATGTAAAGTTTTATTGCACCTCACTGGATCGGAGCTCTTGAGAAATAGAATCCCTTGGATCCTTTGGACCCTCTCCGCCAACTACATCTTGTACTGCCCAAGATCCTCAGGATTCAGGTTCTCGAGCCATTCCTTGACGTCTTCGGGATCCAGGTTAGCTTTGTTGAGGGTAATGTTCTGGCTGCTGGCGATCACTTCGTCGGTGACGTAAATCGGTGAGTCGGTTCTTAACGCCAGGGCGATCGCGTCGCTGGGACGACTATCTACCGTCATACGGTTTCCGTCGATATCGAGGTGTATCTGGGCGAAGAAAGTGTTCTCCTTGAGTTCGGTGACCACGATCTTCTCCACTTCTGCGTCCAGATGCAGGAGAATGTTTCGCAACAGATCGTGAGTCATGGGGCGTGGCGTGTCGATCCGTTCAATCTGGAGCGCGATCGCATTGGCCTCGAAGATCCCTACCCAGATCGGGAGCAAGGTGTTGGCCTCTATATCCTGGAGAATGACAATGGGAGAGTTTGTTACCGGATCCATCATCAGGCCCTTGATGCGAAATTCCTTTTCGATAGCTGCTTCCAGTTCCATAGCCCTTACTACCTTTCCACCTTAGCCCGGTGCAGATATCTGTTCTCCCAGGAAACTATTCGGTCCCACCCGGGTGATCTGGACCTCGACATATTCTCCGGGCTGGGCAGTCCCGCAAAAATTCACGACCTTGTTCGAGGTCGTTCGGCCGCTCCAGTGTTCTCCGTCGCGAGCCAAACCTTCGACCAGCACTTCGAATTGGCGTCCGGCGTATTGCTCATGGTGAATCTCAAGCTGGATCTCCCTTTGCAGACGCTGCAGAGTCATGAGTCGGCGAGTTTTTTCCTGCTCGGGAATGTCGTCCTTCCAGACGTGAGCCTCGGTGCGTGGGCGGGGCGAGTACTTGAATGAGAACATCGATTCGAATCGTACCTCCCGCACCAGGCTGAGCGTCTCCTCAAAATCAGCCTCGGTCTCACCCGGAAAGCCGACGATCATGTCTGTAGAGAAACTGATCTCCCGTCCACAAGCGCGAAATTTCTCCACCAACTGCAGGAAGGACTCTCTCGTGTACTGCCGTCGCATCCGGCGCAAAACGGGATTGGAACCCGACTGTACCGGCAGATGTACCTGATTGCAGATCGTTGGATGTGAACCAATCACTCGGACTGCATGATCGTCGAATTCACGTGGGTGTGGTGACGTAAAACGCAGTCTTGTCAAACCTTTGAGCTTCGCTAGTTCATTCAGAAGATTAGCAAAACGGTAACGCGGCTGATCGGGATTCCGATAACTGTTCACGGTTTGTCCGAGGAGCAGGATCTCGCTGTACCCGTCGTTCAGGACGCTCCGCGCCTCTTCTAGGATCTGGCTGGCTGGACGGTTTCTTTCCTTGCCTCGAGTGAATGGGACGATGCAGAAAGCGCAATGTTTGTTGCAACCTTCCATGATCGTGATGTTGGCTCGAAAGCGATTTCTTCGGACCGGTTCGGTATCCATCTCGACGGGTACCGGATCTCTTAGAAACTCGGTGGCCACGCTCTCCATACCGGAGCCGCGTCGCTGGGCGGCGATGTCGTCCAGCAGATCGGGCAGAGTGTGGTACATGTGGGTGCCCACTACGAGGTCGATGAAAGGTGCTTTGCGCACCATTTCTTCGCCCTCTTGCTGGGCGACGCATCCGATGACGCCGATCACGAAGTTCGGGTTCTCTCGTTTCCGCCTTTTGAACTCACCGAGCCGGCTATAGACTTTTTGTGCCGCTTTTTCCCGCACACTGCAAGTGTTGATCAGAAAAAGATCGGCCTGGCGGGGGTCCTGCACAGACACCATTCCCCGATGAGACAGCAGACCGGCAATCTTTTCCGAGTCGTGCTCGTTCATCTGGCAGCCGAAAGTCTCGATATGAAATCGTCGTGCGCTCATTTCCGGTGCTCCATTCTACCCGATGCAAGTCGGGGTGGCGCAGGATTCCGAAACTTGGTACTTCACGGACTCACGGAACGAGGCTTGGAGGCTGGTCAGGGCCTGCCCAACCGTACAGCAGTTGCCCCCTCCCCAGCGGGTGGTCTTGAGAGACTCTTTGGGAGTTGGGGTCTGGTCGTTGGGTGTCACTCATCTAACGTGCGGTACCAGGCCCGAAAAGCGGTCTCATACTGATTGGGATTGAACAGGAGCCAGTCTCCGAGACTTTGGGGGAGACTGAATTCAGCCGCCGCCTCCTGGAACTCTCGCCCTGCGCCGTGGGCCTGCCGAGCGGCTTTCTCGACCTCATCGAGCATGGCGGGATAGAGCACTAGATCCTTGCCTCGCGCCACGTCTCCGTGTCCGGCGACATGAATCGTTTCGGGATCCCTGAGAATTTCGCGGGCCTGCTCTTGCCAGACATGCGGGAGGGCATCGGCGTAATTGGGAAAGACATCCTTCCATACCAGATCCCCGTCGAAGACGATGCGGGGGTCATCGATAACGACGGCCAAGTCGCTGGGCGTGTGTCCGGCCCGCCGTTCGATGGTTATGTTTCGGCCTCCCAAATCGAGTTCTACCGGGTCCCCTTTATCCGAAAGCAGACTGGTGGGGGCAAGGAACCGTTGACGGACTTCGAGGAACGGGCTCCCTTCCCGGCTGCGGGGCCTCTGGTAGCGATCCCAAATCAACTGCCGGGTAGTCTCACTGGCAATAATATCAGGCCCCTGTGCTCCATACTGAAAGCCTGCCAATCCACCGCTATGGTCTCCGTGGAAATGGGTCAGCAGCACGTGGGTGGGACGCTTGCCGGTCAGCCTGAGCCCCTGTTCCACTACCCAGGCCGCTCCCTCCGGTCGTTGAAAAGTGTCGATCACGAGCAATCCGTCTCGTCCCGCGATCAGGCCTCCGTTGCAAACAGTGGTCATGTCGCCAAAGCCACCTTCTGGTTTGAAGGGGGTCGATACCACGGCCCAGACTCCTTCGGCCAATTGCTCAATTCGCGCAAATGGTGTTTCGACCACCGTTTTTGCAAAGGCCTTTCTCCCCTGGGTTGGGATCCGGCCGGCGGCCCGTCCTCTTGCCGAAGCCAGCATTCCGGCGCCAGCCAAGCTGCTACCCAGGAAGCGTCTGCGGTTCAATAGCTTCGAAGCTTTCATTCTCGCCTTCTCCTTCGATTCTTCATTGATGGTGATGCGCCCTTGAAATCAGCTCCCGCGCCTGCTCAAGGGTGGTGGGGGTAACTTGATCTCCGGTCAACATGCGAGCCAACTCCTCAACCCGTTCGGCATCCTCCAGGCTGCGCACTGTGACCAGGGTTCGCCCGCCCCGCTGGATTTTGTCGATCACGAAGTGGTGATCGGCGCGGGCGGCCACCTGGGGCAGATGGGTCACGCAGAAAACCTGATTGTATTGGGCCAGTGCCGACAGTTTGGAGCCCAGAATGCCGGCAACCCGACCTCCGATTCCGGAATCCACTTCGTCGAAGACCAGAGTCTTGGGATACCGTTCCAGCAGCAGAATTGATTTCAGGCTCAAGATGATGCGCGAAAGTTCGCCACCCGACGCGACCTTCGTGAGAGGTTTGGGAGGCTCGCCGGGATTCGCACTGAAGAGGAACTCTACCTCTTCCAGACCTTGGTCGGAAGGTCGCTCCAAGGCTTGGAATGAAACCTCGAACTGGGCAGTCGTCATGGCCAGTTGGGCGAGCTCTTTTTCCACTGCCCTTTTCAGCGACCTGGCTTTCTCGTGGCGAGCCTGAGAAATCGTTTCGGCCTGGCGCCGGTACCTGGCTTCGAGGTCGTCGATCTCCTCCCGGAGCCGAGTTTGTCTAGCCGAACTGTTCTCGAGTTCGAGCAGTTCGTTTTCCGCATCATCTCGTTGCCGGAGAATCGCTGTTACCGTTTCGCCGTACTTCTTGCGGGCGCGCGAAATTTCTGCAAGACGGGATTCGACGACCTCCAGCCGTTCAGGATCGAATTCGATTCCATCTACGTAGTCGCGCAGCTCAAAGGCGATCTCTTCCAATTGATACTGAAGATTCCGGGTCTTCTCCTCGGCCCCGGCCAGTCGAGCGTCGAGGGCGACCAGGTCTGCCAGCCCGGAGCGCACTTGTTCCAGTTGGCCGAGAAGAGAGAGTTCGCTCTCGTACAGAACCTGGTAGGCGGAGCTCGCAGTGTGCAGGCGTTTCTCAGCACTCCCCAGAAGTTTGCGTTGCCTTCCTAAATCATCGATGACCCCGGGCACCAGCTTGAGTTGATTGATTTCCGAGATCTGAAAACGGAGAGTGTCGATTCGTTGCAACCGCTCTCTCTCCTCGGAATCGAGCTTCTTCAACTGGTTACGGGTGGCGGCCAGTTTTCGAAAGGTTTCGGCTAGTTCCTCGGCATCACGGCTCAAAACCGCGAAGCGATCCAAGAAAAGGAGGTGGGAGCCAGTTTGCAAGAGACTCTGCTGATCGTGCTGTCCGTGAATGTCAGCCAGGCTGGATCCCACCTCGCTCAGAAACCCCTGGGAAGAGAGAACTCCGTTGATGAAGATCCGGTTGGCCCCTCTTTGGGTGATCTCGCGCCGGATGATCAATTCCCCGGCATCAAAGTCAATGCCCAGCCGGGAAAGGGCAATCTCCACAGGGGAGTCCTGAGGGGGACGGAATCTGCCGGTGATGCGGGCGCGTTCAGCTCCTGTTCGAACCTGCTCCCGGGAAGCACGCCTGCCCAAGAGTTGGCCCAGAGCGTCAACCAAAATTGATTTTCCCGAGCCGGTTTCACCCGTGACAAGACTGAGCCCAGCCTCAAATTCCAGTTCCAGGCGCTCAATCAGGGCGAAGTTTTCGATTGCGAGATAGGTGAGCATCGGGGACTCAATGCTAGCCCAAGCCCGGCCCACGATACAACGCAGGCAATCCGATTCGAACTTTTTCTTGTTAGCGGCGTCAGAGTCATGATTGGAAGTCTGACTCGCTGAACGGTCGATGTCGAGATGGATGAAGACGCCAGCTGCTGCGAGACGTGACCTCGTCACACATAACGTATATCGTATCCTACTCGGACGGGTTCCTGGCCGGGAGGTGGCAATTCCAAGAGACCCAGTAGTAGCCAAGACCTGAAGAGGGAGACTTGATTGAATCAGTCAATCGTCGAGTTCACGATGCTGCTCCAGGGGAGCTTCATGAGTTTCTGGGGGCTGATCGCTCAGGGTGGGGTTGTGTCCTCCCTGGTGTTGCTGGTCCTGCTCGCCTTCTCCGTAATGTCGTGGACCATCATGGCTCGCAAATATCGGTCCTTCAAGGAAGCGCATGAACAGGACGAAGCCTTCTACGACAGCTTCCGGCGGAGTGCCAGCCTGTCCGAGATCTTTCAGCAGGCGGAAAAGTTTGGACATTCTCCTCGCTCCGGCCTCTACCGGAGTGCCTATCGGGAAATCCGCGATCAAGTGGAATCCTCCAAGGCCCAGTCCAGTGCTTGCGGGGTCACCAGCTTTGCCGGAATCGAGCGGTCGCTACAACGGGCTGCGGTACTCGAGATGACCGGTTTGGAGCACTCTCTTCATTGGCTTGCCACCACGGCTTCGGTCACACCGTTTGTCGGGTTGTTCGGAACGGTGGTCGGAATCATCAACGCCTTCCAGGGACTCGGAGAGGGGACAGGCACTACTATTCAGGCCGTTGCTCCTGGAATCAGCGAAGCTCTAGTGGCTACAGCCGCAGGCCTTTTCGCAGCGATCCCTGCCGTGATTGGGTACAATCACTTTGTGCGGGAATTGAAAGTATTTGCGGCGGAGATGGATCATTTCACGTCCGAACTGCTCAATTTGTTGGAGCGAAATTTGGGGTAGCTGATGGGATTTTCCGGCAAACTTGGCCAGACTGAGTCCTCTCTGTCCGAGATCAATGTGACCCCGCTGGTGGATGTGATGTTGGTCTTACTGGTCATTTTCATGGTTACCGCACCGATTCTGCAGACCGGCATCGAGGTCAACTTACCGCGCACCCGCACGGCAACCACCCAGGACGCCGAGCAGCGGGCTGTGATCACGATCGGCCGGGACGATATCCTCTACTATCGTGCCCAGTCGGTGAACTTCAACCAGCTGGGAGAAATGTTGCAGAATGATGTGACGACTGGAGAAAAGATTTTTCTCCAGGCCGACGAGGACGTGCGCTGGAAGACCGTGGTTTCTGTACTCGACGAGGTCAGACTGGCTGGATTTGAGGACCAGGTAAGCCTGGTGACCAAGCCGCTTGAGGCCAATCCCTAGAGACAGGCCGAGTCATGATTGGGCTGAGGTTGCAAAGATAAGGTTTTGTGAGGACGATGTCGATTCGCAGAGCGATATTAGAGCGAGAGACTCCCGTGAGAAATGCCCTCTTGGGATCTCTAGTCGGGCACATTCTGCTCTTGCTTCTGGTTCTTCTGACCTCTTATCTCTGGGGTCCGTCGACTCTACTGTTGGGTGGGGCAGTAGGAGGCGGCTCCTCCTCGGACTTGATTTCGGTGGGTTTGCTGGAGGAGCTGTCAGGGGGAGCCGGAATGTACAAACCGGGCATCGTCCCTCGCCCTCAGGTGGCCGCGCCGCCTCCCACCGAGCGTAAGGTAGAGCAAGCTGAACCGGAACCTGACGAACCGGTCTTTGTCGAAAAGAAGTTGACTTCGCGCCCCGAGTCTCCTGATCCAGTTCGGAATTCTGGGGTGCCCAAAAAGACCGAGGAAACGCCTTCAGAAGGAGTGATTCCACAGCCGGCACAACCCGGCTCGGGAGTCCGGGCCGCGACCAGCCCGGGTAGCGGCGGCGGTCTGGGGGGGGGACTCGGCATTCAGATCGGAGAAGGCAGTCCGGGAAGCGGTGTCGCCTCCTGGTACGTCCGCCAGCTCGAACAAAGGGTCGGCCAGAACTGGCTGCGCACCTCTCTCCAGGGCTTGAATCAGCGAGTTCGCACTGAGATCAGTTTTGAAGTCGGCCGAAACGGAGTGATTGAGAACATTGAAATCATCCGGCCCAGTGGCGTCCGCAGCGTCGATCAGGCAGCCCGGCGGGCGGTTTTGGCCAGCAGTCCCCTGCCCCCGTTGCCGGTGGAACTGCGTCGTCGGACTTTGCGGGTGATGGCGGTTTTCGAGTATCCCCCGCCCTAGGAGCCCCTCCGAGGATGGCGAGGGCCGGGATCATAAACCAGGGTTCGCTATAGCGGTCGGACAGGCTATTGCGAGAGGATTGATTTCTATTCGGATGTAACGATATGGCGCGACTAATTCGCTTCTTCTTTGTCTTGATCCTGACTGGCGGCTCCGTCTGGGGGCAACGGCCGGATATCATAATCAATCCCGGGCCCGGAGGAGTAACTCGTCTGGCGGTCGCCAGTTTCACCGCCCGAGCCGATCCAACTGCGGAAACCAATACTGCGGTGGCAACCTTCAACGAGGTCCTGTGGAACGACCTGCGGTTCTCAGCCTTCTTTGAAATGCCTTCCCGCAGCTTCTATCCCCTCACTCCGATTCAGCTACCCCGTGATGTGACTTTCGAGGAGTGGAGTGTGCCCTCGCTAAATGCTGATTTCGTGGCATTTGGGAACTTGCAGGTGTATTCCACTGCCGTAGTGGTGGAAGCTTATCTTTTCGATGTCAAGACTACCGATCAGGTCATCGGCAAGAGATATACGGTGGGTGAGAGTACCGCCATCCGGGATGTCGCCCATCAGGTAGCTGACGAGATTGTTTTCCAACTTTCTTCCGGCGCCAGTCGGGGGGTTGCACAGACCCGGATCGCTTTCAGCCGGGGTCAGACCGGAAGCAAAGAGATCTACACCATGGCGTACGACGGCGAGGATCTCCGGACGATTACCGCCAATCGGGGACTGAACAAGTTTCCCCGCTGGTCTACCGACAATACCAAGCTGGCCTTCGTGACGAATCTTCCAGGCTCACACCAGTGGCAACTCTGGTTGCAGGATCTGGCTGGCGGCCGAGTCGTACTCGACACTCCAAGCCATTATGTGTCGGCCCCAGCCATCTCTCCGGAGGGGAACCGACTGGTCTATTCTTCGCGCCAGGAAAGTCAGATCGATTCCGATCTCTTTGTTGCCAATATCAGTGGACAGGGCTGGCGCAACATAACCAACCATCCGGCTATTGACACTTCCCCCACCTGGAGCCCTTCCGGACAACAGATCGCATTCATCTCGGATCGTTCCCGGACCCCGCAGCTATGGATGATGGAGGCCGATGGCTCGAACTTGCGACGGCTAGTGGAAGAGGGGGGACATTGTGACAACCCCTCCTGGTCTCCAGACGGTCGCTACATCGTCTATTCCTGGCAGGCTCCCCGGCAATGGAAACACGATATCTATATCGTAGAAGTCGCCAGTGGCCGCATTTTCCAGTTGACCTCGCGGCTGGGCAGCAATGAGAGTCCAGCCTGGTCTCCCGATGGACGACATATAGCGTTTCAAAGCGATCGCAGTGGAACCAAGCAGATCTTCATTATGAACGCCGACGGAAAAAACTTAAAACAGGTGACCGCGTATGGTATAAACGGAAGCCCCGCGTGGTCTTCCTACTATTCCGCGGAGCGGTAAGATTTTTTAGACAATTTCGCAAGGAGCGTCGAATGAGACGTCAAAATTCTCCCCTCATTTGGATCGCATTACTGAGTGTGCTGCTTTTCCTGCCGGCCTGCGGAAAAAAGAAAACCCAAGTGGTTTTGCCGCCGGCCGCTCCCGAGCGCCCACAACCTTCAGCCCCCGACCCTCCTGCTCCCACCCCCACCATCGATCTGACAGCTTCGCCTACAGCCGTTGACCGTGGCGGTCAGACCACCTTGAACTGGAGTTCCTCAAACGCCAGCTCGGTGGTAATCGACAATGGAGTGGGAAACGTCTCGGGTCAGGGATCAATCGTAATTTCACCCCGCCAATCCACCACCTATACCGCTGTGGCCCGAGGCGGTGGGCGAGAGTCCCGGGATAGCGCTCGGGTCACGGTTGTCGAACCCAGGGCCGACCTTCCCCCGGTCTCCTCCGATGCTCAGAAACTTACAGAGCTCATGAAATCGGGACGACTGAAGGCCGTGTTCTTTTCCTATGACAAAGCCGCTCTGAGCCAGCTGTCTCGCGAGACCCTGCGCGCCAATGCTCTGCTCTTTCGCCAGAACCCCGGCGCCCGAATCGTAATCGAAGGTCATTGCGATGAGCGCGGCACCGAGAGCTACAACCTGGCGCTGGGAGACAATCGGGCACAGGCTGTCTACGACTACCTGACACAGCTGGGAATCCCGTCCAGTCGGATGCAGACGATCTCCTTCGGCGAGGAACGGCCCTTTTCACTAGGTGCCGACGAAGCGGCCTTCGCGTTGAACCGAAGAGCCCACTTCTCTTTCCGTTAGGAGCGGTCTGGCACTTTCAGTGTTCGGTGCCAAGCACGAAATCCGAAGCTCGAGGCACGAAAGGAAATCTCAAGCTTCCAAGCAGAAAGAATGTGCGATCAGCGAGGGAGGGCCGTTCTTGCTAACGCCCGGATCGGACTTTCGATTTTCCGATTTCGTGCTTGAGGCTTCCCTCGTGCTTTAGATGAAACTACGGCTCGTCGGTTGCTGCCTTTCAGCCCTGTGAAGTAAACTGTTTGCGATGTTTGGCAAAATCGGAAAACTGACCGTCACACTCCTGTTGGCCGCTTCAACCACTCTGTTTGGAGGGACCAAAGAGGAGATCATTCGCCTCCAACAAGACGTGCTGCTCATGCAGAAGCAGGTGCTTGAACTCCAGAAGAGCTTCGACAGCAGTAGTGACATAGTCCGTTCCTTGCTCGAGCAGTTGAATGATCAGATCGGCACTACGAACCGTGTCTTGGAACAAATGGCCGGTATTCTGGCGGGTCAGCAGGGACAGTTTGAAAAGACGATCGAAACCGTGCGCCAGGATGTTTTGACTGTCAATGTCAAGTTGGACGAGACCAACAACCGGGTTGCGGCGCTTCACCAGAAGATGGACGAAGCGCAAAAGAAAGTCGAAAACCGTCGCATTCCCTACATGGATGCCGGCGGTCCCAAGCCGGACCAGATCTTCCACATGGCCTACAACGATTACATCGCGGGTAACTACGAACTGGCGGCCGCCGGGTTCCGCGATTTTCTAGCCGATTTCTCGGAGAGCGAGTACGCCGATAATGCGGCTTATTACCTGGGCGTTTCGCTCCAACTTCAAGGCCGTCTCGAACCCGCCATCGACGCGTTTGATCAGGTAATCAACCTCTACCCCAATTCTGACTACACACCCAGCGCCTACTTCAAGAAAGCCATGGTGGAGCAGGACCTTCAAAAGAACGAAGAGGCGATCGAAAGCTTGAAGAAGCTGATTGCGCTCTTCCCCGAGGCCCAGGAGGCCACTCTGGCACGCCAGCAACTGACCAATCTAGGCATTCCTTTCCAGGAGACAAGCCCTCCTAGAAGAAGAAACTAAGCCGAGAGCAAGGGCCCAGGTTCCAATTCCCAAAAAATGCAATCGCAGAGTCGCTGAGTGTTCTTAGCAATGCAGAGACTCCTGGTCGGAATTCGGAGACCGGAAGCGGGTCGCCGCCTGGCGACTCTGCGCTTGCATTTCGCGTTTTTTCAGGCAGCCACGTTATAGTGATGGGCGATTTGAACGAGTGCAGTGGAAATGAGCTGAAGAGGAAAGAAAATGATCAACAAGGTGATTCTAGTTGGGCGTCTGGGAAAGGATCCCGAGGTGCGATATACCGGTTCTGGCAGTGCAGTCGCCAATTTCTCGGTCGCGACGGATGACTCCTGGACCGACAAGAGCGGTGACCGCCAGACTCGCACTGAGTGGCACAACATCGTAGCCTGGGCCCGACTGGCCGAGATCTGCGGCCAATATCTGAACAAAGGGAAGCTGGTTTACATTGAAGGCCGGATCCAGACCCGGGAATGGGAAGACCGGGATGGCAATCGGCGTTGGACGACTGAGGTCGTCGCCAATGAAATGAAGATGCTGAGCGGTCGTGGAGACCAGGATTCGCGCCAGATGAGCGGCCCAGCCCCTTCTCCCCCGTTAGGCGGCTCAGCGACCCATGAGAAGAAAGAGGCCACGGGAGGGCTGGAAGCAGGGATTACGGACGACGACATACCGTTTTAGACCGGATTATGCAAGAACCGTAGGCCGGAGTTGAAAAGAGAGTCGAAAGTGGCCCAAATCGGGAGATCGAAGGTGCGACAGGCGGATTTTCGAGGGATCTCTGTGGACGAGCCGTGTGGAGTAGGTGGGGGAGTGAATTTCAGACGGAGTTGGGCCTGAATGAGTGTCCTAAACGATCATTCGGGAGCTAGGAGAGGCTAGGAGTCTGCGCGGCAGGAAATGTCCGGGCTGGTGAATAAAATGGCGATATGGGAACGACATTTCGGAAGTACCAGCCGGAGCAGAGCTTCTTGCTACCCCCCTCCCCGCGAGATTGGTTGCCGGAAGATCATCTGTCCTACTTTATCTCCGAAACGGTGGATGAGCTGGATCTGAGTGGATTCTACGCGCCGTACGAAGGGGACGGGCGGCGCAATCGGCCGTTTGATCCGAGGATGATGGTGAAGATCCTGATTTATGGGTACGCGACGGGAACGTTCTCGTCGCGGAAACTGGCTGTTCGAGTGTTGTCGGCGGGTAATTTTCCAGCCCACCGGACGATGGCGGAGTTTCGTCAACGTCATCTCAAAGAGTTCAAGAAACTGTTTGGACAGGTGGCGCGGATCGCGGCCGAGGCGGGATTGGTCAAGCTGGGGCGAGTGGCGGTGGACGGCTGTAAGATCAAGGCCAACGCCAGCAAACATAAGGCGATGAGCTATTCACGGATGTTGGAAGAAGAGAAAAGGCTGGAAGGAGAGATCGCCGAACTGTTGGATCGTGCGCAGCAGGTGGATAAAGCGGAAGACGAGCTCTACGGCGAAGAGAATCAGGGAGACGAACTGCCTGAATAGTTACGCCGCCGCGAAGATCGGCTGAAAAAGATCGGGGAGGCAAAGCAGCGCGTGGAGCAACGGCAGGCCGAGGCGGATCGGAAGCGCGGCCGCAAGCCCGGAGACGGTCGCAAGAACCCGCGCGGAGGACGCCCCTTCAAGCGGGAGTTTGGAGTTCCCGAGGAGAAGGCCCAAGACAACTTTACAGATCCGGAAAGTCGAATCATGAAGAGCTCTGGGGGATTCGAACAATGCTACAACACGCAAGCCGCTGTGGATGAGGAGACACAGATGATCGTGGCCACGGGGGTTACCAATAACGCGGCCGACAACAGACAATTACTGGGGATGATCGATGCGGTCCAAGAGAACCTGGAGCACCCTCCCGAGCAGGTAGTGGCCGACGCCGGGTATAAGTCCGAGGAGAACTTTGAAGGTCTAGAAGAACGCGAGATCGATGGCTACATCTCTTTGGGCCGAGAGGGGCGAGATCCAGAGCCGTCGGAAAATCTCCCCGCCACGCTGCGCATGTTCAAGAAGCTGGGCACGGAGGCGGGGCAAACTGTCTACCGCCGGCGCAAGGTGATCGCGGAACCTGTATTCGTCTGGGTTAAACAGGTCCTTGGCTTTCGAACCTTCAGCTTGAGGGGACTCGAGAAAGTGGAAGGCGAGTGGGACCTGGTCTGTCTCGCCCTGAACTTGAAACGCATGAATGGGCGCCTACCCACCTGCTGAGCAGGTTCGGACGGAAAGATGCCCTCCCCCTGGGCTCATTTTCAGCAGTTCGGCCGCCTCTGCAAGCGGAAGCACGATAAAGATCGCCCTTTCTCTTATAGGGCACCCCGAAACATAAACTCAAGAATTGGAAATTCCACGTTGCTCAGAAACTCCTGCCGCGCAGACTCCTAGCTGGAGTTAAGGCGATTCAAGACGAGGAGGAAAAGGGCCTGCTCCGGAAAGCCGGAGGAAAGATGGGCCCAGATGCGTCGAGTGGTTTGTCGAACCCGCGCCCCAATTTTGAGGACCCGGCGACGCAAAGTTTCGATTTCGAGTTTCTGCCAGGGGGTTCCATACAGATAATCGCGGAGTCGGACGAACATCTGGTAAGCCAGCCCATGCAGGAGAAGTCGAAACTGGTTGGCCAGGAATCGATGACAGCTCAGCCGATCCATACTCAGATGGTTCTTAAAAGCCTTGATGAAGTTCTCCGACTGTCCTCGATCGGTGTAGTGATCATAAAGGGACTGGGAAGAGAGATCGTCTCGGTTGGTGACCACAAAGCGACGATTGATCCCCCGATGGTCGACTTCCACTTTGACGATGACGCGACGGAATCGATCCCAGCTGCCGGCTCGATAAAGAAACTCGTCAAACTGACGCTGTTTTTCCTCGAACTCGTCGAACCTGAGTCGAGTCGACTCGAGCATCGGCTCGACCATCCGTTGCAGGCGGGGGTTCCGGCTTAACCCAATGACATATTGGAGTTTGTTCTCTTCAGATTCACAGAACTCGTAGAGCCGAGGCGTGGCAAAGCCGCTGTCGGCCCGGATCTCAATTTGAAGTTCCTTGCCAACTTCTCGTCGAATGGCTTTCACGATTCGTTTCAGAATAGGAACGATGTGAGAGGCAGCCCCCTTGTTTCCAGGCCTCAATACGACAGTGACCAGGTCCCCCGTAACGGCATCGAAGATCAGCAAAGGATGCAGAATGTGGTTTCGGTAATAGCCGTGGTAAAAAGAGAATTCCTGCTGGCCGTGAGTGTGGTCGTCAGTACTGTCCAGGTCCAAGATGACCGGGTCGGGGCGTCTCTTCTTCAGCGAGCGGACATAACGCTGTAGGAACCCCCGGCTCAGACGCATGAGATCCTTCTTGCTGACAGAGTTTTCCAAACGGGAAAAAGTTGCTTGGGTGGCCAAGTCAGGATCGCTCTCAGGTAACTGATCACAGACGGTCTTGAGCATGGGATCCGAGCGCAGCGTGTCCGCGTCATTGCAGTCTTCGTACCCGGCAACGATCTGAAAGACTCGTTGTCGGATCAGCTTTAACTGCTCATGACGAACGTAGCGTTGGTCCCGGCTATCCGCAATACACGAACTGAAGTCCTCGCAGAGTCGATCTTGCCGATCCAGGGAACCAAACAACAGCCATCCGGCATCGGAAGTCAGGTTCCCACCATCAAAACGAGCCGTGATTTGTGTGTGCGAGTGAAATGCCAGGGTGGTCTGGCAGACTGGGTTTGACATTGCCGTAGTTCTCCGATAAGGATTTGTTTAATAAACCTTTTTATATCAGAGCGCTACGGCATTTTTTCTGGTCCCCAATCCACTCGAATCCGGATCTCTTGCATAATCCGGGCTAGAGTACTGCTGTCCGGAAATACGGCTACGTTGGATCGAGGAGAAGAGATGACACTGAAAGAACGGCTTGACGAACAGAAGGCCAAATCGAAAGAGCGGATCCCCGCAGAAGCTCGCACCGTCATGGGAAAAGCGACCCGGGATCTTGCCGAGTCCGGGCTGGCGGAGCATGCCCTGGGCAGCGGTGACACCTTCCCTGAATTTGAGTTGCTGAGCCACCAGGGCGAGCTAGTCCAGTCCCGGGAACTCCTGGTCGAGGGCCCGATGATCGTGACGATATACCGGGGCGTGTGGTGACCCTATTGCAATCTGGAGCTGGAAGCTCTGGAAGAAGTTGCCGAAGCCATTCGGAAAGAGGACGCGTCTCTGGTGGCGATTTCCCCGCAACAATCCAAATACAGTGCCCAGATCGCCCGACGGCACAAGCTGTCGTTCCCCGTGCTGGGAGATCCGGGGAATGCGTTCGCTGCGAAACTGGGTCTCGTGTTCACACTTCCAGCCGACTTGAAGGAGGTCTATGACAACTTCGGAATCGATCTGGAAAGATTCAACGGAGATGCCTCTTGGACACTGCCGATGCCAGCTCGTTTCGTGGTCGATTCGGATGCAACGGTGCGCAGTTCCAATGTCAATCCGGACTATACGAGTCGTCCAGAGCCCGGGGAGCTGCTTGAAATACTGCGCGGGCCTGGGAAACGTTAGAGTCGGAGGCCGAAGTTATACGCCAAGGCCCCAGCACCCTTGTGCCGTGTACTGTGCTTGCCATAGGTATGTGTAATAATAATGTGCAGACACGAGGAGAATACACAGCCATGGTTCGAATTCAAGTCATCGTAGGGGCGGAAGAAAGAGAACTATTTCGACAACGCGCTAAGCAAGAAGGGCTGTCGCTCAGCGCCTGGCTTCGCGCTGTCGCGCAAGAACGACTCAAGGAAGGGAATAGCCATCAGAGCTTTCGAACACCCGAAGAGCTGCAGGCCTTCTTCGTTGATTGTGACAAGCGAGAGTCCCACAAAGAGTTGGAACCCGACTGGGAAAGTCACCTCTCTGTGATCCAGGAATCGAGAGCGAAAGGGACTTCCACGAGTTGATCTTCGTCGATACCAACGTTTTCATGTACGCGGTCGGGCGTCCCCATCCGCTACAGCCCGAAGCCCGAGAGTTCTTCCTGGAGTCTATCCGCCACCCGGGTCCCCGGTTGGTCACTTCAGCAGAAGTTCTTCAGGAGCTGCTGCATGCCTATCTTGCGGTAGGAAGATTGTCTACTTTTGATGCCGCCATGCTGCTGGTCGGATCACGCATTCAGGAAGTCTTCTCAGTGGAAGAAGAGGATGTTCACCTGGCCCGAGCGCTAGCCGAGCACGAGACGGCACTGGGGGCCCGCGATCTCCTCCATGTGGCGTGCTGCCGGCGGCGCAACGTAGGACGCGTCAAGACATTCGATCGAGCTCTGGCCACCGCCTTTGTTGCCGGCACTTGAAGATGAGGGATATCGACTGCCTGCCGGGCGCCTCGTATCTCGCCCCACGCTGCCCATAACGCAATCCGCCCCATTACTCGGACAGGCTCCTAGCTGAGTCAGGCGTTGCCCGGCCTTCAGTCGATTTCCGCCCGCCCAACGAGTTGGCCGCCGACCCATCCTACGTCTTCCGGAGAGAGTCCAGCTCAGATCTACCGCGCAATCCTTGCGTATTCCTCACTGCCACCGCAGAATAAGAAACCACATTTTCAACTTTTGCTGCGTTTCGGAGAACAAGAATGGCTGATGAATCGAGGGTTTTTAGTTCGGCTGGTGAGGTTTCCGGCCTCACAGGCATCGCCACCCGATTCCTGCATCATGGTCATCTTCGGCGCGTCGGGCGACCTCACCAAACGGTTGTTGATGCCTGCCCTGTACAACCTGGCGGGTGACGGACTGCTCCCCGAACAATTCGCCATCATCGGCCTGGCAATGGACGAACTGACAACCGCTTCTTTCCGTGAAGGGATGTCCGAGCATATCCGGGAATTCTCGACCAGCCAGGACTTTGATGAAGGAGTGCGCGATCGGCTCGTGGAAAAGCTCTACTACACGCCGGGAAAATTCGACGATGCAGAAGCATTTCAAAAGCTAGCGACGTTGATAGAGGAGGTGGCGGAAAAACATCAGATACCCGGCAACGTTTTGTTCTACCTGGCGACGCCTCCTCCCTGTTTCGGAATGATCTCAGACAACTTGAAGAAAGTTGGGCTCGACAACGAAGACAATGGCTGGACCCGCATCATAGTCGAGAAGCCTTTCGGTCACGATCTCGAATCGGCAATCGAATTGAACCGCGGTTTACTGTCCATCTGGAGAGAGGATCAGATCTATCGCATCGACCATTATCTGGGCAAGGAGACCGTGCAGAACCTCCTGGCATTCCGCTTTTCGAACGGCATCTTCGAACCCCTTTGGAATCGGAACCATATCGACCACATTCAGTTTCTCGTCTCCGAGTCAGTCGGTGTGGAAGGTCGCGGCAACTATTACGAACGGTCGGGTGTGTTGCGCGACATGATGCAGAATCACATGTTTCAGATGCTCGCCTATCTGTGCATGGAGCCGCCCAGTTCTTTCAAGGCCGATGCCATCCGAAATGAAAAGGGGAAGCTCTTGGATACGGTCAGGGCGATGACGACTGAGGAGGTCCTCCAAAACACCGTGCGTGGTCAATACGGCCCTGGCGTAACGGCTGACGGAAAACCGCGCATCGGGTACCGCGAAGAATCTGACGTCAATCCGGAATCAGCCACGGAAACTTACCTCGCAGTCAAATTGCAAATCGATAACTGGCGTTGGGACGGGGTCCCGCTCTTCTTGCGTTCGGGCAAGAGCCTTTGGAAGCGAGGAACCGAGATTACGGTGCAATTCAAGAAAGCACCGGAAGTTCTGTTTGCCGATACCCCGGTAAAGAAACTCGACTCGAACCGGCTTATTTTCCACATCCAGCCGGACCAGGGGATCGAGTTGCGTTTCCAGGCCAAGAGTCCGGGACCGCTCATGCAGCTTCAGAAAGTGAACATGCGTTTCACGTACGGAGAGTCCTTCCGGGCCGCCCGCGGCACCGGCTACGAAGTACTCTTCTACAACTGCATGATCGGCGACGCGACTCTCTTCTCCCGAACCGACCTGGTGGAAACGGGCTGGCGGATCGCACAACCGCTGTTCGATACCTGGGCTGAGAATCCGCCCACCAACTTCCCCAATTATCCTTCCGGCACATGGGGGCCGCCCGAAGCCTTCGATCTGATCGAACGCGAAGGCAGGCGCTGGGTAGAAGTGATCAACCGCGAGGTGTTGGAACGGGTACCTCTTTTTGAGGGGGTCGACAGCGTTTTTCTCAGCTCCCTGGTGATGGTGCTCAAGCCCCTGGTGTTCTCGGATGGGGAAGACATCATTCGGAAGGGAGATGTAGGCGAGGAAATGTACTTCATTTGCCGGGGTGACGTGCAGGTCATAGGTGAGAATGACGAAGTCTTGAGTACACTGAACGAAGGTAGCTTCTTCGGGGAGATCGCACTGCTCATGTCCCAGCCACGAACCGCGACCATCAGGGCCAAGGACAACTGCGATCTGTTTGTTCTGGAGCAATCAGATTTCGCAGCTCTTCTGCGCGATCAACCTCAGGTAGCGGAATCAATCAAAAAAGTGGCGAAGGAGCGTTACCAGGTCTCGGAGTAGAACCATGGCTGCTAGGAGCACGATTTCACAGCTCATCAGCCAGGCACAGGGAGAAGCCGTAGCGATCGAAGCGCCCGGAAGACCTGCCTTGACCTACCAGGGCCTGCGCGACCAGAGCCTGCGCACGATCGAGTCTCTCAATGGCCTGGGAGTTGGCCGCGGCGATGCCGTTGCGGTTGTGCTTCCCAACGGTCCCGCAATGGCTTCCTCTTTCACCTCCATCGCGGCAGCTGCCACGACGGCTCCCTTGAATCCAAACTACCGCGAGCCGGAATACGAGTTCTACCTGAAAGACCTCGACGCGAAACTGCTGGTCGTGGAAGAAGGGAGTGGCTCTCCGGCGTTGTCCGCCGCCGGCAAGCTGGGAATTCAGGTCGCACATCTGCGGGAGGGCGATGAGGCTGGGAGTTTCTCCTTGTCTGGAAAGCCTATTCGAGAACGAGCCGTTCAACCCGGTGCCGCCGAAGGGGAGGACATAGCTCTGGTGCTGCACACTTCAGGCACTACCTCTCGTCCCAAAATTGTGCCTCTGACCCACCGCAATGTGTGTGCTTCGGCAGAGCATATTCGAGCCAGTCTGGACTTGACGGCCGACGACCGCTGTCTGAACATAATGCCCTTGTTTCACATTCACGGCTTGATGGCCGCCGTGCTGAGTTCATTGGCTGCCGAAGCATCGATTTGCTGCACTCCTGGATTCGATGCCCTCAAGTTCTTCAGCTGGATGAGGGACGAACGACCGACCTGGTATACCGCCGTCCCGACCATGCACCAGGCCATCCTGGGAAGAGCGCGTCGGAATCTCGAAACGATTTCGGATGTTCGGTTGCGCTTCATACGCTCGTCTTCCGCTTCCCTGCCCCCGCAAGTCATGACTCAGTTGGAAGAAACCTTCAGAGCACCTGTAGTCGAAGCCTACGGGATGACCGAGGCATCCCACCAGATGGCCAGCAATCCGCTTCCGCCCCTGGCACGCAAACCGGGGACGGTGGGTCTGGCCGCAGGTCCCGAGGTAGCGGTCATGGGTGAGAGCGGGTCATTGTTGGCGCCCGGTTCGATCGGAGAGATTGTGATCCGGGGACCCAATGTGACCGGCGGGTACCAGAACAACCCCGAGGCAAACGCATCCTCTTTTACCGCGGGATGGTTCCGGACGGGAGATCAGGGAGTCATCGATTCCGATGGTTATCTGCGCCTGACTGGACGGCTCAAGGAGATCATCAACCGGGGAGGTGAGAAGATCTCTCCGCGGGAGGTAGACGAAGTGCTCCTGGATCATCCTGCCGTCTCTCAAGTGGTGACTTTCGCTCTGGCCCACAGTAAGTTGGGAGAAGAGGTGGCTGCTGCCGTAGTCCTCAAGGGGGATGTAGAAGTGGGCCCGGAGGATATCCGACAGTTCGCTCGTGACCATCTGGCCGATTTCAAAGTTCCACGAAAAGTGGTCTTCGTGGAAGAGATTCCCAAGGGGCCCACCGGTAAACTGCAACGAATCGGGCTCGCGGAACGATTGAATCTAGTCTAGGAGTCCGGAAAGTAGAGCTGGCTTCCAGCCTGCAATCCGCTTCTACGCGGGATTCGGACGCTGGCACAATCAAACTGTCTCAAAACTAGCGAGAGCAGAGAGTTTGGCCTTCAGGAAAACGGAGTTTCAAGAGGCCTATGAAGATCTGCATGTACGGAGCGGGGGCCATCGGAGGCTACCTGGGAGTTGAGCTGGCACTGGCCGGATATGACGTTAGCTTGATCGCCCGTGGTCCCCATCTGGAGGCTATTCGGGCCAAAGGGCTCACGTTGCTGATCGACGGCGAAGAGAAAGTCGTCGATATCAGAGCCACTGATAACCCGACGCAGCTCGAGCCTCAGGACTACGTATTCTTGACTATGAAGGCCCACGCGGTAGGCGCCGTGTTGGATGCGATCCAGCCACTCTTGGGATCCGAGACAGCCGTGATCACGGCCCAGAATGGAATCCCCTGGTGGTATTTCTACGGGCTGGCAGGTCCATTCGAGCATGCTCGGTTGGAGAGTGTTGATCCGGGCCATCAGATTTCGGATAAGATCGGCCCCGAAAGAGCGATTGGCTGCGTCGTCTATCCTTCCTGCGAGATGGTAGCACCGGGCGTAATCGAGTACGGATATGGCAAGCGGTTCATGCTGGGTGAGCCGGATGGGTCCCGCTCCGAGCGCGTGAAGGTCGTGAGTCGAGCCCTGACAAACGCGGGATTCAAAGCTCCAGTGCGCAAGAGAATCCGAGATGACATATGGCTCAAGCTGTGGGGGAACCTAGGCTTCAATCCAGTGAGCGTATTGACGACTGCCACTCTCGAGCAAATGGCGAATCACGAAGGAGTCCATGCTGTGATCCGGGAAATGATGACCGAAGCTCAGGCAGTCGCTGAGAAGCTTGGAGCCAAATTCTTGGTTGACGTAGAGACGCGTATCGGGTGGGGACGCGATGCCGGTGCTCATAAAACATCCATGCTCCAGGACCTGGAACGAGGTCGGCCGATGGAGATCGCGCCAATCGTCTCGGCGGTCTCGGAGATGGGCGGTCTGACAGATGTGCCTACGCCCATCATCGATACGGTCCTGGCTCTTATCCAGCTCCGAGCTCAATTGAATTCCTGAAAGATCAACGATGAATCAAACTGCTTCTCCCAGCAAGGCCGAGCTCGAAACGCTGGAGCTCCCGAAGACCGACCTGCGAAACCTGATCAGGCATTTTGGCCCGGGAGTGATCCTGATGATGACAGGGATCGGAACCAGTCACCTCGTCGCCGCTCCGGTTGCCGGAGGGCGCTTCGAGTTTGCCCTGCTGTGGTGTATCCCGATTGCATATATCTTCAAGTACTACGGCTTCGAAGCGGCTTTCCGCTTCACTTACGCCACCGAGCGAAGCATGCTCGACGCCTACTCAACGACCTGGAAGCGATGGCCGCTCTGGTATGTATTGATCACCACCTTGATCCAATGTGTGATTGGCCAGGCGGGTCGTTTGGCAGCAGCTTCCGCTGTCGTTTACTTCTTTTTTCTCGAATACTTTGCCGTCCAGTTGCCGTTGGCATTGATCGGCCTAGTCTTGAGTGTGCTGTCGGTGGGGATCATCCTGGGTGGCAGATACGGAGTGGTCGAAGTCTTGGCCAAGGTATTCGCCACACTTCTGTTCCTTTCCACCGCTGCCGTCTTCTTTGCCCAACCCCCACCCCTCGCCGCAGGACAACATTTTTTTATCTTCGACACGCCGGCGGGCTCCTGGCTTTTGATTGCCGCTTTCATGGGACTCTTGCCGACTGGAATCGACGTTTCTCTGCAGGCTTCTGAATGGGGCAAAGTCAAGCGGGCGGGGATGAGCAGAGTGCGGAGGATTCTCGAACGGAATGGGGAGATTGAGGAATTCAATCCTTTCACCTGCGGGCGGGACGATTTGAGAATAGATCCCTCCCTTTTGCCGCCTCACGCTGTTGAGTATTCGCGCCGCTGGTTCAAGATCGGGATCTGGGACTTTCGTCAAGGTCATGTCTTCTCGTTCCTGGTGGCCTGTGTGTTTCTCCTGTTGGCGGCGGTCTGGATCTATCCGAGTGCACTTGAGGGAAATGCTGTGATTGGCGAGATTGCAGGCATGTTCACGAGGAGCATCGGCCCTTGGATGATGATCATCTTCCTGCTGGGGTCTTTTGCCGCTACATTCTCAACCGCTTTCAACTATTTCGATGGATGGCCCAGGGTAGTCGGAGCCTGCTGTCGCAACCTCTTCCCGGAAACAGCGAGATTGAGTGGAACTTCTCCCGCGGATCTCACACCCGAACATCGGGACTCCTGGTATTCTGAGTTCACCATCTACCGGGCAACGATGTTGTTTTCGCTGGTGGGAGCGGTAGCGATTATTGCCAGCATTTCAAGGCCAGTTTGGCTCGTCCTGATTGCCTCGGCACTAGCCCTCTTCATCGGGCCGGTGATCTATTTCCTCAATCTCTATTTCTGTTTCAGTGTTATTTCCAAGCATGACAAGACGTTCTACCCCTCGACTTTCGCCACCTGGTTCAGTTGGGCCAGCCTGGCAGTCTTCACCGCCCTCAGCGGTGTCCTTGTCCTGGTTAATATCTTTGACATCAATTTGTTCGGCTAGGAGTGTGTCCGAGTAGCCCAACCCCCGGCTGCCGGCCGGATCAGTGCTTGGGTTACAAGGGCGATCTGCCCAGCCTGCAGGACGGGCGGGGCGGAGCCTTGGAGGATAACCTCCCACGTGGTCATTCGGATTCTAGGCTTCATCTTAACGAGGCTTCGCCTCAGACCAAGACTCCTTTTGCCCCTCCGGATAGCTGTCATCGCCAGCCGAACTAAAGAGAGGAAGCTCTAGCTAGCAACCGTCTCTCTCGAGCAAAGAGAACCGGAGTCCTGGTGCCGACGATTTCGGCTTTCCCGCGCTCGCGCTGCCGCTTGGCGCTCTGAGAGCCGGCATTCCAAAGGCCGCGGTCCGGTGATCGACTCCAACTGAGTTTCCAGGCACAACTAGCAGAGCCACAAGCGGGAGCGCAGCGTTCGGCGGACCCAGGCTTTGCCAGATACGAAAACCCGCCACCGAACTTGACTCAATCGTCAACATCAATCTCAGACAAACTTTCTGAGTGCACGAAGCCTACAGCTGAGGCAGTCGTTCTCGCAGCCAGCACGAGTCGTTCAGGATCGTCGAATCCCGGTCGGGCGCGACCGAAACGATGGAAATGTCGACTCCGGTCAGGGCCGCCAGACGCTGCAGGTAGGAGCGGGCAGCAGCCGGCAGCTCAGAGTAGCTACGGGCTTCGGAAGTGCTTGTCATCCAGCCCGGATGGGTTTCGTAAACGGGCTCGACCCGGGCCAGGTCTACCGCCGATGTGGGGAAATCGCTGAGCTGTTTCCCGTCCACTTCATATGCCGTGCAGATCTGCAGTTCCTCGATTTCGTCCAGCACGTCCAGCTTGGTGAGGGCCAGAGTCGAAAGGCCGTTGACGCGCGCCGAGTAACACCCCACCACGGCATCGAACCAGCCGCAGCGCCGGGGACGTCCGGTGGTGGCTCCAAACTCAGCTCCCACGTCGCGTATCTTGCGCCCAATCTCGTCATCTAGCTCGGTGGGAAAAGGGCCCGAGCCAACACGCGTGATATAGGCTTTGCTGATTCCGATGACTCCGTCGATTCGATTGGGACCTATTCCGCAACCTGAAGCGGCTCCCCCAGCAGCGGCACTGGAACTGGTAACGAACGGATAGGTACCATGATCGATGTCCAACAACGTCCCCTGGGCACCTTCGAAGAGCACGCTTTGTCCGGCTCGCATGGATCGCTCGAGGAAACTTCCAGTATCGGCCACCATCTCCTGGAAAGTTGGAAACACATCCATCACCTGCTCAAAGATGGCGTCAGCCTCCAGGGGTTCGGCATCATACACGGCAGTCAGCAGACGATTCTTGAATTCCAGGATCTGCTGTAACTTGTGGCGGAAACGTTGGGGCCGAAACAGATCTCCGATCCGAATGCCCCGCCGAGCCGCTTTGTCCTCGTAACAGGGCCCAATCCCACGACTGGTGGTTCCGATCCGATCCGCACCCAGGCGGGCTTCCTCGGCAGCCTCAACAGCGGTGTGATAGGGGAGGATGAGATGACAACGATCGCTAATCCAGAGCCGCCCCTCGAGGTTTCCTCCGACTGTTTCAATCTCGGTTTTCAGGGCAAACGGATCGACCACCACTCCGTTGCCGATAATGCAGGGCTTATTTGGATGCAAGATACCTGACGGGATCAGGTGAAGGATGGTTTGCTGGCCTCCCAGGACCACGGTATGACCGGCATTGTGTCCACCCTGATAACGTGCCACCACGTCAAAATGCTGGGTAATCAGATCGACAATCTTGCCTTTTCCTTCGTCCCCCCATTGGGTTCCCACAATCACCATATTTGGCATGGCTAGGATTCCTTCAGCAGAGGCTTGTCGACTCTCGATATGGAGCACACGGCGTTCAGATTCCATTCTGAGCGAACGGGGTGACCTTCGGAGGAGGAGATGAGATTCGAGACCGGCGCCAGGGTCAGTAGGGAAAGCTCCAAGGTAAGTCCCAGCTCGCAAGTGACAACTTCCAACTCACTGGCAGAGTACGCAGCCGCAACCGACTAGTTCTTGGCAGCCGGAGGAACTGTCATCGCAGGGGTCGCGATGCGAGTTCCTCCGGTATTCGTTGGAAGCCCACTTACATCTGAGCTTCGATCATTTGCGCGATATTGTCCTTTGAGGCGGCGCCCACAATCTGGTCCTTGATGACTCCATCCTTGAAAAGGAGAAGAGTCGGGATCCCCTTGATATTGTACTTGGCAGAAGTCTCTGAATTGTCATCGACATTCAGTTTCACAATCTTGGCTCGACCATCGAAATCGTTGGCCACGGCATCGATCGTGGGAGCAAGCATGCGGCACGGAGCGCACCAACTAGCCCAAAAATCGACCAGCACAGGCTGTGTCGATTCGATTACTTCTTCCTGAAAACTGTTATCCGTCACTTCCATTACATCACTCATTGTCTGTCTCCTTGTCGATGCGGCGTTAGCCCTTAGGCGCGGGCGTAGCCCGATCGCCCACATGCTAACATCGACTCGTGTCGGTTTCGATTGTACCTAAGAAAGGCCTGGGGCAGAATTTCCTGATCAGCGATCGGGTCTGCCGTCGGATCCTCCGCCTTTCCAAGATCGAGCCGCCGGACACCGTCCTCGAGATCGGGTCCGGAACCGGCTTCCTGACCAATCATTTGTTAAGAGCTGCTGCCCGCGTCATCGCCATCGAGACCGATGGCGAATTAGTGGCGCAACTCCGGCGACGCTGGCCCGAGGTGCCGGAGCACCGCTTTCAGCTGATCCAAGGAGATATCTTGGATTTTCCCCTGGACGACATTTTGCCTCGGCAGCCTGTCAGAATCGTAGGCAATCTACCCTACAACATTTCGACCAGCATCATTAGAAGGATGAAGTCTTGGAGACATCGGTTTCAGAACGCGACCTTCATGTTGCAAAAGGAGGTGGCCGGGCGGATTCTCGCCCAGCCGGGTGCTCGGGAATATGGATACTTTACGGTGTGGGTAGCGCTTCACTTTGAGAGGAGGGCTGGATTTGACGTTGCCCGAGGATGTTTTCGCCCCATCCCCAAGGTGCAGTCTTCAGTCATACAGCTCGTTCCAACCACCGATTCCGACGTCTGCAACGCCTTCGATAGTTTCCTCAAACAGGCCTTTCAGCAACCCCGCAAAACTCTGCGTAACAACCTGAGAAGCTTTTCCGAGGGGCTAGACGACGCCCTTACTGAATTGGGAATTCCCTTCCCTACCCGCCCTCATCAGGTGGACCCGCAGATGTTTCGCAACCTCTGGACACTCAGCTCTTAAGTAACTCACAACTCTCAACTCTCAACTCACAAGTCAGACGAAGACGAGTACGTGGGAGGCGGGGAGCGATGCTGGGAAAGGGCAGGCTTGCCTGGTGGTGTCACTTGTGAGTTGGGAGTTGTGGGTTATCTTACCTGTCTCCAGCCGGTGCTATACTCCGTCAAATGAAGCATGTGGAGGTCTTCCCTCTGGGCGGATTGGGCGAATTCGGCATGAATTGCTGCGCCCTTCGTTATGCCGATGAAATGATTCTGATCGACGCTGGCGTCACTTTTCCATCGGGAAATCTGACCGGCCTGGGAATCGATCTCATCATCCCCGATATCGAGTTTCTACTCGAGAACCAGGCCCAGCTCAAAGCTATCTTGCTCACTCATGGTCACGAAGACCATGCCGGAGCCGTGGCCTTCATTGCGGATGACCTTGGGGTTCCCGTGTATGGAAGTCGACTGACCCTCGGCCTGGTGCAGAATCGCCTGAACGAGCACAAGCTGACCGGCAAGATCGAGCTTCGCACGATGAAAGCTCGCCAGTCTTTCGAACTGGGTCCTTTCAGAGTCGAGCCGTTGATGGTGACTCATTCCTTCCCCGATTCGTTTGCACTCGCCATCCAGACTCCCCTCGGGACGATTATCTGGAGCGGCGATTTCAAGTTCGACCCGACTCCCATCGACGGGCGCATCAGTGACTTGGCCCGGCTTGCCCATTATGGGGAGGAGGGCGTCCTGGCTCTTTTCTCGGACAGCACGAATAGTGATGTTCCGGGGCTTTCTCCCTCCGAATCTTCGGTAGCCGAACCGTTGGGCTCACTGATCGCAGGAGCGCCCGGAAAGCTAGTGGTCTCCTGCTTTGCTTCCAGCATTCACCGGATGCAATTGGTGATAGACCTGGCCCAGGAGCGGGGTAAGAAAGTCGTCCTGGCCGGTCGCAGCATGATCACTAATGCTCGCGTGGCTACCCAGTTGGGCCACTTGAAGGTGCCGCCCGATTTGCTGATCTCAAAATCGGCTGTGAAAGACCATTCCCCCGACCGGATCCTGATCCTGGCCACCGGGAGTCAAGGCGAACCGATGGCGGCTCTCAGTCGACTGGCTGTCAATGAGTTCCGTGGTATCACGATCGAAGAAGGGGACACGATTCTCCTCTCCACCCGGATTATTCCGGGCAATGAACGCCTGATTTCCAATTTGGTCAGCCACTTCTACCGAAGAGGGGCAAAAGTCATCGATTCTCGTGACGCACCGATTCACGCTTCGGGGCACGGCTTTCGGGCCGATCTCAAGCTCATGATGAACCTGACCCGGCCTCGGTTCTTTGTACCGATTCACGGCGAATACCGACAGCTCAAAAATCATGCCGAACTGGCCCGCGGTCAGGGCCTCAAAGACGACCAGGTGCGGATAATCGAGACCGGAGATGTGCTCGAACTCGGGCAAGACTCGATGGAAGTTACCGGTAAGGTCCCGGTCGGCCGTCGTTTCATTGATGATGGACAGCGAGAAGAAGTCGATGAACTGGTGATACGCGACCGCCGGTTCCTTTCCGAGGACGGCTTCGTAGTGGTAGTCCTGAGGCTGGATCGCTTTAACGGAGATCTGCTGGAAGAACCGGAATTAGTTTCCCGGGGATTCGTGATGATGGAAGACTCACCCGAGCTTTTCGAGGCGGCTCGCGGCCACATTCTGAGCATCGTCGAGGAGACACCCGCCGAAGAGAGAACGGACGAGGATCTGTTCAAAGAGATATTGCGGAAGAGGTTTCAGCGCTTCCTTCGGCGCAAGACGGGGAAGCGTCCTGTCATCATTCCGTTGATGTTGGAGATTTAGCTTAGTCCTGGAAACCGTACTTATGGTGTATAGGACTGAGATTGCACTGCCCCATCGAAACCTTGTAGGATGAGTTGGATAGGGGAATTGGAGCTTAAACCCAAGGTTCAACGATGGCCTTTCTGAGGCACTCCAAACGCAATGATGCCGTGGCGATCCTCTCTTTAGGATCGGCAATCCTCATGACCTTGGCCCTGGCTGGCTACAATTCGCTGGACCGCTCGCTCAATGTGGCGGGGCCAAACTCCGGCTTTTCCAACTACGCGGGAAACGTCGGGGCCTACCTGGCCGATATCGTGTTGCAATTGGTAGGTGTTCCGGCCTTTCTGCTGCCGATCGGGCTGCTCCTCCTCAGCTACCGCAGCATCCGGCCTCGTTCCAATGGCTTTCCGGTGCTTCAAATCTCGGGATCTTTACTGTTTTTACTCTCCATCTGTACCTTGCTGTCCCTGGGATCGGACTGGTTTCGCTGGGACCTTGATTACGCAACGGGGGGACTCGCCGGTATTCTGCTCGGCAGTGTTCTTCTCAAGTATTTCAACCTGGCCGGATCGGTGGTCGTGGTTTCAACCATTCTGTTGCTGGCCCTGCTTCTTTCCACCCGCTTTTCGATCGACACAGCGCTGGATTTTGTGATCGAGATCGATTGGAACTTGCTGCGCCGCGTCCGCAATCGCCTCTATGACTGGAAGGCAGGGCGGCAGGATCGAAAGCAGATACAGAAGATCCGCAAGGAACAGACCCACGTTCTCAATCAGATTCCTGACAGCCCCAGGCTGCATCGCGGAGTCGTAAAACGCAGTCAAGAGCCCTCGAGTGAGCACATTCCTCCTCCCAAGCTCAATTGGGAGTCCTATGCGGCACCTGTCCCGGAAGGCCTGGACGATGGCCCCCCCCCGGTCACGGTGGCCCCCAAGAAGCAGTATCGCCTTCCCCCGTTGAGTTTTCTAAACGATCCCGAGGCCAGTATCCAGCCGGATGAGGATGAACTGCTGCTGCGGGCCCAAAAGCTGACCCAGAAATACGCTGAATTCGATATTCGTGGGCGGGTCCTGCAGATTCATCCGGGCCCTGTAGTGACCACCTTCGAATTCAAACCCGATCCCGGCATCAAGTACACGAGAATCACCAATCTAGTCGATGATCTGTGCCTGGCGATGCGCGCCGACGCGATCCGGATCGATCGTATTCCGGGCAAGAACACAGTCGGAATCGAGGTTCCCAATACCCATCGCCAGACCATCTGGCTGAAGGAAATCCTGGCCTCGACTGCTTTTCAGCAAAACCGATCGCTTCTCACCATGGGATTGGGCAAACTGATCAACGGCAACACTTACATCACCGACTTGGCCCGGATGCCCCACCTTTTGATTGCCGGTGCGACCGGAGCAGGAAAGAGCGTTGCCATAAACAGCCTGGTTTGCTCCACTCTCTACAAAGCCGGTCCAGATGAAGTAAAGTTCATCATGATAGATCCGAAGCGTCTCGAACTCGGCCTCTATCGGGACATCCCCCATCTGCTGACTCCCATCGTGACCGATCCAAAGCAAGCAGCCAATGCACTAGATTGGGCCGTCCGCGAGATGGAAAAGCGCTACAAGATGCTGGCTGAACAGGGAGTGCGAAATCTGGCTCAGTTCAACAAACTTGCCGACAAGGCCAATCCGCCGCACGACAAAGAGGGGAATCCGATTCAGCGGCTCGCCGTGATCGTTGTGATCGTCGATGAATTGGCGGATTTGATGATGACGGCGGGCAAGGAGGTCGAAGGATCTTTGACCCGGCTGGCACAAATGGCACGAGCCATCGGCATCCACCTTTTGCTGGCAACCCAACGTCCCTCAGTCGATGTCATTACCGGTCTCATCAAGGCCAACTTCCCGTCTCGCGTCTCCTTCCGTGTTTCGTCAAAAGTAGATTCCCGGACCATCCTGGATGTAAACGGCGCGGAGCAATTGCTGGGTCAGGGCGATATGCTCTTTCTCTCGCCGCGCACCGCTCGCCCGGTACGGATTCACGGGAGTCTTGTCACGGAAGAAGAGATTCAGAGGATCACTGATTTCCTGCGCGAGCAAGGGCAACCCGAATATTGGGAGGAGATTCTGGAAGGGGATGACGACCGGGAAAAGGGCTTGGTGGATGTTCAAAACCTGAGCGATCCTCTCTACGACGAGACAGCTCGCTTTGTGGTCGAAAACCGTAAAGCTTCGACATCACTCCTGCAACGACGGCTGCGTATTGGTTATGGACGGGCTGCTCGGCTCCTCGACATCATGGAGCACGAGGGGATCGTAGGTCCGCCGGATGGTAGCAAACCCCGCGAGGTCCTGGTCCCGATAAACTACTTCGACGAAGTAGAGTAGGAAATCCGACAAAAGCTGTGCTTCACAAGTCGGACCTATTTGGCATAAGATACAGGTAGCATGAGAGGTTCTTTACTGGCTTGTCTGTTGATGGTCAATTCTCCAGTGACCTCTCTTTGTGGCCAGAATCCACCCCCACCCAGGCTTCGTGCTGAAGTTGACCTGGTCATGGTTCGGGTGACTGTGACCGATCCGTTGAACCGCTACGTCATCGGCCTCGGGATGGATCATTTCAAAGTCTTCGAGAACAAGATCGAGCAAGAAATTACTCATTTCTCGAATGATCGCTCCCCGGTTTCTGTCGGGATCATCCTCGACATCAGCGGATCGATGGGAGATAACATCCTGAGCGCTCGAAATTCAATCGTTCGTTTCCTGGAACAGGGAAGCACCGGGGATGAGTACTTCCTGATTACCTTCAATGATCGTACCGCAGTCGTGCAAGACTTTACTTCACGCCGCGAAAATATACGGAGCGACATCTCGATTACTGATCCCAAGGGTCGAACCGCACTTTACGACGCCATTTATCTGGGCCTGGAAAAGGTAAGTGACGGGCACAACGAGAAAAAGGCCCTGATCGTGATCACCGACGGAGAAGACAATCGGAGCCGTTACACTTTTAGTGAAGTCAAAGAGTTCGCCAAAGAGTCGGACGTCCAAATCTACGTCATCGGCGAACGAGGGGAACTCGGATATGGCCGAGGTATCATCAGTGAAATCACCCGCCTGACCGGCGGTCGGCCCTTCTTTCCCAATAATTTTAAACAACTCGACTACTTCGTTGACCTGATTCATACGGAGCTGCGGAATCAGTATGTCATCGGCTATAACCCCTCCGACAAACAGGCAGATGGGAAATGGCGCAAGATCAAAATTCGCCTGGACCCGCCAGAAGGGCTCCCCCCCCTGAGCGTGCGTTCCAGAGAGGGCTATTTCGCCCCCAACAATTGATCCTCCTCGCGTGCCCAATTCTGCACTTTTCTTGAGAGGCTTTGTTCCGATTCGCATCATAAGGGGACGGAGAGATACCATGAACCAGCGCAATCGATTGTTGATGTTCCTTTCAGTCGCCCTCTTCCTTCTTGCCTTGGACACTGTCGCCATCAGCCAGAAGCCTCCCCCCGATCTAAAACAGGAGAAAAAGACCGAGGACCAGGGGCAGAAGGGACCCGCTCTGTTCACTACAAAAGTGGATCAAGTAGTGCTCTACGCCGCCGTCTATGACGAGGCCGGGGAACTCGTCTCGAGCCTCAAGAAGGAAGACTTCACGGTATTCGAGAATCGGGTGGAGCAGGAAATTACCTACTTTGGACTCGAGGACCTTCCCTCGACCCTCGGAATCGTGATGGACAAGAGTGGCAGCATGCGGGGGAAATTGGAAATGGTAACCCAGGCCACCCAGCTGTTCCTCAACATGTCCAACCCCGAGAACGAGATGTTCTTGATTGCTTTCGACGACGAGGTCGACCTGGCAGAACCTCTGACCCGCGATGTGGCTGACATCAATGACACCCTGGACAACATCATTGTATCGGGGGGGACGGCTTTGTACGATGCCATCTTCCTGGCCGTCGACCAGGCTCGAGAAGGAGATGAGATCAAGAAAGCGATCGTAGTCTTTACCGACGGCGAAGACAAAGACAGCTATTACACCCACCAGGAAGTCCTCGATAAGGTGCAGGAATCGGAAGTGCAGATTTACATCGTGGCCTTCCTGGATGAGGACGTGGACGATCAAAGCGGATTCTTTGGAGTCTTCAAGTCCGAACGTGACAAGATCACGAAGGGAATCAACGAAATCGCTGAAGAGACGGGAGGAAAGGCGTTCTTTCCGGAAAAGATCCGGGAACTGGACGAGGTATTCCGCACAATCGCCACCGAACTCCGCAACCAGTATCGCCTAGCCTACGTATCCAACAATACGGAAAGGGATGGCGAATTCCGTCGAATTCGGGTCCAAATCGTGGACGCCAAACCGCAAGGTCTACGGGTTCGCGCCAAGCGCGGATACTTTGCGCGCTAGCTCTCAGGGAAGGGTTCCAAGGATTCCAGGGGTCCAATTCCCATTGCCTTTGCCCTTGCCCTGCATTTCAGATGCGCTCTCTTTCAGGAGAGCGGAGTTCGCCAGCACATCTGGACTCCTACAAAGCGTGGCTTGCTGACGGGGCAGCGAAGCAAATCGGTTGCCAGCCGAGTTTCGAGCTTCAGGAGGAGCCTGCCTGAAATGCCGGGCGAGGGCACCGGCAAAGGCAAGCGGGTGGGGTGGGAATTGGACCCCTGGACCCTTGGACCCTTTCCCCGAATGTGGACCCTTCCTCTACCTGGTCACCGGTGCCCGTTTCAGCATGTGGAACCCGAAGGGGGTTTCCACAGGGCGACTGGAGATCTCACCGATCGCGCCATAGGCTCTAGGGCCGTGTCGAATTCTGGAGTCATTCGTCCTTTGAACCAAACCCCGAGATCACCTCCGTCGGGAGCCGAATCTCCATCCGATTCCTGACGAGCCAGATCGGAGAATTGTGACGCATCATCTTGCAGCCGGTCGATCAACTCTTCCGCTTTCTGACGGGCTTCTTCTTTGTCTCGGGTAACACTCTCACCGGCTCCTTCGGCTCCCTGGTAAGCGACCAGAATATGAGCACCCGCCCTTTGTTCAAGCTTGATCCTTTTCAAAAAAACGAAACCACTGGGCGTCTCGACCGGGCCCCCAATCTCGTCGAAAGCAAGCGGCTGGAGCGCTGTCAGGAGTTCTCCGACCACAGGATTGCCCAGGGCCTCCTCAGACAGTGGTCCGATGAAGGTTGGGTTGGGTCCCGCGTCACTCAACTCGGAACACTGATCTTTGAAGTTAGAGGCCGTCAGCAGGCCCTCCAGCGACGCGACCAGCTGGCGGGATTCTTCCTCGCTGCGGGGCGTCTTCGGGCTAACTTGTGCTGCGCCATCCCAAGCCACAATCAGGCCCCATCCCGCCCACTGTTTCTGACGCATGGGTTCCCGAAGGATCACATGGTACCCGAATGCCGTTTCGACCGGCTCGCGAGTGATTTGATTGACTTCGAGTATCTCCATTGCGGCATCGAATTCCGGCACCATCCGGCCCTTGCTCCAGGATCCGAGGCTACCTCCCCGGGGGGCGGAAGGTCCGTCCGATTCCGTCTTCGCCACTTCCACGAACTGCGACGGATCTCCCTGCAGGCGATCGATCAACTGCTCAGCTTTTTGGCGGGCTTCGGTTTTGCTGCGCGTGATGTTGGGGTCGGCTCGTTGAGCTCCCTGATAAGCCACCAGGATATGCGAGCCAGCAAAATCGGCTCCACTCTCAAAATACTGATCATCCTCTTCGTCGATAGCATCCGGTTGATCTCCGCACTGGGCCGTCGCCGCCAAAAATACCGCGAAAGCCCCGAGCTGCAATCGTCTCTTCAGCATGAATTCTCCAATCCATGGATCGTTTCGATGTACCTTCTGCGACCTTCGCAGATGCTCAGATCCAAATCAAACTGTCACGCAGCCAGACGCCGAATCTGCGACAATGTTAGACTTTGATCGGACCTCCGAATTGAAGGAATTATCTATGCAAACGACTTTGAGTGGAAACCGATGGATAGTAGCTCTCGCCTTCATCAGCCTGCTGGTTCCCACAGGACTGCTGGCGCAAAGCACCTTGAGCGTGGCCTGTGTGGGGCCCGATGGAACACCCGTTCGTGGGGTCCAGGTTTTCCTTCAGGCCGTCAATGTTCGAGAGCCCGAAGAGAAAAAGACCAACAAAGCCGGGTTAGCCAATTTCAAGAAAGTGGCCGACGGAGTCTACCGGGTTATCGCGCGGGCTGAAGGGATGGCTCCTGGTCTCCGCGACTTGATCTTGATTCGAGCCAGTTCCAACCCCAATGAAAGCATGACCCTTGTCCTGAAATCGGGAAACCCGGGACAGAAGTTCTACTTCGATGATCCGGCTGTTCTGGACCGGGCCAACCAGCTCTCAACGGATGCGATCGACGACTTCGGCACCAACGATCTTGAGGCGGCCGAGGGCAAACTTAAGGAAGCGTTGACTCTCTATCCTTCCAGCCCGTTCATCCATCAGAACCTGGGCTTGCTAAATCTCCGCCTGGAACGCTGGGAAGAAGGCGAGATGCATCTGCTGGAGGCTGCCCACTACATGGAGATCTTCGCTCTGATGGGAGACCCGAGTATGGTGCAGGCCCGCGAGCAGGTCTTGGCAGCCCTCGAGGCCATTCCTTTGCAGAAGCTGGCAGTCGAAGCGAATCTGCTCATGGGGGAAAGGAAGTATGAAGAGGCCCTGCCCAAATTCGAAGAGATGCGGGACATGGCGCCGAACAACCCGGATGTGTATTACAACATAGCGCTGGCCCAGGCGCATGCCGGATTAATCCCGGGGGCCAAGGAGGCCATTGCCAAGGCTCTCGAGCTCAGGCCCTCGGACACTGCCTACGCCAACATGCACGATCAAGTCCTGCAGATTGAGCGAACCGGCGAGTCTCTGCGCGCTCAGGAGATCGTGAATAGCTTAGAGCAACTCTACAATCAGGGGGAATACCAGGCAGTACTCGATCGCTCCAGGGGCGCTCTAGACGAGCTTCCTGAGCACAGTCAGGCGAATTTGTGGCAATTGCTTGGGCGGACACAGCTTGAGACGGCCCAGTATTCCGATTCGATCGAGTCCTACAAGAAAGCGATCAGCATAAACGAAGAGAAGAAATCCGAAATCCTGGAAGAACTGGCCGGGAGCCTGCTCAACAGGGAGCAATACGACCCGGCTTTCGAGGTCTACGCCGAGTTTTATCAGGCCAGCTCGAGGCCGGCTGACGAGGGTTTCTACGAGTTGGCATCGCTGCTTTCCAACAAGGGTAAGCCAGAGGAGTCCGGTAAGCTTCTAAAACGGGTCCTCGAAATCAAACCCGACCATGCCTTAGCCCATTACTCGATAGGGATGCACTATTTCTACGACAAGAACGATCGACCGAATGCCAAGACGCACCTGGAACGCTTCCTCGAACTCGGCCAGGATCCCGCCAAGATCGATAACGCAAAATCAGTGCTGGTCGTGATGGAAAAGACTCCCTAGACGAGCGATTCCGAAATAACGTGCCAATTGCGAACGGGTCCGACCTCTTTTCTAGTCAAGTTCTTGCGAGCACATTTACCAGCCCGAGGGCAAAGCGATCACCGGCAAAGAAGCAGATGATCTGGCTCGAAATTGCAGGCGGGCCAGAACAAGAAGCCGCCCTCCATCGCATGCGCCAATGAAAATCCCACCCAGGCGGAAGACATGACTAGGGTGGGCAACGTAGTCAGCCCGGATGATCGCGGGCCTGCAGCCGACAATTTGTGAATTATGCGGGCTAGTTTCGAGTAGCGCAGGCATCCCTGCCTGCCGAGTAGCTCAGGATAGAGCCCGCGCAGCGACCAGACTCCGCAAACAGGCAAGATGCCTGGGCTACTTGGCAGGTAAGATCAAGTTGTCTCAAGACTAGCCAGAACCGGTAGTTTGACCTTTCAGGAGAACAGAGTTTCAAAACCGTCGGAGGCGCCTTCCCAGACGGCGATCTTATTGAAAAAAAGACCTTGGTAGTCGGAACTGACGATCTGTTCGCGGCCTGGGAAGGCCCCTCCCTCCTGAAATCACTCTCTTGCAGCTTGCCGGGGAGGTCGTGAGACAGCTTGAAGATTCCTGCGCTATTTGGCAGGCAGGGATGCCTGCGCTATTTGGCAGGCAGGGATGCCTGCGCTACTCGGCGGCTAAATCTACAATCCGGCCGTCGAAGAGATCGACTGAGCGTTCAGAACGGAGGGCGTACTCAGGATTGTGGGTGACCAGGAACAACGTGGACCCGTTTGCGTGGAGCTGCTGAAGCAATTCCATCACCGCCTCTCCATTCTTCGAATCGAGGTTTCCGGTCGGCTCATCCGCCATGATGATCATGGGTTCATTGACGACCGCCCGGGCAACAGCAACCCGCTGCTGCTCCCCTCCGGTCAGTTGTCCTGGATAGCGTTTGATGAATTTCTCCATGTTGACCTGCTGTAGCGCCTCCATCGCCCGCTCTCTCCGAGGAGCCGCCGGTACGCCGATATAAGAGAGTGGAACTTCCACGTTCTCGAGAACACGCAGATCTCCAATCAAATTGAAGTTCTGGAAAATGAATCCCACGACCTTATTCCGGATCCAGGCAAGCTCTGCCTGCTTCAAGTCTGCAACCGGGACTCCGTTCAGGAGATAACTTCCCGAGGTCGGGGACTCGAGGAGCCCGATAATGTGCAGGAGCGTCGATTTTCCGCATCCGGAAGGCCCGGCAACCGTGACGAACTCGCCGTGCCGAATGATGAGCCTGACGTTGCTGAGAGCCCGAGTCTCGACACCATCCCCGAGAAATTTCTTGGTCAAGCCCCGGAGTTCCCCCAAGGGAACTCCTTCGCAGGAACTGATAAACCTTTTCGTGTCGATAGCCGCCGCTGCATTTCCTCCGCCCCCCAGCAGCCGCAAGATCCTACTCAGCATGCACGTCTCCCCGAAAGTACTCAGAATTAGTTACGCTCGCCCGCCGGCAAAGGTTCAAATCAGATCCTGTAAATCGCCCGGCACCGAGCCGGTCGCCAAGCACCCAATCGTTCTTTTCAGCATGTCGTGCAACAATATGTCGTCTCACAACGTATTGAGGAACGACGCAACAATCTCAGGAGCGCTTCTGCTTATGAATGAGAAACGGAATGCAGCCGAACACATCCCACTCACTTCACCCGAGTTTCACGTACTCGCGACTTTAGCCGAGGGACCCAAACATGGCTATCTGATTATGAAAAATGTGGCGGATCGGACCGACGGTCGGGTCGAACTGAGCACGGGCACGCTGTACGGAATCGTGAAGCGTCTCTCGCGTAATGGCTGGATCGCCGAAACCAAGCACGAGATCAACGTGGGGGCAAGGCAGAGGCGCAGCTACCGCCTGACTCGTTTCGGGAGAGAGGTAGCCGAGGCCGAAGCCGAGCGGCTGGAGCGAGCTGTGCTCCTGGCGCGGAACTACCGTCTGCTGGGGCCGGAAACGGCTTGATGGGAAGACACGAAGCATATGAACCGTGAACAAGAACCGGTATGGCAAAGATTCTATCGCCGTCTGCTGCGATTTTTCCCAAAGGACTTCCGCTGGGATTACGGCGGAGAGATGGAAGATGTCTTTGCCCAGCAGTATCAAACCGCGTTGGATCAAGGAGGACGCATGTCGACAGTTCGACTCTGGTTGAAGACCACCCGGGAAATCGTGACGACCGCTCCTACCGAGCATTGGGAAATGCTCCGTTTGGACACCCGCTACGCACTCCGCGGTATGCGAAAGAGCCCGCTCTTCGCCCTGACCGCGATTCTGACCTTGGCCCTCGGGGTGGGGTCGTTGACCAGCGCATTCACCTTGCTCAATGCCTTTTTCTTACGGCCTCTACCGTTTTCCGAGCCGGGGCGATTGGTCCATATCTGGCAGACCGACTCCCGACAGGGAATCGATGAGCTGCGAGTGTCGGTTCCGAACTATGAAGATTGGCAACGGGAATCGACATCTTTTCAGGCAATCGCCGGGTACTACTACCGGGGAAAGGCTTTGGGCCGGGAGTTTGCTTCCGCCAACCTGGTGACCGGTGAGCTGACGACCAACATGTTTGAGTTGCTAGGTGTCGAACCGATGTTGGGGAGAACTTTCTCGGAGCAAGAGGGCGTGGCCGGATGCGATCAGGTGGCGGTCCTGAGTGAAGGCTTCTGGCGCCGCTATTTGGATGCGGATCCGTCTGCTCTCGGCCGCACTGTCCATCTGGCCGACGTGCCGTACCAGGTGATCGGAGTCATGCCCGACAGTTTCATCTTTCCTTTTCCAAAAACGGAGCTCTGGACTCCTATCACGGTGGCTCAGTTTCGCGACCAGCGGGCCGGCGACGGTCCCCTCTTGGTGGTAGGCCGGTTGCATGACGGAGTCTTCCGTGATCAGGCCCAACAGGAGCTCTCGGCGGTAATGAGCCGACTGGTACAATCCCATCCCGAAGACAATGTCAACAAAGGGGTCAACCTGGTCGAGCTGAGACAGGCGCTCCTTTTCAACTACGACATGTTCCGCGTCACCTCGTTTGCATTGCTGCTGGCAGCCGGCTTCATCGTCCTGATCGTGTGTGCAAATCTGGGTAATCTCAACTGGCCCGGGCTGCCAGTCGGAAGCAGGAGATCGCAATCCGTGCCGCTGTCGGAGCCGCAAGTACCCGATTGCTGCGCCAGTTGCTAACCGAGAGTTTGCTCCTGGCCATCGCCGGAGGGGCTCTGGGAGTCGTCCTGGCGCAGTTCATCGCCCAGGGAGCCGACCGGGTTCTTCCGCTTGAGCTCTACCGGGTAGGTGAGATTGCGGTGGATGGCATCACTCTCGGGTTCTCTCTGCTGGCTTGCCTGGGGGCGGCTCTCGTCTTTGGACTGGCTCCTGCCTTGCAAGTTACCCGCTATGATCTCGTCAGCTCTCTGAAGGCGGGAGGCCGCCGGGGCGGGGCGGCTCACCAGGGTCAGCGACTGAGAAGCCTGTTGGTCGTGTCTCAGGTGGCCATGGCCACCCTCCTGATTGCCGGCGCCGCCCTCATGCTCCAGACCATGCAGCAACTGCAAACCGTAGATACGGGTTTCAATCCTCTCAATCTAGCCACCTTCGAAGTCTGTTCAACGACAATTATTTTTGATCACCGCGACTACGATTCTTGCCCGCTGAAGTGGGTGTTTGTTTGACTTGTTTTTCTTCCTTCTTCTGAGGGCTTAAAGCCCTCTTTTCTTTTCCGGTTTTCTTGAGCGTGGGGATGGAGTGAGGGTTTGCCAGAACGGAGTTCCCACGCTTCGCGAGGCTCGGGATTGCCCTTCGAATGCTCCGCTGATTGAGCTGTATACCCTCTGGGCTTGAGCCGTTTTCTGTGTGGCCAGCAGAAGGCCTTTCGAGCGGCACCTCAGAGTCACTTCGTCTCCTTTTGGGTTCTCTGCTTGGCGGCTTCCATCCGGTAGCTGGTCACGTTCAACTCCAGGATCACGCTATGGTGAACCAGGCGGTCGATTGCCGCGGCCGTGGTCAGGGGATCCTTGAAGATCCTCTCCCAGTCCGAGAAGACCAGGTTGCTGGTCAGCAGAATCGAGCGACGCTCGTAGCGATGGGAGAGCAACGTGAAGAGAATCTCCATCTCGTCGCGATTCTGCTGTACATACCCGATGTCGTCGATGATCAGGGCCTCGAACCGATCCAGCTTCTTGAGTTCCCTCTCCAGAGTTAGCTCGAGCTTGGCTCTCAGTAACCGCTGCACCAGCAGCGCACAGGTCGAGAACAGCACCCGCCGGTCTCGCAGGATCAACTCCTGCCCCAAAGCACAAACAAGATGCGTTTTCCCGCTTCCTGGATTACCGAACACAAGTAGATTTTCGGCTCGGTCCAGGAAGTCTCCCTCCACCAATCCTGACAACTGCCGGTCCACACTCTGCGGGAGTCGTGAGCGATCCAATGAAGTCAGGCTCTTGTCCCAGGGAAGTTTCGAGGTCCGTCGTAGTTTCTGGATCCGTCGTTCCCGTCGATCCGCGACTTCCAGCTCCGACAGAGCCAGCAGGTACTGCGGATAAGACCAGCTCTCTGTGGTCGCCAAAGCGGCCTGCGAGCCGTGATGCTCGCGGAAGGTCGGCAGGCGAAGTTCGACCAAACACTCTTTGAGTCTTTGCAGGTTGCCTCCGCTCATGGCCTCACCTCCTGCTTGTGCGTGCCGAGCAATCGGTCATAGATCTGGATGTTGATTGGTGGAACCTGGACCTGCCACCTCGGCAGAACCGGCTCTATCAGATCCTCCTTCAGGTCCTGGAACCGGGTTCGGCGGCCGCTTTCAATCCGGTTCTTCAGAGCTTGTTCGACTTTCCTTTCCCCTTCTTGGGCCGCCAGCTCCAGGATCCCCAGATACTGTCGGTCCGCCGTCTGTGGACAATCCTCTCTCAGCTCGTCGTAGGCGACTCGGAACAGGACTCCGGGAAAGCGATCTTCCCGCCAGCGATAGCGGGCAAAGGCTCCCGGCTTTCGCACCAGCGAGTGGATCACGTGCCGGTAATCGATCCGGTGCTTTCCTTCCCCCCGCAGTCGAGGCATCTCGGCTACTCGCTGCCCGCCATAACGAACTTCCACATGATCGGCATACAGTCGCGCCTCCACCTGTTCGCGGATCAAGCGGCTGTCCACCGAGTAGGTGTTGTTGCGCACTCGGATCGTGGAACTGGTTGCGACCTTCACTCGGAATCGGATGAAGTCCTCCAGGCGACGATCCGGTAGCGGCCTCATCACTTCCAGTTCTTCTCGCAGGCGTCTTTGCCGGCCAGCATTGCGTCGCTCGATGATTCTCTGGACGAACTGCTCGTAGTCCTTGCGCTCTGAGAAATCGCGACTGCCTCTGAGCAGCAGTTCCTGTTGGATGGCTCGCTTGAGCCGGTGATGCGATTGCTCGACGTCTCCGTTCTCATGAGCCTTTCCGGCTTGGGTTCGGCGGCGCTTCATTCCGTAATGATCGAGCAATGTCTGGTAGCGTTCGGTGAAGGCGCCCTTCTTGAGATTGTTGACCACAGCCGATAGACGGTCTGTTCGGTGCTCGGATGGTATCGCCCCCAGTTCCCAGATCGCGTTCTGTAGTCCCAGCGTCAAACTCTCGAAAGATTCACCGAAGCACAGGGTCGTCGTCTCCCAGTTCGAGTAGGTCACGACGAAGTGATACAGCATATGAGGAAAGGGTTGCCCGGCAATCGTCACTCCCCAGCTGTTCATGAAAGTGAAGTCGGACTGGGCTTGATGTCCGGGCTCATGATTCTGGGGAAACATCACCTCTTTCAGCTCACCGTAGTGGGCTCTCCACTGCTTGCGCCTTCGTTGGAGCGTCCTCAGTTGTCCTTCCTCGAACTTCCCCTCGTAGATCCGATTCAGGTGGTCAAAAATAGTTGTCGCCTCCACGGTTGGAGACTGTTTCAGGATCTGATCCCTTCTATTTCGGGCCAAACGGATTCATAGGGATTCGGGCGGGTGCGCCAGGTCCGCTCTGACCGGCTTTCACTCGGCAGCTTGCCCGACTTCAAATACTTCCGTGCCGGGTTCCGCGACATGCCCGCTTTGGCCGCCGCCATCGTCAACGTCTTTTCCTTTTTCCGCAATTTCATCAGTCTCCTGATCTGCTGGTCTGTAACCATGCTTGCCATGATCCAAATCAGCTCTGAAAAAGCGGGCAGTTCTAATTGTCGTCCGGGTCCAATTCTACGTGTCGTTGATCAGAAGTCCGGCTTCCCGAGAAGAAATACCCTACCGGGACGGAACAGAATCTCTTCTTCGAGGATTTGCTCATGCGGGTTCGCAGCTATCCAGGTGTCACCCATGCTGCCATGATGAATCCGATTCCCCTCAATTTCGAAAGTTACAGCCTGGGCTTCACCACGGTGGGGGAATCGTCAGATGCCGGGGAGAAGCACTTCAGCAACTACTTCCGCGTGACCACCGATTTCTTCAAGACCACTGAAATCGGTCTAATTCGCGGCCGGTCTTTCGAGCTTCGGGACACACCCGAAACCCGCACTGTCGGACTGGTCAACCGGATGTGGGCGGAACAATTCAGCCCATACAAGGATCCGGTGGGCAAACTGTTGAGAATCAATTCCGGAGAGGTCGAGCGGGAGGTTGAGATCATCGGGCTCGTGGAAGACAGCAAGATCTTCGATTTGAGAGAAGATCGTACAGCGGCCCTGTACCTCTCCCAGAATCAGACTTCTCATCGCCGGCGATTCCTGCTGGTAAGAACCTCTGGAGATCCGCTGCAGATCCTGACTCCGATGCAGGAGGTGATCCAAGAACGGAATCAGGATGTACCGGTAATCGGAGCTCGAACGATGGAAGATCTGATTTTCCAGTCCCTGGGTCCCTGGATGGGGGGTGTGGCGGGACTTAGTTTTCTAGCCCGGATTATGCAAGAACCGTAGGCCGGAGTTGAAAAGAGAGTCGAAAGTGGCCCAAATCGGAGATCGAAAGTGCGACAGGCGGATTTTCGAGGGATCTCTGTGGACGAGCCGTGTGGAGTAGGTGGGGGAGTGAATTTCAGACGGAGTTGGGCCTGAATGAGTGTCCTAAACGATCATTCGGGAGCTAGGAGAGGCTAGCTGGAGTTAAGGCGATTCAAGACGAGGAGGAAAAGGGCCTGCTCCGGAAAGCCGGAGGAAAGATGGGCCCAGATGCGTCGAGTGGTTTGTCGAACCCGCGCCCCAATTTTGAGGACCCGGCGACGCAAAGTTTCGATTTCGAGTTTCTGCCAGGGGGTTCCATACAGATAATCGCGGAGTCGGACGAACATCTGGTAAGCCAGCCCATGCAGGAGAAGTCGAAACTGGTTGGCCAGGAATCGATGACAGCTCAGCCGATCCATACTCAGATGGTTCTTAAAAGCCTTGATGAAGTTCTCCGACTGTCCTCGATCGGTGTAGTGATCATAAAGGGACTGGGAAGAGAGATCGTCTCGGTTGGTGACCACAAAGCGACGATTGATCCCCCGATGGTCGACTTCCACTTTGACGATGACGCGACGGAATCGATCCCAGCTGCCGGCTCGATAAAGAAACTCGTCAAACTGACGCTGTTTTTCCTCGAACTCGTCGAACCTGAGTCGAGTCGACTCGAGCATCGGCTCGACCATCCGTTGCCGGCGGGGGTTCCGGCTTAACCCAATGACATATTGGAGTTTGTTCTCTTCAGATTCACAGAACTCGTAGAGCCGAGGCGTGGCAAAGCCGCTGTCGGCCCGGATCTCAATTTGAAGTTCCTTGCCAACTTCTCGTCGAATGGCTTTCACGATTCGTTTCAGAATAGGAACGATGTGAGAGGCAGCCCCCTTGTTTCCAGGCCTCAATACGACAGTGACCAGGTCCCCCGTAACGGCATCGAAGATCAGCAAAGGATGCAGAATGTGGTTTCGGTAATAGCCGTGGTAAAAAGAGAATTCCTGTTGGCCGTGAGTGTGGTCGTCAGTACTGTCCAGGTCCAAGATGACCGGGTCGGGGCGTCTCTTCTTCAGCGAGCGGACATAACGCTGTAGGAACCCCCGGCTCAGACGCATGAGATCCTTCTTGCTGACAGAGTTTTCCAAACGGGAAAAAGTTGCCTGGGTGGCCAAGTCAGGATCGCTCTCAGGTAACTGATCACAGACGGTCTTGAGCATGGGATCCGAGCGCAGCGTGTCCGCGTCATTGCAGTCTTCGTACCCGGCAACGATCTGAAAGACTCGTTGTCGGATCAGCTTTAACTGCTCATGACGAACGTAGCGTTGGTCCCGGCTATCCGCAATACACGAACTGAAGTCCTCGCAGAGTCGATCTTGCCGATCCAGGGAACCAAACAACAGCCATCCGGCATCGGAAGTCAGGTTCCCACCATCAAAACGAGCCGTGATTTGTGTGTGCGAGTGAAATGCCAGGGTGGTCTGACAGACTGGGTTTGACATTGCCGTAGTTCTCCGATAAGGATTTGTTTAATAAACCCTTTTATATCAGAGAGCTACGGCATTTTTTCTGGTCCCCAATCCACTCGAATCCGGATCTCTTGCATAATCCGGGCTAGGCGTAGGGGCCATTCTTCTGGCCGCAATTGGTCTCTACGGCGTGGTTTCCTATGGAGTGGGACAGCGCAAGCATGAGTTCGGCGTTCGAATTGCTCTGGGAGCTCCCCGCCCCCACATTCTGCGGCTGGTCCTGATGCGAGCTCTGCGCCTGACCGGCTACGGAATAGCGATTGGAATGGTGGGTGCGTTCGCAATGACCCGAGCCCTTTCCGTGCTCCTTTTCGGAGTTGGCGAGCTTGACCCGATTACTTTCCTGGGGACTCCCTTGATTCTCACTCTGGTGGCGGTACTGGCCTCGCTCTTGCCCGCCCGACAGGCTATCTCGGTCGATCCCATCCGCGCCCTCCGTATCGAATAGCCTCAGCGCTTCCGCGTCTCTGCGATTGCATTTCGTTTGCCGGCTACGATTGGGCTGGGACCAGGTCAGGAGAAAACGACCTATTCACTCACAAGTCGATGGTGACTTCTGAACGGGCTAACTCGACAATGCACTCCGGGGTTGATTCCGCACCTAGAGATTCGTCGATCTCACGGCATTCCTGCCATCGCCGATTTGGATCGTGATGCCCGATCAAGGTTCGCCTAATTCCGTTCTTGCGAGCCATCTCTACCACGTCCTCGATGCAGGAGTGTCCCCAGTCTCTGCGGCTCACCGGGGCGGCGCCGTCGATTCCATTCTTCGCCAGATATTCTTCGCGCAGGAATTGCCCGTCCCGGTACAGGAGATCGACTCCCTGAGCATGTTCGATCAAACGAGCTTCTGCAGCCTCGCTCTCGCTTTGCTCAGGGCCCGGTTCACCGATCCGTAATTCATGGTCCGTGCAGAGGACGAATACCTTGTCCCCATGCTCCACTCGATAGGCCAGGCAGGGGGCCGGGTGGAAGACGGGAAAAGGAATTAAGCGCGTCTTACCGATCTGAATCGGAGTTCCAAGCGGGTGCCCATTCTTGACCGGCTCGGGGCTCTCGTCATTTGGATCGTAGATTTCGATCCCCTCGAACTTGGACGGCATGATCTGATAGGAGATCGGGGTGTGTATCCCACGAAGACTTTCCGAGATCCAGCCACTGAAAATCCCCAGCGAGGAATCCAAGGCCCAGAGAAACTGCCGATTTCCATAGATGTGGAGATGATTTCTCGAATCAAAGCAGACCGCTGCCTGATCAAAGCCATTGGTATGGTCAAGATGGGAATGAGAGCCAAATATAAAGAGATGACGTTCTTCTCGATCTGCCCACTTGCGCTGCAATTTGCGGGCACAGCCACGGAAGCCGCTTCCAACGTCAAAAACTAGATCGTGACCGTCAGCGGTTTCGATCCAGAGACAAGTGGTCCATCCACCGTAGACCGGAACCTCAGCCACGGATAGCTGCTCCAGATAGTCCTCCAGCTGAGGAATCGAGATTTCCCCTCCCAGGATGTCCCGGATCGAACAGCGCAGATCGCCCCTTTCGTCGCTGTACGACTGCAGGTTCTCGAATACCGACGCCAGCATGTTCAAGTCATGGCGACGCAACATGGCACTCCGTTCCGAACGGCTTGGGAAGACGGAACCGCTCCCCTGAGTGCCCTGCAAGTGGATACGCAGATTCTGGATCGCTTTCTTTTCTCCCAAGTGAGCCCTGCTCCCTTCCGAATAGCGGGAATCCGACTCAACCTGGGCCGTTGCTCGGCTTCCGATCTCCTGCCCATGCATTCTAACCCGCCAGTAAGGCACTTCAAACCTCGAGCCTCAAGAAGCGCAGGGTTCGCCAGGCTTGAATCTCCTCGGCAGACTCTTGGAAAGTCTCAATGCATCCAACAGAGTGCACGACTATGACTGCGGGGCCCTCGGGCGTGAATGAAACCTTGTCAGCGCGGCGCTTCCGACCCTTCGCTTTCGACACCTTATGAATTATGCGGGCATCAACTGCACTGTAATTCTTCTGGATCTAATGAGTGAAGGTATGGGCAGCAATTGGGGCCGGGTCGTTCTCTGCGGCCTCGTCACCGGGATAGTCTGGTACATGCTCAGTGAGTCGATTCTGATCGAGTTCTACACCCATGAGAACCCGAGGCAGAAGCTCGCGGTCTGCCGCGTCACCGGAACACGCGGTATCTTCCCGCGCGGAACCGTGCCTGCTGGCCTGGAGACGCCATCGGGCCGGCAACTACGACGTAGTCGGCACCCCACTTCGGATTCGTATCCAAGTACAAAAAGAGCGCATCAGTACCGACGGGACAGACGGAGTTCCAATTCCAGGTGACCGATCTGAATTTTCATCTGAGTACGTACCAATGGCTCCTTGTCGCGTGCGTCTTGTCGGAGTTCGCCAGCACAGCTGGACTCACCGGCAATAAAGCACACCGAGTTGACTGGCGCAGGGGGCGGACTTGCCGGTTCGTTCGACGTCTCCGGTTTTGATGTTCAGCCGGAACGGTCCTTCATTGGTTCCCAGAGTCGAACTGTCGATGATATTGAGGTTGAATTGGACCAGCTGATCCTCGCCTGCCAGCACGCGGAAGCGAACGGTGCTCGAGCTGTAACTGTCGCGGAAATGGCCCCTGGCCGAGCTCGAATCGTCGGCGCATCGAATCGAACCATCCCTTTGACCGACACACTCGCCAGCCGAGAAATTGAGGGGAATCCTCTTCCCTTGATTGTCGATCAGGGTCAGCTCCACCCCTTGTGAAAGATTGAAAACGTCACCCTCCCCATAGAGCCCGGTCGGGAACGAGCCTTGAGCGGAGACGTAGAGTCGCCTGCCGATCTGCCAGAAAGCGGCGCTCTCGAGGTCGATCGTGGAGAAGGGGCCAAAGTACTTGGCGGCCAGGAAAAAAGCCGCCGGTCCGATGTCGGCTCCCATGAGACGGCCGGGAATGTCATCCGCGGTGGGGTGGATTCCGCCGTAGATGCGGGAAATACTCGTCTCATCAGAAGCATCCCGGTAGGTTGCCCAGCGCAACGTAATATCCACGCTGGGGCCGTCCTCGAAGACCAGGAACTCATTCTGCGGCGCGAAAAACTCCCCTTGGCCGCCAGGAAAGAAAGGATCGCCTGTGAACAGGGTCAGCAGTTCGGCCGCCGCCCGGCTAAAGGTGCTGTGGCCCGAAACGTATCCTGCGAACGGAGGAGTCACGAAACTCGGACGCTGATAGGGCCACCAGTTCTCCCCCAGGATCCAGCCAACACCGGCCGTATCCGTACTCGGTTCCGCAATGAAGTCGGGTCCCCGCCAAGCTCGGACGGCAATTCTTCCAACATTCCGGTTCCGGATTCCCGCCAGATGTGCGTGTCGCGCACCTTCGGCGACTGATTCTTCACTGATGACTTCCACCCAGCCCGGTCTCAAGTGAATCCCATTGGGATGATAGGACGGTCCATCAGGATCGCTGCTCTGGCCATACCCTGACAGATAGCGAATCGAAGAAATGGGACGGACATAGTCGTACCAGCCCTTGGCTCCCCAGGCTGCAACGGCAGAATCGTGGACCGCTCCGGCCAGCGCCAAATAGATCTTCACATCCCATTCCAGATCGTTGACGATCGGACCGGCTCCGGCGATCCGTTTGTGCAGTTGGGGATGATCGGAGACGTAATTCGCGATCGTAAACCAGTGACCAGGAGGTGTCTCCGAATCCGGACCATCGGCCCAGAACTCGGCCAACACTCGAAAGTAATCGCCTGCCAGCACGATTTCCGGAACATAGGGAAGCCCGGTCTTCGGATTGACTTCGTAACCGTGTCCATCGTTAGTCCTCAAAGTGTTGTTGCCGCGAGCATTCGGGCTGATGTCGATCATTACTCCATCGGTAGGGTCGAGCAGTCCGCTCCACTCCAGCACCTGGTCGATACCGCTTCGATAGAGTCCATCTCCATCGCCTCCAATCATAGGAGGGGGGCCAGGATCGCGGTACAGTAAGTATCGATTCCTGTTTTCCTGGTAGATCGTCAACTCATTTTCAGTCAAGGCAAAGGGCGTTACCTGACCCCACTCGGGACTCAAGAATGCCGGAACTCCAAAGAGAAAGACGTTCACCGCCTGGTCGATGAATACATCGATCGCCAGAGGCTGCCAGCGATTGGGATCCAGGATGTCTGGATTTCCTGGCAGCACTGGAACCAGAGGGGGATTGAGCGGCTCGTAGAATGTGTTCTCGAAGCCTCCTTCCTCGTTGGAGCCGTCCGCTGTTCCAAAAGCCAGCACTGCGGCCGCGATCCGATGTCCGAGGGCGGCCGGGGAGGCACCGACCGTGTCCGCGAATTCAACGTCATATCCCAACTCAGCCATCTGAGCGTCAAAAGCCGTCAGCGATTCTTCCGCACCGGGTGAATTGACGAAGCGAAAACGCAGAATCCGGTAACGCGCATAGCTGATGGTCGCCTTGCGAGCTTCGGAAATGTCTGAGGCCCGAGCCTTTTCCGGATGGAGATAGTTAAGAGCCAGGGGATCGTAAGCTGCCCAGGCATCCCACACCGCAATCGAAGTGTGGAACAGGTTGCGAGCATGGATGGTGGGGCGGGCAAAATCGTTCCGAATGGCTTCGAGTAACTGCTCATTCCAAATTCGGGCAATCGAGTATTCAGGCTGGCCGACCACTGCGGGGTACAAAGTGAGGAGAAAAGAGAGGAAGACAATACACTTGCGAAACATTTCCATCGATCTCCAGCGCAGTTCCGTCGCTCTGGCCCACACGTGCCTGCCGATGGTGGTGGAAACGCGGTTTCCATCGGCTTCGGTTCGACGAACTCCAAGCCCCTTATCATACCAAGAGTGGCGCACGTCGGACCGGCGGCTGGAATCATCCTGCCGACCTTCTTGCGTCAACCTCGGCTTGCGCTGACATTGATCGGGAGGGGCAAAGGCAAGGACCTCAGCCAATCGTCTCATCGGGAGGGGGCATCTCGGTCAAAAAGAGAAGTTCCAGGACTCCTATATCCGGAATCTCGAAATAGCAGAACTCTCCCATCTCGCCAATATCCCCGCTCTGAATCATCTCTCTACCCTGGCTCAGCAGCTCTGCCTTGGCCGTTTTGAGGGCGTCGTGGTTGGAGTAGGAAAGACAAGTGTGGTGAAATCCTTCCCCCTGGGATTCGAGATGTTCTGCGTAGACACTCTCCTTCGAAATCGGCTCGATCAGCTCGTAGTTAGCATCCCCCACTTGGGCTAAAGCCACAGTAAAGGCAATCTCAACTTTGCGACCATGCAAAGTCGAAGCCTGGGGCTGAATCCTCCATACTTCCCAGGGCTTGATTGACAGCGCCTCGGCCATGCGATTGGCGGTATTCCTCCGGTCTTGCATCACGTAGCAGATGTGATGAAGGGTCCCGGACTCGGTTACTCCCATTTGCCCCTCCTTCAACTCGCTGGTTAGCGCTCGAGAACTTCACCAATACGGATGATCGAGATATTCTCGGCTTTCACCGGCAAGGGGTAAGCTCGGATGATCGCGTCCTCGTCGAGCACTTCCTGGGACTTTTCGCCTAGATATTCAATGGGCGTTTCCACGCCGCTGACCAGCTTCTGCTTGAGCCCCTCCGCATCACTCGTAATGAAGACCATCCACATGTTCTCCATCTGCAGATGCTTCTTGAGCGCCTGGTTGACGGTATCCAGGTCAAGTGCGTCCAGCTCGGATTTCAGGGAAGACAAATGTCCCGGGTCGGCGATTCCATAGAAATGATCATCCATCCGATAGCCCAGGCGCCGACTCAAGGTGGAGCCGTAGTTGACAGTATAGTTCTTGAGGAACCCGCGGGTGACTTCGAACGACTCTTGGCTCATTCCCTGGTTTGTCAAGTTACTCACCTCACGCAGGGCTGCCCGGGTGGCAAATAGTGCTCGATCGTGCATGTCGCCTGCTTTGAGCATTGACACTGGTCGAACCCAGATCTGAAACATCTGCTTGTTTCGGGCCACATTCTGGGGCGGAAGGGTGAGAGTGTGCCCCTGAGGATAAGCTTCGATGTAACTGTAGTCCCCGTAGTTCATCCCTCGAGCCTCCCGAATCACTTGATAGAGGTGACTCGAAGAACTGCGATGCTCTCCCAGCCATGAATTGGCAAGCATCATGGCGGGGAACTCGGGATCGGATCGCAATAGATCGAAGGGGAACCCAAAACTAATGGCAGTGGCGGCGGTATTCTTCTCGACGATCAAAACATGAATCCCTTCGATGGGGGACGGCTGAGAAACCGCCACCGCAGCGGATTGCCCTTCGGGCAGGGTGTCGAAATCGGACCGAACCCGCTCAGCGAAGCCTGGCGGCAAGCCTCCTCCCAACCCAACCACGCAGTTGTCTCGGCGATAATGCTCGGCATAGAAGGTCTTCACATCGTCGAGCGTGAGGGCCTTGACCGACTCCACGTAACCCTCTTCCGGATGTTCGTAGCGCGTGCCCCGAAAGATCTGTCGCGAAAGCAACTCCTTGCCTAATTCTTCATCGCTCGAAAAGCGGCGCTGTTGCTCGAGAAAATTCAGAATCTGGGTCTTGATCCGACTGAAGTCTTGCTCCTTAAAAGCCGGACTCAATATGGAGTTCTTGAAGAGGGTGTAGTAGTTGTCGAGATTGTCTGTATGCACCACCCCGCGAAAGGTGGTCATTTCCTTGTCTACGTTGGAGGAGTAGCCGGCCGCCATGGGATACACTTTGGCCAAGATCTGTTCATAGGTGTCCTCGGTGGTGGATGCGTCTTCCAGCATGGCGGCGGTGAGAACAGACAACCCCTCTTTGCCATTGGGATCGCGCTCCGACCCCACCTTGAACCAGATATTGAAAGCCACGAAGGGCGAGCCCTCCTCGGGAAGAGTCACCAGCCTCCGCTTGCTTGGATCTTCGGGGGCCGGGGCACAGGAGGCAAGAATCAGCAGCATTGTCAAAACCAGAAATCGTCGCATGCTAGTTGCCTCCTTCCGAAACCAGGGTCACTTCAGTACGCCCCGAATCGACCAGGAAAGCCCGCGCCGCCTCGCGCAGGTCGTCAGGCGTGATGGAGTCGAGGGTCCGGTAGTAATCGTTGATAGGTTCCAAGCGGCCGGTGTTGACCACGGGTCCCAGCAGAGAAAAAGCCACATTCTCAGCCGTTTCGAGGCCCATCAAATAGCCGTAGCGCATGTTGCTCTTCGTGGCCTCAAGCTGGTCGGCGTCACACAACTGATCGCGGTACTGAGCAATCGTGGATTCGATCTCGCTCCGAACGCTGTCCAGTTTGGCGGGATCTCCCACCATGGCAAAGACGGCCAATAAATCGGGATCACGAGAAAGCAGGAAGTTGGCGAAGAAGGCCTGAACAGTTTGGTCCTGGATCACCAGTTTGCGGTAGATCTCGGAATTCTGTCCGAAAGCCACTTGCCCGAGCACTTCGGCAGCCACAGCCATCTTGTCGGATGCACTCCAAGGAGGCCCCTTCCAGGTCAGGGAGAGAATCGGAAGCGTGCGACCCGGAAATATGGCTCGCCCCGTCCGCGCTGCCTGCTGTTGAGGCTCCGGCTCGATCTCGGGAGCGATATATCCGGGCTTCCAATCCGAATAGTGGGCCCGAATCAGCTCCTCCGCCCTCGCTTCGTCGAAATCTCCTACCAGCAGGAGCACTACATTTTCGGGCCGATAGTAGCGCTCGAAGAACGTTCGGCTGTACTCGAAACCTTCGGGCATGGCACGCACGTCTTGTTCGAAGCCGATTGTGGTGTGTTTGTACGTGTGCTTGTCGTAGGCGGTGTCATAGACTTTCTCCGAGAGGAACGAGAAAGGGTTGGCCCGTCCCTGATTGAACTCTCCGAGTACGGCTCCAGCCTCGGTACGAAAAGAGGCTTCGTCATACGCGAGATTCTGGAATCGATCCGACTCCAGGTCCACGAGCTGTTCCAGTGAATCGCTCGAAGCCACAATGTGGTAGACGGTCATGTCATTGCTGGTAAAGGCGTTGCTGCTGCCCCCCATGCGCGTGATGACGTCGTCGAAATTGGGATACTTTTCGGTGCCCCGAAACATCACGTGCTCGAAGAAGTGGGCGAAACCGCTACGTCCCGGTTCCCACTCCTCTCGGCTCCCGGTGCGCACAATCGTCACGTAGGCGATCTGCCCAGGAGCTCCGGCCTCGATCAAATAGGCCTTGCAACCATTCTCCAGTTCTAAAGCGCGGTATTCAAAGGGGAAGAATCCGCCGTCTTGAGCCGCCACCATTCCGCATGAAATGAGCAACAGGAAGACGGCAATGAGAGCATTTTTCATGAACTGGCTCCTTCGCATTTGAGTAAACGCGAATGATATCAGACCCACCAGTTGAGGAGTATTCGCCCGGTCGGATCACGCGTTTCGCTACAATCTCGAAATGTGTCGACCAGAACGTTACAATGGCGCCAGATTAGGCGCCCAGATTTGGACGACGAGGGGGATGCGGAAGGACAGCGGATTCCGGTCATGATTTTGGATGGTTGAATCGCCTGCAGTTTCTATCATTACGGCCACCTATAACCGCAGCCATGTGCTGAGGCTCACGATTTCTTCCATCTTGCGTTCGACTTTTCAGGATTGAGAATTGCTCGTCATCGGAGACGCATGCACCGACGACACCCAGCAGGTGGTGGAGTCTTTCCACGATCCACGAATCATCTTTCATAATCTACCCATTCACGTTGGAGAGCAGTCGGCCCTAACAATGAAGGATTGCGGCGGGCCCGAGGACGGTACCTGGCTTTCCTCAATCACGATGATCTGTGGCTTCCCAACCATCTGTCGGTGGGACTGGAAAAGCTCCAAAATGGAGACTCTGATCTGGTTTTAGGATTGGCGATTCGACTCGAGCCCAACGGCCGCAGAATGCTGATCGGAGCCAGTCCTACGGGCGGCTATCACCCGGTCTTCGGCGTTCCGGCGTGAACAAAGCATCACCAGCGACTGGGAGAGTGTGAACCAGAAGCGGATCGAGGGGGTTAGACTTAAGAATCTGAGACATGTAGTCAAGGAGCAGGGTCACCTGACCGAGATCTTTAGGCGAAACTGGACTCTCGATGAAAGGCCGGTGGAGCAAGTGTTCCAGGTGACTCTCATGCCGGGACAGATCACTGCCTGGCACGCTCATCAATACACACTGGATCGGCTCTTCGTCAACCTCGGAACGATCAAAATTGTGCTCTTCGATGGGAGACCTGAGTCCCCTTCTCGGGGGTTGGTGAACGAATTTAAGATGGGTCTTCTGCGACCTTCATTGCTCGTGATCCCGCCCCAAGTCTGGCATGGCGTTCAGAATATCGGAAGCGAGCAGGGCCAGATCATCAATTTGGTCGATCGCGCCTACCAGTACACGGATCCGGATCACTGGCGGCTTCCCCAGGACAGTCCCAGCGTGCCCTATCAGTGGCGAGCAGACGCGGCCGGGTGACACAACCCCTAGGCACCGACACCGAGGCCAAGGGGCAGTCCGTTCCCAGTTTCGGAAACTTGACTCGACTGAAAGCAAGCTGCAATGGAGAGGTGCCTAGCCCCAGGGCTCCCAACCTTCAGATGCAATCCTGGCTGTGCTAAGCTCGCGCAATGCTGACCCGCCTCGGACCCTTGACTCCCCTATCTTTGCTTCTTTTGTGCATTTTCAACCTTGCTGGTGCACCTCCAACCGGTCTTCAAGAAGCCTCGCCACTTCCGCCGGGAAAGCTGATATTTGGAAGCTTCGTCGCCGAGTTTTCTGCTGACCGGCAATTTGTGATCCAAGGGCAGGATTGGCCGCGCATGGCCGGGTCCTGGAAAACCCAGGGTAACGAGCTAATTCTGAAACTCGATGGAGTTGGCGAGAGTTGTCAGGGACCGGGCCGCTACACGTTTCAAGCCAGTTCCCAGAGCCTGCACCTGACGCTGGTGTCTGACTCGTGCATGCCCCGGCGCATGGCCCTGGATGGCAGCCAATGGAGGCCGCAGGGCACCCCGCTGGTGCTGCCGGATCGAACTTTGACTCACACTGTGGCGGAGAACCTCTCACCTCTGCCTCGTCCATCTTCGACAGCCGGAAATTGGCCCGCCTTCCGTGGGCCGGCTGCCAACGACGTGGCGGACGGCCAGAACATTCCCAGTGAGTGGGACGTGAAGAGTGGAGAGAATGTGCTTTGGCAAACTCCGATTCCCGGATTAGCCCATTCCAGCCCCATCGTTTGGGGCGATCTCATCTTCGTCACGACCGCCATTAGTGCCCGGGGCGACGCTACCTTTCGGCAGGGGCTGTATGGTGATGGAGACGCATCAGACGATCGCTCTGAGCAGCGATGGATGATTTATGCCGTGGACAAGACAAACGGAAAAATCCGCTGGGAACGGACGCCTTTCACGGGATCCCCCGAGAGAAACGACACATCAAATCGACTTATGCCAGCTCAACACTTGCCACCGACGGAAGCACTGTTGTGGCCTTCTTCGGCTCCCAAGGCGTCTCTGCTTTCGATGTCGAGGGAAACTTCCGATGGAAAGTGGAATTCGGACACCTCAACCTGGGCGCCTACAACATCCCGACCGTTGAGTGGGGGACTGCCAGTTCACCGATCATCTGGAATGGGATGGTGATTCTGCAGTGCGACACCCAACTGGATTCGTTCGTATTGGCTCTCGACCTGGAGACCGGAAAGACGGTCTGGAAGACGGAGCGGGATGAGCTCCCATCGTGGGGAACTCCCAATGTCATTCCCGGTCCCAACGGCCCGGAACTGGTGACCAATGCTTCTAACTTCATTCGCGGCTATGACCCCCGCGATGGCCGAGAGCTGTGGAGACTGGGTGGGAGCTCCAAGATCACGGCTCCCACTCCGATTTATGGCGATGGTCGCCTGGTAGTAGCCAGCGGTCGCCGCCCTGAAATGCCGATTTTCGTGCTGCGTCCGGGGGGTCGGGGAGATCTCACCTTGCCCGCTGAAGAGACCTCCAGCCCTTGGGTAGTTTGGAGCCGACAAGGACGCGGCCCCTACATGCCAACTCCGCTGATCTACCGCGGAAACCTCTATGTGCTCGGCAACGGTGGAATCTTCGACGCCTACGAACTCTCTACCGGACGAGAGATCTACCGGGCCCGCGTCCCGCACCTGGGAAGCGGTTTCAGAGCTTCTCCTCTGGCATCCGACGGAAGGCTCTTCCTGTCCAACGAAGATGGCGAGATAATCGTGCTGGGCACCGGATCCGAGTTCGAGCACATCTCGACCAACGCCATAGGAGGGACACTGATGGCTACTCCTGCCATCTCAGAGCAAAGGATGTTCGTGCGCTCGGTCTCGCATCTCATCGCGATTGGAAAAGAGGGTAGCTAGCAGCTAGGACAGCGCTGAGCCTGCTACGCACACGATCTGCTCGCCGCCTCGGTTCCAAGCCACGCATTGTAGGAGTCGGCTCCGCCCGGCGAACTCCCCTGGTCCAAGGACCACTAGTTGTGGGAGTTCTCGTGCCCATCCCGCACCCAAACTTGTTCATTTGAATGAAGAAATCACACCCGGGAATCTGGGAAGCGCGCCAATTTGGTGCGGGAGCGGGCTCTCATTCCTGTCTGGGAGGGCAGTGGAAAAACTGAGCTACCGCTTTGGAATCCGGCTGGGCGTGGTGATCTTGAGTAGCCTGAAGAGTTCGGCAACAGGCTCCATGGCCACAGCACTTGTTCCAAGGCACCTGATCCAAAACAGAATTCGAAACATCTGAAAGGGAGAAGAGTTACATCCTCGAGCTACTCCCATGAAATCTATTCGAAGCGAGCTCACTTACAAGCTGCTTCTGGGCAGCTACTTGCTGCTGGCCGTAGCAGGAGGTTGGCTCTTTCTGCATCTGAAGAATAGCTTCACCTTCCAGTTCGATCGAAGCCAACTGTCGACCGCGACGGCGATAGCCAATGAGTTCGAATTCCTGGGCAATCATTTCGAATTCGATCCCAAGCCCGAATTGGTGCAACGCTTTCAGCCCGGCGAGCGCGCAGAATACTTTCAGTTCTGGTTGGAAGATGGATCGTCACTGCTCCGATCGGCATCGCTTCGAGACCGGGATCTCCCGGGAACGGATCTTGCCGAGATAGAGGGGAATCCCTTCAATCTCCTGCTGCCGGACAAGAGAATGGGAAGGGCGATTGCCGTACGCTTCGTTCCCCAGATTTACGATAGCGATTTCGAAGGCAAACTTCACAACCAAAAACAGGAGGTGGCGGTTATTCTGGTCTACGCCGCCAGCCGCGAACGGCTTGACGCTACTCTTCGCTCACTCCTGCTTGCCCTCGGCTCGCTTGGACTTCTGCTTCCAACTGCAATTACCCTCCTGGTTCGCTCGGTGGTGCGGCGCTCTCTGTCTCCCATGGATCGACTGGCTACCGAGATCCGAGATATCCAGCCACGACAACTCGACCGCCGCCTGACTCTCTCTAGTTTGCCGATTGAAGTCACTCCTCTGGTGGCTCGGCTGAATGAACTGATACAGCAGCTGCAAAGCACAATGGAGAGAGAGCGACGCCTTACCGACAATGTCTCCCACGAACTGCGCCCCCGTTGGCCGAGCTCCGCACGCTCACCGAGGTCCTCTCGGACACGCACTTCCGGCAGAACCAGCTCCGACTGGCAGGCTCGAATCGCAATTCCAACCGCTCAGATGAAGAGATCCCAGTACCCATGCTCCTTAGCGAGGTCCGAAACGTGGGACTGCGCATGGAAAGAATGGTGGTCGCCCTGCTTGCCCTCTCGCGCTGTGAGGCCGGAACTCAACTCCTGGCTCCGGAATGGGTCGACGTTCCCGCGCTGATTCGAGAGATCTATGCGAGCTACTGCGAAAAAGCTCGGCTGCGCTCGCTTGAGAGCCGTTTCCTTTTCCCCGCAACGGCTTCGATCTATGTCGACCGCACGATGCTTACGGGAATCCTCTCCAATCTCCTTTCCAATGCGGTCTGCCATGCTCCTGAAGGGAGCTGGTTCGAATGCTCCGTTGAGGTCAACAAGGACAGTGCCGTCGTTGGATTCCGGAATCCGTGCAACGTCAGCACACCAGACGATCTGGAGTTGCTGTGGGAGCCTTTTTGGCGACGCAGCAAGTCAGAAGAAAACGAGCACTCGGGTCTGGGACTCTCTCTGGTGCGTAGCTATGCCCAGACTCTGGAAGGGGACGTTGAGGCGAAACTGAGTGAGGATATGATTTTCAGTATCGAATTCCGAGCTCGGAGTTTTCGGGTAATCAGCAGCCCCGACCAACAGCCAAGGATACCGCCGTTAGAAACAAGTCGGTCTCGAATCCGGCTGAATCACATCGCTCCTGAAGAGGGCTGACTTGTTTTCAGTTGAGTCGAGTTTCGCCCAGAGACGGCTCTTCTTCAGAAAAACGACAGAGTCCGAACACTTTCTCCTACCCTCTCGCTCCTTCCTTTGCCCGCATTCCGTACACTGGTTCCGATGCGAGTCCGCCTCAATCACAAGAAGCTTGCTGAGATCATTGCGCGCAGTCCCCTCTCTCAGAATCGTTGGGCTCAGAAACTCTCTCTGAGCCGGGGCCACCTGTCAGACCTGATCAATGACCGCCACGTTTATCCCTCACCCCGCACCCGCCACAAGATTCTGCAAGGGCTGGGAGTAGAGTTCGACGAACTCTTCACCCTCGAGATGCCACGAGAGAGGTCAATTACGCGGGAGGCCGACTCAGCCCTCCTTTTCAGTCCGCCAGGAGTTAATCGACAGGGGAATGCCATGATCTTCATACTCTGGGAAATCCGCAAAGCTCTTCGAGGCCTGACTCGTCAGCCTCTCTTTGCCGTGACGGTCTTCTCAACCCTGGCTCTCGGTCTGGGGCTGAATGCGACCGTTTTCACGCTCATCAACGGGATGCTGCTGGAGCCTCTCCCGTTCCCAGGAGCCGAGAGAATCGTGGTTCTGACCCGCCCTGGAGATTCGGAAGCGGATGTCTCCATCCTGGACGGTCGCGATCTGCGCGAAGGGGTCGCAGCTCTGGAAAGCCTGGCCCTCTTCATCCCCTTCAGGCAGTACGATCTGGTGGGGGACGGCGAACCCATCTTGCTTCCTGGAACTCCGATCGAGAAGGATTATTTCGAGGTTCTGGGAATCGTCCCGGTGGCGGGGCGGTTTCCCAACTTGGAAGAACATCGGCCAAGTGGCCCGGCCGTGGCGGTGATTAGTGACGGACTGTGGGAGCGTGTTTTCGCCCGTTCTGCCCAGGCGATCGGAGCCAGCCTGACTTTGAGCGAATCTCCTTTCACGATCATTGGAGTGGCTCCACCCGAGATCGCTCTCCTGACACAGTCAGACCTCTGGATTCCAATCGCCAAAGCGGCGCCCGAGACTCTCAATCAGCGAGGAACGAACAACCTCGAGGCGATAGCTCGATTACTCCCCGATGCCTCTCTCGAGACGGCGGTTGTCCAGATCGACCAGATCAGCCGAAGTTTAGCCGAAGCCTATCCCACCTCAAATCGGAGCAAAATCCTCACCGCGGTTCCCTTGCAAGAGTTCATGGTGCAGAACTTTCGAAGTTCTCTCTGGCTTCTGCAAGCCGCGGTGGTTTTGGTATTACTCATCATCTGCGTCAACCTGGCCAGTTTGCAGCTCGTCCGCTCGACCCGTCAGCAATCGGAGACGGCCCTGCGATTAGCGCTCGGAGGCACACGTGCCAACCTGATCGTCCGCCCCCTTACCGAGGCACTCACCCTGGGGGGTGCCGGAGCGGTGGGAGGGTATCTACTGGCGCGGGCCGGGGTTCCATTGCTGACTGCCCTATCCCCGGTGCAACTTCCCCTGACCCAGACGCTATTCCCGAGCCCCCGGGTGTTGTGGATGTCTGCGCTGTGCGCCGTGATCGTCTCGATCTTGATCGGTTTGGCCCCCGCCTTGCTCGGCTCGAGCAGGCATCCAGGCGAGCTACTCCGAGTCGGGATGCGACGCTCCTCCTTGGGTCGCCAGCAGCGCTTCATGCTGAACTCCATTGCGGTGGCCGAGATTACTTTGGCCTTCCTGCTGGTGGTGGGAGCCGGCCTCATCGCACGGACTCTCATGCACCTCCAGAACCAGGAAATGGGCTTCGAGAGCCAGCAGCGGCTGGTCGCTAATCTGGTTCTCCCTACCTCTCGCTACGGTCAGATCTCTACCCAATCTCAAGTTCTGGAAGCCATGCTCGAAAGGCTCGAAGCTCGTCCCGAAATCGAATCGGCTGCCTTCATCATTGGAGCTCCGCTGGCCAGATTCGGGGCGATCGGGAATCGGATTCGATTCAGAGACCGCCCCGAGATCCCCCCCGGAGAGACCCCGGGCACCCGCCTTCGACCGGTCCTGGGGCCTTACTTCAAGACGGCGTCCATTCAACTCCTGCGCGGTCGTAGATTCTCTGTTGCGGATCGCGAAGGTAGCCCTGCAGTGGCCATCATCAACCAGCGTGCAGCACAGTCGTTCTGGCCAGATAAAGACCCAATCGGCAAGGAAATTGCGATCGGGGCCCAAGGACCGGCTCGCTGGATGACGGTAGTCGGGGTGGTGGCCGATGTGAAGAGCGCTTCTCTGATCGGTCAGGACGCGACTGCCTTCTACACGCCTTACCGTCAACGCCAAGCTTCGTGGCAGGCTTTCGGCACGTTCTTGGTCAAGCACAGCGGCTCTGTGACAACCGCAGGAGAGACCGTTCGAAGGGCTATTTGGGAGGTCGATCCAGCCTTGCCAATCCAGCAGCTAAGCCCGGTCGAGACTCTTGTCGAGGCAGCCATGTCCCGGGAGATCTTCGTTTCTTGGCTACTCGGCGTTTTTGCCCTGGTTGCCACTCTGATCGCGCTTCAAGGTGTCTATGCGGTGCTCTCCTTCCGGGTGGCCGAACAGAGCAGAGAAATCGGGATCAGGAAGGCTCTGGGAGCCTCTGAAACCATGGTCGTTCGGCTGATCCTGGCCCGAGGTCTCGGACTGGTAGTGGCCGGGCTCCTGCTCGGCATTCTAGGGGCCGGTCTCCTCACTCGATTCTTATCTGAACTCCTGTACCAGATCTCCCCCTATGACCCGATTACCTTCGCGATGTCATTCGTCCTGCTGCTCGGGACTTCAGCATTTTCCATTCTCTGGCCGGCCCTGAGAGCTTCCCGGCTCTCTCCCATTCGGACCCTGCACGCCAACTAGGCTACTAGTGCACTGTCCGATAAGTTACCGATGTTAATAGTGGCCGAGCGATTCGCGAGCATTTTGGACCTTTGCCAGGATTGAGTCAGCAGTGGCGCGCCACTTGAAGGGCTTGGCCAAGCGTTGATTGTGAACCCGAATATATCTTTTGATTTCCTGTCTCAACTCTTGGACGCTGCTGAAAGAGTTTCTGTAGATCGAACGGCGCTCCAGCTGTGAGAACCAGCTTTCGACGGCATTGCGCCAGGAGGCGCTAGTGGGCGTAAAGTGGAGGTGGTATCGGGGCCGCTGGGCCAGCCAGCTTTGAACCTGCTTGGTCTTATGAGTGCTCGAGTTGTCCAGGACTAAGTGGACATCCAGTTCGGGCTCGACCGCTTGATCAATCTGGCGGAGAAAAGCCAGGAACTCCTTGGCTCGGTGCCTATTGGTGATGCGGCCCATGACCTCACCTGTCACCACATCGAATGCGGCATACAGACTGGCTGTACCGTGGCGCTTGTAATCGTGTGTCCGGCGTTGGATCTGTCCCGGTCTGAGCTGGAGCATCGGCTGAGTTCTATCCAGAGCCTGGATCTCAGTTTTCTCGTCCACGGATAGAACCAGCGCATTGTCGGGCGGATCCATATACAGACCCACCACATCGATTACCTTTTCGGCGAAGTGAGGATCGTTGCTGATTTTAAAGTTACGGACTCGATGCGGCTTCAGGTCGGCTGCCTTCCAGATCTGGGCGACTTGATGTTTGCTCACTCCGGAGTGTTCGGCCATCAGTCGCACACTCCAGTGTCAGGGGCCACCCAAAAGCGGCCAGTGAGGGCCACTTCAAAACCGGCCATTTTCAGGAGCCATTGAGAGCTGCATCCCTCGTAGGATGCGCCGATGGTCAATGTACTGAAAATGGAGAAGAAACAAACGGTTGTGGCGCTATTGAAGCTGGGCTGGTCGTATCGGCGGATCGAGCGAGAAACAGGAGTTCGTCGAGAGACTGTAGCCCGACATGATCCGTCCCGAGATTCAAAACCGGCCAAAGTGACCCCCGGCTCGGGTGAGCAAAAGCGGCCAAAGCGGCCCCCGGGTCGGCGCAGCTCGTGTGAGCCTTTTCGGGAGGAAATCCAGAAGAAGCTTGAGCTGGGGTTGCATGCCAAGCGGATCTGGCAAGACCTGGTTTTGGAGCATGGCTTCGATGGAGCGTATAACTCCGTCAAACGGTTTTGCAGAAAGCTCAAAGCCGAGAGTCCACGAGTCTTCGCTCGGGTGGAAACTCCACCCGGTCGGGACATGCAGGTGGACTTTGGCAAAGCAGCTCTGACACAAACCGAATCGGGCCGGTACCGTCGCCCCCACCTGTTCAAGGCAGTGCTGTGTTATTCCCGCCACTCGTATGAGGAGGTCGTCTGGCGGCAGGATCTGGAGACCTTCGTCCGTTGTGTCGAGAATGCCTTCCACTGGTTTGGTGGCTCGGTAGACGTGGTTTGCTTGGATAACCTGAAGGCCGGAGTCACGCGAGCCTGCTTTGTCGATCCCGAGATCAACGCCGTTTTCAGTGCGCTGGGCCGTCACTATAGTTTTGCCATCATTCCCATCCATCCTGGCTCTCCAAATGAGAATGGAAAAGTCGAAAGGACGATCGGATATACAAAGTCCAGTGCCCTGAAGGGCAGACGGTTCGAGAGTCTGGCCGAGCAGAATGAGCATCTACGGAACTGGAACGAGCGGGTCGCCCGACAGCGCATCCACGGCACCACCAAACAGCAGGTCTGGCCCCGATTCCTGGAGGAACAGAAGGGTCTTCGACCTCTACCCGACTCCCGCTTCAGTTTCTTCCGTACCGGCCGTCGCACGGTCTCCGTGGATGGCCACATCGAAGTCGATCGAGCCTTCTACTCGGTACCCAATCATCTGCTTGGCTGTGAAGTGGCTGTGCACTGGGATGACCGGATCGTCCGAGTCTTTTTCCGAGAGCAGCAAGTCGTCCTGCATCCCAAGCGGAAACCCGGCCAGTTCCAGACCGAACCCACACATCTTCCGGAACGCAAACGCTACGCTCATTATCGAACTGAGAGTCAGCTGCTCGGGCAAGCCCGCAGGATTGGCTCTGATGCTCACCGCTGGGCAGTGCGAGCCCTGGAGGTGCGCGACGTGTTGGCCTACCGGCTCCTGAGAGGCATGATCTCTTTGACCCGACGCTACCCGGCCACGGTCGTCAATGAAGCCTGTGCCAAGGCTCTCTCTCACGATGCCTTCCGCTATCGGACCCTGGTGGCTTTATGCAAGCGACTAGACGTGCCGCAACGCTCTCTATTCACCTCCGACCACGAGTTGATTCGTCCGCTGTCTGAGTACCAACTCACTCCCCGCTCAGGAGACCCGGAATGATCTCATTGGAACTGGAACGGAAACTTCGCCACCTCAGGCTCTCGGGCCTGGCCCAGGTCTTTGACGTACGGCTGCAACAAGCCATCCAGGGCCGTCTCTCTCATCAGGAGTTCTTTGAGCTGCTCATCGACGACGAACTCACCCGCCGGCGCGACCGTTTGCTGGAGCGATGTCTCCGCCAGGCCCAGTTCCCGGAACGCAAACTCTTGGAGGACTTCAGGTTCTCTTTCAACACCTCGATCAATCGGCAGCAGATCTTTGATCTGGCCACTTGCCGATTCATCGAACAGTGTCGCGGCTGGTTGGTCATCGGTCAGGCGGGAGTCGGCAAAACACATCTGATCATCACGGTGGGAATCAAGGCTGTGGAAGCGGGTCACCGGGTACAGTACAAGTCGGCTTTCGATCTGCTCGAGGACATCGCTGAAGCCACTGCCACCGGGATGCGCCGACCCTACATTGCAGAGATGACCCGGATCCCGCTGCTGATCATCGAGGATCTGGGACTTCGGAGAGTGCCCGACTCGGCGGCTGAAGATCTGCTGGAGATCCTGCATCGCCGCTACCAGAAGACCTCGACCATTATCAGTTCGAACCGACCACTCGAGGACTGGGGAGCGATGCTGGGAGGAGACACGGCGGCCACCTCTGCGCTGCTGGATCGTTTTCTACACGTTTCGGAGGTGACCTTCATTCGAGGCAAGAGCTATCGCCTCTACGAACGTCAACAACGGGAGAAGTCGACCAAGAAGCGAGGAGAAAAGAAATGATCCGGAACCGGAAAGCCGTGGAAACTGCCGCGCTATGGAAACCGTGGAGAACGGTCACATCGAGAAGCTGGCCCATGCATCGGTTCTTCCACCGTTCCCACAGCGCTTGGAAAACGGCTCGCGGTGCTCGCTCGTTTCCCACAGTTACGCACCGCTTCTGCTACTGGACATACCAACAAGAAAGAAGATTCCGGATCGACCAGCTTCGCGGTCCAAGAACCGGCCGAACCGGTCAACGAACGCCCTGCTCACGGGCTCACAGCAAACCCACCCCGACCAGCAGGCCGTACAGCCTCCTCACGGAGGCCTTCACAAGGATTGAAATGTGTTCAAGGCGAGGATATAACTACTAGATCACTGGCCGGTTTTGACCCGGCCCTGAGTGGCCGCTTTTGATGTGGCCCCCGACATTCAACGGTGGCTTTGAGAATAGCTCGCACATTGGCATGCGATAGCTTCCGCGGACGGCCCGATCGAGGTCGATCCTCCAGTCCTGACACTCCCTGCTCAAGATAGCGCCTGCGCCACATTTGCACACTCAGTAGCCGCTTGGAGAGCCTTTCCGCAACTTCAGTCGCCGTCAGCCCCTGGCCGCAAGCCAGAATTATTTGAGCCCGTTCGGCCAAGACTCGATCGATCTTGGAAGCCCGCAACCAGGACTCCAGTATTCTTCGATCTTGTTCGGGTAGCTTTAGTCGAATGTGGGGTCTTGCCATACCCAACAATAGCAAACTACCCTGACAATTAGCATCGGGAACTTTCCGGACAGTGCACTAGGCACGTGTTGTAAGGGGTGACTTCCTTGTTGGTTAACCGCCGGCGCTCGCGAATTGTTGGTTCCAAAATCAACATCATCCTTGAGACAGCGGGTCATGAGTTTCTCGATTTGCGTCTGATAGGCGGCCTTATGGAGCCTTCCCTTGACTCGGAAAGCGGCCAACAGATCTTCTGGGACCTTTAAGCTAATCAGCCGCGATCGGCGCCAAACTCTGTCTTGTTGCATCCACACTTTGGTTCGTGGCGCACCCCCCACCCACTAGGGTGTGGCTGCATTTGAACTGCCGTTGAAGTACTCCTGTCGAGCTGAAACGACGACACCAGGCCCCTTTCCTGGGCTTCTCCTCAAAAGAGTACACAGATCCTGAAAAGAGAAGTAGGAACAACCTCGAAGAGAGAGTAAGCGTGACTTCCTTGCGGTTGAAGCAAGTCTAGAGAAGCCGCACGATTGTGTCGGAACCCATGTGCTTAGCCCTGATGGTAGGGAGACTCGACGAGATAATCAGCATCGATTGCTTTTCGGCACGACAATTGCTAAGGCTAATTGGGGTGTGCTGAGGGCACACCAATTGATTTGCAAATTGAAGAGAAGAATCATCCGAAATGAGGAAAGAATGAAACAAGCACAACTCGGGCTGTTGGTGTTATCCTTTGCAGCCCTGCTCCTGCCGGTCAATGCTGTTGCGGCGGATTCCCCCAAAGACATTGTCAAGAAATTAGTTGAAGAGGTGTGGTCTAAAGGTACTTTGGAACTCGCTTTTCAGCTAGTCTCCCCAGAATACCAATTCCACAATCCCATGATCCGGATCATGGGACCTACGGGTCCCGACTTGATGTCGAGCCTAATCGAGAATCGGCGCGAGGCCTTTCCCGACCTTTCGTTTGAGATCCTGGATCTATTTGGTGAGGAGCAGAAGGTGGTGGTTCGCTGGTCGGCTAAGGCGACTCACCAGGGAAAGCTGGGTAACGTCGAAGCGACGGGAAAAGAGGTTTCCTGGGAAGGCACGACGGTCTTCCATTTGGCGGGCGGCCAGATCATCGCGGAGTGGACCATTGACGGCTTCGCCGGTGTCATGCGCGAACTGGGAGTGACTTCCATGCAAGTGCGCCGTGGCGGTCCAGGAGAGTAAGCCAATGGAGACCCTACTGCAGGATCTTCGTTTCGCGGTTCGAGTTCTGGCTAAACATCGGACCGTCACCTTGATAGCGGTGGCGGCTCTGGGTTTGGGGATTGGGGCGACGTCGGCGATCTTCTCGATTGTCCATGTGGTCCTTCTCAAACCCCTTCCCTACTTGGATCCCGACCGGATCGTGATGGTATCAGAGACTCGACGGGGGCTTCCCGGGGGGCGTCAGGCTGGCGGCTTTTCTCTCGACAATTTCAGGGCCTGGAGAGAGAGTAACCAGGCGTTTGCTTACTTGGCTGCCTGGCGGAATCAGACCTTCACTTTGGAACGCCCGGAAGACTCGGTCCAGTTGAGCGGCCTGCGAGCATCTCCCGAGTTGATGCCGTTGTTGGGGGTTCCGGCATTTCGAGGGCGCACCCTGCTCCCGGAAGACGAGGAACCGAGTGCAGAGCGGGTCATCGTCCTTTCCCACGGAGCCTGGCAGCGGTTTTTCGGGGCCGATCCGAATCTCATTGGCTCTCCCATCAAGCTGGACGCCCTCGATTTCATCGTTGCCGGCGTAATGCCCCCGGACTTCGAATTTCCGAATCCGGGCATTGATTTCTGGACGCCCCTGATCCTGGGCCCTCTTGCTCCCCCCAATCCCAATGTGCGCAGGGTGGAGGTGGTCCCCGTGATTGCCCGCCTTCGGGAAGGTGTGACTCTAGAGGCAGCCCAGGCCGAAGGGACGGCGATCGTACAGGAACTCTACCGCCGGGACTCGGGGGCGGATCCGGAATCCGAAAGAGGCCGAATCGAGTTGCAAAGTCGGCTCGACCAGAACGTGGGCTCGGTCCGCACAGCGCTCTGGGTCTTGATGGCGGGAGTTGGCGTGGTGCTGCTAATCGCCTGTGCCAACGTCGCCAACTTGATGCTGGTAAGGGCAGCAGACCGGAGTCGGGAGATTGCAGTGCGGGCAGCCCTGGGAGCTGGGAGGGCGCGTCTACTTCGCCAAAACCTAACTGAAAGCCTCCTGCTGGCCGTCTTGGCGGGAGGGGCAGGGCTGGCCCTGGCTCTGATTTCACTGCCCCTGCTACTCCAGATTGCCCCCTCCAGTATTCCGAGATTGGATGAAGTCTCCCTGAACTGGCAGGTCCTCCTGTTCACACTGGGCATTTCTCTACTTACCGGACTAATCTTCGGACTCGCTCCGGCCCTCCAGTCTCATCGGACCGACCTCGTGCAATCACTCAAGGACCGACAATCGAATGGCTCCGGGGCCGGGTCACAGCGCTTCAAGAGCCTCCTGGTGGTAGCAGAAATCGGCCTCGCCCTGGTCTTGATCAGCGGAGCCGGCCTTCTGGTGAACAGCTTCTTGAGGCTGGTCAACATTGACCCCGGCTACCAACCGATCAATGTTTCCACGATGCAGCTCGAACTCCCTCCTTATCGGTATGCCGGACTCCGGCCCCGTGCCGACTTTCTTGACACTTTACTCGACTCGCTGGGCAAGAACCCTCAGATTCAGGATGTAGGAGCCACCAATATGCTTCCGCTGATCCCGGCGGAAATGGTGATCAATTTCTACGTCCAGGGTCGTCCTCTGCTGGCTCGCAGTGAGATGCCGCGCGCGAGTTTTCGGCTAGTCAGCCCCGGCTACTTCCGGGCCATGGGGATCAAGCTGGTTGGGGGGAGGACATTTGAAGATACGGACACCGCGGGAAGATCACCCGTGGTGGTGGTCAATCGCCAATTGGTTGAGCGCTACTTCTCGGATGAGGACCCGTTGGGTCTTCAAATTCAAATGGGCCAGATCGTGGGAATCGTTGAAGGCATCCGGCATCGAGGCCTTGATTCTGATCCCCAGCCTGAGCTATATCTCGCTTATCCCCAGGCCCCAAGCATGATGGGGGGATCTTTGGGTCGCATGTTCCTGGTGGTACGAAGCGGCGCTCCCGCCGACCAAATGGCGGTCACTCTAATGGGCTCCATCCGGGCCATCGACCCTCTCTTACCCCGTTACTCATTGGAACGACTCGAGTCTCGTGTGTCTGACTCAGTGGCTGAACCCCGCCTCTATGCCTCGTTGCTCAGTATTTTCTCGGTGGTGGCTCTTCTGATGGCACTGGTTGGAATCTACGGGGTCCTCTCTTACCAGGTCACTCAACGAACCCGCGAAACGGGCATCCGCCTCGCGCTGGGGGCTCAGCGGGGGCAGATTCTGGGCTTGGTGCTGCACCGCGGCGGGATCCTGGTGGGCCTCGGCCTGCTGCTTGGAGCGGGCCTCTCCCTGCTTAGTGGCCGTGTGCTTTCCTCGCTCCTTTTCGAGATCCAAGCCGGAGATCCCACCACTTTAGTGGTGGCCTGCCTGACGACTCTCGGGGTCTCTTTGCTGGCTTGTTACCTCCCGGCCCGGCGGGCGGCCCGGCTCGATCCCTGTACGGCACTCCGACACGAATAACCGCGTGCATTATCCGGGCTGGGTGAGTAAGATAATGGGCGTCACAACCGTAGCTGGCACCCGGAAGCCATGAAACCGCTCACATTCAGCGGCAGTTCAGTGCGTATTGAAGACGCTTTGCTGCGGCTTCAACTTCCCCATCAGACATTGCGCCGAGCCGGACTCATCAAGCAGCGCAGACTCTATCTGGACACTCCAGACGAGCGACTCAGAAGGCGAGACCACTGGCTCTTCCTGGAGCGGCGCTCGGGCCTTCCCGCCTCCCTGAGTAGTGGACGCTCTTCCGAGATTGAGTTCTCGGCACAGCTGGACCGAGAGCCGGACTTTCTGTGGAACATGCCCGACGACCTGACCGGCCAGTTTCGCCCCATAATCAAGATGCGGAGACTCTCAGTCAGACTCAGAGCCGATCTGAAGATTCAGGCCTTCCGGATGGAAGATAGACGCCAGAAGACAGTGGCCCGAGTCCAGCTGGTGGGTGGGCGGGTTTTTCGGCCTGGCTCCCGAAAGGGCCGTCCCCTGAGCCCTCGACTGATCGCGATTCCCCTCAAGGGTTACCAGAAGCCATTCGAGAGACTGGTCTCAAGACTGCGCTCGTCCTTGGAGTTCTGGGAAACCACGCAGTCCATCTATCAGGAAAGCCTGGAAGTCCTGGGCCTGTCGGTGAGCCGGAAGATCGTCCTCCCAGAAATCGCCCCGGGAATGTCGACATTCGATGGAATGCAGCAGATCCTCGGCTCAATCCAGCGAGTGATCGAAGCCAATTCCGAATCATTGGAAGCGCCAGAGGATAGCGAATTTCTCCATCGGTTCAGGGTGGCAATCCGCCAGACCCGTACCCTACTCTCCCAGTCCCGCAACTGCTTTCTGCGGCGCGACGTGCGGCGCTTTTCAAGTTTCTTTGCCTGGCTCGGCAAGACCTCTGGAGCCGCTCGTGATCTAGACGTCTACCTGCTGAAGCTCAATGGCTACGATTCCGACTGGCCAGATCGATTTGGCCCCCACCTGCCGAACCTCAGATCAAGGCTGGAAAGAGCCCGGGCAACTGAGCAGGCTCGCCTAATTCGCATCTTGAAGAGTCGACGATACAGAAGAGGGATGGATGCATGGAAGAGCTTTTTGGAGGCCCCGGCACCTCGGGTCCGCGAGGCGGGAGAGAATATCGAGATCTTCGCGTCCGCAAAGATCTGGAATTGCTATCGGAAGATCCGCAAAGCCGGAAAGAAGCTGGTCCCCAATGGGCCAGCCAAACCTATACATCGCATACGCATTCGCTTCAAGAAGCTACGTTATCTGATTGAATTCCTATCTCCCCTCTTCAGCAAGGGCGAGATTTCCCAGGTTCTTTCGGAAATCAAGAATATGCAGGATGATCTGGGGAACTTCAACGATTGCATGGTGCAGGCGGCTTGGCTGGAAGAGCAATCCCATCAAGAAGGGGACCAGTCGCTATTAGGACAATCACTGGCTGTATTGAGCAAGGATCTGAAAAATCAATCTGGCCACCTGACAGAGACTTTTTGGGAAGGCTTTCAACGCTTTCTAAGACCTCAAAACCGCCGTTTGTTTCGCCGACTCTTCCAAGGACCCAAAAGCCTGTCCAAGTAAGCGTGCGGATTGCACCCCATTACTTGGAGAGACTCCGAGGCCGCATAATTCGTAAGGTGTCCAAGCGCGACAGATCGAGGCACGAAGAGGAGATCGATACCCTGTGCACACAATAGCCATACATCACATCAAGGGTGGAGTCGGCAAGACGACGGCGGCAGTCAATCTGGCCTACCTGGCCGCCCGTGGCGGCTCTCGTGTTCTGCTATGGGACTTGGATCTACAGGGAGCCGCCACATTTCACTTTCGGGTTCGTCCCAAGCTGGCTGGAGGGGCGCGAAACCTGGTTCGACCTGGACACTTTCCAGAGCCTCACATCCGAGCCAGTGATTTCCACAATCTGGATCTGCTCCCCGCCGATTTCTCCCTTCGCAATTTGGACCTATACCTGTATCGCTCCAAGAAACCACGTAAGTTCATTGCTCGGGTGTGCGCTGATTTGGCTGCCGACTACGATCTCCTATTCGTCGATTGTCCCCCCGGGTTTTCACTCCTCACAGAAAGCATTTATCGGGGATGCGACTCCGTCATGGTCCCCATCATTCCAGCCGTGCTTTCGCTTCACACGCTGGAGCAACTGCGCAAGTTCTCGCCCCGTCACAAAGGAAAACGAGCCCCCAAGCTATTGCCTTTCCTTTCTCTGGTCGACATCCGAAAAAGGGATCATTTAGAGATGGCAAAGAGGGTGGTACACGGGTAGGAGGACTTTCTTCATTCACCCATCCCATCGGCCGCGATTGTGGAGCAGATGGGCTGCCGCCGCCTCCCGCTCGAGGTCTTCGCGCCGAAGACGGTCGCCGCCGCCAGTTTCCGTCAGCTGTGGCAGGAATTGGGACTCGCCATCGGAATGGGGGGCCAAACTTGATTCAAACTGTCAGGAAGTACGCCCTATGGATTAACTAGAAGCCAAGAGCGGTCAAGAACCGGGAGATCAGCTCGGGAAAGAACACGAAGACGAGGGCAAGCAGGGCAGCCGACAAGACCAGGAAAATGGCCCATTTCAGACCGCGATTGCTGGGCTCAACAACTCTTCTGGGCGGCAGCTCGAAGCTGCGAGGCCGAGTGGGTGCCAGCGCGAGCCCTCGTTGGACGACATCTTCGGGTGTTGGGCTCGAAATACCTCGCTCCCGATTGTATTCGAAGCGCTCGACTAGCTGATATCGGCAGGCAGCGCAGCGTGCCGAATGCCGTTCGACGGCGGTCCGATCAACATCAATCAGGTCCCCGGCCAGATATTGCTCCAGAGTCGAATCACTCGGACAAGCCGCTCGATCTTCCATTTTCCTTTCCCAAAGCCTGAACTCAAAGGTGTGCTGGCACCCTAGGTTCGCTGGTCCGGAGTCAAGCTGCGGCGGAGCCTGAGCAGCCCGTGGCGAATCGATCCCAGCGCCTGCGCTTCGCTCACGCCGGTAATCAGGGCGAGCTGGGAAATCGACTGGCAATCATCATATCTCAGTTGCAAGATCAGCGCAGTGCGCGAATCGAGTGCCGCCCAGGCCTGCCACAACCGCTTGAACTCCTTACTTTGCTCTCCTCCGGAAGGTTCGGCCAAAGCTGACTGTGATTCATCGGTTAGCGGCTCTTCCTCCTCGCGACCGTGCTGGCGCGCCAACTGCGAAAGTAGACGCCAGAGACGATCAGCGCTGAGTTTCTCGAGAACGGTTTCCAACTGCTCGAGTACATCAACCAGGAGAATCTCTTGCTGCTTCTCTTGCTGCAAGTAGGATCGGATTTGAGGGGGTGTCATCCCCTGTTGGAAGTAGAGCTCGGAAATTCTTCGCTGGGAATCGGGTAGCTCACCGAGGGCTGCCTGGATCTTCGCCTTCCCGGCAGTGGATCGGGCCCAATCCAGGGCTGTAGAGCGGGCAAGACCGCGTAACCAGCCAAGCAAATCTCCACCAGGAGGTGGCTCAGGGGCAGCCATCAAAGCCCGAAAGTCCTCCTCGACCAAGGACTGACAGAGTGTCACGAAACAGTCGCCCGCTTCGTGATGTTCCAATCCCCAATGCCGAAAGAGGCCGAACATGCTGGCCGTGTAGCGTTCCAAGAAGAGGGACCAGCCCTGCTCCTCGTGAGAGCGGATCAGGCCAATGATCTCCAAATCTGAGTGGCTTCGAGGCTCGTCCATGACCAGTCGAGTGCGGCTCGTTCAAAGTTACCACAAGCAAGCCACAATGAGATAGGAGAGGAAAGCTTCCAGGGGTCCAAGGGTCCAGGGACCAACAATTCACTGGGCTCGCAATTGCTGTTGCAAGAGCCCTTTGGAGTACGCCCCCAGCGGTTGGCCGAATCACTCAAGAATGCAACTTAGAAATCCGGACAAGCCAAGCAGGTGCTTGGGGAACAGGGGCGGCCGTCCCAGGCCTGCAGGACCGGGCGGGGCGGAGCCTTGTAGGACAACCTCCCAGGTTGTCATCCTGATTCAAGTTTCATCTAGCCACTGATTTAGACAGACTGTTTTGCGAAGATGCGGCGGTTGTGCACCCTCCGGCTCAATTTCTGTTACAGATTGCTACGGGCTGGTTGCTGGTAGCGATCGCTGCATCGATCTCAAAACAAAGCTTTGCAAAAGCCGAGTCCAACAGAGTGAATATGAGCATGATGAAGTCGCGAGTTACACCCGATCAGTTTCGCCGAATTTTCGGAACTATCCTCTTCAGTCTCCTGGTTGCTTGGTTCTGGTCTGCAACCTTGATCGCTCAATTGAACCCGGCTACCGCCTCGCCGCCGACCTTTACCAAGGTCTTCACCCCAGACACGATTGGGCCCGGTAGCGTCTCGACGCTCACTTTTACCATCACCAACACCGATACTGTCCCAATCACGGACATGGCGTTCACCGACGTACTTCCGACGATGCCGGGTGACGTCGACATCGCCACCCCGGCCAACGCCTCGACGACCTGCCTCCTGGGCGTCGTCACCGCTCCCGCCGGCGGCGGCACCATCACCTTCAGCGGCGGCGTTCTCGGAGTCGGCGAGACCTGCACCGTCAGCGTCGACGTGACCGCCAGCACCGTGGGCGCCCACATGAACACGAGCAGCGTCCTGATGTCCTCAGCCCCCGACAGCGGCACTGCCAGCGACACCCTGACCGTGGCCACCGACCGGCCGGGGTTCAGCAAGAGCTTCGCGCCCGCCTCCGTCAGCCTCGGCGGCCGCAGCACCCTGACTTTTACCATCGACAACTCGTTGAACAGCACGGCGGCCTTGATCATGAGTTTCACCGATGTCCTTCCGACCGGAATGGTGGTCGCCGGACCCTCAAACGCCGCCACCACCTGCTCCTTCAGCATGTCCACCGGAGTTGTCACCGCAGTGCCCGGATCAAGTGTCATAAGTTTGAGCAATGGCGCTGTCAATTTCATGATGCCTTCCACCTGCACCGTCTCGGTCGACGTCATCGGCAACGCCGTCGGCACCTTGACCAACGTCTCAGGAGAGCTGACCTCCCTTGTAGGTACTGTTCCGAATGAGGTAAATGTATCGAGCGGCAAGGCGAGCGACGCCCTCGAGGTCACGGTCACCCCGATCGCCCTCACTAAATCCTTCACCGACGATCCAGTCCCTCCGGGCGGAACGGTCACCCTGGAATTCACCATCATCAGCCTGGACCGGACGTTCCCGGCCACCAGCATCGCGTTTACCGACGTCCTTCCCGGCGGCCTGTCCGCGACCGGTTCGATGCCGACCCCACCCTGCGGCGCCGGCTCGACGCTGACCGGCACCACCACGTTGACCTTCGCGGGAGGCAACCTTCCCGCTGAGGGTTCCTGCACCTTCAGCGTCACGCTGACCGCCGGCGACACTCCGGGGAATTTCACCAATACGACCAGCTCGATCACGGCCGATGTCAACGGCTCGATGATTACGGGCGACCCCGCTTCGGAAATCGTCTCCATCCAACCGGGCCCGCTTTTGACGAAGGAGTTCGTCGGCGACCCGGTGAACCCGGGCGACGACGTCATCCTCCGTTTCACCATCACCAACACCAGCGCGGACTTCCCGGCCACCGCCATCTCCTTCACCGACGAGCTCACGACTTTCCTCCCCTTCCCGGTGACGGCTGTCCTCCCAGGCGCTGGCACCGCGTGCGGCGGGTCGATATTTCTGCTCCTTGTGGGGGATGACGGGCAGGAACTTTCCTTGACCGGCGGCAGCCTGATGATGCCGGGAGAGATGTGTATGTTTGACGTCACCCTGACCATACCCGCCGGCCAAGCAGGCGGTACTTTTATCAACACAACCAGCGAAATATCGGCCCTGGTCGACGACGTGACCGTTATCGGAAAGCCGGCCAGCGACAGCCTCGTAGTGGTGGCCGCACCGACTTTGAGCAAGGCCTTCACCGACGATCCGGTCGAGCCCGGCGGCACGGTCACCCTCGAGTACACCCTCACCCACTCCCCGGACGCCACGGACGACGCCGACGCCATCTCCTTCACCGACGACCTGGCCCCGGTCCTGGCCGGACTTACGGCGAATCTGCCGCCGACCCCCGACCCCCCATGCGGCACGGGCTCTTCACTGACGGGCTCGATGGGAGACACCTTGCTGACCTTAATGGACGGCACCCTCATGCCGGGGCAGAGCTGCACCTTCAGCGTCACCCTCAACGTGCCCGCCGGGGCCGCTTCGGGAAGCCACACCAACACCACCAGCAGCGTCTCGGCCACGATAGGGGTAACGCCGGCGACCTCGGCCGCGGCCACGGACGACCTCAACGTGGCCGGCCTGACTTTCACCAAGGAGTTCATCGGCGACCCGGTGATCGCCGGCGATACCGTGACCCTCCGCTTCACCATCGCAAACGTACACCCGACCGACGACGCCACCATCACGTTCTTCACCGACTCCCTGAGCAGTGCCCTCTCGGGCTTGGCCGCGACCGGCCCAGCCACGCTGGACACCTGCGGAGGAGCTCTTAGCGGGACGAGTGCTCTTACCTATATCGGCGGTAGCGTGATGAGCGGAATGACGTGCACCATCGAAGTCCCCGTTCTGGTGCCCGTCGGAGCCGCGGACGGCACCTTCCTCAATGTATCGAGCGCCCTCGTCACAAGTTTGGGTTTAATCGACCCCGCCGTGGACAATCTGACCGTCGACTCCAATCTGCTCCAGCTCACCAAGTCCTTCACCGACGACCCGGCCGTTCCGGGCGGCACCGTGACTCTCCAGCTCATCATCACTAACCTGGACGCGGCCAATGCCGCCAGCGCCATCGCCTTCACGGATGACTTGAGCGCTGCGCTCTCCGGCTTGACGGCCACCAGCGTGGGGACGAACACCTGCTCCTTCACCGTCATGGGACTCGGGACCGGCATGCTCACCTTGAGCGATGGCACCGTGGGGATGGGAGGCACCTGCACGTTGAGCCTCACCCTGACCCTTCCAGCCATGGTCGCGGGGAACTCCTTCGTCAACCTTCGCGGTCACTACCAGCGGGCTGGCGGGAGCCTGCAAGCCGGGGGCACCCAGACCCTCACTTTCACCATCACCAACCTGGATACTTCGTCGAGCATCGCCGACCTCGTTTTCTCGGACAATCCCGACGTCGTCGTTTCCGGCTTGGTCGCGGTAGCGCCACTGCCAACCAATCCCTGCGGAACGGGTTCCACTTTGTCGGGCACCTCGCTCCTCACCCTGACCGGAGCTAACCTTGCTGCATCGGGCGTATGCATAATTCCCGTCACGGTGACGGTGCCTTCCGACACTGCGGCGGGAATGTTCACCAACACCACCAGCGACCTCTTCCAATTCGGGCTGACCCTGGCACCCCCAGCCACTGCCACGTTAACGGTGGAGACGGAAGCCGACCTTCCCGTCACCAAGGACGACGGGGTGACGTCGGCGGTACCGGGCCTGGGCACGCTGACCTACACCATCGTGGCTTCCAACGCCGGTCCCAACCCGGATCCTTCCGTATCTTTGACTGACACGTTTCCGGCCGTCCTGGGCTGCACCTTCACCAGCGTCGCCGCTGGGGGCGCCACCGGGAACACGGCCTCCGGCTCAGGTAATCTGTCTGAGACGCTCTCCATGCCTGCGGGCAGTTCGGTGACCTATACGGTCATGAGCACCATCGACGACGCGGCCATGGGAACCCTTTCCAATACGGCCACCATTGCCGGTTCGGTCACCGATCCAACTCCCGGCAACAACAGCGCCACCGACAACAATACGGTGCTTACGGCGCATTCGGTGCCCGTCTTCACAAAGAGCTTTGCGCCCAATCCCATCGCCGAGGGTGCCACCACTACGCTGACACTCACCATCGACAACACGGCCAATCCGATAGCCGTTACCGGACTCGCCTTCACCGACAGCCTTCCGACGGGGGTAACGGTCGCCACTCCGAACGGTGCCTCGACAACTTGCGGCGGAACTCTGACCGCTACGCCCGCCGGGAGCACCATCACCCTCAGCGCCGGGACCGTGGGTGCCGGAACCAGCTGCACAGTCACCGTCGACGTGACCAGCTCCACGGCCGGAATGTATGTCAACACGACGGGTAATCTCACATCCTCTCTGGGGGCGAGCGCGCCCGCCACCGCTACGCTAAGCGTAGTCGACGGCGTTCTGATCCCCTTACTTTCCAATCTTGGGCTCATCCTTTTGGGCGGTCTTCTCGCCTTTCTGGGTTGGCGGCGCTTGCTGGGTTAGGCGGGCGATGGGGTGGGCCGACGATTACTCCTCAGAAGGGGGGCTGGTCCCCCCCGCACTTTGTGAATGAACCGGTCCGAAGTGCGCTTTGCGATATGCGAAGTGAATCGCTTGGCAGCATTGTAAGAGTGAGCAGCGCTGACGAACCCGGACGTCCCGCCCGGATCCCCGAATCGTGGCTCCATCTGCCCCCTACACTGCCAGCTCATCCGACCGAAAGTCCCCGACCTTGTAGTTTCGCCAAAAGTCGAAGATCAAAGTGGTCTCCA
>CBDDCF010000004.1:0-37049 GCA_965225995.1 Acidobacteriota bacterium | reverse complement strand
TTCGGGCAGCTTTAGTCGAATGTGGGGTCTTGCCATGCCCAACAATAGCAAACTACCCTGACATTAACATCGGTAACTTTCCGGACAGTGCACTAGACACCGACACTGTCGCTCAATGGCAATCAATTGCAGTTTTCGAAAACTTGACTTGCCTGTAAAGAAGTTGCAAGGGAGCAGGCCATCTTCGAGCTCCGAGCAACAAAGAGCTGGCCGCGTCCCGCCCCAACCCTACGGGCGAACGGGGCTTGTTGTACAGCCTGCAAGCTGTTGCCAGCCTAGCCAACAAAATGTTGCGGCCGATCTCTGTGTCGAGAGTCGTCGAAGATGCCGGGTATCGACTTCCTCCTCTCTCCTTGACCTCGACTCGCAAGACCCGTTCGCAATTGGCACGTTATTTCGGAATCGCTCGTCTAAGGCCTCTGCCACAGCAAAGCCCGGCTTCTGTCGGGAAGATCCCATGAACCTACTACTGGCCAAGCCTCCCGCTCCAACTCACCGTAGATCTCCTGATTGCCGCCAGTCAAGTGGGCGAGGCCTTGTGAACCCGTCTTTCCCAGGACCCAGCCTACCGAATCCAAGCGTCTGATCGACAACTGATCTTGCCCAAGTCGGATCACCGAAAGATCTTTTCCCGCCTTGCGAGCCGCGAGCTGTAAAGCGGGCACATGAAAAAAGGGCATCTCAGGAAGGAAAGCCACCTGTGAGCCGAAATCTAATCGCTCCAGAATCTCCTCATAACGCCAGTTCTCTTTTCGGGCCGGCCTGGACACTCCGAAGTAGTCAGGCTCGAACAGGACCCATTCGCGACCCATCCCTACGTAGGAGAGATCATCCTCTGGCACCTGAAACGCAATCTTAGGGGGTGTGAAAGGGAATGGGAAGGAGATCAATAGAAACTGACCGAAGGCTATCGCAAGCAGGAGTAGCGATACCCAGGACCGCGATTTCCAGGGAGCCAGCATCGCCACGCCGAGGACCGAGACCACCGGCATGACGTAGCGAGGGTCTTTGGCCTGTAGGAGCGTCATGAGGAGCAGACCACCGCCCAGACTGAGCCACCCCAGCGTCGCAGCCCTGTCTCTGGTCTTACGGTAAAGAGTCACCGCCAGACTCGATGCCGCGGCCAGTGCTAGCGGCAGAAATAGATAGTAGCTACTGAGTGAGCGCGGGTAATAAATCCATCCCCTCCAGCTCGAGAGGCCGGGATCCTGTTCGTAGGCCACGCCGGTCGTAGCCGTTGATTGAAACCTCTGGTAAAGGTTGCCGAGATTCGGGTAGTACCAGATCGACACCACCGGAATCGACAGGAGAGCGGCATACAATAGGTTGACCAGAGACGCCTTGCGATTGTTGGAGCGGTAGAGTGCAATCAGGACCGGAACGATGAGAAAGACGCCAAAGGTCCATTTGGTGAGAAAACCGGCGGCAGCCGTAGCGCCAAATAGAAGGACGATGGTTCGTTTCTGAAGATCCTCGCTCCGGATCAAGAGGTACACTCCCAGCGCCACCCAGCCGCTCAGTGGAACATCGAGAAGTGACTCTCGGCTGATCCAAGCGACAAGGGGGAAGAGTAGAGGAAGCAATCCGGCGCAAGCGGCAGTCACTGAGTCGAGGAAACGGGCTCCGATCCGGAAACTGCACCAGCTGAGCAAGAACAGACCCGGCAGATTGGCTAGCAGTGGAAGGTACTTGGTCTTGCCGATAATCCCAAGAATGAAGGCCTCCTGGAGATAGTAGAGGGGAGGGTAGTAAGTCGACAATTCGGCAAAGTGACTCCAAAGCTCGCCCTCTCTCCAAGCGTCGAGGTAGGCCCAGCCCATGAGTTGATGGCTGGCCATGTCCCAGACAGGAGGCGTGTCGTTGAGCCATCCCCACAGGAAGTGGAGCGAGATAATCGTGAGGAAGCCAGCCGACCACAGCACTGTTCCCCGATCACCAGCCTGATCCCCAAATCGCATCGGACTCCATCTTGGCACAGCACGAGCTTTTTCCGGCTACCGTCAGGTGAATCTCTCGGCTTAGTTCGGCGTAACTAGCCAGCGGGGATTGCTATGGGCCGTCCCATCAAAGGTCAGCCGTTTCGTTACGGAGCCGTCCGACCGGATCACGTAGATCTCCGGGTTCCCGTCTCGCTCCGAGCGAAAAACGATCCATGCGCCGTCAGGAGACCACACCGGCGCCAGATCGGGCGCATCATCGTGCGTCAAGCGGACCACATCTGAACCGTCGGAGCTCATTGTATAGATCTCCGGATTACCGTCGCGATCCGAGCTGAAGGTAATTCGGTTGCCGTCCGGTGACCAGCTGGGGTAGCGATCATCGGCCGAGTCCTCATTCAAACGTTCGACCCCAGAACCGTCGGCCTGCATTACGTAGATGTCCATCTGCTCGCTTCCCGGATTGTCCCGGTTCGAATAGAAGGCGATGCGTGGGGCCGCCGGTGACCAGAAAGGGTGGCTGTCGACGGCTGTGTTCTCGGTGAGACGAACCGGGTTCGAGCCGTCGGCCTCCATCAGGTAGAGTTCAACGTTGCCGTCACGATCCGAGTCGAAAGCGATCCGTGAGCCGTCCGCAGAAAACGAGGCGTCAATATCGGTCGCTGCGTGAGCCGTCAAGTTGGTCTGCAGGGTCCCGTCGGCATTCATGATAAAGACGTCTGGGTGCCCACTCCGATCCGAGCGGAAGGCGATCCTGGTGCCGTTGGGCGATCCCGTAGGGTGGCGGTCGTTGTAGTTAAGAGCTCCGTTTCCAGTCAGGTTAGCGGGTTGCGATCCGTCTCCGTTCATCACCCAGACGTCGACACCGCCTCCGCGCTCCGACTGATAGATGATCCGGTGCACCGAGCCCACCCAACTCGCCGCAGTTCCTGTCACGGAAGGCGGCGCCGGTGCCGGATCGCTGCACCCGGCAACCAGGGCGGCGCTGATCAGTGCGACAACAATACATGAGGACGGACCTTCTGATTCGATCATTTCACTCTCCTTACAATGGGGGGCGTTACCTTCTGAGATTAGCTGATTAGATCACTGTGAAAGGTGGACATCAATCAGTACACGGCGGCGGAAACCTCTCGCTACAAAGGGGCTCTTAAACCCGGAGCTGGTATCCGCAGTAGCGAGGAATCTTCAGAGTTTGCGCATCCTTGGACCAGGGGAGTTCGCCGGGCGCAGCCGACTCCTACAATACGGGGATTGGAAACCGAGGCAGATCGTCAGCGTAGCGTGCGAGAAGAAAGGAATCCTTTGTTGAAAAAAATGCTTGACTCCGTACTATGGTACGCACGGTAGGCTTCCTTGTGAAGTTCAGTGGAGACCCGGGAGGCAGGCTCCCAGGCCTCCGGAGGGAGTAGGCGCATGAGTCAACGAACCATCGGGTGGCTGGCCAACGAAGCTGGCGTCAACGTCGAGACGATCCGTTACTATCATCGCCGGGGATTGCTGGTTCAGCCTGAGCCACTGGAAGGCCGTTGGCGCCATTACAGTCAGGACGCACTCCTGACAGTCCGCTATATCAAGCTGATGCAAGATTTCGGCTTCACCCTCCGTGAGATCAAGGATCTGCTCTCCCATTTTCCAGATGTCGAAGCCTTCTGTCTGGGCACGCGGCGGGCAGCCGCGTTGAAAATCGCTCAGTTGGAAGAGAGTATCCGCAGGCTAAGCCAGATTCGAAAAGCCTTGGGGCAGCTCTCCGAGACTTGCCGTCAAGGAGGCAACGCAGCCGAGTGTCCAGCCTGGAAGGCCCTCCTGGGATTTGACTGAACTTAGCCGAAACCTCGGCTAACACGAAATCGAATGCCCCGTCTCCGAGACGGGAAAGGAGCCCACATTATGATGAATTCACCCAGCAAAGGTTATGTTGTAACCGGAGTCGTTGCACTAGTCCTCGCCGGATTTGCCTTCAAGACAACCTTTACAGGAGGGGATTTGAGCGTCTGTGGCAAGTTTTGCCAACGCTTTGGTTGCCCAGGAACTAGCGGGCGCGGGAGCTCGGCCGATCAGAGTACTGCAACGACGTTCGATTCGCTTCCAACGTCCGTGAATCTGGACGCCTCCAAAGTATCAGTTTCCTGTCAGCTTTCCGGGAAAGAACTAGGCGAGCGAATGAACATCTTCCGGGAGCTCAAGGCAGGTGTGCTCAGCACCCGGAAGCTCGACGATGGATACGAATTGAGCTTTCCAGGGACCCAGGTCTGGGCGGGCAAACTCTTCGACTTTGTGAGTGCTGAACGCCAATGTTGCCCTTTCTTTCTCTTTGAGCTCACGTTCGAACCCCAAGACGGTCCAGTCAGACTCGCTCTGCGTGGCGGTGAAGAGGTCAAGGAATTCCTTGACAACTTCGTGATCGATTGAGTCTTAGCCCGGATAATTCACGCGTTTTCGAAGCGAAGGGTCGGAAGCGCCGCTCTGACAAGGCTTTATGCCCGAGGGCCCCGTAGTCATAGTCATGCACTCTGTCGAGGAGCCCGAGGGTGGGGAACGCAGTCAGAGCGGATGATCCCGGCCCTGCAGCCGAAAACTCGTGCATTATCCGGGTTAGTTAATCTCGCCACGTCTGGAGCGTTCTTCGCGTTGAGGTGAAGCTTCAGGAACCTTCCAGCTCGAGCTGCGCTTTGTTGAGGATCAAGTCGGCCCAAGAAAACCTACTCGGCGCGCAGCGCACGAACCGGGTCGATCCGGCTGGCGCGTCGAGCCGGAATAAAGCTGGCCACACCCGCCAGCAGGCAAAACAGGACTGCCACAGCAATGTAAGTCAACGGATCCAGCGAATTGACGCCATACAGGAGGCTGGTCTGAAGTCGGGTGAAGAAGGCGGCAGACACCAACCCCAGCAGCGTTCCCAGAACTGCCAGCCGGACTCCCTGTGCGACGAAGAGCCGAGCCACTCGGGAGGGCGGCGCGCCAACTGCCACTCGTATTCCGATCTCCTGCGACCTTTGTCCAACGGCGCCGGAGATGATTCCATATACCCCTACTATGGCAATTGCCAGGGCAACAATTCCGAAGCCAGAAAGCAACAGGACTGAGAAGTAAGTCTGCGAGACCGAGTTCGCCAGACGGGCCATCATCGGCCGCAAAGCTCCCAGAATCAGAGCTGGTTCCAAAGCCCGGAGCCGCTCCTTGATGGGTGAATAGACACTCGGGCCTCCGACTGGGGATTTCACGACCAGATTCATTACCGACATGTATGAGCGCGGGGGTTGCCGATAGGAGACGAAGAACGCCCCCATCGCTTCGTCGTCCAATGCGTAGTGGCGGTCGTCCTCGGAGACTCCCACGATCTGGTAATGCACCTCGGGGTCGGCGATCACGTAAAAGGATTTGCCGAGAGGGTTGCCTCCGTCGGGGAAAAAGCGGGTAACCAATGTTTCGTTGATGACGGCTACTGCCGGCGCGTCGAGCCGATCGCTGGAGCTTAAGCTCCGCCCCTGTAGGAGCCGGATGCCCATGGTTTCGAAATAGCTCGGACTCACTGCATGTCCCGCATAATCACGCTTTTCGCCCTCTTGCCGGGGCGGCTGACCGTCGATCTGGATGCTGAAAGTCCACTCAGAATCCTCAAATGGCAGGAACCGCGAAATCGCCACTCTTCCGACTCCTGGAAGAGACGCGTCCTCCTCGAGAGCCTGGTCCCAAAATGCGATCTGTTTCCGATTGTCTGGGTAGATCGAGGAGGGAAGCCAGAGTTTCATACTCTGGACGTGCTCGGGGGTGAATCCAGGATCCACCTCCGACAGTCTCAAGAACGTCACCGACATCAGGCTGGCGGAGATCAGCAGAAGAACAGTGAAGGCGACCTGGGCTACGACCAGGACGGAACGGAGCTGCGAGCGACCGCGACTGGGGCCGCCGCTGCGAGTGCCTCCCTGCAGTCCCCCGGTCAGGTCGGTTCTCAGAGACATTAAGATCGGTGCCAGCCCCGCACTGACCCCGGTGAATAGCGCTGCCAGAATGGCAAACAGAAAAACCCGCCCATCCAATCCGACCGTTTCCAGGCGCGGCAGGCTGCCGGCGGCCCAGCTCCGGAGAAATCCCTGGGCCGCCCAGGCAAAGCCAATGGCTCCAGCGGCGCCCAACAGGCAAAGAAACAGACTCTCGACTAGCCTCGATTGCAGTAAAACCCAACTCCCGGCTCCCAGTGCTCGCCGGATGGCCATTCCCTGAATGTCCTCGGAGCCCCGGGCGAGAGTCAGGGCGGTGATATTCACGACAGCGATCAGGAAGACGAAGAGCACGGCCGCTCCAAATAGTAGGAGGGAAGATCTGACTCGGCTCACAATCACGTGGCTCATGGGAGTGACCTTGACTCCCCAGCCCGTCATGAGTTCTGGATGCTGCTCCTGCAAACCAGCGGTAACCCGGTCGAGATCGTCCTGAGCCCTTTGCAGGGAGACTGAACCGGAAAGGCGTCCCACCACGCGGAGACTGTGGCTCCGTCGGGAAGGGTTCTGGCCGATTGGAGAAGGCATACAGACGGCAGCCTGACGGCCCAGAAAGCGAAACCCTGGCGGTAAGACTCCGACAACGGTGAAGTCTGTGCTCCAGAACTGCAATTTGTCTCCTACTACAGAATCGGAGCCGGCAAGGCGTTCGCGCCAAAAACGATGACTTACCATCACAGCTGCCGCCGAATCGGGAGCGAAGTCAGTGGCGTCGAGCGTTCTTCCCCGGATCGCCTCTACTCCGAGAGTGTCAAAGAAACCCTCACTAACGAAGCCGCCGGAAACCTGTTCCGCCTCGCCGGCCATCGAGAGCCGGGCCGGGCCCAGCGAAAAAGCTGCCATCCCTTGGAACGAGCGGTTCTCGGTCCGCCAATCGAGGAAATTGGCCGGAGCCACCGGATTGCGATCCTCGATTTTCGCCCCTCTCCGGTCGACCTCATAGATAAGCACGAGTTGTTCCGGGTTGGGATGAGGGAGGGGGCTGAGCAGGACTCCGTTAACGACACTGAAGACAGTTGTACACGCTCCTGCCGCGAGGGTGATTGTGATCAGAATGACCGCCGCATATCCTGGGCTCCTGACTACTCTCCGGATTCCCAGTTTCACGTCGAACCAGATGCTGTTCATTTCAAGTTCCTTCGATTGTTGTGGCCACGTCCAGAGTTCCCATCGCCGACGCAGACAGGGGAGGAGAGAACGAAAAACCTGTCCCCAATACCAGACATTGGCAGCCGAGCGATTCTTCACCCGTAGGCAGTGCTGATACTCCTCCTCCAGATCGTTCAACAGAAACTCTCGATCGGAAGAGGCGCAGACCAACCCCATGATTTGCCGGGCCAGGCGAGGAGATCGGGAATTCAGGTCGATTCCCCCTCGAGCGGCAACTTTAGGCCATCCAACATTCGTGCCAGCATGCTCGTAGAGTGGTTTAGTGCGAGGGCACCCTGCGGAGTGAGACGCCAATACTTTCGAGACTTGCCCCCGGGTACCGGGAGCGGATCGGAAACCTCGTAGTCGAGGAGTCCCTTCTCGGAAAGCCGGCTCAATGTGGCGTAGAGAGCTCCCATCGAGACCGGTCTTCCTGTCCGTGTCTGAATCTCGCGACGGATGGGAACGCCATAAGCACCCCCTTCCAGCCGGGCAATGGCCAACATCACATAAATCTCGAACTCTGCCAAGAATCGACCCTTCATCCGCTACCATTACCTACAAACAAATTAATATATATTCTACAAACGAATATTTTGTGAGAAAGGTTCAATCGCGCCGAATCAACGGCTGGTAGGCACATCGAAAAGAGCCGCCAAAGCGGTAAACCGCGTCGTACGGCAAACGGTACACTTCGAAGTTGCGAACTGCGAGTTGGCGGGCGATCTCATCGTGAGGATCGCCGTCCGAGACTACTACTTCGTGGTCATTTAGGACGAGGTTATTGCAACCGAGGTAATCCTTCGCGATTTCCAGCGGCACCGGGATCCGATCCCAGTCCCGAATAGCCGCCGGCAGGGGTTCGGGGAACGCCTCCTCACTGATGACGAGTAAACCCTGGCGAGGCGCCAGTAGAACACAATCCAGATGGGCAAAGCGACTGTCGATCCTCACCATCTCGACATGGTAGTCAGGACCCAGAGCGTGATCCAGCCACCGGGCGCCTTGAGGGTTGCTGGCATTGCCGGAGTGCCCCACTAGGATCGTCTTGCCCAGGACCAGAATGTCGCCCCCTTCCAGGTGTCCAAATCCTGGCCGGTCTTCGAGGTTATCCTCGCCTCCACCGTCGGGTTGGGCGAAATAGCGGGCGCCTCGCTGCATCGTCTCAAAAAGGATGTGGCGGATCGGGAATCGCTGCTGGCGATGAAAGAGTGATCGCGGAGCCAACTCGATGACATTGTTGCCGATTGTGACAAACGGATCGCGCATCCAGGGCGTCATCGAACCGTGGTTTTCACCACGCGGAAACTTGCGGTTCTCCGGAGTGTTCGAGATAGGTTGGTGAACGGTGATGCCTCGGCCTCTGAGAAACTCGACCGCACCCTCCAATTGAGCTCTGAATCGTGTGAAAAACTCCCGGTCCACACTCTTGACCGGCTGCCCCTGGTGGGCCTGCCAAAGCCGACGCACCTGGCCAGATGGACGCAACTCCGCATCTTGCAGGAACCGGGGGAGTACGAAATCGACCGCCCAGCCATAGATGCATTCGCGGAGCTGAGCCCACTCCGACTCGACGCCAATCTTGTCGTTTCTTCTATGCATTAACGGCGACCTCTGCTGAGCCAGCAGCTTTGTGAAAGCCACTCGGGATGATCCCTCCTTGGCAAATGTCAACGAGGGAGCGGGAATCAAGTCTTCGTTGGGTGTGCAAGTTTCATCCTAGCGAGGCTTCGCCTCAGACCGACGAGCGGGGTGTTGCGGAACTCTCCTGCAACGCTCTACCCAGGCCGGCAACTGAGCCGGGCTCACGGCCAAAGTACCTCGCGCCGAAGGTGCACCAGGATAACAGCCCAGGGCAACGCCCTGGGGATAGCTGGGTCGACCACGAGGCAGCCTGAAGGGCTGCGCGAAATCTAATTCCCCTTTTGACTATCAATTCCAGAACGGGTCTTGTGTGACACGGGGGACCCTGAGAGATTTACCCAGGGCGTTGCCCTGGGCTGTTATCTTTTTGCCCTTTCAGGGCGACTGGCCAGACTTGACTCATTCGTCAAGATAAACCACGATGATTCAAGAAGGAGACTTCAAGGTAGAGGTTTTGTCCAGCGGGCGGAAGAGGACCGTCATAGAGAACGTGAGCGCCGCCTTAGTAGCGGCTAACTCCGGCATCAGCCGGGACCGATTCCCCTGCTTGATCAGGTTGTGGGATTCGCCGCGCTGAGGCGGCTCCCACGTCCCCTTTCCACAAGTTCTCCTTCCAGGCGAGAGGAGTTCGCCAGCGCATCTGGACTCCTACAAAGCAAGGCTTGCATCCTAGGAGACAAAGCAGATTGGGTGGAAGCCAGGTCTGAGCTATCGCTGAAGACCTATTGAGTGGTCCTTGAGAACCTGGCAAACCATCGTTGAAGGTAGAGCTGGGTACGCATGAAATTGGAGGGCCGTGAAGAAGTGCCGTGGCCCTGCTGCTGGAGACGAATCAGGGCTGTGGGGACTCCCCTAAGCTTCAAGGCTCGATAGAATTGCTCGGCCTGGTCCGATCGGAGTATTTCGGTCCAGCTCTCCGTTGATCAGAAGAGTGGGAGTCGTGACTTTGCCGACATGAGTCATCGGGGAACGGCGCACATGTTCGCTCGAATCTTCCCACGGCATCTGCTTGAAGTTCCAGTAGAATGAGACACCGTCCGTGTTGCCGAGCAGAGAAGACCAGTCAGTTACCGGGCAATTCGAAGATGCAGCAGCAAAACGGTCCGTATGCCCCACAATCCAGGCCGTGAGAAGACCGCCTCCGCTACACCCGTAGACGAACAGATTACGCTCGTCAACATAATCACGCCCCACCACCAGATCGACCCCGGCCATCAGATCGTCATAGTCCTTCCCCGGGTAAGCATTATTGATGGCGTTGGCAAAAGTAGCTCCATATCCGGTGGATCCACGAGGATTAATGTACAGGACGAGGTGCCCAGCAGCGGCGTGGTGTTGGAAAGCAAAATTGAAGCTCTTTCGAAAGGCGGAGTGGGGTCCCCCATGAATCGTCAGAATCAGAGGATACTTGTGGCTGGCATCGAAGTTTGGGGGCTTGATCAGCCATCCCTGAATCCGAAAATCATCGACCGAGGAGAACCAGATTTCTTCCACCTGTCCAAGCTCCGTGTCCTGGAGGAAGCTCTCGTGGACAGCAGTCAAGCGCTTCAGCTCGGGGGTATCGACTGTCAGGGTCACCAGGTCCGGGGGACGATACAAGCTGGAAAGGGTTCCAACAGCCTGGCCCTTGAAGTTGATATCCGAGATCGAGAGAACATGCTCGCCATGGGTCACCTGACGGAGCGCGCTCTGCAAGGGAGCAAAGTGCAGGTTTCTGGTACCGCGGTCGTCTGGATTGAAGTAGATGCCCTGCGAGTCGCGTGACCACCAGAAACTTCGGGAGGGAGCCCCGTAGGGAGAGGAGTAGAGCGAGCGGTCCAACCGGCCGCTCAGATTCCTCGCATTTGAACCATCGATCTCCACGACGTAAAGGTCGCTTGCAAGGTAGGAATCGTTGCTCCAGTCGTAACCGGTATAGGCCACCCAGCGACCATCTGGAGAAACGACCGGATTATAGTCGGGTCCATTCCTTGTCGTCAGTCTCCGGATGCCCCCACGCTCGACATTCAGGGCGAAAATGTCGGAGCCCTTCCACGGGTATTCCCAGTCCTGATAGTCGAAACTGCTGAAGACGATCTCACGGCTGTCCGGGGTCCACGAGATACTCCCTGAAACGCCCCGTCCACCACCATAGTCTGAAGTCCCGCTCGTCAGCTGACGAGCTTCTCCCCCACTGGACGACACCACGAACACGTGATAGCGACCGGGTTCCAGAAAGCCCATCCGGTCACGACGGAAAACCAGTCGCTCGATAATATGGGGTTCGGCAACCCAGGTAGCACCGGCCAGCTTTTCAGGCAGTTCTATGTCCCAGCCCTGCAGCGGTTCCGGAACCAGCATTGAAAAAGCGATATTTCGACCGTCGGGTGACCAGGAGAGATTGCTGGGAGGCCTTTTCAGCAGGGTGATTCGCTGCGACTTCTGATCTTTCATGGAATGAACGAAAATGTTCGTCCCGTTGTCTTCCTCCGAATCCAGGTAGGCCATTCGTGTTCCATCTGGAGACCATCGGGCCGACGAACCGCTCGAAAAAACCGATTTCCGCTACCATCGATTTCCATCATCCAAAGGCCTGATCCCCAGCGATCTGCGAGTTTGTCGATGGATTGGCGGCTGTAAACAACCTTCGAGCCGTCGGGAGATATTCGAGGGGAGGAGAAACGCTCAGACTGTAGATAGCGATCGAGAGTGAGCCGGTTCTGCCCTGCGGCGAACTCAGGGATCAGCAGGAGACAGATGAATGCAACGAGGTATGGGCAAGCGAAAATCCGAAGTCTGAAATCCGAAGTTCGAAGGAAACTGCTCGCCATGACTCGTTCTCCCATGCTCTTGATCGTATCGCGATTCGCTCGCATCGCCCGCCTTCGGATACGGGCTGGCCCTCACCGAGCTGGCTGGCTGACGATCTTGTAGATCCCGATCGTCAGCAAGGGCCCGATAAAGACCACCAGATAGCCCCACACAAGATTCGCATAACCCTGGGCCACAAGAGCAATAATACCCAGATGCGCCAAGGCCATGCTGGCGATGACGGCGCCGACTGCCAGAGCGGTGTGGACCCAGCGTGGTACAGGAGTCTCCGACCTCTCCTCAAACCACACATCGACTCGTTCATTGAGGGCCTGGATGAAGCCCGCGCCGGTTTCGATGAAGGTGCCAAACAGTACGATTGTGTAAGCCGTTTGCAGGAAAGGCACATCCAACTCAGCAATCAACGAGTGCACCGGAACCTCGGCAGTCAGGACACCCGGAGACGCTCCTAGAAACGAGAAGTGAAAAAGGAACGCCGGGATCTGAGCTGTGAAAACGCACACTGTTCCCACCATGAGGGCCTGTCGTGTCGTTTGGATCGAACGGATCGCGAACAGGGTCACGATGGCGAGTACGGTGGAGTAGGAGGAAAACCTGACCGACGCCCCGAGCCACCCGGGCTTGGCTTCACCGGTTACAAAGCTGGCAATGATTGCATCGCCGCGAAAAGCCAGCGAATAGGCAGCAAGCAGGGCCAGCACTGCAAAGAAAACCACCGACCATCCGGTGAAGATCCGAGTGATGACCTCGCGTCCGTAAAAAGCCAAGAGGCCAATTGAGCCCAACATGACAAACAGTCCCAACCTGGATGGTAGTCGAAACTGGTCGGCGAGGATGGCGTCCGCCGCCGAACCGATAACTGCCAAGACGAGAAGCAGAGTCACGAAGTAGAGGATTTCGAATGAGATCCAGTATCTGCCCAGGAGCAATCGAAAGAAGCAGCGGTAGTCGTAGATCCGAAAATGGCGAGCAAACTCGAAAGTCACAGCGACTACAACAGAGAGCATCAAGGTCGAGGCCAGCAGCCCGTACAGCCCACCAAGCGCACCATGGCTCGTGAAGAACTGGGCGATCTCCCGACCTGTTCCGTAGCCACCTGCTATACAGCCCTACTGGAAGGTAACGGGTGGAACAATGTAGACACGATATATCCGTTTCCAGTCCATCTGCAATGGAGTCTACAGCAATCGGTAGCTCGCCGAATCGGTACTGATGAACTCGCTCTCGTGGAAGAAAAGTTGGCACGAGTTTCTTACGGATAGAGCAATGGGGGCTGCGCTACTTGTGGCGAGTTCTCTCATCGGCTCCTCTGAGCCATTCCAAAACCGGGAGGTTGGCTGGCGGGAACAGGTACCCCCCGAGCTTCTCGAGCGAGATCCAGCTTCCTTCGCCCGTGGGCGTCTCAGCTCCCCGCTCGACGAGGTAGAAAAAGAGTCGGAGATTGCGATCCGGATAGGAGTAGTTGCGGATCCATAACAGCCGCAAACTTTCTCTTCCCACCCGAATCCCGATCTCTTCACGCAGCTCTCTGCGAAGACCTTCGGCAGGAGTTTCTCCTTCTTCGATCTTCCCTCCCGGGAATTCCCAGTATCCCGCCAAATGCAAGGAATCCGATCTCTGCTGGATCCAGATCCGACTTGCGCGCCAGAGGATCCCGACTGCAATTCTGGATTGTCTCTGCATGCCTTGAAGATTGCCCGCGATCCGGAAAAAATCAAGCTCCGGGGCAGATTGCTGCAGAATAGAAGAATGTCGAGGGATCTCGGAAGTCTATTGCCGCCGCCTGTGAGAAGCATGATTGAGGCCGATGATCCGCCCAACCTGGTCGTCCCCTTGATTAGCGTCGACGATAGCGGCCTACCCCATCCGGCTCTCTTTTCGCTCTACGAGCTCATTATCTGGAAAGGAGATCTCTACTTCATCCTTTCCCAAAGTAGCCGTTCCTCGGGCTATCTAGAAAAGAGACGCTCCGTTGTGCTGCTTTTTGTGGACTCTAACCAGGCCATCTATCTGAAAGGGTATGCCTGCTGGTTGGGGCGGACCTTCGGGCAGGCAGTCTTTCGCCTGGATCTCGCAGCTGCCCTGGAAGATTTCACCAGCCCGGAAGAAGGACCGGCCTTCATCGTAACTTCGACTCGATTCGAAGCAGATCCAGAACTAATCGAGCGGCGGCGTCAGGTGAGAAGCCAGGTTAGGGACTGGATTCAGAATTTGGCCGCAACCGAAAAGGAGTCAATTTGAGTCGACCGCCAAGCTGATGAGGCCGAAGTACGGGTATCGGAACCGGCGCGCCGGTTTTGAGGGAAGTTTCGGCAGATCGTCGCCACGCTTTCCCGCGCTCGCGCTGCCGCTTGGCGCTCTAGAATTAGGCGCTCCAAACCCACGTTCAGGCGATCGACCCCGAGCTGGGCTGCGAGGCAAACGGATAGCAAAGAGCGGCAAGGGAAAACCGGAGGCAGCCGCCCCAGCTCCGAACCCTTCACCATCCACTCCGACTTGCACGGCAGGCCCGGGCATGACTCGGCTATTCTTTCCCCACTTCGTGCTCCCGCGTCCTTCGTGGCGAATAATCCGGGATCCCCAACAGAATTCCTTTGCGATCCCTCCGCGTCTCTGCGATTGCATTTCATTTGCCGGCCACGAAGCAAACGCGAGCGGTCGGAGACCGGCTTATGCTATCCTTGGAAGGTCTCCCTGGGGCTCTCAATTGGAGCTCGAAAACCGACCTGCAGGGCTGTGGCCAGAATCTCTTCGGATTCTTTCGGCCGCAGTTTGATCATCCGGAACCCCCCGGGGAGTCTCTTCACAACAGAATGCAGCTCTAGAAGCGGGGAACCATGCCAAGAAGCAAGATCGAGATTCCCAGCCCTCCGGAATATCTCGAGATTCTCGATCCGGTAGGGAATGTGGACCAGGACTTGGAACCCGATCTGGCAAACGACGATCTGGTCTCTATCTACCGCTGGATGTTGTTGACCCGCGAGTTCGACCAGCGGATGTTCCGCTTGCAACGGCAGGGGAGAATCGGGACCTTCCCGCCGGTCCAGGGCCAGGAAGCCGCTCATGTCGCCAGCACTTTCGCTCTCTGTTCGGAAGATTGGATGGTGCCCTCTTTTCGTGAGACCGGAGCCATGCTCATACGGGGCTGGAGCATGGAACACATTCTCCTTTTTTACGGCGGTCTTGAGGAAGGTTCAGCTCCTCCTCCGGGAGTCAACGATCTTCCCATTTGTGTGCCGGTCGCCAGCCAGTTACCCCACGCAGTCGGTCTGGCCTGGGCGGCTAAGTTGAAGCGTCGAAAGGTTGCAGTACTTTGTTTTCTAGGGGATGGAGCTACCTCAGAAGGGGATTTTCATGAGGCGATGAACTTCGCTTCGGTGTACCAAGTTCCGGTCGTTTTTCTTTGTCAGAATAACCAGTGGGCGATTTCGCTGCCGATTCAGCACCAGACTCGCTCCCGGACTTTGGCTCAGAAAGCGATCGCCTACGAAATGCCCGGCCTCCAGGTAGACGGGAATGATGCGCTGGCTGTGTATGCCGCCACCCAAGAAGCTCTCGAAAGGGCTCGGGAAGGGGGGGGGCCGACCTTTATCGAGGCCATTACTTACCGAATCGGTGTCCACACTACGGCGGATGATCCAAGTCGCTATCGGACCGAGGAAGAAGTGACTGAGTGGGAGGCCAAGGACCCTCTCAAGCGCTATTTCACCTATATTTCGAACAAGGGTTTGCTGAACGAGGAGGGCCGGGACGAGTTGTTCGAGTCAGTTCGGTCGGAGGTCCTCGAGGCGGTGAAGCGAGCCGAGACTCAGATGAGTGGAGATCCCTTGGAACTCTTCGATTTCGTTTACGCCGAGCTGACTCCGGAACTTCAGCGGGACCGCCAGAAGCTGGCACGCGAGATCCAGGCTCGGAACGAAGATTCCGCGCCCGCTGAGGTCTGATCGGCAGGAGGAATGCACACATGGCCAGAATAACCCTCGTCCAGGCAATCAATCTGGCATTACGTGAGGAGTTGCAGAGAGATACCGACATCGTGGTCATGGGGCAGGACGTCGGTGTCGATGGTGGTGTTTTTCGAGCTACCGACGGCTTGATTGAAGAGTTCGGGAAAGATCGGATCATCGATACGCCTCTGGCCGAATCAGGCATTATCGGCAGCGGTATTGGAATGGCGCTCTTCGGTTTGAAGCCGGTCTGCGAGATCCAGTTCTCCGGTTTCGTCTATCAGGGCTTCCATCAGATCGAGCAACATGCGGCACGCTTCCGAACTCGAACTCGAGGCCGCCTGACCTGTCCCATGGTGATCAGGATGCCCTACGGGGGAGGAATCCGTGCCCTCGAACATCACTCAGAGAGTCGGGAAGCTTACTTCGCCCACACTCCGGGTTTGAAGATGGTGATCCCCTCTACCCCGCAGACTGCCCATGGGCTGCTGCTCTCGGCCATTCGAGATCCCGATCCGGTGATCTTCTTCGAACCCAAGGCCATTTATCGAGCCTTTCGTGAAGAAGTCGAAGAAGGATCGCCCGAAGGGATTCCACTTGGGCAGGCAAGGGTGGTTCAAGAGGGCGACGAACTGACCCTGATCAGTTATGGAGCCTCAATGAGACCAGCTTTGCAGGCAGCCGATCTCCTGAAACAGGAGGGACGCTCGATCGAGCTGATCGACTTGATGACGATCTCACCTCTTGACACCGATGCCATTACACAATCCGTGGAAAAGACCGGCCGGGCTGTCGTCATCCATGAAGCCCCTCGCAGCTTTGGCGTGGGTGCGGAGATCCTCAGTCGAATCGTTGAGCATTCCTTTCTGTCGCTGGAGGCTCCGGTTCGAAGGGTCTCCGGCTTCGATACCCAGATCCCGTTTTTCGCCCGCGAACAACACTACCTCCCCCACAAGGAGCGCATCCTGACGGCGGCTCTCGAAACGTTGGCGTTCTGAAGAGTTAAGATGAAACTTGGTTCCGCAAAGAGCTCCCTCGCTAACGCTGCGGGCTCCGAAAGACCTTGGCCGAGCGCCTCATTAACTTCGAGGCATTCCTACGGAGCCCGAAGCGTGAGCGAGGGAGCTCTTCGACCCTCCATGCCACTGCGGTCGAACAGGCTCCCGAACTGGACAGCACCTCCGACACTCCAACAACTGCCGTGATTTCTTGCGTCCGGACTACCCGGGTCCGGTGTTTTCGGCGGCCCCCCGATCCGGCACCGGTCTTGCGTAGATGGGAGGCATGTCAAACAATCTCCAAAGCACTGAAAAGCGAATTCAGGAAAGCTTGCTGGCCCTTTGGGAGAGACGGCTGCTGATTTGGCTAGCCGCCCGAATGCCGGCCTGGCTCAACTCTGACCACCTCACGGGCCTGGGGCTCGGGGCAATGATCTTGGCTGGGATCTTTTACTTCCTGAGTGGGCAACATGCCGCCCTGCTCCACTTGGTCAACCTCGCCATTCTGGTCAATTGGTTTGGAGACAGCCTGGACGGAACCCTGGCCCGCTACCGGCAGCGACAACGTCCGCGTTACGGCTTCTATGTCGATCACATCTCCGACAGTCTGGGAGTCCTTTGCCTCTTCGGAGGGTTGGGACTGTCCCCTTTCATGGAGGAAAGGGTGGCGTTTGTTCTACTCGCTGCCTATTTGCTGCTCTCGATCAACTCCTATCTGGCGGCTCATGTGCTGGGCGAGTTCAAGATCTCCTTCCTGAAGATCGGCCCGACTGAGCTGCGGATCTTGCTAGTTCTGGGGAATTGTCTCCTCATCGCGCAACCCCACCGGAAAATCCGGGGTCTCGAGCTTGGGCTCTTCGATCTCGGAGGGCTGATCGCTACGGCTACCATGATCCTAATCCTGATGCGGTCCGTGGTGCTGAATATTCAGCGCCTGTACCAAATGGAACCAGCGGTGGGGACTGGAAGGATGAAGAGGGAAGTGGGAAGTACGAAGGGAGCGATTGACGTATGAAGGCGAGATGGAGTCGGACGCCAGATCGTGCTTCCGCACTTCACACTTCCGACCACCCCCTTCATCCTTCCATAGCGCCCTTTTCTCCCTTCCTTCGATTTCAGATCGTGGGGGTTTTGGGGGCGGGAGTCCATCTGAGCGTATTGTTCCTGCTCGTACAAGTGGTCCAACTGCATTACTTGTGGGGCACTGTTCTGGCGGTGGAATGCGCTCTGATCCACAACTTCTGTTGGCACCTTTGCTGGACCTGGCGCAATCGCCCGAGCCTGGGAGTCAGGGAACTATGCCATCGGCTGGCGCGCTTCGACTGTGCCAACGGCCTGGTTTCTATGGTTGGCAATGCAGCTGTGATGCGGGTTCTGGTGGGTGAACTGCACCTTCCCGGCCTGTCGGCTGGTGGGATCGCTATCGTGAGCTGTTGCCTAGTCAATTTCGTGCTGGGCGATCGTTTCGTGTTCCGCCCTCTAGGATGAAGAAGTTTGAGAGGTGGTAGGGTACAAGAATTTTCAGAACTTACGGTCCTTTGGACCGGGGAATTCGCCGGATGTCGCCTTATTCGGTTCTTAGAGCCGAGACGGCAGGCATCCGGATCGCGCGTACAGCGGGTGCAAAAGCAGCCGACAGGCAGACTGTCAAAAGGAGCATTGGAACCAGCGTGAAGATCCAGGGGTCGTGCGGATCCCAGCCGTAGAGAATCTCGCCTGCCAGGGGGGCGAGGAAGAAACTCATGGCGACACCCAGGATCATCCCAAGTAGGGCTGATTGCAGCCCCCGTCTCAGGGCAGTCATCAAGAGTGTCTTCGTCGAGGCTCCCAGAGCCCTTCGGATGCCGATTTCTCGGGTTCGCCGGGAAACGTTCAATGAGACCACGCCCGAGACTCCCGCAGTAGCTAGTAACAACGCGGCCAGACCAAAAGTACCGAACAAGATTCCGAAAGTTCGTTCCTCGGCATTCTCGCGGATGAAGACTTCGGCCATGGTCTGCGGCCGCGCCACCGGAAGGGCCGGATCGATTTGCTGCACCGCGTCTTGCAGGATTGTCAGGGCCCGATGGGTTGCTCCTGGAGCTTCCAGCGCGACCCAAAGAACTGAGGGTACATTCGCCAGAAAAGGAACGAAGATGCCGGCCGCCAGAGTCGCCACCAAGATGAGCAGGCCTGTGAATGCAAATACTCGGGCATCGATTTCGAACCGCATCCAGTAGTAGGGGGCCGCGCGCGATTCTATGATCGCCCGGAACCAGGAGATCCCGGTATCGGTAATTGCGAGAGCGACAATCCCACCTCCGGCGGCCAGCAACAGACCCTCGGTCAAGAGTTGGGAAACGACTCTTCCTCGGGTTGCTCCGAGGGCCAGGCGGAGAGCCATTTCTCGACTCCGAGATTCGCCTCGAGCCAGTAGCAAAGCCGCAACATTCACGGCCGCAATCAAAACCAGAAAGCTGACGACGAAGGTCAGGATACGAAGTCCCGTGACCGCTTCCCGCCCGAAGTACGCAACGATGTATTCTTCAACTTCGATAGCCGGCTCAATCTCAGCCAGCTCGCGGGGAATCAGCTCTAGCGTGGCCGAAAGAAGCTGCTCGCGAACGACTTCGCTTGAGGCTCCGTCACTGAGCCTCCCGACAACTGAAAGGTTCGATGACTGACGGTTTTCCAAGGGCAGCCAGAGCTGCTGATCCCGCGGGAAAGCGAAACCGGAGGCCAGGATTCCAATGATTTCGTAGTGGGTGCCGTCGACTCGGATCTGCGAGCCTAATGTATCAGGACTCCGGGAGTAGCGTTCGGACCATAGAATCTCACTGATGACCGCCGTTGGGGGGGGCACTAAGGGTGATATCTGCCTGCTCGAAGAACCGACCCCGAATCGACTCCCCTTCCAGCATCGGGATGACCTCAGCGCTGACATAAGCCGCGCTGAGCCGCTCAGGATGGAATCCATCTCCGCTGATCGCGACATGATCAGCACTGTATACGCCCATTGCCTCGAGTTCGCTCACGGCCCGCCGCCAGGCGGCTACCATCTCGAGCGTTGGATTCGGATTGCGCCCGCTCTTCTGGTCGAGCAGAGCAATGTCGATTATGCGGGCTGAGTCGGTGACGGGAAGGGGTTCGAAAAACCCTTCCAGAATCGCGAAGAGTGTAGTTGGAGCACCGATTCCGATCCCCAGCGTGACCACCGCAATCGAAACCAACATCGGTTCCTTGAGCAGAGATCGGAAGGCGATCCGGAGATCGCTCCAGAACGTCACCGGAGTCCGCCGCGTCTCCAGTAGAAGGAGCGCTCCCACCAGTTTGAATGCCTCTTTCCAGTACCAGCGGCGAGCCGAAGCTGACGAATCCCGCTGGAGTCGGTGGAGGTAACGTTCTTCCAGGTCCCCCAACAATTCGGTCTGGTCGAAGACCGGTGCGAACAGTCGAATCAGGGTGGTGGCCACCTGGGCGGAGCAGAACGCCTCTTCATCGCAATTCCTCTTGAAGCCCAGACCACATCTTGAGCAGCTGATTACGGGCCTCCCGCAGCTTGCTCCGCCCCAACTCAGTGACAGAGTAGAAACGTTTCGGCCTCCCTCCCCGCGGCTCCGAAGAGTCGCCAATACGCCCTCGGATCCAGCCCTTGTCCTCGAGGCGCTTGAGCGTCAAGTAGACGGCAGCTTGCGAGATCTCCCTGCCGGTGCAGGATTCGACTTCATCAATGATAGGGACTCCATAGGCGGCGGCGCCCAGACGCAGAATTCCAAGCAAGATCAAATGCTCGAATTCGCCAATCGATTGCCGTTGGATAGTCGTTCTCTCCGTAACTCTACAAACTTCACTATACAAAATTGAGTTGGCGTGTTGCAAGTTCTCTTAAGGAACTTGCCGAAGGCCTTGGAGTGCGGAGTGCAGCTCCGCCTTATGCACGACGGCGTCGATTCTCGACGCACTCCAAGGCGCCAGCGGGCACATCAAGAGCGCCAGCCAGAGGATCTGGGGGCAAACTAGTCGGCCCGTAGCGAGGAGAGGGGATCTACTCGGCTGGCTCGATAAGCGGGGACCAGGCAGGAGACCAGGCTCACAACGGCTAACAGACCAACCGTGATTAGCAGTGTGCTCGGGTCAAGTGGACGGACTCCATACAGAAGGTTGGCTACCGTCCTGGTCAAGAGTGTCGTCAACGTCAGTCCCAACAGCAAGCCTAACGCCACCGGTCGCATCCCTCCCCGGGTGGCCTCTCTAATGAGGTCCCGTCGAGTCGCTCCCAGTGCCGTTCGGACGCCTAGTTCGCGCTTCCTTCGCGCCAGGTAATGGGAGAGGACTCCGTACACTCCAGCAATCGACATGGTGCAGGAAGCCATGGCGAAAGCCAGTAGTGTGAAGAGAAAGAATTTCCTTTCAGCCAGTGAGCCCTCATGGATCTCGCCCTGCGAGCGGGTTTCGAATATGGGGAGGTTGGGATCGAGAGCCGTCACTTCGGAGCGGGCCGCCCGAATCAATTCAGCCGGATCTCGCCGGGAGCGCAGCACCACATACATGCTGCGTCCGGGAGCCCAGTCCTGGGCGTATGGAACATAAACTTCGGGTCGAGAGGGAGTTCTCAAATCAACCCGTCGTACATTCCCTGCCACTCCCACGATCTCCCACCATTGACTTCGGGAATCAGGGTTTTGTTGGAAAGCGATGCGCTGGCCAATAGGATCAGAATCGGGGAAGAACTGAGTCGCCAAACCCTGACTGATGACTGCCACCAGCGGTGCATCCGAGCGGTCTCGCTCCGAGAACTCCCTTCCTCGTACAATGGGGACTCCCATGGTCGTGAAGTAGCCGGGGACGACCTCGCCATGACGAATACCCAGTCCGTAACGTCCTGCCTCCCACCTTTCAGCCGCGAAGTCACTGCTGTAACGCTGCCGGGCAAACGGAACTCGACTGGTCAGAGTGGCTGCCTCCACTCCAGGAATATTGCGCACCCGTGTCAGCAGCTGATCGTAGAAACTCCGGATGCCGGCTTCTTCCGTGTATTGATTAGGCGGTAGTCGGGTGCCGAAGACAAAACCATTCTCGTCAACAAAGCCTGGGTCCACCTGGTTCAAATTCCAAAAGCTGCGGGCAAATAGGCCTCCCCCCGCCAGCAATAGCAGAGCGAAGGCAACCTGAGCGACCACCAAAGCTCGGCTCAGTAAATGGCTGCCCTGATCTGAGCCGGACCGTCCCTGCTGGTGTAGTCCCATGATCGGTCCCTGGTCGGCATAGCGGCGCGCCGGCAAGAGTCCAAACAGCAAGGTAGCTACGACGATCAAGCCAAAAGACAGCAACAGGACGGTCCAATCGACTGAGAGTTCCGACAGCCGAGGGACACTCGATGGAGCCGCGCTGCGCAGGACTGCGACGATCCCCCAGGTGGTAAGCAGGGCGAGCATTCCGCTGGGGAGACAGAGAAGGACGGCTTCCACGATAGCTTGCTGTATGATCCGGGACCGGCGGGCACCCAGGGCAACTCGAATGGCGATCTCCGGTATGCGGCCGGTCCATAAAGCCAGCAACATGTTGGCCACGGTGGTACAGGCGATGATCAAGAGAAGCGAGACGGCTGCCAACAGCATCCAGAGATACTGATCGGTATCTCCAACAATCCAATCCTTCAGGCTGGTCAGCCCGAAGCTGGCATTCCGATTCGTAGCGGGGTAGAGTTGCTCGAGCTCTTGTGCGATCCTGCCCAGGTTCCTCTCAACGTCTTCCACCGAGACCCCAGACCTGAGTCGCCCAATGGCCCGCATGCCGTGGGCGCGTCGAAAAGAAACTTGACTCATCGAGTCCGGTGACCACTGGGTCGGAATCCATAGGTCGGCTTCTTTGAAGGGAAACTCAAACCCGCTCGGCATCACGCCGACCACGCGGAAAGCAGTGTTGTTCAACAGGATCGAGCGGCCGATCAAAGCAGGATCTGCTCCCCAAAACCGCTCCCATGTCGGATGGCTAAGCACCGCTACCGGATCCCCTCCGGCCCACGTATCTTCCGAATCAAAGATCTTTCCGATTTGGGGCGAGATGCCCAGAACCCGCAACAGATCTCCCGTGATCTGGCTGGCCTGCAGGCGATAGGGGATCTCGTTCGACTGCAAGGTCAGGCTGGTCAGATAATCGTTGTAGGCGCCGATTTCCTGGAAGGTCCGGCTCTGGCGCTTCACATCAACGAAGTTGGCAGGTGCCATCTGCACCTGGTGCCAGTTACGGTCAGGATTGGCCTCCCACAGGAGGTAGAGCTGGTCGGAGTCGTGGAACCCGAGAGGTCGCAGCATGACCGTATTGACCAGGGAGAAAATCAGTGTCGTGGCACCGATGCCGAGAAACAGCGTCATGACCGCTGCCAAGAAGAAGCCGGGAGTGCGCCGGAGAGCCCGGATGCCGAGTCGAAAATCTTGTTCGATACCGTTCATGAAAGTCTCCTCTCCTACAATTCTGTCTACGTCTTCACCAGCGGGAGGTCCCTCGGGTCGATCCAGTTGCCGCCCGGCTCGCTGTCGAGACTCAGACTCTTCCACCAAGAAGAGGTCATCGAATGCCAGTTTCAGACCCTCCAGGAGTCTGGACCGGGTGGCTGGATCCGGATAGGGACGCTTCCCGTTGACCAGGTTCGCCAGATGCCCACTACTCAGGCCAAATCTCTTGGCCCAGGCGTTCTGGCTCAAGCGGCTCCTAGCCAACTCTCGCCCCAGTCGACGGTTCTTGAGTCGTACTTTCACGGTTTCTCTCTTCTATTTACGACGAAGCAGCCCTGTGACTGTCAAGTGAAACGGCCCAAAAAATCAAAAACCACTTCCACCCGCTTCCACCGCGCTTTTCCTCTTGGGTTCCTACCACGCCTGGGGTAGCCTTGGATGACTGATCGATGCCAAAGGGGGAGCCGGTGAAGAAGCAATCCAGGCGAGGATTCATCAAAGGGATTGCCCTCAGTGGAACTGCGCTGGGGCTGGGCCTAGTGCACTGTCAGATAAGTTCCCGATGTTAATAGTGGCCGAGCGATTCGCGAGCATTTTGGACCTTTGCCAGGATTGAGTCAGCAGTGGCGCGCCACTTGAAGGGCTTGGCCAAGCGTTGATTGTGAACCCGAATATATCTTTTGATTTCCTGTCTCAACTCTTGGACGCTGCTGAAAGAGTTTCTGTAGATCGAACGGCGCTCCAGCTGTGAGAACCAGCTTTCGACGGCATTGAGCCAGGAGGCGCTAGTGGGCGTAAAGTGGAGGTGGTATCGGGGCCGCTGGGCCAGCCAGCTTTGAACCTGCTTGGTCTTATGAGTGCTCGAGTTGTCCAGGATTAAGTGGACATCCAGTTCGGGCTCGACCGCTTGATCAATCTGGCGGAGAAAAGCCAGGAACTCCTTGGCTCGGTGCCTATTGGTGATGCGGCCCATGACCTCACCTGTCACCACATCGAATGCGGCATACAGACTGGCTGTACCGTGGCGCTTGTAATCGTGTGTCCGGCGTTGGATCTGTCCCGGTCTGAGCTGGAGCATCGGCTGAGTTCTATCCAGAGCCTGGATCTCAGTTTTCTCGTCCACGGATAGAACCAGCGCATTGTCGGGCGGATCCATATACAGACCCACCACATCGATTACCTTTTCGGCGAAGTGAGGATCGTTGCTGATTTTAAAGTTACGGACTCGATGCGGCTTCAGGTCGGCTGCCTTCCAGATCTGGGCGACTTGATGTTTGCTCACTCCGGAGTGTTCGGCCATCAGTCGCACACTCCAGTAGGTCGATTCCCGTGGGATGCGTTCAACGGTGGCTTTGAGAATAGCTCGCACATTGGCATGCGATAGCTTCCGCGGACGGCCCGATCGAGGTCGATCCTCCAGTCCTGACACTCCCTGCTCAAGATAGCGCCTGCGCCACATTTGCACACTCATTAGCCGCTTGGAGAGCCTTTCCGCAACTTCAGTCGCCGTCAGCCCCTGGCCGCAAGCCAGAATTATTTGAGCCCGTTCGGCCAAGACTCGATCGGTCTTGGAAGCCCGCAACCAGGACTCCAGTATTCTTCGATCTTGTTCGGGTAGCTTTAGTCGAATGTGGGGTCTTGCCATGCCCAACAATAGCAAACTACCCCGACAATTAACATCTGGAACTTTCCGGACAGTGCACTAGAGAGTCGCTGTAGCACACAGGAAAGGTTCGATCTAATCCTCAAGGGAGGAACCATCCTGGACGGTACCGGTTCACCGGGTTTTCGGGGGGATATCGGTGTCCTGGGCGATCGGATCCAGGCGATTGGACAACTCGGGGACTCGGGTCGGATCGTGGATGCCAGTGGGTTGCACTTGGCCCCAGGATTCGTCGATGTTCACGCTCATACCAACCTGGTGCGCAATCCGGCAGCCCAGAGCAAGCTACACCAGGGAGTGACCCTGGATATCACAGGGCCCGACGGAGGCTCTGCCTTTCCCCAACGGATCGATGCCACTTCGGAGTTGGTGACTTCGGCCGATCAATGCTCCGGCTTTGCCGAGTGGGCACAAAGCCACTCCGATTTCGCTCTGAACCAGACCTCATACGTGGGCCATGCGCGAGTCCGCGCACTGGTAATGGGACCCGATCCCGCGGTTCCCTCGTCTAGCCAGCTGGATGTCATGGAAGAGTTGGTGCGGAGAGCCATGCAGCAGGGGGCTGTCGGACTATCAAGCGGCCTCGAGTACAATCCTGCCGGGTTCGCAAAAACCGAAGAAGTCATCGCCCTGGCCCGAGTGGCAGCCGAGTTTGGCGGAATCTATGCACCGCATATGCGCAGCGAAGATACCGAACTCGTCGAGGCCGTTGAGGAATCGATTTGAATTTCCCGGGAGTCTGGGCGCCGCTGCTAATCACTCACTTGAAAGCCGCCGGTGAGCCCAACTGGTCCAAAATGGAAACCGTCATCGAGTAGATCGAGAAGGCTCGCAGCCAGGGTCTGGATGTTCGTGTCGACCGCTACCCTTATCTGGCCTACAGCACGGGCCTCAACTTCTTTTTCCCCGGCTGGTCAAAGGCGGGGGGACGTTTTCAGGAGCGGTTGAAGGATGCAGGACAGCGGCAGCGGATGCAGGCTGAGACCGAGGCCAAAGTTGAGGCCAACGGAGGTTGGCATTCCGTCATGATCTCAGGGGTCGACGAGCAAAGGCAGGAGACCCTCGGGCAACGTCTCGACGAACTGGCTGAAGCGGCCCAAGAGTCTCCCTATGAATTCGCTTGTGACCTGCTCGTTGATTCTGAATCGCGGGTTTCGATCGTCGGGTATGCCATGAGTGACGAGAATACTGAACGCGTACTACAGCTCCCGTATTGCATGGTCTCGTCCGATGGAGGGGCAGAAGAAGCGCGACCCGGGCCGGGTGGCCATCCCCGTTCCTTTGGCGCCTTTCCGCGAGCGATTCGCCGCTATGTGTTGGAGCGCAAAAGCATTGAGCTACCCGAGATGATCCGCAAGATGACCTCGCTGCCGGCTGAAACGGTCGGGATTCGCAATCGAGGACGTCTGGAGGCGGGAGCTTTCGCCGACATCGTCCTTTTCGACCTCGAACGGATTGCCGACAAAGCAACATACTTAGAGCCGAATCAGTACTCCGAAGGAGTTGAGTATCTGCTTCTCAACGGCCAATTTGCAATTGAAGAAGGTCGCCTGACACCGGCCCGAGCAGGCCGGACCCTGGTGCGGGGTAGCTGAAACTTAAAGTAGCACAGGCAGCTTCAAGCTGTCTCAAAACTGGCCAGAGCCGGGAGTTGTGAATTACTCCCTACCGTCTACCCAGGGTGGCGCTGAGTCTTACGCTCCGTCCCGCCATGAGCACCTCGACTTCGACCGTGTCACCCGGCTCGAGCTCAGCCAGGGCGTCAGCATACGAACGCAGATCGGCCAGTTTGATTCCCCCCAGTCCGACCAGGATATCCCCGGCTTGAATCCCGGCCTCAGCAGCCGCGCTGTCGGGGACCACCGATTCGACGCGCACCCCGTCACCAGAGAAGGCAAAATCGGGAACCGTTCCGAGAGATGCCCGGCGGCCGCTGGGGGCTGAGCGGTTGGGAGCTGAGACCGGGCTCGAGCCAAGAGTTGATGTCAGCGGAGTCTCTCGTTCGCTCAAGTACACGATCGTCTCTCGGACGAATGAGGCGACCTGAATCAGACCGGCCACATCGATCTTGTCGGCAGTGTCGCTGGAGCGATGGTAATCAGGGTGGGCGCCGGCAAAGATCTGAACTGCCGGAACCCCGGCTTCGATAAAACTACGCTGATCACTACTTCCCAGGTCGTCCGCCACCAGCTTGGAAGAAATGCCTGTCGTAAAGCCGACCCCCCGGGCAATGTGAACCCACTCACTTGCGCTGGATCCGCCCAGCACAAGGATCTCTCGGCCTTCCAGACGTCCCACGCTGTCGAGATTTACTGCGGCCATCATCTGGTCGGTGGGCCATTGGTCGGAATGGCGGACGAAATGGCGGGATCCGCGCAACCCCCATTCCTCTCCGCTGAAGGCCACAAAGAGCAGGTTCCGATCCGGTCTTAGCTGGTCAGACAGGAGCTGAGCAATCTCGAGCAAGACAGCGACTCCGGAGGCATTGTCATCGGCTCCCGGGTGGAGCAAGCCCCTCTCGCTTTCGCGGACATCCGGCCAACCCCAGCCCAGGTGGTCGTAATGGGCGGACAGGACCACGCTCTGAGACGACCATTCCTCCTTCTTGCCCGGTAATCGAGCGATCACGTTGCGAAGCGTGACCTTCCCTTGGGGCCCGTCCTCCTCTTCCCAGCTCTGGAAGAACGAGCCATTCTCACCAGCCGGTTCTAGTCCCATCTCCTTGAATTGTTGGGCAATGTATTCGGCAGCCTTATTGAGTCCGGCCGTGCCCACTCCACGGCCTTGAGATTCCTCGGATGTCAAAATCGTGAGATGGTCCGTAATTCGTTCCAAGGAGAAGACCGGGGTTAACCGAGCCAGAGGCTCTCGATCGGGTCGGCTTCCAGGCTTCAGACCGGGTGAGTCTCCCAATCGCCGTACCAGAGGTGACGACAAGGTCGGCCACTGCCCTTTGACGGTGTTGACCGGCTCCGCTCCCGAGAATGCCAGGAAGGAGTATTTGCCATAGTGAGGAAGCTTGCGGGCCAAACCCGCGATTGCATCGACCCGGGTCGCTCCGATCCAGGCCAGTGCTTCCTGCGGATTGCCGGGATGGGTGGTCACGAAAACGAAGCTCCGATCATTCAAGGTCGCGCTCGTTTCGCCGAATCGTATCTCGGTTCCCTGCGCCCCGGCCTGGTATTCAGTGAGTGCGGATTCGACTCGTTTCCTCCATCGGTTCTCGCGCCCCAGGACCCATACACTGGAATTCGCTGGCAACTCGTCGATCTCCCCCGCTCGGACGATGCGAAAACGGGCATCGGGACTCTTCCAGGATTGAGCTAGTTCAAGCCAGGCCGTTTCCTCGTCAGACGCGCCACCGGGTAGGACCAGGGTGACGGCCTGTGAACCGAAAAGTTGGCTTAAGGAGGGGGGGATTTCTCTTCGGTCCAGCTTCCGAAAGAGGTCGAAGTCGGGATCAATTTCAACCAACAATGGTCTGGCGTTCAGCTCCACTTCCAGGGAGTTCCGCCGCCCCGTCAATTCCAGCAATTCCATCCGCGCCTGGGGTTCATCCTCGAGCGTAACCGAAACTGGCACGCGCAGTTGATAGAGTTCCTCTTGCTGGATCTGTGCTACCTCGATTCTCAGTCGATAACGGTCTGCCGAGTGAGTTACTTCGGCCTCCTCCAGGCGCAGCTCGGGAGCTCCTACTCGATTCACCCACTGCTCGAAAAGTGGTGCCAGATCCTCCTCGGCAGCATCGCTGAAGGCCTGCTGTAAATCTTCGAAAGAGGCGACCTGGTAGCGGTGTGTTCGGTACAACTGCCGCAGTGCCCGGGTGAACCGTCCTTCTCCCAGTCTGGTCCGCAGCATGTGCCACAGCATGAGGCTTTTGCCGTAACCCACTGCCTCGCTGGAAGGAGAATGGCGGGAACGAAAATCGCGAAGCGCAAAATCCCGGCTCTGGCTCGCGAAGTTGCGGTAGTTCTTCAGGGTGTCGCGGCGGTAGTCCGCCCCTTGATTTTGCCCTTCCTTGGTCAAATGATCAGCCATGTAGGCCGTCAAACCCTCGCTCCAGTTCCCTGCTGCAGAGTCCACATAGACGGAGTTGCCCCACCAGTTGTGCAAGATCTCATGGGGATAGGAGCTATGCAGAATGAAGGGTAGGCGAATCACAGTCGGGCCGAGGAGCGTGAAGGAAGGCATTCCGTAGCCGGTCTCCCAGAAATTCTCGACCAGGGCAAATTTGGAGTAGGGGTAGGGGCCCAGCAGCCGACTGTACATCTCGATGTACTGGGCAGTAGCTTCCAGATAACGGGCCGCCAAATTGGGATCGGGTTGGCGCAGGAACGCATAAGCTGTTACCGCCCCGGTCTCCCGCTGGTACTCGTGGAAAGGAGCGGCAATCAAGTAGATCTCTTCCATCGGGTTCTCTTCGATCCACTCCACCCGATGCTTCCCTGAATTCTCTTCGTGCCGGATTCGGCGCCCCTGGCTGACCACTTCGAATTCTCCGGGAAGCTCGACATCAAGTTGGAAGGTCAATTGGTTCCAGTCTTCAAGCCGGGGCACCCAATAGGAGCTGCCGGCCAGGAAAACCCCTTCCGGTGTAATTAGACCGGGGGAGGATGAGAAGCTGCGAGCATATTCCCCCGCCTCCTGCTCGATGGAATGTTGAATCTGCCCCCCATAGCGAAGCGCGATTCTCCCCTCAGGCAGGGAATCCCAGGAAAGGCGATAGCGATGGACCGGAATGGAACGGATCCCCGAGCCCTCGGGCTGCGGTTCAGCTCTATGTAATTGAAGGTTCGGATCAGTGACTTTAACTTCCAGGTTTCCATGCAGCTCGAAGAAGACTTCTCGGGCCCCGAAGCCGGCCGGTAGAATGATGACATCCTCAACCTGGAGCGAGCCCTGAGCGGGGCTTAGAACCACTCGGAGACTGTGCCGGGGAAGCTCACCGGCAAGAACGCCAGGGAGTGTCCAGCCAGGCCCCAGAAGGAGGGTCAAGGAGAGCCGGAATGAGAATCGTTTGGGCATCGGCTCACTCTAACATGATCCGATTTGCGGACTGGGATCAGTGTGCTGCACTCCGCACTCCAAGGCCTTCAGCAAGGTTCTTTCTTGAATGATCCGTGGGCCCTTGCCCTGGTTTCCTGTGGAAAGAAAACATAGGGAAAGGAAGGAGCCCCACTCTTTATATGTATTTTGCATACACTGATTTTTTCTGATACCGTCTTGACGATGCCGATGAAAGTTGATTTTCCTGCCTTGAAGCCGGCTGATTTGGAGATTCTCCTGGCCCTTTCGGCACGCGACCGACATGGTTACGGGTTAATGAAGGAAGTGGAGCGCCAGTCGGATGGGCAGGTAGTCTTGGAACGCGGTTCTCTTTACCGTCTGATTGCGCGTCTAGAGCGCGACGGGATGATTCAGTCTTTGGATGATCGCCCGACCGAGCCGGAGCGGCGCAAGTACTACCGACTGACCGACTTTGGCAGGCGCGCTTTGAAAGCTGAGGCGCGCCGGCTTTCGCGACTGGTGGAAGTGCTGCGGGCCCGGAAGCTGGCGGAGGGGCCGGAGGGTCTGAGATGAAGTCCCAGAAGACCCCTATTGTCGGTGTTCTACAGTTGCTACTTTGCTTCTTTCCGGCTTGGCACCGTAGGCGTTACGGCTCGGAGATGCTGGAGACTTACCTGGAAATCGAAACTGCATTGGCAACCCGGCCTCTGCTTGCCCGCAGTCGGGCGCGGCTGCGCTGTTTCCTCGACGTTTTCTGGAATGCTGCCCGATTGCGATTATCCAGTTCCCGCCTTGTCGGCGGCAGCCATCCCCCCCATCAACCCGATTCCCATTCATCTGGAGTAGGTCCCTTGGAACATCTGATTCGAGATTTTCGCTATGCTTTGCGGCAGGTCAAACGTCAGCCCGGCTTTTCGGGACTTGCAGTTCTGGTACTGGCACTCGGCATCGGAGCGAATACCGCGGTACTGAACTTTGCCGCGACTTTGCTCTGGAGGTCTCTCGAAGTTCCCGAGCCTGATCGGATCGTGCGCTTCACAGCCAGCTCTGCCGATTTTTCGGCCGACAATTTTTCCTATCCGAACTACCGAGACGCCCGCGATCGATCGAATTCCTTCGAGGCATTGGCGGCTCACCACCGGGTCCCGGCTTTTCTCGGGGAGGGACTCGATGCGATAGCGGTCGAGGTGGAACTTGTCGCCGGCAACTATTTCGACGTAATACGCATTCCAGCGATTCGGGGTCGGGTCCTGCAGGATTCCGACGATCTGACGGAAGGTGCTCATCCGGTTGTGGTTTTGAGCGAGAGACTCTGGCGCAATCGTTTCGGCGCCACGGCCGGCATTCTGGGCCAGCTGATCGACTTCAACGGCAGCCGGCTGGAAGTGGTGGGTGTTGTTCCCGCCAGTTTTCCGGGCGCCCACCCCTCTTTTCCGGTCGATGTCTGGGTTCCACTATCAATGCACGATGCTATCCGCGGCACCGGGCTGAGCCGAGAGCGTCGGAGCTGGGGCTGGTTGGAGGGCACCGGTCGACTGCAGAGCGGAATCAGACTGGAGCAAGCCCGGGTTGATCTTGCGCGAGTCTCAGCACAACTGGCTGAAGAATATCCCGGATCTTTCCAGGATCGACGTTTCACGGTCTATCCTGCCCGCTCCTTGCCCGATGGCATGCAGCAGCCGGTTGTTCTGTTCTTGTAGATTCTGGGCGGAATCTCGGGACTGATACTGATCGCCACTTGCACCAATATTGCAGGTGTAGTCCTCTCCCGGTCCTTGCAACGGGATCGGGAGTTTGCCGTCAGAAGATCGCTCGGAGCCAGCCGTTTTGCGCTGGTTCGCCAGATGCTGGCAGAAAGTCTCCTGCTGGCTGGCGGCGGCGGTCTGGCGGCACTTATAGTCGGGAGCTGGATGCAACGCGGACTCATCTACGTGATCAATCGGACTGACCTGCAATCAGGATTCAGACCCATCCTGGCGCTCGATTTTCAGACCCTTCTCTTCACTCTCGGAGTGAGTATCCTGGCCGCGATCCTGTTGGGAATCCTTCCCTCCATGAAGAGTCTTCAGATTCCGGTGCTCGGAGTTTTAAAGCAAGAGAGCGGGGCCGCCACGGTTGGGCGCGGTCGTTCCCGGCTCTTTGGTTGGTTCGTGGTGGCCCAGGTAGCCGTCTCTCTGGTACTGCTGGTCGGTGCCGGTTTGATGGTTCGTACCGTGCGGTCGGCCTCAGCCTTCGATCTCGGCTTTCTCACGCAAGACCTGGTGTTGGTGGACCTCAATCTACGGGTCGCCCGATTCGAAGGCAAAGCTGCGGGTCGCTTCCTGCAGGACCTGTCGGCGGAACTCGCCGCTCTTCCTCAGGTTGAACGCGTTTCGATCGCGCTGAAAGTGCCCCTGGACGGAAGCCGTGACCGTAACGGCGTCAAGATTGAAGGATTCGAGCCGAGTGGGAATTCTGCTATTGTCCCGGTTAATTTGAACGTGATCGGCCCAGATTACTTCCGGGTTATGGGAATCCCTGTCAATTTGGGCCGGAGCCTGCAAGATGCAGACACCAAGCCGGGTTCCCGTCCCGTTGTCGTTGTGAATCGGGAGTTCGCCACCCGCTACTGGCCGAATCAAGACCCGATAGGCAAACACATCCAGACACCTGAGGGAGCTCTTTTCGAGGTGATCGGAGTGGCGGGTAATGTCAATTACTACACTCTCGGAGAAGCTCCGGAGCCCATCGTGTTCGCTCTGGCGGGAGAGGCTCTGGGGTGGCCCTCAACGCTGCATCTCAGAACCCGTGGATCCATCACTGGCCTCGAGCCCTTGATTCGGGACCGAATCGCCAAACTGAATCCGCGCGTGCGAGTCAAGTCTGTGATGAGCTTCGAAGAATATCGGAGGATCCCGCTGCTTCCACAACGTGCTTTGGCATTGACGGCTTCCCTTTTCGGATCTCTGGCCCTGGCCTTGACGTTGATCGGGCTCTACGCCCTGATCTCTTCCTCCGTCATTCGCAGGACCCGGGAAATCGGAATTCGCATCGCCCTGGGAGGAGATCCCAGAAAGATCCAGCGCATGGTCCTGCTGCGAGGCATGGCGCTGGTACTGGCCGGTATCGGAGTCGGGCTAGTGGCGGCGGCCGGCCTTACTCAGTTCCTGAGCGGCATCCTGTTCAAAGTGTCCAATCTGGATCCCGTGACTTATGGTCTGGGGGCCGTTTTCATGATCGGGGTGAGCCTGCTGGCGAGTCTGCTGCCAGCCCGCCGGACGACGCGGATCGATCCGGTCCGGTGTCTTCGGTATGAGTAAGATCTTACTAAACACCAAATCTCAAGCATCAAAACTCAAATAAATCCCAATGTTCAAGCCTCAAAGTAAGAAAACGGGAGCCGTGACAACTCTCGGTTGATGCCCCAAATCTGATAATCGGCTTTCAGCGGCATTTCTGGTAGATTGTACTGAGGATCTTCACCAGTTCCTTGCGCTCGTCTACAAGCCTCTGCCTTTGAGCCTCAGTTCTAGCATCGGCTTCTACGAGGAGCAGCCAGTAACCGCTCTCCTTGGCCTCCTTCAAGGCGATTCGAATTCGCATACGAAAGTCCTTCTTACTCAGGCTGTTGTTGGCTTCCAAGTAGTTGGCTCCGACCGAACCGGAAGAACGGGCTACCTGACGTAGATCCTCGCTGCGATTTGTGATTTATTTGAGATTTGATGCTTGAGCTTTGGTGCTTCGCCTCTTGGCACTTCGCCTCTTGCTACTATTGTCCCTCGTTACCCGGAACCTAGTCGTCCCACCGGCACGTACAATGTCTTGAGTCGAGTTCTGATTGCAGCGACGATTCCTTCGGGGATTTCGATAAGAAAGGTGGGCAAATGTTCTCTTTGTGGCGTGATTTTCGCTATTCGTTGCGAACTCTGAAACGATCCCCTCTTACTAGTCTCGTGATCCTGGGCGTATTGGCAATCGGCATTGCCGCCAACGTTGCCATGTTTTCCGGCTTCGAGGCCTGGGTCTTGCGTCCCCTTGCTTTTCACCAACCCGAACAGTTGATCTTCATCTATCAGACTCAGCCCCGTCAGGGGAATAGTCAGTTGTCGGTGTCGGATCCTACCACTCTGGATTTGCAGCGGGAACTCCGTTCTGCCCAGGATGTGGGCGCGTTTCGCCGCGTACGATTCAACATTCTGAGTGACGAATCCGCGCGCCGTGTTCAGGCCACCGCAGTGAGTGCCAACCTATTTCCCCTGTTGGGAGTGGCCCCTGATTTGGGCAGGAATTTCACTGCTCAGGAGGACGCTGCCGGAGGCGTCTCGGCCGTCGCGCTGATCAGTCGGAATATTTGGCGCGATAATTTTGCTGAGGACGACGCTGTTCTGAAGCAAAGCCTGCGCATTGATGGGCGCCCCCATCGAGTCGTTGGAGTCATGCCAGAAGGATTTGCTTTCCCGGAATGGGCCGAAGTGTGGGTGCCGTTGAAACTCGATTCTAGAGCCAGCCGGAGCAATCGTAGCCTGAATGTGATCGGTCGACTCAGGCCCGAGAGGACTCTGGTGGAGGCAGGCCAGGAGTTGGCCCGGATCTCAAACGATCTGGAGCGTAGCCATACTCAAGATATGGAGAGCTTCCAACTCCAGGCTATGAGCTTGAGAGAGAGCTTTGTCCCCCCTGTCATTGACACCGCAATGCTGGCCACGATGGGTGCGGCTCTGTTTGTACTTCTGATTATCTGCACGAATGTGGCCAGCTTGCTGATGGCGCAAACCACGACCCGAAGTTCTGAATTGGCCCTGCTCTCTGCTCTGGGAGCCGGTCGCTTGTCTTTGGCTCGGAGGATGATGATCGAGTCGGTCCTGCTGGCCCTCGCCAGCGGGCTGGTGGGGACGTTTCTCGGTCTGTGGTCCGTGGAATGGATGATCAGCTGGGTGCCGGTGAGACCCCCGTACCTTTTTGCCTTTCGCTTTGATTTCCAGGCCGTGGTCTTTACGGTCGGTCTCTCCGTGCTGACAGGGATCGCATGTGGTCTGGCACCCGTGTGGAGGAATTCAGGTCTCGATTTGATCGAAGCACTCAAGGGCGGCAGCGGCCGCACCTCGTCAGCTCGCGGCGGTCGCTTGCGTCAGCTCCTCGTGGCCGGTCAGTTTGCCGCCTCTCTGCTACTGGCATTGGGAGCCCTCTTGATGGTGCGTAGTTACCTCAATCAACAGAGGCTCGAGCCGGGGTATTCGAGCGATGGATTGTTCGTTACGGATATCCTACTGAGTAGTGAAGCCTATGCTGAAGGGGCGGTGCGGGTCGACTTCGCGGAACGAGCGCTGGACGGCTTGAGGAGGATTCCCGGAGTCTCCTCCGCAGGCTTGGCCGATTTTCTCCCCATCAGTCCACGGGGAAACCAGGTTGTTTCGATCGTCGCCGAAGGCCGCCCGCGCCAACCGGGAGAGGAGAGATTTCTCGCCCTGCATGCCGTTTCCTCAGACTACCTGTCGACTTTGCAGCTTCCCTGATCGCCAGCCGGTCCTTCACCCAGAGTGAGGCTCGGGAAGGAGCAGATGTGGTCATTCTTTCAGCCGGTGTTGTGGCCCGGCTCTGGGAGGACGGGTTGGGTCTGGGACGGCAGGTGAGAATCGGAGATTCCCCGCAGTGGCGGACCGTGGTTGGAGTGACAGCCGACATCGATCCTGGACACCGCATGGTGAGCTTTGCCCGGATACCTGAAATCCAGGCTCATGTTCCCTACGGCGGCGTCCGTGACCGGCGAATTGCTCTCGTCGTGCGCAGCGATCAGCCCCTCTCGGCGCTCGCTCCCCTGATTCGGAGAGAGCTTCAGATCCTTGATTCCTCTTTGCTGGTTCCCGAGGTGCTTGCTATGGAGCAGGTGGTTGATCAAGTCCAATGGGTGCTCGGGTACTTTACCCGAGTCTTGACCCTCTACGCGTTTCTGGCACTCCTGATCTCAGCAGCCAGGACCTACGGAGTCGCAGCCGACTCGGTCGCACAGCGGCGCCGTGAAATGGCAATCCGCAAGGCGCTCGGGGCCCGCAGCCTGGACGTTTATGGGTTGGTGATTCGACAGGGGACTACACTCGCACTGGCCGGTATCGTGGTGGGTTGCGGCCTCGGATTCCTGGTGGTTCAATTTATAGCCGGAATGCTCTTCGGAGTTAGCCCACGAGACCCACTGGTTTTCGTCGGGGCGGCCCTGTTGATGGCCTCAGTTTCCGTCCTGGCCAGTCTGGTCCCGGCCCGCAATGCCAATCGAGTGGATCTTCTAGATTCCCTGCGTGCCTGACGTTGCGACTGAGATGAGATTTGATCTCCGTAATCGCTCTCTCGCTGACGCTTCGGGCTCCGAAAAATCTTGGCCGGGCGCCTGATTAACTTCGAGGCCTTCCTACGGAGCCCGAAGCGTGAGCGAGGGAGCTCTTCCAGTTTCTTTCCTGAATGATCCGGCCACCGCCCGGGGATGGGCTAAGATGAAACTTGGTCTTTTGAACGGGCCAGTAGAACCGCCGCAGTGGCCCCAAAATCCCACAAAAGCCAACGTGGGAGCCTGCTTCGTCTGGCAAACCAGACCGCTCTCCAGAGCGGCTTGGCCAACCGAGGATCCGGTCCCGGCCGATGCCGGAGTTCGCCAGCACATCTGGGCTCCTACAAAGCATGGCGTGCTTCCAGGGCAGCGAAGCAGATCAGAATCGACGCGGGGGGGGGGCAGTTTCTTTCTTGAGTGATCCGGCCACGGGCCGGGGGATGAGCCAACCTGAAACTCGATTAGGCGGAATTGAGGGCGTCACCCTGCTGTTCCATGTCACCCCGGGTGTTGTACACGGCGGGCGAGACGCGGAAGCGGTTGTTTGCCATGCTCACAACGACATCCGCCGATTGGAGACGCTTGGTCACACCATCCGGATCATTGGTCCCGAAGGTGATGATGGGAGTAGTCTCCCAATGCGGGGACAGACAGGGAAAGCGTTTCGGGTCGAGCTGTTCCTTTAGAAAACGGTTCAGCCCGAGTGAATGGCCAAGCGCTTTTTCAATTCCTACCTCGCTCAGGAACTTGAGCCCTTCATAGAGGGCGCAGTACCCCAGGTAGCTGATATGGCCGGGTTGGTAACGACGGGCGTCCAGCGGCGCACGATAAGCGTAATCGGGCTCGCCGGTTGCCGGTGTTCCTACAAAGGGGGAATAGTTGGGTTGGACGTGTCCGGGAAAGAGATGATCGGGCAGGACGGTTCCCTGCAGTTCCTTTCTGACATAGAAGAAACCGCAGCCGTGGGGGCCGAAAAGCCACTTGTAGCCGGAACAGGCAGCAAAATCTATCCCCATTTCTCTCATCGCAAGGGGATAGATCCCGGCCGCTTGAATGATGTCGGCGTATACGAGTCCTCCCAAAGCATGGACGCGATCAGCCAGGCGGCGAATGTCCTCGAGGTGGCCGTTCAAGTTGGAAAGGAGTGTGATCGCTAGGAGGCC
>CBDDCF010000003.1:0-78005 GCA_965225995.1 Acidobacteriota bacterium | reverse complement strand
ACGCTGGTCTCGATGTCCAGATTCCACCATTACTCCGGCATGGTGCCAGCTTTCTAGCCGGCACCTACCGAGAAGCAAACATAGCTTTTGACCTCGAGGCAATCTGCAGCCGAGCGGGTGTGACCTTTCTCGTCGATCGGGTTACCCAGCTCAGTCCGGAACATCGCCAGATCCATACTCTCAGCGAAAAACGCCTGGCCTACGATTTAATCTCATTTAACTTGGGCTCCGGGGCAGCCGGGTCCAGCCGCCCCGAAGTAGCCTCAGCCCAGCTGGTCAAGCCGATTTCGCGGGCCATCGGGCTGCGAGAACGATTAATGCACGAAGCCGAGACAAACCCGGGACTGCGTATCTCGGTGGTAGGAGCAGGAGCGGCCGGTTTTGAGATCGCCTGCGCAGCCCGATCGCTGGCACTTTCCCAAGAGCGGCAACCCCGGATCTCGCTCGTCGATTCGGCCCCCCAGATCCTGGGCGGTTACTCTCAGGCGTTTCAGGCACGCGGGGCCGGCATCCTCCAATCCTTCGGAATCGAAGTCCGTCTTGGCCAGCAGATCGCGGCCGTCGAAAGGAATCGGATCGTCACCCAGGAGGGCCGCGACTATCCCTCCGATGTCACGATCTGGATGACCGGAGCAGCCGCTCCCCCGCTTCTTTCCGAGTCGGGTCTGGCGGTAGATAAAAGGGGTTTTCTGCTGGTAGACGACAACCTACGGTCGATCAGCAATCCTCAGATTCTGGGCGTCGGAGATTGTGCCACCCTGTTGAACTATCCCCAAACTCCCAAGGCGGGAGTCTATTCGGTGCGCCAAGCCCCTATCTTGTGGCAGACAATCCGTTCCAGCTACCTGGGTGGAGAAGCTCCTCGCTATGTTCCCCAGTCGAGTTTCATGTCTATCCTGAATCTCTGTGACGGGCGGTCCTTGATCCGGTACAAGGGGTTAATCTCGGCCAGTCGCTGGGCCTGGCTGCTGAAGGACTGGATCGATCGCCGATTCATGCGCAAGTATCAGTCTCTGGTAGACTGACGGCGAAATGGCAGGCAAAACACCGAAAATCATTTGTCTCATCCTTTTCCTGCCGCTGGTTTCCTGTGCCAAAAACCCAGTGACGGGAAAACGGCAACTGGCCCTCCTGTCAGAGGCCCAGGAGATCGGAATTGGGAGGGCTTCCCATCCCGAAGTTCTGGCCGAATTCGGTGCCGTGGATTCCGAGGCCTTGCAAGCCTATGTCTCGCGTATCGGCCAAAGCATGGCATTCGCCTCCCATCGACCCGATCTCCCCTGGAAGTTCACCGTTGTTGACAGCCCCGTGGTAAACGCTTTCGCCGTGCCTGGGGGGGTCATCTATTTCACCCGAGGCATCCTGGCCTTTATGAACGATGAAGCCGAGCTGGCGGGAGTGCTGGGACACGAGATCGGACACGTCACCGCTCGGCACAGCGTCAGTCAAATCTCGAAGGCTCAGCTGTTTGGACTTGGTCTCGGACTCGGGAGTGCATTTTCAGCGACTTTCCGGGACCTCAGCGACTTGGCCCAATTGGGGACTGGTCTTTTATTTCTCAAATATGGCCGGGATGCCGAACGCCAATCGGATCGGCTCGGGATTCAGTATATGTTCGGTCAGAACTACGACCCCCGCCGGCTGAGCCAATTCTTCGAAGTCTTCCAAGCCATGCGTGAGCAAAGCGGGCAAGCGATTCCCAACTGGCTCTCGACCCACCCTGCCCCGCCCGATCGGATTTCCGACACCTCGGCTCAGGCCGACGAACTCCTGCAAGGGAGTTCCGGTGACGATCTACGGGTCGGAGGCGCGGATTTCCTAGCAGCCATCAACGGCATAGTCTTTGGTGAAAACCCGCGTGAAGGATTCGTGCTCGAAGATCAATTCTTGCATCCAGACCTTCGTTTTCAGCTGAACTTTCCAACCTCGTGGAGAGTGCAGAATTCCAAATCAGCCGTCCTCTTCAGCGCCCCTGACGGAGCGGTCGGTGTCCAACTGACACTGGCTCCCGAAGCGATTCCTCCAGAGCAGCGAGCCCGTCAGATCGCTGAGGCGCAAGAGATCGATCTGGTGGCTGGTTCGGAGAGAACTATTGCTGGCAATCGTGCCTATTTGGGAGAGTTTCGGATCATCCAACAGGCGAGCGAAATCCGCGTGATAGCTGCCTTCATTCCCTTTCGAGGAAATCTCTACCAACTCGCCGAGATTGCACCGGCAACGGTCTTTGACACTCATCGATTGTCGCTCCTCGATACCCTGGTAAGCTTCCGGGAGCTGACTGACTCCCGTCACCTGAATGTGCAGCCTGATCTTCTCCGCATCTACCGGGTTCGCCGGGGTGGGCGGCTGGCTGATGTGGCCGCACGATACCCCAATTCCCGCATCGAGCTGGCCGACCTGGAACGGCTGAACCGCATCTCTCGTGACACCCGCCTTGCGGCAGGCACCCGGGTCAAAGTGGTGGAGGCGGGAAGGCGGTAGGCCCTGAGAGGTTTGGCATACGGTCACTAGACGAGCGATTCCGAAATAACGTGTCAATTGCGAACGGGTCTTGCGAGTCGAGGTCAAGGAGAGAGGAGGAAGTCGATACCCGGCATCTTCGACGACTCTCGACACAGAGATCGGCCGCAACATTTTGTTGGCTAGGCCGGCAACAGCTTGCAGGCTGTACAACAAGCCCCGTTCGCCCGTAGGGTTGGGGCGAGACGCGGCCAGCTCTTTGTTGCTCGGAGCTCGAAGATGGCCTGCATCAATCTCGTCCTCGCGCCTCGACCTGACTCGCGTCGCGCTCCCAACAATTGGTACGTTATTCGGAATCGCTCGTCTAGGCACTCCAGAAGGCGACTTCTTTACAGTTGAGTCGAGTTTTCAGGTTGTCTGAAATCTCAGGGAGTGTTCCCGCTTGCGCCGCCGGTGCCTTGGTGCTGTGGCCATGGAATCTACTGCCGGACTCTTGGACTACTCAAGATCACGACGCTAACCTGAAACTTGATCGCGGGAATCGCTCCCTCGCTGACGCTTCGGGCTCCGAAGGATCTTGGCGACCGCCTCATTAACTTCGAGGCATTCCTACGGAGCCCGAAGCGTTAGCGAGGGAGCTCTTCCAGTTTCTTTCTTGAATGATCCGGCGCAGCCGGGGGATGGGCTGAGCTGCCGCTTTGGTATCCGTCCTGAAACCGTCGGAAGTTCACGTGCCACGATTCCCAAGACCCGCTGCCCCGGGCAAACTGCCACAAGCTCATCCCGAGTTCGGCAAAAGGCTCCCATGGCAGAGCCTTCAGCCCTCGAATCGGCACGCCACAACCCCCATGTTCCATGCGGGTTACGGGGTCACATCGACGATCTTCGCGCCGAAGGCGCGAAGATATGGGTCGCTTCCAATGGGAATCGAGATTCAAGGCGCCGACGGAGGCAAGAGGTCGAGGCGCGGGAGGAATTCATTGCCTTCCCTCTTTCTGCGCGAGCTCGACTCACAAGACCCCTGTTCGCGACAGCCCCCCATTACTCGGACGGGCTCCCAGGGCGCCCATCAAAGATCGCCGACTGTCCCGGGGATTCGATCACCTCGACGATGATCTGCGTGAGCCGACTCCGATCGGTAGCTGGAAGCTCCTTCCAGAGCCAGCGATGAAAATGCATCGCCAGCATTTCCGCCGTGATATTTGGGAGATCGAGAAAAACCAGATTGCTGTTGGGGAACTCCAACCAGTCATCCCCGATCCGGATCCGAGTCGAGCGCTTTCCTTTTTCCAGTTTGAGGCGGGGGTTCAAGACGGGAACCAGCGTGCGATGGTTGAGCCGCTTCAGAAAGCCGCGCAGGATCCCTTTCACGGTCCTGAAATCGATCACCAGGGCGTCTTCGTTGAGCCGGCCTTCAAAGATGATCGAGAGTTGGTAGTTGTGGCCATGCTGGCCTTCGACCTCATCCCCATACGTTGAAATGTGTCCCGCCGAGAAGTTCAGATCCTCCCGGTAAAGCCTCACACGATATAGCCGGTCAGGAAGTTCAGGGGTGGTCATATAATGCCTCGATCTCGTGTTCTTAAGACTGGAATCCAAATCAAAGCGCTAGAGAAAGGGTCACACTGGCATTCCGCCCGGGGGCCAGAATGGCACGCCGATCCGGACTGATCAAATAGTCCTTGTCGAACAGGTTACGGATTTGGAATCTCAATTCAAGATCCGATTCGAATCTCCATCCCGCCCCCAGATCGATCGTGCCTCGCCCTGGATCTACCCGCTCATTTGGGCCCGCTCTGGTATCTCGATCAAAGAGCGAAAAGTGGCTTTCGACATAACCCCTCTCTCGGATCGTTTTCTGGACGGAGAGAGCCAGGCTCTCGACCGGGATATCGTCCAACGGCTGGCCATTATCCAGAGCTTCACCGTGTGCGATCTGGGCAGCCAGCTTGACCGCCCAGTCGGGCCTCGGTAGCCATTCGACTTCGGCCTCGAATCCCTGGAGACGGGCACTGCCGCGGTTGCGAAAGAAGAATTCATCGTCGCTCTTTTCAAAGCGTTCGATTAGATCCTCGATTCGATAGCGGTAGTAGAAGAGTCGCCAGCGAAAAGGGCCCGTCGTATAGCGGAAAGCTACGTCGAACTGCTTACTCCGTTCGGCGTCAAGGTCGGGATTCCCAGTGATGAAACCACGACCTGAAACACCGATGAAATAGCGATCCGAGATCAACGGCTCCCGGAATCCCCGCGAATACTGGCTGGTAATCTCAACTCGCTCGGCAGGTCTCACCGAGATCGAGCCGAAGCCCGAGAGAGCCGTGTTTGAGGTGCTCCGATCTCCGAATGCCGTTCCTCGACTTCGTGTCGTCACCCGATCGAGCCGCAGTCCGCCCGCCAGCGAGAAATGGCGGGAGAGTTGGACTTCGGTGCTGACATAGACGGCGGTATCGTCCTTGCGCGCATCGGCGATTGTGACCTCGCTGTCAGAAGAAGTGAGCCGATCCTCGAGACTATATTCTTCGACCAGTTCCTGAGCTCTCAGGCCAAAGCGACCGTTCAGATCCATTCCCAGCTCGAGACGCGCGCGCCGCAATGGTTTCACAAAGAGGGCTCGAAAACCATAGTCCTTGGCATCCACATCCGAGCTAGTGCTGCGGCGGGGTGAATTGCCGCCCGGCAACTGCTCCCGAGTGGTCACCAGCCGGTACGTACCCAGAAAGAAGTCGAACTTGATTCGACTGAATCCCCAACGCGGATCGGGATTATAGCCAGCGGTAAAACGATCGGAGTCCTCCCTCGGATAAAAGAACCGAGTGACGTCCGAATTGTTTCGAGGCCGTCCCAAGTCACGCCCCTGGTCACTCTGGAAACCGAGCCTGAGGAGCCCGGCGCCAACCTCGTGAGAAAAGCGGCCCAGAAAGCTGCGACTGCGGGCCGAAGAGTTGTCCTGTTTTCCCAGCGGGCTTGAGAAATCGTCGAACAACCGGAAACTGGATTGAAACAGGAAGCCACCCCGCTCCAGGCCTTTGGAGATTTCAAGTCCAGCACCCTGTTCGGGGATTCCCTCAGCCAGTCTTCCCTGAAAGCGGAATCCCCAGGGAGCCCCTGCCTTGGGACTTCGTGTGATGGCATGGATTACCCCCCCGAAGGCGTCCGAGCCGTAGGCGACTGAACCGGGGCCGCGCGCAACTTCCACTGCCTCCAGAAAGAATGGATCCAGGTAAGTGGCACTGGGACCGGCTCGTCTTTCCGTAGTGACTCGACCTCCATCAATCAAAACGAGAGTGCGGCCACGAGCTAAGCCCCGAATCGCCGGCGCCACGGCATGCCCTTCCGACACCCGGCTGACTCCGGGAAGTTGTTCGATAACATCGGTCAATCGGGTCGGACTGGAGCGCAAGATCTCTTCTTTCTTCACCAAGGACAGCCCACTGGCTTTGGGAGCTTCGATATGAGGCGTCGCATCGCTGGTCACAAACACTTCGTCCTGGGCCACGGGAGATACCTGAATTAACAACACTCCTTCGCTCGGGATCTCCTGGATCAGAGCGGGGGCCATATATTGACCGTTCCTCAAGACCACCAGTACTTCAAAGGGTAAGACAGGATCTGGTGTCCAGACGAAGCGCCCCTGCTGGTCGGTGGTAGCGGTCCCGCTGCGCCCGATGATCGAGACCGTGGCATCCACGATTGGAAGCCCTTCGATGTCCACGATGCGGCCTTCAATGGCCAGGGCATGGACACTCAAAATGAGCGCCAGGCCGAAGAGTAACAACGACCGAACCACAATTTTCATAAGCACCAGAAGTGGGTTAAAGCGTGGCCAAGAGTGTAACAAAATTGGACCCCGCGGCGTTGCCGGCCCTTGGCTTCGAAAACGCGTGATTATCCAGCTTAAGTCAGCTGGCAGGGTGCGTTGTTCCCCACTCCCGAGTACAATGTTGCGGTTCCGGGCTTTCAGGAGAGATGCATGTTCAAGAAACAAACTAGCGGATCCGTGATCTGCCGCACTTGTCGCAACCTGGTCGGTGTTAACGATCCAGTGTGCTTCAACTGCGGGACCAAAAACCCCGGCCTGTGGGGCTACGCACCACTCCTCCAGAGATTGGGACAAGACCTGGGCTTCGTCAATTTCGTGACCGCCTTGTGTGTGATCTTCTATCTCTTGAGCCTGGCAGTCGATCCTACCAACATCGGAATGCAAGGGATGATGAACATGCTCTCCCCGAGCATTCAAGGCCTGTTCCTTCTCGGGGCGAGCGGAGCCGTCCCGGTATTTCAGTACGGACGTTGGTGGACGTTCTTGAGCGCTGCTTTCCTGCATGGAAGCCTGCTCCATATCGGCTTGAACCTCTATTGGATCCGCCAACTCGGGCCCTTGACTGCCGATGTCTACGGAGCCGGTCGGATGGTCATTTTATACACGGCCGGGTCGGTGGTCGGTTTCGCTGCATCCACGATGGCCGGAGCCGTGTTCGGACAGGCATTCTTGATCGGCGGAGGAATGTTCACGGTGGGAGCTTCAGCCCCTATCTTCGGTCTGCTTGGGGCGCTGGTTTACTCGGGCCGACGGGGGGGGAGCTCGGAGATCGGGCGACAAGCCCGAAGTCTGGCTCTGGTCTTGTTTCTGCTCGGATTCGTGCTGCCCAATGTAGACAACTGGGCACACGCGGGGGGCTTCGTGGGAGGCTTTCTGGCTGGCCAGTTTCTGGATCCTGTTTCAGAGGAGCGCCTCAACCACTTAGTTGGCGCGCTGGTTTGTCTCGCATTGATCTTACTCTCGATCCTCTGGTCGGTGCTGACTGGCCTGCGCTTTATCCAATGAAACGAGGCTAATCTTCGTCTTCGATGGCCGTCAATTTAAGGGCCAAAGAAATCGGCGCAGAAGTGAGACCGGCCGGACCGTCCAGGCTGTAGCGCAAAACCCCATCGATGGAGATGAAGAAATAGCGATCGCCGGTAACATTCGGGTCAGCCGGATTCCCGCTACCCCACCAACGATCGGTCGATCCAGGAGGGTTATCCAGTCGGAATGCGTAGGCGAGGGCTTTTTCTTCCGGAATCAGACGCTCAGAAACCAGCTCGGTCTCCGAGCTTGCATAGTGCCCGTGACGATCGAAGTACATTTGCTGAGCCTCGCTCCAGGTTTTCATGTACCAAATCGCAGCTTCCTCATTGGCCGCCTTGGCCGGCTGAGTCAGACCCGGCAGGGCGATGGCCAAAATGACCAATAGGATCGCGAACACCAACATCAGCTCCAGGAGCGAGAATCCCATTTCTGAGTGAGATCGCCGGCTCCCGACTGAGATGGAACCCATACACTTGTTGTTTCGTTCGAGTGTCAATGCGGCCCTTCCTCCTCGTCGCTGCTCCTCCTCCACGCTGTCATCCTAATGGAGGAGGCAGTCAAAATTCTGTCAGCAGCGTCACAGTTCCGTCGAACTGGCGAAAGAATAGCTTTTGTTTCGGCCTTCCGCTAACATGACCCGGAAATTCACCATCTGGAGAAAGTTCACCGGGGAATTGGAGGAGCAGGAGGATTTCCGTGTCTGACAACGCACGACTGGTTCGAAAAATGGTGGAGTGTTACAACTCGATGAAGGCGGATGGCTTGCGAGAAGTTCTCGCCGCCGACTGCTGGCATTCTTGTCCCGGATCCGATTTTGGGGCTCACAAGCAGGGGGCCGACACGATTATCGAGTACTTCAAGAATCAGGTCTTCCCAGCTTTCAATCAGGTGCGCTTCGAAATCAAGCAGCTCTACCAGGATCCTGCTCAGAATTCGATTGTGGTGGAGTGGAACAGCCACCTGCAACCCAAGACCGGCCACAATTATTCCAACAAAGGCGTCTTCGTGATCGATTGTACAGGCGGGCAAATTTCCTGGGTCCGCGAGTATTTCGATACCCAAAAATCTCACGAAAACGTGAACTACAATACACTGATAGGGCGGGCTCAAAAAGGCGGACCCTGCATGCTGGATCTACGAGGCAAAGTTGCACTTATTACTGGCGCGGCGCGCGGACTTGGGCTGCTCATGGCCGAGGATCTAGCCAAGGAAGGCATGCGTATCGCAGGGACTGATCTGCGCCACGAAATCTTGGAACATGAAATGAACCGCGTGTCAGCACGCTTCGGAACTCAGACCATGGCCGTGACCGCTGACGTAGGGGACGAGGAACAAGTCATCCAAATGGTTAGCCGGGTGTACAAGGAGTGGGGGCAGATCGATGTCCTCATCAACAACGCGGGCATCCGCCAGGTGGCTCCGATTTGGGAAACCAGCAGCGAAATGTGGGATCTCATGCATGATTCGAACCTGAAAGGTCAATTCTTGTGCACCCGGGAAGTCCTGAAACAAGGAATGAAAGAACGGAATGAGGGAACCATTCTGTGCATTTCTTCCGGATCGGGAAAGCAGGGTGAGGAGAATAGTGCCGCCTACTGTGCTTCGAAATGGGGAGTCCTGGGTTTCTCTGAATCGATCGCAAAAGACCTCAAGGACTCGCAGATCAGAGTCACCGCCATGACCCCGGGGATGATCTGGACGCCCATGGCAGAGGAATCCGAGGTGGGCCATCTGGACCTCGATTGGCTCGATCCTCGGTGGGTCTCTCAAGCCGCGGTTTTTTGTATCAAACAGGACGCTGATACGATCATTCCTGAATTGCGCATCTATCATCGGTCCCAACTCTGATGGGCCGAGGAGCCCCTCCCACGATTCTGAAATCACTCTCCTGAAGCTTGATAGGGAGGTTTTGAGCCAGCCTGAAGATGCCTATCCCGGATTATGCAAGAGATCCGGATTCGAGTGGATTGGGGACCAGAAAAAATGCCGTAGCTCTCTGATATAAAAAGGTTTATTAAACAAATCCTTATCGGAGAACTACGGCAATGTCAAACCCAGTCTGTCAGACCACCCTGGCATTTCACTCGCACACACAAATCACGGCTCGTTTTGATGGTGGGAACCTGACTTCCGATGCCGGATGGCTGTTGTTTGGTTCCCTGGATCGGCAAGATCGACTCTGCGAGGACTTCAGTTCGTGTATTGCGGATAGCCGGGACCAACGCTACGTTCGTCATGAGCAGTTAAAGCTGATCCGACAACGAGGCTTTCAGATCGTTGCCGGGTACGAAGACTGCAATGACGCGGACACGCTGCGCTCGGATCCCATGCTCAAGACCGTCTGTGATCAGTTACCTGAGAGCGATCCTGACTTGGCCACCCAAGCAACTTTTTCCCGTTTGGAAAACTCTGTCAGCAAGAAGGATCTCATGCGTCTGAGCCGGGGGTTCCTACAGCGTTATGTCCGCTCGCTGAAGAAGAGACGCCCCGACCAGGTCATCTTGGACCTGGACAGTACTGACGACCACACTCACGGCCAACAGGAATTCTCTTTTTACCACGGCTATTACCGAAACCACATTCTGCATCCTTGGCTGATCTTCGATGCCGTTACGGGGGACCTGGTCACTGTCGTATTGAGGCCTGGAAACAAGGGGGCTGCCTCTCACATCGTTCCTATTCTGAAACGAATCGTGAAAGCCATTCGACGAGAAGTTGGCAAGGAACTTCAAATTGAGATCCGGGCCGACAGCGGCTTTGCCACGCCTCGGCTCTACGAGTTCTGTGAATCTGAAGAGAACAAACTCCAATATGTCATTGGGTTAAGCCGGAACCCCCGCCGGCAACGGATGGTCGAGCCGATGCTCGAGTCGACTCGACTCAGGTTCGACGAGTTCGAGGAAAAACAGCGTCAGTTTGACGAGTTTCTTTATCGAGCCGGCAGCTGGGATCGATTCCGTCGCGTCATCGTCAAAGTGGAAGTCGACCATCGGGGGATCAATCGTCGCTTTGTGGTCACCAACCGAGACGATCTCTCTTCCCAGTCCCTTTATGATCACTACACCGATCGAGGACAGTCGGAGAACTTCATCAAGGCTTTTAAGAACCATCTGAGTATGGATCGGCTGAGCTGTCATCGATTCCTGGCCAACCAGTTTCGACTTCTCCTGCATGGGCTGGCTTACCAGATGTTCGTCCGACTCCGCGATTATCTGTATGGAACCCCCTGGCAGAAACTCGAAATCGAAACTTTGCGTCGCCGGGTCCTCAAAATTGGGGCGCGGGTTCGACAAACCACCCGACGCATCTGGGCCCATCTTTCCTCCGGCTTTCCGGAGCAGGCCCTTTTCCTCCTCGTCTTGAATCGCCTTAACTCCAGCTAGCCTCTCCTAGCTCCCGAATGATCGTTTAGGACACTCATTCAGGCCCAACTCCGTCTGAAATTCACTCCCCCACCTACTCCACACGGCTCGTCCACAGAGATCCCTCGAAAATCCGCCTGTCGCACCTTCGATCTCCCGATTTGGGCCACTTTCGACTCTCTTTTCAACTCCGGCCTACGGTTCTTGCATAATCCGGGCTATGCTACTTTTGGTCCAGGCTTTCCTAAATGATCCGCCGCAGCGGGAGGCAAGACTAAGCTCGCATGACGACCCCCCAAGTTCCCGGTGAAACTACTGCTTCTCCCCGCCAACTAGCCTATTGGGCTGGTCTTCCCGGGGCTGTTTTTCCCTTCCTCGTGTTCGTCGCCGGAGTCGTCACGCTGGCCCTCTCTGGAACTCCCGGCGAACGGGGCTTTTGGCCGGTATTGCTGTTGGGTCTCGTGATCGGGCTTGCCATGTCGCAGGATCGCAGAGCATTTTGCGAGATCGCCATTGAGGGAATGGCCAAACCCATCCTGATCATCATGATCTTGGCCTGGATGCTCGCCTCGGTGGTGGGCGTCATGCTGCGTGAGACCGGATTCATCCAGGCCCTTACCTGGATTGCCGGGCAGTTCAACCTGTCCGGAGCCGCCTTCGTGGCCGCTACCTTCCTCATCTGCTGCATCGTCTCAACCTCGACCGGAACCAGCTTTGGCACGATTCTGATCTGTGGACCGATCCTCTATCCAGCTGGCGCAGCTCTCGGCGCCGACCTTCCTTCTCTGGCGGGAGCTGTCCTGGGAGGCGCCACTTTCGGCGACAACATTTCCCCCATTTCGGACACTACTAGCGCCAGCTCGCTGAGCCAGCAGGCAGACATCGGGGGAGTGGTTCGTAGTCGCATCAAATACGCGATCCCGGCCAGCCTCATTGCCTTACTTTTCTTCTATCTGAATGCCGCTATGCAAGGCGGGAATTCGATTAGCGACACGGTTGAATGGGAAGGCGACCCGTCGGGCCTTCCCCTGATCCTGGTTCCCGTCACGATCCTCTATCTCTTATTGCGGGGTCGCCACCTCCTCGAGGGGCTGCTACTGGGCCTGACGATCGGAGTCGTGCTCGGAATCTCTACCGGCTTGCTTCCCTGGGACCGACTGCTGGCGCTGGATCGGGACAACTTTACAGCTACCAGCTTCATCATCGAAGGCATCGATCGTTCCCTCGGGATCTGTATCTTCACGATCTTGCTGATGGGACTGGTCGCAACCACCGAGGCCAGTGGGATTCTCAAACGACTGGTGGATTTTTCTGCCCGCCACACCAGTAGCGCACGATCGGCTGAGATCTGGATTTCGGAGGTCGTGATGGGTACCGTAATGCTGACGACTCATGGGGTAGTCGCGATTCTGACGGCCGCCGACTTCGCCAAGGAGACCGGAGAACGCTATGCTATTCATCGCTATCGTCGAGCAAATCTGTTGGATGTGACGGCATCAACCGTCCCCTTTCTTTTTCCCTACTTCATTCCCGTCATCCTCGCCACCAGCACAACAGCCACGGGTGATCAATTCGGAATCCCGCCCCTCGACCCGCTCACCGTAGGCTTGCACAATTTCTACAGCTGGGCGTTGCTGGGAATGCTGATATTCGCACTGGCCACCGGCTATGGGCGACGCTACGCCCCGGACCGCGAACTAAGCTGAAACTTGAATGGGATGACAACCTAATTGCCCGCTGTGCTTCAATCTCGACTCTTGGGTAGACTGGAACGATGTCCGCTCGTGGCTTCATCCTCCAGCCCACCTACCGGATCGTCCGGGAACGGCCAGTAATCCACCTGTACGGGATTCTAGAGGACGGTGCGCCCTGCCTGATCCGGGACGATCGCTTCCGGCCCCGCTTCTACATTCGAGACAAAGACGGAGAGCGAGCCAATGAGTCGGGAGCTACAAACCAGTCCGCCACGCCACGCTGCTCGATCGACGGAGACAAGCTTCGCTGTGTAGAGGTTGCTCAGCCCGCACAGACACCGGGGCTCCGCAATCGCCTGCTGGCTGCCGGTATTGATTGTTACGAGGCTGACCTCCCCTTTGCCATGCTCTATTTGATCGAAAAGGGAATCAAGGGAAGTTTCCAGGTCGACGGTCAACCGGAGCGCGACAAGCGCTTGGGATGGATCTGGAGCAACCCGGAAATCGCCCCCGCCCGGGTGGCCCCGGAACTTCGCGTCCTCTCGATTGATATCGAAACCGACCCGGAGGCCAGCCAACTGCTCTCTATCGCCCTTCACGATGAAAGGAATTCCGAGGTATTGGTGCTGCAGTCATCTCCCCAAGCGATTCCGGCGACCGCAACTCCCTTCCCCACTCAAAGCGAGCTACTAGCCGCTTTCGCACAACGAGTCAGAGAGCTTGACCCGGATGTGTTGACGGGCTGGAATGTCATCGACTTCGATTTGAGTGTACTGGATCAGATTGCCCGACGAGTGGGGATTCCTCTTCATCTAGGCCGAGACTCCGGCCCTCTCCGGATGCGCTCCTCCCGCACTCCCTGGAGGTCTAATGAAGCCGTCATCCCGGGTCGACAGGTGCTGGACGGCATTGATCTGCTGCGCAGCTCCTTTATCCGGATGGAAGAATACTCTCTCGATTTCGTCGCACAACAAGTACTGGGAGAGAGAAAGACGCTCCACACGGCGGGACGCCCTTCCGAGATCCTCCGCCAATACCGGCAGGATCTGGAGCGCTTCGTAGAATACAACCTGACTGACGCTCGTTTGGCGCTCGAGATCCTGAAGAAACTAGACCTCTTGTCTCTAGCGGTGGAACGCAGTCTACTCACGGGACTACCGGTAAACCGGGTGGGAGCTTCGATCGCCAGCTTCGACTTCTTGTATCTGACGCAACTCCATCAACAGCAACGGATCGCCCACTCCGTCAAGAGAGTCGTTGCCCTTCCGCCGGCGTCCAATGAAGGCGGACATGTGTTGGAGCCTGCCCCCGGTCTCTATGAGAATGTGCTGGTTTTCGACTTTAAGAGCCTTTATCCCAGCATCATCCGGACCTTTCAGATCGACCCCATGGGTCGGATCAGCGGCGAGACGACCGAACCCTGGATCCAGGCCCCGAACGGTGCCCGATTCCACCGGACTCAAGGAATACTACCTCGCCTCCTGGGCGAGCTCTTCCCTCGCCGCGAAGCTGCCAAGCAACGGGGCGACGAAGCGGCCTCCCATGCCATCAAAATACTCATGAATTCCTTTTACGGCGTGCTCGGAACGAATGCCTGCCGCTTCTATCACCCTCAGTTGGCCGGTGCCATCACCAGTTTTGGAAAGACCCTCCTTCTGTGGTGCAAGTCGCTACTCGAAGAATGGGATCTTGAAGTGCTCTACGGCGACACAGACAGCCTATTCGTGAGCTCCACCGAGCCGGATCCTGCCCGCGTAGCCAGGCGGGGTCAGGAACTAGTCGCCAGACTCAATCAGGCGCTGGACCAATACATCCAGGAAAAATGGAAAGTGCAAAGCCATCTCGAGTTGGAATTCGAGCGGGTCTACCAGAAACTTCACTTTCCAGCCGTCCGTCACGGCTCCGCGGGGGCCAGAAAACGCTATGCTGGACTGATCGAGGAGGCTGGCCGGCAAAAGATACGTTTCGTCGGAATGGAGGTCGTACGCCGCGACTGGACCGAACTCGCGAAACAGGTTCAGCGGGAGCTCTATCACCGCCTCTTTCATGAGCTGCCCTTGGAAGACTACCTACACAACCTTGTGACGGAACTGAAAGCAGGCAAGCTGGATGACTGGCTCATCTACCGAAAGGGCCTCCGCAAGAATCTCGCAAACTATACCGCTACCACCCCACCTCATGTTGCAGCCGCCCGAAAACTGCCCAGTCCTCCGAGCTTTGGCACCGTCTCTTATCTCATGACCGTAGCCGGACCGGAACCCCTGCAGCAGCTCCAATCGCCGATCGACTATCGACACTACGTGCTGCGCCAAGTCCGGCCCGTCGCAGTCCCGATTCTGGAACTGTTGAGACTAGATTTCTCCGAACTCATTGGCGAATCCTATCAACTGCGACTCTTCGAACGGTGAATGTCAGCCGATGGCTGCCTAACGTAACTAAACTAGCAAGGCTTGCGGGAAGAAAGGCGGCGGCATGGCCGCAGCACTCCGAAGGGCTTCGCCAAGACCGTTCCCAGTTTCCTCAATCATCCGAGAACACCTCGGGGGATGGGCTAAGAGGAAACTTGAATCCGGATGACAACCTGGGAGGTTATCCTACAAGGCTCCGCCCGAACCGTCCTGCAGGCTTGACGCGACCGCTCTTGTAGGCCGGCTCTGCCAACGGATGGATCGCTCAAATTGGGAATTGGCCCCCTGGACCCTTGGACCCTTTACCACCAGCCCATCTGTACTTAGCGGTGCCGGAGCCTTGCCTCCCTCTAAGCCGGAGTGTCATGGTAAGCTCTCCGGCAAAACCGACTTCGGAGAATAAAGAAATGCGCAAGTATCTTCCTGTGCTGCTCCTCCTGGCGACGGTCCATGCTATCGGGCTTGCCCAGCCGCCGGACTACGAGGTCTATGCCGTCAGTTATGGCCAGATTCCTGACTTCCGCGTCTCCGGCTTGGTGGCGGGAGCCGATCCCGAACGACGGATGGGTGTCGAGATGATGATCTGGGTGCTCCGATCGCCGGAACGGGTGGTGCTGGTAGACGCAGGGTTCTACCGACCTCACTATTTCGAGCGCTGGACTCTCGAGAACTTCCGACGGCCGAGCGAATCGCTCAAAGACCTTGGAATCGATCCCTCTCAAGTCAGCGATATCGTGATCACTCACATGCACTGGGATCATGTCGACGGTGCCGATCTGTTCCCCAATGCCAAGGTTTGGGTGCAACAAGCCGAGTACGAATACTACGCCGGTCGCGCCTGGCAACAGACGCCCCGGCGCACCGGAGGGGTAGATCCGGCCGATATCCGGATGTTGCTCGACATGAACCTGGAGGGGCGGCTTCGTCTAGTCGACGGAAACCAGGAGATCCTGCCGGGAATCAGAGTCCACATCGGCGGGAAACATACCTACGAATCCCAATATGTAGAAGTAGCAACACGCAGCGGAGCAGTGGTTATCGCCTCAGACAATGTCTACTTGTACGAAAACCTGGAATTGGGAGTGCCTATCGCGGCCACCTTCGACTCAGAATCGAATCTGCGTGCCCAACGCCATATGAGAGAACTGGTAGGCAAGCTCGAGCTGCTCATTCCAGGCCACGATCCCGCTGTTCTGGGGCGTTTTCCAAAGATCACCCCACGCACGGTCAGGATCGACTAGCTTGGGAAAGGGGTCCAGGGCTCCAGGGTTCCAATTCCCGACCTTCGGGCAAGGGGTCCAGGGTTTCCAAAGGGGTCCAATGTTTAGCCGTGCGGGATGAGATGCAACGAGTGAGGAGCAGTTTTGTGGAGCGGGGAGGAGCCTGCCCTGAAAGGGCTAGACGATAACAGCCCAGGGCAACGCCCTGGGAAGGAAGCAAGAGAAAGCCAGCCTGAAGGGCTGCTCGATATGAGCCTAGAGCCTGTCTGAGGATTGGGGTGCGGTTGCGAACAGGGGCCTGTGAGTCGAGTTCGCGAAGAGAGACGGAAGGCGATGGCGCCCATCGGCGACGGCTCTCGACAAAGAGATCGTCCACACAACCTCCCTGGCAAGCTTCAAGAGAGTGAGATAAGTCAAACTGCCGGTTCTGGCTAGTTTTGAGATAGCTTGAACTCCGACACCGAGGCTAGGCGGCAGTCGGTTCCCAGTTTCGGAAACTTGACCCGACGGTGAAGCCTTCCTGCCTCTCTACTCACAGCGTAAGGCTTGGAGCGGGTCGATGCGGGCTGCGCGCCGGGCCGGCAGATAACAGGCCAGCATCATGACCACTGTCAAAGTCAAGGTTCCCAAGGCATAGACTACGATATCGGTGCTACTGACGGCGTAGAGCAAGGACCCCACTACCTGACCGAGGCCGAGAGCTAAAAGAATGCCGAGAGTGCAGCCCACCACCGTCATAACGAGGCCTTCTCTGAGAACCATCCAAATCGTGTCCTGAATAGAAGCACCCAAGGCCATCCGGACTCCGATTTCGCGTGTTCTCCGCACCACACTGTAGGCCCGAACGCCATACACGCCGATCACAGCCAGAAGCAGAGCAAGCACTCCGAAAGCCGAGAAGATGCTGGCAGCTGCTTTGACCAACCAGAAGGAGACACTCTCCGAAAGATGCGACGCCATGGTTCGGGTGCTGAATACGGGCAGCCTGGGATCCACTTCTCGTACCAGGCTTCGGAGTTCGGGAATAAGCTCGGCCACGACTTGCTCATTTCGAGCCCGGACCACAAAATGTACAGCCGTTTGAGAAGTGAGCCCCATCGGCACAAATACTCGGGGAGCGACTTCCGAGGAAAAGAAGTCATCCTGAATGCTGCCCACCACTCCGATGACTTCCAAATCACTCATTGCGGGGTTGGCTGCACCCTTGAAATGAATCCTCTTCCCAACCGCTCTCTCTTGCGGCCAAAGGGTCTCGGCGAGAATCTTGTCAATCATCACAACCGGCTGGGCAGTCTGCTCTTCGCGGGGACTAAAGGACCGGCCGTCGAGCAGTGGAGTACCGATAGCCTTGAAAAACTCGGCTCCAACGATACTGGATCGCGGTTGAGGATCGGACCGCGAAAGGGAATCGAAGGGGACACCCACTTCCTGGACGGTTCGGCCCGATTGGGTCATGCCGAATGGGATCGTGGAGGTCAAACTGGCGGCCTCAACTCCGGGATGGCTGCGAAAACGCTCCAGCAGTTCCTGATAGATCTGACTGGACCGCTCATCCGAATACCCGAGCAGACTGATGTCCGTCTCGATCAGGACGGAACCGTCAATTTTGAAACCAGGATCTACACCCGCCGCTTGCATGGCTCCTCGAACGAAGAGTCCGGCAACAATCAACAGAGCCAGCGACAGTGCAACTTCTGAAATGACCGGAAAATTACGCCCCCGCAACCAGCCGCGACTCTGAATTTCCTGACTGGCCGAGCCCCGCTGCGCCTTCAAATCCTCGAAGAGAGGGCTCCGGGATAGCCGGAGCGCCGGGCGCAGGGAAAAGAAGAGAGTGCTGAGAAAACAGAATCCAAAGGTGGCCACGACCACTCGCCAGTCGGGACTAGCGTCCAAGACCAGCTCGAAGCCGATAATCTGGGTGAGAGAACGAAGCAACGCCCCGGGAGCCCAGATCGAGAGAAGGAAACCGATGATTCCCCCACACAGCGAGAGAATCAAGCCTTCCACCAGCAGTTGCCGAATCACCCGCCGGCTGCTTCCGCCAAGCGCCCTGCGGACAGCAAATTCCTGGCGCCGAGCGGCACTCCTGGAAGCCTGCATATGGCCCAGATTCAAGCAAGCAATCAACAGCACGATTCCAGCCATCCCCATCAGGATGGCTGACACGGCCCCGAATGCACTGTCGTCTCGGGGTGCGGTGGAAAGCGAAAAACGGGAGATTGGGGCAGTGACCAAGGTTTGATTGCGGTTGATCTCGGGGAACTCGAGGCTCATCTGAGAGGCCAGGCCTTCCAGCTGCGAGCCGGCCTTCTCGGTGGTCATCCCTACCTTAAGCCGACCCACCAGCATGAGATTGTGATTTTCCCTGTCGCTGAGCAATCCGATCGGTCCGCCACCAAAGTTGTTGATGACCGATTCATACACACCCATCGGTAAGAAGACCTCAAGTGAGAGCGCCGGTACGGGCCCGGGAAAGGACTCGGGAGCCACTCCGATGATGGTGTAGGCCTCGCCGTTGACTCGAACCGTCTGCCCCAGAATATCCGGGGCGCTGCCTCGGCGCTTCCACAGATGATGGCCGATCACAGCCACCCGAGCCGCGGAACCCGGTTGCTCTTCGGCTACCTCAAATGCGCGCCCCAGCGGGAGGCGCACACCATACGTCTTGAAGTAGTTAGCAGAGACCACGGAAGCGAAGACTCGCCGGGTGTCTTCTCCTTACCCAATCCCAACCATCGCGGGATTGTGAGCCATGAGATCCTGAAAAACGTCGTTGCGCTCACGAATGTCGCGGTAATTGGGATAGGAAAAGGCCCGGTAGCTCCCGGTTTGTTCAGTGTCCTTGCTGAAGAGTCCCTGCAACTGCTGCGGTTCTTCAATACCGGGAGGCCGTAGAAGCAGCCCATTGACCAGACTGAACATAGCCGTATTGGCCCCGATCCCGAGGCCGAGTACGACAACAGCAATACAAGTGAAGGCCGGATTCTTGAGCAACATTCGAATCCCGACCCGAACATCCTGAAGCAGACTGTCCATGAGCTATCCTCTCGCTGACTGGTTGGCTTTCGACATCTACAACGCGACAGGAAGGGAGAATGTAAACAGTAGCGCAGGCATCTTACCTGCGACAAGAGCATTTCATAAGATCTCGGATCACAGGCAGGATGCCTATGCTACGTGGGTTGCTCTCGAATAACATTTATTCCATAATGTGGATCATATGACACGATCTGCCAAACCTCTAGGGGAATTCGAGCAAGCGGTACTGTTCACCTTGCTCCGGTTGGAGGATCAGGCTTATGGGGCTTCGATCCGGCGCGAAATCGAATTGCGAACCGTACGGCGGATTTCGATCAGCCCTGTTTACACCACTCTGGAACGATTGGAGTCCAAAGGCTACGTGCACTCCCGACTTGGGGATCCAACTCCCGAGCGAGGCGGCCGTCGCAAGAAGTTTTTCCGGCTGACACCGGAAGGAGCCCGGGTCTTGAAGTCTGCCTACTCCGACTACCAGCACATCGTACGGGGCCTGGAAGATCAGCTCGGGCCATATGAAATCCTCTGGCACGACCCCTCCTCGATGGCTGGTCCACTTGCTGGAACGCTTCCTGCCCGAGCAACGCGGAGAGTTTCTGATCGGGGATCTCGAGGAGGAGTTCAAGGAGGTATTCTCACAGCGAGGAGGCGGGGCGGCTCGACGCTGGTTTCTGGCTCAGACGTGCCGCTGTCTGTACCAGAACAGATCCCGGAGAGCACGCTCTGGTTTGGCATCCTCCTCCGCGGAGCCTGTGCACCTCAGCATCTCTGCGACTGCAATTCACGACCACTTTCGACGCAGCCGCATCCTTACCGCGTGGAGGGCTGACCTGACGGGAGCCCTTCGCCGTTTGAATCGCCAGCGAGGATTCAGCGCAGCCATCATTCTCACACTGGCACTTGGAATCTCGGTCAATACTTCCATGTTCACGCGCGTGAACGGGCTGCTCTTGAGACCCCTTCCCTACCCCAACCCGGAGCAACTGGTACATCTAGGCCAGACCTTGCCCGAGTTATCCAACATCGATCTCAGCTATCCCGATTTCGATTTCTGGAGAAAAGAGACGAAGACCCTCCAGCACATGGCAGTCTACGACGACGTTCGGGGCCTCTTCTCGGGACGCGGAGCGGCAACTCGGCTGGAGGGATCGCAGGTTTCCTGGGGCCTTTTTCCCACGCTGGGAGTCGAGCCGATGCTGGGCCGCGGCTTCACTCCGCTTGAGGACACCGTCGCAGGGGAACCCGTGATTCTGATCTCACACCGGCTTTGGACGGAGCGATTTCAGGCGACTCCGGATGTGCTTGGTCAGAGCCTGTTGCTGGGTGGGAATCCGTACACCATCACCGGGGTCATGCCGCCCGGGTTTCATTTTCCGGAGGTGGCCGACTTCTGGTTGCCAGTCGGATTGGATGCCTCTCTGGAGGACCCGCTCGACTACAGTTGGGACGCAATCGCCCGGCTGGAGCCGGGTCAGGGTGAAGTTACCCCACTTTTGTGGACACTTTACGGCTTTCGAATCAAGCCACATCTGAGTGCCTCGATTCATAGTTGATCGGCGACAGATAGTCCAGTGACGAGTGCCGCCTGTGAGGGTTGTAAAAGCCCTCGATGTAGTCGAAGACAGCAAGCCTGGCCTGCAGCTTGCTGCGGAAGCTGTGCCGGTCGATAAGTTCACACTCCAGAGAGGCAAAAAAGCTCTCACACAGCGCGTTGTCATAACAGTCACCGACCGAGCCCATGGAGGGTCTGATGCTGGCTCTCTTGCAGCGCAGCCCGAACTCGATCGACGTGTATTGCGTCCCCTGGTCCGAGTGATGGATCACCCCGTCGGATTCACGCTCTTGAAGTGCCATTTGCAGGGCATCGGTCACTAGCCGGGTCTTGAGATCATTTCTGAGCGACCAGCCGACCACTCGACGACTGAAAGCGTCGACCACTACGGCCAGGTAGACGAAACCTGCCCAACTCGGCACGTACGTGATGTCTGCAACCCACAGTCGGTTGGGGCGGCTGACCTGGAAGTTTCGCTCCACCAGATCCGGAGCCGGACGGCTGTCTTGGCCTCTCAGGGTCGTGCGTGTCTTGCGTCTGCGGCTAACGCCTTCAATGCCGGCGACTTTCATCAGTCGGGCCACCCGGTTTTTGCCCACCAGGTGACCTTCCTCTCGAAGTTCCGCCGTAATGCGGGGAGCTCCATAGGTCCGACGACTTTGCTGGTGGATCCCGTTGATTGTTTCCAGAAGACGAGCATTCGCTTCATCTCGAGTCGAAGGTCCGCGATCGACCCACGCGTAGTAGCCACTGGTGGAGACACCCAGCAAACGGCACATGGTGGTGATTGGATAGTCGGCCTGATTCACTTTCACGAACCTGAAGACTTCTTGGAAATAGGATCGCTCTCCCGTGCGAACCAGGCCGCGGCTTTTGCCAATATTTCCCGCTCAACCCTCAGCTGCCTATTTTCTTTGCGCAACTTCCGCAGCTCGGCTCGTTCTACCGTCGTCAGGCCGTCTCTACGACGGCCTTCATCCAGGTCTGCCTGGGCGATCCAGTTGCGGATCGTCTGTTCGTTGGGTTCAAACTCTCGGGCCAGCTCACCGGGTCTGCGCCCGGCTCGATGAAGCTCGACTATCTGCTGGCGAAACTCGGGTGGATAAGCTCGTCTTGTTCTTGGCATCGTATCCTCCATTCTCCCAAAGGATTAGGTGTCCACGAAACCGGGGGAACTCCACTTTACTGGCGCGGACGAATGTGGATCCGGCTGGACTGGGCGAAACGCTGCGACAGAGGATCGCTGGGATTGACCCCGACATACCGGTCTACTCCATCCAACCTCTGTCAGCGGTTCGAATCCGGGATCTCTGGTTACAACAACTCTTTACCGCTCTCTTCTCGGGATTTGGTCTGCTCGCTCTGATCCTGGCGGCGATTGGGATTCATGGGCTGATCGGCTTTGAGGTGGTTCGCCAACGGCATGACCTCGCCATTCGGCTGGCGATCGGTGCCCACTCTTCACAGCTGGTGCGCCAAACACTCAAGCGGGGTCTGCTCCCCGTGGCCACCGGAATCGCTCTAGGGCTGGGGCTTTCACTGGGACTGGTACGCCTGCTGGAATCGGTCCTCTACGACACCAGCCCCACTGACTCCACAACATTCCTGCTGATTAGTCTGATACTGCTCGCGGTTTCGATCGGCGCAGCTTACCTTCCCGCCCGAGCCATAACCCGAGTGGATCCCTGCCAAGCGCTCCGGGATTGAGGGCTTCGCCCGACCCTGGCCTTTGCGGTTGTCCTCTTCTTCGACCTTTCCGTAAGGAGCCAACCGGGTCCGCAAGGAAGGCGGTCACTAGCCCAAGATGAAACTGCGAAACGGATGACAACCTGGGAGGCTATCCTACGAGGCTCCGCTCGAATCGTCGTGGAGATTTGGGCAGACCGCTCCTTGTAGGCCAAGCACCCTTGCTTGGCATTTCGGATTCCTCAATGGGCATCGGCAAAGCAGATCGGTGTCAATACAGCTCAAACCCCAGAATACGGGCCTGCAGAGGACCATTCTTGACCGGCAATCGGAACGAGGGCCGGAGGCCGATGTGTTTTCCCAGATCTCTGCCCCCGGCCAACACGACCGCCCTCCAGCCGGCATACCTCTGTTTGAATAGATCCCCCAGCTTCTTCCATTGCTCGGGAGATTCTGCCAGGCGCTCGCCATGCGGCGGATTGACCAAAAGGAGACCGGGCCCGGCCGGAGGCACGAAATCGAATGCATCGGCCACTTTTAGCACCGCCCGATCCAGCAGTCCGGCTCGCTTCAGATTCAGGCGGGCGGCCTGGATCGCTTTACCCGAACGGTCGATGCCAAAGAGCTGAACGTCCTGCGACAACGATGGAATCGGTTCCTCTCGAATCCCGGAAAAGACCGCCTTGTCGTAATTGGGCAAGCGTTGGAAGCTCCAACCTTGACGCAATTGGCCTGCGGCCTTTCCCATGGCGATCGAGGCAGCCTCCGCCAGCAACGTTGCCGATCCACACATGGGATCCAGGATCGGGCCACGGCCATCCCAAGCACTCTTCAGGACACAGGCCGCCGCCAGATTTTCCCGCAACGGAGCCACTGTCGTCTGAACTCGATATCCTCGCCGATCCAGCGGCTCCCCGGATGTGTCGAGCAACAGGCTGGCCCTATCACGATGTAACCACACCCGGAGATGGAGGTCGGGCTTCTCTTTGTCTACGGAGCTGCGACGGCCGTATTTTTCCCGCTGCGCATCCACCAACCCGTCTTTCACACGAAGTGCCACCCAGCGCGTGTCTTTCACCTTCGAAGCACTACTGGTTGCCCGAATTGACAGGGTTTGGTCCGGCGAAAAGAGCTGGGAAGCCGCTAACCCCTGCCAGCTCAGATTCGATGTCCGCACCAATCTCTGGATCCCGGCAGCCAGCCCGTCTCCGTCTTCGGCTCCCCAGTCGCCCAGCTTGACCAAGACTCGGTTGGCAGTACGGAGTCTCCAGTTGCAGCGCCACACCATCTCCCAGCCGGCCGTGTAGAGCACGGCGCCCTTTTCCAGGGAAACCGGGTTGATGCGAAGGTCGCGCAGTTCTGCGGCCAGAATTTCCTCCAGGCCCAGAGCACAAGTCGCGACTATCTGGAGAGAGTGACTCATTGACCGACACTTCACCATGGTGACGAGCTTAATAGCTCTCTCGACCTGCGCCAAATGGTTTTTGGGAAAAGCAACCGAAGGTGCCGCCCCGACTTTCAGGGCTTCGACCGGATCTTGATGAGCACAGCCTCCGGCTGTTAACCGGAGGGTTGTAGGTTCAAGTCCTACCTGAGGAGCCACTTCGAATTGCGAACTGCGAAGTTCGAAATACGAAGTGGCGACGAAGAACTTCGAACTTCGAAAATCGTCTTCGCCCTTTCTTTCCAACCATTTGCAGTTCGGCATTTATTTTCAGTTATGTGTATCTCCAGGCTACAACGCCTGAAGTCTGTTGGATCGTTCCACCTTCATTTTGCCTTCGTTCTGAAGGGCACAATCTTGCCTGTGTCACTACGTGTGTCACCAGTGTGCCTACAAACAGGCCCTAAAGCCTTGTCAATACACTGGATCGCGTCACGGTTGTGACCCGGTGAAAGATGCGCATAACGGAGTGTCATCTGAGGACTCTTGTGTCCGAGAAGTTCCCGAACTGTATTCAGATCCACTCCCTGCATGACCAGATGGGAAGCAAACGTGTGCCGCAGATCATGAAATCGAAAATCCTTGATTCCGGCTTCTGTCAAAGCCGCCTTGAAGGAGTTTTTGATATCGACCAGAGGCTCATTCGCCTCTCCTGAGCTCTCAGAACCGCGACGGGGAAGATGACTGGGAAAGACGTAGCCACCTTCAAAACGAGAAGGCAGTTCCAGCAGCAGCGAGAAGAGATCCTCACTGATCGGAACGTGCCGACTCAAACCACTCTTCGATCGACGGATGAAGATCTGGCGGTTAGCCAGGTCGGCATCTTTCCAGCGAAGGTTGAGGATCTCGCCGCGACGCATTCCAGTGCGCAGGGCCATCGCAAGAATCGGCCGGAGCCGATCATTGCAGGCTTGCAACAAGGCCTGTACTTCCTTGTTGTCCAAGTAACGCACACGAGCATTGTTCTCGCGAGCAAGCACTATATATATAGTCGGATTATCCAGGACGGCCGCCCAGCGCTTGTGCTTGATGATCAAGTTGAACATCAGCTTGAGCAACTGGAGGTCCCGGTTGACAGTGCTGGCCTTCACTCCGTCTCGGGTCCTGCGCACGCCTGAGAACTCGCTGACAAGCTCTGGAGTGATAATGGTGAGCAGCCGATTGCCAAAGAACGCCTTGAAACGTTTCTGGGCCCCCGAGATGCCGTGTCAACGCTTGAACTGGCCATGGTGTTCCCAGTACCAGTCGCAAAGCTCATGGAATGTCATCTTAGGTCGCTCGAGCTTGTCGAGGTATCGACCCTCGGCGATTTCCGTCTTGCGTTTCCGAAGAATATCTTCGGCTGTTCGTTTGGATTCTTGCCGGGTGCTTTCGCGAACAATCTTCCCATCTGGGTCCTGATAGCGGATGTGCCAGAATTTGCCGCGTCGGTAGACTCCCATGCTTACCCCCTTTCGGTTGGGAGCTCCGTCAAGAAGGACGCGACAACCACTCTGGTCCAACAGTGGCTCACAGAGACCTTGCATGGGATGAATTGATACACCTGTTTCATCGGCTTTCGCAAGCTCGGCTCAGTGCGTGCCTCGGCGTTTCTTCTGACTTCTTTGCCGCAACCAGGATTCAATTTCGCTCTCGCGAAACCGCACTGTGGACTTCCGCCGGCCCCGGCTAATCGTGATATGCGGAATCATCCGAGCCTTCACCCAGCCGTAAATGGTTGCCGGTTTGACTCCTAGAATGGCTGCCAGTTCTCTTGGGGTAAGAAGTTTTCTCATGTCATGGCCTCACTAGATCTCTGCCCCTTGATTCGACAGAAAATTCCGGACACCAGACAGGTAGGACTCTTGGAGGTCTCTCTTGATCGTGTGCTGCTCCAGAAGGAAAGGAGCGATGTCCCTCTTGAAGTGGCGATTTCGATTCAGAATCCGAATGGCTTCCTGGGTGCCGTAATCTTTCTGGAGATTGTTGAAAAGGTAGCGGTTCTTCGAACTCGTTGAGTCGGTCCGAAAATCGTAGTTTGTCGAAGCCTCCAGAAACTGCAGGGAGTCAAAGGGTTCGTAGTCCAGTAGTTTTTCGAGCTGTGACAAGTTCCAGATCGGGCATTTTCGATGCCGAAGCTGAAACTCGAAACGTGTCAAGACTGTCGGTAGGTGGTCCACAGGTTACCTGCGAACTCGCTGCTCCTGAATCTTGTCGTAGACGCGTAACTGAGCAGGAGAAGCCCCGATCACGAGACCAGTGATTCCGCAGTTGCCATGAACCTGGATCGTTCTACTTCGGCTTTCGCTGTACCTCGCACTCTTTCGTTTGTAGGGAATGCGAAGGGAGCGAAAGAATGAATCGACGGGAGCTTCGAGGTCTGCATTCAAGTCAATCCGCGAGATCTTGAACTCGGCCGACGGCCCGAAGATCCATCCCACCAGAACGTCAAGGTCCTCTCGTCCGTTCGCCATCTTGTTCGGATTAACCTCCAAGATCTGAACCGGATCGCGCTTGGGCACTAAGAATCCGTTCTGAATGAAGAACGCGGGTTGGAACTTCTTCTTTCGAGCAATAATCCGGCAGGGAGTCTGCGGAGTAACGGAGGCGATACCCTCGCCTCCACTTTGCATGACATCGACATACCTTGCGCTGCGTTCTAAGAAGGCCCTCTCAATATCCTGGTTAACCCAGGCGCAAAAGTCCGGTGTCACAGTGTCCTCCGTGACAAGTCGAAGCTTGTCGATGCCCATTTGATAGATCGTTGATTGATTTCATGGCGCGGGAAGCAGCGTGTTACAAATACGCTGCTTCCCGGAATGTGAGTCACAGGAGAGGGATTTGACCCTTCTTTAGAGCTCGAAAATTGAAGGCTTCAGAGTGGTTACTGAAGGTCCCCTCCACCTCCTTCACCTGTACGCGGACTCTCTTTCCTATGAGGAGTGTCAGGGGCCACCCAAAAGCGGCCAGTGAGGGCCACTTCAAAACCGGCCATTTTCAGGAGCCATTGAGAGCTGCATCCCTCGTAGGATGCGCCGATGGTCAATGTACTGAAAATGGAGAAGAAACAAACGGTTGTGGCGCTATTGAAGCTGGGCTGGTCGTATCGGCGGATCGAGCGAGAAACAGGAGTTCGTCGAGAGACTGTAGCCCGACATGATCCGTCCCGAGATTCAAAACCGGCCAAAGTGGCCCCCGGCTCGGGTGAGCAAAAGCGGCCAAAGCGGCCCCCGGGTCGGCGCAGCTCGTGTGAGCCTTTTCGGGAGGAAATCCAGAAGAAGCTTGAGCTGGGGTTGCATGCCAAGCGGATCTGGCAAGACCTGGTTTTGGAGCATGGCTTCGATGGAGCGTATAACTCCGTCAAACGGTTTTGCAGAAAGCTCAAAGCCGAGAGTCCACGAGTCTTCGCTCGGGTGGAAACTCCACCCGGTCGGGACATGCAGGTGGACTTTGGCAAAGCAGCTCTGACACAAACCGAATCGGGCCGGTACCGTCGCCCCCACCTGTTCAAGGCAGTGCTGTGTTATTCCCGCCACTCGTATGAGGAGGTCGTCTGGCGGCAGGATCTGGAGACCTTCGTCCGTTGTGTCGAGAATGCCTTCCACTGGTTTGGTGGCTCGGTAGACGTGGTTCGCTTGGATAACCTGAAGGCCGGAGTCACGCGAGCCTGCTTTGTCGATCCCGAGATCAACGCCGTTTTCAGTGCGCTGGGCCGTCACTATAGTTTTGCCATCATTCCCATCCATCCTGGCTCTCCAAATGAGAATGGAAAAGTCGAAAGGACGATCGGATATACAAAGTCCAGTGCCCTGAAGGGCAGACGGTTCGAGAGTCTGGCCGAGCAGAATGAGCATCTACGGAACTGGAACGAGCGGGTCGCCCGACAGCGCATCCACGGCACCACCAAACAGCAGGTCTGGCCCCGATTCCTGGAGGAACAGAAGGGTCTTCGACCTCTACCCGACTCCCGCTTCAGTTTCTTCCGTACCGGCCGTCGCACGGTCTCCGTGGATGGCCACATCGAAGTCGATCGAGCCTTCTACTCGGTACCCAATCATCTGCTTGGCTGTGAAGTGGCTGTGCACTGGGATGACCGGATCGTCCGAGTCTTTTTCCGAGAGCAGCAAGTCGTCCTGCATCCCAAGCGGAAACCCGGCCAGTTCCAGACCGAACCCACACATCTTCCGGAACGCAAACGCTACGCTCATTATCGAACTGAGAGTCAGCTGCTCGGGCAAGCCCGCAGGATTGGCTCTGATGCTCACCGCTGGGCAGTGCGAGCCCTGGAGGTGCGCGACGTGTTGGCCTACCGGCTCCTGAGAGGCATGATCTCTTTGACCCGACGCTACCCGGCCACGGTCGTCAATGAAGCCTGTGCCAAGGCTCTCTCTCACGATGCCTTCCGCTATCGGACCCTGGTGGCTTTATGCAAGCGACTAGACGTGCCGCAACGCTCTCTATTCACCTCCGACCACGAGTTGATTCGGCCGCTGTCTGAGTACCAACTCACTCCCCGCTCAGGAGACCCGGAATGATCTCATTGGAACTGGAACGGAAACTTCGCCACCTCAGGCTCTCGGGCCTGGCCCAGGTCTTTGACGTACGGCTGCAACAAGCCATCCAGGGCCGTCTCTCTCATCAGGAGTTCTTTGAGCTGCTCATCGACGACGAACTCACCCGCCGGCGCGACCGTTTGCTGGAGCGATGTCTCCGCCAGGCCCAGTTCCCGGAACGCAAACTCTTGGAGGACTTCAGGTTCTCTTTCAACACCTCGATCAATCGGCAGCAGATCTTTGATCTGGCCACTTGCCGATTCATCGAACAGTGTCGCGGCTGGTTGGTCATCGGTCAGGCGGGAGTCGGCAAAACACATCTGATCATCACGGTGGCAATCAAGGCTGTGGAAGCGGGTCACCGGGTACAGTACAAGTCGGCTTTCGATCTGCTCGAGGACCTCGCTGAAGCCACTGCCACCGGGATGCGCCGACCCTACATTGCAGAGATGACCCGGATCCCGCTGCTGATCATCGAGGATCTGGGACTTCGGAGAGTGCCCGACTCGGCGGCTGAAGATCTGCTGGAGATCCTGCATCGCCGCTACCAGAAGACCTCGACCATTATCAGTTCGAACCGACCACTCGAGGACTGGGGAGCGATGCTGGGAGGAGACACGGCGGCCACCTCTGCGCTGCTGGATCGTTTTCTACACGTTTCGGAGGTGACCTTCATTCGAGGCAAGAGCTATCGCCTCTACGAACGTCAACAACGGGAGAAGTCGACCAAGAAGCGAGGAGAAAAGAAATGAGCCGGAACCGGAAAGGCGTGGAAACTGCCGCGCTATGGAAACCGTGGAGAACGGTCACATCGAGAAGCCGGCCCATGCATCGGTTCTTCCACCGTTCCCACAGCGCTTGGAAAACGGCTCGCGGTGCTCGCTCGTTTCCCACAGTTACGCACCGCTTCTGCTACTGGACATACCAACAAGAAAGAAGATTCCGGATCGACCAGCTTCGCGGTCCAAGAACCGGCCGAACCGGTCAACGAACGCCCTGCTCACGGGCTCACAGCAAACCCGCCCCGACCAGCAAGGCCGTACAGCCTCCTCACGGAGGCCTTCACAAGGATTGAAATGTGTTCAAGGCGAGGATATAACTACTAGATCACTGGCCGGTTTTGACCCGGCCCTGAGTGGCCGCTTTTGATGTGGCCCCCGACATGAGGAGGTCTATCTCGAGTTCGTCCTCAAGTGGGAGGCCAGCGGCCTTAAGTAGCGCTGCACATTTCCAGCGGGCATTCTCAGTTAGGTAGCAGTTGCCCCAGACGTGCCGCCCCGCCTGATCGGACCCAAGGATTTCAAACTCAACACTAAGGAACTTGGTTCCAGTAGAGGCCTCCTCGTGACTCACGTGGACTATCCTGGCCTCGTAAATCCCCGGCGGGATGGGTTCGAAGTCCGAGGTTTCATACCCGCCTAGATAAGTTTTGATCTTCATAGATATCTCCGATCTAATTAATGTCGTCAGTAAGGGGTTCCTGCCCCGTTTTGTCCGAAGAACGGGTAAAACTCGGGCGGAGCTCGGGAATTCTGGGGAAGATGGACTCGGCTGAAGCAGACGAATCTCGTATAATTAGGATGTCGATTACTCATGCTGACTTTCGGGTTTTCGATCTTGCGCCTGGGGAGGTACCAGCTCCCCAGGCACACTTCTCCTATTCCTTCAGCTTTTCCTTCCAGTCCTCCGGTGCCTCCAGGAGCAATTCGTCGCACCCAGGGCAATACAGACCTGCTCTGCCGAAGAAGGGCTCATGGATCTTCTTTCTCATCTTTCGAACGCCGACATTGCAGTCGTTGCAAATCACGAAATTGTCGAGTTTATAAATTCGGCGTTGACTTTGTGCTTCAAGCCTTCGAATTCCGGAGTCATATCGGATGAACATCTGCATGCCGTCCGTGTGGCATTGTATGTAGGGCTTGTCCTTCTTCGAATAGAGGACTTCTAGTGGGACGGAGCAGAGCGGGCAAGGAAACTTCACGACTCCACCCCTTGTTCGAACGTAACGTTGGTCATCTCCGCTGAAGGATCCTCTGGGTGTTGCGGATCATCATCAAACACGTGAAACAATCGACCGCGACATTCAGGGCATAAAAGGGACTTCACTCTGAAGAGGCCAAATTCAGTCTGGCAGTCCTCACAACGGAACAAACCGCTATACAGTTTGAAGAGAAGACTTTTCATCACTCGCAGCTACCTTCCTGGCCCTTGTATTTCTTGGGCCAATCCAAGAATGCCGCATGAGTGCTTCAGTATGTAAGTGGAGAAAAATCGAAAGCCGAGAATTGATTTTCTACGGTCGCCAGGACATGTCGACGATTCGGTTTCGCCTTTCTCGTGCCTGATCTAAGGCTGCTAGGGGGTCTTCTCTCAATAGGCGAGGAACCTCTTTGAAGTCGGTCTGGAAGGCCCGGCAATCGGTGATCGCCTCCAGTCGCGAAGCCCAGGTATTGAGCCTGCTCCTGACATGTTCGTGGTTAAAGTTCGGGAGGAATCGGGGAAATGCACTGTGGAGAAGCCGCGCGATCACATCGTAACCCTTCTGTAGTTTTATGTTCTCAGCCAGGTGTTCAGAGAGCAACAGTATGATGAGATTAAGGCCGTATTCGGGCCGACGGACCCTGTGTCCGCACAGAGGCTTGATGGGGATGCTTTGTTCCATCTTGGTAATCCGAAGCCTTGGCTCAGCAAGAAGCTCCTCCACGGCTTGGGACAGTCTTTGGAGTAAAGTCGGCCCGAAAACTACATCCAACTTCGGAATGTCCTCCTGCTGCATCCGCCTCAGGATTTTGACCTGCTCTGAATTGTTGAACTCCTCCTCCAACTCTTTTTCATTTGATTTCTGCCATTCAACCCACTTCGAATCGTCGCTCCAGTACAAGAGGACCAGCGCAACATAGACAATGTCTGCGCCCCTCTGTCGCAGCTCAGTAAGGACAGATTCTGCTCGATCGAATCGCGGAAAGTGAACATTCCTTTTCCACCTTTCGTCGTGGCTGTCCTCCTCCTCATCATATTCCCAGAGTTCTGTTGCTGGAAATGGGTGTTGCCAGCAGACTACTTCTAGAAAGTGGAGCGGAGAGATCTGCGTTAGTTCTTGTAAGGCAAGTAGGCTCCTGCGTTGCTCTTCCTCACGTCTGGACATTTTCGTTATGAGCTGGAGACCTCAGTTAAAAGTTTCTCCTAAACGGAAGCTGCTACGACTTCTGTCCCAAGACCTCAACTTTACTCTTGACCGTCCTCGATTTCACGTTCCTATCGTCTGGTAGCGGCTCCGGGCGGTCGGATTTCAAGGCTGGCTTCTTGAATTCTGCTGAGCAATTCGCATTGAAATGCAAACCTCTGAATTGTCGATCGCCCCGGACAGATTGAGGGTGATCCATTCGCGAGCATTCTTTACTCAACAATTTGCATTCACAGTTTAATTTGTCCCCGAGGGTCCTTGAAGAGCTTCGAGTCTTATCCATCACCCTTCTATTTCGATTGGAAGTTGCGAGTCCAACTAATCGAGGGCCTGAGATAACTGGGCCGGGATTCTTGAACCTTTGGCCGGATCACCAGCCGATTAAGTGACGGTCTCCGTCATTAATGGGCGTTCGCTGGTTATCCAGAAGACCAAGCCGAAGCGTTTTTCAGATTCGCTTCATTGGCTTGCCGAAGGTGAAGGACTCGAAGGCCAAGTCCCCTGTTGGCATTTCGATTCTCTTCGGGATCCAGGCTGCAGTTTGGCATTGTGGACCAGTAGCAGTAGTCTGCCTCTCAAGGTAATATCTGATCGAGGCTTGATGCGCGAGCCTCTCCGAGGAGGCTATATGGTGGACAAACCAATCTCGCCGTTGCTTCGCTGGGCTGGCAGTAAGAGACAGCTGCTACCTCGCATAGCGAGTTATTGGTCAACGAAGCTTGGAGTCAGTCTCACTGACAAGGGATTCCGAAGGATAATTGCTCACTTCTAAAAGCATACGTTTTACAGTAGGATTTTATGGCGCTAGGAAAACGTATGGACCCAAACAAGTTGAGAGAACTCTTAAGATCAAAGATCGGACCCGACGAGTACGACGAGAAAATGGCGAGGCTGGAACAGGACCTTCTTGTCCCCAGCCAGGATTGTTGGCATAGGGCAAACGGGAGTCGGCAAAACCGAACTCCTGAAGAGCATTTTTCGCATTTCAGAGGACGATCTTTCAAACTTCAGAGACTTCAAGGCGCAAAGAGAAGAGGACTTTTATCGCCTGAAGACCGGAGCCACAGAGTCGGTCACAAAGGACTTCTTTTCCTTCGTTATTCGGAATGATGAGGGATTTCGTGTCGAATTCACAGACGGACCTGGACTAGGCGAGAACGCCGGCACCAAAGAGAAGGAATACTTGCAGAGGTGGGAGCAGAAGATTCCCGGACATGATCTCTTGTACTGGGTGCTTGACGGTTCAAGCCGAGATATTGCCCATTTTCAAAGAAACATGAAGCGGATCCTTGATGCTACTGGCTATCGAAACCGTTTGGTCGTGGTACTCAACAAAGTTGATCAGATTCTACTGCCCCTCGAACTTGAGGAAAGAGGGGTCATTGGATGGGATCTAGACTTCAATCGGCCTTCGAAGGCATTATTGAGGCTCATCAACGAGAGAGTTCAAGATGTGGTCGACAAGCTAACCGGATATGTAGAAATCAGCCACGATCAGATTGTTGCTTGCTCGGCTCGTAGACGCTGGAACCATGGAGAGGTTTTAGACAAGTTTCTTTACTTCCTCCCTGAAAACGTCAAGATCAAAGTTTCCCGGCTCAGAGAAGAGAAAGATCACACTGAACTAATGTCACGAAGAGCTCGGGAGGCTGTCAGAACACGCGTGATGCCGGAAAGCATATCCCAGGACCACGGCAAGGCTTTGAGAATCCGGGAGCAGCAGACGCACAGAATAAGTTCGGTGCTTCAAGCAGCTGGGAATCGGCTAAAAAGACCTTTTGGAGTAATCGGCGTTGGCCAGACAGGAGTCGGGAAGACCGAACTCCTAAAGAGCCTTTTCTTATTGAAACAAGGGGATGTCGCAGACTACTTGCACTTCAGGGCGGAAAGCGAAGGGCGAATGGAACACCTCCAATCAGGATCTGCAAGATCTGTGACAAACGAATTTAGGACCTTTCAAGTTCAAACTCCTGAGGGATTTGCCTTTCAATTCACTGATGGGCCGGGTCTTGGAGAGTCATCTGGCGAGCTTGCGGCCGCTTATTTTGATACTTGGGCAGAGGAAGTGGCAAAGAACGATCTGCTTTACTGGGTTCTCGATGCCTCTAGTCGAGATATTGCGCACATTCAATTAAACATAAAGAGGATGCTAGATCGCACTGGACACAAAGAGAAAATTTTATTCGTCTTGAATAAAGTCGATCAGATCCTTTTACCAATCGAAGAAGAGGTGGCTGGCGTCGTAGGCTGGGATCCAATAACTAATACTCCGTCAGGTAGACTCTTACAAACTATAGAGAAGCGCACAGCAGATATAATAAAGAAGCTATCTGAGTATGCCGGAGTGAGAGCCGATCAGGTAGTGATCTGCTCGGCCCGAAGACGTTGGAATACTGCCGAGGTTCTTGATCGATTCCTGAAGGCCACCCCTTAGGCGGTAGGATTCGTTCTCTTAACCGTTCGGGGAGAAAGCTACCCATGGCATATTGTCGAGACGGTGGGAGATCGATAGGAAACAGTCGCGGCTACTACTGTCGTTCCTGTGAACAAGACATAGTAAATGACGCTAATGCTTGCGTCGATCGGGCAAGTGATCGCGAGTATCAGCGGATTCGAAACGACCGCAGCTATGCCCATAGCTGGCTGCAGAGTCTCATCGGCTGGATCATTGACCTAATGGTTATTCTCGGGAAGTGGACAAGCGGGGGCTGCTATATTACCTCTGCTGTGGTTGACTTCAAGTGCATGCCAGATGATAGTCGTCTCATGCAGATCCTTAGAGATTTCAGGTATTCTTATATTCTGAATTCTGGCATCGATGAAAGGTTCAGTGCTCTGGAGCGATATTACCTTATTGGCCAAGAAATCTGCAGATGGATTCACTCTAGGGCTGACTCAAGACACATCCTTGAATACGTTTCCCGTTACGTGCTTGATACAGCCAACTTGATAGCGGCAGGTCAATACGATGAAGCGTACAGATTCTTTGAAAGCCGAACGATAGGCCTCAGAAGAGATGTATTTCTATTGCATCACCTGGAAACCTAGGAGGGGTGCTCGTCTAAAAACCTGTGTGTTCAGATTAGTTCCCATTGCTGGTTCTGCACTTTACCCGTTTGGCCTAAAAGGTTATTTTTCACGAGGGAGTTGCTTCGGGAAGTGAGTCACGTGTAGTGTCACTTAAGGCGCAACTATTGCTCATCAACAATTAGAATGATTGAAATAATTGAATAGGATGAGCCGACCCAGAGTACCCGACACAGCAGGCTGTTCTGCCTTAAATATTTGCTAATAATCGATTTACGAAAGGTCTCCGAGGGCCACTGTTAACCGGAGGGTCGTAGGTTCAAGTTCGAGATACTTCAGAAACAGCAGCCAGGAGGTCTGTTCTGTTCCGTGTAATCCAACTCGGTCGTGCATCCGCCCCTCTTTCCGGAGAGCGTCGTCGATATTTTTAAAAGTCTGTTCAAACACCAGTTCCTGTTTTCCCTTCTCGAATCATAGGTGCTCCGTATCATGACATTGGCTAACGTTTGAGATAAAAGTGGGGGTCCGCTTGAACGAAAGGTTTTGGTTGCACTTGCCTATAGGGGCGCATCCATTTCCTCCATGAGAAGAATCAGCTCAACCGACGTGATGTCTTGGTACAGTAGTTGCCGTCCGTTCTGCGCAGGGCCATAGCTCAGACTTCGCCATGAAACGGGGGCGGCATTTGGATTCCTGAAGTCGACCATGCCGCCGTGAGAAAGCGCATTTCTTACCACCCTGCCAAAGTTCCAAATTGGGGGCCATGCCTGTGTGTTCGTCGTGTACTTCTGCACGGCGAGAGATCGGTTTGCTTCGAAGTATTGAACGAATGCGTTGGCGATCATAGAGCCGTGAACACCGTGAAGGCCCGTAAGCCAAATTGGGTGGACTGGAGGTGATTGGCTGATCGGGACTTCATCCACCACTACGCGGCTAGGCCAGCGGTTCGCCAAGAGCTCCGAAAAGATGGGCTCGGGGAAGATTCTAAACTCGCAAAAAAAGCCTTCCAACGTAAGCTAGTTGTTCGGGCCGTAAGGTAGGCTAGCGAGATCGCTCTGGATCTCGAACGCCGTGCCCAGCGACGCAACACCAGCGATAAAGGTGACTAGGTTGTCGAAGAAGCGATGGCCTTGGGGTGTGTAGATGCGCTGCGTCATTGATCTTGCAACCTTAAACGTCACGCCTCACCGGCGGGCCAAGAAGTCCTTGACCATAACCTAAAACCCTTCCGCAATTAGCAGAAAAGCACAGGGCGTTTCTCTCCGAGAGGGCAATCTCGGAGAGGCGAAACTGAGGTTCGGGTAGACCGTTGAAATCTGCCTAACTTTTCAGTCTCTCCCGGATCGCTTCTTGCGCTGTTTTTTTCCAAGAGATTCTTGGCCTCACGAGGGTGAAATTCTCTGATTCATATTGGTTGTTCCTCATGCTAATGGTTCTTGCGAAACTCTCGAATCCGACTGCGGTGACCAGGGCGACATAATCTTCAGGCCTTGAGGTGTTCGCTCAGCCGACCTCGTTGGTTTGGTCCGGTGAATTTCCAATCGCTCGGACCACCCACCGGTTGAAGGGAAGATCGTTGCGTCACCCACTCCAATTAGGTCCCTCACTGCCCTTTGTAAACATATGATGCCGTTCTTTGTTTGAGCGGCTCTCTACCCTGAATGCTACCAGGAAACGGATCTGCCGCTTTTGAATTGTAGATCGACCGCATTCTGTATGGGCTGAATCAGCCTGGCGGCTCGTGTGTCACCTGGCGTGGCAGGTTAGCGGTCACTATTGGCGGTTGTTAATCGAAACTATTGAAGCAATTGACTGGATCCGGATGGTCCCAATGCCAGGAGAAGAAAGACACTTATCCATAAGCCCTGTTTATGCAATGGTTTAAGCGAGATCTCCGACTGCCACTGTTAACCGGAGGGTTGTAGGTTAAAGTCCTACCTGAGGAGCCACTTTGCGAATTTCGAACTGCGAAGTTCGAAATGCAAAGTGGCGACGAAGAACTTCGAACTTCGCCCTTTCTTTCTCGAACTTCGTCGCCAAAATTCCCAATTCTTTCTCCTTCCCCCCCTCCCACTCGTTCTAACAAGGATGAACAACCCATTCGATTTGAAGGAGAGAACCCAACTCTTTGCCGGGGAGGTCCTCAAACTATGCAGTCAACTCCCTACAGGAAGCGAAATCGGCATGATCCGAAGGCAACTGGGACGAGCCGCAGCTTCTGTCGGAGCGAACTACAGAGCCACACAACGAGCCAAATTCCGTAAAAAGATTTTGTGCACAAGCTCTCAACCGTGGAAGAAGAGGCCGACGAGTGTCTGTATTGGTTAGAATTACTAAAGGGTTCAAAGACTGTGTCCCGGGAAGCAATCGAAGCCCTTCACGACGAAGCTAGTCAGATCCTCGCAATCACGATCGCCTCCAAGAAAACTGCCAAGAGAAACGGGCTTTGAATCGGATCTAGGTCTTACGGTGGCCTCCGACTCAACGATCGTTTGTCTCGTCGAGAAAAGGCCTGTCCCTAACTCGGGCCTGTAAACTCCTACGACTCTCCTCGCAGCAACATGTAGACTCCGACACATGCGAACCAGGCTAGGCCCGTAAGCGCAGCCACGCCTATGAGTATTGTGGCCCAACCTTCAGTGAGGATGGACACGATAAAACAACCGGACAGCATGCCGGCTACCACATTGAGCAGGCCGAGCGCTGCGAGCCATCTCGGGATCGTGGTCGAGCGCCAACCCGCGATACTGAACCCTAGGATAACGATCGACCAAGTCACAATTTCAGCGGTGAACAGCACGCGCGTGAGCCGAAAGAGGAGCCAGAAGAGCTCCTGTTGCTGTGAAAGGAGGTTGATATTGAGAAAAGCAAGGGTCTCAATTCCGTTCGTGATCATTCCATTCGTCACGAACATGGCAGTTCCAAGCAATCCCCACCACACCCCACCCTGTTGTTTGGGTTGTGCGAGTGCAGCACGTCCTCGAAAACAGACCGGCGGCAAAGAGAACGATGCACGCAAAGGCTACGTACCGGAAGCCGTGCACGATAGCCCATGTGCCTGCCTCACTTGACAGGTATGCTTGGAGCTCGGTGACGGTGGGATCTTCCGGCGGGAACTCCTTGAGCACGCTGTTGAGGATGACGTTAATCATAAGCCCCACAATGATCGCGAGCCCTCCCAACCGGATGAGGCTGGCCTGTCCTTGTCCGTCTGACTTTATGGATGCATTCTGCATAGAAGTCCTCCCTTTCAGGGGTCTAACTATTGATTGTCTGGTTTCCAGATAATTCCGTCATCAGCGCTTTTGATCCTGATAATACGCTAGCCAAATTGCTGGAACCAGCCGAGCGTTTCCGGCCCTCTGGAACACTGCTGACTGACCCTGGAAGTATTATGAGGTTTCCTTTTATGACCTGTCTCAGAAGGGATTCGTGATTCGTCCCTGGGGAGTTCTGACACCCACACCGCCACGATTCATGATTTGAGAGATCCCTCGCACTTTGACTGTCTGAAGAGCTAGGAAAAAGAGCCCTTAACGAAAAAACACGGTGTGCCACCGTGTGCGTCACCTTACCTGTCACTATTGGTACAGAATCGTAGAAATAATTGAAGCAATTGAATGGATCAGAAGCGTGCTGACCTTAATACATCAGCGCGCTGACACGTAACTGGTTTTAAATAAAGGAATTAAGCAAAATCTCCGAGGGCCACTGTTAACCGGAGAGTTGTAGGTTCAAGTCCTACCCGAGGAAGAACTTCGCACTTCGAAAATCCCCATTCGTCCGGCTCTCTCACTGGCCTTCTTGAGTGGTCCTCACATGGCGTAGTGTGCCAAAACTCCGCCGACCGGAATCGGACCTCTCCCTTCGTCTGATCGGTCCTTTCACGAATGGCATACGATAGCCTTCATGCAATTGCCGCTCAAGTTGCTGCTAGTGATGTGGGCAGGCCGGGTCAATCGCGTCGCAACAGAAAGCAATCGACTACCTCAGAGAGAGAATCGCTCACTCCGTAATCATGTGGCGACCGCCCAACTGACAGGCTTCCGTTAAGGGACAGGTGCGCTGTCGCTTGCTTTCTGTTCAACGACAATTATTTTTGATCACCGCGACTACGATTCTTGCCCGCTGAAGTGGGTGTTTGTTTGACTTGTTTTTCTTCCTTCTTCTGAGGGCTTAAAGCCCTCTTTTCTTTTCCGGTTTTCTTGAGCGTGGGGATGGAGTGAGGGTTTGCCAGAACGGAGTTCCCACGCTTCGCGAGGCTCGGGATTGCCCTTCGAATGCTCCGCTGATTGAGCTGTATACCCTCTGGGCTTGAGCCGTTTTCTGTGTGGCCAGCAGAAGGCCTTTCGAGCGGCACCTCAGAGTCACTTCGTCTCCTTTTGGGTTCTCTGCTTGGCGGCTTCCATCCGGTAGCTGGTCACGTTCAACTCCAGGATCACGCTATGGTGAACCAGGCGGTCGATTGCCGCGGCCGTGGTCAGGGGATCCTTGAAGATCCTCTCCCAGTCCGAGAAGACCAGGTTGCTGGTCAGCAGAATCGAGCGACGCTCGTAGCGATGGGAGAGCAACGTGAAGAGAATCTCCATCTCGTCGCGATTCTGCTGTACATACCCGATGTCGTCGATGATCAGGGCCTCGAACCGATCCAGCTTCTTGAGTTCCCTCTCCAGAGTTAGCTCGAGCTTGGCTCTCAGTAACCGCTGCACCAGCAGCGCACAGGTCGAGAACAGCACCCGCCGGTCTCGCAGGATCAACTCCTGCCCCAAAGCACAAACAAGATGCGTTTTCCCGCTTCCTGGATTACCGAACACAAGTAGATTTTCGGCTCGGTCCAGGAAGTCTCCCTCCACCAATCCTGACAACTGCCGGTCCACACTCTGCGGGAGTCGTGAGCGATCCAATGAAGTCAGGCTCTTGTCCCAGGGAAGTTTCGAGGTCCGTCGTAGTTTCTGGATCCGTCGTTCCCGTCGATCCGCGACTTCCAGCTCCGACAGAGCCAGCAGGTACTGCGGATAAGACCAGCTCTCTGTGGTCGCCAAAGCGGCCTGCGAGCCGTGATGCTCGCGGAAGGTCGGCAGGCGAAGTTCGACCAAACACTCTTTGAGTCTTTGCAGGTTGCCTCCGCTCATGGCCTCACCTCCTGCTTGTGCGTGCCGAGCAATCGGTCATAGATCTGGATGTTGATTGGTGGAACCTGGACCTGCCACCTCGGCAGAACCGACTCTATCAGATCCTACTTCAGGTCCTGGAACCGGGTTCGGCGGCCGCTTTCAATCCGGTTCTTCAGAGCTTGTTCGACTTTCCTTTCCCCTTCTTGGGCCGCCAGCTCCAGGATCCCCAGATACTGTCGGTCCGCCGTCTGTGGACAATCCTCTCTCAGCTCGTCGTAGGCGACTCGGAACAGGACTCCGGGAAAGCGATCTTCCCGCCAGCGATAGCGGGCAAAGGCTCCCGGCTTTCGCACCAGCGAGTGGATCACGTGCCGGTAATCGATCCGGTGCTTTCCTTCCCCCCGCAGTCGAGGCATCTCGGCTACTCGCTGCCCGCCATAACGAACTTCCACATGATCGGCATACAGTCGCGCCTCCACCTGTTCGCGGATCAAGCGGCTGTCCACCGAGTAGGTGTTGTTGCGCACTCGGATCGTGGAACTGGTTGCGACCTTCACTCGGAATCGGATGAAGTCCTCCAGGCGACGATCCGGTAGCGGCCTCATCACTTCCAGTTCTTCTCGCAGGCGTCTTTGCCGGCCAGCATTGCGTCGCTCGATGATTCTCTGGACGAACTGCTCGTAGTCCTTGCGCTCTGAGAAATCGCGACTGCCTCTGAGCAGCAGTTCCTGTTGGATGGATCGCTTGAGCCGGTGATGCGATTGCTCGACGTCTCCGTTCTCATGAGCCTTTCCGGCTTGGGTTCGGCTGCGCTTCATTCCGTAATGATCGAGCAATGTCTGGTAGCGTTCGGTGAAGGCGCCCTTCTTGAGATTGTTGACCACAGCCGATAGACGGTCTGTTCGGTGCTCGGATGGTATCGCCCCCAGTTCCCAGATCGCGTTCTGTAGTCCCAGCGTCAAACTCTCGAAAGATTCACCGAAGCACAGGGTCGTCGTCTCCCAGTTCGAGTAGGTCACGACGAAGTGATACAGCATATGAGGAAAGGGTTGCCCGGCAATCGTCACTCCCCAGCTGTTCATGAAAGTGAAGTCGGACTGGGCTTGATGTCCGGGCTCATGATTCTGGGGAAACATCACCTCTTTCAGCTCACCGTAGTGGGCTCTCCACTGCTTGCGCCTTCGTTGGAGCGTCCTCAGTTGTCCTTCCTCGAACTTCCCCTCGTAGATCCGATTCAGGTGGTCAAAAATAGTTGTCGCCTCCACGGTTGGAGACTGTTTCAGGATCCCTTCTATTTCGGGCCAAACGGATTCATAGGGATTCGGGCGGGTGCGCCAGGTCCGCTCTGACCGGCTTTCACTCGGCAGCTTGCCCGACTTCAAATACTTCCGTGCCGGGTTCCGCGACATGCCCGCTTTGGCCGCCGCCATCGTCAACGTCTTTTCCTTTTTCCGCAATTTCATCAGTCTCCTGATCTGCTGGTCTGTAACCATGCTTGCCATGATCCAAATCAGCTCTGAAAAAGCGGGCAGTTCTAATTGTCGTCCGGGTCCAATTCTACGTGTCGTTGATCAGATTTCCCAGGTTTCCTTCGAACCTATTCCAGCGTCCATGCGTTGCTGCTAGGTGAGTAGCCATTCCAACTTCACACCTTTCGGCGAACAGAACCAGGCCAGGGAGGCAAGATGCAGGCGAGAAAGGACCTTGTGTTGGGTTTTTGGACATCGATTGTGGCGGATCTTCGGTATGCATTCCGTCTACTCACCAGGGCGCCCCTCCTGTCAGCCACCTCGATTCTTTCTCTGACGATTGGCATTGCCGGGACCACAGCGATTTTCACTCTGGCGGATGCCATCTTGCTCCGAGAAACGCCGGGGATCCGGAATAGCGCCGAACTGGCGGACTTGTACCGGACGACGAATGGTGAAGGCTACGGGACGCTCTCCTATCCCCTGTTCGAGTATTTGCGGGATCGGCAATCCGGTTCTCTGTCCGGAATGGCCGCAACGTCGACTGAACCCCGGCCGGTCAGTCTTACTCAGGATGCGGGCAGTGAGCAGGTCTTCGTACGGTCCGTTTCCGGGAGCTACTTCGATGTTTTGCAGACTCGTCCCGCTCTGGGACGGTTCTTTCACACCGATGAGGATGAGCTTCCGGGCGGCCGTCCCGTTGTCGTCATGAGCCACCGATTCTGGCAGTCACGATTTCAGGCGGATCCTGAAATTATCGGCCAATCCATGCGTCTCAACCGAACCAACTACACGGTAATTGGGGTCGCCGAAGCAGGTTTTGATGGGGAGTCCATTCTGGCAGCGGACTTCTGGGTTCCGCTAGCCATGGTGGGGAGCATTCGCGGAGCGGGAGCGGCCCAACTGCTGAGAAATCCGGATGCCTATTGGCACCGGGGAATCGTCCGCTTGATGCCGGATGTGGCGAGGGCGGCAGCGGAGGCAGAATTGAACGCCCTCCTCCAGGAATTCCGGACTCTCCATCCGACGCTGCCGGACTCCTACGGAATCGGCCTTGCGGAAAACAGTCGTCTTCCGGTACCGGTCCGGGCCCCTTTTGCCGCCTTCCTGGCGTTACTCTTCTTCCTCACGGCCGGCTTGTTGGGAATCGCATGCAGTAACGTGGCGGCGACGCTGCTGGCCCGGGCAGCTGTCCGGGGTCCGGAGATTGCCACTCGTTTGGCTTTGGGGGCGGGCCGGGCCCGCCTGGTTGTCCAGTTGCTGGTGGAGACGGTCGTGCTCTTTACTATCGCAGGAACGGTGGCTCTCCCCCTGACTGTATGGCTGCTGGGAATGTTGAAGGCCTCACACGCTTCCCTCCCGTTGCGACTTCCCTTGCTGCTGGATCTGCCTGTCACCGGCCGCACCCTGCTCTTTGCGCTCGGCATTTCAATCGTAACGGCACTGGTCTTCGGCATGGCTCCGGCCCGCTACCTGCTCCGCAGCGATCTGTCTCAGGCCTTGACGATGAGATCCTTCACTGTTGGCCGATCCCGGCACCGTTTTCGACACGTCCTGGTGTCGGCCCAGGTGGCAATCTCGCTCGCCTTGATCATGACGGCCGGTCTTTTTCTGCGGACTTTGCAACAAGCGACTGCCATCAATCCGGGCTTCGAGACCGCCAATCGGCAGGTTGTTTCCATCGATACCTCTCTGGTGGGCGCCCAGGGAACTCAGGCCAGCGATCTTATTGACCTTCTGATGGCGCGTTTGAGCTCAGTTGGAGGAGTCACCGATGTTGCGGTGGGACGGATGGGGCCCTTGCAAGGGGGAGGATTTGCCCTCGGATCCATTCAAGTGCCCGGTCTGCCGGAAGTCGATTCCGCGAGACTCGGAGAGGCCCACTGGGATCTCGTTTCGGGCAGCTACTTCCAGACCCTGGACATGCCCATCTTGGAAGGCCGAGCCTTTGATGCCCAAGACCGCCCGGACGGTCCCAAAGTCGCTGTCGTCAACCAGACGCTGGCCGAGTTAGCCTGGCCCGGCCGTTCAGCGGTCGGCCAGACCTTCTTCCGCACCAGAGGAGTGCGCGAAGACGCCGTTGATTATCAGGTCATTGGAGTAGTCCAAAACGCCAGCTACCAAACGATTGGGGAAGCCCCGCAGTTCTTCGTCAAACATCAACCGGAGCGCTCATCCCTCGGGCCCGACATCCGCGCTACTATTCGCGAGATCGAGCCGTCCTTACCTGTGCTCCATATTCAGCCCCTGGAAGAGGCGGCTTTGCTCGGATTGTTCCCGCAACGACTGGCCGCCTGGATCGCCGGCAGTGTCGGAGCAATAGGCATTTTCCTGGCCGCCCTCGGCGTCTACGGTCTGGTCGCCTTCCTGGTAGCGCAGCGAGGTCGAGAAATCGCCATCCGAATGGCCATTGGAGCCTCCCGGCAAGACGTAAGGAAAATGGTCCTGATCCAAGCCGCTCGCCTGGGCCTGACTGGTTCTGCCGCTGGCTTCTTTCTGGCCCTGGCCCTCGGCAAGCTGATTCAAGGGCTGGGCTTGCTCATCGGCATCCAACCCACCGATCCCCTGACCATCGCAGTCCCAACCATACTTATGCTGGCGACGCTATTCCTGGCCAGCTACTTCCCCGCCCAACGCGCCGCCATGTCCGACCCGGCTTTGGCGTTGAGGAACTGATGAGCATCATCGACACTCATGGGCCGCGAGGCTGCACATCGCTACAGATATACCCCTTGGCCCTTTTCGCAAAAGGAGAGCCAAGAGAGAAATGCTCGCGGTTTATCCGGTTAACTCAGGACCGATACCCAGACCTGGGCAGGTGGCCGGATCTCTATCCCAACGCCTACACGTTTGTTGTGCCGCGGCGATGGCTCAGCTCGCGAAACAATAAATGTGGTTGCTGCGATCCGCTTCGAGTCGCGCCTATGGAATCGTGATGGAGCTCGCCGACCAGGAAGCTCGCGCGCTTTACTCGGAACCGAGTGTTCGCGAGTACATACGAGAACGCGTACAGGTGGAGCTGTTGGACACAAGCGAAGCTGTCGAGGCGTACTGCTACAACCTGCCGCGCGAGTTGGGCCTAGGAGCCCGTCCGAGTATTGTGGTGCGGTCGCGAACAGGGGTCTTGTGAGTCGAGCTCGCGGAGAGGGACGGACGGCGATGGCCCCCATCGTCTACGGCTCTCGACAAAGAGATTCGGCCACAACCACCCTGTTCCCTGCGGGTTACGGGCGCCATGGGGCGATCTGCTTTGTTGCGGGCACTTGAAGTTGAATGACAGTGCCTGCCTGCCCGACGCCTCGCATCTCGCCCCATGGCGCCCGTAACGCGATCCGCACCAATACTCGGACAGGCTCCGAGCCGGGGCGAATCCCGCGTACGCGACCGAGCTATCACAGTTGATTGAGGCGCTGCAGTTCGATTCGGCATACGTCGAAGAAATCGCTGCGTTCGGCGAGGTGTCGTAGTTTCGTATCCGCGGGCTCTGGAGTTTCTGTCTCGGAGCTGTCGCCGGGACAGCCTTGTCGACAGTCTCAGCTCAGGAAGCCTCCCCCACAGTCCCCTTGTGCTCTGAGGTCGCGTGATCGAGGGGGCAGGGACTTGGCGGAGTTCAACTTCAGAGGAAGAAAGGGCATGGTCCCTTTTTCAGGAGTTTTAGGCTAATGATTTTCAATTGAGGGACCAAGTGAAGTTTCGGTTCACCCTCCTGTTGCTTCTTGCACTCATTTCCAAGTACCTGCAATTTAGATCCGCGCAGAGAGTACAGTCTGGCTCTCCATCTTCAAATGACCGGTCTCGACTTCCCTATCGAACGAGTCAGAGAGTACTGCATCGAAGCGCTCAGTAAGAGAGGTATTCGGGTGCGGAACGATTAGTGATTCGAGAATTGGTGCTGGGCTGGCTACGGCTCCGGTGTTGGTTCACGTTTTCGTTTGCTCGCACGTCACTTCATCCAGGAGGAATTGACTAGCTCAGCAGGACGCGAACTTAGGGCAGGAGATGCTTGGCTTCCAACCAGCTCTCGATCTCCGCGAAGAAGGGCACAAATCTCGAAAGGATGACGCGCTCCGTTGCACCTCCCAATTCGCTCTCCTGTAGAGCATGATTCCCCCGCTCGAACGTGACGATCGTGAAGTCCTTCCGATGTCTCTCTTTGACGCTCTCCAGCAGCTCGACACACAGCTGCGATGGATTCGAGCGATCGTTCAGCCCGTAGATCCACAGACCCGGGCTTTTTTGCGCGGCGAAATCTCGACTCCAATCATAATCGGTGGCAGGGGCTTTTCGGACTCTCCTCAACAGCTCCCCCATGTCGGGCAAAGAGGCGTCGGAAGAACTTTCCCCGCTCAATTGGCTAAAGAGGTGTTCCCGACTCAGTTGTGCCGCTCCACCACCCAGGTTACGGTGAAAGCGATGTCCGCGCTGGCAGCACTTACCGGCATGACCCAGCCCGCCTGGCTGATGCCGAACAAGCCCACCCGTTCCGACGAGACTTTCGGATGCTTGTTCAGAGCCCTGACACCCGAAAGCACGTCGATCGCCCGTCTTTTCATATGCAGAACGTTGTCGGAGGTTCCATCCGGAAGCGCGTAGCTACGGCCCGACTCGCCCACCCCTCGTTTGTCTACCGCGAGAGTGGCGAATCCGAGGTCCGCGAGGTATTCCGGGAAGAACATGGCACCCGATCGGTCTACGGGGCCCGCGCCATGCACGAAGACAATGCCCGGATGCGGTCCGGGCCCTTGCGGCAGCGTGAGAGTCCCCTTCAACGCCACACCGTCATGTTCGCTCGAGAAGGAGAACTCCTCCCGACTCAGACCTTGCCGACGGATGGCCGTACCAGAAGAGCCGTCTTTTTGCCGGATCCTGATCCGATCGGCCCGACCTGTGTCGGAGGCCTTTTCGAACTCCACCCACAATTCGACCGGGGCATTCACCGCGAATCTCGGCCCCGCACCCCAGGTATTGCTCCCGAGCGGGAAGAGAGCTCGATACAACCCGCTGCGAAGATCTACCATGGTCGGCATCGGCCCCGTCTTTCCAATCACGATTCGATGCCCGTCCTCCAACTCGTACACTCCCTCGAATGCCGCTTGCTGGTCGGGGGAGATGGCCTCTTCTCGGAGCATTCGGAAATCCAGGGTCTTACCTCCTCCCACACAGCTCCCGACCACGGTGTAGGAGGTAGAGTCGCCAGCGCAGTCCAACGGACGATCCTGGCCAACGGCGATCGTAAACGAAAGGCGGCTCCCCGCCAGTAGTCCTTCCAGGCGGACGAGCTTGCCAGAAAGTCGGCTCTTTCCAAACACGTAGCGCCCTTCTCCCTCGACCTTCGTTCCATGCCGCTCTAGGAGGATGGAAAAGTGTGCCCACTCGCGTCGATCACCCGAGAGGAGACCGAAACCACCGGCCCAGGTGCCCGCCCGGAAGGAGGCATCCGAGGCCTCCTCGGACGCGCCCAGCCGGTGTGCCGAGCTACAGGAAGTGAGGCCGATGGAGCCAGCCAAGATCAAAGCTAGAAACCAAAAGTAACGATTAGACTGGCGCCACCTCTTAACGTTCGCTTCTGATGCAAAAGGAAGTCTCACGACGCGCTCTTCTTTTTTCGATGCTGTCATTGTTTAAAACGATACGTACGAGTCGGCCAACTTTCTTGGCCGAATGCAATTCTCTATCGCGACTCTAACTATTTTGATTGATGCGTGTGTTCTTCGTTCACTCCGGGCGGCTGCGGCGAAAATTGGCCGGAGTCAAACCCGTGTGCCGGCGAAAAGCCTGTGTGAAGCTGCTCTGATCGCAAAAGCCTGCATCCAGCTCGGCTCTCGGCGGCGGTGCGCTCGAGATCTACGTGCGACCTGAGCCACGATCTCCAAGCCCAGACTTTCGATAGACATCGGCGAGTAAACATCCAGGGAACGCCATTCCCGGCAGAGACGAGCGCCCACCCAGGCCAACTGCCGATCCTGCAGGCAGAGTGGACGCCGTGGAATCGGCATTGCGACGTGCAACTCGTGGACGACGCAAAGAGAGCATCAGACAGGTGCCGCCAGGTTGGCTGATCCGATCCCGATGCGTGGTGTCCGCCGGGTTGTAGACGATCGTCATCGGACCATAAACCTGCCTATTCGCCTCGAAATCGGGAGAATCTGGCCTCGATTCCCCACTTTCTCGCTAAAATCATTTCTGCCGTGCACACTCCTCGGTCTTACTAACGCACGCCGCGCCGTCTCGGTTCGTACCTCGACGATCGAAAAAAAAACGCGGACGAGATGAGTGGACGATGTCAGCGGTCTTGGAACTGGATCAGGTAACGAATAGAAAGTGAAGTCTCGGTCGCTATCGAGGATCACATCAGCAGTTCTTCGCCAGACAAATGACGGGTGCACTTTCGAGCCCGCGTTGGGATTCACTTCACTTTGCACTGCAGCGGTTGAACTTGACCTCGAAGTCAAACCGAAGACGGCTTTCTGCACAGGTGTGTGCTGCCATACGTGCCTATCAGAGTCACGGCCAGCGCCAACACGGGAATCATGGACATCCAAAGAAATGAAGTCTTTCTGAAAGCGCTGCGAGATATTTTTCGTACAGCTCAGTCTCGGTCCTCGGGCGGGATACTTGCAGGGAATGGATCAGAAGTGGGTCACCTACTGGGACACCCTGACGGTCACTATTGATCGCATCTGATTGAAACTATTGACTGCCTTTGCTCGCATTCGATCGCTGCCGTTTCACGCCTTTTTCCGTAAGTGTTTGATATTTGGTGGCTTATGCAAAGCTGCCGATTCTTCTCTGTTAACCGGAGGGTTGTAGGTTCTTTTCTCTGAAGCTCTTCATCAGAGACTAAAGGGAATCGCAGAGGAACGGGGAGTCGGCCTCGGGCAGTTGGTTCGCCGAGCTTGTGAACAACAATACGGACTAGTCTCGACTTCCGACCGGTTGGCAGCCGTCGAAGCTCTGGCCGAGCTGCGATTGCCCGTGGGGACACCAGCTGAAATGAAGCGGGAGGCAGTTCAGGATCCCTTGGAACCGATACCATGATCCTGGTCGACTCCAACATTTTGATGTATGCGGCCGGCACGCCTCATCCCAACAAACGATCGAGTCTGGAATTCTTGAGAAGGGCAGCTGGCGGTGAACTGGAAGTTACCCTGAACGCCGAGGTCCTGCTGGAGATCCTCCACCGCTACCAAGCCTTGAATCGCTGGAAGGAAGGAATGCGGGTTTATGACCAGGCTCGCCATATTGTCCCATTGACCATCCCAATTGCGGCCGGGATTCTCGACCGGAGCCGCCTGCTCCTGGACGAGTATAAGGACCTCATGAGCCGGGACGCTGTGCATGCGGCGGTTGTCGAGATTCATCGATTGGAAGCCATCTGTAGCTACGATCGAGACTTCGACCAAATCTCCTGGCTCCGCCGCATTGAGCCAGCCTTCATGCCGTGATCCGACCCAGAGGATCGCCAGAGCAGCGGTGTCGGCGAGCCATCACGGGTTGCCCGAGGCGCGCGCGAACGTCGCGAAGTGCGCGAGCATGATCGTGTCGTCCGGTGGATAGGCGGACTCGTAGGAGCGGATCCGCACCTCCAGTACCGGCCGCCCCGTGCGCACCTGCTCATCCGTCACGGCGCTCTCTCCCTCGAAGCGGTAAGTGAACGTCGGTGCGGTGAACTCGCGCTCCGCGACGCGCAACACGCCGCGGTCGACCCGCCCGGATGACGAGTCGACGAAGGTGAAGTCGATCCGCTCGGCGTCGCCGCCGGTGGCCCCGGGCTCCGCGTCGAGGGACGTGATCACGACGTGGTGGCCGAACACCATGCCGGGTGCCGTGCGAGCGGACGTCCGCCGGTAGCCGCGGATGTAGAAGAGGATGGGGACGCCGGATTCGATCGACCGCGAGAACCAGTCCACGATCCGTGCGAGATGCTCGGTGGTCGACTCGTCGTCCTTCCGATGCAGATACTCGCCGCGCAGCTCGGGTGGGAGTTCGAGATGATCGCCCAGCAGCTCGGTCGCCATCAGCATCAGGTTGACCGAGCCGACGACGCCGTTGTGCCAGCCGTAGCGCGTGACGGACGGGTTCGTCGCCGAACGCCGCATGCCGTAGGTGTCGATGATGTGCCGGACCGGCTCGACAGGGGCCTTTTTCTCGGACAACATCGCCAGGATGCCCTGCAGGTCGCTCCCGCCATGCGACATCCAGTTGAAGACAGCACTCGGCCCACAGGCGATGTCGGCGATGGCGCCCTGGCGGAAGATGCGCCTGCCGTCGACGCCTACCGAAGTCGGGGCGTAGCAGCCCGGCGTGAACGTCGATACCACAAGGAATAGAACGAGGGCCCTTCGCATGCTGCGCAGGATACCACTTCGAAGTGGCGGGACACTCCTACGCCCAATCACGGGAAGGTGATGATCGGGAGGGTGGTGAATTGGCCGGGTTGAGAACCCAGCTCCAAGGCCATGGCCGCAATTCGGCCGCCGCTGGCTTGGACTCGAATACTACCCTCGAAAGTGGCCATGCCCAGAGAGACGAAGAGCTCGTCCAGGAAACGGGCTAGGTGGCCACCAGCAGGGAAACGCTCGATGGTCGATGACGCGAGAACTCAAGTGATCCTGTGCCTGCACACCCTCGGCCGGCAGGATTCCAGGTCCCGGATCGATGCCCACAAGCAGTGGATCCCCGTTTCCGTCGGAGAATTCGACACTCCCCAGCACAGCAACCGTCTGGGACGGGTTCGTGAGAACGATATCCGACGTGAAACCATCGCCGTTTCCGAAGTGAGCAAACTCAATGGTAGAGGCGTTCAAGACCGAATCGTGGCTGTGCTTGCGCCCGTTCAAGGGGGTCCCTGCATAGGGGAAAACCTTGTTTTAGGCGGCATCATTGAAGTCCAATCCATCTCCGGCTGGGCCGTTGATCACCAGCGGATCGCTTCGCAGATCACTAATCACCGCCGTCACCGCGATATCGACGACGTCGTCTCCGAAGCGACGACCGTTGGGCCAACCCCCCGGTATGGTCCCGGCGGGAAAGCCCGGTAGCCCCGGCTGGACAGAGCTGGTCAGAGCATCCCCCCCGAAAACGCTCAGTCGCTCCCCGTTGTTAGCGATGTTGTACAGAGGCGTAGCGATTCCCTGATTGTTGGGGGGAACCAGCAACGTCATCCCAGCACCCAGGTCGATCTCAGCAGAAGTCCGTGGGTCCACCCGGCGGACGACGAACGTCTGCGTCAGGTTCTGGTTGCCATCTCCCACGTCCTGGATGACTCCCAGATAGGACTGCAGAATGGTCGCCTGAGATTTGTACCCAGTCGTGAAACGGAACTGATAGGAACGGGTGGCCCGTCCCGCCGCCAGATCGTCTCCCATCGCAACGTGAATCTGATAGAGAACCTGGTCGTCAAAATTGTATTTATTGGGCCCGATTCCAGGCTCTTGGTGCGGGTATACCGCCAAAGCCGTGGTCAGGTACTGAACTCCTCCGTGCTCAGTCCGGAAGGCGTATTCATGGCGACAGAATCGGAATGTGGTAATCTCATCTCCAATGCGGCAGTCGGTTCTACCTCTGGTCCTTACCGTCGCCTGCTGGTTCGGCACTTCAGGGTTGTCGGGCCAGGATAGGGACGAGTTCCTGCTGCCGGCAGACGACGAGATCCAGCAGCTGCTCAAGGCGATTGAGGCTTACCAAGAGGCGACCCGAAGCGATAGAGGCTTCGTCGACCCAGCCTATTTGATCAATTCCTTGGAACAGTTGGAAGCACGACTCTCGGCTGACTCCAGCACTTCTGAGGTCAACAGGCTGGCCGTTCCACTACTTTACTTTCGGATTAATCTCAATGATCGCGCAGTAAAGGTACTCGAGAACTATTTGGTAACCCATCCTGAGTCCCCTCGAGCCACGCTTCTGCTGGCCTTCGGCTATCTTCGAGAAGAAAAGTACTTGCAAGCCCGTGAGCAGGCGAGCAGGGCCATGCGGCTTGACCCAGGCAGCGCTTACACCGCGTACCTCTTAGGTCTGAGCCAGCTGGGCCTCAATCAGATCGAAGAGGCGCAAGAGAATTTCGAGCAGTCAGTTTCATTGGACAGCACGTTCGCAGAAGCTCACTTTCAACTGGGCCTGTTGCATAGCCAGAACCCGGAAGACACCGAAATCGCCCGTGATTCTCTAGAGAAGGCTTTGTCACTTGGGCTCGAACAGTCGGAAACCTACACCAGCCTGGGGTCGGTACTTGCAAAACTAGGGCAGCACGAGGAGGCCGTGGCGCAACTCGAAAAAGCTGTCCAACTGAGGCCGGATGGCACAGAAGCCCACTACCTACTGGCTCAGTCCTATCGCAAACTGGGCAACAAAGACCAGGAGCTGAGAGCGCTGGAGCAATTCGCTGCCCTGAAGGCCACCGAGAGAGGGCTGGCTGCCAAAGAAGCCGAGGGGCGCACCTATTTCGAACGTGCCTTGAAGCTGCTCCATGCTGAGACCGATCAACTGGAAGAAGCCTACCAATTGTTTCAAAAAACAATCGATATCTTCCCCGGGATGGCCTCAGCCTACTACCGTCTTGCTCAGATCGATTATCTTCGAAAAAGAAACGAGAGAAGTCTGGAATACATCCGTCAGGCTATTCAATTGAATCCGCTGGAGCCCGAATACTACTTCATCCTTGCCCGATGCCTGGAAAAGTCAGATCCTGGCGCAGCGGCTGAAGCAATTCGACGAGCGATTTCCCTGAAGCCGGAAGTGGCGGATTTTCATAATCTGCTGGGTAACTTGCTATTTGGCCAGAGAGACTACTCCGACGCAGTCCTTGCCTACCGCCAAGCCAGCCGTCTCCAGTCAGACAATCCAGTCTTTCATTTGAACCTCTCGGCTGCCCTGGCCGAAACGGGTGCGGCCCAGGAGAGTAGAAAAGAGAAGGAGCTCTATTTTGAGTTGCTCCAGGGAAAAAAGCCTTAGCTCGAAGCACGAGGGAAATTCGAGATTCCAAGCTCCAAGACTAGAGACCGGCTTCCCAATTGCCTGATAGATCCTCCCCGGGTGATCTTCGGGCTTCGTGCTTCGTGCTTGGGAACCCTTTTAGCCCTGCTTTCTTCGTTTCCGAACCCCACCCTGGGACAGTCAATAGCCGCGGTTCCCTTCCTGGACGTAACCGAAGTTGCCGGGATCGCGTTCCGGCACCAAAACTCTCCCACTCCCGAAAAATATCTTATTGAAACCATGGGGGGAGGATCGGCGTTCATCGATTTCAATAACGATGGCCGGCTGGACATTTTCCTGGTGAATGGAGGACCGACACCCGGCGCCAACCCGAAGCGCTCCTACGATCACGCCTTGTACAGCAATCAGGGAGACGGCACTTTCAAGCTTACGACAGCCGAGGCCAGAATTGAGCCAAACCGGTCCTACGGGATGGGGCTGGCAGTCGGGGACTATCAGAATGACGGATACGACGATCTTTTCATCACCCACTTCAACGGTCCAAACGTCCTTTACAAGAACAACGGAGACGGTACGTTCATCAACGTTACGGCCTCGGCGGCTGTCGGCGGCGACAGCCGCTGGAGCACGAGTGCCGCCTTTGTGGACTATGACCAGGACGGCTTCCTCGACCTGTATGTGGTTCGTTACGTGGACCACTCCTTCGAAAACAACCTTGTCTGCGGACCTCTGGATCGAGGCATTCGGGCCTATTGCACTCCCCACGCATACTCCGGCGTTCCGGATCTTCTTTATCGCAACAACGGCGACGGCACCTTTTCAGATGTGAGCCGGCAGGCCGGCGTTGCCTTGTCTGCCGGAAAAGGCCTGGGCGTTGCCCTGCTCGACTACAATCGAGACGGTTATCCGGACATCTATGTGGCCAACGACTCCGTCCCGAACTTTCTGTTTCGGAATAACCGGGACGGTTCATTCACGGAACAGGGTTTGCTAAGCGGGACCGGTTGGAACGGGCAGGGACAGCCGCAAGCTGGAATGGGAACTTCGGTGGGGGATTATGACGAGGACGGGCACCTGGATATCGCGGTCACCAATCTCGACATGGAATACCTGGCTCTGTACAGGAATCTAGGTGACGGCAGCTTTGAGGATGTAAGCGGCGAAGTCGGCCTGCAATTGGCGAGCCGCCCCTTTGTGGGCTTCGGTCTCGGGTTCCTGGACTTTGACAACGACTCCGATCTGGACCTGTTTGCCGTCAATGGCAATGTGCTCGACAATGCCGAGCTGATTCGCGAGGGGGCCACTTATCGGCAACGGAAATTGCTTCTCGAGAATATCGATGGTCGCTTCAAGGATGTGACTCGGGGAAGTGCCTTAATGGAACCTCAAGTCAGCCGAGGCCTGGCCTTTGGCGATTACGACAACGACGGGGATCTGGACGCCATTCTGACAAATTGCGGCGGCGCCGCGGTGCTGCTGCGAAATGAACAGGGGAATCGAAACTCTTGGTTGCAGGTCAAACTGATCGGAAACAAGTCCAATCGAAATGGAATCGGAGCCCAAGTCGATGTGAGCTTCGGGGATCGCGTTGTTCGTCGAGAGGTGACGACTTCCGGAAGCTATCTTTCCGCCAGTGATTCGCGAATCTATTTTGGCCTTGGAGACTATCAGGGCGAGGTCGGAGTTTCCGTCAATTGGCCCAGCGGCGGCCGAACTACCATCCGGGACGTTTGGGCCCGGCAACTCCTGGTGATTGAAGAGGAACACCACCCAAAGTAGCATAGGCCTTCTCAAGTTGTCTCCAAACGAGCCAGAACCGGCATTTGACCTTTACGGAAAACGGAATTTAAAAACCGTGGGAGACGCCTTCCCAGGCGGCGATCTTGTTGAAAAAAAGAACTTTGTAGTCGGAACTGACGGTTCTGTTCGCGGCCTGGGAAGGACCCGCCTACGATTTTGAAATCACTCTCTTGCAGCTTGCCAGCCCGGATAATTCACGCGTTTTCGAAGCGAAGGGCCGGAAGCACCGCTCTGACAAGGTCTCGTTCACGCCCGAGGGCCCCGCAGTCATAGTCATGCACTCTGTCGAGGAGCCCGAGGGTGGGTAACGCAGTCAGAGCGGATGATCCCGGCCCTGCAGCCGAAAACTCATGCATTATCCGGGCCAGGAGGTTGTGATACAGCTTGCTCCTGCGTGTGATTCGAGGGATGCCTGGTTCCCTTTGCAGGCAGGATGCCTGGTTCCCTTTGCAGGTAGGATGCCTGGTTCCCTTTGCAGGCAGGATGCCTGCTTGACTTTGCAGGCAGGATGCCTGCACTACTTGGTGTGCTTTTCTAGGAACGCTTTCACGGCTTCCGGCATGAATGAATTCGTGCTGAAAGCATGCGGCAAGACTTCCTCGAAAGTGCTGAGACGATAGCTTCCCTGGCCGTCCGTGAGGATCAGCAGTATCGGTTCCAGTTCACGACGGCGATTGAAGCTACTCGACTCGTAACCGTACTGTCGTTCACGGTAGCTGATGCGTGGCCAACTCCCCTCCTCGCCAGCGACCAGGATGGCTTTGATGAAGTAGTCCCCTTCTGTGGCAGCTTGCTGGAGCACTCCCCCGATCGAATAGCGGTAATGGAATGCGGCGTCATCTGCTCCCGCCGCGCGGTAGAGACTCCCCTGCCAGGACAAGGCTGCTGCCCCGGTATGATGCTGGGAAGTCGTGAACAGCTCGATCCCATTGCGCCTGACTTGCCGGGCTCCAGCCAACAGGCTCTCCAGCTCTTCCGCCGTCAGTGGGATTTCATCGGTTCCGACCCTTGGAAGGCTCGCTTCAGGAACCACAGCTTCGGAAAAACGTCTGACATGGACGGTGTGATCCGAGGCCTGTCCACAAACTACGAGGAGGTTGTCAAAGTCGGTCGTTGCGATCTGGTAGTCCCGACAGTCCCCACAACTCATCGACGCTCCACAAGTGCCTTCCGTGTAGAAAGCCATGAACTTGACGGCTTTCGTGGCATCCGCACCCAGGCGGTTTGCCACATGGTTTAACAGAGAGGTTTCGGCATGGATCGCCTCCGGCACTTCATATTCCGTGTTGCCGCCAATGATGACGTGCTCTTGCCCATCCTTCTCAACTGTTGTCGCCGCTCGAACTCGATATCCTGAAATGGAAGGATTGGTGCCGACTTCTGCAGCCGCGTCCAGGGCTCGGAACATCCCCGAAGCCTCCTCCTCTCCGACCAGGGATCGAGACACTTCCGTCAACTTCCACGGCTTGGGAGAGGAGACACTCTCTTCAGGCTCGATGCAGCTCGCGACCAGCACGAATAGAATTACGGCTCCTACGGTCCGTCCAGCCCGTATGATTGGCTCCCTCATCTTCCCTATCATCGTCCAACAGAGACGGCGTAGCAAGCCAGGGTGCGTGTGTAGAAACTAGTGGCAGGCTGACACAGAGTCATGGCCGAGGTCCCAACCGAAAAGGAATCAATTTAGATCGACTGCCGCACACACACGAAGTGAGGCTCCGCAACCTCGGCTATACTCTGGAGTCAATGAACCCAGGTGACTCACAGCGGACTAGCCTGCAATGAATCGCGACGTGGCCCGGAGTGCACTTCCAGCGTTGCTCTCGATGCGGGGGCTCTTGCTGTGATGGATCTGCCTGACCTACACCTACACTGCGGGACGGAGCCAGCAGCCCGATCCTCCTTTTCAGTTCGTCGACCGATCTCCTGAAGCCGGGCTCACGGTGGAAATGCTTCACGGAGGCCCTCAGAAGCAATGGATCGCTGAAGCCAACGGAAGTGGCCTGGCTGCGCTGGACTACGACCAGGACGGCTGGCTGGATCTAGTCATCGTCGGTGGATCAACGATCGAACATCTGCGCAAAATCAAGTCTGATGGGGAGGCCCGATCCGGCGAGGCGAGGCTCTGGCTTTTTCGGAATACGGGTGACGGAGACTTCGTCGACGTCACCATAGAGTCAGGACTGGTTTGTCCTTACTGGGGCACCGGAGCTAATGCAGCCGATTACGACGGGGATGGTGATCCTGACATCCTGATCACAACCGTGGGACGCGATCTGCTCTTCGAGAACCAGGGCTCGGGCCGGTTCAAGGAAGTGAGCGCGCAGGCAGGTCTCAGCCGCCGGATGGCATGGCACACCGGAAGCGCCTTCGGGGATTACGATCAAGACGGAGATCCCGACCTCTACATTGCAGGCTACGTGAGCTTAGGAGCGCTTCCCTTGGATTCGGAGCCGCTGGTGTGTAGCTACCGCGGGCTTGACTCCTTCTGTGGCCCGATGGGTCTTGCTGGAGAACCCGATCTGCTCTATCGCAACAACGGGGATGGTAGTTTCACAGACGTGTCGCAGCCGGCGGGGATCAGACTGCCGGTTCCTCGACATGGATTCAGTGTCCTTTTCGAAGATCTCGACAACGATGGATGGATCGATCTTTTCGTCAGCAACGACTCCGATCCCAATCTCCTCTACATGAACCGTGGCAACGGCACTTTGAAAGACGCGGCTCTGGCCCGCGGCGTCGCTTATAACGCCAGCGGCAATGCTCAGGCCGACATGGGAGTGGCGGTCGGGGACTTCGATTCAGATGGAGATCTGGATCTGCTCACAACCACTTTCTCGGAAGACTACTTTCCTCTTTTTGAGCAACACTCCAAGGGAGTGTTCGCAGACGTCTCCCATCAGTTGGGGCTCGGGAGATCCACCCTGCCTCTGCTCGGTTGGGGATGTGGATTCGCTGATCTGGACAACGACGCAGACCAGGACCTGTGGGTGCTCAACGGCCACGTCTATCCGAAGATCGCTGAACGAGGAGGCAGCAGTTATCATCAGCCAATCGCGCTCTTTGAGAATCGAGGCGGGAAGTTTGAGCGAGTAGAAGAAGCGATCCCGGGATTGCCTGCAAATTCCTATCGGGGCGGTCTTCAGGGAGACTTCAACAACGACGGCAGAGTCGATCTGGTGGCACTGCCGATCCGGGGTCGGCCCGTCTTCCTGGAAAACACAGCGGTCAACCAGAATTCCTGGATCGGTTTCCGCCTCGAATCAGATCACCCCAACCGGGATGCACTGGGCACGCGAGTCGAGGTCGAATTCTGTGGTCAACGGAGATTCAATACGGTTCGCAACGGAGGGGGCTATCTGTCACGCAACGACCCACGCCTGCACTTCGGGTTGGGCAAATGTAGTCAGGTTGACAGCGTGAGAGTGCAGTGGCCAGGCGGAAGATCGCAAACCCTTTCCGGATTGGAGATCAATCGATGGCTGACTCTGCGTAACAATTAGTGACGGTAAGGAGTTGCAGCAAAAGCCCCGCACGCCTGCCTAATCGGATTTCCTAAGATGAAACTTGGTCTTTTGAACGGCCAGTAGAACCGCCGCAGAGGCTCCGCCCGAACCGTCCTGAGTCAAGTCTGGCCAGTCCCTGAAAAGGGCAAAAGATAACAGCCCAGGGCAACGCCCTGGGTAAATCGAGAGAGGAATGAGGAAGCCTGAAAGTCAAAAGGGGAATTAGATTTCGGGCAACCCTTCAGGCTGCCTCGTCTCGACCCACCTATCCCCAGGGCGTTGCCCTGGGCTGTTATCCTGGTGCACCTTCGGCGCGAGGTACCTTGGCCGTGAGCCCGACTCAGTTACTGGCCTGAGTAGAGCGTTGCAGGAGAGTTCCGCAACACACCGCTTGTCGGTCTGAGGCGGAGCCTGGTTAGCCTGAAACCCCGAGTCCCAGTCGAACTGTAGCTTGTCCACAAGGGGTGTGAGTGATATCTTCCACTGGGCTGTCAGCCAGCACTTGGGACATGGCCTGGGGTGCGCTTCACAGCGCGCATGAAACTCTCAACCGGGGTCATCTGAGCCCCGGCAAAAGCCTTCACGGCCGGTGGATTACGGGGTATGACACTTTCGTTCGCATACAGGGCTCTGTTTATCTCGGCTTTGGCTACCTGCCTGCCAACTCCAGCCTTGGCCCAGAAGCTGAAGGTGATCGTGGACCAGGATGCCAGGGGACCTGCCAGTACCGACATGCAGTCCATCCTTATGTTCGTCCAGTCCCCCGATGTCGAGGTTCTGGGTGTCACTCTGGTCAGCGGCGATCAGTGGGTAAGAGAAGAAACACAACGCACCTTGCGGGCCCTCGAGATTGCGGGCCGGTCTGACATTCCGGTGGTCGCAGGCGCCGAACATCCCCTCATCAATTCCAAACAGGAAACTGAACTCTGGGAGAAGAGCTATGGAGAGTTCGGGTTCAAGGGAGCCTGGAGTGACAGGACTTACCATCCTCCGGACGTAATCCCTGAGTTGGAGGAAGGCGATCCCAGCACCAAGCCACTGGACCAGCACGCCGTCAATTTCATCATTGAGATGGTGCGCCGTTACCCCAACCAGGTGCCCCTTTGGGCGGGGGGACCTTTGACGAATTTCGCCATGGCGGTGCGGATGGAACCGAAGCTCCCGTCGCTAGCCAAAGCGCTGGTCTTGATGGGGTCTGGATTCAATGAAGAACGGGGTAACATTCACCGGGCCAACTCACGCCGGGAATTCAACTGGTGGTGGGATCCTGAAGCGGTCCGAATCGTAATGAGTGCCGATTGGAAGAAAATCACCATAACCCCGCACGACATGGGTCCAAAAGTGCGTCTGACCGAGGAAACCAAAGATCGGATTTCCCGGGCAGGTACCCCGCTAAGTGACTATTTGACTCGTTTCTCCCGGCTCGGTTCGATGTGGGACGAAGTGTCGGTAGCGGCTTTCCTGGATCCCAGCATCGTCACCCAGCAACGAGAGCTCTACGTCAACATCGATATCGATATCGATCACGGGGCCAGCTACGGACAGACCATATTCCTGGGCCCGGAGAATAAGCCCGCAGCTCCCTGGTGGCAACTATCAACCGTCATATTCGAGGTGGACATCGACCGCTTCTTCGAGATCTACGTCGATCTCATGGCGCGATCTGCACGCTAGCATTCGAAAAAAGACTGAGGAGATCAGATGAGAAAAAAGAGGACGATTTCGGCGATGGTCATGGCCATTCTTCTCACGGCGACCAGTCCCCTTCTGGCCCAGCAGAAAGTCTTCATCGATGCTGATGTGGGAGGTGCCACTGGTACCGACAATCAATCGATGCTGATTCTCTTGCAGTCACCCGACATTGAGGTCGTGGGCATCAGCATCGTCTCAGGAGACGGCTGGCTCAAGGCGAGCACGCAAAGAGCGCTACGTATGCTCGAGCTTACCGGCCATGGTGACGTGCCGGTCGCCGCAGGGACCCTTATGCCGCTGATCAACAGCCGGGAAGAGACCGAGCTGTGGGAGGCGATGTACGGTGAATTCGCCTACAAGGGGATCTGGAACGAGCCCCGGCCCAATGGATGGGGCTACCACTCGCCGGATGTGGTTCCCCCTCTGAAAGCCGGTAACCCCACCATCAAGCCGATCGACCAGCATGGAGTCAACTTCCTGATCGACACCGTGCGTAAATATCCGGGAGAAGTGATCATCTGGTGTGGGGGGCCGCTCACCAACGTCGCACTGGCGCTCCGAATGGAGCCCAGACTGCCGGAACTGGCCAAGGAACTCGTCATGATGGGGGCCGGCTTCAATGTCGACAAAGGGGGCAACCACCGCATCAACGGACGACGCGAGTTCAATTGGTGGTGGGATCCTGAAGCGGTGCGCATCGTCATGAGTGCGGATTGGAAGAAAATCACCATCACTCCAGTCGACATATCCGTCAAAACCACCTTGTCAGAGGAGATGAAAGCCGAGATCGCCAAGTCCGATTCCCCAACCGCTCGCTACTTGACGAAATACACTCCTGCCGGCCCCGGCTTTTACATGTGGGACGAGATCTCCGCGGCGGCTTTGATCGATCCTTCGATCATCACGCGCCAGCAGGAGGTCCATGTCAACGTCGATATCGATCATGGGCCCGGCTATGGAGAAACCATCTTCGTCGAGAAAGAAGTCAAGGTGGCCCCCTGGTTTTATAAACTGGCGACTGTACAGTGGGATCTGGACTTGGACCGTTTCTACAAGATGTACGTCGACCTGATGAAGCGTTAGGAGCCGATGAAGGGCAATTGGAGACTGCTGCACGCCCGTTATAGGCTGGAGGCGGGCCTTCGCCGGTCCGAGTATTAAATTGAAGTTCCAGGTATCTTGATTATGAAGGAATCTCGTTTCCGTTCGCCTTGCTTCTCATTCTGATTTTCTGTTGTGCCTCCGCAGAAGCCCAACAAAAGATCATTTTTGATACTGACTTTGCCAGACCGCCTCAGGACGATTCATTGGCTCTGATACTGGCTCTGAATTCGCCGGAACTGGAGATCCTGGGAGTGACCACGGTGGCCGGAAACCGAAGCCGGGAACAAGCCACCGCAGACGCTCTTCGAGTTCTCGAAATCGCAGGCCGGTCAGCAATCCCGGTCTACGAGGGCGCGAACATGCCGCTGCTCCACGAAAAGTCCGAGTACGCCATGCAGAGACACGGGACCTGGTGGTCGGACGAACCGCCTCCGGAGCCGCCGGGAGGTTTTGCTCGCAGGAAGCCGGAGCGGGAGAGCGCCTTCGAATTCATGCGCCAGACAGTCGCCGGAAATCCCGGTCAGGTAACGATTGTGGCGATCGGACCGCTGACCAATGTAGCCATGGTGATTCGTCAGGAACCGGACTTTGCGAAGCAGGTGAAAGCTCTCTACATCATGGGCGGTGCGATCGCGCTACTGCCTGACGGAGCCAGCAATCACACACCAAATGCCGAATTCAATATCTGGGTCGATCCCGAGGCCGCAAAAATCGTTTTTCGCTCCGGTATTCCAATCGAGCTTTCTCCCTTGAATGTCTCTCGCAAAACGAGCTTTGCCAAAGAGTTTTTCGAGCAGATCATCGCCGTGGATACTCCGTTGACCCGACTGCTGAAGGAGACAATGTCGCAGTCCTACCAGGTGGAGCGCAACTTTCCCCGTCTGATGTATGACCAGGTGGCAGTCGCCAGTTTGATCGACCCTACCCTGGTAGAGACCGCAGAGCTTTTCGTCGATGTAGACACCCACCACGGGATCAACTACGGCACCACGGTGGGCGGCCGCGGTGTCTGGCCGGGCGCCGAAGGGGCCCAGAAAATGCGAGTGCAATACGACCTGGACTGAGAACGCTTCATACGGATGTTCATAGAGCGAGTGACGCGTCCTGTTCCCACCAAGTAATTCAATCCATCGAGAAGGGATATCTAATCCATGGCGACAGCGGCACGCATTGCGGTAGTCGGAAGCGCAAATGTAGACTTGACCACGTTTACCGACCAGTTTCCACGTCCCGGAGAGACCATCTTCGGGGATAGCTTCGATCTCGGTTTTGGCGGCAAAGGAGCCAACCAGGCTGTGGCCGCCCGCCTCTGCGGCGCCGAGGTCCAGATGGTGGCCAAACTGGGAAATGACATCTTTGGCGAAGCTACCGTCGAGAACTTCAAGGCGCTGGGCATCGATGCCAGTCACGTCGAGATTGTCGACGGAGTCTCGAGCGGCGTCGCTCCAATTTTTGTCGATAGTCAGGGACAGAACCGCATTATCGTTGTCAAGGGAGCCAACGACGAATTGCGGCCAGAAGACGTGGACCGTGCAGCCGACGATCTTCGCCGGGCCGACTGCATCGTTCTGCAATTCGAAATCCCGTTGGAAACGATCTACTACACGATCCGGTTTGCTCGAGAGAACCAGATTCGGTGTATCGTGAATCCAGCTCCGGGGATGCCCGCTGATCTCGAGACCCTTGCCCTGGTAGACTACTTCATTCCCAACGAGAGTGAAGCCGAGACCATCACCAACCTGCCTGTGACGAATGTCGAAGAAGCCCAGAGCTGTGCCAAGTTTCTCCTTGACCAGGGAATGCGGAGAGTCGTGATTACGCTGGGCGAAAAGGGAGCTCTTCTGGGCACACCGGAAGAGATGAAGCTGGTTCCGTCGTTTCAAGTCTCAACCAAGGACAGTACCGGCGCCGGGGACGCCTTTATCGGAAGCTTTGGGGCTTTTCTAGGAGAGGGAATCGAAGAAGCTGAGGCGCTCTCGCGCGCCTGCCTTTATGCGGGTCTGTCCACCGGGAATATCGGGACTCAGAAGTCCTTTCCGACGCGCGCCGATTTCGAGTCAGAATGGCGTTCCAGAACCTAGGGCGAGTTCATCTGAGGAGGGGACTCAATGTTTATTTTACATAGCTACGCACTGGCAGTCCTTTTCTGCATTGTCACTATGTTCTGCTGGGGATCCTGGGCCAATACTCAAAAACTGGCACGCAAGGATTGGCGCTTTGAGCTCTTCTACTGGGACTACACTCTGGGCGTTCTACTGATTACCCTCTTATTCGGCCTGACTCTGGGCAGTTTTGGAACCGAAGGACGGGCCTTTTTCGAGGACTTGGGTCAAGCCGATTCGGGAGTCTTAATGTCGGCCCTGATCGGGGGTGCCATCTTCAACGCCGCTAACATCCTCCTGGTGGCCGCCATTGACATCGCCGGTATGGCGGTGGCTTTCCCGGTAGGCATCGGGCTGGCCCTCGTACTTGGCGTAGTCGTCAACTACATCGACACTCCGGTCGGCGATCCCATGATCCTCTTCTTGGGTGTCGGATTGGTCGTAGTGGCCATCGTGATCGATGCCGCCGCCTACCGAAGACTGCCTTCCCAGGGCTCAGGCCTGAGCGCTAAAGGCTTGATTTTGTCGCTCGCCTGCGGAGTCCTGATGGGCTTTTTCTATCGCTTTGTGGCCCAGGCGATGGTATCTGACTTTTCCAATCCCGAAGCCGGCAAGCTGGGACCGTATGCCGCCGTAATGGTCTTTTCGGTAGGGATCCTGATCAGCAACTTCGTATTCAATACCTTCATCATGTACAAACCGTTCCGAGGTGAGCCGGTGGCCCCCTCGGATTACTTCGGAGGAGATCTGAAAACCCATTCGATCGGTGTCCTGGGCGGCTGCATCTGGGGCGTAGGCATGATCTTCAGCATCATTGCCTCAGGACCAGCAGGCGTCGCCATCTCTTACGGTTTGGGACAAGGGGCTACCATGGTGGCGGCAGTTTGGGGAGTTTTTGTCTGGAAGGAATTCAAAGATGCCCCGGCCGGAACCAATAAACTGATCGGGCTCATGTTCGCTTCTTTTGTGGTGGGGCTCATGTGCATCATCCTGGCCCGAAACGCGTGAAGCAGATGTCATGAAAGCGACCCTGTGGGCATTCCCCTGGCTAGTATTGTCACTCTCTGCAACGCTGCTGGGCCAGCTTGATCGCCCGAATATCATTACGGTCTTCACCGACGATCAGGCGGAGTGGACCGTGGGCGCCTACAACCACGCGGAAGTGATGACGCCCAATATCGATCGACTGGCACGGGAAGGCGCCCTCTTCCGAAACGCCTTTGTGGCCACTCCGGTCTGCTCTCCATGTTAACGATCATGTAGAAGAGCGTTTTTCTGGACCATGAAGCCGGACAGTTAGAAGGGGCAGGAGAGGGCGCCGAAAGGTCATTTCCGAGCGGAGAGTCTTCGTTTCAGATACTGGGAGTATCCGTCTGGAAGCGGGTTTTGGAGCAGCTCCTCAATGACGGGGAGAAAGTAGTGGAGAGATCGAATCGGGGCCAGCTGTGGAGCCGTGGGAGGGCGTAAGAGTCGGCGAGCGGAGGCCAGCAGGAAAGTCTGGCGGACGGTGCACAGCGGAATCTGACGGTCAAAGAGTTGTCCTGCCAGCGATCGGTCCGGTGTCCTGCAGTGTGAGGGAGTATCGGGAAGGTCTCTGTAGGAAGCGAGCACCGCACGGACATAGCCAGGCCGGTAGAGGCATTCCTTTTTCATTTCTGTTTTTTCTTTAGGCTGCGGCGTTGGGCGGCCTCCAGCTCACTTTCGCGACGGCGATAGCTCTGCCCTTGGATCAGACTGACGTCGGCATGATGGGTAAGACGATCCAGCAGCGAGACGATGGAAGTGGCGTTGGGAAAGACCAGGTTCCAGTTCTTAAAGGCTCGATTGGTCGTGATGAGAATGGAACGGTGCTCGTACCGTCGGTTGATGACCTCGTAGAGCAGATCAGCCGCATGAGTGTCGTAGGAGAGGTAGCCGATCTCGTCGATGCACAGCAAAGCGGGTCGGGCATACTTCTTGAGTCTTCTTCGCAACAGCAAAGGAGAATCCGACTGCAGATCGTCGAGGAGATCCGAAGCCGTACGGAAGAGGACGGAGTGACCGGCCAGGACGGCCGCATGAGCGATGTTCTTGGTGATCATGGTCTTGCCGAGTCCGTTAGCTCCGAGCAGAATCAGGTTTCTCCCCTCGCGGATGAAGTCCAGTGTGAGAGCTCTCTCAATCAAGGGGCGATCGATCTTTTCGGGCCAGTTCCAATCGAAGTCGGCCATGGGTTTGAAGCGACCGATGCGAGCACAGCGCAGGCGTCGCTCAAGGGAACGGCGGGCTTTCTCAGTGGCTTCCCTGCGAGCCATCTCTTCGATCAGAGTGCGGGGATCCCAGCGGCCCTTGATGGCGCGAGCGAGAAAGTCGTCCAGTTCGCCCGCTAGACAGTAAAAGCCGAGGCGAGCGAGTTCTTGGGTCAGTTCATTCGGATTGGGGTTCGGATTGAGTGAGTTCATCGTAATCTTCCGGTGGATGAGGGTGAACGTCCAGAGCTTCCAGTTCGGGATGTCGTGAGAGATCGACAGGCAGTGCCGTGCGACCGGCTCGACGACTTCTCTGAAGCAGAAAGGCGACGGCTGAAGCGCGTGGAGTCTGACGCTCGAGGGCTTGGCAGAGGGCCGCTCTGAGAGCCTCGGGACCGTAGTCCTCCAGCAGCAGGAGCAACTGGCGAGTCTGATGGGAAAGGGACTCGCCCTTTTCCACAGCCCCCTGGAGAAGTTCTTCGGCTTCAGGAGCGGCCCGAGTGAGACGGTCGGAAGGAGCCGCAGCCCAGGCTTTTCGTTTCTGCGCCAGTAATGCCTGCTGATGGGCCGGATCGGCCACCAGTTGACCGCGGTCGTAACTGCGACGATGAGAAGCCACCAACTGGGTGCCATCCAGGACGCGGACTCGGGTGTCGGAGGCCACCAGAGTCAAGGCCTTTCCCTCAGCCTGGGGCGGAATCGAGTAGTCGTTCAGATCAAAGCGCAGATAGAGCGTCTTCTTGGAGTGGATGGAAACCATAAGTTCGGTATCGAAAGGGTGAGAGGGCAAGGCCAGAAGCTTGGCTCTTTCTTCGGCGAAGACCTCAGCCACACAGCGAGAGCGATCCTGAGGCCAGGGCCGTTGGTGGGCGATCTGTTGGAGCCACTCGTGAGCCTGCTCGTTGAAGCGCTCCAGTGTGGTGAAAGGCCGAGCGGCAAAGAAGGATTCCCTGACAAAACGCAGTGCCCGCTCAATCCGACCTTTTTCATTGGCGCGACCCACGTGACAGGGCCGGGGCGCAAAGTGATAGTGAGCGGCCAGCTCCAGCAGTCGCGGATGAAAACGGATGGCATCGCCGCGACGCTCGAGCACGACACTTTTGAGATTGTCGTACAGGAGTGTTCTGGGGCAACCACCCCAGGAATGAAGGGCGCGAACATGGGCGCGCAGGAAGTTCTCCAGGGATTGATCGAAGAAGAATTCCAGGTACAGGGCTCGGGAGTAGGAGAGGATCAGGGCCATGCAGGAGAGCTTGCGACGGGCCCTGCCGATGGTGACTTCTCCAAAACTGGCCCAGTCCACCTGTGCCTGCTCGGCGGGAAAGGTACGCAGTCGCAGAAAGACCTCTCGGGGGGAGGGACGCACAGTGGCTACGCGTCGGCGCAGCGTGATGACGCTTCCGGTGTAGCCGCGCTGGCGAACCATCTCGAAGATCCGAGTGGCGCGCAGTTTCGGATACTGCTTGAGGATCTGGCGAACAAACTCCTCGTAGGGGTCGGTCAGGCGGGCACGAGCTTGCTGTTTTGTGGCGGCAGCAAAACTCTCCGTTCCGATGGCTCGGCGCACGGTGTCGTGGTGAATGCCCAGTTCTGCGGCAATCGTCCCGATTTTCCAGTGTTCGGCATAAAAGAGGCGACGAATCTGAGTTTTCAGTTCCGGGGTGATCATCGCTCACCCCCAATGGAAGGGGTCGCCCCAGCGGCCGACGCCACCGCAACGAACACAAACCGGGGCAAAATCGGGTTTGTGAGACAAAGACTGCTTTGCATGACCGTTCTCCTGATCCATGGCAGCAATCCTTCTCAGCGTTGAGAAGGCTGCCATGGGCGGGAACAGCCTGATCGAAGCAGATGCTTTGCGTCTACCCTGATCCGTCACGCGGGCTGCGCATAGCCGCTTTCGGTAGGCTCGTTGTCGGTCCCGATGATCGGCTCGACCCTCGGGAGATTGCTGGTGGCGACGATTGGCTGCGCGGCATTGTTGGCGGCGCTGTCGCAGACGACAGGCTTGGCTGCAGTAGCCATGACCTCGGTCGCAGGGGCGGCAAATGTGAAACAGTTTGCGGCAACTCGCACAGCGACAGATGCGTTGGCGAAGAACGATCCTCGGTTCGACCATAAGTCCAGCTCCGATGGGAGTCTGGACAAATGGCCCAGGGTCGTGACAGGCTACAGTCCGTTAGTGGTAAAACCCCTTTTCCAAGAAGGCTGCCAAGACCGGGCCTCGGTTGCTTAAACAGCCGAGGTCCACCCCTTTTCAAGTCTGCAAAACCATACCTTACTGGGAGGGAAAAAACCGCCGAGCGACGACCGCCCGGGAATCCAAGACCCACCTGCGGTGGGGATGATGTCGCTTAACTACTCTGCGGGTGATAGTTCAGAAAGACGCGCTTCTTCGTGATCGTTAACACCAAGACCGGCCTGGTCAAGGTCTACTGCAACATCCACCTGGAAATGGCTTCGAATATCCTGGTCCTGAACAACGACTCATTTGCTGTAACGGATGCCAACGGTCTGTTTGTCATTCCCGGGGTTCCTGATGGCAGCTATACGTTGCGGGCCTGACACGAGTTCGGAGGGGAGACACTGCAGGAAACCTCGGTCTCCGGCTCCTCCCTTCATCGCCTTAATTCAACCATCGGGATCCAGGAGACCCGCAAGTTCATCGATCATAAGAACAAGTTTGGTCGGCCCTACCGGAGGAAATATTGAAGTATTGAGGGAGTATTAATGAGACTCCGGACGATTCGCTCCAAACTCTCCTTGGGGATGGGAGGGGTCATCATCGGGTTCATCCTGCTTTCCCTGATGAGCCTGGGCTTGTTGACCAGGAGCTTTGCCACAAGAGAGATCACCAGGAGTCTGGTGGCGGGAAAGGACGCTTTCGATCGGTTTATCAACCTTCGCTTTGAGCTCCTGCGAGGCAAGGCTCGGTCGATTGCGCGGACCCCTTATCTGAGGGCGACGCTCACTATCGAGGAACTCGATCAAGCCACTGCCTTTCAGGCGGCCCAGCAGGTCTTTCAGGATGCCGAGACGCCGCTCCTCGTCTTGTTGGACGCCCAGGGGTCGAATGCTTGCGGATGTGGGGGCTCTGTGGTCGTTCCACGACGATCTCGCACATCACCCTGCCATGGAAAATGCCCTGCAGGGCACGGACGGCTCCGGAGTGTGGCACCATCGAGACAGCTCTTACCTGGTCGCAGCCAGCCCCGTGCTGGCTGGTGGCCAGCTGGTGGGAGTGGTGGTCGCTGGCAGCCCAATCGATTTCTCCGTCGCCGAGGATGTCCACCAGATCACGGGACATGAAGTGCTTCTTCTCCGATCGAACACGTTGATTGCTGAGGTTCTAGCGCAGTCCCCCTCAAAGGTCACGGATCAGGAGTTCAAAACTCTCCTCTCCGCTCTAGCCCGGATTATGCAAGAACCGTAGGCCGGAGTTGAAAAGAGAGTCGAAAGTGGCCCAAATCGGGAGATCGAAGGTGCGACAGGCGGATTTTCGAGGGATCTCTGTGGACGAGCCGTGTGGAGTAGGTGGGGGAGTGAATTTCAGACGGAGTTGGGCCTGAATGAGTGTCCTAAACGATCATTCGGGAGCTAGGAGAGGCTAGCTGGAGTTAAGGCGATTCAAGACGAGGAGGAAAAGGGCCTGCTCCGGAAAGCCGGAGGAAAGATGGGCCCAGATGCGTCGAGTGGTTTGTCGAACCCGCGCCCCAATTTTGAGGACCCGGCGACGCAAAGTTTCGATTTCGAGTTTCTGCCAGGGGGTTCCATACAGATAATCGCGGAGTCGGACGAACATCTGGTAAGCCAGCCCATGCAGGAGAAGTCGAAACTGGTTGGCCAGGAATCGATGACAGCTCAGCCGATCCATACTCAGATGGTTCTTAAAAGCCTTGATGAAGTTCTCCGACTGTCCTCGATCGGTGTAGTGATCATAAAGGGACTGGGAAGAGAGATCGTCTCGGTTGGTGACCACAAAGCGACGATTGATCCCCCGATGGTCGACTTCCACTTTGACGATGACGCGACGGAATCGATCCCAGCTGCCGGCTCGATAAAGAAACTCGTCAAACTGACGCTGTTTTTCCTCGAACTCGTCGAACCTGAGTCGAGTCGACTCGAGCATCGGCTCGACCATCCGTTGCAGGCGGGGGTTCCGGCTTAACCCAATGACATATTGGAGTTTGTTCTCTTCAGATTCACAGAACTCGTAGAGCCGAGGCGTGGCAAAGCCGCTGTCGGCCCGGATCTCAATTTGAAGTTCCTTGCCAACTTCTCGTCGAATGGCTTTCACGATTCGTTTCAGAATAGGAACGATGTGAGAGGCAGCCCCCTTGTTTCCAGGCCTCAATACGACAGTGACCAGGTCCCCCGTAACGGCATCGAAGATCAGCAAAGGATGCAGAATGTGGTTTCGGTAATAGCCGTGGTAAAAAGAGAATTCCTGTTGGCCGTGAGTGTGGTCGTCAGTACTGTCCAGGTCCAAGATGACCGGGTCGGGGCGTCGCTTCTTCAGCGAGCGGACATAACGCTGTAGGAACCCCCGGCTCAGACGCATGAGATCCTTCTTGCTGACAGAGTTTTCCAAACGGGAAAAAGTTGCCTGGGTGGCCAAGTCAGGATCGCTCTCAGGTAACTGATCACAGACGGTCTTGAGCATGGGATCCGAGCGCAGCGTGTCCGCGTCATTGCAGTCTTCGTACCCGGCAACGATCTGAAAGACTCGTTGTCGGATCAGCTTTAACTGCTCATGACGAACGTAGCGTTGGTCCCGGCTATCCGCAATACACGAACTGAAGTCCTCGCAGAGTCGATCTTGCCGATCCAGGGAACCAAACAACAGCCATCCGGCATCGGAAGTCAGGTTCCCACCATCAAAACGAGCCGTGATTTGTGTGTGCGAGTGAAATGCCAGGGTGGTCTGACAGACTGGGTTTGACATTGCCGTAGTTATCCGATAAGGATTTGTTTAATAAACCCTTTTATATCAGAGAGCTACGGCATTTTTTCTGGTCCCCAATCCACTCGAATCCGGATCTCTTGCATAATCCGGGCTAGCGAGCTTGACTACTCAGGACCGCGAGGCCGGTTTTCGGGTGATACTCTCCGGAAAAGACCGAATTGCACTCGCGATTTCGCTGGGGGCCGGCGGCACGACTCTCGTGCTCTCCAGGCCCCTCGATCAAATCATGGCGCTGTATACAGAGGCGCTTACCTGGCTCATCGGCATCGGCATCCTTGCCATCGTGATCGCTCTGGTTACTGGCGATATCATTCAACCGGATGGCCCGTCGTATCGAGCGGCTCGTGGAAGACGTCCACAAAAAGGCCGACGGACTCGAGCTCAAGCAAACCCAACTGGAAGACGCCCGTCTCAAGGCTGAAGCGTCCAGTCGAGCCAAGATCGAGTTTTTGGCGAAGATGAGCTACGAGATTCGCACCCCCATGAACGGGGTTCTGGGAATGACAGAACTGCTCTTGAATAGCCATCTGACCGAAGAGCAACGCAGATTCGGGCAGACCGTTTACAAGTCCGGCGAGGCACTGATGCGCCTCATCAATGACATTTTCGATATCTCCAGGATTGAAACCGGAAAGCTCGAGCTTGAGGTATCCGCTTTGGATCCATACTTGATAGCTGAAGATACTGTGCAGCTTCTTATGGAATCCGCGAATCAAAAGAAAATCGAGCTGAAGTGTCTAGTCGAACAGGACGTACCCCACCATTTGCTGGGCGACCCTTACTGCCTTCGCCAAATCCTTACCAACCTCATCGGTAACGCCCTCAAGTTCACCGATTCCGAAAAAGTGACGCTTATCGTGAGACGGCATGAGCACTCCGGGCAAGGACTGAAGCTCTTCTTTGAGGTGACGGACACCGGTCGGGGGATGGCCCCTAACATGCGAGCGTCCGCTTGGACGAAGATAACCGTGTCAATCAGGAAGTGGCGGCCCGGATGTTGAGCTATCTGGGCTGTGAAGTCGAGGTCGCTGATAATGGGCAAGAGGCTCTGCAGGCCGTTGCCTCGAATTCCTACGATCTCATTCTTATGGACTGTCGGATGCCGGTGATGAGCGGCTATGAGGCTGCCCGCCTGATTCGAGACAGGGAACAAACACTCGGATCCGCAAGGTCACGAATTCCAATTATTGCGCTGACTGCCAATGCAATACAGGGAAAAATGTCCGGCCGCGGGCATGGATGATCATCTGGGCAAGCCTTTCACAGCCGGGGACCTGCGTGTGGTCTTGGAGCACTGGCTTGGAGAACAAGAAAGCGCACCCCGACACGCGCCTGCTCAACCCAGGGAACGGGCAACTGACGATCCAGGAGATGCCATCCGTCGGCCGCCCTCAAATGGACGAAGCGAGGAGGATCAGAAGTTAACGGTTCTTTATGTGGAGGATAATCCCGCCAACTCGGACCTGGTGAAGGCGATCCTTTCGACCCGCTCCAATACCATGTTCTTGTCTGCACATCACGCGGAATTGGGCATCGAATTGGCACAAACCCACTGCCCTGACCTGATCCTGATGGATCTCGGTTTGCCCGGTATGGATGGGATGACCGCAATGAAAAAACTTCAAACCATAGAAGAGACCCAGAATATTCCAGTAGTTGCCGTCAGTGGTAAAGCCATGAGGGCTGACATCAAGAGGGCTGAGGCCGCGGGGTTTGCGGATTATCTTGTCAAGCCATTCGACATAACTGGATTTCATGCGACGATTGATCGGGTCTTGAAACATGCATCTCATTCAACGGAAAAGAGTAATATCAGTTAACAAATCAATCAAAACCCTTTCTGGATCCGTGGAAAGCCAGGAGTGGAATTGGACGGTTTTGCTCAAAGTTTCGAGCTATCTTCCGCTACGCATGAATGGGGTGTTGGATTCTAGCGACCCAGTTGAGTGCGGGTCGTTATCGGCTGCTGCAGTGCAGGAAGGACCAGTGCTCATTGCTACGGACAACCTCGAGCTGAGGTCGTCACCAACCCGGGGCGAGCGTGGCGAATTGAGCGCCGCCGCCTTCACGGCTGAGCATTGGTTGGTTCGATCCCATACGCCAACTCGACAAAACCGGTCTTGTAGGCGACCACTCCTTTCAGATGCCATCGCTGTTCGGTACTCGTAACACCAAACAGGCGCAGCCCGTCACCCAGCAAGATCGGCACAATCGATAATCTGATTTCATCCACCAATCCGAGGCTGAGGAAGCTCTGGCACACCATCGCCCCTCCCACGAGCCAAATGTCTGTGTATCGAGGCGCGAGAATCTCATCAACCAATCTCTTGAGATCACCTGAATAGAACTCCACGCTCTTCCTCGTGGACGGCAGCTCTCTGTTGGTAACCACGACGGTCGGAGTGTCGCCATAAGGCCAGCCGAGTTGAAGCGCGTGTTCATATGTGCGAGAGCCCAGCACAAAGCAGTCTATAGCTTTGAGGACTTTCTCGGCTTCAGCGCTGTCTTCGGCAACACCGGCTTCGTAGACGTCTCCGGGACTGTTGAGCCACGAGACACTGTTGTCGTTTCTAGCGATGAAGCCATCAAGACTCGCAACCACGTGCAGCACTACTCTCATACTTTGCGACTGACCTTCCGGTTATTGGTTTAAGCATCAATGATCAAGCTTCAAATCTCAAATAAAATCTCAAATTGCAATTCTTTAAGTCTCAAACAGGTCGAGTCAAGTGGCCCCGAGAACGAGAATTATGGCTCAGGCACGTTTGTCCCACATTGAGCCCTTAAATTTGGAGCCTATTTGAAGCCTGATGCTTGAGTCTTGGTGCTTCGGCTCCTGCCGGTGGAACGGGTTAGTAGAATCGCTGAGTTCATCGATCGTTTTCAAGCGATTCCCAGGACTCTAGACGGTCTGAAGGTCCTCGATGTCGGCTGCTGGACCGGCGGAACAAGCCTGCTCCTCTGCGCGATGGGTGCCCGAGTCGTCGCCATTGATGAGGTCAAGCAATACGTCGACCTCCGCGGATACCTGAAGCAGGCTTTTTCCATTGATAGGCTGGAGGCGAAGCACCTGAGTCTGTTTGATTGCACCCGAAAAGACTTCCAGGACGGATTCGATCTCGTCTTATTTGCAGGGGTGTTGTATCACGTCACTGATCTCATTGTGGCGCTCCGAATTACATTCAATTGCCTCAAAGATGGCGGACTTTGCCTCATCGATACAACAGGTTTTCGTGCCTCTGTGCCTTTGATTTCGTATCAGAGGAGACGTTGGAACTGGTTCGACCTCTCTCCACCGGCACTCTTGCAGATGCTTCAAGACGTCGGCTATAGCGAAATTCAGTTGGGGGAGATCACTCCCGGCGAAAGGCTCTATGCTGTGGCTCGCCGGATCTCCCACGTGGAGATGCGCCGAGACGGACTATCCGTCAAGACATTGAGATAATGTTGGTGGCGATAACTTTCGGTAACATAGCCTGCGGTCGGATTACCTGGGAATGCGCTTCCAGCTCATTTTGTCCAGTTTTGCCTGAAACCGTCAATTTCCGATTGGCTGTAGAATTGACGAACGAACCTCGAAGTGTAGATCTCCTCGAGAAGCGATCCGGGGAATCTGATGGCTTGCCTAAAGAGCTTGTAATGGGCGCCGTAGTCCTTCAAGTGGCCAACATTGGCAGAGCGCAGTCTTATGCGATCTAGGGCCAAGAATTCCCTCATCGCCATCTCGGCGCGGCAGTCAAGGTCTTCGCAGCGGATCAGCAGCACTTTGATCGAACCAGATCGGTAGATTTCATACCCTTTCGCTCGGGCCGAATCCTTCGAAAAACGTCGATTCCCAGCGAGGGCTTTAACTCCAAATCGTACCAGTCAAGAGGGAACCTGTGCGGGAAACTCTGCAAGAACAGGTCGCACATGATTCGCCACAAAGATGCCAGTGTTTTTGGTGACGCCATCCCCGCTGCAAGACAGTTCCTCAAACAGGAAAAAGGGCTATTAATGGCATAGCCGGCTTCGAAAATCCGAAGACCTGCTTCGATTCTCCGAAGGTGGCGTTCGACGAGTGCCTTGACGTCCGCGAACTTTGGCATCTCTTCGATGATGCGTCTTGCTTCAGGGGGGGAAACCTGGAGCGCCTTTCACGTTCTTTGCACCTGGATAGTGCCGGGCTGCCGCCCAAAACTCTTTAACGTAGACCATAGCTGCGAGCCGTGCTTGACCGGATGGTCCGTTCCAAGAACTCTCCTTGATTGAGAGATGGCGTCACAACGGAAACAATCGGTAGATTTCTATTTTCCATTCACCGCTCATGTTAACGAAAGATTTGTGTCTCGTGCCCCGAGATCTTGGAGCCAACTACTACGGTCTGTTTGACACCCGGTCAAATTGCCTTTCCGGAGACTCGATGCCAAACCTGAAGGCTCCTCGGGGTCGGCGAGTGGGGGCCCGGAGTTTTGCTGGGGGACGTAACTCAGAGCGCCGAGATACATGCTATGGTTTGGGCGGTCCGCCTCGAACGAAACTGGCCGATCTAATGAGTAACTGAACATGCCGATTCCTGACACCCTATTGATGGAGAAGATGAGGCGGGTTGAGTTCGGTCTTGGTCACCTGGTGAACACAGTCCTCCGGCGGCTTGGGCTGGAGATGTCCTATTTTCCCCAGGGTAGTTCACTGATGGGAAACCGCCCTTGTCGTTGTCGAGTGCTACAATTTCAATTTCTCCGACGACAACTTGCTATTTTCTGAAATGTGCAGCTACCTCGCCAATCTCGGTTTTCGGCCGATAGATCTCTGTGGGTCGGTCTTTCGCAAGAAGGATCTAGCCCTCTGGCAACTTGACCTTTTCTCTGTGAGGGCCGACCGGCCGGAATTCAAATCCCGGACCTATCAATAACCTCTCATTGCGAGTTCCAATCCCACGACAGATCATTGGCAACCAGGTCGGTTCCTAAAATGCCGTGTCCCTTTCTCTTTTCACCTCCCGACACGCGCCTGCTCAACCCAGGGAATGGGCAACTGACGATCCAGGAGATGCCAGCCGCCGGCCGCCCTCAAATGAACGAAGCGAGGAGGATCAGAAGTTAACAGTTCTTTATGTGGACGATAATCCCGCCAACTCGGACCTGGTGAAGGCGATCCTTTCGACCCGCTCCAATACCATGTTCCTGTCAGCACATCACGCGGAATTGGGCATCGAATTGGCACAAACCCATTGCCCTGACCTGATCCTGATGGATCTCGGTTTGCCCGGTATGGATGGGATGACCGCAATGAAAAAACTTGAAACCATAGAAGAGACCCAGAATATTCCAGTAGTTGCCGTCAGTGGTAAAGCCATGAGGGCTGACATCAAGAGGGCCGAGGCCGCAGGGTTTGCGGATTATCTTGTCAAGCCATTCGACATGGCTGGATTTCATGCGACGATTGATCGGTTCTTGAAACATGAATCTCATTCAACGAAAAAGAGTAATATCAGTTAACAAATCAATCAAAAACCTTTCTGGATCCGTTATCAATCATCAAGCTTCAAATCTCAAATAAATCTCAAATTGCAATTCTTCAAGTCTCAAACAGGTCGGGTCAAGTGGTCTCGAAAACGAGAATTATGTCCCGCGCCCCTTTTTCACATTGAGCCTTGGAATTTGGACCTTATTGGAGGCTTGTTGCTTGAGTTTTGGTGCTTCGGCTCTTGCCGCTACTCCTAGTGATCAGTACCCGATAAGGCACTTGTCTGGCATGTCGAGTGAAGATTTTGGAAGAGCTTCAAGGGAACCGCAATTTTGCTGTAAACTACTGATTCTACAAGTAATTACTTTGTCTTTAAGGTGGTAGCCCCAAGGGGATTCGAACCCCTGTTTCCGGCGTGAGAGGCCAGCGTCCTAGTCCCCTAGACGATGGGGCCACCCAATGGAGTCGCCATTTAAACCAAGAGAACGCCACCTTGTCAACCCGACTTTGATGTCACTGCTACCCTGTAGCTGTCGAGGAGCCCGAGGGTGGGTAACGAAGTCAGAGGTGAACCTGGAAATGGTTCTCTTTCGAGAGGGTGGGAAGCCCTCCGGGTCAAGGCCCTAGTCAGGCCGCCCGTATCAAGACCTGAGGCAAGACCTCAGGACTGGAAAGGTTTGCGAGGTGAAGCGAATAATGACGCTGAATCCGGAACTCAGCCCCGAAATGCGCAATGGGAATGGCCGATACCTTCTCTGAGGTCGCAGGCAGCAGGTCATCGAGACGCTACAGATGAGTCAAGATGCCCAACCCCTGGGTCGCAGACGGCAACCGATGTTACAGACCTCCCATGGTGGAACTAGGAACCCACTCCGTAACCGAAAGGGCGGAAGTTGGAAACGCTCCACCTACAGGGCTCTGTATCTTGGGAGCACCCCGCCTACTCGACCGGATGATCCCGGCCCTGCAGCCGAAAACTCGTGAATCATCCGGGCTAAGACAGCCTGAGGTATTCTCGTCCCACAAATCAACTTTCAGGTCAGGTTAGTCGAGTCTTGCCCAAGCCGGTCTCGATCCAGAGAAGCCAAGCAAGGGTGCTCGGCCTACCGGGACTCGGGCGAGCTTCTCGTCTTGCGATGTTGGGTGAGGAGGTCGAGCATGTAGTCTTCGAAGCTCTCCGGAGTTGAGGCGAGCTCGCTGGCTTTCTCGACCGAGAGGTCGAACTGAAAAGAGTGGATCCTCTGGTGGGTGAGGTGGACCTTTATTTGTTCCGGTTCAGAATCTATTGTCAACTCGGCGTCGGAACCCAAATGGAAGAAAACAAAGGATTTGAGTTTCTCTACAAAGGAACGCATTGGTTTCCAACGGATCCAAGTGCGAATTTTTTCTTTTGAGAATCTACAACTTTTGGTTGTCCGGCTGCATCGATATGGATGACTCAGCAATGAGCCCCTCAAGGCCCGAGGCGGAACCCCTCCCCCCGCCTCGGGTTTCACTCGAACAACTTGATCTGAAGTTTTTCGGCAGCAATATCTGTTTGATCGACGACCGATGCTGCGGCTACTCCCATCGTAATCGCGATCGCTTCGCTGATTTCATGCTTGGTGGCGCCATACTCCAGCGCCTTCTCAATGTGGCCTTCCAGGCAGCCCGAACAACTGTAGCCGAGTGACGCGGCAATGGCGATGAGTTCCTTGGTTTTCCGATCGATTTGGCTCTTTCGATAAGTCTCTTTGTAGAACTGGAAATAGATGCGTCGCATCCGATCTTCCACCATTGAGTAGGAAGGCCATTTCTCCTGCTTCTCCGCGTTACTCTCAGCCATGAAGGGCTCAGCTTAGCATTCGAGCCGCCGGCTGTAAATCGGCGTTTTCCTCTCGTCGGCGAGGACTTTCGGCATCCTCGCCAGACCTTTGAGATTCACGTCACGTGGACCAAGGACAGCGTTAATTGATATCTTGCTGCGATGTTCTCATTGGCCTCTGTTTGGATGACGGGTTGCTTGCTCTGTTCAGGCCCCCAAGCGGCTCCGAATCAGGAGCGAGCCCGGGTTGAGCTTCCCTATCGCGGAGGCACGGTGGTCATTCTCGCGGATCGGATCTACCGCGAGCAGAACGATCGATGGGTAGCCGAGGGTGCGGTGGTGGTCGAGTTTTCCGACACCCGACTCAAGACTGATTTCCTGCGCTACGATCAGACTGCCGAAATCGTGGATACCGATCAGCCTTTGGAAATCACGAAGGGTGTGCAGTGGTTGAAGGGTTCTGCCGCTGAGTTCAATCTTGGGAATTCCACGGGCCGCATCTACGACGCCGACGGATTCACCGACGAAGAACTCTTCATCAAAGCCAAGGTGCTGATCAAGACGGGCCCCGACACTTATGTCGTGGAGGATGGACTACTCACCTCGTGCAGCGACATCATCCCGAAATGGAGCTTTCATGCCAGCCGCGCGAAGATTCACGTGGATCATCGAGTAACGGTCAGGAACCCGGTTTTGAAAGCCAAGAAAGTCCCTCTCTTCTATCTGCCCTACATGACGTTTCCGACAGGTAAGAAGGACCGCTCGAGTGGCTTCCTGATTCCGAGCACCGGCAACTCGAACCGGAAAGGAAGAAGTTTAACTCAGTCGTTCTACTTGGTCCTAGGACCGAGCGCCGACGTCACTTTCCGCGAAGATTACTTCTCCAAACGGGGTTTTGGCCATGGTTTCACCCTGCGTGCGCGACCCAATGCTCATTCCAACCTCTTCTTGGATGGCTACACCATTGATGATCGGATGGGACAAGGTGGTACCAGCCTCAATGGCACGGGAGAGACTCGCTTCGGAGACTACCGATTTGTCGCGGACTTCAATCTGGTGAGCAATTTTGTCTTTCGGCGCGTTTTCTCTGATAGTTTCTTTGCCGCCACCCGACCCACCGAAGCATCTCACTTTTTCGTCACGAACAATTTCGGGGGCGGTTCCTTCAATCTGCGTCTGGCCCGCCAGGAGACTGTTTTCTCGACCAAGAACGCGGTCATCCGGCACACCCCTTCGATCTCTTTCGACCTGGTCGGGCAGCCCATCGCACACACTCCTTTCTTCCTGGACCTGCAAACGGCGGTAGGGGGAATCAGCCGCGTCGATCGAGAAATCGAAACCCCGGCGATCACTCAACGCCTGGATCTGAAACCGAGCATCTAC
>CBDDCF010000002.1:0-44130 GCA_965225995.1 Acidobacteriota bacterium | reverse complement strand
GGCGAGTGACCATCTGGAAATCATCCAGCAACAAATCCAAAGAACCGCGAGACGAGGTCGATTAGGGGGAGAGGAATTCGAGGAGTTCCGGTCGTTCTGCTTCCAGAAGCTACTCCAAGAGAACTCCCGGATCTTGCGCCGATATCGAGGTGACGGATGCCTGCCCAGCTATCTGCAAGTCGTCATCGGGAGGCTTCTCTTGGACTACCGGACGAGCATCTGGGCGAAATGGCGCCCTTCGGCTCAAGCTCGTCGGCTGGGACCAAATGCGATTGAATTGGAGAAGCTGACGCATCGCGACGGCCTGCCGCTGAGTTCAGCTGTCGAATGTGTGGTCCGCAGGGGAGTCCTTACAGGCTCCGAAGCCGAAGATCTGGCTGACCGACTCCCGGTTCGGTATCAGCGCAGGTTTGAGTCGCTCGAGTCGCTGGAGGTTCTGCCGGCTCGGGATGTGGAGCCTGATGACGCGCTGTTGGGCCCGGAGCGCCAGCAGATGAGAAACAGAATTGAGACCAGTCTCAGCCAAGCTCTCCAGCAGCTCGACGAGACCGATCGGCTGATTCTGTGCCTTCGCTACGGCCGTCGCATGAGGGTTCCGGAGATCTCCGCTCGCATGGGCCTGAAAGAGCGCAAGATCTTTAGCCGCTGTGATCGAAGTCTTCGGTGTCTGCGCAAATCCCTGGAGGCGATGGGATTTCACAGGACCGACATCAAGCGGGTCACAGGAACTGCCTCCGCTGAGTTGACCATTGACTATGGGGCCGTTGCTCCTGGCCAACGCTGATTCGGCGCACAGCCATCAACGTTTTTGACGAAAGAGCCAATCCCAGAGATCTTCCGTTTCATCGCAGGCTCCTCGACTGCAGACGGTCACCCTGCCAGAGTCCGGACTGCCTGCAAGGGCAATTCCAGGGTAATGGCCTTGATCTCTCAATTCGGTGTATTTGAGGTTCCCACTGAGAGCTTTGAGTTGGCGGAAAGCCATACGGGGAATTTCGATTGGCACGATCTGGTCTCGAGCGCCATGGAAAGCCCAGATCGGGACGAGGCCGATTCGCCTTGCATTCAGCCAAGGGAGCAGTCCGCCACCGACGGGCACGGCCGCGGCAAAGCGGAAGCGAGCTGGCTTGGTTGCGAAGGAACTGTTGAGTTGAGTGGTTCGTCGGTAATGCCAGAATGAAACCAAGCTATCGCTGGTCACTCTTTCTCAGCGAAAATCATCGGTCCATCCTGTGTGGTTCTTTGCAACCAGAAGTCACATGTTGAAACTGTTCCCAGGTAACGCCTGGGACTACCGTGCACCGGTTAATCTGGGGGCATGAATCATGAGCTTCTCTGACTGCGGACCCAAAAGTCGCAAACGGCAACAAGCGCAAGCGTGATGACTAGATTTTGAGCTGCGGGTAAAGGTGGAGGGGACCCCTGGGAGCGGGTCCCCAGATGGGATGTTTAACGGCCGGAATGGATCACGATCGATCCGCCGGAAAGCTCGGTGTTGGGTGCCGAATCCTCCGACTCACCATTCTGGTTGTCGAAAACGATCTCTCCCGTGGCGCGGTCCCAGAGTTTGATCCGGAATCGGTCAGTGCCACCGCCCCCGTTCTGTTGACCGTCGATGGCCGTCAACAGGAAGCTGTAATCCCCGGCATTGTTGATTATTCCTGCCCCTTTATACTGCGCCCTCGCTCCCGCAATTACCAGCCATTCGTAGGCCGTGGAGTGGAAATTGAGGTCCCCCGCCTTGAATTGGAACTGGGTCTGGCCACTGGGAATGCCGGCTCCTTTCTTGTATTTTGAGACGAAGCCGAAAGTCGCCTTGCCGCTCCGGGTAGGATCGGCCGGATAGGCACCGGCAGGCGACTGAATGAACCCGCCTCCAGTCACGAATCCACCATCTGGGTCGTAGACGACGATGAATTCAACTGACTGACTGTCCGACCCGAACGCGTCGCTTATGGTAACGCTGATTCTGTAGACACCGGCACTTGCGTAAACATGCTCGGCCACAACCACACGTGCTCCTTGTACGACCGATTCGATTGTCTTCGAACCGTCGTCCCAGTCCCATTCGGCAATGTGATCATCGAACTCATTGGGATCGACGAAGGTCACGCTGGCCGAGGCCGGGTTCCCTACTCGCACCGGGTCCAGAGAGGCTGTTAGCGCCTCGATCTCGGGCAAGACGTTGTCCGGAACCATGATGGCGAAGGTCGAGAAGCTATCCGTATGTCCGCAAAGCCGGTTGATGAGCGTGTCGGGATTGGGCTCCTCCGCCGTTGAAGCGGCGGTGATATTGTCCCAGCGATCCAAGGTCGCATCGAAATGGAAGAGCTTGAGATTCTTCTCTTTCTGGGCGGTTATTCCTGTGTCATCGTAGTCGATGCAGACTTTGACGAATCCGTCGAAAACAGCCGTTGTGCTGAAGTTGTAGTAAACCGGTGTGCCTCCGGGTGAGAGGATCTTGAAACCGGCCGCGGGTTCCGGTCCCAGTGGCACTTCGGCGACGGTCGTGATCCCCGGCTCGATGACGTTGTCGAACTCGAGTTCGACGTCTTCCGCGGGCATCACTACCACCCCGGGTCCGGCGGGAGTATCGAAGGGTTCCAGAACCAGAGTGAAGCTACCGAAGCGAGGCCGGGAGCTTCCGACGGTCGCGTCTACAGTAACCGAGTAAGTCCCCGGCTCTCCGACGATTCGAACGACCGGTCTGGGTTGTTCCTGGCTCGAGCCTCGGGCCCAGAAGCGTTTATCTCCTATCCAGTTGCCACTTTCATCCAGCCGCGCGCCAAACCCGGACACGAAGGGGGAGCGTATGTTGATTTCCGGATCACCCTCAGGCTCCCGTACGTCGAGGGTGATCTCGGTCTCGATCGTTACAATTTCGAATCCAGCAATCGCAACGTCATCGCCTGGAGCTACCGGAACAGCGACCCCACCCCGAGTCGGATCGTGCAAGGAGCGATCCTGACCACCTACCTGAACATCCAGAGGAGTCGTGGGATCCGAGAAGTCCCTGGCGTTGACGGAGAAAAAGTAAGGAACCCAGTCCCCAGAAGGAACCGCAAGGTCGAACTGCCCACCGGGCGATAGCCAGTCGCCGCCGCTGCAGCAGCCGCACTACCGGAAGCAGAAAAATGTTGGACGTTACCCGAGGTGATGTCAGAATTCGTGAGGAATCCACTCACCTGAATCTGGCCTCGAATGAAGGCAAGTTCGCCCAGGAAATCGCGGAAGCTCGTGCTTCCGACGACAACATCGACTCCCAGACTCCGGTGATTGAACCATCCAAATGGGGCCAGAAATCGGCTCTGGGCCCCGTTGCTGTACCGTCCGACCTGGAGATTCGGGATTTCATAGCCTCCATTACCCGAGATCCGAGTCGATTGGAATACTCCGTTGCCACTGGCAAATATGAAGTGGGACTGGACCACGGGACTTCCGTCTGGAACTGTCAGATTGGCATCTCCGGCAATCGACCCTACAGTTTCGTTCAGGTCGATTTCCCATTGCACAATGGCACCGGCAGTACTCAGATTCAACTCACGCGTTGCCATCTGACGCACCACCGGGGTTCCGTCGTCTTTGACGAGATTGACGGGAGCCGATACGAAGACCTGATCATCGCTAATCATGGGCAGGCTGAAGATCCCTCCAGTCGTGCTGCCCAGGAAGATTCGGCCCTGGTAAGATTCGCCGTCTCCGGAAGCACTGGCGGAAACATCAAAACTGGTAATTCGCCCACCCAGGACATCGATTTCGCCATCAATGCGGTGAGTAGTGTAGACGAAGTCTACGGTGCCCACGCCGTCGATTGGGACGAAGGTGGCCAGGGCGTTGCTGAAGCGGTTGATCCGCAGTCTGGTGGAAGGCCCGCCATTGACCAAGAATGCTGTCAAATGGACACGGTAGGAGTGGTCCCCTTCCACAATTAGGGAATAGCTGTCTCCGGAGAAAATCCCAGAGGAGAAGAGGCCGTCGGCAGTCGAAGAAGCAGAAATCGAGAGATTACTGACTGCTTCACCCGAAATGGACACGACACCTTCCAGCCGCCCTGGATTGAGTTCGGTACCCTGAGATAAGAGTTGGCCGCTGAGCAGCAAGAGCCCGAGCGAAAGAAAAATTATGCGTTGCACAAAACTGAAGTGTGTTTTCATTGCTCTGTCCCCTCTTCTTCATTCTCACGAGTCCTCACCAGGATCGTCCTGAGTTCTTCCCCGTCCTGATATTCGATCAGCCAGACAAGGGCTTCTAATGCCTGACTGGACTCTTCTCCGAAGCGAAAAGCGGTGATCTGGTCTGCAGTTTCTCCACTGTCGAGGCGCACCACTTGAAACGGTGCCCCTTCGATCTGATCCTCTCCGGGAGAGGCCAGACTCAGGCTGATTTGTGTAAATTCACGATCCGAGCGATTTGAGACTTGGATTCTCATCAACCCTCGAGCCGTGCCAGTCTTGGTCTCCACGTGAAGGACCGAGCACTCGACCTCGAGATCCGACGAAAAGGCCAGCTGCGCGATGAGAATCGCGACCAGTAGAAAACTCAACCCTCTTACAATTCCTGACATCTTCTTCCTCCCTTGTCTGTTTGATCAATTTTGTTTGTCGCAACATGCTTTGAGGCGATACGCCAGGTGTAGACGGACGAGATTGCAGAATTCCCGGGAAGAGAGTCCTGCTGTCAATTGAAGTTCGATCGCTCATTCTCGCCTTCGAGATAGGACCCCGGCCTCGGCTCCTCGAAGGACCCTACCGTACGACGGCGTGGGCGATCGATCGTAACGCCTTGTCAGCGCGGCGCTTCCGGCCCCTCGCTACGAGCAGGCACGAGAAATGCGGGTTCAGAAAATGAAAAGATGGAACGAAGATCAGCGAGTTTGTCCCTGCGGCAGCCGAGTTTTCCAGTCTCAAAGACCAGGTGAACTTCGCTGGCTGGCTGGCTGGCGTTCTTCAACGATCGTCTTGTGCGGCGAAGGATACTGACCTGAAACTTGAATCCGAATGACAACCTGGGAGGTTATCCTACAAGGCTCCGCCCGAGCCGTCCTGCAAGCTTGGGCAGATCGCCCTTGTATCCCAAGCACCTTGTTTGGCTTGTCCGGATTCCCAGTTTCTTTCATGAATGATCCGAGGGGATCTCGGTGGCTCTGCTAGCCCGAATAATTCACGCGTTTTCGAAGCGAAAGGAACTAGGGCAGTACATGAAGCGGGAGTTTGCGAATAGTTGATCGACGAAGACCCAGGAACGAGTCTCAGGGTCGAATTTGTACAGGTCAGCCACACTGCTCACGTCTGGGCTGGGCATCCCCGCCTACTGCGAAATAGGCTCACCCGACCGTCGAAATTGACCGGCTCCGGCCGGTTGCGAAAGTAGTGGTCATTCTCGACCACCACCCATGAGCGTCCCATCTGTATCGACGGACGCCGACCGGATATTCCCCGTCCTATCCGAACCTTCAGCCGAACGCCGAATTCGTCGGAATTCTCTTCTTGAGTCCGTCTCTCTGGAGGACATCGATTGAAGACATTTCAAAAAAGGAGTCCTCAATTGACAGCATCCACGCGGCAGAAACTCTCGCTATTCGCCCTCTTCTTCCTTTTCATGGCTAGCCCCCTATGGGGCCAGGAGATCCTGATCCAGGGGATTGTCACCGACCGCGTTACCGGGGATCCTATCCCCGGCGCTACCGACGGTTCCACCGCTGCCGAGATCTCCAGCGCCGACGGGGGAACAGTCACGACTCCCGACGGAAACCTCACTATTGAGATCGACCCCGGAGATCTGACTGCAGACACCACCATCTCCGTTACCCAGACCGTAGTGACTGATCCCGAGGTCGACCTTTCGATTGGCCCCAACCCGGGACGGGGAAAGGCTCTGGCGGTCTATGATCTCGAACCGGACGGGTTGGTCTTCAGTCAGCCCGTAACCCTGACCATCCGCCAGGACGTGAGCGATCTCAACCCGAACCAGCGGCGGAGACTCGAACTCTACCGTCTGGTCGATTCGGATGGCGACGGCATCGGCGACACCTTTGACGCGCTGATGGCGAGCTGCCAGGTTGACGAGAATCCAGCCGCAACCTTCACCGCCATTTGTTCGGTTGAGCTGGATCATTTTCCACCTATGCACTGGCAGCTCCGCTGGATAGCGACGACGACGGAGTTCCCGATTTGTTTGGGGAGCTGGAAGACGTCTGTCCGGGCCAGGCAAATCTAGTCGAAGGCTTCCTATCATTCGGCTCACTTGTGGAAGCAGAGGCATTCGACACACCTTTCCCGCCAAAAGCCAGCAAAGTGGGCCGGACACTCCCTCTCAAGCTGCGTTTCAGTTGCGGAGACACTCCGCTTACGAGCGCTGATCCGGTGCGGCCGCCCCATGTGGTCTCGCTGATTAGATTTGGAGAAGATGGAACTCCGATCGAGGCCGTGATTCAGGACTCCGGTTTCGCCAATGCCAATGGATTGGAATTCCGCTCTTCTGAAGATCTTTGGATCTTCAACCTCAGCACCCGCGGGCTAGAGTCGGGTATCTACCACATCACGATTCAAGTACCGGATGGAAGGTTTCGGAGCGGGTTCATCCTGCGCTGTATTGACAAGCCCGAACCAGCCTAGGAGATACTTGGCTACAGGGGCTCCGTTGCGTAGACGGAGCCCCTCCCGTCCGAGAACCCGGCCGAGCCGTCAACCTTGGCTGTCGTGCGATTGGTGAAATGAACTTTGTATATTGAGCAGGCTGTCTTACAATGTCATGCATGTCACGACAATTGACGGTAAGGATACCAGATGATCTCGACCAGGGAGTCATTCTTGCTTGCCGGAAGCTCTCTCTCAGTCCATCGGAGATCGTCAGACGGGCTCTACGGCAATACTTGAACCTTGTAGCGAATCATGAGCGGCCGGCAAAGCGGGTCACGGATCTCCTGGGCTCGCTCGATTCCGGGCAGCCGGACTTGGCCGAGAGGCACCGTGACTTCGTATTAGAGTCGGTAAAGCGTGGCGGGTGAGCTGCTTCTCGACACAGGGGCGCTGGTTACTCTCTTGGACCGCAGCCAAAGCCACCACCAAGTCTTCGTCGACTTTTTCTCCGGATGGGAAGGAGCCGTCGTCAGCACCGAGGCCGTGTTGACAGAGTCGACACATCTACTAGGGGGTGTCGCGGGCGGACGAGAAGCCTGCCTCGACTTTTTTCTCAATGGGGGAGCCGTTCTGGCGCCGGCTTCGGTAGCGGCGCTTCAGCGAGCCAGGCTGCTGATTGTGAAATATGCGGACCTCCCAATGGACTACGCCGACGCCAGCCTAGTAGTCCTGGCAGAGGAACTTGGCACGACTAAGATACTCACGACCGATCGAAGGGATTTTCAGATCTATCGAGCAGGCTCCAAGCCCTTCGAGATCCTGCCCTTTATGGTCTGATCTTAAACTTAATGTAGCTTGAGCTTTGCCTGCTGGCCGCGCTCTGCGCAGGGTGCGCATCACAGGCCTATGCACCGGCGCTCCGCTTGTGCCGCTGAAGGTCGAGCCTGCAGCCTGCAGTTTACTTATGAATGCTACGGGCTAGGCTCAAAGAGAAGCTCTGCCTCAAGGTACCGAAGGATGGGGGGTTCCGGGTAGAGCCTGTGAGTTACCCCACGAGTTACCCCACAGCCTCCGGGCGGCTCCTGATTCTGTGATTCTGTTGGAGCTGCACCAAATACCCTTGCCTTTCGAGTCCCGACCAGTCCGGACCGGCGGTCGAGCCAATCCGGACCAAAAGGGAGAGGTGTCTACGGCAACTCGGTGAACCAATTTTCAGGGGCTCATGATTAGCCTGGAAGCAGGTGTGCTTGTATAAAGGAAGATGAACTTCCAAAATACAAGGATGATCGGACGATTCATCACCAGAGAGCTCCGCCTCCCCCTGCAGGGTTTCCCTGTCGTGGCCTTGCTCGGGCCGAGCCATTGTAGACGAGCGATCGCGCAAAGGTGAGACGACCGGACAGTTCTTCATTCTGGGTTCTGCATCACAGGCCTTACTGCGGCAGTCTTCAGAGACGCTGGCAGGGAGGATTGCCTATCTCGAACTGAAGCCGCTGTCGGTGCGCGAGCTCGAGAAGGAGAAGAGTTTTCACATCGATACGGCCTGGTTACGAGGGGGTTTCCCGGGCAGCTATCTCGCTTCTGACGAGCAGCTCGCGTGGGATTGGCGAAGCAATTTCATCACCACTTACTTGGAGCGAGACATCCCTCTGCTAGGACCACGCTTGCCGGCAGAGCAGCTACACCGATTCTGGAAGATGCTCGCATTTGGCCAGGGCGCACAGCTCAATTCCGCCAGATTAGCTGGCAGTCTTGGAGTGTCTGGTCATACAATTAGGCACTACCTGGACGTCTTATCGGATGTCTACATGGTGCGTCAGCTGCAACCTTGGTCCGGAAACAGCCGCAAGCGGCTCGTAAAGTCCCCCAAGATCTTTGTGCGTGACTCGGGTCTGTTACACCGTTTGGCGAATATACCCGATCTCGAAGTCTTACTGAGCCACCCGCTTTGTGGTGATTCCTGGGAAGGCTTTGTCATCGAAAATCTGCTGGCTCATTTGCCCGATCGATGGCAAGCTAGTTACTACCGAACCAGTGCCCAGGCAGAGATCGACCTGGTGCTCGAAGCGCCCGGCGGTCGTACCGTTGCAGTGGAAGTGAAACGGGCAGCCGCACCGAGACTCAGCAAGGGGTTTCGGCTCGGGAGTGAGGACGTGGGTGCCTCTGAACGATACTGCGTCATTCCGACTACTGAGCGTTTTCCGATTCCAGGTGGCGCTGAGGCAATGGGACTCCAAGAGCTGACGGAGATTCTCCTCGACTAGGAAGGGGATTGAGAACTAGCCCGGATAATTCACGCGTTGTCGAAGCGAAGAGTCGGAAGCGCCGCGCTGACAAGGCGTTACGCCCGAGGGCCGCGGAAGCATAGTCGTGCACTCTGTTGAGCAGCCCGAGGGTGGGCAACGCAGTCAGCGCGGATGATCCCGGCTCTGCAGCCGACAACGCGTGCATTATCCTGGCTAGGAAGTCAGTAGGGTTGGAATTGGATCCGAGAATCGCTTACGCCCGAACAGCATCAGACCCCCAAAGAGTGCCGACTGAACCGTCCTGACCTCGCCCCGTCCCTCTTTATGACCTTCGTGGTTACCAAATCCGGAATCTTCACCATGAAGATCACGCAGGGAAGACTTCTGATGTTTATAGGATGGCCTAACGGCCTATTCGCGGCCTGGGAAGGCCCCTCCCTCAGCTCTAAACCTACTTTGATCAGGATCCTGCTAGGAAATCGAGACAGCCCGCAACCCGATCCGCCCAATACTCGGACGGGCTCCTAGTTCCCCGGGCGACGGCCCAGCGAGTCAGTAACCACTGGGTCTACCGGCGCAGCATATTCCTTGTCCGTTTGGGAGACCCCGTTGACGATCCAATCGGGAGCGGGAGCGTCTTTCAGGTAGTGATCGAAAAACTGCTTCATGCGGGTCAAAAAGTCCTTCTGGTTCTCGAGCTTGGCCAGATGGTGACCTTCTCCCGGATAGGAAAGCAGGATCACTTCTTTTCCCATCCGGCGCGCCATGTTGAAGTATTCGAGACCCTGGTGCCAGTCGACGGCTCCATCCTCAGTACCATGCAGGATCAGGAAGGGAGTCGTGATGTTTTCGGCTTGATGCACCGGAGACTGGCTCTTGTAGAGATCCCAGTTCTCGAAAGGCGTCGTGCCCATTCGGACTTGGCCTTTTTCTACGATCCCCTGCTGAACGCTTCCCGAACTCTTGTAGAGTTCGTTGTAGAAACTGATCAGGTTGGTGACCGGAGCTCCCGTCACAACTGCCGCGAACAGATCGGTTTGGGTCACGATGAAAGAGGACTGATAACCTCCCCAGGAATGTCCCTGCAAGCCGATGTGGGCCGGATCGGCATAGCCTAATTCGATCACTTTTCGAACCGCGGCACCCACACAATCAACGGCCGAATCCCCCGGGTAGCCCGTCTCATAACGGACGTCCGGTTGGAGAACCAGATAGCCATCGCTGGCATAAGTCGAGAAGTGGGGACGATCGTCATAACGGGGAGCCGCATAACGGTGGTGCTGATTGGACATCAGCTCATAGAAGTAGACCAGCATTGGATACTTCTTCCCCTCTTCGTAGCCGCCCGGCAAAGCCAGAGTGGCCTGCATTTTTCGTCCCTTGCTGTTCTTATAGTCGATCAGAATCCGCCGCCCCCACGAGTATTCCTTCTGCTGGGGATTGGCGTCCGTTATTTGCTTCGAATCGGTCAGGGCCGGTCCGGAGATGTGGTAGTTTGGGAATTCTTCGAACTTCTGCATCGTGAAGGCATAGACATCGGCATTCCTGGCCTTCACGAGGCCTCCGATGTTGCGATCTTCATAGCGGACGGGCAGCATCCTGCCTCCCGGCGCCAATCGATAGTAGCCGGAATTCTTGGTCCATTCGCCGTAGGCCGAGAACAGAATCGATTCCTCGGTGTCAATCGCTACCGGTGTTCCTCCACCACCTCGGCGGCCGAAGCCTCGCCGCCCCCGAGGAGCGTCCGGGTCCATGTTGACATAGCGGAAGCGGATCTCTTCCCGATCCCCCATGCTGCCGGTCAGATTGACAGGCTTACCGCCGCCGGTAAGCGGCACACTCCAGATGTCGTAGCGGTGGTTGAGAAGGATTGTTTTGCCGTCTTTGGACCAACCGGCCAGTCCGAAGATCGGTTTCTCATAAGGATGATCGTCATCCTCGTTTACAAAGCTGACAGGGGAGTTCTTGGTGATAGTGTTGGTCGTGCCGGAAACCAGATTGTAGGCTTTGAGTTGCTTATTTTCCAAATAGACGAACCATTGGGAATCGGGAGAGAGACCGACGCTGCGCCCGATACCGCCGGCGATCAGAGCACGCGCACCGGTGCGGGTATCAATACGATAGTAGTCGGCCGGGCTGCCGCCCCAATTGATCTGGGCCCGATAGGGTTGATCGAGTCTCCCAACCCCCCATTTCCCGTCCACACTGAGGGTGACGGTGGGCATGTCGGGATCGGCCATCTTGATGAACTTTGCGCTATCGAGATGGTAAACGGATTGCAACGTTGCTTGCCGGTTGCGGGGAGCTCGTACCATCTGAACGGACTGAGCAATTTCGTCCTTGTAGTGCCAGACGTCGACGTTGGCCCGAGGGTCATCAGTCTTCTTTGGTTTGTCACGCTGTTCACGGACTCCCAGGAAGAGCTTCGAGAGGTCCTTGCTCCAGGTGATTTGTCCTTTCTCGCTCAGAACCGCGTTGCTGGGAAAACTGCTGTCCTGGGCAGGGTCGTAGAGAATCTTGCGGGGCTGCTCGGATTCTAGATCCAAGAAGGCTAACAAAACGTTTTGGCGTTCGACCTTTTCCTCGTCGTCATTGCCCCGGAAAGCGGCCAAGCCAAGCCCCTCCTTTGCCCACGTCATCTGGCTGTAAACAGCTTCAGCCCCATCCAGGACACGTAACGCGCCGGAATCGACGTTGAAAAGGTAGAGGCCATTGCCCTGTTTCTCTTGAGCCGAAACCGTGTAGGACAGCAAGTTGCCAGGCTTGTTGAACTCGAAGGCCGCCACGTTCCCAAATAACTGGTTGGTCCCGGCATTGAGATCGCGCACGATCAGGTCGGTTCCCGCCTTACTCTGCCCTCCGCCTGCTCCACCGCGGCCTCCACGACGACCGGCCGGCGGGCCGTCGCCTGCTGGCTGCCCTCCACCCCGGCGCTGGGGGTCCTTCTTGATGGCCACGAAGCGCGAGTTAGAGGAAAATTTGAAGGAGGAGGAGCCTTCGACCTGGAACGTGTCTCCGGAATCCAGGTTCCTGATTTCCACGGTTCGCGTTATCGGTTCGCGACTCTCGCGCCGCTTCTTCTGCTCCTCTTCCGAGAGTTCGATAATGTAGCCGACCCAGACGCCGTCGTCCGAGAAGCGGGGACCCGTGCCCCGGGGCACTTCGCGAACCGTAGCGGAGTTCAGATCGCGGAAAAAGAGGGTGCCGTCACCATCATTCGGGAGATAGGCGTAGGACATCCATGTCCCGTCGTTGGAGAGTACCGTAGAGGCAATCCGATTCCACTGGCCATAGTCGTCCAGGGTGAGGATCTTCTTGCCATCGTTGTCTGTCTCGGCGGCCGAGGAAAACGCGAAAACGGCGACGAACAGGAGAGCGAATGTACCGATTTTTCGTAACACGATGATCTTCCTTTCTGATGGGAGGCTGTGCTGAACAGCTCATACCTTAGAACGGCAATTCCTGAACTTGCAAGCAATTTTGCAGTAGGCACTGCACAGGGGCTACTGCTTTGCAGTCAAGTCAAGCTGGTGGAACCTGGGCCAGCGTTGCCATTCCAGTTCGGCGTCGGTGCCTAGGGGTTCGATCGGATTGCCGATATGATCAAGGCTCAGTGAGAATCTCAGGCATTCCAGAAAGGGGGGGATGATGTGGCAGAGGAAAGCCGTGTTTCAGAACCGTGGGAGGCGCCTTCTGAGGCGGCGATTCTATTGAAATAGAATCTTTAGATTCGGGCCTGGCGGTCCTCTCGCGGCCTGGGAAAGACCCCTCCCACACCTCCGAAACCACTTCAATGCCATCCAGGGAGAGAACTCCAAGAAAGCCTGTGGCATACTCGTTTCAAAATCAAGTTTCAGCTTAGTGGTGCCTCCGGCTGCGCCGCATCGTTCAAGCAAGAAACTGGGACCCGCTTCGATTCTGATCTGCTTCGCTGCCGTGGAAGCACGCCATGCTTTGTAGGAGCCCAGATGTGCTGGCGAACTCCGCTCTCCTGGAAGGAGAGCTTTGAGCAGGGCACAGTACCGGTGCCAGAGCGCAGGAAGGGTTCGGGGGGGCCGGGTACAATGCCCTGCCTGAGGGGTCCCTGTGCCGAATTCGGCCTGGACAGCCGGGTTCGTCAGCAAATCTAACTCCTACAAAGCGTGGATCGGCTCTGAGGAGGCGCAGCAGACAAGACTCAAGTCAGAGGGTGATCAAGTTTCAGCTTAGTGTCATCGTAACCTGGACTTGTCTCACGTTCAGCCCTATGGAATCTCAGGCGTTCACTCGCGATCCGCCATTACCAGGGAGGCCACGGCCAGCATGCTGGCTGGATCACTGAAGCCCATATTCAACATCGTCACCGGGCTATCCTTCCAAATCTGGAGGCGTTCTCGAATCCGTGCCGAGGGACCGCACAAAGCCACTGCATCGACCAGAGAATCGGGCACGGCGGCGGCAGCTTCTTTTTTCCTCCCGGAGAGGAACAGTTTCTGAATCTGAGTAGCCTCTTCTTGATAACCATAACGACTGGCCAAATTGAAGTAGAAATTCCTTCCGGGAGCACCCATTCCTCCAATATAGAGAGCCAAAGTGGGACGGATCCGGTCGCGGCAGGAATCCACATCATCTCCCACTGCGGCCATGGCCGTAGGAGCGATCTCGAGCGGTGCCTTGAGACTGGCGTCGCGCCGGGCCGAACCGGCTTCCACCGCGGGACGAAACACTTTGTCGTAGTGGGCAGGCGAAAAGAAGATGGGCAGCCAGCCATCCGCGATTTCCGCCGCCAACTCGACGTTCTTGGGACCAATCGCAGCCAGGTAGATGGGGAGATCGGAGCGAGCGTGGAGAATACTGCGAAGAGGTTCGCCCAGACCACTCGAGCCCTCTCCCCGGTAAGGGATCTGGTAGTACTCTCCCTGATGCTCGAGCAGTTCCTGGCGGGCGAATATTCTTCGCAGGATGGCCACGTATTCCCGGGTTCGCTTCAGGATGCTACCGTAGCGCAGGCCATGCCAACCCTCGACTACCTGCGGTCCGGAAGCACCCAGACCACACAGAAAGCGCCCTCCAGACAGAGCATCCAGGGTCATGGCGGTCATAGCAGTGTTGGCCGGAGTTCGGGCCGGCATCTGCATGATGGCGGTGCCCAACTTAATCTGTCGAGTGAGCGCCCCGGCCCAGGCCAACGGCGTCACGGCGTCCGAACCCCAGGCCTCGGCTGTCCAAAGAGCATCGACTCCTTGCCGATCCGCCTCCCGGATCAGATCGAAAGGGATCTGCAGTCGGGAACCGGAATAACCAATGTTGATCCCAAGCTTGAGAGCCATGATTTCTCCTGAGTAAACCGTTTCATTGTGATCGCTGTCGGTCGGAAAGGCCAATAAACGGAAAAAGGCAATCGCGGAGACGGGGAGTGGCCTGGAGGGGAGACTTTTGTAACTCCTGTGCCTAAGATGTCGTCTGTAGTTGTGTGGTGCTGCACCTGAAATCCTCTACATAAAAAGGGGTTATTCTGCTTAAGAGAGCCTTCATTGTTCTGATTATCTTGGGCTTTTTTGGTTTTGTGGGTTACCGAGTGTACGAGGCTACCCAGGAGGCTCCAGCTGCGGCTGGGGGACGAGGGGGTGGCAGGCGGGGCGGTGCGGGGACAGCCATGCTCGTCGAGACTGGATTGGTCCAATCCGAATACTTCGATCGTTCCCTTCAAGTGCTTGGCGAGCTTCAGACGCAGGCCACGGTTGAGGTCATGTCGCGCATCAGTGGGCGGCTCGAGCAAGTCGAGCCCTATCTGGGCGATTGGGTAGAAAAGGGCCAGCTGATGGCAGTGCTGGAAGACGACGATCTGCAGCAACAGATCCGGCGCCAGAATGCAGCCATCGCGGTGGCCAACGCAGCACTGAACCGGGAGGAAGCTACCGTCGAGAACTTGCAACTCCAGTTGCAGCGTTTCGAGAAACTATTCGATGAAGAGCTGATCTCGCTACAGGATCTCGAGGATATGCAAAGCCAGCTCCGGGTCGCCTTGTCGCAACAGAATCTGGCGGCCGCTCAAGTCGATCAGGCTCAGGCGCTATTGCGCGAACTCGATATTCAACAGGAACACACACGGATCTATGCTTCCCTGAGTGGCTTCGTGGGACAACGCTTCCTGGAACCGGGAGCGGTCGTGAATCCGTCCAGCCCAATTCTGTCGATTTTGAATCTGGACCGGGTCAAAACCATCGTGGCAGTGCCCGAAAGGGCCCTGGATGCCATCAGTCCGGGGTTGTCCTCCAGGATTTCGATTGATGCCTACCCGGACAAGACCTACACAGGTGCGATTACCCGCATCAGTCCGTTCCTCGATCCGGAGACCCGGAGTGCTGATGTCGAGATTGAGATCCCCAATCCGGGCTATCTTCTGAAGCCGGGAATGTTCGCCCGAGTTGAAATCGACGTAAGCCTGAGAACTCAGGCTCTTTCCAGTCCACGAGCCGCTCTTCTTACACGCGGTGAACAGCAGGGAGTTTTTCTCCTGAACGAGGATTCGCGGGTTCAGTTTCGCGCGGTAGAGATCGGTCGCATCCAGGGTGAGAACGTCGAGATTCTTCGGGGAGTCGATCCGGGAACCATCGTCGTTAGTGAGGGAGCGCAGAACCTCAACGATGGCGACGCGGTTCGCACTACCTCAAACGATCCGAAGCTGGACTAGGAGTCTGCGCGGCAGGAAATGTTCGGGCTGGTGAATAAAATGGCGATATGGGAACGACATTTCGGAAGTACCAGCCGGAGCAGAGCTTCTTGCTACCCCCTCCCCGCGAGATTGGTTGCCGGAAGATCATCTGTCCTACTTTATCTCCGAAACGGTGGATGAGCTGGATCTGAGTGGATTCTACGCGCCGTACGAAGGGGACGGGCGGCGCAATCGGCCGTTTGATCCGAGGATGATGGTGAAGATCCTGATTTATGGGTACGCGACGGGAACGTCCTCGTCGCGGAAACTGGCTCGTCGAGTGTATGAGGACGTGGCTGTTCGAGTGTTGTCGGCGGGTAATTTTCCAGCCCACCGGACGATGGCGGAGTTTCGTCAACGTCATCTCAAAGAGTTCAAGAAACTGTTTGGACAGGTGGCGCGGATCGCGGCCGAGGCGGATCGGAAGCGCGGCCGCAAGCCCGGAGACGGTCGCAAGAACCCGCGCGGAGGACGCCCCTTCAAGCGGGAGTTTGGAGTTCCCGAGGAGAAGGCCCAAGACAACTTTACAGATCCGGAAAGTCGAATCATGAAGAGCTCTGGGGGATTCGAACAATGCTACAACACGCAAGCCGCTGTGGATGAGGAGACACAGATGATCGTGGCCACGGGGGTTACCAATAACGCGGCCGACAACAGACAATTACTGGGGATGATCGATGCGGTCCAAGAGAACCTGGAGCACCCTCCCGAGCAGGTAGTGGCCGACGCCGGGTATAAGTCCGAGGAGAACTTTGAAGGTCGAGAAGAACGCGAGATCGATGGCTACATCTCTTTGGGCCGAGAGGGGCGAGATCCAGAGCCGTCGGAAAATCTCCCCGCCACGCTGCGCATGTTCAAGAAGCTGGGCACGGAGGCGGGGCAAACTGTCTACCGCCAGCGCAAGGTGATCGCGGAACCTGTATTCGGCTGGGTTAAACAGGTCCTTGGCTTTCGAACCTTCAGCTTGAGGGGACTCGAGAAAGTGGAAGGCGAGTGGGACCTGGTCTGTCTCGCCCTGAACTTGAAACGCATGAATGGGCGCCTACCCACCTGCTGAGCAGGTTCGGACGGAAAGATGCCCTCCCCCTGGGCTCATTTTCAGCAGTTCGGCCGCCTCTGCAAGCGGAAGCACGATAAAGATCGCCCTTTCTCTTATAGGGCACCCCGAAACATAAACTCAAGAATTGGAAATTCCACGTTGATCAGAAACTCCTGCCGCGCAGACTCCTAGTCAATCAAATGAACCTCCCTAAACTTTCCATTGATCGCCCTGTCCTGGTTACTGTTTTCTTCCTTATCATCACGCTCATGGGAGCCGTTTCCTTCCTTCAACTCCCGGTGGATTTGATGCCCGACGTTAGTATGCCGACGCTGACCGTACGCACTGCCTACACCGGAGTAGGACCCCAGGAGATGGAAGAATTGGTGAGTATTCCGTTGGAGAGGTCGCTCGCTTCAACTCCGGGAGTTCGCGAGATTACTTCCACTTCGTCCGAGGGCAACAGTAGCATTCGACTCTCTTTCGAATGGGGCACCTACTTGGATGCGGCGGCAAATGAAGTACGGACCCGAATCGATCGCACTCGGGGACAGCTCCCTGAAGATGCTGAGACCCCCACCATCTTCAAGTTTGACCTCAACTCCTTCCCGATCATCTTCCTGGGTGTGTCAGGAGATATGGATCCCCGCACACTGCGCGATTTCGTCGAGAACCAAATCCGGTACCGGTTCGAGAGAATCCCGGGTGTCGCTCAAGCCGACATTTGGGGAGGTCTGACGCGGAAGATCCACGTCAAACTCAAACGAGCCCAAATGAACGGCCTCAAGATCGATCCCTCCCAGGTGGTCGCCGCATTGCGCCGCGAGAACCTGAACGAAGCGGCCGGCCAGGTCGACGAAGGGGCTTTCGAGGTCTTGATGCGAACCCAGGGGGAGTTCCGCAGCCTGGAACAGATCATGAATACCATGGTCGCGGTGCGAAATGGGGGGCCGGTTTATGTGCGAGATATCGCTACCATTGAAGACAGTCATCAGGAAGTGCGGAATCTGGTGCGAATCGATCGAGTTCCCGGCCTGCGCATGGGAATCCAGAAGCAGTCCAACGTCAACACGGTCGAGGTAGCCAAAGCAGTCCAGAAAGAAGTCGATCGAATCGACCTGGAGTTCCCCAACGTCCACGTCAGTTCCATCTTTTACAGTTCTCGTTTTATCGAGCGCTCCGTCGCTAATGTGCGCGACAGTGCCATGTACGGTTCAATTCTGGCAGTTCTAATCCTGCTCTTGTTCTTGCGCAACGTCCGAACCACCATGATCATCGCGATTACGATTCCGATTTCCGTGATCGCCACCTTCGGGCTGATGTTCTTCTACGGATTTACTCTGAACACAGTCACTTTCGGAGGGCTAGCGCTCGGGGTGGGCATCCTCGTCGACAACTCGATCGTCGTGCTGGAAAACATCTTTCGCCACCGCCAGGGTGGAGCAGAGAAGTTCAAAGCAGCCCGCAACGGCACCAACGAGGTAGCCACCGCCATAACAGCTTCTACCCTGACCACCATCGTGGTCTTCATCCCGGTCGTTTTCATGAGTGGGATGACGGGGGTGATGTTCCAGCAGTTGGCATGGGTCGTTTGCTTCTCTCTTTTCAGTTCGCTAGCCGTTGCTTTGACACTGATCCCGCTCCTCTCCAGCAGAATCATTAGAATTCGGGAACCGGATACAAAGGCCCTGAGCTACAGAACCGTACACGCCATGGCGGGGGGTTTGGACCGTCTGGACCAGGCCTATGCGCGGGGAGTGGATTGGGCATTACGACACTCGCTAATTGTAATTGGCACGACAATCGCTCTCTTTGTAGGGAGTTTTGCAATTAATTCAATTCATAGGGTTCGAACTGCAGCCCGAGACGGATGAAGGTGAAGTTCGAGTAAATCTCGAGCTTCCGGCTGGATCCAAACTAGAGACCAGCGATGCGCTGGCGTCACGGGCAGAAGAGATTGTCACAGCTCAGGGTCCTGAAATGCGGGCTTTGATGACTGAAGTCGGTTCGGCCAGCGGATGGCATTCCGCCAATACCAATACTGCGTCACTGCGGATCAGTCTGGTCGACCAGAAAGATAGAACTCGATCCAGCCAAGAGATCGCAAACGATTTGCGCCCCTTTTTCTCCAACCTGCCAGGGATCATTCCCCGCGTTCAGGCCAGCGGAGGCAACTTCATTCTGCGAATGACTCAGGGCGACGGTGGAGATCGGCTGTCGATCGACGTCCGCAGCTATGATCTGACCGAAAGCTATGAAACCGCTGTCATCGTGAAGCGGATCCTGGAAGAAACTGCTGGGGTCTCGGATGCTCGGATCGATCGCAGCAGGGGACGAGCCGAGAACCGTATTCACATCGATCGTGACAAGGCTGCAACTATGGGCCTGTCAGTTTCCAGCATTGCCGCCAATGTTCGCACCAGCATCGGAGGCACTACCGCGACCTACTTCCGCGAAGGGGGCAAAGAATACCCGATTGTTGTCCGCTACGGGGCGGCGGATCGACAGCAGTTGGAGGACGTTCTCGAGGTACCTATTCAGACTCCAAGAGGCCTCACTGTACCGTTGAATACCCTGGTCCGGCTGGATCGAAGCGAGGGTCCCACCACTATTCAGCGCAAAGACCAACAACGAATCACCACTGTATTCGGCAATCTGAACGGTGATCGGGATATGGGGTCGATCGTGCTGGCCTTGCAAGAGAGATTTCGAGTCCTCGATCTTCCTGCCAACACAGTCCTGGTCTTCTACGGTGAATGGGAGGAACAAGAGGAGGCTTTCTTTACTTTGCAGCTGAGCCTTCTCCTGGCAGTGACCCTGGTCTACCTGGTGATGGCAGCCCAGTTCGAGTCCTTCAAGTCCCCGTTCCTGATCATGTTCTCACTTCCGCTGGCGGCGATCGGCGTTATCCTGATGCTTTTCCTGACCCATACGACTTTCAACATGCAGGCCTTCATCGGGGCCATCATGATGGTTGGGATCGTGGTCAATAACGCCATCGTTCTAGTGGACTACGTGCTCCAGCTACGACGCAACCATGGTATGAATTTGAAAGAGGCTTTGATCACCGGGGGCCGTCGCCGATTACGACCTATCCTGATGACGACTCTGACCACAGTCCTGGGACTGGCTCCGATGGCTCGCGTGCTGATCGGAGGCCTGATCAGTTCCACCTTCATCACCCTCTTTTTCATCCCTACCCTTTTCCTAACGTTTGAAAGGTGGGGATCGCGAAGAGGACAGAAAGAAGAAACGGAAGAGCGCGACTTTGGCCCGAGTTCGCCGGAACCGAGTACCAGCCGTTCCATACTGGCGGGCTAGCCCCCGTACCGGACGAAGCGCATTGAATTCCCGGAGGGGAAATCGATAGTCAGTCGATCCCCCTCGATCCGGTAAGTGCATTCTTCGGGCGTTCCCGCTCCCTCTTTTCTCAGCACCATTTGGAGCTGACTTGCCTCCAGGCCGGATAGGGCTTCTCCAGACGAAAGATTATAGAGGTGAGACAAACTGAGCCGCTCACCACTGCTGGAATAAGGGCCGCCTTCGGCTGAGCCCCGGGCGGGATTGCCCTCCGAATCCAGCACATAGAACAGGACCAGTCAACGTCCGGCCTGGAAGAAGATGCTACCGTCGACAGAATGCGATTCACCGGACTTCAAGTCGTAGAGGTCGGTTTCCAGGCGCCTTCCAACGGATCTGATACATTAACCGAGGTTTGACACCCCCAGGATGTGAGAAGGATTAGTAGCGTCAGCCCGAGGCCGTGGTGTTTCATAAGGTTGTCACCGAGAGTGTCTGAACAAACGGGATTGTGGGAACGTACATGAGATTTTTAATTGATCTGAAATAGGAATGCATCGCATCATGAGAGAAACTGGAAGAGCTCCCTCGCTCAAGCTTCGGGCTCCGTAGGAATGCATCAATGACTTGAAAGGTCCCAATTCGATGCTCAAGATCCTACTTTTCTACATTCTGCTAGTCCTGAGCTGGCCTTTAGCCCTGTTGGCCCTCCTGCTCTATCCCTTGGCATGGCTGCAGCACTGCCTTTTCGCCTGATTGGAATCACGGTGTCAGCCGTTTTCGATTTCCTTTTTGCCCTCTTGACGTTGCCGGCACGCTTGTCGCGAAAAATCGCCGCGTAGCGCAGGCATCGTTGCCGGCAAAGGAGCAGGCTGGAAGCCTGGCGCTACTTCCGAGACAAGATCTTGCTGGCTTGGTCGATTTCACTCGCCAACTCTTCGAAAACCGCAGCGGTGGCAAGGATACGACTATCGATCTCATGCCATTCTCGCTGCTCGATAGTCTCTCTTACGGCGGGCAGCGTCTTCACCCCATAGCCGGTGTAGAAACCCGGAGCATAAACATAGTGAATGTACCAGGACCGGCCGGGAAGTCCTTCTGCCCGGGTCAAGCCGGCTTCGCTGTGCATCAAGACCGTGTTGAGGCGTTCCAGCTCGGAGGCGCCGAGCGAGAATCCTTCCGAGGTGGCCTTCTTCAGCACTCCGCGGTATTGGGAGGCACTCATTTCAAGGCGCTCCAGGGCGTTCCGTAGAGGCGCAAAGTTTCCATGGGGAACTCGATCCTTGGCCGGTGGAGCCACAAACGTCTTCCGGGGGTCCGCGGCCAGCCGAGCGGTGGCAGCGGCCACTCGACGATTGTGCTCTGCGGTTTCGCTGCGCAGGCGATCTGCCAGGTCTGACACTTCCTGAACGTACGTGCTAATCGTATCCGCGAGACTCTGGTAGTCGAAGGGAAGCACATCGGCATCGGCCAGACGGAGCACGGCTCGACCAGCAGTCTCGGCCAGCTTGACTCCATATTCGAAACCCGGATCGCCGAAGCGCGAGTAGTGGTCGAAGGAATCGAAAATCGAGTGGTATGATCCACCGCTATTTTCTCCTCCGAAGCCCAGATTCAAAGAGGCAATCCCCAGGTGTTGCAAGAAGGGCGTGTAGTCCGAGCCTGACCCCAGGGCAGAGATTCGGAGATCGGACCGGCTGCGAATCCGCTGACTCTCAGTCGGGGAACTATTTTCAATCTGTCGAGCCTGGGCTCTTTGCCAGACCGACACTCCGGTCTGAGGATCGGTAACATCTCTGGCGACTTCGTTAATGAAGCGTTCCAGACTGTGCGAGCCCGCCATGCGTAGAAAGCCACGCCCACTGGAATCCGAATTGATATAGACCACTAACTTGTCGCGTAACGTCTGGGCGTGGTGCTCGGCCCATTCGGTGGAGCCCAGGAGACCCGGCTCCTCGGCATCCCAACCGGCATAAACAATCGTACGGCGCGGGCGCCATCCGGTCTTGACCAACTCGCCGATGGCTCGAGCTTCTTCCATTGTGGCAGCCATCCAGCTGATCGGGTCGGAAGCTCCGTTGACCCAGGCGTCATGATGGTTGCCCCGCATGATCCACTGATCAGGGGACTCACTGCCCCGAAGCACGGCGATGACGTCATAGGCGGTCTTAAGATCCCAGTTGAACTCCAACTTGAGGTGAACGCGAGCCGGTCCCGGTCCCAGATGATAGGTCAGCGGCAATGCTCCTCGCCAAGCTGCAGGTGCCACCGGCCCATCCATGGCACGCAAAAGCGGGAGAGCGTCAGCGTAGGATATGGGCAGCACCGGAATTCGTGTCAGTGTGGGAGCTGATTGGACATCTAGGCGTTCCGCATCGGCCACCGCTCCACGACCCGGCGTCAGGGGGTCTCCCGGATAAGTCGGCATGTCCTGCACCGAGCCGCGCTGAGCTCCCTGGTCCATTCGATAGGGACCCTCGGGATAGACATCGCCCGGATAGTAGCCGTCATCCCTCGGATCGGAATAGAGGATGCACCCGATCGCACCTCGCTCGGCCGCCACCTTGGGCTTGATTCCACGCCACGAACCTCCATAACGAGCGATCACGATCGTCCCACCGACATCGATTCCACGTTTATCCAGTTCCTCGTAATCAGCGGGGACTCCGTAATTCACGAAGACTAACTCTCCTTCAACGTCTCCATCGATCGAGTAGGCGTTGTAGCTGGGAAGCTGTTCCTCTTTCTGCCCAGAAGTGGAGTCCTGAGGCACGCTGGGTTCTTCGAGTTGAGCCCGGAAGCGTTCCGGTGCGACCATCTCGAGCAGGCGCGTTCGAGGAGTCGGAAAGAGCACCTGATACTCCTCGATGCGGGTGTCAAACCCCCAGCTCGAGAATTTGTCCCGGATAAACTCCGCTACTTCTTTTCCGTACGGGGAGCCAACATGATGGGGCCTGGCCGACATATGCCGAATCCAGTCCCTCACATTGTCCTTGCTCAAATAAGAGGCAAATTTCTCTTCCAGCTGCCGTTGCGCATCGACGCGGTCGGGCTTGAATCCCAGCAGTCCGAGATCATTGTTCGCAGCCCATGCAGAAGCCGCGAAGATGGTCAGAAGAAACGTCGCAAGAAGTCTGTATCTCATCGTGAAAACACCCTCTTTCAGTATCTGAAGAAATAAGGCAGGGCCGTCAAGGCGACGCCCACCAGAACAATCAGGACGGCATCAGAGACGAAGTAAGGAAACAGGCAGAGGGCGATGCCGGAGACGAGCGCACTACCTCGTCTCTGCCTCTTACCGTATATAAAGTAGCCCATACCCAATGCCCCAAACAACACTGCCCAAATCAAGGTTGCCGAGCTGTCCATGGTCCGATACCGCCTTTTTGGATCGACCTCCGATTATAAGCCTTCGCAGAACCGGCAGGGATAGCCCTCAAAGAACTTTTTGGAACTTTTGCAAGAATCGTGCGCAAGTGTAGAGTGAACAGAGAATGGAGCGGGGATTGGATCCAGCAGAAGAAAAAAACCTGATCGATCTGATGTTTGCAGGAGACGAGTCTGCCTTCGATCAGATCTATCGACTCTACCACGGCCCCGTGTTTCGTTTCGCCGTTCAGATGACCGGCTCCCATGCCACTTCGGAGGAGATCTTGCAGGAAGTGTTCCTGAGCCTGGTGCAGAAAGGTGAGGCATTCGACCCTCGCAAAGGACGGCTGATCTCTTATCTGTATGGGATAACCCGAAACAAGGTCCACCGCTCTTACTCAGCCGGACAGTGGCGCGAGCAATCGCTGGAGGCCGAGGCCGAAGGAATCCTGAATCAGGCGGCAGCACTGGATGATCCAGCCGCCGACCTGGTCAAGCAGGAGGAGATCGAGAATCTGAGGCGCGGTATCCTCAGCCTTCCTGAGAGATACCGGGAAGTGGTCGCGCTTTGCGATCTGAGCGAAATGAGTTACGAAGAGGCAGCCAACATCATCCAGTGCAGCATCGGGACAGTACGCTCCCGGCTCCATCGGGGTCGGACCCTTCTGATTGAAAAGGTGCGTGCCACCGTTCGCCCTGCCATCCAGTGCGGGACGGCCCGACCGGCGGGGGAGTACCTATGCAATGCCAAGATTTTGAACTTCGGGTAAGAGAACTGGTCAAACGGCACGGCCCAGATTTGCGTGATTCAGCACTCAGCGAGCATGCTCAACAGTGCGAGAAATGCGCCCGCCGGCTGGAAAAGGAACGGCACTTGGAAAGCCGGCTTTCCCGACTGGCAAGCAGTTTTCAGGGGCTCGTTCCCTCCCCCGACTTGCAACATAAAATCCGCCGGACTTATCAGGCCGAAACCGACGTGGTCCGCCAACTGAGGCCCGAACTGGAGCGTCCTGATCGGACTCCCCATTGGCTGCTGGCGGCAGCCACCATCTTACTGGCAGTAGCGGCAGGCTGGCTGTACACGATTACCACCAGTCAGGAACCGGCCATCCAGTCTTCATCCGAAGTCACCCAAAAGGCGAGAAGAGTCCCTTCGACTCCGACAGGCACCCGGCCGGTCGATTTAAGAACGACCCCCGAACAGATGTATTCGGCATTCATTCCAATCGGCAATTGTCGAAGCCTGGATTGCCTGGATCGAGCCCGCATGATGAGAATCGACCTGCCCCGATCTTCAGTTTCCTACTTCGGGATCCCAAAAGCCCGGATTCAGAGCCAGGGGGACCGGATCGTGGCCGATGTTCTGGTTGGAGAGGATGGCATCGCGCGAGCCATTCGCTTCGTTTATTGAATGAGTTTAAAAGTGTCCTTAATCTTGACCCACTAGGAGGCATTCCAGCGATGATCAGAAAACAGCTAGCAAAGAAAGCATTCGCTGGCTTGGCAGTGCTGGCAATAAGTGTTACCGGCTTCAGTGTATTGGCCCAAAAGCGAGCAAAGGAAACCGCATCCCGAGGGATGGAGTTCTTCGTCGCAAGCGGGGGCGGCGCTCAGGGGAGCTATCGGTTCATGCAATCGAACTCGGTCTTCAACCTGGACACCGTCAAGGGCGCCCCCTATGCAGCGGACGCCGTCACCACCACCACCCAGACTCTGCCCGATGGCAATCGCATCTTCCGGGAAACCAGTTCCTTCGTGGCCCGCGACAGTGAAGGCCGCACACGACGAAAATCATCGCTCCCCACAATTGGCGCCTGGGTGCCCGAGGATGAAGGTCAGCGCCAGATCCTGATCCATGACCCGGTGGATCGCGTCTCCTACACACTCGATCCAGAGGAGCAGACGGCCCGCAAATCGTCGATACCTATCGTCCTGGGCGCGAACGATTCGGAGCACAGGAATATCTGGGTGGGTTCGAGTGAAAGTATGAGCCGGCACACCACGGACGGCGATGACAAGCACAACGGAGTGTTCATCGTTCGCCGAACACCTGAAGGCATCAAAATCGAAGGGCCTGACGGCAAGGAAATTGAAACCAAAGGTAGGCTTCACGTGCTCCAAGGAGATGGAGTCATTGATTTTATTTCGAAAGAAGCCAACGTCAAAAAGGGGGAAGACGACCGTCACGCCAGAGTTCAGTTCTTCTCGACCCACTCCGGTGCCAGCCCCGACGTCCTCCACTTCAACGACTCCCACGAAATGGGAGAAGGGCGAACCGAAGATTTGGGTAGCAAGACCATGCAAGGAGTTTTGGTCGAGGGACGGCGCACCATTCGCACGATTGATGCCGGCCAGGTCGGGAACGAATTGCCGATCGAAATCCTGAGCGAGCGCTGGTACTCCCCCGATCTGCAAACAGTTGTCATGACCCGTTACTACGATCCGCGGTTTGGTGAAACCACCTTCGCGCTGAGGAACCTCAGCCGGACCGAGCCTGATCCCGAGTTCTTCGAAGTCCCATCAGACTACACGATCAAGAGTGACAGGAGCTTCCGAATCCGCCAGCATCAGGAGTAAGGTCCAAGGAATAGCGCAGGCATCCCGGCCGGCATCCGGGTGGCAGGCAAGATGCCTGCGCTAACCTGAAACTTGATCACCCTCTGACTTGAGTCTTGTCTGCTTCGCCTCCTCAGAGCCGATCCACGCTTTGTAGGAGTTAGATTTGCTGACGAACCCGGCTGTCCAGGCCGAATTCGGCACAAGGACCCCTCAGGCAGGGCATTGACCCGCCCCCCCGGACCCTTCCTGCGCTCTGAGCACCGGTACTGTGCCCTGCTCAAAGCTCTCCTTCCAGGAGAGAGCGGAGTTCGCCGGCACATCTGGGCTCCTACAAAGCATGGCGTGCTTCCACGGCAGCGAAGCAGATCAGAATCGAAGCGGGTCCCAGTTTCATTCATGAACGATCCGGCGCAGCCGGAGGCACCACTAAGCTGAAATTTGTTTCTTTGCGAGGGGAATACCTTAGCCCGGATTATGCAAGAGATCCGGATTCGAGTGGATTGGGGACCAGAAAAAATGCCGTAGCGCTCTGATATAAAAAGGTTTATCAAACAAATCCTTATCGGAGAACTACGGCAATGTCAAACCCAGTCTGTCATACCACCCTGGCATTTCACTCGCACAGACAAATCACGGCTCGTTTTGATGGTGGGAACCTGACTTCCGATGCCGGATGGCTGTTGTTTGGTTCCCTGGATCGGCAAGATCGACTCTGCGAGGACTTCAGTTCGTTGTATTGCGGATAGCCGGGACCAACGCTACGTTCGTCATGAGCAGTTAAAGCTGATCCGACAACGAGTCTTTCAGATCGTTGCCGGGTACGAAGACTGCAATGACGCGGACACGCTGCGCTCGGATCCCATGCTCAAGACCGTCTGTGATCAGTTACCTGAGAGCGATCCTGACTTGGCCACCCAGGCAACTTTTTCCCGTTTGGAAAACTCTGTCAGCAAGAAGGATCTCATGCGTCTGAGCCGGGGGTTCCTACAGCGTTATGTCCGCTCGCTGAAGAAGAGACGCCCCGACCCGGTCATCTTGGACCTGGACAGTACTGACGACCACACTCACGGCCAACAGGAATTCTCTTTTTACCACGGCTATTACCGAAACCACATTCTGCATCCTTGGCTGATCTTCGATGCCGTTACGGGGGACCTGGTCACTGTCGTATTGAGGCCTGGAAACAAGGGGGCTGCCTCTCACATCGTTCCTATTCTGAAACGAATCGTGAAAGCCATTCGACGAGAAGTTGGCAAGGAACTTCAAATTGAGATCCGGGCCGACAGCGGCTTTGCCACGCCTCGGCTCTACGAGTTCTGTGAATCTGAAGAGAACAAACTCCAATATGTCATTGGGTTAAGCCGGAACCCCCGCCTGCAACGGATGGTCGAGCCGATGCTCGAGTCGACTCGACTCAGGTTCGACGAGTTCGAGGAAAAACAGCGTCAGTTTGACGAGTTTCTTTATCGAGCCGGCAGCTGGGATCGATTCCGTCGCGTCATCGTCAAAGTGGAAGTCGACCATCGGGGGATCAATCGTCGCTTTGTGGTCACCAACCGAGACGATCTCTCTTCCCAGTCCCTTTATGATCACTACACCGATCGAGGACAGTCGGAGAACTTCATCAAGGCTTTTAAGAACCATCTGAGTATGGATCGGCTGAGCTGTCATCGATTCCTGGCCAACCAGTTTCGACTTCTCCTGCAGGGGCTGGCTTACCAGATGTTCGTCCGACTCCGCGATTATCTATATGGAACCCCCTGGCAGAAACTCGAAATCGAAACTTTGCGTCGCCGGGTCCTCAAAATTGGGGCGCGGGTTCGACAAACCACTCGACGCATCTGGGCCCATCTTTCCTCCGGCTTTCCGGAGCAGGCCCTTTTCCTCCTCGTCTTGAATCGCCTTAACTCCAGCTAGCCTCTCCTAGCTCCCGAATGATCGTTTAGGACACTCATTCAGGCCCAACTCCGTCTGAAATTCACTCCCCCACCTACTCCACACGGCTCGTCCACAGAGATCCCTCGAAAATCCGCCTGTCGCACCTTCGATCTCCCGATTTGGGCCACTTTCGACTCTCTTTTCAACTCCGGCCTACGGTTCTTGCATAATCCGGGCTAGCCCGCTTTTTGGCTAACCGAGCTCTTCCAGTTTCTTTCATGAATGGGCGGAGCTGCACTCCGCACTCCAAGGCCTTCGGCAAGTTTCTTGCTTGAGTGATCCGAGGGAACCTTGGAGGCTGGGCTGGTTTCACCCGAGCACGTCCTGGATCATTTCGATCGTCTCTCGAAGTTGATTGACAACCTTGTTGCGCTGACGCACGAGACCCGTGAGCAGAAATTTCTCTTCGGGGCTATCGCGAATACCCTGTTTGAGCAGCCCCACATCAGCCAGTTTGGGGAGGATCCCAAGCGGCTCTGCCGGGTCGTGGTCGAAGGGCTCGCCCAGTGAGTAGTTGAGCGGGATCAGCTTTCGACCGATGCGCTTCAGCAGGTGGTTGGCTATCGTTGGAGCCACTTGACCCGCCTCGAGGGCCCCGTAGAACCGCGATAATTGCGCATCGAGTTGGGACAACGCCTCGCGAACCGGCTTCAGATCGAGACGATGCCCGGAGGCGAACTCATAGTCGGATAACCCCTCCCTCATTTCCTGTACCGCGGCGCGGTGATCGAATGGGAGCACCTCCGCATTGGCCGTGCGAGTCAGCGCTGCGACATAGATCCCGAGATCCTGAAGCATGATCTCGGGGTCGTAGACGGGCATCAAGTCATCTTCCGTGTGCCAGACCGTGTTACCTCCGCAACCCCCCACCGGGTAGAGACCCATCTCCTTCCTTTGCTCAGGTGGGCGATTCGAGGAGAGCATGAAAAAGGAAGATATGCCGATCTGGTTGAAGGAGTAGTCCCCGGCGCGCAGCGGGCGCAGCCGTTGAATTGGGGCTTCCGTCCGATCCGTGATCGCAGAGCGGCAGATTGAGTCGCACTCAACCATCCACATCACTTCTTCATAGGACGTCGCCCCAACACAACCTGGAGAATCCATGTTGACCTGAGCCACACAATGATCGCGTAGCTCGAGGGCAAACTGGTCGGCATACCAAGTGGAACCGGCGTACCGCCCCGTTGAGTGCCCCGGCCACCACACGACCTTGATGGTGCGCCTGAGATTCTCTCTACCGGAATGGAAGATACGCGCCAATTCGAGCAGTCCGGCATTCCCGGTCGCATTGTCTCCAATTCCGAAATGCCAGCTATCGTAGTGGCCATGCAACAGGATGAATTCGTCGGGCCAATCCGCCCCTTGAATCACAGCTTCGACCAGGGCACAAGGTCGCCACCGCTCCTCAACTCGCGTCTCGAGACACACCGAGGTGGGATTGAGCTGGGTCGCCGCAATCAGGCGTTGTCCATCAGGCTGATTGATATTGATCACCGGGAGACCCGGTTTCCGTGCCAGATTCTGATGCGTCGGATTCCCCCAGATCGTAGTGCAAATCATTTCGTGGATGGGCTCGCCGGCGTGAATGAAGATCAATCCGACTGCACCCATCTGCTCGAGAGCTCGCACCGTCTTGGGCATCGAATAACCTTCAGTCATCACGACTTTGCCAACGACATCCTGAGAAGCGGAGGGTAAATGGCTCTCAAACAGGTCGGCCATATCTCGAGTCCTCTGACTGGGGAGATACAGCAACGGCGCCTCTACTGGCTCGCGTGTAGTCAAGGAAAAGGCCGGTGTCTTGGCCCGAATCTCCCACTTCTGTCCGTCGTTGCGAGCTTCTAACGAAGCTTCCCTCGGGATACTGATATAGAGATCCGGTTCATGCACGGTGTGTGGGATCTGAAGCGAGGTCAGCCGGCCCCGAATATAGTCTGCGGCAGCAAACTCGTCGGAAGTACCCGACTCCCGAACCAGGCTCGAGAATCGCTCCAACAACCCAGGGGTCTCTTCAAGGGCAACCCTTTCTAGAAATCTCACCTCTGCCCCACTCCACCGATCTCGCGCATCGCTTTGCATCTGGTTCCTTCCGCTAGAATTCGTCACAATGGAAGAGTTATGACAGATCTTATTTATCAAATTCCCGGTGATGTGTCAGCTGGGCCGCTGGGCGTTGTGGAAATCGCTCGTCGGAAGTCGCTGTTGCAAGGCTGGGCGGATTCGGAGAGCCAGGTTCGGGTTCAGGATTCTCCGGGTGGACCGCTCTCAATCGAGAGTTTCACTGAGGAAGCTCTCTGTGTGGCACCCATGCTGCGCGCGCTGCGCGCCACCCACCGGCAACCCGATGCTGTGATCATCGGATGTTATGGGGATCCGGGCCTCGCCGCTCTACGGGAGAGTCTCGACTGTCCCGTAATCGGCCCTCTCGAATCCTCTTTCCACCTGGCACTGCAGGTCGGAAAACGGATCGGAATCATCACTGTTGTAGACGAAGTTATTCCCATGCTGGATCAGCTGGTGCGTTCGATGGGTCTGGAGCATCACTATCCGGGCAGCCTAGCGGTAAACATACCGGTGCTCGAGCTGGCGGACCAGCCCGAAGCCTTGCTTGAGCGCGCGGCCCTTGCCGCCGAGGCACTGCTCGAGCGAGGAGCCGATGTGATTTCGCTGGGCTGCATGAGCATGGCTTTTCTGGGAATAGCTGAAGCCCTAAGCCAGCGCTTCACCATCCCGTTCATTAACCCGGCTCGTTGCGCTCTTAAGACTGCCGAAGTCCTCGTGTCATTGAAGATCAGCAGCAGCCGAGCCGCGTATCCCCAGCTCAGAAAGCCCCTCCCGGTTTGATCCATATAGCTCCTTACAGTGCCTTGCAACGGCTGCCAGGCAAGGCTGGGCTCGGCTGCCTGATCCTGCTCTTCGGGCTGAGCTCTAGCGGGAACGGCCAGGGCTCACCCTCGACCCTGGAATGCCAGATCTCAATCGAAGGGACTCCGACCAGCGGAGTGGACATCGAGTGTGAGGCGACCAACCCACCGTCCACGTCAATCGTCCTGACCGGAGTCCGCTTTCCGGGACAACAGCTTCAGGGGATCGATCTGGTCACGCCGCCCCTGGGCAACCTGCAGCCGGAATTGAAGTCCTATTCGTTCCAGGTGTCGCTTCCCCCGGGAATCGACCACTGGCAGATACGTTACCGGCTGGCGGGTAATCTTCGGCGGATCCCGATTCTGGTGCCGGACGGATCTTGGGAGTCGGTAGTTGGGGTTCGAGTAACCATGGGAGGACGAAAACTGGCGGAGCCGAGTTTTCCTCCCCTGACTCTGAATGGGGATAGGCTGGACGGTGAGTTCTCTCATCTCCCGGGTTTCATCTTCCTCCCATTAGTCGCTGCGGAAGACTCCATTGGATTTCTGTCGATTCAGGCTTGGATCGATCTCTCGATCGTCCTCTTAACCTTGGCTTGCTCAGCTTATTGGCTCAGCCTGCGAAAACGAGCCCGTGCCGAACTCGGGGAAAGCGACCAGCCAGAGTCGAAGGAGGTGTGATGGGGAGCACCTTTGTCCTGGTACTCGTCCTCTATTTTTCCTGCGTACTGGGAATCGGAATCTGGGGCTATCGCAAGACCCGCACCGAGGTTGATTTCCTGGCTGCAGGCCGCACCATCGGGCCGATCGTGGGAGGAGCCGTGCTGGCGGCTACTCAGATCAGTGCAGGCACTTTCGTGGGTACCCTGGGACGCCATTATTCCACCGGAATCGCATTCTTCTATATCTGGGGAGGCGTTTGGGCCGGCTGGCTGATATCGGCCCTCTTCGTGGCCCCCAAACTGCGCCGTCTGGGAGCCTTGACAGTTCCCGACTACGTGGCTGCTCGTTTCGGGAGTGAGGTGGCGCGGATCCTCTCCGCCTTCCTGATCATCATTTCGTACACCATCTACCTGGTGGCGCAATATCAAGCCAGCGGCGAAATAGCACAGGCGGTGTTTGGGGTACCGGCCTGGGTTGGGATGGCACTGATCATTGCCAGCACGTCAATTTACACGATTCTCGGAGGTGTGCGCAGCAGCTCCTATATTGAGTTCCTGCAGACCTTGATCATGGTGGCGGGATTGATCTTCGCAGTACCCATCCTGCTCTATTACAGCGGTGGTCCATTCGTTGCGTGGAACTACCTGAGTGAGCTCGATCCACGCCTCACCGGCTTCTTTTACAACTGGAAGGAACTGATCGCTTTTGGCTTGGCATTTGGACTTTCCATTGCGGCAGCCCCCTACGAGATGACGCGTTTCTACTCGATGCGGGACGAGCGTACCGTGCGCAAGGCGATTGCGGTTTCGATCTTCTTCCAGGCGGTCATTGGTTCCTGCGTAATGATTCTCGGACTCCTAATGCGCCAACTCTTTCCTAATCTCGAATCTGCCGATCAGGCCAGTTCGGTAATGGCCTTCCTGGTGCTTAGCCCACTTACCGGTGCGCTATTGCTAGTGGCCATGATCTCAGCCATCATGTCAACCTGCAACTCGATCCTGCTGGTCACCGGAGCGGGCTTTGCCCATGATGTGTACAAGCGTCTCCGACCCCACGCCAGCCAGCTCCGGTTGATTAACATCAATCGAATCACGATCTTCGTTCTCAGCCTGATTCCCGCCTATTTCGCATTGCAACGACTCGATGACGTCCAGGCGATCGTCGTCGCGCAAGCCAAGTTCATTGCCAGCTTCTTCTTCGTTCCCGTGGTGATCGGCCTGAATTGGAAGCGGGGAACCGCCGCAGGAGCCATCGCGGCCATGCTTGGAGGCTTTGCCGCTTGCCTGGTCTCGGAGGTATGGCTGCGCGCGACTCTGACGGCAGCCGGTCTGGATCCAGTGGAAATCGGAGTCGGAGTCAGCCTGGTTTTGTTCGTGGTGGTCAGTCTGCTCACAAAACAGCAGAATCCAGACCTGGTGAAGCGTTTCTTCAGCAAGGTCAATCCCCCGAAGCCGGAGGGCTAACCTGAACTTGACCCTTGCGCCATAGCGCCTTCGGTGCTGTGGCCATGCACTACTAAGAAAGTTTGGGCGTGATTTATCTTTACTATTGAGCCAAGTTCGGAGGCGGGGTTTTTCGTATCGGGCAAAGCCTGGATCGGCCAAACGCTGCGCTCCCGCTTGCGGCTGATAGTTGTGCCTTGAAGTTCACTGTGAGTCGATAACCGGACCGTGGCGTTGGAATGCCGGCTTCGAGAGCGCCAAGCGGCAGCGCCAGCGTCTAAGCTGAAACTTGATTTGACTCTTCAAGAGAGCTGCTTGCTACAAATTATTGATTCAATGGATTTTCTACCGAAGAGTCGAGGTAGAAGCAAGGCGAGTCCAGGCTCTCTCTCAGGTGGGTGAAAGGGAACATGGGAGCCGCCTCAGCGCGGCGAATCCCACGACCTGGTCAAGCAGGGAATCAGCTTCCGGCTGATGCCGGAGTTCGCCGCACCAAGGCGGCTCCCACTTTCTCCTTGACGGTCCTCTTCCGCCCGCCGGAGAAAACCTTTACCTTGAAGTCTCTTTCTGAATCATCCGGCCACCGGCCGGGGGTTGGGCTGACCTGAAACTTAAATCCCGGATGACAACCTGGGAGGTTATCCTACAAGGCTCCGCCCGAACCGTCCTGCAGGCTTGCGGCGACCGCTCTCGTAGGCCGAGCACCTTGCTTGGCATTTCTGGATCTCCAAGTTTCTTTCATGCCCGATCCGGCGCAGCCGGAGGCACCACTAGCCTGAAACTTCCTTCCCCGCCGCAGGCGCCTTGTGCACAAGGCGGAGCTGCACTCCGCACTCCAAGGCCTTCGGCAAATTCCTTTCTTGAATGATCCGAGGGCATTTCGGTGGCTCCGTCACGGAAGCTTAGCCCGGATAATTCACGCGTTGTCGAAGCGAAGAGTTGGAAGCGCCGCGCTGACAAGGCGTTACGCCCGAGGGCCGCGGAAGCATAGTCGTGCACTCTGTTGAGCAGCCCGAGGGTGGGCAACGCAATCAGCGCGGATGATCCCGGCTCTGCAGCCGACAACGCGTGCATTATCCGGGTTAGGTCACCAGCATTCAGTCTTGACCAGGGAGTCCCGGACAGGGCAGAAGGGACTCCCTGGGCGCTTCCGACCTACTGGGGAGGTTCTTTGGCGCGACGAACTTTCTTCACTTCCTTGGCTTTCTTGACGGCTGCGGTCAGGGCGGCCTTGCGGGCTCCTAGTTGGCGCCTTAACTCTGCGGCCTGCTCGGTCTGACCCTCTTTTTCGAGATGCTCAACTTCGCGCACCATCACTTGAAGTTCGCGATCGGCACCCCGCAGTCGCTGTTCCAGCTCGGCCTCGACATCATGCATCCGTCGGTACTCCGCGTGTTTCTGGACATCCCGACGCGCAGCGAGATCTTTTTCCAATGCATCAGCTTCTTTTTCTTGTCCCAGGAACCGAAGGCGTTCGATCTTGTTGTGGTGAGCTTCTCTGGCCAGGCGCTCCTGAGACTCTCGAGCAACTTTTAAATCTCTCTCCAGGGTTTCGAATTCCTGTTGCGCCGCAACCTTCGCCACCCTCAGCTGTTCGTAGAGGGCCTCGGCTTCTTGTTTGCTACCTTCAGCCGCCAGACGTTCCGCCTCTTGCGAGCTCTGACGCAATTCTCTTTCCAGTGCTCGGCCTCGCTCACGACGGACGAATTGTAGCTCGCGGAGCTGTGCCTCGAGATCGATCTGGCTGTCGAGGATGCGAGCATTCTCGGCCACGAATTCTGCATCCCTTTCGTTTCCGGCTGCCCTCAGGCGCGTGACCTCATTCCTCATCTCAATCAGCCGGATCTGCGCGTCTTCCTGTTTCTGGTTCCATTCGAGCTCTTGCCGACGAAACTGCAATTCCTTCAGCTTCTGCTCCAAAACCTTGCTTTGCTCCCGGAGCTGGTCGAGTTCCTGGTTCACGCTATTGCGTTGGGGAGCTACTTTCTGGGTCTCGCCCCAGGTGGGGGAAACCGCCAGTATCAAGAGAGCGGCCAGAATCAAGCTCCACTTTTGATTTCGAGTCCAAACTTCAAATCTTCGGTTCTTCATAATCATTCGTAACCTTTCTTCAATTTCCTTGAAATGACCTCCTCCGCAGGCCAGTCCGAGCAGTGACTGAGACCTGCCGTTCAGTAGTTCGAGTGTCTTGACGAGGGCATCAGCATAGGCTCTTCGGGCATTGGGTAGGATTCTAATTACCCAGCCGTCGCAACACAACTCCTCGTAGTGGCGCAGGCGATGTCGAATCCACCAAACGGCGGGATACCACCAGAAGACGATGGCCGCCAATAATTCGACCACCCGGACCCAGTGATCCCGGCGGCGTATGTGAGCCAGTTCGTGTACCAGCAGGGTATCGAGCTCCGCTTGAGTCAGTTGCGACAAGAGTTGCTTTGGCAGAACCAGAATCTGGGAGCCTACCGATGTCCATATCAGAGGAGAAAAGCGCCCGGAATGACATGTACCGCAGGCGCCCGAACCAGGCCCAGCTGCCGGGCCAGTCGCGTGGTCCTCTGCTGAAGCCGGGAATTACCCGGAACTGCCAGCGCGAGCACGCGGCGAAATCGATAGACTCGTCGCAGGGTCACGAGCAAGACAGCGATACTGCCAAACAGCCAGATTGCGAGCAAGACCTCCTGCCAACCCGAGCTCCAACCTGACACCCATAAAGGAACCTCCTTGATTGGCTGTCCGGAGATTGGAGGCGTCTCCTCCCGAACGATTGGGACAGGTTCGAGGGGCGCCGAAGAAAGCGACTGGTTGGAGGCCTCAGACCAGGCTGGCGGGAGGCAGCCGACTTCGAGAAGCGGGGGGACGAAAAGCCGGACCAGTACCAGCAGCCAGATTCCATGCAGCACGCCCGGACGCTTCACGAATCGAGCGAGCACCGCAGCCAGCAACGACAGCCCAAGAACCAGCAACAAATTCGTCACGAGGGCAACGATCATGACTCGTCCTCCAGTTGTCGAACCAGATCCTTCAAGGTACCCAGCTCTTCGCGACTGCGACGACGTGAATCGATCAGATGGGTGAGCAAGGGGGTAAAGGATCCACCACAAAGCTTTGCGGCGGTCTCCTCCAGACTGGTTGAGATCAAGTCTGTGCGTGGGACGCTCGCGGAATAGATGTGACCGCGGCCACAGCGAGTTCGCCTCACGCACAACTTGGAACGTAGACGATCCAGTAGTTTCTGTACCGTCGCATAATGGGCCACGCCCCCGTCGGGGTAGAGCGCATCAGTGATTTCCCGAATCATCGAAGCTCCATTGTTCCAGAGGACCTTCAGAACTTCCAGTTCCGTATCCGTAATCTTGAGTGCCGACATCCAATTCACCTTGTCATTTCGATCAGACAGACTGTCTGAATTAGAGCCTAAGACAAGTTGTCTGACTATGTCACGCAGAAAATGGCGCCGGACCGTTGGGCAGCCGACAAAGGGCTCAACGGGAAAGGCTCGGCCTCAGATCTGCGAGAACCTTCTCATCTCAAGCACGAGACACGAAATCCAAAGCACGAGGGAAATCTCAAGCACGAAATCGGGAAGAACCAAAAGACGCCCATTGCTTCGATTTTAGGATTTGGGATTTCCCCAGAGCGCCTAACCTGAAACTTGATCACCCTCTGACTTGAGTCTTGTCTGCTTCGCCTCCTCAGAGCCGATCCACGCTTTGTAGGAGTTAGATTTGCTGACGAACCCGGCTGTCCAAGCCGAATTCGGCACAGGGACCCCTCAGGCTGGGCATTGTACCCGGCCCCCCCGAACCCTTCCTGCGCTCTGAGCACCGATACTGTGCCCTGCTCAAAGCTCTCCTGCCAGGAGAGCGGAGTTCGCCAGCACATCTGGGCTCCTACAAAGCATGGCGTGCTCCCACGGCAGCGAAGCAGATCAGAATCGAAGCGGGTCCCAGTTTCTTGCTTGAACGATGCGGCGCAGCCGGAGGCACCACTAAGCTGAAACTTGATTGGTGGGACGGGAATACCTCAGGCCGTCTTAGAGTTCTCTCCCCGGATGACACTGATCCGGCCACCGGCCGGGGGCGGGGCTAACCTGGTTCTACGACGCTGCCCTTTCCGACTATGACGATCCCTTCTGGCGAGACTACGAATCGCTCTCGATCTCGCTTTCGATCGACACCGATCTCTGCGTCCGGAAGAATCTTGACATGCTTGTCGACGATCGCTCTCAGCACCGTCGCATTGCGGCCGATTTGGACGTCTTCGAAAAGCACCGAGTCCTCGACCAGCGCGTAGGAACGAACTCGGACATCGGGACCGAGAATGCAGCGCCTCACGGTACCCCCAGAGACGATAGCCCCTTTTGAGATGAGACAATTGTAGGCTTCGGACCGGCGCCCCGGTTCTTCGTGGACCAGCTTCGCCGGAGGCAGCGGGGGTTGCCAGGAGAAGATCGGCCAACTCTTATTGTAGAGGTCGAAGACCGGTTCAACCGACACCAGGTCCATACTCGCCTGGTAATAAGAGTCGAGCGTCCCAACATCTCTCCAATAGCCCAGCTCACGAGGTGCTTGTTCCGGAATCTGATTGAGTTCGAAATCGTAGACAAAAGCTTCTTCATCCTCGACCAGCATGGGAATGATATTGGCACCCATGTCATGCCCGGACGCAGCTTCTTCGGCATCCCGTGTGATGGCATTCTTGAGCACACTCGTTGTGAAAATGTAGTTTCCCATCGAAACGAACGACTTGTCGGCACATCCGGGCATGGATGGCGGACTCTCAGGTTTCTCCCAAAAATCGAGGATCTTGCCTCCCGAATCGGCTTCGATGACTCCAAAGGAACTGGCCTCGTCTCGAGGCACCGGAATCGCCGCTACGGTCACCCCTGCTCCGGAGTCAATGTGCTGGCTCAACATCTGTCTTGGATCCATCCTGTAAATGTGGTCCGATCCGAAGACCAGGACGTAGTCCGGCTTTTCATCGGATAGGATGTTGAAATTCTGATAAATGGCATCTGCCGAACCCTCGAACCATCGTCGACCGACCCGCATTTGGGCGGGGACCGTTGCCACATAGTTTCCAAGCAGGGGGGACATTCTCCAGGTAGTAGCCAGATGTCGATCCAGACTATGGCTCTTGTACTGGGTCAGGACGACGATCCGGACGAACCCGGCGTTGACGAGATTCGATAGAACGAAATCTATCAGACGGTACTGGCCACCGAAAGGAACCGCAGGTTTTGCCCGCTCGTGGGTCAGTGGAAGGAGTCGCTTCCCCTCACCTCCTGCGAGAACGAGCGCCAGCGTTCGCGGCCGATTGAGCAATTGGATCCTCCAGACGGAAACCCCGTTCCTCCTTGAGGTTACAGGGATCTCTAAGCATTCTAGTCGGCCCCAGGACGTCGGTCAAATCACCGTTCCGGTGTTTTCCCTGGTAGAGGTTTGGCACCTGCTTAGAAAAAACTCATCGAAAACTCAGCTAGATTCGATTGCACTCATCAAGGTGGCCAACGCATAGTAGGCATCGGAATGAACAAACAACTGCAGAGACGCTCTTTTCTGGCGGGAAGTACCTTCGCGGTTCCCGCCCTCACCCTTTTGCGCCAAACATCGGCTTCATCGCTGCTCGCTTCCCCGGTTCCAGCCGATGGTGTCCACGATGCCTTTCCCACCCAGTCCGCCGAGTTGGTTCGGGAAACAGTGGCGGTGGCGCATGGCAACCTGGCCCGTCTGAAAGAGTTGGTGGAGGCGACTCCAACTCTGGCCCGGTCCAGTTGGGACTGGGGTTTCGGAGACTGGGAGTCGGCTCTCGGAGCAGCCTCACATATGGGGAGGCGGGACATTGCTGAGTACCTGCTCGAGAAGGGCGCACGGCCCAATCTCTATTCGGCTGCCATGTTGGGTCAACTGGCAGTGGTTCGAGCTTTCGTCGAGGCCTCCCCAGGGATTCAGGGCATCCCCGGGCCCCACGGAATCACTTTGCTTTCGCACGCCAAAGCAGGTGGAGATCAAGCTCAGCCCGTGGCGGAATTCCTGGAATCCGTAGGAGGCGCCAATCAACGAACGGAAGCGGTGCAGATCGACGAGCAGGCACGCAAGATCTATCTTGGAGAGTACTCCTTTGGCTCCACTGCTCATGACAAGTTGACGGTCCAAGAAGGGCGCTTTGGGATGAGTCTCAGCCGCGGAAGCGAGACTGGCCGCCCTCTATTGTTTCAGGGCGATCACACTTTTTCCCCGTCCGCTTCACCCCAGGTCAATATCCGATTTCACGTGATCGACGGTAGAGCGGTGCGGCTGGAGATCGATTCAGCCGAGATGAGACTGACAGCCGAGAGAATCGGCTAGGTGTGATAGTCTCTGGCCTTTCATTCGACTGACGGAGGAATGGCCTGCCATGAGAATCGCCCAGATCGAAACCAACCGCGGCACTATCAAGCTGGAACTTTTCGAAGCGCAGACCCCCAAGACCTGCGAGAACTTTGTCAAGCTGGCTGAGCAGGGCTTCTACGATGGACTCAAGTTTCACAGAGTAATTGCAGACTTCATGATCCAGACGGGCTGTCCACAAGGCACCGGCACCGGGGGACCCGGTTACCAGTTCGCCGACGAGTTCCACTCCGAACTGCGGCATGATAGTCCGGGAATCCTGTCGATGGCCAATTCCGGTCCCAATTCCAATGGCTCCCAGTTCTTCATCACTCACGTGGCCACTCCCTGGCTCGATGGCAAGCACTCTGTCTTCGGCCGAGTGCAAGAAGGCCAGGACGTAGTCAACGCAACTCAAGCTGGCGATACGATGCAAAAAGTCACAGTTCTCGACGCTTAGGCCAAGCTCAAGGGGGCCTGGAAATGAGAGCGACAAAAACCACAACAGGATCTGCACAGATTCTGCTTCGACCTGCCCGCCGTATACCAAAGCGGTAGCATGCTACGCGCACTCCAAATCGGCGCGCTTCGGACCGGAGGACGACTCTTGAGCGGGAGGCGAGGAGATTTGGTGCTGCAGCGGGATCGCTGGCGAAAACTAGACGATTCTTTAAGAAATTGAGCTGCCGCTTTGGTAGGGCGGGGAACTGGAAACCCATCCTGTTTGAACTTTCCGTTAGTCAAAATCGTAGGGTAATTCCAAGCTGCTTCCAGCAGCGACTCAATTGACGTTTAGTCATCTGGATAGGACGCTGTCGACAAGACGGGCGGTGGTCGTTACCCGAGCGAAAGGACTCCGAATGCCTTGGATCAAGGACCTACGTTTTAGCCTGCGAAGCCTGCTCAGCCAACCTCTGTTCTCATTGACCATCATCCTAACTCTGGCGGTCGGCATTGGGGCCAATACCGCAGTTTTTTCACTTATCGACGCCTTGGTGCTGAGACCTTTCCCAATTCCGGATATCGACCGAATGGCACAACTTTACGAGACCATCCCAGCCCGGGGGATCGACCGTGACGATGTTGCACCTGCCAATTTCATTGATTGGACAGCTCAGTCCGAGACGATTGAGCAAATGGTGGCCCACGGTTGGCTGGATGCCAATCTGACGGGTCAAGATCAGCCGGTTCGGGTCCAGGGAACGGAAGTCACCCCCGGTTTCCTTACGGCCCTTGGGGTGGAGCCGGTGCTGGGCCGAGGTTTGATTTCACCGGACCTGGATCCCAGCCAGGAGCGCACGATGGTCATCAGTCATCAGCTCTGGCAGGAAAGATTTGGATCGGATCCGTCGATCGTGGGAAATACCGTAACCCTGAACGAAGCCGATCATGTGGTTGTCGGAGTCGCCGCGGAAGGCTTCGAATTCCCATATGGTTCGGCTCTGTGGGTCCCGCTATTGTTGGACGCCTCCGATCGCCAGAACCGCCAATCGCACTACCTGCAGGTTTTGGGAAGACTTCGGGACGATGCAACTTTCGAGATGGCTCAGCAGGAGTTGTCGACGATCTCCAATCGACTCGCCGCTCAGTATCCGATCACCAATTCCGGTCGAGGAATCAACGTGATGGAGCTCAAGAGAGCGGTTATTGACATCGGAGCGCCGGCTTTTCTGGTGGTGTGGCAAGCCACAACGCTTTTTGTGCTGCTCCTGGCGTGTGTCAATGTGGCCAACTTATTGATGGTTCGGGGCGCCGACCGGCAAAAGGAACTTTCCCTTCGTCTTGCTCTGGGAGCCGGCCGGGCGCGCATCATCAAACAACTCCTTGCGGAGAATCTCCTCCTCTCTATTGCAGGAGCCCTGGCGGCCCTGCCGCTGGCCTGGCTGGCTCTGGATACGATGAGAAACAGCCTACCAGTTCGTATCCGTCGCTTTGTCGTGGGGTGGGATCAGATCGATCTCGACTTCCGATTGCTTGGATTCACAGCATTAGTGGCTGTCTTGACGGCTCTGCTGTTTGGGCTCCTCCCTTCGCTCTCCTCCTCGCGTGTCAATCTGGCCGGTGTCCTGAACGAAGCTGGGAGGGGAGGATCAGATGGAAGATCGCGCCAGATGGGCCGCACGATTCTGGTCACTGCTGAAGTGGCGATCGCTCTGATGTTGCTGGTTGCTTCGGGTCTTAGCATCGAGGGCACTTTCCGGATGATCTCAACCGATCAGGGCTACGATTCCGAAGGTCTCATGACCATGCAGGTTCAGCTGCCTCCGTCTTATGGCGAAGCGCAGCGGCTTCAGTTCTTCGACTCAGTGCTGGAGCAGACACGTCAAATTCCAGGAGTTCTGAATGTGGCCATGACCAATGTCCTCCCGTCCAGCGGGTCGGGCAGTTCGCGAACCGTCGTCGTGGAGGGTCAGGAAGTCGTGAAGGAGTCCGACCTTCCCATTGTGCATTACCGGGTTGTCTCTGCCGACTTCCTCGACACCATGAGGATTCCTCTGCTGCAGGGTCGTAATCTGGACACTCGGGACACTCCAGAATCGCAGCGAGTCGCCCTGGTGAGCGAGATCATGGCCGAGCAACTGTGGCCTGATCGCGATCCGATCGGACGACGATTTCGACTTTCCACTCAAAGCGACAGCCCTTGGCTCACGGTAGTAGGAATCTCCGGAGATGTAGTTCAGGACTGGTTCTTTGGCGGACCCAGACCTACCGTCTATTTACCTAACCCCCAATCGCCTCGCCAAGGGGCTGCTTTAGTCGTTCGCACCGCCGCCGGCACGCCTGAGGACATCGTGTCCGCGACCAGGCAAGTGGTCCTTTCTGTGGATCCCAACATGCCCCTTTTCGATGTACAGAGCATGGTCGGCTTACTCTCGGACCGAACGATCGGGCTCCGCTATGCAGCCATCGTCATGGGCGTTTTTGGAATCATCGCACTGCTATTGGCCGCCATCGGAATCTATGGACTTATGGCCTATTCGGTGGGCCGTCGGACTCGCGAGATTGGAGTTCGCATGGCTCTCGGTGCCGCCCGTCAAGATGTCCTCAAGCTGACTCTGAGCCGCACCCTCGTCATCATGGGCCTGGGCAGTCTGGTGGGACTGGCTCTAGCCTGGGGAGCGGGAAAATTGATGGAGAGTACTCTGTTCGGTACCGTGACTCTGAGTGTTTCCACCTTCGCGGCCTTCACCGGAATTCTGATGCTGGTCGCCCTCACGGCAGCCTTCATTCCGGCCCGCAAGGCGATGGGGATCGATCCAGCGGCAGCTCTGCGAGCCGACTAGTGCACTAGGCACCGACAACGAGGCCAAGAGGCAGTCAGTTGCCAGTTTTGGAGACTTGACCCGACTGCAAGTTAAGTTGCAAGGGAGAGGTGCCTAGGAGAAAGTCCAGAACTCACAGGCGGGTCCGGCGGCCTGGGTCAGGCGAACATCGAGAGTTGCCACGGGAACTTCGAGGGCCTCGGCAAGTGCCACATACCAGGCGTCGTAACAGGTCACGTTGCTGCGAAGTTCCCAGATGCGGCCCGCGAAGGGCTCATAGGGGAACAGGCTGATGTCAAGAGCCAGCATATCCTGATGAGCGGAGGCGGCTTCGAGCAATGTCAGACGGCCGGTGAGTTCGAGTCGGCGCAAGATATTGGCGGCTTCTACTAAAACGATCTCAGGTGAAGCTAGCGCCCCGCGGGTCAAGATGTCTTCCGCCCAATGACCCTCCGGCCCCGAATCTACAACGGCCGCCACCAGCAGGGATGAATCGACCACCAAACTCACCGCCGGTCGGCCTCACGATTGCGCAAGACCTCGTCGGCGGAGACCCGGGTCTGAGCTAGCTTCTTCCGGGATCGTACCCGATCGAGCCAAGCCTCTATTGAAGGGCGACTGGCAAGACGGGTGAGTTCCCCACGCAGGAACTCCTGCATCGACTTTCCGCGCAATGCCGCCCGCGCTGCCAACTCGTCCCTCACACCCCTGGGGACGTTGCGAATCGTAATCTGGATTCCCATTGCCTTCATTATGACTTCGTTACTGGCATTTTGCAATCAGTCTACAAACGCTGGGTGGTCATTCCCACTCCGCCCCAACAACCCGGCCTGAGTGCCAAGCAAGGGTGCTCGGCCTTCAGGGAACCAAATGAGAATATCGCGTTTTTCTTAAGCAATCTGTTGTTCAAGTATGGACAATCGATTCATTCCCTTCGATCCTCGAGCAAGTTACAACGTCACCTGGAGAAAGCTTCCTCACTGGACTCAACCAGAAAGCACTTACTTCGTGACATTCCACACCTCCGACTCGATCCCTGAGGTCAAGCTGCGGATACTCCAGGAAGAACAAGCGTGCCTCCTGTCCGAATATCCAAAAGGTCAGCGAAGGAGGGAAGCCCGAAGACTCTTGCTGAGACATCAGAAGTTGCTGGAGCGATTTCTGGATCAAGGTCACGGAGCCTGTCCCTTCCGAGACCTGTCGGGAGCAAGACTGATGCAGCATTGCCTACAACATGGGGACTGGACGCAGTACGTCCTAGACAAATTCGCTATCATGCCAAACCACGTCCACATTCTCGTCAAACCGCTGGAGCCCCATTCTCTTCGTAACATCGTGCACGGGTGGAAGTCTCTTTCGGCTGGACACGTCAACAGGTTGACTGGCTCGAGTGGTCAGCTCTGGACGCACGAAAGCTTCGATCACATCGTTTGAAGCTGGAGGGATCTGGAGAGGTTCCGGCTCTATGTTGAGCAGAATCCGGCAAGAGCTCGTTTACCAGCGGGACAATATCTTGTGGGCCAAGGGTCAGGCTTGATTCCTTAAGCCGAGGGGATCGTTGCCATTTCATGTCGTTAACGGTCACTTGGAAGACGCTCCCTCGTACGACAGCCACCCTGGGTGTCATTCCCACTCCGCCCCAACGACCCGGCTCGAATGCCAAGCAAGAGTGCTCGGCCTACAAGGGCCCCCCGTACGACAGCCACCCTGGGTGTCATTCCCACTCCGCCCCAACGACCCGGCTCGAATGCCAAGCAAGGGTGCTCGGCCTACAAGGGCTCCCCGTACGACAGCCACCCTGGGTGTCATT
>CBDDCF010000001.1:0-72463 GCA_965225995.1 Acidobacteriota bacterium | reverse complement strand
TTGAGGCTCACATCTTCGACGCCCACCTCAAACCGAAACCGGCCTACCAAGCGCTGCTGCAGGCCTTACAGTAAATAGGAGAATCCCTATGCTCCCCCTCTCTTTGCGACCGACGATCGCTTTCCTGTCCCGGATGATTGTTGCGGGGCAGCCGACAATGTGTGCAATAGGGCTGGTCTTCTTGCTGGTGCACCTCACCCCGCCTGTCTCGGCTGCCCAGCTGGATCTTACAAGAGCCAGCATTGCAGACATCAATGCGGCTTTCGAAGCTGGGCCCCTCACCTCGGAGAAGCTGGTCGAACTTTGTCTAAGCCGGATCAAGGCTTACGACCAGGCGGGTCCAAAGCTGAATGCGGTCCTCACACTCAATCCGAAGGCGCTGGAGACGGCCCGCTCGCTTGACGCAGAGCGACAGGCGCGTGGGCCGCGCTCACCAATGCATGGTATTCCCGTGGTTCTGAAGGACAACATGGACACGGCAGATCTTCCTACTACGGCAGGTTCCTTCATGCTGGCCGACTCCCTCCCACCGGATGATGCCTTTCTGGTCACCCGCTTGCGTGAAGCCGGTGCCATTATCCTGGCCAAGGTCAACATGAGTGAGTTTGCGTCGGGAGATTCCTTGAGCTCACTCGGGGGGCCTACCTACAACCCCCACGATTCGGCTCGGACGCCGTCCGGCTCCTCTGGCGGGACAGGTGCGGCCATCGCGGCGGCCTACGCGCTGGTGGGACTCGGAACCGATACGGGAGGCTCCGTACGTGGTCCATCGGCCGCCAACGGGATCGTGGGGCTCAAGCCAACCCACGGGCTACTGAGTCGCGACGGGATCGTCCCCCTGGTTCTCTCCTTTGACACCGCGGGACCGATGGCTCGAACCGTTTACGACGTGGCCGCGGCGTTAGGTGTTATGACGGGAGTAGACGCTGCCGACGCGGCTACCTCCAAGAGCCAGGGGCGGTTCGAGAGGGACTACACTCGGCATCTGGACCCCGCAGCCCTGCAGGGAGCCCGCATCGGGATTGCCCGCGATTTCATGGGCAGCGACCCTGAAGTGGACTGGCTGGTTGAGGCTTCGCTGGCCACAATCAGGGACGCCGGAGCTACGATTGTCGACGTCCGCTTGCCCGGCTGGCTTTTGCAAGCCCGGGGCGAATTCTATCGCACGATCCGCTACCGGGAATTTCGTGCCCAGATCGCCGACTATCTGGGCACGCTGAGTTCCGAATATCCCAAGACCCTGGCTGATCTGATCAAGATGTCCATGACCTTGACCTCACCCCGCCCCGACGGGGTGAGACCGAACCCGGTACGCTGGCGGCTGTTCCGGAGTGAGGAAGCTAGCGGTACTCTGACTGATTACAGCTATCTAGCCGTACGCGATCACGCGTTGCCTCTGATTCGCGATTTGATCGAAGGACTGATGGAGGCCGAGAAGTTGGACGCGATCGTCTATCCGACCTCTCCCACCCGTCCCAGTCTGGTGGACGCCGACCCGAATCCGGCAGCAGCACCCGGATCCTCAGGTTCGCCGGTGATCCTCGCCAATCTGACCGGTTTCCCCGACCTCATCGTGCCAGCCGGCTTCACGGGACGAGGGTTGCCGGTGGCTCTTTCCTTCCTGGGTGTCGCCTTCAGCGAGGGCCGCCTGCTGGGATTGGGTTACGCCTTCGAGCAGCTAACCGAGGCCCGCCGACTCCCGGTGAACACGCCGGCTTTGGCCGGGGAGAGAATCGAGTATTGAATCTGGGAGCCGGCAAGCTCCAAAGTTTGTGCTAGATGAAATGCAATCGCGGAGACAGAGTGCAAGGGCCGCAACCGAGAATAGTCAATTTGAGTCGACCGCCGAGCTGATGAGATCGAAGTACGGATATCGGAGCCGCAAGCTGAAGCGTCGCGCCGGTTGTAAGGGGAGTTTCGGCAGATCGTCGCCAAGCTTTCCCGCGCTCGCGCTGCCGCTTGGCGCTCTGAAATTGGGGCACTCCAAACCCGTGTTTTCGCTACCGGTCTGAAATGATAGATCCAGAACAACTTACGAGTGGCCGCCCTAACCCGCATAATTCATAAGGTGTCGATGCGAAGGGTCGCAAGCGCCGTGCTGACAAGGCGTTACGCCCGAGGGCCGCGCAGGCATAGTCATGCACTCTGTTGAACAGCCCGAGGGTGGGCAACGCACTCAGCGCGGATGATTGCGGGCCTGCAGCCGACAATTTATGAATTATGCGGGCTAACCTTTGTTGTCTCCCCAACTGCCTGAATTGTCCTTCTGTCGTAATCTCCAGGTGTGATAGCTTACTAGTTCACTAATCCACCGAGCGACTCGAAATGAAACTCTCCTCATCGATTCTTTACCCCACCGCCAGCCCGCAACGCAAGGCGACCCCCTGGCTGCTTTTCCTTTGTCTCGGATTGCTCTTTCCGAGATGTCAGCTTGCCCAGACCACGAATTTCTTTTTTGCCAACGATGGCACCCGACATTCTTGGCGAGCCTTAGAGAACCGCATCGAAGTGCCGTTCAAGGTGAACGGAGTGGTCTTGATCCCCATCCGTCTCAACGACTCGGCGCCGGTCGATTTTGGTCTCGATACCGGCGCGGCGGCCATTCTTCTCTTCGGTACCCCCTTCACGAACTCTTTGAGGTTGAGCCTTGGGAGCACGATTCCGCTGGCTGGTAGTGGCCGTGGTGCAAATCCTTTGGGCCAGATCGTCCAGGGACTGAAGCTGACTGTTGGCGAACTCGATCTTGCCGATCAAACCAGCGTTATCCTGCCCTGGCAGGAGGTACCCTTCTTTGAGGCTGAAGAAGAGGTCTTCATCGAAGGTGTGATTGGCTATGATTTGTTCCGTCGATTCGTTGTCGAGCTCGACTTTGAAAGGCGAGTCATGACCCTATCGAAGCCCGATTCCTACCACTATCGGGGGCCGGGGGAAGAATTCGAACTGACCATGCATATGAGAAAACCCTACATCATGGCCGCTGCAAGTGTCGCCGGAGGCCCTTCTTTTCCGATCAAACTGCACGTTGACATTGGAAGCAGCGGCACCTTGTCGTTAATACCGAACTCTCACCCCCAACTCCAACTGCCGTTGAAGACGGTTTCGGCCGAAGGGTTCGGTCTCTCGGGAAAGACTGAATCGCTGCTCGGCTGGCTCGACAGGCTCGAGCTTGCTTCCTTCCGTCTGAATGATGTGATCGCGAGTTTTTCCCTGCAAGGCTACGGCACGGCCGGCAAGCGTAACGGTGTCCTGGGTTTGCAGGTGTTGGAGCGCTTCAAAGTGATTTTCAATTATCCAGAGGGAAGAATGATCTTGGAAGAGACGGGACACACGAACGATCCTTTCCTGGGCGACATGATCGGATTTGGCCTACAACCCTTCCGGCAAAGTTTTGTGATCAAGCGTGTAGTGCCCTCGAGTCCGGCGTCGGAATCCGGACTACAGAAGGGCGACGTTCTGGTGTCGGTTGACGGTGTTGCGATCGAGAGCCTGACCCCAACGGAGCTCAAGAAGGCTCTCAGCGGACAGCAGGGTTCGCAGGTCGAAATCTGCGTCCGGCGCCCAACTAATGATTTGAGCCTTTGCCGACAGCTCCAGCGGAGAAGGAGAATCTAGACGAGCGATTCCGAAATAACGTGCCAATTGCGAACGGGCCTTGCGAATTGCGGTTGGGTAAGGTTTCCCATGCGCGGCCGGAAGTGCGTGGTTTGGAACCGAGGCGGCAGGCAAGCGCCGTTGCAGTGGTTGGGGGAACGCGGTCTGGGAAGAACGAATTCGCAATTGAATTTTGCGTGCCCCCCGAGCGTAGGAGAATCATTGTGCGATAGTTGGGTTGAATAGGGGGTACGCATGGGAGTTTCGATTCTCATGGTTGTCGCCATCATTGGTGTGGTTGTGGTCGGTCTCTTGGTTTGGGGTTTAGTAGCGCTGCTCAAGAAGAGTCATTAGCTACTTCCCGGACAGTGCACTAATCAGCACGGAGCGCCGCGATCGGGTCGATGCGCGTTGCGCGACGGGCCAGCATCCAGGCGGCTAGGGCTCCGACCAGCAGAGCCGCCACAATCACGACAGCATAGGTGAGGGGGTCGGTTGGCTCCACTTCGAAGAGCAATCGATCGAGGAACCGGGTTGCGACCAGGGCTCCCAGAGCACCGAACAGGGCACCGGCCAGGACGATTCTGAGCGCCTGGCGGACGATCATCATCACGGTTGCCGTTGAATCGGCACCCAAAGCCATCCGCACCCCGATTTCACGCGTCCGTTGCGACACCAGATAAGCAACGATCCCATAGATCCCGATCACGGCGAGGATAGCTGCACAAAGCGCGAGGCGGCTCAGGAGCACCGTATTGAAGCGGGGTCGAGCGGCCGATTCCCAGAGGAGGTCGGAGATGGCGGCCACTTTGGAGGGCACGAGTTGGGAGTCCATCTCGAAAAGCCCATCGCCCACGGCGCCCGCTATCGCTGCCGTGTCGAGGTCGGACTGTACGACGATGTTCAGCTGGTTGGTCAAGAGCCGGCCGTAGGGCAAAAAGATCTCCGACTCGTATTTGGACTGCAAGCCGCCGTGGAGAATATCAGAAACAATGCCTACGATTTCGACCTCCCCCAACATGGCTACACTGAGCGATCGCCCAATCGGGTCGACGTCTTCGAAATAACGTCTGACCAGCGTCTCGTTGACGATGCCGACATTGCCATTGCGGGTCGCGTCCAATGAATCGAAGGCCCGTCCCCGAACTATCCCCATATCCATGGCATTAAAGTACCCGGGCAACACGAGTCGGAAATCGGCATTCGGACGGGCTGTCGGAGAGAGTGCGTCAAGTCCGGGCAGCGTGAACTCCATCTCGAAGCCCAGGCCGACGTCGCTCATGGGAAGATTCGAAACTGCGCCGACGGCTTTGACCCCGGGTAACGATTCCATGCGCTCCAATAACCGTTCGAAGAAGGGTCTCCACTCGGTTCTCGCGTAGCGGGAACCTGGCAACTGAACGGCTACCGAGACTACCCCCTGCTGCCGAAATCCGGGATCCACCTCACTCAGGCGCAAGAAGCTGCGCGCCATCAGTCCGGCCGACACCAGCAGCACAATGGCGAGCGCTACCTCGATGACCACCATCAGCTCACGCAGTCGGCGGACGCCGCCGCCACCTCCCAGCGATCCTGCCGGCTTCAGTAATTCAGCCACGTCGGGACTCATGCTGCGCACCGCTGCCAGTGAACCGAAAAGGATGCCCGAACCAATCGACAGGGCTGCCGCAAACAGAAGAACGTCGGAGTCGATTCCGATGGACGCTATGCGAGGGATATCTTCGGGCATCACGCTACGCAGCAACGAGACACCCCAGATCGCCAGCGGCAGACTGCAGGCACCACCCAGTAGACCGAGTAACAAGCTCTCGGCCAGCGAACGCTTGAGTAGGTCACGGGGACGGGCGCCGAGCGCTGCTCGGAGAGCGAATTCCCGTCCCGTGCTCGCCGAGCGTGCCACCTGGATGTTGGCAATATTGGCGCAGGCGACCAGTAGAACCAGGAAGACCGCGCCTGACAGCACTCCCAATGTCGTGTTGAGGTCGCCGAATAATTCCTGGCGGAGCGGTCGGGCTGTCATGCTCCATCCAGCATTGGTATCTGGAAACTCACCAGCCAGTCGAGCTGCCATCGCCTCCAGTTCGGCCTGTGCCGCCCCTAGGCCAACACCATCGGCGAGCCGGGCAATCGCGTCGAACATTCGATGATCGCGGTCGAGCAGTATCGCGTCGGAAAGACCCATCGGGAAATACATCTCGACCTCATCGTTGCCGGGGGGGAATCGAAAACCGGGTTCCGTAACTCCAACCACTTTGCGGGGTATTCCGTCCAAATCGACGATCGAGCCGATGATCGAGGGATCCCCTCCGAAACGTCGGGTCCAGGAAGCATGGGTGATGACCACCTGCTTTTCGCCTCCGGGTTTCTCTGTGTCGTCGTTAAAGAACTGACCGGCAGCCGGTTTCGTTCCCAGAACTCGAAAGAGTCGGGCGGTGACGGCCAGGCTACCCACTCGAGCCGGTCGATCGAGCCCTGTCAGAGTCGATCCGATGGAACGATACAACGCGACCTGCCCGTCAAAGGCTCGGTTACCTTCACGCACGTCGCGGTAGTCGGCCGGAGACAGGCGAAAGATGTCGAGTTTTTCTGCATCCGGAGTCGCCCACAGCACCACCAGCTGACTGTCCTCAGCATAGCCCAGGGGACGCAGAAGCACGCCGTCGAGAACACTGAAGATCGCAGTATTAGCCCCGATGGCGATGGCCAGGGTGACGATCACGACCAGCGTGGGACTTGGGTTGGAAAAAAGGGACCGAAGTGCCGGTTTGAGGTGGTCCATAGGGAGATCTCTACCTTTCTGTTTAGCCTTGATAATGCTGACCTGAAACTTGAATCCGGATGACAACCTGGGAGGTAATCCTACAAGGCTCCGCCCGAGCCGTCCGCAGGCTTGGGCAGATCGCCCTTGTACCCCAAGCACCTTGCTTGGCTTTTCCGGATTCCCACAAATCAAGTTTCAGCTTAGTTGATTGGAAGTGGCGCGTGCATGCCTCCGTGCCGGAGCAGCCAATTATGGAAGCGCCGTCGCTGATCCGGGCGTAACAGTTGGGCTATCTCCTGGTGCACCTGGCCCATGGCGCTCTGTACTTCGGGCCGAATCTGCTCCCACATTTGCTGGACGATCTGTTGACGCTCGACCAGGATGTTATGGATCTGTGCCACCTGCTGATCATCGAGGTCCAATAGTTCCTTCAGCTCGGCCATCGCGGCTTTCTGTTCCGCATCCAATGAGATTGCAACCGGTTGCCGCAGCGAGAAATGACGCTCGAAGACGATGCCGGCGAGGGCCCCGCAAGCGAACGCAAACAGCAAGACCGTGCCGGCGCGCACCCGTGCGCTTATCATCTCTCCTCCTTTTCATAGATGGCTGGTGGAAACTGCACCATCAAGTCGTCCAAACTGGGTGGAGCCGGGCCGCTCAACATTGACCCGGCGATCTCGTCCGGGGCCAGCGAGTGCTCGATCCAGCGGAAGGCCAGGGAGGAATCCGGGGCTGGAAGGACGAACCAAAGCAGGAACATTGCTGCCACAGACGACCCGACTACCCAGGCTGCGCGCCGCGCCAGAACGTCGTGCCAGGCCTCCTGGGATGCAGCGTAGGCGGCAAGCGGCCCCGAGGCGTCTTCGAGGATCCCTCGTGCCAGTTCCTCCCAATATTCGGGGTCGCGAGGCAGCTGTGATTTCGGGTACTCATCCATCACGGAGTCATCCTTTTCTGCAGATCCATGACGGCCCGCAGTTTTTGGCGAGCGCGGTGAAGATGGGTGCGGACGGTGCCTGCGTCGACATCCAGCATTCGGGCTGCTTCGACGCTCGTGAGTCCCTCAATGTCACAGAGGCGAATACACATCTGTTGCATCTGTGCCAGTGTCTGGATGGCCTGCTCGATGTCGCCAACCAGGATTGGATCGATAGCCGTCGGTGCTGGATGGTCGTCCTCCAGCAGAGTGACTGGAGCGAGTGTAGCCCGTCGGCTCTGTTTGCTGATTGTGCTACGAGCAACGTTCCGCAGGATCGTGTAGAACCAGGTATTGAAGGGTCGCCGATCGTCATAGTCCGGTAGCCCGCGCACTGCCCTGTGGAAAGCTTCCTGGACGATGTCCTCGGCATCTTCGAGTTGGCTCGCGTACTGCCTGGCGAGGGCCATGGAGGGACGGAGGTAACGCCGCACCAGCAGGTCGTAAGCATCGGCGTCGCCCTGTTTGGCGGCCCGGGCCAACTTCTCGTCTGTTCGCTCACCCACATCGCTCATAACTCCATTCCGGGAGCCCACTCTCTATCTAGTACTTGCGACACGGCAATCCGTTGACATGACTTGCTCAACCCGCATAATTCACAAATTGTCGGCTGCAGGCCCGCGATCATCCGCGCTGACTGCGTTACCCACCCTCGGGCTCCTAGACAGGGTCCGTGTCCATACCCGTACACGACACTGCTTGTCGGTCTGAGGCGAAGCCCCATTAGGCTGAAATTTCATGCTTCGCGCAAAGCGGTTGCCGGATCGAGGCGCGTAGCCCGCCAGGCCGGCAAAGCACAGGCCGCCAGGGCCACCAGGGCCAGGGCTGGCGGCAAGGTGAGCCAGGTCATGGGATCTCCCACTCCGATGCCGTAGAGTTGATGGGCGAGAAGGCTGGTGCCGGCCCAGGCCAGGGAGAGCCCAAGGACGACTCCGGCCAGTGCCAGTCGCAACCCCTGGGCGAGGATCAGCCGCACAATGTCGGTCGGCCGTCCGCCGAGATCCATTCGCACCCCTATTTCGCGCCGCCGTTGCGTCACCGAGCCAGCCGTGATCCCGTAGACGCCAACCACGGCGACCAGGAGCGTCGCCAAAGCGAAGAAGCTCAAGCAGGCGGCCAGAAAGCGGGGTCCTGCCACCTGGAATAGAAGTCGATCCTCCCGCGTCGTGAGGTCATCGACCGAGACTGAGGGATCGAGCTCGGAAATCAGCCGGTCGACGGTGGTGCCCAGGTCAAGCGGGTCGCCGGCGCTTCGAACCAGGCCCCAGCCATAGGGGAGCGGTTCCTGCGCTGAGGGGACGTAGAATTGCAGCTCCGATTCTTTCTGGACGACCTGGTTCTTGAGATGGCGCACCACTCCAACGACTTCCCTCCAGGGACCATCGACCGGGTCTGTTGCCAGTCGAATGCGCTGGCCGACAGCACCTTCGGGCCAGACGGTAGTTGCCAGACGCTGGCCGACGATCACGGTGGGAGGAGCGTCGGCCCGGTCACGATTATCGAAGAAGCGGCCTCCCAGGAGCTCGATGCCCAGCACCTCGAAGAAACCTGAACCCACCTTGAAGATTTCGCCGCTTCGGTCTTTTTCGGGATCGCCCCCCTCTACCACGAAGGTCGTCGACAAGCCATAAGGGAAGGGCCCCCCGATATTGACCGCCGAAACCACTCCTGGGAGAGTACGGAGACGTTCCACCAGGCCTTCGTAGAAGGAGTTCTGCTGCTCTGGGCTGGGATACTTGTTTTCCACCAGAACGGTCGAGAAAGTCAGGACGTTGCGGGAATCAAAGCCGGGATCGGCATTCATGATGCGGATGAAGCTGGTCAGAGCCAGTCCCGACCCTAGTGCGAGAGCCAGCGAGAGGCCAAGTTGGAGACTCACCAGGGCGGCGATGAGGCGTTGCCGGCGGCGTCCGCTGGAGGCGCGTGTGGCACCGGAGCGGGCACCGACCGTCTCGCGGGCTGTTTCGATGGCTGGAGCTAAGCTGGCCAACAACCCCGTCACCAGCGCCGTCACGGCCGCGAAGGCTGCCATTTCGCCGTCCAGAGCAATCTCCCCGAAGGCGGGCAGCCAGGCCACATTGATCAGTGCCTTGAGGCCAGCCAGAGCTGTGTAGGCCAACCCGAGCCCGGCCACGGCACCGAGCAGGGAGAGGACGATGCTTTCCGCCACCGTTCCGGCAGCCAGCCGGACCCGGCTGGCCCCCACCGCGTAACGTACTCCCAGCTCCTGGCTACGGCCAGCACTGGCTGCCAGGAGCAGGCTGGCTACGCTGACCGCGGCCAGCGTGAGCACCAGCGCAACGGCCGCTCCCAGCGCTAGCAGCGGCGCCCCGAAATCGCCAACCATCTCGTCGCGCATCCACTTCAGGTAGACACCGTGATCTCTATTGACGTCGGGATATTCGGCGGCCAGCTCGGCGGCTACCCGCTCCATGTCGTCGCGAGCCGCTGCCAGACTCACTCCGGGCCGTAGCAGCCCGGTGGCCGTGATACCCGGATGAGTTTCGCTCTGCCGTTCCCAATTCTCGGCAAAGTAAGCGAGTGGCAGATAGAAAGCATTTTCCAGGGTGAAGCGAGGATAGAGGAAACCCGACGGCAGCACACCGATGATCTCGAACGATCGTCCTTCGACCTCCAGGATCTGGCCCAGTACACCGTGGTTGCCTCCATAGCGACGCTGCCAAAAACCATGGTCCAACACTGCGACCGCCTTGGCACCCGGCTGGTCCGCTTCGTTGCCGAAGAGAGTGCCCAAAAGAGGTTTCACCCCGAGCATCGGAAACAGATTGGATGTCGTGTAGACAGCAAAAACCGACTCGGCACGGTCTCCACCGGTGAGTCCGACGGTGTAATTGGTGTGTGCGGCCAAAGACTCGAAGGTGCGGTTGCGCCGCTCCCAGTCGAGGTAGTTGTCTCAGCTCAGCCAATGCGGATACTCGATGACCGTCTCCATCATATAGACCAGGCGGTCGGCTACAGCAAAGGGAAGGGAATCGAGGATGACGCCGCGGGCTACGGTGGCCAGAGCGGTGGTCGAGCCGATGCCAAGAGCTAGCACGGCGACCGCTGACCAGGTGAAGAGAGGGCGGTGCCGCAGCCGTCGCCAAGCGTGGCGGAGGTCACGAAGAGTCAAGTACATCTCCTCTCAGAGGAATCATCTCAGAGGAATCATCCGAACACAAAATGTGAAGAAGAGCTTAATCGAACAGCTAGGTAATGGGAAACTTGCTGACGCAGTGTCGGACCCAGTCAAAGCGTTAGTAAGCCACACCCAGCAGGTCCAGGGCTTCAGGACTCCAATTCCCACTGGCGCAAGTGGAAGAAGTAGCAGGCGGTGATGGAGCGCATGAGCCAGCCTGATGGGCTAGGTTGAGCCGCAGGCGCCCGGCTAGCAGAGCCCGAGCGGCAGCGCGAGCGCGGGAAAGCTTGGCGAGGATCTACCGAAACTCCGCTTAAGACGGGCGCGGCGCTTCCGCTTGCGGCTCTGATACACGTACTTCGCTCTCATCGGCTCGGCGGTCGAGTTCAATTGACTCATTTCTCGGTTGAGACCCCGCGCTAACATCTCTGCGTTTGCAGTCGGCCAAATGCGGCGAATGGAGTTCTGAGTTGCGACTTCTGCCCAGACCTCTTAGAATCCCGCCCAGGTCTTTCCTGTCGAATTCCCGAGTGGGAGGAGCTTCAATCCATGTCGAGATCCAGAAGATTTTCCTTGGCTGCTCCGTGGCTGATGGTTTTTTTCCTTACCCTTCAGATTGCTAAAGCCCAGCCAACGATGGAGCTTGGGATTCGCGAGCATGTCTTCGAAAACGGCCTCCGTCTACTGGTCGTGGCGCGGCCCGGGGATCATCGGGTGGCGTGCAAGATCTTCACCGATTTTGGGGGTATTGTGGAGACTCCGGGGGATGCCGGAGCAGCTCACTACCTGGAGCACCTCATGTTCAAGGGAACCCACACCCTGGGCACCCTGGACTGGGATGCGGAGCGTCCGATCTACGAGGAGCTTCTGCGAACCGAGGCCGACTTGACCCAGGCTTTGAACAAGGCTCGCAATGAGATCCGGGAGCGGGGAGTGTTCCATGACTTCCGTCATCGGGAAAGCACTCCTGAAATCGACGCCCTTCGGGCCCGAATCTTCGAACTCGACCGGCAACTGGCCCAGTACCGGGATGGAGGCGCCATGATGCGCTGGTATCAGGCCTATGGAGGAACGCGCCTCACCGCCTCTACCGAACAGGAGTATATGAAGTTCGATATCAACCTGCCGGCAGACCGGGTCGATCTTTTTCTGCGGGTAGAAGCCGACCGCATGATTAACAGCGTCTTCCGTGAATTCGACCAGGAAAGAATGATCCTGGTCGAGCAACGGTTGGGTGACCTCAACCAGCCAGCCACTCCCTATTATGAGCAGATGGCGGCCGCCAGCGGAATCGCGCATCCCGTCTTTTGGCCGGAAGGGCATTTCCCGAACGATTTCTATCAGTACACACGGGCCTATCAGAGGCACCTTTATGAAAGGTACTTCGTCGTCAACAACACGACTCTGATCTTTGTCGGAGGAGTGACGCTGGAAGAGATGATTCCCAGAGTGGAGCGCTACTTTGGCTCACTGGCGCCCGCCGATCCGCCTCCCAGAGCCAAGGCCGTTGAACCCGTTCCTGCGGCTGAGCGCCGCGTGATCTATCGGAGCGATCAACTCGCCCCCCGAGTTGAGTATCGCCATCTCATCCCCGCCGTGGGCCACCCGGATCGCCCTCATTTTGACGTGATGGCCGAAGTCGCCGTGCCTGAGATTCGAGAACAACTTCAGCAACAGGGAATCTCGGGCCGCGTCGATGCCAACACTCGAGTGGTCCACACTACTCGGTTCGGAGTTCCGGCTACCTTGAATTTCGAGATCGTCCTGACTCGGACTGACGACATCCTTGCTGCGGAACGAGCCACGCTGCAGGCGATTCGGCAAATTGCGGGTGGGCAGGTGGCGGATGAGGATCTGGCACTGGCCAAGAAGCGTCTGCGCGTTGCCTGGACTCGAATCGCGGCCGACCCCGATGCTCTGGCTTTCGAGATCGGTCACTTTCAAACGATGGATCGCTGGCAGACTCTGCCCGAATATTTGAAGACACGGGAGAAGACCACTGTTCAGGACCTGGCCCGATTGGCGATTCGTTACTTCAGGAACGAGAACCGAACCGTGGGAATTGTACGCCCACCAGCCGGGGGCGAGAAGCGTGAGGAAGAAAGATGATAGCTGGCAAGGATGCCAACACCGGGGCGAGGAAAGCCCGCTCTATGGGGAGACTGGGAGCCTATCTGTGGCTTTGCCTGGGTGCCGCGAGTTGCAACCCGACTTCCCCCGGTCAGAGCTTTCCGGCCCCCCCGGAAATGGACCTTCCCGCCACCCCCTTTGCCCGCCCCGACCCGGACCCATTGCGCCGTGAACTGGCTAATAGCCTGGTCGCCTACTTTGTCGAGGACCGCCGTTTCCCACTGGTTACAGTGTCCGCATTCGTCGCTGCCGGTACGGCAGACGGAGTGAAAGAAGGTTCAGCCGAGAGCCTGTCGCGAGACCTGCGCCGGGGTCCGGGAAACCTGTCGTCTGGAGAATTCGAGAAGACCCTCTACCGGTTGGCGGCTCAACACGACGTCACAATGAGCGCTGAGGAGACCGAGATCACGCTCAACGTAGCGAGTGACGATGTTCGTGAGGCGATCCGCCTGCTTGCCGGATCAGTGCGCCGCCCGGCAATCGGAGCTCCGGCCGCAGCCGAGTCGGCTGGCGAGAATCCATCGATGGAGACTGCCAGGGTGCATTTCAGGAAGGCTGTATTGGGGAGCCACACCTATGGACTTAGTCCTCAGTCCGAGGACTATCGAGCTCTCTCCCGCAATGATGTGGCGCTTTTCCATGGCCGCTACTTCGTTCCCGCGAACACCGTGCTGGCTGTGGCCGGGGACTTTGATCGGGCAACCGTGGAATCTGTGATTGAGGAGGAGTTCGGAGATTGGCGAGGCGAGGCGAGGCCGGCTCGTTCTCCGATGGAGCCTGTGCAAGCCACACCTGCGAGCCCGGTCTTGACATTCCTAGCTGACAAACTGCAGGGATGGGTCGTCTTAGGCCACGAACTGCCAGTGGTTCCGGAGCAAGATTGGGCGGCCTTGGAAGTGATGAATTACGTACTGGGTGGAGGCCATTTCGATACCCGGCTATTCCGAGTCACGCGGGATCGACGCGGACTGACCAACGACGCCAGTGGATTCCTGGAGCCAGCAGTGCACGGCCCGGGAACGTATTCGTTTCGCACCTCCGGAAGGCCTCAAGTAGTAAGACTGTTGATCGAACTCACTCTCCAGGAGATCGAAAAGATTCAAGCCACCCCCGTGTCCGACCAGGAGTTATTCGTGGCCCAGGGTGCTCTGGCTGACGGCGACTTTGCGATGCGCTTTGCCGACGGCCATGCGACGGCCCGAACCTTTGCTCTGGAATGGTTGCGCTTTGGAAACCACTCCCGCAGCGCAAGTTATCCAGAACGAATCCGAGCCGTCACCCGGGAAGAGGTGCAGAACGCGGCTCAGAAATACCTCCACCCGGAGCGGATGAAGATCGTGGTGGTCGGACCCATAGAGCAGATTGAGGAAGCTCCGGCCCGGGAAGGGGAGCGGAAACTAGTCGATCTGGAATAAGCAAGGGGCCAAGCCTTCGGGAGAAAGGGTCCAAGGGTTTCAGGGGTCCAATTCCCAACTCCACCTGGAACCGGACCCCTGAAACTTCTTTGGTCGCAGTTGGGAACCGGACCCCTGAAACCCCTAGACCCCCGAAACGCTTGGATCCTTTCTTCACCCCCCACTGGTATTTCCATTGTCCATATCGGACATGATGAACCAGCGCCCCGAAATGCGGCGAAGAGTGAGAGTGAATTTGCCAACGTCCGACTCTCCCCGCTGCCGGGCGAAGGCGCCGATGATGTAGCCAATGTCACCTTCCGTGGCATAGGCCAGTGGGCGTAGGGCGAGGGGCCCCCCGCTGCCACTGTAACGTTTTCCGATTTGGATCCGACCCCGGACCGGGGGCCGCCCACCGGAGAGGACGAATCCGTCTTCAGTAAAGAGAGCTGCCAGTCCGGCGGCATCTTTGTTCCCCCAGGCCACCTCGTAATCTCGAAGTACCCGTTCCAAGGGACCAGGCAGCTGAATTGAGGGATGCTTTTTTGGGGGGGCCTCTTGGGTTCTGGCCGACAGCCCGGTCAGAGACAGCAATAACAGGAGACCGAGCAGGCCTCTACTCTGATTTGGATTCACCGCCATGAGGTTCTCCTTCGACAATCACGATACTATTCTCCCGGGCCGAGATACTTTCCAGGAGCCTGTCCGAGTAATGGCGCGGCTCCTAGACGAGCGATTCCGAAATAACGTGCCAATTGCGAACGGGTCTTGCGAGTCGAGGTCAAGGAGAGAGGAGGAAGTCGATACCCGGCACCTGCGACGACTCTCGACACAGAGATCGGCCGCAACATTTTGTTGGCTAGGCCGGCAACAGCTTGCAGGCTGTACAACAAGCCCCGTTCGCCCGTAGGGTTGGGGCGGGACGCGGCCAGCTCTTTGTTGCTCGGAGCTCGAAGATGGCCTGCATCAATCTCGTCCTCGCGCCTCGACCTGACTCGCGTCGCGCTCCCAAGAATTGGTACGTTATTTCAGAATCGCTCGTCTAGGCAAGAGTATCACCGATCTGGCTTGTTGTACTGTCGGATGGTCAGGCCTTGCGCAGGCCTTCTGGTTTCTCTTACCGTAGGAGTGTCGGGGAGCTGTCTGACTGTGTTGTGTAGAGACCATGACATTTTCCGGGGCGATCCAGTGCTCCCGTGTCAAGCTCGTGGGGGTGTGAGATGAAGACGACATGTGTTCTAGTAATGTTGCTTCCGGTCGCAGGATTTGTGGCGGGCTGTCAGCCAGCCTACCCTCCTCCACCTGAGACCGTTCGCGTCGAGGTCGTCGAGACTCTTCACGGTGTCGAATTCCGGGATCCTTACCGCTGGCTCGAAGATCAGCAATTCGGTGCGACTAGGGCTTGGATTGCCGATCAGAACACTTACGCTGAGGAGATCATAGGCGACTCGCCCCGGCGAGAAGAAGTGACTCGTCGTCTGAGCGTATTGATGGATCGAGGATCTTCCGGATCTCCCAGTCGTTGCCGGGAATGGGAGTATTTCTCGCTTCGCCGGAAGGGAGAAGAGCTGTCCGCCATCTATCGCCGCCCTGCTCCAGAAGCACCGAGCCCGATTGACCGGGAAGCAGAATATGAGCTCGTGCTGGAGACCCCCGCGCCTCGCAACGGGATCACGCTTCAAGTCGAGCGAGTTGCGCAATCACCCGATTGCCGACTGATGACTTACAGCCTGCGCGAGGGGGGAGAGGACGAAGTCGAACTTCGAATCAGGGACCTCGAGCAAGGCGAGGATTTGTCCGATGTCTTTCCAAGGGCCCTCTATAGCAGCATTTCCTATACTCCGGATGGAAAGCAGATCTACTACAGCCACCGCTCGCGAGAAGTGGGAGCCCGGATTCGCATTCACACTCTGGGCACGCCGCTCTCTGAAGACGAGGAGATCTTTGGAGAGGGTTATGGGCCCGATAAGTTCATTAGTGTGACACAGGCCGATCAAGGGCAGTTATTTCTCTTTAGAGTAGGGCATGGATGGTCGCGCTCAGAGGTTCATTATCGAGATCTACGTGAGAACGGGCCGGTCCGCTCGCTAGTCACCGATATCGATGCCCGCTTTTCCCCTCGCTTCCACGATGGAATGCTCTATCTCTTCACCAACTACGAAGCTGACAACAATCGTGTGATGAGAGTCGATCTGAGGCAGCCTGAAATCCAGAACTGGGAGGAGTTCCTGCCCGAAGCAACAGATGTGATGGAAGGCTATCGTCACATCAACGGGAAGGTCTATGTAAATTACCTGCACGATGTCTCGTCACAGATCAAGATTTTCTCGGAATCAGGGGTTGAAGAAGGGCAGGTTCCAGTGCCGGAGCTCAGCCGGGCCTCGGTCCGCCGTTTCGATGACGACAGCCTCCTGCTCACTCTCTCTTCTTTTCTCCAGCCCTCACTCACCTATAGATGGAGCCCAGCGACCGGTGAACAGACACTCTGGGATGCCGAGCAAGTCGAATTTGAACCCGAATCTCTCTCCTTGCGTCAAGTGTGGTTCGAGTCGCCAGACGGGACGCGTGTTCCCATGTTCCTGGTCCATCGCAGGGATCTCACGCTGGATGGAACGCATCCGACCCTGCTGACCGGCTACGGAGGATTCAATGTAGCTCAAGCCCCACGTTTCGATACTACTGCCGTTTTCTGGGTGGAAAGAGGAGGGGTATTTGCTCTGGCCAATTTGCGCGGAGGCAGCGAGTTCGGGGAAAAGTGGCATCGGGCTGGCAACCTTGAGAACAAGCAGAATGTGTTCGATGATTTCATTGCGGCCGCGGAATGGCTGATTTCCTATCGCTACACCTCTGCTCACCGGCTCGCCATCCGGGGAGGGAGCAACGGAGGCCTGTTGGTGGCCAGTGCTTTCACCCAGCGCCCCGATTTGTTCCGGGCCGTCCTCTGCGGATTTCCGGATCTGGATATGGTGCGGTTCTACACTTTTACCAGGAGCAATAATCTCCCCGCTTTGTTCGAATATGGCAACGCCGCGTTGCCCGAGCAGTTCGAGTTTCTAAGCCGCTATTCGCCCTACCAGGCGGTGCAACAGGGTGTGCCTTATCCGGCCGTCATGTTGACGAGTGGAGATCGCGACACTCGAGTTCCTCCGTTGCAGGCGCGTAAGATGGCAGCCGTCTTACAGGCTTCGAGCTCCTCGGGTTTTCCGGTGATCTTGCGATATCACGAGGAGGCCGGTCACGCCGGGGGGCGTGGAAGACCGTTCAGCCAACGGGTAGCAGACCTGGCCGGCGAAATGACGTTTGCCCTGCAGCAATTGGGAACAGAGGGGGGAGAGGGTTCGCCAAGATGAGCAGTGAACAAATATTGGTGATCGGTCTTGCAATCCTGATGATTCTGTTGATTCCAATTATGCCCCGGTTGTTGCGCTTTCGAATCACAGTCCTCCATCGCATAGGGCTCGGCTTCGTTGCTCGCTGGCAGGCGGAACGCTTCGAAACGATTGTTCTGTTCGCCCGGATCATGTGTGTTGGGGTAGCCGTACTGTTCTTTGTCCTGGCGGCAATGATCTGACCAACTCCGCTCTCCTGAAAGGAGAGCCGGAAGAGAAGGGTCCAGGGGCCCAGGGGGCCCAAGTCCCAGTCGAAAACCCCTGCCTGTGCCCTTCCGTATAAGTGTCATCGTCAGCTGGACTTGGGAGAGGAAAGCAAGAGCAGGTTCCCTCGGATCATTCAGGAAAGGCAACTGGAAGAGCTCCCTCGCTCACGCTTCGGGCTCCGTAGGAATGCATCGAAGTTAACCCGGATAATGCACGCGTTGTCGGCTGCAGAGCCGGGATCATCCGCGCTGACTGCGTTGCCCACCCTCGGGCTGCTCAACAGAGTGCACGACTATGCTTCCGCGGCCCTCGGGCGTAACGCCTTGTCAGCGCGGCGCTTCCGACTCTTCGCTTCGACAACGCGTGAATTATCCGGGTTAAAGAGGTGCTCGGCCAAGATCTTTCGGAGCCCGAAGCGTCAGCGAGGGAGCGATTCCCACAATCAAGTTTCGTCTTAACCCGCAGCCTCAGAAGGTAGTGGCTGGGGAGGCGTCCAGCGGAACTTTCCTGATTCCCCCCAGCCGAAAATCTTGCGTGGCTGAATCTCGATTACTGTGTCGTAGTCGAGATCTGTTTGAATGTTCCAATCGTATTTTGCAAGAAACCCCGGCTGAATGTCAGGGGCCATTTCCGGAGCCAGTCGAGCCGTTCCTTCCAGGACAAAGACCTCCATCGGATCGGGTAGTGAGAGTAAGACTTGATCACTATTCTGAAGATTCGAGACTTTCACCGATCCCGACTGAGTGACCACATAGGCCTTGGAGTCGTGCCATAGATGCCAGATCGGGACTATGTGAGGACGACTACCGGGCCGAACCGTACTGATCCAGCAGCAGCGCGCATTCGAAAATCGCTTCAGTTGGTCGTGCAGGATGGTCTTCATAATCGACTGACCCGGCGATATCCTGAGGCGACGCTGAGGCGCGGGCGACATCCGCTCAAGCCTTCAGCTCCACTAATCCGCTCTGAGCGCTATCATGGGATCGATGGATGCTGCTTTCCGGGCTGGTAGGAAACTGGCGGCGACGGCCACCAGGCCTACGACCAGAGTGGCGAGCCCATAGGAGAGTGGATCTACTGTCGAGACTCCCCACAAGAGTCCTTCCAGGCTGCGAGCAGCTGTCAGGGCCGCTGCTAGTCCCAACGCAATCCCCAGCACCGTAACCACTGCCGCTCCCCTGAAAACCAACAAGTACAGATCTCCTCGCTGGGCGCCTAGAGCCCGCCGAATTCCGATCTCCCGAGTCTGAGTCGTAACGGTGAAGGAGAGGACGCCGTACAGTCCAACAACGGCCAGTAGCAGAGCGATCACGCTGAACAAGTTTAGTAGCGTCATCAGCACTCGCTGGCGGGCCAACGAATTTCCCACCCGATCGAGCATTGAGCGCACGTCGTAGATCGGCAACCGCGGATCCACGGCTCGAATCGCCGCTATCACGGCCGGTGCCACGGAGTCCGGACTAGTGGAGCTACGAATTGTGGTGTAGAGAGTCCGGTTGGCCGATCTGGGGTATGGATAGATGACGGCCGGACGGACGTCCTGATCCAGCCCATAGTGGCGGATGTCGTCGATCACTCCGACAATTGTGGAAGGGGCGTCGCGTCGGCGACCGATCCACTTCCCAGTGGCATCATCCAAGGACCAGAAACGGGACGCGAAGGTCCGGTTCACGAGAACCACGGAAGGCTCATTGTCGTCGGCGCGAGTGAAGGTTCGTCCCGCCAACAGCTGGACTCCCATCGACTCGTAATAACCGGCGGTAGCTGTCACAACATCGGCGACGGTACGATCCCGCTGGTCGTTTCCAGTGTCGACTCCCTCGATATAGAAGTTCGTCCAGGCGTAGTTCCGGGTGAGAGGGAGCAGGGAGACTCCCCCCACTTCGCTAATTCCTGGCAATGACCGAAGCCGATCGTGGAGCAGTTCGAAGAAGCGCAACCGCTCCTCCCGCGAACGGTACCGTTGGCGGGTCAACGAGAGCCGGAAAGAAAGGACCCCATCGGGTCGAAATCCGGGATCGACAGCCTTGAGTTGCCGGTAGGTGCGGATCGTCAATGCGGCTCCGCTGGTCAGCACCAGGGACAAGGCCACCTGGAGGATCACCAGATGGGAAGCGCCCCCTTGCCACAGGGAGCGGGTGGCGCCTCGACTGGAAGTCTTCCGCATGACTTCGCTGGGCGCCGTGCCGGATGTTTTCAGGGCCAGCCCGAGGCCGCACAGAAGACTCGCTCCGAGACAGAGACTGGCCGCGAAAAGCAACACGGTGGGATCAATCGAGACATCACCCAATCGGGGAAGATCTTCGGGAGAAGCCCAGTGCAACGCCCGCACTCCGAGCATGGCAATCCCGATCCCGAACAGCCCGCCTGTCAAAGCCAGCAGCAGGCTCTCGCTCATCGCCTGGCTGACCATTCTCCAGCGGGGGGCCCCGAGCGCGGTTCGGATCCCATACTCACGCTGCCGCAGGGAAGCACTGGTCAAGAGGAGGTTCGCTACATTGGCACAGGCAATGACCAATAGCAGGAGGGTGCAGCCGAGCAATACCAGCAGCGGCATCCGCACTTCGCCCGCCATCTCGTCAAGCAAGGGCACCACTCCGATGCGATATTCCGGCCCCGCCTGGAGTCCGGCACCCAAACTGCCGGGATCCTGGACGAAGTCCTCGGCGATCGTAAGCAGCGTAGCTTCAACCTCCTGCGGAGTCGCATCCGGCGCCATTCGAGCCATGATGTTGTAGTTCTCCGAGCCGGGAGTGGTTTTCTGTGTATCCCGCACCGGGAAAGACCTCACCAGATCAAAGAGCGAGACGGTGGCTAGAGTCGGTAGCAGATCGGAATCCAGAGGCAGATGAGGAAGCACGCCGACGACTTCGACGTCTCTTCCGTCAACCTCGATCGTGCGCCCAAGGATGGCCGGGTCGCCCCCAAATCGTCGCTCATACAGACGCCAGCTGAGCAGAGTCTTGAGGCCTGAGCCGGGGATGTCGTCTTCTGCTGTCAGAACCCGGCCCAGCATGGGCTGGATACCCATCAGGTTGAAGAAAGAGGCTGAGACGTCGAGCACTCCCAAGCGTTCCGCATCAAATCCGTTCCCGGTTAACGTAGCGTTCCGCCCGGACAGGATTGCGGTCTCGTCAAAACAAGTAGCCCTTTCCCGGATATCAAAGTACTGAGCCGCGGAGAACCAGTCTTCTTCGACCTCTACCCCCGGAGCTCGCTGCCAGAGAACCAGGAGCTGTTCCTGACGCGGGAAGGGGAGAGGTCGGAGCAGGACTCCATTGACCACACTCCAGATGGTAGTCGTGGTTCCAATGCCAAGGCCTAGAATGAGAGTAATGACGGCCAGTTGACCCGGGGTTCGCAGGTGGCGCTGCAAAGCGTGCTTGATTTCTTGGAGCATGGTTTTGAGAGACTAGCGTTTTCGGGCGGCTGAATGCAATCGCAGAGACGCGGAGACGCAGAGATTTCGGAGAAGAATTCTGCTGGGGATCCGGAACGGGATGGGGCTGCAAAAGATGATTTTGCAGAATATTTGGGGTCTAAATCTGTTTCGGATAGCAGGCGATAGGATACTCCGGACTTGCCTCGCAGCGCAGGTGGCGTCGACTGCCCGAACGCGGGTTTGGAGCGCCCAATTTCAGAGCGCCAAGCGGCAGCGCGAGCGCTGGGAGGCTTGGCAACGATCTGCCGAAACTCTGCTTAAGACCGGCGCGGCGCTACCGCTTGCGACTCCGAGACCCGTACTTCGGCCGCATTAGCTCGTCGGTCGATCTAAACTGACTCCTTTTCGGTTGCGGCCCTACCGCTATGCCTCCGCGTCTTTGCGCTTGCACTTCACCGGTACGCACGAAGCGAGCTCGGCCTACCGGTCGCTCGACACTACCAGACCCGAGGGGAGCCGGGGTGAGGCCAGAAGCTGCTTGAATTCTCGCCAGCGCCCGATCGGATCCCCATCGCTTCGGGCTTCGACGAAGTCGCGGACCATATCCTGTCCCAGGTTGTAGTTGATCACGTAGCTCCGGTACTGATCGAAAAAACGAACTCTCTGCTCGGCCCTCTCGGGAGTCGTCATGGCAAGGGACTGCAGCCATTGTGCAGCCTCCTGGGCCGTAATCTCCTGGTCGAGGTAGCGACGGGCCGCCTCGTTGCCAGCGTAGCTCAAACGGTCGACAAGCTCCTGAATTTCATAGTAGCGTTCCGCCGCCTGAGGATCTAATCCGGCCAGAGGAAAGAGGACATCACGGTCAAACGCCAGCCGCTCCCCGGCCGGAAAGGCGACTTCGATGCCGTAGTTGGCGCTTCCTTCCGCGATCAGGGACTGGGGACTAAAGAGAGGATACACAGAAAACTCCATCCATCCGAGTTCTTCCACCAAATGCTGTTCCAGCAGCACGTTGTACACATGATGGCCCGGGTAGCCCTCGTGGGAAGCCAGATCGATGGCGCGATCGATATAGATGGGTAGGTCGATATTGACCTGGATCAAGCTTTGCGCCTTCCCCTGGTACCAGTTGTAGCCGCTCCAGGACTTGTCGGTGACGTATTCGACCACGAAGTTCTCGTTCTCGGGAAGGTCGATCTGGGCCCGAGTGCGGCGACGCGCTTCCTCGATGGCGGCCGTGAAGACAGCGTCCAGCTTGTCCCGGGGAATCACGAAGTCGCGAAGAAAGGCTGTATATCGTTCGATCAGGAGACCGGGTCCGGGAAGCAGGATCTCCAGTTCATCCAGAATCTTTCGGAAATGGCTTTCGCTAAGGGTCGGAGGCCGGGCATCGTACAAGGCCTGCGCTTCGTCGTCAAAGGAGAGGCGCTGGCCTTGCAGCATCGACACCCGAGCGGCTAGCGAGCTGAGTTGTTTCGAGAGGTACTGGTGGCGCAGCGAGAGCATTTCGTCGGCCGAGTCGGGTGGCAGCTCACTCAGGCGGCTGACCAATCGACTGGCTTCCTGTCCGACCGATTCGAGAGAGCGTTGACTGCCCTCTGCCTCCGCCTTCCACTCGGCCGGGCCATAGTAAGCATCCACGTAGTCCGGATCGTGTTGTCCCACCGCCAGCACTAGCCTGACGTAGGCCGTTGCGATTTCATCCATGTTCTCTCCCTCAGGCCGGCTTTGCCGCGAGCAGGCTGGGCCCAGCAAGAGGAGAGCAAGCCAGAGAGCTTTCTTGGTCGTCGACATTCGGGCTCCTTTGTTCTGGAACATTGTAGAATGGCTGTTTTTCTTGTCACTTCTTTCGGCCCAAGGAGCCTCCCAGTAAGGCCCCCACGGCCCCCAGGGCTGGCAGCAAGAAAGTGACCCAGGTTGGGGAGACGGCGTATTGGCCGGCTTCGGTGAAAACCAATTCGGAGACGGTCATTCCCTCGGGCAGCTGAGGAGGAGTCTGTCCCAGCTGCAAGACAGCCAGTACTAGACCGAGTAGAAATACGAATCCGGCCAGGAGCTTGACCGGCAGGTTGGTGGGATGGTTCCCAATTCTGCAGGTTACCCATCCACCGGCCACAGCGGCAGCGAACCCAAAAACAAAACTGATCAAGGTCCAGGGCCCGCTGGCTATTGTAGTGTTGGCTTGAAAGGCGCCCTCGGCGCCCAGGATGGCCCAGGCCACCATGAACCCAAAGACCGCCCCAATCACCATGATGATGTAGCCCACAACGGTTGCTCCGATTGTACGAATCATTGCTGTCCTCCAAGTGTTGAAGACGAGTCTAGCCCGGATAATGCACGAGTTTTCGGCTGCAGGGCCGGGATCATCCGCTCTGATTGCGTTCCCCACCCTCGGGCTCCTCGACAGAGGGCACGACTATGACTCCGGGGCCCTCGGGAGTAAAGCCTTGTCAGAGCGGCGCTTCCGACCGGCGCTTCGAAAACGCGTGAATTATCCGGGCTAGAGGCTTCTGAGCAGACCGGTAAGCATAAGAGAAGGTCCCTAATAACTCAAGAAAAGAAGTGGCAAAGGCAAGGCAAGGGCAACGGAAAAGGGGGGTAAGATCGGTGCCGATTTCAGCTCAGTCAATGGCGCCGTAGATATCTCGAAACCAGGAGCGAAGGATCCTCTTGAAGTTACCCCACTTTTGTGGACACTTTACGGCTTTCGAATCAAGCCACATCTGAGTGCCTCGATTCATAGTTGATCGGCGACAGATAGTCCAGTGACGAGTGCCGCCTGTGAGGGTTGTAAAAGCCCTCGATGTAGTCGAAGACAGCAAGCCTGGCCTGCAGCTTGCTGCGGAAGCTGTGCCGGTCGATAAGTTCACACTCCAGAGAGGCAAAAAAGCTCTCACACAGCGCGTTGTCATAACAGTCACCGACCGAGCCCATGGAGGGTCTGATGCTGGCTCTCTTGCAGCGCAGCCCGAACTCGATCGACGTGTATTGCGTCCCCTGGTCCGAGTGATGGATCACCCCGTCGGATTCACGCTCTTGAAGTGCCATTTGCAGGGCATCGGTCACTAGCCGGGTCTTGAGATCATTTCTGAGCGACCAGCCGACCACTCGACGACTGAAAGCGTCGACCACTACGGCCAGGTAGACGAAACCTGCCCAACTCGGCACGTACGTGATGTCTGCAACCCACAGTCGGTTGGGGCGGCTGACCTGGAAGTTTCGCTCCACCAGATCCGGAGCCGGACGGCTGTCTTGGCCTCTCAGGGTCGTGCGTGTCTTGCGTCTGCGGCTAACGCCTTCAATGCCGGCGACTTTCATCAGTCGGGCCACCCGGTTTTTGCCCACCAGGTGACCTTCCTCTCGAAGTTCCGCCGTAATGCGGGGAGCTCCATAGGTCCGACGACTTTGCTGGTGGATCCCGTTGATTGTTTCCAGAAGACGAGCATTCGCTTCATCTCGAGTCGAAGGTCCGCGATCGACCCACGCGTAGTAGCCACTGGTGGAGACACCCAGCAAACGGCACATGGTGGTGATTGGATAGTCGGCCTGATTCACTTTCACGAACCTGAAGACTTCTTGGAAATCGGATCGCTCTCCCGTGCGAACCAGGCCGCGGCTTTTGCCAATATTTCCCGCTCAACCCTCAGCTGCCTATTTTCTTTGCGCAACTTCCGCAGCTCGGCTCGTTCTACCGTCGTCAGGCCGTCTCTACGACGGCCTTCATCCAGGTCTGCCTGGGCGATCCAGTTGCGGATCGTCTGTTCGTTGGGTTCAAACTCTCGGGCCAGCTCACCGGGTCTGCGCCCGGCTCGATGAAGCTCGACTATCTGCTGGCGAAACTCGGGTGGATAAGCTCGTCTTGTTCTTGGCATCGTATCCTCCATTCTCCCAAAGGATTAGGTGTCCACGAAACCGGGGGAACTCCATCTCGGCGGCGGGGTTGACCCCGAACAGTCCTTCCGGATAGGTCAAATGCCTCGTCATCCCGTTGTAGATGATGCTATCCTCCCAGGTGTTATGGGCTTGACCGGCCAGATATTCCAGGCGCAGGTTCCGGTCCAGGTTGAGTTCACCATCGGCCAGCCAGTCCATGACATGCCGTCGATCGCCGGCGAAGGTCTTGAACAGCGCCAGGGCCGAGAGCAAGTTGACTTCGGCCAGGGATCGGCGAACCTCGGGATTGGCTCGCAGTCGGTTGTCGATGAAGGCCGCGTCGATTTCCAGAGGACTCTCTTGGGCCAGGACAGTCACATCGTAGCCCACGATTCCTTCATCGCTGTTCCAGATGGTGGCGTTTGGGAAAGCCTCGAAAAGGGTGCGGATCTCGCTCTTGACCGCGGCTTCGCTGGTTTCATAAAGAGGTACCCATTGGGTCAGCAGGCCGCCAGGATTAAGGAGCTGCTTGGCCAGTTCGAAGAATTCGACGGTGTAGAGAGCCCGGCTGTCTACAGCGACATTCTGGATTTTGGGTGTCGAGTTCTCGACACTATCCCACTGTGGCGTTTCATGGGGCTGCCTTTTGGGTTGAACTTCTCACCCCGTTGGCCATGATCGTGAGCTATGTCTGCCCGAACCCGACCACAGTGTTCCTCTGACCACCGTCTCAAAGAACTCGTCCGCACTTCTGGAGATCTCTCCGTGGCCATAGAGCTGGGGATACCAGGATGATCCTGCTGGGGGAGCCTCATCTTCGGAAGGCAGTTCACGAGTACGTCAGCCATTATCACAGCGAGAGGAATCACCAGGGACTGGACAACCGGTTAATCGAATCTCTGCAAGAAAACACGCTAACTCAAGGCCCAGTCTTACGCCGAGAGCGACTTGGAGGAATGCTCAACTACTACTATCGGGAGGCGGCGTGAGGAGTCAGTCGAGTTTGGCACCATACGCCAACCTTTCGGCTAACTTTTTCGTTCCTTAGACTGTCTAAGGAAGAGAGATGCCGAAGGAACACGGTGAGATGCTGCGAGGAGCACTGGAAATGCTGATCCTGCAGACGCTCAGGCGGCAAGCGATGCACGGCTATGCCATCACGGAGCGAATTCAAGACATCTCCGAAGAAGTGCTCAAGATTGAGGAGGGGTCGATGTATCCCGCCCTGTATCGTATGCAACGCCGGGGCTGGATCGAGGCCAGTTGGGGTCGGAGCGCGAATAACCGTCGCGCCAAGTTCTACTCCATCACCGCCACCGGTCGGCGGCACTTGCAAGTGGTTACGGACCGCTGGAACCGTATTACCCGTGCAATATCTAGCGTAATGCAAAATGCATGAGAGGACGAAATGAACTTCTTGAGAAGTTTGCTGAAAAGGTTTAAGGACCGCGAGATCGACGCTGAAATCAAAGAAGAAATCCAGTTTCACATCGACATGCGCACTGAGGCAAACCGGGCCACCGGCATGCCGGTGGAGACCGCCCGCAGCGACGCCGTCGATCGCTTTGGTGACCCGGAACAGATCCGCCGAGAAGGTAGCGTGATCCTCCAAGCCGAGGCTCGACGCCGGCATTTGGCACACTTTATGGCGGATCTGGTTCAGGACCTGCGCTTTAGCTTTCGTCTGTTCTCCAAGAAACCCGCCTTCGCCCTAGTAGCTGTGCTGACCCTGGCTCTCGGAATCGGAGCCAACACAGCCATCTTCAGCCTCATACAGGCCATCGTCCTGCAACCACTTCCCATGGAAGAGGCAGAAAGGCTGGTCTTTCTTCGGGATGTCTTTCCCAATCGAGGGACTTACGTGGACCATTCGTTTCCGGAATTTGACGATTGGAGCATGCAGCGGCACATCTTTGACGACTTCATGGTTTATACCTACGCTACCGCCAACCTCACCGGCGTAGAAGTTCCCGAAGAACTGGTTGTTATCCGTTCCACCGCCAATTTCTTGAAGTTGCTCGCCGAGGATCCTGTGCAGGGGCGCTTCTTTAGTGCGAATGAGGAGACCATCGATAACGAACCAGTTGCTCTGATCAGTCACTCCCTGTGGCAGCGCCGCTTCGGGGGGGATCCCCAGATCCTTGGGCGCATTCTGAATCTGGGAGGGAAGATGACGACTCTCATTGGAGTCGTGCCGCCTGGAACAGCACAGAAACTCCCCACCAGTACGGTTGAAGTCGATATATGGGAGCCCATCCGAGTGACTCCCGCTGAGAACCGGCGGGGCTCTCACCGGTTCTTCTTCCTGGGGCGACTCAGGGAAGGTTTGGAGATCGAGAGTGCCCGCCAAGAAGTTGCACTGGTGGCCCAGAAACTCGCCCAGGAAGGAATCAGCCGCCACACCTTGCAGGTTACGCCTCTGCAGGAATTCGTGGTGGGTAGCCTTCGAGCTCCGTTGCTGATACTGCTCGGGGCCGCCGGCCTGATCCTTCTGATCGCCTGTGCCAATGTGGCCAACCTTCTGCTGATTCGAAACGCATCCAGACGACGGGAAGTGGCAGTTCGTCTCTCGATGGGAGCCAGCCAGAAGCGGCTCCTTCTTCAGTTCCTCACCGAGGGCGTGCTCCTTTCCACTCTGGGGGCCATCGTTGGCCTGCTGCTGGCCTGGTGGATTGTTGAGGCCCTGGCGGCCCGCTGGCTTGCCGGGATCGTGCCGGCAGGCTCCCTCCAACTCAGCGGCCGAATGCTCTTGGCGGCACTAGTGGCTGCCGGTTTGACAGGCATCGCCAGCAGCCTCCTGCCCGCTCTTAGCGTAATGCGGGGAGGTTTTGGTGAAGCTTTGGAAGAAGGTGGACGAGAGTCGACGGGAGGCCGTGAAGGCCGCTTTCGCAACCCTCTGGTCATCGCCGAAGTTGCCCTCTCGCTGGCTCTTCTCATTGGAGCAGGCCTGCTCGTGCAGAGCTTCCGAGAATTGCGCAACATCGACCTTGGCTTCGATCCAGAGCAACTTCTGACTCTGACCGTCAATCTGCCGTCGACCAAATATCCGGATCCGGGTCGCCAGAAGGTCTTTTTTGATTCCGCCCTGGAGCGCATCTCGGCTCTACCAGCCGTCAGATCTGCCGCCCTGGCCAACGTTGCGCCACTGCAGATTCGGCAGAATGCCTCATTTGTCATCCCGCCGGACCTTAAGGCGCCAGAGGATCAGCCACTGGCGGCCATTCGCATTGTCAGCCCGGACTACTTCGACACCTTGGGAGTGCCCCTGCTCCAGGGTCGTTTGTTCGGCCCAAACGATATCCAAGGAGGACGGCCCGTTGCCATTGTCTCCCAGGAATTTGCCAACCGGTTCTTCCCGGGTGATTCAGCTCTCGGAAAGAGGGTCTCAACTTACCTCAACGATGCCGACAAACCGATGGAAATCGTAGGCGTGGTCGACGACGTCAAGGCGGGAAACATTACCGGCCCTCTGGTGGCGGCGATCTATCACCCTCACCAGCAGGCGATTCGGCAGCAAATGACATTCCTGATTCGGACAGCGTCCGAACCGGAAGCCCTATTGCAGTCGGCGCGAAAGCGGCTTCTGGAAATCGATCCGGATCAGCCCATCTCAAACTTACAAGTCATGAGCGACGTGGTCGATCAACGTCTGGGTTTCAATCGCATGACCATGCAGTTGGTCGGCGCCTTTGCGGGAGTTGCCCTCTTTCTGGCAGCTGTAACCCCGAAAAACTTCGTCCAACGGGTAAGGGAGCCGGTGTGAGCCGAATCTTGCGGCATGTTTCTCGGCAGTAATGAAAACTCCGACCAGAATGAGCGGTCCAGCTGTTGTTCAGGATTGGATAGAGTACAGATGTGCACAGCTTGGCTGAGTCACACATGTGTTGTGGGAAAGAGGCGGCTTTCTAAGCCTTATGCTGCCTTACGTTCGTATCGATGGTGCAGCCCGCCGCAGACCGGAAACGAGATCAGGTTGATCGGTCCCTCAACTACCTTCGGATGTTTCGTGCTCTCGGGGGTGTCGCCGTCCAGTCCCTGATGGGGCCGAGCGCAATGGTAGTATTCCTCAATATATTCTCTGAGCAAACTGTTCAGGTGCCTTTCGCTGAGGACGATGACGTGATCGAGCAGCTCACGGCGAAGGGTGCCGACGAACCTTTCAACATAAGGATTCTGCCAAGGACTCCGGTAGGCTGTCCGCACTTCTTCAATGTTGCAGCTATCCAAGAACTTCCGCACTCCGTGGCCGTAAATACCGTCATTGTCACGAAACAAGTATCTGGGCTGGTGACCGAAGGGTGTGGCCTCTCGAAGCTGCTGAATGACCCATTCCATGGAGGGATAGTGCGTCGTCGCGAGATGAATCACTGTTCTGCGGCCATGGTCGAAGATGACGAACACGTAGAGAAAAGAAAAGTTGATGGTGATCACAGTGAAGAAATCCATCGCCCAGGAGACGTTCAAGTGATTGTGCAGGAAGGGAAGCCAGTTCACCGATTTGTCAGGCTTCTTGGGACGGAACATGTACTTGCGGATGGTGTCGCTGCACGGCGGATCGCATCCGAGAAGTCGCAGGGTATCCCCGATTCGCTGGGCACCCCATAAGGGATTCTCTCGGCTGAGCCGACGAATCAGATCCCGCATCTGCCGTGGAACCGCAGGTCGGCCCCCTTGTCTGCTTGATTTCCTGCGCCAGTACAGACGGAAGGCTGCGGTGTGCCAACGCTTAACTGTGGCTGGCTGCATCAGACGAGCCACTTGATGCCAGGGATCCCAGACTCTGGAAAGAAATACCCAAAGCAACTTGAAAGCCTGGGTGAATCTGAGTCGGGGTTGATCTTTCTTCTCAATCCGACGCTTGCACTCCGCCAGCTGACTTTCTGCAGCCAGGACCCGTGCCGCCAAGGTGACTCTGGAGCTGATGAGAGCCAATACAAAAGTGTAGATGTATCCAGCAATTCGCCGGAGATCAGAAACTGTCTCGAGGATGATCTGGAACAGGCAACAAATCTCTCTCATCGCATGCAGAATACGGAGTCAAGAACAGTGGCTCAAGGATTGCGTAAACCATTGCTGTAAAAGGCGGACGAGGTTTTTCGGGGAGACAGGGGGTGCGTCTGGGGTGCGTTTCGGCGAGCGTTTGGAAGTGGGTTCGCCTGTTCGTTTGGGGGTGCGGGTAAACGGTTTGGAATGCGCGCAGTTTGAGTTTCGCCTTAGTTGCTCAGCTCCAGCCGCGCCTCCAGACCCTTGTTCGCCTCTCTTTTACCTTCGCGATGGACAATCCGTTCCTTCTGCACCGCGAATACCGCGTTCCGTGGTGACGTAGAATGCTGGAAGTGAAGCTGACCAAGACCCGTCTGTTGCTCCTGCTGCTCGTCCTTTCGGGCGCACTATTTCTGTTGCTGTATTCGGGAGTACTTTTTTTCCGGAGAGAAGAAGTGTGGGCGGATTCGGAAGATGTTAGATTGCACGGAGAACTGGTCCTCCCCAGGTGGGGACAAGGTCCTTTTCCCGCCGCCGTGATTGTCCATGGGTCGGGTCGCTCCACATCGCAAGAGATGCAAAGCTATGCGCGGCGCCTGGTGCCGCTCGGAATGGCCATTCTAGTCTACGACAAACGGGGAGTGGGGCAATCGACTGGAACCTATCGCTCGATAAGGATCTCCCAATGTGAAAGGCTGCTGGGGGAGCTGGCACGGGATGCTTCGAGCTGGGTCGATTTTCTCTTGCACCACCCTGAGATAGATGGCGATCGGATCGGTTTGATCGGAGGAAGTCAGGCAGGCTGGATTATGCCGTTGGCGGCTCAGCGGAATCCTGCCGTCCGATACTTCGTTTCGATTTCAGGTCCCGCAGTGTCCTGCGGAACCGAAAGCTTCTACAGTCAATTGACGGGTGATGATCCCGGCCCCTATCGAGGGCTCGAGCTCGCGGATCAGGAGATCCGCTGGCGTCTGGCTGGATTTTTGGGCCCCCACGGATATGATCCGGTCCCGGTATTATCCGAGCTCTCAATTCCCGGTCTCTGGCTGCTCGGCGGCAGGGATCGGAGTGTGCCAACCTTCGCGACCGTGGCCAACCTCGAACGAATCATGGCTGGATCTCAGGTCGACTATGAAATCGAGGTTTATCCTGCCGGTGATCACAGCCTCAGGAACGCTCAAACCGGCGACTCAATTGATTATTGGCGACGCCTTCGCGTCTGGTTGCGTCAGCGTGGCTTCCTGCCAGATTAGGCGCTTCAATGGCTATTACTTCGGACTTCGTGCTTGGACCGAACACCGGAAGCGTCCGGCACGATCCCCCATCGTTTGCAAGACTTGACTCAAATGCTCAGGAGTCACCCCTTACAGGTGGTCGGAAAGCAATTCCTGAATTGCCTTCCAGTCGGCTATCGAGGCTTGGGAGTACTCTCGGAAGTGGCCAGCCACTCCTGCTGCGGCATCGGTCCCATCGAGGGGGAGAAAAAATAAATGCAACGGAGATCGGGATGTTCGGTAGAGGGCGGGAAACGTTCAGTCGATATTCTCTCGAAAAGAGCCTGAGGGTTGTCGGCTAGGAACTCACTTATTCGGTCCCCGTCCAGGGCTGCCACCAACATGAAGATGTCTGGATCCGCGCTGCGAGAAACCAGGTGTAACGCCACTTCTGCCCGGTCGTTGGCCGCCCATTGGGCCGGAGTACTGTAGTGGTCGACGTCACGGGCGTCGATCTCAGCGCCGTGGTCGAGCAGAAGGTCCACCACTTCGGGAGAAGCTGCGAAGTGCAGCGGAGTCGTTCCGTCTCCTCCCCTCTGGTTGACCAGGTAGGAGTCCTGGCTGAGCATCGCGCCCAGTGCCTGCAGGCGTGGAAGACCAGCTGCGCCGTGGACATCCACCCGGGCTCCCCGTTCCACCAGATACTCGGCGATTTCCTGTTGGCCGTAGTTGATGGCGTGCTGCAGCGCCGTCCAGTCTCCTGCCCAGAATTCGCACGGCTGGTCGATCGCGGTGCCATGGCTCAGAGCCAGATCGATATAATCCCGCCTGTTTTGCCAGGCTCCATAATTGAGGAGCCGATAGTTGAAGCAGTTCCGATCGGCAGTCGTGACCAGCTCGGGGTCTCCTGCCGCCATCTCCTGAAGAAGCTCAAAGTTGCCTCGCTTCGCTGCTGTATAGAATTGCGTGATAGCTTCTTCAGTGGGCATCTCGCGTAGGCTAGCAGGGATGGCTTGGGGAAGCGAGGTCGCTTCCCGGGACAAGAGGCTCGTACTGCTCTACTTCAAGTTTCGGTTAGCGAGGCAGAGCCGGGATCATCCGCGCTGACTGCGTTGCCCACCCTCGGGCTGCTCAACAGAGTGCACGACTATGCTTCCGCGGCCCTCGGGCGTAACGCCTTGTCAGCGCGGCGCTTCCGACTCTTCGCTTCGAAAACGCGGTAGAGTCGACGGCTGGCGCGCGGGCGGTGGGTCCGGGGAGTTACTGTTGCCGGCGGCTTTCGCCATACGCCGGTGCCTCAATCCGTACCTTGGCTCCGTTTCCAGTCGCCGCTCGTCGAACCGGACGTGCGGAACTACCGCATCCGGCTCTCGGACAAGGTCTTACGCTTTCGCCCACGGAAGGTCGAGAGTCCGCTCAGTCAGTCGTACCAGCCCCAACTTTTCGTACAGGTACTGGTCCGGGAACTGCCGTGTTCCCTTGCTGCCTAGCTTGTGTTTTCGTCGCAACCACTGACGAAGCCTCCATCGGGTGTGTGTATCCACCGCCCGATAGGCTTTGCTGACTCCACCCAAGCAGAAGTAATTGGCCCATCCCACCAACATTCGGTTCAGACGGACCACCTCTTGCTCCTGTGTCCTGAGCCCACTCCAGGGTTGCGTCTCCCTATGGATTTCGCGACAGATCTTGCCGATCGATTTCTTCGAGGGGCGCGTCCCCAGGTAGGGGATACCGCTGCCTGCTCGATGGCAAGTCCCTATGGTGTAGCCCAGAAGGTCCAAACTCTCTTCCGGCAGCCGTTTCACACGGGTCTTGGTCTCGTTCAGTCTCAAACCCAGACACTCCAGAATCTCCCGCGCGGCTTGTAGAGCCATCTCTGCTTCGCCTTTACAGCAGATTACAAAGTCGTCCGCATAGGACACGATCCGGGCCTGACACTGCTTCGGTCCCAGTTTTCTCCATCCCAGAATGAAGCGGCGAAAGTACAAGTTAGCTAAAAGTGGTGAGATCGGTGACCCTTGGGGGGTTCCCCTTTTCCCTCCGCCTCTTGGCTTATCCTGGTCTTTCTTGGAGTCGTCCACCACCGGCGCGTTCAGCCACATCTTGATCAGCTTTAACATCTGCCGATCACAGATTCGACGCAACACCGATTGCATCAACTCCTTTCGCGGTATGCTGTCAAAGTAGCCACTCAGATCTGCATCCACCACTTCTCGGTGGCCGGGTGTTGATCAGAGCGTGCACCGCTTTAACCGCGTCCTGCGCGCTTCGTTTGGGACGGTAGCCATGTTGTTCCGGTTGCAGATCGGCCTCGAAGATCGGCTCGATGACGAGCATCGCTGCTGTTTGCACCACCCGATCTTTGATCGTCGGCACTCCCAGCGGGCGCTTTCCTCCGTTGGCTTTGTCAATCCACACCCGGCGCACTGCCGCCGGTCGGTAGCTTTTGCTTTTCAGCTCAGCCGCCAGTTCGCCCAGCCACTTCTCTCGGCCCCACAACTCGATGTCTTCGAAGCTCTCCCGGTCCACCCCCGCTGCTCCGCCATTGGCTTTGCATTTCCGGTAGGCGAACTCCAGAATATCTTCTCTCCAGACCTTGTCGTACAGCTGATGAAAGCGCAGCTCGGGCTGCTCCTTCGCTTTGGCGTAGAACGTCCTTTGCAGCTTCCCAATCTTTTCTGGAGTTTTCAGTCCCATTCGGGTCAATCTCCTCGCTGTCGCTTCAAATTACGTCTGCCTTGAACTCAGGCCCCTTCCCTCCAGCGGCGTTACCCGCCTTCCTCAGTAATACAAGCCTGTCCGCCACCCCTGCCGGCCGGACCGCTCCCTCGCAGGTTGTCCGTTGAGAACCGTGCGGCCGTCCTCACCGACAGGGGCTTCCCGTGTTGCTTGCGATTTCCTCTTCGATGCATGCCATCGCCACTACCCCGGTGGAACCAACGGGTGCCATCGCTCGACCTCCCCGCTGACGGCGGCCTTCCCTGTAATTCAGCCAGGTCGGCTTCCACATTGCCCTTTTCGAGGCCTGCTCAGCGTTCACTACTCGTTACGGCCTGCACCTTCGCCAAGTCGCCTTTACGCGACCCTCTACACCGAAGGCTTCAGCGGCTTTGTTACCTCCACCGCTGCTCCGATTGCTACCGGCGGGAGCGACAGTTGCCGGGTGGGTTTCGCACCCACTGAAAATCGCCGCCTTTCCACGGCGCACTGAATTATGCGGGCTAGGAGTCTGCGCGGCAGGAAATGTCCGGGCTGGTGAATAAAATGGCGATATGGGAACGACATTTCGGAAGTACCAGCCGGAGCAGAGCTTCTTGCTACCCCCTCCCCGCGAGATTGGTTGCCGGAAGATCATCTGTCCTACTTTATCTCCGAAACGGTGGATGAGCTGGATCTGAGTGGATTCTACGCGCCGTACGAAGGGGACGGGCGGCGCAATCGGCCGTTTGATCCGAGGATGATGGTGAAGATCCTGATTTATGGGTACGCGACGGGAACGTTCTCGTCGCGGAAACTGGCTCGTCGAGTGTATGAGGACGTGGCTGTTCGAGTGTTGTCGGCGGGTAATTTTCCAGCCCACCGGACGATGGCGGAGTTTCGTCAACGTCATCTCAAAGAGTTCAAGAAACTGTTTGGACAGGTGGCGCGGATCGCGGCCGAGGCGGATCGGAAGCGCGGCCGCAAGCCCGGAGACGGTCGCAAGAACCCGCGCGGAGGACGCCCCTTCAAGCGGGAGTTTGGAGTTCCCGAGGAGAAGGCCCAAGACAACTTTACAGATCCGGAAAGTCGAATCATGAAGAGCTCTGGGGGATTCGAACAATGCTACAACACGCAAGCCGCTGTGGATGAGGAGACACAGATGATCGTGGCCACGGGGGTTACCAATAACGCGGCCGACAACAGACAATTACTGGGGATGATCGATGCGGTCCAAGAGAACCTGGAGCACCCTCCCGAGCAGGTAGTGGCCGACGCCGGGTATAAGTCCGAGGAGAACTTTGAAGGTCTAGAAGAACGCGAGATCGATGGCTACATCTCTTTGGGCCGAGAGGGGCGAGATCCAGAGCCGTCGGAAAATCTCCCCGCCACGCTTCGCATGTTCAAGAAGCTGGGCACGGAGGCGGGGCAAACTGTCTACCGCCGGCGCAAGGTGATCGCGGAACCTGTATTCGGCTGGGTTAAACAGGTCCTTGGCTTTCGAACCTTCAGCTTGAGGGGACTCGAGAAAGTGGAAGGCGAGTGGGACCTGGTCTGTCTCGCCCTGAACTTGAAACGCATGAATGGGCGCCTACCCACCTGCTGAGCAGGTTCGGACGGAAAGATGCCCTCCCCCTGGGCTCATTTTCAGCAGTTCGGCCGCCTCTGCAAGCGGAAGCACGATAAAGATCGCCCTTTCTCGTATAGGGCACCCCGAAACATAAACTCAAGAATTGGAAATTCCACGTTGATCAGAAACTCCTGCCGCGCAGACTCCTAGCAGTTCTTCTTTTCGGCCTGACAACGGTGGGCTTCGCTTCGCCTCAAAGCGATCCGGAAAGCGTTTCGGCCGTCGAATTTAGCCGTGGACCGCTCGACAGAATCTCAGCGGCAAGCCTCCAAAAGCTCGTCGTCATCGAGGAGGGCCAATCCCTCGCAGTCGGCGCTGTTCGTGCCACGATCAAGCGGCTCTTTGCAACGGGTCTGTTCGAAGACATTCGCATCTCAAAGATCCGGGAACCTGAAGGGAGCGTCCGGATTTCGATCGAGTTGACGGAAAGAGCTCTGCTCAAACAGGTCGAGGTCAAAGGAGGGGATAAGGTTCCACCCCAGGAACTACGGGCGGCCCTACGACTCTCGCCCGGTCAACCCTACGATGCTGAAGAAGTCGAACTGGCGCTGGAACGCATCAAATCTCTCCACCGGGAGCATGGCTACTATGAATCACTGGCTTGGGCCGAGACGCAGATCCTGGCCAGACCCGAGGCGATCCGAATCGCGATTCAGATCGAGACCGGGCCTCGGGCTTCGCTGGCTCACCTGGAACTCGATCTCGAGGAAGAAAGTATGCGGGAGAGGCTGGCCCCACTGCTCGATCTGAGGGTCGGAGGCTCCTACTCGAATCGGATCCGCGACAACGACCTTCAAGAGATCACTCGCTGGTTAGCGCGAGAAGGCCATTTGAATCCGCTGGTCTACGTGTCCGAGGGGCCTCGCTACTCGCTCCGGGAGCATAAGTGTGGAACTGGCTTTGCGCATCGCTCCCCGGAGGCGGACCCGGATCCGGTTCGAGGGACTTCCTGAGGGGATCGATGCCCCCTCTGATTTGACGATCTACCGAGAAGGTGATGCGGGCGAGATCTTCGTGCAGGAGTCGGCCCGGGAACTGCAAGAGAAACTTCAGGGAGAGGGATATCTGCAGTGTGAGGTGGATTATGAGTTGGGGAAGGACCAGGTGGACGCTGCCCAGGTGGCTTTTCTGGTTACAGCTGGACATCGAGCCCCCCTCAAAGACATCCGATTTACAGGCGATACGGAAGGACCACAGTTAGAATCGGCGATGAGATCGCTGCTCGGAATTCGGACGGCTGGACTCCTGCGCGGAGCTCGATTCTCTTCGACCCTACTCAGCCGGGATCAAGCTCGCTTGGGGAATTTCTGGGTTCAGAGAGGGTACCTGAACGCCCAGGTCGCGAGTGAGTTGGTGCTGGAATCTTCCGGCAAGACCACCCTGACCTTCGATATCCACCGTGGAGATCTGTACCGGGTTGGTCGCATCGGGATTGAAAGGAACAGCGAAATCGAGACGGAGCGGCTGAGGCCGGAGATCCGATCACATTCCGGGGAGTCTTATTCTCCGCTCCGGGTGGCCCAGGATCGCATCAACCTGGCGGCCGTCTATGAGAATTTCGGCTATCGGGAAGTCGACGTGCAGGTCGATGTCACCTTCGAGGGACGGGTCGCGAATCTGAGGTTCACCATCCATGAGGATCCACGGTTCGTCACCGATGAAGTCATCATCACCGGAAACAAAAAGACCCGCGAAAGCGTTATCCGCCGCGAGATTCCGCTGGAAAAAGGGGATCCGTTGTCGATGGCCCGGCTTCTGGGAGCCGAGACCAGCCTTTATAACCTGTCAATTTTCAATCGCGTCCAAGTGCGGGACGAGGCTTCTTTTCAGGACGAGAAAGCACGGGCCGTCATCGTTCAGGTCGAGGAGGCTCCCCGCTACAGACTGGTCTACGGTTTCGGATATAGTTCCTTCGAAGGTCCGCGGGGAACGGTCTGGATTACCAACAACAACCTCCTGGGAACTGCCCGTTCCTTGTCGCTGGCATTGCGAGCCGGCGCCCAACGGCAACGCGGGAGCCTGACCTACTCGCTGCCCCGATTATTCGATTGGCGGATCCCTGCGGTACTGGCACTTTCTGCCGACAACGAGCAGGCCCAAACGCGAAGCACCGGCTCCGGAAACCGGGCTATTCGGGGACGGCCTTTCGATTCCTTCCGGCTCACCTCATCGGCCCAGACCGAGGTCCACTTGAGCCGACGAGAGTCTCTCTTCCTGCGCATCGAATATGAACGAATTCGCTCGCAGGTGCCAGACGATCTCAAGACCGCTCTCGAGTTCTTCCGAGAGCAGGAGCAGATCGACCTGTCGGCAATCTCGGCGTCCTACTTGAATGAGTCTCGGGATAGCCCGATCAACCCCACCAGCGGTTTCTTCGTGACTGCCGACAGTCGGATTGCCAGTCGCCTGTTGGGATCAGAGGAGGAGCTTTTCCGGTTTTTCTCTCAAGGACATTACTATCGCAGCATCCGACCCCAGGTGGTGTGGGCCTCGGCCCTTCGATTCGGGGTCATTCAAGGTTACGGACACTCGAACGCGGTTCCGATTTCCGAGCGGTTCTTCGCGGGAGGGGCCTCCTCCTTCCGCGGAATCCCGCAGGATCTGGCGGGACCGCTATTGACAAACGAAAATGGTGAGATCGCTCTGGTCGATGAATTCGGCCAGCCGGATCCCCAGGGCCGACCGGTTCCGCTGGGAGGAGAGGCCATCCTGCTCTTCAACACCGAGATTCGGTTCCCCATCTACGGTTTCCTGCGGGGAGTGGCCTTCTATGATTTCGGAAACGTCTACGAACGGGCAGGAGACCTGTTGCGGACGGCTCCTATCCATTCTCCCGGACTGGGCCTACATTTTACGACCCCGGTCGGACCGGTTCGCTTCGATGTAGGATACAACCCGAATCCGCCTGCGGCCCCAGGATTCTCGAGTCTGGTTTTCCACCTCACCCTCGGGCACCCATTCTAGCCCGGATAATGCACGAGTTTTCGGCTGCAGGGCCGGGATTATCCGGGCTAGGAGCCTGTCCCACGGAGCGGGATTCCACTAATCCCACCGACAAATCGAACTCCAGGTACCGCTCGTATGTAGGCCAGCAATTGATCATAGAAAGCACTCACCTGCACAAGGTCTGGGTAGGCCGTCCTCGAAAGGGCAACGTCGAACGTCACGACCCCGGCAGACTCGAATCCGGCCTGCTCCTGGGAGGGCTGATCGTAGGACCGCGAGTCCATGACGCCCGGATCGTCGGGTTGTGCCAAGAGCACGGCGTGTCCGAATTGTGGACGGCGGATCGAGACTTCAGTCGCCTCCCCGGAATCACCGTGCTCAATCCGTTAATCGGTTGAAGGGGCGAAGCCCCCGGAGCAGTGCTAGGATGGTCAGCAATTCCATGGTTGCTTTGAACTAGGAGGTCGTTCGATGTCTCTCAGCTTTCGCGTTGGTAATGACTGGCCCATCCGTTTTCGGCCCATAATTCTGGCCTGCATCTTGGGCTTCTCTATCCCCAGTCTCATCAGCCAGGAAGATGATTCTTCGGAAAAGGCTCCCGACAAGGCGGGACTCAGCCTGCAAGGGGAGCGCACCATTCGATTTTCCACCCGGGAAGGCACTTATATGAACCTCGATGTCTCGCCCGACGGCCGAACCATCGTGTTCGACCTGCTGGGGGACATTTACACCATCCCGATCGAGGGAGGCGAAGCGAATCGTTTGACCAGCGGAATGGCCTACGATGTGCAACCGACATTCTCTCCAGATGGTTCGCACCTAGCCTTCATCTCAGACCGCAGTGGAAGCGACAACCTCTGGGTGATGGAGGCCGACGGCAGCGATCCCAAAGCGATTTCAAAAGAGAAGGAACAGCGCGTCTCAACCCCCGATTGGGCCCCTGACGGCACCTATCTACTGGCTCGCCGACAAGGTGAGTTGTGGCTCTATCACAAGGCCGGAGGCAGTGGGCTGAAGCTCACCAGCTCCGACCTGGCTCAGGGTTTGACCGGGCCCAGCTTCTCTCCGGACGGGCGTTACATTTATTTTTCTTCGCGTTCAGGTGGGGGTGGGCAGGGAATTGCCCGCTTCACATCTTGGCAGGTTCGCCGTCTGGATCGAGTTACCGGCGATATTGCGACCATCACGGCTTCCCCGAATGGTGCCTTCCGTCCCACTCTCTCTCCTGACGGACGCAGGCTGGCCTATGGAATCCGCTTGGATGCCAAGACCGGACTTCGTATTCGCAATCTCGAAAACGATCGCGAAGATTGGATCACGTATGGAATTGACCGGGACAATGCGGAGCGCCCCGGAATGCTGGATCTCATGCCGGCCTTTGATTTCACGCCCGACGGCAACTCCTTGATCCTCGCCACAGGGGGGACATTCCACCGTTTCGGGCTCGACAACGGACGCGACGAAACGATCTCCTTTTCCGCCGACGTGGAACAGGAACTAGGGCCTCTGGTCTACCACCAGGGGCGAGTTGAGGACGGCCCCGTCAAGCTGAAGAACCTGCGTTATGCAGGGAGGGATTCCAGTCGAGGGAGACTGGTTTTTTCGGCCCTCGGTCGGATCTGGATTCAATCCCTGCCGACCGGCACTCCGATTCCCTTGGTAGAACAAGCGGCCGGTCAACACCATCCTGTATTTTCGCCCGATGGTTCCGAGCTGGTTTATGTGACCTGGAGCGATCTCGAGGGCGGCCACGTTTGGAAGGTTGCGGTCGAGGGAACCCGGGCCGGTCAGCCCGTCCGGTTGACGACTCATGCCGGCTACTATCTTCACCCAACCTGGGCACCAGATGGGAGTAAAGTCGCATTCATCAAGGAGGATGCCGCTGCTTTCCGGAACATCTGGTCACGCAACACTGGCCGGATCGTCTGGTTGGACAGCAATGGGGGACAGCCGCTCAATGAGGTCACCTCAGCTCCCTCAGACAATCGCCTCTCCTTCAGTTCCGACGGCACGCGTCTCAACTACGTGGCCAATGTTCGGGGCGGCCGATCCGCGAATTCGGAGCTGCTCTCTGTGCGCTTGGATGGTACCGACAAGAGAACTCTGGCCAAACTCCAGGCCGAGAGCTATGAGGCTGTGCCCTCGCCCGATGGTCGCTGGCTGGCTTTTGCAGTGAGAGAAGATGTCTACCTGGCGGCCTTGCCCTTGTCGGCCGAGCCGCCCACGATTGGAGAGTCCAAGGGACCTGGTCCGGTCAAGCGAATCACCCGGGAAGGAGGCATCGACCTGCACTGGGAGGATGAAGGAAGAACCCTTTCCTGGGGTTTTGCCGACGAGTTCTTCTGGGTCGACGTCGAGGAAGCACTGGCTTCTTCCGAGACCCAATCCACGAGCGCTGATAACCCCTCTCCATCCGATTCACCCGAAGCTGAGGAGGATGCCAAAAAAGAGGAGTTCAAACCTCATTCGGTGGCCATTGACATCACGGTTCCCCGCTATCGCCCGAGCGGCAGAGTGGCTCTGGTGGGAGCTACCGTGATTCCCATGAATAGTCCGGAAGTGATCGCGAATGCCACCGTCCTGGTTCAAGACAACCGGATCACCGCCGTCGGGCCCAGCGATTCGGTTCCGATTCCACCGGACGCCCAACGGTTCGACGTGTCGGGAAAGTTCATCATGCCCGGAATGATCGATCTTCACGCCCATTTGCGGCCACCGAGAGAGGTCTTCGTCGGCACCAGCTGGTCGTACCTGGCCAACCTGGCCTACGGAGTCACAACCACCCGAGACGTTTCGACCAGCAGCGATTCGTTTGCCTATCGCGAGTTGGTGGAATCAGGGCGGCTGCTGGGCCCACGCATCTACAGCACAGGCAGAGCGATGACCACCACTAACGCCAAGATCGAGAGCCTGGAAGATGCCCGGGCGATCATCCGCCACTACAAGAAGATGGGGACCAATGTCACCAAACAATACATGCAACCCCATCGCAGGCAGCGCCAGTGGGTCATTCAGGCTGCCCAGGAAGAGGAGATGAATGTCACGAACGAGGGGGGAGGAGACCTCCGGCTGAACATGACCCAGATTCTGGATGGATATACTGGAGTGGAGCACAGCCTGCCTGTCGCCAACCTGTATGACGATGTCATCCAGCTCGTCGCTCGCTCCGGAACCTGGTACACGCCCACCCTGGTGGTTTCCTATGGTGGCCCTACTGCGGAGTGGTATTTCTATCAGACTACCGAAGTGCACGACGATCCCAAATTGAGCCGTTTTACCCCGCACGACGACCTCGACCGGCGCACCCGCCGCGGACAATACAATGCGCCGGACGAATACCATTTCCTGGCTGTGTCTCAAGGAGCCGCCAAGATCTTGAAGCAGGGAGGAAAAGTGGCTCTGGGCGCCCATGGAGAGCAACAAGGGATTTGCGCTCACTGGGAGTTGTGGGCACTACAGATGGGGGGCTTGAGTAACTTTGAGGCTCTTCAGACGGCCACTACGATAGCGGCTGCGGGACTGGGATTCCAGGAAGACCTGGGCACCCTCGAGAATGGCAAATTGGCTGATCTGCTGGTCCTGAACGCGAATCCCCTGGTGAACATTCGCAACTCGAATAAGATCCTCTATGTGATGAAGAACGGAGAGCTGTTCGAAGGGGACACACTGAACCAACTGTGGCCGCAAGCTCAGCCCAGGCCCCCCCTCGGGTACCGGGTCATTGCCCCGCCCGAAAAAAGATAGGAGGGCCTGATACGGCCTGACAACGCCTGCATTATCCGGGCAAATGATCCGGGCTTGTAGATCATGTTCAAGCGAACCCCACTTCCGGTGTTTTTGGGGCTGTTTCTATTGAACGCCCAACTCGTCGATCGGGTGGCGGCTGTGGTTAACGACGAGGTGATCACCTTTCCGATCTGGAATGGGCAATCGGTTACAAGAGATTGTCGATTCCTGGGGACCCAGCGGCTCGCGAGGAACTCCTGCGGGCAACCTTAAACCAACTCGTCGAGCAGAAGTTGATCGCTGCAGAAGCTGCGGCGACACCGGGACTCGAGGTCAGCCTGCCGGAGATCGAGCAACGGATCGAAGCCTACCGCGCCCAGTTCGCAAGCACCCTGGATTTCGAGAGTCATCTGGGACAGCTGGGAATGTCTGACAACGACCTGCATGATCTGGTCAGCTGGCAGCTCACCGTTCTGCAATTCGTCAAGCTCCGCTTCGAGCCTTTCGTGGTCATTCTCCCGGATCAGATCGAAGCCTTCTATCGGACCAGGTTTCTCCCCCAACTGGGGGTGCGGGTGGAACTGGCTCCACCCCTCTCACTGGTGGAGGAACAGATCCGTCAGATCTTACAAGTCGAAATGACGACCCAAGATCTCGATGAGTGGATGGTCAATACCCGTCGCCGGTCGCGTGTCCGGCTGCTCCTGTTTAAATAGCAAGGTTGAGCGCATTCCCCGGCCGTGGCGGATCATTCGAGGGCCCCGGCCTGGCAGGACGGCCCGGGCGGAGCCTGGTAGGATAACCTTCCAGGTTGTCATCCCATTCAACTCTCATCCTAACGGCATCAGCCGGAATCACTTTCCTTCCGGGAATCGACAATCACGGTGACCGGGCCCTGGTTGACCAACTCGACATCCATCATTGTCCGGAACCTTCCGGTCTCGACTTGAAGACCGGAAGCTCTTACCTGTTCGACGAGAGACTCGAACAATTGACGGGCCTCGCCCGGGGGGGCGGCTGAGGAAAAACTGGGACGATTCCCTTTTCGGGTGTTGCCCAAAAGGGTGAACTGAGAAACCAGAAGCAGAGCACCGCCAGTTTCGCGAACCGACCGGTTCATGCGCCCGTCCTCGTCTTCGAACAGTCGCATCTGGAGAATCTTTCGCGCGCACCAGGCCACGTCACCGGCTTCGTCTCGTGCCGCCACTCCCGCCAGGACAACCAATCCTGCCCCAATCCTTCCCACCAACTCGTCCTCCACCCGAACCGAGGCCGATTTCACCCGCTGAATCACCAGCCTCAATCGATCACCTCATCCAAGCCCTTCCCCCATTCTTTCCTGCAAGATTCGCTCAAAACGTGAATTCACCTTTGTTTCACTATTTGATTGCCTTTTCACCTTTATTACACCATACTCGATCGACGGAGGGAATCAATGCCTTTGACACAGCGGCAGAAACAGGTCCTGACTTTTTTGACCACTTATCTGCGCGAGAACGGCTATTCTCCATCGATGGAAGAGATAGCCACTCATTTCAAGATGGCATCTTTGAACGGCGTCTACAAGCATCTGAAAGCACTTCAGGAGAGGGGTTTCATTAGCCGGCTCTCCAATCAGGCGCGTTCTATCCAGATCCTGGATCCGGGGGATGGCCGGCATACGGCTCCCGAGCTACCGTTGGTGGGTACGGTCGCCGCAGGGCAGCCGATCGAGGCGATTTCGGACCTCGAATACGTCTCGGTACCGGACAGCTTTCTTACACGCGGGCGTAATTTCGTGCTACGCGTCGAGGGGGATTCGATGATCGAGGAGCACATTCAGGACGGGGATCTGATTGTCGTAGAAGAGCACTCAACCGCTCACAACGGCCAGATGGTGGTAGCGCTGGTCGATGACGAGAAGGTAACACTCAAGAAGTTCTTCCGAGAAGGTAGCAACATCCGACTACAGCCAGCCAATGTGGATCTAAATCCCATCGTGGTTTCCGAAGAACGCGTACAGATACAGGGAATCGTGGTGGGTGTGATGAGGAGATATCGATGACAATGAAGAGCACCTATTCGCACAATAGAGAAGCCCCGATACATACACATCCCCAGGCCCAAAGTGACTCTGGCCTACAACTCGTGCCCTCTTCGACCGCCACGCTTGACAGTCAGTATCAGGTTCGGGTCGGGAAAAAACTCTTCCAAGGAAGCGACACTCGCCATCTATTGAAGCTGGCCGTGCAAGCCCGTCGGTCTCAGCTTCGAGCGGAAGGAAGCGGCCACTTGGGCAACGCAGTCAGCGCGGATGATCGCGGGCCTGCAGCCGACAATTCATGAATTATGGAATGCCGACTTTCAGAGCCCCGAGCCTGCGACGGGTATCGGAAACCGCGCGCCTTACTCCAGAGACGGTGGTTATTGCTTTTGCATCAAGGGTGACCGGCAAGAGCGATTCTGCCGGGAAGTCACGGTGCTCGATGGTCGGCAGGATTTCCGAAACTCGAAGCTCGAGCGGAAATCCAAAATCTGAAGGCAGCTCGCGTTCATCGCTTAGAATCAACACTTTACAAGCATTGCACAAATTCTAGGCAAAACGTAGAAAGCCCGGAGAACGCAGGGCTTAGAGAATACCTATCAGCAGGATTTCCACTCCTTTTCCACAACTGTCGTGGAAAGCTCCGTTGGCTACATTCGGGTCGAGCTTCGGCGGGAGCGTCGAGAGGATTCTGTAATCTCGACTTCTATCTCTTTAACTCGCTTCTCGCGCACGATCTCCAAGGTATGTTCGCCCGTATCGAGATGGAGCTTCAGGTCTGCGAGGTCCTCTATTTGATAGTCGTCGACTCGGACAATGACATCCCCGGCTCGCAATTTTGCAGCTTGGGCCGGGCTATCGGACAGTACCTCCATGATCAGGACCCCTTTTCCCTTGGGTACCCCAAAGAAGTCAGCCAGCTGCTGGGTGATACCCAGTCCCTGGATGCCTAATCGGGGTCGACGATCGTCCACTACTACATCCCCGTCCCAGCTTCGATCTCCGAATCGCAAGCGGGGAACCAGGTTCTCCAGAAAATCTCGGTCAAAGCCGTCATAGAAGTGGCGATAGGACTGGGTGCGATCGGATAGCTCGGCTTGGAGGGTCAGGTTAGATCCATTCCTGGAGAGTCCGAGATCTACCTCACGGCCGGCAGGGATGTCGGAGAGGATTCTCTGGAATTGACGGCTGCTCACGATCGGAATTCCGGAGATCGAGAGAATCACATCTTCTTCCTGGAGGCCGGCTTTCTCGGCGGGGCTATCCGGACTGACGCTGGAAATCACAACACCCGTTTCTCGTTCCAGTTCGAGCCGCTCGACATCTTCCGCAACCACGTCTCGTATCGTGACACCTAGATAGCTGCCACCCCCCTGAAAGATCTCAATTGGGCCGATACGTTGGCCCGCCGCAGTTGCTGTAAAAAGACTCAGAATCAACAAATTCAAGGCAAGTCGCTTGTGCATTTTTCCATTCTCCTTTTCCAGTATTCGGTAGGAGCCTCAGAGGCCTCCTCGCTGTCTCTTTCCTGATTAGACACCCGAAAGTTCCAAGAACTGCAGCGGCAGTTCTCTGCATCCTGGGTTTTTGCTATGCTTACCCGACCAGATCGGGGGAGGCTTAGGCCGAATTTTTTTGCAACTTTTCTTCAGAACGTCATATCACTGAACATTGAGTACGAAGAACTTTGCCGGAAAGAACAAACCGCCGTTTTCGCCCCAGGAACTCGATGAGTTGATCGGTCGCGTCAAGGAAGGTGATGTGGGAGCCTTCAGGCGAGTCTACGATGTGTATGGCAAAAGAATTGTGAACTACGTGTATCGTTTGACCGGTTCACGCGCCGAAGCCGAGGATCTGACCCAGGACACGTTTGTACAGGCTTTTCGAAAAATCAAATCGCTCAAGGACAATCGCAAGTTCCAGAGCTGGCTCTTCCGGATTGCCCAGAACAATGTCTACCAACAATATCGTGGGAAGAGGCCGTATCTGGAGTCGATCGATCAAGAGGATGCACTGGAACTGTCTGACGTGCAGAAACTGGCTACTCCCTCGAAGAATCCGGAACAGGCAATACTGGCCAGTGAGTTGAAGGAAGTCATTGACCGCATGGTAACGGACTTACCGATGAAATATCGCGAAGTATTTGTGCTGGCTGCGATTCAGCGCATGAGCTACCAGGAGATTTCCGAGACAGTAGGGCGGTCTCTGGCCTCTGTAAAATCGGACATTCATCGAGCCCGAGTTTTTGTCAGGGATCGAGTCAAGGACTATCTTGGAGAAAATTATGGGATGTCAGACCTACTCTGAGAATCTAAGCGCCCTGATCGATGGCGAATTGTCGGCTACCGAGGGACAGCGTCTGCAAGCGCACCTCGCACTTTGTGAGCCGTGCCGCGGAGAGCGTGATTCACTTCTGTATGCCGCACAGACCGTCGACGATCTGCTGGAGCTTCGCCTGGAAGCTCCGCAGTGGCGGCTCATCCGAGAAGAGCTGGCGACCTCCGAAGCGAGATGGGGCGACCTCGGTTGGCACTGGCTCTTTCAGCCCCGATGGGCAGCTGCTGGAGCAGTCTTGCTGCTGCTGCTTTTTTCGGTTCCCTTTTACTGGAGTGCCACGCGACCGGAAGCCATGCTGACGGAACGGCTCGTCGTTTATATCAATGAGAGGGATCATGTGGAAGATATTCACCGGGGTATTATCGATAGCGAACCTGTGGGTTGGGTGACGCACAACCCCTTCCGCGCTGTAGATCGAGTTTCCGAGAATCCATTCTCTACGGAGTAAAGAAGATGCGATTTAGAACTTGCCTGCTTGCCCTGCCGATTTTGGGTTTATTGGGTAGGGGTACGACGGCTCAGACGGAGCCGTCAGCCCAGGCACACGAAGAATGGGAACGAATTCGCTCAGAAGCTGAATCTCATTATGAAATGGCGCTGTTGCTGATTCAGAACGGAAAGTTCGAAGAAGCTGTGAAGAAGACCAAGGCGGTATTCTCTCTCCCCGTGCCAGTTGAGAAGCACGAACTCCTCTTCGAGTCAGCTAAGGGAATCAGCGACGCACTACTCCACCACAATCAACACGAAAGGGCTCTTGAGATCCTCGATTTTTGCTTCGCAGTGGTCTCCGACGACGAGATCCTGTCCAAGCTGCACAAGGAAAAGGCCTACATCTTCAAGAAAATGGGGCGGGATGAAGAAGCCCTCGTCCATTTCGAGAAATCGATTCAACTAAGCAAGAAACCCAACTCCTGATCAACCATCTCAAACTCTTATGAGCCTGTCCGAGTAATGGTGCGGATTGCGTTATTGGCGCCTGCGGACCGAGATGCGAGACTCCTAGCCGCTTGACGCGTCGCCCTTCAGTCCTGTGTAATTCAGGGCATGGAGTCCCTCAAGGATAAGAAGCCCGCGCCATCCCTACCGGTTGAAAAGAAGAGATTCTCGACGATTTCCGGAAAGATCATCAATCGCCTCTACACCGAGAAAGACGTGCAAGACTCCGGCAGCCCGGATCGCTCCCGGCCAGGAGAGTTTCCTTACACGCGAGGAATCCACGAGAACATGTACCGGGGCAAGCTGTGGACAATGCGACAGTTCTCGGGTTTCGGTACTCCGGAAGAGACTAATGAACGCTTCAGATTCCTCCTCAGCCAGGGACAGCACGGGCTCTCTGTCGCTTTCGATTTGCCGACCCTGATGGGTCTGGATTCTGACAACTCCCTCTCGGCGGGAGAAGTGGGCAAATGCGGGGTAGCAATCGATTCCCTGGAGGACATGGAGATCCTGTTCGACCAGATCGACTTGGAGACGGTCACCACTTCGATGACGATCAACTCCCCAGCAGCCATCCTGCTCGCCATGTATGTGGCGGTCGCCAAAAAGCAGGGTGCCGAAGTGGAAAAGATCAGCGGCACCTGTCAGAACGATATCCTCAAGGAATACATTGCACAGAAAGAGTGGATCTACCCACCCAACCCCTCGATGCGGCTGGTCGTCGATAGCATTGCCTTTTGTACCGATCACTTGCCCCGTTACAACAGCGTCTCGATTAGTGGTTACCATATCCGGGAAGCCGGATCGACGGCTGCTCAAGAACTGGCTTTCACTTTGCGGGACGGCATTGAGTATGTCGATTGGTGTTGCCGGGCCGACCTGGACGTTGACGAGTTCGCTCCTCGGCTGTCCTTCTTTTTCAACGCCCATAACGATTTCTTCGAAGAGATCGCCAAGTACCGGGCAGCTCGTCGGCTATGGGCCAACGTAATGAAAGACCGTTTTGGAGCCACCAGTGAGCGCAGCTGGAAACTGCGCTTCCACACCCAAACGGCTGGTTGCAGCTTGACGGCCCAGCAGCCTTATCTGAACATCGTCAGGACGGCGATCCAGGCCTTGGCAGGAGTGCTCGGGGGAACCAACTCTCTGCATACTAATTCACTGGATGAAGCGTTGGCGCTACCCACCGCAGAGGCGGCACAGATTGCCCTTCGAACCCAGCAAATCATTGGACACGAAAGTGGTGTCACCAACACCGTCGACCCTCTCGGGGGGTCTTATTTTGTCGAGACGCTGACGCACGAGTTGGAATCTGAAGCTCAAGCATACTTCCACAAGATCGATTCACTGGGCGGAATGATTTCGGCCATTGAAGAGGGCTTTCCGCAACGCGAGATCCAGGAAGCCGCCTACCAGTACCAGAAGTCCCTCGAGCGAAATGCGAAGATCATGGTAGGTGTCAATGCCTTCCAGGTGCCCGACGAGCCGCCCATCGACATCCTCCAAATCGGAGAGGAAGTCCGCACCAGTCAGGTGCAGCGGCTTCGGAATCTTAAGCGCCGGCGTGACGACAAGGCTGTCAGCCAGAGCTTGACCGACCTGAAGAATGCCGCTCGGGGAAGTGACAACCTGATGCCACACATTCTCAGAGCTTGTGAGGACTATGCGACTCTGGGCGAGATGTGCGAAACGCTGAAGGAAGTATTCGGTACATACCAGGAGCCGGTTTTCTAACCCTCCACGGCCGACTGATCCAGGTGATATCAAGAGACGACATGAGTGAAGATAAGATTCGCGTTCTGATCGCAAAGCCGGGGCTGGATGGGCATGACCGGGGAGCCAAAATTGTCGCTCGAGCGCTGCGCGATGCCGGCATGGAAGTGATCTACACTGGCCTACGCCAAACACCTGAGCGAATTGTAAGAGCGGCGATTCAGGAGGACGTGCACGCAGTTGGACTTTCGATCCTGTCCGGCGCTCACATGCATCTCTTCGGCCGAGTGATGGAATTGCTTCGCGATCAGCAGGCCGATGATATTCTGGTATTCGGGGGAGGCATTATCCCAGACGAAGACATACCTCGTCTCAAGTCCGCCGGCGTCGCGGAGATTTTTCAGCCGGGAGCGAATACTGATCAGATTGTGAACTTCTTGCGAAGCCATGTGGGCTCCTCGTGAGACGGGTAGGGCGCTCTGCTCTTACGTCCAGTCAGCAACTCCTTCCTTTACAACTGTCCGCCGATCCTGGAACACTTTTTGCAGAGCTACATCGGCAACTGGTGGAAGAACCCCTTCCTCCTCATGAGATCAGCTTCTATCCCTACGCAGGCCTAAAACACACGATTCGCTCGCGTAATGGACGAGTGTTGATCCGTCTCAGTGATCTCCTCAAGGAGGCCGAACCGGCGGTCTTCGAAGCGACGTTGGCTCTCTTGATTTGCCGCCTTTACAGGATACGTGCTCCGCAACAATTTCAAGTCGTCTACAGACAATTCGCCGCCGCCGCCAAGACCCGCCTAGCCGCCCGGCAAGCCCGCTCGAAACGGGGGAAGAAGCGGCTTACTGGAGCCCGAGGGCAATACCACGATCTGACTCAGGTGTTTTCCAAACTCAATACCGAATACTTCGGCGACCAACTCGAAGTCGGGCACCTGTCCTGGAGTTCCGGGAAAAGCCGACGCGTGCTCGGGCACTACGATCGTGCCCACGACGCAATTGTGCTCAGCCGACTCCTGGATCAGCCTCTGGTTCCGACATTTGTTGTCGAGTATGTGCTATACCATGAAATGCTCCACGCCGCGCATGAGGAAGAGTACTGCGGCCACCGCCGTCGCATTCATCACGAGCGCTTTCGGAAGGCTGAGCAGGAATTCGCGGATTACAGCCGTGCCCGGAGATTCATCTTCGAAGAACTGTGCTGACCCTTTCAAGAATCAGCCAGACGGTTCCGTATTTCATCAGGACCGAGTGCAGCGGTGCCCAGCTTCTCGACCACCAGTCCAGCGGCACAGTTGGCCAAGAGGGCGGCTTCGAGCATCGAAGCCCCTCCGGCCAGACCCAGGGCCAATACCGAGACCACGGTATCTCCTGCTCCGGTCACATCGTACACTTCGCGGGCCGAAGCCGGAATCTGATGCCGCTCACCTCCCCGGCCCGCCAGCAACATTCCTTCTTCCCCCCGCGTGATCAGGATATAGTCCGATTCAGACCGCCGGAGCAAAGACTCCGCCACCTGCTCTATATCGGTGCCATCGATCGGACCGGCCGCAGAGACCGCTTCCGTCGAGTTCGGCGTAATCACCGAGGCCTGGCGATAGAGCGAGAAATCGGTAAACTTGGGATCTACCGCCACCGGTACAGCGGCTTCACGGGCCTTCTGAATCAGGTGGAGAGCGGTGCTTCCGGCCAGCACTCCCTTTCCGTAATCCGAGAGAATCACGGCATCACAGCCCTCAAGAGACCGCTGGAAGCGTTCGAAGAGTTCTTCCTCGGCTTGACTGCCAAGCGGATCCCGGCACTCCCGATCGGTGCGGCAAATCTGCTGATTGTGGGCTACGATGCGTGTCTTCACTGAAGTCGTACGCCCTGAGATCATCACCAGATCCTGGGCTGCGATGCCGGCGTCTTCGAGGCTTGCACTGAGTTCCCTGGCAGCGCGGTCTTCTCCCAGGGCACCGAGCAGGCTCACTTGCCCTCCCAGATGGATCAGATTCAAGGCCACATTGGCCGCACCGCCCAAGTGGGAAGATTCCCGTTCTACCAACACTACGGGAACCGGCGCCTCCGGAGAAATGCGCTCGACTCGGCCCCACACAAAACGGTCGAGAATCAGATCTCCGATCACCAGAATTCTGCACTTCAGGAACTTCTCCAACAGAGGCTCAACCCAGCTTGCTTCCAGCTTCATTCCGGCCCTTTCGGCTTGGATCTATGGCTTCCTGTCCTGGGAGCCTGTGATTCTATCGGAGCACTGCCCGCACGGAAAGCGCGCTGGGTCAAATGATGCCAGCTTGGCCGAAGAATCTCACAGGCGGTGAATGCCGCTCACAGGCTGAAAGAGTATATAGTGGGGCCGCGGAAATAATGGGTGGCCTTCTGATTCGATTCCGACACTTGACCTGGGCAATGCGTGCATTATCAGGGCTGGTACTTTTAGGAACTCTCCTGATCTTTTCTACATGTTCGCCAGCAGAGGCACCACCTCTGAGGTTCGAGGTCCTCGTCGACGAGTCCCTGGGACTCCGGGAGAATGCTCTTGTTCGGACCAATAATGGGGAGGTTCTGGGGCGAGTCACCACCCTGCGCAAGAACGAGGCTGGGACGATTCTCGCCCTCGAGTTGGATTCCAAGTATCGAGGACGACTGAGTCGTGAGGCTAGCTTCCAGGTAAGTGCGCTCGAAACAGGCGACGAACTTCATCTGGGCGAAGCGTTTGGCACACCATCCATCGAGGATGGAACTCGGATCGACGCTCGACCCGGCTGGCTTGACAGACTGAGCCGCGGGATCGGCGAATGGGAAGGTCGAACGCGGGAGCTCATTGGAGGAGCCGGCTCGGCGCTTGGAGGTTTTCTGAAGAGTCTGGGACAATCCCCGGAAGCCCAGGGTTTGAAGGACTCCATCGAAGAGTTGGGCCGAGACATCGCTACTGTGACTCGAGATCGAGCTCAGAGATTCGTCGAGACCGAGCTACCTCAACTCGAGGAGAAGGCCCGCCGGCATCGCGACAAACTGATTTCGGAAGGGCGTGACACAGAGGCTCAGATCTTTTGGAAATGGTTCGAACGCTGGGCCCACACAATGCGGGGCGAGACCAAGAGTCTCCCCGCCGAAAGTGAAGCAGACAGCCAGTCCGCCAGCAAGCCGCCTGCCTAGACGAGCGATTCCGAAATAACGTGCCAATTGCGAACGGGTCTTGCGAGTCGAGGTCAAGGAGAGAGGAGGAAGTCGATACCCGGCATCTTCGACGACTCTCGACACAGAGATCGGCCGCAACATTTTGTTGGCTAGGCCAGCAACAGCCTGCAGGCTGTACAACAAGCCCCGTTCGCCCGTAGGGTTGGGGGGGACGCGGCCAGTTCTTTGTTGCTCGGAGCTCGAAGATGGCCTGCATCAATCTCGTCCTCGCGCCTCGACCTGACTCGCGTCGCGCTCCCAACAATTGGTACGTTATTTCAGAATCGCTCGTCTAGGCTCAATCTCCGACTTCGATTTCTAATAAGATTCCCTCCCGGCTCAGTTCCTCCAGAAACGAAGCGACATCCTGGAACAACTGTGACTCGTCGACTTCGAACTCTTCGAACAATTGTCGGACTATTTCTGGCTCGGGAGTCCGATCGGAAGCGAGCGAGAGAATGCGGGACGCGACCTCGTTCAATACCACGACCTCACCCTCTTTTTGGCGAAGCAGCACGGCCTCCCCTTCAATCAAACGGAATCGCACACTGGGGTTAATTCGAAACCCGGTCGTTCTGGTCACGCCCTAAACCCTCCGCCGAGGAGTATAGCGTAGCCGGGTGCAAGATGAATCAGTCGGTTGGCAGAGCGTGTGCGGCTCGCTCGGAAAGGGAACGCAACCGGTTTGCCAGACCCGACAGCATCAAGCCACAGAAGTCGGCGATTGCCCGAGTGCGGTTGCTCAGGGGAACTTGTCGGACAGCTTTCGTGCAATCTCCACCTGTCACGCGGCCCAAAACCAGGTTGACCGGGACCGGAGGGTCCCACTCGTTATCCTGATCAGATTTGGTAATCATGTGAAAGCGCCCTTCCAAGAGGCGGTAGCCGATCACACGATGACTGACGAACCCATGTCGGTCCGAAAGAAAGGCAATTACGTCCCCGGGCCAGTAGTACCTCCGAGCGGAGATCTCGATCCTGGCCCCATGACCCATCACGGGACTCATGCAATTGCCAACGACACGGAAAGGGAGCGGGGATTCTGCGGCAAGATGGCGAAGCACAGCGATTGTTTTCTTACCTGTGTTTAGTCTCACCCCTAAACCCCCGAATCCGCAGATAGAAGGCCGGTCTCGTCCCGACCGCGCCTAGTTTCCGAAATTCCATTGAAATTCTCTGTGAGTGCAGTCACCGGGCAACCTTTCCAACTCGAGGCCCAGAACTCGGTGCCCCTTTTCACCTCTCGTCTTTGAGACATGAATTCCCCAAAAAAGGGAAGAACTTTCACACCAAGGAGCCCGTCCGAGTATTGGGGTGCGGTCGCGAACAGGGGTCTTGTGAGTCGAGCTCGCGGAGAGAGACGGACGGCGATGGCCCCCATCGTCTACGGCTCTCGACAAAGAGATTCGGCCACTTAAAGCCTGTTCCCTGCGGGTTACGGGCGGTCTTCTGTTGTCCAACCTGCAAACTCCAGCAGGCTGGACAACAAGAAGGCGATCTGCTTTGTTGCGGGCACTTGAAGTTGAATGACAGCGCCTGCCTGCCCGACGCCTCGCATCTCGCCCCATGGCACTCGTAACGCGATCCGCACCAATACTCGGACAGGCTCCTAGCCCGGATAATTCAGTGCGCCGTGGAAAGGCGGCGATTTTCAGTGGGTGCGAAACCCACCCGGCAACTGTCGCTCCCGCCGGTAGCAATCGGAGCAGCGGTGGAGGTAACAAAGCCGCTGAAGCCTTCGGTGTAGAGGGTCGCGTAAAGGCGACTTGGCGAAGGTGCAGGCCGTAACGAGTAGTGAACGCTGAGCAGGCCTCGAAAAGGGCAATGTGGAAGCCGACCTGGCTGAATTACAGGGAAGGCCGCCGTCAGCGGGGAGGTCGAGCGATGGCACCCGTTGGTTCCACCGGGGTAGTGGCGATGGCATGCATCGAAGAGGAAATCGCAAGCAACACGGGAAGCCCCTGTCGGTGAGGACGGCCGCACGGTTCTCAACGGACAACCTGCGAGGGAGCGGTCCGGCCAGCAGGGGTGGCGGACAGGCTTGTATTACTGAGGAAGGCGGGTAACGCCGCTGGAGGGAAGGGGCCTGAGTTCAAGGCAGACGTAATTTGAAGCGACAGCGAGGAGATTGACCCGAATGGGACTGAAAACTCCAGAAAAGATTGGGAAGCTGCAAAGGACGTTCTACGCCAAAGCGAAGGAGCAGCCCGAGCTGCGCTTTCATCAGCTGTACGACAAGGTCTGGAGAGAAGATATTCTGGAGTTCGCCTACCGGAAATGCAAAGCCAATGGCGGAGCAGCGGGGGTGGACCGGGAGAGCTTCGAAGACATCGAGTTGTGGGGCCGAGAGAAGTGGCTGGGCGAACTGGCGGCTGAGCTGAAAAGCAAAAGCTACCGACCGGCGGCAGTGCGCCGGGTGTGGATTGACAAAGCCAACGGAGGAAAGCGCCCGCTGGGAGTGCCGACGATCAAAGATCGGGTGGTGCAAACAGCAGCGATGCTCGTCATCGAGCCGATCTTCGAGGCCGATCTGCAACCGGAACAACATGGCTACCGTCCCAAACGAAGCGCGCAGGACGCGGTTAAAGCGGTGCACGCTCTGATCAACACCCGGCCACCGAGAAGTGGTGGATGCAGATCTGAGTGGCTACTTTGACAGCATACCGCGAAAGGAGTTGATGCAATCGGTGTTGCGTCGAATCTGTGATCGGCAGATGTTAAAGCTGATCAAGATGTGGCTGAACGCGCCGGTGGTGGACGACTCCAAGAAAGACCAGGATAAGCCAAGAGGCGGAGGGAAAAGGGGAACCCCCCAAGGGTCACCGATCTCACCACTTTTAGCTAACTTGTACTTTCGCCGCTTCATTCTGGGATGGAGAAAACTGGGACCGAAGCAGTGTCAGGCCCGGATCGTGTCCTATGCGGACGACTTTGTAATCTGCTGTAAAGGCGAAGCAGAGATGGCTCTACAAGCCGCGCGGGAGATTCTGGAGTGTCTGGGTTTGAGACTGAACGAGACCAAGACCCGTGTGAAACGGCTGCCGGAAGAGAGTTTGGACCTTCTGGGCTACACCATAGGGACTTGCCATCGAGCAGGCAGCGGTATCCCCTACCTGGGGACGCGCCCCTCGAAGAAATCGATCGACAAGATCTGTCGCGAAATCCATAGGGAGACGCAACCCTGGAGTGGGCTCAGGACACAGGAGCAAGAGGTGGTCCGTCTGAACCGAATGTTGGTGGGATGGGCCAATTACTTCTGCTTGGGTGGAGTCAGCAAAGCCTATCGGGCGGTGGATACACACACCCGATGGAGGCTTCGTCAGTGGTTGCGACGAAAACACAAGCTAGGCAGCAAGGGAACACGGCAGTTCCCGGACCAGTACCTGTACGAAAAGTTGGGGCTGGTACGACTGACTGAGGGGACTCGCGACCTTCCGTGGGCGAAAGCGTAAGACCTTGTCCGAGAGCCGGATGCGGTAGTTCCGCACGTCCGGTTCGACGAGCGGCGACTGGAAACGGAGCCAAGGTACGGATTGAGGCACCGGCGAGATGGCGAAAGCCGCTGGCAACAGTAACTCCCCGAACCTACCGCCACCGCGCCAGCCGTCGACTCTACCAAGGTGTCGACACTACTAAACGCAACACTAGAAACGTCGCCGAAGTTTGAAGTCAACTGCCAGGGTGCCATTCTGCTCACCAGTGCCCACAAGCGTAAGCCAGTCTGTCAACTTCCATTGGATGATCACGATCTGGCCTTGTGATTCGCTTCCCAGATCTGTGCTGTAGGTAACACTGAGTCGGTTTCCGAGCGATTTTCCCAGAGTGACGCGAGCCCCTGGGTCCCGTTCTGCGCTCGACAAGAAGGGGTCAATCGAAATCCGATCCAAGCCGAAAAGTCGATTGGATCGGCTCTGCAAACTTTCATTCAACCTCTGGTTGAGGAGGGCCCCGGCGCCGTATACAGCGAGTGATTCAGCTCTCTGATCGGCCCCTCCTTGAAACAGGCCTTCCCCGGTCTGGCCGAGCGCCAGCAAAGAGAGGATGTTGGGAGTGGGAAGGGGCGGATCCGCCCGGAAATTAACCTTCAGGCGATCGACCGGACCATTGACCAGGACTCCAATATCGAAGTCCTGGACCTGGGTTTCGGCTTCGAAGTTGACGATCGGTCGAGTACGCCGGGAATCGGCGAAGCTGACGCCGCCGCGCACGATCCTATACTCGTTCCGTTCCAGAAAGAGTCGACCGTCATCCACCTTCAGGCTGCCCTGGAGGACGGGGTTGGTCACGGTGCCGCGGATCTTGAGATCGCCACTGGCCGAGATGTCGGCAAGATTGTTTTCGATTTGAATCGCCCGGTAAGCATTTACAGTGATGTTCAGGCCCAACTCGCTGGTGCTACCGGTTCCTGGCGGAGCAGGAGCGAAACTGCGATAGCTCAAGACCAGATCACTGAGTGACAGATCTTGTTGGTAGTGGGCTGAGCGGAGATGGATGATCCCGCTCAGCAACGGGAACCCTTGCCCCCGCACCAGATCGAGCTCTACGTCCAAGATTGAGTGAAGGTCATCCGGATACTCGAGCCGGAGGTCCTGACCGGCGATGTGCAGCAACCAGCGATTGGCGGTGAATCCATCAAGGAATATGCCGCCTTGAGCCTCAACTTGACCATAGCTCGTGGTCGCTTGAAAATCTTCGACCGCGATCTGGTCGGCAGTAAATCGAAGTTGACTGCTCACCCGAGTCAGGCGCTCGGGAAGAGCTGGATGCTGAATCGTCGCTTCGGAGATGTCGACTTCGCCCACCACACGGGGCCGCTGCCAGGTACCGCCCAGGGCCAATCGAACGTCGGCCCGGCCGACTATCTTGGCGGTTTTCAGGAAAGGGTTAAGTAGGTCCAGTGTGGCTGTGCCCCGGGCCCTGAGACTCAATGCGGGATCGTCGTCAAGAGAGACGTTTCCCCGCAGAGTCAACGTGGAGCCGGAGCCTTCGAATGTCACCTCGCCGAGATTGATCCGATTCTCCGCCAGTTCGATCGACAGGGGCCCCCGATTCCGTAATTCGAGATCCGAGGTAGCCAGAACCACCTGATCGAGGTTGAGTCGAGCGGTGTCCAGACGCGGCTCCCTTAGGGTACCCGAAAGTTGCGCGCTCCCATTCAGGAGACCGCTCAGGGGAGGCAGATTCGGGCGGGCCTCCGGGAAGGTGAGTTCAAGCACAGGCGAAAGAGGAGGTTGGTCAAACTGCCGGCCATTAGGAACCGAAAGGGGGCGGCCAGTCCCAGATTCCCTTCAAAGGAGACCGGCTGCTCCTGAAAATGGAGCGTCCCCTTGAGCTGTGCCTGGGGATCGCCCTCCGGGTGATCGAGCTGAATCGATACCGGGCCGAACCTGCGGTCGAGCGCCTCTATCGAATCCGAGGAAACGTCCAATGAAAACCTGGGGGCCACTGGGTGCCGGAAGAAGATCCCGAAACCCGGACGATTCCAGTGACCGGCAGTGGTGTGTCGAAGAGAGTGAGTTGAGAGAGGTCCAGATCTCGGCCGAGCAGCTCCAACCGGTGGATGCTCTGTTCGAGATCGATATTGCCGTGAATTTGAACGAGGCCTTCGCCCGGCAGCGTCAGATGAAGGGCTTCCAACTCCAGTTGCGGGCCGCTAAATTTCGCCTCTGCCTGCACTCCAGGAATCGGCTGCCCAGCCACCCTCCAGTCCTCGCCCTGCAGACTCAACCCTCCACTGAGTCGTCCATTCGAGTCGCGCTCCACCAAAAAGTCCAGAGCAGCCTCTGAGCGGCTGTCTTGAAGTCCCAACTGCTGATCCAGGAGGGAACCAATCTGGCCTTCCAGCCGGCCCCGGGCAGATCGGACAGGGACTGCCTGACGGTCCAGGACCGCGGAGACTCTGCCTTCCACAGCGCCTTGATCATCCAGTTTCAATGAAACATTCCAGGAGCCATCCTCGCCGTTGCTAACATCGAGCTTGGCTCCACCCAGCATCCACTCCTGATACCAGAGTTGGGAAAGCGAAGTCTGAGATATCCACTGCAATGGTTCTCCGGCGCGCCCCTCGAGCGTCCCTTCCCCGGTAATAGGACCCACCAGCCGCGGACCGGTCACAGGTAGCCAAGCTTGGGCCCAGTCGACGGTTTCACCGGTTCCCAGGCTCTCGAGGCTGAAGCGGAATTGGAAATCTTGCGTACTCTGGAGGGTACCCTGGCAGCGAATGAGCGTTGCTGCCAGCTCGATCCGGCAATCCCGGACCTGCAGACCGGATGCATCTGCCTCCCAAGTAGCGCGGGCTGCGAGTCGCGGAGACAGCGGCGGCTCTCCTCGCTTCGCCAGCGTGGCCGGTAAGTTGAGATCTCCGGAAGCCGACCATTGGGAAAAGTTGATACCCGGAAATCTTACTTCGCCCCGCAGCTGGCTGGACGGGAGGAGGTCGGCGTAGGGGCGGACCGGGACCAACAAGGAATGTCCCAAGAGCGAGCGGCTCGACCCCTGGAAGCTGGAGACCTGGTTTCCTCCCCACCACAGCTTGCAGGCAGCCTGGAAAGGGACGGACTGAAAGCTCCCGCTCATTTGGGAAATCTCGGCCCCGCTGCCGTCGAGCCGGATGTCGGCCTCGGGTTGATCGATCTGATAGTCGCCAATCCGGATCGTGTCTCCGCTAATCTTCCCGATCAGGCCATAGTCCCCTCTACGCCCCAGTGCTGTACCCGTCAAGTGGAGCCGACCGGCCAAAGGTCTACCCAGGGAATAGACGCGGGAAAGAGTAGCCGAGTCGAGATCCAAGTTGAGGTCTACCCGATGGTCGAGGCTCTGATACCCGTCGATGATTCCAGAGAATCGCCCCCCCAGCCAATCGCTGGCGAGCGTAGCCGAATCCAACAGAACGCGCGTCTGTTCGAGTCGGAATTGGGTAGTCAAGTCAGTTGGAGGGAGTCGCACCCCCGACACAGTCAGCTCCAGTTCACGTAATTCAAGATCGCCCCGATAAGAGTTCTGTGCGGGCTCCAGAGCGAGCTTGAAAGACAGGCTACCCTCCAAGCTGCTGAGCGAGACGGACCGGTCAAAGTACAGGATCTGGCTCTGACTAACGCGAATTTGGTCGATGGCCAAGTCGATGAAGGGGCCAAGACCGGCTGCTTCGGAGGACGGCGAAGGTGGCGCTGATTGTCGCTCAAACACTCGGGCAAGATTGATCCGGTCATCCAAACTCCCGTCGCACGCGAACTTCCAGTCCATCCAATACCACCTCCTGCAGGTCAACGGCAGGAGATAGGAGGCGGAGCAGAGAGAAATTCAGGATCGCTTGCTTCAAGCGGATGGCAGGCTGGTCGTCCGATGACTCCGGATCACGAATCTCGATGTCACGAATCACCGCGGAATTGGAGAACGGACGCCATTCTAGCTCCCCGATCTGGAGGCGGCCACGGAATCGCCCCTCGAACCATTGCTGGGCCCGGGTTCGTGCCATCTCTCGGAAGCTGGCCGTAGTCAAAAAGGTGTAGCCCACAGCCAATCCTAGCAACACGAACGCAAGGGTGATCAGGACGGCTTTTTTGATCAGGGCTGGCTTCCTTTAAATTACTGTAACAGCTTAATTTTAGCAGAAGCTGGCGGCTTGCCTGAAGCGGTTGACAAACTCTTGGGGCCGAGATTATGATACGTCAACTCTCGGGAGGGCTAGAAAGATTAGCGGACCAATTCTGTCGGGCGAGCTGGACATCAGTTTCGGCAGTAGTCTCGACTATTTGGAACTAGTACAGGACGTGTCCGAAAGTGTTGGACGGTTGGCGGGTTTTGACGATGACGGTCAGTACTGGATAAGTCTGTCGGTTCGCGAATCGGTCACCAACGCGATCCTTCACGGCAACAAACAGGACTTTGCCAAAAAAGTTGCCTTGAGCTTCGTTTTTGAAAAGCACCGTTTGGTCATCCGTGTTGCGGATGAGGGAAGAGGATTCGACGAATCAGCCTTGCCCGATCCGCTCGATCCGAGTAATCTGCTGAAGCCCAGCGGCCGAGGAATTTTTTACGTCCGCTCATTCATGGATGAAGTTAGCTACCGGAATCTCCCGCGAGGGGGCTGGGAAGTCCGGATGGAAAAGAAACTGAAATCAAATCAAGGAGAACAGGCAGATGACGATTGAGACCCGCACGGCCAACGGTGTCACGATCCTGGACATTCACGGCAAGATCACGATCGGAGAAGGCAGCGCTGAGGTGCGCAACACGGTGCGGGAGCTCCTGCAAGCCGGCAAGAAAAACATTCTCCTGAATATGGGAGATGTAAGTTATGTCGATAGCTCCGGTATCGGTGAACTGGTTAGTTCGTTCACTACGGTAACCAACCAGGGTGGACAGTTGAAGCTTCTGAGCCTCACCAAGAAGCTGCGGGAGCTACTGGCCATCACCAAACTCCTGACGGTGTTCGATTCGTTCGACGACGAAGCTGGGGGCATCGCTAGTTTCTGAGTGATCCCTGTCTAGTGCTGCGTTCAGGAAATAACGTACCCATTGAACGCAGCACTCGCTGAACTGCCTGGAGTGGTGCGCTTGCGCAGCGCCCGAGGCTCAAGTTCAGTTTCTCAAGGGGCCGACTGCGTTCGGCCCCTTGTCATTGTGTAGGTAGCTTTGGCCAAACAACCCATCTATGTCATCGATGGAGACCAGAGAACTCCCTTCCTGAGAGGAATGTTGACCCATTCCCTGGTGGAGCGGGGGCTCGGATTCAAGCAGGCCTATCAGGCGGCCAATCAGGTTCGCGGACAGATCCGTGATCGCAAAGAAATCTCCAAGAAAAAGCTTCGCTCACTCATCAACGCCGTGTTGCGGGAAGAATTCAAGTGGGAGTATCCTCCCCAGACTACCGTCCATTCCCCCGTCATCCTGGTGGAAGGGGAAGACACCGTTCCCTTTAGTAAAGGAATCCTTTCCCTCTCCCTGCAGGCTGCCGGACTGGACCCGAGCGCTGCCTACTCGATTGCTCGCGAGGTTGAAGACAGACTTGTCCGGGAACAGGAAGCCAGCATTTCTCGAGTCGGCTTGCGGCGCATGATTTATGAGCATCTGGAACAACAGCACGGCACCGAGTTTGGGCGACGGTACCTGCTATGGAGGCATCTTAAGACTCCCGACAAGCCGGTGGTCGTGTTGATTGGAGGAGCGACAGGTACCGGAAAGACGACTATCGCCAACGAACTGGCCCACCGGCTAGGGATTGGAAAGGTCCTCTCGACCGACACCATCCGGCAGATCATGAGAATGATGATCTCGCCCGACTTGCTGCCTGCCATCCACCGCTCTTCCTTTGAGGCCTGGAAGGGTCATCCGGGCGGGGAAAGGGCAGTTGTAGAGGCTTTCCGTGAGCAGTCGAGGCGGGTTTTGATCGGAGTGCAAGCACTGCTGGATCGCGCCCTTCAGGAAAATGACAGCCTCATCATCGATGGAGTGCACCTGGTTCCGGGAGCGATGGATTTCAAGGGAATCGAGGAGAAATCCTATCTGATTCCTATATTGGTTTCGACGCTTCGGCGGAAGGACCACCTGGAGCGTTTCCCACTGCGCCAGCAGAGTGCGGGCAATCGTGTGGCAAAACGGTATCGTGACAACTTCGAAGCCATTGTCGCGATTCAATCCCATTTGCTGGATGCTGCTGAAGAATATGAAGTGCCGATTGTCGACAATCGTTCCTTCGACGAAACCGTCGTCTCCGTGTTGTCGGCAGTTTCAAGTCAACTTCTGTCCCGGCTGAATTTCAATGCAGAGAAAATCCTCATCTAGAAGGATCCCCAGTCTGGTCCTCATTCACGACGGTCTGGGGGATCTGCCCATCGACGCTCTGGCAGGCCGGACGCCGTTAGAAGCGGCCCACACTCCCTGTATGGATGGGCTGATTGGGGAGGGCCAAGCAGGCTCGCTCGTGATTCGAGCCCAGGGCCGACAACCTGGGACCGACGTTGGTCATCTGGCACTCTTTGGCCAGGATCCGGCCAATCTGCAACACCGACGCGGTCCGATGGAAGCCGCTGGAGCCGGTTGCGAATTGCGACCCGGAGATGTCGCCGTCCGTTTCAATTTTGCAACGATCGATGGTGACGGTAACGTTTCCGATCGGCGAGCCGGCAGAATCCGGGACACACGAGAACTCGTACAGGCCCTCAACCAGATTCGAATTTCCGAGGCCCAGGTTTTCTTCATCGGTAGCACCGAACACCGGGGGATCATCGTGCTCCGAGGCGCTGGCCTAGGCGCCAACGTCAGCGACTCCGATCCAGGTCGATCCGGCTTGCCTGCGCTCCCGGTTTGTCCCCTCGATGAGGACTCGGAACTCAGCAGTCAGATCCTGAACCAAGTGCTGACCCAAGCCAGAACCATTCTCGCCGACTTTCACACCCACAACAGGTCCCAAGACTCAGCCCTCCGTCTCGCCAACAGCATCATCATACGAGGAGCCGGGAGTACCAGCTCCTACCGGTCGATTCCCGACCTGTACCGGCTGAAGGTCGCTTGCGTCAGTGGAGAAGCCACGGTCCTCGGGCTGGCAAGCTTGAGCGGGTTCGACCCCGTCTACCATGAATCAATGACCGCCAATTTGGATACCGACTTGGCCCGTAAGGCCAGCGCAGTCGCTAGCTGTCTCGAAGAGTACGATCTTGTCTATCTCCATTTGAAAGGTTGCGATATCGCCGCTCACGATCGTTCGCCACAGGCGAAATTAGCGTTTCTCGAACGAACCGACCAGGCTCTGAGTTCCATCTTGGACCCATTCGATGGGCAAGACCTGTGCGTGATTTCCGCCTCCGACCATGCTACGTACTGTGAGAACGGACGGCACCACTGGGCCCCAATTCCGCTGTTTATCAGAGGACCCGGGATCGATCCCGACTCAGTAATCCACTATCACGAACAGGCCTGCCTTGAAGGCAGCCTTGGCGCGGCTCCCTCCGACCGTTTTATCGAAGCCGTCTTCAACTACTCCCAGGGACATCCCTGGCTCTTCCCCCCCTCTGTCGCCCGCCAGCCCACCGCAGGGTAACTCCCGACGACCGAACCTCAACTCACAATGAGTTAGCCCGGATTATGCAAGAACCGTAGGCCGGAGTTGAAAAGAGAGTCGAAAGTGGCCCAAATCGGGAGATCGAAAGTGCGACAGGCGGATTTTCGAGGGATCTCTGTGGACGAGCCGTGTGGAAGTAGGTGGGGGAGTGAATTTCAGACGGAGTTGGGCCTGAATGAGTGTCCTAAACGATCATTCGGGAGCTAGGAGAGGCTAGGAGTCTGCGCGGCAGGAAATGTCCGGGCTGGTGAATAAAATGGCGATATGGGAACGACATTTCGGAAGTACCAGCCGGAGCAGAGCTTCTTGCTACCCCCCTCCCCGCGAGATTGGTTGCCGGAAGATCATCTGTCCTACTTTATCTCCGAAACGGTGGATGAGCTGGATCTGAGTGGATTCTACGCGCCGTACGAAGGGGACGGGCGGCGCAATCGGCCGTTTGATCCGAGGATGATGGTGAAGATCCTGATTTATGGGTACGCGACGGGAACGTTCTCGTCGCGGAAACTGGCTCGTCGAGTGTATGAGGACGTGGCTGTTCGAGTGTTGTCGGCGGGTAATTTTCCAGCCCACCGGACGATGGCGGAGTTTCGTCAACGTCATCTCAAAGAGTTCAAGAAACTGTTTGGACAGGTGGCGCGGATCGCGGCCGAGGCGGGATTGGTCAAGCTGGGGCGAGTGGCGGTGGACGGCTGTAAGATCAAGGCCAACGCCAGCAAACATAAGGCGATGAGCTATTCACGGATGTTGGAAGAAGAGAAAAGGCTGGAAGGAGAGATCGCCGAACTGTTGGATCGTGCGCAGCAGGTGGATAAAGCGGAAGACGAGCTCTACGGCGAAGAGAATCAGGGAGACGAACTGCCTGAAGAGTTACGCCGCCGCGAAAGATCGGCTGAAAAAGATCGGGGAGGCAAAGCAGCGCGTGGAGCAACGGCAGGCCGAGGCGGATCGGAAGCGCGGCCGCAAGCCCGGAGACGGTCGCAAGAACCCGCGCGGAGGACGCCCCTTCAAGCGGGAGTTTGGAGTTCCCGAGGAGAAGGCCCAAGACAACTTTACAGATCCGGAAAGTCGAATCATGAAGAGCTCTGGGGGATTCGAACAATGCTACAACACGCAAGCCGCTGTGGATGAGGAGACACAGATGATCGTGGCCACGGGGGTTACCAATAACGCGGCCGACAACAGACAATTACTGGGGATGATCGATGCGGTCCAAGAGAACCTGGAGCACCCTCCCGAGCAGGTAGTGGCCGACGCCGGGTATAAGTCCGAGGAGAACTTTGAAGGTCTAGCAGAACGCGAGATCGATGGCTACATCTCTTTGGGCCGAGAGGGGGCGAGATCCAGAGCCGTCGGAAAATCTCCCCGCCACGCTGCGCATGTTCAAGAAGCTGGGCACGGAGGCGGGGCAAACTGTCTACCGCCGGCGCAAGGCGATCGCGGAACCTGTATTCGGCTGGGTTAAACAGGTCCTTGGCTTTCGAACCTTCAGCTTGAGGGGACTCGAGAAAGTGGAAGGCGAGTGGGACCTGGTCTGTCTCGCCCTGAACTTGAAACGCATGAATGGGCGCCTACCCACCTGCTGAGCAGGTTCGGACGGAAAGATGCCCTCCCCCTGGGCTCATTTTCAGCAGTTCGGCCGCCTCTGCAAGCGGAAGCACGATAAAGATCGCCCTTTCTCTTATAGGGCACCCCGAAACATAAATTCAAGAATTGGAAATTCCACGTTGATCAGAAACTCCTGCCGCGCAGACTCCTAGCCCGGATTATGCAAGAACCGTAGGCCGGAGTTGAAAAGAGAGTCGAAAGTGGCCCAAATCGGGAGATCGAAGGTGCGACAGGCGGATTTTCGAGGGATCTCTGTGGACGAGCCGTGTGGAGTAGGTGGGGGAGTGAATTTCAGACGGAGTTGGGCCTGAATGAGTGTCCTAAACGATCATTCGGGAGCTAGGAGAGGCTAGCTGGAGTTAAGGCGATTCAAGACGAGGAGGAAAAGGGCCTGCTCCGGAAAGCCGGAGGAAAGATGGGCCCAGATGCGTCGAGTGGTTTGTCGAACCCGCGCCCCAATTTTGAGGACCCGGCGACGCAAAGTTTCGATTTCGAGTTTCTGCCAGGGGGTTCCATACAGATAATCGCGGAGTCGGACGAACATCTGGTAAGCCAGCCCATGCAGGAGAAGTCGAAACTGGTTGGCCAGGAATCGATGACAGCTCAGCCGATCCATACTCAGATGGTTCTTAAAAGCCTTGATGAAGTTCTCCGACTGTCCTCGATCGGTGTAGTGATCATAAAGGGACTGGGAAGAGAGATCGTCTCGGTTGGTGACCACAAAGCGACGATTGATCCCCCGATGGTCGACTTCCACTTTGACGATGACGCGACGGAATCGATCCCAGCTGCTGGCTCGATAAAGAAACTCGTCAAACTGACGCTGTTTTTCCTCGAACTCGTCGAACCTGAGTCGAGTCGACTCGAGCATCGGCTCGACCATCCGTTGCAGGCGGGGGTTCCGGCTTAACCCAATGACATATTGGAGTTTGTTCTCTTCAGATTCACAGAACTCGTAGAGCCGAGGCGTGGCAAAGCCGCTGTCGGCCAGGATCTCAATTTGAAGTTCCTTGCCAACTTCTCGTCGAATGGCTTTCACGATTCGTTTCAGAATAGGAACGATGTGAGAGGCAGCCCCCTTGTTTCCAGGCCTCAATACGACAGTGACCAGGTCCCCCGTAACGGCATCGAAGATCAGCCAAGGATGCAGAATGTGGTTTCGGTAATAGCCGTGGTAAAAAGAGAATTCCTGTTGGCCGTGAGTGTGGTCGTCAGTACTGTCCAGGTCCAAGATGACCGGGTCGGGGCGTCTCTTCTTCAGCGAGCGGACATAACGCTGTAGGAACCCCCGGCTCAGACGCATGAGATCCTTCTTGCTGACAGAGTTTTCCAAACGGGAAAAAGTTGCCTGGGTGGCCAAGTCAGGATCGCTCTCAGGTAACTGATCACAGACGGTCTTGAGCATGGGATCCGAGCGCAGCGTGTCCGCGTCATTGCAGTCTTCGTACCCGGCAACGATCTGAAAGACTCGTTGTCGGATCAGCTGTAACTGCTCATGACGAACGTAGCGTTGGTCCCGGCTATCCGCAATACACGAACTGAAGTCCTCGCAGAGTCGATCTTGCCGATCCAGGGAACCAAACAACAGCCATCCGGCATCGGAAGTCAGGTTCCCACCATCAAAACGAGCCGTGATTTGTGTGTGCGAGTGAAATGCCAGGGTGGTCTGACAGACTGGGTTTGACATTGCCGTAGTTCTCCGATAAAGATTTGTTTAATAAACCCTTTTATATCAGAGAGCTACGGCATTTTTTCTGATCCCCAATCCACTCGAATCCGGATCTCTTGCATAATCCGGGCTAGGAGCCTGTCCGAGTATTGGTGCGGATCGCGTTACGAGCGCCATGGGGTGAGATGCGAGGCGTCGGGCAGGCAGACGATGGCCCCCATCGTTAAGTACCGGCAACGAAGCAGATGGGTCTTGTTGTTCAACCTGGCTAGATCTCACAAGCCTAGCCAGAAAGAAAACGCCGCCCGTAACCCGCAGGGAACAGGGGGGTTGTGGCAGAATCTATTTCTCGAGAGCCGTAGACGATGGGGGCCATCGCCGTCCGTCCCGATCCGCGAGCTCGACTCACAAGACCCCTGTTCGCGACCACACCCCATTACTCGGACAGGCTCCTAGGGGAGAAAGGGATTACTCCAAGGTGCTGGCGGTACGAAACACAGTTTACAGTGGCGACCGTTTGTTTCCCGAGTAGGGCTACTTCGGAGTGATCTCCAGGAATTCGCGGAAAGCGTTCAGAAATCCCTCGCCGATGCGACTGTCGTTGTGCCCCTGTCCTTTGAGAATATGAAGTCTCTTGGGTTCAGGAGCCGCCGCGAAGACTCGCTGGCCTTGCTCCAGGGGAACGATCGAATCTTTCTCACCATGAAAGACGAGCAGGGGCGCCTTCAGCTTCCGAATGGCCTGCAGATTGTCCAACTTAAAAGAGGTCAGCAATCCAATACCGGGAAGAGGCAACATCCGGCGAGCCATCTCGCGGGCGCTGGCCAAAGTTGAATCCAGGACCAGTCCAGCCAGTGTCTCAGTGCCGGCCAGACGGATTGCCGGTACGGTTCCGAGAATCCTGCCATAAACGATCAGGGGCTGTTCTTTGCCGCGTCGGCGAGCCTCCTGAAAAGCGGCCAGCGTGTCCTGAAAGATCCCCTCTTCACTGGGTTTCCCGTCACTGCGACCATAGCCTCGGTAATCGAAGAGTAAGACCGAGATCTGAAATTCACGCCGCCAATAATCAGCGGTCGGGATACGGTGGGACAGGTTTCCCGCATTGCCATGGCAGTAGAGGAGGATGGCCCGGGACGGCGTAGATTCAAACCAGACCGCTGAAAGTGTCAAGTTATCTGCTGACTGGAATTGAATCTCTTCCGCGGCCCGAAAACTTGCCAGACTGACATCCCACGGCCGGGAAGGGAAGAAGACCAGATTCCCCTCAAAACGTCTCACCAGGAGCACCACCCCCACCAGGATCAGGAGCAACACCAGAGCTGTCCAGAACGCTGTCGGTCGCATAGGTTGGAAGATAACATGTCCGATTACGGACGTAGACGAATGATCCGACGCTTCATCGGTTGGAATCTTCCATAAACCATTGACCGCCACATCCATTCAAAAGGGCCAAACCGGAAACGCTCGAGCCAGAGGGGAGACCAGAACAATCGATTGAAAGGCAGCTTCGCCAAAGACTTCAGCTCCGGCGACGGTACTGTCAACTTGTTGGGAGCGTGAGAAAATGGCGGGATGAATTCGCTCTACAAAGGTCATCGTTTCCCAGCTGAGATCATCGGTCACGCCGTGTGGCTCTATCATCGGTTCACGCTCAGCTTTCGAGATGTCGAGGATCTTCTTGCTGAGCGGGGAATAAGCGTCTCGTACGAGTCGATTCGACGATGGTGTCTGAAGTTTGGATCAGGCTACGCTGGCTCGATCCGAAAGAAGCAAGGCCGATTAGGCGACATCTGGCAGGTGGATGAGCTCTTCCTGAGGATCAATGGAAGACAAGTCTACCCTTGTGGCGAGCTGTAGATCAAGACGGCGATGTTCTCGACATTCTGGTGACGAAGCGACGAAACAAGAGAGCTCTAAGCGATTCTTTCGCAAAGTGTTGAAAGGACAAGGCTAGCCTCCTTGGCGGCTGATCACAGATAAACTCAAGAGCTATCCCGCCGCTCACAAAGAGGTCTTTCCATCGGTTGAGCATCGGACCGGTCAATACGAAAACAACCGAGCTGAGGTCTTGCACCAACATACTCGTGAGAAGGAACGTCAGGTTCGCCGATTCAAGTCGATTGCCCAGGCGCAACGCCTGCTGGCCGTCCACGGGCAAGTTCAGAACCTGTTTCGAGTTGGTCGGAATCATCTCAAAGCCAGACATTATCGACTACTGAGAAAGAGAGCTTTCGCCGACTGGACAGAGGTGACTTGTGCCTACTGAGCAGGAGTTAACCGGGGTAGAGTTTGTCTTGGAACTGCTCGGCTCATGCTAACGTAGACAGTGCCCTAGAATGTTGCTGCAGACAGCTCCGCTGATGCACCCAAAAGATTGCTGGACCACTACGGTCCGGCGTCGTGGCCGCCCGTGGCTCAGCGTATGTAGCCAAGCGAGCGGAGGGTTCTGAGCTGCTCCGGTGTGAGCGCCAGTTGGCCCGATCGGGTGAAGCGTTGTCGTAGCGCCTCGTGTTGCTCCCACTCCTGCTGGAGAAACTCCGTGTACTTGGCCACCAGGTCTGGGTGTTGCTCGTGCACGCTGCCTCCGTAGTGGGGGTTGTTCCAGAGGTCAAATAGCAGCAGCGGTGGCCTTCTCTGCTCCAGCGGTAGGTCTTCGCTTTGTGATTTCAGGTTGATGCCGAGAGAGGCGACCCAGCGGCCGTCGATAACCTCGAGCTGGCCGCTCTGCTCGCCGGTGTCGGCATCCACGTAGATTTCCTCGAGGATGACGGGCCTCGGCTCCCAACCTTCCTGGCCGAGGAGCACGGGAGCGAGGGATCGGCCTTGCAGGACTTCGGGTACCGGTAGTCCGGCAAGCTCCAGAATCGTGGGAAGCATATCGATCATCGAGACGGGCCCGGAGAAGCGCTGGCCGGAAGCGATCCGCTCCGGCCAGACGATGGTCATCGGAATGCGTTGCGTATAAGAATAGTAGGAGGCGCCCCAGCGCGCCGGCATCGGCTCCAGCAGCCCTGCACTGTAGTCGGTCCCGTGGTCGGCGGCGACGATGAGCAGCGTGTGCTGCCACTCGCCGGTTGCCTTCAGCCGCTCCACCAGCCTTCCGAGCTGGTAGTCATTGTGCGTCATGGTCTCGTCATAGAGGTCCCTGCCGATACTGTAGAAGGCCTGACGACTGATCCCGAGCTCCTCGAAGATCTCCGGCGATATTCTGGGGGTAGGCCACGTCGGGCCGGGGAAACCGCGGGCCTCTCCTAACTGTCGCTCCCACTCGTAGTAGCGCTGCCGCCGCTCCGGCGCGACATAGAGGCCAGCGAAGGGAGCCACGGGCTTCCAGGGCCAGTGCACATCCGTCGTCTGAAAATGCACCCAGTAGGGCTCGGCGGGATACGTCTCCCTCCACTGCCGGAAATCCGCGTGCAGCTCGCGCGACGATGCTGAGTTGGGCTCGGTGCCGAGCTCCCGCCGTACATCCACCCCCCGATCGAGGCTACTCATCGTGCCGGCGTAGACATTCGAGGTAAAGACGGCCGTCTGGTAGCCGGCCTGATGGAGGTACTCGGCCATGGTGACGGCCTCATCAGGCAGCGGGTCGGAATCGTTCTTGTAGCCGCCGAGCACGCCGTGGTGCAGCGAGGTCATGAAAGACGGGGTAGATGTCTTCGTCCAGGTGGAGTTGCTGTAGGCGTACTCGAAGATCGCGCCCTCGGCCGCCAAACGCTCGAGCTGGGGGGTGGTGGGACGGTTGTATCCATAGGCGCTCATGTAGTCGGCTCCGCCACCGTCGATGATGTAGAAGATGACGTTGGGCTTGTCGGTGGCCTGCCTGCCGCGGATCGTCGGTGCCGCCCACAGCGCCACCGCTCCGGGTCGCTCGGAGTCGGTCTCGAGCGCCATCGCGATGGTCTGCCCAGCGAAGGGGGAGAGATCGACAGTGCGCGCTGCCCAGCGGCTCTTGTCGGAGTAGGTCTCCTCCAAGAGCGTAGCCACCTCACCGGCTTCCGCGGTCGCGGTAATCCTGAAGGCCACCGGGATGTCGTCGCGGACAACGCCGAGGCTGACATCCAGGCGTCCCTCCTCGGGCACTCGCACCGTGTACTCGAGCTTTCCTGGCGCGTGGGTGTACAGGCTTCGTCGGTAGAGCCCCCGGCGGACCGGGGTCCGCACGCCCACCGCTGCCCCAGCGTAGTCGGCTTCCGCCGGTATGACGCTCACGGAAAGGATGTCGAGAGTGGCGGGCCCCTCGGCAGTGACCTCGAAACCGAGCTGTCGCAACGGACCCTCCCACTCTCCCCACGACCAGTCGGCCCTCATCAGGTAGCTGTGCGCGTTACCGTCGTCGATCACATGCGCCATCTCGCCGACGAACTGGAAAGGGCCGCGCTCGTGGCCTCCCGGCCCGGGCACTTCGCGAAGGTTGAACCCGACCGTGATGCCGTTGACTTTGCCCGTGCTTCGTGCACGAACCAGCACGTGGGACCAGTCCTCGCGCTTCCAGTCGGGCAAGTCGACGTAGATGCCTCCGGAGAGGACCTCGCGATTGCCGAGCACACCGACTGCGCGATTCGCCTCGGTGAGGACGAGCTGCAGGGCGTCGTCGTTGCGCCTTGCCGTGGCCGTCTCGGTCTTTGGGTTCGGGTGAGTTGTCGGCTGCCAGTCGTGCTGATCTTGGTCGAAGCGCCACTCCACCGCGAGGGGAGCGTCGGTGGGATCCTCAGAGCCCTCGATGGTTGCGGCATCCAGATGTTCTTCGAGGTGGAGGGGCACCTCCGCGGTCAGCGGCGCCGACCCTTGTTCCCTACCCACACAACTGACTGCAAGGAGGCCAGTGAGTGGAGCCAGCCAAAAGGCACCGCAACGGTGGCCCCTGTTGAACATAGTGGATGCTCCATTCATGTGGAGATAGGAATTTACTTTTGGGGGAGGAGTGTATTCCTGCGGGGGAAGGTCAGTCAAGAGGCGGTTCGGCGGCTCTGTTCCAGTTGTTGGCCCACGCGCGGTTCTAGCCCGTATAATTCATAAATTGTCGGGCTGCAGGCCCGCGATCATCCGGTAACTTGAGCGTTACATTCTCCTTATCCAAATCAGTTCGATGGTTCAGGATCTCGACAGCGATACTCCTTTGGACCTTGTAGTGGGCCAGCGATCTTTGGTCGTCGATTTGGGGCTAATAGCGTGCTGTCCCTACCAAAAACCTCATAGCCGTCCTATCCGAAAATTCAGCCGCGTGTAACTTACGGCGAGAGTTCGACTTGTAACGCGTACAATGGCCGCATGAAGGCCGATACCTACCCGCTTCAAGTGCTACTCTGGACCGTCGCTGGCTGGGTGAACGGGCACCAACAGGGAGTCATTGACTACTTGGTCGAAGAGAATCGCGTCCTGAAAGAGCAGATGAAGGGCCGTAGGCTCCGTCTGACCACGGTTTTCTGAAAGGGCATCGATTTCTGATCTGTGATCGAGACTCGAAGTTCTCTGAACAGTTCAGACAGATGCTCAAGGCTGCGGGTATCGAGGTGATTCGGACACCCCATCAGGCCCCTAACTGCAACGCTTTTGCGGAGCGGTTCGTGCTGTCGATAAAGGCCGAGTGCCTAAGCCGGATGATCTTCTTCGGAGAAGCCTCGCTCCGTAGAGCAATCTCCGAATCTTTGAATCATTATCATACGGAGCGCGCCCACCAGGACCTGGGAAACGAGCCCCTTGAGAACTGTGAAGGCACCCAGCAGGGCGAGATTCGGTGTCGGGAACGGCTCGGCGGGATTCTCAAGCACTACTACCGAGCCGCATGACCATGGAACTGCTCAATCGCTCAGCGGTGATCGTAAAACCACTTCGACCCTATCTCGAATGGACCAAGGGGGACGATGCTGAGGGGCTAGCTGAATTAGTCTTTGAGAG